>CBDCSU010000006.1:1462500-2595205 GCA_965221775.1 Candidatus Latescibacterota bacterium | reverse complement strand
CACATCCGCTTGGGATAGAGCTGGCGGAAGTGCCGCACCTGCCCCGCCACCCCCAGGCCCCCGCCCTCCAGGGCCATGGGCGCCTCCCAGTGGGTGCCCCGCTCCTGGCGCCGGTCGTCGCCCCCGAAGACCTCGAAACCGTCGGCGCGGTGCTGGCGCACCAGCAGGCGCTCCATCTCGGAGTCGCCGGTAGGCGAGCGGTGCGAGCCGGCCACCGCCTCCCCGTCCTCCAGGGTGGTCTGCATGCGCAGGGAGATCTCCTCCACCAGCTGCGCCGGCGCGGCGGTGTCGTTGAAGATCCGGAAAAACAGGCGGATCCAGGGCCGGCCGCGCCAGGCGTGCACGCGCAGGGTGAACCGCCCCAGGCTGCGGTCTCCGGCGGCCAGCCTCCCCGTGGCGAGCACCGCTACCCGCTCGGATCCCGCCTCCTCCACCGAAACGGAATCGGCCACCGCCCGCCAGCGGGTGCGCTCCCAGCCGTCGCGGGTGACGACGCGGCCCACGAGCCCATCCGCCAGGCGGCGGCCCTCCAGGTCGACCGCCTCGAGGAGGTTCTCCGCGCCGCGGCGGACCCGGAAGCTCAGCACCCCCGTGTCGACGCGAATCCCCTCGCCGTCGGCGGCGGCGGTGAGTCCTGCCGCCGGCGGCCGCGGCTCCACCGCCGCGCCGTACTCCAGGGTGAGGCCGCTCCCGCGGTCTTGCGTCCGGGCCGGGAAGTCGAGGAGGAGCCAGCGCACGCTGCCGTCGTCCCAGCGCGTCAGCACCCGCGTCTGCAGGGGGAGCGCCTCGCCCTCGGCCCCCACCAGGCGCACGCGGGCCGGGTCGGGCAGGCGGCCCCGGGCGAAGGGCACTCCCCAGGTCGCCGGGTAGCCTTCGGGCGGCAGGCCGGCCGGCGCGTCCAGCCGGAAGGTGTGCCGGCCCTCGGCCGCCGGATCGACCGGGGCGGCCGTCACGGGTGCGAAGGGGACCGGCCGGCGGGCGGGGTTGCGCTCCCACGACAGCGGCTCGGGGCTCAGGGCCATGTCGCCGAGGAACAGGCGCGTGTAGAACTTCCGGCGCGCCGCCTCCGGGTCGGCGAGTCCGTCCCAGCTCCACACGCCGAGGAAGAACTCGTCCCCGGGCAGCCGTTCCGCCGAGGCCACCCGGTCGAAGATGCGCAGGGTCAGGTCGAACTCTCCCCCCGGCGCCAGCTCGCCGAGGTCGACGTGGACGTAGCTGCCGGCCCCCTCGGCGTCGCCCACGTCGCGCTCCCAGACGAGGCGCCCGTTCACGAGGACCTGCTTGAACCGGTGGCCGGCGAAGTGGTGGGCCGAGGCGTAGGTGTGGGTCCACCCGGCCCGGGCCTGGTCCCAACCCTCGCCGACGTAGGTGTCCTCGGCGAAGAGGTTGAGCCACACCGGCCCCTGCCAGTGGGCGGGCAGGCGCACGCGAGTGGTCAGGGATCCGTGGTCGCCGGCCTCGGCCTCCGCCCACGGGTGGAAGATCTGGCGCAGACCGCGGGGGTCGGCGACCTCCAGGTAGCGGCCCCGGCTCTCGAAGCGCCACTCCACGCGGTCGAAGCCGAGATCGATCACCTCGGCCGCCCCGGGGGAAACGCCGGCCAGCAGCAGCCCCGCGAGGGCCCCGGCCCTACTCCGAAGAGGCACAGCGGAATCCCAGGCCCGGGCCGGCGTCCTCCGGGTGCACGGCGTGCCGGTTGGAGGTGCGCAGGACGGTGATCGGGTTGGTCCAGCTGCCGCCCCGGGCCACGCGCAGGCGCCCCCCTTCGGGGCCGGGCGGGTCCCGCCGCGGCGCCACCACGTAGTAGTCGGGGTCGTACCAGTCGGCGCACCACTCCCAGACGTTGCCCGCCATGTCGTGGACTCCGTAGGGGCTGACGCCGCCCGGGAAGGCGCCGGCCGGTGAGGTCTCCGCCCAGGGGTCGGCGGATCCCCAGCCGTTGGCCAGGGACGCGACGGCCCGGTGGCCCCAGGGCCACTGCCGCCCGTCGGTCCCGCGGGCGGCCTTCTCCCATTCGGCCTCGGTGGGCAGGCGGGCGCCGCGCCAGGCACAGTAGGCGCGCGCCTCGTCCCAGGTGACGTAGACCACCGGATGGTCGGGCCCCGCCTCGCCGCGGGACCCCGGCGAGCGCCAGGAACGCGACGCCTGCGAATCCGCTTCGGCCGCCGTCACCCGGCCCGTGGCCGCCGCGAACTCCGCGAATCGGCGGGAAGTCACCTCGTAACGGTCGATGTAGAACGGCTTCAAGTGGATCGACCGCGCCGGCCCCTCGTCCGGGCCCCTGGGGTCGTCGACGCCGCGCCGGAAGGGCCCGCCGGGAATGCGGACCATCTCGCCCGGGTCGGCGGGTCGGGGGGACGGGCGGCTCTCCTGTCCGGGGTCGGGAGCGGCGCATCCGGCAGCCCCCAGAACCAGGCAGACCAGGCACCGCGAAGCGGGCCGGTCCCCCCTAGTAGGCCACCGCAATCGTCCCCAGCCGCTGTTCCTCGCCGGAGTCGGTCTCGAGGACGATCCGGTAGAGGTAGACCCCCGCCGGCACGGCCGCATCGCTCTCGTCGCGGCCGTCCCAGCCCAGGATACCGGCCCCGGACTCGCCGAAGATCCCGCGCACGACGGCGTCGCCTCTCAGACGGCGGACCAGACGGCCGGACAGGTCGTGGAGAGAGACCTCCAGCACCCTGGGATCTGACAGCTCGTGCACCTGGAAGCGGAAGAAGACTTCGTCGTTGACGCCGTCGCCGTTGGGCGTGAAGGGATTGGGCGACGCCACGACGCCGGCGATCAACCCCGACCCGACCTCCCCCGTGCGCACCCCCAGGACGTTGCCGGGAAAAGCGATGTTTGCCTCGCCCGCCTCGATCTGCTGCCTGACCCCGGTGGAACCGGAGTCGAAGACCCAGCCGGTGAACTCGGTCCCGTAGCGCACCACGCGGGTGTCGAACTCCACCTCGATGAGCTTGAAGGCGTCGCCCGGCCCCCGCAACTCCGGCAGGGAGAGCAGGATCCGGTCCTCCAGGATCTGCGGCCTGAACTCGTGGAGGATGTCGATCTCCGCGCCGTCGACGCGCACGGCCCGCACCGTGTCGGCCCGGGTGAGGGTGAAGATCTCCAGCCGGTCGAGGCCCTGCTCCTCGGTCTCGAAGTCGGGCAGGACGCTGTAGGTGAACGCCGTCGACCCCAGGCGTTCCGCGTCGATAGGCCAGACCTCGCCGAGGACCACGCTGGCAGCGGGCCTGGAGAACTGGATCTCGATCTTCCGGAGCCTGGCCGCGTCCTGGTCCTTCGAGAGGAAGATCATCTGCAGTTGCAGGTAGCGCGCCGGACCGGGGGACCGGATCGGCGTGCCGTCGGTCCAGTCGGCCGGATCGGCGGCCGGATCGATCAGCGACTCCTCCCAGTCGTAGGGTGAGGACCAGAAACTCCAGTTCTCCCGATCCAGGGTGACGCGGCGTTCGGTGATGTCGGCCCGCTCCCACTCCTCGCGGCTGATCTCCCGCAACTCTCCGGGGATGGTGCTCGGCTCCCAGTAGAGGTTGGG
This sequence comes from Candidatus Latescibacterota bacterium, assembly GCA_965221775.1. Classification (GTDB taxonomy): domain Bacteria; phylum Latescibacterota; class UBA2968; order UBA8231; family UBA8231; genus UBA8231. The sequence goes on along the minus strand of CBDCSU010000006.1, from coordinate 2,591,667 downwards.
GTCGGGGTCGTCTCCCGTCCGGGTGCGCACCAGCAGCCGCGCCTCCGGATCCCTGGTGCCTTCCCAGCGGATGCGGCCCAGGGCCATCGGTTGCCCCAGGTCGAGGACCGAGGTGGTGTACACGGCCCGGGGGACGAACCCCTCCCCGAAGACCTCGAATTCGGCGACCTCCCAGCTGCGGATCGGCCTCAGGGGGCGGAAGGTGATCCACTGGAACATCTGCGTCGGGAACCGCAGGTCGACGACGATCTCCTGGTTCTCCGTCTCGTGCAGCAGGACGTCCCAGCGGGGATCGGGCTGCGGGTTGTTGATGTACTGGATGCGCTGGAAGAAGGGGCTGGTGCTGGTGCGCCAGTAACAGGCGGCGGCGAAGTTGTGACTGGCGTGGGCTCCCGCCACCTCGAACCAGGGCAGGAAGTTGCCGGAGAAGTCCTCCTCCAGCAGGGCCCCGGGATCGAGCTTGGGCTCCGCCATCGCCTCGAGAATCTCGTCGAACTTGACGTTCTCGCTGCCGATGCGCGGGAAGAAGCGGATGCGGTTGACCGGGTAGTTGACGCCGAGGTCGACGATCGTGTTCTGGATGTAGAAGCCGCGCCGCACCTCCGGATCGTCCGAGGCGTTGGCGGTGTAGAAGGCCGCCGTCGTGGGATCGCCGTCGAACATGGGCCGCGACTTGGTCACCTGGGAGGCGTTGTTGTAGCACGTCCCGCTGGTGATGATGTTGTTCGAGATGCCGCGGCTGATGCGGTCGCGGACACCGTCCCGGGCGAGGTTCAGGGTGTCGGGAATGAAGAACGGCTGCAGCCACACGCCGCCGCGGCTGTCCGTCACCAGCTCGGTCAGGGTATCGCCCCAGGAGGGAAAGGTCTGGATCGTCGACAGGGTCCGGGTGCCGGTCGGCTGCCCGTCCGCGTCCAGAGTCCGGGAGGTCCCGGGCTGGAAAGAGATGGGCGCCCCCCAGGGGTTGCCGTCCTGCCCGCCGATCCCGTACACGTCGAAGGCCGGGCTCAGGGCCGGGTTCCACAAGACGCAGCCGGCTGCCAGAAGCGCCGGCACGATAGGGCTCAACCATCTCGGGCGGGTCATGCTCTTCCCCTCTCCAGCTGCTCGTCAGCGAGGAAGGATTGTCATACAATATTAGCATGTCGGTCCGGCGAATCAATCCACCTGGAGGCTGAGCCATGACCCCGAGAAGAGCGTGGCTTCCGGCCGTGACCTGGGTCCTGGTTGCGGCGGCTCCCGCAGTGTCGCTGGACACGTTGCGCGTGGGCACTTCCGGCAACGTGTCCTGGTCGGGTGAGTCCTTCCTCGGAGGCATCACCACGATCGCGCCGGAATACAAGGTCGCCCGGCAGCTCACCGAGATCGGTAGCACGCCGGGCGACCTCATCGACCTGGAACGGCTCGGGGACACGGCGCCCCGGCTTCTGGTCAAGACGGTCATCACCGCCGTGGACCGCGATGTCGCCGAGTTGACCGACCGGCTGTCGGCCTCGCTGCCGGCGGCTCTGGAGCAGATCCCCGAGGTGTCGGAGACGGAGATCGTGGCCGGCGGCAACCTGTTCTCGGTCATCCTGCGGCTGGCCCCGGGAACTGACCTGCTGTCGGCGGCCGAGGTTGTGGACGAAGCCCTGGAAGCAGTGCGGCAGCCCGGCATCAACCCGGTGGTGCTTCCCATCGCCTTGATGCCGGACCATCTGGCCCGGGGACGGAACGTGGCCCACCTGGCCCTCGGATGGGGCGGACGCATCGAGGCGCCGGCGATCAAGGATGTCCCCAAGGCGGAGCTGGAGGAGATCTTGCTCGAGCTGATCACCCCGGAGGGTTCGGAGGACGCCTTCCAGCGCAAGGGGGAGCGGGGGGCCCTGGGGACTTTCGTCGTCCTCGACCTCGGCGCCCCGATCGGCGTCAACCGGGTCCGGTTCTACCCGCGCAACACTGTCCAACCGGCTGCCGCCTATCCCTTCCAGAACGACTTCCTGCGCCAGTTCGAGCTCATGCTGCACGACGGGCAGAATCTCGTGCTGGACGGCACCGGCCGGCTCGTGCCCCAATTGCAGGACTACGATGTACTGCGGCGCACGGTGGACAACCAGGACGCAGTCGTCGACGTCCCCATCTCGCCGGCGCGCCTGGTACGCTTCGTACGTCTGAAGGCGATCTCCTCCTTCCCTTACGAAGTCGACGAGCTCGAGGTCTTCGGCCAGGGCTTCATCTCCGAGGCCCGCTACCTGTCGCCGATCTACGACCTCGGCTCCGTGGCGACCTGGGGCAACATCAGCTGGGTCGAACGGTTCATCGACCGTCGCCAGGAGACCGGTGCCCGCGACGAGACGAGCGACAACTGCCAGGTCTTCGAGAAGGAGTTCGCCACCGCCGAGGAAGTGCCGGAGACCTGGGGTGACTGCGAGACCGCCGGCGAGAACCGGCCCGGAACCGGATACATCACGGTGTGGAACTGCGTGCAGTCGGTCTGCCGCGACGAGTTCGGCGGCCAGACCGTGATTCCCGGCCGGGCCAAGAGGTTGGCCGCTCCCGCGGCTCGGCCGGCCCAGTTCGACCCGGGCGAGGACGTCTCCCAGATCCTGGTGCGCACGCGCACGGGGAGCGATTCCACGCCCCTGACGTACTGGCGGCGCAACGTGGAGCGCACCAGTGATCCCGAGCGCTCCGAGTCGCTCGCCGATCCCTCGCAGCTACTGGACCGTGAGGAGTACCTCGATCTGAGCCCGAACCTCGAGGCCACCCCGCCAGTCGTCTGGGACAAGGGCGAGATCACCGACGACCTGGGTCAGTGGAGTCCCTGGTCGGCTCCTTACCGCAGCGGACACCTGCCCGCCGGAGAGCCCATCCTGTCGCCGGGTCCGCGGCGGTACATCCAGTTTTCCGTGGAGTTCAGGAACCAGGCCATCGACGCCACGAAGGTGATCGAGCAGCTGTCGATCGAGTACCTGTCCCCGCCGATCGCGGATGACCTGATCGCCGAGATCTTTCCCCGTGAGGTGGAGGCCTTCGAGGCCGTGCCCTTCACCTACGCCGTGCGCGCCCTGATGGACATCCCGGGGGTCAAGGGTTTCGACCGCCTCGAGATCTCCACGCCGACTCGGGTCCTGGGGATCGACCGCATCCAGATCCTCGACGGCACGCCGGAGGAGAACGTCCTCCTGGAGGCCGAGATCAATGCCGACATCACTCCCGGCGACAGCCCGCAAGTGGTGCTCGCTGACGGCACCCGGCACCCGGTCCCCTACACGGCGGTCTCGGCGGCGGGAGACAGCTTCGGCGTCGAATCGGTGAGCGACCAGGGCTTCGCGGTCCGCTTTCCCGCCGTTGAGCGGCCCTCCACCGGCGGCCAGCGCCTCGTCAAGATCGACTTCCGCAGCCGTGTCCTGCTCTACAGCACCGTCTTCCGCGGGGCGGCGGGGTTCGCCGCCGAGGAGGGGACGGTGCAGCGCATCACCCCGGGCAACGCCTCGTATCTCGGCGAAGGCGACCTGCCCACGGCCTCGGGGATCACGGTCTTGAGCCCTTCCATCACCCGAAGCAGCCTGGTCGGGGCGATCAGCCTGGAGCCAAACCCCTTCACGCCCAACGGCGACGGCATCAACGACGCACTCGAGGTCGCCTACGACATCACCGCCATCACCCAGGCGGCCGAGGTGTCGATCATCCTCTTCGACCTCTCCGGCCGGCGGGTGCGTCAACTCTACCAGAGTTCCGACCTGAGCGGACACTACGACCCGGGATCTCAGCCCCTGCTCAGCTGGGACGGCCGCGACGACCACGGCAGCCCGGTGCCCCCGGGGATCTACATCCTGCGCGCCTCCGTCGAGGGAGACGCCCGCACCAGCGAGCAGGTGCGGACGGTCACTGTGGCCTACTGACCGGCTGCCGGCGCCGGCAACCCCTCCATCATCTCACGCAATCCCTGCTTGAGGCTCTCGGCAAAGCCCTGGTGACGCCGGTCCACGTGGAGCCGCTTCAGGCGCTCGATGTGGTCCTCCCCAACGAGTCGGTCTCCGACGACCTGGTGCAGATGGCCGGCGACCCAGGTCGCGCCCAGGTGATCCGGGTCGATGGCCAGGATCGCCTCGGCCTGCTCCAGGGCCTGCTGGCCTCGGTGCTCGACGATCAGCTGGGCCGCCAGCATCCAGCGCGCCTCGATCGATCCCGGACGCAGCTCGATGGCCCGCCTCAGATGGGACTTGGCCTCCTGCGGGCGGTCCTCGCCGAAGAGCAGGTGGGCCAGTCGGATGCGGGCGTCCAGGTGCCCCGGATCCCGCTGCAGGATCCGGCCGTACTCCCTCTCTGACTCGGCGAGTCTCCCCCCCTGCTCCAGCACCATCCCCAGTTGGAGACGGGCGTCGAGTGAATCCGGCGCCAGCGCGAGCACGGACCGGTAGGCGGCCTCGGACTCCTCCAGCTGGCCGAGCTGCGCCCGGGTCGCCGCCAGGCGGCCATGGATCCCGGCAGGTCCGGCGGCCACGGCGCCTCGGGCCTGCGCCTCGGCCAGGCCGGGATGTCTCAGCAGGTCCTCCCAAGCCTCCAGGGCGGCGGTCGGACGACCCGCCTGCAGGAGGGCGTCCCCCAGGGCCAGCAGGCCCTGGGGATCGTCAGGGAAGCGCTCCACGAAGGTCTCGAACTCCCCGGCGGCGCGGTCGAACCGCCCCTGCCGGGCGTACAGCGCCCCGAGATTGTAGCGGGCCTCGCGGATCGACGGGTCGAGCTGCAGGGCCCGCCGGTAGTGGCGCAGGGCGTTGGCCTCCATCCCCTTCTGCTGGTAGACGAAGCCCAGCCGGTGCTGCGTCCCGGCGCCTCCCTCCGGATCCATGGCCGGGGCGCCGACGTTGCACAGGACGCCGAGGGCGAGCAGGACGCCCGCGGGAATCGCGGCCTGGCGCCAGCCGAGGCGTATCCGCGCCGCCAGCTGCCAGGCGCCGAGGGCCGCCAGCAGGAGCAGCACCGGCACCACCGGGAGCCGGTAGCGGGAGGCGGGGAAGAAGGCGATCACCGTGCCGCCGTAGACCGCCAGGAACCAGAGCAGAAGGCGCGCCTCGGGCCGCCTGAACCAACCCTCCCGCCAACCCAGGAGAACGCCCAGCAGGGCCAGGGGCATGGCCAGCCCCATGGGGAAGGCCAGCCAGTGGCTCCAGAGCAGGACCGACAACAGTCCGGACCAGACCCGCGCCTGGTACAGGTCCAGATTGCGGCCGGCCTCGGCGCCGTGGAGGAGGCCCTGGGCCTTCCGGACGGTGAGCCTCATCCAGTCCCCGGGTTCGGTGACCGCGAACTCCGCGGCGCGGCCGAGGAACCACCGCGACTGGTCCGACGCGGTCACCGCCCCGGCTTCCCGCCGGGGACGGGATACCAGCTCCAACCATTCGGGCCCGGGCTGGATCTCCAGGGTGCGATCGAAGTCGGGGTTGTTGCCTATGAAGGCGTTGACCCCGGCGTTGGAGGAGATCAGCACGAGGTCGTGGCCGACCAGGAGGTTGCGCGCCGTCACCGGGGCCACGGCCAGGGCCGCTCCGAGGACCACCATCCCAGGCGCCAGCCACCCCCGTGATGCCGCGGCGGATGCCCGGCGCCCAAGCCAGGCTGCGGCCACCGGCACGAAGGCCAGGACGTTGGCCACGCACAGGGCGGCTACTCCCATGGCCGCCCCCGACAGCAGGGCTCGGCGGATCCGGACGGCAGAGGAAGAGGCCTCCGCGGCGCGCAGCAGCAGCAGCAGCGCCGCCAGGTCCAGCGGCACGGCGAGGACGGCCGGGAGCAACTCGCCGCCGAAGAGCACGAGGGGGCCCCAGAAGGCGGCGGCCAAGGCCGCCGCGAGTCCGAGAGCCGGCGACAGGGTGCGGCACCCCAGCCGCCAGAGGAGGACGCAGGTCAGGGCCCCGAGGAGGGCCTGCAGCACCCGGGGAGCGACCCATCCGACGCCGAGGAGAGACCACACCGCCCCGAGTAAGTAGGGGTAGAGCGGAGGCTGCCAGAAGGGGGCATCCGGTCCAAGCCAGGCGCCGGCGGCCAACTCTCGAGCGGCGTCGGCGTAGGTTCGGGCGTCGACCACCGGAGCGTCGAAGAAGGGACTGTCCTCGATCTCGCCGAGGTAGACGAGGCGGAGAACCAGGGCGAGGGCGAAAACCGCCGCCGCTCCATGGCCGCCGCTACAGCGGAACCGGGGACGGATCAGGGCCGAAAGCACGCCTCCGGGCCGGGCCGTCGCCAGCGCCTCAGGGGGTGCCCAGCCCCGCGTAGACGGTGATGAAGCCCTCGGTCACGGACCGAGTCCTTATCGACGGATCCTCGAAGTCCCGCAGGTCGTGCTTGAGCCCTACCTGCGTGGTCAGCTGGTACCCCTGGTACTCGGAGACGTTGGTCAGCTGCCCCGCCGCGATGAAGGACTGGAAGTCGTTCACGTCGCTGTCCAGGTCGCTGAAGCGTACGTACTCGATCCCGGCGGAAATCACCGAATGGAGGAGCATGGGGAACTCGAAGATGGTACCCACGATCTGGGTCAGCTCCCGCCGCTCGCGATTGCTGAACAGGTCATAGGTCTGGTTCCGGAACTCGCTCTTCCACCGGGGCTCGATCTGTACTCGCCCAAGCTCGAAGCGGTACTCCGCCTTGTTGATGAGGCCGACGAAGAACTCCCTCGCCCCCAGGGCCAGGGGGCCGCGCTCCTCGGCACTCAACCGCTGGTGCCACAGGTCCCACTTGAAGCTGTTCTTCACCCGCAGGCCGCCCAGGGGCGAGATGGTGTGATCCAGGGCAACCGTGTTGAAGAAGGTGTCGCGGCCAAGGAGGGGATCGAGAACCTCGACGTTGCGATCGTTGCGCAGGGTGTTGCGATTGTCCCACTGGAGGATGTTGTCCGGCAGGTCGTCCCGCATGCTCTTGACCATCTCGAACACGCGGAGCCGCCCCCATCGGGGATGGTCGGCGTCGACACTCAGCAAGGCGTACGAAGTCTCGTTCGCGCGGTCGGAGGTGATCTCCTCCTCCTCGAGACGGCCGGCGGCGACACGCATCTGGGGGGTGAGGTACAGGCCGGCATAGGCGTTCCAGCCCCTCCGGTTCCTCTTGTAGGGCAGGTCGGGCTCGTTGTCGTTCTCGAAGCGGTCGATCCAGGTGTTGTTGTTGGCGTCGATCCCGTAGAGGAACTCCGGCCGGTCCACGTTCTGCCGCAGGAAGGGCTCCTCGTAGTCGGGGATCAGGTTGATGATGCGGCCGTTGTCGTTCTGGTTGAAGTCCGGGATGAAGTCATTATTCTCGTCCCATCCGGGGAAGACGGCGTAGTCCGTTCCCAAGGCGTCGTTCCGGCCCCAGTCGGGGGTCCGGTCCTGGTCGTCGTTGTCCTCGATGAACTCGTACATGAAACGCTCGATGCGGCCGGGCTCGCCCCGCTGGTAGTAACCCGAGGTGTAGTCGATGGTGCCGTCCTGCTGGCTGACCCAGATGCTCGTGGCGTACTCGGGTTCGATCTCGAAGGCCTCGCCGTAGGCGAAGAACGGATACTCGTGCTTGTCGGCGTGGACCATCCAGGCGCTGGCCGAAGGCCGCTGGTCGGTCCCGGAGGACGAGGAGTGGTCGGTATTGCCCTGGTCGTTGCTCGGGTAGGGATACCTCCGGTAGACGCGGCTGTTGTCCCACTCGCCGTAGACGTTCACGCCCTTGACGTCGGTGATCTCCACGGTGAACCCGAAGATGCTCGTCGCCGTGGGGAGGCCGTACTCGAAGGTGATGATGGACAGGTTGGTGTTGTCCTTGACGTTTCCGGGGGCCTGAGTCACCAGCAGGAAGATGGGGTCGCCGGCGCTGCCCTCCTGGCGGTTGGAAGTGTACTGCACCTTGTAGTCGTTGCCGAGGACGACCTCGAACTCGACCTTGCGGATCTGCGTCTTGTCCTGGGAGGCGGTGAGCAGGAAGTCGGGGCTCTCGAAGTCGTAGCGCAGGGTGATCTGTTCCTCGCCGTCGGCCGATACGAAGCCCTCCTGGGGAAAGCCGCCCTCCACGGTCGGAGCGAAGCCGATCTCCTTGCCCCGGTCGACGGTCCCGTCGAGGTAGGTGATGATGATGTCGGAACCGGCCGGGAAGAAAGCGGCGCCGCCCTCGCCATCCCCGGGCGAGTCGTCGGTCAGGAGGATCTCGATCCAGCTTATGGGCTCGGCCTTCTGATCGACGGTCAGCTCCCCGGCCAGCGGGTTGCCCTGGAAGCCGTCGATGAGGGTGTTGGACTGGTGGGCGTTGACGAAGTTGACGCCCAGGGTGGTGAAATCCCCCACCTGAACCGCGCCGCGGCCCCCCATCAGGGTCGTGTTGTTGGTGCGGTTGATGCCCTCTGCAAAGGTCGAGCTGCCGCCCGACTCGCTCACCCTGGAGTAGAGGGCGGTGGCCATGTACTTGTCGGTGGCCACGTCGAACTGGACGCCGTCGAAATCGGGCTTGGAGAAAGTCAGGGGCGTGAGGGTAGTGCGCAGGCCGTTGGCGATGGTTATCGCGTAGTGGTGTTCGCCTTTGCTGTCGGAGGAGACGACCACATCGGAAAACCAGTTGCCGAAATTCGCGTCCTTGAACAGCTGGCTGCCCCGCTGCTCCGGCTGGCGCTGGACGTTGTTGTAGATCAGCCAGCCGCGGGTGACGTAGTTGCCGAAGAAGTCATAGAAGTAGTCCCCCTCGCGGGTGGTGCTCACGTACCGCTGGTAGGCCCGGCGGGCGTAGTTGGAGTACTCCCACTGGCGCCAGCGGTAGTCGTTGTAGAGTTCCTGGGGGACGTACCACTTGCGGAGGGCGGGATCCAGGGCGTCGAAGAGCACCCCGGGGCCGCGAGGCGAGAAGTCGACCTCGCCTCCGCGTTGGACGCCGAGCCGCGAGCCGTAGTCCTGTCCTTCGGATACGCCCGCGAGCCCGACGAAGGCGAGCAATCCCACTCCGAGTGACCTCTTCATGTCTTGCGCCTCCCCGAGAGCTTAAAAAAAGGGGGGCGATGGGTCGTGCTCCCATCGCCCCCCATCCAGCCGGGTCGATCGGTGGGATCCCGGTCGCGCACCGACCTTCGCCGGACGGCGAACAGGGATCTCCCCCGATTGCTTGCTACCTGTCGATGAACTGCGACTTGATGCGGCCCCAGGCATCCGCCGAGACGGCCGACGCTGCCTGCTGCCCCCAGTCGATGTCCTCCATCTCGCTCATGACCATGTCGTTGGTCGCCTGGCAGCACGACTCGGGAGAAACCGACCAGAAGCCCTGATACTGCGTTCCGGGCTCGTCGAAGTCGCCGAAGGTCCAGCTGATGGCGATGACCTGGCCTTCCTCGAGATCGGTCTCCTCCGCCGCCGACCGGTCGCCGTCCTCGGGGATGAAGTCGAGAGGCTGGATCCACAACTCGTAGTAATAGGTGCTCTCGCCGAACTCCTCACCCGTGAAGGTGTACTCCAGCTTCCAGGTGTCGTCGTTGAAGGGATCGACGCGCCACTCGAAGGCGGGCAGGTTCTGGCCCCAGTTGCCGCCCACCGGGGGCATGGCGAAGTTGAAGGACTGCTTCACCGTCAGCTCCCCGCCCCCGACGTGGTCGAAGTGGGTCGGGGTGAGGTAGATCTCCCAGGCGTCGTCGGTCCAGAACTGGGCCGGATCCTCGCGGTCCGAATTGTGGACGTTGTCGAAGACTTCGGCCATCAGGTAGAGGCGGTTGTTGTTGTCGTTCCAGCCGACGATCTGGCGGACGCTGAGGTCGGAGACATCGATCTCGCCGCGAGTCCCGCTGCCGAAGGCGGAATCGCTGTACCATTCGTTGCCGTACTCGTAGGGCACCTTGGGCACCACTTCCCATTCGGCCAGGTCGCCGTCGACGGTCGGGATGTTGGCGTCGGGGAACTGCACGGCAAAGAGGAACTCACCCGGGGGTGAGTGCGCCCAGGCCCCTGTCGTGGCCAGGGCTGCAACGGTGAGAAGGGTGAACACTCTACGCATGAGGTCTCTCCAGGCTGAGTGTGTGGGATTCGGAGGTTCGGGGCGTCCGGCCGAGCGGGTCCGGACCCGTTCTGAGCGCCAATTTATAGAGAATTGGCGGGGACCGGTCAAGGGAAAAGTGGCCGCCTCCCCCGTGCCTGCACCCGGGCGAGCCCGGCCTCCGCTTGGGCGTGATCCGGGGCCAGGGAGAGGAGCCGGCGGTAGTCCCTGGCCGCCTCCCGCGGCCGGCCCAACCCCTCCAGGGCGCGGGCCCGTCCCAGGAGGGCGCCGCGGTGGCCGCGATTCAGGCTCAGAGCCCCGCTGAAGGCGAGGGCCGCCTTCCTCATCTCTCCCCTGCGCGCCTCGAGGAGGCCGAGGTTGACCAGGGCCCGCAGGTTCTCGGGCCGCACCACCAGGGCCTCCCGGTAGAGGGCGACGGCGCCCCTCAGGTCTCCCTGGCGGGCATGCCAGGCGCCCAGATTCTCCAGGGCCCGGGCGTTCCGTGGAAAACGGCTTGTCACGGCGGTGAACAGGGCGCCGTCATCCCGCCAGTCGCTCGCTCTGGCCTCGACGCGCAGGATCCACAGGCCGGCCACCAGGCAGAGCGCGGCAGCGGCCCCCCGGCGCCGCGCCGCCGGGCCCTGGAGCAGACGCTCGGCGGCGAGACCGGCGGCCACGGCGACGGGGTAGAACCCGGCGTACACGTATCGCTCCGCCATGGCGCTCGGGGCCAGCACCAGGAGGTTGGAAACCGGCAGCCAGGCCAGCAGGAAGGCACCGGCTGCAAAGGCGGCCATGCCCTCCTGGCGGCGGACGGCCACCGCCAGGCCGATCAGGACCGCCAGGCCGGCGTAGAGCCAGGGGTCGCGGAGCCCGCTCAGGGGGATGGAGTCGAAGGAGTAATCCGCCGACAGGTGGAGGGGGAAGACGACGAGCGAGGCGTAGCGCCCCAGGACCGCCACCGCCGTGGCCCAGCGATCCACCGGCCCGGCGGAGGTCAGGAAGTTGGCGCTCTCGGGAGGCCCCGCGCCCCCGGCGATCACGACCGTCCGCAGGACGAGGGCCGCGGCCAGGGCGGCCAGGTAACCGGGATGCCGCCGCAGCCAGTCGAGGCCGTGCCGCGCCAGCGGAGTCCGAGCCCCGGACGCGGGCCGGCAGCGGTCCAGCCACCAGGCGGCGACAGGCAGCAGGGCGCCGGTCTCCTTGGCCAGCGGCGCCAGGGCGCAGCAGCCGATCGCCAGCCACCGCCAGCCGCGGGCCGAGCCCGCCTCGGGCCGGGCCCGCAGGTGGGCGCCCAGCCCGAGGAGCACCAGCCCGGCCGCGAGCAGATCGGCGCGCGCCGAGATCCAGTAGACGACCCCCGACTGCAGGGGGTGCAGCCCGAAGACCAGGGCCGCGATCCAGGCGGCGCGCCCCCCGGCGAGGGGCCGGGCCAGCCACCAGACCAGCCACGTCACCGCGCCGTGGAGGAGGACGTTGGTGAGGTGGAAACCGGCGGCACGATCGCCCCAGAGGGCGTGGTCGGCGGCGATCGAGATCAGCGTCAGGGGCCGGTAGAGGTCGAGCCCGGCCCAGTTGCCCAGCACCAGGGCGCGCAGGTCGAAGCCGCGGACCTCGGGGCTGCCCAGGTACGCGGAGTCGTCGAAGACGAACCCGTTCGCCAGGCTGCCGGCGTAGACGAGACAGGTCAGGGCGGCGGCGGCCCCCGGCGCGAGCGCGGTTGAGAGCCCTCGGAGTCCCCGTATATTCGTCATCCCCTTTCCCAGAATAGAGTTGTGGAGTGATGATCATGCAAAGAGCCGGCAGAGCCGGTGCGGGGCTGCTGACCCTCCTTTTCGGGCTGACGGGCAGCGGCTGCGGCGAGAGCGGTCCGGCCGTCGTCGCCCGGGTGGCGGAGCGGCCCATCGACGAAGAAACCCTGCGGCGGTTCGTCATGACCCTGCCTCCGGGGCTTCGGACCTCGAAGCAGGGACAGGAGGCCCGCCGGGACTACCTGCAGACGCTGATCGACCGCGAGCTCATGCTGCTCGAGGCGGAGGCGCGAAGGCTGGACGAGGATCCGCAGCTGCAGCGCCGATTGCGGCGCAAGGTGGAGGACCGGATCCTCGCCCTCTACCGCCGGCGCGAGTTCCCGCCCGCGGAGGTGACCTCCGACGAGGTCGAAGCCCGCATGCGTGAGATGGGGCTCGACCGGGAGCGCCTGGCGGAGGCGATCCTCGTCCCGTCGGAGGAGGAGGCGCTGCGCATCCGCGCCGCCCTCTCCGGCGGGCAGCGGTTCGAGGACCTGGGCGCCCCTGGCTCCGGCTCGCAGGGAGGCGTTGTGGGCTACCTCAACCGCCTCACGGCGCCGCGGGCGGGCATCCCGGCGGCGGTCTTCGACACGCTGGCCACCGGGGAGGTCTCCCGGCCCCTGCCGCTGGAGGGCCGCTGGCGCCTGGTCCGCTTCGTCGACGACCGCACCTCCACCGAGCCCTCCCTGCGGGACCGCGTGCGGCAGCGGCTTATGCGGGAGGCCCGCCAGGAGATGGAGGACCAGAAGGTCGAGGTGCTGGCCCGCGAGTTGAACTGGGCCCCGGATGCCGGCGGTATGGCGTTGCTGGCGGGGCTCGACACCGGCAACCGCCGGATCCCGGAGCTGACCCACTCCGAGGCCCGGGCGCCGCTGTTCACCTTCGAGGGCGGGGTCCGTACGGTGGAGGACTACCTCGATGCGATTCGCGAGCACAAGGTGCGCACCCCCCGGGCCCTGACGGACAGCGGCTTTGCCGCGGCCCTCGGGCAGCGCCTCCTCCAGGGCCGCGCCCTGTTGCTGATCGACGCCGAACGCCTTGATCTCGGCGAGGAGCCGGAGATCGTCCAGTGGCGGGACCAGGTGCAGCGCGAACAGCTGCTGCAGGCCCTGCGCTCGCAGATTGTCGACGGCGCCGACTCCATGGCCACCGGTGAGCGGGTGCGGACCTACTACGACGAGCACCGGGAGAGCTTCCGCCTGCCCGAGGAGGTCTGTTTCGACGAGATCCTGTTCCCGAGCCGCGAGGAGGCCGAGGAGGTTCTCGGCCAGATCGACGACGACGTCCAACTGCTCGATCTCTCCCGACTCAGGGGCAACAAGATCCGGAAGCGCCGGGCCGACGGCCTGCTCTGCGCCAACAGCATGTCCCGGCAGGTGCTTCCCGGGCTCTGGTCCGCCCTGGAGGATGCGCCCGTCGGCGTGGTGACGGGACCGGTATCGCTGCTGCAGGGCAGGGCCTGGGTGTTGATCAAGGTCGTCCGCAGGGAGCCGGAGAGGTTCCAGAGCTTCGACGAGGCCCGGCCGCGGGCCCGGGCCTCGCTTCTGGCCGGCCTCCAGCGGCAGCTTTTCGAGGACTGGCTGGCGACCGAGAGAGGGCGCCGGCAGGGGGAGATCGAGGTCTTCGATGACCGTCTCGGGGCCGCCCTCCCGGAGGCCCTGCTGGCGAACCTCGTCCCTGAGGACGAAGCGTGACCGGGGGGACTCCATGTGTTACATTCCCGGCGCCTTCAGCCACCGCCGCGCCGGGTTGCCGAGGCGCGGCCTGCGAGGATGCTTGCCGATGAGACGTCGAGCCTTTGGATGGGGGGGCTGGTGGGGGGTCATCGCCATGGGAGCCGGCCTCGGGTCTGCCACCGGGGCGGGAGCCGCCGACGGGTTCCGGATCAGCGGGGACCGTATCATCATCGACCGGTCCGATGACTGGGGCGCCTGGCGCCGGCCGAGCCACGCGACCGAGATCGACCCGGAGGGCGGATTCGTTCGCCCCTTGCTGGTTCGCAAGCGGATCGACGCCATCCCCGGCATGGACCAGTTCACGAGCCTCATCGGCGACCAGAGGGCCCTCGACAAGCTGGCCAAGGACGTCAACCGGGAGGGAGGGGCCATGCCTCTGAACATCCGCTCCCAGGCGGCCTCGGTGGCCGGCGTCCCCATCGTGCACCTCAAGGACAACGAGAAGAAGGGCATCAAGGCCGGAGACCCGATCGAGTGGTTCTATTACTACGGCGGCATCCGCTACACGCCGCGCAATGCCGAGTCGGCCACCAACATCCTCGACGGCGATCCCTCCACCTACTGGGAGCCGACGACCCTGATCTCCGAAGGGGAGTGGCTGGACCTGCCCCAGTCCAAGCGCGGCCCCAAGATCTTCCTCGCTCCGGATGAGGGAGGGGAGCTGACGCGGGTCGACTCGCTGGCCTGGGCCGCGGCGTCCGCCGGACGTCGGCAGGTGGAGTTCCACAGCCACGACCTGGACGAGTGGTACGTCGACATCGAGCTCGGCAGGGTCCTGCCGGTGCGGTTCATCGTGCTGCGCTTCGCCGACCCCGAGGTGGGCGAGCCCTTCCGCCAGTTCCGCATCCTCGGCACGCCCTCGCACCGGCGCGACGCCTCCCTGGGGCTGATCGCCCGCACCAACACCCCGAACGAGGACCACCAGGTCGTCACCTTCGAGGTCGGCTCGGGTCCGGCGATCCCGGAGGTGGGCTCCGACGCCGTGGTCGACTTCGATTCCCCGGGCGGCTACCTGCAGCTCTCCCGCCTGCGCATCGCCGTCACCGACAGCCGCTTCGACCGCTTCCGCCGGCTGGCCTCGGAGGAGGAGTACCTGTCCCTGCCCCTGGAGGACCGCGGCAGCATCGAGTACCACATCCTGAACGCCGCCGGGACCGAGACCCGGGTGGCCAGGGAGGTCTACGACAAGGTCGACGACGAACGCAAGGGCTCTCTCGTCTACTACCAGCGCGAACGCCCGCGGCTGGCCGATATCGAGGTCTGGACGCAGGGGGACAACATCTCCCTCGGCGTGATCGACGGCGGCGGCAGCGTCGCCCTGACGGGGAGCCGCGTCGCCGCCCCGGGTTTCGACGGTCTCCACGAGACCCAATACCTGCAGCTCGTGTGGTCCTCGGACCCCCGCTACCACGACCGGGGCATCCTGAACCTCGACCTGGGGGCCCGCTTCTGGCTCGACTTCTTCCGCATGGTGGGCTGGTTCAACGGCGTCGACGAGGTCGTCACCTGGATCTCCGACGGCAGCCGCGACCCGAACGGCAACCTGCGCTTCACCGAGATCGACCGCGATCCGAGCGGGCAGGGGCGCAACGACCTCCAGATCTCCCTGTCGGAGCCGGCGCCGGTGCGCTACATACGCACCCAGATCTTCTCCGACGCACCGGGCCGGGCGGGCGGATACAACACCGGCGACCGCATCCGGGAGTTCCAGATCTACGGCGAGGGCTATCCCTCCCAGGTAACCCTCACCTCTCCGATCATCGAGCTGCCGAGTGCGACCTTTCTCGGCGCCATCTCCTGGGAGGCGGAGGTGCCGGATCCGGAGTTGGTCGACGCGGAGATCCGCACCCGCACCGGCGACCGCCTGGTGGACGTGACCGAGTACTACGGCAGCGGCGGCGAGCCCAAGACCGAGGACGAGTACAACAAGCTTCCCACCAGCTTCAAGGGTCCCATCGTGCCCCGGCGGGTCCCCGGGGGCGGCTGGAGTTCCTGGAGCCAGCGCTACCTGACCCCCGGCCAGCGCGTGACCTCGCCGAGCCCGAGAAGGTACCTGCAGATCCAGGCGCGGCTGCTGTCGCAGACGCCGGATCTCGCCGCCACCCTGCGCTCCATCGAGGTGGAGCTGCTGCCGCCGGCGGCCGCCAGCTCCCTGGCCGAGGTGTGGCCCTCGGAGGCGACGCCGGGCCACATGGAGGTCTTCGAACTCTTCGTGCGGCCCACCTTCATCGAGGAGGATCCGGACGGCGAGCCGAGCAGCCGTTTCGACGAGGTCCTGGTCGACGCCGACCCGATACAGGAGTTCGAGCTGCTCCACATCACCATCGGCGCCGACGGGGACATGGAGGACGGCGGCACGGCCCAGCAGTTCTCGGAGCCGGCGTCGCGGACCGATCCGGACACCGGGGCTCCGACGAACTGGTTCGAGGGCGACGAAGGCCCCTTCCTGGCCCTCCTCGACCCCTCCTCGGGCGACACCCTCAAGGTGCTGCAGGGAGGCCTGCCGGGGATCCCCGCGCCGGATCCCGAGGAGGCTTCCCGGGTGCTGCTGAGACTGCCGCGGAGGGTTGACTCCCTGCCCGCGGGCGACGGCGACCGGCTCTTCTACCGGAAGATCCTCGAGGTCGACGAAGAGGTGCCGGTGGACGAGGACGGCCGCATCCTGAAGGAGCTGACCTACCTGGGCCTGCCCATGGAGCAGCGGGGGAGGATCCTGTACTTCCAGATCACCGGGCACACCGACGAGGGCGACCCCCTGCAGGAAGCAGTGGAAGAGTTCGACTACCGGGCCCTGCCGGACTCCACCAAGGGAGAGGTCCGCTACTTCCGCAAGCTCGTCGGCTCCGGGGGCGAGTTCCCGTACGACCGCGAGGGGTTGCGCCTCACCGAAGCCGCGTACAACCAGTTGCCGCAGGCCGAGCGAGGGCGCGTGCAGGCCGCTGGCGAGCTGGTCCGCATCGCTTTCCGCGCCAAGGTGCTGCTCAACGGAACAACCCTCGACGTGGCCATCCGCGACTCCGAGGGGGGGAGCGGCTGGCAGAGGGTCGACCCGGGGAACGCAACCCTCCTGCAGCCGGGAGACGGCCTCAGCATCGCCGTTCCCATCAGCCCGCAGGTGGTGCGCGGCATCGAGGTCGAGCCGAGGACGTTCACCCCCAACGGCGACGGCATCAACGACCTCACCGAGGTCCGGTTCTCGGTGGGCAACGTCAACGTGGCGCGCCCCGTGGAGGTGCGGATCCACGACCTCAGCGGGCGCCTGGTGTGGCGGGAGAAGCGCCTCACCTTCGGCGACCAGCGCTTCCAGTGGGACGGCTCCGACGGCTCCGGCAACCGCGTCGCTCCGGGCCTGTACCTGTGCCGCGTGGTGGTCGACGTCGACGCCGCCGGCGCCTCGAGAAAGGCTGACCAACGGCTCATCGCCGTCGCCTACTGATACCCCGGCTCTCCCGGGCCAACCTGCTGGCCCTGCTGGGGGGCTTCGGCGTCATCGGGCTGGCGGAACTCGGCCTCCGGGCGGTCGGTTACGGCCCGCCGAACCGCCTCTTCCTGCTCGACGAGACCACGGGATCCTACAAGGCCAACCCCGAGGTCACGCACCGCTTCTTCCCGCCCCATCTGCGCCGCCGGCCGGTGGCCCTCGACTTCTTCGCCGGCAAGCCGCCGGACACGGTGCGCATCTTCGCCCTCGGCGGCTCAACCCTCGTGGGGTTCCCCAACGCCCCCGGCCTCGACTTCCCGCGCTTCCTGCAACTCATGCTCGGCGATGCCTTTCCGGACCGGGGGTTCGAGGTCGTCAACTGCGGGATCACCGCGGTCAACAGCCACTGCGTCCTCGACTTCGCGCGCGAGGTCCTCGACTACGATCCCGACCTGCTCGTCGTCTACATGGGCCACAACGAGTTCGTCGGACCCTACGGCCCGACGACGCCCTTCGTCCGTCTGGGCCAGGAGCGATCGCTGATCCGGACACACATGCAACTGCAGGGGTTCAGGCTCCTCCACGGCGCCAAGGAGGTGTTCTTCGGTCTGTCCTCGCTGGCCGGGAGGGAGCCGCCCCGCTTCGGCCTCCACCTGGTGACCGACCAGATCGACTGGACCGACGACAGCTACGGGAGCACCGTGGACAACTACCGCGCCAACCTCGACGACCTGGCGGAGGCAGCCGCCGACAGGGGCGTCCCGGTCCTGCTGGGGACCCTGGCGTCCAACCTCGCCGGATTCTATCCCCTGCGGTCGGACTGCGGCGGCGAGCTCGCCGGCCCGGAGCTGGCGGCCGAGGCGGACGACCTCCTCCGTCAGGGCCGGCCGGAGCGGGTGCGGACCCTGGCCAGGGAAGCGCTGAGGAGGTCTCCCTACTGCGCCGCCGCCCACTTCGAGCTGGCCCGGCTGCTGAGGATGGAGGGGAGAGACCGCGAGGCCCTGGCCTCCTACGCACTCGCCCGCGACCAGGACCGGGTGCCCTTCCGCGCGCCGTCGGTCTTCAACGAGGTCGTGCGCGAGACCGGCCGCCGCCACGCCAACGTGATCGTCGCCGACGTGGAGGCCGCCTTCGCCGCCGCCTCTCCAGGCCGCATCGTCGGGGACGAGCTGATGACCGACTACCTGCACCCCACCGCCTACGGCCACTACCTGCTGGCCCGGACCCTGGTCGAGCAGATGGCCGCCCGCGGTCCGGCTTCCGCCTGGGGGCCGCCGCGGCCGGCGGCCGGGTTCGAGTCCTGCCGGGACCGCCTCGGGTACACCCGGCTCGCCGACGCCCTCGCCCGCAACGACCTGATCTACTTCCTGCGCAACATGCCCTACCTCTCGCCGCCGCCGCTGCTGCGCGAACGCGTCGCCGGACTGATCCAGGAGCAGCTGGCCCTGTTCACGCGCCTGACCCCCGCCGACCGGGAGCGCTTCCGCCGCGCCGGGGGGCTCGCCTTCCTGCGCAAGGCCGTCTCCTACGTCCCGCCGCGGCGCCTCCCCGGGCTCGACGCCGCCCTGCGGCGCCTGGGTGCCTGAGGTGGCGCTCTACGTCCTCTTCCTGCTGTCCGGCGTGACCGGGCTGATCCACGAGGTCGCCTGGACGCGGGCCTTCGCCTTCATCTTCGGCAACACGACCTACGCGGTCAGCGCCGTCCTCGCCGCGTTCATGGCCGGGTTGGCTCTGGGCAGCTGGTTCTTCGGCCGCCGGGTCGACCGGCGCCCCGGAGACGAACTCGGACTCTACGCCGTCCTGGAGCTGGGAATCGCCCTCTCGGCGGTGGCCGTCATCCCGGTCCTGGACCGGCTGGACGAGGTGTACGGCGTCCTCTTCCGGGCCGCCCCGCACAGCCTCTGGCTGCTGACGGTCTGCCGCGGCCTGCTGGCCTTCCTCCTGCTGCTGGTTCCCAGCTTCCTCATGGGCGGCACGCTGCCGGTGCTCAGCCGCCACGTGGTCCGGGAGACTCGCGACCTGGCAGGCGGCGTGGGGGCGCTCTACGGACTGAACACGGCGGGCGCGGCGGCCGGCTGTCTGATCACCGGGTTCTTCCTGGTGGAGCATCTCGGCGTGCGCGGCAGCATCGCCGCGGGGGCCGCCCTCAACCTGCTGCTGGCGGCCGCCTTCCTGGCCCTGCGCGCGGCCCACCGGAGGCACGGGACCAGGGCGCCGGGGCCCGGGGCGGCTTCCCCGGCGGAATCGCCGCCCGCCGGACTCCTGCTCCTCGGGATCGCGGCGGCCTCCGGGTTCGCCGCCCTCGGCTACGAGGTCCTGTGGACGCGGCTGCTGGTCTTCAAGCTCAAGACCACGACCTACGCCTTCTCCGTGATGCTGACCACCTTCCTCAGCGGCCTCGGATTCGGAGGGCTGCTGCTGGGCGCCTGGGAGCGGCGCGCCCGCGAGCGAGGTCCCGCCTCCGCCTGGCGCCGGCTGAGCGGACTGCAGGCCGGGATCGGCCTCTCGGCCCTGCTGTCGATCTTCGTCATCGGCGGTCTCGAGGGGGTCTCCGTGGCCCAGGACGGTTCGTGGGGAGCCCGCACCCTTCGCCAGCTCGGGCTGTCGGCGGCCGTCATGCTGCCGCCGACGCTGATGATGGGCATGTCCCTGCCCCTGGTGGCGCGCCTGGCGGGCGCCGGACGAGGTGTGGGCGAGGCCGTGGGGCGCGTCTATGCCGCCAACACGGCGGGGGCCGTCCTCGGCTCGCTGGTCGCCGGCTTCTGCCTGGCGCCCCTGCTCGGGACCCAGCACAGCCTGATCCTGCTCGCCCTGGTCAATCTGGCGCTGGCGGCGGCCGTCCTCGGGGCGGCACCTGCCGGTGTCCGGCGCAGGGGGAAGGGCTGGCCCCGCGCCCTCGCCGGCGCCTGGGCCGCCGCGGGCCTGGGCCTGCTGGCGCTGCCGTCGGACCTGCTCTTCGGGCTCTACAACGCCGGCGAGCGAGAGGTGGACAGCCGCACGCGCATCCTGCACGCGCGGGAGGGCGCCGGGGGCATCACCACCGTGCACGAGCTGCCCAGCGGCGACCGCGTGATCTCCACCGGCTCGATCAACGTGGCGGGAACGACCCTGACCCTGCGCACCACGCAGATGCTGCAGGCCCACATCCCGGCGCTGCTGCACCCCGGGCCCCGGCAGGTGCTGCAGATCGGCTTCGGGTCGGGCGAGACGGCCCACATCCTCACCGGCTACCCGGGCTGCTCCCTCGACGTGGCCGAGATCAGCCGGTCGGTGCTCGACGAGGCCGACGCCTTCTTCGGCGACATCAACCACGGCGTCCTGCACCGTCCTTCGGTGACCCCCTTCATCACCGACGGCGCCGGCTTCCTGCGCCTCTCCCGGCGGAGCTATGACCTCATCCTGAACGACTCGATCTGGCCGTACTACGCCGGCAACTCCGGCCTCTACACGCGGGAGCACTTCGCCGCCGGACGGGACCGCCTGCGGCCCGGCGGCCTGATGACGAGCTGGCTGCCGCTGGACATGCGGCTGGAGAGCTTCCTCACCATCCTGCGCACCTTCCACTCCGTCTTCCCCCACTTCACGATCTGGGCAGCCAACACCCACTACACCAAGCACGCCCTTCTCGTCGGCTCGACCGAACCGCTGCGCATCGACGCGGCGGACTTCCTGGACCGCTTCGCCGATCGGGCCGCCGCCGGACTCGCCCCGGTGCACCTCGGCGACCCCGTTCTCCTGCTCGACTGCTTCCTCACCGACGAGACCGCCCTGGCCGGCGAGCTGACCGGGGTGCCACTGCACACCGTGGACAGGCCGGTGCTCGAGTTCGCCCCGTCCAAGCCGAGCCTGCACGGCCAGCTGGCGGTCTACGAGCTGCTGGCGCGTCATCGCCGGCCGGTGACGGGCCATCTGGCGGGGCTCGACCCGGTGCGGGACCGAGGGTTCCTCGAAGCGCTCGAGCGCACGCGCGCGGCGAGCGCCCTGGTGATGGAGGCGACCCTGCGGCGGGAGCGGCGGCAACCGGGATGGCAGGCCCACCTCGAGAGCGCCCGGGACCTGCGGCCGGACCACCCCGGGCTCCGGATCCTTCTGGAGCGCACCGGCCGCCTGGCCCGGGTCGAGGAGACGGCCCTGGAAGGGCGCACCTACCGCGAGCTTGTGGGGCTCGCGGACCGCCAGGCCAAGGCCGGCCTCCACGCCAGGGCCGCCCGGGTGCTCCGCCGCGCCATCCTGCAGCAGCCCGACCGACCGAGGGCCCACCAGGACCTGGGCCTGGTACTGGCCGCCGCGGGTGATCTGGCCGGAGCCGCCGCGGCCCTTGAGCGCGCCCTCGAGCTGGCTCCCGGCTCGGCCGGAGCCCACCTGGGCCTGGGCAACATCCGGCGCCGGCAGGGGGACCCGGTGGCCGCCGACACCCAGTATCGGCGGGCCCTCGACGCCGATCCCGGCCTCGCGGAGGCGCACTACAGCCTGGGCACCCTGCTTGCCGGGCAGGACCGGAGGTCCGAGGCCCTGGCGGCGCTGCAAGAGGCCCTCAGGCTGAGACCCGACTACGTCCGGGCCCACATCGCCGCCGGCGTGCTCCTCGACGCCGAGGGCCGACTGGACGACGCCGTCCACCACTTTCTCGAGGCGGTCCGTCTGGCTCCGCGGAACCGGGCGGCCTGCAACAACCTGGTCGTGGCCCTGGCCGCGGGGGAGCGCCGGGCGGAAGCGGCGGAGCACCTGGCGGCGGCCCGGGCGCGGGGGGTTGACATGAGCCTGGCGGCGCAGGTGCTGGGCGCCCTGCAGAGTCCGGCGCCGGATTCCCTGCCCGACCAGCCCTGAGGGCGGGACGACCGCCCCGGGCTGCCGGCGGACGGCAGGCCCTGGCGGCGCGGCTCCCGGGGACCCCGCAGGTCCGGGCGCTCGATCCCCGCCTGGAGGCGGCCGGCCTCGCGTCCCCTGCCGATGAGCCGGTGCGTCACCCCCCGGCCATCCGCTGTCTCAACTCCCGTAGCCGCGGTCCAGCCGCCGGATGGGCCGGATCGAGGCGCAGCACCGCCTCCCATTGTTGCGCCGCCTCCGGCAGGAGCCCCGCCATCGTGCAGACCTCGGCCAGAGCCACGCGGTTTTCCACCCGTCCGGGGTCCGCCCGGAGCACCGACCGCAGATCGCGCAGGCCCTCGTCGATGCGGCCGGCCAAGGCCGCCGCCAGGCCGCGCCGGGTGCGCAGCTCGAGCCGTCCCGCATCGAGCCGAAGGGCCGCGTCGAGAGCCGAGACGGCCTCTTCGAAACGGCGCGCCTCCATGCATGCCTGGGCCAGGTCGGCGTGGCCGGAGAGCCGCGCCGGATCGAGCCGCGTGGACCGGCGGTAGGCCTCGATCGCCGCGGCCAGATCGCCGCGCAGGTGATGAGCCGCGCCCAGGCCGTGGTGGGCGGCGGCCAGGGTCGAATCGAGGTCGAGGGCGGCGCGGAAGGATCCCGCCGCGGCCCGGTTGCGTGCCTGGGCCAGGTAGGCCAGGCCGAGACGGTAGTGGAGCCGGGCGTCGGCGGGGAACTCGCGCACCTGCCGCCGGGCGCGCCGCACCGCCTCCTCGGCCGGCCGCAGGCGGTCGAAGATCCGGCGGTGCTCCGCCGCCTCCCGGGAGCGCCCCTGCCCCTCGAGAAGATCGGCCAGATGCAGGTGAGGCTGGGGCTTCCACGGGGCCAGCCGGGCGGCCTGCCGGAAGGCCGCCGCCGCGGGCTCCGCATCGCCGAGCCGCACCAGGGCCAGCCCGAGCCGGGTGCGGCTGTCCCAGTCCGCCGAGTCGAGCCCCACCGCCCGGCGCAGGGCCGAGACCGCCTCCCGCGGCCGGTCCTGGCTCAGGTGGACGACGCCGAGCAGGCGGAAGGCCTCGGCCCGGGTCGAGTCCAGGGCCACGATCTCCTCGAGAATCCCGCGCGCCTCGTCGATGCGGCCCATGGCCGAGTAGAGGCCCACGGCCAGCGAGTAGCGCGCCGGCAGGAAGTCGGGATGCCCCTCCGCGAGCCACCGGAAGGCGGCGACGGCCTCCTCGTAGCGGCCCTGGTCGTACAGCTGCCGCCCCCGGCGGTAGTGCTCCTCCACGGTCCCGCCGGCCCCGGGATCGTACGCGTCGGGGGCCGCGGGCACCGCCGCGGCGACGGCCCCCGCCCTCCCCGGAAAGGACAGGGTGTCGGCCCCGGCGTAGGAGGCCACCGGCTCGGAGACGCCCTCCTCCACCACGTGGTAGCGCCCCGGGGCCAGGCCGCGCAGCACCTGCCGCCGGCCGCCGGGCCAGCGCACCACGACACTGTCCACCTCGGGCTCCTCTCCCAGTCCGAAGAGCAGCCGGGGGTCGCTCTGCGACAGGTAGCCCACGGCCCGCTGAACCTCCCGCGTCTGCACCAGGGCGCCGCCGTGGAGGCGCACCCTCGCGCCCAGGGCGTCGCGGTTGCCCTCCCGGCCCCGCAGGCGCAGCCCCAGCCAGTGCCGCGGCCGGCCGGTATTGTGCAGCAGGTCCGGCGGCCCGTTCAGGTTTACCACCAGCAGGTCGGTGTCGCCGTCGTTGTCGTAGTCGGCCAGGGCCGCCCCCCGGCTGACCCGGACCAGCGCCATTCCGGGACCGCCGTCGACGGGCTCGAAGCGGCCGCCCCGGTTCCGGTATAGCAGATTCCGCTGGGCGTAACGGGTGCCGGAAGGGAGCATATCGACCTGGGGGTAGATGTGCCCGTTGGCCACGAACAGGTCGAGCCAGCCGTCGGCGTCGGCATCGAAGAACGCCGTGGACCAGCCGAGAAAGGGACGGGCGCCGGCGGCCAGACCGACGCCCCCCGTGTGGTCCCGGAAGCGGCCCTCGCCCTGGTTCTGGTAGAGGGTGTTGACGTCGTCCGAGAAGTTGGTGACGAACAGGTCCAGGTCCCCGTCGCCGTCGTAGTCGCCCGAGGCCGCACCCATGCCCGCCTGGAGGCGTCCGTCCTCGCTGTAGGCGGTACCCGCCCAGGCGGCGACCTCGGTCAGGCGCCAGCGGCCGTCGTTGCGGTAGTGGACGTTGGGGTAGCCGTCGTTGGCCACGTAGAGGTCCTGGTCGCCGTCGCCGTCGTAGTCGCCGAGAACCACCCCCAGGCTCGGCTGGCGGTGGCCCGAGACGCCGGTCTCGCGGCTGCGGTCCGAGAACCGCCCGGATCCCTCGTTGCGGTAGACGACGTTGGCCTGCGGCTCCAGCCCTTGGGGGCCGCAGTAGACGTCCAGCCCCCGCCAGCCGCTGCAGGGCAGGCCCCCTCCCGGGGGGGCCTCCAGGTCGAAGACGAGGTAGTTGGCCACGAACAGATCGAGGAGGCCGTCGTCGTCGAGGTCGCCGAAGGCGGCGCTGGTTCCCCAGCCCGGGTCCCCGACGCCGGCGGCGGCGGTGACGTCGGTGAAGCGGCCGTCGCCGGCGTTCTCGAAGAGGAGGTTCTCGCCCCAATAGGTCACGTAGAGATCGACGTCGCCGTCGTTGTCGGTATCGCCGGCGGCGGCGCCCATTCCCCAGCCGCCCCGGCCCAGGCCCGAACCCGGGGTCGCGTCCTCGAAGGCGCGGCCTCCTCTTGGGCCGGGGACGTTGCGGTAGAGGCGGTTGCCGACGCCGGCCGGATGCGAGGAGATGCGGGAGCTGTTGACCAGGAAGATGTCCTGGTCGTCGTCGCCGTCGGCGTCGAAGAACACGGCGCCGGACGACATCGACTCGAGGATGTAGCGCTGCTCGGGACCGCCGGAGACGTGCTCGAAGTCGAGACCGGCCTCGGCCGTCCGCTCCACGAAACGGAAGGGGGTATCCGCCGCCGGCTCCCTGCCCGCGCCGGAGAGGCAGCCCAGGGCCGGCAGCCAGATCGCCGCGCTCAGCAGGACCGTGCGGACCGACACCGGCGGCGCCGCTCAGGGCTCGACGAGGACGCGGGCGCCGATGTTGACGTACCGGCCCGGTTCGGAGTAGCCGTCGCGGGCGCCGCAGTGGACGGACTCGGCGAAGTCGTAGAAGCTGCCCCCCCGTTTGACGCGATGTCGCCCCCGCTCCGGGCCCCGCGGATCGACGACGACGCCCTGCCGGCCACGCAGGCCGTACCCGGGGGAGTACCAGTCCGCCACCCACTCCCAGACATTGCCGCGCATGTCATGGAGCCCCAGGGAGTCGGGGGGCTTCAGCGCCACCGCCCGGGCGGCGGCGGGGGGATCGGCGAAGGCGTTGTCGTGGTACCAGGCCGTCCCGCTCGCCGCCGGTTCACCGCCGGAGCGGCAGGCGTACTCCCACTCCGCCTCGGTGGGCAGGCGCACCCGCTCGCCGCTGCGGGCGGTCAGGCGCCCGGTGAACAGCTGCAGATCCGTCCAAGACAGGAACACCGCCGGGCGGGCGGGATCCTCCACCACGTGGGGCCGTCCCGCCCACGGCCGCGAGCCCATCACCGCGGTCCACTGTTCCTGGGTGATCTCGGTGGCGCCGAGGTAGAATCCGCGGGTGAGACGTACCCGCACCTGCCGGCCCCCCGGCTGGTGCGGAAGCGGACGGGCGCCGCCCATGACGAACTCGCCGGGGGGAATCCACACCAGCCGCATCCCGACGCCGCCGCCGAGGTCCAGGGCGCGCTCGCCGGCCTGGGCCGCCTCCTGGCAGAGCAACCCGAACAGCCAGCACAGGCCGAGGGCGGGAATCGCCAGAGGCTTGCCTTTCGGGGAGGGACGGCGTAAACTGCCGCAGATCATCTGACCAAGGTACTCGCCCTCGCCGGAGCACGGAAGATGAGACGCCTCGGAGCCGCCCTGCCCCTCATTCTGCTCACCCTCGGTTGCGGCTATTCCTACTACGCCGAACCCCTTCAGCCCCTCGGGTCGCAGGCGCCCCACCTGGAGGTGCAGGACGACGGGGGCGTCCACTTCACCCAGGGCCGGTTGGAGGTCCGGGTGCGGCCCATGACCGAGGACGAGCTCAACCGGCGCTTCCAGTCGGCCTCCGTCCACGGCGTCCACTCGACGAACCCCTACACCTTCGGAAACGCCGAGCGCCCGGAGCAGGAGTCGGAAGACCGCTTCACCGTCTTCCTGCTGAGCGTGAAGAACTACGAGTATCCCAAGGTTCTCGTCGATCCGATGAAGATCGCCCTCTACGCCGACAACGGACGCGAGTACTGGTCCCTCGACATCCTGCAGCTGACCAACTACTACCGCGCCTACGCCCAAGGCTACCGGGGCAACGAGTACGGCCGCTTCCGCGAGCGCCAGGACCTGCTCAACCGCACCATGTTCCCCAAGGAGATGATCTTCAGCGGCCAGGAGCTGGAGGGGTTCCTCGTCTTCCGCAGCCTGCACTCGGACGTGTCCGACCTGACCCTGACCATCCACGGCGCCGTGACCCGCTTCGACTACCGCGACGAGCCCGTGGAGAAGGTCGACATCTCCTACCGGTTCGGCCGCGAGGTGGGGCGGCTCTACCCCGGAGGCCGCCGCCAGCCGAGCACCGCCTCGGCCTCCTGAAGCCCCGATCCGGCCCCCCGGCCGGAGTCCGTCTCTCCCGAGTCAACCCTGCGGGCCGGCGTCCCGTTTCCGCCGGCCCCGCCTGAGCCCCCTGACGAACCTCGCCGATCGCCTTACCGGTCGGCGGCGTCCTCCGGGGTCGGCACGTTGAGGGGGCAGCGGTCCCGGTACGAGGGCTCCATCTGGTCCCACAGCTCTTCGAGGGCGTGCTGGTTCCAGTCGTGGAAGCGGGATTCGCCGATCTCGTCGGCCAGGCCGGTGCTCTCGAGGACCTGGTAGACCCCGTGCTTGACACGGGTCACGTGGACCTCCACCCCGACGCCCCGCAACTCCTCGACGGCGCGGCGCAGGGCCTCCACTCCGGTGACATCGATGTCGTTGATGCCCCCCGCGTCGAAGACGAGATAACGCAGCTGCGGCAGCCGCGACAGCGCCTCGAGCACCTTGTCCTCGAACCAGCCGGCGTCCCCGAAGTAGAGACCGCCGTCGAAACGCAGGATGGCGATGCGCTGACCGAGGGCCAGGCCGTGGGCGTCGGCGTCGACGAGATGGCCCTCCGGGTGGCGGGCGAGGTAGGCCACGTGGGGACGCATGGTGCGGCGCAGGTACTGCAGCAGGGAGAGGGCGACGCCGATGAGGATGCCCCAGTGAAGGGCGGGGGCCAGGGCGAGGGTGGCGGCGAAGGTGACGGCGGCGATGAGGGCGTCGGTGCGCGACACCCTCCAGGCGAGGCGGACCGGCTGGATGCGCACGAGGCCGAGAACGGCGGCGACGATGATGACCGCCAGCGTCGCCCGGGGCAGGTGGTGGAAGAGTGGGGTCAGGACCAGGAGGGTGAGGAGGACGGCGGCGGAGGTCACGGCGGAGGCGAAGCCCGTCACCGCGCCGTTGGTGAAGTTGACCATCGACCGCGAGAACGAGCCGGAGACGGCGTACGAGCCGAAGAGGCTGCCCGCCACGTTGGCCAGGCCCTGCCCGACGAGCTCCTGGTCGACGTCGATGTGGTGCTTGCTGCGCGCCGCGATCGTCTTGGCGATCGACATCGCTTCCATGAGGCCGATGAGGGTCAGGACCGCGGCGCCGGGCAGCAGTTGCAGGACCAGGCCGAGGTCGACCGCCGGCAGCTCGAAGGCGGGCAGCCCCCCCGGGACGTGGCCCACCACCTCGCCGTCGAAGCCCGCCGCCCAGGAGAGGGCGGTGGTGACGGCCACCGCGGCGAGGACCTTCTCGAAGCGGTGCCGGAGCAGGATGAGAATGGCGGCGGCCAGGACCGCCATGGCCGCCGTCGTCCAGCGGAGATCCCCCGCGGCCGCTGCCAGCACCCGCCCCACCGTCTGCAGATGGAAGGCCCCCGCCTCGGCATCGACACCGAGAAGGTGGTGCAGCTGCGAGCTGGCGATGATCAGGGCGGCGGCGTTGGTGAAGCCGGCGATGACCGGCACGGAGAGCAGGCTGACCAGCATCCCCAGGCGCAGCAGTCCGAGGGCCAGCCGCAGGACCCCGACCATCAGGGCCAGCAGGATCGAGCAGGAGACGAAGGCCTCGGTGCCGGCGGAGGCCACCGACCCCACGGTGGCGGCGCTGATCAGGGAGGCCATGGCCACGGGTCCGGTGGCCAGGTGCCGGGAGGACCCCCAGAAGGCGGCGATCACCGGCGGCAGGAAGGCGGCGTAGAGACCGTACACGGAGGGCAGCCCCGCCAGCTCGGCGTAGGCCATGGCCTGGGGGACGAGCACGGCGGCCACGGTGACGCCGGCCACCAGATCGCGCCGCAGGACGCCGGGGCGGCGCAGCTCCGGGAGCCAGCGGAGGAAGGGAAGGAGTCGGTCCATGAACAGCCCGTCCCGAAAGTAAGCGTGTGCGCCGAGGTCGAGGGAGGCCGTGCGGCGAGGCAAGACCGTTCGTCATGGGGCCACGGCAAGCCTGCCGTCCCGCCTGGCCGAGGTCTATACTAACCGCCATCGGGTTTTCGATACCAGGGAGCCGGGAGCCCCCGGAGAAGAGCAATGGCCAAGACCTCGGCGATCGTCGTGGGCACTGGCGGCATGGCCCGCCACCACATGAGCGTCATGCTCGACATGTCCAACACTCGCATCTGCGGCCTCGTCGAGGTCGCCGATGACCAACGGCAGCTGACCCGCGACCTCTTCGAGAGCCGGGGCAGGAGGTGCCCGCCCTTCTACGACACGATCAAGGCACTCATCGCCGCCCAGGGCGCGCCCGACACGGCTTTCATCAACACGCCGCACAAGTTCCACCTGGAGAACGCCCGGGACTGCCTGCGGGCCGGCGTCGACGTCCTGCTCGAGAAGCCGATGGTGATCAACGCCTCCGAGGCGAGGCGCCTGATCAGGATCCGTGACGAAGTCCGGAAGCTGCTCGTCGTCGCCTTCCCGGGCAGCCTGTCGCCGGCGGTCAAGAAGGCCAGGCAGATGATCGCCGGCGGAAAGCTGGGCCAGGTAACGTCCGTCTCCGCCTACGTGCACCAGAACTGGAAGGCGGTCACCGTCGGCCAGTGGCGGCAGGACCCGGAGATCTCGGGAGGGGGATTCCTCTTCGACACGGGATCGCACATGGTCAACACGGTCGTCGATCTCATCGACCAGGACGTGGTCGAGGTCTGCGCCCTGATGGATGACTGCGGCACGCCCGTCGACATCAACTCGACCGTGAGCGGCCGCTTCCGCGACGGCACCCTGCTCTCGCTGGCAGCGGCCGGCGACTCCATCCACTGCACCTCCGAAGTCACCGTCATCGGCGACCGGGGGATCCTGCGGACCGGGATCTGGGGAGAGCGGCTGCTCTTCAAACCGGTGAAGGAAGGCGCCTTCGCCGAGGTCCGCTGCCCCCGCTCCCGGGGCGTGTGGGAGCAGTTTCTCAAGGTCCGGGCCGGCCGACAGGCCAATCCCTGTCCGGCCGAGGTCGGCCTGCGCTTCGCAAGACTGATGGACATGATCCGCAAGAGCGACCGCACCCGGACCACGGTCAAGGCGCGCTAGCAGCGCCGCCCGACCTGCGTACCCTCATATGGAGACCCGCCGTGAGCATTGAGATCCACGTCGCCGTCGATGGCAAGGACACACACTCCGGCACCCAAGAGTGGCCCTTCGCCACTCTGGCCCGCGCCCGCGATGCCCTGCGAGCCCTGCCGGTGGAAGAGCGCGCCGGCAGCACCGTCTGGATAGGCGGCGGCGACTACCCGCTCACCGAGACCCTGCGCCTGGGCCGCCGCGACGGCGGCCGTCCCGAGGCTCCGGTGACCTGGCGGGCCCTGCCGGATCAACGGGTGCGCCTCCTCGGCGGCATCACCCTCTCCGGCTTCACCCCGGTGCGCGATCCCGCCGTCCGGGCGCGGCTGGACCCGGCCGCGCGCCGCCACGTACGCCAGGTGGACCTCGACGCCCTCGGCCTCGGGCGCCTGTCGCCGATGCGGTCTCGCGGTTTCGGCCGCAAGATGGCGGCGGCCCACGTGGAGCTCTTCGTCGACGGCGAGCCGCAGACGGTGGCCCGCTGGCCGAACGCCGATGCCGACGAGCCCTTCGCCCGCATGGCCGGCTATCCCGAGGGCAAGAGCCGCGACGACGGCCACGGCATGCAACTGGGGCTCCTGGAAGAAGGCTTCTTCTACGAAGGGGACCGCCCGCGCCGGTGGGCGACCGTGGACGACGCCTGGGTGCACGGCTACTGGGCCTACGACTGGGCCAACAGCTACGAGCGCATCGCCTCCATTGACACCGAGGCGCGCCTCGTCAAGACCCGCCCGCCTCACGGCCATCACGGGTTCAAGCCCGGAAACAGGATCTACTTCCTCAACATCCTCGAGGAGCTCGACTCGCCGGGCGAGTACTTCGTCGACCGCGCCGCCGGCATCCTCTACTTGTGGCCCACCAAACCCCTGGGGAGCGCCGAGGTCATGATGTCGCTTCTCGAGAGTCCCCTCATCGCTCTCGGGGGTGCCCGCCACGTCGTCCTGCGCGACCTCGAGCTCACCGCCACCCGGGGCCACGCCGTCGCCGTCAAAGGCGGCACCGGCTGCCTGGTCGCCGGCTGCCGCATCTCGAACACCGGCAACTACGGCGTCTGGATCGACGGCGGCACCGACCACGGCGTGCAGAGCTGCGATATCTGGAACAACGGCGACGGCGGCGTCAGCCTCCGCGGGGGCGACCGCAAGATCATCACCCCCTGCCGGCACTTCGTCCACAACTGCCACTTCCATCACCAGGCCCGCTGGTCGCGCTGCTACTACCCGGCGGTGAACCTGGAGGGCGTCGGCACGCGCGTCTCCAACAACGAGATCCACGACCACCCGCACTGCGCCATCCTGTTCTGGGGCAATGACCACCTGATCGAGTACAACCACATCCACCACGTATGTCACGAGACCGGCGACGTGGGCGCCATCTACACGGGCCGCGACTGGACCTACCGCGACAACATCATTCGCTACAACCACATGCACGACATTCGCGGCCCCGGCAACGGGGAGGCCCTCGTCGTCTATCTCGACGACTGCGTCAGTGGCATCACCGTGTACGGCAACCTCATCGTGAACACGCAATGCGCCGTCGGCATCGGAGGCGGGCGCGACTGCCTCGTGGAGAACAACGTCTTCGTCGACAACCACCCGGCCATCGGCATCGACGCCCGCGGCCTCGACAAGAGCCCGGTCTGGTCCAACGGGGTGCTGGGGCTGGCGGAGAGCCTGCGAGAGATGGATCACCACAACCCGCCCTACTCCGAGCGCTATCCCGAGCTGATGGAGATCGACCGCTGGGTCGCCGCCGGCACGGGCGTGCCGCCCGAGGGCAACCGCTTCCTGCGCAATCTCTTCGTCGACGGCTGGTGGCTGCGGATCTTCTGGCTGGCCGAGGAGAAGCTCATCGACATCCGCGACAACTGGCTCGTCCCCGAAGCCGGCGATCCGGGCTGGGTCGACCCGGAGGACCCGGCCCGCGCCGGTTGGGCCCTGCGCGACGACGCCCGGATCCTGCGCGTCACCGGCTTCCAGCCGCTGCCGCTGGAGCGCATCGGCCTCCGACGCGATGAGTACCGCCCCCGCCTCCCCGTCGCGCCGGAAGCGGCGCCGCCGCTGAACGGCCCTGACCAGCAGAAGTGATGGCAAACCGCATCGTCTTCGTGTCCCGGGGCCGGACGGCGATCATGAACGCCGACGGCAGCGGTCTGCGTTACTTCGAGTTCGACGTGCCCCTTCAGGAGACCTGGCACCCCGGCGAGTTCTTCGCCGACGGCAGGATGCTGCTCACCAGCATGGAGGCGCGGCGCGACGGGCCGGGCAAGTCCTTCGACGAGTACTACCACCTGACACCCACGCACACCTGGATCTACGATCCCGAGCGGGACGTGCTCGAGGAGATACTCACCCGCGAGCGCCTGGCCGTCTCCCAGCAGCCGTACCTCCTGCTGAGGGACGGGCGCATGCTCGTGCAGGTCATCTTTGCGGACAGGACGGCCCAGGCCTACAGCATGAACCTGGACGGCACGGATGCGCGCGAGGTGACGCAGGCGGGCGAGGGCCTGGCGTACGGGCTCAGTCTCAGCCCGGACGGCAGCCGGATCGCTTTCCACCTCGTCAGTCCCTCGGGGTACCAGATCTGGACCAGCGACGTGGACGGGGGGAACCGCGTCCTGGTGGCGGCTCACGAGGAGTACCTGTTCTTCGGTCCGAACTGGTCCGCGGACGGCGAGTGGCTGGTGTACCAGGGATGCCTCTACCGGCACGACTCCGGCCACGACTGGTCCGATCTGTTCATCAACCGCCCGGACGGTTCCGAGCAGCGGCAGCTGACCGACGGGCAGGCCCTGTGGTTCGGGGCGTCCTACGGCTCTCCCGAGACCAAGGGGGGCGGTTCCAACATGCCGGTCTGGTCACGGGACGGGTCGATCCTGGTGTCGCGCCGCCTGGCCGGTTCCAAGGTGGCCTGGGAGCACCAGCCGCAGCGTCCGGACATGGACCACTTCAACCGCGATTTCAAGCCGGAGCTGGCCCGCGGCGGCACCGAGATCTGCCGGATCGATCCGGGCGACGGGGCGCTTGTGCAGCTCACCCGCTCGGACCCGCCGGTCTGGGACTTCCGCCAGAGCGAGTCACCCGACGGCAGGCAGATCGTCTTCTGCCGGGCGAAGACGGGTGAACCGCCGGCTGTCTGGGTGGCCGATGCGGATGGGCGGAATCAGCGGCTCCTCACCCGGGGGACAGACGGGCGGGGTGCGGATCACCCGAGGTGGGTGCCGCGGGCCGATCAGGGGACCGGCTGAGTTGCGCCAGTCGGGCGTGCGCTGCGGTTACGTGGGACGGCGGTCCCGCAACCGCCCGGGGGGTCGCAGCACGGCGCTCGGCCGGGGCGTCACCACACTGGCCTGGAGGCTAGTCCCGGTACGGGTCGTGGGTCTCGGGACCGGCCATGGCCACGCCCAGGGGCTTGAGCGTGTGCAGCACCCGGATCGAGCCGGCGTGGTGCTCCAGCACCTCCGGCAGCCGCTTGTAGCAGTGGGGCGACTCGTCGGTGCCGGCGCCGCGCAGTTCCACGCCCCAGTCGCGGACCCAGTCCTCCATCATGCGGCGGCTGATCCGGCCCTCCTTGACGACCACGGGCCTCTTGCGGCCCCCCTTCCCCTTCTTCCAGCGCACGCGTCCGGCGGCGGCCGTGCGCGACATGACGCGGCCGGCGCCGTGCACGGTGGAGCGGTAGCCCCTGGCCGCTTCCTCGGTGTCGACCCCCTCCACGATGACGGAGACGTCGCCCATGGAGCCGCCGATGAAGCCCCGCTGCCCGGGGAAGGCGGGCGTCGCGCCCTTGCGCACGACCCAGACCTTGCGGCCTTCGTGCTCCTCGAGCCAGGCGAAGTTGTGGTGGTTGTGGACCTCCTCCAGGGCCGGCGATCCGAGGATCCCGCAGACGCGCTCGCAGACCCAGTCGCGGCCGGCGTAGGCGTAGCGGCCGGCGAGCTCCATGCAGGCGCGGTACTCCTCCCCCGCCCGGGAGTCCACGGCGAAGAGCACGGGAGGCGCGTGGAAGTCGTCGGACCCGCCCCCGAGGCGCATGAAGTGCGTGGCCAGCCGGTGGCCGAGGCCGCGGGAGCCGAAGTGGACGCCGACCCAGATGCGGTCCTCCTCGTCGGCGAAGACGTCGACGTAGTGGTTGCCGGCGCCCACGGTGCCGAGCTGTCCCCGGGCCAGGCTGCGTTGGCCCGCCGCCACGTCGATGCTCCAGGCGGGATCGTCGTCGAAGAGGGGATGTTCCACCGGCTCCTTGTTCCTGCGGCCGATGCCGAAGGAGATGGTCTCCCAGATCTCGTCCATCAGCTCCGCGATCCGCGGCCGCACCTCGGCGGCGGTGAGGCCGACGCGCACCGCCTTGTTTCCGCAGGCGATGTCGTAGCCCACGCCCGAGGGCGAGATGCGGTCCTCGTAGGCGACGACTCCGCCCACCGGCATGGAGTACCCGAGGTGATGGTCTGCCATCAGGACACCGCCCACGGCGCCCGTGCCGTCGGCCATGCAGGCGTGGATCTGGCGCACGGCGCCTTCGTCGACGGGATCGCCCCAGGCGGCGCGCAGCCGGCCGCTGTCGGCCCTGGCCTTGGAGCTCATCCGGCTCTCCGGCGACGCGCTTCGCCGCCGGCCAGTCCTGGCCGGGCCCCCTCGAGAGATGCCCTTCGCCGCGCGTCCCCTCATTTCACCAGGATCTCCGAAGCCTCGCAGTCCAGTCCGGCG
Source organism: Candidatus Latescibacterota bacterium (assembly GCA_965221775.1). GTDB lineage: Bacteria > Latescibacterota > UBA2968 > UBA8231 > UBA8231 > UBA8231. Next base: position 2,557,553 of record CBDCSU010000006.1, on the reverse strand, counting down.
CACAGACGGGCGACGATCTCCTCCTCCACCTCGGTCTCGCCGCCGACGAGGATCGCCGTCAGACGGTCGTAGCTGATGCCGACCTGGTTGGCCAGCTGGTGCTTGAAGAGGAAGTTCCGGCGCAGCATCACCCTCTGCAGGGCCGTGGCGTCGAGGCGCGGCATGTCAGCTCGGGCCGGCCGCCGCGTGGCGAGCTTGAGGCACGGGGGAGGGCGTCGTTAGCATTCGAGGCATGCGCATGCACGGCATCGGGATCATCGGAGCGGGCAGCGTCGCCGGGGCGCACTTGCGGGCGGCGGCGGCCCTTGAATCTACGCAGGTGCGGGCCGTGGCCGACACCCGCGCGGAGGCCCGGGACCGCGTCTCCGCGGAACACGGCTGCCGCGGCTATTCCACGTACCAGGAGCTGCTCGCCGACGACCGGGTCGACGTGGCCATCGTCTGCCTGCCCCACGGCCTGCACTGCGAGGCCGCCGTGGCCGCCCTGGAGGCGGGCAAGCACGTGCTCGTGGAGAAACCGATGGCCGTCGACGTCGAGCAGTGCGACACCATGATCGACGCCGCCCGCCGCTCGGGCCGGCAGCTCACGGTGGGCCACATGCACCACTTCTCGCCCCAGAACCGGGCCGTGAAGAAGCTCCTGGTCGAAGGCAGCCTGGGCGATCTGGTCTGCCTCTGCGACGAGGCCTACCGGCCCTTCAAGCCCGAGAGGCGGGCCTGGTATCTCGACAAGGCCACCTACGGCGGACTGTGGTACCAGAACGGCATCCACCTCATCGACCGCTCCTGCTGGTGGACGGGCAGCCGCGTCGCCGCCGTCAAGGCCCTGGTGGACAGCCGCTTCTTCGAGTTCTCCGCCGACGACGTGGCCATGGCCCTGCTGCAGTTCGAGAACGGGGTCCACGCCACCCTCATCCACGTGTGGTGGAGGACGGGCGGCACCCGCTTCAGCACCGAGTTCGTATGCACGGACGGGATGATCCAGTTGCGCAAGGGCATCCAGTCCGGACGGGAGGACGTCTTCGTGGGAAGAGAGGGCAACTGGGAGCAGGTGACGGTCAGCGAGGACCACGACACCACGGCGCGTCAGCTGCAGGCCTTCGTGGAGGCCATCGACGCGGGGACGGAGCCACCGGTGACCGCCGAGTACTCCCGCCACCTGGTGGAGGTCATGACGGCTTGCCTGGAGTCGTCCCGCACCGGTCGGGAGGTAGTGCTGACATGAACGACACGGATCTCTGCTATCACTCCGCCCTCGATCTGCGGCGGCTCTACCGGCGCCGGCAGCTGTCCCCGGTGGAGGTCGCCGAAGCAGCGCTGCGCCGCATCGAGGCTGTCGACGCCGGGCTCAACGCCTTCGTCACGGTCACGCCCGAGCGCGCCATGGCCGAAGCGAGAGCCGCCGAGGCCGCGTACGCCGGCGGCGGCGATCAGATACCGCCGCTGTCAGGCATCCCCGGCTCCCTGAAGGACCTGACGGCGACCCGGGGCATCCGCACCACCCGGGGCTCGCTGCTGACCGCCGACTGGGTCCCCGACTTCGACGCGCCCCTCACCGAACGCCTGCGCGACGCCGGCATGGTCCTCCTCGGCAAGACCAACACCCCGGAGCTGGGGTGGAAGGGGGACTCCGGCAACCGCGTCTGCGGACCGACCCACAACCCCTGGCGCCACGGGCGCACCCCCGGCGGCTCCAGCGGCGGCGCCGCGGCGGCGGTGGCGGCGGGGCTGGGGCCCTTGGCCCAGGGCACGGACGGCGCCGGCTCGATCCGCATCCCCGCCGCCTTCTGCGGCGCCTTCGGCTTCAAGCCCTCCTGGGGGAGGGTACCCCAGCACCCGGCCAGCGTCGTGGAGACCCTGTCCCACGCCGGGCCGATCACGCGCACCGTGGGCGACGCCGTGCTCATGCTGCAGACCATGGCCGGCCCCGACGCGAGGGACCGCACCTCCATGCCGGCCGAGCCCGTGGCGCTGGACCAGATCGAGGGCGGGGTGGACGGGCTGCGCGCGGCCTGGTCCTCGGACCTCGGGTACGCCGCCGTCGACCCCCGGGTCGTCGAGACCGCCAGGGCCGCGGCCCTACGGTTCCAGGACCTCGGGTGCACCCTCGAGGAGGCGCACCCGGAGACCGACGACCCCTGGCGGCTCCTCCACACCCTGTGGTCCACCGCCTTCGCCGCCACCTTCCGCGACGACTTCGACAACATCGCCGACCGCCTCGACCCCGGCCTGCGGGCCGTCATCGAGGAGGGCTTCCGCTTCCGCGGCACCGACGTGGCCGCCGCCTACCTGGAGCGCAACCCTTACTACCACCTCTGGCGGGAGTTCTTCGAGAGCCGCGACCTGCTGCTGACACCGACCCTGCCGGTGACCGCCTTCGCCGCCGGCGGCGACCACCCGGGCTCGATCGCCGGCCGCGAGACCACCTACCTGAGCTGGACGGCCTTCACCTACCCGGTGAACCTCACCGGCCTGCCGGCCGCCACCGTGCCCTGCGGCTTCGTCGACGGTCTGCCCGTGGGCCTGCAGATCATCGGCGGCTGGCGCCAGGACCTCACCGTCCTGCGAGCCGCCCGGGCCTTCGAGCAGCTCGCCCCCTGGAGCCAGGAACGGCCGCCCCTCTGATCCTGGACGCCGCCGGCGCTTCTCGCCGGGAGACGGCAACGCACTCGCCCGGGGACCACGCCCAAAGAGATTCAGGTTCGGGGCGCCGCGACCGCGGGTTTGCGGCCCCCGGCGCGCCACCGGACCTGCGAGGCTTGCAGGTCAGCCGTCGCGGCGCATGAGGCTGAAGCTCTGCGCCGTGGGCCCCACCTCCGGCTGGGTGGCCAGGAACAGGGCCAGGGGCACCACATCCTCCGGGGACTTCACCCACTCGCTGTCGATACCGGCGACGGCGCCGCCGCCGCGGGTTGCGTCGGTGAGCACCGGCCCGGGGATCAGCTCGTTGACGCTGATGCCGTCGGCCCACAGCTCGCGGGCGCTGACCCGGGTCAGCATCCACAGGGCGGCCTTGGCGCAGCAGTAGGCCGAGTGTCCGGCCAGGCCGTTGTGGCCCATGCCCGAGCCCAGGGTGAGGATCTTGCCGCCGCCGCGCCGCTTCAGGTGGGGGATGGCGGCGCGGATGCAGTGGTAGGCGCCGAAGAGGTTCACGGCCACCGTGGCCTCCCAGAGGGCGGGGTCTCCCTCCGTGACCGGCTTCGACTCGAGGACGCCGCCGGCATTGGCCACCAGGATGTCGATTCCGCCCAGGGCCTCCGCCGCTGTGTCGAACATCATCTCCACGGCCCGGGGATCGGTGACATCGGCGGCCACGGCGATCCCGGTCCCGCCCGCGCCGCGGATACGGTCTGCGGTATCCTCGATCTGCTCCCGCGTGCGGGCCGTGCAGCAGACCGCGGCGCCCGCCTCGGCGTAGGCGAGGGCGATGGCCCGTCCGATGCCGCGGCCGGCCCCGGTGACGACGGCGACCTTGCCGTGGAGGGGCCGGTCCCCCGGTCCCGCGGCGCTCACGAGGCGGGCTCCCCTTCCTCCACCTCCTCGCTGCGGATGAACTGACGGCAGCTGGAGCAGTGATAGCTGCGGGTGCGGACGGGGCGGACGCCTCCGCCGGGGAGCGTCACTCGCCGGCGCGTGGTCAACACGGAGACGTTGCGGGAGGCGCGGCAGCGCGGGCAGTACTCGGGATTCATGATGGGCGGCTCCGTTCCTGGCACGTGGCCATGTACCGTCGTGAAGACCTGCCTCGCCTTTGTCAGCGGGCGGCCTCGAGCATGCTCGGTTCGTAGCGCTCCACCTCTATCTCCTTTTCGCGAGCCTTCGCCTGCGCAACATCGTAGGCCGCCTGGAGTCGTATCCAGGTCTCCGTCGTCGAGCCGAAGGCCTTTGCCAGGCGGACAGCCATGTCACCGGATATGCGGGCGTGACCATTCACCAGGTTCGAGAGGGCCTGCCGACTGACACCGAGGATCTTCGCTCCCTGGGTGACACTGAGGCCCAGCGGCTCCAGGCAGGACACGCGCACGGCCTTGCCGGGGTGGGGCGGATTCTTCATGGCACTTGGTTCCTCCTCACCTGAGCCTTGCCCTATAGGAACACTGAAGGTGACACGCCAAACCGCTTGGACAGAGCACGTATCTGCCGGACGTTCAGCTCGCGCCTGCCGCCCAGAATCTCAGAAACCACTCCTTGGGACCCCACCTCCGGCAAATCTGACTGGGTCAACTCATGCTCCTCCATGAGGAACCGCAGTGGATCCGCCCCCTCCAAGTCGGGCATGGAATGATGTTGTTCTTCCCAAGCTTGGACAACGGTGCCCAGCGTATCGAGCAGAGAATAAAGCGGATGATGCTCGTCTGTCCCCACTTCATCGATCAGGCTGTGGAGCCGCGCCAGAGCCTCGTCGTATTCCTGCTCGTTCTGAATCTTGAGTAACGAACTCACTCGCGTCCAGGATCGCTGAAGCTGTGGGGTAATGACACTCATGTTGTCCATCCTCCGCGATCGTAGGCTTGGTGTGTAAGCACATGACGGATGTACACTTTGCCGCGATTGAAGTGAATCGATGCAATCAGCCGGTACTTGTTGCCAGAGATGTTGAACACGACGAATTCGCCGACCCTGTCGGCCGAAGGAAAAGTGTGGCGCAACGCCGTGAAACTCCTGAACTGAGTCTGCCGCATGATTTTGAACCAGCGACTCAGAGGTTTCTCACTGTCGGGATGCTGTGCCCAGAACGCTCGGAGAGCTTTGCGCGAGATTACGTGCATCTGTGGAAGAATATCTCAATATGCGATTGTACCGCAACCGGCTCCGAGCAAGGCCCTCCCTGAGCTGCTCATCTGGTCCGATAGAGTCCGACAGGTCCGGCCGCAGTGCCTGGCAACGCTGAGCTGCGGATCCGCTTTCACACACAAGGCGGCCCCGCCATCGGACCGATCGAGGCGGCTACGACTCCAGCCCGTAGGCGGTGATCTTGGCCAGCAGCGTCTTGCGCGTGATTCCGAGCCGGGCGGCGGCGCGCGTGCGGTTGTGGTCCTCCTCGGCCAAGGCCTCGGCGATCGCCTGCCGCTCGACCACGGCCAGACGTTCGGCCAGGGTGCCCGCGGGGGTTGCCACGGACGGCCGCCGCAGGCGCGGCGGCAGGTCCGTCTCGTCCAGCTGCTGGCCGCCGCAGAGGATGGCGGCGCCGCGGATGACGTTCTCCAACTCGCGGACGTTGCCCGGCCAGGCGTAGGACCGCAGGAGGTCCATCGCTCCGGGGGTGACCCCTTCCAGGGGCCGCTCGAGTTCCGAACCGGCCTTTTGCAGGAAGTGCTCCACGAGCAGGGGCAGGTCTTCGAGGCGGTCCCGCAATGGGGGCAGACGCAGGGAGACGACATTCAGGCGGTAGAACAGGTCTTCCCGGAATCCTCCTGCCTCTACCTGTTGTTGCAGGTCACTGTTGGTGGCCGCCACGATGCGCACGTCCACGGGGATGGCGGCGGTGCCGCCGATGCGGCTGATCTCGCGTTCCTGGAGCACCCGCAGGAGCTTGGCCTGCACCTCCGTGGGCAGCTCGCTCACGTCGTCGAGGAACAGGGTGCCGCCGCCGGCCTGCTCGAACCGGCCTTCGTGGCGGCTGCGGGCGTCGGTGAAGGCGCCCTGCTCGTGGCCGAAGAGCTCGTTCTCCACCAGGCTCGCGGGCAGGGCGGCGCAGTTCAGGGCGACGAAGGGACCCTCCCGGCGCCGGCTGAGGTTGTGCAGGGCGCGCACCACCAGCTCCTTGCCGGTGCCGCTCTCCCCCTCCACCAGGACCGTGGCCTCCGTCGGCGCCACCCGCGTCACCTGGGCGCAGACCGCCCGCAGCGGGCCGCTGATGCCGACGACATTGTCGAGAGCGTAGCGCTCGTCCAGTTGCTCGCGCAGGGCGGCGACCTCTCCGCGCAGCCGGCGCCGCTCCAGGGCGCGGCGCACCAGGGAGAGCAGCTCGTCGTTGTCGAACGGTTTCTCCAGGTAGTGAAAGGCCCCCTCCTGGATGGCGCGCACCGCCGTGGCGACGCTGCCGAAGGCGGTCATCATCACCACCTCGCCGTCCCATCCCCCGGCGCGCAGGCCGGCCATCGTCTCGAGGCCGTCCCTGCCCGGGAGGGTGAGGTCCATCAGCACGAGGTCCGGCGGCTCTTCCGCCACGGCCTTCAGACAGGCTTCCCCGGACTCCACCGACCGCGGGTCGAGCCCCTCTTCCCGCAGCAGGAGGGTGACGATCTTCCGGATGCGGGACTCGTCGTCGACGATGAGGACGCGGTCCGGAGCGCGGGTCATCGCGCCCTCCCGTCGGAGGGCAGGCGGACGTGCACGGTGGTGCCGGCGCCGGGGCGGCTCTCGATGTCGATGCGGCCGTCGTGCCGGGAGACGATCCCGTAGCACACGGCCAGGCCGAGTCCGGTGCCCTCCTCGCGGGTGGTGAAGAACGGATCGAAGACAAGTTCAAGGTCGTCGGCGGGAATGCCGGTGCCCGTGTCCTCCACGCTGACGCGGAGGGTGTGATCGGAGCGGACCACCCCGAGGGAGAGGCGACCGCCCTCGGGCATGGCCTGCAGCGCGTTCATACACAGGTTGAGGAAGACCTGCTTCAACTGGTCGGGATCGCCGCGCGCCTTCCCCTCCGCCTCCGGCAGGACGAACTCGACCCCTTGAGACCGGGCGGCGCTGTCGAGCAGACGGCCCACCTGGCGCAGCAGCGACAGCACGTCGACCTCCTCGAAATGCGGCGGCGTCGGCCGCGCGAAGGAGAGGAGACCGGCGATGGTGCCGTTGATGCGGTCCACCTCGGCGAGCAGGTCGTCGACGAGGACGGCCTTGTCCGAGCCCTCCTCGAAGTCCGGGCGCAGGTACTGGATCGTGCTGCGGATGCTGGTCAGAGGATTGCGGATCTCGTGGGCCGCCCCGGCGGCCAGCTCGCCCAACGTGGCCAGCCGCTCGGCCCGGTAGAGACCGCGCACGCGCTGGCGTCCCTGGCGCAGGAGCAGGGCGTTGTGCAGCGCCAGGCCGAAGAGGGGCAGCAGGTCGCGGAGAAGGTCCTCGCGCTCGGTCGTAGAGACACGGACCCCACCCAACAGGAGAAGACCCACGAGGTGGTTCATCGATACGACGGGATGGATCACGTCGATGCCCAGGCGCTGAAGGAGGGCGTTCTCGGAATCTGTGAGGTAGTCTCGAACCTGCGGCGCCTTGAGCAGGTCGAGTGCGGCCTCGTTCACCACCAGCCACTTCACCAGTCGGCTGTCGCGGCCGAAGCGCAGGTCCACCAGCGCGGTCTCGTCGCAGCCGCGGTGACAGAACGGCGCGAAGGGCTCGCGCGCCTCCTCGGCCAGCAGCAGCGCCGCGCGCCGGGCGCCGAGAGCGTTGCGAACGCGGGCCACCTCTCCCTCGGCAAGGGGCTCCAGGTCCGTCACCAGGCCCAGGGCGGTCGAGAGGCCTGGCCGGTGCTCCGGTGTTGAGCCGCGCGACGGCGACCTTCGGCCAAACCACGACATGACGGGCCTCACGAAGGCGTTGCCGCCGGACGGCCGGGTCGGGGCTGGCTGCAGGAGATGCGGAGGATGACCACGTGCCAGAAGCTATCCGGGACCGGTCCGGCGGTCCACGGCCACGGCGTCAGCGGACGTCGTACCGCCGGAAGGAGAAGTAGGCGCCGAGGAAGCAGACGCCGTTCGCGAGGAGAAGGACGAGGATGCTGGGAAGCGCGCGGGCGACCCTGTGGGCAGGTTCCGGCTCGCGGAAGCGGTACCGCGGGACGGCCTCGGGAGAGACTGGCTTGGTAGATACCGAGGGCCAGGAATGGGGCGTCATCTCGTGGGAGCTGTCGGGATCCAGTGAGTCCTGCTCCCGCACAAAGCTCTCCAGCTGAAGCAGGTAGCTCTGGGCCTGGTCGACAAAGCTGCGATGCCGCGGCACACCCGTCCACGTCAGGACTTCCGCGCATCCACGCAGAGCCGTGACCGGTGAGGCGAGGCTGGCCAGACGGGCGGCCTCGACCTGACGCACGAGCAAGGACCAGTACCGGTGCTGAGCCTGGCGCAGCTGCCGAAGGCCCTCGGCACCCCTGTTCTGGGGCCACGGCCAGAAGCTGCGGCGGGCCTCGCTGGCGCGGGGCACATCAACGAGCCGATCGCCGACGAGAATGCCCGAGTGTGGAAGGAAGACCACAAGCAAGGACCACACCAGCAGGCTGCCGAGAAGGGCCAGGGCAGTGTTGTGGGTGCGACTTGAAGCCCAGAGGCCCAGCCAGACAAAGGCGGACAGGCACAAGAAAGACGCCACAGCGACGCCCCCGAGGGCCGGAAGCGCAGAGCCGGTGAGACCCAGGTGCCCTCCCGCCCCGACAACGAGAAGGGAGATGAGACAGCCCACCAAGACTGGCACGGAGGCCACGACCATTGCGGCGATGTACTTGGCGAGGATTACTTGGTCGCGGGGCAGCCGGTTGGCCAGCATCTGGCGCAGGGACCCCCGCTCCTTCTCCCCCGCAATCGCATCGTAGGTGAGTAGAAGAACGACGAGAGTGCCCAGAGTACCGACGATGAAGACCCAGTCCAGATCCATACGGAAGAGCAGGGGATTGCGGTCAGCGCGCTGCTCAAAGCCCTCGATCCAGCTTGCCCGCCAGATGCGAGCGGCATTGGGCATTCCGCGGCCATATCCGGCGCTCGCAAAGGAGAGGGGACTGGGTGGATTCCACACGGCAACGGTCGCGAAGTACAGGTGGTGCAGGCTCTGCTGTGCGCGCTCACCCAGCACATCCTCGGACTCGCGCACGGCGTGCTGGTAATCCTCCCACTCACGGTCAATGCGGGCGTTCCACGCCACCGCCCCCACGATGAAGAGGCCGACGATCGAGACAAAGCTCAGGGAGAAACGGAGGCTGCGCAGGTACTGGAGCAGCTCTTTCCAGATGAGCACGCGAAGCATTGTCAGCCTAGCTCTCGACGCGCAAAGGCGAGGAGTCCCAGGAAGAAGGCCAGGGGATTGGCGGCCAGAAGCACTCCAAGGTCGACAGCTGCTCCTCGGAGGGAACCGCCCTCCCCGGCGCGGTAGTCGGGGTAGCGTGGAAGATCCGAGCGGTCGACGGTGCTGCGATCCTCGGAGAAGGGCGAACGGCCATGGCCAGCTTGCTGCTGGCGCCGGTTGGTGGCCGCGCGCGTCAAGAGCTGCTCCTCAGGTATGGAACTGAAGAACAGCACAGAGGTGAACATGCCGCGGTCCCGCATCCAGTCGGCCAGGTCGCGACGGTGCCGCCGAGCAGTGCTGACAAACCCCTGGAAGGAGGCCAAGTCGCTGGCCGCCAGAGCGGAGACGGCGCTGCCCAGGGCAGGAGCCACGAACAGACGACCCAGACTGCGGGCCATCCGGGCCTGGTCCACCCGGGCCTGCACCAGACGATCCTCGATCTCGGCGATGTCCTCACCGCACTGGATGCGGCGTGGCTCGAACTCCCCATAGAAGGCCGTAAGGAGGGGCACGGCCTCCAGGTAGAGGTCGTGAAGCACCATCACCGTACCCAGTGGTGAAGATTGGTACGAGGTCATGAGTCCAAAGCCATAGGGCTCACCTTCGGGACGCCGGCGTTCGAAATCCTCCTCGAGTGCGCTGAGCCGCTTGCTCCACTCACTCCTGAATACTCTGAGACGCTCGTTCCGTTGGGCATCGAGCTGTCGCGCCGAGGGAAGAGCGTACAACTCGCCGACCAGGTACGACACGGTGGTGGGGCCCACCACCGTGCAGCCGACCCACACAGCCATGCAGGCCACGAGAGACGTCCCAGAACCGCGGCAGTGAGCGGAAATGGCCAGGCCGACGAGGTAGAAGGCGGACACGTACAGGGCGATGGCGACGAAGATGAGGGCCACGCGGAGCTGCTCGGCTCCAGTCAATGACACGTGGGGGGAGTTGACGAGGATGAGTGTGGCCAGCAGGAAGCCACACGCCGCAGCAAGCAGAGCGCAGGTGGAGCCACCCAACCACTTGCCGAGCAGAATCTGCCACCGGGCGACGCGGTTGGCGGCTACGCACTTGAGCGTATTCCCCTCGCGCTCTCCGGTGATGCCATCGAAGGCAAGGATCAGGGCCATGAGACTGAAGAGAAGCTGGGCGATGGTGGCCAGGTCGAATGGCGGAAACGCCGCCAGCAGGGGATTGGTCTCCTTCTTCCAAGTCAGCATGGTTGGCACGCTCGCGTAGGAGAACCGGAGGACAGTCCCCATGCGCCTCTCCACGCCCTCGCTGAACACGCTCAGGGGTGACGGAGGCCGGGACATAGCTACCTCGAGTTGAGCGTAGTAGCCCACCTCCTCCATATCGGACTCGATGTCGGCCAACTCGGCTTGGTGGTCGTCCAGACGCTTTGCGTAGTCGGCGCGCAGGAGGAAGGCGCTCAGCGACAGGAACAGGACGCTGGCCGCGATCGCCAGAGCGAAGCGGTACGTGAGGACGCTTGTGAGGAACTCCTTGGCGGCGATGACGCGTATCACGGGGGTTCAGCCTCTCATGCGTCGCCAGCCGTCGACGACCCGCGGGTCAACGGACGTCATACCGCCGGAAGGAGTAGAAAGCGCCCAGGAAGAACAACAGGTTGTATGCGAGGAGAACGACGACGCTGTCCGCGGCGCCGGCGAAGCGCTCGGCCAGAGTGGGAGACAGGAAACGGAAACGGGGGGCCTTCTCCGTGGCTGCCCTTGCGGCGGCTAATCCGGCCTCCATGGCGGCGACTTCCGCGGGGGATTCGGGGATGTCGTACGAAGGGGGGTCGAGGGACAGTCCGGCGGAGTAGTCCTGGAAGTGGCGTCGGTAGGTCTCGACTTGGGCGAGGTAGTCGCGGTAGTGGGCGACGCCGGTGGAGGAGATCGACTCGACAAAGTAGCGGTACGCGGTAACGGCCGAGATGTGGGTGACCGCCTGGGCGACATCCATCTGACCAAGGTTGCGCTGCCAGTGGTCCTCGCGGTTGCGGGCTACCATGGCTTCGGCCTCTTCGCCACTGTGCTCCCGCCAGATCCGGTCCAGTTCGCGCTCCAGATCGCTGTTGCTGGGTGCCGGGGCCAAGTGCCTGCCTGCCAGGCTGCCGCTGCCGGGGATGAATACTGCGAGCACCGACCAGACGACGAGGCCGGCCATCAGGGCCAGGGCGGCGTTGCCCGTTCGGCACGAGATGAACAGGCCGAGCCAGACGGCCGCGGACAGGCACAGGACGCCGGCTGCGAGGCTGACCAGGGCAGCGCCCCAGACCCCGGCCGACAGCTCGATGGTGCCGGCCAGCCCCATGAGCAGCAGGGCGAGGGCGGCGCCCACCAGGACCGGGATCGACACACTGAGCAGGGCGGCCGCGTACTTGCCGAGCAGGAGGAGGTGGCGGGGAACCGGATTGGCGAGGGTCTGCCGTAGCGTGCCCCCTTCCTTCTCGCCCGCGATGCTGTCATGGGTCAGAAGCAGGGCCAGCAAGGTACCGAGGAAGCCGAGGATGAAGGCCCAGTCGATATCGCGGCGCAGCAGGAGGGGATTGCGGTCCCCCTTTTGTTCGAGACTGATTCCCTGGCGGTGTACCATGGCGTGGTTGGGCATGCCGCGGTCGTGGCCTCCGGCGATGAAGCCCAGGGAGCTCAGGGGACGGCGCAACTCGGGGCTGAAGAGTGTGGTGGACCCGTCGTGGCGCTGCGTGAACCTCACGCCCGTCTCCCCCTCCTCGACCACCTTCTGCTGAGTTGCTGCGTCCCGGGTATGGCGGACGTTCCAGGAGACGGCGCTCGCGGCGAAACAGCCGACGATGAGGACGAAGCCGACGGCGAAGCGCAGGCTCTGGAGGTGGTCGAGCAGCTCCCGCCACAGGATGACGCCCAGCATCACACCACCTCCCGGCGCACGAATCCGTGCACGGCGAGCAGCAGCAGCACGACGTTGGCCAAGGCCAGAAGGGCCAGATCGACGGCGGCGTGGGGCACCACCTCGGACATGGTCGAGCGGTAGGGGGGGAAGGCGGGCAGCCCACTCAGGTCCGCCTGATCCCAGTCCCGCCTGGCGGTAGCCCCTATGATGTCCCTGAGCCTGGCTCGCATCTCCGCTCGCGGCAGGTCGGTGCGCGACCTCATCTCCTCCATGAAGGCTCTCAACTCCTGCCTGCCGACGGCCCGCTCCACGTCGTCGGGGGTGAAGTAGCGGGTGGAAGAGAAGATCCGGCTCTGGCGGAGCCAGGCGACCAAGTCCTGGCGGCAGCGGCGGGCGTGCTCGATGAAGCCGTGGTAGGACGACAGGTCGGTGCCGGCCAAGGCGGCGACGGCCCCGGGAAAGGCGGGAGCTACCAGGAGGCGGCGGACCGTCCGGTCGAGCTGGACCTGGGCGATGCGGTCGGCCAGGACCTGGTCATCGAGGCGCCCGATCCTCTCGGCGTCGCGGATGCGCTGCGGCTCGTACTCGCCATAGAAGGCCTGGACCTTCCCAATGAGCTCGCGGTAGAAGCCACTGCCGATCACCCTGCTCTGAAGGAGGCCTCCGCCGAAGCTGGCATTCCCATAGGGAAGGCGCTGTTTGTTGAGCAACTCGTGCAGTTCTCTCACCCCGTAGCCGATCTCGAAGTGCTCGACGTTCTCCCGTACCTCCCGCGCCTCCCTCTCCCCCTCCATCGGCATCAGCTCCCCCACGAGATAGGCCGAACCGGTGGGCACCACCACCGTGACCACGGCCCAGATGGAGATGGACACCACCAGGCCGGTGGCCGGCCGGTCGACGCGCACCGACAGCCAGAGCCCCAGCAGGTAGAAGACGGAGGCGTACAGCAAGGTGGCCAACAGGATCAGGGCGATGCGCAGCCACTCGTCGCCGGTGAAGTGCACCGCCGGCTCGCTCAGGGCCACGAGGAGGGCGACGCCGAAGCCGGCCACCACCGGCAGGCCGGTGCAGGCCAGGCCGCCGAGCCACTTGCCGAGGAGCATGTGCGCCCGCGGCACGGGGTTGCTGAACAGCAGGGAGAGAGTGCCGGCTTGGCGTTCACCCGAGACCGAGTCGTAGGCGAAGAACAGGGCCACGAGGCTCAGCAGCAGCGCCGAGATGGTGGCCAGGTCAAAGACGGGGAAGGCGTGCATGAGGGGATTGCTGTCCTGGGGCGCGGACAGCAGGGTGGGGACCGAGCCGTGGGAGAAGTGCAGGACGTTGCCGAGACGGTCCTCGAGACCCTCTCCGAAGATGGCCAGGGGCGACGGCGGCCGATGGGTGAAGGGTGGGTAATCGAGGAGCTGGGCGTAGACCTTGATGTTGTCCAGCTCCGCCCGCTCCTGGACCACCTGCACTTCGTGGGCCTCGACCCGCAGGGCGTACTCGTCGACGAGGGCGTACGCGCTCAGCCCCATCAGCACCGCGCACGCCCCGAAGGCCATGGCGAAGCGGTAGGTCAGCAGGCTGGCCAGGAACTCCTTGTAGGCGATGGCGGCGATCATGGGGCGACTGCTTCCCCGGCAGGGTCAGCGCGGATCACGGGATTCAGCCCCTCACGCCGCGCGCATGTAGTCGAGGTAGATGCGCTCCAGATCCTCCGACTTCAGCTCCTCCCGGTCGCGCACCATCACCAGGTGACCCTCCTTCATGATCCCCACCCGGTCGGCGATCTCCCGGGCCCGGAAGATGTCGTGGGTGGAGATGAAGACCGCCTTGCCGGCGTCGCGCATCTCCATCAGCAGGTCGCAGAAGTCGGCGGCGCCGGCCGGGTCGAGACCGGAGGTCGGCTCGTCCATGACCACCACGGGGGCGTCCTTCACCAAGACCGCGGCGATGCCGAGGCGCTGGCGCATCCCCTTGGAGTAGGTGCGCACGCGACTCCCGAAGGCCCGTTCCGGCAGACCGACGCGGCGCAGGGCCATGGCGTATTCCTCCCGCGTGCATCGCTTGCCCGCGAGCCGGGCGAAGAAGTGGAGGTTCTGCAGCCCGGTGAGGTTGCCGTAGAGGGTCACGTTCTCGGGCAGGAAGGCGACGCGCTCCTTGGAGTCCAGCGGATTCTCGACCACGTCGACGCCGTCGATCACCGCCGTCCCCTCCGTGGGATCGATGAACCCCAGGACCAGGTTGATCGTCGTCGTCTTGCCCGCCCCGTTCGCACCGAGCAGGGCGAACAGCTCCCCCCCGCTCACGGTCAGGTTGAGGTGGTCGAGGGCCAGCACCCCGTCCTCGTAGCGCTTCGTCAGGTCGATCGTCTGCAGCATTGGCTGTGTCTCACTCCACTGCGGGTGAATTGTGTGTCCCGGTGCAAGACCCGTGCCGGGATGCGTGAATCGCCATAACCGATAGAGAGGCAAGAGCTTGTGTGGTATCAGTCAAATCCCCGGGGAATCGCCCAACTGGGTAGGCAGGGAACAGGGGCGATGTCGATCTTCCGGCTCAACCCACTGCCGGCCAGGGAGATAGCCCTTGTTGGGTCTCTTCTACACACTCCGATTGCCTCCTCCGCACATTGGAGACCACCGCTGTCCCCAAATGGATCAGGCGCCGACCTGCCCCGCCCCCGGACCTCACCATTCTGACACTCACACTACCCACATGGTCTCGCATGTCAGACGCCTCCTCGACTACCGCTTGCGGCTGTTCATACCGGCTCATACCTTCGTCCGGCCAAGTGACCATGGCGAAAAAAAAGGAGTAGGAAATGTCGGAGGAGTATCGGCTTCATCTTCAAATCAGACGAGTAGAAAACGGTCAGTACCTGGCCACCTCCGAGGAATTCGCCGGCTTGGTGGCCCAAGGGCGAACAATGGCTGAAACGGTTGAAATCGCTCAAGATGTGGCAAGGAAACTGATTGAATCCTGTAGGGAACATGGCGACCCTCTGCCGGATGGCTTGCACACGATGAATATGGATGTCGTTGAGTTGGATATTCCCGTAGGTGTCTGATGGGTCGGCTCTCCGAAACTGAGACGGTTGGGATTTGCATTTGACCGGCATGCTCGCGGCAGCCACGAGATTTGGTGGAACCCTGTTACTCGACATCGAACCACCATTCCCAATCACTCTGGAGACTTGCCGGAGGGCACCGTCTGCCATTCTGAAGCAAGCGGACGTGACGGCAGAGGACTTTCTTCGAGCGTAGGTGTTGGTAGGCAACCGGTTGTGTAGCGACGCGCCGGCCTTCGGCTGCCCTCGCACCCACGCAGCCATTCTCTTCGATCTCCACGAAACCGTGGTAACCGCCCGTAATCCCGACCGCCCGCGCAGCGGGCGGGGTTGCCCGCCTGGGTCTGCGCGAATCGGGATACTCGGTCACTGTCGTCAGCAACACCACGCACGAGGAGGTCCGCGCCTGGAATTCGTGCGAGCTGGCGAACTTGATCGAAGACCCCGTCTTCTCCTTCGAAGTCCGAGCCATGAGGCGCGAACCCGCGATCTATGCGGAGGCGCTGCGGCAGGTGGGGTGCGCCGCCTCGGAGGCAGTCTTCGTCGGCGACGGCGGCAGCTCGGAGCTGGCAGGGGCCCGGCGGTTCGGAGTGGAACCGATATGGGCCACCTGGTTTCTCGAGCGGTGGCCCGGTTGGCGGATGTCGGAGGTGGAGCCGGAGGCTTGTCCTGTCGCCGATGCAGAGATCCCGCGGACCTGATCGGCATCGTGCGGGATCTGTGATTCCGCTTGACTACGTCCATGATGGCCGGTAACTCCGACATGAGCCGAAAGGGACGAGTCATGGGTTTCCGGACGACACAGAGAGCGGCGGCGGCGATCTCCAGCCGGGTGATCCTGTTCACCCTGGCGCTGGCCGGCTGTTCCTCCGAGCCGGACCGTCCCATCGGCCCCGGGCCCGATCCGGACGGCTCCACGGGGGGCGTAACCCTCGCCTTCGCCGACTCATCTCTGCAGTCCGCCGTGGAGGAAGCGGCGGCCGAGACGGGCGACGCGGCGGCGCTGGTCTCGCTGACGGCCAAGGAACGGGGGATCGCCGACCTGGGCGGCATCGAGCAGCTGACGCGACTGGAGGTCCTGGACCTGTACGGCAACGAGATCCGGGACCTCACTCCGCTGGAGGGGCTCCCGCGGCTGCGCTACCTCGATCTGGGGGCCAACCGGGTCGAGGATGTCTCGCCCCTGGCGTCGCTGAAGAGTCTGCAGGTGCTGCTGCTGGCCGACAATGCGGTGACGGAGGTGCCCGCCTTCGCGGGTCTCGACAGCCTGCAGAGCGTGGACCTGACCGGCAACCCGCTGAGCGAGGCGGCCCAGGCCCGGCTCGCCGCCCTGCGGGAGCGCGGCGTCACCGTGGAGTTCACCTCACCGGAGCCCGAGCCGGAGGACAGCGTCGAGGTGGTCCCGCCGGAGGAGCCGCCCGAGGGATTCGGCTCTCCCCTCGGGGGCCAGCAGCTCGTGTTCGCCTCCAACCGGCGCCGGGAGGACTCCTACCTGTCCGGCCTCGAGGTGCACACCCTGGACCTGGAGACCGGCGAGGTGGTCAACCTGTCCGCCGCCTTGGCCGTCCTGCCTTACTCCGATGGCGCGGTGCCCGACACCCTCGTCGACTACCACCCGCGCAGCAGCGAGGAACCGGCCCGGTCGCCCGACGGGACGAGGGTGGCCTTCACCTCGCGCCGGGAGAGAGATCTTGGTCTCGAGATCTACGTCCTCGACGCCGGCGGCGGGGATCCGGTGAACCTGACGCGGCACCCGGCCAACGACCACTCTGCCGCCTGGTCGCCCGACGGACAGCGCATCGCCTTCGTCTCGAACCGCGGCGGCGGCGGCCGACTGGGCCACCTCTTCGTCATGGACGCGGACGGCGGCGCGGTGGAGCAACTCACGGAGGAGCCCCAGGCCTCGTGGGCCTTCTGGCCGGCTTGGTCCCCCGACGGCTCGGTCATCTCCTGCGTCGCCTCTCAGGCAGACGTGGTGGGGATCTTCACCGTGGACGTGGCCAGCGGAGTGATGCGCCTGCTCTCCCCCGAGGGCGGGGAGTCGTCGTGGTCCCCCGACGGCGCCCGGATCGCCTATACCGTCCGGGACACGACCAGCGACTCCAACCACATCTGGACCATGGAGGCCGACGGCACCGGCACCCGCCAGCTGACCTCCGGCGAGGTGTGGGACCGGACCCCCACATGGTCCCCCGACGGCAACCGCATCGCCTTCGCGCGGCAGACACAGGAGGAGACCCGCTACGACATCTACATCGTCCCGGCGGGAGGCGGTGACGTGGAGCGGGTGACCGACGATCCGAACGATGACATGCACCCCAACTGGACGCCTTTCTGAGGTGGCCCACTTCGTGGAATCCGCCATGCCATCGAGGGAACTGATCCAGCCGTGTCAGGGGCTGGCTCCGGGGCGACTGTGCAGCCTGGTGGCCGGGCTGGCCATCGCCCTCGGCACGGCCATCCGGACGCCGGCCGACGACTGCCATGGCATCCCCGAGGGAAGCAGTGGATATCACACGACCTCCTTGCCGTGCGATTGGGAGAACCACAAGCCCAACGAGTTCTGGTACGACTACTACTTCCACAATCCCGGCTATCGGCAGGACCACTACTACCATCATCCCGGCACTCCGGCATGCGTCTACCTGACCTCCACATGCGGCCCGGGTGCGGCCACCGCTCTCCTCTCCGGCCCGGTGACCGTCCCCCTCGGTCTCGCTCTTGGTCTCAACTACCCCAACCCGTTCAACCCGGCCACGATCATCCCCTTCTCGGTGCCAGTCGATGCCGGTGAGGTGGAACTGACCGTCCACAATGTCTCGGGCCAGTTGGTGCGCCACGTGTGGAGCGGTCCCTTGCCGGCCGGCGAGCACAGACTGGCCTGGGATGGCCGGGATGCGCTGGGCCGACCCGCCGCCGCCGGAGTCTACTTGTACCAACTGCAGGTGGGGGAGCGGAGCAGCGGCATCCGGAAGATGATCAAGCTGCAGTAGCTGCGGAGCCCATTTCCATGCATCCGCGCAGGGCAGTCCCCGCTCACTAGGATCCCGTGCCTCGGTACGACCTGATTCCGAGTCTCCAGAACTGGTAGCTCCCCACCATCAGGGCCGCCGCCACCAGCGGCGACAGCAGGCCCCATTCGCTTCCCGCCTCCTCCTTGCCCAGCAGGAAGAGGGCAGGATAGTAGGCGACGAAGGCGTACGGAAGGACGAAGGTGAGCAGTCCCTTCAGATTGGGTCCGTAGATGCTCAGAGGGTACCGCGTCAATTCGTAAATGCTGATCACGAGACTGCACAGGGAATGGGTGCGAGTCACCCAGAAGGAAGCGGTGCCGAAGAAGAGCATGATGGCGAACCAGATCACGTTCCCGGAAACGACGGCTGCCACCAGAAACAGGCCCTTCGTCGCGTCCCATTCTATTCCGGCGATCCGGCTGGCCACCACCAGGTAGGCGATTCCCACGACCAGGTTGCCCAACCCCAGCGGCGTGTAGCGGCGGGCCACGAGGTAGAACAGGGTGTTCACGGGCAGGCAGAGCAACTGATCGAAGGTGCCGTCCCTGATGTTCTCATCCAGGTAGATGACACTGTTCGTGAAGGCGTGATGGAAGCTCATGCCGATGATGGAGAGCGCGTACAGGAAGAACAGCTCCGGGAATGTCCATCCGGCGATCTCCTCCACATGGGTGAAGACAACCCCCATGGTGGCGAGACCGGCGCCGGTGGTGGCAATCATGGAGAGGAAGGAGAGCCAGAAGCTGGTCTTGTACTCCAGCATGCTCTTCAGGTGACTCAGGAAGAGGAAGCCGTAGAGTGCCAGGTACCGGGTCATCCCTCATCCCCCCAGAACGACGACCCTTGGCAGGGCCTTCCTCCACAGCACCTGGGAGACCAGGAGCAGGACCACGATCCATCCCAACTGCTCCGCGATCAGCATGGGCAGCCCGCCTGAAGGTTCGATCCCGAGAAGGATGGACAGGGGCGTATAGAAGCACCCCTTGAAGGGCATGAAGGCGAGAGCATCGCGCACCAGGGCCGGGAAGAAGTCCAGCGGCATGATCCCTCCCGCGCACAGGGACATGAGCACGTTCTTGAACATGTTCACGCCGTACGTCTGCGTGATCCAGAAGGCGAGGCTGCCCAGGGACAGATCGATCAGGAAGTATGCAACGAAGCCGAGAGCGCAGCTGAGGGTGGCCAGCAGCACCCGGCCGGGGTCCATGGGGACGGCTATGTCGAGGACGTGGGCGAAGACCAGGACCACGGGCAGGCCCTTGAAGACCAGATTGAAGATCGCCTGTCCCGCGGCGGTGTAGAGGAGCACCAGCTGATAGTTGATCGGCTTGGTCAGTTCAATGGCGATCTCGCCCCGATGGACCTTGTCTCCCACCACCACGTTCACGTCCTGCCGAACCACGAAACCGATGAGCGTCGACACCAGCGCATAGGCCACCATGGAGGCGAGGGAGATGCCCTCTATCTCCGATCGCCCGGCGTATACGGCCCGCCACAGGTAGTAGCAGGACAGGAGGTACACGCAACCGGCGGAGACGTCCGCCAGGAACTGGGTCCTGTATACGAGCCCCTCCTGGAAGGTGACCTTCAGCAGTCCGGTGAAACGACCCATCCCGGCTAGTCCGCCGCCGCCTTCTCCTGGTAGATCCTCTTGACTATGGTGCCGATCTCCTGCTCCTGGATGACGACATCTCGCACGTCGTTGCCCATGGCGATCTCGCCGATCAGGCGGGTCGTCGACAGCTGGGTGCCGTCGAACTCCATCCTGATCTTGTTTCCCTGCCTGTGCACCACGGTCGCGTCCTTCAGGCCGTCGAGTCCCCGGGGGGGATGGGCGAGCTCCAGGGTCATGATCCGCGTCTTTCCATAGATGCCTCTCAGCTCCTCGAGCCCCCCGTCGAAGAGGATCTTTCCCCTGTCGATCACCATGATGCGCTCACAGAGCTTCTCCACATCCTCCAGGTCATGGCTCGTGAGCAGGATCGACACGCCGTGCTCCCGGTTCAGATGGACGAAGAAGTCCCGGATCTTCTCCTTGACGACGATGTCCAGTCCGATCGTGGGCTCGTCCAGGTAGATGATCGGCGGCCGGTGCAGGAGGGACAGGGCGATGTTGCACAGCATCTTCTGGCCCAGGCTCAGGCTGCGGGCATTCTTCTTCAGTTGGCCGCCGAGATCAAGAGTGGCCGAGAACAGGTCCATCTGGCTGCGGTAGAAGGAGGAGGAGAGGTCGTACAGCCTGCGGTGGAGTTCAAAGGACTCGATGACGGGAAGGTCCCACCGCAACTGGGAGCGCTGCCCGAAGACGACGCCGATATTCCTCGCATTCTCAATGCGTTTGGCATGGGGTTCGAGGCCGAGCACCTCGACCCGCCCTTCCGAAGGCGTGAGAATGCCTGTGAGGAGCTTGATGGTCGTCGACTTGCCGGCGCCATTGGGGCCCAGGTAGGCGACGACTTGTCCCGGCTCGATGTCGAAGGTCAGGTTCCGGACAGCCGGCAGGAGCGTGCTGCGCGGGAAGAGCAGGTTGCTGATCGCCCCCTTGAGCCCCGGTTCCCTCTGTGGAATCCTGTAGGTCTTGGACAGGCTGCTCACCGCGATGATCGCCACGAGCCCGCCTCTGATCCTCACATCTTCCAGCCGATGACGATGCTCTGCTTGGGGTCGATGGGCCGCACCTCGCTGCGGGCGAACCCCGCTTCGGCCATCATCTCCCGGATCTCGGAGCCCGTGTACTGCCGGGCCTCGATGTTGTTGTAGAACACGTGCAGCCCCTGGAAAGCGGCCAGCAGCGGGCCCGTCTTCTCCTCGTTGAGCAGGAACTCCTCGGCCACGACGGCGCCGTCGTCGGGAAGGGCCTCGCGGCAGCGGCGCAGGATCTGCAGGCAGCGCTCCCACCCCCAGTCGTGCAGGATATGGGACAGGAGGAAGACGTCGGTCCCGGGAGGCAGCTCGTCCTCGAAGAACGTCCCGGCCTGGAAGCGGATCCTGCCCGACTCGTCCGTCTGGGAGAGGCCCTCTTCGGCGGCCTCTCGGTTGTACTCCAGATCGAAGACGATCGCCTCCAGGTGGGGGAACCGCCGCACGATGCCCACCAGGTGGCCGCCCGAGGCCCCGCCCAAGTCGGTGATCTTGCGGAACCGCGTGAAGTCGAAGGCCCCCGCCACGCAGTCGCCCCAGAGGATGCGCAGGCGGTGGCGCTTGGGGTAGAAGGGGAAGGGCTGCTTCTTGCCCGTGGCCGCGTCGAGCCAGCCGTCGCCGGACCGGGGTTTGTCGGTGAGCACGGCCTGGCGGATCTTGTCGCCGCGGTCCTCGTCGACGTAGCCGGCCCGTCCGAAGGCGGTGTACTGGTTGTACATCTCTCCTCCCTCGACGAGGAACGGCTCCATGTCGGCCACGTTCCCGTAACGGTCGCCTTCCTTGCGCAACACCCCGATGGAGGCGCAGGTCACGGCCAGGACCTCTGCCGGCCGCAGCCGGATCTCCATGGCCTCGGCGATCTCCGGGATCGTCCTGGGTCCCTCGGCCAGCCGGGTGAAGAGTCCCAGCTCGACGGCGCAGGCCAGCACGTCCTGGGCCTCGGCGCCGCAACTGAGCCGCCACAGGGTGTAGTAGGTGTCCGAATCCGCAGCCATCAAAGTTCCCCCAGCCTCCTCCCCCGGAACACCCGGAGGACAAGGACTTTCTACCGCCACAAGGCGGACAGTGTCAAGAGAAAGAGCCCGGGCGCCGGGCGCGCCGGCACAAGGCGCCCCGGGGGATCCGGGCCGTGACCCGCCCTTTACGATTGCGTGCGGGGTGTCACCTCGGGGAAGAAGGCGGCGATGATCTTCCACTCGCCCTTGATCCGCCCCGTGAACCACACATTGCGGGTGTCGTCCCAGCGGACGTAGACCTCGCCGCTGTCCGACCGCCAGCGGCCCGACTCGCGAACGACGGAGATCGCCATGTTGCCGCGGACCTCCGTCTTCAGGATCTCCTGCTCCTGCTCGTAGTGGGCGCCCTCGGGCATGCGGGTCTCGCCCCACTCCTGCATCTCGCTCTGCATCAGGAACAGGTGGGGCACCCAGTCCAGGGGATCCTTCGACCCGCACCCGAACCAGCGCAGATAGCTCTCGTCGTGGCAGGCGCGGACCTCGTCCCAGTCCTGCTCCTTGTGGGTGACGGGGACGGTGACCAACCGGCTGAAGGAGGACTTTCCCGACGGACGCGTGACCTCGTGCTGCCGGCCGGGGTATCAAGGGATTCCTGGTTCGGATGCGGATGCCAATGGTCGCCGGGGCCGGCACCGTCCCGGGGGTCGGCCCCCGCTTGTGACCGTCCAAACGCTCCTGTACGTTCCTGACGAGCCCCGCTTCGATGGTTCGGCAATCGCGAAGACATGGAGATCACAGGATGAATGAACGGATCGCAATCGATCCCTCGATCCGCCATGGCAAGCCGGTGGTGAGGGGAACCCGGGTTCCGGTACACAGAATCATCGGGAGCCTTGCAGGCGGGGCCACGCCCGAAGAGGTATGTGAGGAGTATGGCATTACTGACGCGGATGTACGGGCCGCGCTTGAATATGCCGAAGAGCTCGTAGAAGCAGAAGAAGCCCATCCTTCGTCATCGACGCGGACCTTCCTCGCCCTGTTGCCGGCGTGATCGCCGAATAAGGAAGCAATGCAGTGGGCAAGATATTCCTGATCGCCGATGGGGGTGACCTCGTCGAGCTCGAGCAGCAGGAGTACTCGTCCGAGGACCAGTTGCAGGACCTTCTCGCCCGCTTCCCGAGCCTGCTGCCGGGCGACGACTTCGATCCAACCTCACCCCGCCGGTGGTTGCTGGTCTCGCGGGAAGCGGGGATTCCGGGCGAGAGCGATGGCGGCGACCGTTGGTCCCTCGACCACCTCTTCCTGGATCAGGATGGAGTGCCGACCCTGGTCGAGGTCAAGCGAAGCTCGGACACCAGGCTCCGCCGAGAGGTGGTCGGACAGATGCTCGACTACGCGGCGAACGGGGTTGCCCACTGGCCCCTCGAGCAACTGCAGGCTCTCTTCCGCAGTTCATGCGAGGCTTCCGGGAACGATCCCGATCTTCAGTTGCAGGAGTTCATCGAGCATGAGTCGGCGGAGGAGTTCTGGAAGGCGGTCAAGACCAACCTCCAAGCGGGCCGAATACGCTTGGTCTTCGTGGCCGACGAGATCCCGGCGGAACTGCAGCGAGTCGTCGAGTTCCTGAACAACCAGATGGACCCGGCCGAGGTGCTCGCCGTGGAGATCCCGCGCTACTCGGGGAGTGGGCTCGAGACGTTGGCCCCCCGCGTGATCGGGCAGACTGTCGCTGCCAGGACGAAGAAGGCAGGCTCGAGTCCGGGGCAGCCTTGGGACGAGCCTCGCTTCCTGGCGGCCTTGGAGCGGAAGGGCCCGAAGCAGCGGGCGGTGGCGGTGGACCTGATGGCCTGGTTCAGGGAGCGCGGTATGGAAGACTGGTGGAGCAGAGGAGGGCGCGCCGGTATCTATCGGTCCATCGTCACCCAAGGCGAGCACCGGTATGATCCGCTCGCACTGCGGACATCCGGGCTGGTAGCAATCCGGTTCCAGGACATCAAGGCACGACCTGCCTTCTCATCCGCAGAGATGCGTGAGCAACTTCGCCAGAGGTTCAACGAGTTGCCCTCCGTAGAGATTCCCCCCGACGGCATCGAGAAACGGCCCAGCTTCCCGATGAGCGTGCTGAGCGACCCGGCCAGCATGGCCTCCTTCAAGTCCACGGTCGACTGGATGCTCGACCGCATCAAGGATTCGGGATGACCACAACTGTGCCGATGCTGAATCGAACAACTCACGCGGGAAGTGCCAGAACCACTCGCGGCGCCTTCGGCGTATCCTGACCCCTCTCAGGTCCCACCGAGCGTCAGGCTCCCCGCCCAGACTTCGCGCACGGAACCGCCCTCCTCCAGAAGCAGCTGCCCGCCGTCACCGAAGCCGGCGAGCACGCCGCTGAGCCGCTGGCCGCCGTCGACCACGGTGACCCGCTCCCCGAGGCCGGCGCAGCGCGCTTCCCAGCCGGCGCGCAGGGCGGTGAAACCGCCCGCCGTCCAGGCCTCCAGCCACGGCGTCAGCCGCCGCAGCAGGCCGGGGAGCACCTCCCGCGGCGAGGGCGCCGAGCCGGTCTCCACGAGGACCGAGGTGGCCGGCTGATCGATCGCCTCCGCCTCGGCCCGGGTCATGCCGAGGTTCACGCCGATGCCGAGCACGACCAGCTGGGGCTGCCGGCCCCCCGGAGCCGGCTCGGGCAGGATGCCGGCGATCTTGCGGCGCCCCGCGATCACGTCGTTGGGCCACTTGGTCTGCGCCGTCAGGCCGTGGTCCTCCAGGCAGTCGGCCACCCCCAGGGCGGCTGCCATGGACAGCGATCCCAGCTGCCGCGCCCCGGCCCCGGCGGCTTCGAGCACCAGGGAGCAGGCGAGGTCGCTCCCCGGGCGCGAGACCCAGGCGCGCTGCCCGCGCCCCCGGCCCCCGGTCTGGTCGTCGGCGGCCAGCACCGTCCCGGGGGACGCGCCCGCACCGCTGCCGATGCGCTCCAGGAGGAGGGAGTTCGTCGAAGCGACGCGGTCGATCCATTCAGGAGGGGGGAAGTTCATGCGGTCTGCTCCGGGGCGGTCTGCTGAGTATCGGCATCGCTCCTGCGGGCGCCAACGGGCCGGGGTTTGACCCGCCCGCGGCGGCGCGCCCTCCTTTCTCTGCATGAAACCCGCCATCCAGGGGCGCGGCCACCTGCCACCGGATCCGCATCCCCGACGGGTTCCGGCGCCGGAACGGTTGACCGCCTCGTCGGGGCAACCCTGCCGATTCTCGATGCAGCCGATGCCCGCGATCAGCACCGGAACTAGCGGCGCCTCGTCCGGTCCCTTCTCTCCGCAGAGTTGGATGCGCCCGATGCTCGCGATCAGCACAAGAACCGCGGCTTCGACGAGACCATCGCAGCAGGCCCCCAGCCGCCCGCAGGAGATCACCCCATGACCCGCTTCGGCGACCTGCCCCTCTCCCGCCCGGCTCACGGCGACTACGGCAGCCTCGAGGAGCCGGTGCGGCGCATCCGCGCCCACCGCCCCCTCGACCTGAACGCCGAACGCTGGCGGGCCCGCCACCCCGGCGGCTCCTTCGAGGTCTGGCGGGAGCAGGCCCGGGGCTGTCTGCTGCAAGGCCTCCACTGCGATCCCGGGCCGGCGGACCTGCGCCCGGAGGTGCTCGACTCGGAGGAGCGGGACGGCCTGATCGTGGAGCGCGTCGCCTTCACGGCCACCCCCTGGAGCCGCCTCCGCGGGTACTTCCTGCGGCCGGCGGATAGACCCGGCCCCCTGCCCGGGCTGGTGGTGCTCCACGCCTGGGGCGGGCCCATGCTCTTCGGCAAGGACCGCATCGTCAACAGCGGCCGCGACCATCCCGTGCTGGTGGAGCACCGGCGCAAGTACTACGGCGGGCGCTACCTGGCCGAGGTCTTCGCCGCCGCCGGGTACGCGGTGATCGTGGTAGACGCCTGGCACTTCGGCGAGCGCGCCCCCCGGGGTTTGGACGCCGGCGGCCTCGGCATCCCCGCCAGCTACGATCCCTTCGACCTGAACGCGGAGGAGTACGAGGATCTGGACGGCCGGGTGCGGCAGGCCCTCTACCTCGGCGTGAGGCAGCTGAACTGGGCGGGCACCACGTGGATGGGTGTCAACTACTGGGACGACAGCCGCTGCGTCGACTACCTGCTCTCGCGGCCGGAGGTGGACGGAGACCGGATCGGCTGCACCGGCCTGTCAGGCGGCGGTTGGCGCACGAACCTGCTCGCCGCCCTGGACGGACGCATCAAGGCGTCGGTGAGCGTGGGCTGGATGACGACCGGGGACTACCAGCAGGTCTACAACGTGGACGGCGCCATCGGCACCTTCTGCCTGCTGCCGGGGGTGTGGGACCGCCTCGACGTGCCGGACCTGACGGTCATGGCGGCGCCGGGGGCCGCCATGGTGGTCTCGGGGCGGCGGGACGAGCTGTTCCCGGTGGAGGGCCAGGCCGACGCCGCGCGCCAGATCCGGGCGGGGTACGAGTGGGCGGGCCTCGGGGATCGCTTCCGCGACTACCGGCCCGACAAGGACCACTGCTACGACGCGGAGATCCAGGCCGAGGCCCTGGCCTGGTTCGGCCGGCACCTCGGCGGGTGAGGCGCCGGCGGCTGCGACGGCGTCAGCCCTTCTCGGCCTCGATCTGCCGGAAGGGCACCTCGTTCACGTACTCCTCCACCACCTTGCCGCCGATGAGGTGCTCGGTGATGATGCGCTCCAGCTTCTCCACCGTCATCGAGTGGTACCAGGTCTGCTCGGGGTAGACCAGCACCGTGGGCCCGCGCTCGCAGACCCGCAGGCAGTCCGCCTTGCTGCGGTGGATCCCGGAGGTGGGATCGCCGTAGCCCAGCTCGCGGAGGCGGTTCTTCAGGTAGTCCCAGCACTCCTCGCCGGTGCCGTCGCTGTGGCACTTCGGCTTCGTCGGCGTGGCGCACAGGAAGATGTGACGCCGGATGGTGCTGTCCGTCTGCTCGCTCATGCCTTCCACTCCTCCACGATGCGCCGGTGCGCGTACGGCCTCGGCTGGTCTCCCTCGTAGTAACCCACGGTGTGGCCCTCTCCCTCCATCAGGTACTTGTAGGTGGTCAGTCCCTCCAACCCCACCGGGCCGCGGCTGTGCAGGCGGCCGGTGCTGATGCCGACCTCGGCGCCCAGGCCGAAGCGGAAGCCGTCGGCGAAGCGCGTCGAGGCGTTCACGAAGACCGACGCCGAGTCCACTCCCTGCAGGAAGCGCACCGCCGCCGCCCGGTCCTCGGTGACGATCGTGTCGGTGTGGGCGCTGCCGTAGCGGTTGATGTGGTCCACCGCCTCCTCCAGGCCGTCCACCACCTTCACCGCCAGGATGTAGTCGAGGTACTCGGCGCTCCAGTCCTCCTCCGAGGCCGCCCCCACCCGGCCGTCGCCGGCGATCCTGCGGGTGCGGGGGTCGCCGCGCAGTTCCACCTTGGCCTCGGCCAGCCGGCGCAGCGCCGTCCCGAGGAAGTCCTCGGCCACGCCGGCGTGGACCAGCAGGGTCTCGGCGGTGCAGCAGGTGGAGACGTCCTGCACCTTGGCGTCCACCGCCACCTTCAGCGCCTTGTCGAGATCGGCGGCGGCGTCGACGTACACGTGGCAGACGCCGTCGGAGTGGCCGGTGACGGGGATCTTCGTGTTGTCCATGATGTAGCGCACGAAGTCGTTGCTGCCGCGGGGGATGATCAGGTCGATGGCGTCGTCCTGGTCGAGCATGGAGCGCACGTCCCCGCGCGTCTCCAGCAGGGTGAGCCAGCCCTCGGGAAGGCCCTCGACGGACGCGGTGGCGCGCACGATGAGGTCGGCCAGGGCGCGGTTGGACCGCGCCGCCTCGGAGCCGCCTTTCATGAGGACGGCGTTGCCCGACTTCAGGCAGAGGGCGGCGATCTGCACCAGGGCGTCGGGCCGCGACTCGAAGATCACGCCGAGGACGCCGATGGGCACGCTCACCTTGAAGAGCCGCAGCCCGTCGTCGACCTCGGTGGCGCGCTGGGTCCGCCACAGGGGGTCCTCCAGGGCGGCGACGCTGCGGACGCTCTCGACGGCGCGCTCGTACTTGCCCGAGGCCAGGTCCAGGCGCGAGACCAGCGGATCGGCCAGCTCGCCCCGGGCGGCCAGCTCCTGCGCGTCCCGGCGGTCGGCGGCGTTGGCCTCCAGCATCGCCTCGCGCTCGGCCTCCAGGGCCCGGGCGATCGCCTCCAGGCCGGCGTCGCGCACGTGACCGGGAGTGGCCGCCAACTTGCGGGCCGCTTCCCGCGCCTCCATGGCGAGTCCGCGCAGGTCGGCGGGGGCTTGGGCCGCCGTGCTCACGAGTCCTCCTGCTGGCGCGCCGAGAGGGCCGCCTCGCTGGCGGCGCCCATCATCTTCTGGATCTGCCCCATCACCCGCTGGGGGTCCTCCACCTGGCCCTCGGCGAGGAGCACGTAGTCGACGAGGAAGTGGGCCCAAGATTTCAGCTCCTCCGAGTCGCGCTGGGCGCTGAGCAGCTGACCCATGTTGCGGATCGCCGCGTGCCCCGGGTTGATCTCGAGGGTCCGCTTGGTGAGGGGGAAGCTCTCGTCGCTGATGCGCATGAGCCGCTCCATCTGCTGGCTCACGCCCCCCCTGGGCGTCACCAGGGCGCAGGGGCTGTCGCTCAGCCGGCTCGACTCCCGCACGTCGCCCACCCGCTCACCCAGCTCCTTCTTCAGGTAGCTCACCAGCTCGATGGTGCGCTCCTTGTCGCCGGCGTCCTCGGTCCCTTCGAGCTTGACCTCCTCGGGCAGCTCCACGTCCTCGGCGTCGATCGCCTGGAAGGGCTTGCCGTCGAAGTCCTGCATCGAGCCCACCACCCACTCGTCCACCGGGTCGGTGAGATAGAGGACCTCCAGGTCGTGGCGCCGGAACGCCTCCAGCAGGGGGCTCTGCTCGACCGCCGCCCGGCTGTCGCCGCTGAGGTAGAAGATCTTCTCCTGGTCCGACTTCATGCGGTCCACGTAGTCCTGCAGGGCGACGAGGCCTTCGGTCTGGGGCGTGCGGGTTTTCTCCTCGGCGCTCTCGGCGCCGTCACCGGCGTCCGACTCGGTGCCGCCGGCCTCCGGGGCCGCCTCCCCGGCGGCTGCTTCCGCGGCGGCTTCCTGACCCGCCTCCCTGGCGTCTGCCTCCGCCTCAGCCTCCTGGCCTGTCTCCCCGGCCTCCGTCTCCGTGGCGGCTTCCCCGGCCGCGCCGGCTTCCCGGGCCGCCCCACCGGCTTCCGACTCCGCTGCGGACTCCTGGCCCGCTTCCTCGGCCTGCGCCTCCCCAGCGTGGCCGTCGTCGGCCAGCTTCTCCGAGAAGGAGGAGTAGAAGCGCAGCAGCTTGCCCACCTGCTCGCGGTGCTCGAAGTCGCGGGCCACCCCCTCCTTGAGGACGATGCCGAAGGACTCCCAGAAGGTCAGGAAGGCCGCCGGATCCCGGTCCGCGAGACCTTCGATGCAGGACAGGACCCGCCGCGTCAGGGTCTGCCGGATCTTGGTGACCACCGGGTTGTTCTGCAGGGACTCGCGGGCCACGTTCAGCGGCAGGTCGTCGCAGTCGACGACGCCGCGCACGAAGCGCAGGTACAGGGGCAGGACCTCGCAGTCGTCCTGGATGAAGACGCGCTTCACGTGCAGGTTGACGCGCACCTTGGGATCGGGCGAGAACAGCAGCTCCAGCGGCGACTGCCGCGGCACGTAGAGGACGGCGTAGAACTGGATCGGCACGTCGACGGCCACGTGCTCCCACACCAGCGGCTCCTGGTGGTCGCCGGAGAGGTGCTGGTAGAACTCCTTGTACTGCTCCTCCGTGATCTCGCTGCGGGGGCGCGCCCACAGGGCCGAGGCCTCGTTCGCCTGCTTGCCCGCCACCTTGATGGGGTACGCCACGTAGTCGGAGTGCCGGCGCACGACCGCCTCGAGGCGATGGGCGTCGAGGTACTCCTCGCAGTCGGAGCGCACGAAGATCTGGATCTCGGTGCCGCGGCTGGTCTTGTCGCGGGTCGTGGCGACGGTGTAGCTGCCGTCGCCGGTGGACTCCCAGACCACCGCCTCGGCGTCGGGATCGGCGGACCGCGTGGTGAGGACGACGCGCTCGGCGATCATGAAGACCGAGTAGAAGCCGACGCCGAACTGGCCGATCAGCTTCAACCGCTGCTCCTCGTCCTGCTCGGCCGACACGCGCTCGAGGAACTCCCGCGACCCGGAGTGGGCGATGGTGCCGATGTTGCGGTTCACCTCGTCCCGGCTCATGCCGATGCCGGTGTCGCGGATGGTCAGCTTGTTGGCGCTCTTGTCGACGCTGATGTCGATCTCGAGCTCGGCGTCGGGGTCGACGATGCCCTGATCGGTGAGGGAGCGGAAGCGGATCTTGTCGAGGGCGTCGGAGGCGTTGGAGACCAGCTCCCTCAGGAAGACGTCCTTGTCGGTGTAGAGGGAGTGGACGAGGATCTGCAGGACCTGCTGAACCTCGGTCTGGAAGGCCCGCTCCTCGACCTGGGCGTCCTCTTCGCTGGTGGTGTGATGTTCGGTCATCGTCCGTTCCTTTGGGAAACGTGAGAATCTACGGCCGCCCCCGGCCGGGGCAAGGCGGCCTTTGGCCGGTCCCCGGCGGCGCCCGTATCTTCCTGCCGCCATGCAAGCTGACTGCGACCTGCTCATCGTCGGCGCCGGCCCGGCGGGGACCGCCGCCGCCATGTACGCCGCCCGCCAGGGCCTGACCTCGATCGTCGTCGACCGCGACACCTTCCCGCGCGACAAGATCTGCGGCGACGCGCTGTCCGGGAAGGCCCTCTCCGTCCTCGACGAGCTGGGACTCCTGGAGGGCACGGCGGCCCTGGAGGGCAGCGAGATCAACCGCGTCCTCATGGCCAGCCCCGAGCACGTCGGCCTCAGCGTCGACCTGCGCGACCGCCGCCACCACGACCCCCTCACCGGCCGCGAGCTGCCGCTGCGCGGCTACGTGATCCGCCGCCGCGTCTTCGACCACTTCCTGGTGCGCGAGGCCCGCGCCCGGGGCATCGAGGTGCGGGAGGGATTCGCCGTCAAGGACCTGGTGCGCAGCAACGATGGCCGCGTCGTCGGCGTGCGCGGCCATCGGACCGGGGGCTCAGGCAACGGCAACGGCCACCGCGGCCCCGAGGAGACCCTGACGGCCCGCGTCGTCCTCGGCTGCGACGGCTTCAATTCCATCGTCGCCAGACGCGCCGGCCTCTATGCCCACGATCCCCCGCACTGGGTGGTCGCCCTGCGCTGCTACTACGAGGGCGTGACCGGCACCACCGACGAGATCGAGCTGCACTTCGTCGACGAGGTCCGGCCCGGGTACTTCTGGATCTTCCCCCTGGAGAACGGCGGCGCCAACATCGGTATCGGCATGGTGCACTCGGAGATGAAGCGCCGGGGCGTCGACCTGAAGGCCGCCCTGGAGCAGGTCATCGGCCGGCCGCCCTTCGCCGAGCGCTTCGCCGAGGCCCGGCGGTTGGAGCGGCCCGTGGGCTGGAACCTGCCCGTGGGCAGCCGCCGGCGCCCCTGCCACGGCGACGGCTTCCTGCTGCTGGGCGACGCCGCCAGCCTGATCGACCCCTTCACCGGCGAGGGCATCGGCAACGCCCTGTACTCGTCCCGCATCGCCGCCGAGGTCTGCCGCGAGGCCGTGGACGAAGGCGACACCTCGGCGGCCGTCCTGGGCCGCTACGAGGACCGCCTCTGGGAGGCCCTCGGCCCCGAGCTGAAGGTGAGCTACCAGATGCAGCGCATGGGCCGCGTGCGGCCGCTGCTCAACTTCGTCATCGGCAAGGGGGCGCGCTCTCCGAAGGTCTCCGAGCACATCTGCGGCATGATGGCCAACGCCGTGCCGAAGAAGGAACTGACCAGCCCCCTGTACTACTTCAAGCTGCTCTTCACCTGAAGAAGATCCATCCGGGGCCGGCGCCCCGGGCCTACAGAGCCATGCTCAGGAAGCCGCCGTCGACGCACAGGTCGGCGCCGGTGACGAAGGAGCTGGCCTCGTGGGAGGCCAGGAAGACCGCCGCGCCCACGAGTTCCGACGGATCGCCGAAGCGCCCCATGGGCGTGTGCTCCAGGATCTGGCGCCCGCGCTCGGTGGGCTCCCCGTCCT
This sequence comes from Candidatus Latescibacterota bacterium, assembly GCA_965221775.1. Lineage (GTDB taxonomy): Bacteria > Latescibacterota > UBA2968 > UBA8231 > UBA8231 > UBA8231. Next base: position 2,525,914 of record CBDCSU010000006.1, on the reverse strand, counting down.
CCCGGAACAGCAGCCGGCGGTTCTGCTCGCCGGGGAAGAAACCGGGCGTGATCGAGTTGACCCGCACCGCCGGCGCCCACTCGCGGGCCAGGAACCGCGTCAGGTTGAGGACGGCCGCCTTGGCCGCCGAGTAGGCCACCACCCGCGACAGGGGCACGTGGGCGCTGATGGATGCGATGTTGACGATCGAGCCGCGGCCGGCGGCCCTCATGGGCGGTCCGAAGACCTGGCACGGCAGCAGCACCCCGGCGGACAGGTTGAGGTCGAGGCAGTCCCGCCAGGCCTGCAGGTCCACGTCCTCGAAGCGGAGCTGCTCGCTCAGGGTGACGGCGGGCTGATTGCCGCCGGCGGCGTTGACGAGGACCGCCGGCTCGCCGAGCCGCTCCCGCACGAGATCCCGCGCCTCGGCCAGCCGCTCCCGGGAACCCGCGTCGCAGGGAATGAAGGCGGCCTGTCCTCCGGCGGCCTCGATGTCGGCCACGACCCGCCCGCCGCGGCCCTCGTCGCGTCCGGCCACGGCCACCGCCGCCCCGGCCTCGGCCAGGCCGCGGGCCATGGCGCCGCCGAGAGCCCCGGTGCCGCCGATGACCACGGCGACCTGCCCGTCGAGGCGGAAGCGTTCCACTCGATCTGGACCGCCGTTACTCGTCGCCTTGGGATGTATGGGGACCTGTCAGGGCGAGTAGCTGGTCAAAGACCTCGCGTAGATCCTTCTCGATCACCGCCCACACCCGTTCAAGGTCTTGGAGGCCCGCCATACCCCGCCAGCGTACACCGGGATGTGCCTTCCGGAAATCGTCAGGGATCCGCTTTGTCGCCTCTCCGATCACCTCCAGGTTGCGCAGGACTGCGTCCTGAACCATCGAGTCCGCCAGGAAACTCTCCCGGCCGCCCTCGGTGTAGCGCCTGATGCGATTGACCGCCTCCTGGATCTGCAAGAGGTAGACCTTGGCATCCCTGGTCACAGAGGCCGCGCCTCCTTGAGAATCCGCTGTCTCAGCAGGCGATGCAGGTTGTCCTCGATGGCGATGTCCACCGGCCGGCCGAGCAGATCGCCCAGGTCCGCGACCAGTTCGGCCAGGTCGAGCAGACTCCGGTCGCGATCAAGATCGACCAGGAAGTCGATGTCGCTCTCCTGTCTGTCATCCCCCCGGGAGGCCGAGCCGAAAACCCGGACGTTGCGGGCCCCGTGACGGCTGGCGACCTCCAGTATGGAACTGCGCTTCTCGCGGAGCAGGGCGGTGGTGTCCATGTCGATAAAATAGGGCAGGTCGCCGGCCCTCACCGCGCTGATTCCAGTTCTGCCCTGGGGTGTTGGCACCAGCTCTACGGATGGGCGCAGATCGTCAGGTCACGGCACCCCCCGCAGGCCCCAGCCCGCAGCCACCGCCCTCGACAGCAGCCCGATCAGACCTCCAAAGACATTTCCCCAGACGATCAGCCAGCCGAGGTGGCGGCGCATGACCTGCTCCATCATCTCCTTGACGACGGCGGGCGTCAGCTCCTCGAGCTTGGCCTCCAGCAGCGCGTCGACCTGCGCCCGCAGGGCCGGGATCCCGGCCGCCGGGTCGGCCCGCAGGCGCTCCTCCACCATGGGGGCCAGACGGTCGATCAGCGCCCCGACGAACTGACGCGCCAGGAGCTTGACCGCGTCCGGGCCGGCCATGCCGATCATCATGCCCATGGGGCCCTGCTTCAGGCTCTCCAGCTCCGCCTCGATGGCCCGGTCGGCCTCCTCCGTGTCGAGCAGGGCCCGCATCGCCTCCCCCAGGCGCGGGGCCTGGCCGCCGAACCCGCGCTCCTCGAAGAACCGGCGCAGGTAGTCCTCCTCGAAGAAGTGGGTCATGATCAGCGTCTTGATGGTGGCGCGGATCTCGCGGAAGCGGTTGGGGATCACCCCCGACCCGTAGAGGCCGGGCACGCGGTCGAAGAGCATCTTCACCGCCAGCCAGTTGGTGATGCCGCCGGCAAACCCGAAGAGCCCGGCCGCCAGCGCCCAGGGAGCGGCCGCCGCCAGCCAGGCGGGGGCTCCAGCCGCCGCGGAGAGACCCAGGCCCGCCAGCAGCAGCAACAGAGAGCAGCCGTTGGAGATCTTCCCCTTGGTCCAGAAGCCGGGGTCTTCTCCGGAGAGGCCCGGGATCTCCGCCGCCGCCGCGGGCGCGGGACCCTCGCTCACGGCAGCCCCCGGTCGGTGGAGGTGTCGCGGCGGTCGCGGTGGCGCTCGAGGGCCAGCTGGATCAGGCGGTCGATCAGCTCGGCATAGCTGACGCCGCTGGCCTCCCACAGCTTGGGGTACATGCTGATGGGGGTGAACCCGGGCATGGTGTTGATCTCGTTCACGTAGACGCGCTCCTCCTCGCCGCGGCTGACGAAGAAGTCCACCCGCGCCAGGCCGGCGGCCTCCACCGCCAGGAAGGCCCGCCGCCCCAGGTCCCGCACCCGCTCCTGGGTCCCGGGGCCGATGCGCGCCGGGATGATGAGTTCCGAGTTGTCGTCGAGGTACTTGGCGCGGTAGTCGTAGAACTCGTTGCCGGGCACGATCTCCCCCGTCACCGAGACTTGGGGCTCCTCGTTCCCGAGGACCGAGACCTCCACCTCGCGGCAGTCGGCGGCCTCGGCCTCGACGACGAGCTTGCGGTCGTAGCGCGCCGCCTCGTCCATGCCGGCGGTCAGCTCGTCGGCATCCCGCGCCCTGGAGATGCCGACGCTGGAGCCGAGGTTGGCGGGCTTGACGAACATCGGGTAGCCGAGCCTCTCCTCCAGCTCCCGGCGCACCGCCTCCGGCTCGGCGCGCCAGCGGCTGCGCAACACCGGGGCGTACTCCACCTGGTCGAAGCCCTCGGCCTGGAAGACCCGCTTCATCATGTCCTTGTCCATGCCCACCGCCGAGCCGAGGACGCCGGATCCCACGTAGGCGACGCCGGCCAGCTCCATCAGGCCCTGCACGGTGCCGTCCTCGCCGTAGGGGCCGTGGAGGATGGGGAAGATGACGTCCAACGCCTGCGTGCCGGCGGTGCCGTTCTGCATGACCAGATCGCCGCCCGGATAGTCGAGGGCCACGGGCTTGAGGCCCTCGCCCCCCACCCGGCCCGCGGCGAGCAGGGCCGTGGCGTCGCCGGCGGCCAGCCAGCGGCCGTCGCGGTCGATGCCGATCATGGTGACCTCGTACTTCTCCCGGTCGATCGACTCCAGCACCGAGCGCGCCGAGGTGACGGAGACCTCGTGCTCGGCGGAGCGGCCGCCGAAGAGGACCCCGACCCGGATCTTGTCGGCCATTTGGGGTTGCGCCTTTCTGTGCGGCAAAGGGGTTTCACCAAGATACGCAGGCAACCGGAAACCGGCCCCCCGGAATCCTTGCCCGGCCGGAGCGCGGCGAGGTAGATTGGCCATCCCTTGCAGGAGGACCCACCCCATGATCCGTGCTCTTCTCGCCGTCGCCGCGGGGATCGCCGTCGCCTTCGGCGGCATCGCCCTGTTCCAGTCCCTCGGCCACCAGCTCTACCCGCCGCCGGAGGGCCTCGACCCGGCCGACCGGGAGGCCTTCGCCGAGATCGTCGGCCAGATGCCGGTGGGCGCCCTGCTCATGGTCCTCCTCGCCTACGCCCTCGGCACGTTCTGCGGCGCCTGGGTGGCGGCGCGCATCGCCGGCCGGCCCTTTCCCGCTCTGCTCGTGGGCGGCGTGATGATGCTCGCCTGCATCTCCTACCTGGCGGTGGTCCCGCACCCGCTGTGGTTCATGGTGCTCAGCGTTCTCGTCTTCGTGCCCTCGGCCTGGCTCGCCAGCCGCGTGGCCGGGGTCCACTCCTCGTGAGCGCTGCCCCTGCTCGCGCACGGGTGCCCGCCGACACCCGCACGGTCTCGGTCTTCTGCGCCGGGTGCCGGACGCGGCTGCTGCGCTACCGCAAGGGGGGCGGCGGCGGCCTGGTGAAGATCCGCCGCGAGCGCATCGCCGAGGATTTCACCGCCGGCGACCTGCGCTGCCCCCGGTGCGGCCAGACCTTCGCCCGCGAGCGCGGCCCCGGCGGCGGCCCGGCCTTCCTCATCGGCGGCAAGGTCTTCACCCGGGGCCTGCGGCGCCGATGAGCGCGAGCACCCCCTCTCCCGCCCCCGCCTTCGGCCGGCCCCGCGAGGTCGACGTCCTCGTCGTCGGCGCCGGCTCCGTCGGCGTCTGCAGCGCCTGGTTCCTGCGCCGGGCCGGGGCCGAGGTCGTCCTCCTCGACAAGGACGCCGTCTGCTCGGGCAGCTCCCACGGCAACGCCGGCCTCGTGGTGCCCAGCCACAGCGTGCCCCTGGCCGAGCCGGCGGCCCTGCGCGCCGGGCTGCGCTACCTGATGAGCCCCGACAGCCCCTTCTACATCAAGCCGCGCCTCGACGGCGACCTGCTGCGCTGGCTGTGGCGCTTCCGCCGCGCCGCCACCCAGGCCCGCGTTGACCGGGCGGTCCCCGTGCTGCGCGACCTCCACCTCGAGAGCCGCGGCCTCTTCCGGGAGATCGCCGACAGCGGCCTCGACTTCAGCTACGGCGAGATCGGCCGGCTCATGCTGTGCGACACCCCGGAAGGGCTCGCCGCCGCCGAGGAGGAGGCCCGCCACATGGGCGCCGCCGGCATCGAGGTGGAGAGCGTGGACGCCGCCGAGGCCGGCGCGCGGCTGGGCGGCTTCGAGGTCCGCTGCGTGGGCGGCGTGTTCTACTCCCAGGACTCCCACATGGATCCCGGGCGTTTCGTGCGCGGCCTCGCCGGCCGCGCCGCCGAGGAGGGGGTGGACGTCGTCGAGGGGGCCGAGGTGCTGCGGCTGCTGACCCGGGGCGACACCGTCGAGGCGGTGGAGACGACGCGCGGCGCCTTCCGCCCCCGGCAGCTGGTCCTGGCCGCCGGCTCCTGGAGCCCGGAGCTGGCCCGCGGCCTCGGGGTGGAGGCGCCGATCCAGCCGGCCAAGGGGTACTCGGTCACCGTCGAGTCGCCGGAGGGCACGCCGGAGCTGCCCCTCATGCTGACCGAGGCCCGGGTGGCGATGACGCCCATGGGCCGGAACCGCCTGCGCTTCGCCGGCACCCTCGAGCTGGCCGGCATGGACCTGTCGATCAACCAGCGGCGCGTCGACGCCATCATGCGCGGCGTGCCGCGCTACGTCCCCCACTGGGACCCTTCGAGCTTCCGCGTCCACGAGGTCTGGCGCGGGCTGCGGCCGTGCACCCCCGACGGCATGGCCCTCCTCGGCCGGCCGCGGCGCTGGCGCAACGTCGTGGTCGCCGCGGGGCACGCCATGATCGGCCTCTCCCTGGGGCCGGTGACCGGGCGCATCGTGTCGCGGCTGGTGGCCGGCGAGGAGGCCGGCCACGACCTGAGCCTCCTCGACCCCGACCGCTTTTCCTGAGAAAGGGCGTCATGCTCCCCATCGACTTGGGTAACCTCTACCTCGACCGGCGCGCCGAGTCGCGCTCCCTGAGCGCCGAGAACCCCGACGGCGCCGTCGGCGGCGGCGCCCGCGCCGAGCCCGGACCGGACAGCGCCGCGCGGGACCTCGGCAAGGGCTGGAAGGTGCGGCCGTGCCTGAAGCTGGCCCCCGGCAGCACGACCACCCTGATGGACCACGAGGGACCCGGCGTCATCCGCCACATATGGTTCACCTTCCGCCACACCTTCTACCGCTCCGTCATCCTGCGCATCTACTGGGACGGGCAGGACCACCCCTCGGTGGAAGCGCCCCTCGGCGACTTCGGCTGCAACGCCTGGAACGAGCGCCAGGACGTGCTCGGCGCGCCGGTCAACGTCAACCCCCACGGCGGCATGAACGTCTACTTCCCCATGCCCTTCCGCCGCCACGCCCGCATCACCGTGGAGAACGACGGCGTCAACGAGCTGCCCGGGTTCTTCTACACGATCAACTACACGCTGGAGGAGGTGCCGGAAGAGGCCCTCGCCTTCTGCGCCCAGTGGCGGCGGACCAACCCGCTGCCCTACGCGCAGGAGTACGTCATGGCCGACGGCATCCGAGGCCGCGGCCAGTACGTGGGCACCTTCATGGCCTGGCAGCAGAACAGCGCCGGCTGGTGGGGCGAGGGGGAGATCAAGATGTTCCTCGACGGCGACGGCGAGGACCCGACGATCTGCGGCACCGGCACCGAGGACTACTTCTGCGGCGCCTGGGGCTTCGACCGCCGCGACTTCTCGGGACCGTACGCCGGCTTCCGGCAGGTGGTGAAGACCTCCGGCGAGCCGGGCTGCCGCATGACCTTGTACCGCTTCCACGTCCACGACCCCGTGTTCTTCAAGAGCGGCCTGCGGGTCCACATGCAGGCCCTCGGCTGGCGCTCGGAGGGCCGCTACCTGGCGCTGCAGGACGACATCTCCTCCGTCGTCTACTGGTACCAGACGCTGCCCTCGGCACCCCTGCCCGAGCTGCCCGGCGCGGACGCTCGGGAGGTGATCTGAGCCGCGATCCGAGGCCGAACCGCGGCTCCTGACCCCCGGCGCCGGATTCTTGTCGCCACCGGGGGTGGTGCGTACCTTGCGCCGTTCCCCCTCTACGACGGCAACGGACCTCCACCCGGAGCGCGTGACCGCACATGGCTGACCGGGCTCTCGTCTTCATCGGCAACTACACCAGCGGCGACGACGCCGCCATCTACTACGGCGAGGCCGACCCCGACTCGGGGGCCCTGCGCATCCACGGCCGCACCCCGTGCGAGGACAACCCCTCCTTCCTCGCCCTGCACCCGAGCGGCCGCTACCTCTACGCCGTGAACGAGGTCGCCCACTTCGACGGCGGCGGCGCCGTGAGCGCCTTCTCCATCGACGCTGACTCCGGCGCTCTCACCTTCCTCAACCTGCAGCCCACGGGCGGCTCGGCGCCGTGCCACAACAGCGTCGACCACAGCGGCCGCTACGTCCTCAGCGCCAACTACGGCGGCGGCAGCGTCTCCATGCACCCTTTGCGGGACGACGGCAGCCTGGGGGAGATCTCCGACTTCCATCAGCACGAGGGCTCGAGCGTCGACCCGGGGCGCCAGCAGGGGCCGCACGCCCACTCGATCAACGTCGATCCCGACAACGGCTTCGCCTTCTGCGCCGACCTCGGCCTCGACGAGGTCCTGGTCTACGCCCTCGACCTGGAGAATGGCCGCCTGGTCCCCCGCGGCTCGGGCAAGGTGACCCCCGGCGGCGGTCCCCGGCACATGACCTTCCATCCCAACCGGCGCTTCGCCTACGTCATCAACGAGATGTCCAACACGATCACCCTCTTCGCCCGCGGCGACGACGGCGGCTCCCTGATCGAGGTCGAGGAGGTGACCACCCTCCCCGCCGGCTACGCCGAGACGACGCACACCTCCGACATCCACCTGTCTTCCGACGGCCGCTTCCTCTACGGCTCCAACCGCGGCCACGACTCGATCGCCGCCTTCGCCGTCGACGCCGGCAGCGGACAGCTCACCCTCCTCGGCCACACGCCGGTGCCGTCGGCGCCGCGCAACTTCGCCATCGATCCCTCGGGACGCTGGCTCTACTCGGGTGGACACCACACGGACCGCATCGCCAGGCTCCGCGTCGACGTATCGGGCCGGCTCGAGGACACGGGGGAGAGCGTCGAGACCCCTTCCCCGGTGTGCATCAGAATGCTTCGCACGGTCTGAAGGAGGCCACCATCCAACCGAACAAGCTCCGCCAATTGCTCAACGACGGGAAGCCGACCCTCGGCACCCACGTGCACACCACCTGGCCCAACGTCGTCGAGATCCTGGGCCAGACCGGCATTTACGACTACGTCGAGTTCGTCGCCGAGTACGGACCCTACGACCTCTACGCCTTCGACGACATCTGCCGCGCCGCCGAGCTCCACGATCTCGGCACGATGATCAAGGTCGAGCAGGAGCCGCGCTCGTGGATCGCCCAGCGCGCCATCGGCTCGGGCTTCGAGTCGGTCCTGTTCTCCGACAGCCGCGGCGTCGAGGACGCCCGCGAGTGCCTGCGCATCGCCCGCCCCGACACCCCGGAGGACGGCGGCACCTACGGCGTCGCCTCGCGGCGGTTCGCCCACGCCAGCTACGGCGGCTCCCTGGACTACGTGCAGACCCTGCGCGACATCGTCGTCGTCCTGATGATCGAGAAGAAGGGCGCCGTGGAGAGCCTGGAGCAGATCCTGGAGCTGCCCATCGACATGGTGCAGTGGGGGCCGTCCGACTACTCCATGAGCGTCGGCAAGGCCGGCCAGGGCGGCTCGCCGGAGATCAAGGCGGTGGAGAAGCGCGTCATCGAGGCCTGCCTGGCCGCCGGCGTGCACCCGCGCGCCGAGATCGGCCACGCCGACGGGGCCAAGTACTACCTCGACCTGGGGGTCCGCCACTTCTGCATCGGCACCGACGTCTCCATCCTCTTCGAGTGGTGGAAGACCAACGGCGATGCCCTGCGCAAGGCCGTGGACGGTGCCTGAGAGAAGGGCCTCGCCATGACCCTGGCCCCGGCCCGGCTGGACGCGCGCAAGTTCCGCGATCCCGACATCACCGCCGGCGGCGAGGAGCGGGCCCGGGTGGCCCTGAACCGCCTCGACACCCTCTGGTTCAACACCGGCACCCTCTGCAACCTCACCTGCGCCAACTGCTACATCGAGTCGAGTCCGCGCAACGACCGCCTCGCCTACCTCACGGCGGCGGAGGTCTCCGCCTTCCTCGACGAGATCGAGCGCGGCGGACTGGGCACGCGCGAGATCGGCTTCACCGGCGGCGAGCCGTTCATGAACCCCGACATCCTCGACATGCTCGGGGAGGTCCTGGAGCGCGGCTTCGAGTGCCTGGTGCTGACCAACGCCATGCGGCCGATGATGAAGTGCGGCGAGGAACTGCTGAGGCTGCGAGACGCCTACGGCGACCGGCTGGCGATCCGCGTCTCCATCGACCACTACGACCCGGTCCTGCACGAAGAGGAGCGGGGGCCGCGCTCCTGGGCGCCGATGGTCGAGGGCCTGCGCTGGCTCTCGGACTCCGGCTTCAACCTGACCGCCGCCGGACGCACCCTCTGGGGCGGCGGGGAAGACGAGCTGCGCGCCGGCTTCGGCCGCCTCTTCGCCGGCCTCGGGGTCATCATCGACGCCGCCGACCCCGCCCGGCTGGTGCTCTTCCCGGAGATGGACGAGTCCGTCGACGTGCCGGAGATCACCAGCGGCTGCTGGGAGATCCTCGGCCAGTCCCCCGACGACGTCATGTGCGCCTCGTCGCGCATGGTGGTCAAGCGCAAGGGCGCGGAAGCCCCCGTCGTCCTCTCCTGCACCCTCCTGCCCTACGACGAGGCCTTCGAGATGGGCGCGACCCTGGCCGAGGCCTGGGGGCCGGTGAAGCTCAACCACCCCCACTGCGCCAAGTTCTGCGTCCTCGGCGGGGCCCGCTGCTCCGCCTGACCCACCCGGTCCGCTAGTCCAGCACCTCGATCCGCCCCGAGACGCTCTGCCGCTGCACGCACAGCAGCAGGTCGCCGCGCCCCACCCGGATCTCCACCGGGCTGGCGGTGACCTCGTTCGAGATGCCGTCGCGGCGGCCCGGGACGAGGCTCTCCCCCCGCAGGGGCCACCGCAGGCCCTCGGTCTCGATGCCGTCGGCCGGTCCGTCGAGCGGACACAGGGAGAGCTTCTGCCCCAGGTCGGCGCGGAAGCGCACGCGGCCGCGGATCAGGCGAATCTCGCAGTAGTCGTCGATCAGGCGCAGGTCCAGCCGGTCGCCGAAGCTCCTAAGCAGGCTCAGGTTCCACAGGGTGTGGTCGGTGCGCCGCCCGGTGAAGCCCAGCAGATCCGCCCGCTCCACCCTCAGATCCAGGGCCAGCCGCAGGACTTTCTGCATGTCCGTGCCCGTGTCGTCGGCGTCGACGCGGACGAGGCGGTCCCCGGCGACGGCGGCCATCCCCGCGCCGCTCACCGAGTCGAGGTCGCCGGCGATGTAGTCGGGGGCGCGCCCGAGGCGGCGGGCGGTGTCGGCGCCGCCGTCGGCGCACAGGACCATGTCGGCCTCGCGGGCGCGGGCGGCGAACAGCTCCCGGGAGGGAGGCTCGCCGTTGCCGACGATGAGCGCCGAGAGGCCCACGGCTTCAGTCCCCCGCCGGCATGCGCGCCGTCAGCCGCAGGCCGATCTGGCGCGGGTCCCCGTAGCTCTTGTAGAGCTTCTTCTCGTAGTCGGGCGGCTCGAGACGGAAATAGAATCCCCTCACCGCGTAGCGTTGATCGAGAAGGTTGCGGCCCCACAGCTGCAAGGACCAGGTACCCCGGCGGTAGGAGATGTGGCCGTTGATCAATCGGTAGGGCTCCGAGACCTGGTTGTGGCTGTCCGAGAAGAAGAACTCGTCCATGCCCGCCACCTCCCAGCGCCCGCCCAGGCCCGACCGATGGCGATACTCGCTCCCCAGGCTGAAGGTGTACTCCGGCGCGTGGGCCGCGGCCCGATCGCCTCGCGTCTCGGGTCCCTTGTCGGTCTCGAACGTATATGGATCGACGTGGGTCTTCAGGTATCCCAGCGAGCCGAACAGACGCGCTCCGGGCAGCGGCCGGTAGCTCTGCTCCAGCTCGATGCCGCTGCTGCGCCCCTTGGAGGCATTGTCGATGAAGAAGGAGAAGCTGTTGGGGTCGTCGGGGTTCTGCTGCCTGGAGAGGCTGACCTGCTGGTCGAAGCGCAGGGTGTGGAAGAGCGTCAGCGCCGTCCCCCCCATGCGAAGGCCCGTCTCGAGGTTGGTCACGTACTCCGGATCGAAGGGCCGGTCGCGATCGCCCAGGCGCGGGTTCTGATTCACGCCGCCGGCCCGGTAGCCCCGCGAGACAGCACCGTAGATGGTCGCATCAGAAGCAAGCCGCCAGGTCAGGGCGAGCTTGCCGCCGCCGAGCCACTGGCCCACGTCGAAGCTCACGTCGTCCTCGTCCGCCGTGGCCCCCTGATAGGAGGTCGAATTGCGGTCCAGACGAAGATTGAAGGCCAGCTTCACGGCATCGCCCAGACCGCGGCTGTACTGACCATAGAAGGCCAGGTTGTCCACTTCGAAGGTGCTGTCGTGGTCGATGGGGACAGAGCTGCCGAAGACCCAGCTCGTGGCATCGTCCGACTCTTCGAGGGCCTTGAGGAAGGCCCCCGCAACCGCCTCTCCATGGCCGGCCAGATCGCTCTTCAGCAGGCGCAGTTCCTGGGTGAAGGTCGTGCGCTCCCGGAGGGTCCGGTCGAAGAAGTCGTTGGTCCATCCGTCGCGCTCGGGATCGAGGTTGTACGGTTCCCCGCGCCAGTACTCTTCGTCATTCCCCCAGTCGCCGTCGAAGCTGTACTCCAGTTCGGTCTTCGACCAGGCCGTGATCGAGACCAGGTCCAGACCGCCGAGGGGGGCCTCGGCCTTGAGGGAGAAGGCGGTGGTCTCCTGGTGATCCTTGCCCGGATTGTCGGAATGGGTGATCAGCTCCTCGTTGTTGTCGTGGGCCCAGGCATCGTAGCCATTGTCCAGGTTGGCGCGAAACAAGGTGCCCAACAGCCGCAGACCGTTGTCGAGAGTGTAGCGCACTTTGGCACGGGCGAACCTCTCCCATCGGCGGTTGGAGTCCTCTCGATCCAGGAACAGATTGCTCCTGAAGCCATTGGACCTGGCTTCGTGGTAGCCGGCGCGGACCGCCAGTCTCTCACTCAGCGGCACGTTGACGGTGGCGGCGGCCTGCAACAGGTCGTCGTCGCCCCGGGACATGGTGACCCCGTGGCTGGAGAACGGCAGCGGGTCGGTCGACTCCATGCTGATCAGGCCGGCCATGGCGTTGGGTCCGAAGATCGTCGACTGGGGGCCCTTGAAGACCTCGACCCGGTCCAGGTCGAAGAGCACGCCAGCCGTGCCCAGGCCGCTCAGGTCCACGCCGTCGAGGACGAAGCCGACCAGGTAGTTGGGCGGCTTCTCGCCGACGAAGTGGCTGTTCTCCCCCATCCCCCGGATCTGGAAATACCGGGGCCGGGACGTGCCGCCGGCCCAGTTGAGGTTGGGCACGGCCTGGGTGAGATCCTGGAAGTGGTGGCCCTCGGCTCCTTGCAGGCGTCCCCGGTCGAGGACGGTCACCGAGGAGGCCGCCTCCGCCAGTGTCTGCTCGATCAGTCCGCCCGTGACCACGGTCACCGGCACCGGCAGGGCCACCGGACGAAGCCGTACGATGAGGGGCCGCTCCGCCCCCGGGCGTGCGCGTAGGACGGCGGGCTCGTAGCCGATGTGGCTGACAATCGCGGAGTCACCCGCGGCCAGGGAGAGTTCGAAGCGGCCGGCGCCGTCGGCGGTTACGACCAGGTCTCCGTGGGTCAGATGGGCGCCCGGCAGGGGATCGCCGGTGGACGCGTCGAGGACGGTGCCGCGCAGCGTCTCCGCAGGGACGGTGGCAGCTGTGAGGAGGAAGGCGATCAGCGCCGCAGCGGCGCCGGAAGGAAGGCTGGGCATACGAAGAGGCCGCTTTCTCCAGACGGGGGAAACGGCCTCTGATGGCGCTGGTCCGTTTCCCTACGCTGGCATGATCCAGGTCAGGTTCGAAGGGTTCTGATCTCAGGCCGGAGAGCCGGCCACCCCCAACGGATGTCGTATGCTCAAGGTAGGCGGGGAGGCCAACCCGTCAAGGGATCCACCTCCATCTCGGGGTCGGCGGCACAGGGGTTGCTTTGCCTGGAGTGCACTGCTTTTTCTTCCTGTCCTCGCCGCGCCGAAGGAGCCCGCCATGGCCGATAGCCCCGCCCCCAAGTCCGCCCCCACCTCCGAAGAGTTGCACCGAGGGATCCTCCATTTGCGCGAAGACATGCGGGACCTGCGCAACCAGATAGGGGGAATTCATCACCGCATCGACGAAACCAACCGCGTCCTGGGCCAACGTATCGATGAGACCAACCGATCCCTGAACGCCTACTTCAGGTGGACCATAGCCACCCTGGTCGCCATGACCGGCATCCTCAGCGCCGTCATCAAGCTCTGACCGCGCTCGAGTGGCTGGGTGGCCGCGGTGACGATCGCGTTTCCACCCGGATACGTTGGCCGGCGATTGGTCCCTCCTGGCACGATGCCTAGTTTACCGCGCCCCATGCCCCCGGCCCGCCAATCTCCCCCCGTACCGCCCCGCCCCGGCTGACCCTGTGCTGACCTCCTGGCGCGCCCCGGCGGTGGTCCTGCTGTGCGTCGCCGGCCTCTATGTCGTGGCCCGCCCGTGGCTGTTCGAGAGCCTGGGGCTGGTCACCTGCCTGATCCTCGTCCTCGCCGCGGGCCTGCTGGCCGGCATCGGCGCCGCCGCCTGGCAGGCCCGCCGCCGGCGCTACGCCTGCCCGGACTGCGAGCACCTCTTCGGCGCCTCCACCATGCGCCACCTGCTCGGCCAGGACTGGTTCGGGCGGGTGCGCTGCCGCTGTCCCTCCTGCGGGCGGGTTCATCGCTGCCAGCCGGTGGGAGCCGGGGCGGGCTGAAGGATCAGCCTCCGGCCAGCCTCTCCACGGCGGCGGCCAGCTCCCGGCGCCGCACCTCGATCGGCGCCGGGTCCTTCGTGAAGCGGGTCAGGGAGACGCTGATCTCCGGCGGCACCGCCAACAGCGCCTCCAGCCGGCGGCGCTCGGTGGCGGTCAGTTCCGTCCCCGAGGGCAGGGACCGCCTCAACATCGCCAGGTACTCGTAGTCCTCGATGCCGTCGCGCAGCATCTCCCAGCGGATGCTCTCCACGGGGCCGGCCAGCACCGGCGATTCTCCGAGCGCCCCCGGGGGCGGGTAGAGGAAGCGGCCGTCGCCGTTGCCCCACGGCCTGCGTGAGCCCACGGACCCGGAGTGGAGCGACACCCAGCTCATGGGGTCCTCGTACGGGTCCTGGAGGCCTTCGGGATAGGCGGCGCCGCTGGTCCAGTAGTTGGTCGCCCACACGAGGATCCCGTCGACGCCGGCCTGCCACGTCTGCCACAGCCAGACGCGCGGATCGGTGCCGGCGCGGTCGATGAACAGGCCGGGGTAGGGCGCCTTCGGCACCGTGCACAGGTACCACCAGAAGCGGTCTCCCGCCTCCCGGCGCGGGGCCGAGGCCGCCGGGTCGAAGCGGCTCGCCAGCGGGCACCAGAGGTCGGGGCCGCCCACCAGCGCCGGCTCGACCTGCTCGGTGAGCATGCGGCGCAGGCCGGGGGCGGCCTCCTCCAGCCGGCGGAAACCGTCCATGACGAAGGCGTAGTCCTTCGGCTGCGGCTCGTCGAACCAGTAGACGAAGGCCTCGTCCAGCCAGCCCTTGCCGCGCAGGTGGCGCTCCAGGGCGCCGGCATAGCCGCGGAACAGGGCCTGGTACTGCGGCGAGTCCGCGGCGAATCCGCGCAGCGCCGGCTCCCGCCGCCGGTGGAAGCTGCCGCCCCCCATTCCGGGGATGCCCAGGCGGAAGGTGTTGAAGCCGTACTCCTCGATGGCCCGCGTCATGGCCGCGTCCCAGGCGGTGAAGTCGATCTCGGGCTCGATCACCTCGCCCTCGGCGACGGCGCGGTCCGTCAGGTCCGGCCAGGTGATCGCGGGCGGGTCCAGGGGCGCGGGATCGTAGGGGGAGATGTGATGTCGGGAGAAGCTCTCGAGATAGAGATCGAGGAGGCGCCGGCGGCCGGCCTCGTCGTCGACGCCGTGGTAGCGCCAGACGTGGCCGGGGTAAAACCCGAAGGCGGTCTCGCAGGTCATGCGGCGGGGGAGGTCGAAGCCGAAGACCTCGAGGCGCAGGGGCACGCGGGTCTCGTAGTCGGCGGCCGTCAGCACCAGGGCCCCCGCGTAGATCCCGGCGCGGGTCGAGGGCGGCACGGACACGCGGACCCAGAAGGGCTGATTGCGCCGCGCCGGCAGGTCGAGGGCGGAGTCGATGGGCAGGAGGGGATCGGGCCACCACGCCGCTTCGCCGGCCCGGTCGGTGGGGCGCCGCACCGGCACGTATCCCACGCGCAGGACCTCGATGCGATCGGCGGGGATGCCCGCGCCCTCCGGGCCGGTCAGATCGGTGGGCCGCAGGCGCAGCCCGCGCAGGGGGTGCTCGGGACGCAGGACGAACTGGGCCGCCTCGGTCTCGTTGCCGGCGGCGGAGATCGCCATCGCCGCGCCCCTCCGCCGAGGCGGGGCCCGCGTGCGCGACACCTTCCAGCCGGAGGAGGCCCACCACACCGCCGGGTCCGCGCCTTCGGCGCTCAGCAGCTCGCCGTAGCCATCGGCGTGCAGCATCGACAGGGCCAGGTCGGCCTCGGCCCGCCAGAGCCCGTCCGCCTCCACCTGGAGATGCAGGACGAGGGTGCCCGTCCCCGAGATGCGGCAGGGCACGGCGAGGCGGTTCTCCCCCGGGTGGAGTTTCACCTGCCGCCAGCCCCCAGCCGGCGGCGGCTCCCCGAGGGCCCCCGTCACCGCGCGCACCCGCGCCGGCAGCCTCTCCGCGGATGCGCTGTGGACGAGGAGGCGGAGGGTGTCGATGAGACCGGGCCGCAGCCGGCCCGGGTCCTCCACCCGGCAGCGCAGGGATCCCGCCCGTCCGCCCTCCGACACCAGGAGGGTGGCCCCGTCCCCCTCCGGAACCTCCCCGTCGAGGCGGGCCTGGTACCCGTAGTCGTCCACCTGGAAGGCGCCGCCGCCCTCGCCGGCGGCGCGCAGACGCACCCGCACGGCGGCGGCCGGCAGCAGCGAGTCGGGCACGTCGAAGGAGGCCGAGGCGACCTCCGGCATCACCCCAAGGGTGATCCAGCCGCCGCCAGTGGAGACCTCGACGAGCAGGTGGCCCCCGGTGTGGTGGTTGAGGTTCACGCGGACTCCTGCCGCCTGCTGCGGGAAGCCCCCCACCTCGTGCCGGAAGACGACCTCCTGGCCGGGGCCGAAGACCCAGCGGCAGGTGTTGAAGCCGGCGTCGTGGCTCTCCAGGGGGCGGCTGATGTTGGCCAGCGGCGTGTGCTGGGGGGAGTCGAAGACGTACCGGCCCGCCTCGAGGCGCTCGCCCTGGCCGAGGCGCAGACCGCCGCCGACGAGGCGGTGCACGGCGCGCACCCGGTCCAGCTCGATGTCGTCGAAGGCGGCGGCGCCGGGCAGCCGCCACTGGCCGAAGCGCAGCCAGCGGTACGGGTTCGAGGCCGCCGGGGCGGCGAAGGCGGAGCTGAACCGCCGCCACTCGAAGCCGGTTTCCCCCAGGTCGCGGTTGGCGAATCCCGCCCCCGAGGTGACGGTGCCGCCGCCGCTCCCCTCCAGGCGCCGGGCCCGGAAGCGCACGCGGTAGAGGCCGCCGGCCTCGAAGGCGAGGGAGTCCGAGCGCCACCCGCCCGAGCCCCGGCCATCGCCGCGGACGACGATCCCGGGATCGCCGTCGATGGTCCGCCACTCCCCCTCGCCGCGCAGCCTCCATCCGGCCGGCAGCGAGTCCCCCCGGGCGAAGGTGGGGTTGGGCGCCTCCTGGGCCTGGGCGGCGGTCAGACAGCCCGCGCACAGGGCGAGGATGATTCGATACTTCGGCACGGGACGGCTCCGGGGCTCTTGCGATGGTGCCGGCGCCGGGCGAATCTAACCGCCGTGAACCGCGTCGAGAAGCTCCACATCGGCATCGCCGGCGCCTGCGCCCGGGGGCGGGCCTTCCTGTCGGGGCTCTCGGCCCGGGAGTCGGTGGCCTGCGTCGCCGCCGTCTGCGACACCGACGCCGAGGGCCTGCAGCAGGTCCGCCGCCAGACCGGCGCCGAGCACGCCTTCACCTCTTTCGACGACCTGCTCTCCTGCGGCGGCCTCGACGCCGTGGTCGTGGCCACGCCGATGCACCTCCACGCCCCGCAGTCCACCGCCGCCCTCGACGCCGGCCTGCACGTCCTCAGCGAGGTCACCGCCGCCGTCGACCTCGAGCAGTGCCGGCGCCTGGTGCTCGCCGCCCACCGCTCCCCCGGCCTCTACATGCTGGCCGAGAACTGCAACTACACGGTGCCCAACCTCGTGGTGGCCGCCCTCGTCGATGACGGCCTCTTCGGCACCCCCTACTTCGCCGACGGCGAGTACCTCCACGAGGTGAAGGCCCTCAACGAGCGCACCCCCTGGCGGCGGCGCTGGCAGACCGGCGTCGACGGGATCACCTACGGCACCCACTCCCTGGGGCCGATCCTGCGCTGGCTGCCGGGGCGGGTCACGGAGGTCTGCTGCGCCGGCAGCGGCCATCACCATCTCGACCCCCGGGGCGACGCCTACCACCAGGACACCCACGTCATGCTCGGACGGCTCGCCGGCGGCGGGCTGGTCAAGGTGCGCGTCGACATGATCTCCGACCGCCCCAGCGTGACCACCACCTACCAGCTGCAAGGCACGGACGGCTGCTACGAGTCGCCCCGCGCCCCGGGCGAGCGGCACCGCCTGTGGCTGCGGTCGCGCTCGCCGGATGCGGGCACCTGGCTCGATCTGGAGGACCTGGTGGAGGAGTTCCTGCCGGAGCGCTGGCGCGGCACCGTCGGCGACCGCCACGGCCACGGGGGCAGCGACGCCCGTGTGATCCACGCCTTCGTCGACGCCGTGCGCGGCGACGCTCCGGCGGAGCTGGGCGTGCACGAGGCCATGGACCAGACCCTGCCGGGGCTGGTCACCCAGGCCTCCATGGGCGCCGGGGGCGCCTGGCAGCCGGTGCCGGACAGCCGCGCCTGGACGGGGACGCCGTGAGCCCGAGGCCCCAGCTGATCATGCGCCGGCCCCACCTGCGGGAGGTGCCGGCCGCGGTCCCTCCCGCCGGCTACGAGGTGCGCCACTTCCGGCCCGGGGACGAGGCGGGCTGGAACGCGCTCATGGACCTGGCCTTCGAGCGGCGGCCGGGGCAGTCCGACTTCGCGCGCGAGATGGCCGCCGACGACCCCTACCGGCCGGAGCGGGTGAAGCTCGTCCTCGACGCGGCGGGGAGCGTCGTGGCCACCGCCTCCTGCTGGGTCCTGCCCCGCTACGGCGGCGACGCCGCGGTGCTGCACTGGGTGGCCCGCCACCCCGGCCACGGCGGCCGGGGCCTCGGCCGCCTGGCCTCGCTGGCCGTCCTGCACCAGGCCATCGAGGAGGGCCGCCGCCGCGCCTTCCTGCAGACCGACGACTTCCGCGTGCCCGCCCTCAGGATCTACCTGCGCATGGGGTTCGAGCCGGTGATCGCCCACGGCAGCCATCCCGGCCGCTGGCGCCGGATCCTGGGGGAGCTGGACTGGCCCGAGCGCTTCGAGCCGATCCTGGGCGGCCCCCGCGAGCACTACGACTAGGGCCGGATGGACTCCCTCTCCCAGGCCGCCCTCGGGGCCGCCGTCGGACACGCGGTTGCCGGCCGCCGCGCCGGACGCAAGGCCGCCGCCTGGGGCGCGGCCCTGGCGACCCTGCCCGACCTCGACGTCTTCATCCCCCTCGGCAACGACGTCCTCGAGTTCACCTCCCATCGCTCCTTCACCCACTCCCTGCCGGTGATGGCCGCCGCCGCGCCGCTCCTGGTGTGGGCCCTCGGCCGGCTGCACCCCCAGGTGCGCGGCGACCGCCGCCGCTGGTCGGTCCTCGTCCTCGCCTGCCTGTGGACCCACGCCCTGCTCGACGCCTTCACCGCCTACGGCACCCAGATCTGGTGGCCGCTGCCCACGGCCCCGGTCGCCTGGTCGACGATCTTCATCATCGATCCCGCCTATACCCTTCCCCTGCTGGCCGGGGTGATCGCCGTCCTGGTGCGCCCGGGCCGGGTGGCGCACCGGTGCAACACGGCGGGCCTCTGCCTGAGCACGGCCTACCTGCTGTGGACGGCCGCGGCCCAGCACCACGTGGAGGGACTGGGCCACCGTACGGCGGTCTCGGGAGGCGTCGAGGTGGAGCGCCTGATGGCCACGCCCACCCCCTTCAACAGCCTCCTGTGGCGGGTCCTGGCGATGACGCCGGAAGGGGACTACCTGGAGGGCTACCACTCCCTGGCCGACGGCGTCGACCGGCCCCCGGCGCTGCGCCGCCGCGACGGCGGGCGACGGCTGCTGGAGCCCCTCTCGGAGAGCTGGGCGGTGCGGCGGCTGCAGTGGTTCACCGACGGCTACTACGCGGCGCGCGTCGACGGGCGGCGGGTCTTGCTCGTCGACCTGCGCATGGGCCTGGCGCCGCTCTACGTGTTCCAGTTCGTCGTCGGTGAGATCGCCGCCGGAGGGGCACCGGCGCCGGTCGCGCCGGCGGCGGCGGTGCGGGCCGGGTCGGCGGGCCCTTCGCGGAGTCAGCTCGCCTGGGTATGGCGCCGCATCCGCGACGCCGACGCGGTCTGGGCGGACAGCGGCAGGCAACCCTGAAATCCAAAGGAGAGACGGAATGGCAGAGTCGAACTCACAGACGGTTCTCATCCGGCCCGGGCTGCTCGCCGACGGCCTCGGCGGCAACGCCCGAACCGGGGAGTCGGTCTTCGTGCGCGACGGCGTCATCGCCGCGGTGGGTCCGGCGGAGGCGGTCGAGAGGCAGGTGCCGCCGGGGACCGAGGCCGTCGACCTGCCCGGCTGCTGCCTGACCCCCGGGCTGATCGACGGGCACACCCACCTGAGCCTGCCCGGCGACGGCCGCCCCTATGGCCAGACCTTCGGCGAGAGCGACGAGACCATGGCGCTCATCGGGGCCATGAACCTGCGCCGCCACCTGGACGCCGGCATCACCACCCTGCGCGAGCACGGGGCCCGCAACCGGGTCGGTTTCGTCCTCAAGGAAGGACTGCGGCGGGGGTACATCCCGGGGCCGCGGATGCTGGTCAGCGGCCGCCCCGTCACCTGCGCCGGGGGCCACTTCCACATGTGCAACGAGATCGCCGACGGCGAGGAGGAGATCCGCCGCTCGGTGCGGCGGCTGGTGCACGAGGGGGCCGACTACATCAAGGTGATGGCCTCCGGCGGGGGCACGGCCGGCACCATCCCGGGGCTGGCCACCTACTCCACCGGGGAGCTGCGGGCGCTGGTGGGGGAGGCGCGCCAGTTCCACCGGCTCACGGCGGCCCACTGCCGCGCCAAGGAGTCGATGGTGCGCGCCGTGGAGGCCGGGATCGACCTGATCGAGCACGTCGAGTTCCTCGACCCGGACCACCAGATGCGCTTCGACCCCAAGGTCGCCGAGATGCTGGCCGAGTCCGGCATCTGGCTCAGCCCCACCCTGCAGGCCTGGACCAACTACCCGAGGATGGTGCGGCTGCGGCAGCGGCGCGACCGGGGGGTCCTCGGCGCCGGGGAGGAGGCCCAGCTCGCCCACCTGGAGCAGCGCGCGGAGAAGCGCATCGACCTGATGCGGAGGATGCTCGACTACTGCCTGAAGGAACGGATCGTCCCCGGCACGGACTCCGGGGTGGGGGCCCTCGAGTTCGGCCACCTCGACTACGACCTGCAGCTGCTGGTCGAGTGCGGGTTCACCCCCGGCGAGGCCCTGGTCTCGGCGACCCTGACCTCGGCGGAAGCCGCCGGCATCGCGGACGAGGTGGGGACGATCGAGGCGGGAAAGACCGCCGACCTGGCGGCTTTCGAAGGAGACCCGACCGAGGACGTGGCCGCCTTCAGCGACGTGAGGGCGGTCTTCCAGGCGGGGGTGAGGGTCCGGTAGAGGAGCGGGGGTCGGGCGAGGGAGCCTCTCCCGGGGGACTCAGGTCTCCTCGTCGCCGACGGCGACGGTCTCGATCTCGAGATCCTCGCGCAGCTGAATGCGCTCGACCTGGCCGTCGCTGACCCGCACCACGCGGTCGGAGACGCTGAGCATCTTGTGGTCGTGGGTCGCCGAGATGACGGTGACGCCGAAGCTCTCGTTCATGCTGCGCAGCAGCTCGATGATCTCGGTGCCCGTGCGCAGGTCGAGGTTGGCCGTCGGCTCGTCGGCCAGGACCACCGCCGGGTCGTTGGCCAGGGCCCGGGCCACGGCGACCCGCTGCTGCTGGCCGCCGGACAACTCGAAGGGCTTGTGGGAGTGGCGCTCGCCGAGACCGACCTTGCCGAGCAGGTCCATCCCCTTGTCGCGGGACTCGTCGCTCGTGAGCCCGGCGAAGACCATGGGCAGGGTCACGTTCTCGAGGGCGGTCATCACCGGGATCAGATTGAAGGACTGGAAGATGTAGCCGATCTTGCGGCACCTCAGCCACGCCAGCTCGTAGGCGTCGAGCTGGGCCACGTCGACCTCGTCGATGTAGACCTTGCCCTCCGTCGGCTTGTCGAGGCCGCCCACCATGTTGAAGAAGGTGCTCTTGCCGGAGCCGGAGGGGCCCATGATCGACAGGTACTCGCCGGCGTAGATCTCGAGGTCGACCCCGCGCAGGGCGTGGACCTCGATCTCGCCCATCTGGTAGACCTTCTTGACCTGCTGGGTGCGCACCACCGTGCGCTGTTCGTCCTCGGCGCCGTTGCGCTCCCCGGCGGTGGCCGCAGCCGGTGCTTCCGTCGTCTCTGTCATGGTCAGCCGCCTTTCCTCAGGTGTCGGAGCGCATCGCTTCGACGGGCTCCATCTTGGCCGCCTTGTACGCCGGGAGCATGGCGCCCACGAGGGACAGCAAGGTGCCGGAGACGATCGCCGCCAGGGCCGATTGGAGGATGCCCGCAATGGGGAAGTAGTCGATGACGAACATGCCGTAGTCGAGCAGGGCCAGGGCCAGGGTCATCAACAGACCGAGGACGATGCCCACCACCGTGCCCGCCGCCCCCTGGAAGGTCGATTCGAGGAGGAAGAGCTTGATGATGAAGGAGTCGAGGGCGCCGAGGCACTTCATGGTGCCGATCTCGCGGAAGCGCTCGGTCACCGACATGAGCATGGCGTTGGCGATGCCGACGACGCAGACCAGCAGGGACAGGCTGATGAGCCAGGTCTGCTTGGAGCGCTCCTCCTCGAGGCGGGCCATGGCGTCGGCCGAGGCGGCGGCCTCGCCTTCGGAGGACAGCGTCTCGATGCCGTTCTTCTGCAGCAGCAGGTTGATGTCGCTTTTATTGGCCGCCCGCAGGCTGCCGATGATCTCGTTGTTGCTCCACACGGACATCAGGAAGGCGATGGCCAGGATGATGCCGCTGGTGGTGATCAGGGAGCGGCCGAAGCGGATCTTCAGGCTCCGCAGGCTGATCTCCAGGGCCTTGCTCATGGGCAGGGAGATCGTGCGCCCGCCCGCCAGTACGTGTTCTGTCATGCCGTGAAGGTACGCCCCCGCGGGGGCGGCCATCAAGCTCAGCCGGAGTGGATGTCGACCAGGGGCAGGTCGTCCACCGACTCCGGCGCCAGGTCGAGGCCGGCGAGGCCGCCCGGCACCAGCCGCCGGCGCGGGGAGCGCCGCCAGCGGCCGCGCACGTGGCCCAGGCCGTCGGTGACCGTATCGGCGGAGAACAGGACCTCGTCCACGTCGTACTCCTGCACCAGCCCGCTCAGCTCCTCCAGCACCCCCAGGACCGGAGCCCCCGACACGACCCGGCCCCGCTCCTGGCTGCTTCCGGCGAAGCCGACGATCTGGCAGTCGAGCCCGCCCCGGGCCTGAACGAACTCCACGAACTCGCGCAGAGCGGCGTCGGTGCCGGCCATGAGCAGCCGCCGCCGCCCGAGCCTGCGGCCGGAGGTGGAACGGGTCAGCCACCGGGCCCCGAGGCGCCAGCCCGCGGCCAGCGCCAGGCTGCAGGCCCAGGAGGCACCGGCGGCCAGGCGCGAGAAGTTGTACTCCTTGAAGAAGAAGGCCGTCGTCACCACCGCCGCGAATCCCAGGGTCACCGCCAGGGCCGCCACCCCCGGCGCGTAGCGGCGCCGGTCGTAGAGGCCGAGAGCGAAGAAACAGGCCGACCAGATCGCCACCGGCACGACGTAGACCAGGAGCCACTGGAAGTCGCTGTAGTCCGGCGGGGCCACCCACTTGGTGGGGTTCACGTCGAGGCCGAGGCCCCGGCAGACGCGTTCCAGGGCGGCGATCAGGGGCAGCAGGTCGGCGTGGTAGCGGACCAGCAGGGCCAGGCGCACGGAGAGGAGGAAGAGCAGCCCGTCGAGCACCGGCAGAGCAAGGGTGCGCGCCAGGTGGCCGAGGAAGGAGTAGAGCCCGTAGGCGAGAATGCCGGCGTGCAGCGCCCACACCGGGAAGAACCGGTAGCGGTCCCGCATGTGCTTGCTGACGAAGGTCGACATGGCCGAGCTCTTGCGGAACTGGATGCGCATCGACTCGGCGCGCCCGCTCGCTCCCCCGAAGTGGATGATCTGCGTCGCCGGCACGTAGTAGATCTTCCATCCCGCCTGGCCCATGCGGAAACACCAGTCGAGGTCTTCTCCGTACATGAAGTAGTCCTCGTCGAAGCCCCCCACTTCCTCCAGGACGCGGCCCCGCACGATCATGCACGAACCCGACAGGGCGTCGACCTCGCTCGTCTCCTCCGGGTCGAGGTAGGTGAGGTTGTAACGCGCGAAGCGGCGGCTCCGCGGGAACAGGCGGCTCAGGCCGGTGAGCTTGTAGAACGCCGCCGACGGCGTCGGGAAGCCGCGCCGGCAGTCGAGCTGCAGGCTGCCGTCGGGGTTGAGGATCCTGCAGCCCGCGGCGCCGGCCTCGGGGTGCTCGTCCATGAACTCCACCAGGGTGCGCAGGGTGTCGGCGCCGACGATGGTGTCGGAGTTGAGGAGCAGGACGTGCCGCCCCTTCACGCGCTCGAAGGCGATGTTGTTGGCGCCGCCGAAGCCGAGGTTGCGGTCGTTGCGGATCAGCTCCACGTGGGGGAACCCGGCCTCCACCATCTCCTGGCTCCCGTCGCGGGAGGCGTTGTCGACGACGATCACCTGTACCCGCAGACCCTCGCTGGCCTCGTCCACCGTGCGCAGGGCCTGCTCCATCAGCTCCCGCGTGTTGTAGCTGGGGATGACGACGCTCAGGTCCACCTCGGCGGCGGAGCCGCCGAGGGCGGAGCCCGCGCCGCCAGTCGGTTCGGCGGCCGTCACGGGGAGCCGCGGCGGCGTCGGAGGAGGCGCCGCCACCCGAAGACCAGGACCTGCTTGGCGAAGAGCAGGTACTCCCGCCAGTCGAGCTTGCTGGCGCTGAACTGGCGGTTGCGGAAGACGTAGGGGATGGAGCGGTGGGAGCGGTAACGGCCCTTCACCAGGATCTCGAAGAGGATCTTGTAGCCGCCGGAGGTCAGCCGCATCTCTCCCAGCACCTCCCGCCGCAGGCAGAAGTACCCCGAGAGCGGGTCCTCGGCCCCGGTGATGAGCCGCGCCATGCCGACGCCGAGGAAGGAGATCATCTTGCGGTGCAGGGCCCACTTCATGACGCGGCTGGTCTCGCCGAAGCGGCTGCCGATCATCAGGTCGTGGGCGCGCAGGCCGCGCACGAGATCGGCGAGGATCGCCGGGTCGTGGCTCAGGTCGGCGTCGATGACGCCGAGACAGGGGCGCTCGGAGTGGCGCCATCCCTCCATCACCGCCGAGCCGAGGCCGAGCTTGCCCGGGCGGTGCACGACCCGCACCGGGAACCGCTGCGTCAGCTCCTCGGCGGCCTGCCCCGTGCCGTCGGGCGAGTTGTCGTCGACGATGATCAGCTCCAGGTCGATGTCGTCGCAGCCGCCGAGGAGGCCGAAGATCTCCTCGGCCAGGAGGACGACGTTCTGGCGCTCGTTGTAGGTCGGAGCCACGAGGGAGATGGAGAGTCGGTCGTTCACCTGCGGCGCATCTTCCCAAGGCCGACGAGATCCGCGAAGTCGCGGCGGAAGGCTTCTTCGGAGGCCATCTGTTCCATCCCCGACTCCAGGTCGGCCGGGGCCCAGCCGAGCTCGCTCTCGAGCCGGTCCGTGCGCAGGCCGGAGCGCAGCGGCCGAGCCGCCGCCTGCCCGGCCTCGGCGGTGGTCACCGTCTCCAACCGGCCGCAGTCCAGCCCGAAGAAAGCCGCGGCGCGGCGCACCAGCTCCTCCCGGGTCATGAACGAGGCGCCCCCCACGTGAAAGCACCCGGCGGCGCCGCGGCGGCACAACTCGACCGCGGACCGGGCGAGGTCGGCCACCGGCGTCGGGTTGCCCCACTGGTCGGCGGCGACGCGCACCGTCTCGCCGCGGGCCAGGGCCGCCAGCGGCCAGGTGACCAGGTTCGGCCGCGCCCCGCTGCGGTGGCCGTAGAGCCACAAGGTACGCAGCACCAGGCCGGGGCCGCCCCCTTCGAGGACGAGGGCCTCGCTCTCCAACTTCATGCGCCCGTAGTGCGACAGGGGATGGGTCTCGTCCTCTTCGGAGTAGGGTCCCGCGGCGCCGTCGAAGACGTAGTCCGTCGACAGCTGCACCACGCCGCAGCCCGAGGCGGCGCAGGCGGCCACGAGGTTGGCCACGGCGTCGACGTTGATCCGCCGCGCCGGCGCCGGCTCGGTCTCGCACAGATCGACGTTGGTCTCCGCCGCCGTGTGGATGACCCGGTCCGGCCGTTCCCGGGAGATCAACTCGCCGACGGCGCCCGGCTCGGTCAGGTCGACGACCCGGCACTCGCGTCCGCCCACGGCACCGGGACGCCGGCCGCAGCCCACGAGTTCCGCGTCGGCCCCCCAGTCGGTCTCCAGCAGGGTGCGTCCCAGCAGCCCGTGGGCGCCGGTGACCAGCAGCTTCATCGCGGCTCCGCCCCGTCCTCGAGACTCAGCAGCTGGGTGGCCATCGACGCCTGGGGCCGCGCCGGCGGAACCGGGTAGCGGAGGCCCTCCAGGATCCTCCGGGCGCGGTCGGCCTCTCCGGCGGCCAGCAGCGCCTCGACGGCCAGGGCCTGTCCCGCCGGCCGCCGGCCGTCGTCGTCGAGGGCATACCGCCGCGGCCAGGCCCCGGGTGCGTCCGGGTCGGGGGCGTCGACGTAGGCGCCGACGGCCTCGACCCACAAGTGACGGTCCGCCCACTCGAGGGCCTTCCGCGCGGCATCGGCAAAGTCGTCGCGGCCGCCGTGGCGGGCCAGATCACCGAAGGCGAGGGAGGCCAGCATCTGGTCGCTCAGCAGACCCGCGGCGGCCTCCGGGCCGTCGTCGCGGCGGACCCTGCCGTCGGCGTCCAGGCATTCCCGCAGCAGAAAGCCGGCGGCGGCTGCCGCCATCTCCCGCGCGGCGGTCTCCCGGCCGAGGGCGGCTCCGGTGCCCAGGAGGGCGCGGATCAGCAGCAGGTTGTCGCCGCTGTAGACCGTGGGATCCGACCACCACCGGCCGTCGGAGGCGCGCAGCCGCCGCGTGCGGAAGACGCCCCGCTCCTCGTTGTACCAGTCCCGCCGCAGGATCTCGAACAGGGTCCCGGCCGCCTGGCGGTGGGCGGAGGAGTCGGAGGCGGCCAGCACCCTCAGCAGGCCGGCCTGCGCGGCGCCGCTCATCTCCCGGCGCGGCGTCGTCCAGTCGGGCGTGTGGGAGTAGCTCAGGACACCCCGCGGGATCCACAGGGGGCTGGCCAGCAGCGCGTCGAGGGTGTGGCGCGCCATCCGCCCGGCCTCGGGATCGGCCCTGCGGCTCTCCCACGCCTGGAGGAAAGCGATCACCTGCGGCTCGGGGAACTTGTGGGCTCCGCCGAAGCCGCCGAAGCGCTCGTCGTAGTCGGAGACCACGGCGGCATGGACGCTCTTCGCCGAGAGCCGGTGGCGGCGGCCGGCGGCCGGCGGCGGCGGCACCCGCAGGCGGGAGGGATCCTGGCTTTGGTGGTGATGGATGCGCGTCAGCAGCCGGGTCACGTTGTCCGCGGGAATGTCGGTGGCGCGCACGACCTCCCTCCCGGAGGAGTCGAGGACGCTGATCGACGGGCATCCCGCCGGCGCGTAGCGGCGCGCCACGTGAGGCTGTCTCTCGGGATCGATGCGCACGGGCAGAAAGCGCGTCTCCGCGTTCCAGGCGGCCACCCCCTCGTCACCGGCGAAGAGGCCGCCGCAGCCGGGGCCGGAGACGTAGAGCAGGACCGGCACGTCGCGGCTGCGGGCACTGTCGAAGGCCGCGTGCCCCCAGGACTGCCAAGCCACGGCCGAGTCGGGATCGGGCCAGGTCATCGCCGTTTCGGAGGCCGGAACAGGCGGCGCCCCCGGGCTCGGGCCGGGTTCCGGCTCCGGGGTGCAGGCTCCCGCGAGCACGATCGTGAGAAGGAGGGCCCCACCGGCCATCGACGGGGGGCGCGAGGGACGCCGCATGGCGGCGGGGAAGGGTAGCCCCCCATGTCCCGAAGCGTCAACTGTTCAGGGGCGGGTCGAGATCGGAGGCGAGGATCGCGTAGATCGCCATGTCCTCGAAGGGAACTCCCTCCAACTTCATTCCCGCCTTCGCCATGACCCGGCCGGAGGCGGGGTTGGTCGTCATGTGACGCGCCTCGATCCGGTTCAGGCCCCGCTCCTCGAAGCCGTAGCGGACCACCGCGCCCACGGCCTCGGTGCAGTAACCGTTGTTCCAGAAGAGCTTGCCGATCCAGTACCCCAGCTCTCCCCGGCGATGCTTCCCGTTGATACTCAGGCCGATGGCGCCGGCGAGCCCCCCCGATCTCAGGGTGATGGCGAATACGATCTCCGACCCCTTCTGGAAGGCGGCCTCGTGGCCGCCGATCCACTCCTCGGCCATGCCGTCCTCGTACGGGTGGGGCACGTTGGTCGTGGCGGCCACGTCACGGTCTCCGGCCAGTCGAAAGCGCGGAGGACCAGGCGATCGGTGGTCAGCCGCGGCCAGGCATGCGCGCCTCGGCATCCATCCAGGCATCCTCGTACATCATTCGCAGCCATGGGATCTTCCTCGC
Organism: Candidatus Latescibacterota bacterium; assembly: GCA_965221775.1. Taxonomy (GTDB): domain Bacteria; phylum Latescibacterota; class UBA2968; order UBA8231; family UBA8231; genus UBA8231. The sequence continues at coordinate 2,498,287 of CBDCSU010000006.1, read as the reverse complement.
CGCGGGAACAACCGCACAGTCCTGCAACCGCGGTAGCAGACGGAGCTTTCTTCGGGCTATCTTCCCGCTTGGCGACTGGAGCACTACTTCCCCCCTCACCAGATGGTGACTCCGTAGAGGGAGCCATGGAGACGGCGAGGACACCCTGTCGACAAGACCCGCGGGCCAACCGCTCGCGGGCCCTGGCAGCCGCGGCGGTGATCGCCGCTCTCGCAACGGCGGCATGCGACCGCGGCCTCGAGGCCGAGCCGCCTCTCACCGGCATCGCCGGCACCGTGACCTTCCTGGGGGAGTGGACGGAGGAGATCGGCGAGGTGGCGGTCGCCGTCTACCGCGATCTGCCCGAGGAACCGGCGGACCTCTTCGGACTCAGCGGCACCGACCAGGGCGTCCCCCTCGGCAGCCGCCGCTACGACTACTTCGTGCCCCTCCAGAGAGAAGGGGTCTACCGCTGGATCATCGTCGCCTGGCGGCGGCCGGAGGCCTTCTGGGACTTCACCTCTCTCCTCGGATGCTACCACGTCGAGGGGGACTCGCTTCCCGGGGTGGTCGAGGTCACTCCCGGCGCGGTCACCGGCGGCATCGATCTGACCATCGACCTCGGCGTGATCGCCGATCCGCCCGAGCTTGGCTCCACCCCCTGCACCGCGGTGCTGCCCGAGAGCCTGATCGAGGCGGCCCAGGCGGGACAGGAGTGATGACGGCCCGTCTGTTCCTCCTGGTGCTGCTGTCCGGCGGCCTGCTCTCGCCCGCGTTCCCGGCCACCGCGCCCGGCGCCGAGATCAGCGGCCGCATCGCGGCGGCCGGCGACAGCACCGCCCTGCCCGGGGCGAGTGTCCACCTGAAGAAGAGCGGCCTGGGGGTTCTCACGGGGAAAGGAGGCCGCTTCCGGTTCGCTGTCCAGGCGGGGCAGGAGTTTCTCGTCGTCTCCTTTGTCGGCTTCCGCACCCTCACGGTTCCCGTCGAGGTCGGTGAGGCGGAGTCCCTCGATCTCGGCGTCCTCTTCCTCGACGAGTCCGCGGTGGAGCTGCCGGGGGTGGTGGTCACGGCCACCCGGAGGCCGCAGCTGTTCTCCGAGGCGCCGATCAGCATGTCGGTGACCGACAAGCGCGAGCTGACCGGCTTCAACTCCTTCTCCCTGTCGGGGCCTCTGCGCCATCTGCCCGGCGTCAGCCAGGTCGGCAGTCAGGTCAGCATCCGCGGATCGAGCGGGTACAGCCGCGGCACCGGCAGCCGCGTGCTCCTGCTCCTCGACGGAGTCCCCGCCCTCTCCGCCGACCAGGCGGACATCAAGTGGGACACCATCCCCGTCACCGAGGTGGAGCGGGTGGAACTGATAAAGGGGGCCGGCTCGGCCCTCTACGGGACCGGCGCCCTCGGCGGCGTCATCAACGTGCTCACCCGCTCTCCGTCGGAGCTTCCCGAGACCCGCTTCCGCCTCGTGAGCGGCCTCTACGACCAGCCCGCGCACCCGTCCTGGGAGTGGCGGGACCTCATGTACCTCGGCGGCGTCGACGTCAGCCACTCGCGCACGACCGCCGCGGGCGGCTACCTCGTCTCCGCGGGCCACAAGCGCCGCACGGGGTACCGCGAGAACAACGAGTCGATCCGCTACAACCTCTTCGCCAAGGGGACCCGCCAGCTCGGCCGACGCACCCGCTGGACCGGCCTGGCCAGTTGGGCCCACGACGACTACGGAGTCTTCCTGCAGTGGAAGGACCGCGCCACCCCGCTGTTGGTGCCGGAAGGGGACCGCGGCGCGGCCACGGTCTCTTGGAAGCTCAACCTCAACAGCGAGGTGACCCACCTCGTGAATCCGGGGACGAACCTGACCTGGCGCGGGTTCTACTTCCGCACCGACTTCGACAACACCCGGGCCGCCGGGGGCCTGGCGTCGGCGGGACACAAGATCGGCACCGAGATGCAGGTCGACCTCGGGGAACGGCTCGGCACCGGCGGGGTCATCGTCGGGGCCACGGGGATCTACGACCTGGCCCGGTCCCCCGCCGACTTCCTCGGCCAGCGCACCGTCCTCAACACGGCCGCGTACGCCCAGAACGTGGTCGCCTTCCGGGACCTGGAGGTCACCCTCGGCGTGCGCGCCGACCTGCACCGCCGAGACGCGGGAGAGGCCGCACCCGCGGGCGGGCCGTGCGGGTCGGCGGCGGGAGGCCACGGAATCGCGGCCCACACGGAGGCTCAGTTCAGCCCTCAGCTGGGACTGTCATGGATAGCGGCCCCGGGCGCCATCCGGCTCTCGGCCGGCCGCGGCTTCAGGGCCCCCTCGGTGACCGAGATCCACGTGCAGGCCGACGCCTCGGGAATCCTCGTCTGTCCGAACCCCGATCTCGGTTCGGAGAGCAGCTGGTCCTACGAGGCGGGGATCCGCCGCGTCCTGGGAGGAACCCTCTCCGTCGACGCCGCCCTGTTCTGGAACGAGTTCGAAGGGCTGATCGAGGCCCGGCCGGACCCGACTTCCACGGTCGTCCCGAGGGCCAGCTTCCGCAACATCTCCCGCGCCCGCATTCGCGGCCTGGAGCTGGAGCAGCAGCTGGCCCTTCCCCTCGGGGCGCTCTGGAAAGCCTCCTACACCTACGTCGACGCCGAGGAGTTCCTCGCCGAGGGGGTGCCTCTGCCGCCGTACTGTCACGACGACTTGGCTCCCGGGCAGACCGCGCCGCTGCCGTACCGTTCCCGCCACGCCGTCACCACCAACCTCGGATTGGCGCGGGGGATGACCCGCGGCGGGCTCACCTTCCGCTACACGAGCCGCTTCGAGAGGGTGTCAGGACTGTTCGCCGAGTGCGGGCGCGACCACCTGCCGGTCTACCTGGTGGACGCCTTCGTCGAGCGCCGCATCGGCCCGGCGACGCTGACCCTGCGCGCCGACAACCTGCTGCGCTACCACTACATCCTGTCCGAACGAGAGATACGCCCCATGCGCCGGGTCACCCTGGCGCTGTCAGGCGCGCTGTAGGCCACTCCCTCCCGAGAGGGTACTACCAACCCTGCGTGACCACTTCGTGCTGCAGCACCCTCTGCTGGCCGTGGGGGCCGCCGACGACGAATGTGAGCTTGCACTGCTCACCGGGCACGAGATTGTCGATTGTCACAGTCGGGGTGTGTGTCTGGCGCGATGCGTCGATGAACCGGCGGTGATTGCGGCCGCGGTTGACCCAGGTCCATACCCGCACGGGTTGCGGCGATGAGAGTCGAACCACGGCGCTGCGGCGCGTTGTCTCCACGCCGGTGATCATGGCGCTCAGGGGTTCCGCCTCCGCCAGTTGAATGGCGTGCTCGATGAGTCTCCGCCTCATCTGTTCAAGCTTGTCCTGGCTTGCCCCCGCCAGTACGTGTTCAACCGCCGAATCGATTTCATCGAGCGCTTGTCGGGCCAACTGCGGGTCCTGGCCCTCGATCTGAGCCGCCTGCCTTACGATCCAGAGAAGTTTGTAGTCTTCCCATCCATCGCGGTAGGCTTCCAGTCGCCGGCTGGTGATGGGGCCATCGTGTCCCATGTAGACGAAGCCCACATTGGTGTACGGCCCCTTCGGGGCGACGTCGGGAAATCCATCGTAACGCCCCCACCACCGAGGCGCGGTGAAGACCCAGAAACCGTATCCGTCAAGTCCGAGCTTCCAGGCCAGCCACGGCCGGCTGCGCAGCATGTCGTGCGGCGAGTGCGGGTTGGCGCGCGGTATGGCGGCGCGCTCGGGGCTGGTCCAGAAGGCGTGCCGGTAGGCCCACCACGGTTTGCCTGTTTCCAGGAAGAACCTCTCGGCCTCGTCGTTGCGGCCGAACCCAAGTCCCTTTGCCGAGAGCCACGGACTGTAGGGAACGATCACGTCGATGTACGGCTCGGCCTTCTTCGTCGTCTCGAGATCCTCGATCCGGTTGGCCCAGATCTGAATGCGCGGGTCGGCCTCCCGCACCAGTTTCCCGAGGGGCAGAAAGTCGTCACCGATGTGCTCGTCATTCAGGTACAGACCCCATCGATCATCGGCCAGGCCGTAGTTGCCGCGGATGTGGTGTGCGAGCATTCTGGTGTAGGCGAGGAAATTCCGTTTCCACTGCTCGTGCTCGGCTTCGAGGAAGTGCGGTCCCCAGCGGTTCGTCCCGCGGCGGATCGTGAGCCCGACGACCAGATAGTCGTGATGCGTGAACTCACGGCGGAGCATCATCCGGTCGAACTCATCGATTGTGATTCCCACAATCTCGTTGCTCTCGTTCAGGATCGGCCGCGGTGCCCCGTCACGGTACGACATCTGCACGACGTTCGTGCCTGTTCGCCGCATCAAGTCCATGTAGGGCTTGTTCTGTCCCCGGCCCTCGGACATCCAGCCATGGGACGGCGAGTAGGACCAGAATGTGACCCAGATCGGCACCCGCTGCGGCAGAACGACCGGGGCCACCTCCAGCTCAAAGGGGATTTCCAGCTTGGGGCCGCTGCGCAAGGGGGTGAAACGCGCGCGGCCCTTCCACAGGCCCGCCGGCATGCCGCGCGTATCGATCAGCACGAAGAGACTGCCCGTCTCACCGGGGCTGAGGCGCAAGCTGTTGGCGCTGTTGGCCAGCGGCAATGGATCGGGCACCAGCTTCTTGAGACGCGTCAGGATGTAGTCCACGAGGTGGACCTGCACGCGATCCGTGCGCAACTGCAGCTTGGTTGACTCGTGGCGGACGCCGGCCAGGTCGAAACGGACCGGAAGTGGGGAATCGCCGTGGTTGCGCACGTGGATGGCCAAGGGCACGTATTCCCCGCAGGTGCCCGTGGCGCGGATTCCGTCCGTGAGGCTGTGGGCATGTGATGCGGCGACGCCTGTCTGCTTGATCTTGACCGGACCCGTGCCCTGCGTATCCGGATAGATCGGATCGTACGGGTTCGTCGTCCAGACCTCGTACTGAACCGTCGGCTCCTTCGCCTCGAGAGTTCGGGCATTCATCGCTTCGGCGCGCGAGGTCATCTCGCTGAGTTCCAACGGTGTATCACTGGCAAAGAGGTACACGGGTTTCCAGACGCCACCCCCGGCATCCCCTCCCCGTTTCACCCGCACCGCAAACACGTCTGGTCCCTCCCCGCGCAGGTGCTCCTGGATCTCCAAGGCGAAAGGAGCAACCCACATGCCATCGCGTCTCTCGCTCTTTGAGCCCACAAGCCCCTCGCTGACGAGGGTACGCTCCCCAACCCTCCGCCCGTTCAACCAGACCCAGGCCTGCTCGTCCACGCAGTTGAAATACAAGTAGACGTGCTTCTTGCTCTCGAGCGCCTCCGGCACCTCATAGCGGACGCGGTACCAGCCAAGATCGGCCTCTGCCGTCAGCCCCTGGTTCTCCCAACCCTCCCATTCGTCGGTGCGCAGTGCGGTCCACTCGCCGTCATCAAGGTCGGCGGCGTTCCAGCGCTCCTTCAAGCCAGAATCATCAGGGTCGAGCCTGACCTGCCAGACGGCCGGCAACGACGCCTCCTCGATGGCCGCAGCAACGGTTGCGAGCGCAAACACGCAGATGGCGCACGAGGTCACAGTGGAGCGACGCAACATGGGTGTCCTCCTCCTGATCGTGGCGGATTCGAGTGCGGTGGGAAACCTGGAGAGGCCGCTGCCCTTCCCGGCGACATCCTGTCGGGCCGTTCTCACAATTTCCGCAGATAGGCCACCACGCTCAGCTTCGACAACAGCAGGACGACAATTGCGCCCCCCAGGATGGTGCTCCACTCACGCAACCGCATGAGCCTGTTCAGAAGTCCGCCTTCTACGGCGACACCCGACTTTGAAAGCAGGAACAACATGTCTGCCAGAATCAGAATGCCCAGGACCAGTCCGGCCAGGTTTGAGAGGAAGGCGCCGCCATAGTGCAGGAGGACTGCGAAGGTCGACACACTCCATCCGAAGGGAACGCGCTCCATGCCCACGCTGTCGATCGCGTGGCGGACCAGAACGGGCCACGACAAGGACAATACGACCGACAGGAAGACGTACACCCCCAACCAGGGCAGACTCTGGAGCTTGCAGCTTCGGCTCGTCTTGATACCGAAGATCAGAAGCAGAGCGCACAGGACAAGGGTGGGAGCCCAAGCCAGAACTGCAACGATACCCAAACCCGGTTCCATCCTACGTCCTCCCTTCAGGCTCGGAGTGGGGCGCGAGCAGGGACGCGCCAGAGGATGCCATGGGCTCCGAGCGCCTCCCAGACCACTTCCACTCCGTAAGATGCAACAATGTACAAGGCCAGCCAGGGCAGACTTGCCAGCTTGTACCTTCGGTGTGCCTCGACACCGACGAGCAAAAGCAGGACCCAGAGAGCCAAACGGGGAGCAAGTACCAGAAGACCGAAGTCGACTCCCATCCTACTGGCTCCCTTCCAACTCAGACCGGGCGTTCCGCCTGGTCATCTCAGTCCCACAATCGAGAAGTGATGACTGGCGATATTGTACCCCTCGCGAAGATAGAACCTGTGGGCAGGGAACCTCTGGACGCCTGAGTCCAGGTGGATCTGCTCGCACCCATGCTCCCGTGCGTGGCCCTTGAGCCAATCCATCATGACCCGGCCCAGGCCCGAGGAACGCCGCTCCGAGTCGGTGACCAGATCTTCGATGTACATGTGCTTCCCCCAGGCCAGTCGGGTCTCGATCACGAAGCCCGCCGCACAGATCGCCCGGCCACCCTCCTCGGCATACGCCACCGTGTAGCCTCTCCCCTGCTGCGCCTTGATCTGGGAGACCATGCTGCCCAAGTCGTATCCCGATCTGAGTTGAAGCAGCAGGCTGCCGACGACTTCCAGCGCCGAGGCGGAGTCAGCAATTCGGACCTGCATCAAGCCTCCCCTCCCTCAATCAGCCGACCTACCCGTAGACCGCCTGAATCATGGCATTGATGTAGCCGAAGCAGTAGGCATAGGACTGGTAGTGGCCCTTCGGGTCGTCGGCGGTGCTCGGGACGTGGTCGGGGTCGATGCCGTAGCAGTAGCCTGTGTCCTTGAGGGCCTTCAAGACCAGGTGAAAGTCCATGTCCCCCTCGTCGGGCAGGGCCTCGCGGAAGCTGTAACGCCCCCCCAGCAGGTTGCGATAGTGAACCAGGAAGATCGTATCGCGGCTGCCGAAGTAGTCGATGATCGGGTAGATCTCGCTGGCCGGATCTTCCAGCCCTTCAGCGACGGAGCCGACGCAGAAGTTCCAGCCATGGTACGGGCTGCGCTCGATCTCGATGAAGCGCTTCATGCCCTCGAACTCATTGAGGACCTTGTCGACGCCTCTGTATCCGAGGGGTGTGGCGGGGTCCTCCTGGGAATTGCCCAGGCGAACCTTGAACTCCTCTGCCACGGGGATCATGCGTTCGAGGAGATACTCGATCCGCTCCCAGTGCATCTCGGCGGTGACCCGCCCAACCTCGGTGAGCTTCGCTTGATCTTCCGCCGAGATCTTCTCCAGGCGGAAGGCCGTGTGGAAGTAGCCGCCACGGCCCTCTTCCCGCTCCGTCCGGTCGATGGGCAGGACGCAAGTGTTGTAGCGGAGCGAATCGATGCCGGCGCGCGACGCGGTCCGGATCATCTCGCACACGAGGTCGATGTCGCGGTCGCGATCGGGGCTCTTGCCCCAGTAGATGATGCTGGGGAACTCCTGGTAGATGGGCAGCAGACTCATGTCCAGCGACAGGCCGAAGGCCTCGTGGCGCTCCCTCTCCTGGACCAGTTCCTCCAGGACCCAGCCGCGGTCACGGTGGAAAGGGAAGTTGGCCGCCTTGTGGCGCACGCCGCACCGCTGCAGGAAGCGCAGCTCGGCATCCGTTGAGCCAAACCCCTGGGTGCGCACATACATGCGCCCGCCACCTCCGGATGTCTGCGATGTGGTGCCCGCTGCAGAAGCCGCCGCCTCACCGGCTGCGAGGCCTCTCTCAAGTGGATCGGAACTCTGCATGTGATTCCTTTCGTTGGTATGACGTGAAAGCGGGTTGTTGGACCCCAACCGCCGATCCTGCTTAGCTTGGACCCGCAGCCACCGACCGACTCTCTGGCAAGGGGAAACACCATACACCATGACCACTTCACTGTCCACAGAGCAGTCCTGCCTCGCCCACCAGCCCCCCGTCGACGGCATCATCAACGACTGGATCCAGCGCTTCCACCGGGACGGCTGCCTCTTCCTGCGCAACGTGCTGCCGCCCGACTGGTGCGCCGAGCTGCGCCGCGACCTCGAGAGCGCTCTCGCCAGCCCCGAGGCGGGGACCGGGAAGCAGCTCCACCCCCGCATGTTCGAGACGAGCGCGGCCAACCTGCGGCTCTTCGACCTGGAGCCGATCGTCACCTTCGCCGAGCGCCTGGTGGCGCCGGACTGCCACGTGATCCACAACAACAGCTTCCGCACGCCCACCGGCGGCGGCATCAGCGGCTGGCACCAGGACGATCCCCCCCACTTCGAGGTCACCCACGGGGAGCCGCCCGACAACGTCCATCTGCCGGTGCTGCTCTTCACCTGCAACTACTACCTCACCGACGTCGACACCGTCGAGCACGGGCCCACCCAGACCGTGCCGCGCTCGCACCTGATCGGCGCCGGGCCGCCGAACCCGATGGAGGGCAGCGGCTACGAGGACCGGGTGGTCTCCAACGTCGGCCCGGCGGGGAGCGTGATCATGTTCAACAACCAGGTCTGGCACCGGGGCGCCCCCAACCAGAGCGACCGCACGCGCTACATCACCCAGATCAGCTACGCCCGGCGCGTGATCGGCCACAAGTACCATCCCTTCATGAACTACCAGATGCCGGAGCATGTGTACGCGGGCGCAGACGAGCGGCTCCGCCGTCTCCTCGGCTTCCTGCCGAGCGGCGCCTACGGGTAGGCTTAGCCGACGGGAGTCGACATCGGCGTCAGACCTGCAGTAGAGGCACGACGACCTCTCTCCAGAATGGCGCCACCATCCCCGCACCGTCACGCCGCCCCGTCCGGCCCAAGAGGGGTGTGACGAACTCTCCTTTAGGGCTCCTTCCTGTCTTCATAGGCCGAGCCATCCAAGTCCCGACTGTCGAAGAATAGCGCGATTCGACTTGCTCCACCACGGCCCATTTGCCCAAGATAGGTTCTGAAGAAGCCCTTGAATGAGGAATATTCTCCCCATGGAAATATCCATTAAGTAGTTGTTTTCAAGGATCTTATATAAATTTCGGTCCAAATAAACCGATCTTTTGACTTGTGGCCCCCTTGACAATAGCCGCCTCAGGCTTTCCTTATAGCTCCCGCTCATTGCCTTTTGTGCCGGACCCATATTTGCCGAGGAGAGCAGCGTGGCATGCCGAAAGTAATAGAGTACCCCAGGAGGTCGCTTCGTGACGCACTCGAGCTAGCCGAAGCCGTCTCTAGCCTTGGAGGCAGATGTACAGTCCAGACTTGCGCCGATGGCATGAAGAAGAAGGTGGGTGGCGCATTCTCGGCTGTGATCAGCGCGGCCGTCAAGTATGGACTGGTCACCAGCAAGTCAGGCGAATTGGCGGTGACAGAGCAATTCAACCAGTACCGCCTAGCATACAGTGAGGATGAGAAACGCAACTTGCTCCGGCAGGCATTCTTGAACGTTCCTCTGTTCAACCAAGTCTTCACTCGGTTCCGAGGCGAGAAGCTCCCTGGAGAGATCCTGGCGAGACTCCTGATCCGAGAGTTTGACGTCAACGAGAAAAGTGCGAGCGCAATCCGGCGTTACTTCATCGAAGGGGCCACGGAAATCGGCCTACTCACTGAGGACGGCAGACTGGTCCAATCCAGCACGTCGGAGGAGGAGGATCTCACACCTGACCATGACGAAACCGATCACGAGGAGCATGCGGTTCAGCCAGCCGATATATCGGTGCCCTCGGTAGACCCGGATGGGGAATTCAGCATTACAATAGCCGGCCCGGGCATGAGGTCGACCCTTGTCATTCGAGACCCTGAAGATCTGCTGATCGTTGAGGCGATGCTCCAGAAGGTAAGAGGGAAACTCCCGACAGCAGGCGCTACAGAGCCCACATCGGGAGAGTCTAACGATACCAGTAACGACCCTTGTGAGGCAGAGTAGCTGGTAAGCAACTCCATGAGGCGTGCAACCGAACGTGCGGTATCGCAGGTATCTTGAGGGGTCCAAACTCTTGAGATTGCTCCAAGCTCGGTAGAATCAGGTCCAAACTGATTCGCGCACCCTCGTGGAAGTTGCGCACGTAGCGAAGTCCCACAAGCCGATCCCTGCATTGGGAGCTTGGACAACCTGAGATTCTACGCGCTATGGGTGGGGAAAACGGCACAAGAGGTGACGCGCAGATCCCCCACTACTGCATCGGCGAGCAGGCCCCCGGCGTCAGGATGACCGTGCACTCCTCCGCGACGATGGCGCCGTGGCGCTCCTCGCTCTCGGCGCGCAGGGCATGCCACTCGGGGTCGGCGACGAACCGCCGCCAGACGGCGTCGCGCTGGCCACCTCGTCGCGCCCGAACCGGGTGCCGGCGGTGGGCCGCACGATACCGCCGGCGGAGTGCTCGGCCACCGCCTCCGCCGGGACCTCGCCGATCTCGAAGAAGCCGTGGAGCCTCACGCCGTGCCTGGCGAAGAAGCGGACGCTGCCCTCCTCGAAGCGCTTCCGCAAGGCCTCCAGCTTGCCTATGCGTCCCATGCTCATGCCGCGGCCGGGGACCGCCAGGTGATCTCGGGCAGGTCCACGGTGACCTCCGCGAGCCGGGCCAGCTCGTCATCGGAGAGCGGACCCTGGGAGGCGGCGGACACGTTCTCCTCGATCTCGGCGATGCTGCGGATCCCCGAGACGATGGACGAGACCTCCGGGTTCGACAGGGCGAAGCGGATGCCGAGGCGGCGCAGGTCGGAAGCGCTCCCTCCGGCGAACTCCTGCAGCCTGCGCGCGCCCTCGAGGATCCGGGTGGTCTCGTGGAGCCCCGGGTCACCCTTCTCGTAGAACCGCTCGATCGCCGTCAGGGACTGGCAGGCCGCGTCTCCCGAGAGCAGACCGCCGTGAAAGACGCCGGCGAGCAGCACGCCCAGGTTCTGCTCCGCCGCCACGGGCAGGAACTCCTTCTCCGCGTCGCGGACCAGCAGGTTGTGGGTGTTGTAGGTGAGGGCCACGTCGAAGAGCCCCGTGCGGACGGCCGCGGTCAGCTCGGGCAGCATGCCGCTGACCCCGTAGTGCCGGATCTTGCCCGCCGCTTTCAGCCGCTCCAGGGCCTCCACCATGCCGGAGCGGATGATCCGCTCCACGGCGCGCGGACCTTCGCCGTACTGGTCGACGCTGTGGATGAGGAGGAGGTCGATCTCGTCGATCTGCAGCCGCGCGAGGCTGGCCTCGGCCTGGGCGGCAATCTCGTCGCCGCGCAGGGCCTCGCCGTCGCCCATGCTGCCGCAGACGCCGGTCTTGGTGCACACCACCCAGTTCCTGCGGCGGGCGGGGTCGCGCAGGTAGTGGCCGAAGACCTCCTCGCTGCGGCCGTAGGAGGGCGCCGTGTCGAGGAGGTTGACGCCCAGCTCCTCGGCGCGCGCCATGGTGCGGGCGAATCCCTCGGGCGCGACCTCGAAGTGGGGGTTGCCGCGGTAGGTACCCGTTGGCCGGCCCGGGTCACGTGGGGAGGTGCCGTCGGCGGCGACCGGGCCGTACTTGCCCATGGGCCCGATGCCCCCGATGGCGATCTCGCTGACCTGCAGGCCCGTGCGGCCCAGTACTCGTCTTCGCATGGACATCCTCCCGGAGTCGATGGTCCCGTGGCCTGGTCGCTGCCGGGGTTGTTAGCCGACGGCGGCCGGAGTCGCGCCCGGCTGAGCGGCGGCGGTGCGGACGTGGACCAGCTTCATGATGCCCCCGGCGCTGGCGTCGGTGCCTCCGGCCTACGCACGGACCGCGGCCTCGGGGACGCAAACCGCGGCCCGAACCGCGGCGGCCTCCTTCCGGCTGGCCCTGCCGGCCCTGTCCCTCCACGGCCCCGGGGCGCAACTTAGGCGGCATGAGAAACGACAATCTGCAGGCGATCCTCTTCGACATGGACGGCACCCTGACCGTCCCTCACATCGACTGGAAGACCCTGCGCGCGCGCGTCGGCGTGCCCGAGGGCACCGGCATCATGGAGCACATCTACGCGCTGCCGCCCGACGAGGCCCGCCGCGCCGACGGCATGGTCCGCGAGACCGAGCTGGAGGCGGCCGTGGCCGCGGCCCCCAACGAGGGGCTGGCGGAGCTGTTCGAGGGGCTGGACCGCCTGCCCCTCAGACGCGCCCTGATCACCAACAACCACCGCGAGGCCATGGAGATGGTGGTGACAACCTTCGGGCTGAGCTTCGACGTGATGCTCTGCCGGGAGGACGGAGTGCTGAAGCCGGCCCCGGACCTGCTGTGGCTGGCCCTGGAACGGCTCGGCGTGGCCGCCGGCGAGGCGGTCTTCGTCGGCGACGGGCGCTACGACCGCATGGCCTCGGAGGCCGCGGGCGTTCCCTACGTGCACCTGGACAACCACGGGGACGGCGAGAACGGAGACGGTCCCGTGATCTACTCGCTGCCGGAGCTGCTTCCGGCGCTCGGAGTCGACGCCGGCTGAGCCGCGGCGGCGCGGGCGTCGAGGAGCTGCCTGATGCCCGCCGAGGCCAGGAGGAGCACCTCGTTCGTGACGGCGTCGGCGCGGTCCTTGTCGATGGCGGGCCCCGCGAGGAGCCAGCGGTCGCTCCACGCTCCCACCCACAGGCCGTCGTCCCGCAGGCTCTGTACCTCCACGGCGATCTTCAGCGTCACATACTGCCGTGGCTCGCCCGGGGGTTTGATCCAGAACTCCTCCACCCGCCAGGTTAGCCGCCACTCCGGGGGATCCGTACCGGCCAGTACGCCGGCCGCCTGCACCTTCTTCTTCATGTAGGTGTCCAGCAGGTGCGTGTCGAAGGAGCCGAGCCAGGGAACGCCCCCGACGACCCGCCCCTGCATCGCCACGGCCCGCGGATCGTCGGACGGGACCTCCCCCTGGGCCAGATCCTCCACCTGAAGGCGCAGCGCGGCGGGACCTCCCGGCGGCACGGGAGCGTGCTCGAAGACCACGATCCGCACCCACTCCGGCTCCCAGGAAACCTCCTCCGGCACCCCGAACAGGTCCTCGGTCAGACCCGTGTTCAACTCGGTGAGCCAGCGGTAGCGAGCGACTCGAAATGAGGAGACTTGCCCGACCAGGACCTCGAAGGGCGTCAGCACGCCTCCGGTCTCCCGGTACTGCCTGTAGGTGGTCGTTCGGCCGCCCTCCACTTCGGCGTGAAGCAGGCTGTCGCCCGGGTCGAAGTAGGCGAGGCGCTGGCGGCCGAACTTCGTGTCGATGACGCGCACCGCTGCCAGGGTCCGGAACTGCATCTCCCGGTGGCCCACGTACTCGACGATCACGCCGTCGCCGCGGAACCGCGACAGGAAGTCCCAGCGCTCGGCGTTGTAGCTCTCGTCCCGGGGGGGCAGGAGCAGTCCGTAGCGCAGGTACCAGCTCTGCCGGCCGTCGTGTCCCCGCGCCACATCAGGAGCGGTGTCGACGCGGTAGCGCCGGCCGCGCAGGTAGGAGCGCACGTCCATCGGATGCCAGACCTGTCGTTCGCTGTCCCACCTCTCGACCCGGACCGTCTTGTCCCGGATCGCCTGCAGCCGCTCGAGCCCGCCCATGGCCTCGATGGCGCGGTTGATGATCTCCCGGGCCCGGCTGCGGCGGCGCCCGGCCTCGGAGGTGGTGTCGGCCAGGGGCAGCACCCGGATGCGGCGCCCGTGCAGCTCCACGAGCTTGCGGCGGTAGAGGTCGGTGAGGGCGTCTTCGTAGGAGAGGGTGTCCCCCGGCAGGATGTCGGGTTTCAGCCCGGGATCGTCCTCCAGGCCCGGCTGCGGCGCCAGGCCCTCCAGCCCCACCGACGGCACCGCCGCCGCGTCCTCGGGCAGAGGCGCCTCCATCAGCTCCGCCAGGCGCAACTGCTCCATCACCACATCGGGCACCGAGGCGCGCGGCGCCGGCTCGAAGCGCTGCGGCTCCAGGGCCGGGGCCAGCTCGAAGCGCGCCGGGCGCAGCACTTGCAGCACCCGTTCGGCCGCCCAGCGCTGGTAAGCCCAGAGGAAGAGCATGTGCACCGCCAGCGAGGCCAGCAGGCACAGCAGCACGCGGCGGTTGCGGAGGGAGCCGATCACAGGAGGTCGTCACAGAGTCCCGCCGGCGTCCGTGGGCACGCTCGGAACCGCGGCCTTCGGGGACAGGGCCTCGGCGCCTAGTCTAAGGCGTCCCGTCCTTGCCCGCCCATCCGGTCCCCCCTACCTTCGCCCCTCCCAACCCCAACGCTTCCGGCCGGCGATGGCCCTTCCGAACAGTTTCGACTTCCGCTCTCCGACCCGCGTCGTCCACGGGGCCGGCTCGGTCGCCCGCGTGCCCGAGCTCCTGCCCGAGGGCGAGAAGGTCCTCGTCGTCTCCGACCGGGGCCTGGAGAAGGCCGGCGTGGTCGAGCGCGTCACCTCCACCCTCGACGACGCCGGCGTAGCGTGGGCGTTGTTCACCGACGTCACCGCCAATCCCGTGGCCCGCAACGTCTCCTCGGGGGCCCGCCTCTACGGACGCGACGGCTGCGGGGCCCTCCTCGGCGTCGGCGGCGGCTCCCCCATGGACGTGGCCAAGATGGTCGGCGTCATCGTCAGCCACGGCGGCCGCATCGGCAGCTACATCGGCTACTTGGACAAGGTCGTCCGCGAGCTGCCGCCCCTGGTCTGCGTGCCCACCACCTACGGCACCGGCAGCGAGGTGACCCCCTTCGCCGTGCTCACCCACCCGCGGACGCGCAACAAGGAGCCCGTCATCAGCTGGCGCATCGCGCCCCGGGCGGCCGTCCTCGACCCGGAGCTGGCCGTCGCCCTGCCCGCTTCCGTGGGCGGCCCCACGGGCATGGACGCCCTGACCCACGCCCTCGAGTCGTACACCAGCCTGCTCTCCACGCCCTTCACCGAGGGCCTCGCCCTGGGCGCCATCGAGCTGATCGGCGGCAACCTGCGCCGGGCCTGCGCCAACGACCACGAGCTCGAGGCGACCGGGAACATGCTGATCGCCAGCTGCCTGGCGGGCCTGGCCTTCTCCCAGACTCGCCTCGGCAACGTGCACGCCATGTCCCATCCCGTCGGCGCCCGCCACGGCGTTCACCACGGCCTGGCCAACGCCGTCATCCTGCCCCACGTGATGGAGTACAACCTGCAGGCGCGGATCCCCGAGTTCGCCGCCGTCGCCGCCGCCCTCGGCGAGGATACCGAGGGCCACGGGGACTACGACGCCGCCTGCCTGGCGGTGGAGGCGGTGCGCCGCCTCAACGAGGACCTCGGCATCCCCGGGCACCTGTGCGGCGCCGGCGTCGAGGACCCGGACATCGAGGGCCTGGCGGAGGCCGCCATGCGCAGCGGCAACGTGCAGGTGAACCCGCGCAAGACGACCTTGTCAGACATGGAAGAGCTGTTCCGCAAGTCCTGCGGACTCTGACCCTGGAGGAACCATGCCATTCCCAAGGATGATGAAGGTGCGCCAGCACTTCGAAGCGCCGGAGATCGGGGACATCCCCGGCACCGTGAAGGAGCGCATCGAAACGCTGGACCTGTCCCGCAAGGTGGCCCGGGGCGACTCGGTGGCCGTCACCGTGGGCAGCCGCGGCGTCAACAACATCGCCGTCATCACCCGCGCCATGGTGGAGGCCCTGAAGGAGCTCGGCGCCGAGCCCTTCATCGTGCCGGCCATGGGCAGCCACGGCGGCGGCACCGCCGAGGGCCAGCGCGAGATCGTCGAGAGCTACGGCGTGACCGAGGAGTTCGTCGGCTGCCCGATCCGCTCGACCATGGAGGTCGTCCAGGTCGGCACCGTCGAGGGCGAGGTGCCCGTCTACTTCGACAGGTACGCCAGCGAGGCCGACCACGTGGTCGTCGCCGGGCGGGTCAAGCCCCACACCGGGTTCGTGGGCGAGATCGAGTCCGGCCTGCACAAGATGATGCTCATCGGCCTGGGCAAGCACCGGGGCGCCGCCGTCTACCACCAGGCGATCGTCCAGTACTCCTTCGACCGCATCGTCCGCGCCGTCGGCCAGGAGGTGATCGACAAGTGCCGGGTCCTCTTCGGGCTGGCCATCGTCGAGAACCAGTACGACCGGACGGCCGCGATCGACGCCGTGCCCCCCGACCGGTTCGTCGAGCGTGAGAAGGAGCTGCTGGTCCTGGCCAAGCAGTGGATGCCGCGCCTGCCCTTCGACCAGGTCGACCTGCTCATCGTCGACCAGATGGGCAAGAACATCTCCGGCTCCGGCATGGACACCAACGTGGTGGGGCGCAAGTACTACGACCACTGCGCCGCCGCCAAGGAGTTCCCCAAGGTGACGCGCATCTTCGTCCGCGGCCTGACCCCGGAGACCCACGGCAACGCCGCCGGCATCGGCATGGCCGAGTACTGCCACCAGCGCCTCGTCGACGCCATGGACGTGAACGCCACCGTCATCAACTGCATGACGGGGAACTCCCCCTCCGGCGCCGCCGTGCCCGTCCACTTCCCCACCGACCGCGAGTGCCTGGAACAGGCCCTGACCACCGTCGGGTTCGTGGAGCCCGCGAAGGCGAAGGTCCTGCGCATCCGCAACACCCTGCACCTCGGCGAGCTGCTGGTTTCCGAGGCCTACGCCAGGGAGGTGGAAGCGCGCCCCGACCTGTCCGTGCTGGAGAAACCCGCTGACATGAGTTTCGACGAAAGGAACGATCTGCTGGAATGGTGAGCCCCGAAGAGTACATCGGCATGCCCGTCGCCGAGATCGACACCCCCGCCCTGCTGGTCGATCTCGACGACCTGGAGTTCAACATCAGGAAGCTCGCCGGCCACTTCGAGGCCGCGGGCAAGCACCTGCGCCCCCACACCAAGTCCCACAAGACCCCCGCCATCGCCCACATGCAGCTGCAGGCCGGCGCCATCGGCGTCACCTGCGCCAAGGTCGGCGAGGCCGAGGTCATGGCCGAGGCCGGCATCGACGACGTGCTCATCGCCAACGAGGTCGTGGGCCGCCGCAAGGTGGAACGCCTCATGACCCTGGCCCGCCGCTGCGACATCATGGCCGCCGTCGACCACCCCGACAACCTCGCCGACCTCGACGCCGCCGCCGGCGCCGCCGGCGTCACCCCGCGGATCCTGGTGGAGGTCAACATCGGCCACAACCGCTGCGGCGTGCTGGCCAGCTCCGACGAGGCCCTGGAGCTGTGCCGCGCCGCCCACCGCGCCGAGCACCTGCGCTTCGCCGGCCTCATGGGATACCAAGGCCACATCGTCGCCCTGGAGGACGCCGGGGAACGCGAGTCCGGCGCCCGCGAGTGCCTGCAGCGGCTCTCCGACTGCGCCGGCCGGGTGAAGGCCGACGGCCTGCCCGTGGAGATCGTCAGCACCTCGGCCACCGGCGACTACTACGTGAGCACCACCTACGACGCCGTCACCGAGGTGCAGGCCGGCTCCTACGCGCTCATGGACGCCGCCTACGGCCGCCTCGGCCTCGGCTTCCGCAACGCCATGACCGTGCTCACCACGGTCACCAGCCGGCCCACGCCGGAGCAGGTGATCACCGACGCCGGCCTCAAGGCGGCGACCCCCGAGCACGGCTTCCCCCTCGTCAAGCTGCCGTCGCGGGAGGGCGTGGAGGTCGGCTGGGACCCGCAGGGCCTGCGCCACCTGGAGTGCGAGTCCCTGTCGGAGGAGCACGGCCGGCTGCGCGCCAAGGGAGGGGACTGCCACCTGGAGTGCGGCGACGTGATCGAGTTCATCCCCGGCCACGGCTGCACCACCGTCAACCTCTACGACGACCTCTACGCCGTGCGCGGCGGCCGGCTCGAGGCCGTGTGGCCCGTGGCCGCCCGCGGCAAGGTGCGCTGACCATGGCCGCCGTGAAGGCCGCCGTCATGACCGGCCCCGGGGCCGTGGAGCTGCGCGAGTTCCCGAGGCCCGCCATCGGCGGCGACGAGATCCTGCTGAAGGTGGAGCGCGCCGGCATCTGCGGCTCCGACAAGCACATGTACGCCGGCCACATGCCGCTGCAGTTCCCGGTGATCCCCGGCCACGAGCTGGTGGGCGTCATCGAGGAGCTAGGGCCGCAGGCGACCGAGGAGATGGCCGTCATCGGCGGTCCCATCGCCGAAGGCGATCTCGTCACCACCACCCCCAGCTCCCAGGCCTGCGGCCGCTGCTGGTACTGCCTGCACCAGCCCCAGCGCCCGGCCCTGTGCGCCAACCGCTACGTCCACGGCTTCGTCTCCAGCGATGTGGCCCCGGCGCCGCGGGGCGGCTTCGCCGAGTACATGCACCTGACCCCCCGCTCCTGGATCTTCAAGATCCCCGAGGGCCTCTCGCCCGAGATCGCCGTCCTCACCGAGCCCGCCGCCGTCGCCACCCGCGCCGTGGAGCGCGCCCTGGCGCCGGGCATCCCCCACATCTCCGAGGGCCTCGGCATGGACAAGTCGGTCATGGTCCTCGGCGCCGGCCCCATCGGCCAGCTCGTCATCGCCGCCCTCGCCCACGTCGGCACCGACTGCATCATCGCCTCCGACCTGAGCGCCTCGCGGCTGACCCTGGCCGAGGCCATGGGGGCCCACCACGTCATCGCCGCCGATGCCTCCCTCGACGAGCGCCTGGAGCAGGTGCAGGAGCTGACCCACGGCGTCGGCCCCGACATCGTCATCGAGACCGCCGGCGTGCCCGTCGTCTTCAAGGAGTCCCTCGACTTCGTGCGCCGCGGCGGCATCGTCGTCGAGGTGGGCCACTTCACCGACCCCGGCGGCGTCGAGATCCGCCCGAACCAGGTCTGCTTCAAGGACCTCGACATCCGCGGCATGTGGGCCTACCCGGCGATGCAGTTCAAGACGGCCCTCTCCTTCCTCAGGAGCACCCGCGCGCCGCTGGACCGCTTCATCACCCACACCCTGGGCCTGGACGAGACCGAGAAGGGCATCGAGGTGACGGGCAGCGAAGGCTCGATGAAGGTGGTGGTGGTTCCGTAGCTCGGCCTGCACCACCCCCGGCGGTTCACCGACAACCCGTCTCGCCTTTCTGGGAGCAGCCTCGTGAAAGGCAGGATTCAGTTCCCCACGCTGTGGGTGCTGATCTCTCTCGGCGCCTTGTCGGTCTGCATCCAGTATGTCACCATGACCAAGCTCTGGGTGCTGTCACCGAGCCAGACCTATGGCACATGGGGCAGGTTCCTCTCGGCCGTCCTGGAGGAACCGATCATCTTCGGCCCTCTGGATGCGCTGCTCGCGATCCTGTTCCTCCTCGGTGCGGCGCTGCTTATCTACCAGGAGGCACGCCACCGGGTACTCACTGCGTTCCTGCAGGACTGCTTCGCCAGTCCGGGAAAAACCCTGTGGCTGCTCACGGCCTCTCTGTTCGTCTGCGGCCGGTTCTACTTCGCCCGCGGCGAGCCGAGTTGGGCCGCTGACGCAGCCCACCACCTCGCCCACTCCTGGATTGCCGCCCAGGCCATCGCCGACGGCCAGGTGCCCATCTGGACGTTCTACATCGGCACCGGCTCTCCCGTCTTCCAGACCTACGGCTTCGTCTTCTTCTACCTCGCAGGGCTCGTCGACCTGGTTCTCGGCGATTTCTACCTGTCTCTGAAGCTGATCCTGGGCCCCGCCCACGTGCTCTCGGGCATCGGCATGTACCTCCTTACGGCCAGCCTCTGCCGCTCGCGCGCCGCCGGCTTCATCGCCGGACTGGCCTATGCCCTCTGCTTCTGGCACACCCAGCACGTCCTGTTGATGGGACGCCTGTCCTTGTCCCTGTTCTACGCGTTCCTACCGTGGGCATTCTACTGGATCGAGCAGGTGGTCGATGGGCCGCGCAGGATGCCGACGGCCCTCCTGGGAGGGGCAAGTTTGGCCCTGCTCACTCTCACCCACCCCGGCTACGGAGCCTTCGCCATGGCCCTGGCGGGCTGCTACAGCGTTGTGCGCCTCTGGTCCTGTTGGGGTTGCTCGGATAGGGTGGCAATCCTTCGCGCCGGAGTCCTTCTCTTCGCTCTAGGGATCGTCTTCGGATCCTACATGAACGTGGGGATGTACTTCGAGCGTGGTCATACCCGCATGCACGACTTCGCCATGAACCTGTCCGGGCTTCCCGACCCCAGCTGGCTGCACCTCCTGAGTTGGTCGAACTTTCGCTTCTGGCTGGTTCCCCCCGATCACCTCCACTGGTACGGCGGTTACCTGGGCGTCTCGTTGTGTGTCATTGCCATCGCCGGCGGCGTGGCCGTGCTGAGACGTAGAGACAAGCGCTTCGCCGCGTGCTGGTTGTGCCTGATCCTTACGCTCCTGCTCATCTTCGCCTATCGCTTGCCGCCCATCAGCTCCCTGCCGTTGATCCATGCCTTCAACGCCTCGCGCTACCTGCTCTTCCTGACTTTCCTCCTCGCCTTGGCCGTCGGCATCGGCGCCCATATGCTCACGAAGAACCCTCCCTGGGGAATCACGGGCAGCCGCTGGTGCTCCCTCTTGCTCCTGGCGGTGTTCGTCGATCTGTTTCCCACCACCTTCCTTCAGCCCTATGCCACTCCTGCCGAGACACCCACGGGTTGGCCACCGGAGCTTTTCACCCAGGTCACCGATGGGGCCAAGCCATTCCCGGAGCACTTGGACCTGCCCAACTACCGGGCCCAGTGGATCGCCGAGGGCATCTACCCGACCCTGCGGCTGGCGCGCATGCTCTACATAGGGAAGACCCCGATCGCCGAGACCTTCCATCCCGGCGAGTTACGCACCCTCGATGCCTTCACCAGCCCTTTCACCGAGTGGGCCCACGGACTGATGCCGCAAATGGCATCGGTCGAGGAATTCAAGGCCCACCCTGCCCGCAACTCCCTGTGGGCTGGTTTCCATCTACTGAACACACGTCACCTGATCGTCACATCAGAAGAGAAGACATCCGGTTTCGGCTTTTCCTTGGACAACTACGGCCCCATCAGGGTCTCGGGGAGGCTGGCCGGTTACGACGAGAGGACCGTCGATCTCACCAGCATCCATTCCCGCTTCGGGGAGGACCTGGACGATCGGGTCGCCCTTGCCCTGTGGATCATCACCCGGACCGGCCTCCACTTCGGGAGCGACTTTTCCTGTGAGCGCATCCTCGTCCGGGACCTGGAGGACGACGTCGACCTGGGGACGAACCCGACGGCGCAGGTCCTGGCCCACCGGGTCGACCATCAGCAGGTGAAGATGAAGGTCACTGTCTCCGCAAAGTGCCATGCGCGCCTGGCCTATGGGTACTGGCCCTATCTGCAGGTCACCGTTGACGGGACGCCGGTGCAGCCGATGGAGACCGCCGGCCGCTTCATGGCCATCCCACTGGATGCCGGCGAGCACGAGATCGTGATCACGGCGCGGCTCTCTCCTCTCCGCAAGAGTCTTCTACTGCTCGCCGCGGTCTCCCTTGCAGGAGCTTTGGTCCTGGTCTTCAGAGAGCGTAGAGAGAACCGGAGTTGACCGGCTGCGGCGGCAACCGGAGGCAAGTCTTGCGAATCTCGATCCTTTCCGTTCCTTTCTCCCCACCATGAATCGACCCGTAGTCGTATACGACGGCGAGTGCCGCTTCTGCCGGTGGAGCGTGACCCGCATCCAGCGCCTCGACCGCGACGGGCAGTTCGAGTACCTGCCGCGGCAGGCCCCCGGCGCCGAGGAGCGCTTCCCGCTGCTGAAGCACAGCGACTTCAACACCGGCCTGCGGCTCGTGCCCGACGCGGAGACCGTCCACGTCGGCGCCGACGGCGTCTACCAGATCTACCGGCGGCTGCCGCCCCTGCACTTGGTGGCCTGGCTCTACCGGGTGCCCGTGCTCACCTGGCTCTTCCGCCTGGGGTATGCCGTGATCGCCCGCAACCGCCACCGCTTCGGGCGGGTCCCGCCCGAGATGGCCTGCGACGACCTCTGCGACGTGTCCTACGGCGAGCGCCAGGCCCGGCCGCCGTCGGCCTCCTCCTGATGCGCTACCGCCGGTTCGGCAAGACCGGCTGGCAGGTCAGCGAGATCGCCCTCGGCGGCGCCTGGTTCTACGGCCGCCCCGAGTTCGGCCCGCGGCCCGTCTCCCACGGTGCCGCCATCGTCGAGCGCGCCCTGGAGCTGGGGGTCAACTACATCGACACGGCCCCCCTCTACGGCAGCGGCCGCAGCGAGGAGGTCCTGGGCCACGCGCTGAAGGGGGTGGAGCAGCCCTTCTTCCTGGCCACCAAGGTGGGCTACCTCCCCGAGCCCTTCGACTACACGCGCGATACGGTGATGCGCGGCTTCGAGGCCAGCCTGAAGCGGCTGCAGCGGGACCGCGTCGACCTGGTGCAGATCCACGAGACCGAGAAGGCCGGCTGGGAGGGGGTCTTCGGCAAGGGGCGCACCCTCGAGGCGCTCATCGAGCTGCGCGAGCAGGGTCTGGCGACCCACATCGGCCTCACCGGCGCCGACCTCGATCTCATGGTGCGCATGCTCGGCGCCACGGACGAGTTCGTCTCCGTCATCACCTACCTGAAGTACGACCTGCTGGTGCAGGACGCCCGCGAGGCCCTGGTGCCGGCCGCCGTCGCCGCCGACGCCGCCCTCATCTGCGCCTCGCCATTGCACGCCGGGCTCCTCGGATCGCGGCGGGACCACTGGCGGCAGCAGGGCCGCTTCGAGGAACGCTACGAGAGGCTGGAGCGGGTCGAGGCGGTCCTGGCCCGCCACGGCCTGAGCCCCGCCGACGCGGGGCTGCGCTACCTGCTGTCGGATGCCCGCGTGGGGACCGTCCTCTCCGGCGTCGACAGCGTCGCCGAGCTGGAACGGTCCGTCGCCGCTTCGGACGCCGGACCCCTGGACGCGGAGCTGATCCGCCAGATCGAGGAGGCCTGATGGCCGCACCCGTGAGACTGGGATTCATCGGCGTGGGGTTCATCACCCAGCGCGCCCACCTGCCCGCCCTGCAACCCCTGGTGGAGGCGGGCGAGGCGGAGTTCACCGCCTTCTGCGACGTGAGCGAGGGGACGGGCCGTGAGCAAGCCGCCGCCTTCGGCGCCAGGGCGGTCTACACCGACTACGAGCGCATGCTGGAGCGCGAGTCCCTCGACGCCGTGTACGTCAACCTGCCGCCGACCCTGCACACCGACCAGGTGCGGCTGGCCGCCGAGCACGGCCTCCACCTCTTCGTGGAAAAGCCGGTGAGCCTCGACATCGCCCAGGCCGTGGAGTTCGCCGCCGCCATCGAGAAGGCCGGCGTCGTCTCCCAGGTCGGCTTCAACAGCCGCTACTGCCCGTCGTCGGCGGTCGTCCGCGAACGGCTCGCGTCCCTGACCCCGCGCCACGCGCAGGTGCAACTGCTCTACAGCGGCAGCCCCATCCGCTGGTGGACCAGCCGCTACGAGGAGTGCGGCGGCTCCTTCGTGGAGAACACCATCCACATGGTCGACCTCGTGCGCTACTGGCTCGGCGACATCGCCCAGGTCTCCGCCTTCTACCACTGGCGCGAGCCCGGGGTGGGGCCCGAGCCGATGAACCTGCCCCACGCGTACGACGTGAACTACCGCTTCGATTCCGGGGTCACGGGCAGCTTCACCACCTCGCGGGTGCTCACCAACGTGCAGACGGGACGGCGCGAGGTGCTGATCGTCTGCGACGACGCCCTGATCGAGTGGTCGGCGGCGAAGGTGGTGGAGAACGGCGAGACAGTGTGGGAGGAGGAGGCCGAAGGGCGGGCGTCCTTCGCGCTGCAGGCGGAGGCCTTTGTCGGCGCGGTGAAGGCCGCCGACCCGTCGGCGACGCTCAGCCCCTACGGGCCGAGCCTGAACAGCCTCGCCGCGGTGCTGGGCGCCAACGCGTCGGCCGAGCGCGACGGGGAGCGGTTGGCGCTGGCGGACGTGCAGTCGGGAGCGGTGGCCTGGAACCCGCGCTTCGCGGCGGCCCACGGCGTGCCGGCGTTGGAGGGCTGATGCGTTTGCAGGGGTAGGGGGGTCCAGCGCCTTCCTGAATCTTGACCCCGCCATCATCCTCGGTAGGTTCGGTTCTCTCCGTACAAAGCGATGCCCCCGGCCCGGTGATCAGGGTCGGGGGCATCTGCCGCTTATAGCGGGGGCGAGGAGGCTGTCACCTCCTGCCCCCAAGGAGGGCAGCCTGCAAGACTCCATCCCACACTTGAACCCGATGGAGCGTGCAGAATCTCCATCCCAACCTTTCAACCCGATGGAGCGTGGCTACTCCTCCGAATCCAACTTGGGAGAGAGTACGGGCTGCACAAGCACCGTCAACCCCGCCCACACGAGGACGCCCTGACTGAACGGCAGCCGCCCGCTGCTCACCCCACCCGGTGCAAATCCACGTCCCTCACCGCCTCGTAGATCACCCCGCCCTCCACATCGCGCGGCATCGGCGCTCCCGTGAGGTAGCAGATCGTGGGCGCCACGTCGATGACGCGCACCTGGCGGTCGAGCCGGCCCCCGCGGCGCACGCCGGCGCCGGCGGCGATGAAGGTCGAGTGCTGGCCGGCCATGCCGAAGGCGACGGAGGGCAGCTGCTTGCCGTGGGCGCCGTCGAACTCCGGGCGCAGGGCGTAGACCACGTCGCCCACCCGGTCCGACCACAGGTTCACCATCTCCGCGTCCTCGCGGGTCAGGGCGAGGGCGAAAGGCCGCCGCCCCGTCTCCGGGTCCTTGTAGTCGTGGAGCGCCTGGATGATCTCCCGGCAGGTGGCGTCGTAGTCCCCGGGATCGACGATGCCGCCGGGCTCCCGCCCCTTGAGGTTCACGAAGATGTGCACGAGGCCCACATCGGCCGCCCGGGTGCGCGTCCAGTCGATGCGCCGGTTGCGGCCGCGGCCCTCGTATTTCAGGAACCCAGCCTGCTCCAGCACCGCCGCCACGTTGACGACGGTGTGCTGCTGCGAGGTGCCGCCGTGGTCGGAGACCACGAAGAAGGCGGTGTCGTCGCCGGCGAGCCGGCGCAGGCGGCCGATCCAGCGGTCGATGGAGGCGTAGGTGCGCTCCACCCCCTCGCGGCAGCGCCGCTGCACCGACGGCGGCGCCCCGGAGTGGGGATCGGCGGCGCGCAGGAAGAAGTGGCTGGTGTAGTCGGAGGCGTGGGTCTCCGTCATCAGCAGGTCCCAGTCCCGGGAGCCGGCGAGGTACTCGGCCACGTCGGCGAGGCGCTCGTGGTGGAACTCGAGCAGCTCGAAGTAGGTGTCGTCGTCGATCAGGCCGAGGGCGTCGCGGGCCGGGTTCTGCAGGAAGTTGCCCACGTGGCGGTCGATCTCGCGGGCCACGGAGGCCGGCTTCGTGTAGCCGTCGGGCGGCCAGATCTGGGGGATGAAGAGCTCGAAGGCGTCGGCCCGCGCCGACAGGGTGATCAGTTTGGCGCGCACGTATCCGCGCACCTTGCGGCCGTCGATCTCGAAGCGGTCCAGCCACCAGTCGCTCCACTCGCCCACGCCGAGGTCGGCCAGGGGCCGGCCCGCGTTCTTCGAGCGGCAGATCCGCACTCGGTCGTAGCCGCCCCGGCCGCTGGCGTAGATCAGGGCGTGCAGCTGCATCGGCGTGCCCTCCCGGCCGCGGTTCATCTCCTCGCGGCCCCTGGCCAGGGGCTGGATGGTGAGGGCCGCCTCCTTCGGCATCCGCTTCGAGGCGGGCAGTCCCATCCAGCCGCGGGCCTCTTCCAGGGTCACGGGATCGAACTCGCGCACCCCCTGCAGGGCGCTCGGGTCGAGGGTCTCCGGGTCGCGCTGGGCCTCCAGCCGCCGCGGCGCCCACTTGCCGCCCACGAAGAGGTGGTACCCGGCCACCTGGTGATGGTTGGAGACGCCGGGGCCGGTGCCCTCCACCTGCACCCCCTGGCGCACCGTGGGCGGCCACGACATCTCCCATTTCACCAGGATCGGCTTCTTGCCGCCGCGCTCGAAGGCGTTCCAGATGTACTCCGAGCGCGACAGGGAGGTGTCGATCCCCCAGAGGGTGCGGTCCAGGCCCTCGCCCACGTGGCGGATGTTGAAGTCCATCACCCCGTGGGTCCCCGGCCACGAGCCGGTGGACAGGGCCGTCCAGCCCGGCGGCGTGAGGGTGGGGAAGACGCCGACCATCGGGCGCCAGACGCCCGCATTCATCAGGGCGCGCACGTTGGGCATGTGGCCGGCTTCGGCCAGGCGCTTCACCAGCTCCATGCTGGCGCCGTCCATGCCGGCGACGATGGCGCGCCGGGCGGGTGACGTGCTCATTGGCTCTCTTTCTATGGAAGACGTGGGATGACTTCCTTCGCCATCAGTTCCATGGAGCGCTTCATCTTCGCCTTGTCGTCCCAGTCGTGGCCGATCATCAGCACCGTGCCGAAACCGCCGGTCACGTCGTACAGCTCCTGCAGGCGCGCGGTCACCGTGTCGGGACTGCCGACGATGGCGATCTCGTCGATGAAGTACTCGCGCGTGAGGTCGGCATCGGACATGTCCGGGTCCCTCTTGGGCAGGTCCAGCATGTTGGCGATCCCGAGCATGCCGCGAAGGTAGACCAGCGAGTCCGCAAAGGCGCCGCCGAGGGCGTGTTCCCGCGCCTCGGCGTCCGTCTCGCCCACGCAGATGCTGCGCGAGATCCGCCAGTCGCGCCGGTCCGGTTCGGGCCGGCCCCCTTCCGCGGCCCCCTCGCAGTACACCTCCCAATGCCGTTTCACCTTGTGGAAGGGCGCCATGTTGATGCTGATCGGCAGGAACCCGCGCCGGCCGCCCGTGGTGGCTGCCATCGATTCCTCCTTGACGATGCTCATGGCGATCGGCGGATGCGGCTTCTGATACGGCTTCAGCACCTCCCCCAGCCCGAGTTCGGGGACTCTCTCCGCCATGGTGACGTTCCAGTAATCCCCCTTGAACTCGAAGGGACCCTCTTCCGTCCACAGTTTCAGGACGATGTCCATCGCCTCCAGGTTCATCAGACCCTGGATGCGCGGGTCCGGCAAATCGAAGAGCGGCCAGTCCGTCGGCACGCCCCCCTGCCCGAAGCCGACGTTGATCCGTCCCTTGGACAGGTGATCGAGATAGGCGAGACGAACCGCCACGTTCGCCGGATGATGCTGGGTCATGATGGTGACCCCCGTGCCCAGCCGGATCCTCTCCGTCTGCGGCAGGACGTGGGCGATGAACACATCGTTGGCGGGGATCGGCTCCCACGTGGCGGTGTGGTGCTGCCCGATCCAGGCTTCGCTGAAGCCCAGTTCCTCGGCCCACAACACGCACTCGATGTCTTCATCGAAGGTCTGGGTGCGGTCCTTCTGCGGCGGATGCAACGGCATCATGAACTTTCCGACTTTCATCTTCATTCTCCCGGACAGTTGAATCTGTGCATGCCGGCGACGATGGCGCGCCGGGCGGGTGCCGCACTCACGGGGTTCCTCCCGGGCGGGCTTCAAACAGGCTCGACGGCGCAACCACCGGCGCCGCGGTGCCGCCCCAGAAGGCACCCACCTCCTCGCGGATCGCCGCGTCGCTGCGCGTGACCCGCGGCGAGCCCCAGGACGGCGGGTACAGCTCCCGGTAGTCGGCGCGCGAGAACCGCTTGTCCACGAGCAGCAGCAGCCCGCGGTCGGTGTCGGAGCGGATGACGCGGCCGGCGGCCTGGAGGACGCGGTTCATCCCCGGGTAGGCGTAGCCGTAGGCGAAGCCGGCGTTCTCCTCCTCGTCGTAGTAGCCGCGGATCAGGTCCCGCTCCAGGCAGATCTGCGGCAGGCCGACGCCGACGACGACGGCCCCCACGAGGCGCTCCCCCGCCAGGTCGATGCCCTCGCCGAAGATGCCGCCCATGACCGCGAAGCCGACGACGGTGGTCGGATTGTCGACCCGGAAGAGGCCGAGGAACTGCTCTTTCTGCGCCTCCCTCATGCCCGGCAGCTGGGCCATGGCGAGGGTGCCGGGCGGCGCCACGGCCTCGAACCGCGGCAGCACCTCCTGCAGGTACTTGTAGGAGGGGAAGTAGACCATGTAGTTGCCGCGGCGCCCGCCGACGGCGGCGGCGATGGCGGCGGCCACGTCGTCATACGAGCGGCCCCGGCCGCGGTAGCTGGTGTCGATGTGGTCGGCCACCATGACCAGCAGGTTCTCCCGCGGAAAGGGCGAGTCGAGCTGCAGGGCGAAGTCCTCGCGTCCGCCGCCGAGGAGCCGGCGGAAGTAGTCGAGGGGGGTGAGGGTGGCGGAGAAGAAGGTCGCCGAGCGGCCGCGCTCGAGGGACTGCCCGATGCGGCCCGACGGGTCGAGGCAGAACAGGCGCAGCAGCAGGTCGCCGCGGCCCCGCTTCTCGCCGTAGGTGACGTAGCGGCCGTCGAAGAGGTCGGCCACGCGCAGGAAGGCGGCGATGGTGAAGAACAGGTCGGTCAAAGCCTCGCGCCACGGCGCCGGACGGTTCCTGGCCAGGACCGGCTCGATCTCGGCCTGGATCCGCGTAAGCAGGGGCAGCAGGTCCTCGGGGGGCTCGCGGTCCAGCCAGCCGCGGCCGTCGCCCTCGTCGTCGCAGCGGCGCACCTGGGCCGCCAGGTAGAGGTCGAGGGTGCCGAGGACGTGGACGATGGCCGGCTGCGATTCGCCCAGGGCCTTGATCATGGCCCGCACCTCGCCGCGGCGGATCTCGGCCGAGTACATGTCGCGGGCGCGCTCCACGAGGTTGTGGGCCTCGTCGACGAGGAAGGCGTAGTCGCCGCTGGACTCGAGGAAGTAGCGCTTGAGATAGGCCTTGGGATCGAAGACGTAGTTGTAGTCGCAGATGAGGACGTCGGATAGCAGGGAGAGGTCGAGTCCCAGCTCGAAGGGGCAGACCGTGTGCTTGCGGGCCGTCTCCTCGATGTGGGCTCGCGTGAAGTCGTCGTGGGTGCGGAAGGCGTCCTCGAGGGCGTCGTTGACGCGGTCGTAGTAGCCGAGGGCGTACTCGCACGTCTCCATGTCGCAGGGGCGGCCGCCGCGGGCGTTGAAGCAGATGCGGTCGCGGGCGGTGATGGTGCACGACTTGAGGCGCAGGCCGGAGGCGCGCAGGTCGTCGAGGGCGCTCTCGGCCACGGTGCGGCCGCTGGTCTTGGCGGTGAGGTAGAAGACCTTCTCCACCTGGCCCTCGCCCAGGGCCCGCACCGCCGGGAAGAGGACGGACATCGTCTTGCCGATGCCGGTGGGGGCCATGGCGAAGAGCCGCCCCTCGGAGGCGATCGTCTCGCGCACCGCCTCGGACAGTTCCTGCTGGCCGGGGCGGTATTCCGGGAAGGGGAAGGCGAGGTCCGCGATGGATGCGTCCCGCCGGCCGCACCACTCGTGCCAGGCCCGGGCCCAGTGCAGGTAGCGGCCCACGAGATCGTCGAAGAAGGCGGCCAGCTCCTCCGGCGTGAAGGGGCGCCCGTCCTCCAGCACCTGGCCGCTGTCGAGCTGCACGTAGGTGAGCCGCACCTCGACGCGCTGCGGCCGCAGGTCCCGCGCCAGGATGTGGGCATAGGTCTTGGCCTGTCCCCAGTGCAGGGGGTTGTCGGGGCGCTCCTCGAGGGCGCCGTAGGTGGTCTTGATCTCCTCCACCAGCAGGTCGCCGCCGTCGTGGAGGACGCCGTCGACGCGCCCCGTGATCTGCAGGGAGAGGGAGCCGCCGGCGTCGACCGTGCAGCGCACCGGCACCTCGCTGCGGTACTCCTCCGGCCGCTGGTCCTGCACGAAGCGGTGGCCCCGCGTGCCCTCGACGGCCCGGTTGGCGGAGAGGAAGGCGGACCCCAGGTCGCCGGAGCGCAGCACGAAGGCGACCAGGTCGCGAACGGGGATCTGTACGAGGGTGTCGGTGTCCGTCGGCATGGGGGGGTGGGAATATAGCGGTTCGCCGGGGGCCGTTGCCGAAGGGGGCGCCACCCCCGATTCTATGCGCATGCCGACCCTGACGATGGACCAGATCGCCGACGCCGCCGCCGCTCTCTTCGCCGCCGCCGGCACCTCCCCCGAGGACGCGCGCACCGTGGCCGGCCTCCTCGCCGAGGCCAACTGCGCCGGCCACGACTCCCACGGCCTCATCCGCGTCCCCCAGTACCTCGCCGCCATCGAGGACGGCCGCATCGATCCCGCCGCCGAGGTCGAGGTCGCGCGCGAGACGTCGATCACCGCCGTCCTCGACGGCCATTGGGGCTTCGGCCAGGTGGCCATGACCCGGGCCGTCGAACTCGCCTCCGAGAAGGCCTCCGGCCACGGCCTCGCCGCCGTCACCGTGCGCGGCGCCAGCCACATCGGCCGCCTGGGCAGCTACGTGGAGCGCCTCGCCCGCCGCGACCTGGCGGCCCTGCTCCTGGTCAACGCCGTCGGCATCCCCGCCTACCGCATGGCCCCCTGGGGCGGCACCGAGGCCCGCCTCGCCACCGACCCCCTGGCCTTCGGGGCCCCGCGCTCCGACGGCGACCCCGTGGTCCTCGACATGACCACCACGGTGGTGGCCGAGGGCAAGGTGCGGGTCCAGAGCAACCGCGGGGAACCGGTCCCCGAAGGCTGGCTGATCGACGCGGAGGGCCGGCCGACGACGGATCCGAACGTCCTCTACGGGGAGCCGCGGGGCAGCATCCTGCCCCTGGGCGGCAGCGCCGCCGGCCACAAGGGGTACGGCCTCAACGTCGCCCTGGAGCTGCTCGCCGGCGCCCTGAGCGGCACCGGCTGCATCGGCGGCGGCCAGCCCCTCGGCAACGGCGTCCTGCTCATCGCCCTCGACGTGGAGCGCTTCCTGCCCCTCGACGAGTTCCACCGCCACGCGGAGCGCTTCTTCGCCCACGTGAAGTCGTCGCCGCCGGCGGCCGGCTTCGACGGCATCCTCCTGCCGGGCGAGATCGAGGGCCAGGTGCAGCGGCGCCGGCAGAAGGAGGGCATCTCCGTCGACGACGAGACCTGGCGGCAGGTCCGGCAGTGGGCCGACAAGCTGCGCGTCGACCTGCCCCTTCCGGAGGAGAGCCGATGATCGTCGACATCCACACCCACCCGCCCCGGCACCGGGAGCTGCCTCCGGGGGCCGAGCCCGAACTCAACGACAAGTGGCGCCCCGACCGCGCCGTGAACGTCACCACCACCTGGCAGGACTACTTCGCCGGCCAGGCGCCGGCCGAGGTCTCCGTCGTCTTCGGCATCGCCATGAGCCCCGGGGGCGCCGCCTATCCCGCCGACCCGGACTGGTCGCAGGGCAACATCAACGACGCCGTCACCGAGTTCGCCGCCGCCCACCCCGGCCGGCTCATCGGCTTCGCCGCCGTCCACCCCTTCGACCCCGGCTGCCTCGACGAGCTGGAGCGCTGCCGCGCCGACCTGGGCATGCAGGGCGTCAAGCTCGGCGCCAACTACCAGAACTTCGACCCCCTCGAGCCGCGGGCCCTGGCCGTCTACGACTACGCCCAGCGCCACGGCCTGCCCATCATGCTGCACCAGGGCACCTCGCCGGTGCAGGACGCGCCGATCCGCTACGCCCATCCCCTCGTCATCGACGAGATCGCCATGCGCTACCCGGAGCTGCGCATGATCATGGCCCATCTCGGCCACCCTTGGCAGGTGGAGACCTGCGTCGTCGTCCGCAAGCACCCGAACGTCTACGCCGACCTCTCCGCCAATTTCTACCGGCCCTTCTCCTTCTGGGAGCAGATGGTCAAGGCCTCGGAGTGGAACGTCCTCGACAAGATCCTCTTCGGCAGCGACTGGCCGATCACCGAGGTGGGCGAGTCGATCGAGCGCCTGCGCGCCGTCAACGACATCGTCGAGGGCACGGCGCTGCCCAGGGTGGACCCCGACGCCATCGAGGCGATCATCGAGCGCGACTCCCTCGGGCTGCTCGGCCTCTCCGCCGGAGGCGCGGGGCGAGAGCGATGACGCCCTCCGGCGGCGCCCCCGTGAAGCTCGGCGTCATCGGCGGCTCCGGGGTCTACCAGATGGAGGGCGCCGAAGTCGTCGGCGAGCACGAGATCGAGACCCCCTTCGGCCCGCCCTCCGACCTGTTGGTGGAAACCCTCATCGACGGCCGCACCGTGTTCTTCCTCCCCCGCCACGGCCGCGGCCACCGGCTGCTGCCCTCCGAGGTCCCCTACCGCGCCAACATCCACGCCATGAAGTCGGCGGGCGTCACCCACCTGCTGGCGGTGAGCGCCGTGGGCATCATGAAGGAGCACATCCGGCCCGGAGACATGGTCATCCCCGACCAGATCTTCGACCGCACCCGCGGCCTGCGGCCGGCGACCTTCTTCGGTGACGGCATCGCCGGCCACGTGTCGCTGGCCGACCCCTTCTGCGGCGGCGGGATGACCGCCTGCCTGGCGGCGGCGGCCCGGGAGTGCGGCGCCACCGTGCACGAAGGCGGCACCTACGTCTGCATGGAGGGGCCGCAGTTCTCGACGAAGGCCGAGTCCCACTTCTACCGCCGCGCCGTGGACGCCACGGTCATCGGCATGACCGCCATCCCCGAGGCCAAGCTGGCCCGCGAGGCGGAGCTCTGCTACGCCCTGCTGGCCATGGGCACCGACTACGACTGCTGGCACGAGACCGAGGAGAACGTCTCGGTGGAGACGGTGGTCGAGATCCTGCGGGCCAACGCCGAGCTGGGCTGCCGCATCGTGCGCAGCTTCTCGGGGCGGCTGCCGGCCGCCGCCGACTGCGAGTGCCACGGCTCCGCCCGATTCGCCGTGATCACGGCCCCGGAGGCGATCAGCCCCGAGGCGCGGGCGCGCCTTTGGACCCTCTACGGCAAGTACTGGGAGTGAGGCGGGGCCAGGCCCGATGACCCCGGATCCACTGCGAGTCGCCGCCATCGGCGTCGGGCGGATCGGCCTCTTCCACGCCCGGCACGTGCAGGAGGTGGGGGCCGAGACCGGCGCCTGCCGCCTGGTGGCCGTGGCCGACCGCCACGGGGACACGGCGCAGCGGGTTGCGGCGCGGTTGAGCGAGGGCGGGCGAGAGCCGGTGGCCGCCTTCGACTCGGCGGAGGCCCTGGCCGACGCCGGTGTGGCCGACGCCGCCGTCATCGCCTCGCGCACACGGGACCACCGGCGCGACACCGAGGCGATGGTGAATGCCGGCGGCCGGGTGCTGCTCGAGAAGCCCCTGGCCGACTCCCTCGAGGAGGCCCGCGACCTGGCGGCCTGGCTCGAGGCCGACGAGGCCCGCCGCCGGGCGGTGATGCTCGCCTTCCAGCGGCGCTACGACGAGGCCCTTCTGCGGGCCCGGGAGCTGCTGCGCGCCAACGCCATCGGCCGCCTCTTCAAGACCGTCTCCGTGCTGGAGGACCCCGAGCCGCCGCCCCCGGGCTACCAGAGCCCGGGACTACTGGCGGACATGGCCGTGCACAACGCCGACGAGATCCTCTGGCTCGGCGGCGGCGCGCCCACGGCGATCACCGGCGTCGGCGCGCGCCTGCACAACCAGCGCATCCCCGGCGTCGTGGAGGAGGACTTCGACGACGTCTTCGTGCAGATGTGGTTCGGCGACGAGGCGACGGCCCAGATCCAGGTGAGCCGCAACCACGTCGCCGGCTACCGCAACGAGACCTTCATCTACGGCGCCGAGGGCCTGATCCACGTGGGCCACTTCGACGAGGACCCCCTGCGGGCGCGGGTGGAAGCCTTCGGCCGCGACCACGAGGTCATCGAGAAACACGCCTTCGAGCTGCGCGACTACGGCGAGCCCGTGCCCGTCTTCATCCGCCGCTTCGGGAATGCCTACAAGGCCGAGGTGGCCGACTTCGTCGCCCGCTGCCGCACCGGCGAGCCCTTCGCGGTGACCCACCGGGACGGCCTGCGGGCGATGGAGGTGGTCATCGCCGGGGCCGGGGCGGTGCGGGGGGCGGGCGAGGGGGCGCCGGTCCTGCCGTCCGAATGACTGCGATGGTGTGGAGCGCGGTGACGGCGCCGCTTAGACTGGGGCAGAAATGAGCCTGAACATCAAGAACGACGAGACCTGCCGGCTCGCCGGCGAGCTCGCCCGACTGACCGGCGAGACCAAGACCCGGGCGATCACCGTGGCCCTGCAGGAACGTCTGGCGCGGGAGAAGCGGAAGCGCAGCGTCGAGACCCGCAAGAGGGAGCTGCGCGCCATCGCGGAGCGCTGTGCCCGGCTCCTGGGGCCGGGCCCCTCCGCCACCGAGCACGGCGATCTGCTCTACGACGAACGCGGATTGCCCGGCTGATCGGCGCGTGGCCGGCCTCCGCACCCCCGGCCCCGGCCCCTGAACCTCCAGGGGCCGAGGCTTGATCCGTTCCCCTCAGCGCAGCAGCAGCATGCGCCGGTGCACCGCCCACTCCCGGGCTTCCAGGCGGTAGACGTAAACGCCGCTGGCCGCCTCCCGGCCGAACTCGTCGCGGCCGTCCCAGGACAGGCGGTGCTCGCCGGCCCCGGGGGCATCCAACTGCAGCTCCCGCACCACCTGTCCACTCAGGTTGTAGATCCTCAGGCGGACCTCCGCGTCACCCAGTCCCACGGGAACCAGGAAGCGGATCACGGTGGAGGCGTTGAAGGGGTTGGGCGCGTTCTGGTGCAGGATCGGGCGGCCGGGGAGGATCTCCCAGGCCCGCTCCTCCAACACCACCAGCATGGCCTGGCCCAGTTGGGCGAAGGCGGCCAGTTCCGCGGGCTGACGGGCCAGGCCCTCGTAGAGCTGCCTCGGCATCCCGGGCTCGTAGGCCATGTCGATCCAGATGTCATCCTGCAGGACGAAGTCGCGGCCCAGCCAGTGGGCGGTCTGTCCCGTCTCCTCCACCGCCGTGGGGGCCCAGGAAGGCTCCCCGTCCCGCGGCTCGGGGTTGACCTCCACGCCCTCGTCCGGGGCAAAGAGGGACGTGCGCCGGGTCACCAGGCGGTAGTCGAGCCCCAGGGCCAGGATGTCGTCGAGCAGCTCCGGCTCGGGGCCGAAGCGGGCGATCTGCTCCTCCAGGGCCAGCACCTTCTGGTAGGCCCACAATCGAGGCAACAATTCCAGGGAAACGTCGGTATGGGTGAACTCCAGGGAAAAGTCCTTCGACACGTCCCGGTCCCCCACTTGGCCGCTCACGCTCAGGGTGAAGAGCCCGCCCTGCTGGTAGCGGCCCACCTGGAACAGTTCCCGCCCCGCGGCCAGGGCCTCCACGCCCCGGGGATGCACGTCATGGATGTCCGCCGAGCCGAAGGACAGCTCGTCCACCAGCAGCACCGGGAAGGTGAACTCCTCGAACAGCACCCGCAGCGCCTCCTCGATGTCCCCCTCCTCCGACAGGAAGTGAGCCTCCCCGCCGTGCTCCTCGGCCAGCGCCGTCAGGAAGTTCTGGTCCACGTCGCGGCCGACGCCGATGGTGAACAGCCGCGCTTTCCCCCCCGACCACTGCCCCACCAACTCGCTCAGCGGCTCCAGCTCGATCTCGCCGATGTTCGGCAGGCCGTCGGTGAGGAAGATGACGTGGTTCACCCGCCCGGCGGGGAAAGCCTGTTGCATCGCCCTTCCGAGACCCGCCTCGAAGTTGCTCACCCCCAACGCGTCCTGCCGGTTGATGAAGGCCGCCGCCGACTCCCTGTTCGACGCGCTGGCCGGCACCGGCGCCGCGGCGAAGGCGTCGGCCCGGTGGCTGAAGACGACGATGTTGAACAGGTCCTTCTCCACCAGATTCTCCAGCGCCGCCACCAGCGCCCCCTTCACCGCCCCCAGCTTGCCCCGCTGCATGCTCGACGAGATGTCGATGACGAAGGTCAGGCTGCGCGGCAGCGGGCCCTCATCGGTCAGCTCCGGCAGCGGCGGCAGCCACAGGGCGTAGTAGCCCAGGGCCTCGTCCTCCTCCGGCGCGAAGCTGAGCACCGTCGGCAGCAGCAGATCCCCGGTCCGCTGCAGGCTGAGGGTGAAGTCCTCCCGCGGCGTCAGGTCCTCGTCGCCGTAGAACACGTTCGCCGTGTGCGCATCCGGCCGGTCCACCTCGGTGATCCGCGGCAGGCCTGAAGTGGTCGCCTCAAATGCGTGCTGGCTGCGCACGTGGGCGCGCAGCACGAACAGCTCCATCTGCAGCGCCTGGTCGGTCTCCGGCGCCAGCGGGAAGGTGTAGTCGATGCGGCCGTTGCGCGCGTCGAGCAGCTGCATGTACTCGAACTCCACCCGGCGGCTGCCCTGGGCCGGGAAGGGGAAGATGCTCAGCCGGAACTGGTTCGGCGTCACCTGTTCGATCAGGGCCGGGTCGATCCGCTGGCGCACGATGTCGTCGTAGACCTGCCGCGCCTCCTCCTTCTCCATGATCAGCCCCTGCACCCGCTTGTCCCCGATCCACAGCACCAGGTCGGTGATGATCGCCCCCTCGGGCAGGGTGAACTCGTAGATCCCCTCCACCTCCCACTCCGCGTGGTTGGTGAAGATCTGGTCGGTGCGCGTGCGCGCCACCCGCTCGTCGATGCGCACCTCCACCGTGACCGACGACAGCTCCAGATGCTGGCGGCCGTCGTCGCCCACGCCGGTGTACACATAGCCGATGCCGAGGGCGGGCAGCGGGGTCAGCAGCAGGGCGGTGAGGAGGATGAGTCGAAGGTGCATGGCGGGGCTCCTTTGGCAGGAGGGGACGGCGGAGGTCAGTAGTAGACGCGTACACCTCTGGCCTTCAGGGTGGCGATCTGTTCCTTGACGGCCTGGTCATCGAGATCGAGCTGGTTATACCACAGATTCACATAGTCACCCTTACCCAGGCCGGCGTTGGCGACAAGGGAACTGATGTCGTGGATTCTGTTTCTTTGCAGGTCCAGGTGTTCCAGGCTGGCCAAGGAAGCAAGAGGACTCAGGTCGACGATTCGGTTGCCCGACAGGTCCAGCTCTTTCAAGCCGGTCAGGCCGGCCAGAGGACTCAGGTCGACGATCCGGGCGTAAGCCAGACTCAGCGTGTCCAAGCTGGTCAGAGAGGCCAAGGGACCCACATCGACGATCCCGTTCCCCCACAGGTCCAGCCGTTCCAAGCGGCTCAGGGAGGCCAAGGGGCTCAGGTCGACGATCTCGTTTTTCGCCAGCCACAGCCTTTTCAGGTTGGTCAGAGCGGCCAGGGGACCCACATCGACGATCCCGTTGTCCACCAGCTGCAGTACTGCCAACTTGGTCAAGGCGGCCAAGGGATCCAGGTCGACGATCCGGTTGCTCGATAGGTACAGCCTTTCCAAGTTGGTCAGGGAGGCCAGGCTCACATCGACGATCCGGTTCTGCCACAGGGACAGTACCTTCAACTTTGTCAGGGCGGTCAAGGGACCCACATCGACGATCCGGTTCTTTCCCAAGTCCAGTCGTTCCAGTTTGGTCAAGGCGGCCAAGGGACCCACATCGACGATCTCGTTCTCAAGTAGTGACAGCCACCTCAAGTTGATCAGAGGTACCAGCGGGCTCAAATCGACAACATCGTTCTTTTCCAGGTCCAGGTATGCCAGGTTGACCAGGTGCTCCACACCGGCCAGACTATGGACCCCTGAATTGAATGCTCTGAGGCTATCAAGGGAAGTGATTTTCTCAATGGAGTCCAGGTGACGCAGGTATAACGCGTAGTCCAGCGACTCGTCCTCAAACGGAGAGACACCAAGAAACACCCCTTTTCTCCAGGAGGCGATGCTCCTTCCACGTGCGGTGAAGAAGAGAGGCAGGGACGCCAAGGGTCCGGTCACGGGCTGATACGTTCCCTCCAAGTGTTTCATCAGGGTCTCCAAGGCGTCCACCCGATCCAGATCGACACCGATGGCACGGCCGTCTCGCTCTGCTCCGGGTAACCCCAGTTTGACCACGGCCCGCCCTCCCTGCCCCTTCCACCGCTCCTGCAGAAAGGCCTCCACTGCACCCCAGCCCGCCAGCCGGCTTGAGTTCTCCAGATACACGCCTGAGTCAATCCTCCACTCAATGGAGGCCAGCCCCGGCGGCAGGTCCACGGGCTCTACAGGTCCGAGCTCCAGGAGCAGGGGATCTACGTCGTCAACCGTGGTGTAGGATGTGCCGCTCCGTGCGAGAGTCCACAGCAGCACCTCCTGACGCAGCCCCGCCGGATCGACGAAGCGAAGGATCACCCAGTATTCGAGACCGGCGCCAAGGAAGCCATGGCCCTCGTGCTCGACCTGGATGCCGGCCAGCGGCTGCCCTCCTTCATCCATCAGGTCCACCCACAGGCCACGGGGTACCTCCGCCGACTCGATCAGCACTCGGCCAGCGGCATTGCTTACCGCCTGCGCCCAGCCGTTGCTGTCGGTGCCGGCGACATAAGGGAACTCCGTCTGCGATGCCGCCGCAGTGGCGGCCAGGGCCAGGAGAACTACGGCTCGAAGGAGGGATGGCAGGGGAGGACGGCGTGGTGTGTCTCTATTCATGGAGTGGTGCCAGGCGAGAGCCGGGATTGCCGGATCGCAGACAAGGCCGAGTGCCGGCGCGGAGGAGAATTCCTGTCAAACGTCATCTTGCCAGCAACCCTCGGCATGGTTGGTGAAGATCTGGTCGGTGCGCGGGCGCGCCACCCGCTGGTCGATGCGCACGTCCACGGTGACCGACGTCAGCTCCAGGTGTTGGCGGCCGTCGTCGCCGACGCCGGTGTACACGTAGCCGATGCCGAGGGCGGGCAGGGGGGTCAGCAGCAGGGCGGTGAGGAGGATGAGTCGAAGGTGCATGGCGGGGCTCCTTTGGCAGGAGGGGGGCGGTGGGGGCGGGTCAGTAGTCCACCTGGACACCCCGTGCTTCCAAGGCGGGGATCTGTTCGTTGATGGCCTCGTCGCTGAGTGGGTTGTCGCTCAGATGTATGGTATCACCTTCACCCAGGCCGGGACTGGCCACCAAGGGGCCCACATCCACGATCTGGTTGCCCTCCAGCCTCAGCTCTTCCAAGTTGGTCAAGGCGGCCAGAGGACTCACATCGACAATCTGGTTGTACTCCAGCCTCAGCTCCCACAAGTTGGTCAAGGCGGCCAGAGAACTCACTTCCACGATCCGATTCCAACCCAGGTCCAGCCCTTCCAAGTTGGTCAAGGCGGCCAGAGAACTCACGTCGACAATCTGGTTCCAACTCAGCCTCAGCCCTTCCAAGTTGGTCAAGGCGGCCAGAGAACTCACATCCACGATCCGATTCCAATGCAGGTCCAGCCCTTCCAAGTTGGTCAAGTAGGCCAGAGGACTGACATCCACGATCTGGTTGTCCTTCAGCCACAGCCATTCCAAGTTGGTCAAGTAGGCCAGAGGACTCACATCCACGATCTGGTTGTACTCCAGCCTCAGCTGTTCCAAGTTGGTCAAGGCGGCCAGAGAACTCACTTCCACGATCTCGTTGCGAGCCAGCCTCAGCTCTTCCAAGTTGGTCAAGGCGGCCAGAGGACTCACATCGACGATCCGATTCCAACTCAGGTCCAGCCCTTCCAAGTTGGTCAAGGCGGCCAGGGGGCTGATGTCGACGATCTGCCGGAACCGAAGTCCGAGCCATGTCACCGCCACGGCTTCCGACAAGGTGACCGGACCGCTGGACCTACCGAGCCCCGCCAATACCCATTCTTCCAGATCGGATCCCGGGACCAGCACGTAGGAAGTGGTGAGGGCGATCGAGTCGTCGAGCAGAGCAAGCTCTCTCTCGAATGTTCGTGGAGCCAGGATCACCTGTACAAAGGACGCTATCTCTTCTCCCGGTACAGGTAAGCGCCTCTCCAGGTAGTCGACCAGCCTCTCTACCGCCTCCGGGTGGGACAAGTCCACGGCCAGGGCAGTGCTGTCGACCTGCACCACCACCCGCCCTGTGTGGCCTTGCCAGCGCTCCTGGAGGATGGCCGTCAAGTCCCCCCAGCCGGCGAGTCGGGGCCCTTCCACAGGGTTCAGCATCGGAAGTTCCTCGGCGGCCGGGTCGATCCGCCAGTCAACGGAAGCCAGTTCCGGTGGCAGGTGAGCGGGGTCCGCAGCCTTGAGGGCAAGGTGCAGGGAATCCCCCGCAGGGCGGCTCCATTGCAGCGTCTCCTGCCGCAGGCCGGACGGGTCGACGACCCAGATGACCACCAGGCTGTCGGCTCGGCCCTGGTACTCAACCTCGATGCCAGCCAGCGCCTGCCCAGTCTCATCCACCACCTCCACCCACAGGCCGCGGGGGAACTCCGGCGACTCGATCATCACCTGGCCGGCGGAATCGCTCACCGCCTCGGCCCGGCCGGCAGCGTCGGTGCCGGCGGCGAAGGGGAACTCCGTCTGCGCCACCGCGGCGGTGGCGCTCAGGGACAGGAGAACTCCGGCTCGAAGGAGGGACAGGAGAGGGCGGGACAGGGCGGTGCTGGCCATGAAACCATGCCAGGACAGAGGTGGCTCTCCAGTTTGCCGGGACGGGGACATGTGCATTGAGAGCCCGGCGGAGAGAGGGTTGCCTGTCAGAGGCTACCATACTCCGGCGGACGCGGTCTGACAAGGAGATCAGCTCCGGCTTCATGTCCCCCCCGGGCCGCCCCGATGCGTCACCAACGGCAGCCACCGCCGGGTTGCACGGTGACCCCCCTCCCAGCATCTTGCCTGCCATGCCCCGCATTCCCACCGACAGCGGCCCCGCCGTCGCTCGTTCCGCCGAGCGCGCAGCCGCCTGGCTGACATCCCACATCGACGCCTACGGCTGCATCGGTGGCAACCGCGCGCCGGGGCTGTACTACAAGGTCCCCGCCGCCCTGGCGCTGAACGGCCGAAGAGGAACGGCGGCCCTCGTCCTCGACTGGGTCGCCGCGCACCTGCTGGCCGCCGACGGCACCCTCAAGCTGCCCGACGAGGTCGACCGCTCCCGTCCGGTGAACACCTACGACCGCGGCTGGCTGGCGTGGGGGGCGGCGCTGTGCGAGCGCCATGATCTGCAGCAGGCGCTGGCCGATGACCTGACCGCCTACCAGGACCGCCGCACCGGCGGCTTCTGGGATTCCGCGGCAGCGCGCGCCTCGGGCGAGGGACTGCAGGGAGCCATGACCGCCGGCATGGCGGGACTGGGGCTCTTGGCGGCGGGGCGCATCGAAGGAGCCCGCCGAGCCGCGGGGTTCCTGGACGAACTGTGGCAGGGGCAGGCGGACCCTGCGGCCGGGTTCGACTCCAACCGGCAGCTCACCGCCGACTGGGATGGACGCGGCGGCGGCGCTCCCCCCTTCTTCCGCGAGCGCAGCTCACGGCACTACGTCGATCTGAGAGGCGCCGCTCAGCGGCCGGCGCGGTTCGGACCCGCCATGGCGCTGCTGGTGAGGCTGCACCGCCTCACCGGGGATCCCGCTCACCTCGCCTGCGCCCGCCGCTATGCCGACATGTTCCTGGCTCGCGACGAGCTGTACCTCTGCGTGGAGTGTCACAAGTTCTTGTGGGGTCTTGCCGAGCTTCAGCAGGTCGCGCCCACGGAGGAGTACCGGGACGCCGCCCGGAAGTGCGCGGCGTACCTGGTGACGGCGCAGCACCCGGACGGGCACTGGCTTCCGGAGGCTTCGGCGGAGGGCGGGGAACCGAGCTTCGAGCTGATTCTCAATACCCTGGGCAACGCGCTTGTCGGCCTTGCCTGCTACCGCATCGAACTGGAGCACGATCAGCACCGCTGAAGGCCTGCGGATCTACCATCGACTGACCGGTCCCGCGGCTACCACGGGGTCGCGACCGACAGCTCCCGCGCCACTTCCTCCAGCCCCTTCACCGCCCCCGCCGAGACCGGCACGCCGTCCCGGCGGTACTCGGCCTCCCGCTCCAGCTCCTTGCCGCCGGGCAGGTAGGACTCGCTGAAGCCGGGCAGGGGCTTCATGCGGCTGGCCTCGTCCATCAGGTGGTCCATGTCCGCCTTGAAGGCGTCCAGGTCGGAGAACCGGTCCACGTCGATGGCGAGGAAGAAGCCCGACTGATCGGCGCCGCGGAACTCGACGTTCCCCCGCGAGAACTCCGGCAGCATCTGCCCGCCGAGGGTGCCCGAGAGGATGTTGCCCACATGCGATATGCCGATCGCCTTTATGAAAACCGGCGGGTATTTCAGAAATGTGTCGTCGTCGATGGCGAAGTGGCTGGCGAAGTCGAGGAGGAAGGCCGGCTTCCCCTCCCCGGCGGGCATGCCGAAGGCCAGGGGCGGGCTGCCCTGGATGGAGCCGCGGATCGTCTGCTCGCGGCTGTAGTTGTCGGCGGCGCTGCGGCCGGAGGTGCAGATGCCGATCAGGTCCTGGCCCATGGCCATGCGCGCGTAGATGCCGGCGCTGCCGAGGTGGCCGTGGCAGGTGGAGGTGGCCGCGCCGATGCCCAACTCCCGCGCCCTTGAGATGGCCATCTCCATCGCCCGGGCAGCGACGAGGTAACCCAGGCCGCCGTCGCCGGTGAGAGCGGCGGTGGCGGGCCCCTCCTTGAGCACGCGGATCTCGGGGTCGGGGTTGACCGAGCCGTCCTGGAAGGAGCGCACGTAGCGGTGCGCCTGCACGACCCCGTGGCTGACGACGCCGCGCAGGTCGCACTCCACCAGCTTGCCGGCGACGAGCCGGGCGTGGTCCGCCGGGATCGGCACGGCCCGGAAGATCTCGACGACCAGCTTCCGGAGGTCTGCCACGCCGACACGGATGCCGTCACTGGGAGGCACGTTCATGGCGGAATCCCCTACTTCCCGCGTCCTTCCTGCCGCCGCAGCGTCCGCCCGTCCTGCACCGCCTGCCAGATCTCCTCGAACTCCTCCGAGCCGTCGTCCTCCACGGGCACGCACTCCGACCCCGCCTCGCTCACCGGCATGGCCAGGTCGGGGTAGACGCGGGTCAGCTCCTGCTTGCCGCATCCGAAGTACGTGACCTCGCCGCTCGCCCTGGCGTACCGGTAGACGTGCCTCGGGGGATCGAGCCAGTCGTAGTCGACGGCGTGCTTCTCCACGAGTCCCTCGTCCAGCTCGACGCCGAGGCCGGGCCCGTCCGGCACCCGGTGATAGCCGCCGCGCAGCACGATGGCGGATCGGATGAGCTGCTTCTTCCAGATGTTCATGCAGGTGATGGCCGGCCACTTGGCCTCGGGGCAGACGGCGCCGAGGTGGGCGGCCCAGGTGGTGGTGATGCCGGTGCCCACGAGCTGCAGCCAGAAGGGCTTGTTGGCGGAATGGGTGATCTCCGACTGCGAGCGGACCTGGCTGGCGCCGCCGGAGACGACGAAGCCGTCGGTCACGTCCTCGGCCAGGGCGGTCTCGATCGGCGGCTGGCCGAAGTGCATGGCCACGGCCC
Organism: Candidatus Latescibacterota bacterium; assembly: GCA_965221775.1. Lineage (GTDB taxonomy): Bacteria > Latescibacterota > UBA2968 > UBA8231 > UBA8231 > UBA8231. Next base: position 2,455,165 of record CBDCSU010000006.1, on the reverse strand, counting down.
GGTCCACGCGCCGGCGGATCTGCTTGTTGCCGGGCACGTCGCTCTGGGGGATGGGGCTCTCGATCATGGCGACCTGCTCGTAGCGCTCGAGGGACTTGAGATGCTCCACGGCGTTGGAGGTGTTGTCCAGGGTCGAGTTGTAGTCGAGGTCGAGGCGGAACTGGGGCGGCACCACCTCGAGGATGGCCCGGATCCCGGCGTGCATGTCGTACCAGGTGCGCGCCTTCAGCTTGGCCGACATGTACCCGGCCTTCACGGCCGCGCGGCACTGGCGGGCCCAGTCCCGGGGCGGCATGTCCATGGCCCACCACGACAGGGGCGCGTAGTCGCGCACCTGGGAACCCAGGAGCTTGTGGACGGGCACGCTCTCGTGCTTGCCCACGGCGTCGAAGAGGGCCATCTGCACGCCGGCGCCGAGGTCGTCCTCCCACATCAGCTCGTCCGCCTCGCGGCCCAGGACGCGCTCCTCGATCCCCTCGGGCACCTTGGCCCAGGTGTAGTTGGGGATCGTCTCGCCGAAGCCGACGACGCCGTTGCTCATGGTGAGCCGGCAGATCTGCACGATGCGCCAGTGGGGGAGCCAGTACTGCATGTGCTTGCCGGTGTGCTTCGTGAAGGGGAGGTCGAGGAGGGTCAGCTCGATCGATTCGACTTTCACGGTTGATCTCCCTTGCGCACGGGCAGCTCGAGGAAGCTGGCTGCCTCGCGGTCGTGGTGGATGGCGTGGGTCGCCTTGCGGAAATCCTCGGGACGGGCCCAGGCGATCTGCTCCACGAAGGTCTGCGGGTTGCGGTCGCAGACCGGGAACCACGAGCTCTGCACGTGCACCATGACGCGGTGCCCCGGCAGAAATGTGTGGTTCACGTGGGGCATGAGGACGCGGTAGGGCAGCACCTGCCCGGGCGGGATCGGCGCCGCCTCCTCGAAGCTCTCGCGGTAGCGGCCGCGCAGGATGTCGCCCGAGATCATGAACTGGTAGCCGCCCATGTCCCGGTCCGCCGGAACCTCGTCGGGGTAGAGGTCGATGAGCTTGACCACCCAGTCGGCGTCGGTCCCCGTGGTCGAGGCGAAGAGGGTGGCCGCGGGCTCGCCGCTCAGGGTGAGGGGCTCCCGGAGGGTCTCGCTGACGAAGACGAGGACGTCGGTGCGGTCGGAGAACGGCCGCTGATCGTCGACCAGCCAGCGGAACCAGGTGCCCTCCCCGGCGAAGGGCGGGATGATCGGGCGCACCCGGTAGGGCACCGGGCTGGCCGGGTCCGAGACATACTCGGTGCAGCTCTCGCCGGCGGCAGGCGCGTCGAAGGAGAGGCCCCCCTCCGGCTGCAGGTAGAGCCGCCGGGTCTCGGTCTCCTGCACCGGCGGCCAGCTCCGGTACTGGCGCCAGCGGTTGCTCCCGGTCTCGAAGGCCGTCACCCGCGGCAGCGGCTCGGCCGGCCGCTTGCGCTTGAGATGGTGGTCCCAGAAGGGCTTGAGCATGTCGCGGCGGAAGCGCAGGCCCGTGTCCTCCCCCCACTTGAGGCTGCCGAGGGCGGAGCCCTCGCCCCAGGTCTGCGCGTGCGACCAGGGCCCGATGACCAGGTGCGTGCGCGCCCCCCGGGGGTCGTTCTTCGCCATCGCCGCGTGGCTGAGCACGGCGCCGTAGAGGTCCTCGGCGTCGAAGAGGCTGTGCACGCTGAGGACGGGCACCCGCCGCGGCGCCCGGGCCAGGTGCTCCTGCAGGGCCTGGTCCTTCCAGTAGTCGTCGTACGCCGGGTGGTCCAGCAGCCGCCTCCAGGCCGGCAGCCGGTCGGCCCCGTAACGGCGGCCCAGCTCGCCGATCGAGCCGGCCTCGAGGACGGCCTGGTAGTGGTCGCGGTAGCCCCAGGGAATGGAGTGGCTGGCGTTCTTGGTCGAGGTCTGGCGGTAGACGTACTGGAGCATGACGGTGCGGAAGGCCCCGTGGCGGTAGAAGTCGTCCCCGAGCCAGGAGTCGACCATGGGGTTGACGGGGACCGCCGCCTTCAGCGCCGGATGGGGGTCGATGAGGGCCATGAGGGTGAGGAGGCCGTCGTAGGAGGTGCCGGTGATGCCGACGCGGCCGTTGTTGCCCTCCACGTTCTGAACCAGCCACTCCACCGTGTCCCAGGCGTCGGTGACCTGGTCGACCTCGCTTTCATTGAAGGGACCGCGCACCGGCATGGTCATGGTGTACTTGCCCTTGGAGCCGAAACGCCCGCGCACGTCCTGGTAGACGAGGATGTAGCCATCGCGCACGAGGTCCTCGTCGGCCGGGGGCAGGACCATGGCGATGTCGGGACTGTGGGAACGGGTGCCGCGGCCCTTGGCGTCGTAGGGGGTGCGCGTGAGCACGATCGGCATCTTCCGCGACGCGCCCTCGGGGATGAAGATCAGCGTGAAGAGCTTCACACCGTCGCGCATGGGCACCATCGACTCCTGGCGCGTGTAGTTGAACTCCCCCGTCCGGGTCTCGAAGGTGCGGGGGATGTCCCCCCGGCGGGTCACGTCCCGCGACCTGGTGCTGCTCTTGCGTTTCGCCATCGCTGCCGTCCCCGTGTGATCCGAAAGTGAAGAGCGGTCATTGTAGGCCCTGGTCCCGACTCCCGCCACGAGAGATGAAAGGTCGCCGGCGCTCCTGTGGAAGGGTAGCTTTTCGCCATGGAGATCCGCGAGCTGGCCGAGGCCGTGCTCTTCGGCGACACCCTGGAGCACAAGCTCACCGCCCCCGGCCGCCTGACCGACGAGCGTCCGGGGCGCCCGGTGACCTCCCCCGACGGCCCGGGGCGGCCGCCGGAGCTGGCCCTCGACCGCTGGAGCGAGACCGGGCGCGTCGCCTTCGACGAGGTGCGCTCCCTGGAGCGAGACGAGGACCGCGGTCTCGTGCTGCACTTCTTCGCCAACCACGAGCTGATGGCGGCGGAGCTGATGGCCCTGGTGCTGCTGAAGTTCCCCGGCGCCCCGGCCCGGTTCCGCCGCGGCGTGGCCCGGACCCTGCTCGACGAGCAGGAGCACCTGCGCCTCTACCTGGAGCGGATCCGCGGCGCCGGCGTCGCCTTCGGCCAGATCCCGGTGAGCGACTTCTTCTGGCGCGCCATCTCGCCCATGCCGACGCCCCTGGACTTCGTCACCCGCCTGAGCCTCACCCTGGAGCAGGCGAACCTCGACTATGCCCCCCACTACCAGCGGCTCTTCGACGAGTTGGGCGACGCCGATACGGCGGCCCTCATGGGGCGCATCTACCGCGACGAGATCGGCCACGTGCGCCACGGCCTGAACTGGTTCAACACCTGGCGCGCCCCGTCGCAGAGCGAGTGGGAGTCCTTCCGCCAGGCCCTCGGGTTCCCCCTGAGCCCGAGCCGCGCCAAGGGGATCGGCTTCAACCGGGAAGGCCGGCTCCGGGCGGGACTGCCCAGGGCCTTCGTCGACGAGCTGGAGCTGTTCGTGCACTCCCACGGGCGCTGCCCCCGGCTCCACTGGTTCAACCCCCTGTGCGACCTGGCCGCCGGCCGGGGCGCCCCCTTCACGCCGCCGGCGCCGCTCCGGGACCTGTCCCGCGACCTGGCGCTGCTGCCCGCCTTCCTGGCGGCCCCCGACGACGTGGTGGTCGTCCCCGAGCGGCCGCGGCTGGCCTACCTGCAGGAGTTGCGAACGGCGGGACTGCCGGTGCCGGAGCTGGTGGAGTGGGACCCGGCGGCGCAGCCGGTGCCGGAAGCCCTGGACGGGCGCCGGCTCACCGGGCTGCGGCCCTGGGGCTGGGCGCCGGACAGCGTCGCCGCCCTCGGCCCGCTGGCGGACCAGCTGCCGGCGGGCGAACCGGTGGGGAGCCTCTGGGACGAGGAGAGGCGGCAGCTCTACTCCAAGGCCTGGAGCGCCGCCTGGCTGGCCGCGGTCCTCCCGTCGCTGCGCGAGGAGGAGGGGGACTGGCTCTGCGGCCCGGAGGTGGTGGGCGCGTCCTGCGCCACCGAGGCGGAGGCCGCCGCGGCGCTGGCGGCTGGATTCGCGGCGGGCTGGCGGCGGGCGGTGGTGAAGGCGGCCTTCGGGACCGCCGGCGGGCGCCGGATCTTCCTCGACTCCCCCGAGCTGCCGGAGCATCACCGCCGCTGGCTGGGAGGGGTCCTGCAGGAGGACGGCAACGTCGTCGTCGAGCCCTGGCTGGACCTCCTCCTCGACCTGTCGGCCCAGTACGAGATCGAGGACGACGGCGACCTGCGCCTGGCCGGGATCACCCGCTTCCTCACCGGCGCCGGGGGGCGCTTCCAGGGGGTCGTGCTCCACGACCGGGTCTCCGGCCTCGACCAGGAGACGAGGCGGTTCCTCTACGGCGACGGGCGCGACGGCCGCCGGCTGCAGCGGCTCTACCGTCGCCTCGGAGAAGATCTCGGCCGCCGACTGCCGCCGGAATTCCGGGGGCCGCTGGGGGTGGACGCCCTCGTGTACCAGGACGCGGCGGACGGCGGCCTGCGGCTCAAGCCCGTGGTGGAGCTGAACCCGCGGCTGACCATGGGCCGGGTGGGCCTGGCCCTGCAGAGGCGGGTGCTGGCCTCGAGGTCCGCGGTCTGGCGCCTGTGGCGGCTGAAGGACCTGCGCGCCGCCGGCCACGCCTCGGCCGCGGCCTGGGCCGACCGCCTGCGGCAGCGCCTGCCCCTGGAGATGTCCGGCGACGGGCGGCAGATCTCGCGCGGGGCCGTGTTCACCAACGATCCCGCCGCCGCCCGCGCCTTCGTGGGGGTGCTGGCCGTGGCCGAGGAGCCGCCCACGGACGACCTGCTGCTCGCGGCGCCGGGTGCGGACGATGGCTGATCTCGTCCTCGACGTCTTCACCCACGAGGGGGCGGGAGGCAATCCGCTGGCCGTGCGCCTCCTCGACGAGCCGCTGGACTCCCGCGAGATGATGGCCGAGGCCGCGGCGCACGACAGCCGGGAGACCGCCTTCCTCCTGCCGCCGACGGCCGGCAGCGGACCGTGCCGCGTGGAGGTGTTCACCGCGAGCCGGCAGATCCCGTTCTCGGGCCACGCCGCCCTCGGCGCCGCCCGGGCGGCGCGGGAGCACCTGCTCACCGGAGAGCCGGAAGAGGTGGTCCTGGCCATGGCCCTCGGCGACGTGGACGTCCGCTTCGAGGACGGCACCGCCTGGCTCACGGCGCCGACCATCGAGCTGGGCTCCGACTGGCCCGCCCCCGAGGTCCGCGCCACCCTGGGGCTGCGCGGTCCGGCCCCCGGGGAGCTGGAACCGCCGCGGCTCACCGGCGCCGGTCTCCCCATCCTCATCGTCCCCCTCGCGGGGCTGGAGGAGCTGCACGCCTGCCACCTCGACGCCGCCGCCTTCCGCGCCTTCGGCGTGCGCATGGTGCGCCACAAGGCCCTCCACGCGCGGGTCTACGCCTTCTGCCGGGAGACCCGTTCGGCGGACAACCACCTCTCGGCGCGGCTCTTCCTGCCGGGGGACGAGGAGGCCCTGGAGGACCCGGCCAGCGGCGCCGCCGCCGCCTGCCTGGGCGCCTGCCTCTCGGTGCAGGGCGGCCTCGACCCCGCCGGCGGCGAGCTGCGCGTCGAGCAGGGATTCGAGATGGGGCGGCCTTCCCTGCTGCGGCTGAGGACCGCCTCCCACGGCGGCATCGAGGTGGGGGGTGCGGTCCAGCCGGCGCCGGGAGGCTCGGCGTGACCGGGCTGTCGCCAGAGTGTCCCAGACCCTTGCTTTGCGGAGGCTCCAGACCCTGGAGGTGCCAGATGATTCCCGTCCGCCCCACCGCCTCCCGCCTCCGGCTCGCGCTGCTGTCGCTGGGCCTCGCCCTTCCCTTCTCTCTCCACGCCCAGGACGGGGTCATCGACTTCGCCCTCTCCCGCATCGACACGGGCGAGGCGTGGGTCAGTCCCTACTTCGGCTACAACGGGCCCAAGCTGGTCTTCGACGGCGACGACTTCTACGCCGTCGGCATGTGGGGGCTCGATCCTTCCACCGCCCAGGGCGTCGTCTACCGCGGCGGCGAGGAGGGCTGGAAGCGGTTCTACGACTGGGGCACCCACGACTACCAGCCGGGCCTGGTGCTGCTCGACAGCCAGCGGCGGCTCGTGCTCGTCCACCCCCGCCTCCTCGACGGTCCCCGCATCCTCCACCAGCAGAGCCGCGGCGACCCGGACAGCTTCGAGGAGGTGGCCCTGCCGGCGGGCCTGGGCAAGGCGGGCTACGTCGGCGCCGCCATGGACGGCGACCGCCTGGTCCTCGGCTACATCGCCGACCCGGCCACCTACTCCTTCCTCGTCGCCTGGGTCGATCTGGGCACCGGCGAGTGGGGCGGCCCTCACCTGCTGGCCCGGGAGCAGCGCGCCGAGGAGCCCTACACCACCTGGCTCTACCCGGTGATCTGGCCCGACGGCGACGGCTTCCACCTCGTGGTCAGCAACAACGCCGACCTCAGCTCCTACTACAACCGCATCAACTACCTCTACGTGCCCTACGCCGATCCCCTCTCGGCCGAGGTCGAGGTGGTGGCCGACGTCGTTCCCTGGACGCAGAACATCGCCTATGGCGAAGCGATGTGGAGGGCGGCCGACGGCGCCCTCTACCTCACCGGCCAGTACGAGCCCGAGGGCGGCAACAACCGGCTGATGGTCTACCGCCGGGACCCGGGAACGGAGCAGTGGGAGGAGGTGGTCATCGGCGGTGCGGCGGTGGCCGCGGTCTACGAGGCGCCGGCGCGGCCCGGGGAGTTGTGGATGACCGTGACGCATGGCAGCTCCCTGTTGCTCTACCGCGCCGAGGAGGGAGGGCGCAGCTGGACCAGGGCCGACCTGGCCGGCTTCGACGGCCACGGCCTGCAGAGCGTGTGGTTCCTCTACGGGATCTCACCGTCGAGCGGCAGCGTGCTGCCCGACGAGCCCTGCGCCGTCTTCAGCAGCGGACCCCATCCGAACCTGGAGCTGTGGTTCGCCCGCTTCCGCACGGCGCCGCCGACGGCGGTGAGCGGCCTCGAGGCGGCCCGGCCCCGGGCGAGCCGGCTGGAGCCGGCCTACCCGAACCCCTTCAACGCCGGCACCGTCCTGCCTTTCGAGATCGCCCGCGAGACGGAGGTGGACCTGCGCGTCCACGACCTCCTCGGCCGGCCCCTGGTGACGCTGCGCAGCGGCCGGATGCCACCCGGGCGCTACCGGGCGCGCTGGGACGGGACCGCGGCCGGCGGCCGCAGCCTCGGCAGCGGCGTCTACATCCTGCGGCTGCGCGCCGGCGGCGACAGCTATACGCGGAAAGTGATGGTCCTGCGGTGAACGCCATGGCGGCCGGGATTCACGACCGGGTCACGGAGATGATCGGCGGCACGCCGCTGATCCGCCTGCGCCACCTGTCGCCCGAGGGCGGGGCGACGATTCTCGGCAAGATGGAGTACCTCAACCCCGGCGGCAGCGTCAAGGACCGCATCGCCCTGAGCATGGTGCGCGACGCCGAGGCCCGCGGCGTGCTCGAGCCGGAGACGACGATCGTGGAGGCCACCAGCGGCAACACCGGCATCGGCCTGGCCATGCTCTGCTCCAGCCTCGGCTACCGCCTGATCCTCACCATGCCGGAGACGATGAGCTTCGAGCGGCGGGCCCTGGTGACCCGCTACGGCGCCGAGGTGGTGCTCACCCCGGGCGACCAGGACATGGGCGGCGCCGTGCGCCGCGCCGCCGAGATCATCGACCGCAACCCGAACTGCCTGGAGCTGCGCCAGTTCGAGAACCCGGCCAACCCCGAGGTCCACCGCCGCACCACCGGCCCCGAGATCCTCGAGGCCACCGGGGGGAGGATCGACGCCTTCGTCACCGGCGTCGGCACGGGCGGCACGATCACCGGCGCCGGCCAGGTGCTCAAGGATGCCATCGAGGGCGTCGAGATCGTCGCCGTCGAGCCGGCGGCCTCGGCGGTGCTCTCCGGCGGCAAGGGCGGCCCCCACGCCATCGAAGGGATCGGCGCCGGCTTCGTGCCGCCGATCCTCAACCGCGAGATCATCGACCGCGGTCCTCACCGTGGAGGACCGCGACGCCTTCGACATGACCGAGGCCCTGGCGAACCGCGAGTCGCTGCTGGTGGGCATCTCCTCGGGGGCCAACGTCGTCGCCGCCCGGCAGGTCGCCGAGGAGCTGCCCCCCGAGGCCACGGTGGTCACCGTCCTGTGCGACACGGGCACCCGCTACTTCTCGGTGGCCGAGTACTTCCGCGACCGCGACGCCCTCGGCGGCGGCTGGCTCTGAGACGGGCGGCGGTGGCGATTCAGCGCACGGAGAGGGCCTTCGAGAGCCGCTTCCGGCGGCAGCTGGCGCAGTGGCACCGCGGCCACCCCGTGCCGGGGGCCCTCCTCTGCGGCGTCCTGGCCTGGCTCGCCTTTCAGCTCAACGACCTGCCCTGGCCGCCTTTCACCCTCTCCGGCGGCCAGCACCCCCTGAGCCCGGTGCTGCTGGCCCTGCTCCTCGGCATGGCCCTGCGCAACCTGGTGCCGGCCACCGCCGCCCTGAAGCCCGGAGCCGACTTCGTCATTCGCCGGGTGCTGCTCGTCGGCATCGTCCTCCTCGGCGCCAGTCTCGACTTCCACGACCTGGTCCGCATCGGCCTCGGCGTGCTCGCCGCCGTCGTCGTCCTCATCGTGCTCGTCGTCCTTCTGGCCCGGGCCCTTGGCCCCCGCTTCGGCCTGGGCCGCAAGCCGGCCCTGCTCCTGGGCCTCGGCACCGCCATCTGCGGCACCTCGGCGATCGTCGCCGCGGCGCCGGTCCTGGAGTGCGAGGAGCGGGAGGTGGCGGTCTCGGTGGCCACCGTGAACCTCCTCGGGGTGATGGCCATGCTCGCCTTCCCCGCCCTGGCCGCGGTGCTGGCCCTGTCGCCGGAGATCTACGGCCTCTGGTGCGGGCTGGCGATCCACGCCACGCCCCAGGTGCTGGCCGCCGGATTCGCCCACCCGGGGGACGGCCAGACCGCCGGCGAGGTGGCCACCATCGTCAAGCTCGTGCGCATCTCCATGCTGGGTCCGGCGGTGGTCCTCCTCGGCGCCCTCTACGCCCGCCACCGCCGCCGCCGGACGGCGTACGTGGGCCGGCGGGTCGACTACAAGGGGCTGGTGCCGGGCTTCCTGCTGCTGTTCGTGCTCGCCGCCTTCCTGCGCACCACGGGGTTCCTGCCCGACGTCACCTTCCACATGACCGACCGCTTCCTCTTCGGCGAGGGGGACCGCACGTACAACCTGGCGCAACTGGCCTCCGGCGGGGCGAAGTGGCTGATCACGGCGGCCATGGCCGCCGTCGGCCTGATGACGCAACTGCGCTCCCTGGCCGTCGGCGGCGCCCGGCCCTTCGGCCTGGGGCTGGCCTGCAGCCTGGTGCTGGCCGTGCTCGGACTCGCCTACGCGGCGGTCTGAAGGCCGCCCGGACTCACTCTTCCTGCCGCCGCGGCGACAGCTCCCGGGCCGCCGCCAGCAGCACCTCCCGCGCCAGCCGCACCTGGTAGGTCGGGTTCACGTACTGGAACCGGATCCGGCCCTCGGTGACGAGGAACACGGCGGGCACGGGCAACCCCGGCCGGCCCTCGGGCCGGAAGGCGACACCGTACGCGTGGGCCAGCTTCAGCTCCGGGTCGGAGAGCAGGGGCATCCCCAGCCCCCAGTCCACCGCGGTCTTCGCCAGCACCTCCGGTGGATCGATGCACACGGCGACGATGCGGAATCCCAGCTCGTTCAGCGTCTCGGAGTCTGCTTGCAGTTGAACCAACTGCTTGCGGCAGTGGGGTCACCAGTGGGCGCGGTAGAACACCACCACCGCGGGACCCGCCTTCAGCGCCTCGCCGAGATCGAACGGTTCGCCGGCGGCATCGGGCCAGACGCCGCCGGGGGCCTCGCTGCCGATGAGGAGAGGCCGGATCTGGTCGGGCGCCTTCGGGACCGGGTGCTCGTCGGCGCCGGCCAGGCAGGCTGCCAGCAGCGCGGCGCCGATGGGAATCGAGGATCTGGATCGCATGCGTTGCACCTTGCGGGAGGGAGGATGGGGGGGCGGTTGCGCGAATGATAGGGGACGGGCGCCGGGATGGCAGGGCCGCGGACCGTCCCGTAGATTCCCCGCCGGCGACCCACGGACCCACGTCAGGAGCGAGACGATGACGACGGCCACCCTGCCGGCGGAAGAGAAGCGGACCTTCTTCGAGGAGCACGGCTACCTCGTGCTCGAGGGCATGCTCGACGCGGACGAGGTCGAGGCCTGCGCCCGGGAGATCGAGCGCCTGCACGCGCTGGCCGCCGGGCTGTCGGACGAGGAGCGGAGCCGGCGCAGCTTCCAGCTGGAGCCCTACGCGGCCCCGGGCGCGGGGGAAGGGCGTCCGGTGCTGCGCAAGATCGAGAGGACGGGGAAGCACTCCGAGGTCTTCCGCGATCTGGCCGCCCACCCGCGGCTGCTCGAGACGATCCGCATGCTCATCGGCGACGATTTGCTCCTCTTCCGCAGCACCCTCATGCTCAAGCCCGCCCACCACGGATCGGCCCACGGCCTGCACCAGGACTCGCCCTACTGGCCGATGGAGCCGCCGGCGCTGGTGACGGTGAGCATCGCCCTCACCGACAGCGATCCGGAGAACGGCTGCATCCAGGTGATCCCGGGCAGCCACAAGTGGGGGTCGCAGAGATGGGGCCGCATCACCCGCGAGCGGGACCAGCCCCTCACCGACCGCGAGGACGTCGACATGGGCCAGTGCCGGGAGGTCCCCCTGAAGGCGGGCAGCGCCCTGCTCTTCCACAGCCTGGTCGTGCACGGCTCGGGCGCCAACAACAGTTCGAGGCCGCGGCACACGGCGCTCTACGCCTACTTCCCGCCGACGGTGCGCTACCGCCCCGCCGAGGGCAGGCCCCGGGAGATGACCTTCCCCGTGGTCCACGGGCTCGGCGGCCGCGCCGAGCTGACCCTGACCGCCGACTGAGCCGCCGGCGCCCCGACCGATGAAGCTGATCGTGTTCTCGAAGATGCTGGCCGCGCTCGGCGTGGACGAGCTGGGAGACCTCGCCGGCCGCCTCGGCATCGACGGCTACGATCTCGCCGTGAGGCCCGGCCACCCGGTGAATCCCGGCAACGTCTCCGAGGCCCTGCCGGTGGCGGCCGAGAGCCTGCGGCGGCGGGGGCTCGACATCCCCCTGATCACGGCCGACACCGGCCTGGTCGACCCCGGCGCTCCCGGGGCCGAACCCCTGCTCGAGGCGATGGCCGCGGCCGGGGTGCCGCGGGTGAAGCTCGGCTACTTCAAGCTCGATCCCGCCGCCGACTACTGGGAGGCCGTCGCCGCCTGCCGCGGCGAGTTGACCCGCTGGGGCGAGCTGGCCGCCGCCCACGGGGTGCAGGTCGTCTACCACACCCACTCCAACCGCTGCCTGGGGCTGAATGCCGGCATGCTCGCTCACCTGCTGCGCGGCCTAGATCCGGCCCGCGTCGGCGCCTACCTCGACACGGGGCATCTGGTGGGCGAGGGCGAGGAGTTCGCCGTGGCCCTGGCCATCCACCGGGAGCACCTGTCGGCGGTGGCCCTGAAGGACTTCCTGCTGCGCCGCGAGGAGCGCCACGGGCACGGCCGCAAGGTCCGGGACGTGGTCGAGGCCGGCCAGGGGATGGCCGATTTCACCTCGGTCTTCGAGATCCTGCGCGACCACGGTTTCGGCGGCCCGGCGTCGATTCACTGCGAGTTCCACCTCCCGGCGGACGGCTTCGACGCGGCCGTGGCGCGGGAGGCGGAGTTCTTCGTCGGCCTGCGGCGCCGCATCTTCGGGTAGGCCGGCGGGACCCTTGCTCAGGCGCGGCTTCACCCTGCTGGTCATCCCCGAGGAGGGCGGGCCCACCTACGAGTTCAGGGTCGCCCGCCTCTACCTGTGGGGGGTGGCCCTCATCGCCGCCGCCCTCGTGGGACTCCTCGCCCTCGGCTGGCGCGCCCAGCAGAGGGCCGACTCCCTGGCGCAGCGGGTCGAGTGGCTGGAGCGCGAACGGGCGATCCTCGCCGAGGAGGTGGCCTCCATCGGGGAGCTCGAGGAGATCCTCCAGGGGCTCAAGACCCGCAACGACCAGCTGCGCATGCTCACGGCCGAGGCCTTCGGCCTGCGGGGGGCTGACGCCGGGGGGCCGGCCGCCGCGGGGCAGGCCCCCCCGGAGCGGCAGGCCTTCATCCCCCTGATCCACCGTCTCCGTTACGGGAACCTGACCTCGGTGCCGACCCTGAAGCCGGTGCGCACCCCCGTCTGGAGCCAGACCGACCCGGGCGTGCTGCTGCAGGCCCCGGGCGGAGCCCTGGTGCGGGCCAGCGCCGCGGGGCGGGTCGAGCGGACGCGCTTCGACCACTCCTCGGGATGGTACGAGGTGAGTCTCGACCACGGCCACGGCCTGATCACGAGCTACGCCGGGATCGGCGCCCTGTCCGTCGAGACCGGGAACTACGTGCACAAGGGCCAGCCCCTCGGCCTGACCGCCCGGCCGCCGGGCGCACCCCCCGGGCTCCGCTTCCAGGTCCTCGAGCAGGGCCGCGACCGCACCGCCGCCTGTCAGCAGCTCTGGCTGTAGGGGCGCGGGGAGCCTCCCCGCCCTCAGCGGTACATGCACGAAGGGGCCCACCGGACGACCGGTGGACCCCTTCTTTGTCGATCACGCGGTGCAGCCGGGGCTGCCCGCTCCTAGTACATGTCGCCGCCCGGAGGACCGCCCGCCGGAGCCGGCGGCTTCTCCTCGGGGATCTCGGCCACCAGCGCCTCGGTGGTGAGCAGCAGGCTGGCGATGCTGGCGCCGTTCTCGATCGCCGTGCGCGACACCTTGGCCGGATCGGTGACACCGGCCTTGACCATGTCCTCGTAGGTGTCGGTGAGGGCGTTGTAGCCCACGGCGCCGGCCTTGGAAGCCACCTTCTGCACGACGATGGCGCCCTCGAGGCCGGAGTTGGCCGCGATCTGGCGCAGCGGCTCCTCGAGCACGCGGCGGATGATGGCGGCGCCCGTCGCCTGGTCGCCCTCGAGCTCCAGCTCGTCCAGGGCCTTGATGGCGCGGATGAAGACGACGCCGCCGCCGGCGACGACCCCTTCCTCCACCGCCGCGCGGGCGGCGTGCAGGGCGTCCTCGACGCGGGCCTTCTTCTCCTTCATCTCCGTCTCGGTGGCGGCGCCCACGTGGATGACGGCCACGCCCCCGGCCAGCTTGGCGAGCCGCTCCTGCAGCTTCTCGCGGTCGTAGTCGGAGGTGGTCTCGTCGATCTGCATGCGGATCTGCTGCACCCGGCCCTTGATGTCGGCGTCCTTGCCGGAGCCCTCGACGATGGTCGTGTTGTCCTTGTCGATGACCACCCGCTTGGCCTGGCCGAGATCCTCCAGGGTCGCGCCCTCGAGCTTGAGGCCGGCGTCCTCGGAGATGACGCGGCCGCCGGTGAGGATGCCGATGTCCTCCAGCATGGCCGTGCGGCGGTCGCCGAAGCCGGGAGCCTTGACGGCGGCGATGCGCAGGGTGCCGCGCAGCTTGTTGACCACCAGGGTGGCCAGGGCCTCGCCCTCCACGTCCTCGGCGATCACCAGCAGGGGCTTGCCGAGCTGGGCGACCTTCTCGAGCACGGGGACGAGGTCGCGCATGTTGGAGATCTTCTTGTCGTGGATGAGGATGTAGGCCTCCTCGAGGACGGCCTCCATCGACTCCTGGTCGGTGACGAAGTAGGGGGAGAGATAGCCGCGGTCGAACTGCATGCCTTCGACGACGTCGAGGGCGGTGTCCATCGACTTGGCTTCCTCGACGGTGATGACGCCGTCCTTGCCGACCTTGTCCATGGCGTCGGCGATGAGGTCGCCGATCTCGGAGTCGTTGTTGGCGGAGGTGCGGGCGACCTGGGCGATCTCCTCGTGGCTCTTCACCGTGCGGGCCGACTTGCGGATGGTGCCCACCACGGCGGCCACGGCGGCGTCGACGCCGCGCTTGAGGTCCATCGGATTGGCGCCGGAGGTGACGTTGCGCAGGCCCTCGCGGAAGATCGCCTGGGCGAAGACGGTGGCCGTGGTCGTGCCGTCACCGGCGACGTCGGAGGTCTTGGACGCGACCTCGCGGACCATCTGGGCCCCCATGTTCTCGAAAGGCTCCTTCAGCTCGATCTCCTTGGCGACGGTGACTCCGTCCTTGGTGACCGTAGGGGAGCCGAACTTCTTGTCGAGGACCACGTTGCGGCCCTTGGGGCCGAGCGTGACCTTGACCGCATCGGCGAGCCGGTCCACGCCCTCGGCAAGGGATTCGCGGGCCGAGGAATCGAACTGCAACTGCTTGGCAGCCATTTTGAAAATCCTCCTAAAAGGTTGAAAGGGAGATCGTTACGAGAGTCCATAGCACTCCCGTTGCGAGAGTGCTACCCGTCTTTTCTCAGTCCGAGAAGTTACCGGCAGAGACGGGAGAGCGCAAGCTCCCCCGTTCCCCGGGCGCACTCCCCGGCCATGGGGCGCCGCATCCTCCACCCCCGGCCGCTCGGGCGCAAAGGCAGCCCCGGACCGACGCCCGATCCCGCCCGCGGAAGCACCGCCGGCGGCTCCCGGCACGGCGGGCACCCGGGTTGCCGGGAAACCCTCGGCTGGCTATCTTCCACGGCTGCGAAAATCCCCATTCCTTCAACGAAAACAACAACTTAGCGGACCCCCATGATCGATCTGCTCGACATCGCCCGCACCGAGGCCGCCGGCAGCGACCTCCTCGGCCTCCTCGAGGGGCTCTTCGAGCCCAGCGAGGTGCGCCCCGAAGGCTATCCCGAGGCCGTCATCTGGCAGGGCGGCAACCACGACGCCGGGGTGAACCCCGTGGCCCACTCCCTCACCGACGCCTACGCCCTCCTCGGCACCCTCGCCGCCCTCGATGTCCTCGGACTGCCGTACTACGGTGTTCCCATGTGGGCCCAGTACCGCCACGACCTCGACCTGGCCCCCCTGGCCTGGTTCGGGAACATGCCGTGCACCTCGATCAAGTGGTCCACCGCCGGCGACGCCTACGTCAACGACGGCCGCGGCGGCCGCGTGGTGGTGAAGGGCAAGTCCGGCAACGCCCAGCTGCGCACCCAGGCCGGGGTCTACTGCAACGTCCGCCCCTACGGCACGATCACCGTCGTCCGCTGCATGCCCTGCCTCCCCTACTCGCAGGACCGCCCCCGCTTCAACGTCGACGGCGAGACCGGCCTCATCCACTCCGAGATGAACACGCCGGGGATCCAGATGGCCTACGCCAACCGCCGCTTCCTGCAGATGGTGCACGAGACCGGCCGCCTGGGACGCGTCGCCTTCAAGCCGACCCAGGCCATGGAGGACGGCATCAACGCCGGCCTGTTGTCGTGGCTGCTGCAGGGCACGCGCTTCGAGGTGGGCCGCAAGTACGCCGTCGACGGCTACGTGGAGCACCGCGAGCACGTGGACCGCATCATCTCCCTCCTGCCGCCGGACTTCAAGGCCGGCATGGAGAGCTGGGGCGGCCGCATCGAGCAGCACATCGCCGACACCAGCTACGGCCTGCTGCTCTGGGACCTCATCAACAAGGAGGAGGTCATCGTCCTGGCCACCGACCTCGACGGCGACCGCCTCACCGACCTGCTCGCCGACGTCTCCGACCCGCTGCGCCACTTCGGCCAGCTCGTCGTCGACCATGTCGGCGCCGCGGCGAGGATGGACGACCTCTGGGGCCGCATGGGCTACACCACCGGCAACGGCCGCGACATGACCTCGGTCATGTACCGCATGGCCGGCCCCCCCATTCACGAGCAGACCCTCGGCTCCGCCGACGCCATGCTCGAGCGGCTCCTCGACGGCGACGAGTCCATGGGCGGCACCAAGCGGCCCTACGACCCGCGCATCCACTTCGTCCTCATCCGCCACGCCTATCTCGACGCCAACCCCGGCCACACCGAGCTGCGCCGGTGGCTCGACCGCTCCCTGGACGCCTTCGACGAGGTCTACGGGGGGACGAGGCCCGGTTTCCTCGAGGGCTACCGCGGCCTGAAAGAGGCGATCGCTCCCTGGGGGTCCTGACGTGGCCGATTCCGGACGCCTGACCCACCTCGACGAGTCGGGCCGCGTGAAGATGGTCGATGTCTCCGACAAGCCGGTGAGCGAGCGCCTGGCGCGCGCCGGCGGCCGCATCCGCATGCGGCCCGAGACGGTGCGCCGCATCTCCGAGCAGAGCGTGGCCAAGGGCAACGTCCTGGAGACGGCGCGCATCGCCGGGATCCAGGCCGCCAAGAGGACGGCGGACCTCATCCCCCTGTGCCACTCCCTCAACCTGACCGCCGTCGAGGTGGAGTTCACCCTCGGCGAGGACCGCGTCGAGGTGGAGACCGAGGCGCGCCTGGCGGACCGCACCGGCGTGGAGATGGAGGCCCTCACGGCCGCGGCGGTGGCCCTGCTGACGATCTACGACATGTGCAAGGGCGTCGACCGCGAGATGGTGATCGACGAGGTCCGCCTGCTGGAGAAGCGGGGCGGCGCCAGCGGGACGTACGCGCGGGGCGCTTGACGCGCCCCCGGGGACTCTACCCCAGGAGTCCGGCCAGCTTGAGGAGCACCGCCTTCTGGCTGTGCATGCGGTTCTCGGCCTGGTCGAAGACCACCGAGCGCCGGTCCTCCACCAGCTCCGCCTCGATCTCGTAGCCACGGTGGGCGGGCAGGCAGTGCATGATCAGCGGGTCGAGGCCGCGGAGCAGGTCGCGGCTCAGCTGGTAGGGCCGCAGGGCGCGCAGGCGCCGCTCCTTCTCCTCGGCGAAGGCGGGATCGTTGAAGTACTCCATGTCGAGCCAGGTGTCGGTGTAGACCACGTCGCAGCCGGCCACTCCTTCCGCCGGATCGTCGGTCTCCACGTAGCGGCCGGAGGCCCGGGCCTCGGCCAGCAGCCCTTCGTCGGCGGCGGCCTCGTTCACCTCGGGAGCCACGACGGTGACGTGCATGCCGGTCTTGAGGCCGGCGGCGATGAGCGAGTTCGTGACGTTGTTGCGGACCCCCACGTAGGTGAGGCGCACCCCCTCCAGGCGGCCGAGCTTCTCCTGCACCGTCTGCAGGTCGCACAAGGCCTGCAGCGGATGGTAGCGGTCGCAGCAGCCGTTCATCACCGGCGCCTCGGCGGCCTCTGCCGCCGTGACCACGTCGGCGTGGGCCAGGAAGCGCACCAGGAGGAAGTCGAAGTAGCGGCCCAGGACGCGAACCTCGTCGGCCAGGTCGGCGAGTCCGAAGTTGGTGGCCCGCCAGTCGAGGTAGACCGAGTCTCCGCCGAGCTGAGCCATGCCGACCTCGCCGGAGCAGCGCGTCCGCGTCGAGGTCTTCTGGAACAGCAGCGCCAGGGAACGCCCCTTCAGGGTCTCGGCGAAGGCCCCGGGGTCGGCCTTGAGGCGCCGGCCGGCGTCGACGACCTGGAGGATCTCCTCGGCGCTCCAGTCCTTGAGCGTCACCAGGTGGCCGGAGTTCATCGCAGCATCTCCTCCACGGCGGCCAGCAGGCGCGACCGGACCGCCGCCGCCTCTCCCTCGATGCGGCAGCCCGAGGCCTGGGGGTGCCCGCCGCCGCCGAAGTGGCGGGCCACGGCGCTCACGTCCACGTCGTCGCCGCGGGACCTCAGGCTGACGCGGAACCGCCCCGGCTCCTCCTCCCTGAGCAGGGCCGCCGCCTCCACGCCCCTCACCATCAGACCGTAGTTGACGATCGCCTCGGGGTCGCCCAGGGCCAGGTCCCGCCGGTTCAGCCCCAGGAGGGCGACGCGGTCCCCGCAGTGCAGCTCGAGGGAGTCGATGGCCCGCCCCAGAAGCTTGACCGAGCCCAGGGTGGCGTTGCTGTAGAGGCCGTCGGCGACGCGGTCGAGCCGCGCCCCCCGGCGCCGGAGGTCGGCACCCACCTCCATCGACGTGGGCGTGGTCAGCGAATAGCGGAAGCAGCAGGTGTCGAAGAGGAGGCCCGCGGCGAGCAGCTCCGACAGAGTCCGGTCGAGCTCCAGGTCCATGTGCACGGCCAAGTGGTAGAGCATCTCGCAGGTGGAGGAGACGGCCTCGGAGGCCAGGTTCGCCGACCCGAAGCGCTGGTTGTCCGGATGGTGGTCGATGTTGAGCACGGAAGCGCCGTCGGCGAGGCACTCCGCCACCGGGCCGGTGCGCGCCAGGTTGGAGCAATCGAGGACGATGGCCCGCTGGTGGCCGCCGCCCGCGGCGCCGGCCTCGACGATGCCGGCGGTCCCCGGGAGAAAGGCGTAGGCGTCGCCGGGCCTCTCCTCCAGGACCGCCGTCGAGGCCTTGCCGAGCTGGCGCAGCAGGCCCTCCATGGCCAGGACCGCGCCGATGGCGTCGCCGTCGGCGTTGACGTGGGAGGTGACCAGGAAGCCGTCGCCGCCGCGCAGGAAGTCGGCGGCGGCATCGAAATCGGAGGCCGGGATCTCTGTGGGAGGGGCGGGCATGAGCGGCTCAGCGGCGCAGGACGAAGTGGACGCGGTCGCAAAGGTCGGAGCCCGGCCGCAGGCTGAAGCCGTCGAGCAGCTCGACGAGGTCGAAGGGGCTGGCGTCGACGGCGGCGGCCAGCTCGCCGCACTCGTAGATGCGCTGCACGTGGGTCTCCCGGACCCGGGATCCGTCCTCGAAGCAGATGTCGAAGTCGTTGTGCTGGAGGCGTTCGTCGGAGGAGTAGTGGCTATGGCGGCGAAAGCTGAAGCCGCGGCCGTGCTCGGAGCTGCGCACGTCCCTGAAGTGACGCAGGGAGTTCTGCTCGGTGCAGATGTCGAAGATAAAGACCGCGCCCTCCGACAGCACGCCATGCACCTGGGTCAGGGCCTGCCCCACCTCTTCGAGGCTCAGCAGATAGTTCAGGCTGTCGTAGAGGCACACGGCGGCCCCGTGCTCCCCGACGCCCGACAGGTCGCGCAGGTCGCGGACCCCGAAGCGCAGGTCCCGCTGCTGGCGGGAGGCCTTCTCGCGGGCCACCCGGACCATCTCCTCGGAGGCGTCGTACCCGGTGAGGCGGTAACCCGCCGCCGCCAGGGCGAAGGAGGCGTTCCCCGTGCCGCAGGCCAGCTCCAGAAGGCGGCCGGGCGCGCAGTCGTGGCGCCGCAGCAGGGAGGCGACGTAGTTGGCCCAGGCCGGGTAGTCGACGTGGCGCATCACGAAGTCGTAGATCGAGGCCAGGCCCTCGTACGGCCGGCGCTCGAGAACGGCGGGCTCAGGGCTCGTCATCAAAGGACAGGACCTCCACCGGCAGGGCCTCGCGCCGCAGCTCGCGTACGTAGCGGCAGCGCTGCGAGCGCGCCACCGGCCGCGGCGGCAGGTCGAGGACCTCCACCTCCAGGCGGTGGCCGCCGGCCTCGACCTCGAGGATCTCGCCGACGCGCACGGCGCGGGAGCCGCGGGCCGGAGTCCCGCCGATGCGCACCCGGCCCTCGTCGCAGGCCCGCCGCGCCTGGGAACGTGCCTTGAAGAGGCCCGCGTTCTTCAGGAAGGCGTCGAGGCGCACCACGGACTCAGCGGCCTCCCCCGGGCTCCTCGGCGGCGGAGTCCTGCCGCGCAGCCGGGTCGGCGGCAGCGGAGCCCAGGGGGTCCCAGAGCCACTCGTCGTCGAGGCGCTCCTCCACGTGGATCTCCTGCCGGTACTCGGCGATCACCTCCTCCATGCGGTGGGCGACCCGCTCTTCGCGCACCAGTGCCTCCAGGGTGGCGAAGTCGTCGTTGATCTTGAAGATGTGGCCGCCCGTGTCGAGGATGACCGGCTCGCTCACGCCGCCGAGACCGAGGTGCCCGATGAAGGGGTTCAGGACGTCGGGAATGGCGGCGCGGTCGAGGATCTGCCACAGCCCGCCCTGGCGGGCCGACTGCGCGTCCTCGGAGTGGTCCCGCGCCAGTTGGGCGAAGTCCTGCCCCGCCAGGGCCCGGCGGCGCAGATCCTCGAGCCGGTCCCGCACCCGCTCCCGGTCGGCCTCGGTGGTCCGCGCCCGCACCAGGATGTGGCTGACGCACATCTCCCCCTCGCGCTTCTCGTGCAGCAGGATCAGGTGGAAGCCGAAGCGCGTCAGCACCGGCGCGCTCGTCTCGCCGGGACGCAGGTCGACGGCGGCGCGCTCGAAGTCGGCGGTGAGGGTGCCCGGCGAGAAGCACCCCAGGTCTCCCCCCGCCGCGGCGGTGCCGGGATCCTCCGACAACTGGCGGGCCACCTCGGCGAACTCCTCTCCCGAGTCGAGGCGCTCCTGGATGCGGTCGATCCGCTCCCGGGCTCGCAGACGCACCGAGTCGGCGGGGACGATCTTGAGGTTGATCTGGCTCACCGAGACCTTCGGCGGCGGGGAATCGAGCCAGGCCTCGCGGAACGCCTCCACGTCCCGCCGGGTGAGGTACTGCTGGTAGGCCAGCTGCGAGACCATCTGGTCGTAGAGGAGGCGGTTGCGGATGCGCTTGCGCTCCCTCGCCTTCAACTGGCGTTCGGTCATGCCCGAGTTCTCGAGGAGCTGCTCCAGCTCGCCCGGCCCCATGGAGGCGCGCATGCGTCCGAACTCGGCGTTGAGGTATTCCTCGACCTGCACCGGATCGACCTCGATGCTGTCCTTCTGGGCCTTCTTCACCACCACCAGCTCGGCCACCATGTCCTCGAGGACGCGGCGGCGCTCCTCGGCCACGTCCTCGAGCTCGAGGAAGGCCGGGTTGCGCCCTTGCTGCTGCAGCTGGAGCAGGGTCCTCAGCTCCAGCTCCGACCACAGCACCACCTGGTCGTCGACGACGGCGACGATGCGGTCCAGGAGCTCCGGCTCCGCCGGCCCCCGGGAGGGGAAGAGGGCGCAACCGGCGAGGAGGCCGAGGAACCAGCGCGCGCAAGCCTTCATGGAGCCCTCGACAAGGTTTCGTCGATCTCCCAGCTGTGCTCCTCCCGCAGGCTGTCGACGAGGGCGTGTATGCGCCCCCGGTACCCCTCGCGGACCAGGGCCTCCTCGATCTGCTGCCGCACCCCCGCTTCGTCGAGGGAGCGCAGGCTGCCGGCCCTCCGGCGGTCCCGCAGGCGCACGATGTGCCAGCCGCTGCCGGAGGCGACCACGTCCGAGACCTCCCCCGGCTGGAGGTCGGCGCAGGCCTCCCACAGCTCGGGCCTCTCCCGGGCGGTGAAGTAGCCGAGGTCGCCCGAGGAACCCGCCGTCGCCGCATCGAGGGAGACCTCGGCCGCGCGGCCCTCGAAGCCGCCGTCGCGCAGCAGTTCCTGTCGCAGGCTCTCGGCGTCGCGCCGCGAGTCGACGAGGATGTGCTGCGCCCGGATCTCGTCCTCCTGGCGCGTGAACTCCCCGGGGTTGCCGTCGTAGTAGCTCTGCACCTCCCCCGGGTCGATCTCGATCGACCGGCTCCCGAACTCGCTGTCGAGGTAGGCGGCGACGATGACGTCCTCGCGGGCCTGCTCGACGAGACGCTGGATCCTCGGCCTCTCGTGGACCTGCCTCTCCAGGGCCTCCTGGTAGAGCAGCTGCCGGCGGACCCAGTCCTCCACGAACCGCCGCCGCTGCTCCGGCCCGGCCTCGCCGGGGACCTGGGCCTCCAGCTCGAGCCGGGTGAGGGACGAGGCGCCCACGCGGGCCACCACCTCCTCCCGCGCGGGCGAGGAGCAGCCGGCGAGGGCGGCCAGGAGGAGGGCCCCCGCCGGGCGGCTACACCAGTTGTTCCACAAGGTCTCGGGCCTTCGCCAGCCGCTCCTGCTCGTCCGTGGCGCGCAGGAAGGTCTCGATGGTCAGCCCCTTGCCGACCTTGAACTCCAGCTCGGACGACGACTTCTGCACCAGCCGCCGCAGGTCGGCGGGCGGGACCTGCCGGGTCTCGGGGAAGACCATCCGGAACCGGGACTTCTCCAGCTGCACCGCCTCCAGCCCCAGCTGCCGCGCCATGACCTTGATCTCCATGATGTGGAGCAGCGACGCCGCCTGCCACGGGAGGCGGCCGAAGCGGTCCTCCAGCTCCTCGCGCACGGCCAGGAGGTCGACGATGCGCGCCGCCCCGGCCAGGCGCTGGTAGAACTCCATCTTGAGGTCGGTGTCGGGCACGTAGTCGTCGGGCAGGTAGGCGGTGACGGCGATCTTGATGTCGGGATCGGCGGCGTGCTCCACCCGCTCGCCCTTCAGCTCCCGCACCGCCTCGTCGAGGAGCCGGGTGTAGAGGTCGAAGCCGACGGCGGTGATGAACCCGTGCTGCTGCGCCCCCAGGAGGTTGCCGGCGCCGCGGATCTCCATGTCGCGCATGGCGATGTTGAAGCCCGAGCCGAGGTCGGCGAACTCCTCCACGGCGCGCAGGCGCAGGCGCGACTTGCGGGTCAGCCGCTTGCCCTTGGGCACCAGCAGGTAGGCGAAGGCGCGCTCCTTCGAGCGCCCCACGCGGCCGCGGATCTGGTAGAGCTGGGAGAGACCCAGCATGTCGGCGCGGTTGACCAGGATCGTGTTCACGGAAGGGATGTCGATGCCGGACTCGATGATCATTGTACTGACGAGGCAGTCGTACTTCCGTTCCAGGAAGTCGAACATGATCTTCTCGAGCTGGCGCGCCGGCATCTGGCCGTGGGCCACGGCGAAGCGCACCTGGGGCAGCAGCTCGGACAGGAACCGCGCCAGGCCGTGGATCGACTGCACGCGGTTGTGGACGAAGTAGACCTGCCCTCCGCGTTCCACCTCGCGCTCGATGGCCGCGGCGATGCGGCCCTCGTCGAAGGTGATGATCTCGGTGTGGATCGGCAGCCGGTCCTGGGGCGGCGTGTTGATCACCGACATGTCGCGGGCCCCCATGAGGGACATGTGCAGGGTCCGCGGGATAGGCGTCGCCGTGAGGGTGATGACGTCGACCTGGCGCTTGAGCTGCTTCAGGCGCTCCTTGTGGCGCACGCCGAAGCGCTGCTCCTCGTCGACCACCAGCAGCCCCAGGTCGCGGAAGCGGATGTCCCGGCCCAGGAGGCGGTGGGTGCCGATGAGGATATCCACCTTGCCCGCCTTCACGTCCTCCACCACCTGCTTCTGCTCCCGCGCCGTGCGGAACCGGGAGAGGACCTCCACCCTCACCGGGAAGGGCTCCATGCGCTCGGAGAACACCTGCAGGTGCTGCTGCGCCAGGATCGTCGTCGGCACCAGCACCGCCACCTGCTTGTGGTCGCACACGGCCTTGAAGGAGGCGCGCACCGCCACCTCCGTCTTGCCGTAGCCCACGTCGCCGCAGACCAGGCGGTCCATGGGGTGGGGCGCCTCCATGTCGTGCTTCACCTCCTCCACGGTGCGCAGCTGGTCCGGCGTCTCGGTGAAGGGGAAGGAGGCCTCCAGCTCGCGCACCATCGGCGAGTCCCCGGAGAACCCGACCCCCGGCAGGGACTTGCGCTCGGCGTAGAGCTGGATCAGCTCGGCGGCGGCCTTGAAGATCTCCTCCCGGGTGCGCTCCTTGAGCTTCTCCCAGGCCCCCGAGCCGAGCTTGCTGAGCAGCGGCGGGCTGCCGTCGGCGCTGGCGTAGCGCCGCAGCCGGTCGAGCTGCTCCACGGGCACGAAGAGCTTGTCCCGGCCCTGGTACGTGACCTCCAGGCAGTCGTGGTCGCGGTTGGTGATCGTCAGCCGCCGCAGGCCCAGGTAGCGGCCGATGCCGTGGTCGACGTGGACCACGAAGTCGCCAACGCCCAGGGCGTCGAAGGAGGAGATCGGCTTGGCCGCCTTGAAGCGCCGGTAGCGGTGGCGGCTCTTGTTGCGCGAGAAGATCTCGTGGTCGTTGAGGACCGCCACCCCCGCCTCGGGGAAGACGAAGCCGCGGCTCAGGCTGCCGAGGCCGAAGACGATGTCGTCGCCCCACTCGGCGAAGATCTCCTGCAGGCGGCTCGACTGGCCCCGGGTCTCGCTGAGGATGTGGACGGCGTAGTTCTGGCGGCCGAGGCGGGCGATCTCCTGGCGGAGGACGTTCAGGTCGCCCTGGACGATACGCGGCTCCGAGGCGCCGAAGCGGACGGCCTCCCCGCCCTCGCCGACGGGAGCGGTTCGGACCCGCGGGTGGCGCGCCACCCGCCCGTGGAGCCAGGAGGTCTCGCGCACCAGGCGCTCCGGCGGCAGGTGGGTGCCGCGGCCGGCGTGGCGCTCGTAGTCGCGCCGCGAGGGGGCCTGCTGCTTCTCCACGTCGGCGTCGATGTCGTCGGTCTCGTCGGCCCAGACCACGGCATCGGCGGGAAGGTACTCGAAGAGGCCGTCGCCCGGGCCGTAGAGCACGCCCATCACCGCCTCGATGCCCTCCAGGGTGGCGGTGCCGAGCTCGAGCGGGTCCTTGACCTCGATGAGATCGACGCCGGTCTCCTCCTCGGCCTTCTCGAGGTTGGGCACGAAATCGTCGAAGAAGGGCCGGTGCAGGACGACCTCGCACACCGGCAGCACCACCGCCTCGGGGCAGGCGTCGAGGGAGCGCTGCGTGCCCACGTCGAAGGTGCGGATCGACTCGATCTCGTCGTCGAAGAACTCCAGGCGCAGCGGGTGCTCGACGCCGGGGGGATAGATGTCGAGGATACCCCCGCGGGAGCTGAACTGCCCGAGGCCGTCGATGATCGGCACGCGCTCGAAGCCGGCGTCGACGAGATGGGAGACCAGGTCGTCGAGGGGCTGGACCTGGCCGCAGGCCAGGCGCAGGGTGGCGCGCTCCAGGACGGCGGCCGGGATCAGCGGCGACAGCAGGGCCGCCGCGGGGGCGACGACGATCGTCGGGGAGCCGTCCGCCAGCCGCGCCGCCGCCTCGATGCGCAGGGCCGAGACCTCCATGTCGGGGGAGCGCCCGTCGTAGAGATCGATGTCCCACATGGGGAAGTAGCGGACCACCTCCGCGCCGGCCACCGCCGTCAGGTCGTCGCGCCAGGCCTCGGCCCGGCTCTCGTCGGCGGCCACCACCAGGATCGACCGCCCCAGCTCGCGCTGGGCGGCGGTCAGCAGGAAGGCGCCGAGGCTCGCCGGCAGTCCGTGGACCCGCACTTCCCGCCCGCCGGCGAGCCGGTCGAGGACCTGCCGCACGGGGGCGGACTGGGCGGTCGTTCGGGCGACGGGATCGAGGGCGGGCGCAACGGCCATGTCGACGGCAAGGCCCTTGGAAAAGCCTGTATGTAACTGGAAATGAAGACGTTGCAGCGGCTTGGAGAGCTGCTTGCCGCGGCGGCGGCAGGAAAGGCGTAAAATAACCGGGCGCCGCCGAGACTGTCAACGCGCGGGAAAGGAGACGAGCCGCTTGCCGGAGACCAGCCACTTCTTCGCCTACCTGGCGCGCATGAAGTACATCGCCCGCTGGGGGGTCATGCGCAACACGCGGACCGAGAACATACAGGAGCACAGCCTGCAGGCGGCGATGATCGCCCACGGCCTGGCGCTGATCTCACGGGAGGTCTTCGGCCGGCCCGTCGACCCGGAGAGGGTGATGGCCCTGGCCGTCTTCCACGAGGTGAGCGAGGTGATCACCGGCGACCTGCCGAGCCCGATCAAGCACCACGACCCGGCCCTGCGCTCGGCCTACGGACGCATCGAGGACGCGGCGAGACACCGCCTCTTCGAGATGCTGCCCGAAGAGCTGCGCGGCGCCTACCGCCCGCTGATCATGGCCGATGGGGAGGACGGGCCGGCGAGGCTGGTGAAGGCCGCCGACAAGCTCTGCGCCTACCTCAAGTGCCTGGAGGAGGAGAACAGCGGCAACCAGGAGTTCGCCCGCGCCAGGGCCACCCTCGAAGCCGAGATCGAGGCCCTCGACCTGCCCGAGGTGGCCTGGTTCATGGAGCGCTTCGTGCCCGCCTTCTCCCTCACCCTGGACGAGCTGTCGTGATGGACGAACGACTGACCGATCTCGGCCTCGAGCCGGCCGAGCTGAGCCCGGAGCAGAAGACCCGGCTCGACGAGGACGGCTTCCTGATCCTCGAGGGCATCATCGGCGCCGCCTGGCTCGAGGAACTGCGGCAGGCTTTCGAAGCTGTCTTCGAAGGCGAGGGCGACGAAGCCGGCAAGGAGGTGGCCCAGGTCGAAGGAGTGCGCCGGCTGGCCGACCTCGTCAACAAGGGCGAGGTCTTCGACGGCGTCTACCTGCATCCGGCCCTTCTGGCCGCCGTGTGGCACGTGCTTCGGCGGCCCTTCAAGCTGCACTCCCTCAACGGCCACGATCCCCTGCCCGGCCACGGCCAGCAGGAGCTGCACTCCGACTGGGGCGGCGAGCGCGCCCCCGGCCGGTATCACGTGGTCAACTCCATGTGGATCCTCGACGACATGAGCGCCGACAATGGCGCCACCCGCATCGTGCCGGGCAGCCACCGGTTCCCCGGCCGTGTGGGGGAGGAGGTCGCCGACCGTCTGGCGCCCCATCCCGGCGAGGTCTGCCTGGAGGCCCCGGCCGGGTCGGTGGGCGTCTTCAACGGCAGCGCCTGGCACGGCTGCACCCGCAACCGCTCCGGGGCGCAGAGGCGGCTCCTGCACTGCGCCTTCATCGCCCGCGAGCACCGGCAGCAGACCGACCAGCGGGAGTACCTGAGGCCGGAGACGGACCGGCGGCTGACGCCGCTGGCGCGTTATGTGCTGGACGTGTGAGAGTGGACGATCACCCGGAGGGCCCAATGCGCTTCACTGGAATCTGCATCGTCTCGAAGGACGTCCGCCGACTTGCCGAGTTCTACATCGAGGTCGTCGGCGTCGAGGGGAGTGTCAACAGCACCTTCGTCGGTCTCTCCACCAAGGGCGCCTCCCTCTCGATCTTCTCGGAGGAGGAGATGGAGCACATGGCAGCCGGGAGCATGCAGGGCGCGGGGCGCGGCGGCTACACGATCGAGTTCGAGGTTGCCGACGTGGACCGGCAGTTCGGCCGGCTTCAGGCGATGCGGGTGCCGATCGTGAAGCCACCCACCACCCAGCCTTGGGGCCGGCGGTCCGTCTGGTTCCGCGATCCCGACGGCAACATCGTCAACTTCTATGCCAGTGTTGCGCCTCTAGGGGACGCCGGCTGAAGGCCGGCTGTCCGGCAGGAGTCCGGAGCGCGGCCTCAGGCCTTGCTCCTTCTGGTCAGCGTAGCAGCGTCATCTTCCGTGTGTATGTCTCCCTTGGCGTCACGAGCCGATAGACATAGACACCGCTGGCCAGGGGACGGCCCTGCTGATCGCGGCCGTCCCACTGGAGTCGGTGGATACCGGCCCCATGGAATCCCTGACTCAGGACAGCTACCCTCTGTCCCGTGAGGGCATAGACCTCCAGATGGGCTGGTCCGGACTTCATCACGAACCAGGAGATCACGGTCTGGCCGTTGAAGGGGTTGGGCGTGTTCTGATGCAGTTGGGGGCTATCGGGCAGGCCGAGCGAGTCATGGGCCCAAGCGATCAGCTTGGTCCGCTCTTCCTCGCCGAAGTGCTCCGCGAAGAGGAAGAAGTCCGCAAAGTCCACCGAGCCGTCGCTGTCCAGATCGAAGCGGGGGTCGTTGCTGCCGAAGTGCTCCGCGAAAAGGAAAAAGTCGCTGAGTCCGACGTGGCCGTCCTGATCGAAGTCAGGAGACGCCTTCGTGGTCGCCGTGAATACGACAGGCTCCAAGCCTGTCACTGTGGCTTCGACCGTATTGGGTCCCGGGTCCTGGCCCAACGTCAGGGTGGCCGAAGCCCGTCCATTCGTATCGGTGGTGGCCGTGGCGGTGGACAGAGTGCCATCGCCGGCGGTAATCGTGAAGGCAACCTCTGCACCCGCGTAGGGATCTCCATGCTGATCCAGCACGGAGACGACGAAGGGCTCCGCCAACGCCATGCCCATGTCGGCCTCCTGCTCGTCGCCAGACTGGATCGACACCAACTCCGGGCTGAGGACCGTCCAATGCGATACGTCCCAGAATTCCACCGTGCGGGCATCCGACGAGATGAGCGTGCCTCCATCGTTCAGGAAAGCCAGGGAGTGGACACTGTAGGCATGGAACAGCGTGAGGACTTCCTCGCCTGTCCTCCAATCGACAAGTCCAATCGTATCGTCTCCCTGGGCCACCGCCAGGAAATCTCCGCTAGGGGAGATGGCCACTGTCGAAACCCCATTGGGAGGATGGATGACCTCGGAAGACTCGGTCTCCAGATTCCAGACTCGAACGGTTCCATCAGCCGCGCCTGAAACCAGGACGCTCCCATCTCGGGAGAAGGCGATGTCACTGATATGCTCTCTGTGCCCGGAGAGAGTCCGAATCTCCTTCGTATCAAGATTCATCAGCTTGACGGTATTCGCATCGGGACCGCCACCACTGCTCAGCGCCGCAGCAACGGTGCTGCCATCCGGAGAGAAGGCGACAGCGAGGACGTATCCGGTGGCCCACGAATAGGATGCGCTCGTACCGGTGCTCAAATCCCATGTCTTTAGGACACCCCTGTCGGAATCTCCGAAACCAGCCGCCAGCATGGAGCCATCCGGAGAGAAGGCCACGGACGTAACGACAAGATCCGGACCCTCCGGAAGATCGCTCAACAAGACCTCCAATGTGCCTGTACTCAGACCCCGGAGATTGACCGCTCCTCCATGCAACCCGACTGCCAGGAGAGAGTCATTCGGGGAAAACGCCAGGGATCGTATGCCAGGGTACCCCAATGACCCTCCTTGAGCACTGCCCATCGAGGTAGTGGTGACGGCTTGCGTCTCCACATCCACGGTTTCCACCTGGCCATCAATCAACCCGACGGCCAGCATGGAGTTGTCGTGAGAAGGCGCCATGGCTGTCACGATGTTGCCAAACCCGGATACGGATTCCAGATGCTGAGGCATACGATGAATCATCACCTCCACCGACGCGGTGTTGTCGGAGAGGTCATCCTCCGACTCCGACGACTCAAAGGAGACGCTGAACTCATGCAGTCCAGGCTCCAAGGTCTTGACGAGGACCGCGACGGAGAAGTACTGGCCCCCCACGGTGCCGCAATGCTGGACTCCTTCATCGACTTCCAATACACCGAAAGTACCACCGGCCTTCTCGCAAGAGCTGTACCCCCCACTCTCAACCACAGCCGGATTGGAAGTCCAGGTAAAGACGACATTGGAGACTTCCGGCACATCGAATTCCAAGTATGCGGTCAATTGAAGGCGCTCCCCGACATAGGACACTTCCCCGGAGCCAGTCTGCTGCACGGAGCGGATCCCCCCCTCGTCGGAGAACACTTCCACGGAGGATTGCAGGTGGGCGTACTGCAGGTCTACGTCGGTTGGGCGTAGTGGGCCCTCGCATCGCAGATCCGATGTCAGTGGATCTCCGGACACATCCGTGAAATAGCAGGTCATCATGGTGAGATTGTTGATCTCGCTGAGATTCAGAGCCTCGGCGATGAAGTCATCCAGGCGAGCGTTCAAGTGCTCATTCAGCTCACCTCGATCTCCCGAAAACGCAGGGTCGGCCGGCAGGGAACCACTGCATCGGAACCTGCTCTCATGCGGGGTGACGTGAGGCTCACAATTCAAGCTCAAGTCGGGGCCTGCTGCCTGCAGAGCCCTCTCGATCTCATCTGCACGATCACTCATGAGTGAGGGGGGAAGGATGAAGGAGTACGGAGCCTCAAACGTCGAAGAGCCTCTGGCATCGAGATGCTCCACCAGGAATCGGTCGGAGTCTTCTTCCATCTGAGAGTCACTACGCCAGGCCGAAATCACCGTTTGATATCCAGGGGAGTCCTCGTCGCCAACCAAGTCCAGAAGCTCCATCAGTTGAGTCCGGCGCTCCTGGTGCATGAAGTGGAACCACAGATTGGAGTAGAGATAGAGGTTTGCTATGGTAAAGGAATGGCCTTCGTAGGAGACAAAGTCGAAGACCTCGGATGGGCTCAAGCGGGGGGACCCATCGATCTGCCAGATCAACGCGGCCGGATCGGAATGGAGGAACTCCGCCAGTCCTTCATCGAACCAGGGATCTCCAATCGTCAGTAACCCATACCGGTCGGCCAGGTAGTGGCCATACTCATGGAGAAAGGTGTCTTCAAGCGTCGTATTCTGGTCCTTCTTGTCATAGGAAGCCATCACACCTTGGCTGTAGTAGCCTCCCGCGTGAATGCCACGAGTCTCGACCCCAGGGGCCAGGTATCGCTCAACCTCGTAGTAGTCCTGGTACGAACCATAGGCCCTGACCCGGAAGGTATCGAGATGGGTCTTCCCCTCATCGGTTTCCGTCAGCCGGTGAAAGCGAGACTTGATCTCCCTGGCCCCTTGGGCGAAGCGCCTCACGGCGGCGATATCCAGAGGCGTTTGGATCACCAGATCATCGTTGAGTTGGTAGGTACGTGGAAGAGCTCGTTCGTAGAGCTCTGCTTCCAGGATGTCTCGGCAGATGTTGTAAGGAGAGCATTCTACAAGATGTTCCAACCGGTCGGCGGCCAGCAGGAAAGCCCCATTCAGGCGCTCCTGCCACTGGACCACCTCGATCAACGCCGCAGTGGCGGCCTCCGCCGAGGCATCAAGCTTCGATAGCTCGACGATGGTGTTTACCACGACTTCCAGAAGCCGCAGTCTCCATCGAAAGGGATCGATCTCTTCCTCGAAGAAGTAGAAGGAGTCATGGAGACTCGCCTGGAGAAGGGCTTCGAGGAATGCCGGATCTTGAGAGGCAGCCGAGATGAATTCAGGCATCCTGTCGCTGGAGTAACGGAACGCTGCGTATGTGCGGGAGACGACTCTATCGAATATGGATAGACTCTCTGAAGCGTACCAATTGGATATGGTTAGACTCTCGTCGAGATCGTCAGGGTTGAATTCGGATAGCGCCCGATTGATCGGAGCCAGATGGATCTCTTGCAGGCCAGCCGCATACCCGGTCTCGAAGTATTCGTAGAAGATTCCACTGGAGTCCAGAAGATGGTCGCTGGCTCCGAAAGCGTCCGAGGCATCGAGAAACGCCTGGACCGTCGCATCGTTGAACGGCCCTACGCCAGTCCCTGGAAACCATCTGTACAGCCCGTAGCCCGACCTTACAAAGAACCACAGATTGAGCATCCCCGAATCGTTGGTGCCGTCATACGAGGGAGCCAGCCTTTCGATCTCAGCAAACACCGACTGCATATTGGCATCGCTGAAAACGACCGGCCATGCTCTCCGATAGTCGGGATCGCGGGAAAGAAGGGACTGTTCGACGCAGTGATGCGAAGTGGAGCGCAAGTAGTCGACCAGGGCGTCTGCCTGAAGGGATGGGATGTCCATCGAGGGACAGACCTCCAGGCTCTTGGCAGCACTGCGACGATCCGGCCACGGTCCGTCCAGAGGCTGAATCGCCCGATGCACAGGCGGGATTCGGCTATAATGGACAGGGGAAGCCTGTTCCCCAGACGCCGCTGCGGAAAGCGCGGGGAGCAAGGGAACCTGCAACAAGGCAATCAGCAGGGGGATCGACAGACTGCGCATGGGCGAGCCCCTTTGGAGGACCGACCTATGGGGCAAGGGGGGAACAGGCGGGAACACAGGTTGGTGCCGAAGGTGGGAATCCAACTTGCCATCTAAAGTGATTGATTTGATTGCGCTTACGAAGTTGACTGTGTTCTTCCCCCACGATACTGCCCACATTTGCCACGGGCCACTACGGGCTGACATGGGACCTCGCAGGAACAGATTCGGCCGATTCCTCTTTGGCCAACTCGTGTTTGGCCCATTCAGCAAAACCGGGGAACTGGCTGACCGGAGTTTCTGGTACAGGTGTAGTCACGGCCTTCTCTTTCGCTTCGCGAGGGGCGCGAGATAGAAACCTGTTGGCACCTCGGATGTACCATGTCTTCCCGGTCTGCTTGTCCACTACGTAGGCCACCCCCCATCGCCCGGTCGGCGCGATCGCGTAGCGTTGGGAGCCGTACATGGACGCGACGTAGGTATAGGCATCGGCCCACAGCTTCACGGAAACCACAGCCCCCGTGGCGAGAATGAACGCGGCGACGACAGCGGTCCAGCGGTTGGAGGGGGGAGGTGACAGAAAGGTTCTCTCCCTCTGGCTCTCGAGGGGGGGAAGAACGGAGCGACGCTCCCGATCCGCAGAGGGGGCGGGCCTCTCCTGCTTTGCCTACGACGAGTTGACGGCTAGAACGACCTCCGCAGACGATCAAGGGTTCCGACGTCGATGGCAGGCGCGCAGCCGGCGCAACCTGCCAACCGGCATCAATCCTGTAGCTCTACCCTGCCCACCGCTGGCACAGTTGCTCCGCCGTTGCGGAGTCGACGACCCTGTGGAGGTGGGATGGGTTGATCTCCCCGATGCGGACGCCCTGTTCGCGCAGGCGCCGAATGGCAGGGGGGAGAACAACCATGTGCGGACGCACCAGAGCTTCGGCCCGTGCGTAGGCCGGCAGAAGTTCCCCCCTGCTTTCATGGGCAACGCAATTCTGAAACCAAGAGGCCAGCCCCTCCTCGAGGACGTTGGTCGGCATCCCTTCTATGTCCGGGATCCACGGGTTCAGAAGATGGACGCATTCATGCGCCAACTCCCACAGGGCTCCGAGGTTGCTCACGTGCGCGGTGATCATGATGGTGACGCGACCATCCACCGCGCTATAGATCTGGGAAGGCCCCTTGGAGACAGACTCCCATCGGTCAACCTCCACGGAGGGAAATCGACGGTCACGGGGCCCGAACAGGTCCTCCAGCCTCAGAAGGAAGCGCGAGACGCTACGAGTCAACTTTGCTTTCAGGACAGGTTCAATCATGGGTGCGTGTTCCTCTCTGTCAGCCGCGTCCCTGGCGGTGGCTCTTGGGGAGCTCCCCCTTGGGCAGCGGGGGCAGCGCAGGCAACTGCCGCCCTTCGATGAACAGCACGTAGTTCGCCATGAGCTCGGCTTGGTCTGGGGAGAAAGGTAAGTCTTCTATGACTGTTTTCATCAACGCCATCCCATGGCGGCTCCCTTTGCGTAGCTGGTTGAAGCGCGCCTCGATGTCATCAATGTGTTGAGTGATGGTGCCACGGTGGTTCGGGAAATACACCAAGCCCTTGTGGAGAGCCTCGCGCTGAGCGATCAACCCATGGGCCTCTGTGAGGCGGTCCATCTGTTCGTGTTCCAAGGCCTTCACCTGGTCCTTGGCGTTCGCGGCGCTCACTGTGGGAGTGCTCCTTTCAGGGAGGCGTGAGAGAATCTATGGGACGTGCCGGGAACCGCGCAAGCTGCCCAGGTCGCGGCGATCTCGTGGCCCGGCTCCCGGCTTTCGGGCGGCCCTACTGTGAGGGGGCGCTTAGGGGTGCCGGTTCGTCTGTCGCCAGGGGGCGATTCCGTGGCTCCAGCTCGGGGCTGGCTGACCTATCGCTCACTCGCTACCCGGTCGGGCTTCCCTCTTTGCGGCTTCTCGTCGAACTGGTGGCGAATCCACTCCGGGTATTCGTTGTGCTCGGCCCGGTGCCGCTCCAGGGCCGCCTCCCGCTGCTGGCCGGCGAAGCAGGCCGGGTGCCAGGCGTTCGGCTTGCCAGCCTTGCCCATGGGGCGGCTCTCGAGGATCACCTTCGAGCCCGTCTCGATCAGCTCGCCGCAGGCGTGGCAGTCCAGCCGGGTCCACGAGCCGCCGATGCCTTCCTTGGCGCGGTAGCGGCGCGAGTAGTGGTCGATCAGGTGTAGCGTGCTCACTGGCCGCTCCCGGGCACGTCCGTGTCCCAGGTGGAGCCATCGGGCTTGGTGACGGAGAGCCGGCCCCAGCGGTTGCGCAGCAAGTCGCGGGTCAGGTCCACGGCCTTCCCTTGGTAGGTTTCTGGGTCGGAGCGGAACCGCTCCCGGTGGGGCCGGTCATTGAGCCCGCAGACGGTCAGGTGGTAGCACCGCTGCCGCTGGGCGGCCTTGCGCTTGCTCATGGGGTCTCCTTCTGCTGGCGGATGCGCTCCGGATGATCGGTCTCCAGGTGCCGTCGCATCCGGCGGGTCAGCTCGTTGCGCGCCCGCCATCCCCAGCCTCGACCCGGGCGGGGATGGCGGCGCACGACCTCGGTGTGGCGGCAGTAGTGGCAGCCGGCCGTCATGGCGAACGGCCCGGAAAAGAACCGGGCGTGGTCGCGGACCATCAACTCGGGTTCCTCCTGTCGGCGGATCGACATGTCGGGAAACCGCAGTTCCCCAACAGCCCGCCCACGATCACGGGGGCGGGCAGGGCGTGCGGAACCGCCGCCGGCCGGGGGTGTAGTGCGAAGCGGGTTCATAGGGGGTTGGGTCCTTTCCAGAGTGGTGAGAGGGTAAAGCGAGGGCGGGCACCCAGAGGTACCCGCCCCTTTCCGGCGCTCAGACGGCTTGAAGCCGCCGTCTCCCTTCGTCAGGTCAGCTTGCCCTCGGCAGGTGGACCTCCGCCGGGTTGGCCCACTCCGGGGCCACCTCCCTGCAGGCTTCGATCACGGCCTCCTCGGTGAGGCGACCCCAGTGGAAGCCGAACCACCACGTGAAGCTGTCGGCCACGATGGCGGAGCCGTCTCCCCACTCGAAGCGATCGTAGGCACTGTCCGGGGAGCGGGTCGGCTTCGGCACGCCGGGCAGGCGGTTGCCGTTCTCGACGTGGAGCCAGTCCCAGTCCTCGTGCCGGTAGTGGCAGCGGTGGTGGAGTACGTGGGCGAAGGCATCGCCGGCGCTCGGTCGAACCGCTGCGTAGTAGCGCGTCGTGCCCCGTCGCGCCAGTTCCACGAACACCCAGGCGGCCACCGGGGCCACATCCTCGCCGCGCAGCCGGTCGAACTCTGCCGCCCACTTGGTCAGCAGGTCCTTGCGGTCGTCCTCGGTGAAGGGCTCCACCCCCCCTCGGCCGTCAGCGTGGCGCACGCGAGCATCCCGTAGGGCCGGGGGATCGTTTCGATGGCCTCCCAGGTGTTGGGCAGGGTGCTGAGGCTGCGCACCAGCACCAACTCCGTTTCCTCCGGGTAGCCGGTGAACTCGCCGGCGAGGTGGGGGGCCCCCTTGACGCCTGCGCCCTGGCTAAATTGCTTCCATAAATCGGAGAGCATGGAGCATGGCACAGAGCGCACCCGGCAAGCACTACCGCGAGGGGTTGACCCTGATCGAGTTGGGAGAGAAGTTCCCTACGGACGAGGCCGCGGAGGCGTGGTTCGCGCAGACCAGGTGGCCGGACGGAGTTGCCTGCCCCCACTGTGGTTCGTTGAATATCCAGACCGTGGCGAGCCGGAAGCCGCAGCCCTACCGTTGCCGGGGCTGCCGGCGGCACTTCTCGGTGAAGACCGGGACCGTCATGCAGGGCTCCAAGCTGGGCTTCAAGGTTTGGGCCTGGGCGTTCTACCTGATGGCTACCGGCTTGAAGGGCACGTCCAGCATGAAACTGCACCGCGACCTGGGCGTCACTCAGAAGACCGCGTGGCACTTGGCGCACCGCATCCGGGAGACGTGGGCCGACTCCACCCGAGACCCTGAGCCGATGGACGGGCCGGTCGAGTTGGATGAGACGTACGTGGGCGGCTTGGAGGGCAACAAGCACGCCGCGAAGAAGCTCCATGCCGGACGTGGGGCCGTGGGCAAGGCCATCGTGGTAGGCGCCAAGGACCGCCAGACCAATGAGGTTCGCGCCAGGGTGCTGCCGGACGGCACCAAGGCCAGCTTGCACGGCTTCGTCGCGGCCCACGTGGAGCCGGACGCCGACAAGTACACTGACGAGAACGCGTCCTACGAGGGCCTCCGGAAACGCCAGACCTGCAAGCATGCAAGCACTCCGTCGGCGCTTGGGTGGACGGCCAAGCGCACACCAACGGCCTGGAGAGCTTCTGGTCCATGCTGAAGCGCGGGTACCACGGCACCTACCATGGGATGAGCCCCAAGCACCTGCCGCGCTACGTCGCGGAGTTCGAGGGCCGGCACAACCAGCGGCCCCAGGACACCATCGACCAGATGCGCGGCATGGTCCGGGCAGGGGCCTTCAAGAGGCTGCGGTACAAGGACCTGATCAAGCCGTCCGCCACTTGGCGGCGTGAGGCGATCTGACCGGGGGTGACCATCCGGGCAGATCTACTTTGTGCAGCTTGGTGCTCGGCTGTTTCCGTCCGTACCATGGGACCCTGAAAACCCCTCGATGAGGAGCCCTCTCCATGAGCATGGCCGTAGCTCATGACTCACCCATGATGGATAAGGACAGCGTGCACCACGTTGTCCATGCGGTTCGCTGGTTCTATCAGAATCAGAACGAATACGCACTCCTTCTGCAGATGATGGACAACTTCGCAAATGGGTTTATGAGACTCGTAGAGGCATGTCCTTCTGAGCAAGAATTGGACCCTGACGATGCCGCAAAGGACCTGCTGAAGAAGGCTGAGGATTACTTCTGCGAAGAGCGTGATCGTCTGGTCGGAGGGCCTTCCGTGAAGCAACTGGGTCGAGTCCCGCGAGAGATGTCACCGCACGAAAAGAGATCCATGGTTCTCGTGCTTGGTCACTTCGCCGAAACTCTACAAGAGCTGCGTTGGGCCATCATGATCCATGACGGCCGGGCCTCCCCTGTTGCACACCGAGTGCACAGCGGGGAGGAGCTTCTCCGACTGCTCGAAACGAAGGAGTGATATGCAGGTATCCTCCTTCGATATACCAAAAAAGTTCGAAAAAGCCGTCCGATCTCTTCCCCCCAGAATGAAAACTGAGTTGGCTTCAGCCATGTCCGAGTTGATCTGTGGGGTGGTTCCGCCAGGGCGAAACCTGGAAACCCTAGAAAGTCCATGGAAGGGTTGCCACGGCGTTAGGCTCAATGACAAGTTCAGATTCATTTTCGAGGTCGGTGATGCCGAAGTAGCCAAAGCCCTAGCCGTTGGCCCGCACGACATCTACCGCCGCCGATAAGAAGGGGGGGGATTCTGGATCATGTCGAAGCGCAAGCGCGGCCGCCCACCCAAGCACGTGATGCCGGAGAAGATCCCGGCTCCACCGGAGGAGATCGCCCGGGCCTGCATGGCGGGGCCGCCCAAGAAGAACTGGCGGTACCTGAAGCGCGGGTCAGACGCCTACGCTGACAAGGCGCCTGACCCGCGTGAAGAACTCACTGGGCCGGGATAGACAGGATCGTTACCACGAAGCGCCTGTACGCCCCGGTGTCCCGTCGTACTCGGACGCCAGTACATCGTCCGGGTCTGAGATGTAGATCTCCCCGTCTTCAAGCTCATACTCCGGCGTCTCGTCGGACCCGGCCTCCTCTGCTGCCAGCAGGTTGAACGGCTGCCATTCGCTCGGGTCCTGGTAGCCTCCCGTGGCCGCCAGAAAAACCCCCTGGACTTCATCCGCGACGATGGCGTCATCGTAGTAGGCCCAGCCCTTCCGGGACCCTTGGTCGATGTCCGTGGAGTAGTTGAGGTCGAAGGTGATCAGGGAGAACGCCGACGTGACTTCCAGGGTGTCTCGTGCGTAGTACACCGAGTCCGCCACGGACAGCCCATGCACCTGCACGTTGTCGCCGGTGATCGTGATCTCATTCACGATACACTCGGCCGTCTCCTGTTGATCGGTCGTCGCCTTGGCTCTGGACGGAGGGCCTGAGGGTCCTACGGGGCCGGGCGGCCCTGGCACGCCATGAGAAGCAGGGTTGAGAAGATCAGGGCAGTCCGCAAAGTCCGCCTCCTTGGGTGAGGGGGTGGGGCCGGCGCTCCCGCGTGGCGCCGGGCCGTTTGCGGACTGCCTCGCTTTCGCGGGAAGTTCCCCCCTATTCGCCCGAAGGCTGTTCTATTCGAGGGGCGACCCGACATACCGCACAGGCGGAAGCAGTCCGCGCCCGTATGTACGACGGGTTCCCATGAGGCCCAAGGCTAAACTCGTATATAATTCCCAAATGGATCGCCATGATTTCCAGGTCCTTTGCGGGTTGTGAGAGAGGTTGGTGAGGGCGGGCACCCGGGGTGCCCGCCCGTTTCCGGCGCTCAGGACGGCTTGGAGCCGCCGTTGTTCGTCAGGTCAGCTCGCCAGCCACGGCCACCTCTCCCGGCCACGCGAACATCGGGGCCACGTCGTCGCCGCATGCCTCGATCACGGCCTGATCGGCGAGCCGGTCGCGGTAGAACCCGAAGTCCCAAGCGACCTGCCCCTGGACGGTGATGGCGCTCCCGTCCGGCCACTCGTAGCGCTCGTTGCCGGTCTGCTTCTCGTAGCACCGGTAGCCGTTGGGCCACGAAGCCAGGACGGTCATGGAGGACCCGTCGGGCAGCGCGGTCTTGCTCTCGGCGTCGAGATCGCGCTCCGGCAGCCGGGCCAACTCGGGCTGCAGGGGCCGCTCGCCGCGCTTATGCTCCTCGCCGTCCTCCAGGTCGCGGAACAGCCAGTCCCAGTCCTGCGGACGGCCGTAGGAGGCGTAGCGCAGGATGTGCTCGAACGCCTGTCCCGCCTTCGGCCTCACTGCCGCGTACATGTAGAAGGGGTTGCCCGGCGCGGTGACGCTGTGCAGATGCACGAACACCCAAGCGGGCTGCCCGGTCGGCGGCGTCTCCACCAGGTCGCTGCGCTCGTAGGCTTGCGCCCACGCCACCAGCAGATTCCGTCGCTCGGTCTCCGGCAGGTCCTCGCGCAGCGGCGCCGGCGGGGTCCACTCCGCCTTCACGAATCCGCGCGAGTCCTGCGCCTGCCAGTAGGGCGCGTGCGCCGCGCCGGTCACCTTGTAGATCGAGATGATGTCGGTGGTGTCCGGGGTGCCGGTGAACTCCTCGGCCAGGGGCGCGGGGAAGTAGTATTGCGGCATGTCAGCTCCCCTCCCCGATGACTTCCTCCAGCTGGGTGGCGGCCGCGTCCATCTGTTCGGACGCCTCGGAGAGGCTGTCGGCGGCGGCGCTCAGGGTCTCGCCGCGCTCGCCGTACTGCAGACTCTCGGGGAGGTTGTCGAACGCCTCCCGCTCCTCCGCCTCGATGTCGTCGATCTGCGTCCGGATCGCGTTGAGCTCGTCGCGCAGCCCCCTGATCCGGTCCCGTCGCTCCTTGTTCACTGTTCCGTCTCCTTGGTTCGTGAGAGAAGGGAATGAGGGCGGGCACCCAGGCCCGCCCCCGATTTCGGTCTCCTGAAGGGCTCTACGCGGCCTGCGCGGCCTCCGTCGGCTCCGGCACGACCCCGTTGACGCTGCGCTTGCGCTTCCCGCCCCGGCGCTCGTCGGCCGGGATCGACATCCGCATGATGGCGCCCACCATCGCCCCGGTGTCGTCGCGCACGATCAGGGTGTCGCCCTTGTTGCCGAGGGTGAACCGGCAGCCCCGGAAGCGGCGCAGCGCGAACCCGACGTAGCGGGCCTCGAAGGGGCGCCACTTGATCAGGTTCGTGGCCCCCTTCGGCACGAACACGTCGATGTGCTGCTCGCCGCGGCCCGAGTGGTGCGGCTTGATCCGGGTGAACGCGGGCACGAACCGGCGCGGGTCCGACAGCTCCTCGTTCATCAGCCTCAGGACCATCTTCTCCGCGGCCTCCTTGCCGGCCGGGTCCGGGTTATCGAGCCAGCGCCGGCCGGCCATCAGCCGCTTCTGGTAGCCCTTCGGGCACGTCCCCTTGAAGCAGGCGGCGCCGTCCACCCACCAGTCCTCGCCGGCCACGGTCAGCGCCAGGGCGGACCCCAGGCGCTCGTTGAGCCGGAAATCGGCCGTGGACCGCGTCCAGGCCCTCGCGTCGTCCGGCCACTTCTCCGGCCGGATCGGGGCGATCTCGATGTCGTGCATGTTCCCTCCGTAGTGGGATGTGGGCCGGGGAGCGACCCCGGCGAAGCCATCGTCAGGACGGGAGCGGCCCGTCGAAGCGGGGGCCGGTCGGCCCCCGCGTTTCGGCACCTACCCGCCCTTCAGGACGGGATCAGCGGGGTTGGCACTGAGCCCGTCGAGGACCAACGCCTCGTCGATGCTCTCCGCGCACGGCTCGCAGACGTGCCTCACCTCGCCGTCGAGGACCCGGTGCAGGGGATCGGGGGTCTCGGCGTGGCAGCAGTGACAGGTCATCGCTGCGCCTCCTCCATGCACTGGTGCAGGTCCTCGTCGGCCTCCGCCATCGCGTCGGCGTCGTCCGCCTCGGCGGCCTCCAGCCAGCGCCGGGCGGAGTTCAGCACGGCCTGTACGTCCTTGGCGATCACGCGGCCAGCTCCTCCCGCGCCAGCGCGGCCAACTCCTGCTTGTCGGCCGGCTCCAGCCTTCAGCTCCTCGTGGAACTGGTCGAGGGTCTGCCCGTCGCGCCGGAAGAACTCGCGCAGCACCACGGCGTCGGACTTGGTGGGGGGATCGAAGGTGGTCATGGGGCTCCTTTCAGTCAGAAGGATCGCCGTCGAAGCGGACGGCCATGAGAAGGTCGCTGCCCTCCTCGGGCAGCATGCGGTACTCGAGGCCGGTGACGCCCACCTTGTGGCACCGCACGTAGTGCTCGGCCCACATCCTCAGCAGGTCGTCGACGTGCGGCACCGGATCGTTGACCGAATGCGAGACCGTGAGCCGGCACTCGTCGGCGGAGATCGACGTGCGGATGTCCTCGGCACTCGGCTCGTTGCGCAGGTGCGTATGGATCCGCACCAGCACGCCGCGCACTGGCTTGAGGCTGCGAATCTGCATCAGACAGGGCTCCTTTCGTCGTGATAGAGGATCTCCTCGGGACCCCACAGCGCGTCGGCGAGCGTCTCCGCGTCCGTGTGGCACTGCCACGGCCGGCCCGACTGCCCGATCGCGTGCAGCAGGCCCGCCAAGCGTCGGCAGGCGCGAGCCGCCGTCGTCGGTTTCAGCCTCTCGAGCTCGATGTCGCCCATCGGCGGCGCGAACAGAGCCTGCGCCCACTCGCACTGCTCCTTGTTCTGCGTGTCCAAGCGCAGCGCCCGCATGCCGCTGGCGAACCCCCACCACGACGAGTCGGCGTCCTCGGCCCACTTGCCACACGCGAGCCCGGCGAGACAGCCCACCGTGCCGCACTCGGTGTCGACGGCGTACCGAGACATGTTGAAGGCGTCGAAGTGCTCGGGACCCCCCGCGATCGTGGACACGACGGCCCCCTCGACCGGCGGCGCGTCGACCAGGACCAAGCGCAGGTGCTGCATCTCCTCGACGTGGCCGGCCAACTCCCGGAGCCGGGCCACGGTGACGGGGTGGGTGGGGAAGTTCACGAGCCGTCTCCTTCCTCCACGGTGACGACGATCCCGCCGTCGACGGTGTGGCCGGTGGCGTTGCGGCTGTGGAGCTGCTTCCCGTTGTCGGACGGCTGGACCGTCGTCTCGGCGCCCTCGTGCACGAACACGAAGGGCCGGGCGTTGTCGGGCTGCGCCATGATCGAGAGCAGAGGCTCGGCGTCCTTGTTCTCGATCTGCACCACGGTGGTGCTGCTGACGCTGACGCGAATCGTGCTCATGCGTAGATCTCCTCCTCCCATTCCTCGAAGCGGATGGCCTTGTCGTAGGCGGCGAGGACCGCCACATGGTCCGTGGTGTCCGCGTCGTTGAAGTCGACGATCTTCATGCCGGCCGCCTCGCAAGCCGCAGGGAAGCGGCCTCGGAGATGCCGTCCTCGCGCTCGGCGCCGAGGTAGCTGTTGGTGACCTTCCAGAGGGCGCCGGCGGCGCAGAACTTGCGAGCCCCAGGGTGGTGGACAGAGCAGTTGGTGCCGTCGGCCTCTCTCGCCGAGGACCTCCGGCACCAGTGCCGGGGGTCCGTGATGAGCCGGCGCGCGGCGCGGAGAGCTTCCAGGGTGGTCATGCGTAGATTTCCTCCTCCCACTCCTCGAAGCGGATGGCCTTGTCGTACATCGCCAGCACGGCCACGTGGTCGCTGTCGTCGTTGAGGTTGGCGGCGCCGGCCTTCGCCTCCGTCTCCCCCGTGGCGGCCTCGCACAGCCGCTGGAGGGCGCGATCGCACACGTCGTTGTCGATGCCGTGCAGGGTTCCGGGGACCACCTTCCACAGGGCGCCGCCGGCGCACCAGGCCACGGCGTGGGGGTCATGCACGTCGGTTGCGCGCCCGTCGTAGTCACGGGCCGAAGCCCCCTGGCACCACTTCCGGTTGTCGGTCAGCAGCCGGCGCGCGGCACGCAGAGCCCGAAGGGGGGTCATGGTCATGGCCATCAGTCCAACACCCCCCCTCGAACGCAGGCGTCGCACATCCCACACGGCAGCTCCTCGCCGCACAGGTAGGACGGCCACGCGAACTGATGGCCGGCCTTCGCCAGCTGGTAGCGGCGTGCGGCGCGAGCCGACAGGTCGGTCTCCGTGCCGGTGCCGTCGATGCCGAACTGCTCCAGGTGCTGACGGCGCTTCCGATTCCGGATCATCCGCCGGCCCCCCTCACCCGGCGCAGGTCGCACACCGGGCAGACCAGGTCGAGCGTGAAGTCCTCGCCGCACGTCGGGCACAGGATGCCGTCATACAGCTCCGCGTCCTCGCGCAGGCTCTCCAGGGTGCCCCACAGGCGCCGCGTCAGCATGCGCTCCACGGCGTTGTCGTGGGCGCCGGCGAACTGCGGCCAGTGCTCCCACCGCTCGCCGTGCACGTACTCGGCGCCCCGGATGTCGGCGAGCCGGCGGCACGCCTCGGCGGCGGTGGCCGGCTCGATCTCCGACAGCGTGCCGTTCACCTCGGGCCGCATGTGGAGGGTGGCGATCTGCGGGATGAACAGGCAGTTGCGCTCGGCGGCTCGCAGCCCCAGGGCGATCTGTCCGTGGTGGGCGTCCCAGTTGTGGGCCGGCAGATCGGTCCACAGGGAGCAGGCGTGGCCGGCGAGGCAGGCCGCCGTGTTGCACCGGCCCCCGTCCGGCGCCGCGTGAGCGGCGGCGTAGGTGCTCATGTTGAAGCCGCGGGGCGGCGCGTAGAGGCTGCCGGTGCCCATGTGCGACGGCTTGTAGCAGCCGTTGCGCAGCGGCTGCCTGGGCAGCTTCTCCACGTGGGCGGCGAGCTCGCGCAGGCGCGCCGCCGTCGGGATGTCCTGCAAGGTGGTCATGGTTCCCTCCTGAAGGGATACGGGGTGCTCTCGGCGGGATAGCCGTATGCCCCCGAAGGGGCATTTCGGAGCCGGCCCGCCGGCCGGCCCACTCGTCAGCGGCAAGGGGCTTCCTCCCACAGGTGGCGTGTGCGCTCGTCGGCTTCCATGCGCTCGACGGCGTACTCGAGGGCCGGATACAGCCCGTGCCGGTAGCCGCACACGGCCCCGTCCTCGCGCACCACCAGCCAGGCCGAGGAGCCGAACATCTCAGCCTCGACCACGGTGTAGAGCCAGACGGGCTCCATCTTGGCGAGGATCGCGAGAGCCTGATCCCCCGTCATGTCCGGCCCGTCGTAGTCGTCCTCACAGGCGGCGTTGCACAGATCCATGAGGGTGTTGTACTCGGCGTCCGTGGTGGATGCGGCCTCGATCGAGGCTACCAGCCCGCACCCCTCGGCGATCCGGCGGCGCACGTCGACGATCCTGGCGCGAAGGGTCATGACGGCCTCCCGCACCGGCGCGGGGGATGCTCCCCCCGCCGTTCGTCGCGCCACCACGTCCACCACTCCAGCACGGCGAACACGACGGCGAGGACCGGGCCGACAAGCACCACGGTCATCAGGGTGACCTGCGCCCAATCCATCAGCGCCTCCTCTCGGCGTAGCAGTCGTGGCAGGTGTCGTGCTTGCGCCCGTGGGGGCACTCGATCCAATCGGCGCCCGGATCGCACCGCAGAGCCTGCCACACGGTCCGGTGAGCCTGGCGGCAGCACTCCCGGTAGGTGGGGTTGGCGCTCACCCGGCGGATGGCGCGGAAGCCGGCACGGTAGGCCATCAGCTCCCTCCCATGTGAACGGTGGCCGGCAGCACAACCCAGTCCTCCGGGTCCTCGCCCTCGGACAGCAGACCCTCGTGAGCCATGTCGGCGCACCAGTCCTGCGCGTCCTCCTCATGGGTGAACAGCGTCGAGCGGTAGCCCCCGACCCGGCCCCGGAAGCGCCCACCGGGGAGCTCGTCGATGATGGGGCGCACGATCTGCGCCTCGTGGTCGATCATGGGCTTGGGCATCAGCCCCTCCTCTCGCGCCGGCGCGCCAACCACCGGTCGAGCGAGGGGAGCAGGCCGATGACGAGGGGGCCGCCGAGGAACATCAGCACCCCGGCGACCTCTCGGAGGGTCCACTCCATCACGCCGCCTCCTCGGGCAGCCGGGGGTCCGGCCGCGTCTCCAACGTGTCGGCGGTGTGGAAGCCGATCCGGGCCGCCTCGGCGGCGATGGCCTCCAACCCCGGCGTGATCTGCCCGTCGTCGTTGCCGG
This sequence comes from Candidatus Latescibacterota bacterium, assembly GCA_965221775.1. Lineage (GTDB taxonomy): Bacteria > Latescibacterota > UBA2968 > UBA8231 > UBA8231 > UBA8231. The sequence goes on along the minus strand of CBDCSU010000006.1, from coordinate 2,411,102 downwards.
CGGCGAACAGGGCGGCGAGGCACATCAGCTCCGCGCTCGACGGCGGCGTGCCCTCCACCGTCAGGATCTCCTCGTGGACCTCGCGCACATGCGCCGCCACGGCGGTACGCATCATCGGGCTCAGGCCGCGCTTGCGGAGAGAGGACGGGCGGTAGTAGTTGCGCCCGATCCGGTGGCAGACGGTGATGTAGCGACGAAACGCACCGTCGCGACGGCGCCGGGCGACGAGGAACTCCCGATCGCCTGCCGTGTCGAAGGTGAAGTGCGAGGGGTGGGCGGCGTGGCTCGCCATCTGCCAGTCCTTCTCGGCGGTGTCGATGGCGCTCCGAGCCTGCGGAGACAGCCGGCCCTCACGGTCCGCGTCGAGAGCCGCGTGCATCTCGGGTGTGATGGTGCGGATGGTCTTGGACATGGCCTCAGCCTCCTAACAGATCGCGTAGCGCCTCGCCGGCAGCCTCGCGAATCTCCGAAGCGGGTCCGTGACTGCTGTCTATCCGGAAGCGGGTTACCCGCCTCACGGTCCGAAAGCCGGAGCCATCGGGCAGGCACTCGGCCAACGTCTCGACCACGTGGCAGCCTGCCGCAGCGGCATCGGCCCTCGCCGCCCGGTCGGTGGTCAACTCACTCATGGGATTCCTCCTTGCCTCAGCAGTAAGATGATCGGGTGTGTGTGCGATCATAGTAAGCATGATGAGCATGATAATACGCCGAGGATGCCTTTGTCAAGCATGATTAGCAGGGTAATCATGCCATCAGGTGGCGCCGGGGCTCGGAGAGGGTGCGCGGATCGAGGGGGCGGGGTGGTTACTTCGGGGAATGACCGCTACCGACAGGAGAAACCGGGTCCCCATCCCGGCCGGCGGGATCGCTGTCCGGGGTTTGAACCAGCGATAATGTCCCTTATCGGGGGTTCAATCGGCCTCGATCAGCTCCCCCAAGACAGTGGGCAGCGGCGAGGACAGGGCCGCCGGTGACTCGCCCTCCCGGCACGTGCGGCCATGGCCTCGCCGGCGGCGGCGATCCCATCCGGGCCACGACGTCGGCGCCCGGCGAGGAGGGTTGGGCGGATCGAGGGGGGGATGGGTGGTTACAGGCGCTACAGCCGATTGTCGGCAGTAACAAGCGGCCTCGAACGGCCCGATCGGCGCAGCCTGGACCCACGGCGAGGGTGCGATCGGGCGCGGATCGGGGCCGGCGGCGGGGGCGAGGGCGCGAGAGCGTGTGGATCGGGCGCGAGGGGGCACGCGAGGGCGGGGTGCCGGCCCTGGGGGGGGGTTCCGATCGAACGCGGGTCCCGCGGCGGTCGGTCGGGTGGGGCAAAGTGCCCCGCGCCCTCGATTCACACCAAAGTTTTGGGTTGTGGTGTAGCTCCCTGGGCGCCGGGGCCCTCGGCAGCGCCCTCCAGGAGCCGCTCAGGCGGCGTCTGCGCGCCTGGCGGGGCCGCGGGTGTTGGGAGTCGGGGGAGCTGGCGCCGTGGCGCGGGCGGTGCGGAATCCGCTCGCGGGGGCCCTGTTCCCGGGCCTGGGCGGCCCTCGGGGCCCCCGTGGGGGCGAGATCCGGCCTGATGCGGGGGGTCTGGGGGGGTGGAGGGCGTCAGAGCGCCGGAGGCGGCTCCTGGCGGCCTTGGAGGGGGGGAGGGGCGTCTTTCTGACCCGCGGCCGGGGCCGATCCGGCGCTGGCGGCCCGTCTCCGCTCGCCCTGGGCGATTCTCGGGGCCGGCCGGATCGGGCGATTTCGGGGGGTTTCGGGCGGCGTCGGGGCCGCGGGGGTCCCGTGGGGTTCCTTGACGTTCGGGGTAGGGGGTCCTAAGAACCCGGGGCCACCATTCCTCACACCCCGCAGGAGGGAGGGAACTTCTGGCCGAAGAGAATCCACTACAGAAACTGCTCGACACATTCCAGCAGCTCGGAGAGAATTACAACCGTCTCGTCCGGCTGAACAACATGAGCCAGGGGAAGATTCTGGCCCTCAACGTCGCCCTACTACTGGCGATCAAGTCGCAGAGCGGATTGGAAGGCTTGGAGGAGCTAAGGAGGGACCTGGAGGCGGCCCTCGATGTCGGCGATGACCGGGAAGCTGATGTCTTCGTGTTTGACCAGCCAGTCTTCGGCGTGGTTGGAGATGTACTCTTTCCAGACGACTCGGATGAAGTCCGCGACCTCATGCGCTCTGGTCTTGTTCTGGAAACCAAGGCACTGATCGCAATTCTCGACGCGATGATCGACCACCTGTCGGACAGGTGAGGGTTGCCGTTCCATGCTCGTCTCCCACGGGGTTTCCCCCCGTTCGGCGCGAAAATCCCTCGGGGTCCTTCCCCACGGGAGCTGGACATAGAACGGCGCACCCTCGGGCCGTTCAACTCCCCCCCTCCGAGGCGGGTCACTGTCGGCAATTCCGCATACCGCAAGTTAGCCTGTGCCGGGCCCAACGTGCTGCTGCCCAGTCGCTTGCGCCCCCCTCTACGCGGACCGGAGAGATAGGCTTCCCGGAAAGTGGGCCTCGCCGGACAGGCCGGCCCACTACGCGAAGGGCCAGATGGCGTCTTGGGGGGCTTGAATCGGGGCCTTCTCCGCCCCATCTTCCCTGGCGTGCTGTCGCCGGGGGCCTGCCACGGGGCTCCTCCTACCAGCCCCCGGGGGCCGAAGGCCGGCGAGAACGGTGCGTGCGGCCTTCCGGTCCGAGAAGCCGTAAGTTGTTGCCAGACATCATGTCGCCCCCAAGCCAAGGAGGGCGCAGAGCCATGTCGAGCGAGGCGGGGAAGCCTTTGGCGGCCGACCAGCGGGTGGAGGGGTCGTAGGCCGTGGCCCCGCAACACGAGCCCAACCCCCGCCTCGACCAAGAGCTCGAGGAGGAGGCCTGCGATCGGGTGATGTGCGAGCTGCTGTCGCGGGTGTGGCGGGCGAAGGCTCCGCCGGGCGACTGGGAGGGCGGTCCCTGCTGGCCGTACTTCTTCCGGCTTTGGAAGCGGCTGCCATCGTAGCTACCTGCTGGCGGCGAGCGGCTTGGTGACCTTGCGGGCTGTGCCGGGGTAACTCCCTGGCGGTCATACGCTTAGGTGCTTCTCTACACGCTCTCAGAAGTAGACTACCAAGGTAGCAAGGGGCCTTCGGAGATGGTGACAGGTATCCGACGCCGCTGGGATTGCAGGAAGGTCCTCGCGCCGGCGGATGAGCCGGCAGGGGCTACCTGCTTCCTGCGGGTGCGCCGTGTCGGACCTGTGCCGGGATAACTCCCTGGCAGCCAAACGTTTAGGTCCTTCTCTACACAGGCTGGCAGGACGCCGCCTCACTTTCCCCAACTACAAAGCAAAGGAAAGCCACTGATGAGGCGATGTGGAGCACTTTGGCTGGGGTTGTTGATGATCCTGGCCGCCTGCGAAGGCCCCATGGGGCCAGAGGGACCCGAAGGACCGCAAGGACCGTCCGGCGCCAGCCTGCAGGTGCAGGTCAACACAGGGACGATCTTGAATCGGAACTACACGGAGAGGAATCCCAGTTATGCATCCATCCCCTTGAGTTCTTCTGGCGCCGAACCCACCGTCCTCTTCTTTGGGTATGAGAATCAGAATGGAGTCTACATCCAAGTTGAGCATACCGCGGTGATTTGGGGCACGCCGGAGAGCGGGACCTCCGTCTCTGGCACCAGTGGCTGGCATGCGCTGATTCGTGATTCCAGCAAAAGTTTCCGCAACAGGGCATACCAAGTGAAGTTCATCCAGTAGCCCCCCCTCTCCTGGGGGTTCGCGCCCGCGGAACGCGCAGGCTAGGCCTTGGGCCTGTGTTTGCCGGGGCACGGGGCGGGCGGATAATCCTTCCGGCCACCTCCAACCAACCCCCTTCCGGGCTATCGGGCCCCGGAAGCCTCCGGGGGCGACGATCTTCCCTTGCGCGAGCGGTGTCTTCATCGTAGCATAGTTAGCATGATGCGCACGATTGCTCTGGTATCACAGAAGGGCGGGAGCGGCAAGACGACCTTGGCCGTCGGCCTCGCGGTGGCGCACGAACTCGCGGGTGGCGACGCTGTTGTGATCGACCTGGACCCAACAGGGATCGACGGCGGTTTGGGGCGACCTTCGAGGCGAAGATCCGCCGCCGGTGGTGACGGCTCATCCACCCCGGCTGGCGCGGGTGCTCGATGCGGCCCGGGGTGCAGGGGCCTCCTTGGCGGTGATCGACACGGCTCCTCGAGAGGCCGGCGGGGCGGTGGAGGCGGCTCGTTGTGCGGATCTGATGCTCGTGCCGTGTCGACCGTCCGCGGTGGATCTGGCGGCCATCCCGGCGACTCTGGACGTGGGCCGGATCGCGGAGACGGCGGCGGCGGTGGTGCTGAACGCTGTCCCTCCTCGCGGCGACTGGACGGCCCAAGCGACGACGGCCATTCAGAGCTTCCAGGCAGTTCGGGTTCCGGTGACCCTGGGGGCCCGGGTCGCGCACGTCCGGGCGTTCACGGCCGGGAGGACCGCTCAGGAAGCCGAGCCCCGATCCTTGGCGGCAACCGAGACCGAAGCCTTGTACCGATGGACTCAGACGGAAGGAGGGGCTCATGTCCAAAGCTAAGCCAACCCTCGCAGACGCCGGGCGGACCGCTGGCGAGCCGAAGGCCGAGGCCAAGATCGCCCCGTCTCGGCGTGGCAAGAAGGCCACGGTCCTGTACCTCGAACCCGAGCAGGCGAAGCGATTGAAGGTGCTCGCCGCCCAGAACGAGACGACCGTCCATGCTCTCGGGCTGGAGGCCCTCGATCTGCTGTTTGAACGGCATCAAGTTGGATGAGATGGGATGACGTGCTATCAGCTTCCCCCCGGGGGGGATGCTCGTCCCTCCTCATGGTCTTCCTGTCGTTTGCTTACGGATCGGGCAAGCCGGTAGGATCTCCGGCACACAGGGTAGCGGGCGGGCCGGGGGGGCGTCGGCGATTCGCTGCGGCACAACGTCCTTCGTCAAGGACACCCTGACTGGGCAGATACAGCTCTTGGCCGCCGACCACCGGGCCTACTTGGTTTGTCCCCCTCAACCGGAAGGAGTCAGCAGTGATGGCCATGAGCGAAGCCGCAATCCGCGGCATGAAGGACGTGCAGGATCTCGTGTACATGAATCTGGAGGAGGGGTGGGCCGTCGTGACTGTGATGCACGGGGGTCACCTCCGCCTCGGCATCCGCTGGTTCGACAAAGCAGAGCACGGGCCCGGGGACGTGCGGCCAACCGATGCCGCCAATTTTCCTCTCTCCCACGGACACCCCGTGTGGTTCATCCTCCCCCCAGAGCTCCACCTAGGCGTCCTCCACGCCGTGGAGTCCCTCGAGGTTCTCCGGATCAAGGAGAAGCTGGAGTCCCCATAGCCACCCGCCGGGATGTCCTGTGCAGCTGCGCCGCTCGTAGGGGCGCCCGTTCCCGATCTCGGGCTGGTCCGGGGTGTGAACATCCCCTTCCAAAGGGACGGCTTGCGCGTTCCCAGTCGTTCCCGTTATTTTCCGTCGATTGACCAGTTGCGGCTTGCAGGGGAGACCGCTTGGGGCCGTCCGTCTTGGTGGATGTTGGTGGATGCGGCCCTCGCAATCCCGCTCCCCTGGCTCCAGGATCCTACCCGTTGCCACGAACCAGGGAGACCGCCTTCAACGCCCGTCTGTCGGGGGTGCTGGAGTTCAAGCACCCCGGCTGGCGGGGCCATTCCTCGCCTGAACGCCTCGCCGTCGTCTGCCTGCTGCTGACGTCCCTCCTCGCCTCGCCGTCGGAGGCCCGCACCGCCTCGATCGAAGGCGTGACCGTCGACGAGAGCGGCATCCCGCTGCCCGGGGTCCGGGTGACGGTGAGCGGTCCCGGAGAGCCGACCGAGGTGGTGACCGGCGACGACGGCGCCTACGCGGCCCCCGGTCTGGGGCCCGGGGACTACCTCGTCCGCGGGACCCTGCCACGGTTCCGGATGGAGGGGATCCGGGTCTCGCTGGCGGCGGGGGCCTCGGCCACGGTCGACATCGTCATGCAACGGGCGTGGCAGCTGGAGTCGGTCAGCGTCGTCGCCGAGGAGCCCCGCACCTTCGCCAGCAACGTCGTGGCCGAGCCGATGGTCCTGCAGCAGTCGAAGATCACCAGCGTCACGTTGGTGGTGGACAACCTCCCCGGCGTCTCCGTCCAGGAGGGGGACGCGTACGGCTTCGACGACTGGTCGAGCAATGTCGCCGTGCGCGGCTTCCAAGTGACGATCAGCGAGGCCCAGATCGGCACCACCATCGACGGCTTCCCCAACGGCACCTCCGACTACTTCAGCGGCGCCAAGGCGAACCGGTTTCTCGACCCGATGAACCTCGGGGGCGTGGAGGTCTCGCAGGGGACCGCCGACATCGCCTCCCGGTCGGTGGAGGCCCTGGGGGGCACCTTCAACTACCTGACGGACGATCCGGCGGCGAGGCGGACGTATACCGCCTCCGTCACGCAAGGCGAGAACGAGGGCCAGCGGTTCGCCCTGCGGTTCGACACGGGGCCGCTGTTCGGGGGCGGGACCCGCACTTGGTTCGCCGCCGTCCGCCAGGAGGCGACCGATTGGGTCCAGGGTTCGGCCCGCAACGAGCGCGAGCATCTGGCCGCCAAGCTCGTGTCGTCCCGCGGCGGCCTCGACCTGACCGGCTACATCTCGTACGACAGCATCCACGAGGACACCTACCAGCGGCTCTACGGCGAGGCCGACTTCCGGGCCAACCCGCGCTGGGACCGCCTGGTCGGCGACTGGCCCGCCGTGCCCTACCTGAACCAGTTCTACCGGCCTGGCTGGCAGACCCGGCGCAACAACACTTTGGCCTACCTCAAGGCGGAGTGGCCCTTCGGCGAGGCCGTCTCGCTGAACCTGGGCGCCTACTTCCACCGCAACCGGGGCCGCGGCGACTGGCTGCCGCCCTACATCGTCGACGTCATCGACGACGGCGGCGGACCGGAGTCGGAGCTGGCGGGCCTGGCACCCGTGCAGGGCGGCCACCAACTCGGGCTGATCTACTTCGTGGACCGCGACTGGGCCGCGGTGGGACCGGTCGACGGCTGCACCTCGTCCTACCTCTTCAACTACTACGGCTCGGGCGGCCCCGCCGTCGACCCGGCGTGCCACCCGGAGGCCACGGCGGTGCAGTCGTACCGCCACAGCCACTACGGGAAGGACCGCCTCGGGGTCACCCTCGACGAGGAGTGGCTCACCACCATCGGCGCCGCCGCCAGCTCCCTGCGCGCCGGCCTCTGGTACGAGGACTCGCGCCGCGACTTGGGCCGCGACTGGCACCGGATGCTGGACCCGACGCTCAGCTTCAAGTGGGACGAGCAGGCCTACTGGCACCAGTACGAGTGGGACTTCCCGCAGCACGTCCTCAAGTGGTACGTGGAGGAGACGCTCTACGCCGGCCCCCTGGCGCTCAGCGGCGGCGTCAGGCAGTTCCTCGTCGGGGTGTCGCGGGAGGACCTGTTCGGTGTCGACGAGGACCTGGAGGTCGATTCCGACTCGGAGCTGCTGTTCTCGGGCGGTGTGACCTACCAGACGCCAGTGGACGGGCTCGACCTCTTCGCCGGGTACGCCGAAAACTTCAAGGCCATCAGCAGCACCCTGCTGGAGGTGCCGGGCCGGAGCCTGGACGAGCTTGATCCGGAGACGGCCTCCAACATCGACGTGGGGCTGCAGTATGCGGGGGACCGGGTCGCCATGAGCGCGACCTGGTACTCCATCGACTTCCAGAACCGGATCTTCTACCTCGGCCCGCAGACGACGGCCGGTCCCAACTACCTCATCCCGGGCGGCGGCGCCTACTTCAACGCCGGCGGGATCGAGACCAGCGGCCTGGAGCTGGCCGCCACGGTACAGATGCCGCGGCGGATGGCCCTCTACACCTCCTTCACCCTCAACGGCTCGGAGTACTTCGGCAGCGGCGACCCGCTGGTCGACGAGAGCCAGGGCATCGTCCCGGGGACCGACGTGGCCGGGGTGCCGGGACGGCTGTGGGTCGTCTCCCTCGACCGCAACGGCCCCCTCCGGGCGGGGCTGAGCGCCAAGTACACCTCGAAGCGCCGTGTCAGCCTGACGGCTGACTGGTACGCCGACGCCTACTGGCTGGCCGACGCCTACGTCGCCTTCTCGGGCGAAGCACTGAGCGACCTGCTCCGGTCGGTGGAGTTCTCGATCGTGGCGAACAACCTGCTCGACGAGGCGTATCTCTCGGCCATCACCGAGAACGCCGCCTGGCTCGGCGCGCCCCGGACGGTGTCGATGACCACGACGGTTTCGTTCTGACGCCGGGATTGGCTGACAGCGGGACCCTCCCCACCCCTCCAATCCTCCGCGACCAGTGGTGCGACGAGCCCAGCGTCCACGGTGGAAAGAAGACGCACATCAGAGCCTGAACTGCCGCTTGGCGACGTCTACCACTACCAAACGGCCGCCGGAGAGCCCTTCTGCGCCGTCGTGCGGCGCGAGACGGCCGCCGGAGAGCGGGTGAGTCAGTGGACCCCGAACGGCGACAGCTGGATTCCGAAGGGCCCCGGCCGCAGGAAGCGGCCCCTGTACAGGCTGCCGGAGCTGCTGGTTACGGACCGGGACCGGATCGTCGTGGTGGGGGACGAGAAGTGCGTGGAGGCCCTGCAGCGCTGGCGTCCAGAGGTGTTCGTCACCACTTGGATGGGCGGCCCGGTCGCGTGGCACCTGACGGACTGGACTCCCCAGAAGGATCGGCGCGTTTCGATCGTGGCCGACGCCGACGAGCCCGGGAGGGCCGCCGCGGCCGAGATCGCGGCCCACCTGCACGGCCTCGGCGTGGAGGACCTGCGCGTGGCCCTGCCGGAGGCGCAGGAGGCCGATCCGGAGAGCGGGCAGGTGGCCATCGAGGCCGGCAGCGACGTGGCTGACTGGATCCCCGCCGGCATCTGCCCGGCCGTCATGGCCCGCTTCCTCAAGCCCTACGACCCCGCCGAGGCGGAGGCGGAGGAGGCCGAGAGCAAGCTGGACCTGGGCCTGCTGGCGGAGAACGACCACTACCGGGTCTTGGGGACCTCCGGGGAGCTGGTCGCCGTGTGGCCCCGCAAGCTCGGCCGCATCCTGCGCCGCCCCCGTACGCAGTGCTGCGAGGTCCCCACACAGATCGCCTTCGCCCCGCTAGCCTGGTGGAGGAGCCAAGTCGAGGGGGAGGACATCTCCCGCGCCCTGGCCCGCCAGCTCGGGGACGCCTTGATCCGCATCGCCGACGGCCTCGGGCCGGTGGATGAGTCGTTGATCTACCAGCCGGGCCCGGTGCGCACGAAGACGGGGGAGAGGATCTGGAACCTTGGGGACCGGCTGCGCTTCGAGGACGGCACCGAGACGGGCCTGGACGGGGCCCCGGGCATCTGGACTTCGGGCCTGCGCGTGGAGCTTGGGGAGCCAGCGACGATCCAGGAGCGGGGGCGTCTGCGCGAGGCCGTGGAAGCCTACAACTGGCAATCGCCGGCCGACGGGCAGCGGGTCATGAGCTGGATCGTGACGTCGCTGGTCGGCGGGATGCTCTCGTGGCGGCCGCACGTGCTGCTGATCGGCCCCACCGACTCCGGCAAGAGCTGGTTCCTGGAGAACGTCATCGAGCCGATCGTGGGCCGGCCCCTGGGCGTCCACATGGCCGACGCCACGGTGGCGGACATGTATCGCATCGTGCGCCGGCGCACCCTGCCGATCGTCGTGGATGAGGCCGAGGGGAAGTGGGTCCAGAAGCTACTCCCCATCGCTCGTCTCGCCTCTGGCGGTGAGCGCGTCCTGGAGGATGACGAGCGCGTCGTGCGGCCCAACGGTCGGGCCGCGACGCTGCAGGGCCAGTACCTCCGGTTCTCCCTGTTGCTGTCCGTTCGCGCCATGCCGCAACTGGAGCCGGCCGACGCCAACCGCTTCGCCCTCTCGCAACTGGAGGGCAAGTCGACGCCCGCGGTGAGGGCCGCGATCAAGGAGGCCCTCGGCGACGCGAAGCGGTTTCGCTCCGCCCTGATCCGGGAATCGTGGGAGATCGCCGCCCAGGTGGCGGAACTGCAGGCCGATATGGAGGCTCACCCGGAGTATGGCGTGCGCGACCGGGCGATCCTCAACGCCGCGGCGCTGACGGCCGGCTGGACCTGGTGGGGCGGCGAGGCGCTGGTGCAGCCAACCTGGGCCGCCTCCGAGGCCCCGGGCGCCGACGTGGTGCAGCAGCTGCTGGCGCTGCCGATCCGCTTTCAGGGGCAGGACATGACCGTGGTGCAGGCCCTGTCCATCCAGGGCTACGGCGACGAGGTGGCCAAGCGGTTGGGGATCCGCCGCGACGAGGCCGGCACCGGCCTGATGGTAGCCTGCACCCACAGCGGCCTGCTGGCGGCCCTCGATCGAACGAGCCTGACGAAGAAGGATCTGCGCAAAGTGCTGCTGAGAATCCCTGGCAGCGAGTCCCGTCCCAACCCCCAGAGTTTCGGCGGCAGGAAGCAGCGCTTCCGGCCCGTGGTGGTGCCGGTCGAGATCCTGGAGGCCCTCGGAATCGAGTTGCCCTCCGCCCGCTAGCTGCCAGCTAGCTTCCTTGACGAATGGCAAGGAGAGCACCTGCAGCTGCTAACGTGTAGGAGTTCGCCGGGCTCCACGACCACCGCGACGCCGACACCGTGGAGCAGATGCGGGCCATCGCGCCGGGTTTCGTGGGCCGGAGGCTACGCTTCGCCGACCTCACGGACCACGGCGGCCGGGCCGCCCACGCCAGCTAGCGAAGAGGCGCGTGCAGCAGCTCCAGAAAATCCCCGTGGGTCACCGTGCGGTCCCGCATTCGCGGCGCGAAGATCTCATCGGGCGTGGGATCGAAGCCGGCGACCTGGGCGAAGACGAGGCAGAACTGCTCGTGGGGGCCACGGACGTATCGCCTGTAACGGTTGACAGCGGGCAGATCAGGGGGTATCTTCGGGGTTGCCATTGGCAATCCTTTCTGTGACAGGAAAGGCGCCCGGTTGCGAGATCCCTTCTCGCGGCCGGGCCTTTTTGTGGTCCGGCTACCGGGTCATAAGTAGAACTTGCTCAGTAGCTTACGGGTAATCAGGATCGCCGTCAACGCGACAGGCGCTCCTTGTTCGATCGGTAGAACGCCTCCGGGGCCTTCTCGGGGTCAAGGGCCGCCTCAGCCACTTGGCACCAAGGGCCGATGGGCCGCGACTGGCTTGGAGAGCGTGTCCATCGGCAGGGCGTAGGGGTCGGCGCGGGTGATGTCGACGCGGTAGCCGAGATCGGCCAGTGCCTGGATGCTGATTGGCAACTCAGGGCCTCGCGGCCGTCTCGGCGGACTCAGTGTCTCCGGCAGCCGGTAGTCGCGGAAGTAGCGCATGACCGTGGCGCAGGCCCTGTCGATCCCAAGGCTACGGGGGACGAGGCGGCCAGGCGGTTGGGGATCCGCCGCGACGGGGCCGGCAGCGGCCTGATGGTGGCCTGCACCCACCCGGGCCTGCTGGTGGCTCTCGATCGAACAAGCTTGGCGAAGAAGGATCTGCGCCGCATCCTGCTGAGAATCCTTGGCACCGAGTACCGTCCCAACCCCCACAGCTTCGGTGGCAAGGGCCGACGGTTCCGGCCCGTCGTGGTGCCGGCCGAGATCTTGGAACCCTCGGCATCGAGCTGCCCCCGTCCAACGCGGCAAGAGGACGCGGATCAGCGACCTGCTCCAAGGCTCCTGAACGCCGATCCATCTCCTCCCGAGATTGGCCGCCCTCCGCTCCCAACCTGCCCTGGGCTTGCTGCGGCGCACAGTGTATCTCTACCGCGTTTCTGCCCAGAGGGCCGGTTACGCTCCTTCTCCGACGCCAGCGAGGGCGATCTTTGCCCACTCCTCGCCTTCCAGCTGCACGATTCTGGCCCCCAGCCGTTCCAGCGCATCGGCCCGGTCGTAGCTGGCCACGTCCTGGGCCAAGCGGGTCACGGCCTGGTGCAAGCCGTACTGAGAGAGGTCGCCCCCGCGGATCAGATGGCGCAGACAGCCCGCGCGCTCTTGTTCCCTGAGGCCGTGCTGCGTGGCCAACACTTCCACCGCCTCTGCCGGATCGCCTTCGATCCTGTAGACGAGGCTCGCCTTCACCTTTTCGACGATCTCCCGGAACCGCTCGACCTCCAGGGCCTGGTGTACCAAGTTGCGCACCTGCGCCCAGACCTCGTCGTCCGACCGGGGCCGGGTTCCGCCCTTCAGCCACTTCCACACCTCTGGACTCCTCCCTTTTCCTGTTTCCAGCCGGGAGCCAGCGTGGTGCTTCTTCCACGCGGTGCCTCTATTGCACCAGACGGCCAAATTGCTGCAGTGTACCGTATGGGTGGCCGAGCTTACCCATAGGGCCCCTTCACCGACCTCGGAATTGCTCACCACCACACCGGGCTGCAGCACGTGTACGTCGTGGTTGCCCTGGCCCCACTTCTGCTCCACACCCTGCGGCCACAGTACCTCCCTCTCGCCGGGCACGACGGCCTTGAGGTAGAGATGCGTTTCCGTAAGCCCCCAGGAAACCACATGGGCTTCGGCCTCCTCCATGGCCGGCAGCACCGTTTCCACCAAGTCGAAGTTGTCCAGTGGACGGTAGCGGTCGGAAACCACCGCCCGGACGTAACCGTCCAGGGTACGGACCACTATGTTGCGCTGGTTCTTCAACCAGTGGTTCACGTTCGCCGCAAGCAGCTCCGGCGCGGAGTTTTGCATGCGGTGGTAGTAGCTTGGGGGGATACCCACCCGGTCACGCAACTGCCAGAGGACAGGCCAGGTGAGTTTGAACCACCCGCGCCCTTCCAGCCACAGGCGCACACGGTCGGGGGTGGCCCGTCCAGATCGGAGTTCACTCTCCTCGGGCGGTTCCACTCCCATCTCCATCTGCTCGGCCAAGTAGTCGACCTTGGCCTCCCGCTGGCGCTCCAGTTCCACCTCCAGCTCCTTGATGCACCGTCCGGTCTTCACGGGAACCTCTCTCGTCACGGGTTTACAGGTCAAACACGGCCGCCGTATTCGAGGACCTCCGGCAGCAGTTGGGCCGTGGTCGCCATGCTCTGGCAGAAAGAGCACCCGCGGCTCGGGATTTCATGGGGCTACTGGCCGCCAGGGTGGTTGGTGCTCCCCTCGGAGCTGAACGAGGCGGTCCTTCAGGGCACGACGGCGGACCCGACCCGGGCCGCGCTGCTGCGCGGGTTCTTGCAGGGCGAAGTGACCGGGGCGGATCTCCAAGGCAACTGGCGCTCGGGGTAGCGCCCCATCCCCGGGCGGCCCTGTCGCGGCGGCTGCCGGCGGCGATAGTTTTCAGGGGGGCGGCGGGTTCTAGGGGCCGACCACGGAGGTCCCGTCTGCCAACGAATCCCCTGGTGTGACGGGGGCGGGCCCGCTGAGTTCCAAGCCGGGCGCCGCGACTCCGTGCCGGGGGGGTGGTTGCCCAACCCCCCTCCCGCTGGTGCGCGGCGGACTCGCAAGGTGTCTGCGGAAGCGCTTCCGCAGGGTGTCGCTGTCGAGCCACCGCGTCTTATGGTCTGTCGAGGGCTCTCCTTGACCCGCTCACCCCCCCCGCCGGGGCTAGCCCGGGCGGTTGTTTCAGTTTGAATCGAGAAGCACGACCAAGGTGAGAGTCGCCGACTCATCCACCAAGGCCCATCCTTGGGCGAATTCGAGGAGCCAAAACTCCGAGTCGAGGATGAAGATTGAGCCTCGGCGAACGTAGATGAAGAGTGTGTCTTCACCGCCGCCGGCGGCCGATGCGATCATCAGGTAGGCGAGGGGCATGTAGACCGGGAAGAGGCCCTCGGCTTCGATCCGGACGAACACGCCCCGATAGCTTTCCGTCGAGATCCGCCCGTCGTCGATCACGATGCCTCCCAGGTTCAAGTCGTACGACGAGATGTGGAGGGGACGCTCCAGAGCTACGTCCCCGGGGCGCCACCCTGGCTCTCCCTGCGGGCCTTGGGGGCCACGGTCTCCTCTTTCTCCTTGGGGGCCACGGTCTCCCCTTTCTCCCTGGGGCCCCATCGGCCCTGCCGGCCCTTGGCAAGCCGCCAGCAGGGCAACCAGGAGCATCCATCCCACTGCTGTTCTCATGGTGCGTCCTTTCATCGCTGCATCGGCTGTGCGACCCCGTAGGGCATCGGCCCGGTGACGCCGCAACGCCATCCCGTGGTCCTCACGGCGGCGGGCTTGCCGGCGGGAGGCAAGTCGTAGGCGTCGGCATAGCGAGAATCGACCTGGTAGCCGAGGTCGCTCAGGGACTCGGTGGTGATCGAGCTGACCGGGCCCTCCTCGGTGAGCCGCCGGCTCGGGCTCATCAGTTCGTTCCCGAACACCGATTCCTTCCAGTGGTAGCCGTCCGCTTCGACCGGCACTTTGGGGCCTGTGTATCGCCATCCCCCGGCCACGTCAAAGGCGTTCCGGGCTCGGGGTCCGGTGAAGTGCCGAGTCTCGCCCTCGCCTCCGAGCAGGTTGTCCCACAAGGTGCCGATGCCGAGCACGTGGCCGATCTCGTGCAACAGCGTGCCGCGGATAGTGGCAAAGTCGAACGCCGACCGATCAATCGACACGAGGCCAAGAATGGGGGTGTTGCTCGCCGTGCGGATCAAGAACGGCCCGGCCCAGCCATAGAAGTCCGGGTTGTCGCCGTAGCCCACGTAGATCCGGAGATCGTCCAGGGGCTCCCCGTCGATCAACAGATCGCCGAGCCAGGGATGTTGCGCCTGCTGGGATGCCCACCAGGCATGGTCGGTGCTGTCGAAGTAGAGATGGGAGAAATCCGGCAGGTCGTTGGTGATGATCTGTTCCCAGCGGTCGGCCGCCTCTCGGACCATCGTTTGGTGGCCCGAGAGAAAGTCGTCGGTGAAGACGAGCTCGATCTGGAAGCCGTCCTGGGTCGTGAGCCCCTCGCTTCCAACATGCAGGGTGTAGGGGCCGTTCGTAAAACCCGTGACTCGGATGTAGTAGGTGCTGGCAACCACCGTGGTTCTCACCCGGAAGTTGAGACCTGCCCCCCCGTCGTCATCGCTTGCGAGGACGTTGCCCGAGCTGTCCTCAATGTGGCCGCGGGTGTCCACAGCGCCGGTCGTAAAGGCGACCAGGTCCCCCGACTCGGCGACCTCCACACGGAAGTAGTCGACATCGCCCGCCTCCAGCTCGCCGGGCGTCTCACTCCCCCAAGCGACCACCGTCGCCGACGAGCGGCTGTCGCCGTGGTCAGGTTCACTCGCTTCCACGTGCACGCCAGGGGAGCAGTTGTTGTTCGTATCGCTCTCGCCGCTGACGCCTTGCACGCAGGCGCCGTAGTAGTAGGTGCCCTCGCTCGACGGCGCGGTCAGGGGGATCGACTCGGCACTGGTACGGGATGCGCCCAGGGCCCTCACGTGGTCGGTGCCGACTTCCGTATCCCGGGTGGAGATCGTCTGGTTCGACGAGCGATAGTAGCGCAGCGTGGTCGCAACCGACGCTCCCGTGCCTTGGTTGCGCACCGTGGCACTCAGGATGAAGGACTGGCCTGGGGTCAGGGTGTTGTCGCTGACCGAAACCGACTCCACGATCAGGTCCGGGCTGCCGGTCACCTCTTCCACGGTGACGCGCACGCCAGGGGAGCAGTTGTTGTTCGTATCGCTCTCGCCGCTGACGCCTTGCACGCAGGCGCCGTAGTAGTAGGTGCCTGCGCTGGAGGGCGCGCTCAGGCGGATCGACTCGGCACTGGTACGGGATGCGCCCAAAGGACCCACGTAGTCGGTGCCGATGCGGGTGTCCCTGGTGGTGATGGTGGCATTGGAGGAGCGGTAGTAGTGCAAGGTCGTGGAGGACGACCGGGCGTCGCCGCGGTTTCGCACGGTGGCGCGCAGGATGAAGGACTGCCCCGAGGTCAGGCTGTTGTCGCTGACCCCGGGCGACTGCACCACCAAGTCGGGGGAGGCGCTGGTCACGGTGACGCGCACGCCAGGGGAGCAGTTGTTGTTCGTATCGCTCTCGCCGCTGACGCTCTGTACACAGGCACCGTAGTAGTAGGTGCCTGCGCTGGAGGGCGCGCTCAGGGGGATCGATTCGGTGCTGGAAGCGCCTGTGGCGAGGGCGCGAACGGGATCGGTGCCGATGCGGGTGTCCGTGGTGGTGATGGTGGCATTGGAGGAGCGGTAGTAGTGCAGGGTCGTGGAGGACGACCGGGCGTCGCCGCGGTTTCGCACGGTGGCGCGCAGGGTGAAGGACTGCCCCGAGGTCAGGCTGTTGTCGCTGACCCAGGGCGACTGTACCACCAAGTCGGGGGAGACGCTGGTCACGGTGACGGTGTAGGTCCGCACGTAGATCTCATGGTCCCCGTCGCGGTCGGACTGGAACGCGATGCGCTGGCCGTCGGGCGACCAAGCAGGAAACCAATCCTCATCGTCGTTGTGGGTGAGTTGGGTGACACCGGAGCCGGCGGCGTTCATCACGTAGATTTCGGAGTCCCCGTCGCGGTCGGACTCGAATGCGATGCGCCGGCCGTCGGGCGACCAAGCAGGAAACCAATCCACAGCGTCGTTGTGGGTGAGTTGGGTGACGCCGGAGCCGGCGGCGTTCATCAAGTAGATCTCAAAGTCCCCGTCGCGGAGGGAGGAGAATGCGATGCGCCGGCCATCAGGCGACCACGCGGGGGCGAAATCCCAAGCGCCGTGGTGGGTGAGTTGGGTGACGCCGGAGCCGGCGGCGTTCATCACGTAGATCTCATGGTCCCCGTCGCGGTCGGAGTTGAAGGCGATGCGCTGGCCGTCGGGCGACCAAGCGGGGCCGTGATCCCCAGCGTCGTTGTGGGTGAGTTGGGTGACACCGGAGCCGGCGGCGTTCATCACGTAGATTTCGGAGTCCCCGTCGCGGTCGGAGTTGAACGCGATGCGCCGCCCGTCGGGCGACCAAGCAGGACTCCAATCCCCAGCGCCGTTGTGGGTGAGTTGGGTGACGCCGGAGCCGGCGGCGTTCATTACGTAGATTTCGGAGTCCCCGTCGCGGTCGGACTGGAACGCGATGCGCCGCCCGTCGGGCGACCAAGCGGGGGTGTAATCTCCAGAGTAGTTGTCGGTGAGTTGGACGACCGCCAGCGACACCGGCTCCCCGATCCCGGACGGCAGCGACGGATCGGACGGATCGTTGAGGTACGCCACGATGACCCAGGCGTCGGACAGATCGACCTGGCCGTCAGCGTTGACATCCCCCAGGGAGATGTCGCCGTTGTTGGGCATGACGGTGCTGGAGTCCAGGCTGTACAGGGCCACCAGCAGGGCGTCGGAGAAGTCGACCCGGCCGTTGTTGTCCACATCGCCGAGAATCCCGCCCGAGGCCACCTTCGCCCGAGAGGGCCGCGGCCCCGGCGTTTCGAGCACCACCTCCACCGGGGCCATGCCCGCCTTGAGGCGGAAAGCCGGGTCCACGTAGGGGACCAGCCCCGGTCCGGAGACGGTCAACCCGTAGGCCGGGGCCGTCTCCCCGCCTCCCCTGGCAGCGGACTCTGGACCGCCCGCCGCAATCCCCGCCTGTCCGTCGATCAGCAGCATCCGCCGCGTGACCTGGCCCCTGCTCCCGCTCAGGCGGTAGAGATAGACGCCGGCGCCCACGGCCCGCCCCGCCGCGTCCGTGGCGTCCCAGGCGGCGATGTGGAACCCGGCCGGCTGCTCTCCGTCGACGAGCGTGGCGATGCGCTGGCCCAGGAGGTTGAACACGTCCAAGCGCACGTGCATCGAGGCCGGCAGCTGGTAGGGGATGATCGTGGACGGGTTGAAGGGATTGGGATAGTTGGCCCCCAACTCGAACTGGTCCGGCAAGGCCGATTGGCTGGCCGGACCGTCCAGGGACAGTCGGAAGTGACCGGACGCATCCGTGGTGGCGGCCAGCGGGGGGGCCCGCAGATCGGTCAGATTGAACAGCCGTACCTGCGCCTGGGGCACGGACGCGCCGGAGTCCAGCCGCACCCGGCCCTCAATTCCATGGTCATGGCTCGGTAGCGGCTCGGGGAAGGCCAAGCCACCGGCCAGAAACAGTGCGAGAGCAAGGCGGGTCACTATTGGGTGTGCGCTCACTCAGAAGATGAGTCCGGAACCGACGAAGACCCCGCCAAGATCGAAGCCGCGGGCCTCGTAGCTCAGATGGTGCAATCGGTAGCGGACGTCGAAGAACCAGTTCCACTTCCCCTGCTTCTGCCTCTGCAGGTCCATGGCTCGCAACCCGGCGGAGACAGTTGTTGAAAAGATTCCGTCTTCCACGATCAGGTCTCCTATCTGCCTTCGGTCGTCAACCCATGCCACGCCGAAGCCGATGAAGAGGGTGATGGGGGAGCGCAGGCCAGGAAGGGCCCAATGGGAGAGGGCCTCCAGGGAAGTGACCCTGTACCGAGCTTCGGCGACGGTACCGGTATAACCGTCGAACGCCCGACCCCTTGGCCCGTAGAGGGCGACGCCGATCTCCCGGTAGGTCCTGGGCACGCCTCGGGTAGTGTCGATGGCTCCCGGCAAGACGATCCCGGCCATGACTCCGAGGGTGGGTTCTCCGGTTAGGTCCACGTCGAGGTCGCGCCAGTACTCCGTCCATTCGCTCTCCGGCATCACATGGTACACGGGCCCTCCGTAGAAGTGGGGACCGGCCAGGGCCGCCGAGGCGCAGAGGATGAGGGCTGGCGCTGTCAGGAAGGCCCTCATGGCAGCCTCCTCACCCGGCACGTCAACCCGGGTTCGTGGCCTACAGGCTTGCCGGCCGGCGGCAGGGTGTAGGCGTCGGCCTGGCTCATGTCGACGGTGTAGCCGAGGTCGGCCATCGCCTGGATCGTGATGAGGCTGATCGGCTCGCCGCGGCCCCATTCGGTGTGAGGGCTCATCAGCTCCGCATCGAACACCGACTCCCGCCAGTGCCCGTCGTCGCCCCACTGCTGCACGGGGACTTTGTTCCCGCGGTAGTTCTGGCCGCCCGCATCGTTGAATGCTCGCCGAGCCCGCCAGCCACGGAAGTACGTGTCGGCCGTGGGGTTGTCGTTAGATGAACTCCCCAGATTGCGTTGCCAAGCCCAAGTCAAACCGAACCCGAGCACGTGGGCGATCTCATGAGTGAACACCCCGAGCAGAGCGCCGTTCGCCTCGCGCTCCTCGGTGAGGGCGCTCTCGCTGATCGCAACAGCGCCGGCAAGGGGCAAGCCCGTGTTGAATAGCCCGCGTCGCAGAAAGGCGCCGGCTTGGCCGGCATAGTCGTCGTCCGGGGTCGTGGTGACGTAGACCCGCACATCGTCAATCAGGTCGTCGATCGTGGAAATGTCCCCACGGTTGTTTCCCCAGAACTCGCCCCAGCTTCGCATGTTGCTGCTGCGCCACGGGAAGTACGAGAAGTCCGCGTCGGACACGTCTTCGGTGATGATGGCCTCCCACCGTCGGGCCGCCTGTCGGAACAGCGCCTTCTGGCTCGCCGTGAACCGGCCCCCCTCGACGAACACAACCTCCACCTTGAACTCCGGCTCCTTCTCCTCCACCGGCAGCCCGATGCCGTGGGGGTTGTCCCCGGTGCCGTAGAGGAAGTCGCCGAGCAGGCCCAGGTCGAACCAGTCGGGACGGCCGCCGCTGCGGTCGATGTCGAGCAGGTCCATGTCGAAGTGCCTCACGTACCAGTCCGCATGCCACACGGGAGCCCTCAAGGCGCTCCAGAGGCCGACCAGATCGTAGAAGTTCACCGCTCCGTTCTGGGAGCCGTCTCCGAGGAGGCGCTCTTGCGCGGTCGCCGCGGCCTTGCCGGCCGGCACCGGCGGCAGACTGGCCGGCAGCTGGACGCCGCGCTCGGCGAACCAGGTCCGCATGTCCGCCGGCACCGTGAAGGGGCGACGAGGGGGATTGGGTCCGGTTGGGTGGGTGGGCGAGCGGGCGGGGTCGGTCGCGCAGCCGAGAGTGAGAAGGACAGCGGCCGACCCGTACTTCGAGAGGGCGGGCAATGGGACCTCCGCAAGGGGAGGAGAGGCAACCCCGGCCCCCCCGCAGGGTGCCGGGCCGTTTGCATCCGCTCCTCGCAGGCTGTGCGGGAAGGTCCTACCTATTTGCCTGGCGCGGGGGAGCTACCCCCTTGCCGTGACTGCGGCTGTGGTATTCAGCAGGTGACCCGACTCACTGAGGCGACCTGCGAACAGCGGATGCAAACAGCATGGTACCAGAACGGAACGACCAGATCAAGGGGGAACCTCCGGGACCCTGAGATCCGAGGGCCGACTCCTTCGTCGACGCCCGACTGTCCCTACAGGCCCGGGGCCAGGGAGTTGGGGGCGGCAGGCAGCGCCGGGAACGGCGGGCTGAGGCCCCGGAGAGACCCGGCGAGTAAGACCGCTGCGGGATCGAGGGCTGCTCTGGCGGACGGTCTGGTGAATCACGGGAGCGCCCGGGGACTCGGTCTGGCGTTCGAGGTCCGCGCGCGGCCCTCTTCCCCGGGGGCGATCAACCGTCCTCGGGCCTCGCGTAGCCCCATCGGGGGGAATCAGGCGCCCCGACAGGCCCGGTGAGCCGTAACGGCGGGGACCTTGTGGAGTCCCAAGGGACTCGGTAGAGTTCTGCCTCAGTCACCGGGTTCCGCCCTGCCGAGGGGGGCCACATCCGGGGCGAGCGCCGGGGGAGCCATCTACTCCGCGCGGATGGGGCCGTTGCGCCGTGTCCTCCATCCTCCATCCTCCATCCTCCATCCTTACCAGCAGCCCCCCTCCTTGCCGTCGAGGCGCCAGGAGATACCGTTTCCGTGGCCGCCCTTCCTCCCCCCGCGAGCCCTTCCCCTCTTCCGGGAGTCCTGGCCGAAAGCCCCCGGAGGCGCCGAGTCAAAGAGCAAGATCACGCTTCTTCGATGAGAGAGAGCCACCGATGATACTCCCTGTTGTCGTCTTTCTCCTGGCTCCGGTACTCGCCCATGCCTCCACTCCTCAGCAGATTCGGGAGGAGGTAGCCCATTACCGGGTCATCCATTCGTGGGAGGATTCCCTGCTCTCCGCCGGCAAACCCGTGGCGGTGACGGCCGAGGACTCTCGCACCGTACAGATGGTCTACTTCCGACCGCAGGACCGTCCCTTCCGCGCCGAGGTGGTCGATTCGATGAAGGCCGCAATCCTCCGAATCCAGACTTGGTTCGCGGCAGAGATGCAGCGGCACGGGCACGGAGATCTGACCTTCCGCTTCGAGACCGATGACCAGGGCGAACCCCTGGTTCACCGGGTGGATGGCGAACAGGCGGACGCTCACTATCTCGATCATTCGACACTGGGGGAGATCTGGCGAGCCATGGGGGGACAGCCTCCGGTCTTATTTGTGGTCCTCGACCTCAGTGCGAATACGGTGCCCTACTGGGGTGGAGGAGCCGGGGCTGTCACTTGGAGGAGTATGGAAGACGGTGTCACCGTGGCCGCCACGGTGGTCGTCCCCAGCAGGTTCTCCTGGAGAACCGTTGCCCATGAGCTGGGCCATGCCTTCGACCTGGAGCACGACTTCAGAGACAGCGAGTACATCATGTCCTACGGTTGGGGTGACCGGGCCCGGCTGTCTGCCTGTGCCGCCGAGTACCTGACCATCCATCCCTTCTTCAACCCGGGGATTGAGGTAGTTCGGCCAGCATCTCCAACGTCAGTCGATCTGATTTCCCTTCCTGGCTATCCGGCCGGTTCGACGAGCACTCCCATCCGGCTGAAGATTCGGAACTCGCCAGGGCTTCACCAAGTCGTCCTCTTCGCAACGACACAGTTGCCTCACTTCGCCACAGGCGGCCCTGAAGTGAAGGCGTGCCGCTCCTTCTCGGGAGAACCTGCCGCGGTCGTTGAGTTCGACTACGACGGCGTCATTCCTTCCAAGGACCTCTCCAGTCTTGCCAATCCCATCGTGCACCGGATGCAGTTCCGGGCCGTGGACATTTCCGGCAGGACAACGCGCCTGTATTTCGGACTGTATCAGACGTCTGAACTCCATGTCGCCACCCTTGAGCAACCCGGTGTCACCTCCCTGGCGTTCTCGCCCGACGGGGCCACGCTGGCCTCGGCGGCGGGTGACTCCCTCATCAGAGTGTGGGATCGGGAGACTCGGGAGGTCATTGCCGGCCTGGGGCCCGCCCCTCGCGCCTGGGCGGTGGCGATCTCGCCGGATGGAGAAACCGTGGCCACCAGCCACAACGGTGAGGCCAAGCTGTGGGAACTGGCCACCGGTACCGAAACCGCCACCCTCGAAGGACGACCGGGGGACACCCGGTACCGGTCTGTCGCCTTCTCGCCACCTGATGGAAAGACTCTGGCCGTCGTGTTCGGTGACCGCTCGGTCAGACTCTGGGACCTGGCGACAGAGAGCACGATCCGTGACCTGGAGCACGACACCAAGGTAACCTCCATAGCCTTCTCCCCCGATGGATCAAGGCTCGCCGTCGCCGGATCAGACGGCACGGTCAACCTGTGGGATCCGGTGACGGGAACCAATGTCACCTTGGAAGCGCATGATGGTTGGGTCGGTGCCGTGGCCTTTCGCCCGATGGTGCCACCCTCGCCTCGCAGGCAGGATGGGACGGCCTTGTCAGGCTCTGGGACGTCGAGACCCGGCGCAGTTTCCGTACCATCGAGAACACCCGAGGCGGAGCGGCGATGGCCTTCTCCCCCGATGGCGCCACCCTCGCCTGCGCCTCTGGAGACTTGCTCAAGCTCTGGGACGTGGGAACAGGGGTCCGGATCGACTCCCTGGCGCACCGGGGCTCGGTCGGGGTCGTGGCCTTCTCCCCCGATGGCGAAACCCTCGCCTCGGGTATAGGGCGAGGGATCGAGCTGTGGGATGGCTCCGAATGGCTGAAGCCCCGTCCCCACGAGCTGGTGGAGATCTCGGGCGACGGCCAAGAGGGCGCACCCGGCGCCGCTCTCGAGAATGCCCTAGTGGTGGAGGTACGGGATCAGTATGGAGACGGGATTGCGGGGGCCCCCGTCACCTTTGTCGTCACCGAAGGGGATGGCCGGCTCGATGGCAGGTTCACCGTTGAGAGCAAGGAGACCGATGCCGATGGCAGGGCGGTGGTCCGGCTTACTCTCGGCAACCCGGGGACCGTCACCGTCGAGGCGACATCTCTTGAAGCCAGTCCTGTGACATTCCACGCCGTCACCGTTGGCACTTCCCTTCACCGCGTCGCGGATGGAGATCCTCGGAAGTGGCGTCTGCCGGCCCGGGCGACGGTCCGCCTGGGCAAAGGGACGATGGGGAACCCAGATGCTTTCTCGAGTCCTGTCTCCTTCTCGCCCGATGGTCAACACTTGGCCCTGGCCACCAGCATCGGTATCTGGCTCTACGATGTGGCCAGGTCCCGCGAACACGACCTCTTCCCCGGGCCATGGGTCACTGCCGTGGCCTTCGCCCCCGACGGCACCCTGGCCGCCGGTCTCCGGGACGGCGGCGCGGTTGCCTTGTGGGGTGGCCGAGAAGAGAGAACTGTCCTCTACAGGCACTATGAAGCCGTTCGATCTGTGGCTTTCTCACCGGACGGCACGGTCCTCGGTTCGGCATCCGAGAACAAGCTCAAGCTTTGGGACGTGGCCAGTGGTGTCGAACTGTGGGAGGCACGAGCTGCGCGACCTCCTGCTGATGGAGAGTTCCAGTCCGTGGCATTTTCATCGGATGGCACCATCCTCGCCGCGACCGGCCTTGAGGTGGGTGAGTATCAGGACCGCGTCGTTATCTGGCTGTGGGATGTGGAGTCAGCGGCCGAGATCACCACTCTGGACGTCACCGCTCTCGACGATGGGACAGAGATACTCGTCGTGGCCCTGTCGCCCGACGGCACGACCCTGGCCACCGGATCCTGGAGTACGGTCAAGCTGTGGGACGTGGCGCAGGGCCGGGTCATCGCCACGCTCCCGGGGCACTCGGGAGAAACCAGTGCCCTGGCCTTCTCATCCGATGGTGCCATTCTCGCCGCTGGATCCTGGAGAGACCAGGCCGTGGGGCTGTGGGACGTAGCCACGGGGAAGAGTCTCGCCACCCTCGAGCACTCCACCCCGGCCCACCCCGTGGCCTTCTCCCCCGATGGCGGCACCCTCGCCTCCATGTCGCCGGACGGCATCTGGGTTTGGGACATTCCGACGGAGAGCGGCACCCGGATTCAGGGGCACGACTCAAGCGTCGAGTCGGTGGCCTTTTCGCCCGGTGGAGCCACTCTCGCTGTCGCTTCGGGCACCGCCACCAAACTGTGGGACATCAGAACGGGCGGATACCCGGCTACCCTCGAGAGCCCGGGTGGGCGCGATGTCCATTCGGTGGCCTTCTCGCCCGATGGCTCCATCCTTGCCGTCGGAGGTAGCCACATTGTGTTCTGGGATGTTGCGGCGCACCAGGCGATCGCCACCCTCCTGGGATCTTCTTGGAGGGGGTATCGGTCTTTGGCCTTCTCGCCGGATGGCGCCGCCCTCGCTGCATTCGAGGGGTACAGGACCATCGAGCTGTGGGACATGACTCAAGGCCCGAGCACCGCCACACTCACCTCTTCGTTGGACGGAGGGAGCATGGCCTTCTCCCCCGATGGCGCCATCCTCGCCATCGGCATGGAAGACCTCGCCCAACTCCGGGATGTTGCAGCCGGGCAGGAGATCGCCACGGTCCGGCACGGAACGCCAGTCTCGGCGTTGGCCTTCTCCTCCGATGGCTCCACGCTCGCCACCGGATCCTGGGATGGCTGGTGGGTCAAGCTGTGGGACGTGGATACCCGGCGGGAGATCGCCTCTCTCTCAACCCCGGGAGGAGCCAACTCGGTGGCCTTCGCCCCCGGCGGGCGGGCCTTCGCCGCGGGACTCCAGGACGGCAACGTGGCGTTGTGGGACACGAAGGTCCCGGAGGAGGGGCCTCGCCACCTCAAGGGGCACACGAGAGCCGTCAATTCGGTGGCCTTTTCCCCCGATGGGACCACCCTCGCCGCCGGATCCGGCGACGGCACTGTTCTGCTGTGGGACCTCATCCCGCGGCCCCAAGCCTTGAGGATTGTATCGGGTGACGGCCAGCGAGGCGAGCCCGGTGCGCTCCTTCTCGACTCCCTCGTCGTCGAAGTAAGGGACGAGAGTGGGAACCCGTTGGGGGGCGCACAGGTCACCTTCACCGTCACCGCCGGCGGCGGCATCCTCACCACGGGGACGACGACGACGGATGCTGCGGGCTTGGCCGCAACCGCCCTGACCTTGGGCAGCAGGCCAGGACCCAACACGGTCGAGGTCTCGGTGGGGGGACTGGACCCCATGCTTTTCACCGCCACCGCCGAGGCCACCCCTGACTTCGACGGTGACGGCGAGATCGGCTTTGGCGACTTCTTCCTCCTCGCGGAGGCCTTCGGCGGCAGCGACCCCCGCTTCGACCTGGATGGCAGCGGCACCGTCGACTTCGCCGACTTCTTCCTCTTCGCCGAGCACTTCGGCCAGCCGGCACGGGCCAAGCTGATGGCTCTGGCCCGGGAGCGAATCGGTCTGCCCGAGAGACCCGGCCTGCAGCAGAATGCTCCCAACCCCTTCAACAGCCAGACCGTGATCTCCTGGTTGCAGTTGGAGGCGGGCCCGGCCCGCCTGGAGGTGTTCGCCCTGACCGGCCAGCGGGTGGCGGTCTTGCACGAGGGGCAGGCACCAGCCGGCCTGCACCGCCTGCACTGGGACGCCCGGGACGAGCGGGGCCGGCCTCTGGCCAGCGGGGTCTACGTGTACCGGCTGGTGACGAGCGAAGCCGTGCAGACGCGCAAGCTCACACTGTTGCGATGAAGCCACTCCGGAAACCCGAAGCGGTGAGCACGCTGCGCCTGCCGGGGGAACGGCGGCGTGAAGCCCCGGGCGACCCCCGCGGCACCCGAACCCCCTGGGATTGCGATTTCGTAAGGACGTTCTCTGTCCGTTCGACGAGGTGACCCATGCGCCCGCTCGTACGCTCTTTCATCTTCGCCGTTGTCGTGTCCCTGGGGGCCATCCTGGCCGTACAGCTTGTGGGGCCAGGACGAGGAGGAGGGCCTGGTCCGGGCGAGAGCCTTCGGTCTGGAGACCTACCCCCATCCCCAGTATCAGACCCGATGCGATGTCTGGGTGAGGAAGTGCGAGAAGAAGAAGAGGTGGCACGTCTCGCCCAAGGTGGCGGCCCGGTGCGCGAAGGAGCCCGTCCTGAGCCGTTGCAACATCAAGTACGGTCGCCCGGAGCCCTACGAGCGCCGGGACTGGGAGACGAATGGTGCTACCATCGTGAGTACTACTTCCGCAAATGCTGGTTCGTACGAAAGACCTGATCGTCGTGAGGGCCGCGCTCGGGGCGCGGCCCTCCTTCTCGCCGCCGCGGCGGCCGACGCGCAGTCCTACGCACTCGGCCTGCGCCTGCCGAAGGACGCGCTGGCCTTCTACGTCTTCACCCCGAAGTCGTCGTGGGGGCCGAGATGGATCTCGACATCCAGTGGAGGTACAGCGACCTGGAAGAGGACTCAAACGGATGGAAGGGACGGCTCGACCTCGTCTACCAGTTCGCCTCGGGGACCATGGTCCATGACGTGGCCCCCTTCGGGTTCCTCCGGTGGGGAGGGTCCCTGGCCGCGGAGGACCCGGACGACGGCCCGACTGTCCGCCACTGGAACGGGGAGTTCGCGATCGGCGCCGGCGTCTCCTGGAAGCCCTACGAGCGCGTCAGCCTGTGGGTGCGCCAGGGGATCGCCGCCTCCCGATGGTGGATGCAGAGCAATCCCTCCGAGCCCGACCGGGACACGCTGGACGAAGGCTGGTGGAGACTGCGCCTGACCCCGCCCGTGGTGCTGGCGGTGTTCAGTTGGTAGCAGCGCGTTGACAGAGGAGGGGAGTGCGGCCCATCCACGCCCGGAGCTGGAGAGACCAGCCGGTGGAGGCCCCTCGTCCGGGTCCGGGCCGCACTCCCCCACAACTTGATGAATCGGGGATTCGACAAGGCGACCATTGAGCGAGCCGCCCGCATCTACCCGACCAGCAAGGAGGCTTGCGCGGCCCTCGGAATCACCCTGCGCAGCTTCGGGCGGCTGTGCCGGAAGTACGGCGTGGAGACACCGTGGGCAAGGAGGAGGCGGGAGCGAGGAACCCTCGATGCGGATTCCAGCCCTGACAGGCGTCGGGTTTCTTGCTGAATACCAGTCTATGGCGTAGGTTATGCAACTGTACACGGAACAGAGCGGAGGAGCAATGCAAGGGGTGAACCCCCCTGCACCCCGGCCCCGAAGGGCCGGTCGCTTTCCTGGAGCCACAGAAACCGTTTGGCTCCTCCGCTCTGTGTTGGGACAGTTCTCGTAGGGCCCTACGAGAACTGTCCCCTCCTACATCATCATCGCCTTCTCATCCTCTGAGAGAGGTTGCTCTGGGGGAGCATCCTCTCCACCTTGGGCGTCCTCGCTACTCGCCAGAAGGTAGGTCTTCGGGTTCGTGTCCAGGGCCTTGAGAACTCCAGCCTTGGTGAGGTTCGAGAGCTGAGCCGAGAAGGTGCCTCGAGGATTCGAGCCGGAGCAAGTGAATCCCTGGGCGTTGAGAAGGTTCCAGAGGTGGGCGAAGGTTGCGGGTTCCGGAAGTGCCTGCAGGATCTCCTTGAGCTCCCTGGCGATGTCCTTGGCGCCCCTGAGGACGATCAGCCCATTTCCCACGCTGGCCCCCTCGTACATCTGGCAGAACTCTCTGCCTTTCTGGAGCTGGGCTTGCCGAGCCCGAAGGCTATCTTCGAATCGATCTGCCTTGTCCCGCTGAGCCTGGAGGTCCGCCCACCCCGCCTCAATGCTAGCCTCCTCCTCCGTCACCCAAGACTCCATGTCTTGAACGATTTTCCTGGTGTCCTTGGAGGTCATTTTGTCTGTCCCGTCGGATGTTTTGTTGTCCCAAGGGGAGAATATCGGGTTCCCCATGGTTCATGTCAAGGATTCGCCAACGATCGTGGGCAAGAGGTCGCCGGTCCCTTCCCGCGAGGTCCCTCTTGATTCAAGCTAGCCCGTGACGCGCCTTTGGGGCCCTTCCGGCATCTCGCTTGTGATGGGGAGGTATGGGAACAGTGGAGCTTGAGCCGGGGCGCTCCCGACGAGCCGGACTCGGAGAAAGAGTGGAGAGGGTTGCGGTGGCAGCGGTGGGGGGCTACCCGGCCCTGGCCATGCGATAGCCGGCGCGCGGCTCGTTGAAGATCCAGGTGGGATTGCCGGGGTCGTCTCCGAGCTTGCGGCGGAGCTTCTTCACGGCCGAGCGCAAGGGCCGAGGGTCGCCGGCGCGCGCCGGGCCCCAGACCCGCTGCAGCAACTGCTCGTAGGTCAAGACCCGGCCGGCGTGGACGGACAGCTCGGCTAGCAGGCGGTACTCGAGATCGGTCAGGCGGACCGGCCGCCCGCCCACGGTGACCTGCCGGCCGGCGTAGTCAATGGTCAGATCGCCCCGCACATACGGTTCCTCCGGCGGCGGCGGACCGGCGGCGGCCCCCTTGCGCAGGGCGGCCCGGATCCGGGCCGCCAGTTCGGTCGGCGCGAAGGGCTTGACCAGGTAATCGGCCGCCCCCGCGTCCAGCGCCCGGGCGATCGCGTCCTCCTGGCCGTAGGCCGACAGGAAGAGGACGGGCACGTCCGCGATCTCGAGCAGGCCCTGCATCAGCTCGACCCCGTCGGCGCCCGGCAGCACCAGGTCCAGCAACACCAGGTGGGGGCGGTGCTTCTCCATGAGGCCGGCCACCTCTTCGGGGTCCGCGGTCGCGATCGGCGCATAGCCGGCTTTCCGGAGGGCGTCCCGCACGTTGCGCAGGGCGTGCGGATCGTCGTCCACCACCAGCACCCGCGTCTCCCCCGTGACCTCGTGCTGCGCACCGGGAGTCGTCGATCCGGGCGGCGGGCCATACCCGGCCTCCTCGGCCAGGGGCAGGGTGAAGATGAACCGCGTGCCCCGCCCCTCTCCGTCGCTCTCGGCCCGGATGCGCCCCCCGTGGGCCTCCAAGATGCCTTTGCAGATCGGCAGTCCCAGGCCGGGACCGAGGCCCGCCTCGCCACCGCCGTCGAGCCGGGGGAACCGGCGGAACAGGTGCGGCAGGCGTTCGGCGGGCACGCCCTGGCCCTGATCGGCCACGGTGACGGCCACGTGCCCCTCCTCCGGCGCCGCGGTCACCCGAATGGGGGCCGACTCGGGCGAATGCCGGGCGGCGTTGGCCAGCAGGTTGTCCAGGACCTGAAGGATGCGCCGCCGGTCGGCCATCACCGGGGGCAGATCGCTCGGCAGCTCGATGCGGAGGATGTGCCGGCTCCCCGTGCCCAGGAAGGTGTTGCGAGCCTGATCCACCAGCCCGGCCAGGGCCGCCGGTTCGGGGTGGACCGACAGGGTGCCGGTCTCGATGCGCGCCACGTCCAGCAGGTCGTTGATCAGGCCCCGCATGTGATCGGCCTGCTCGTCGACGATGCGGAAGAAGGGCACGGTCTCGGCCCAGCCCGCGTCGGGGTCGGCCAGCAGGCTGACCGTGGCTCCCTTGATGGCCGCCAGCGGGGTCCGCAGCTCGTGGCTCACCATGGCCAGGAACTCGGCCCGGAGCCGATCCAGCTCCTCCAGGGGGGTCATGTCCTGCAGGGTGACGACATAGGATTTCACGCCGCCGTCCTCGGCGCGGATGGGCGTGGCGCTGATCAGCACGGTCACCCGGCGGCCATCGGGGACCTGAAGTACGACCTCCTCGGCGCGTAGCGTTTCCCCGGCACTCAGCGCCTGGGGCCACGGAGAGCTCTTCAGGAAGATCTCCCGTCCGTCCGTCCGTTGGACGGTCAGGGTTTCCAGCAACTGCTGCGGGGTCTGCTCCGGCGTGAGCAGGCCCTCCATGATCCGGGCTGCCTCCCGATTGAACACCGGCGCGCCCGTCTCGGCGTCGAAGACCACCACGCCCGTGGGCGAGGTGTCGACCAGCGTCTCCAGATCGGAGCGGGCCCGTTGCTCGTCCCGGTAACGCCGGGCGTTGGCGATGACCAGGGCCGCCTGCGACGCGAACACGACCAGGGTCTCTTCGTCTTCCCGGGTGAACTCCGCGGCCCCCTCTTTCTGGGCCAGGTAGATGTGGCCCACGGACTCGCCGCCGTGCCGGACCGGCGCGCCCAGAAAGGATATCACCGGGTGCACCGGCAGGGGCGGGCGCAGCTCGGGCAGGCCCAAGCTCCGGAGGTGGCCCTGGAAGTCCCGCAGCCGCACCGATTCCCGGAGCCCGCGCAGGGCGCCGAAGAACTGCATCCCGCCCGGCATGTCCCAGACCTTGCGGGTCTGCTCGGGGGTCATGCCCGAGGCCAGGAAGGCCTGGGGCTCCCCGGCGTCGTCGAGCAGGGTGATCACGCCGTACCGGGCGTCGGTCAGCGTCCGGGCGCTGTCCAGGACCCCCTGCAGCACGGTCTCGACATCGAGGCTCTCGTTGATGCGCAGGCTCGCCTCGCTCAACCGCGACAGGCGCTCGCGCAACGCCTGATTCTCTCGAGCCAGCTTCTCAGCCTGCATGGTCCCCTCTCGGAGAATGTCGGCCGGTCACCGCTGGGGAGTTCCCAGATGGGCGGGAACCGGCCATGGTCCCGTCAGTCGGTGAATATCACACGGAATGGACCGGCGGGAAAGGTGAAATCCACCAAGAAGTCACCACAACCAGGCTCTTGGATCACCGCTTGGTCACCACGGGCTCGTTCCTTTCTATGAAAGGCCACTGAGGCTTCGAGCGAATCAACCCATGCGTTGCCAAGTGGCCGGGCCGTCGAAGTCACCCAAGGGAACTTAGGAGGCGCCCCATGCGCGTACTGCTCTCTCTCATCCTCGTCGTCAGCCTTCTCGGTGCCGCCGCGGCGGCCGAGGACCCGGCCCTGCACGGGGCTTGGGAAACCACCTTCGTCGACTGGGACCCGGAGACGGACATCGAACTGGAGGTCGGGGTGGAGTTCGCCTTCCACCCCGGCGGCGGCCTGGACTGGAACACGACCTTTGACCTGGCGGAGCTCCTCTGGGTGGTCTTCGTCGGAGGGTTCCTCGAGGAAACGCCTCCCGGCGACCCGTTCGAGGACACCTCGAGACTGCCTCCCCTGGTCATGGACATCGAGGCGACGGGCACCTACGACGTCGTGGAGGGGGCCATCCATGCCGACGTGACGGAGGTGGATCTGTTCCTCCTGGGCCGGCCGGCCGCCGAGGGGATTCGTGAGTACACCCTCTCCCTGATCCCCTGGGTGGCGGAGCAGCTGGAAATTTCCGAGGCCGACTACCCCGCCTTCGAGGCGGAGGTGCTGGCGCAGATGGAGGCCACCCCCGTCACCGAGGAGGACATGGGGGGGTTTACGGAGGACCTCCTGGGCCCCACGGTGCTGGCCGACAGCTACGTCGTCGACGGCGGCACGCTGACCCTGCAGTTCGAGGCCGACGACGAGGAGCTGCGCCTGGGGTTCTACCGCGAGAAGGACCCGCTCCTCCTGGCCCGCGCCCGCCCGGAGACCGCCGTGGTCCCGAGTACGTGGGGGCGCCTGAAGGGGACCGTGCGATGAGGGCGCTGGCCTTTCGGCTCCCGGCGCGGGGGCCCGCCCTGGCCGGCCTCCAGCATCTCTCGATCAAGGAGATCTCATGACTCGGCTCATCGTCATCCTCATCCTCCTTCCGCTCGGCGCCCTCGCCGGCGACAACACGGGGGCCAGATTCGTCCCCCTTGGCAAACCGTCCGTCGCCGGCGTCGGACCGGGCCAGGAGGTGGGCCTCGGGATCCAGGCGAGCGGCCTGGTGGCGGTGAAGCACCTCGAGGTCGTCCTGGAGGTCTCCAACCCCGTCCACTTCGACGTGTCCTCGGCGAAGATGACCTTCGGCGAGGGGTTCGAGGACGTCGAGATCCTCCAGGCCCCCAAGTTGTTGGAGCGCGACGGCCGGAGAGTTCGTTTCGGCGTCGCTGTGATACCGCCCGGTCAGATCGACGGCCGGGCCACCTTCGCCTTCACGCTGAAGACCTCGGACACCTTCACGGCCGATGCCCACGCCACCCTGAGCCTGGTCCTGGTCTCCGTCGGCCCGAGCCTGTCCGAGCGGGACGAGTTCCGTCGCGGGGGCGCCCTCGATGTCAGCCTGGAGGTCAACGGCCTCGTCCCGCCCGACGTGGCCACGAGCCTGCGGCCGGCGAGCTGGGGACAGGTCAAGCTCGCAGAGGGGGAGCGATGAAGGATGCTCGACTTCCCACAACTTCCCACAACCACGGCTGCTCCTGACCCAGGCTCTTCAGGACCGTGGATCGAACGACAGCGGATTCGTCCCATGCACACCAGAGCCGGGGGGCTACTTGAGTCTCGGCTCCCGGGCTTTTCCACGGCCCAACAGGGCCCAACAGGAGGAGGAGAGATGGCAAGAACGCAGATCCTGTGGCTCTTGTTGCTGGCGGGCCTGACGGCGTGCGACAAGGGGCCCAGCACTCCCACGGGGGGAGACGACTCTCCCCCCGTGGATGAGTCAAAGCAGCCAGAGACCAATCCAGGGGAGGAGTCCGGGGAACCGGGGGTAGCCCTCGAGGAGCCGGGAGCGGTAGAGGAGCCGGGGCCGGGTTCGGATGCGTCGGAACCGGGGACCTTCTCCATCGAGATCCTCGTACCTCCCGAGCATCGGTTCAGCGACGCGCAGCTGGCCCTGATCAACGAGGTGGCGAAACGATGGGAGGCCGTGATCGTGGGCGACATCCCGGACTCCGACTACACCCAGATCACTTTCGACACCGCCAGGGAGGGAGACTACGACTGGGGCACGGCCCGGGGCGGCCGCATCCTGATCGACCGCGTGATCGACGACGTGGCCATCATCGTGACCTCGGACCCGGAGCTCACCGGCGGCGCCTGGGGCGGGCTCGTGCAGTGGACGGCGGCCAACAACCTGCCGGCGATCAGTCACATCATCCTGGCCGAGGAGCTGCTCTCGGACTCGGCGGACGTGCTGAAGAGGGTGCTGATGCACGAGATGTGCCACGCCCTGGGCTTCGGGACCTCGTGGACGGAGGAGTTGCTGAAGGAGCCCGACGGCGACGCCCACTTCGCGGGGCCGCTGGCCATCGAGGCCTTCGACGCGGCCGGGGGGGGCTCCTACGACGGCAGGAAGGTGCCGGCCACCGGCAACGGCCACTGGCGGGGGGAGGTCTTCGGCAACGAGGTGATGAGTGCCAGCGCGGACATGGACCGCCCGGCGCCCCTGAGCGCCATCACGGTCCAGGCCATGGCCGACCTCGGATACCTGGTCGATGTGTCCCAGGCCGATCCCTACTCCCTGCCTGAGTGACGGTCGGGCGGGCTCCACCAGGAGTTCCCGCGCAACTCGGCGCGGAGGTGGAACTCGCCTGGAGGCCAAGGGGGAGGATCCGGTTGGACGCTGAGGCTCGCCACGGCCCGCAACCCGGCCCTCCCTTCAGGATCTGCACGCCGCGAAGACACCCTGAACCGAAGGAAGGAGGTCATCGCCCGGCTGGCCAGGCGTTTGCCGCGGCGAGCATCCGGACTACATCGACTACATCACCGAGAGGTACCTATGAAGATTGATAGCCGCCGACTCCCCCCTCCACTCAAGGCCATGAGCAGCCTTCACGACCGGAGGGGATGGTGTACCCCCTTGCTTCTTGCCGGCCTGCTGTTCATGGCTTGGCCCGGAGCAGCCGCGGAGCAGTCGATCGCTGGCTCCGGGAAGCGGAAGCTACCTGGCCTGTCCCTCGATCAGGTTTCGGTCCCCGGTGAAGAACCGTCTGGCGAGAGAAGAGACGTTCAGATTCGGGCACGTGCGGGCCTGAGCACGCTATCCGGGTTGGTGGCGCTGGAGGTGGGCCGGGATCCTCTCTCCCTCAGTGTTGGATTCCTCCCCAGGATTGAGAAGTACCCCGGGGCTTTGTTAGGCATGGGCGTGCCGGCCACTGG
This sequence comes from Candidatus Latescibacterota bacterium, assembly GCA_965221775.1. Taxonomy (GTDB): domain Bacteria; phylum Latescibacterota; class UBA2968; order UBA8231; family UBA8231; genus UBA8231. The sequence goes on along the minus strand of CBDCSU010000006.1, from coordinate 2,377,290 downwards.
GACGCGCATGGCCGTTGCGATACGGCTCCTGCGCCCGATCAGCCGGGGCCACGGGTTGTTCATCGCGTTTGGATTCGTCACCAACAACGAGGCCCGGTACTACCCGGCCTCGGATGATCCTGATGATCCTATGGTGTTTCCGCTTGTCCAGCTCAAGCAGTATCACAAGTCCCAAGCAGGGATAGGGTACCACTATACCCACAAGCAAATCGATGTCACGGTCGGAGGGGGATACGGCATCCACGCAGGAGTCGATGAGGATGCCAAGGCGGCAGGGATCCAAGAGGGCGAGCCCGTCGTCGACGCAACCGTCAGCGTCGTCCTGTCGAGGTCAAGCCCATGAAACCAAGCGGGACTCCGATCCAACCGCGAATGCCCAAGAAGGGACAGGTCATGCGATCCGTTTCGTTGCTCATGCTCGCCTGGTTACCGGTCGGCGCTCTCTTCGTACAGGAGAGCCGCGCCGAGGACTACACCCGCTGGCATCTGCCCGAGGGGGCCCTCGCCCGCCTGGGCAAGGGATCCATCGGTTGGGGCGACGGACCGGTGGCCTACTCGCCTGACGGCGCACGGCTGGCGGTGGCCACCAGCCTCGGCATCTGGCTCTACGATGCCGACACCGGCGCCGAGACCGCTCTGTTCACGGGACATACGGACGACGTCAATTCGGTGGCGTTCTCCCCGGACGGGACCACCTTGGCCAGTGCCAGTGAAGACATCACGGTGCGCTTGTGGGACGTGGCCAGCGGACAGCAGATCGCCGTCCTCGAAGGCCATTGGCATCGAGTCCATTCGGTGGCGTTCTCCCCGGATGGGACCACCCTGGCCAGTGCCAGTGAAGACAACACGGTGCAGTTGTGGGACGTGGCCAGCCGACAGCAGATCGCCCTCCTCCAAGGCCGTACGACTTGGGTCCGTTCGGTGGCGTTCTCCCCGGATGGGACCACCCTGGCCAGTGCCGATTGGGACACGGTGCAGTTGTGGGACGTGGCCAGCGGACAGCAGATCGCCGTCCTCGAAGGCCATAGGGAGGGGGTCTACTCGGTGGCGTTCTCCCCGGACGGGACCACCCTGGCCAGTGGCGGTTGGGACACGACGGTGCGGTTGTGGGACGTGGCCAGCCGACAGCAGATCGCCGTCCTCGAAGGCCATAGGGAGGGGGTCTACTCGGTGGTGTTCTCCCCGGACGGGATCCACCTGGCCAGTGGCAGTGAGGACAAGACGGTGCGGTTGTGGGACGTGGCCAGCCGACAGCAGATCGCCACCCTCGAAGGCCATACGAATTACGTCCTATCGGTGTCGTTCTCCCCGGACGGGACTACCTTGGCCAGTGGCAGTGAGGACACGACGGTGCGGTTGTGGGACGTGGCCAGCCGACAGCAGATCGCCACCCTCGAAGGCCATACGAATTACGTCCTATCGGTGTCGTTCTCCCCGGACGGGACTACCTTGGCCAGTGGCGGTGAGGACAAGACGGTGCGGTTGTGGGACGTGGCCAGCCGACAGCAGATCGCCACCCTCGAAGGCCATACGGAGGGGGTCTGGTCGGTGTCGTTCTCCCCGGACGGACCACCTTGGCCAGTGGCAGTGAGGACAAGACGGTGCGGTTGTGGAACGTGGCCAGCCGACAGCAGATCGCCACCCTCGAAGTCGAAGGCCAGACGGGCGTTGTCGAATCGGTGGCGTTCTCCCCGGACGGGGCCACCCTGGCCAGTAGCAACTACCGCACGGTGCGGTTGTGGGACGTGGCCAGCGGACGGCAGACCGCCCTCCTCAAAGGCCATACGCATATGGTCACTTCGGTGGCGTTCTCGCCGGACGGGACCACCTTGGCCAGTGGCGGTGAGGGCAAGACGGTGCGGTTGTGGGACGTGGCCAGCCGACAGCAGATCGCCACCCTCGAAGGCCATACGGAGGGGGGGGTCTGGTCGGTGTCGTTCTCCCCGGACGGGGCCACCCTGGCCAGTGGCAGTGGCAGGTGGGATCCGGACAACACGGTGCGGTTGTGGGACGTGGCCAGCCGACAGCAGATCGCCGTCCTCGAAGGCCATACGAGTTCCGTCCTGTCGGTGGCGTTCTCGCCGGACGGGACCACCCTGGCCAGTGGCAGTTGGGATCCGGACAACACGGTGCGGTTGTGGAACGTGGCCAGCCGACAGCAGATCGCCCTCCTCGAAGGCCATGCGAGTTGGGTCTGGTCGGTGGCGTTCTCCCCGGACGGGACCACCTTGGCCAGTGGCAGTGGGGATGGCACCGTCCTGCTGTGGGACATGTCGCCCTATGTCACCTCCCTGCTGGCGACGGCCATTGACGCTTCGCCCTCGCTGCCGGGGCAGACAGCGCTGCTGGACAACTATCCGAACCCCTTCAACAGCCGCACCCGAGTCGCCTACCGCCTGGCCGCCTCCGGCCCGGTGCGGCTCTCCATCTACAACACCCTGGGCCAGCCGGTGCGTACGCTGGTGGATGGGTCCCAGGCGGCCGGGGAGCATCGGGTGGCCTGGGACGCCCGCGACGGGCAGGGGGCGGCGGTCTCGTCGGGGGTGTACGTGACGTGGCTGGAGGTTCCGGGCGGGGTACAGACGCGGCGGTTGCTCCTACTGAGATAGGGATGATGGCGGAGCTGCTTACTGATCGGCGTCCGGACCTACCTCGCCCTGGGGGTCTTGGAGGCCTTGGGGGGTGGATCGCCTCCTACATGGTCAGGGCCCTGGCGGGTGTCTGGTAGTCACATCGGAAAGGAAGAGACGACTTGAAGGCCTGTGATCCACCGGCCCGGGCTCCCGTGCCGATGAAGGCCTGCCGAAGTCGGTCCAGTACATCTTGCCGAGAGAGGGTGCAGACGACGATCTTCGACGTTTCCTGCGACTCGGACGGCGGCCACGGCGGCGGCGCCTGGCCCGGACTGTCCGCCGGGCCAGGCCTACGGGGAACATCGTCAACATCCGAGAGCACCGGGGACTCCCCTTGGTGGACCCAGGCCTCCCGGACAGCAGCTAACTCTACGACGGCGGGGACTGAATGAAGGTGCTCCGCGAGGAAGCCCCGCATGAAGAGAGCGATCTCCCAGGATCGAGTCGACCGGGCGGCTCGGATTTACCGCACGAACCACGAGGCCGCCGCGGCGCTCGGCATCACCCCACGGAGCTTCGCCCGGCTGTGTCGTCGATACGATGTCGAGACGCCGTGGGCCCGGCAGCGTCGGCTCAAGGGCGGGTGCTCCATAGCATCCATCGGGCGACGCCACAAGGCCGGGCCAGGGAGAGGACCATGTTCATCCGAATGACGCCGTTCCCCTTGCTCCTGCTCGACTGTGGGCCTGTGGAGATGATGACGATCCACCGGTTGCTCCGGACCCGGGAGGGACCGTTCTGCGGCCGAGCACTGATTCAACCTAGCCCGTGGCGCAAGAGCGGCCCAGGGCGGCAGAACAATCCTCCCAGGCCGGGCAAAGCGCCGCCCCCGGCGCCGAAGAAGTCGTAACGACCCACCGGAATACCCAAAGGAGAAAGGATCGCCGGGCGTCCGATACCCATGACGGGCTACTTGCCCGCGCCCCGGGAATCACATCTCAACGGAGGAGACCCAGTGGCACAGGACAAGGTCCGTCAGCTTGCCGAGGCCCTCGCCAGCGATCTCCAGATGCACGAGCACGAAGAAGGCGTCCTGCAGGTGAATGGTCGTGGCCGACGCCATCATCCAGGCTCTGGAGAAGTCGGCCCAGTCCAAGGCGGTACTCCGGGGGCTGCTGGACAGCTTGGAGCAACGAGCGGGTTCACCGGCGCGCGGAGATCGAGAAGGAGATTCGCCCATGAGGATCGGCCTGTCGCGGGCACGACGCCAGCGGAGGTGGAGGCGGCGATGGAGCCCTCACCAGCCCCGGGGACGCTCTACGGGAGTTGCTGAACGAGTACGGCCCCTGCCTTGTACTGATCGACGAGTGGGTGTCCTACGCGCGTCAGTTGCACGACGACGCCGATCTGCCGGCCGGCAGCTTCGAGACCCAGTTCACCTTCGCCCAAGCGCTGACCGAGTCCGTGAAGGTCACGGGCAACTGCCTGCTGGTGGTCTCGCTGCCAGTTTCCGATTGGGATTCCGGGGCTCCCTACACCGAGACGGACGATGTCGAGGTAGGGGGCCTGCGCGGGCGCGGTGCCTTGGACCGACTGCGCAACGTACTGGGCCGGGTCGACTCACCTTGGAAGCCCGCCAGCGCCGAGGAGAGCTTCGAGATCGTGCGCCGCCGGCTGTTCGAGCCGCTAGCCGGCACCGACGCCTTCAAGCAGCGCGACCTGACGGCCCGTGCCTTCGCGGACCTTTACCGGCAGCATCAGGAGGAGTTCCCGGCCGAGTGCCGCAGCGCCGACTACGAACGACGCCTCCAGGCCGCCTACCCCATCCATCCCGAAGTCTTCGACCGGCTCTACACCGACTGGTCTGCGCTGGCCAGCTTTCAGCGCACGCGCGGGGTGCTGCGGCTCATGGCGGCCGTGATCCACAGCCTGTGGGAGAGGGGTGACCGCAACCCCTTGCTGCTGCCCTGCAGCATCCCCATCGACGACGACCGGGTGCGCAACGAACTGACCCGCTATCTGTCCGACAACTGGACGCCCGTCATCGACAAGGACGTGGACGGCCCGGGGTCGCTGCCGGTGGCCATCGACGGGAGGGCGCCCAATCTGGGCAAGCTCTCGGCCGCGCGACGTGTAGCGCGCACGGTCTACCTCGGCTCCGCGCCCACGACCGCGGCGGCCCACCGCGGCATCGACGATGGCCGGGTCAAGCTGGGGTGTGTCCTGCCGGGGGAATCTCCGGCCGTTTTCGGCGATGCCTTGCGCCGGCTGGCGGCGGAGGCCACCTACCTCTATCAGGACGGTCCCCGTCAGTGGTACTCGACGCAGCCCACGGTCACCAAGCTGGCCGAGGACCGAGCCCAGTTGCTCCGCAACGCCGACGACGTGGCCAGGGAGCTGGAGGACCGGCTCAGGCAGGACCTGCGAGCCGACGGGGACTTCGAGCGGATCCACGCCCTGCCCAACTCGGGAGCGGACGTGCCCGACGACCTCGAGGCGCGGCTGGTGGTGCTCCCCGCCGAGCGTCCCTGTTCCAAGGAGGCGGGGAGTGCAGCGGAGGCCGCAGCCCGGGAGATCCTGGAATGGCGGGGCAATTCGCCCAGGTCGTTCCGCAACAGCCTGGTCTTTCTGGCTGTGGACAGCGTGCGCTACCAGGACCTGGATGAGGCCCTGCGCCGGTATCTGGCGTGGAAGTCGATCCTGGAAGAGAAGGAGGAACTGAACCTGGATCCGCATCAGGCCCGGCAGGCCCAGACGCAGTTGCAGGGGGCTGATGACGCGGTGACGGGGCGGCTGCCAGAAACCTATCAGTGGCTGCTGGTGCCAGTTCAGAAGGAGCCCGATGCCGAGATCGCCTGGGAACCAATCCGTCTGTCCGGGGCCGGTCCCTTGGCCGAACGGGCCAGCAGGCGGTTACGCAGGGAGGAGCTGCTGGTCATGGGCCTCGGGGCCACCATCCTCCGTAAGCACCTCGACGATGTCCCCCTGTGGCGCGGAGAGCACGTGGAGATCCGGCAACTCGTGGAGTACTTCGGGCGCTACCTGTACCTGCCTCGCCTCGGCGGTCCCCAGGTGCTGATGCGCGCCATCCAGGACGGCGTGGCCCAGATCACCTGGGCAACGGATGCCTTCGCCCTCGCCGAGAGCTACGACGAGTCGGCCGGCAGGTACCGCGGCCTGCGGGGCGGATGTTCGGCCGAGATCCTACCCGAGAGCGCGGAACTGCTCGTCAAGCCGGCGGTGGCTCGCCAGCAACTGGATGAGGAGACGGCGTCGACCAAGACGCCTCCGCCGCCGGCGCCTGGCGGTCAGGAGGAGCCATCCCGAGACGATGAGACGCCCCCGATCCCTCCGCCGCCCGAGAAGAAGGCCCGACGCTATCACGGCGCCGTGACCCTGGACGCCGCACGGGTGGGGAGGGACGCGAGCCTGGTCGCAACCGAGGTAGTGGCTCACCTCGCCGGGCTGGTTGGCGCCCAGGTGAAGGTTACCCTAGAGATCGACGCCGAGATCCCGGAAGGGGCACCGGACCACGTGGTGCGCACGGTGACCGAGAACAGCCGCACCCTGAGATTCGAGAACCACGAGTTCGAGGAGTCCTGAAGGCGGTTCCGTGGATTGGCGGCGATTGGTGGCGCCCCTCTTGGGGGGGCCCCGAACCCGAAGCGGAGCCCACCCCCCCCCGGAAGCCAACCGCGACCAAGATGAGGCGGCAGACCCCCGAACTCCGTTGTGGAGCGGGGCTTCCCGGCCGCTACCCGCCGTAGCGAATCCGGGCCACGGCGCCTCGGGTCGCCATCTGGCCCTTGGCGTAGTGGGCCGGCATGTTCGGCGAATCCCACCGGCCCGCATTCTGCATCTCCACCAAGGACGCCCCCCCCGCCGCCAGGGACTCGGCGCCGCCGACTCGAAGGGAGTGACCCGAGATCCGGCCCTCGGCTCCCACGGCTTGGCAGCGGGTGCGAATGATCTGCCGGATGGCGCCGTGCGAGAGAGCCTTCGTGCCGATCAGGCCGTTCTTGCGCACCCGGACGAACAGCGGCCCCGAGGCGATGCCGGCCGCCTCGGTCCAGGCCGTGGTCCGGCGGATGGTGGTTTCGCCGAGGTAGAGCACGTGGCCGTCGCCCTCCTGGTCGGTCTTCGAGCTGCGAATCGTGAGGAGGCCGCCCTCGCCCTCGCGGGCCACGTCGGCCACGTCGAGGGCGGCGACTTCCGACACCCGCAGCAGGCCGTCGGAGGCGACCGCGATCAAGGCCGCGTCGCGGAGGCCGTGCAGGCTCTGATCGCTCTCGGCGAAGGCGGCCGCATCGTCGGCCGTGGCGAAGTCGACGCCATCCACCTGTCCCAGGCCCCGCTCCCGGCCGGCGCGACGGATGCCGGCCAGAGCGCGCTCGGTGACGGGCCCCACCGGCGAGCCCGTCCCCTGGAGCTTGGCGCGGAACTTGACCGCCGACACCACGAGGGCAATGGTGGCCGGGGCCCGGCCTTGCTCGTACAGCTCGCTGAGGTACTCGGCCAAACCGTAATCCGTCAGGCCGCCCTCCCCCAGCCAAGCGTCCAGGCGGTCGAGGGCAGACTCATAGGCCCTGGCGGTGTTGGCGGAGATGGAGTGCCTGAAGAGATCGGTCAGTCTCCGGGAGACCGGCGCCTGCACGGGAGAGGCTCCGGGGGATGCCGGAACTGGCGTCGCTTGGGAACTGCGATCTGAGGCCGGCTTGACCTGGCCCGATCGAGCGTCGAGCTTTGAGGCAGTCATCCTGCTGTGCCCTCCTTACCTTTGGGGGTTGTGGTGCGGCTGGAGAAGCTGCAACCTTCTCCAGCCGCTTCTCTTTTCACCCTCGATGAGTCACGGCATGGGGCTTGACCCTGACCCTCCCCGCACGGGGCGGGGGACCTTTCCGCTTCATCGCCGGCCTCGGCGCTCTTACTTGTGCCCTCCCGCCCGCGGTCTCTCTTGAAGCCAGTTCTCGACCTCGGAGGCCTTCCAGCGGACCGCACGAGGCCCGATTCGGACCGGCAGGGGAAACTGGCCGGCCCTCAGCATACGGTACAACGCGGATCGGCCCAGCCGGATGCGCCCTTCGACCTCTTTCCGGGTCAGCAACCTGTCTTCCATCGCAGCACCCTCCATGGTTGGTCTGTACCGAGAAGGTGCCTCATAGGTTCTCGTGGGTCCAGATGAACATCGGGGGGGGAGTTCTACACACCCTCCAATGAAGAACGAGGGGGTAGTTCTTCACACCCTAAGGCCTTCCTGCTTCGCTCTTCGGACCGCCGTGATGACGGCCCCGGTCGAGAGGTGGTACTCTTGGGCTATCTGCCTGATCGCATCTGCCCGAGTGACGCCTCTTCCTTGGAGGGTTTCAAGGACGTACAGGAATCGAGCGTCGCGTTCGTCGTTTGCTTTCCGGCCAACTGGCCTGGGGGGGGTGCGTCGCCCGCTGGCGACGTCCAGGGCCCACGAATGCAGGCGTGGGTGGATCTCCTCCTTGCGGGCCCGGAGGGTTGTCAACAGTTGGCCCAAGCCTTCCCATGCCCAGGGCTTGGTATCTGCCATCCTGTCGTAGTGCCATACCAGGAGTTCCCGAATGAGATCGTCCGCGGGGGAGAAGATCGACGCTCGGGTCCACATGGCGGGCAGGTTGGCCAAACGAGAGCCCTCGTAGTGCAGGTAGGCGCGGAGGTCTTCATCCATCACCAGGCTCCAGGAAAGCCGCCCATCGCGCCATCAGCTCCCGGCGCCGCTCGCGCAGGTCGCTCCGTGCGTAGGCCCTCTCCACGGCGCTACCGACTCGGTGCGCGAGCGCCAGCTCCATGACGGCATGATCGGTATCCGTGCGCTCGGCGGCCCAGTCCCGGAAGGCCGACCGGAAGCCGTGGACGGTGGTCCGCTCGGCGAGCCCGTTGTCCCGGAGCACCTTGGTCAGCGACATATCGCTCAGCGGCTGCCCTCGCCGCGTCGGGGACGGGAAGATCAGCCCGCTCCCATCGTCGAGGATCCGCGCCTGTTCGAGCACGGCCATCGCCGCATCGTTGAGCGGCTGGCGGTGCTCGACGCCGGCCTTCATCCGGTCGGCGGGGATGCGCCACTCCCGGGCCCCGGTGTCGATCTCGGTCCATGTCGCGCCGCGGGATTCCCCGGACCTCGCGGCCGTGAGCACGAGGAACCGAAGGCAGAGCTTGGCCGACGGGGAGGCCCCCGACCCCGCGACCACCTGCAGGGCTTGGGCGACTTCCTGGTACGGCAAGGCCCGAAAGTGCTTCTGAACCGCCGCCATCGAAGGCAGGGCCCCGTCGATGGCCTCTCCGGCCACGTTCTGGTCCACCAGGCCGTGCGCCTGACACCAGCGCAGCGTGGCCTTGATGTGCCGCCTTACGCGACGGCCCGTCTCGGGCTTGCTCGACCAGATCGGCGTCAGGACGGCGAGCACATCCTCGCGGCCGATCTGGTCAACCGGCAGGTCGCCCAGCCTCTGGAACGCATGGCGATCCAACTGCTGCATCCAGTTGGCCGCGACCTTCGCGTTGCGCCAGCGGGGCCGGTTCGCCTCGTAGGTCCGCTCCGCCGCCTGCCGGAAGGTCGGCATCTTGGCTTTGCGCTTGGCCGCCAGCGGGTCCCCGCCCGAGCGGGCGAGCCGCCGGTTCTCGAAGGCCTTGTCGCGAGCCTCGACCAGGCTCACCAGCGGCCATCCTCCCAGTCCGATGTCCCGCCGGCAGCCATCGATGGTGAGGCGCTGGATCCAGGACTTGGAGCCCCCCGGGGCGACGCACAGGAACAGGGTCCCGCCATCGCCATACCGGCCGGGCTTCACGAGCGATTTGATGCCTGCGGCAGTGAGCTTCCCCATCCTCGGTTTCCCCCACGGTTTCTACCACGTCACGCGGGGGAATATATGAGAGGCCCCGGGAAGCCGCAAGCCCTCCCGGGACCGCCAATATGCTTCACTTGCAATGAGTTACGGTGATCTTCGGGGAACAGGAGAGGATAGAAGGGAAGGTATGTTGGTGCCGAAGGTGGGACTCGAACCCACACGGGGTTGCCCCCACTGGATTTTGAATCCAGCGCGTCTACCAGTTCCGCCACTTCGGCCAATCGACCGTTACCAGCGCCACTCCTCGCCCCGGTCGGCCTTGCACGGCCCCAGGATCTCGGCGTAGACCACCGCCTGGCGCGCACGGTCGGGCGTCAGCCTCCACGGACTCCGCCCCCGGGGCCGGGCTTCACCCGGTGCTCCCGCCGACCCCAGCTGGCGCATCCGCGCCGCCATGCGCTGGCGGGACTGCTGGATCTCCTGGGCCCGCTCGCGGGCGCGCTCCTCCTCGTCCCGGGCGCGCTGCTCCGCCTCCTGGGCCTGACGCTCCAACTGCTCCAGCAGCGACTGGCCGTCGGCCGGCGCCGCCGACTCCAGCACGACCACCTCGCCTTCGTCCGGCTCGGCCCGGGCCGTGGGGGGAGGAGTGGGGCGGGGCTCGAAGGGATCCCCTCCGGGAAAGGGCCACCCGCCCCACTCCTCCTCTTCCTCCTTCTCCTGCTCTGCCTGGGGGACCGGCGCCCCGTCCTCCGTCTGCTGCTGGCGGCGCTGGGCCTCCTCCATCTGCCGGCGCCGCTTGCGCCGCTCCAGCAGCGCCGAGATCACGCTGAACAGCAGGAACAGGATGAGTAGCAGTTGCTCCACGGGTCGTCCGCCTCAGCTCCGGTCCTCGCCGCCGGACTCGCCCTCGCCGGTCTCGGAGATCGACGTCCGCATTTCCGTATCCGACTGGATGTTCCGCATCCGGTAATAGTCCATGATCCCGAGGTTGCCCGTGCGGAACGCCTCGGCGATGGCCCGCGGCACCTCTGCCTCCGCCTCCTTCACGCGCGCCGACATCTCCTCCACCAGCGCCCTCATCTCCTGCTCTCGGGCCTGGGCCATGGCGCGGCGCTCCTCGGCCTTGGCCTGGGCGATCTTGAGATCGGCCTCGGCCTGCTCGGTCTGCAGCTTGGCGCCGATGTTGTCGCCCACGTCGACGTCGGCGATGTCGATGGACAGGATCTCGAAGGCCGTCCCCGAGTCGAGCCCCTTGCCCAGCACCGTCTTGGAGATCGAGTCGGGGTTCTCCAGCACCTGCTTGTGCGTGTCCGCCGAGCCGACGGTGGTCACCACGCCCTCGCCGACGCGGGCGATGATCGTCTCCTCGCCGGCGCCGCCCACCAGGCGGTCGATGTTGGCGCGAACCGTGACCCGCGCCGTGGCCTTCACCTGGATGCCGTCCTTGGCCACGGCGGCGATGAGTGGCGTGTTGATGACCTTCGGATTGACGCTGACCTTCACCGCCTCGAGGACGTCGCGCCCCGCCAGGTCGATAGCCGCCGCACGCTCGAAGGTCAGCTCGATGTTGGCCTTGTCCGCCGAGATCAGGGCCAGGATGACGGCGTCGACGTTGCCGCCGGCCAGGTAGTGGGCTTCCATCCGTTCCAGCGCCACCTCCAGGCCCGCCTTCTCGGCGCTGATCTTGGGGCGCACGATGGCGCCGGGCGGCACCTTGCGCAGCCGCATGCCCACCAGGTCGCGGAAGATCCCCACCTTGACCCCCGCGAAGTACGCCGTGATCCAGAGCCCGACTGGCACGAAATAGGTGAACAGGCTCAGGAAGATGATGATCGCGAAGAGAATCGCGATGTAGAGCAGAGCCTCTGGCATTGGGATCTCCTTTGGTTTCCGCTACTGTGCGCGTTCGTGGACGACGACGCGGTTGCCGTGCACCTCCAGCACCGCCACGGCGGCGCCTTCGGCGATGAAGGCGCCGTCGGTCACCACGTCCACAATCTGGTTGCCGAAGCGGGCCCGGCCCGCCGGACGCAGCGCCGTGAGGGCGACGCCCGCCTGGCCGACCAGTCCCTCCTGCTCGCCCGTGGCCGAGTCGTAGCCCGAGGCGCGGTCGGTGCGGTCCTCGCGCACCATCCGCTGCCAGGCCCGGTTGCGGATCAGCAGCCACACCAGTGCGCCGGTGCCGCTGAAGCCGAGGACGCCGATCACCGCGGCCGCCTCGGGCCCGAGCCGGTTGTAGGCGAAGAGGACGCCGAGGCAGACGGTGCCGAAGCCGAGGATCCCGAAGATGTTGAACCCCGGGACGACGAATATCTCGAGCAGAACCAGCACGAGGCCGAGGACGAGCAGGCCCACGCTGTAGATCCAGGGCAGCGCCTCGGCGCTGAGCAGTTCTTCCACGGCTCCTCCGGCTAGATGGCCTGCACCACGACGCGGCTGCCGCGGGCCTGGACGATGCGCACCGTCGTCTGCTCCTCGATGTACTCTCCCTCGGCGATGATGTCCAGGCGCTTGCCGGCGAACTGGCCCACGCCCACGGGCCGCAACTCTGTGAGGGTGACGCCCTCCATGCCGACCAGTTCGTGGTCCTGGTCGGTCGACGCCGACACGTATCCGTCCGAGGCCGAGGTCCGGCCCGCCAGGATCAGGTGCCGGAAAGCGGGCACCTTGGGCAGGGACCGCAGCAGGACCAGGGCGGCGACGATACCGATGATCATCGACAGGGCGAACTGGCCGACGACGCCGCTGATCTGCTCGATGCTCCAGAACTCGAAGGCGGGCAGCCGGGTCAGCAGCACACTGGCCAGCATGCACAGGAACCCGGCCACGCCGGCCAGGCCGAAGCCGGGGATGAAGGCGATCTCGGCGAAGATCAGTCCGAGGCCGACGAAGAACAGGAGCAGCTCTTGCCAGTCGGCGAGGTGGACGATGAGGTGGCTGCCGAAGAACAGGGCCAGGGCCAGCAGCGCCATCGAGCCGCCCAGGCCCCAACCGGGGGTGCGCACCTCGGCGATGAGGCCGAAGAGGGCCACCGAGAGCAGAATGGAGGTGACGATGGGATGGGTGAGGAGGCGCACCACGCGCTCCGCGAGGTTGATCTTCACGTCCACGATCTCGGCATCGGCCAGGTCGTAGATCGCCAGCAGCTCGGGCAGGGACTGGGCGGTCTCGTCGGCGAGGCCGTACTGCAGGGCCTGGTTGGTGGTCAGCGTAGCCGGCCGGCCCACCTCGTCGCTGAAGCCGGGGATGTAGATGCGTTCGTCGACCATGGCCTCGGCGATCTCCGGGTCGCGCCCGGTGCGCTCGGCCGTGGCCCGCATCTCGGCGCTCATGACCGAGACGTACTTGTCGCCGGCCTTCTCGCCGGTGCCGGAGACCGGCGTCGTGGCGCCGATGGTGCCGCCCTTGACCATGACGATCTTGTCGCAGGCGAGGGAGATCAGGGCGCCGGCGGAGATCGCCCGCTTGTCGATGAAGGCGATGGTCAGGGACTCGGCGTCGATGATGGCGTCGCGGATCACCGAAGCGGCGTCGACGCGGCCGCCGAAAGTGTCGATCTCGAAGACCAGGGCGTCGACACCGGCCTCGTCGGCGTCCTCGACGACGCGCTCCACGTAGGCGGTGATCCCGGGGTCGATCATGCCGCCCTCGGTGTCCACCGTGCGCAGCCGCAGCAGGTGGATCAGCGGCTGGCGGACCTCCTCGGGGGCCGCTCCCGCCTCGCCGGCAGGGGCCTCCTCGCCACCGAGAGGAAGAGCCGCGAGGGCGAGGAGCGCCGCCGCCGGCAGCAGGCGCGTCCATCGTGGCTTGAGGAGGGGAGTAGGGGGCATTCTTCTAGACCGGGGGTGAGAGCGCTAGATCTTACCCCAGGGGCTCCGTCCTTGTCAATCGACCCGGGCCCCCTCTACCCTTGGCGCCGGAGGAATGCGATGAAGATCCACGCGGCCCCGGTGCGCTGGGGCATCATCGGCTGCGGCGACGTCACCGAGGTGAAGTCGGGCCCCGGCCTGCAGAAGGCCCGCGACTCGGAGCTGGCCGCCGTGATGCGGCGCGACCGCGACAAGGCCCGGGACTACGCCCGGCGCCACGGGGTGCCGCGCTGGTACGACGACGCCAGGGCCCTGATCGAGGACGAGGACGTCGACGCCGTATACGTGGCCACGCCGCCTGACTCCCACCCGGAGTACACGCTGCGAGCCGCCGCCGCCGGCAAGCCCGTCTACGTGGAAAAGCCGATGGCGCGCACCGCCCCCGAGTGCGAGGAGATGGTGGAGGCCTGCCGCCGCGCCGGGGTACCCCTCTTCGTCGCCTACTACCGCCGCCGCCTGCCCGTGCACATGAAGGTGGCCGAGTTGCTCGACGAGGGCGCCGTGGGCGATGTCCGCACCGTCAACATCCGGCTGTTCAAACCCGCGGCAGGGGCCCCGAGCCGGCGCGGCCGGCCCTGGCGTGTCGATCCGGCCATCGCCGGCGAGGGCGGCCACTTCCACGACCTCGGCTGCCACCAGCTCGACCTCCTCGACTTCCTGCTGGGTCCGATCCGTGAGGCGGAGGGGGTGGCCCTGTGCCAGGGCGGCCTCTACCCCTGCCGCGACACGGTGACCGCCTGCTGGCGGCACGAGTCGGGCGCCGCCGGCAGCGGCGCCTGGTGCTTCGTCGCCGACGCGTCGAGCCGCGTCGAGGAGATCGAGATCACCGGCGGCGGCGGCCGCCTGCGCTTCGCCGCCTTCGACCTGGAGCGGCCGGTGCGCCTGGAGCGCGGTTCCGAGGTGGAGGAGTTCGCCGTGGCCGCTCCCGCCCACGTGCAGCAGCCCCTCATCCAGAGCGTCGTCGACGACCTGCTCGGCCGGGGCGCCTGCCCCAGCACCGGGGACAGCGCCCTGCGCACGGCCCGTGTGATGGACCGCATCCTGGGGCTGGAACAGGGCAGGGGCCGGAGGCTCAGCCCCCGGCGACGGCTTCCCGCTTGAAGGCGTCCATGGCGCCGTACTCGTGCAGCTTGTTGCGCAGGGTGCGGGTGCTGATGCCGAGCTGGGCCGCCGCCTCGGTGCGCTTGCCGCCGAGGGCTTCAAGGGTGCTCATGATCAGCCGCCGTTCCATCTCGTGCACGGTCAGGCCCACCTGCGAGGCCAGCTCCCCGGGAGAGCCGTCGGGCCCCTCCACCAGCTTGCGCGGGAAGTCCGCCGCCTTGAGCCGAGGCCCGGGGGAGACGACCACGGCGCGCTCCACGTAGTTCTCCAGCTCGCGCACGTTGCCTGGCCAAGGGTAGCGGCCGAGCAGCTCCAGGGCCTCTTCCTCCAGACCCTGGATGCCCTTGCCGTTCTCCTCGTTGAAGCGCTCGATGAAGGACAGCACCAGGGCCGGCACGTCCTCCGGACGATCCCGCAGCGGCGGCAGTCCGATCTCGATCACGTTGAGGCGGTAGTAGAGGTCCTCGCGGAAGTTGCCCTCCTCCACCTCCCTGGCCAGATCCCGGTTGGTGGTGGCCACGATACGCACGTCGACCTCGATCGTCTGGCTGCTGCCGACGCGCTCGAACTCGCGCTCCTGGAGCACGCGCAGCAGCTTCGCCTGCAGGGCCGGATCGATCTCGCTGATCTCGTCCAGCAGCAGGGTCCCCCCGTGGGCCATCTCGAAGCGTCCCCGGGTCTGGCGGATGGCCCCGGTAAAAGCCCCTTTCTCGTGGCCGAAGAGCTCGCTCTCCATCAGGTCCCTCGGCAGGGCGGCGCAGTTGAGGCGGATGAAGGGACCGCCCGTCCGGGGGCTGTTGTAGTGCAGGGCCCGCGCCACGAGCTCCTTGCCCGTGCCGCTCTCCCCCGTGACCAGGACCGTGGCGCGGCTGTCGGCGACGGTGCGCACCAGGTCGAAGACCTGCACCATGGCCGGCGACTTGCCGATCATGCTGCCAAAGCCGTAGCGGCTGCTCAACTCCGACCGCAGGCGCCGGTTCTCGCGCTCCGTGTCCTGCACCTTGAGGGCCTGCTCGACGACGATCTCCATCTCCTCCGGCGCCGATCCGTCCCCCTTGAGGACGTAGTTGTAGGCGCCGTTGCGCATGGCCCGCACGGCGTCGTCGATGGCGCCGTAGGCGGTCATGAGGACCACCGTGAGCTCGGGCCATTGGGGCACCACCTTCTCGAGCAGCTCCAGGCCGCTCATGCCCGGCATCTTGATGTCGGACAGCATCAGATCGTACTCCGCGCCTTCCAGCGCCTGCAGGGCGGCGGCGGCGGAACCCGCCGTGTCCACTTCGTAGCCCTGGCGCAGGAGGATCTCCTCGGTGCCGCTGCGCACGTACGAGTCGTCGTCGACTACGAGGATCCGCTTTGCCGTCATGAGTCCTTCCCTGGATTCGCCTGCCTGGGCAGGGCGATGGTGAAGCACGCCCCTTCCCCGGGGACGCTGTCCACGGTGAGGCGGCCGCCGTGGGCTTCGACGATCTTGCGGGAGGTCACCAGGCCCAGGCCGGTGCCGTCCTCCTTGGTGGTGAAGAAGGGGGTGAACAGCTTGTCGAGGATGTCGGCGGCGATGCCGGCGCCGGAGTCGCGAACGGAGACCCGGGCCCAGTCACCGTCCTGCCCGCGCACCTCGTCGATCTTCAGGTCGATGGCGCCGCCTTCCGGCATGGCCTGGGCGGCGTTGAGGAGGAGGTTGAGGACGACCTGGCGGAAGCGCTCGACGTCGACCTGGCCCATGCAGGTACGGCTCGGGAAGTCGCGGCGGATGGTCACGCCGGGACTGCGGTCCTCGGCGTCCACCTCGAAGAAGGCCGCCGCCTCCTCCACGGCGACCGCCAGATCGACAGGCTGCGTGTTCAGGTTGAGGGGACGGGTATAGCTCAGCAGGCTGCTGACGATGCGGTTCAGCCGGGCCACGCCCTCGGTGATCTTGCCTACCAGGCGCCGGTTGGGGTCGTCCGGCGCGAGGTCGCGCTCCAGCAGGCTGGCGAAGCTGGCGATGCCGCCCAGGGGATTGCGGATCTCGTGGGCCACTGTGGCGGCCATCTCCCCGAGGGCGGCCAGGGTGTGCATGCGGCGCACCTGGCTCTCCAGGCGCTTGACCTCGGTCAGATCGGTGAAGACCTCGATGGCGCCCAGGACGTCGCCGTTGCCGTCGCGCACCACGGAGGTGCTGAAGCCTAGAGGGATCGAGCGGCCATCGGGGAGGCGCAGGTCCTTCTCCCGGTTCTGCAGGCTCTCGCCCTTGTCGAGAGTGTGGAGGACCGACTCCTCCCTCTCTTCCGGGCGACCCATGACCTCCTCGTAGGCGAGGCCCAGGACCTCGTCCTGCGACCGGCCCGTGATCGTCTCGGCGGTGCGGTTGAAGAGGGCGATGCGGCGGTCCAGGCCGAGGACGAGCAGGCCTCCGGTCATGCTCTCGAGGATGTTGTTCAGAAAGTTGCTGACCCGATCCTTCTCCTCGAGGCTGTCCCGCAGCTCCCGGTTGGTCTCCTCCAGGCGCATGTTGAGGAACTCGAACCGTTCCTCGAGCTGCCTGTAGGCCTCCACGTAGCGGCGCGCCGTGTCCTCGAAGAGCGAGGACGAAGCGGCGAAGGCCTCCTCGAGAGGCATGTCCGCATGGAGCTGGAGCACGCTCTGGGGGGCGGGATCGGACGAGGCCATCGCGCTCCTTGCCATCCGCCGGCGGAGGGACCGCGGCCAGCGGCTCGGCTGCTTCTCCGCGGCGGCCCGGAGGGGCCGTCGCGGCGCCGGTGCAAAGGGGATGACGGGGCCCGGGGGAGGGGCCCGCTCGCTGCAGATGGGAGGGCTTCGGTAGCCCTCCGGCCTTCAGCCCTCGGGGGTGGAGGGCGGCTCCGCGGGGCCTTCCTCGTTGACGACGATGCGGCCGTCGGAGTAGTCGTTGAGGGCGCCCACGGTCGGGTTCGGCGTGTCGATCTCGGAACCTTCGGGAACCTGGCGGAAGCGGCTGTTGATCTCGCGCGCCCGTTGGGAGAGGGCGCGGCAGGCGGCGTAGGAGTTGTCGGTGCCTTCCAGGCTGAAGTCGACCTCGCGGTTGAACATCGTGCGCTGCGCGTCGGGCATGCGAATCTCCCTTGTGTGAGTCAACAAGATGCTTCCACTGTTGAACTTAGGGCCATCCGCATCACTTAGCAAGATGGGGATTAGCAAGATCGGGACCAGGATTCCGCTCGCCGGCGCGGACGGCGAAGGGCAGCCGGTTGTGCTCCGGCGGCAGGGGGCAGATGTACTCGGGATTGTAGGCGCAGAACGGGTTGTAGGCGCGGTTGAAGTCCAGCACCCAGGTGCCGGCCTCGTCCGCGGCGACCGGCACGTAGCGGCCCGCCCCGTAGGTCTGCACGCCGTTGGTCTCGTCGGTGAAGAACACGCTGAGGCCGGGGTCCTGATCGCTGCCGTAGACCTCCAGCCGGTACGACCGTCCTCCGTGCTCGAAGAGGAAGCGCCCGATGCGCTGTACCACGGTGGTGGCCCCGGCGCTGTCGGGCATCGGCAGGCGCCGTACTCGCCCGTAGCGGTGGAACTCCCCCGGGATGCGCCATGCCGGGTCCACCGGGAAGTAGCGCAGGCCGAGGAAGGAGGCCGCGTCCTCCGGCCGCAGCGGCGATTCTGGACCGTGGCGGAGAAGGCTGTCCTTCCGGGCTCGCGTCGCCTCGATCTCCTCGATGAGGGCCTCTCCGCCACCCGGGGCCGCGCCGCCCCCGCCGGCGCCGGCGAGGACCAGCCCCAGAAGGACGAGGAGCACCCACCGCTCCGATTGACGCTCGTCGGACGCGGGGGTTAATTCGCCGCCGCCGGCAGCCGGAAAGGGGATACGCATGAAACTGGAGGATCGCGTCGCCATCGTTACCGGAGGCAGCTCCGGCATCGGCCGGGGGATTTGCCTGGAGTTCGCCCGCGAAGGAGCGCGCGTGGTGGTGTCCGACCTCCGCGAAGCCCCGAAGAAGGGGCGGTACCACGAGCAGGACACCACGACCCCCACGACGGAGGAACTCGCAAAGATCGGCGGGAGGTCACATTTCGTCCAGACGGACATGGCCGACGAAGGCGCGGTGCGGAACCTCGTGGACGAGGCGGTGAGCACCTTCGGCAGCCTCGACATCATCGTCAACAACGCCGGCATTCACATCCCCGGCGACACCCAGGGGCTCGGCGCCGCCCAGTGGGACCGGGTGGTGGCCGTCAACCTCCGGGGCCCCTTCCTGCTGACGAAGTACGCCGTGGCCCACCTGGAGCGGTCGCCCGCCGGCCGCGTCATCAACATCGGGTCGGTCAATTCCTTCGCCGGCGGCGGCGGTCCCGCCTACGCGCCGGCCAAGGCGGGGATCGTCAACCTCACCAGGGACACCGCCGTGGAGCTCGCCGGCCGCGGCATCACGGCCAACGCCGTCTGCCCCGGGTACATCGAGACGGCGATCCAGGACTACCTGACGCCGGAGCAGATCGAGGCCAGCCGCCAGGCCACCCCGCTGCCCCGCTTCGGCCGGCCCCGCGACATCGGCCGGGCCTGCGTGTTCTTCGCCTCCGACGACGCCGAGTGGATCACCGGCACGGCCCTGCCCGTGGACGGGGGCTGGCTGGCGCCGATCTGACACCTGCCCTCCCCTGCAGATCGAACCCGAGCCCCCGCCCCCCCTGCCGACTGCGTCAGGCGCCTGTACACAAACCCCCGGCAGCCGATGTTCGGCTGCTTCTCGGAGCTCTTCCGGAAACGTCCGGTGAGGGTTGGCCGCCCCCGCATGGTCCCCCCCAAGCCGACGCCGAACCCGGATTGACACCGCCGACCCGGGGTCTACATTGGCCTGTCAGTCGAAGGGGACCGGCATCCGTCCCCGCACGCTCCCCGGCGCACGACCGACGAGCCGCCCATGATTCTGGTGAACCGGCACACCCGGGCCGGTGAAGCCCCCTTCCGGGCCACTCTCCGCATCGAGCCCGCCTCCCGCGTCGACCTGATCGACGTGAGGGGCAAGCTCCGCGAGGAGTTCGGCTCCGAGTTCACCCGTTTCCCCCGGGCCCTGTACATCTCCGATCACACCACGGCCGGCTACCTGGACCAGCGCCTGGCCGAGGTCTTCGACCACGACGGCGCCACCATCCAGGACTACCTCAGGCTCTTCCAGAAGCTCTTCCCCCCAGACGCAGGCTACGTCCACGACGAGCTGCACCGCCGCACCGAGCTCTCCGACAAGGAGCGCGCCACCGAGCCCCGCAACGCCGACTCCCATCTGACCTTCATGGGAGGAGGGCTCCACACCTCCACCTCCTACGAACTCAAGGGCGACGAGCCCGTGTGGTTCGTGGAACTGGACGGAGTCCACGTTGGCGGCACCCGGCAGCGACGTACCACGGTCATCGCCTACAAGGGCGAGGAGGAGGTGGCCCGCATGCAGGTGCCGGTGGCGGCCTCGCCCCACGCCATCGACGCCCAGAACCTGCGCGACCCCGCTCTCGGCTTCATCGGCCAGCTGGAGAGTCTGGCGCGCGACCACAAGGTCTCTTTCGGCCGCTTCGACATCTCCCTGCCCGCCGGCGACCGCGACGCCGGCCTCACGGTGAACGAGTACGAGACGCTGCTCATGACCCACGACTTGCGGGAGGTCCTCGCCAACCCCTTCCGCTACATGGCGCGCATGGGCCGGGGCGCCCTCCAGGTTCCCCGGAGCATACCCGCCAAGGCCCTCAACTACGCCCAGTACGACGCGGTGCAGATTTTCAACACGCTCCTCGACCGCGCCGGCATGCGTCACTCGATGGTGGAGAGAGTGGTCAACCGGGCGCTGGCGGTCCCGGTCTCCCATTTCCTGCGGATGAAGCGGGGGATCAGCCTGCCGGTCCTCGACCGCAAGTCCACCGGCGCCGGCGAGATCGGCTGGGGCACCTACCAGAGCCCCATCCTGGTGCAGTGGAACGAGCCCGGGGGCTCCTCGCGGGTGCTGGACGTGCGGTTGTTCCGTTTCGTGTAGAGCCTGCCGCCCTCACGGCTTCACCACCGCCCGGGTCACCGCCGTCGCCCGGTCCCGCCCGAACCACTCCGCCCTCTCGAAGGCGGTGTTGATCTCCTCCAGACCGAAGCTGTGGGACATGAGATCGGCCAGCGGATACCGGCCGCGGGCGCGCTCCAGCATCTCCAGTGCCGCCGGCAGCAGGCGCGGGCTGTAGAAGGAGACCGGGACGATGTACTTGATGCCGTGGAGCACCCGGTTGATGTCGATCTCCACCATCGAGCGCCTGGAGATGTTGCCGATCTCGATGTAGCGGCCCCCCGGCCGCAGCATCTCCAAACCCTCGGGCACGACGCCGGGGAAGCCCACCACCTCGACCACGGTGTCGGCCCCCGAGCGGCCGCCGCCGGCCCACTCCTTCACTTGGGCGATGCGGTCCTGCGGGTCGGTGATCTCGTTGATGTCGATGGTGTAGTCGGCGCCGCACCGGCGGGCCAGCTCCAGACGCGGTGGCTGCCCGTCGATGGCGATGATGGGACCGGCGCCGCGCTCGCGGGCATAGGCGATGCCGTAGAGGCCGAGCCCTCCGGCCCCCTGGAAGACGACGGCGTCCCCGGCCCGTGGGTTGGAGCGCTCGATCCCCTCCATCACCGTGGCGGCGGCGCAGTTGACGGAGGTCAGGGCGTCGTCCGGCAGGTCCGAGTCGACGCGGAAGACGAAGCTCCCCGGCCTGACGTACCAGAAGTCGGCGAAGCCGCCGTGGCAGTAGGGCCACTCCTCCACCGGACGGACGATCTCGAAGTTGTGGAGGCAGTCGGTGAACTCGCCGCGGATGCAGTGGTAGCAGCGGTGGCAGGGGGTGAAGTAGCTGAAGATCACCCGGTCTCCCTCCTTCAGGGGCCGCTCCAGGTGATCGGTGGAGACCCGCGAGCCCAGGGAGTGGACGCGCCCCACCAGCTCGTGGCCGTGGACGCAGCCGTGCATGCGTATGTCCCCGCGCCACAGGTGCAGGTCGGAACCGCACACGCCGCATCCGGTAACGCTCACCAGGATGCCTCCGGGCTCGACCTCGGGCGCCGGCAGCTCCCGGATCTCGAAGCGGTAGTCGTCGACGAGCACCGCCGCCCGTCCGCGCTCAGCCACGGGTCGCCTCCGTGAAGGAGGCCTTGATACGGCCCCAGGACTCCGTCGCCACCGTCGGCTCTTCACCGCTCTCCGAGCACTCTCTCACCAGGGGGTCGCCGGCCCATCGCCGGATGCGCCACATGCCGTCCTCTTCCTGGCGCAGCTTGAAGGTCATCACCTGATCGACGAAGAGCCCTTCGTCCGGCTTTGTCAGCAGCAGCAACTCCACCCGCCCTCGAAAGACGAGCCAGTCCTCCTCCGGATGGCCGTCCGGATCTCCCTCGAAGGCCGGGGGCGAGTCAGCCCCCGGCTCCTCACGCCTGTCGTCTGCCCAGAATCCGAACTCGATGGTGCGAAAGACGTCGAAGATCCCCCGCGGCGAGTCGCGCCCGCCCATGACCTCCAGCTCCACCTGCTTGCCATTGTGATACCGGACCTCGCCCAGACAGTTCGCCTCGGTGAACAGGAAACCGTCGTCCAGCAGCCTCTCGTAGAGGTCCGGGTCGCGCTCCCCGAAAGCGTGTTGGAGATGGTCCATGGCGGCCTCGGGGGTGCAGGCGAAGCACTCCTCCACATCCGCACCAGGCGGGGCGGGCGGTCCGGCTCCACGGTCGGCGCACTGGACGGATATCAGGGCCACCGCCAGGACCGCGGGGGGTACGCGGTCGAATCTCACGTGGCGGGGGTTCACGCGCGGCGAGGCAGGGCCTCGCACTGGGTCTCGATGGCAGCCAGCAACTGGTCAAAGGGCTCCACGAAGAGGCGCACGCCGTCCTCCAACAACTGGTCGGTAGCACGTTGCATCGAGATGCCGAGCCCCTCGAGGGCTGCCATCACCTCGCGGGCCTCGTCCACGCCCTTCTCCAGGGTGGCCTCCACGACCCCGTGATCGCGGAAGGCGTCGAAGGTCGCCTCCGGCAGGGTGTTCACCGTGTCCGGGCCGATCAGCTCCTCCACGTAGAGCACGTCGCGGTAGGCCGGGTTCTTGACGCTCGTGCTCGCCCACAGCAGGCGCTGAGGGTTGGCGCCGGCGGCTGCGAGGCGGGACCAGCGCTTTCCGGCGACGAGGCCGCGGTAGTGTTGATAGGCGAGCCTGGCGTTGGCGATGGCGGCGCGGCCCTTCAGGGCGCCGAGGGCGACGCGGCGCACGGCGTCGCCCTCCTCGGCCAGGCGCTCGTCGATCCGCGTGTCGATGAGGGTGTCGATGCGGCTCACGAAGAAGCTGGCCACGCTGGAGACGGCGGCTACGTCACCGCCCCTCTCGAGCAGGCTCTCCAGGCCCTTGAGCCAGGCCTCGGCGGCGGCGGCGTAGCAGTCCCGCGCGAAGAGCAGGGTGACGTTGACATTGACCCCCTCCCCGATCAGCCGCTCGATGGCGGGCACGCCCGCCCGTGTTCCCGGCACCTTGATCATGAGGTTGCGCCGCCCCACCTCTCCGGCCAGGCGCAGGGCTTCGTCGACGGTTCCCCCCATGTCGTGGGCCAGGTGCGGCGAGACCTCGAGGGAGACGAAGCCGTCGCGGCCCTCCGACTCCTCGTACACCGGCAGCAGCGCGTCGGCCGCCCACTGGATGTCCTCGACGGCGATCGCCTCGTAGATCTGCAGGGGCGAGAGACCGGCGGCGGCGTGACGGCGCAGCACCCCCCGGTAGTCGTCCGACCCGGCGATGGCCTTCTCGAAGATGGCGGGGTTGGAGGTCATCCCCCGCAGGCCGTCCTCGGCGATCAGCCGCTCCAGCCCGCCGCTGGTGATGAGACCCCGGCGGAGGCTGTCGTACCAGACGCTCTGGCCCTGCCGGCCAAGATCGGAAATCGGATTGGACATGACCTGAACTCCCATGGGGAACGGAGTGTGGAAACGGCGGATAATATATCCCCCCGAAGGCCGCCTGCCTTGCTCCTCCCAGGTGGCCCGGGTAGGTTCTTGCGCCGATGGCTACCATCGTCGACGGCAAGAAGCGCATCCCCTTCATGCGGGGGATGCTCGTCCACCATCTCCTCCAGCGCGGTTTCGATCACGACGAGGCCTACGGCATCGCCGACGAGGTGCGTACCGAGGTGCGCCGGCGCAAGGAGGTGGAACGAGGACAGATCCTCGATCTGCTCGCCAGCCTCCTCGAGCGCGACCATCCGGACCGCCCCCTCGGCAACCTCCTGTTCTGGGAACCGTCGCCGACGACGATCACCGTCGACCGCGACGCCGGCCCCCGTCCCTTCTCTCGCGAGCTGCTGTCCCACTCGATCCAGGCCGCCGGCCTCTCCCCCGACCGCTCCTACGAGCTCGCCCGCACCGTGGAGGAACACCTCCTCGACAAGCGGACGGGGCGCATCGGCCACGGCGAACTGGAGAACCTCGTTCAGGAGGTCATCCTAGAGAGATGCGGCGAGAGCTCCGCCGAGCTCTACCGGACCTGGCGGGACTGGAGGGATCTGGACCAGCCCCTCGTGATCCTCATCGGCGGCGCCACCGGCGTCGGCAAGACGACGCTGGCCGTCAGTCTTGCCAACGTCCTCGACATCCCCCGCGTCGTGGCCACCGACGACATCCGGCAGATCCTGCGCCTGACGCTGGCCAGGGACTTCATGCCTTCCATCCACGATTCCTCTTACGACGCCGAGGCTGCCGACATCCAGGACGGTCTCGACCCTGTGGTAACCGCCTTCCACGAACAGTCCCGGGTCGTCGGCGTCGGCGTGCGCGCCATCATGTCCCGTTGCATCGAGGAGAATGCGAGCGCCATCATCGACGGCGTGCACCTGCTCCCCGGGGTCTCGCGGTGGAAAGCCTTCGAGGAGAACGCCATCATCGTGCCCATCTGCCTGGCCCTGACCGACCGCGAGGCCTACGAGACGCGCTTCGCCAAGCGGGAGGTCCAGGCCCCCGCCAGGACGCCGCGCAAGTCCCTCTCCGATCTGGATCGCATCCTCCGAATCCAGGAACACATCCTCAGGGGCTGCGAGGACGAGGACGTCCCCGTCATAGAGATGACCGCCGTAGAGGAGCCGACCCAGGCCGCCGTGCTCGCCGTGGTCGAGCGGCTTCGCGCCAATGGCAGAGTCGAAGGCAGAAAATCCAAGAAAAAGAAGAAGTGACCGGGTTTCTCGCGGCCCTTTTCCCGTCCGCGGCCCGGTCCTATATTGGCCGCCTGATGAGCAGAGTGTTCGACAGTTTGGGCGGCTTGCCCGGTTTCACCGGAAGCAGCCGGAGGACAGACAAGGCAATGCTGGGCAAAAAGGAAGAGAACGGCGGCGGCGAGACCCTGAACACGATCGTCGGCCGCGGCACCACCTTCGAGGGAGTCATGAAGGTGGACAACAGCGTGCGCATCGACGGCACCTTCAAGGGCGAGTTGTCGTGCACGGGAACGCTCACCATCGGCCAGTCGGGAGAGGCCCATGCCCAGCTCGACGGCCGCGATGTCTACATCAACGGAGTCGTGCACGGCAACGTGCGGGGCGACAAGGTCCGCCTCGACAGCCAGGCACGGGTCGTGGGAGACATCAACTCCAACGCCCTGGCCATCTCCGAGGGCGCCGTTTTCCAGGGCAACTGCTCCATGGATGTCGACGAGAATGAAGGTGTGGACGCCATGGGGGCGGAGGCGCCCGAGCCCGTCGAGGGCGGGGATGAGTCGGTGATCCCCATGGACAGCCGGCGCGCCTCCGGCGGCTGAAGCACCAACCCCGGGGAAGCCGCCGCTCTCACGCGGTGGATGCCCCCGCACCGCCGCCGCTCCCTGGCGGCCCGGCCCAGTCCTCCCCCGTCCGGCAGGAACATCCCGGCGGCAAGATGGTCCCTCTTGTCAGGGACCTCTCCACCGTCGCTCATGCAGATGCCCTCCCAACCCCACTCGTGCGGTGTCTCCCTCTACGGTGACCGCGGATCTCGCCTGCGCGGGTGAGCGCCGCACCCGCTGCGCCTCCGAGACCCGGCGCTTCGGCCGCCAGTTGGCTGCCGCCCTGGTGCCGGGAGACCTCGTGGCCCTCGAAGGCGACCTCGGCACCGGCAAGACCTGCCTCGTGCAGGGAATCTGCGCCGGTCTGGGTGTCGACGAGGTGGTCAACAGCCCTACCTTCGTGTTGCTGAACGTCTACGAGGGCACCGGGGAAGGCAGCGGATTGCGGGTCTACCACTTCGACCTCTACCGCCTCGCGACGGTGGACGAGCTGGCGGAGATCGGCGCCGACCAGTTCTTCCACGAGGCCGACGCCGTCACCCTCGTGGAGTGGGCGGACCGCCTTCCCGAGCTGCTCCCCGAGAAGCGGTGGCGGATCGAGCTCCGCCACGGAGAGCAGGAGCAGGAGCGCCGCATCCGATGGCGGCGGCCCGACACCGGCGCCGGTCCCGGGAGGGGCGCTTGACCTCCTACCGCTCATGGCTTCCGGCACTGGCGATGCTGGCCGCGGTCCGGGCGGGTCCCGCGGGCGCCCAGTACGGGCCGCCGGAGCTGGTGCGCCTCGTGGACAGTCCCACCGCCGGCCTCCTCGACAAGGGACAATTCGCCATCGACCTGAGGCTGTTCCCGGGAGGCGGCCTGATGGGCCAGGTCGACGCCGGACTCCTGCAGCGCCTGGCCGTCGGCCTGGCCTTCGGGGGCGAGGGGGTCATCGGCGACGACGAGGTCGACTGGTATCCCAGGGTCGAGGCAGCGGCTCGCTGCCGCCTCGTCGAGGAGAGCACCGGCATGCCCGCCCTGACGGCGGGGTACGACACCCAGGGATACGGGGCCCACGCCCACGGCAGGTACCAGGTCCGGGGCAAGGGGATCTACCTGGCCTCCAGCAAGAACTACGGGACCACTCTCGGCCAGCTCGGCTTTCACGGGGGCCTGAGCTGGTCCCTCGAAGAGGAGGGCGGCCTCTCCGGGTGGCTCGGCGCCGACAAGCGGTTCAGCGACAGGCTCATCTTCATCGCCGAGTACGACCTCGCCCGCCACGGCGGCGACGACTCCTGGGCCCTGAACCGGGGATACGCCAACGGGGGCGTCAACTGGTCGCCCACCCGGAGCCTGAGGCTCGGTTTCCTGCTCAAGAACTTCCTCCAGAACGGGGACCGGACGGCGCCTGGCGGACCCTCCGCCGACCTCAGCCGCGAGATCACCGTTCGCTACAGCGAGAGTTTCTGATGCGCCACTTCCGAACCCCCATCGCCCTGCTCGTCCTGGCCACGGCCGCCGCCGGCCAGGAAGAGCGGGCCATCGACAACTTCGCCGGCGTCGGAGTCCGCGCCATGGCGATGGGCGGCGCCTTCGCCGGCCTCGCCGACGACTTCACCGCCGTCTACTGGAACCCCGCCGGTCTGGCGCAGATGCGCCAGCGCGAGATCAACGTCGCCTTCCTGCGCAACGCCCGGCAGAACCGGGCCGTCGCCGGATTCGGGACACCGATCGAGAACAGTGCCATCGCCGACGTGAGCAACACCCGCTTCGGCAGCCTGGGCTTCGTCTATCCGGTGCCCGTGTACCGGGGGAGTCTCGTGCTGGCGGCGGGCTTCAACCGGGTCAAGGACTTCGATTGG
This sequence comes from Candidatus Latescibacterota bacterium, assembly GCA_965221775.1. GTDB lineage: Bacteria > Latescibacterota > UBA2968 > UBA8231 > UBA8231 > UBA8231. Next base: position 2,350,342 of record CBDCSU010000006.1, on the reverse strand, counting down.
GCCCTCGACTACCCCCTGGTGCCGGTGGTCCGGGATGCGGCCGGGGCCGTCCTCGGCGACAGCCTCGCCTACGACGACAGCTTCCGCCACGAGGGCGAGCTGGCCATCACCTCCGTGGCCGGCGCCATCGACGTGAGCCCCTCGGTCTCCGTTGGCGCCACCCTCAGCCTCATCGGCGGCGAGGACGAGTGGACCTCGGAGTTCGTCTCCATCGACACGGAGGACTTCTTCTACGAGAGCCGCTTCACCGAGCGCGAGGTCTTCGTCGACGACTACGGCACGACCTGGACCGCCACCCTCGGCGCCATGGTGCGCACCCCCCGGGACGACCCGCGGCTGCGCCTCGGCGTCACCATGGCCACCGGTTCCTCGCACAAGGTCAGCTACACCTGGCGGGCCCCGCCCCAACCACACTTCAGTTCCGTCGAATCCGACAACGGGGAGCTTGTGGAGACGCCGAGCGAGGAGTTCAAGAGCAGCTACCGAATCGCCCTGCCCCTCTCCTTCGGACTCGGCGTCTCCGGCCGGCCCGTGCCACAGGTGACGCTGGCCGCCTCGGTCCACGCCACCGAGTGGACCCAGACCGAGTACACCGACGACGACCCCTTCGAGCTGCGTACCGACACCTCCTTCGAGGACCAGTACGCCGACGTCCTGCGCTGGCACCTCGGAGCCGAGTGGCAGGTGCCCTGGGCGGCCGTCGATCTGCGCGCCGGGTACTACTCCGACCCCCTGCCCTTCGTCGGGCCCCGGGACCCGACCCGCACTCCGGACCCGGTCGACAACCCCCTGATCCGGGTACTCCGGGACCGGCGGTTCTACACCCTCGGCGCAGGGGTCGCCGTGGAGGAGGCGGTGCGCATCGACCTGGCCTATACCCGCGGCAACTACGAGCAGGCCGAAGGCGAGAACGAACTGGAGCTGCGGGAGGACGTGGACGTGAACCGCGTCTTCATGGGAGTCCGCTACCTGTTCTGACCCGGTCCCCGAGGCCCCCGGGCGAGCCCCGAAAGCCGTTGACCGGGAAGGCTCCCTCCGTATATTGACCCCGAGCGCCCCGGCGAGGGCGCCGCACCCACAGGAGGTCGCGACATGACCAGATCCCTCACAGGTCTCGTGCTCGCGCTGGCAGTGGTTTCCGCCACCGGCTGCTACACCGTCCTGCGGGCCCCCGGGGGCTTCACCACCCCCGAGGAACCCGCCTATTCCGCCACTTGGGAAGAGCCCGAGGACCGCGATCCCCGCATCGGCCGGTTCACCGACGAGCGCGGCCTGGGCACCACGGGCTACGACTCGTACGGCAGCGGCTATCCGATCTTCGGCTACGACTCCCGGTACGGCATGTACGGCTTCGGGTCGCCCTTCGCGTACGGCCCGGGCTACGGCTACGGATACGGCTATCGCTACGGCGGCTACGGACCGTACGGCTACAGCCCCTACTACGGACCCTACGGCTACGGCTACGACCCCTACTATTCCCGCGGCAGCTACGTGCCCCCGGGGTACGAGCTGGTGACCACCACCGAGTTGTCCGAGCTCAGGTCCGGACTCACCAGCAGGGGGCCGACCTCGGAGCCCCCCACCGTCGACGAGACCACCCTTCGGGAGCGGCAGCGGCAGAGCCAGGAGCGCGCCTGGACGCAGCGGGTCGAGCCGACGGTGCGGCGCTCGACCGTCGGTCAGCGCACCACCCGGCCCTCGGGAAGCTCCAAGTCCAGCGGCAGCGTTTCCTCCTCCTCCAGCTCGTCGAAGCCGGCCTCGGAGGAGAAGAGCAGCGGCAGCTCGGCCGCCAAGCGGCGCAAGAAGCGGCGCTGAACCCACCCCGCCCATAGCGCGGAAATCACCAAGAAAAGAGGGGCGGCTCCCGACCGGGGCCGCCCCTTTTCCTTTGCGCCGACGAACCCTCCTGCCGCCGGCTCAGTCCCCGCTGCTGTCGAAGCGGCGCGTCTGCCGGCTCGGCGGCGGCGCAACCCGCGCCAGGAACTGCCGCAGCGGCGGGGCCAGGGCCGTCAGCATCTGCCGCTCGGTGCGGTCCCGGCCGCCCCCGAGAAGGTCCAGTTGCACCGGCTGCCAGCTGCTGTGCCGGCCCTCGTGGCTCCAGTGCCCGCCGGTGGCCAGGTTCACCAGCAGCAGGTGCAGGTTCACGGTGATGTTCACCCTCGGATTGGCGGCCATGCCCCCGTAGGGGGTCGGGGTCATGGGCGACATCCGCGCGTCCAGGCCGCGAAGGGTGACGAAGACGAGGGCGTCGAGGCCCAGCTCGCTCACCATGGCGCTCTTCAGACTGTCGCTGAAGACGGCCGCCGAGTCCAGCTCCACGTCGCGGAAGTGCCAGCGGATCTCGTCCTGGCCGATCACCGTGCGGTCGGACAGGTTGCGCAGACCTCCGGCGGTGGCGTCGGTGAGGCGCCCCATGACCTTCTCGATGTCCAGATCCTGCAGCGGCGTGATGTCGGTGGCCGAGAGCACGCCGATCTTCTCCACGCCCTCGAGCAGGGGCCGGATCTCGGCGTCGGGGACGGAGGGCGCCCGGAACTCCACGGCCGTGCCCATGCCGGGTCCGCGGCCGGCGCATCCGCACAGGCACAGGAGGGCCATCCAGGCGGGCGCCCAACGCCCGGCCGCCACCCTCAGAAGCTCCGCCCGAAGCTGAAGTGCATGTGCCACCCCGAGATGTCCTTGAAGTCGGTGCGCCGGGCGAACTCGAAGTTCAGCGGCGCCAGGAAATAGACGAGCAGGCCGAAGCCGACGCCGCCCTGGAGGCGCACCCGCTCCGCCGCCGGGTCGACCTCGACGTGGGGGCTCTGCAGCGGCCACGGGTCGAGGGTCTGGTCCTTCTTCCAGGCGCTCCCCAGGTCGGCGAAGATGGCGCCGTCCACGGCGGGAATGGCGAACGTCCCGGGCCAGCCGAAGGTGATGTTGCGGATGAAGGGCACGCGGATCTCGCCGTTGACGAGGGCCACGCGGGTGCCGGTGAACTTGGAGAACGCGTAGCCCCGCAGCGGCCCGACATTGAGGTTGTACCCCGGGTAGAAGGGCAGGAACCAGGCCGGCCCGCCGAGGTTGTACTCGAGGCCGTCGCGCCCCAGGGAGCCGATGCCCGTGCCCCGCAACCCGAGGACCGACCAGCGGCCCAGGCGCAGGTAGTGGCGGTAGTCGACCTCCACGTGGGTGAAGTTGCGGTCCCCTTCCCTCAGAGCCAGGGTGCGCCCGGCGGACAGGTAGTAGCGCCGGCCCGCAGTGGGCCCGAGGAGCCCGATGTTGAGGGAATCGTGGACGTAGGCGGCCTTGAACAGGTGCGTGCTGTAGCCGTCGATCGGCTCCTGTACCGGCCACGCGATCTCGCGCTGCTCGTCGACGAAGGAGTACGACAGCTCGACACGCCGGTACACGTCGAGGGGATAGCTCATGTCCGCCAGCACCCCGGTCTGGCGGCTGCGCACCAGCCCCCGGGTGAGACGGGCGCCGATCCCGTAGTAGCCCCCGAAGGGGCCCCGGCCCTCGTTGTCGTTGAAGTACTGGTTCCAGTTGAAGACCATGGCGCTGTACGTCGGCCGGCGGCCATGGTAGCTGTAGCCGGCGGCGAAGGTGAAATCGTTGTTGATCTCCTGGGAACCCACGTAGTCGGTGAACATGTTCAGGTCGTGGTTGCCCAGGAGGTCGCTCATGCTCAACTGGGCCACCCCGGCGAGAAAGCCTGAGTAGTAGCCCATCTGCAGAGCCACCCCGTCGAACTCCAGCTTGGGCGTGTACCGCCGCCGGGGCAGCCCTTCCAGGGCGCTCTCGGGACTGCCCGGGAGCCGCGCCGTGTCCCGCCGCAGGGCATCGCCCACGTCCTCCAGGCCCCCCGTCGGCGAGGGGATCCCGCCCTCGCCGGCCGCCGCCGGACCGGCGTCGCCGCCGGAGGCCTCCGCCAGCTTCATCGCCTGGTTGGTGTCCGCCTTGCGGTCGAGAATGGCCACCGCCTCCTCCAGGCCGAGGCGGGTGGCCCGGGCCAGGGCCGCGGCTGCGGTGTCGGCCGCCCCCTTCTGCACGAGGAGGATGGGGTCCGGCCCGGACGGCCTCTCGCCACCGGCCTCGGTGGCCTCGGCGGCGACCACCGGCCCGGCGCCGACCCGCGCCGCCAGCTCGTCGCTGCGCAGCCGCAGCTCCGGCATGGTGGGCATGTCCATGCGGTACATCTCCCGGCGGCTGTGGTAGTAGGTGTTGAGCACCAGTTGCTGGCCGTCGGGAGACAGGGAGGGGTTCATGATGCCGGAGAGGGTGCGCGTCAGTCGGTACTCGCGGCCATCGCTGAGATCCTGCAGGAACAGGTCGTTGATGCCCTCGCGGGTGGAGACGAAGAGGAGCCTGTTGCCCTCCGGGGTCCACTCCGGCCACAGGTCGTCGCCCGGCGTGGCCACCAGCGTGGACTGGCTCCCCGTGTCGAGGTCGTAGACCTTGATGTCGAACTGGCCCTCCACCTTGGCGCTGAAGGCGAGGCGCCTCCCGTCGGGATGGAAGTCGGGGTGGTCCTCCCGCCTGGACGTCCCGGTCAACTGGCGGACCTGCTCGGTGGCCACGTCCACGAGGTAGAGGTCGCTCTGCCCGTAGCCGGTGCCCACGAAGGCCAGGCGGCGGCTGTCCGGCGCCCAGTCGAGTCCCTCGACGATCTCGATATCGTCGAAGGAGAGGGTGTTCACCAGCTTCTTGTCGTACAGGTCCCAGAGGACGATGGCGTCCTTCGGACCGTCCTTGCCCACCAGGGCGATGGTGCTTCCGTCCGGCGCCCAGGCGACGGTGCCGTCGCCGAAGGTCAGGTCGTCAAAGACGCGGGTGCGCATGCCGGTGGTGACACGCTGCACCCGGCGGCCGTTGCTGACCCGGATGATGTCGACGTGCTGCTCCACCCCGTCGGTGCTCAGCACGGCGAGCATGTCGCCTCCCAGGGACCACTCCGGCGACATGTACAGGCCGTGGATCTCGTCGTTGTCGACGACGCGGTTGGCGAACTCGGAGACGTAGTCGCGGTGCTGCAGCAGCGGCCAGTAGCGCTTGCGCATGTGCGCCTGCCAGCGCTCGTCGAGGGTGCTCATGTCCATGTCGATGAGGCGCTCGAGGAGCCGGTCCGTATCGGTCTGCTGGTCCCACACGCGCAGAATGCGGCTCACCTTCTCGGGCCCGAAGTTGGCCGCCATGTACTCCATCAGGCTGTGGCTCTGCTTGTAGGCCAGGAACGTGTTCGGCAGGTAGTTCCAGCTCGAGTCCATCACCTCGAGAGGGATCAGCCGGTCCGTCAGCACCGCGTCGCGCAGCACCATCTCGTCGATGGTGTTCATCTCCTCCGTCGAGTACTCGGCCAGGCCTTCCATGATCCACGTGGGCGGCCGCGCGATGGGGTTGGAGATGCGCCGCACCGGTCCCCGGTTCACGATGTCGTACTGGAAGATGTGCATCAGTTCGTGAGTGAGGACGTTGCGGAAGTCGTCGAGATCGCCGTTGAAGGGGATCACCATGCGGTAGCGCAGGGGCTCGGCGAAGCCGGCCACCCCGGGCGGCAGGAACGCCTGGATGATGTTCGTCTGCTGGAACTCGTAGTGGGACTTGAAGATGACGATGGGCGGCTTGGTCGACAGCTCGTGGCGCATGAGGGCGCTGATGTGGAGGTAGGCCTCCTCGAGGTACTCCACGGCCCGGTCGGCGAGGTCCTCGAACTCCGGCTCGTAGTGGAGGAGCAGGTGCTCGCTCTCGACGAAGTGCCAGTCGAAGTCCTTGTAGCGAACCTTGTTCTTGCCGAAGCCCTGGCGCAGCTGGGAGGACAGGATGTCCTGGGCCGAGGCGACGCCCGGCTGCCAGGCCATGGCGGCGGCCAGCAGCAGGGCGCCGGTGCGGATGCGGCGTTCACGAGAGTTCATGGTGGGCATCACCCTTCCTCCGGCGTTTCCCGCGCCGGGGCGGTCCCTCGGCGGCGTTCCCTGGCCTTCGGCAGTCCGTCGATGTCGACGCTGTCCGCCGGTACCCCGCGGGCCTCCTCGGCCCTGCGGAGGTAGCCAAGATTGGCCTGGTACAACCGCTTACCGGGGGCCAGCCGGGCGGCGAACTCATACGCCGCCCGCGCCTTCTCCCGCTCTCCGAGCCGTTCGTAGAGGATCCCCAGGTTGTTGTGCAGGCTCGCCGACAGGCTGTCCACGGCGACGGCCTGCTCGAGGTGGATCCGCGCCTCCTCCCAGAGGCCCCGTTCGATGCACCAGAGAGCGTATTCGTTCACCCGCTCGACCCGCTCCCGGTCCTCCCGAGTGCGGGACTCGTACGCCCGCCGCTGCGCCTGCACCACCTCCGGGGACGGTGCCGGCCTCTCCGGGGGACGGGCAGCTTCGACCTCCGGAGGACCTCCGGGACCGGCCGGAGCGGCTTCGGCGGCCGGTCCGGCAGCCGCCAGGGAGTCCGGACCCTCCACGGCCTCCGGCGGGTGAGCTCTCTCCCCGGCGGCGGCGACGGAGTCGGGCGGCTCCGCGGCTTCGAGCGCGGACACCCCCTCTTCGGCTTCAGCCACTGCCTGGGCGGACGTGTCCTGTTGGACCTCCTCCGTCCCGGCGGGGTTCCCCCCGGCCTCCCACCAGGGCACGGCACTCTGCCGCGGCTGGCGGGCGACCTGGGTGCAGGCGGCCGCGGCCAGTGCGAGCAGGCACAGGGACAGTTTCCAGGGAGAGGTACCGGAACTCACGACGAGACCTGGATCGGGGAAGAGGAGACGTCGGCGAGGATGAAGAAATTGAATATACGCACCGGGATCGGCGGCTTCATGCCCGGTCGGAGACCGTCTCCCTGCTCACGGCGCCGCGTCGAGCGGCGGCCCACCGGACCAGGCACCAGCCGAGCAGCAGGTACACCGGGCCGTACTCGACCCAGGCCACCCATCCCGAGGACTGCCACGTCCCCGTTCCGCGGTAGGGCATGAGCGCCTCGTAGCCGAGGAAGGCGAGCCAGCTGAAAGCCATCCACGGCGGTGCCGGGTACATGGGCAGGAAGGCCAGGACCCAGAGCAGGTACCAGGGATGCACCACGGGGGACAGCAGCAGCAGGGCCCCCGTGGAGGCCGCGACGGCGCGCACCGGGTCGCGCCAGCCGGCGGCCGCCCCCGCGGTCACCGCCGCGAGCCCCGCCAGGCAGATCCAGCGGGCCGTCATCAGGGCGCCGTCGTCCCACTCCCAGCCGGGCTTCGGGTCGGCGAGCAGGGAGTAGACCAGGCCGTAGAGGCTGTCGTTGTGACGCCACTTGAGGGCGAAGGTCCGCAGCCCCGACCACATGGCCCCGCCGGCGTCGGCGTACGCGAGCCAGGCGGCGGCCGCGCCGAGGGGCACCCACACCAGGGGCCGGCGCGGTATCGGATCGAGCCACCGCCGCCAGCCCCGCGAGTCCGCCGGTTCCCAGGATCGCCAGAAGGCGGCCAGACACAGCACGGGGACCATCTTGGACAGGATCGCCGCCGTCAGGGCCAGGGCCGCCCCGTGCCGGCGGCCCGACGCCAGGAACAGCAGACCCAGCATCATCAGCGTCACACCGAGGGTATCGACGTGGCCGTTGCCGGCGATCTCGATGACGGGCAGGGGATGCCAGGCGTAGAGCAGGGCCCGCAGCGGATTCTGCCCGCGATGCTTCAGCAGCCGCCAGAGCACGGCCAGCAGCAGCAGGTCGCCGAGGACGAGGGCCGCCTTCAGCCCGGTGGCCCCGGGCCATGCCGCGTGGGCGGCCCGGAAGAACCACTGCGCCACCGGCGGATAGATGGTGACGAGCTCGGGGTGGTTGATCCGCCCCCAGTCGTCGTTCCGTAGCGGTGCGAGGGAGGCGGCGTCCGGGGCTCGTGCATATGGATTCCCGCCGGAGGCCTGCACCCGCGCGTCCCACAGGTAGCGGTAGATGTCGTCGGACAGGGAAGGCGGGGTGTCGAGCAGCAGCAGCCGGAAGAGGACGGCGAAGCCGGCCACGACGGCGGCGGTTCCGGCCGCCGCGCGGGGGGAGCGCAGCACCAGCCAGGCGGCGTATGCCCAGGCGGCCAGGGCCGGCAACAGAGCCAGCCACATCCCGGGCACGTTCTCGCCGAGATCGCCGATGGCCCGGAGCCACAGGAAGACGCCGGTCAGCACCCCCCCGGCAGCCAGCAGACCTGCGCGGGGGAATCTCAACATGGCGTCGGTCCCCGTGGGGCGCCCTCATGGCCTGGCGCGGCCCCCGTCGGCCGGCGGGGCGGCCGCGCAGCGGGCCCGGCGGCGGGCCTCACGACCCGGTGGCGCGGATCTCTCAATAGTCGAAGAACCCGCCCCCCGTCTTGCGCCCCAGCCGGCCTTCCGCGACCAGCCGGCGGAGTCGCCCGGGCGGCGCGTACCGGGGGCCGAGGCGGGCCTCGAGGGATTCGAGGATATCGAGGCAGACGTCGAGCCCGACGAAGTCGGCCAGCGCCAGGGGGCCGATGGGATGGCCGGCGCCCAGGCGCACGGCGCGGTCCAGATCCTCCGCTGACGCGACCCCCTCCTCCAGGGCCCGGACCGCCTCGGCGACCATGGCGAAGAGCAGCCGGTTGACGGCGAATCCAGGCCGGTTGCCGACCTCGATCGGGGTCTTGCCGCAGCGGCGCGCCAGCCCGGCCACGGCAGTCACCACCTCCGGGGACGTCCGCGGCGCGGCGATGATCTCCACCAGAGGCATGGCCGGGGGCGGGTTGAAGAAATGCAGGCCCACCACCCGATGGGGGCGGCCGGTGGCGCCGGCCAGCGCCGACAGGTCCAGCCCCGAGGTGTTGGAGGCCAGTACCGCCCCGGGAGGCAGCACGGCGTCGAGCCGGGCGAGAACGTCCTGCTTCAGGTCGAGGCGCTCCGGAACCGCTTCGATCGCCAGGTCGGTACCGGCCAGGTCCGACAGCTCCGCGAGAGCGCGCAGCCGCCCGGCGATCTCATCCGGATCGCCGCCGATCTCTCCGCGATCGCGGCGGCGGCGCACCCGCTCCCGGACCGAGTCGACCGCCGCCTGGAGGACGGCCCCCGAGGCGTCGTGCAGCCCCACGTGCAGGCCGGCCTCCAGAAGCACCTGGGCGATGCCCCGGCCCATGGTACCGGCGCCGACCACCACTGCCTTGCGGAAGTTCAAGCCATTTCCCCCCGTGATTCGGCCCCCGGTTCAAGGTAACCGGGGGCGACCGGAACCCGCCAGCGCCGCTTGACCGCAGGCGCCGCGGCCTTTGGTTCATCTGCAATCCCCTTCTCTGGAGACCACCTTGGACGACGTGCGCATCGCCTTCATCGGGTTCCGCCACGCCCACATCCACAGCCTCCACGAGCGCGCCCTCGCCACGCCGGGGGTCCGCGTCGTAGGAGCCTGCGAGGAGGACGGGGAGACCCGCCGCGAGCTGGCCGGATCGAGCATCGAGATCACTCACCGCGAGGTGGACCGCCTGCTCGACGAGGTCGAGTGCGACGCCGTGGCCGTTGGCGACGTGTACGCCCTGCGCGGCGTCCGCCTCATCGCCGCCCTGGAGCGGGGACTCCACGTGATCGCCGACAAGCCCCTGTGCACCCGCCTGGGGGAGGTGGAGCGGATCGGCGCCCTCGCCTCCGCCGGCGGCCTGGAAGTGGGGTGCATGCTCACCATGAGGGATGCCGCCGGCCCGCGCGCGGTGCGCGGCCTCATCCGGGAGGGAGTCATCGGCGAGATCCACGCCGTCCAGTTCGGCGGCCAGCACCCCCTCATGCTCGGCTCCCGTCCGGCCTGGTACTTCGAGCCCGGGCAGCACGGCGGCACGATCAACGACATCGGCATCCACGCCATCGACGGGCTCCCCTTCATCACCGGCCTGCGCTTCACGCGGCTGGAGGCGGCGCGCTGCTGGAACGCCTTCGCCCCCGAGACCCCCCATTTCCACGACGGCGCCCAGATGCTGCTCACCATGGACAACGGCTGCGGTGTCGTGGGCGATGTCTCCTACTTCGCGCCCGATGGCCCGGGGTACGCCCTGCCTTACTATTGGAGAACGACCTTCTGGGGGCGCGAAGGCGTCCTCGAGACCGCCACCAACGACGACCACCTGGAGCTGGCGCCGGCGAAGGGCCGCAAGGTCGAGCGGCGTCCCCTGCCCCCCGGCAACAGCGGCGGATACCTGGACGCCTTTCTCAAGGGGATCCGCGGCGAGCCCCGCGAGGAGGGGGAGCTGACAACGGGGCAGGTCCTCGCTTCGTCCGAGACGGCCCTGCGTGTGCAGGCAGCGGCCGATGCCGGGGAGCGGGGGGTGGAGTTGTGACCTCGCCCAGATGGACAATCCTTGGAGACCAGACGTCTGACCCATTTGCCAACATCAGAGAGACACCTATGAACAGCCTCGACCGACCCAGGACCCTTCACCCCCTCCGGCCGTGGATCCCGCTGACCGCCCTCCTGCTGGCGGCGGCCCCGGCCCAACTGCACGCCGGCGCCTGGACCCAGCCCCAGGGCGGCTTCTACTCCAAGCTGGCCGGGCTCTCCTTCAGCTCTCGAGCCTACCTGGACCTCGACGGTGAGCGCCGGGACCGGGCCCAGGACCCCCAGGAGGAGCTGAGCGACCGGGGCTATTCCGCCTACCTGGAGTACGGCCTGCTGGATCGCCTGACCATGGTGGCCTCCCTGCCGTACAAGAGCCTGGAGTTCACCAATCCGACGGAGGCGAGGTACTTCGAGGCCCTCGACAGCACCATCGTGCGCCAGCATCCGGACCAGTCCAGCTCCGGTCTTGCCGACCTGGAGCTGCGCCTGCGCTGGCGGCTGATGGCCGATCCGGCCGTCGTCTCCCTGGCCGCCGGCGGCAAGATCCCCCTCGGCTACGACGTGCCCACGGAGATCCCGGAGAGCTACGTCCCCCTGGGCACGGGCGAGACCGACGCCGAGGTGCGCCTGCTGGTGGGCACGTCCCTCTACCCGGTGCCGGGGTACGTGACCGGCACCCTCGGCTACCGCCTTCGCGGCGGGGAGTACGGCAACGAACTGTTCCACGGCCTGGAGGCCGGCTACTCCTTCGACCGTCTGCTGGTCAAGGGTGTGATCGAGGGGATCCAGACCCTGGGCGACTGCGGGGCCACCGGCGCGACCGGCGGGCTCGTGGGCGACCAGAACAACCTCAAGTTCTCGCCGGGGCTGATCTGGTCCTTCAACGACCGGGTGGAGATCAGCGCCGATCTCTTCCACATCGTCTCCGGGTGCAACACCGCGGCGGGCACGACCTATGCCCTGGGGCTGGCCTTCAAGGGATAGGCGCCGCGAAGCGGGCAGGCTCGTATATTCTCTCTGCCATTCTGGGAAAGGAGGCCGCCAATGCCGCGCAGGAAATGGGAGATCCCCGAGCGGGAGGCCACCGACGAGGCCGCCTATCTGAACCGCCGCAAGTTCCTCCGCGGCGCCGGCCTGGGCACCATCGGCCTGATCTCGGGCTGCATCCCCGACCGGCTCCTGCAGCCGAAGGACCTCGTCGATCCCAGGCCCTTCCTCGGCCTCGAGGACCGCGAGCCGATCCCCCCGGACCAGTGGTACCCGGCGCCGGTGAACCCGGACTTCTCCACCCTCGACCGGCCCCTCACCGACGAGGAGATCGCCGGCCTCTACAACAACTTCTACGAGTTCTCCACCAGCAAGGAGGTCTGGAAGTACGTCGACAAGTTCGAGCCCTCCCCGTGGACGGTGGAGATCGCCGGCCTGGTGAACGAGCCCAGGACCTGGGACATCGACGACCTCGTGGGCCGCATGGACCTGGAGGAACGGCTCTACCGCCACCGCTGCGTCGAGGCGTGGTCCATGGCCATCCCCTGGACCGGCTTTCCCATGAAGGCCCTCATCGACCTGGTGGAGCCTCTGTCTTCGGCCCGCTTCGTGCGCATGACCTCCTTCTTCAATCCCTCGGTCGCGCCGGGGCAGTGGGACCGGCCCGACTTCCCCTGGCCCTACGTGGAGGGCCTGAGCATGGCCGAGGCGACCAATGAGCTGACCCTGCTGGTGACGGGCATCTACGGCCACGCCCTGCCCAAGCAGCACGGCCCGCCGTTGCGCCTGGTGACCCCCTGGAAGTACGGCTTCAAGGGCCTCAAGTCGATCGTCCGGATCGAGTTCATCGAGGAGCAGCCGGCCACGTTCTGGAACACCGAGGCCCCCCACGAGTACGGCTTCCTCTCCAACGTCGAGCCCGAGGTCCCCCACCCCCGGTGGTCGCAGGCCAGCGAGCGCTTCATCTCCACGAGCCTGTCGAGCTTCGAGCGGCGCGACACCCTGCTCTACAACGGCTACGAAGAGTACGTCGCCCACCTGTACGCGTGACCTTCGAAGGAGACTGCATGCGCCGGCTGCTGGCCTCTCTCCTCCCCCTCTTCCTGCTCCTGCCTCCCCTGTCGGCCGAGGAGGACCTCCACGGCACCTGGGAGGGCGCCTTCGTCGACGACCGCGTCGGCGAGGTCACCACCCGGCTGGTCTTCGGCGACGACGGCAGCTTCGAGATCGACCAGGTCATCGAGGTGAAGGACGGCTTCCTGGCCGGCGTCGATCTCGCCGAGGCGCCGGCCATCGGGCAGATCACCGCAAGCGGCAGCGGCACCTACGGCGTAGAGGGGGACCGCCTCTCGGTGGAGATCGCCGGCCTGGACCTGCGCGTCGACGGCGAGGACCTCGCCGGGTTCTTCACCCGCCTCGCCCGTGCTCTGGCCCGCCAGGCGGCCGATACCCACGGAGTCCCCGACGACAACTACCCGGCCTTCGAGGAGGCCTACGTGGCCGAGTTCTTCGTCGTCCTCGAGGAGGTCGAGTTCCTCGCCGTCTTCGGCGAGGAAGGCGGGACCCGCACCTGGTCCGTGGACAACCACCTCCTCACCCTGACGGCGGAGGCCGATGGCGAGTGGGAGTTCGACCGCCTCGACGGTGCCATGACCGCCGTCGCCCGGACCGCCTGGGGCGCCTTGAAGGCCAGCTTCAGCCGCTGAGTCTTCCGTCCTCGCCTGTCCCGCCGGCGGCCCTGGTGCAGCCATCTGACGGCGCCGCCCGACCCGTCTCATCCTTCACCGTCGAAGGCAGGCCTCCAGCTCAATGGAGATCAAGGTGAGCAAGACCATCGACGAGCTGCAGCATGAGATCGAGGTGATGAGAGCCATCTTCGACAGCATCAGCGACGGCGTCATCGTCGCTGACGAGAACGGCGGCCTCACCTTCAATCCGAGTGCCCGACGCATCATCGGCACGAGCCTGGAAGCGGTTCCCGACCGCTGGACGGAGGAGTACAGCATCTTCCGCTCCGACAAGGTGACCCCCTTCCCGACGGAGGAACTGCCCCTCGTGCGCGCCCTGCGCGGCGAGGCGACGGACGAGGCGGAGATGTTCATCCGCACCGCCGCCAAGCCGCAGGGGGTCCACATCAGCTCCAGCGGCCGGCCCATCACCCTGCCCGGCGGCACACGGGGCGGGGTCACCGTCTTCCGCGACGTCACCGAGAGAGTGCAGGCCGAAGAGGCCCGCGCCCAGGCCTTCGCCCAGGGGCGCCTGGAGGTCATGGACACCATCCTCCACAACATCGGGAACGCCGTCACCAGCGCCGCCATCGGTATCGGGACCCTGCAGGAACAGTTGCGCAACGATCCGCTCATCGAGCGCCTCTCGGCCTTGTCCGCTGCCGCCGAGGCGCACTCGGAGGACTGGGCCGACTACGTCCGGCAGGACCCGCAAGGCCGGCAGGTCCGGCCCTTCCTGGTGGCTGTGGCCGAGGACTTCGCCGCGCAGAACCGCCAGTTGATGCAGTCGGTGGAACGGGTCGACAGCCAGACGAGCCACATCGTCGACATCGTCCGGGCTCAGCGGGGCTTCGACAGCGACGCCATGACGCGCAAGGACCTCAATCTGCGGCAGGCCATCTCCGGCGCATTGGCGATCCTGCAGGAGTCCCTTTCCAGCAGGGGCATTCGCACGCACGTGGACTGCGGCGACGCCCCCGAGGAGATCCGCATTCAGGAGACCCCGTTCAACCAGATGCTGGTCAACCTGCTGAAGAATGCGATGGAAGCGATCGACGAGTTGGAGCAGTCCGGCGGGCTCGAAGGCCCGCCCCGCATCGAGATCAGGGCCCGAGTCCGGGGGGATTTCCTGGCCCTCGAGGTGGAGGACAACGGCATCGGCATCGCGGCGGAAGACCTCGAGGCGATCTTCAGGCCCGGGTACACGACCAAGCGGGAAGGGACGGGACTCGGCCTGCACTCGGCAGCCAACTTCGTGACGGGTTCGGGAGGGAAGATCCAACCCTCGAGCGGCGGCCATGGCGCAGGCACCACCATGAGCGTCACGCTGCCCCTCGTCTCCGGCTGATCCGAAGCAGGTCCCCCTCCGAATCTCTCACTCTCACTCGATCCAAGGCAGGCGAGATGACAGTGGATGATGCCTGGAACCTCCGCGTCCTGATCGTGGATGACCAGGAGGCGATCCACGAGGACTTCGAGGAGATGCTCGCGCCCGGCACACCGGCGCGGGCGACGGATGCCCTGGCCGGCGCCTTCGTCCCGGAGAGCGGGAAAGCCGTCCTGCCGCGGTTCGAACTCTCCCATGCCGAGAGCGGGGGCCAGGCCTGCCGGTTGATCAAGACAGCCCGGGACTCGGGCCATCCCTTTGCCGTGGCCTTCATCGACATCCGGATGCCTCCCGGAGCCGACGGCATCGAGACCGTCCGCCGCATCAGGGAATTCGAGAAGCACATCGAGATCGTCATCATGACCGCCTATTCCGACAAGTCGCTGCCGGAGATCCTCGGCGGCATGGAACGGGTCCACAAGCTGCTCTACATCCGCAAACCCTTCTCCCGGGAGGAGGTCCAGCAGATCACCCTGTCCCTCGTGGGCAAGTGGAACATCGAGCAGGAGCTCGAGAGCCACCAGCGGGAGCTGGAAGCCGGAAACCGCAGACTCGAAGCGAGCAACGACAGGCTCCGCGCCGTCCTCGACGCCACGGGAGACGCCATCGGCATGTTCGGCGGCGACGGACGCCTGCGGCTGGCGAACCAGGGGTACGAAGAGCTGCTCGACGCCACCGAGGACGAGTTGAGGCAGATGTCACCCGAAGATCTGGCAGCCCGCATCGAAGCCCGCCTGCGGCCGCCCGTCCTGCCCGAAGCGGGACGCAGCCTGTTCCTCGAAGGCGCCGCCGACCTGGCGGAAGTGGTCACCGACACCGGTGGTGACAACCCGCGTCTGTTCCACCGGTCCACGGCCCCCGTCCGTGACCAACAGCAGGACCTCATGGGCCACATCACCGTGTACCGCGACGTCTCCAAGGAGGTGGAGAGCGAGCAGATGAAGGCCGAGGTCCTGCGCCTGCGCAGCGAGCTCGAGACGACCTGCGGATTCGACGGCATCGTCGGCAAGAGCAAGGGCATGCAGGAGGTCTATGCCCTGATGCAGCGGGCGGCCGAGAGCGACATCACGGTCCTCATCGAAGGCGAGAGCGGCACCGGCAAGGAGCTCGTGGCCCGGTTGATCCACCTCAACGGACCGAGAGAGGCGGGACCCTTCGTGGCCGTCAACTGCGCCGCCATTCCCGAAACCCTCATCGAGAGCGAGCTCTTCGGGCACGAGCGCGGCGCCTTCACGGGAGCCTCGGCGCGGCGCATCGGGCAGTTCGAGCGGGCCCAGGGCGGAACCCTCCTCCTCGACGAGATCGGCGACATGCCCCTCCCCCTGCAGGCCAACCTTCTGCGTGTCCTGGAGGAGCGCGAGATCCGCCGTATCGGCGGAGCCGACCCCATCCCCATCGACATCCGCGTCATCGCCGCCACCAACAGGGATCTGGAGGCCGCCACCGGCGAGGGCGCCTTCCGCGCCGACCTCTACTACCGCTTGGCCGCCTTCCCCCTCTCCCTCCCCCCCCTGCGGGACCACCGCGAGGACATCCCCATGCTGGCGGCCCACTTCCTGCGGGAGCACGCCGGGAG
The DNA here is from genome assembly GCA_965221775.1 of Candidatus Latescibacterota bacterium. Lineage (GTDB taxonomy): Bacteria > Latescibacterota > UBA2968 > UBA8231 > UBA8231 > UBA8231. The sequence goes on along the minus strand of CBDCSU010000006.1, from coordinate 2,334,399 downwards.
GGCCAACAAGAGCCTGCGCGGGTTCTCCCCCGCCGCCCTCCAGGGATTGCTCGCCCACGACTGGCCGGGCAACGTGCGCGAGCTCCGCAACGCCATCGAGCGCGCCGTCCTGCTCGAGACCTCGGACCGGCTGCAGCTCGCCAGCTTCCCCCCGCAGCTGGCGGCCGCAGCCCCACCTCCGGCCGCTCCCGGAGAGCCGGTCCAAGCCTTTCTCTCCCTCCAGGAGGCCGAGCGGCAGGCCCTGGTCCGGGCTTACGAGGCCTCGGACCGGAACATCTCCAGGACCGCCCAGGTGCTGGAAATAAACCGCACGACGCTGTACCGGAAGCTGAGGAAATACGGCCTGATGGAGTAGAAGTGAGGACCTGCCTCCGAGGGCAGGCACGGGGTCATGCCGGGCCTGCTGCGCCGGTGAGAGGTTCCGTGGCCCCCTGCAAGGTCCGCTCCATGTCCTCCGGCAGGGGGCTCTCGAACCTCAGCGCCTCCCCCGAGCGAGGGTGCGTGAACCCCAGCGAGGCCGCGTGCAGCGCCTGGCGGTCGAGACCCTCCAGCAGTCGCCGCGCCGCCTCCCGGAGCCGGGGCTCGATGCCGCGCACCCGCGTGCGGCCGCCGTACACGGGATCGCCGAAGACCGGGTGCCCCAGGTGCTGCATGTGCACCCGGATCTGGTGCGTGCGGCCGGTCTCCAGACGCAGCTCCAGCAGGCTGAGAAAGCCAAGCGCCCGCAGCCGCCGGAAGCGGGTCACCGCCCGCCGGCCGCCCTCGACCACGGCCATGCGCTTGCGGTCGGCGGGGTTGCGGTCCAGCGGCTCGTCGACCACCCCCTCTTCGGCGGGGCTTCCCCACACGAGGGCGGTGTAGCACCGCTCGACGCTGCGCTCCTCCAGCTGCGCCGCCAGGCCGCGGTGGGCGGTGTCGTTCTTGGCCACCATCAGCAGACCCGTGGTGCCGCGGTCCAGACGGTGGACGATGCCCGGCCGCAGCACGCCGTTGATCCCGGACAGGTCGCGGCAGTGGTGGAGCAGGGCGTTCACCAGCGTCCCCGAGGGACTGCCGGGCGCCGGGTGGACGGCCATGCCGGCTGGCTTGTCCACCACCAGCAGATCCTCGTCCTCGTGAACCACGGCAAGCGGCAGGTCTTCGGGGCGAGCCACCAACTCCACCGGGTCCGGAACCTGGACCGTGACCCGATCCCCGATGCGGAGGCGGTACCCGGACCGCTTCGCGGCGTCGTTGACAAGGACCGCGCCCTCGGCGACCAGACCTTGCACGCGGCTCCGGGACAGGTCCTCCAGAACGCGGGGAAGGAAGCGGTCGAGACGCTCGCCCTCGTCCTCCTCCTGGATCAGGAAGCCGTGGACGCCGCCCCCCGGGGCGGGCGACCCGGTCACCGGACTAACCCCCCGGGGCGGGGTCGTCGGCCGTGACCGCGCCGGCCGGCGCCGGCTTCTTCTGCCGCGAGTAGGAGACGACCAGGAGCAGGACGCCGATGGTGACGCAGGAGTCGGCCACGTTGAAGACCGGCCACCGCCAGGCCTCGGAGAGCCCCACGTCGATGAAGTCGACGACCTCGTGGAGGCGCACCCGGTCGACGATGTTCCCGAGGGCGCCGCCGAGGACCAGGGCCAGCGCGCCGCGCTGGAGCCGGGCCTGCGCCGGGAGACCGCGGTACATCCAGATCAGCAGCCCCAGGGCGCCCACGGCGACCACCGTGTGCACGAGGGGCCCCCCGATGGTGAGGCCGAAGGCGGCGCCGCGGTTGTGGATCAGGGTGAGGCGAAGGAAGTCCCCCAGGACGGGGACCGGGGACTGCAGGGCCAGGGCTTGGAGGGCGATCTGCTTCGTCGCCTGGTCGAGGAGCAGGGCGGCGGGCACGATCCAGAGGACCGCGGCACCGCGCCCCCCGGCGGGGCTCACCCTCTCCTCTGGTCGGTCCCGCTCTTGCACTGGATGCACTGGGTCGCCGTCGGCACCGCCTCCAGGCGGGCCCGCCCGATCTCGCCCCCGCATACGCGGCAGACGCCGAAGGTCCCGTCCTCGATCCGCTGCAGGGCCTCCTGAACGTAGTCGAGGTAGCTGCCCTCGCGCTGGGCGAAGAGCAGGTTCTTCTCGCGCTCCATGGCGTCGGTGCCGCGGTCGGCCATGTGCAGCGAGTAGGCGGATCTCTCCTCGGACGACTCCTGGGCCACGTCCGACCGGGAGACGCGCTCGAACTCCTCGAGATCGGAACTGGCCTGTTCGTGCTTGGTCTGCAGCAGCTTCTTGAAGTGTGCCAGGTCTTCCTGATTCATCTCTCCCGCCTCCCTTAGGCGCCCGGCCCGAGGCTGACGAGCGCGATCCTGCAGGGTTCGGTGTTGACTTCCCACTCCTTGGTCATCGACGCCTCTCCGGGCGTCTCCCCCACCGAGATCTCCCGGGCCAGGGTCTCGGCGGCCACGTAGCCGCGGAAAGCCCCGACCCACGACTCCAGGGCTTCGCTCCCCTCCACCCACAGCCGGATGCGGTCGGCCACGTCGAGACCCGCCTCCTTGCGCATGTTCTGCACGCGGTTGACGACCTCCCGGGCGCCGCACTCGGCGACGAGCTCCTCCGTGAGGTGGACGTCCAGGCCGACGGCGAGGTTCTCCTCCACCGCCACCACCAGGTCCTCCCGCTCGCGCCGCTGCACCTCCACGTCGCCCAGGCCGATGGAGCCGCCCGCCGCTTCGAGGGTACCGCCCTCCTGCAGCAGCCGCACCTGGTCCGCGGTCAGAGAGCTGATGAAGTCCGCCGCCTCGCGCATGCGCTTGCCGAAGCGCGGGCCCAGGGCCCGGAAGTTCGGCTTGTAGGAGACCTCGCTGATCGCCGCCTCGTCCTCCACGAGGACGACCTCCTTGACGTTGAGCTCGTCGGCGATCAGGTCGCTCGCATCCTCCAGCAGGGCGCGTCCCGGCTCGTCGGGAGGCAGCAGCAGGAGCCGCTGCAGGGGTTGCCGCACCTTCAGGCCGTGGCGGCTGCGCAACATGCGGCCCAGGGCGCAGGCGCGCATGGCCAGGCGCATCTGCGCCTCCAGGGCGGGGTCGCGCAGCGACTCGTCGGCCACCGGCATGTCGCACAGGTGCACGCTCTCGGGCGCCCCCGGACCGCGGGCGAGATTGCGGTAGATCGCCTCGGTCACGTACGGCAGCACCGGGGCCAGGCTCTTGGCGAAGGTGAGCAGCACCTGGTGCAGGGTGGCGTACGCCGACTCGGTCTCGGCGCCGTCCTCCGCCTTCCAGAACCGGCGGCGGCTGCGGCGGATGTACCAGTTCGTCAGCTTGTCGACGAAGGCGACCATGGCCGGCACCGTGCGGTAGAGCCGGTAGGCCTCCATCTCCTCGTTGATCGTGTGGACCAGGGTTTGCAGCTCCGAGAGGATCCAGCGGTCGAGCCGGTTTTTCGGCCGGGCCCCGCCGGCGGCGTCCGGCGACCAGCCGTCGGTGTTGGCGTAGAGCACGAAGAAGTGATAGGCGCTCCACAGGGGGATGATCACGTCGCGCAGACTCTGCTTGATGCCCTCCTCGGTGAGCCGCATCTCCTCGGCCTTCATGGCCGGCGAGTTGAGCAGGTAGAGGCGCAGGGCGTCGGCGCCGTAGGTCTCGAGCATCTCCGACGGGTCGGGATAGTTCTTCAGCCGCTTGCTCAGCTTGCGGCCGTCGGCGGCCAGCAGCATGCCGCCCACGATGCAGTTGTGGAAGGCCGGCTTGTCGAAGAGCGCCGCCGCCAGGATGGTCAGGGTGTAGAACCAGCCCCGCGTCTGATCGAGGTTCTCGGAGATGAAGTCGGCGGGGAAGGAGGCCTCGAAGTCCTCGCGCCGCCCGAAGGGATAGTGGCTTTGAGCGTAGGGCATGGCGCCGGACTCGAACCAGCAGTCGAGGACCTCGGGCACGCGCCGCAGGGTTCCCCGGCCCGAGGGCGCCGGGATCTCGAGATCGTCGACGAAGTGCTTGTGCAGGTCGTCCACCTCGCGGCCGGTGAGCTCGCTCAGCTCCCGGCGGCTGCCGACGCACACGGCCTCGCCGGTCTCGTCGTTGCGCCAGATCGGCAGCGGCGTGCCCCAGTAGCGGTTGCGGCTCACGGCCCAGTCCGGAGCCGACTCGATGCCCTTGCCGAAGCGGCCGCCGCGGATGTGCTCCGGGACCCACCGGATGCGCTGGTTGGCGGCCAGCATGCGCTCCTTCACCTCCCCCTCGATCTTCACGAACCAGGTGGAGACGGCGCGGTAGATGAGGGGCGAGTCGCAGCGCCAGCAGAACGGGTACGAATGCTCGATGGTGCCCTCGGAGAACAACCGCCCCGAGGCGCGCAGTCGCCGGATGATCGGGGTATCCGTCTCCTTGACGAAGACGCCCTCGAACTCCGGGACCTCGCCGGTGAAGCAGCAGTCGGCGTCGAGGGGGCAGACCACGGGCAGGCCCTCGACCCGGCCGAGCTGGTAGTCGTCCTCGCCGAAGCCGGGGGCGATGTGGACGATGCCCGTCCCCTCGCCGGTGGAGACGAAATCGGCGGCCACGACGCGGAAGGCGCCCTCGTCGGCGAGGGCCGCGAAGTCGCCGAAGAGGGGCTCGTAACGCAGTCCGAGCAGGTCGTCCACGGCGACGGGCGTCGTCTCGGCGACCTCGCTGTGGTGCCGGCGGAAGATGCCGTCCACGAGGGAGGCGGCCAGGATCAGTTGCTCTCCGTCGGTGGTGGTGACACGCACGTACTGGATGTCGCGGCCCACGGCCAGAGCCATGTTGGAGGGCAGCGTCCACGGGGTCGTGGTCCAGGCGAGCAGGGACAGGCGCGGCTGCCCGGCCACCGCAAATCGCACCGTGATCGATGGATCCTGGGTCTCCTGGTAGCCCTGGTTGACCTCGAAGTTCGACAACGGCGTCGCGCACCGGGGACAGTAGGCGAGGGACTTGTGGCCCTCGTAGACGAGGCCCTTGTCCCACAAAGACTTGAACACCCACCACACCGACTCCATGAACTCGGGGTCCATCGTCCGGTACTGGTTGTCCCAGTCGACCCAGCGGCCCAGCCGCTCGATCAGGCTGCGCCACTCGGAGGTGTAGCGCAGCACCAGGTCGCGGCAGGCCTCGTTGAACCGCGAAACCCCGAATTCGAGGATGTCCCGCCTCGACCCGAGACCGAGCTGCTGCTCGGCCTCGTTCTCCACCGGCAGGCCGTGGCAGTCCCAGCCCCAGCGGCGCTCGACCCGGTAGCCGCGCATCGTCCAGTAGCGGGGCACCACGTCCTTGGTGATCGAAGCCAGCAGGTGCCCGTAGTGGGGCAGGCCGGTAGCGAAGGGCGGGCCGTCGAAGAACCGGAAGGGCCGGGCGGCCGGGCGAGCGAGGATGGACTTGCGGTACAGGTCCCCGCCGCGCCAGAACTCGAGGATGCGGCGCTCCTGGGCGGGGAAGTCGACCTGGCTCGGCACCTTGTCGAAGGCCGGCGCGGCGGAAGGCGGGGCGGCGGCGGTCACAGGCGCAGGTTCCTCAGGAACAGCTGCACGACCTGGATCAGCAGGATCAGGACCAGGGGGGTGAAGTCCAGCCCGGAGGACCACATGAACCGCGGGATGTAGCGGCGCAGGCCGTCGAGAGCCGGATCGGTCAGCCCGCACAGGATCTGCACGAGCCGGTTGTAGGGATCGGGGTTGATCCACGAGATGACGACCCGGGCCACGACGATGATCAGGTAGACCATCAGCAGGCCGTCGATGAGGTCGATCACCCCGGAAAGGAAGCCGGAGCCGTCGAAGACGGACAGCTCGGAATCGGACACGTCGACTCAGCCTTCCCGGACGGGGACTGCCGGCGCCGCCGGCCTGGGGCCGAAGACGGCGGTGCCGACGCGGATCATGGTCGCGCCCTCCTCGATGGCCATCTCGTAATCGCCGCTCATCCCCATGGACAAGGTGGTCATACCCGCCGGCATGCTCCCGGCCAGGCGGCGGCCGAGGTCCCGCAGCCGCCGGAAGCAGGCGCGCACCCGCTCCTCTTCGCCGCTATGGGCCGCGATCGTCATCAGACCCCGGAGCCGCAGGCCCTCGAGGACGGCCGCCGTCTCCGCCAGGGCGGGGAGACTGCCGGGGTCGACGCCGCCCTGGTGCTCGGCGCCCGCCGTGTTGACCTGCAGCAGCACCTCGAGGGTGCGCCCCGCGGCGGCAGCGCGGCGCGAGAGCGCCTCGGCCAGCCGGAGGCTGTCGACGGACTGCACCACGTCGAAGATCTCGACGGCCCGGCCCGCCTTGTTGCGCTGCAGGCCGCCCACCAGGTGCCAGCGCCCCGGGGCCTCTACGGCCTCCTTCTTGGGGCCGGCCTCCTGGACGCGGTTCTCACCGATATCGGTGACGCCCGCCTCCAGAGCCGCGGCCACCTCCCCGGCCCTGCGGCCCTTCGTGACCACCACCACCTGCACCTCGTCCGGCCCCCGCCCCGAACGCTCGGCGGCCTCGGCGACACGCCGCCGGACCTCCTCCCAGTTGCGCGCGATGGGGTTCATGACGGCTTGTGCACGAGACGGATGCGGGAAGGTACTGGGCGCGTGGTACAGGCACAAGAACGCCCGCCGGAGGCTAGCTGTCGCCGGAGCCGCGCCGTTGCCCAAGGGCGGCGAGGGCCGCCAGGATGACGCCGCAGAGGAGCAGATCGGCCAGCACCACCCGCCTCAGGAGGTCGCCGTGCTCCGGCGACAGGAACGCGGCGAAGGCGCCGCCGCCGCCGAGGACCAGATCCCCGGCGATGATGCCCCTCGGCAGCAGCAGCCATCCGGACCCGCGGGAGAACTCGCCGCTCGAGGGCAGGGGGTACCACAGGGCCGGCCCGACGACGCGCGCCACCAGGAGGACCCCCAACTGGGCGAGCAGGATCTGATAGGGCCAGGAGGCTCGCGGCGGCACCAGGGAGAGAGCATCCGTCGAGACCACGAGGAGAGCGGCAAAGAGGAGGATGGAGATCGGCCGCGCCGGCGCCAGGCGCCGCTCGAGGTCGCCGCCCGGGCCTTCGCGGGCGCCCAGGAGGAGCCCGGCCCCGAGACCGATGGGAAGCGACGGCAGGCCGGCGTGGAAGGCCCAGCAGGCGCCGAGGAGGGTGAACCCCCCCAGGGCGAGAACGGAGCTGTCCCGCCGCTCCAGGATACCCGTCCACCGCAGGGCCTGGGCCGCCGCGGCTCCCCCGGCACTGGAGAGCACCATCAACCCGAGCCACTCCCGCGCCTCGGGGGCCACCCAGCGGGACCCGGCCTCCATCAGCAGCACCGCGGCGAGCAGCAGCACGGCGATGGCGGAGCCCAGGAGGGCGATGACCTGGGTCTCCCGGCCGCGCTGGAAGTCGGCCACCATGGGACCCCAGAAGGAGGCGATCGCCGCCAGCACGAGGGCCACCGGCCAGGGGAGCCGTCCCGCCAGCCCGAAGACCGCCGTGAGGGCCGCGAAGGTGACCAGCGTCGACCCGGCCACGACCAGGGGCAGCCACCGGCTGCGGCGCTCCGACGGCCAGTGCGCCCCCAGCCCCACCAGGAGCCCGGCCCATACGCCGGCCCCGGTGCCGGCCAGCGACAGCAGGGGCTCGCGGGAGGCGTCGAGGGCGTCGAGGGCCGAGGGGCCGAGCAGGTAGGCGCCGAGGATCCACGCCGTCAGCGCCGGCAGGCCGGCCCGGGCGAGGACGCCCTGGGCGGTGACCGCCAGCAGCAGGAGGACGCCGAATCCCCACAGGGACTCGTACCCCGTGCGCCCCGCCGGCGGCGGGGCCACCGCCGCCAAGGACAGGAGGATGGCACAGACTCCGAAGCTGCGCATGGGCGGGGCGACCCTGCCGGCGGGCCCGGCCTCAGTCCTCCTTGCCGGAGCCCTCCGTGCGCAGGTGGCCGTAGTACAGGGTCGGGCTGGCGATGAACACGGAGGAGTAGGTTCCGACCAGGATGCCGATCAGCAGGGTGATGGTGAAGTCGCGGATCACCTCGCCACCCCAGACCATCAGCACCAGCACGGCGATGAGCGTTGTCACCGAGGTCACGACGGTACGGCTGAGACACTCGTTGATGCTGGCGTTGATCAACTCGAAGAAGGTCATCCTCCGGGCGCTGCGCAGGTTCTCGCGGATGCGGTCGAAGACCACGATCGTGTCGTTCAGCGAGTAACCGACGATGGCCAGGATGGCGGCGACCACGGCCAGGGTGATCTCGATGTCGAGCAGGGACAGCAGGCCGAGGGTCAGCAGCACGTCGTGGAACAGGGCGACGACGGCGGCGATGCCATAGAGGAACTGCTTGAAGCGCCAGGCCATGTAGACGAGGATCAGGGCCAGGGAGAAGGCCACGGCGCGCAGCGCGGCGCCGCTGAGCTCTTCGCCGATCCTCGGGCCCACCTTCTCCTGCCGCCGCACCGATTCCGGGCCCAGGTTCTCGGGCAGGGCCGCCCGCAGGGCCGCCTTGATGCCGTCGGCCACGTCGGTGCCGGTCTCGGCCTCGGCGACCCGGATCAGGATGTCGTTGGCGCTGCCGAAGTGCTTGATCTCGCTCGAGGACAGATCGAGGGTGCGTCCGCCCACCTCGACGCGGCTCAAAGGATCGCGGACCTCCTCGACCTCCACCGCCGGGTCGAAGTGCAGCTCGAGCAGGGTGCCCCCCGCGAAGTCGATTCCGGGCTTGAGCCCGTTGAGTGCGACGATGGAAGCCACGCCGAGGGCCAGGACGGTGCCCGAGCACCCCAGGGCCAACTTCCTCATGGAGAGGAAGGAGACGCTCGTTCCGGAGAGGATTCCCACCGGACCGATGCTCATGCCGCCGGGGCCGCTCCTCGAGGTGATGAAGTTGAGGATCGAGCGGGTGACGACGAGGGCCGTGAACAGGCTCGATACGATGCCGATGCAAAGGGTGAGGGCGAAGCCGCGGATCGGACCCGTGCCGAACTCGTAGAGGACGATACCCACCATGAAGGTCGTCAGGTTGGCGTCGACGATGGCGGACAGGGCGTTGCCGTAGCCCGAGTCGATGGCGGCGCGAACCGTCTTGCCCGTGCGCAGCTCCTCGCGGATGCGCTCGAAGATGAGGACGTTGGCGTCGACGGCCATGCCGATGGTGAGGATGATGCCGGCGATGCCGGGCAGGGTCAGGGTGGCGTTGAAGCCGGCGAGTACGGCCAGCACGAAGAGGACGTTGAGGGCCAGCGCCAGGTCGGCCACGAGGCCGACCAAGCGGTAGTAGACGAGCATGAAGAGGGCCACCACGGCCATGCTGATCAGCGCCGCCACCCGGCCCTGCTCGATCGAGTCGCGTCCGAGGGAGGGGCCCACGGTGCGATCCTCGATGATCTCCACCTTGGCCGGCAGGGCGCCGGCGCGCAGGACGATGGCCAGGTCCTTGGCCTCCTCCTCGCTGGCCATGCCGGTGATCTGCGACCTGCCGTCCATGATCTTGACCTGGATCGTCGGAGCCATGTAGACGGCCCCGTCGAGAACGATGGCCAGACGCTCGCCCACGTGGGCGCCGGTGACCCGCCGGAAGAGGCGTACGCCCTCGTCGGTGGTCTCCAGGTTGACCACCGCCTGTCCCAGGTACTCCACGCTCTGGCTGATCGAGACCTGGGCGTCGGAGATCAGGGCGCCCGTCATCTCGGGCTTTGCGCGCACCAGGTGAAGCAGGTAGTAGGGGCTGCCTTCGGGCCCGTCCGGACGGCTGCTGAAGAGGAACTCCACGTCGCCGGGGATGGCATCCCGGGCCCGCGGGTCGGCGAGGAGCGACCTCACCGCCGCCAGGTCGCGCTGCAGCACGCCGATCTGGCCGCCGACCTGCACGAGGCGCGTGAGCAGGCCGCCGCCGCTCTCTTCCGGCTCCTCCGGCTCGTCCTCGAACAGCCCCGCCGCGGACGTGGTGTCGTCGTCGGCGCCGGCGAACAGGCTCGGCGCCTCCTCCGCCCCGGTATCGGCCTCCGCCGTCTCGGAATCCGCCGCGTCGGCGGCCTCTCCCGACTCCTGCTGCTCGTCCTCCTGGCCGCGGTCCCCCCCCGCCGCCAGCACGGCGTCGATGCGCTCCAGCAGCCGCGAGCGGTCCTCGTCGGGCTCCACGAGCTGGAACTCGAGCAGCGCCGTGCGGCCGATCAGGTTCTTCGCCCGGTCCACGTCCTGCAGACCGGGAAGCTCGACGATGATCCGGTTCTCGCCCTGGCGCTGGATCGTGGGCTCGGCCACGCCGAACTGGTCGACGCGGTTGCGGATCACCTCCTGGGCGCGGTCCACCGCGTCGCGGCCCTCCTCCTCCGTCAGGCCCTCGCGGTCGACCTCCATGACGAGATGGATGCCGCCCTGCAGGTCGAGCCCGAGGTTGATGGCGCGCTTCTGCAGGTCGTAGAAGGATCCGGGTCGGTCGTGCTCCATCCGCTGCCGTTCGGCCGCGTCCATGCTGTAGAACTGGACCGTCGGGTAGAGGTGGTAGATGGCGGTGGCCAGCAGGGCCAGGATCAGCAGGGCTTTCCAGTTCTGTCTCATCGGCTTCGCTTGCGGTGACCCGCCGGGCGGGTCGGGAAAAGGTTCACGGCGCCGGGGCGGCCTTTATGCGGCCCTTCAACCCGTCCGAGTGGACGCGATGCAGATGGCCTCCGTCCTCGTAGTATACCATCACCTCGAGGCCGTCGTCGGCCGCCGCCCATTCCAGGGCCGGACCCGGACCGGCCACGAAGGCCGCCGTGGCCAGGGCATCGGCCTCGAGGGCGGTGCCCGCCCAGGCGGTGGCGCTGACCGCCCTCCCGGCCGGATACCCGGTGGCCGGGTCGAGCAGGTGGTGGTACCGGCGGCCCTCGCTCTCGAAGGCCAGCTCGTAATCGCCCGACGTGGCCAGGGCCGGCAGCCCCACATCCTCCACGGCGACGGTATCCGCCGGGTCGCGGGGGTGCTGCACGCCGAAGCGCCAGGGTCGTCCGTCGGGCTTCCGCCCCCAGAACCGCAGGTCGCCGCCGGCCTCGACGACGCCTGCCGCCACCCCCGCCGCCCGCAGCAGGTCCACGGTGCGGTCGACGACGTGTCCTTTGGCCGCGGCCCCCAGATCGAGCCGCACGCCGGCCCGCTCGAAGATCACCCGGCCCTGGCTCAGGCGCACCTGCTCGTAGCCGCCCAGGGCCAGGGCCGAGTCGATCGAGGCCGGCGCCGGAGGGCGACGCGCCTCGGGAAACCCCCAGAGCGCCGTCAGGGCCCCCAGGGCCGGATCGAAGGCGCCGTCGGTCCGCCGCGCCAACTCGAGCGCGGGCGCCAGGACCTGGTGCAACTCCTCCGACAGCGCCTCCGGCTGCCCCGGGGCGATGCCGTGCAGCCGTGCGATCTCGCTCGAGCCGCCGTAGTGCGTAAGCGCTGAGTCGAGCCGGTCGATCAGCCCCCAGGCCTGGGCGAACAACGGCCGCGCCCGGGCCTCGTCGGCGAACAGCGCCACGCGCACCACCGTGCCCATGGCCACGTGGTAGCCCTCGACGGGAACGGCCGGGCCGGGCCTCGGCAGCAGCCAGAGGAACGCCGCCAGCCCCGCGAGCCCCGCCACGACCCTGGCCTTCAAGGCCCCGTCAGCTGTCCCGCTCGACCACCAGACGCACCGTGGTCTCCAGGATCGTGCGCTCCGCGGAGGGCTCGAGAACCTCCAGGCACGCCTGGGCGCGGTCGGCGCACTCCCGCGCCGCGGCGCTGGCCGCGGCCACCCCGCCGCGCCGTTCGACGAAGTCGGAGACGCGGTTCCAGTCCTCCTCCCGGGGCTCCGGAGCCGACAACACGCGGACGATCTCGGACCGTTCTGCCTCGGGAGCCGCCGCCAGCGACTTGATCAGGGGCAGGGTGATCTTGCGCTCCCGCAGGTCGCGGCCGACCGGCTTGCCCAAGGTCGACTCGTCACCGGTGAAGTCGAGGATGTCGTCGGCGATCTGGAAGGCCAGCCCCAGGGATTCGCCGTACTTCGTCAGGCTCTCGACCACCTCCGGTGGAGCCCCGGCCAGCACGGGTCCGATGCGGCAGGCGGCCGATATCAGCGAAGCGGTCTTGTCGCTCACCATGGCGAAATAGGAGGCCTCGCTCGTGTCGGCCTGCAGCCCGATCTGGAACTCGAAGATCTCGCCCTTGCTCAGCCGCTCGGTGGCCCCGGAGACCGCCGCCATGACCTGGAGATCGCCCAGGCTGACCAGCAGGCAGAGGGCCCGGGCGAGGAGGAAGTCGCCCATGAGCACGGCGACATGGTCGTTCCACTTGCTGTTGACCGTCGCCTGGCCCCGCCGCATGCCGGCCCCGTCCACGACATCGTCGTGGATCACCGTGGCAGCGTGGATCATCTCCACCCCGACGCCGGCGTCGATGACACGGTCGTCCCAGCGCCCCGTGGCGCGGGTGCACAGCACGGTGAGAGCGGGGCGCAGACGCTTCCCCTTGAGAGCGGCCATGTAACGGGCCACCTCGTGGACCATGTCGACATCGGCCTGGAGCATCTCGTCCAGGCGCCGCTCGAAGTGGTCGATCTCCTTCTGTATGGGCCCGAGCATCTGGCCCAGCGAACCAGAGGAGGTCATCGGGGGGGCGTCGCGCTCACGCGGCGGCGTTGGTCGGCGGGAGGAGGGGAGGCAATCGGTGAGATTCACGTAACCTTCGGGAAAACATGTAGCTTAACGAAGCATGGATGCACTGTCAACGGACCTCCGGAGGGCCGAGGACGGTCGCCCGGCGCCGGTTTCTAGCGGCCGGAATACATCCGTCCGGGGTTGAACAGGCCCCGCGGATCGAGAGTGCTCTTGAGCATTCCGTTCATGCGGGCCAGACCCGGGCTCAGGGGGGTGAAGGCCCGTGGGTTGGCGTCGCCGGGACCGGTGGCCAGACGGGAACCGGCGCCCTCCAGCCGGGCCACGGCCTCGTGCACGCCGGCGGCGTCGGCATCGGCCGGCAAGACCGCCCACAACAGCCCTCCGCCCCAGTCGAGACCGCTGCGCCGCAGACCGAAGGCGGCCATCGCCGAGACCGCTGCCGGAGCCTTCGAGGGCGGCACCGCGATGCGCCACAGGGCCTCGCCGGGAGCCGCCCGGTAGGGCTCCGCTTCCCGCAGACCCGACCACAGCCGCGCCGATTCGGCGGCGGCCAGGACCTCCACCGCCCCGGGCGCCTCGGGGGCCAGCTGCTCGATCTGCCGCGTCACCCCCCGCTCCGAGCCCTCGACGCGGGCGAGCAAGCGGCCCTCGGCGTCGACGGCGAGGCCGCTGATCTCCTCGGGTCGGCGCGACCACTCGAGCAGGCACGCGGCGGCGGCGGGCGGTGCCAGCCCCCCCACTCGCAGCGAGCGCTCCGCAGCCGGCCGCGGCCAGAGCTTGAGGCACACTTCGGTGAGCACCCCCAAGGTTCCGAAGGCGCCCACCATGGCCCGCCACAGGTCGTAGCCGGTCACGTTCTTCACCACCCGGCCACCGGCCCTCAGCCGCCGGCCGCGGCCGTCCACGAGTTCCACGCCGAGGACGAAGTCCCGCACCGATCCCGCCCGGAACCGGCGCGGGCCCGCCCAGCCGCAGCTCAGCGTGCCGCCCGCGGTGGCCGCCTCCCCCCAGTGCGGCGGCTCGAAGGCCAGCTGCTGGCCCCGCCCGGCGAGCAACTCCTCCACCTCCCGCAGCCGGGTGCCCGGCCGCACCACCAGGATCAGCTCCTCCGGCTCGTAGGTGACCACACCCGTCAACCGCGACAGGTCGACCCGTGCGGCCTCTTCGGACAGGGCCCGGCCGAGGCCGGCCTTCGTGCCTCCGGCGCCCAGCTCGAGACGGCGGCCGGAGTCGGCCGCGTCGCGTACCAGTTCCTCCACCTCGGAGGCGTCGGAGGGTGTCACGACCTGCTCGGGAGATGGGGCGGAAGCCACGGACTGGGAACCAGCGGGACCCGCGGTCCCTCAGAAGCGCTCGAGCTCGGGAAAAGGCAGTCGCCCCCCCGGCACGTGCATGCGGCCTTCGGCGCAAGTGCGCAGGCTGGGGTAGACCTTGCCCGGGTTGAGCACACCCGCCGGATCGAAGGCGGCCTTCAGCTCCTCCTGCAGGTCGAGGTCGTCGTCGGACAGCTGGCAGGGCATGAGGTCGCGCTTCTCCACCCCGATGCCGTGCTCACCGGAGAGCACCCCGCCCACCTCGACGCACAGCTTCAGGATCTCGCCGCCGAGCTCCTCGGCCGGCTCCAGCTCGCCGGCGCTGCTGTCGTAGAGCACCAGCGGATGCAGGTTGCCGTCGCCGGCGTGGAAGACGTTGGCCACGCGCAGACCGTAGGCCTTCGACAGGACGGCGATCCGCTCGAGCACTTCGGGCAGCCGGCCGCGGGGTATGGTGCCGTCCATGCAGTAGTAGTCGGGGCTGATGCGCCCCATGGCCGGGAAGGCGGCCTTGCGGCCGGCCCACAGCCGCTGCCGCTCCTCGGGCGAGTCGGCGCGGCGCACCTGGGTGGAGCCGGCGGCGCGCACGGTCCGCTCCACGGCGTCGATCTGCTCCTCCACCTCGGCGGCGGGGCCGTCCACCTCCACCAGCAGCAGGGACTCCACGCCGAGGGGGTAGCCGCACCCGAGGAACTCCTCCACCGCCTCGATCGACAGGCGGTCCATGATCTCCATGCCGGCGGGGACGAGGCCGGACCCGATGATGGCGGCCACGGCGGCGCCGGCGGCGGACACCGAGTCGAAGACGGCCATCAGGGCCCGCGTCGACTCCGGCTTCGGCAGGATGCGCAGGGTCGCCCGCGTGATCACGCCGAGGAGCCCCTCGGAGCCGGTGAGCAGGGCGAGGACATCGTACCCGGAGCGCTCCATGGCGGCCGAGCCGACCTCGACGATCTCGCCGTCGGAGAGCACGACCTGCAGGCCGAGGAGGTTGTTCGTCGTCGTGCCGTACTTCAGGCAGTGCACGCCGCCGGCGTTCTCGGCGACGTTGCCGCCGATGGTGCAGGCGATCTGGCTCGACGGGTCGGGGGCGTAGTAGAAGCCGTGGGGCGCCACGGCGTGGGTGACGGAGAGATTCGGAACCCCAGGCTCGACGGTGACGGTGCGGTCCTCCACGTCGATGTCGAGGATGCGGTTCATCCTGGCGGTGCTCAGGACGACGCCGTCGCCGAGGGGCAGGGCGCCGCCCGAGAGACCGGTGCCGGCACCCCAGGGGACGACGGGGATGTCGAGCTCGGTGCAGGCGCGCAACAGGCCGGAGACCTGCCCGGCGGAGGTCGGCAGGGCCACCGCCAACGGAGCCTGTCGATAGGCGGACAGGCCGTCGCACTCGTAGGCCACGAGGTCCTCGGGGCGGTGGATCAGCCCTCCCTCGTCGACGAGCCGCGCCAGGCGGCGCACCAGCTCGGCGCGCCGGGCGAGACGTTGCGGCTGCGGCGCGGTCTGGTTCATCGCGCCCCTCTTCCGTCCAGCTCCAGGCCCAGCTCGCCAGCGTAGGCGAAGAGGGCCGGCGTCCCCCCGGTGTGCACGAAGACGACGGTCTGATCCGGCGTCCACCAGCCGGCCCGGACGTGGGCGATGAGGCCGGCCATGGTCTTGCCCGTGTAGCAGGGGTCGAGAACGAGCCCCTCGGTGCGCGCCGTCAGCCGCAGGGCCTCGCGGCTGCCCTCGGTGACCACGCCGTACCCCGGGCCGACGAAGTCGGACCAGCTCTCGATGTCCCGCGCCGTGACCTCGACGTCGAGATCGAGGATACGGCAGTGCTCGGCGGCGAGGCGGGCCATGCCCCGCGCCGCCTCGCCGTCATCGCGGGGACTGGGGCTGATCCCGACGAAGCGCAGGGAGAGGCCGAGGGCGCGCGCCGCCACCACCATCCCGGTGTGCGTGTGCGCCCCGGAGCAGACGTACACGGCGTCCGGGTGCAGACCGCGCTCCTGCAACTGGTCCCACAACTCGAGAAATCCGTCGACATAGGCGATGCCCCGGTAGAGGCCGCCGTCGGAACTGGTGTTGAAGGGCCTGTGCCCCTCGGCCCGCAGCCGCGCCATCGTCGCCTCCAGGGCGGCGCCCTGCTCGGCCACCGGCGGCAGGTGGACCTCGGCGCCGAAGAGGTGGGACAGGAGCAGATTGCCCTGAGGCTGTGAGTGGGCGTCGGCGCGGCCCACCTGCACCGCCTTCAGGCCGAGACGGGCCGCCACCGCCGCCGTCTGGCGCGACTGGTTCGACTGGGCCGCGGCGGCGTGGACGAGCACATCGCAGCCGGCCTCCACCGCCTGGGCGATGGAATACTCGAACTCGCGGATCTTGTTGCCGCCGAAGGCCAGGCCCGTGAGGTCCTCGCGCTTCATCCAGATGCGGGGCCCGCCCACCGCCTCGGACAGCCGAGGCAACTCGTCGAGGGGGGTGGGCAGGGCCGCAAGGCGCAGGCGAGGAAGCCGGTCGAGGCGTTCGCGCAACTCCTCCGGCGTGTAGGTGGTGGTCATCTCGGTGAATCCTCCTGTAGTGCGTGAATCTACGGAGGGGCGAGCCGGCGCGACAATCGGGAGGACATCCTGTTGCCATTCGTAACTGCTTGCTTTACTTTGTGTTACGTTCAGTCGAGGCGGGCCCGCGGAACCCGGAATGCTCCGCCTCCGCCGAGAATCAGGCCACCCATGCCCCCCGCTGCGGCCCCTCGCCGCCGTCCCTTGCCCGCCCCGACCCGCCCCGGAATCAGCTAGTCGATGGACCTCCTCGAGCCGATCTCGCCGGTCCTCGATCCCCACCTCCGCCGCGAGCTCCAACCCGGCGAGTTGCTGCTCGCACTGCTGGCGGCCGACCTCGATCTGGACGGGCGCTACGGCGAGAACTGGCTCGCCCTGACCGACGAGCGCCTTCTCGTGGTGCACTCCAACGGCGGCTCCCCCGAGGTGCGGAGCTGGCCCCTGGACCAGGTGCGCCGCATCCAGACCCGCAGCTACGTGGGCAGCGGCTCCCTGATGCTGGAGATGCCCGACGGCACCCACGAGCTGGTGCGCTTCTCCCAGGGCAACTACTTCAAGTTCTCCGCCGTGCCCCAGGCCGTGGAGGCGGCCATGGCGGAGCCGGTGGAAGCCGCCGGGGACGAGCAGACGCAAGAGGCGATCCCGCCGCGCAGGGTCGAGCACTGCGAGAGCTGCGGCCGGGCACTGCGCCCGGGCTCGAAGGTCTGCCCTCACTGCATCCGCAAGCGGGAAACCCTCTGGCGGCTGTTCTCCTATGTGAGGCCATACAGGAAGACAGCCATTCTCGGCTTCCTCCTGACCGCCTCCATGACCCTCGTGAGCCTGCTGCCGCCGCTGTTGAACGGATACCTCATCGACGAGGTCATCACCCCGGTCCTCATCGAGCGCGGGCAGTTGACTGCCGAGGGAGTTCCGATTCCTCCTGCCGGGATGTCGCCCGCCGAGAATCCCCAGGGCCCGCCGCCCGAGATCTACCCGACCGGCGAGCCCTGGGCTGCTCCGCCCCAGAGCGTCGCTTTGCTCGCCGCGGTCGTTCTCGGCCTGCTGGGCGCCCACTTCGGTGCCATGATCCTCAACGGGGCGCGCACCTGGACCCTCGGGTGGCTGGGTCAGCGCGTCACCTACGACCTGCAGATCCAGATCTTCAACTACCTGCAGGCCCTCTCCCTCTCCTTCTACTCCCGTCACAGCACCGGCCGCATCATGACCCGCGTCACCCATGACACGGAGCGCATGCGGGACTTCATCACCACCGGCTTCCAGGACCTGCTGGTGGCCCTGCTGACGCTCGTCGGCATCGGCGTCATCCTGCTCCTGAAGGACTGGACCCTCGCCCTGCTGGTGCTGTTGCCGACGCCGGTCATGCTCCTGGTCACGCAGGTTTACCGAAAACGGATCCACTGGGTCTTCCACTCGATCTGGCGCCGCGTCGCCGAGTTGAACGGGCAGCTGGCCGACACCATCCCGGGGGTCAAGGTGGTGAAGGCCTTCGCCCAGGAGGAACGCGAGATGCGCGCCTTCGGCCGGCGCAACAGCGAGCTCCTCGCCGCGCGCATGGCCTCGGTGAAGATGCAGGCCTGGTTCCAGCCCAGCATCGCCTTCATCACCGCCACGGGCGCGGTCATCCTGTGGTGGTTCGGCGGCAACCGGGTGCTCGAGGGATCCATGACCATGGGCGAGCTCCAGATCTTCATCGGCTACATGATGAGGTTCTACGCTCCGGTTCAGCAGTTGAGCCGGCTCTCCAACGAGCTTGAGAGAGCGGCCACGTCATCGGAGCGCGTCTTCGAGATCCTCGACACCGAGCCCGAGGTCATGGACGAGCCCGGCGCCCGGGATCCGGGGGTGATCGATGGACGCGTCGAGTTCCGGGACGTCTCCTTCACCTACGATGGCGTGGGCCGCATCCTCGACCGGGTGAGCTGCACCGTCGAGCCCGGGGAAATGATCGGCCTCGTGGGCCACTCGGGCGCCGGCAAGTCAACCCTCGTCAACCTGATCTCGCGGATGTACGAAGCTACCGACGGCGAGATCCTCGTCGACGACAAGCCCATCGTCGGTCTTCAGCAGAAGAAGCTGCGCGCCCAGATCGGCGTCGTCCTTCAGGAGCCGCTGCTCTTCCAGGGATCGATCGGCCAGAACATCGCCTACGGCCGCCCCGACGCCAGCCGCTCCGAGATCATCGCCGCCGCCCGGGCCGCCAACGCCCACGGCTTCATCATGCGCTTCCCCGACGGCTACGACACCGAGGTGGGCGAGCGGGGGGGCCGCCTCTCAGGCGGCGAGCGCCAGCGCATCTCCATCGCACGCGCCCTCATCGGCAACCCCCGGATCCTGATCCTCGACGAGGCCACCAGCTCGGTGGACACCCAGACCGAATACGAGATCCAGGAGGCTTTGGAACGACTGATCGCCAATCGCACCACCTTTGCCATCGCCCACCGCCTGTCAACCCTCAAGAACGCCGACCGTCTCCTCGTCCTCGACAAGGGCCGCATCGTCGAGGAGGGCACCCACGCCGACCTGCTCGCCCGCGAGGAGGGCGTCTACCGGCGGCTCGTGGACATGCAGACCGAACTGGCCAAGGTGAGGGCCCTGTGACCTCGACGCCGGATCCCGTGCACGACCCGGTCCTCGATCCGTCGGCCCTGCGCATCCGCCGCAACGGCCGCGCCCTGCTGACGGTGGAGACGGGAGGGAGGAGCTTCGACGACGTCTCGGTGCGCCGCGCCTTCCCCCTGGAGATGGCCGACGGCTTCATCGGCCTCTTCGACGCCGGCGGCGAGGAGATCGGCCTCCTCGAAACCCTCGACGGCCTCGACGCGGAGAGCCGCACCGCCCTGGAGGACCAGCTCGCCCTGACCTACTTCCTGCCGGTCATCACCTCGGTGACCAGCATTGCCGAGGACTTCGGCGTCGTGCACGCCGACGTGGAGACCTCGAGCGGACCCCGGCGTATCGAGATCCGCAATATCCGCTCCCACATCCGCGTCCTGTCCCGCAACCGGGCCATCATCGAGGACGCGGAGGGCAACCGCTACGAGCTGCGCGACTTCCATCGCCTGCCCACCGTCACGCGCGAGGTCTTCGGCCTCTAGCGCCCTGGCCCGACCCCGGCCCCCAGGGCGGCTTCGTACACGGCGTAGTGACGCCCCGAGAAGAGGGCGAAGAGGACGCGCTCCGGCAGGTGGCGGCGCGCCAGGTGCTCCCGCACCGCCTCGATGGCCACGGCGCACGCCGCCGCCACCGGGTACCGGTAGACCCCGCAGCTGATCGCCGGGAAGGCGACGCTGGAGAGTCCGTGCTCCGCCGCCAGGTTCAGGCTGTTGCGGTAGCAGGCGGCCAGCAGCTCGGGGTCCCGGGCGGACCCGCTGTACACGGGCCCCACCGTGTGGATCACCCGCCGTGCCGCCAGACGGTAGCCGCCGGTGATGCGGGCCTCGCCCGTCGGACAGCCGCCCAGAGTGCGGCACTCGGCGAGCAACTCCGGCCCCGCGGCCCGGTGGATGGCGCCATCGACGCCGCCGCCGCCGAGGAGGCTCTCGTTGGCGGCGTTGACGATGGCGTCCACGGCGAGGGTGGTGATGTCTCCCCGGAAGAGCTCGATCCGGTCCTTCAGGCTACACACAGGTAGTCCTCCACTTCCTTCAGACCCATGTCGGCCAGCTGGTCCCGGATCAGGGCCCGCGCCCCCCGGGAGGCTACCGCCGCCAGCAGGATCGGCCGCCGCTGCGAAGACCAGCACGCCATCAGCTCCCCGGCGGACCGGATCGGAACGCCGCGCAGGGTTCTGCCGATTCTGTCGGGAGCGACGTCGATGAAGCAGACCGGCTCGTGGCCCGCCCGGATCAGGTGCTTGGAGAGCCGCCGCCCGGTGCGCCCGGCGCCCCAGATCACCAGTCCGTCCCGATTCCGCAGCGGCCCCCGGGCGAGGTAGTGGGCCTTGGCGCGCAGGAAGTTCTCCACCGAGTAGCGGCCGTCGGTGCGGGTCGCGCGGCGGGGGTGCTCGCGCCAGCGCAGCAGCGGCGCCGCCACCTTGGCGAACCGCCGGCCGGCGGCGTGGTAGCGCAGCCACAGGTCGTAGTCCTCCGCCCAGCCGCGCTCCTCGTACCCGCC
This sequence comes from Candidatus Latescibacterota bacterium, assembly GCA_965221775.1. GTDB lineage: Bacteria > Latescibacterota > UBA2968 > UBA8231 > UBA8231 > UBA8231. The sequence continues at coordinate 2,313,883 of CBDCSU010000006.1, read as the reverse complement.
GAGGGCAACCAGCTCCTCGCGCCGCAGCAGCGCCGACGGGTGGGCGATGGGGCTCTCGATGAAGATCTCGCGGCAGATCTCCTCGTGGCGGACCAGGGAGTTCTGCCACTCCGCGTACAGGCGGAACCCCTCCGCCACCTCCCCGTCCGTGGAGAACACCTCCACCTGCGTGCCGACGACGCTCACGTCGCCGTCGGCCTCGGCGATCTCGAGCTGCCGTTCCAGGCGTTCCGGCCGGCACAGGTCGTCGGCGTCCATGCGCGCCACGTAGCGGCCCCGGCACTCGGCGAGTCCCCGGTTGAGGGCCGCCAGGAGGCCGGCGTGGCCGATGCGCAGGACCCGCAGGCGGGGGTCGCCGCGAGACTCGAGCAGGGCCGCCGTGCCGTCCGTCGATCCGTCGTCGACGACGACGACTTCGTGGTCCCGCTCCGTCTGCTCCTCGAGGCTGTCGAGGGCCGCTGCGAGAGTGGCGCCGCTGTTGCAGGTGGGCAGGAGGAAGGAGACGAGGGGCGTCGACATGCCATGACCCTTGACAGTGGCGAATGGTAGCCGTGCTTACCACGACACGCTACCAACCGGGACCAGGGATGATTCACCTCAAGTCAGCCGCCGAGATCGAGCGGATCCGGGCCAGCTGCCGCATCGCCGCCGAGGCCATGGCCCTCGTGGGCGGCGCCATCGCCCCGGGGGTCACCACGGCGCGCCTCGACCGCATCGCCGACGACCACATCCGCCAGCGGGGCGGCGTGGCCAGCGCCAAGGGATACCGCGGCTACCCGAGCAGCATCTGCGTCTCCGTCAACGAGGAGGTCGTCCACGGGATCCCGGGGCGCCGCCGGCTGCAGGCCGGCGACATCCTCTCCGTGGACATCGCCGTGCGCAAAGACGGGTATCACGGCGACATGAACGTCTCCTTCGCCGTGGGCGAGGTCGGCCCCCAGGCCCGCGATCTGATGGAGACGACCCGCCAGGGGATGGAAGCGGGCCTGGAGGCCAGCATCGCCGGCGCCCGCCTGGGCGACGTGGGGCACCGCATCCAGCGGCTCGTGGAGGAACGGGGCTACTCGGTGGTCCGCGACTACTGCGGCCACGGCATCGGCCGCGCCTTCCACGAGGAGCCGCAGCTGCTGCACTTCGGCGAGCCCAACCAGGGCCGCCGTCTCGAGCCGGGCACCGTCCTCACGGTGGAGCCCATGGTCAACGCGGGCGCGCCGGAGGTCCGCGTCCTCGACGACCAGTGGACGGCGGTCACCGCCGACGGCTCCCTGTCGAGCCAGTTCGAGCACACCGTGGCGATCACCGACGGCGGACCCGACGTGTTGTCCCGCTTCGACGACCTGGCCTTCTGAGCTGACCCCTCCGTTGCGCAGCCTGGGGGGCGCCGTACTTTATTCGGCTTGCCTGCCCCCGGAAAAACCAGAAGAAGAGGCGGACCGATGGCCAAGAGCACCAACAGCCGCGACGACGACTCGACGGACTTCGGATTCGACCCCGGCTCGCAGCGCGAGCTCGAGGTGGAAGACACCTGCTGCGTCTCCGGCGACGAGGTCTCCTCGAGCTTCTGCCGCTTCCCCGATTACCGCCGCGGCACCATGATGGTCATGTCGAAGGGGATCGCCCTTCAGCAGCTGCGCAAGGGCACCACCCTGGAGACCTTCCGGAAGGTCCTCGTCAAGCGTCACGGCAAGCGAGAGCTCCAGGACTACAAGAGCTGATCCCGCCCGGCGCCTCCCGGCCTTCCGGAACGGTCAGGCGTCGTCCAGCAGCGCCTCCACCTCGGCGGCGAGCACCTCGTAGGGGTCGAGGCCGCGGCCGGGAACCCCTTGGTACAGCTTCACCAGGCGGCCTTCCTGGTCGATCACCGCCGTCGTCGGCACGTACATCAGGAACGGCGCCGAGCCGGCGTAGTCCCTGGCCACCTTCTGCTCCGCATCCAGGTAGATCGGGTAGTTGATCTCGAAGCGGGAGACGAACCTCTCGATGACGGGCACGATCTGCTCTACCGGTCCGCGGTCGATGGAGATTCCGACGACGGCCACCTCCCCGAAGTCCTGCCGCAGCCGGACGAGAGCGGGAATCTCGATGCGGCAAGGCCCGCACCAGGTGGCCCAGAAATTGAGGACCACCACCCGGCCCTCGTAGTCCGCCAGGTCGAAGCCCCCCACGTCCCCCACGAAGCCGGATTCCGCCTCGGCCCCGCCCTCCGGACCTCCCCCGGTGCAGGCCCAGAGGGCCAGGGCCAGGGCCGCCAGCCCCATGCGGAAGATCCGGAGTCCCACTCTCAGGCACGCTGCCCCGCCTGGGGCGGCAGGGCCGTGATCCGCGCCCGCTCCAGCCCGGCGAGGTTGTCCATGGCATGCAACAACTCGTCCGTCGGGTTCACGCGGAGGCTGCGGGAGCGGACCACGGGTTCGCGGCCTCCCGGGGCGGCAGGGGCGCCCCGCAGGTGGACGACGAGATCGCAGGTCCCCCGGTGCTCGCCGCACAGTCGGCGCAGGTCGGCCAGCAACTGGTCCGACACCGCCTCGTACGGGAGGTCGACGTTCACCGAACGCGTCAGCCGCTCCCGGCCCTGGTCCATCGGCGCGGCCCCCTCGGCCTGCACCGTCATGACACCGTTGCGGCGGTTCAGGCGGCCCTCGACGAGGACCACCGCGTCCTGCACGACCAGGTCCCGGCATCTGTCGTAGGCATCGGAGAAGAACACGACCTCCGCCTTGCCCGATAGGTCCTCGAGGGTGACGAAGGCCATCGCCTTCCCTCGGCGGTCGCTCGATGGGCTGACGCGGCTGACGAGACCGCCGACGCGCACCGGATCCCCGTCCTGACGGCCGTCGATCTCCAGCAGGGATGTGGCGAAGTACGCCAGGTCCTTCTCGTAGCGGCTCAGGGGATGGCTGGAGACGTAGAACCCGAGCAGCTCCTTCTCGTTGGAAAGCCGCTCGGTCTCGGTCCACTCGGGCACGTCCGGCAACGCCGGCTGTTGCTCCATCTCCAGCGCCGAGTCTCCGCCGAAGAGGCTGATCTGGCCGCGGCGGCGCTCGTCCTGCACCGACTGGGCGTTGCGCATGGCCCGCTCCAGGGCCTCGAGGAGCTGTGCCCGGTGCCCGCCGAGGCTGTCGCAGGCGCCGGCGGCGACCAGGCTCTCCACCACGCGCCGGTTGACGGCGCCCAGGTCGAGGCGCTCGCAGAACTCGTAGAGGTCCTTCGAAGCACCGTGCTCCTCGCGTCCGGCGACGATCGAGCCGGCGGCGGCGGCGCCGACGTTCTTGACCGCCGCCAGGCCGAAGCGGATGCCGGTCTCCGTGGGCACGAAGTTGACGGCGCTCTCGTTGACGTCGGGCGGCAGCACCGGGACCTCCATGCGCCGGCACTCGTCGAGGAGAACGGTGAGCCGGTCGGTGTTGTTGCGGTCCGTGGTCAGGCTCGCCGCCAAGTACTCCTTCGGGTAGTGGGTCTTGAGGTAGGCGTTCCTGTAGGCCACCTCAGAGTAGGGTGCGGAGTGGGATTTGTTGAATCCGTACTCCGAGAACTTCGCGATCTTCTTCCAGATATTTTCCGCAATCTTCCGGTCGACACCGTTTCCCACCGCCCCCTCGACGAACTCCGGCCAGTACGTCTCCATCACGTCGTACCGCTTCTTGCTCATGGCGCTGCGGATGACGTCCGCCTGGCCGAGAGTGAAGCCCGAGAGGTCGCAGCAGATGCGCTGCACCTGCTCCTGGTAGGTGATGATGCCGTATGTCTCCTTCAGGATCGGCTCGAGGATGGGGTGATCGTACTCGACGGGCTCCGTCCCCTGGCGGCATGCGATGTACCTCGGGATTTCCTCCATCGGACCCGGCCGGTAGAGGGCGTTCATGGCGATCACGTCCTCGATCTTGTCCGGCTTGAGCTGGCGCAGGTGATCGCGCATGCCCGGGCTCTCGAACTGGAAGACGCCCACCGTCTCGCCGCGGCTGAAGAGGTCGAAGGTGGGACCATCGTCCCAGGGGACTTCGTTCAGGTCGAAGCCGGGCTCGCGCTGCCGGATGAGGCGCACGGCCTCGTCCATCAGGGACAGCTCCTTCAACCCCAGGATGTCCATCTTCAGCAGGCCCACGTCCTTGCACGTTTCGCCGTCGAACTGGGTAGTGACGGTGCCGTCCTTCGGCGCCCGGTAGAGGGGCACGTAATCGGTGAGGCGGGAGGGGGCGATGATGACGGCGCAGGCGTGCACCGAGGCGTGGCGCGCCAGGCCCTCCAGCTTGCGGGAGTACTCGATCAGCTGTCCCTGCTCGCCGGGGGTCTCCGCCATCTGCTGCAGCTCCGGCACCTGCTGAATCGCCTTGTCGAGGGTGATCTTCAGCTCCCCCGGGATCAGCTTGGCGATGCGGTCCACCTCGCCGAAGGGCAGGCCCAGGACCCGCCCCACGTCGCGGACCACCGCCTTGGCGCCCATCGTTCCGAAGGTGATCACCTGGGAGACGTTCTCCTCGCCGTACTTCTCGACCACGTAGCGCACGACCTTGTCCCGGCCCGTGTCGGCGAAGTCGATGTCGATGTCGGGCGGCTCGACGCGCTCGGGGTTGAGGAAGCGCTCGAAGAGCAGGTCGTGGCGGATCGGGTCGGTGTCGGTGATCTCCAGGCAGTACGAGACCAGGCTGCCGGCCGCCGACCCGCGGCCCGGACCGACGGTGACGCCGCTCTCGCGGGCGTGGTGCACGAAGTCCTGGACGATCAGGAAGTAGCCGGAGAAGCCCTCCTTGGTGATCACCTTCAACTCGTAGTCGAGGCGCTGCTGGACCTCGGGGACGATCTTCGGGTAGCGGCGCTCCAGGCCTTCCTGGGCGAGGCGGCGCAGGTACTCGTCGGCGGACGCGAACTCGGAGGGAATGGGGAAGCCGGGCATGAGAGACCGCCCGAAGTCCAGCTCCACCCGGCACTTCTCGGCGATGGCGAGGGTGTTCTCGATCGCCCCGGGCAGGTCCGCGAAGAGCTCCTGCATCTCCGCGGGGCTCTTCATGTAGAGTCCCGAGGGATAGCACATCCTTTCGGAATCGGACAGGTTCTTCCCCGTCTGGATGCAGACCAGGGCGTCGTGGGCGGCGTGGTCGTCTGCGCGCAGGAAGTGAAAGTCGTTGGTGGCCACCAGCGGCACCCCGAGCTTGCGGTGCAGGTGCAGGAGCCCGTCGTTGACCTTGGCCTCGACCTCGATGCCGTGGCGCTGGATCTCCAGGTAGTAGTCGTCCCCGAAGATCTCCATGTACTCCCGCGCCGCGGCCTCGGCCTGGTCCACCCCCTCCTCCTGGATCAGGTGGGGCACCTCTCCGGAGACGCATGCGGACATGCAGACAAGCCCCTCGCCGTGCTGCCGCAGGAGCTGCTTGTCGACGCGCGGATTGTAGTAGAAACCCTCGGTGTACCCCTTGGAGACGAGCTGGATCAGGTTCTGCCAGCCCGCGGCGTCCTTGGCCAGCAGGATGAGGTGGTTGGAGCCGTGGGCCAGGCCGCGGGCCCCGGTGCGGTCGTGGCGGTTGCCGATGGCCACGTAGACCTCGCACCCGAAGATCGGCCGGATGCCGGCGTCTTTGCAGGCCCGGTGGTGGGCGATGGCGCCGAAGAGGTTGCCGTGGTCGGTGACGGCCAGGGCGGGCATGCCGGCCTCGGCGGCGGAGGCCGCCATGGCGTCGATGGCGCAGCCGCCGTCGAGGAGGCTGTACTCGCTGTGTCCGTGGAGGTGGACGAACTCGGCGCTGGCCATTGGCTCCCGGGCCGCCGTGCGGGCAGCCAGTGTGACGTGTGGGGGGACGCCCAAGGCAACCTATCGGGGGGGCGGAAGGCCGTCAATCTCCGGCGTTGCCGCGGTGAGAGAGGGAGCTTCTATTACCGAGTCCAGGGCCGGAGGAGAGCGAACGTGCGCATTCTGATCACCGGGGGGGCGGGATTCATCGGATCCCACCTGTGCGACCGGTTCCTCCAGGAGGGCCACCGGGTGATCGTCATGGACAACCTGCTCACCGGCCGCATCGAGAACCTCGAGACCCACAGGAGCCACCCCGACTTCGAGTTCATCCACCACGACGTGACCGGGTACCTCCACGTCGACGGTTCCCTCGACTTCATCCTCCACTTCGCCAGCCCCGCCAGCCCCGCAGACTTCGAGCGGCTCGGGATCCAGATCCTCAAGGTGGGCGCCCTCGGGACCCACAAGGCCCTGGGACTCGCGCGCGCCAAGGGCGCCCGCTTCCTCCTCGCCTCCACCTCCGAGGTCTACGGCGATCCCCTCGTGCACCCCCAGGGCGAGGACTACCGGGGCAACGTCAATCCCGTCGGCATCCGCGGCGTCTACGACGAGGCCAAGCGCTTCGCCGAATCGATGGCCATGGCCTACAACAGGTCGCACGGGGTCGACACGCGCATCGCCCGGATCTTCAACACCTACGGCCCCCGCATGCGCCACGACGACGGCCGCGCCATTCCCAACTTCATCACCCAGGCCCTCGCCGGTGACGACCTGACCGTCTACGGCGACGGCCGCCAGACGCGCAGCATCGGCTACGTGAGCGACCTCGTGGAAGGAATCCGCCGCCTCATGGAGTCGGACGTGACGGCCCCCGTCAACCTCGGCAACCCCGCCGAGCTGACCATGGAGAGCCTGGCGAGGAAGATCATCGACCTCACGGGCAGCCGCAGCCGCCTGGTCCATCTGCCCCTCCCGGAGGACGACCCCAAGGTCCGCCTGCCCGACATCACCAGGGCGCGCAACCTGCTCGGATGGGAGCCGAGGGTCGATCCGGACGAGGGCCTCCGCCGCACGGTGAAATGGTTCCGCCGGACCTCACCGGCCCCGTCGGCGGAGAGCGCGAATGACTGACCCGGCCCCTCCGGCCGCCGGACTCCGGCGGGCGGGGTCCACCGTGGTCCGCGGAGCCCTCACCCTGGCCCTGGGGCTGACGGCCGCCTGCGCCTCGGCGCCGCCCTTCGACCCCGACCCCCCCGTGGCCGTCACCCCCTCGGACTGGAGCGCCGGCGGGCACGGCCCCACCGAGGCCGATAGCCTGCACGCGCCGTGGTGGAGCGGTCTCGACGACGCCAACCTCGGCGCCCTCATCGCCGAGGGCCTGGCGCACAACCAGGACCTGGCCGCCGCCTCCGCCCGCGTGGAGCGCGCCGTGGCCCAGGCGCGCATGGCCGGGGCAGACCTCTGGCCCCTGACCGGTGTCGACGGCACCGCCATCCGCTCGCGGCGCAACTTCGCGGGCTTCGGCCCCTTGGCCGGCCAGCTTCCGCCGTTGACCGCGAACACCTTCGACGCCGGCTTCAGCGCCAGCTGGGAGGCCGATCTCTGGGGGCGGCTGCGGGCCGACCAGGCGGCGGCCCTCGCCGAGGCGCAGGCCACCCGGTTCGACCTGGCCGGGGCCCGCCTCTCCCTGGAGTCCCTGATCGTGCGCGCCTACGCGGTTGCCGCCGAGGCTCGCAGCCAGGCCCGCCTGGCCGAGGCCGCAGCCGGCAACCGGCAGCGGGTGAGGGAGAGCATCGAAGACCGCTACGCCCTCGGCCTGCGGACCTCCCTCGACCTGCGCCTGGCGCGTGCGGAGGCCGCCGGGGCCCGCGCCGCCCTGGCCCAGCGGAGGCTCCAGCTCGACGCCGCCACACGCCGGCTCGAGGTGCTCCTCGGGCGCTACCCGGCGGCCGAGCTCGACGTCGCCGAGGCGCCTCCCGCGGTGACCGGCCGCGTGCCGGCAGGACTGCCCGCCGACCTGGTCCGCCGGCGCCCGGACCTGGCCGCCGCCGAGCGCCGCCTGGCGTCGGCCGATCAGCGCCTGACGTCGGCCCGCCGGGCGCTCCTGCCCGGCATCCGGCTCACCGGCGGCGGCGGCCGCTCCAGCGAGGCGCTGGCCGACCTGCTCGACGGCGACTTCTCGGTCTGGAGCCTGGCGGCCAACCTGACCATGCCCCTCTTCCAGGGGGGCCGCCTGCGGGCGCGGGCGGCGGCGGCCGAAGCCGACCGCGAGGCGCTGACAGCCGCCTACGCCGGCCTGGTGCTGAGCGCCTTCGCCGAGGTCGAGGGGGCCCTGGCAGCCGAGGCCGCCCTGGCCGAGCAGGAGGCGGCCTTGGTCGAGACGGCGGACCAGGCCTCGGCGGCGGAGTCCCTGGCCGACGACCGCTACCGCCGGGGGCTGGTGGGCCTCATCACCCTCCTCGACGCCCAGCGACGGGCCTGGGACGCGCACAGCCAGCTGCTCACCACCCGGCGCCGCCGCGTCGACGCCCGCGTCGACCTGCACGTCGCCCTGGGCGGCGGTTTCACCCATCCCGCCATCGGGTCCCCGACCGATGAGTAAGGCGATGGGATTCCTCCTGCCGGTGGCGGTCCTGGCCGCCGGCGTGGCCGCTTACCTGCTCCTGGTGAGCCTGCGCACCCCGCCCCCCCGGGAGGAACCGGTCCATTGGGTTCCCCTGGTCGAGACGGTCCAGGCTCCGCCGGAGACCGCCCGCGTCGTCGTCCGCGGCCAGGGGACGGTCCGCCCCGACCGGGAGATCGACCTCGTGCCCCAGGTGGGCGGCCGCATCGTCTGGGTCTCCGAGCAGATGGAGACCGGCGGCTTCTTCTCCGCCGGCCAGGAGCTGGCCCGCATCGACCCGGAGGACTTCGAGCTCGCCGTGGACCAGGCCGATGCCGAGGTGGCCAGGGCCCTCTACCAGCTCGAGATCGCCCGGGGCGAGGCCGAGGTAGCCGCCGCCGAGTGGGAGAGGCTGCGCGGCGGCGGCGGGCCCGAGCCGTCCGACCTGGCCCTGCACATCCCCCAGGTGAGGCTGGCCGAGGCTGCGCTGAAGGCGGCGAGGGCCCGCCTGCGGGAAGCCCGGCTGCGCCTGGAGCGGACCCGCCTGCGGGCCCCCTTCGCCGGGCGCGTCCGATCTACCGACCTGGACCTGGGTCAGTACGTCTCTCCCGGGCGGGGGGTGGCCCGTCTCTACGGCATCGAACGGGCCGAGATCCCGGTCCCGGTGCCCGACGAGGAGCTGGCGTGGATCGACGTCCCCTCGCCGCCGGCCTCGCCGCGCCCGCTGGCCGCCGACGCGCCCCCTCCGGAACGGCCCCAAGAGGCCGGCCGCGGGCAGGTACTGCTGCGGGCGCGCCACGCCGGGCGCGACCACACCTGGAAGGGGCGGGTGGTCCGCACCGAGGGGCAGGTCGACCCCCGCAGCCGCATGATCAACCTCATCGTCGAGGTCGACGACCCCTACGGCCCCCGGGACTCCGCCACGGCGCCGCTCCTGGTGGGCCTCTTCGTCGAGGTGGAGATCCAGGGGCGCCCGCTGACGGCGGTCCGCACCATCCCGCGGCGGGCCCTGCACGACGGCGGACGGGTCTGGCTCGCCGAGGACGGCCGCCTGCGGAGGCAACCGGTGGAAGTGGTCCACCTCGGCCGCGAGGAGGCCCTCGTGCGCTTCGACGCCGCCCCCGGCGCGAGGGTGATCACGTCTCAACTGAGGGGTGTCACCGACGGCATGGCGGTGGCCCCCGCCCACCGGGCCGAGGCGCCGTGAAGCGATCCGTCGCGTGGATGGCCCGCAACCACGTGGCCGCCAATCTGCTCATGGTCTTCGTCCTGCTCACCGGGGCCCTCGGTGTGCTGCGCATGAAGAAGGAGACCTTTCCGGAGATCGACCTCGACCGCATCCAGGTCCAGGTCCCCTATCCGGGGGCCAGCCCCGCCGACGTCGAGTCCGGCGTCGTGCGCCGCATCGAGGAGCGCCTCACCGGTCTGGAGGGAATCCGCCGGATCAACTCCACCGCCGCCGAGGGCATGGCGGCGGTCACCGTCGAGCTCGAGCTGGGCGCCGACATGGAGCGGGTTGTCGACGACGTCCGCGGCACCATCGACCGCATCGACACTCTTCCCGCCGAGACCGAGAAACCGGTCATCAAGGAGCTGGTGCGGCGCACCCGGGTCATCGACGTCGTCCTCTTCGGCGAAGTGCCGGAGCGCGCCCTGAAGGCCGCCGCCGAGGGCGTGCGCGACGATCTGCGCCTCTCCGGCAAGGTGTCACAGGTGGAACTGGTGGGCGTGCGCACCGACGAGATCGCCATCGAGGTCCCCGAGGCGGCCCTGCAGCGCCACGGGCTCACCCTCGGCGCCGTGGCCGAAGCCGTGCGGCGCACCAGCCTCGACCTGCCCGGCGGCAGCGTGAAGGGAGAGCGGGGCGAGGTGCTCGTGCGCACCAAGGGCCTGCTCTACGACGGACGCGAGTACGACGGCGTCGTCGTGCAGACTCGGCCCGACGGAACATCGCTGACCGTGGGCCACATCGGGCGCGTCGTCGACGGCTTCGAGGACAGCGACCTGATCTGCCGGTTCCAGGGACGGCCGGCGGCCGTGGTCGGCGTCTACCGCACCGGCGACGAGAGCGCCCTCGAGATCTCCAGGCACGTCAGGGAATACGTCGAGGACCGGAGGGGAATCCTGCCGGCCGGCATCGACATCAGCTACGTCCGCGACGACGCGCGGCTCCTGCGCAGCCGGCTGGACCTGCTGCTGCGCAACGCTCAACTCGGACTGGCCCTGGTCTTCGTCTGCCTGAGCCTGTTCCTCGACATGCGCCTGGCCTTCTGGGTGATGATGGGCATCCCCATCTCCTTCCTGGGCAGCTTCCTGCTCATCGAGCCCTTCGACGTGTCGATCAACATGCTCTCCCTCTTCGCCTTCATCCTCGCTCTCGGCATCGTCGTCGACGACGCCGTCGTGGTGGGCGAGAACATCTTCTCCCACCGCGAACTCGGGAAGGGACGGGTGCAGGCCGCCGTGGACGGCACCCTGGAGGTCGGCAAACCGGTGGTCTTCACCATCCTGACCTCGGTGGCCGCCTTCCTCCCCCTCGCCTTCGTCGAGGGGAACATGGGCAAGTTCATCGTCGTCATCCCGGTCATCGTCATCTCCGTGCTCCTCCTCTCCCTGGTGGAGGCCCTCTACATCCTGCCCGCCCACCTCTCCATGGCGCCCGGCCTCCCGTCCCGCATCCTCGGATCGGCCCTCTCGGGGACCGTGCGGCTTCACCGGCGCATCTCGGAACGCGTCAACGCCGGCCTGCGGTGGGTGATCGAGCGCGGCTACACCCCGGCCGTGCGGCGGGCCCTCGTCAGTCCCTTCGTCACCATCGCCACCGGCCTCTCCCTGTTGCTGGCCACCGCGGGATACATCGCCGGCGGCCACATCAAGTTCGTCTTCATGCCGGAGATCGACTCGGACTGGGTCACCATCGCCGTCGAGATGCCCCAGGGCTCCACCGCCGGGCAGACGCGGGACGTGGTGCGGCGCATCGAGACCGCGGCCATGGGAGTGCGCGACGAGATCGACGCGCGCCAGCCGGAGGAGCCGTCGATCTACCGCAACCTCTTCAGCATCATCGGCGACCAGCCCATGCTCCGGCGCACCGCCTTCGACGCCGTCGGCGGCCTGGGCGGCCAGGCCCACCTGGCGGAGATCACCATCGAGCTGCTGCCCGCCGAAGAGCGTCGGCTGACCAGCACCGGGATCGTCACCCGTATCCGCTCCGCCGTCGGCCCCCTGCCCGGGCCCGAGTCCGTGGTCTACCGGTCGAGCCTGTTCACGGTGGGCAACGCCATCGAGATCCAGCTCTCCGCCGAGGATCTCGACCTGCTCGCGGCGGGGGCGGAGCGGCTGAAGGAGGAGATCGGCGGCTACCCGGGCACCGAGGAGATCCGCGACAGTTTCCAGGAGGGGAAGCTCGAGATGCGCCTCGATCTCAAGCCCCGGGGCCGCGTCCTCGGCCTGACCATGGCCGACCTGGCGACCCAGGTGCGCCACGGGTTCTACGGCGCCGAGGCCCTGCGCCTGCAGCGCGGAAGCGACGACGCCCGCGTGGTGGTCCGCTATCCGGAGGCCGAGCGGCGCAACCCGGCCGACATCGAGGGCATGCGCGTTCGGACCCCGTCCGGCGGCCAGGTGCCCCTGCCCTATGTCGCCGACGTGAGCCTCGACTACGGGTACTCCACTCTCCAGCGCAGCGGCGGCCGGCGGGTGGTGACCGTCACCGCCGGCGTCGACGCCGGCGTGGCCAATGCGGACGAGATCAACCGGGATCTCCAGGAGCGCTTTCTGCCCCTCCTGGCCCGGGAGTTCCCGGGACTGCGCTACAGCTACGAGGGGGAGCAGCGAGAGCAGGCCGAGTCCTTCGCCAGTCTCGGCCGCGGCTTCCTCGTCGCCCTGGTCGCCATCTACGCCCTGCTGGCGATTCCCTTCCGGTCCTACACCCAGCCCCTGGTCGTCATGAGCGCCATCCCCTTCGGCATGATCGGGGCCGTGTGGGGTCACGTGCTGATGGGCCTCGACCTGGCCATGCTGAGCCTCTTCGGCGTCGTCGCCCTCTCCGGCGTGGTCGTCAACGACTCCCTGATCCTGCTGGCGTTCTACAACCAGCTGCGCGCCGCCGGACGCCCCCGGGAGGAGGCCCTCGTCGAGGCCGGACGCCAGCGCTTCCGGCCGATCCTGCTGACCTCGGCCACGACCTTCTTCGCCCTGCTGCCCATGATCCTCGAGCGGAGCCTGCAGGCCCAGTTCCTGATCCCCATGGCCGTCAGCCTCGCCTTCGGCATCCTCTTCGCGACGGTGATCATCCTGATCGGGGTACCCGCCGGCATGAAGCTTCTGGACCTCCTCCTCGAAGGCTGGGCGCGCCTGCGCGGGCCCCCGGAAGAGGCCTCCAAGGCAGCCGCGATGTGAGCCGGAAGCGACTGCCCAGCGAGACCTCCGGTCTTGTTGACAGGCCCATCCGGCCGGGTATCTTTCCCGCCCCTGCATCAATACCATAAGTGCCATCAAGCCGAGAGTCGCCGGTGCCGGCCCTTTGATCCGAGGGCCGCAGGCGACCCGGGAGACGAGGGAGCCGACTCTTGAAGGACTTCGAATACGCCGCCCCCGAGACCCTGCGCGAGGCGGTGAAACTGCTCTCCCACGACAACGCCCGGCCGCTGGCGGGAGGCACCGACCTCATCGTGCAGATGCGGATTCGCCGCCTGCAGCCCGAGCGTGTCGTCGACGTCAAGAAGGTGCCCGAGCTCAACGAGCTGCGCCTCAGCCCGCGCGCGGGCCTGAGGATCGGCGCCGCCGTCCCCTGCCACCGCATCTACGGCGACGCCGAGATCGCCGAGCGCTACCCCGGCATCGTCGACGCGGCGGCGATCATCGGCGGCATCCAGATCCAGGGGCGGGCGACCTTCGGCGGCAATCTGTGCAACGCCTCGCCGAGCGCCGACACGATCCCCGCGCTGATCGCCTACGGCGCCCGCGCCGAGATCGCCGGGCCCGACGGCCGCCGCCGGGTCCTGGTCAAGGACTTCTGCACCGCCCCGGGGCAGAGCGTGCTGCAGCCCGGGGAGTTGCTCGTGGGGATCCAGGTTCCCCTCAACCGCAAGAACTCCGGCGCCCACTACCTCCGCTTCATCCCCCGCAACGAGATGGACATCGCCGTCGTCGGCGCCGGGGCCTACGTCGAGCTGGCCGGCCGGGGGCGGGGGCAGACCTTCAGGAAGGTGCGCATCGCCCTCGGCGCGGTGGCTCCGACGCCGCTCTCCGCCGACGCCGCCGGCGCCAGCCTCGAGGGGCAGCCGGTGACCGAAGAGTCGATCGCCGCCGCCGGCGAGGCGGCCAAGGCCGTGGCCCGCCCGATCTCCGACATGCGCGGGCCCGCCGAGTACCGCACCCACCTGGTGGGGGTCCTGACCCGGCGCGCCCTGGTCGGGGCGGTCAAGCGCGCCCGAGGTCAGTTCGTTCCCAACGCCGTGCAGGAAAACGGCCATCCCGCGTACTCGCTGTAACCCGACCGACCGAGAGGACCACACAAGACATGAGCAAGATACACGTCTCCTGCACGATCAACGGGGAGTCCGAGGAGTTCCTCTGCGAGGCCCGCCAGAGCCTGCTGGAGGTCCTGCGCGAGGATCTCGGCTTCACCGGCACCAAGGAAGGGTGCAACGACGGCAACTGCGGCGCCTGCAGCGTCATGGTCGACGGCGTGCTCGTCGATTCCTGCCTGGTCCTGGCGGCCGAGGTGGATGGGTCCGAGGTCACCACCGTCGAGGGACTGGCCAGCGCCGAGGGACTGCATCCGCTGCAGCGGAAGTTCCTGGAGCACGCCAGCCTCCAGTGCGGCATCTGCACGCCGGGGTTCCTGGTGGCGAGCAAGGCCCTCCTCGACGTCAATCCGAATCCGAGCGAGCACGATGTGCGCCACTGGCTGGCGGGCAACCTCTGCCGCTGCACCGGCTACGACAAGATCGTCCGCGCCGTTCTCGACGCGGCGGATCAGAGCGACTGAACCGGCGCTGGATCCCCGGGAGGATCCGGCGCCGCTTGCTGCCTACCTGGCAATCGGGGGAATGACCCATGGCTGACGGCAACGGCAAGATCCGCGATTTCGGCGACCGGCAGTACAACGTGATCGGCACGCGTCCGATCCGCCACGACGGCACCGACAAGGTCACTGGCCGAGCCGTCTACGGCGGCGACGTGCGCCTTCCGGGACTGCTCTACGGGCAGGTGCTCCGCTCTCCGCACGCCCACGCCCGCATCCGTTCCATCGACACCAGCCGCGCCGCGCAGGTGCCCGGCGTGCGCGCCGTCGTCACCGGCGCCGACCTGCCGGCTCCGGCCTCGGACGACGAGATCGTCGACCTCGGCGAGGGCCCGGCGCGCATCAAGCACATGCGCGACAACGTGCTCGCCACCGACAAGGCGCTCTACCGCGGCCATGCCGTGGCGGCCGTGGCGGCCACCACCCTGCACGCCGCCGAGGAAGCCCTGGCCCTGATCGAGGTCGACTACGAGGTGCTGCCGCCGGCGGTGGACGTCCTCGACGCCATGCGCGACGACGCGCCGATGCTGCACGAGGACATGACGACCCAGCAGTTCGGCGAGGACACGGGCCGCCGCAGCAACATCGCCTCGCACATGCGCCACGAGCTCGGCGACCTGGCCAGGGGCTTCGAGGAGGCCGCCGTCACCGCCGAGGCCGAGGTTCACACGGCGACGGTGCACCAGGGCTACATCGAGCCCCACAACGGCACCGCCACCTGGAGCCCGGACGGACATCTCACCGTCTGGACCAGCACCCAGGGCGCCTTCACCGCCCAGAAGCAGATCGCCGCCATTCTCGGCCTGCCCGTCGGCAAGGTCCGCGTCGTGCCCCAGGAGATCGGCGGCGGCTTCGGCGGCAAGATCCCCAGCTACCTCGAGCCCGCCGCCGCCCTGCTGTCGCGCGAGACCGGCCAGCCGGTGAAGATCATCATGACCCGCGCCGACTGCTTCGAGGGCACGGGGCCCACACCGGGATCCTGCGTGCGCGTGAAGATCGGCGCCGACACCTCGGGCAAGCTCACCGCCGGGGAGGCCTGGATCGCCTTCGAGGCCGGCGCCTACCCCGGCTCACCGGTCTTCGCCGCCGCCATGTGCGTCTTCTCCTGCTACGACTTCCCCAACGCCGTGGTCGACAGCTTCGACGTGGTCGTCAACAAGCCGCGCTCCTTCGCCTACCGCGCCCCGGGCTCCACCCACGTGGCCTTCGCCGTGGAGAAGGCCATGGACGAGCTCGCCGAGAAGCTCGGCAAGGACCCCGTCGAGTTCCGCCTCGACAACGTCGCCGTCGAGGGCACCCGGCGTTCCGACGGCATCGTCTATCCCCGCATCGGGGCCAGGGAGTGCCTGGAGGTCCTGCGCGACTCCGAGCACTACCGCTCCACCCTCGAAGGGCCGAACCGGGGCCGCGGCATCGCCCTCGGCTACTGGTTCAACGTCGGCCTGAAGTCGGCGGTCACGGCCAGCGTCAACAACGACGGCACGGTGCAGCTCGTCGAGGGATCGACCGATATCGGGGGCACGCGTACCTCGGTGGCCATGCAGTTCGCCGAGGCCCTCGGTCTCGAGGCGGAGGACATCAACCCGAGCGTGGGCGACACCAGCGCCATCGGCTACACCGACGTCACCGGCGGCAGCCGCGTCACCTACGCCACCGGCTGGGCCGCCTACGAGGCCGCCCAGGACGTGAAGGACCAGATGATCGAGCGCGCCGCCAAGGTCTGGGAGGTCGATCCCGCCCAAGTGGAGTTCTCCGACGGCGCCTTCCGTACCACCGACGGCAGCCAGTCGATGCACTTCCGCGAGCTTGCCGGCAAGATCGACGACACCGGCGGCCCCGTCGTCGGCAGCGGGTCGGTGGACCCCGAATCGGGGGTGGGCGGCTCCTTCGCGGCCAATATCGCCGATGTCGAGGTCGACCCGGAGACCGGCAAGACGACGGTGCTGCGCTTCACCGTGATCCAGGACGCCGGCAAGGCCATCCACCCCAGCTACGTGGAAGGCCAGATGCAGGGCGGCAGCGTGCAGGGGATCGGATGGGGGCTCAACGAGGAGTACTTCTACACCGAGGACGGCCGGATGGCCAACTCCACCTTCCTCGACTACCGCATTCCCACAACCCTCGACCTGCCGATGATCGAGACGATCATCGTCGAGGTCCCCAATCCCGGGCATCCCTACGGGGTGCGCGGCGTCGGCGAGGCCTCCATCGCTCCCCCGCCGGCGGCGTTGGCGGCGGCGATCAAGAGCGCCACCGGGGTGTCCCTCAACGAGTTGCCCATGCGTCCGGACCGCATCACCGCGGGGCTCGGATCCGGCGCCATCTCCATGGCGGCGGGCGACTGAGCCGATCCGTGCCGACCGTATGGGTGCCCACGCCCTGGCGTGACAAGCTCACGGGCGGGCGGCAGCAGGTCGAGGTGGCGGGTGAGACCGTCCGCCAGGTGATCGAATCCCTCGAGACGCAGTACCCCGGCTTCCGCCAGCGCATCGTCGACGAGGAGAGGGACCGGATCCGCCCCGACATCGCCGTCTCCGTCGATGGCGAGGTGTCGGCCGAGGGCATGCGCCGGCAGGTGGGGGCATCGAGCGAGGTCCACTTCCTGCCGGCCATCAGCGGGGGATCCAACCGGCCTCGATGACCCGCCGCGCCCTCGCCGCGCCGGCTTCCGCATCCCCCTCCCGGTGAACGTCTTCGACGACACCCACCACGAAGGCTTCCTCGCCCGGGGGTACCTGCGCCTGGGCAAGGTGGCGGCGCCGGAGGAGCTGGCCGGCCTGCAGCGCCGGATCGACGACCTCATGCTCGGGCGGATCCGCTATACCAACATGCGGATGCAGCTCTTCGAAGCCGGTACCGGGAAGCTGCGGAGGACGCTGGGGAACGAGGCGGCGACCCTGTCGTACCGGCGCATCGACGACCTGGAGCAGGATCCCCTGTTCCTGGCCTACATGCAGCACCCCTTGTTTCAGCGGATCTGCCGGCGCTACATCGGCGAGGCCGTCTCCGTCTTCCGGTCCATGTTCATGAACAAGCCGGCCCGCTGGGAGCAGACCCTGCCCTGGCATCAGGACGTGGGGGCCGGCTGGGGGATCGACCGCAATCCCATCCTCACCGTGTGGACGGCCCTCGACGAGGCGACAGCGGCCAACGGGGCGATGGAGATCGTCCCGGGGAGCCACCTTCACGGCGTCATCAACGAGCGGCACTTCCTGTCGGCCGAGGAGGAGGCCCGCTACGCGCCCCCCGGCAAGGTGGAGCACCTCGAGGCCGAAGCGGGAGAGGCGGTCCTGCTGCACAATCTGCTGCTGCACCGGTCGGGGACGAATCCCACCGACCAACCGCGGCGCGCCTTCAGCGTCACCTACATGGAGGCCGGCACCCGAACCCTCGACACGGGGATGACTTTTCCCGTCGTCTTCGGGCCCGGGGCGCTGAATCCCGCCACCGTGGGTGACAAGGAACCTGCGCTCGTGGAGAAGTTCTACGGGTAATGCCCGCGGGGGCTAACCTCCGCCCGTCGACCCGAAGCCGCCGCCGCCCCGTTCCGACTCGTCCAGCTCGTCCACCTCCTCCCAGGAGGCGCGCGTCACCGGCGCGATCACCAGCTGGGCGACCCGCTCTCCCGGCTCGATCCGCTGCGGCTCCGCCGACAGGTTGACGAGGATCACCCCCACCTCCCCGCGGTAGTCCGCGTCGATCGTGCCCGGCGCGTTGAGGACGGTGAGGCCGCGCTTCAGCGCCAGGCCGCTGCGGGGGCGCACCTGGCCCTCGTACCCGGGCGGTATCTGCAGCCGCAGGCCGGTCGGCACCAGGACCCGCTCTCCGGGGGCGAGGTCGATCCCCTCCCGCAGGTGGGCGCGCAGGTCCATGCCGGCGCTGTGGGGGGTCTCGTACCGGGGCGGGCCGTGGCCGGAGTCGACGATCACGCGGATCCGCAGGTCGCCGCTCATGAAGATCCCCCGCGGCCCGTGCGGGCCGGATGCGGGCCGCCGCCACCGGCGCCGGTGGTCAATTGAGCCGCCCCCCGTACTGGCGCAGGTAGTAGGCCCTGTAGTCATCCCGGTTGCGGATCTCCCGCCACCAGGACTCGTGATCGACGTACCACTGCACGGTGCGGTCCATGGCCTCCTCGACGCTGACCGCCGGGGACCATCCCAGGCGACGGATCCGGCTCGAGTCGAGGGCATAGCGCAGGTCGTGGCCGGCGCGGTCCTCGACGAACTGCAACAGCCCCTCCGACTTGCCCAGCCGCCTGAGGATCGCCTGCGCCACCTCGATGCCGGTGGCCTCGTTCTCCCCGCCCACGTTGTACACCTGTCCGGGCTCGCCGTGATGGAGCACCCGTTCGATGGCCGCGCAGTGATCGTCCACGTAGAGATGATCGCGCACCTGGAGCCCGTTGCCGTAGACCGGCAGGGGCAGGTTGTCCATGGCGTTGGTGATGAAGAGCGGCACCCGTTTCTCGGGATACTGGTAGGGGCCGATGGTGTTGGAAGCCCGGGTGATCAGGGTGGGCACGCCGTGACTGACGTTGAAGGCGCGGACCAGCAGGTCGGCGCTGGCCTTGGTCGCCGAGTACGGGTTCCGCGGCTCCAGGGGCTCGGCCTCGTCCCAGGCGCCCTCGTCGATACTGCCATAGACCTCGTCGGTGCTGACCTGGTGATAGCGCTCGACGCCGTGGCGGCGCGCCGCGTCGAGGAGCACGTAGGTTCCGTGGACGTTGGTGCTCAGGAAGTCGGCGCTGCCCAGGATGCTGCGGTCCACGTGACTCTCGGCGGCGAAGTTGACGACCCAGTCGGCCTCCGCCACCAAGGGGTCCACCACGCCGGCGTCGCAGATATCGCCGTGGACGAACCGGTAGCGCGGGTCCGCCTCGATGTCGCTCAGGTTGGCCGGGTTCCCGGCGTAGGTCAGCTTGTCGAGGTTGACGACCTCGTAGTCGGCGTGCTCGCGCAGCACGCGGCGCACGAAGTTGGCCCCGATGAAGCCGCAGCCGCCCGTGATCAGCAGGGATCTGCCCATCTTCAGCCCACCGGGGCCAGGCGCCCCGGCTGGACCCGCCCCCTCGCGTCGGGCGCGTCCTCGCCGGGACCGGGATCCGGACGGCCGACGCTGACGTATTCGAAGCCGAGCCCGGCCATCTCCCGCGGGTCGTAGAGGTTGCGGCAGTCCAGCAGCCTCGGCGCCGCGAGAACCGCCCGGATGCGCGGCCAGTCGAGGTTGCGGAACTCGTTCCACTCCGTCATCAGCACCAGGGCATCGGCCCCCTCCGCGGCGCCGTAGGGATCGCCGCAACAGCCCAGGGCCGGGAGCATCGCCGTGGCGCGGTCCATGGCGGCCGGGTCGTAGGCCCGCACCGCGGCGCCCTCGCGCAGCAAGGTCTCGGCCATCTCGAGGGCCGGCGCCTCGCGGATGTCGTCGGTGTCGGGCTTGAAGGAGAGTCCCAGCAGGCAGACCGTGCGGCCCTCGAAGCCGCCCAGCAGACCGCGCAGCTTGCCGACCATGCGCCGGCGCTGCATGGCGTTGCTGCCGTCGATGGCCTGCAGCACCGGGGCGTCCACCCCCTTCTCGCGCGCCGTCGCCGCCAGGCCCTGCACGTCCTTCGGGAAGCAGCTGCCTCCGTAGCCGGCGCCGGCGCCGAGATTGCGGGGACCGATGCGGTCGTCGAGGCCCATGCCCCGGGCCACGGCGGTCACGTCCGCATCGCAGGCCTCGCACAGGCGGGCGATCTCGTTGATGAAGGAGATCTTCGCCGCCAGCATCGCGTTGGAGGCGTACTTGATCATCTCCGCGCTCTGCAGGTCGGTGAGGACCATGGGCACGTCGCGCTCGTAGAGGGGCCGGTAGAGGTCGATGACGGCGTCCCTGGCGCGCCGGCTGGATGCGCCGATGACGACCCGGTCAGGATGCAGGAAGTCGTCGATGGCCGACCCCTCGCGCAGGAACTCGGGGTTGGAGACGACGTCCACGTCGGCCTCCGGCCGCTCCGCGGCGATGATCGACCCCACCTCGCCGCCGGTGCCCACGGGGACCGTGGACTTGTTGACGACGATCTTGTAGTCCTCCGCGTAGCGCCCGATGGAACGCGCCGCCTCATGGACGCACGACATGTCCACCTCCCCCGTCGCCAGGGAGGGCGTGCCGACGCAGATGAAGACGATCTCGGACGACTTGACGGCAAAGGCGACGTCGGCGGAGAAAGTGAGCCTTCCGCGTTCCCGGTTGCGGCCCACGAGCTCCTCGAGGCCCGGCTCGTAGATCGGCAGGTGGCCATCGCGCAGCCGCTCGACCCGGCTGTCGTCGATGTCGACGCAGACGACGGCGTTGCCGAGATCGGCTAGGCAGGCGCTCGTCACCAGGCCGACGTAGCCGCTGCCCATGGTGCAGATTCGTCTCACGAGAGGTTCCCCGGAAGGCCGATGTCAACCGAGATAGCGGACCCGGTTGCGCTCCAGGCGGACGGCGAGTTCCTCGATGTCGACGCCCTTGAGGCGGGCAAGTTCCTCGGCCACCTCCCGCGCCCTGCGCGGGTGACCGGCCGCTCCTCCCACCGGCACCGGGGCGTCGGTCTCGAGCAGAATCAGGTTGTCGTCGATCTCACGGGCCACCCCGGCGGCGGCCGGGTCCGAGATCACGGAGGGTCCCACCGAGATGAAGAGCCCTTCGTCGTTGCAGATGCGCACGAGCTTCTTCGAGTGGGTGAACCAGTGCAGCTGGGCGTTCAGACCCGTGTCCCGGTGGAAGGCGGCGGCGGCCTCCATCACCTGCCGAGGACAGCGCCGCGAATGCAGGTTCACCGGCTTGCGGTGGCGGTGGGCCAGCTCGAAGTGGCGCTCCAGGGCCCGGGTCTGCTCGGCCTGCTGATCGGGGGTGACCGCCCACTTGTGGTCCAGACCCGTCTCGCCGACGACGGCGGCTTCCGCCAGGCGGGCTGCGAGCAGCTCCAGGTCGGGCTCGACCCCCGCCAGCCCGCGCCGGGTCACCTCCACCGGATGGACCCCCAGGCCCGGGATGACGCGGCCGGGGAAGCGGCCGGCCAGGTCGAGGACGGCCTCCATGGAGGCCGCGTCCTGGGCGACGGCGACGAGGCGATCGACGCCGGCCTCCGCCGCTTCCTCGAGGGCGGACTCCGGGGGGTCGAACTGATCGAGGTGGCAGTGGCTGTCGGTGAGAGACAGGGCCACGGGTCAGGCCGTCAGCCCGGTGGTCTCGTCCACGCCCAGCATCAGGTTCAGACACTGCACGGCGTTGCCCGAGGCCCCCTTGCCGAGGTTGTCCTCCCTCCCCACCAGCACGAGTCCGATTTCCGGACGGCCGAAGACGAAGAGGTCGAGGCGGTTCGTGAGATTGGCGCCTCCGAGATCGAGAAACCTGCCGCCGCGCAGATGGTCCGGCGCCTCGGCGGGATCGACGGGCTGGACGAAGGGCTCCCCGGCATAGCGTTCCGCCCACACCTCGAAGACCTCGGCCGCCGTCGTACCCGTCCGGCGCCAGGCCGCGGCGGGAACGGGGGTGCTGGTGAGCATGCCGCAGAAGGCGTGGTCCACGGAGGGAACGAACAGGGGAGGGTGCTCGCTGAGGCTGAAGCGCTGCATCTCCGCCAGGTGCTTGTGATCGCCCTCGAGGCCGTACAGGCACATGGGGAAACCCGCCTCGCCGTCGGCGCCGGGGCGGTCCCGGTACTCCTCGATCATGCGCCGGCCGCCGCCGGAGTAGCCGGAGACGGCGTTGACGGTGAGGGGCGTGGCGGCGTCGAGGAGACCGGCCTCGATCAGCGGACGCACCGCGAGGATGAAGCCCACGGGGTAGCATCCGCAGTTGGCCACCCGGGGCGCCGAGCGGATCGCCTGGCGCTGCCCCGGGGACAGCTCCGGGAGGCCGTAGACCCAGCCGGGGTCGACGCGCCGGACGGTGCTGGTGTCGATGACGCGGGTGCCCGAGCCGGGAGTCAGCAGCTCCAGGGCCTCGGCGGCGGCGGCGTCCGGCAGGCACAGGATGGCGACGTCGGCCTCGTTCAGGAGGCGGTGCCGCGCTCCCAGATCCTTGCGGTCCTCGTCGCGGATCAGGCGCAGGTCGAGATCGGCGCGTCCTGCCAGCAGCTCGCGGATGCGCAGGCCCGTCGTACCTTCCTGGCCGTCGATGAAGATCGTGGGGCGGCTCACGGGGCGCTCCGCGAATCAATAATTATTCCAAAATAACCAATAAATACTAACTCTTGAACTCCCTGGAGTCAACCGCCGACAGGCCGGGATGGAGCCGCCGCCGCAACCGCGGATGGGTCTACCCGGACGCCGTGGACGCGGAGGCGGCCGGCTGGAAAGCGCTCGACTTCTACGTGCGCCGCTACCCGCACTCCTCCGAGGCGCAGTGGCGCCGGCGGCTGGAGGAGGGCCGGATCCGCGGCCCTGATGGACGGATCGGTCCCGAGGCGCGGCTGCGCTCCGGCCAGCGGCTGGAGTACCACCGCCCCCCCTGGACCGAGCCCCCCGCGCCCCGCAGCTTCGACGTGATCCGGGACGACGGCGACCTGCTCGCCGTGGCCAAGCCGCCGGGGCTGCAGGTCCTGCCGGCGGCCGAGTTCCTGGAGAACACCCTTCTGCACGCGGTTCGGGAACGGCTGGGAGGACATCCGGCGCCGGCCCACCGGCTGGGCCGCGGCACCTCGGGGATCGTGCTCTTCGCGCGCTCGGCGGAGGCGCGCCGGGGACTGGCGGCCGCCTTCGAGAACCGCCGCGTCCACAAGCTCTACCGCGCCCTCGTGCAGGGCCTCGGCATGGAGGACCGGTTCTCGGTGGAGACACCCATCGGACCCGTGGCCCATTCCCATCCCGGCCAGGTCTTCGCCGCCAACCCCGACGGGCGGCCGGCCGTCTCCCACGTCCGGGTGGTCGAGCGCCGCCCCGCCGACGGCGCCACTCTGGTGGAGGTGGAGATCCCCACCGGACGGCCGCACCAGATCCGCATTCATCTGGCGGCGGCGGGGTTTCCGCTGGTGGGGGAACCGCTCTACGTCGCGGGAGGCCGGCCCCGACCGCCGGCGGCCGGGCAGGAGCCGCCGCGGCCCGGAGACATGGGCTACCACCTGCACGCCATGCAGGTCAGCTGCGGCCACCCCGTCGAGCTTTCGCGGATCAGCCTCTATTGCCGGCCGCCGGAGGAGCTGAGGCCCGCCGGCGAACGGTTCCAGGCCCCGGGACCGCCTGGGGCCTGCTCGCGTGGTCTCGCGTGAATTCGTTCGCCGATGCACCCCGGCTCGGCGCGCCCGTCGTACGCGAACCTGCGCGCCAGTCCCTATCCCCAGCTCTCGCGCTTGATCCGCTTGTCGTCGATCCCGACCTCGGCCAGGATGGCCATCATGTGCTCGACGAACTTCGGCTCCGGCTCCTCGCCGCGTTCGCGGGCCTCCTTCCGCTCCCAGGGCAGCACCCCGGGCCCGCAGCAGTAGACCATCGACTCCTCCGGATCGATGCAGCTCTCGATCAGCTCGAGGTCGATCCGCCCCCGCCGCGCCCGCGGCTCCACGCCCGCCGGGTCCTCCCGGGTGATGCAGTGGAGGATCTCGAGGTGCTCGGGATGCCGCTCGGCGAGACGGGCGAAGTCGTCGTAGTAGATGATGTCTCCCTTCGTCTTGCTGCTGTAGAGCAGGACGTGGCGCAGACCGTCGCCGGCGTGCAGGGAGTGCTTGATGAGGGCGAAGTTGGGGACGATCCCGGAGCCGGCGCAGATATGGAGGATCCGGCGGGTGCCCTCGGCGGCCGCCGAGAGGGTGTACGGCCCGGTGAAGCCGCGGATCTCCAGCCTGGTGCCCGGGGGACATTGCCGGGCCAGCGGCGGGGACAGCACGGGAGGGTACTTCGACTCCCCCGGCCAGTAGGTCTCCTCCTTGATCGTGATCAGGAGGTGCTCCTCGTGGGGGGCCGAGCCCATGGAGTAGGCCCTCGGCTTCTCCCTGGCGCTCTTGATCTCCTCCAGGTAGGCGATCGTCTGCTGGAGGAACCCGAACTGGTGGGGGTCGATGGTGATGAACTGCCCGGCCTCGTAGTCGCGCGGCTCGTCGCCGATGTCGAGGAACAGGCTCGCCGTGTCGTGGGTCTCCTGCCGGACCTCGGCGACGACGGCCTCCATCTCCCGCACCTTGCGGCGCGGCCTGCGCGGGGCCGAGCCGCTCAATCCAGTCCCTTCTCTTTCTGGTGGGCCTTCATCCTGGCGATGACGCCGTCGTCGTCCTCGCACTCGGCCACCAGCCGGGTGAACTCCTCGGCCGACATCTGCACCTTCTGCAGGAAACGCTGGTCCGCCGGGCAGGGGTAGATGTAGGCGCCGATGCGGCCCTGGTCGGTGGCCCGCGCCTTGTCGGTGATGCGCGCCAGCCACGGGATGTCGCCGATGACCAGCCCCCGCGCCCGGGGTTTGAAGTCGAAGGATTGGCTATCGCTCACGGGGTCGATCCTGGAAGGAGAGGATGTGGTTGGCGCCGAGCCGGCGGCGCAACTCGGCGGTGAGAGGGTCCGCGCTGAGGGGCTCGATCAGCTTGCGCGCCAAGGGAGGGGGAAGGGCGGCGCCGTCCCGGCGCCAGCGCCCGGCCAGCAGCAGGTGGTAGATCAGGTGGTGCCCGTCGAGGCAGGACCGCGACCCCTCGTCGAGGCCGCTGCCCGCGAGGCTGTCGGCGTCGAGCAGGCACGTCTCCGCCGGCCCTTCGGCGTCGGCGATCGAAGTATACTGAACGGCTCTTCGAGGGGTCCAGTCCCAGCCGATCTTGGACAACTCGAGGAAGGTCAGGCGCCCTCCGCCGGCGTCGACGACGATGTTGCCCGGCTGGTAGTCGGTCGGCCCGAGGCGGGCCGGAAACCGCGCCAGGCGCCGGTGCAGCCGCCGCAGGATTCCTTCCGCCGGCGACGGCGAACCGCCGCCGGGCGCCAGCAAGTCGCGCAGGACGGTGACGGCCTCCTCCCCCGCCCGCGCCCAGGAGCACTCCAGTTCCTCACGAGAAGCCCCGGGGGCGGCGCGGCCCTCCCACTCGCGGCCCGACAGGCCGCTCTCGATGCACCCGATGCCGCGCCAGATCCGCCTCAGCCACCGGCGCCGGTCGGCCGGATCCCCCTCCGCGGGCAGCACCTCGGCGAGGGTGCGGGGGCCGGCGTACTCGAGGAGGATGATCTGGGCCTCGGGGTCGGCGCCGAAGGCGGCGGGCACCGGGCAGCCTCGGCCACGCAGGTGGCGCAGGACATCGACCTCGAGACGCACCAGGTCGTGGGGCTCACCGCGGGTCAGCAGCCCCTGGAGCTGGTGCTTGGCCACCACCCGCCCGCCGTCCGACAGGTCCAGGCGCCAGACGTCTTCGGCGATCCGGTGGATGGCGGCCACGGCCGGACGGCCGGGGACCAGTCCGGGCGCGACCTCTCGCAGACGGTCGTGGACCGCCGCCGTCCACTGCGCGTCGGTGAGCGGCGCGCCGGCCGCCACTAATCGAAGAGGATGACCTGAGCGGCCACCTTGCCGGCCTGGCAGTTGTGGCCGGGGTGGTCGTTCATGGCGAGGAACAGGGTGCCCTCGCAGTCGGCCAGGGTGTCGCAGCGGCTGCCCACGGCGAAGACCGGGCCGTCGCCGATGCGGGCGATCAGGGCGCCCACGTTGGCCCCGGGCATCAGGTAGCCCTCGCCGGCGGTGTGGTTGTAGACGCCGTCGGCGCCGCACCAGACGATCTGGTCGCGCATGTCGGGCGACCAGGTCTCCTCCACGTCGAAGACGACGCGCTGCCCCTGGCGCACGGAGATGAGGGTGTCCTGCCAGGTGGGGCTCGGGCGCACGGTGCGCAGAATGGTCAGGGCCATGGCGGGCTACACTAACCGTTTCCGCCGGTGGGAGCAATCACTCCAGGCAGGCCTCAATCCAGCTCGGGACCCAGCCTCAGGGAGTGGGTCTTGATGAGGCAGAACACGCGCAGCCCGGGCGCCAGGCCCAGCTCTCCCACGGCCTCGGGGGTGACCTTCACCGCCAGGCGCCGGCCCACGTCGACGTGGACCAGCCGCACGGCGCCGACCTCGGCGATCTCCGTGACCTTCCCGGACAGGGCGTTGCGCACGCTCAGCCCCTCGGGCGGCGACCGCGTGAGGATGACGTCGTCGGCCCGCAGTCCGACGAAGAGCCGCGTGCCCACCGGCCGGTCGCACCAGGGGATGCGCAGCTCCTGGTCGGCGCACCGCGCCCGGCAGGCGCCGCTGTCCGCATCGCTGGCCACGATCTCCACGGGCAGCACGTTCTCGAACCCGAACTCGTCGACAAGAGGCAGCACCCTCGGGTCGGAGGCGATGCGGAAGAAGTCGCCGTGGGCGGCGACGCGCCCCCGTTCGAGGACGATCACCTGGTTCGTCAGCTCCAGGATCTCGGCCGCCGAGTGGCTGACGTAGAGGACGGGGATGCCGAGGTCGGAGCGCACGTGCCGCAGGTAGGGGATGATGCGGCTCTTGAGTCCCTGGTCCAGCGAGGCCAGGGGCTCGTCCATCAGCAGCAGCCGGGGCGAGGCCAGCAGCGCCCGCCCCAGGGCGACGCGCTGGCGCTCGCCGCCCGACAGGTTCCGCGGCCGCCGGTCGAGGAGCGGCCCGATCTCGAGCAGCTCGGCGATCCTCCCGGGCTCGAAGCGCCGCTGCGCCGCCGGCAGCAGGTCGTAGCCGAAGCGCAGGTTGTCCCCCACGCTCAGGTGCGGGAAGAGCAGGTCCTGCTGGAAGACGCAGCCCAGCCGCCGCGCCTCCGGGGGCAGGTCGATGCCGGTCTCGGCATCGTAGAGGACCTCGCCGTCCAGCTCGACGCGGCCGGCCTCCGGCCGCAGCAGACCGGCGACCATGTTGAGGAGCGAGGTCTTGCCGCTTCCGGAGGGCCCGAAGACGGCGGTGGCGGCAGCCCCGCAGCGGACGTCGACGTCGAACTCGAAGTCCGCCAGGCGGCGGCGCAGACGCAGGGTCAGCACGGCCTCACCCGCGCTTCCTGCGGCGCGCCGCCCACTCGCTGCCCAGCAGCGCCGCCAGCGACACGACCACCGAGATCCACACCAGGCGCAGGGCGGCGTCCTCGCCGCCGGGCTGGTTGAGGCTGGTGTAGATGGCCAGCGGGATCGTGCGCGTCTGGCCGGGGATGTTGGCCACGAAGGTGATGGTGGCCCCGAACTCGCCGAGGCTGCGGGCGAAGGCGAGGAGGGCGCCCACCCAGAGCCCGGAGGCGGCCAGCGGCAGGGTGACGGTGAGGAAGGCCCGCACCCGCCCCGCCCCGAGGGTGCGCGCCATCGCCTCCAGGCGCGGGTCCACGTCCTCGATGGCCAGCCGCACCGCCCTCAGGGACAGGGGAAAGGCGACCACCGCCGAGGCCAGGGCCGCCCCCTTCCAGTCGAAGGCCAGGGACAGTCCGATGCCGTCCAGCAGCGGCCCCAGGAGCCCCCGCTTGCCGAACAGCCGCAGCAGCAGGTAGCCGGTGACCACGGGCGGCAGCACCAGGGGCAGGTGGCACAGTCCGTCGAGGACGAACTTGCCGGGGAAGTCGCGCCGCGCCAGCAGCCATCCCATGGCGACCGCCGCGGGCAGGCTGACGAGGACGCAGGCCAGGGCCACGCGCAGCGACAGCCCCAGCACCTCCCACTCCAGGGGGGTGAGCAAAGGGCTACTCCGCCGGAGGCGGAGGGCCCGCCGGGCCGGCGAGGACGGTGAAACCGTGCCGGCGGAAGACCTCCGCCGCCCCGGTCGACCGCAGCCGCCTGAGAAGCTCCCGCACGGCCGGGGAGTCGCGGCCGGCGACCACCGCCGCGGGATAGCGGATCGGCGCGTGCAGACTGTCCGCCAGTTCCGCCGCCACCCGCACCCGCCGGCTGACGGCGGCATCGGTGGCGTACACGACGCCGGCCTCGCACTCGCCGCGCTCGACGTAGAGCAGGGCGGCGCGCACGTCGGGGGCCGGGGCGAGACGGTGCTCCAGCGCCGGCCACCAGCCCAGGGCCCGCAGCGCCTGGCGGGCGTAGATCCCGGCCGGGACGTGGTCGGGGTCGCCCAGGGCCAGACGCCCGCGGAAGGCGCCCGCCAGGTCGAACCCCGGCCGCGGCTCGACCTCCAGTCCGCTGCCCGCCGGCGTGACCACCACCAGGCGGTTGGCGAGCAGGTCGAAGCGCGTCCCGGCGTCGATGCGCCCCCTCTCCTCCAGGTAGTCCATCCACCGCGGATTGGCCGACACGTAGAGATCGGCGGGGGCGCCGGCATCGATCTGCCGCGCCAGGGACGAGGAGCCGGCAAAGGAGAGCCGCACCCGCGGGAAGCTCCGGCGCGGCAGGATCTCGGTGAGCGCGCTGGTCAGGCTGGCGGCGGCGAAGAGACCCACCGCCGGGCCCCCGGGGGCGGACTCCCGCGCCCCGGTACCGGCGGCGGCCAGGTGGAGGAGGACGGCGGCCAGGCACAGGGCCTGCGCCGACCGGCGGCGGATGGTCACGGGGCCTCCAGGCAAGGGTCCACGGGGCCCGGCAGAGATTGCGGCCCCCGGCCGGAAGCGTCAATGGCCGGGGGACTCGCCCCGCCCTACCTTCCGCCCCATGTCACCCGGACCTCTCGACTCCCTCGACCTCCTCACCCGGATGCTGCAGGTCCCCTGCCCCTCCGGCCGCGAGGAGCGCATGGCCGCCTTCCTGGCCGGCGAGCTGAGCGCCCTCGGCGCCGAGCCCCGCCAGGACGGCCAGGGCAACCTCTGGGTCCGGATCGCCGGCCGCGAGCCGGGGCCCGGGGTGGCCATCGCCAGTCACACCGACGAGATCGGCATGGTGGTCACCGCGGTGGAGGCCGACGGCACCCTTCGCGTGCAGCGCTCCGGCGGGCTCCACCCCTTCAAGCTCGGCGAGGGGCCGGTGGTGCTCGTCGCCGACGGCGGGGACGTGCCCGCTCACCTGAGCTTCGGCTCCACCCACACCAGCGATCCCGAAGATCCGATGACCGGGTTCGCCCAGGGCCGCCAGGGAATCACCTGGGCGCACACCCGCCTGATCACCGGGCGCTCCCCCGGGCAGCTGGCCGACCTGGGGGTCAGGGTGGGCACCTGTGCCGTGCCGGCGGCCGGAGTGCGCGGTCCGAACGTCTTCGGCCCCGAGGAGGATCCCCTCGTCTCGGCCTGGATCTTCGACAACCGGGGCGGCAGCCTGACGCTGCTCAAGCTGTGCCAGCGGTTGCGCCAGGCCGGCCTCACACCGAGGCGGAGCCTGCATCTCTGCTTCCTCGTTCAGGAGGAGACGGGACTCCTGGGCGCCAGGGGCTGGGTGCGCCGCAACGAGGTGGAGACCTTCATCGCCGTCGACTCCACCCCCATGCCGCGGGGCACCGCCCTCGAGCTCGACGGCCGACCCGCCGCCTGGTCCCGCGACAGCAGGGTCCACTTCCACCAGGGCCTGATCGCCGAGCTGGACGCCGCCGCCGTCCGCGCCGGGACCGGCCTTCAGTACGCCGTCTACTCGGCCGCCGCATCGGACGCCACCGGCGTGCTCGAGGCCGGCGGCGCCCCCCGCTGCGCCACCATCGGCTATCCGCGGGAGAACTCCCACGGTTACGAGGTCGTGCGCTGGTCGGTCTTCGACAATCTGGAGCGGACCCTCTTCGAATACGTCGCCGCCCTCTGAAGGCCGCCCTTTGGAGCTCGACGCTCTTCAGGACCGCCGCCTGGCCCTCCTCGGTCTCGGCGTCGAGAACCAGGCCCTGGGCCGCTGGCTGGCCTCCCGTGGACTCGGCTTTGCCGTCTGCGACGCCGACCCGGCCCGCCGCCTCGATGGGGCCCCCTGGAAGGAGGCGGTCCTGGAGTGGCGCCTCGGCCCGGGGTGCTTCGACCGCCTCCACGACTTCGACCTGATCTTCCGCTCCCCCGGCATCCCGTCCCTGCGCCCGGAGCTGGAGCAGGCCCGCCGGCGCGGCACGGAGGTCAGCAGCCAGACGGCGCTCTTCCTCGAACGCTGCCCGGCGCCGGTGATCGGCATCACCGGGACCAAGGGCAAGGGCACGACCGCTTCCCTCCTGGACTCGATCCTGCGGCGCGAGCCCGGTCTGTCCCCGCACCTGGGCGGCAACATCGGAATACCGCCCGTCGGCTTCCTCGACGACCTGTCCGCCGCGGACGTGGTCGTGCTGGAGCTCTCCAGCTTCCAGCTACAGGATCTGGATCGAAGCCCCCACGGGGCCGTGATCCTGCCCGTGACCCTCGACCATCTCGACTACCACGCCAGCCGGGCGGAGTACGTCGAGGCCAAGGCGGCGATCTGCCGCTGCCAGGGCCGCGGCGACTGGGTCGTCTCCAGCGCCGGCGACGCCACCGCCGGCGAGCTCGCCGCCCGGAGCCCTGGGCGGAGCCTCGGGTTCCGCGCCGCGCCGCCCCTGGAGGGCGATGGCTGCTGGAGCGAGGCGGGCGAGATCCGCTGGCGGGAGGACGGCCGGGTCGAGAGCCTGGCCGCGGTGAGCGATCTCCGTCTGCGGGGGACCCACAACCTCGCCAACGCCTGCGCCGCCGCCGGGGCGGCGCGCCTGTGCGGCGCTTCCGCGGCGGCCGTCGGCCAGGGTCTGAGCGCCGTCGAGTCCCTCCCGCACCGCCTCGAGGAGGTGGCGGAGCGGGGCGGCGTGCTGTTCGTCAACGACTCCCTGGCCACGACTCCGGAGGCGGCGGCGGCGGGCCTGGCGGCGTATGCCGGCCGACCGGTGGTGCTCATCGCCGGGGGAGCCTCCAAGGGCGGATCCTTCGCAGGTCTGGGAGCCGCCATCGCCCGGTCGGCGGCGGCGCTGGTGACCCTGGGAGAGGAGGGTCCGGCCATCGCCTCGGCCGCCGCGGCGGCCGGATTCCGCGGGCCGGCGGCCGCCGACTGCCCGTCCATGGAGGCGGCGGTCCGCCGGGCCGCCGAACTGGCCCCGGCCGGCGGCGTCGTGCTGCTGTCGCCGGGCTGCGCCAGCTTCGGCATGTTCTCCGACTATGCGGCCCGGGGCGAGGCCTTCAGGACCGCCATCGGTTGAAAGCGGCCCGAAGCGGGAGAGGCGGACCGGGGGGACTTTGCGCCGCTGGATCCCGACGGACCGCGCCACCCGGGCGGGGGACGCTTTTTCCCTTGACATTGTGCCGGAACCCCGGATAGGTTCGTTCGCGTTGCACAGGACCTCATCAGATGGACTTCAAGGAGCTTTCGAGAGCCGGATGATCAGCCGAATCCCACAATCCCCCTTGCACCCGTTCGGGTTTACGGGTCCGCAGGCGGCGTTCGCCGGAACGACCGCCCCCTCCGCCTCCGGCGGCTGCCGGGGCGTATCGGGCCCGGGCGAAGGGGGGATGGGGTTCCACCGGCTCCACGAGAACGAGATCACCCCGATGACCCTCCCCGGTTCCACCATGGGCGGGGCGGTCATCAAGCCCCGCACGGGGCCTGCAGCGGGAGGAGATCCCGGAGGTTGAATCGCTGAAGCGACAGCGACGACAGCCGTGGGGATCGGATCCCAACGGCTTCTGCCAGCCGGCTGCAGGCTCCCGCAAGGGGAACACCTGCAGCCGGTTTTTTTGTTGCACCCGGAGTCCGCCGGGGTCGCTCCCCCCGGACTCCGAGGCAGCGCGGGACCCGCGATCGGTACGGCACGCGGGCCGGCGCCGGAGCCTCCGTCGACGGACGGGGGTTCCCGATTCGGGGGCGGTGTCCGCAGGACCGGGCCCACTCACCGCCTGCCGGCATCCACCCGCCCGGCGGGGTCGCGGCTGCTGGAACAGGAGGCCAGCGTCGTCCCGCCCGAACTCGCGAACCACCCGCGACGGCGAGACCGCGGCGACGTTCGCATGCATCGCGAGAGGAAGGAGACCGATGCAGAAGGTCCCGAGAGAGTGGATCGAAAGAGCAGCCCGGGTCTACAACAGCAACTCCGAGGCCAGCAAGGCCCTGGGCATCGCGGGGGGCACCTTCGGCCGCCTCTGCCGCCAGTACGGTATCGAGACGCCCTTCGCCCGCCAGCGCAACGCCCGCCGGGCGGCGCGGTCCCGGGCCTAGGAGACACGGATCCGGCTCCGACGGGAGAGCCGGAGAGAGGGCTGCCCCCGGCAGCCGCGCAACCATCATCGACCAACGCCCGCCGGTCCGGACGCCTCCGGGCCGGCGGGCGCTGTTTCCTCGACTCGCCGCACCCCCCCGGTGCGTACCTTTTCGCGCCATGACGAGCCCGGAATCACGACTGATCGAGGCCGTCTCTCCCGAGGTTGAGGCCAGGATCCTGGCCGCCCTGGAAAGGGAGGAGGCCCTGATCCAGGTCCAGGCCGACATGGAGGCGGAAGGCAGGGCCTTCGGCTGCCGCTGGCTGGCCGCATCCTCCCGCCGCATCGTCGTCGTCGACGAGCCCTCGGCCAACGGCGCCCTGTCGATCCCCCTGGCCGAGGTGACCCGGGTGCGTACGGAGCTCCTCGTCGGCGGTGGACGGCTCGAGATCGAGCGCCGCTCGGCCCCCACCGTGGCCGTCCCCTACACCCAGTCCATGGGGGAGAAGTTCTCCGAGGTGGCCCGGGGGCTGGAGCAGCTGCGCGCCGGCGAGCCCTTCCTCATCAACCCGCGCCTCGAGCGCCTCCGGTGCGGGAAGTGCTCCCGGCTGCTGCCGGAGCGCGACGGCGTCTGTCCCGCCTGCATCCGCAAGTGGTCCACCCTCAAGCGCATCTCGCGCTACATGGCGCCGTACCCGTGGAAGGTCGTGACCCTGGCTGTCGCCTCCCTGGTCACCACCGGGGCCGAGGCGGCGTCACCGTGGGTGATCAAGCATTTCTTCGACAAGGTCCTGGTGCCCGTGGAGGCCGCCGACGACAGCCCGGCAGATCCGGAGTCCCGCCTCCGGCTGCTGGGCTTTCTGGTTCTGGCCCTGGTGGGGATCCGCCTCGTCAGCTGGGCCGCCGAGTGGGTCCACGGGTGGATCGCCGCCTGGCTCGGGGCCCGGGCCACGGCCGACATCCGCGGCGAGCTCTACCGCCGGCTGGAGATGCTGTCGCTGCAGTTCTACGACAAGCGCAAGGTGGGGGCCCTCATGTCGCGGGTCACCCGCGACACGGGCCGGCTCCAGGACTTCCTCGTCGACGGTCTCCCCTACCTCGTCATCAACGCCCTGGTCATCCTCGTCATCCTGGGGGTCCTGCTCTGGCTGAACTGGGAGCTGACTCTCTACATCCTGGTCCCGGTGCCCTTCATCCTGGTCTGGGGCGCCGTGTTCTGGAGGCGCCTGCGCCGGCTCTTCACGCGCTGGGGCGAGATGTGGTCGAACCTGACCGATCGCACCGCCGAGGCCCTCACCGGCATCCGCGTGGTCAAGGCCTTCGCCCAGGAGGGCCGCGAGATCGGCGCCTTTGCGCGCCTGAACCGCAAGATCACCGGGATCAGCGTGCGCACGGGCGTCAACCGCACCGTGTTCTTCGCCACCATCTCCTTCCTCACCGGCCTCGGCGCGATCATCATCTGGTACTTCGGCGGCCAGGATGTGATCGCCGGCGAGCTGACCATCGGCACCCTGCTGGCCATCAGCTGGTGCATGGCGAAGATCTACGAGCCCCTGGAGTGGTTCGGCCAGGTCAACTCCTGGATGACGCGGGCCTTCGCCGGCGCCGAGCGCGTCTTCGAGGTCATCGACACCGTACCCGAGTCGTACGACGACGCCCGGGCCGTGCGCATGCCCGGGATGCAGGGACGGATCCGGTTCGCCGACGCGACCTTCGGCTACGACAAGAGCAAGCCGGTTCTCAAAGGCATCGACCTCGACGTGGGCGCCGAGGAGATGATCGGACTCGTGGGGCGCTCCGGCGTCGGCAAGACGACGACGGTGAACCTCATCGCCCGGTTCTACGATGTCGATCACGGCTCCATCGAGATCGACGGCGTCGACATACGCCGCATCAACCTGCGCGACCTGCGGCGCCAGATCGGCATCGTCTCCCAGGAGCCGGTGCTGTTCTCCGGGACCATCGCCGAGAACATCGGCTACGGAAAGCCGGGGGCGAAGTTCGAGGAGATCGTCTCCGCCGCCCGGCTGGCCAACGCCCACAACTTCATCGTCGCCAAGCCCGACGGCTACGAGACCCAGGTCGGAGAGCAGGGCAACAGCCTCTCCGGCGGCGAGCGCCAGCGGGTGGCCATCGCCCGGGCCATGCTCCACGACCCGAAGATCCTGATCCTCGACGAGGCGACCTCGTCGGTGGACGTGGAGACGGAAAAGCAGATCCAGCAGGCCGTGCACCGCATGGTGAGAGGCCGCACCACCTTCGCCATCGCCCACAGGCTGTCGACCCTGAGGGACGCGGAGCGCCTGGTGGTGCTGGAGGAGGGACGGATCGTCGAGGTGGGCAGCCACGAGGAGCTGATGGAGCGGCGCGGCGTCTTCCACGGCCTCGTGCGGATGCAGCAGGAGGCCTCGAGGATCATCGCCGTCGCCGATTGAGCCCATGAAGCCGACCACGACAGAGCTGATCACCGACGGGCCGTCGCCCTTCCGCGAGCCCGCGCCGGCGGCGGTGGAGGAGCGGGTCCGCCGCCGGACGGAGGCGGACGAGCCGGTCTGGGTCCGGGTGGCCACGGACATGTCGGGGGACGGCGTCTACGCCGAGGGCTGGCTGGTGATCACCGACCGCAGGGTGCTGCTGCTCCCGGCCTCCGGCAGCGGCGGCGAGCTTGCGGCGGTCGAGGAGGTCCCCCTCGCCGAGGTGCGCGCCGCCCGGGTGGAGGCCCTCGTCGGCGGCGGACGCATGGAGGTCGAGCGCCGCCGGGGGGCGCCGGCGCACCTGTACTACTCCAACAGCCTGGCCGCCAGGTTCGCCGAGGTCGCCGAGAGTCTGAACCAGCTGGCCGCGGGGGAGGCACCGAACCTGGCCACCGAGGTCGAGCGCAGCCGCTGCGAGCGCTGCGGCCGCGTGCTGCCCGAGAAGGACGGCGTCTGCCCGGCCTGCGTGAGCAAGCTGAGCACCCTCGGGCGCCTGCTGCGCTACATGGCGCCGTACAAGGGCCGCGCGGCCCTGCTGCTGGCGCTGCTGATCGTCGAGACCGTCGTCGATGTGCTTCCTCCCCTGGTCTCGATGGTCGTCATCGACGACGTGCTCGTCAGCGAGGAGCTGGAGCCGCGGGCGAAGTACGGCGTGCTGGTGGAGTACGTCCTCGGCCTGCTGGCCATCAACGTCTTCGCCTGGTGCGCCTGGGTCGGCCGCCGCTGGGTGGGCAACTGGATCGGCTTCCGCGCCATCGAGGCGATGCGGGCCGAGCTCTACCGGGCGCTGCAGTTCCTGCCCTTGCGGTTCTACGACAAGCGCAAGGTGGGGGCCCTGATCTCGCGCATGTCGAACGACTCCGACCTGGTGGAGGAGTACCTGATCTTCGACATCCCCTTCGTGGTCAGCAACGGGCTGCTGGTCGTTACGATCCTCGGCATCATGCTGTACACCAACTGGGAGCTGACCCTGTGGGTGCTGCTGCCGATCCCGGCGATCCTCGCCGTCTCGACGCTGATCTGGAACCGCATGGAGCTGCACTGGATGCGGTTCTCCACCCGCTGGTCGCGCCTGTCGTCGCACCTCAACGAGTCGATCCGCGGCATCCGCGTGGTCAAGGCCTTCGCCCAGGAGCAGCGCGAGGGCGAGCGCTTCGAGCGCCGCAACACCGACCTGCGCGACGTGAGCGTCAGCGCCGAGCGCCACTGGCTGGTGTTCTGGATGACTACCAACTTGTTCATGAGCGCCGGCGTGTTCTTCGTCTGGTACTTCGGCGGACAGCAGGTGGTGCTGGGCGGACTCAAACCGGGTGAGCTCTGGGCCTTCATCATGTACATCATGATGCTCTATCAGCCGCTGAAGTGGTTCGGCGACTTCTACGGGTTCATGATGCGGGCCTATGCCGGCGCCGAGCGGATCTTCGAGGTCATCGACGCCCGCTCCGAGCCCTTCGACGATCCGCGGGCCCTGCCGAGGCCGGGCCTCGAAGGCCGCGTGCGCTTCCGCGGCGCCTTCTTCGGCTACGATCCCGGCAAGCCGGTCCTGCGCGAGGCGGATCTCGAGGTCGAGCCCGGCGAGATGATCGGCCTCGTGGGCAAGTCCGGGGCCGGCAAGTCGACCTTGATCCACCTCCTGTGCCGGTTCTACGACGTCACCCGCGGCCGGCTGGAGATCGACGGCGTCGACATCCGCCGCCTGCGGCTCGAGGACCTGCGCTCCCAGATCGGACTGGTGGCGCAGCAGTCGTTCCTGTTCAACGGCACGGTGGCCGAGAACATCGCCTACGGCAAGCCCGGCGCCTCCTTCGACGAGGTCCTGCGCGCGGCGAGGGCGGCCAACGCTCACGAGTTCATCATCAAGCTGCCCGACGGCTACGACATGGTGGTCGGCGAGCAGGGCAGCCGGCTCTCCGGGGGCGAGCGGCAGCGCATCGCCATCGCCCGGGCGATCCTGCACGACCCGAAGATCCTGATCCTCGACGAGGCGACCTCCTCCCTGGACACGCCCACGGAGAAGAAGATCCAGGAGGCGATCGCGAGGCTGGTGGAAGGACGGACCACCTTCGCCATCGCCCACCGGCTGTCGACGCTGAGGTCCGCCGACCGGCTGGTCGTCCTCGACGGCGGCCGCATCGTCGAGACCGGAACCCACGAGGAGCTGATGCGGCGCGAGGGCTTCTTCTACAAGCTCGTCAAGACCCAGCAGGAGACCACGGCCGTCATGGCCGTGAGCGGATGACGGCCGGGCACCAGCCGGCGCCGATCACGGTGACCCACCCGGAGGAGGTCGACATCTCCCGGGTGCGGCTCTTCCGCGAGCCGCCGTGGATGCTGCGGCTCACCATCGACGGCGACCGGTCCTACACCCGCGTCAAGGTCGTGCGCGCGGCGCCCCTGTCCCATCCGGCCCGCTACATCTCCCTCCTCGACGAGAAGGACGAGGAGGTCTGCATGATCCCCGACCTCAAGGAGCTCGACGGGGAGATGCGCGCCATCGTCGAGGCGGAGCTCGACCGGCGCTACCTGACCTCCGCGGTGCAGCGGGTGCTGTCCATGCGCAACGAGTTCGGCACCTCCTACTGGGACGTGGAGACCAACCGCGGCCGGCGCGAGTTCGTCGTCCAGAACGCCGCCGAGAGCGCCCAGTGGATGGGAGAGCACCGCTTGCTGCTGGTCGACGTGGACGGCAATCGTTTCGAGATTCCCGACCTCCGCGAGCTCGACAGGAAGAGCCTGAGCCTGGTCGAGCTGGTGCTGTGAATCCCAACGGCGAGAGAGATGCCATGACCCGCACCGACCCCGCAGTCGTCGAGGCCCTGAGCCGGTTCGACTCCCCCACCCTCTTCAACGCCCTTGCAGAGATCACCGGCCTGCCGAACGAGGAGTACACCGACCACACCATCCGCTGCCTGCTCCCGGACCTGGGTCCGGCGGTGGGCTACGCCGTCACCGCCGAGGTCACGACCAACGATCCCGACTCGCCGCAGATCCCCTGGACCGACTACTACGAGGGCCTGGAGGCTTTCGACGGACCGATGGTCGCGGTCATTCAGGACGTGGACTCGCGGCCGGGCCGGGGAGCCTGCATCGGCGACGGCATGGCCGCCCTCCACAAGCGGCTGGGCGTGACCGGCGCCATCGTCGACGGCACCGCCCGCGACCTGCCCGGGATCCGGCGCTTCGGACTTCCCGTGTGGGCCTGGGGCGCGGTCCCCGGCCACGGCGTCTTCCACCTGGTACGCTGCGGGGGCTCGGTCACCGCCGGACAGCTGCGGATCCAGGCCGGTGACCTGCTGTTGGCCGATCTCGATGGTTGCGTGCGCATTCCGGTGAAGGACGCGGAGCAGGTCGCCAAGGTCGCCGCCGAGGTCCGCGACATGGAGGCCGGCATCCACGCCTTCTACAGCTCCCCCGACTTCACGGTGGCGGAAATGAGGAGGCGGCAGGGCTGAGGGAAGGGCCGGACCCCACTCATTTCGGCCGTCGCACGGATCTTGACCGTCGGTCGGGGTTTGCACTCTATGTGGCTCGTCCGCGCGCGCCGAGATACCGCGGCCCCAGGGAAGGGACGGACCATGGGCACCAGGCATGCAGTCCTTGCAGCACTCGCCGGCGGCGTCCTGTCCGTGGGGGCCCTCGCCCAGGAGGAAGCCGAAGAGCGGAAGATCTACCAGCTCGAGGAGGTCACGGTGACGGGCTCGCGCATCAAGAGCGAGGAGAGCCTGTCACCGGCGCCGATGGTGGTCATGTCCACGGAGGAGATCCGGGCCCGTGGCCTGGCTTCCATCGGTGACGTGCTGCAGACCCTCACCGTGCAGTCCAACGCCAT
This sequence comes from Candidatus Latescibacterota bacterium, assembly GCA_965221775.1. Classification (GTDB taxonomy): domain Bacteria; phylum Latescibacterota; class UBA2968; order UBA8231; family UBA8231; genus UBA8231. The sequence continues at coordinate 2,275,219 of CBDCSU010000006.1, read as the reverse complement.
CAACACGCAGGCCAACAACGGCGGCGACGGCTCCACCCGCATCAGCCTGCGAGGCCTGGGCACCCAGCGCACCTTGGTGCTGCTCAACGGCCGGCGCTTCGTGGCCGGAGGGACCGGGGCCAACGGCTCCGTCGACCTGAACTCCATCCCCGCCTCCGTCATCGACCGCGTCGAAGTCCTCAAGGACGGGGCCTCGGCGGTGTACGGGTCGGACGCCGTGGGCGGCGTGGTGAACATCATCACCCGCTCCGCCTTGGAGGGGCTCGAGGTCGATCTCTACGAGGGGATCTCCGGCGCCGGCGACGGGGAGGCCCGGGACGTCTCCGTGAGCTACGGCGTGCAGAGCGACAAGGGCCACATCCTGTTCTCGGCGAGCTACCACAACCGCGAGCCGGTGTGGACCGGCCGCCGCAGCTTCAGCGAGACCGACAAGGCCTACAACTGGAGCCTCAACGACGGCACGTACAACAAGAACGGCAGCTCGGCCACGCCGGAAGGCCACATCATCGACCGCCTCGACGAGGTGGGCAACGAAGCCTGGCAGGCCCTCGTGGCGGCCACCGACGACGCCGGGGCCTACCACCTCGATCCGGAGACCGGCTGGCGCCCCTTCAACCCGCAAGGGATCTCCTCCGACGGCAGCGGCGATCTCTACAACTACCAGCCCGAAAACTACCTCTACACTCCGCAGACCCGCTACAGCTCCTTCCTCGGCGGCTCTCGGAGCGTGGGCCGCGGCATGACGGCCTACTTCGAGATGCTCTACACCAACCGCCAGTCGGACCAGAAGCTGGCCCCCACGCCCCTGTTCATCCACTTCGAGGACATATCGGTGTCGGCCGCCAACCGCTACAACGAGTTCGGCCGCGACTTCATCGACGTGCGCCGGCGCTTCGTCGAGGCCAGCAACCGCAACTACCTCCAGGACATCGATACCTACCGCCTGGTCCTGGGCTTTGGCCACAAGCTCATGGGCTACGAGGGAGACCTCTCCTTCTCCTACGGACGCACGGAGGGCACCAACGTCAACGAGGGCCGTTTCATCCGCAGCAACCTGGCCAGGGCCCTCGGTCCGGACGAGGACTGCACCGACGATTGCGTGCCGCTGGACATCCTCCACGGCGCCGGCACCATCACCCGGGAGATGCTCCAGTACATCCAGTACACCGGCATAGCCAGGGGGTACTCGCGGCAGCAGATCCTGCAGTACAACCTGACCGGCGACGTGACCCGCCTGCCCGCCGGCCCCCTGGCCGCGGCCGCCGGCGCCTCCTGGCGCCGGGAGGCGGGAGCCTACATCCCCGATCCCCTGACCGCGTCGGGGAACACGACGGGCAGCAAGCAGGCGCCCACCGACGGCTCGTACGAGGTCAGGGACGCGTACATCGAGACCCGGGTGCCGGTCTACAAGGCAGAGCCGGTGAGCCTCGATCTCACCGCCGCCGCACGCGCCTTCGACTACGACACCTTCGGCACGGGCTTCACCTATGAGGGCGGCTCCCATATCCAGCTCCCGGGCGGGATCGCCCTCCGGGCCACCATGTCGAACGCTTTCCGCGCTCCCAGCATCGGCGAGATGTTCCTCGGCTCCACCGATTCCTTCCCCCTGGTGAGCGATCCCTGCAGCACGGTGGACGAAGCCGGCAACGCCCGGGAGCTGACCGATCTTCAGAAGCGCAACTGCGCCGCCCACGGCGTCCCCGCCGACTTCGAGGACTCGAGGGCCCAGCTGGCGGCCAAGTTGGGAGGCTCGACCGAGCTCGATCCCGAAAAGGCCCACATGCTCACAGCGGGCATCGTCTATCAGCCCGGGTTCGTGGACGGCCTCGACCTGACCGCCGACTACTACACCGCCACCATCGAGGACGAGATCGGCGCCCTCGGGGCCGGCCTCATCCTGAGCAACTGCTATTCCCAGGACTCGCCCTCCCACTGCGACCAGGTGATCCGCGACGACAACCATCTGATCCGTCGGGTTCTGGCCACCGCCACCAACATCGGCGAGACCGAGACCAGCGGCATCGATTTCGGCGTCAGCCACGTGACCGACCTGCCCTTCGGCATCATCTCGACGCAGCTGGAGAGCAACCTCCTGTTCAACTACGACACGACCCTGCCCACGCCCGATGGTCCTGAACTGGTCCAGGGCAAGGGCTACTACGACCTCGGGGTGTTCCCGGACTGGCGGCACAACGCCTCCGTGACCCTGGCCAGGGCGGGGTACTCCGTGGGCCTTGCCTGGCGCTACACGGGCGGCTTCCTGGAGTGCGAGGACGACGACTGCAAGGGCTTCTACCGCGACGAAGTGGACGAGCCGGTCAGCCGCGAGGTCGAGGCCAACAGCACCTTCAATCTGCGCGGCTCCTGCAAGCTGAACACGAACCTCGGGCAAACGGTGCTGACCGTCGGCATCAACAACCTGCTCGATGAGCCCCCCGCGGTGATCTTCAACGGCTTCCTCGGCACCTCCGACTCCAACACCTACGACTTCCTCGGCCGCTACATGTACGTGCGCCTGTCCTTTTCCCGGTAGAGATCCCGCCGGGCCGTGACGGCGCCGAGCCCCCGCTGTTCGAGTCCCCTTTGAATCGATATCACCGCGCCAACAGGGACCGCTGGAACCTGGCAGCTCCCGAGTACGCGGCCAGGATGGACCGGCGCGACCTCTGGCGGACCGCTCCCCGGCAGCCGGAGAAGGTCTTTCTGGAGCAGGAACTCGACCTGCTCGGAGACCTGGAGAACCAGGAGGTCTGCGTCCTCGGCAGCGGCGACAACCTCGCCGTCTTCGCCTTCGCCGGAATGGGCGCCCGTGTGACCTCGGTGGACATCTCTTCCGGCCAACTGGCCGTCGCCCGGGACCGCGCCGCCGAGCTGGGCCTGGAGGTCGCCTTCGTGGAGGCGGATGTCACCGATCTCCATGGCCTGGAGAGCGGGCGCTTCGATCTCGCATACACGGCGGACCACGTCGGCGTCTGGGTCTCGGACCTGAGATGCTTCTACCGCGAGGCGATCCGCATCCTGCGGCCCGGCGGCCTCTTCCTCATCACCGAGTACCATCCCTTCCGGCGGATCTGGAAGGACCGGGAGGACCGGCTGGAGGTCATGTGCAGCTACCATGACAACGGTCCCCACGAGTACGACGTCGCCGAGGACCTGCGCCAGGAAGGTTCGGGCGAGGTCCGCCAGTTCGAGTTCCACTGGACCGTCGCCCAGTACCTGAACGCCGTCATCGAGCAGGGAGCCGATCTGGTCAAGTTTGACGAGGTCGGCGATGGACCGGAATCGTGGGAACACGCCCCGCTCGAGGGACTGCCCCGGAAACTCCTCATCGCGGGACGGAAGTGTTGACCTCTCACCCCGGCATCGATCCGATCCAGCTGAGCTATGCCGCGATCGCCTCCTTCGACAAGAGGCGGCGGGAGTACCGGAGACTGGGCTGGATCTATGCCTGCAGCAACAGCTCCTTCGTCGATCCCGTCTACAAGATCGGCCAGTCCTCCAGGCCACCGGATGCCCGTGTATCCGAGTTGAGCACCTCGACGTCGGTATACGGGGAGTTCAAGCTCGTCTACTTCGTCCATGTCTCGGATCGAAATCGTGCGGAAGGCCGGACCCACTCGGCCCTGGAGGACCATCGCGTCAATCCGGGTAAGGAGTTCTTTCGGGCGCCACTGACCGTGATCGTGAAGGCCATGGACGTGGCCGCAAGTGCCTTCCCCGTGCAACTCGGCAGGACGCCCCGGGCCGGGTTCCTCGCGCAGCCCCTGCAGCCGCGCCTGGTGAGATGTCCCCGCTGCGGATCGGAGAACCGCGTGCCGAAGGTCCTCACTGAGATCCGAGTGAGGTGCGGCTCCTGCGGAGAAGACCTGGAGATCCCATCGGACCCTCATCGGGAATCCTGACGTCGCGCTGAGCCATGGCGACTCCTTCCCGCGACAGGCCTTCTCGACGACAGGAGTGGTTCCAGACCCTGCACGAAGACCTGTGGCTGCGCCCGGACGAGGGCGGGGAAGAAGAGGCGGATTCCCTCCGCCGCCTGCTGCGGGTCCGCAAGGGGCAGCACCTCCTGGACGCCCCTTGCGGCGCCGGACGGGTCGCCCTTCCCCTGGCGCGGCACGGGGTGAAGGTCGTCGGCATCGACCTGCGACGGACCTTCGTCGATCGTGCCCGGCGGCGATTCCGAAGGGAGGGAGTGCGTGCCGATCTCCGGTGCCTGGACATGCGGGCCATCGACTTCGAGAACGAGTTCCATGCCGTGTGCAACTGGTTCAACAGCTTCGGTTACTTTTCCGATGACGAGAACGCCGACCTGGTGCGGCGCTTCGCCCGCGCCTTGCGCCCGGGGGGACGGCTCCTGATCGACCAGCTGAACCGCGAGCGGATCCTGCGCAACTTCCGGCCCCTCGACGTCAAGCACGGCGTTCGCTACCGGTCTCGGTGGGACGCGCGGAGGGAGCGGCTCGTGGGGCGGCGCGTGATCGCCGGCATCCCGGCGGAGGAGAGCCGGTCCTCCCAGCGCCTCTACACGCGGGCGCAGATGCGCGGACTCCTCGCCGCGGCGGGACTCGAGGTGGAATCCGCCTTCGGTTCCCTGAACGGCGAACCCTTTCATCGAGGCAGCGACCGCATGATCGTCGTCGCCCGCAAGACGAGGTACCGCTGACATGAAGAACGACAGGCCCTCTTCAGGGGGCCGCGACACCGGCGCCGCGACGGCGGCCCACCTGCGGCAGTACCGGGAGGAGGGTTACTGCCTGATCGAGGGCCTGATCCCCGCCGATCTGGTCGAGGCCGCCCGCCGGCGCACCATGGAGCTGGCCCGAGGTCCGGCCGACTGGCCGTCGAGGCACTTCCAGGTCCTCGACCCGCGACGGTACGAGTCGGCCGGGGGGGACCCGCTGCCGGGCGGCATCCAGCAGCCGGCCAGCCAGGAACAGGTCTTCTCCCGGATCGCCGACCATCCGAGGCTCGCGGCGGCCATGGCCGCCCTGCTCGACGGTCCGGTGGAGCGCTACACCGATCAGATCGGCGTCAAGCACGCCGTCGTCGCCGAGGAACAGGGCGGTCGCAGCTACTTCCACCAGGACTCGTTCTACTGGAAGATCGCCCCCGAGCTGGGGTGCAACTGCTGGATCCCCCTGACGGAGGTCGCCGCCGAGGCCAGCGCCCTGGCGGTGATGCCTGCCAGTCACCGCGGCTGGCGCCTCGTCGACCACGAGTCCTACTACGACGATCCACCCATGGGCCGCATGGACGACGACGGGTTCAAGCCCTTCATGCGCCACCGGGTCCCTCCGGATCAGGTCGATTCCTCCCGCGAGAAGCTGGTCGCCACGAAGCCGGGAGACGGCCTGTTCTTCACCAACTACACCTGGCACCGCAGCGAGCCCAACCGCAGCGGCCGGACCCGCGCCTTCTACGCCATTGCCTACCAGCGCCGCCCCTGAGGACCGGGACTCGCCGGTCCTCCTCACCGGCGCCACCGGCTACGTCGGCGGGCGGCTGCTGCGCGCGCTGGAAGCGGCGGGCCAACGCGTCCGCTGCCTGTCCCGGCGTCCCTGGGCCCTCGAGGGCCGCGTCGCGGCGACGACCGAAATCGTCGAGGGCGACCTCCTCCACCGCGAGAGCGTGCAGGGAACGATGGAGAGCGTTCGCGCCGCCTTCTACATGGTGCACTCCATGGGCTCGAGGGGTGACTTCGAGGAGCAGGACCGCCGGGCCGCCCGCAATTTCGCTGAGGAAGCGAGCCGTGCCGGCGTGGGCCGCATCGTCTACCTCGGCGGACTCGGCGATGGAAGCGAGGAGCTCTCCGCGCATCTCAGGAGCCGCCTCGAGGTCGCCGAGGTCCTCCGGGAGTCGGGGGTGCAGGTCCTCGAGTTCCGGGCTTCCGTCGTCATCGGCTCCGGGAGTCTCTCCTTCGAGATGATCCGCTCCCTCGTGGAACGCCTCCCCCTCATGGTGACGCCGAAGTGGGTGAAGGTCACGGCCCAGCCCATAGCGATCACGGACCTGCTGCAGTACCTCTCCGCCGCCCTCGACCTGGAGACGGACGGCAACGAGGTCTTCGAGATCGGAGGCCCCGACTGCGTCTCGTACGGCGACCTCATGCGGGAGTACGCCCGCCAGCGCCGACTCCGCCGCCTGATGGTCCCCGTGCCGCTGCTGACCCCTCGCCTCTCCAGCCTCTGGCTCGGTCTGGTGACACCCGTCTACGCCAGGGTCGGCCGCAAGCTCATCGACAGCATCCGCCATCCGACCGTCGTCCGCGGCGACGCCGCGCGGCGCGCCTTCCCGCACATCCAGCCCCAAGGTGTCGGCGAAGCGATCGCCGGCGCTCTCCGCAACGAGGATCGCGACTTCGCCGAGACGCGCTGGTCCGATGCCCTCGCTTCGAGCGGCGGCCTCCGCGACTGGGGCGGGGTACGTTTCGGGAGCCGCCTCGTCGATTCCCGCACCGTGCGCGTGGACTGCCCGCCGGCCGCGGCCTTCGGGCCCGTCGAGCGCATCGGTGGAAGCACCGGCTGGTACTACGGCAACTGGCTGTGGAGGCTGCGCGGACTGGTGGACCTGGCCGCCGGAGGTGTCGGCATGCGCCGCGGCCGGCGCCACCCGGAAACCCTCGCCGTTGGCGATGCCCTCGACTGCTGGCGGGTGGAGGCGATCGAGCCGGGACGCCGCCTGCGGCTGATGGCCGAGATGAAGCTGCCCGGACGGGCGTGGCTGGAGTTCGAGGTCGAAGGCTCCTCCACCATTCGCCAGACGGCGATCTTCGACCCTGTCGGGCTCCTCGGGCTGGCCTACTGGTACGGCGTCTGGCCGCTCCACCGCCTCGTCTTCTCGGACATGCTCAAGGGCATCGCCGATGCGGTCCCCAGGCCCGAGGCAGATGGAAGCCCAGAGGCTCCGACCGCCTGCGAACCCGACCTCCATCCCTTCGAACCGATCGAGACCTCGAGTCGCCGCCCCCGCGAAGAGTGGGCGGAGGTGAGGTCCCTGAGAATGCGCTACTTCGACTGGGGCGGCGACGGCCAACCGGTGCTGGCCCTTCACGGCCTGGCCTCCTCCGCCCACTGGTACGACCTCCTCGCTCCCGAGCTCCGCGCGCGCTTCCGGATCATCGCGCCCGACCAGCGCGGCCACGGCCGCACGACCCAGGCCCCGGAGGGCTACGACGGGCCCTCGATCGCCGCTGACGCCATGGGGCTGCTCGACGTGCTGGGCCTCGAGCAGGCCATCCTCTTCGGACACTCCTGGGGCGGCAACGTGGCCGTCGCCGCGGCGGTCCACTTTCCGGAGCGAGTGCGGGCGCTGGTCCTGATCGACGGCGGCTTCGTCGCCCCGAAGATGATGCCGGGCGCCACCAGGGAGGAGTTCAGGCACACGTTCCGGCCGCGGGACGTGTCGGGTACCCGGGCCGAGTTCCTGGCCCGCATCGGCGGCCAGCTCTCGGTCTGCTGGAACAGCGAGGTCGAGCGCATCGTGCAGACCATGGTCCACGACCGGGACGGACTGACGTACGACATCCTGCAGCCCGGGCACCATGCGCAGATACTCCGTGCCATGTGGGACGACCCCGTCACCGACGCCTGGCCGCGCCTGAGCTGCCCGACCCTGATGGTGGCCGCCCGCCCCCCGGCAGAGGAAGCCCCCACCGACTTCGGCCTCATGCGCGAGCGCATGATGGACCTGGCGGAACGGACGATCCCCAAGGGGCGCGTTCACTGGATCCCCGACACCATCCACGACGTCGGCTGGCACAAGCCGCGGGAGCTGGCCGGCGTGATCGTCGAGTTCCTGGAGGCCGTGTAACGGGGCCCGAGAGTGCGCAGGATCTCCATCATCGGCTGCTCCAGCTCGGGCAAGTCCCGCCTGGCCGTGGAGCTGGGATCGCGGCTCGGCCTGCCGGTGGTCCACCTGGACGCCGTCCACTGGCGCGCCGGATGGGAGAGACCGCCGAAGGAGGAGTGGGAGCGCCGCCACGCGGAGCTCCTTCGGCCCGAAGCCTGGATCCTCGACGGCAACTACGGCGGCACCATGGAGGATCGGATCGCCGCCAGCGACACCGTGATCCTCCTGGCCCGCTCGCGCGCGACCTGCCTCCTCCGCGTCTTCAAGCGGAGCCTCCGCCACTGGGGCCGAAGCCGCCCGGACCTGCACCCCGGGTGCCGGGAGCAGCGTCCGAGCGTCGAGTTCCTCCGCTGGATCTGGAGCTACAACAGGACGCGCCTGCCGGGCATACTGCGGCGGCTGGACCAGGTCCGGCCGCAGAAGAACGTGGTGATCCTGCGGTCGGATGCGGAGGTGCGGGACTTCCTGGACTCCCTGCGCGGGTGAGGAACTCCGCGGACGCGAGGCGGCGCTGCTCGTCAGCCCTCGGGGAAGTCCGGGGGCACGTGCAGGGACCAGACCTCGCTGTCCAGCTCCTCGCCGTAGCCGCCGGCGACCCAGATCCGGTCGCGGAATGCGTACGCCGAGTGCTCGTGGCGAGGGCTCCAGATCACCCGGGACTTCACCTCCGTCCACCGGGCGCCGTCCCGCGTGTACCAGACGTCCCCGAAGTTGCCGTCCTCGCGGTTCCAGCCGCCCAGGAGCCACATGCACCCCCGGTAGACGACCACCGAGAACCACATGCGCGGCTTCCACGGCGCCGCCTCGGTGACGCAGGTCCAGCGAACGCCGTCCTCCGAGCACCACACGTCGTTGCGGGGGATCGTCTTCGGCCGCCAGGCGCCGCCGCCCATGATCCAGAGTCTGCCGTCGAAGACGGCGGCCTGGGCGTGGGTGCGTTTCGGCCACTCGGCGCGGCGGGTCTCCAGGCGCCAGCTCTCCCCGGCGGCGGAGGACCAGACGTCGTTCTTCAGGGTGTCGGCCGTGTCCTCGTAGAAGTTCTCGGTGCCGGCCATGATCCACATGCGGTCGCGGAAGACGGCGAAGGAGGGCGAGACCCGGGGGCACCAGCCGGCGCTGGCGTTCACCAGGCTCCAGTCGGCGCCGTCGGTGGAGGACCAGACCTGGTTGCAGTTGGCGGCGCCGGGCATGCGCCGGCCGCCCATGACCCACATGCGGCCGCCGTAGGAGAGGGTGGCCGGCAGGTCGCCGTACTCCCAGGGCGCCTCCGCGACCGTGCAGGTCCAGCGGGCCCCGTCCGGCGACTTCCACACGTCCCGGGGGCCCGTGGTGGTGGGCGAGAACCAGCCGCCCAGGATCCACAGGTGGCCGTCGTGGACGAACTCCCCCTGCGAGTCCCGGGCCTGCCAGGGGGCCTGGCGGGTGACGCATTCCCAATCGGGCCCCGGCTTCGTGCGGTGTTCCGGCATCCTGGCCTCCCGTGGCTGATTGCGAGCGAGGCGCCTAGACTTGGGGATTCCCAGCCCGAGAGCAAGTCACGCCCCTTTCCGGAGCGAATCCCCATGCGATCCAGAACGCTGATCCTCCTCGGTCTCCTCCTCGCCGCCGGCGCCCCGGCCCAGGAGGACGGCCTCGTGGCCCACTACTCCTTCGACGAGGGCGAAGGCACCGTCGCCCGCGATGCCGGCGGCCACGGCCTCGACGGTGTCATCCACGGGGCGGAGTACGTGCCGCTGCCGGAGGGGTACGCCCTGCGCTTCGACGGGCAGGACGATCACGTGGAGATCCCCGACTCGGAGCACCTGCGGTTCTCGGGGCCGCACACCGTGAGCTGCTGGATCAACACGCCCGTCAACTCCTCGCAGGCAGTGCTGGCGAAGAACGGCTGCAGCATCCTGCGCCAGAACTACCGTCTCAGTCTGGCGCGGAACCGGGTGAACTTCGGCGTCACCGACTGTCCCGAGGGCAGGAACGCCTCCGGGCCCGGCCCCGGCCAGCAGACCTGGGCCCACCTGGCCGGCACCTTCGAGGACGGCGAGGTCCGGGTCTACGTGAACGGCCAGCTTCGGGGAACGCAGGACAACGACCCCTTCGAGGCCGGCACCCTGGAGGCGTCCCTCTACGTGGGGACCCGCGTGTACGGTCCGGGCCCGGGCGGCTTCTTCACCGGCCAGATCGACGACGTCCGGCTCTACGGCCGGGCCCTGTCCGAGGCCGAGATCGCCGCCCAGTACGAGGCCGGGAAGGAGCTGAGGATCACGGTGCTGGACCGGATGAAGGCGCGGATCTCCCCGGTCTCACAAGAGGACACGACGCCCCCGGCCCTGGTGCTCCCTCGACCGACCCCGGACTCGACGGTGGAGGGTCCGCCGCTGCTCTCGGCCGGGTTCCGCGAGGACGGCTCGGGGGTCGACCCCGCCTCGATCCGGATCCTGCTCGACGGCGAGGACGTCACCTCCCGCGCCGAGATCACCGGCGACGGGTTCCGCTACGCCGCCGGGACCCTGGCCGACGGCGTCCACCAGGTGGACGTCTCCCTCTCGGACCGGGCGGGCAACGCCGGCAACCGGCTGCGCTGGCGCTTCGGCGTCAACGCGCCCGTAACGGTGGTGTCGGGCTTCGACGGGGATGTCTTCCGCGTCAACGGCGAGCCCTTCTTCCCGGTCGGCATCTACTCCTCCAACGTCTCGCAGAAGAGTCACATGCCCTACCTGGCCCAGGCGGTCGAGGCCGGGATCAACTACAAGCTCATCGGCGAAGCCTCCACCCGGACCCTGGACGACCTGCTGGCCATCGGTATGAAGGGGCTCATCCACTTCTACTACGCCTCCCAGGCCCTGGGCCGCGGCGACCCCGGTCGTCTCACCGACCTGATCGCCCGAGTCAAGGACCACCCCGCCACCCTGGCCTGGTGGAACGAGTACGCCAGCGAGAACCAGGCGGCCCTGGCCGCCGAGACCTACCGGTTCATCCGGGAGAGGGACCCGAACCACCCCGTCACCTTCATGCTCCAGTGGGGTGGGGCCCTGGGGGACGCCTACTTCGTCTACTCCTACCCCATCCTCAACCCGCTGCTGCCCGACAACTCGATCACCTCCATGGACGAGCTGACCCTCGACGCGGCCTTCGAGGCCGCCGGACCCGAGGGCAAGCAGGTGTGGTTCTGCTCCCAGACCTTCGACTACCGCCTCGACAGCAACCGCGGCCGGATCGTCACCCTCGAGGGGGGTTTCCGCCCCAGCCGCGAGGAGATCCGGGCCATGAACTACCTGGCCCTGGTGCGGGGCGTGAAGGGGCTCGTGTTCTACGCGGCCGGGGGCAGGATCCCCGGTACCCCGTACACCAACGACGTGGCGATCTATCCGCGGCAATGGACGGAGGTCCTCAAGCTCTCCAGCGAGATCCGCCACCTGGCCCCGACCCTGGCCGCCGGCGCCACGGTGCGGAGCGTGCAGCTGGAGCAGGAAGGAGAGGCGATCCAGTTCACCGAGCGCCTCCACGACGGCGTCCACACCCTGATCGCCGTCAACGTGACGCCGGAGCTGGCCCTGGGCACCTGGCGTTTCGACCGGCCGGTGCGGCCCCGGGCGATGTTCGAGGACCGCTCGGCGGGGGCCGAGTCCCGCAGCTTCACCGACCTCTTCCAGCCCCTGGAGGTCCACGTGTACCAGTGGCCGGAAGCGGTGGAGTGAACGGGAGGCCAACCTCCATTTGATCGGCCGAACGACCACCATCGTCGCAGATGATGTGATCGGGCTTCAGGGGTGATGGGGCCCAAAGCCATCCATACGGACGTGACATGAGGCTGCCGACACGTTGAAGGGAAGTACCCCGCAAGAGTGGACGACATGAATACCAGAGAACCGCTCACCTGGGCGGCGTTTCTTCTGGGTTAGGTGGCGTCTGCCGGTGGCGACGGTTCTCCACGACCCGTCGCCGGCCTGTGGGGGGGCGCCTCCGACTTGGTCGGTGGGGAGTTTCGGTCGCCGGCCCGCATATGGGTCGCGGGCCTCGCTACACGCACACGGGGACGGCTTCGTGTATCTGAGCGTCGCGATGGACGCACGCATGGAGCCGCCGCTCTTGGGAGCTCACCCGTGCGAGATTGCGCCTCAGCCAAGAGTCCCTATTTTCATGCCAAATCGGTGCCCCTATGAGCAGCATCGACTGTGGGGGCGTGCGGTCCCCTCCTTACCCCAGCCGAGAGAAACCCGTCGCCAATGCTAATCGGATCGTCAAGGCAGTGACCCGCGACGTGCTGGGGCTACCGGCGTACAGTGGCAGCGAGGCCGCCCTGTACATCCATACGCCTCCCTCTACCCTGAACTCTTGGTTCAGTGGCGGGGTGAACTTTGCCCCTGTCTTCGACTTCCCCGAGGGAAGCCGTCTTCTCTCCTTTAGAAACTTGGTTGAAGCTCATGTCTTGAGCTCCATTCGCAATCAGGGTGTGTCCTTGCAGAAGATGCGCCGGGCCATTGCCTACATGAAGAAGGAGTACGATTCGGCTCATCCTCTGATCGAAGTAGACATGGAGACCGACGGCACGGATGTATTCGTCGACCAGCTCACCCTTGATGGGCTTGGGCATCCGGTGGTTGAGAGTGTGACCCAAGAAGGTCAGATCGTCCTGAAGGAGTTACTGCGGCGCTATTTGAAACGCATAGAGCGAGACGAAGGAATCGCCGTCCGATTCTTCCCATTCATAGATCCTCCTAGAAGTGATTCAGAGGGATGTTCTGCCGCCGACGATGCGGCTATTGTCATGATCAACCCCAAGATTTCATTCGGCCGACCAGTGATCAGGGGCACCGGTATACCCACGGCTGTCTTGGCCGAGAGATACCAAGGCGGGGACTCCTTCGAAGTGCTATCGCAGGACTACGGGCAAGAACCGAGAATAATCGAAGATGCCATCCGGTTCGAAGCCCGGCACCTCCTCGCCGCCTGACCTGCCTCCGCTATTCATAGACCGCAACATGGGGGGCAAGACTGTCGTTTGTACTCTCCGCAAAGCCGGTCTTGAGGTGCAGGCTCACGACGACCACTTTGACCAAGCGGCCCCCGATGAAGAGTGGATTCCCCACGTCGCGCGGCAGGGATGGGTTATACTGACCAAAGACCGCAAGATCCAGCACCGACTATCCGAAAGGCTGGCCGTACAGGACTCAGGGGCGCGCCTGTTCGCTCTGGTCGGCAAGAGGCTTGGCGGCGAGGCCATGGCGGCCACCATCCTCCGTGCCGGGCGCCGAATGGAGAAGTTTGTCAAGAAGCATCGCCCACCATTCATAGCCAAATTGTACACGGATGGGACGGTGATTCTTGTGGAGGACTTTTCTGGTGAGACACTGTCGTAGAAGCCCTCTGAAATCCTGCCAGCTCGCAAGGTTGGAGCCTGCTCCGGTGCGAATCACTCCCGCTCCCCAAGGGGAAGACCCTATGAACCCTCCTAAGGCACCGCGCAGAAATAGCAGAAATAGATGAGTCATAAGTTGAGGCGTTGCCAGCGGCGAGCGCCGCCGCAGCCCGTTGCTGACGCAAAAGAGGCCCCTGCCCCCAGTGTGAGCGCCGTCTGCGTGCGCGAGCGTCGCACTCGCGTACGGTGGAGACGCTCCTCGGGCAGGTGACCCTGGGCGGCCGTATGCCTACTGCGCGTCCTGTCACCACGGGTTCTGCCCGCGACGAAGCCTTGGCCCTGTCGGGTCCCCGCAAGCAGTGAGACGGGCAGAAGTGATCGCCGTCAACGTCGAGCCGGAACTCGACGGCCGGAAGCGAGAGTGGAGAGATGTCACCGGCTGAGTCAAAACCCCAGGTCGCCATCGTCACCGGCGCCGCGCAAGGGATGGGCGCGCAGATCGCCCGGACCCTGGCGGAGGACGGCGCGAGGGTCGTGCTCTGTGACCTGAACCGCGATCAGGTCGAGCGGACCGCGGCCGAGATCGACCCCGACGGCGGCCGCGCCGTGGGCCGGCGCTGTGACGTGACCGACGAGTCCGCCGTCGACGAGCTGGTGGCCGGGGCCCTGGAGAGGTTCGGCAAGGTCGACATCCTCGTGAACAACGCCGGCGTCCTGCGCCCGACGAGAGTCGAGGAGATCTCGGCGGCGGAGTGGGACCTCGTGGTGGAGGCCAATCTCAAGGGGACCTTCCTGTGCAGCCGGGCGGTCCTCGGTTCGATGAAGGCGAACGGATACGGACGGATCATCAACATGTCGTCGTCAGCCGGCCGCAGTGTCAGCACCCTCGGCGGCGCCCACTACACGGCCGCCAAGGCCGGGGTCCTCGGCTTCACGCGGGCCCTCGCCAAGGAGATGGCGCCCCACGGCATCACGGCGAACTCGATCTGCCCCGGCCTGATCGACACGGAGATGGTCCGCGCCAACTGCACTCCCGAACGGCTGCAGGCCTACGAGGAGAGCTTCCCCATCGCCCGCCTCGGGACGCCCGCGGAGGTGGCGCGGCTGGTGCTGTTCCTGGTGAGGGACGCGCCCTACATCACCGGCGCCGCCTTCGACATCAACGGCGGCGATCTCATGATCTAGTGGAGTGATCGATGTACGGAACGATGAAGGAGCAACTCAGGGATCAGCTGGCGCGTATCGAGCAGGACGGGCTCTACAAGCGCGAGCGGGTGATCGCCGGGCCGCAGCAGTCCCGGGTCGACGTGGCCGGGCGCCGCGTGCTCAACATGTGCGCCAACAACTACCTGGGGCTGGCCGGCCACCCGGAGATCGTCGAGGCCGCCCGGGCGAGTCTCGACGAGTGGGGCTACGGCCTGTCCTCGGTGCGCTTCATCTGCGGCACCCAGCCGATCCACCACGAGCTGGAGTCCCGGATCGCGGAGTTCCTCGGCGCCGAAGCGGCGATCCTCTACAGCTCCTGCTTCGACGCCAACGGCGGCCTCTTCGAGACCTTGCTCGGACCCGAGGACGCGGTGATCAGCGACGAGCTGAACCACGCCAGCATCATCGACGGCATCCGCCTGTGCAAGGCGAAGCGGCTGCGCTACCGGAACTCCGATCTCGAGGACCTGAAGGCTAAGCTGGTACAAGCCGCCGACTGCCGGTTCCGCCTGATCGTCACTGACGGCGTGTTCTCCATGGACGGCATCATCGCCGACCTGAAGGGGGTCTGCGACCTGGCCGACGAGCACGACGCCCTGGTGATGATCGACGACTCGCACGCCGTCGGCTTCCTGGGCGAGAACGGCCGCGGCACCCACGAGCTCTGCCAGGTGATGGACCGCGTCGACATCATCACCGGCACCCTCGGCAAGGCGCTGGGAGGCGCCAGCGGCGGCTACACCAGCGGCCGGCGGGAGATCGTCGAGCTGCTGCGCCAGCGTTCGCGGCCGTACCTGTTCTCCAACACCCTGGCGCCGAGCATCGTCAGCGCCTCCCTCAAGGCTCTCGAGATCATCTCCGCCTCCGGCGAGCTGCGCGAGCGGCTGCACGCCAACACGAGGTACTTCAAGGCCGCCATGTCGGCCCGCGGCTTCGAGCTCAACGACGGCAATCACCCCATCGTCCCCATCATGCTCGGCGACGCTGCGCTGGCCCAGAAGGTGGCCGCCCGCCTGCTGGAGAAGGGCGTTTTCGCCATCGGCTTCTTCTATCCAGTGGTCCCCGAGGGCAGGGCGCGCATCCGCACCCAGATCTCCGCGGCCCACACGCGGGACGATCTGGACTTCGCCGTCCGCTCCTTCGCGGAGGTCAAGGAGGAGTACGGGTTCTAGTTCCTGGGTCCTGGCGCGTCGGTGATCACTCTCCCATATCCGCCACGCGCTGCCGCTGCCACGGCTGGCGCCCGCCGTAGAACTCGCCCTCGTCGGAGGAAGGGGCCGCCGGCGGCGATGACCTCCGCCCGTAGACCACCAGGTCCACGAAGCCGCCACCGACGCGCAGCCGGTCCCTGAAGCGCGCCTCCTCGGCGAACCCGGCCCCCTGCAGCAGCTGTTTCTGATCCTCGTCGCAGTCGGCGGCGTGGACGTGGATGACCGAGATCCCCAGGGCGGCGCTGCGCTCCACGGCCGCGCCCAGCAGGGCGGCGCAGCGACTCGTGAAGGCCGGCGCCACGCGGAAGCTGAGCACCGCCGTGTGCTGCTCGGCCCAGGTGTCCCGCCGCTCGGTCGTGGCCAGGCCGACGAGTCGGCCGGCGGCGTTCTCCAGGGCCACGCAGACCCCCCGCCCGCCCTCCAGCCGCCGGAAGGTCTTCAGGAAGTGGCTCTCGTAGCGGGTGTCGTGGAAGCACCGGCTCAGGGAGTCCTTCACGATCCACCGCGGCTCCGGGTGATTGAAGAGCGCCGCCGCCCCGGGCAGGTCCGCCCAGGTGGCATCGCGGACCACGGCCGGACCGCCGCCGCCGAGGTAGTCGCGGTCGAACTCCCCGGCGCCGGGCGCCAGGTAGCGCATCCCGTCGCCGACGAGATAGCGGAACCCGCGGCTCTCGTAGAGCCGGCCGGCATGGGGGTTGGTCGTGCACAGGTAGAGGGCCAAGCCCCCGGCCCGGGTGAAGTCCTCCACGAGGCGGCCCAGCAGGATCGAGGCGACCCCCTTTCGCTGGTGCGCCTCCGCCGTCCGGACGAACTCGACGATCCCGATCTCGCGGCTGGCGGCGGGGGTCCAGCAGCTCATGTACCCGGCCCGCTCGCCGTCGATCTCGCCGAGGTACCAGGCCGTGCGCAGCCACGGCCGCAGCTTCCCCGCCATCACGTCGGCGGCGACGTCCCCCCACCAGCAGAGGTTCTCCCCGCCGCCGGGAAAGGGCGGCTCGCACACCCGGACGGTGAGCCTCTCCCCGCTGTCGAGGGGCACCGTCGTTCTCTCCGCCGTGCTCATCGCCTCCTCCTCCTCGGGCGCCGGCTCTTCGCCGCGCCGCATCATCCATTGCCCTCCCGGGCCTGCTTGATCGACGCCACCACCGCCCAGTAGACCGCCGCCTGCACGATCCCCGAGCCGGGCAGGATCTCCACGTCGTACCCCGGCACCGGCGTCACCGCGTCGCCGAAGGGCCACTTCGGACGGATGACGTGGTCCGGCGACGGCGGCGGTGGATCGTCCGTGCCGTCGCCGGTGATCACCTCGACGATGCGCGCCCCCGCCCGTCTCGCGGCGACGTACGCATCCACCGGACGGCGGTAGTACCCGAGAAAGAAGAGCAGGTCCCCGGGCCGCAGCTTCTCCTCGAGCTCGGACACCCGCGGGGACTCGCCCTGCAGCCGCGCCAGGGGCCGCATGTAGGGCGGGTCCCCCGGCGCCCCGAGCTGATACATGGGGAAGTGCGAGATCAGCCCCGCGTGAATGCAGCCGCCGGCATCCAGGACCTCGGCGCAGACCGCGCCGACGGCCTCGATCGCCCCCGCCTCTTCCGCTATCAGGGCCCGCAGGATCGCCGCCATGCGATCCAGGTAGTCCCCGCCCAGCCGCCCCGCGGGGATCGCCGGCACCTCGTGGGTCTCGTGAAAGGGGGAACCGGCGAAGCGGGCGTTGCGCTCCCTCGCTCCCGGCACCAGCACGCTCTGGTACATGGCCGGCATTCGCCCGGCGCGGGTGAGGGCGGCGACGATCTCTCCGGTGAGGGCCCACAGGAGGAGCAGGTTCTGCAGCGAGGTCAGCGGGTAGGCCTCGCCGCCGAAGGGGGCGGTCGCCGCCTCGGGCCAAGCGAACGAGCTCTCCAGGGCGAGATCGTCCGCCCGCGGATCCGCCCCCGGCCATCCGGCCGGACCGATAGCGGCGATCAGGGCGCCCGTGGAGCGCAACTGCTCCAGCAACTCCAGCTCCCGCTCCGGCGGGGCGCCGGACCAGCCGAGGATCACCGCGTCCTGCGGCGACAGCGCCGTCTCCGGCGTCCACTCCTCCGCCAGCATCAGCCCCCCGGAGCGCGTGTAACCTTCGGACGTGAAGTCGGGACGGACGCTGGCCAGGCAGAGCCGGCCCCCGGCCTCGAGGCGCGCGGCCACCCGTTCGGCGGCGTGAGAAACCGCCGGCAGACGCTGCCTCACTGCCTCGACACCTGTCAGCAGCGCTTCGAGGTAACCCACGGGAAAGAGGTCAGCCCTCCGCGGCCAGCTCCAGGGCCCGCAGGGCGCCGGCCGCCAGGGCCCGGTCCGCATCGTCGGCGAGCCTGCGCCCCTGGTGGCGGGCCCTCGCGTCGAGGACCTCGTAGCCGCCGTGGGGCACCTCCTCGCTGGTGGGGACGTAGCCGATGGCGCCGTTGGCGTAGCCCACCGGCAGGGTGAGGGCGAAGGGCGAGGCCTCGGCGATGGCCGTCCCCGTCTCGACGAAGATCTCCCCCGGCAGGCCGACGAGGGCGACGTCGTCCAGGGCCAGGGCCTGGATCTGAAGGGGCAGGCCCGACGCTACCGAATTGCTCCGGTGGGCCTGCAGGCGCTCCCGGGCGGCGCAGTAGTGGCGGCAGACCCGCCAGTTGCGGTGGAACTCGCCCTGGAGTTCCAGAAAGGCGGGCTCCCACTCGGCCAGCTCGCGCTCGCACTCCTGCTGGGAGGGCATCGGCTCCAGGGGCAGCTCGAAGGCGTGCTGCGCGCAGCGCAGACGGCCGCCCCGTCTCATCTCCCCCGCCTCCGGCACCGTCTTCAGCACGGCCTCTCCGGCGCGGCTCCCGTGCACCCCGGCCAGCTCGTAGGAGCCGCGTGGATGGGGGTTGATGTTGCCGGCGCAGCCGTTGAGGAAGAGGGCCGTCTCCCCCCGCCGCTGGCCCTCGATCCGGCGCATGGCGGCGCCCATCCAGTCGGCGGTGAACAGGTAGTTGTCGCTCACCAGGCAGGTCCCGTGGGCGGCGTGCTGCCAGAGCACCACAAGGGGTGTGCCGTCGAGGCGCTCGAACCAGACCGAGTCGACCCAGGGCGCCACCGGGCCCTCCGGGTTGACGCCGATGCGGGTCGTGCCGTCCGGCTGGCGCTCGCGGCGGTTGACGCCGACCCGCAGCGGCTGCCGGCCCGTGCCCCAGCGCACCGGCCCCGCCGCGGTGGCCGCCTGCCGGGCGGTGCCGGCCATGAGGTGGCAGAGTGCGTCGATGAAGGTCGCCTCCGCCTCCTCCATCTCCCTGAAGTCGGTGTACATCAGGGGGCCGCCGTGGGTGTGGGAGAAGGCGAGGAAGACGTTGGCCGCGGGCACTCCCGTGGCCCGGTGCACCAGCTCGCGCACGCGGGCCACCTGCTCGAAGCGCATGCCGATCAGGTCGCTGGCGATGATCACCGCCTGCGTGGTGCCGTCGTCGAGGAACAGGGCGTGGGCATGCAGGTGATCGTGGACGCCCTCGGCTCCGTGATCGCGGGCGCCGTAGCCGCCCATGGGATGCCCGGTGGGCGGCGTGATCCGGGTGCCGCCGGCGCCGGCGAGCAGTTCCTTCGTCATCTCGTCTCTCCTCGTAGGCCGGCCAAAGATAGCCAGCCGTCCCGGACTTGCACCTCCCCCTGGCCGGGGCTTTGATCCCACTCGATCGATCACCCCCGCGGGAGAGCCTTCCATGTTGACCGAACAGCAACTCGCCCACTACCGGACCTTCGGCTTCGTCACCCTCCGCGGCCTCTTCACGCCGGAGGAGGTGGAGACCCTGCGCCTCGAGTACGAGACCGAGCTCGACCATCTCTACGCCGATCAGCCCTTCACCGGGGAGAAGCGCTACTGGGCGATGATGCTGCACCCGCGCACCCCCCTCTTCGCCAGCCTCCTCGAGGACGAGCGGTTCTGCGTGGTGGCGGAGCAACTCTACGGCGAGGACGTCATCGGCATCGGCACCGACGCCAACCGCTACGTGGGCGACACCCGCTGGCACCCCGACCACCGGGCCGATCCGGACGAGGACTGCCACGGCGTCAAGTTCGCCTTCTACCTCGATCCGGTGGACGCCGGCAGCGGCGCCTTGCGGCTCATCCCGGGGTCGCACCGCCGCGGCTTCCACGAACACCTGCGCGACACCCTGGGCGCCCTCGAGCTCGAGGTGGCCGACGTCCCCGCGTACGTCTGCCGGTCGGAACCCGGCGACGTGGTCGCCTTCGACATGCGCTGCTGGCACGCCAGTTCGGGGGGCGCCGCCGGCCGCCGCATGTGCACCTGCGTCTTCTACAACAATCCCCGGGGTGAGGTCGAGGAGGCCGCCGCCCGCAAGCGCGCCGTGGGCTCGAAGGATGTGGGCGCCCAGTTCGGACGGCCGGGAGAGCCCTCCTACCCGCCCGAATGGCTGACGAATCCCGCCGGCAGCCCGAGGCGGGGCCGCTGGCTGCGGAGGATGGAAGAGCTGGGGTACTTCGAGTTGCCTGCCTGATCGGCTCAGGGCGCCGCCGGGAGCCGCGCGATCCCCTCGCCGCAGTCGACCAGGTTCGCGCCCGTCACATCGAGGGTGCTCGCCTCCCAGGCCTCGACGCAGCGGAGTCCGCCCCGGATCGTGGCGCCGGACAAGTCGGCATGACCCGTCGGGGCCACGCGGATGCCGTACCAGCTGCCCGACGAACTGTCGGCGTCATCCGATGACCGGAAGGTGACGCCCCCCGCGCCGGCGTCGAGAGCCCCCTCGACGATGACTTCCGAGCGCATCTCGTCCTCACCGCCCCCGGTCTCGTCGCCCGGGGCGAAGACCACGGTGCCGCCCTCGGGGAGGGTGAGCTTCACCCCCGCGGGAATCGTCACGTCGCCGGTCAGCGTGACCTGATCCGGCCACGGCTCGACCCGGAACAGCTTGCCCTCACCCGGAGCGAAGGAGGCGGTAACGGAGGGGAAGGCGCCGTTGGTGACGACCGCGTCTTTCTCGTAGAGCTCCCTCACCAGGTAGGGACGACCCGGTCCGTTCAGGCGAGAGGGATCCAGGTCGATGGTCACTGTGCGAACGTTGCGGGAGGGTTGGCAGCGGCGGTTGACCACCATCAGGTAGCGGGTTCCATCGGCGTGGGTGAAGGTGCCGAGGTGGTAGTCGGACGGATCCGAGAGGCCCTGCACGAACGATGTTGGCGCATCGCCGGCGAAGACAGCCTCGGAAGCCAGCCGCAGGAGGGTGTCCTGGTGTTCCTGCAACATCCGGTTGAGGGCCTGTACTTCGCGCCATTTGGGGGTGATTCTGTAGTGTGGGTCCACCAGGCCCTGCAGGTCGGGCCGGCCATCGTCGTTGGTGTGGCTGGAGTACATGAAGTAGTAGATGCCCTTGGCACCGTGGGCCAGGGCCAGGTGAACCTGGACGCGGATCTCCTGCGGTGACGGGTCCCGCAGGCCGCCGGGCCAGCTATGGGCCTGTACGAGGACCCACAGCGGGATGCCCGCCTCCCGGACCACCTCCCGCGCGGTCCCGTACCAGGAGACGAGACTGGCCAGGGCGCCCTGCAGACCGGCGGCATAGCCACTCTGACCGGGGCTCGGCACGTTGAGCCCGAAGGTGTAGAAGTCCACCAGGAGTTCCGAAGGCTCCACCGTGCCCACGAAGTGCCGCAGCAGGTCCCTTTGCGGCCGGTTGAAGGCCACCACCCCCGACTTGCCGGTCTGCTCCCTGATGAAGCGGTTCACGTAGGCGACGCTCTCGTCCTTCTCCGTCCACTGGGGCTCGTCGTCGGCATAGAACCGCCATGGCTCGGGGGCGGAGACACCGTCATAGGCGGCCAGGTCGCTCCGGATCGCCTCGTCATGGTGCCCCGCGAAGAGCCTGTGGGAGTAGTCGTCGTGGGCCCGGATCTGGTCCACCCAGAGGTTCGCCGCTCCGGTCCACTCCACCTGGTACCTGACATAGGTGTTGGCAGCCGGGACATACCTGAGCACGAAGTCCTGGTACGTGTCGGCGGCATGGAACTGCAGCTTGCGCACGCTTCGCGTGCGCAGCACGGCTCCATCCGAGTGTCGCAGAATGCGCAGGGTGGCGACTATGTCGGCGCCGGCATTGTCGTCGGTCTTCATGCGGAAGACATGGACCACGTACCGCGCCCTGGGGGCCACGATCTGGCCCCGGCTGTTCAGCTTCTGCTCCCGGTAGCGCAGGAAGATGCCGCGGCCCTCGGACGGCGTGTCCAGCATCAGGCCGGGGGTGTGCTCCCCGGTATTGGCGAACCATGCGCCTCCGGCCCGCTCTCCCACGGGATGGACGAAGTACCTGGGGCTCGTCGCTTCCAGGGACTTGGTCCAGTAGCGGCGGCTGGCGGCCCTCCACCCGGGAGGCACGTTCCAGCTGTAGAGCTGGACCCTCAGCCCCCGCTCGTGGGCGAGGTCCATGAAGACGCGGTTGACGGCGGCGTCATTCCTGACCTCGATGGCGGAGTGGATCGTGTTGAAGTGGGCCGCCTCGACCTGGTCGAGGCGCTCTGCGAACCGCTCGGACTGGTCGTTGAACAGACCCGGGAACCAGGCCCCGATGGGAAACTCCTCCTGCGCCAGCCCCATGCCGGGGCACAGGAACAACAGCGCAAGACGCGGCAGCCCGAGGACCCTCACTCCGACACTCCGTTCTTGATCCACCCCCAGCCTCCGGAGGAGACCATGGTCGAGACGCGCCCTCCCATGGGACCCCACGGCACTCCCGGATAGCTCGTGCCGTCCGGCACGTAGTCATGGGAGCCGTCCTGGCCCGTCCGGACCGTCCACTTGAAATGCCAGTACCCCCGCTCTTCCTCTTCCGCCGTGGTCCCGGGATCGCCCAGCGCCGGCCAGGGGACCGCTCCTTCCAGCCACTCACCCGACAGGGCCACCTCCACCTCGGCGATGTCGTCCCCTTCGGTCACGACCCACTCATCGCCGGCGAGACGGCGGTGGATCTCCGTCGTGAGGCCGCCGTCGCGGCCGACGATCTCGATCTGGTACTCGGGGAGAAAGGCAACCCACGGAGGCTGGGCCTCGCCCTGGGTCGTGTCCGCCGATACGTCGAAGAACAGTTGCACCGAGGTGTCGCTGGATCCCTGGAAGGGAGCCTCCAGGAACCGGAAGATGAAGGTGAAGAGGCGGCGCTCGCCGAAGGAGCCGTGTCCGTAGGCGTAGGTGATGACATCTATGGTGTTGTTGGAGTCGGGGGCGACGTCGTATAGCTCGTCCCCTTCACCCGGTCCGCCGCCGCCCCAGTCGCGCCAGTCTCCATCGACGACGAAAGAGGAGGCGTCCTGCGCTCCGGCCGCGGTCACCCCGTGCCCGAGGAGACAGGCGAGGACGAGGAGCGTGTTCCATACGACGCGCATGGCAGGGTTCCTTTCCGTGGTCAAGCCGGTCCGGCGGCTCCCGGGCCGCCCGCCTACTTGAGGCACATCACTCTCCGGGTCTGCACGCCTCCGGGATGGTCCAGCCGTACGACATAGATGCCCGCCGCCACCGCGGCGCCGCGCAGGTCGCGTCCGTCCCAGGACAGCCGGTGCTCCCCCGCGGGCTGGACCTCGTCCACCAGCGTATGCACCGGCTGGCCCAGGAGATTGTAGATCCTCAGCCGCACCGGGCCGGCGTCGGCCAGCCGGTAGGCGATCTGCGTGCCGGCGTTGAAGGGATTCGGCGTGTTCGGGTGCAACTCGCTCCCGGCCGCCTCCCCGGAAGCCGCCGCCTTGCCCGCCGGAGCCGGGCCGGCCGCCACCGGACCGGTCAGGTTCAGCGACTCCAGCCTGTGACTGTTGATGGGCAGGCTGTACCAACTGGCCACCGCCTCGCCGGCAGTCGTCATGGCGCGGGCCTGGTAGAGACCGGTGGCTCCGCCGAAGAGGGTCAGTCGCAGGCGCCCGGACGCGTCGGTGACGGCGCTCCAGGCGTAGTGCGGCCGGCGGCCCGAGATGCTCCTGGAGAAGTCGATGTTCAGGCCCGCGGCCCCCGCACCCGTCACCCTGGCCTCCACCTTTGCGCGGGGCTTGAGATCCCACGGCAGCACCGTGTAGAACCGGCCGTCGCTGCGGCTCTCCCCGCCGCTCCGGCTGCCGCTGGCCAGGGTCCTGCCGTCGGGAGAGACCGCCACCGACGACACCCAGCTCGTGTGTCCGTCGAGGGTGAGGGTGGACTCGAGCCGGCCGGTCTCCCCATCCCACAACCGGATCCCATCGTCATGGCCGCTGACCACCGTCCCGTCATCCACGAACGCCACGGACCAGACCCAGCCGGCGGACCCGTACCTCCCCCGCCCTTCCAGGATGGCCCCGGGCTGTCCGGTCTCCGCATCCCACAGGCGGACGGTCCCGTCCCAACCGCCGCTGGCCACGGTCCTGGCGTCCGGCGAGAACGCGACGGACTCGATCCGGCCCGAATGCCCCTGAAGGACGGCTCTCTGCGCGGCGGTCTCCAGATCCCACAACCGGACGGTGTAGTCGCCGCCGCCGCTGGCCAGGGTCCCGCCGTCCGCTGAGAACGCGACGGACTCGACCTCGCCCGCATGTCCTTCGAGAGTCGCCTCGAGCCGGCCGCTCTCCACCTCCCACAACCGGATCGCGTGATCCCCTCCGCCGCCGGCCAGGGTTCCGCCGTCCGGCGAGAACGCAACGGACCGAAGGAAGGTCTGGCCGTCCCAGCCGGCCTTCGGCTGGCCGGTGTCGACCTCCCACAGCCGGACCTCGCTGCCGATGCCGGCGGCCAGGGTCCCGCTGTCCGGCGAGAACGCAACGGACCTGGCCAGACCCGCGTCGTGATGGATCTCGAGCCGTCCGCCGCGCGCATCATGGAGCCAGATGCCCGAGCTGCCCGGCACCGCCAGCCAGGCGCCGTCGGGCGACCAGGCGATGCCGCCGGACAGGACGGCCTCGCCCATCATAACGGCATGCTCGCGGGCCGAGCCGTTCTGGACGGAGGCGCCGAGGAGCAGCAGGACCAGGCCGGAGAGCCGCGCCATCATTTCGGGGTCCCTTTCAATGCTCCAGCAGGTAGTGGGTGTCGGTCTCGCCGGTGCGGCGGAAGCCGTGACGCTCGTAGAAGGCCAGGGCCCGCGGGTTGACCTTCAGCGACTGCAGGCGCACCGGCACGCCGCGCTTTTCGGCGCGCTCGAGCAGCCGCCGCAGGCAAGCGCCGCCGATGCCCCGCCCCTGGTGGCTCGGAGCGATGCAGATCTGCTTCAGCCACAGGCAGTTCTCGGACATGGCCAGGGCCACGATGCCGGCGGGTTCACCCTCCCATTCGATCACCTCGAACTCCTGCTCCCGGAAGCGCCTCTCGTGCCGCCGGCGCTCCTCGCCCTCGTCCCACCCAAACGCCGCCGCCCTCACGCCGAAGGCGAACTCCGAATCCTCGGCTTTCGCCGGCCTCAGCACCAGCCGCCGCTCCGAGTCCGCTCCCCGCAGGCGCGGCCCCAGCACCCGGCACATGGGCAGCACGGGGACCACGAACCCGGCGATCGCCGCCAGGGCCGTGGCCACGCCCCACAGGTCGCTGACCACGCCGAAGACCAGGGGGGAGACCGCGCCGGCGCCGATCCCCAGGGTGTAGAACAGGCCGTAGGCGCGAGCCTGGCGGTCGCCTTCCACGAAGTCGCCGATCGTCCCGTAGAGTACGGAGGAGGTGCCGTTGAGGGCTACCCCGAGCAGTGGCAGGACCGCCATCGTCATGTCCAGGGGCAGCAGGATGGCGGCAGCGATGAGCGCCGTGGTGGCGGCCTCGGTGAGGACCACCGTGCGCAGGATGCCGGCGCGCTCGGCCACGTGGCCGCAGACCAGCTTGCCGGCAGCCCCTCCGGCGAAGACCAGCGCCAGGGCCTGGCCGATCGTCGCGATCGAGGCGCCCTTCTCCACCAGCAGGAAGGGCAGGTAGGTGAGGAAGGAGAGGCGGGCGCCGCTGTCGATCATGCCGATGGCGGAGAGGATGGCGAAGCCGCGCCGGTCGGTGATGCCCCATCCCTTCGGCTCCTGCCTCCGCGGCCGGGGCTCCGCTTCCCTGGGCGAGGCGGTCCTCCCCGGGAGCAGCGCCCCCAGGGCGGCGGCGCCGCAGAGGGCGAAGATCCCGTACGCCGCGGCGCTCGCCGGCCAGCCGTACGCCGCCGCCCCCGCCGCCACCGCCGCCGGCGCCACCACCTTGCCGAGGTCCCCGGTGAAGTTGTAGGTGCCCAGCGCCGCCCGCCGCCCCGACGCCGGGTAGGCCCTCGAGATGATGGCCGAGACCAGGGGGTGCTGGGTGCCGCAGCCCGTTCCCGCCACCACCAGGAAGGCGGCCAGGCTCAGGAAGCCGCCCGCCCACCCCAGCAGCACGTAGGCGACCCCGGCCAGGACCGTGCCGACGACGAGCACGGCCCGCTCTCCGTAGCGCTCGGCGACGATGCCTGCCGGCACCTGGGTCGCCGCCAGAAAGCCCGACATGACCAGCTTGAGGGCCCCCACCTCGGTGTGGGTCAGGGCGAAGGCCGCCGCCCACATCGGCAGCAGCACGTAGATGCAGTCGGTGAAACCGTCGTGGATGGCATGGGCGAGTCCACCCGTGGCCAGGACCTTGCGGCGGCCTCGCGCCGAGCCCTCGGGACCCGGACTCATGGCGCCGCTCGGTCCGGCCTCATCCCGAACCAGGCCGCCATGACCAGTCCGCTCGCCGTCCGCGAGAGAGCGGCCAGCCCGAAGACCAGGAGGTAGCCGTGCTCGAGGATGAGGACGCCGCCGGCCAGGCTGCCGAGGAAGGCCAGCAGCTGGAAGCCGCAGACGCGGATGGACTGGACCCTCGCCCAGTAGCGCCGCGGCAGCACCCGGGTGGTGAAGTGCTGGTCGGCTGGGATGTCGATGACCTCACCGGCGCGCGCCAGCAGGAACATGGGGAGCGCCACCGGCAGGGTGACGAGGGCGCCCATGATCCCCACCGCTCCGCCGGAGACCGCCCGGCTGGCCAGGATCGTCAGGGTGGCGCCGAAGCGGCGCACCAGGGCCGGCACGCTGAAGGTGAAGGGCAGGCCCACGAGGTGGCTGAGGAAGAACACGGCGCCGATCGCCGCCGGGCCGATGTGCAGCTCCTCCTCGAAGAAGACGTTGAAGAAGGGGTAGGTGAGCCCCATGGAGAAGCCGCGCATGCCGGCGGTGACGGCGACGACGGCGAAGACGCCCCTCGGCCGGCGGGGGTCCTCCCCCTCGTCCGGGTCTCGCTCCGGCACCGGCGCCGCATCCGGCTGCCGGCGGATGCGCAGCAGGGGCACCACCGAGACCAGGGAGCAGGCGGCCCCGAGGAACAGGGCGTAGCGGAAGGGCTCGGGCAGCTCGGTGGAGGTCCCGAGGAACCAGGCCATCGCTCCGGGGAGGAAGCCGCCCACGAGGCTCAGGAGCATACGCACCACGATCTGCACCGCCGACCAGACGACGATCGCCTCGGCGCGCCGGGAGGGATGGGCGTTGTCGGAGAGGAAGGGCACGTGGTTGACCCAGATGAAGGCGTTGGCCACGCCGCCGACGAAGGAGAAGGCCAGCAGGGCGGTGGAGGCCGTGGACAGGCACAGCCCCACCTGCGACAGGGCCAGGAGCAGACCCGAGGCGATCAGGAAGGGGCGGCGCCCCAGGCGGTCGCTGAGCACCCCCGTGGGCAGGGCCAGCAGGGCCGTGGCCAGGGGCGCCATGCTCGCCATCTGGCCGATGAAGTCCTCCTGGTAGCTCAGGCGCAGCAGGTAGAGGTTGTAGAGCAGCCAGTAGAGGGTCATCCCGGCGTTGATGGACAACCCGTAGAGGTAGAACGACCGGACGTTGCGGTTGAAGCTGCGCGGCCGGAAGCCGCACACCGCGGCGACGGCGCTCATCGGCGCTCACCGCCCCCCGGCGGCGGCGCGCCTGGCGGGCGGCCTTCGGGCCCTCCGGGCCTGGCGGGGACAACCGGGACGCCGCCTCCCACGGGCTAGCGGGAGGCCTCCTGCCGCCGCCGCTGGAGCAGGTAGTCGGCCGCCAGACGCGCCGCCAGGGCGTGGCCCTCCGGCGTCCAGTGGCTCTCTTCGTAGTAGAGGCGCCGGGGCCCGGTGTGCTTGCGGAACGCCGGAGACAGGTCCAGCAGCGGGATGCCGTCGCGGGCCGCCGCCGCCGCCAGGCGGCGGTTGGGCTTGTCCAGGTCGAACTCGCCGATGAGCCCGAAGAGGTCCCGCTTCATCCGCCAGTTCTCCTCCTCCACCTGCACGATGGCCGGCGCGTACACCAGGATCAGCTCGGCCCCGGCCCTCGAGGCGCTCTCCCGGAAGGCCCGCAGGATCTGCCCCGTGAGCCGCCAGTAGCGCTCGGCCGCCGGATCGTCCTCCACCCCGTAGAGGACCTCGTAGAAGCGCTGCCGGGACCCTTCGGGCACCCCCGCGCCGGAGAAGGCCTTGCGCACCGCGGCGTACACGTGGAGACGCTCCTTGAGGTACTTGTCCAGGCGGTGCTCCCACGGCCAGGCGCTCGATCCGTCCCAGAAGCGGCTCCTCTTCACCGGCACCCCGAGGAGGCGCAGCCGCCCCCGCGGATCGACGCGGAAGTACGGCTTGTACCCGCGCTCCGAGCCGATCCCCTTGTCGCTGGCGTTGTT
This sequence comes from Candidatus Latescibacterota bacterium, assembly GCA_965221775.1. GTDB lineage: Bacteria > Latescibacterota > UBA2968 > UBA8231 > UBA8231 > UBA8231. The sequence continues at coordinate 2,246,985 of CBDCSU010000006.1, read as the reverse complement.
GATCAGGTCGTTGGCGTAGAAGAACAGGAGCACCTGATCGGGCCGGTAGCGCCTGCCCGACTGCTCGAAGAGGAGCAGCTCCTGGTCGGTGCCGTACCCCGCCACGCCGAAGTTGATCGCCTCCACCGGGGTGCCGGGCGCCTCGGACTGCAGCCTCGCCTCCAGCCGGCTGCTCACCGCGTCCTCCGCCTGCACCCCCCAGCCCTCGACGAAGGAGTCGCCGAAGACCAGGAGCCTCCAGCCGCCGGACGGCCTGTCCAGCGGATACTCCCGGTCCCGCAGCCCGTCGGCGTTGATGCGCATCTCGACCTCGAACTCCGGCCGCCGCATCCACCCCGAGGCGCCGGGGACGTGGTGCCATCCCAGCCGGTCGTCGAAGCGCCACAGGGAGGGCTGGCGGGAAACCTGCGGCTTCCACCAGGCGAGCAGCCCTTCGCTCAGCAGCAGGCCGGCCGTCAGGCCGCCGACCGCCAGCAGGACCTTGCCCCGCACCCCCCTCACGCGCCCGTGTCCCCTACTGCAGGGCGAATTCCACGGGGTCCAGGCCCGCCACCTCGACCGTCAGGGAGTTGCGGTTGGGAGGGACATCGAACAGCAGCAGGAGCCAGGTCTTGCCGCCGGCGCCGAGGCGCAGCTCCAGCGCCCCCGCAAGCTCCGGGGCCAGCAGCGAGGCCGCCTCCGCCGGGGTGCCGGGAATCCGGAAGGCCTGCAACTCCACCGGCCGCTCCAGCGTCCGCCGGCCATCGGCGACCAGGGCGCTCGAACCCGTGGCCAGCGTTTCCTCGAAGGTGAGGCTCCGGCTCTCGGACGCCTTGTTCTCGAGCCGGACGATCACCTCGCGCCAGGCCCCGGTCCGCGGCGCCGGCGCCTCGCCCTCGCCGTAGGAGACCACGGCGGGCGGGCCTCCCGCGGCGAAGGACCAGCCTTCACCGGACCCGGCCGGCGCACCGCCGTCGTAGTGCGTCCACAAGCGCGACTCGCCGGCGGCGGCACGGATCCCGGGAGCTCCCCGGCGCCTCGCCTCTTCGGCGTACCTGCCCTCCGGGAAACGCTCCAGGAAGGCTTGGTAAGCCTCCGGCGTGCCCGCCGCGCGCGCCTCCTGGTAGACCAGCCGCTCGAGGAGGGAGCGGGCGTGGTCCGCCGCCGCCCCCTCGGGATTGCGCTCCAGGAAGGCCTCGAAGTCGGCGGGCTCGCGGCTGCGGGCGAGCCCGGCCAGCAGGAAGGGGGCGATCCGCTCCCCGGCGTCGTCGGCGAAGCGGCCCTCGGGGTACTTCTCGAGGTAGCGCTCGTAGGAGCCCTGGGTGTTCTGCCTCTGGGCCTGGACCCAGTGCATCATCTCCACCGTCCGGGTGGCCTCCTCGGCATGCTGGCCGTCGGGATGGAGCTCGAGGAATCCGGTGAAAGCGTCGAGGGTGTTCTCCTTCTGGGCCTGCTTGAAGCGCAGGGTCTCCAGCGCCTCGCGGGCGTCGGCGGCGAACTCGCCCTCGGGGTATTTCTCCAGGAACTGCTCATACGCCTCGGCGCTGCGCTTCATCCTGGCGTCCTGCCACTCCCTCTCCTCGGACGGGCCGCACGCGGCCAGCAGCACCAGCGCCAGCAGGGGCCACCCGCTCGACCCGGGGATCTTCGACATCTTCATCTTGCGCTCCTCGCCTTGCCTCTGGTTCCTGCGTATGTGGGACCCTCTGACAGCCGCGGGCAAAGGATAGGCCGGCGCCGCACGATGGACGAACCGGCCGCCTCCTCCCTGCTGCTGTTTCCGGCCCTGGCCGCCGGGGCCGGGGCCCAGGTCAGCATCGAGACCCCGCGCGGCGCCATGGGCGCCTACCCGCCCATGGCCGGCCACAGCCAGGAGAAGACGGCGGCGGTCACCAGGGCATACAGCAGGGCGTCGAAGAGCTGCTTGACCTGCTGGGACCACGGCACGCCGAACCACACCGACTCCAGGACGCGCCCCCAGCCGTAGAGAAGCCAGGCCACGGCGCCGGCCAGGCGGAAGACCGCCATCGACTCGGCTCCGGGCCCGAGGGCGCGGCCGGTGACGTAGGCCACGGCGGCCCCGGCGACGAGGAAGTAGACGAAGGTGGTCACCATCTGGCGGGCCATGGCCGGGTCCCCCTTGGGCAGCACCGTAATGAACGCCACCGGGCCCTCGGCGAACTTCCTCTGGTTCTCGGGCTCCTTCATCGCCGCCCGCGAGGCGAGGTTGGGGATGTTGTAGAGTCCGGGCGCCAGCTCCTGCGGCTGCAGCGCCTGGCGCGCCGCCTCTTCGTCGGGCAAGCCGCGGTAGTCGGACTTGTGGTGGGGCAGCGCCATCCACACGACGGCGCTGACGATCCAGACCAGGGCTCCCGACACCACGATGGGAAGCCACAGCTCGGGCAGGGTTGTCACGGGGTCATTCTCCCTTGAATGGGGTTGAGGGACGCTTCTCCGCCGGCGGCGGGTCCGTCGAGGGGCGCCAGCCCCAGGGCGCGCACCGCCCAGGGCAGGGCCGTGCGCAACTGCCGGCGCTGCACGTCGCGCACCCGCGGCGCCGTGGGGATCACCGGCTGGCCGGCCCTGTCGGCGAAGTAGCCGCTGATGACGGCGGCCAGGGGTCCCGCGCCGGGCAGGATCTCCTCCGGCGGCGGGCCACCCTCGGCATGCAGGCTCGGCGCCCATCCGGCGATGTCGAGGTCCGGGTGGGCGACCACGGCGTGGTTCCAGTCTACCAGCACCGCCCGGCCGCCGCGGAAGCAGAGGTTGTCGCTGCGCACGTCCAGGTGGGCGGGAGAGGGCCCGTCGAGGGACGCCTCGTCCGCGGCCGCAACCAGCACCGGGGCGTGGTCGCGCAGCCAGCGCCCGGTGGCCAGCCCGAGGGACAGGAACGGTTCCGGCTCCGCGGCGACCTGCCGCCAGCCGCCCGTCAGCTCGCCCACCGGGGGCAGGACGCCGGCGGCATCAACCGCCCGGAGCGCGGCCAGAGCCTCGAGCACCTGATCGACCCGGGAGGCGTCCCAGGGGGGCGGCCAGGAGCAGCGGCTCAGGTCCTCCAGGAGCAGCAGCGGCCGCTCGCCGTCGTCCCACCCGCGCAGCCTGGGCATGAACTCCCCGGCGAGGACGGTGTAGGCCCGGTGCTCGTCGCGCAGCCACCCCGCCGTCCCCGCATCGACGCCGATCTTGGCGAATACCCTGTCGCCGCCTTCCAGCTCCACTACCCAGCGCTCCGCCGGCGTATAGCCTCCGGCGGCCCGGCGGAAGCCGGTGGGGCGCCGGCCGGTGAGGTCCCCGATGCGGGCGATGTCCTCGCTCCGCGGTCCCTCCCTCACGGATTCCACACCCGCTCGAAGAGACTCAGCCAGTTGCCGCCCAGCAGCTTGCCGATCTCGTCGGCGCCGTAGCCGCGGGCGGCCAGGGCCTCCGCTAGGTTGGGGAACTCCGCCGGGGTCTCCATCCCCTTCGGCTGGAAGCTCAGCTCCGTGTACGGCACCGACCCATCGGCGAAGGTGGAGGGGAACTTCGTGCCCTGCTGCGACACGATGTAGTGCCAGAACTCGAGGGGCTGATCGTGGGTGGAGTCGGTGCCGATGGCCACGTGGTCGATGCCGATTCGCCCCACCATGTCGTCGATGGCATCGACGAAATCCTCCACCGTCGAGTCGAACCCCCTCGGAAGGAAGTTGGCGAAGGACGTGGCGCCCACCACGCCTCCCTTCTCGGCGAGGGCCACCAGGGCCTCCTCCTCCTTGTTGCGCGGGTGGCCGCAGAAGCTGAGCGCGTTGGCGTGGGTGATGGCCACCGGCTGCTCGGAGACCTCGATCGCCTCCAGGGTCGTTTTCGGACCGACGTGCGACAGATCGATGACGATGCCGAGCTGGTTCATCTCGCGCACCGCGTCGACGCCGAAGTTGCTCAGGCCGGCGTCGTTGCGCTCCCAGCAGCCGCTGCCGAGGAGGTTGGTCTCGTGGTAGGTCAGCTGGATGACCCGCACCCCGAGGGCCAGGAACAGCCCCAGGCGGTCGAGCTCGTTCTCGATGGGCGAGGCGTTCTGGAAGCCGAGGATGATCCCCGTCTTTCCGAGCCTCTTGGCGGCGTGGATGTCGGCCGTCTCCTTCACCTGCAGGATGTCGTCGCGCTCGCGGAAGCGCCGCATCCAGACCGCCAGGTGGGCCATGGTCTGGGCGAAGTTCTCCCACGTGGCCACCGTGGCGTTGATGGCGGTCACGTCGCCGGCCCGCAGCCCCTCGAAGACGGCGTCGCTCTCCCAGTTGCTGACATTCAGCCCGTCGATGACCACCGCCTCGTCGTAGATCCTCCTCGCCTCGCTCGACATCACGCCGCTCCCTTCTCGAAACGGTTTCCGATCCTGAACAGATCTCCGAGGTGGTTCTCCCTCTCCTCCAGGGCGTCGGCGATCACCGGGCCGATGGCGCCCCCGAACTTGAAGCCGTGGCCGCAACCGCAGCCGGCGATCAGCACCCGCTGGCACCCCGGGGCCCAGTCGATGACGAACTGCTCGTCCTCCATGTCGGCCATGTTGGTGTAGAGGCACGACCGGCCGCCGACGATCTCGGCGCCGAGGGCGGGGATGCGCTCCGCCGCGAACTGCCGCGCCCAGTCGAGGAACTCCGGCGTCGGCTCCCGCGAGACGTCGACGGCGGCGTCATCGACCTTGCTGTCCTCGGCGATCTTCACGAACCCCTCGGGCAGCCGCGGGAATCCGTACCAGAGGTTGCCGGGCGACAGGATCGACCACACGGGGAAACGGCCGCGCTCGAAGGGGGCGGGATCCCGCGGCGCAAAGAAGGCCATCTGCTGCCGGGTGATGCGCACCCGCGGCTTCATCGCCGGCAGCAGCTCCCCGACCCACGGTCCGGCCGCCACGACCGCGCGGTCCCAGTCGCGGGACTCCGAGGCCCATCTCACCCTGGCGCCGGAAGCGGTCTCCTCGACGGCGGTGACCCGCGTGTTCTGGCGGATCTCCACTCCCGAGTCCCGGGCCAGCCCCGCCAGGTCGGCCAGGGCCTGGCCGCTGCGCAGGTACCCGGCCCAGGGATCGTGGAAGAGCCGGTCCTCGGCGCCGACGGAGAACTGGGGGAACCGCCGGTTCACCTCCGCCACCGTCAGCTCGGTGACGTCCTTGCCCAGGCGGCTCAGGGTCTCCCAGCCGGTCAGGGCCTCGTGGTCGGGTCCGAAGCCGCGCACGGCGATCAGCTTGCCGGTCTGGAAGTAGATCGAGCGGCTGGTGCGCTCGTGCCACTCCCGCCACTGGGCCGCCGCCCGAGTCACCAGCTCGACGTAGATCTCGTTCGGGTACATGGTGCGGCGGATCACCTTGGAGACGTCGGTGCTCGACGCCTCCGGGTTGGGGATCTCGCCGCTCTCGATGAGGGTCACCTCGTGCCCCCTGCGGCGCAGCTCCAGGGCGGCGGCCATGCCGAAGATCCCGGCGCCGACGATGCAGACCTTCATGATGGCAGACCTTTCACGAGGGTTTCAGGCACCCGTGGAAAACCTCGTGGCTGTTGCCGCCGTAAGGGCCGGTCCAGTACGCGTCGATCACCCCGGCGCGGGTGCCGCCGGCGCGGGTGGAGTTGAGGAACAGGTGCCACAGGGGGCCGATGCCCTCGAGCTTCACCGGCTCGCTGATGCGCCCCCAGTCGCCGGGCTCGCCGGCGGCGTACCACACCGACTCGGCCGCCGAGCGGCGGCCCCGGGTGAGCAGGTAGTGGACGCGTCTGTCCGGGGTCTGGTAGAGGCGGCCGCTGTTGAAGGCGCCCAGGCACCAGGCGCGGAAGGGGCCGCCCGGCGGTCCCACGGCGTGGTAGAGGCGCGAGCGGGCGGCGTCCTGCTCCATGGCGGCCCACACGCTGCGCGCCGGCTGGCGGTTCTCGTAGTAGACCAGGTGGATCAGCCCCTCGTCGTCGGCGAACAGGTCCTGGTGGTCGGTGGTGCCGCGCGCCCCCGAGTCCTCGTCACAGGTGTCGCTCACGTCGCTGACCAGCGTGCACCGCCAGTCTTCGGGAGAGCCGAGCAGATCCGGGTTGTAGTAGTAATACGCCTTCAGGACCGGGTAGATGCCCTTGGGCGTGCGTTTCGTGCGGGTGCCGCCCGTGGCCGGGTCGGGCACGGTGATGCGCTGGTCGGGGAAGCGGTCGCCGGCGACGAAGTAGTCGTCGGAGCAGAAGGTGTGGCCGGCGCCGTCCCGGAAGAGGACGAACTGGTATCCGCGAGCGGTGGAGTGGGGGATCTGGCCCTCGGCGGCGGCAGCGAAGTCGGCGGAGCCGTCGAGGACGTACCAGGCGAGGCGCGGCAGCCCCCCGGCGACGAGCACGCGGTCACGCTCGTCGATGGCGGCGCCGAAGCGGGAGTCGGCGCTGACCCGGCGGCGCAGCTCCCAGCGGTCGAGACGCCCCGGCTCGTCGAAGCGCGCGTGCCAGCTGGCGCAGTCGCCGCCGATGACGTGCAGCCGTCCCGAGGAGTCGACCAGAAGGTTGCCGTTCTGCGGGACGGGCGGCAGCACCGGCCCCGCCTCCCAGCTCCCCGCGGAGAGCCGCCGGAAGACGCACAGGGTGAGGTCGTCCCGCCAGCTCAGGGCGTAGAGGTCGTCGCCGCAGCGAACGAGGTTGGACTGGTTGTAGCCCCAGCCGCTGGCGCCGCTGCCCCCGGAGAGGCGGTGCCCGGCGGTGTCGGTAACGCGCTCGACGCGCCAGTCGAAACGCGCCGGGGCGCCGAGACGCACCTCCGGGCGGTCAGCCATCCTCTCAGCTGTAGGGAGGCATGTGCATGGCCAGGGCCAGGGAGACCTCGATGTCGGAGATCGCCTGCGACATGGCCTGGCTGATCAGGTCGAGACGGCGCACCTCGTCGATGCGGGGGGCGATGTGCTCGACCTCGCGGGCCGAGAGGATCTGCTCGAAGAGGTTGCAGGCGTGGGCCAGGCCGATGATGACGACGTCGCGCGGGGTGGGGATCTCGTCGCTGAAGAGGATCTCCATGATCCGCAGCTTGACCTCCCGCTCCACCCGGTCGTCGATGGCCGGGTAGCGCCGCGACCGGAAGACCCACAGGAAGCGGTCCTCCTGGCGCTGCAGGATCCCCCGTTCCACCAGGCGATCGAGGGCGGCCTCGCGGATGGCCTCGGCGCTGCGCAGGGCGGTGCGCTCCACCCAGAAGCGCGCGTCGTGGGTCTCCGTCGCCGCGGCGATGTCGGCCAGTGTCGGGTCGAGGAGGCTGTCGCCCAGGGGGGCTGCGTCGACGAGCATGAGTTGCTTGAGGTCGGTGTCGATGCGGTTCTCCAGGGCCAGGTCCATCAGCACGCCGCCGGCGAGGGCGTAGCGCAGCTGGCGGTCGGGCACCCTGGCGAACCTCCCGTCCTCGTCGTCGAGGATGAGAAGCATGAGCTCTTCCGGGAATCTCAGCATGGAAGTCCCCGCCTGTTCTTGAGGTTAGGTTCATCGCCAAAGGTGGCGCACCTGCCGGGCAGCGGCAAGCGGCCGGCACCACACTCTCAAGGGATGCGAAATGCCATTCTCCTACTGCCTGAACACCAGCACCATCCGCACCGAAGGCCTGTCCATCGTGGACGCCATCGACATCGCCGCCGACGCCGGCTGGGACGGCATCGAGCCGTGGGCGCAGGAGCTGGACGACTGGGTGGCCGGCGGCGGGACCCTGCGGCAAGTCCGCGCCCGGGCGCGGGAGCGGGACCTGGCGATCGTCAACCTCATCGGCTTCCCGGAGTGGGCGGTGCCGGAGGACGACCGCCGGTCCCGCGGCCTGGAGGAGGCGGTCCGCTGCTTCGAGATCGCCCGCGAGCTGGCCTGCCCCCACGTGGCCGCCCCGCCCTCGGGGATCCACGACCGCCGCGTGGAGCTGGGCCCGGTGGCCGAACGCTACGCCGCCCTGGTGGACCTGGCCGCCAAGTCTGGAGTGACCCCGTTGCTGGAGTACTGGGGAATCGCGCAGACCCTTGGAAGCACGGGCGAGATCCTGCTGGTGGCGGCGGAGTGCGGACGGCCGGGGGTGCAGATGCTGACCGATGTCTTCCACATGTACAAGGGCAGCGGCCACCACTTCGGACTCGAGCACTTCGGCAACGGCCGCCTGGGGCTGGTTCATGTGAACGACTACCCGGCGGCGCCGGGGCGGTCGGAGGTGACCGATGCCGACCGCGTCTATCCGGGGGACGGGCTGGCCCCGTGGCCGCGGGTCGTGGCCATGCTCGAGGGGATCGGCTACGAGGGGATGCTCTCGCTGGAGCTCTTCAACGAGGGCTACCGCGCCAGGGGTCCGGCGGCCGTGGCCCGCGAGGGACTTGAGAAGCTGAAACGCTGTGTGGAGGGGTAGGGCGGGCGGTGTGACCGAGCGGGGGAACTTGCGGTCCGAGCTTGCCGCGATATGTAGAAAATAGACTCCGAAGCCCTTCCCGTCAAATGACAGGGATTCCGTAACTTCAATATTTACAAATGTTTATTGACATTGTCCAGGCGCGGCACCTTCTTCCTTGCAGTCCCCTTCGAAGGAGGTGGTGGGATGGCCGACAACGTCCGCGTCGAAGGATCGATCGTCCGCTCCGGCGACTGGTCCGGCACCCTGGCCGAGCTGGCGGACGACAGCCGGCGGATCCACCGCCTGCTGTCCGAGGAGCGAGCCGACGAGGCCCGCGCCCTGCTGCGGTCCCGGTCCGCCGAGGAGCAGGCGGCCCTCGTCGCCATCGACGCCGACCCCGAGCAGGTCCTGGCCCTGACCGCCACCGACGGCCGGGGTCTGCCCGCCTACAGCCGCGAGGTGGTCGACCGCCTTCCCTCCGAGCTGCTCGCCCGGCTCGCCGCCCCCGACGCCCGCCACGGCCGCTACAACCCCGCGATCCTGCGGGCCATGTCGCCGCGGGTCTTCGACCGCACCGTGCGGGACGTGCTCGATCCCATCGACAACCCCGACCTGCGCACGAGCGTCGCCTGGGAGTGGCTCGAGGCCGTCGCCGCCCTCAACGACCCGAACCAGGCGGCGGCGCTGCTGCGCGCCGTCGACCCCGCGGCCCTGGAGGAGGCGGTCATGGACCGGCTCACCGACCTCGACCTGGGGGGGACCCTCCCCGGCACCGAGGTCGCCGCCGTCAGCCGCTACCAGGCCCTCACCGAAGGATTCGTCGGAGACCGGCCCGGGGAGTACGTCACCGATCCGGCCGCGGCGGAGGTCCTCGACGCCTTGTGGGAAGCGGCGCCCGAGCTCCTGGCCCCGGCCGTCGTCAACGCCACCCGCCGGCTCCACGGCACCGGATGACCGGTCTCGCGCACCCCGATCTCAACCGGATCGCGGCCGGCACGGACCGCTTCCTCGGCAGGGTCCTGGTCCTCGGACGGGACCACCACCGCCTGCCCCGCGGACTCGAGGACGGGCTGATGGCCTTCCTCCGCCTCCACGCCACGAACCACGCGCGCCGGTACCGCACCGGCATCGCCATCGACCGGGATTCCCTCGAGGCCGGGGTGCGCCAGGGCTTCACCTGCGTGGAGGCGGGGCTTCAGGCCGCCGCCGGGGACGACGTGGAGCAGGCGATCGACCTGCTCGCCGCCGCCGACTTGGAGGACTTCCGCCGGCAGGGGTGGGAAAGGGCCTGGAACACCCTCGACGAGATGCGCCGAGAGTCGGCGGCCCATCTGCGCGGGCCGTGGCCGGAACTGCTGGACGAGTGGCGGGGGGAACTGGAACGCTGGACGACGCTGGTCCCGGAGTCCTGGACCGCCGCCGGAACAGGCGGCGCGGCCGAGCCCGTGGACCCGGCGCCGGAGTTCGCCCGCTACCTGCACGTGTCGGAGCGGGCCCGGTTCCTCGCCAGCCTGCCCGAAGACGCCCTGCGGCCCCTGGTGCGCAAGTGGCACCCCCCGGCCGACTTCCCCCTGCTCCTGCGGCACCTGGTGGCGGCCCTGGCCCTGGACCGCCTGCGCCTGCCGGTGGCCCGCGCCGGCATCGAACGGTTCGCGGCCACCTGCTTCGATGGGCCGGCCATGGCGGCGGCGGTTCGGGGGAAGGTGCTTCAACAACTGGAAGGCCATCTGCAGGCCCAGCCGCCCGACACCACCCGGGACCGCCCGGTCCTGCCCGTCCCCCGGGGGCGGGTCACGGTACTGGTGGAGACGGTGGAACAGATCGAGCTGCTGGCGAACGCGGACGGGCCGGCGCGGGTCAATCTGCTGAAGCTGCCGGGGCCCGGGCTCCGGCGCTGAGCCGCGGCCTTACCCGCGCAGCCGGCGGGTCTCCTCCTCGTCCACGGTCCACCCCTCCACGTCCACGGCGACGCCGTACTCCCGCCGGGCCGCTTCCGCCGAGACCCGGCCCTGGCGCACGTCCTCCAGGACGGCCTGGGGGTCCCGCTCGAGGGGCGGGCCGTAGCCGCCGCCGCCCGGCAGCCGCAGGGTCACCTGCTGGCCGGGCTGGAGCAGGTACTTCCGCTTCGGGTGCAGGGCCGTGCCGTCGGAGAGCACCATCTGACCCACGGCGCCGTCCCGGCCGCCGGCGAAACCGCGGGCGGCGCAGCGGGTGCGGTCGTACATCGGCGAGTGCAGGGCGGGGTGGTCGCTGTCCACGGCGAGGACCATCTCCTGCCCGAGGCCGCCACGGAAGCGTCCGGCGCCGCCCGAGTCGGGGCGCAGGGCCCGCTTGAGCATCAGCGTCGGCGAGACCGACTCGATCGCCTCCGCCGGGACGCCGCGGATGCCGCTCGGGAAGGCCGTGGCCGACAGCCCGTCGGCGGTGGGGCGGGCGCCCATGCCGCCGGCGGAGAAGAAGATGTAGGCGAAGAGACGGCCGTCGGGGCCGCGGCCCTCCAGCTGCGTGTTCCACAGGCCGGCGGAGCCGTCGGCGAGGACGCGGCCGGGCACCACCCGGGAGAGGGCGCCGAAGACCGCCTGGGAGAGGAAGTGGCCGATCAGGTGGCGGGCGCCGACGGCGCAGGGGCGGCGGGCGTTGAGGATCGAGCCCTCGGGGGCGGTCACCGTCACCGGCCGGAAGCTGCCCTCGTTGTTGGGCACGTGGGGGCTGATGGCGCAGGCCAGGGGATAGGTGGTGTAGGCGTGGGTGTAGTTGTAGACGACGTTGATGCCGCGGTCGACCTGGGGCGAGGTGCCGGCGTAGTCGACGAGCAGCCGCCGGCCCTCCACGGTCAGGGCGATGCGGATCACCAGGGGTTCGTCGAAGCCGTCGATCTCCACCTCGTCCTCCCAGGTGCCGTCGCCGACCGCCTCGATGGCATCCCCCGTGGCCTGCTCCGAGCGGCCCCGGATCTGCTCCCCCAGGTCCTCCACGTCGGCGAGGCCGTACTCCTCCATCATGTCCGCCAGCTTGGCGGCGCCCACGTCGTTGCCGGCCTGCTGGGCGTAGAGGTCGCCCACCACCGCGTCCGGCTCGCGCACGTTGGCCCGCACGATGCGCACCAGGTCGTCGTTGATCCGCCCCCGGTCGAAGAGCTTCATGATCGGGATGGCCAGACCCTCCTCGAAGACCTCGCGGGCGTCGGCGCCGAGGGTGCGGCCGCCGATGTCCATGGCGTGGCAGGTGTTGGCGAACCAGCCGATGCCGCGTCCGCCGTGGAAGACGGGGGTGACCACGGTGATGTCGTGGAGGTGGCCGGAGACCATCCACGGGTCGTTTGTCAGCAGGCTGTCCCCGGGCTCCAGGGAATCGATCGGATGGGCGCGCACGAAGTGCCGGACGCCGGTGGCCATGGTGTTGATGTGGCCCGGCGTGCCGGTCACGGCCTGGGCGAGCATGTTGCCCCCGCGGTCGAAGATCCCCGCCGACAGGTCCCCCGCCTCGCGGACCACGGTGGTGAAGGAGGCGTGCATCAGCGCCGCCGCCTGCTCGTTGACGATCGAGATCAGCCGGTTCCACAGGACCTCTAGCAGCACGGGATCCATGGCGGTCCGGGAATCGCTCATCCCCTCACTCTCCTGACGATGAGGTTGCCTGCCGCATCGACCTCCAGGCCCCATCCGGGAGGGACCACCGTGGTCGACTCCGCCTCCTCCACGATCGCCGGACCCGCGGCGCCAAAGCCCTCTGCAAGGGCATAGCGGTCGTAGACGGGGGTCTCCCCCTCCTTTCCCGGCCTCTCGAACCACACCTGCCGCGACGGCTTCTCCGCCGACGGGGTGGCGCCCGGCCGGTCCTGGTGCAGCCGTCCCAGGGCCGGGCGCGGACCCGAGACCGTGGTGCGCCAGTGCATGCACTGCACGTCGACGCCCTCGCAGGTGCGCCCGTAGAGCCGGGTGTACTCGCGGTCGAAGTCGGCCTGCAGCCGCTGCAGGGCCGGCGGGTCGAGGCCGCCGCCGGAGACGGGCACGCGGATCTCGTGGCCCTGGCCGACGTAGCGCAGGTCCGCCGTCCGTTCCACCTGCATCCGGGCCGGTGGCACGCCCGCCTCGGCCACGATGCGGCGGCCCTCGGCTTCCATCTCCTCGAAGAGCCCGCGCAGCCGGCCGAGGTCGACCTCGCCGAGGCGGGTCACGTAGCTGCGGGCGAAGTCGAAGCTGATGGGGGCCAGCATCAGGCCCACGGCGGACCCCACCCCCGCGGCGCCGGGCACGACCACGGTGTCGATGGCGAGGCGCTCCGCCACCCCGCAGGCGTGCACCGGGCCGGCGCCGCCCGTGGCCACCATGGCGAAGCCGCGCAGGTCGATGCCGCGCTCGGCGGCGTGGACGCGCGCGGCGTTGGCCATGTTCTCGTTGACCAGCTGGTGGATGCCCCGGGCCGCGGCCACGCCCTCCTGCTCCAGGCGCTGCGCCAGGGACAGGACCGCCGTCTCGGCGGCGCCGGCGTCCAGCTCCATGCGCCCCCCCAGGAAGAACCCCGGGTTCAGCAGGCCGAGGACGAGATCGGCGTCGGTCACCGTGGGCTCGCGGCCCCCGCGGCCGTAGCAGGCCGGACCGGGCTCGGAGCCGGCGCTCTCGGGCCCCACCTGGGGCAGGCCCAGCTCGTTGATCCGAGCCAGGCTGCCGCCGCCGGCGCCGATCTCGATCATGTCGAGGACGGGCACCAGCAGCGGCAGGCCGCTGCCCTTCTTGAAGCGGTAGACGCGGGCCACCTCCGACTCGGTGGTCACCGGCAGCTCGCCGTCCTGGCTCAGACAGGCCTTGGCCGTGGTGCCGCCCATGTCGAAGGCCAGCACCCGCTCGAAACCCGACCGGCGGCCGGCGTCGATCGCCGCCAGGACGCCGCCGCTGGGGCCGGACTCCACGAGGCGCACGGGAAACCTCGCCGCCGTGTCGGCGGCGCAGGTGCCGCCGTTGGAGAGCATGATGTGCAGCGGCGCCTCGATCCCGCACTCGTCCCGCAGGCCCCGCTCCAGGTTGGCCAGGTAGCCCGAGGCCATGGGCTGCACGTAGGCGTTGGCCACCGCCGTCGAGGTGCGCTCGTACTCGCGCACCTCCGGGGCCACCTCGTGGGACAGGGATAGGGCCGCCCCGGGCAGCTCCTCGCGCACGACCGCCGCGGCCCGGCGCTCGTGTCCGGGGTTCGCGTAGCAGTGCAGGAAGGCCACGGCCACCGCCTCGACACCGGCCTCCCGGAGGACGGCGCAGGCGCGGCGCAGGCCCTCCTCGTCGAGGGGCGCCATCACCTCGCCGCTGGACTTCAGGCGCCCGGCCACCTCCAGCCGCAGCCGGCGCTCGGCCAGGGGCTCGGGCAGCTCCAGGAACAGGTCGTAGATGTCGTAGCGGCCCTCGCGGCCGATCTCGAGGACATCGCGGAACCCCTCGGTGGTGATCAGCCCGGTGAGGGCCCCCTTGCGCTCGATGAGGGCGTTGGTGATCAGCGTCGTGCCGTGGATCAGCCGGCTCACCTCCGCCGTCGGCCCGCCGCCGGCCAGCAGCTGGCGGACGCCGCCCAGCACCCCCTCGGACGGGTCCGGGTCGGTGGTCAGCACCTTGGCCACCGCCATGCGGCCCGTGGGGCCGTGGCACATGACGAGGTCGGTGAAGGTCCCGCCGATGTCGACGGAGAGGATGGTCCCGCCCGCCGGCTCAGGCGCGCTGTTCAAGTCGTTCTCCCATGAGTCGGTGTGCCCGGGAAAATAGGGGTGCGCCCGGCGCGCACCACACCGCCCCCGTTGCGGGGTCCGCCCGGGTCCTCCGGCCTCGGGCGAGTCCGTATCGACCGGTTTCGGGCCCGCCCTTACTATAGGGGCCGCCGGTCACAGATCCGGCCCGATGGCCCGCCGCGGCCCCCTCTGCACCCCTGACTTCGCCGATGACTTTCCAGAAGCTGAGCATCCTCATCCCCGCGTACAACGAGCGCTTCACCATCCGCGAGATCGTCTCCCTGGTGCTGGCCCAGGCGCTTCCGGGAGGCCTGGAGAGGGAGCTCGTCATCGTCGACGACGGCTCCACCGACGGCACCCGGGACATCCTTCAGGAACTCGCCCAGGCTCATCCGGAGCACGTCCGCCTTCACTTCCACGAGATCAACCAGGGCAAGGGGGCGGCGATCCGCACCGCCATCGGGCTGGCCACGGGAGACCTGTGCATCATCCAGGACGCCGACCTGGAGTACGACCCCGCCGACTACCCCCGGCTCCTGCGGCCGCTCCTGGCCGGCGACGCCGACGTCGTCTACGGCTCGCGGTTCGCAGGCAGCGAGTACCGCAGGGTCCTGTTCTTCTGGCACTCCGTGGGCAACCAGTTCCTCACCCTCGTGTCGAATGCCTTCACGAATCTCAATCTGACGGACATGGAGACGTGCTACAAGGTCGTCAAGACCAGCCTCCTCAAGTCCCTCCCCATCCGCAGCAACCGGTTCGGCATCGAGCCCGAGCTCACGGCCAAGCTCGCCAGGCGGGGCTGCCGGATCTACGAGGTCCCCATCTCCTACCGGGGCCGGAGCTACCAGGAAGGCAAGAAGATCACCTGGTGGGACGGCGTGAAGGCCTTCGCCACCATGGTCTGGTACCGCATCGTCGACGACCTCTACGAGGAGCGCTACGGCCACACCCTTCTCCACTCGCTCTCCCGGACGCACCGGTTCAACCGCTGGATCGCCGACGCCGTCCGCGCCCACGTGGGTGACCGCGTCCTCGAGATCGGGGCGGGACTGGGCACCATCACCCTGCAGCTGATCCCCACGGACCGCTACGCCGTGACCGACTCGGACGAGCTGCACCTGGAGTACCTGGAGAACCGGTTCCGGGGCTATCCCCACGTCGAGGTGCGGCGCCTGGACGTGCAGGAGGAGGGGGACTTCGACACGCTGGAAGAGAGCTTCGACACGGTGGTCTGCCTGAACGTCCTGGAGCACGTGGCGGAGCCGCAACGGGGGCTGGCCAACATCCGCCGCGCCCTCGAGCCGGGAGGGACCGCCATCGTGCTGGTGCCCCAGGGCCGCCTGCTCATGGGGGCCCTCGACCGGGCCCTGGGACACCGGCGGCGCTATTCGAAGAAGCTCCTGCGCGAGAGCTGCGAAGCGGCGGGACTCGAGGTCGAGAAGCTCTTCGACTTCAACCGGATCAGCTGCCTGCCGTGGCTCGTGAGCGGCAGGATCCTGAGGAGGAGGAGGCTCGGCCTGATCCAGCTCAAGACCTTCGACTCCCTCGTGTGGCTCTGGCGGATCCTCGACCGCGTCGTGCCGCTCCCCGGGCTGGCCCTCGTCGCCGTGGCCCGGAAGCCGAAGTGATGGCGGTCCCTGGCCGACTTACAGGTGGATGTCCAGCACGCCCATGTCCGTGAGCGTCTTCAAGGTGATGGCGAAGCCCACGCAGATGATGAAGGCCGAGCTCGCCATGGGAAGACGCCGGATCCACTTGCCGTCGCCGGAGAAGCGTTCCACCAGCGGCCGCGCCTTGACGAAGAGCACGCCCACGGCGATGAGCACCGCCGCCAGGCCGAAACTGAATACCACCAGGAGCACCAGGCCGAAGGCGATCCGGTCCAGGCCCACGGCCAGCAGCAGGATCACCAGGGCCCCCGGACAGGGCACGATCCCTCCGGAGATGCCCAGGGTCAGCAGGCTCCCGAGGGTCACCTTGGCGGGAATCTCGTGGCTGTGGCCATGGCCGTGGTGATGACCCTCTCCGTGGCCGTGCTCGTGATCCCCATGGTCATGGTCCTCGTGGTGATGGTCTCCATGGTCGTGGCCTCCCCCATGGTCGTGGCCTCCCCCATGGTCGTGGCCTCCCCCATGGTCGTGGTCCCCGTGGTGGTGATGGTGGTGACCATGACCTGGGCCCCTGAGCTGGTTGACCAGCAGCCACCCGCCCAGGGCCACGATGAGCAGCCCGGAGGCCGTTCCCATCCACGGCATGATCTCCTTGTAATCGATCCACTGGGTGGCGAAGAGGGCCATCAGGCCCAGGAGAAGGATGCTGAAGGTGTGGGTGAAGGTGACCACGCCCCCGAGGAACATGGCATGGCTCACGGTGCCGCGGCTGCCCACGAGGTAGGCGGCGACGATCGTCTTGCCGTGGCCCGGCTCCAGGCCGTGGGCGGCGCCGGCCAGGAGGGCCAGCGCCAGGGCTCCGAGGATGATGCCGGCGCTCAGCTCTTCGGAGCCCACCATCTCCTTGAGGGTGTTCTCCAGACCCGACGTCCCCTCATCGCCGTGGTCGCCGGGGGTCCCGGCCTCCACCGCGGCGGGAGCCGCGGCCAGCACGGCCGCGAGGACGAGCGGTCGTACCCAGTGCGCCAAGGTCATGCTCTTCTCCAAGGGTGAACGCGTCAACCGCTGACGGAGTCAACGGAAATGCAAACGCAGCCGCACGGCCAGCCCATGAACGCAGCCACCAACTCCATCGACCTCGACGCGGTGATCGCCGAGATCGACGACCGGGGCTACTGCGTCCTCCAGGGCGTGATCTCCCCGGAACGGGCGGACCAGGCGCGCACCATTCTCGAAGGACTCCTGCAGGCGGAGATCGACGACGGCGCCCGCGAGAGCAGGCACCAGCGCGTCGGCGGCATTGCCCACAAGGACCCGGTCTTTTTGGAGTTGATGTGCCATCCGCTGATCGTGTCGCTCTGGAAGCGCTACCTCGGCGACGACATCATGTGCTCCTCGTGGACGGCCAACACCATCTACCCGGGCCACGACGCCATCGGCTGGCACGCCGACTATCCCTTCTGGTCCCTGAAACCGCCCTGGCCGGCGGGCCGGTTCGCGGGTCAGACCATGTGGCTCCTCGACGACTTCACCGAGGAGAACGGGGCTACCGGGACCATCCCGTTCTCGCACCGGAAGGGACACCCGCCCGACGCCCCCACCGACCGGTGGCGCCCCGAGGGCGAGATCCTCACCGGGCGACGCGGCTCGGTGGTGGTGGCCCACGGCGCCTGGTGGCACACGTCGCGGCCGAACCGCAGCGACCGGCCGCGTTCCTGCCTGCTCGGCATGTACCTGATGCCGTGGTTCATCCCCCAGGAGGACATGCGCAGCCAGCTCGCCAGGATCGACGACCCCGGCGATCTGGCGACCCAACTGCTGTGCGGCAACCAGCACAGGCCCAGTGTCATCGGCGAATGATCCGATTGACGAAATCGGCGAGTTGCGGTTATCCTAGCCAAATGGGTATGCGGATCTCCCGAAACCAGGCTCTTCCCATCTCACAGGAGGATCGCGTGAATCGTCATGCCAAAACCATAGGGCTCTCCATGGGACTCTTCGGCGCCGGCCTGATGGGCGGCCTGGCCCTCGGACTGGCCGCCGGCATCCTGCTCGCTCCCCGCAGCGGCCGCGAGTCCCGCGACTCGGTGCGCCGCGGAGTCTCCGAAGCGTATGACAAGGGCCAGACCTACGTGGACCGGTTCCGCAACCGCGACGGCGAGAAGGAGACCGTCGAGATCTAGCCCGCCGAGGATGCTCTCCCGGCGCCTCCCACCGTCCCGCCCGCGCCTCCCTTCCCGAATCCGGCAGCGGCTCCCGGTCCGCTCGACAGCCCGGCATGGCCTGCCTAGAGTTACCGGCCACCCGACGACAGGACCCCTTGCCAAGGAGAGATCCGTGAAGAAGGTGCTTGCAGTTGCCGTGCTGGGCTGTCTTCCAGGCTGGATGGGCCCTGCCCCCGCCGGCGAGCTCACCCCCTACGGGTTCGTCCGCTTCGACGCCGTCCTCGACGACTCCAAGCTGAGCCACCATCAGTATCCCAACTGGGTGCTGCCAGAGGCACCGGGCGCGGAGAACAAGGGCAACCTGACCATCCACCCCCGGCTGACCCGGCTCGGGGCCAAGCTCGCCCCGGTCGACTTGGGGGGGGACCGCGAGATCAGCGGGGTCATCGAGACCGATTTCCAGAACGGCGGCAGCGAATCGCGACAGGTCCTGCGCCTGCGCAAGGCATACTTCAACCTGAAGAGTGGGGACTGGCACTTCCTGGCCGGCCAGACCTGGGACCTCATCTCTCCCCTGTTCCCGGCGGCCAACAACGACGGCATGATGTGGAACACCGGCAACCTCGGAGACCGGCATCCCCAGGCGCGGCTCACCTGGAAGCCGGGGACCGGCGTCTCCGCCGCGGTCGCCCTCGGCCAGACCGGGGCGGTGGACAAGAAGGACCTGGACAAGAACGGGACCCTCGACGGCTCGGAGGCGACGGTGCCCTTCGTGCAGGCGCGGGTCGGGATGGAGCAGGCGAAGTTCAAGGCCGGAGCCTGGGCCCACCGGGGGTCGGAGAAGACGGCCACTCCCGTGGGTGGCAATACCAGCTTCACCTCCATGGTGGTGGGAGTGGACTTCTCGGTATCCCCCGCCGACAGGCTGACAGTCGAGGGAGAAGGCTGGACGGGCAGCAACCTCTCCGACATCCGCGGCGGCATCGGCCAGGGCGTCAACAAGGAGACCGGCGAGGAGATCGACTCCTACGGAGGCTGGGTGCATCTCCTGGTCAAGCCGGGCGACGGCTGGAAGCTGTACGCCGGAGCGATGATGGACACGCCTGAAGAAGATGGCGTGCCCGAAGGAGGTCGTACCGCGAATCAGGCCTTCTACGTGGTGAACCGCTACCGGCCGTGGAAGAGCTTCCAGGCCGCCATCGAGTACATCTACTGGACGACCGAGTACAAGGGACTCGACGACGGCACGGCCAACCGGGTGGACCTCCACTTCACCTACAACTTCTGATGCACCCGCCCGAGGCTGCCGGCCAAGAGAAGGTCCTGACGCGGAGGGCCCTGCTCCGCCGCGGCCTGTCCGGGCTCCTGGCGGCGCCCTGGCTGGGCTTGGGCGCCGGCTCCGGGGCCGCCGGCGTGCTCTTGTCGGCGGGCCGGGCCGCCGGCGTCGAGCCCTACCGGGCCTCCGAGGACGAGATCGTCCTCGGTATGTCCGCCGCCTTCTCCGGTCCCTCCCGCGGCCTGGGCAGCGAGCTCTACCGCGGCGCCAAGGCCTGCTTCAACCACGTCAACGACAACGGCGGCATCGGCGGCCGCCGGATCACCCTCAAGCTCTACGACGACGGCTACCAGCCGGACCCGTGCGTGCGCAACACCATGAAGCTCATGCTGGAGGACCGCGTCTTCCTGCTCTTCGGCTACGTGGGCACGCCTACCGTCACCCGCGTCCTGCCGCTGCTGAAGAAGTTCCAGGACGAGCGGGTCTACCTGTTCTTCCCCTTCACCGGGGCCCAGCCCCAGAGGGAGCCGCCCTACGGCGACTTCGCCTTCAACCTCCGCGCTTCCTACCGCCAGGAGACCGCCGGCCTCGTGGACAACTTCGTTCGCGCGGGCCGGAAGCGCATCGCCGTGTTCTACCAGGCCGACGCCTACGGCCGCAGCGGCTGGGCGGGGGTGCGGGCGGCCCTCAGGAAGCATGACGGCAAGATCGTCGGCGAGGCGACCTACCGCCGGGGTCAGAGGTTCACCGGCAGCATGAGGCGTCAGGTCGAGATCCTGACGGGGGCCTCGCCCGACGCCGTCATCTGCATCGGGTCCTACGCGGCCTGCGCCGGCTTCGCCCGCGACGCTGTCGACCTGGGCCTTCGGGTCCCCATCGCCAATCTCTCCTTCGTGGGCAGCGAGAACCTCCTCAAGCTGCTCACCGAGGGCCGCGACGACCCCGAGCCCTACACGCGGCTCCTGGTCAACTCCCAGGTCGTACCCAGCTACGAGGACACCTCCATTCCCGCGGTTCGGGAGTACCGCGAGCGGATGGCGCACTACGACCCCCAGATTCCGGAGGAGCTCGTCAAGGAACCCTACAGCCCGTTCCCCCAGAGCTTCGTCAGCCTGGAGGGCTTCCTCGACGCCAAGCTGATGGCCGAGATCCTGCGGCGCCTGGAGGGCGCCCCCGACAGGGCCGGGCTGGAGGAAGCGGTGTTCTCGGTGCGCGACTTCGATCTCGGCATCGGCGAGCAGGTCTCCTTCGGACCCACTCGCCGGCAGGGGCTGCAGCGGGTCTACTACACCGTCGTCCGCGACGGCCGCTTCGTGACCCTCGACGACTGGCAGGGGTGGCTCTCCTGATGAAGATCCAGAAGCTCTTTCAGAAGACCCGCTTCGGCATCTTCGCCCTCTTCGGGCTGATCGTCCTGTCCACCTCCGCCCTGTGCATTTACACGGTGGACACTCAGCTGTCGAAGGAGTACGAGACCAACTGCAGGAACATCGCCAAGAGCATCGCCGACTCCAGCGTCGACATCCTTCTCAACAGAAACCTGGCGACGCTGCAATCCCTCATCGACCAGTTCGTCGAGATCCAGGGGATCCGCTACATCTACATCACCAGCGAAGAAGGCGAGTACCTGGCCCACACCTTCGTGCCCGGCATACCCGAGCAGGTCCTCGCCAGCGATCCGGCCAGCACCGAGCCCGTCCAACGGAGCATTCCGGGGATGGGCGACTTCATGGAAGTCGGCAGCCCGATCCTGGCCGGCGTGGGCGGCACCGTCCACGTGGGCATGGACCTCGACATCATCGGTCTCAAGATTCAGCGGGCCATCGGCCAGCAGGTGATCCTCATCAGCATCTTCCTCGTCGTCGGAGTCCTGGCCTCCATCTGGCTCGTCAACCTCGCCGCCAAGCCGCTGGGCTCGCTGCTCTCCTATGCCGTGGAGCTGTCCGGCGGCGAGGTTGAGGAGGAGGCCGCCAAGGAGGAGCTCCTGGCCCGCGATGACGAGGTAGGGGACCTGGCCCGCCTCTTCCGCCACGTCTCGGGTGGATCCCCGGCCCCGGACGGGCCGGGGGCGCCGCCGGAGAGCCGTCCCTAGGGGATCGGTTCAGCGATGCGCATGCCGCGAAGCGTCATCGCCCTCTTCTGCACGGTCCTCCAGGTCTGCTTCGGCACGGTCTACGCCTGGAGCTTCTTCCAGACCATGCTGGTGCGGCAGGTCGGCTGGACCCATACCGAGACGGCCTGGGCCTTCAGTATCGCCATCTTCACCCTGGGCGTCTCCGCCGCCTGGGCGGGCAACATGCTTCCCAAGGTCGGGCCGCGGTGGCTCGCCGTGGCCGGCAGCCTGTTGTTCTCGGTTGGATACCTGATCTCGGGGGCCGCCCTCCACCTGGATTCGGTGCCCCTCTTCTACCTGGGTTACGGGGTGGTGGGCGGGGCGGGCATCGGCCTCGGATACGTGACCCCGGTGGCGACGGTTGCCAAGTGGTTCCCCGACCGCAAGGGGCTGGCCACCGGCATCGTCGTCATGGGTTTCGGCGTGGGGGCCTTTCTCCTGAGCAAGGGGCTGGCTCCCTTCCTGATCATCCGCACCGCCGGAGCCCTGCCCCAGGTCTTCGTGTGGCTCGGCATAGTCTTCGCCTGCATCCTGATTCCCAGCAGCCTGGCCCTCAGCGATCCCCCGAAGTCCGCACTGCCCGCCGCCGCCGAGGAGGAGGCCCCCGGATTCGACGAGCCCGACTCCGCCGGCGCTTACCTGCGCACCACCCAGTTCACCATCATGTGGATCGTCTTCTTCTTCAACATCTCCGCCGGGATTTCCGTGATCAGCTTCCAGTCGGAGCTCCTCCAGGAGATCTGGGGCCTGGCGGACACCACCATCGAGCCCACCACTCTGGCCGAGTACGGCGCCACCCTCATCGCCGTGAGCTCGATCTGCAACGGCTTGGGGCGCCTGTTCTGGGGATTGCTCTCCGACCGCTTCGGACGGGTGACGATCTTCCGAGTCATTCTCGCCAGTCAGATGGTGGTCTTCGGGATCCTCATGACCGAGACCAACCCCTGGATCTTCTCCGTCCTCGTCTGCTACGTTCTTCTCTGCTTCGGGGGAGGCTTCGCCACCATGCCGCCCTTCGTCCTCGATGTCTTCGGCACGAAGAAGATGTCCACCATCTACGGAGCGGTCCTCACGGCGTGGGCCGCCGCCGGCATCGCCGGACCGCTCTACGTGGGGCACCTGAAGGACGTCTATCCCGACAGGGCCGTCATGTACTGTTTCCTCATCGGCATCCTCATGCTCGCCGCCGGGTACCTGTTCTCCTTCCTGTTGAACGACGGGCGGATCCGCCTCGGACGTCCGACGCTGGAGAACACCCTCGACCGTTTCGGGATACCGGCGGCCGGCAGGGCCCCGGGATGACGCGGTCCTCGGCGAACGGGTCGAGAGACAGCGACCTCGCCTACCAGGAGGAGATCCTCCAGGGGGTCTCGCGGACCTTCGCCCTCACCATCCCGCAGCTTCCGGATCCGCTGCGCGAGGTGGTGGGCAACGCCTACCTCCTGTGCCGGATCACGGACACCATCGAGGACGAGCCGGCCCTGTCGGCCCCGCAGAAGCGGGCCTTCTCGGAGCGCTTCGTCGAGGTCGTCAGCGGCCGCGAAGGGGCGCAGCCCTTCGCTCGCGACCTCGGCGCCCTGCTCTCCTCCGCCACGACCGAGAGCGAGCACGACCTGGTGGCCAACACCGCCCGGGTCATCCGCCTCACCCGGGGCTTCCGCCCCGCCCAGCGATCCGCCCTCGAGCGCTGCGTGAGGATCATGTCCCGGGGGATGTCCGAGTTTCAGCAGCAGGCGACGGTGGACGGCCTGGACGATCTGCCACACCTCGACCGCTACTGCTACCATGTGGCCGGCGTCGTCGGCGAGATGCTCACCGAGCTGTTCTGCGACTACTCACCGGAAATCGCAGAACGGCGCAAGGACCTGCTCGCCCTCTCCGTCTCCTTCGGGCAGGGCCTGCAGATGACCAACATCCTCAAGGACATGTGGGACGACCGCCGCCGCGGCGCCTGCTGGCTGCCGCGCGACGTCTTCCTCGAGGCCGGCTCCGAGATACGCTCCCTTCCCGCCGGGCGGGACGACCCCGCCTTCATCGACGGGCTCCTGGAGCTGGTGGCCATCGCCCACTGGCACCTGGAGAAGGCCTTGGGCTACATCCTGATCATCCCCGCCCGCGAGACCGGCATCCGCCGCCACTGTCTGTGGGCCCTTGGGATGGCGGTGCTCACCTTGCGCCGCATTCACGCCACTCCGTCCTTCAAGGACGGACAGGAAGTGAAGATCTCCCGCCGCAGCGTGCGGGCCGTTGCCCTCGTCACCAGTGCCCTGGTGCGCTCCAACCTGGCTTTGAAGCTCCTCTTCAAAGCGTGGACTCGAGGGCTCTCCCGACCTCGCATGGGAGGGCGTTTCGAGCCGCCGCCTTCCCCCGACCTGAACACCGAACGACGCCCAGGCCTCAAGAAGGTCGCCGACAGGTAGCCGAGAGGAGGAGAGACGATGCGAGTCATTCTTGCCCAGCCCCGCGGATTCTGCGCCGGCGTTGAGCGGGCCATCGAGATCGTCGAGGCAGCGCTGGAGCAGTACGGCCCCCCGATCTACGTACGGCACGAGATCGTCCACAATCCACGGGTCGTCGAGAACCTCCGGGCCAAGGGGGTCCGGTTCGTGGAACAGATCGACCAGGTACCCAACGGCGCGATCACCGTCTTCAGCGCCCATGGCGTATCGAGGAAGGTCGAGGAGGATGCCGCGACGCGTGACCTGCGTTCCCTCGATGCCACCTGCCCCCTGGTCTCCAAGGTGCACAAGGAGGGCCGGCGCTACGCCGCCAAGGGGTACGACATCATCCTCATCGGCCACGAGAACCATCCGGAGGTGGAAGGCACGGTGGGACAGATCCCGGGGCCGGTTCTCCTGGTGAGCGACGCGGAAGGGGTGGAGGCCCTCGAGGTGCGGGATCCCGAAAAGGTCGCCTACATCACCCAGACGACCCTGTCCGTCGACGATACGCGGGAGGTGATCACGGCCCTGCGGCGACGCTTCCCGAAGATCCTCGGACCCGACGTGAAGGACATCTGCTACGCCACCCAGAACCGCCAGGCCGCGGTGCGCGCCCTCGCCGCCGAGGTCGACCTGTTGCTGGTCGTGGGCGCGGAGAACAGCTCCAACTCCAATCGCCTGTGCGAGGTGGGCAACGACATCGGCGTGCCCAGCTATCTGATCGAGGATCCTTCAAAGCTGGATCCCGAGTGGCTGGCGGGAGTCGAGAGCATCGGCATCACCGCCGGCGCCTCGACACCGGAGGAGCTGGTGCACGAGCTCATCGACAGGTTGAAGGGACACGCCCAACTGGAGATCTCGACGATGGACGGGATCGTCGAGAACGTGCGCTTCAGCCTTCCCGACATCCTGAATCCCGGCCTCGCCGGCGCCTGACGAGGGCTCGGAGCCGCACCCGGCTCCGCCGCATCTGCTACAGATTCCAGCTCAGACCCAGATCGACGAAGCTGTCGCGGCGCGTCGGGTAGTGGAGATCCGCCGCGTCGATGGCGAGAAGACCGACCGCCTCCAGGCGCAGGGACCAGCGGCCGGAGATCCGCCGGTTGAGCTCGATGGCGAAGGTGCGCGTGGAACGCTCCAGGTCCATCACCAGGCCGCCGAGAATCTCGGTGCTCTGGACATCGTTCAGGGCGAGGCGTCCGCCGACGAAGAGGTCGTTCTCCAGGGTATTCGGGGTGCGTCCCGGCGTGGCCCTGGGCCCCCGTCCATCGTAGCTCCATTCGCCCAGCAGGCCGAGATCGGCCGTGGTGCCAAGCACTGAATAGAGCGTCTGCTCCGCCCCCATGACCGAGGCGGCGTAGTCCTCGTCCCGGCCGAGGCGGTTGCGGGCTCCGGCGCGGTGAATGGCCTCCAGCTTGATCAGCCACGAACCGGTCGTCAGTTGCACGTCCAGCCCGGCCTGCCGGATCTGCTCGTAGTGCTGGATCAGGGCTGGCCCGCGTTCCGGCTCCGCGCCCAGGAGCAGGAAGGGCTCCCGGCTGGTGCCCCGGAAGAGGCTCAGGCCGACGTCGGCGGGGCCGATACCCTGACTGTACCTGGCGGCCAGATCCAGGTGCCGCGCCCCGGCTTCGCTCTCGTACTCGACTGGACTCTCCTTCACGACAAGAGGCAGGCGCAGCCGGCCCGAGGAGCCCGGAAAGGTCCGGGCCCGGTGAAAGGGAAGGCCGAACAACTCCAGCGCCCCCCAGTCGCCGGACCAGGTGAGATGAACCATGGCCTGTCCCAGCTTGGCCTCGCCGTCGGGATGCTCGACGAAGTCGACCTGGTTCACGATGTCGACCAGGTGCTGGGATTCGGCGACGCCCCAGAAGACCTGGTCGAGGCCCGCCCGCAGCTCCCACTCCCCGTCGCCGACTTCCCCGAAGAGCAGCAGCGCCGCCTCCCGAAGGTCGGCATGGGTGCGGCGGGGGTCCGCGGAGTCATATCGGAAGATTGGCGCGACGGTGAGGCTCCGGCCCCCGGGGTCCGAGAGGTAGAGGCGCGGGGCCGTCACGAACCCGCTCGCGTGACGGCCTTGCACCGCGTGGGCCGGGGCCTCCGGAAACCAGCGCGTCTCGACACGGGCGCTCCCGGAGAACCGGTGATCCAGCCAGGGGGCGGCTCCCGCTCCTCCGGCGAGAGCCGAGGCCAGGATCCAGACCGCCGGGGGCAGCGCGCGGTGCAGACCGCCCCGAAGCCTCATCAACGGGCGCGTCTCAGCCCGGTCCGTGTGAAGTCGCGCTTGTCCAGGTCGGTACCGAACCGGTAGTCGGTCCAGGTCAGGACGGTGCTCTTGCCGGTGAGGTGGTTCTCCATCGTCATCTCGCCCGCCCGCCAGTAACGCCCCAGGTACTGCTGATAGTCATCGAGGGTGAGCGTCTTCAGATGGGCATCCTTGCGGTCGTAGTACTCGACCTTCCACACCCGGAGCTCGTCCTTGTCGCGCCAGACCACCTGGCGGCTGTACCCCGACTTCCTGTCCACGGGGAACCGCTCGGAGACCGTGCAGGTCGACGGGCCGCAGGGTTCGTCCCGCAGGTACCGGTAGGTGAACTTCTCCACCGCCTGGGGGGTCAGGTCTTCATAGGCGAACTCGCTGCCCATGAAGGAGCCCGACCGGTTCGACGAGCTGATGCGCTTGACGCGCTTCAGCGCCGGGAGATACAGCCACTGATCGTCCGAGTCTTCCTTGTTCGCATGGATGAGCAGGGCCGTGCCTTCCACGTCGGGAGGGTCATCGAAGACGAAGAGGCTCTTGTCGCCCTCCCCCGGGACCTCGAGAACCCTCACGCGCAGCTGGCGGCGGCTCTCCTGCCCCTGCTTGTTGCGCAGCACCATGACCTGCCGGGCGCTGAAGCTGCCGAAGCCCTCCTCCAGGGACCGGGCTTCCCTGGCGATCCGGAGCCCCGCCGCCTCCTCGGGGGATCCCCGGGATGGAGCGGGAGACGGGACTTCCAGAAGGGCCCACGCCATGGCCGGCATGAAGGAGAAGCGGAGCACTTGTCGGACCCGGGGCAGGGGCATGATCTACTTCCTCCGGTCGATGGCGATCAGCAGGGGTGGAAGGAGCAGGAAATCGGCGACCAGGGCGAAGACGATCGTGAACGTCACGAGGAGGCCGAGGGCCCAGCTCACCTCGAATCCCGATGTGGCAAAGACCAGGAAGCCGGCCGAGAGGACCGCCGTCGTCGTCCACAAGGCATGACCCACCGTGTGAAAGGCGGACCTCACCGCCTCGGCGGCCTCAAGGCCCTCCCGCCGCGCCTTCAGGTACTTGCTCAGGAAGTGAACCGTGTCATCCACGACGATGCCGAAGACGACGGCGATCACCACGGAGGAAGCGATGCCCACGTGGCCCACGAGATAGCCCCACAGGCCAAAGCTCATGAGGGCCGGTATGAAGTTCGGAAGCAGACTCAGGAGCCCGACCCGGACGCTCCGGAAGATCCATATGAGGACGAAGGAGATGAGGGCCATGGCCACGATCGTCCCGCGCAGCATGCTGTGGATGTTCCGCAGGGACAGGTGGGCGAAGACGACGCTCAGTCCGGACGCCTCCTGGGAGAAGTCGGGCACATTCGCATCGAGCCAGTCGAGGGCCCGCTGGTCGAGAGCGCGCAGGTCCCGGGACCAGGCGTTCCGTGTCACCACCACCATGCGGGTGGCCGACTTGGCCACGTCGATGCGGTCGTTGAGGTCGCTGCCGAAGGGAAGGGAGAGCTCGTAGAGCAACAGGTACTGCGCCGCCAGGTCCGGGTCTTCGGGCACGCGATGGTATGCCGGATCGTCGCCGTGCATGTTCCTGTTGAGACGTTTCATGATATCCGGGAAAGCCTGCACGTGGGTGACCTCGGGCTGCTGGCGGAACCAATCGGCGAAGGCCTCCACCTTGCGCAGGTACTCGGGCCGGGTGATGCCGCCTTCGCTCCCGGAAACAAGGGAGTACTCCAGCTTCTCCACGCCCGTCAGGTTGTCGACGATGTAGTCCGTGTGGCGCCGGAACTCGTAGCGGTCGTCGAAGTACCGGGCCATGTTGTCGCTCAGCTCGATGCGCGGGATGCCGATGATCAGGACCACTACTCCCAGGGAGAGGGATCCGAGGAGGAGCTTGCGCCGGGCGATGACGAAGTCCGCCAGCCGGTCGAAGAACGCCGCTCTCCCCGGCTGCGCGCCGGCGGCACGGGCCCGCAATGGCAGCAGGGAAAGCAGGGCGGGCAGGAGGGTCATGGTGTAGAGGAAGGCGCAGAGCACGCCGAAGGCCACGTAGTTGCCGAGGACCCGGAAGGGCGGCGAGTCCGAGGCGTTCAGACTGAGGAACCCGATGGCCGTGGTCACCGAGGTGATGAGGACCGGATAGGCGTTGATGCGCATCGATTCGGCGATCGCCGCGTGCTTTTCCAGGCCACGGCGCAGGCCCAGCAGGACGCTCGTGACGATGTGGATCGAATCGGCGATGGCGATGACCATGACGATGATCGGCACGCCGGCATTGGTGGGGCTGAAGACGACCCCCCTCCATCCGGCGAAGCCCACGGTGGAGTTGACGACGAAGACCAGCACCGCCACGATCGCGGCGGCTCCCAGAACGGAGCGCAGGATCAGCACCGTGAGGCCGACGATGATGACAAAGACGATCGGAGTCAGGGTCTCCAGATCGTCCCGGGTGGCGTCGGCGAAGGTCCGGCTCATGACGACGTCGCCCGTCAGGTAGCAGTCGATGCCGGGATGGTCCGCCCGGACCTGCTCCAGCTCCGAACGGAGGAAGTCGGTGATCTCCACCACCGCCTTGTCGTGCTCTTCGGGCAGGACGAAGTCGATCGCCAGACCGGCCGTGCGTCCGTCCCGGGATACGAGGCGTCCGGCAATATCGGCCGCGCCGAGGGCGATCTCCTCCACCCGCCGCAGATCCCTGTCGCTCAGGGACTGGGCGTCCTCGACGAGGGGGCCCACCACCAGGTCGTCCTCGAGGCCCTCGCTGTGGGTGTAGTTGGTGAGTGAGTTCACCCGGCCGGAGTAGGGAGTGCGCCACCCGGCCTCGGTCAACTCCTCGATGACGCCGAGGGTCTGGCGGCTGAAGACGGTGCCGTCCCGGGGCGTTACGGCGATCAACACCTGGTTGGAGACGGAGTAGGTGTTCTGCAGGGCGTCGAAGGCGGCCAGCTGCGGGTTGTCCTCACCGAGGAGGATGCGGTAGTCGTTGGTGACGGTGATGAAGCGCGCACCCGCCGCCAAGGCCAGCATCCCCACCGAGGCGAGGAGGACGACGGGCCACCGGTAGGAGAGGACAGCGGCGATGTAGCGGTCCAGCGTCATCCCTCACCAGGGGCTCGACCTGGATGCGCGTACGTGGTCGGGCATCCGGTAGCTCAGGCCGGTCTTCTCGGATTCGTCGTACGCCGAGATCTCCAGGAGCTGGCAGAAGTTCTCCGATCGGAGCAGCTCCTTGCTCTTGATCAGACCTTGGAAGCGTTGCTTGATCCGGTAGGCGAAGAGGGCCCCGAAGGTCCGGGTCTTCGGAAACTGCAGCTGGTTGGCCATCTCGTTGCCGATCAGGGCCCGGGAGAGAGTGTAGGCGAGCTTCATCACCGCTTCCTGCTCGTCCGGGTCGGCTATTCCCGCGGTCAGTGGAATCGCCCCGATCAGCGCGTTGGCCATGGTGGCCGAGTCCTGGTCCGGGGCCGGCTCGCACATGTGAGCGACCTTGAAGATCTCCTTCGCGTCTTCCCTGTCGGTGAAGAGCATGCCTTCGGGGACACCCATGACGTGGCCGGTATAGCGCCAGATGTCCATGACGCTCTTCTGCTCTTCCTGGTTGAAGATGGCGCCCACGGCGGCGGCGTGTTGCAGCAGGCGCATGGAGAAGACGGTCGTGGCAAGGCCCAGGTGCGCCGCGTGCAGGGGCGTGCCATGGGCCTCCTGATCCCATTCGTCGGAGTTCGCCAGCAGGTGCCTCACGCGGGCGTGAACGAAGCGCAGGCGCATGGACAGCTTCCAGCCGTCGCCGTTGCGCCGCAGGCCGCCCGGAAAGAACACCTCCAGCAGATGCCGGTTGTTCTGCATGAGGCGCCTTCTCGCCGTCGACCGGTTGAGCACGCGCCCGGTGGTGGCGAAGGACTTGGCGATGAGGGTGGAGAAGCCCTCGATCAGCACCCCCGTGACGAAGGCGACGAGCACCCGCGTGGCGTTCAAGTGGAAGGCGCGGACGCCGGGCCTGAAGGCCTCGTAGTCGAACCAGGGTGGATTCTCGGAGTCGACCCTGTCGAAGAACTCGCGCATGACCCGCGGCGCGGTGCGCAGGCCCTCGCTCTCCTGGTCTATGCCGGCCTGGATGAAGCGATGCAGGTCCGGCGGCGGCAGGGACGCCAGTTCCTCCATCACTTGGTCCAGCGGAGGATCGCCGATGTGGATGTGGCGCATGTAGTTGTCGGCCCTCTCGGCGTCGTGCCGACGGGCCTTCCCGTATCCCTCGAGGTAGCTCTTGGGGGGTGCCGGCCCGGTCATGGCGCGGAGGAACGCTGGGGGGGTGTGCAGCTTGGCATGGAAGGACGCGGGACGAAGGATAGGGATGCCACGGAATTCGGGGCAACCATGTGGGGAGCCACTCCGCTCAGGGCGATTGCGCGACCTGCACCGCGACGATGTCCACGTCGTGGTACTTCTGGTGGCGCACCGAGGTGGCATAGTGCCGCAACAGGCGGAAGGAAATCTCGCGCTCGTCCACGAACTCGGGCTGGTCGGTCAGGAAGGCCAGCCGGTCCTCCAGGTTCCCGGCGCCGGAGGATGCCGAGAACTCCAGTTCCATGGCACCCTCGGCAAGACGCGCCGTGAGGATCAGCCGCCGGTCCCTGCCGGCCGCCCCGTCCTCCTCCGCCTGCTGCAACAGGATCGCCAGCGTCTCCTCTCCCGCCGAGCGCAGCCGCCCCGTCGACGCCTCGCCCCAGCCCGCCCGGGCCGCCCACTTCTCGAGGAAGGCGTCGATCTCCGGCAGCGACGCCGCCGCCAGCTTCGCCTCCAGGCGACGGCGCCGGGGAGCGGTGATCTCCATGAAGGCGGTGAGGGCGATGGCCGCCATCCCGCCGGCGGTCATGCCGTTGCCGAGGAGGGTGCCCCAGGTCTTCCCCAGCAGATCGGCGAAGATCACCTGGTTCTGAAAGCCGACGCCGATCCAGAACGACAGCCCCACCATCGCCGCCTTGCGGTGATCGAGACCGTCGGCGACGACGATCTTCATCCCCTGCACGAAGAGCATGCCAATGAGCAGGGTGACATACGCCGCCCCCACGGGGTTGGGGATGGCGATCACCAGGGCCGTCACCTTGGGCGAGAGGGCCAGGACCATGAAGATCACGCCGATATACACCCCGACCCGGCGCGCGGCGACCCCGGTGAGCTCGGCCAGGGATATGCTCGTCGAGTAGGTCGTGTTGGGAGGGGTCCCGGCGAGTCCGGACAGCAGGTTGCCCACCCCGTCGGCGTTGAGAGCGCCCTGGACCACGCGGAAATCGGTGGCCCGCGGCTGGCGCCTCGAGACCCGTTGGATGGCGACCCCGTCGCCGATGGTCTCGATGGCGCCGACGACGGTGACGACCACGAAGGCCGGCAGCAGGGCCCAGAACTCCGGGCCCAGGCTCAGGTCCAGCCCCGGCCATGCGCTGTCGGGAAAGCCGATCCAGGGCGCATCGATCACGGACTGGGCGTCATACAGCCCGAAGGGGACGGCGGTGACGCAGCCCACGGCGATGCCGATGAGGGGCGCCCACAGCCGCCAGGCCGGCGGGGCGCGCAGGGCCAGCACCACCAGGGCGAGGAAGGTCGCCCCCGCCGCGGAGGGCGCCGCGGCGGGGGGCGTGCCCTCGGGCACATCGGTGAGCAGGCCGAAGATGATCGGCATGACCGTCACCGCGATCAGCATGATCACCGTTCCGGAGACGACCGGGGTGATCACCCGGCGCACCAGGGAGAGCCGCGCCGACAGGGCGAACTGGAAGAGCGCGGAGACCGCGATCAGGCTCGCCATCAGGGGCGGTCCCCCCTGGGCCAGGGCCGCGATGCAGACCGCGATGAAGGCGCCGGAGGTGCCCATGATGAGCACGTGGCCGGCCCCGATCCGCCCGAGGCGGACCGCCTGCAGGACCGTGGTAACGCCGCTCACCACCAGCGCCGCGAAGGCGGTCCAGGCCAGGTAGTCCGGACCCTGACCACCGGCGCGCCCGATGATGATGGCGCTGAGCACCACGGGGGCGAGGACGACCACCGCGGCCTGAAAGCCGACCCCGGCGGCAACCGGGTGGGGGGGTTGTTCATCCGGCTCGAAGCGGATGTTCTCGTTGCCGTGCGCGGTTTCCAAGACCCTCTCCGATCAGGGACGCCAGACCAGCAGCAGCTGGGCGGTGCTCTCCTGCTGGTCCGTTCCGAGCTTGTTGCGCCAGTGCTGGTACTCGATGCCGGCCAGCAGCCGGCCGGGAGCCCCGATGAGCGCCCGGCCCAGGTCCCACGTGAGCTGGGGCTGAGCGAGAATCCACCCCCTCACCTCGCCATCGACCTCGTCGGTGCTGCCGGCGACGTACTCGGCGTGGCCGCCGACGGCGAAGGACTGGCCGGCCGCCTCGAAGGGGAAGGCCCAGCTGACGTCGAGCGTGAAGCTGTTTCCGGTCTCCGGGGGGCCGCCGGCGGCGAGGCCGGCGTTATCGTCGATATAGGCGGTGAGATCGGTGTTGAGGAACAGGAATCCCGGCACCTCCCAGGAGGCCCTCAGACCGGGGAGGTACTTCACGACCTTGCCGTCGCCTCCGGCGTTGATACCGGCCACGAGGGAGAGGTCGGCCACCGGCCCCAGGCGCAGGTCCCGGCCGGAGAGCTTGCCCAGGCTGAGCGTCGGATACCACTCGGCGTAGAACTCCCTGTCGTTGAAGCCGTCCTCGCCGCCGTCGTCGAGGTAATCGACGAAGAAGAAGCTGTCCCCGAACTGCCATCCGGAAGCCCTCTGGACGGTGACCACGAGGGTCGCCTCTTCGGTGGCGGAGAACGGGTTCAGCAACTCGCCGTACTGCAGGTGGAACTCGGTCTGCGCCGGCGCCGCGGCCCCGGTGGCCAGCATCAGGGCCGCCACGGCGGCGCACTCGATCTTCATCGCTTGTCCTCGGAATCCAATCCTGGCTGGTGGAATCAGGAACCCTCAGCCGCTGGAGCGAGGCGCTTTCGCGGCAGCACGATCCTGAACTCGGTGTACTCCCCCACCTCGGTCTCCACCTGGAACTCCCCGCCGTGCTCGCGGATGATCTCGTGGGAGATCGACAGCCCCAGACCGGTGCCCTGGGTCCCCGACTTGGTGGTGAAGAAGGGGTCGAAGATCTTGTCGACGATGTGGTCCGGGATACCCGTGCCATTGTCGCGGATGGAGATGCAGACGGTCTCCCCGCGGCTCTCGGTCTTCAGGCTCACGGTGGGCTCGTAGGGCCCTTCCGCCTCCTTGCCGCGGGCGATGGTGGCATGGCAGGCGTTGGTGACCACGTTGAGGAAGACCCGGCTCAAGTCACGGGAGACGGCATCGACCTCGCCGGCGTTGTCGTCGAACTCCTGCACCAGGTTGACGTTGAAGGTCGAGTCGGTTCCCCTGAGACCGTGATAGGCGAGCTTGGCGTACTCGTCCACCATCAGGTTGATGTCCACCGCTTCCACCTGTCCCGCCTCGTTGCGGGAGTGGGCCAGCATGCCCTCGACGATGCGGTTGGCGCGCTCGCCGTGCTCCCTGACCTTGACCACGTTCCCGCCGAGATCGTCGAGGATCTCCTCCACCAGTTCCCGGTCCATGCCGCCCTCGCCGTCCCCCTCGCCCTCGCCGTTCCCCTCCCGTTTCAGCTCTTCCCGCAACTCGTCGATCAGCTCCGACGACAGGCCGGCGAAGTTGTTCACGAAGTTCAGGGGGTTCCGGATCTCGTGGGCGATGCCGGCGGTGAGGGCGCCCAGGGAGGCCAGCTTCTCCTGGCTGATGACCTGCTGCTGGGTGCGCTTGAGGTCTTCCAGCGTCGTTTCCAGCTCGGAGTTGGTGGCCTCGAGCTCCGAGTTCTTGGCCTGCACCTCCGCCGCCAGCTTCTCCACGAGATTGAGCCGCTGCACCTCGACGGCGTGCTGCCGGAAGATCTCCAGGGCCCCGGCCATGTCGGTCACCTCGTCGTTGCCCTCGATCCGCACCTGCACCTCCAGGTCTCCCTCCGACATCCGCCGGGTGGCGTCGAAGAGGCTGTCCATCCGCGCCAGCAGACGCTCGCCGAAGAGCTTCCAGACGAAGCAGGCAGCCACCAGGGTCAGCAGGGTGACCCCGAGCAGGAACCAGAACCCGAGGCGCACCAGATTGCGCGAGCGATTGGCCGCGTTCCGGGTGGAGGCCTCGGCGTCCTTCACCAGGCCCTCCACCATCGCCACCAGGTCCGCCGTCGTCTGCTGATTGCGCGCCAGGAGATCCTCGGAGCGGCGGATCTCCGCCAGTTCGCGGGTTCGGGTCTCGAGAGCGCCGTCGGACGCGGCGTAGAGATCTCTCAGGACCTCCACGCGAGGCTGGAGCCGCGACCGGATCCCGGGCCGGATCCCGGACAGGGCCCTCCTCACGTCGCTCATGGCCGTCTCCACCCGCTCCCGGTTCGCCCGCAACAGCTCGGGGTCATCCTCGGTCATCGCCTGCTGCACGAAGGTGGTGGTGACGTTCTGCGAAGCCTGGAAGTCGAGGAGACCGGCGTAGTGGGCGAGCTCGGACCTCGACGTCCGCCGGGCGGCGGGGACCGGGGCGTCGTCGAGGCCGCGGAGTCCGGTGTGCATGAAGAAGTGCTGGTCGTCCACCAGCTC
This sequence comes from Candidatus Latescibacterota bacterium, assembly GCA_965221775.1. GTDB lineage: Bacteria > Latescibacterota > UBA2968 > UBA8231 > UBA8231 > UBA8231. Next base: position 2,212,479 of record CBDCSU010000006.1, on the reverse strand, counting down.
CTCCAGCAACAGCTGCAGCTCCAGGGCCAGGCTCTCCACCCGCCCTTCCAGCTCCCGGAGCCGGTCCCGGTACGCCATCCTGCGGCTCACCGACTCCTGGATCCGGGTGATGCTCTCCACCAGACTGTCGGCCAGCGGCACGACCCGGTGCCCCACCCCGCCCTCGACGCCGCCCTTGGACTCGGCCCGCTTCACCTCCACGAGCCACCTCCGGAGGATTTCTTCCTCCCGGGCCACGTCCCGTCCCACCTGCTTGAGGCCCGCGGGATCGGCGGCGGCCAGGAGCCGGGGCGATGCCCGCACCAGCTCGGAGCTGCTGCGGGCGACCTCGAAGGCGGCCACCAGGGCCGGCATGTGGCCCTCGGTGACCTCGCTCTGGCGGGAGCTCACGACTCTCATCAGCACCAGCGCCAGGACCACCGCGCCGATGGTCAGGGTCACCCCGCCCCCCAGGACCACGACGATCTGGCTGCCGATGCCGAAGCGGCCTCCCGTGGCCCTGCGCAGACGGGCCCCGAGACGGCTCGGGAGCCGCTTCAGGAACCACGCGAAGGCGGCGTGAATGCGGTCGTCCATCGCCTTCACCGCGACAAGTGGGTCACCGGGGCGAACCGGCCCCCGCGGATCATGGTCAGGAAGACCCTGTCGGACCCCTGGTTGTCCCCCGGTCCGTACTCGACCCGGAAGCCCCCCAGGTCGATGGGGCCGGCCTCCTCCAGAACGCGGAGGAAGGCCTCGCGGGTGGGCGGGACCGGTCCGCCGTCGCCGGAGGCGGTGGCGGCGCGCAGGGCATCGACCACCAGGCGCCCGGCGAGATACCCCTCCAGGGAGACGAACCCCGGTTGAGCCGCCGCTTCCACCGCCTTCAGGGCGGCGTGATAGCGGACCACCACCGGGATCCCGGTGTCCCGGGGGAAGGGCACCACCTGGGTCACCACGACGCCGTCGCCGTGGCGGCCCAGCTCCTGCAGCAGGGCGTTGCTGCCGACGAAGGAGATGTTCACGAAGACGGCGCCCAGGCCGATCTTCCGCGCCCACTTGATGAAGTGGGCCGCCGGGCGGTAGGCGCCGATGATGATGACCGCCTCCGGGTCGCTGTCCTGAAGGCCGAGGAGGGCCCGCTTCACGGCCACCGTGTTGCGCATGTAGGTGACCTCGCCCACCAGCTCCATGCCGCGCCGGCCGAGGGCCTGGCGGACCCCCGTCAGGCCGGCCATGCCGTAGCTGTCGTCCTGGTAGAGGATGGCGATGCGGCGGAAGCCCAGGTCCTCGGTGAGCCGCGCCACCATCTCTTCCGTCTCCTGGAAGTAGGAGGCGCGCACGTTCACCACGTAGCGCTGGTCGTCCCCCCGGAGCAGCTCGGCGCCGGTGAAGGGTCCGATGTAGGGGACCGAGGCGCCGCTGGCGATCGGCTCGGCGGCGTTGGAAGTGGGTGTGCCGACGGCGCCGATGAGGCCGAAGACGCCGCGGGCGATGAGCTCCCGGGTGTTGGCGACGGCGGCTTCGGGCTCGTAACCGTCGTCCCGCACCAGGAGCTTCAGTTGGCGGCCGCCGATGCCGCCGGACCGGTTGACCTCCTCGAAGGCGGCGCGGATGCCGAGGTTCATGTTGCGGCCCAGTTCGGCGGCCGGGCCGCTCAGCGCCGCCGACTGGCCGAAGAGGATGGAGTCGGCATGGACCCCGTCGCCGCCTCCCTGCGCCCCCTGCCCGACCGCCGCCGCCGGGGCCAGCCCGAACGCCGCGGCGGCGAGGAGGGCCAGCCGGGTCATCTCAGGAGCCACCTCCCAGGTAGCGGAGGGTCATGCAGGTGATGTCGTCGGACTGGGGGGCCTCGCCGGCGTGGGCGTGCACGGCCTCCACCATCCGCTGACTGAAGTCGGCGGCGCTCGATCCGGCGGCTTCCGCCAGGACCCGGGTCAGCCTCTCGTCGCCGAACTCCTCGCCGTTCTCGTCCATCGCCTCGTTGACGCCGTCGGTGTAGAAGAACAGCGCGTCTCCCGGCTCGAGGTCGAGGTTGCCGCCGGGAAAGTCGAACTCCGGAAGCACGCCGAGGACGAGACCCGGGGGGCAGTCGATCTGCCGGACCTGGCCGGAGGGCTTGACCACGTACGGCAGATTGTGCCCCGCATTGGCGTATTCCACGTGCCCCGTCTCCGGGTTGAAGCTGGTATAGAAGACGGTGACGAACATCGACTCCTCGTTCGACTCGGTGAGGAGCTGGTTCACCTCGGTGAGACAGGCCCCCGGGTCGCCCTCCCCGATGGCGGTGCCCTTCATCAGGGTGCGGCTCACCATCATGAAGAGGGCCGCCGGCACCCCCTTTCCGGATACGTCGGCCACCACGATACCCAGGCGCTCATCCTCGAGCCGGAAGAAGTCGTAGAAGTCGCCGCCCACCTCGCGCGCCGGGATCATGGAGGCGTGAAGCTCGAAACGGGGATCCCTGGGGAAATCGGTGGGCAGGATGGACTCCTGCATCTGCGCCGCCACCCCGAGTTCCTGGCGCAGGGCCACCAGCTCGTCCCGGGACCGCAGCGCCTCTCGCATGATCACCAGGTGCTCGAGGGTCTTGTCGATCGTCGCCTCGAGATCCTCGAAGTCGATCGGCTTGGTGACGAAGTCGAAAGCGCCCCGGTTCATGGCGGTGCGGATGTTCTTCATGTCCCCGTAGGCGGTGACCATCACCGCCCGCAGGTCGTAGTCGAGACTGCCGAGTTGCTGCAGGAGGGTGAGACCGTCCATCTCGGGCATGTTGATGTCGGAAAGCACCAGGTCGACATCGTCGTGGTCCTCGAGCTGCTTGAGGGCCTCGACCCCGTTCTGGGCGAAGATCAGGCTGAGCTGTCCGGAGCGGGTCTTGCGCCTGAACTTCTGCCGGAGCAGCACCTCGAGATCCGGCTCGTCGTCCACCACGAGGATCTTCGGCACCATGGTCGTTCCAGGATTGGACATGCGGTCACTGGCCTTTCAATGCGCTGCTCGCCGGACTGTAAGGTACGCAAGTCGGGGAGTGTAGCGCATGTTTCATTGCACCGGCAAGTCCTCCGGCAGCCGCCGTCCGGGCCGTCATCGAAGATTCCCGGTCCCGCCCGGTCCTCGTGCAATGTCGTCTCGTCAGGGTCGCCTCCAGCCCCGGCACATGGTATCATTCCGGGCAGGCAACGATCTGGAGACGCCTCCGAATCCCATGGATGGAGCATCATGACCGAGTCACCCGTTTCCGCGCAACGGCCGGTAGCGATCGTCGGCATGGCGTGCCGGTTTCCCAAGGCAGAGGGCTTGTCCGCATTCTGGCGCCTCCTCGAAGCCGGGGAGAACGGGGTCATCGAGGTCGTTCCGGGCTCCGGGGTCGGGCGCTTCGGAGAGCTGTTCCCGGACGCCGAGGTTCAGAGCGAGTCCTGCCGGTTCGGTGGCTTCCTCGACAGGATCGACCTCTTCGACGCCGCCTTCTTCCGGATCTCCCCGGTCGAGGCGGACCTGCTGGATCCGCAGCAGCGGCTGATGCTGGAGACCTGTTGGCGGGCCCTGGAGGACGCCGGGATCGATCCCGGCCGCCTGAAGGGCAGCCGCACCGGGGTGTACGCCGGGATCAGCAATCACGACTACCGCAGTCTGATCCTGTCCCGAAGGGAGATCACCGAGCCGGCGGACAGCCTCTACGCGGTGAGCGGCACCTCCTTCAACACCGCCATCGGCCGGGTCGCCTTCGCGCTGGATCTGGCCGGACCGGCGATGGCGCTGGACACCGCCTGCTCCTCGTCGCTGGTGGCCATTCACCAGGCGGTCTCCGCCCTGCATCGGGGGGAAGCGGACCTCGCCCTCGCCGGGGGCGTTCACCTGATCCTGTCGGGACGGCTGTCCGAGCTGCGCGGCAAGGCGGGGATGCTGGCGCCGGACGGGCGCTGCAAGACCTTCGACGCCGCGGCCAACGGCTACGTGCGGGGTGAAGGCTGTGGCATCGTGGTCCTCAAGCCCCTGCGCCAGGCGGAGGCGGACGGCGACCGCATCTGGGGGGTGATCCGCGGCTCGGCGGTCAACCAGGACGGGGCCACCCCGGGGCTGACGGTGCCGAGCGCGGCCGCCCAGGAGCGCGTGATCGGGGACGCCTTGTCCCGCGCGGGGGTCCAGCCGTCGGAGGTGGACTACCTGGAGGCGCACGGCACCGGGACGGAGGTGGGAGACCCGATCGAGCTCGAGGCCGCGGCGGCCGCCTACGGCAGGGGACGCGAGACGGACCGCCCCCTGCTGATCGGCTCGGTGAAGACCAACATCGGCCACCTCGAGCCGGCGGCCGGGGTCGCCGGCCTGATCAAGGTGGTGCTGGCCATGCAGCGGGGAGTGATTCCCCGGCACCTCCACTTCCACGAGCCGAACCCGCGGATGGACTGGGGCCAGCTGCCTTTGCGAGTCACCTCCGAGCAGACCGCCTGGCCGCTGCAGGCCGGCCGCCCCCCGACGGCGGGGATCAGCGGGTTCGGGTGGTCGGGGACGAACGCCCACGTCGTGCTGGAGGGGTACGGGACCCCGGATGGCGATGCCGCCGCCAGCGGTGAGTTGCACTCACCCGCCGGTCCCGGCCTGCGGGTTGCGGTCTCCCTTCCCGAGGCGCTCGACGGCCGTCCGGCGGCCGAGGCAGAGCCCGCTGCGCGGGAGACCCGCTTCCTGCCGCTGTCGGGAAGATCGGATCAGGCCCTCGGGGACCTGGCCGGGCAGTACCTGTCGTGGCTCGACGAGCGCGCCGGGGAGCTCTCTTCACGGAGTGCCGCGGACACGGTGCTCGCCGACATGGCCTGGACCGCCGCCATCGGCCGCGGACACTTCGCGCACCGGGCCGGTGTCGTCTTCGATGATGTCGAGTCCCTGCGCGACGGCTTGAGCGCGCTGGCCGCGTCGGGGGCGGGCCCGGCCCCCCCGGAGCCCTCCAAGGTGGCCTTCGTGTTCACCGGCCAGGGCAGCCACTGGCCCGGCATGGGCGAGAAGCTGTACCGCGGCGAGCCGGTGGCGCGGGCGGTGCTGGACCGCTGCGACGCCGTGCTGCGGCAGGACCGCGGCACCTCGTTGCTCGACGTGATGTTCGACCGGGCCGGGCCGCCGGCGGACCTCTCCGACCAGGAGTGGACGCAGCCGGCGATCTATGCCCTGGAGTGCGCCCTCACCGCCCTCTGGGCGAGCCTGGGGATCCGCCCCGGCGTGGTTCTGGGACACAGCCTCGGGGAGTTCGCCGCGGCCCAGGCCGCCGGGGTCTTCGGCCTCGAGGAGGGACTGCGGTTCGTCGCGGCGAGGGGTGAGCTGACCTCCCGGCTCCCGGCCGGGGCCATGGCCGCGGTCTTCGCGGACGCGCCGCAGGTGAAAGCGGCGATCGATGAGCACAACGCCGAGGCCGCCGGGGTGGGCCTGAGCATTGCGGCCTACAACGGCGCGCACCAGGTCGTCAGCGGCCCCGAGGAGGACGTGGCCGCCCTCTCGGAGCGCTTCCTCGCCGAGGAGATCCGCGTCAACCGCCTGCACACCCGCAACGCCTTCCACAGTCCGCTGGTCGAGCCGATGCTCGACGAGCTGGGGGCCGTCGCCTCCGGCCTGGAGATGGCTCCGCCGTCGCTCCCGCTGGTGAGCAACGTGACGGGCCGGGTGCTGGAATCCGGAGAGCGGCTGGACGGGGCCTACTGGCGCCGGCACACGCGGGAGCCGGTTGCCTTCGCCCCGAGCATCGAGACGCTGGCCTCCCTCGGCGTCGACCTGATCGTCGAGATCGGTCCCCACGCGGTGCTCGGCTCGATGGCGACCCTGACGTGGCCGGACGGGACCGGTGGCAGCGGGCCTCCGGCGGCCCTGTCGAGCATGCTGCGCCCCTCGTCCAGGGTGTCGCAGGAAGAAGCCGACCGGGCGTTTCTTGCGGCGGTCGCCAAAGCCTGGGAGGCGGGTCTCCCGGTCTCCCTGGCCGGCCTCTTCGCCGGCGAGGAGCGGCGCCGGATCTCGCTGCCGGGGTACCCGTTCCAGCTTCAGAGCCACTGGGTCGAGGCGCCGCGGCGCCAGCGCCCGGCGGCCGGACACCCGCTGCTCGACAGCCGCCACGAGTCCGCCGACGGGGAGGTCGCCTTCGATACGGAGCTCTTTCCCTCGGACCCGGCCTGGCTGGAGGACCACCGGGTCTTCGGCCGGCTCCTGGCGCCGGGGGCGCTCTACGGGGCCATGGCGGTATCGGCTTCCGTCGCGGAGGGCAGCGGACGGGACGCGGTGGAGGACGTGCAGCTCCACAACCCGCTGGTCTTCCCCGAGGAGGAGGGTGGCGACGGGTCCGGCGACCCGGGCCGCAGAGTGCAGATCCTGCTCGACGGGTCCGGCGAGGAGCGCCGCATCCGGATCCTCAGCAGGGGGGATTCCGGAGACGAATGGACACTGCACGCCGAGGGCCGGGTGTCTCCCGACGCCGGCGGGCCTCCGACCGAGGAGCGGCCCGACCTGGAGGGCCTCAAGACCGGTCTGGCGCCGCGCGACGTGGCCGCCATCTACCGCGCCAAGGCCGGGGTCGGGATCGTCCACGGTCCGTCGTTCCGCACGCTCGAAGCGGTCTGGTCCGGGGCGGGCGAGGCCCTTGGTGAGGTCGCTCTTCCGGCCGGTGTCGACCCCGGCGGCATCGAGGCCCATCCGCTCCTGCTCGACGGCTGCTTCCAGGTCATGGCCGCGGCGCGCGACCAGGCGGGGAGCCTGGAAGGGGTCACCTATCTGCCCTTCGGCTGGGAACGGCTGTGGATCGAGGGAGCCCTCCCGGAGCGGATCGTCTGTCATGCGCGCATGTCCGGAGACTGGACCCCGTCGCCGGAGGCGGAGTCCGAGCCGCCGGAGGTCCTGACCGGGGACCTGCGGATCTACGACCCGGGCGGAAACCTGCTGGGCGGTCTGGATGGATACACGGTGAAACGTGCCACCCGGGAGGCGCTGCTCTCCGTCGTGGAAGGGCTGGACGAGCTCCTGTACGAAGTGGTCTGGCGGGACGGCGTCCTCTCGCCGGGAATGCCGTCCGCCGACTTCCTCCCGGGCCCGTCGAGCGTAGCCCCCCGCTCGGAGCCATTCTCCCGGTACCTGGCCGCCGAAGGAGTCGGCGTCGAGGAGGAGGCCGCCCTGCAAGCCGACCTGGAGCGGTTGTCGTGGTCGTATGCGCTCTCGACCCTGGAAAAGCTGGGTTGGCAGCGCACGACGGGCGCCGCCGTGGACCCCGAGGGCTTGCGCCAGGACCTGGAGGTCTTGCCGGACCACTCGCAGCTGTTCCGCCGGATCCTCGAGATCCTGGCCAGGTCGGGCGTGGTGGAGGCGGCGGGCGAGGGCTCCGTGGTGGCCGTCGGGGCGCAAGACCCGTTGCCGGAAGGAATGCCGGGAGATCCCGACGAGCATGCCGCCAGCATGAGCGGACGCTACTCCCACGGCACGAACGAGGTCGGGCTCATCCGGCGATGCGCCGGGGCGCTGGCGGAGGTGCTGCGCGGCCGTGAGGACCCCCTGTCGCTGCTCTTCGGCGACGCCGAACCGCAGGCTGCCGACCTCTACCGCAGGGCGCCGGTGTGGAAAGCCGCCAACCGGATGCTTGGAGAGGTGGTGCAGACCATCGCCGCCGGGCTGCCGGAGGGACGGCGGCTCAGGGTGCTGGAGGTCGGCGCCGGCATCGGGTCGGCCACCGAGTGCGTCCTGCCCGGGCTTCCGGCGGGGCGGTTCGACTACACCTACACCGACATCTCCGCGGGGTTCTTCGCCGACGCGGAGGCCCGTTTCAGCCAGGTGGACACGCCGATCGAGTACCGCGTCCTGGATATCGAGAAGGAGCCGGCGGCCCAGGGCTTCGAGTCCCACGCGTATGACCTGCTGATCGCCGCCAACGTGCTGCACGCGACGCAGTATCTCGACGAGACGCTGATGCACTGCCGGGAGCTGCTGGCGCCGGCGGGCCAGCTCGTGGCCCTGGAGAACCAGCGCGGCAGAGGCTGGATGGACCTGATCTTCGGCCAGCTCGACGGCTGGTGGCGATTCGCCGACCGCTACCGCTCGGACCACGCCCTGGCGGGCCCCGACGTGTGGCGCCAAGCCCTCGCCGACACGGGTTTCGGCGACGTGCAGATCCTGGGGGTGGACGAGTCCGAGTCGGCCGGGCTGCCCGACCGGGGCGTGATCGTGGCCCAGGGACCGGTGGAGGTGGTCCTGCCGCCGGCCGCATGGGTTCTGGCACAGGACCGGGGCGGCGCGGCGGAGGCCTTGGCGCATCAGCTGGCGGCGCGCAACCAGACGGTCGTGCTGGCCGGCGGGGAATCGCCGGGGAACGCAGGATCCGCGCCCGGCGCGAACGGTGTCGTCAGAAGAGCCGTGGAGATCGACCGGCGCGAGTCCTGGCGCTCCCTTCTGGAGGAGCTTCCGGGTGACCTGCCGCTCGGCGGTATCGTGCATCTCGCGGCCCTGGACGGTCACGGGGCGGGGGCGTCCACGGAGGAGATGGGGGAGGATGCCCGGCGAGCGGCGGCGACCGCTCTGGCGCTGACGCAGGGCGTGATCGATGCCGATCTGACCCCCGAGAAGGGCGTGTGGTTCGTCACCCGGGGGGCACAGGTTCTGGAGCGGGAGCGCGCGGGGCAGCTCGCCGGTGCGACGCTGTGGGGCTTCGGCAGAGTGGTGGCCAGGGAAGCGGGGCAGGTCAATCCGAAGATGCTCGATCTCGACCCGGAGGCGCCGGAGTTGCCCGCTGACTTGTCGGAGGAACTGCTCTTCCCCGACTCCGAGACCCAGGTCGCGTACCGGGCCGGGCGCCGCCGCCTGGCCCGCCTGGTTCGGGCCTCGCCGCCCCTCGCCCTGCCGGAGGGTTCGGACTGGCTGCTGGCGCCGGGACCCGGCGGCGTGGTCGGAGAGCTTGAGGTCAAGCCGCTGCCGGCGCGTTCCCTGGAGCCGCGGCAGGTCCGCGTCGCCGTCGAGGCCCGCGGGCTCAACTTCCTCGACGTCTTCCGCGCCATGGGCCTGGTCGGTGAAGGCCTGATGGGCGAGGAGATGTGCGGCCGCATCGTCGAGGTCGGCTCCGAGACCTCCACCGTCTCCGTGGGCGACCGTGTCGTCGGCCTGGCTTTCGGCACCTTCGGACCGGAAGTGGTGACGAGGGAGGAACTGGTGGCGCCCGCGCCCGCCGGGATCCCGGTGGCCGCCCTCGCCACGATTCCCACCGTCTTCGTGACTTCCGCCCTCTCCTTCGATCTTGCGGGACTGAAGGCCGGCGAGGGGGTGCTCATCCACGCCGCCGCCGGCGGCGTCGGGCTCGCCGCCGTCCAGCTGGCGCAGGCCGCCGGGGCGGAGGTCTTCGCCACCGCGAGCGCCCCCAAGCAGGCGTATCTCCGATCCCTCGGGGTGAAGCACATCTTCGACAGCCGCTCGACGGACTTCGGCCGGGAGATCCTCGAAGCCACGGACGGCGCCGGCGTGGACGTGGTGCTCAACAGCCTCACGGGAGAGGGCTTCATCGAGGCGAGTCTCTCCTGCCTCAGGCAGGGGGGCCGATTCGTGGAGCTGGCCCGGCGCGACATCCTGAGCGAGGAGGAGATGGCGGCCGCCCGGCCGGACGTGGGCTACTCCATCCTGGAGATGGATGTGCTGAAGGAACAGGACCCGGCGCGGCCGGGAGCGGCGCTCCGGAAGCTGATGGAGCAACTTGGGGCGGGAGAGTTGGAGCCCCTCATCCACTGCAGGTGGCCCCTGGCCGAGGCGGGAGCCGCCATGGAGTTCATGCGCGACGCCCGGCACATCGGCAAAATCGTGCTCACCGCACCGCCCTTGGCGGAGGGGCGGCTGCGGCCGGACCGGACCTACCTGGTGACCGGCGGCCTGGGCGGGATCGGATGCGCCCTGGCCGGCTGGCTGGCGGAGCGGGGCGCGGGGGCGATCGTGTTGAACGGCCGGCGGGCCCCGGACGCGGAGGCCGAGGAGACGATCGCCGCGCTCCAGGAGCGCGGGGTCACGGTGCGGGTGGAACTCGCCGATGTGACGGATGCCGGCGCGGTGGACGCAATGCTCGAGCGGATCAAGGGGGACCTGCCGCCCCTGGGCGGCGTGATCCACAGCGTCGGCGTGCTGGCGGATGCTTCCCTGGCGAACCAGACCTGGGAGCGGATCGAGCAGGTTCTCTGGCCGAAGGTCCTCGGCGCCTGGCACCTGCACCGGGCGACCGCCGACAGCGACCTCGACCTCTTCGTCCTGTTCTCGAGCGTCGCCGGGATCCTGGGCAACCCGGGCCAGGCGAACCACGCGGCGGCCAATGCCTTCCTCGATCAGCTCGCCGCCCACCGGCGCGCCCTGGGGCTTCCCGGACAGGCCATCGCCTGGGGAGCATGGTCCGGCCTCGGCGAGGCCGAGGAGCAGCGCGAGCGGATCGCCCGGCGGCGGGAGGCCGCCGGAACCGGCTGGTTCAGCCCGGAGCAGGGCCTCGGCGTGCTCGACCGGCTGTTGCGCGAGGATCCCGCGACCTCGGTCGTCCTGGCGGCGGACTGGTCCGTCTTCGGAGAGGCCCTCGAGGGCCGCCCGTCCCTGTTCGATGACCTGCTGCCGGCAGACGAGGATGCCTCGGAGGACTCACAAGGCACCTCCGAAGACCTGCTCTCCCAACTGGGGGCCGCGCCCGCGGAGGCGCGCGAAGATCTGCTCGTCTCCTTCCTGCAGCAGGAGGTCCAGGCGGTGCTGAGGCTGCCCACGTCGCCCGAGCCCGCGGTGGGCTTCTTCGATCTGGGGATCGACTCGCTCATGGCGGTGGAGCTGCGCAACCGGCTGAACCGCGCCTTCGCCGGGGAGTACGCGGCACCGAACACCGTGGTCTTCGACTACCCGGACATCGCCGCCCTCGCCCGTCACCTGGCCGGTGAGCTCGGCGATGTCAGCGGCGCCCCGGCCGTGCAGGCGCAGCCGGAGCCGCAGGAGCAGCCCCCCGCGGTGCAGCGCGAGGGCGACGGCATCGCCATCGTCGGCATGGCCTGCCGGTTCCCCGGTGCTCCGGACCTCGCCGCATTCTGGCGTCAGCTCGAAGCCGGGGCGGACGCGGTGACCGACAACCGCTGGAGTTCGAGTTCCCGGAGCGCCCCGGAACTCTCCGGTGATTTCACCCCCTACCGGCAGGGCGGGTTCCTCGAAGGGATCGACGAGTTCGATGCGAGGTTCTTCCGGATCGTGCCGGTCGAGGCGCGGGGCATGGACCCGCAACAGCGGCTGCTCCTGGAGACGAGCTGGCAGGCTCTTGAGGATGCGGGTATCGATGCCGACGGATTGAGAGGCAGCCTCACCGGGGTCTATGCCGGTATCGCCGCCAGCGAGTACCGCGACCTGATGGCCGCCGGAGAGGGCGACATCAGCTACCTGGGCACCTCGGGGAGCATGACCGTCGGGCGGATCTCCTTCGTCCTGGGTCTGGAGGGGCCGACGATGCCGGTGGAGCTGAACTGCGCTTCCTCGCTGGTCGCCGTGCACCAGGCGGTGACGGGCCTGGGGCAGGGGGAGGTGGACCTCGCCCTGGTCGGGGGGGTGAACGCGGTCCTGTCCCCCGGGCTGACCCGGGAGATGGCGGAGCTGGGGATGCTGTCGCCCGAGGGCCGGTGCAAGAGCTTCGATGCCGCCGCCGACGGCTTCGTCCGCGGTGAAGGCTGCGGGATGGTCGTCCTCAAGCGGCTGGGGGATGCCGAGGCCGCCGGCGACCGCATCTGGGGGGTGATCCGCGGGTCGGCGGTCAACCAGAACGGGGCCACCGCGGGCCCGACGGTGCCGAACGGTCCGGCCCAGGAACGGGTGATCGAGCAGGCGCTGTCGCGGGCGGGAGTCCCGCCCGCCGAAGTGGACTACCTGGAGGCCCACGGCGCCGGGTCCGCGCTGGGCGACCCGATCGAGGTGCAGGCCGCCTCGGCGGTCTACGGCCGGGGACGCGAGGAGGACCGACCCCTGCTGATCGGCTCGGTGAAGACCAACATCGGCCACCTGGAGACGGCCGCCGGTGTCGCGGGGCTGATCAAGACGGTGCTGGCCATGAGACGGGGGCGGATCCCGAGGCAGCTGCACTTCCATGACCCGAACCCGCACCTTGACTGGGAGCGGCTCCCCGTGCGGGTGACTTCGGAGGCGACGGACTGGCCTCTTCGTCCCGACCGGCCGCGCTGGGCCGCGGTCAGCGCCTTCGGGGTATCGGGGACGAACGCCCACGTCGTGGTGGAAGGCCGCGAAGCAGCCGAGGATCCCCTGCCGGCCGGCCCGGCGCAACCCGTCACCGTGTCCATGCCCGGGCCGCTGGCGGATCTGCCGCTGCCGGAGCCGGGATCAGGGCGGCGCCGGATGCGGCTGCTGCCGCTGTCGGGCAAGGAGGACGGCGCCCTTCGGGAGCTGGCCCGGGGGTACCTGGCCTGGCTCGACGAGCGCAGCGCCGAGCTCTCGTCCGAAGCGACCGGCGAGGCCCTGCTGGCCGACATGGCGTGGACCGCCGGCGTGGGGCGGAGCCATTTCGACCACCGGACCGGCGTGGTCTTCGGCGATGCCGCGTCGCTGCGCAGCGGCCTCCGGAGCCTGGAGGAGGGGGAGGGACGTCCGGAGTCGACGGCCACGACCCGGGTGGCCTTCGCCTTTACCGGCGAGGGCAGCCAGTGGGCCGGCATGGGCCTGGAGCTGTACGAGAGCGAGCCGGTGGTCCGCGGGGTGCTCGACCGCTGCGACGCCGTGCTGCGGGAAGAGCGCGGCGGTGGCGCTTCCCTGCTCGACGTGATGTTCGGCCGGGCCGGTTCGGACGGAGCGTTGGACGACCCCGCGTGGACCCCGGCGGCCCTGTACTCGCTGCAGTGCGCCCTCACGGCGCTGTGGTCGAGCGTCGGGATTCGTCCCGGCGCGGTGGTCGGGCCGGGCCTCGGAGAGCTGGCCGCGGCACAGGCTGCCGGCGTCTTCAGTCTCGAGGAAGGGTTGCGGTTTGCGGCGGCACGGGGCGACGGGGATCCGGACGGCCCTGATAGCGCCGCGGTGGCGCCGCCCTCCCTCCCCCTGGTGAGCAGCGCCACCGGCCGAGTGATGGAGGCGGGCGCCCCCCCCGACGGGGCGTACTGGCACCGGCAGGCGCTTGAGCAGGCGGCCTTCGACCGATGCGTGGAGACGCTGGCCGAGCTGGGCGTGCAGGTGGTCGTGGAGATCGGCCCCGATGCGGTGCTGGCGCCGATGGTGCCTCCGGCGTGGCCGGAGTCCGCGGAAGGCACCCCGGCGCCGGCCGTGCTCTCGAGCCTGACCCGGCACCGGCCGGGGGACGACGCCTTCGCAAGAGCCGTGGCGGCTGCCTACGAGGCGGGGCTCGCCGTTTCCTTTGCAGGTCTGTTCGCGGGGGAGGCGCGGCGCCGGGTCGCGTTGCCGGGGTACCCCTTCCAGCGGCGGAGCCACTGGATCGAAACGCCGGGCGACATGTCTCCGGGTTGAAATCGACCTGCCCCTCCTTCTATCTTTTTTCTACCTTCGGACATCCACTCATTGGGAAAGGATCACCCACATGGCCTCGACCGAAGATCGCGTCCGCAAGCTCATCCAGGACAACCTCGAAGTTGACGGAAAACCTGTGGAACTGCCGGAGGACCTGAACTCCAGCCTTCTCGCGGCAGGCATTTCCTCCGTCGATCTGGTTGCCTTCGCGAGGGTGGTGGCGAAGGAATTCGATGTCAGCTTTTCTCCCGAAGACTGTGGGAAGATCAACTCGGTCCGGGAACTGATCGATTTCCTCGACGCCTGATCTGGCGGATCGCCTCGATCCGGGGCGTCCACCGCCAGGATCACCGGCGGCTTTCCACGCGGGCCGACACGGCCGGTCGGGAAGCCGCCGTTTTCATTTGAACGGGGGCCCCAGGCCAATGGCCCGCTCGCTTGACGAGCGCTGGTGGCGTCCCTTCCGGACCATCGGAAGGGCCGCGGTCACCTACGTCGATCTTTCGCCTCACACTGCCCGCGAGGCCGACGCACTGGCATACCTCGACGGGCCGGAGCGGTCGCGTTGGCAGGGCTACCGGCTTGCGGGCCCTCGGCGCCGGTTCGCCTTGTGCCGGGCCGCGCTGCGGGCCGTCCTCTGCGGCCAGCTCGGGTGTGAGAACCGGCAGCTGTCCTTCGCCGCCACCGGTCACGGGAAGCCCTTTGCCCTCGTCGACGGGACCCCGGCGGCCATCGAGTTCAACGTCAGCCACGGCGGCGGCCATGGACTGATCGCCCTGGCTCCGGCCGGCCGGCTGGGCGTGGATGTGGAGGAGCGCCTCCCCCGCGGCGACCTCGATGGACTGATTGGCAGCGTCCTCGGTCCGGGGGAACGGGGGGAGCTCGCAACGGCAGTTGAGGGCCGGAAGCTCCACCAGTTCTACCATCTCTGGACGATGAAGGAAGCGCTCCTCAAGGCCCTTGGGACGGGCCTATCCCTGGACATGGCCGGATTCGAGGTTCCCCCGGTCCTCCGTCAGGGCGGGACGTGCGCCACCTTTCGATTTCCGCAGTTGCCGAACGTCAGATGGCGACTGGAAGACCTGGGCAACGAGTTGTTCGCCGCCGCCCTTGCCCACGAACTCGAGTCACCCGAGGGGCCGCCGGATTGACCGCGACTGCACAAGCCTTGTGGGAGATCCCGGAGCCGCTGTCCACCCTGGATGTTCCCGTGGACGCCGACACCGTCATCACTTTGCGCCGTCACGGAAACCCGGAAGGGACACGGCTGGTTCTGAGCCACGGCAACGGACTCGCCATCGATCTCTACTACCCCTTCTGGTCCCTCCTGGCCGACGACTTCGACCTGATCATCTACGACCTCAGAAACCACGGTTGGAATGCCGTCAGCTCCCAGGACAACCACAATGTGCCGACCTTCGTCAGTGATCACGACCGAATCCTTCAAGCCATCGATCGCCACTTCGGCAAAAAACCGAAGATCGGTGTCTTTCATTCGGTTTCGGCGCTGACGACGCTGCTGTCGTCCACCCGGGTCAGCGAATTCTCGGCGTGCTTTCTGTTCGATCCGCCCCTGTGCAAGCCCGGCGACAGCTACGAGCAATTCGATGCGGCGGTGGCGCGTACGACGGCCCTGACCCGGCGCCGTAGCGCTCGCTTCCAGACCAGGGAGCAGCTCGTCGATCTCCTCGGCTTCCTCCCGATCTTCCAGCGCGCCGTGCCCGGCGTATTCGATCTCGTGGCCAAGACGACGTTGCGCGAATCCGCGTCCGGAGACGGCTATGAGCTTCGGTGTCCGCGCGAGTACGAGGCGCAGGTCGTGGAGTTCGCCCGTGCCTTTGCGGTGCTCGTGGACTTCGAGACGCTCCATGGCCCGATCAAGGTCCTCGGCGCCGATCCCACCCTGCCGTACTCCTACCTGCCTACCATGGACCTCAGCGGTATCCTGAGCGTGGAGTACGACTTCCTCCCCGAGGCGACCCACCTTCTGCAGCTCGAGCAGCCCGAGGAATGCGCCGCGGTGGTGCGTGAGTTCCTAGAGCAGAGGAAGCTGGTCTGAGTTGAGTCCGCCGTCCCCCTAGGAGCCTTCGACCCGCACGGTGACGATGTCCAGGCCGTGGTACTTCTGGTGCCGCACCGAGGACGCATAGTGACGCAGCAGGCGGAAGGATAGCTCCCCCTCCCCCGGGCTCTCGGTCTCCTCGTCCAGGTAGGCCAGCCGGTCTTCCAGGTTCTCCTCGTCGAAGACGGCCAGGAACTCCATCTCCACGGACTCGCCATCGGGTCGAGCGGAGATGATCAGGCGATGGGCCTCCCCCCGCGACTCCTGCTCCCGCTCGTGTTGCAGCAGGCTGGCGAAGGCCTCCTCCCCGGCGGAGCGCAGCCTTCCGTCCGCGGCATCGCCCCAACCCATCCTGCCGGCCATCTCGCGAAGGAAGCTGTCGAGTCGAGGCAGCTCGGCGGCATCCATCCCGACTTCCAGGCGACGGCGGCGGGGGCCGGTGAGCTCCACGAAGGCGGTGAGAGCGATGACCGCCGCCGTGCCGAGAGTCATGCCGTTGCCCAGCAGATCCCCCCAGGGGCCGACGAGCAGATCCTGGAAGATGCTCTGATGCTGCATGCCCAGGCCGATGGAGAACGCCACCCCCGCCACGAGGGCCTTCTGCTTGTCGAGGCCGGCCCGCGCCAGGGTCTGTATGCCCTCGACGAAGAACAGGCCGAGGGCCATCAGCAGAAAACCCCCCATGACGGGGCTGGGAATGGCCAGGAGCACCCCGGAGACCTTGGGCAGGAAGGCCAGCGCCATGAGGAGACCTCCCATGGCATAGCCGACGCGGCGAGCGGACACCCCCGTGAGGCTGATGAGAGAGGCCGTGAGGGAGGAGTAGGAGGTGGTGGGCGGCGTCCCGGCCACGCCCGACATCAGCATACCCGCCCCGTTGGCGTAGATCGAGCCCTGGATCAGGCGGTAATCGGTCGCCCGCGGACGCGGCCGGGCCACCTGCTGAGCGACCATGCCGTCGCTGATGTTCTTGATGGCCTGCACCAGGACCACGATCAGGAACATCGGCAGCAGGGCCCAGAACCCCGAGGTGGGGGTCAGGCTCAGTTCCGGGAGCCCGCTGGCGGGAACTCCGACCCAGGGGGCCGCCGCCAGAGGCTCCAGGTCGTACAGACCGAAGGGCGCCGCCGCCGCGCACCCCGCCGCGATCCCGATCAGCAGCGCCCACGGCCGCCAGCGTCCGGGGGCGCGCAGCATGAGCATCGTCGTTCCGAAGAGGGTCACCGCGGCAACGGCCGGACCCGCGGCCCCGGGCACGCCCTCCGGCACCTCGCTCAGCCGGTCGAAAGCGATGGGCAGGACCATGGCCGCGATCAGAATGAGCACGGTGCCGGAGACGGCGGGCGTGATGATCCGGCGCAGGAGCGGAAGCCAGGCCGCAACGGCCAGGTAGAAGAGGGAGGAAACGACCACGAGACTGGCCAGCAGGCTCGGCCCGCCCTCCTCCAGGGCCAGGACAGAAAGGGCGATGAAGTTGGGCGTGACGCCGGTGATGAGCAGGTGGCCGCCGCCCAGCCTTCCGACCCTGGCGGCCTGGAGGGCCGTCGCCGCCCCGGTGATGATCAGTGCAGCGAAGACCGCCCACGACAGGGTGCTCTCGTCGTGGCCGGCGGCGCGAACGGTGATGGCCACGATCAGCACCGTGGGGGCCAGCACGATCATGATGCCCTGGAACCCGACGGCCATGGCAAGGAGCGGAGGGCACCTTGCATCCGGGTCGTGGTGGATCTGCTCGTTTGCCTGGGGTGGCGGCAAGTGATCCTCTTCTCCGGAACTCAGCCGCCGATTGGTCCCGGCAAAGGCTGGTGCTCCATGCCCTCTGCGCCGGCGCGCTGAAATCGGGACGGGCCGATGGGCGCGGCCTGTCAGGACGGCCCGCAACGGGCCGGGACCTGTGGGCTCACCAGCGGCCGCGGAGTCGAGGAAACCGCCGCCGATGGCGAGTCCGGCTCATGGGGAGAACCGGTAGACCACCGGCAGCTTCGCCGTGTCCGTCACGCCCGGGTCGGTGTGGTGGTAGATGTTGACTCGCCCGGTGCCGCAGTCGCCGAAGTCGTCGCAGGAGAGGGTCCCGATGAGGCCCCCGAAGTCCCGCGTCGCTCGGAGCTGCTCCCGCAGGGCCACCCGCTCCACGCGCATGCTGCCGCCGTCTACCTCGGCCGCGGATTCGATGGCGCTGAGCAGCACCGTCGTGGCGTCGTAGGCGTGGGCCCAGTAGGGAGAAGACGGGACGCCGTACGCGGACTCGAAGGCGGCGAGGACCTCCCCCGCGCTCTTCCCCGTCGACTCGTTGACGTTCGATCCGAGGTCCGTCTCCGGCCCCGCAAAGTACATGCCCTCCGACTGCGGAGTCCCGAGGAACTCCGAGACGAAGAGGGCCGCGCCGGTGATCAGCGTCGCCCCTTCCAGGCCGTCGAAGGTCCGCGCCTGCTCGGCGAAGGGCGTGCCCTCGACTTCGAAGAGGGGAAAGAAGATGCCGTCGGGGCCGGCCTCCGCGAATTCGTCGAGGACGGCGGTCATGTCGGTCTCGCCCTTGTCGATCGTGGAGGTGACGGGAACCTCTCCGCCAATCGCGCGGAAGGCCGAGGCGAAGGCGCTCACCAGGGCCGTGGTGTACGGGTCGCCGTCGTCGACGGCGGCCATGCGCCGCAGGCCCAGTTCATTGTAGGCGAAGTCGGCCACCGCCCGGGCCTGGTAGAGGTCGTTGTTGGAGACGCGGAAGTAGCCTGCGTGGTGATCGGAACTGGCGTTGCCGGCCAGATCGGAGGTGAGGTTGGGGGAGGTGTTGCTCGGCGAGACCATCACCAGTCCCGCCTCGCTGATCACCGGCGACGCGGCCACCGCCGCCGCCGAGCAGGAGGTGCCGACGACGCCCAGCACCTGGGCGTCGGCAGCGACCTGCTCGGCGCCTGCGCGGCCCCCCTCCGGCGAGCACATGGCGTCCATCGCTTCGCCGAGATCGACCGGGTGACCGTGGACGCTGCCGTAGTCCGCCACGGCCAGCTCGCACCCGAAGCGCAGGGCCCCGCCGAGGGACGCCGCCCCGGTGATGGATAGGAGGGAGCGGATCTGCACCGCCTCGCCGGCGCCGATCTCCACGGCGTCGGCGCCCACCTCACCGCCCACCGGTTCATCGTCGCCGCCGCACGAGACCAGCACGGCGACGGCCAGGGCGAATCGAAGTTTCCTGATCGGGCTCCGCATGGTTTGATCTCCCTCTCTCACTTGAGATAGATGGGCCGCCACGTCTGCTGAGTGACGACGGCAGCGAGACGCCTCATGAAGAGGATTCTGCTTCTCCTGGCCGGCCGGCCTCCCGTCCCGCGCGCAGCAGGGAGACCCCCGCGGCACCGGTCAGCAGCGGCAGGATGGCGTCGACGAGGATCCACACGAGGGTGACCGTATCGTCGCCGAGCGCGGTCCAGGCCGGCATGAGCAGGTTGAACCAGTTCCAGTAGAACAGGATGCCCACGAAGAGGAACCCGTAGAACTGGAGGTTGGCGGCGACGTAGCCGCGGGTCACGCCGGCCTCGTCTCCCTGGCGGTCGATGCCCCGCTTGCGCTGGTAGCCCAGTACCAGTCCGAGGGCGATGGCGATCGCCATCAGGGGATTGAGGATTCTCCAGAGTGGGCTGTACGGCTGCCCTTCCTCGGAGACGTGGTAGAGCGGCTCCAGGACCGTGTGGACGCCGACGGCCACCGCCATGGCCACCAGGAACGCGCCGATGATGCGTTTGAGCATGTCCATGCCTCCTCTTCCCAGGTTCACGATGCCGGGCCTGCCGCCATGGCAGCGCCACGGTGCATGTCAACCCCGACCTCGCGGTCAGAGCCGTTGGGGCTCGCCGCGGCCCCGTGGCCGGTGCCGCGGGGCGGGGATCCACCGGACTCGTCCACCCGAACCTCCACCTCCAGCTTCATCCCGCCGCCGCCTCGCAGGACCCCCCGGGTGGGCGACACGTCCCGGTAGTCCCGTCCGGTGGCGATCCGCACCTCCCCCCCGCCGCCGGCGCGGCTCTGGTTGGTCGGATCGAAGCCCACCCAGCCGAGCCCGGGCAGCCGGCACTCGACCCATGCGTGGGTAGCGTTGACCGGCGCCTGTCCGCCGTCGCCCGCAGCCTGGCGAAGGTAACCCGAGACATAGCGGGAGGGGATCCCCCAGGAGCGCGCTATGGCGATCATGAGGTGGGAGTAGTCCTGGCAGACGCCGCGCCCGGTCTCCAGGATGTGCTCCACCGAAGACTCGGCCGTGGTGCTTCCCGGAATGTACTCCAGGCAGCGATGGAGGGTGTCCGAGAGCCTCGACAGGCTCTCGAGGGGGTCCCCGCCGGGCTCGATGCCATGCCGCTGGACGAATGCCTCCAGACCCGGCGAGGGCCGCACAAGGTCACTCGGGCTCGTGAAGCTCCAGTCTGCGAAGGAACCCACCGCCGAGCGGGTCTCCTCCCAGGCGCCGGTCCCGAGACGCTCCGGGAGCCCGGGAGCGGGGACCGCGTCGACGGCGGCCCGGGTGGTGATCTCCAGGGCGCGGTGCGTCCGGTGCAGAGCGAGGAGGTGGCGGGCGTTGCCGAAACAGTCCGACTCGCGGTTGAGGGACGCGGCAGGACTCGTCTCGATCTCGAAGTCGAGGAGCCGCTGCCGATGGTCCTGCAGCGGCTCCAGACAGAGCAGCATCACGCACTGGCGCACGCTGCTGTCGTAGCTGTAGCGGGAGACGTGCTCGATCTCGTAGCGGACGGCTCCGGTCATTGCGTCAGTGCACCGGGGAGTCCTCGACGGCGTAATCGATGTACGCCTCGGTGACGAGCTGGTGGAGTTCTCGGCAGTGTTCCCCAACCTGGGAGAGCAGCTCCTCCCTTTCCTCCGGCTCCACCCGGTCCGGCCATTCGTATCGGATCAGGGCGCACAGCCGGCCGGAGAGCCGGTCCGCCGCCGCCCCGGCTTTCGCGCCCGGGCCCGGACCCGTGGCCGCGAGCTCGGCGGCCAGGGCGTCGAGGGAACGGCACAGGGACCCGGGCAGCCGGGGATCGGTGACCAGCAGATCCAGCACGCGGTCCCCCTGGATCTCGACGCTGTAGCTGGACTTGTAGGTGTCGAAGGCCTGGCAGGCGCGCAGCAGACTCGTCCAGCCGGTGTCGGAGGTCCCGCCCTGGTCGCGCTCGGCCAGCTGGGCCAGGAGGAAGGACGCCAGGAGCTGGGCTCGCTCCAGGAACCGCCCGATGCGCATGAAGCACCAGCCCTCGTCGCGGTACATGGTCGCGTCGGCGACCCCATGGAAGGTGTCGATCTGGCGGGTGGTCTCGGCGTAGAAGCTCTCCGGCGAGACCTTCCAGATGTCCTCGATGCCGAGGTCGCGGATGCGCAGCCACGAGAGGTTGAGACAGGTCCACATCTCGGCGCTGATGCAGTTGCGCATCTGGCGGGCGTTCTCGCGGCCCAGGGCGAAGCAGCGGCGCACCGAATCGGGGTTGGAGCGCTCGAAAGTGAGATCCCCGGCGAGGGTGTACGAGTCGGCCAGGACGTAGTCGTCGCTGCCGCCGGTGCCGAGGTCCCCGCCCGGAGGCAGCCGGCCGAGGCCGGCGTAGATCCGGCTCCAGCCGTAGTGGATCTCCTCCACGGGCCGGTCCACCAGGGCCTCCACCTGCAGCCGCAACAGACGGCAGAGCTGTTCCGCCCGCTCGAGGTAGCGGCCCATCCAGTAGAGTCCCTGGGCGCTGCGCGCGAGCATTCAGCTCTCCAGTACCCAGAGGTCCTTGCCGCCGCCGCCCTGGCTCGAGTTCACCACGAGGCTGCCCCGGCGCAGCGCCACCCGGCAGAAGGCCCCGGGAACGATGCGGGTCTCGCGGCCGTGGAGGATGAAGGGGCGCAGGTCGACGTGGCGCGCCTCCGGGCGGCCCTCGATGCAGCAGGGCGCGCGCGACAGGGCCAGCACCGGTTGCGAGATGAATCCCGCCGGGTCGGCGCGAAGCTCCTCGGCGTAGGCGCCGCGCTCCTCCGCGGTCGCATGGGGGCCGATGAGCATGCCGTAGCCCCCGGACTCGCCCACCCGCTTGACGACGAGGTCCTGCAGGTTGTCGAGGGTGTACTCCAGGTCGCGAGGCCTTCGGCACAGGTAGGTCTCGACGTTGGCGAGGACCGGCTCCTCGCCGAGGTAATAGCGGATCATGTCGGGGACGAAGGCGTAGACGCTCTTGTCGTCGGCCACCCCCGTCCCCGGGGCGTTGGCCAGGGCCACGTGCCCGCTCTTGCAGGCGTGCATCAGCCCCGGCACTCCGAGGAGGGAATCGGGGCGGAAGACGAGGGGATCGATGAAGTCGTCGTCCACGCGGCGGTAGATGACGTCCACCCGTCGCAGCCCTTCGGTGGTGCGCATGTAGACGAAACCGTCGTTGACCAGCAGGTCGCGGCCTTCGACGAGAGTAGCTCCGATCTCCTGGGCCAGGAAGATGTGCTCGTAGAAGGCCGAGTTGGCGACTCCGGGGGTGAGCAGGGCGATGCAGGGGTCGGAGCGTCCATCGGGGGCCAGCTCGCGAAGGGTCTCGAGCAGCACCTGCCCGTACTGCTCGACCTCCCGCACCCGGCAGTCGCGGTAGAGGCGGCGCAGGCTCGACTTGACCACCTTGCGGTTGGCGATCATGTAGGACACCCCGGAGGGCACCCGCAGGTTGTCCTCGAGCACCCGCCAGCCATCGTTGGTACGCACCAGGTCGGTGCCGCAGACGGCGACCCAGGTGCCGTGGGGAACCGGGACCCCGCACATCTCGACGCGGTACTGGGGGCAGCCGCGCACCAGGTCGGCGGGGACCACGCCGTCGGCGATGATGCGGGCCCCCCCGTACACGTCCTCCAGAAAGCGGTTCAGGGCGGCCAGGCGCTGGGTGAGCCCCGCCTCCAGGTGCAGCCACTCCTCGGCGGAGAGGATGCGTGGAACGCAGTCCACGGGGATGATGCGCTCGTCCGCCTCTTCGTCGCCGTAGACGGTGAAGGTGATACCCTCGTTGGAGAAGGAGCGCGTCACCCGCTCCTGGATCCGCCCCGCTTCCTCCGCAGAGAGCTGCCTCAGGGTATCGTGCAGAGGCTGGAAGTGCCCGCGCGGCGTGCCGTCGGGCAGGAACATCTCGTCGTAGATCGCGGGATCGAGATCGTAGGCGTCGAAGTCCATGGGACGGCTCGCCGGACGGTGAGTCCGAAGCGGCTCAGTCCGGGTCCCGGAAGTCTCCCCCCTCCTCGGGATCGACCATGAGGGCGAACTCGGGATAGGCGTCGATTCCCAGCTCACCCGCGTCCTGGCCGATGTCCTCCACGTCGCGCGAGACCCGCGCGCCCACGGTCCTGTTCAGCACGGTCCACAGCAGGAGGGACACGAGAAAGACGAAGCCCCCCACGCTCACCACGCCGATGAGCTGCACCACGAAGCTCCCGCCCGCGGCGATGCAGACCGCCAGGGTGCCCCAGATGCCGGCCAGGAGATGGGCGGGAACCGCGCCGACCACGTCGTCGATCCGCAGGCGCTCCAGCAGCTTCAGTCCCGCCGTGCACAGGACCGCTCCCACGGCGCCGATGACGATCGCCCACCGGGCATCGAGGATGTCCGGTCCGGCCGTGATCGCCACCAGGCCGGCGATGGCGCCGTTGAGGGCGGCGAAGAGATCGGTCCGCCCGAGGATGGGCCGCGACACGACGATCGCCGTCACCACGCCCGCCGCGGCGGCGAGGTTGGTGTTGACAAGGACATTGCTCATGGCCACCGCGTCGGACACGCCGGCAAGGGCCAGCTGGGAGCCGCCGTTGAAGCCGAACCAGCCCAGCCAGAGGATGAAGACCCCGAGGGTGACGGCGGGGATGTTGGAGGGCGGAGTGACCTTCACCGAGCCGTCCTTGCGGAACTTGCCCCACCGCGGTCCCACGACGATGGCGCCCGCCAGGGCCGCCCAGCCGCCGGTGGAATGGACGATGGTGGAACCCGCGAAGTCCTGGAAACCCATCTGCGAGAGCCAGCCCCCGCCCCAGGTCCAGGCGCCGACGACGGGGTAGATGACTGCCGTGAGGACCAGGGTGAAGGCGAAGAAGGCCCATAGCTTGACGCGCTCGGCCAGGGTCCCGGAGACGATCGAGGCGGTGGTGGCGACGAAGACCATCTGGAAGAACCAGTCCGACATGGTGGAGTAGTTGCTGGCCACCACGCCGGCCAGGGCCCCCTCGTCCCCGCCGAGGAGGGCCCGTTCACCTTCGGAGGGACCGTGAAAGAGGTCGAAGGAGCCGATCATCGCACCCACATCGACGTACATGAGGCTGTAGCCGATGATGTAGTAGGCGAGGCCGGCGATCGAGTAGAGCCCGATGTTCTTCAGGCAGATCATGGAGGCGTTCTTCGAGCGCACCGAGCCGGACTCCAGCATGGTGAAGCCGGCACACATCCACATGATCAGGACGCCCCAGACCAGGAAGGAAAAGGTGTTGAGGACGAAGCCGGTCTCGGCGGAGGCCGACGCCGGCGAAGGAGCCAGGAGGATCGCGGCGATGGCGAGGATCCCGGCGGCCCCGGCCACTGCTGCGATCGGTGCGCGGTAACCCGTGGCAGGTTGGTCTTCAGGTACGCTCATGCGGAATGCTCCTGCGGCTGGAATTCGGCACATGCCACTCTTGGTTCTCGATGGGAAGTGTTCACGCGAGCACTGCCCTGGCCGGGCGGTGCCGGCGACATTCCACGCCGGCGGCCCCAAGCCGATGCGCTCCACCTCACTTGGATCCTCGGGCCTACCCGAAGCTGCCGCGCGCCTCCTCCACTGTTTCGAAGACCTTGGCGAGACGGGAGAACCCGCTGATCTCCAGGACTTCGTTGATGTGGTCGGGCACCCGGCACAGGGCCAGACCGCCCCCGGCTGCGCTCGTCTTCCTGATGGCGATCAGGAAAACCCGCAACCCGGCGCTGCTTATGTAGTTGAGCTCGCCGCAATCGACCACGAGGCCGGTGGCCCCCTTGTCGATGATGGCACTCAGCTCCTCTTCGAATTCCTTGGCGTTCGCGGAATCCACGCGGCCGCTGACCGCGGCGACGGCGGTGCTTCCGGTCTGGCTGGTCTCAACGTTCATGCATCGTCCTCCGGAGCCTCCAAGGGCTGCACGAGGTTCAGGCGATTGCACCCGTCCACCCGCTCGTAGGTGAGCTTCTGAACGAATGCCTTGGTTAGGTGGATGCCGAGGCCGCCGATAGTACGGTCCGAGGCAGGAAGGGCCACATCGGGCTCGGCGGCGTCCTCGAGGGGGTTGAAGGGCTTGCCGTTGTCCACGATAACAGCTCCCACCTCTGAGTCAGTGAGGTGGAGAGTCACCGTGATGACCGCGTCCTGAGCGTCTTCCGTGAATCCGTAGGATATCACGTTTGTCAATATCTCGTCCAGGGCCAACTGGAACCCGAAAATCGTCCTGGCCGGAAGCCCGTTCTCCGCCCCGAAGCGTTCGAACTGCTCGGCAATGCGCCGGGGCTCCTCGCTGTCGAGGCTGAGGTCGAATCTCAGATTGACATCCATTCTCGTCATCCCTCGGGACAAGCGGACGGATCCCCGCCGGGGCCGGAGGGCTCGCCAAGGACGCAGCGGCGAAGGAACCTCCCTTCCCGCCAGGAAAGATCATAAGCCCCGATGCCCGCCACAAGGAGCAGGGAGGGCTCCGAAAGCTGAACCTGCCGTGCCGGAGGCCGAGTCTTCCCCTGCTGGTTGACAGCCATAGCGTTAGAGTAAGAGCTTTTCCAACGTTTTCAAAATTCCGTCCTTTGGCTGGTCAAGCTGCGTCTCAACCCTTGGGGGTCGGGCATGCCTCCACGTCGAGCGATTCTTCTGCGTCTCGGTTTCACCGGCTCACTCCTCGTCGGACTCTCCGCTTGGGCGGAAGAGACCTCTGAGGAGGAGGAGGACGGCGGCAACACCAGGAAGGTCTATATAATGGAAGAGCAAATCGTCGTGGGGACTCGGCACGCTCCGCGCTCCGAAAGGGATTCGGCCTCTCCCGTCGATGTGCTCAACTCCGAAGAGCTGCGCACCCAGGCAGCCGTCGACATGGACGACATCCTGCGCAACCTGACCCCGTCGTACAACATCCAGCGCCACGGCATCGACGACGAGGCGACCCTGGTCCGGCCAGCCACCCTCCGGGGTCTTCCGCCCGACAACCTCCTGGTGCTGGTCAACGGCAAACGGCGTCATCGCTCCGGCGTCATCGCGCTGCTGGGCAGTTCCCTGAACACGGGCTCGCAGGGACCGGACCTCAGTGTGATCCCGGCCATCGCCATCGCCCAGATGGAGCTGCTCCGGGACGGCGCCGCCGCCCAGTACGGCTCCGACGCCATCGCCGGCGTCCTCAACCTGAGATTGCGCGAGGCCTCCGAAGGGGTGCTGCTCGAGACGCGGGCCGGTGAGTACTTCGAGGGCGACGGCCGCCTGACCCAGGTCGCCGCCAACGTCGGGCTGCCCCTCACCCGGGACGGGTTTCTCAATGCCAGCGTCGAGTACCGCCAGAGCGACCCCACCATCCGCAGCGGCCAGCGGGCCAACGCCGCGATCCTGCGCGAGCGGGGATACCCGGTCGAGGAGCCGGCCCAGATCTGGGGCAGCCCCGACATCGACGGTGTCTGGAACACCTTCATCAACACCGGGGTCGACCTCGGCAACGGGTCCGAGGCCTACGGCTTCGGCGGCTGGGCGAAGCGGCGCGCGGAGGGGGGGTTCTTCTTCCGCGCCCCGGGCACGTCCTCGGCGCGCAGCAGCGTCTTCCGAATCGGCGGCGAGCGGGCGGTCGCCGACCTCGACCCGCAGGACGACATCGATCCCGCAAACCTGGAGGTGCCTCCCCTGGACTCCAGCTTCGACGAGGTCCAGGCCTTCGTCGATGAGCACGAGGGGGATCTCTTCCTCTTCAACGAACGCTTCCCGGGCGGCTTCACTCCCCGCTTCGGAGCCGATATCCGCGACCTGAGCCTGGTGGCCGGCCTCCGCGGCGAGCGCCCCGGGGGCCTCAAGTGGGACGCCAGCCTCAGCGGCGCCCGCAGCAACATCGAGTTCTTCATCTTCAACACCATCAACGCCTCCCTGGGGCCGGATACGCCGACCTCCTTCCGCCCCCGCGACTACATCCAGACAGAGGTCGCCGCCAACCTCGACTTCTCCTACGCCGCCGGCGTGGGGGCCCTGGCGTCGCCCCTCGGCCTCGCCTGGGGTGTCGAGTGGCGCCAGGAGACCTTCGAGTCCGTAGCCGGGGACGAGCCCTCCTACGTGGTGGGCCCTTTTGCGGCCCAGGGCTTCAGCAGCGGCTCCAACGGCTACCAGGGGCTGGACCCGAGAAACGCCGGCCAGTGGGACCGCCCCAACTATGCCCTGTACCTGGATCTGCAGGCCGACGTTGTGCCCCAACTGCAGCTCGGGACGGCCCTCCGCTACGAGGACTTCTACTCCGACTTCGGGAACACCCTCACCGGCAAGCTCTCCGCCCTGTGGCGGGCAACGGACCGCGTCAACCTGCGGTCGACGGTCAGCACCGGGTTCCGCGCCCCGTCGCCCGGCCAGGCGAATCTGCGCGCCGTCACCACCGGGTTCTCGGGCACCGGCGGCCTCACCGAGCAGGGGCAGGTGCCCCCCACCCATCCCATCGCCGCGGCCCTGGGCGGGGTGGAGCTCACCGAGGAGAATTCCGTGGGACTCTCCGTCGGCACCGCCATGGAGGTCGCCCGCGATCTGGACCTGACCATCGACTATTACGACATTGCCATCGAGGATCGGATCGCCCTCACCGGAAACATCGGGATCACCGACCAGATCGCCGGCATCATCCGGGAAGAAGAAGCCCTTCAGGGGGTGAGCGTCCTTCAGGAGGTCAAGTTCTTCTCCAACGACTTCGACACCCGCACCCGGGGCCTCGACGTGGTGCTGTCCTGGACGCGAACCTGGGACAGCCGGTCCCAGTCCCACGTCGACCTGGCCTGGAACTGGACCCGGACCACTCTCGATGATTTCTCGCAGGTGCGGACGATCGACGAATTCCTGGGCCAGCCGCTGGACGAGCCGATCGACTTCACCCTGATGACCCCCCGGCGCGAGGTGGAGCTCGAGGAGATGAATCCCCGGCACCGCCTGGTGCTCACGGGCAGCCACCAGCGCGGCTCCTGGAGCGGCATGTTGCGGCCCAGCTTTTTCAGCGGCTGGAAGGCCTGCCGCTTCCAGGACAACAGCTGCGGAGACCTCGATTCCTTCGACGGGGGCGTCATCGTAGACGCCGAGGTGGGCTATGCCTTCGGCGAGCGCTACCGGATTGGACTGGGAGCGCAGAACATGCTTGACTCGGTGCCGGAAGCCGACCCCGACGAGACGGCGGGCCAGGGGAACCTGCGCCCGGAGAGCACCCCTTGGGACTACAACGGCGCCTTCTGGTACACCCGGTTATTCGTTGATCTCTAACTCATCTCTCTCCTGCAACACTCACTCCCTGAACGGAGGACCACTCCGATGAAGCGCTTGCTCCAATTCGAAGTCCCCGCGCTCGCCTTCGGCATGAGCGCACTGCTCTTGATGGGTGCCGTGCCCGCGGCCCTCGCGCAAGAGGCAGAAGAAGACGACGACGTCGCCGAGTTCGAGGAGGAGATCGTCCTCGAGGAAGTCGTGGTCACGGGCTCCCGAGCCCAGGCGCGCTCCGTCACGGAGTCGGCCGTGCCCATCGACGTCGTCAGCAGCGAGGAGTTCGTCAAGCAGGGCGGCACCGACCTGGCCGACCTGCTGAGGAACGTCGTGCCCTCGTACAACGTCAACACCCAGCCGATCAGCGACGCGGGAACCGTCGTCCGGCCGCCCAACCTGCGGAGCCTGGCGCCCGACCACGCCCTGGTGCTGGTCAACGGCAAGCGCCGCCACCGCGCCGCCGTGATCCACTGGCTCGGCAACGGCGTGGCCGACGGCGCCCAGGGGCCGGACCTGGCTGTCATCCCGGCCATCGCTCTCAAGCGAGTGGAGGTCCTGCGCGACGGCGCCTCGGCCCAGTACGGGTCGGATGCCATCGCGGGGGTGATGAACTTCCAGTTGAGGGACTCCCACGAGGGGATCTCCATCGAGACCAAGACCGGCAGCTTCCTCGACGGCGACGGCAAGTTCCTCGGTGACGGCGAGTTGTTCAGCATCGCCGGCAACATGGGCGTGGGCAACGAGAGCGCCTGGGCCAACCTGAGCCTGGAGTACGGCAACTCGGGGGCCACGGTGCGCTCGGTGCAGCGCGACGATGCCGCCGCGCTCGAGGCCGCCGGCAATCTCGACGTGGCCAATCCCGCCCAGATCTGGGGCCAGCCCTACGTCCGGGACGACATCAAGTTCTTCGCCAACTACGGCGCCGACCTCGGCGACCGCCTCGATTTCTACGGCCACGCCAACTATGCCAGCAAGGAGACGGAAGGAGGGTTCTACTTCCGGAATCCCCACACTCGCAGCGGCGTGTTCAGAGGACCGAAGCTCGACATGGACGGCGACGGCGAGGCCGAGACCGCATCCCTGCTGGTAGGCGACCTCGACGGGGTCGGCCAGGGCAGCGAGTGCGCTTCGGTCCCCATCATCGACCACAAGGTCGACCAGGAGGCCTGGCTGCAGATCCGCGACGACCCCAACTGCTTCTCCTTCCTCAAGATGTTCCCCGGCGGCTTCACGCCGCGCTTCGGGGCCTTCACCACCGACGAGTCCCTCCTCCTCGGCCTGCAGGGTTACGAGGCCGGGGTCCGCTGGGACCTGAGCGCGTCGTACGGACGCCACGAGGCGGACTACTTCATCTTCAACACGGTCAACGCCTCCATGGGCCCCGACACGCCGACCTACTTCGATCCCGGGACCTATGTCCAGTCGGACGTCAACCTGAACTTCGACATCACCTATCCCGTGAACACCAGCCTGCTGCTGGCGGCTGGCCTGGAGCGGCGGACGGAGACCTTCGAGATCGTCAAGGGGCAGATCGAGTCGTACATCATCGGCCAGCCGCTGGCCAGCCAGGGGTTCCAGCCCGCCACCAACGGGTTCTCGGGCTTCAGCCCGGTGGCCGCCGGGATCTGGGACCGGTCCAACTCGGCCGTCTACGTGGAGAGTGACTACTTCCCCCTGGACCAGTGGCTCCTGTCACTGGCCCTGCGCGCCGAGGACTTCGACGACTTCGGCAGCACCACCAACTACAAGCTGGCCACCAACTACGGCATCACCGACGACATCAAGGTGCGCGGCAGCTACAGCACCGGTTTCCGGGCGCCCACCCCCGGCCAGCAGAACGCCTTCAACATCACCACGGAGTTCAACTTCGAGAAGAACGACCTGGTCAACAACGGCACCGTCCCCTCCACCAGCCGCGCCGTCGGGCTCGTCCTTGGTCTGCCCGGCGGGGGGCCGGCCCTCGATGCCGAGAAGTCGGTCAACCTCTCTGCGGGCCTCGTTGTTGATCTGGGCATCGCAAGTGCGACGATCGATTACTTCAACATCCAGGTGTCGGACCGTCTGACGGTCTCGCAGGACTTCGCTCTTACCGATGAACAGCGGGATCAGCTGATCGCAGAGGGCTTGACCAGCGCTGCCGGTCTGCAGGAGTTCCGCTTCTTCACCAACGACTTCGACTCCGCCACCAACGGAATCGACCTCGTGGTCTCGGCGCCGGTGGGCTCGGGGGCGCTGAACCTGGCCTACAACTACACCGTCAGCGAAGTCACCGACCACAACCCGGACGTTCTGGACGATCTCCGGCTCAAGGAACTGGAGGAGAACCTTCCCAAGCAGCGCGGGAACCTGACTCTCACCCAGTCCCTGACCCGCCGCTGGGACGGGCTGGCGCGGGCCAGCTACTTCGGCTCCTGGTTCGACTCCGAGGACGGTGAGACCTATGACGGCAAGGTCCTCTTCGACCTCGAGACGAGCGTCGGCTTCGGCGGAGACTCGTCCTCCATCGCCATCGGCGCCCAGAACGTCCTCAACACCTATCCGGACGAGAATCCGAACGCCGCCGCCACCATCGGCAACACCTACAGCCAGTTCAGCCCCTTCGGCTTCGGCGGGGCCTTCTGGTACGTGAAGTACAGCTACAGCATGTAAAGGCACCTTCAATACCCCGGGCGGCCGTATCTCCACGGGGCTCTCGCAGCCGCCCGGGCAAGCCCCTCACTACCGATCCCCCCGAGGGCTCACCGTCCCGCTTGGGACGCAAGCCTTCGGGGGGGTTGCCGTACCCCCGGCTCGAAGACCCGCCTCCACGGAAGGGAGACACCCGGTTGCTGAAGGCAGGCATCTTTCTCGACATGGAGAACCTCAACCGGTGCGGCGGGTACGCCCTCCAGTACCGCCAGGTCAAGGCCCTGGCCGAGGCCCAGGGCGCCGTGGTGGTGCGGGCCAACGCCTACATGGCCCTCGACCGTGATCGCGAGACCAGGGACCCGGAGTACGGGCAGAAGAAGGCCGAGTACCGCAGCCGGGTGCGGCGCGAAGGCTATCACCTGGTCCTCAAGGAGGTGCAGATCTATCGAGATACGGAGGGCCAGGTCATCACCAAGGCCAATGCCGACCTGGAGCTGGCGGTGGACGCCCTGCTGCAGACGGAGAGACTCGACTACGTGCTGCTCGGCTCCGGCGACGGCGACTTCCTCCGCCTCGTGCGGGCCCTGCAGAACCGCGGCAAGCGCGTCGACCTGCTCTCCTTCATGAACACCAGTACGAGGCTGCGCGAGGAGGTGGACAACCACTTCTCCGGCTACCTGGTGCCCGGCCTGCTGCCCGAGGACCGGGGCGGGGGCGAACGCCTGAGAGGCATCGTGCACGCCGTCAACGAAGAGCGGGGCTACGGGTTCCTCACGGTGCAGACCGGCATGGGCATGGACAGCCTGCGCGAGGACATCTTCCTCCACATCACCGACCTGCGCTCGGCCGAGGGCCGGCCGCTGGACAACGCCCAGTTCGCCCAGTACAAGACCCGGGGCACGATGGTGGAGTTCGAGATGGTGGAAGAGGAAGAGGGCCGGTGGAAGGCGGTGAACGCCGTGGAGTTCCGCCCCGAGCTCTGGGGGTTCGTCCGGGGGGACCGGCCGGCCGTGCTCTCCTGAGGCCGCCGGCCCCGCCTCAACCCGCCGCCGCGCCCTCCGTGGACTGCAGGTAGCGCCCGCTCTCACCGTCCGTCCACGGATAGCGGAAGTGCTCGGCCAGCTCGCGGTTCGACGGCTGCCGCAGCAGCTCCTCCAGGGCCGCGAAGGCCTGGTTGTAGGACCGCGTCTGGTGGTGCTCAAGGGCGTTCCACAGGAGCATGCTGCGGTCCCCCGTGCGGTAGGCCTCCAGCTCCCGCTCCATGCCCAGGATCGTGGGCAGCAGCTGCTCCAGCATAATCTTCCTCGGCAGCGGCGCCACCCGCAGGGGATGGATCCCCTTGCGGTCGATCACCGCCGGCACTTCCACGACGACGTCGTCATCCACTCCGGGCAGGGCGCCCCGGTTCGGCACGTTCACCTGGAAGGTGCCGCGCTCGTCGTTGGTCAGGGCGTCGATGATGGGCACCTGCTGCTCGCGGGTGCGCTCGGTGCCGAAGACCTCGGTCATGCGCGCCGACGGATCCTCGCAGGCGGCCTGCACCTGGGCCAGCCGCTTCTCCAGGCGGTCCACGTGGACGGGCCGGGCGATGTGGGTGTCCGGACCGCCGTAGGGCTCCCCGAACCAGTGCTTCTTGGTGTCGATGTCGGTGTGGTACCACCAGCCGCCGACGCGCGGGGAGTCGCCGATGGGGAACAGGCCGTACATGCGGTACTGGTGCACGGCGCCGCGGGAGAGCTGGATGTCGTGGGTGCCGTCGGCCTCGTGGGTGCGCCAGTACTCCTCGCCGTGCTCGTCGATCCAGCGGTCGATGCGGGGGTAGGCGTCCTCCCCGTCGTAGAGGAAATGGGTCATCCAGATGCAGTGGTTGACCCCAGGCGCCTGGAAGTCGACGCGCTCCAGATCGAAGCCCAGCTCCTGGGCGATGCGGTGGTAGCCGTAGTGGCCGTGGCACAGGCCGCAGACCTTGATCCCCGTCTCCCGGGTCATGAGGGTGCAGCCGTCGAAGACGGGGTTGCCCGACTGGATGAGCCAGGCCTCCGGGCAGAGCCTCTCCATGTCCCGCGCCACCTCCATCATCAGCCGCAACTGGTAGAAGGACCCGCCCGACACGCCCCGGTAGTAGTAGCCGTGCCGGGCCATCAGGGCGCGCATGTCGACCTGGTGGTAGTGACTCTGCACCATGGCGGTGTTGATGACGAAGTCGGCCTCTCTCAGCGCCTCTTCCCGGTTCGTGGTCTGCCGGAAGCGCAGGTCGCCCCCGATCTCGCCGGTGTAGCGGGAGGCCATGCGGGTCACCGCGTCGAGGCGGTCGGCATCGATGTCCATGAAGTGGACCTCGCTGCCGGCCAGGTTGCCGGTCAGGCACAGGTCCTTCACCAGGCCGAGGGAGAAGGTGGCGGAACCGGCGCCGATGACGCCGATGCGGACAGGATGGGGCATGGGATCGACTCCTCGATGGGTTGCCGGGATCGTGGGCCCGAGACGGCCCGCGGCCTCACTTGGCCATGTGTGCCATATATAAAAGGAAAAGTCCCGGACGCAGGTCCGCCGCGGGGAAAGCCGCAGATGGCTATCGGCCTCTTGCCCGATTGCCCGCGGGGCTCGTTGCACTTGCTTATCCGATGCGCGGGACCCGCCACACACCCCGAGGAGCAGCCGCGATGAGCGACGAGAGGGATTTCGAAGAGCAGCCGGTGGAGTTGCCCATCGACGGCACCCTCGATCTGCACACCTTCCGGCCCAGGGAGGCGGCGGACCTGGTGGCCGACTACCTGTCCGAGTGCCGCAAGCGGGGCATCCTGGACGCCCGCGTCATCCACGGCAAGGGCACGGGCGCGCTGCGGCGCACCGTCCACGCCGCCCTGGACCGCCTCCCCTTCGTGGAGAGCTACTCCCTGGCCGGCACCGGAGGCGGCGGCTGGGGGGCAACCCTGGTGCGCCTGCGGCCCCTTCCATGAGGGAGGGCCCGCCCGGCCACGCGCCTCCCATCCCCGGACGTGACCGTACGGCGGTGCCGCGAGCTGCCGTGGTCCGCCCCTGCCTCGGCCGTCCCACCTTGCAGGAAGGCCGGCCCCCGGCTATGGTAGCGGCCCGGACCCCCGAACCGTCCCCAGGAGGAAGAGCCTTGATCGATCCCAGGCACCTGCTCAGCGACGAACAGATGCGCGACTACATCGCCAACGGCTACCTCGTGCTCCACACGAGCCTGCCGGCCACGCTGCACGAGGAGATCTACCGGCGCACCTCCGATGTCCTGGAGAAGGAGGGCAACCCGGGCAACAACATCCTGCCCCGGGTACCGCAGCTCAGGCAGGTCTTCGACGACCCGGCCCTGCGCGGCGCCCTGACGAGCGTGCTCGGCCCCGACTACATCATGCACTCCCACCGCCACTGCCACGTGAACCAGGGCGGCAGCGACGGCGGCGGCACTCACAAGGACAGCTACTGGGGCTTCAACCGGGTGCCGCGCAACCACCGCAACCGCTGGGCCATGCTGTTCTACTACCCCCAGGACGTCTCCGAGGCCAACGGCCCTACCGGCGTGGTGCCGGGCTCCCAGAACTACGTGGCCAAGGAGTCCTGGGAGACCGACGGCGAGGCCGTGCCCTGTCTCGGCGCCGCGGGCACCGCCGTCCTCGTCCACTTCGACCTGTGGCACCGGGCCTTCCCCAACCACACGGACAACACCCGCTTCATGATGAAGTTCCAGTTCACCCGCATGTCCGAGCCCGCGGCCCCGACCTGGCGCTCCGAGAGGCCGGACTGGCCCGGCGGCAACGGCCTCGGCGACCGCCACGACGCCATGTGGCGGTCGGCCTGGAGCTGGCACCGCGGCGAGCCCTTCGACGCGCCCGCCGCCGTGGGCGGTGACGAGGCCATCGACCGCCTGCGGGGAGGCGGTCTGGAGGAGCGTCTCGATGCGGCCACCGCCCTGGGCGGCACCGGGGCCTCCGCCGCCGGAGTGTCGGCCCTGCGCGACGCCCTGCGGGACGAGGCCGAGCCGGTGCGCCTGAACGCCGGCTACGGGCTGGGGGCCGTCGGCGAGGACGCCGTCGACGCCCTGGTGGACGCCCTCGACGACGAGGTGGAACCGGCGCGGCTGAGCGCCTCCTACGGGCTGGCCGCCGCCGGCTCCGCGGCGGTGCCGGCGCTGATCGCGGCCTGCGGCGCGGATTCGGAATCGAGCCGCGGCTACGCGGCCTTCGCCCTCGGCGAGATGGCCGCCGGTCCCGGGGCCGTGGAGGCGGTGGCCGCGCTCGCCGGGGATCCCTCCAAGTTCGTGCGCCGCAACGCCGCCGACGCCCTCGGCACGATGCAGGGGCGGCCGGAGGCGGCGGTCCCCGCCCTGCAGCAGTTGCTCGCCGACGATGACGACCAGGTGCGCTTCGACGCCGCCTACGGCCTCGCCCGCCGCGGCCCCGAAGCGGCCCCGGCCACCGAGGCCCTGGTGGCGGCCCTGGACGACGGCAACCGCTACGTCCGCAACCACGGCATCGAGGCCCTGCAGAGGATCGGCACCCCGGAGGCCCGGGAGGCCCTCTACGACTTTCTCACGGTCTCGCGCTGGTGCCCGATCACCAACCGAGAGAGCACGTTCTGAGCGCCCCGCGCTCCAACAGAAAGGAATCCGCGCC
Source organism: Candidatus Latescibacterota bacterium (assembly GCA_965221775.1). GTDB lineage: Bacteria > Latescibacterota > UBA2968 > UBA8231 > UBA8231 > UBA8231. Next base: position 2,177,266 of record CBDCSU010000006.1, on the reverse strand, counting down.
ATGGCGCAGACACAGCCCGTCCTGATCGCCGGAGAGTGGCGCGACTCCAGGGCCGCGGGCACCTTCGAGCCGACGAACCCGCGCACCCGCCAAGCCACGGGGGAGACCTACCCCGTCAGCGGTCCGGAAGAAGTGGTGGAGGCGGTGGAGGCGGCGGCTGAAGCCTCCGAGGCCCTGCAGGACTCCCATCCCGACGGCGCCGCCGCCTTCCTCGAGGCCTTCGCCTCCCGCATCGAGGCCCGCGCCGACGAGATCGTCGCCATGGCCGAGACCGAGACCGGCCTTCCCGCGGCGCCCCGGCTGGCCGAGATCGAGCTGCCGCGGACCACCGGCCAGCTCCGCCAGGCGGCGGCCGCGGCCCTCGGCCGCTCCTGGAGCCTGCCCACCATCGACACCGGCAGCGGCATCCGCTCCATGTACCGCGCCCTCGAGGGAGGGGTGGCGGTCTTCGGCCCGAACAACTTCCCCCTCGCCTTCAACAGCGTCTCCGGCGGGGACTTCGCCGCCGCCGTCGGCGCCGGCTGCCCGGTCATCGCCAAGGCCAACTCCTCCCATCCCGGGACGACGCGTCTGCTGGCCGAGGAGGCACTGCGGGCGGTGAGGGAGGCGGGCCTGCCGGAGGCGACGGTGCAGCTCATCTACCGCACCGACCACGAGGTCGGCAAAAGGCTGGTCTCGCACCCGAGGCTCGGGGCCACCGGCTACACCGGGTCGAGAGCGGCGGGACTGGCCCTCAAGGCGGCGGCCGACGCCGCCGGCAAGCCGATCTACCTGGAGCTGAGCTCCATCAACCCCGTGTACGTGCTGCCCGGGGCGATCCGCGAGCGCGGCGCCGAGATCGCCGAGGAGTTCCAGACCTCCTGCCTCATGGGGACCGGGCAGTTCTGCACCAACCCGGGGATCGTGGTGCTCCTGGTCGGCGACGAGTCCGAGGGGTTCATCGCCCGGTCGGCGGAACGCTTCGACAACGCGCCGGTGGGCACCCTGCTGGCCGCCGGCGTGGAGAGCGGCATGGAGGCGAGCGTCCGCGCCCTGCAGGCCGCCGGCGCCGAGCTGGTCACCGGGGGCGAGACCGGCGCCGGCACCGGCTACAGCTACAGCAACACCCTGCTGCGGACCACGGCGCAGCGGTTCCTGGACGACCCCGAGGCCCTGCAGACCGAGGCCTTCGGCAACGAGAGCCTCTTCGTGGTGGCCGACGATGTCGGCCAGGCCGCCGAGGTGGCGCGCCGCCTCGAGGGCAACCTCACCGGCTGCATCTACTCCGACACGGGCGGCTCCGACGACGACGCCTACGAGCGCATCGCGCCGGCCCTGCGGCGGCGGGTGGGGCGCCTCCTCAACGACAAGATGCCCACCGGCGTGGCGGTGGTGCCCTCCATGAACCACGGCGGACCGTACCCGGCCACGGGACACCCCGGCTTCACCGCCGTCGGAATTCCCGCCTCCATGCTGCGCTTCGCCATGCTCTGCTGCTACGACGAGGTGCGCCCCCACCGCCTGCCGGTGGAGCTGCGCGACGAGAACCCCGGCGGCGTCTGGCGCCTGATCGACGGAGACTGGACGCAGGCGGACGTGTAACCCGCGCCTGGCGGCGGGATACGCGGCCGGCGGCGGAGTCAGCGGCCGGGGCGCTACAGGGCGCCTCGTGGCGCCAGGCCCCCGATGAACGCGAGCGGCGCGCCTTGGCGGCGCGCCCGCCTACCTGTGGGCGTGGTGGGAGGCCTCGGGGGCGAGGTACTCGACGTCGAGGTGGGGCGTCTCCAGGCGCCGGTTTCCCGCGTGCCGGGAGCGCAGGCAGCTCTCCAGAATCCCGCAGACGATCAGCGTCCGTTCCGCCGGGAAGGGCGCCGCCCCGGTGGCCAGCATCTCGTCGATCTTGGCCACCAGGCAGGCCGAGTAGGTGACGTTCGGCGTCGGCGTCAGCAGGAACTGGCACGACACCGGGTCGGCCTCCCCCTCCAGGCGCGCGGCGAAGCAGTAGTCGCCCACGGCGCCGTTGACCATCAGCAGCGTCGCCCGCAGGCCGTCGCGGAACTCCAGCAGATAGGCGGCGGGTGCCTCGACGAGGCGCTCGATCTCGCCCGAGGCGAGCAGGTCCTGGGTGCGGCCGTCCTCCAGCGTCGCGCCCCGGGGGCTGTCCGAGCGCGACAGGGCCGCCTCCAGCAGCCGCATCGACCAGCGGCCCTCGCGGCCGGCCTCCCAGACCTCGTCCCCCTCGATCATCTGCACCGCGGCGACGCCGGTCTCGCCGCCCCGGCGGCGCTCGATCATGCACTGCATCGCCTCGAGAGCGTGGTAGTCCATGGCGTCGGAGCCGCCGACGCCGATCATCAGCGCCTCCTCGATGCCGGTGCCGTACGGAAGCTCCAGGTCCGGGAGCCTCCATGTAACCGGCAGCGACGACCCGGCCAGGATGGGGAAGCCAAGGCGGCGCCCGTCGTCCACCATCTCCCGGGCATAGTCGAAGCTGTAGGAGAGGTGCTTGTCGTTGTAGACCGGCACCGCCCGCCCGTCGGCCTCGAAGACGGCAACGCACTCCTTGAACAGCTCGTACCTCGGGTAGAGCTTCTGCCCCAACTCGTTGTCCGGGTACTCCCCGTGCTCGCCGATGAGCAGCACGCCGTCCACGGCCAACTCGCCGCCGCCGCAGCGCAGGGCCTCGGCCACCGTTGGGTAGACCTCGAAGCCGAACTCCCGCCCCCGGTCCACGGCCTGATCGCCCTCGGGACTCTGATCGACGAAGAGCGACACGATCCGCCCGGGCGACCGCCGCCACTCGCCCTCGTACGGGTAACCCACGAGAAAGCGGTCGGCGAAGTGCTGGGCGTGGGACAGGTAGCGGTAGATGGTGGCCACCACCGCCAGCCTCATTTCGCGGTCGTCGGGCATCTCCGTCCTCACGTGCGCCAGAAGGTGGACTCGGGGTTCGGCTGGTAGGTCACCTCGGCCAGGTGCGGCGTCTCCAGGCGCGCCTGTTCCTGGTGAAGGCTGTCGACTCCCGCCGCCGTCAGTCCCGTCGTCATCAGGGTACGCTCCACCGGGTAGGAGGCCTCCCCGGTGAGGAACATGCGCTCCACGTTGTTCACCTGGGGGCTGAAAAAGTTGGCGAGCGAGGTGCGGGCCGGCGGCATGGGCAGGTACATCTGCGTCGACAGGGGCCGGTCCTCGCCCGCCAGCCGCCCGGCGAAGTTGAAGTCCTGCACGAGGCCGCCCATCAACAGCATGGCGCAGCGCAGGCCGTCGGCGTGCTCGTAGACGTAGGCCACGGGGCTCTCGCAGAGCTGCTTCAACTCGTCGATGTTCGGCAGCACGTCGTTGAATCCCGGACGCGGCTGGGAAAGGGTGTGGCTGCGGCTCAGGGCCGACTCGAACAGCTCCCTCGACCACACCCCGTCGTGATGGGCCTGCCAGAACCGCTCGTCGCGGTACGCCTGCAGCCCGACGACGCCGTGCTCGCCCCCCTCCCGGCGCTCGACCATGCACTGCAACGTCTCCAGACCGTGGAAGTCGTAGCTGTCGACGCCGCCGTAGCAGACGCAGACCGCCTCCTCCACCCGCGCCCCGAGGGGCATCTCCAGGGAGGGCGTGCGCCAGGTGACGGGCAGGGACGAGCCGGCCATGAAGGCGAAGCCCAACTCCACGGACTGGTCGTACATCTGTCGGGCCCAGTCCCAGTTCCAGGAGAGATGCTTGTCGTTGAAGACCGGCGCCGAGCGGCCGGTGGTGCGGTACACGGAGACGATCTGCTGGAAGAACTCGTACCGGGGGTAGAGCTGCTGGCCCTTCTCGTTGCGGCCGTACTGGCCGTGCTCGCCGACGAGCAGCACCCCGTCGACGGCCAGGTCGGACCCGCCCAGGGTGAGAGCGTCGGCGATGGTGGGCACCCCTCGGACCTCGGGGAACCGGGCGAGGCGGTCCGGCGTGAGGTCGCCCTCCGGGTGCTGATCGACATAGAGGGAGACCAGGTCCATTGGCGGGTGGTGGTGGCGCCCGTTCCAGCCGTAGCCCTCCAGGAAGCGGTCGACGATGTGCTGGCCGTGGGAGAACTTGCGGTACTCCGTGACCACGGCGGCGATCTTCGGTCTGCGGTCGGCGCTCAAGGGCGGGTGCCTTCTGGTTGATCCGGCGCTGCGAGGGCGAGGGGCCTCAAGATAGAGCCGCGGGGGACGCGGCTCCAGGCTTGCGGGCCGGGAGGGCCTCTACTGCAGGGCGGCCTTGATGCGCGCCCAGGAGACGGTCCCAACGGCGGAGTCCTTCGTCGGCCTGCTCGTAGCACCGCAGCACCGTCTGGGCACTGAGACGTCCAGGAGGGAATTGACAGCGGTGTAGCCTGTCGGCTACTTTGGGCGGGTGCTGGAAGTCCGCAGGACGGAGGTCTATGCTAGCTGGCTCGACGGCTTGAGGGATGTCCGCGCTCGCGCCCGGGTGCTCGTTCGGGTCGAGCGGCTGGCGGCGGGCAACCCGGGCGACGTGAGGCCCGTGGGCGAAGGCGTTTCGGAGATCCGAATCGACTACGGACCGGGCTACCGGGTGTATTTCAAGAGGCAGGATCGCACAGTCGTCGTACTGCTCGCGGGCGGCGACAAGCGCACCCAGAGCGACGACATCGACACGGCCCTGCGGCTGGCGAGAAACCTGTAGGTGAAGACCATGGCGAAGACCGCTACAATGCCCTACGACGTTGCTGAGCACCTTCGCACTCGCGAGGAAATGGCCGCGTATCTGGAAGCCTCCATCGAGGAGGCGGAGGGCGATGCCGCGTTCGTAGCCAAGGCTCTCGGCGACATCGCTCGCGCGCGGGGAATGGCGCAGGTGGCGACGGAGGCCGGCCTTTCGCGCGAGAGCCTCTACAAGGCGCTCTCCGGGGACCGCAATCCGACCTTCGAAACCGTCCTCAGGGTCGTCGGCGCGCTGGGCCTGAAGCTGCGTGCCGAAGCGGCGCTCGAGTCAGAAGCGGACGCCCGCGGCGCACCGGCGCACGGCTGATGGCACATGCTCCCTACCTGCGGGCGACCCGACATCAGGCGCACCGCCTGAAGACTCCGGCACCGGCTACCTGAGTAGCAGCATCTTCTTGACGGCCTGAAACGATTCGCCCGCCTGAAGCCGGTAGCAGCAAATCCCCGACGACACGCCGTGTCCGGTATCGTCGGTCGCGTCCCACGACAAGAGTACGACCACCTGACCCAAGAGAATCGTCGGGACGGGTTGAACGGGTTGGGCGTTGTCGCCCCACCTGTTCGCCCTGTCAAAGGCCCCCAACGAGGTCGGAGAGATTGCCTCCGGCCCATCACCTGACCAGGAGGTTGCCCCCATGAAGCAGGTCTTTCCCGATGTGTACTGCTGGTCCGTCTTCAATGAGGACCGGCAGATCGACTTCAACGGCCATCTGTGGGTGCGGGAGGAGGGGAACGTCCTCTTCGATCCAGTGCCGATGATCGAGTCCGACCTGGCCCAGCTCGAGCGGCTGGGAGGGGCGGCGTGGATCGTGCTCACCAACCGCGACCACGAGCGCGAGGCCGGCGCCTTCCGGGAACTCACCGGCGCGCGGGTGATCGCCCACGAGGCCGACGCGGACACTCTGGGCGTGAGTGTCGACCGCGCCGTCGGCGAGGGGGAGATCCTCCCCGGTCTGGAAGCCGTGCCCCTGGAGCACGGCAAGAGCCCGGGCGAGATCGCCGTGTACTGGCCCGAGCGGGAGGTGGTCCTGGCGGGGGATCTGGTGGTGGGCGCGCCCGTGGGACGGCTGAGCCTGCTGGCCGACGAGAAGCTCGACGACGCGCCCGAAGCCGCCCTGGAGTGCCGCAAGCTGCTCGCCCTCCGGTTCGACGCCATGCTGGTCGGCGACGGGCACTCCCTCGTCACCGGGGCCCGCGAGCAGCTGCTGCGCTGCCTGGAGGCGCGCAACGACATCCACATCAACCACATCTACCCCGACGATCTGCCGTGGGTCCGCGGCCTCGATCGGGAGGGATACCGCTGGGATCACAAGGACCTGGATCCTCTCGTGGGCGCCCGCAGGCTGGGATACCAGTTGATCCGCCGGCCGCCGGGGCAGTCGATCTGTCCATACCACCTGCACCACTACGCGGAGGAGTTGTTCGTCGTCCTGGAGGGCGAGTGCACGATGCGCACGGACCGCGGCTCCTGGCCGGTGCGCGCCGGGGCCTGCATCGCCTTCCCGCCGGGGCCGGCGGGGGCGCACAAGTTCACCAACGAGAGTTCCGGCGACTGCGTGCTGCTGGCGCTCGGAGAACGGCTGGACCACGACGTGTGCGAGTACCCCGACTCGGGCAAGGTGGGCCTGCGAGCCGGGAGGTTCCGCAAGGCCGACGCGGTGGGGTACTGGGAGGGGGAGTGACCCGGCCCGCTGCTTGCCGGGGGGGCGGACCGGCGGTACCCTAAGGCGCCCCCCGGCTCCCCCAGCAGGAAGAGAACATGAACAGCATCCAGGCCGCCGTCTCCGGCCAGGCCCGCCGCAACCGGAAGCTCCTGTCCGGCACCCGCTACCTCGGCCACAGCGTCGACTCCACCGTCCTGCCCCTGACCGTCGACATCGCATCGGCGAAGGAGCTGGCCGGCGTGCAGGTCGACGCCCTGGAGGGACTGCAGATCGAGGCGGCGCGCACCGCCATCCGGTCGCTGGCCTCGCTGGCCGCCATCGGCGAGCTGGACCACCTCGGCGGCGGCCTCGAGCTGATCCCCGCCCTCACCCTCACCCTGGCCGTCACCGACTACGAGCGCGTCGACTACACCATCGAGCACGCCCACACGAGCGTCGGCTACTACGCGGCCCTGGCCGCTTACGGGTTCATCGACGACGACGCCGTGGTCGACGACTTCCGCCGCGGCCTCGACCTGCCCGGCCACGTCTCCTGGCTCCCCGGCGGCACCCAGCTCAACGGCGGGCGCCTCGGCGTCATGATCCCCGCCGCCGTCGGCATGGCCCTCGGCAAGGGGGCGCGGCGCGACGACGGCGCCTGGGTCGTGGCCCACTGCGGCGACGCCGGCTGGGTCTCGGGGCAGGCCCTCAACGGCTTCAACGGCGCCGACGTGGGCCGCGCGCCGGTCACCTTCGTCATGCACCGCAACGGCATCCAGCTCTCCGGCGCCACCCGGTCGATCATGGACAAGGACCCGCGGCCGATCATCGAGTCCCTCGGCGTGCGCATCCTCGAGATCCCCACCCTCCACGACTCCGCCGCCCTCTTCGACGCTTACCGCGAGGGCTGGCGCCTGGCGCAGGAAGGCACGCCGAACCTGATCTACCCCACCGGCTACCGCTCTCACGAGGACCACGGCATCGTCGACCTGCGCTGGTTCGGCGAGCGCTACGGCGTCACCGAGCGGGTCGAGGCGATGGCCGCGGCCAACGGCGTCTCCATGGACCGCCCCGTGTGGGTCCCCGGGTCGCTCATGAGCTTCCGCGACGACGGCCCCATGGTGGAGTGCCTCTTCCTGGTGAACGACCTGCCCGGCGGCGAGGGCCACCACGACGGACACATGAAGGACCGCGACGAGGCCGAGGTCCTGGCGGGGCCGATGTTCCAGACCACCGGGGACCAGAGCGCCGCCCTCGGCCGGCTGCGCAGGAGGGCGCCCCGCGAGGTCGTCACCCGCGCCCGGCCGGCGCCCGGCAGCCCCAACCTCGCGCTGACGGACGACCAGCGGTCGGCCGCCGATCTGCCGTCCACGGGGGAGAGGGTGAGCCCCCGCAACGGCTCCGAGGCCGGGTACGCCGCCGTCGCCGCCGCCCATCCGGAGGCGATGTTCGTGGTCAGCTGCGACCTCGACGCCTCGACCAAGCTCGGCAAGGCCAGGGCCCTGCTGGCGCCGGACCACGCCTTCGAGATGAGCATCGAGGAGCAGGCCGCGTGCCTGATCGCCGACGGCCTCGCCGTCAGCTCCCGCGAGCCCCAGCTGAACGTGGTCTCCACCTTCGCCGCCTTCTTCGAGGGCATCGCCCGCGAGGGCTTCGACATGTGGCGCTACCAGCGCAACCTCAGCGGCGTCAACGAGGGACTCAACGTCACCTTCCACCTCTCCCACGTGGGCGCCTGCACCGGCCGCGACCACTTCTCCGGCTGGGGCCTGGACTGGATCAACGTGGGGCTCACCTACCTGCCCTACCTGCACCGGTTCTACGCGCCCGCCGACGCCCGCGCCGCCTTCCTCGCCGTGGCCGATCTCGCCGCCCACTACGGCGGTCACGTCATCGGCATTCCGCGGGACAACCTGCCGGTGCTGGAGAAGCAGGACGGCTCCGGGCCGCTGTGGGAAGCGGCGGACCCGTGGGAGGCGGTCACAGCGTACCGCCGTAACGAGGGCGCCGAGCGGGCGATCCTCGCCTTCGGGGCGCCGGCCTTCCTCGCCGGTGAGGCGGCGGAGGCCCTGGGCCGGCAGGGTCTGCCCACCGACGTGCACATCGTCAACGGCTTGCCGCTGTCCGAGCGCGAGCTGGAGAGACTGCTGGCCCCCTACCCCGGCGGGGTCGTCACCGTGGAGGACGGATTCATCGGCACGCCCCAGACCGGCGTGCGCGGCTTCGCGGGTCTGGTGGCGTCCAAGGCGGCCGACGCGGGCCTGCCCGCGGCCCACGTGGGGATCACCGATCCGACGACGGCCCCTTCCGACGGACACATGGAGACCTGGGGGCACTTCGGCATCACCCGGCGGGCGCTGGCGGCGGCGGTCCGGCAGCTGTAACCGCAAGTGACAAGGAAGAGGAGACGATGAAGATGAGACGGATGGCAGCGATTGCCGCTGCGGCGCTGGCGGGCCTTACCGCCTGCGGAACCCCGGAGGAGGAGGGATCGATGGGAGACGACATGGAGGTGCTGATGGACCCGGCGGGCGCGGAGATGACACAGGAGGCGCCGACTACCTTCCGGGCGAGGTTCGAGACCACCAAGGGGACGTTCGTGGTCGAGGTGGAGCGGAAGCTGGCGCCGCGCGGCAGCGACCGGTTCTACAACCTCGTGCGCAACGGCTACTACAACGGAACCAAGCTCTTCCGCGTCATCCCGGGATTCGTGGTGCAGTGGGGGATGAGCGGCGACCCGGCCCTCAACAAGGTGTGGCACCAGGCCCGCATCCCCGACGACCCGGTGATGACCAGCAACGAGGCCGGCACCATCACCTTCGCCATGGCCGGGCCGAACACGCGCACCACCCAACTCTTCATCAACTACAAGAACAATGCCGGCCTCGATAGTCAGGGATTCTCCCCCTTCGGCCGGGTCGTGGAGGGCATGGAGGTGGTGGAGTCCTTCAACGCCGAGTACGGCAGCACGCCGGCCTCCAACCAGCAGCGCATCGGCGCGGAGGGCGACGCCTTCCTCGACAAGAACTTCCCGAATCTCGACGCCATCCTGAGCGCCACGATCGAGTAGCCGGGCCCGTTTGGCCGGCTACCGCATCGACCACATCGGTCCCGGCGCCGCCTCCCTGGCGCTGCTGACCGCCGTCCTCTGGGGCGGCAACCAGGTCGCCATCGAGGCCGGCCTGGAGGGCCTGCCGCCCCTGGCCCTCGGCGCCGCCCGCTTCGCCATCGGCTGGGCGGTGGTCGCCATCGCCGCCGCCGTCACCCGGGAGCCGGTGCACCTGGCTCCGGGGCAGTTGCGCCCCCTCCTCGGCCTCACCCTGCTCTTCGTCGCCCAGATCGCCGCCCTCAACATCGGCTCCGACCACACCACTTCGAGCCGCGCCATCGTGGTGATCTCCGCCTATCCCTTCTTCACCGCCGCCTTCTCCCACCTGCTGATCCCCGGAGACCGGCTCGCGCCCCGCATGGTGCTCGGCATGGTCCTCTCCTTCGCCGGCATCCTCTGGATGTTCGCCGAGAGCCTCTCCTGGCGCTCCACCGCCTACCTCCTGGGCGACGCCGTGGTCCTGCTCAGCGCCTCCCTGCTGGGCCTGCGCCAGGTGGTGATCAAGCGCCTCGTCTCGGGCCTCCATCCCTACAAGGTCCTGTTCTGGCAGGCCCTGCTGAGCGTGCCCGTCTTCGCGGGCCTGAGCCTCCTCCTCGAAGGGACTTCGGGGTACGCCTGGAAGGCGGGGGCGGTCCTGGGCGTGCTCTACCAGGGGGTCGTGGTGGCCGGGGCCTGCTTCATCATCCTCGTCCACCTGCTGACCCGCCACAGCGCCGGCCGCCTCGGCGTGTACGGCTTCGTCACCCCCGCCGTGGGCGTGGCGCTGAGCATGTGGATCCTGGACGAGGCGCCGACTCCGGCGGTGGTCGGCAGCATGGCCCTCGTGGCCGCCGGCATCGCCGTGTCGCAGACGGCGCCGCGGACGGCCGAGCCGCGCCGGGCCTGAGCCCGCTGGCGCACGCGCCCGAGGAACCGGGGCGGTATATTTCCGTCCCTTCCCCCATGCCTCGAATGGAATTCGTCGCCGACATCCACCTGCACTCGCGCTGGTCGCGGGCCACCAGCCGCGACCTGAACCCCGAGAATCTGCACAAGTGGTCGCAGCTGAAGGGGATCGGCGTCGTCGGCACCGCCGACTTCACGCACCCGGAGTGGCTGGCGGAGCTGAAGGAGAAGCTGGAGCCGGCGGAGGAGGGGCTGTTCCGGCTTCGGCCCGACCTCGCCAAACCCGTCGACGGGCAGGTCCCGCGATCGTGCCGGGGCGAGGTGCGCTTCCTGCTGACCGTGGAGATCAGCTCGATCTACAAGCGGGGCGGACGCACCCGCAAGGTCCACAACGTCGTCTGCCTGCCCGGCTTCGACGCCGTGGACGACCTCAACCGGCGGCTCTCGGCGATCGGCAACCTCGGCTCGGACGGGCGCCCCATCCTCGGCCTCGACAGCCGCGATCTGCTCGATATCTGCCTCGAGGTCGATCCCCGGGTGCTGTTCATCCCCGCCCACATCTGGACGCCCCACTTCGCTGTCCTCGGCGCCAGCTCCGGCTTCGACAGCCTCGAGGAGTGCTTCGACGACCTGCTGCCCCACATCTTCGCCGTCGAGACCGGCCTCTCCTCCGACCCGCCGATGAACAGCCGGTTGTCCGCCCTCGACCGCTACGCCGTGGTCTCCAACTCCGACGCCCACTCCCCCTCCCGCCTCGGCCGCGAGGCGACCTGCTTCGACACGGATCTCTCCTACACCGGTCTCTTCGAGGCGCTGCGCTCGCGCGACCCGTCCCGCTTCACCGGCACCATCGAGTTCTACCCCGAGGAGGGGAAGTACCACTACGACGGCCACCGCAAGTGCGGGGTCCACTGGAAGCCGGCCGAGACCAGGGCCGCCGGCGGCCTGTGCCCGGAGTGCGGGCGCAAGCTCACCGTGGGGGTCCTGCACCGGGTCGAGAGCCTCGCCGACCGCGGCGAGGAGGAGGTGCCCCCCGTGGAGCGGCCCTTCGAGTACCTCATCGCCCTCGACGAGGTGATCGGCTCCTGCATCGGCGTGGGACCGAAGAGTAAGAGGGTGCAGGGCATCCACCGGCACCTGCTGGAGCAGCTCGGCCCGGAGCTGTCCGTGCTGCGCGCCGTGGACCCGGAGCGCATCGCCGCCTGCGGAGAGCCCCTGGTGGCCGAGGGCGTGCGCCGCATGCGCGAGGGCCGCGTCGCCATCGAGCCCGGGTACGACGGCGAGTACGGGGTGATCCAGGTCTTCACCGACGAGGAGCGCCGAGACTTGGAGGGCCAGGGCCGGCTGTTCAGCATGGCCGCGACGGCGCCGAGCGCCGCGGCTCCCTCAGGCGGCGCGGCCGTTGATGAGGGGGCGGTCGACGCGGCAGCCGTGGACGCCGCCGACGTGGTGAAGCGCATCGCCCCGGAGCCCGCCGCCGTCGACACCGGGGCGGTCGCGCCGTCCGCTGCCCCGCCCGTCGATGCGGAGGCCCTGGACGCCGCACACGTGGTGGAGCGCATTGCCCTGGAGCCCGTTGACGGGACGCCGCGCCTGGACGCGCTGCTCGAGGCCGCGGAGGAGGCCACCGAAGAGAAGGCCCTGGAGGATCTGGACGACGACCAGAGGGAGGCGGTGAAGGCCGCCGGCCCGGTGGCCGTGATCGCCGGCCCCGGCTCCGGCAAGACGAGGACCCTGACTCGGCGGATCGCCTGGATGGTGCGGGAACGGGCGTGCCCGCCGGAGCGCATCGCCGCCGTCACCTTCACGCAGCGGGCGGCCCGGGAGATGGCCGAGCGCCTGGAGGATCTGCTGGGCGCGCACGCCGCCGCCGTGCGCGTGGGCACCTTCCATCGGCTGGCCATCGGCTGGACCACCGGGCTCACCGGCGCCGAACCGCCGCTGGTGGTGGACGAGGCCGAGTCCCTCGGCCTGCTGCGCGACGTGCTCGCCCGCAAAGGGACGGCCCCGGCCCGGACAACGGCCCGCGATGCCCGCGACCGCATCTCCCGCTGGAAGGCGGACGGCCTGCGTCCGGAGGAGCTGTCCGGCGAACCCCTCGCCGCCGCCTACGCCGCCTACCAGGAGCGCCTGGCTGCCTGCAACGCCCGCGACTACGACGATCTCCTCCTCGACCTGCTGGAACTGCTGCGCGGGGACGAGGCGGTGGGCCGCCGGGCTGCGGACAGCCACGACTACCTGCTCGTCGACGAGTTCCAGGACGTCAACGCGGTCCAGTACGAGCTGGTGCGGCGGCTGGCCGGCTCCGGCGAGGGCCTCTTCGTCATCGGCGATCCGGACCAGGCGATCTACGGGTTCCGCGGCGCCGACCCGGGGTTCTTCGACCGCCTGGGGCAGGACTACCCGGCCCTCTCGGTGCACCGGCTAAAGCGCAACTACCGCAGCGCCCCGGGCGTGGTGGCCGCCTCCCGGGCGGTGATCGCGGGCGGCAGCCCCGCGGCTGACGTCAGCGACGGCGGCGCGGCTTCCCGAGCGGTGATCGGCGGCCATGGGCCAGCCCCAGGCAGCGACGCCGACGCAACTCCCCCCGGACCGAGCATCCGCCTCGTCGAGGCCGGCAGCGAGCAGGCGGAGGCGATCGCCGTGGTTCGCGCCGTGCAGGAGCTGGTGGGCGGCACCGACATGGTGGCCACCGACCAGGCCAGCGGCACCCCCGAGCCCGGGAACTACGCCTTCGACGACGTGGCCGTCCTCTTCCGCACCGGCCGCCAGGCCGCGGCCCTGGAGGAGTGCTTCCTCACCGAGGGCCTGCCGTACTCCGTCTCCGGTCCGCGGCGGTTCCTGGAGGAGCGGGGCGCCCGGGACGCGGTGGCCTTCTTCCGCTACGCCTTGGAGCCCGAGCGCCCCCTGCGCCTGCTGGAGGCCCTGCGCAACGGTCCCTTCGACGCCGGCGACGCGGCCCTGGGGCGGCTGTCGGAGGCCATCGGCTCAGCGGGCGAGCTCGAGGCCGCCGTCGGCGGGCTCCCCACCAAGGCCGCGGCCCGGGTGGAGGCCCTGCGCCGCGCCGCCGCCGGGTACGCCCGCCGCGCCGAGAACGAGCCCCCGGACAAGGTGCTGCGCGTCTGGCAGGAGGACCTCGGCGTGGAAGCCACCCCCGCCTTCGAGCAACTGGTCGGCGTTGCCGCCGGGGCCGCCTCCATGGGGGAGCTGCTCGACACCCTGCTGCTGGGCCGCGAAGGCGACGTGACCCGCCGCGACGGCCGGCCGGCCGCGCAGGCCGTGGCCCTGATGACGATGCACGCCGCCAAGGGCCTGGAGTTTCCGGTGGTGATCCTCTGCGGCGTGGAGGACGGCCTCGTGCCGTTGCGCGACGGGGACGGCGCCACCGACCTGGAGGAGGAGCGGCGCCTGCTCTTCGTGGCCCTCACTCGCGCCCGCGATCGGCTGATCCTCACCCGGTCGCGGCAGCGGATTGTCCGCGGACAGCGGGCGAGCCTGCCGCCGTCGCCGTTCCTGGCCGACCTGCCTCCGGAGCTGCTCGCCCACGAAGGCGCCGGGCCCGGCCCCCGGCGGCGCGGCGCCCAACTCGAGCTCTTCTAGATAGATAGGGGGGCATCCCCGGCGCCCCGGGTGAAGTCCTGGCGAGACTCCGCCAGGGCGAGCCCCCGGTGGCCAGCTGTCGCGCCTCGGCCCTCGAGCGTCCCCGGCGCCGCAGCGCTCAGTTGGAGCTGTTCCAGGTAGAAGGAAGGAATCCCGGCGCCTTGTACCGGCGCGGGCCAGGCCCTCGCTGCCGCGCGCCCGCGGGCAATGCGCCGTCAGCGGGTCCTACACACCCGGCAGGGGCGCCCTGTCCCCGACCTGCTGCTGCCACAGCCGCAGGCGCGCCGCCATCCAGCGCACGCGGTCGCGGTGCTCGGGCCGGTCGAAGAGGTTGGTGGTCTCCGCCGGGTCCGTGTTCAGGTCGAACAGCTCGCCCTGATCGGCGGCGCACAAGGTCAGCTTCCAGCGGTCGGCGGTGACCACGCTGCGCCACGGCGCGGTCTTGAGCAGATTGAGCTGGCGCACGCGCTCCGCCGGCATGGTGTGCGACTCGGCCGCCGAAGTCAGGTCGCGGTCGCCGACGCCGTTGTGCTGGATGACCACGTCCTCACCGCTCAGATCGGCTTCACCGCGGATCACCGCTGCCCGGCTGGCCCCGGGCAGGCCCTCGGGCACGCCCTGGCCGAGCAGGTCGAGCAGGGTGGGCACGAAGTCGATCTGGCTGAAGTTGCCGCCGATGCGGCGCTGGCCCTCGTGCAGCCACGGGGCGCGCACCAGCAACGGCACCCGCGCCGACTCCTCGTACGGAGAGCGCATCTCCACGTGGCCGTGGGTGCCGACCATCTCGCCGTGGTCGCTGGTGAACACGACGATGGTGTCGTCCCGCAGCCCGGCCCTGTCGATGGCGTCGAGGATGCTGCCCACCATGCCGTCCACCAGCGACACGCAGCCGTAGTAGTTGGCGCGCATCCGCCGGCACCCCGAATCGGTGCCCAGGTCGAAGCCGCCGTCGTGCACCGCCTGCATCCAGAACTCGGCCCGGATGCGGTTGAACAGGGAGTGTCCCTCCGGGTGGACGCGGAAGGTCTCGTCCACGGGCAGGCTCTCGGGGTCGTAGAGGCCGTCCCAGGGGCTGGTGAAGGGCGGGTGCGGCTCCTTGGAGCTGACGTAGAGGACGAAGGGCCGCCCGGCGTTGCGCTCGATGAACCCGGCCGACTGCCGGCCGAGCCAGGTGGCCATCTGGTACTCGACGGGCAGGCCGGCGCGGAAGTCGTCGGAGAACATGGCTCCCGCCGGATGCGGGGCGTCCGGCTCGAAGCCGTGCTCGAGGAGCCAGTGGTGGTAGGGCGAGAGCTGCTTCTTCAGCGCCTCGCTGGTGTACTCCGGCCACCAGTGGTCGAAGCATCCGATCCACTCGTCGAAGCCGTGCTGCGCCTGGATCTCGTCCCCCAGGTGCCACTTGCCGATGTAGCCGGTGTGGTAGCCGCCGGGGAGCATCTCGGCGATGGTCGGCACGCGGCTTGGCAGGATGTGACGGTTCACGGGCATGCCGGCGTCCACCGGGTAGAGCCCGCACAGGATGGAGGCCCGCGACGGGCAGCAGACCGCCTGGGTGACGTAGCAGTTGTCGAAGACCAGGCTCTCCCCGGCCAGCCGGTTCAGGCGCGGGACCTGGATCCAGTCGTTGCCGTAGCAGGCCAGGGTGTCGCGGCGCTGCCGGTCGGGGAGCACGAAGACGAGGTTGGGGCGTTCGGGCGGTGACGGCATGTGACTCTCAGCTTCCGGGCCGACCGGCGGACCCGTGAGATCGGCGTGCGCAAGGCTCCCGGCGATCCGGGGTGAAGGCCGGGCGGGATTCGCCGGGGCGAGGCGGTGGCCCCTGGCATCACCGTCACCGTTCCTCGGCGGGCAACGGCCCATGGGGATCCCCGGCGGCCTCCGGTCACCGGCGATGATCCTGCAAACGCAGTCGCCGCGGGATCCCGCCCTCAGCGGTACTGGTCCAGGTCCCCCCGGTACTCCAGGCCCAGCACCTCCATGCCGCAGCGGCGGTTGCAGAACGCGTCGGCCTCCTCGGCGCCGGCCATGTTGAGCACCTCCAGCTCCAGCCCCTCGCGCTCGACGGCGAGGCGGCAGGCCTCGGCCAGGTCGTGGCGGCAGACCCAGCCGGTGTTCCAGCGGCCGCGGAGGTCGTAGCGGGACTTCCCGATCCCGAGGCGGCTGTCGACGATGTAGCACGGCCGCAGGACGACGATGGACATGCCGAAGGCCTCGTGCATCTGCCGGCACATCTCCTCCTGCAGCCGCTTGTGGACGGCGTACAGGCTGCCGTCGGGGCGGCGCACCTCGCTGTCGAAGAACACGCCCTTGGGGTGCTCCACGTGGCACGAGCCGATGTGGACGATGCGGCCCACCTCCAGCAGGTGTGACGCCTCCAGCACGTTGTAGAGACCCTTCAGGTTGACCAGGTAGGACTGGTCGTTGGCCGGTCCGTAGCCGCCGTCGCCGCTGCGGGCGCTGTACACGGCCGCGTGGATCACGGCGTCTGAGCCCTCCACGGCTGCGTGGACGGCGTCGTAGTCGCGGATGTCGGCGTGCACCGTCTCGCCGTCCCAGTCGCCGTCGACGTCGCGCAGGGAGTCCCAGGCGCCGGGACCGTAGTCGACGGCGCGTATCTCGTGGCGGCCCTTCAGGTTGGCCAGCATGGCGCGGCCGGCCCAGCCGGCGGCGCCGAAGACGGTGACCTTCATCGCTCCTCCTCCTCCTTCATCCACTGCCGGAACTGCTTCCAGGTGCCGCCGAGGGGGTGCCGGGAATGGACGCCGTGGACCTGGTGGTGCTCGGCCTCCGACCGGTCGAGGACGTCGTCGAAGCTGCGGCCCCAGGCCCGGCGCAGGAACATGGCGACGAGCAGGACGAGGATGGCGTAGAGGACGACCCCGAACTCGAGCATGGGGACCAAAGCTGCGGCTGCGCCCGCCGGCTGGCAACCGCGCCCGGCAGGGCCTGCGACACCCCGCCTCCACTTGCCGCCTCCAGGGCCGGCCGGCAGGAGGCACGGCACTCGGGGCCGAGGTGCGGAGCTGTCAGCCCCCAGATGTCCGTCTGTGGACACTTCTGTATCGCCAGCGGCCATCCAGTCCGCCGGCCGATTCGGGACAGATCGCCGCAACTGGTTCCCGGAGAAAGAGTAACGCACCGTGGCGCGGTTGTTGCTAAAAGGTCGGGTGAGGGCTATCCGCCGATCGGCGGGCCCGGACGGAAACCAGGAAGAGGAAAGGGAACGATCATGCTGGCTCACTACCTGACAACGGCGCTTCGCCTGCTGTGGAGGGAACGCGGGTACGCGGCGATCAACGTCTTCGGACTCGCCCTCGGCTTCTCCCTCTGCCTGCTGATCATCCAGTTCACCTCCCACCAGCTGTCCGTGGGGACCTTCCACGAGAACGGGGACCGCGTCTACCGCGTCCTGGGTCCCGCGTGGCGCGGCGGCGGGTTCAACACGAGTCTGCCCATCCACATGGGCCCGGCCCTCGAGGATCAGCTGCCCCAGGTGGAGGAAGCGGTCCGCTTCCGAGGGAGGTGGCCGACGCAGCTCCGGCTCGCCGGCAAGGAGTCGCTCTCCGACTGGGTGCTGATGGCGGAGGACGGCGTCCTCCAGGTCTTCGGCTTCCCCCTGCTGCGGGGCGACCCGGAGACGGCCCTGACCCGCCCCTACACCATGGTCCTCACCGAGCCCCTGGCCCGCCGCCTCTTCGGCGACGACGACCCCATGGGGCAGTTGATCCGCGTCGACGAGGAGTACGACTGCGAGGTCACGGGCATCGTCGCTCAACCGCCACCGAACTCCCTCCTCGACTTCACCGCGCTCCTCTCCTTCGCCACCATGTACGAGGAGAGCCGCGCCATGATGGGGTCGAGGAGCAGCAGGGCCTTCATCACCTACGTGCAGCTGGGCCCCGGCGCCGACCCGGCCGCCATCGCCGCGCGCCTGCCCGCCATGGCCGAGGAACTCACGGGTATGCCGGAGGAGGAGGGTCGCGCCTACAAGCTGCAGCCGCTGAAGTCGATCCGCTTCGACTCGGAGGTGCCCAACAACCTCGGTCCCAGCGGCAACCCCCTGTACCTGGCGATCTGCGCCGTGCTGGCGGCGGTGATCCTGGCCATCGCCGGGGTCAACTACGTGAACCTGTCCACGGCGAGGGCCGACCGGCGCACCCACGAGATCGGCGTGCGCAAGTCCCTCGGCGCCCAGCGCGGACAGCTCATCCGCCAGCTCCTGTGCGAGTCGGTGGTGCTCAGCGCCGTGGCGACGCTCCTGGGCGCCGCCGCGACCCAGATCCTGGTGCGCCTCCCCGCCCTGATCACGGGAATGGACATCGGTCTGCCCTTCATGCGCTGGACGATCCCCGCCGCCGCCGGGGCCGCGGCCCTGGCCCTCGGGGTCGGACTGGCGGCCGGCGCCTACCCGGCCTGGCTGGTGGCGCGCTTCCAGCCGGCCGCCGTGGTCCGCCGCCGCCGCTCCGGCGGCGCCCGCCTGCGCCAGGTCCTGGTGGTGGGACAGTTCACCATCACCGCCGCCATGATGACGATGACCCTGCTCATCTGGAGCCAGGTCGACTACGTGCAGGACCTGCTCCGCCGCGACTCCTCCCTCGGGTTCGAGCCGGAGCAGGTGACGGTCATCCGCAACCAGGGACTGACGCTGGAGCAGACCCGGGTCCTCAAGTCCGAGCTGCTCCAGGACAGCCGGGTCGCCCTGGTCAGCCTCTCCGAGACGTTGCCCGGCAACCTCAGCAGGACCTGGTACGAAGTACAGGGGGAGGACGCGGCCAAGGTGCAGGTGAGGACCTACGGGGTGGACGGCGACTTCTTCGCGATGCTGGGCCTGCGCATGAGCCGGGGCCGCGCCCTCACCGATGATCCCTCCGACGACCGGGCCGCGGTGATCAACGAGACCGCCGTGCGCAGGATGGGGTGGGAGGATCCCCTGGGCAAGGCGATCACCGGCTACATGGGCCGGGACCTGCGCGTCGTGGGCGTCGTCGAGGACTTCCACTTCGACGGCCCCCACAAGAAGGTGGAGCCCCTGCTCATGGCCCCCGTCTCCAACGTCGGCCCAATCTCCGTGCGCGCCCGGCCCGGGCACCTCGACGAGGTCAACGAGCTGATCGACGCGAAGTGGGCGGACCTCTCCCCCCACCGGCCCATCGAGCGCATGCCCCTCGAGGAGGTCTTCGCCGGCCTCTACATGGAGGAGCTGCTCATGGGCCGCGCCCTCACCGTCTTCCTCTCCTTCGCCATCGCCGTGGCCCTCGTGGGCCTCTTCGGCATGGCCGCCCACACGGCCCAGAACCGCACCCGCGAGATCGGCGTGCGCAAGGTCTTCGGCGCCTCCGTCGCCGGCCTCACGGCGATGATGCTGCGCGACTTCGCCAAGCCCGTGGGCCTCGCCTTCCTCCTCAGCATCCCCATCGCCTGGTGGCTCGGCGGCCTGTGGCTGCAGAACTACGCCTACCACGTGGAGGTCGGCGTGGGTCTGTTCCTGACCTCGGGCGCCCTCTCCTTCCTCGTCGCCGGCCTGACGGTGAGCCAGCAGGCGATCCGGGCTTCCATGACCAATCCGGTGAAGACGCTGCGCACGGAGTAGGCGGCGGATCCCGCCACGAAAGGACACGCATGCTCAGAAGCTACCTGACCACCGCCCTCCGCCATCTGTGGCGCGAGCGCGGCTACGCGGCGATCAACCTCTTCGGCTTGGCCGTCGGCCTGGCCCTCTGCCTGCTGGTCATCCAGTTGGCGGCGTATCAGCTCTCCGTGGGCGACTTCCACGACAAGAAGGACCGGGTCTTCCGCGTGTTGAGGTCGGATGCCCAGGACGCCGGGTTCACGTCGGGGATGCACGTGCCCCTGGGCCCAACCCTCGAGGAGCAGTTGCCCGAGGTCGAGGCGGCGGTGCGCTTCGGCTGGAGCTACCCGCGATTGCTCAGGGTCGGTGACAAGGAGGGGATATACGAGACGGTCGGCGGCGCCGAGGCCGGCGTCTTCGACATGTTCAGCCTCCCCCTCCTGCGCGGCGATCCCGGGACGGCCTTGTCGCGTCCCTTCACCATCGTGCTCACCGAGCCCCTGGCCCGCCGGCTTTTCGGCGAGAGCGATCCCATGGGGCAGGTCGTCAACGTGGGAGAGTCCGACTACGAGATCACGGGCATCGCCGGCCGGGTGCCCTCCAGTTCCCTGCTCCAGTTCTCGGCGCTGATCTCCTTCGCCACGCAGTACGAGGTGAATCCGATGATGGAGTCCGGATGGAGTGCCTCGGGCTTCCGGACCTTCGTGCAGTTGACGCCCGGTGCCGACGCGGTGGCCGCGGCTGCGCGCATTCCCGGCATCGTCAAGGAAGCATCGGGGTGGCCCGAAGTGACCGATTCCTACGTCCTGCAGCCCCTGAAGTCGGTCTACTTCGACACGGAGGCGTCCAGCACCATCGGCCCGAGCGGCAATCCCATGTACCTCGCCCTGAGCGCCATCCTCGCCGTGGTGATCCTCACCATCGCCGGCGTCAACTACGTGAACCTGGCTACGGCCCGGGCGGGGAGACGCATTCACGAGATCGGCGTGCGCAAGGCCCTCGGCGCCCATCGCGGCCAGCTCATCCGCCAGCTGCTGAGCGAGTCGGTGCTGATGAGCACGGCGGCGACGATCCTGGGAGCTGTCCTGACAGGGGTCCTGCTCCGGCTCATGCACGTCATCGCGGGATCCGCCTTCGACCTGCCCACCTTGCCCTGGTCGCTCTTTACCTGCGTCGGGGGCGCGGTGCTGGCAGTGGCGGTCGGAGTGGTGGCGGGGGCGTATCCGGCCTGGGTCGTGGCGCGCATGCAGCCGACGGCCAACCTGGGCAGAAGCCGCCTGGGAGGTGCGCGCCTGCGCCGGGGCCTGGTGGTGACCCAGTTCACGGCCACCACGGCGTTGCTGTCGATGACGCTGCTCATGTGGCACCAACTCACCTACGTGGACAACCTCCTCCGCGAGGACTCCATCCTTGGGTCCGAGCCGGAACAGGTGGTGGTGGTTCGAAACCGCGGCCTCACCATGGATCAGGCCCGGGCCTTCAAGACGGAGTTGCTTCAGGACAGCCGCATCGCCGCGGCGAGTCTGGCCATGACGGTACCGGGCGAGGGCACCAGAGCATCGCACATGGCGGAAGGACGGACGATCTGGATGTACCAGGTAGATGCCGACTTCGTCCCGATCATGGGCCTGCGCATGGTCCGGGGACGGGCCCTTACCGACGCACCCGCCGACGCCGAGGCCCTCGTCATCAACGAGACCGCCGCCAGGGTGATGGGACTGGAGGAGCCACTGGGCCAGACGATCCCCACCCTTGGCGAGAGGCGCGTCGTGGGCGTGGTCGAGGACTTCCACTTCGACGGTCCGCGAAGCGAGGTGGAGCCGCTGGTCATGGAACAACTCTATGGATGGGCCGGCGTCATCATCGTTCGGGTCCAACCCGGGCATCTCGAAGAAGCCCTCGCGGTCATCGACGAAAGGTGGGCCGCCCTCGCCCCGTACCGCCCCATCCAGCGCCACTCCCTCGAGGAAGTCGCCGGCAAACTCTACTCCGAAGAGCTGATGGTGGGCCGCGCCCTCACGGCGTTCCTCGTCCTGGCCATCGCCGTCGCCGCCGTGGGGCTCTTCGGCATGGCCGCCCACGCCGCCCACGAGCGCACCCGCGAGATCGCCGTGCGCAAGGTCTTCGGCGCCTCTGCCGGCGGCCTCACCGCCATGATGCTGCGCGACTTCGCCCGGCCCGTGGCCCTCGCCTTCGTCCTCAGCGTGCCGGTCGCCTGGTGGCTCGGCAACCAGTGGCTCCACGACTTCGCATATCGCGTGGAGATGGGGGTGGGCCTCTTCGTGGTCTCGGGAGCGCTGTCCTTCCTCATCGCCGGACTGACGGTGGGACACCAGGCGATGCGGGCGGCCCTGACCAACCCGGTGGATACACTGCGCACGGAGTAGACGGGCGGATCCCGCCCCGAAAGGACGAGCATGCTGACAAACTATCTGACCACCGCCTTCCGCCACCTGTGGCGAGAGCGCGGCTACGCCGCGATCAATTTCTTCGGGCTGGCCCTCGGCCTGGCCCTCTGCCTGCTGGTCATCCAGTTGGCCGCCTACCAAGTCTCCGTGGGCGACTTCCACGAGAAGAAAGACCGACTGTACCGCATACTGGTACAGAAAGAGCCTGATGCGCATCGGGATGCCCGGATCTCTTCAAGTATGCCGCTGCCTCTTGCGCCGGCCCTGAAGGAGCAAGTGCCGGAAGTCGAGGAAACAGTCCAATTCCAGTCGAGCTTGCCGCGCCTGCTCAGAGTCGGAGACAAGAGTGGGATTCGTGTGAAGCCTCTTTCGGCGGAATCCAGCGTCTTCGATGTGTTCAGCTTGCCCCTCCTGCGCGGCGACCCGAAGACCGCTTTGTCGCGCCCCTACACAATGGTGCTGACCGAACCCTTGGCCCAGCGGCTGTTTGGAGAGGACGATCCCATGGGCCAGGTCATCCGCTACAACGAAGCCTTCGATTGCGAGGTCACCGGCATCCTCGGCCAGCCGCCCTCCAACTCATTGCTCCAGTTCCCGGCACTGCTCTCCCTGGCCACTGTTGACAAAGAGAGGGGGGCACGGCAGTTGGGCTGGAACTATTCGGCCTACTTGACCTTCGTGCAGCTGAATCCCGGTGCAGATCCCGCTACGGTAGCCGAGCGCATTTCGGATGTCGTTCAGGAAGCCAAGGGGTTGCCCGAAGCTGACGAATCCTACGCCCTGCAACCTCTGGAATCGATCTACTTCGACACGGAGTCTGGCAACAGCCTCGGCCCGAGTGGCAACCCAATGCACCTCGCTCTGTTCGCCACCCTGGCCATGGTGCTCCTGACGATCGCCGGGTTCAACTACGTGAACCTGGCGACAGCGCGCGCGGAAGGACGGCTGCAGGAGATAGGCATCCGCAAGGCCCTCGGCGCCCATCGCGCCCAGCTCATTCGCCAACTCCTGGGAGAGTCGGTATTGCTGAGCATCGGGGCCACGTTCCTTGGCGTTGCCATCGCACAAACCGTGATTCCGTTCCTGCCTGCGATTGGGGAAGTCGACTTTGAGTGGTCACCCCGCTGGACTCTCTCGACTTGCGCCGGGGCAGCGTTGCTGGCGATAGCGGTCGGGCTGGCAGCGGGTGCCTACCCGGCGTGGGTCGTGGCACGCTTTCAGCCGGCGGTCCTGGAGCGCGGGGGGCGCATCGGAGGAGCGCGCCTGCGCCGGGGTCTGGTAGTGGCGCAGTTCACCGTTACGGCGACGTTGATGACGATGACCCTGCTGATCTGGCACCAAGTCAGTTTCATCCAGGACCTGCTCCGAGAGAACTCCGTCCTCGGGTTGGAGCCGGAACAGGTTGTCGTCGTCTACAACCCCCGTGATGGCGGGCTGACCGCCGACCAGGCCCGAGCTCTCAAAGCTGAGTTGCTTCAGGACAGCCGTGTCGCCGGGGTGAGTCTCTCCATGACAGTACCTGGTCAGGGCTCGGGACGGAGCTATTGGGATCCCGATGGGGCATTGATCGCCAACGTGTATGAAGCAGATGGCGACTTCGTTGAAGTCATGGGATTGCGCATGGTCAAGGGACGCCCACTGACCGACGAGCCGGCGGACGCCAGGGCCGTCGTCATCAATGAGACCGCCGTGCGCAAGCTGGAGTTGGAAGAACCCCTGGGAGAGACGATTCCCGGTTACCGCGGCCAAGCGCGAGTTGTGGGGGTGATCGAGGACTTCCACTTCCACGGTCCGCGCAAGAGGATAGAACCACTGGTCATGGGACAGATTGCCGATTGGGTGGGTGTCATTATCGTGCGGGTACGCCCGGGGCATCTCGGAGAAGCCCTCGAAGTGATCGACGACAAGTGGGCAGCCGCCGCACCGTACCGCCCCATCCGGCGATACTCCCTCGAAGAAATGGCGGCGAAGTTCTACTCCGATGAACTGAAGGTGGGACGCGCGCTCGCCCTCCTCCTTTCTCTGACCATCGCCGTAGCCTCGGTAGGACTCTTCGGTCTGGCCGCGCACGCCGCTCAAGCACGAACCAGGGAGATCGGCATCCGCAAGGTCTTCGGTGCCTCCCCCGGGCGCGTCACAGCCATGCTGCTGGGCGACTTCGCCAAACCCGTTGCCATCGCCTTCCTCCTCAGCGTGCCCATTGCTTACGGCTTGGCCGACCACTGGCTGCAGGACTTTGCCTATCGCGTGGAGATCGGCGTGGCCCTGTTCATGGTGTCGGCCGCTCTCTCTTTCGTCATCGCCGGGCTGACGGTGGGCGGCCAAGCTGTGCGAGCTGCCCTGACCAACCCGGTGAGGACTCTGCACACGCGGTAGACGGGCGGACCCGGCCCCGAAAGGACGAGCATGCTGGCCAGCTACCTGACCACCGCCCTCCGCCACCTGTGGCGGGAGCGCGGCTACGCCGCGATCAACCTCTTCGGGCTGGCCGTCGGTTTGGCCCTGTGCCTGCTGGTCATCCAGTTGGCCGCATACCAGCTCTCGGTCGGCGACTTCCACGACAAGAGAGACCGGGTCTTCCGCGTACTCGGCCCTGACTTCTGGGGTGGGCCCCAGTACTCGGGATCAATGCCGGGACCCCTTGGGCCCACCCTCGAGGAGCAGTTCCCCGAGGTCGAGGAGGCGGTCCGCTTCAGCTCGGTCTGGCCGCGCCTGCTTCAGGTCGGGGACAAGGAGGGCGTGTACGAAAAAGGCATCGGCGCGGAGACCGGTGTTCTCGACATGTTCAGCATGCCGCTCCTGCGCGGCGACCCCGGGACGGCCCTGACCCGCCCCTACACCATGGTCCTCACCGAGCCGCTGGCCCGTCGTCTCTTCGGAGACAGCGACCCCATGGGGCAGGTGATCCGCGTCGACGAGGCGGACGACTGGGAGGTCACGGGCATCGTCGGCCAGCCGCCCTCCAGTTCATTGCTCCAGTTCTCGGCGCTGTTCTCCTTCGTCACCGAGTACGAGGCGAGTCCGGACATCATGGGGTGGAACGCTGCCGCCTTCCGGACCTTCGTGCAGCTGACGCCCGGTGCCGACCCGGCCGCCGTTGGCGAACGCCTTTCCGGCATCGTCAAGGAGGCCAAGGGGTTGCCCGAGGCGCCGACTCCCCACGTCCTGCAGCCCCTGGAATCGATCTACTTCGACACGGACGTGCCCAACACCATCGGCCCGCGCGGCAATCCCACGTACCTCGCCCTGAGCGCCATCCTCGCCGTGGTGATCCTGACGATCGCCGGGGTCAACTACGTCAACCTGGCCACGGCGCGGGCGGGGCGGCGGATCCACGAGATCGGCGTGCGCAAGGCCCTCGGCGCCCATCGCGGCCAGCTCATCCGCCAACTCCTGAGCGAGTCGGTGCTGATGAGCAGTGCGGCGACGGTCCTGGGAGCCGCCCTCGCAGCGATCCTGCTCCAACTCATACCGCTCATCGCGGGATCCGCTTTCGAATTCCCCTCGTTGCACTGGTCAATCTCCACCTTCGCCGGGGCCGCGGCGCTGGCAGCAGGGGTCGGAGTGATGGCGGGGGCCTACCCGGCCTGGGTCGTGGCGCGCCTGCAGCCGACCGCGAACGTGCGCGGCGGCCGCCGGGTAGTCGGTGCGCGCCTGCGCAGGGGTCTGGTGGTGACCCAGTTCACGGCCACCACGGCGTTGCTGACGATGACGCTCCTCATGTGGCATCAGCTCGACTACATCCAGGACCTCCTCCGTGAAAACTCCATCCTGAGGTTGAAGCCGGAAGAGGTGGTGGTGATCCGCAACCGCGGCCTCACCGTGGATCAGGCCCGGGCTTTCAAGACGGAGCTGCTGCAGGACAGCCGCATCGCCGCGGTGAGTCTCTCCATGTCGGTGCCCGGCGAGGGTTCGAGATCGGCGCACATGGCGGAAGGACGGATGATCTGGAGGTACCAGGTAGATGGCGACTTCGTCGAGATCATGGGCCTGCGCATGGTCCAGGGACGCGCCCTTACCGATCAGCCGTCCGATGCCGAAGCGGTGGTCATCAACGAGACCGCCGCCACGGTCCTGGGACTGGAGGAGCCCCTGGGAGAGACGATCCCCGGCTGGGGGGACAAGCGCGTCGTGGGTGTGGTAGAGGACTTCCACTTCGACGGAGCCAGGAGTGCGGTAGAGCCCCTGGTCATGGGACAGCTCCATGGAGCGGCGGGCGTCATCACCGTGCGGGTACGGTCCGGACATCTCGACGAGGCCCTCGCGGTCATCGACGAGAGGTGGGCCGCCCTCGCCCCGTACCGCCCCCTCCAGCGCCACTCCCTCGAGGAAGTCGCCGGCAAACTCTACTCCGAAGAGCTGAGAGTGGGCCGCGCGCTCACCGTTTTCCTCTTCCTGGCCATCGCCGTCGCTGCCGTGGGGCTCTTCGGCATGGCCGCCCACGCCGCCCACGAGCGCACCCGCGAGATCGGCGTGCGCAAGGTTTTCGGCGCCTCCGCCGGCGGCCTCACCGCCATGATGCTGCGCGACTTCGCCCGGCCCGTGGCCACCGCCTTCGTCCTCAGCGTCCCCGTCGCCTGGTGGCTGGGCAACCAGTGGCTCCACGACTTCGCCTACCGCGTGGAGATGGGGATCGGCCTCTTCGTGGTGTCGGGAGCGCTGTCCTTCCTCGTGGCCGGCCTGACGGTGGGACACCAGGCGATGCGGGCGGCCCTGACCAACCCGGTGGAGACGCTGCGCACGGAGTAGACGGGCGGATCCCGCCCGAAAGGACGAGCATGCTGGCAAACTATCTGACCACCGCTTTCCGCCACCTGTGCAGGGAGCGCGAGTACGCGGCGATCAACCTCTTCGGGCTGGCCCTCGGCCTGGCCCTCTGCCTGCTGGTCATCCAGTTGGCCGCCTACCAGCTCTCGGTGGGTGACTTCCACGAGAAGAGAGACCGGGTATACCGCATTCTGACGCGAGGAGAAGGACCCCACGCCTTCAGTACGAAAAGCATGCCAGAACCTCTTGGGCCAACCCTCCGGGAGCAAGTACCCGAAGTCGAGGAAACAGTCCGCTTCGTGGGGGACTTTGCTCCGCGTATGTTCAGGGTTGGCGAAGAGAGCGGCATATATGAGGAGGCTCTCTGGACAGAATCCAGCGTCTTCGAAATGTTCAGTCTGCCGCTCCTGCGCGGCGACCCCAGGACCGCTTTGTCGCGTCCCTACACCATGGTTCTGACCGAACCGCTGGCCCGGCGGCTCTTTGGGCAAAGCGATCCCATTGGTCAGGTCATCCGCTACAACGAAGCCTTCGATTGTGTGGTTACCGACATCGTGGGTAAGCCACCTTCCACCTCACTGCTCCAGTTCTCGGCACTGCTCTCCCTGGCAACGATGAAGAAGGAACTCCACCCGGCCATGGCGGCCGTCTACGCGACCATAGACCCGGCCTTCCGTGACCAAGCTGTGTCATTAGCTCGCGACGCCCCCTGGAATGCCTCCAGCTACGAAACCTTCGTGCAGCTCAATTCCCATGCAGATGCCGCTATGGTAGCCGGGCGCATTTACGATGTCGTTCAGCAAGCCAAGGGGGTTCCCGAAGTTACCGCTTCCTACGAGCTGCAACCCCTAAAATCGATCTACTTCGACAAGGAGTTTCGCACCGGCATCGGCCCGAGTAGCGACCCCATGCACCTCGCTTTGTTCGCCACCATGGCAATGGTGCTCCTGACGATCGCCGGGTTCAACTACGTGAACCTGGCGACAGCGCGTGCGGAAGGACGGCTGACCGAAATGGGCATCCGCAAGGCCCTCGGCGCCCATCGCGCCCAGCTCATTCACCAACTCCTGAGCGAGTCAGTACTGCTGAGCGTCGGAGCCACGGTGCTTGGCGTTGGCATGGCCGAAGCTGTGACTCTACTCCTGCCTGCGATTGGAGGATTCGGGTTTGAATGGTCCGCCCGCTGGACGATCTCGGCCGGCGCCGGGGCAGCCTTGCTGGCGATAGCGGTCGGACTGGCCGCGGGCGCCTACCCGGCATGGGTCGTGGCCTTCCTTCAGCCGTCTGTCCTGAAGCGCGGGGGCCGCCTCGGCCGCGCGCGCCTGCGCCAGGGTCTGGTGGTGGCGCAGTTCACCGTGACTGCGACGATGATGACGATGACTCTGCTGATATGGCACCAAATCGGTTTCACCCAGAACCTGCTCCGCGAGAACTCCGTCCTGGGGTTGGAGCCGGAACAGGTTGTCATCATTGAGAACCGCTATGACGACGGCGGCCTGACCGCAGGCCAAGCCCGGGCTTTCAAAGCTGAGTTGCTTCAAGACAGCCGTATCGCCGCTGTGAGTCTTTCCCTGCGAGTACCTGGTCTGGGTCCGGGGGGACGGAGGCGCAGCACCTCCAGCGGCAAAGCGCTGTATCGAACAGATGGCGACTTCGTTGGAGTCATGGGATTGCGAATGGTCCAGGGACGCCCCCTGACCGACGAGCCGGCCGACGCCAAAGCAGCCGTAATAAATGAGACCGCAGTGCGCAGGCTGGAGTTGGAAGAACCCCTGGGGAGCTCGGTTTCCATCGCCCCGAACCGGAAGGGGCGCGTCGTGGGGGTGATCCAGGACTTCCACTTTCACGGTCCTCGAACAAGGGTTGGGCCACTTGTCATAGCACAGATCGACGATCGGGTGGGTGCCATTATCGTGCGAGTGCACCCTGGGCATCTCGAAGAAGCCCTCGAAGTGATCGACGACAAGTGGGCGGCCGCCTCACCCTACCGCCCCATCCAGCGCCACTCCCTCGAAGAAATCGCCGCCAGGCTTTACTCCGAGGAGCTGACGCTAGGCCGCGCCCTCACGGCGTTCCTCGCCCTGGCCATCGCCGTCGCCGTGGTGGGGCTCTTCGGCATGGCCGCCCACGCCGCCCACGAGCGCACCCGCGAGATCGGCGTGCGCAAGGTCTTCGGCGCCTCCGTTGGGGGCCTCACCACCATGATGCTGCGCGACTTCGCCCGGCCCGTGGCCATCGCCTTCGTCCTCAGTATCCCCGTCGCCTGGTGGCTGGGCAACGAGTGGCTCCACGACTTCACCTATCGCGTCGAGATGGGGGTGGGCCTCTTCGTGGTCTCGGGCGCCCTCTCCTTCCTCGTGGCCGGACTCACGGTGGGACACCAGGCGATGCGGGCGGCCCTGACCAATCCGGTGGAAACGCTGCGCACGGAGTAAGGCGGGCGGATCCCGCCCCGAAAGGACCAGCATGCTGAGAAGCTACCTGACAACGGCCATCCGCCACCTCTGGCGGGAGCGCGGCTACGCGGCGATCAACCTCTTCGGCCTGGCCGTCGGCCTGGCCCTCTGCCTGCTGGTCATCCAGCTGGCGGCCTACCAGCTCTCGGTGGGCGATTTCCACGAGAAGAAGGACCAACTATACCGCATACTGAACGAATCTGACCAGACGGGGTGGATTTTTCCGTTGCCTCTTGGGTCGGCCCTCAAGGAGCAAGTGCCCGAAGTCGAGGAGACAGTCCGCTTTTACCCGGCTAGGCCGCGTCTGTTCAGGGTTGGCGAACAGAGCGGAATACAGGAGAGGACTCTCTGGACAGAATCCAGCGTGTTCGAAGTGTTCAGTCTGACGCTCCTGCGCGGCGACTCCAAGACCGCTTTGTCGCGCCCCTACGGCATGGTGCTGACCGAACCACTGGCCCGGCGGCTATTCGGAGAGGACGATCCCATGGGCCAGGTCATCCGCTACAACGAAGACTTCGACTGTATCGTTACCGGCATCGTAGGAAAGCCACCTCCTACCTCATTGCTCCAGTTCTCGGCACTGCTCTCCTTGACAACCCTGAACAAGGAAAGCCCTCTCCGGGAAGCTAACGCCAGGCCCTGGGTATTTTCGGCCTACGAAACCTTCGTACAGCTCCACTTCAATGCAGATGCCGCTACGGTAGCTGAGCGCATTCCCGGCATCGTCCGGGAATCCGGGGGACGTCACCAAGCTACCGATTCCTACGCCCTGCAGCCCCTCAAATCGATCCACTTCGACACGGAGTCTCCCACCTACGCCGGCCCGAGTGGCAACCCCATGCACCTCGCTTTGTTCGCCACCCTGGCCATGGTGCTCCTGACGATCGCCGGGTTCAACTACGTGAACCTGGCGACTGCGCGTGCCCAGGGACGGCTGCAAGAAACAGGCATCCGCAAGGCCCTCGGCGCCCATCGCGGCCAGCTTGTTCGCCAACTCCTGTGCGAGTCGGTACTGCTCAGCGTCGGGGCCACGCTCTTTGGGGTTGCCATTGCAGAAACTGTGACTCCGTTCCTGCCGGCGATCGGAAGCATCGACCTTGAATGGTCATCCAGCTGGACTCTCTCGACCTGCGCCGGGGCTGCGGCGCTGGCGACAGCGGTCGGACTGGCGGCGGGCGCCTACCCGGCCTGGGTCGTGGCATGCTCTCAGCCGGCGGTCCTGGAGCGCGGGGGCCGCATCGGCGGCGCCCGCCTGCGCCAGGGTCTGATACTGGCGCAATTCACCGTGACTGCGACGTTGATGACGATGACGCTGCTGATATGGCACCAGGTCAGCTTCATCCAGAGCATGTTCCGCGAGAACTCCGTCCTGGGACTGGAACCGGAACAGGCTGTCATCATCAGCAATCCCCATGAGGGCGGCCTGACCGCAGACCGGGCCCGCGCTTTCAAAGCTGAGTTGCTTCAAGACAGCCGTATCGCCGCGGTCAGTCTCTCTGAATCAGTGTTTGGTGGGGCACTAAGGTCTATACCAGTAGAAGGGGGAATGAGGATCCGCTACTGGTACAATGCAGTAGATGGCGACTTCGTTGAGATCACGGGATTGCGCATGGTCCAGGGACGTCCCCTGACCGACGAGCCGGCCGACGCCAAAGCGGTCGTGATAAATGAGACCGCCGTTCGCAGGTGGGAATTGGAACAGCCCCTGGGAGGGACGATACCCCATGTCCCTGGTCGGCGCGTCGTTGGGGTGATCGAGGACTTCCACTTCCTCGGTCCCCGCTACAAGATAGAACCACTGGTCATGAGACAGATTGACCGTGAGGTGGGTAACCTTATCGTGCGAGTGCGCCCCGGGCATCTCCAAGAAGCCCTCCAAGTGATCGACGACAAGTGGGCGGCCGCCGTACCGGATCCCCCCATCCGGCGTCAATCCCTCGAAGAAGTGACGGCGCACTTCTACTCCGATGAACTGAAGGTGGGACGCGCTCTCACCCTCCTCCTCTCTTTGACCATCGCCGTCGCCCTGGTAGGGCTCTTCGGTCTGGCCGCTCACGCCGCTCAAGCACGCACCAGGGAAGTCGGCATCCGCAAGGTGTTCGGTGCCTCCCCCGGCCGCATCACCGCCATGCTGCTGGGCGACTTCGCCAAGCCCGTTGCCATCGCCTTCCTCCTCAGCGTGCCGGTCGCTTACGGCTTGGCCGACCACTGGCTGCAGGACTTTGTCTATCGCGTGGAAGTCGGCGTACCCCTGTTCATGGTCTCGGGCGCCTTCTGTTTCGTCATCGCCGGGCTGACGGTTGGCGGCCAGGCCATGCGAGCTGCCCTGACCAACCCCGCAAGGACCCTGCACACGAAGTAACCGCCAAGAGGAGACCACCATGATCGAGATGAACGACATCGAGAAGTACCACCAGAGCGGTTCCCTCAAGACCTACGTCCTGCGCCACGTGCACCTGAAGGTGGAGAAGGGCGAGTTCGTCTCCATCATGGGGCCTAGCGGCGCCGGCAAGTCGACCCTGCTCCACATCATGGGCATGCTCGACGAGCCGACGGCCGGCACCTACCGCTTCCTCGGCGAGGAGGTGAGCGGCATGGGGGAGAAGGAGCGCACCGAGGTGCACCGGCGGCACATCGGCTTCGTCTTCCAGGCCTACCACCTCATCGACGAGCAGACGGTCTTCGAGAACCTGGAGATGCCCCTCCTCTACCAGAAGGTGAAGGGCTCCGAGCGCAAGGCGCGGGTGAGCGAGTTGCTCGACCGCTTCCAGATGGTGGCCAAGAAAGACCTCTTCCCGCACCAGCTCTCCGGCGGCGAGCAGCAGCGCGTCGGCGTCGCCCGCGCCCTCATCGGCCAGCCGAGCCTGATCCTGGCCGACGAGCCCACGGGCAACCTCAACTCCCGGCAGGGGGAGGAGGTGATGGCCATGCTGCGGGAGCTGAACGGTGAGGGCACGACGATCGTGCAGGTGACGCACTCGGAGAAGAACGCCGGCTACGGCAGCCGGGTGGTGCATCTGCTGGACGGCAAGGTCTCGCCCCAGTGACCTGGAGGTTTTGAGCGATGCTACTCAGCTACTTGACAGTGGCGTGGCGGAACATGTCCCGCCGCAAGCTCTATTCACTCATTGCCATACTCGGACTCGCCGTGGGCATGGCTACCTGCACCATGGTCGTGGACCTGATCCGCCATGAGTTGAGCTATGATCGCTTCCACGAGAAGGCCGACCGCACTTTCAGGGTGACTCTGAAAGTGCGCAACGGTGAGTCCGAGCGGAATCTTGGCGCCATCAGGCTTGCCATGATGGGGGCTCTCCGTAGCAGGTATCCGGAATTTGAGTCCAGCGTAGGGCTCTTCAGGTTCGCCCTCTCCGAGGAGGTGGTGGTAACCAGTGGACGCGACCGTTTCCTCGAAGAGCCATCCAGATTCATAGCCATCGACGGTGACTTCTTCGATGTCTTCAGCTTCTCTCTGCTAAAGGGGAATCCGGAGACGGCCTTGGAGGGCAAGGGGCGGGTTGTAATCACCGAGAGTACTGCGGCCAGGTACTTTGGTGAGGTCGATCCCCTTGGCCAGGAGATACACCTTCCGTACGAGTACGGCATAGGGGCCGTTGTTTCAGGAGTTGTCGAAGACTTCCCGCCCAATTCCCATCTCGACTTTGATTTTCTCTTTTCTCGGGAGCAGGAAGGTCTTCGCGCAAGTCACTTCGATCTTCTACGAGCGCATTTGTACGTGGTGCTTCCAAGTGGAGTTGACGCTGCCGGAGCAAGAGACAAGCTGCAACTGACCAACCACGAGTGTCAGGAATTTGGCCGCGGCGGAGGCAGAGAGGCCATTACGTGCAATGTGGACCTTCAGCCGCTGGCCAAGGTCCACCTGCCCTCTCACCTCGAGGGCGATTGGGAGACAACCCGCACCTTGGGTGATCTGTACAGGTATGGAGGCATCGCGTCTGTCATTTTGCTGATAGGATGCCTCAACTTCATCAACATATCCACCGTTCAGGGGATTGGACGTGCGAGGGAAGTCGGCCTGCGCAAGGCCATCGGGGCTGAACGTCGCTCGTTGATCCTGCAGTTCTATTGCGAGGCAACCCTCCACTCAACGGCAGCGCTGGTCTTGGCCTTTCCCTTGGCGGAGTCACTCGTACCGTTCGTCAACGCGGTAGTTGGTGAGAAATTCAGGCCCGGGGTCTACGCCAATTGGGAAACATGGATGGTCATGTTTGGAGTTGCATTGCTGGTTGGGGCCGTCTCGAGTTCCTACCCATCTCTCATGCTCGCGCGCTTGAGAGTAGTGGAGAGTATGAGGGGCCGCCACTTTGGCGGTGCCAGTCAAAGTCGGATGCGCAAGATCATGACAGTGCTGCAATTCGGTTTGGCCACCGCATTCATCGGAACGGCCGGTGTGGCGTACGATCAAGTGGCCTACCTCGGGAAGAGGGACCTCGGATTCGAAGCGGACAAGATTCTGGTCGTCGAGGGAGGGATCAACCCATGGAACCTGGGGCTGTTCAAGAGTGAACTCCTGGAGAGCCCGCGGATTGCCGGCGTAACGGGTGTCTCCAGCAGCCCGGCGCGGCAGGCTCCGGCGGGAGTTAAGAGATGTGTCGGAGGCGGAAGTGCTCCCGAGCCAATTGACTGTGATCTGCTGTTTGTGGACGGAGACTTTGTGGAGTTGATGGATCTGAGGGCCCTCCCCGGGTCCGGATCCTCCGAGAGCCGCAAGTTTGCCGAGTCATCTGTCCTGATAAACGAGAGGGCCGCCCGGGAGTGGGGATGGGCGGATCCTATCGGCAAGGCGGTTGAGTTCCCCTTCTGGAAGGAGAATCGCAAGGCACAAGTCATCGGTGTTGTCAAGGACTTCCATTGGCACACACTTCACGCAGAAGTGCGGCCTATGGTGCTGGTAAGGCACTCGGAGTCGATTCCCGCCAGTACGGTGAACAAGACATTCATCAAGCTGCATGATGAAGAGTCGTTGCCGGAGACGATAGCTCTGGTCAAAGAGAAGTGGGAGAAGGTGGCAGCCATTGGGGGCGACTTCTCGTACGCATTTCTCGAGGACGAGCTGGATGACCTGTATCGCCAGGATGCTCAAGACGTCCGCATCTTTGGGCTTCTGGCGGGGTTTGCCATGCTCACTGCGTGCCTGGGTTTGTTCGGTCTGGCATCGTACCGGGCCGAGAGCCGCAAGGGAGAGATCGGCATCCGCAAGGTGGTCGGTGCCTCCACGGGACGCGTTGTGTTCATGTTGGTACGAGAGTTCGGGGAATTGGCTCTGGTCGGAAACCTGATTGCACTGCCTCTCGTGTACTACAGCATGTCGACATGGCTCCAGAGTTTCGCTTACCGCGTGGATATCTGGTCCCAGTTTCTCGCGGCTGCGATCCTGCTGGGAGTGGCCGTCGCCTTCGTTCCGGTAGCATTCCATTCGGCGAGGGTGGCGGTCAGCAACCCTATAGACCACATACGACTGGGGGAGTAGCTGGTATCAACCCGGAGGTGTGCCCGTGTCCAGATCGGAGGTCCCCGACATGACGAGTCCTCTCGCTCGTTGCTCCATGGCAGTGCTGGTGTTGCTCGCCGTCCTGCCCGCCGCCGCGGCCGACCCGGCCGGACTCTCCTACGAGGTCCGATTCACCGGGGAGGAGATGACCCTGGACGGACATGCCCACGAGAAGAGCTGGGCCTTGGCGCCGGCCATCGACCTCACCGACCGGCACTACACCGGCCTGATGGCGACCGACTCGGTGAGCACGCGGGTGAAGGCCCTGTGGAACGACAAGGGGTTGATGGTCCTGTACCACTGCCTGGACGCCCACATCCAGGCCGAGGTCACCGAGCGGGACGGGCCGGTGTACACCGACGACACCGTGGAGCTGTTCCTCGACCCGGACATGGACGGCACGAACTACCTCCAGGTGGCGATCAATCCCCGCAGCGCGAGGAGGGACCTCCTCATCCCCGAAGCCGGCGGCACGAACTTCACTACCGACTGGGATCCCGATCTCACGAACGCCATCTACGCGGAGGGCACCCTCACGGATCGGTCGGACCGGGACGAGTGGTGGACGGTGGAGCTGTTCCTTCCCTGGAGCGGCCTGGGCAGGAAGGCCCTGGAGTTGAGTTGGGAGAGGGATGACGTCACCCACGAGGTGAACGCGAGGGACGTGCTGGGCGAACAGGCGATCCCGCCTGAGCCCGGCGACAGGTGGAAGGCCAACTTCAACCGCTTCGATCAAGGCCGGGGAGTGAGGAAGACTCTGGTCGATGCAGAAGGAGGCATCATCGGATACAAGGACGGGGATGTAGCCAGCGGGTGGGGGGTCTCTCCCACCTCGGGTTCCTTCCACGAACCGGACTACTGGGGCGTACTGGTATTCGTCAAAGGAGAATAGCCATGCTGCGCAACCATTGGATCATCGCCTGGCGCAACCTGATGCGCCACCGCCTGCACACGGCCATCAACCTCGCCGGTCTCGGCCTGGGCATGGCCTTCTGCCTCCTCGCCTGGCGCTTCGCCTCCCAGGAGTGGTCCTTCGACCGCTTCCACGGCAAGGGGGACCGGATCTACCGCGTCTACATGGAGATCACCCTGCCGGAGATGGGGCGGGTCGCCTCGGCCGACATGATCGAGCTGGCCTTCGCCCCCGAGCTGGAGGCCCTCTCCCCCCTCGTGGAGCGCACCGTCCGCCTCAGCTCGGGGGAGGGGAGCGACAAGAGCGACCGCGTTGTGCGCACCACCTTCGCCGGCGCCTCCAGCGACGAGGAGATCCTGCTCGTCGATCCCGCCTTCTTCGAGGTCTTCGACTTCCCCCTGCTGCGGGGAGACGCGGCCACGGCGCTGACGGAGCGCAACTCCGTGGTCCTGGGCCACGAGATGGCTCAACGCCTCTTCGGCGAGGCCGATCCGCTGGGGCAGAGCCTCTCCCTGGTCTCCCCGGACTGGGGGAAGGCCGAGGACTTCACCATCACCGGCGTGGCGGCCCCCGTGCCGCGCACCTCGTCGATCCAGTTCAACATGCTCCTTCCCCTCGACAACTCGGAGTTCCTCTTCATGGACTCCCCGGACGAGTGGGAAGGCACCTGCAACGCCTACGTCCTCCTCAAGCC
This sequence comes from Candidatus Latescibacterota bacterium, assembly GCA_965221775.1. GTDB lineage: Bacteria > Latescibacterota > UBA2968 > UBA8231 > UBA8231 > UBA8231. The sequence goes on along the minus strand of CBDCSU010000006.1, from coordinate 2,141,028 downwards.
CGGGGCCGACCCCGCCGACCTGGCGCCGGCCCTCGCCCAGCTCGGCCGGACCTGGCTGCGGCTCCACGAGGACGACCTTCCCGCCGACTTCCCGGAGGATACCTCGCCCTACCGCCTGCAGCCGCTCACCGGCCTGCGCTCCGACACGGGTCTGCTGCGATGGGTGGGACACGGCGTCGTCGAGCCGAGGGACCCCTACGTCTCCTACATCCTCGGCAGCATCGCCCTGGCGGTCCTGCTCATGGGGTGCATCAACTTCGTCAACCTCGCCATCGGCCGGGCGTCGCTGCGGGCGGCGGAGGTGGGCGTGCGCAAGGCCGTCGGCGCCGGACGAGGGCACCTGATGCGGCAATTCGTCGGCGAGGCGGCGGTGCTCTCCGTCCTCGGGCTGGGCGCCGGGTGCGCCCTGGCGTCGCTGCTCCTGCCCGCCTTCAACGCCACCTTCTCGCAGGAGCTGTCCCTGGGGCTGACCCAGCCGGGAACGCTGGGCGCGCTGGTTGCGTTGCTGGTGCTCGTCAGCCTCGGGGCCGGCTGGTATCCCGCCCTCGTCCTCTCCCGCCTGGCGCCGATGAGCGCCATCCGGCGCAGCCTGTCCACGGCCGGGATCACCCGCATCAGCCGCGTCCTCGTGGGCGTGCAGCTGGCCATCTCCGTGGCCCTCATCACCTGCACCCTGATCATGTACCACCAGCTCGACCACGTCATGGCCCGCGACATGGGGCTCGACCAGGAGCGCGTCATCGCCGTCCACACGGAGCCCGTCAACAACCCCGATCAGATCCGGCTCGTGGAACCCATGCTGAACCACCACCGCATCGCCTCCATCTCCCTGTCGGACGACGATTTCCTGCGCGACGAGTATCCCTCCGACTACCGGGCCGCGACCCCGGAGGGCCGCGAGGCGAAGGTCCGCCGGTTCATGGTCGACCACCAGTTCGTGAAGACCATGGGCCTGGAGGTGACCCGCGGCCGGGACTTCTCGCCCGCCAAGGGCGACAAGGAGAGCGTGGTCCTCATCTCCGAGAGTTCCGTCTCCCGCCTCGGACTCGCCGATCCCATCGGCGAGACGGTGGAGCTGATGCGCGTCTCTCCCTCGGGCCGCAAGTCCCGGGGCCACTACCGCATCGTCGGCGTGGTCAAGGACTTCACCTTCGAGTCCGGCTACGAGGAGAGCCCGCCCGGGCTGCTGGCCCTCCATCCCGGCCTGCCCGGCGAAGGCGAGCTGATGCTCGTGCGCGTCAAGCCGGGCGACCTGCAGGAGGTCCTGCAACACCTGCGGCAGGCCTGGAACGGCGTCGTCAACTACTCCGACTTCGACTTCTCCTTCCTGCAGCAGGACCTGGAGGCGGCCTACCGCGACGAGCTGCGCTGGCGCCGCGTCATCACCTGGGCCGCCGCCGGCGCCGTCCTCATCTCCACACTCGGCGCCTTCGCCCTCACCGCCCTCGCCGTCGGCCGCCGCACCAAGGAGATCGGCATCCGCAAGGCCCTCGGCGCCACCGTCGTCGGCCTCACCGCCCTCATGGCCCGCGAGTTCGCCTGGCTCGGCCTCCTCGGCGCCGCGGCGGCCAGCCCCCTCGCCTGGTGGTGGATGCGCGACTGGCTCGACGGCTTCGCCTTCCGCATCGACCTGTCGCCCTGGCACTTCGCCGCCGGGGCGGCGATCGCGCTGGCGGCGGTCCTGGTCAGCTCCTGCCACCAGGCCTGGCGGGCGGCGCGGGCAGACCCGGTGCGGGCGTTGCGGTACGAGTAAGGGAAAGGATCCGATATGCTGCGCATCTACCTGCTCATCGCCCTCCGAACGCTGCGGCGGCATAAGAGCCACAGTCTCATCAACCTCTTCGGGCTCTGCATCGGCATCGCCGGCTGCACGTTGATCTACCTGTACGTGGACCACGAGTTGCGCCACGACGCCTTTCACGAGAAGGGCGACCGGGTCTACAGGCTTCTCCTCCAGGACGCGAAGGAGAGAGAGACCGGCACGCTCTTCCCCGGTGCCATGACGCACGCCGTTGCGGAGAGTGCAGCCGGTGTGGAGGCGGTGGCGGCCTTCATTCGCTCCACGGCGCGCGTGCGCTGGGAAGACTCGGTGCTGGACGAGCAGATCGGACTCGTGAGCCCCGACTTTCTCGAGGTTTTCAGCTTTCCCCTCCTCCACGGTGATCCTCGTACGGCAGTGGAGAGTCCGGATGCGGTCGTGATCAGCAGGACTGCAGCGGCGCGACTCTTCGGCGAGCATGGAGCGGGACTCGCCGAAGTCATGGGCCGCACCATCTCCGTCAAGGGAAGGGACCACATCGTCACGGGCGTCGCCGAGGACGTGCCGCCGGCCTCGAGCCTGCGCTTCGACTACCTCGTCTCACATGAGAATCGCGGAGGCTACTTCGTCGACAGGAACAACGTGGGAGAGACCTCGATCTTCGTCGAACTCGGGGAGGAGACCCGTGTCCGGGACGTCGAGGAGGCATTGACCGCGCTGATTCGAACGCAACTCATGTCGTTCATTCAGAGCGGATGGCCGGCCTCCGCGCCGCCCGAAGTCCTGTCCGAGGCTCGGAGGCAACTGAGGGCCCGGCTGACCGACGAGCGTCTGGGGGCGTATGCCGTCAACCTGCAGCCTCTCTCGAAGGTCCACTTCGACCGTGAGGTCGACAGCCACTACCTCGTGCTGGGAAACTCGACCTACGCCTGGATGTTGTCGGGGATGGGGCTGGTCGTGCTGCTGGTGGCGTGCATCAATTTCATCACCCTGACCATCGGCGTGTCGGCAGGCCGTGCCCTGGAAGTGGGTGTCCGCAAGGTCCTGGGGGGACGCCGGAAGCAGTTGATGCGGCAGTTCTGGGGCGAGGCCCTGCTGCTGGTGCTCGGCGCGGCTCTTTGCGGAGCGGCCGCGGCCGCCTCGGCCTTGCCCGCTTTCGCCGCGCTGGTCGAGAAACCCCTGTCCATGTCGCAACTGGAGGGCTGGCGAGGTCCCCTCTTCCTGCTCGCCATCCTCCTCGTCACGGGAGTGGCCGCCGGCTGGTACCCGGCGATGGTCCTGTCCCGGCCTCCGGCGGTGGCGGTGTTGAAGGGGCGCGGGGGCAGGCCGCGGCGCCGGAGGTTCATGCAGTCCATGCTGGTGGTTCAGTACGGGCTGGCGGTGGGGCTGATCGTCGGTGCGGTGATGGTGATGCGCCAGTGGGATTTCATGCGCACCGGGGAACTGGGCTTCGACAGCGAGCAGGTGCTGGTCGTGCCGGTGCCGGGCGAGGATACGGCAAGGCGTTTCCAGGACGCGGCCGGGGGGCTGAGCTCCGTGGTGAGCACAGGGGCGAGTGACCGCTCCTTCACCAGCGGGAGTCAATCGGTGGGGCTGAAGAAGGCCGACGCATCGGCTCATACCCCCATCCGGGTGATCCGCGTCGATCCAGGCTACCTGCCCACGCTCGGGATGGAGCTGGTGACGGGAAGGAACTTCGACGAGGGACGCGCAGCGGACGCCGAGGGGGTGGCCATCATCAACGAACACTTCGCGGACCTGCTGGGATGGACCGATCCGACAGGACGCACCCTGCCCGTCTCGACGATCAACAACGAGCCGCAACCGACGGTGATCGGTGTCGTGCGAGACTTCCACTTCGACTCCATGCACCGTGGGATCCAGCCGCTCTTCCTGACCCAGAACCCGGCCTATCACGGATTGTACCATGTCTTCGTGCGCATCCGTCCGGGGAGCGCAAGGCAGGTGCTCGGCGAGCTCCGCGAGGCCTGGAACCGGGCGGCTCCCGAAGATCCCTTCGAGTGGTCCTTCCTCGACGCCAACCTGGAAGCCCAGTACAGGGACGAAGAACGCTGGACGAGGATCATCGGTCTGTCCGCCGGTTTCGTGGTCGTCATCACCTGCCTGGGCCTCCTGGGTCAGGTGACCATGGCGGTTTCCCGGCGCACCAAGGAGATCGGGATCCGCAAGGTGCTGGGCGCAACGGTCCCCCAGGTCGTCCGGCTCATGGCGGCGGAATCGACGGCCCTCCTCGGCCTTGCCACCCTCCTGAGCTGGCCCCTGAGCTACATGGCGTTGCGGACCTGGCTCGACAACTTCCCCTATCGAGTCGACCTGGCTCCGTGGGTCTTCCCCCTGTCCACCGGGGCCGTGATGACACTGACCCTGCTGCTCGTCGCCCTGGCATCGGCTGGAGCGGCCCTGCGCCCACCGGCGCAGAGTCTGCGGTACGAGTGAGGAACTGAGATGCTGCGAAACTACCTGGTCATCGCCGTGCGCAACCTGATGCGCCACCGTCTGCACACGGCCATCAACCTCGCCGGTCTCGGCCTGGGCCTCGCCTTCTGCCTGCTCGCCTGGCGTTTCGCCTCCCAGGAGTGGTCCTTCGACCGCTTCCACGGCAAGGGGGACCGGATCTACCGCGTCGTCTCTCTGGCCCAGGGACCCGAAGGGGGGCCGGCGCGCACGGCCGATGCGATCCAGTTCGCCTTCGCTCCGGAGCTGGAGGCTCTCTCCCCCCACGTGGAACGCGCCGTCCGTCTCAGCGCCGCGAGGGGCAGCGACAGGGACGACCGCGTCGTGCGCACGACCTACGCGGGCGAGTCCCGGGACGAGGAGTTCCTCCTCGTCGATCCCTCGTTCTTCGAGGTCTTCGACTTCCCCCTGCTGCGGGGGGACGCCTCCACGGCCCTGGCCGGGCGCAACTCCGTCGTCCTGGGTCACGAGATGGCTCTGCGCCTCTTCGGCGACGCTGATCCTCTGGGGCAGAGCCTGTCGATCGCTTCACTGGCCACGGCCGATGTGGAGGACTTCACCATCACGGGAGTGGCCGCGCCGGTCCCGCGCACCTCGTCGATCCGCTTCAACATGCTGCTGCCCTTCGCCAACACGGACCTGCTCTTCCACGACGCCCCGGACGCGTGGGAAGGCTCCTGCAATGCCTATGTCCTGCTCGCGGACGGCGCCGAACCCGCCGACGTGGAGCCCGCCCTCGCGCAGATGACGCGCAACCTGCTCCCCGCCGGGGGAGGGGAGATGCCCGGGGACTTCTCCCTCTTCCATCTGCAGCCCCTCACAGACCTGCGCTCGGACACGGGCCTGCTGCGATGGGTCGGACACGGCGTGGTGGAGCCGAGGGACCCGTACGTCTCCTACGTGCTCGGCGGCATCGCCCTCGCGGTCCTGCTGATGGGATGCATCAACTTCGTCAACCTGGCCATCGGCCGGGCCTCCCAACGCGCTCCCGAGGTGGGCGTGCGCAAGGCCGTGGGCGCCGGACGGGAGCAGTTGATCCGCCAGTTCATCGGCGAGTCCTCGGTGCTCGCCGTCCTCGGGCTCGGTGCCGGGTGCGGGCTGGCGTGGCTGTTGCTGCCGGCCTTCAACGCCACCTTCTCCCAGGATCTCACCCTCGGTCTGTCCGAGCCGGGCATGCTCGCCGCACTGGCGGCCCTGCTGCTCCTCGTCAGCCTGGGGGCCGGCTGGTATCCGGCCCTCGTCCTGTCCCGGCTGGCGCCCCTGAGCGCGATCCGGAGAAGCGTGTCGATGGCCGGCACGGCGCGGTTCAGCCGCGCCCTCGTCTGTGTGCAGCTGGCCATCTCCGCGGGCCTGATCACCTGCACGGTGGTCATGTACCACCAGCTCGAGCACGTCATGGCGCGCGACGTGGGCATGGACCAGGAGCGGGTCATCGCCGTGCACGCGGATGCCCTCCACGACATGTACCCCGATCATCCCGCCCTCGTGGAGGCTTTTCTGCAGCACCATCGGGTCGCCTCGGTGACCTTGGTGGAGGATGACTTCCTGCAGGAGCCGCACCGGACCGACCACCTGGCCGTGGCGGACGGGCGCGAGACGAAGGTCCGTCACTACACGGTGGACCACCATTTCGTGCAGACCATGAACCTGGAGCTGTTAGGCGGCCACGACTTCTCGGTGGACCAGGGAGACAAGTCGCATCTCGCCCTCATATCCGAGAGCGCCGCGGCGCGTCTGGGACTCGCCGACCCCCTGGGAGAGACGATCGAGTTGGTGCGCCCATCGCGCTCGAAACGCCAGTCCCGGGGACAGTTCCGGATCATCGGCGTGGTCAAGGACTTCACCTTCGAGTCGGGCTACGAGGAGGGCCCGCCGGGCCTGCTGCTCCTCAACCCCATCCTGGGGCCGGACGTGTACGAAGCCGATCTCATGCTCGTGCGCATCAAGCCGGGGGACCTGCAGGAGGTCATTCGCTACATGGAGGAGAGTTGGACCGGGATCGTCGACCACGCCGACTTCCATTTCTCCTTCCTGCAGCAGGACCTGGAGGCCGCCTACCGCGACGAGCTGCGCTGGCGCCGCGTCATCACCTGGGCCGCCGCCGGCGCCGTCCTCATCTCCGCCCTCGGCGCCTTCGCCCTCACCGCCCTCGCCGTCGGCCGCCGCACCAAGGAGATCGGCATCCGCAAGGCCCTCGGCGCCACCGTCGTCGGCCTCACCGCCCTCATGGCCCGCGAGTTCGCCTGGCTCGGCCTCCTCGGTGCCGCGGCGGCCAGCCCCCTCGCCTGGTGGTGGATGCGCGACTGGCTCGACGGCTTCGCCTTCCGCATCGACCTGTCGCCCTGGCACTTCGCCGCCGGGGCGGCGATCGCGCTGGCGGCGGTCCTGGTCAGCTCCTGCCACCAAGCCTGGCGGGCGGCGCGGGCGGATCCGGTACGGGCGTTGCGGTACGAGTGAGAATCCCATGCACCGTGACCCTGTCGAGGCAGCGTCCCGTCAGCTGCTGACCCTTCCTCCGATGCCCAACGAAAAGGCGTGAGACAGAACTATGTGGAAGAGCAATCTGATCACCGCACTGCGCGTACTGGCCCGCAACAGGGGGATTACACTGATCAACGTAGTCGGACTGTCCGCGGCACTCGCCGTGACCATCCTCTGCCTGCTCTTCGTACGCCACGAGACCTCCTTCGACACCTGGCACCAAAAGGGAGAGCGGATTTTCGCCGTCTACTTCGAAGACCTGGAGCCCGATTCCGGATCCGACAGGGACACGATAGTGCGCCCCAGGCTGGCCGAGCCGTTACGTACCACAGTCGCCGGCATCCACGAGTCGGTCCTCATGCACAGGACATACGCCAGGGTCTCTTACGGCGACGCGGCCTTCCCGAAGATGGTCCTCGCCGTCGATCCGGCCTTCCTCAGCATGTTCACCCTGCCGCTGGCCGCGGGCGATGCGGCGACAGCACTCGAAGCTCCCCACAGCGTTGTGCTGGACCACGAGACGGCACGGAAGTACTTCGGCCCCGATGTACCAGTCCACGCCATGCTGGGGGAGCGCATCCGCATCCGGGTGCGCGTCTCCCACAGCTTCGGACCGTTTCCACCTGAGAAGACGCAGATCGAGGTGGATCGCACGATCACGGGAGTTCTGGCTCCACTTCCAGGGCCTTCTCTTCTACCTCTGGACGTGCTCGTACCCTCGTCGGCGGTCGAGGAATTGCAGCTTGTGCATGACGACAACTACATCGTTAGCAGAAACGGTACTAACGGCCTGTTCATCGAACTCGAAGAGGGAGTGGCACCTGCGGAGATGGAAGCGCGGCTGGCACCCCTGGCCGACCACTACCAAAGCCCGGCCACGAAGGCCCGCCCCAAGCTGCAACCCTTCATTGGGGCCCGCTTCGCTCAGGAAATCGGGTCACCCATCGGCATCGGCTCCGGTACCGCGGCGCACTGCTACCTGCTGGCAGGGCTGGCCGCCCTCGTTCTCCTGGTCGCCGCCATCAACTTCGTCAACCTCGCCCTGAGCCGCGCCATCTCGCGCACCCTCGAAATCGGCATGCGCAAGGTGATCGGCGCCACCCGCCCCCAACTCGCCAGCCAGTTCCTGGCCGAGGCCGTCGTCGTGAGCCTGATCGCCGTTGTCGGGGGCATGGCCCTGGCCGAAGTACTGCTGCCCACCTTCAACCAGGTCGTGAATCGTCAACTCGATCTGGAGTGGCTGTCCCTCGAGACCGGGGCCGGTGCCCTGACCCTGACTCTGACCGTCGGCCTGCTCTCCGGCCTGTACCCGGCCCACGTCATCTCGCGACACCACCCCATCCGGGCCCTTGGCGGAAGTGCGCCACAGCTCGGTCGGGGCCGCATCGGCCGGGGTCTGATCGTCCTGCAGTTCGTCATGTCGACCTTCCTGGTAGTAGTGACGATCACCATGACGCGGCAGCTCGACTTCATGAAAACAAACCTGGGGTTCGACGGCGAGCGAGTGGTACTGGCTCGCTCCAAAGACGCCCTCGATCCTCTGCAGATCGAACGCCTCGCCAGCGAGATCGAGTCACGGCCGGGACTGGTCGAGGGGGTGGCAGGCATTTCGGCCGCCCCCGGCACGGGCGGCCAGTACCCCAGACCATTCCGGCTCGGTGAGAGAACGTTCGAGATCAAGCCCTTTCGTGTAACTCCGGATCTCCCTCACGTCATGGGAGTCGAGATCCTCTCCGGGACAGGATTCACTCGGGGCCTGCAGGGTCCGTCGCCCGGCATCCTGGTGAACGAGACCGCGGCTCGCCTGCTGGGACCGGAGGATCCGGTCGGCCGCACTTTGTCGGTTCCCCCCTTTCTGGATCAGCCCATCCCGGTCATAGGCGTCGTCGCGGACTTCCACTACGAAGACATGCACCACACCGTAGGGCCGGCCCTTCTGACAACGGTCATGCCCGGGTCAACGCGACACGACCGGTTCGATCAAATCCTGTTTCGAGTCGACAGCCGGAACCTGTCGGCGGCGGTGGAGGAGGTCAGGACGCTGTGGAACCGAATGCTGCCCGAGTACGAACTGAAGAGCCTGAGCTTCCTCGACGAGACCTTCGTATCGCTGTACGCAACCGAGCGGCGCGTCGGCATCGTCATGAAGTGGATGAGCGCATGCGCCCTGGCCATCTCCTGCATGGGACTCGTCGGACTCGCCGGCCTCGCCGCTGCTCGCCGCACCAGGGAAATCGGCATCCGCAAGGTCCTCGGGGCGACCACCGCCAATGTCGTGCTGCTCATGTCCCACCAGTTCGGATGGCTCGTAGTTGCGGCCAACGTCATTGCCTGGCCCCTGGCCTTCTTCGTCCTCGATCACTGGCTCGCCTTCTACGCTTACCGGATCGACCAGGGCCCGGGCTGGTTCGCCCTGGCGGGGGTCGGGGTACTCGTCGTCGCCCTGGGAACCGTCAGCGGCCAGACCTGGCTGGTGGCCCGGACCAATCCGGCGGATGCGTTGAGATACGAGTAGGTCGGCCACCAGGAGAGACGAGCTCGCCTGGCTCGGCCCTCGCTGGAGTAGTCCATGCTCAAGAGCTATCTGTCACGCGGGGAAGCAAGGTGCCCGCCTGACGACGCCTGCGTGCTCGGCACCCGCCTTCAGAGCGAAGCAATCCAAGTAGAAGCCGTGGCCCGCATGCTGCAGGTGGACAACCCCGTGTCGCTTGTCAGCCACGCTGGCTGGGAACCGCCGCGCTGAACGACTGGCGACGCAGCATGAACCGCACGGTATCGCCGGCCAGGCCGAGGACCTCGCCCGGCGGACCTGCTGCTGCGTCCAGGCGTTGAGCAGCGAGGAGGTCACTGTCTGTTGTTGGCAACGCCTTGTGCCGCACTCGGTTATGGCTCGACGGAGAAATAAGATCAGGCCATTGACTCTATCCGAGATGTCATCCATATTCCGTTAGCGTCAATGCTCTGACTCTATTTCCCCGAGTAACTCATGCGGCAGATAGACCCCGGGCAGCTGCGCGAACGGATCCGAGCCGAGAATCCGTGGTGGGCAGGGCAGGGCATCGGCGATGAACTCGCTACACTCAGGCCCCGCGCCTATTTCGCTCTCTTCTTTCCACTGATCACCGAACTCGAGGTGCGACGGGCCGTTGTCCTCATGGGACCCCGGCGGGTCGGGAAAACGGTGCTCATTCACCACGCCATCGGGGCCCTGCTCGACCAAGGTGTCGCCGCCAAACAGATAGCGTATGTCTCGGTCGACCACCCGCTCTACAACGATCTGGGACTCGAAGCGCTCATCGACCTCTATCGTCAAGCCGCCGACGCGGATCGAGGCCAGACCGCCTATGTCTTTTTCGACGAGGTGCAGTATCTCAAGGAGTGGGAGGTCCATCTCAAGGCGCTGGTCGATCGCGAGCCGTCCCTCAAGCTCATCGTCTCAGGCTCCGCCGCCGCGGCGCTGAGCCTGAAGAGTCTGGAGTCCGGAGCCGGAAGGTTCACTGACTTCCTGCTCCCTCCACTGACCTTCCACGAGTACCTCGACCTGTTGGGAGAGGGCGATCTCCTGAAGGAGCGAGAGGTGCAGGGACGGCCGCTGTTTCAGGCTGAAGATCTCCCTCGCCTCAATGACCACTTTCTCCACTACCTCAACTACGGAGGATATCCCGAGGTCGTGTTCTCGGAGGCGATACAGGCCAACCCGTCGCGGTTCATAAAGGGGGATATCATCGACAAGGTCCTGCTGAGAGACTTGCCGAGTCTGTATGGAATCAGTGACGTCCCGGAACTCAACAGGCTCTTCACGACGCTCGCTTTCAACACCGCCGGCGAGTTGTCTCTCCAGGATCTATCGACCAGCTCAGGTGTCGCGAAGAACACGATCAAGCGCTACGTCGAGTACCTGGAGGCAGCCTTCCTGATAAGGGCGGTCCACCGGATAGATGAATCGGCACGCCGGTTTCGCAGAGCGCGCCGGTTCAAGGTCTACCTGACCAACCCATCGATGCGGGCCGCGCTCTTCGCGCCGGTGGCACCCGAGGCGCCGGAGCTGGGCGCACTGGCTGAAACGGCGGTCTTCTCACAGTACTTCCACGACGAAGATGCGCAGCTCTTCTACGGGCGTTGGAGGAACGGTGAAGTCGACATGGTACGGCTCAACGCGGCCCAAGAGCCGATCTGGGCCGTTGAGGTGAAATGGTCCGACCGGTATCCGACCCGACCGGAGGAACTCGACCCCCTGGTGGCTTTCTGCCACGCCAACGGCCTGACGCAGGCGTGGGTTACTTCACGGACTGTCAGGTCGACTGTAACCCGGGGAGGAGTCTCGCTGAACTTCATCCCGGCGAGCGAGCTCTGCTTCACCGTTGGTCACAACATCATTCAGGGCCGGCGCGGAGCCGGGGGTGAGTTGTTGTGACTGAGGGGCACGGGAGCCGAGATCGGCCGGCTCCTGGCCGGAGAGTTGGCGCGCCTGATGCTGGTGGCCAGCCCGCTCGCCTTCCTGCACCTTCCGCCCGGCGGTGGCGGATCCCGCCCCGGCGGTGGCGGATCCGGCCACATCCACACGGTACACTCCCACGGCTCATCATCTCCTTCTCCTGCGGCGTGCCTTCGTGACCGAAGGCACGGGGGTTGCTGTACGGTCCTCGTCCCAGTCGCCGGGATTGGCCCGGCCTTCATCCTTCACCAGAAGGGGGGAAGGGGTGAATCGGGGATTCGACAAGGCGACCATCGAGCGAGCCGCCCGCATGTACCCGACCAACACGGAGGCTTGCGCCGCCCTCGGAATCACCCTGCGCAGCTTCGGGCGGCTGTGCCGGAAGTACGGCGTGGAGACACCTTGGGCAAGGAAGCGGCGGGAGCGAGGAACCCTCGATGCGGACCCATCTTGCGGATCCCGGTCCTGACAGATCAGAAGGGACGCCACCTGGGCGACCGTTCCTCCCGGTCGGGGGTGTTGGTGAGATTGACCGGCATGACCGGGCGCTCCTCGACGTGATCCCAATCGAAGCCGACGGGGGACACGATGAAGATGTCGAAGGCGCCCTGGGGGGTGTGCTTGCCGGTCCAGTTGCTGAAGTGCACGTCCAGGGTGCCGTCTTCCCGGAAGTTCATCTTCCCCTGGTAGGCCAGGGCCCGGCCGTCCGGTGACCAGACGGGGTCCTGCTCGAAGGTGTGCTTGGCCACCGTGACGCGCACCTGCCTCCCGCTCTCGACATCGGCCAGCATCAGTTCCTCGCCCCCGAAACGTTCGGAGTTGAAGGCCAGGCGGCGGCCTTCGGGAGACCAGGCCGCGTGCCAGTCGTAGTGGGAGTCCGTGGTGAGGCGCCGGAGGTTGGAGCCATCGGCGTCGATGAGGTAGATCTCGTCATTGCCGTCGTACTGCCCGGAGGTGAAGGCGATGTGGTTTCCGTCCGGAGACCACGCCGGCTCCCGTCCCAGCGCCAGCTTGCGCTTGTTGCCGCCGTCCGGGTCCATGAGCCAGATCGCCACGTCGCCGTCGCGATGGCTGAGGAAGGCGATGGTGCCGCCGTCGGGGGACCAGGCCGGCTGTTCGTCCCGCTCGGGGTGCTCGGTGAGGCGGCGCTCGCCGCCGCCCTCCGCCGCCATCACGTAGATGTCGATGTTGGTTGTCACGTGGCCGCGGGCGAAGGCGATCTCCCGGCCGTCGGCGGACCATGCGGGGTACTGCTCGAACTCGGGCGTGTCGGTGAGGCGGGTCGGTTCCCCGCCGGCGGCGGGGATGGTGTAGAGATCCCAGTCCAGCACCGCCGCCGGCGTGGCCGTGTAGAGGATGGTTCCCTGGGGCTGATAGCCGCCGTTGTGGCCGCCGGGGATGGTGACCGTCAACCCATAGCTGCGAACGCCCGTGAGGGGCGCCGCCGCCACCTTCAGGCTGTCGCTCATCAGCCGCTGGCTCGTCACGACGTGGATGGCGTAGGCCCCTTCCTCGACATCTCCGAAGGAAACGGACCCCGCGTCGACGACGCGGTTGAATCCGGGCCGAACCTCGCTGGCGTCCAGCCGGACCTTGTTCCCGTCGCCTCCCTCTATGCGAATGGTCACCTCGTTGACGCCGCACGAAACCAATGGCAGCAGCGAAATCGTCAAGGTGGACAGGATCGCTCGGCCGGTGATCCCCTCAGCCGTCCCTCGTGCCGTCTCGAAGCCCATGGCGGGTTCCCTCCTCGGGTCCGAGTTAGGCGCGAACATGGACATCGTCAAGCCGGGGCGGGGGCGGCCCGGGCGCACCCGGCGCAAGCAGGATCCCTGCGCCACCAGCAGACCGAGGCCGTCAGGGCCCCGCGCCAAGGGCCAGCTCCAGATTCTCCCGGGTCATCAGCTCAAGGTCGGCCCCCGGCTCGAGGAAGGGGCCCACGTCGGCCTTCAGGCGATCCCAGTCTGCCGACTGCAGCCGGCGGCGGACGATACCCCGCCAGGTGTGCCGGGTCGGAAGATCCCCCTCCCATCCGCTCTGCCGCAGCGCGTTGTCGAGCAGGACCAGGTTGGGCGCCGGCCACTCGGGATCGCTCAGGTACCACATCAGGTCGTAGAAGTCGCGGCCCTTGGGCCAGGGCCGCTGCAGGACGGCGTGCAGCTTGCCCGCCAGCAGCGAAGCCTGGTCGTGGTGCTGCAGCCGAAGGGTGACGTGGCGGCGGACGAAAGCCCGTTTATGGCAACGTATCAGAACCTCAAGGAGAACTCCGTCCGCACCCCCGGTTCGGACCGCGCCGAGATCGTGCCCCGGTGCAGGCGCATGATCTGCCGGCACAGGCTCAGGCCGATCCCCGAGCCGTCCTGCTTGGTGGTGAAGAAGGGGATGAAGAGCTTGTCCAGGGCCTCCTCGACGATGCCGGTCCCGTTGTCGGCGACGTCGATGACGACGCGGTCCCGGTCCATGGAGGCGGTCAGCTCCACCCGCGCCCCGTCGCGCCCCCCGGCGGCGTCGCAGGCGTTGCGCAGCAGGTTGATGAGCACCTGCTCCACCTGCCCGGGGTCGGCGGTCACCTCCAGGGAGGGCGGGTCGACGGCGTGGACGAGCTCCACCCCCGCCTCCTCGAACTGGTGGGCCATGAGCTGGGTCACGCGCTCGAAGAGGCCGCTCACCGGGGTGATCTGGAAGTCGGGGGCCGGCACCCGCGTGAGGTCGCGGTAGGCGTCGACGAACTGCAGCAGACCCTGCGACCGGCGCTGGATCGTGTGCACGGCGGTGCGCACGTCGCTCACGTCCTCCCCGGCGATGGTCTCCTGCTGCAGCAGCCCTTCGGCGGTGGCGGACAATGAGGCGATGGGCGTGATCGAGTTCATGATCTCGTGCGTGAGCACCCGGATCAGCCGCTGCCAGGCCTCCATCTCCTGCTCCTCCAGCTCGGACTGGATGTCGTGGAGCGAGACGAGGCGGTGCTCCTCCTCCCCCGTGCGGAACAGGGCGGCGAAGCAGGCCAGCTGGCGGACCTCGCCGTCCTCCTCCAGGCGCAGCAGGGCCTTCCGGCGCGGGCCCAGGGTGGTCAGGGTCTGCGCCAGGCCGGGGCCCCGCGACTCGAGGTCGGAGATGTTGGCGAGGCGGTTGACCCGCAGCAGACGCTTGGCGGCGTTGTTGATCAGCGACACCTCGCCCTGGCGGTCGAAGGCGACGAGGCCGACGCCGATGTGCTGCACCACCATCTGCAGGTAGAGGGCCTGCTCCTCCTTCTCGGCGCGGGTCGCCCGGAAGGCGTCGAGGACCTCGTTGAAGGAGCGCTTCAGCTCGTCGAAGGACGACCCGAGGCCGCCGGTGACGTAGGTCTGGGAGAAGTCGGAGTAGCGCACGGCCTGGAAGAAGCGCGCCAGGTCGCGGTTGGTGCGGTCCACGAAGCGGATCAGCGACCACACCTGGAAGGCCGCGAGGACCCCGATGACCAGGGGGACCGCCGGGTAGTCGAGGTTCCGCAGCGACAGCGGCAGGAGCATCAGGGAGAGGCCCAGGAGCAGGACGCGCAGCACCACCTGCGCGCGGAAGTTGCCGAACACCGATCGCCGGCTCCGCGGCCGGTCAGAGGCCATACTTCTCCATCCTCCGGTAGAGGGAGGTGCGCGTCAGGCCCAGCTCGCGGGCGGCGTGGCTGACGTTGCCCTGGTGCTTGCGCAGGACGCGCTCGATGACCACCCGCTCCACGTCCTCGAGGTTGTAGCTGTCGAAGCTCTCCGCCTCCCCCGCGGGGGCCGGTCCGGGCGCGGTGAGCAGGAAGTCGTCGGCCTCCAGCCGGGGTCCCTCGGCCATGATGACGGCGCGCTCCACGGCGTGCTGCAGCTCGCGCACGTTCCCCGGCCAGGCGTAGGCGCGCAGCTTCTCCAGGGCGCCGCGGGAGAGGCCGCGCACCGGGCGGCCGTACTTCTTCCCGTACTGGTCGAGGTAGTGGTCCACCAGGGCCTCGATGTCGCCGGGGCGCTCGCGCAGGGGCGGGATGCGCACCTCGATCGTGTTGATGCGGTAGAGCAGGTCCTGGCGGAAGCCTCCCTCGCCGACCATGTCGTACACCGGCATGTTGGTGGCGCACAGGAGGCGCACGTCGATGGGGACCGGCTTGTTCGAGCCGACGCGCACCACCTCGCGGCTCTGCAGGCAGGTGAGCAGCTTGGCCTGCAGCGGCAGCGGCAGGTTGCCGATCTCGTCGAGGAACAGGGTGCCGCCCGAGGCGACCTCGAAGCGGCCGGCGCGGTCCGAGCGCGCGTCGGTGAAGGCGCCCTTCACGTGGCCGAAGAGCTCGCTGTCGAAGAGGCTCTCGGAGACGGCGCCCATGTCGACGGAGATGAAGACCTCGCCGGCGCGCGCCGAGCGGCGGTGGATCTCGCGGGCCACCAGCTCCTTGCCGGAGCCGTTCTCGCCGAGGATGAGGACGTTGGCGTCGGTGGCGGAGACCTTGGCGATGGTGTCGAAGATCTCGCGCATGGGCGGCGAGTCGCCGATGATGTCGACGAAGGGCTGGTCGAGGTCGGCGGCCAGCTGGTCCTGGCGCGAGCGCAGGCCCCGGGCCTCCGACCGCGAGCGGCGCAGCTGCGCCGCCGCCGACAGGGTGGCCAGCAGCTTCTCGTTCTGCCACGGCTTGAGGACGAAGTCCACCGCCCCCTCGCGGACGGCGCGCACCGCCATCTCCACGTCGCCGTACGCGGTGATGGGGATGACCACCGCCTCGGGGTCCAGCTGGCGGATCTGCTGCAGCCAGTAGAACCCCTCGCGGCCCGAGGCCGCGTCCTGGCTGTAGTTCATGTCCAGGAGCACGATGTCGGGCGCATCGTCGCGCAGCACCGCGGGGATCACGTGGGGGTCGGCCTCGGTGCGGACCCGGTAGCCCTCCTGCTTGAGCAGCAGCCGGGCGGCGACGAGGACGTCCGGATCGTCGTCGACGACCAGGACCCTGGGCTCGGCGGCGGGCCTCATGACAGCCTCCCGGTGTACGCCAACGGACACCGCGTGTATCGCCGGCGTGCACCTCCGTCTCTCGGGCGGTTCGGGCCAAAAGTGCTCATCCTGTTGCGCTCCAGTATCTTGGGGGAAATGGCATGCATCTTGCGGTCTGCGATCGCAGAGCGTGCAACAGGAGAAACTGCAAGCATCATGCCCACAACCGTTCAGATACCCATCGCTTCGGCCCTCGTCGATGGCGGCACCGCCGAAGGCAGCACCGGCAGCGGCGCCGCCATGGACAGGAAGATAAGCAGGCGGAGGTGGCCCCCGCGCAGGATCGCCGGGGCCGCCGGCGCCGGGCTCTTCGTAGTCTTCGCCGCCTGGGGGCTGCTCAAGGACAGCGGCGTGCGCAAGCTCAACGTCGACCGCGACCGGCTGACGATCTCCGAGGTCGTGCACGGCCCCTTCCAGGAGTACACCCCCGTCCGCGGCACGGTGCTGCCCATCCGCACCGTCTACCTCGACGCCCTCGAGAGCGGCCAGGTTCAGCGCCTCTTCGTCGAGGAAGGGGCCAACGTGACGGAAGGCGACCCCCTTCTGCGCCTGGCCAATCCCGAGCTCGAGCTGCACGTGCTGCAGCAGGAGTCGGGGCTGGAGCGCAAGATCGAGGAGCTGCACAGCAACCGCCTCTCCATGGAGCAGGACCTGCTCGGCTCCCGGCAGCGCCTCATGGAGATCGAGTACCGGGCGCAGATCGACCGCCGCAACTTCGAGCGCTACTCCTCCCTGTCGCGGGAGGACCTGGCGGCGATCATGCCCCTGCAGGACTACGAGAAGCTGCGCGACAACTACGAGTACAACGCCCGCAAGCTCGCCCTCACCCGCGAGACCCACCGCCAGGACTCGCTGCTGGCCGTGGACCGGGTGGTGCAGGCCCGGGCGGCGGTGGAGCGCATGGAGCGCAACCTGGAGATCATCCGCCGGCGCCTCGACGACCTCACCGTGCGCGCCCCGGTCTCCGGGCAACTCACCGCCCTCGCCGCCGAGATCGGCGAGAGCAAGGGGTCGGGCACGCGCCTGGGCAAGATCGACATCCTCGACGGCTTCAAGGTCGAGGCCGCCATCGACGAGCACTACATCGCCCGCGTCGACCGCGGCCAGCGCGGCCAGCTCGACCACGACGGCCAGCCCCTCGGCCTGGTGATCCGCAAGGTCTACCCGGAGGTGGAGGAGGGCCGCTTCGAGGTCGACCTGGTCTTCGAGGGCGACGCGCCGGAGGGCATCCGCCGCGGCCAGACCCTGCAGATCCGCCTGGAGCTGGGGGATCTCGAGGAGGCCACCCAGGTCGCCCGGGGCGGGTTCTACCAAGCCACCGGCGGACACTGGGCCTACGTGCTCGAGCCCTCCGGCGACCGCGCCGTGAGGCGGGACATCCGCCTCGGCCGCCAGAACCCCAAGGTCTACGAGGTGCTGGAGGGACTGCAGCCGGGCGAGCGGGTCATCACCTCCGGCTACGAGAGCTTCGGCGAGGACATGGACGTCCTCGTCCTCAAGTGACACACGGAACCAAACCCATACAGAGGGAGAACAGGCGATGACCGACGAGAGGACCAACGGCAACGGGAACGACAGGGAGTCCCTGATCCGGACCCAGGGGTTGCGCAAGCTCTTCACCACCGAGGAGGTGGAGACCACGGCCCTGGACAACGTCAACATCGAGATCCACGAGGGCGAGTTCGTGGCCATCATGGGGCCCTCGGGATGCGGCAAGTCGACGCTGCTGAACCTCCTCGGCCTGCTCGACAACCCGACGGAGGGGGAGTACTGGCTGTGCGGGGAGGAGGTGGCCTCGTACTCCGAGCGCAACCGCGCCAACCTGCGCAAGGGGACGATCGGCTTCGTCTTCCAGAGCTTCAACCTCATCGACGAGCTCACCGTCTACGAGAACGTGGAGCTGCCCCTGCTCTACCTGGGCCTGCCCGCCGGCGAGCGGCGGCAACGCGTCGCCGAGGCCCTCGACCAGGTGCAGATCGCCCACCGGGAGAAGCACTTCCCGCAGCAGCTCTCCGGCGGCCAGCAGCAGCGGGTGGCGGTGGCCCGCGCCGTCGTCGCCAAGCCCCGGCTGATCCTGGCCGACGAGCCCACGGGCAACCTCGACTCCCGCCACGGCGACGAGGTGATGGCCATGCTCACGGAGCTGAACGAGTCCGACACGACCATCGTCATGGTCACCCACTCGCCGGCCTACGCCGACCACGCCCACCGCATCATCCACCTCTTCGACGGCCGCGTGGTGACCGAGAACATCATCCAGGAACGGGGGCTCTGAGCCGAGGAGGCGTTGCGGCGACCGAGGCCGCCGACCATGACTTGCCGGCCCGGGGATCGCCTGTAGATTCCTCCCGCAGGTACCCGCCGGCAGCGTGCTGTCGGCTCAAGGGCCGCTCTTCGGAGTGGCCCTTGCTTTTCCGGCACCTGGGTCCTCGTGGCCCACACGAACCCGAACTCCACCTCCACCATCGGCGAGAGCTTCACCCTGCCCCCCGGCCCGCCGCACACCGACCAGGCCTCCGATCGAGTGGACCATGATGCGAATCACCTCCCACGAGGGTGACCAGTGGCAGTTCCTCCAGCGCGTGGACACCGGCGTCTCCCCCCACCGGCTGCACGTCGTGGTCAGGACGGACACCGAGGGGATACCGGTCCTGGAGTACGGGGAGCACCCCTTCGACCTGCCCCTGCACAACGTGCAGATCTGGGAATTGCAGTAGGAACGTGAGCCGGCCTCGCTGATCCCGGTCATCACCGGCCTCCCTTGCCAACCCTCCTGTCGACTGCGCGCCTCGCGGCGACCGCCGGCTTTCTGCTGGCCTGCTTCGGTGCCGCGCCGGCGGAAGGGACCGCCTTGATCGACTCGTTGCTGCGCGCGAATCCCGTCTGCGCGCCCGTGCTGGCCGACGCCGAGCGCCACGAGCTGCAGATCCTCTACACGCAGATCGACCGCGGCGCCGACAACCGTCCCCGTTTCACCCGCCATCGCTACCGGGTCGATCCCGGCGCCTACTTCTACCCCGCCAGCGCCATCAAGCTGGCCGGTGCCCTGCTGGCCCTGGAGAAGCTGAACCGCCTCGGACTCTCCCGGGACGAGGCGGTCCTCATCGACAGCGCCTACAGCCGCCAGACTTCAGTGCGCCAGGACTCCACCGCCCCCGGCGGGCGGCCCACCATCGCCCACTACATCCGCAAGCTCTTCGCCGTCAGCGACAACGACGCCTACAACCGCCTCTACGAGTTCCTCGGCCAGCAGCGCATGAACGAGGGCCTGTGGGAGAAGAGATACCACGACACGCGCTTGACCCACCGCCTGGCCGTGGCCAGATCCGCCGACGAGAACCGCCGCACCAATCCCTTCACCTTCTACCGGGGAGACCAGCTCCTCCACCGCCAGCCCATGCTGGTGAATCCCCACACCTGGCGCTCTCCCGCTCCGATCCTCAAGGGAAAGGGATACATCCGCGGCGGCGAGCTGGTGGAGGCGCCGAAGGACTTCGCCGGATCGAACTACATGTCGGTGGAAGTGCTGCAGGAGCTGCTGGTAGCCGCCCTCTTCCCCGAGACCCTGCCCGCCCACCGGCGCTTTGACCTGAGGGCCGACGACTCCGCCTTCCTCCACCGATGCATGTCCATGCTGCCCCGGGAGTGTTCCCACCCCCGGTACGACCCGGAGGTCTACTATGACAGCTACGTGAAGTTCTTCCTCTTCGGCGACAGCAAGGCCCCCATGCCCGCGAACGTGCGGATCTTCAACAAGGTGGGTCTGGCCTACGGCTACATGGTGGACAACGCCTATGTCGTCGACCTGGAGGAGAACGTGGAGTTCCTCCTGACCGCGGTCCTGCTGGTCAACGACAACGGGATCTTCAACGACGGGGAGTACGAGTACGACGAGGTGGGGTTCCCCTTCCTGGCCGAGCTGGGAAGGGTGATCTACGACTACGAGTTGCGGCGGGAACGGGCGAACCCGCCCGACCTGCGCCGGTGGAGGCTGGACTGAGGTGCAGCCTGGGCCGGCCGCCGCGTAGACGCTCGCCACCGCGAACTCCCCCCGCCCGTGATTGGCTCCGGTCCCCACCTGCATCCCGTGCCGGCAGCTGGCGAGCCATGCCTCACTGTTCCGGCCAATAGGTTGCGAGTATCGCCCGCGCCGCCTCCGCCTGGACACCCCGGGCGATGAGGCGCCGGAGACCTTCCGCAGCGCCGGACTCCTCCCTCGCCGCGCCGAACCTCTCCACGCCCTCGGCATAGAGCCTCTCCCCTTCCTCCACCTGCCCCTGCGCAAGGAGCGCCAACGCCAGACCGAAGTGGGCCTGGCTGTTGGCCGCGTCCCGGTCCAGCGCCTGCCGGAAGGCTTGAGCCGCCTCTTCGCCTCGTCCGCCGTCCAGCAGATCCATGCCCATCCGGGTTGCCGACGCGCTGCTCACCTCGCCGTACTCCCCGTCCAGAACTTTGCCGTAGATCCTGAAGACCGTCCCCGATTGCACCTCCGTCGCGGAGCCGTTGCTCAAGGCCCGATGACAGTGGACGATCGCTTCCTCTGCTCTCTTCGAGGCCAACAGCCCAAAGGAAGCTGTTATGAGCAATCCAGCGGGAGCATCCGGACTCCGCTCCACCGCCTGGGCAGCCACCCGCACGGCTTCTGGCTCCCGTCCTGCAGAAGCCAGCAGCGCCGTGACGAGGGCTTCGTAAGTCACCATGCGGTCCGGATCCAACTCCAGGGCCCGCCGATACGCGAGGATCGCCCTGTCCAGATCTACCAAGGCTACCAATCCCGTGCCCAGATTCTGCCCCGTGTTGTGGAAGAACCCCGCGATCCCACGCCTGGTCGTCTCGATGACGCCCCGGCCCTCGATGAGGATGTGCTTCCCCTTGCTCACCTCCAAGGACACGGTTGCCTCTTTGCCCTTGAGGAGCCTGAGCTGGTGCAGGGCCCGACTCGCGAGAACAGAATCCGGCTGCATCGAATCGAGAGCCAGTTTGAGGCCGTTCAACCCCACGTTGCCCGGATAGACCGCCAAGGCTTCGTACAGAACGTCCTCCGCCCCCTCCTTCCCCATGCCCATGTAACAGATGCGTTTGTACGCATCCTCCAGATCGATGGTGTCACGGCCCTGGTCGATAGCGCGCTTCAACTGCTCGACTCCCGTGTCGAAGTCGCCGCGGGCGATGTAGTGCCTGCCCGCGGAATAGAGGGAAACAGCTTCGGCCTCTTTGAGATAGTAGAAGCTGCTGAGCAGGATGCCGGCCAGAAGGACACCATACAGGTAGCGCCCCCAGGACAGGAGCCGCCGGCTCCCCTCCTCCAGGCCCCACGCCAGCAACAGCGACGTACCGGCCGTGGCAGGGTAGAGATGGCGCGAAGGTCCCTCTGGTCGGCCGATGATCCACGCGTCATTCAGCGGCAGGAAGGGCAGAATCGAGAGCAGTATCCAGACGGACCACACGGACACAGGGAGTCGGCTCCAGTACACCAGTACTCCGAGACCTGCAAGCACGCCGGCACCGGCATAGAACTCCCAATGCTCCAATTCATACAGAGAGACGGGCCGCCAGTGTGCGGTGGTCAGCAGCCGGCTCAATAGCCAAAGGAAGAGCCGGCCCGTGCCAAGAAAGAGACTGGAGGGATCACCCTCCAGGAATTGGTCAATGGCGCGCCAAGTACTGTTCTCTCTGGGGGTGAGAGCGGCAATGACAACCAACTCCAGAACAACCAGGGAGCAGGGGCAGGAGTGGGCGCAGCGAGGCTCTGATGTCATGCTCCCTCGCCCAGGACCAGTAGAGGCAGAAAGGCCACAGAAATGCCATCGCCGAGAGAGCCGCAATGCTGAGGACCAATCCGCCGTAGAACCCCCACAACCACCGGGATCTCCGATCCTCGAGAAAGTGCTGATAGCAGATCAGGGCTCCCAAGCCGCAACTCAGAGCAAGGGGAAATTCGATAGCCGCTATCCAGTGAACCGCCCGAAAGTGGGCCACATTGACCAGGAAGAGCAGTCCACCAACAAGGCTCGTGCGCAGTGCCATCCCTTGGTGCCACAACAAGATCGCCAAGAGGATCGCTGCAAGAGTGTGAAGGGCGACGACCAGCAAGTGGAACGATCCTGGGTCGTTGCCCCAGATCAGATAGCCAGCCAGCTTGATCAGCTCCGCGAGCGGGCGCCCGCCAGGCTGTTGCTTCTCCGAGGAGAGGAAGAACGAGAAATCCTCGGCCATGCCGATGTTGTCCTGAAAGGCCTCATGGTCGTCCATGTCGAGCAGATGATCCTTCAGGCTGCCGAAGAAGAGGGCCGACACCACGCACATCACCACGACGTATCCCGGCCACAGGAGACGCCGATTGCTCACAATCCGCGAGTAGGCCGGCCCGGTCGATAGTGGTTCACCCATGCTCACCGTTCCGGCCAGTTCGTGGCGAGTATCTCCTGGGCCGCCTCCACCTCGATGCCCCGGGCGATGAGGCGCCGGAGGCCCTCCACCGCACCCGATTCTCTCGCCCCGGCCCGGCCGAACCGCTCCACCCCCTCGGCATGGAGCCTTCCCGCTTCCTCCACCTGCCCCTGCGCAAGGAGCGCCAACGCCAGACCGAAGTGGGCCTGGCTGTTGGCCGCGTCCCGGTCCAGCGCCTGGCGGAAGGCTTGAGCCGCGTCTTCGGCTCGTCCGCCGTCCAGCAGATCCATGCCCATGCGGGTGCAGGCCGAGATGCTGACCTCGCCGTAGTCGCCCTTCAGAATGCCGGCATAGATCTCGAAGACTGCCTCGGATTGCGCTTCGGTGGTGGACCCATTCCTCAAGGCCCGATGACAGTGGACGATCGCTTCCTCCGCTCTCCCGGAGGCCAGCAGTCCAAGGGAAGCGGATATGAGCAATCCCCCGGTAGCTTCCGGATTCCGCTCCACCGCCTCGAGAGCAGCCAGAACGGCTTCTGTCTCACGACCTGCAGAGGCCAGGGCGTTGACGAGGTTCTCGTAGGTCGCCGTTCTGTCAGGATCGAACTCCAGGGCGCGCCGATAGGCGAGGATCGCCCTCTCCAGATCTTCCAGGTTCGCTGATCCCGTGCCCAGATTGTGTCCCGTGTTGTGGAAGAAACCGGCGAGCCAGCGCCTGGTCGCCTGGATGGTCTCCTTGTCGTTAAGGACGATTCGCTTTCCCCATCCCACTTCAATCGATGCTTCCGCATCCTGGCCTTTCAAGACCTCGAGCTGCTTCCTGGCGCGACTCGAAAGCAGTGAATCCGGCTTCATCGAGTCGTGTGCCAGCTTCAAGGTGTTCAACGCCAAGTTGTTCGGAAACGCCGCCAGGGCCTCGTCGAGAACGGCCTCGTGCCCCTCCTTCCCCATGCCCATGTAGAAAAAGCGTTCGTACGCATCCTCCAGGTCGATTGCGTCACGGCCCTGGTCGATGGCGCGCTTCAATTGCTCGACCCCCGTGTCAACGTCGCCGCGGGTGATGTAGTTCCGCCCCGAGGCATAGAGGGAAACAGCTTCGGCCTCTTTGAGATAGTGGTAGCTGCTGAGCAGGATGCTGGCCAGAAGGACACCATGCAGGTACCACCCCCAGGACAGGAGCCGCCGACTCCCCTCCTCCAGGCCCCAGGCCAGCAGAAGAGAAGTGCCCGCGGTAGCCAGGTACAGGTATCGGGAGGGACCCGATGCCCTGTTGAGGATGGCTTCCGCATCGGCCAGGGGCACGAATGGCACGAGGGACAGCAGCACCCAGACGGACCACAACGACCCCGGCGAGCCTCTCCAGTACACAAGCACCGCCAGACCGGTGAGCACCCCGGCCCCCGCATACAGCTCCCAGGGCTGCAGCTCGTAGAGGGGGACCAGCAGCCAGTGAGCGGTTGTGAGCAGCCGGCTCGAGAACCACAGGAGAACCTCCCCCATGCTCCGGAGATTGTCCGCCGCTCCCCTCTCCAGGTAGAGGCCGATCGCCCGCCCGGCGTTGGTCTCTCCGGGGGTGATGGCCACGATGAGGACCAGCGCCGCCGCCATCAGGACAAGTAGAGGAAGAAGGGGACGGACCGCGGTCTTCAGCTCCTCTCCCCGGGACCATGAGAGGTAGAGACAGAACGGCCACAGGAAGACCATGACGGCAAGAGCCGCGATGCTGATGACCGAAGCGAGATGGAACGCCAGCAGCCAGCCCCAACGCCGGGTCGACATCCAGGTCACATAGCAGTGCAAGGCTCCCAGACCCAGGGCCAGGGCGAGGGGATAGTCGAGAGCGGAGATGTGGTGGACGGCCTGGAAGTGCGCGACGTTGACCAGGAACAGCAGTCCACCCGCCAGACTCAGCCGGGGGCCCATCCCCAGTCGCCAGCACAGGTACGCCAGGAGAAGAGCGGCCACGGTGTGGACGGCGGCCACGAGGAGGTGGAAGAAGCCCGGATCGTTCCCCCCGATCTCGTAGGCGACGTACTTGACCAAGTCGGCAGCCGGGCGGCCGGTGGGTTGTTGTTTCTCCGGAGAGAAGAAGAAGGAGAAGTCCTCTCCGATGGCGATGTTGTCCTGGAAGGTCTCGTGGTCGTGGACATCGAGCAGGTGGTCCTTCAGGCTGCCGAAGAAGAGCGCCGACAACAGGCACATCACGAGGATGTATGCCGGCCAGACGAGCCGCCTGTCCTGCAGGAACGAGAGGACGCTCACTTTGGGAGAACCTGCCGTCACCGCCTTTACGTATACCCCCCCACCCCCAGCAGCATCCGCGCCTCGAAGTCCGCCTCCTCCAGGAAGCCCCGCGTCAACCCGTGCTCCGGCTGCGGACCGCTGTGTGGCGAGGCCCGCAGCCACGACGGCGTGTAGCTGAGGATCAGCATGCGGCGCTTGGCCCTCAGCGTCGGCAGGGCGCGGTGCCAGAGGTTGCCGTGGATGAGCACGCCGCCGCCGGCCTTGACGCGCAGCTCCACCTCGCCCGCCGCGGGTTCATAGGTCCGCGGCGAGGCGCGGTCCAGCCAGGTGTGCGACTCCGGCACCACGGCGACGGCCCCCGTGTCGTCGTTCAGGTCGTCGAGGTAGACCAGGCAGTCGATGCAGTGGGGCTGCGAGAACCAGGGCGGCCGCGGGTTGGAGATCACGCGCAGGTGCTGGTGCCACGGCGTCTGGTGCGGGTGCTCGCGGCCGGGGTAGCTGATGCGGGCGCTCAGCCCCCGCAGGCGCACCAGCGGTCCCATCATCGCCTGGGCGATCGACAGCAGGGGCCGGAACTTCAGCAGCTCCAGAAAGACCTCGTCCTTGTCCATCAGGTGCCGCGGGATGAACCCCCAGCTCTGCTTTCCCGCGGCGGCGCGGTCCCGCTTCTCGCGCTCGCGCTGCTCCAGGCGGTCGAGGGCGTCCCGCAGCCGCCCCAGGGCCTCGCCCTCGAAGAGCCCCTCCCGCACCAGGTAGCCGCACCGCGCGAAGGCCTGCAGCTCCTCGGCCGCGGCATGGACCTCCACCTCCCAGCCGCCGCCGGTCTCCGTGTCCGGGTTGTGGTTGTTCAGCACCTCGTACTGGATCGTGTGGTGTTGCATGTCAGGACCTCTCTCGTTGTGCAGCGGGCGCGACCGGGGGATCCGGCGCGCGCAACGAAGCCGCGAAGACGGCCTCCGCGCCGACTCAACTCTCCTCGACGACGGCGGCCTCGATGCCGCGGTGCCCGTCGGCGTAGTGGTGCCAGTAGACGACGAGGACGGAGCCGTCCTCCCGCTCCACCGCCCAGGGGTAGCCGCAGTCCTGGCTGAGCCCGCCCGCCTCGATGACGAACTCCGGCGCCGTCTCCAGGTCCGTGCCCTCGGGGTCGAGGACCCGGCCGGCGCAGCCCCGTTGGCCCTCCCAGCGGGTGCCGACGGTGAGGAAGATGCGGCCGTCCCTCAGGCCGAGCAGGTGCGCCGGGCTGCCGTGGATGCGGGTCGGGCGCCAGGGCGTCCAGGTAGCGCCGTCGTCGTCGGACTCGACGAGAGCGAGGAGGCGGTGGGCGAACTGGGGATCCTGCGCCACGGGTCCGTCGAAGCCCTGGTCGCGGAGGATGCCGGGACCCAGGGCCCCCGGGTGGCAGCGGAAGAGGACGAGGATGCGCCCCGACGGCGTGCGGTGGATGGCGGGCTCGCTGAAGTGGGCGACTTCGTCCTCGGCGATGCGGCCGCCGTACTCCCAGGTCTGGCCCATGTCGCGGGAGACGCGCAGCATGCCGAAGCAGGGGTAGGCGCCGCCCGGCCGGTCGGTGGCCTTGCTCGGAAGCAGAAGGCGGCCGTCGGGCAGAGCCAGCAGACCGCTGCGGCAGACGCCGGAGTGCTGGGCGGGGTGCCCCCAGACGGCGTCGGGCAGGGGCGGGAACCGCCGCGGCGCCGTCCAGGTGCGGCCGTCGTCGCGGGAGCGCACCCAGAAGGGCTTTCCCGGCCGCGAGATCCAGCGCTGGCCGTGCACCCCCTCGCCCTCGGCGGGGACCAGCTCGTTGCACGAGGCGTGCAGGAACAGGCTGCCGTCGGGCAGGGCGTGCAGGCCGCGGTCCATGACGCCGCCCCTGGGGTCGGCGGTCAGCAGGGCCGCCTCGCTCCAGGTGCGGCCTTCGTCGGCGGAGCGGCAGGCCAGGACCTGGAAGAGGGGGTGCTCGTGGTGGTCGTAGCCGAGGTGGGGCGCGCGCTGGAAGCTGACCAGCAGGTCCCCGCCGGGGGTGCGTGTCACCGTGGGGGCGAGGGCGTACATGCCGGCCTCGTGGTAGACCGTGACGCGCTCGGCGACCTGCCAGCTCACGGCTGCATCCCGAGGATCACGGTGTCGGCGTAGCTCCCGTCCTCGAACCGGATGTCCCGGGCGGAGCGGCCCTCCTCGACGAATCCGTGCTTCTTGTAGAGAGCGATCGCCGCCTCGCTGGTGGAGAACACGAAGAGCCCCAGCTTCTCGATCTGCCGAGAAGCGCGGGCCCAGTCGACCAGGGCTTGCATGAGGGCGTCGGCGACGCCGGCCCCGCGGCGGTCCCGGCGGACCCAGACGGAGTGCACGTCGGCGAAGTGGGCCGTGCGCCGGAAGCCGCCCTCCTCGGCCCGGGCCGTGCCCAGGATCCGCGACCCATCACAGGCGACCAGGTAGAGGGAGCCGCCGGCGGCGTTGAGCCGGTCGATCTCGCCGGCTTCGTCCTCGGCCTTGGGCTGCCGCTCGTCCGCCCGGGCCAGGGTCCAGCGCCCCTCGGCGATGATCTCCCGGTAGAGGCTGACGAGGGCCTCGGCGTCCTCCCGCCGGGCGGAGCGGATCACGGCCTGGCTTCCGTCGCGCAACGGGCGGGTCCGTGGCTCGAGGATCGACATGGATCAGGTGCCTGGGGGGTGGTTGGGAGAATCGACAAAGACCATGCAAGGGAATATACCTCCTCGAACTGGCCCCCTCGCAGTTCAGGCGCCCGGATGACCTCGGCTGTTAGTCCGCGCAGACACGGCAACACGGCGACACGGAGCCTGGCCGCTTGGGAGAGGACTTTCTGGCAACGGATCTTGAGAAAAAGGTCGGACCTTAAGCCCCTCTGGGCGTATCTTCTAGGCGTGCCCGGCACAATATCTTGTGTCCGAGCGATCATTCTCGGCGCGGGATCGACTCGCAACGGGGTTCCCCCCTTGCCAAGGGAGGCAAGAAATGGTGTTTGGGAATCAAGCAGGCCATTCGCATCGCAAGTCTCGGCTCGACAGGGAGCGCATGGCCCAGCTCATCCGACGTGCCGCCCGGAACTACCCGGATCGGGGCGGTGTCCTCTACACCCCCGAGGATCCTCCCCCAAGATGAGTTGGCTCTTGCCGACGAGCGCGTTCGGGCCCTCGAAATGGCTCTGATCGCAGCTCGCAGGCGAAGATCCGACCTCCTTGATGCTGCGGCACTAGCCTTGGACTGCGAGCGGGACCGCAGGATGGAGGCCTGAAATGGAAAAGCGCATGCCTGAGTACATGGAGGAGGTCAAGGAATCCTGTCCGCCAGCTGGTGACGGATTTGGATTCGCGTGCGTCGACGATGAAGGGGAAGTCTGGACTCTTGCTTCGGACGAGCCGTCCCATCGACCCGCTCTCGCGGTCCAGCCAGAGACCGAGGTCTCCACCCGCCCATGGTGGCCAGCATTCTGCAAGTGGGCCGGCCTGACAGTTGCCTTGTCGATCCTGTGGTGGGAAGCATGGTGGGAGATGCGCCGAGGCCATAGCCGCAAGGCCGCCTGAGAGGTGGTTCCCCGAGGGGGTGCCGGGCATCGATCGCCGGCACCCCCTCCTTCTTCGCCCCACCCTGTCCGCGGGCACCCCGGGGTAGCCCCCCGTCTTCGTATTCTACCCGCACCGGATGCGGTTCCCCCGATCACATGCGGCGATCCTGACCGGCTTGATGATGGCAGCCGCCACAGACGCGGACGACCGGCTGAGAGCGGCCGTGCAGCCCGTCCTGGCCCTGTCGGAGGCGGAGCTGCTCGCCCTGATCCCCGAGCGGGCGGGGCTGCGCTTCACCGGCTGCCCCAACTGCGACGGCGGCACCCAGGAGAACCAGCTCGCCTGGACGATCGAGCGCCCCCGCGAGGTCCACTGCCGGTTCTGCGGCATCCGCTACCCCAACGACACCTACCCCGACGGCGATACCCTGCGGGTCACGAACCCCCTGGGCCAGGTGCAGGAGTATCCCTACTGGGCCGACGCCGACGGCTACCGCCACTTCTTCCGCGCCAAGGCCTGGTTCGAGGCCCGCGAGTACTTCGCCCGCCGCGCCCTGGATCTGGCGCGTCTCCACGCCGCCACCGGCGACCCCCTCCCCGCCCGCCGCGCCGCCCTGATCCTGTCGCGCTTCGCCGAGGTCTACCCGGGCTACTGCGTCCACTACGACTACCCCTTCCGGCAGAAGATCATCTTCGAGGGGGACCGGACCTTCCCCTGGCCGGTGGCCGACTACCGCGCCGCCAAGTGGGACTGGTGGGCCTACATGGACATCCCCGAGGACCTGCTGCGGGCCTACGAGCTGGTGCGGCCGAGCGGCGCTCTCGACGAGGCGGCGCAGCGGCGGATCGAGGAGGACCTGTTCCACGCCAGCGTCGCCTTCGTGCGCTCCTACCCGCCGGCCCTGGGCAACATGGACCCCACCCTGCTGCGGGGGCTGATCACCGCCGGCCGCGTCCTCGGCGAGCCGGAGTACATCCACGACGCCGTCCGCCGCATCGAGCTGCTGGCGCGGCGGCAGTTCTTCGCCGACGGCGCCTGGCGCGAGGGGGCCGTCTCCTACCACAACCAGACGGTGCGGGGGCTGGACATCCTGGCCCGCCTGCTGAAAGGCTGGACCGATCCGCCCGGGTACATCCCCAGGGAGGGCGAGGACCGCCTCGTCGACTTCGATCTCGACGCGCGCCTCCCCATCCTGGCCCGGGCGCGAGAGGTGCCCGGCCTCCTGCGCTACCCCAACGGCCGGGTCGTCGCCTTCCACGACACCTGGGCGCGGGAGGCCGCCGGGGCGATGCCCGCCTCGGAGTCGATGCTGCTGCCGGCCCTCGGCCACGCCCGCCTGGGGCGCGGCGCCGGCGACGGTCAGGTGCAGGCGCACCTGCACTTCTCCGGCGGCTACGGCCACCAGCACGGCGACGTGCTGGCCATGACCCTCTTCGCCCACGGCCGCGAGCGCCTCGGCGACATCGGCTACACCCATACGCGCTACCGCCGCTGGACGATCACCACCCTCTCCCACAACACGGTCACCGTCGACGGGCGCGACCAGCACATGGGCTCGGTGGGAGAACCGAGCGACGGCGACCTGCGGCTCTTCGTGCCGGGCGACGGCGATCTGCTCGCGGCGGTGGAGGCCTCCGGGGAGCGCGCCTATCCCGGCCTCGTCGACGAGTACCGGCGCCTGCTCCTGCTGATCGGGGCGGATGACCAGTCCTACGTGATCGACTGGTTCCGCGTGAGCGGCGGAAGCCGCCACGAGTACGTCCTCTCCGGCGACGCCGACCACGGCGGCGATCTCGTGCATGACCTGGAGACCTCCCCCTACGGCGAGATGCTGCTGCCCCCGGGCACGCCCGTGAGTCTGCCCACGGGCGAGTCCACCCCGGGGGAGGCCGGGGGCCACAACCTCGGCTACGCCTTCATCCGCGGCGTCGAGCAGGCCGCCGTGGACGGGCCCTGGCGGGTGGGGTTCCGCAGCGCGGGCAGCGAGGCCGGGGTGCGGGTCCACGGCGCCGGCCATCCGGGGGACCGGCTGTTCACCGCCGCGGCCCCCTCCATCCGCAACGCCGCCGAGGACGACGCCGCCCTCGACGAGCACACCATGCCCATGCTGGTGCACCGCCGCGAAGGGGAGGACCTGCGCAGCGACTTCCTGGCCGTTCTCGAGAGTCACGGCGCCGGCGGTCCCTTCGTCAGCGAGGTGAGGCGGCTGCCCGTCGAGGGCGACGGTGTGGCCCTGCGCATCTCCTGGGGAGAGGTGGTCGACCACGTGCTTCTGTCTCGCGGCGGCGGCAGGGTGCGCGTCGATGGCGTGAGTCTCGACGGCCGGCTGGGATTCGTGCGTCGGCGGGGTGGTGAGATCGAAGAGATGCGCCTCGTCGGGGGGCGGGAGCTGCGGGCCGGTGGCGAGGCGCGGGCGGGCGCGGGCGTGCTCACCGGCGGGATCGCCGGCGTCCTGCGCCGCGAGGCCGGCGACGACGTGGACGCCCTGATCACCGATCTCGCGGTACCGGAGGGAGTCGCCCTCGAAGGGGTGTGGGCGGTGGTGCGCGACGGCGCCGGGTTCCGCCGCGGGCACCGCATCGAGCGGGCCGAGACCCGCCCGGGCGGCACCCTGCTGGTGATGGCCGACGACCCCGGCTACGAGCTGAACGCGACCGGCGGCCGGCTGGTGTTCTTCCCCGGCCGCGAGTGGACGGGGCCCTCCACCGTCCAGATCGCCACCCTGTCGGCCCTCAGTCGTCGTCCCGGTCGCTGAGCAGCTCGCCCCGCTGCAGGCGCTCGGCGTTCTCCGTCGACCAGAGGATGTTCTTCATCACCTTCTGCGCCGTGATGTAGCGCGTCGCCGCCAGCAGGTGGATGCGCCGCTCCTCGGGATCGTCGGACAGGTCGTGGTGGCGGAAGGCGGCCTCCAGCACCTGGAACATGTGCAGCTCGGCGTCCTCGCGCAGCAGGATGTGGGCCAAGGCGTGCTTCAGCGCCGTCACCTCGTGGCCCTCCTCCAGGTACTGGTTCACCAGGATGCCGGCCTCGGCCACCTTCTGGAAGTCGGCGAACTCCTGCAGGCGGTCGAGCATCTGCCGCGGCGACGAGAACGACTCCTCCCCCTTCAGGCGCTGCCCCGGACGCGGCACCCGCGCCGAGGGCATGTTGAGCCAGCGCAGGTAGGTGGTGAAGACGGCGCCGTGGAAGAGGCCGCGCAGGAGCTGCGCCGACGGCGCCAGGTGGAAGGCGCGGTAGAGGGCGTGGGCGTAGGAGTAGAGGTTGGCCACGTCGTGCCAGTCGCCCTCGTTCTTGAGGTGAAAGCGCACGGTGCGCACGGCGCCGGCATAGGTCATGGCGCGGCTCAGGTCGAGGGGCGAGACGCCGGCCCGCAGCTCGGCCTCCATCCGCTCGACGATCGGCTCGAAGTCGTCGCCGAGCATGACCTGCGTGAAGGCGCTCACGTCGAGGGCCTTCGGCTCCGCGGCCTGTTTGGCCTCCCAGATCTCGTCGATGCGTGTGAAGATCTCCTCGAGCACGGGCACCGCGTCCTGCCAGCGCGAGGTCTCCTCGTGGCGGGTGCGGCTCACGAGGTCGACGACGATCGGCCGCAGGATCTCGTGGGCCCCCTGCCACTCCACGTAGTCGAGGCCCTCGAACATCTTGTTGGCGAAGTCGAGGGCGTGGCCGTCGCCGGTGAAGTAGAAGTCGGTGGCCGCGGTGTAGACGAAGTCGGCCAGCAGCTCCGGCGGCTGCCCGCGGTCGTGCAGGGTGAGGAGGATGCGCTCGGCGGCGCCGCGGTCGCGCAGGTCGATGTAGCGCCGGAACCAGCGCTTCAGCGTCGTCAGGTCGGGGTCGGCGCCGGAGCGCGGGAAGGGGAAGCGCTGGCGCCGCGAGCTGCCCGCCGTGCGGTTGGCGATCTGCGCCAGCCCGTGGACGAGGAAGAGGTTGTGGTCCTTGGGGTCCACGTCGTCCCACAGGTTGGCGCACAAGGTGAGGATGGCCACCCCCGAGGACCAGCCGTCGCTGGTCTTGTGGGCGCCGTAGAACAGGCCGTGCTGGATGATCTCCCGGGGCGTGGCGCCGGCCTCGCGCAGGGCGGTGACGGCCTTGGCGATGAGGAAGCTGGAGCGGTCCTTCAGCCCCTGCTCCAGGGCCCGCTTGCCGCGGTCCACCAGCCGCTGCCGCGCCGCCTCCCGGGCGCCCTTCGGGATACCCACGTAGAGCATGCCGCCGCGATCCTCCACCGGGAAGCTGGCCACGTCGTCGCCGAAGGTCAGGAAGCAGCCCCCGGTCTTGAGGTCGAACTCCCAGTGGTGCCAGTGGCAGATCAGCACGCCGTCGCGGACGCTGCCCTCGGACAGGGGGTAGCCCATGTGAGGGCAGCGGTTGTCGCAGGCGTAGTAGCCGCCCTCGTAGCGGAACACGGCGAGGTGTGTGCCGTCTACCGTGAAGGGCTTCCCCGCGCCCTCCTCGAGATCGGCGGCGGCGCACAGCTCGTGGAAGACGAGGCTGTCGGGGTCGGGCGCGGCCTGCGGCTGCGGTGTCGCGTCGCCGTCGTAGACCGAGATGGGGGAGGAGGTTTCCACGGTCATGGGGGAGTGGCTCCGGTGTGGGGGAGGCGGGACGGGTGGGAAGGTACGGCGCCGCCGTCGACAGGTGAAGCGCTCGCCGGGCGCCGCGGGCGGGCGCCGCCGATTGCCGGCGGCAGTGCCTTGTGGTATCGTCGCGTGCGCCTGCCGTTGCCGGGGCGATGCTCAGGGGACTGCGGGCTCCCGTCCCTGTGATCCGGCCGCCGGCCTCCTTGGGGCCGGCCACCCTCCTCGGCTTGCCCCCCATGACCATGGAACACACCCGACATCGGCTGCGCGCCCCCGGGCGCTGTGATCCTCCCAGCCGCGATCCTGCGTCGCCGGCCCCGGCAAGGGCTGACAGGCCCTTGTCCTTCGGATTCCGGAAAGACCGATGAAGCGAACAGACTCCGCCAGCCGGCCGCCTTGGGGCCAGCCACCCTCCCCGGCTTGCGCCCATGACCATGGAACACACCCGACATCGGCTGCGGGCCCCTGTCGCTGTGATCCTCCCAGCCGCGATCCTGCGTCGCCGGCCCCGGCAAGGGCTGGCAGGCCCTTGTCCTTCGGATTCCGGAGAGACCCATGAAGCGAACCAGACTTCTGCCGCCGGCCTCCTCGGGGCCAGCCACCCTCCCCGTACTCCGGCCGACCGCCTCGCCGAGGCGAGCATGACCATGAAGCACACCCGACTTCGCCTGCGGGCCCCGGCCGCCGCGGTCCTCGCAGCGGCGATCCTGACCGCCGCGGGCTCCGGCGGCTGCGCCTCCTTGCGGCAGTTCCTGGGGGACACCCTGGTGCCGGTGCAGACCGAGGTCGATCTCGGGCGCCGACTGGCCGCCCGGATCGAGGCCGAGCACCGCGTCCTGCGGGACCGGCAGATCCAGCGCTACGTGCGGTTCCTGGCCAAGCCCCTCATCGAGCAGGCCTGGCGCGACCGGCCCGGCATCGACTACCAGGTCACCGTCCTCGACGACCCGGACCAGGTCAACGCCTTCGCCCTCCCCGGCGGCCCCACCTACGTCTTCACCGGCCTCATGCTCCTCGCCGGCGACGAGTCCGAGCTGGCCAGCGTGCTGGCACACGAACTGGGCCACGTGGTGGCCCGCCACTCGGCCAACCAGCTCGCCGCGAAGCTGGGGCTGCAGGTGGTGGCGGCCATCGCCCTCGGAGAGGATCCCGAGCGGCTCGCCGCCGCCGCCGCGGACTTTGCCGGCGGGGTCGGGATGGCCGGCTTCAGCCGCGAGGACGAGCTCCAGGCCGACGACCTCGGCCTGCGCTATCTCACGGCGGCCGGCTACGACCCCCGCGGCATGGTGCGCATGTTCCAGGGCCTGCAGTCGGTGGAAGGAGGCTCGTCCCGCCCCCTCGGGGGGCTGCTGGCCACGCACCCGGCCACGGCGGAGCGCATCGAGCGCCTGCAGCGGCGCATCGACCGGATGGGCGGG
Source organism: Candidatus Latescibacterota bacterium (assembly GCA_965221775.1). Taxonomy (GTDB): domain Bacteria; phylum Latescibacterota; class UBA2968; order UBA8231; family UBA8231; genus UBA8231. The sequence goes on along the minus strand of CBDCSU010000006.1, from coordinate 2,106,722 downwards.
GATCTGCCGCAGCGCCGGCAGGGGCCCCGCTACCGGGAGATGATGGCTGCCCTGCGTCGATGAGACGCGTCCCCGCGGCGGCGGCCGTCCGCCTTGCCCGCGTCCAGGGGGCCGAGTATCGTACTTCCCCATCCGGGCACCGCGTCCCGGCCCCCTCCCCGGCCCCGCGACAAGCCAGCCTCCTGATCGAATCAACAAGACCCAGCGCGAGCCCGGGCCGCCCTAGGCCCGGAGGTCCCCGGCCGTTCATGCGGCGCCGGGTGCTTCATCTGGCCGCCCTCCTACTCCTCGGCCCGACCGCCGCCGGCGCCGAACCCCTCGTCGTCGAGAACCCGTCCCTGCCGGCCGGGCTCTTCCTCACCGCCGGCCTCGGGGTCGTCGATCTCGAGCCCGGCACGGGCCTCGACATCCCTCTCGGCCTGACCGCCCTCGCCCCGCGCCACCACGTGATGGCCACGGTCACCGTCGCCGACTTCGCCCTGCTGCAGTCCAAGGAGATCCGCTACCGGCCCCGCTTCTACCGGGGCTACGACGTCTGCCTCGACACGGTGACCGGGGATCTGGTCCCCTACCGCCTCTGCCGGGGCAAGACCAACACCCTGCGTTCCTTCTCCGTCGATCTCAGTCTGCTGCCGGTGGAGATGGTCTACGTCGCCGACCGGCCGGGGGTGCTCCACCTCGGCCCGGGCTGGCGCGGCCAGGAGCCGCGCACCGTGTACGGCACCATCGGCATGTTCTTCCCCTCCCCCACGGGCAACGCCATCGGCGCGCGACTGGCCATGGGCCGCGAGTTCATCTACATCGGCTTCACCTGGGGGCGGGACCTGCGCCGCCTCCCGGGGCTCTGAGCCGCCGCCGCCGAATCAGTCCGTGGTCACGTAGCGCAGCACCTCCACCACCTGCTCCGGCTCCTCGGCCACGGCCAGAGCCGCGGCGTCGACCTCCTTCAGGGGATGGGTGAGGCCGGCGTCGTGGAGGACGATCAGCGGTTTGCCGAGGGCCGCGGCGAAACCGGCGTCGAAGGCGGCGTTCCACTGCCGGTAGCGGTCCCCGAAGCGGACCACCACCGCGTCCGCCCGGCGCAGCAGCGTGCGTGTGCGGATGGCGTTGAGGCCGGCGCCCTTGCGGTCCTTCCAGAAGGCCTTCTCCTCCGGACCGAGGATCGATACCCCGCAGTCGTCGCTGGCGCCGTGATCGGTGACCGGACAGGTGAAGTCGACGGGCAGCCCCGCCTCTTCGGCGCCGGCGCGGATGCGCTCGCGCCAGTCGCTGTGGATCTCCCCGGAGAGGTAGATCTCCCATCTGCGGTTCATGGCGATTGCTCCCTCGTTTACCTAACAGCGGGGGACCGTCACACATCCAGTTCCATTTGAGGGACGTTCGGCTTCTCGATCTTCAGGCCGTCTATTTTGCCGTCCAGGCGAAGCAGGCGGCCTTCGTAGGTGAAGAAGGCACCAACCTCCCACAAGATCGCCGTAGCCAGGTGAATGGCGTCCGGTGTGCCCATTGTTCTTTTCATACTGCAAACGGATTTCTCCTGCCTTCGTACATATCCTGGCGCTTGGTTCAACCTCGGACGTCTCGGGTGACGTCTCGATGTAGCGGCCGAACTCGGCCATACCACTCCGATCACTCTTCCGTATGACCTCGGTGTACACGATGGTAGACAGGACTATGTGGATTCTGCCCTTCCGGACCTCCGATCCAACCGATGCCAGGACTCTCTTTTCCTCTTCGTTTGGCCTATCCTCCCCATCCTGCAAGTGGGAGATGAACACACATGAGTCAAAATAGACACGCCTCGGTCTACTCTCCTGCATCACGCAGTTCCCTGACGTACTCTTCAGATGGCTTGCCGCCCGTCATTCCCGGGGCGCTCCCTCGGAGATCCTCCCATGTTGGAGGGGTTTCCAGGACTTGCATGTCGGACACTTCAATGCGATGAGGGAACACTTCGCCGGACCTGTAGATCTTCTTTCCTGTGACGACGACATAGCGATCAATGGCCGCCCCTGCCTGTTGTATCATCTCTTGGGGAATCTTGCACTCGACCACCGCGGGTCCAGCCATCGGGTAGATCCGGATTTCCTCTTTGCCATGGGTGTTGATGCCCTGCAATCTACCCTTGACCCGCCCTATGGACACTGTCTTGCCTCTGTATTCCCCTTCAAGCGGGAAGCTTGCTTCCTCGGTTATGCTGACCCGTCGATAAGGATTGGAAACGACCGTCCTCACCCTGTTGGCATTGCCCAGTACCTTCTGGAACTTGGATCGGCCGTTGTGGTCCAGTTGGACAGGAACGCGGTGCTCACCGACGATGCTGTTCAGTACACTCAAGAACGTGCTTCCGTCGGCTTTCTCCGGATCTTGGGGTTCAATGACCACCTTGGCCGGGCTGGAGTAACTCAACTGAGCAACGCTCCATTTGCCACCTGGCTCAGTACAGTCCAAGAGATCCAGGAGGGCCCTGCATTGGGCAATCAGGTGATCGAATTCCAGGCGGTTGCCCACTGCGGGGCTGAATTCAAGAGTCAGAGCACTCATAGTGGCATCTCCTCCAAGAGAAGAGATCCGCGCGGGTGAGGACGGGAACTTTGACGCTGCGGGGACCTCTCTCCCACAATGCCCTTGCCAGTGGTCCCTGTCAACAGCCCCTCAGGAAGACCGTCCCCGCCAGCGGTGATCCTGGCACGTTGTTTCTTCTCGCGCTACGTTGCAGAAGACGGCTACCACACTGCCCGACTGGAGACGTGACGATGAAATCAGCACTCGAGCTGGCCCTTGAAAAGTCGGAGTCCCTCGTCGACAAGGACCGCGCCAGGCTCAGCCCCGAGCAGATCGCCGCCATCGACGAGACCCGCAAGACCTACGAGGCCCGGTGGGCCGAGCAGGAGATCGTCCTCCGCCAGCGGATCGAGAAGGCCGGGGGCGGAGAGGATCCGCAGGCCGCCGCCGAGCAGCGGCAACAGCTTCAGGAAGAGATGAAGTCCGTCCGCGACGGGTTGTTCGCCGAGCGCGACGAGAAGATCGAGGCCATCCGCCGCGGCGAGTGATCGCGGCCGGGCGCCAGGACGTTCCCCGTTTCCAGGATCAGCGCCCCACGAAGATGGCGGAGCGATGGTGGACGCGTTCACCGCCGGCCGTCGCCGTCAGCACGTAGAGGTAGGTGCCGTTGGCCAGCGAGCGGCCCCCCCCGTCACGGCCGTCCCACCATAGCTGACCGAAACCGGCTCCGAAGGGAACGGGTCCCAGGCGGCGGATGCGGCGGCCGCCGAGCGCGTACAGATCGACGCCGACCTCGGCTTCCCCCGACAGGAAGAAGGTGAAGGCGGCGCCCTCCCCGGGCACCGGGTGGGGGTGCACGAGGACGTTGGCGGCGTGGAGGCCCCGGCCGACCAGGAGATCGATGCGCGACACGGCGAGCTCTCCTCCGTCGTCCACCAGTCTCGCCTCCACCTGCTGCAGGCCCTCGGCCGGCCGGTAGAGGGCGCTGGCGGCGGCGGCGGTGGTCCACGTCGAGTCCGCCGCCACCGGTGAGCCGTCCACGGCGAGCTCGATGCGCCCCGGGCCGTCCGCCTCGACCCACAGCGCCCGGGTGCCGAGGGCGTCCCCGCTCTGCAGCCGGTGGCCCCCCGGCCAGGTCCGAAAGATCAGCCGCGGACCCTGGAGGGCCAGGACGAAGGCGTCGTTCCCTAGGTCGGCGTCGGTCCCCTCGTACAGGACCCGCACCCGGGCCCCCGCCGGCAGAGGGCCCAGCGAGTCGAAGACGGCGGCCACCAGCTCCCCGGCCGGCAGGGCCGGCAGCCGGCGCTCCCGGAGCGGTTCCCCTTTCCTCCCCTCCAGGCGGAGGGACGCCGGCGCCGACGGCACCGCGCCCCGGTTGCGGACCGCCGCCCGGACCACCCCCTCGCCGGCCTCGGCGGCGGCCACCTCCAGGTCGGCCAGACCCGTGTAGCTCACCCGCCACTCCGAGAGGCGGGCGCCGGCCGCGGTGTCCACGAGCGCCGCCAGGCGCAGCCGCCGGAAGCGCTCCGCCTCGAGGCCGGAGAGGTCCACCGAGCCGGGGGCCGCCACCTCCCGTCCGGGGAGATCCGCCCAGCCGCCGTCCTCCGCGGGAGCCTGGACGCTCACCTTCACGCCGCGCCCGTCGACGGTCAGGGTCCCCCAGGCCGCGGCCGGTCCGATGGCCGGCGACCACAGGCGGGCCGGCTGCCTGCGGCCGTGGCGCCCGTAGCGGAACAGGGAGGCGCCGGTCTTGTCCAGCGGCTGCCCCGGCCGCACCACGGCGCCGAGATCGGCCAGCCAGACCTTGTCGTTCACCCAGTCGTACTGGCCGGCGAGGCTCCCCGTCTCCTCCTGGTCCGAGGTCCACTCGTCGATGAAGGTGCCGTCCAGGGCGCTCACGGCGCGGATGCGGCGGCGGCCGGCGTACTCGATCAGGTAGAGACGCTCGCCGTCGGCCAGGATCCCGTCGGTCCACTTATAGGTGAAGCCCGTCTCCGTGGGCGGCGCCACGAACTCGCGCACCAGCCGCCAGTCCGCTTCCGGCTCGAAGACGCGGACCCGCCAGCCGACGCGCATGCCCACGGCGGAGCTCATGGAGACGTTGTACACGTAGCGGCCGTCGGAGGTGATCAGGGCGTGGATCACCTGTCCTTCCGCCGGCTCCTCCACGACCTGCCCCGTCTTCCAGTCGACCAGGCCGTCGGGGACCCGCACCGTGTCGAGCCGGCCCGTGCGCGGGTCCAGACGCTCCAGCTCGAAGGTCCGTCCGGCGTCGCAGTAGAGGTAGCCGTCGGAGTGGCCGGTGGCGGAGATGCCGCCGGAGGTCGAGTCGGGCAGGAACCCGTAGAACCGGCCGCGCTCGGTGCCGCCGAAGCCGGTGCCGATGCGGGCGAAGTAGTCGGTGCCGGCGTAGCGGGTGGAGGGGTCGTTGAACCAGCGCTTTGCGTAGAGGTGCTCCCCGTCCGTGGCCACGATCCCGGCGCCTTCCAGCTCGCCGACGGTGAAGCCGTCCTCGCGGGTGGCCGCCGAGGGGCGGAAGGCCGGCCGCGAGGCAGAAAGGGCGACGGCGCCCCCTTCGGCGACGAGACCGCCCCCCGACTCGCCGAGGGCCAGGAGTTGAGGCCCGCGGCTCCTCCACAGGCCGTCCGCGGCCCCGGGGGGCAAGGAATCCAGCGCGAAGGTCCGCACCGCCGACCACGGACCGGGGACGGCATCGTCCACCAGCCGCACCCGCCAGTAGAGGGATGACCCCGGCGGCGCCGCGAACCCCTCGAAGGCGTGCTCCGCCAGGCCCTGCCGGGCCGGGACCAGCGGCGACCACGCCGTGGCCGAGTCGGGGAAACCGGGCTCGGTGGAGAGGGCGAACTCGCAGGCCAGGCCGGCCGACCCGCCCGAGGCGTCCACCGGGGTGAGCGCGCGCAGCGCCGCGGCGGGCGCCACGCCGCCGTCGGGCGGAGACAGGGCAGAGGCGGCACGGGCATCGAGGATGTGGAGGGAGAGGTCGAGACGGTTGTCGCTCTCGTCGGCTTCCTCCACTTGGTCGTTGGCGTCGACGATCAGGGAGAGGAGGTAGAGCCCGCGGCGGTCGCCCACGGCCCAGTCGAAGCGCAGGCTGTCACTGCCGGCGAAGGGACCGCGCCGCTGCACCCAGAGGGTGTCGGGGGCCGCTCCCGGTGCCTCGCCGAAGAGGGCGACGGTGAGGCTGTCGGCGCCGAGGCGGGTGTTGTTGCGGAACCGGCCCGTGACCGTCACCGTGGCGCCGGTGGTCACCCTCCCGCCGTGGACGGCCAGGTCGGCGGCGGCGTAGTCGGCGCCCGGCGCCAGGGCCAGTTCCTGGGCCGGATCACCGATGAGCTGCATCGTCTCCACCGCGTCGCGGTAGCTGGAGTGGGCCGCCAGGACCCGCGCCTTGGCGGCGTCGAGGACGGGACCGAAGCGCAGCCGGCCCTCGGTGAAAATCAGGCTGTAGAGCTGGTCGCTGAGCAGCCGGTTCTGGGCCGCCCGCGACAGGGCGGTGGCGGAGATGAAGGCGATGGCGCCGCCCTCCTCGTGCTCCGTCATCAGCTCGCTCAGGGCCTCCTCGGTGGGCAGGGTGAAGAGCCCGTTGAGACAGGAGAGGGCCAGGATCAGGGGCAGGCGGCCGCCGTTGCGCACCTGGTTCAGGTACTCCCAGTCCGGGAAGCCGGTGGAGAACAGGTACTGCATCGCCCCCGCGGCGCCGTGGCCGGAGAAGTTGACGATCAGCGCGCCGTCGTTGAGGGCGTCGACGAAGGCCTTGCCGCGCGGGTTGGGCAGGGGCGCCTCGTCGGGGGCGTAGATGCGCACCGACTGCAGGCCCGCCGGCTCCGTGTAGCGCGCCGCGAGCGAGTCGAGGGGGCCGGAGAACTCGTCCTTGGCGTGCCAGTTGGCGGCGAAGACCGAGCGGCTGCGCCAGTCCCCCGGCTCGGGGTCGGAGTCGTAGGCGATGATCTTGTCCACCACCCGCTCCGCCTCCTCCGCCGAGTCGACGGCCAGCCGCCCCACGGACAGATCGGCCAGCAGATCGTCGCCGTCGACCAGGGCGAGGCGGTAGTCGGAGGGCGAGAACCCCCGTTCCCGCGCCAGGTAGTAGCGGGTGGGCACGAGCGTCCGCTTCGGCTTGCCGGTGTAGACCCCCCGGTAGTCCCAGGTCGCGTCCCCGAGGAGGGTGACGAAAGCCGGACGCGGCGCCCAGGCTTCGTAGGCGTGACGGATGAAGTCGGCCACCGCCTCGCGCTGGACGCGGCCGAAGCTGAACTCGTCGTACACGTCCTCGGTGGAGACGACGGCGACCCGCAACCCGTGGCCGCGACGGTGGCCGGCGAGGCGTTGCGCGGCGTCGAGGAACTCCGGGTGGGAGAGGATCACGTAGTCGGCGCCGTGCGTCCCCGAGGCCCAGTCGGAGGGCGTGTCTGCGATGCCCACCGGCTCCCGCAGGGAGAGGCTGTCGGCCGCGACGTAGAGGGGCGGCGAGGCGGGAGCGTCCTCGAAGGTCGCCTGGAAGGAGGTGTCGGCGGCGGTGACCGCCGCCCCCTTCAGGAGCGCGCCGTTGGCGGCGTCGAGGAGCACCACCTCCGGGTGCCGGAACCCCTCCACGGTGATGCGGTGGCCCTCCGGGGCGGCCTCGGCCGACGCCGCCAGGAATCCCGGATCGGCGTCGAACCGGCGGCGGTAGGTGACCCGGAACCAGTTGAACCAGATCTGGTCGACCTTGATGCGGTCGGCGTACCCCTGCAGCAGCACCCGGTTGCGCGGCTTCAGCCAGCCGGAGGGCACGGAGGCGTCGATGACGCGCGGCACCTGCCCCACCCAGTAGGCCTCCTCGAGGACCCGCGAGTCGGCGCCGGTCCAGTTGAAGTGCACCACCGTGTGGTGCTCGCCGAACCCCTCTCCCGTCCGGCCCTGGAGGGCGACCTCCACGCGCGCCTCGTACTCCTCCCCCTCGTGGATGGCGGTGATGTCCCCCGCGAAGGTCTGGCTGGAGGGCGTGTCCGGCTCGGTGGCGGTCAGCGCGTCCTGGGGCGGCTGCCAGAACCAGCGGTCCATCTGCAGGTCGGTGGCGAACCCGAGCTGGTCGAAGCTGCGGTCGATCTCGTGGTGCGCCGCGTGCAGGTACCACTCCCTCTGAGGGTAGCCGCGGTCCGGGGCGGCGTCCCGCTCCTCGTAGCGGCGGCCGGGGGCGCCGCCCCAGGTGAGCCAGTACGTCTCCTCCGGGCCGTACTCGCTCTCGTGGTCCCGCTCCTGCCCGGCGGTGACCGCGCGCCGGTAGCGCCCGTAGAACAGCAGCTCGTCGCCGGCGTCGAAGGACCCGTCGCCGCCGCCGCGCACCACCAGGGGGATCTCGCCACCGCCGCGCAACAGCCGGAATGTGCGCGGATCGATCGATTCCGCCTCATGGTGCGAGAACGGCTCCCACCCCGGCGTGATGCGGTACACGCCGTCGGCCGGCACGAGGAGCTTGATCCACGATTGCGCCGGGTCGTACCAGCTCTTGGCCGCGGCCGGACGCGCCGCCGGACGCGGAGCCGCCCAGGCGGATGGGGGCGGGTTGATGAAGGCGCCTCGAAGGAGGTCGCCGTGCGGATCGGGGAGAGGCGCGGGCCGGTGGGCCCCCCCGCCGACGAAGGCCACATCCACTACCAGCCGGCGGTGCACTCGGACCTTCCCGGAAGCCGGATCCACCTGCCACGGGAACAGCCACAGCCGGTGGGCGGGTGTTCCGCGCAGCCGGCCGAGGGGCTCGGTGTGGGCGAGGGCCGCCACTTGGCGCGGGTCCAGTACCACGGCCTGGCTGTCCGCGGACATCGGCTCCACGCCTGGGTAGTCCTGGTGCGCCTCGGAGACCACCGACAGCCGCAGGCGGGCGCCGGGCGGGGCCGCCACCAGGGCCGCCACGTACGGCAGGTCGACCCCTCCCGGACCGGCCCCCCGGGGCAGCCCCGGAGCCGCGATGCGCCGCCCCTCCGGACCGATCCCGGGCTCCACCTCGAGGACGAGGCGGAGGCCCCCGGCGTTGGAGTCGACGAGGCGCAGTCCGGCGGCGGAGGGATCGGCGGCGGACGGCGGGCCGGCGACGGCGGCGGCCACCGCTCCCGCGAGGACGAGCCAGGGGCGTGGGCGAAGGGTCATGGGGAGACGGGTTCCGGAGAGCGGGAGCCTGTCCCGGGCGCGGGCGCCCCGTCGGGAGGCCGGCCGGACCGGCGGCGGCCGGTGGGGGCAGCGCCAGCCGCGGCGGGGATTGGCCGAAGTCGTGCCCGCCGGGTCACGAGAGGGGAAAAAGACTCCGGGCCGGACGCGCGGTCTTGTCGTAAGCGCATGGGAGAGAAGGGGGTTGGCATGGCCCAAGGTACGGGCTCCGGGACCCGCCAGCCAGACGACGCTGCGCCGGCTGCCGGTCGATCTCACCCTGCCGATACCATAGCTTCCAGCCATGCTCTGCCGCATCCACCGCGCCCTGTCCCTCCTCCTCGGCCTGCGCGCCCACGACCTGAGGGCCGCTCGGAGCTACATGCGCCTGCAGTGGCCGGAGCACTCCGCCCCGGGGCGCCTCCTCCGGTTCGCCGGCTGGACCCTGGCCCAGGTCTTCCGCCGCATCCCCGAGGGCCTGGCCGGCGTCACCTTCGCCCGGAGCGTGGACCGCACGCCGATCTGGCTGGCGGCGGGAAACCCCCTGGCCGGCGTCCCCTGGCGGGACCGCCCGGAGGCGGCCCTGCCCGACTCCGTCGATGCCGTGGTCATCGGCGCCGGGTTCACGGGCGCCGCTTGCGCCTACCACTGGGCCCGGGCGCCCTCCGGCGGGCGGCTCGCCGTTCTGGAGATGGACGACCCGGCCTCCGGGGCCAGCGGCCGCAACGAGGGCCTGGTGGTCATGGGCCGCTACTTCGCCATGGTCCGCGACACCGTGCGCCCCTACCTCGACCGGGTGCGGGCCGATCTCGGCGAGGACGACCGCGCCCGCCTAGCGGAGCAGTTCGCCGCCGTCTACGCCCGCAGCGCCTACCGCAACGCCGACCTGATCGAGGCCACGATCCGCGACGAGGGCTTCGACTGCGACTACCACCGCCAGGGCTGGATCCAGGCCCGGGACGCGGCCGACCAGGACGCCCTGCGGGCCAGCGTCGAGGCCGGGGCCGCCCAGGGCCTGCACGACTGGCAGCAACTGACCCCGGAGGAGGTCCACAGCCTCGGCGGCATGCAGGTCGACGAGCCGGCGGGATTCTCGCGGGCGGCGGCCAGCTTCCATCCGGCGCGCTGGGTCTGGTGCCTGCTGGAGCGCGCCCTGGCCGACGAGCGCGTCGAGCTGTTCACCCGCACCCGCGTCACCGCCGTGGACGACGACGAGGACGGGGGATACCGGGTGCGCACCCGGCGCGGCGAGATCCGCGCCCGCCGGGTGATCAACGCCACCGAGTCGTACACGGCGCTTCTGCACCGCCGCTACGGAGAGCTCATCCACCCGGTGCAGACCCAGGCCGCCTTCGGCCGCGGCGGCCCCGGGAGCATGAAGCCTTACCTCGGCCTGAGCGGCAAGGCGGCCTTCTTCGGCCGCCACGAGTTCCCCGCCCAGGGCGCCGGCGTGATGGTCGGTTCCGACGCCACCCGGGTCCCGGCCCGGCACGCCGGGCGCAACGCGCCGTCCCGGTTCATCACCAAGTACTGCCTGGCCGAGTTGAGGCGCTACTTCGCCGGCCGGGAGCCCGTCCACGTGACCCACGAGTGGAGCGGCACCCCCGGCTTCACGGTGGACGAGTACCCGGTGGTGGGGCGCCTCGACGGCCGCGGCCAGTGGATCATCGGCGGCATGTGCGGCTCCGGCTCGGCCGTCTCCTTCAACGGCGGCCGTCACGTGGTGCAGCGGATCCTGGGGCTGGAGGGGCCCGACGACTACCCGGAGGCCTACTTCGCCCCCAGCCGGGTCCTCGACCCCGCCGGGCATCCGTGGCCGGAGGTGCTGCCGCGCGGCGGCGCCTGAGCGGGCGGGTGAAGGCGAGGCGGTCCGGGCGGGGGGTTGCGTCGGGGGAGCCCGTGCTCGACTCCGCCGGCGACTGCCGGAGTCCGCCGCGGCCGAGTCGGGACCTCCAGAAGACGCGTGCGGGCTCAGCCCCCGTGCCCGTCCCCGTCCCCGAACTGGAAGGCGTAGAGCTTCATCCCGCGCATGACGAAGCGCAGGCGCACCGGCTTGCCCGCGTGCCGGGCGAGGTCCCCGCCGCGCCAGCTCACCGGCTTGTGGAGGCTGTTCCCGCGCACGGTATCCGCCTCCGCCAGGCTCAGCCCGGGCAGCGGCCGGCCGTCCTCGCCGAGGACCTCCGCCTGGAGCCAGCCGCCGGCGCTGCCGTCGCAGTTCACCTCCAGGCGGTTGCCGCCGAAGGTGAGGAGCGGCGTGGTGAAGGTGCCGCCGCCGTAGCCGGCGTCGGCGGAGACGAAGCCGTCGCGGCGCAGGCTGGCGCGGAAGATGCCGCTGCGCCGCGCCAGGGCCTCCCGGTCCTCGCCGGGCCGGGGGTTGCGGTGCAGGCGGACGGTGCCGGAGTAGTAGAGCCACAGCTCCTCGCCCACCGGGATCAGCCAGGGGTTGGCGTAGATCATGCCGCTGGTGGAGCTGCCGTCGAAGCCCTGGCGCAGGAAGGGCTCCCGGTCCCCCGCCCGGCCCCAGCTGATCCCCTCGCGGCTGGTGAGCAGCTGCACGTCCAGGGTCCCCGGGAACTGCTTCCGGCCCCAGTGGTAGTAGACCGCCGGCAGCATGAGGTACACGTCCTCGGCCCACGGGTACTTCATGGCGCAGCTGGTGTAGACGTCGACGCAGGGGCGGCCGGACTCGTTCTCCGCCGGCAGGGGCATGCCGGTGTCGGCGCCGTCCGCCTCGAAGACGATCTGCAGCGGCGTCCAGTGGCGGAAGTCGGTGGAGGTGACGCGGCCGACGCTGCGGTACGGCTGGCCGACGGCGTCGGCGGCCTCGTCCCGGTGCTGGGTGGCGCTCACCCGCGTGTAGCCGACGTAACACTGCAGCCGGTCGTCGACGAACAGCATGTTCTGCGTGTCGCAGGCGCCCTGGTGATCGGGCTGGTCGTCGTAGTAATGCCAGCGCAGGCCGTCCGGCGAGTGCATCGCCCACAATCCGGGCTCGACGCCGGCGGCGATCTCGTCGTCCGTGGGCCGGTACTTCGTCCACAGCTTGTAGCGCTCCTCCTCGGGGGCGGCCTCGTCGCGCAGCACCGTGGCCCCCTGCATCGACTGCCGCTCCCGCAGGGGGGCGACGAGGTTGTTGGCCTTCGAGCCCTGGAACTCGATCAGGCCGAGGTCGGGCTTGGTCCAGGTCAGACCGTCCGCCGACTCTGCGTAGCCCAGCCGCCGGGCGCCCTCGGCGGGACCCCCGCCGAGGACCGTGGCGTCGTACCACAGGCGGAAGCGGCCGTCCGCCTCGAGCATGGCCGTGTTGTAGGCGCCGATGCCGAAGGCCTCCCAGGGCCGGTCGGCGGTCAGCACCGGCTCGGGGTGCTGCACCGGGGGGTTCATGCGCAGGCGCACGCCTTCGGACCGCTCGATGAAGCGCTCGTCGACGAAGAGCTGCCGCCGCGTGCCGACGTTCCACATGGCTGAGACTCCTGAACGGGGTGATCACCGCGAGGGGAGGCGCCAAGGTAGGCGCGGGCAAAAAGGGCGGTCAACCACGGCGAGGCGGCGCGGATCCCTCGGCCCGGCGCCTGGCGTCGGGCCGGTCCCGCGCGGGGCGGACTCGGGCCGCACACATGACCGGCGGGCGACCGACTATCTTGAAGAGCACTGGACCTGACGCGAGGAGACAGCGAGTGGCCACGGATACCGTCCTCTACCTGAACCGCAAGGACGTGGAGCAGGTCGACCTGGGGATGCCCGCCATCATCGAGGCCCTGGAGTCGATGTTCCTCGAGAAGGGGCAGGGCCGAGTCGAGATGCCCCCCAAGCCGGGCATCCACACCCGCCCCGACGCCTTCATCCACGCCATGCCCGCCTGGATCCCGAGCCTGGAGGCGGCCGGCGTCAAGTGGATCTCGGGATACCCGGGCAACCAGGCCCGGGGCCTGCCCTACATCACCGGCCTGCTGGTCCTCAACGACCCCGAGACCGGCGTCCCCACGGCGATCATGGACGCCACCTGGATCACCGCCCAGCGCACCGGCGCGGCCACCGCCGTGGCCGCCAGGCACCTGGCCCGCCCGGAGAGCGAGTCCGCGGGGATCATCGCCTGCGGCGTGCAGGGGCGCAGCAACCTGGAGGCCCTCTCCTGCCTCTTCGACCTGCGCGCCGTCCGCGCCTACGACCTCCACCGCGAGGTGGCCGAGGAGTTCGCCGACGCCATGTCGGAGAAGCTGGGGCTCGATGTGGAAGTCGTGGAGGAACCCCGGCAGGCGGTGACCGGCGCCGATCTCGTGGTCACCAGCGGGCCGATCCGGGAGGAGCCGGAGCCGGTGATCGAGGCCGGCTGGCTGGCCCCCGGCGCCTTCGCCTCCCCCGTCGACTTCGACGCCTACTGGACGGGACCCGCCTTCGCCGAGGCCGACAAGCTGGCCACCGACGACCTCGGGCAGTTCGACTACTACCGGCGCCAGGGCTACTTCCGCAACACGCCGGAGCCGCAGGCCGACCTCGGCCAGATCGTCGCCGGGCTCAAGCCCGGACGGGAGCGGGACGACGAGCGCACCATCGCCATCAACCTCGGCATCGCCCTGGAGGACATGGCCACGGCCATCCTGGTCTTCCGCCGCGCCGTCGAGATGGGCATCGGCACGCCCCTGCCCCTGTGACTCCGCCCACACCACCACGAGGAGCCGTCATGATCGCCAACCACTTCACCCGCGGGCCCGAGGGCTGGTGCTCCTACGACTACCATGCCAGCGTCATCAACGGCCGCAACGCCTTCATCCTGGCCAGCTGGAGCCCCACCGGCGGCGTCGACGACGGCGGCTTCGTGTGGACCGACCACACCTGCTGGAGCGCCGACACCCCCGAGAAGCCACTCTCGATTCTGCCGCTGCTGCACTACCGCGGCTGGGTCGACGCCGACCCCGTCGATCTGCGCGACGCCGAGGTCTCGGTGTACCTGCGCGGGGACGGCCTGAATCTCGACGGGGCCCGCTGCTACTTCTGGGCCCACGTGACGCGCACGCGCTGGCACCTGACGAGCGCGCCCCTGCGCATCGGCGACGGCGCCTGGACCTCGGAGCCGAACCGCTTCCGGCTGACGCCGGACGAGAGCCTGTGGCACAACAGCTGGACAGCCGAGCCGGACGGGCCCCGGCGCCTCGAGCCGCTGCTGGCCGAGGCGGAGAGCTACGGGATCTCCTTCGTGGGGTTCTCCAGCGAGGTCACCGGGCGGCTGTCGATGTCCCGGTTCTCGATCTCGCGCTGATCCTCAGGCGGCGAGGGCCCGGTCGACGGCCTCGACGAGGCCGTCCACGTGGCCGGCCTCCGTGGACAGGGAGATGGCGTTCATCCCCATGGAGTGGCTGAGCAGGTAGCCCTGCAGGAGCACGGAGAGGAAGACGCGGGACCCGCGCTCTCGATCGGCGCGCGCCATGTCGCGCCAGGTGCGCAGCGGCGGCTCCAGGAAGTGGATGCTGAAGACGGAGCCCATGACCACGGGCTCGGCCGCCACGCCGCGGCGCTCGAAGACCTCCCGCAGCCCCGCCCCCAGCCGCTGGCCCAGACCGTTGAGATGCTCGAAGGCCTCGGGCGTGAGCTGCCTCAAGGTGGCCAGGCCCGCGGCCGAGGTCACCGGGTGGGCGCTGAAGGTGCCGCTCTGGCTGAACCCGGTGGGCGGACCGGTGTTGTCGAAGCGCTCCATCAGGTCGGCGCGGCCCCCGAAGGCCCCCACCGGGAAACCGCCCCCCACGAGCTTGCCGAAGGTCGTCACGTCGGGATCGATGCCGTAGTGGGCCTGCAGGCCGCCGGTGCCCATGCGGAAGCCGACGATCTCGTCGAACATGAGCAGCATGTCGAGGTCGCGGGTGATCTCGCGGACGAAGCGGACGAACTCCGGCCGCTGGGGCAGGATGCCGAACTTCGGGTCCAGCAGCACGCAGCCGACCTCGTGGCGGTGGGCCTTCAGCAGGGCCTCGACGGCGGCCTCGTCGTCGTAGGGCAGGATCAGCGCTTCGGCCAGCGCCCCCGGCGAGATCCCCCCCGTGCCGGGCACGGCCACCGGCGCCGAGGCGGGACCGGCCTTGTCCAGCGGCGGCGCGACGCTGATCTCCACGGCGTCGTGGCTGCCGTGGTACCCGCCCTCGAACTTGGCCACCCGCGGCCGTCCGCTGACGCCGCGCAGCAGGCGCACGGCGTGGAGGGTGGCCTCGGTGCCGGAGTTGGTGAAACGGATGCGCTCCACCGAGTCGACGCGGCGGCACATCTCGTCGGCCAGCTCGACCTCGGCGCCGGCCTGCCCGCCGAGCACCACCCCGCGCTCGAGCTGCTCCTCCACGGCGGCGCGCACGGCGGCGTTGCCGTGGCCGAGGATCTGGGCCGTGTGGTGGTTGTTGAAGTCGACGTAGCGGTTGCCGTCGACGTCGACGAGGTGGCAGCCCTCGCCCCGGGCCATGGAGAGCGGCCAGGGCGCGTGGAAGTAGGCCCCCTTGACGGCGCCCGCCGTCGAGGCGCGGGCGGCCTCGAAGCGACGGCGCGACTCCGGCGTGGCCTCGCGGTAGCGCTGTTCCAGTTCGTCTCGGCTCATGGAAACCTCACGATCCGGCCGCTGTCGGCGGACTCACGCGCCAGCAGGCAGGCCTGGGTCATCTCGATGGCGTCCTCCGGCCCGAGGAGGGGCTGCAGCTTTCCCGCGGCGGCGGCGACGAAGTCGGGGAAGATCTGCCGGTCACACTCGGCCGCGAGGCGCTCGTCGCCATCGCCCCCGGCGCGGGTGAGGACGACCTCCCCGCCGAGCACCTCAATGACGCCTTCGGAGCCGGCGATCCGCACGCGGTCGTCGCCGTGGCTCGGCGCCGCTTCCGGCCGCAGGTAGTCGATGCCGACCGAGGCGAAGACGTCTTCCTCGAGGGTGACGTGGCAGGCGGCCGAGACCTCCAGCTCACCGTGGTCCCGGTTGTGGGCGGCGGAGTGCGCGGCGTAGACGCTGCGGAAGGCCTTGCCGGTGTACCAGCGGATCCAGTCGAAGGCGTGGCTGCCCACCCAGGGGATGGTGCCGCCGTAGATCGCCCGCTCGTGGTAGAAGGGGGCCCGCCGGCCCAGGCGGTAGGACTTCTGGGCGTGGACGAGGCGGACCTCGCCCACGGCGCCTTCCCGGACCTTGCGCCAGGCCGTGTGGAAGGCGGGGTCGTAGCGCAGGCCCATCATGGCGGCGAAGTGGACGCCGGCCGCCTGCCGCGCTTCGGCGACCTCCTCGAGCTCCTCGAGGGTGAGGGCCACCGGTTTCTCGCAGAAGACGTGGATCCCGCGGCGGAAGGCCTCGACGCTGATCTCGGCGTGCCGGTGGAAGGGGCCGGCGATGGAGAGGAGGTCCGGCTCCACGGCGTCGAGCATCTCCGCCGGATGCTCCCAGACCCCGGGCTCGTGCCCCAGGTCCCGGCACTTCGACAGCAGCCCCTGCGGGTCGTCCCCGGCGGCGGCCGTGCACACGCCGGCGACGCTCACCTCGGTCAGCGGCAGTCCGGAGAGCACGTAGTTGTTGTGCCCGCGGATCCCGATCATGCAGAGCCTCATGGCGCGCCTACCGCAGGCCGACCCCCGGCCACTGCTCGTCGCTGGAGGTGACGTCGACGGTGATGCCGTCCGGGTCCTCCACCTTGAAGGCCGTGTCCTCGATGTTGTTCACGTCCACGGGCACCTTGCCGGAGAGGCCGTCCGAGAAGATCTCGTAGCCCATGCCCAGCAGGCGCTGGGCCGCCGCCTCCAGATCGGGCACGCGCACGCCGATGTGCAGGTAGTCGAGCATGCCGCTCACGTGCCCGGGACGCTCGGGGCCCTCGTGCTGGAAGACGCGGAAGTTGTGGTGACCGTCGCTCAGGTCGAAGGATTTGCCGCGGTCGGCGACGACGGGCAGGCCGAGGCCGTCGCGCCAGAAGCGGATGGTGGCCTCGATGTCGGAGGCGCGGACGCCGACGTGGACGAGGGTGGTCACTGTAGATCTCCTGGTTTGGGGGAGTGGGTGAGGGGGATGAATCAAGCCCAGATCGAGGCCATCTGCCAGCCGTCGAGGGAGCGCAGGCGGCTGGCCGTGCCCCGGGAGCGGAAGGAGACGCCGACGCTGTCCTCGCGCTCCGGGTAGACCCGGGCGGCGACGCACTGTCGGCCGTTGACGAAGACCTCGACGACGCTGCGGTCGACGAAGACGCGCAGCTCCAGCGGTTCCTCCGGGGCCACCCACACCGGCGCCGTCTCCGGGGCGCGGCAGGTCACGTCCGCCGCCAGCGAGGAGTACGACGTCTCCAGGGTGACCAGGCTCTGCCGGCCGCCGCCGCCGAAGCGGTCGCTGAAGCCGCGCTCGCGGAAGAAGGCGATGCGCGTGTGCTCCTCCCGGTCCGGCGAGCGCAGCACGTTCATCTCCACCATGGGCGCGGTCACCGGGTCGAGGAGGGCCCGCAGTTCGACGGCGTTGCCGCTCACCGACTCGATGAGGACCTCCTCGTTGGCGGGCAGCCTCACGTCCTCCAGGCGCACCCCCTCCCGGCGCAGGGACTCGACGGCGGCCACCGGCTCCATGCAGAGGTCGTCGCCGTCCACGGTCAGGCGGCGGGGCAGGGTCATGATCTGGTTCCACCCCTTCGTCGGCTTGCCCGGGTTCATGTTGAAGATCGCGATCAGGCCGCCCTCGCCGTCCGGGGTGGCCGACGGCGCGTGTACGCCGCAGGGCACGGAGGCGCCGAAGTTGAACTTGCCGCCGTGGGTGACGACGAGCTTGTCGCGCTCGGTGTCGTAGTCGCCGAGGAGGTACTGGCCGCCGCTCATGTGGCTGAAGAACAGCAGCATGTGGCGGTCGCCGATGGGCCAGAAGTAGGGGCAGGCGCCGTCGTCCCCGACCAGGGTGTAGTGGTCGTCCTCGACGAAGGGGTGGAGGTACTCCCAGTGCTCCAGGTCGGGCGAGCGCAGCAGGAAGTTGGCGCGCACCGGCTTGCCCGCCGGGCCCGCGGGCCTCGTGCCGGCCGAGAGCGAGTAGTAGTGGTCCCCCTTCTTCCAGATGCAGGGGTCGAAGACGCGGTACGGCAGGGGCGAGCCGTCGGGCGCCGTCATGGGGACCACCGCGCGCCCCCCGACCTTCTCCCAGTTCAGCAGCAGCGGATCGCTGGAGACGGCGACCATGTTGCCCGCCTCGGTGCCGTGATACATGGCGATGACCCGGTCCTCCTCGACGAAGGTGGCGCCGGAGAAGCACTTGTCCTCCGGGCCGGGGTAGATGCAGTAGGGCAGGTCGCGCCAGTGGACCAGATCGTCGGAGACGGCGTGGCCCCAGTGCTGGCGTGTGTCCTCGGGCGGGTAGGCCTGGTAGAACAGGTGCCAGCGCCCCTGCCAGCGGCACAGGCCGTTGGGGTCGTTCAGCATCGCCTCGGGGTTGACGTAGTGGTAGAGCGGCCGGTGGCGGTCGCCTTCGTAGGCGCGGCGGGCCTCGTTCAGCCGCCGCAGGAGCGGGTTGGCCGCCAGGGCCGCCTCCTGCTCGTCGAGGGTGCCGGGGAAGGTGTACTTGGGGACGAGGGACGTGGTGTCGGTCATCGGTCCTCGCGGTCGGGAAGGGGGGGAGGGGCCGGGCGGGAAAGATCGGCCCCGAAGCGTCGGTACTCCAGGCGCCGGCAGCCGTCGTACATTACCGGAAGACTTCACAATCCGGAGAGAATCGATGATCGACTTCGAGCGCTCCCTCTTCACCTGGAAGCACCGCCCCTGGACCCACGACCCCCACTACCGCTACGCCGGCGGATTCGTCGGCCAGGAGGGCCAGTCCTACCACGTGCGCTTCCGCCTGGAGGCGGCCTGCGAGATCCTCGACCCCGGCACGGGAGAGGTGACCCGCCTCTATGCCGGGGCCCCGTGCCGCTCCGAGTACACCATCGCCCGCCGCAACATGTTCCAGATCCCCAGCGCCGAGTGGCGTCTCGTCTTCGGCGACGAGGACCGCGTCGGCATCGCCCGGCGTCCCAGCTGGGAGCCGGAGCCGGGGGAGCGCGGCCCCCTGTCGGAGTCCTTCGCCGAGACCCGTCTGGACCTGCGCAGGCACGACCCGCACCGGTCGCTGGCCGATGGCGGCGAGATCGCGGCAGCGACGCTGGCCGGCGACCTGATGAGCGCGCGTTCCACCTACCAGGACGAGGAACGAGGGCTCAGCGTCACCGTGGAGTACCCCGTGAACCTGATCAACATCAACGAGGCGGACGGCGAGTTCCAGGTCTGCACCGGCCCCCTGGTGCTGCCGGACCTGGCCACCTGGGACGGGACCAACGTGTCGCGGGTGTTCATCGCCGACGTGGCGATCACCGCCTTCGACTGGGTCGAGTTCATCCTGCGGCGGGAGGTGAAGGCCGCCGACTCCGAGCGCGAGTGGCTCGACCAGCCCCGCGGGCGGGACCGCCTGGAGTTGTGGGATCCCGAGGTCAAGCCGGAGGGCTACCCGCCGCCACGGCCCC
The DNA here is from genome assembly GCA_965221775.1 of Candidatus Latescibacterota bacterium. Classification (GTDB taxonomy): domain Bacteria; phylum Latescibacterota; class UBA2968; order UBA8231; family UBA8231; genus UBA8231. The sequence goes on along the minus strand of CBDCSU010000006.1, from coordinate 2,087,601 downwards.
GCCCCACGGTCTACAACGAGACCTGGGAGCTGGAGGCCTCCAACGTCGTCCTCGCCGCTCCCAACCGCTGAGGGCCGCCCCGGTCTACTCCGGCTTGCGGGCGCTGACCAGATGGTAGTAGCCGTGGCTCTCGGCGGACTCGAACCCGACGAACCCCGCCGCCTCCAGCATCTCCTCCAGCTCGGAGAGGGTGTACTGCTTCCCCTTCTCGTAGAGCAGCATGGCCACCGAGAAGCAGGCCACCGTCAGAGGTCCGTCGCGGCTCTCGGCCAGCGGCATCTCGTGCAGGAGGATGCGGCCCCCCGGCTCCAGGGCCTCGAAGGCCCGGCGCGCCAGCTGCGCGCAGGAGGGCGGGTCCCAGTCGTGGAAGATGTTGCCGAAGAGGGCGGCGTCGTGCCCGGGTGGCCAAGGGTCCCGGAACATGTCGGCGGGGCAGGTGACGACCCGGTCCTCCAGGCCGTAGCCGGAGATGTTCTCCGCGGCGATGGCGCAGACCTCGGGCAGATCGAGGAGGGTGCAGCGCACCCCGGGGTGGGCCGCGGCGACCGCCGCCGACAGCGACCCCGAGCCGGCGCCCACGTCGAGGAGCCGCTCCACACCGGCGAAGACCGGCTGCCGCGCCAGGCTGCCCGCGGCGGGCAGGGTGAGGGCGTGCATGCGGCCGATGAACTCGCGCACCTCCGCCTCCGGGAGCGCCTCCATGGCCACGGCGAGGGGGGCCGCCGGCTCGCCGGAGCGGAAGGCGCCGCGCAGCTCCTGGAGGATCGGGTCGTCCTCGCGGCAGAGGCGGCGGCCGAAGGGGCTGGCCGGCAGCAGGTAGGTGCTTCCGAAGTCGGTGAGCGCGAATCGGTTGCCGCCGGTGCGGCGGGCGAAGCCGAGAGCGGCGACGACGGCGACCATCGCCTCGGCGGCCCTCGGAGTCACCCCCAGGGAGGCGGCCACCTCCCCGGTGGTGCGGGGCCGCTCCAGGAGCAGCTCGCACAGACCCGCCTCCTGGGCCAGGGCTGCCATGGGCGCGGCGAAGCGCCGGTACTGCAGGTCGTAGAGGGCGCGGTCGTCCACCGGCGGCGGCGACGGGAAGGCGCGGGTCATGCGCCTAACTTGCGGCCGCCAGGGCTGCCCGGCCAGCGCCTCCGGTCCGGAGGCGACGCAGGTGCTCGGCATGCAGCGGGTGGCCCTCTCCTGGCGCCGGTCTCCTCCGCGGACCCTCCTCCCGCGCCGGCCGCTCCGCCTCAGAAGTCCCCGCGCGAGCGCCGGGGGCATCCCGGCCCGCCGGCGCCTCGGGCAACCCCGAACCGCCTCCGGGCGCTGGCCGCTCCACCTGAGAACCCCCCGCGCTGGCGCCTGGGGCATTCAGGCCCGCCGGCGCCTCGGGCAACCCCGAACCGCCTCCGGGCGCCCGCCGCTCCGCCTGAGAAGTCCCCGCACGAGCGCCTGGGGCATCCCGGCCCGCCGGCGCCCCGGGCAACCCCGAACCGTTCCCTGGCCCAAGTCACGCACCCCGGTCGGGTCATGCGCGGGCGCCGGAGCCATGCGGCTCCACCGGCCCCCCGGATCGGCCGCCGGTGAAGATCCTCCACACCTCCTACGACGACCCCCGCAACCCGTGGCTCGGGGGCGGGGGCGCGGCCCGCACTTTCGAGATCTGCCGCCGCCTGGCCGGCCGCCACGAGATCACCGTCGTCTGCGGCTCCTATCCGGGCGCTGCGCCCGAGGAGGAGCGCGACGGTCTGCGCGTCCTCCACCTCGGCAGCCCCCGGTCGTACGCGGTCAGCCGGCTCACGTACTCCGCCCGCGCCAGCCGCTTCCTGGCGCGCTTCGAGGCCGACCTGTGGGTCTACTCCTTCTCCGCCTTCGCCCCCCTGTGGGCCTCGGCCCCTCGCCGGCGCGCCGGCGTCCTCGAGTTCTTCCACCTCATGCAGGGGCACGCCACCCGCAAGCGCCCGGTCCTCGGGCTGCCCGCCGCCTCGATCGAGCGCGCCACCCTGCGCGCCTACGATCAGGTCATCGCCATCTCGCCGAGCGTCGCCGAGGGTCTGGCCGCCATCCGCGGCGACCGGGGCCTCCACCTGGTCTACACCGGCGTCGACGACAGCTGCTTCCTGGACGGCGCCGAAGAGGGCGGCTACGTCCTCTACTTCGGCCGTCTCGACACCTACACGAAGGGGCTGGACCTGCTCCTGGAGGCCTTCGGCCGCGTCATGTCGCAACACCGCGCCATCCGCCTCGTGGTCGCCGGCCGGGGTTCCCCGGAGCGGGTCGCCGAGCTGAAGGAGCTGGCCCGCCGGGCCGGCGTGGAGCAGCGGGTCGAGTTCACCGGTCCCGTGCTGGAGGGGAAGAAGACGGACCTCTTCCGGCGGTCCCTGTTCAACGTGGCCCCCTCCCGCTACGAGGGCTGGTGCATCGCCGCCGTCGAGGCCTCGGCGGCGGGCAAGGCGGTGGTGGGCACCCGCATCCCGGGCCTGGTGGACGCCGTGCGCGACGGCGAGACCGGACTGCTGGCGGAGGCCGAGGACGTGGAGGGGATCGCCGGCGCCATGCTGCGCCTGCTGCGCGAGCCCGGGCTGCGCGCCGAACTGGGCGCCGCCGGCCGCCGCTGGGCGCAACGGTTCCGCTGGGACCGGATCGCCGCCGATCAGGAGAGGGTCTACGAGGAGGTGGCCGCCGCACGGAGCGGCTCAGCCGGGTAGCGTCCTCAGCGCCTGCGCCGGGACGGCCACGAGCCCCCCGGCCGGTGGAGGTCAGGCCGCTGGCGCGGTCAGGAACTCTCCAGGCCCGCGAACAGGCCGTCCACCGGCATGGGCGGGAAGCTCCCCCGCAGGCCGCCGAGGGAGTAGTGCTCCACCTCCATCATGTGCGGCCGCTTCCGGACCTGGGCCCGCACCTCTTCCTCGGTGCCGAACTGCGAGGCGTGGGCGCAGATCGCCGCCAGCTTGCGCTCCCGCTGGCCGCGGATGTCGACGGCGGACGCCACCGAGTCTGCCGACACCCCGAACAGATCGGCGTCGACGTCGGACATCGTGGCGTCTGGATCCTGCTGAGTCCGGCGCACCGACTCCAGCGGGTAGACCGGGTAGTAGAGGCGCCGGGGCGCCGGCTGCATGACGCTGCCGGCCGACCAGAAAGCGGCGGTGGCGGCGCGGTGGATGGTGACGTGGTCGATGTGGGGATAGAGGCCGTGGGGGTCGAAGGTGATCACCACCTCCGGCTTCAGCTCCGCGATGACGGGCAGGATCTGCCGCTCGAGGGCGGTCACCTCCTGGTTCATCAGCGCCCGGGGATTCCGCCGTCCCACCTCGATGGGAAACCCCGAGTCGCAGTGGCCCAGCCAGATGGGCGGCCGGACCCCGAGGGCGGCGCAGGCCCTCTCCAGCTCCCCGAGACGCAGCCGCCCCCGGGCCTCGCCCTTGGGGTGGCGGTCCGGGTCGATGGCGGGGTGGACGATCTCGCCCTCCTCGCCGCGGGTGGCGCAGACCAGGTGGACGTCGTGCCCTTCGGCCGCGGCCTTCGCCAGGGCCCCCCCGCAGATGAAGGACTCGTCGTCCGGATGGGCGAAGATCGCAAGCAGGTTCATCGATCAGCGTTTGTATCGTTTGTATAGCGAATCCGGGTGGGAAGTGCCTTATATTGTTCCCCGCGTTCGGGGGACGCGCCCGGACGCGGACTATGCAAGCAACCTTCGCACCGCTTCACAAGGGAGGCACTCAGATGAAGCGCACTCTTTTCCTCGTGCCGCTGCTTTCCGCCGCCATCGCCGCCGGACCGGCCGCGGCCGAGGATGTCTACGAGATGGAGGAGGTCATCGTCACCGGCTCCAAGCTGCCCCAGACGCCGGGGAACGTGACCCAGAAGATCTCCATCATCACCACCGACGACATGGGCTCACTGGTCCAGGGCAACGGCAACCTGGCGGAGCTCCTCTCGTACAGCCCGGGCAACTTCGCCAACGTCCTGTCCCGGAACGACGCCAACTGGGGCTCCTCCGGCGGCCTGGCCCACACCTACAAGGGCTACATGCTCGACGGCCTGCCCATCGACGCCTTCGTCGATCTCCAGAGCCTCGACCCCTGGGCCTTCCAGCGCGTCGAGGACCAGCGCGGCTCCGCCTCCGTCCTCTATCCGACCTACCTGGCCATGGACTTCGCCGGCAACCAGTCGCCGCTGGCGGGCACGGCCAACTTCATCCTCAAGGAGCGGGTCCGGAGCACCCGCACCAGCGCCTCGGTCTACGGCGGCTCCTACAGCACGGTCGGGGGCCGGTTCTTCCACCAGCGCGCCGCCGGCAACCTGCACCTGTTCTTCGGCGGCCACCACGAGGACTCGGACTACACCGACTACGGCACCGAGGGCTCCTGGCTGCAGATGGACGACAACCCCGAGTACGAGAAGACCAAGCTCTACATGCGCGGCACCTACTACCTCAACGACAGCGGTCAGCGGGCCTCCCTTTACGCCCACCGCACCTGGCACACGGGCGACGCCGGCCGCATCAACCGCGACTTCGGCCACACCTACACCACCCTCAACGCCGGCTACACCCACCCGGTCTCCGACAAGATCACCGCCAACGCCAAGGTCGGCTACCGCGACTACGTGCGGCGCTGGGAGGAGGACGGCATCTGGGAGGACCCGAAGAGCCGCGAGCTGCGCTCCGAGGACGGCGTCGACCAGTCGGTCATTCCGGCCGATCTCTCTGTCTCCGTCATCACCCGCGAGTCGGACGTGCTCACCGTGGGCGCCGACTATCAGCTCGCCTCGTACGCCACTCAGCGCGAGACCGGCGAGGTCAGCCCCGGCAACGACGCCACCGCCACCGCCCTCGGTCTCTATGCCCAGGAGGAGTTCCGGCTGGACAACATCACCCTGCGGGCCGGGGCGCGCTTCACCTCCATCGCCCACGACATCGAGCTGTTGCAGGGAATGACACCGAACGAGGACAGCAATTCCTGGGGCAAGCTCCTCTACAGCGCGGGGGTACGCTACAACCAGAGCGACGACCTCGGCGTCTATGCCAACCTGGGCACCAGCTTCAAGGCGCCCTCCCTCAAGTCGGTGGGCGGCACCGTGCCTCCCGACGGCAAGGGCGGTCACCTGCCCAACCCGGACATCAAGCCGGAGTCGGGGACCAGCATCGACCTGGGCGTGAACTACCAGGCCATGGAGGGACTGCAGATCGGCGTGCGGGGCTTCAACATCGCCCTCACCGATCAGATCACGCAGATCGTGGTACCGGTGGCGGCGGATGATCCGGCCCAGTCCCAGGACATCAACGCTGGCCAGACCACGACCAACGGCGCCGAGCTGGAGGTCACCCACCGCCTCAGCGACATGGTGGAGTGGTTCGCCAACTACACCTACACCAACGCCGAGGTGACCGAGAACGAGGAGTACCCGGACCGGGTTGGCGCAAAGATCAACTTCGTGCCCGACAGCGCCATCGGCGTCGGCGTCCACCTGACCCTGGCCACCGGGCTGCGGGCGACGATCACCGCCCAGCAGTACAGCGGCATCTACCAGGACATCAGCACGACAGCCGAGCCTCTCGACGGGTATGTGCTGGTGAACGCCCGCGTCCAGTACGGCGTCAGCACCCAGGACGGGTACGACCTGACGCTCTTCCTCGAGCCTTACAACCTCACCAACCAGACCTTCGAGATGCCCTGGGGCTTCCAGGATCCCGGCTTCTCGGCCAACGGCGGCCTGATGGTCAGCTTCTAGATTCATGACCGCCGAGGTTTCCAGCCCCGCGGCGCCCTCCCGACCGGGAGCGGCCGCCGCGGGGCTTTTCTTTCTGCTCTGCCTCTGCCTCTCCGGCGCCCCCGCGGCCTCTGAAGGGGTGGCGGCCACCGACTTCCGCGGCAAGCGCATCGAGCTGGACAAGCCGGCGGAGCGCATCATCTGCCTGCTGGAGAGCGCCCTCACGGGGCTCTACATGCTCGGGGCCGAGGACCGCATCGTGGGCATCTCCACCAACGTCTACCAGGGCAGCGTCTTCCCCTACTACGCGGCCATGGACGAGCGCATCCGCCACCGCACCCTGGCGACGCCGGGCAACTGGGACTTCGTCAACATCGAGAGCATGGTCGCCCTGCAGCCCGACCTCGTCATCGTCTGGTCGGGGCAGGAGGAGTCGATCGCGGCCCTGGAGGAGAAGGGGATCCCCGTCTTCGGGGTCTTCATCGAGCGCTTCGAGGACATCCACCGGGAGATCACCGCCCTCGGCGCGCTCACCGGCACGGGGGAGCGCGCCGCCGAGCTGCTGGCCATCGCCGACCAGGAGCTGGAGATGGTGCGGCGCAAGATCGCCCCCGCCGAGGGCGAAGAGGCGCCCGCCCTGCCGCGGGTCTACTTCATGTGGGCCCAGGGGCCGCTGCAGACGGCCGGCCGCAACAGCACCGTGCAGGAGCTGATCGACCTGGCGGGGGGCGCCAACGTGGCCGCCGACAGCGAGCTGGAGGCCCTGCTGGTCAACCTCGAGAACGTTCTCGTCTGGAACCCGGAGCTGATCGTCATGTGGTGCAACGACCGCCTCGGGCCCGCGGACATGGGCGAGATGGCCGGCTGGCGCTCCGTCTCCGCCGTGCGCGAGGGGCGCGTCCACGAGCTGCCGGATCCGTTCTCCTGCGACTTCTGGACCCTCAAGTACATCTTCACCGTCGAGCTGGTGGCCCGCTGGTGCCACCCCGACCGCTTCCCGGCGGACGACGCCGAGAGCCTGCGCGCCAGCCTGCTGAACAAGCTCTACGGCGGACGCCTCGGGGAGCTGCCTCCCCTGCCGGGGTCGGACGGCTGAAACAAGGATGACGGCCATGGACACCGAGAGCCTGATCCGGACGGCCGCCGGCCACGCCGCCGCGGTCCTGGAACTCTGCGCCGACCGCTACAGCGGCCACGGCACCCCGATGCTGGCCGACCACGTCGACCTGTCGACGGGGGAGCCGGAGCGCTGGGAGGGGCGGGTCCTCTCGAACCTGGCCCGCCAGCAGCACTTCCTGCGGGTCCTTGCGGGGCTGGACGCGCTGGGGGAGAGCCTCTTCGGCAACGCCGCGAGGAGCTGGATCGAGCACGCCCTGCCGGCGGTCGCCGACGAAGGCGGCCTGCTCTACTGGGGAGGCCACTCCACCTATGCCTTGGACGAGGACGGCCCCCTGCCCGGGAACCACGAGCTGAAGTGCGTCTACCCCTTCTACGACTACCTCTACCGAATCGACCCGGAGCGTACGCGGCGCTTCGTCGAGGCCTTCTGGCAGGCCCACATCTGGGACTGGTCGACCCTGCTCTTCAACCGCCACGGCGAGTACGGGCCGTGGGACCGCTCGCGGGTCTGGGAAGAGGCGGAGTTCCTCGCCGGGCCGTTGCCGATCGTCGAGCAGACGGCCCTCTCCTTCATCAACACCGGCAGCGACCTGATCTACGCGGCGGCGGAGCTGTTCCGCCTCCACGGCGAGGAGCGGGCCTTGGGATGGGCCGCGAGCCTCGTCTCCCGCTACGACCAGATTCGGCACCCGCGGACCGGGCTGGGCGCCTACCAGTTCAACCACCGCGAGCCCTGCCGTGTGCGCGAGTCCTTCAAGCCTCCCCTGGGCGACCGTCCCGACGTCAACGAGGCGACGGTCCTCACCTCGGGGACGATCGTCACCCGCGGCCAGCGGGCGGCGCTCACCTTCCTGAACCTCCGCGACAAGCTCGGGGAGGATCGCGGGCGGGCCTTCCTCGACGTGGCCCTCCGGGACCTGCGGGCTCTCAGGGAGCACAGCTGGGACCCCGCCCTCGGCTGCTTCCACCCGATCCTCTACGACGGGCAGCGCCTCCGCGAGCAGGGCGCCGAGCAGCGGGGCTACTGTCCGCCGGCCAAGCTCGTCAAGGTGCCGGCCGACGGCGGCGCCCTGCTGACCTGGGCCCGGGCCTTCCGGGTCACCGGCGAGGAGGACCTGCTGGAGATGGCCGCGGGTCTCGCCGGCGCCATGGGCTGGACCGGCGAGGGGGGCCCGGTGCCCCTGCCCGCCGCCGGGGAGCGGACCCCGGATCCCGTCTCCGCCGTCTTCGGCCTCCTCGACCTGCACGAGGCCACGGGGGAGCCGGCCTGCCTCGAGGCCGCCGCATCGCTTGGGAGTGCGCTCGCCGCGGAACGTACGCGGGACGGCCTGCTGGCCGAGAACCCGTCCGCCGCCGGCGCCGCCAGCCAGGACAACGTCCTGGCCCTGGCGCTGCTCCACTGCGCCGCGGCCCGGGAGGGGCGCCGGCGCCTGATGCCGCCATACTATCCCGGCGGCAATCCCTGGGACCCGAAGATCGTGGTGCTAACGGTGGGTCCGCGGGCCGATGCCTGACGGCCGCAGCGTCCTGCTCCTCATCGCCGACGACTGGAGCCCCCTGGCCGGCTGCTACGGCAGCCCCGTCATCCAGACGCCCCATGTGGACGCCCTGGCCCGGCGGGCGACGCGCTTCACCCACGCCTTCTGCACCTCGCCGTCGTGCGCCGCCAGCCGCGCCAACATCCTCACCGGCCACTACAGCCACACCCACGGCCAGTACGGCCACTCCCACGGGATGCACAACTTCCACACCGCCGCCTCCATGCCGTCGATCCCGAAGCGGCTCGGCGCCGCCGGGTACGCCACCGGCATCATCGGCAAGCTCCACACCCAGCCGGCGAGCGTCTACCCCTGGACCCACGACCTGCAGCAGGTCCCCGGCGGAGGGCGCAACGTGGCCGTCATGGCCGAGATGGCGGCCGGCTTCCTGGCCGACGCCGGAGACCGCCCCTTCTACCTGCACCTGGGATTCTCCGACCCACACCGCGACTTCGGCAACCGGCAGAGCTACGAGGGCGTGGAGGAGACCCGCTACGACCCGGCGCAGGTGCCGGTCCCCGACTTCCTGCCCGACCACCCGGAGGTGCGCGCCGAGCTGACCGAGTACTACCAGGCGGTCTCGCGGCTGGATCTCGGCATCGGGCTGGCGGTGCAGGCCCTGGAGGCGGCCGGCCGCGCCGACGAGACGATGATCGTCGTCATGAGCGACCACGGCATGCCTTTCCCCGGGGCCAAGGCCTCCTCCTTCGACTCCGGCCACCACTGTCCGCTGCTGATCGCGCGCCCCGGCGCCGGTCAGGTCGAGTGCGACGCCCTGGTCAACTGGAGCAACATCGCGCCCACCGTATTCGACTGGTGCGGCGTGGAGCCGCCGGAGGGCCTGCCCGAGCGCTCTCTGGTGCCCATCCTCGACCAGCGGAACCCTTCAGGTTGGGACGAGACCTTCTTCTCCCACACCTTCCACGAGGTGACGAACTACTACCCGTACCGCGGCTTGCGGGGGCGCCGCTACAAGTACGTGCGCAACCTCTACCCCGAGCTGACGCGGCCCCTGCCCAGCGACCTGTGGGGCTCCCCCACGTGGAAGGCCGTCGAGGGCGAGGGGATGGCGATGATGGGGAAGCGCCCGACGGATGGCTTCCTGCGCCAGCGGGCCGAGGCGCTCTTCGACGTCGAGGCCGACCCCGTGGAGGCGGAGAACCTCATCGACGAGCCGGCCCTGCAGCCGGTGGCCGAGGAGATGCGGAACAAGGTGAAGGAGTTCCGCGTGCGGACGCGGGACCCGTGGGTGCTGGCCTCGCGCCAGATGGGGGAGACGGGACTGGAGGCCTGACTCCGCCGGGCCCCCCGGGCCGTCAGGGCTGGTAGGGCGTTCCCGTGCGCCGCAGCTGCTTGGTGATGGCCAGCTGCACCGTGCAGTAGTCGCCGATGTACTCGGTAGCGAAGCCGGGCCGCGCGTCGGCGATGGTGCCGACGATCATGTTGGCGTACTCGTAGGTCGTGTCGTAGCGGTCGACTATCAGGGCCACCATCTCGATCCAGGCCTTCTTCAGCGCCTCACCCCAGCTCGGTCCGATGCCGCCCGTGAGCCACTCCTCGGCCTCCTCCACGTGGCGCGTCTTCTCCACCACGGGGCTGGCGTTCGGGAAGCCGGGGGAGCGGTCGACGCGGATGGTCACCGCCGCGTCGATTTCCACGCCGGCGGCGGTCAGCTCCCCCTCCCCCATGCGCGCGTGGGTGTCGCCCATCGACAGGTATCCCCCCGGCTTCTGGGCGCGGATGTGGACGGTGCTTCCCGGCTGGATGGAGTTGAAGTCCATGTTGCCCCCGTGGTCGATGGGATGGGGGGCCACCGACGCCAGCTGGATGACGCCGACCATGGGCCGCACGGGAACGACGAAGTCCGGCGGGAAGTGGATGAGGCCGTCCCGCACCGGCGCCACGGCCCGCCAATAGCCCCAGTGGGGCCCGGCGTTGCGGTAGAAGCCGTAGGGTCCGCACTCCATCTCCAGGATCTCGATGGCGACCCAGTCATCGGGCTCGATCCCCTCGATGACGAAGGGACCGCCGTGGCGCGAGTGCCGCGGCGTGTCGGCGGCCACGATCATGCCCGCCCGGGTCTCGCCGGCGGCCTCGTAGTCGTGGTCGGCGCCGCCCACGGTCTCCACCACGACCGTCTCGCCGAGTTTCAGCGTGCCGCGCGGCTGACCGCGCTCCGGGTCGTCGGGGCCGGAGTAGCAGGGGGTCCGGGTGAAGCGTCGCATGGGGTTATCCTCCCACCCTCACCCTGACGGCGGGTGAGCAGTTGTTGCGGGTCTCGGCTTCGCCGGCGGGCGGATCCACGCAGGCTCCGTAGTAGTAGTCTCCAGGGCTCAATGGCGTCCTCAGCCGGATCAGCTTGAAGCTGGTGCCCGGAGCGGACAGACCGCGCACGGGCCGGGTGCCCACCTCGGTGTCGTCCCGGGTGATCGTCGCATCGTTGGAAACGTAGTAGCGGATGGTAGTCGCCGGGGCCGGCAGCTGCCCCCGGTTTCGGATTGCCACCGACAGGGTGAAGGACTGCCCCAGACCGAGATCGCGGGGACTCGCCCACGGGTCCGAGGCCACCAGGTCCGGCGCCAGGATCTCCAGGGCCAGACCAGCCGGTCCGCCCAAACCGCTGAGGAGGTCCTCGACGCGCGTGCCGTCGAGGTTGGACCGCAGGATCTGCTTCCTGCCGCCGTCCGTCCAGTAGATCTTGCCTTCGGCCGGGTCGAGAGCCAGGACCTATCCCAGGATACCCAAGCCCGGAAACGTGGAGATCTTCTGCCTGGGAGCCATCGAGGTTGGCGCGCTGCATCCTGAGCGTCCCCGGATCCTGCCAGTAGGTCTTTCCACCTGCCCGGTCGAGAGCCAGGCCCAGGGGTATGTTCAGCGGCCCGATGTCACTGCCCCATCCAACAATGGTTTCTGCCTGGGACCCGTCCAGGTTCGCCCGGCCAAGGTTGGATCGGGCGGTGTCGGTCCAGTACATCTTCCCTGCAACGAGGTCCAAGGCAATTCCTTCCGGAATGCCCGCCGTAGTCAGGACTTCCTCGATCTGGGAGCCGTCCAGGTTCGCGCGGAGAATCGCGCCCCAGGTCAAGGCATAGTCCGACGCCGTCCAGGCATAGTCCGTCGCCGTCCAGTACATCTTTCCTCCGACCACGTCCAGGGCCACGTCTATGGGCTCGAACGTTTCACTGGTGACGAGGTCTTCCACCCGGGAGCCGTCGAGGTTCGCCCGCTGGATTTTCTGCGTCCCTGCATCCGCCCAGTACATCTTCCCCCCGGCGACATCCAGGGCCAGGCCGTAGGGAAAAGCCAGGCCGGTGGTGACCAACTCCTCGACTCTGGAACCGTCAAGGTTGGCTCGCTGGATCTTGTCCACCTCCCAGTCCGTCCAGTACATCCGGCCCAGGCTCACAGGCAGGGGGGCGGTCACTCTGACAGAAAAGGTCCTGCTTGTCGTGTTGCCCTCGGCATCGCTGGCCTTCACCGTCACCGTGGCGCGTCCTGGCGCTGCCGGATGTATCGTCAGCTGACTGCCGGACACGCTGACCATGGCCACACCGCCGTCCGAGAGCGCCTCAAAGGCAACCTCGCCGCCCTCCGGGTCGCGGCCGAACAGATCGATGCGCAGGGTCTCTCCCTCCACCACGCTCTGCTTGACGATGCCCTCCAGTACCGGGGGGCGATTCACATCTGCCTCCGGCAGACCGGGCAGGTGAAGCACCAGACCCCTCGGTTGCCGGACCCCGGTGATGGGGAAGTCCTGAACCTCCGATCCGTCCAGATTGGCACGCAGGAGTTCGCCATCGCCCTCGCCGGAGGCACTCTCCATCCAGTAAATCTTCCCCTCGGGAATCACCAGAACGAGGTTGTCGGGGTTTCCTCGGCTCAGGAGTTCCTCAACCTGGGTACCGTCCAGATTCGAGCGCTGAAGCCGGCCGCTTCCCCAGTCGCCCCAGTACATCTTGCCCCGAGTGAGATCCAGCGCCAATCCCCGTGGACCATACAGATTGGTGGTAAGGAGATCTTCCACGCGGGAACCGTCCAGATTCGCCCGTTGGATCCTCCTCGTTCCGCTGTCCGTCCAGTACATCTTGCCCCCGGGCAGGTCCAGGGCCAGACCGGCTATCAGGAACAGTCCGGTGGTGATCAGATCTTCAACCCCGGATCCGTCCAGGTTCGCCCGCTGGATCCTGGGCCCCCTGTGACTGGCGTTCGTCCAGTACATCCTGCCTTCGGCCACATCCAGGGCCAGGCTCCATACGTAGTAGATGTCAGTGACGAGATCTTCGATCCCGGACCCGTCCAGATTCCCCCGCTGGATCTTGCCCGCCGCATGGTCCGGCCAGTACATCTTTCCCCCCGACAGATCCACGGCCAGGTCCTCCGGCTCCCTCAACCCTGTGACGAGATCCTCGACCTCGAAGCCGTCCAGGTTCGCCCGCTGGATCTTGCCCGTCTCCCAATCCACCCAGTACATCATGCCCTCAAGGACTGCCGCCACGGGGTCGCCGATTCCCTCAGGGAGCGACGGGTCGGCAGGATCGACGTAGTGGGCGACGATGTAGTGGAAGTCCGTCATGTCGATGCGGCCGTCGCGATCCACATCCCCCAGGGAGATGTCGCCATCGTTCGGGCTGGTGATGGTAGCGTCGAAGGCGTACAGCCACACCAGCACCGCGTCGATGAGATCGACCCGGCCATTGCCGTCCACGTCGCCGAGGATACCGCCCCCGGCCGCCGCCTTCGCCCTCGAACCGGAGCCGGCTCGCGCTTCGACGACGATCTCCACCGGTCCGGTGCCGGCCCGGAAGTCCGGGTCCACATGGGTGGCCACACCGGGGCCGCTCACCGTCAGGATGGAGACCGGAGCCGACTCAGGTGTGGGCGCCGTGATGGCTGAAGCGGGGCCGGGCACGCCGGCCTGACCATCGACGAGGACCATCCGGCGTGTCTCGCTGACGCCGCCCGCCCTGAGGCGGTAGAAGTAGAGTCCCGCCGCCACGGCACGTCCCGCTCCATCCGTGCCGCGCCAGATCGCCGTGTACACCCCCGCCGACACCTCCTGGTCCACCAGGGTGGCCACGAGTTGCCCCAGCACGTTGAACACCTCCAGCCGCACGTGGCCCGGCGACGACAGTTGGTACGGGATGACGGTGGAGGGATTGAAGGGGTTGGGGTAGTTCTGCAGCAGCGTGGTCTGCCGGGGCAGCGCACCCATGCCCGACGCGCCCGGCTGGGCCAGCGAGAATCGCCCCCACTCGTCGGCGATGACGCCATGGGTGCGGGTCGGGTCGGAGGAATCGAAGAACCGCACGTGCGCTCCGGCGACTGGCCGCCCGTCGTCCAGCACCACCCGGCCTTCGACGTGCGGGTCGGGGGGAGCCGCCAGCCCCTGGCCGCACAAGAAGAGCCCCAGGAAACCCCTGCCAATCCGCCGTGCACTCATGGCCAGGGTCCCGGGGCTCTTCCGCCTACATGGCGGCTTGCCCACTCCCCCTACGGAGCGTAGGGATCCTCCGCGTCGAGGATCTTGCGCAGCGTCTCGTCGTCGCCGAAGCGGTTGATCTCGTCCTCGTAGGTAGCGTTCTCGGTGCGCACCTGCACCACGTGCCAGAGGATCCACAGAGCCACGCCGACGACGACCATCAGGCCTTCCAGGCCCACGAAGGGGTAGAGGGGGCCGATCTCGGAGATGTTGCCGCCCCAGCTCTCGACGTTTCCAGTAGCCATGATTCTCTCCTGTGAGTTCCGAAGCGGTTCAGTCCTTGCCGAGTTCCGCGCGCTCGGCGTCGATGATGCCCTGCTCCTCCTGGGCCCGGTCGTGAGCGGTGGCGTAGTCGAGACCGGCCAGCTCGATCTGGCGCGGGATGCGCAGGATCCCCGCGGCGCTGAGGATCCTGGCGGCGATCCAGCCGGGGATGAAGCCGAGCACCCCGAACATGATCACTGCGCCGACGATCTGCCCCAGGGGGTTGATGCTGGCGAAGCTGCCATCCGGCGAGGAGGGGTAGCCCCAGAGCACGAAGCCGCAGATCACGACGCCGAAGAAGCCGGCGTACCCGTGGACGGCCACGGCGCCCACCGCGTCGTCGATCCGGAAGCGGCGCTCCACGAAGTAGTGGACCTTGTACATGAAGACCACGCCCAGGGCGGCGATGATCATCGCCTGCACCGGGTGGTAGAGGTCGTTGCCGGCCGAGGCGGCGATGATCCCCGCCAGGCCCGCCGAATAGGTCCAGTAGGCGTCGCCCTTTGAGATGACGTACCCGGCGAGGAGCCCGCCCGACAGGGCCATGAGGAAGTTCACGGTGATCGCCGACAGGGTCGTGGGCGCCAGGTAGATGTTGGTGGCGGAGAAGAACGTGCCGTCGCCGCTCTGCACGTCCCACATGGGCACGTTGCAGGCCACGTAGAACCCCCAGAAGCCGGTGTAGATCAGGAACAAGCCGATGGTGACGAGCCAGGGGTTGCGGGGGTTCAGGCTCCGCGGGGTGCCGTCGGGGGCGAACTTGCCGATGCGCGGTCCGAGGACCACCAGCACCCCGAGGGCGAAGCCGCCGGCGATGGCGTGGATCACGCCCGAGGCGTAGGCGTCGTGGTAGCCGAGGATCCGCACCATCCAGCCTTCGGCGTGCCAGCCCCAGGCCGCGTCGATGACCCAGAACACGGACCCGATCAGGATCGCCAGGATCCAGAAGGCCGAGGAGCGGATGCGCTCGATCACCGACCCGGAGACGATGGAGGCCGCCGTCCACGAGAACAGGAGGAAGGCCGCCCAGAACACGCCGTTGATCCGGGCCCAGCCGTCCGGGTCGCCGACGCCGCCCATGTGCGGCCCCATGAGCTGGCTCCAGGCCGTCGCGTGGGGCGCCTCCACCAGCCCGCCGGTGATGCCCGGCCCGTTGGGCAGAGCGAAGTAGATCCACCACCCGAAGAAGAAGAACGTGATCGTCACCAGGGGGATCAGCATCGTGTTCTTCATCAGGGTGTGCATGTGGTTCTTGTGGCGGGAAACCCCCACCTCGTACATGCAGAACCCCACGTGGATGAAGAACATGAGCACCACCGTGATCCAGTAGTAGAACTCGGTGAATATGACGCTGAGGGAACCAAGCTCGGTGGTCATGCTCTCCTCCGTGGGGCTTGGGGCGGAACGGGGGGTTGCGGGGCAATAAACGGCGGGAGGGGCGGGGGGATCAAGGAAAAAGTGGGGTGGCCCGGCGGGCCGGCTGGAGTCACCGCCCCGGGAGGGGATGGAGAACAGGTCGTTCTTCAGCAGATCACTGGCCGACAGGCGCACATCACGCACGTTGAGCGTCTCGAAAACCTCGAAGGCGTTCCGTTCGCCGGTGACGGTGATGGTCGTGAAGAACAGCCTGTCCACCGCCCCCGTCGACGAAACGCGCCAACCGCCTCGCCGTCATCGCCCCGCGCGGTCTTCAATGCGCTTCCTGAACCAGAGGAAGGCCCAGCGCAGCAGGTCTTCCTATGCCTTCAGCCCTCGGCGAATTGCAGTATCCTTCTACCTGTCCATGGGCTCTATCGCGTCTTCCCGCGCGGATTCATCCGAGGGGCAGGATAGCGGACGGAGTTCAGAAAGGACCTGGCCTGTTGTACCCGGCCTTCGGAAGATCTCAGTGATGTCGCAGCACACACTCAGCGAAAAGGTTAGTATCGCACTTACCCGAATTTCGCCCACAATAGGGTCATCTCTCACTGTCGATCTCCTCCATCAACTCTTCAGGGCGCCATCCAGCGCCAGCGCCAGATTCCCGGGGCGATTGCAGCGTGCGGTGCTAATGGTCAGTCGGCGACCGCGGAAGCTAACCTTTGCTCGGTTGAGCGTCTTCCGTTGCTTCGGGTGAATGCTCCCACCATGGAACAGCACCGGGTGACAAACCGCTTGGAACCCCTGCGGCGCAAAGCGATCGGCGAATTCGACGCCTCGCTGCAATTGCGCGGAAACCTCAGATGCGTCGACACCTCCTCCCTTTAGTTCCATCGGAACTACGAAGAGAGAGCCCTTGCCGGACACTACAAAAAGAACAAAATCACATCGCTGACCTTCCATCTGGTGATATGGGAAAGCAAGGTCCGCGTCCACCAGGATCCGGGGGGCCGGAACGTCCTGCATTGATACCTTGCATCCGTTTCGTCTGCACGAATCCCTGAGATTCTGATCACCAACTCCTGCCCGGACTCGCTCGAGAACCTCACTCATGTTCCCTGTCTTCGAGCCGGTTTTGAAGGTTCGCCGAACGGTTGTATAGCTCTTCAGCAACGTCTTCATAGTCCGGCGGGTCCACCCCCTCGCTGGGGTTGAAGCAGACTTCCGCCACCGTCGATCCCCGCGAGGTATCCTCCTCCCGAAATAACCAGATTCCCACCTCACTGCGCCGGAGCGCGCTAGGGAGGGATTCACTAGCCTCTGTTCCCAACTCCCCCTCTCGTATCAGGTTCCCGATCTCCTTGAGCAACCAGTCGCTGTGCGTCGTGACCAGCACGCGAACCCCGGCGCGGACCACTCGGGCCAAGGTTACCGCCATCCGGGCCTGGGCAGCGGGATGAAGGTGAGCCTCCGGCTCTTCAATAATGAGCAAATCTCCCCGCCGGACGGCTCCGCGCAGGAACAGGACGACTGGAGCGAGTTCGGATACCATAGAGGATGTGCGGGACAGGCGGACTTCCTGCTGACTCTCTCCCAGAAGGTAAACAAACTCGGGATACCCTCCTGCTGGAGAGACCTTGGCCTCTATCCGTCCCGCAAGCGCCTCCCGTTCCAGAGCATCAGCAAGCTCACTCATGTCTCTATTGGTAGATTCGCGTTCTTGGTACAGAATAAGCCACTCCAAGAAGTCGGCCATAACCCCCGAAAAGGTGGGAATCTCTGGAAAACTCTCCAACCCACCCCGAGTGGAGCGGGCCACTAGAGAGCGGGCGATGACGCGGTGACTTTGCATAATACCACTGCGGGCGGCGGGCAAGTAGTGCGAGGAGAAGGCTCCACCAGAAGCCACTCTGTACAAGAGGTCAAAGAAATCCCCAAACTGATGTGGGCGGTCTGGTGAGGAATCAAGTCTCTGGATCTCTGTGATCAGTTTCCTGGAAAGAAAGGACTCTTGACCCCCTGACTCCGAAGCGGACCATCCTTCGGGCAAGAGAACCATGTCATCTATTCCCCCACTCATGGTGATGTCCACTTCCGAAATCTCCATCTGGAATCGCCACAGGGGGCGACCTTCTTCTCCCACGGCCAGTGAAACCTTCGTCCCACTCTCGAACAATCGGATCAGATCGGCCACCGATTCCAGGTCGAAACAGCGTTCGAGTTCGGTCCTTACCTCCTCACCAATGAACTTCGGATCATTGAGCCAGGCATGCGCCACGCTGCGCACACCTTCGGGCAGGTCCGAGAATGCGAACGGACCGTCAATCTTAAGCTTGTCAAGAACATCCTTGAGTTCCTCCACTCCCACGTCAGCCCGCGCTGCCGGCTCTACCTGCCAGTAATTGTACGCTAAGCCATGCTGGTGGTGCGGAAGCCGTGGGAATCCTTCGAGCACCCGGTGCAACGCGTAGACCAGGGTGGCAAAATAGGTCTTCCCAGTGTTGCTCGGACCGACGAACACAGTCAGCGGCCTCAGATCCACAGTGCAACTGTCGATTGGCCCGAAATTGGTTGCCGAAATCCGTACCTCGGGAGAAAGCGTAATTTTGGGATGCCCAAGTTCACTCATCCAATAGGTCTCCTGGTCTCGACCGCTCTTCTGGCACTGTATCAGTTCCGTCCCTTCACACCCGGAACACCTTCATCACCTCGTCCCCGAGGTGGTTGATCACCTTCACGGCGATGCGGCCCGACGCCGGCTTCGGGAAGGGCCGCGAGGTGTCGCTGTGCAGAGTTTCCCAGGCCTCTTGGTTGATCTCGGCCTTCAGGGTCGTCCGCAGCGCCTTGTAGGGATCGTTGGCGCCGAGGAAGTAGGCCTGGCGGACGAAGAAGCTCTCCTCGTCATAGTCGCTGTCGACGAACCAGCAGGCGATACCGTCGGCGCTGTCGCTGCGGATCTCACCAGTGTTGGGGTGGAACACGTCGACGCCGTTGACCTTGACCTGGATCTGGCCATCCTCGGCGTCGAGGAGGTCGATGTCCGGCTCGCCGAAGATGACGAAGAGGTTGCCCTTGCCCGTGTTCTTGAGGTCGTCGGCCATATGGAGGTCGGCGTTCATGCGCGCCTTGAGGACCGGGACACGGCCGAGCTTGCTGAACTCGGAGGCATGGGAGTCGTAGTTGAAGGCGCAGGCGACCAGCACGTCGAAGTCGGCGTCGGCGGCCTCGCGCACCGCCGACACGAGATCGGGGCGGGAGACGGTGCCGAACTCCGGGCCGATGAAGATGCCGGCGCGTCTCTGGGGGCCGGAGTCGCCGGTGCCTTCGACGTAGGTTCCCTCGGCGCAGACGAGCTCCCCGGGCCAGGGCCTGATCCCTGAGAAGGAGATACGGTCTTCCCGGTGGGCCTGCTGCACGCCGGAGGTCTTGAGGTTGTCGAGGATCATCCCGGCGAAGTCCTGCTTTGCCCCGTACCCGAGGCTGGCTTCGGCGACGTTGTCGATCAGTTCGTCGTCCTCGTCGACGCCGAGGAGGCGGTGCGGCGACAGACTCTCCACGGTGAAAGGGCCGGCGACGCGGACCTTCTTGTTGTCCTCGTAGGGCTTGTCGAAGAGGTATTCGTAATCCGCCTTTGCGGCGATGGAGGCGTCGATCTCCTTCTGGCGGGCGATGCGCTCTTCCCACCAGAGGCTGTGAAGGTCAGACGCCCCAAGGGGCCAGGGGTCGCGCGGCTCGGCGGGAACGTCCTCGAGTCCGTACTCCCGACCCAGGGCCTTGTTCAACTCGCGCAGCGCCGTCGACTTCTCCCCGTCCGTGGACGCGGCCTGGAACCTTGCCCACGCCTTGGTGGGCGACTCCGGCCACGGGTCCCCCGCCTCCCGGGGGATCTCCCACGCCTCCCAATCCCGCTTGAGTGCGGCGTTCAGTTCTTCCCTCAGCGGCTCCAGCCTCTCCTGGAAACTGTCCCAGATCACGTCGATCTCGGCGTTATTGGCGATGGACTTGAGGGTGATGTGGGGCACGCGCTCGTACACGAAGCCCTGGCGGATGTCGTTGTACGTAGGCGCTTCCGAGGGGGCCTTCCGGGAAACTTCGGCCTCCTTGATCTGGCCGTCGCCGCTGTCGGCGAGCAGGTAGTAGGGATAGCGGGCGCCCATAGTGCGGGCGCGGGCGAGCGCGAGGGCGACGCGGGAGGTGTCGATGGTGATCCAGCGACGACCCCACTCCTCGGCGACGTACGCGGTGGTGCCGGCGCCACAGGTGGGGTCGAGGACGAGGTCGCCGGGATCGGTGGCCATCAGGATGCAGCGTTCAACAACCTTCTTCGATGTCTGAACCACGTACACCTTGGGATCTGCTCGGCTTGTGATTCCACCAGAAACGTCCATCCACATATTGTCTAAACCGAGTGCTCGGAAATCATCGAAGTACTTCCGGAAACTGATGTTCTGCCCAGTCTCAATTGCGCGATCGGCTCTCATTGCTCGCAGCATGCCGCCTTCCGATGTGCGCCAGCCACCGGAGGATGGACGATAGGCCCTCCCTCGAAAGGTTACGGGAAACAAGGTCGTATCAGAACCTGTTCGAGACGTAAAGCCTTGATCCCTGAACAGCCGAGAGCCTTGCGGCAATGGCGTCTCTCTATGCAACTCTTCCCTTGTTACTCGGCGCTCCCTCAAGTCGGGCATCCGAAGCATCTTGTAGCGTGTCGCCCCTTCTTCCCATGGTTCCAAGAGTTGGAATAGGGAGCGAAACTTTGCCTTCTCCTGATTCTTGCAGTACCACAGCAGGTAATTGCTGGTATTGTCCAAGTGCTGAGATCCTAGGCCTATGGACGTCCTGAAGGAAATCAGACTCATGAAATTTCCCCCACCAAACACCTCGTCTAGCAGGGCTCGCACCCGATGCACATTCTCGTCCCCAATCTGTACGAATACCGATCCGCTCTCATTCAACAGATCCCTCGCAACCGTCAGCCGATCCCGTAGGTACGTGAGATACGAGTGTATCCCGTCCCGCCAGGTGTCCCGGAACGCCTTTACCTGCTCTGGCTCACGCGTGATGTGGTCGGCCTTGCCATCTCTTACCCTGGGGCTGGTCGTTGACCACTGGAAGTTGGAGTTGAACTTGATGCCGTAGGGCGGGTCGATGTAGATGCACTGCACCTTGCCGCGCAGCCCCTCCCGCTCCGCCAGCGACGCCATCACCTGCAGGCTGTCCCCGAGGATCATCCGGTTCGACCAGTTGGCGTCGTGCTGGTAGAACTCCGTCTGCGCGTCCCCGCTCGGCAGCCCGTTGAAGTCCGCGAACAGGTCAGGCTGGTCTTCCGTCTCCCTGGTCCGCTGCCGCAGGTCGTCAATCAGCACCTTCGGATGCACCTTCTCCTGGATGAACAGGGGCGGGGCCTGCACCACTAGGTCCGACCAGTTCTGCTCATCCTTGCCCCGCCAGACAAGCTGGGGGTCAAGGTCCGGGTTGCGCCGCTCGTACGCGACCCTGATCGGGTTGCGGTCGTCCTCCGCCATCACCGCCTGGTACTCAGCCGTAGGGATGTTCTTCCGGGATGCGTCCTGGTGCCGGAGGGTTTCGACGGTCTTGGGTGCCTTTCTCTTCGCCATCTATGAGGAGTCCTCGTTGGTCGCTTCCAGCAGCTCTCGCAGTGCCGTCAGCAGTCTCGGGACGTCGGTCCGGATGATGTCCCAGATAACGTCGTCGTCCATACCCAGGTAACTGTGAGCCAAGCGATTCCGCGTTGCGATGATGCGCCGCCACTGAACTTCAGGATGAGCCTCGCGCACCTCACCCGGGATGTGGGTCGCCGCCTCCCCGATCAGCTCCAGATTGCGCAAGGTTCCATCGTAGACGAGCACTTCGGCGATGAACGTATCCTGGTCCATCCCACTTGTATAGGACAGGGCTCTCTCGCTGAATGCGATCATATCCTGTATGTAGAGTTGCCACTTACGCGCCTGTTGGTCATCGTCACACATTGACGAGCTCCCGCTCCACGTACGGCCGTATCTCCGCTCGCAGGGCTTTGTCGGTCACCAGATCGACTGAATGGCCCAGCAGGTCCTCCAAGTAGAACTGGGTGCCGAAGTAGGCGTCTGAAGTGGCCGGCTTGTCAAAGCGAACCATGATGTCAACGTCGCTGTTCTCCGTAGCTCCGTCGCGGGCGAAGGAACCGAACAGGGCGAGTCCAGTGACGCCAAAGCGTTGGGAAAGTGTCGCCTTGTGGGTTCGGAGCAACTTCAGGACTTCATCTCTGTTCATCGACCTTCTTCTTTCCGTGCCGGTCGTCAGATCATCCGGTCCGTGCAGCCGTGCCGCCGCCAGTGCCTGAGAAGCGTCCTGCGCTTCATGCAACGGAGATCTTTGCCGTCTCATAGCCGTCGCCGGCCGCCGATCGGGCCGCCTCGCGTCTGATCTCCAACATCTCCCCGAGCGTGACGGCGAGCGTGTCCACGAGCTCTTCGCGGGTGCGTTCCTGGCAGGTGACGCCGGGTACTTCCTGGATCCAGCCGATCCACCATCCGCCCCTGCGTTTCACGATTGCCGTGTATCCCATGTTCTTTCCTCTCTCGATTTCTGAACTCGGGAGCCTAGTGGCCAAAGCCCCGTGGCCTGTTCCTACGCCGCACCATGATGTACCCGCCACGGAGTGGCTGGTCACTCGCTGGCCTGGATCTCCACTTCGGAGCCAAGCTCCTCAACCAAACGATCGAATGCGGCTTCTACCTCGAAGACATCGGTGAACTCCGCAAAGGCCCACCTACCGTAATCCCCGTGGTTGTTCACCCCGGGAATCCAGTAGGTGTCCATGGTCGCCTTCTTGTCCTTGGCGTCCTCCCCCCGGTACCCCTTGATCTCGACAATCAGGTTCAGGAGATCGTCGTCGCCCCGGCCGTCGTCGACGAGAACGATGAAGTCCGGCAGGTACGTCTTCGTTTCCGAGCCGGACCGGTAGGGGACCTCCAGGCCGAGGTTGTGGTTCTTGACGTAGGCCCTGACTTGCGGATGAGACTCGGCGACGCGGCAGAACTCCGCTTCCCAGTCGCTGTCGAGGACGACCCAGTTGACGTGGCAGCGACGGGAATCGGTCTCGTAGCGGCTCGTCTTCGTGGTGTTGAAGTTAACGTGGGCGGTCGAACCGACGGGATTGTACGGATCGAGGACCGCCTTGACCGGGCGGGTGTCGATCCCCTCTCGGGTGATGGCCGCGGCGATCCGCTCGCAAGCCAAGTCGGCAAGCTCCTGGTACATGAGCTGGGCCGGCCAGGTGCCCCCCTTGCAGACGAGATAGCCGTCGAGCCACTGCCTGGTGATCCGCTTGAGCTGCCCAAAGAGATGGAGCTTCGGCTCCTGCCCCGGGTCCCGGTACTTCGTGATGAGCAGGCGCTGAGTCAGGTGGAACAGGAGGGTCGAGGTCCGCAGGCCCTTGGTGTGGACAAGGTTGAGGTCGACCCCCTCGCCGATGATCCCTTGGTTCCTCGTAATCGAGGGCCCGACCACCTCGGGGGTCAGGACAAACTCCGAATCCTCGTTGAAGGCAGCTTCTAGCCGCTCTTCAGGCAGCTCCACTCGGTACCCGGCCACCCGCGGAAAACGGATCTCCAACGAGTCCCTCTCCGGCCGCACTGCATGCACATGGACCGTCGGTCTTGGCGGCTTGGGCGGCGCCACTACCGGTTTGGCGGTGAAGTCGAAGGGTATCCCAAGCACGTCGGCGTACTCGACGTTGAATCTGCCTTTCTGGTTCAGATCGTAAGACTGGCGCCGCAGGGCGCGGCCGACGACCTGCTCGCAGAGCAACTGCGTCCCGAAGGCGCGGACCCCGAGCACGTGGCTGACAGTGTTCGCGTCCCACCCTTCGGTCAGCATCGACACAGACACCACGCAGCGGATCGAGTCGCCGAGCCTGCCCTCCTTCCCCACAGTGTTCATGACCTCCCGGAGGAGATCCTGGTCGGTGATCTTCTCGGCCTGGCGGAGGTCCCCGGTGCGCTGGACGATCTCCCGCCGGAAGCGCTCGATCTCGTCGGCGGCCATTTGCCGGAAGTTTCTGTCCAGCGCCTCCCCGGACTCCAGCTGTTCGCTGTCGATCAGGAGGGTGTGGGGCCTCGGGAGTTGGGTGCCGTCGTCCTCGAAGTTGCGGAACAACTCCAGGCGCCCGTTCTCGAACGTCGTCGAACCGTTCTCGTTCTCGCGGTGGAAGCCGGAGATGTAATCGTAGACCAGCTTAGAGGTGGAGGTGTTGTTGCAGACGACGATGAAGCAGGGGGGCACGGCAATGCCCGCCTTCTGCATTCCCTCGAAGACTTTGTGGTAGTGACCGTACAACGCGACCAGGGCAGTTTGCAGTTGGACGGGCAGACTCAAGGGATCGAGGTGGCTGGCCTTGCTCCGCCCCTTCTTCGGCATGTCCTCGCGGATATTCTCCCACAGGTTGCGGAACTTCGGCATCTCGCCGCCGGGAATGTTGTCGGCCACCGGCACGCGGGGCAGCTTGACGATGCCGCACTCGATGGCATCCATGAGCGAGAAGTCGCACATCGTCCAGGGGAACAGCGTGCCTTCGGCGTAGCCGGAGCCGCGCAGAAAGAAGGGGGTGGCCGACAGGTCGATCACCCGGTTGATGCCCAGCTTCTCGCCGACGTTTTCCAGCCCTGAGATCCACAGCCGGGCGGCCTCCGTGTTCTTCTCGGCCTCCTTCCTGTCGTCCCCCTTCAGCGTCTCTTCCTCCGCCTCTCCCGGCTTCTCGCGGTAGCAGTGGTGGGCCTCGTCGTTGAGGACGAGGATACTCTTCAGGCCCATGAGCTCCGGCATGACCCGCTGCAGCATCTGCCCCTCGGTCTCCAAGGTGGCGATCGACTCGCCCCGTCCCTGCAGCAGGGAACGGCCCCCCTTGGACATCTCCATGCGCTCGCGGAGCTTGAAGGCGTGGTAGTTGGTGATGACGATCTTCGCCTTCTCTAGGTCGGGAAGCATGTCGTTGGGGACCAGCTCGAGGCGCTGGTAGTAGCTGTCCGGGTCGTTCGGCTGCAGGACGCGCAGACGGTCCTTGATGGTGATCCCTGGGGTGACCACGAGGAAGCCGCGGGTGAAGCGACGGCTCTGAGGCCGGCGCACCGCGTTGACAGTCTGCCAGGCGATCAGCATGGCCATGACCGTGGTCTTGCCGGCGCCGGTTGCCAGCTTGAGGGCCAGGCGAGGCAAGTCCGGGTTGGCCTCGTCGTTGGCGTTGGCCAGATGATCGAGAAAGCCCCGGCCCGCTCGCGAGCCGGCGACCTCGGTGAGCCAGATGGCCGTCTCCGCCGCTTCGACTTGGCAGAAGAAGGGACGGATGCCGCTGAAGTGGTGGTGCCGCCAGTGCCGGAGCAGGCGGGCCGTCTCCGGGGTCACCTGCCACTGAGCCTCCGGCAGCTCGCGCCAGCGGTCGACCTCCTGGCGAACCCCATTGATGATGGCGGTCAGGTCGTACTGCTGGCCATCGGTCCCGAGCTTCTGCGCCTTTTCGTCGAATACGAGGGCCTGCTGCCCCGCCCCCTTGCGCTTTCGGGGCTTCGGGATCGGCGTGATGAACTCCGCCTTGCGGCGACTCTCGATGATTCTCTGGGTCGGCTGTCCGGTCTCGTCCAGCTCCCAATGCCGGGACGGGCGCTCGTAGGGGGAGTTGAGAATCGGTCGCTCGAAGAAACGCTCAGTCATAGAATGCCTGCTCCGGCCACAAATCTACTCTCACTCCCCTCCCGCCGCCGACTCACTCCCACGGATCCACCCCCGCCAGCTTCCGCCCCAGGCTCGTCAGCTCCGCCGTCTTCCCTTCGCGGGCCTCGCGCTCCTCGGCGTAGCGCCCCAGCCCGGAGAGCCGCCGCTGCCAGAAGTCGGTGCGCTTGCGCCGCGCCTCTTCGCTGTCGCCGGCGGGACTCATGGTGATGTACTGCGCCACTCGGGGACTGTCGCCGCGGTTTAGGCTGGCCGTGTGCGGCAGGGCGGTGCGCCAGATGACCAGGTCCCCCGCTTCGGCGCCGATGCGACGCGTCCCCAGGGCCAGCAGGTCCTGGCCGCGGGGGTCGGCCCCCTCCGGCAACTCGTCGAGCCACGCCTCCAGGCGCCGGTGGAACCCCGGCACGCAGACGAAGGCCCCCTGCTCGGCGGGCGTGTCGTTCAGGTAGAGGACGCCCTGCACGCCGAAGGGCAACGGGCGGTTGTCCAGGGAGGCGTCCCAGTGCAGGCCGTGCTCGGGCGCGTCCTTGTCCAGGGCCGGGGGGCTGATGCTCGCCCGGTCGTGGCTGACCCACAGCTTGTCGGTCCCCCAGACCTGGCTGAAGGCCCGGTGCACCCGCGGGGCGGTGCGGTTGTCCCACATGGTCTGGTGCTGGTAGATCTCGACCATGATGCCGCGCCGCTCCTCAGGGTACCAGGTCCCTGAATCGTCCGGGTCCATGCCGGTGAAGGCCCACACGGCGCGTGCCGTACGCTCGGCCTGATCGCGGTCGATCACCTCACGGGCGACGACATATCCCTCTTCGGCAAAGAACTCGAGCTCTTCCCTGCTCAACACATCCATGGCGATTCTCTCCCTCTGGTCGATCTTCCCCGTCCGTTATTCGACATATTGCCCGAAGGTGCTGCCGAGCCCCTCGAGCGTCGGTGTCACCTGCCAGAAGTCCCGAAGCTCCCGGTACTCCCGAACCAGGTCCGGGTCGCCGGGCGGCAGTCCGCGCCGCGCCCGGATCAGCAGATTCTTCGCGGTGTGTTCGGGATCGACGAACTCCAGGACGTCGGTGCGATAGCCCATGATGCGCAGCGTCAAGGCCCGCAGGGCATCGGTCAGGATTTCGGCGGTACGCTGCTTGAGCACGCCATGGCGCAGCACCGGTTGGAACAGCGGCGCCTGGAGTTGCGGGCGCAGCTCGTGCTGGCAGCAGGGCGCGGCCAGGATGATGCCGCTGCCCTGCAGGATCCCCTGGGCCAGCGCCTCGTCGGTGGCGGTGTTGCACGCATGCAGACTCAGCACCAGGTCCGGCGGCCGCTCCAGCACGAGGTCGGAGATCGCCGCCGTCCGAAAGCTAAGGTCGGTCCAACCCAGCTCGTCGCGCAGACGGTCGCACTTCGTCACCAACTCCCGGTCGCGGTCGATTCCGGTAACGCGGACCGGACGCCCCTGCATGTGGTGCAGGTAGTGATAGGCGGCAAAGGTGAGATAGGCGCGGCCGCAGCCGAAGTCCACGATATCGAGGGGCCGCTCCGATCCATTCGCTTCATCCACCACCTGTGACACGATGCGCAGGAACTCGTTGACCTGGCGGAACTTGCCCTGCGCCGGCGGACGCACGCGGCCGCTGCCGTCCATGATGCCCAGGGCCTGCAGGAGGATGTCCGGCGTACCACGGGGCAGAAGATGCCCCTTCACCCGGTCGTGGGCGATGAGGGGTTGGCCGGACAGCGAGGCCGGGGTGCGGTTGATGAGAGGCTTGTCCTTCCTGCTGACGCGCACATAGAGGTCGCCGGAGGTCGCCTGCAGGTGGAACTGCCGGAAGGGCAGGGCCAGCGCCTCCTCCAGCTTCTGCTCCAGGTCCGAATCCGCCCAGTTCTCGGTGATGTCCTTGCGGCCATCGAACCAGGAGAACTGCATCCTCGGCTGTCCCTGAATCAGGACGGGGCGCACCACCGCCTTGTGCCACTGCAGGTCGCTGCCCTGCCGCCTGCCGCTCATCGTCAGACGGAGGAAGGTCGCGTCCTCGAGGACCGCCGCGCGCAGCATTTTCCGATAGTCGCTCCCGGTCATGGCAGCGCGCCCCGGCCGATTCAACTCTCCCGTCGCCGCCTCGCCGCGTCGCGCTCGCTCTCGCGCCAGGCCCGGTACGCGGGGGTATCCACGTGGTCGTGCAGGGTCGCCCGCGTGCGGTAGGGCACGTAGCTGCCGATGTGCCACAGGGTGTTGCGGTAGAGGCAGAAGTCCCCGGCCCCGAGGTGCAGCTGGCGGGCGCCGGGCAGGGAGCGGCAGTACTCCAGGCAGGCGCGCTCCCGCTCCTCGAAGGTGAGCCCCGCCAGCTCCGGCCGGGGCACGGGCCGCTCCGGGAAGCGCGCCTCCTCCCGGGGCAGGTCGGGCCGCAGGTGGGAGCCGGGCACCACCCAGGTGGAGGAGTCCTCGTAGAGGGCGCAGTTGAGCTGGTTGAAGAGCGCCGGATCCCGGTAGTCGGCCTCCCAGCGCTCGCGGTCGAGGTCGAGGACGTTGTCGCGCCAGTCCCGGTGCCAGTGGGTGCACCAGGGCTCGTCCGCCGGCTCCAGCAGGACGCCGAGACCGTCCCGCAGGCCGAAGGTGTGCTCCGGGGACAGGGTCCTGTGGACGGCGTCCACCAGCTCGGGTAGCTCGGCGAAGTCGGTGAAGGGCCGGTGGTCGAGGTCGTACTCGAAGACCGGCTGCAGGCGCTGGGCCTGCGGACCCGAGCGCTCGCGGGCCAGCTCCCGGGCCCGCTGGCAGACGCGGCGCAGGTCGGCCAGCAGCGGCGGCGGCACGATCCCGGCGAAGACCGTGTACCCCAGCATGCCGTGCTCCTCGAGGTGGCGCTCGCTGAAGGTCCAGGCCATCTCAGCCCATCTGCAGCGAGATCCAGCCGGTGACGAGCTCCACCATGGGGGCCGCATCGTCGCTGAAGACGTGGTCGGCTCCCCTCCGCGCCACCAGCTCCGCCCGCGGGGCCCGGGAGACGATCTCCTTCGAGTCCTGCAGGGGCACCACGTCGTCCTCGGTGCCGTGATAGAGCAGCCACGGCACGGAGACCTCGGCGCCCTTGTCGACGACCGAGCCGATGGCGGCCATGTCCCGCATGTAAGCACTCGAGAGCGGGCAGTCGGGCTCGTCCCACATGCAGCCCTCGTCGGGCGTCACCTCTCCGAACTCGCGCTCGGCGAAGGCCCGGGTGTGGACCATGCCGGCCAGCGACACGAGCCAGCCGATGCGGCGGTCGAAGCTCGCCCGCAGCACCCCCACGGCGGCGCCCATGCTGTGGCCGACGTAGCACAGGGGCCGCTCGCCCACGGCGGCGAGAACGCTGCCCAGGTCGTCGACCTCCTTGGAGATGGTGCACTCGGCGAAGCGCCCCTCGGAGCCGCCGTTGCCGGCGAAGGAGAAGCGCAGGGCGTGCAGGCCGGCCGCCGACAGGCCCTCGGCCAGGGCCGCCACGAAGGGCCGGTCCTTGTTGCCGGTGACGCCGTGGCCGATGACGACGAGGCCCTCGCCGCGGCCCTCGTGCAAGGTGTACTCGAGCCTCTCGCCCCGGGAGTTGCGGATCTCACCGAACATGGGATCGTCCATCCTCCTTCAGCCGGAGCGCACGACGATGTCGCGGTCGGCGCCGGACAGGGGCAGCTCGACCCAGGCGCCGCCGGCGAGGTGGGAGGCGTGGAAGGCGACGATCGCCTCCAGGGTGCGCACCGCCTCGGAGGCGTCGTAGCCGAACGGTCCCGCCCCGTCGAGCCAGTCGACGATCTCGGCCACGGCGCGGTCCATGCCGCTGTCGGGGGAGTCGTCGGGAATCAGCTCGCGGTCGTCGCCGCGGACGATCTCGATGTCGCGCTTGCGGCAGGTGGCGTAGCCCTCGGTGCCGTGGTAGCGGTGGCGCGGCGGCGCCGTGCCGTAGTCGGCGCCGTCGACCATGCAGATCAGGTCGCCGATGGGCCCCTCGCCGTCCCCGGGCAGGTCGCGCCCGAGGCGCAGCATGCCCCAGCCCCCGGGATCGATGAAATCCGGGCCGCGGCAGTCGGGCTTCCCGGACAAGTCCAGGGTGCCGGAGACGGCGGTCACCGGTAGGCCGGTGACCATCTGCACGGCGTCGAACTGGTGCGTCCCCACGTTGCCGAGGCGTCCGGAGGTCCACTGGACCGAGGCCGAGGTCAGGGTGCCGAGGGCGCCTTCGGCGATGCGGTCCCGCAGCTGCCGGTAGCCGGGGTGGAAGCGCAGGTTGTGGTTGACCACCAGCAGGGTCCCGGACCTGCCGCAGGCGGCCAGCATCTCCTCGGCCTCGGTCAGGGTCGCCGAGATCGGCTTCTCGCAGTAGATGGCGCGCACGCCGGCTTCCGCCGCCGCCGCCGTGATCTCGGCGTGGGTGGGGGTGTAGGTGGCCACGGACAGGATGTCCAGGGGCGCCGCCTCGCGCAGCATCTCGCGCCAGTCGGCGAAGACGGGCGCCCCGTAGGTGGCGTGGAAACGCTCCCGGCGGCCGTCGTCCCGGCTGCTGCCGGCGACCACGTCGACCCGGGGGTGGCCGCGCAGGGCCGCCACGTGGGTGCCGTCGAGGTCGACCACGCGCTGGCCGACGCCGTCGCCCGATACCTGGTCGGCGCCCCCGATGAAGCCCAGCCCCACGATCGCCGAGCGGTACCTCGTCTCTTCGGACATGTGCTCCTTCTCCTCTCTCGCTATCAGGTTTCCGTCTCGCCGCCGAGGCCGAGGACGCGGGCGCAGGCGCCGCCCATGATCGCGGCCAGGTCTTCGGCGGAGAGGAACTCGCAGTACTCCTCGATCCAGCGGCGCGACTGGCGGTAGGTGCAGAACCGGTTCTGGAAGGGCATGTCCGTGCCCCACAGCAGCCGCCCCGCGCCGATGCGCTCGACCATCTGTTCCAGCGTCGGCCACAGCTCCCGGTACGGGTAGTCGAAGAGGTCCCCCAGGCGCACCGGGAAGCAGACCTCCAGGCTCAGGTTGGGGTTGTCGAAGGGGGCCCAGACGCCATCGGGCAGCACCACCCGCGTCGGCGAGCCGGAGGGCTCGTCGTCGAGGAACAGGCGCCACGGGAAGCCGTGGGTGAGGGAGCACGAAACCTCCGGCCAGCGCTCCATCCAGCGCGCCAGGATCTCCAACTCGGCCAGGTAGCCGCGGCGCCGGCTCTCGAGGCCCTGGGTCACCGAGGCCTCGCCGGGGCCGGTGCCGAGGGTGAAGAACACGGGCACCCCGAGGCCGGCCACGGCCTCCCAGAAGGGCCGCAGGTGCTCGCCGTCCCACGGGTCGGAGCGGTAGTAGTAGGCGTGGGGCGGGTTGAACTTGATCGCGTGCAGCCCGTGCTCCTCCACGGCGGCCACGGTCTCGGCGGTGACCGCCTCCAGCTCTCGGGCGAGACGCCACTCGTCGACGGGGACCATGGAGAAGATGCGCCCCGGGTCGGCGGCGACCGCCTCGGCCTGGAAGGCCGGACCGCGGCCGAGCATGGCGTCCACGTGGAGCAGAACCTTGTCGACGCCGGCGTAGTCCATCTCGGCGATCAGGTTGTGGGGCGTGTACTCCAGGTGCGACAGGTTGGGCGGGTAGAACTGCTTGGTGTAGTCCTCGCCGTCGATGATCCACACGACCCGCCCCTTGTCGTGATCGACGCGGAAGTCGACATCGGGCAGGTTGTCGAAGTCCATCGCCCCGCCGGGGGCGGCCAGCACCTCGGAGGAGGCGGGAGCGCGGTCGCGGATGCGCCAGGCCGGCTGGTGGTGGGAGGCCTGGCCGCCCTGGACCCACTTCAGGTGGTCGGCGGCGGTGGCGTGGCCGGCGGGGGAATCCCCGGGCGGAAAGCAGTAGGCGTGGGAATCGATGACGGTCACGACAGCTCCCGCGAGAACTCGTAGGTCCAGTCCACGACCCGGAAGCCGTGATTGGTATAGAACAGGAAGGCGCGGTCGTTGCTCAGGGCGGTGCTGATGGCGCCGTGGCGGTAGCCGCGCTCTCGCGCCAGGAACATGGCCTGCGCCAGCAGGAACCGTCCGAGGCCGTTGCCCTGGTGCTCCTCTTTCACGCCGAGCCAGTCGCAGAAGGCGAAGTCGTGGGCCTCGTCGGCCGACGGGGAGGAGTCGGCGCCGCTCACCAGGACGCAGGTGCCGATGATCTCGTCGCCCTGGAGAGCCCGAAGCCTCAGCCCCGGCAGGCGGCCCTCCCCCGGGCGGTCCTCCAGGCTCAGGTCGAAGTCCAGGCCCTCGGGTTGGACCCCCGGCTCCGGCTGCATCTCCGGCCAGTCGAGGAAGACCTCGCCGCCGCTCCGGGTGTAGCCGCGGAACCGCACCAGGGCCTGCACGTGATCGAGATGGTCGGACAGATAGGCGTGGGGGAAGCCGTAGAACGGGTAGCGCCAGATCTGGGGCATTACGGTGCTGTGCCCCAGGCCTCGCTCACCCATCCAGGACTCGGCCGCCTGCACCAGGGCATCGCCCACGGCGCGCTCGCCGCGGCGGCAGGCGAGGAAGCGGATCACGCCGACCTCGTGGTCCTGCCACTTGTGGACCGCCTGGCGGCCGACGTGGACGAACCCGTCGGCTGATCCCGCCACGAGCACCGCCTGCTCCAGCAGCCGGACCCCGTCGTGCTCGGCCTCCGCTGCACCCAGGGTCCCGCCCAGGGCCGAGGCCGCCACCGGCCAGCAGTGGGGGACGCGGCCCACGAGCAGGTCGTTGTAGAGGTCGCGGACGCCCTTCAGGTCGTCGGGGCGATAGGGTCGTACCGGAATCGTCATGGCCGGTGAGAAAGAAGTGAACGCAGAGCGTCACGCTCAACATGGGTGTCCGGTGCAAATAGTGCACTCTGGCCCCCCGTGCACGCCTGCACACACCACGTGTCCGGTAGTGAACAGGCTCGGCCGTGCCCGGTGGATCCTCACCGGCCCGCCCGGCGGCCGCCCCGGGCGCCCTGGAAATCTGAGACTGGTATCAGGAATTGCCTACGGCGCAACTCATGCCGCCGATCAACCTCGAAGAGCCGGGAGAGTCCCGTTCGGTTACTCTTATGTGATTGATTATGAACAAGTTGAAGCCGATCGGCGGAGGACCGGCTGGGAGCCCGAGGGGTGCTCAGGGGCAGCGGACACCTCCGGCGGGGCCCCTAGAAGGAGACCGGGGGCCCCTCCGGCCGGCCATCGGGACCGGATCGCCGGGCATCAGTGGTCCAATGCACGATGGCACGGAATTTGTATGTGTTTTTCCGCGAGACGACGAAGTGGGACGGCAGCAAGGGAGGAAGCGATGTCGAACTATCGCTACATGGGCGCCGACGGCAGCGACGACGAGATCACCGTCATCGAGGACAAGAGCATGTTCGTCAAGGACGGCGACGGCAACTGGTCGCCGGGTTTCCAGTTCATCGACAGCCGAACGGTGAAGGCCCATCCCTTCATCATCGAGGTCCTGATCCAGGACTCCGAGCGGCTGTGGTCCATGGACGAGATCCTCGCCGAGTTGGAGAGCGAACCCGTCAACTAGAGCCCGGGCGCGCCCGCCCGGACCCGTCCTCCGCTCCTCACCCACGCTCCACCATCGGCAGCATCTTCTTCCACGCCGGGTCGGCGTAGAACCGATGCCCCTCGCCGCCGACCACGAGGCGGCAGCGGTCCTCGGCGCCGGCGGCCCGGTAGATCTCCTTCAGACGGCGGAAAGCCTTGCGCACCCCCTTGATGGGGAAGATGGGGTCCTCCCGCCCGGCCACGCAGACCACCGGCCGCGGCGCGAACAGGCCCATCACGTCGGCCATCTCCGCGTCCTGCAGCAGCCCCGGCACGTAGTTGTCGGCGCAGTGGTAGATCGACATGATCGAGTCGCGGAAGGTGCAGAAGTAGCAGGAGGGCATGGCGAAGCGCAGCCGCGGCAGGGTGGCGGCCGCGAAGAGGCTGATCGTCCCGCCCCCTGAGTTGCCCATGACACCGACGCGCTTCCAGTCGACGTCGGACCGCGTCTTCAGGTAGTCCAGCCCCCGGTCGACGTCGAAGACGCGCTCGCCGATCAGCGTCCGGCCCAGCATGATGGCGTGCATGGCCGCGTCGTGGCAGCCGTGCTGGGATACCCTCTCCTGGTGCTGCTCGCGGCGCTCGCCGAAGGAGCGCTGCTCGATGCACAGGGCGGCGATGCCGCGGCGCATGCAGCCCAGGCCGAAGTCGCGGTCTCCGTCGACCTCCATCTCCCGCGTCTCGTCCTCCCGCTCCACCGCGATCGAGCAGTGGGCCCCCGTCGTATGCCCCTGCACGCAGACGAACCACGGGAGCGGCCCTTCCACGCCCGCCGGCAGGCAGACGTAGGCCATCACGTCGGCCCGCGGCTCGGCGCGGAAGAGGATCTTCTCGATCGTGCCCAGCTCGTGCGGCCGCTTCCACAGGGAGCGCACCCGCAGGGGCTCACGCTCCCTCGCCGGCAGTCCGATGCGCTCGCGCACCCGGCGGCGTAGCCGGCGCTGCCAGGCCGTCAGGTCGCGCCCGTCCCATGCCAGGGCGGGCTCCGTGTGGTCCATCAGCCAGCGGTGGTATAGAGAGGGCGAGAGCTGGGGATCGGAGGAGCGGGTGCGCCTGGTCACGGCAGGGATCTCCGGGTGAAGCGGAAGAGCGGGTGATGGCGGCTGCGAGCCGGTGGTTGCGCGAACCCACGGCAGCGACCGCTGTCCGAGGGACACCCCCGTCCGCCGGCGCTACCGGCGAGCCAGGGTCTGCGCGAACCCGGCGGCAGCCCGGGGCAGCGATCTCCAGCCGAGGGACCCGCCTCGTCCGGGGCTACCCGGCGAGACCACCGGCTTGGCCGAGGGCCGCGGCCACCTCTTCCGCCGACAGGGCGCGGCCGTGGACTCGCACATCGGCCAGCCACCCCCGCAGGCCGGCATGGCACCCGGCGCCTACGCGCAGCGGCACCCCGGCGTCGACGTCGTAGTCCTCCGGGGCGAAGGCCGCCGAGCGGCCGGCGGGCCTCCCGTCGACGAACAGCTCCAGCCGCCCCGAGCGGCGCACCGCCGCCAAGTGGTGCCAGCCGGGGCTCAACACGTCGTCGAAGGTGGCCAGGGCACCGGCGCGCAGGCTCCACACCCGGCCCGAGGGCAGGGTGCCGGCAAAGAGCTGGCCGTCGAACACGGACATGGACCACACCCGCCGCAGGACCACTCCGGGAGTGGCGTCCAGGGTGCCCACGTAGGAGAAGGCATCCCCCCCTCCGTCGGCGGGGTCGTGGCGGTAGACGATGCCCATGGGCAGGCCGCCGACGTAGAGCTTCTGGTTGAAGACGGCCATGGCCATGATCTCGCGCTCGTACCCCGGGCGCGTCAGCTCCGTCCAGCGGCCGTCCTCGCCGCGGCGGTGCACGGTACCGCAGGGCCAGGTGCCCACGTGCAGGCAGCCGCCGTAGACCGCGGCCGAGTAGGTCTGGGTCGAGCCCTGCGGATGGCCCCAGTCCTCCCAGCTCTCGCCGCCGGCGTAGCGCAGCACCGGCCCGCCGTTGACCAGGGCCAGCAGGTTCCCCTCGAAAACGGCGAAGGCGATCAGCCGCTCGTCGGGCCCCACGTAGCGCCAGTCCTTGCCGCCCTCGTACACGAAGGCGCCGCGGCGGTGGAAGCTGGTGCAGTAGAGGCGCCCCTCGAACTCGGTGAGAGCCGAGGCCTGGTCGGCCTTGCCCGTGGCATAGCCGGACACCTCCACCTCCTCGGGCGTGGCGTCCTCGCCGCCCGGCCGCCCGCAGTCGACCCAGGCGCCGTCGCCGTCGACGCGCCACACCGTGCCCCCCGGCCGGTTGTTGCGCACCGGCCCCAGGGCGGAACCTTGCGGCATGTAGCGCCCGGTGCCGCAGTAGAGGCCGCCGTCGAAACGGGCGATGGCGTCGACGACGCTGGAGCCGTCCGGCGCCCCGCCGAGGTCGTGCCAGAGGTCGCCGCCGCCGTAGCGCCACAGGTGGCCGCGCTCGTCCGCCTCCATCTCGAAGGTGCCGGCGAACAGGTCGCCGCCCGAGGTGTGCAGGGCGGCCACGTGCATGGCGGCGCCCGGGCGGCCCCGGTCGACCCACGGCGTCGGCTGCAGAAGCGGGTCGGCGCACGGATCGGCTGCGTCGGGCAGCCGCCCCGCGTCGATGCCGAACTGCAGGCCCCGCAGGTTCGCCTGGCTCGTGGAGGTGACGCCGCTGTGGCTGACGCAGGAGAGGGCGAAGCCGCGGCGCGACACGGGGTCGAAGCGCGACACGAGGTCGCCCACGGTGCCGCCGTCGGCGTCGGGGTTCAGCCACAGATCGATGGTGAGGTCCCCGGTGCCGAGGGCCGGGGTGTCCGCCGCCGGCAGGGTCAGGCCCTCGCCGCCGTCGAAGCGGCGCGCTTTGGCCGGCCCCCCGGGCGGCGCCCGGGAGTCGTCCAGCGGCAGATGGAGGGCGGGGTCACTCATGGCGCCCGTCCCGGGCCCGGGAGCCCTGCCGCCGGTCCAGCGCACCTGCGGCGGCACTCCCTCGGAGACGGCCGGAGGCCGCGTTACCCGCGGCGGCACGCCTGATCACGTTGCGCCTCCCTCGGAGGCGGCCGGCGGCTTGACCTGCGGCTCCCGGGGCAGCAACTCCAGGGGCTGCACGATCCGGCGGCGCTCCGGCGTCAGCCGCGCCAGCAGCTCCGGCGAGGGCGCGTACCCGAGCCGGAAGTTCCCCCACGACGGCCCGTAGCGGTAGACACACACCCGCCGCTCGCCAGGGTTGCTGCGCCGGGCCGAGCCGTGGGAGATGCCGTCCACGAAGACCAGGGCGTCGCCGGCGGCGATGTGGACCTCCACGGCGCCTTCGGTCCCCTCGACGGTGGCGCCCCCCGGCCTCATGTGTTTCCGGTGGTACTCCGGGTGCTGGAAGTTCGACTTGTGGCTGCCGGGGATCAGCATGGTGCAGCCGTCGCCGGCCCCGATGTCGGTGAGGGCCACCAGCACGTTCACCTGGCCGCACATGAAACGCCCGCCGTGGTAGCGGAACTGGTTGCGGTGGATGGGCGGATACCCGCCCGAGTGGAGTCCGATCGCCTCGCCGGGCCCGCGGAAGCTGGCGAAGCACTCGTCGATGAACAGCGGGCCGTGGTGGTAGTCGAAGGTGCCCTCGCCGCCGACGAAGAGCTTGACGTGCTCGATCCACGAGGGGTGGTCGATGAGCCGCTCGAAGGGCTCCCCCGCCTCGTAGATCTGCTGGTAGTTGAGGCCGTCCAGGGTGCCGTAGGTGTGGCCCTGCACATGGCCGTACCACTGGCCCGGCTCCAGGCGCGGGATGGCGTCGAGACCGGCGTTGCAGGCAGCGACCTCCTCCGGCGACAGGGCGCCGCGCAGGTGGATGTAGCCACGCAGGTCGAAGAGGTAGGTGTCGAGGTCCGGGACCATGTCGGGGCCTTCAGGCCGCCCGCGGCAGCTGGGGCAGCCGGTCGAAGTGGGCGTCGCGGGAAAACAGGTGCACATCGTTCTCCAAGACCAGGGCGGCGATCCACAGGTCGTTGGCGGGGATCGGCGTCCCCTGGGTGCGCAACTGCAGGTACAACTGGGCGTACTGGCGCGTCGTGGCCGCCGTGGGGAAGAGGACCTCGACTCTCGGCGATGAGAGGAACCGATCCAGGACCCGCTCGTTGGGCCCGGTCCGCGAACCGGCCAGGAACCCGGCGCGCAGCTCCCCGAGAGCGATGAAGGGCAGGTAGACGCGCTCCGCTCGCTGCACCAGATCGAGGCAGTCGGCATCGCCGGCGCAGAAGTCCCGGTAGCGATTGGTGTCGATGGCGATCCTCACGACCAGAGTTCTTCGTCGATCGTGTCCATCTCCTCGATCACGCGGTCGAACCCCGGGTCGTCGACCCAGGTGCCGGCGAGGTGGTCGAGATCGTGGAACCGTCTCTCCTGCCGCTCCAGTCCGAGCCCCTGCTCCAGGGCCTCCAGGGCGACCCGGTTCAGACTCCAGCCGTAGCTCACCGCCCGCTCGCGCAGGACGCGGTCGACGTGATCGGGAACGCCGCGAAGGGTGTACTGCATGGTGTGCCTCCTATCTATGCCTGCAATGTAGGCACATCTCCGCCTGCATACAAGAGGAGGGGGTGCTTCAGCCCACCCGGTACTTCTCCACCGCCGCCCTGTCCAGGTCCACCCCCAGTCCCGGCGCTGTCGGCACCTGCACCATGCCGTCCTTCGGGGTCAGGGCTCCGCCGATGAGGTCGTTCTCCCGGGTGAAGTGAAGGGAGTCGGAGGGAATCGTGGCGTTGGGGATCACGGCGTGCACGTGGGTGCCGTAGGCGCCTGAGACCCCCAGCCCGAGTCCGACGACCTGCAGCCACACCGGCAGTCCGGCGGCCCCGGCCATGCCGGCCATGATCTGCGCGCTCTCCACCGAGCCGCCGAGGTTGAAGGCGTCGGCGGCGTCGGCGCGGATGGCGCTCATGACCTGCTCGGGGTCGTGCAGGTGCGGCGCCAGGGGGATCGCCGAGTGCTGGCGGAAGTGGTGGTACTGGTGCCAGCCGGGCCGGTAGCGGAAGGGATCCTCGAACGCCTGGATGTTGTAGCCCGCCAGCTGCCGCGCCAGGCGCAGGGAGGTGGCCAGGTCGCCGAAGGAGAAGTTGGGATCGACGATGATGCCGTAGTCGGGACCGGCGACCTTTGTCATGAGCTCGACGGTCTCGACGATGTTCCAGGGGCGGGCCTTGAGCTTGTGGGTCTTGTAGCCAAGCCTCGCGCCCTCCTCCGCCATGGCCGCGAACTCCGCCGGCTCCAGGGGAGGCGACCACCAGCCCACGGGGACCGCGCTCCAGTGCCGGGCCCCCATGAGTCGGCAGGCCGGCAGGCCGTATGCCTTCCCGGCGATGTCGTAGCAGGCCATGGCCATGGCGCCGCCCATGTTTGGCAGCTCGAGCGCCAGGGGGTCTCTTCCCACCCACGCCTCCTCGACGCCCTCCATCAGGTCGCCCCGCCCGCCCTCGCCGAGGCCCGTGAGGCCCTCGTCGGTGTGCACCTCGACGATGGTGATCGGGTTGTCGCGGTAGTGGCCGGGGCGGCTCTTCTCGATGGAGGGGATGTGAGGGACGGCGGTGACGTAGCGGTCGATGCGGGTGATCTTCACGGATGGCCTCCTCGGTGGGGGTTCTCAGGCGGCGGCGCGGGAACTGCTTCCGGCCTCGAGGTCGAGGAGGAAGCGCTTGATCCGGAGGCCCCCCGCATAGCCGGTCAGGGACCCGCCGGCGCCGATGACACGGTGGCAGGGGACGACCACGGGCAGCGGATTGTGGTGGTTGGCGCCGCCCACGGCGCGCGCCGCCCGCGGACGGCCGAGGCGCCGGGCGATCTCGCCGTAGGTGCACGTGCCGCCATAGGGGATCTCCGTCAACGCCTGCCACACCCGGCGCTGGAAGGGCGTGCCGCAGGCGTCGAGGGGCAGATCGAACTCGAGCCGCTCCCCGGCGAAGTAGGCGGCCAGCTGCTCGCCGGCGCCGAAGGCGGGCCCGGGCCGCCGGCGCCACTCCGCCGGCACCGGCGGTGCCGCGTCGGCACAGGCGAACCAGATGCGCCGCAGTCCCGCCGCCGACCACGCCACCCCGAGGCCGTCCAGGGGCGTGTCCATCACCGCGTAGTCCACCCGGCTCATTCGATCACCTCCCCGGCGTATCCGAAGAGCGCGGGGTTGCCGCCGGTGTGCAGGAAAACCACGGGACCGT
Organism: Candidatus Latescibacterota bacterium; assembly: GCA_965221775.1. Lineage (GTDB taxonomy): Bacteria > Latescibacterota > UBA2968 > UBA8231 > UBA8231 > UBA8231. The sequence goes on along the minus strand of CBDCSU010000006.1, from coordinate 2,048,729 downwards.
CCTCCTTCGTCAGCTTGCCCTGGCGCACGTGGGCGCAGAGGGCCGCCATGGCCTTGCCCGTGTAGACCGGATCGAGCAGCACCCCCTCGGTGCGGGCGGTGGTGCGCACCGCCTCGAGGCAGGCCTCGGTGGGGATGCCGTATCCCTCGCCGACGAAGGACTCCTCGTTGTCGAAGTCCCCGTCGGAGAGCTCCACCTCCAGGCCGATGCGGCGCGCCCCCTGGAGGGCCATGCGGCGCATCTCCTCCCGCCGGCGCGGCCGGTCCTCGATGGGGGTGAAGCCGCGCACGTGGATGCCGCTGCCCAGGTACTTCAGGCCGAGGACCACTCCCGCCTGGGTGGTGTCGTGGGCCGCCACGTAGAGGAACCGGGGCTCGATGCCGAGCTGCCGCGACTGCCGCACCACCTCCAGCGCCGCCTCGGCGTAGGCCAGGGCGTCGAGGTCGACCGTCTCCTCCGTGCGCGGCTCGTAGACCCTGCGGCCCTCGGCGCGCAGCTGGTCCGCCTTGTCCGCGAGGGCCTCGGCGTGGGACTGTCGCCCGGACTCGTCGTGGACAGTCACGTGGGCGCCGAGGAGGCGCATCAGCAGGTGGTTGCCCTGCACCTCCTCGTGGTCGATGCCGCGCACCGGCCGCAGGACCAGGTGCAGCTCCAGGCCCAGGCGGGCGCAGGCGGCCGACATCTGCCGGCAGTAGTTGGACTGCACCGCCGAGCCGGTGACGATCACCTCGGCGCCCTGCTCCCTGGCGTCGGCGAGGGAGAACTCGAGCATGCGCGTCTTGTTGCCGCCGAAGGCCAGGCCCGTCAGGTCGTCGCGCTTGATGTAGATGTCCGGTCCGCCGAGCTCGGCGCTGAGGCGGGCCATCGGCTCCAGGGGCGTCGGACGCACCGAGGCCAGCCGCACCCGCGGCAGGGCGGCCAGGGCGGTCTCGAAGGCGCGCTCCCGGTCGGGGGTCATGGTCATCGTCCTTTCGGCCAGCCCTTGGCCGGCAGCTTCGGCAGCTTCGCCTGCCGGTGGCACTCCTCCATCACCGCCATCTGCACGCGCACCTGCCGGGGGGTGATGTCGAGCTTGGCGCCGCCGCGCAGGACCTCGTGGAGGTGATCGTAAAACCGCCTCGACATCCACCGGAAGGCGTCGGTCTCGGCCTCCGTCGGCGTCCAGCTCTCCTCGGTGAACTCCAGCTCCTCCCGGCAGTAGGCCCGCTCGGGCAGGGGGTTGCGGATCAGCCGCTGCCTCGGCGTCTGCTTCTCATCGTACCAGCGCCACCGCAGGCCGCCGTTGCCGCCGCTCAGCCCTCCCCTCGTCCCTTGGGCGTTGATCGTCTCTCCTGGCGGGTAGGCGTCGCAGCTCGAGATCTCCAGGTCGATGACGGGGGCCCCCTTCTTCCGGAGCACCACCTTCACGTAGTCCTCGGCGTCGCCGGAGGTGTTGGCCCGGTCCATGGCGCAGAACACCTCGTCCGGCTTGCGGAAGCCCTGCAGGCAGACGGCCCAGTCGAGGAAGTGAGGCCCGGTGTTGAGCAGGTTGCCGCCCTTGAACTCCTGCAGGGTCTGCCAGTCCCAGCGGCGGGCGAAGCCGTTGGCCGTGATCCGCACCTGCAGGATGCGCCCCAGCACGCCGGAGTCGATCACCTCCAGACTCTTGCGGAACAGGGCCCGGTAGCGGGACTGCTGAAAGGGGGCCAGGACGCGACGGGCCTTGGTGGCGGCGGCGATCATGCGGTCGAGCTGGGCCACGTTCCACGCGGCGGGCTTCTCGCAGACCACGTGGTGGCCGGCCTTCAGGGCCTCGATCGTCACCGGCGGGTGCAGGTGCGACGGCAGGGCGTTGACCACGAGGTCGAGGTCGTCGCGGGACAACAGGTCGCGGTGCTCCCGGTAGCTGTCGCAGCCGAAACGGCTCTCGGCCTCCCGGCGGCGGTCGGCGAGCAGATCGGCCACGGCGGCGATGCGGTACTTCCGGGGCGCCTGCTCGAACCAGCGGCAGTGGATGCCGTAGCCGCTGCGGCCCTGCCCCAGGACGCCGACGCGCAACGGGCCGGAGGTGCGGCGGCGCGGAGTGGCGGCGGACATGGAAGGCGTGCTCGGCGGAAGGGGTGGTCAGTGGAGAACGCGGGCAAGACTACGAAGGGCAGGTGACCGCAGCCACCCGGCGGGAGTCCCCCGAGGACCTCCGTTGCCGGTAGTGGGCGCGGGCTTACCTTACCCCGCATGATCCAGCGCCTCGACGATGTCGCCCGACCGACCGGAGAGCCCGTGGCCCTGTTCCTGGGCACCCCGCGGGAGACCCCGTGGCCGCAGCTGGACCTGATCGACCTGCCGGCCGGGGCCGTGCACGAGGCCCGCCCGGCCCCCGACGTGGAGTGCGGCTACCTGCTGCTGCGTGGGACGGCGGCCATCGCCCCCGCCGAGTGCGCGCCGGAGACCGTGGACGCGCCCGCCGCGCTCCTGTGCGGCGTGGGTGCCGACCACCGTCTGACCGCCGGGCCCGTCGGCGCCCGCCTCATCGCCATCGGCGTGAGCGGCGCCGATCCGGAGCGCGCACGGTTCCTGAGCGAGCCCTTCACCCGCGACCGGCTGCCCTGGCGCGACGCCATCCACGGCGGCGGCGGACGCATCGCCACCCGGCATCTGTGGGGGCCGGAGGACTTCGCCAGCAGCTGGACCTTCCTCGACCACGCCGTCCTCTCCCGGGGCAGCTCCCTGGGGCGCCACTACCACGAGCACATGGACGAGGTCTTCGTCGTCCTCTCGGGGGCCGGAGAGATGACCATCGGCGACCGCACCACGCGCATCGGTCCCGGCCACGTCACCCTGCAGCGCCCCGGCGAGGGCCACGGCCTCCTCAACCCCTGCGAGGAGCACCTAGACTTCGTGCGCGTCGCCGTGACCGAGAAGGGCAGAGCCTTCACCACCATCGATCTGCACACCGGAGACCTCCCATGACGAGCGCCACCGACACCTCCCGCCGCATGGCCGACGCCGCCCTCGCCTTCCTCGACGCCCTCGACGAGAGCCAGCGCAACCAGGCGCGCCTCGACTTCGGCGACGAGGCGGAGCGCACCAACTGGCACTACATCCCGCGCGAGCGCGCCGGCCTGCCGATCAAGGAGATGGACGCCGCCCAGAGGGCCCGGGCCCTGGACCTGGTGGCCACGGGGCTGAGCGCGCCAGCCCACCAGCGGGCGCAGACGATCATGACCCTGGAGTCGGTCCTGGCCGAGGTCGAGGGGAGCGGCCGCCGCTGGGCCCGCGACGAGGAGCTCTACTACGTGAGCCTCTTCGGCGAGATCGGCGGCGACGGGCCCTGGGGCTGGCGCTTCGAGGGCCACCACATCTCGCTGAACAACACCGTCCTGGGGGACCGGGTCTCGGCGGCGCCCCTGTTCTTCGGCGCCAACCCCGCCGAGGTCCGCCACGGCGAGAGCGCGGGGCTGCGGGCCCTGGCCGCCGAGGAGGACCTGGCCCGCGACCTGCTCTCCCAGCTCGACGGGGAGCAGCAGGGGCAGGCGGTGATCTCCGACCAGGCGCCGGACGACATCCTCACCCGCAACGCCCCGCGCGTCGGCGGCGAGGTCGTCCCCGAGGGGCTGGCCGCCGGCGACATGAGCCCCGGCCAGCGGGAGCTGCTCGAGGCCCTGGTGCGCGTCTACGTCGAGCGCCAGCCGGAGGCCCTGGCCGAGAGCCGGATGCAGAGGCTGCAGGGGGACCTGCAGGCCTCCCACTTCGCCTGGGCGGGCTCGGACCGGCGCGGCGAGGGCCACTACTACCGGGTCCTGGCGCCGGGCTTCCTGGCCGAGTACGACAACACCCAGAACGACGCCAACCACATCCACGCCGTGTGGCGCGATCTCGCCGGAGACTTCGGCGAAGATCTCCTGCAACGGCACTACGCGCGGAGCCACTGACCATGAGCACGATCGGCGCCATCCACCACAGCTGGCCGGGGTACGACCTCGAGGGCTTCGCCCGCCGGGCGAGCGAGATCGGCTACCAGTCCTGCGAGCTGCAGATCCGCGACATCTGGGACGAGGCCGACGACGACGGCGGCCGCCGCGCCGAGGAGGTGCGGGCCCTGTTCGAGGGCCACGGCCTGAAGGTCTCGGCCGTCTCCGCGGGCAACGACTTCATCCAGGCCGACCGCGGCGACTTCGAGGATCAGATCCGCCGCTACCGCCGGGTCTGCGAGATCATCCCGAGGGCCGGCACCGACATCGTGCGCTCCGACGGCGGCTGGGACCGCGGCGGCCAGGTCCCCCGCGAGCGCTGGGACGGCATGATGCTGGAGGCCTTCCAGCGCTGCGCCGGATTCCTCGAGGAGTTGGACGTGCGCATCGCCCTCGACAACCACGGGGTCTCCACCAACGACGGCGACTGGCAGCTCCACCTGATCGAGCGCGTCGGCTCCGACCGCCTCGGGGTCAACCTCGACACCATGAACTACCGATGGTTCGGCCACGACCTCGACCGCATCGACCACTTCTACGAGATCCTCGCCCCCCACACTTTCCACACCCACCTCAAGGACGGCACCGGCTCCCGCTCCGAGTACAAGGGCGCCGCCCTCGGGGAGGGGGAGATCCACCTGGACCACGCCCTCCGCTGCCTGCGCGACGCCGGGTACTCCGGCGCCTGGACGGTGGAGTACGAGGGTCCCGAGGGCGAGGGCGGGATCGGCTACGAGAAGTGCTTCCGGTGGCTGCGGGACAGAGTGCCGGGGTAAGGAACGGGGCGAGGGTGTCAGTCCGCCTTCGCCACCTCCTCGATCGCCCGCTCCAGCCGCGCCGCGGAGACCCGCTCGGCCGTGCCCAGCTCCTGGGCGAAGACGGAGACGCGGAACTCCTCCACCAGCCAGCGCAGCGCCTCGGCCCGCCGGCGCCGCTCCGCTGAAGCATCGGCCAGGCCGTCCCGGACCCGCTCCCAGGCCTTGGCGAAGGGCGCCACCTGGGCCGCCTTGGCCGCGTCCCTGCCCGAGTCCGCGAGATAGCGGTCGGCGCGCACGCTCATCGCCTTGAGATAGCGCACCAGGTGCGGCAGGCGGTCGAACTCCAGTCCCGCCAGGAAGTCCGCCGGCAGCAGGCGCCGCAGGTCCTCCTTCAGCCCGGGGTAGGGCCTCGCCTGGGCGATCAGCCTGGACCTCAGTTCCAGGATCTCCCCCATCAGGTCGAGGAAGCGCCGCGACAACCCCTCCAGCCGCTCCCGGGACCGGGCCACCCGCGCCTCGAAGCGCTCCCGGGTCAAGGGGAAGAGATCGCCTTCGAGGAACAGATAGCGGGCCAGGTGCTCGTACGCCTGGCGCTCGATCTCGTCCGCGTCCCCCGGCAGCCGGCCGCCGGCGAGGGACCTCAAGTCCTTCAGCTCCCGCTGCAGCCAGACGGTCTCGTCCTTCAGGGCCAGCTCGCACAGCCGCTGGAGACCCGCCGGGGTGGCGGCGCGGGCCTCCCCGCGGTCGGGGAAGAGGCGCACGTGAACGGCGTTTTCCTCCAGCGCCAGCCCCGGGAAGGCGAAGACGGGCACCCCCGAGACGCGGGTCACCTCCAGGCGCTCGGGCAGGTCCCCGAAGTCGAAGCCGGTCACGTCCTCGCGCTCCCAGCGGCGGGCGGCCTCCCCCCAGGCCTCGAGGTTGACGGCCCCGGTACCGGCCGGCCGGTCGAGTTGTCCCGACAGCGCCGCCAGGTCCCGTCCGGCGGCCAGGGTGGCGCCCTCGCCCTCGATCTCCACGCGCAGACGCAGGTGCTCCGGCACCTGCTCCAGGTCCCAGTCGGCGCGGCGCACCTGCACCCGCCAGTGCTCCTCGATGTAGCTCTCCAGGGCGTCGAGAAAGGTGCCGTCCCCGTGGGTGGGCTTCAGGTCGGCGGCGATCCGGCGGGCCGTGGCCGGCACCGGCACGAAGCGCTTGCGCACGGCCTTGGGCAGCGACCTCAGCAGCGCCGTGACCCGCTCTTCGACCAGCCCCGGAACCAGCCAGTCGAGGACCTCCGGGCGCACCGCGTCCACCAGCCGGTAGGGCAGTTGCAGGGTGATGCCGTCGGCCTCGTGGCCAGGCGCGTACTTGTAGGAGAGCCCGAGCTGCACCCCTCCGATGTCGACGGATTCGGGGAACGCCTCGGCGTCGACGCCGGCGGCGCCGCCGAGCAGCCGGGCCTCGTCGGCGAGGAGGAAGTCGTCGCGGCCCCCGTGGTCGCCGATGACGCAGTTCAGGTCGTGGACCGAGGCCGTGCCCTCCGGCAGCACCCCGGCGTAGAAGTCGTGGAAGGCGTCGTCGAGGTCGACGGGAGATCCGCCGCGCCGGCGGCTCTGCCAGACCTCGAGGCGCTGGTGCAGGCGGCGGTTGTGGTCGAGGAAGCGCTGGGCGGCGCCGTCGATCTCGCCGGCGATCAGGCCTTCGCGCACGAAGATGTCGCGCGCCTCCCGCGGGGCGATGCGGCCGTAGCCGACGCGGCCCTCGGAGACCACGAGCCCGTGGAGGCGGATGGTCTCGTGGGCGAGGACGCGTCCGGAGGACCGGCTCCAGTGGGGGTCCCGGTGGCTCGAGCGGCACAGGTGCTTCCCCAGGTCCAGGATCCACTCCGGCCGGATGGCGGCGCAGGTGCGCGCGTAGAGGCGGTTGGTCTCCACCATCTCCGCGGCCACCACCCACTCCGCCCCCTCGGCCGCGGGGGCCCCGTCCCGCGCATCCGCCGTCGCCGCCGCCGCCGGCTCCCGGCGCTTCCTCGGCTCGGTGCGCTGGAACAGCCCCGAGCCGGGGAAGAGCATCGCCTTCCGGCCGCGGGGCGCCGCGTAGTGGTTGCGGTCCTCGCGCCGCCCCACGTGGCTCAGCAGCCCGGTGAGCAGGCAGCGGTGCACGGCGTCGTACGCCGCCTCCCCCCCGGAGGCGTCCTCCTCGAGCCGGAAGCCGCCCAGCTCCCGCAGGTTGGCGCGCAACTGGGCGTGGATGTCCCGCCACTCGCGCATGCGCAGGTAGGAGAGGTAGTGCTTCCGGCAGAACCTGCGCAGCTGCGACTGCGTGCCCTCCTCCAGCCGGTCGTGGAAGGCGGCCCAGATGTTGAGCAGGGTGAGGAAGTCGGAGCGCGGGTGGACGAAGCGCCGGTGGGCCAGATCGGCCTTCTCCTCCTCCTCGGCCGGGCGCTCGCGCGGGTCCTGCACGGAGATGGCGGCGGCGATGACGAGGACCTCCGCCAGGGAGCCCTCGGCGCGCGCCTGCAGGACCATGCGCGACACCGCCGGCGAGATCGGCATGCGCGCCATGTCCCGCCCCAGGGAGGTGAGGCGGCGGTTCTCGTCGATGGCCCCGAGCTCCTCGAGCAACTGGTAGCCGGCGCGGACCGCGGCCTCGGAGGGCGGGTCGAGGAAGGGGAAGGTCTCCACCCGTCCCAGCTCCAGGTCCAGCATCCGCAGGATCACCTCGGCGAGGTTGGCGCGCTGCATCTCCGGCTGGGTGTGCTCCGGCCGCGCCAGCAGGTCCTCCTCGCCGTAGAGGCGCACGCAGGTCCCGTCCTCGACGCGGCCGCAGCGGCCCTTGCGCTGCTCCGCCGAGGAGCGGCTGATCTCCTCGATCGGCAGCCGCTGGGTCTGACTGCGCGGGTTGTAGCGCGAGATCCGCGCCAGGCCGGTGTCCACCACGTAGCGGATCCCCGGGATGGTGAGGGAGGTCTCGGCGATGTTGGTGGCGATGACGATGCGCCGCCCCGAGTGGGGTCCGAAGACGCGCTGCTGCTCGGCGGCGCTCAGGCGCGAGAACAGGGGCAGGACCTCCACGCCGCCCGGGCCCTGCCGCCGCTCCCGCAGCCTGGCGCCCAGCAGGTCGCGGGTCTCGCGGATGTCGCGCTCCGACGGCATGAAGACGAGCACGTCGCCGCGGGTGGACGCGGCCAGCAGCCGCTCGCAGGCGGCCACCGCGCCATCCGTGTACGAGAACCCGCCCTCCTCCCCCTCCAGCAGCTCCTCCAGGGGCCAGTGCCGCACTTCGACCGGGTAGACGCGCCCCGACACCTGGACGACCGGCGCGCCGCCGAAGGCGCGGGAGAACCTCCCGGTGTCGATGGTGGCCGAGGTGACGACGATCCGCAGGTCGGGGCGGCGGGCCCGCAGGGTGCGCACGTACCCCAGGAGGAAGTCGATGTTCAGGGAGCGCTCGTGGGCCTCGTCGATGATCAGGGTGTCGTACTCCAGCAGGTCGCGGTCGGAGCGGACCTCGGCCAGCAGCAGACCGTCGGTGACGAACTTGATCAGCGTCTCCGGCGAGGTCCGGTCCTGGAAGCGGATCCTGGCGCCCACCTGCCGCCCCCACTCGACGCCCAGCTCCTCGGCCAGCCGCCGCGACAGCGAGGTGGCCGCCACCCGGCGGGGCTGGGTCACGGCGATGCGGGCGTCTCTCCCGCGGCCGGCGAGGAGGCAGATCTTGGGGATCTGGGTGGTCTTGCCCGAGCCGGTGTCCCCGGCGACGATGACCACGGGATGCTCGCGGACGGCGGCCTGGATCTCGTCGGCGCGCTGGCTCACCGGCAGCTCCGCCGGGAAGCTGATGTCCATCGCCTCCAGGGCCTGCCGGCGCAGGGCGCGGGTCCGCCGCGAGCGGCGGGCGCGCTCGGCGATGTGGTCGAGGTCCTGCACCAGGCGCCGGGGCGGCCGGCCGCTGGACAGGGCTTCGCGCAGGCGGCGGAGCCGGCGGCCGAGGCGCACGCGGTCCGACATCATGCAGCCGTCGAGGCTGCTCTCGAGGTCGACGAGTCTGACGTCGGGCGGGGCGGCGGTGCTCATGCGATGAAGGTACGGGCTCGGCGGAAACGGTGGGAAAGGCGGGGCCTTCGTACCTTTCGGGCATGCCCGAGTTCATCGAGGCCCTGACGCTGTGGTTCGCCGAGCATCCCCTGAAGGGCCAGGCGACCTACACCGCCGGTCTCTTCCTGGTCGCCTGGGTGGCCCACCTCCTGGCCCGCAGGGTGCTGCTGCGCGCCATGTCCCACCTGATCCAGGCGAGCAGCACCAAGCTCGACGACGTGCTGCTGCACCAGGGCGTCCTCAACCGCGCCGCCCTGCTGCTGCCGGTGCTCGTCTTCTACTACGGCGCCGAGGGTTTGCCGGGCTCGACGGAGACGGCCCTGCAGGTGGTGAACGCCGCGCTGCTCATGGTGGTCCTGCTCGTGGCGGGGGCCGCGGTCGGCGCCCTGCAGGAGGCGACGGCCGACTACGACGCGCGCACCGAAGTTCCGATCAAGAGTTACGCCCAGATCTTCAAGATCGTCCTCTACGTCATCGGCGGCCTGATGACGGTGGCGGTCCTGACGGGGCGCTCGCCCTGGGTGCTGCTCTCGGGGGTCGGCGCGGTCATGGCCGTGGTCATCCTAGTCTTCCGCGACACCCTCCTGTCGCTGACGGCCAGCTTCACCATCGCCTCCAACCGGCTCGTCAAGGTGGGCGACTGGATCGAGGTCCCCACTTTCGGAGCCGACGGCGACGTCATCGACATCGCCCTGCACACGGTGAAGGTGCAGAACTGGGACAAGACGATCACCACCATTCCCACCCACAAGCTGGTGGACGTCTCCTTCAAGAACTGGCGCGGCATGCAGGACAGCGGCGGCCGCCGGATCAAGCGCGCCATCCACATCGACATGAACTCGATCCGGTTCTGCGACGCCGAGATGCTGCAGCGCTTCGAGCGCTTCGAGCTGATCCGCGACTACCTGGACTCCCGTCAGAAGGAAGTGGAGGAACACAACGCCGAATCGCGGGTCGACGCCTCGGAGCTGGTCAACGGCCGGCGCCTGACCAACGTGGGCACCTTCCGGGCCTACGTGGCCGCCTACCTGCGCAGCCACCCCCGAATCCGCCAGGACATGACCTTCCTGATCCGCCAGCTGGCGCCGGCGGCCCAGGGCCTGCCCCTGGAGATCTACGTCTTCACCAACACCACGGTGTGGGCCGATTACGAGGGGATCCAGTCCGACATATTCGACCATCTGCTGGCGGTGGTGCCGCGCTTCGGGCTGCGCGTCTACCAGGAGCCGGCGGGGTCGGACTTCGCGGCCGCCTTGCACGCATCGACGCCGCGGCAATAAGGTAGAAGCCGGGGAGGATGAGAAGATGAGCAGGAGCAACCGCAAGGCCCTCGCGGCCATGGCCCGAATGGCGCTGATCCTGCCGGCCTTCGGCCTCGTGCTCCTTCCTCCGGCGCCTGCCGCGGCGGCGGCCAAGTCCCAGTTCACCCTGCCGTCCCTCGACGGCAAGGAGTTCTCACTGCAGAAGGCGCTGGAAGAGGGGCCGGTGATCCTCGATTTCTGGGCCACCTGGTGCAAGCCCTGCATCAAGGGGCTGCCCGCGGTGCAGAAGATCGCCAGGGAGTTCGAGGACCGCGGAGTGGGGGTCTACGCCGTCAATGTCGACGGTCCTCGCAATCAGCCCAAGGTGAGGCCCTTCCTCAAGCGCCACCGCCTGGAGCTGCCGGTCCTCCTCGATCACTCGCGGCAGGTGATGAAGCAGTTCCAGCTGCCCGCGGTGCCGGCGTCGCTGATCCTCTCCACGGAGGGCGAGGTGGTGTACAAGCACTTCGGGTACAAGCCGGGAGACGAGATCCGCCTGCGCGCCAGGCTGGTGGAGCTGCTGGGTGAGGCCGTTCCGGATTCGACGAAAGGGGAAGCCGATGAGAGCTAGAAGCGTCCTGCGGAAGGGACCGTTCGCCTGCGCGGCGATCGCCCTCACCGCTCTTCACGTGGCCGGAGCCGGGGAGGCCGAGGCCCAGGCGGCGGCCGGCGACACGGCCCCCACCTTCGAGCTCGAGACCGTGGACGGAGAGCTCGTGTCGCTGGGCGACTTCCTCGGCGAGAAGGTCGTCTACATCAACTTCCTCGGGAACACCTGACCGTACTGCGTCGCGGAGGCCGCGAGTTCCGAGGCAGTCTGGCAGGACTACGGGGGCGATCAGCTCATCGCCCTCGGAATCGATATCTGGGACGGACGGGCATCGAGCGTCAAGTCGATCTGGGTAGACGACGGTCTGGCGACCTACCCGATACTGGTCAACGGTTCCGGGGTGGCCCGGGACTACGGCGTGGTCCAGGACTACTACTTCGTCATCGATCACGAGGGCGTGGTCCGCTACCGGTCGCCCGACGCCAGGCTCGGCCAGCGCTACAACGATGGCGAGATCCGCGAGGCCATCGACACCGCCCTGGCCGATCTGGCCGCCGCCCTGGAGGAGGTCGAAGAGGAAGAGGAGGAGATCGGCACGGCGGTGGGAGCCGCCCCCCGGGTGCCCGCCGGCTTCGCCCTGGAGGCCTGGCCGAATCCCTTCAACGCCGAGACCACCCTCTCCTTCACGGTGACCACGGCAGGTCCCGTGGCCCTGACCGTATTCGATCTGCGGGGGCAGGTAGTGCGCGCCTGGTCCGGACACTACGCGGCGGGGACGCACTCCCTGACCTGGGACGGGCGCGACGAAGGCGGTGAAGCGGTCGCCTCCGGCGTTTACATCGCTTCCGCGCGCCAAGGGGGCGCGGCCATCGCCCGCAAGGTCACTCTGCTGAAGTAAGGGGCGCGGCTGGCTCCCTGCCCCTACAGCACCTCGCTGGTGAGGCGCAGCTCGATGCCTTCGAAGCCCAGCACCTCGTAGCAGCTGCCCCCGGTGCAGGCCAGCCCCGTCCTGCGCCGGCCCCCGAAGACGTCCAGCGTGTGGGCGTCGCGGAACCGCCAGCTGGCGCCGAGGGCCCACCAGTACGTCGCTCCCGACTCCGAGGCCCCTGCCTCCAGGGGATCGTTCGACCTCTGCAGTTGCAGGGACCAGGTCCAGGCCGGATAGCGGCTGAGCTCCACCGTTCCCAGCAGGTTCTCGTAGGGGAACTCGCTGCGGCCGAAGCGCCGGTCCACGTCCTGCACCTGCAGGTCGGCGCTGGCGGCGTGGCGTCCGCCGGCGGACCAGTCCCAGCGCGTGCCCGCGGTCAGGCGGCGCTCGTTCTCGAGGATGCGGTTGCGCGTGTAATCGAGGAACAGCTGCCCGTGGAATGCCTCGCCCACCGGGGAGTCCAGCTGCACGAAGTACTCGCGCAGGGACTTCTCGTCCCCCGGGTCCGGTCCCCGGCGGGTGGCCAGGTTCCAGGCGGCGGTCAGTCCGATGTCGCGGGGCAGGGCCCAGGTCAGCTCGGCCTGCACCCCGGTCTCGTCGTCGGCGAGCAGGGCGTGGGTCTCCCGGTTGAGGAGGAAGGCCTCGTGCTCCCGGATCAGCGTCGGCGGGTTGTTGAGGCTCGGGAAGGCGAAGTCGTCGTAGTCCTTCAGCTCCAGGCTCAGGCCCCAGGCCCCGCCCGTCAGGGTGCCGGCCAGGTAAAGGGCCCGCGAACGGTCGCGGTCCAGCGACAGCCAGCGGTCCGGGGCCGGGTCGATCTGGGCGTACTCGCCGTAGAGATCCCCGTACCAGCCGCCCAGTCCAAGCCTCTCGAGGAGGGATCCGAAGCGCAGCTCCCCGTGGGTGGTGGCGCCGAGCTCCTCCTCCCCGCCGAAGGAGAACTCGATCAGTCCCGCCCCGACCGCGATCTCACGGCTCACCCTGGCCCGGACGGCCCCCCCGGAGACCCGGCCCTGGCGCCGGTCGAGACCCTTCAGCCCGGGGGCCAGCTCGCTGTTCACGGGCACGCCGTGCAGGGCCAGCACCTCCACCTGCCGCCACCGGCCGCTCACCCGCGCGCCGTCGAGGTCGCGGACGATCTGGTAACGCCGGCGGGAGACGCGGTCCTCGGTGATGACGCCGGGAAGCTCGAAGGCGTGCAGCAGCACACCGCGGCCCACGAGGGCGTAGAAGTGCCCGGCCGTGGCCTCCAGGCCGCCGTGCCGGTACGACAGCGACCGCTGGGCGAGATGGAGGTAGTCGCGGTCCTCGCCGCTGGAGCGGAAGGCCTCGCTGCGGGCGCTGGCCAGGAATCCCGCGGACTCGAAGCCGAGGTTCACCTGTTGGTACAGGGCCCGCAGGTCGGCCGGTTCAGCGTCGGGAAGGTTGCCGAACTGGTACTCGTGGTGAGCGGTCAGCCGCAGCTGGGCGTCGAGGGGGCCGGCCGCAGGCATGGTGCTGGCCAGCAGGGCGAGCAGGCGAAGGGTGACGCCACGAGGCAGAGTCATCTGATCTCTCGTCGACGAAGATTAGTTTACTTGGCGGTGGCCTTGTGTAAATTTGCGCTTTGAATTTACATTGAGTGGCATGGAACGCAAGAACCTTTCACAAGGGCGGCCCACGTCACACGGAGCCTGACCGCCCGTCGAGGAACACATGAACCGCGGTCCGACCGGGGACTACCTGGTCACATCCCATGGCGACGAAGAGGTGCGAGCCTTCGTTCCCCGGCCGTTGCCGCCCGAGCCGCCCCTCCGGATGACGGGGCCTCTGCAGGTGCTCCTCGAGGAGGCGACCCATGCCCTCGGGCGGCTGGACGGTGCGGCCTCCCTCCTGCCCGACCCTGGTCTGTTCATCTACAGCTACGTGCGCAAGGAAGCCGTCCTGTCCTCCCAGATCGAGGGTACGCAGTCCTCCCTGTCCGACCTCCTGCGCTTCGAGTCCGCCCGTTCTCCGGGTGCACCCCTCGACGATCTTCGCGAGGTGTCCCGCTACGTGGCGGCCGTCGACCACGCCACCACCCGGCTCGCCGGCCAGGATGGCTTGCCCTTGTGCAACCGCCTGCTGCGCGAGGCGCACCAGATCCTTCTCACCGATGCCCGCGGCGGCCACATGCGGCCGGGCGAGTTCCGCCGCTCCCAGAACTGGATCGGCGGGACTCGGCCGGGGAACGCCGCCTTCGTCCCGCCCCCTCCGGCAGAGGCGGCCGCGGCCATGTCCGACCTGGAACGCTTCGTCCACGCTGTGGATGACGGTCTGCCGGCGCTGGTGCGCGCCGGCCTGGCGCACGTCCAGTTCGAGACCATCCATCCCTTCATGGACGGCAACGGCCGCACCGGAAGGATGCTGATCATCCTCATGCTGATCGACCGCGGGCTGCTCTCGTCGCCCGTGTTGTATCTCAGCCTGTACTTCAAGAAGCACCGCGACCGCTACTACGACCTGCTCGGCACCGTCCGGCGCACCGGCGACTGGGAGTCCTGGCTCGAGTTCTTTCTCGAGGGAGTCGCCGCGGTAGCCACCTCCGCCCGCGAGACCGCCCAGCGCCTGCTGAGCATGGCCTCGGGCGATCGATCGAGAATCGCCGCCAGCGGCCGGGGCGCGAACTCGGCGCTCCGGATCCACGAGGCTCTCGCCGAACTGGTCGTCGTCAACGTGGCGCGGGTCGTCGAGCGCACGGGCCTCTCGGCCCCCACGGTCGGGACCGGGCTTCAGCGGCTGTGCGACCTCGACATCGCCACGGAGGTTACCGGCGGCCGCCGCAACAGGGTCTTCGTCTACCGCGAGTACCTCGCCGTGCTCGACGAGGGCACCGAGCCCCTGTCCTCCACAGCCACCGGAGCCTGAAGACAGGCCCTGTCATGTTGGTGCTGTTCTTCCTGTCGCTGCTCGCCTCCGTCTACGCCTACTCGGGCTGGCGCCTCATCCCCTACCTGCCTCTCCCCGCTCAGACCGGAGCGGCATCGGCGTTGGTCCTCCTCCTCCTCCTGCCCTTTCTGCTCTTCCGCCTGCGCTCCCGTGCCCGCCTTGCCTGGCTCAGCGATCCCCTCTCCTGGGTCGCCTACCTGGGCATGGGCTTCTTCATCGTCTCCTCGACGCTGCTGGTCCTGCGCGATCTGGGGGGCCTGCTTCTGGGGCTGGTCACCCCCATCGACCCCGGGCTCAACGCGGGAATCGACCTGGCGACCTTCTCCCTCGCCCTGGGCGTGGCGGCCTTTGGCTACTACCAGGCCCGGCGCACTCCGGCGGTCCGCCGGATCGATGTCCCGGTGGCGGACCTGCCTCCCGCGCTCGCGGGGCTGCGCATCGTCCAGATCAGCGATCTCCACGTGGGCCCAACGATCAAGGGCCCCTTCGTGGAGCGCCTCGTCTCCAGGGTCCAGGAGTTGCAGCCGGACCTGATCGCCTTCACCGGCGATCTCGCCGACGGCACCGTCCAACAGCTCGCCCCGCACACGGCGGCCCTGGGCCGGCTCGCCGCCCCCCTCGGGGTCTATTACTGCACCGGCAACCACGAGTACTACTCGGGCGTGGAGGAGTGGACCGCCCAGGCCCGGCGCCTCGGCTTCGACGTCCTGATCAACGAGGTGCGCCACATCGACCGCGGCGGCGGACGGCTCGCCGTGGCCGGGGCCACCGACTTCAGCGCCGGCGAGATGGTCCCCGGCCACGCGTCGGACCCGGCCGGGGCCCTCGCCGGCAGCGACGGCGCCGACGTGCGGATCCTCCTCGCTCACCAGCCGCGCAGCATAGAGGCGGCCAGCCGCGCCGGCTGCCACCTGCAGTTGTCGGGTCACACTCACGGCGGCCAGTTCGTCCCCTGGAAGTACGCCGTGCGCCTGCAGCAGCCCTTCATCGCGGGCCTGCACAAGGTTCGCGACACCTGGATCTACGTCCACCGGGGCACCGGCTACTGGGGACCGCCGTTGCGGCTCGGCGCCCCTTCCGAGATCGCCGTGCTCACCCTGGTTCAGACGCCGGAGGGCCATGAAGCGACTGCTGTTCATCGCGCTGGTTGATGTAGCATCGGCGGAGGTAGGTGGCACCATCCGGCGACCGATGAACGGCCCGGAGTTTTCCGCCCGCAGGCATGAGGAGCTTCCGCGATGCGTTTCTTCAACACCGCTGGTCCGGTCAAACCCGACAAGCACTACTGCCTCCCTCCGCTGGACCGGCTGAACCTCGCCGAGGTTCGCGCGCTGCTCCGCGATGAGAAATACTCCGTCCTCCACGCGCCGCGCCAGACGGGCAAGACCTCTTCGCTGCTGGCCCTGCGCGACCTGATCAACGCCGAAGGCGGCTACCGCTGCGTGTACGTCAACGTGGAGGCCGCCCAAGCCATGCGCGAAGATGTGGATCGAGCCACCCAGCTTATCCTGGGCGACTTGGCTTCCCGGGCGCGCCTGACGCTGGGCGACGAATTCCTGACCCGGACATGGGCTGGAATCTTCGCCGAGTTTGGAGCGGGGGCCTTGCGCGAGGCCCTGACGCGCTGGGCCGAGGCCAGCCCCGAGCCACTGGTGCTGCTGATCGACGAAATCGATTCCCTGATCGGGGATTCGCTGTTGGCGGTGCTGCGCCAGTTGCGGGCCGGCTACGATCTGCGGCCCGATGGCTTTCCGCAGAGCGTGGTGTTGTGCGGAGTGCGGGATGTGCGCGATTACCGGATTCAATCGACCGCCGAGAATGCGATGATCGCCGGAGGCAGCGCCTTCAACATCAAGGCCGAATCGCTGCGGCTGGGCGACTTCAGCGCCGGGGAGATGCGGACCCTGTTGGCGCAACACACGGCGGAAACGGGCCAGGTCTTCACGGACGACGCCCTGGAGACGATCTGGGAGCAGACCCGGGGGCAGCCGTGGCTTGTCAACGCCCTGGCCTATGAGACCTGCTTCAGGAGCGCGGCTGGGCGAGACCGGAGCCACCCGGTGGAAGCCGGGGCCATCCTCGACGCGCAGGAGCAGCTGATCCTCCGCCGCGAGACGCACCTGGATCAGTTGGCCGACAAGCTCAAGGAGGAGCGCGTGCGGCGGGTGGTGGAGCCGCTGCTGAGCGGCGGCGAAGAGCGCCGCTTTGGCGACCGCGATCTGGAGTACGCGCGCGATCTGGGTCTGATTGCCCAGGATCGTCCGTTGCGCATGGCCAATCCGATCTACGCCGAGGTTGTTCCGCGCGAGCTGACGTGGGTGGTGCAGGAGGAATTCGAGCAGGAATCAGCGTGGTACGTGGATGCCGAGGGGGGCCTGGATTTGGACAGGCTGATGTCGGCCTTCCAGGCGTTCTTCCGCCAACACTCCGAGCATTGGGTGGGGCGGTTTCAGTACCAGGAGGCGGGACCGCAGCTTCTGCTTCAGGCCTTCCTGCAGCGCATCGTGAACAGCGGCGGGCGGATCGAGCGGGAGTACGGGTTGGGACGGGGACGGACGGACCTGCTCATTGTATGGCCCCAGGGCGAAGGGACGCTCAGGGTAGTGGTCGAGTGCAAGATTCTGCACGGAAGCCTGGAGCGGACGGTCGCCGAGGGGGTGGAACAGACGGCGGGATACATGGATCGCTGCGGGGCCGAAGCGGGGCACCTGGTGATCTTCGACCGGCGCGAGGACAGGCCTTGGGAGGACAAGGTGTTTCACGATCGCCGGAGATCGGCCGGCGGGGCGGGGATCGAGGTTTGGGGGATGTGAAGGCGACCTCTTGTGTCAGCCCCCCGCCGGCTCTCCTGTCCAATGGCGCAGGGCGGCATCGAGCGCCACCCGGTGCACGGCCGCCCGTTGCTCCAGCGGCCACTTCGTCGGCGTCTCGAAGATGCATGCGCGGGCGGCGTGTCCGTGCAGGACATAGGGCCCCAGCCCCTGCCGGCCCCAGGACGGGGAGATCTCGTACACCCCCCGCGACACCGGCTCGCTGTCCTCGCCGCTGTCCGGGTCGATGGAGGCCCGCTCTTCCACCGCGGCGATGACAGCCGGTCCCACCGCGCGGCCTTGGCGCGGTCCCTCGTACATGTAGAAGCCGTCGGCTTCCCAGTCCTCGTGGCAGTCGACAAAGGCGTCGACCCGGCATCCCGCCAGCACCTGCTTGACCAGCCGTACCTCGGGCACGTCGTCGCTCTCGAAGGAGCGGTTGACGTCGGCGCCGCCCCCGTTGTCGCGCGTGTCCCTCACGTACCCCACGGGATTGATGCAAGGCATGGCGGTGAACTCCACCTGCCCGAGCCACGGGTCCATGTCCCGCTCGAGGAAGCGCAGGACCGCCTCCACTCCGGCCGGTTCGTCACCGTGGACCCCGCCGGTGAGCAGGACCCGCAGCCTCCCGGGGTGGCCCGCCCGGATGCAGTGGACCGGATGGCTCTCGACCGTCCCGATGGTCTCCACCGTCCGGTCCCGACTCGCCAGAGCCTCCACCCGGCGCACGACCGGGTCGTAGGACCGCTCTGTCATTGCTGCCCTTCTTTCCCTGCGGCCGGCCCCGGCCCACCTTCTCCCCGGAGGAAAGAGGTCCGAGGATGAGCGACTGGTTGAGGGACGCGGCGGTGGTCGGCCTGGGCGGGTTCTTCGGCTCCGCCGGGAGGTATCTCCTGGGCGGATGGGTTGCCGCCCACGCCGGGTCCTTCCCCTATGGCACGCTGGCGGTGAACGTCCTCGGCTCCCTGGCGATCGGCTTCCTCGGGCCGGTTCTCGCCGACCGGGTGACCGCCGCCCCCGCCGTGCGGTTGCTGGTGATGGCGGGCTTCCTCGGAGGCTTCACCACGTTCTCGGCCTTCAGCTACGAGTCGCTCCAGCTGTGGAACGAGGGGCGCTGGACCGCCATGCTGGCCAACATCGGCCTGAGCGTCGGCGGCTGCCTGCTGGCGGCCGCCGCCGGGATGGCGGCCTCTCGGGCGTGGGTCGGGGGGGAGTCCTGAGAGGTCGGGGGTTCGGGTTCAGGTCTTGCCGGGGCCTTCGATGTCGTCGATGATCGGTACCGCCTCCTCCGCAATCTCGATGAACTTGTCGACGAAGTACCTGGTGATCTGGCCGGCTATCTGGCCTCCCTTGTGGGCCTGATTCTCCTCGTGAAGTTTCGGAACCACGGACTCCCAGTTTCGCACTTCCCCCTTCACCCACATCCACCATGGGAACCAAGGGGCAGTCTTCTTGCTCATGAACTTGGCCCCAAGTCTTTCCTCCAGCTTGATTCGTCGCTCCTGGTCCCTGTCCTTCATCTCACTCCTCGGCATTGGACTCGCAACACCAATGAACCAATCGTTCGGCCCGCTCTTCTCATTGATCAGAAGGATAGCGGTGCGCCTGTCTCCAATGGTCTCCCCTGCTCCTTCGTACTGGGGCCAACGCTCCCGATACATGCAGATCCAGTACTCCTCGTGGTCAGCTTCCTTCGGGTGCTTCACCTGCATGTTCTTCAGCACCATACTGTTCCTTGCCCTCCCATCGATGGCGGAACACAGCTGCTCATGGAACTTTCGGCATACTTTCTGCTTGATGGCAGGCCAGGACCTGTACACCGCTTCAGCGGTTCTCAGCTTGTCCGGATCCTGCACGAAATCCTCGACGGCCTTGGTCTCACTATCAGCAGGCATCGCTTGCCCTCCGAATGTTCCTTGACAGAATCTCTCCACGTCCGCGAGAAACCAGCGCAACCGATCGACTTCGCAGTTCTTCCGGCACTCGCCGAGCCAGTCGGCGAGGGAATGCCGAAGGCGATAGGTATCGAATCCGTCCTTCCTCTCCTCTTGCGCTCCCACGTAGGGCATGATAACAAAGCGGTTCTTCCACTTCTTCAACTCATCTTTGGGGATACTCAACTCTGACGGCCCTTCGCCCCGGGGCGACAGGTAGATCAGGAGAAACCGATCATTCCTCTTGAGATGTTCGAGGTAGTCCCTGACCTGGCTCTCCTGATCGAGGGCGTAGGGCTTGTTCTCCAAGGCCAGACAATGGACTTCTCCATCCGGCCCATTGAATCTCACCACCACGTCGATCCTTCGCTCGCCGGTGATCTTCTCCTCGCACTGAACTGATGCTCTATGGAGGTCGGGCCAGCGTAGAGTCTCCCCAAAGCACTCCAGATTCTCCAGAAGGGTCCGGAGAAACATCACCCCTTGACCATGGCTCGCCTTGGGGTTGACCAGATCCGCGATGATCCGGGAGAGCCCCAATTCATCCGTTCTCAAGTAGTCGAGAACGTTGAATTTGCGTGCCAAGTTCTGGTCGAGCTCCCGTTCCAGACCCCTTGCGGTTTCCAAGCGCGGAGACAGTTCGTCGAAGAAACGCTCTATCTGCATGGAGTGAATCCGGGGTTTCGATCCGCTGCGTCTACCCCGCCACCTCCGCCCGGTTGAAGGCCCACAAGGCAAAGAAGAAGGCCAGCCCCGTCTCCAGCACCAGGATCAGAATCGGCGCCACGCCGGCGGCCACGCTCTCCCCCAGCGGCAGGGGGACCGCCTCGAAGCGCGGGATGTGGCGCGGGTCCAGCTTCTCCTGCGACATGTAGTCCCCCAGAAACAGCACGTGGGGCGAGTCTGCGTCGGCCGCGTCGCGGGCGCGCAGGAACTCGCGCAGGGTCTCGCGGTAGTCCCAGCCCTGGCGGGTGAAGCTGCGGAAGCGCTCGATGCCGTTGCGCAGCAACGCCTCCAGGGAGTACTGGAAGGCGAACCCGGGGGACAGCATGTTCACGGTCCGGGCGACCTCGAACTGCCGGATCTCCTGGTCCAGCGCCTCCAGGCGGATGCGGTCCTTGCCCTTCTCCATCTCCTGGATGCGCTGCGCGTAGCGCTTCTCCAGGGCGAAGTCATCGGCCCGGGCCAGCTCCGGGGGCCGCGGCTCGACCCCCTCCCGCTGCAGGGCCGTGCGCACCTCCCTCTCGTGGGTGTCGATCTGTTGCCAGGTCCCGCCCGGTGACTTCACCGCCGTCACCGCCGCCAGGTACGAGGTCTGCGGGATGACCACCATCAGCACGGTCCAGGCGGTGACCAGCAGCACCAGGGAGGAGGCCGAGCTGCGGGCCAGGGCCGAGATGCCCGTGGACAGCAGCAGGAAGAGGGTGATGAAAAGGGTGGTGCCCAGCAGGAAGAAGGCGTAGCTCAGCCACACCTCACCGTCCGGCTCGAGCACCCCTCCGAGGACGAGGACGAGCAGACTGAGCAGGCTGCCCGCCGCGGTGGCGGCGAGCAGGGTGACCAGATGGGCGCCGACCTTGGCCAGCAGGAATCGGCCGCGGGACAGGGAGTTGGTCAGCACCAGCAACAGGGTGCCGTTCTCGCGCTCTCCGCAGACGGCGTTGTAGGCCAGGACGACGCACAGGAAGGAGAGCACGTAGCGCACGATGACGGCCCAGTCCACGACTTCGAAACGGCGCATCCAGCGGTTGGTGGTGCGCGAGCTGGCGAAGCCGGGGATCTCGCCGGAAGCCGGGTTGACGTACATGGCGTAGCGGAACCAGTCGGAGCCGGCCTCGGCCATGAACTCGGTGCCCACCTCGGCGCAGCGGATCTTGTAGCTGGTGGAGGCCGCATCCGCCGTGGTCTCCACGCGCCCGTAGCGCTCTTCGTTGAGGCGGGTGATGCGGGTCACTTCGTCGGCGAGGTGGCCCGTCTTCATGGTGTAGATGACGCCGTTGGCCCCGAAGAACAGCAGCAGGATGACCAGGCTGATCTGGAAGCGCAGCGACTGCAGGTTGTCGCGCAGCTGGTGGAGGAAGATCGCTCCCATGGGACCGCTCCCGACTCAGCGAGGATCGTAGCGCAGGAAACGCGAGATGGTGACCATCACCGCCAGGCCGAAGCTCAGGACCAGGATGGCGAGGCCCGGCATCATCACCCCGAAGGAGGCGCCGAGGGATCGCTGCCAAGGGCCGCCGAAGCGGGGCATGTCCGTCAGGTCCAGCCCCACGGCGGCGGCGGACCGAGCCTGTTCCCGGGCCTCCGCCCAGGCCATGCGCTCTCGCATGAACGGGGCGTCGGCAGCCAGCATCGCCTCGGTCACCGACGACGGATCGGCGATCATCGGCTCCTGGCCCTCGGGATCGTCGCTGAACCAGCGGCGGCTGGCGAAGGCATCCTTTCCGCGCAGGTACTCGATCCAGGTCCGGCGGTAGTCGCGGCCCTCCTCGACCAGGTGGAAGCGGTCGTCCAGGGTGGTGCGCGCCAGCAGGTAGGAGAGCACCTGGTAGTTGGTGAAGGGCGACAGGATCGACCACTCGTCGACGATGTAGCTCATCCGCGCCAGGGGCCCCCAGTTGGCCCATTGGTAGCGGTAGCGGCGGTCGGCCAGCTCCAGGCGCTTGTCCATGGCGGCGGCGTACCTCCGCTGCATCCACTCGTAGCCCGCGGGATGGGCGTAGCGCAGCACGCGGCCTCGCTCCAGGCCCTTGAGATAGGCGGGCGGCGGAGGGGGGTTCCTCCCGTCCCACTCCTCCATCGTCCTCTCGAACTCGTTCCAGAGCTGGCGGTTCTGGTCGCGGAACTCGTCGGCGGGCGGGGCCTTCACCCCGTAGCGGCTGAGGGAGGGCAGGACGTTGATGTATCCCACGCCGCCCACCAGCCAGGCGAAGAGGCAGATGATGAGCGCCGTGTCGGTGCCGCGGACCAGGGAGGAGACCATCAGGCTCAGGGCGAAGACCTGGCCGAGGAACAGGCAGGAGAGAACGAAGAAGACACCGAGACGCACCCAGTCGCTACCGGCCAGGTGCACGTCGGGGTGGGCCACCAGGATGAGCAGGGAGAGGACGAAGGCCAGGGCGAAGGGGATCCACAGGGAGATCATGCCGCCCAGCAGCTTGGCCAGGACCACGTGGGCCCGGGGAACCGGGTTGACGAGGAGCTGCTTGAGGGTGCCCCTCTCGCGCTCCCCGCAGATGCCGTCGAAGCCGAGGACGACGGCGAGGAAGCTGAGCAGCAGGGCCACCACCGTGGCGAAGTCGATCTGCACGAGGATTCGCATGAAGTTGCTGTCGAAGCTCTCGGCCAGCTCCCAGGCAGACACCGGCACCTGGTCGAGGTTGATCCAGATCGACTGTCCCGCCGTGCTCACCACGCCGCGGCAGAGGATGGCCAGGGGCTGGGGCGGCACGATGACCCGCGGGCCGATCTGGGAGTAGACGGTGACCTCCTCCAGGCCCTCTTCGTACTCCCGGATCTCGCGCTCGTAGACATCGACGTTGCGGGCGTAGTCCACGGTGCCGATGAACGTGGTCAGCACCGACAGGACGACGCTGAAGATGACGGCCACGCCAAGACGCAAGGTGAGCAGGTTGGTCAGCAGCTCCTTGCGTACGAGGGTTCGGATCATGCGTCTCTGCCCGGACGGCGCGGTGCTTCCGGCCCGGGTCCGTTGCGCCGGGAAACCCCGTCCCGGCGATCAGGGGTCATTCGCTACTCGAGGTAGAGCAGCCGCCGGCTGTGCACGCCCTCGGGGTGCGCCAGCCGCGCCAGATAGACGCCCGCCGCCACCGGCACACCGCCCTGGTCGCGGGCGTCCCAGTGGACCCGGTGAGAGCCGGCGGCCTGGAACTCGTCCACCAGGAGGCGCACCCGCTGGCCGAGCATGTTGTGGATCTCCAGCCGCACCGGACCGGGGACGGCCAGCCGGTAGGGGACCCAGGTGGAGTTGTTGAAGGGGTTGGGGGCGCTGGGCTCCAGGCCACTGGAGTCCGATGCCCCCAGCGCGGCCTGCCCGGCCGCACCCGGCTCGACCATGCCGCGCAGGGCCTGCACCTCGGAGGCCGTCAGGGCCCTGTCGTAGATCCAGAGGTCGTCCAGCGACCCCTCCAGGGCCTGGTTCGGGTCGAAGTCGCCGCCCAGCCGGTCCTGGTCCTGGCCGAGGATCAGACCTCCGGCCTCGACGTTCAGCGCTCTGTACTCGAGGCTTCCGCAGAGATCGGTCTGACCCACGCCGTCCACGTAGATGTCGGCGTTGCCCTCGGAGGCGTTGCGGATCACCACGATGTGATGCCACTGCCCGTCGGCGATCGCCGGGATGCTCACCCAGCAGAACCTGTTGTTGCCACCGTGCTCCCCGTGCGAGAAGAAGTGGAGGTTGCTCTGGTCCCACAGGTAGACCATGTGCTCGTTGTCGTCGCTCCGGTTGGCGGCGCTCAGGATGGACTGACTCTGCGACTTGGTGGTCTTCAGCCACAGGGAGATGCTCACGTCCCGCAGACCGTCGAGCACCTGGTGGGGCAGATCGATGCGGTCCTGCGTCCCCCGGAAGACCAGCGCCCCCGCCTCGTTGCCGAAGCGGTCCTCTCCCGGCTCTACGCCCGATGGGGTGCCGTGATAGGCGTTGCCGCTGGCATCCCGCGCGTCTCCATCGAGACGATAGTGGGCCACCAGCGCCTTCCCGGGCTCGGCGGACAATCGCCGCACCTGGCCTGAACCGATGTCCAGCTCATACGCCTGGCGCCCTCCGCGGTCGACGGGGATCCGGTGCCACTCGCCCACCACCTCGCCGTACAGGTTGACGGCCCTCGCCCGGTAATCCCCGCTGACCATGGACGGGTCGGTGGCGGGGATGGTCAGCACCAGCCGGCCGGAGATGTCGGTGACCCCGCTCCAGGTGTAGTCGGGCTGGCGGCCCGGGACCGATCGCGCGAACTCGACGAGCAGGCCCCATGCTTCACCGCCCTGGAGGGTCACCTCGATCACGGTGGCCCCCTGGACGGACATCGACTCGACCCGTGCGGCGGGTCCCATCGCCGGCAGGGTCACCGCCAGCAGGAGCAGCCCGACTCCGAACCCGTGTCCGCTTGCTGGTTGCGCCGGCGGCGTGGGGGTATCTCCGCCACGGAACCGCGCCCGCGCCGCAGCCGCGGCAACTGCAGACCACCAGCGCCGCCCCGGCGGAGCGTCCCCGCCAGGCACCGCGGCAGTCCACCTGGGTGTCACCATGCCATCTCGGTCCCGCGGGGTCAGTTCGAGCCCGCCCAGCGCACGCCCTGGGTGATGAGCCGCTGCATGGCGGGGCGGCGGAAGGTGTCGGACGTGTGGCCCAGGGTGGTGTAGAACACCCGTCCGGCCTCGTAGGACCGGACCCAGGCCATGGGATGCTGCTTGCCGCTCCACTCGGCGGTGGCCAGGATCCGCAGGCCGGGATCCCAGGCGGACATGTAGATCTCGTCCTCCACCTCGAAGTCGGAGAGGCCCTGGGTCACGGGGTGGGTCGAATCCTCGATGTTCACCGTGAAGGTCAGTCCCGGCGGGTGCCAGTTGGCGTGGCCGCCGAGGAGGGTGACGGCGCGCGCGTCCACCCACCAGGCGGTGCCGTGGACGCCGACCAGGCCCTTGCCGGCGGCGACGTAGTCGAAGAGCCCGTCCTCCTGGTCCGGCGTGAGGTCGCGTTCGCGGACGACCTCGCCGTCGGGCCCCACCACGGCGCGCGTGAACCCGGTGCCGAAGACCAGGACATCGAACTCGCGCAGGGACGGGGAGGTGAGGATCTCCTTGTCGCTGTCGAGTCGGACCTCCACGTCATCGGCCGAATCGAGGAACCGGTGGATCACCGCGGCGCTCTGGTCGAAGCCGTGGTTCTCGCCTGACAGAATGACAACTCGCATCCTCTTCCTCCTTTGACCTGGCCGTCGCCCCGAACCTAAAATCCGCGCCCGACAATCGCCAACAGGAAATTCCTCCATGTCCAACGACTCACCGGCCGGCACCCAGTCGACATCCCTGCGCGAAGGGGCCGACCGCTTCGCCGACCTGGCCTGCCTGGCCTACTTCGGCGTCGATCACGTCAGCCGCCGCGAGCAGGCGGCGCGGATGCTCGCCGAGTCCCCGGAGGTCACCGCCGCCAGCTGCCATGCCGCCGCTGCCGCCTTCGACGTGAAGGCTCTGCGCGAGCACCTGTCGGCGGACAGTTCCGCCGCCGTCGCCGCCGGCGGTCCCCGCGACTGGCCGCCCCTGCTCTACGTCTGCTACAGCCGGATACCGGAGGACCCCCCGGAGCGCGACGCCGTGGCCGCCCTCGAGGTGCTGCTGGCCGCCGGCGCCGACGGCAACACCTTCCTGGTGGACCGGAAGTTGGGAGGCTGGCGCTGGTCGGGCCTCACCGGGGCCATGGGCGAGGGGGAGGAGGGCCTCCTCCAGCAGCCGCCGCACGCGCGGGCTCGGGAACTGGCCGGGATCCTGCTCGACGCCGGCGCCGACCCGAACGATGCCCAGGGTCTCTACAACACCATGTTCACGCCGGATGACGAGTGGCTGGAGCTGCTGTTGGCGCACGGGCTGAAGGCAGCCGACGTGGTCGATCCCGACGGCGACCCGCCGATCCGGACCCTGGACTACCAGCTCTGCCAGGCGGTGAAGATGGGCATGGCGCAACGGGTGTCGCTGCTGCTGGAGCACGGCGCCGATGTCGACGCCGCGGACATCTACAACGGCCGCTCCAACTACGAGAACGCCCTGCTCCGCGGCCATCCGCAGATCGCGGCGAGGCTGGTCGAGCACGGCGCCGAGGCCCGGGAGCTCTCCGCCGAAGACCGGTTCACCGCCGCCGTGATGAGCGGCGACGAGAGCGCCGCTCGACAGCTGCTGGAGGTGGAGCCCGGCATGATCGACAACCCGGCCCTGCTGCTGGAAGCGGTCAACAACGCCGCGACGATCCGGCTGATGCTGGCCCTGGGCGCCGACCCGAACGCACCGCAGGAGAACGGCCGCGTCCCCCTCCACGAGGCGGCCTGGTCCAACAACGCCGAGGTCGTTCAGCTTCTCCTGGACCACGGAGCCAGCTGCGAGATCCGCGAGCGCGACCACAATGCCACGCCCGTCGGCTTCGCCAACCACGCCGGCCACTTCGAGCTGCGCGATCTGCTGCTCGATCACAGCCGCAACGCCTTCGACCTGGCGGCCTTCGGACGGGTGAGCCAGCTGGCCGAGGTCCTGGAGGCCGACCCGGGGCTGGCCAGGGCTCGCGGCGCCGGCGGACACACCCTCTTCCACGCCGTCGCTGCCGGGCCCTCCTGCGAGCAGCTCCTCGACCTGCTGGCCGCCCACGGCGTCGACAGCAACGCCGCCGCCAACGACGGCGCCACCCCCCTCTCCGCCGCCCTCGAGCGCGGAGACGAGGAACTCGCGGCGATGTTGCGGACTCGCGGCGCCCGCGACTGAGCCCTCCACCGGAGAATCGACATGGCCAAGCGCGACCTGAACTACGATGCCTCCGAGGCGATCGGCTTCATGAACGTCGACGAGACCGACTACGGCTCGATGACCCTGGGCGAGAAGATGCGCCACCTCGAGGTCGAGGGGTACGTGGTCCTACCCGACGTCCTGGACACGGCCCACATGGACCGCATCAACCAGGAGATGGCCGACGCGCCCATGGGGACCAAGGACTACAGCGACTGCCAGACCTTCCACAAGGAGCCTCAGTGGTACAGCCCGGCGTTGGCGGAGGTGATCGCCAACCCCCCCGTGGTCGAGTTCCTCGAAGCCCTCTGCGGGGAGGACATCGTCTTCACCCGCGGGCTGTTCACGCGCACCCTGGCCGGTTCGCCCCCCATCTCCCTGCACACCGACGGCCAGCCCTTCGGCTCCTCGATCTTCGGGTACGAGGGCAGCTCTCCCAGGTTGCTGCGCGTGCTCTACTACCTCGACGATCTCACGCCGGAGCGGGCGCCCCTGCGCGTCCTGCCGCGCTCCCACCTCTCCTTCCACGCCGACGCCAACCCCTACGTGCGCTACACCTCGCACCCGGGCGAGCGGACCATCTGCGCGAAAGCGGGGACCGCCGTCGTCTTCCCCGTCAACATCTTCCACGGCACCCATCCCAACCGGGCCGACTCGCAGCGCACGCTGATACAGCTCGGCTACCGCCCCGCCTGGGCGGGTCCCATCCAGCCGATGGAGGAGTGGGATCCGGAGCTGGTGGCGGCGGCGCCGGCGGTGGCCCGGCGCTTCCTGCAGAGCCTCAACACATCCGGCGTCGACTGGGAGCAGCCCCACAAGCCGGTGGGCATGAGGTCGGACGCGCCGTCGATCGCTCCCGAGCGCTGGGACCGGTGAGCCCTCCGCGGGCGGTCGCGGACCATCCCTGAAACAGCCGGCGGCGCCGATGCTCCGCATGGCCCTCATCGGTTGCGGCGCGAGAGCCGCGCCCTACCTCG
The DNA here is from genome assembly GCA_965221775.1 of Candidatus Latescibacterota bacterium. Lineage (GTDB taxonomy): Bacteria > Latescibacterota > UBA2968 > UBA8231 > UBA8231 > UBA8231. The sequence goes on along the minus strand of CBDCSU010000006.1, from coordinate 2,021,035 downwards.
AGGCGGCGCGGCACCTCCCCGACGTGGAGGTCGCCGCCGTAGCCGACCCGGACTCCGGGCGGGCGGCCCGGGCGGCCCTCTCTGCCGGGGTCACGCTCCGGACGGCATCGCTCGACGAACTGCTCGACGCCGCCGCTGACGCCGTCGACGCCGTCGTCGTCACCGTGCCCCTTGCGGCGCGAGGCTCTCTCGTCGAAGGCGCGGTCGCCGCCGGCAAGCATGTCCTCGTCGAGCCGCCCCTGGCGGCCGGTGCCGAAGAAGCCGAAGGGACCGCCGCAACCGCACGCGCCTCCGGGGTCAGGCTCATGCCCGCCCACGGCGACCGCTTCCGGGCGGACTGCCGCGCCGTCAAGGCCAGCCTCGACGAGGGTGAGCTGGGGCGGCCGGGGCTGCTTCGCATCCACCACTGGTCTCCGGCCGGGCAGGAGAACGGGAACGCCCTCCTCCGCGCACTGGCCGCCCTCGACCTGGCGCTGTGGGTATTCGACGGCCTGCCGACCCACGTCTTCGCCGCGGTTCGGCCACCCGGGGCGGCCAGTCTCACCGAGACGGAGTACCTCCAGGTACACCTCGGCTTCGAGGGCGGGGGCATGGCCCTCATCGACATCTCTCACGGTCTGCCGCCCGGCGACGGGTACCGCTCCCTGGCCCTGATCGGGTCCCTCGGAGCCGCTCACGCCGACGACCACCACAACGCGCAGCTGCTCTACGGCGGGGGCCGGGCCCAGGCGGTGCTCACCGAACCGGATGAATCGGTGTCCGCCCTGGTGCTGTCGGAATTCGCCGCGGCCGTCGGCGAGGGGCGGGAACCAGCCGTGAGCGGCGAGGACGAAGCGGCGGTGCTCAGGGTGGCGGAGGCGGCTGTCGCCTCGTGGTCCGCGGGGGCGGCCTTCCGGCTGTCCGGAGGGCGGTATGAGCGCGCCTGAGGTGCTGCCGGTCCTGGTCCTGGGCGGGGTGAAGCACCTCTACATCGTGCAGGCCCTGGCAGCGCATCCCCGCTTCGAGCTGGTGGCCCTGCCGACGAGGAAGAGGCGCCCGACTGGGTGCACGAACGCAACGAGGCCGCGTCCTCCGCCTTCGGCCTCCCGTACGTGCGCGGGGTATCCGCGGCCCTGGACCGGTATCGGCCACGGGTCGCCTGCGTCACCCCGGAGACCGGCCGCCACGCGCGGTTGAGCGCGACCGCCGCCGAGGCCGGCCTGCACATCGTCCAGGACAAGCCGATGGCCCTGACCCTGGCCGAGTGCGACCGCGTGGTGGCGGCGGTGGAAGAGGCGGACGTGCGGTTCCTCATGTGGAACCGCAACACCTTCCCCTCCATCCTGCAGGCGCGGGAAGTCCTCGCCGGGGGCAGCCTCGGCGATCCCCGCGCCGTCCATGTGGACTTCTTCTTCGCCAAGGACGCCGGTGTCCTCCTCGGCTCCGGCGAGCCGGAAGAGATCCCCCTCGGCCACGAGGTCCTGGGCGAGCTGACCGTCGAGGGGATCTACCCCCTCGCCTACTTCCACGCCCTCCTCGGCGTCCCCGTCCGGCGCGTCTTCGCCCGGACCACCGCCCACTTCTTCCAGCGCCACGCCGACCGCGGCGTGGAGGACCTGGCCTCGGTGACGCTCGAGATGGAGGACGGCACCCCGGGCTCCCTGTGCATCGGCCGCATCGGGGAGCCCTCCCACCCCAACATCGGCGAGTTGCGGCTGCACATCCTCGGGACCCGGGGCGCCTTCGTCGCCGCCGAGCCTCGGCCCGAGGTCTCGGTCTATGCCAGATCCCTGAAGCCGGAGGACCACCGCCAGCGGCGCGTGGGGGCGGACTACGAGGGCCGCCTGCTGGACGACTTCGCCCGGGCTATCGACACGGGGTCGGACACCCTGATGGGGGCGCGGGAGAGCCGGGCGATCGCCGCTACGGTGTTCGCCGCTGTCGAGTCCGGGCGGACGGGGCGAACTGTGGAGGTGGCGCGGGGTTGACTCCAGGAAGTATGTGTATTATTCATACACATACTTACACAGGAGACGGAAAGAATGGCCAGGGTTCAGCTCGTGATTCCCGACGAGGACCGGGACCGCTTCGTCCATCAGGCGCAGACGGAGGGCATGACCCTGAGCGCCTGGCTCAGGAGCGCTGCCCATCAGCGTCTGAAGGAGCAGCAGAGGCTCCACGCCTTCAGATCACAGGAAGACCTCGAGGGATTTTTCCGCGCCTGTGACGCGCTCGAAGGCCCCGGGCGAGAACCGGATTGGGAGCAGCACCGGGCCGTCATCGATGAATCACGTCAGCGGGGTCTCTCCAGCACGTGATCTTCGTCGATACCAACGTCTTCATGTACGCCGTTGGCCGTCCCCATCCTCTCCGCTCCACGGCGCGGGAGTTCTTCGCCGGGTGCATCCGCTCTCGGACCCCTTTGTGCACCTCGGCGGAAGTGCTGCAGGAGTTGGCCCACGCCTACCTGCCCGTGGGGCGGAAGCAGACTCTCGACGCAGCCCTGGCGCTGATTACCGGATCCCGCGTGGAAGTGTGGCCCTTGGAGCAGGAGGACGTCACCCTGGCGCGGCAGCTCCACGAGCAGCATCCCGCCCTGGGCGCCAGGGACCTCTGTCACCTGGCCAGCTGCCGGCGCCGCGGCGTGCGGGAGGTCCGGACCTTCGATCAGGCCCTCGCCGCCGCCTCAGGTGTGACTCCATCGGGCTCATGATCGCCCCCTGACCCCCTCTTGCGAGTCCCGGCGAGCAGTGCCCGGGCGGGGCTCTTCGTGCGTTGCAGCTTTCCGGAGCGCGGCCAGCTCCGGCAGGGGTGCCTTCGGCGGTCCTTCGATTCCCTTGCGATACACCCTGCCCGCATTCCACCGCAGGCCAGACCCCACGGCAGGGCCTGACGCCAGCCTCCGGACACTGGGTCTTGGAATACGAACGGCCAAGCCACCATCACAGCATGGCCTGACCGGTGTGACAATCGGAGAGTCTTACGATGGTGGAGCTGAGGGGAATCGAACCCCTGACCTCCTGAATGCCATTCAGGCGCTCTCCCAACTGAGCTACAGCCCCCCAAGGAAGGCTCAGAACGTAACCCCCGGCCGTCATATCGTCAACGGCCGCAGGCACCTGCGCCAGCCGCGCTAGTGCTTGAGGGTGATCCCCACGCCCAGGTCGGAGTCGTACTCGTCGCGCTCGCCGGAGCTGGGTCCGAGGGACAAACTGGTGAGGACCAGCCGGACCTCGCTGGAGGCGTCGTACCCGGAGGCGGTGCGGACCCGCAGCGTCGCCAGGACCTGGCTGCCGCTGACCGAGGTGGTCAGGCTGGCTCCCAGGACCCGCACTTCGGCGCCGGTCACCACCACTCCGTTGGGGGCTGGGGTGACGAAGGGCGTCTCCAGGGTGGCCTCGGCGTTCTCCAGGTCGAAGGCGGCCGCGGGCTCGGCCTCCAGCTTCATGTCGAACTGCCGCAGCTGGTCGGCGCCGTCGACCTCGAAGATGAGGCTGATCTCCTGCCCGGGTCCGGTGACCTCGAGACCGTCGCCGACGATGCGGAAACGCTCGGCGAAGGAGCCGGACAGGTCGGCCAGCTGGCGCAGGCCCCCCTCGTCCACCGGGGCGACGACCCCGTCGGTGCCGGGAGGATTGACCACGGAGTCCGACTCGGCGCAGGCGGACAGGCCGGCGAGCGATGCGAGGGCGATGCGAAGCAGCATGGGGGGCTCCTTTCTCGGTCCAGCGTCCTGAAGAGAAGATCGCCCGCCCCCGCCCACCCCGCAAAGTCAGCGGCAGGCCCTGCCCGCCGACCACGAAGGCGTGGCACCGAGCTGGTGGTGGGACCGCAGGTGCACCCCCATGCGCAGGCTCCGCGCCCCGGCTCCCACGCCCAGGCCGTACTGGCGCGGACGGTCGAGCCCGTCGAGGGTCATCGCCGCCGGCCCCCCGAGGGGCAGAGACAGGCGCACCTCGGGGCGCAGGGCAGGGCCCCGCCAGGCGACCCCCAGGGAGAGGGTTGCCTCCGGCCCCTCGCGGCGCAGGCGCACGGAGCCCCTCCTCTCCAGCAGGCCCCCCGCGGCGCCGTGCCACCACCCCTCCACCTGCCATCGGCGGAGGAGATCCGCGCGCGCCCCCAGGACCGGCGCCCGCCCGCGCCAGGCCGGTTGGCCGGTCCGCTGCAGGCGCGCCTCCAGCAGGCCGGCGCCGAGATCCAGCCCCCCTGTCAGCGAGACACCGACCGCCGCCAGCACCGCCTGCTCCCGGTGCCGCGGGGGGCCGCGCACCGCCAGCCCGAACCCTCCCCGCAACCGGCCGAGGCGCGGCGCCGCCAGCAGCAGATGCTGACCGCCCAGCTCGCGCAGCCCGAAGGGCCGGTCGTGGACGAGATGCCCGCAGAGGGAGGCGGTGACCGACGCGAGCCGGGCGGGGTTGGCGCCCAGCCGGCCCGGCGCCGGCAGCGGGTCGGCGAAGGGTCCCCGCTCGAAGGCGGCGACGGCCGCTCCCGCGGTGGCGAGCGGCAGCAGCACGGCGGCGCGCAGCCAGAGCCGGGTGGAGGTGCAAAGTCGGGAGACCACGGGAAGGACAACGCAACTCCGGGACCACCGATGGCCCTCGGGGCTTCTGCGCGGCCCCCGGGGCGATGGATGTCACCCTGGGCACACGGCCCCGGGTCCCTGGTGACACGCCCTCAGGCCGGGACGGCCCTCCGGACGGTCCAGCGGTCCTCGTACTCGCCGCGGCGGAAGCGCTCCAGGTCCAGACCGCCGGGCACGTAGTGCCAGGCCGTCGAGTAGCGGGTGCGCCGCGGGTCGTCGTTGTCGGCGGTGCCGTGCAGGAGGTTGGCGGAGAACAGGACCACCGTCCCCGCCGCGACGGCCACGTCCACGGCGCGGGACTCCTCGACCTGGGTCCAGGACCCGTGCATGCCCTGCTCCCGCTGGTGGTCGACGATCACCGCGTCGTGGTGGCTGCCGGGTACCACCCGCAGGCAGCCGTTGCGCCGGTCGGCCTCCTGCAGGTAGACGCCGCAGGACAGGATGCGCCGGGAGTTGGTGCCGAAGTAGTAGTTGTCCTGGTGCCAGTGCGTGGACGTGCCGCCGCCGGGAAGCTTGGGGAAGAACTTGGTGCCGAAGACATCCACTTCCTCGCAGCCGAGCAGCTCCGCCGCCCGGTCGACGATGGCCGGCTCGCGGGCCAGGTCCAGGACTCTGGAGTCGACGACGCACACGCCCTGCACCTTGTGCAGCAGCCCGGGCACAGGCCGGCCTTCGGCGTCGAGCTCGAGGCTGAAGTGTCCCTCCGGCTCGCTCAGAGCGCGGCCTCGCTCGACCAGCTCGTCGAGGGCCGACAGGTAGTGGGCGAGACGGGCGCCCCCCAGCAGGCCCTCGAAGACGAGGTACCCGCGGTCGTCGAACTCCTGCTTCTGCGCATCGGTGAGCATCTGCACACCTCCCTCCTGTCCTATGGACCCCATCGGATGGTCAGCCGGACCCCGGGCGTCTCCAGGTCCGCGGCGTCGAGGTCGAAGTCCTCCAGATGGGCGTCCACGTAGGCGTCCACGGCGGACAAGGTAGCGGTTACGAGGTAGGAAAGGACCCGCGTGTTGCGCCGCGCCGCGCGGTCCTCGTGCTCCTGCGCCGTGGGGGCTTCGGCCAAGCGGGAGCTCTCGACCACGGCGGACGCCAACCAGCCGGCGCCGGCGCCGGCGAAGAGCAGCGCCTTCAGCCAGTGACCGCTGGCGGCCTGTCCCCATCCCGGCACCACCGCCGAACGCACCAGGGCGGCGCGAGGGGCCAGCCGCCCTCCCGCCTGGAGCACCGAGTCGGCCGCCGTTGGATCCACGGGTCCGGATGGCCGGGCGACGCGCCGAGACAGGGGCTCCTCCGCGCTCCGAACCGAATCGGCCTCGGCCTCCACCGAGGGTTCGGACTCCTCCGCGGCCGCCGGCAGGCCCGCGAGCAGCGCGACCAGGAAGCCGGCGAGCCCGAAGCCGCCCGCCTCAGCCCTCGCCACGGCTCTGGCCGCCCCCCAGACGGTCCCCGGACCGCAGCGGATAGCCCCGGGCAAAGGCCCCGGCCGACATCCGCTCACGTCCGGCCGGCTGCACCTCGCCCAGGCGCACGGCTCCGTCGGCGCAGGCCACGACCACTCCGTCCTCCGAGCCGCAGCAGAGCACCTCGCCCGGGGCAGCCCCTCGGGCGGCCGGCTCCACCCGCTCGACCCGATGCACCTTGAGCACCCCTCCCGCCCACTCGGTGAAGGCACCGGGCATCGGGTTCGCGCCGCGCACCCGGTTGCGCACCCGCTCGGCCGGCCAGCTCCAGTCGATGCGGCCGTCCTCCCGCGTCAGCTTCGGGGCCCGCGACTCCCCCTCTCTCGGCTGGGGCCTCGGCTGCAGGCTGCCGTCCTCCAGCCCGTCGAGGGAGCGGACCAGCAGCCGCGCGCCGTCCTCGGCCAGCCGTGCCTCCAGCTCTCCGGCGGTCTCGCCGCCGCCGACGGTCACCCTCTCCTGGAGCAGGATGTCGCCCGCGTCGACGCGCCGGTTCAGCAGAAAGGTGGTGACCCCCGTCTCGGTGCAGCCGTCGAACAGGGCCCACACGATGGGGGCGGCCCCCCGGTAGGCGGGCAGCAGGGACGGATGCACGTTGACCGACCCCAGGCGGGGCAGGCGAAGGAGGCGGTTCGGGAGGATGGAGTATGCGACCACCGCCAGGGCGTCCGGGGCCAGGGCCCGCAGCTGCTCGGCCAGGGCCGGGTCGCGCGGGGAATCCGGCTGCAGGACGGGGAGGCCGAGTGCGGCGGCGGCGGTCTTGACCGGCGGGGGCCGGAGCCGGCGTCCGCGGCCAGCGGCGCGATCGGGATTGGTGACCACGGCGGCCACCTCGTGCCGGCTGGCGGCGAGACGGCGCAGGGAGGGTACCGCGAAGTCGGGGTTGCCGAGGAAGACGACCTTCAGGACTTGGACTCGCCCTCGTCGCGGACTCGCGACACGGCGGAGCGCGACATCTCGACGCGGACGTTCTCGGCGATCTTCACCGTGATCACCTCGTCCTTCAGGTTGAGGATCACCCCGTGGATGCCGCCGCTGGTGACGATCTTGTCCCCCTTCTTCAACTCGGAGATCATCTTCTGCTGCGACTTCTGCTTCTTGATCTGCGGCCGCAGGATCAGGAAGTAGAGGACGACGAACATCAGGACGTACGGCAGGATGACCAGGGGCGTGCCGCCTTGGCCTTCGCCGCCGCCGCCCATGGCGTGGGCGGGCTCCGCAAGGAGGAAGAGCAGGGTCACATGGGGCCTTTCGTGAGGGAGGATCGACCCGGAAAAATAGGCGCTCTCAGCCGTCCTGGTAAGTCGAGCGGAATTCCTCCCGCCACCCGGCGAAGGTGCCCTCGACGATGGCGGCGCGCATGCCGCGCATCAGCTCCAGGTAGAAATGGAGGTTGTGGTACGTGGCCAGGCGCACGCCGAGAATCTCGTCGGTCTGGAACAGGTGCCGGAGGTAGGCGCGGTGGTAGTGACGGCAGGTCGGGCACCCGCACTCCGGGTCGAGGGGCGACGGGTCGCCGGCGTGTCCGGCGTTGCGCATGCGCACCCGCCCCCGGCGCGTGAACAGGGTGCTGTTGCGGGCGTTGCGGGTGGGGATGACGCAGTCGAACATGTCGATCCCGCGGCTGACGCAGTCCACCAGGTCCTGGGGCAGGCCGACCCCCATCAGGTACCGGGGCCTCTCCGGAGGCAGCTCCGGCAAGGCGGCCTCGATGCTGTCGAGCATCTCCTGGCGGGGCTCGCCGACGCCGAGTCCGCCGAGGGCGTAACCCGGCAGGTCGAGGCCCGCCAGCTCCCGGGCGCTGCGCCGGCGCAGGTCCGGATGGACGCCGCCCTGGACGATCCCGAACAGGGCCTGGGGCGGCCGGCCGGCGGCGGTCCGGGCCGCCTGGAGGGGCTGGTGGCGGGCGGCGCAGCGCCCGGCCCAGCGCAGTGTGCGCTCCATCGACTCGCGGGCCTCGTCCTCGGTGGCGGGCCAGGGCGTGCACTCGTCGAAGGCCATGATGATGTCGGCCCCCAGGGCTTCCTCGATCTCCATCACCCGCTCCGGCGTGAACAGGTGCTGCGAGCCGTCCAGGTGACTCTGGAAGAGCGCCCCCTCCTCGGTGATCCGGCAGCGGTCCCTCAGGCTGAAGACCTGGAAACCCCCCGAGTCGGTGAGGATCGGCCGCTGCCAGCCCATGAAGGCGTGGAGCCCGCCGAGGCGGCCGACGAGCTCGTGGCCGGGGCGCAGATAGAGGTGATAGGCGTTTCCCAGCACGACCTGGGCGTCGAGGTCGGCCAGCTCCTGCTGGCTCATGGCCTTGACCGTCGCCCGGGTGCCCACGGGCATGAAGACGGGCGTCTCCACCACTCCGTGGGGGGTGTGCAGGAGGCCGGCGCGGGCCCCCGTGGGGCCGTCCTCGGCCACGACCTCGTAGCCGAAGGCCCCCGCCGGGGCGGAGCTCAACGACCGATCCCGGAAGTGGTGACGAAGCGGTAGCCGCGGCTCTCGAGGCGCGGCATCAGCTCCTCCAGGGCCGCCACCGTCGGACCCTTCGCATGGACCAGGGCCACCGCCTCCCCCTCGACGGCGGCGCGTTCCGCCAGCGCCCACAACTGGCGGCCGGCGGCGGCCTCCGTGTCGCCATCGATCGAGTCGGGCGCCGCCCGCAGCCCGATCGGCTTGGAGACCACCCGGTGGCCTCCCGGACCGCAGCGTTCGGCCACCTCCCGGCGGTTGCCCCCGAGCGCGACCAGGGTCAGGGAGGCGGGGAGGGCGCACAGCCGGTCGAGGTTGGGGCCGCCGGCATCGGCGATCAGGGCGATCCGGCCGGCCCGCCGCGTCGATTTCGGGTCCTGCCGCAGCCGGAAGCGGGTGGTCTCCGACGAGTCGATGCCGAGACTCAGGTCGACGCCGGTCCCGCCCTCCAGCTCCTCGCCGCGCATCACCTCCCCCCCGTGCCGGCTCGCGAGCCGGGTCAGTCGCTGGTTGACGCTGGCCAGCGGCAGGTCGCCGGGCACGCTGACGGTGAGCACATCGGGGCCCCCGCGACCGGAGGCGCGCCGGTGCACCCGCCCCGCCGGGATGCCGAGATCGGCGAGCACCGAATCGGCGTCGGCGAGCATGCGCCCGGGGAACGCGGCGGGGTCCACGGTAGGCGGGGGCGGCGGAGGCGGGGGCGGCGGGGGCGGCGGCTCCGGGCGCCCGAGGTAGAGCGCCGCGGCCGTGCACAGGGTCAGGCAGGCCATGCTGAACAGGAGGTGCCACCGCGGCCGGTGCCGGCGCCGCACCATGTGGGAAGACCAGCGGATCAAGTGTCCCCCGGGAGGCGGGAGTCCGGCGGCTCAGCCCCCGTGCTTTGCCTTGACGGCGGACCAGGACGCGGCACCCACCGGCTTGGTGCTCTCGCCCTCGCCGCAGTCGGTGGAGAGGGGATCGTCCTTCCAGCGGACGATGCGCCAGAGGCCGTCGTCGCCCTCGCGCATCTTGAAGCTCATCACCTGGTCGACGAAGTAGCCCTCGTCCGGCCGCTCCAGGAGCAGGATCTCCACCCGGCCGCGGAAGACCTCCCAGTCCTCGTCGGGGTGCCCGTCGGGATCGCCCTCAAAGCTCAGAGGGTAGTCGATGCCCAGCTCCGTATAACGGCGGGAGGGTTGGTACTTCCACTCGATGGTTCGGTATTTGTCGAAGATCCCCTGGGACGAGCCGTCGCGGGGGCCCATGATCCGCAACTCCTCCTCCTTGCCATAGAAGAAGACGAGATCTCCCCTGCAGTCCTCCTCCATGAAATAGAAGTTGTCGTCGAGGAGAGACTCGTAGAGGTCCTTGTCGCGCTCGTTGAAGGCCCTCTCCAGGTTGTCCATCACCACCTGCGCCGTGGTCGCCTCGGGAGCGGGCGGCAGTTCCCGGCGAGTCACCTTCTCCACATCGGGAGCGAAGGGGTTGCTGCAGCCCGCCAGGAGCAGCCCGGCCAGGGCGATGGAAATTGTGCGTGGCATGGGTCTTCCCTCCTGCTACTGCGCGAACTCGCCCCGCAACTCGGTGAGGGTGCGTTCGGAGGACGGCTCGCGAAAGTCCTGCCAGCGACGGATGGACCAGACGGGGTTCTCGTCGCTCGTCGTCACCAGGTCGATCTGCATGCGCCCGCGCACCTCGAAGATGCGCGCCTCCTGCTCCTCGCCGGGCCGGGTGGTGAAGTCGATGATGTAGGGGAAAATATACGTCTCCAGCCGGGGATCGTCCGGGTACAGCCTCTGCTCGTCCTCGTTGGCGTCGAACCAGCGGCTGATGTTGATGCGCTGGAAGTTGCTGCGGTCGAGAAGGTTGAAGGCGAAGCGGCGCTCGTCCTCGCGGGTCCACAGGGTGTCGGTGTCGGGAGGGTCGGGGTGGTACCCGGGGGGCAGGTCGAAGACCTCCCCGAAGGGCTCCACCCCGGCGAGCTCGGGCGCGAAGAGGAAGTCCTCCGAGAGCTGGTCCATGTACTGGGTGGGGCTGAAGCCCTCGATGGAGTCTTCGAGGTTGAAGACGACCGCCTCCGACAGGGTCGGGTCGCGAAGAAAGAGGAGATCGCCGCTCGGACACTCCGGCAGGCGCGTCGACAACGGGCTCGACGCACCGGCTTCGGCCTCGATGGCGGCGTCCCTGCACCGCGGGAAGGCGGTGAGGTCGGTGTCCTCCGCGCAGCGGCACTCGACCTCCGCGCCCTCCTCGAGTCCGCAGGCGGCCAGGAGCCACAAGGCCGCGGGCAACAGATGGCGGCGCCTCGATCTCATCCCGCCATCTCGGAGAGCGGCACCAGCGTGAAGCACAGGGCCAGGAGGACGAAGCACAGGACCGCGATCGCCCGGCGGCGGCCGTCGAGGGGGATCGCGGCATGGTACGGAGGCGGGTGGCGGCGGCCGACGAGGGCCAGCAGCAGGGCGATCAGCAGCCACCCGGGCCACCCCCGCGGCAGGTCCCAGAAAACCGACATCACCCCGTACACGCCCATGGCCAGCAGGGTGGCGAAGCACAGCCGGCCGACGGCGTGGTGGCGGTCGCCGAGGAGGGCGTAGGCGATATGTCCTCCGTCGAGCTGGCCCACGGGCAGCAGGTTGAAGGCGGTGATCACCAGGCCCACCCACCCGGCGAAGGCGACCGGGCTCAGGAGGACGATGCTGTCTTCGGCGGCCGGAAGCAGCCACGCCGAGAGCCCCTCGAACAACAGCGGCGAGCCCAGTTGCAGGACCCCGGGCCGCATGCTCTCCGGCAGCTCCAGGAAGTAGCCGGGCTCCACCACCTTGGACATGGGCAGCCCCACCAGGCAGGCGGCGACGGCCACGACCAGACCCGCCAGCGGGCCCGAGGCGCCGATGTCGAGAAGGGCGCGCTTGTGCGGGATCGGCGAGCGGATGCGGATCACGGCGCCGAGGGTGCCCAGCGGGGACAGGTAGGGAAGGGGGATGAAGTAGGGCAGGGAGGCCTTCACCCCCCACCTGCGGGCGGCGAAGTAGTGGCCGAACTCGTGCACCGTCAGGATGCCGAGGAGGGTGGCCGCGAAGGGCCAGCCCTCCACGAGGTGAACGAGCTGGCCGAACTCCATCAGGGGGTCGACGCCCTGCTGCATGGCGCCGGCCACCATCATGGAGAACAGGGTCATCAGGAACAGCAGCAGGTGAGTGGAGGGCCGCGGCGCCGTGGACGGCGGCGGGCGGCGGGCCTCGGACCAGGCCCCCTCGACTCCATACCCGGGTGAGTACGGAGACGGGCCGTCCCAGTCCTCGAGGGGCTCCGTCGGGCGGAGCGGCAGCCGTTGCCTCCGCCACCACTTCATCTCAGGCCCCCCGCATGACCAGACTCACCCGGTGGCCGGCACCGAGTCCGTCCCCCATGGGCAGGAAGGCGTAGTCCAGCTGCCAGGGGCGGGCCGTCAGGCCCAGCCCGAAGGCCAGACTCCCGGAGGCGGGAGTGCCGTACCCGGTGCGCACCACCAGGCGCGGCGACAGACGCCACTCCGCCCCCAGGTGCAGGCTCGCGCCGGTGCCCCGGCTCGCGCCCACGTCGGCGGCGGCGGTCAGGGCCCCCCGGGCCAGGGCCGCGCCGAGGCGGGCCTGCAAGGGCAGCTCGGTGGCCTCCCGGTCGAGGGCGTTCATCCGCCCCAGGTTGCGCACCGCCGCCCCGAGCCGCCAGGGGCCGCTCCCGTAGAGCAGCCCCAGGTCGGCGGCCAGTCCCGCCGAAGCCTCCACGTCGATCGACTGGCGCAACACCTTGGCGCCGATTCCCGTCCGCAGGCGCTCTCCCCAGGGGCGGGACCAGGCGGCGCCCGCCGTCCACTCGTAGAGGCCGAACTCCCCCAGGGGGTCCCGGGTCGGGCCCAGACGGCGCTCCAGCCCTCCCGCATGGGCCAGACGCACGTCGAGAGCCAGCACATCGCCCGCCGCTCGCGTCCACAAGGCCGCCGCCTGCTCGTGGCGCATGCCGCCGATCCACTCCGTATGGCTGAGGACGGCCGCCGCGCCCGGGGCCAGGGCCGCCGGGTTGAGGCTGGCCGCCGACGGATCGGCGAGGGCCGTCGCCGCGCCCCCCAGGGCCGCGGACCGGGCCCCGGCGTCCTGGCGCAGGAACCCGAGACCGGTGCCGGCGTCGATGCCGCCGGGCCTCCAGCAGGCCCAGACCGCGATCAGGACCGCCGGCAGAACCCGCCGCGGCCGTAAGGCCGCCGGCCTGCGCACGCCCCCCGGCGCGCGGACCTTCATGGCAGTTGACCCGCAAGGGTGAAGACGGTGCGGGCGCCGGCGCCGATCTCGTCCGCCACGTACGCGTAGTGGACCTCGAAGGCCTCCACGCGCATGGGCCGCACCGTGACGCCGAAGGCGGGCCGTCCCGCGCCCTCTCCCGCGCCGGCGCGGTGCAGTCCGCCGCGCAGGGTCAACAGGTCGCTCAGCCTCCACTCGAGACCGAGATGCCCGCGCAGCTCGCGGTCCCCCGCCGGGTCGAGGACCTCCGCCTCCACGGCGGCCATGGCCCCCTGGCGGAGGACGTGCGAGACCCCCACGGCGAGGGCCGATCGCAGGGCCTCCTCGGTGACGCTGGTCTGGTCGGAGGGCCGCTGCACCGTCCACGACAGCTTGTCGAGCAGGTTGCGGGCGGTCACGCCGAGGGCCGTGCGCGAGGACAGGCTCCAGCGGACTCCCAGGTCGGCGCCGCGGCCGGTGGCCGTCGAGGCGCCGCTCACCGGCACCTCGATGCGGTGCCGGAGGATCTTCAGGCTGGCGCCGATCTGCAGCGTCGCCGACGGACGCAGTCCGAGGCCGAAGATCACGGCATCCGCGGCGCTCCCCAGGTCGCCGGTGGCCTCCCCCGAGCCGCTGCGCCCCCGCAGGCCGCCCACCCCGGCGTGCAGCCAGGCCAGGCCGAAGGCCAGGTCTCCCCTCGGGTTCATGGCCGCCGCCAGTCCGGACCGCGTGCGGTCGAGGGACAGGGGCTGGTACGAGGCCAGCATTCCCTTCCCGGTCGAGGTGGCCAGTCCCGCTGGGTTGTAGATCACGGCGGCGGGCCCCTCGGCGGCGGCCGCCTGGGCGCCGCCCAGACCGAGGGCCCGGGCGCCGAGGCCGGTGTCGAGCCAGGCGCCGCCGAGGCCGGCAGCGGCCGGAGACGCCGCCTGCCACACGATCAGGGCCGCGAGGGCGAGGCCGCGCCGCATCAGTCCAGGACCACCACGTTGCCGAAGGCCCGGCTGCCGGAGGCGGTCTCGACGCGGAAGAAGTAGACGCCGTTGGCCACCTGGCCGCCGCCGTCGTCGAGGCCGTCCCAGGGCTCGCGGTGGTGGCGCCCCCCGGGCCGGCTCTCGCCGTCCACGAGGGCGCGCACCTTGCGGCTCGAGAAATCGTAGATGTCGACGCTCACCTCGTCCGCCTCGGCCAGGCTGTACACGACCATGCAGCTCTGTCCGCGGGACGGGGCGAAGGGGCTCGGGGCGGCATAGGTCTTGGCCCCCCGGGTGTCGACGAGTCCTTCCCCGTCGATCATCCGGCCGGTGTCGATGGCCCGCACGCGTACCGGAAAGCTCAGGATCGTCCAGGTCCGGCCGTCGTCGAGGGACCGGCCCAGGCCGTTGTCGGCCCCGGCCCACAGGGCGATCCGCCCGTCGGGCAGGGAGAACCGCTCGACCCCGATGAAGGGCTTCCTCAAGAGGTCCTGGCTCAGGATGTCCTGCACCGGCACCTCCAGCCAGCTCTCCCCGTGGTCCGGGCTCAGGAGCAAACCCTCTTCGGTGCCCGCCCAGACAGAGTCGGGGGCAAAGGCGAAATCCCAGGCGAAGGTGGAACCCGAGGAGGTCCAGGTGTCGCCGTCGTCCTCGGTGCGGTGGATGGCCCGAACCTGCCCGGGGGGCTCGTCGGTGACGTCGGTGCCGACCCAGACGACGGATCTCCCGTCGGGCCGGATCTGCCGCTCCACCGCCACCCCCCAGTGGGCGGAGAGGTGGCCCGGGAGAACCTGGCCGGACTCGTCCCGCCGCGACCGGTGCACGGTCCAGGTGCGGCCGAAGTCGAAGCTGGAGGCCACGCCGAGGGCGGTGCCGATCCACACGGTGTCGCCGTAGGCGGCGACGGAGAAGGTGCGGTGGAGATAACTCAGGGCGTCGACACTGTCGGCTGCGGCCTGCGCCCGGGCGATGAAGTCCTCGGCAGCACCGGCGTCCTCGAGGCTGTCGACGCGCACCCGGTAACGGGTGTTGTTGTAGACGATGCGGTCCGCCCCGCCCGGGAGCACGCGCTCCCAAGTGCGGCCGAAGTCGATGGAGCGCACCGCCGATCCGGCGAAGAAGGTGGCCCACACGGTGTCGCCCTCGACGGCCAGCCCGAAGCAGGCGTTCTCCACCGGTGTCCAGGGGCCGTCCTCGAATCCGGGGCGCAGGGTGTCGAAGAGGGCCTCGTTGGAGATCCGCTGCCACTTGGCGCCGGCGTCGGTGGACCAGGAGATGCCGCTGCCGACCTGCCGGCTGCGATTGCCCGCCGTCAGGGAATCGAAGAGGGTAGCCGCCCAGACCGTGTCTCCGTGGGCGGCCAGGGCGCTGACCGCACCCCGGCCCAGGCCGTGCTCCTCGGTGAAGGTGACCCAGTGCCCGGCCTCGAGGCCGTCCCCCCGGGACGGATCCAGGCGGGCCAGGCCCCGTTCCGTGGAGACCCACAGGTAGCGGCCGCTCCATACGACATCGGTGATGCTGGAGCCGAGCATTCCCGTCGTCGGGGGTGGCTCGGCATCCTGCAGATAACCGGTTGGAACGGCGCCGCGGCCGGGCGTCGAAACCAGGAGCACGGCCACCAAGCACGGGAGCCCGCCGTATCGAAGGAAGGGGACGGACGACGCCCCCGGGCGGACTTCAGGCATAGGTGGCGGCGCGTTCGTTGAGGGCCTCCACGGCCTCGCAGCCGATGCCGCAGTCGCCGACCCGCGGGCCCTCAGGTTCGCCGTGGCTGTCGGAGCCGCCGGACATGAGAAGGCCGTAGCGCCTGGAGATGTCCTGGTAGTGCTCGATCTGGGAGGGCTTGTGGGAGGGGTGGTAAACCTCGACACCGTCGAGGCCGGCATCGACCAGCTCGGCGATCACCGTCTCCGAGACGGCCAGACCGGGATGAGCGAGGACGATGACGCCGCCGAGCTCGTGGACCAGACCGATGACCTCGGCCGCCGGGCTGCGCGGCTTCGGCACGTCGGCGGGCCGGCGGTCGCCGATGAAGCGGTGGAAGGCCTCCTCCTTCGTCGGCACCGCGCCGCTGGCGACCATGGCCGCGGCGATGTGGGGGCGTCCCAGCGGCCCCCCGGCGGCCCTCACCAGCACATCATCGAGGGTGACCGACACGCCGAGCTGATTGAGCCGATCCACAATCGCCTCGCCGCGGTCCCGGCGGCGCTGGTGGAGAAGCTCGACGTAGGAGCCCAGGCGGCGGTCCTGGTAGTCGATGAAGTAGGCGAGCAGATGCAGCTCGCGGTCGTTGACGTGGGCGCTGAGCTCGGTGCCCGGAACCGTCACCACACCGAGCTCCCGGCCGGCGGCGGCCGCCTCCGCCACCCCCTCCACGGTGTCGTGGTCGGTCAGGCTCAGGACGCGGACCCCGGCGGAGGCCGCTTCCTCCACCACCTCTCGGGGTGTGCGCTGCCCGTCGGAGCAGGTCGAATGGGAATGCAGGTCGGCGAGATTGTACTGGGCCACCGGGGGGCTTCCTTCAGTCTGGAGAATCGAGCGCAACGGAGACGGAAGATAGCGTCCTGCCTGCATCCGCGCGCAGTGCCGTCTCCGACACCGACTACCCCGGCCGCGGTTCGGTTCCCGTTCCCCGAACCGCGGCTAGCTCGCGGCGGCCTTCTGCAGCGGCAGCACGATGTGCGACGGGTGCCCCGGACTGTGGAGGATCGTCTGGTGGGCGATCTCCCAGCGGCTCTCGAGGCCGAGAGGCCCCCCGGTGTTGGGGTTGACGTCGAAGCGCGGCCAGTTGCTGCTGCTGATGTCCAGGCGGATGCGGTGGCCGCGGCGGAAGACGTTCGACGTCGGGTAGAGATGGAAGACGAACTCGTAAGGGGTCCCCGGCTCCATCAGCTCCGGCCGCGTCCAGCCGTTCCGGTAGCGGGCGCGGAGGATCGAGTCGGTGATGTTCATGGCGAAACCGTCCGGGTAGTCGCCCGAGGGCGGATGGAGGTCGATGAGCTTGGCGGTGAAATCGGTGTCCCGGGCCGACGACGACGCCCACAGGTGCATGACGATGTGGCCCGTGACCTCCGTGTCCTCCGCCAGCTCCGGGGTCTGGAAGGTGAGGATGTCCCCTCGGGTGTTGAGCGGCAGCTCGTCGACGCAGCCGAAGAAGTCGGGCCGGCCGCGCTGGTCGAAGGCGCCGGGGGGGATGATGGTGTCGGCCGCCGAGATGCCGCCCCCCATTGTCGGCACCGGATCCCGGGGGTCGAAGGTGTAGCCCGTGGACGGCGCCTCCTTCTCCTTGGGCTGCTCCCGCGACAGCCCGCCGCCGGCGCGCAGGTAGTAGCGCGTCTCCACCGTGCCCGGCAGGGGCCAGTCCGGCTCGCTGCGCCAGTAGCCGCCGTGGTCGAGGCGGCGGTCGTAGTCGTGCTTGTTCATCCGCTGGCTGCCGGTGCCCATGGTGAAGATGCGCACCGGCGACCAGTCGGCGAACTCCGTTGCCATGCCCTTGAGGTGGTGGTCGAACCAGGCCAGCCGCAGGTCGTTCTGGTTGATGTGCGAGTCGGTCCCGAAGTCGACGTCCCCGGCGTGGGTCACCTCGTAGCAGCCGTGCGTCCACGGCCCCATCAGCAGGACCTGCGGCGACCGCTTGATATCGCTGAGCTTGCGGTAGCTCGTGGGGGTGTTGCGGGCGTAGGAGTCGTACCAGCCGCCGAGATACAGGGTCGGCACGTCGGCGTGCTCGTCGTAGTACTCGTCGATGGCGTAGCCCCGCTGTTTCCAGTAGTCGTCGAACTCCCCGTGGGTCAGGATGTCGATGGCCCACTGCTCGTAGGAGGGCAGCCGGCGCAGCACCGTGGCTCCCTTCTTCAGCGGCAACCGGCGCACGATGTCAGGCATGTCCTGCGTGAAGGCCTTCATGATCTCCGCCTGGAGGCCCGGGTCGGCCATGGCCTCCTTGCTCGTCATCGCCATGCGGAAGACGTAGACGTGGAAGCGCTGCTCCAGGGCGCCGTTCTGGCGCATCGAGCCGTGGTAGTAGTTGGAGGCGCCCACCGCCACGACCATGGTCTCCAGGTGCGGCGGCGCCAGGGTCGCGAGGGCGCTCTGGTCGCTGCCGGCGTACGAGCCTCCCATGGTGCCGACCTTGCCGTTGCTCCACTCCTGGCCCGCGATCCACTCGACGGTGTCGTAGCCGTCCGGCGCCTCCCTGGCAAAGGCGTACCACTCGCCCTCGGAGGCGAAGCGGCCGCGAACGTCCTGAATCACCGTGGCGTAGCCCCGCCGCGCGAAGTAGCCCGCATTGGTCACCTGCCGCGGCGCGGCCTTGTCGTAGGGGGTCCGCTCGAGGATGACGGGAAACCGGCCGGCCGCGGGTTCCTCTCCCACCGAGGGGAGGTAGATGTCGGAGGCGAGCCCCACGCCGTCGCGCATGGGGACCATCACGTTCCTGCGGCAGGTCACGTCGTAGGCGATGGGGGAACCATCGTATGGAGCCGTCACTGTGCGCCCTCCTGTGGTGTCTTGCGGCAGACGCTCCCCGCGAACCGGGAAGCTGATTCTGGACTTCAGCCCCCCGCAGCCGGGGGGTCGGGCAGCAGCCTGCAGAAGCGGCCGTACGCCTCCTCCCAGCGGCCGTCGTCCCCGCACGGGGTGAAAGTCCGGGGCTCGAAGGAGGCGCGCACCACGGCGCGGATGTCCTCCACCGAGCCGAGACGGCCGAGGCCGAGGGCCTGCACCAGCAGGTTGCCGACAGCCGTGGCTTCCGCCGGCCCGGCGACGACCGGACGCCCGGTGGCGTCGGCGGTGAGCTGGCAGAGCAGGGTGTTGCGGATGCCCCCGCCGACCACGTGGACCGGCTCCAGGCGCCGGCCCAGGACCTCCTCGAGGCGCTCGAGGACCCAGCGGTACTTCAGGGCCAGGCTCTCCAGCAGACAGCGGATCACGGCGCCCTCGCCGGCGGGCTCGGTCTGCCCCGTCTCGCGGCAGAAGGCGGCCACCCGGCCGGGCATGTCCCCCGGAGGCAGGAAGCGCCCGTCGTCGGGATCGACGAGAGCCCCGAAGCCGGGAGCCTCTTCCGCGGCCCGAGTGAGCTCGTGGTAGGAGAGGTCGCGGCCCTCGGCCGACCAGGCGCGCCGACACTCCTGCACCAGCCACAGCCCCATGATGTTCTTCAGAAAGCGGAAGGTGCCGCCCACGCCGCCCTCGTTGGTGAAGTTGCAGCGCAGGGCGCCCGGCGAGAGATCGGGGGCCTGCAACTCGGCGCCCATGAGAGACCAGGTGCCGGAGCTGATGTAGGCGAAGTCCGGACCCTCGGCCGGGACCGCGGCCACCGCCGCGCCGGTGTCGTGGGTGGCCGGCGCCACCACCGGGATCCCGGAGGCCAGGCCGCAGTCGCGGGAGACGCTCTCCAGCAGCGGGCCGATCCGCGTGCCCGGCGGGACGATCTCGGGCAGGATGCGGTGCGGCAGGCCGAAGGCCTCGAGGAGCTCCGTCGACCAGCGCCCCCGCTGCGGATCGTAGAACTGGGTGGTGGTGGCGTTGGTGAACTCGCAGACCTGCTCCCCCGTGAGGAAGTAATGCAGCAAGTCGGCCATCATCAGCAGCCGGTGGGCGGCGCCCAGTTGGGGAGCGGACTGCTCCTGCATGGCCAGCAGCTGGAAGAGGGTGTTGATCGGCAGGAGCTGCACCCCCGTTGCGGCGAACACGCGCTCCCGGGAGACGCGCTCCAGGGCCCGGTCCAGCACCCCCTCGGTCCGCGGGTCCCGGTAGTGGCGGGGGTTGTCGAGGAGGGACCCGTCGGCGGCCAGCAGGCCGAAGTCCACCCCCCAGGTGTCGACGCCCACGGAGGCGATCCGGGCCCCGGCCGCCGCCCGCAGCCCCTGCTTGATCCCGTCGTGCAGGCGCAGCACGTCCCAGTAGAGCCGGTCGAGGACGGCCGTGCCCCCCGTGGGGAAGCGGTGCAACTCCTCCAGTTCCAGACGCTCGCCCTCGAAGCGGCCGAGAATGGCGCGGCCGCTCTCGGCGCCGAGGTCGAAGGCGAGGAGCGGGTTGCCGGTCACGCGCGGAGGGGCCGGCCTGTCGGCCCCCTGCCTGCGCCGCCGAACACTACAGGTAGTTCAGGCCGAGCTCGGCGATCAGCTGGCGTGTGGGGTTGTGCAGCAGGGAGCAGATGAGGGCGACGCCGAACTCGCGTTCCAGCCCTGCGGCGTAGGTGGACTGCTCGTCGCGGTAGTTCAGGCGCTGGAAGCCGAGGACGGTGTCCTTGAACTGGTCGGTGCGCTCGCAGATCACCAGCTCCGCCAGCTCGGAGTGTCGCAGGGCTTCCTCGACGTAGTCCTCACCGAAGATCTCCTCCAGGGCTGTTCGCAGCTGACGGTGAAGCACGGGAGGCTCGCTCAGAAAGGAAAGACCTCGTCGAGACGCCGGCGAGTCCGGCTGCGGGCGTCCGCGGCTGGAGACGGCGCTATCGAGAGCAGCGAACCCCCGGGGATCCGCGCCCGGTCCACGGGCATCTGGATCACCGGCCGCCGCAGCCAGGACAGGAGCACGAGCCCCGCGTCGACCGCCGGCAGCCGAAGCTCCAGTCGAAACACGAGGACGGCGCCCAGGAACCGGCCGAGGACCGACCGGCGCGCCGGCGCGCTCCGCAGCTCCGCGGCCCCGGTGCTCACACCGGTTTGCCCTCGGGGGCGAAGAACGGCTCGATCGCCCTCTCGATGCGGTCCCTCACGGAACCGTCCTCCCCCACGTCGGGCTCGAAGCTCCGCCCCGTCACCCGCTCGAAGAGATCGACGTAGCGCCCGGCGACCTCGACGCGGATATCGTCGTCGAGATGCGGGATGTTGTCGTCGGAGATGCCCTTCTCCTTCAGCCACAGACGGAGGAACTCCTTGTCCAGACTCTCCGGCTCGTCGCCGCGCCCGTGGCGTTCCTCGTAGCTGTCCAGAATCCAGTAGCGGGAGGAGTCGGGCGTGTGGATCTCGTCGGCCACCGCGATCCGCCCCTCGGCGTTGCGGCCCATCTCGTACTTGGTGTCCACCAGGATCAGCCCCTGCTCCGCCGCCAGCTGTTGCCCGCGGGCGAACAACTCCAGGGCGATCTCTTCGATCCGGCGCCAGGTCCCTTCGTCGACGAGTCCGCGCTCGACGATCTGCTCCGGAGAGATCGACTCGTCGTGTTCCTCGGACTTGGTGGTGGGGGTGATGATGGGCGCCTCGAAGGGCTGGTTCTTGACCATGCCGTCGGGGAGCCGGTTGCCGCAGAACTCCCGCACCCCGCGCGCGTAGTGGGTCCAGGCCGAGGTCTCGGTGCTGCCCGTCAGGTAGCCCCTCACGACGACCTCCACGGGGAACATGTCCAGCTCCTCGGCCACGGTGACGCTGGCGTGCGGCACCTGGAGGACGTGGTTCGGCACGATGTCGGCGGTGCGCTCGAACCAGTACTGGGCGATCCGGTTGAGGACCTGCCCTTTCAGGGGAATGGTGCCCAGGACGTGATCGAAGGCGCTCTGCCGGTCGGTGGTGATCAGGATGCGGCGGTCCGCAAGGCGGTAGATGTCGCGGACCTTCCCCTGGTGGTAGGAGTCGGCCCAGCGATCGAAGCGGGCTTCGAGCAGGCAGTCGTCAAGCAGGTTGCGGAGCTGTTCGCGGCTGACCAACAGTGCCTCCATCGGGTGCGGGTGAAGGGGGTTTGGTGAAGGTATCCCGGCCCCCGCAACCCGTCAACGAAGCGCCTTGCCTTCGGCTTTCGGGCCTTTGTATGTTACGCGCGGGCCCGTCGGGCGGGCGTCGGAAACCCTCTCCGGCAGGCCCTCCGGAACCGCAACACCTACGCCTGGAGGTCGAAATGGTACGGGGGCTGCTGATCACACTCGCGCTGGCGGTGGGGGTGACGGGCTGCGGCAGGGAGGCGGAGATCGCCGAACTGAAGCAGTACGTCAAGTCGATCCAGGAGTTCCATTCCTTCAACGAGCGCGTGGAGCGGACGATCCTGCGTTTCGACGATCCAAGCGTGCCGGTGACCGATGCCGACATCGAGGCGGCCCGGGCCATGCTCGACGAGTACGCCGCCGCCGTGGACGCCATCCCGGAGCTCGACGAGCGCACGATCCGCAACACCCACGACCTCTACCAGCGCTCCTTCGAGGACGCCCGCCGCCTGGCGCGCGACGAGACCGGCGACACCCGGCGGCAGGCGCACTCCGTGGCCATCGGCCTTCGCAACCTGCGCCGCGACATCGAGCAGCGCGTCTACCCGTCGCTGATCGTTCTCCTGGCGCGGGAGCAGCTGGAGGGCGGTGAGTACGAGCTGGCCTGGCCCGAACTCTGAAGCACCGGCTTCCCATCCCCGGGCGCACCTGCCCCTCATCTTGACGTAGGCTGACGCGGCCGGGCCCCCTGCCGAGGGTCCCCTATCCGCCCCTCTGCGTCCAGCCGCAGCCTCTGCATTTCCGCTTGGGGGAAGGGCCGCCTTGACAGCCCGGGCAGGCCGCCGCGCCACGAGCGGTGCCCCTCACCCGCCCGAACCCCAAGGCTGGAGGGCCCATGAGTCTCCCTGGGCCGCCGACCCCTTTACGACTTTGTGGTGGTTGCACCGGGGGTTCGCGGAGGAGGACGAGGTCTTGCACCCCGGGGGTTGCCGCGGCGGATCACGCCCCGGCCGGCGAGCGCAGTCCCCTCCCCCCCCGGGTCTTGGCGCCGAGCCACCGCAAGCCCGCAAGACCCAGCCAGGGTTGCAGGCCGGAGAGCGTTCCGGTGTACAGAAACCCCGCGTGGAAGAGCAGCAGAAAGGGGATCCCCAGGTAGAGCTGCGCCTCCCAGGCGCGCAGGATGACGAGCACGAAGTAGCCGGCCATCCCCAGTTCCGCCAGGGCCACGACGGTCTTCGACCCCGCGTACTTCGCTCCGGGACGGGACCCGGAACCCACACCGTACTTGGGCGTGCGCTGAAAGCCGGTTCTGTAGCCCAGCAACCCTTCCAGGACCGCCCGGGCATTGTTGACGCACAGGCTGATGCCGATCGCCATCAGCAGCGGCAGGTACTTGATCGAGCTTTTCCAGTCTTCGTACAGGGCCTTCTGCGAGACCAGGTAGTAGCTCCCGATGGCCATCGTCGCCATCGAGAACAGGGGCAGGTCGATGAGAAACAGCCGGTGCTCCCAGGGCATCGACTGGCGGATCCCCAGGACCGGCAGCATCAGCACCGCCATGAGCAGCATCAGCACGTAGCAGATGTTCGCCGTCAGGTGCACGGTGGCCTCCACCTTCACCTTCAGCGGCAGTCGCGCCCGCCACACCCGGGGGAGGATCTTGCGGGCGGTCTGCACCGCGCCCTTGGTCCATCGGTGCTGCTGTGTCTTGAAGGCGTTGATCTCCACGGGCAGCTCCGCCGGCACCTCGATGTCGGGCAGGTAGTGGAATTTCCATCCGGCGAGCTGGGCGCGGAAGCTCAGGTCGAGATCCTCGGTGAGGGTGTCGTGCTGCCAGCCGCCGGCGTCGACGATCGCCTGGCGCCGCCAGACGCCGGCGGTGCCGTTGAAATTGAAGAACCGGCCCGAGCGGTTGCGGGCGGTGTGCTCGATGACGAGATGGCCGTCGAGGAAGATCGACTGGATGCGGGTGAGCAGTGAGAAGTGGCGGTTAAGGTGGCCCCAGCGCATCTGCACCATGCCGATGCGGTCGTCGGTGAAGTGATGGATCGCCTCTTCCAGGACATCGGGAGGCGGCACGAAGTCGGCGTCCAGAAGAAAGATGAACTCGCTGCGGGTCCGGGACAGGCCGGCGGCGAGGGCTCCGGCCTTGTACCCCACGCGGTTGTCCCGGTGCAGGTAGCGGGCGTCCACCCCCTGCGCCTTCAGGCGTTCCACGGCGGCCACCGCCCGTCCGCGCGTCTCGTCCGTCGAGTCGTCGAGGACCTGCACCTCGAGCCGGTCCTTCGGGTAGTGGAGGGCGCCGATGCTGTCCACGAGGCGGTCGACGACGTGGTACTCGTTGTAGATGGGCAACTGCACCGTCACCCGGGGCAGCTCGGCGAAGCGCCCCGGAGGCTCGGGGGTCTCTCGGCGGTGACGGCAGTAGAGGCGCAGCATGAACCAGCGGTGGAACCCGTACAGGCTCAGCAGGCCGACGGTGACGCAGTAGAGAGTGAGGAGGGCGATCTGCGCAGCCGACAGGGCCCCCAGGCCGTCGATCGTCTCAGCCATGGCCTACCTTCCCGGCCCGCCCCTTCAGCCCTTGCCGTGGCAGTGCTTGAACTTCTTGCCGCTGCCGCAGGGGCAGGGCTGGTTCCGGCCCACCTTGGGACCGGCCCGCACCGGCGCTCTCTTCGCCGGCGCGCCTCCCTCGCTGCCGGCCGCCACGAGCTCCTGGTCGTCCCGGGGAGCGCCGGCCGGGCGCCCCAGGGGCATTCCGTCGCCCGCGGGCGCACCCGGCTGCGAGACCTCGGCGGGACCGGCCGGTGCGCCGCGGAACCCGAGGTTCGTCGCCTCCCGATGGATGTCGCTGAACCGGCCCCGTCCGGCGGGCGCCCGCCTCTCCGGTACAGGTCCCGCCTCGACGCGAAGCTGGAAGAGGTTGCTCAGCGACTCGGTATCGATCCGCCCGATGAGGCTCTCGAACATCTCGAAAGCCTCCTTCTGGTAGACCATCAGGGGGTCCTTGCCGCCCACCCCGGCGAAACCGACCCCTTCCTTCAGCTCGTCCATCTCGTAGAGGTGCTCCTGCCAGCACGTGTCGATGGTGTGCAGCAGGATCGCCTTCTCCACCTCGTTGAAGGTGCTCTCGTCGACGGCCTGGCGGCGGTGCTCGTACGCGGCCCGGGCGGCCTCGAGGAGGCGCGCTTCCAGGCCGGAGGACTCGACGCCGTCGCGCTCGGCCACCTCCACGGGGAAGGGGGTGTAGAACCGGGTCGAGAAGTCGGCGGCCAGGTCTTCCCAGGTCCACTCGGAGGAGTGCATGTCGGCCTGCGCGTGGGCGGCGACCAGGCCGGAGACGGTCTCGGTGATGATGTCGAGCACCTGGTCGCGGGCGGTGTCCCGCTCGAGGATGTCGCGCCGCCGGTTGTAGATCACCTGGCGCTGCTGGTTCATCACGTCGTCGTACTTCAGCAGGTGCTTGCGGATCTCGAAGTTTCGCGCCTCCACCTTCTTCTGGGCCCGCTCGATGGAGCGCGTCACCATGCGATGCTCGATGACCTCGCCCTCCTCGGCGCCGAGGCGGTCCATCACCGAGGCGATGCGCTCCGAGCCGAAGAGCCTCATCAGGTCGTCCTCTAGGGACAGGTAGAAGCGCGAGCCTCCGGGATCGCCCTGCCGGCCGGCGCGGCCCCGCAACTGCCGGTCGATGCGGCGCGATTCGTGCCGCTCGGTGCCGATCACCTGCAGGCCGCTCGGGTTCTCGGTGAGCTCCTCGGCCAGGGGACGGCCGTTGACGGTGTCCTCCAGAGTCGTCTCCGACTCGATCAGCTCGCGCTCTATGTGGACGACGCCCGGGTTCAGCTTTATGTCGGTGCCCCGCCCGGCCATGTTGGTGGCGATGGTCACCGTGCCCGGCTGGCCGGCGTCGGCCACGACCTGCGCCTCCTTCTCGTGGAAGCGGGCGTTCAGCAGCTGGTGCTGGATCCCCTTGCGCTTGAGCATGCGCGACAGCAGCTCGGAGATCTCCACCGAGATCGTACCTACCAGCACGGGCAGGCCGCGCTCGTGGAGCCAACTGATCTCCTCGATGATGGCGTTGTACTTCTCGCGCTTGGTGCGGAAGATCTGGTCCTCGTGATCGAGACGGCGCACCGGACGGTGCGTGGGGATGACGACGACGTCGAGCTTGTAGATCTCCCACAGCTCCGCTGATTCGGTCTCGGCCGTGCCGGTCATGCCCGCCAATTTGCGGTACATGCGGAACAGGTTCTGCAGGGTGATGGTGGCCACCGTCTGCGTCTCCTGCTCGACCTTGACTCCCTCCTTCGCCTCCAGGGCCTGGTGCAGGCCGTCGGCGAACCTCCGTCCCGGCTGGGGCCGGCCGGTGGACTCGTCGACGATGACGACCTTCCGGTCCTCGGTCACCATGTACTGCACGTCGCGCTCGAAGAGGGTGCAGGCGCGCATGAGCTGGTTGATGTTGTGCACCGCCTCGGTGCGCTGCTGATGGTCGCGGTAGGCCTCGTCCTCGGCCGTGCGCCGCTCCTCTTCGCCCAGCGACTCGTCCTTGCGGATGCGGCCGATCTCCTCGCTCACGTCGGGAAGGACGAACAGGGCCTGCTCGTCGGGCGACAGCAGGTCCCGCCCCTTGTCCATCAGGTCGATGGTGTGGGCCTTCTCGTCCACCGCGTAGAACAGCTCGTCGTCGATCTCGGTCATGCGCTTGTCGCGCATGAAGTCGGCCTCCACACGGCCGATGAGTCGCTTCGTCCCCTCCTCCTGCAGCGTCTTCATGAGGCGCCGGTTCTTCGGGGCGCCGCGGACCGCGCGCAGCAGGGCGATGCCGGCCTCGTACTCGCTGTCCGCCTGCTGGCGCTTGCTCTCGGCCTCGGCCACGAGCTTGTTGACGAGGTTCGTCTGCGCCCGCAGCAGCCTCTCCACCATGGGCTTGAACTCGGCGTAGCGGTTCGACGCCTCGGGCACGGGACCCGAGATGATCAGCGGCGTGCGGGCGTCGTCGATCAGGTTGGAGTCGGCCTCGTCGACGATGGCGTAGTTGAACTCCCGCTGCACCATGTGCTCGCGCCGGGTGGCCATGTTGTCGTAGAGGTAATCGAACCCCACCTGGTCCTTGGTGGCGTAGACGATGTCGGCCCGGTAGGCCTCGTAGCGGGTGGCCGGCCGCCAGACGAACTCCTCCGGGGGCGATTCCGTCGCCGGCAGCAGGTAGGCCTCGGCGCCGCCGGTCTGGCGCTGGTCCTGGATCACGCCCACGGACAGACCGAGGAAGTTGAAGACGCCGCCCATCCACATGGCGTCGCGCTTGGCCAGGTAGTTGTTGTGGGTGATCAGGTGCACGCCGCGGCCCGGCAGAGCGTTGAGGTACAGGGGCATGGTGGCCACGAGGGTCTTGCCCTCGCCGGTGGCCATCTCGGCGATCTTGCCCTGGTGCAGCACGGTGCCGCCGAAGAGCTGCACGTCGTAGGGCACCATGAACCACTCCTCGGGGCCCCCGACACCCTCCCAGGTGCGCCCCACCAGCCGGCGGCAGGCCTCCTTGACCAGGGCGAAGGCCTCCTCCCGAATCTCCTCGAGGGCCTCCCCCTCGGCGGCGTGGATCTCCTCGTTCAGGGCCTCGTGGCGATCGTTGAGATCTTCGCGCTCCCCTGGCTCGAGGTCGCTGCGCAACTGCTCCTCGATCTCCTGCAGCTCCCCGGCGCGGGGGCCGACGTGATCGCGGATCCGCTCCCGGAACCCCGCCGTGCGGGCGAAGAGCTCGGCGTCGGAGAGCGTCCGCAGCCGTGCCAGCTCCTCGTTGATGTCGGCCAGGGCCGGCGCGGCCTTCCTGAACTCCCGCTCCGCCTGGGAGCCGAAGAGCTTCTTTATTGAACCCAGCATGGCCTGTGTGCGGTTCGGTGTGATGGGAAACGGATCGGGATTTCGGATGCCAGGCGCGGGGGGCGACCGGAGCATCTCCCGGCGGCCGAGTTCCTCACGGCAGGGGAAGCGTCCCGCGTACCGGACGGGCGGGAACCAGTGCGGCAAAGATACTCGACGCTCCGGGAAACGGCCACCGGCGCACCGGCCCTGCGGGGGCGGGTCACAACCGGATGCCGCGGGCCCTCGCGATTCCGTCCAGAACCCCGTTGACGAAGGCATGGGACTGACCGCCGCCGTAGGTGCGGGCCAATTCCACGGCCTCGTCGATGGCCACCCGGCCGGGAACGTCGTCGAAATAGAGCAGCTCGGCAGCCCCGAGCCGAAGCACGAGCCCGTCGAGGCGGGCGATGCGGTCGCTGCTCCAGTTGGTGGTGGTGGAGGAGATCAGGCCATGGAGCTCCTCGGCGTGCTCCACGGCCGCCCGCGCCAGGCGGCTGGCGAACTCGACGTTCTCCCGCCGGAGGCCGGCGGCCGTGGCCCGCTGCCGCAGGGCCTCCTCGAGCTGCCCCGGTGACGCCACTTCCCAGTAGAGAACCTCGAGAGCCAGCCGCCGGGCGCCGCTACGACTGTCCGGCAGCTCCTCCTCTTCCACTCCCCACTCGTCGGCGGCGCCGGTCACGGCCTCTTGTCAGTCCAGGCCGGCCATCAGGTCGGCCATCTCGATGGCGTTCATCGCCGCGTCCCACCCGCGGTTTCCGGAACGCACGCCGGCCCGGTTCACCGCCTGCTCGGTGTCATCGGTGGTGATGACGCCGAAGGTCACGGGGGTGCCGCTGTCGAGGCCGACCCGGGCGATGCCGCGAGCCGTCTCGGCGGCGACGAAGTCGAAGTGGGGGGTCTCGGAGCGGATCACCGCGCCGAGGCAGATGACCGCGTCGAAGCGCCCGGTGCCCGCCAGCCGGCGCGCCACCAGGGGCAGCTCGAAGGAGCCGGGGACCCAGGCGACCTCGACGTTGTCCTCCGGGCATCCGTGGCGCCGCAGGCAGTCCAGCGCGCCCTCGAGCAGCTTGCCCGTGATCAGACTGTTGAAGCGGGCCACGACGATGGCGAAGCGCCGGCTGCCGGCCTCGAGCTTGCCCTCATGCACTTTCGGCATCGGGTCCCCTCATTCCGAGAGCAGGTTGGTGTGCCCCATGCGGTCTCGCTTGGTCCGCAGGTAGCGGATGTTGTGCCGGTTGGGCTCCGCCGCCAGCGACACTTCCTCGACCACGGTCAGCCCGTAGCCCTCGAGGCCGACGCGCTTGCGCGGGTTGTTGGTCAGCAGGCGCAACTGCCGCAGACCGAGGTCGTAGAGGACCTGGGCGCCGATACCGTAGTCCCGGGCGTCGGCGGGCAGGCCGAGGGCGTGGTTGGCCTCGACCGTGTCGAGCCCCTGGCTCTGCTGCAGCTCGTAGGCCTTGAGCTTGTGAATCAGCCCGATGCCGCGGCCCTCGTGACTCTGGATGTAAACGATCACCCCTCGGCCCTCGGAGGCGATCAGAGACATGGCCCGCTCCAGCTGCTCGCCGCAGTCGCACAGATACGAGCCCAGGGCGTCGCCGGTGACGCAGGAGGAGTGCATGCGCACCAGTGTCGGCGCGCCGTCGGCGACATCTCCCATGACCAGGGCGATGTACGGACTGCCATCGACCAGGGAGCGGTAGGCGTAGACGGTGAACTCGCCGTGCTCGGTGGGCATGGGGGTCCGGGCCTGCAGCTCGATCAGCTTCTCGGACCGGCGCCGATGGGCGATCAGATCGCGGATGGTGGCGATCTTGAGGCCGTGGCGGGCGGCGAACTCGAGGAGGTAGGGGGTGGACGCCAGCTCTCCGTCGGCGTCTAGGACCGAGGCCAGAAGCGCCACCGGCTCGAAACCGGCCAACCGTGCCAGGTCGACGGAGGCCTCGGTGTGGCCCGCCCTCCGCAACACCCCACCGGGTTGGGCGGCGATGGGCGTCACGTGGCCGGGCTGCACGAAGTCGGCGCCGCGGCTGTCGGGATCGGCCAGGCGGCGGATGGTGAGGGCGCGTTCCTGGGCCGAGACCCCGGTGCCCGTCACTTCGCGGGCGTTTACCGAGGTCATGCAGGCCGCGCTCCGAGGGCCGCCGCCGCCGGGGCGGGCCAGCTCCAGGCCCGATGCCTCGAGCCGCTCGCGGTCGGCGGAGACGTAGACCGGGCCTCCCGCGTGCCGGGTGATGAAGTTGACGGAGGCGGCGTCGGCGAGCTCGGCGACCATGACCAGCTCGCCCTCGCCAACGAGATCGGACCCGTCCACGTCGACGGCGCGTTCGTCCACCAGGACCACCATGCGGCCGGCGGCCAGGTCCTCGATGCTCTCCTCGATGGTGTTGAAGTCGGACAAGGTCAAAAAAAGCCCGGCCGAAGCCGGGCGTCATCAGGT
Organism: Candidatus Latescibacterota bacterium; assembly: GCA_965221775.1. Classification (GTDB taxonomy): domain Bacteria; phylum Latescibacterota; class UBA2968; order UBA8231; family UBA8231; genus UBA8231. The sequence continues at coordinate 1,991,413 of CBDCSU010000006.1, read as the reverse complement.
GTATCCCAAGTCCCGGAGGGCGTCGAGGGTGAGGCCGCCCGGGATGGGGGAGCGGCCGGCCTCCAGAAGGCGCTCCACGTAGCGGGCAACCACGTCGATCTCGAGGTTCACCCGGGCGCCCGCGAGGACCTGGGAAAGGGTCGTATGTGCTAATGTATGCGGTATGATAGCGATGGTAAAGGTGCCGTCGGCGGCGACCTCGACGAGGGTCAGGCTGATGCCGTCGACGGCGACGCATCCCTTGGCCGCCAGATAGCGGGCCAGCTCCGCCGGGGGGGCCACTTCGAGGACGGTGTCGCCGGCGGCGACATCGAGACGGCGCACGGTTCCGACCCCGTCCACGTGCCCGAGGACCAGGTGCCCGCCCAGCCGGTCGGTCGGGCGCAGAGAGCGCTCCAGGTTGACGGGCGATCCCGGCCGCAGCTCCCCCAGAGTCGTGCGCCGAAGGGTTTCGGCCACCGACTCGACGAGGAACCTCCCGCCTCTCCGGTCCACGGCGGTCTGGCAAGCGCCGTTGATGTTGACGCTGTCCCCGGCCTTCAGGTCCGCGCAGATACCCGGGGCCTCGATCTCCAGGCGCCGCAGAGCCTCCCCCCGGGCCTCGACCCGGCGGACGGTGCCCACCTCCTCGATCAGTCCGGTGAACACGGGTAGACCACCTTCCCGGTGTAGAGCAGGTCCTCTCCCAGGCGTCGGGTGCGCACCTGCTCGATGATCGGGGTCTCCGCCGGGGATTCCAGGCCCAGTTCGCCGACGCCGGCCAGGGCATCGCCGCCCAGCAGGCGCGGGGCGATGTAGATCATGACGCGGTCCACCGACCGGGTCCGCAGGGCCGCGCCCGCCAGCCCGCGGCCGCCTTCGACGAGGACGCTGGTGAGACCCGCCTGGCCGGCCCGGGCCCACAGCTCTCCCAACTCGAAGGTCCCGCCCTTGTCGGCCAGCGTCCAGACCTCGACGCCGCGCTCGGCGAACCGCCGGCGCTCCGCCTCCGGGGCCGATGCCGATGTCGCCAGGATCGGCTCCCGGCCCCCGAAGACCTTCGCCGACGGCGGGCAGCGCAGGTGCCCGTCGACGACAATAGGCCGCGGGTCCCGGCCTTTCACGTGGCGCACCGTCAGGGCCGGGTTGTCGGCGATGACCGTGCCGGCCCCCACGGCCACCGCGTCGGTCCAGGAACGCCAGCGGTGGGCGTGCCGCCGGGCCGCCTCGCCGGTGATCCACCGCGAGGCCCCTGAGGCCGTGGCGATGCGACCGTCGAGGGACTGGCCCAGCTTGAGCACCACCAGCGGCCGTCCGGTGCGCCGGTGGTGCAGGTAGGCGGCATTCAGCTCCTCCGCCTCGGCCGCGCGGACACCCACCTCGACCTCGATACCGGCCTCCCGGAGGCGCCGGAAGCCCCGGCCGTCGACCCGCGGGTCGGGATCCTGCAGGGCGCAGACGACCCGGCGCACACCGGCGGCGACCACCGCCTCGGCGCACGGGGGGGTTCGACCGTGAAAGGAGCAGGGCTCAAGGTTGCAGAACAGGGTGCCGCCGCGGGCGCTCTCGCCGGCCGCCCGCAGGGCTTCGACCTCGGCATGGGGGCCGCCGACCCTGCGGTGCCAGCCTTCGCCGACGACGGTTCCGCACCGGTCGGCGACGACGGCGCCGACGAGCGGGTTCGGGCTCACTCTGCCTCGGCCCCGGGCGGCCAGGACCAGGGCCCGGCCGAGTGCCTTGGCGTCATCCAACCCGGGGGCTACTCGACTTCCACGAGAATGCGGGCCACGCCGACGTTGTCGAGGGCGTCCCACGCCTGCACGGAGATGACGTGCTCTCCCGGCTCCAGGTCCTCGACCCGGAAGTCCGCCTCCTCCCGCCCGCCGTCGAAGACCCCGTCGGCGGCGGCCAGGCGCGTGCCCTCGTCGTCGTAATCGACGCTGTAGCGGGCCCCGTGGATCGCGGTGACGGCGTCCTCGATCTCCGCGTGGAGGCGGATCCCGCCACGCTCCCGGCTCGCCGTCAGACGGACCCGGGGCGGGGTGTTGTCGATGGGGAAGGGAGCGCTCACGTAGTCGTCCTCGAGGGCCAGCTCCGGTGGGTTGTCCGGGGCGTCGGAAGCGACCACACGCAGCTGCGTCGTGCCCTCGGGCATGCTCTCCGTGTCCCAGAACAGGGTGGTCTGGGCGATCCGGTCCTCCACCAGCTTCCACTGCCGCTGATTCTCGCCGCGCAGGTAGACGCGGTAGCTGAGCTCGTCGCCGTTCGGGTCCTGTGCCTGCCAGCGCACGAGACGCAGGCTCTTGCTCCGGGGGAGCCCCCGGTTTCCGTCGCGGGGTCCGTTCTGGGGCGGCGGAGGAGGTCCCTGGCCCTGGGGATTGCCGCGATAGGCGAAGGTGCTCACCTCGGAGATGCGGGGAGGGAGGTTCGTCGGCCGCGCGGCCATCGACACGCGCCGGACCAGGGGCGTTTGTCGAGGATCCCGCGACGACAGGACCAGGCGGTACTGCAGGTAGCGCGCCGGGGGGCTGGCGATCGCCGTGCCGGACTCCCGGACCTTCTCCGACCACTCGCTCCAGGTCTCGTCCGGCGTGGCCGTGTTGCCCGAGCGGGTCCGCAGGAAGAGCCCGGTGCCTTCGGGGACCGTGGCCTCCCAGGTCACCGCCCCCCAGTGTCCGTGGCCCCCGAGGTCCTCCACCGGGGCGTCGAAGAATCCGCTGTCGGCGGCGCTGGGCGTCAGGCGCGACAGCCGCCCCGTGAGCCCGTCGCCGAGGATCCAGTCGCCCCCATGGAGCAGAAGCGCGTTCGGCGACAGGGAATCGGCGGCGGCGAGGCGCTCGATCAACAATCCCTCGGTGCACACCCGCAGGGCCTGTGCCGGATCGCGCAGGACCGCGGCCAGCCAGCCGCCTCCGAGGTTGGCGATCCCGGCCCACACTCCACGGCCGCGCCACAAGGGGTAGGACCCCCCGTCCGGATCGATCCTCAGCAGAGTCGCCAGCGACTCCGGGCCTCCCCCCTTCGGGGCCGGTGCCGAGCCGACGACGGCGGCGAAGAGAGTGTCCCCCACAGCGAGGAGATGGGTCACCTCCTCTGCGTCGGTCTCAACCACCAGGCGGGCCCGCGACCCGGTGAGCTCGTAGATGCGGGCCCGGCCCGGTGGCCTCGAAGCGTCCTCTCCGGGGCCGGAGACGGCGGTGCCGGCATACCACCGCGAGCCGGCGCCCGCCAGGGCGCGCACATGACCAGCGGTGCCTCCCTGGAACAGGGTGTCCACCTCGCCGCCGTCCAGGCGCAGCACACGCGCCGGTGCGCCGGCAGCCACGAGCAGCCGCCCCCGGCGGTCGAGGGCCAGGTCCCAGACATAGCGGCTCCCCGAGCGGGTCTCCGAGGCCAGCTCGCCCGTCGGGCTGAGGTGGTAGACGACCCCGTCGGGAGAAGTGCCGGCGAAGAGCCCGCCATCCGACGGCTGAAGGGCGTGTATCCCGACTTCGGGCGAGTCGAAGAGCAGCTGCGGAGAGGTGTCCTTGTCCGTCATGTGGAAAATGCGGCCGTCATCTCCCGTGCCGACCCACAAGTCGGCACCATCGGCTGCCAAGGTCCAGATGCGGCGGCCATCGACCTCGGCCAGGGGAGCCAGGACCGGGCCCAGGGCAAGCTCGCCCTCGGAGAGCAGGGCGACGCCCTCGCCGGTGCCGGCCTCGAAGTCGGAGTACCGGGCCTGGTGAAGGGTGACCGGATCGACGCTCCACCCGGGAGCGGCCAGGCAGAGGAGCAGTTGGATTCGGCGGATCAGCGGCTTCATCGGCGGCCCTCCGGGTCCACCTCGAGGACGAGGCTCTGCTCCCCGCGCAGGACGAAGCCGGCGGGCACGCGTTCTTCCGCCAGGACCCGCCAGGCCACCATGCGGGTGCTGCCCGCCACCGGCGACTGCGACAACAGCCGGTGTACCGAGGGGGGCGGCGAGGGCAGCTCGCGGCCGTCCAAGGTCAGCCCCGGCTCGGCGACGGTCAGCTGCACGACCAGCTCGTCCTCCCGCCGGGGCCGGTTCAGACGCCTCAGCAACTCCTCGGCGTCTGCCGCAGGGCCAGCCCCCAGGCGCTCTTCCTCCCAGCCGTTGGCGGAGCGACCCGACCCAACCCTCACCCCCAGTTCTCCGGCCGCGCCGGCCGGAACCCGCACCGGGATCTGGAGGACTCTCTCGGCGCTCCTGTAGGGAGACAGCCGCACCGAGACGGTGACCTCCTCCCCGGCGCGAACCCTCGGCCGGTCCAGGCCCGCCCCCGAGAGTCGCGCGACGCGCACCTCCTCCCTCACATCGGCCCGCATCCGCACCCCGGCCAGGCGGATCCCCTCGAAGGAGGAGCGGGCCAGGGCTCGCAGAGGTGTGCCGGCATCGATGGCGGCGCCAAAGGTCGCGTCGACCCCGCTGTAGATCTGGTCCCACGTCACCTTGCGGCCGTCGTCCAGCTCGATGTCGATGTTCAGATCGATCGAGGCCTCGCCCATCACCTTGGAGGTGGACTCCAAGGCCCCTATCAACGCCGACTGGATCAGGCCGGCGGTGAAGAACCGGAGCCGGGCGACCTCGAACCGGAACTCCCGGGTCTCGCCCTCCGGGGCGACGGCCATCTCCACCGGGAGCACGCCCGCCCTCGCCCCGGTGAGGCCGGCGATCCCCCCGAAGCGGTCCTGCCGCACGGCTCCGACGGTGGCCGTGGCCGCGCCCAGCTTGAAGGAGCGGAACCGGTGGTCGAGGACGCCGAAGATGTGGGCCCCCGTCATCGGCAGGTCGATGGCGCCGCTGCCGACGAAGTCGTGGCCGAAGGCGACCAGGCGGTCGCCGTCCACATGGGTCACCGTGCCGATGCCGACCATGCTCAGATCGCCGCCGACCAGCTGCACTCCCACGGCGCTGCCCGCCCGCAGCGGCGGCGTCTCCAGGGAGGGATCTTCACCGGCCGGAGACAGGAGGGGCTCGAGGCCGAGGGGCGACAGGAGCTCGGTCATGCGTTGCGCGGTCCCGCGGCCGACGCCCGACACCCACACGGGCGCCGCCAGGCGCACCAGGCCGGAGGGCCGCGCCGGTACCGGCGCCGCGGTGGATCCCCGGGCCGGGGCCGACAGGTCCCGCTCCATGACCGCGAGCATCTCGTGGATCGGGGTGAGCAGTCCCACCGGCTCGTCGGCGGCGAACCAGCCCCAGGCCACGGCGCCCACCAGGCGCCCTTCGACGTAGACCGGACTGCCGCTCATACCGGCCACGAGACCCGTCTCCTCCAGCCCCAGGCCGGACAGCCGGACGAGGATGACGTCGCGGCCTGGGAGCATCGAGTTGTGCTCCACCCCCAGGATCTCAACGTCGAAGGTGTCGATGCGGGTGCCCTCGACAACGGTCAGGCCGTATCCCCGCATCCCCCGGGCGAGCTCGGACACCGGCGCCAACTCGACCGCGGCAGCCGGGGCATGGAGGAGGAGGATGCAGGAAGCCGCGCCAAGCAGACCGCCGAAAATCCCGCCCAAGGGCATGCCCGGTGCTCGTAACTGGTTGTACCCCAAAGAGGTGCGCCTCCGGATAGGGAGCCGGCCAATGTACCCGTCCACACCCCTCCCGTCAATCGGGGGGAGGGTGGGCTTCGTCGGTGCGGCAGCCGCTCCCCGCTCCCGGATTCTTGACACTTCCGCGGACCGGACGGCATTCTGTACCGACCTTTCCTTCCTGACTGCTGCCGGCCATCGGGGTCACCGGCCCATGGGCGGCGGACCGATCCAGACCGAAGCCCCCGGGAGAAGAGCATGCACCCGACCCACCGCCCCCCCGCCGGAGGGGGTCAGCCCCCGGTCCGCGGCTGAGGGCCCCCCCGTGCAGGGTTTCTTCGACCGCATCCGCGCCGGCCTGTCGCGCACGCGCTCCGCCGTGGTCGAGGCCGTCGCCGACGCCGTGAGCGACCGCCGCCTCGACGACGATCTCCTCGACGAGATCGAGGAGATCCTGATCTCGGCCGACGTGGGCGTCGATACTTCGGCGGCCATCGCCGGCGGCCTGCGCACCCGGGTGCGGGACTCGGAGGGGGACGCTTTCGAGCTGTTGGCAGCGGAGCTGGAGGCGATCTTCCCGCCCGGAGAGGGCTTCGACGTCACCCACCTGCCGGCGCGGCCCTGGGTGATCCTGGTGGCCGGGGTCAACGGCGCCGGCAAGACGACCACCATCGGCAAGCTCGCGCAGCGCTACGCCGGCGAGAACCGCAAGGTGATGGTGGCGGCCTGCGACACCTTCCGGGCCGGCGCCGTGGCCCAGTTGCAGGTATGGGCCGAGCGCGCCGGCGCCGAGATCGTGCGCTCCCGGCAGGGGGCCGACCCGGGGGCGGTCGCCTTCGACGCGGCCCAGGCCGCCCGGGCCCGGGACGCGGACGTGCTCCTCGTCGACACGGCGGGGAGGCTCCACACCCACGTCAACCTCATGGAGGAGCTGAAGAAGATCCGCCGGTCGCTGGCCCGGTGCCTCGACGGGGCCCCCCAGGAGAGGCTTCTCGTCCTCGACGCCACCACCGGCCAGAACGCCCTGGCCCAGGCCCGGGAGTTCCACTCGGCCCTGGAGCTGACGGGCCTGGCCCTCACCAAGCTCGACGGCACCGCCCGCGGCGGCATCGCCTTCGCCCTGCGCCGGGAGCTGGACGTGCCGATTCGCCTGCTCGGCCTGGGCGAGGGCCTCGACGACCTGCAGCCCTTCGACGGCCCGGAGTTCGTGCGCGCCCTCCTGGATCGGGGATGAACGAGGCGGCCGCGGGGCCCGGTTGGGTGCGGTCCCCCGCGTCGCCGGGGACGTTGACACCTTTTGCCGTCCACCGTTAGACTGGTATCCCCTCTCCCCCAACACACCAGCAAGAGGCTCCAATGCCGGAAACGGCCAACCTGCAGCTTGGCGAGAAGAAGTTCGACCTCCCCGTCGTCGTGGGCAGCGAGAACGAGCACGCCATCGACATCAGCAAGCTGCGCGACCAGACCGGTTACATCACCCTCGACGAAGGCTACGGCAACACCGGCTCCTGCCAGAGTTCCATCACCTTCATCGACGGCGACCGCGGCATCCTCCGCTACCGCGGCATCCCCATCGAGGACCTGGCCGAGCAGAGCTCCTTCATCGAGGCCGCTCACCTGCTGATCTGGGGCCGGCTGCCAACGCGGGAGCAGCTCGACCGCTTCACCAGTCACCTGACCCACCACCAGTTCCTGCGCGAGCAGCTCCGCCAGCACTTCGAGGTCTTCCCCCCGGGCTCGCCGCCCATGGCGGTGCTGTCGGCGGTGCTCAACTCCCTGGCCTGCTTCTATCCCGAACTGCTCGACACCGAGGACGAGGAGCTCTTCGAAGAGGCGGCGGCCCGGCTCATCTCGAAGGTGCGCACCATCGCCGCCTACTCGTACAAGCACGACATGGGCCACTACCTCGTGTACCCGCACCCGGAAAAGGACTTCTGCGAGAACTTCCTGCACATGATGTTCTCCGAGCCCTACCGGGACTACGAGCCCGACCCGGCCCTGGTGCGGGCCCTGGACGTGCTGCTGCTGCTGCACGCCGACCACGAGCAGAACTGCTCCACCTCGACTGTGCGCATGGTGGGCAGCTCCGGGGCCAACCTCTTCGCCTCGGTGGCGGCGGGGGTCTCCGCTCTCTGGGGCCGCCTCCACGGCGGCGCCAACGTGGCCGTGGTGAGCATGCTCGAGTCGATCCTCGAGCAGGGGATCTCGGTGAAGGATTACGTTCAGGAGGTGAAGGACAAGAAGGCGGGCATCCGGCTCATGGGCTTCGGCCACCGTGTGTACCGCAACTTCGACCCGAGGGCCAGGATCATCAAGAAGCAGGCCGAAGCGGTGCTGGCAAAGATCCAGCGGGACGATCCGCTGCTGGGACTGGCCGAAGAGCTGGAAGGCGCCGCCCTGGCGGACGACTACTTCAAGGAACGCAGCCTCTACCCGAACGTCGACTTCTACTCGGGCGTGATCCTGCGCGCCCTGGGCATTCCCACGAGCATGTTCACGGTCATGTTCGCCATGGGCCGCATGCCCGGCTGGATCGCCCAGTGGTACGAGGACCGCTTCGTCACCAAGGGCCGCATCCACCGCCCGCGGCAGGTCTACACCGGGCCGACCGAGGTCTGCTACGTGCCCCTGAGCCAGCGCTGAGGAGCGGCCACGGCTTCGAGGGCGGACGCTGTCCGGCGTCCACTCCACTCCAGGAGCCCCGAGATGCAAACCAAGAAGCTCGGACGGACCGGCCTGGAGGTTTCCATCGTCGGTCTGGGCACCGCCTTCCTCGGCATTCCCGGCGCCAACGAGGCCGCCCGGGCCTACTCCGTGCCCGGCGCTCCCTGGGACGTGGATCTCGATCCGGAGATGGGCGCCCAGGCGGTGATCGCCGCCATCGAAGGCGGCTGCACCCTCGTCGACACCGCGCCTCTCTACCTCGCCACAGGGTCGGAGAGGATGATCGGCGACGCCCTGCGCCAGCGGCCCGACCTGAAGTCCCGCGTGACGGTGACCACGAAAGTGGGGCAACTCTACAATGATATCGACCACTCCAGGGACGCCGTGCTGCGGCACGTGGAGGGGAGCCTCGAGCGCCTCGGCCTCGAGCGCTTCGACCTGCTCTACATCCACGACGCCATGGACGTGCCCATGGAGCGGGTCATGGGCGGCGACGGCACCCTCGGGGCCCTGCGCCAGTTGCAGGACGAGGGCGTGGTGACCTGGGTGGGCACGGCCTCCAATGTACCAGCTACCAACGTGGAGTACATCGAGACGGGGGCCTTCGACGCCGCCGTGATCCCCGAGTGCTGGAGCCTGCTCAACCAGCGCGCCGCCGAGCGCATCCTGCCGGCGGCGGAGAAGCACGGCGTGGGACTCGTGGGGGCCACGCCCCTGGAGCGCGGACTGCTGGCCACCGGCCAGGTGGGGGGGCGCAACTACCTCGCCAGGCGCTTCACGCCCGAGGTCATGGATCACGTCACCCGCATCCAGGGGCTCTGCGCCGATCACGGGGTGGCCATGAACGCCGCGGCGCTGCAGTGGTGCACCCGCCATCCCCTGGTGGCATCCACCATCCCCGGGGCGCGAACCCCCGCCGAGGCCGAGGCCAACGCGGCAGCCGGATCCGCCTCGATCCCCGAGGCTTTCTGGCAGGACCTGGAGCCCCTTGTCCGGCACTTTCCCGTGAGCGAGGTGTGACCCGCCGGGGCCGACCGCCGGTCCCGGACCTACACCATCGAAGAGGAGGACATCATGGCTGTGCGAATCGATGCCAAGAGCACGAAGCTGTCCGAGTCGACGAAGGAGCACATCGAGGGGGTCTGCGGCAAGTTCGACCAGTTCTTCGACCGCATTGTCGACACCGAGGTCATCCTCGACACGCAGGAGAAACACCGGCACGCCACGTCCGTGGAGATCATCGTCAAGGTTCCCAACCAGCGGATCGTGGGCAAGGGGGAGACCTCGGACAACAACCTCTTCAAGGCCGTCGACGACGCCGCCCACCGCGTCGAGTCCCAACTCAAGAAATACCACGACAAGCTCGTGGCCCGCCGCTGATCCGGGGGCAGCTTCAGCGCCCGGCCCGTCATGATCGCCCGCTTCCGACTCGAAGAGCACGGCACCACCGTTCGGCGCGAGGTCCGCGCCGGGGTGACCACGTTCCTGACGATGTCCTACATCGTCGTGGTGAATCCCCTCATCCTGTCGCAGGCGGGTATGCCGGCCGACGGGGTCCTGGCGGCGACGTGCCTGGCGGCGGCGTTGGGCAGCGCCCTAATGGGCCTGTTGACGAACTACCCCTTCGCCCTGGCTCCGGGCATGGGGTTGAACGCCTTCTTCACCTACACCGTGGTGCTCTCCCTGGGCCTGCCCTGGCAGGGGGCCCTGGCCGCGGTCTTCGTCTCGGGGGCGATCTTCCTCGGCCTCACGCTCACGCGGCTGCGGGAGGCGGTGGTCAACGCGATCCCCCTGGGCCTGAAGTGCGCCATCAGCGTCGGGATCGGGTTCTTCATCGCCCTCATCGGACTGAAGAACGCCGGCCTCGTCGTCTTCCATCCAGGCACCGGCAGCCTCGGCCTGGTGGACGGCCGCTACTTCGTCGACGCCGAGTTGCGGGCCCTGCTCCCGCCGGGCACCTCCATGGCCAGCATCGGCCTGGCCCTGGCGGGGCTGGCGGTCACGGCGGCCCTCGTCGTGCGCCGCGTCCGGGGTGCGCTGCTGTGGGGCATGGCCGTCACCACGCTTCTCGGCCTGCCCCTGGGAGTGAGCGGGAGCGGCTCGGGGGGCATCGTCAGCTGGCCCTCGGGGCTGGGCGAGACCTTCCTCGCCCTGGACTTCGCGGCGCTCACGGGCGCCGGCCTGCTGACGGTGATCCTCACCTTCACCTTCGTCGATCTCTTCGACACCACCGGCACCCTCGTGGGCCTGGCGCAGAAGGTCGGCTACCTCGACGAGCAGGGACGGCTGCCGCGCGTCCGCAGGGCGTTCATGGCCGACTCGCTGGCCACCATGTCGGGAGCCCTCTTCGGGACCAACACCACCACCACCTACGTCGAGAGCGCCTCCGGCGTTGCCGACGGGGGCCGCACCGGGCTGACGGCGCTGACCACGGCGGCCCTGTTCCTGGTGGCCCTGTTCTTCGCGCCCCTCGTGAGCCACGTGCCGGCGGTGGCCACGGCGCCGGTGCTGGTGCTCGTCGGCGTCTTCATGATGGAGCCGGTGACCCGCATCGACTTCACCGACTACGCCGAGGCGGTGCCCGCCTTCCTGACGATCGCCGCCATGCCCCTGACCTACTCGATCTCCGAGGGCATCGCCGCCGGGCTGCTGTCCTACACGCTCCTGGCCGTCGTGCGCGGCCGGGCGGGCCGGCTGGGGCCGGCTCTCTGGGTGCTCAGCGCCCTCTTCGTCATCCGCTACGTCTTCACCTGACGGCGGGGGCGGGGCGCATCGCCTCCCCTCATCCCACGTAGATCGCCTCGTCCGGCCAGTCGGCGGCCAGCTGGGCTCCCTCCATGTTGACCGCGGGCAGGTAGTTGTGCTCGCGCCGGATCAGCCCGAGAACGCGCATGGTCCGCACTTCCTGGATGCAGTCCTGGCCGTGGTTGCTGCGGATCGACGGGATGATCTGAGCCTGGAGGCTGTCGGTCACGTCCGAGTCGGAGGCTCCCTCCACGACCATGACCAGGGCGATGTGGCCGTCGGTCTCGGCGAGGTAGCTGTCGCGGATGAGCTCGGAGAACACGTTGGCCACGTTGGGCTCCTCGCGGATCTCCTGCTCGACCTGGGCCCGGGTCACACCCAGCCGGAACTTGATGATGACCATGTGCTGGGTGGTACGCCCGGAGTCCGGGGAACCCTCGCGGTCGACGGCCGCGTAGTACTTCAGGACCCCCCGCTCCTCGAGCCGCTGGCGCTTGCGCCGCACCGAGCGCACCGGAACCCCGGTCTCCCTGGCGATGCGGTTTTCGGGGGCCCGGGGACTGCGGATCAGCGCACGAAGGATGAGCCGCTCCTGCTCGTCGAGATCATGCATGGCCTCATTTGTACCTTTGAATAGGTGGAAACGACCAATTTAGGCCATTCATCGCCATTATGGTAGACCTAACCAACCGATTCCACCCCGAATCCTGGCAAGAGGACCGTTGACATCATCCTCTGCCGAGACTATGTTACGCCCTTCACTTCGAGAAACGAGCCCTACGCGCCCCTCCTCCCACGCAAGGGCGCCTCCCCAAAGGACCTCCATTGAAGTATCCCTCCGCCTTCCCCCCCAAGCAGGGGCTGTACGATCCGCGGCACGAGCACGATGCCTGCGGGATCGGGTTCGTGGCCCACATCAAGGGCCGGCGCAGCCACGGCATCGTCGAGGACGCCATCGAGATGCTCAGCTGCCTCGACCACCGGGGCGCGCGCGGGGCCGAGCCCGATACCGGCGACGGCGCCGGCATGCTGCTGCAGATCCCCGACCGCTTCTTCCGCGAGACCCTCGATGGCCAGGGGGTGGAGTTGCCCGAGGCGGACGCCTACGGCGTCGGCATGGTCTACCTGCCGCGGCCCCACGCCCCCCACCGGCGGTTCTGCCAGCAGGCCCTGGAGGAGATCGTCCGCGAGGAGGGGCAGCGCGTCCTCGGCTGGCGCGAGATCCCCACCGAGAACGGCTCTCTCGGCGGGTGGGCGAAGTCCCACGAGCCGGTGATGGCGCAGATCTTCATCGGCCGCGGACCCGGCCTCGGGGACGAGATGGCCTTCGAGCGCAAGCTCTACGTCATCGGCAAGCGCGCCGCCCACGAGATCCGCCACAGCGCCGAGACCGAGGGTGACGCCTTCTACCTGGCCAGCATCTCCTGCCGGACGATCTGCTACAAGGGCATGCTGACGCCGGACCAGCTGCCCCTCTACTTCCCCGAGCTGAAGGACCCGCGCGTGGAGGCCTCCATCGCGCTGGTGCACTCCCGGTTCTCCACCAACACCTTCCCCAGCTGGGAGCGCGCCCACCCCTACCGCTACATCATCCACAACGGCGAGATCAACACCCTGCGGGGCAACGTCAACTGGATGAAGACGCGGGAGTCGATGTTGCGCTCCGAGTGGTTCGGCGGCGACCTGGCCAAGCTGCTGCCGATCATCGAGGAGGACGGCTCCGACTCGGCCATGTTCGACAACTGCCTCGAGTTCCTACACCTCGGCGGCCGCTCCCTGCCCCAGGCGCTGATGATGATGATCCCCGAGCCCTGGGAGCGGCACGAGGAGATGGCGGACGACAAGAAGGCCTTCTACGAATTCCACGCCTGCCTGATGGAGCCCTGGGACGGCCCCGCCTCCATCGCCTTCACCGACGGCACCGTCGTCGGCGCCACCCTCGACCGCAACGGCCTGCGCCCGTCGCGCTACTACGTCACCCGCGACGACCGCGTCATCATGGGCTCCGAGGTGGGCGTCCTTGAGGTGCCGCCGGAGCAGGTCCTCCACAAGGGCCGCCTGCAGCCGGGGCGCATGTTCCTGGTGGACACCCGCGAGGGGCGGATCATCGCCGACGAGGAGCTCAAGCACCGGGTCGCCGGCGAGCACCCCTACCGCCAGTGGCTGGACGACGGCCTGGTCGATCTCCACGACCTGCCGCCGGCCCCGCACGAGCCCGTCGAGCGCGGCCACGAGGAGATCCTGCAGCGCCAGCAGGTCTTCGGTTTCACTTTCGAGGACCTCCGCGTCCACCTGCAGTCGATGGCCACCCGCGCCCTGTGGCCCACCGGCTCCATGGGCAACGACGCCGCCCTGGCGGTGCTCTCCGACCGGCCGAGGCTGCTCTACGACTACTTCAAGCAACTCTTCGCCCAGGTCACCAACCCGCCCATCGACCCCATCCGCGAAGAGCTGATCACGGCCACCGAGACCACCCTCGGCGCCGAGCGCAACCTCCTGCACCCCGAGCCGGAGAGCTGCCGGCAGATCCGGCTGTCCACGCCAACCCTCACCGATGCGGAACTCGCCCAGCTCAAGGCCCTCGACCGGCCCGGCTTCCGGGTGAAGGTCCTGCCCATGCTGTTCGACGCCGGCGGCGGTCCGGAGGCCCTGCGCCACGCCCTCGACGGGCTCTTCGCCGACGCCGAGGCCGCCATCGACGGCGGCGCCAACATCCTCATCCTGTCGGACCGCGGCTTCGACTCCGCGCGGGCGCCGATCCCGGCGCTGCTGGCCTCGGCGGGCCTGCATCACCACCTGGTCCGCAGGGGCAAGCGCACCCGCACCGGCCTGGTCCTCGAGACCGGGGAGCCGCGCGAGGTGCACCACTTCTGCCTTCTTCTCGGCTACGGCGCCAACGCCATCAACCCCTACATGGTCTACGAGACCCTGGGCGACATGATCGGCGAGGGCATGCTCACCGGCCTCGACCTCGACCTCGACCGGGCGGTCTACAACTTCAACAAGGCCGTCGAGAAGGGCGTGGTGAAGGTGATGTCGAAGATGGGCATCTCCACCTTCAAGTCGTACCGGGGGGCCCAGATCTTCGAGGCCGTGGGCATCCGCAAGTCGGTGGTGGACGAGTTCTTCACCTGGACCGACTCGCGCGTCGAAGGCGTCGACCTGGAGGTGATCGCCGAGGAATGCCGGCGACGGCACGGGGCCGCCTACCCTCGGTTCGAGGCCAACGGCGGCGCCCTCGACGTGGGCGGCGAGTACCAGTGGCGCCGCGGCGGCGAGTACCACCTCTTCAACCCGAAGAGCGTGCACCTGCTGCAGAAGGCGGCGCGCACCGGCGACTACCAGACCTACGAGCAGTACGCCGCGCTGATCGACGACCAGCGCGCGAACATGGCGACCCTGCGCGGGCTGCTGGAGTTCGTCGAGCCCGGCGAGGGCGGCGTGCCCCTCGAGGAGGTGGAGAGCGTCGAGGCCATCACCCGGCGGTTCAAGAGCGGGGCCATGTCCTACGGCTCGATCAGCCAGGAGGCCCACGAGGGCCTGGCCATCGCCATGAACCGCATCGGCGGACGCTCCAACACCGGCGAGGGCGGCGAGGACCCGGCGCGCTACCAGGTGGAGGCCAACGGCGACTCGAAGAACTCGGCCATCAAGCAGGTCGCCTCGGGCCGCTTCGGGGTGACCAGCAACTACCTGGTCAACGCCCGGGAGCTGCAGATCAAGATGGCCCAGGGCGCCAAGCCGGGGGAGGGAGGGGAACTGCCCGGCGGCAAGGTCTACCCGTGGATCGCCAAGGTGCGCCAGTCGACCCCCGGGGTGGGGCTGATCTCGCCGCCGCCGCACCACGACATCTACAGCATCGAGGACCTGGCTGAGCTGATCCACGACCTGAAGAATTCCAACCCCGAGGCGCGGATCAACGTCAAGCTGGTCTCCGAGGTCGGCGTCGGCACCGTGGCCGCCGGCGTCGCCAAGGGACATGCCGACGTGGTCCTGATCTCGGGTCACGACGGCGGCACCGGGGCCTCGCCCCAGACCAGCATCAAGCACGCCGGCCTGCCCTGGGAACTGGGCCTCTCCGACACCCACCAGACCCTCGTCCTCAACCACCTCCGGGACCGGATCGTCGTCGAGACCGACGGCCAGCTCAAGACCGGCCGCGACGTGGCCATCGCCTGCCTCCTCGGCGCCGAGGAGTTCGGCTTCGCCACCACGGCCCTGGTGGCCATGGGCTGCATCATGATGCGCGTCTGCCACCTCGACACCTGCCCGGTGGGGGTGGCCACCCAGAACCCGGCGCTGCGCGAGAAGTTCACCGGCACTCCGGACCACGTGGTGAACTTCCTGCGTTTCATCGCCGAGGACCTGCGCCGCATCATGGCGCGCCTCGGCTTCCGCACCGTCGACGACATGGTGGGCCGCACCGACCGCCTGCGGCAGCGGCCGACCGACCACTGGAAGGCGAAGGGCCTCGATCTGTCGGCGCTGCTCCACCAGCCCGAGGTGGACCCCGAGGTCGGCCGCTTCTGCAGCCGCGAGCAGGACCACGGCATCGAGCGCTCCCTCGATGTGACGCGGCTGCTGGAGATCTGCCGCCCCGCCATCGAGCGCCGAGAAGAGGTTCGCGCCGAGCTGCCCATCGCCAACACCGACCGCGTCGTCGGCACGATCACCGGCGGCGAGATCACCAAGCGCTTCGGTCCCGACGGCCTGCCCGAGGACAGGGTGCGCCTGAAGTTCACGGGCTCCGCCGGGCAGAGCTTCGGCGCCTTCGTGCCCCCCGGCATGACCCTGGAGCTGGAGGGCGACGCCAACGACTACTTCGGCAAGGGCCTCTCCGGCGGCAAGCTCATCCTCTACCCGCCGCGGGGATCGACCTTCGTCCCGGGCGAGGAGATCATCGTCGGCAACGTCGCCTTCTACGGCGCCACCGCCGGCCAGGCCTACATCCGCGGCATGGCGGGCGAGCGGTTCTGCGTGCGCAACTCCGGCGTCCACGCCGTGGTCGAGTCGGTGGGCGATCACGGCTGCGAGTACATGACCGGGGGACGCGTCGTCGTCCTCGGCCCCACGGGGCGCAACTTCGCCGCGGGCATGTCCGGCGGCCTCGCCTACGTGCTCGACGACGGCGGCTTCAGCGGCCGCTGCAACACCGAGATGGTCGACCTCGTGCAGCCCGACGAGGACGATCTCGCCGAGCTGCGCGAGATGGTGGAGCGCCACGTGAGCCTCACCGAGTCGGACCGGGGACGGGAGATCCTCGACGACTGGGACCGCCTGGCCGGCAGCTTCGTCAAGGTCTACCCCCGCGACTACCGGCGCATGCTGGAGGCGCTCGATCGAGCCCGGGCGTCGGGTCTGTCCGGCGACGACGCGGTCATGGAGGCCTTCGTCGAGAACCTGGGCGACGAGGCCCGCGTCAGCGGCAACTGAGCGAGAGAACGATGGGCAAACCCACCGGATTCATGGAGTTCGAGCGCGAGCTGCCCGCCGACCGCGACCCCGTCGAGCGCCTGCGCGACTTCGACGAGTTCCACCTGCACCTGGGCGACGAGCGGATCCGCGACCAGGGCGCCCGCTGCATGGACTGCGGGATCCCCTTCTGCCACACCGGGACCACGCTGCCCGAGAACTCGCCCTTCGCCTCGGGCTGCCCGATCAACAACCTGATCCCGGAGTGGAACGACCTCGTCTACCGCGGCATGTGGCAGGAGGCGCTCGAGCGCCTGCACAAGACCAACAACTTCCCCGAGTTCACCGGGCGGGTCTGTCCGGCCCCCTGCGAGGGATCGTGCGTGCTGGGGATCAACGAGCCGGCGGTGACGATCAAGAACATCGAGGTCTCGATCATCGACAAGGCCTGGGACGAGGGCTGGGTGGTCCCGGAGCCGCCCGATCGACGCACGGGCAAGCGGGTGGCCGTGGTCGGCTCAGGACCGGCGGGGCTCTCCTGCGCCATGCAGCTCAACCGCGCCGGCCACCGGGTCACCGTGTACGAGCGTTCCGACCGCCCCGGCGGGCTGCTGATGTACGGCATCCCCAACATGAAGCTGGACAAGCGCCTCGTGCAGCGGCGGATCGACCAGATGGCGGCCGAGGGCGTCGTCTTCGTGACCAACACCGAGGTCGGCTTCGACGTGGAGGCGCAGCACCTCGTGGACGGCTTCGACGCCGTGGTGCTGTGCACCGGGGCCCTGAAGCCGCGCGACCTGGACGTGCCGGGGCGCGGGCTCGCGGGCGTGCACCAGGCCCTGGACTTCCTGCACGTCAACACCAAGTCCCTCCTCGACTCGGGACTGGAAGACGGGGAGTACATCTCGGCGAAGGACAAGAACGTGATCGTCCTCGGGGGCGGGGACACGGGGACCGACTGCGTCGGCACCTCCCTGCGCCACGGCTGCCGCAGCCTCTTCCAGTTCGACATCATCCCGGCGCCCCCGGACGAGCGCACCGCCGGCAACCCCTGGCCGGAGTGGCCCAAGGTCTACAACCTCGACTACGGCCAGGAGGAGGCCGCCGCCCTCTTCGGCGACGACCCCCGGAAGTACCTGCTGAGCACGGTGGAACTCCTCGACGACGGCGGCGGCCGCCTCCGCGGCCTGGTGACCCGTGACGTGGAGTGGGTGCCGGATGACGGCCGCCCCTTCCGCGAGGTGCCCGGCACCGAGAAGGAGTGGCCGGCGGAGCTGGTGCTGCTCTCCATGGGCTGGCTGGGCCCGCAGGACACCCTGCCCGACGCCCTGTCCCTGGAGCGGGACCCGCGCTCCAACGTCAAGGCCGAGGAGGGCCGGTACGCCACCAGCGTCCCCGGCGTCTTCGCCGCCGGCGACGTGCGCCGCGGCATGAGCCTCGTGGTTTGGGCCTTCAAGGAGGGCCGCGAGGCCGCCCGCGAGTGTGACCGCTACCTGATGGGCGCCACCAGCTTGCCCTGAGGCCGGCCCCCCGATCACATGTCCAGGCTCACCGACGAGGTCGGCGCCTTCGCCGGTTCGCAGCACTTCCTGCTGCTGGACGACCACCTGAAGGACGGCGCCGAGCCCCTGCTGGGGCACTGGTGCGAGCAGGTGGGCGACGTGGTCTCCGAGGAGGCCATGGAACGCGCCCTGAAGAGCGTCGCCCGGCTCGACGCGCCCCTGGCGCAGCGGCGCGCCTTCCCGCGCCTGCTCAGGGAGTTCCTCGAGTACCTGCCGGTCACGGGACGGTTCCCCCTGGGCGGGGAGTGGGCGCGGCGGGTGGATTCCATGGAGACCGGCTACCAGGCCGCCTTTCGCCGGGACGGCAGCGTCCGGGGCGAGACCGTGCGGCGCCGCGGCGCCGTCACCGGCCGCAACGACCCCTGTCCCTGCGGCAGCGGCCGGAAGTTCAAGAAGTGCTGCATGGCCGTGCTCGGGTCCTGAAGCCCGCCCCTCCCGACATCCGCTGAACACGTTTAACAAGAAGTCCCCCTCACCCTGTTGACAAGGTGGGGACCTCCAGTTAACATCGTTCACTCATGGACCGCACGGATATCCTCACGAGAGCCTGCGAGCTCTACCTGGAGGGCGGCGCCGAGGCCGTCTCCATGCGCCGGCTGGCCCGCGACCTGGGGGTCACGGCGCCGGCCCTCTACCGTCACTACGACAGCCGCGAGGCGATGCTCCTCGACGTCGTCGCCGAAGCCTACCGGCGGCTGAGCGAGCGGCTCTACGGCGCCCTTTCGGGCCGCACCCCCGCCGAGCGCCTCTACCTGGCGGGCCAGGCCTACCTCGACTTCGCCCTCGATCAGCCGAAGTACTACGAGATGCTCTACACCCCCGCCCACACCCTCGGCGTGGACGAGTTCCCCGAGCAGGTGACGGAGCAGGTCGCCAGCGTCGGCCGGTTCTTCAACGACCGTGTGCGCGAGTGCATCGACGCCGGCCTCTTCCAGCCCCTCGACCCCGCCGACGTCTCCTGCACCTTGTGGGCCCACGCCCACGGCCTGATCTCCATCTACCTGCGCGGCTGCCTGCAGATGGACGCCGGGGAGTTCCGCCGCCACTACCGGGCCTCCAGCCGGCGGGCGATCACCGGCATGGCCACCCCCGCCTACGAGGTGGAGATGGACCGGGCCATGGCGGATCTCTCGCAGTCAGAGGCGGCAGCCGCCTCCGGCGGCAAGGGCCGGCTGCGCGCCCGGGCCTCGTCCGTGCTGACCTGGCTCCTCATGGGCTGGGGGGCGCCGGTTGTCGCGGAGGACACTCCCCCGGGCGGCGAGTTGCAGCTGAGCATCGACGAGGTGGTGGAGCTGGCCCTGGACCGGGGCCGCGAGATGGCGGAGGCGCGGCTGCTCGTGACCGAGGCCGAGGAGCGGGCCTCCGAAGCCTGGGGAGAGGTCTGGCCCCGCGTTGACTTCTCGGCCCGTTACGCGCGCAACATCTCGCCGCCCGTCTCCTTCGTGCCGGCGAGATTCTTCAATCCCGCGGCCCCGGAGGGGGAGTTCATCTCCCTGGAGTTCGGCGCCGACAACAGCTGGCAGAGCGCCGTCACTCTGCGGCAGCCGCTGTTCGACCCGAGAGCCCTCGTCGGCCTCGGAGCCGCCGGCGACTACCTGCGGCTGCGGACGGAAATGGTGCGCGGCCAGTCGCAGCAGGTGGCGACGCGGGTGCGCCTCCTCTGCTTCGACCTGCTGCTGCGCGGAGAGGAGGTGCGCCTCACCGAGCGGTCCCTGGACCGCCTGCGGCAGGCCCTCGACGAGACCCGCGCCCGGGCCCGGGCGGGCCTGGCCTCCGATTACGACGTGCTGCGGCTGGAGGTCGAGCTGGCCAACCTCGAGCCGGAGCTGCTGAAGGCCCGCAACGCCAGGGACTCGGCGCGCCGGCGCCTGGGCCTGGAGCTGGCCCTCGACGACCCCGGCCGGCTGCGGTTGTCCGGGAGCGCATCCCTCACCACGGCCGACTCCGGCCGGGAGTTGCCGGACGGGGACCTGGTGCAGACGGCGCTGGCTCACCGCTCCGACGTGCGCCAGCTCGAGCAGACCGCCGAGCTGAGCCGGAGGCAGGTGCGGATCGAGCAGGCGGAGTACCTGCCCAAGCTCTCCCTCTTCGCCACCTGGGACGTGCAGGCGCAGCAGGACGGAAGACCCGACTTCTTCGGCAGCGCCCGCAACCGCGCCACCAGCAAGATGGCCGGCCTCTCCGTGGAGCTGCCCCTGTTCAGCGGCCTGCAGCGGGACGCGCGCATCGACCAGAGGCAGGCCGCCCTGCGCCAGGCCCAGGTCCGTACCCAGATGGCCCGCGATCAGGCGGCGGTCCAGGTCCGTGACCTGGAGGCGGCGCTGGCCGAGGCCGGCCGGCGCCAGGAAGGCCAGCGCCTCGCCGTGGCCCAGGCCCGGCGGGGGTTCGAGATCGCCAGCGCCCGCTTCCGCGAGGGCCTCGGCAGCCAGCTCGAGGTGACCGATGCCGAGGTCGCCCTGCGGCGCAGCGAGTTCAACATGGCCCAGGCGGCCCACGACCGGCTCGCCAGGCGGGCCCAGTTGGGCCTCGCCATCGGACGGGTGTCCCCCGTCGACGGCGAGCCCGCACTCGACCCGGAGGAGATGGAGTGAGGAATCCCCTGCCCTGGTGGCGCCGCGTCCGAGGCGCCCTTCCGCCGGCCGCCGCCGCGGCCCTGCTCGCCCTCGGAGGCTGTGGGGACGCGCCCGCCGACGACGAGTCCACCGCGCCCGACACCCGGCGCATCATCAACGTCGAAGTCGAGATCCTCGAGGCGCGGCCCTTCACCGACATGATCCGCCTCACCGGCACGGTCGGCGCCGACCGCCAGGTGACGGTCGGCGCCGAGGAGGGCGGGACGGTGGCCGCGATCCTGGCCGACAAGGGCGAGAAGGTGCGCCGCGGCCAGGCGCTGGTCCGGCTCGACGACGAGCTGCTGCGCGCCCAGCGCGGCGAGGCGCAGGCCCAGTCGGCCCTGGCAGCCGACCGCTGGGTGCGCCGGAAGCGGCTCTTCGAGGAGGAACGCGTCGGCACCGAGGGGGAGTACGTCGAGGCCCGTCTCGCCGCCGAGCAGAGCCAGGCCCGGCTGGAGCTGATCGAGGCGCGGCTCCGGCGCACGGTGGTGCGGGCGCCTTTCGATGGCCTCCTCGACCGCCGCCTCGTGGAGGTCGGCTCGGTCGTCGCCCCGGGCCAGGCGGTGGCCCACATCCTCGACCTGGAGCCCCTCAAGGTGACCGCCGGCGTCCCGGAGCGCTACGCCGCGGACGTGAGCACCGGCGACCGGGCGACGGTCGCCTTCGCCGACCTCGGAGACACCTGCGCGGCCACGGTGACCTACGTGGGGGCCGCCGTCGACGGCCGCCACCGCACCTTCCCCGTCGAGCTCGCCCTCGAGCGCGCCGTGGCCGGGGCCAAGCCGGCCATGGTCGCCGAGGTGATGCTCGTGCTGGAGGTCCATCCCGGGGCCATCGTGGTGCCGAACCAGGCCCTGGTCCGCACCGAGGAAGGCTTCACCGCCTTCGTCGCCGGCGACGGCGGTGAAGGCCCCGTCGCCCGGGCCCGCCCCGTCACCCTCGGCGCCTCGGGCGGCGACGAGGTGGTGGCCACCTCGGGCCTGTCCCCGGCGGACCGCCTGATCGTCGTCGGCCAGCAGCAGGTGGCCGACGGCGACCGCCTGCGCATCGTATCCCGATGACCGATCGCCCCGGCGGCCCCGACGCCTTCGACGAACTGCCCGTCACCTCCTGGGCGGTGCGCCACGGTACCAGCGTGCTCATGCTCTTCGCCATAATCGCCCTGGCCGGCGTCGTGGCCTACCGCAGCGTCCCCAAGGAGGCCTTCCCCCAGATCGAGATCCCCGTCATCGCGGTGAACACCATCTACCCCGGGGTGTCGCCCAAGGACATGGAGTCGCTGGTGACGCGGGAGCTGGAGCTGGAGCTGAAGACGATTCCGGACCTGAAGGAGCTGACCTCGACCTCGGTCGAGGGCTACTCCAGCGTGGTGGCCGAGTTCAGCACCGAAGTCGATCTCCCCGAGGCCATGCGGCTGGTGCGCGAGAAGGTCGATCTGGCCAAGGGCGACCTCCCCGCCGACGCCGAGGAGCCCCGCATCTACGAGTTCGACTTCGAGGACGTGCCGATCCTGCAGGTGAACCTGTCCGGGGAGTACGGCCTGGTCCGCCTCAAGCAGCTGGGCGAGGAGCTGCAGGACCGCCTGGAGCAGATCCCCTCGGTGCTGCGCGTCGACCTGCGCGGGGGCCGCGAGCGCGAGGTGCAGGTCGACGTCTCCCTGCCGCGCCTGCTCTACTACGGTCTGACCCTGAAGGACGTGGTCGAGACGGTGCGCGACGAGAACATCAACATCCCCGGCGGCTCCATCGACGTGGGGGAGCTGAAGTTCCTGGTCCGCGTCGACGGCGAGATCGACGACCCCCGGTCGATCGGCGACCTCGTGGTCGCCGCTCCCGAAGGACGGCCGGTCTATGTGCGCGACCTGGCCGATGTCGACTTCGGCTTCGCCGAGCGCCGGAGCTACGCCCGCCTCGACGGCCGGCCGGTGGTCACCCTCGACGTGATCAAACGGACGGGGGAGAACATCATCGAGACGGCCGACGCCGTGCGCGACGTCATCGCCGGGATGGAGGCGGAGCTCCCGCCCACGACGGTGGTCAAGACGACCTCCGACATGTCCCGCGACATCCGCATGATGGTCAGCAGCCTGGAGAACAACATCCTCTCCGGCCTGCTGCTGATCGTCGGGGTGCTGCTGTTCTTCCTCGGCGTGCGCACCTCGGTCTTCGTGGGCGTCGCCATCCCCACGTCGATGCTGCTCTCCTTCCTCGTCCTCGGGCTCCTCGGCGTGACCATGAACATGGTGGTCCTGTTCTCCCTGATCCTCGCCCTCGGCATGCTCGTGGACAACGCCATCGTCATCGTCGAGAACACCTACCGCTACGTCGAGGAGGGCTGGGACCGGGCAGAGGCCGCGCGCAAGGCCACGGGCGAGGTGGCTCTGCCCGTCATCGCCTCGACGTTGACGACCCTGGCCGCCTTCAGTCCGCTCCTGTTCTGGACGGGCACCGTGGGCGAGTTCATGAAGTACCTGCCCATGACCCTGATCGTCACCCTCTCCAGCTCCCTCTTCGTGGCCCTCGTCATCGTTCCGGTGCTGTGCAGCCGGTGGCTGCGGCTGGAGGGAGAGCGCGGAGCCGGGATGCCGCTTTCTGGGCGCCTGGCGCTGATCGCCCTCGCCGTTCTGGCCGCCGCGAGTCTGGCCGCGGCCAACGCCCTGACCGTGGCCCTGCTGGCCGCCACCGCCGTCGCCGCCATCCTGGCCCATCGCCTGATCCTCGGTCCCCTGGCGCGGCGCTTCCAGGGGGCGGACCTGCCGTGGCTCATCGACCGCTACGAGGGGGTCCTGGGCTGGGCCCTCGGCCACCGCTTCATCGTCGTCGCCGGTTCCCTGGCGGTGCTCGTGGCCATGGTCGCCGCCTTCGGCCGCTTCAACAGCGGCATCGTGTTCTTCCCGGAGGACATCCCGCCCAGGCAGGTCTGGGTCGATGCCCAGGCGCCGGTGGGCACCCGCGTCGAGTACCTCGACAGCATCGCCCGCGAGCTGGAGCTGCAGGTGCGCGGCGTCCAGGGCTTCGAGGACGCCGAGTCGGCGGTGACCACCGTCGGCGCCGGGGGCAGCCCGCTGATAGGCGGCACCCAGGGAGCCAACGACGCGCGCGTCATGGTGAACTTCACCGAGTACCACGAGCGGCGCTTCGACAGCTTCGAGACCCTGGCGCGCATGCAGGAGAGGGTTGGGCGCGAGATCGCCGGCGCCGAGATCTCGGTGGACAAGCCCGTGGACGGGCCGCCCCAGGGGGCGCCGGTGAACATCGAGATCGTCGGCAAGGATCCCCGGGTGCTCAAGGACCTCTCCGACCGCGTCCTGCAGGTCCTGAGAAGCTCCCCCGTGGCGCCGAAGCTCAGCGGCCTCGAGAGCGACCTCGACGAGGCCCGCCCGGAGCTGGCCGTGCATGTCGACCGCGAGAGGGCCGCCATGTACGGGTTGTCCACGGCGAAGGTGGCCGGCGTCGTGCGCACCGCCGTGCAGGGCACGGAGGCGAGCCGCTACCGCACCGGCAACGACGAGTACGACGTGGTCGTGCGCCTCGCCGAGCCCTGGCGGCAGGACCTGGAGTCGCTGCGCGACCTGGTCGTGGAGAACGGTCCGGGCGAGCCGATCCCCCTGGTCTCGGTGGCCAGCTGGACGGTGGGAGAGGGGCTCGGCTCGATCCGCCGCAAGGACATGGACCGCATGGCCACGATCAGCTCGGACGTGCGCGCCGGCCTCAACAAGAACGCCGTCTTCTTCGAGGTGCAGGAGCACCTCGCGTCCTTCGTTGAAGACGAGCTGCCCCCGGGCTACACGGTGCGCTACACCGGCCAGCAGGAGGAACAAGGCGAGGCCATGGAGTTCCTGGCCACCGCCTTCCTGGCGGCCTTGGGCCTGATCGCCTTCATCCTCGTGACCCAGTTCAACTCGGTGATCAAGCCGGTGATCATCCTCACCTCGGTGATCATGTCCACCGCCGGCGTCCTCCTCGGGCTCATGGTCTTCCGCATGCCCTTCGGGATCATCATGACCGGCGTCGGCGTCATCTCCCTCGCCGGGATCGTGGTCAACAACGCCATCGTCCTCGTCCACTACATCGACATCCTGCGCCGCCGCGACGGACTCGACCGCCAGGCCGCCCTCATCCGCGCCGGCCGCACCCGTCTGCGCCCCGTGATCCTGACGGCGGTCACCACCGCCCTCGGCCTGGTGCCGCTGGCCATCGGCCTCAACTTCGACTTCTTCGGCCTCTTCGGCAGCCTCGACCCCAACCTCTACTGGGGCGGCGAGCAGGCCGCCTGGTGGGGCCCCATGGCGATCGCCGTCATCGTCGGCATCCTCTTCGCCACCTTCCTGACCCTGGTCCTCGTGCCGGTTATGTACTCGCTGACCGACGACATGGGGCGGTTCCTGAGCCGCCACTTCTCGGCAGGCGGGGGGGCGGCGGAGGCCCCGGAGGGAGGCGTCCCGGCTTCGGGCGGTTGACCCCGGGCCCGCGGTTGACTGCCCTGCGGCTGAGGCCCAGCCTCGGCGAGGTCCTAGCGGGCCGGACCCACGGCACGGCACGAAGAACCACCCGACATGGTGGGGTACTGCTGGGGGGTACATTCGGAATAGCGACGACGGGACCAGCGATCATCCTCGGTCTGGTGCCACTGCCATCGGTCCTCAGCTTCTTCGGCCTCTACGGCAGCCTCGCTGCCACGCGTTCCTGGACTGGATGACACGGTGCATATCGCTATATTGCGTCATAAACCATGAGGTCAGGCCATGCGATTCAGTGAATTCGTCGAGGATCAGGTCTTTTCGCCTACGCTCGTCGCCGACGCGCTGCGCACCACCAAGTTGGAGATCGCCGGCACGTTGGGCCTCGGAAAGGACGCATTCACGCGCGCATCACGGGTCAAGGCCCGGAAGACACAGATCCGTCTGCGCCAGATGCTGGAGATTCTGAACCGCGTCGAAGACGCCTCCGGGTCCCCGCTTGCCGCCTACGCCTGGTTCCGCGCCGAGCCACTGCCCGGCTTCGGGGGCGCCACCCCGGATCAGCTGCTGCGCGAAGGCAAGGCGGATCAGGTGCATGCCTATCTCGACCGGATCATGGCCGGGGGCTATGCCTGAGTTCCTGCTCTCCTGAATGCGGTTCCAGGGGCTGGTCTACCGGGCCCACAATCCGCAGTGGTCCTGGAGCCCCTTGTCCGGCGAGGGCTCGCGCCGTTACGGCGGGCGTTTCAATCGGCCTGGAATTCCCGCGCTCTACACCTCGCTGTCCCCACTGACCGCCATACGCGAAGCGTTGCCACTAGGCCGAACCCTCCAGCCGGTAACCCTCTGCGCCTATGAGGTCGATGCCGAGCCGGTCTTCGATGCCCTGGACGAAGAGCAGTGCCGGGCGCTGGGCGCCAGCGATTCCGAGTTCGCATGCCCCACCTGGGAAGCGGAGATGCTGGCCGGCGCGGTACCGGCGTCCCAGGCCCTGGCCGACCGTCTGATCGCCGAAGGCCATGCGGGGATGCGGGTTCGGAGTTACGCCGCCGGATCCGGCGGCGACGATCTCAACCTCGTGATGTGGAGGTGGGGCCCCCACCGTCCGGACCGCGTCGTCCTGATCGACGACGAAGGCCGTCTCTCCAGGGATCCGGTCTGATCGCCGGCCGGCCAGGCGGCTGGACCGCGACGGGCGGCTGACTCGCTGCTGGGGCCCGGGCTCCGGGATCGAAACGGTCTTGAAATGAGATGGAAACGAGAAATGGCTTGGCCTATACTATGACATGGAAAAACAATGCTTTAGGCTCAATCGTTCTCGGAACGGGACGGAAATGGCCCGCAAATGGAACCCCAGGCCATCAGCCGCTACGCAATACCGCAGCAGTGGATACGCTACGACCCCACGGCCGTCTTCGAGTCGCTGGTGCAGGCCAAGGCCGCCGCCGGAGTCCTGAATCGAATGCCGTATCTGCCCCGGTGGATCGAGCAGGTCCACGAGGAACAACTGCGGCTGGAGGCCGCCGGCACCTCGCGCATCGAAGGCGCCGAGTTCACACAGCGTGAGCAGGAAGAAGCCCTCGCCCCAGACCCTCCCGCACACACCGGCCTGACCCATTCCCAGCGGCAGTTGAGGGCCGCCGACGCCACCTGCCGCTGGATGCGCTCACAGCCGGCCGACCGGTGGGTCACCACCGACTTCGTCCTGGAGACCCACCGGCGCATCGTGACCGGCTGTGACGACGATCACTGCGAGCCCGGAGCACTGCGTCCCCAGGCCTGGAACGTCACCTTCGGCACGCCGCCCTGCAGGGGGGCCGACGGCGGCAGCGAGTGCCGCACCGCCTTCGATTCTCTCTGTTCCGCCATCGAGGGGGAGTTCCGGCAACACGACCGGATCGTTCAGGCCGTCGCCACCCACTACCACGTGGGATCGATGCACCCCTTCGGCGACGGCAACGGCCGCACCGCCCGCGCACTGGAGGCGTTCATGCTGCGGCAGGCCGGGGTCAACGACATGGTGATGGTCAGCCTCTCCAACTACTACTACGAGCACAAGGAGGAGTACCTGGCGGCGCTGACAGCCACCCGGCACGGGGGACACGACCTGACCCCCTTCCTCCGGTTCGCCCTCGGGGCGGTCGCCGAGCGGTGCAACGCAGTGGCGGAGGCCATCGCCGTCAACCACCAGCGCACCCTGTTCCGCGAGTTCGCCAGGTCCTTGTTCGCGCAGCTCCGCAGTCCCCGCCGACGGGTCCTGGCGGACCGCCAGCTGATAGTACTGGAGATCCTGCTGGACGTCGGCTCCATCAGTCTGACTGAGCTTGCGGGAAGGGTTTGGGCCGATTACCAAAGCCTCAAGTTCCCTGGTCGTGCGTTAGTGCGGGATCTGGTCGGGCTGCTCGAGTTGTCCGCGATCACGCTCGACGACGACCGGGTCGCCGCCAACCTGGACTGGCCGAGGCACTCTTCGGAGTCGGAACTGCTGCAGCGGTTGGAGAGCATGCCCGCCGCCGCATCGGCCAGGAATCCGGCCATGGCGAAGTTGTCCCAATTGTTGGGCCGCGACCGTGGGCGCGGCATGCCCAGCTGAGGGCTTGGCCTATTCCCCCTCCAGCGCCTTCAGCTCGTCCACCGCCCGTTCGTGGACGAACCCGCCGTAGACATCCCCCACCGGCAGGCCCACCGCCTTCTTCAGCAGCCCCCTCGCCCGTTCTTTGCCCTTCTTGCCGGCGAGCTTCGGCAGCCTGAGCGCATAGTCCAGCAGCACCACTTTCGACTCCGGGGCCAGCTCCAAGGCGCGCTCGAAGTGGACGGTCGCCTTCTTGCGGGTGGCCCCGTACATGACCCTGGCCATCATGCGCCCGGCGCGGCTGACGATGTCGGCGTTCCACCCGCCGAGAGCCAGGTTGGCCAGGGCGTGGTCCGGGGCGCGGGCGAGGGTGGCCTCGAACATCTTGCGGGTCTTGCCGCCGAGGCCCTTCCGGAGCGCCTTCATGGTGCCGATGCTCTGCGCGTAGCGGCCGAGGGCGTGGCCGGACTGGAAGTACCCCTCGGGGTTCGCCGTATCTGCACGCACCGCTTCCTCCCCCAACTGCAGAGCGCGCTCGAACAACTCCTTCTTCTCTTCCTCGGGAGCCGCGTAGTGCCCGTACACGGCGAGGGATCGCGCCGCCAGGGCATAGCCTTCGGAGGTCCCGGCCGCTTCGGCGATAGCGGCCGCGTCGGCGAAGCGGCCCTCCGCGAAGGCGGCCTTCGCATCCTCAATCGACTCCGCGTTGACGCCGGCTGCCAGGAGCACGAGTCCTCCAAGAGCGGCGAGCCAGGCAGATCGGGAGTGGTTCATTGTCAGCCTCCGTTGTCCAGCAGTTCAGGGCGGCCTCGGCGCGTGGCAAGCCAGCACCCCTGCCGTCGAGGCTTGCCCGGGTCGGTCGGCGACCCGGGGCTGGCTGCCCGGGCCAAGATAAGCGTTACGAACCTGGGCCCGCGACGGCCGACCTCACACGGAAATCTGCGCAGGCGGACTGCTCCCGCCCTCCGACCGGGCCAGCGCACGAAGCAGGGCCGCTTCCTGGTCCACCGCGGGGGGCCTTCTCAGCGGCGGGCGCCCTCGAAGGGGGACGGTTGCGCCAGCGTGTCCAGGAGCACCGCCGCCGGGGGCGTGAGCCACTCGGCCCGCCCGGCGGCGAGGACGGCCGTCAGCCGGGCTCGGCCGTTGCGCGCGTAGCGCTCCTGGGCGCCGGCCGCCCCTCCGACCTCCAGCACGTCTCGGACCCCTTCTTCGTCGGTCAGCTCTACCCGGGCCGCGCCGAATCCGTATCCCGCCGAGGCCGCGGGGTCGACGAGGCGCTCCACCCGCACCTGCCGCAGGTAGGTCAGGTAGGCATAGACGCTGGCGTCGACACAACTGTCCACGCCCGATTCCCGCTGCAGCAGCCAGCGGTAGCGATCCCGCTCCCCTACAGGCAGAGGCAGGGCCGGCGCGTCCTCGGGCAAGGCCGCCAGCACCCGCCGCAGCCGGTAGGCTTCCTCGGCGGGCGGCGCCACCAGCACCTCCACCACCGCGGCGCGGCGCTCGTCCCTCGGCATCAGGTGCGGGTCGAGCATGGGAGGCCGCGCGGCTCCCACCTGGCGCAGGGGGTTGGCGTGCAGGTGGAGGACGCTGTCCGAGCCGGCTCGGCGGACGTAGCTCTCGTCGCCGGCCGGCCCGGGGATCCCCCTCCCGATCCAGATCTCGCCGAGGGACTCCCCGGCGTTGCCCTCGAGGGTCAGGCGCACGGCCTGCGGCCCGGAGACGCCGAGGTCGTCGAAGTCCTCGTCGTCGGTGCTGACCAGGGTGCCGGAGGCGCCGAGCACCTCGTGGAGGAGCCCGTCCACCCGACCGGAGTGGACGTAGGCGCCGAAGTAGGCGGGGAAGCGCCAGGTGCCGCCCCGGCGTTCGTAGACCCACGGGGACGAGCCCGGGATCTGCAGGGAGAGGCGGCGGACCCGCTCGGGCTCGACCTGCCTGGAGGGAGGCAGAACCGCCCGCAGCGCCCCCGCCTCGGCGCGGCGGCTGTCCCGGGCCTGGCGCAGCCAGCCGTCCGCCGCGGCGACTCCGGCCAGGACGACGGCCAGCAGCAGCAGGTGGCGGATCACGAGGGCCCCCTCAGGCGGAGGGACCGCTGCCCGCGCCGGAGCCCCACCAGGCCGAGGGCCAGCGGATTACCGCCCATCACGGGTGCGGCTCCCGGCCCCCGGGGACGCCGCCAGGGGCCCACCAGGGCGAGGGCCGGCGGAGCGCCGCCCGACACGAGCGCCGCCCCGGCGGAGGGACCTCTGCCAGCGCCGGAGGCCCACCAGGCCGAGGGCCAGCGGATTACCGCCCATCACGGCCGTGGCTCCCCGGCCCCCGGGGACGCCGCCATAGGCCCACCAGGGCGAGGGCCGGCGGAGCGCCGCGACACGAGCGCCGCCCCCGGCGGAGGGACCGCTGCCCGCTCCGGAGCCCCACCAAGCCGAGGGCCAGCGGATTACCGCCCATCACGGCCGCGGCTCCCGGCCCTCGGGGACGCCGCCATAGGCCCACCAGGGCGAGGGCCGGCGAAGCGCCGCCCGACACGACCGCCGCCAGGGCCAGAGCCCCACCAAGGCGAGGGTTAGCGGACCACCGCACATCACGGCCACGGCCTCCCGTGGAGACGCCACCGGCGCCAGCCCCACCAAGCCGAGGCCAATGGAACACCGCCCGTCACGGCCGTGCTCTCCGGGCGGGCGGACGCCACCAGCGCCAGAGCCCCACGAGCGCAAGCGCCAGCGGGGCGCCGCCGATCACGGCGAATCGCCAGGCGGCGCGGCTCGCCGAACCCTGGACCGCAAAACCCCTGGCCGGCGCACTAGCGCGCCCCTGCAACTCCGCCATCCGCGGTCCGAGAGCGGCCATGGCGGCCGCGTTCAGCAGCAGCTGGTCGTGGGCGAAGCCGGCGGTGAAAAGGCGGTGGTTCTTGAACATCTCCGAGGAGCCGAGGAGCAGCATCCAGCCTTCCCGGGCACCATCAACCGGCAGCACCTCCAGGCGGGTGCCGCCCACTTCGGTCTCCTCCGCCTCGACGGCGGGGAAGCGCCCCTCCAGGGTCAGGGCGAGGCTCTGGAGCCCGGGCAGGTAGCCGGCGGTCTCGCGCAGGGTCTCCGCCTTCAGGAAGCCGCCGCTCCAGTCGTAGGACCAGGCGCGCTCCGTCGTCGTGGCCAGGACCTGCGAGCGCAGGCCGGCTTCGTCCAGAGCGCCGGCGTCCACGCGGAAGCGGTTCCCCCAGATGAACAGCAGGTCCCCGAGCCGGCCGGTCACCGGCGAGGAGCGGGAGTGGTTGCTGCCGAGGGCCCGGATCAGGAAGGGCAGGGCCACCCGCTGGGGGTCGTACTCGCGCACGGCGGTGCGGTTCACCTGGGTGTCCAACTCCAGGTGGTGGCGGCTGCGGTCCATCAGCACCTCGCGCACCTGCTCGACGCCGAAGAGCTTCAGGTAGCGGTCGAAGTCCTGGAACTGCGGCTGCGGCCAGTGCACGGTCCCGAAGCCGGTGCCCCGGTACTGGCGCTGCTGGATGTTGAAGTGCTGCATGGCGACCACGGCTCGCCCCCCTCCCGCCAGGTGCCGGCTCAGCCAGGTCAGGACCGGCGTCGAGTCCCGCCGCGGCTGGAACCAGATCACCGCTCCCGGCCGCTCGGGGAAGACGGGCTCGCGCAACGGCACATGGCGCACGTCGTATCCGTACTGCCGCAGCATCTCCTTGGCGCGGGCGTACACGTCCACCCCCTGGGGAGCGCTCAACCCCTTCTTCTGGTAGTCCTCGTGGGCCTCGGCCGGCGACAGGCGCGGCAGGTCCGAGACCACCGTGACCACGGGGGCCCGCCCCTCGTCGAGCCGCTTCAATGCCGCGGCGAGGAGGAAGTCCAGGTGGGCGCCGCTGTGCCGGTCGAGGCGGGGGATCGTCGTCGAGCGGCCGTCCTGGCGCAGCACGAGTCCGCTGTGGATCTCGGTGGTGACACTCGTGTCCCGCCGGACCCGCTCCACCTCGAAGGCGGGCACCCCGGGGTCCCGGCCCTCCACGGGACGGCGCACCTCCACCTCGACGCCGGCATCGGCCAGCACCGGCCGCAGGCGGTCGGTCACGCCGCGCACCTCGGGGGGCAGCTGCGACCGCGGCGACAGCACCATCTCGGCCTTCAGCTTCGCCGCCCGGTTTCGCAGATCCGAGACCACCGAGGCATCCGGGGTGTGAACCCCCGCGGCGGTCAGGTCCCAGTGCAGGCCGGACACGGGACCGCGCAGCGCCAGGAACACCACGGCCACCGCTGCCACCGCCCCTCCGGCCGCGAGCGCCGGGCCCCGTGCGGGGCGGTACCCGCCCCCCGGCCGGAGGCCGCCGCGCAGGGTCCGCAGGGCCAGCCCCGCCCACAGCAGAGGCACGAGGCCCACCACCGCCAGACGCCAGCCCACGCGGGCCCCGCCCGACAGGGGCGGCAGGCCCGGCGGCAACCCTCGATCGACCCGCTGCCGCACCAGCCGCCCGGGGTCTGCGAAGGAGCGGGCCAGGTCGCGCACGAAGACGGCGTGGCCGTACCCGGCCTGCTCGAGGATCTCGTCGCGGAAGGGGCTGGCCGAGGCCAGCACCAGCAGCTGACCTGCCCACGGGTCCTCCGGGGTGAGCAGGATCATCAGGTTCTGCTTGGGCACGCGCAGGCCCGCGGACAGGTCCTCCAGGCCGAACCCGCCCCGCGGCAGGGGCCGCACCCAGGCGTGCTCGGTGGTGGTGGCGGCCACGTGAGCCTGGTAGCCTGCCGCGGCCACCCGGCGCGGGTCGACGCGCAGGGGGCTTGCGGCCGTGAAACTCAGACCGCCCCGGGCCGGCGTCCGGAAGGGGCGGAAGTCGCGGAAGGCGGGCAGGTTTCGCAGGTGGAAGGGGGCCTCCACCTCGCCCTCCACCCCGTCCACCGGGACCGTCACCGGGCCGGCGTTGCGGTCCATGAGCAGATCCGCCACCGGCTCCAGGCCGAAGGGTTCCAGGAGCCGCTCCCAGGCGCCGCCCTGCCCCTCGACGCGGAAGCGCACCTCCCCCTCCTCGCCGGCGGAGTAGCGCACGCGGTAGGCGCTGCCCGCCAGGACGGCGGTCCGTCCCGAGGCCAGGAACTGGCGCAGCGCGGCGATGTGCTGCCGCGTCACCCGCCGCGGCTCCAGCCAGAACAGGACGTCCACGTCGCGGGGGATGAAGCCGCCCGCATCGACGTCGATCTCGACGACGGGGCCGTGCTGGCTCAGGTAGCGGGGGAACTTCCCGTACCCCGGCGGCGCCGAGAGGGCGAAGGAGGCCTGCGGCGCCGACTCCCCCGCCGTCAGCCGCGCCGCCACCAGGCGGGCCAGGTGCGGCAGATGGGCGTTCTCGATCCCCTGGATGAGGATGTCCTCCCGCCGCGGCCGGCCCTCCCGGGAGAACACCAGGGACGACCAGATCTCCGCCTGGCTCTCGGCGTCGTCGACGACGCGGCGCACGCGGATCGGACTCGCCCGGCGCGAGGCGGCGTAGCGGGCGCCCGCCGGCCCGGAGAGGCCGGGATCGATGACCCGGTAGCTGAAGCGCCCCCCGGCGGCGTCCTCCATCTCCTCGAGCAGAGCCCGCGACGTCGCCTCCACCTCCCGCAGGTGGGAGGGCATGCGCTCGCGGCCGCTGACGAAGAGGGTGGCGGTCAGCTCGCCGTCGAGGCCGCGCAGGAGACGGCGCAGCTCGGCCGGCACGGTGGCCGGGTGGCGGCCCCCGAGATCGAGGTGGGCGGCCGACCCCGCGGCGCCCAGCAGCCGTCCGGCGTAGACCGTGATCCCGAAGAGCAGGACGGCGCCGGCGAGGGCCTGGAGCAGGAAGGTCCGCTTCAAGGCGATTCCTTCAGTACTTGAGGCGCTGCAGGCCGATCCGCGTCATCCACAGGAAGAAGGCGCAGAGGAGGACGAAGTAGAGGAGATGGTCCAGCCCGACCAGACCGCCGGCGAAGGCCTGGTAGTGGGGCAGGCAGGAGACCGACTCGGCCAGCCAGGTCCCCGGCTGCCAGGCCGGGGCGAGGCCGTCGAGGATCTCCACCGCCTGCGGATGGCCGCTGAAGACGAGGAGGAAGGCGGTCATGGCGGCGAGGACGAAGGCGACGATCTGGTTGTGGGTCAGGCTGGAGAGGAACTGGCCGAAGGCGAGGAACAGGGCGCCGAGGAGCAGGGCGCCCAGATAGCCGGCCAGGATCATGCCCAGGTCGGGCTCCCCCAGCCACACCAGCATGACCACGATCGGCAGGGACCCGGCGATGACGACGAGGTAGTAGAGAAGGGCGGCGGCGTACTTGCCGGCCACCACCCGCATCGGCTCCAGGGGCAGGGTCAGCAGCAGCTCCACCGTCCCCTGGGCGTGCTCCTCCGACCAGGAGCGCATGGTGATGGCCGGCACGAAGGGGATCAGCAGGAAGGGCAGGACCTCGAACCAGGGGGACATGTCGACGACGCCTTCGAGGAAGAAGGCGTTCATGAAGGTGGTCCCCGACAGGACCAGGAAGACGCCCGCGTAGATGTAGGCGATGGGGGAGTCGAAGATGGCGCGCAGCTCGCGGCCGGCGACCAGACGCGCGCCGGCGGCGAAGTCGCGGAGGAGGCGCCCCCGTCCCCCGGTCTCAGCGTCCGAGGCCATGATCGTCGCCGGAGGCGGAGACGAGGTGGGCGAAGAGCTCCTCGAGGCCGGCTTCCGGAAGGCCGGCGGCTTCAACCTGCTCCCCCAGGGGGCCGTCGCCGAGGAGGCGGCCCTGGTGGATGATGAGGACGCGGTCGCTCACGGCCTCCACGTCGGGGATGATGTGGGTGGAGAACAGGATCGCCCGGTCCTGCTTGAGACCGGCGAGCTGCTGGCGGAAGGCGATCACCTGCAGCGGGTCGAAGCCGTGGGTCGGCTCGTCCAGCAGCAGCACCGGCGGGTCGTGGACGAGAGCGATGGACAGGCCCACGCGCTGGCGGAACCCCGTGGAGCACTGGCGCACCCGCAGGGTGCGGACGGGGCCGATGCCGCACAGGTCGACGGTGCGCTCCACGGCCTCCTCGAGGCGGTCCCCGCCCAGGCCGTGGGCGCGCGCCGCGAAGCGCAGCAGGTCCTCGACCACCATGTCGCCGTAGAGGGGCGTGTCCCCCGGCAGGTAGCCGATGCGGCGGCGCACCTCCAGGGGGTCCTCGGCGGCATCGTGCCCGGCGACGGAGATGCTTCCCGAGGTGGGCAGCAGGTAGGTGGCCAGCATCTTCAGCATCGTCGACTTGCCGGCGCCGTTGGGCCCCACGAAGCCGACGATCTCCCCCCGATCGACCTGGAAGGAGACATCGTCCACGGCGGTGATGGCGCCGGCGCCGGAGCCGAAGACGCGGGTGACCGCCTCCACCGAGATCACGCGGAAACCTCCTCCGGGTGGCGCACCCGCAAGGTGCGCAGCCGGTTGAGGGCGGCAGCCAGCTCGAAGCGGCGGAAACCGGCGAGATCCCCCGAGGGCCGGGAGGAGAGGGCGTCCAGCCCCCCGGCGGCGACATCGGCCATCAGCCGGTCGAGGATCTCCGCCAGGCCGCGGCGGCCGTCGATGTAGCGCTCCCGCCCCCGGAGGATGGCCTCGGCGATGGCCCGCGTCTGTCCCGCGTCGACCAGCTGCGCCACGGCGGAGAGGTCGATCTCCTCCTCCCCGAAGCGCAGCTCGAAGGGCCCCCTCGCCTTCCAGCTCACCTCGCGGCGCCCGCGCCTCGGGTCGATGCTCTCCGGCAGGGGCACGCGCGAGACTCCCCCCGCCACCGGACCCGTCGTCTCCCGGGTGCGGTCCCCCGCGTGGGCGCGGGCGATGGCGTGGGCGCGGACGGTCACGTCGCGCGGCTCGTAGCGCTCCATGGCGATCACCGTGTCCGCCTCGCCGAAGTAGTCGCCCGTCCCGCCCATGACCAGGACCGTGGAGACGCCCGCCTCCTCGTGGAGCTGGCGCACCCGGTCGATGAAGGGCCGCACCGGCTCCTGCTCCCGGGCCACGAGCTGCTGCATGCGGCCGTCGCGGATCATGAAGTTGGTCGCCGCCGTGTCCTCGTCGACCAGCAGGCAGCGGGTGCCGGCTTCCAGGGCCTCGACGATCGCCGCCGCCTGGGAAGTCGAGCCCGAAGCGTGGCCGGTGCAGAAGAAGGCGTTGTCGTGGTCGAAGGGAAGGTCGCCGATGAAGGGGCTCAGGTCGACGCCGGCGGTGCTGCGGCCGTCCTCGGCGCGCACCGCCACCGCCGTGGGATCGGTGACCACCCGCTCGCGGCCGTCCCCGGGCCGGTGGTCGTAGACGCCGCGGGCCAGCGCTGACAGCAGCGTCGACTTGCCGTGGAACCCGCCCCCGACGATGAGGGTCACGCCCTCCGGGATTCCCATGCCCGTCACCGGACCGGCGTTGGGCGTGGGCAGCTCCACCCGCAGCGAGGGGGGAGAGCGGAAGGGGACGGCGCCGGCCAGGGGCCGGTCGTCGACGCCGGACCGGCGGGGCAGCACCGCCCCGTCGGCGACAAAGCCGACCCATCCGCCCTCGGCCAGGGCCGCGCGCAGAGCGGCGGCGTCCTCGGCGGTGCGCGTCCACTCGTCGATCTCGCCCTCGTCGCAGCTCTCCCAGAGCAGCGCGCGGGCGACGATCCCGGGCAGGCGGCGGCAGAGCAGGTCGGCGGCGGCCCGTCCCAGAACCCGGCGACCGGCGGCGGGCAACCCGGCGACGAACCGCGCTTCCACCGAGCCCTCGTCGCCGATGAGGACGCAGGTCCGCTCCAGCACCTGCTGCCCCGGGCGGTCGATGGCGATCCGGCCCGAGTGGCCCGATCCCGCGCCCCGGGGCGAATCACCGGCCTCGTCCGAGAACCGCAGCGCCAGGTACGAGCACAGGGCGCGCCGCCGGGGACCCGCGGTGAAACTGCGGGCGGGAAAGCCGGCCACGGACGGGTCGAGGCGGACGCGCATGCGGCTCGGGGCGGCGAAGGGGTCGGCCTGCACGTGATCGACGTGCTGGCGGAAGGGGACCTCGGCCTCGCCGAAGTCCCAGGCGCCGCGCAGGTCGCGGTAGGCCCGGTAGCCGGAACCGTCGATCCGCTCCAGCAGGGCGGCCAGGCGTCGGGCGTCACGCGTATCGCATCTCTCAGGCACGGTTATATTCTACCCATGGCAGACGACGAAGGCAGGGACGGCGAGAAGCTCAGCGGTCTGAAGTGGCTGTCGCGGGAGCGCCCCGAGGCGATGGGCCACCTCCTCGCCTTCTTTCGGGAGTCGGGGCGCCACCTCGACCCCAAGACCCGCTTTCTGATCTCCATCGTCACCAAGGTCGTGCGCCTGTCGCCGCGCGGCCTGCGCCAGTACATCCCGCGGGCCATGCGCGAGGGCGCCACCCGCGACGAGGTCCTCGACGCCATCCTCTGCGCCTACCCCGCCGCGGGTCTGACCAACGTGATCGAGGCAGTGCAGGTCCTGCGCTCCCTCGACCTTCCCGCCGACCCCGCGGAGGAACCCGCCGAGCCCCCCGGCGACCCCGAGTGGACGACGGTGGCCCGGGCCGGCGACCTGCCCCCGGGGGGCGCCGTCGTCGTCGAGGCCCGGGGCCGCTCCCTGGCCCTGTTCAACGTCGACGGGTCCTTCCACGCCACCTCCAACACCTGCCTCCACGAGGGCGGCGAGCTCGGCTGCGGCTCCCTGGATGGCAGCGTCGTCACCTGCCACCGCCACGGCTGGACCTTCGACGTCACCAGCGGCGCCTGTCTCACCCGCCCCGGCCGCAGCGTCGCCAGCTACCCGGTGCGCGTCGAGGACGGCGAGGTGCGCGTCCTGGCCTGACGCAGCCCCCGGGCACTCGCGCCGGCCCCCACCCCTCTAGGCGCCGCGACGCAGCCGGGATCACTCGGCCCGCAACACCCCGTCCGAGCCCTTCCGCGCATTTCGCGTTTGCAGCCTGGCCTGGACACCCCGGCGGGGCCCGCCGCGCCCGGCACGCTTGCAGTCCGTGAAACAGCAGGATCGATGCACACGCCGGCGGGGCCCCGCGCCCGGCACCCCACCCCTCGATGCAGCCGGGAGCGAATCGGCCGGGCGTGCGCCACCCCGGACCCCCGCCGCGCCCGACGCCTCGTCACCCCGCGAAACAACCAGGATCGATCTGCCCGGTGCGGGCCCAGCCCCGGATGGAGGCGAGGCTGCGCCGGAAGGTGTCGAGGATCTCGTCCGGATAGCCGGCCACCGCCGATCTCGGCAGTTCCTGCTCGACGATCTGTTCCCGCTCGCCGGCGAACCGGATCCGCCCCCGCAGACTCGACCGCCTCCCCAGTATCAGCTCCGAGAACTCCTCCAGATCGACCTCGGCGAGGCCGTCCACCTCGTCGCTGAACCGCAGTTGCGACAGCTCCAGCGGCACCGGGTAGAGCAGCAGGTGCTGCACGATTCTGCGGCAGTCGCCGGTGGGCCGCTCCATGCGGCTCGACCCCAGGAAGAGCAGGTCGCCGGCGGCGGCCGTCAGCCCCACCTCTTCGAGCAGCTCCCGCCGGCCGGCGTCGACGGCGGTCTCGCCGGCGAGGATGTGACCGCCGGCGAGGGCGTCGACCTGGCCGGCGTAGGGGTCGCCCGGGCGGCCCCGGCGCTGCAGGACCATCACCGGCCGCTCCCCCGCGGCGAAGGCCGACCACACGAAGACGAGCCCGTGCAGGTCGTGGTCGCGGTGCACGAGGTGGCGCGGCTTGCGGCTCACGACGCTGCCGTCCTCGGCGAGCACGTCGAGGAGCTCGGCGGCGGTGCTCAAGAGGTGATGGCGGCGAAGAACTGGAAGAGGAAGGCGAGGACCGTGGCCACGGCGCAGAGCCCGGCCAGGACGTAGGTGCCGATGCCCTCGCGCTCGTCGGGAGAGCGGCTGAACATCCAGGCCGCGGCATAGCCGCCGACGAAGCCGCCGCCGTGGGCCCAGTTGTCGATGTTGGGCATGAGGAGGCCGAAGATGAAGAGCAGCACCGCCCACTGCAGGTACTGGCGGGTGAACAGGTCGGCGCCGCGTCGGCGGCCGTAGGCGATGGCGGCGGCCAGCAGCCCGAAGATCGACCCCGAGGCGCCCAGGGTGGCGGCGCTGCCCATGGCCACCGAGGCGATGAAGCCGACCGCCCCCGAGATGGTGAAGATGGCGAACAGCCGCCACGGGCCGAAGAGCTCGCTCACCAGCGGCCCCAGCTGCCGCACCCACATGAGGTTGAAGAAGATGTGGAGCAGGCTGCCGTGGAGGTAGATGGCGGTGATCACCGTCCACCAGCGGCCGAGGTAGAGGACCGGGTAGCCGCCGGTCATGCCCGCCTCGAGGGTGGCTCTCGACGACGGCGCCAGGATGCTCATCAGCCCCCGGGTCTGCAGGATGGCGCCCGGGTCCAGGGCCAGGCACAAGACGTACAGGCCCACGCAGACCACGGTGATCACGTGGGGGAAGTCGAGGCTCAGGCCGAGCTTCCGCATGCGGCTGGCGAGGCCGAACATGCCGGGGCGGATCTGCCCGCAGTGCGGACACCGGGGCTCGTCGGCGCTGATCAGCTTGTGGCAGCGGGGGCAGAGGATGGCGGCCATCAGATCCCCAGACTCTCGTTGATGTCGTCCTGATAGGCGTGCAGGCGGTCCTCGAGGACCTCCTCCACCGTGACCGCCCGCCCGGCGGCCTGCGACTCCATCCAGGCGTAGGCCAGGGCCACCGAGCGTGCCCCCTGGCGGCCGTCGACCTCGGGGCGGCCGCACTCGCCGGCGATGGCGGCGCCGAAGTCGGCGTACTCCACGGCGAGGATCTTGCGGTCGATCTCCGCGAACTCGAAGCCGTACTCCCCCAACCGGTCGCCGCCGAAGAGCACCGCCGTGGGCTCGTCCAGCCGGAACCCGGGCACCAGCTCGAGCAGCGGGGCGCCGGTCACCGGATCCTGCCCGGGCAGGTGCAGGGTGAGGGGGCGGCCGCTGCGGTCGCCCGGCAGGTCCAGGGAGCCGAGGGAGCCGTAGATCGCCCGCTTCCGCAGATCCTCGCCGCGGCCGGCGTGGTCCTCGATGTAGGAGGCCACGGCCCCCGACTGGAAGAGGATCGTGGCATAGGCGGCGTCATCGGCGGTGGCCTCGAACTCGGCGGGCATCTTTCTCTGCCAGCGGCCGTACACGCCGGCGGGTCCGCCGTCGACGGCCTCCCGGCCGGCGGCCGGGTTCTTGCGCACGGGCTCGTGGAGCCGCGTCTGGGCATAGACCGTGGCCGCCGGACCGAGGTAGTACTCGAGGATGTCGGCAAAGTGGACACCCACGTCCAGCAGCACCCCGCTCGAGTCCTTGCGGTGACGCCAGACAGAGATCAGCATGCCGTCGCCGCCGCCGAGGGAGTGCTGCAACATCAGCCGGGGCTCGCCGATGACGCCGGCGTCGAGGAGCGCCTTGCCGAGGCGGTTCATCGGGTCGCGGCGGTAGTTCTCGGCCGTGGACAGGACCCGCCCCGACGCCTCCGCGGCCTCGACCATGAGCCGGCAGGCGCGCGCCGTCAGCCCCAGGGGCTTCTCGCACATGACGTGCCAGCCGCGGCCGAGGGCCTCCACGGCCACGGAGTGGTGGGCCCGCGGGGTCGTCGTCAGGTCGATGGCGTGCACCTCCGCGGCGGCGGCCAGCGATTCCAGCGATCCCGCCACCTCCGGGCGCCGGCCGAGCAGCTTCCCGGCCTGGTCGGCCAGGGAGGCGGCGTTCTCCTCCTCCGGGTCGCAGGCGCCCACCAGCTCGAAGGGCGACAGACCGGCGCGGGCGAGCTCGGCGAGCCCGTAGAGGTGCCGGTGGCCCATGCCGCCGCAGCCGACGATGGCCAGGTGGATGCGGGACTCGCTCATGCTCGGTCCGGGAATAGAGAAAAAGCCCCGCTCACCGGGTGGATGAGAAGGGCTGCGCGACCTGCGCTGGTCAATAATAGGGGGCCGGGGGGATTCACTCCACCCGGGGCCGCACCCCCCCAAAGGGCCTCGTTCCGTATACTCCTTGACCCCCTCAACCCTTTGCAGCACGGCTGAACACAGCCGCCGGATT
This sequence comes from Candidatus Latescibacterota bacterium, assembly GCA_965221775.1. Taxonomy (GTDB): domain Bacteria; phylum Latescibacterota; class UBA2968; order UBA8231; family UBA8231; genus UBA8231. The sequence continues at coordinate 1,950,849 of CBDCSU010000006.1, read as the reverse complement.
GCATGGCTGAACCAACCCTCCTCGTCGGCGGTCCCGGCAGCGGCAAGACGGACGAGGTCATCTCGAGGCTGGCCGCCCGTTACGAGGCCGACCCGTTCTCCGAAGCGATCGTGCTGGTCCCGACGGTGCGCCACGGAGACCAGTTCCGCCGCCGCCTGGTCGGCCGGTGCGGGGTGGCTCTCGGCCTGCGGGTCGAGACGATCGGCCAGTTCAGCCGGACCCTGGCCTCCGATACGAGGGTGCCCTCCCACGGGCTGGCGGAGGAGCTGCTGCAGCGGACCCTGCGCGCCGAGGTCGAGAGGGGTCCGGCCGCCTACTTCAAGCCTGTGGCGGGGACCCGGGGCCTGCGGAGCCTCCTTGCCGGCGCCGTCGGGGATCTGCTGGCCGAAGGCGTGGATCCCGAAGCCCTGTCGCAGGCCGCCAGGAGATCGGAGTCGCGGAGCCTGGAGGCACTGGCTGCCATCTACGAGCGGTACACCTCCAGGCTCACACAGGAGAACTGGACGCATCCGCTGCAGATCGGCGCGGCCGCCGCCGATGTCGTCAGGGCAGGCGCAGCCCTGCCCGGCGCGATCCTGCTCGATGGCTTCCATCTCTTCCGCGGGACGGAGATGGTCCTGCTGGAGGCCCTCGCCGGGAAGGCCGATGTCGTCGTCACCCTGGACCCGGGGGCGGGAGACCGGGCCGGGCACGACTACCGGCGGCTGCGCGATCGATTCCCGAATGCGGAGGTCACGGAGCTCGACCGCGATGCACCCCCCGCGGACCCGGTGGCAGGCGCCGCCGCCGACAGGGAAGCCCAGTTGCGTGCGATCGCCCGCCAGATCAAGCAGCGCCTGACCGATGAGCCGGCGCTTCGCCCCTCCGACTTCGCCATCGCCTTCCGGCAGGTCCCTCCGCATCTGGGCATGGCCCGGCAGGTGTTCTCCGAGTATGACCTGCCTCTCGACCCGGCCGCCGGAGAGCCGCTGAGCGCCCGCCCCCTCGGGGCCTGGCTGCGCCGCCTGATGCACCTGGCCCGCGACGGCTGGCACCTGCGCGACGTCGTCGCCGTGCTGTCGAGCGGGTTCGTCGATCTGCGCCGCTGGCAGCTCTCCCGCTCAGGCGTGTCCGCCTTTGCCCGGCGGCGCGCGAGAACAACCTCTGGGCGGGACTCGACGCTCTCGGGCGCGCCGTGGACGGTCTGCGCACTGACGCGGACGATCCGAAGAAAAGCGACCAGATCCGCGAGTGGCTGCGGGGGGCTGCATCGGGTATGTCGGCCGCCCTGGAGGACCTGCAGGCGCTGCTGGAGCGGCCGCCCGGGACGATGGCCGAGCACGCGCGCCATCTCGACGAAGCGCTCTTCGGCGCCAGGGCCCTGGTGGATCCCCGCTCCAGGACGGAGCCCGGCGTCGACGTGGAGCTGGACGCACTGCGAGGCCAGCTTCGCGAGCTGATCCATACGCACGAGGTACTGGGGGGCGGGCCGGAGTCCTTCGAGTCGTTCCTGGCCCGGCTCGAAGCAACGTTCGACGCTCCCACGGTGTTGCTGCGCGAGCCCGGCGGCGTCCTCCTCGCGCCGATGCACACCCTCCACGGCCTGCGCTTCGACTTCGTCGCCCTGGGGGGCCTGGTGGAGGGAGAGTTCCCCGCCCCGAGAAGCCACCACTCGCTTCTCGACAGGGACGCCATCGAGGTGCTGAGGCGATGCGGGCTCGAAGTCCCGCCGCTGGCCCGGCTCTCGGAGGATGAACTGTGGGCGTCCGCTTCGACTCGCGCCGACCGCGTGCTGTCCCTGTGGAGGACCCGGCTCAACGAACGCGGGCGACCGGTGTCGGCTTCGTACTACTACGACAGTCTCCAGCCCGGCTCGCGCATCGAGGCGGAAATGCCAAGGCCCGAAGGAGCCAGTTCCGCGCGCGAGCTGGCCATCGCCTGCACCTGGCAATGGTCGAGCGATGGCCGGCTCCGGCCCCGTGGAGAACCCGCCTGGTCCATGGTGCGCTCCGCGGTCGCAGTCGAAGGGCGGCGACGTTCCTTCGCGAATGCCGGCAAGTACGAGGGCCGCCTGACCGCTGGACTGGTGCCCTGGCTGACGGACGCCGACAGGACCTGGAGCGCCAGCCGGATCGAGTCCTACGAGACCTGCGCCTTCCAGTTCTTCGGTCAGTACGCCCTCCGTCTGCGCGAGATCGAGGAGGAGCTGGAGACCGCTGACGCCGCCATCCGGGGAACCGTCGTTCACGAGATCCTGCAGGACGCCATCTCTCCCCTTGTCGAGCAGGGGCGCGCGCTGGTGCCCGACACCCTTCCCGAGGTCCTGGCGCGTCTCGATGCCAACGGCCCCGGCCTGTGGAACAGCGCACCGGCGAGGATGGGCTTCGGCCGGTCCGCCCTCTGGCGGCTGGATGCGGAGGGCGCCTTTCAGAAGATGAAGCTGCTCCTGCGGCGGGAGGCCGAGTGGAGCGAGCAGTCCGGCGTGACACGCACCCTCGGCGCCGAGCAGGAGATCGAGGCCTCGCTCCCGCTGGACCCGCCCCTGCTCGTGACGGCCAGGATCGATCGCGTCGACCAGAGCGAGGACGCGGTGATCATCGTCGACTACAAGTCCGGGAGAGGGATCTCCAGGGCCCACCTGGAGGAGAGACGTCGCGTGCAGCTCCAGCTGTACGGATATGCCGGACGCCATGAGACCAAGGCCGGGAGGATCATCGCCCGCTACGCCTGGCTCGATCCCCAGGCCACGGAGTGGGATCTCGACTCCTCGCGGCCCGAGGATGCCCTGCTGTTGGACGAGGTGGTGGAGGTCGCCCGCGAAGTCCGCGAGGCCGTCGACTCGGGCGATTTCCGAGTCAACCCCAAGGTGCCCTGTCCGACTTGGTGCTCCTTCCGCAACGTCTGCCGGGTCAACGGGTTCAGTCGATCGAAATGGGAATGACATCGGAGCAGGCAGGGATCCTGGCCGAGCGCGGTCGTGACGTCCTGGTCACCGCCGGCGCCGGCAGCGGCAAGACCCGTGTCCTCGTCGATCGTTACGTCTCCCTGCTCGCGGATCACCGCATCTCCGAGATGGCGGCGGTCACCTTCACCGACGCCGCCGCCACCGAGATGCGCGAGCGCGTGCGCAGGGAGGTGCTGACGAGGGAGGAGCTGCGCCATCACCGGGCGGAGATCGATGAGGCCATCATCGGCACCATCCACTCCCTCTGCCTCCGGATTCTGCGGGATCACCCCGTGGAAGCGGCCATCGATCCGGCCACGAGGGTCCTCGCCGACGACGAGGCCGAGTTCGAGCTGACCCGGGCCTGCATCGATGCGCTGGAAGCAGCCGCCGACGCCGACGATCAGAGGGCCCTGGCGCTGCGGGAGCTGGGTCTGTACGCGGCCACCCTCCAGCTTCCCCTGATGGTTGCGCGGCGCGACGAGGTCGAGGCCGCCTACCGGGCGCTTCCGGGAGAGACCGTGGAGGACTGGGCCAAGCATGTCCGGAAGCTGCTGGACGAAGAGCTGAGGGCGGCGGTGGAAGAGGCGCGGCCGGAGCTGGCGGAGCTGGCGGCGTGGCTGAGAGCCGCCCTTGAAGGCTCCGGAGACGATGCCCTGTCCTCGCGCCTGCGCGACTGTCTGGCGGCATTGGGCGACCCCGATGCAGGGGACGCGTCTGACCTGCTGGCCCGCGTCGAGAAGGCAGGGGCCAGAGTCAACCTGAGAGGCGGTAGTGCGCGGAACTGGACGGCGGACATCAAGGAGGTCAAGGAGGCCATGGGCTCGATCCGGGACATGGCCAAGGGGTTCAAGGCCCTCCCTCGGTGGAACGACTATGACCAGACCGCCCTCGAGGCCCTCGCATCCCTGCGCAGCCTCTTCAGGGACGCCTGCACCCGGTACTCGAGCCGCAAGCAGGAGCTGGTCGCCCTCGACTATCTCGACCTCGAGATCAGGGCCACGGAGCTGCTCAGCGAGCATCCGGAGATCGCCGCTGCCTACGGGTCGCGCCTGCGGCACCTGATGGTGGACGAGCTTCAGGACACCAACCCGACCCAGATCAAGTTCCTCGACCTCCTGAAGGGACCCGAGCGGTTCTTCGTCGGCGACGTGAAGCAGGCGATCTACCGCTTCCGCGGAAGCGATGTCCGCAACTTCACACGCCTCCACACACGGATCTCCGCCTCGGGCGCCATCCACTCCCTGAGCCAGTCCTTCCGCGCCCACGACCCGCTCGTGGGGTCGCTCAACGCCCTCTTCGAGCACGTCTTCGCGGACGCGCGGGAGGAGTTCGAGGCGCCCATGCAGGCGATGACCGGACGAGGCACGGAGGCGCCCGAGTCGCCGTACCTGGTGCTGCTGCCGGTCTCCAATCAAACACCCGAGGGCGGGAAGACCGTCGACGAGGAGCGCAGAAAGGTCGAGGCGGATGCCGTGGCCGCGGAAGTGGCCTCCCTTCTGGGCCGTCCCGTCGACGTGTGGGACAGGGACGAGGGCGAGCTGCGCCCCGCACGGGCCTCCGACGTGGCCGTCCTGCTCCGCCGCCTGACGAACGTCCACCTCTTCGAGCAGGCGCTGGAGAGTCGCGGAGTCCCCTGCCGCACGGTCGCCGGCGCCGGGTTCTTCACCAGGCAGGAGGTCCTCGATCTCACCAACCTCCTCGGCTGGCTGGCCGAGCCGGATGACACCATCGCCCTGGCGGGCGCCCTCCGGTCGCCGCTGTTCACCATCGACGACCAGTCCCTCCTGGCCCTTCGGTCCCATGGCCGGAATCTCCTGAGGGCGCTCGGGGACCCGCCCGAGTCCCTGCCCGCGGAGGCCCGCCGGTTCTGCAGGCGTTCCGCCGAGGTGCTCCAGGAACTGCGAGACGGTGTCGCATTCCTGCCGACCGACGCACTTCTCGAGAGAGCCCTGGCCCTCACGGGATTCGAGGCCGCGTGGGCGCCTTTGCAGGGAGGCGATCAGGCCCTGGCCAACATCCGCAAGTTCGTGGACCTCGCCCGCCAGCTGGCCGGCACCTCCCTCGACGAGTTCGTGGCCTACGTCCGGCGCCGGCGGGACGAGCTGCAGGCCCGGGAAGGCCAGGCCGTCCTCGACCAGTCGGAGGCCGTGCGGCTGCTGACCGTCCACGGAGCCAAGGGCCTGCAGTTCCCCATCGTCTTCGTGCCGGAGGCGCACCTGCCATCGCGTGTGACCTACGAGGCGGTCCGGTGGCGCACCGAGGAAGGGATCTCGCTGACCCTCGAGAAGGAGATCGGGTCGGACGAGACGAGCCGCAGACGCCCGGGGTTCTACTCCTATCTGCTGAGTCGAGACGAGGCGGAAGAGGCGGCCGAGCACAAACGTCTGTTCTACGTCGCAGCCACCAGGGCGGCCGACGCGCTGTACATCAGCGGCGATGATCCTCCACGGTCTGATGGATGGCTCGCAGCCGCCCACAGTGCCCTCGGCGCGGAAGCGGGAGGAGTGGAGATCCGCCCACCCATTGCCGTGGACCTCGATGCCATCGCTGGCAGGGCGGCACCTCAGTCGGTGCTGATCCCCCCGGAGGACGAGGAAGAGGACTTCGTGGCCCCGCTGGTGGCCCGTCCGCCGGTGATCCCCCTGCGCTCCAGCACACCCGTGACATCACTGAGACTGGAGGAGCCTTCCCGCGGCGACTTCCACCACGGCGACGGGCTCGGCCTTGTCCGCGGCAGCCTTGCCCACGATGCCATCGAGGAGTGGTTCAGGACCGGACAGCGGCCCCGCCTGGACGAGCTGATCCACAGGGTGGATAGTGGTCTGGGCGAGCAGGCCGTGCGCCGGGTTGTCGCAGACGTCGACGGTATGCTGGACATCTTCGACCGCAGCCCGCTGGCGGTCACCCTGCGCGACGGGGGCACTCGCGCCTACTTCGAGCTGCCCTTTTCCTGGGACTGGGATGGCGTGCCGGTGCACGGCACCATCGACGTGGCCTATGAGACCGGCGGCACCTGGCATGTCCTCGACTTCAAGACCGACGATCTGCGCGGCCGGTCGCTGGCCGACGCCTCCCAGGCCTATCTGCCTCAGCTCGCCCTCTACGCCTCCGCCCTGGAGCGGGCCGTCGGCGGATCCCCGGTCCCGGGGCTGATGTTCCTGCGAACCGGTGATGTGCACCTCCCGCCGCCGGCGGATCTGGCGGCGGCGCTGGCAGCCGTTCGCGACAGCATCGATCACGGGGGCCTGCTCGATACCCAGGGACACGATCGCGATCATGGCACTTGAGCCGATGCTGTACGAAATGCACATGCACACCCCGCTCTGCAAACACGCACGCGGCGAACCGGAAGAGTATGCCGAAGTGGCCCTGCATCGGGGTCTGAAGGGGATCGTGGTCACCGACCACAACCCCACGGACGACGGCTGGTCGCCGGAGACGCGGATGGGCGTGGACGAACTGGACGACTACGTGGCCATGGTCGAGCGCGCCCGCAAAGCCTGGGCCGGCCAGGTCGATGTCCGCCTTGGTATGGAGAGCGATTACGTGCCCGGCATGGAGCCCTGGCTGGAGAAGCTGCACGGCATGGCCGCATTCCACCACGTGCTCGGTTCGGTCCATCCCCACCTTCCTCAATACCTCCACCGCTTCTACGAGGGGGATGTGGACGCCTATATCGGCACCTATTTCGAGCATCTGGCCCGGGCCGCCGAGACCGGCCTGTTCGACACCATCGCCCATCCCGACCTGGTCAAGAATTTCGCCCCGTCGCACTGGCGCCCGGAGCAGGCCATGGACCATATCCTCCCCTGTCTCGACCGCATCGCCGCCACCGGTGTGGCCATGGAGCTGAACACCTCGGGCCGCAACAAGGCTTATGCCGAGATGCACCCGGGACCGGCCATGTTGGCGGAGATGGCGGGGCGCCGCATTCCGGTGGTCATCGGCGCGGACGCCCACGACCCCCACCGGGTCGGCGACGGTCACATCGACGCCCTCGGCCTGCTCCAAGGGGCCGGATACAGCCATGTCAGCATGTTTCTCCACCGACGGCGCCAGGACCTGCCCATCGACCGGGTGCAAGCCAGTCTGAAGGCGGCCGAGCGGACCGCGGCGGCGGAACGCGCCCCATGACCCCGTGTTGGAGTACCCCACCCGGATGACCCCGGGGCCGCGTTAGGATCTGTGCAGGGCAGGGAGTATCGTTCCCCCATGCGAGCACTGATCCTGGGAGCGGGACGGGGCCGCCGCCTCAAGGCCCTCACCGACGAGCAGCCGAAGCCGTATGCCCCCATCGGCGGCCGCCGGATCCTCGACTGGCTGCTGCAGGCCCTGGGCGAGGCCGGCGTCAGCGACTGCGTCTTCATCGGCGGCTACCGCATCGACCAGGTCCGCGGCGACTACCCGCACCTGACCTTCCGCCACAATCCCGACTGGAAAAGCACCAACATCCTCGCCTCCCTCATGTGCGCCGAGGACCACATGGACGGCGGCTTCCTCGTCACCTACGCCGACATCCTCTACCGGGCCGCGGTGGTGCGCCGCGCCATCGACCATCCCGGCGACGCCGTGCTCTGCGTCGACACCCGCTGGCGCGAGCGCTACGCCGACCGCAGCCAGCACCCCGAGGACGACGCCGAGAAGGTCATCGCCGAGGGCGACCGGGTGCTGAAGATCAGCCGCGGGCTGCCCTCATCCGAGGCCTGCGGCGAGTACATCGGCGTGGCCCGGTTCTCCGCCGCCGGCGCCGCCGCCCTGCGACGCCACTACCACCGGGTGCAGGCGCGTTTTGACGGGCAGGTCTGGAAGGACGGATCCACCTTCCGCCAGGCCTATCTGATTCATCTCTACCAGCACATGCTCGAACAGGGAGAGAGGTTCCACATGGTGACCACCGGAGGCGAGTACGCCGAAGTCGATACCGAGGAGGACTACGCCCTGGCCAACCAGAGCTGGCCGCGGAGGTACGGCTGATGCCGTCCCTCGTGGAGCGCTGCGGCACCCTCTTTCCCACGTCTGTGGTCGGTTCCCTGCCCAGGCCGGGATACGTGCGCGAGATCGTCGTCGACGGCCGCCGGGACAAGGGCTGGCAGCGCCGCCTCGACGCCGGCGTGGCCTACGCCGTCTCGGTGCAGGAGGCGGCCGGCCTCGACGTGATCTCCGACGGCGAGTGGCGGCGGGCCTCCTACATCGGCATCATCGCCGAGCTGGCGGACGGCTTCGAGGTGAGCCAGACCGAGGACGGACGACCCTGGACCGTGGTCGCCGGGGACGTGGCCGTCCGCGACCAGGGGGTGATAGCCGCCGAGGTCAAACACCTCCGCTCGCTGACCGACCGCCTGATCAAGGTCGCCCTGCCGTCGCCGGCCCTCCTGGCCGAACGCATGTGGGACGCGGACCTGTCCACCGATGCCTACGGCACCCCCCGCTCCTTCGCCGAGGCCGTGGCCCCGATCCTGCAGCGCGAGGCCGAACTTGTGGTGGAGGCCGGCGCCGACATCGTGCAGGTGGACGATCCGCACCTGTGCCTCCTCGTCGATCCCGAGGTCCGGGCCCACTACGACGACGACGACTGGGGCGCCGACGAGGAGGCCGCCTTCTCCGTGGACATGGACAACGAGGTCCTCGTGGGCATCGCCGGCGAGGCCGTGCGCGCCGTGCACCTCTGCCGCCGCGCCGGCGCCCGCGTCCGCGGCGAGGCCTACCACAGCGGCGACTACGCCGCCATCGTCCCCGCCTTGGAGCAGCTCGACACCGACCACCTGACCCTGGAGTTCACCAACCCCGGCGCCGGCGCCGTGGAGGTCCTGGAGCAGTTGCCCGACCACCTGGAGATCGGCCTCGGCTGCGTCAGCGTCCACCCCGGCGAGATCGACGACGCCGCCCAGATCGTCGACCGCGTCGAGCAGGCCGTCGAGGTGATCGGCGCCGAGCGCATCGTCCTCAACCCCGACTGCGGCTTCGCCCCGGGGTCCGCGGCACGGGTGGATCTGGACGAAGTCTACCGGAAGCTGCAGTACCAGGCGGAGGCGGCGCAGCGGTTGAGGGGGATCTACGGGTGAGGGACAAGGCTGCGCGGCTCTCCCAGCTATCCTCCTGATCGCGCCAAGCCCATCTCCCATGCCCCTGCCTTGACCGATCGCTTTTCAGATCCCTACCTAGGCAATCGTTTGAGACTAATGCTCGTACGGCCCGGAGGATAGGGTGCCGCTCAGTTACCTCCAATGGAACGACCTACTCGCTAGCCATTTCTTCACCGAAGAGAAGGCTGCCAAGGAAGTCCTGCTCTATGTGAACGAGCCCTTAATCGAGGAACTAGGTGGACCCTTCGGCGCCGGGTTGGCCGAATTCGTCGACGCAGTGAAGGCCGGCCCTCCCTGGACGACACGGTCAGGCATCTGTCAAAGGGCGTTAGAGGCCTTCGAAGGGTGGAGAGATCGAGACCTTTCCTACCCTCCATACATCGCTTATCTCGGCCTTTACGTGCTTGCGGGAGGCATAGAGGGCGACTATGCCCCTCACGCATACTACCCCCGGCTAAACGATCTCCTTGGACATCCTGGAGACACCCGCGCCCCGTCCTCTTTCGATCGAATGATCGATCTCTGGGACGATCTTGAACACTGGAGTAGAGAGGAGAACCACGAGACTTTGGGACGCTTCGTCGCCCGCTTCCGCGGACAGTGGTGGCGAATCGGCCTGCCCCTCTCCCAAACCCTCATCTCAGAAGATGAGCGCAAGCGCCTCCCACTCTTGCTCAGCGAGCGCAAACTGGATCCTCTAGATCTCCCTTCCCAGGAAGTCATACTCCGTCTCCTGCGAGAGGACGGAGGAGCTCTTCTCCATCGACGTACCCTGCGACTCCTTGATGCCAGGGACCCCGAGAGCAATGTCCTCCGTGATGCTCTCTCTGAGGTGGTCCTTGAAGAGCTTGAGGCTTGGGATGGAACTATCGTAGAAGACGATGCAGGGTCTCAGCGTCGAAGGAAGACCGCCGCACTCCGTCTTTGCTTGCAGCATGATCCTCTAGCTCAGCGCGTTACCTGCCGGGTGCGGATCCGGACACCTGCCTCCTTCCCCGCAGACGGGTGCGGCTTCGTCCGCAGCCCAGATGAATCCCAGTGGACATGCGAAGATCTCCTTGGCGGGTGGTCTAAGAAGCTCTACGAATCCGTCACTTCACACGAACTTGACGGCGCGGTCCTCGATTGGCTAAATGGCGAACAACTGCAAGACGAGGAAAACGGGTGGATTGCTACGCTACGCCCAGCTACAACCAAACTCTTCATGCCTGGTGAGTACGACGGCCTTCCAGACTATGTTGAGACGCAGCGCCTCCAGCGGAACACCCCGTTCCTGATCGCGACCAGAGGCGCGGACATAGACAGGGTCTCTCAGTGGGGACAGGACTACTCCGACAATTTCAGGCGACATAGTACCTCCCACGGTCTACCTCCCGGTTGGTCACTCTATCAGGGCGAGAACGCTCGCCACTCATGCCCAGAGGTAGACGTTCTCACAGTATCTACCACTGTCAGGCTACTCCTAAGGGGCGGTATCAAGACAGGACGCGGAAACGTGTACCTCAAGACCGCTCCTCCCCACATAGTCCTTGAGAACGCGTTAGGGGACGAAACGGTCACCATAGACAAACAAGAACTCGCACACGACGAGGAGCTCAGCCACACCTGGCGGATACAGGATGACCTGCCGGAAGGGATGCCCCTACGTATAGAAGCTCGCACAGAACATCAGACTCTTCGCAGAGTCATCAGGCTGGAAAGCCCACATCTCCCCCTACGACACGATTATACTCCCTTTCGCCGTGACTCCGCCGGTACGCCAACCCCGGATTGCCTCCCGTACGCCAACGGCGCTGTCGTCCACTTTCCACAAGGTGCTGGTCCCCCCGAGTACCCCCAGGATCTTCCATTACATCTTTCTGCACACGTCACGCTAATCGGGCCAGTCCCCGGCGAGATCGCCGTTTGGCCAGACGATCACTTGCCCGCGTGGATGCCCGTATGGGCGATTGTCAAGGACGGCCGCAAACAACTCAAAGCCGTATTCTGCGGCTCCCCCGAGCAGGCGCGGCGCCCCTACAGGCAGACAAGGCCTAAGCAGGACAAGGACAAGGCCTTGGTCAGGCAGTGGAGAACCGCTCTCTGGCACGCTCGCAAGCGCACGTCACCCCCGCAGCTCAGAGAACTCCGTACCAGATGGTATGAATATGTAGAGGTGGCCAAGAGTGTCCGCTGAGCTGCTCTCCGCAATAAGCACTGCACCCTCTGTCCGCCTCGAGCGGTTCAACAACATCCTGAGAATGGTCTGCAGTTCAGCCTCACTTCACTTACACACCCACCGCTGGGGTACCATTGATTTGCGTCAACAAGTAATGCGGTGCTTCGAAGCCCTTGGCTTCTGCGAATTCGACTATCCTCGTGCCTTGGTGCACATGTGTCCTCCCACTCTGGTCCTACTTCCTGGAGTAGGCACACCGCGGGCCCTGTTAACGGGTGCACGAGTGCCGGAAACGTCAAAGAGCCTTCAAAGGGCAGTGCTCCAAGTCGGCCCCCTAGCTCGCCTCAACCAGGATCCTCAGAGTATTGCAGGCATCGACTTGCCTCCTCGCATTGCCGTTGAGGCAGTGGACAAGGGCACGCTAGTGCTCCGTTAAGGATTCAGACTTGTACTTTTCCGTAAGTCGTTGTATCATAGGGACCTATGGCCATTTTGCCTGGGAGGGTCCGCCATGTGTCTCCATGCTCGAGCCCCGAACGCCGCGGAATCCAAGGAACTGAGCCGGTGGCTGAAGCGGCCTCGCAATGCGGTGCAGATGCGGCGAGGACAGTTGATCTCCCTCAGCGCTCAGGGGATGCGCGTGCAGGAGCTGTCGACGACGCTGCACCTGCACGAGGAGTACGTGCGCCAACTGCTGCGCCAATACAACGAGGAAGGGTTGGCGTCGCTTCGCACGCGAGCCCATCCGGGGCGCCCCCCGGCGTTGACCCCGGAAGACGAGTCCGTGGTGGTGGAGATCGCCACCATGCCCCCTCGGGCCTTCGGCCAACCCTTCAACCAGTGGTCGCTGCGCAAGCTGACGGACCATCTGGTGGGGCGGCAGATGATCCCCAAGGTCTCGCACGTGACCATCGCCAAGGTCCTGGACCGGCATAAGGTCACCTACCAGCGGACTCGTACCTGGAAGGAGTCGAAGGATCCGGACTTCGCCGCTAAAAAAAACGAATCGACCGACTCTACCGGCGGGCGCCGAAGGACTCGGTCGTAGTCTGCTTCGACGAGATGGGGCCGGTGCAGATCAAGCCCCATGCCGGCTCCTCGTGGGCGCCGCAGAAGCGCCCGGTGCGCCATCGGGCCACCTACCATCGGCACGCCGGGGTCAGCTACTTCTTCGGCGCCTACAACGTCCACGAGGACGAGTTGTGGATGCATCACAAGCGCAAGAAGCACGCCTCGGAGGTGCTCACCTTCCTCAAGGCTATCCGGCGCCGTTACGCCAAGGCCCGACGGATCTACCTCGTCCTCGACAATCTGTCGACGCACACGACCGAACCGATCCGGCAGTGGTGTCAGCGCCATCAGGTCGACCTCGTCTTCACCGCCACCAACGCCTCCTGGATGAATCGGCTCGAATGCCATCTGACGGCCGCCCACTACTTCGTCATCAAGAACAGCGACCCGGAGGACCATCGGGACGTGGGCCAACGCATGCAGGAGTACCTCGCCTGGCGATGTCGGAACAAGGCGGATGCGGAGCTGGTGAAGGTCCAAAACTCAATGCCCACTCTTTAACAGAGCACTAGCGACCATCGGGCAGACAGCCGCGCTTCAATGCGAGCTCGACCACCCCGCTGGCTGGAAGCTCGCCCACCTCTCCCTAACCCTCCCTCAAGTGACCAGCACCCTTTCCTTCGAGCCGCGGCAGGAGCCCAATTGGCCGCTCCGGGTCTTCCATGGGGGCCTACTCAAGTTCATCGGAGCAACGGCACACACTGATCCTTCCCTCCGGCTCACAGAGTACCGCAATCCTATCACCAAGCAACGTCGGCATTGGCTCTGGAAAGACACCGCCGCAACGGAGGTCAATCGCGACTGGGGACGATATCTCCTCCTTGCAGAGCAAGAGCGGACAGTGCTCCTGTACGACGCCCAATTGCGAACCCTTGCCGTGCCTGCTACCACCCCACTCCCAGTCCTTCTTGCCCGGGCAGCAGCCCTCTCAACTGGCATGCCTCCCGCTCTTGCAAGAACACAAGCCTCGGTCGCATCGATACCCGCAGGGCACCCGATCACCCTCTACCGGGATGTTCCTTCCGTGATTTCAGAGATGATCGCTGCCAAGCTCCACCAAAGAGTGGCACCTGTCCATCTGCACGAGGTCGTGAACAGTGAGGAGAGCGCATGATTGACCCCATCGCTGCCTTCGAGAAGATCCGCGATAACTTCATTTTGTACATAAAGACCGCATTCGGAACACGCTTCCCAAGCCTCGAGGCGGAACGCGACCAACTCCTTCGGTCACCTGGTGTGCTGACCCACGAACCTTGGCTTGAGCCCCTTCCCTCGTACCAAACTGATGGCAAGACCATCCAAACTCTTGAGGCCCAGGATCTCCCTGGCCTCGACAATCACCAGCGGCACCTCTTCAAGTCGCTCGTAGAGTGTGGCCTTATGGGTGATTACGAGCTTCATCGCCACCAGACGACCATGCTATCCCGCTCCCTCTCCGGAAGACACTGCGTGGTCACCGCAGGCACTGGCTCAGGAAAGACCGAGGCCTTTCTGCTACCTCTCTTTGCCCACTTTGTCAAGGAACTTCCGACATGGCCCTCGGCCAGCAAACCGCACGACCACACCAGTGATTGGTGGAAGAGTCTGGACTGGCAGGACCGCTGTAAGACCGGCAATAGGCTCCGCAGATCCTTCCGTGTTCCACAGAGAGGGCATGAGAGGCGCACCCCTGCTGTCCGGGCTCTCATCCTCTATCCCATGAATGCGCTGGTCGAGGACCAACTTACCCGTCTGAGGAAAGCTCTCGACTCAGACCAAGCCCGCGCTTGGTTTCGAGTGCAATCCCCAGGGAACCGCATCTACTTGGGCAGGTATAACAGTTCCACGCCGGTACCTGGCCACGAACACCGCGAGACAGGGAGTCCCAACACCGACAAGCTCCGTGCGCTTTGCCAGCGGCTTCAAGAGGCGGAAGTGGCCGCAGAAGCGGCTCGGCAGCACGTCTGTAGGAAGCCCAAGGAGTCGGAAGTCCTCCACTTCTTCCCAAGTCTCCATGGTGCCGAAATGAGAAGTAGATGGGACATGCAAGACCACCCCCCAGACATCCTCATCACCAACTTCTCTATGCTGAGCATCATGATGATGCGCGAGGCGGATGAGCCCATCTTCGAGAAGACACGAGCATGGCTCGCTGCTGAAGACCTGCCTGAAGGCAAGCGAGAGCAGGCCAGGAGTATGCGCACATTCCACCTCATTGTGGACGAACTCCACTTGTACAGGGGAACAGCCGGGGCAGAAGTGGCTTACCTCCTTCGCCTTCTCCTTCTCCGGCTTGGCCTCTATCCCGACCATCCCCAGCTACGCATTCTAGCCTCCAGCGCATCCCTCCAGGCTCACCATCCCGAGAGCCAGAAGTTCTTGGAGGGCTTCTTTGGATCTAAGGCCGTGGACATTATCGAGGGCGAGTTGAAGCCTTCCCCCATGCCGGTGGCAACTCTCCCACTGGCTCCTTTCGAGCATCTCGCCAACGCACCCGAGGTGACTGACGCTACCATTAGTGAGGCTGCAAGAATGTTGTCCTCTGAGGCCTCAGTTGAGGGCTTCTTCAGTGCGGTCGACTCTCTCAATCCCAGTTTGAACCTCCTCCATGCCTCCATGAAAGATGGGGCACTCACGGCTCTCTCACTCCCTGACTTGGCTACCCGCCTCTTTCCCGGCCACCCCCTGTTATCAGCTCGCCGCGCACTCCGGGGCGTGCTAATCGCCAGCTCTCTCATGGAGCGGTATCACCGGAAGCGGACTATACCCTCCTTTAGGATCCACTATTTCTTCCGCAACATTGAGGGCCTCTGGGCGTCAATAAGGCCCTCGGCCTCAGTTCGAGACGGCAGGCCCGTCGGGGAACTCCATTCCCATACCAGAATCCTCTCCAAGGAGGGATATCGCATTCTTCAACTGCTGTACTGTGAACACTGCGGGACCGTATTCTTCGGGGGGGAGAAGCTGCACACACCAGGGGCACTAGAGTTTCTCGCCACCAGTCCGGACATCGAAGGGATTCCGGAGAGACAACCCGCGAGGTTTGTTGAACGAAGGTCGTACCGGGAGTTCGGCGTTTTCTGGCCCCAAGGGACTCAGGACTATGACAAGCCTCCACGCTGGCGCCAGGCCCGCTTTGGAGACGCCCAACAGAGCAAAGCCCCCTCGGCCCGGTGGCTGGAGGCCAGCATGAACGCCTACACAGGCGCTGTCAGGCCCACACACGAGGATGCACAGAGACACCCGCAGCAGTGGGCACAAGGCTACCTCTTCCAGATAGATGCCGACGGAACTGACGAAGAGTACAGGGCACTCCCTTGCGTATGCCCTGCGTGCAGCACCGACTATAGCCGGCGCGATAACAGGAAGTCTCCAGTCCGTGGTTTTAGAACGGGCTTCTCAAAAGTCAGCCAGATCTTTACCAAGGAACTATTCTATCAGCTAGAAGCAAGCGATGAAGCAAGGCGAAAGTTGGTCGTCTTCTCCGACAGCCGCGAGGATGCTGCGCAGATCTCCAACGGCGTGGAACGCAATCACTACCACGAACTCGTCCGCGAGATCGTATGCGATGAATTGCACTCTGCCATCATCGGAGTCCCTGCCCTAATCGACCACCTCGAGCAAGACCTCCCCCTCCCACCCGCCGCAAAGGAGTACATCGACAGACACCCGGGCGACCTTGAGCGGTACCGCAATCTCATCCGGACGGCCGGACTCCCCAGAGAAGGTATGCCCCCGCCGATACTCCACGAGATTGACAGGGCAACCACACAGATTGCACGCGCCAAAACCAGCGGACGTGACCGCATCGTGCCCATTTCTGTGGTCTTGCCGCCACCAGACGATCTACAGGATTGCGGTATCCTTATCCGGAGACTTGTCGAACATGGAGTAAACCCCGCAGGCAATGACCTTCTCCTTCAGGACTTCCTTTGGGGGGAAAAGTACCACCACTGGACAACCCTCTTTGACTTTGAAGTCCGCACCTGGCGGCAGGGCTTGCCCCAAGGAGCGCATCACGCTAGAGAGAGGATCCTGCACGCCCTTACTGTCACGCTCTGCGACCTCTTCTTTGGTCGCCTCTACTTCGGGCTTGAAGCGTCAGGACTCGGATGGATGAAGCTGCGCACCGATCCCGTAGCACTCTCGGAACTCAGCGCAGCGTCTGGACTGAGACCCCAGGAGTTTGTTGAGGCCTGCGATGCCTTCGTCCGGATTCTCGGGGACAGATTTCGGCATGAAGGCTCAGAATATCCCCAAGACTCCTACCCAGACTACGTCGACTGTCAGGCGCGCATAAAGCGCTACGTCCGGCAGGTCGCCAAGGATAGGGGATTGCACGAAGCAACCCTTGGAGACGCTATCTTCGCCGCCTTGCGCCAGGGTGGCCATCACAATGGGGTGCTCGTAGCCCGTGAGCTTAGTGTACGGGTGACGGAAGGAGACGACCCCGTCTGGGAGTGTCCCCGCTGTGCCCGATACCACCTCCACCACTCGTGTGGGATTTGCACCGCATGCCATGCCAAGCTCCCCCAAACTGCGCAGAGGACCTGTCGTGAGCTATGGGCTGAGAACCACCTAGCCAAGGCCGCAGCAGAACATCGGCCGCCAATCAGACTTCACTGTGAGGAACTGACAGCGCAAACCGACAACCAAATAGAGAGGCAGCAGCACTTTCGCGGAATCATCGTAGACCTACCCGGGAAGCCACGCCTTCCACAGGTCGACGAGATTGATGCACTTAGCGTGACAACAACGATGGAAGTCGGGGTCGATATTGGACACCTACAGTCCGTCCTGCTCGCTAATATGCCGCCCATGAGGTTCAATTACCAGCAGAGGGTAGGTCGCGCGGGACGACGCGGCCAAGCCTTTGCACTTGTGCTCACCCTCTGTAGGGGTCGCAGCCACGACGAGCACTACTTTTCAGTACCCGAACGCATCATTGGTGATCCCCCTCCGGTTCCCTTCCTCACGATGACCCAACCCCAGATAGCCAGACGCCTTCTTGCCAAGGAGTGCCTCCGCCGTGCATTCAAGGCGGCCGGAGTGAGATGGTGGCACAGCCCCCGGCCACCCGACACTCACGGAGAATTTGGGCTTGCCATCGATCCTGACGCCAAGGTCGGCTGGCCCGAGAACCGCAACTCCGTAGAGACTTGGCTTGTGAGTGAGAAGGAAGCACAGGACGCGGTCATCCGAGCTCTCCTCCACGATTCAAGTGAGGAGGACTTGCAGTGGCTTGAGCACACTCTGCCCAAACAGATACAGGATACTCACAGCAATCCGGAGCTCGTCGGTGAGGGTTTGGCTGAGCGCCTCGCGGAGGCCGCAATACTCCCAATGTTCGGCATGCCTTCCAGGACCCGGCTTCTCTACCACCGCCTGACCAAGGACGGGGAGCGCACCATCGATCGAGACCTTGAGCTCGCCATCACCGAGTTCGCCCCCGGGGCTCAGAAGACAAAGGATAAGGCAGTTCACACCGCCATAGGATTCACGCCACCTCTTTACCAGCAGGGCCCCAAGTGGGTGCCCTTTTCCGAGGAGCCGCTTCCTTTCAGACGCTGGGTGCAATGGTGCAGAGCCTGCGGACACATGAAGACCACGGTTCACCAGGAGCCGCGAGAGCACTGCCCGCACTGTGGCCACCCAGCCGACGAAGACGGGTCCTATCGGCAATTCGAGATCGTCGTCCCGCAAGCCTTTCGGACTAACCTCACCATGGGAAGTGATGCGAAAGAGGACGACAGCCTCATGTTCAGCATCCCTGCCACGATGGTAGAGGCCACTGAGGAACCAGGCCGGACCAAACTCGCCGACACTAACTGTAACAGGGCCCTCTCCGCCCAGGGCACAGTCTGGAGAATAAACGACAATGCAGGACAGTTCTTCCGGGGCGCTGTGGTCACGACACCCCCGCCGCCATCCGACAGTGGCAGGAGTAGAGGCATTCCACCGCTTGGACATCAATGGATCGACGCCCGGTATGGCAGCGACGGCCGGGACAAGATCGCCCTCGCGGCCGCCAAGACAACCGAGGTGTTGCGCATCGCTCCGGCCGCCGTTTCCAAAGGAATCACCCTTGACCCTGCTGCCGCCCACAGTGGACTGAGGGCCGCAATATACTCCGCTGCTTTCCTCCTCCAGCGCGTGTTGGCCGACAGGTTTGACATCGACCCTGAGGAGATCGAGGTAGGCAGTGTCACCTCACACAATCTAGATGAGTCTACGACCGTCGCCGACATCATCCTCAGTGACCGCCTGCCCAACGGCGCCGGCTTTGTTCGGGAGGCCTACGAGAGCCTTGCAGAAGTCCTCCACGCAATCCACAGTCCGGCCCGGGGTTCCTACGCAGAGAAGATCCTCTTGCCAGCACATCGGGCCGCCTGCGATTCTGCCTGCTACGACTGCCTCAAGGTCTATCGCAACATGACCTACCACGGTCTCCTCGACTGGCGCCTAGCTCTCTCGTACCTCAAGACCCTTCAGTGTCCAAACTACCGCGTCGGCCTTGACGGGGATTTCGAGGCCCCGGAACTCCATGGATGGCCAGACAGTGCCGGTATTCTCAGGGACAGCCTTGTCGCACACTTCAACGACTACAAACCGGAGACCTGGGCTGACGTTCCTGGATTCACGGTCGGGCAGAGGCGCATTTTGGTTGTGCACCCTCTCTGGGACACCCGGAGACCCGCTGGTCTACTCGCCGACGCCATTGTGGCTGCAGGAGGCGACGTCTTCCGGTACATCGACACGTTCAACCTTCTCAGGAGACCGGCGTATTGTCGATCCCTACTCGCCAAGGCTGTTGAGTGAGTCTCTGACCCCATGCTGCTACCGGATCCTCCCAACTTACACCCACTACGACGGATTTCTCCTAGCAGGTATCATCAACTCAGTCAGTGCGTGCTCCGGGAAGTCTGGCATGCCACCACCACCCCCCCGATCCTCCCTGTCTCTCCGGCCGCCCGACTCGGCCTTGTTTCTCACCGAGTCCTCGAACTTGCGGGCCGTGGATCGCTCCAGAGCCAACGCCTGAGCAAAGCCTGGGAGAGTTCCGTAGCCGAGGTGGAAGACCAGATGCGCCAAGCTGGAGAGGGGCGCTTCATCCCCCTCAGCGAGAGCGCGCAAGGATATGAGGTCAGGAAGCGTCTCACCCTTGCATCAGCCCGGAGGATCACCCAAAGGAAGTCCACTCCTCGCGGCGCTACGAGAGTGTCTGCTGGCCGGTCCGCAGGGGTGGAGGTCTGGCTGGAGAGCGACGATGGACTCTTGGGCGGTTTCGTCGACCGCATCGTTCCCGGCAAGCTGGGGGTGGAACTCCTTGATTACAAGACCGGGGCCATAACAGAGCGTGAGGCGGGGATCGTCAAGCCAGCATATGAGGCTCAACTTCTCCTCTACGCCGCCATCTACCATGAAACCTGCGGCGAGTGGCCGATTCGGCTGACGCTGACCAACCTTGCCGGCGGCAATCACCAGGTGCCGCTCGACACCGCCCGGGCACGCAATATCATGGAGCAGGCCCGCACCAAACTCACGGCGATTAACAACCTCATAGCATCAGGCGCACCGCCCCAACGCCTCGCCACCCCTAGCCCCGACGCTTGCCGCTTCTGTGGGTACAGGCCAGTGTGCAAGGGATATTGGAGCAAACGCGAACAGAGTCCCGGCTGGCCAGCCGATGCCGTTGGGACGGTGAATAGCGTCACCCTGCTCGGCAACGGCACACTACTCCTCGCACTCAACATTGGCGCCCGCCAAGTCACGGTCAGAGGGCTTTCCCCGACGCGCTTTCCGTTCCTGATGCAGGACGTATCGGCGGCAATGCTCTGCGACCTCCGGCGTGACGTAGTGGAGACTTCGTATAGACAAACTGACCTGACCACAGGATTCGCTTTGGAGGAATGACAATCCCGCTATCGAGACCTCATGAGTAACGCCATCCCACTCCTGTCCTTCTTCACCGGCGGCGGATTCCTCGACATCGGCTTCGAGAAGGCAGGTTTCGAGACCGTCTGGACAAACGAAAGTGATCCTTCGGTCGCGAGCATGTACGCCTACGGCATGACCCTATGGCGCAAAGCCAATGGCAAGAAGCCATACCCAGCGGCTATTTCGAATACTCGGGACATCAGATCGCTCTACGCCCCGTCTATAGAGAGACAAGCCTTCCCGCAAGGCAAGCCCTCTCTATTCGGCGTGATCGGCGGACCACCCTGTCCTGACTTCAGTAACGGTGGACGCCACCAGGGCAGCAAGGGCACCAAGGGCAAGCTGACAAGGACTTACGTTTACCGCATCACTTCACTCATGCCTCGCTTCTTCGTGTTCGAGAACGTGGCGGGACTGTATCGCATAGGAGTGCATCGTGCTTACTTGAAGAAGCTCGAACAGCAGCTCCAGGCCGCTGGCTATTGCCTAGATCTGCGCATGATTAATGCCCTCGAAATGGGCGTTCCCCAAGACCGGGAACGGCTAATTCTGGTTGGCGTTCATGAGCACATAGCGAAACAGTGCGCTAGCCGCATGATCGATAGGACGGATAGGGACTGGTTCCCTTGGCCGGAACTCCCAGACTTCAAGGGTGCCAAGACAGGATTCAACTGGCCCCAGGTATCACCGTTCGGCGAGAGGCCCTTGCGTCCCAACGACATTCCCTATGAACTTACCGTCGCCAGTGCCTTCCGTCTAATGCCAACTCAGAATAGAGACGATGTCTTCAATACCTACTCCGAACGATTCAAGACCGTAAGTGAGGGTGACACCAAACGCAAGTCCTTCAAGCGCCTTCACCGCTACCGCTTCAGCCCTACGGCCTGCTATGGTCACAACGAAGTGCACTTGCACCCTTGGAAGGAACGTCGACTAAGCGTCAGGGAGGCTATGCGCATCCAGGGCATCCCGGATGAATATGCCCTCCAGCCCCATTATCCCCTTGGGGCTAAGTTCGCAATGGTCTCTAATGGCGTTCCGGTACCACTGGCCTTCCAAGTCGCCAAGAGCGTCATGGAGTTCCTACAACCAGTACTCAAGCAGTCCACACATCCATAGCATGGACATCTGGAGCAGCAAGAAGCGAAGCGAAGTCATGTCCCGCATCCGGGGCAAGGACACTAAGCCTGAGCGCATTGTCCGGCGCCTCCTCACGAAGATGGGCTATCGCTACCGTCTGAACGTGATGGCGCTTCCAGGACGGCCAGATGTCGTTCTCAGGAAGTACAACGCCATCATTTTCGTGCACGGTTGTTTCTGGCACCTGTGTCCTCATTGCGGAGAGGGTCGCATTCCATCCACACGTCGAGAGTACTGGGAGCAGAAGCTCTCGAACAACAAGCGCCGGGACCAGCGGAACATCCGCCGACTACGGCGTCAGGGATGGAGGGTCCTGAGGCTTTGGGAGTGCGACGTGGAGAGGAGGCCCGATATAGTAGCCCGAAGGCTGGAGCGATTCCTCTCGCGCCCAACCTAGCTTAGACTCCACAAGGCCATGTGTACATGGGGCGACCCATGGTATGCCGAGAGCCGCTTCGGGCAAGGGCGTGTGGCGATTTTGGATGCTGCGACCTTCCGCTGTACCGCAGCTTGGTCTTCCACTTGTACGCCCCACGGTATCAGGCTCCTGGTGACAGCCGTTCGACCTTGATCTCATCGGCATGCTTCATCGCTCGCGCCAAGTCGTAGGCAGCCTGGAGGCGCAGCCACGTCTCGGCGCCGCCCCCGAAGGCCTTGTGGAGCCGGATTGCCATCTCAGGCGAGATGCCCGCGTTGCAGTTCACGATGTCGGAAAGCTCCTCGCGGCTGACGCTCAGGTGCCTGGCCGCTTCCGTGACATTCAGCCCCAAAGGCTCCAGGCAATCGTGCCGCACCGAGAGCCCTGGATGGGGCGGGTTCTTCATCGGCATAGCTTCACTCCTCCCTGCTGGGGTACCTGCGGCGGATAATTTGCCTGAGGATCCCGGAATCATCCACCCTCTGGCAGCCGCCGCACCCACACCTTCACCTGCGCCCGCGTCGGCACCCTGCCCTGCGAGTCCTCCACTCGCAGCCTCTCCCACAACTCCCCGGCCCTCCAGCCACGCAGGCTCTCCAGGGAGGTGACGCCCGCCGCCACGAGGCGGTTGCCGTACTCCGTCCCGATCCCCTGATGCAAGTACACCGCCACCACCCGACGCAGATCCGCTGCGCTCGAATCACCCAACATCGCCTCGACCTCGGCCCAGCGGCGTCCGCTTCTCCAGCCCGTCAGCTGCGTCAGGTGTGACACCCCGGCCGCCTTCAGGGCCTGCCGCTGCTCCGGACCGATGGCCGCGGCATCGGCTACCCTCGGCGTGCGCGAGGTGACGACCACGCGGTCGACGGCGAGATAACCGGTCACCGAGACGACCACGGCCACGGCGATCACAGCCGGGCGCGCCAGCTTCCCTGCGGCGGGCCCCTGCTGAGCGAAGCAGCCGATGGGGGGCGCCAGCCGGTGCCAGACCAGCAGCCGATACACGGTGGCGCAGCCCAGGGCGAAGGGCGGGAAGCCGAGGAATCCCAACAAGGGCATCTCGAAGAGCTTGAGCTCGTCGAAGAAGGGGACGGTGTAGATCCACTTGGCCCGGGCCCAGTAGTTGAAGAACTCCCAGAATCCACCGGCGATTGCGCCGGCCAGCAGCATGCGCAGGGTGGGGCCGTACTCGCCGCCCTCCCACTGGCGCAGCCAGCCGTCAGCGCCGCGGCGGTAGACCACCGGCGCGAGGACCAGGGGTGCGACACCCCAGATCAGCGGGTAGAAGCGCGTCGGATCGAGCAGGCACAGCACCAGGCTGACGGCGCCTGCCGCCTGCAGCGCGAGCAGGGACCGCGGACCGAAGCGCAGGGGACGGAGGCCCAGGGCCGCGGCGACGCCTCGTGCGCCGAGCCAGTGATCGATCCAGAACACGCCCGGCAGCACCGTGCCGAAGGCCAGGACCGTCCCCGCCAGGCGCGCGGCGTCCACGTCGGTGACCATCACGTAGTGCCAGTTCTGCAGCCGCAGGTTGGCCAGCTCGAAGGCGAACCAGAGCACGGCGGACCACGCCATGAGCAGTGCCAAGGAGCCAGCCCCGAGGCGTGCGACAAGAGAGCGGCCCTCGACCCGGGCGATGAGCTGGTCGAAGGTGAAGAGGAGGCCGGCCCAGGCGAAGAGGAAGAAGAAGGTGGCTACGGGCTCTACGCCGAGGGCGGCGAGGCCGTAGAAGCCGGCCATCCAGGCCACGCCGAGGGTCACCGCCACTGGCGCCTCATGCGCTCAGCGCAGCACCTTCTTGCGGCGCGTGGCGCGGCACGCTACACCTGAAGGGCGACCGGGCGGGCGAGTGGAGCGTGCGTGTGTCCGGCAACTGGCGCGTGGTGTTCCGGTTCGAGGACGGCGAGGCCGTGGACGTGGACCTGATCGACTATCACTGACCGGGAAGGAGTGCCGACTGATGAACAATGACGGGGACGGACGTGCACGCCCCATGCTGAACCCGCCGCATCTGGGCGAACTGATCCGTGAGAGCATGGAAGAGACCGGATGGAACGTCACGGATACGGCCGTCCACCTCGGTTGCGACCGCGGGACCCTGTCGCGCGTGCTGAACGGAAAGGCGGGGGTCTCTGCGAACATGGCGCTGGCGCTGGAAGAGATCGGTTGGGGCACCGCCGAGCACTGGATGCGGATGCAGGCGAGCTACGAACTCGCGCAGGCCCGCCGGAACCAGGCTGCGACTGCGCCGACGGTGGAAGAGGTTGTATGAAGCTTCGGGAGACGATGAGTGACCACGGGACGCTCCCGGTGCTTGACTGCATGCGGCGTCTTACGTCAGGAGAGCCTTGCCGATGAACTCCGGCGGCGTCCTGTGAACCCGGCGCAGAGGAGTGGTTGAAGTGCCCACGCTGGAGGAAGTTCTGAAGAAGAGGCAACGGCAGCAGGAGGCATCGGAAATCGACCACGATGCCGTTCGCCAAGAGTGGATTTCGAGCTGCAATGGGCTCACTTCGACGATACTCGAGTGGCTGCGTCCGCTCGAGGATCAAGCCCTGCTGCAGGTCGAAAGAGAGACGATTCCGATCTACGAGGAGCAACTTGGGGAATACCAGGCACCGACCCTCAAGCTTGTCTTCTTGAGGAGCCAGGTGCTCACCTTGAGGCCAATTGGTCGCTTCGTTCTCGGTGCCAGAGGCCGCGTCGACCTCGTCTCCGGCAGCACTTCTCTCGCGATGCTGGTTCTCAAGGGAACGGACCACTGGGAGTTCGCGAAGAGAGAGGCCAGGTACGAGAAGCCTCGCAGGTGGGACTTCAACAGAACGAACTTCGAGGAACTGCTGGTTGACTTCCTGGAAGCATAGGAGCGGCCCAGGCGAAAAGGAAAAAGACGTGGCCACCGGCTCCACGCCGAGAGCGGCGAGCCCGTAGAAGCCCGCCATCCAGGCCACGCCCAGGGCCACTGGAACGGGCGACTTCACCCCATCAGAAACCGGTTCACTGCCACTGTTCCGGATCGACGCGCCGGCCGGAATCGATTTTCCGCTGAATCCGGACGAACTCCTCCTTGTCCCAGCGTCCGAAGAGATGATCCATGTCTCGATGGACTTCCGTGAACCAGCGGGACCTGTCCAGTCCGAAATGCCTTCGCAGGGCATCCAGGGCTATCTGGCTCACGCTCTTGTCCTCCCGTCCAGCCGCCTCCCTCAACTTGGCGACAAGCTGGGGATCCAGGCCACGCAGGGTCAGTTCTTCAGCATCCGCCAAGGAGTACTCCGTGAAGTGCCATGATCGTGCAATATCGGTATAATCTCGTCAATATGAGATCCTACAGGGAGCATCAACTGATTCGGAGATGGACAGCCGGACTGTCTTGAGGCGACTGCACGAGGACGGTTGGCAGACAGACCGTATTCGTGGATCGCATTACCACTTGAAGCACCCGCAGAAGGAGGGCCTGGTGACGGTTCCGCATCCGCGTCGCGACCTCCCTGCCGGTACGCTGCGGAGTATCGAACGGCAATCTGGACTCAGACTACGATAGGAGGCCACCGTGAAGCGAACCTACATCGGCTTGGTTCACAAGGAGCAACAGAGCGACTACGGGGTGAGCTTCCCTGACTTGCCCGGGTGTGTCACCGCCGGCCGCACCCTTGAGGAGGCCAGAGAAATGGCGGCCGAAGCTCTGGCACTCCATCTCGAAGGCCTGGCCTGCTCGGACAACGAGATCCCCGAGCCCAGTTCCGCCGATGCGGTTGTCGCGCATCCCGATGCCGGCAGCGCCGTCGCCTTGCTCCTTGTCGAAGCTCTTCCAGAGCAAGCCGGGGTGCAGGTTCCGAGCAGTTAGGGGCGCTGCCAGCGCCGTCTGGTTCACCCTCCCCTCACCGCAGCGGCCCCCGGCTCGAGTCCGCCAGCGGCACCGGCGCCGACAGGCGCACCAGGTCGGGCAGGTCGATCTCCTCCAGCAGTCCGAAGCAGAGCAGGGGCGCGTCCGCCGCGTAGGACGAGGGCCACTCGACGAGCCGCTCCAGGGAGTCGATCTGTGCGCTGGTGACGATCCCGGAAAACCGCCGCGGCTGCAGGGCCGCCGCCAGCAGGCAGAGGACCGGCGCCGTCCGGCCCGCGGCGCGTAGGTGCAGCTCGCCGGGGTAGTGCCGCGACGCCCATTCGGCCACGGCCAGCAGCTGCCCGGCCATGATGCCGAGGGACCGCTCGCCGGCGCTGGCCAGGAGCATGTGGTACTGAAAGGCGCAGGCGTTCTCGCCGGCGCCGAAGAGGTCGACGGCCAGCACCCGGCGCCGCTCCTCCAGAGCCTCCCGCGCCAGGGCCGCCGACCCGCCGCGCCCCCCGTCGCTGAGGATGATCTCCGTGCCCTTCGCCCTTCCCCCCGGCTCCACGGCGGTCACCGGCACCGACCAGGGGCCGACGCGAAGCGCCCCGTCGCTCGTGGCCAATCCGCCCCGGGGGCCGCGCCTGCCCAGGGCGC
Organism: Candidatus Latescibacterota bacterium; assembly: GCA_965221775.1. Lineage (GTDB taxonomy): Bacteria > Latescibacterota > UBA2968 > UBA8231 > UBA8231 > UBA8231. Next base: position 1,924,650 of record CBDCSU010000006.1, on the reverse strand, counting down.
CCTCCGCCTCGTACCGGCCCAGGTGCAGCACCCGCGCCAGCCTTCGGCGGGTCACCGCCGCGGAGGCCGGGCGGGCCTTCTCGCGGCGGCGGCGGATCCTCTGCAGGTGGACCTGCGCCAGCGAGTAGAGGGTGGCGTTGTCGGCGGGCAGCCCGACGTTCAGCTCGCTCTCCGGCAGCAGCTCCTCCTCGTAGGGCAGATCGTCGTCCGGCGTGTCCAGGCCCCAGTGCTTGTTGAGGAAGCGGTAGAGCTGGCCGCGGTTGTCGCTCTCGTAGTTGTGGGTGCCGGGGTCGAGGTTGTCGTGCAGCTCGATGTCGCCGCCGGCGCCCAGGGTCTCGAAGACGGCGCGGGCCGGCCGGTACACGGAGAGCCTGGTGCGCCGGGTCTGGAAGCAGCAGTCGTCCTCGTGGTTGTAGATGAGCAGCGTCGGCCGCGGCGCGAACATGCCGGTGAGGACGTCGTAGTCGGCGGCCGTGCACAGGTCGGTGGGGCACTGCTCCAAGTCGCCCATGTCGGCGGCGCAGCGGCAGCGTTGCCACACGGGTGAGTGGCCGGCCACGGGCACCGGCACGGTGACGCGCTCGTCGAGGGCGGAGAGGACCGCCGTCTGCCAGCCGCCGCCGGAGAGGCCGGTCATGGCCACCCGCTCCGGGTCGGCGTGGCGGTGGGCAAGCAGCACGTCGAGGCCGCGCTTCATGAGCAGGTAGAACACGCCGACGCCGGCGACGCCGCAGAAGTCGAGGAGGCTGATGCGCATGTGGTCGCTGTCGGAGCGCAACTCCCCCATGCCGATGAACTCGGTGTTCAGGGCCAGCATGCCGCGCTTCGCCAGGTTGATGCAGCGCGCCTGCTTGTAGTCCATCGCCTTGCCGCCGGCGTGGTGCCCGTTGGGGTTGAGCACGGCGGGCACCTTGCCGCTGAGGCTGGTGGGCTCGTAGAGCAGGGCCGGCACCCACAGGCCGGGGTAACCCTCGTAGCGGAGCTTGCGGATGCGGTAACCGGGGCCGGCGTCGATCACGCCGCGCCACTCGACGCGGGGCTGCTCCTCGAGGACGCCGGCGGGATGGCCGCGCAGGAACAGCTCGAGGACGGCGGCGCGGGCCTTGGTGGCGCGGCGCTTCCAGGCCGCCGGTGAGGACGGCCTCTGCAGGCGCGGCAGCCGCTCGTCGAGGAAGGCGAGCAGTTCCCGGCTCGCGGTGCGCTTGCCGAGGCGGCGGGACAGGGTGCGTTCCATCTGCATCACTCCGGTGGGGGCGGGCCGAAGGCTAGGCCCGCCGGCTGGGCCCGGCAAAGAGAAAGGCGCCGGCGGAAACCCACCGGCGCCTGGATACCTCTGGTCTTGCTTCCTGAAGAGACTCAGCTGGAGCGCTTGAGCACCGGAAGGCCGTTGCGGCTCTCGGCGACCTGGTAGCCCTCGGGCACCTCGTCGAGGGCGCCTTCGCGGGCCTCCTTGGCGAAGAAGAAGATGTTCTGCGTGTTCCCGTTCTTCAGGGTCGTGGTCTTCTGGTGGAGGATGTAGGACGTTCCCTTCGAGTTCTTGAACGAAAACGGCATGGGCGAGAGCTCCTCTCGTCGGTTTGGGTGGGATCGATGCGCCAAAAGTACCCAAGATCGCCGAAACCTGCCACGTCCAAGACGACCTTGACATGCCTCGAACCGCTCGGCTACATACCGCCCCAATGGCCCCCGTGACCGACGAACCGAACGTCATCCCCGCCGGCGAGAACCCCTTCGGCGGCGTCATTCCCGAGCCCGGCGCCCTCGACCGCGATCCGGCCCGTTTCGCCGCCCGGCTCGAGGCCTCCATGGCCCACTGGCGCGACAAGGGATACCGCGTCGTCTGGCTCGAGATCTCCATCGACCGGGCCGATCTGATCCCCGTGGCCGCGTCGGCCGGCTTCGCCTTCCACCATTCCAACGACGACAGCCTGATGATGACGGCGCGCCTCGAAGAGGACGCCTTCATCCCCGCCCACGCCTCGCACTACATAGGCGTCGGCGGCGTGGCCATCAACGACCGCGACGAGCTGCTCGTGGTCAGCGAGCGGTATCACCGCACCCCCCGCCGCCGCGGGAGCTACAAGCTGCCCGGCGGCGCCCTGCACGAAGGGGAGCACCTCGTGGAGGGCATCGTCCGCGAGGTCTTCGAGGAGACGGGGGTGAGCACCGAGTTCGACGCCCTCGTCTGCTTCCGCCACTGGCACGGCTACCGCTACGGCAAGTCCGACATCTACTTCGTCTGCCGCCTGCGCCCCCTCGACGAGCGCATCACCATCCAGGAGGAGGAGATCGCCGAGAGCCGCTGGATGCCTGTGCAGGATTACTTCGAGGCCGAGGGCGTGAGCGACTTCAACAAGACGATCGTGCGCGCCGCGCGCGACAGCGCCGGCATCCGCCCCACCGAGATCGAGGGCTACGGCGACCCGGCGCGCTTCGAGTTCTTCATGCCCCACCCCGGCCGGTAGCTTGGCCGACGTCGTCCAGCTCTCCGGCGCCGACTTCGACGAGGCGATCGCCTTCCTCGACGGTGTCTTCGGCGAGCACCGCCCCCACGACTTCGCCACCCTCCTGCCGTCGATCTACCAGCCCTGCGACGAGCTCATGTCCTGCAACCACGCCCTGCGCGTGGACGGGCGGATCCGCGCCATCGTCGGGCTCTTCCCCATCGACTGGCAGGTCGGCGGCCGCCTGCTGAAGGTCGGCGGCATCGGCGGCGTCTCCACCCACCCCGGCGACCGCGGCAGGGGCTACATGGGGGTTCTCATGCGCCACTGCGTGGAGCGCATGAAGGCCGAGGGCTTCCACCTCTCCTGGCTCGGCGGCCAGCGCCAGCGCTACGGCTACTTCGGGTACGAGAAGTGCGGCCGGACGGTCTCCGTCGACCTGGGGCCGGCCAACCTGCGCCACGCCTGTCCTGAGCCTGTGGACCTGCGCTTCGAGGCTCTCGAGCCCGGCCATTCCGGCCGCCTGGAGCAGGCCTGGCGGATGCACCAGGCTCAGCGCGTCCACTGCCGGCGCCGCAAGCCCTGGTTCCACCGCTACCTGCGCGCCTGGTACAACCGCCCGCACGCGGCCCTCGACGCCTCCGGCGAGATGGCCGGCTACCTGGTGGCCACCCCCGACGGCGGCCAGGTCGCCGAGCTGGTCGGCCGCGACGAGGAGACGGCCCTGGCCATGGCTCCCGCCTGGGTGCAGGCTCGCGATGCCGGCTCCGTGCGCTTCTCCCTGCCGCCGGAGCGGCAGGTCCTGGTGCGGCGGCTGGCCGCCGTGGGGGAATCGGTGAGCGTCGCCTCCTCGGGCAACTGGCAGGTCTTCGACTGGGCGCCCACGGTGGAGGCCCTGATGGGGGTCTGCGATCGTCTGCCCGAGGGCGAGGCCGACGTCGGCATCGAGGGCTACGGTACCTTGAGGATGCGTGTGCGGGACGGCCGTCCCGAGTGCCGGCGGGAGGATGCTTCAGACGGAGACAACTGGGACCCGGCGACGGCGATGCGCGCCCTCTTCGGCCCGCTGGCGGCGGACCTGGTGACGGCGGTGCCCCCGGCCCTGGGCGCCCTGCGGGGCTGGTGCCCGCTCCCCCTCGGCTGGCTGCGCCCGGACGGAGTCTAGGGCCCGGCTCCACCCGGGACCCACCGCGCCGGCAGGGGTCCCGCCTCTCTTCAGGCCAGCCCCACCCTCAGCGAATCCCCACCTTCTCCAGCACCTCCGGGTTGACCACGTGCTCCGGCCGGCGGCCCTGGAGCACGTCGACGATCCCCTGGGCGCCCAGCTCGGCCATGCGGGTCCGCGCCGCCACCGTGTTGGAGCCGCCGTGGGGCGTCGCCACCACCTGCTCGAGGGCGACCAGGCGGGCGGAATCCCCGGCTGGCGGTTCCGTGGCCTGGCAGTCGAGTCCGGCGCCGGCCAGGTGACCGGCCTCCAGGGCGGCGATCAGGGCGGGCTCGTCGACGAGACCGCCACGGGCGGTGTTGATCAGCCAGCTCCCCGGCTTCATGCGGCCCAGGAAGCCGGCGTCGACGATGCGGGCGTTCTCCTGCGACATGGGCAGGTGCAGGCTGACGGCGTCGGAGCCGGCCAGCAGGCCGTCGAGATCGACCGGCTCGGCGCCGATCTTGCGCAGCTCTTCGGGAGCGACCCAGGGGTCGTGGACCAGGACCCGCATGCGGAACCCGAGGGCCCGGCGAACCACCTCGACGCCGATGCGCCCGCAGCCCAACAGGCCGAGGGTCATGGCCGCCAGGTCCTCGCCCATGGCGGCCTCGTAGCCGCCCCCCTTCACGTGGCGGTCGCCGGTCGAGATGCCGCGCACGGCGGCCAGCAGCAGGCCCATGGTCAGATCGGCCACGGCGTCGGCCATGACCCCGGGCGTGTAGGTGACGACGATCCCCCGCCGGGTGCAGTAGTCGACGTCGACCCGGTCGTAGCCGACGCCGTTGCGGGAGACGACCTTGAGCCGGTCGGCGTGGGCCATGGTCGACTCGTCCAGGCGCTCCGCCCCGGCGAGGATGGCGTCGACGCCGGCCAGAGACGCGCGCGTGTCGTCGTCGAGCCAGTCGGGCGCGCCGTAGCGGTGCTCCCAGTCGATGCCGGCGGCGTCGAAGACCTCCGCCGAGGGGCGGCGGCCGGCGATGTCGAGGTTGACGGTGATGACGGCCCGGGGCCTGCCCATGGATGGTCGCTCCTATATTTGATCGCGAGAATCGAGCGGCTGAATAAGGCCCGCCCGTCAGCTCCGCGCCACCACCCGCCACCCCGGAGGAGAGTTGATGCTGCACCCGACGGACGATCTGCGGATCGCCGGGATCAAGCCCCTGATCCCGCCGGCGATCCTCATGGAGGAGCTGCCGGTCTCGGAGCCGGCCTCGGCCACGGTGAGCCGCTGCCGCGAGGAGGTCCGCGCCGCTCTCGAGGGCCGGGACGACCGCCTGGTGGTGGTCGCCGGTCCGTGCTCGATCCACGAGCCCGAATCCGCCCACGAGTACGCCGACCGCCTCATCGAGGCCGCCGGCCCCCTCGCCGGCGACCTGCTCGTCCTCATGCGCGTCTACTTCGAGAAACCGCGCACCACCGTGGGCTGGAAGGGCCTGATCAACGATCCCGGTCTCGACGACACCTTCCGCATCAACGAGGGCCTGCGCACCGCCCGCAAGCTGCTCCTCGACCTGGCCGACCGCGGCCTGGGGGCCGGCACCGAGTTCCTCGACACCATCACGCCCCAGTTCATCGCCGACCTCGTCTCCTGGGGGGCCATCGGCGCCCGCACCACCGAGAGCCAGGTCCACCGCGAGCTGGCCTCGGGCCTGTCCATGCCGGTGGGCTTCAAGAACGGCACCGGCGGCAGCACCCAGCTGGCCATCGACGCCATCAAGGCCGCCCGGGGGGCCCACCACTTCCTCTCCGTCACCAAGCAGGGGATCTCGGCGATCGTGGCCACCTCCGGCAACGACGCCTGCCACGTGATCCTGCGCGGCGCCGGCTCCGGCCCCAACTACGACCGCGCCACCGTCGACGCCCTGGCCGCGCGCCTCGACGAGGAAGATCTGCCCCACCGGGTGATGATCGACTGCAGCCACGGCAACAGCGACAAGGACCACCTGCGGCAGGCAGCCGTCGCCGAGGAAGTGGCGGCCCAGATCTCCGGCGGATCGGACCACCTCTTCGGCGTCATGATGGAGAGCCACCTGGTGGAGGGCCGCCAGGACCTGGTGCCGGGGCAGGCCCCGGTCTTCGGTCAGAGCATCACCGATGCCTGCATCTCCTGGGAGCAGACGGCGCAGATCCTGGAGTTGCTGGCCGGGGCGGTACGCCAGCGCCGCGCCGGCCGGTCCGGGTGACCGGCCCCCCGGCCGAAGCGCCGTCCAGCCCCTACCTGCAGGTGGGGCTCCTCTTCGTCTGCGAGGCCCTGACCCGCACCTCCGCCGTCATCCTGCTGACCACCATGGGGCTGGCGGGCAGCCGCCTGACGCCCGACCCCTCGCTGACGACGCTGCCCCTGGCCTTGGTGCCGGTGGCCACAACCCTGACCACGATCCCGGCCGCCCACTGGATGCGCCGCCACGGACGCCGCATCGGCTTCCTCACCGGTGGCGCCCTCGGCGTGGCCGGGGCCCTGGTGGCCGCGGCGGCGGCCTGGCGCGGGGAGTTCCTCCTGCTCTGCGCCGGCGCCCTGCTCATCGGCACGGTCAACGGCTTCGCCACCTACTACCGGTTCGCCGCGGCGGAGGTCTCGCCGCCGGCGTTCCGCAGCCGCGCCATCTCGCTGGTCATGGCCGGCGGGGTGATCGCCGCGGTGGCAGGTTCCACGATGGCCGCCGAGACCCGGTTCCTCTGGGAGGGCCGCGAGTTCGCCGGCTCCTTCGGCTGCATCGTCATCCTGCAGGCGCTGATCCTGCTCGTCATGTCCTGCACCCGCCTGCCGCCGCCGACGCCGCGCTCCGAGTCGACCGGCGGCCGGCCCCTGACCCGCATCGCCGCCCATCCCACCTTCCGCATGGCCCTCCTCGGCGCCGTGGCCAGCTGGGGGCTCATGTCCCTGCTGATGAACGCCACACCCCTGTCGATGGAGCGCCACCACCACGCCTTCCACGACACGGCGCGGGTGATCCAGTGGCACGTCCTCGGCATGTACGTGCCCTCCTTCTTCACCGGCAGCATCGTGCAGCGCGTCGGCGAGCGCCCCGTCATGTTCGCCGGCATCCTGTTGATCGGGGCCTCCGCCCTCGTCAACCTCGGCGGCACCGAGGTGGCCTGGTACATGGCCGGCCTGACCCTGCTCGGCGTGGGCTGGAACTTCCTCTTCGTCTCGTGCACGAGCCTGCTCACCGGCACCTACTCCGGCGAGGGCGAGAAAACGCGGGTGCAGTCGGCCAACGATTTCCTGATCTTTGCCACCATGATCCTGTCCTCGTTCTCGTCCGGGGCCCTGGAGGCGCGCATCGGCTGGTACCAGTTGAACCTGGCCGCCGTGGTGGCGACCGCCTTGGTGGCGGCAACCCTTGCGGGGCTGGCGTGGCGCGAGCGGCGGCAGAACGGAGAGGAGGCGCGGCATGCGGTATCGGAGTCTCGGTAGAGACGGTCCCCGGGTCCCGGTGATCGGCCTCGGCGCCTGGCCGATCGGGGGCGGCATGGGGCGAATGGAAGAGGCCGAGGCGGTCCGCACCGTGCGCGGCGCCATCGACGCCGGCGTCACCCTGGTGGACACGGCCCAGGCCTACGGCCCGAGCGAGTCGATCGTCGGCAGGGCCCTGCGCGACGGCTACCGCGAGCGCTGCTTCCTGGCCACCAAGGTCAGCGGCGACTACTCCCCGGCCGCGGTTCGCGCCGCCATGGAGAACTCCCTGCGCGCCCTCGGCGTCGACCACGTCGACCTCTACCAGGTGCACTCCTGGCGCGGCGAGCGCGACCCCATCGAGGCGACGATGGCCGCCATGGCCCGCCTCCAGGAGGAGGGCAAGACCCGCTACCTCGGCGTCTCCAACTTCAACGCCGCGCAGATGGAAGCCGCGGCTTCCGCCGCCCCCTTCGTCTCCAGTCAGCCCTGCTACAACATGCTCCACCGGCAGATCGAGGCGGACGACCTGCCGTGGTGCGAGGCCAACGGCGTCGGCAATCTCGCCCACAGTCCGCTGGCCAAGGGCCTGCTCACCGGCCGTTACGCCCCCGGCCACGTCTTCCCCGACGACGACGAGCGCTCCACCTCCTCCCGCTTTCAGGGGGAGAGCTTCGCCCGCTGCTGCGCCGTGGCCGGGCGCCTGGGCGAGATCGCCGCCGGCAAGGGCCTCACCCTGGTGCAGATGGCCATCGCCTGGTGCCTGCGGCAGCCGGCGGTCAGCTGCGTCCTCGTGGGCGCCAAGAGCCTTGAGCAGGTGCAGGAGCATCTCGGCGCCGCGGAGGTCACCTTCGACGCCGGCGAGCTCGCCCGCATCGATGCCATCCTGCAGGAGGCCCCCTGAGCTCGCCCCCAGCCGTGGACGGATCCCTGCGCGTGCGGGCCGCCCGCCCCGAAGACCTGGAGTCCCTGGTCGACTTCAACTGCCGTCTGGCCCGGGAGACCGAGGATCACGAGCTGGACCCGGCGACGGTGCGCCGCGGCCTCGGCAGGCTCTTCGCCAACCCGGCCGCCGGGTTCTACACCGTCGCCGAGCAGGAGGGCCGCGTCGTCGGCTGCCTGCTGATCACCTTCGAGTGGTCGGACTGGCGCGACGGCTGGCTGTGGTGGATCCAGAGCGTCTACGTCGAGGCGGCGGCCCGGCGGCGGGGCGTCTTCCGGCGGCTCTTCGAGCACGTCCGCGAGAAGGCGGAGGCCGACGGCGACGTGCGCGGCCTGCGGCTCTATGTCGAGCGCGGGAACGGCCGCGCCCAGGCGACCTACGCCTCCATGGGCATGGACGAGGCGCCCTACAAGCTCTTCGAGCGCTACTTCCCGTGAGCCCTTGCCGCGATTCAGCCCCGTCCGCTTATTCGATCTGTTCCTGCCACCAACGGATGGCGGCGTAGCTCAGCTGGTTAGAGCATCGGAATCATAATCCGAGTGTCCGGGGTTCGAGTCCCTGCGCCGCTACCAGATGCCCAGTGCCGACAAGCCCCCGACGATCGACCGCCGGGGGCTTGTCGCGTTGGGGCCCATTGCTGTCTGAGCCCATGACCCTGCGTGCACAGAGGCCGGGGGATCACCCCGGGGACCGGGTCCGCGGCAAGGCGGCCGCCGGGGCACTGATCGCCCTGGCCCTTGCCGGCTGCGGCTCGGAGCCGGACCGGCCCAGCGGCCCTGACTCCGATCGGACCGGAGGTCCCGTCACCCTGGCCTTTGCCGATTCGGCGTTGCAGGCGGCCGTGGACGAGTCCGGGGCCGGCGTCGAGGTGGTCTCCCTGAGCGCCGAGGACCGGGGCATCGCCGACCTCGGCGGCATCGAGCAGCTCACCCGGCTCGAGGCCCTGGACCTGTCCCACAACGAGATCACCGACATCTCCTCCCTGGCCGGCCTCCAGCGGCTGCGCTTCCTCGATCTGGAGAGCAACCGCATCGAGGACGTGTCGCCGCTGGCCTCCCTCAAGCGGCTGCAGGTGCTGCTGCTGGCGGACAACGCGGTGCGGGACGTGTCCGCCCTCGCGGGGCTGGACAGCCTGCAGAGCCTGGGCCTGACCGGGAATCCTCTGAGCGGCGCGGAGACGACGGGGCTCCTGGACGGGTTGCGCGAGCGGGGCGTGACCGTGGACTTCGAGGCCCCGGGAGAGCCCGGCGCGAGCGATGACGATAGTGTCCCACCCTTGAAGGAGACGCAGTTGCTGTTCTCCTCGACGCGGGGCACGGGGTTCGAGGCCCACCCCGAGCTGTTCTCCCTGGACCTGGAGACGGGAGAAGTGGTGAATCTGTCCGCCGAGCTGGCCCTGGCGCCGCTTGCGGACGGCTCGCTGCCGGAAACCGTGACGGTGCGGCTGATCGACGGCCGGCAACCGGCCCGGTCCCCCGACGGGTCGAGGGTGGCCTTTTCTTCCTACAGAGATGGCAACAACGAGATCTACGTCATGCGAGCCGACGGCAGCCGGCCCGAGAACCTCACTCGCCACGAGGCGTCGGACGGGGCCCCCTGCTGGTCCCCCGACGGGCGCCGAATCGCCTTCACCTCGGATCGCCACGGTGAACGGGAGAGGCCCCCGGGAAGTGGCCACTACAACAGCGATGTCTTCATCATGAATGCCGACGGCTCGGGTGTGCGGCAACTGACCTTCGATCCCGTGGATGCCTGGGATCCGGCCTGGTCCCCCGACGGCCTCTCCATCGTCTACACCAGCTGGCGGGATGCCCCCCGGCCCCCGGCGATCTACCGCATCGACCTGGCCAGCGGCGCCGACCGGCGCCTCTCCGGCGACCATTGGGTGTCGGACCCTTCCTGGTCCCCCGACGGCGCCTCGATCGCCTTCGTGCAGAACTTCAATCGCACCAGCCACGTTTGGGTGATGGCCGCCGACGGCAGCGGCGCCCGGCAGGTGACCTTCGCCGAGGCCCGGGTCTGGAGCCCAACCTGGTCCCCCGACGGCACCCGCATCGCTTTCGGACTCGAGGACCGGGATGCCGACGTGGGATACGACATCTACATCGTCCCGGTAGAGGGCGGCGCCGAGGAGCGGATCACCGATCACCCGGGCTGGGACAGCGACCCGAACTGGACCCCCTTCTGAGAGCTATGCCATGAAGATCACGGGAATCAAGTCGATGCGGATCCAGGGGGTGCCCTGGACCTGGACCCTGGTCAAGGTGGAGACCGACGAGGGGGTCTGCGGCATCGGCGAGGCGCAGCTGCCCATCGGCGTGGAAGACGTCCTGCGGCGCATCGAGCCGATCATCGCCGGGCAGGACCCGCGCCAGGTGGTCCCGCTGGCGCAGGGGATCTACCGGTCCCTCTCCGGCGCCGGGTCCACCGGCGGCAGCATCGTCCTCGCCCTGTCGGGGGTGGAGCTGGCCCTGTGGGACCTGCTCGGCAAGATCACGGGGCTGCCCCTGTGGCAGCTGCTCGGGGGCAAGTACCGCGACCGGGTGCGGATCTACGCCGACACCGGCCGCCCCGGCGACCGGTCGCCCGAGGCCTACGGGGACGCCGTCCTCGAGCGGGTGGAGGCGGGCTACTCGGTGGTCAAGGTCGACATCGACAACAGCGCGCCGCCGGAGTACCGCACCGACGCCTACAACCGCGCCCTCTCGCGGCGCGAGGTCGACTACATGAGCGCCGTGAGCCACGCCGCGTTCGAGGCCCTGCCCGACCACGCCGAGCTGTGCCTCGACCTGCACTGGTGCTACCAGACCGCCGACGCCCTGAGGGTGGCCCGCCGGCTGGAGGACATCGACATCCTCTGGCTCGAGGACCCGACGCCGCCCGAGGACCTGGACGCCCTGAAGTACGTCACCGACCACACGTCGGTGCCGATCGCCTGCGGCGAGAACCACTGGATGAGCCACGGACTGCGGCCGATGATCGAGCGCCGGGCCGCCGACATCATCACCCCCGACATCCCCCGCTTCGGCGGCATCCAGGAGGCCCGCAAGGTGGCCGAGCTGTGCGAGCAGCACCACCTCGGCTTCGCCCCCCACAACATCTGCACCCCCGTGGGCACGGTCGCCTCCGCCCACGTCTGCGCCAACGCCCCCAACTTCCTCGCCCTCGAGCACCACGGCCTCGACTGCCCCTGGTGGGACGACATCGCCGCCGACTGGGGCGGCCCCGTCGTCGAGGGGGGTCACATCACCCTGCCGGACCGTCCGGGGATCGGGGTGGAACTGAACGAGGAGCTGCTGCGGGCCCACCTCGCCGAAGGCGAGACCTGGTGGGACTGAAGGGCTGAGGCCGCCCGGCCTCTACGAGCCGTCCACCCAGTGCCGGAAGAGGGGCTTCACCTCCTCCGGCAGCCCCGCGAAGACCCCGGCCGGCACCAAGGGCACCCGGTTTTCCGACAGGCCCCCGGCCGTGAGCCGGTCACGCTCGTCGGACTCGGGCCGGAGGGAGTCCAGGTTCAGCCACCAGGGGGCGAAGCGGATCGGCATGGCCACCCGCGGCTCGCCGGTTTCGTTGGGGCTGATGGCGTGCCACAGGCGGCTGTCCATGACCAGCACCGATCCCGCCGCACCCTCCACCGAGATCTCCTCCGGATGGGGCCGGTCCGCATCGACATCGACGCCCCCCGTGGGGTTGTCGTCGCGCCGGTGCGACCCGGGCACCACCCGGGTGCCGGTCTCGGCGGTGAAGGGCGTTAGCATCCAGATCGTCGTCAGGTGCATCACGGCGTCGGGGTAGGGGGACGGCACGTGGCCGGCGTTGTTCTGATTGAAGGGCCAGTCGGCGTGCCAGCCGCCGCGCGGATTTCCCGGCCAGGTGACCATGCAGGTGGTGTACGACACGCGCACGTGCTCGCCCAGGAGCGCCTTGCACACCCCCATCAGACGGGGCTCGACCAGGTAGGGGGCGAAGGACTGATCGACGTTGATCGTGCCCGAGACCTTGTCCACGTAGCTGCGCGGGTCGTCGAGCTTGTGCTCCTCCACCGAGGCCTGCAGGCTGGCGCAGACCTCGCCGACGGCGCCGGCGGGGATCACCTCTTCGAGCACGCAGAACCCGTCCTCGGCGAGACGGTCCAGGTAGGGTTCGATTTCTGGCATGGAGATCTCCGGGGGCTGAATGCCGCGGCTGGGCGGCCTGACAGGATAGAAGCCCGTCCGGCCGCCGGCAACGGGAGGCAAGACGATGGCCGGTGGCCTCTCGCCCGGCCCCCGGGGAGGCGCACTTGCAGCGCCGCCGTGTCGCCCGGAGGTCACAAGGCCGTCACCCAGGGCACCCAACCCGGCCTCCGCGGGCACGGCCCGGGCCAGCCCCCTCGGCTGCCGATCTGCTGCCGCCGCAGGAGGTTGGCGCCAGCCAGGCGACACGGCGGCGGCCTGGCACGCCCGCTGCTTCGGCACATACTCCACACCTTCGCGGCCAAGGAGGACCGTGCCAATGACGCGCGCCCATCTCCCCCTCATCGACTTCAGCATGTGGAGCCGCCGCCGACCCCGCCGCCCGCGGCCCCCCCTCCGCCGGCGGCCGGCCCATCGCCCGACACGCCGCCCTCCGGGGGCCGCGGGTCTCGTCGTCGGCGCCGCGGTGGCCGCCGTGGCGGCCCTCTCCGCTTCCCCCGCACAAGGCCAGGTGCGGATCCAGGAGCTTCTCTACGACGCCGCCGGCACCGACGCCGCAGGCGTCTTCACCGAGCTCGCCGGCCCCGCGGGCACTTCCCTGGAAGGCTGGTCCCTCGTCGGCATCAACGGCGGCTCGGGGGCCTCCTACCGCAGCGTCGATCTCAGCGGCGCCGCCATCCCGGCGGACGGGATCCTCGTGGTCGCCACCGCCAGCGCCAACGCCGAACTGGCGGCGGTGCGCGACGTGGAGGGCTCGGTGGACTGGCAGAACGGCCCGGACGCGGTGCAGCTCCTCGACGAGAACGACAGAATCGTCGACGCCCTGCAGTACGGCGATGCCGGCGAACACAACGCGGGGGAGGGAACGCCGGCGCCCACGACGCCGGCCGGCCAGAGCCTGTCCAGGGACGCCGCCGGCACCGACACCGGCGACAACGCCGCCGACTTCTCCCTCCTCGAGGTGCCCACCCCCGGCAGCGGACCTTCCACGGGAGTCGGAACCGGAGGCGAGGCCGGCTTCACCGTCTCCCTGCCCGACACCACCGCCTTCGGGGGAGACACCCTCGCGGTCCCCGTGCGCTTCACCGATGCCGGCGAAGGCGGCGTACTGGCCACCGAGGTGTTCCTCTCCTACGACGGCGGTCTGCTGTCTCCGGTGGACGTGGAGCCCGCGGATCTCGTCGACTCCCGCCACTGGCAACTGGCCAGCAACTCCCTGGAGGGCAACGGCGCCGATGTCGACACCCTGCGGATCGCCATGGCCACCGATACGGACGCCGTCGACGAGGACGGCACCCTCGTACGGGCGCTCTTCGTGGTCGCCGACCTGCGCCGCCCCGCCACCACGGACATGACCATCGAGCACCTCGCCCTCAACGACGGCGGACTGCCCGCCGGCACGGAGGACGGCGCCGTCACTCTCGTCGGTTCCGATGCCCGGCTGGTCACCACCCCCTCCCGGATCGTCATGCACGACTCCCTGCACATCGCCATCACCGACCCCGACGTGGACCGCGATCCGGAGACGCCGGACACCCTCGCCGTCACCCTCGGACAGGGTCCCGCCGCCAAGGAGATCGGGAAGGCCGATACCCTGAAGGCGGTCGAGACCGCCCCCTCCTCGGGGACCTTCGCCAGCCGCGTGGCCATCCTCTACAGGGACCCCGACGCGACGGAGGAGACCCTCTTCGGCGGCGACTCCATCAAGACCCTGCCCGGCCACCTGCTGCAGCTCTGCTTCGACGACTCCCTCGACGCGGCCGGCGCCACCACCCGCCGCTGCTCGCTGCTGACCGTGCCCGCCCACGACGGCCGGCTGGACGCCACCGTCGTCGCCGAGCCGGGGGACACCCTGTGGATGAGGCTGATCGACGCCGACGTCAACCAGCGGCCCGGCGCCGTGGACACCGCCTCCGTCACCACCGCCATCGGCACCGAGACCCGGTCCGTACCCCTCGTGGAGACCGATCTGAGCGACAGCGTGTTCTTCGGCCACCTGGTGACCGCTGCCGAGAGCGGCGGCCCCCACCTCCCGGTCGCCGGGGGCGACACCCTCCGGCAGACCTACCAGGACCTCCATACCACCGCGGGCGGGGAGACCGTCGTCGCCGACACCACCTACGTCCTCGGCCTCTTCGGCGACGCCGACGCCAACGCCCGGCTGCAAGCCTATGACGCCTCCCGCATCCTCAACCACGTGCTCGGTCCCCTGCTGACGGAGCGCGACTCCCTCGCCGCCAACGTCGACTCCCTCGCTCCATTCGGCGCCATCACTCCCTTCGACGCCGCCCTCGTCCTGCAGCAACGGGTCGGCCTGCTGAGCCGCTTTCCGGTGCAGGAGCCGGTGGCCGTCAACCACCCCCCGCCCACGCCGGATCCCCCTGCGGAGTCGAGTTCCGCGGCCGGGCGCCCCCTGGCGGTGGAACGCCAGCTGGAGCTGCGTCACCGCGGCGACCACCTGGCCCTGTGGCTGGACGAGCGCTCCGGGATCGTCTCGGGAGACGTTCTGGTGCAATGGCAGGAAGAGGTGGAGGCCCGACTCGAGCCGGCCCCTGACCTTCCGGGGTTCCTGCTCGCCTCGGAGGCGGCCCCCGGGGTTGGAGACCCCCATGGCCTGCGCGTCGTCCTGGCCGGCGCAAGGTCGGCCCGAGGCCCCGGAGAGCTCTTCCGCCTCCGCCCGCTGGGAGGAGCGGGCCTGGGCGGCGGGGCCTCGGTGTCCCGCATCCTCTTCAACGACGGCCGCATCCCGGCGCGGCTGGCGGCGGCCCCTCCGGGCCCGTCTCTGCCCACCAGGTTCGCCCTGCACGCCAACCACCCGAACCCCTTCAACGGCGGCACGGTGATCCCCTTCGAGCTGGCGGAGGCGGGCCCGGTGCGTCTGGCGGTGGTGAACCTGGTGGGCCAGGAGGTGCGCCGGCTGGTTCGGGACAACCGGCGGGCCGGCGCTCACCGCGTCCGCTGGGACGGGCGGGACGAGGACGGACAGCCGGCGGCTACGGGGGTCTACCTCGTGCGGCTGCAGGCCGGCGACCGCGAGCGCACACGGCGGATGCTGCTGCTGCGCTAGGCTCAGCCCTTGGGCACCACCAGGGCGCGGTCGCCGTAGGGGATCGAGTCCATGCCGGTGTCGTAGATGCGCTCGAGGAACTCCCGGTCCCAGGGGCGCTCGGCCGCCGGCAGTCGCTCCACCACGCCGTCCTTCAGAAAGATGAAGTGGTCGCCGTAGAGGAAGGCGCTGTTCGGGTCGTGGAGGACGGCGAGGACCGTGAGGCCCGTGTCCACCAGCTCGCGGATCAGGCGCAGGAGGTGGGCCGAGTTGAGGAAGTCGAGATGGGAGGTCGGCTCGTCGAGGAGGATGACCCTCGGCTGCTGGGCCAGGACGCGGGCGATGCGCACCATCTGCTGCTCGCCCCCCGACAGCTCGGTGTAGGGGCGCTCCCTGAGGTGCAGGATGCCGACTCGCGCCAGGGCGTCGACGGCGATCTCCAGGTCCTCCTTCTTGGGCGCGTAGCTCACGTAGCTGGCGCGCCCGGTGAGCACCACGTCCTCCACGGCGAAGGGGAAGACCGGCCGGTGGTGCTGGGGCAGGTAGCCGAGGACCTTGGCCCGCCCCCGGCTCGAGAAGGAGAGCAGCTCCTCCCCCATGATCCGCACCTCGCCGCTCTCGAACTCGAGCATGCCGCCGACGATGCGCATGAGCGTCGACTTGCCGCTGCCGTTCTTGCCGAGGAGAACGGTGAACTCGCCCTCGGGGACCTCCACGGAGACGCCGTTGAGGATCGGCCGTCCCTCGTAGGCGAAGGAGAGCCCCTCGATCTGGATCGCCGGCGCTAGCTCTCCCATCCGATCCGCGCCTTCTTGAGGAGGAAGATGAAGAACGGCCCGCCGAGAAGGGTGGTGAAGACCCCCACCGGGATCTCGAAGGCGGCCAGCGTCCGCGAAACGGTGTCGACCAGCAGCAGGAAAGCCCCGCCGAAGGCGAAGGAGGCCGGCAGGGTGTGGCGGTTGTCCGGCCCCAGCAGCATGCGCACCATGTGCGGGACCGCCAGGCCGATCATGCCGATGACCCCGGCCACGGCGATCGCCGCCGACGCGGCCAGGGTGGCCGGCACCAGGATCAGCACCCGCTCGCGTTCGGGGTTGAGACCCACGGCCCGGGCCTCCTCGTCGCCCTGGGCCAGCACGTTCATGCGCCAGCGGAACAGGAAGAGCCAGACCACGCCGACGGTCACACCGGGGGCCGCCGAGCGCAGCTTGGCCCAGCTCGAGTTGTGCAGGTTGCCCATGGTCCAGTGGACGATCGTCTGCAGCTTGTAGGGGTCGGTGAGGAACTGCACGATCGTCAGCAGGGCGGTGAAGATGCCGGTGACGATCACCCCCGACAGGATCAGGGAGACCACCGACACGGTCTTGCGGGTGCGGGCCAGGAAGTAGGCGAGGCCGACGGCGAGAAGGGCGAAGGCGAAGGCCGTCGGCTGCACCGGCAGCAGCGGCAGGGTCAGGGCCAGGGCGGCGCCGAAGGCGGCCCCCGAGGAGAGGCCGAGGATGTAGGGGGCCACGAGGGGGTTGCGGAACAGCGCCTGCAGGGCGTTGCCGGCCGCCGCCAGGGACCCGCCCACGAGGAAGGTGAGGAGGATGCGCGGCAGCCGCACGTCCAGGACGATCATGCCCACCAGCGACTCCTCGCCGGCGGCGGCCCCCTCGCCGAAGGCCAGACCCCAGAGCCAGGCGAGGATCTTACCCGCCTCGGCGCTCGCCGAGGGCCCGAGGAGCAGGGACCCGAAGAGGACGGGCAGCGGGAAGAAGTAGATGAGCCGGCGGCGCAGGGTGACGTTCACGGGGCCGCCGTCCGGTGAGTTCATGTCGTCATAATAGAACGGCCGGCGGGGCCGGGCGAGGCGGCCGCCCCGGGGGAGCCGTTCCGGCCCGGGGCTATCTCACGCGATCCCGAGCTCCCCCAGGCGATCCGGCTCGCCCAGGTAGTAGCCGGCCTTCACCAGGGCCCGCTGCAGGGAGCGGATGTCCACCTCCCGCGGCGAGACCCCGGCGGCGGCGGCCTCCGCCGCCGCCATGCCGGCCACGCCCCCGGTGACCTTGGCGATCCAGCGCCAGCGCAGGCTGGCGGTGCGCTCCCGGCCGATCGACCGGCCGGCGGCGAGCAGGCCCTCCACCCCCCGGGGCATGAACTGCCGCAGCGGCATGTCGAAGAAGTGGCCCTCCTCGCGGTTCTTCAGATCGATGAGCCGCCGCGTGCGGCCCCCGCGCCGGGCCTCCTCGTCGTACTTGTAGAGGGTGGTGAGCACGTGGACCACGTCGTCGAACCTGCGTTCGTCGACGATGTCCTTCTCGGTGAGGGTGTAGTCGGGGACGATGGTGCGGCTCCAGCGGTTGCCCATGTAGGGGGCCGTCTGGCTCACCCGCGCCTCGCCGAAGCCGGGGACGTGGCGGCTGTAGAAGTCGATCGTGTCGTAGGCCTGCTGGCGCGCCGCCGCCTCGATGGTGGAGCGGTCCAGGGCGTTGAGGACCGACAGCCGGCCCGCCGGCCAGCGCACCTCGACGGTGGTCACGTCCTGGTCGTGGGTCCCGAAGGGGATCTTGTAGGCGTAGGCCCCGCCCGGCACCGGCGCCACGTAGCGGAAGGCGCCGGACTCCCAGTCCGCCATGATGAAGGGCAGCAGCTCCCGGGGGTAGTTCTTCCAGACCATCTGCATCGCCTCGACCAGCACCTCGTCGACCCAGCGCTGCTCGCCAGCGGACAGGGGCTTGTCCCGCTCGCGGGCCCGGAACGCCTCGTACTCCTCCCAGTCCACCCCCTCGACGCGGAAGAACAGGCCCATGCCGGACTCGTCGCTGGCGTGGCGCTCATCGATCTCGGCGCCGGCGGCGGCGGCCACGTCGGCCTCCCCCGTGGTGTCGACCACCACCCGGGCCAGCACCGCGCGGCGGCCGTCGGGGGTCTCCACGAAGACGCCGCGGACAGCGCCGTCCTCGACGATCGCCCCTGCCACCGTGGTCGACAGCAGCAGCGACACATCCAGTTCCCGCAGGCGCTGCAGGGCGAGGCGTTGGAACTCGTTGCGGTCGATCACCGGGATCGGCGCCATGCCGTTCCACCGCCACGGCACGTTGTCGCCGCCGCTGATGAAGTCGAAGGTGCGGATGCCGCCGCGGCGGTCCAGCTCGGCCAGGAAGTCACCCACCTGCCCGCCCAGCCCGCGCTCGTGAAGCCGCGGGCTCTGCCAGAGGTCGTGGCGCGACCCCAGGCCGGGGCCGTAGTTGCCGCCCACGGTGGAGTACTCGTCGACCAGGGTCGTGCGCGCCCCGTGGGCGGCGGCTTCGAGAGCCGCGTATAGGCCGGCGATCCCGGCTCCCGCCACCAGCACCTCGGTGTCGTGAAGGACCGGCACCTCCCGTGCCGGCTCGTGAACCACTCGTGTCACTCGGTCCTCCTCTTCGACCGGCGGCGTCCCTGCCGCGAGCCGGGGTAACAAAGGCGATTGCCCCGCCGGCGGCGAGAGCAGGGCCGGCAGGTTGCCCTCCCCTCTGCTGCCGATAGATTGGCGGCAAGGAGAACCGTCGCCATGAGCATTCCAGCGGGCTGGCCCGACCCCCACCTGCACCTGTTCCTGTCCGACGAGGAGATCGACTCCCTCGCCGGGGTGACGCGGCTGATCAACCCGATGCGCCGCGAGTCCCTGGAGCCGGTGCTGCCCCCCGACCGGCCCTGGGAGACGGGGCAGGTGGTGCCGCGGCGCGTCCTCCTCGACCCGGCGGACGGGCTCTACAAGTGCTGGTACCTGGGGGCGACCTCCAACGAGCCCTCGCCGTGCCGCTACGGGACCGGGTACGCCACCTCCCCCGACGGCATCCACTGGGAGAAGCCGGCCCTCGACGTGATGCGCGACGGCGACGGAGCGCCCACCAACATCGTCGCCCTGCCCCGGGACTCGAACGCGCGTCTGCTCTTCCCCTGGCTCGACCCGCCGGGCGCGGCGCCCGGCGAGCGCTTCGTCGCCACCCTCTACCAGAGCGGGAGCCGGCGGCAGCGGGGCATCTACCGGGCCGCCTCCCCGGACGGCATCCACTGGACCGTCGGGCAGGAGCCGGTGATCCGCGCCGGCGACCGCTACTCCGTCTCCCGCGATCCCGTGCGCGACATGTGGATGCTGACCACCCGCAGGGCCACCGCCGCCGGGGTCCTGCGCCAGCGGGAGGTCTCCCTCTGGGAGAGCGAGGATCTGTGGGAGTGGTCCTTTCGGGGGCACCTGCTGAGGGCCGACGAGCACGACCGCCCCGGCACCGAGTTCTACAGCATGTTCCCCCTGCGCTACGGCGCCGGGATGATCGGCTTCCTGGAGGTCTACCACCGCGCCGTGGAGCGCCTGGACACGCAGCTGTGCTGGAGCCGCGACGGCCGTCACTGGCAGCGCGTGGGCCACCGCGACCCCGTCCTGGCGAGGGGCGGCGAGGGCAGCTGGGACTCCCACTGGGTGGTCCCCACCAACAACGCCCCGGAGGCCGCGGGCGACCGTCTGCGCTTCTGGTACTCGGGCGGCGGCACCCACCACGGCTCGAAGGGCGAGCACCGCCGGGCCATGGGCCTGGCCTCGATCCGGCGCGACGGATTCGTCTCCATCGAGGGCCGGATGGACCCCGGCTTCCTGCTCACGGCGGCCCTCGACGCCACCGTGCCGCGGCGGCTCACCGTGAACCTCAACGCCGGCTCCGGGGACGCCAGCGTCGAGGTCCTGCGCCCCGACGGCGAGGTGATCGAGGGACACGGCGCCGTAGACAGCCGGCTCTCCGGACGGGACGGGATCGACCTGACCCCGGGCTGGCGCGGAGACGTGGTCCCGCCCCAGGCCGGGGGGCGCGTGCACCTGCGGTTCAACCTGCGCAACGCCAGTCTCTACTCCTACCGCTGGGCGCCGGCGGGGGAGGACTGACGCCTCCCATGGGAGATCAGCGATGCAGCGGATTCCCCTTCTCCTCGCCGGCGGCCTCGCCGCTGCCGTGACCGCCCATGCCGCCGGGCTGACGGAGGTGCGCCTCACCGTGCTCGACGCCGAGGCCGCCGGGTACGCCACCTTCCAGTCCCACAACCAGAAGGTGGCCTCCAACCCCCGGGGCATCTTCACCACCCACCTCCGGTCGCGCAACGAGGCCTTCACCGCCCAGCAGTGGCGCCTCTCCCGCAGCGTCGACGGCGGAGCCACCTTCGAGACCGTGTACGAGTCGGTGGACGCCACCAACCCGCCGGCGATCGAGACCGACGCCGCCGGCAACCTCTACCTGGTGCGCTCCGACTTCGTCGACGGCAGCGCCAGCCTCTACCGCTTCCCGGCCGGCGAGGATTTCTCGCAACCGTCGGTGTCGCGCATCCCGGGCGGCAGCGCCGGCAAGTACTGCATGAACCTCGACGAGGCCCGGGGCCGGCTCTACTACTTCACCTGGGGCCGCTCCCTCTTCGTCCTCGGCCTCGACGGCACCGTCCTCGAACGGCATCAGCTGACCGTGGACGGCGACAACGCGGGGGCCCAGTACCCCCTCTCCTTCCTCGACCCTTCCGGCGTGCTGCACGCCGCCTGGACGACGCTCCAGCACGGCGTCTACATGTACTGGGACATCCACTACATGGCCTCCGACGACGGCGCCCGGAGCTGGCGCCGCATGGACGGCACGCCGCTGCAGATCCCGGTCCGGGTGGACGATACCGGCCCCACGGACCGCGTCACCCTCGACGACGAGTTCGAGATCCACTCCTGGCTGTCCAATCTGATCGTCAAGGACGGCAAGGCCCACTTCGTCTACGCCGCCCAGGCCGAGTCGTGGCGCCAGCACTACGTGCGCTACGACCTGGCGACGGCGGCGCGGGACGTCGACCTGTACCCCACCTTCGAGGGCGAGGAGATCCGCCTCGCCAGCCTGGACGGGTTCTTCGCCAGCCGCGCCGGTCTGCCGGAGGCCCCCCTCTACTACGTGTCGAGCGCCGGCGGCCGCCTCGGCTGCCTGGCCAGCGACGACAACGGCGAGACCTGGTACGACTACGCCGTCTCCGACCAGAGCTGGAACCCCTACTCCATCGGCGGCGCCCGCGAGCTGACCGCCGACGGCGCCATCGTCGGCACCTTCACCGACTTCCGGCTGGCGGATGGACGCGATGTCTCCCAGGTCCACTTCTTCCGCATCCAAGGCGGCCTGTCCCGCGCCCGCCTGGAGATCGAGAGAGGCGCCGACGGAGGCCGGTCCCTGCGCTTCCACGAGGTGCGGGGGAACCCTCAGGCGGTGCGCTTCCGCGGCCGGTCCGGTGACTGGGGGCACTGGCGGCCTTCGAGCAGGTCATGCAGCCGGACCCCGCGGGACCCCCCGCCCACTTCCAGCTGCGCAGCCACCTCGGCGTCGATTCGCAGGTCTTCCCGGTGGAGGCCGTCACGGCCGTGGGACTGGGCTCCGCCTCGCCCGAGGCCTTCGCCCTGGCCCAGAACTCTCCCAACCCCTTCAACGCCTGGACGACCATCGCCTTCAGCCTGCCGGCCCCGACCGCCTGCCGCCTGTCCATCCTGGATCTGCAGGGCCGCCGGGTGCGATACCTGCTCCCCCGTCAGGCCCTGCCTCCGGGCCGGCACCGGGTCGCCTGGGACGGCACCGACGACACCGGCGGCGAGGTGGCCTCCGGCGTCTACCTCTACCGGCTGCGCGCCGGCGGCGAGACCCGCACGCGGCGGCTGGTGCTGGCGAGGTGAGCCCCGGGAGCCTGGCTGCCCCGCGCCCTGTCCTTGACAGGTTTTCGGCTGCTCGGTAGGGTCCCGCCCGGGAGGTATCCGATGAGCAGAATCAACGCCTGCTGGCGAATCATGCTGGTGGCCGGCCTGGCCGCCGCACCCGAAGTGCACGCCGCGGAGGAGGGGGAGCTGCGCTTCAACCGGGTCGAGGGGATCTACCTGGGCGCCCGCAAGGACCTCGCCTACCCCGCCGCCACCGGCCGCGGCTCGGCCGGCTACGGCCATCTGGGCTATGCCTTCGGCGCCCGCCAATGGCAGTACCAGGTGGGCCTCGAGGAGTTCTTCCTGCGGGACTCGCCCCAAAGACGAGAAAGTCTCGGCGCCGAGCTGCACGACCGGATCGAGTCCCAGGACTCCTGGCTGCTGACTCCCGAGGAGAACTCGGTCTACGCCGCCCTCTTCCGCCGCGACTACTTCGACTACTACCAGCGCCGGGGATGGAGCCTCTACTCCCGCTACCACCTCGACGGCCAGGTGCAGGTGACGGGCCGCTGGAAGCGGGACGAGTTCTTCTCCCTCGAGTCCCGGTCGAACTGGAGCCCCGTGGACTGGCACCTGGGGCGCTGGCACCCGCTGCGCACGCGGCTGGCGCGCGAGACCTTCAACGACAACCCCGCCGCCGACGAAGGCCGGGCCTACAGCCTGCGTCTCGACGTGCAGGCGAAGGGCCCGGAGTTCCCGTGGTGGTCGGGCCGGAAGTGGCGGGTCGACGGCATGGTCGAGCGCGGCGGGGGCCGTCTCGGCGGCGACTTCGCCTTTCGCCGCTACCTGCTCGACGCCCGGCGCTACCTGCACCACGGCGACAACGAGCTGGACCTGCGCCTGCGCCTGGGCCGCGGCTCCGGCGAACTGCCCCGCCAGTACCTCTACCACCTCGGGGGTTTCGCCACCCTGCGCGGCTACCCGCACAAGGCGTTCTCCGGCGACCGGATGGTCCTGCTCAACATCGAGTACTGGGTCGAGGGCGTGGGGGTCCTGCTGGACACGGGGGCCGCCTGGTATTCCCCCGAGGGCGCCCGCCGGGCCCTGGAGCGGGGAGGCCCCGAGCCGGAGCAAGAGGCGCGCTTCCGGAGAAGCCTGGGCTTCGCCGCTCGTCTCGACGAGGAGTTCCGCATCGGCCTGGCGCGGCCCCTGGACGGCCCGCGGAGCGGCTGGCGCTACTTCGCCCGCTTCAGCCGGGCCTTCTGATGGCCTGCCACACCCTCTGGTCCTACTTGTGGGACCTGGTCGACGACGGCATCGAGGACTCCGTCCGCTACCTCCGCCAGGAACTGGGCCTCGACGCCATCAGCGTCGCCACGGCGTATCACACCTTCCAGCAGCTGCGCCCGCAGCGCCCCGGCGCCAAGCTGCTGACCGCTAACACCGCCGCCCTCTACTTCCAGCCCGATCCCGCCCTCTACCACGATACCGTGCTGCGCCCGCAGGTGGCCCCCCTGGCGCGCCAAGCCAATCCCCTCGCCCGCCTGGCCGGGGCCTGCCAGCGCGAGGGGCTCGACCTGATCTCGTGGACCGTGGGCCTGCACAACACCGATCTGGCCGTGAACTACCCCCGGTGCGCCGAACGGACCGCCTACGGAGACAATCCCGGCTGGTCCCTGTGCCCGGGCGAGCCGGATGTGCGCGCCTACCTGATCGCCCTGTGCCGCGACCTCGTCCTCAACTACCAGGTCCGCCGCCTGGAGCTCGAGTCCTGCGCCTTCGGCGGGTACGGCCACGCCCACTACCACGTCAAGGACGGGGTGAACCTGGGCGCCGCCGGGCGCTACCTCTTCAGCCTGAGCTTCTCCCCCGGCTGCCTGGACCGGGCGCGCGAGCGGGGGATCGACGGCGAGGGTCTGCAGCGCTGGGTGCGCGGCCAGCTCGACGGGGTCTTCGCCGGCGGCGGCCCCCTGGAGAGCAGCCCCGAGGAACTCGTCGCCGGCCATCCAGAGCTGCAGGCCTACCAGGCCCTGCGCGAGGACCTGGTCGTCTCGCTGGTGGAAGAAGTCCAGCGGGCCACCGGCGTCGAGGTCTCCTTCCTGCTCATGGGCGACCGCTGGGGTGCCGGCATCGACGCGGCGCGCATGGCCGCCACCGCCGACCTGGTGGAGATCCTGGCCTACGTCGACGCCCCGGAGAAGATCACCCAGCGGCTGGCCGCCATGGGCGAGACCGTGCCCGATCTCCGGCGTCTGGTGGTGGGCCTGCAGGCCTACTACCCCTGCGCCGTCGACGCCGACGGGCTGCTGGCCCAGGTGGAGGCGGCCCGGCGCCAAGGGGTGGAGCAGTTCTCCTACTACAACTACGGGATCATGCCCCGGCCCAACCTCGGGTGGCTGAGGCGGTGCACCGGCTGATCCGCATGTCGAACCTGCCCGAGGGATGACGGGCCGGACCCGCAATCACTATTTTTCCGGGTCTGCCTTCCGGTCCGAGGCGAAGCCTCCCGGAGGGGCGTTCTGAACGCTCACACGGACCAGGTGTGACTCCTACCACGATGGCACCCTCCCTCTTCGGACAGAAGCGCAACGGTCCCGGCGCCGGCATCCTGGCCCTGGCCGCGCTGGTGCTGTCCTTGTCCCTGTCCCTTCCCCTGCTGCACCACCTGCACCACGACGGGCGGCTCGAGATCGAGCAGTGCCCGGTATCGGCCCTTTCGGCGGCCCTCGCCCTCGCCGTCCTCGCCGTCTTCGGTCTGCTGCTCCTGGCGCCGCCGCTCCGGGAGACCCCGCTCCGCCATCCCGAAGTCTCCGCGCCCTGCGCCATCCACCTGGCGACGCAGGGCCCCCGCGCACCTCCCCGTTCCTGAGCATCCGCACCTGATTCAGTGATCCGTCCGGCGGTTTGCCGCCGGGTGCGGATGCGCTCTCTTGTCGTACCTCCGGGACCAGACGGCAAAGGGCCGGTCCCCTTCCTCAACCCAATGGAGAACCCGCAATGCTCAGGAACATCACCGCTCTAAGTGTCGCTCTCCTCTTCCCCCTCCTGACGGGGTGCGGCGACGACGCCAACCCCGTCGACCCCGAGCCCCACGACGAAGAACACGCCGAAGCGTTCGGTCTGGTCATCCGCAGCAGCGGCGAGGAGATCGTGCGCCAGGAGAACGGCGAGGTCGAGGGCGTCATCGAGGTGGGCCACGACCGGGAGACGCCCCTGCTCTCGGTGCGCTTCATCGCCGAGGACGGCGACCTCTTCGAACCCCACGCCGACGAAGGCTTCTCCCTCGGCTGGGAGATCGGCGACGACACGATCGCCGATGTGGAGCAGCACGATGAGGACGGCGCCTGGGCCTTCCACATCGTCGGCCTCGAAGAGGGGGAGACCACCCTCGTCCTCAAGATCCTTCACAGCGGGCACGCCGACTTCGTCTCCAAGGAGATCGAGATCCACGTCGAGGAGGGCGGTCCGGGCGAGGAACACGACCATGACGACGAGGACCACGAGGACGACGACCACGACGACGACGGCTAGGGCTCTCGCCCCACTCTCCTGCTCCTGCTGGGTCTGGCCGGTCACGTAGTCGACAACGAGAGCGGCCAGGCCGTGGGCTGGACCACCGTGGTCATCGAGGGCCTCGACCGGGCCCGGACCAGCGACGCCGGGGGGTACTTCTTCTTCGCCAACGTGCCCCCCGGCGTCCACGTCCTGCGCAACCTGCGCCTGCTCTACAAAATGTTCTTCTGAAGCACGGGGGGCGTACATTAGCTGCCGAAGACCGCCCCTTGAACGTCACCACCCGGAGGATTCCATGCCCGCCCTCACCCGCGAGCAGATCGAGCACTTCGAAGACCAGGGCTACGTCGTCGTCGATGACGTCATCGACCCGGAGAAGACCCTCGATCCGGTGATCGAGGAGTACGCCGAGGTCCTCGACCGGCTCGCCGACGAGCTCTACGAACGCGGCGAGATCCCCTCGCGCTACGAGCACCTCGACTTCGGCGACCGCTACATCCGGATCTGCATCGAGACCGGTACCGTCCACAGCCAGTACTTCGACTTTTCCCTGCCCTTTCAGAACGTCAAGCCCGACACTCCCTTCTGGGCCGGCCCCGCCGTCTTCCGGGCCCTCACCGACGCGGACCTCCTCGACGCGGTGGAGTCTCTCATCGGTTCCGAGATCTACTCCAACCCGGTGCAGCACGTGCGCATCAAGCCGCCCGAGCAGCATCTGCCCACCAACGCCCACGGCAACCCCGTCCTCGGGGCCACCCAGTGGCACCAGGACCACGGCGTGGTCACCGAGGAGGCCGACGAGACCCGCATGCTCACCGTCTGGTTCTCGCTGGAGGACACTCCCATGGAGAAGGGGCCCCTCCACGTCGTGCCGGGCTCGCACCGCAGTGGCCTGCTGCCCCACTGCCCCAACTACATGGGCAACGGCCCCAAGTCCGCCGGCAGCACCCAGATCCCCGAGAAGCTCTTCGACGCCGAGCACTCGCGGGCTCTGCCCGTGGCTCCGGGCGCGGTCATCTTCATGCACAAGCAGACCGTCCACGGCTCGCTCTCCAACACCAGCGACGAGGTCCGCTTCAGCTTCGACCTGCGCTACAACCCCACCCACGAGCCCACCGGCCGCACCGCCTTCCCCGGCTTCGTCGCCCGCAGCCGCGCCAACCCCGAGACGGAGCTGCGCGATCCCGAGGCCTGGCACCGCTCCTGGCTCGAGGCGCGCGCCAACATGTCGATGATCAACCAGGGCGGCAAGATCGACATCCCCTTCCGGCGGCCCCAGACCGAGCACCCACTCTGCGCCTGAGCATGGAGGATCTGCGCGGCCTCCACGCCGATCCCGGAGCGCTGCTGCAGCACCTCCTTCGCTTCGACACCACCAACCCCCCGGGGCGCGAGCGTCCCTGCATCGAGTGGGTGGCCGGCCTGCTCGCCGCCTACGGCATCGAGTCCCGGCTCTTCGCCCTCGACCCCGAGCGCCCGAACCTGGTGGCCCGGATCGGCGGCGGCTCCGAGCCGCCGCTGCTCCTCTACGGACACGTCGATGTCGTCACCACCGGCGGCCAGCCCTGGAGCCGCGACCCCTTCGCAGGCGAACGCGCCGAGGGCGTGATCTGGGGCCGCGGTTCCCTCGACATGAAGGGCGGCGACGCGATGATGATCGCCGCCTTCCTGCGCGCCGCCCACGAGCGCGCTCCCCTGCCCGGGGACGTCATCCTCTGCCTGCTCTCCGACGAGGAAGCCGGGGCCGAGCACGGCGCCCGCTTCATGGTCGAGCAGCACCCCGGGGAATTCGCGGGGGTCCGCTTTGCCCTCGGGGAGTTCGGCGGCTACCGGGAGCGGGTCCTCGGCAGATCCTTCTATCCGATCCAGGTTTCGGAGAAGACGGTGGTCCGGCTCACCGGCCGCCTGCGCGGTCCCGGCGGTCACGGGGCCATGGTCCACCGGGGCGGGATCATGGCCCGCCTCGGCCGGGTGCTCACGACCCTGGACCGGCGCCGGCTGCCGGTGAACGTGACCCCCGCGGCGGCGGCGATGATCGAGGCCGTGGCCGCGGGCCTGCCGGAGCCGCAAGCGGCCACCGTCCTCGCCCTCCTCGACCCCGCGCGGACGGATGCCACCCTCGACGGCATGGGATCCGAGGGCGACGCCTTCGACTGCATCCTTCACGACACCGTGAACGTGACGGTGATCGACGCCGGTGAGAAGTTCAACGTCGTCCCGAGCACGGTGGAACTGGGCTTCGACGCCCGCATCCTCCCCGACTCCAGCCCGGAGAAACTGGTCTCCGACCTGGAGGCGCTGGTGGGCGACGACGTCGAGTTCGACCCGCCCCGGGCCCTGGGCGAGCCCATGGGAGATCCCGACCTGCGGCTGCTGCCTCTTCTCGAGGCGGTACTGAAGGACCGCGACCCGGAAGCGCGGCCCATGCCCATGCTCATGGTGGGCGCCACCGACGGGCGCGAGTTCCGCCGCCTGGGAATCCAGACCTACGGGTTCCTCCCCCTGGACCTGCCCGAAGAGATCGAGGTCTTCCGGCTCATCCACGCCGCCGACGAGCGCGTCCCGGCGCGCTGCCTCGAGTTCGGCACTCGTTGCATACACGACGTCCTCCTGCGCTTCGACGTGGTTGACGGCCCGTGAGCCGCGCCCCGGGCCTGGGCCCAGAGCCTCGGCCCACGGCACGGCCGAGGCCGGGCCGCGGGTCCCGCTGAGCGCCTTGTCCATGCGGCGAGTGCTTCTGTGGAGCCTGCTGCTGGCGGGAGCGGGCTATCTCGGCTACCGAAGCCTGCCTTCCCCGGCCGATGACGTGCCGGCGCCGGGGGCCGCCCGAGGCCACTACGCCTTCTACTGCGCCGACTGCCACGGCGCCGGCATGGACGGCGGCATGGCCAGCAGCCTGATCGACGGCCGCTGGGCCTGCGGCGACAGCACCGCCGCCATCTTCCGGGCCGTCGCCGACGGCCTCGAAGCCGACGGCATGCCCGCCTTCGGCGTGGTCCTCACCGCCTCCGAGATCAACGCCCTGGTCGCCCTGATGCGGGCGGCCGAGGGTGAACCCGCTCCATAGACAAGGATCCGTCATGAGCTTCCCGGCGCGGCTGTCATTCTGCGCCCTCATCGCCGCGGGCTGCTCCACGGCCGATCTCACCGATCTCGTCGTCGAGTCGGAGGAACACCGCTTTCGCGTCGAGACCTTCGCCGAGGGTTTCGGGGTGCCCTGGGGCCTCGCCTTCCTGCCTGACGGCCGGTTGCTGGTGACCGAGCAGGAGGGCCTGCTGCGCATCGTCGGGAAGGACGGAGCGGTCTCGGAGCCGATCGACGGAGTGCCCGCCGTCCTCGCCCGGGGTCAGGGCGGCCTGATGGACGTGGCCCTGCACCCGCGGTACGCGGAGCAGGGATGGATCTACCTGAGCTATTCGGAGCCCCTGCAGGGCCCGGAGGGTTCAACCTTGGGGCACACCGTCATCGCCCGGGCCCGCCTTCGGGAGGGCGGACTGGCCGACCTGGAGATCGTCTACCGGGTTCCGGAGCAGCTCTACACCCGGCGCGCCCACCACTACGGCTCGCGCATCCTCTTCGACCGCGCCGGCTTCCTCTACTTCGCCATCGGCGACCGCGGCCAGCGCGACCTCGCCCAGAGCGTGGAGTGGCCGAGCGGCAAGATCCACCGCCTCCTCGACGACGGCGCCCTGCCGGCGGACAACCCCTTCGCCGGACTGCAGGGCGCCGTCGAATCGATCTGGTCCTACGGGCACCGCAATCCCCAGGGGCTGGCCCTGCACCCCGTCACCGGGGAGCTGTGGTCCGCCGAGCACGGTCCCAAGGGCGGTGACGAGCTCAACCACATCCGCCGCGGCCTCAACTACGGCTGGCCGGCGATCACCTACGGCATCAACTACGACGGCACCCCCATCACCGACGCGACCCACGCCGAGGGCATGGAACAGCCCGAGACCTGGTGGGTGCCCTCCATCGCCGTCTGCGGCATCGACTTCTACACGGGCGACGGCTTCGGCAAGTGGCGGAACGACCTGCTGGTGACCTCCCTGCGCTTCAACCGGCTGCACCGCCTGCGGCTGGAGGGCCGGGAGGTGATCCACGAGGAGATCGTCTACCGGGGAGAGTCCCGCGTGCGCGACGTGCAGACCGGCCCCGACGGGGCCGTCTACCTGGCGGTGGAGAGACCGGGGCGGATCCTGCGGCTGGTCAGCCTGGACTGACCGCGGTCAGCGCGGCGGTGGCATCTGGATGGGCTGCCGTGATCGGAAGGAAAGCCCGAGATGGGAGTGGCCCTCCCACGGCCATGCCTGGTCGTTCTCGAACCAGGACCAGCTGATCGACAAGTGCCTGACGACGAAGAGAAACGCGTCCAGCGAGGAACCGGGGGGTGCGCTCTCCAGGTGATGCGCCACGTACTTGAAGAAGCCGTCTGACCCGATGGTCCCTCCCCTGGTTCTGAAGTGGATGTCACCATCCAAGTCGTCGTATTCGCCTCGCCTGAAGGTGATCGTCTCCAGAATCGAGAACTCGATTCCCCTCTTCTGGTCCTCAAGGCTCCTGACCTGGACGCCTTCTGTCAGGGGCTGGTAGGTCTCCCGGGCAAAGGTCACTTTCCCGATCGTGAGCCGGAGGGCATCCGAGCGCCAGTCCATTGCCAGGCTGCCCGACCAACCGTGCCGTCTGTTCGCCGGCAGAGGATCTGCCGGCCACGCGCCGATACGGACGAATCCTGCACCGTGATTGTGCCAGGCGACGCCGTACCCGATGTCCAGCCGCGGCCGGAGATGCGGACCCAGGGCGAGTGCCCGTCCGGTGAACCGTTCCAGCATGCCGTCCACCGGTGCCACCGCCATGAGACCGAAGTCATGAGCCCTGGTTGACTCTCTGGTCTCACCAAGACCGAACGAGACCCACTTGGTGGTCGCACCGACGCCCACCTCCAGGAAGGATCGCAAGGCCAGGCTGACGCCGAGACTATTGCAGGCGTCGGAGACATCTGGAATACCTGCCCCACCTCCCACGTCACCGATGCGGTCCAGCGGCCCGAAGTCCATCTTGGTGCGGTATCCGTACACCGCGGCTGCAAGGCTCGCCGGGCCCTTCCAGGAGAGGGCGGGCAGCTCGCCTCCGGCCGTGGCCTGCACGGCGTGGTAGCCGTATCCCAGGTCATCCGCCAACCCTGGAAGCCACGGCACCTTGCTGAGGTATAGGCGGCTCTGGACCGTGTACTCCGGAGAGGAGAGGGCCGCCGCGCCGGGGTTGTAATAGCCCGCCGGCTCGTCGGGCAGCGCGACTCCCGCCTGGCCCATCCCGTTGACGCGCACGGAGGGAGAGATCAGCAGGAACGGCGTTGTTGCCCCGCTTTGCGGAGTCGCTTCAGCCGTTTCACTCTTCGCCAGCAGAAATGAAGCGGCCAGTATGGCCGGGAGCCTGGTGACACCTGGGAGGCGGATCGATCCGGTTGCTTGTCGTTGCATAGCGAGTCCCTCCCTGTGGGTATTCCCGTAGGACCCCGCCAGTGTGCCCAGGTTCCTCAGCTACTCCCCGCCCGGCGCTCCACGTAGATGGGGCTGCTCCAGGCCCGGTGCTGGTCGACCTGGGTCACCCGCACCCAGTAGGGGCACGGGCCGCTGACGGCGCGCGTGTCCCGGAAGGAGAGCTCGACGCGCGAGGGCAGTTCCGGGTCCGGCGCCGGCCCGGCGATGACGTGGCGGCTGGCGCCGCCGGCTTCCACCGTCATCGGCTGCTCGCCCACCTGGGAGAGTGAGAAGCCGAAGCTGGCCGGCCCGGAGTCGAACCGGCAGCACGTCTCCGGTCCGCCCTCGATCTCCAGGCGCATCCCCATGCGGTTGCCGGCGGTGACCGTGTCGAAGCGGACCGTGCGGTCGTCGACTTGTTGCACGCGGTCGACGGGGGTGACCAGAGCGACGGGCTCCATGCAGGCGATCCGACCGCCGTCGACGGTGAACCGGCCCTTCCAGAGAGCGCGCTGCTGGGGCGCCCCTCCGTGGGCCTCGGTCCCGCCCCAGAGGACGCGCACGGCGCCGTCGCCGGGGGCCGCGGCCGGCCGCCACGTCCACAGTGGCTTGGTCCCGCACAGCAAGTCGACCTGCTCGATCCCCGTCGTGCCCTCCACGTCGATGGCCACCAGGGGAAAGCCGTCGGTGGCGTACTCGCTGCCCATGGGATGGCCGTCGGCCGTGACCGCCAGCCTCATCCGGGGCCCGTCGGTGGCGTAGCACCGCCTCGCCGCCATCGCCTCCCACAGCGCCTCCCGGGTCAACTCCGAGGCCAGGAAGGCGGTGATCCCGCCGCGCACGTTGCGGATCAGCCCGCTGCCGGGATGATCGCACCCGGGCCGGCCGGTGACGCCGTCGGTTCCTGCGGTGACGCCCACGCGATAGCCGCGGCGCAGGGCGTCGAGTACGAACCAGTCCGACGTGCCGTGGGTGGAGTGGACCTCGGCCAGGGTCTCGATGGCCGGCTCGTGGAAATCCAGATTCGTGGGCCGGCCGCCGGCGTGCATGTTGATGAGCACGTCCTCGTCCTTCATGGCCTCGAGGAACTCGGCCGCCGTCTCCAGGTCGGGCTCCGGGTCGGGCTCGTCCTCGGTGAAGAACCGGCCCGACCGCCGCAGGCGCAGCTCGTCCAGACGGTAGATGACGTTGCGGTCGCCGCCCTCCGGCGTGGCGGCGCTCCACTCGCAGCCGAGAAAAGCGACGAACCGCCCCTCCTCGTCGGCGGCGGACGACTCGCGGCGGGTCCGCTCCCACAGGTCCAGACTGACGTGGTGGTCGTTCCCCTGGTGCGAGCAGACCTGCAGTCCCGCCACGTGGCGGGCGTAGTCGAAGTGGTGACGGACCGAGCCGTACCCGCAGCCGATCCAGCCCTGGCCGGCGTGCAGGTCGCCCCAGAAGACGCGAAGGGCGGGGTGCTCGCGGGCGATCCGCACCGGGTTCGTCACCGCCTTCAGGCCGGAGCCGGGGAGGACCGCCTCGATGCGGTGGACGCCGGGGCTGTCGACCTGCACCCGGGCGCGGTAGGCGGGCATCTCCCCGGCGGGCTGGACGGACACGACACTCACCCCGTTGGCGGGCACCACCTCCGGGCCGGAACCATCGACGAGCAGGGGATTACCCCATTCGTCCTCGACGCGCAGGGTCAGCTCCAGCTCTTCGTCGACCAGCCCGTCCGCGGGAGCCAGGGCGACCAGCCGCGCCGGAGGTCCGGCCACCACGGGGAATCCCTGCACCGGCGGCAGCTGGATCCAGCGGCGGCCTCCCTCGGGGTTGATCAGGAAGAGCAGCTCCGCCTCCGGCGCCACGAAGGTCGGGGCCCGCCACTCCCGGCAGTGCAGCTCCACCCGGTCGCCCCGGGTCAGCTCGCCGGAAACCACCTCCACGTCGATCTGGTGGTTCCACGGCACGAGATCGCCCCGGAAATCGCAGGTCACCCGCAGCTCGACACCGGCCTTCGAGCAGGACGCGTGCACGTAGTCCGGCGCCGCGGGATCGGCCGTCTGCGGGGTGGCCCAGTCGAAGGGCCACAGCCAGACCACGCGCAGTCGTCCCCCCGCCGGAACCGCCGTCTCGCCGAGCTCGAACCGCAGGTTCAGCCCCAGGCGCTCGCCCGCCCACACGGGCGCCGAGCGGTCGATGCGGCCGGTCCCGTGCCGACGGCGGCGCTCGTCAAGGGCGACGCCGGGGAAGTGATGGATGTGCGGGCCGTCGGGGAAGCCGCTGGTCAGCAGCATGCTGTCTTCAACCTCGAAGCGACCCTTCCAGATCCCGCAGCGCCAGCGCCCGGATTCCCTCGGCCATGTCGAAGGTCAGCGTTCCGGCGTGGATCACGTCGAGGCGGTCGAGGCGCAGGTCTTCGCGCGCGATGTGCATGCTCCGGGTCGTGCGCGGGGCCGAGGTGAGCTTGACCTCGAAGCCGAGCCGCCGGCCGCCCTTGTGAACGAGCAGATCCAGCTCCGCCCCGGCATGGGTGGCCCAGAAGAAGCACTCCTCGGGCGCGGCGTCCGCAAGGCGGATCACCTGATCGATGACGAAGCCCTCCCAGGACGCGCCTACCTTCGGGTGGCCCTCCAGGTCCCGCTGCGAGGGCAGGTTGAGCAGCGCGTGCAGCAGGCCGCTGTCCCGCAGGTAGACGCGCGGCGCCTTGACCTGCCGCTTGGAGATGTTCTCGTGCCAGGGCTGCAGCTGCCGCACCACCAAGGCCGACTCCAGGTGCTCGAGGTAGGACCGGACCGTGGTATCGGCGACGCCGAAGGAGCGGGCGAACTCGGAGGCGTTCCACACCTGGCCGTGGTAGTGGGCGAGCATGGTCCAGAACCGGCGCATGGTGCGGGCACTCACGTTGACGCCGAGCTGGGGCAGGTCGCGCTCCAGGAAGGTGCGCACGAACTCCCGTCGCCACTCGAAGCTCTGGCCCTCGCCCCGCGCCAGGTAGGAGCGCGGGAAGCCGCCTCGCCGCCAGAGCCTCGCCGGGGTGTCACCGGTCTCGTCGAGGGCGAACCCGCCCAGCTCGCGGTAGGCGATGCGCCCCGCGAGGGTTTCGGAAGACTGCTGAAGCAGCTCCGGCGAAGCGCTGCCCAGAATCAGGAACCGGGCCGGCGCGCCGGCCCGGTCCGCGAGCACGCGCAGGGCGGGGAAGAGCTGCGGCACGCGCTGGATCTCGTCGAGCACGACCAGTCCCGGCAGTGGCCGCAGGGCCCGCAACGGATCGGCCAATCGCGCCAGATCGGCCTCGTCCTCGAGATCGAATCGCTCGACCGGCCCCTCCCAGGCGGAAGCGACGAGCCCTGCCAGGGTGCTCTTGCCCACCTGGCGGGCCCCGATGATGGCGGCCACCGGATGGTCCCGCAGCAGTGCAAGGATTCTGTCCCGTTCTCTCTCTCGCCTGTTCACGCCGGGAATTTACAGTGAAAATTCGGTGTTCTCAACCGAAATTTCCAGGTTACAAGAATCACGCCATCCTACAAAGAGAGCCGGCCCCCCGAGGGGGGACCGGCTCTCGCGAAAGGCCTTGCTGCAAGCGTTCAGGCGCCGCTCAGAACACCTCCGTCTCGTCGCAGATCGCCATCAGCGCATGGTAGCGCTGGGGGTGCCGCAGCTTGCCCAGGGCGCGCTCCTTCAGCTGCCGGACGCGCTCGCGGGTCAGGTTCATCAGGCCGCCGATCTGCTCCAGGGTCATCGCCTCGGCGCCCTCGAGACCGAAGTAGAGGCGGATGATCTTGAACTCGCGCTCGTCCAGGGCCTCCAGCACGTTCTCCAGCTGGCGCCGCGCCGTCTCCTCCATCACGTCGCCGTCGGGCGGTGCCTGGTCGTCGTCGCGCAGCACGTTCATCAGGCTGCGCTCGTCGTCCTCCTCGAAGCTCTCGTCGAGGGAGCGGACCGAGCGGGCGCTCAGGATCGTGTCCTGCACCTCCTGCGGAGAGACCTGCAGCTCGGCGGCGATCTCCTCGATCTCGGGCTCGGTGTCGCGGCCCTGGCCGAGCTTGTGGGACGCCCGCGAGATGTCCTTGAGCAGGCTCAGCTTGTTCAGCGGCAGGCGCACGGTGCGGGCGTGGTCGGCGATCGTCTGCAGGATCGACTGTTTGATCCACCACACGGCATAGGAGATGAACTTGAAGCCCTTGGTGCCGTCGAACCGCTCGGCGGCCGTCATCAGGCCGACGTTGCCGGCGCTGATCAGGTCGGCCAGCGACAGGCCGCGGTTCTGGTAGTTCTTGGCCACGTCGATGACGAAGCGCAGGTTGGCCTGCACCAGCTCGTCGCGAGCCCCCATGTCGCCGGCGTGAATGCGAGCCGACAGCGCCACCTCCTCTTCCCGCGACAGGGGGGTGGAATCGGCGATGTCGTCGAAGTAGAGCCTGAGAGTGCTCTCTTCCTTGTTGAGGACCTCATGCAGAGGGTAAGCCATCACAACTCCTTGATCGGTTAGGGATATCTCTTCCGGTTCGGGGGCGCGCTCACGACTCGATCCATCGCGCCCGGTCCACCAGCAGGAACTGCATCTCCTCGGCCGTCTCGGCGTGCTCCATGGCCGAGACGAAATCCGCGTCTCCGAAGACCCGGGCCAGCGCCCCCAGCAGCCTCAGGTAAAGGCCGGGGGCATCGAAGGGCACGGCGATCAGGCAGATCATGCCGACCTCCTGGCGATCGTCGCCCGAGGGGAACTCGATCGGCGCCTTCGTGCGGGCCATGGCCAGGCCCAGGCGGCGCACCATGCGGCCCCGGGCATGG
Organism: Candidatus Latescibacterota bacterium; assembly: GCA_965221775.1. Classification (GTDB taxonomy): domain Bacteria; phylum Latescibacterota; class UBA2968; order UBA8231; family UBA8231; genus UBA8231. The sequence continues at coordinate 1,889,017 of CBDCSU010000006.1, read as the reverse complement.
GGCAGAGCGATGCGTCCGTCGGCCAGGACCGTGCTGCTCAGGTTCTCGCGCTCGAGTACCGCCTGCATGAAGGCGAGGCTGTCCTCGACCACCTCCTGCCCTCGGAGGCGGTCGGCGAGCTCCTTGATGGCCGCGATCTTGCTGTCTGCGGCCAACTCCGGAATCATCAGGGCGGGGTGAGAGACGATGTCCGCCAACTCACCGGCAGCGGCGGGCGCATATTCTGCACCCACCCCCCGATCACTGGTCAAAGTGCCGTACATCCGCAGGACAACTCGAGGGTGCCGGGCCAAAGGGCTGCAATTCTTGCGCTCCGGGAACGGGTGGAAACCGCGGAACGTGTCACATCGATGATCCCGACCCCGGTAGCGGTCCGGCGTCGGGAGGTGCCTCGGGGCGTTCGGGTTCCCGCCCGTGGTGTCACATGCAAACTCGGTGCCAAAGACACCGGGAACACACGTATATGATGGTTATTGCTGGAGTTATGGAAGGAAGGCCGGAGCGCTGACGGCACTTGCCGGCGGGCGTTCCGGGGCCGGCGTGCAATTCCTGCAGCAGATCAGGTCAGACCGTAGCGCTTGATCTTGTACTGGAGGGAGCGAACGGAGATGCCGAGCACGGCCGCCGCCTCCTTGCGGTTGGAGGTGACGCGCTCGAGGGTGTGGCGGATCAGCTCCGCCTCCATCTGCTCGATGGAGGAGCCCAGTGGGAGGCTGATGCTCTCCTCACCGGCCGCCGCCGAAGCCGCCTCCACGGCCGCCTCCCCGAGGACCTCCGAGAGCTGCCCGGCGCCGATCGTGGCCCCCTCGGTGGTGACCACCAGGCGCTGCACCAGGTTGCGCAGCTCGCGCACGTTGCCCGGCCAGGCGTGGCCCACCAGCACCTGCATGGCCTGCTCGTCCGGGCGCTTGCGGGGCTGCTCGTAGGCGCGGCACGACTCCTCGAAGAACGTCTCCACGAGGACGGGGATGTCCTCGCGGCGCTCGCGCAGGGGGGGCACGTCGATGGGGACCACATTGAGACGGTAGTAGAGGTCCTCGCGGAAGATCCCCTCCCGGATCGAGTCCTCGAGGTTGCGGTTGGTGGCGGCGATGATGCGCACGTCCGCCTTGTGAACCCGCGTGTCGCCGATGGGCTGGAACTCCCGCGCCTCCAGGGCCCGCAGCAGTTCCACCTGGTTCTTCAGCGGCACCTCGCCGATCTCGTCGAGGAACAAGGTCCCGGACTCGGCCAGGGCGAAGCGGCCCGGGCGGTCGGCGTGGGCGCCGGTGTAGGCGCCGCGGCGGTGGCCGAAGAGCTCGCTGGCGAACAGCTCCTCGGTGAAGCCGCCGCAGTTGACGGCGACGAAGGGACCCCCGCTGCGCCGGCTGCGCTCGTGGATCGTCCGTGCGATCAGCTCCTTGCCGGCGCCGGTCTCGCCTCGAAGCAGCACCGGCACATCGGACAGGGCGACCTGCTTTACGGTGCGGGTGGCCCGCTGCATGGCCGGACTGCGGCGGACGATGCGCCGGAAGCCGTCGTCGGCCCCCTTCTGCTGGAGCTGGCTCTGAAGCTCCCGGTTCTCGCGCACCAGATCCGACCGGTCCACGGCCCGGTCGACCACCAGGCGCAGGTGATCGAGGTCGACGGGCTTGGTGAGAAAGTCGAAGGCGCCCTTCTTCATCGCCTCCACGGCGGTGTCGACGTTGCCGTACGCCGTGAGCAGGATGGCCAGCGCCTCGGGCTGGCGGTCGCGGACCTCCTCCAACAGGTCCATCCCCGACGGTCCGGGCATGCGGAGATCGAGGATGACGACGTCGTAGGCGGCCGCCTTCAGGGCGCGGCGGGCGGCGTGGCCGTCACCGACGGCCTCGACCTCGTGCCCGGGCCGCTGAAGGGCCTCGCCCAGACCCTCGCGGATCAAGGCCTCGTCGTCGGCGATGAGGATGCGTACGGAGGCGTCGCTCATGCGAGGGTGAGGCGGCGAGGGCTCAGGAGGGGTTGGGGGAACCGGTGGGCAGGAGAAGGGAGACAGTGGTTCCGCCCTGGGGGCGGCTGGTCAGATGCAGGCTGCCGCCGTGCTGCCGCAGGATGCCCTGGGCGATGGAGAGTCCCAGGCCGGTGCCGCTGTCCTTGGTAGTATAGTAGTACTCGAAAACCCTCTCCAGATCCTCGGGGGCCACTCCGCAACCGTTGTCGTTCACCTGGATCCGCACCTCCGCCGGCTGCGCCTCCTCGAGAGTCAGCTCCACGAGGGCATCCTCGCCGGCCTCCTCCACCGCCTGGAAGGCGTTGATCAGCACGTTCAGCAGCGCCTGGCTGAGCATGTTCTCGTCGGCGTGCACCGGCGGGACCTGCGGCGGCAGGACCAGCTCGAGACGGATGCCCCGCTCCCGGGCCTCGGGTGCAACCAGCTCGTGCATGCGCTGCACCACCAGGGCCGGGTCCGTCGGCGCCAGGCGCACCTCGGGCGGGCGCGAGAACCGGAGGAAGTTCTGCACGATGCCGTCGAGTCGGCGGACCTCCGCCCGCGCCCGGCCGACGCGCTCGCGCACGCGGTCGGCGGTCTCTTCCCCGAGGGACTCGGCGTCCCGGGCCAGCAGTTGAAGCTGGATGTCCACGGCGCCGAGGGGATTGCGCACCTCGTGGGCCACCGATCCGGCCAGCCGCCCGAGGGCCGCCATCCGCTCCGCCTGCCACAGGTGCCGGTCGGGGGGATCCCCCGTGGACTCGCGCAGAATGAGCAGGCAGCCCCCGTCGAAGGGGGTCACCCAGGCCCGCAGGCGGCGGCCGTCGCAGGGCACGTCCACCGCCGTGCGCGGGTCTCGGCTGCGCCAGGCCTGGCTCACCAGGTCCGCCAGGGGGGCCGAGCGCTCGAGGGCGGCGCTCCGGCTCGCCCCGGCCTGCGCGGCCTCCCCCAGCAGCTCGGAAGCCGCCCTATTGGCGAAGCTGACGGCACCCCCGTCGTCGAAGAGCACCACCGCGTCGGGCATGGCCCGCAGGGCCTCCCAAGCCAGGAAGGCCGGCGTCTCGTCCGATTGACACCGGTTCCCGGAACCGGTAGGCTCGCGCTCACTCATGGATACGTCCACCGAAAGGGCCGCGAAGGACCGCCCCTAGATGACCGGCATAGAGGTGAATCAGCGCAAGCGGGCCGTCCGGGAGATGTTCAACGCCATCGCCCACCGCTACGACCTGCTCAACCACCTGCTGAGCGCCGGCATCGACATCTACTGGAGGCGGCGGGCCCTGTCCCTCGTGCGCCACGAGGCCCCCCGGCGCCTGCTCGACGTGGCCGCCGGAACCGGCGATCTCGCCATCGCCGCGCGGCGGCTGGGCGCCGAGCGCATCATCGCCGCCGACGTCGCCCTCGAGATGGTCCGCCGGGGAGTGCCCAAGGCCGCCGAGGGCGGGGGCGCACCGATCGACTGGCTCGGCGGCGATGCCGAGAGCCTGCCCTTCGCCAGCGGCAGCTTCGACCTGGTTACGGCGGCCTTCGGCGTGCGCAACTTCGGCGACATCCCCGCCGGTCTCGCCGAGGCCCGCCGCGTCCTGCGGCCCGGCGGCGAGCTGTTGGTCCTCGACTTCACCGAGCCCACCGTTTTCGGCTTCCGCCAACTCTACCGGTTCTACTTCCGCCGCGTGCTTCCCGTCGTCGGGGGGCTGATCTCCGGCAACCGCCGGGCCTACTCCTACCTGCCGCAGTCGGTGGGGGTCTTTCCCCAGGGCCGGGCCTTCCTCGAGCTCATGGAGGAAGCCGGGTTCGAGGACAACCGCCACGTGCCCCTGACCCTCGGGATCAGCGCCGTGTACCAGGGCCGGGTGCCCCGCTCCGGGGTTGTCGCACCGGGGGGGCCTGGGTAAGTTGGGTAGCGTCACCCCGAGACCACGCTGCCGCGGAATCCTCCCCTTGATCCTCGAACGACAAATCGAGCGCGCCGGTCTGGCCGACGTGCACGCCAAGGTCCTCGACGGCCAGCGCCTGTCGGCCGACGACGGCTTGCGCCTGTACGAGTGCCCCGACCTTCCCGCCCTCGGGTACCTGGCCAACTTGGTGCGCGAGGCTCGGCATGGGGATCTCACCTACTACGTGCGCAACCAGCACATCAACTACACCAACATCTGCAACAAGCTGTGCAAGTTCTGCTCCTTCTACGTCAAGCCGAAGGACGACCGGGGCTATGTCCTCGATCCGGAGCAGGTGGCGCGCCGCATCCACGACTACGGCGATGCGCCGATCACCGAGATCCACATGGTGGGAGGCGTCAACCCCAAGCTGCCGTATCAGTACTACCTCGACCTGATGCGGGCCATGAAGGCGGCCCGGCCGGAGGCCCACCTCAAGGCCTTCACCATGATCGAGATGGCCCAGATCCAGAGGGTGGCCCGCATGCCCATGGAGGAGGTCTTCGCGGATCTGCGCGAGGCCGGCCTGGAGTCGCTTCCCGGGGGCGGCGCCGAGGTGTTCTCCGACCGCGTCCAGGAGGACCTGTTCTGGACCAAGGCCGACTCCGAGGACTGGCTGGAGATCGCCGCCGCCGCTCACCGCAGCGGCCTGCCCACCAACGCCACCATGCTCTACGGCCACGTGGAGAACACGGAGGAGAAGGTCTACCACCTGACGCGGCTGCGGGAGGTGCAGGACGAGACCGGCGGCTTCCTGTGCTATATCCCTCTCTCCTTCCATCCCGAGCGCACCGAGATCGACCACCTCCCCGGCCCCACCGGACAGCTCGATCTGCGCGAGATCGCCGTGGGACGCCTGATGCTCGACAACTTCCCCCACATCAAGACCTTCTGGATCATGAACACCATCGAGATCTCCCAGGTCGCTCTCTGGTACGGCGCCAACGATCTCGACGGCACGGTGATGGACTACGAGATCACCCGCGAGAGCTTCGAGGCGACCCGCCAGCGGCTGACGCAGCGGGAGCTGCTGGGCCGCATCGTGGAAGCCGGGAGGAAACCGGTGGAGCGCGACAGCCTCTACAACGTGGTGGCCGGCACCGAGGAGCTGCTGGGCGAGGCGGCGGGATGAACGGGTCCCGGGGCATCGAGGACCTCGGCAGGAAGGTCGTCCGCGACCAGCGGCTGACCGTCGACGACGCCCGCCGGCTCTTCGCCCATCCCAACGTGGCGGAGCTGAGCATGCTGGCCCACGAGGTGCGGATGCGGAAGCACCCCGAGCCGGTGGTCACCTACAACGTGGGCCGCAACATCAACTACACCAACGTCTGCTGGGTGAGGTGCGACTTCTGCGCCTTCTACCGGCCCCCGGGGTCCGACGAGGGCTACACCCTTCCCCACGACGAGATCTTCGCCAAGATCGACGAGCTCGTAGCCTTCGGGGGCCACGAGCCCAAGTCCAACGAGATCCTCATGCAGGGGGGGCTCAACCCCAAACTCCGCCTCGACTACTACGAGGACCTGCTCAGCAGTATCCGGGGCCGCTACCCCTCGGTGCAGCTCCACTGCCTGTCGGCCACCGAGATCATCTACATCGCCCACCTGTCGAAGCTCTCCCTGGAGGAGACGATCCGCCGGCTGCGCGACGCCGGCCTCGACTCGATCCCCGGCGCCGGCGCCGAGATCCTGGTGGACGAGGTGCGCGACGTCATCGGCTTCCGCAAGGACCGTACCGACGAGTGGCTCGACGTGCACCGCGCCGCCCACGGCCTCGGCATGCGCACCACGGCGACGATGATGTACGGCCACGTGGAGAGCGTCGAAGACCGTCTCGAGCACCTGCGCCTGCTGCGCGAGCTGCAGGACGAGACCGGCGGCTTCACCGCCTTCATAGCCTGGAACTTCCAGCCCGACGAGACCGACCTCGGCGCCGATTCGGCGCGCTGGAACGGCGTCAAAGCGAGCGGCTTCGACCACCTGCGGACTGTGGCCGTGAGCCGCCTCTTCCTCGACAACTTCGACCACTTCCAGGCCTCCTGGGTTACCCAGGGGCCGCGGATCGCCCAGGTCAGCCTGCGCTGCGGGATCGACGATTTCGGCAGCACCATGCTCGAGGAGAACGTGGTCAGCGCCGCCGGCACGAGCCACACCAACGAGATGGACCTGGCGAACATGGAACGGCTGATCCGCGACGCCGGGTTCGACCCGGTGCGGCGCAATACGCGCTACGAGAGGGTGGCCACCCGGCCCCGCCTGCAGGCCCTGCAGCACGCCGCCGCTTCATGAGCGCCCATCGCCGCGTCCGCCTCGGCGCGGTGAGCTATCTCAACTCCCGGCCTCTCACCTACGGTCTCGATCAGGACGACCTCTTCGAGGTGGATTACGGCGTGCCCTCGGCCTGCGCCGATCGTCTCGCCTCCGGCCGCCTCGATGTCGGCCTGATCCCCACGGTGGAGTACGCGCGGCGGGGCGCCGCCCTCCGGATCGTCCCCGGCCTGGCCATCGGCTCCGAGGGCGAGGTCCTGACCGTGCGCCTGTTCTACCGGGGGCGACTGGACCGCGTGCGCCGGGTCGCCGCCGACACCAGCTCCCGCACCTCGGTGGTGCTGCTGCAGATCCTGCTTCGAGAGCGCTACGGCATCGATCCCGAGATCGCCGCGGCTCCCCCGGACCTCGATGCCATGCTCCACGGCGCCGACGCCGCCCTGCTGATCGGGGACCCGGTGCTTCCCCTGGTCGGCCCCGATGGCGCCGCTGGCCGCTCCAGTCTGGACCTGGGCCGGGAATGGCACGAGCTTACCCGCCGGCCCGGCGTCTTCGCCTTCTGGGCGGGACAGAAAGAGGCGGTCGCCGCCGAGCACGTGGCCCGCCTGCAGAGGGCCCGCCGCGAAGGAGTTGCGCACATGGCCGAGATCGCCGCCGGCTTCCAGCGCGAGCGCACCGGCTCCGCCGAGCTCTACGAAAGCTATCTCCGCGATCACATCTGCTACGACCTGGGGCCGGCCCAGGTGGCCGGCCTCACCGAGTTCTACCGCCTCGCCCACGGTCACGGGCTGATCGGGTCCGTCCCGGAGCTGCGCTTCTACACATGAACGTCCTGTCCCCGGTCCTCCTCTACGGCCGGTTGATCAAGTTCTCCCACAGCATCTTCGCCCTGCCCTTCGCCCTCAGCGGCGCCGCCCTGGCCGCCGCCGTCACCGGCATTCACCCCCGTCAGGTGCTGTGGATCGTGGTCGCCATGGTTGCGGCTCGCTCGGCGGCCATGGGCTTCAACCGCATCGTCGACCGCCGCATCGACGCGGACAACCCGCGCACGGCGCAGCGCGAGCTGGTCACCGGGGCCCTGTCGACGGGAGCCGCCGCCGCCTTCGTCGTCCTGTCCTCGGCGGTGTTCGTGGCCGCCGCCTGGCAGTTGAACCCGCTCTGCCTGGCCCTGTCGCCGGTGGCCCTCGCCGTGATCCTCGGCTACTCCTACACCAAGCGTTTCACCTGGGGCTCTCACCTCTTCCTCGGGGCCAGCCTCGGCCTGGCCCCGCTGGGCGCCTGGATCGCTGTGGCCGGCGGCTTCGACCTGCCCCCGGTCCTCCTCGGCCTGGCGGTGCTTTCCTGGGTCGCCGGGTTCGACGTGCTCTACGCCTGCCAGGATCACGACTTCGACATCGGGGCCGGCCTGCATTCGATCCCCGCGCGCTTCGGCCTCGCCGGGGCCCTGCGCCTGGCGCGGCTTTTCCACCTGCTCGCGGTGCTGTTCATGATCTGGGTCGGCCTGGCCGCCGGCCTGCACCTGGTCTACTTCGCCGGCGTCGCCGCCATCGCCGCCCTGCTCGCCTGGGAGCACCGCCTGGTGAAACCCGACGACCTGACCAAGGTGAACACCGCCTTCATGACCATGAACAGCCTCGTGAGCGTCGCCTACCTCGCCTTCACCCTGGCCGACCTGCTGATGCTGGGCGAGCCTCCGCGGATCCTGCCGTGACCGGGACCGTGAACCTCGACGACCTCCTCGAAGGCGGCGGCGACGAGGTCTACGAGATCCGCACCCGCGCCGCGGGGCCGGCAGGCCGCCTGAACCTCGACGAGGAGACGGTGATCGGCTCGCCGAGCGGCGACATCTTCGCCTACAGCCAGAACGCCGGCATGGGCTGGAACCCCGCCCATCTCGGGCGCAAGGAGTTCCTCATCGTCAGCACCCTCGGCGGTATCCGCGCTCCGGACGGCACGCCGGTGGCCCTCGGCTACCACACCGGACACTGGGAGGTGGGTCTGCTCATGGAGGAGGCCGCCCGGGAGATCACCCGGCTCGGCAGCATCCCCTACGCCGCCTACTGCTCCGACCCGTGCGACGGCCGCTCCCAGGGCACCACGGGGATGTTCGACAGCCTGCCCTACCGCAACGACGCGGCCATCGTCATGAGGCGGCTGATCCGCTCCCTGCCGCGGCGGCGCGGGGTGATCGGCGTGGGCACCTGCGACAAGGGGCTGCCGGCGATCCTGATCGCCCTCGCCGGCGCCCGCGGCCTGCCGGTGGTCGCGGTGCCCGGAGGGGTGACCCTGCCCCCGGAGCACGGCGAGGACGCCGGCAAGATCCAGTCGGTGGGCTCGCGCCTGGCCCGCGGCGAGATCACCATCGACGAGGTCAACGACCTCGGCTGCCGCGCCTGCGCCACCCCCGGGGGCGGCTGCCAGTTCCTCGGCACGGCGGCTACCGCCCAGGTCGTGGCCGAGGCCATGGGCCTCACCCTGCCTCACGCGGCCCTGGCTCCCTCGGGCGAGCCGGTGTGGCGCGACATGGCCCTGCGCTCCGGACGCGCCATCGTCGCCCTGGAGTCGCTGGGCCTCACCTCGGCGGACGTGCTGACCGACGCCGCCGTCGAGAACGCCATGATCGTCCACGCCGCCTTCGGCGGCTCCACCAACCTGCTCCTGCACGTGCCGGCCATCGCTCACGCCGCGGGACTGCGGCGGCCGACCGTCGAGGACTGGGACCGCGTGAACCGGCAGGTGCCCCGGCTGGTGGACGTGCTGCCCAACGGGCCCACGCACCACCCGACGGTGCGCGTCTTCCTGGCCGGCGGCGTGCCCGAGGTGATGCTGCACCTGCGCGCCATGGGGCTCCTCGACCTCGGCGCGACCACCGCCACCGGCCGCAGCCTCGGCGAGAACCTGGACTGGTGGGAGGACAGCGAACGCCGGCGGCGGGTGCGGGACCGGCTGCAGGCGCTCGACGGGGTCGACCCCGGGGACGTGATCCACGACCCGGACGGCGCCCGCGCCAAGGGCATGACCAGCACCGTCTGCTTCCCCACCGGCAACCTGGCGCCCGAGGGCTCGGTGGTGAAGAGCACGGCCATCGACCCGGCCCTGCTGGACGAGGACGGCGTCTACCGCCTGCGCGGACCGGCCAGGATGTTCACCACCGAGCGCGCCGCCATGGCGGCGATCAAGGAAGGCCGGATCTCCGCCGGGGAGGTGATGGTGCTGCTCTCCTGCGGCCCCATGGGCAGCGGCATGGAGGAGATCGCCCAGGTGACGATCGCGCTGAAGTACTGGGAGTCCGGCGGCCAGGTGGCCCTGCTGACCGACGCCCGGTTCTCCGGGTTCTCCAGCGGCCCCTGCATCGGCCACGTTGGGCCCGAGGCCCTCGCCGGCGGCCCGGTCGGCCGGTTGATCGAGGGCGACGTGGTGGAGGTCCGGATCGACACGCGCAACCTGAGGGGGAGCATCGACCTGGTGGGGCACGGAGAGGAGGTCTTCGGGGCGCAGGAGGGAGCGCGGGTGCTCGCCGGCCGGCCTCCCCGACCCGACCTGGCGCCCGAGGAGGAGCTGCCCGACGACACCCGCCTGTGGGCGGCCTTGCAGCAGGCCGGCGGCGGCACCTGGGGCGGCTGCGTCTACGACCCCGACGAGATCGTGAAGCTGCTCGACGCCGGCCGGCGGGCGCTGAACGGGGACGATTCCCCGTGAGGCAGCCGAGGTCTTTCGTCGTCGGTGTCACGGGGGCCAGCGGCGCCCTCTACGGAGCGCGCGCCCTGCGGGCGCTGCTGGCCTCCGGGCACCACGTGCACCTGGTGATGTCGCGGTACGGCCGCTACGTGATGCACGAGGAGCTCGGCTGGGAACCCGACCGCGAGCCGATCTTCGACTTCCTGGCGCGCACCACGGGGGAAGAGGTCCGCGAGGGGAGTCTCGATGTACACGGTGTCAACGACCTGACCCGTGAGATCTCCTCCGGGTCGGCGCCGATGGACGGCATGGTCGTCGTGCCGTGCTCGGTGAAGACCCTTTCCGGCATCGCCCGCGGCGCCTCGTCGAACCTCATCGAGCGCTCCGCGGACGTGACTCTGAAGGAGAAGCGGCCCCTCGTGCTGGTGGTGCGTGAAACCCCGCTGAACCTGATCCAGCTGCGCAACCTCGTGGCCGCCGCCGAGGCCGGAGCGTCGGTGGTGCCGGCCATGCCGGCCTTCTACCAGAAGCCGCGGACCTTCGAAGATCTGGGGGACTTCATGGCCGGCCGCATCCTCTCCCTCCTGGGGCTGGAGCACGACCTGTTCCCGCGCTGGACGGGGGGGTAGAACAGGTGCGCCGGACGGTCTCGGGGAGCGGACCGCCCGGCGCGGGACCCGGGGCCGGGGGACGGCCGCCGGGATCGTTCCCGGGCGGCGGGGAGGACGCAACGCCCGGTCACGAGGTGTTGGCCGTCTCCTTGCAACCCCTGTGCCAAAGCATGATATGGTATCGTAGGGGAATACGCTCCACCAGATATGGTGGTTCCCGTCTCCCCATCCGCACACCTGTCCGGGAAAAGGCTGCCGCCGGAGGGAAGGGGTTTCCCGTTTCTAGCGGGGGGGACGAACCGGGGTGGAGGGCACGGGCCGGAGACGCTGGTACCACTCGGTGAGGACCTTCTCGGCGGGCTTGCCGAGGGGCGTGAATCCGCCATGCTCCTCACCGCCACGCAGGTCGGAGTGCCACTTCCACCAGTACATGCCGTGGAACCATGGGCGCGGCCAGAACGCCTCCAGCACCGCCTGGTAGCACAGGGCCTGCTCCTCCATCGACAGGTCCGGCTCCGGCCTGCGCGTCCACTCCCAGGGCCGCAGGCTGGCGCCGCGAACCGACTTGTAGCCGATCTCCGTGAGCAGCACCGGGCGTCCGGTGAGCTCTTGGAGCGCCTCGATCCCGTCCGCGATCCTCACGGCGCCGGCGCGCAGCTGCTCCAGGTTGGGATCCTGTGGCCCGAGGCCGGGGTCCGGTTGCTCGGCGAGGGGGAAGAAGGCGTTGATGCCGATGTAGTCGAGGACGTCCCAGAACTCGACCCGGTCGTACTCCTCCCACCAGTTGGCCGCGTACGTCAGCGGCCCGGGGTAGGCCTCGCGCACTCGCGCGATCAGCCGCCGCCAGTCCTCCGGCCGTTCCCTGGCGACACGGGTGAGCTCGACGCCGACGCAGTAGATCTCCACCCCCTCCGCCGCCGCGATGCGGGCGTAGTGGAGGACGAAGCTCTCGTAGTGGCTCCACCACTGCTGCCAGGCCTCCTCCGTGGCCATGCCGATGGTGCCCCGCCAGTGCTCGCTGCTCTGCCGGCGCACCCAGACGTGGGGCTTGAGCATGACCTTGAAGCCGAGCCGGCGGGCCTCGCGGATGCCGTGGCGGAGATGTTCGTCGGGCGGGTCTCTCCCGAATCGCAGGGCCGCGTCGTCCACGCTGCGCTGGTAGGCGAAGGGATTGAGGGCGATCCACTCGACGTTGACCCGGCGGAGATGCTCCAAGGCGGCCGTCGAGGTCCCGGACATCAGGTTGTCGTCGCTGCCGTAGCCATGGGTGAAGGTCATACCCTTCTGGAAGACAGGCCGGTGCGCCGAGGGCTGAGCCCAAAGGGGCAGGGCGCTGACGAGGCAGGCCCAAGCCAGCAGCCCGGCCAACCCGGTCGGGCCGGAGCGGCTCACCGAAACAGCCCCTGGAGGCGGTCGGTCCGAGAGACCTTGGGCAGGTAGCCCCGCAGACGGCCCTCGCCGGTCGGCAGGCCCCGGCAGACAGGGTGGCCGTCGTGGAAGCAGATGCCCTCGCCCGCGGGCGGCGAGGGCAGGTCCACCTCTTCCCCGCGGAAGAGGGCCGCCACCTGGGGCCAGGATAGGTCGAAGCGCCGTTCGCGAACCTGGTGCCCCCAGAGAGCCACGGCCTGCTGCGACAGGTGCAGGGCTCCCTTGTGGAGACCGGCCACGCGCATCCCGGTGCGCACGAACCACGGGAACTCCCCCTGGAGCCGGGCGGCCCCCGCCGGCCGCAGTTGCAGGTGCCGCCGGCCGGCGATCAGCTCCTGGCCGGGGGCGATTTCCGGCGAGAAGCCCCAGCGCTGGCGGATCCTCTCCGCCATGCCGGCGGGGTCCGGCTCAGGGGGAGGCCCGGCCAGCAGTCGACCCGCGTCGCCTTCGACCGGGTCCCATCCGGTGGCCCCCTGCTTGCCCACGGCCGCCACGAAGGCCCCCTCTGTAGCATGCTCGTGGGGCCACACGCGGACGCACCCGCCGAAGGCGGCGGGATACCGGGCGGCGGCCTCCGGCGCCAGACCGGATGCCTTCACCCCTGCCACCGTCTCGATGGCGGCCAGATCCCCGTACCTCTTCACCAGCCCGAGGAGGACATCCTCGTTCTCCTCCGTCGACAGAGAACAGGTCGAGTAGACCAGGCGGCCCCCCGGCCGCAGCATGTGGAAGGCGGCCCTCAGGAGGCCGACCTGCTGCACGCTCTTGCGGCGGGCATCTTCGGGCGACCACCAGGCGAGCATGTGGCGGTCCTTGCACAAGATGCCGTCACCCGAGCAGGGGGCGTCCAGCAGGACCCGGTCGAAGACATTGTGGAACCAGCGCGCCATCATCGACCCCGGGGCGCCGGTGATCAGGGTGTTGTGGGCGCCGCAGCGCTCGAGATGGCCCACCAGCGCCGGCCGGCGCCGGGCGCCGGGCTCGTTGGCGACCAGGATCCCGGTGTTTCCCAGGGCCGCGGCGATCTGCGTCGCCTTGCCGCCCGGGGCGGCGGCCAAGTCGAGGACGAGCTGGCCCGGGCGGGGATCGAGGACGACGGAGGCGAGAGTGGTGGCCTTGGCCTGGACGTACAGCGCCCCAAGACGGTACTCCAGACTGTGGCCGACGGCGGCGGAGCTGTCCGTCCGCAGCGTGAAGGCGTCGGGGGACCAGGGCACCGGTTCGGCCTCTTCCGCCAGCAGGCCGCGCAGACTCTCCGCCACCGGCAGCAGGGAGTTGAGCCGCACGCATGTGGAAGGCTCGGCCACCATGGCGGCGCGGAAGGCTTGTGACCGCCCCCGGTCGGGCAGGAGTCGCTCCAGGTGGGCCAGAAGCGCCTCCTGGCGTTCCTCCTCCCGGCGCTCCAGACCCCGCCGGCCCGAGTCTTCTTTGCACATGCCCTGCCTTGTCGCGTTATTCATCCGGTGCCGCGCGCCCCACGCGCGGGATGTTAATAACCGCCCTCTCCCAGATTCGGCAAGGACCCCGTTGGCAGCCGGCGATACGTACATCGTCAGCGACCTCCACCTGGGCAGCGCCTACTTCCGCCACGAGAACTTCCTGCGCTTCCTCAGGGAGTTGCCGGAGGGGGTGCGGCTCGTCCTCAATGGCGACACCATCGACGACCCGGCCGATCCCCTGCCGCCCGAGCACGAGCAGGTGCTGCGCCGGCTGGTGGAGGAGTCGGCCCACCGCCCGGTGGTCTTCGTCTTCGGGAACCACGACGAGGACTTCGGCCTCGCCGACCCTGGCGGCATCGAGTTCGTGCACCGGCTTACGGTGGACGGGCGGCTCCTGGTCGTACACGGCGACAAGCTCGACGGAGTGATGCCGCGCCATCCCTGGTTCATCGCGGCCTTCAGGCGCTTCCACCGGCTGCGCGTCCGTCTCGGGCTGGAGGATGTCCACGTCGCCCATTACGCCAAGAACTGGGGCTTGCTCTACCGGGTGCTCAACGAGCATGTCGCCCACCGCGCCCTCGACACCGCCCGGGCCCAGGGTCTGCAGGCGATCACCTGCGGCCACACCCACGCTCCGATGGAGCTGGAGCGCGACGGGAGGCGCTACCTCAACACCGGGGCCTGGACCGAAGAGCCCCACCACTACGTCGCGGTGTCCGGCGGCCGGATCGATTTGAGGGTATATCCGAATGGCGCCTGACCGGCGCGGGTGCGGCACCATCCCACGACTCCGCCGGGTCCGCCGGGGGCTCTTCCTCCTGTCGCTGATCTGCGCCGCCTCCGCCTCGGCGCAGCCCGCTCCGCTGCGCTGGCCCCTCGACCTGAAGCCGGCGGCCCTCACCTCCACCTTCGGCGAGACCCGCAGCTCCTCCTTCCACGCCGGGGTGGACCTGAAGACCTGGGGCAAGACCGGGTTCCAGGTGCACGCCGTGGCCGACGGATGGGTGGAGCGGCTGCGCACCAGCCCATGGGGATACGGCCTCGCCCTCTACCAGCGCCTGGACGACGGGCGCCTCGTCGTCTACGCCCACCTGGAGAGGTTCTTCGCGCCTGCGGCCTCGCGGGTCCGCGCCGAGCAGCAGCGTACCCGCCAGTACACCGTCGATCTCTGGCTGAAGAAAGGGGAGATCCGGATTCGCCGAGGCCAGGGGATCGCCTGGACCGGCCAGAGCGGAGCCGGCCCGCCGCACCTGCACCTGGAGATCCGCGACTCCGCCAACGCACCGGTGAACCCCCTGCTCCAGGGGATCGGGCCCGTGACGGACACGACCCCCCCCGTGCTGCGCGGGCTGATGCTGCTGCCCATCGGGCCCGGGTCCACCGTGGACGGCGGCCACCTCCGACGGCAGGTTCCCCTGAGCGCCTCCGGCAGAGGCCGCTTCGTCGCCGCACGGGAAGTGTCGGCCTGGGGGCGTATCGGAATCGGGGTGAACTCCCACGACCAGGCCGACGAGGCCCCCAACAAGCTCGCCGTCCTGGTCCACGAGCTGTACGTGGACGGCCAGCGGCTCCTGCGCTCTCGCTACCGCCGCTTCACCTACGCCGACAGGCACCAGATGGCCCTCGACCGCCTGCGCCTCGAGGGCGGCGTCTACAGCCTGCTCTACCGCCGGCCCGGCAACCGGCTCTCCTTCTACGAGACCGACCCTGGCCGCGACGGTACCCTCACCTGCGGCCCCGGCGGCCTGGAGGCCGGTACACACCGGATCGAGGTGCGGGCCAGCGACGCCGCCGGCAACGAGAGCCGCGCGGCCTTGAGCCTGCACTGCACCCCGCCGCCGCGGGTCCGCTGGGCGCGGCTGACGGAGTCGTCGGAGGGACGCTTCCTGGACGCCGACCTGGCCCTGGACGGTGGCGGCCGGCTCGCCGTCACCCTGTCGAGCTCGCCCGACGGCGAGGGCTGGAAGGAGGTTCTCGAGGGACAGGTGCCGGCCAGCGACGGCCCCTTCACCTGGGAGCTTCCCGGGCGGTCGCCGTTCTGGAGGCTGTCGCTGCGGGCCGGCGATGCCCCTTCGGAGTCCGTGATCCTGGCCTCGCCGGGCGATACCGCCGCCCCCCGGCCCCCGGCCCTGCAGGTCACGGCCGAGGCGAGGCCCCTGCACGCCCTGATCGACATCGAATCCAGCGGGCCCCTCTCCGGCCTTCCCCTCGTCCAGATCGCGGGTTCACCGGCGCCGGTACCCGTCCGGCAGGTCGGCGGGTGGACCTATCGGGCGGTCGTCCCCCTGCCGGGGCCGGAAGTGCACCCGGTCCTGGTGAGTGTCACCGCCGGCGGCGCCGGCGGCAACCGGTCGCGGCAGGACCTGGCCCTTTCCGGCCAGCGTATGCGCCCCGGGGCGCGGGCGACCCTGAGCTACCTGGATGACCACGTGCGCCTCCAGGCCTCCGCCGGCTCTGCCTATGAGCCCCTCGCCCCCCAGGCCCGGCGCTTCAACCCGAAGGCGTCCAAGGGCCTGCGCGCCACCGCTCTCGGCTGCCGGCTCGGCCCCGCCGACGCCGCCTTCGACGAGCCCGTCCACCTGTGGCTGCGGGTTCCGGCGGGCGTGCCGGTGGAGAAGGCCGGAGTCTACTCCGGCAGCGGCCGGGGCCGCTGGGGATTCCGGGGCAGCGACCGGCAGGAGGGAGGACGCTACCTGGCGGCGAAGGTTCGCGCTCTCGGGCACTTCGCCGTGATGATCGACGAGACGCCGCCGGAGGTGAGCGGCGTACGGCCGACAGAGGGCGCCAGCGTGACGGCCCCCCGGTTCTCGGCGCGGGTCCTCGACCAGGGCTCCGGTATCGGCCGCGAGAAGGATGTGGTCCTCGAGCTCGACGGGAAACGGCTCATCTCGGAGTACGATCCCGAGGCGGCCCGGGTGACGGCCGTACCCGACGCCCCCCTCGCCGCCGGACCCCATGCGTTCGTGGTCACGGTGCGCGACCGGGCGGGCAACGAGACCCGGCGCCAGGTGACCTTCACCTCGCGGTAGGGTGCTCCGCGGCTAGGGTTCCAGCCTGTCGAGCAGCTCGCGGGCGACGCCTCGAAGGGCGATCGCCGCAGCGGCCTCGGGATGGGAGAACACGGTAGGCGTGCCCTCGTCCGCATCGTCCCGCAGACTCGGGTCGAGGGGGATCTCCCCGAGGAAGGGGATGCCCCGTTCGGCCGCGGCCGCCGCCCCGCCGCCGTGTCCGTAGGGGTGGCTGGCGCCGCCGCAGGAAGGGCACGAGAAGGTGGCCATGTTCTCGAGCAGACCGAGGATGGGGACATCGGTCTGGCGGAACATCTGGACGCCCCGGGCCACGTCCTCCAGGGCCAGGGTCGACGGCGTGGTGACGATGACGGCGCCGGTGAGAGGCGCGGTCTGCGTCAGGGTGAGCTGCACGTCCCCGGTGCCGGGAGGCAGGTCGAGCAGAAGGACGTCGAGCTCCCCCCACTCCACCCAGAACAGAAACTGGGTGACCATCTTGGCCAGCATGGGGCCCCGCCAGATGACCGGAACCCCGGCATCGACAAGCAGTCCCATGGAGATGACGCGCACGCCGGCGGCCTCGGCCGGGCGTATGCGCTGGGTGCCGGGAACCGCCTCGGCGCGGCCGGATACTCCGAGCATGCCGGGTATGTTCGGCCCGTAGATGTCGGTGTCCATCAGCCCGACGCGGCGGCCCTCCGCGGCCATGGCCACCGCCAGGTTGGCGCTCACGGTGGACTTGCCCACGCCGCCCTTGCCGCTCGATACGGCGAGCATATCTTTCACGCCTTCAACGACTTGGCGATTATGGGTCTGAATTTGAGCCATCCCTTGTACCGCCGGGGAATATCCCTTTGAGCCGGCGCAGTGGCAAGACGCTCCGGCCGCTGACCGCCCTCGCCGCCATGGGCTTGGTGTCCATCGGCCTCCTGTGGACGGCCTGCACCAGCGTCTCCCAGATGAAGAGCCGCTACGAAGCGGGAGACGAAAGCCAGTACGACAAGATCCTCGAGGTGGCCGGCCGCCCGGACTATCCGTACGCCACCCGCAAGAGCGCGGTCAAGATCCTCGGCGAGATCGGCGATCCCCGCGCCGTGCCCACTCTGATCAACATCCTGCGCGAGCTGTCCCAGCGCACCACTCTGCAGCAGGAGGCGATGATCGCCCTCGGCAGCATCGGCGACAGCTCGGCCGTCGCCGAGATCGGGCGCCTCCTCGACCGCAGCCTCAGCAGTTCCGGCGAGGAGTTGCGCATGGTGGCCATGCAGGTGCTCGGGCAGATCGGCGGGACCGAGGCGGCGGAGATCCTGCTCAACGCCCTGTCCTATTACGATCGCGCCATGCTCATGCAGGAAAGCCGCAGCCTGAGGGGCGTGTTCACCGGCGACGATCAGGGCCTCCGCGCCCTGCAGGACTCCCTGCGCCGCCCCTTCGGCCTCACCGGCCAGGGCCCGGGCCTCCTCCCCGGCCAGCAGGGTCCCGTCGGCGGCTTCTTCGGTCCCGGCAGCGGCACTCCCGGGATGAAGGCCGAGGACACGACGCCCAAGGAGCGGGATCTGGCCCACCAGTCCCTGGTTCGCGTCGGCGACCCTGCCCTGCCCGTCATCGAGCGGCACATGGCGCAGCGCGAGACCACGGTCACCCTGCGCAACGAGCTGGTCGAGATCGTCGAGCAGATCCGCCAGGGGCAGGCCTCCGCCCCCGGTGAGACCGGTTGACTTCGGCCGGGCCGCCGGCTATTATAGCGCGCCTTTTTTCCGGCGGCTCTCCCTCCACGCGCCGCGCGCCGAGCCGCCCCTTCCAACCTTCATGACCGACGACATCAGCCGCATCCTCAAGGCCTGGACCTACGAGCCCGGAGAGTTGCGCGTCCGCAAGATCACCTCCGAGGACGGGCGCGATCTGATCCAGATCCGCATGGACCTGGGCATCATGCAACTGGAGTGGTCGGGGCGCCCCGACGGGGCCATCGTGCACGACCAGCCGTCGCTGCTCGACCACTACCGGGCCGAGCGCCGGCGCCACCGGTCCTCCGGGAGCTCCGAACCCTTCGTGCTGGGTCGGGAGGACTGCTGGGCCCTCGGCCAGGAGGCGATGCAGTACTACTGGCGCCGCATCAGCTTCTTCGAGCTGAAGCAGTACGAGCTGGCCGAGCAGGACGCTGTGCACAACCTTGGCATTCTCGATTTGTGCGGGGAGTTCGGCGAGCACGAGGAAGACCGGCAGATCCGGGACCAGTACCGGGTTTTCGTCACCGCCCACCGCATCCAGGCGCGGGCCCTGAAGCACCTGGAGAAGGAGGACCACGGCGAGGCCCTTGCCGTCATCCGCACGGGCATCACCGAGGTGGAAGGCATCCTGAGGAACCTCGGCGACCCGGAGGCCATGGAGACCTGCACCGAGCTGGTCTTCCTGCGCGACTGGGAGCAGGAGGTCGAGAGCAACCGGCCCCGGTCGCGCAGCGAGCAGCTGCGGGTCGACCTGGAGGCCGCGGTGGAGGAGGAGGAGTTCGAGCTGGCCGCGTCACTGCGGGACCGGCTCAAGGAGATGGAAACCGGCCGGGCCCACGGGCCACGGTAGGGGGAGAGGCGGGGGAATGGCGAAACGGGTAGCACTGAACAAGCGGGACCGCGAGAAGATGAAGAAGTACCTCCTCGCGCGGCGGTCCGACATCCTGGACGACCTCGACGGCACCGAGCAGGAGATCGACACCCTGCAGGATCCCAAGGCCGACGACCTCGACCGGGCCGTGGAGGCTGGCGCCATGGAGTTGCTCGTCGCCCTCGGCGATACCGAGCGCCGCGAGCTCGAGGAGATCACGCTGGCCCTGGAGAAGCTGGAGACCGGCACCTACGGCGAGTGCGAGGCCTGCCTGGAAACGCCCCTGAACCTGTGCGAGGGATGCCCCTTCATCCCCAAGATGCGGCTCGAGGCATTGCCCACGGCGCGCCTCTGTGTCGCCTGCCAGGAGGCGCAGGAACAGAACCGCATCCCCACCTACACGAAGCTGCGGCCCCGGCGCGCCATCTTCCAGGACGGCGAGGAGTTCTCCCACCCCCTGATGGACAACAACGACAAGGACTGAGGCCCCGCACGGACGGCTAACCGTCCCCGGCCACCAGCTCCTGCGGTTCCGCCATCGTCGCCAGCCGCAGATCCTGCAGGGCCCTCTGGTAGGAGACCACGGCGTTGAGCGCCGAGGTGCGCGCCTGGGTGAGGTCGGTCTGGGCGTCGAGAAGCTCCTGGCTGTTGGCCAGGCCGAGCTCGAACCGGCTCTGCTCCACCTCGAAGGTCCGCTCCGCCACCTCCAGGGCTGAGTTCAACAGCCGGATCTGGCGCTCCGCTTCCTGCACCGAGCGCACCGCCTCCCGTACTTCCAGCACCACCTGCTGGCGCACCTGCTCCGCCGTGAGCTCCCTCTGCTCCAGGTCGATCTCCGCCTGACGCACCCGGCCCCGGCGCCGGCCGCCGTCGACGAGGGGCAGGCCCACGCGGATGTTGGCCGAGATGAGGCTGCGCTCCAGCGTCCGGCCCACGTCGTAGGGGTCGGGTCCGCGGCCGGTCAGATTGACCCGGGCGCTCAGCGAGGCGGACGGACCCAGGCTCTGGGCGGTTCGCTTCAGGTCCAGCCGGGCGATCCGCTGCCGCAGGCGTTGCTGCTCCATGTCGGTGCGCCGCACCAGGGCGACGGCGACGGCGGTCTCCTCGGCGACGGCCAGGATGGTGAAGTCGACCCTGGTGCTCACCGCCAGCGGGGTCTCGACGTCCATGGCCAAGACCTGCCGGAGGGCGTCGCGCCGGGACTCGATCCGGGTCGCCGCCTCGGCGTACTCCGCCTGGGCGCGCAACTCGTCGACCTCGAGCCGCAGCGCCTCGACCTCGGCGATGAGGCCGATCTCGAACTTGCGCCTTGCCAGCTCGAGGGCAGCCTGGGACTGATCGAGCCGCTGTTTCTGGATCTCCAGCTGACGGACGCCCTGGACCAGGTCGTAGTAGGCGTTGACCACCCGGGACTCGAGCTGGACCCGCTGCCGTTGCAGGGTGGAGAGAGCCGCGGCGTAGGACAGCTCGGCCGTGCGCAGTTGGAGCTCCTCCTCGGGATCGGTCAGAATCTCCTGCTCGTAGGCCAGGCTCAGGTCGGCGCTGTATTCGCGAAAGTCCTGGCGCCGATTGGAGCTGAAGTCGTTGCGAAACCCGGAGCCGACGAGCGAGAACTCGCCGATGTTCCGGAACCTCTGGGACAGGCTGACCCGGCCCTCGTAGTCGAGGCGCGTGTCCTCCTGGCGGATGCGGGCCAGCAGGGCCTCGTTGTCGATGACGTCCCGCCTCTCGCTGTAGCTGGGCAGGGTCAGGTCGGCGTTGACGTTGGCCTCGAAAGGGGCGCGGGCAGCGCGCAGGCGCTCCTGGCCGGCGGCCAGAGTCGCCAGGTCGATCCTGTGGTCGAGGTTGTTTCGATAGGCCAGGACCAAGCACTCCGGCAGCGTCAGGGTGTCCGGGACCGCGGCTACAGCGTCGGAGGGCTCGTCCCCGTGGGCGGGGACTGTGAGGAGGCACCCCAGGAGGCCCCCCATGGCCAAGGGCCGCACCAAGTTGCGACAGGCTCGCATGCTTTTCGATATAAGCAATAGGGTGGACTTCCTCAATCGGGATTCGAGCTTGACTTGCCTTTCGCCGGCCGTGTTGTTCTTTGCGGTATCCCCGAAACGACGATCGACCCATGGCCTTGTACGTAGTCACCGGAGGCGCCGGCTTCATCGGTTCCCATCTCGTGGAGGCACTGCTCGAGGGCGGGGAGCAGGTCCGCGTCTTCGACGATTTCTCCACGGGCCGGCGCGACAACCTGGAGCCTCTCCTCGGCCGCATCGAGCTGATCGAAGGGGATCTGCGCCGGCTCGACGACCTCCGCCGCGCCTTTGACGGCGCCCACTACGTCCTCCACCAGGCGGCCCTCAGCTCGGTTCCCCGGTCGGTCGACGACCCGCTGTCCACGAACGAAGTCAACGTGGGCGGCACCCTCAACGTGCTCCAGGCGGCTCGGGAATCGGGGGTAAGGCGGGTGGTGAACGCGTCGTCCTCCTCGGTGTACGGCGATCTCGACGACTTCCCGCTGCGGGAAGAAGCCGGCACCGACCCGATGTCGCCGTACGCGGTCTCGAAGCTGGCGGGGGAGAAGTACTGCAAGGTCTTCACCCGTCTCCATGGTCTCGAGACCGTCTCCCTGCGCTACTTCAACGTCTTCGGCCCCCGCATGGATCCCATGTCGGACTACGCCGCCTTCGTGGCCATCTTCACCACCGGGCTGCTCGAGGGCCGGCGCCTGACGGTGTACGGAGACGGCTCCATCGCCCGGGACTGGACTTTCGTCGACAACGTGGTCGACGCCAACCTGCGCGCCGCCACGGCCGAGGGGGCCTCCGGCGAGTCCTTCAACGTCGCCTGCGGCGCCTGCTGGACGCTGAACGAGGTGATCGAGGTGCTGCGTGACCTGACCGACGTGGACGGCGACATCCGCTATGGGCCCGAAAGGCCAGGAGACGTGGCCAAGACCCTGGCCTCCACCGAGAAGGCGCAGCGGCTGCTGGGCTACGAGCCGGCGGTGGCCGCCCGCGAGGGACTCGAGCGCACCGTGGCCTGGTTCCGCGAGCACGGCCTCAACGGCCGACCGGGCGCCTGAAGAGGCGCCCCCGGCGTTCCATCCGTCCTTCGGTACTCCCATGCCCCCCGCTCCCCTCTTCGCCGATCTTCCCGCCGGTTCGGGAGGCCCACTGGCCATGGAGAGTGACGCGTGATCGAGCAGGCCCGGAGGGTACTGGTCCTCGCCCCCCATACGGATGACGGTGAGTTCGGTTGCGGCGCCACGATGGCGCGGTTGATCAGCGACGGAGTCCGGGTCAGGTATGTCGCCTTCTCCATCTCGGAGGAGTCGGTCTCCGACGACCTGCCCCGGGACATCCTGGCGACGGAGGTATCGAAAGCGACCTCCGTCCTGGGCATCGGGCCGGAGGACCTGGTCGTGGAGAGATTCCCGGTACGCCATTTCCCCAGCCACCGGCAGGAGATTCTCGAACGGATGGTGGCCCTCAACAACGAGTACGATCCCGACCTCGTCTTCATCCCTTCGCCGAACGATACCCACCAGGACCACCAGGTAGTGGCCCAGGAGGGCTTTCGCGCCTTCAAGAAGACCAGCCTTCTCGGCTACGAGGTGCCGTGGAACAACCTGACCTTCAACACCAACGCCTTCTGCGTCGTCACGGAGGACCACATGCGGACGAAGCTGCAGGCGTTGAAGTGCTACTACTCCCAGTTGGGCCGGCACTACGTCAACGACGAGTTCATCCTCAGCTGGGCCCGGACACGGGGAGGACAGATCGGCGAAGCCTTCGCGGAGAGCTTCGAGGTGATCCGATGGAGACTCTGATCCGCGCCCTGATGCCCGGGCCGGGGTGACGCCGAGGGCGGATGGACGGGGAAACCTCGAGGTGGCCCGCCCTGGGCCGCTGGGCCGCCAGGGCCGCCGCCGCCCTCCTCTCCTTCGCGGTGGTCCTGGTCCTGGCGGAGGCTCTGCTGCCCCTGGTCGTCCCCCTCGAGCCGCCGACGCTGCGGTACGACGCGCTCCTCGGCTTCCGCGGCCGGCCTCACCTCGACATCGCCTGGACCCGGGAGATGGAAGGGGAGGCGCGCCGGGTGAGGACCAACCGCCTTGGATACCACGATCACGAGCGCGCCATGGCCCCGTCCCCGGGCACCCGGCGCATCCTCTTTCTCGGTGACTCGTTCCTCGAGGCCTACCAGGCCGGGATCGACGAGAACTTCTCCCAGCGACTGGCGCGGAACCTGTCGCGAGGCGGCGGGGGAAGGGTGGAGGCCCTGAACTGGGGCGTTCACGGCTATGGCCTGGGGTCGCACTTCCTCAGCGTTTGCGAACGCGCCGCGGACTGGAGGCCGGACGCGGTGGTCCTCGTCCTGTTCCTCGGCAACGACCTCCAGGACAACTACGCTCCTCTGGCCTCGGCCTCGGTCCCCCGCTTCGAGGTGGTGGGCGACTCCCTGGTCTACTCCCCGGCGCCTCCGTACACCCCGCGGTTCTGGCTGCGCGACAACGTCCTGGCGCGCTCCGCCAGCGCCCGGCTGGTCTGGATGTACGGGGTCAAGACCCGCCCGGAGATCGCGGCCCTGGCCCGCGGGGCGGGCATGATCGCCTCACCCGAAACCCGGACCACCGATGGCCACCTGGCGGGAATGACCTCCCTGGCCCGGCGGCTGCTGGACGGGATCGCCGCCCACCTGCAGCAGCAGCGGATCGGCCTCCTCGTGTACCTGATCCCCGATCCCCTGCTGGTGCGGGACGTCATCGACATCCGCCGCCACCGCCGTGATCCGGGCGCGCCCCTGCCCGTATTCCGCAGGGACAAGGAGTTCATCGAGTCCCGGGTTCTGGACGCATTGGCGCAGCTGCGGATCGATCACGTCCATCCCCGGGAGCGGTTCATCGAGCACATCGAGGAGGGCCGGGAGATCTACCGGGGCGGCTACGGACACTTCACCGCCCTCGGCCACGAGCTGTCGGCGCGGATCCTGACCCGCCACCTCGCCCCGTCCCTCGACCCTTGACCGCCGCCCTCGGCCGGAGATGGACAACATGCCCCCGTCAGCCCACAGAATCATCGATGCCCACATCCACGTCTGGACCGATGACTTCACCCGCTACCCGCTGGCCCCGGGGATCAAGAAGGAGGACCTCTGGCTCCCCACCTTCACCCCCGAGGAGTACTTCCGCTACAGCCGCGCCGTCGGCGACGTTCGCATCAACCTCGTGCAGATGACCTGGTACGGGACGGATCACCGCTACATCCTCGACCTGATCGCCGGCGACCCCGGGACGTTTTCCGGCACCGGGATCGTCAGCCTCGACGACCCCGCCCCGGACCGGACCATGCTCGAGCTCGCGGGGAAGGGGTGCCGCGCCTTCCGGGAGCCTCCGTCGGAGCTCGACCACCCGGCCTTCGAGAAACTGTTCTCCACCGGCGCGGACCACGACCTGGCCATCAGCTTCAACATGCGCGTCGATCGGCTGCCCGCCCTCGACCGCCTCTGCACCCGCTATCCGGAGACACCGGTGATTCTCGACCACGTCTGCCACGTCGGCATCAGGGAAGCGGACTACAGCGAGGAGGATCTCGCGGCCCTGCTCCGCTTCGCCAGGCACCCGAAGGTGATGGTCAAGATCGGACCGCTTCAGGCCCTTTGCTCCCGGCGTGCTCCCTACCTCGACACGCTCCCCCTCATTCAGCGCGTCGTGGAGGCCTACGGGGCCGATCGCTGCATGTGGGAGAGCGACAGCGGCGGACCGATCACCATGGAGGATCCCATGACGGACTATCCGGCGGCGGTGGCCCTGATCCGCGACCACGCGAGCTTCCTCGGCCAGGACGAGAAGGAGGCGATCCTCTGGGGGACGGCGGAGGGCTTCTTCTTCCGTGGGAGGAGCTGAGAGCATGGCCGCCGAGACGATGCCGAGGAACCCTCTCCTGGCCGGGGTGAGCGACCCGGCTGCGGCGCGGGTGCTCGAAGGGCCGTCCGCCCGTCTCGCCCGGGCGACCCGGCCGGACTTCCTCGCTAACCCCCGCTCTCCGGTGGAGTGGTCGGCGGGCGACTGGAACGACATGGAAGCCGCCCGTGACGACCTGCTCGACCTGGCGGCGGTGGAGGAGCAGTTCGACCGCGGCGGCTTCCTCCAGGACGGCTACGCAGTCTTCGAAGGGGTCGTCAGGCCGAGGGCCCGCCAGCGATGGCTGGCGGCGCTCGCACGGGGACAGCACCTCAACGACACGCTGCTCCGGGCCGACTGGTCGACCATCGACTGGCACGGCCTCGGCCGCCGGCCGCCGGAGGAGAGGGTTCCCGGCGCGCACCTGGAAAAGGCCCTCGGAGGCAGCCAGAAAGTGCCCCAGGGCACCGACGCCGCCGGGGTCCTCACCCTGAGGCTGCACTCGGTCTTCGCCGAGTATTTCCCGGCCGGCCATCTGCCCTTCCTGGCCGAGGTCCTCACCCACCCGGACATGCTCGCCCTGCAGCGCCTCTGCCTCGGCAGCGCCACCGTCTACTTCGACCACAACCAGTTGCTATCGCGTCCCCCCGGCTACGCCGGCGGGGCCTGGCACAGCCATCGGCTCGGCGCCGGCTGCGACCGCGGCACGATCCTCCCGGACGAGTACGACCGGCAGCCGAACCTGCTCCTGACCCTCTGCTACCTGAACGGTTTCGACGCCGGGGACGACGGCGGCCTCAAGATCATCCGCGGCAGCCACCTTTTCCGCGACCCGGAGGGATGCCGCGCGGCGACGGACGCGGAGATGGCCCGCGGCTGGCTCGACGGCCGGTCCCACCCGGTCACCGGGCGACCCCTCGAGATGGAGCATCTCGCCCTGCCGGAGGGCTCGGTGGTCTGCTGCCTGTCCCACGCCGCCCACGGGGTGGCGCCCAAGGCTGCCGGCAGGCAGACCCGCCTGTGCTCCTTGTTCTGCTACCGGAAGCCATGGACCGACGGGAGCGCCCAGCCCCCTTGGGAGGTGCCGCCCGTGTGGGCGCTGAAGGCCCGGCGCGGGGAGCTTCCTCCTGTCCTGACGGAACTGGTCCGCCCCAGCTTCGACCGCGGCCTGACCCGCGGCAAGACGCGTTCCGACGATTAGGAGGCGGGGGCGGGCGATTGCCAATCCGGGGGAATTCCTTACATTCGTGCTCAAGCCGTCACGGGCCCGAGCTTCTCCCCTCGAAGGCGGTGGCGAGGAAACCGGGCGGCTTTGTCGAGTTGGCAGCAGCAGATTGCGGTAACTGAAGTTCCATCAGCTTGAGTCCGTTGCGCGCTCTGTCCAACGCTTTGTTTCACCCTTCTTGCGAAGGAGCTGGTAAGTGGCCGAGCGCGAAGTCGGAACCGTAAAGTGGTTCAACGACGCCAAGGGCTACGGCTTCATTCAGCGGGCGAACGGCACCGACGTCTTCGTCCACCACTCCGCGATCCAGATGGATGGGTTCCGGACGCTGGCCGAAGGTCAGCAGGTGGAGTTCGACGTGGTGCAGGGTCAGAAAGGCCCGGCCGCTGAGCGGGTGACGGCCGCCTCTGCCTAGGAGGCACGTCGCCCGGCGAAGTCCGAGCGAAGCGGGGTCGGTGGTCTCCACCGGCCCCGTTTTCTCGTTCTGGCCCGGCCGAAGAAGCGGTCAGGCTTCCCGAGATCCCTCCACCCAGTCACGGGGCCGCAGGAACTCCTCATGGAGTCGCGCCTCCGGCGTGCCGGCCTCCGGCCGCCAGTCGTAGCGCCATCGCACCTTCGGCGGCATCGACACCAGGATCGACTCCACTCGCCCGCCGGACTGCAGCCCGAAGAGGGTGCCGCGGTCCTGGAGCAGGTTGAACTCCACGTAGCGGCCCCGCCGGTAGAGCTGGAACTCCCGCTCGCGCCGGCCATAGGGAGTGGCCTTGCGCCGTTCGAGGATCGGCCCGTACGCCTTCATGTAGTGGTCCCCCACCGAGCGCATGAAGGCGAAGGCCCTGTCGAAGCCCCCCTCGTCGAAGTCGTCGAAGAACAGGCCGCCGATCCCTCGGGGCTCTCCCCGGTGCTTCAGGTGGAAGTACTCGTCACACCACTTCTTGAACCGCGGATACAGCCCGGAGCCGAAGGGCGCGCAGGCCTCCCTCGCCATCCGGTGCCAGTCCACCGCGTCGGCCTTGAAGCCGTAGAAGGGGGTCAGATCGAAGCCGCCGCCGAACCACCAGACCGGCTCGGAGGCCTCCTCGGGATCGGTGGCGATGAAGAACCGCACGTTCAGGTGCGAGGTCGGCGCGTAGGGGTTGAGGGGGTGGACGATGACGGAGACACCCATGGCCTCGAAGGCCCGTCCCGCCAGCTCCGGGCGCCGCGCCGACGCCGCCGGGGGCAGCCGGGTGCCGGAGACTCTGGAGAGGTTGACGCCGGCCTTCTCGATCACGGCTCCGCCCTCGAGGACGCGGCTCACCCCCCCACCGCCGCCCTCGCGGGTCCAGGCGTCCTCGCGGAAGGCTGCCCCCCCTCCATCGATCTCCTCGAGGTGGGCGCAGATGGCGTCCTGCAACCCGCGGAGATAGGCGAAGACCTCTTCGACTTCCGGCAAGCTTGACCCTCCCGGTCGCTTTGGGGAGATTCCCGCCGCCACAAGCTGACCGCCTCTTCGGCGGGTGTCAATCCGCTTCCCGCCGCCCGAAATTCACCCAGGGAAACACCCTCCATGCTGATCGGCACCCGCATCTCCCCCGACTGGCTCGAACGCCCCGACGACCTGCGCTTCCTCAAGCAGATCGGCGTCGATGTCGTCGACATCACCATGTCCCTGATCCCGGGGTACGACGAGACGGGCCGCCTCGGCCGCGAAGGGGTCGAGCGGGCCGTGGAGCTCCTCGCCGCGGCCGACCTGCGCATCGAGCGCATCAACAGCACCGGCGACATGACCCACAAGACCTTCCTCGGCCTGCCCGGCGCCGAGGAGGAGCTGGACAACCTGGCCCACAACACCCGGGTCTGCTGCGACTTCGGCCTTCCCGTCCTCGGGGTGCAGTGCTTCCAGGGCAGCAGCTTCGGCCACTTTCCCGAGCCTGGCTACAGCTGGGTCGAGGGACGGGGCGGTTACCAGTACCTGCGCTCCGATCTGTCCGAAGCCCTGCGGGACCGCCCCCCGCCGGAGGGCGCCCCCACGGCGGACCAGCTCTGGGAGCGCACGATCCGCATCTTCGAGCGGGTCGTGCCGATCGCCGAGAGCGGCGGCGTGCTCGTCGCCATGCACGGCAACGATCCCCCCGTGCCCGCCCTCTACGGCGTGCCCCAGATCCTCTACGACTTCGACTGCTTCGACCGCCTCTTCCGGGAGATCGACTCGCCGAACATGGGCATGACCTTCTGCGTCGGGACCCGCTACGAGTCGGGACAGGACGTCTTCGAGGGCATCCGCCGCTTCGGTGACCGCGGCAGGATCTTCCACGTCCACTTCCGCAACGTCCACGGCCGCATCCCCGTGGACGGCTGGTACGAGGAGCGCGCCCCGGACGAAGGCGATCTGTCCATGTTCGAGGTTGCCCGGGCCCTGCGCGATGTCGGCTACGACCGCGCCATCGATTACGACCACATCATGCGCCTGGTCGGAGACGAGTCCGGCAAGGCCTACATCGCCTTCTGCGTCGGCCACAGCAAGGGGATTCTCGAAGGGTTGCGGGACCCGTGAAGATCGCCTTGGGCTCGGTGCTGACCGAGTGCAACCAGTTCGGGGGCTCGCCGATCGACCTCGACTGGTTCGCCCGCTACGAGCTGTGCCGGGGCGACGAGGTCCTCGGCCTGGAGGCCGGCGTCGTCGGGGGAGCCCTGCAGGCCCTGCGCGGCGCCGGCGCCGACATCGCTCCCCTGATCTCGGCCAGCACCTGCCCCGGCGGCTGCATCACCGCCGATTGCTACCAGTATCTGCGCGCCGAGCTGCTCGACCGCCTCTCCCGGGCCCTGCCCGTCGACGGGGTGCTCCTCGCCCTTCACGGAAGCGCCGTCGCCGAAGGCGTCGATGATGTCGAGGGAGACCTGATCTCGGGGGTCCGCGCCCTCGTGGGCCCGGCCGTCCCCGTGGTGGCCACCCTCGACCTCCATGCCCACGTGACCCGCGCCATGGTCGAGAACGCCCACGGCCTGGTGGCCTGGGCGACCTATCCGCACCGCGACGCCGCCTCCACCGGAGAGCGCGGCGCCCGCCTTCTCCTCGAAGCCGCCGCGGGGCGCTGCCGCCCGGCCATGGCCCTGGCCAAGGTGCCCGTCATCGTCGGCGGCATCAACGGCTCCACCGACGGCGGCGGAGCCTTCGCCCGCATGATGCGGGACCTGCGCCGCCGGGAGGTGGAGGCGGGCGTGCTGTCGGCCAGCCTGTTCCTGGTCCATCCCTTCCTCGACCAGCCGGATCTCGGCGGTGGCGGCCTCTTCGTCGTCGATGGCGACATGGACCGCGCCCGGCGGCTGGCCCTCGACACATCGCGGGACTACTGGAGCCGGCGCCACGAGCTCGAGGCCGCGGCCCTGGAGCCGGAAGCGGCGATCCGCGCCGGCCTGGAGACCAGCGGCCAGCCGGTCGTTCTCATCGAGGCCGCCGACTGCGCCGGCGGGGGCGCGTCGGGTGACAGCGTCGCCGCCCTGGCCGCCCTGCTGGCCCTGGACGACCCGCCGCCGGCCCTCGTGCCGGTGGTCGATCCGGGGGCGGCCGCAGCATGTCACCGAGCCGGCGCCGAAGCGGAGGTTTCCACCTCCCTCGGCCACAGACTCGACCCGGCCTGGGGCCGGCCGCTGCAGGTCCACGGGCAGGTCGAGAGCGTGCACGACGGCCGCTTCCGGTACACCGGAGGCATCTGGGACGGGGTGGACGGTGACATGGGGCCGACGGCGGTGCTCGCCATCGAAGCGGTGCGGGTGCTGATCACCAGCCACGCCACCTACGACTGGGCCGACGAGCAGTGGCGGGCCGTCGGCATCGACCCCCGGCGGACGAAGTTCGTCGTCGCCAAGAATCCGATGAACTTCCACAACGTCTACGACGAGGTGGCCGCCGCCTTCCACGTCCTCGACACCCCGGGACCGACGCCGGCTACCATCCGCAACCATCCTCTGCGGCGCATGCCCCGCCCCTACTTCCCACTCGACGAGGACATCCCCGGCCTGGAGCCGACGGTCTGGACGAACGCCGCTCTGCTGGCCGCGGGGACCGGCCGCTGACCGGTTGCTGTCCTTGGGCGGCGTCGGTTAGCTTACGCGCCACCATGGGAATCGATCGGAGACACTCTTCCCGACACCCGCGCCACCCGTCGGAGCCTGCCTGATGGCCGCCCCCCTCGGCGTCGCCATCATCGGCACCGGCCGCGTCGGCTACCAGTTCTCCTTCGGAGACCTGCCCGACAATCACGCGGAGGCCGTGGCCGCCTGCGAGGGAGTGCGCCTGGTGGCCGGCGTCAACCGCGGCCTGGACAAGCTCGAGGCCTTCGGGCAGCGCTTCGGCATCGACGCCCTCTTCCGCGACTACCGGCAGATGCTGGAGCAGGCGTCGCCGGAGATCGTCATCGTCGCCACCCACCCCGAGCTGCACTGCGAGATGGTCCTCGAGTGCGCCGCGGCGCCCTCGGTACGCGCCATCATCTGCGAGAAGCCGATGGCCCTCTCCCTGGAGGAGTGCGACCGGATGATCGCCGCCTGCGAGGCCGAGTCCGTCCTCCTTCAGGTCAACCACAACCGGCGCTGGCATCCCGAGTGGGAGCTGGCGGCCCGGCTGCTCGCCGACGGCGCCATCGGCGACCTGATCCACATCGACTGCTTCATGGACGGCTGCAAGCCGCAACCCTCCTGGCGCTCCGAGAACGAGGGGCCCCTGCTCCACGACTACACCCACTACTTCGACCTCATGGACCTCTACGGGGGGCCGGTGGCCTGGCTCTGCGGCACCGCCGAGCAGCGGACCCGGCCCTGGGCGGTGGAGGACTACGCCGCCGCCTTCCTCAAGTTCGACAGCGGCGTGACCGGCACGATCCGCGGCGCTGAGTTGACCACGTATTCTGACCACGGATTTGAGCTGCGGGGCTCCACCGGCTTGATCCGCATGGTGGGGGAGCAGGTCCATCTTCAGCAGTCGCAGCAGGGCATGTACGAGCCCGACTCCGGGTTCCAGTGGAGCGACCTCGAGGCCGCCGAGGTCGAGCGGCCGGCTCCGGCCAGCACATACGTCGGCGCCCTCCTGGAGCTGCTGGCCGCCCTCGAGGGAGAGGGGACCCTGCGCTCCGACGGCCGAGTGGGCCGTCGCTCCATGGAACTGGTAACCGCCGTGTACCAGTCGCAGCTCACCGGGAGCCGGCCCGTCACCTTCCCACTGAGCCGGCTCGACAACGGCGTCGTGGCCCTGCGCCAGGCCGGCACCTTCCGCGAGCGCGGCTGACAGCTTGGCCAGGACCAAGAGAAGGGCTCCGGCCCGCCCGGCGGCCCCGAAGCGACCCAGCCGGCGGCGCCCGGTCCGGGTCGCCGTCATCGGCGCCGGAGGCCGCGCCGCCAGCGCCCACTACCCATGCCTGGCCGAACTGCCCGGCTGCGATCTCGTGGCCGCCTGCGACCTCGACGAGGCCCGGCTGGAGCAGGTCTGCAGCCGCTTCGGCATCCCCGGACGGTACCAGAGCCACCAGGAGATGATCGGCGCCGAGCGGCCCGACGCCGTGTACGCCATCATGCCGCCGCACCACCTCTACGATGTGGCCGCCGAGGTGATGGAGATGGGGTGCCACCTCTTCGTCGAGAAGCCCCCCGCCGTAACCACCGAGCAGGTGCGCCAACTGGCCGCGATCGCCCGACGGCGCAAGGTGCTCACCGGCGTCACCTTCCAGCGCCGGTTCTCGCCCGTGATCCGCCAGGGCAAGGAGCGCTGCGAGCAGCGCGGACCCGTGCACACGGCCCATGCTTCGTTCTACAAGAACCAGGTCGGCGGCGCCCCCTACTACAGGGGCGCCATGGACATGCTCACCTGCGACGGCATCCACGCCGTCGACACCCTGCGCTACTTGTGCGGGGGAGTGGTGGTCAGCGTGGCCTCCGACAACCGCCGTCTCGACGCCGGCCACTGGAACATCCACCTGGCCCTGGTGCGGTTCTCCAGCGGCGCCACCGGCCTGCTGCTGAACAACTTCATGGCCGGGCGGCGCAGCTTCTCGGTGGAGATCCACTCCGCCGGCGTCAGCTTCTACGGGGACCCCGAGGAGGGCGGCCGGCTCTTCGCCGACGACCGGTCCGACCCGGTCGAGCGGCTCGACCCGGTGGAGCTGACCGGCAGCGAGGAGCCCCACCGCGCCCACGGCGCCTGGGACACCAACGCCCACTTCCTGGAGTGCGTGCGCCGCGGGGTTGCGCCGGAGACGAACTTCGAGGACGCCCTGCAGACGATGGAGCTGGTGGACGCCGTCTACGGCAACCAGATATAGGGAGACCCGGCCTACCCGGGAGCGGCGGTGATCTTCGCCTCCGCGTCCTCGTCCAGGGGATAGATCGGCCGGGTCACGTTGCGGTAGGGCAGGGACCTCAGGTTGGCGCTCGTCGACCCGGGGCAGTCCACGGGCACGATGCGCTCGGCGATCGCCTCGTAGTGGGTGCGGAACCCGTTGGGGCTCTTGCAGACCACAAGGTCGAAATCAACCGGGTTCAGCCCTCTCGCCTCGAAGACCCGTCGCCCCATGATCGAGACGGGAAACTCCGTCGTCATGATCACCGTGCCGCCGCTCACCAGGACCGCCGTCCTGCCCGCCCGCGAGGTCTCCCCCGATTCGGTGCGGAAGTGGCCGTCGTGGAGGCTCTGGACGTAGACCTCGCACTCCACGGGCTGGTGCCGTTCCCGGTCGACCGTTCCCCCGAGGGGCACGGTGAACCGGCTGCCGACCCCCCGCGCAAAGGCGACCTCCACGGCCGGCGCATCCACCAGGGGCAGCAGGGCCCGCTTGCCGTACCCGGCCTCGATGAGGCCCCTCAGGATCCAGTTGCTGTCGCCCGAGGCGCCGCTGGAGGTGGCATCCGCGGCGTCGGAGAACACGGTCAGCCCGGGCTCCCGCGCGGCCAGGGCCACGGCCTCCTCCACGGAAATCAGCTCCGCCTGCATGCTCCCGCGGTGCTCCCACATGAAGCGGGCCAGCTCCTCGGCCAGGTCGCGCGCCATCTGCGGCTCGCCGTCGCTGGTGACCAGGGTGTTCGTACGCAGCTCAGGCACGTCGGTGAAGGGGTTGCCGATGTTCACCAGCGCCGACAGCCCCTTCTCGTCCGACTCGAAGGCCTTGCAGCGGTCGATGGCCTGGCCGAAGAGCCCGGTCTCCGTGATCAGCTCGTCGCCGCGGACGAGCATGGGGAGCTTGACCTGGGCCGCTGTCGGCCGCGCGCCCCCCTGAAGGAGCCGCACCAGAGCTGCCGCCGCGCGCTGCCCGGTGAGCCGCATGTCGGTGTGCGGATAGGTATGCAGGGCCACGGTGACATCGGCCGAGCGCACGAGGCGGTCCGTCAGAATGGCGTGAAGGTCGTACGAGGCGACGATCGGCTTGTCTCCCATCATGCTCCGCAGCTGCTCCAGGATGCGGCCCTCCGGGTCGTGCTCCTCGGTGCCGGCCATGGCTCCGTGAAAGGCGATGTAGGCCCCGTCCGCATCCCTGGCCGCGGCGACCGCCTCCAGCATCTCGTCGGTCATGCCGTCCAGATCGGGGGCCGGCACGGGACCGCCCGAGGTCACGGAGGAGGCGCCGTACGTCGGGACCACGTCGACGCCTTCCTCCTTGAAGACGTCGAGACCGCCGGCGACGTAGGTGTTGGTCCCCGCGTAGCGCTCGATCAGCTCCTCGCCGCGGGAGATGTCGAAGCGGTCTCGCGTGGTGAGGCCGGGGTTGAAGTGGGACGTCTCCTGGAAGAAGTACCCGATCAGGACCTTCCGACGCACCCTCATCCTCCGCTCCGTTTCGCCCGCCATCCCCTCTCCTCCAGGGCCCGCACGAGGCGGTCCCGGTGATCCCCCTGGATCTCCACGACCCCGCACCGCACCGTGCCGCCGGCGCCGCACAGGGCCTTCAGCTCCCGGGCCAGCGCCTCCAGCTCCCGGCCGCTGACCGGCAGGCCGGTCAGGACCGTCACCCCCTTGCCCTTGCGCCCCCTGGTCTCGCGGCCGACGCGGACGATGCCGTCCGCCGGCGCAGCCTGCGCGGCTGGCCTCCCCGTGCCGCCGCGCCGCGTGTCCTTCCGGCGCCGGGGGGTCTCCCCACGGACGTCGCCGGTTCCCGTGGAATAGACCAGCTCGGAGTTCCGGTCCCGCCCCCTCATCGGAAGTAGAGCCTCTGCGCCGTGCCGCCGAGGATGTGCTCGCGGTCGGCGGCGGTGAAGAAGTCGATCATCTCCGCCATGATCAGGTACTC
This sequence comes from Candidatus Latescibacterota bacterium, assembly GCA_965221775.1. GTDB lineage: Bacteria > Latescibacterota > UBA2968 > UBA8231 > UBA8231 > UBA8231. The sequence goes on along the minus strand of CBDCSU010000006.1, from coordinate 1,854,738 downwards.
GTAGTAGTTGGCCCACAGCATCCGCTCGGGGCCGAAGGCGTCGTAAACACGCCGGAGGTACGGCCACATGTCCCGGAAGGGCAACTTCTGGCGGGATGGATTGTGGAGGGAGGTGCGGATGTAGACGTTGGGCAGCCGGTGCAGGTCCAGCAGGGGGCCGATGCCCTCCTCGTCGGGATGGTCGATGTCGATCATGGCGAAGTGGTCGATGACGACGTCGACGCCGGGGTGCCGGCCCGCCATGTCGCCCACCTGGCCGACCTGCTCCGGGCCCAGGAAGATGTTGAAGGTGGCGCCGAGGTCGGCGGCCTTGCGCCACAGGGGATCGCAGACGGGGTCGTTCAGCCAGGTCACGTCGCGGTCGTAGATCGGGCTCAGCCGCAGCCCGGAGAGCCCGCCCTCGACGACGAGTTGCTCCAGGCGGTCGGCGTTGCGCTCGGCGTCGTGGGGCGGAAAGAGCCGCGCGCCGACGAGCAGGCCGATCGCCGCGAAGCGCTCCGGCCACCGCTTCACGCAGTGCACGGCGTAGTCGTTGTTGCGGCCGTAGTAGCAGACGTGGCTGATCACGGTGCGGTCGACGCCGTGCTGCTGCATCAGGGCGATCAGGTCCTCCCCCGACTGCTCGTGATCGGGCATGGCCCGCGGGCAGCTGGAGACGGCCGGGTCGATGGGGAAACGTTCGTTGTTCAGGACCCAGGCGTGCTCGGCGCCGTCGATGACGGGGGCCCTCACCCGCTCACCCCCCAGGAGTAGACGTGGGAGCCGCTGCCGAAGTAGACGCGGCCGTCGAGGTGATCGCCTCCCGGACCGATGGGCACGGGCGACTCCGCCCGCAGGCGGATGCCGAAGCGGTCCGCTCCCGCGCCCTCGTCGACGATCTCGGCCACGCCCCGCCGCAGCAGCACGAAGCGCTCACCGGCCGGGCCGGTCACGAAGACCCGCGGCCCCTGCTGGCCGCAGGTTCGCCCCAGCTGCGCCTCCACGTCCAGCTCCTGCACCACCTGCCGCGACGCCGGGTCGAAGGCGAAGAGCCGCGCCGAGTCCGCGAAGCCGAGGACCAGGCCGTCCGGTCCCGCGGACAGGTCGGTGTACGACGCGGCCTTCTCCAGGACCACCCCTCGCCAGGTCACGGCTCCCTCCTCGAGGTCGACGATGACCATCTCCGCCCGCTGTGCCTTCTGCTCCCCGCCGGTGCCGGGCGCCACGGTCATGCCCACCAGCACCTGTCCACCGGGCAGCTCCGCCAGGCTGTGGGGCGCCTGCTCCGGCACCAGCTCCGTGTGCTCCAGGAGCCGGCCCTCCTTGGCGGCGCGGTCCCAGATCAGCAGGCCGCCGCCGGTGTACCCGTAGCCCGGGGTGCCGCCGAGGACGACCCACCGGTCATCGGCCGTGGCCAGCAGGCAGTGGGGGCGGTTGATCGCCGGCGAGCACTGCGTCCACCAGCGCGGGTTGCCGCTCTCGTCGCCCTTCTCGGTGGCCACCCAGTCGCGCGCCGGGTCCCACTCCAGCAGGAAGCCGCCCCCGTAGCCGCCGACGAAGAAGCGGTCGCCGGTGGCGCGCACCGTGTTCCACTGGCCGAAGGCTTCGCGGTTCGTCCACTCGTCGGCGGCGGGGTCGTAGCGGAAGAACCGCATGGGAAAGGCGGTGCCGCCGCAGATCGTGCCGTCCGGCGCCGCCGCCAGGCCCATGATGTGGGCGCCCTCGCTGGTGTAGTCGAAGGACATCTCGCGGCGGCCGCCGTCCGCGTCCTGGACGACCATGCGCTTCTCAACCGTGTCGCAGACCAGCAGCCTGGCGCCGTCCGGGAAGTCGCGGTGGAACAGCCCCTGGCTGCCGGCGATGATCGCCTTGGGCCGGCGGTTCTCGTGGCGTCCGATCGCCTCGGCCTCCCCCTTGTAGAGCCGCAGCCAGTCCCCCTCGGAGCCGGCCCTCGCCTGCCCGTACACGCGTCCGTCCTCGTCGCGGTAGACGTGGGCCGAGCCCTGGTGCCGCTCCTCCTCGGCCAGCAGCGGCCTCGCCTCGCCGCCGTCCGGCTCGAGGGCCACGATCTGGCTCGAGGTGTTGCCCACGGCGAAGTAGATCCAGCCGCTGTCGTCGGCGGCGATCGAGCGCTGGTACTGGCGCCAGTTCTGGTGGTACACGTGGCCGTAGTCGCGGAAGGCACGCACCCCCGGATCGAAGCAGGCGACGCCCGAGTCCGGGTAGCTGGCCAGCCAGATGCGGCCGTCGTCGTCCTCCGTCATGCCCATGGCCATCTGGGGCACCGTGCGGTGGTGGAAGGTGAACTCCCGGGCCGCGGGGTCGTACTCGCAGAAGTGACTGTTGAAGTGGGTGTAGAACCGGTTCCGCGTCGACAGGATCGATGCGAAGGGGCAGTCGCCGCCCGGATCGAAGGGCACGGGCACCTCGAGGGACTCGCCGGTGCCGGCGTCGATCTGCAGCAGCGCGTAGCAGCCGCGGTGGTCGTAGAGCCAGAGGAGCACCACGTTGCGGCCGGCGCCGTCGACCGTGGCCGCCGTTCCGCGGTGGTTGCTCACCGGCGTGGCCACCCCGTGGTGGTTGAAGCCGTTGCCCAAGTCTTCTCTCATGAGTCCCTCCCGGCGCGCACGACGCCGCCGTCTCTGACCCGCTCCCAAAGCCCGGCCCACTCCTTCGAGCCGTCGTCCTCCCAGGCCGGCTCCACACGCACGCCCTCCGACCACCCGGGCCCCGCCCCGGCCGGACCCGCGCCCATGACGCCGGTGTGCACCCGCGTCCCGTCGGGGAAGACCACGGTGTTGATGATCCGCGGTCTCGGGTGGGTGTAGACCTGCCCCGGCGCCAGGGCGTCGAGCGACTCCGCCGGCACCCGGAACCGCTGCACCGCCTCCTCGTCGATCTCGACGCCCAGCCCCGGTCCCTCCGGTACGGGCTGGTAACCGCCGCTGACCGTCACCGGCTCCGTGAGCAGGTGTTCGGTGTAGAGGTTGATGCAGCTGATCGTCGGCCAGGTGGCGTGGCTGAGCACGGCGCCGAGATGGGCGGCCCAGATGGTGGTCAGGCCGTTGCCGACCAGCTGCAGCCAGAACGGCATCTGCGCCTCGGCGGCCAGCGCCCCCTGACGCATCACCCGGGAGGCGCCGCCGTTGATCACGAAGCCGTCGCAGACCTCCTCGCGCACGGCCGTGACGTACGGTGGACTGCCGAAGTGCATGGCGATGGGCCGCGGCACGGAGCGGCGGATCTGGCGGTTCCCGGCCACGTCGTTCTGGGGGATCGGCGTCTCGAACATGGCCACCTGGTCGCAGGCGGCCAGGCGGGCCAGCACGGGCACGGCCTGGGCGGAGTTGACCAGCATGCCGTTGGGATCCAGATCGAGCTTGAAGTGGGGCGGCGTCGCCGCCGTCACCGCCTCGACCTGGGCGTACACGTCCCACCAGGGGCGCGGCTTGTTCTTGAAGCTGGTGTACCCGGCGGCCACCGCGTCGCGGGACTCGGCGGCCCAGTCCTCCGGCGAGGCGTGGCTGCACCACCACGAGATCGGCGTGGCATCCCGCACCCTGGCGCCCAACAGCCGGTGCACGGGGACCTCTGCGATCCGTCCCACGAGGTCGAAGAGGGCCATCTGGAGGCCCGCGCCGAGGCCGTCCTCCCAGAGCATCTCGGCCGCGCTGGCGCCGGTGACGCGGCGGACGCTGGCGTCGGTCACCCGCTGGTGGGTGTAGTGGACGACGGTCTCGCCCCAGCCCACGTGGCCGCTGTCGGCGGTGACCCGGCACAGCTCCAGGATCGACCAGTTGTACACGGTGCGCTGGGTGATGCGCCGCTGGCGTTCGGTGAACGGCACGTCCACCAGGATCCGCTCCACTCCGGTCACCTTCACGGTATCAGCCTCCCCACGTCGTCGCCGCCGGCCCGGCACAGCGACCGCAGCCGCTCGCGGCAGGCGGCCAGCTCTTCACCGTAGCGGGCCTCCACGGCGAGGTTCACCATCTCCCCCGGGTCGGAGTCCAGATCGACGAGCTGCTCCCGGCCGCGCCCGAGGGCGTAGACGCTGTACTTGCGGCGCTCCCCCACCAGGGCCCGGGCCAGCGCCGGCCCGCCGGGGCCGTCGCCGATGCCGGTGATCGTCTCCACCACCAGATCCTGCCGCCAGTCACCCGGTTCCTCTCCCGCCAGCAGGGGCCCGAGGCTGCGTCCCGGCAGATCCGCGGGAGCCGCGGCTCCGGCGGCCTCGCAGATCGTCGGCAGCAGGTCGAGACCGTTGGAGACCAGCCGTTCCTCGACGCGCCCCGGCCTCCGCACCCCGGGCCCGCGGGCCAGCAGCGGCACCCGGATCACCTCCTCCCACAACGCCGTCTTGCCGTTCCAGCGGTGGGCACCGTGGCCGTCGCCGTGGTCGGAGGTCAGCAGGATCAGGGTGTCGTCCCACCGGCCGGCGTCTCGCACTGCCTCGAGGAGGCGACCGATCTCGGCGTCCACCTTCTCCACGATGCGGAAGTACTGGTGCCGGAAGCGGCGCCACTCCTCGGCCATGAATCCCGCCGCCGCGTAGACCCGCGGCCTGTGGACCTGCACGAAGCGCAGGATCTCCGGGCCGAAGGGCGGCTCCTCGAAGTTGACCGGCAGGTTCGGGCACTCGGCCAGGGAAGCCGGCTCCGGCACCGGCCCCTGGGGCAGCGGCTGCGAGCGCGCCAGCTGGCAGACGTCGTGGGGATTCAGGAAGGATGCGAAGAGGAAGAAGGGGCCCTCCCCCGACCGCAGGAATTCCGCCGCCGCCCCGGAGACCTCGTCGTCCCTGGGACCGCACAGCACCTCGAGGCCGCCCTCCTCCGGCGTGATGCCGGGGACGTGCCACTTGCCGGCCAGGGCGCAGCGGTACCCGGCGTCACCCAGCAGGCGGCCCAGCGTCTGGCCGTGCAGGGCCTCCCGCAGCGGCTCGTTGTTGCTGGTGACGCCCGTGTCGTGGGGCATGCGGCCGGTGACGTAGCTCGACCGCGCCGGCGCGCACAGGGGCTGGGTGCAGTAGGCACGAGAGAACCGAACGCCCTCGGCCGCCAGGCGGTCCATGTTCGGGGTGCGCAGGTCCTGGTTGCCGGCGCAGCTCATGGCCGAGGCCGACTGTTGATCGGTACTGATCAGCAGGATGTTGGGCCGGTCCGTCAAGCGACGCCGACGCTCTTCAGGTGCTCCACGCAGCGGGCCACCTTGGCTGCCAGGTCGTCCGGGTCCCGGCGCCCGAAGACGGGCCCCTCCAGCTCCATGGTGCAGGCGGATTCGTACCCGGCCTGGCCGTGGACCTCGTAGACCGCAGCGAAGTCGACGATGCCCTCGCCGAAGACGGGGAAGTCGTGGTCGTGGTAGCCGCCGCTGGTCTCCTTCAGGTGCATGCCGCGCACGTGGGAGACACAGCGGCGCAGCTGATCGACGGTGTCGACGCCGTGGTTGTAGTAGTGGACGTTCGCCGTGTCGTAGTTGACCCCCACCCAGGGGTGGTCGACGGCGGCCATGGTCGCCTCCATGCGGTCGGCGTTGGTGCACAGCTCCGGGTGCGTCTCCAGGGCCAGGTACACCTCGTGGGGGCCAACGGCGTCGCCCAGCCTGCGCAGCCGCTCGCCGGCTTCGGCCAGGGACATGCCCGCGCCCCCGGCGCTGGTGAAGAGGTAGTCGGCCCCCAGGTCGGCGGCCACCGCCGCCTGGGCGGCCATGCTTGCCGGCAGACCGTCGTCCTCCAGCGGACAGAGCACGCTCAGCGACGTCACCCGCAGGCCGTGCGGCTCCAGCGCCGCCGAAGCCGCCGGCGCCGTCAGGCCGTCGCTCCAGACCATCTCGATGCCTTGCACGCCGGTCTCGGCGATGCGGGCCCAGGGCAGGCCCGGGTCCTCGAGGGTCCCGGCGCGGTAGGACAGCGGGTTGCTCACGAATCTCCCTCCCTCTCTTGGCCCTGCCCGGGATCCGGGCGGGGGCAGCAAAGAAGCGCCCCTGCCCACCCGCCCACAACCCGGTCCTTGCCGCCGCCGGGACCGCCGGGTTTCCTTTTGCCGCTGCCCCGCAACCCCCCGGAGGGCCGAGCGTCCGGCCCCCTGACCTGGAGGAACCCCGATGAGCCCCCTCAACAGCGGACAGATCGACCTCTTCAAGCGCCAGGGGTTCCTCCTCCTGGAGGGGCTGGTCGACCCGGAGACGCTCTCCGCCTGGCGCGACCAGTTCTGGTCCCACGTCGGCGCCGACCGCGACGACCCGGCCACCTGGCCGGAAGACTACGTGATCCAGGGCTTCGGCGTGGACCCGCCCCTCGGGCAGCTTCCCCGCATGCGGGCGATCATCGAGCAGGTCGGCGGCGGCATGTTCGGAGGCGGCGGGGGGTCGATGCTGGTGAAGTGGCCGGGGCCCGAAGACGCGGCCTGGCAGATGCCGGATTCCGGCCACATCGACGGCTACGGCCCGGGGGGCTGGAGCGGCGGCTTCATGCTCGGCGCCACCACCTACATGGACGACGTCGAGCCCGGGGGCGGCGGCTTCGTCTACTGGCCGCGCAGCCACGAGCCGGTGCAGGCCTACTTCCGGGAGCACCCGGAGCAGATCGACGGCAGTTTCCGCGACCGGGCGGACTGGGAAGAGCGACAATGGGGGTTGTTCTCGGACGAGTCGCCGCACCAGCCCGTCGAGTTCACCGGCCGGGCCGGCGACGTCATCCTCTGGCACTGTTTCCTCTGTCACACCGGATCGGCCAACGTGCGCGCCCGCCCGAGGCTGGGCGTCTTCGCGCGCTGGCACCGCACCGACCGCGAGGAGATGAAGTACGACGTGCCGGAGGACCTGTGGAAGTACTGGGCGGTCTGAGCCGGCCGGCCTAAGCCGCCAGGGCCCCTTCCCCGAAGACGACGGGGAAGGTGGCGCCGCTGCTGCACACGGTGGCCGCCTCCATGTAGCAGACGCTGAAGGCGCGCCTCGACTGCCGGGTGCGGTTCACGCCCGAGGAGTGCAGCAGGTGGTTGTGCAGCAGCACCACCTCCCCCGCCTCCATCTCCAGCTGCTCGATGTCGGAGCGGCAGGCGATCTCCCCCGCCATCTCCTCGGTGAGGAACCCGGACCCTTGCTCGGGGTTGAGCAGCCGCCCGTGCGAGCCGGGGACGATCTGCACGCAGCCGTTCTCCGGGGTCGCCGGGTCCAGCGCCGTCCACACCGTGACCAGGGGATCCCTGTCCAGGGCCGTCCAGCGGTCCTGATGCCAGATCAGGTTGGTGCCGAGTCCGGAGGGCTTGTTCATGAACATGGCGCGGTAGCAGGCGACCGCCGCCTCCTCGCCGTAGGTCCTCCCGCAGACGTGGCGGAACAGGGGCTTCTGCAGGTACGCGAGAAAGAGCGGGTCGAGCTCCAGGTTCTGGATCTTGCGATAGGCCAGGGTGGCTCCCTTGTGGCCCCTGGACTGCGGACCGGGCCTCGAGTCGGGGCCGTCCGAGCGGTCCAGCTGCATCAGGACCTCGTCGTAGTCGATCTCCGCCGTGCCCAGCATGATCTCGTCGATGCGCCGCTGCAGGCCGGCGATCTCCCCGGCCCCGGCCCGGCCCAGGCGCAGGTACCCCCGCTCCTGGAAGTCGCTCCACTGTCGTTCGGTGATGCGGTCGGCAAGCATGGTCATCCTCCGTCGGCCCTCCCAAGTAAGGCGCCCGGGGTTCAGCGCGCCTCCGGCTCTTGCACCAGTTTCCCGTCGTCGCCGAGCACAGGCCGGTTCAGCCGCGAGTGGTACGGGGGCTCGAGGACGGCGCGCTGCTCGGGGGTCATGCCCACAAGCATCTCCTCGGGCCAGGGGTTGTAGCCGGTGGCGTAGGCCAGGTTTCCCGGGGACATGCGGAACAGCACGCTGCGGCGGTCGTGGTCCGCCGTCCAGGGGAGGGTGCCGTGGGTCACCGCCTCGGTGAAGATCACCACGTCACCCGCCCTGCACGCGACCTGGCGCACGATCTCCCGATGCGCCAGCCACTTCCTCACCTCCTGCGGACAGGCGTAGTTGCCCTTGTGACTTCCCGGGATCAGGCACAGGCCGCCGTCCCCGGGGTTGCTGTCGGTCAGCTGCCAGGCCGCCACGGTCAGGCCGTTGTGCATCTGGCCGTTCTGGAAGTGGTAGTACTGGTGGCGGTCGAAGCCGGGGCCCGAGGAGCCGTGGAGGAGATGACCCTCGGCCCCCTTGCGCATGGAGATCAGGCCACCGTTGTGGTCGAGGCGCCATCCAGGGCCGAGGATGACGTTGAGGCAGGCGACGACGCGGGGGTGGACGAGCATCTCCCGGAAGGGATCGCACCAGGGCTTCTCCCAGCCCAGGAGCCCGCCCAGGTCTCCGCGCCCTGTGGTCCCTCTCAGGGCGGCGGAGTCACCGGACAGGGAGAGCTCGCCGGTGCGCTCGCGGATGCGGTCGGCGTGACGGTCGACGGCCTCGTTGGCCCGGGCTACCTCGGCCTCGGAGAGGACTCCCTCGAGGACGATGTAACCCTGCAGGTCGAAGAGGTACTTCTCGATCTCTTTCATGATCTCCTCGATTCGGCGACGGCCGGACCGGCCTTGAGCCCGCCCTTCCCCGTGCGTACGATGCGCAGCCCCTCGGGCAACCCCCCGGAGGCAGGAACCCGCCGGTGATCGTCGACGCCCACATCCACGTCTGGAGCCCCGCCCGGGACCGCTACCCCTACGCTCCCGGCTTCGGCCCCTCCGACCCCTGGCTGCGCTCCTTCACGCCCGACGACCACCGCCGCTGGAGCGAGGCCGTCGGCGAGCCGATGTGCCTGAACCTGATCCAGATCACCTGGTACGGGCTCGACCACAGCTACATCGTCGACCTCATCGACTCCGATCCGGACCGCTGCGTGGGCACCGGCATCGTTCCCGCCGTCGCCGACGCCTCCCTTGGGCGGCCGGACCGGACCATGCTCGACCTGGCCGCCCGCGGGGTGCGCGCCTTCCGCATCAGGGGCCGGAGCGCCCAGTCCGACTTCGGCCAGGGTGAGCGCTGGCTGGAGCAGGACGGGTACGAGCGCATGTTCGCCGCCGCCTCGGAGCACGGCCTCGTCCTCAGCTTCCTCCTCGGCCCCCAGGACCTGGCCGAGGTCGACCGCATGTGCGGGCGCTTCCCGGAGGCGCCCGTCATCCTCGACCACATGGCCGGCGTGCGCCTCCGCGGCGGCCGCATCGACCCGGCCGAGCTGGAGAGCCTGACCGCCCTCGCCCGCCACCCCCGGGTCTACGTCAAGCTGGGGCCGATCCACGCCCTCGGCGGCGGCGACCGCCCCTTCGCCGGCACAGAGCCCCTGCTGCGCGCCGTGGTCTCCGCCTTCGGCGCCGACCGCTGCATGTGGGAGAGCGACAGCGGCGGACCGGTGCTCATGGCGGACCCGCCCCGGGACCTGCCGGCCGCCGTCGACGCCATCCGCAAGGCCGAGTTCCTCACCGACGCCGAGAAGCGGTCCATATTGTACTCCACAGCGCGCCGCCTGCTGTGGCCCTGATGGGCCGCGCCTGCAGGCGTCCCGGATCCTGCGGACCTGCGGGCGCGCGAGGTCCGCCTCGGTCCCGAACCAATCACAACCCGGAGAGCTTCCCCCATGCATCCCATCATCGACACCCACCAGCACCTCTGGGACCTGTCTCGTTTCCGGCTCCCCTGGCTCGACGGGGTGGAGCCCCTGAACCGCAGCTTCCTGCCCGCCGACTACGCCGCCGCCGCCGAGGACTGCGGCGTGGAGCGGACCGTGTACATGGAGGTTGACGTGGCGCCGGAGCAGATCGCCGCCGAGGTCGACCACGTGGGACAGCTGTGCGCCGACCCGGCCGACCCGATGGCCGCCGCCGTGGTCTCCGGCCGTCCGGCGGACCCGGGGTTCGCCGACTGGGTCGGCCGCCTGCGCGACGAGCCCCACGTGCGCGGCGTGCGCCGGATCCTGCACGCCGACGCGCCGCCGGGAACCTGTCTGCAGGAAGCCTTCGTGGACGGCGTTCGGCGGCTCGGGGATGCCGGTCTGAGCTTCGACGTCTGCCTGCGTCCCGGTGAGCTGGACGACGCGGTAACCCTCTCCGAGCGCTGCCCCGGGACCCTGCTCATCCTCGACCACTGCGGCAATGCCGATCCCAACATCGTCGCCGGCACCGCCGGGCCGGAGGAGGGCCCCTTCGCCCACACGGCCGGCCAGTGGCGGGACGGCATCTCGGCCCTTGGTCAGCGGACCAACGTAGTCTGCAAGATCTCCGGCATCGTCGCCCGGGTAACCGAGGGCTGGTCGGCCGAGCTGCTGGTCCCCACCGTCAACCACTGCCTGGACGCCTTCCCCCCCGACCGCGTCGTCTTCGGCGGCGACTGGCCGGTCTGCACCCTGGGCGCCAGCCTCGGGGAGTGGGTCCAGGCCCTGCGGCGGATCATCGCCTCGCGCTCCGAGGAGGATCAGCGCGCCCTGCTGCACGGCAACGCCGCGCGGCTGTACCGGCTCGACTGAGGCCTCAGCGGTCGGCGGGAATCATCACCGGCCGGTGACCCTCCTGCTGGGACTGCAGGAATCCGGCGATCACCTCCACCACGCGCTGCGCCTCCCGCCCGGTCGAGGTCGGGGGACGCCCCTCGCGCACGGCCCGCACCAGGCTCTGCATGCCGGCCTCGATCCCCGAGACCGGCCACTCCGGAATCGGCAGGGGCTCCGCCTCCTCGCCGCGGAAGATCACCCCGTCATCCGTGCCCGACATCAGCAGGCGGCCGGTGGAGCCGATGACCTCGGTGGTGGACTTGGGCCCCGGCGTCGTCTTCGAGCCGCCGGCGTAGAAGGCGCGGACCCCGTTGGCGAAGCGGATCATCCCGTAGGCGCCCGGCTCGGTGGCCGGGTCGTGGCCGCCGTCGCCGCGGTACTCCGTGTAGTCCTCGTACCCGGTCTCCAGGTCCGCCAGCACCCATTCGGGGGCCGAGTCCGCGTACCAGCAGATGGCGTCGATGGAGTGGGTCCCGTTGCGGTAGAGCATCGCCCGGCCGCCGCGCAAGGAGCCGACGATGTACTGCACCTCGCCGATCTCCCCGGCTTCGATCAGCTCCTTGGCGTGGGCCCACATGGGCATGAAGCGCCGCGTGTGGTCGACGGACAGGACGGTGCCGGTCCGCTCGCAGGCCTCCAACATGCGGGCCCCGTCCTCGACCGTCGTCGCCAGGGGCTTCTCGCAGAAGATGCCCTTGGCGCCGGCCTCGGCCGCATCGACGACCAGCTGGGCGTGGGCGTTGTCCCCCGTGGCCACGGAGACGATGTCCAGGGACTGCTCGTCGAGCATGCGGCGGTGGCTGGTATAGCGCTTCAGGTCCGGCCAGGTCTCCTGGAAGCGCTGGCCGAACTCGTCCAGCTGGTCGGTGGACAGGTCGCAGGCCGCCACGACCTCGGCGTCCTCGAGCCCGGCGATGCCCTGGGCGTGCCGCACGCCGATGCCGCGGCAGCCGATCACTCCCACTCGGTCCATCCCTCTCTCCTCTTCGTTGGGGTTCCTTCTCAGCGCGACGGCACCACCGGCAGGCGCAGCCGGCTCGGCCAGGCCCGGCAGTGGTGGACGGTCTGGTGCGCCCGGCGCAACTCCGCGTCCAAGCCGTAGGGGTTGCCCGTGTTGGGGTTGCGGTCGAAGCGGGGGAAGTTGCTCGACGAGACCTCCAGGCGGATCCGGTGCCCCCGCCGGAAGGCGTTGGCCGTCACCCCGACCTCGATGCGGTACTCGTACACCTTCCCCGGCTCCAGCATCGCCGCCTGCTCCCGGCTCTCCCGGTAGCGGCCCCGTCGGATGCCGTCGCACAGGTTCATGGCGTAACCACTCGGGGAGACGTCGACCAGCTTGGCCGTGAAGTCCGTGTCCCGGCCGTCGGTGGCCGCGTAGAGCACGGCCTCCACCGGCCCGATCACCTCCAGGTCCTCTTCCAGTACCGGGCTCGTGTAGACGAGCACGTCGCCCCGCATCTCCACGGGACGCTGATCGTGGGGTCCCCAGGGCACGATGTGGGGCGAGCAGCAGTTGTTGCCCCCCAGGGTCTGCACCGGGTGGTCGGGGTCGTAGACGAACTCGTCCGGCGGCTCGTCCCCCGGCGCCTCCCGGCCCAGGGCGCCGTCGCCGAGGACGGAGTTGGCCCGGCCGCCGGAGTGCAGGTGCCAGTCCTGCCAGTCGGTGCGGGCCAGGGGCCACTCGTGCTCGTCCCGCCACTCGTTGACCCCCATGACGAACAGGCGCAGCGGCGGCTCCTGGTCGATGCCGTTGTCCCGGCCCTTGAGCCAGTGGTCGAACCAGCGCAGCTCCTCGTGCTCCAGGTCCACCAGGGAGCTCTCGCCGAAGTCGATGTCGCCGGTGCGCGTGGACGCGCTCAGCGAGTGCGGCCAGGGACCGACGATCAGCCGGCTGCGGCGCGCCTCCTCGGAGCCGCCGGCCAACCGCATCCCGTTGAAGTTGGAGAAGGTCTGGCTCGCGTAGAGGTCGTACCAGCCGCCCATGTGGAAGGCCGGCGCCTGGACGCTGCCCCACTTCGGCTCGTCGTCCATGGCCGCCCAGTAGTCGTCATAGGCCGGATGGGCGATCCAGTCCTTCCAGAACGGCAGCCGCCGGCCGCCGGCCGCGTCCATGTCGACCACGGGCAGGGAGCGGAAGGCCTCGGTCCAGTTGTGGAAGTCGATGTCCTGGCCGGTGCGGGCGTGGGTGCGCATGCCCCAGGTCATGGCCACGTTCAGCTGCAGGGCCCCTCCCGGGTAGACCAGCCCGCCGTGGTAGTCGGCGCAGATCACCCGCGGCGCCATGCACTTGAGGAACCGGCTGGCCAGCGGCGCGGGGCGCACCTGGGTGGTGCCCACGTACGAGGCGCCGGCGGTGCCGATGCTACCGTTGCACCAGGCCTGGGCGCCGATCCACTCCTGGGTGTCGAAGCCGTCCTCGGCCTCGTTGAGGAAGGGGTAGTAGTCGCCGTCGGAGTCCCAGCGGCCCCGGCAGTCGCCGATGACGCAGGCGTACCCCGAGCCGGCCAGCCGCCGGCCCTTCTCGATCATCGGCTCGATGCTGTTGCTGTAAGGGGTCCGCATCAGCACGGCGGGCACCGGGCCGGCCCCCCGGGGCAGGTAGATGTCGGCCGAGAGCTCGACCCCGTCCCGCATCGGCACCCTGACGTCCACCAGGCGGTCGACGCCGTATGTCTGGCTGCTCATGGTCTTCTCCGCTCTGGCGGCTGGGCCCTCAGATCCTCACCGAGTTTGGCTGGAACCCCGTTCCTGGCAAGAAGCTCTATTTTGACCACGCGGTCAGCCTCGGCATCAGGAGACGCCCCTCTCGCGCCAAGGGCATGCCGGCGAAGGCGCACCGGTTGTTCCACTCGTCGACCGCCTCCATCGTCTTGTACTCGTTGATGATGGCGTTGCGGCTGCGATCGGTGTAGTTGTGCCCGGCGCGGTGAACGACGAGCACGTGGATGATGACCACGTCGCCGGCCTCGGCTTTGCAGACCACGCGGCGGGACTCCTCCACGTCCTCCTGCACCAGCGTCGACTGGCCCTCTGCCGTCGGCAGGGCCCGGCGATGGCTGCCCGGGATCACCTCGGTCGCCCCGGCCTCGAGATCGGTCGGGTCGAGATAGGTGATGGCCGCGGCCAGCCCCGGCTCCGAGTGGCGCTCGTAGGGCCAGTCCTGGTGCCAGCCCTGCCCGGCCACGAACCCCGGGGGCTTGTTGCGTACCTTGCCGTTGTGGAAGTCGAGGTTGGGTCCCAGGCAGTCGACCAGGACCGAGACCACCCGCGGCTCCGTGAACTGGTCGAACCAGAAGTCGCCGGCCAGGGTCTGGTCCATCATGCCCACCACGTTCTTGGGGTTGAACTCGTCCGGCGGGTATCCCTCCGGAGCCTCCATGAAGGAGTAGCTCATGTTGGCCGGCCTGCCCTCGGTGCAGGTGACCAGCTCGTGGTACTGCCGCCGCAGCTCTTCCAGAGCTTCCCCCTGGTAGAATCCAGGCAGATGGAGGTAGCCGTTCTCCTCGAAAAAGCTCTTCTGCTCTGGCGTCAGCATCTTCAGTCCGCTGCCCATCCCGGCCCCCGGGTCCTCAGGATCCGACCCGCTTTGTGGTCACCGTGTACCGCTCCAGGACCTCCCGGTCGATCTCGATTCCCAGGCCCGGACCGGAAGGGACCGCGACGGCGCCGTCCTCCAGCTGGAAAGGCTCCCTGCTCAGCTCGGTGCGCAGAGCGTTCTCCGTCATGTCGAACTCGAGGAGACACGGCTCCGGGAACAGGCCGGGAGCATTCGGGATCGCGGCCTGCCAGTGGAGGGTGGCCGCCAGGCGAATCGAGGTGCCCCACATGTGGGGAAGCACCTGGACACCGTGGGCACTGGCCAGCGCCTCCACCTGCTTGCAGACCGTGAATCCCCCTGCTATCGAAATATCCGGCTGAACGATATCAAGGGCCCTCTTTGAGATCAGGTCTCGGAAGGCGTCGAGCCCCTCCAGGGCCTCTCCTCCCGCGATCCGCAAACCGGATCCGGCCCGGATCTCACGGTAGGCCTGGACTTCCGCGGGCGGCACGGGCTCCTCGTACCAGTAGATGTCGTGCTCCCCGATGCTCCGGATCGACTCCAGCGCAGTGGCCCGGTCGTAGGCGCAGTTGGCGTCCACCGCCAGCAGCACGTCGGGGCCGATGGCCCGCCGCACGGCCGCCACCCTGGCCACATCGTTCCGGGGGCCATGTCCGATCTTCATCTTGACGGCGGGAAACCCGGCCTCGGCGTACCCCGCCGCCTCGGTCTCCATGCCCAGGACGGGATCGCTGTCCGACAGCAGGAACAGCCCGCTGGCGTAGGCGGGCACCCGCTCGCGCACGGCCCCGCCGAGGAGTTGGTGGCAAGGCCGTCCGACGGCTTGGCCCATCAGGTCGAAGAGGGCGATGTCGACGGCGCTGACCTCGGCCATGGAGGCGCCGGCCGCCGCCACATCGCGGCCGATGACGCCGGCGTCGAAGGGATCCCTGCCGATCACCCGGTCGGCGAGGACTCCGGCCCCGGGAACCTGAGTTCCCTCCCCCCATCCCGTCAGGCCGTCATCCGTGACCACCTCGACGACCCCGGCGGTCCGCGCCCGGTTCCAGGTCGTGGAGTTGGCGAACGGCCGCTGCACGGGGTAGCGCAGGTCGTATGTGTGGACGGTCTCGACTCTCACGCTCTTCTCTCGCGGGTATCCAATGGCGGTCGGCGGACCACCCCTCCGACGGCACCGGCCGGTCGCCTGCGCTCACCGAGTCGGGGTAGTATAGGGCCATGGACGCTGGGGACCAGCCAGGGCCGGCCTTGGGCACGAGCTGGAATCGGTCCGCGACGGGGATTCCCGCCGTGGGTCACGAAAACCACTGATTCCTGGGAGCACTTGTAGGTACGGCCTGTCGTACCTTAGTGGTACCGGGTGGCAGGTACTCCCTCTGGACCACCGGACCCCGTCCACAACGGGCCATCGCATGTTCATCACCCTGCTCCTGCGCGAACTGCACTCCCACCTGCTCACCTACCGCTTCGCCCTGACGGCGGTGCTGCTGTCCTTCCTCGTCATCGGCTCGACGCTGGTCCTCGGCCTTGACTACGATCGTCGGCTCGCCGCCTTCTCCGAGGCCAAGGCGGCGCGGGAGCAGCGCCTGGAGGAGTCCGTGGACTTCCGCACCCTCAGGTGGCGGGGGACCCAGCACGAGAAGCCGCCGAACCCTCTCTCCGTGTTCACCGTCGGCCTCGAGCGCGAGCTGTCGCGCTCGGTCAAAATCTCCCGGGGCGAGCCCGAGCTCGGCCGCAGCAAGTACGCCAGCGCCCTGTACACACTCTTCCCGCCGCCGGACCTGCTCTACATCGTCAACATCGTCGGCTCGCTGCTGGCCATGCTCTTCGCCTTCAACGCCATCTCCGGCGAGCACGAGGACGGGACCCTTCGGCTGGTCATGGCCAACGCCGTGCCCCGGCACACGGTGCTGCTGTCGAAGTGGCTGGGGGGCTACCTCGCCCTGATGGCGCCGTTGCTGGCTGCCGTTCTCCTCGGGCTGCTCCTCGCGAACCTGCTCACCTCCTTCGACCTCGGCGCCGGGGAGCGGTCCGCCTTTGCCGGCATGCTCGCGGTGGCGGCCCTCTACCTGTCCCTGTTCTTCACCCTGGCCCTCGGCATTTCCGTGTACACCCGGCGCTCCTCCACCTCCCTCGTCACCGGATTCCTCATCTGGGTGCTGCTCGTTCTCGCAGTCCCCAACGTGGCGCCCATCGTCGCAAGGGCAGCGGTCCCGATACCCTCGCCGGGTTCCATCGCAGGGGAGCGCGAGGCGATCCGGCGCGCCGCGTGGTCGCAGTTCCGCGGCCGGAACTGGCGCGGCATGAGCCGGGAGGAGCGAGACCAGCTGCGCCAGCAGGCGGAAGCGGAGGCCGACGAGAAGACCCGCCGGCTGCTGGACGACTATGCCCGCCGCTTGGAAAAGCAAGTGGCGGCCGGCGTCTCCCTGGCCCGGATCTCGCCCTCCTCCAGCTACGTGTACGCCACCGCGTCGCTGGCCGGAGCGGGGCTCGAGGACTACTCCGGCCTGCGGACCTTCATCGACCGCTACGGAGACCAGCACTTCGAGGCCCTGGCCGCCATCGAGCGCGAGCGGCGTCTGCTGGCCGAGGGGGTTCAGGACTCCGAGGAGCGGAGCGAGATCATGGAGGCCCCCATCGATCCGGACGACCTTCCCACCTTCGCGCCTCCCCGCCGGCCGCTGGCGGAGGTGCTGACCAGCACCTATGTCGACCTGCTGGTGCTGATCGTCCTGAACGGCCTGTTCTTCCTGGCCGCCTATGTCGGTTTCCTGCGGTTCGATCTCGTGGACTGAGGACAGGCCATGCTGCGCGCCCTGATCGCCAAGGAGTGGCTCACCAGCCTGCTGGAGCTGCGGTTTCTCGTCTGCGCGGCCCTGTGCGTTCTGCTGGGCCTCATCAGCGTCGTCGTCCTGCGGGCCGACCTGGAGGCGCGGCGCACCGAGTTCAGCCGCAACCAGGCCCTCTACCGGGACCAGGCGGACGAGTACGGATCCTACCGCGACCTGCAGCGCCGGGGCGTGCGCGTCGACCGGCCTCCTCAGTCCTTCCAGGTCCTGTTCTACGGGGTCGAGAAAACCCTGGACCGCACCGCCGTGGTTTCGGAGGACTACCTCCCCGGCTTCCAGGGCGACCTGAACGCCAACCCCGCGGTGCTGCTTTTTCCCGTGGCCGACATGCTCTTCGTTGTGGCCGTGGTCCTGAGCCTGCTCGCCTTTTTCGTCTCCTACGACACCGTCGCCGGCGAACGCGAGTCGGGCACCCTGAAGCTGGTCATGTCCTACCCGGTGCCGAGGGATCTCGTCATCCTGGCCAAGTGGCTGGGCGGCTACTGCAGCCTCGCCCTGCCCTTCCTGGCAGCGCTGCTCATCGGGGCGCTGCTGATCTCGATCTCGGAGGAGGTGCCATTCACCGCCACCGACTGGGAGGCCTTCGCCGTGACCGGCATCGTCTCCCTGCTGTTGCTGGCGGTCATGTTCTCCATCGGCCTGCTGGTCTCGGTCCGGGCCCGTTCGTCATCCACGGCCATCCTCAGCCTGGTGGCGCTGTGGGTGCTGCTGGCCCTGGTGGTTCCCAACCTCGGGCCCTACCTGGCCGAGCTGGCCGTCCCCGTGCCGGACATGGGCTCGGTGGAGCGCGAGATCGGCCTGCGCACCGAGGCGCTGGCCGCCGACTACCGCAGCCAGTGGCGGCGCGGCGGGCGCTCCTTCCGCAACATGACGGCTGCCCAACGCTCCGAGTTCTTCCGACAGAGGCGGGAACAGCGCGACCAGCTGCAGCAGGATGTCAACAAGGTCTCCGCCGAGGTCATCTCCGACTTCGAGACCCGCCTGCGCCGTCAGACCGACATGGCCCGCGTGCTCACGCGCATCTCGCCGGTGGCCTGCTTCGTCTTCGCCAACACCGATCTCGGCGCCACCGGTGTGCGCCACGAGGAGCGCCTGATCGGCTCCCTGCGCCAGTACCAGCGGCAGTTCGCCAGCTATGTCGCCGAGCAGACGGAGGCAGCCGCGGACAGCGGAGAGGAGTACGACATCGACGGCCTGCCGGGCTTCCGGTACCGCACCGACGGCCTCGGGGAGCGGCTCGATGCCCGCTTCGTCGACGTGCTGCTGCTGGCGTTGTTCGCCGTGGCCTTCTTCATGGCGGCCTTCGTGAGCTTCCTCAGAGGCGAGGTGAGCTGACCGCCGCCGGCCGGGCCTGGATTGCCTCAGCCGCCCGGAGAGAGCTCTCCGGGATCCCTCAGCAACCGGCCGAAGCGTTCACGGTACTTCGCCACCTTGGGACCCACCACCATCATGCAGTAGGGCTGGGCCGGGTTGCGCCGGTAGTACTGGCGATGGTAGTCCTCGGCCGGCCAGAACCGCTCCAGTAGCTGCACCTCGGTGACGATGGGGTCGGGGAACACCCCCTCCGTCTCCAGATCCGCGATGTGCATTCTCGCCGTGGCCGCCTGGTCCTCGTCGTGGGCGAAGATGATGGAACGGTACTGGGTGCCGATGTCGTTCCCCTGGCGGTCCTTCGTCGTTGGGTCGTGGATGCCGAAGAACACCTCGAGCACCTGCGGATAGCTCGCCACGGCGGGATCGAAGCGCACCTGCACCACCTCGGCGTGCCCCGTGGTGCCTGAGCAGACGCTCTCGTAGCTCGGGTCGGCGGTCCGTCCGCCGCTGTACCCGGATTCGACGGAGACAACTCCCCGCATCTGCTCGTAGACCGCCTCGAGGCACCAGAAGCAGCCTCCCCCCAGGGTCGCCGCGCCAAGGACGGTCATCGGTCGAGATCCCCGGCGGTGGGTGCGAGGTCCCGGGGCCCCAGGGAGTCCCGATGGTGAGGGGCGGTCAGGTCCTGATCCGGCCCGACGGGGACGATCCCGCCGGGATTCAGGTCCTCGTGCGTGCCGTAGTAGTGACGCTTGATGTGGTCGAAGTTCACGGTTTCGGCGATCCCCGGTTGCTGGTAGAGGTCCCGAAGATAGCCCGAGAGATTCGGGTAGTCGACGACCCGGCGCAGGTTGCACTTGAAGTGTCCGTGGTAGACGGCGTCGAAGCGCACAAGGGTGACGAAGAGCCGCCAGTCGGCCTCGGTGATCCTCCCGCCCACCAGGTACCGCTGCGCGGCAAGCCGCTCTTCGAGCCCGTCCAGTGCCGCAAACAGCCTGCGCACCCGCCGGTCGTAGACGCTCTGGGAGCGCGCGAAGCCGCACCGGTACACGCCGTCGTTCACGTCGGCGTAGACGACCTCGTTGACCTCGTCGATCTCCTCGCGCAGGTCCTCGGGGTAGAGGTCGAGATCCCGGTCGGTGAAGGCGTCGAACTCCCGGGTCAGCATCCGCATCAGGTCGTCGTCCGCGTTGCTGACGATGCACTCGCTCTCGGTGTCCCAGAGGACGGGCACCGTGACCCGTCCGCTGTATCCCGGATCCGTGGCCGTGTAAGCCTGGCGGAGGAACGCGAAACCGTTGGCGGGATCGGCGCCGTGGCCATCGCCATCGCGGAAGGCCCAGCCGCGGTCGTCCCGCATGGGGTCGACGGCGGTCATGCCGATGACGGCGTCGAGGCCCTTGAGCTGGCGCACGATGATGGTTCGGTGGGCCCAGGGGCAGGCCCAGGAGACGTAGAGGTGGTAGCGGCCGGCCTCGGCCGGGAAGCCCGAAGAGCCGTCGGCCGTCACCCGGCCGCGGAAGGCGTCTTCGGAACGGACGAATTCTCCTGAGTCGTGGTCGGCCATGGCGCCAAGAATCTGGCCTCTCCTCGAGAGCGCGACAATCGCACTCCTTCCACCCCGCCGGGGGTGGCACCAGGGTGGCGGGCCTCTATACTTGGTCCCCGCTCATCATCCGGAGACAGACCATGACAACCTACCGAGTCGGCGTCATCGGCCTGGGCCGAATGGGTTCCACCATCGACGACGAAGGCCATTCGTCCCTGCCCTACTCCATCGCCGCCTCCGCGCGCGCCAGCGACCGGTTGGAGCTGGCCGCCGGTTGCGACCTGCTTGCCGAGAGACGGGCGGACTTCACCAGGCGCTGGGGCGTCGCGGCCGTGTACGAGGATTACCAGGACATGGTCGCGCAGGAGCGTCCCGATCTGGTTGCGGTGTGCACCACCGCCACGGGACTGCAGAAACCGGGCCGGGAGAGCCCCGATACTTCTTTCCGGGGCGACTCGCATGCCAACCTGACGGTGGGCCTGGCCGACCTCGGCGTGCCCATGCTTTACGTCGAGAAGGCCATGGCCTGCTCCATGCAGAGGGCCGACGAGATCCGCGACGCTGTGAAGCGCAACGGCACGGTCTTCAATACCGGCGTGCTGCGACGCTTCGACAACCGCTACGACGTGGTGCGAGACGCCGTGCTCGGGGGCCGCATCGGCGAGCCCAGAGTCGTCGTCCACTACGCTTCCTCGAACCTCCTGCACGGACATATCCATTCCATCGACACCGTCTCCTGGCTGATCGGGGACCCGGCGATCACCCACGTGCGCGGGGAGTTCGAGCCCCCGGACTACGTCATCGAGGATGGCCACGTGCCCTTCGATCCAACCGCCACCTACCAACTGCGTTTCGGCGGCGGCGTGCAGGCGTGGTCGGTCCCGGCCGCCCCCTGGGAGTTCGAGGTCATCGGGTCCGAAGGGACCGTGCGGTCCCTGGGCAACGGCGCCGGCGCCAGCCTGCGCCTCGGCGAAGGACGCAACTGGACCGAGGCCGGGCTCCCGGCCGTGGAACCGAGGAGCACGGTGGTCTCCTGCCTGGAGGACCTCCTCGACGCCCACGAGGAAGGAAGGCCGACTCGCGGCCACATCGACGTGACCCATCACATCACGGAGGCCTGCCTGGCGGTGGCCGAGTCCCATCGGCGAGGCGGGGCCTGGGTCGAACTTCCCGGCGTCGACCGCGGTCTCTACGTCTTTCACGTCTGAACCGGCCAGCGCATCCGTCCGTCCGTACATGCAAAGGCGGCCCCCGCCCGGAGCGGAGGCCGCCTTTGCCTTTCGGCGAGTGCTGGTTCAGTCCTCGAGGGACCGCAGCTCCTCGTGGCGCGACGGGTGCCGCAGCTTGCAGAAGGCCCGCTCCTTGAGTTGGCGGATACGCTCCCGAGTGAGTCCCATGCGGTCACCGATCTGCTCGAGGGTCATCGGCTCTGAGCCGTCGAGGCCGAAGTAGAGCTGGATGATCTCGTGCTCGCGCTCGTCGAGACCCTCCAGGACCTTCTCCAACTGCTGCTGGCTGGAAGACCGGGTGATGCACTCGTCCGGCTGCTCCTGGGCCGGGTCGGCCAGCCGCTTCAGCAGAGTCGTGTCCTCGTCCTCATCGAAGACGGCACGGTCGAGTGAAACGGCGCGCCGCCCACTCAACATGGTGTCCCGCACCTCCGTGATGGACAACTCCAGAGCCGCGGCGATCTCCTCGTCGTGGGGCTCCCCCTCGTTGGCGTTGCCGAGTTGCTGGGCGGTGCGGGCGATCTTCCGAAGGAGATTGAGGCGATTGAGTGGAAGGCGTACGGTGCGGCTGTCCTCGGCCAGCGCCTGCTGGATGGCCTGACGGATCCACCACACCGCATAGGAGATGAACTTGTAACCCCGCGTGGCGTCGAACCTGTCCACGGCGGTCATCAGCCCGAGGTTGCCGGCGCTGATCAACTCCGAAAAGGACAGCCCGCGGTTGCGATACTGCTTGGCTACGGTGACGACGAACAGGAGATTGGCCTCGGCGAGCTCTTCGCGAGCTCGCTCGTCGCCGGCGGCGATGCGCTCGGCCAGCTCGGCCTCTTTCTCCCGGGACAGCGGCTGTGAACTTGCGATCTCATTGAAATACGTCTGCAGACTGACATCCTCGTCCGTCCAGCTTTCGTAGTTCACTTGGGCAATCACTCCTTGGCCGCGTGCCGTGGGGGGGGAAGGAAGATTGGGCGTGACCCGAGAAGGTAACGCTTTCTGACAGGCTCGGCCACCTGAAAAATCACCCCGCCGCAGGTGACCGGGCCCCGTCGGGCGAGACCCATCCACATGGGCTCTCGCCTCCCCCGCCCGGGCACGCCAGAACCCGTTGCCGCCGCCCCCCGCAGCTGGCTGGTCAGCCCTCCCCGGCTGCGCGCCGGGATCGAGAGCAGGGGCCTCCCGCAAGCCTCCAAGAGCCCTTGAGAACCGCCCTCTGTCTATTTATTGAATGGTTCGGTGGAACGACAATAAAACCGCTATAGCCCCTCCTCCCCGTAGGGGGTATATAGAAACCGCCGGTTCCGCCGGCGGCCCGTGATTTCCTTCAGGAGACCAAGCTCCTCCAGCCGGCCGACCAGAAGATTGGCGTTGGCAAACGTTCGGTCGCAGATGCGGGCCACGTCGGACACCGTGATGAGAGGCTTGGAGACCAGCTCCCTCAGAAGCGCCCCCGCCGTCTGCCTCAGTCCGGCCATGTGCTGGCCGATACGCTCCTCGTGCTCCCGGAGTTCCGCGTCCATCCGCTCCAGGCGGCCCACGGCCGCTTCGGCCGCCTCTTCCAGCCGCCGCGCAAAGTAGCGGACCCAGCCCTCCCAGTCCCCCTGAATCCGCGCCCGCTGCTGCTGTCGGAAGTGCTCGCCGATGTCGGCGGCCATCCCCTCCGAAGGAGTGAGCAGCGGCGGCCAGGGTCCGTGGGTGCTCTGCAGCATCCGCAACAGGCACAGGCGGCTGACCCGGCCGCTGCCGTCGACAAAAGGGTGAAGGGACTCCAGCTGCAGAAAGACCAGCGCAATCCTGGCCAGTGGCGGCAGTGGCACGTCCCCCTTCCAAAAGGCCTTGAGCCGATCCATGTGCTCCGGAATTCGCTGCGGCAGCGGAGGCACGAAGTGGGCCGTCGCCGCGGTGCTCCCTGCCGGGCCCAGCCAGATGAGGGTTTTTCGGAACTCGCCGGGTCGGTCATCGCGGCCACGGAGCCGGGCGAAGAGGGCCTTGTGCAGGGAGCAGAGGCCCTTCTGACTCACGGCCTCGTCCTGCCCCGGGCTGGACTCAGGGAGCATGCTCCCAAGTGCCTTCGCGTAGTTCGCGCAGATCCGGGCTTCCCCTCCGGGGACACCGAGCCGATCGGCCTTGCCCCCGTCCATCTCCCACCAGAGCAGGTCTCGAAGCGTGATCCGGCTGCCGTCCAGCCGGCAGGAGGCGACCGCCTCGCGCCGGCTGGCCATGCCGATCAGATCGCCGGCCGTCTCACGAGCCGCGATCTGGCCGTACAAAAAGCCGAGGGCCCGGTCGGCTTCGGACAGGGCGCGGTGGGTGGCTCCGTCGAGCCGCAGTCCGGGAGGGGGCAGGGTCGGCGGTTCGAAGGCCTTGACGGCTGCCTGGGACATCCCCGACCGAGCGACCGCTTTCACCAGACCCCTCGGGCTGAAATCCTGAAGATTTTATCGTGGAAGCGCGTACATCGATATTATAGCGAGGTTGGCCGCCTTGGCACCACCCCCTCGGCCACTCGGAGTGCCTGGTCCCGCCCTCCGCTTCACAAGCCGAGATTCAGCTGGGTCCTCGCGGCAATCACCGGACGACGGGTGCGGTTCCATTCCTTGAGATACTCGGCCAGGTGTTCCCTGCCTTCCCGGGCCGATTCACGCTCGAGCAGGTCGCGTAAGCGGTTCTCCTCCTCCCGGTACTGCCCGGAGTCGTAGAATCCACCGAAGTGGGCCACCCGGAGCCACAGCAGGTACGTCGTCAAGGCGTCGAACTCGTTGTAGGCGATGATTGCCCCCAGTTCTCCCCTCGTCCACAAATCCTGAACGCTGTCCCCCGCACCCGAGAACTTGCCGGGAATGCCGCAGGCCGACGCCATCTCGTGAAGAGACGGTCGACCTCGGCCCCAACCACCGAGGATCTCGATCAGGTCGACGTGCCAGTCTCCACCCGCGAAGTAGTCGACACCCTCCCAGGGCTTGTCGGGACGCTCGGCAAAGGCGGCGGCCCGGATGCCGTGAACCACCCCTCGCTGAACCAGAATGCGCAGGTCCGCCGAACCCGAGTTGTAGCCCACCATCTGGGGCTTGGCTCGGCCGACTCCGTCCAGAAAGCGCCGGAGGATGTCGGGCTCCGACGCTTCGGGCGCACCTGGCTCCGTGGTCGCGGGCAGGGAACGCAGCTGCAGGCGCACCGCTCCGCCCTCCTCCTCGGTGCGGGCCACCGCCGACAGCGAGACCAGGCGGCACATGACCGTCTTGAGATAGGGCCGCGGTTCCTCGTCCGTTGCCCCGCCCCGCTGGTACATCTCGGCCACGACCTCCTCTTCGGTCCAGTCGGAGGACAGCCCGTACACCCGCCTTCCGGTGTCGGCATCCGGCACCCACTCGGCGTCGAAGGCCCACACGGTCTGATGTACGGTCTTGAACACTTCGGTCGGAGGCCGGCCTCAGAGGGGGCGGAAATGGTCGCCCTCGCCGACCAGCCCCCGAGGCTCGAGGAGGACCCGTCCGGCGTGCCGGGAACTGCCATGTCCGAGGACGAGGCTCTCGAACCCGTGCTCCGAGGCGATCCGGCGAACGGCATCGGCCTCGGACTCGGGCACCACGACCCCAAAGCCGATGCCCATGTTGAAGACTCGGTGCATCTCCACGTCGGCCACGGGGCCGGCGCGCCGGATGAGGTCGAAGACGGGCTGGGGATCGGGCAGGGTGTGGAGGACGAAGCCGGTCTGGCTGCGGATGCGCAGCAGGTTCAGGAAGCCCCCGGAGGTCAAGTGGCTGAAGGCCCGGACCCGCAGACCAGCCCGCAGCATGGCCATCGCCGGTCGAACATAGATCGCGGTGGGCCGCAGCAACTCCTCGGCGACGGTGTGGCCGAACTCGGGTACGTGGTCGTCGACATCCAGCCCGAGCGTCCCGAAGAGGACGCGTCGAGCGAGGGAATAGCCGTTGGAGTGGAGCCCGTTGCTCACGAGGCCGACGACGGCATCTCCGTCTTCGATGCCCTCCCCCACCACCAGTCGATCGAGATCGACCAGGCCGGCGGCGGCGCCGACGAGATCGACTCCCTCGCCTTCTTCGAGGCCGCGGATGATCTCCTTCATCTGCGACACCTCGCCCCCGGGGATTGAGATGTTGGCCATCTCGGCGCCGGCGGCCAGACCCTGTCCGATCTGGTCGAAGACATCGGCATCGGTCTTCTGCACGGCCAAGTAGTCGAGCATGGCCAGGGGCTCGGCGCCCACGCACACGAGATCGTTGACGTTCATGGCCACGCAGTCGATGCCGATGCTGTCGTACCGGCCCACCATCTCGGCCACCAGGACCTTGGTACCCACGCCATCCGTGGTGAGCGCCAGTCCGCGGCGGTCATGCAGGGCGAGAACCGAGGCGTAGAGACCACTCTCCACGAGGCTCTCGCCGGCGCGGGAACCATCCTCCCGGCGGTGCCGGGGGCGGCTGACATGGGCGACGAGCCGGGCAAGGGCCATGTCCGCCGCCCCGGTCTCCACGCCGGAATCGGAGTAGGTCGTGGCCGGTGGGCTCATGGCGATCCTCGAAAGGCGAGCAAGGGGGGTTGAGTCAACTTAGAGCGGGGCCCAGATCCCGGCAACGAAGGCCGTTACAGGCTGATGTATCGATCCGCACCGTCGGAGGAGGCCAGCCACAGGCCTCGCTCCGTGACTCGTTCTCCGCTCGCCCTCTCCCAGTGATCGGCATAGGCGGCCACCTGGTCCGCGTAGCGCGCCGCCAGGCTCTCCATCGCCCGATCCCCCTCGCCACTGTGAGTCTTGTAGTCGACCACCTTCCACGCGCCTTGCCCGACGCGGTACACCAGATCGATCACCCCCCGGCGCACCCCCTCGCCGCGGGCTTCTCCGAAAGGCACCTCGGCATGCACCTCGTCGCCGGCCGCCCGCAGTTCGCCCCAGAGCTCAGACTTCCGGAAGCGGTCGATCGCGGTCATGGCCGGCTGCTCCAGGACTTCGGGGTCCAGGCCCTCCTCCACCAGAACACCACGGACGAAGGCGCGGCGGCCGGCATCGTCCAGCCCTTCGAGCCGGTGGGTCACCAGACTCTCCAGCAGCCGGTGGACCGCGGTCCCGTAGTTCCGCCCCCGGCCAAGGGTCTCCGGATCCGCCTCGCTCGCCGCCAGTTCCTCCTCCTCGGTTACCACCCTCTGGGAATAGGAGGGCACGGCCGCCGCCTCGAGTGACCGCACCCGCTCCCGGCAAAGCGCCGCAAAGGCGGCCGCGGGAGCCGAATCCCGCGGCGCCGGGGCGGGAGTGTCCGCGGCGGGAAGGGGCAGTTCCGGCGCCCCGCTCAACTTGTGGTCCAGCGCCGACCAGGGCCCACCCCTCCGGTGCGCAGACAAGGAGACCACAAGGACGTCGCTGGCCCTGGTAGCGGCGACATAGACGAGGCGCAACTCCTCGGCGGCGGCGAACCGCTCCTCCTCGGCCTGGTCCTGCTCCCACCCGGCGGGCTCGGCCAGCACCACTGGCCGAAAGCGGCCGCCCATGGTGACCGCCATCGACAGGTACGGTGACTCGCCCAAGCGGGACACGTGGGTGTCCACCGCCTGCCGCGCCGCCGATTGATCGGCGGGATCGGCCAGGAACACTACTTTCGCCTCGAGACCCTTGGCCTGGTGCAGGTTCATCACCCGGACCACGTCGGGGCGCCCCGTCTCGAGGGTCATCTCCTCAACCCTCAGCTCGTCCTCTTCGAGCAGATCCCGCAGGCAGGAGGCGACGCGCGCCCAGTCGAGGCCGTGGCGGCCCTGCCACTCGCGCACCATCGACAGCACCCTCAGCAGATTGCCGACCCGGGAAGAACCCGCCGAACGGCCGGCGGCCGCCGCGGCCAGGCCCGAGCCTTCGACGAAGCGCTCGAGGGCGGCGGCAGCCGTTCGCCGGTCCAGGTCACGGCGCAGTTGGCGCAGGCCCCGGAGGGCGCCGTCGAGGCGCTCGTGCAGAGGGGCCTCCAAACCCTCGGGCCCCTCCTCGGTGATGCGGAATCGCCATCCCGCTTTCCGCAGGCGGTAGAGATCGTCGTCGCCGAACCCGTAGAGGAGGCCGCGCAGGCAGGCGATCAGGGCCACCGGGTCATCCGGCCGCAGGACGGCCTCCAGGGCATCCACAAGGGCGCGCAGCTCTCCGGATGAGCGCAGGGATCCGGCACCCGTGACGTCGTAAGGGACTCCTTGCTCCTCCAGGGCTCGGGAGTACTCGGACAGGTACCGGCGGGTGCGGGTCAGGACCATGAAGTCGCCGGGGCCGGCGGTCTCCCCGAGAACCTTGTCCACGCCGTTCAGGTCGGTGCCGCCCCTCAGGGCGGCGGCGATGAACACGGCGATGCGATCCGCCTCCTCTCGCGCCTGCTCCTGGCGGCTGCCTTCCCCCGCCCGCCCTCTCAACCGATAGACGCCAGCCCCCCGCTTCTCGGGAAGCTCCGGCGCCAGGGGGCGATACGCCGCCTGGTAGCGGGCGTCGTGACTCTCGAACTGGGGCTCGAAGGCATCGTTCAACCACCCCACGAGTCCGGGCCGCGACCGGAAGCTGGTGGTCAACTCCACGACATCGCCACCGGAGTTGGAGACCTGGTCGCGGACCAGGCGGTAGACCTCGAGATCGGCGCGCCGGAAGCGGTAGATGGCCTGCTTCTCGTCCCCGACCAGGAACAGCCGGCCCGGCGCCGGGGTCAGCCGCCGCCAGTCGCCCTCTCCGTGGTCGTCCGCGGTCAGGTAGAGGAGAATCGCCGCCTGCAGCGGATCGGTGTCCTGGAACTCGTCGACGAAGAGACGCCGGTACCGCCTCTGCAGGACCACCCGGGCACCGGGCGAGTCTCGCAGCAGCGACTCGGTCAGCTCCAGCAGGTCGTTGAAGGTCAGCGCCGCCCCCTCCAGGCGGGACCGGCGGTAGAACCCCATGGCCTCGTCCACCAGATCGCCGGTCAGGCGGTACACGTGCTGGCGCCACTCTCTCAGCAAGGGCTTCAGGACGCCATCGCGGAAGGCTGGCAACTCCTCGTCGCGGAAGCGCCGCGCCAGCGCCTGCTCCGGACTGCCCTTCGGCCCCCAGCACTTCAGAGTCACCGAAGTCTGCCTGGACGAGGCCAGGGAGCGCAGCAGCCGCTCGCGGTCCGCATCGCTCGGCGGGCCGGCGAAGTCGACGAAGTGGCGCAGGCGTCGCGCCGTCGCCATCAGGTTGTCCGGCCGGCCCTCCGGCAGCGGGTCGGGAATCCCCGCCTCGATCTCGCGAACCAGCTCGCACGCCCTCGCCACCGCCGGCGCCAGGTCCGGACGGGGCCCCTGGGTCGGTTTCAGCGCCAGATCGCTGAACTGGCAGCGCTGCCGGTAGAAGCCGTAGAACTGCTCGGCCGTGAGCCCCGTCTCCTCCATGGCCAGCAGCCGCTCGTCGCCTACCGCCGACCTCTCCTGCAGGAAACGGTCCCAGGCCTCACGTGCCAGCCACACCTCGTCGCGCTCTTCCACCTCGCGGAAGTCCGGCGGCAGCCCCGCCTCGAAAGGACGCTCGCGCAGGAGGCGGGCGCAGAAGGCGTGAATGGTGCCGATGGCACACTGGTCCACCCGCTGCACGGCTTGCCGCAGACGCCGCGCTCGTCCCGAGTTTAGGCGCGCCTCCTCCTCGGCCTGGTCCCGCAGGGCCCCGAGGAACCGGCTCCGCATCTCCCCGGCCGCCTTCCGCGTGAAGGTGATGGCCGCCATCTGATCGATCTCCGCCGCCCCGGAGGCCACGGTCTCCACCATCCGCTCTACCAGGGCCCGGGTCTTGCCTGTGCCCGCGCTCGCCTCGCACATCAGATTGACATCGAGGTCCTCGCGGATGCGGCGTCGGGCCTCGTGGTCCTGGCGCAGGGCGGCCGTCATCCCTTCATCCACTCCGCGGCCAAGGCGACGGCCTCGGACGGAACGGCATCGGCGGGCTCCAGACCGAGGGTGGCCAGTTGCGCCTCGAGGGCCCGGCGGGACTGCTCGCGGCCGGCCGCGGCGGCTTCCGCCCAGCCCTCGACCAATGCCGCGGCGTGCGCCGCCGCCTCGGTCATTTCGTCGACGTGGTGCCCGCCTCGGGCCTCGTCGGCGCAGATGCGGCGGTAGTCGCAGAAGCGGCAAGGGCCGCCGCCGTTGTCGTCCCCCTTGTGCAGGGCCGGGAAGAACCCCTCCCTGGCCAGCCCGAAGAGAGGTTGAAGGACTCCGGCCAGCAGATCCGCGGCGGGGGGCTCTTGCGCGAAACGCTGGCCGGAGCCCCGGTCCGAGGGGAAGAAGTAACCGGCGCGCCGGACCTTCCCGCTCCCGAGCAGCCGCGGGAGGGCGTGGGAGTACAGGGCCCACTGCAGATTGCGGCCTCCGGCCAGCAAGTCCGACGAGTCATACCCCCAGGTGCTGCCCGTCTTGTAGTCCCAGACCTCGTAGTCGTCGCTGCCTTCGATCTGGTCGACCCTGTCGATGCGCCCCCGCAGGCGGAACGCGACCTGGGGGGACAGGAGGACTTCCACACCCTCCGCGGCGCCGAAGTCCCACTCCAGGCGGCGGGGCGTGATCGCCGGATCCTGTTCCATGCGCTGCGCCTCGGCGAACAGGAAGACGCGGCAGGCGCGCTCGATCCTTCGGCAGTCGTTGCGGAAGGCCGCCTCCAGCGGCGCCGGGATCCGCTCGCCCCACCTGGCGATCGCCGCGGCCGCAAGCTCCTCCAACTCGGACTCGTGAGCCGCCGAGGGACGATCCCCGCGCTCGCCGAGTCTCTGCATGTAGGTCAGGAAGAGATCGTGGAGCAGCGAGCCCATCTCGAGAGGCTGCAGCCATCGGCGCGAGTCCCGCTCGGGCTCCTCCAGGGCGCGCACGCCCAGCACGTCCTGCCACAGGTAGCGGCGGGGACAGGCCGCCAGGGTCTCCAGCATGCGGCTCGACAGAGTCCGCTCCCCCTCGAGGTCGAGGGCCTGCTCCCCCGGAGCGGCGGTCCAGCCATCGAAGCGGCTGGGCACGCTGGCCGCCCTCGCATCCTGGACCCGTGCGCCGCGCTCCGCATCGCAGTACGAGGCGGCGACCGCCTCGCGGTACCCCGGCCACCCCCGATGGCTCAGGACGATCTCGAAGTCGTCGGCGGCGCCTTCCGGCTCCGACGGCAACGGCCGCCTCCAAAACGGCTCGATGCCGAGCTGGTCCCTGGCCAGCTCGAAAAGGGGTGTCGGGTAGGGCTCACGGCCATCGGCCAGATGCAGGGAGCTGGCCACCAGCGTCACCTCGCCCGCGGCAGCGCCTAGCAGACGTACCAGCTGGAAGACCGCATCTCCCGGCCGCGAGCGCTCCGAGCGCAGCCCGAGGGCCCGCCGCGACTCCTCCGGCAATATCGGGTCCGGGGCGCCGACACCGGGGAAGTGGGCCTCGTCGAGGCCTATGACGTACAGGTGCCGGCGAAAGGTGTAACCGGCACCATCGAGGGGCGCCACATGCAGGCGGCCCGGACTGGCTCGCTGTGCATCCACATTCATGCCCCCCACCGCGTCCAGCAGCCGGCTCGCCTGTTCAGCCGGGGTGCCGGTGAGCTCCGGTCCTCTGGAGACCTCGAGCAGGCGGGCTTCCAGCACCTCACCGGCGCGGGTGTCCCTGTCGCTTCCCGCTCCCCGGCCGGCCGGAGTTCGGGCTTTCAGGAAGCCGGCGGCCGCGTCTGCCATCGAGGCCAGTGAACATCGCCCTTCGGGAACCCAAGAATGCAGTCGCTCCAGGTGCTCTCGCGCCCGCTGCACCCGTGCCAGCCGGCGCCCGGCCGCAGCGGCAGCCGAGGGCTCCAGGCCCTCGGGATCCGGCTCCCCGCCTTCGACGCGATTCAGCGCTTCCGCGGCGGCCCCGGGACCCCGTCCCACCCGCCCGGCCAGCAGCAGATGGGCGACGGCCCGCGGAGGCGCCTCGGAATCCTCCCAGCCCATGTCATCGCACCTCAGTCCGCGGGCCAGGTCGATCCCGTCCAGGCCGCCGCGGATCCACCCCAGGAAGGCCGCCAGGGCGCGCCCCGGACCGGTCCCCTCGACCGGCACACCGCCCGCGAAATCGGCCGGCAACCCCCATCGCTCGATGGCGTCGAACAGCAGGAACCGGTAGGGATCTGGGCGGGTGTAGGCGATCTCGACCTCGTCCAGAGGCAGGCCACGGTGCAGCACATCCCTCACGACGGCACGGATCTCCGTCTCCATGCCGATCGTGCGCCAAAGCCGGACCCGGTCGCGGTCCGCAGCCTCCAGGCCGCTTGTGAGAAGCCGCCCCCCCGGTGCCACTTCGACGGCCGGCGACGCCGGTCCGGCCGGTGGTCCCAGCCGCCCGCGCGGCACCGCCCTCTCTCCGGCCCGCAGCTGTTCCAGGAACAGGTCGCCCTGCTCCAGGGGTCCGGTGCGACGGGACGGAGTACTGGATCGAGCCTCCGGGGGACGCAGAGTGGTCGGGTGGGGGCTCTCTCCCTGGCCCTTCGCGCCGGCCGCCGTCTTCCGCAGGCCCGGGATGGCGGCCCTCGCCCAGCGGACTGCGGCGCTGTGCGCGGGGGCCGGCAATCCGTAGGAGTCGCGGCCGATGCGGTGGAGGCGGCCGCCGGAAACGGCGAGGACGTATCGGTGAGCCAGGGGCGGCATCTCGGTCTCGTCGGTGACGATCCACACCGCCGGGGGGTGGGCGTCACCGCCCTCCAGGGCGTCGATGGCGGCGCCCAGGATTCTGGCCTCGTCCCACCAGTCCTGCTCCAGGAGCTCGCGGCAGTAGGCCACGTACACGGGACCGAGCCCGGCAAGCGGTCCCGGCGGGAGCTCGCCGAATTCCGCGGGGGCTACTTCGGCCTCGCGAAGCTCGTCGAAGGTCCGCCGCAGGGCCTCCGACAGTCCGGCTCCCGCGGCCCTTGTGGAGGGGCGGATGCCCTCGCCGGCCGGCCCCGCGAGCACCGCCTCCACGAGCCACCGCCGCCCCTCCTGGTCGAGGCGGCGGTCGCCGGCCCCCGGCTGATAGGGACGGATGCCTTCCCGGGCATGCCGCCCGGGAGTGGTGACGCGCAGGTTCGTCCAGGACCGCCCGAAGCGCGCCAGGGCTCCGGTCAGGTTGAACCCAGCGCGCGGGGAGGGCACGAAGAGAACCTTCGCCTCCAAGGGGTGGGCGCGGCACAACTCGCCGAGCTGCCGCAGGGGATAGGGGATCATGGGCCCGCCTCGAACGGGGGTGTTCTCAGTCCGGGAAGAACTCGGCGTACAGGGACCGCACAGCCTCCTGCATGTCCGCTTCCTTGACGCCGAACATCATGCTCACCTCACTCGATCCCTGGTTGATCATCTCCAGGTTGATCCCGCCCCGCGCGAAGGCCCGCGTGGTTCTCGCCGCGAGTCCGATGGTGTGGCGCATGCCCTCGCCCACGACCATCACCAGCGCCAGCCCGCGCTCCACCGAGACCTCGTCGGCATCCAGCTCCGTGCGCACGCGGCGCAGGACCCGCTCCTCGGTGACGTGATCGAAGAACTCCTCGCGGACGATGACGGACAGGTTGTCGATTCCGGAAGGGGTGTGCTCGTAAGGGATGGCCTCGTCCTCGAAGACCTCCAGAAGCCGGCGGCCGAAACCGACCTCACGGTTCATCAGGTAGCGGCTGACGTATACGGTGCAGAAGCCGCCGGTGGCCGCGATGCCGGCCACAGGGGCTCCCTCCACCACCCGGCTGGGCACGATCCGGGTACCCCCGGCGTCGGGGTTGTTGGTGTTCTTCACCGCCACCGGGATCCCGCCGTGGAACACCGGCTCCAGGGCCTCGTCGTGAAAGACCGAGAACCCGGCATAGGAGAGCTCCCGCATCTCCCTGTAGGTGATCTCGCCGACGGGGCGAGGGTCCGGGACCAGCCGAGGGCTGGCGGCGAAGACCGAGTCGACGTCGGTGAAGTTCTCGTAGAGGTCGGCGCCCACGGCGGCGGCGAGGATGGCGCCGGTGATGTCGGATCCGCCGCGCGGAAAAGTGACGAGCCGGCCCGACTCCGTGTAACCGTAGAACCCCGGGAAGACCGTGATCCCGGACCGGTCCCGTAACGAGCGCAGATTCCCGTAGGACTGGCGCAGGACCCGGGCGTTGCCCGCCTCCGCCGACAGGATCAGGCCCGCTTCCCGCGGGTCGATGAAGTGAGCCTCCAGCCCGCGGCCTCGCAGGTACTCGGCCACGAGTCTGGCGCAGTTGCACTCGCCGGCGGCCTTCATCGAATCCAGATAGAGGCCCTCGTCCGCGGTGGAGGACATCAGGCGTTGGCGCATGTCGCGCTCAATTCCGCGCATGCAGGAGGCCGGAAGCCCGAGTCCGCTGGCCAGGTCTGCGAACCGGTTCACCGCCTCGGTCAGCGCCGCCTCGCCGGACCGGTGGGTGAGCCGGGCCTCTGCGGCGGCGATCAGCAAGTCGGTGACCTTGGTATCCTCGGCCGCCCTCCTGCCCGGGGCGCTGACCACCACCAGCCGCCGGTCGCCGTCGGCGGCCAGAATATCGCCGACCCTGCGGATCTGTCCGGCCGTGGCCAGGGAGCTGCCCCCGAACTTCACCGTCTTCACGGCCAGGGGACCCTCACTCCGGCCGCAGCCGCACGCGCCGCTGGCCCATGGGTGAAGCCTCGGCCGGGTCGACCTCGGGGGCCCGCTCCCCCGCCTGCACCATGCGCCGGATCAGTCGGCCGCGCATCTCCTCGGCCACCGGTCGGTGCGCCTTGGAGGCGACGAGGTTCACCAGCTCCCAAGGGTCGGCGTGCAGGTCGTACAGGTACTGCTCGACGAAGCGCTCCGCCCAGGGGCCGCGCTCCCCGGGCGCGTCGACACCGTACTTCCAGCGTTCCGTGCGCACCGCCCGTCCGGTCTGGGCCTCGCTGATCTGCACGAAGACCTCCTCGGGCCAGCCCGCGGCCCGTCCGCGCCCCCCCAGCAAAGGCAGGATCGACCGGCCCTGCATCGCCTCGGGGACCTCCAGGCCGGCGGCGTCGAGCAGCGTGGGCGGAAGGTCGATGAGGCTGACCAGCTCCTGCACCTGGCCGCCGCCGCGGAAGCCCGGTCCTGAGAGCACGGTGGGCACCCGGATGGAGCTGTCGTGGCAGGAGCGCTTGTACTCGGAGTTGCGGGTTTTGAAGTGGTTACCGTGGTCGGAGGTGAAGAGGACGATCGTGTCCTCGGCCAGGCCCAGGCTCTTCAGCGCGTCCAGGAGCCGGCCATAGGCCTCGTCCAAACGCTTCACCATACCGTAGTAGCCCCCCAGGTGCCGGTGGGTCGACCCGCCGAGGGCGGCCAGGTCCGGCGGCACCCATCCACCGGTGTAGCGTTCGCGGTAGCCGTCGGGCGCCGGGTAGTCATCGATGTGGTTCTGGTGGTGGGGCTCGATGTAGGAAACGAAGAGGTAGAATGGATCCGGCTCTCCGGCGCGGCCGTCGATGTAGCGGATCGCGGCGTCGGTGACCGCGTCGACGCGGTACCCCGGCAGCTTTACCTCCTTGCCGTCGCCATCGTACATGGCGGTGTCGTAGGCGTCTGAGGTGAACTCGAGCGTGTTGGAGGCCAGCCAGTAGCGGTAGCCGAAGCGCTCCTCCGCCGGGACGGCGCCCTTGGTCTCGCGGCCGTAGAGATGCCACTTGCCGATGTAGCTCGTGTCGTACCCGGCCTCGTCGAAGTAGTGGGCCAGGGTGCGGCTGTCGTCGGGCAGGGGGATGCCGTTGCGGTAGCAGCCCGTGGTGGTGGCGTAGAGCCCGGTCTGCAGGCAGGCGCGGGCCGGGCCGCAGACCGGCTGGCAGGTGAAGGACCGGGCCACGTGGGTGTGGGCTCGGGCGACGCGGTCGAGGTTCGGGGTCAGATCGAGAGGATTGCCGTGCAGGCCCGTCGTGTCCCACCGCTGCTGATCGGTAAAGAACACGATGACATTGGGGCGACGCATCGGCTCACCCAGGACGGACCATCCGCTCCGGACGGACCTTCTCGGCGAACTCCTCCTCGGTGAGCAGGCCGAGCTCGACGGCGGCCTGCACCAGAGTGGTGCCTTCGGTGTAGGCCTTCTTGGCTACCTTGGCGGCGTTGTCGTAACCGATATGGGGGTTCAGGGCCGTTACCAGCATAAGGGACTCGCGCATCAACTCGTCGATGCGCTCGCGGTTGGCCTCGATGCCGGTGGCGCAGTGTTCGTCGAAGCTGCGCACGGCGTCGGTCAGCAGGCGGGACGAGTGCAGCAGGTTGTGAATCATCACCGGCTTGTAGACGTTCAGCTCGAAGTTGCCCTGGGAGCCGCCGAACCCGACGGCGGCGTCGTTCCCCATCACCTGCACGCAGACCATGGTCAGAGCCTCGCACTGGGTCGGGTTGACCTTGCCCGGCATGATGGAAGAGCCGGGCTCGTTCTCAGGAATGCGGATCTCGCCGATTCCGCACCGGGGCCCCGAGGCCAGCCAGCGGACATCGTTGGCGATCTTCATCAGAGACCCGGCGATCGTCCGCAGCATGCCCGAGGCCTCGACCACGGCGTCGTGGGCGGCCAAGGATTCGAACTTGTTCGGCGCCGTGACGAAGGGCTGGCCGGTGATCTCGGCGATCCGGCCGGCCACGGTGACCGCGAAGTTCCTGTGGGCGTTGAGTCCGGTGCCCACGGCCGTTCCCCCAAGGGCGAGCTTGTAGAGCGGCCCCAGAGCCTGGGTCGCGCGCCGGATTCCCTCCCGCAGCTGGTGGGCGTGGCCGGACAGCTCCTGGCCCAGCGTCAGTGGCGTCGCGTCCTGCAGGTGGGTGCGCCCGATCTTGATCACATCGTCGTAGGCGGCCGACTTCGCCTCGATGGTGGCCGCCAGCTGCTCGAGCGCTCCGACGAGCTGGTTCTCGACAGCGTCCGCTGCCGCGATGTGCATGGCCGTGGGAAAGACGTCGTTCGAGGACTGCCCCCGGTTGACGTGGTCGTTCGGGTGCACGGGATCCTTGGACCCCATCCTTCCGCCCGCCATCTCGATGGCCCGGTTCGAAATCACCTCGTTGGCGTTCATGTTCGACTGGGTCCCGGAGCCCGTCTGCCAGACCACGAGCGGGAAATGGTCGTCGAGGGTGCCGTCGGCCACCTCGGAGGCCGACGCGTCGATCAGCCCCGCGATCTCCGAGTCGAGCGTGCCCAGCTCCTCGTTGGCCTGGGCCGACGCCATCTTGACCACCCCGAGGGCCCGAATCATCTCCCTCGTGAAGCGGTCGGTGCCGATGCGGAAATTCTGCAGGGACCGCTGGGTCTGCGCTCCCCAGTAGCGGCCGGACGGGACCTCGATCTCCCCCATGCTGTCGGACTCGATTCTCACCTTCATCTCCTCAACGGCTCCCATCTGTCAGTAGTCTTGCAGGGTTGCCTGGGCTTCCTGCTGCAGGCGGCTCAGGGTGCTCTCCACATCGGCCCCTTGAAGCGCCTTTACCACGGCCCTGCTGATCAGCCGGCGCACCGCCTCGTATCCGGGCAGGGACGGCTCCGCCTTGCCGTATTCGAGCAGCCGGTAGGCGCTGGCGTACCTGGGATTCTGCTCGAGGTAGTCCGCCAGCAGCCGCCGGGTGCTCCTGCGGGCGGGGAAGTAGTTGCTCGCCTTCACCCAACGGGCCTGCTGCGGCGGCTCGGTGAACCACTTCAGAAAGAGCCAGGCGGCCAGCTGGCGCT
Organism: Candidatus Latescibacterota bacterium; assembly: GCA_965221775.1. Classification (GTDB taxonomy): domain Bacteria; phylum Latescibacterota; class UBA2968; order UBA8231; family UBA8231; genus UBA8231. The sequence continues at coordinate 1,818,108 of CBDCSU010000006.1, read as the reverse complement.
CGGGTGTCGTGCGGCAGACGGAAATGCTGGCGCCGTAGAAATTGACCACGGGCTCCGGCCCCGCCTGGGGCGGCGCCGCCACTCCCCAGTCGAAGTCCGCGCCGGAGGCCACTCCCTCCTGCACGAAGGGCAGCCCCGAGGTGGAGCGAAGCATGAACAGTGCCTCGCCGATGTTGAAGGCCGTCTGATCTCCGTAGGCCTCCCCCATCAGCGCCACGGCCCCCTCCGTGGCCAGCTCCTGCATCAGCCGCAGGGAGGCGGTCATCTCGGGGGTGTCCAGCCGGTACGAGGTGCCCGCGGGATCGAGGAAATCCCCCCCGCGGGAAAAGGTCATCGACGCGGCCCGGGACGCATCTTCCTCGAGGACGAATCCGAGACTGCGAACACCGGCGGGGTTGCCGCTGAAGGGCTGGTCCCGTGCGGCGCGGCACATCCGGGCGAACTCCTCCCACGTCGCCGGTGGCCCGGGGGCTCCGAGCTCCCGCAGCCAGTCCATGTTGTAGTAGAGGACCTCGATCGAGCGGTTGGGCGGCAGGGCGATCTGCCGGCCTCCAATGCGGTCCTGGTGCAGGAAGGCACCCACGTAGTCGGCCGCCGCCGCCTGGCTCAGCCCCCATCTCGGGGAGGTCATGTACGGGATCAGGTCGACGATGCCGTCGGCCAGCAGGTATTCCCTCGCCTGATTCTGATAGGCCACCACGAGGTCCGCCACGTTTCCGCCCTGCAGTCCCACCACCATCTTGTTGTAGATGTCGCCGTAGCTTCCGGCGAACTCGCCGCGCACTCGGATTCCGTGCGGATTCGTCCCGTTGAAGTCGGCGATCATCTCTTTCAGCGCCCGCTCGCGTGCCCTCTGGTGCTGGTACCAGAACACGACCTCCTGGCCCTGCGGGTCGACCGACTCCACGTCGACCGCCGGAGCCGGCGCGTCCCCGCCGCCGCATCCCGCGGCGAGCCCCGCCACCGCCACCATCCACCATCTGCGGTGCGTCGGCTTCATCCCTTCATCCCTGACATGGAGATCCCCTCGGTGAACTCCTTCTGAACCAGCGCGTAGACCACCAGGACGGGCACCGTGGCGATCACCGCGCCCGCCATCTGCAGGTGGACCTCCGGGCCGGCCTCGGTGACGAACTTCTGCAGGCCCACCGCGATCGGCCGCCATGCCGGGGTGTTGGTCACCAGCAGCGGCCAGCCGAGGGCGTTCCACGAGCCGATGAAGGCGAGCATCCCCACCGTCAACAGGGGGGCCCGGCACAGGGGCAACACCACCTGAAACAGAAAGCGCAGGTGGCCGGCGCCGTCGATGCGGGCGGCCTCCCACAAGTCACCGGGGATCCCGCGCATGAACTGACGCAGCAGGAAGACACTGAAGGCGCTGGTCATGAAGGGAATCGTCAGGGCGGGCCAATTGTTGAGCCAAGGCACCGCGCTGACCCGGTGCAGCCACGAAACGGTGAGGAAGTTCGGCACCATGGTCACCGTCTCCGGCACCATGAGAGTCGCCAGGATGACGACGAAGATCGCCTCGCGGCCGGGGAATCGAATGCGGGCCAAGGGGTAGGCAGCCATCAGCGAGAACAGCAGAGTGCCGCCGACCACCAGGCCCGAGATAATCGCGGAATTGACGAAATATAGACCGAAGTCCTCCTCGCTCCAGGCCACGGCGTAGTTCGCCCATTGCAGCGATGCCGGCAGGGCGGCCCGGCGCAAGGTCTCGCCCCGCGTCATGAAGGAGGACAGGACCATCCACACGAAGGGGAGGGCGGCCAGCACGCCCGCCATGATCAGGCTGGCGGTGGTCAAAGGGCCGGAAAACCGGCGGTACTGTCCGGCTGTGGCAGCGATCAGTTCTCTCCGTAGAACACGCGGCGTCCGAGCAGCCGATTCTGGAAAAGCGTGAGGGCCAGGATGACGACGAACAGGACGAGGGCCAGGGTCGAGGCATAGCCGGCGTTGTGAAACTGGTAGATCTGGTCAAAGATCAGAATGCTGACCACGTCCACCGTGTCCTGGGCCCCGGCGGTGCGCATGATGTAGATGTGGTTGAAGGCCTTGAAAGTGCCGATGACGGCGATGAGGCTGACGAAGAACAGAGCTGGAGACAGCAGGGGCAGGGTGACGTGGCGGAAGGTCTGCCAGGAACTGGCGCCGTCGATCTCCGCCGCTTCGAAGTAGTGCCGTGGGATCGCGCTCAGGCCCGCCAGCAGGATCACGGTGTCATAGCCGATGTATACCCAAACGTTGTACAGACATACGCAGACGAGGGCCAGGCTGGGGAAGGCCACATCCAGCCACGCCGGATAGGAGGGCGCGCCCAGGGCTCCTAGGAGCAGGGCGGCGAGGCTGCGGCTTTCGTACAGCCAGCCCTGGTCCGAGCCGCCCAGACTCTGCCAGATCCGATTGGCAAGCGACCCGGGATTGGGGCTGAAGATCGTGCGGAAGACGACCGCCGTGGCGATCATCGGGGTGATGTAGGGCAGGAAGAACAGGACGCGCAGGAACCCGCGTGCCGTGAGGATCCGGAACAGCAGGTAGGCCAGCAGCATCGCCCCGGCGACTTCGAAGGGGATCGTGCCGAGAGCGTAGAAGGCCGTGATCTTGACCGCGTTGATCAGACGGGTGTCGCCGTTGGCGCACAAGCCGAGGAGCCCGACGAGCAGGGACATCCCCCCCGCCGCCAGGGCGAGGCCCCTTGCCACCGGAGAGACCCGGCGACGGCCCGGCGGGTCCGGGGCCCACAGACGCAGGGCGCACCACAGGATGGCCAGCCCGGCCACGGCGCACAGGATCCACTGAGGCTCACCGAGGGCACGCTCATAGTGCCGCCACCCGACGAAAGCCTCCCGCTTGATCCTCCACCGGTGCAGACTGACGAACAGGGCATAGCCGATCGGGAAGAGCCCGAACAGCCCCAGCACGAGCAGCGCCGGGGACATCAGCGCCCACGCCAGGAGGGTTTCGTTGCGCCGGCCTGTCAATCCGAAATGGAAGCGTCCCCGGAGCGAGCGGCTCCGGGGACGCTGAAGAGCGTCACGAACGTGACGCCGATGGCTGCCCCCCAGGGATTCGAACCCCGATAACATGATCCAGAGTCATGTGTCCTACCATTGAACGAGAGGGCATCACTGAGAGATCTGGCGGAGAGGGAGGGATTCGAACCCTCGGTACGAGTTACCCCGTACAACAGCTTAGCAGGCTGCCACCTTCGGCCACTCGGTCACCTCTCCAAGGCGCACGAACCGCAGTCGTTTCTGGCGGAGGGCGAGGGACTCGAACCCTCAAGGGTGTGAACCCGGCGGTTTTCAAGACCGCTGCCTTACCAATTAGGTCTAGCCCTCCACAGGCATAGCCCCCGGCCGGCAACGCGGGAGGAATATACAACCCCGGGTTTCTAACGTCAACCGCTTTATTTACAAGGAGATAGGCCCAGGGCCAGCTGCCGCAGGGCCAGCCTCATCCGAGCTGGCCGTTGCCCCCTTCTTCAGCGTTGCCGCCTTCCGCCTCCTCGCCGACGATGCGGGTCATGTCGATGACCCGGTCTCCATCGTCGACGCTGATCACCCGCACTCCCTGGGTGTTCCGACCGATGCAGGAGATCCCCTGCACGGGCACCCGGATCATGATCCCCTGCTGGGTGATCACCATCACCTCGTCGTCGTCGTCGACCTGCTTGCAGGACACGACGGCGCCGTTGCGGTCGCTGGTCTTGATGTCGATCACCCCCATGCCGCCCCGGCGGCGCCGCGGGTACTCCGAGCACTCCGTGCGCTTGCCGTAACCGTTCTCACTGACCGTGAGGACGGTTCCCCGATCGCCCAGAACAACCATCTCCACCACCTCGTCGGCGCCCCTCAGGTCGATGCCCTTAACCCCCGTGGAGACCCGCCCCATGGCTCGGACATCCTTCTCGGAGAACCGCACGGCCATGCCCTGCCGCGTAGCCAGCAGCACGTCCTGCCCTGACTCCACCAGGCCTGCGCCGATCAGGTCGTCGTCGTCCTGGATCTTCAGGGCGATGATCCCGTCCCGGCGCACGTTGCCGTACGCGGACAGGACCGTCTTCTTCACCACGCCCTTCCGGGTTGCCGTGAACAGGAACCGGTCCTCGGTGAACTCATCCACCGGGACCACGGCGCGCACCTCGTCCCCCGGGTCCAGTTGCAGCAGGTTGACCAGCGGCCGTCCCCGGGCGGTCCGCTCCCCTTCGGGGATGCGGTAGACCTTGAGCCAATGGCACTGCCCGCGAGCCGTGAGGAACAGGATGTAGGAGTGCGTGGAGGCGATGAACAGCCGCTCCACGAAGTCCTCTTCCTTGGTCCGCATGCCGGTGACGCCCCTTCCCCCCCGGTGCTGGGTGCGGTAGGAGCTCGGGGACATGCGCTTGACGTAGCCCTCCCGGGAAATGGTCACCACCATGTCCTCTCGAGGGATGAGATCCTCCACGTCGAATTCCTCCGCGGAGTAGACGATCTCGGTGCGCCGATCGTCACCGAAGCGCTCCCGGACCTCTGACAGCTCCTCCTTGAGGATGCCCATCTGCAGGTCGCGGCTGTCGAGAACGGCCCGGAAGTGCCCGATCGCTTCCTGCAACTCCTGGTACTCGGCCTCGATCTTGTCCCGCTCCAGTCCGGTGAGCCGCTGGAGCGGCATGGACAGGATGGCGCTCGCCTGGATCTCGGAAAGCGCAAAGCCCGCCATGAGCCGCCCGCGCGCCTCCCCGGGGTCCGCCGAGCTGCGGATCAACTCGATGACCGCGTCGATATTGTCGAGGGCCACGCGCAGGCCCTCCAGGAGATGGGCGCGCGCCTCGGCCCTGGACAGGTCGAACCGGGTGCGCCGCAGCACGACCTCGTGGCGGTGGGCGAGGTAGTGCTCGCACAGCCTCTTCAGGTTGAGCGTCTTGGGCCGGCCGTCGACGATGGCGATGGCATTGACCCCGAAGTTCTGCTGCAACATGGAGTGGCTGAACAACTGGTTGAGGACGACTTCGCTCTGGGCGCCGCGCTTCAGCTCGATCACGATGCGCAGCCCGTCCCTGCCCGACTCGTCGCGCAGGTTGGAGATATCCTCCACCACCTTGTTGCGCACGAGATCGGCCATCTTCTCCAGCAGCGTCGACTTGTCGACGAGGAAGGGGATCTCGGTGACGATGATCCGCTCCCTGCCGTCGCGCTGCTCCTCCACGTGCGTGCGCGCTCGGAGCTGGACGATCCCCTGGCCCGTCCGGTAGGCGCGGCGAACGCCGGCCATGCCGTGAATCACCCCGCCGGTGGGGAAGTCGGGGGCCTTGATGTGCTCCATCAAGGCGTCGATGGTCATCTCCGGATCGTCGATCAGCGCCGTGAGGGCGTCGCAGACCTCCGTGACGTTGTGCGGTGGGATCTTGGTGGCGTAGGCCACGGAGATGCCCACCGATCCATTGCACAGCAGGTTTGGGAACCGGGACGGCAGGACGGAGGGCTCGGTGCGCGTCTCGTCGTAGTTGTCGACCATGTCGACGGTATCGCGGTCGAGCTCCGCGAGCATCTCGACGGTGGCCGACGTCATGCGCGCCTCGGTGTAGCGCATGGCCGCCGGGGGGTAACCGTCGATGGATCCGAAGTTGCCCTGGCCGTCGACGAGGGGGTACCGCAGCCGGAAGTCCTGCGCCAGGTGCACGAGGGTGGCGTACACGCCCTCGTCCCCGTGTGGATGGTAGTTGCCGGAGGTGTCGCCGGAGATCTTGGCGCACTTCCGGAAGCCGCGGCCCGGGGCCAGGTTGAGGTCGTTCATGGCCACCAGGATGCGGCGCTGGGACGGCTTCAGGCCGTCGCGCACGTCCGGCAGGGCCCGGGCCGTGATGGCGCTCATGGCGTAGTCGAGGAAGGAGGTCTTCAGCTCCTCCTCGATTTTCACCGGGATGATGCGGGGGTCGCGTGGTTCTGGCATTCGGTCTGGGGTCTGGTGGCTGGAGGAAGCGATGGGCGGGCACTCCCCGCCCCGCGGGCTACACGTCGAGGAACTTCACGGACAGGGCGTTCTCTTCGATGAAGGCGCGTCTCGGCTCCACATGCTCGCTCATCAGCAGCGTAAACATGTGCTCGGCCTCCACGGCGTCGTCCAGGGTCACGTGCAGCAGCGTGCGTCTGGCGGGATCCATGGTCGTTTCCCACAGCTGCTCGGGGTTCATCTCGCCAAGGCCCTTGTAGCGCTGCACGATGATGCCGCGGCCATCCCCCTCTCCTCGGAGCAGCGCCAGCTGGCGGTCCCGCTCCTCCTCGTCGAAGGCGTAGACCTCGTTCTTGCCCTTTTTCACCTGGAAGAGCGGCGGTTGCGCCAGATACAGCTTGCCCTCGGCGATGACCGGCCGCATGTAGCGGAAGAAGAAGGTCATCAGGAGGGTCCGGATATGGCTACCGTCGACGTCGGCGTCCGCCATGATGATGACCTTGCCGTAGCGCAACCGGGTCAGGTCGAAATCCTCGCCGATGCCGACTCCCAGGGCCGAGATCAGAGGCAGCAGCTTGTCATTGCCCAGCACCCGGTCGATGCGGGCCCGCTCGACGTTGAGCGGCTTGCCGAACATGGGCAGCACGGCCTGGAAGTGCTGGTCCCGGGCCTGCGCCGCCGAGCCGCCGGCGGAGTCACCCTCCACGAGGTAGATCTCGGTCTCGTCGGGGTTGCGGTTTGCGCAATCGGCCAGCTTTCCTGGCAGCGAGCCCCCTTCGAGGATCCCCTTGCGCCGGGTCAGCTCCCGCGCCTTGCGCGCCGCCTCCCGGGCGCGCCCCGCCTCGATGATCTTGCTGATGACGCGCTTGGCCACATCGGGGTGCTCTTCCAGGTAGGTGCTCAGCGCCTCGGAGGTGAGGGACTGAACCAGCCCCTTGACCTCGCTGTTTCCGAGCTTGGACTTGGTCTGGCCCTCGAACTGAGGCTCCGGCACGTTGACGCTGACCACCGCTGTCAGCCCTTCCCGGGCGTCCTCGCCGCTGAGATTGAACTTGACAGCCTTGAGCATCTCCTGGCGCACGGCATAGGCGTTGATGGTGGTGGTCAGGGCCGCCCGAAACCCGACCATGTGGGTGCCGCCTTCGACGGTCTTGATATTGTTGGCGTAGGTGAACACCGATTCCTGGTAACTGTCGTTGTACTGCATGGCGATTTCGACACTGACGCCGTTGCGCTCGCCTTCCAGGTAGATCGGATCCGGGTGCAGGGCGTTGCGGCCCTCGTTCAGGAAGGTCACGAACTCGACGACTCCGCCCTCAAACAGGTAGGTATCGCTTCGGCCGCTGGCCTCGTCCCTGACGCCGATCTCCAGGCCCTTGTTGAGGAAGGCCAGCTCGCGCAGGCGGTGGGAGATCAGCTCCACGTCGAAGGTCACGGTCTCGAAGATCTGCCCGTCGGGCAGAAACTGGATCACCGTTCCGTGGCCCTCCGTATCGCCGACCACCTCGAGCGGGGTGCGGGCAACGCCGCGCTCGAAGCGCTGCCGGTGGATCTTGCCGTTCTGGCTGACCTCGACGACGAGAAACTCCGACAGGGCGTTGACCACCGATGCACCGACTCCGTGCAGACCGCCGGAGACCTGGTAGGCCTTCTTGTCGAACTTTCCGCCCGCGTGCAGCATCGTCATCACCACCTCGACGCCCGACTTGCCCTCGCCGGGGTGGATTCCGGTGGGGATCCCCTGCCCGTCGTCCTCGATGCGCACCGACCCGTCCTTCATGACAGTGACTTCGATGCGGCTGCACCGCCCCGCCATGGCCTCGTCGACGGAATTGTTGACGATCTCCTTCACCAGCTCGTGCAGTCCGCCCTCGCCGGTGTCCCCGATGTACATCGCCGGCCGGCGCCGGACCCCCTCCAGGCCCTTCAGGACCTGGATTTCCTCGGAGGTGTACTCCGAGGCGTGTGGCGATCCGTTGCCTCCGGCTGTGATCCCCGGGGTGACGCCGTCGTCCGCTTCAGCCATCCGCTCCATTTCCCCTTCCCGTGCTATCCGCCGGCGCGATCCTGAATCCGCCGGTTGACGAAGACCAGATCACGGATCACCCGGCGGCCAAGGCGCTGGTTGATCCTCTCCACAAGCAGTTGTTTCGAAAAACTCAGATGCGTCCGCCAGACGGCCGAGGGCACCGCCAGTTGCAGACGGCCGCGGTGAACCCTCACCGCCCTCGCGTGCTGCGCAAGCTGAGGCCCCGCCACCGATTCCCAAGCCAGCAGCGCCTGGCACTCCCGCACCTTCCCCACCGCACCCAGGTCCTCGAGCACGCCCTCGAGCAGGCCGGATATCGCCTCCGGGCCCGAGTCTCCCGGCCCGGGCTCGCTCCGCGGGATCGAGCGGCGGCCAAAGGTGCTCACGCGGCGATCTCGATCCGCTCGAAGCGATCCCCCACTTCCTCGCCAGGGAGCCTCGCCGCCGTCAGGATGACCTGCTCGAAGCCTTCGGTCAGGGACAGCAGCTGCCGGGAACGGCTCTCGTCGAGCTCGGAGAACACATCGTCCAGCAGTAGGACCGGCTGGCTACCGCTCCGCTCCTCGAGGAACCGCGCCTCGGCCATCTTCCATGAGAGCAGCAGACTCTTCAGCTGTCCTTGGGAGCCGTATGTATCAGCAGCAGCCCCGGCGAGGGTGAAGCTCAGGGAGTCGCGGTGGGGGCCGCACAAGGTGTGCCCGGCCCGCTCCTCTCGAATCGGGTCGGCCTCGAGTTCGGCCTGCAGACCCTGCTCGAGCACCTCGGCCGGAGGGATCTCCTCGACCGACGTCGGCACCGGCTCGGAGCGATAGCTGATCCCGGTCTGCTCCTGGCCGGTACTGAAGGTCTCGTAGCACCGCACGAATACCGGCGTCATCCGAACCAGGGTCTCAAGGCGAAGACGGCGGATCGTCCCCCCCGGCGCCGCCAATTGCTTTCCCCACACCCGGCGTTCGGCCGGGTCGGACCGCCGGCCCGCCAGGCGGCGCAGATAGTGGTTCCGCTGCGTGAGGGCGCGGTTGTAGCGCTGCAAGCTCTGGAGGTACTCGGGACACGCTTGCGACAGGAGGATATCAAGGAGGCGACGACGCTGTGACGCGAACTGAAGGACGAGAGAGACATCTTCGGGCGCGAAGTGCACGGTGCAAAGCTGGCTGACCAGATCCGAGACACGGGGCAGGTCGACTCCATCGAGAAAGGCGTGCTTGCCCTCGGCGGTGCTGTAGAACATCCGGACTTGACGATCTCGAGAGCCGTCATCCCAGACACTCCGGATGTCGAAATGACCCGTCTTGTGGGGGACCACCTCCTGGTCGCGAGCCCCGCGGATAGATTTGCCGATGGACAGATAGGAGATCGACTCAAGGATGTTGCTCTTTCCCCGACCGTTATCGGCAATGATCAGGCATGCCTCGTGGTCCAGATCCAATTCGAGACGTGGGAAATTCCTGTAGGGCTCCAAGCGGAGCCGGCGAATACGCACCGGCCGAGCGATGTTCAGCCGCTTGGGCGCATCGGCATGAGAAGGTAGTAGGAGTCCTCTCCCTGCAGCTGTTCGGCGGGACGAACGATGGCGGCGGTAACGGAGTCCCGCAGGTCGATGATGACCTCTTCAGAACCGATCTTGCGCAGGATCTCCATCATGTATTGCGCGTTGTATGCAACCTCGATGGAATCGGCACTGTAGTCTGCCGGCAGAACCTCCCGGGCATCACCGCCGATCTCCTGGCTCGAGGCAGTAAGTTCAACGACTCCCTCGCGAAGACTCACCCTCACCTGGTGCGTGTACGAGCTCGATAGGATGGATACCCGTCTGAGCGCCGGAAGAAGTCGGTCCACCGGAACCGTCAGCCTCTTGTCGTTCTCCCGGGGGATGACTTGCTCGTAGTCGACATACGGTCCCTCTATGAGCCTGGACAACAGTTGGGTCTCGTCCACATGAAACAGAACCTGGCTTTCTCCGAGGACCGCTTCACCCGGGCTCTCCGGATTCTCCAACAGTCTTCCCAGCTGACCGCAAACCTGTGGTGGCAGGATCACCTCGGCGGAGCCCTCGATTCCCGTCCCTTCCTCCAGAGTGCACCGGAACTCGGCCAATCGACTACCGTCGGTAGCGACCATGGTCATGACCTCCGGCTCGATTCTCCAAAGAACCCCGTTGAGGACCGGCCGGGTTTCGTCATGGGAGACCGCGAACCCGGTCCTCTCGATCATCGTTCGAAGGAGAGCTCCATCCACCGCTGCGTCCGTCCGAAAGGCAAGGCGCAGCCCCTGGAGATCCTCCGGCATCTCGGGAAACTCCTCGGGTGGAGTCCCCGGGAGCGAGTAGCGCCCTTCCCCCCCGGAATCTGCTCCCAGTGCTCCGGAGAGTATCAGATGACCGTCCTCGAGCGCCAGATGGATCAGCGATTCGGGCCACTCTCTCGTAATCTCCGCCAGAGTCCGGGCTGGTACGGTGACCCGCCCCGGTGTCTCGACCTCTGCCATCACCCTCGTTCGGATCGACAGATCCAAATCGGTTGCCGAAAGAACAAGGCGGTCTTCTTGACTGTCCAACAGCACATTGGATAGAACAGGCTGAGCCGGCTTGGAAGCAACTGCCTCCAAGACCGCACTCAACCCTCGCCAGAGTTCATTTCGATCGACACTCAGCTTCATCGATCCTCCTGCAGGTCAAGCGCCCCGACATGGCAGCCAGGGGGGAGTTTGGAGGTGGAACGCGAAGAACGGAAACAGAATCCCAAGAAACGGACTTGAGCCCCTCCTGGTCCGCTTATACCAGTACCTTGGGGTACCTATAATATAGGTATAGGATTAGTCGGGCGTCAATCTGACAACCAGAGGCTCTCGCCATGATCCCTCACCATCAGGGTACTCGGTGTATTTTCTGAAGTGAGGATATATTACTGTATACCTACTACTACTACTACGGTGTGAACGGTCGATAACTCCGACCCGGGAAAATTTCCTAAAATTCCTCTAAGGTATTGTTTTTGAATTATATACGATCCCGCAGGAGAGCCGAATAGCGGTCGCACTCCACCGTTGGTAGAAGGACGGGTTTCCCACATAAAGGGGGACTGCTCCCGGCTCAATCGTTCCCAAGGCAGAATTATCCACATCCAAACCCTGTTATCAACACATGTTGGGAGTTATTCTGTGGAAAACTGCTACTCGTCTTGGACAGATCGCTGTATCTGTTCCGAGAGAGACTCCACCACTTGGGCGAAACCAGGGTCCTGACTGCACTTCCTGTCCACCGTCTGGACAGCATGGATTACCGTGCTGTGGTCGCGGTTTCCAAAGTGCAGTCCAATGACCTTCAAGGGGTTTCCGGTATGGCGTTTGACCAGGTACATGGCGATCTGCCGGGGCCCGGTTATCTCCCGTTTCCGGGTCTTGCCGGTCAGGAGCTCGGGGGTCAGATCGAAGTGGTCGGCGACTCGTTTCTGAATCCCTTCGATCGAAGGTCTTGAGGTTTCCGCAGTACTCCGCTGCTGGACGACTTTGCGTGCGGCATCGACGCTGAGCTCGACCTGATTCACGGCACAATAGGCCATGAGATGGTTCAGGGCACCTTCGAGTTCACGGATGTTCGAGCTGATGTAGTTGCCCAGGAAACCGGCGACCCCCTCGGGCAGCTGGATTCCGTTGATCTCCGCCTTCTTCTGCAGAATTGCGATACGCGTTTCGAGGTCTGGCGGCTCGATGCTCGTGACCAGGCCCCACTGGAAGCGGGAGATGAGCCTCTCTTCCAGGCCTTTCAACTCACCCGGGGGGCCGTCGCAGGTCATGACGATCTGACGGCCGTTCTGGTGCAGGGTATTGAACGTGTGGAAGAACTCGTTCTGGGTGCCCTCGCTGCGGATGAGAAACTGAATGTCGTCGACGAGCAGCACGTTTACCGAACGATAGAGCCGCTGGAATTCCGTGGTTTTCTGCTGCCGCAGGGACTCGATGAAATCACTCAGGAACTTCTCGGCGGTGACGTAGACAACCCTGAGGGAGGGTTCAGTCGCCAGCAGATGGTGACCGATAGCCTGCAACAGGTGGGTCTTGCCGAGGCCCACTCCCCCGTGAACGACGAGAGGGTTGAACTGTGTACTTCCCGGTGATCGGGAGACGGCTTGGGCGGCGGCGTAGGTGAGCCGATTGCCCTCGCCGACGACGAAGGCATCGAACACATACCGCTCGTTGAGCGGCATATGCAAGGGCGACGCCGCGTCTTCCATGGCCTCCGCGGCGACGGCCTCCTCGGGGGCCTCGGGCTCGGTCTCCTGGGACGAAGGCGTCCCGGGGGGTTTCGTCTGGGCCGCTGTCCTCTCATCGACGACGGCGAAGGCGACGCGGGGGCACAGCCCCGTTTCCTCCTCGACCACCGATTGTATCAGTGGCAGGTAGTTGTCCTGAACGAAGTGGCCGAAATAGGAACTGGGGACTTCGATCTCCAGGACATCCTCATCGAAGCGCCGAGCGGTGGTACGACGGAACCAGGTATCGAACGTTTGTGCCCTGGGGAGTCTTCGCTCGATGCCGAGCAGGCACTGGGCCCACCGCTCTTGGAGATCTTGTGACATGGGGAGTCGACCGAGAGGGAGTTGATGCGGCCGAGTTCCCGGACTGCAGCCGCATCAGCGTGCGTCTAGGACCGGCTCGGAACACCGCGCCGTTCAATCCCGAAAAAGGGGCGATAGAGTAGCCCCCGGTCAAGGATACGTCAAGGACCCACCCGCATCCGGGAGAGGATCGGTCCGTTGCCCTCGGATACCCGGGTAGAATTGACAGATCCAGGAGTGGATCCTAGCTTAATCCAGCTTGACGGTCATAAACCGGAGCCACCCACGACACTTCCGGGGTCCTGTAACTCTTGAAGCGAACATATCAGCCGAGCCGTCGGCGGCGCAGGAACAAGCACGGCTTTCGAAAGCGTATGCGCACACCCGCCGGACGGTCCATTCTGGCGCGTCGTCGGAGGCGGGGCCGCAAGCGTCTGGCCGTCTGAATCGTGCCGCCACCGGACGGCGCGTCCGATGCCGTGGTCGAAGGGCTCCCTTCTCTGGATTCGCCGCGGTCGGCCGCCCTCCTCCGGGCCGGTCTTTGTCCTGCGGAAATCCCTCGGAACCGCCGTCCTTCGCAACAAGCTCCGGCGGCGCCTGCGCCATATCTGCCGACATCTTCCAACATCGGCCTCCGAAGGCTTGGTGATCCTCGCTCAGCCGCTGGCGGCGCAGTCTTCCTTTGCCGCGCTGCGCACTGAACTGGCACGGCTCGTGGTGAGTCTGGACGACGGCGAGCCCAAGGGCCAGAGATGAAGGTCCTCCTTTTGGGCGCAATTCGCCTCTACCAATTGTTATTGTCGCCGCTCCTGCCTCCCCACTGCCGGTTTCACCCGACCTGCTCGGAGTACGCGCTGCTGTCCATCCGTCGTCATGGTCCATGGTCTGGTCTCTGGCGGACCGTTGGCAGACTTTGCCGTTGTCACCCCCTGGGGGGCTCCGGCTACGACCCCGCGGACTGAGGCGTCCCGATGGAGGACAAGCGCACGATCATCGCCATGGTTCTGGTGGGCCTGATTTTTCTGTTGATGCCCGCCTATTACCAGTTGGTTGGTGTCTCGGAGCCCGAGCCCGCCCCGGAAAGCCCAGGCGATGAGGCAAAGCCTCGGGAGGACAAGACCCACGCCGTCCCCGCCCTGGCCCCGATGGATCCTCCTGACGACACGTCCGACGAGGATCTCCCGGAGCCGCTCGGGGGCCCGGGCGGAGAGCCGCGGCTTCCGCCGGAACGGTATGTAACCGTCGAGACTCCCCTGCAGCACCTGACGTTCAGCACACGCGGCGGCGTGCTGGCGTCGGCGCGGCTGAAGGAGTACAAGCAGGGCGGCGGCGGCCCCTTGGAACTGGTACCCGCGGGGGGGGCAGGGCTGGGAGTGACCGTCCAGCCCGAGGCCGCCGAGGACGTGCTGGTCGACTTGGCCAGCCGGCACTTCGAACCCGACCGGGACCGCCTTCGGGTCGACGCCGACGGCGAGGGTCGGCTACGGCTGCGGTGTGCGTTGGATGATGGTCGGTCGGTCGAGAAGGTTCTTGTCGTGCGGGGCGATCAGTACGGGCTTCAGGCGGGAGTCTCCCTCCACGGGTTTTCGAACGACTCCATCGTGAGGCTAACATGGCACGGGGGTATCGCCCTGGCCGAGCGCGACCCCGATCTCGACCTGCAGAGGATGAAGGCTCTCGCCTACATCAATGAGAGTCTCTACGACGTGCAGGTGGATGAAGACGAGGAGGACTCGGATAGCGAGCGAGGCAGCGTCGGGTGGGTCGGGGTCCGCAGCAAGTACTTCCTGTGTGCTCTGGCCCCAGATTCGGATGCCCGGCACCGTGTAACCCTCTATGGAGCGCCAAACACCCAGCCACCCTACAGGGATTACGGATTTACCCTCGGCACACGCTGGGGCGACATCGAAGATGGAGTCTGGCGACTCCTGGTCTACCTGGGTCCTCTGGATCTCGAGCAAGTGGGCCGCTACGACCGCGACTTCGACCGTGCCATGGATCTGGGATTCCCGGTGGTGCGTCAGATCGCAACCGTCCTGCTCACCCTGTTCGTTGCAGCGTATGCCATCATCCCCAACTATGGCTGGGTCATCGTTGCATTCGGCGTGGTTGTCAAGATCCTCGTATACCCCCTGACCCACAAGTCGTATGAGTCGGCCGCGCGGATGCAGGAGCTGCAGCCCAAGATCGCAGCCCTCAGGGAGAAGTACAAGAACAACAATCAGAAACTGAGCCAGGAGACCATGAAGCTCTACCGGGAGGAGGGCGTGAATCCTCTCGGCGGGTGTCTGCCCCTGCTCCTCCAGATGCCGATTTTCATCGCTCTGTACCAGGTGTTTTCCAGTGCCATCCAGTTGCGCCAGACACCATGGATCCTGTGGGTGGACGACCTGTCGCTCCCCGACACCATCACCCTCGGGGGCTTCGATCTGCACGTGCTGCCCCTGCTGATGTCGGCGGCCATGTTCTTCCAGTCCAAGATGACGATGAAGGACCCCAAGCAGGCAGCCCTCGTCTACGTGATGCCCGTAGTCATGGTCTTCATCATGTGGAGCTTCTCCTCGGGCCTCGTCCTCTACTGGACGGTCTTCAACGTGCTTCAGATCGCCCAGCAGTACCTCACAAACTATCTGAAGCAGCAGAAGCAAGGGGGCGCATCCACCGTCCCTGCCCGAAGCTGACCGGGGTGGTCCTCGGCGGCAAGCAGGCCGCGCTGCCAGATTCATCGACAATCGTTGCAGTCTCCACGCCCCGGGGGGCCGGCGGCGTCGCACTGCTGCGACTGAGTGGCAGCCGTGCCTTGGCGATCGGGACGAGCATCTTCGTCTCTCGGCCACCACTTGGGAGGCCGCGCTACGTTCAGTACGGCCGCGTGGTGGACCGTCGCCGGGAGCCCTTGGATACGGCGATGGCGTGGTATCTGAAAGGACCGAAATCCTACACGGGCGAGGATACGGTCGAGATCACGACCCACGGCAGCGACGCCCTACTCGAACTCGTGCTGGACTCGGCCATCCACCATGGTGCCAGGATTGCCGGCCCCGGGGAGTTCACACGGCGGGCCTTCACCAACGGGCGAATCGATCTGCTGCAGGCCGAGGCGGTCGTCGAACTCATCCACGCGGGCAGCCGGAGCGGTATGCAGGCCGCGTACGGAGCCGTCTCGGGCCGCCTGACCGAGGCCGTCCGTTCCTTGCGGAAGCAGTTGGCCGGCGCATTGGTGCAACTCGAGGCACAGCTGGACTTCGTCGAAGACATCGGCCAGGAGGAGCTGGGTGAGGTCGACGGCATCGTGTCCCGTGCAATCGACGAGGCCCGGGAGTTGATGCAGACCTTCGAAGGAGTCCGCCGTCGGCGGGACGGCTGGAAGGTGGTGATCGCAGGGCGCCCAAATGCAGGCAAGTCGTCCTTGCTGAATGCACTACTGGGCGAAGACCGGTCCATTGTCGCCGCCGAGCCCGGCACCACACGCGACTGGGTGGAGGCTGCCCTCATCTGGGAGGGCGAGCCCATCCGCCTGGTCGATACGGCGGGACTTCGCGAAGGAGCGGACCGAGTCGAGGCCGCGGCCGTAAGGAGATCCGGCCAGCAGGCGGCGGATGCTGACGTGGTGGTTGCGGTCGTAGACGGCTCCGGGGACCGCAGGATTCAGGAGGACGAGATTGGCAACCCTTGTTGGAGGGCAACAGTAGCGGTGGTAAGCAAGGCGGATCTGCCTCGTGCGGCGAGACTTCCTCATGGGGCAGATGCCCTCTGGGTCTCCGCACACAGGGGAGACGGCCTCCCGGAGCTCAGGGAACGGATCCTGTCTGCCCTTCCAACGCGAGATCACCCAGATGGGCCGGCGCTGTTGAGGGAGCGCCACCACGAGGCCCTGACTCGCGTGGTGGCATCGGCCGACATGGCCCGCAGGGATCTATCGGCAGGCAGCCCCGAGCTGGCAGCGGCAAGCCTCGGGGAGGCCCTGCGCCTGGTGGGCGAGTTGCTGGGCGAATCAGTGGACGACGATGTGCTCGACAGGATCTTCCTCGAATTCTGCATCGGCAAGTAGAGTTGCCGGAGGACGTTCCATGTGGAACACTCACGGTGGTCTTCCGTCGACGCTCTCGGTAGCGTTCCACGTGGAACAACCCTCGTCGGGAACGGAGAGGACCGCCCCTCCTTTGGTGTGATCCATGTGCCTCGAGCCTGATTGCAGGCCGGCACAGGCCCGCGACCTCGCGGTTCTGGGGAAGCTGTGCCCCGACATGCCCCCCGGGGCCCTGGAGGCCGCGGCCGCTGGCCTGATGGACTATCTCCGAATTCTCGGGCGCTGGAACGAAAAGCTGAACTTGGTGTCAGAAACTGACCGCGGCTCGGTCTGGGAGAGGCACGTGGTGCCCTCTCTCCGGCTCCGGCCATCCATTCTCAAGGTGCGCCACGGGAGCGTGATTGACTTGGGGGCGGGGGCCGGTTTCCCCGGCATCCCTCTGGCGATCACCTCTCCGGCATCCCGGTTCACGCTGGTGGAGAGCCGTCGCCGCAGAGCCTCCTTCCTCCGGGCCGTGACTCGGGAGCTCTCGCTAGAAAACGCCGAGGTCGTCCACGATCGGGTCGAGCACTGGCGCCCGGGGGTACGAGCAGATGTCGTCCTCGCCCGGGCGGTGGCGGACCCGGAGAAGATTGCGACTCTGGTGGCCCACGTCTTGGCACCGGATGGCTATCTGCTGGTCACGCTGCCCCCGGCCTCTGTCCATCGAGCGGGGCGGCGATGCGGCCAGAGGCCCTCCAGTTGCTCCCGGCACACCTTCTGGCAGCCGTTTGCCCACACATGAGACCAACGGGTGTGGAAATCACGGTGGAAAAGCAGGGCCTCTTCAAAGGCACAGCCCGCGATCATCCACAAGAGCGCAAGCGAAACAACACAGGCGGGGCGATGTGCTATCCATATGCAACCCTTCCTGTTAGCTGGCCGTCCCTAGCTTCCGCTGCCAAGGGAAGGGGAAACCCATCGGGGAGGCTCTTCCCACGGAGACGCAAAGGCTATCACCAATCGTGGACGAACACGCCTTGCCGCCCTCTGTGGACAGCGTGTATATTCAGATCCGCCTATCCGCAACAGTTGACTCGCTAACCGAATTGCCCCCTTGATCGTTTCGCAGCTCCAGTCCGGCGTCAGGCGCGCGCTTCGGCCATTGGCCCAGCTCTTCATCCGGTTGGGCTGCCGCCCCGACTGGCTCACCATGCTCGGACTGTTCTTCAACGTGGTCGCCACTGCGGCCTTTGCCATGGGCCAGTTGCGCTGGGGGGCTGCCATCATGCTGGTGGCAGGACTGTGCGACGTCCTTGACGGCCAGGTGGCCAGGGAGGGGCGCAGCGAGTCGAAGTTCGGTGCCTTGCTGGACTCGACGACGGACCGCTACTCCGAGATCTTCCTCTACTTCGGTATCGGCGCCTATCTGGTCCGCGGCGGCGAGTGGGTCCTGAGCGGCATCCTGTTCTTCGCCCTCTCAGGATCGCTCATGGTGAGCTATGTGCGCGCCCGGGCCGAGGGGCTGGGACAGGACTGCAAGGTTGGTTTCATGCAGCGCCCGGAACGCCTGGTCGCCTTGGCGGCCGGCGGACTGGTGGGGCATGAAGGCCTCGCATTCGTCCTTGTTCTGCTCGCGGTTACGACCAACTATACTGTCATTGAGCGCCTCGCCCATATCCGGAACAGGCTCAAGGCTTCATCTCCCCCATCGCATTCGAGTCCGAGCCCGTAAAGGCTGTCCGTCCCGCTTATGGGCCGCAGATTGGCCCCTATCTCACCCCCTGTCGGCCGTTCCGCAAGAGCATGAAGTCGCCACTCTTCGTGGTCTTCGAGGGACCGGACGGTTCGGGCACGAGCACCCAGTGCCAGATCCTGTGCGATCGGCTGCGCGCAGAGGGCCACGAGATCGTCCAGACCCGGGAGCCGGGAGGCACAGAGGCGGGGGAGCGAATCAGATCCCTGGTTCTTGACCCGGGATTGAAGGCGCTGGATGACGTGGCCGAGCTTCTCCTCTATGGGGCGAGTCGGAGGCAGCACCTGCAGGAGTTGATCGAGCCGGCGCTGGCATCCGGGAAGCCGGTGATCAGCGATAGATATGCGGCATCCTCCTTTGCCTATCAGGGGGCGGGGAGAGGGCTCGGGCCCGAGCTCGTGTCGGCTGTCAACGAGGTAGCAACACGCGGACGGGAGGCGGATGCCACCATCTTCCTGGACCTTTCCCTGGAGCAGGCCCGTCGGCGGAGGGGCCACCGAGGGGAGGACGGGGACAGGATCGAGGCTGCGGGCGAGGCCTTGCAGAAGCGTGTCGGCCTCGCCTACCGCCAGTTGGCGGGGAAGGACCCGGATCGGTGCTTCCTCTTCAACGCCAGTCCCGGGGTCCAGGAGGTGGCGGCCTCCATCGAGCGGTGTCTCCGGGGCCGTTTTCGGAACTTCCCCTACCGATGAGCCGAATCGACGATATGAGAACCTCAGAGCGCCCGGGGATCTGGAGACTGACTCCACTAACGACCGCAATTGCGGCGCTGATCGGCCATATACCACCGGCCAATTGTGAGCCGGATGACCGCTACGAATCCCTGAATGACAGCTGGGACCGCTTCGGATCGGTGTACGCGCGGGTGATCGAGCACTATTACGATCCCGTGGATCACGATGCCATCATGAGGGCCGCCATCGAAGGGATGCTGCGGCAACTGGACCCCTATACCCAGTACTTCGACGAGGAGGGCTTGCGACAGCTCCGCCAGGATACAACGGGGCGATTCGCCGGTCTGGGGATCACGGTTGGCATCAAGGATCGGACCCCGGTGGTGATCGCCCCTATCGAGGGCACCCCGGCCGACCGGGCAGGGCTGCTGCCTGGTGATCTGATCGTGGCAATCGAAGGCAGGGAGACCTTCGGGCGCTCGTTGGAGCAAGTGGTCACCGACCTGCGCGGAGAGCCGGGAACCTCGGTACGGATCACCGTCGACCGGCGGGGGGTGCTCCAAAACTGGGATTTGGTCATCGTCCGTGAGATGATCCAGATCCGCAGCGTCGCGGTCGCCGAGGAGATCCTGCCGGGGATCGGTTACATCAGCATGCGCCAGACCCGGTTCTCGGAGGAGACGTCGGCGGAGATGGAAGCCGCCCTGGAGCGGATATTCGCCCTCGACGTGAAGGGCCTCATCCTGGATCTCCGGGGAAACCCCGGAGGACTGCTGAGCCAGGCAGCGGAAGTGGCGGACCTGTTCCTTCCGAGAGGGGCCCCGATCGTCTCCGTCCGCGAGCGCTCCGGCCGGCGCGAGGAGACCAAGCGCTCGGAGCGTCGGCCCCCGTCACCGCATCTGCCGCTCGTCATCCTGATCGACGGGGGGAGCGCGAGCGCCGCGGAGATTGTCGCCGGTGCGGTGCAGGACAACGACCGCGGCCTTGTGGTGGGGACGACATCTTTCGGCAAGGGATCCGTCCAGACGATTTTCGATCTTCGGGACGAGGATCGCGCTGCCCTGAAACTCACCACGGCCCTGTATTTCACCCCGAGCGGGCGCAGCATCCACCGGGAATCTCTCGCCCTGCCGGGTCTGCTGCAGCAGGTCCCCTTCGGAGACGTCAGTCTGCCGGGCGGCCAGTTGCTGTCCGTGGTGCTCTCCTCCCCTGACGTCGATGTCGCAGGAGATCGCTTGCGGGCCCGGTTCGAGCTGGACGGCAAACTACCCGAGCAGATCCTCCGGACAACTCTGGGAGACCTCGCCGGCCGGGGAACCCCAAGATCGGACAACACGGGTGCGGACAGCGCTTCCTTCAGGACGAACGGGGGCAGGCTGGTCTACGGCAGCGGAGGAATCGAGCCGGATCTCGTCGTCGAGGGGGTGGTCCCGCCGCCGTATGTCCAGGAGTTGCGTCGCCACCGGGTTTTCTTCGACTTCGTGGTGGACTATGTGGGCCGGACGGGAGAGGGCGGGGACCCACTCCCACCGGAGGTGGACGACGCGATGATGGCTGCCTTCCGCGAGTACCTGCCCGGCTCGGCCGCCGGGGTCGCCCGCGGCCGGAAGCTCCACCGGGCCTTGGAGGGGCTGAGGCGGTTGGCGGACGAGTCCGGATGGGACGGGGCCGTCCGGGCGCGGATCGACAGCCTCGAATCGACCGTCCGGCGCCAGGAAGGGACCGATCCCCTGTCGGCGGACCTCGAGGGCTACCTGCGGTCCGAGTTGCGGCGCGAGCTGGCCCTGCGTGTCGAGGGGCGCAAGGAGAGCCTCATCGTCGCCCTGAAAGACGATCCCCAAGTGAGGGCGGCCGTGACGCTGCTGCGGGATCCGACCGAGTACGACCGCGTGCTGTCCGGAGGAACGGAGTGACCCTCCCCGCTCTCCCGGCCGCGGAACCGCACATGTCCCCCAGAGGTCGTCCTGCAGGGCTGCCGCCTTCGAGCGCGCCTTCTGCGGCAACCTCAAGGGGCGAATATCTGAAAAAACTGAAATCACGGGGACCCTGCGTCCCCCTGTCGGAGTGAGAATGGGAACGGAGATCTTCATCAACCAGGGAATTCACGAGTCCCGTATCGCCATAGTCGAGGAAGGTGAGCTGGCCGAAATCTGGGTGGAACGCCCGGAAGCGGAGCGAATGGTCGGAGACATCTACAAGGGCAAGGTGACTGCCGTCCTGCCGAGCCTGCAGGCTGCTTTCGTCGACATCGGGCAGGAGCGGACCGCTTTCCTCCAAGTCCGGGACTTGGTAGAGGCAGAGAACGAGGAGGAGGACAGCGGCCGCAGAAACGGCCGTCGTCCCCGCCAGTATCCTCCGATCCAGGACCTTGTGAAGAAGGGCCAGGAACTGCTCGTGCAGATCACGAAGGAGCCGATTGGCACCAAGGGCGCCCGCATCACCACTCAACTGGCCCTGGCCGGCCGGTTCGTCGTGCTCATGGCCAACGGGGATTGGGTGGGCGTGTCCCGCAAGATCAGCAACTGGAATGAGCGCCGGCGACTGAGGGAGGTAGTGCGGAAGCAGTTGCCGGAGGGGTTCTCCGTGATCGTGCGCACAGAGGGACGAGGCCAGCAGGAGAAGGACTTCCGGCGCGACCTGAAACAGCTGCACCGCGCCTATCGGCGCCTGCAGAAGAAGGCCCGCCGGGCCCCGGCCCCGGCCCTGGTGCACCAGGAGCTGGGAATGACGTCGAGCATCATACGGGATCTCTTCACCGACAACGTCGACCGACTGGTGGTGGACTCGCGGGAGCTGCACCGCGAGATCATCGGATACCTCAAGAGCGTCTCCCCCGAGTTGCGAGAGCGGGTGGAGCTCTATCGGGACCGGAAACCGATCTTCGACCACTTCAAGGTGGAGAAGGAGATGGAGAAGGTCACCGAACGCGAGGTCCGAATGCGCAAGGGCGGCTCCCTGGTCATCGACCATGCCGAAGCCGGCACCTTCATCGATGTGAACTCGGCGCGAAACACCGGCAAGCGCGATCAGGAAGAGAGCATCCTGCATACCAACCTGGAAGCGGCCAGGGAGGTCGCCCGCCAACTGCGCCTGCGCGACATCGGAGGCATCATCGTCATCGACTTCATCGACATGCACGACGAGCGCAACCGCAGGAAGCTCGTGGATGCCATGATCGAGCAGGTGCGCCGGGATCGCGCCAAGGTCTCCATCAGCGCCCGGATCTCCGAGTTCGGCCTGATCGAGATGACGCGCCAGCGAGTGCGCCCGAACCTGCTTCACACTCAGTCAGAGCCGTGTCCGGTGTGTGCCGGGACAGGCAGGGTCATGGGGCCCGACACGACGATCACCAAGATCGAGCGCTGGTTGCGCCGGGCCTACGCGGGCAATGGGGAGCGGCGCTTCCGGCTCCGGGTCCACCCCGACGTGGCCACATACATGCGGTCGGACAACGGCGACCGCCTGAAGGACATGCGCAAGGCCACCAAGGCGCGCTTGGACATCGAGGAGGACGCTGAGATGACACCCCAGGATTACCGGTTCTACTCGGTGAAGCGACACCTCGACGTGACCGCCGAATACCGGAATTGACAGATCAGGAGCCCCCCCGTAGCTTCTGCGGTTCGCTGAAGGAGGATCCTTGTACGCCGTTGTCGATATCGCTGGCAAGCAGATTCAGGTGGAGGAGGGGGAAGTAGTCCGCGTCCCCAGGCTGGCCCTGCAAGAGGGCGACAGGCAGGTGCTTTCCCAGGTCCTGCTCCTTCGCACGGACAGCGGCACGCATGTGGGCAGCCCCCATGTCGACGGGGCATCGGTGGAGGCGACCGTCCTTGGTCACGGGCGGGCCGAGAAGATCGTGGTCTTCAAGATCAAGCGCCGGAAGAACTACCGCCGCCGCAACGGGCACCGGCAGGACTACACCGAGCTCAAGATCGACGGCATCGTTGCCCCGAACTGACGGAATCCCGCATGGCACACAAAAAAGGCGTTGGCAGCTCCAGGAACGGTCGTGACAGCAACTCCAAGCGCTTGGGAGTCAAGAGCGCTGGCGGCCAATCTGTTCAGGCCGGGACCATCATCATCCGCCAGCGGGGCACTCGAATTCACCCTGGTCAGAATGTCCGCAAAGGCGGCGACGATACCCTCTTCGCCTGTGTCGACGGCCGGGTCGTTTTCGAATCGGCCGGCCGCCGCCGCAAGCGAGTCCGCATCGAGCCCGTCACCGCCTGATCCAGACCGTGCTGTACGGCCACCGGGTCGCCATTGTCGTGAACCAGGCCCCTTACCGAGGCGCTTCCGGTCGCCTCGGCTCTGAGGCCGGCCGCAGCGGTTCCGCGGTAGTTCTACCGGTCCCTCGATCCACAACCCCGACATGACCCCCCCCTCACTCGACGTCCTCATCATCGGGGGCGGGGCCGCCGGTCTGCGCGCCGCCATCGCCGCCGTCGAGGCCGACCCCGACATCCACGTCGGCCTGGTGTCCAAGGTCTACCCCATGCGCTCCCATACGGTCTCCGCCGAAGGCGGGTCGGCCGCCGTGGTCCGTGACGACGACAGTCTCGACTCCCATGCCTACGACACGATCAAGGGATCGGATTTTATCGCAGATCAGGACGTGGTCGAGGCTTTCGTCAAAGAGGCACCCGGGGAGCTCATTCAGCTTGAGCATTGGGGGTGTCCGTGGAGCCGTGACCCGGACGGCCGAGTCAGCGTGCGCGCCTTCGGCGGCATGAGCACGAAGCGCACCCTTTACGCCGCCGACAAGACCGGCTTCCACATGCTGCACGCGCTGTTTCAGACATCGCTGAAACACAGCCGGATCCACCGCTACGACGAGTGGTACGTCACCTCTCTGCTCGTCGACGATGGCAGGGTGTGCGGCGTCGGCGCCCTGAGCCTTCACCAAGGAGGCCTGCACGCCCTTCCCGCCCGGTCTGTCATCCTGTGCACGGGCGGCGGGGGACGGGTTTTCCCCTTCACGACGAATGCCGCCATCAAGACCGGCGACGGCATGTCCATGGCCTATCGGTCCGGCTGCCCCCTGAAGGACATGGAGTTCGTTCAGTACCATCCGACAGGGTTGCCGGTCACCGGAATCCTGATGACGGAGGCCTCGCGGGGTGAGGGGGGGTACCTGGTCAACAGCGAGGGGGACCGGTATCTGAGCGAGTACGTGCCCGGCAAGATGGAGCTCGGGCCCCGTGACATCCTCTCCCGCGCCTTCGTCCACGAGATGCGGGCGGGACGGGTCTTCGAAGGTGAGCACGGGCAATACGTGCATCTGGATCTGCGGCATCTTGGCGAGAAGGCCATCGACGAGAAACTGCCCTTCGTGCGCGAGCTTACCCGCAACTATGTGGGCATCGACCCCGTCCACGAACCGATTCCGGTGCGCCCGGTCGTCCACTACATGATGGGTGGCGTCCACACCGACATCGACGGCGCCACCCCCGTGGCCGGCCTCTACGCCGCCGGTGAGACGGCCTGCGTGAGCCTGAATGGCGCCAATCGCCTGGGCTCCAACTCCCTGACCGAGTGTTTGGTCTTCGGTGCCCGCGCGGGGAGGGCCGCCGGGCGTTCCGCCAGCGAACAGGACAGCCCCCGATCCGGGGTGCTGGAGGCCCTGGTCCGCGATGAGGAGGAGCGCATCCGGTCCACCTTGCTGGGCGAGGACGAGGGTCGTACCGAAAAGGTGAGCCAGATCCGCACCGACCTTCAGGGGACGATGGAGTCGGGCGCCGGCATCTACCGCACGGCCGAGGACCTGACCATCGCCTGCGAGCAGATCCGCGCCCTCAAGGAGCGCTACCAGCGGGTGCGCATCGACGATCACTCCCTGGTCTTCAACACCCAGCTGACCACGGCCCTCGAACTCGGGTGCATGCTCGACGTGGCGGAGTCCCTCGCCCACTCCGCCCTGCTGCGGGAAGAGTCCCGGGGCTCCCATGCCCGCTCCGACCACGAATCCCGGGACGACGGCCGCTTTCTCTCCCACTCCCTGGCCATTCGCGACCCGGGAGGCGGGGACCCGAGGATCGAGTACCTCCCGGCCACGATCACGCGCTGGCAGCCCGAGGAGCGGAAGTACTGATGAGCGACGCCAAGATCACCCTCTCCGTCACGCGCTACAACCCCGAGGCCGACGAGAAGCCCTCGACACAGGACTACCAGATCCCCTATCGGGAAGACTGGGTTCTCCTCGATGCCCTCAACCACATCAAGGACGAGGTCGACGAGTCCCTGTCCTACCGCTGGTCGTGCCGCATGGGCGTGTGCGGCAGTTGCGGAATGATGGTCAACGGAGAACCCAAGCTCACATGTGCCACCTTCCTGCGCGACTATTATCCCGACCCGGTCCGCGTGGAGCCCCTGGCCAACTTCGGGATCATCCGCGATCTGGTGATCGACATGGACGACTTCATGGACAAGCTGAAGGCCGTCAAGCCATGGATCGTGCGCGAGGAAGAGAAACCGGTCAGTGACGGCGAGTACCTGCAGTCGCCGGCGGAACTCAAGGAGTTCAAGCAGTTCAGCATGTGCATCAACTGCATGCTCTGCTACTCGGCCTGCCCTGTCTATGGACGGGAGCAGGAGTTCATCGGCCCGGCAGCGTTGGCCTTGGGCCATCGCTACAACCTGGACAGCCGCGACCAGGGCAACGACGAGCGTGCCGAGGTCGTCGCCTCGAGTCAGGGTATCTGGGAGTGCACCTTCGTCGGCGAGTGCTCGGAGGTCTGCCCGAAGGATGTCGATCCGGCCGCGGCGATTCAGCGTACGAAGGTGGCCGCCACCCAGCACTGGTTCAAGTCGATTCTCATGCCCTTCGGAGGAAAGTGAAGGGGACGCCATGAGCCAGCCGGGTTCGTACACCTCGTCCAAGGTCTACCGGCCCGAGATGTCGGCCACTTGGTGGCTGAAGTCGAGGAGCTACTTCCTGTTCATGATGCGCGAGTTGTCGAGCGTCTTCATCGCTCTCTTCGTGCTGGTCTACCTCTACGAGTTCTTCCAGTTGTCCAGGGGGCCGGAGGCCTACGCGAACCTGCGGGATTCGCTGAGCAGGCCGGGCGCCGTGGCGCTCTACGGCGTCGCCTTTCTGTTTGCCGTCTACCACACGGTGACCTGGTTCCAGGCCGCTTCCAGAATCCAGGTCGTGCGCCTGGGCGCCTGGACCATGCCAGGGTGGATGATGCTGGCGGGCGCCCTCGGCGCCTGGGTCGTGATCTCTGCAGCCGTGGCGGCGTACTTCCTCGGCGCGTGAACGGTTCGGCGTGAACTACAGGAAAGACACCAAGGAGCCCTTCTGGTGGGGGATGTTCTCGGCCGGCGGCGTCGTGGCCGCCCTGCTGGTACCGATCCATATCCTGCTGGACGGCCTGGCGGTCCCCTTGGCCTGGATCGACCCAGGGGACGTTGCCTACGGGCGCATGCAGGCCTTGACCGGTTCTCCCCTGGTGAGGGTGTATCTCTTCGTCCTGCTGGCCATGCCCCTGTTTCACGCCGCTCACCGTATCCGCTTCACCCTGTACGAGCTCGGGATCCGCGCCCACATGCCGGTGGCCGTGCTCTGCTACGGGGTGGCGCTGGCAGGCACCGCCGCCGCGGCCTGGCTGTTGTTGGTCTTGCTGTGAGCCGCCCTCCGTCGGAGGGCCCGGCCTCATCCCGAAGATCCTGAGCCATCCGGAGCCGGGCGAGGCGACCCGCCAGCCCTCTTGACCCCGGCAGGGCAACGTCTCTGCGAGAGAGTGCGGGAACATGAAGATCCACGAATTCCAGGCAAAGGAGTTGCTGCGGCGACACGGTGTGCCCGTGCCTGCCGGCGGCGTGGCCCACAGTCCGGAGGAGGCCGAATCCGTGGCCCGGGAGCTGGGCGGGCCCGTCGTCGTGAAGGCGCAGATCCACGCCGGCGGGAGGGGGAAGGGCGGCGGCATCGCGCTCGCCGAATCGGCCGCAGATGCACGGAAGGCCGCCGGGCAGATCCTCGGCATGCAGCTGGTGACCCATCAGACCGGCCCCGAGGGCCGGAAGGTGAAGCAGGTCCTGGTGGAAAGGGCCAGCACCATCGATCAGGAGCTGTACCTCGGCATCACCCTCGACCGGGCCCAGGGCCGCGACGTCGTCATGGCCAGCCAGGAGGGCGGCGTGGAGATCGAAGAGGTGGCAGCCGCAAACCCCGGGGCGATCCTGCGCGAGGCCGTGCACCCGGGCCTTGGCCTGTTGCCCTTCCAGGCGAACCGGCTGGCTTTCGGCCTCGGTTTCGAGGGCGCTCTGGCTCGCTCCGTGGCCGGACTGCTGATCAAGCTCTACGAGGCGTACCGTTCGGCCTCATGCTCCATCGTCGAGATCAACCCCCTCGTCGTCACCGATGGCCGGGTGTTGGCCCTCGACGCGAAGATCAACTTCGACGACAACGCGGTGCTGTGGCGCAAGGACCATGCCGAGCTGCGGGACCTGGACGAGGAAGACCCTCTGGAGGTCGAAGCCTCCAAGCACGGCCTCAGCTACATCCGGCTCGACGGGGACATCGGCTGCATGGTGAACGGCGCGGGCTTGGCCATGGCGACGATGGACATCATCAAGCTCGCCGGTGGAGAGCCCGCCAACTTCCTCGACATCGGGGGCGGGGCCAGCGCCGAGACGGTGGAGAACGGGTTCCGCATCCTGCTGGCCGATGCGAAGGTCAAGGCGATACTCATCAACATCTTCGGTGGCATCGTGCGTTGCGACCGCGTCGCCCAAGGGGTGATCCAGGCCCAGGAAAACGTCGCCGTGCAGGTTCCGGTGGTCGTTCGTCTGGCCGGCACGAACGCCGAGGTGGCCGCGGAAATGCTCAACGACTCGGAGCTCGACTTCACCGTGGGCACCGGACTCAAGGATGCGGCCGAGAAGGCCGTGGCCCTGCTGCCATGAGTGTCCTCGTCGATAGAGCGACCCGGGTCTTTGTCCAGGGGATCACAGGGTCCGAAGGGTCTTTCCACACCCGGCAGATGGTCGAGTACGGCACCCGCGTCGTGGGCGGATCGACGCCCGGCAAGGGCGGTCAGACCTTCGAGGGCCTGCCCGTGTTCAACACCGTCGCCCAGGGGGTCGCGGAGACCGGGGCGGACGCCTCCGTCGTCTTCGTGCCCGCCCCCTTCGCCGCCGACGCGATCATGGAGGCGGCCGACGCCGGGATGGCTACCGTCGCCTGCATCAGCGAGGGTATCCCGGTGGCCGACATGGTGCGCGTGGGCGAATACCTGCGCGACCACCGCGGGACTCGCCTCATCGGCCCGAACTGTCCGGGCGTGATCACCCCGGGAGAGTGCAAGATCGGGATCATGCCCGGGTCGATCTTCCACGCAGGCGACGTGGGGGTCATCTCCCGTTCGGGCACGCTCACCTACGAGGCGGTCTGGCAGCTGACGGAACGGGGTCTGGGTCAGTCGACATGCATAGGGATCGGCGGCGACCCGATCATCGGTACCAGCTTCCTGGAGGCCTTCAAGCTGTTCCGCGACGACGAGGGAACCCGGGCCGTGGTCATGATCGGCGAGATCGGGGGTACGGCCGAGGAGGAAGCAGCGCGTTACGTGCGGCGCCACTTCGATCGACCGGTGATCGGCTTCATCGCCGGGCGCACCGCCCCTCCCGGCCGCAGGATGGGTCACGCGGGTGCCATTGTCTCCGGCGGAGAGGGAACCGCCGAGGACAAGATGAAGGCCATGGAGGCGGCCGGGATCCGCGTCTGCCGAAGCCCGGCCGAGATCGGCGAAACCGTGCAGGAAGCGCTGGCGGGCTGACCCGCCTGCCTCAGCCCTCTCCCGGCTGTGGCAGAAAGTGCACGCTGCCGGCGTGGCAGGTGGCGCAGGTCAACTGACCGCTCCCGGGGAGATCGACCCGTCCTTCAACCGCCCGGCCCGGCTTTCCTCCCACGGTCTCTTCCACCATCGTGATGTAGATCCCGGCATCCTCGCCCCGGGGCTCGTAGCGGGCACTGATTCTCAGCGTCTCGTCCTCTTCCTTCAGCACCAGCTCTCCACCACCTCGCGTCACCAGGCTGTCGACAAAGGCGCGCTTCATGATCCGGGCGATTTCCTTGTGCTCTGTCTCGGCCTCGTAGTCTACCCGTCCCTCCGACTTTACGTGGCAGTACAGGCAGCTCCTTACGCCCAGGGCGCGCACCACCTGCTTCATCGCTTTCACCGTGCTCGCGCGGTCGGGGCCCCAAATCGTTGCGCCATCCTCCTCTGCCGAGGTTGGCAAGGCAACGATGGAGCAGACCAGCAGGCCGGCCAAGCCCCACTTGCTTCCAACACGCATCACTATCCCCCCGGGCTCGTCATGCCCTCGACCAAGGTAGGATCGGCGGTTCTCGACGCCAAAACGGGTGATCACCCTTCGGGCCCGGCCCTGGACGGCATGTCCCGGCCACGGGCCTGAAGGTAGCCGCGGGTCCGGCCCGCCCAGCACAGGTAGTCGTAGAGAATGGACGGCCAGGGCGCCTTGCCCACGCGTTCGGCCGGCCACCGGACACCGTGGTACAGGGGTCCCCAGAGGGCCATGCGCGGCAGCCATCTTCGTGGGTCGAGCCGGCCCCGGGCCAGGAAGCCGAGGCGCAGGACCGAAGCAAGGTCGGGGTGGGTGTCGACCATCCGGGGCAGCGACTTCCGCCCGTAGGTCTCCATGGCCCGGCAGGTGTCGGCAAGCGGCCTCCAACTGTGATGGAGGCTCCGGGCCCCGGGTAGCGAGTGGACGGGCACTCCATGCAGGTGGAGGCGGTAGCCCAGCTCCAGGTCTTCGCCGCCGTAGGCCGACAGTCCCTCATCGAAGCCTCCGAGCGCATGCAGAATCGACAGGGGCACGGAGGAGTTGCCGGTGACGAAGCACTTGAAGGGCACGGGACCCGGCTCGAACCGGGCTACCCCGCGGCTGGAGAAATAGCGAGTGAGAGCGGTGTCCGGAATCTCCGGCCCCCAGCGGATTTCGCCGACGGCGGCGCATCCGGGGCTGTGCCGGTGGAAGGCATCGTGAGCAGACAGGAAACCGGGCCTGACGGTCATGTCTCCATCGAGAAAGACGACCACCTCCCCCCGGGCTGACTCGATTCCGGCGTTGCGTGCCGCTGCCCGGCCGCGGTTTCGCTCGAAATGAATGGAGCGCACCGGCAGAGGCGCGGCGAGTTCCGGGAGTGGAAGGGGGTCGAAGCCCGGCGAGCCATCGTCGACCACGATGATCTCCGCCATGCCGGCCGCTACATCCTGGGCGGCAAGGGAGCGCAAGGCCGCGGCCAGCAACTCCGGCGCCCGGTATGTGGGCAGGACCACGGAGAGCCGGGGACCGCGGACGGACTCCGGGGTGGTCACAGTTGCGCGTACGCCTCCAGCAGTCGGGGGGCTTCCCGCTCCCAGCAGTACCTCCGGGCGGAACTGGCGGCCGCCTCACCCAGTTGCCGCCGGCGGGGCTCGTCGGTCAGCAACTCCCCCAGCGCGTCGGCGATGGCGTCCGGATCCTCCGGATCGACGAGGACGCCGGCTCCCGTGTCCTCGACCACGCGGCGGATCTCGGGGGTGTCCCCGGCGAGAACGGGCAGCCCGGCCATCAGGTACTCGAAGAGCTTGTTGGGCATGGACCAGAGAAAGCTGTTGCCCGCCGGCTTGATCACGCAAAGGCCCAGGTCGGCTCCGCAGGTGAGAGCGTGCAATTGCGGAAAGGGTCTGCGCGGCAGGAAGCGGACCCGGTCCTGCAGGCCCAGGGACGCCACCTGGCTGCGCAAGCTCTCCTCCATGGGACCGCTGCCGAGAAGCACGAGCCGCCCCACCCCGATGCGGCTCATGGCGGTGATCTGCTCGGCCAGCCCGTTGTCGGTGAGGAACCCGCCCTGGTACAGGACCAGCGGCTCGTCATCGCCGTCCAGTCGGAGAGCCTGACGGAGCCCGTCGCCGGAGACAGGCTCGCGGAAGGGCGGCAGGTTGCGGACAAGGACCGGCGGCAGCTCGAGGTCATAGGTCTGCTGAAGCTGGTCGGCGATGGCTGCGCTGACCGTCAGCACCCGGTCGACGCGCCGGACGAGGCGGCGTTCCAGCCAGCGCCAGAAGCCGCGTACACCGGCCCGGCGTACCAGGGAGGATTGCTCGACGAACAACTCGTGAGAGTCATACACCAGCCGGGCCCCACGGCGCCCGGCTGCCCGTGCGGCCGGCCACAAGGCGTCGAGATCGTGAGCGTGGTAGACATCCGCATCCGCCTCCCAGGCGAGTCTTGCCGCCCGCTGCCAGAAGACCGGGTACGTCCGCCGCAGGGACTTCGAGCGATCCACCGGGATTCGGCGAGACTCGAAGTCGTCCCACACCGGCGGCAGGTGGCCTCCGAAGTCGGAGGTGACCAGCACGACCTGGTGACCGGCGGCCCTCAGGGCGTCGGCCTCGCGGAAGACACGGAAGTCGAATCGCAGGTCCCCGAAGAGGACCATGCACACCCGCATCAGCCTGGCATCCGGTTGCGTAGTGGTGGCATGGGGAGCCGCCGGGGCACGGTCCCGGGAGCCGTGCGGTCAGCGCGCGTTCAGGCGGAACTGCCCGTTCTCGATGGCCGCCTCAAGCTCCGCTCGAAAGAGGCTGTCGGTGTGCACCGTGATCTTCCAGCCATCCGGATCTCGCAGGAAATAGTAGAAGGATCCTTCGCCATCCGGCACGGTCGACCGATCGAACTGCAGGTAGGCGACGCGCTCGTTGATGCGTCGCTCCTCCGAGATCTCCCGCCGTGCCACCTCCCGCGCCAACTGACGGCCCGCTTCGCCGGCGATCGCCTCCCGCCAGGCCGCCAGGTCGCCGCCGAGGTCCCGCTCCCGGTGGCTCTGGCTCAGGCAGGCCCAGGCCGCATCTCCATCTCCCCGGGACAGGGCCTCGCGATAGGCGGAAAAAGTGGCAGCGGGACTGGCGAAACGGAGATCCGGCCCATCGCCGCAGGCCAGCAGCAGAACCAGCCCGAGCCAGATAATGGCCGAGGTGCGCCGGGTCACGTCCAGCCTCTCCAGAGCCTCAGGGGCGGCTCCGGACGCGCTCGATCTCGTCGCGCAGGAGGGCGGCCTTCTCGTAATCCTCGCGGATCACGGCCTGCTTGAGCCGATGCTGCAGTTCGGCGAGACGGCTCCGCGCTTTGCCGATGACAGGAGTGGTCGTGGCCTCGGCGGCATCGGCCCGTGCCCGGTCGCCCAGGATCTGCGGCTCGACCTCGTAGAAACGCGCCATGGTGCGCCCCGGGTCGGCGCCATCGGGGGCCGAGGAAAGGCTGGCGAGATCGAGCAACTCGCAAGTGATGTAGACGGGAGCGTCGGTGCGCAACGCCAGGGCCACGCCATCGGAAGGCCGACAGTCGAGCTCTCGCAGGCGCCCCCCACGCTCGACCACGGCCGACGCCACGAAGGCCTGGCCCTGGAAGGAGTGGATGACCACGCGGCGGACAGGGATCGTCAGCTCCCCGAGAAGCGATGCGAGCAGGTCGTGGGGAATCGGCCGCAGAGGCCGGTCGCCAGTCAACTGCATCTGGATGGCTGCGGCCTCGAACTCGCCAACGGCGATCGGCAGCAACCGGGGCTGGGGCGATTCCTTCTCACATAGCCACATCAATGGCTGTTCGGCGCGCAGATAGGGGCTGACTTTGAGGACCTCCATCTCGACGAGCGCCCTGCGGGGTCTGCTGCGATTCTCCTTCATGGATCGAGCCTCGTCGTTTGGCCTCCTCAGATCCGCGTCATGGGATTGCATTCAGATGGTCCCGCAGGCGTGCCGCCTCCTCGTAGGCCTCTTCGGCGACGGCCATGCGAAGCCGTTTCTCCAGTTGCTGCTTCTCCGTCATGCCAGGCTCGGAGTCGGCGAGGAGCTCTTCGAGGCTGACCAGGCCCTTCGGTTGACCGGCGTGCCCCGTCTCGCCGTCGATCGAGGCCTCCTCCTCGCCCCGGTTCCCCGAGTCGACATCGAGAACGCTCTCGTCGGCAAAGATCGGAGCGCCGGTGCGCAGCGCAAGGGCGATGGCGTCGGACGGGCGCGAGTCGACCACGTGCTCTCCCCCCTCGTCGTCGGCGAGGTGGATCTCGGCGTAGTAGATCCCGTCCTGGAGACTGGTGATGGCCACCTGCCGGATGCTGGCGCCGGCCTCATCCAACAACGACCGGGCCATGTCGTAGCTCAGAGGCCTCGGGGCCTCCTGGCCGCGATGGGCGAGGGAGATGGCCCGCGCCTCGGCAGGTCCGATGACGATGTGGAGGTTGCCGTCGCCCTCCTTGGCTCGCAGGAGGACGCGCTGATAGGCCCGGGAGGATACCTGAACCTGGTGAACTTCCATTTCAACCATGGTTCAATCTCCGACCTGCATCGTGGAAGGAGGCGTCAATATAGGACGCTCGAAAAAGCACTGTCAATTCAATCGTAAGTGCCTATGGATATTAGAGATGTGTTCAATTCTCCGGAGGGCTCCGGGGGTTGTCTCCCGCTTTTTCCTGGCGATCCTCCAGCTCCTGCAGACGGCGCCACAACTCGCGATCCCTCCGCCGCAGACGGTCCATATAGAGGGCCAGCAGGAGGAAGAAGGCACCGTAGGCTGTGCCCAGGTGAATGAGGCCGGTGTTGTCCATGGGATTCCTCCTTCGTTCGTCAGCCGGGCCCTGCATGCCGCAGGAGCTGGCGCTGGCGGGCGGCCAGCCGCTCCTGGCTGAGGCGCAGCCGCATGAGATGCAGGAACAGGCAGCCGAAGGCGGCGTAGCACAGATACTTGGTGTGGGACATGGCCGGCCCCAGCTCGATCCCCGGCGGATGGAGCTGCTGCGCGGCGGACCACATGTGGACGGAGAAGTGCACGAGGGGGACGTTGGCGAAAGCGACGATGCCGAAGACCGCGGCAAAGCGCTGGCTCCGTTCTCCGGGCTCTCCGTAGGAGCGCACCATCAGATAGGCGACGTAGATGGTGAAGGTGACCAGCATCGTGGTCAGCCGGGGCTCCCACCGCCAGTACACCCCCCAGACAGGCTTGGCCCACAGGGGGCCGCTGACGAGAACGAAGAGGGAGAACATCACGCCCAGCTCGGCACTGACCCCGGCGAAACGGTCCCATTGGTTGCGGCGACGGATCAGGTAGAGAAGGCTGCCGAGAAAGACGAGGAAGTACGCCAGCCCGGCGGAGAGGGCGGCGGAGACATGGAAGTAGAAGATGCGCTGCAACCACGGCCAGGCGCTGCCCATCTGCGGGTTCTTGTCGTCCGGCGCGTAGAGAAACACCGCGGCCACGGCCGCCACCATCAGGACGGTGGTGGCCAAGCCGAGGATCCCGGCGTATCGAGGCGGGTGGCCTGAGCTCATGGACCAGGGCCAGGTCTCACTCTTCGATGACGAAGTCGAAGAGCATCAGGGCAAGGGTGGTGAAGACCATGGCGAATAGAGCCAGCATGGCCACGTGGGCGGTCAACTCCTCGGGCCACAGGGTTCCGGCCCGACCCGGCGCGGCCGAAGCCAGGACCGCGCCGGTGGCCGCCACGCAGGAAATCAGCGCCGGGAGCAGGATGGGAAGCAGGAGCAGCGGCAGCAGCAGCTCCCGCAGGCGAGAGTGCCCGGCCATGGCGGCGAACAAGGTGCCGACGGATGCCACGCAGGCGGATCCGAGCACGAAGATGGCGGCGATCGGCAGCAGGTAGGGACCGGGGCTGAGGTTAAAGAAGAGGCCGAAGAAGGGCAAGGTGAGCACCTGTACGCCCAGGAGGAACAGCACGTTGCCTCCCATCTTGGCCAGGTAGAGCGATCTCCGGTCGACCGGGGCCGCGAGCAATGCGTCGAGACAGCCGTTGCGGGTCTCGTTGACGAAGGTGCGCTGCAGCCCGAAGAGGCTGGCGAAGACGAAGCACGACCACAGCACGCCGGGGCCGATTTCCCACAGGGCCGCGCCCCCCAACTCGAAGCTGAAGTTGAAGACCAGCAACACCAGCAGCACGAAGAAGACCATCGGGCTCAGCCGCTCCCTGGTGCGCCACTCGGCGGACAGATCCTTGCGCAGCAGGATCCAGGCGTGCCCCACGGTCCCGGGCAGCATCACGGCGGGCCTTCCAGATGGCGGTCGCACAAGGCCTGAAGGGCCATGCCGTCGCCGGACCACCTGGCGTCCAGGGCCACGCGGCCCTGGCGCAGCACGACCACGCGGTTGGTGGTCGAGGCCACCTGCTCGACCTTGTGGGTCACGACCACGGTGGAGCAATCGGTGGAGGCGGCGCGCTCGCTCAGGTTCGCCGCCACCGCCCTGGAGGCGGCTCCGTCGAGACCGGTGAAGGGCTCGTCCAGAAGCAGTACCTCGGGGCCGTGAAGGGTGGCGCGCGCCAGGGCCGCCCGTTGCTGGAGGCCTCGCGACAGGATGCCGACTCGGGTGTCGGCGCGCCCGGCCAACCCCACCCCATCGAGGGCGACGTCGGCGGCGCCGGGCGGAGCTCCGTAGAGGCGGGCGAAGAAACGGAGGTTCTCCCTCACCGTCAGATCGTCGTAGAGCTGCGTCTCGTGCGAGAGCAGCCCCAGCCGCTGGCGCAACCGGGACCGCCGCGGATCTTCTCCGTCGATCCGCACAAGGCCGGCCGACGGACCCGTCAGGCCGGTCAGCAAGCGCAGCAAGGTGGTCTTGCCGGCGCCGTTGGCCCCGGCCAGCAGTAGGTGAGTGCCGGGTTCCACGGCCAAGTCGACGCCGTCGAGGGCGATCGTGTCGCCATAGTGCTTCCGCAGCTCTTCCACCCGGACCATCACGGCGAGTCTCAGTCGCCCTCGGCGTCCAGGCCGAGACGCCGGTAGACCTCGACGGCCTCGGCCATGACCAGTTGCCTCGGCCGGGTCTGCGAGTTCAATCCCTGTGGGGGATCCCCAGCGGCGTCGAGGCGTGACAATTCGGCCAGCAGCTCCCACCGCCGCTGCTCCAGCAGCTCCCGATCCTCCCCGGTCGGGGCGGGTCTTTCCGCGGGTCCGGTCGTCGTCCGGGCCAGGGCGAAGACGGTGATCAGAACCGCCGGCACCAGGGCGATCATGGCCCACTTCAGGGCCCAGCGCAGCGGCCTCGGGACCGGCAGCGGCACGGCTACGGTGCGGCCGGGGTCCAGGCCCTCGAGGCGGTAGTGACGGTAGTCCCGGTCCTGGATGGTGATTCGGCCCAGATCCTGGAAGGGCGCGCCGAGGGAGATTTCCGGGGGCTGCAGGAACAGCTCCAGGCGATCCGTCGGGTAGATGACGGTGTGCTCGTAGCCATGGCCCTCGAGGGCCGCCGCGGGCAGCTGAAAGGTGAAGGCGGTCTGGGTCGCGCCCGGGGGCAGTGGCCGCGAGTCGAAGGCCCGGGTCGGCCCGGCCCGCACGATGGCGCCGGCGTGGGCCTGCAGGCCGAGATGGCCCTCGGGCAGCGCCAGCTCGAGCACCCGGCGTTCCTCTCCCACCCGGCGGCCCACATAGGTGGCCGATCCGTGGTTCTCCGTCTGCACCAACTGCAGCACCTCGAGGCCCCGGTCCCTCACGGACAGGAACAGGTGATGGGCCGCGACGTGGATGCCGGAGGGGTCGTCGATGCCTTCGTAGACCTCGAGGATCACCTGGTCCTGGTTGCCCACCACGAGGTTCCGGGTGCCGTACTCCAGGTCGCGGTAATAGGCGGTGAGGACGAAGGGGGTGCCCGCCGACAGAAAGGGGGCGGCGAAGGAGAAGCCGCCGGTCTTGTCGGTGGTGCGCCGGGCGATCTCGGTGACTCCCCCGCCTTCGTCCGGGATCAGGAAGGCGACCTCGACGCCGGGCACGCGCTCGTCGCGGAGGACGTCCAGAACGTATCCCTTCACGGTCGCCGCGGGCGCCGGTGCCGACATGCCCGCCGCCAGGACGGAAAGCAGAGCGATCGGCCAGGGACGGAGGAGCCGTGTCATGGGGCCGGGGAAGGATCGCCCAGCCGAAAGCCGCAGTCCGGACAGAATCTGTGGCCTGGTTCCCGAGCCCGGCCGCAGTCGGGACAGGGCCCGGAGTCGGCGGATGGCCGGGCAGCGTCTTCCCTGCCGGCGGCCAGCAGCCTGACGTCTTCCTCGATGCGCCGGTGCAGGCCCCGGTCCGGATCCCGGGACTCGAGCCGGCGGAGCCCGGAAAGTGCCTCGACGGCCTGGGACTCCAGCTCCGCGCGGAGGGAGTCGTGGTCGTCCTGCGAGATCTTGCCGACGCGGTGGTCGAACTCGAGCTCCTTGATCGAGGCGTAGAGCTGCTCCTTGCGCTCGGTCAGCTCCAGGCGCTGGCGGGCGCTGCCCGTCTGGCGCCGCCAGGCCAGGGGAGCGGCCATCACCGGCTGTACCACGGCGGCGACAAAGACGGCCAGCAAGGCCAGGCAGGCCAAGGGGATGAGAAGGCTCACTCGGTCAACCCTCGAAGCCGTCGAGCTCCCGCCGGAGCTGCTCGTCCAGAGGCGATGGCCGGCTGGCCGGGGCCCCGGGAGGGGCCGCCTCCGGGGGGCCGCCGCGGTGCCAGCGGGAGAGGACATGGCGAACGCCGAGGGCGCCGCCGGCGAGAACCAGGAAGGGGATGACCCACACGAAGCCGTAACCCTCGGGTGGATTGGCCAGCCCCATGGGACCGAAGCGTTCCACGTAGGCGGCGACGATCTCCTCGGGGCCCTGGCCTTCCTCCAGCCGGAGGGCGATGCTCTCCCGCTCGGCGATGGCGAACTGGCACAGGCAGGTGGCCAGGGACTCGCGGTTGCAGGTGCCGCACAGGCAGACGAGGTCGGCGGCGGTGGCCTTGACCCGTTCCGGGGGCGGGGCGGCTCGGGCCGGGGCGCAGAGGGCAGCCAGGCACAGGAGGAGGACCGCCGGTGCCGCCCCCCCGCCACGAGAACCGTCTCCGGGCCGGGTGCGCGAGGTGTCCCGGTCGAGGCGGGCCATACGCCGGTCGCGGGCCGACGGCCACATCGTCCACAGGGCGCTGACCACCAGCAGGGCCGCCCCCAACCAGACGCAGGCGACGAGGGGGTTGACGTAGATCTGGAACTTGGCCGAGGCCAGGTCGGAGGACGGACCCACCATGATGAGGTAGAAGTCCTCGAGCCAGCGCGAGTAGATGGCGACCTCGGTGGTGTTCTGCTCGGCGGTCTTGTAGAAGTGGCGCTCCGGCACCAAGGTGGCCAGGAAGCGCCCGTTGCGCTCCAGGCCGACGGCGGCGGCCTGCACCGACCGGTTGGGGTCGTCGCCGAAGGCCAGGGTCTCCAACGTGGCCGTGTACTCGCCGATCCGGGCGGATTCGCCGGGCTCGAGGACGATCTCACGCTCGCTGGTGAAGGCCTTGCCGGTGAAGCCGACGAAGAGGAGCACGATGGAGACGTGCACGAGGTAGCCCCCGTAACGCCGGCGGCTCTTGGCCAGCAGGCGGGCGCCGGCGGTCAGGAGGGTTTCCCCTGAGGTCCGCTGCCGGGCGGCGATGCCCCGGGCGAACTCGAAGGCCACGGAGCCGGCGACGAAACCGCACAAGGTCAGGGACACGAGGGGGTAGAGTCCGCGTACGCCGAGGGCCGCCGCAAGCCCGAGGGCGAGGAGTCCGCAGACCCCCGGAATCCCGAAATTGCGGCGCAGGCTCTCAATCGACGTTCGCCGCCAGGCAAAGAGGGGGCCGGCGCCCGTGAGGAAGAGCAGCACCAGGCCCATGGGCACGCTCACCCGGTCGAAGAAGGGCGCCCCCACGGTGATCTTGTCGCCTGTGAAGGCCTCGGAGATCACCGGGAAGAGGGTTCCCCAGAGGACGGCGAAGAGCAGAGCCAGCAGGATCCAGTTGTTGAGCAGGAAGGCACTCTCGCGGGAGGCGAAGGACTCGAGCCGGTGCTCCGCCTTGAGGTGGTCCAGACGGGTCACCAGCAGCACCGCGGAGCCGGCGACGATCAGCACCAGGAAGGTGACGAAGTAGGGGCCGACGTTCGACTGGGCGAAGGCGTGGACGGAGGAGACGATGCCGGAGCGGGTGAGGAAGGTGCCGAAGATCGTCATCCCGAAGGTGAAGAACAGGAGCACCATGTTCCAGACCTTCAGCATGCCCTTGCGCTCCTGGATCATCACCGAGTGCAGCAGCGCAGTGGCGGCCAGCCAGGGCATCAACGAGGCATTCTCCACGGGGTCCCAGCCCCAGTAGCCCCCCCAGCCCAGCTCGACATAGGCCCACTTGCCGCCGAGCAGGAGACCGGCGCCGAGGAACATCCACGGGATCAGCAGCCACCGGCGCATCGCGTACAACCAGGAGTTGTCGAGGCGCCTGGATGCCAGGGCGGCGATGCCGAAGGCGAAGGGGACCGTCATGCCGACCATGCCCGCGTAGAGCATCGGCGGATGGATCGCCATGTAGGGGTGCTGGAGGATCGGGTTCAGGCCGCTGCCGTCGAGAGGGGTGAAGGGCAGCCGGCGGAAGGGGTCGGCGGCGTAGATGTTCAACAGGGCGAAGAAGAAGCAGGAGGCGCCGAGAACGGCTACCGTGTAGGGCATCAGGGCCCGGTAGCGGTGGCGGTTGAGGAGCACCACGGCGGCGGTGTACAGCGACAGGATCCAGCCCCAGAACAGGATCGACCCGTTCTGCCCCCCCCACAGCGACGCGACCACGTACTGGAATGGTTGGGCGCGGTTCGTGTTCTCGGCCACGTACTGGACCTCGAAGTCGTGCGTCAGGATCGCGTACCACAACCCCGCCACCGAGACCGTGTAGAGACCGCAGACGGCCAGGGCGGCGTTCTCTCCGGAGCGGATCAGCCCTTCGTGGTTGCGGTGCGCCCCGAGGATCGAGGCAAGCGTTGCGTACCCGCCTGCCGCCAGGGACAGGCACAGGGCGAAGTAGCCGATGTCGACCATGCCGCCGGGGTCAGATGCTGCCCGACGGCTTCAACGCCTCCGGGTGATCGTCGTAGCTCTGGCCCTCGTACTTGGATGGACACTTGGCCTGCACGACCTCGGCCTCGAAGCGTTGCTGGTCCGGCACGAAGCGGCCCTCGAGCACGACCTGGGCGCGGTCCTGGAAGGTGTCGGGCAGCACCGAGTGGCCCGTGTAGCGGACGGCCAACTGGCGCTCGCCGTCGGTGATCTGGAACCGGGGCCGGTGGCGGTACTCGTCCCACTCGATGGTGCCGGGGACGACGGTGCAGCCGCCGAGCTGGATTCGGCGCCCTTCGGTGAGGGTGTGAGCCTCGGCCAGCAGGGCGTCGAGGGTCATGTGACGGCTCGCCGACTGCTGGATGCCCAGGGCGAGGAGGGCGATGACGCCGGCGGCGGCGGCGACGGAACCGAGGGCAAAGGCCCATCTCATGGCGGCACTCGATCAGGGGCCGGGGAAGGAGAACTCTGGCTGTTGAAGATCCTCAAGGTTGGCAGGCGCGGCAAATGGAGGGCGCTCGCGAGCCACCGCCCGGGTCAGACGGAGAGGGTCTTGGGGAAGGTCGTGAGATTGCGGCAGCCGCCGTCCTCGACGACCACGAGATCCTCGATGCGGCAGCCGCCGAGGCCGGCGTAGTAGAGGCCCGGCTCCACGGTGACCACCTGCCCCGTCTCGAGCCGGCAGGAAGGCCGGGAGATGTACGGCGCCTCGTGGATCTGCAGGCCGAGACCATGGCCGGTGCCGTGGAAGAAGCCCTGCATCCGGCCGTCGATCTCTCCGGACTCGTACCCGGCGGAGGCGAAACCTCGGATCACGGCCTGGTGCACCTCCGCCCCGTCGACCCCGTCGCGGATGCTCTCCAAGGCCCCCTGCTGGGCGGCCGCAACGGCTTCGTGGAGCCGCTGCACGTCCGCCGACACCCGGCCCCGGACGACCGTACGCGTGATGTCGCCGAAATAGCCGCTCACGGAGTGGCGGGGAAAGATGTCGATGATGATCGGCTGGTGGGCGGGCAGGGGGCCGTGGCCGCCCTGGTGGGGGTCGATGGCCTGCTCGCCGCCGGCCACGATCGTGTGCTCTCCGTGGCAGTCGCAGTCGAGCAGGACGTGGTGGATGCGCCGCCGCACCGCTTCCGAGGTCAGAGGCCCCTGCGGTCCCACGAGCAGGTCGTCGCGGACG
Source organism: Candidatus Latescibacterota bacterium (assembly GCA_965221775.1). Taxonomy (GTDB): domain Bacteria; phylum Latescibacterota; class UBA2968; order UBA8231; family UBA8231; genus UBA8231. The sequence continues at coordinate 1,777,116 of CBDCSU010000006.1, read as the reverse complement.
GAGGACTCCCCGATCATGGCCAGGGCCGCCTCCATGGCCCGCTCGGCCCCCTCCTGCGCCTGGGCGATGGCCGCAACCTCCTCCTCGGACTTGATCGCCCGCTGCGGAAACAGGGGAGGCTCGGCGACGGTCAGGCAGAAACCCGCGTCCCTCAGCTCGTCGGCGGTATGCACCGGGAAGTCGGCGGGCACCAGCAGCCGATGCAACTGCAGGCTGCGCAGGATCTCGCCGAGCTGTCCCCCCGCCGCCGATCCGTCGCCCCGGGCGTCGTACCTGGAGCCGGCCAGCACCTCCGCGCCGTGCACTTCCTCCCGGGCCCGGTCCAGCTCGAGGTCCTTGACCACGACCCAGGCGTTGTCGGGCGAGGCCAGGTAGATGAAGGGATCGGGCGCCCGGAATCCGGTGGCCCAGAACAGGTCCGCATTGCGTTCGGAGTCGCCCACCATCAACAGGCCGTCGGCCCCGTTCAGATCGACCGGGGATCCGGTCATGGTTCGTTCTCCTCAACCGCATGAATGGGAAGGGCTCGGACGTCGATGCCCCGGCCCCGGCGCCAGAGCCACAGCAGGGCCGACTCCCCCGCTTTCAGCCGCGCCAGATCGCGCGCGAACTGATCGAGGGAGGCGATGGCGGTCCGGTCGATCTCGGTGATGACGTCGTCCACCTCCAGTCCGAGCCGCGCCGCCGGGCTTCCGGGCTCCACCTCGGTGATGACCACCGCGCCGGCGCTCTCGGGCAGATTCAGTCTGCGCGCCTGCTCCCGGGTGAAGCCGAGACGGATGGCCTGGTCCCCCGTCATCGATTCCAGGGTCAGGCCGAGACGCCGCGCCAGGCGCCGGCCGCGGGCCAGGAGCAGGCTCTCCTCCCGCTCGCCGAGGACGACCGGGACCCGGTGCCGCCGCCCGGCGCGGAGAACGGTGAGTTCCACCCTCTCCCCCGGGTCACGGCCATAGATGCGGGTCTGCACCTCGTTGGTGAGGTCCACCGGCTGGCCGTCGATGGCGAGGACCACGTCGCCTGCCGACAAGCCGCTGCGGTCGGCGGGTGTGCGCGGCTCGATCCGTGTGATGAAAACGCCTCGCGGCGGCGACAGGTCCAGGTCCTCACGCCGGACCAGCTCGTCGTCGACATCGCTCATCTCTACCCCGAGGTAACCCCGCACGACCCGGCCGTACACGAGGAAATCGTCCATCGCTTCCCGGGCCAGGTCGATGGGGACGGCCAGGCCGTAGCCCATGAAGAAGCCGGTCCGGGTGGAGATGGCGGTGTTGATTCCGACCACTCGTCCCTGCAGATCCAGGAGCGGCCCCCCCGAGTTGCCGGGGTTGATCACCGCGTTCGTCTGGATGAAGCTCTCGATGCCGTAGTCGTCCTCGATCACCCGGGCACGCCGGCCGAGGGCGCTGACGATGCCGTGGGTCAGGGTGGTTCCCATGCCCAGGGGATAGCCGATGGCCAGCACCCAGTCGCCGATCAGCAGGTCCTCGGACCGGCCGAGGGAAGCGACGGGCAGGCCGGGAGCGTCGATCTCGAGCAGGGCGATGTCGATGAGCGAATCGACCCCGACGACCCGGGCGGGGAAGCGCCGGCGATCGTGGAGGGTCACCCGTATCGAGTCGGCCCCCTTGATCACGTGGTGATTCGACAGGATGTGGCCGTCGGCGGAGACGATCACCCCCGAGCCGAGGCCTCTGAGCCCGTCTCCGTCTCCCCGGGGGACCGGCGGGTGGAAACGCGGGAGCGGGTGCACCTCTCCCGAGGTCTGGATCAGGACCACGGCGGGAGCGACGCGGTCGTAGACGGAGCGGAAGGAGCGGCTCAGGTCCTCGAACCGCTCCAGTCCGGACTGCCCTGCCGCCGGCAGGGCCGCGGTACAGGCGAGCAGCCACGCCGCCGCCAGCGCCCGGATCGCGGGGCCTCTCACTTGAACCCGTACTTGTCGAGCTTGCGGTACAGGGTGCGCTCCCCGATCCCGAGCAGCTCGGCCGCCTTGCGGCGGTTGTTGCCCACCTGCTCCAGGGCCCGGGAGATGGCGTCGCGCTCCAGCTCCTTCAGCGACGGCGGCACCCCGTTGTCGTCCTCCCCCAGGTCGGCGGCCTCGCCTGCTCCCGCGTCCTCGTCGACTTGGTACACGGGCCGCACGGGACGGGGTACGGCCGTCGCTCTGCCCTCCTCGATGGTCCGCCTCAGGTCGGCGACCTCCCGCTTGAGGTCGAGGAGGGCGAAGTAGATCAGCTCGCGCTCCGACTGATCCGGGGTCTTCAAGGTCGGGACGGGCAGGTTGACACCGAGGTCCGGCGCCCGCTCCAGATGGGGAAGCAGGTCGTCGGCATCGACCCGGCCGGCCGGTCCCAGGAAGACGAGATGTTCCACCAGGTTGCGCAACTCGCGGACGTTCCCGGGCCAGTCGTACTGGGCGAGGAGGTCGAGGGCCCGCGGGGTGAATCCGTGGAACCGGATACGGTCCTTCCGGCCTTGGCTGTAGATCTCGACGAAGTGCTCGAGGAGCAGTGGGATGTCCTCGCGCCGCTCACGCAATGGCGGCAGGTAGAGCTCGACGACCTTCAGGCGGTGGTAGAGATCGCGCCTGAACTCGCCCCGGCTCACCGAGGAGAGCAGGTCCTTGTTGCTGGCCGCCAGCATGCGCACATCGACCTCGATCGACTCGTCGCCGCCGATGCGGGTGACGCGTCGCTCCTCGAGAACCCGCAGCAGGCGCACCTGCGCCGAGCGGGCCATCTCTCCGATCTCGTCGAGGAACACCGTGCCTTTGTGGGCCTGCTCGAAGATGCCCCGGGTCTGCGACCGGGCATCGGTGAAGGCGCCCCGCTCGTGGCCGAACAACTCGTTCTCCAGAAGGTTCTCGGGGATGGCGGCGCAGTTGATCGGCTTGTAGGGCTTGTCGTCGCGGCCGCTGAAGTGGTGGAGGGCGCGGGCCACGACATCCTTGCCGGAGCCGCTCTCCCCGGTGATGAGGACGGTCACCGGCGTCGGGCCCACGAGGAGGATCTGCTCGCGCAGGGTCCGGATGGCCTCGGAGTTGCCGACCAGGTGTTGGCACAGGAAGCGGCTGCGTTCGAGCAGGCGGGAGACGGCCGCCGTGAGCTGGCCGCCGTCGACCGGCACCTCGACCACCTGCTCGAGGGGGCTGCCCCGGGAGAGCTTGTCCCAGGCGGCAGTGGAGCCCGCGGCCAGGACGACGACCGGCAACTCGCGGCGCTCGGCCAGCACCTCGGCGATCGACCGCAGGCTGAGGTCGGGGAGGTTGAGATCGACGAGGACGAGGCCGGCGCCCCGGTCGAGGAGCACGGGGAGCCGGCCGGCATCGCGCACCTCGATGACTTCGCACGACCCGTCCTGAAGCTCCCGGCTGCAGGCGTCGGCCAGTGCGGGGTCTTGGGTGAGCAGCAGGTAGCGGTTGCGGGCCATGGGTGGAACTCAGAGGAGGCGGCCGGGAATCGAACGCCCCCGGCGGGACCCCCGGCCGGTCCGGGTTGGACGCGACGCTTTGCAGACCATGCGGGAGCGGCCTCTTACCGGGCGGTGCCTCCAGGAATCCCCTGGATGCGTTCGTGGGCGGCGCGGCCGTATTCGCTGCCGGCGCCTTCGCGGTTGATGATCCTCTGGTAGATGCTGCGCGCCTGATCGAACTCTCCCAGCTGTTCGTGGCAGCCGGCGCGCTGGAAGTCCGCGGAGTTGATCCAGTTGACGCTGGCATCGGCGCCGTGGAAGGCGACCTGGGCGAAAGCCTGGATCGCCATCCGGTACTCGCTCATGTTCTGGTAGCACTGACCGATGTAGTAGCGGGCCTCGGCCGCGTCCTCTCCCTTGGCCCACTCCAGTACCTCCTCCAGGTACGAGATGGCCGCTCCGTACTGGCCGGTCTCCTTGAGGATGTATCCGATCTCCAACTGAACGTCCCGGCGGTCCGGGTGCTCGGGAAACTCCCTCTCGATGCGCCGCGCCACCCGCAGCGCCTCGTCCCACTGGTAGAGCCGCGAGTAGCAGCGCAACAGCTTGTAGGCGGCTTCCTGGCGTTGCGCCCAGGTCGCCCGCGGCGACTCGAAGACGCGGCGGTACGCCCCTGCCGCCGGAAGCAGGTTGCCCAGGGTCTGGTGAAAGGCCCCGAGTCGGAGATGGACATCGGCCGAGAAAGGCGAGTCCGGGTAGCCGGCGGCGAACTCGGACTGGGCCTTCAGGGCCTGCTCGGTGCTCTCCTCGCTCGGCTCCGAACGCATGCGTTCCCACTCCGCCGTGGCGGCGAAGTAGGCTCCGGCCCCGGCCGGGTCGGAGGCCATGCGCGCCAGCAGGCCCTCCGGATCCCGGCCCCAGGAGGCCTGAGCGGGCTTCTTGGCGGCGTCCTCGGCGACCTCGGCGAAGTGCTTGCGCGCCGCCTCCCACTTGCCGGCCTTCAGCAGCACCCGGCCTTCGTACAGACGGAACAGATAGGGCCACACGCCGTCGTCTCCAAAGCGCTCCCGGTGCCGCTTGGCCCAGCTCTTGGCCTCCTTGGTCCTGCCCAGCTCGAAGAGGCTGACCACGGCGCGGCCGATGTCGCCAGCCGTGGCTTCGTCGCTCTCGAGCCGGGGCGCGTACACGGTCCAGGCCCTGCCGTAGCGCTCCGCCTCGAAGTGGAGCTCGCCGGCGCCCAGGTCTGCGGCGGTGCGCGGGGGGCCCCGGACCCTCGAATAGGCGGCCAACGCCTCGTCGGCCCGACCGAGGCGGGCGAGCAACCGGCCTCTCGCCAACTGCAGCGAGTCCGCGGAACCGGCACCCTCGGCGAGGAGGCGCTCGTAGAGGGCCAGGGCCGCCGGGAGGTCCCCCGCCCGGTCGTGGGCGCGGGCAAGCCGGAATCGCAACACCCCGTCCAGATCGCCGTCGGGATCCGTTGAGACCAGGGAGGAGAGCAGTTCCCCCGCCCGGCGCGGCTCTCCGAGGCGGAAGTGGATGTCGGCCAGGAGTTCTTGCGACTCCCGCCGACCGTCGAAGTCGGGATAGGCCTGCAGCTCGCCGAGGGTCATCGCCGCCTCCTCGAAGCGGCCCGAACGGGCCAGGGCGCCTCCGAGGGTGGCCAGCACCCGCGGCTGCAGATCGCTTCCGGAGACCTGGGGCAGCAGCGCGCTCAGAGCGTCGACGGCCCCTTCGATCTCTCCCGTCCGCAAGCGCACGACGGCCCGGCCGAAGCGGGCGTGGGGCGCCCATTGGGTGTCGCCGGCCTCGCTCAGCAGACGGGCGTACACCGAGTCCGCTCCAGCCAGCCGGCCGGTATCGCCCTGGGCTGCCTCGAGCCGTGCGTCGGCGAGGCCGATCAGGGCCCGGGCGCGGGTCTCACGGGTGTCCCCGGACAACGGGTTCCGCTCGAGGAAGGCGGCGTAGCCGGCCTCCAGCGTGCGCTGTCTCCGATCCTGGGGCGCGGAGTCGGCGATCGACTCCGCACGGCGAAGCTGGGCCATCCTCGACCACTCGCCGGCTCCGCTCTCCCCCAGAAGGGCGTCCTCCTCCAGGGCCAGCGCGTACAGGGAGTCGCCGGCGGCGCTCCGCCCCTCGAGCCGACGCTGGCGGGCGAGCCGGTAGAGGCAGTCGGCCAGGTGGAACCGGGCCTCGGCCGCGGTCGGGTCGTCCGGATAGGATGCGGCATAGATGCCCCAGGCCCGCACGGCACCCGGGAAGTCCTGGTGGTCGCGCAGGATGCGGGCCACGTCGAGCAGGATCCGGCGGCGGGGCACTCCCGTCAGCTCGTCGATCCACTTCTGCTGCAGGGCCAGGGCGAGGCCGTCCGCGTCGGTGATGGTGTAACCGTCGAGATATTCGACGCGCTGACTTACCCGGGAGGCGCGGGGATGGCGCGGAAAACGCTCGAGGAAGTTGCGGTACTCGGCGACCGCCAGCCTGCGGGCGCCGGCGCCGTCGTAGGCGTCGGCAAGCCCGTACTGGGCATCCGCGGCCAACGGACCGGAGTCTCGACTCTGGGCCGTGAACAACCGGACCGCTTCGTCATGGTAGCCGCTGGCGTCGTAGACCTGGGCCAGGTGAAGGCGGGTGAGGTCGCGTTCGGCCTCCGACTCCGGGAAGGCGGACCCCAGGCGCTCGGCGTCGTCGAGATAGCGGAGGAACCACGAACGGGCCCGGGGGAGGTCCCCCTGGCGGCGGTAGAGGGCCCCGAGCTGGCGCACGGCCGCGGCCGCGTGCGCCGGGGGGGCACCCCCGCTCGAAGGACTTTGCACGAGGTCCAGGAACAGGCGTACCGCGGGTGCGAATCGGCCGGTCTGTCCTAGAGAGATTGCGCGTCCGAGCATCGCTCGGCCACGCAACGGGTCGTCCACGCCCGGTGCGCCGGTCTGCGACAGCGGTTCGTAGAGCGCCAAGGCCTCCTTGTGACGCCCGGAAAGCCGGAGGGCATCGGCATACCCGACCCGGGCCCTGGCCCTCCGGCCTGGATCCCGGATCGCCGTGGCCGCTTCCCGATAGGCGGTCACCGCTTCGTGGTAGCGGCCGCGGTCCATGTGGTGGCTGGCCAGGACCAGGTGGGCGGAGTCGCTCTCGGCGCTGCGGGGGAAGGCCTGATGCAGCCTCCTGAAGGCGGTGGCGCCAGCCGCGGTGCGGCCGAGGAACAGGTGGATCTGCCCGGACAGCAGCAGGGCGTCCCGGGCCTCTTCGCTGGCCGGGGCGGCCTTCCGGACCGCGCCCAGCAGATCCTGGGCGGCCTCGGGGTCGCCGCCGGCAAAACGGACCCTGGCCAGTTGGAGCCGGCCCTGGCGCGCCGACCGCGTGGCGCCATACTCGGAGAGGAGTTCGTCGTATACCCGCACGGCGTTGGCCGCGTCGCCAGCGCGCAGGTGGTTGCCGGCCGCCTGCAAGAGGGCGCCGGCGGCGAACCCGCTCTCGCTGTAGAGGCGTTGCACCTCCTCGAAGGCTTCGGCGGCCTCCTCGAAGCGGTCCAGTTGCTGCAGGCAGTCGGCGCGCTCGCGCCGGGCCTCGGCCACCGAGAGGTGCCCGGAGTGTCGCTCGACAAAGCTGTCGTACGCCGGCACGGCCTCTGCGCAGCGCGAGCTGCGGGCATAGGAGCGGGCCAGCAGCAGCCGGGCATCGGGCACGTTGGCGTGGCCGGGGTGGTTGCGGATGAAGTCGGCGAAGAGCTGGGCGGCGGTGGCGTAGTCGGCCATCTGGCGGTAGAGGTTGCGGGCCAGCAGCCACTCGTCATCGGCGTCGGGCCATGCGGGGACGGCCCCCAGGAGGGTGAGGCAGACGAGGGCGGCATGGGAACCGCCTGGACGGTTCCTCGCCGGGGATCGATCCATGCTGGAGGGTGGAGGCAGGGCCGCCATGGCGGCAGGTCTTTCGGATGAGGGCACCCGCACGGGTGCCCTATATTCAATCTGCTCCGCGAGTATACCAGTCCTTCAGATCAGGGTCAAGACGTGTCAAAGCAATCACTTACGTCCTCTGGTGGCGAGTTGGTGGAGAGCGCCCGGGCGAAGCTGAACCTCGGGTTGCGCGTGCTGTCGCAGCGGCAGGACGGGTTTCATGACCTAGTCGGATTGTTCCAGACCGTCAGCCTCGAGGACCGGCTGTACATGCGCCCGGCGCGGCATCTCGAGGTGACCTGCTCCGACCCGGCCGTGCCCTCAGGCCCCGAAAATCTGGCCTACCGGGCCGCCGAGCTCTATCTGCGGGAGGCCGGCGCCGTGCCCCGGCATGTGCACATCGAGAAGGCGATTCCCGCAGCCGCCGGACTGGGCGGAGGCAGCGCCGACGCCGCCGCCGTGCTCAGGGGGCTGGACCGGGCCGCCTCTCGCCCGCTGGGCATGGGGGCCCTGTCGCGGATGGCTGGACAACTGGGCTCCGACGTGCCCTTCGCCCTCGAGGGGGGGACCGCCCTGGTCGAAGGCCGCGGGGAGCGGCTCCTGCCACTGCGGTGGAGCGCGGAGCCCGTGTGGTACGTCCTCGTCTGTCCGCCGGTTCCGGTCGACACCGCCTGGGCGTACGCGGAGCTGGACCGGCAGCGGCGGGACAGCCCCATCGACTTGTCGGAACCCGACCCGTATCGTACGTTCCTGAAGCACGTACGCGGCGGGCTCGTCGACGCGAATCGGTTGTGGTCGGTGCTGCACAACGACTTCCAGCCGCTCGTCGAACGCGCCAAACCCATCGTCGCCCGAGCCAGCCAGTCGCTGGCCGCCACGGACCCGCTGGCCCATTCGATGTCGGGCAGCGGCGCCACCGTTTACGGCATCTACGACGACCGGACCGCCGCGAATCGCGCCGCCCAGAGGCTGCGCGAAGCGGGGTTTCCGGTCTTTCTGTGTACGCCGTGTCCGTCCTCTCCATGAGCGGCGGACCGGCAGGTTGCCCGGTCGTTCAACTGGTAGGACAACGGATTTTGGTTCCGTCTATCGAGGTTCGAGTCCTCGCCGGGCAGCCAATACTTCGAAGAAGGTAGGTCATGGCGGTTGCCTTGCAGATCTCTCAGCGCGACACGATCGAACTGACCATCGAGCCCCGCCAGGAGCGGGGCAAGGGTCCCGTGGGCCGCCTGCGGCGCGAGCAGGCCATGCTTCCCGGCATTCTCTACGGGCACAAGCAGGAGCCGCTGGCCTTCAAGATCGTCGCCCATGATCTGGAGCGCGCCCTCTTCGGTGGAGGTCAGAACTCGATCTTCATGCTCCACGAGAAGGAGGACGAAAAGGTGGAGCGGGCCGTGGTCCGGGAGATCCAGTACCACAAAGTGCGCGGCGACGTCATGCACATCGATTTCCTGCGCATCGATCCCGACGAGGAGCTGACCGTCGCCGTGCCCATGATGACCACGGGCACCCCGGTTGGAGTGCGGGTCGGCGGTGGTGCCGTGCAGCACAGCCTGACCTCCATCACCATGAGTTGCATCGCCTCCGAGCTTCCCTCCCAGGTCTCGATCGACATCAGCGACCTCGAAATTGGGGACAGCATCCACGTGAGCGACCTGCTCGAGGTGGAACCGCGCATCGTAACCGATGGCGGAGTCACCATCGTCAGCGTGCTCTCCCCACGGCTGACCATCGAGGAAGAGGAGGCCGCCGCCGCCGCCGAGGAAGCCGAGGAGGGGGAGGACATGGAAGGCGAAGGCGAGGGCGAAGGGGAGGAAGGAGACGGGGACGCCGAGAGCGGCGAGGCCTCCGAGGGCGGCACCGAGAGCCAGGACTGAGCCCCGTCGACCGCACCGATGCCCGTCCTCGTCGGGCTGGGCAATCCCGGCCCAAGGTATGCCGGCACCCGGCACAACATCGGCTTTCGTGTGGCCCAGGCTCTCCTGGGTGGCAGGGGCACGTGGGTGAGGGAGGAGGCCGCCGAGACCGCCCGGGTACGGATTGCCGGCGAAGAGGTGCTGCTCGTCAGGCCTCAGAGTTTCATGAACCGCAGCGGCGAGGCGGTTCGGGTCCTGTGGGAGCGCGGAGGGCTCGCGCCGGAGGAGATCCTGGTGGTCCTCGACGACTTCCTCCTCGACTTCGGCCGCCTGCGGCTCCGGCGGGGAGGCTCCGACGGCGGCCACAACGGGCTGGCGTCGGTGCTGGAGGTCCTGCAGACCGACCGGGTTCCCCGGCTGCGACTGGGCGTCGGGCCGGTGCCGCCGGGTGAGAGCGACATCGACTTCGTGCTGGCCCCCTTCGCACCTGGCGAAGAGGTGGCGGGACTGGTCGAGCGAGGCTGCGCGGCGGCGCGCTGCTGGGCGGCGGAGGGCATCGAGGCGGCCATGAATCGCTTCAACGGATACCCGGCACTGGAGCGGACGGCTCCACCGTCCGTCGCATCAAAAAAGGACGAGGAGGATAGGTAGGCTCATGGAAGCGTGGACGACGACGGCCCCCTGGCTGGGCGTGGCGGGTCTGGTCGTCGCATTCATCATATATGTCCGCCTCAAGGCGGGGGATACCGGATCGGCGGAGATGGTGGAGATCTCCGACGACATCCACGAAGGGGCGATGGCCTTCCTCAAACGGGAGTACTCCATCCTTCTCCTGTTCGTCGCCGTGGTCTTCGTCGCCCTGTGGCTGGGTGTGGGGGCGCGCACGGCGGCGGCCTTTCTCGCCGGAGCGGGATCTTCGATTCTGGCGGGATTCTCGGGCATGAAGGCGGCCACGCGCGCCAACGTCCGCACCACGCAGGCGGCCAACCGGGCTGGCCAGGGGCCGGCCCTTTCCATGGCCTTCGCCGGCGGCGCCGTGATGGGGCTGGCCGTAGCCAGCCTGGGGCTGCTAGGCATCTCCCTGCTCGCGCAACTGTTCGGAGTCTGGGAAGACGCGTCCAACGCCGCCGTCATCAACGGCTTCGCCATGGGGGCCTCGTCCATCGCCCTCTTCGCCCGCGTCGGCGGCGGGATTTTCACCAAGGCGGCCGATGTCGGCGCCGACCTGGTGGGGAAGGTGGAGCAGAACATCCCCGAGGACGATCCCCGCAACCCTGCGGTCATCGCCGACAACGTGGGTGACAACGTGGGCGACGTAGCGGGCATGGGCGCCGACATCTTCGAGTCTTACGTCGGCTCCGTCATCGCCACCATCGCCATCGCCGCCACCGCCACGGTGGCAACCCTTGGCGCGCTGGCGCCAGGGCTGGCCGCAGACCAGGCCCGTCTGGTCGCCATGGCCTATCCCCTCACCGTCATCATGGTGGGCCTGATCGCAAGCCTTGCGGGCGTGCTGGCCGTGCGGATCCTCCAGAACACGGACCCCGGCGCCGCTCTGCGATACGCCACCTTCCTGTCAGCGGCTCTCATGGTCGCCGGCGCCTGGTGGACGGGAGACCTGCTGGGACTCGGCACCGGGGCCTTCCTGGCCGTCCTCTTCGGCAGTCTGGCGGGCATCGTCATCGGACTCCTCACGGAGTACTACACCGGCGGCAAGCCGGTGCGGAAGATCGCCGAGTCGTCCAGGACAGGCGTGGCCACCAACATCATCGGCGGGCTGGCGGTGGGCTTCGAGAGCGTCGCCTTCCCGATCCTGTTCATCGCCCTCGCCATCGGCTTGGCCTTCCACTTCGCCGGCCTCTACGGCATCGGCATCGCCGCCGTGGGCATGCTGGCTACCGTGGGCGTGACCATGTCCGTCGACGCCTACGGCCCCATCGCCGACAATGCAGGTGGCATCAGCGAGCAGGCCGGCCTCGGCGAGGACACGCGTCGGATCACCGATGGGCTCGACGCCCTCGGCAACACCACGGCGGCCATCGGCAAGGGGTTCGCCATCGGATCGGCGGCGCTCACCGCCCTGGCCCTGTTCTCGGCCTACAACAACACCGTGCAGCAGGCCATGGGAGGGCAGGAGCTGGTCGTCGACGTCACCGCTCCCGTGGTCGTCATCGGGCTGTTCATCGGCGCCATGATCCCCTATCTCGGCGCCGCAATGACCATGACCGCCGTCGGCGGTGCCGCCTTCCAGATGATCGAGGAGGTGCGCCGGCAGTTTCGCGAGATTCCCGGGCTGATGGAGGGGACGGCCAGGCCCGACACGCGGAGCTGCGTCGACATCGCCACCGTGGCGGCCCTGCGCAAGATGATCGCCCCGGGCCTGCTGGCCGTCCTGGCCCCGGTGGCGGTCGGATTCCTTCTGGGTCCCAAGGCCCTCGGCGGCATGCTGGCCGGGGCGACCGTATCGGGCGTGCTCGTGGCATTGATGATGGCCAACAGCGGCGGCGCCTGGGACAACGCCAAGAAGTACATCGAGCAGGGCCATCTCGGCGGCAAGGGCTCGGAGCCGCACCGGGCGGCCGTCGTCGGCGATACCGTGGGCGATCCCTTCAAGGACACCTCGGGCCCCTCGATGAACATCCTGATCAAGCTGATGTCCGTCATCTCCCTGGTCCTGGCCCCGCTGTTCGTCGACTACGGCCTGAACCTTTTCTGATCCCGAAGCGAGGCAGACAAGCGTATGGCAAAGAAGTACGAGCTGGTCCTCATACTCGATCCCCAAGCCGGCGACACCCAGCTGGAGACCGCCGTCGAGAACTACAAGAAGCGGCTGGAGGCGGCCGGCGCCGAGGTGGAGCAGGTCGTCAAGTGGGGCCTGCGCAAGCTGGCCTACACGTCGATCGCCCTGCGGCAGCGGCAACAGGGCTTCTACGTCCTCTACCAGTTCTCGGCCGACAGTGAGCGACTCGGTCCGGTGGAGGAGGACCTCAAGCTGGACGAGTCCGTGCTCCGCCACCTGGTAGTCGCCGTTCCGGGCGAGTTCCTGAGCGTGCCGCAACTGGCGCCGGAGAACGTCTACATCTACCAGTCTCCCGATCGCGGCCGGGACCGCCGCGGGCCCCGGCGTGACCGGGACCGCCGCGAGGACGGCCCCCCCCGTCCCGACCGGGACGGTCGTGGGCCGGCCGAGGGCGCCGAAGTCGCCGGGGTGGCCACCCCGGACCGCCCGGCCAGGGGAGAGGACGGAGGAGAGGAGGCCGCCTGAGACGGCGTCGGCGACCGCTGCCCGGCACGGGGAACTGAACCTTGTCCCTGTTGGCCAGTCTGGTCCTCGTGGCGGCAACCCTTCTCGGCGCGCGCCGGTTCGGCGTGCGCAGCTTGGCCCTGCCCGCCTGCCTGCCCATCCTGTTGTCCTTCAGCGGGGCCTTTCACTGGGCGATGGGGCTGGCGCCGGCGCCGCTGATCGGCTGGCTGGCAGCGGTGCAGGTCGAGAGGGGCCGGGGCTACGGCCAGATCATCGCCTTCGCTTCCCTGCCGGGCCTGGTCCTGGGCCTGGCCCAGGCGGGCGGCTTTCTCGGGGTGGACGGCCAGCGTGAGCAAGTGGCGTCCGAAGTGACCCGCTTCCTGGAGGGAAGCGCTGCCGAGGCCCAACTGGGGGACCCGGAGATGCTTCAGCAGTTGGTGGAGATGGTCCTGGTCTTGCTGCCCGGGGTCGCCTATCTCTCCATCCTGCTGATCGCCGTCTGCGGCTACCGCCTCGCCCAGGCGGCCTGCCCATGGGTGGGCACCACCCTGCCGCCGGCCGTGCCCCTGCGCCATTGGCGGATGTGGGAGGAGTTGATCTGGGTCGCGATCGGCGCCCTGGCCCTGCTGCTGATCGGCGGCGAGACCTTTCGCGGGCTGGCTGTCAACGCCGCGCTGGTCATGATGCTGCTGTATGCGGCCCAGGGCCTGGGGCTGGTCCGGCACCTGCTGTGGCGCCTGGGCGCCCAGCGCTTCCTCGTCGTCCTGGTGTACGCGCTGCTGGCCTTCACCTCCAGTTTCTCGGTGATGGCCCTGGCGTTCTCGGGACTGGCGGACAACTGGTTCGACTGGCGCCGGATCGGACACCGGCGCGAACGCGAATCCGATCAGGAGATGGACAAGTGAAGGTCATACTGCTCAGAGACGTGGACACCCTTGGGACCGCCGGCCAGATCGTGACCGTGGCCGACGGCTATGGACGCAATGCCCTGATCCCCAAGCGGCAGGCCCTGCTGGCAACCGACGCCAACGTGGCCCTCTTCGAGTCCCGGCGCCGGCAGCACGAGGCCGCCGCCGAGCGCGAGAAACGGGCCGCCGAGGACGTGGCCGTGGAGTTGGAGAAGGCGTCGCTCACGGCCCAGGTCAAGGTCGGCGAGGGAGATCGCCTGTTCGGATCGGTGACGGCCCAGAACATCTCCGATCTGCTCAAAGAGCAGGGACACGACGTCGATCGTCGAGACATCGAGCTGGAGGAGCCGATCCGCGCCCTGGGTGTTTACAGCGTGCCGGTTCAGCTTCACACCGGGGTGAAGGCCACCGTCAAGCTCTGGGTCGTGAAGGAGTAGCGCCGAGAGGACGCCCCCCGGTGGCATCGCCCCTGCCGCGGTCCGGGTTCAGGTGCTCCGGACAGGCCTCGGTACTCGTGAAGGTCCCCCTCTCCGTCCTTGGATCTCTCCTGCTGGCCTCCTGTGCTCCTCAGGACGGCCCGGGGCCCTTCGAGCAGACCGAGGACCGCGTCTGGCGCCTCGTCAACCGCAGCCACACCGGCGCCGACGGGATCTTCGTTCAGGCTACCTTTCGCACCTTCGCCTACGAGACCGCCCGCATCTATGCCGAGGCCGAGACCGCCGGCCTCGGGCAGGAGCAGGTCACCAGCCGGCTGCGGGAGTTCGTCTACGCCTACATCGACGCGCCCTATCCCACGGAGGACGGCACCGACGTCAACAGCCTGTACCTCCAGTACCTGGTCTACGTCAACCCCGACTTCGACGTCACCAATCCGCTGCAGAAGGCGCAGTTCGACACCTGGCGGGGGCAGTACGTGCGCCGCCTCCTCGGCATCCTCTACGACAGCAAGTATCCCCTGCTCCGACCGGTCTACGACGAGCGCTGGGGGTACGGCCTCTACAGCCGCCTGGTCTTCACCATCTACATCGACGGAGAGGAGTCGGGGGCGCACCCCTACATCGCCGACATCGGCGAGCGCACCTTCCTCATCGACGAAGCGGGGGGCCGTTACGCGCCGAGCGGGACGGCCGGGGCCTATCCGTACGAGTTCGACCGCCCCGGTCACGACCACCTCGAGAAGACGGCCGTCTATCGGGTGTACTTCCCCAACCGGCGGGCCGACCGCCGGACCCCGATCCTCACCGGCGACAGCCGGCGGGTCTCCCTCGTCATCGAAGGCCTGGGGTCCGACCTCGAGCGCCGGCTGGACTGGGACTTGCCGGTGGTGTACCCTGCGATGCCGTCACGGAGGCTTGTGCCGCCCCCGGACCCCGAGCCGACGCCCTGACCAGTCGGTCACCCGTTGTGCAGACCGTGCGATGGCTATGTCAGAGGATGCTCTTCATCAGCTGCTTCCCGTGATCGCCTTTCTCCCGCTCGCCGCCGTTGCCGTCATCCTCCCGGCGGCGGTCGTCGTGTGGGCTCGGGGCGCCACCAGGGAAGGCGAGCGGGTGGAGCAGCTGGCGACCCGGCTGCGCCGGCTGTGCGAGAGCACCGGCCGGCCGGAGATCCGAACCCTCCGTCCCCGGCTGCTGTCACCGGACGCGCAGACGGCCATCCGCTCGCTGGACCGGAGCCTCCGGTCCCTCGAACGCCACCAGGGGATCCGGAGCTGCCGGCTGCCGCATCACCGGTCGTTGTGGGGCAGCAAGGCCCTGATCGGAGACTTGGAGCAGCGCATCTTCCGGCTGGAACAGCGCGGCCTTCAGTAGAAGGGCTCCCGTGCGCCATCCCCGGATTTGCGCGGCAAGCCCGCGAAGCCGGCGGGGCTGCTCAAGCGCGTGGTCGAGACCAGCCGCAGCCACGACACGGCGGACGGGCCCGCTCAACCCTCCCGGCAGACCTCCCCTTCCCAAGGGCCGGGATCAAGCCCGAGGCGCCGGGCCCGGTCGCAGATGCGGCTCCAGGTGGTGTCGTCGATGGCGATGCCGGTCCGGCGGCGCTCGGCGGCGGTGGTGAACTCGGGCGAGCCGGGCAGCTGAATACTCCCAACCCTTGGGTCGACCCGGCTCGAGGTCACGTGGGCCACCAAGGCCTCCACCTCGCGGTCGTAGTGCTCGTCCTCGCAGAAGAAGGCGGAGTCCCACACGATCAGCATGAGGCCGTTGCTCCTCATCTCCACCTCGCCCGCGGCGCAGCCCTCGCCGGACAGCAGGCCTCCCAGGATCTCCACCATCATGCTCAGGCAGTAGCCCTTGTAGGCGACCACCCCGCCCATGGGCAGGATGGCGCCCTGGGGCGGTCCGACGAAGTCGGCGGGGTCGGTGGTGGGACGGCCCTCGGCGTCGGTGATCCAGCCCTCGGGGACCCGGACGCCCTGGTTGTGGGCGAGGCGGATCTTGCCCTCGGCGACGACCGAGGTGGTCATGTCGACGAGGATCGGGTCGGCGCCGCGACGAGGGGCGGCGAAGGAGACCGGGTTGGTGGACAGTTTCCCGTCGATGCCGCCGTAGGGCGGGATCTGGCGGCCGAGGCGCCCGGCGTTGACCCAGGCCATGCCGACCAGCCCCTGGCGGGCGACGGCCAGGGTGTAGGCCCCGATCCGCCCGAGATGGGAGCAGTTGCGCAGGCCGACGCTGCCGATTCCTTGGGCTCGGGCCAGCTCGACGGCCTTGTCGACGGCGTGGCGGCCTGCCACCTGGCCGAGGGCGCCGCCGCCGTCGAGGACGGCCATGGCCCCGCGCTCACGGACCACCGTTGGCCGTCCGGCGGGTTCGAAGGTGCCGTCGGCCATCTGGTCGACGTATTCGTAGATGCGGATGGTCCCGTGCGAGTCGTGGCCGAAGAGGCTCGACTCGACCAGGTGGTCGGCCACGGTGGCGGCATCTTCGGCGGAGCAGCCCGAGGCCTCGAAGAGGGAGCGTGCGATGCGGGTCAGGGATTCGGGCGGGAAGCGGCGCATGAATCAGGCGGCGGCTTCCAGCTTGCCGACCTCGTCCTCGAAGGCGCGGCTGCCGAGATCGACGCCGTATTCCCGGAGGCCGCCGGTGGCCTCCGGGCCGGTGATCCACGGGCGGTGGGCGCGCCCGGCCTCGACCAGGTCGGCGCTGGCGTAGTCGCCGTGGAGGAAGTGAAAGGCCATGCCGGCGCGCTCCTCGTCGGTGGCGTTGTCGCCGGTGCTGTGGGCCATGCCGTAGCAGAAGAACACGGCGCCCCCCGCAGCAACTTCCACGGCCACGGCCTCGTTCTCCGGAGGGGAGCAGTGGATGTGGTGGTCGGAGTACGGGTCGCGCTCGTGGGCATAGCTGTGCCGGTGGCTACCCGGAATCAGGCGCAGGGTCCCGTTGGCCAGGGTGGCGTCGTGCACGGCGACCCACATGGCCGTCCCCTTGAGCGGATCGTCGATCTTGAAGTAGGCGTTGTCCTGATGCCAGTGGGTCCCGGTGCCGGTGCGGCCCGGCTTGAGGAACAGCTGGTCCAGGTGGAGGAGGAAGGGATCACCGATCAGGCGGCTCACGGTGGCGGCGACCTTGGGCGCGAAGGGAAGGGCCCGGATCAGGTCGCTCTTGTCGTAGAGGGGGATCAGTTGCAGGTTGGCGCGCGACTCGGAATGGGTCTGCCCGTCGCCGTCGGTGCGGACGTTGCGCAGCAGCCCTTGGCGGCGGAAGCGCGCCACCTCCGCCGCCAGGGCCCGAACCTCGCGAGCGTCGAAGAAGGGGCTCACCAGGCACCACCCGTCGCGGCGGAATCGGGCGACGTGATTTTGCGTGAGAAGGTCGGTCACGAGGGAAACGACTTACGATAGTGGGCCGGGTACTGAACGGCAAGTTGGCCTCGGGCTGCCTTGCCGGTACGGAGATGGTTGCTTACCCTAATTGACGCCGCGAATTGACGGCAAACGGAAGACCCGCGGCTCCCGCCGCACTCCATTCACCGGCGTCCGCCCAAGACGCTTCTCCCCGGGCGGTCTTCCGCCTCGCCAGCACCAATCTTCTCGACCTGGAAAAGACGCCCCGAGGGTCGAGGGTGGAGCGTTGGCGGTCTACCGGCGAAAACCGTTCCCGGGACGAGAAGGAATCCATGGCAGAGATTCGGGTCGGCATCAATGGTTTCGGCCGGATCGGCAGACTCGTGTTCCGCGCCGCCTGCAAGGCAGGTCTCGACGTGCGTGGCATCAACGACCTGACCGACGCGGCCACGCTGGCCCACCTGCTCAAATACGATTCCACCCACGGCCGCTTCGACAGCGAGGTGGCGACCGATGGACAGCACCTGGTGGTCGGCGGGAAGCGGATCCCGGTCTACGCCGAGCGCGATCCGGCAAGCCTCCCCTGGGGGAGGGTGGGCGTGGAGATCGTCGTCGAGTCGACGGGGTTGTTCACCCGCCGCGGGTCCGCCGCCGCCCACCTGTCCGCCGGTGCCCGGAAGGTGCTGATCTCGGCCCCGGCCAAGGAAGAGGACCTGACCGTGGTGATCGGCGTCAACGAGGACGACCTGCAGCCTGGACACGCCATCGTCTCCAACGCGTCGTGCACGACCAACTGCCTGGCGCCCATGGTCAAGGTCCTCCACGAGAGCTTCGGCGTCGTGCACGGGATGATGAACACCATCCACTCCTACACCAACGACCAGCGCATCCTCGACCTGCCGCACGAGGATTTGAGGCGGGCTCGCTCGGCGGCTGTGAATATGATCCCGACGACCACGGGGGCTGCGGCGGCCGTCGGCAAGGTATTGCCCGAGCTGCAGGGAAAGCTCGACGGCCTGTCGATCCGCGTGCCCACGCCGGACGGGTCGCTCGTGGACTTCACCGCCCACCTCTCCGCTGAGGTGACGCGCGAGCAGGTCAATCAGGCCTTCGCCCGGGCCGCCGAGACCGACCTCAGGGGCATTCTGGAGTACTCGGAGGAGCCCCTCGTGCTCTCCGACATCATCGGCAACCCGGCCTCCTGCGTCTTCGACGCCGGGTCGACGAACGTCGTCGGCGCTACATTGGTAAAGGTGCTCGGGTGGTACGACAACGAGTGGGGCTACGCCAACCGCTGCGTGGATCTCATACCGCGGATGGCGGCTTGAACCCGGCCCGGTCACCGGCGAAGCCAGCAGGCGAGGAGTAAGACCCATGTTCGAGGACGTCTGGAAGCACTACGACGAGAACGAGCTCACCCACTCGGCCGCTCACCACCTTATGTCGGTGCACGAGCTGCGCCAGATGCACGGTTACGCCCGCGTCTCCGATATCGCCAAGCACCTGAAGATCACCAAGGGCAGCGTCTCCTCGGCGATGAAGCACCTGAAGGAACGGGGCTATATCAAGGAAGACCACAACCGCTTCCTCGAGCTGACCGACAAGGGTCTGCGGGTCGTCTGGGAGACCGAAGCCACGCGCATGGTGGTGAAGAAGTTCCTCTCCGACGCCCTCGGCATGGACGAGGACGACGCCGAGATCGACGCCTGCAAGGTCGAGCACCTGATCAGCTCCGAGGCCAGGGGGCACCTGGTTGGGTTCCTCCGCTTCCTGTTCTCCGAGGATCCCATCGCCACCGAGTTCCTGGCCGTCTTCCGAGGCGCCCTCTCCGCGCACCACCTGGAGTGCAAGAAGGACGTCGCCAGCTGCCTGCTGTGCGACGAGGTCTGCTTCATGCAGCCGGAGCTGTCCGTCCTGCGGGGCAACTGATGTCCTCCGCCCACCCTCGGCGGGCGGTGCCACCCTGCGGTCCCGGCAGCCCCCGCTCTTGACCCATATCGCGGGGTTTCTGCAGCGCCAGATGCTGCCCGTCGGCCTGGTGCTGGCCGCCGTCGTCGGCCTCGCCTGGCCCGAGCCGGGGAGGGCCATGGGCCGGCTGCCGACCCAGTACGTGGCGGTCAGCATCATCTTCGCCTGCGCCGGGCTGCTGCTGCGCACCGACGAGATCCGCGCCGCCCTGAGCGCCTGGAAGGCCACCGCCTGGGGCTCCCTCTCCATCCTTCTCCTGACCCCCGCCGTGGGCGCCCTGATCGCCTTCCGCACGCCCCTGGAGCCCGCCTACCAGATCGGCCTGGCCCTCTTCGTCTGCATGCCGACGACCCTCTCCTCGGGGGTCGCCCTGACCAGTCAGGCGCGCGGCAACGTGGCCCTGGCCCTGCTCCTGACAGTGACCACGAACCTCGTCGGCGTCTTCACCATCCCCTTCGTCCTCGTCGCCGTTCTCGGCGCCATGGGCGAGGTGGAGCTGTCGGCGACGGACCTGCTCGGGAAGCTGTGCCTCTCGATCCTGCTGCCACTGGCCGTCGGCCGCTGGCTGCGCCGGCCCCTGGGGTCGTGGGCCGACGCCAACCGGGCGCGAATCACCGCCCTGAGCAATCTGGCCCTGATCAGCATCCCGTGGATGAAGTTCTCCGACTCCTCCGAGCGCCTGGCGGCGGTGGCCCTGGCCGGCCTCCTCATGCTGGTTCTCGCGGGCCTGGTCATTCACGGCGTCTACCTGGCGATGAACGACGCCGCGGCGCGACTGCTGCGGTTCGACGGGCCGACGCGCAAGGCGGTGGTGCTGATGGCGAGCCAGAAGACCCTGCCCGTGGCCCTCACCGTCCTCGCCCTGATCCCGGACGAGGCCATCGCTCCGGGGCTCAAGGGCCTGCTCGCCATCCCCTGCATCACCTCCCACCTCGGTCAGATCTTCGTCGACGCCTTCATCGCCACCCGGTGGGGCCGCCTCCGGGAGTGACGGGGCACCATGCGCTTCTGGCGGTCCTCGAGCCGGCTCCCCTACCTCGGCCGGGTTCTGTTCCACGATGAGGACGAGCACGG
Source organism: Candidatus Latescibacterota bacterium (assembly GCA_965221775.1). Taxonomy (GTDB): domain Bacteria; phylum Latescibacterota; class UBA2968; order UBA8231; family UBA8231; genus UBA8231. The sequence goes on along the minus strand of CBDCSU010000006.1, from coordinate 1,756,975 downwards.
CCCCATCGACGTGGTGGAGGAGGAGGAAGGGGGCCTGCTCTCCCTTCAGTTCGGGAGCACTGCGCGGCAGAGCACGATGTTCGTGGACCGCCCCGAGGAGCTGACGCTGGAGTACACGCGCTGCCTCATGTCGGCCCTGATCCTGGGCGAAGCCCCGCCCGGGCGGGCCCTGATGCTGGGCCTGGGAGGCGGCTCCCTGGTGAAGTTCCTGCTGCGCCACCTGCCCGGCTGCCGGGTCGAGGTGGTGGAGCTGCGCCCGCGGATCGTGGAGGTGGCGCAGCGGTTCTTCGCCCTCCCCCGGTCCCACGACCGGCTGCAAATCCACGTCACCGACGGCCGTCGCTTCCTCCTCGAGCACACCGGGGAGCCTTACGACCTTGTCCTTCTGGACCTGCACACGGGCCAGGGCATGGCGCCGGTGGTCCGGGAGGACGACTTCCTGCCCGCCTGCCGCCGGGCCACGGCCGACGGCGGCGTGTTCTCCGCGAACCTGTGGTACGGATTCGACACGGACCTGAAGGGCCGGGTCCAGAAGCTCCTGCATGCCTCCTTCGAGCGCGTCCTCGGCCTGCCGGTGCCCGGCCGCAGCAACCACGTCGCCCATGGACTGCCGGGGGGGCGCGTGCCCGCTGCCGGGACACTGGAGCACCGGGCCAGGGCCTGGCAGAAGGCGGTCGGTCTGCCGATGCCCGAACTGGCCCGGCTGCTGATCCGGCACAACGGAATCCAGTCGAGCCGAGAAGGGGGGAGAGAATGACAACGGCGAACCAGAAGATGCGGCCGTGGGCCGGCGCGATGCGGTCACTGCCTCTCCTTTCCCTGTTGGCGGGTCCGGCCCCGGGCCTGCAGGTCGACGGCTTCACCAGCGATGCGGTTCAGGAGGCCGTGTTCGCGGCTGCCGATGGGGACACGCTGCTCTTCCCGGCGGGGGAGTACGCCTTCACGGGGACCGTCGTCATCGACCGGAGCCTGACCCTTCGCGGAGCGGCGCAGCTCATGGACGTGGGCGTGGTCGAGCCGGGAGAGCCGAACGACCCGCCGTACTGGGCCGGCCCTGCCTCCGTGTGCATCACCGCAGATCCCGATCTCCTGCTCTTCCGGGTGGAGAGCGAGGCCGTGACCTTCGAGGACCTCAAGCTCGTGGGAGCGATCACCCATGAGGCCGGCAGTGGAGACGGAATCGCCGTCCTGGATCACGACCGGCTCGTGGTGCGCAACTGCGAGATTACCCGTTTTCGCAAGGGGGTCGATCTCATGAACTCCCGCCGGAGCGTGGTCACCGGCAGCTACCTGCACGAGAACTACCGCAACGGCTTCGGCTACGGGGTCAGCATCACCGGGCCGGTGATGGCCACGGGAGGATCCGAAGTCTCCATCTACCGCAACGAGTTCACCTTCAACCGCCACTCCATCGCCTCCAACAGCCCCGAGACGCGTTTCACGGTGGAGAACAACTACTTCCACGACAACGATCTGGAGGAGTGGCAGGCGTGCGTCGATACCCACGCCCAGGGCGGCCACACCATTCGCGCGGTCGTGCGCGACAACATCTTCGAGCGTACCCGGCCCATGGGCTTCAAGAGCGGCAGCCTGGAGATCACGGGCAACTACTTCGACCCCGGCTGCGGCGACTACTCGGTGGGCGGTTACTCCCGCATGGTCGATCTCAGCATCCCAACCCACAACGGGGAGTTCATCCCCCAGGCGATCCTCCACGACATCTACATCGCCGACAACGTGAACGCCACCGATCCCTGGCGCCGGCTGCTCTGGGTCGACGACTGGGACTACGAGGGGGAGACGAAGTTCGTGGCCTACAACGTCTTCGTCGACGGCCGGCTGTTCAGGCACAACAGCGCCCTGACCTCGGCGCCCTGGCACCCCTTCCCCGACTCGAGCGCCAGCCCCTTCGTGGGACATGTGTACGTCACCCTTCCCGACTCCGAGGAACGCGTTCACAACATCGATGCCGGCCCCTGGTACGACCTGCACGCCTTCGCCGTCGACCCCCAGGGATACGAGGACATCGCCGAGATCGGCGTGCAGATCGCAAGTGTCCGGAGCCTCCCTCCCGACCCGGAGGACCGTCTCCGGCACCAGGACTTCTCGGCCGTGGAGAGCTACTTCATCCGCGGCACCGGGACCTCCCTGCACTCGCGGGAAACCGAGGGTTCCCCCGACTGGAGCGACGTCACGGGAGTCGAGGGATCCTACGTCGACGGCGCCTCGAGCAAGTGGTCCGGCCGCGGCCGCCACCGCGTCCGACTGAGGGCGCGGTTCCGGCTGTCGGACCAGGCCGTCGGCGGAAGCTGGCGGATCTTCGGCTACGCCCGCGACCAGGACGGCCATCTGCCGGTCCCGCCATGGCACGAGCAGCTGGAGGGCTGGCCCATCGAGGTGGAGGGCGTGGAGGAAGGGGCCGCGACGTCGGTCGCCGGGCCCGGTGCCGGTCTGGGGGCGGCACCCGCGGGGGCGAAGCTGGACGAGATCTACCCCAATCCCTTCAACCCGTCGGCCACCATCCGCTTCACCCTCCCGGAACCGCAGCCCGTCACCCTGTCCATCCACGCGCTCAACGGCCAACTTGTGGAGACCGTGCTCAGTGGGCCCAGGAGTGCCGGGAGCCACACCGTCAGGTGGGACGCTTCAGGGCGGGCTTCGGGGGTCTACCTCTGCCGGCTGGAGGCGGAGGTCGGAGTCTCGCGGGTGCGGAGGATGGTCCTGGTCAGGTGAGCCCGGTCAGCATGCCCCGCGTTGACGCAGGGGCCGAGGTGCCGCAAGGGCTGTCGGGCCTTCAGCGAGGAGAGAGAGTCATGACCCCGAAGGAGAGAATCGACTCGAAGGCCGGGGTTCCGGCGGTGCGCGTGCTGCCCCTCCTGCTCCTGCTCGCGGGTCCCGCCCCGGGCCTGCAGGTCGATGGTTTCACCAGCGAGGCGGTCCAGGAGGCCGTGTACGCGGCCGCCGCCGGGGACACCCTGTTCTTTCCGGCGGGCGAGTACGTCTTCACCGGGACGGTCGTCATCGACCGGAGCCTGACCCTCCGCGGAGCTGCCGAGCTCCTGGACGTGGGCGTGGTCGAGCCGGGCGAGCCGAACGACCCGCCGTACTGGAGCGGCGCGGCCTCCGTGTGCCTGACGGAAGACCCGGACCTGCGCCTCTTCCAGGTGGAGAGCGACGGCGTGACCTTCGAGCGCCTGAAGCTCGTGGGAGTGGTCACCCACGAGACGGGGACCTGCGAGGGAATCTCGGTCTTCGGGCACGACCGGCTCGTGGTGCGCAACTGCGAGATCACCCGCTTTCTCAGGGGAGTCGACATCAGGAACTCGCTCCGGAGCATTGTCACCGGGAGCTACCTGCACGAGAACTACCGCAACGGCTACGGCTACGGGGTCGCCATCTCCGGGCCGAGCATGGAGTCCGGCGGTTCCGAGGTGTCGATCTACCGCAACGAGTTCACCCTCAACCGTCACGGCATCGCCTCCAACAGCCCCGAGACGCGCTTCACGGTGGAGGACAACTACTTCCACGACAACGACCTGGTGCAGGGGCAGGCGTGTGTCGACATCCACCCCCAGGGCGGCTACACGATACGCGCCGTGGTGCGCGACAACATCTTCGAGCGCACCACGCCCATGGGCTTCAAGAGCGGCAGCATCGAGATCACGGGCAACTACATCGACCCCGGCTGCGGCGACTACGAGGTAGGCGGGTACTCGCGCATGCTCGACTTCGGCCCGCCCACGCACAACGGCAACTTCATCCCCCAGGCGATCCTCCACGACATCTACATCGCCGACAACGTCAACGACACCGATCCCTGGCGCCGGCTGCTGTGGGTCTACGACTGGGAGTACGAGGGCGAGACCCGGTTCGTGGCTTACAACGTCTTCGTCGACGGCCGCCTCTTCAAGCACAACAGCGCCATGGACAACGCGCCCTGGCACCCCTACCCCGGCGAAAGCCCCAGACCCTTTGTCGGACAGATCTACGTCACCCCGCCCGACTCGGACGAGCGGGTCCGCCGCATCGAGGCCGGCCCCTGGTACGACCTTCACGCCTTCGCCGTCGATCCCCAGGGCTGGAGGGACATCGCCGAGATCGGCGTGCACATCGCCCGCACCCGGAGCCTGCCCCCGAATCGGGAGGACCGCCTCCAGCAACAGGACTTCTCCGCCGCCGAGAGCTACTTCATCCGGGGCACCAGGGACTCCCTCGGCTCGCGGGCGACCGAGGGCTCCCCCGACTGGAGCGATGTCACCGGAGTCGAGGGATCCTTCGTCGACGGCGCCTCGAGCAAGTGGTCGGGCCGCGGCCTCCACCGGGTTCGCCTCCGGGCCAGGTTCCGGCTCTCGGAGCAGGCCGTCGGCGGCAGCTGGCGGATCTTCGGGTACGCCCGCGACCAGGACGGCAACCTGCCGATCCCTGCCTGGCACGAGCAACTCGAGGGCTGGCCCATCGAGGTGGAGGGAGTGGAGGAAGGCTTCGCGACATCGGTCGCCGGCCCCGGAGCCGCTCACGGGGCGGCACCCGCGCGGGCAACGCTGGACGAGGTCTACCCCAATCCGTTCAACCCGGCGGCCACCATCCGCTTCACCCTCGCGGAACCGCGGCACGTGACCCTGTCGGTCCACGCCCTCAACGGGCAGCTCGCCGAGGTCCTGCTGAATGAGCGCCGGGGCGCCGGCAGCCACTCCCTCCGGTGGGACGCTTTCGGGCGGGCTTCGGGGGTGTACCTGTGCCGCCTGGAGGCGGAGGGACAGGTCTCGCAGGTGAGGAAGATGGTCTTGGTGAGGTGAGCGCCGGCTGAGGCGTCAGCCGGCGGCGGCCGGCTCGCCGTTGCGTCCGTTCGTCGCGACGGGCCCTTCGCCGGCCACCTTCTTCAGCCGCACGGCGCAGACCTTGTACTCCGGGCAGCCCGTGAACTCGTCCTTGCCGTCGCCGGTGAGGAGGTTGGTCCTCGACTCGGGGAAGTGGAAGGTCATGAAGACCGTTCCCCTGTTCGAGGCCCGGGTGACCTCGGCGCGCACGGTCACCGCCCCGCGGCGCGACTCCACCTCCACCAGATCGCCGTTGCGCAAACCGACCCGCCGGGCGTCGCCGGGGTGGATGCGCAGGGTCTCCTCGGCGGCCTTGTTCAGCTTCGACAGGTCGGTGCGGCGCGTCATCGTCCCCACGTTGTAGTGGAAGAGCTGGCGCCCCGTGGTCAGCATCCACGGGTATTCGTCGTCGGGCAACTCGGCCGGCGGCTGCCAGGGCGTGGCCGTGAGCCGCGCCTTCCCGCGCAGGAAGGCGCCGTCTCGATGGACGATGTCGCTGCCCGGGTCGTCGGCGTCGACGCAGGGCCACTGCAGGAATCCCTTCTCCTCCAGCCGGTCGTAGCTGACGCCCCGCCACATCGGGCTCAGGCTGGCCAGCTCGTCCATCACCTTGGATGGATCGACGCCGCCATCGCCGTCGGCGAAGCCGAGGTCGGTCCCCATGCGCCGGGCGATTTCGTGGACGACCTCGCCGTCGACGCGCGCCCCCTGCAGGGGCTCGATGGCGGGGCGGACGCGCTGGATGCGGCGGTCGGAGTTGACGAAGGTGCCCGATTTCTCGAGGAAGGTCGTGCCCGGCAGCACCACGTCGGCCAGCTCGGCGGTGGGGGTCATGAAGATCTCCTGCACCACCAGGAAGTCGAGACTCTCCATGGCGCCGACCACGTGGTTCGTGTCGGGGTCGGACTGGGCCACGTCTTCGGCCAGGATGTACATCGCCTTGAGGGTGCCCGCGTGGGCGGCGTCGAACATGTCGGGTATGCGCAGGCCGGCGTTGTCGGGCGGCTCCACTCCCCAGGTCTCGGCGTGCTCGGCACGCGCCACGGGATCAGTGACGGGGCGGTAATCCGAGAACACATTCGGCAAGGCGCCGGAGTCCGAGGCCCCCTGCACGTTGTTCTGCCCTCGGATCGGGCAGGCGCCGGTGCCCGGGCGGCCGATGTTGCCGGTCATGACCGCCATGTTGATCATGCCGAAGACGGCGTTGGAGCCGTGCCCCGCCTCGGTGACCCCCAGCCCCCACAGGATCTGCGAGGCCTGGCCCGAGGCGTAGAGACGGGCCGCCCGGCGGATCAGGTCCGGGTCGATGGCGGCGATCTCCGCCGCCCACTCGGGGGTGCATTCGGCCACCGTGGACCGCACATCCTCGAGCCCCTCGGCGCAGCGGCCGATGAAGTCGGGGTCGGTGAGGTCCTCCTCGATCAGGACGTGCTGCAAGGCGTTGATGACGGCCACGTTCGATCCCGGGCGCACCGGCAGGTGCAGGTCGGCTAGGCGCGCGATCTCGGTGTTGCGGGGATCGAGGACGATGAGCCTGCAGCCGGCGAGGACGGCCTGCTTGATGCGGGCGCCGAAGACCGGGTGCGCCTCGGTCGGGTTGGCGCCGACGATGACCAGCACGTCGGAGTCGGCCACGTCCTGGAAGCTGTTGGTGCCGGCGCCGGTGCCGAGGGCCTGGCCGAGGGCATAGGACGACGGCGAGTGGCAGACGCGGGAGCAGTTGTCGATGGAGTTGGTCCCCAACCCGACGCGGGCCAGCTTCTGCATCAGGTAGTTTTCCTCGTTGGTGCAGCGCGACGAGGAGATGAGGGCCACCGCGTCGGGGCCGTGCTCGCGGGCGATGCCGCCGAGCCTGGAAGCGACCAGGTCGAGGGCCTCCTCCCAGCCGGCTTCCCGGAAGTTGCCGTTCTCCCGGATCAGGGGCGTGCGCAGGCGGTCGTCGGAGTGGGCGAACTGGTGGGCGAAGCGGCCCTTCACGCAGGTGTGGCCGAGGTTGGCCGATCCCGATTTCGAGGGCGTGATGTTGACCACCTGGCCGTCCTTGGTGTGCACGTCCAGGGCGCAGCCGACGCCGCAGTAGGAGCAGGTGGTGGTCGTCGTCTCGTCGGGCAGGCCGAAGCCGCGGGTGCCCGGCTCCTCGAGGGCGGCCACGGGACACTCGAAGACGCACTGGCCGCAGCTGACGCAGTCGGCCTCCTCGAAGCCGGTGTCGTTGCCGGCGATCACCTTGGTGTCGTAGCCCCGGCCGGACATCTGCAGGATGAAGGAGCCCTGCACCTCGTCGCAGGCGCGCACGCACCGGGCGCAGCCGATGCACTTGTCCATCTCGAGCTTGATGAAGGGGTGGGAGTCGTCCGGCTCCGGGTCGTGAGTGCGGGGGCTCTCGTAGCGCGGCGTGCGCAGGCCGACCTGCTGCGCCAGGCTCTGAAGCTCGCAGCGGCCGTTGGCCGTGCAGTCGAGGCACTCCAAGGGGTGGTCGGAGACGATGAGCTCGGTGATGTTGCGGCGCAGACGGGTGATCAGCGGCGAGGAGGTCCGGTAGCGGGCGCCGTCGGCGACCGGCGTGTGGCAGGCGGCCACGGGCTTGCGGCCCTCGTGCTCCACGAGGCAGGTGCGGCAGGCGCCGTACGGCTTCATGCGGTCGGAGTAGCACAGGGTGGGGACCGACTTGCCCAGGGCCTGGATCGCCTCGAGGACGGTACTGCCCTCGTCGACGCGCAGCGGCTGTCCGTCGATGGTGACGGAGAGCTGCGCCGGCCTCGGCTCCACCGCCTTGGCCCGCTCCGCCGGGATCGCCTGGCCGACCTCGACGGCGCTCCTCGTGTCCTGCTCCAGCACAACTGTCGACATGGCTTGTCTGCCTCTGCTGTCAGCCCGCCGGCTCGCGGCGGTAGCGGTTCAGCTCCGCGGGGAAGTGCTCCACGAGGGACTCGATCGGCGCCGGCGTCAGGCCTCCCATGGCGCACAGGCTGCCGTACTTCATGGTCTCGCAGAGGTCGCCGAGCAGCTCGAGCCGCCGGTCGGTGACGCCGTCCGCCATCATCTGGTCGAACAGCTCGGTGCCGCGCACGGCGCCGATGCGGCAGGGAAAGCACTTGCCGCAGCTCTCCACGGCGCAGAAGTGGAACAGGCCGCGGCCGATCTTCACGAGGTCGTCCTCCTGCGAGTAGACGACGATGCCGCCGTGGCCCAGCAGGGCGCCGGCGGCGGCCATGGCCTCGAACTCCAGGGGCGTGTCGAGGAGCGGCTCCGGCAGCAGGCCGCCGAGGGGGCCGCCCACCTGCACGGCCTTGAATACCTGCCCGCCGGCCATGCCCCCGGCCTTGTCGAAGATGACCTCGCGCAGGGTGGTGCCCAGCTCGACCTCGTAGAGCCCGGGCCGCTGCACGCGGGAGTTGAGGCTCAGGAGCTTGGTTCCGCGCGAGCTCTCGCTGCCGAGGGCCGCGTAGGCCGCGCCGCCGTGCTCGACGATCCAGGGGAGGTTGTGGATCGTCTCCACGTTGTTGACCGCCGTCGGGCAGCGCCAGAGGCCCTCCTGGGCCGGGAAGGGCGGCCGCGTGCCGACCAGCGCCGGCAGGCCCTCCAGCGAGCGCAGGAGGCTCGTCTCCTCGCCGCAGATGTAGGCCCCCTGGCCTCGCACCACGGTGATCTCGCAACTGTCCAGGAGACCGGCGGCGCGGGCCTCGGCGACGGCCCCCTCGAGGATGGCCCGCGCCCGGGGGTACTCGAAACGAGCGTAGATCCAGGCGTGTTGGGCGCCGGTGGCGTAGGCGGCCAGCAGCACACCCTCGATCTGGGTATGTGGGTCGCGCTCGATCAGCTCCTTGTCGATGTAGGCCCCGGCGTCGCCCTCGTCGAAGTTGACGACCACGAAGCGGCGCCCCGAGCCGTCCGGGGCTTCGCTGTCGGCCACCGTCTGCAGCTTGACCCCGGCCGGGAACCCGGCGCCGCCGCGCCCCCTCAACTGGCTGGCCTTGACCTCGTCGATCACCTGTTGGGGCGTCATGGAGGCGAGGGCCTTCTCCAGTCCCGAGTAGATGCCGCGGGCCTTCGCCTGCTCCAGGCCGAGGACCTCGTGCCCGGCGTGGCGCAACAGCACGCAGGGCTCGCCCGCGGCGGGCGCGTAGATGGTGTTGACCGGTTCCTGGAGGCGGTGCACCCCGGCGCCGCGGACGTGGTCGAGGACATCTTCCACGGAACCGTTGCCAGCGAGAGAAAGGGGCTCGCCATCGACCATGGCGTTGGGCCCCAGTCCGCAGTAGCCGAGACAGGCCACGTGCTCGAGGCGGGCCCCCTCGGGTGAAACCTCTCCGGCCTCTACGCCGAGTGCGTCCTCGCAGCGGGAGAGGAGGGCGTCGCAGCCGGCGGCGCGGCAGGCTTCGCCGATACAGATCTTCAGGGAATGCTCGGCCGGCCGGTCCTGGCCGAGCTCGTCGTAGAACTTGGCCGTGGCGCGCACGTGGGACGGCGGCAGGTTGTGGTCCCGGGCCAGCCGCAGGATGTCGTCGTCGGTGACCGCCCCCTGGCTCTCGTGGATCCGGGCCAGCTCGTCGTAGACGGTCCGGCCCTCACCGAGAAACTTGTTCTGCAGGGCGATGAGGTTGCGCGACATGGGGAGGGGAAAGCCGGCGGGGTTTGGGAAAGAGCGCCGGGTCGGGGAACTCCGGCGTGGCTCTCTTGCGTATCCGTAAACTAATAATGGATTTAGGGACGTGAAAGAGGACCCGGCGCCGCATCGGCGGCCTCGTGCGGAGCGTCCTGGCCCGGGTCCCCCGGACCCTGAGGCGTGGCGAGTCTACTCCGGAAGGACACGCGGATACGCTCCCTGGACGCGCCCGCGGTGGTAGCACAGGCCACCAGCCGCGACGGCTCTCCGCAGGTCCTCCAGCGTGCCCCGGAACAGGCGCAGGCAGTGGTCGAGCACGCACGTGCCGGCGCGCTCGGCGGGCAAGGCATCCATCACCAGTTCGGCTTCGTCGGCCGCGGCGCGCCACTTGCGGGCCAGCAGCGCCGCGTCGGGCGGGTCTCCCTCGAAGGACAACTCCGACAGCTCGTCCCCGGTGTAGCGGGCCGAGCGGCGGGCGTGGTTCAGAATGGCGCCGGGTCCGAAGCCCGGGTCCTTGCCGCAGGCGCCCCAAAGCAGGAGTCCGAGGTGCTGCACGCGCTCGTGGGCGGAGATGACGTCGACCCAGTCGCGCGCCTCGAGTCTCCCGACCATGGCCAGGACCTTGTTGGTGGCCAGGTCGTACGGGTGGAGGGTCAGGCCGAAGTCTTCATGCTCGACGAGGGGAAAGAACCGGTAGGCGCTGTCGCGCGCCCACTGCAGGCGCAGGCGGGCCTCGCCGCTGCCCACGACGGCCTCGATGAAGGCCGGCCGGTCGCGCAGGATCTCCAGATGGAACCCTTCATCCTGCAGAAGGCGCCGGTCCCTGTCCCAAGTGACAAGCAGTGCCTCGTCACTGTCGTGAAACAGGTCGAGGTCGTCGGACAGGCGGGGCGCCTCGATCACCTCGTTGAGAGCGGCCCCGCCGGCGACATAGCTGTCGCCGCGGCTCTTCCGGCTGTGAGCTAGGAGCCGGCAGACGCGGCGTTGGAATCCCGTGAGAGCCACTCGCGCAGCCTCCTCGCCTCCACGTACGCCTCTCGGGAGCCTGTCCGCTCGATCCGCCGGATAGCACGGATCAACTCATCCGTGCTGGCGGGTTCGTGGCCATCCCTGACAAACCAGAGGGACCCGTGGCGGTGATGGCGAATGAACTCGAGGGCGGCGTCACGAGCCATGGAGCTGTCGGGCAGGGACTCGGCCATGATCGTCTCCGGTCGCGGCGAAGGTAAGGAGGGTTCGCGACGGGGACAATCCAACCGTGGGACCGTCCGGATCTGCTCGGACAGCTGCGGCCTCTGGCCTCGTTTCCGCCGCCTGGAGTGCCGCTGCCCGCGGCTCCCGTCCTTCAGCTCCCTTGGGAGATCAGCCGCTCCATCACGGCGCGGTCGAAGTTGTCGGCCTGCACCTCGATGCCGTCGCCGTCCGGGTGGCACTGGTCCTCGGCGTAGCGGGCGATCAGGTCGAGGTCGAAGACCTCCAGACCATCGACGTAGATCAGGTTGGTGTCGCCCAAGCCGGTGAGCCGGCGATGGACATCCTCCATGTCGCGGCGCATCGCCGAGATCGTGTAGCCGGCGGCGTTGGGGTCGGTCTCGCGCGGCGGGTAGCCGATGGGAGAGACCAGCGCCAGCGGCGTGTCCGGGTGCTTCTGGCGGATGATCTGCACCAGCGCCACGATCGCCCCCGGGTAGGTGCGCCCCGCCAGGGTCGGCGCGTTGATGGTGTTGATCCCGAGCTTGAGGCTGATGTAGTCGGCGGGCCGATCGGCGATCACCATGCCCACCATGGCGTCGAGGTGGCACTGGCCGCCGAAGCCGAGGCTGGTGAGATGGAGATTCCGGCGCCGGGCGACGATGGCCGGCCAGGTGCGCGCCGGGCTGTGGGCTCGCACGCAATGGGTGAGGGAGCTGCCGTAGGTCACCCAGCGCGGCCGGTCGTCCGCCGCCGCCGCGCAGGGAGCGTCCGCCTCGAGGCCGGTGAGGTGGACGGGGATCTCCTGCGACAGCCACAGCTCGACCATCTTCTCGCCCGCCGGCAGTCCTGCGAACACCGCCTCCCCGGAACCGGGCGGAGCCGCGGCGGTGGCGATCAGCTCGCCGTCGATGGCCGCGTCGAAGTGGAAGGCCTCGCGGCCCTCGGCGGGAGCCGACATGGGCAGGGGCAGGAAGCTCAGGCGCAGGCGGCTCGCGGCGGTGGCGAAGCGCAGGCGCACGCCGCTGGCGGACTCGGCGCGGGCCATCAGATCCTCGCCCGGGGACGGGAACAGGGCCCGACGGGCGTGGGGCAGCCGCCACGGCTTGACCCAGCCCTCGCCGCGCTCCAGCTCGACGTGGCCTTGGAAGAGATCGTCGGTGAGGGGAATGGTGTGCATGGGGCTATCGCTCCCAGGGAAAGGCGAAGGTCGGCTGCCGCGAGTACCTGTGCTGGGAGATGCGCAGCCGGCCGCCGGCGCCGGGCGCCAGCCGCACGATGAAGGACGATCCCTCCCCCGTAACATCGATCGGCGTGCCGTCGCCGGCGGTGACACTCTCGATCCGGTGCTCCCCGTAGGCGCCGCCCTGCACGACCACGTGGCGCTGGCGGACGGGATCGAGATTGACCAACTGCACGCTGACCTCGCCGTCGCCCATGCCGTCCACCAGGGCCGCCACCTGCGGCGGCAGCCCGGCCCGGCGCGCATCGGGGTCGAAGTAGCGCAAGCGGCAGTGCAGGGTGTGGCACGAGCGGCCCACGGGCAACCCCCCGAGCAGCAGCTCAACCAGGGTGTCGGTGACCGCCGGGTTGAGGTGGTTCATGTCGTCCGACAGCCGCGTGTCGATGCTGGACTCGTCCTCGGCCACGCCGCGCATGCAGTTGCGGACCTGGTCCAGCACCGACTCCAGGGCCGCCTCCGGGTAGCCGGGCTCCTCCCCCGCCAGGTAGCGCACCCAGCCGTCGCCGGCCACGCGCTGGCGGTCGTCCTCCCTCTGCGACCAGAACCAGATCTCCTGCGCCCCGGGCGAGAACGGCTGCGGCCGGAAGTCGTACCAGCCGTCGTCGCCGTGCATGTGGGGATACACGGTCTGCCCGTCCTCCTCCTTCGCATTCTCGTTGACCTTGTCGAGGACGCCGCGCCAGGTGTCGACGTATGTCTGCTGCCCGGTGAGCAGCAGGCCGTGGGCGAAGCCGAAGTGGGGGCGCGAGTAGCAGGCCGGGCGGTGGGCCGCGGCCCCCGTCTGGGGCACGGTGACGGTAAACCCCCAGCCGTAGCATCCGCCCCACCAGCGGCCCCCCGCGGCGCCTCCGATGGTGCCGTCGAGGCCGATGTTCGAAGGGATGATGCCGCCGTTGTCTTCGGTGCGCTGCACCCAGGCGTCGACGTAGTCGACGACGTGGCCGCGGTAGCGGTCGTCGCCGGTGATCAGGTAGGCCACCAGCCCCGGGTGCGTGGCCTCCAGGTTCAGCGGATTGTCGCCGACCACGTCGGTGTACTCCTCGAAGTGGGCGAGCATCTCGGCGAAGTTGCGCTCGCCGTGGCCGAGGCGGAAGCGGCCCTCGATCTCGATCGGATCGCCGGCCCAGTCGAGGGCCGTGGCCTTGCGCAGGAGAGGCCCGCGGCTGCCGTTGAACATGGAGCGCACGATGCGGTGATCGGGGTCGTAGTTCGGCGCGGTTTCGTCGGTGCCGTCGTACATGGCGGCCCAGCGTCGGAGGCGGCGTTCGTAGGCCGGGTCCCAGGGGTCGCACAAGCCGTAAAGGAAGTAGGCGGAGTAGCCCTCGCCGTGGTGGAACCAGTCGAGGGAGACGGGGAACTCCTTGTAGTACATGCCGTCGCGGGCCATGGGGACCTCGACGGTCCGGGCTTCCGTGTACTGGCGCAGGTGGCCCTCGAAGCCGGTGCGGAACATGTCGAGCAGGTCGCCGGCTCCGCCGAGAGCGTACAGGGTGGTCCAGTTGAGCTGATTCTCGGCGGCGTCGTCGGGGCCGTCGTCCCCGCCCCAGCGGGGCACCGCGAGGAGATAGCCGGAGTGAGGATCGAAGTACTTGGCGAAGAAGTCGCGGCAGGCCGACGACTGGGCGTCGAGGATGTGACGCTGGAGCAGCGCCCACCGCGGCGGCGGCAGGGGCTCGTCGAGGCTGAGCAGGGGTTCGTGTCGTGAGGGCATGACGGTCCTTTGGTGAGGCCGGAATGAAGGCCGGGAACAAGGGGCATGGCGGGGTTGCGTGCAAGAGGGTGGCCGTGGAGCCGCGGTGCAGCGCTCCGCTTGCGGAAGGCCGCCCCGGCGGGCGATGCTTGCGCCCGCGTCCCGGCGCGGCGCCGGAGTCGCTCATCCGAAGGATGGGGGCCATGATCTACGACGGACACGCCTACTGCTTTGCCCCGCCGGCCCGCAACGGCGGCTTCGCGGACCCCGCCGAGTTCTGGCGGCACCTGCAGCTGTTCATGGCCCATGCCCGGCAGCAGCCCTGCTGGCGGCGCTCCGACCGGGCAGCGGCCGACGCCGCCGGCCTGGCCGACCCCGGCCGCCCCTGGCAGTTCGACGGTCTGCGGAACGCCGCCTTCCGCACCGGGGACCACGGCCTCGTGGAGTGGACGGTGGACGGCGAGGACTACGTGAAGCAGGCCCTGCCGCCGTGGACGGTGGACTTCGCCTTCCCCGCCGACAGCCTGGTGGCGGAGATGGACTACGCCGGCGTCGACCGGGCCCTCCTGCACCGCACCCCCTACATGGGCCTGAGCGACGGCTGGATCGCCGACTGCTGCCGGCGCCATCCGGGGCGGATCCAGGGGCTGGTCCAGGTTCCCGAATGGTGGTTCCCCGCCAGGACGAATGACGCCCTCGGCAAGCTGGAACGCGGAATCCGCGACCACGGCCTGTCAGGCCTGCAGTTCGCGCCCTTCCATCGGTCCCTCTACGACCTCTCCCCCGAGTGGACGGGGCCCGACTTCGACCCCTTGTGGCGCGCCGTGGCCGAGCTGGGGATTCCCGTGTTCTTCACCATCGGCGCCGCCGGAACGCCCGCCGCCTACCTCGACGAGCTGCGCGCTCTGCGCGGCTGGATGGACCGCTTCCCCGACGTGGACGTGGTCATGACCCACGGCTTCCCCTGGCGGCTGTTCGCCGACGAGGACCGGCTCCACGTGCCGGACGAGGTCTACGAGGCGGCGCCCATCGGCCACCCGCGCTTCCATATCCAGATCCTCTTCGCCGTCTTCCTGCAGTCGCGCTGGGACTACCCCATGCCGCAGATGCGGCCCGTCCTGGAGACGATGGTGGAGCGCATCGGCGCCGACCGCATCATCTGGGGGACGGACATCCCCATCGTGCTCCTGCACTGGACCTACCGCCAGAGCCTGGACTACGTGAGGCGCTACTGCCCCTTCCTCGACGAGGCCGGGATGGCGGCGGTTCTGGGCGGCAACATGCAGCGGCTCCTGGGGCAGGACGGGACCGCGCCGACGGGTCCGGACACCCGCCTTGACGCGAAAAAGACGGCCGGATCGTGAGCAACACTTACCATCAGCGAGTATCCGGCGAGCCGGAGTTGCGCGAATCGATCGTCGAGTTCAGGGCAGAAAGGTCCCGGAAGGCTACATCGGATTCGTTGAGGCCAATCGCATCCTGGCCGAGGAATCGGTTGTGAACTCCTCCGGGAAGGTGGAAAGCACACGATGTACGTGAATCGCACGAATCGGACTTCGTCTGCCGTCCCGGTGTACCTATCGGTCGCTGCCTTGGGCGAAGGACTCGCCGCCGGCGATCCCCTGCCGCGCGAGTTGCGGCCGTCCCACCAAGCGGCGCAGTAGCTCGCCGGGCCGGCCCCGCAATGGTTGTCGGACAGGTCCGGATGGCCGCTTCCTGGCACAAGAAAGCGGGACCCTCCTTCAGCCGGGGCCGGGACCCTTCAGCTCGTCCAGGAGGAAGGCGGGGATCGACCTCGCCCGGCTGTCCCCCAACGGCCGCCGGCGGGCTACCAGGTCGCAGCGGCCCCCGACGGCCTCGACTCTCTCCCTCCACGCCACGCCGAAGCTCGGGTGGTGGATCCCGTACGGGGCATCCAGGGGGTCGTCGTAGGTCAGCAGGGTCGGAGGAACGCCGCGGCGCACGTGGTTGATGGGGGAAAGTTCCTCCATCAGCCGGCAGGTCTCCGGCGGCAACCGGTCCAGAGCGGCCTCTTCCAGTCCGTAGAACTGCTTCAGGAACCGGCCGGGGACGGCCGAGCCCGGCATCAGGTCCCGCATGAACCGCGGGTCCACCGAGGTCACCGCCTGGTTCACGGCGGCGCAGGCCAGCCCCGTGGACTCGCGGGCGACGGGGTCCTCGCTGGCGGGGTCCGCCAGGTCGGCGTGGGACGCGAGCCAGAGCGAGAGGCAGGCGCCCGACGAGGTCCCCATGGCGGCGATCCGCTCCTTGTCCAGGTTCCACTCGCGCGCCTGGCCGCGCACGAACTGGAGGGCCCGGGCGGCGCCCTCGAAGGGCGTCCGGCCGGCCCCGTGATGGCTCGGGGCCACGATGGAGATGCCCGCGTCCACGAGGGCGAGAAGGTCGCGCCTGACGACGGGCGGCGCGGTGCGGACGGGGCCCGGCCTGGCGAGCTTCCTGAAGCGGCCGGGGTGGAAGCAGAGCACCGCGGGAGCGGGATCGGCGGAGTCGGCCAGCCAGACGGCCATCAGGTCCCGTTCGTCCGGACCGAACCTGACGGCGACGTGCGTCGGCGTGAACGGCGCGGACTTCCTGAGCTTTGCCATGGCCGTGCCAGCCGCGCCGATCAGTGCTCCTCGGCCCTGTCGTGGTCGCCGTCGTCATCGATCTCTCGATAGGCGACGGCGGCGATCTCGACGCGGAAGTCGAAGACGATCTGCGCCCCCCCGGTGCAGGCCCGCGCCGGGAACCGCTCGTCGAAGTACGAGGCGTAGGCCTCGTTCATCTCGTGGTAGTCCTCGATGTCGGCGAGCCAGACGGTGACGTTGACGAGGTCGTCGTACGCATAGCCGTGTTCTTCGAGGATGCGGCCGATGTTCTCCATCACCTGACGGGTCTCGGCCGCTACCGACTCCTTGACGTCGGCGCCGTCGGCGGTGCGGGCGATCTGGCCGCTGATGAAGAGGAAGCCGCCGGCCTGGCGGGCGGGGCTGAAGGGCAGGGTCTTGAGCGGCACGGCCTCCTGGGCGATGACCGGCGAGACGGCGAGGCCGAGAGCGAGGAGGATACGGCGATTCATGTGGTCTCTTCCTGGCTGGGGTGGGAGCTGGAAGATAGGCTGCCTCGGCCCCGCGGCCCTTTCGAGACAACCGGGGTCTCCGGCCGGGCGCGGGTTGTCGGTGGCGGCGGAGAGGGTGACTTTTCACGGCGGAAAACAGCGCCGATGAACCTCAGCGATCTCGTCGAAACCTCGGCCCGCGTGGCCGGCACCAGGGCCCGCAGCGAGAAGATCGGCCTGCTGGCCGACTGTCTGGGGCGGCTGTCACCCCCCGAGCGCGAGGCCGGCGCGGCCTTCCTCACCGGACAGCTGCGCCAGGGGCGGATCGGCCTCGGCGGGGCGGCGATCCGGCAGGCCATGCCGCCCGGACCGGCGTCGTCGCCGCGCCTGACCGTGGCCGGCGTCGACACCGCCTTCGAGGAGATCTCCCGGCTCAGCGGACCGGGCTCGGCCGGTGCCCGCGTGCAGGCGCTGGCCGGCCTGCTGGAAAGAGCCACGAAGCCGGAACAGGACTGGCTGGCGCGGCTGGTCTTCGGCGAGTTGCGCCAGGGAGCCCAGGAGGGGGTGCTGATCGAGGCGGTCGCCCGGGCATCCGGCGTGCCGGCGCCGGCCGTGCGCCGGGCGGTGATGCTGGCCGGCGACCTGGTGCGCGTGGCCGTGGCCGCCCTCGACGGCGGCGAGCCGGCCCTCGCCGAGTTCCGCCTGCGGCTGATGTCGCCCGTGCTGCCCATGCTCGCCCAGAGCGCCGAGGGCGTGGAGGATGTGCTCGAACGCCACGGCCGGGTGGCCCTGGACTACAAGCTCGACGGGGCGCGGATCCAGGTGCACCGGCAGGATGACGAGGTCCGCCTGTTCACGCGGCGGCTCAACGACGTGACCGCGGCGGCGCCCGAGCTGGTGGAGGCGGTTCGGGCCCTGCCGGCGCGGCAGCTCGTCCTCGACGGCGAGGCGATCGTGCTGCGCGGCGACGGCCGGCCGGCCCCCTTCCAGCAGACGATGCGCCGCTTCGGCCGCCGCCTCGACGTGGAGCGCATGCGCGCCGACCTGCCCCTCTCCGCCTTCTACTTCGACTGTCTGCACCTGGACGGCCAGGACCTGATCGACGCGGATACCAGCGACCGGCTGCGGGCCCTGCACGGCGTCGTCCCCCAGTCGGCCCAGGTGCCGCACACGGTGGCCGAGGCCGTGGAGCCGGCGCGGGAGTTCATCGACCGGGCCCTGTCCGCCGGCCACGAAGGGGTCGTGGCCAAGGACCTGGAGGCGCCCTACGAGGCCGGCAGACGGGGGGCGGGGTGGCTCAAGCTCAAGCCCGCCCACACCCTCGACCTGGTAGTCCTGGCGGTGGAGTGGGGCAGCGGCCGCCGCCGGGGATGGCTGTCCAACCTGCACCTCGGGGCGAGGGACCCGGCCGGCGGGTTCGTGATGCTGGGCAAGACCTTCAAGGGCATGACCGACGAGATGCTGGCCTGGCAGACGGAGAGGCTCCTCGGCCTGGAGACCGGCCGCGAAGGCCACGTGGTCCACGTCCGCCCGGAGCTGGTGGCGGAGATCGCCTTCGACGGCCTGCAGGCCAGCCCCCACTACCCTGGCGGCCTGGCCCTGCGCTTCGCCCGGGTCAAGCGCTACCGCCCGGACAAGTCGGCCGGCCAGGCCGACGACATCGAGACCGTGCGCAGGATCTTCGCGAGTCAGACCGGTTAGGCCAGGCCGTGGAGCACCCTCCGGGCATACCGACTACCACCGAGCCGTGCATCAGCCGTGGAGGGATCGACCGTGGCTGAGACCGAGGCCGCCCGCCCCGATCCCTTCGGCGACCTGAAGGCGGCGATCGCCCGCCTGCTTCCCGCCGACACCCGCGGGCGCCGGCGCCCCTCCCCGCGCGAGGCGACGCGCGTCTACTGGGAGATCGGCCGCCTGCTCAACGAGCACATCTCCGGCCGTGCCGAATACGGGGGGCGGTCCGTGGAGCGGCTGGCCGGGGAGCTGGGAATCCTGCCGCGGACGCTCTACCGGGCCCGCAGGCTGTACCAGAGACTGCCCTCCGACACCTGCCACCTCGACCGGCTGTCCTGGAGCCACTGCCGGCTGCTGGTGACGGTGCCCGACGACGGCGAGTTGCGCCGGCTTATGGAGCGCGCCGCCGAGGGAGGCTGGAGCGTGCGCCGTCTGCAGGAGGAACTGCGGACACGGGAAGAGGGGTCGCAGGTGGCCGTGCGCGGACGCCCGGGGGTCTACCGCATCGTCGACCTCCCCGGCAGGAAGGGGAAGCTGGCCCTCGACCTGGGCTTCGGCGTGCGGCGCCGCCTCGACGGGATGGGCAAGGTGGGCAAGCGCAGCCGCCGCCTGATCGCGGAGCTGGCCGCCGGGGAGGTGGTCGAACTGAGCCGGGACGCCAGGGACCGTCCGTCCCTGCGCCGCCAGTGGGGTCAGGCGGAGTCGCGGCTGTTCACCTACGGCGCGCGGCTGCTGGGCGCCCCCGCCGCCGGCGTGGTGGAGACCCACATCGACCTGGGTCTGGGCGTCTCCATGGTCCGCAGTCTCTCCCTGCGAGGCCCCGCGGGAAGCTTGCCCAGGGGGGAGCTGGCGAAGGTCCTGGCCACTGCACCGGCGCGGGTGGTGGTCAAGACGCACCGGGGCAGGGGCGGTGACTATCTGGCCGACGTGTACGGCCTCGGCGGCGAGCGGTCGACGGCCGTCATCGCCGAGAGCGGCGACTACCTCAACGCCTTGTGGGTGGAGTGAGGGCGGCGTCCCCGGGGGCCGACAGCTGGCCCCTGAGGCTGGATCACCGCCTCGGGCCCCTCATGGGCGGGCCTCCCGACCCCCACAGCTCCGGCCCGGCCGGCTCGACGGTGCTGCCCTCGTAGCGCAGGCCCGGCTCGCGGTCCCTCGCCAGCAGCAGCGGGCCGTCGAGATCGACCCAGTCGGCGCCCTGGGCGGCGAGCACCGCCGGCGCCATGGCCAGGGAGGTGCCCACCATGCAGCCGACCATGACCCGCAGGTCCTCGGCCCGGGCGCGGTCCTCGAGCTCGAGGGCGGCCGTCAGTCCCCCGGTCTTGTCGAGCTTGATGTTGACCGCCTCGTAGCGGTCTGCCAGGCGGCCGAGGTCGTCGGCGGTGTGGCAGGACTCGTCGGCGCACAGCGGCACCGGGTGCTCCAGGTCGGCCAGGGCCGCGTCCTCGCCCGCGGGAAGGGGCTGCTCGATCAGGTCGACGCCGAGTTCGGCCAGGGCGCTCATCAGGGATGCCAGCCCATCGGCGGAGCATCCCTCGTTGGCGTCGACGATCAGCCGGGAGTCCGGCGCCCCCTCCCGGACCGCCCGAACCCGCTCCACGTCTCCCCCGTCGCCGGCCAGCTTGAGCTTGAGCAGAGGCCGCCCGGACTCCGCCCTGGCGGCGGCGCCCATCGTCTCCGGCGTCGCCAGGCTGAGGGTGTAGGCGGTGGTGAGGGGACCCGGTGCCGGGCGGCCGGCCAGCTCGTGAACGGTCGTCCCCTGCCGGCCCGCCTCCAGGTCCCACAGGGCGCAGTCGAGGGCGTTGCGCGCGGCCCCGGGCGGCATCTCCCGCGCCAGGTCGGCGCGCGTCCAGCCGCCCTCGATCCCGGCGGCGGCCGCTCGCACCTGCTCCATCACACCATCGACCGATTCCCCGTAGCGGGGGTACGGCACGCACTCCGCGCGCCCCACCGAGCGGCCGTCCCGAAGCTCGACGAGCACGACCTGGACATGGGTCCGCGAGCCGCGGGAGATGGTGAAGGTCCCGGCCATGGGCCAGGTCTCGGAGACAACTGTCAACTCGGGCACGGCCTGCCTCTATTGCGGAAGGGCGGGCTCCACCGAATCCACGGCGTCGGCGAGCTTCTCGGCGCCGCCGCCGCGGCAGGAGTCGGCGGCGGGCAGGCCGGTCTCGTCCTCGGCGGCGCGCAGGGCGCGCTCGGCGGCCGCACCGTCGAGGGAGGAGGTGTTCAGCGACAGGCCGATGACCCGGCAGGCGGGGTTGGTGAGGCGGCCGCAGCTCTCGTTGAGGGCGATGCACTCCCGTAGTGTCGGCAGGGGTGCGTGGGGCAGGCCGCGCATGTGCCGGCGTGTCGGCTCGTGACAGAGGACGAGGGCGTCCGCCATCGAGCCGTGCAGCAGGCCGAGGGAGACGCCGGCGTAGGAAGGGTGGAAGAGCGACCCCTGGCCCTCCACCAGGTCCCAGTGGTCGTCGTCGTTGGCCGGGGTCAGGGACTCGGTGGCGCCGGCGATGAAGTCGGAGATGACGGCGTCCACGGCGATGCCGCCGCCGGCGATGAAGATCCCGGTCTGCCCGGTGGCCCGGAAGGTCGCCTTGCGCCCCCGCTTCGAAAGCTCCCGCTCGATGGCCAGGGCCGTGAACATCTTGCCGCAGGAGCAGTCGGTGCCCACCGTGAGCAGGCGGCGCCCGCTGCGCGGCTTCCCGTGGCCGACCTCCAGTTCCACCTCGGGATAGCGGACGTCGAAGAGGCTGCGCCCGAGGGCGTCGGCCCGTTCGGCCAGCCGGGGGATCCGGCGCAGCCGGTCGTGCAGGCCGCTGGCGATGTCGTAGCCGAGGTCGAGGGCGGCGAGCAGCGTCTCCATCCACTGGTCGGAGATCTCGCCGCCCCGGTTGGCCACGCCCACGATGAGGGTGCGGGCGCCGGCGCGCCGTCCCTGCTCGAGGGTCAGGTCGGGCTGGCCCACGTCGGCGTTGCACCCCGGCAGGCGCAACTGGCCAACGCACAGGTCCGGGCGCCAGCGCGCCACGCCGTCGGCGGTCTTGGCGGCCAGCTGGTCGGCGGCATCGCCGAGGAAGAGCAGATAGGGGGGTTCGATCCGCATGGCGGGGCGCAACCTAACCGGCGATCTCGCCGCCGGTCAAGGCGATCTATATTCCTGAACGATCGGGAGATCCTCCAATGGCCGAGATCAAGGTAACCTGCCCGGAATGCGGCAAGCAGGTCTCGCTGCGGGGCCTCAACGGGCACTTGCGCTTCGAGCACGAGTATCCCCTCGAGAAGGCCCGGAGCGTGGCCGCCGGCATCCACGTCGACGGTATGCTGAACAAGCTGGAGCAGGAGGTCATGGATCTCGTGCGGCGGCTGAACGAGTTGAAGCAGGACGCGGAGAAGCTCCGGCAGGCCCGCGCCGAGGGGCTGATCGGCGAGCAGCTCTACGAGCGCCTGGTGAGTCAGAAGGGGCAGGAGATGACGGCCGTCGGCCGCTACCTGCAGCGCCTGGAGCAGAGCTGGGCCGAACGCATCGAGCAGGTCACCGGCATCCGGCCGCCGATCGACCTCAAGGACGAAGTCACCATCGCCGACCTGCTGGCCAAAGGAGAGAGGAACCCGGAATGAGAATCTGGATGGACGTGATGCGGGACCTGGAGCACCTGATCGAGGCTCCGGAGCCGATCCTCGACGCCTGGAAGGCGGGGGGCGTGGAAGGGCTCGTCATCGGCCCCCTGGTGTTCCACGCCGGCAAGCTGGCCATCGGCCACGACCGCGGCCGCTCGATCGAGCCGGCCCCGGGCACTCCTCCCCCCACTCTGACCTACGATCCCGACCCGGCGGTGTACGCGCGCTTCGGCGTGCCGGCGCCGGCCGCCCCCGAGGACATGCCCGAGGCGCGCGCCCGCCTGGCCCACACCTTCCGCGCCGCCAAGGAGCGCGGCCTCTCGGTCTGGATCTTCCAGGCCCAGACCGGCGCCGGGGGCGGAGGCGGGGGGCACCACCTCCACGACGAGACCGGCGCGGCCGCCATCAGCGCCCGCATCGTCGACACCCTGGAGCACTATCCGGAGGCCGACGGCGCCATCATGGACGGCCCCGAGTGGGGCTACGAGATCGCCCCCCACCACATGGGCGGGCGCTCGTCGATCTTCACCGATCTGGCCGCCGGCGCCGAGCCCATGTGCACGGACCTGGGCTACGACTACGGGGCCCTGTGCGCCGCCCGGGACCGGCTGTACGAGCGGCTGCACAACCTCGACCCCCGCCAGGTGGCCCTCCACGGGCCGGGGGGGTTCCTCGGGGGCTACCACCTGCTCGGCGCCGATCCCGACCTGGCCGCCTGGATGAGCTTCCGCAGCGACTCCCTCACCCGCTACTTCCGGCGCATCGCCGACGGCGTCCGCCAGGGGGCATCCCGCCCGGTGAAGATCGGCGTCGGTCCGCGCTCGGCGGCCTTCGCGCCCCTGTGCGGCTACGACTTCGCCGCCCTCGCCGGCATCCTCGACCTGCTGCTGCCCAAGCACTACTTCTGGCACCGCGGCTTCGACGGGCTCGTGGGCACGGTGGCGCGCTGGGTGGAGACCCTGTGCCTGTGGAACCCGGGCCTGAGCGAGGGCGACGGGCTGGCCGTCGTCGAGGCCCTCTTCGGTCTCGTGCTCCCCGGCGTCGAGGGGTTGGGGGACATGGAGAGCGCCCTCACGCCGGACTTCTACGACCTCGTGGTCACGCAGGAGACGGAGCGGGCCCTGGCCGCTCTCGGTGGAGACGCTCAGCGGCTGTGCCCGTGGGTGGACTCCGGCCGCGCCCCCCACGACGGCGATCCCATGTCGGCCGCCGATCTTCGGCGCCTGCTGGAGGCCGCGGGCGCCTCCGGGCTCGAGCGCTTCCTCTACCACCACCACGGGACCCTGACCTCGGGCGAGTGGCGGGTGATGAGCGAGATCTGCGGAGAGCCCTGGGACCCCCTGCGCAGCGACTACCTGCCCCCGGACGAGACGGTGCTCTGAGGGACCGCTACTCCCGCACCGCCGCGGCGACCACGTGCGAGCGTCCCTGGGCGACCTTTCGGTAGTTGCCGAAGCGCTCGCCGAAGAGGCGCTTCACGTAGGCCTTCAGCCCCGCCACCGTGACCACCCACAGGGCCCCTCCCGGCCGCAGCCGGCGGCAGGCCTCGGCCATCCAGTGGTCGAGCAGCTCGGAGCCGGCCTTGGCCGGCAGGTTGGAGGCGATCAGGTCGAAGCGGGCGTCTTCGTCGACGTGGTGAAAGCCGTTGGACAGATAGACGCGGGCGTTGCCGCAGCCGTTGGCCGCGGCGTTGCGGCCGGCATAGCCGACGGCGACGAAGTCCTTGTCCACGAGGTCGACGCGGCCCTCGGGGGCCAGCTTCGAGAGAGCGCAGCCGACGGGCCCCCAGCCGCACCCGAGATCCAAGCATACAGCGTCGGCAGCCACCTCGATCCGGTCGATGAGCAGGGCGGTGCCGGCGTCGATGCCGCGAGGGTGGAAGAGCCCCCAGGTGGTCACGAAACGGAGACGGTGACCGCGCAGTTCGGCCTCGAAGCGGAGCTCGTGGTCTTCAGGGGCGAGGCTTGTGGCGGCCATGGGGCTCCGTAATATGAGCCGTGGAATGCGAATCGAGAACCACCGTCTCGCCGGCGTCCGTCAGGTGCCGTCCCCGAACCAGGGGGGCCGCTTCGGACCCGGCGCGCCCGACACCCTGATTCTCCACTTCACGGCCTGCGACGACGCCGACCACGCTGTCCGCGTGCTCAGCGACCCCACCGCCGGCCGCCGCGTCTCCGCGCATCTGGTGGTGGGCCGCGACGGCGAGGTGACGCAACTGCTGCCCTTCGACACCATCGGCTGGCACGCCGGCCGGTCGGCCTGGGGAGGGCGCGAGGCCTTCAACCGCATGAGTCTCGGTGTCGAGATCGACAACTCCGGCCGGCTGGAAGAGCGCGGAGAGGGGGTGCTGGTCAGCCGCCTCGGCCGGCTCTTCAGTCCCGAGGAGGCGGTGCGCGCCGTGCATCGCAACGAGTCGGAGCCGGCCTGGTGGCTGCGCTATCCGCGCCAGCAACTGGAGGTGGTGGAGGCCCTGAGCGCCCTGCTCGTCGCCGAGTACGGCCTGCGCTGGATCCTCGGCCACGAGGAGATCGCGCCGGACCGCAAGGACGACCCCGGCCCCGCCTTCCCCCTCGACGAGCTGCGCGCCAGGATCCTGGGCGCGTCCTCGTCCTGAAGCTTCAGGCCCAGGCGCCCAACGCCATCAGGCCGCCGTCGACGCAGACGCTCTCGCCGGTCATGAAGGAGGCCCGGTCGCTGGCCAGGAAGAGGACCGCCTCGGCGATCTCCTCCGGGCGGCCGGTGCGGCCCAGGGGGTGGGCGGCGGCCATGGAGGCCCGCATCTCCGCCTCGTCGCCGCCGGCCGCGGCCACGGCCTCGTCCACGAGGGGCGTGTCGATGGTGCCCGGGTTGACGGCGAGGACGCGGATCCCGTGCTCGGCGTAGTCCAGCGCCAGCTGCCGCGTGAGGGAGAGGATGCCGCCCTTGCTGGCGGCGTAGGCGGAGACCCCCCTGGCCGACTGCAGCCCCTGGACGCTGGCGGTGTTGATGATGACGCCGCCGCCAGCGGCGATCATGGGCGGCACGCAGACCCGCGTCATCAGGAAGCAGGACTTGAGATTCACGTCGAGGATGCGGTCCCACTGCTCCTCGCTCAGCTCGTGGGCGGGGCGGTAGCTGGCGATGGGCTGGATGCCGACGTTGTTGCAGACCACGTCGATGCCCCCCCACTCCTCCACCGCGAAGCGGGCCAGGCCTTCACAGGCATCAGCCAGGGCCACGTCGGCTTCCCGAAAGTGGATCCGCCCGGCGCCGGCCGGGTCCGCCTCCAGCGCCTGCCCGGCGTCGGCGTCCACGTCGGCGCACAGGACCCGCGCCCCGTCGCGCGCAAAGGCGGCGCAGATGGCGCGGCCGATCCCCTTGGCTCCCCCCGTGACGATGACGCTGCGGCCGTCGAATGCAGGCATGCTCGATTCTCCTTGTGAGGGTCCGGTGGCGTCTACTCGTAGAGGTCGGCCGGGTCCGCGGCGGCCAGCTCCACGAGGAAGTCGGCGATGCGGCCCGTCAACTGCTCGAAGCAGCGCCGCCCCTTCTCCGGCGTCGCTGGAGCCGGATCCCCCACCCCGGTGTCGGCGGTGGCCTCGATCCAGTCGCGCTGGGTCCAGGCCAGGCCGCGGCGCAGGGCCTCGACCCTGAAGACCCGCTCGTGGCCGTCGCCGGCCTCGGACAGTGGCCGCATAAGGTCGGGAGCCAGGTGCTGGATCAGGCTCGTCTCCATCTCGCCGGCGTGGTCCCCGGGCTCCTCGAAGAGGTCGGCGTCGATCCAGCGGTACCAGTCGAGGGTGCACAGGAACATCTCGTAGCGCGGCCACAGCTCCCGGACCATCTGCCGGAAGTCGTTGGCCCCGTGCCCGTTGAGGATCACCAGCTTGGGGATGCCCTGATGCTCGAGGACGTCGCAGACGTCGGTCAGCACCGCCAGCTGGGTGGAGGGGTTCATGTTGATGTCGAGCTTGACGTCGATCTGTCCGGTGTTGACCCCGAAGGGCACCGTGGGCAGCACCACGACCTTGGCGTCCCTCTCCCAGGCGAGCCTCGCCGCTTCGGCGGCGATGTGGTCGCACTGGATCACGTCGGTGGCGTAGGGCAGGTGGTAGTTGTGGGCCTCGGTGGCCCCCCAGGGCAGGACGACGACCTCGTAGTCGGTCGTCTCCACCTCCTTCCAGTTCGTCTCCGCCAGCACGTACGGTCGGCCGGTCATGGTCAGCTCCTTTCTTGTGCCCCGCCGGGGCGATGTCGAGCTTGTGGCTCATGAAGTGGGCAACGAGCGCCTCCTTCGAGGCGGACCTGGCCGAGGCCTTCGCCCAGGTCCGGGGCGACCTCGCCTCCGGCCTCGGATGGCCTCCCGACCTGCTGCTGCTGTTCCTCACCCCCCACTACCAGGACCAGATCGAGGATCTCCCGGGCCTGGTGGAGGACCCGGGGCCGGCGAGGATGCTCGGCTGCACGGCCACGGGGGTGATCGGTGGCGGCCGTGAGGTCGAGGACCGAGCCTGTCTGGCGGCCACCGCCGCCGTCCTGCCCGGCACCGCGATGACCCCCTTCCACCTGGAGGCCGGTGATCTCCCGGACCCGGACGCCGGGCCGGACCGCTGGCACGAGGCCCTCGGTGTCGCCCCGGAGCCGCCGCCCCAGTTCCTGCTGCTCGCCGATCCCACCGGCCCCTCTCCTCTCGACCCGAGACCGCTGCTCATGGGCCTCGACTTCGCCTATCCGGGGTCGGCGAAGATCGGCGGGCTCGCCTCCGTCCTTCAGGAGAACCGGTTGATCCTCGACGGCCGCATCGTCACCGGGGGCTGTGTCGGCGTCGCTCTCCAGGGCGGGGTCGAGGTGGACACCATCGTCGCCCAGGGGTGCCGCGCCATCGGTCCGCCGATGACGGTGACCGGCTGCAGCGGCTACTTCCTGGAAGCCCTCGACGGCCGGCCCGCGGTGGAGCGCCTCGTCGAGATCTACCACGAGGCCGGCGCCGAGGACCAGGAGCGGATGCAGACCTCCCTGCACATCGGCGTGGCCTCCACCGGCCTGAAGCAGGAGCTGGGGGCCGGTGACTTCCTGATCCGCAACGTCCTCCAGCTCGACCACGAGAAGGGCGTGATCGCCGTCGGCGACCGGCTCAGCAGTGGGCAGACGGTGCAGTTCCACGTGCGCGACGCGGCAGCGGCCACCCAAGACCTGGACCAGCTCCTGGCGCGCTACCGCCGCCGGCAGCCGGAGGCCGCCCCCGCCGGCGGGCTGCTGTTCACCTGCACGGGCCGCGGCCACCGCTTCTTCGGGCGGCCCGGCCACGACAGCGGCCGCCTCGAGGAGTCCCTCGGACAGATCCCCCTGGGCGGGTTCTTCTGCGGCGGAGAGATCGGCCCGGTCGGCGATACGACCTACCTCCACGGTTACACCAGCTCCTTCGCCCTGTTCCGGCCGCCGTCCTAGGCGGGACCGCCGGCCGCGCTCCGCCGCGGGATCGCCGGCCCGGCGTCGTCGTGAGCCTCCGCCCGCCCGCCAGCTCCTCTCAGCCGCGACCGGTGGAGCACCGAGTAGCGCGCCCCGTCGGGCCGCAGGTCGCTGCGCATGAGCACCACCTCCTCGACCCGGAAGGCGAGTTCCGGTACGGCGGCCCGGGTCCAGCCCTCGCCCGGATCGGCCGCCCTTCCGGGGCGCACCCGGCCGAGGGTGAGGTGGGGGCTGAAGGGCCGGCCCTCGCGCGCCCAGCCGAGCCCGGTCACGCGCTCCTCGATCCGCCTCTGCAGAGAGCGCAGGGCAGCCGTCCCCGTCCCCTTCAGGCCGAGCCAGAGCACGCGCGGGCGCCGGACGTCCGGGAAGGCGCCGAGGGGGCCCAGGGTGAGCTGGCAGGGCGGCGTGCCGGCGGTCACACCGTCCAGGGCCGCGGTCAGTGGCGCCACCCCACTCTCCTCGGTCTCCCCGAGAAAGCGGAGGGTGAGATGCAGATTCTCCGGCGGTACCCAGCGCACCTCCGAGGCGCGCCAGCCCCGCCGGAGGCGGTCCGTCAGCCCTGCGGCGGCGGCACGGACCTCCGGGGATGTCTCGACGGCGATGAAGGTGCGGATCACGCCGGTCCCCGGGCCGGTCAGGACCCGCCTTCGGCAGCCCGCCTGCAGGCGTTGAGGTAGCCGCGGCTCTCGGCGGCGATGGTGACCACCCGGGAGAGCTCGTACTCCTTTGCGCCGATGACCTCCAGGTTGACGGCGGCGTCCAATCCGGCCTGGTGCAGGACACGCAGGAGACCCGCCAGGTCGATGGCGCCGCGGCCGCAGGCCTGCTCCTCCGGGGGGCCGGGCGGTCCTTCGGTGGCCCTGGCGGCGGCGGGGCAGTCGCGGATGTGGACGTGGCGCACCCGGGAGATCACCGCCTCCAGGGCCTCGACCACGTCCTCGCCGCCGCCGGCGCGAAAGATGTGGCTGGGGTCGACGTCGATCCCGAAGCCGGGGGAGTCGATGGCGGCCATGGCCTTCAGAGTGGTCGGCGTGTCGTGGATCGACTGGCCCACGTGGGCCTTCACGCACAGCACCACGCCGTGGTCGTGGGCCTTGGCCGCCAGGCCGGCGAGCAGGTCGATCTGCCGAGCCAGGTCCTCGTCGCTGCCGGCCCGTCCGCCGGGGCCGACGTTGACCACTCCGATCTCGAGTTGGGCCGCCGCTTCAAAGGCCTTCAGCAGCCTGGCCTCGTCGAGGCTCGCCACCTCCATGGCCGTCAGCTCGAGGCCGTGGTCCTCGGCGAGCTGGCGGATGCTGTCGGCTTGGGACCGCCAGTCGTCGAGGACGAGGTGCTCGCACATCCCCCGAATGGCGGACAACTCGGCGGATTCGTACCCGGCCAGGGCGATGTGCCGCAGGGCGGTCTCGAGGTCGTATCCGGCGAAGAGAACGGTGTTGACGCCCAGCTTGATCATCGGTCCCGGTTCGTTGCAGGTGGCGGGTGGCGGCTGCTACGGTAAGGTCTTCACCCGGGACCGGCCACCTCCCCGGGAAGGAATGGGCCGGACGGTTGCGGGTTCGTCCGCCTCCCGTAAATTGTCACGTTTGCCTTCTTCCTCCCTTGCAGCCCCACCCGGAGGTCCATGGAGTCCGGCTTTCTCCGCGTTCGCGGGGCCCGCGTCCACAACCTCAGGAACGTCGACCTCGAGCTGCCCAAGAACCGGCTGATCTGCTTCACCGGGGTCTCGGGCTCGGGCAAGTCGTCGATGGCCTTCGACACGATCTACGCCGAGGGCCAGCGCCGCTATGTCGCCTCCCTGTCGGCGTATGCCCGCCAGTTCCTGGGCCAGCTGGAGAAACCCGACGTCGACCAGATCACCGGGCTGGCGCCGACGATCTCCATCTCCCAGAAGACGGGGGGCGCCAACCCGCGCTCCACCGTCGGCACGATCACCGAGATCTACGACTATCTGCGCGTCCTCTACGCCCGGTGCGGCACCCCTCACTGCGTCCGCTGCGGCGGCGAGATCGTCGCCCAGACGCGCGACCAGATCGTCGGCCGCATCGCCGCCCTGCCGCCGGGCCGGCGCATCCTCCTGCTGGCGCCGGTCGTCGACAACCGCCGCGGGGAGTACCAGGACCTCTTCGAGGAGCTGCACCGCGACGGCTACCTGCGGGTGCGCGTCGACGGCCAGTTGTTCACCCTCGACGACCCCC
This sequence comes from Candidatus Latescibacterota bacterium, assembly GCA_965221775.1. Lineage (GTDB taxonomy): Bacteria > Latescibacterota > UBA2968 > UBA8231 > UBA8231 > UBA8231. Next base: position 1,727,372 of record CBDCSU010000006.1, on the reverse strand, counting down.
CGGAGCTGGACCGCTACAGCCGCCACTCGATCGAGGTCGTCGTCGACCGGCTGGTGATCCGCCAGGAGATGGGGGGGCGGCTCGACGAGGCCGTCGACGGCGCCCTGCGGCTGGGGTCGGGATCGCTGATCGTGGCCGATGGCGGCGACGGTTCCGGGGAGGAAGGGCGGGAGCCCCACGACGACTGGCTGTTGAGCGCCAACTTCGACTGCCCCGCCTGCGGCATCTCCTACGCCGAGCCGACGCCGCAGATGTTCTCCTTCAACAACCCTTCGGGGATGTGCCCCGACTGCGGCGGGCTGGGCAGCAAGATGATCGTCAACGAGACCCGGCTCGTGCCCGACGCCGGGAAGTCCCTGCGCGAAGGCGCCGTGGAGCCCCTGGGCGACATCGGCGCCAACCGTTGGCGGTACCACCTGTACGAGGGCGCGGCCGAGCACCTCGGCTTCACCCTCGATACCGCCTGGGAGGACCTGAAGGAGGACCAGAAGGAGGGTTTTCTGGAGGGTCTGGGTGACCGCAGGATCCGGTTCGTCTACACCAGCCACCGGGGCCACTCCTGGGCCCATGACGACCGCTACGAGGGCGCCCTGAAGTTCATCGAGGAGCGCCTCCACCACGGCAACGCCAAGGTGCGCAGGGACCTCGGCCGCTACGTGCGCACCGGCCGGTGCCCCACCTGCCACGGGGGCCGCCTGCGGGCCGAGTCCCTGGCGGTGCTCCTCGGCGGCAGCGCGCTGCCCGAGATCACGGCCCTCCCCATCGAGGCCAGCCGCCTGTTCTTCCACGGCATCGAGCTGTCCGAGGAGAAGGCCCTCATCGCCGAGGACGCCCTCAAGGAGATCCGCGGACGCCTCGACCTGCTCGACGAGATCGGCCTCGGCTACCTGACCCTGGACCGCGGCGCCGACACCCTCTCGGGGGGCGAGTCGCAGCGCATCCGCCTCGCCAGCCAGATCGGCTCCGGACTTGTGGGGGTTCTCTACATCCTCGACGAGCCGTCCATCGGCCTCCATCCGCGGGACAACCAGCAGCTGCTCGAAACCCTCAAGCGCCTGCGCGACGTGGGCAACACCGTCATCATCGTCGAGCACGACGAGGAAACCATGCGCCAGTCCGACGTCGTCGTCGACTTCGGCCCCGGGGCGGGCGACCGCGGAGGCCGGGTGCTGGTCACGGGCGGGCCCGGGGAGGTGGCCTCCGAGGAGGGCTCCCTCACCGGCCGCTATCTGACCGGCCGCGAGCGCATCGCCATCCCCGAGCGGCGGCGGTCTCCGGGGGAGGACTGGCTGCGGGTGAAGGGGGCGCGGCACAACAACCTCCGCGCCGGGGACGTGAAGCTCCCCCTGGGGCTCTTCACCTGCGTCACCGGCGTCTCGGGCTCGGGCAAGAGCTCCCTGGTCAACGACATCCTCTTCAAGGAGCTGGACAACCGCCTCCACCGGGCCCGCACCCAGCCGGGGGACCACGACGACATCGAGGGCGTCGAGCATCTGGACAAGGTGATCCGCATCGACCAGCGGCCCATCGGCCGCACCCCCCGTTCCAACCCCGCCACCTACACGGATCTGTTCACGCCGATCCGCCAGCTCTTCGCCCAGCTACCGGAGTCGCGCCTGCGCGGCTACAAGCAGGGGCGCTTCAGCTTCAACGTCCGCGGCGGCCGCTGCGAGGCCTGCGACGGCAACGGCGCGACCCTGGTGGAGATGGAGTTCCTCGCCGACGTCTGGGTGACCTGCGAGGCCTGCGAGGGCCAGCGCTTCGACCGCGAGACCCTGGGGGTCCGCTACCGGGGCCGGTCGATCGCCGAGGTCCTGGACATGGAGGTCGACGACGCCCTGGACCTGTTCGAGAACATCCCGCAGGTCCGGCGGATCCTGCAGACCCTGCACGACGTGGGACTGGGGTACATCAAGCTCGGCCAGCCGGCGCCCACCCTCTCCGGCGGCGAGGCCCAGCGCGTAAAGCTCTCCAAGGAGCTGTGCCGCCGCGGCACGGGCCGCACCCTGTACCTCCTCGACGAGCCGACCACGGGTCTGCACTTCGCCGATATCGACAGGCTCCTGGCGATCCTCCACCGCCTGGCCGACGCCGGCAACACCGTGGTCGTCATCGAGCACAACATGGAGGTCATCAAGACTGCGGACTGGATCCTCGACATGGGTCCCGAGGGAGGCGCCGCCGGAGGGCTGGTGGTGGCCGAGGGGCCTCCGGAGGAGGTGGCGAAGGTCTCCGCATCGCACACGGGCCGGATCCTGGCCCAGGTCCTGGACCCGTCACCCGCGGCCGGCGCCCCCGACGCCGCCCGGAGCGCGGAGCCGGAGGAGGCGATCCGCGAGATCTCCGTCGTCGGCGCCCGCATGCACAACCTCCGCGACGTCGACGTGCGCATCCCGCGGGACCGCATGACCGTGGTCTCCGGGGTGAGCGGCTCGGGGAAGTCGACCCTCGCCTTCGACACGATCTACGCCGAGGGGCAGCGCCGCTACGTCGAGTCCCTGTCGGCCTATGCGCGCCAGTTCCTCGACCAGATGCAGAAGCCGAAGGTGGAGCGCATCTCCGGCCTGTCGCCGGCGATCGCCATCGAGCAGAAGAGCCCGAGCCGGAACCCGCGGTCCACGGTGGGCACGGTGACCGAGGTCTACGACTACGTGCGCGCCCTCTTCGCCACCCTCGGCACCCAGTACTGCCCGCGCTGCGACGTGGCCGCCGGGTCGCAGACGGTGGACCAGATGGTGGACCGGATCCTGGCCATGCCCGAGGGCCGGCGACTGCTGCTCCTGGCGCCCATGGAGCCCACCCGCAACGAGGGCTACGAGACCCTGCTGCGCCACGCCCGCCAGGACGGCTTCACCCGCGCCCGCGTCGACGGCGAGCTGCGCGGCCTCGGCGAGGATCTCGAGCTCGACCGCCGCCTGCGCCACCGCGTGGAGCTGGTCGTCGACCGCGCCGTCGTCTCCGCCGCCCAGCGCGGCCGCCTGGCCGAGTCGGTGGAGCGCGCTCTGGAGCTCTCCTCGGGGGAGCTCGTGGTCGCCGGCGCCGACGACGGCGAGGAGGTCCGCTACAGCCGCCGGTTCTCGTGCCCCGATTGCGGGCGCGGCTTCGCGCCGCTGGCTCCCCAGTCCTTCTCCTTCAACCATCACGACGGCATGTGCCCGGTCTGCGACGGCCTCGGCACCGGGGAAGGGGTCGACCGGGAGGCCCTGCTGCCCGACCACAGACGGAGCGTCCGGGAGGGGGCGGTCGAGGTCTGGGGCCCGCTGGAGGGCCAGTCGGCTTTCACCCGCTACCTCGAAGTCGTCGGCGATCTCCTGGGCTTCGACCTGGACACGCCGATCGCCGAGATGCAGGCCGACGCGCGGCGGGCCCTCCTCTACGGCGGCACGGCGGCCGCCGAGCTGCCCGGAGGTGCCTCGGCCAGCTACTCCGGAGTCCTGCCCACCATCGACGAGATGGCGCGCCAGGTGCCGCGCTGGAAGTCGCTCCTGAAGGAGGTCGACTGCTCGGCCTGCGAGGGCAGCCGCCTGAAGCCGGAGAGCCGCGCCGTGCGCCTGCGCCAGGCCACCATCGTGGAGCTGCAGCGCCTGCCCATCGCCGATTGCGCCGCCTTCTTCGACACCCTGGAGCTGGACGAGCGCGAGGCCGGCATCGCCGGAGAGCTGCTCGCCGAGGTGCGCAGCCGGCTGCGGTTCCTGGACCGCGTCGGCCTGGGGTACATCACCCTCGACCGCCGCGCCTCCACCTTGTCCGGAGGCGAGGCGCAACGGATCCGCCTGGCCGGACAGATCGGCTCCGGCCTCACCGGCGTCCTCTACCTGCTCGACGAGCCGACCATCGGCCTGCACCCGCGGGACAACATCCGGCTCCTGGAGGCCCTCGGGGACCTGCGCGATCTGGGCAATACCGTGGTCGTCGTCGAGCACGACCGCGACACCCTGGAGCGCGCCGACCACATCGTCGATCTAGGCCCGGGCGCCGGATCGGAGGGTGGCCGCGTCGTCGCCGCCGGTCCCCCCGCCAGGCTCGGTTCGCGCCAGAGCTCCGAGGCGGCCGAGTCGAGCACCGCCGCCTACCTGCGCGGCCAGTTGAGCATCGAGGTCCCGTCCCGGCGGCGCCGGCCCGGGGATGCCTGCCTGACCGTCCGCGGGGCGCGCCAGAACAACCTGCGGAACATCGACGTGCGCATTCCGCTGGGGATCTTCACCGCCGTCACCGGCGTGTCGGGCTCGGGCAAGAGCTCCCTGGTGGAGGACATCCTCTACAGCGGCCTGGCGGCCGAGCTCGACGGCTCACAGCGGCGGCGCGGCGACTGCGACGGGATCGACGGCATCGCCGCGGTCGACAAGGTGATCAACATCGACCAGACGCCGATCGGGCACTCGCCGCGGAGCACACCGGCCACGGTGATGGGCGTTTTCGACCACGTGCGCCAGCTCTACGCCCGCATGCCCGAGGCCCAGCTCCGGGGGTTCGCACCCGGCCGCTTCAGCTTCAACCGCGCCGGCGGCCGCTGCGAGGCCTGCGAGGGGCTCGGCTCGCGCTGCATCGAGATGCACTTCCTGCCCGACGTGTGGGTGCGCTGCGAGGCCTGCAAGGGCCAGCGCTACAACGCCGACGTCCTCGCCGTGAGGTTCAAGGGGCATTCGATCTCCGACGTCCTCGAGATGACGGTCGGCTCGGCGCGGAAGCAGTTCGCCAACATCGCCGCCGTGCACGACCGACTGCAGATCATGGAGGACGTCGGTCTGGGATACATGTCCCTCGGCCAGTCCTCCACGACGCTCTCCGGCGGCGAGGCCCAGCGCCTCAAGCTCGCCGCCGAGCTGGTGCGGCCGGGGACGGGGCGCACCGTGTACATCATGGACGAGCCCACCACCGGCCTGCACTTCGCGGACATCCAGCGCCTCCTGAAGGTGGTGCAGCGGCTGGTGGAGGCGGGCAACACGCTGGTCGTCGTCGAGCACAACCTCGACGTCATCAAGACCGCCGACCACGTCATCGATCTCGGCCCCGAGGGCGGCGCCGAAGGGGGGCGCGTCGTCGCCGCCGGCACGCCGGAGCAGCTGGCGGGGGAGAAGGCTTCCCATACGGGCCGCTTCCTGCGGGAACTGCTGCCGCGTCCGCGCCGCAAGCGCGCCTGACCGTGAACGGACCGCGCGGGCTCTACCCATGAGCATGATCGCCGCCCCGGGGCGGGCGTTCTTCCGCTTCGCCTTCCCTTGCCGCTACCGGGAGGATCCGCCCGTAGTCGACGGGAACCTGCGAGACTGGGACTCGTCTTACCGGGTTCCACCCCTGCTGGAGGTCGATGGGGGCTCCAGCTTCGCCGATCTGTACATGGCCTGGAGCGACGCCGGGCTGTGGTTCGCGGTGCAGGTGAAGGGCAAGCAGAGCTTCCGGATCGATCCCCGCAACCACTGGCAGGCCGACTCCTTCGAGGTGTGGATCGACACCCGCGACGTGAAGGACAGCCACCGGGCCAACCGCTATTGCCACCACTTCCTCTTCCTGCCCGGGGGCAGGGGCCGGCACGGCACGGAGCCGATAGGCCGCCAGACGTCGATCGACCGGGCCCGGGAGCAGGCGCCGCCGTGCCCCGAGGACGCCCTTCAGGTCGGTCTGCGGCGACTGAAGCGGAGCTACCAGATGGAGGTCTTCGTGCCGGCGGAAGGGCTCAACGGCTACCGTCCCCGGGAGTTCGACCGGATCGGCTTCAACTACGTCCTCAACGACGTCGATCGCGGGTCCCAGTCCTGGTCGGTCGACCGCTCGCCGCCCTTCTACTCGGACCCGAGTCGCTGGGGCACGGCGGAGTTGCGCTGACACGCCGCCCCTTGCTTTCGGCGCCTGGGCGCCCCTCGTACCTTAGGCCGTTCCCATGACCCCACTACAACTGCATCGTCTGGCCGGCGGGGCTGTCTTCCTGATCACCCTCGGTCTGTACACGCAGACCATGGCGCCCTCCACATCGTTCTGGGACACGGGCGAGTTCATCACCTGCTCCCACGTCCTGGGGATCCCCCATCCGCCCGGGTCGCCCCTGTACGTCCTCCTCGGCCGGGTCTTCAGCCTTTTCCCCGCAGGGACCGTGGCCAACCGGGTCGTCTTCATGTCCGTCCTGGCATCGGCCGCGGCTGTCTGGTTCACCTACCAGAGCGCCGTGGCCCTCTGCCGCCGCGCCATGGGGGGCGAGGCGCTGCGCTTCTTCGGGGACGCCCGCGACTGGACGGCCACCCTGGGCTCGGCCGTCGCCGCCCTGTGCCTGGCCACCTCCTACACCTTCTGGTTCAACGGCACCGAGGCCGAGGTCTACGCCTACTCGCTGTTCTTCGTCTGCGGCGGCCTGTGGCTGATCCTCTACTGGGAAGGCACGCGGCACGGGGCCGGCAACGACCGCTGGCTGTTCTTCATCGCCTACTTCTTCGGGCTCGGGGGCGGTCTCCACCTCCTCTGTCTCCTGACCATCCCCAGCCTCGTGCTGCTGGCCTGGTTCGGCGACCAGCAGTTGCGGCGCTCCATCCTGATCCTGCTCGTCGCCGGACTCGCCGCCGCCGTGTCCATGAGCGCCTTCGCCCCGTACCCGCCATCGGCGAGACTCCTCGGCGTGCTGGCCGGACTCGCCGCTGTCGCCCTGTGCCTCTACGTCGGCTCGACGCACCCGGAGTACCGCAACAGCCTGGCGGTGACGGTCGGCATCGGCGCCGCCGTGGTCGTGGCCAAGGCCCTCGACTCGGCGCCCCTTCTGGCCCTCGTGCTCCTGGCGGGCGGTATCGGCCTGGTGGTGCACCTCTACCGGGAAGACCGCCGGGCCCTGGGGCTGATGGTCGGAGTGGGCGTCCTCTTCCTGCTCGGGTACTCGACCTACCTGGCCCTGTTCCTGCGCTCGGGGCTGGACCCGGCCATCGACATGAACGACCCGGAGAACCTGGGCAACTTCCTCTCCTTCCTCCGCCGCGAGCAGTACGGCACGGAGAGCCAGCTGCTGGGCATGCTCACGCCCCGCGCCGACCGCGTCTACCAGTTGTGGCACCAGCAGTTCAAGTACTTCCTGCAGCAGTGGCCCTTCCCCTTCCTCGAGCGGGACATGGTGTTCCGCTGGGCCACCGAGAGGACGCCCCACGTGATCTCGGTCTCCGCCGTGCCGCTGCTGGCCGGTCTCCTCGGCCTGGGGTGGCAGTTGCGGCGGGACTGGCGCCGGTTCCTGGCCCTCTTCCTGATGTTCCTGGTCATGGGCTTCGGGCTGTCCTTCTACCTGAACATGCCCGACCCGCAGCCGCGCGAGCGCCACTACGTCTTCGGGGGCATGTTCCTGGCCTGGGCCGTGTGGATGGGCCTCGGCTGGACCGCCGTCCTCGAGGCCCTGCGCCGGAGGCTCTCGCTGCGGACGGGATGGGTCGCCGCCGTTTCCTGCATCGGTCTGCTGCTGCCGGCCGGTGTCGGCGCGAGGCTGCATCACATCGAGGACCGCCGGGGCGACTACATCGCCTGGGACTACGCCCACAACCTGCTGCAGTCCTGCGATCCGAACTCGCTGCTCTTCACCAACGGCGACAACGACACCTTCCCCCTGTGGTACCTGCAGCACGTGGAGGGCATCCGCCGGGACGTGAGCATCATCAATCTGAGCCTGCTCAACACGGGGTGGTACATCAAGCAGCTGCGCGACCGCGATCCCCGGGTGGCCATGTCCAGGGACGGCGGGGCGCCGCTGGGCGACGTCTTCATCGACTCCACCCTCACCGACACGCAGATGGTCGATCTCGAGAAGCGGCTGTGGCTGACGCCGAAGAGGCCGCGGGAATTCAGGGACCTCGGACTCGACGTGGAGGTCTCGGCGCCGCCGGGCCACAATCTGCTGCGGGTGCAGGACATCATGGTCATCGGCATCGTCTACTGGAACGACTTCAGGCGGCCCGTCCACTTCGCCATCACCGTGGCCGGCTCCAACCGCGTCGGTCTCGATCCCTATCTCGAGATGGAGGGCATGACCCTGAAGCTGAAGCGCGAGAAGGTGCGGGGCGGCGGCAACGCCGAGGCCCTGGCCCGCAACCTGATGGAGGTCTACCGCTTCCGGGGCATTCGGGACGAGTCGATCTACAAGGACGAGAACACCAGCCGGCTGCTGCAGAACTACCGGGCCTGCGTCCTCACCCTGGCCGACATCTACCAGACCGAGGGGCGCGTCGACGAGATGGCGACGCTGCTCCGGTGGGCGGAGGAGAACGTCCCCATGGGATGGGAGGGCCTCTACGCGGCCAGCGAGAACTACCGGCAGGCGGGGCGGTTCGATCTGGCCGCCGAGTTCGTCGAGAAGGCGGCCCACGGGCTCGTCGAGCGCTATGGCGCCGACCCGTCCGCCACGTACGACAACGCCCTGGCCCTGGCCAGCATCCTCTACAACGACTACGGGGCCTTGGACCGGGCCGAGGAGGTCTACCGCCGGACCATCGCCCTGCGCCCCCGCGGCTATGCCGCCTACCACGAGCTGGCCGCCACGCTGCAGGCGGGGGGCCGCGCGCGGGAGGCCCTCGGCGTGATCGAGGGCTACGTCGAGGAGTACGGGGAGCTCGACTCGGCCAGTCTGGACCGGGAGATCCTGATCAAGGCCCTGGAGCGCCTCGAGACGGCCGACGCCGAGACGTCGGCCACCGGGTCCGGCGCCCCGGCCGAATGACCTCCGGGCCGGAGCCGGCCACGACGGTCGTCATCCCCCACTACCGGGCCGACACCCTCAGCGACTGCCTGGATTCCCTCTATCGGCACAGCGACCGGCCGGTGCGCGTCCTGGTCGTCGACGACGGCGGCGGCGGTCCGGCCCTGGAGTCCGCCCGCGGCCGGTTCCCCCGGATGGAGGTTTTGAGCAATGACCGGCGCCTGGGTTTCACGGGCTCGTGCAACCGGGGGCTGGAGGCGGCGGAGACCCCCTTCGCCCTGCTGCTCAACGACGACACCCGCGTGACGCCGGGCTGGCTCGCCCCTCTGGAGGACGCGGCCTCGGAGGCTCCGGAAGTGGCCGTGTGCCAGCCCAAGCTGCTGTGGGAGACCCGGCCGGGGTACTTCGATCCTAGCGGCGCCGCCGGCGGCTACATCGACCGGCTCGGATACACCTTCTGCCGGGGCCGGGTCTTCGACACGGTGGAGCGCGACGAGGGGCAGTACGACGGCCGCCGGGAGCTGTTCTGGGCCTGCGGCACGGCGATGTTCCTCCGTCTCGAGGCGTTGCGCGAGGTCGGCCCCCTCGACCTGGACTACTTCATGCACTTCGAGGAGATCGATCTGTGCTGGCGCCTGCGCCTGGCGGGCTGGCGGATCCTCGCCGTGCCGGAGTCCAGGGTCTTCCACCACGCGGGGCAGTCCCTCCCGGCCGACAGCTTCCGCAAGGCCTATCTCAACCACCGCAACAACCTGGTGGCGCTGATCAAGAACCTGCCCGCCCGCCGCCTGCTGTGGCTCCTGCCCGTGCGGGTGCTCCTGGAGCTGCTCTCCTGCCTGCGCTACGCGGCGCGGCGGCCCCTTTGCGCCGCGGCGCCCCTGGCGGGCCTGGCCTGGATCGCCGCCCATCCGGGCAACCTGAGGCGCCGCCGCGGTGACAGCCGCCGACTCGCCGCCGCCAGCCGCGAGACGGGGGAGGAAGGCGTGTTCCCCGGGAGCGCTCTGATCCACTACTACCTGCTGCGGCGGCGCACGGCGTCGGCGCTTATGGGGGAGCGCTGATGGCAGCCTCCGGACGGCGGCAGAACTCCGGCGGCGACGGCTCGCCCGGCCGCCCGGTCTGGCGCCGCTTCGGCGATCCCCTCCTCAAGCTGGTGGTGAGCGGGGGGCTCCTCTACTGGCTGCTGTCCCAGTCCGACCTGGAGGCTTTTGCCGGGGTCCTGGGCCGCACCGACGCCGCCCTCTTCGCCGTGGCCGCCTGTTTCTTCGTTCTGAGCAATGCTCTCGGCGCCGGACAGTGGTACCTGCTGCTGCGCGGCCAGTCCCTCGCCGTCTCTCCGGGGCAGACGGCGGTCGTCTACTGGGTGGGGGTGTTCTTCAACAACCTGCTCCCCGGCAACATCGGCGGCGACGCTGTTCGCATCTACGACGTGCGCCGCCTTACGGGGGCCACCCGCCGCGCCGCGGCGGCGACTTTCATGGATCGCTTCATCGGCCTGTTCTCCACCTGCTGCCTGGCGCTGGGGGCCTGTGCCCTGGTGGCCGAGGTGCGGCGCCCGGGTCTGGTCACCCTCCTCGCCACCGTCTGGCTGACCCTGGCGGGGTTGCTGGCCATGGGGATGAGCCGGCGCCTCGGCCGGGTCCGGGGCTTCCTCGGCCTGCTGCTGCCGCGCCGCCTCGGGGCAGGCGTCGAGAGGTTGAGGGCCGCGATCGCCGTCTACCGCGAGCAGACGGGCCTGCTGGCCGCCGCCTGGGCCGTCTCCCTCGGCGTGCAGTTCAGCCGCATCCTCGTCTACTGGGCGGCGGGACTGGCCGTCGGCCTCGATGTCGGGCTGCGCTACTTCATGGGATTCCAGCCGGCGGCGGCGATCGTCGCGGCGCTGCCCATCTCGGTGGGCGGACTCGGGGTGCGCGAGGGCGTGCTGGTCGAGCTCTTCGGGAGCGTGGGGGTCGAGGAGAGCCTCGCCTTCGCCGCCTCCCTGCTGGGCTACGCCGCCGGCATCTGCGCCAGCGCTCTCGGGGGCATCGCCTTCGTGCTGCGCCGTACCGGGCCGCGGAGCGAGCCCAGGGCCGCCTGATGGTCGAGCTCGGCTGCGAACGGCTCTTCACCGACCCGCTGGCCTTCCGCCTGGTGGAGGGGCGCCGCGTCGGGCTGGTGACCAACCCCTCCGGCGTCGACCGGCGACTGCGGGCCACCGCCGACGTGCTGCACGCGCGCGCCGGCGTCGATCTGGCCATGCTCTTCGGCCCCGAGCACGGGATCCGGGGAGACGCCGAGGACGGCGTCGCGGTGGAGACCGCCGTCGACCTTCGCACCGGCGCGCCGGCGGTGAGTCTCTACGGAGAGCGCCGCCATCCCACTCCCGAAGAGCTCGATCAGCTCGACGTGCTGCTCTTCGACATCCAGGACGTGGGCGTGCGGTTCTACACCTACCTGTACACCATGAGCCTGGCCATGGAGGCTTGCGCCGAGGCGGGTGTTCCTTTCGTGGTTCTCGACCGGCCGAACCCGCTGGGCGGCCTCGTGGTGGAGGGGAACGTGCTCGACGCGCCGGCCTTCGCCTCCTTCGTGGGCCGTTACCCGATCCCGGTGCGCTACGGCCTGACCATCGGCGAGCTGGCGGGGCTGTTCAACGAGGAGTACGGGATCGGCGCCGAGCTGCACGTGGTCGAGATGAGGGGCTGGCGGCGGAGCATGCGCTGGCGCCACACCGCCCTTCCCTGGGTGCCGCCGTCGCCGAACATGCCGACCCCGGGGACCGTGGCCGTGTACCCGGGTATGTGCTTCTTCGAGGGGACCAACGTCTCGGAGGGGCGGGGGACGGCGAGCCCCTTCGAGCAGATCGGCGCGCCGTACATCGACGGTTTCCTCCTCGCCGGCCGCGTCGAGGCCCTGGGGCTGCCGGCCGCCGCCGTCAGGCCGGTCTTCTTCCGGCCGTCCTTCGGCAAGCACGAGGGCCTCTCCTGCGCGGGGGTCCAGCTGCACGTCACGGGAGACGAGGGCTTCTCCCCCGTGCGCACCGGCTTCCACCTGCTCGCCGCGGTGCGCCGCGGCTGGCCGGAGGAGTTCGAGTGGCGCACGAACCCCGAGGGCATCCACAACTTCGACAAGCTCGCCGGCACCGACACGGTCCGCGAAGCGCTGGACGCCGGCGCCGAGGTGGAAGACCTGATCGAGCGGTGGGCGCGGGACCGGCGTCCCTTCGAGGAGTACCGGCGGCGGTATCTGCGCTACGGTGGGTGAGGCCGCGTTGACCGGGTTTCGAAGGCCGGCTTGATTCTCTTCCCATGCCCGCGGCCCTCGAACCAGGGACCTTCCTCATCGCCTCTCTCGGCCTGGAGGATCCCGCCTTCTCCAGGACCATCGTCCTCATTCTGCAGCACATGCCGGACGAGGTCACCCTCGGGGTGGTCATCAACCGCCCCCTCGGGGAGCGGGCCAAGCTCTACCCGCGGGAAGAGCTCGACCGCCTGACGTTGGGGATGGGACGGGAGTCCGCCGCCCGCGGCGAGATGTTCTACCAGGGAGGTCCGGTGGAGCCCGGTTCCCTGATCTTCCTGCACCGGGTGGAGCACCTCCGGGGAGAGGCCACGCCGATCCGCCCCGGTCTGTTCGCCGGCGGCGATCTCGACTCCCTGCGCGAGTACCGGGCCGGGGCCGGGGAGTCCCCCTTCCTGCGCTTCTTTCTGGGTTATTCGGAGTGGCAGCCGGGTCAGCTGGAGTCGGAGATCGCCCTCGGCGCCTGGATCCTGGCCCCCGGCGACCTCGACCTGATCTTCAGCGACGATCCCGGGGCCATGTGGCAGCAGGCCCTGATCTCCCTGGGCGGCAAGTACGTCCCCATGTCCTTCATCCCCGAGGACCCGACTCTCAACTAGCAGATCAGACCGCGCTTGGCGCGGATCCCGTGCAGCATGGGGTCGTCGCCGATCCAGCGTTCGTCCACCGGCTCCGAGGCCAGCTGGTAGCGGGAGTCGGAGGACAACCGGATGCGGTCCGAGCGGTTGTCGAAGCTGGCGTGCATGGTGTACATGCTCAGCACCAGCAGGTCGCCGGCGCGGTAGTCGGCGGTCAGCCAGCGCCCGCCCAGCTCGCGACGGGCGGCGATGGCGTCGGGGGAATAGTGTCCGCGCCCCTGCCACTCGATCCGCTGCTGTTCCTCGGCGGTCAGGTCCCGGCCTTCGGACTGCGCAGCCGGGACGATGCGGGCCCCGTCGCCGCGGTTCTCGCAGTACATGTCGACGTCGGCGGCGCCGTAGGTGCGGCGCAGCTCCTCCAGGCGATGCGACCCCTCGAGGACGAGGAGGCCGCCGTGCTCGCGCGGAACATCGCCGAGGGGCGTCCAGGAGGTCCACAGGTCCTTCGTCCCCCGGCCCATGAAGACCACGTCGTAGTGGGGCTGGGTAACCGACGGTCCCGGCATCTTGGCGCGGAACCAGGTGTAGTCGAAGTGACGCACGGGGCCGCCGAGGAGGGCCTCGTAGAAGGCGATCATGGGGCCGGCGTACAACACCCGCTCCAGGGGGGCGTTGTTCCTGGCCAGGTCGTGGGCGTTGGCCAGGTCGGCCCCGGGGAGCACGACACCGTCGAGGAGGGGGTGATCGGTGTCGTCCACGACTCCCGCCAGCGCCAGCCGCCGCAGCACCTCCCGCCGCGCCTCGAGCACCTCCTCCCGGTGCAGCAGTCCGGGCAGGAACAGGTATCCGTCCTCGGCCAGCCGCTGCCGCTGGGCCTCGGTGTCGCCGGCGATGTCGTCGGAGCGCCGGAGCTCGCCGAAGGCGTCCGCCCCGGCATCCATGGCTTCGCCGTTGTAGGTCGGTCCCGGTTCGGTCACGTCTCTCATGGTTGCCAAAGGAAAAAGCCTGATTGCCCTCCGTCCACACCTCTCGCTATCTTTGGCACTCCCCTCGCCCAATCAGCTTCATCAACACTCCCGCCTGTCCCGAAGACGGAGCCTCCATGCGCTCTCTGCTCCGGATCCTTGTGCCCCCTCTGTGCCTGGCGGGGCTGTCCATCACCCCCATCAGCGCCGCCGCGTACGACGTCGGCAGCAACCCGCCCTTCGCCTCCGCCCTGCTGCTGGAGGCCTCCACCGGATCCGTCCTGTTCGAATACCGGGCCGATGCGCCGAGATCTCCAGCCAGCACCCAGAAGCTGCTGCTCCAACTCGTGGTCATGGAAGCCCTGAGGGACGGCCGTGTCGCCCTGACCGACCCCGTCCACACCTCCGCGCGGGCGAGTCGTACGGGTGGGTCGCAGGTCTACCTGCAGCAGGGGGAGGTCTTTCCCCTCTCGGAGATGATGGCGGCCATCGTCATCTCCTCCGCCAACGACGCCTGCGTGGCGGTGGCGGAGCACATCGGCGGCTCGGTGGAGGGGTTCGTCGCAATGATGAACGCCAAGGCCCGGGAGCTCGGCATGGCGTCCTCGCGATGCGTGAACGTCCATGGACTCGATGACACCCCTTGGGACAAGGGCAACGTAACCACTGCGAGGGATCTCGGCGCCGTCGCACGGGCCCTGCTTCCGTACCGCCAGATCTTCGAGTGGTCCTCGATCCGCATGCGCCCTTTCCGCAACGGCGCCTTCACCCTCTACACGACGAACAAGCTCCTCCGCCGCTTCCCGGGGCTCGACGGGTTGAAGACCGGATACACGAGACGGGCGGGGTCGTGCCTGGTGGCCACCGCCCAGCGCCGCGACATGCGCCTCATCTCGATCATCCTGGGAGCACGCAGGGAGCGGTTGCGGGACCGGGAGACGGCCCGCCTGTTGGAGTGGGGCTTCGCTCACTTCGTCAAGGGGCCGCTGACGCTGGCGGGTGAGCCGATAGGGAAGGTCTCCCTTGACTGGGGGCTGGAGCCGGAGGTGGCGGCGGTGACCTCCGACACCTTCGTCGCCGTCCTCACCCCGGAGCAGCGCCGGCGCGTGGAGCGCCGAGTGGAGCTGCCGGAGGAGCAGCCGGCGCCGGTGGCGGCGGGCGACAGCCTCGGTGTGCTTCACCTGCGCCTGGACGACGCCGTCCTCGCCCGGGTCGACCTTGTGGCCGCCGATACCGTGGCCCGCATGAGCGTCTGGGAGAAGCTGCTCAGCTACTTCTAGGGGCGGCGCGGGGCCCCCGGCCCCCTCAGTAGGCGTCCGGCCTGACGGACAGCGAACGGTCCTCCAGCGGCAGGGCGATGCGCCGGCCGTCCTCCCGGCTCGAGGCGACCAGGCCGAGGACGATCTCCTGGCTGCGACAGGCCAGCTCGATGCCGCCCTGGGTATCGCTGTCTTCGTCGAGGGCTCTCACGAGATCCTCGATCGCTCGCAGGGTGCCGCTCTCGATCCGCACCTCCGGTCCGGCGGCTTCCTCGAGACCATGCTCGCCCTCCCGGCGCCAGGTGTAGCCGCCGCCGTTGGACAGGGTGCGCAGCTTGCCCTCGCTGCCGCAGGCCTCGAATTCGTATCCCCCCGAGGCGACGAAGTAGGCGTGCACACCGTTGGCGAAGCGTACGTAGCCCATCTCGATCGGCGGATCGACGGTCAGGCGCCCCGCCTGCCACTGGTCCTCCGCGAACCGGCAGGTGGCCTGCACGAACTCCGCCTCCCCGTCGCCGGCCAGCATCAGCACCATGTCGGCGGCGTGCGTGTGCCCCCACTGGGCGGCGCCCGTGCCGCAGTGGGCGATCACCGCCTGCAACTGGCCGATGCGGCCGGCGTCGATCATCTCCCGGGCGTTGCGGTAGAGGCGCACGTAGCGCCGCTGGGTCCCGTAGTTGAACTTGACGCCGTTGGCGGCGACCGCCGCCGCCATGGCGTCGGCCTCGGCCATCGAGTTGCAGAGCGGCTTCTCGCAGTAGACGGCGCGCACGCCGTTCTCGGCGGCGAGGATCGTCACCGGCGCATGCGGCGAAGGCCGGGTGGCGATGCAGACGATGTCGAGTCCCTCCCGCCGGATCATCTCCTCGGGGTCGGTGTACACCGCGGCCGCTCCGTACCGGGCTGCAGCCTCCTCCGCCTTGGTCGCCACAGGGTCGCAGACCGCCGCAAGGTCCGTCCGGGCGCAGGCGCTGACCGCCGCTGCATGCGAGTACGGCAGGAACAGCTCGCTGTCGGGACGGCCCTTCACCTCGTCGTCGATGGTGGCGCCCATCCGCCCGCATCCCACGAGGCCCGCGCGATAGATCGAAGCCATTTCCATCCTCTCTTTCGGGGGCCGGAGCCGGCCTTGACCGTATTTCGGGGGGGCCGTACGCTCTTGCCTCGTCGGGCGATTAGCTCAGCTGGTTAGAGTGCCTGCTTGACATGCAGGAGGTCGCTGGTTCAATTCCAGCATCGCCCACCACTACCAAAGCTCCGGGGGATCCTCCCGGGGCTTTTTCTATGCCCCATCGGGGCCCGGCCGCACCAACTGTCCCGCCCGGAACGTGGCCAGCGGCTCCCAGCAGCCACCGGCGCGTTCCACGTCCCGGCAGTCCCTCAGCCTTCCCTCCTCGTTCCATTGCAGCAGCGCCAGGTCGGCGCAGGCCCCAGGGGCCAGGGTTCCGGCCTCTCCCTTCAGGCCGAGAAGTTCCGCCGGCCGCGCCGTGGCCCGCGCCAGGACCTCGGTCTCGGGCATGCCGGCGGCGATGAACTTCGACATCGTCCGCGGCAGGTCGTGGGGCGGGTCGCTGCCGAGGTGGCGGTTGTACTGATCGGTGGAGACGGTGTCGGGGTAGAAACCCTCGGCCATGGCGGCCTCGGCGTGTTCGAAGCTGAAGGACTGCATGCCGTGGCAGCCGTCGAACAGGACCCCCCGCTCCCTGGCCTCCCAAACCTCCGGTCGCAGCCTGCCGCCGGCGATGATGTTGTCCTCGAGGAAGCAGAAGGTGTAGGTCACCAGGTCTCCCGCCCGCAGCCAGGGCAGCTGCTCCTCCAGGGGGAAGTCCCTCTTGAACCGCGGCCCGTAGAGGATGGGGCGCCCGCAGCGGTCGGCGGCCTCGATGCCGCGGCGCATGATCTCCCTCGGATCGTGGGAGATCACCGGGCTCCGCATGGTGTTGAAGGCGATTCCCCAGATCTCCTCGCCGGCCGCGGCGGCGGTGGCGGCGCACAGATCGACGTCGGCGTCGTCCAACCGCTCGAAGCAGTGGGCCCCGCGCGACTCGCCGTGCTTGGACAGGTGCAGGGCCAGCCGCACCCGGGTGCGGCAGCCGCCGATCACCTCGTCGCGGTAGGCCGGCCAGTCGAGGGCCCCGGCGTCGCCCTGGGACATGCAGGTGGTGACCCCCCGAGGCAGGAACTGCTCGTCCGGGTCGACGCCATAGCGGGAGCCTCCGAGGGCCGGATGGGCGTGCATGTCCACGAGTCCGGGCAGCAGCAGGGCGTCGGGGTAGGCCAGGGTCTTGGCGGCGGTGCCCTCCACGGCCGCGCCCGAGGCGGCGATGCGGCCCCCGCGCACCGCGACCGCGCCCGGGCCGTCGAGGCCCGTCTCGGCGCAGAACACGCGGCCGGCGATGATCAGCAGATCGTACTCGACGGCGCCGGTCATGAGGTTCCCGATGGAGGGCAGGAGATGGCGACGATCGGTGCGGGGGCCTGCCACTCGACCCTCCAGTTCCGGCCGCGGTCGCCGCTGCGGTACAGCCGGTCCTCGACGGAGGCCCAGGCCGCGCCGCCGGCGTCGAAGGCCACCTGGAAGGTGTCGACGTTGTCCCGGGTGGTCTCCGGAAAGCCGCCGTCCGGCGGCGCCCACGCGCGCCCTCCGTCGTCGCTGCGGAAGAGCCGCCCCGTGCCCTCGGCGCGGGGCCCGCGGCTCACCGAGGCAAGCAGGCAGTCCGGGTCCTCGGGATGGACGGCGATGGCCCGGCCGTACCGGCACGGCAGGCCGTCGGCGCGGTGGCGCCAGGACTCGCCGCGGTCCTGGCTGACGAAGACGGCGTCGGCGGTGTTGACGTAGACCCGCTCCGGGGCGGCGGGGCAGACGGCAACCTGGTGCACGTCCGGGTGCAGGCCGGGCTTCACCGGCGCCCAGGACTGCCCCGAGTCGGCGGAGCGCACGATGCTGCCCACGTGGATATCGGCGTACACGTCGCCGCCGGAGCGGGCCAGGCTGCGCACCGCCGGCGGACCTCCCCAGGGCGTGTACCAGTCGCCGCGGACCTCCAGGCGGTCGAAGGACTCGACCCGCGCCGCCGGCTGGCCGTCCTCCAGGCGGTAGAGGTGGGCCGGCTCGGTGCCGATGAGCAGGCTCAGCGGGTCCTCCCGCAGCACGTGGATGCAGTGGATCTCGTCGCCGATGCCGCTGTCCAGCCGATCGGCGCCCTCCGCCCGGATGAGGGCGATCTCGCCGTCCTCCAGCGTCGCCACACCTGCGCCCGTGGATGCGTCGACAGCCCGGGCGGCCGCGTCGAGCACGCGCACAGGCTGCGGCGCCGTCGCGTCGGCGCGGTACACGGCCTCTTCCGTCAGTATCAGCATGGTGCCCTCCGCGGCCTTCAGGCCGCCCGTTCCTCCAGCCAGTCCCTGGTGATCTCCAGACCGAAGCCGGGAGCGTCGCTCGGCACGAGCTCGCCGTTCTCGATGACGGCGGTCCCCGGCAGCTTCACCATCTCCGCCAGCGGCACCCCCGGCGGCGAGACCCCCTCCGAGCGCTCGCCCCAGGCGACGGCGGGCATGGCGAAGGAGAGGTGCTGTCCGTACGGGTAGTTCATGCCTCCGTGGGGGAGCACGCTCTGGCCATGCCCTTCGGCGAGATGGCAGATGCGCAGAACGGCGCTGATCCCGCCCACCCAGCGGATGTCGGGCTGGAAGATGTCGATCAGCCCGTTGGCCGCGGCGAAGGCGAAGGGCGGGATGGAGTACCAGTGCTCGCCGGTGGCCAGGATCTGGTGGGGGATGCGCTGCCGCAGGCGGGAGTAGCTGCCCAGGTCCTCCGGACGCAGGGAGTCCTCGAACCACTTGATGCGGTACGGCTTAAGGGCCTCGGAGAGGCGCACCACGTACTCCACGTCGAAGGACATCCAGGCGTCGACCATCAGCTCGCGCTCGTCGCCGATCAGCTCCCGGGCCGTGGCCACCAGCTCCTCGTTGCGGCGCAGCCCCTCCATGTCGTCGGACGGCCCGTGGCGGAAGAAGACCTTGACCGCCTTGAAGCCGAGCTCGAGGAACCACTCGATGGTGCTCTCCAGGCCGTAGTCGTGGCCGGTGGCGCTGGCGTAGCAGGGGATCGAGCTCTTCTGCGGGCCTCCCAGCAGCTCGTAGACCGGCCGCTGCAGCACCTTGCCCTTGAGGTCCCACAGGGCCATGTCGACGGCGCTGATGGCGTAGCTGGCCAGGCCGGAGGTCCCGTAGTGAGCGGTGGCGCGCTGCATGACGTCGAAGAGCTTCTCCGTGGCCATGCAGCTCTGCCCCGTGATCAGCGGGCCGAGATGGTCGTTGATGATGCTGGCCGCCGGCGGCGAGAACGAGCCGAAGCCGAACCCCCAGGTCCCGTCCCGGGCGGTGACCACGCAGGCCAGATCCGTCCAGCGGCCCTGCCAGGCGGGCAGGAACTCCGGGTAGCGGCGCATGGGACTGACGAGTGGAGGCGCGTCCTCCCGCCGCGGGATGCGCGGAGGGGTCGCCGGGTGGGGGGCGGCATGGATGGGGAAGGCGCGGACCTCGTCGATGATCATGGGCGCCAAAGAACCGGCGGGCGCCTTCGGCGAGTCAATGGACGCAGCCACCCGGCCGGCCGGATTGCCCGCGGCCGGGGAATCGCCCTGATTGCCCGGAGCGGGCCCCGGGGAGGGCCCGTCGATCCCATCGCCGGCCCCTCCGAGGGCCGGGAAAGGAGCAGGGGCGTTGCGCATCTCCGACATCAAGGTCTATCCCGCCCGGGTCGGCCACCGGAACCAGCTGATCGTCAAGGTGGAGACCGAC
This sequence comes from Candidatus Latescibacterota bacterium, assembly GCA_965221775.1. GTDB lineage: Bacteria > Latescibacterota > UBA2968 > UBA8231 > UBA8231 > UBA8231. The sequence goes on along the minus strand of CBDCSU010000006.1, from coordinate 1,707,835 downwards.
GAGGGAATCCACGGCTGGGGCGAGTCCGGCGTCTCCGGCCGCGAGCTGGCGGTGCAGGGAGCGGTGCGCCACTACCGGGAGTTCCTGATCGGGCGGGACCCGCGCCGGCCCGGGGCTCTGTGGCAGGAGATGTACCGCAGTCAGTACTTCGAGGGCGGACGGATCCTGACCGGGGCGATTTCCGCCATCGACATCGCCCTCTACGACGTCACCGCCCGGTCCCTGGACGTGCCGGTGCACCAGCTGCTCGGCGGCAGGCAGCGCGACTTCGTGCCCTGCTTCGCCACCACCGGCGCCGGCTCCCTGGAGCAGCTCGTCGCCAACGCCAGGCTGCTCCTCGACAACGGCTGGAGCGTGATCCGCACGGGCATCGCCTCCCGCCCGGAGAGCGGCGCGGGGCGGTTCGAGCCCCGGGAGTCGATCGGCGTCACCGCCGAATGGCTCACCGCCCTGCGCGCCGAGATCGGCACGGACCCCGTCCTCGGCATCGACTACCACCACCGGCTGTCGGTGGCCGAGGCCGCCTCCTTCTGCCAGCGCATGCCGCCGGGAACCCTCGACTTCCTCGAGGAGCCGATCCGCGACGAGTCCCCCGAGGCCTACGAGTCCCTGCGCACGATGACGGACGTGCCCTTCGCCATCGGCGAGGAGTTCCCGAGCAAGTGGCAGTTCCTGCCCTACGTGGAGCGCGGCATCACGCAGTTCGCCCGCCTCGACATCTGCAACGTCGGCGGTTTCACCGAGGCGCTGAAGGTCGCCGCCATGTGCGAGGCCCACTACATCGACCTGATGCCCCACAACCCCCTGGGGCCGATCTGCACGGCCGCCAGCGTCCACCTCGGGGCGGCGGTGCCGAACTTCGCCTGGCTGGAGGCGCGGGTCTCGCCCACGGAGGACCTGGGGTTCGACGACCGCGGCCTGTTCCCCGTGCAGCTGGAGCTGGAGGGGGACCGGTTCCCGGTTCCGGAGGGGCCCGGCCTCGGGGTGGAGTTCAACGAGGAAGCCGCGGCGGCGCAGCGCTTCGAATTCTGGGAGGCGCCCCACCTGCGGCGGCGGGACGGGTCCTACACGAACTGGTGAGCGGGGTCGGGCGGGTCCTCAGTTGACGACGTTCCGAGGACTCCCGTCGAGAAAGGCCCCCACGTTGTCGACCACGGTGTCGAGCAGGCGCTTGCGGGCGGCGCCCGTGGCCCAGGCGTTGTGGGGCGTGATGTAGCAGTTCCGCACTCCGTAGAGCGGATGCCCGGAGGCCGGAGGCTCCACGGCCATCACGTCCAGCCCGGCGCCGGCGATGCGCCCCTCCTCGAGAGCCTCTCTCAGGGCCTCCTCGTCCACCAGCGGCCCGCGGCTCGTGTTGATGAGGAAGGCCGTCGGCTTCATCAGCGACAGCCGCCTGCGATCGACGATCCCCTCGGTCTCCGGCGTCAGCGGGCAGTGCAGGGAGACCGCGTCACAGCGGCGGAAGAGGTCGTCCACACCCGCGTGCTCCACCCAGTCGAGGGACGGATCGGGGGTGCGCGTGTGGGCCAGGACCTGCATGCCGAAGGCCCTCGCCAGCTCGGCGGTGCGGCGGCCGATGCGGCCCATGCCGACGACGCCGAAGAGGAGTCCCTCGAGCTCGACGAGAGGGTGGTCCCAGAAGCTGAAGTCCCGGCACTCGGCCCAGCGGTCGGCGTTGACGGCGGCGGCGTGGTCGCCGATGCGCTGGGTCAGGTTGAGGAGGTGGGCGATGGCGGCCTGGGCTACCGAGGCGGTGCCGTAGGTGGGCACGTTGCACACCGGGATGCCGCGCTCACGGGCGGCTTCCACGTCGACGATGTTGAAGCCCGTGGCCAGCACGCCGATGTACCGCAGGCCGGGGAGCCGGGCGATGTGCTCACCGGAGACGACGGTCTTGTTGGTCAGCAGGATCTCGGCGCCGTGGGCTCTCTCCAGGACCTGATCGGCGGTGGAGTGTTCGTGAACGGTGACATCGCCCAGGGATTCGAGGCCGGACCAGCTGAGGTCGCCGGGATTCAGGGTGTAGCCATCGAGAACGACGATCTTCATGAGGACTGCCGCTGCCGGCGGGGCGAGACGAATCCGGCCGGGCTCGGGCGGTGAGGCCGGGTCAGCGGCTCCCGGGTCGGGGGCCGCCCGTGTGACCGAGGAAGGAGGCTATTCCTTGATCTGGAAAGCGATGGCCGCGTTGATCGCCTCGGCGCTTCCAGCCGAGGTGATGAACTCCTGGACTTCGTCGGCGTTGGCGATTTCGGTGCGGAAGTGGTCGTTGAAGATGAAGAAGTCGTCGAACCCGACGACACCGTCGGCATTCAGGTCGTAGACCGGCTCGAAGTCCTCGTCACCTTCCTTCCGGCCGAGATTCTCGTGGAGCAGAAAGAAGTCGTCCAGGCCGACTCTCACGCCCTCGTAACTGAACCAGCCGAGGACCAGATTGCCATCGGCATCGCGAGGCAGCGGGGCCGGGGTGACGGTACGGGCCCGGTCGGCCTCGGACCCGGGCTCGATGGCCAGCATGGCCTCGTTGTCGGAGTCGTAGGCGCGTACGTCGTAGACGTAGACCCCGCCGCCGGTGAGGATGTCGGTGTCGGTGTATTCCGTGATGCCGGGCGGGGTGCTGCCGATCTCCGACGGCTCGCCGCCGTCGATGCTTCGGTATACGCGGTATCCGTGGACGAGGTTGCGATAGACGTGCTGCCCGCCGAAGGTCGATCCCACGGCGCTGTCGTCGTCCGAGGCGTTCCAGGTCAGGAGGATGTTGTCCTCCATGAGAACGGCCGTGAGGCCGGTGACCGGCGCGGGCGGAATGTCGTCGACGGCGCGGACCAACCCGCTCTGGGCGTCGGAGCGGACGGGGCCGAAGCAGAGGATGGCGGCGCACAGGCCGGCGGTGGTTCCCTTCCTGAGAGAGAGCATACGTTACCTCCGGAGGTTGAGCGGGGCCGCTGATGACAGGCCGGTTCAGCACCCTAACCGCTCCGGAGGGAGAAGTCAAGCGAAAACGGCCGCGCCGGGGCGGGGGGCTCACCCAACGGGAGGAACCATGAACAGTCTCGCGGAACGGGAGCTCCCTCTGCTGGAGCAGACCCTCTCGCTGCGCACACAGTTGCTGGACGTCCTGGGCGACGCCGATCTCGCTCACGCCCTGCCCGGCAACCCGTCTCTCGGCGCGCTGTGCCGCGAGGCGGGCCAGCTGGAGGAGATCTATACCGACTCCTTCCGGACTTTCGCCATGGACTGGAAGGAGCGGCCGCCCCCCGGGGGAGCGGAGACGAGGGTATCGGTCCTGCGGGAGTGGTACGCCCGCTCGGACGCCGCCCTGAAGGCGGCCCTCCACGCCCTCGGCGAGGAGGACGTGCAGGGCAAGCAGATCGATCGCGGGGCCTACAGCGTGCCCGTGGGGGTGCAGTTCCACATCTACCGCGAGTCGATCCTGATCTTCTGCGCCAAGGTGAGCGTGTACCTGCGCTCCCTCGGCAAGGAGCTGCCCGAGCAGTGGCGGCAGTGGATCGGCTGATCCCTTGCACCGCCGGGGGAGGCCGCCCCGGTGCGCTCCGGGCGCCCGGCCTTCCCCGCAATCTCGCTCCCCCCTCTCATCCGCCCTATCCTTCCCCGACGCCGTCTCCGCCTGCCAATCCCCGGAGGCCCTATGCTCACAGCCTGGATCGTCGCCGGCGCCGTCATGATCCTGCTGGAGTTGTTCCTGCCCGGAATGGTGCTCGGCTTTCTCGGGTCGAGCGCCCTGATCGTGGCCGCCCTCATCTGGCTGGGCTGGATCGACGGCCTGATCCCGGCCCTCACCACCTGGTTCATCCTCTCCCTCGTCCTGCTGCTGAGCCTGCGCGGCCTCTTCCTGCGCTTCGTCGGAGGCGGGTCCGAGCGACAGTCCACCGACGAGGAGGAGGACGCCTACGGCACGGTCGTGGACGTGGTGGAGAGGATCGCGCCGGACCAGGCGGGGCGGATCCACTACCGGGACGCCACCTGGCAGGCGATCTGCTACGACGGCACCATCGAGGCGGGAGAGAAGGCGATCCTCGCCTATCGCGAGAACCTCGTGTGGGTCGTCGAGGCCGCCGGGCCCGACGGCGGCGGTCCCTTACAGGAGAATTGAGCGATGCCCCTTCTGACGTACTTCACGATCCTCGTGCTGATCGCCCTGTTCCTGGTGCTCAAGACATTTGTCGTCGTGCCCATGCGCGCGGCGGTCATCGTCGAGCGGCTGGGCAAGTTCCGGGCGGTCCTGCAGCCGGGGTTCCACTTCCTCATCCCCTTTTTCGACCGCATCGCCTATCGCCACGAGACGCGCGAGCAGGTGATCGACGTCCCCAGCCAGGCCTGCATCACGCGCGACAACATCCAGGTCGAGGTGGACGGCCTGGTCTACCTGCAGGTCCTCGATCCCGAGCGCGCCAGCTACGGCATCGAGGACTACCGCCGCGCCAGCATCAACCTGGCGCAGACGACGATGCGGGCCGAGATCGGCAAGCTGACCCTGGGCCAGTCGTTCTACGAGCGCGAGTCCCTGAACGAGACGATCGTCCAGGAGATCGACAAGGCCTCGAATCCCTGGGGGATCAAGGTGCTGCGCTACGAGCTGCGCAACATCACGCCCTCGGCGAACGTGGTGAACACCCTCGAGAAGCAGATGGAGGCGGAGCGCGAGAAGCGCGCCGAGATCACCCGCGCCGCGGCGGAGAAGGAGAGCACCATCAACCTCTCCGAGGGCGAGCGCCAGGAGGAGATCAACATCTCCGAGGGCGAGAAGCAACGCCGGATCAACGTCGCCAGGGGACAGGCCGAGGCGATCTCCATCATCGCCGAGGCCACCGCCGAGGGCACCGAGCGGATCGCCGCCGCGGTGCAGAAGGAAGGCGGACCGGCGGCGCTGAAGATGCAGCTGGTGGAGGAGTACATCGAGACGATCCGGGAGATCGCCGCCAAGTCCAGCGTCTCCGTCGTGCCCCTGGAGCTGGCCCGGATCAAGGGCTTCTTCGAGGGGCTGGGCGAGGTCGCCGCCGGCGTGCCGAACCAGAAGAAGGAGGCCTGACATGTCGACCGTCTTCGAGATCTTCAACCTCATCGTCTGGGCCGTCCTGTTCCTGGTCCTGATCGTCAAGTTCCTGCGCTCGATCCGGCTGGTGCCGACCCAGTCGGCGTACGTCGTCGAGCGGCTCGGCAAGTACTCCAGAACTCTGAACCCCGGTTTCCACGCCCTCGTGCCCTTCATCGAGAAGGTGGCCTTCATCCGCGATCTCAAGGAGGAGACCGTCGACGTGCCGCCCCAGGAGTGCTTCACCCGGGACGAGGTCCAGGTCGAGGTGGACGGCGTCCTCTACATCTCGGTCACCGATCCGGTGAAGGCCAGTTACGGGGTGACCAACTACTCCTTCGCCGCCATGCAACTGGCGCAGACCACGACCCGTTCGGTCATCGGCACCCTCGAGCTCGACCGGACCTTCGAGGAGCGCGACCTGATCTCGGCCAAAGTGGTGGAGGTGCTGGAGAGGTCGGGGGAGACCTGGGGGATCCGCGTCCACCGCTACGAGATCAAGAACCTGTCGCCGCCGCCGACGGTGAAGGACGCCATGGAGAAGCAGGTCACCGCCGAGCGCGACCGCCGCGCCGTCGTGGCCCAGTCCGAGGGCGACAAGCAGAGCCGCATCAACACCTCGGAGGGCCGGCGCCTGGAGCTGATCAACCGCTCGGAGGGCGAGATGCAGCGCACCATCAACGAGGCCCAGGGTCAGGCCGAGGAGGTCCGGGCCATCGCCCATGCGACGGCCGAGTCGATCGAGAAGATCGCCGCCTCGATCAGCGTCGCCGGCGGCGCCCAGTCGGTGCACCTGCAGCTGGCGGAGCGCTATCTCAAGACGTTGCGCGGTCTGGCCGACGGCAAGACGGACGTGCTCCTGCCCGTGGACCTGGCCAACCCTCAGCAACTGCTGGACGCCATCGAGTTGCGCGGGCCGGACGGCTAGCGCTGCCGGCCGCCGGGCCGACACTCGACACCACTCCCGCGGGCACGCCCAGGCGGTCGGCGGGTGAGGCCGCACGGCCTGGCCGTCACGGCCTGGACAGTCCGACCAGCAGCCGCGATTGCTCGTCTTCCAGGGGATCGACCTCGCCCCTGAGGGCAGCCCTCGCGAAGACGAGGCCCGGGCGCTCGACCCGGCGGGCCCGGGCCAGGACGCCGAACCCCTCCGGCCCGGACCCGGACCGCTCCCGGCCGAGGGATCCGAACTCCGTCAGGACGCGGAACAGGCCGCGGCGGGCGCCGACGACCCGGGCCAGCACCTCCCGCGCGGTCAGTCCCTCCCGCCAGGAGCGGGCGACTCCGAGGACCCGGCCCTCGACGTCGCGAACGAGTCCGCCCGGCCCCACCAGGGTGGTGAGCTGATGGACCGTGGCCCGGGCGCCGCTGTGGCACAGCAGGGCGGCGGCCCCCAGGTCGTGGTCGTCGTAGTCGCGGAAGCCGGCGACGATCGCCCGGGCTTCCTCCGTGCAGGCCTGCCACTGCGGCGCGTCGTCCTCCCCCGGGGGGACGGGCAGTTCGAGGGTGCTGCCGATGAAGGGCCCCACGGAGCCTCCCTCCGCGCGGGCCGTCTCGAACCCCAACCGCATCAGTTCCGCGGCCACGCCCAGGGCCGCCTGCTCCCCCTCGTCGGTCAGGACACCCCGCAGCAGCATCGCCGCCGCCTCGCGGGTGAGGAGGCCGCCCTCGAGGTTCGGCTCCCGGCCGGCGGCTTGCGTAATCGCCTTCCGGCCCGCTGCCGAGCGGCTGAGGCAGGCCAGCCCGAAGAGGGCGTCCATGCGCGGGAAGAGGTCCTCCACGAGGCCGGGGTCACGGGCCAGGTGGCCGGCGATGGACAGCCGCTCGCGGGTCTCGCGCTGAGCCGCCTCCGTGAGAGGCAGGAAGACGGCCGCCTGGTCGCCGTCGAAATCGGCGTCCAACAGGCCGCAGGCCAGGGGGCAGAGACGGATGGCGTGGCCCGGGATCGGCAGGGGCCGGAAGGCCAGCATCGCCGTGGGACTGACCGATGGAGCGTGGCCGAGGATGACCCAGTGGGCCTCCATGGCGGCGGCGAGGGCGGCCTCGGCCTCGGTGGAGCGCTGCCCCACCGCTTCGGGATCCCCCAGCGCGCGGGCCACCAGCGGCCCGAAGAGGCTCCAGGCCATCTCCGCCGGGAGGCCGAGCCGGTCGGCCGGCAGATCGCCCCCGGGGACGATCACCGCACGGCCGCTGAAGAGGACATTCCCATCCCGCCCCAGCCGCGGCGCGGCGGCCAGTCCGTCGTACAGGTCCGAGACAGCGGCGGCCAGATCGTCGAGAGCCGCGGCTGCCAGGGGCTCGGGAGCCCCGTCCTTCGGCAGGCGGGCGAGCCTGCCGTTGGCGGCGAGGACCTCGGGATATCCGGCGGCCCCCTCGGCTGCGCAGACCTCGGACAGGGTCTTCCCCGGCAACCAGGGGTGGGGCACGCCGGCGGCCAGGGACAGCGTCGGCCCCCGGGGTGGTTCCAACCGGAAGGCGACCCCCCGGGGGCCGGCCTCGGCGCGGATTCCGGCCTGCGCCAGACCCGCCGCCAGGGCCGAGAAGGCGGGAGAGGGGGTGCTCGCCGGCTCGACCGGTCCGGCGGCGGCCCTCTCGGCCAGGGAACCGGCGTCGCCGCGTTGGCTGGAGCAGGTGTTGGTCAGCTCCCGGATCACCGCGGGCGCCCCGGCCTCGGCCAGGGCCCGCACCTCCATCTCCCCCAGGCGCTGGCCCCGGTCGTCGGGGTGGACGGCGGCCCTCAGTTTCGGGCGAGCGCGATGCACGGTGCAGCCCCAGTAGACCGATCCGGCCGTGGCCGGCCGCCGCAGGGGAGTGCCGTCGAGGGTCAGCGTGGTCATGCCGTCGGCGCGCAGGCCGCTGCCCTGAAGCAGGTTCCGCAACTGCTCGTCGGAAGGCGCCTTGAAGGGGGGCACGACGGCGGGCTCCCCCCGCAGGTGAGCCGCGTGTCCGAGGGCGGCCTCCCGGACCAGCCCCATGACCCAGCGGGACGGAATGCCGGAGAAGCTGAAGACCAGCTCCACGGGGGTGCCGTCGGGCAGCCGCGGCATCTCCTCGTCGGGCGCCACCCGGGACACGACGCCCTTGATCCCGTGGCGGTTGCTGAGCTTGTCGCCGGGCTCGAGGGGCTCCGGGCAGGCGAGCTTGCGGGCGCCGGACCGGCTGAGCAGCACGGCGTCCTCGAAGGCGTCCCCGTCCCACGAGAGCAGAGCCGTGAGCAGGTTCCGGCCGCACCAGAAGTCCGGCGCCCGCGGCTCGAGGCCGGTCCGCACGAAGGCCGGCTCTCTCTCGGCGGGCGCCAGCCACTGGCGCATCATGTTGGCGCCCATGAGCACGCGGTTGCCGTCGTCGTGCTCGAGGAAGGGGATGCATGCGCTGGACATGCCCAGTCCCTCCGCGGGCTTCGCGTCGACGATCACCAGCCGGCGGCCGCGGATCTCCGCGCCCCGGGAGATCGTCAGGACGCGGCCGATGTTCGGTCCCTCCGGGGTCTCGAAGGGGCAGGTGCGGCCGAAGTGGCCGGGGGTGAATACCTCCTGGCGGTCCGGGACCAGGATCCGGCGCAGGTGCGCGGACCGGGACAGCCAGTTGGTGTCGTCGAGCCGCTCGCCGCAGGAGGCCAGGAAGGAGTGGAACCAGTCCTTCAGAGGCGCCAGGGTCCGCAGGAGGGACCCGTCGAGGGGGGTGTGGCCGGGGACCTCCCCGAGGCGGGACTCGATGAAGGTCGAGAGCCGGTCGCCGAGACAGTCGATTCGGGCCTCGGCCAGGTCGTCCCGGTCGGCCACGGGCAGCACGACCAGCTCGACTTCGCCCGAGGGCTCGCGCTCCCCCCCGTGGTACGTCCTCGGGGGCGGCAGGCGGGGCCCGCCGTCCGGGTCCGGGGAACCCGGCAACCGGAAGACGCCCTCCTCGTCCGGTGCGGGCAGCCCGTCGTACTCGACCTCGAAGTCCCCCTCGGCGGAACGCCCGCCGAGGACGATCCGGCAGGCGTGACCGCCGGCCCCTGCGGCGCGGCAGGTGGTCACCCCCAGCCGTGCGGCCAGCAACTCGGGAAGGCGGCGGTGCAGGAATTCGTCGAAGGACGCCTTGTGCCACGGGTTGGACGGTGCGGTCGCCATGCCTAGTCCTCCTCCCAGTCGATCCCCAGGTCGCGCCAGGATCGAGCGATCTGTTTGCGGGCGTGGTGGATCCGGGACTTCACCGTGCCCTCGGGTATGCCCAGCTCGGTAGCGGCCTGGCGCGTGTTCAGGTGGCCGTCGTAGATCAGCCGGATGACCCTGCGCCCGTCCTCGGGCAGACGCGTCACCAGGCCGCGCAGCAGCCGCCGGCGCTCGGCCACGGCCAGGACCTCGTCGGGCGGAAGGGTGGAGGCGTCGATCATCCACTCCGGAACCCGGGTGTCGTCCTCCTCCTCTCCGTCCATGGCGGGGGGCGGCTGCAGCGGCTGCTCGCGGCGGCGCCGGACCGAGCGGATGTGGTTGAGGGCGAGGTTGGTGGCGATGCGCAGCAGCCAGGCGAGCAGGGGGCCGTCGCCCTTCCACTGTCCGGCGCGGTGCCACAGGCGCAGGAACACCTCCTGCCCGACGTCGGCGGCGTCCTCGTCATGGCGATGGATCCGCCGCAGGTGCCGCTGCACATCGGCGCGGTAGCGCTCGAAGAGCTCGGCGAAGTCTTCCTGCCGCCCCTCGATCACCCCGCGGACCAGCTCCTCGTCGCTCTTCCCCATCCGGCCTCCACCCGGTTGACACCGCCGGCGCCTGCCGGGTTCACCGGGCCGGGGGCGGATGCTCCGCGATGCAGTAGAGGTGGTGTCGTCCTCGCAGGTAGAGCTCGCCGCCGGCCAGTGCCGCCGAGGCGCTGAAGCTGTCGTCGAGATGGTTGACGGCCAGGAGGGCGGGCGAATCGGCGTGGCTGACCACCACGGTGACGCCGTTGCGGCTGGTGACGTACACGCGGCCGGCAGCGGCGACGGGAGAGGCGAAGACCCGGTCGAGGCCCTTCAGGCGCATCGGCCCCGGCCGGTCCCGCCCCGTTCGGGCGTCGACGCGGGTGAGGATGTTCTGGAAGTGGCGGACAAAGTAGAGGGCGTCCCCGTAGAGCAGGAAGGAGGGGACGTACGGCGCCCCCCGGGTGCGGCTCCAGGCGGCCCGGCGGGGCCCGCCGGTCTCGTCCGCGGCGGCTTGCAGCGGAATCGCCAGCACCGCCTGCCGGTCGTAGCTGCTGCCCGCGAAGACGAGGCCGAAGCCGGCCACCGGCGTGGAGACCACGTTCTCCACCGAGAGGCCGGGGCACTCCCAGATCCTGCGGCCGTCGGCCAGGTCGTAGCCGCGCACTCCCCCGGAGCCGCTGACCACGACCTGGATGCGGCCGCCGGCGTCGGTCACGATGGGGGTGGTCCAGGACGAGGCCGGCTCGCGCGGAGCCTTCCAGCGCAGGCCGCCCGTCCTCTTGTCGAAGGCGGCGAGGAAGGACTCGCCCTCGTGGTCCCAGTTGACGATCAGCGTCCCGCCGGCGAGCGCCGGCGAGCTGCCTTCGCCGTGGCCGTGAAGCGGCTCCATGGGGCCGAGGTCCAACTCCCACAGCAGCTCCCCCTCGAGGTCGAGGCCGTAGATCCCGTGGGAGCCGAAGGAGGCGACCAGGTGCTCGCCGTCGGTCACCGCCGAGGCGGAGGCCAGGCTGGCGGTGTAGTGGCCCCCGGCGCGGGGCAGGTCGTGGCGCACGACCCGCTGCCAGAGGACCCGCCCCGTGGTGCGGCTCAGGGCAAGGACGACGAACCGGTGGCGATGGGTGACCGGCCGTTCGTCGTGGCCGCCCGGCAGCCCGCTGTACGTCGGCGGCAGGGGCTCGCCGTACGGGACTGCGGCGGTGATGAAGACCCGGTCGCCCCAGACCACCGGCGTAGAGTGGCCGCCGCCGGGCAGGGACGCCTTCCAGCGCAGGTTGCGGGTCTGGCTCCACTGGAGCGGGGGCTCAGCGTGGGGAGAGGCGCCGGTGCCCAGGGGGCCGCGCCAGGCGGGCCAGAATCGGCTTGCCTCGGTCTCCGGCTCACCCGCGGCGGCGGCCCCGGCCAGCAGCCAGCAGGCCCCCGCGAGGGCCGCGCACAGGCCCGCTCGGACCATTCTCAGGCCGGTGGGAGCGGGTCCGCTCTCCGGGCGGGCTCGGGGTCGGCCAGCCGCAACAGGTCGCGCCGGGCGGAGGCCTGCTCCACCCGCACCCGCAGGCGCTGGCCCGGCGCCGCCTGCAGCCGCTGCCCCCGGGGGGCCGGGACATGGCACGCCACCGGACCCTCGGGCAGCAGTACCAGGTGCCCGGGGCCGCGCGGTTCGGCGACCACGCACTCCAGCCGCGCCTCGTCCCCGAAGCCCTCGAGCCACTTGAGCGTCCAGTAGCGGCGGCTGCCGCGGCGCACGCGCTCCGCCGCCTCCCGGGCCTCGCGCGTCTCCAGCAGGATGCGCTCGAGGTCCTCCGCCGTGAGGGGGTCGGAGCGCCGGCCCGCGATCCACAGCAACTGCCGCTGCATGGCCAGGTCGACGTAGCTCGACAGGGGGCTGGCGCCCGGGGCGCAGCCCGGCAGTCCGAGACCCGCGTGGGGGGCCGGCGGCGTCCCGAACCTCTCGCGGGGGGCACCGCCCTCGAGCAGATGGGTGCGGAGGACCTCGGCCGACGTGGAGTCGGCGGCGCCGGGGATCCCGGACTCGGCGGGCGGGGCCTCGCGCGCCGCGTGGATCGCGGGCGCCGCGTCGCGGCAGAGGCGGGCGATCGCTTCGGCCGCCAGCAGGCGCAGCTCCGAGTCGATGCGGTCCTCCACCCCCTCCGCCGCCGGCGCCGCCCGCCCCTGGAGGACCGCGATCCGGTGGGCGGGATGCAGTTGCTGCCAAGCCCCCGCTCGCCGCCGTCTCTGCCGCCGCCCCTCGGCCAGCGCCGCCAGGCGGCGCACCGGGGCGCTGCCTTCCCCGGCCGCGAGGGCCGCACGGGGCCGGGCGCGGCCCAGGGACAGCCGCACCTTCCGCGGCGCCAGCTCGCGGTCCAGGCGCACGCTCAGGATCAGGACGGGTCGGGCCTCGTCCGCCGTCAGCCGGCAGGCGTCGGTCAGCTCCGGCGGCAGCATCGGGATCTCCCGCTCCAGCAGGCGCACGCTGAGGCCCCGGGCGGCGGCTTCCTGATCGATGGCGCCGCCGTCCTCCACCCACAGGGCCGGCACGGCCACGTGGATGTCGACGACGGTGTGGCCGAGCAGGCTCCGGCGGAGACGGTAGGCCCGCTGGCCGCAACGGGTGACGCAGAGGCCGGCGCCCCAGCGGCGGCGGCCTGCCCACCCCGCGAGGACGGGCGAGGGATCGAGGCCGTGCGCCGCCTTCACCGCCGCCTCGGAGAAGTCCACGGGAAGGCCGAGGCGGTGCAGCTCCAGGTTCTCGTCGGCGGACCAGTGACCCAGACGGACGAGGACGTCGAAGGCGGCGGCGCTCCCGTGCAGGTGGGCGGCCTTCATGAGACGGGCGGCCTCCGCGCTCGCCTCGCCCAGGGCGGTGGCCTCGAGCAGGTTCACCGCCGAGTCCGCCCCGGCGGGACGGGGGTTGGCTGGATGCCCGTCGGCGACCCTTCGGACCCACGAGGCCAGCTCGGCCTGGCGGCCCTCCTCCACCTCCTCGCGGGCGGAGGACGCCTCGATCCTCTCCACCGCCGCCGGGGGGCGGGGGCGCCAGCGGGCGCCGTGGCGCTCGAACCGGTGGCCGCGCCACAGGGCCCGGAGCAAGCCGGCCCGGCGGCTGGCGGTCGGATCGCGGGGGTCGTGGAGCTCGACCAGATCGTCGAGGCGCCACTCGCCGCCCTCCGGGCCCGCTTCGAGAGCGACCTGCCAGAGGGCGGTGAGGTCGACGGCGCCGCGGGCCTCCTCGCGCCTCCGGTCGATGCGGCGGAGGTCGGACAGCGCCGTCTCGGGCGTGTGCATCGACACGTACTCGGGGGATACGTCCACCACCTTGTCGCGGCGGAGGTGGAGCCGCCGGCCGTCGACGCCGACGACGTCGTAGCCCCTGCGGTTCTGCGGATCCCGGGCGAGATACCCGCACTGAAGCTGGCCCCCGCGGCGGAACTCCAGCACGGCGCCGGCGCGCTCGAGAGCGGGCTTCGCGCCGCGTTCGGCCTGCACCAGGCGCGCCACCTCCCGGCGGGAGGCGTCGTCGAGGGAGTTGGTCAGATGTCGCGGCCAGCGGACCATGGTCTGTGAGGGTATCCTCTCCACTTCGACAGTGTCAACCGCAATCCGAGGGCCTATAATCTGCGGCGGCCGCCATGGTTTCCCGCGCATCCACATCCCGTCCCCCGCCGCCGGCGCTGCGCCGGTTCTTCGGGGCCATGGTGCGCCCCTGCTTCGCCAGCCTCGGACTCGGCGCGGGGGAGCTGGCCGACTACGTCACCGACCTGCTCGCCCGCTTTTCCCGCACCGACCAGCTGTACCGGGTCCGCGACAGCCGCGGACGGCCGCTGCACACCCTCACCGACCTGCTGCTGGAGCTGATGGAGGAGTGGGGTTCGGACCGGGCCTGGTCCTTCGACCGGGAGGTCGACCTGCGGCGCCACTGCGGCGACTACGCCCTCTTCCTGTCCGGCGTCTTCCGTCCCCACGTCGAGGCCGGCGGACACCTCTCCTACTACCTGAAGGAAGGGGGCGAGAGCTACCGCCTCGTGGGCGAGCACCTGCAGCTGGCGGGCGCCCGCCAGGCCCGGCTCTTCCGCGGCATGGCCGACCGCTTCGAGGAGCTGTCGGGGACGCTCGACTACCTGCGCAAGGTGCACATGGCCCCGGCCCTGCACGGGCATCCCTGCGGCGCCGCCCTCCGCGGCTTCGAGGTCGACGGCGCCGCAGAGTCCTGACCCCGGCGGGGCACCGGCCGCGGGGCCGCAGCGGCCCCGGCACGCCATCCGCAGATGACCCAGGTCCTGCCACCCCTGCCGCGCATCACGCCGCGCGGCGTCCTCCTGACGGCGGCGGGCTGGCTGCTGTACACCCTCCTCTTCGAGATCTACTTCGCCGTCATGCTGGGGGCTCCCCTCGGCGCCTCCCTTCCGGGCCGCGCCATCGGCAGCGCCTGGATGGGGCTCTACAGCGCGCCCGTCTGGCTGGTCGTCGTCCGGGGCCTGGACCGGTCGGCCTGAGGCTGGCGGGTCCTGGCTCACGCGGTCCTCAGTCCCGCGGCGCGGTAGCGCTGCAGCACGTCCTCCGGATAGGACCCGCGCAGCACGGGCGTCGAGGAACCAGCGGTTGAGGATGCCGTCCTCCAGCCGCGCCGCGGCGACATCCTTCGGCCGCTCCGACGCGGCGTACACGGGAGACAGGTTCAGGGCGATCCCGATCCTGCCCGGCAGGCCCATCTCGCGGAAGACCTCCACCGCCCGGCCGTGGGCCAGCAGGTGGTTGTGGGTATCCACGGCCTGCGCCGCCAGCGCCTCCCCCGGCACCGGGACGAAGCGGCCATCGGGGGCCAGGTGCAGCAGCCCCTTGGCGATGCTGCCGATGTACATGGTTTCCATGTAGGGCTCGTTCAGCGTGATCCAGGTGGACACCCGGTCGCCGTAGGCCTTGAAGAGGACGCGGGCGTACCCGGCGAACCACTCGGGTGACCGGGGATTGGCCCAGCCGCCGCGGCGCCCCAGCTCCAGCGGCAGGTCCTGGTGGTAGAGGGTGACCACCGGCTCGATACCCGCCGCCCGCAGCGAGTCGATGACCGCGCCGTAGTGCCTGAGTCCGGCCTCGTTCACCGGCCCGACCCCCTGGGGAAGGATCCGCGGCCAGGCGATGGAGAACCGGTAGGTGTCGATGCCCAACCGGCGCAGATGGTCGATGTCCTCTCCGTAGCGGTGGTAGTGGTCGATGGCGACGTTGCCCGTCGCCCCTGCGGCGATCCCGATCTCGTTGGTGTAGAAGTCGAGGACCGACAGGCCCTTGCCGTCCTCCTGCCAGGCGCCCTCGACCTGGTAGGCCGAGGTGGCGGCGCCGAACCGGAAGCCCTCCGGGAAGACCAGATCGGTGCCGGGTCCGGAGCCTCGCTGAAACAGGCTGCAGCCGGTGCAGAGTCAGCGCCGGATGAAGGGCCTGTCCGGCGCGCCGAAGCGAGGAGCGGACGACCGGGGGACCGGAAAACCGGCCGGGGATGCCCGGTGCGCCCCCGGGGCCCGGAGCCTACCTTTTCTGCCCCTGCCCGGGCCCGCAACGAGAGGAGGACATCGGTGCCGAGCCTGAGCGCCTTCTTCCTCGAGCACCGCGGTCGGAGCCGGGGTATCGTGCGGCTCTTCCTCCCAAAGGGACGGCCGCCTCAGGGAGACGCCCGGTGCTGAGACTGATCGCCTTCTTCCTCGAGCATCGCGGGCGCCGCCGGGGCATCGTGCGGCTCCTGTGGGTGCTCTCCGCCTTCCTCCTCATCGGCCTCCTCTACAGTGTCCTCTTTCACCTGCTCATGCTCCACGAGGGCAAGCATTTCTCCTGGTTCGACGGGGTGTACTGGACGCTCACCACCATGTCCACCACCGGCTTCGGCGACATCACCTTCGAGGCCGTTCCCGGGAGGATCTTCACCGCCGTCGTGCTCATCAGCGGCACGATCTTCATGCTGATCCTGCTGCCCCTGACCTTCCTGCAGTTCTTCTGGATGCCGTGGATGGAGGCCCAGGCCCTCAGGCGCCGGCCGCGCAAGCTCGACGCCGGCACCCGCGACCACGTCATCCTCGTGCAGCACGACGCCATGTCCGTGGCCCTGATCGAGCGGCTCGTGCAGTTCCAGTACTCGTACGTGCTGATCGAGCCGGACCCGGCGGAGGCCGCGCGCCTGGCCGACGAGGGGATCAACGTGATCCTCGGCGACCTCGACGATCCCAGGACCTACCGCGGCGCCCGGGTGGCCGACGCCGCCCTCGTGGTCACCGCCCGTTCCGACGAGACGAACACGCAGATCGCCTCGACGGTGCGGGCCATCTCCGAGGACACGCCGATCATCGGCACCGCCGACCTGACGGCCTCGGTGGACATCCTCGAGCTGGCGGGCTGCAACCGGGTGCTGCAGTTGGGCGATCTGCTGGGCGAGTCCCTGGCGCGGCGCACCACGGCGGGCGACGCCATGGCCCACGTCATCGGCGAGTTCGGCGAGTTGCTCATCGCCGAGGCGACGACGACGAACACGCCCATCGTCGGCCAGACCCTGGTCGAGGCGGACCTGCGCAGGAAGGTGGGCATCCACGTGATCGGCGTCTGGGAGCGGGGGCAGTTCCAGCCGGCGCGGCCGGAGACCCTCATCACCGCCCAGACCGTCCTCGTCCTCGCCGCCGACCACGACCAGCTCTACCGCTACAACAGCCTCTTCGCCATCTACAACCAGTCCGCCGAGCCGGTGATCATCATCGGCGCCGGCCGCGTCGGCCGCGCCACGGCGCGCTCCCTGGCCGAGCGCAGGGTCGACTACCGCATCGTCGAGCGCGATCCGGAGGCCGCCGGGGAAGATGACCGCACGATCGTGACGGGTTCGGCGGCGGAGCTGGAGGTGCTGCAGGAGGCCGGCATCGACACGGCGCCGGCGGTGGTGCTGACCACGCGGGACGACGAGACCAACATCTACCTGGCCATCTACTGCCGCCGGCTGCGCCCCGACATCCAGATCATCGCCCGGGCGAACCAGGACCGCAACGTGCCGACCCTGCACCGCGCCGGCACCGACTTCGTCATGTCCTATCCGTCCATGGGGGCCCGCGAGATCACCAACCTGCTGGAGCGCAGCAGCACCTTGACGATCGCCGAGGGACTGGGCGTGATCCGCCTGCCCGTGCCCCGGGACCTGGCCGGCGCCAGCATCGCGGGGTCCGGGATCCGCCCGCGCACCGGCTGCTCCGTCGTGGCCGTCCGCCAGGATGGCTCGACCAACGTCAACCCGGACCCGACCGAGGCCCTGCCGGCGGGCGGCGAGATGATCCTCATCGCCACGGCCGAGGGCGAGCGCCTCTTCCTCAAGGAGTTCAGCGGCGTCTGAGGCCGTACGAGGTGCCGGGGGGGGGGGGGGGGGGGACGTGCGCGAGACCGCCTGCGCACACGGCCTGCAGACCCCGCGCACCGGCTGCCCGGGCGCGGCGTCAGCCAGGACCAACGTCAACCCGAACCCGACCGGGCGTGGCCGGGGTCAGGTGCGGCGATTGGATTCCTGCTTGATCCAGTAGCGGATGCCCTTGCCGGCGTGGGGTTCGGCCGCGTAGCGCGGAATCACGTGCAGGTGGGCGTGGAACACGGTCTGTCCGGCCACGGCGCCGCAGTTCCACCCCACGTTGTATCCCTGCGGTTCGTGCTCGGCGTCGAGGAGGGCCTTGACCTCCGCCAGGAGTGAGAAGGCGGAGGTGATCTCCTCCGGTGTGAGATCGAAGACCGACGGCCGGTGGGCTCTCGGCACGATGACCCCGGACCCTTGCAGGACCGGGTGCTTCAGATCGATGAAGAGGCTCGACTCGTTCTCGAGCGGTACGGGTTGGTCCTCGACCTGCGGTGGACAGAAGGGACAGCTCACGGTGCCTCCTCGTCCTCAGCCCTCCCGCGTCAACTCCGCCAGGCTGTCGCGCACCGTCTCCACGAGCTGGTCCACGTGCTCGCCCTCCAGGGGCAGGGAGATGCTGCCCCCCTGCCGCCAGTAGATCCCGCGGTTCAGCAGGCGCAGGTGCAGCCAGCGCTGCAGCGGCGCGTCGTCGGCCGCCGCCTCGCGGTAGTTGCGCGGCGGCTTCTCCAGGAAGTAGACGCGGAAGATCGAGCCGGCCACGACCACGCAGGCCGCCAGCCCCAACTCACCGAAGACCCGCTCCAGCCCCCGGGCCGCGGCCTGCGCCAGCTCCGCGATCCGCGCGTAGGCGGCGGGGGTCATCGTCTCCAGTGTGACCTTGCCCGCGGTCAGGGCGAAGGGGTTGGCGTTGAACGTCCCCGACTGGGGGATCCTGGCGCCGCGGCCGGGATCGTAGAGGGCCATGACCTCCTTGCGGCCCCCGAAGACAGCTCCCGGGGTGCCGCCGGCGATGACCTTGCCGAGGCAGGTCAGGTCGGGCCGCACGCCCAGATGCTCCTGCACCCCTCCCGGCCCCATGCGGAAGCTGACGATCTCGTCGAAGACGAGCAGGGCCCCGGCGCGGTGGGCGGCATCCCGCACCCGCTCGAGGAAGCCCTCCTGGGGCAGGGCCAGCCCCGCCGCCGTGGACAGGGGATCGACGATGACGGCGGCGAGCCGGCTGCCATGCTCGGCGAGGATGGCCTCGACGGCGCCGGCGTCGTTGAAGGGCAGGACCACCACGTCCTCGAGGGCCGCCGAGGAGAGACCCGCCGTGGAAGCCACGGAGTGCGGCGCCTCGGCGGGACCGAGGTCCGGACCGACCGGCGGCAGGTAGCTGACCATGGCGTGGTCGTCGATGCCGTGGAAGGCGCCCTCGAACTTGGCCGTCCCCGTGCGCCCGGTGAAGGCGCGGGCGGCCCTCAGGGCGTTGATCACGGCCTCGGAGCCGGAGCTGCAGAACCGCAGCCGCTCCAGCGACGGCAGCCGCCGGCGGATGAGCTCGGCCATCTCGACCTCGAGGGCGGTGGGGCGGCTGAACCCGGTGCCCCGGCCCACGGCCTCCCGCAGGGCCGAGACCACGGCGGGATGGGCGTGTCCGAGGACGAGGGCGGTGTTGTTGTTGACGAAGTCCAGCAGCCGGTGGCCGTCGAGGTCGTGCAGCCAGACGCCCTCGCCCCGCTCGGCATACAGGGGAAAGGGGGGCATGTGCACGCCGGTGCGCGTGTTGCCGCCGGGCAGGGAGCCGGCGGCGCGGGCGAACATCGCCGCCGAGCGCGGGTTGCGCTCCGCGAAGACGGCCTCCTCCTCGGCGCAGGCGGCGTCCAGCGCCGGGCGGTCGATGCCGCGTGCGGGGGCCCGGGTCACGGGGCTTCCTCGCGGTCGGCGCCGGCGGGCGCGTCCAGCCGCCGGATCCGTCCCAAGGGCGGCGGCGTCACCGTCCCCTGCCGGCTGGCGTAGCGGATCTGGGCGTCCACGATCTGTACCTCCGTGTTGGTCCACTTTACCTCGCGGTCGAAGAACCGGTCTGCCCGCAGGACGAGGTAGTCCTCGGCGGCCAGCTTGTAGGTCCGCTGCAGGTCGAGGTCGTGCTCGACCACCCGCCGGCCCTCGGGCCGCGACCGGTCCACGGCATAGGAGAGGCCCGCCACCTGCATCGGCCGTTCCTTGCCGTCCCGGGCGTCGAACTCGAGGATGTCGAGCACCTCGGCGCCGGTGAGCTCGAAGGTGTAGAGCTCGTCGCGGAAGTTCATGCGGAAGATGGCGCCGATGGTGATCTGCCCCTCCTCCAGGGGCTGGCGGATGCCGGCGTTGTTCTGGAAGGCGATCTCGGCGCCGGTGGCGAAGAGGATGGAGTCGCAGAACCAGTTGCCGAGGGCCGTGTCGTACCAGGGCCCGGTGAGATCGTCGTTCGCCAGGGTGGCGGCCGCCGTGGCCACGGGGGGCACCGATTCGCACGCCGACGGGTCCCCGGCCCGCCAGGAGCCCGCCTCGTCCCGGGCCAGGCAGAGCTGGTCGCCGCCGCCGAGGGCCACCTCGGAGCCGTCGATCGACACCGCCGCGGAGGACCGGAGCCCGGCCAGGGGGCCGGTGCGGTTCAGCCGGAAGGCGGAGAGGTTGTCGGTGATGATGCGGGGGGCCGGGCCCGTGAGGTCGATGGACAGCTCCATCGGGTTGGCCCACATGACCGCCCGCTCCATCCCCGCCCAGGCGGTCTGTCCGTGGGCCGGCAGGATGGCGGAGAGGAGCAGGTGGCCGCGCCGGGTCTCGTCCACCAGGGTCTCGGCGTACCAGGGCAGGGTGCGGCGGCCCTGCTGGACCCGGACCTCCGTTGCCGGCCCCGCTCCTTCGGGGGTGCGCCAGCGCAGGCCGAGAACGGCGTTGCCGTCGTAGCGCTCGTCCTCTTCCGCCTCGCACAGCTTGAGGCTGAAGTCGAAGTCGCCGCGCCGCTGCTCGGCGCGCACGAGCACCCGGTGGCGGCCCTTCGTCAGGTGGATGGGCACGCGCTCGCAGGGCAGGAAGTGACGCCGCCGGCCGCGGAACCGGTGGAGCTCCCGCCCGTCGATCCAGACCGTCAGACCCTCGTCCGACCCGACCCACAGCTCGGCGGGCTCGTCGCGGGGGGCGTCGAACTCGGCGTAGGCGTAGACCACGCAGTGGGTGGGGTCGGAGAAGTGGCGGTCGAGGTCGATCCGGTCGTCGTGGAAGTAGACGGAGCCGGACCAGCCGCCGGCGCCGGGACGGGGCGTGACCGCCGGATCGAGGCCGGCGTCGGCGTCAACGGGAACCGGGCCCTTGAGGAGCCAGGTGCGGTTGCCCATGCCGTAGCGGGAGTTCTCGTCGTGGGGCTTCTTCTCGAAGCGGCGGACGAGGTCCTCGAGGTCGTCCCGCACCCGGAGGCGGTCGAGGTCGGCCACCCCCAGGCCGAGGCGCTGTCCGACCTGCAGAAACTCCATGTCGGCGGGGTTCAACCCCATCAGCCGGGCGGCCACGGCGTCGACGGCGAGCATGTCCGGGCCGGCCACGATCGTGTTGACGCGCACGGGAAAGCCGCCCTCCGAGCGGATCCGTTCCCGCTCCATGCCGACGATGCCGTCGACCACGGCGAAGTCCACCCCGGCCACGCCGGCCAGGTCGACGATCGTCTCGTCGAGGGTCTGGTGCGTGTGCCACAGGCCGGGGCTGCCCGACTCCGGGGGCCAGCCTCTCAGCTTCGGCCAGCCGTACTTCAGTCCCGGGGCGATGCCGATCAGGTTCTTCATCGCCACGGTCATGCCCACGACGCCGGTGATCTTGAGCACCGGCACGCTGATCAGGACCTCCGCCTCCCGCACCGTCCGCGGCACCCAGTAGCTCTCGGCCGACAGCCCTCCGCCCGGCGGCTCCACCTCGACGGCGTCGTCGTAGTTGAGGTCGACGATGCGCAGGTCGGCGCCGGCGAGGTCGGGGTCGCGGAGCAGGGCGCGGTACCCGGCGGCCTCGAAGCCGTCGCCGACCTCCACGCGGTCGAGCAGCGCGATCAGGTCCTTGCGCTCCGGCGGTATCCAGACGCCGCCCTCGGCGATCGTCAGCCGGGCGCCCGGAGCCCACTCGTGGACCGCCTCGAGGAGCGCCTTGACCACCCGAGAGTCGGTGATGTCGCCCGGCACATGGTCGACGTGAACGATGTTGACCTTGCAGACCACGTCGACGACGCCGTCGGGGCCCGGGCGGGCGGCCTGGACCCGTTCCCGGAGGCCGGAGCGCTCCACGGCGGCGCGGACCATGGGCCGGACGTGGGCGGCGTAGTCGAGGGACTGGTCGGCGGGCACCGGCGCCGGCAGGCCGGCGTCGTCGGAGCGCACCACGGAGACCACCGGCCCGGTGGAGGGCCAGGCGGCCACGGCCATCGCAAGGACCAGGGCCGTGCCCGGGCCGAGGATCCCGGCGGCGGCCGGCCTCATTCGGCGTCGTAGTCGGTGAGCGGCCGCATCCAGATGTTGCGGAAGCGCGTCGGGTTGCCGTGGTCCTGCAGCTTCAGGGGGCCTTCCTCGTCGTGTTGCGTGGCGTAGGAGCAGGTGTTGCGGTGACCCGTGGGCCCCTGCGCCTCCTGGCGGTGGTGCAGCAGCAGGCCGTTGTGGAACAGGGTGAGGCGCGCCGGCTCCACCAGCCAGCCCTCGTCCCAGCGCGGGGTCTCGAATACGAGGTCGTAGGACTGCCACTCCCCCGGTGGGCGGCAGGCGTTCACGAAGGGCGGGAACTGGCCGTAGATGGAGCCGGCGCCGCCGTCGGCGTAGGTGGGGTTGTCGTAGCCGTCGAGGACCTGGATCTCGTAGAGCCCCATGAGGAAGACGCCGCTGTTGCCGCGGCCCTGGCTCTCGCCGGAGACCTCGGACGGGCTCGCCCACTCCAGGTGGAGCTGACAGTCGCCAAAGCGCTTGACGGTCTGAATGTCCCCGGTGCCGGGCACGACCTCCACGTGGCCGTCCTCCACCTTCCAGGCCGCCTCCTCCCCCGGGCTGCGGGCGCTCTCCCACTCGGACAGGTCGGTGCCGTCGAAGAGCACCACCGCGTCGGAGGGCGGCCCCCCCGGCGCGGCGGCGGGGGTGACGATGCGAGGGTGCGGGCGCCGGCTGTCGTGGACTCGCCAGGGCTGTCCAGGTATCAGGTCGGTGTCGTCGTATCCCAGGCTTGCCATCGATCCTCCTTCAGGCCTCCCGGCCTCATTCGGCGTCGTAGTCGGTTAGCGGCCGTAGCCAGATATTGCGGAAACGCATGGGGCCGTGGTCCTGCAGCAGCAGCGGGCCTTCCTCGTCGTGAGGGGAGGCGTAGCTGCTGGTGTCGAGGTGGACCGTGGGACCCATCGCCTCCTGGCGGTGGTGCAGCAGCAGGCCGTTGTGGAGCACGGTGAAGCGCGCCGGTTCCACCAGCCAGCCCTCGTCCCAGCGGGGGGTCTCGAAGAAGATGTCGAAGGACTGCCAGTCTCCAGGCGCGCGGCAGGCGTTGATGAAGGGCGGGAACTGGCCGTAGATCGAGCCGGCGGCGCCGTCGGCGTAGGTGGGGTTGTCGTAGCCGTCGAGGATCGCGATCTCGTAGAGTCCCATGAGGTAGACGCCGCTGTTGCCGCGCAGCTGGCTGTCGTCGGTGACCTCGGTCGGTGTCGCCCACTCCAGGTGAACCTGGCAGTCCCCGAAGCGCCTGACGGTCTGCATGTCCCCGGTGCCGGGCACGACCTCCACGCAGCCGTCGGCGACCTTCCAGCCCGCCTCCTGCCCCGGGTTGCCGGCGCTCTCCCACTCGGACAGGTCGCTGCCGTCGAAGAGCACCACCGCGTCGGAGGGCGGTCCCCCCGGCTCGGCGGCGGGGGTGACGATGCGGGGCTGCGGACGCCCGCTGTCGTGAACGCGCCAGGGCTGTCCCGGAATCAGGTCGGTGTCCTCGTATAACGGCTCCCTCACGATGTCCCTTCAGGCCGCCCGGCGCAGCACTCGCCCGGGGCAGCGGTCGGTGAGCCGGCCGCCGCTCACGGCGGCGACGCCGTTGACGTACACGTGGTCGATCCCCCGCGGGTAGCGATAGGGGTCGTCGAAGTCGGCCGTCTCGCCCACGGTTTCGGGGTCGAAGACGACGAGGTCCGCCCAGGCGCCCTCGCGCAGCACGCCCCGCCCGTCGAGGCGGAAGCGCGCCGCCGCGTGTCCGGTGAGCTTGTGCACGGCCTGCTCCCAGGTGAGGGCCCCCTGGTCGCGGATGAAGCGGCGCAGGAAGTAGGGGAAGGCGCCGTACGACCGCGGGTGGTGCTTGCCCTCGGCCAGGACCCCCTCCGGGATCAGCGAGAAGCCGTCGGAGATCACCCCGCCGGTCTCGTGGCGGGCGATGTTGAGGAAGTCCTCCTCGCCCACGTCCTCGGCCAGCATCCAGGGCCGCGCCTCCTCCTCGATCAGGATGTCGAGGACGGCGTCGTGCGGGTCCTGGCCGCGGAGCCGGCCGATCTCGGCGAAGGAGCGGCCCGTCAGGTGGGCGTTGGCGTCGCCGGCGCTGCCGAGCCAGATGCGGTCCCAGGCCCCCTCCTTGGCGAGGTTGCGCTTGCGGCTGCCGCCGCTCTCGGCCCCGTGGGCGAGGGTGTCGGCCTGGATGGCGCGGCGCTGCTCCGGGTCGCGCAGCCGGCGCAGCAGCGCCTCGTCGCCGCCGTCGAGGGACCAGGGCGGTAGCAGCGACTTCAGGGTCGTGGAGCCGATCGTGTAGGGGATGGCGTCGCAGCTGACGTCGACCCCGCGCTGCCGAAGGGCGTCCAGGTCGGCCAGCAGGCCGGCGGTGGCGCCGAGCATGGGGGACCCCGGCTGCATGTGCGACACGTGGCCCGCCACCCCGGCGCCCTCGGCGACGGCGGTGACCTCGGCCACGGCCTCGGCGATCCCCTTCGTCTGGTTGCGGATGTGGCTGGTGTAGATGCCGCCGAAGGAGGCGATCACCTCGCCGAGGGCGATGAGCTCGTCCAGCGGGGCATAGGGCCCGGGGGCGTAGGCCAGGCCGCTGGAGAGGCCGACGGCGCCGTCCTCCATGGCCCGGGCGGTGAGTTGCCTCATGCGCTCCATCTCCGCCGCCGTCGCCTCGCGGTCGTCCCAGCCCATGGCTGCCACCCGCACGTTCCCGTGGCCCACGAGGGCGGCCACGTTGGTGCCGACGCCCTGGTCCTCCAGGCGCGCGAAGTAGCCGTCGAAGCCGGTCCAGTCGCACTCGAGGCCGCGGGTCATGGCCGGGTCCAGGGGGCCGTAGTAGGGCTCGTAGTCCCGGGTCGGCGCCGCCGAAACGCCGCAGTTGCCGACGATCTGGGTGGTGATCCCCTGGGCCACGGAGGAGGAGGCGCGGCCCTCCACCAGGAGGGTGAGGTCGGAGTGGGTGTGGATGTCGATGAAGCCGGGGGCGACGAAGCGCCCGGAGGCGTCGACGGTGGACCCGGCCGGGGACCCGGCGAGATCGCCGATGGCGGCGATGCGGCCGTTCTGGACGGCCACGTCGGCGGCGCGTGACGGGGCGCCGGTCCCGTCGAGGAGACGGCCTCCGGTGACGAGCAGGTCGTACACGGGATCAGCGGCGGGCGATCAGGTCGTCCACCACCGCGGGATCGGCCAGGGTGCTGGTGTCGCCGATGCTGCCCATGTCGTTCTCGGCGATCTTGCGCAGGATGCGGCGCATGATCTTGCCGGAGCGCGTCTTCGGCAGGCCCGGCGCCCAGTGGATCACGTCGGGCTGGGCGATGGGGCCGATGACGGCGCGCACCTGCTTCTTCAGCTCGTCCTTCAGCTCGTCGGTGTAGTCCTCGCCCGTGTTGAGGGTCACGTAGGCGTAGATGCCCTGGCCCTTCACCTCGTGGGGGAAGCCGACCACGGCGGCCTCGGCGACCTGGCCGTGGAGCACCAGGGCGCTCTCGACCTCGGCGGTGCCCATGCGGTGGCCGGAGACGTTGATCACGTCGTCGACGCGGCCGGTGATCCAGTAGTAGCCGTCCTCGTCGCGGCGGCAGCCGTCGCCGGTGAAGTAGTAGCCCTTGTACTGCTGGAAGTAGGTCTCCTCGAAGCGCTTGTGATCGCCGTACACGGTCCGCATCTGGCCCGGCCAGGGGGCCTTCATGGCGAGCACCCCGGAGACGCCGTCGCCGTCGATGGGGGTGCCCTTCTCGGGGTCGAGGACCACCGGCTCGATGCCGAAGAAGGGGAAGGTCGCCGACCCCGGCTTGAGGGCCGTCGCACCCGGCAGCGGCGTGATCAGGATGCCGCCGGTCTCGGTCTGCCACCAGGTATCGACGATGGGGCAGCGCTCCTTGCCGGCGTTGCGGTGGTACCAGCGCCAGGCCTCGGGGTTGATCGGCTCGCCCACGGTGCCGAGGAGGCGCAGGGAGGGCATCTCGTACTTGGCCGGCCACTCCTCGCCGGCGGCGGCGATGGCGCGGATGGCGGTGGGCGCCGTGTAGAACTGGTTGACCTGCCACTTCTCGACGATCTGCCAGTAGCGGTCGGGGTTCGGCCACGTGGGGATGCCCTCGAACATCATCGTCGTGGCGCCGTTGCCCAGCGGTCCGTAGATGATGTACGAGTGGCCGGTGACCCAGCCGATGTCGGCGGCGCAGAAGTAGATGTCGCCGTCGTGGTAGTCGAAGACCAGCTTGTGGGTGACGGCGGTGTAGACCATGTAGCCGCCGACGTTGTGCTGCACGCCCTTGGGCTTTCCGGTGGAGCCGGAGGTGTAGAGGATGTAGAGCGGGTCCTCGGCGTCCATCACCTCGCAGGGGCAGTCGGCCGAGGCGCCGGCCATCACGTCGTGCCACCACTCGTCGCGGCCGGCCTTCATCTCCACCGCGAACTCGCCCTCGGCCTCGACCCGCTCGACGACGATGCAGCTGGTCACCGGCTGGCCCATCTGCCTCTCCGCCTCCTCCATCGCCTCGTCGGCGTTCGGCTTGAGCAGGATCGGCTTGTCGCCCCGGTGGGTGCCGTTGCAGGTGATCAGCACCGTGCAGGTGGAGTCGGCGATGCGGTCGGCCAGGGAGTCGGCGGAAAAACCGCCGAAGACGATGGAGTGGACGGCGCCGATGCGGGCGCAGGCGAGCATGGCCACCGCCAGCTCGGGGATCATGGGCATGTAGATGGAGACGCGGTCGCCCTTCTTCACGCCCTTCGACTTGAGGACGTTGGCGAAGCGGCAGACCTGCTCGTGCAGCTGGCGGAAGGTGAGGGTGGCGTCCTCCTCGGGTCGGTTGCCCTCCCAGATGATCGCCGTCTGGTCGCCGCGGCTCTCCAGGTGCCGGTCGAGGCAGTTGTGGACGATGTTGGTCTTGCCGCCGTCGAACCAGCGGATGGAGACCGGCCCCCGGTCCATGTCGTAGTTGTAGTCGCGGACCGTGTGCCACTTCTCGTACCAGTGGAACTCCTCCGCCTTCGCCGCCCACCAGGCCTCGGGATCGGCGATCGAGCGCCGGTACTCGTCGAGGTAGGCCTGGTGGCTGCCGACGTGGGCGCGGCCGCTGGCGGCGGCGGGGGGCGGGTAGAGCTGGTCGTCGCTCATGGGGAGTGGCTCCTTGATGGGATTCCCGGTGAAGCCGGGGTAATATCCGCAGACCCCGACCTCAGGAAAAGAGGCGCCGCCGCAGCCACATGAGGCCCACCAGGGTCTTGGCGTCGGCGATCCTTCCGGCGTCCAGGGCGGCCCAGACCTCCTCCTCGGGCCACTCCAGGACCTCGATGCTCTCGCCCTCCCCCTCGAGGCCGCCGCCGGGGCCGCGGCGCTGTCCGGCGCCCACCGCCGCGTAGTAGAGGAAGATCCGCTCCGAGGAGCCGCCCGGGGTCAGGTAGAAGCTGCCGACCGGCTCGAGGCGGTCCACCTCGTAGCCGGCTTCCTCCAGGCACTCGGCGCGGGCCACATCCTCGGGCTGCTGCCCTTCGGGGACCGTCCCCGCCACCAGCTCGTGCAGCCAGCCCGGGCCCTTCTCCCAGGCGGAGAAGCGGAACTGGCGCACCAGAACGACGACGCCGCGCTCCGGGTCGTGGAGCACCACCGCCGCCCCGTCGCCGCGGTCGACGTTGAGCCGCGTCAGGGGGCGGCTCATGGAGCCGTCGGGACGCTCGTGGCTGAGGTCGACCTCCTCCACCCGGAAGAAGCGGTCGAGCAGGGTCCGGCGGCCGTGGACCTCGACCCGCCCCATCCTCAGGCGACGGCGCCGATGATCTGCACCGTCACGGGGTCGCCCGCGGCGGCGGCCTGGTCCGGGTCGAGGACGACGATGCCGTTGGCCCCGAGCATGGAGGTGAGGATGTGGGAGCCCTGGGCCCGGTGCGAGGTGCTGGCCGTCAGGCGGCCGCCGCCGTCGAGGCGCAGCCGCGCCCGCAGGAAGTTGCGGCGGTCGCCGTCGTTGGCCACGTCGTGCTCCATGAGGGCGGTGCTCTCGGGCAGGGGCCAGCGCTCCGGCGGGTGGCCGGCGGCCTTGCGCACGGCGGGGCCGACGAACTGCAGGAACGACATCAGGCTCGACACGGGGTTGCCGGGCAGCCCGAAGTAGGGCTTGCCCCGGAGCATGCAGAAGAACAGGGGCTTGCCCGGCTTCATCGCCACCCGCCAGAGCACCTCCTCGGCGCCGAGGTCGTCGAGGACCTTCTTCACGTAGTCGTGCTCGCCCACGGAGACGCCGCCGGAGGAGACCACGAAGTCGCAGGTGAGGGCGGTCTCCACCGAGGCGCGGATGGCGGCCTCGTCGTCGGCCACCGTGGGCAGCAGCACCGGCTCGGCGCCGCAGGCGCGGGCCACGGCGCCGAGGGCGGGGGTGTTGCTGTTGACGATCTGCCCCGGACCGCGGACCTGGTCGATCTCGACCAGCTCGTCGCCCGAGGACAGCACCGCCACCGTGGGCCGCCGGCCGACGGCGACGAAGCTCTGCTGCACCGCTGCGAGGACGCCCACCTCTCCGGAGCCGAGCTCGGCGCCGGCGCGGATCAGGGGCTCGCCCTCGCGCATGTCCTCGCCGCGGCGGCGGATGTTGGCGCCCTCCTCCTGCGGCACCAGGATGTCGACGCGGTCGCCGTGGTCGCGGGTGTCCTCCACGCGGATCACCGTGTCGCAGCCGGGCGGGACCGGCGCGCCGGTCATGATGCGGCTCGCCTGGCCGGCCTCCAGCCGGTGCTCCGGGACGCGGCCGGCGGGGATGTCCTCGATCACCGGCAGCGCCGCGGGACTCTCCTCGGTGGCGGCGGCCACGTCGGCGAAGCGCACGGCGAAGCCGTCCATGGCCGAGTTGTCGTGGGGCGGGTTGTCGTACGGGGCCGCCACGTCGGCGGCCAGCACGCGGCCGAGAGCCCCGGTGAGGGCGACGCGCTCGGCCCCCAGGGGGCGGATGCGCTCCAGGACGGCGCCGCGCGCCTCCTCGACGGTGAGCATGTGGTAGCGGGTGAAGGGTGCCGGCCGGGCGGCTGACCCTAGGCGGGTGCCCGGTAGTAGGGGTTCTTGCCGTTGGCGTGGTCGGTGACGTCGTAGATCTCCTCGATCTCGGGCACCGACTCCTTGATCATCACCTCGATGCCCTGCTTGAGGGTGACGTCGGCCATGCCGCAGCCCTGGCAGCCGCCTTCGAGCTGGAGGTAGACGGTCTTCTCCTTCAGGTCGATCAGGGAGACCCGGCCGCCGTGGCCGGAGACGGCGGGGTTGATCTTCTCTTCGAGGACGTGCTGCACCCGGTCGAGGAGGGTGCCGTCGACGCCCTCGGGCAGGGTGCGGGGGCGCTCGATCTTGAATCCGGAGCCCATCAGGCCCTCGACGTAGTCGACGGTGGCCTCCTGCACGTTGTCGCCGCTGTCGGGGTCGACGTAGACGTCGAAGCCATCGAAGGGGATGACGGCATCCCCGTCGTTCTCCTGCCCCTCGCCGATGAAGGCCATCCGGTAGTCGACCTTGAGGGGAGAGACGGAGGTCGCGCCGATGCGCAGGCCTCTGACCGGGTTGGGGCTCTTGCCGATGAGCTCGAGGATCTTGCTCTGCGCGAGGTCGGTAATCGTCAACATGGCCGGGGATTCACCATCCGTGTCGGGGGTTGCTACTGTGGATGAGTGAACCTGAATTTACCTTCGAGGTGAGGTTCGTCAACGAAAGGCGGGAGAGATGAGACAGAGCCTGGAGCAGATCCTGGAGGACTCGCGCTCGAAGGACGCCCGCCTGCGCCGGAGCGCCGCCCGCGAGTTGTGCCCCTGCGAGCTGAAGGCCGACCACCCCGAGGCCTGGTCCCGTGTCTTCGAGCTCACCCGCGACGACGACGCGGGCGTGCGGCGCATCGCCTTCCACACCCTGACCGACGGATCGCCGAGGCAGCGCGAGGCGGATGTGCTGGCCGCTCTCAAGGGCATGTACGACGATCCCGATCTCCGGTTGCGGCGCAGCGTCCGCCAGCGCCTGGCCCGGTACCGCCGCTCCGGCCGGATCAACCATCACTAGAGAAGGGGCTCTTCCCGGCGCGCCTTGCCGCTGCCCGGCGGCGCGGATGATCTTTCCCGCATGAGCGATCTCGCCCGCCGCACCCTGGGCCGCACGGGCCTGGAGGTCACGCAGCTCGGCTTCGGGGCCGCCGAGCGCGGCCTGCCCGATTCGGCCGACTTCGACGCCCAGGCCGCCGGGGTGCTCAACGCCGCCCTCGACGCGGGCGTCAACCTCATCGACACGGCCCCCGACTACGGCGCCAGCGAGGAGCGCATCGGCCGCTACGTCGGCCACCGCCGGCGTGAGTTCCACCTGGCCACCAAGTGCGGCTGCAACATCGACGCCGACGGCAACCGCCTGGAGCCGGGCCACCTGTGGACCGCCGAACGCCTGCGCTCCAACATCGACCAGAGCCTCCGCCGCCTGCGCACCGACTGCGTCGACCTGCTGCAGATGCACAACCCCTCCGTGGAGGATGTCGAGCGGGGAGGCCTGATCGAGGCCCTGGAGGAAATCCGCGGGGCTGGCAAGGCCCGCTTCATCGGCGTCTCCTCCACCAACCCGCACTTGGCCGCCTTCGTCGCCTCCGGCGCCTTCGACGTCTTCCAGATCCCCTATTCCGCCCTCGAGCGCGAGCACGAGACGATGATGCAGGAGGCGGCCGACGCCGGTGCCGGGATTCTCGTGAGGGGCGGCATCAGCCTCGGGCACCGGGCCAACGAGGGCCGCCAGGCCACCTGGGAGAGGGCGGGCCTGGAGGAGGTCGCCGGCGGCATGAGCCGCCACGAGTTCATCCTGCGCTTCACCCTCGCCCACCCCGCCTGCCACACCACGATCGTGGGCACCACCAGCCTCGACCACATGCGGTCCAACCTCGACGCCGCCCGGGCCGGCCCCCTGCCCGCCGATCTCTACGCCGAGGCCAGGACCCGGCTGGCGGGCATCGGCGAGGTCCCCGCCGAGAGCGGCTCGTGATCAACGAGCACGACCCCGGTCGACGGGCGGAACTGCAGGCGGCGGTGGAAGCGATGCCGCGGGTCGGCCTGGCGGCTCTGCCGACCCCCTTCGAGCCCTGCCCGCACCTGTCGAAGGCGCTGGGGGGGCCGCGGATCTGGATCAAGCGCGACGACCTCACGGGCCTGGCCGCCGGCGGCAACAAGACCCGCATGTTCGAGTTCGTCCTCGGGAAGGCCCTGGAGGAGGGGGCCGACACCGTCGTCGGCGGCGCCGCGGTGCAGTCGAACTACTGCCGCCAGCTGGCCGCCGCCTGCTCCCGCCTGGGACTGGAGTGCCACCTGGTGCTGCGCAAGGTGCGCGGCGAGCGCGACCGCGAGGTGCAGGGCGGCCTGCTCCTGGACCTGCTCGTCGGCGCCCGGGTCGAGCTGGTCGAGGACGAGGGCAGCTGGGAGAGCCTCGGGGCCCGGATCCGCGAGAAGGGGCGGCAGCTGACCGCGGCCGGCCGCAAGGTCCACGTCGCCCGCGTCGGTGACGAGTCCGGGATCGGACTGTCGGCCGTGGGCTACGCGGCGGCCACCCTCGAGCTGCTCGACCAGGCCGAGGCCGCGCAGGTCCGCATCGACGAGATCTGGCTCTGCTCCACCGACTCGACCCAGGCCGGCATCGCCCTGGCCCTGAAGCACCTGCGGTCGCCGATCCGCCTGGTGGGCCTGCCGGCGCTGCCGGAGCCGGTGACCTCGGGCTGGACCTTCGAGGAGTGCCTCTCCTCGGTGGCGAACGAGTGCGGGTCCATCCTCGGCCTGGAGACCACGGTCGAGCCGCCGCAGATCACCAGCAAGGTGGACTACGTCGGCCCCGGGTACGCCGTCCTCACCGAGGCGGCGCGGGAGGCGATGCTGCTGGCCGGCCGGCACGAGGGCGTGCTCCTCGATCCGGTGTACACCTCCAAGGCCATGGCGGGCCTGATCGACCATGTCCGGCGGGGGCTCATCCCCGCCGAAGGCAACGTCGTTTTCCTGCACACGGGGGGCCTCCCCGCCCTCTTCGCTTACGCCGATTCCCTCGGCTTCGACGAGGCCCTGGACCCGGCCTGAAGCGGCCATTCGGAGAGACGGGTTTTTCTGGTGGCAGGGGGAGCGGGTGCGTAATTTCCCGCAGCAGGCAGCGCCCGGCTTGACCCGATCCCTACATCGAGGAGGATACCTTGCAGCGTCTTGAGAAAGGGCTCATCGCGTCCCTGCTGGCAGGGGTTCTCCTGGCCGCCGGCTGCGGCGGGGAAGATCCCGTGGAGCCGGAACCGGAGCCCGCCCCGCCCGATCTGACGGGGACCTACACCCTCCTGTCCTTCGCATCCGGCGTTCTCACCGCCGGGAATGCGCTGACGCCGCCTGACGTGAGCGGCATGTTCACCGTGGAGCGGACATCCGTGACGGGGGGCGAAGCCAGCGGGACCTTCGAGATGACGGTCTCCGTTCCTGACAATGCCGGTGGAACCACCACGATCGTGGACCAGGGGACCTACAGGAATTACCTGGAGGGTCGGTTGGAGCAGGAGGGCGAGGCGTGGCAGAGCCGGGGAACCTACGAGCTCGAAGGCAACACCCTGACGATCGAGGTCAGCGAGCCCGCGCTGGCCATCTCCAAGACGGTCTGGCAGCGAGAGTAGAGTGGCCCGGTCCGGCGCTTTCCAACCCTCGTGCCGGGTATTGCTGGCGGCGCTCCTGGCCCCGGTCTGGCTGGGGGCCGGGGAGTCGACGACGATCCGGGGCCTCCTCGTCGACGGGGAGACGGGGGCGCCGGTCGCCGGCGCCGAAGTGCTGGTGCGCTCGACGCCGCTGGGGGCGCTCACGGACGAGGAGGGACGCTTCGAGGTCGCCCGTCCGGACGGCGGCGTGTACACCCTCGTCGTGGTGGCCGAAGGGTTCCGCACCGTCGAGGCCGTGATCGAGCCGGACCCGGAGGACGACGGCCCCGTGCGGATCTGGCTGGAGCGGCTGTTCTTCGAGGTGCCGGGGCTGACCGTCACCGCCAACCGCGGCACCCATCCCGGCGACGCTCCCACCTCCGTCGCCGTGATCAGCGGCGACGAGCTGCAGCGGCGGGAGGCCACCAACCTCAACGAGGCCCTGCCCTTCGCCCAGGGCGTGACCTTCAACGCCGGGCAGATGGACATCCGCGGCTCCAGCGGCCTCTCCCGGGGCGTGGGCAGCCGGGTGCTCATGCTGCTCGACGGCCACCGGACCCTCTCCGGCGTGGGCTCCTCCGTCGATTTCTCGGTCCTCCCGGTCCTCGATGTGGAACGGATCGAGATCGTCAAGGGGCCGCATTCGACCCTCTGGGGCACCAACGCCATGGGGGGCGTGGTCAACGTGATCACGCGGCCCCCGAGGCGCGAAGCTCGGACCGTGCTGCGCGGCTACTACGGCCTCTTCGACACCCCCACGGGCCAGGGCTTCTCCGACGGCCGTCTCAGCATGCAGGGGCTTCAGGTCCAGCATTCCCGGAGGATCGGCAACGTCCACACGGGGCTCTTCGCGGCGCGCGAGACCTCCGACGGCTTTCGCCAGAACGGCGGCATGGACGGCTGGCGGCTGCGGGGGAAGGCGATTCTCGGGGATTCGGCGACCCCCCTGAAGCTGTTCGCCACCTGGAAGCGCGACGACATCGAGGAGTTCTTCACCTGGCTCTCCGAGGACCGCCGGCTGGAGATCGATCCCGCCAACCTGGGCGACTGGAGGCGCGAATCCGACCTGATCCTCGGCCTTACGGCCACGCCGCTGGTGACGCCCGGGCTCAAGGTGGAGCTGCGGCCCCAGATCCAGCACTTCCGCTCGCGCAACTACTTCGGCGACCCGGAGGACCCGGACCACAACGACGACTTCCACCGCTCCACGCGCTACGGCACCGACCTTCAGCTCTCGGTGTTCACGGTGGGCCGGCACACGGTGACGCTCGGCGGCGAGGCCGCTTACACCGGCGTGGCCTCGAACTTCCTGGAGCCGGCCCCGGAGGTGACGGACCTGGCCCTCTTCGGCCAGGACGAGATCGAGCTCGCCGAGGGGTTGCGCGGCTCGGTGGGGATCCGCCTCGACAGACACAAGGCCTCTTCCGCCGAGGGCGACTTGACCCTCAATCCCAAGGTCGGAATCGTCTACCGCCCCTCCGGGCTGCTGAGTCTGCGGAGCTCGCTGAGCCGCGGCTACCGGGCCCCGAGCGTCTCGGAGCAGTACACCTCGACGGTCGTCTTCGGCTTTCGGGTCGTGCCGAACCTGGAGCTGCGCGGCGAATCCGCCTGGGCCGGGGAGATCGGGGCCACCGCGACCCCGGGGGACCGGCTCTGGTTCGACGCGGGGATCTTCTGGAGCGAGTATTCCGGCCTGATCGAGGTCACCAGCGCGCCCAACCAGCTCTTCACCTTCCAGTTTCGGAACCTCGTCGAGGCCAGGATCCGGGGGATCGACACGGGGCTGCGCGCCGAACTGGTCCCCGACAGGCTCAATCTCCAGACGAACTACCTCTTCCTCGACTCCAGGGATCTGGGCACGGGCCGCAAGCTCGCCTACCGGTCGCGCCACGTTGTCACCACGACCCTCTCCGGCTGGGAAGAGGTGATCGCCCTCGACGTGCGCTACCGCACCCGGCCCGAGGCGGTCCTCGTCTACCCCCTCGACGAACGCAGCGCCTTCACCGTGGTCGACCTGCGGCTGAATCTCGAGGTCATGGGCCTGGACCTGCAGACCCGGGTCGACAACCTCCTGCAGGCTGAGTACGTGGACCTGCAGGAGCGCAACCCGGGCGCCTCGCGGAGCATCCGCACCACCCTCACCTCCCGCTTCTGACTCCCGAGCCGCCCGCCACGGGTCCCTGCACCCGGGGGCTCGAGGCCGCCCATCCCTGCCGGCGGCGGTCATACCCCCGCAGCAAGGCGGTCCCTGAGCCCCGGGCGCGGGGTCACTCCTCCACGAAGGCCGCCGCCCCGAGGAGCCGGATCTCGCCGCACGCCACGGCGGGGTAGTCCCGCACGGTGATCGACCTCTCGGTGGCGCTCTCGACCTCGTAGCCAGTATCCGCCGCCAGCAGCCAGCTCCCGGGGAGGGCTTCCGGCTCGGGCACGGCTTCGGCGAGGTGGAAGGTGCGGCCCTGCGCCGAGGCGACCTCCAGCGGGATCTGCGCCTGGTCGAGCCGAAGGCCGCGGCCTCCGCACTGCAGGGTGGTCCCGCAGAGCAGGAAGGCCCGCCGTGGATTCCCCTCGCCGTCGACGGAAGCGAAGCCGAAGCGGCCCTCGATGGAGACCGGACCGAGGTCGTGGGCGCCGCCCTCCGGCGCCGAGAGGATGTAGTCGGTGCGGCCCTGCCACTCGACGGCGATGCCGAGGGCGCCGGTGGCGGGATCGTCCAGCAGCAGCCGGGCCCCGCGCACCGGTGACTCCTCGACGTAGGGGGTGATGACAGCGGCGTAGCGGCTCGACAGGTCCGCGGCGCCGCGGCGCTCGGCCAGGATCTGCTGCACGGGCGGGGCGTGGAGCTGGTCGCCGGTGTCCGAGCGCCAGCCGGGGGCATCGGCCAGAAGCAGGCGGTCCACGGGGTTGAGGAGGGTGAGGTCCATGCGCACCTCCTGCTCCTGCCAGGTGGCGGTGAAGGGCTGCCGCGGCCGGCCGGCGCGCAGGTTGGCCAGCCACTCGATCTCCTCGTCCACGGGCTCCAGGTTCGCGCCATCGATACCCGCCAGGCGTCCGTTGCAGTGGAAGCCGTACTGGTGCAGGCGGCCCCCGTCGACGCGGAAGAAGTCGACGGCGTAGGTCCCTCCGCCGGGGAGCTGGACGAGGGCGCAGGTCCGCTGGTAGCGCCCGCACTGCTCGTACTGGCGGGCCGAGGCCTGCACGACCTCGACGCCGGCGCCCGCCCCGAAGAGCTCCAGGGCGGCGGGCTCGGGGCGGCCTTCCTGACTGCGGCCGTCGACGGTGACGATGTTGTGGGAGAGGGTGCTGCGGGTCCAGGCGTTCCTCGGGTCATCCCAGATGTAGCCGCGGTCGGCGGCCATCTCCCGCCCGTGGGCGATGTAGATGAGCCCCAGGCTGTCGTAGTGGCGATGGCCGCCGCAGGCATAGCCGTTGAGGTACAGGGCCGTGTGCCCCTCCGGGTCGCCGCCGCGCAGGACGGCCACGTGCCAGCCCGGGAACCACTCGGTGCGGTGCGGCAGGCCGGTCTCACCCGCGGCCTTCAGACCGGGGTCCCGGTGCCACAGGGCGTACTCCGTCCCCTTCTCCGACAGGGGAGCGCCCTGGGCCTTCTCCAGCAGGCCGGCGTAGCCGCCGCCGTAGTGGGCGGCCAGGACCTCGGCGTGGATGGGGTCGATGCCCTGGCCGTGGTGGGAGTCGCCGATGACGGGGTCCTGCAGGTTGGGGTCGAGCATGCGTGCCATGCTCTCCAGGGCCAGGCGGTAGCGGTCGAACTGCCGGAAGGGGTCGAGGTCGTCCAGGCGGGGCCCGCTCTCCGGCGCGTAGCCCTCCGGGTCGGAGTACCCGGTGAGCAGCTCGGGGATGTCGCGCAGCAGGTTGAGGTGCATGGAGGAGTAGCCCGGCGACTCGGTGCAGAAGCCGTCGAAGTGGAAGGCCTCCTCCAGCAGGGTCTCGAGGCCCTCGATGGCGCGGCGCACGCTCTCCGGCTTCCCGAAGAGGGTGCCCGCCGCGGCGCTCAGGGCGCGGCCGGGGCCGCACTTGTTGTTGATGGCGTTCCAGTTCTCGGTGTCCGCCCACCCGGCGAGGATGAGGTCGTCGACGATGCGGCGGTCCATCTCCGGCGTGATCACCGGGGAGCCGTCGGCCTCCCGGGCGCCGCGGATCAGGTCCCAGGCGAGGGTGACCGAGAGGATCATCCGGCCGTCGGAGCCGCTGCACCCCATGCGTCCGGCGCCCCAGAAGCCGTTGTTGAGGACGGCGTGGTCCTCCTGAAGGTGACGCCCCTCGAAGGCGGTGATGATAGCCTCCGGGGGGAAGCGCCCGCCCGGTGGATGGGCGCCCATGGAAGCGGCCGCCTCCCCCGGCGGGCAGTCGGCCACGGTGCCGTCGTAGGAGTGGAACAGCCAGGTCGGATAGCGCCGCGCCAGGCAGTCCATGATCCACGCCGACCAGCGGGCATAGCGCACCTCGCCGGTGAGGGCGTAGAGCTTGGCGAGGGGCAGCATCTTCTCGAAGCACCAGTTGATCTTCATCGAGCGGATGATCCCGGTCCAGCTGGTGTGCACGGGCCAGTTCACCCACTTGAAGGCGTGGCGGCCCGACCTGTCCCCGGGATGGGCCCGCTCCCCGTCGGTCAGGTAGAAGGTGAAGGTCTGGCCCATCCGGGGGGCGGTGACGCTCCCGGTCTCGGGGTGGTCGGGGCCGGGGTACTCGGTCTTGCAGTACTTGCAGACCAGGCGGTCGGGATCGCGGACATCCCAGTCGTAGATGCCGGTCTCCCCCATGGTGGAGAGGCGGCCGACGCAGACCGGGCAGTTCTGGCCGTACTGCGGCCAGGGGGTCAGCTCGGGCATCATCGCCTCGATGAAGCCGCGGTCCTGCTCCATCAGGTAGGCCACCTGCTGCTTCCACCCTTCGAGGATGGCCTGCGCCCACGTGTGGCGGGCCACGTTCTCGCGGGCCCTGTCGACGTTGAGAAGAGGCACGGATAGCTCCTTTCCATGGGGGGCTTGAGCCGGCCACGGGGGCTCCTGTGGCCGGCCCGCGGGCGCGAGGCCCCTCCGTGATCCCCGTGGCGAGATGGGAAGGACCCGCTGGTTTTCGTACGGTAACCTCGTGAGAGGAGGCTCCACGGCGCCATGCCCGACTACAACTACCACTTCGACCGCGACGACCACGAGACGGCCCTGGCCTGCCTGGACGAGCACGGCTTCTGCGTGATCCGGGGAATGATCGACCGGGAGATGGTGGCCTCGCTGAAGGCCAGCATCGACCGCCACCTCGACCCAGACGGCGATCTCGGGCCGGCTTCCAACCGCTACCACATGACCTTCGCCGAGGACAGCGAGGAGGTCTGGGAGCTGGTCGACAACCCCGCCTTCATGCGCTTCCTCCGTCTCGTCCACGGCACCGCTGACCTCTGCCTGCACAGGTCCGCCGCCATCCTGCGCACGCCGGGCGAGGGCATGGGCGGCTGGCACCAGGACCACCGCGGGCACATCGCCCGCCCGCAGCGCGCCAACGACGTGCTCAACCGCTTTCCCATCCCCAGCGGCCTCTGGTTCTACCTCAACGGCAGCGATCCCGGCCGCAGCGGCATCGCCGTCATCGAGAAGTCCCACTACCCCGGCTGGGAAGGGCCGGAGGGGTACGCCATCGGTCCGGACCGTGGCGGCCTGCAACCCGAGGGCTCGGCGGACGCGCCGTACGACGCCATGGCGGTGCCCGGCTGCGTGCCGGTCCTGGCCGACCCGGGGGACCTCATCTGCTTCGCCGCCCTCACCTGGCACGCCAACATGCCCACCCGCGAGCGCCGCTACTCCTGCGGCATCGGCTTCCGGCCCAGGTCGTTCCGCATCGACGCGCCCTGGCCCCTGCCGGCCTCGGCCCGGGCCCTGGCCGAGAGGCTGCCCGAGCGGCTCAAGCACTACATGGACGGCTACGTCGGTTTCGACGGGGAGTGGCGGGCCGAGTAGGCCGGCAGGGATCGGTCCCGCTCAGGCGAGGGGCCAGAACTGGTTCCAGGCGGTCATCCAGTCCGCGGCGCGGCTCTCGACGGAGAGAGGCCCCGTCGTTTCCACCCCGGCCCGGCCCTTGAAATCGGCGAGTTGATCGACGCTGGCCAGCTCGATCCGGATCGTCGTCGGCCGCTCGGGGATGTAGGGCTTGGTGCGGACCGGCTCGGTGAGCGCCTTCCGGGCCGCCTCCTCGATCAGCTCGCGGGCGCGGACGGGCGCCAGCTGCCGGGCGCTGAAGCGGCTCAACCCCTTCTTCACCGCAACGGTTGGCAGCGATTCGCCGAGGAGGGCCCTGGCCTCGCGGCAGACGGCGGCGTCGCCGGTGACCAGGGCGACGGGGACCCCGTAGTGGCCGTTGAGCGCCGCGTTGACGCCGGTCTCACCCACGAGATCGTCGTTGAACCAGAGATTCCTGTCGTCGTAGCGGCCCCACCCATGATGGGCGACCCACTCGCAATCGGGGTGGATCTTCTCGGGGACGAGGGAGTTGAAGCTCCAGCCCCTGCCGGCGCCGTGGCAGTCGACGACGACGACCTCCGTCGCCCCGGCGGCCCTGGCTCCGCGCACGGCGGCATTGATCTCCTCCGTGTAGAGCTGCCGCCCCTCCTCGAACATCGGGTCGCCGCCGGTCACCTGGTTCCACACCACGATGCCGCTGACGCCTTCCATGTCGGACATGATCAGCACGCGCATGGTCTCCTCGAGGCCCGGGCTATCTCGATGGTGATGGTGGAGCCGTGAGGGCCTTGAGGGACCCCCAGCCGGTGCTTCCGATGGCCGTGGTGGTGCCGATCGAGATGCGGACCACACCGCGGGTTTCGCCGGCCCTCATGGCGGTGAAGTAGGTCCCGGCCTCGCCTGGAGAGGCGACGATCTGACGAGCCCCGCCTCCCTGGATCTGTCCCCAGCTCAGGCCTCCGTCGGTGCTCAGAAATGTGCCCGACAGGCTCCTCTTCGCCCCCGTGCCGACCAGGATTGTCGTGGGATGAACCGGATCGATGAACAGCGCCGTCAGCCAGCTGCCCACCTCGGAGATCAATCTCCAGCTGGCGCCTCCGTCCGTGCTTCTGTAGATCCGCCCGGGGTTTCGCGCGGGAACTGCGTGATCCCGGCAGTCACGACTCCGGATTCCTCCGGGTCGGCGGCCAGCGCGGTAACCAGCAACTCGCCCCACTTCTCGCTCTTCCTCACCTCGTCGAATGGAATACCGTTCTCGATGGCCTCCCAGGAGTCCCCGCCGTCGGTGCTCCTTCGCAGGCCGGACCCAGCGGCATAGATGGTCCCGGCGTCCCAAGGGTCGACGGACATCGCCCATACCCCGCGGTCCTCTTCGGGCAGATCCGTCCCTGACAGGATGCGATGCCAGGTCTCTCCGTAGTCGGTCGATCGCAGGATCCCGTCCCCCAGTCCCGCGTAGACCACGCCGGGAAGGTGGGGGTTCGCCTTCAGGGACCTCACCCAGGGGAGGGGGCCCCAGCTCGCCGCGCTCCAGGTGCGGCCGCCGTCCAGACTCCGGATGATGCGGTCCCCCGCCGCGTAGACGACATCGGGGTTGCCGGGATCGATCTCGATATACTCGATCCCCTGCGACCAGACGGCCTGCCAGTTCGCGCCGCCGTCCCTGCTGACGAAGAGCCCGTCCGCGTCGGAGCCCGCGAAGAGCACCTCCGGATTGCGGGGATCGACGGCAACGGAGGTGGTACCGTAGGTGGTCCTGGGACCGAGGGATTCGCTGAACACGTCCTGGCACCATCCCGGCTCGGCGCCGGCAGCGGTAATCGCCAGGATCAGGAGGGCTGTTCGACACGGCTTCATGGCGGACCTCCTTGCCGATGATCCCTGTCCGTGAGGGAAGATCCGATCCGCCGACCCGGTCTGCAAAGCGGACAAGGGATCTCAGTCAGCCCTGGCCCCCAGTTCGCACCTCGATCATCAGGCGGCAGTGATCGCTGGGTCCCCATTCCTCCACGTCGTTCATCGCCCGCACCGAGACGTTCCGGTGAAACCCGCGAGATGCGAAGGCGTAGTCCAGTTGATTGGCCGCGGTCTCCGGACTCGCCCCGCGAGCGCAGAACGTCGGGACGTTCCTGGTGTCGGACGGAACGTCGTCCGGCTCTGCCTCCGCGCGCCGGCCGTTCGGCGCCTGCGGCCCCATGAACTCCAGCCCGAGGGCCTGCATCCGATCCCAGACGGTGCGGTCGCGCTCCGGCAGTGACAGCTTCGTACCCGTCGCGCCGTAGAGCATGTTCAGGTCGCCGGCAGCCAGAATCCTGTGCTTTGCGGGGTTGCGATGGCCGATGAACGCGGAGAGGTCCGAGATGATTCGGTGGGCCGACGCATCCGAGCAGCCGACCCTCCAACTGCTCCCGGCATGCGGATGAGGCTTGAGCCAGCGCGCATACATGGAGACCGCGACGAAAGCCTCGTCCTCGCTGTTGCGCGGAACCACCCTCGCGGCCGCGAGGGTGCCGATGCCACTGACGCCAATGGCATCTTCCCCGAGATCGCTGATCGGCGGAACCTGTCGATATGGCTCGATCCGGACTCGATCGGACAGTTTCACGACCAGGGGCCAGCGGTCGTACAGATGCCGGCTCCAGAACACGTCGTCTGCATGTGCGGCAAGGTCCACCAGTTCTCCGGGCGGACTGCCCGCTTCCTGAAGGAGGGCCAGGTCCGCGTCACCGTCACTCGCCATGCGCTCGAGCTCGCGCCACGGCTGCTCGCGCCGGTCCATGTTCCAGCACACCACTTTGATAGTCATCCTGACCTTTTCCGTCTTGTTCGATGCGCCAGGACCTTCTACGGTGGTAGCGACCACGGTGTCAAGGCAGCGCAGGTCGAAGCGCTCGTGCCGCGTACCGGCGGGCGCCGCCGGCACCGCCCCTCGTTGACGGACACCAAGGTGCGGAATAGGATCTGCGCCCATCCACCGGGAGCGGTCCATGACGCCGGAACAGAAGTACCTCTTCGACCTGCAGGGCTTCATCGTCCTGGAGGACGTGGTGCCGCGGTCCGTCCTCGAGGCGTGCAACCAGTCCCTCGACGAGTTCGAGGAGATGGACCCCGAGGACTACCCTCCTCCTCTCTGCCTCGGCACCGAGAAGACGGAGGAGGAGCTCTACATCTCCAACATCCTCGAAGCGTCCCCGGTCTTCTCTCCCCTGATCGACATTCCCGAGGTCCTCGACGTCGTCGCCGAGGTCACCGGCGGGCCCTGGCGCCTGAACCACACCTACACGATCTACCGCTGGGGCGGCGGCTACACGGGCCTGCACATGCACGGCACGCCGATCATCCCCAAGTGCCAGTATCACTGCCGCAACGGGCAGATGGTCTCGACCCTGACCAAGGCGGTCTTCCCCCTGCTCGACTGCGACGTCGAGGACGGCTGCTTCGCCGTGGTCCCGGGCGCCCACAAGAGCAACTTCCCGCGTCCCTGGGGACATCATCCCGACGAGACCCCGGTCCTCGCGCCGGTTCCTGCCAGGGCCGGGGACGCCATCATCTTCACCGAGGCCCTGACCCACGGCTCGACGGTCAACGTCTCGGGCCGTCCGCGCCGCACCCTCTACTACTGCTACAGCATCGGATACATGCCGGACTGGGGAGGCCAGGGCCTGCACTTCAGCGACCGTGTCGTGGAGGGCCTCACCGAGGCGCAGCGCGAGATCATCGAGCTGAAGTAGGACGCATCTCAGAACCCGACAGGAGGCAGGGAATGAACCCGGTATCGCCGGAGGTCTTCGAAGGTCTCAGGAAGCTCGACACCGCCACCATCTTCAACGCCGTCATCGAGGCCCGCGGCGCCAGCCAGGGCGGGCGCGAGCTCGAGGGGCAGGGCGGCATGCCCTTCAACTACATGGGCCCCGGGATGCAGTGCATGCTGCCCGGGCTCGGCATGGCCGTCGGCTACGCCGCCACCTGCGAGCTGACCACCCACGACCCCGACATGCCGGCCCTGGACTGGTACGAGTACTACGACTTCCTCGACGAGTCGCCGGCCCCGATGGTGAGCATCATGAAGGACGTCGACACCCGCGCCGGACGCGGCGCCACCCTCGGAGACGGCATGGCCGCCACCCACAAGCACCTGGGCGTGTCCGGCATCATCGTCGACGGATCGATACGGGACCTGGCGGGGATCGAGCGGGTGGGACTGCCGGTCTGGGGAACGGGGACATCCCCCGGTCACGGCGTGCTGAGCCTGGTGCGCCACAATCACCCGATCACGGTCAACGAGCTGCTGATCTTCCCCGGGGAGATCGTCGCCGCCGACCGCGACGGCGTCGTCAAGATCCCGGCGGGGGACGACCCCGCGATGGTGCTGGAGAAGGGCCTGGAGATCCAGGAGCGAGAGGCCCGCTACCACGCGATCTTCTCCCGACCCGGCCTGACTTGGCAGGATATCAAGGACTACAGGGAAGAGGCTTGAGCGGTCCGCACCCCGGGAGGTGAGGGCGGGTGCAGGACGCGGCGGAGCCACCGGCGCGCCGGCCGGGACTACCGACTGCCGCTGCTGTCCGGCGGAAGCGCCGCCAGCGCCCGCCGCAGCCAGGCCGCGTCGGCCCGGGCCCATTCCTCCAGGTTGGGCGGTGCGCTCTCGGCGTAGCCCACCTGGCGGATGATCGCCTCGTCGAAGCTGTACTCGGTGTGCACGGTCAGCGGCCCCTCGAAGCCGAAGCCGCGCAGGATGCCGAGACAGCGGCCCCAGTCGACGCAGCCGTCCCCCACCTTGACGAAGCAGGGGTTCCAGGGCGGCGTCCTCTCCGGCTCGCGGCGGTACATGGCGTCCTTGACGCCCACCACGGAGAGGTGGTCGCGCACCATGGCCAGTCCCATCTCCCAGTCCTCGCCGTCGAGGGCCTGGTGCCCGAGATCCGGATAGGCCCCCACGAGGCGCGGGTCGAAGCCGCGGATCAGGTGCATCAGCCCGGCGCAGTTCGAGCCGAGGCAGGCGCCGCTGTGCGCCTGGTAGCAGGTCTGGACCCCGTGCTTTTCGCTGAGCCCGGCGAAGCCCTCCAGATCTCTCCGCGCCGCATCGACGGCCTGCCAGTAGTCGGCGCCCGGCGCGAACCGCCAGAACCCGATCTTCAGCCGCGGGACCCCCGCCTCGGCGCAGGCGGCGTACAGCCCTTCGGCGCCAGGTGCGGCGGGATCCACGAAGTCCGTCGGCGCCGTCGCCAGCGGGCACGAGAGCCCCTGCCGGCGCCACAAATCCACCGCCCCCGGAAGCTCGGCCCTCGCGTTGCCAGGGTGAACCGGATGCCCCGGTCGGACGCAGACGTCGATCCCGTCGTACCCCAGCTCCAGCGCCCTGGCGCCCAGCTCGGCGACCGGCAGGTCCGCGAAGAACTTCGAGTTCAGTACGATCTGCATGCTGTCACTCCTGCGGCCGCTGACCATCGGGCCAGCGCTTCACCGGATCGCGTGGCGCCGGGTTCACCCCGGCTCAGGTCCCGTGCCCGGCGCCACACGGTACAGATAGAGTGTGGGTGGATCGGACCCCTCGGGCGGTGCCGGCGGCGCAGGCCGCGCAGGCCGCGCCTGAGCGGCGCATTACGCCGGGCCGGGGTCATCAACTGTACACATCCAAGAGGCCCAGAGACCCGAGCGCAGCGAGGGGGCTCGCCACCCCTTCGGATTCACCCCAGCGATAGCCCCTCACCAAGCCCGGCGCAAGACCCATCGAGTGGCGCCGGGTTCACCCCCGGTTCAGGTCCCGTGCCCGGCGCCACACGG
This sequence comes from Candidatus Latescibacterota bacterium, assembly GCA_965221775.1. Lineage (GTDB taxonomy): Bacteria > Latescibacterota > UBA2968 > UBA8231 > UBA8231 > UBA8231. Next base: position 1,663,897 of record CBDCSU010000006.1, on the reverse strand, counting down.
TACAGATAGAGTGTGGGTGGATCGGACCCCTCGGGCGGTGCCGGCGGCGCAGGCCGCGCCTGAGCGGCGCATTACGCCGGGCCGGGGTCATCAACTGTACACATCCAGGAGGCCCAGAGACCCGAGCGCAGCGAGGGGCTCGCCAGCCCCACGAATCCACCACCGGCGATAGCCTCACCAACCAAGCCCGGCGTACGCGCCGCCGAAGGCGCGGCCGGAGCCGCCGGCACCGCCCCCCCGCCAGAACTCCCCATCACTCCCCGCACTCCCAGCACTCGCACCCCGAGCAGGCCGCACTCCCACTGGGCCGCACGAAGAAGCCGAAGGAGTCCACCGAGGCCGAGGCGAACAGACCGATCCCATTCTCGACGTGGAACAGAGGCCGCTGAAAGGACTCGCCCGCTTCCCCGGTGCCGCGATCGGCATCGATGTTGTCGGTCCGCACCAGGTCGTACCAGTTCCGGTCCACGGCGTAGAGCCTGACCTTGTAGCGGCCGGCGTAGTAGATGCCGTCCCAGGGGACGTAGAGCTCGCCCTCTTCGGCGCGAAAGAGAGGGGAGGTGCTGTCGCGCTCCAGGTCGAACTCCTCCTCTTCCTCCTCGATCCAATCGCTGTCGAACAAGTACGGACTGGAGCTCTCGAGGTTGGACGTGGCGAACTGGTAGAACCCGGCCTCTCCGGCCTCCTCGAGCCGGGCGATCAGCAGTCCCCGGATGTACTCCACCTGGTTCTCCCTGGCGTCGTAGACCTGCTCCCCGATTTCGGAGAACAGCCTGAGCTGCTGCAGCTCGGTCTCCAGGTCGTCGTCGAGCCACACCAGCTCCTCGATGCGCAGCCGCGCCGGCGTCAGGGTCCGGGCGCGCACCACGGGAGCGTCACCGCTGGTCACCTGCAACTCATAGTCGCGGCCGGGCTCCACGGGCGGCGCTCCGTCGGGGGCCAGGTAGCGCCCCGCCGTGGCCGGGTCGGGGCGGTACTCGAAGGAGGCGTCGCCGCTCCGGATCAGGACCTCGGCCCCGGCCAGACCGGTGGCCGCGGCTTCGTAGGGAACCCCGGGCGCCTCCGTGAGCCGCAGCATGACCGGCGGCAGCGGCGCGTCGACGATCAGGGTCGCGTCGACCACGATGATCTCGTCCTCGGCGGGACCGAACAGCTGCCCGGGACCCCGGTTGGCCGCCAGGGGGCCGGGCGCGTCACAGGAGAGGAGCGGCACGAGAGCCAGAAGCGACAGGAATAGGGGCATCGTCTCAGAACCTGAAGTCGAAGCCGAAGGTCGGCAGGATGGGCAGCATCTTCACAACGCTCGCCTCCCGGTCGGGATTCCCGGGATCGTACTGGATGAACCACTCGTTGCGGCGGCTGTAGAGATTGAAGACCTGCAGGTACCACTCGACCTCGGCGCCGAAGAGGCGCGACCGGCGCCGCACCCCGGCATCGAGGCGGTGGTAGGGCAGCAGCCGGGCGCTGTTGCGCGACGCCGCCAGGAACCGGTCCACGGGCCGGCCGGACGCCGGGTCGCGGAGGGTGTAGCGCGCCGCCGCCGGAGTGAAGGCCTGGCCCGTGCCGTAGACGAAGTTGGCCGTCCAGGTCCAGGGGCCCGATCCGTACCTGGCGGTCAGCGAGAGGTCGTGCCGCCGGTCGTACTTGGGTGGAAAGGAGCGGCCCTCGTCGATCTCCGGGAATCTCCTCCGCGTCCATCCGAGGGTGTAGCCCAGCCAGCCGGTCAGGCGCCCGCGTCGTCTCTCGGCGAACACTTCCAGGCCGGTGGCGTATCCCTTCCCCCCGGTCTTGAAGATGTCCTCCGATGTCACCTCCTCGGCATTCTCCTCCTGGTCCTCGTCGAGGACCACCAGGTTGGTCAGGCCGGTGTAGTAGGACTCGACGGTGACCCGCCAGGTGACGGAGGGATCCCACTCCAGTCCCGAGACCACCTGGTAGGAGCGCCCCGGATCCACGGTCTCGTCGAGGGGGATCCAGAGGTTGCCGCTCTCGAAGCCTTCCGTCGACACCAGTTGAAGCAGTTGCTGGTAGCTTCCTCCGGCGAGCTTGAGGCGCCAGCCGTCGTGCAGGACGCGGCTGAGCGAGAGACGCGGATTCAGGGACAGGCGTCGGCCTTCCTCGTAGAAGGTTCCGCGCAGACCCACCAAGGCCTCGGTCAGGGGCGTCACCTGCCAGTCGTCCTGGATGTAGGCCGACAGCAGATAGGGACGGACGACCTGGTCCTCTTCGTACTCGTCGAAGCGCACCCCGTAGTCGAAGCGGAAGCGGGTGAGGTCGACACCGGCGCGCAAGGTGTGCTCGGGGGAGGCGAACCAGTCGAAGTCCCCCTTGAAGGTGACGTCCCGCACCTTGTTGCGGATCTCGACCGGGGTGCCGAAGAAATCGATGATGATGTCGCTGTGGTACTTGGAATACAGGAGGATGGCGCGCCCGAAGAGCGCCGGCGAGAACAGGTGCGTCCAGCGCCCGGTGAGGGCGCGGTTGCCCCACTCGTTGCCGAAGGAGAGGGTGTTGTTGTCGGCGTCGGTGCTGTCGCTCAGCGAAATGTCGAGATGGTCCTCACCCCCGTAGGCGCTGATCATGAGGTTGTCGTCGGGGGTCAGCTGGGTGTTGATCTTGGCGTTGAGGTCGTAGAACCAGTAGCCCAGGTCGAGGCCGTCGGCGCTGCGGCCCACCGCCCGCAGCACCGGATCGATGTAGGTGCGCCTCCCGGCCACCATCCACGAGCCCTGGCCGAGGGGCCCCTCGCTCATGTAGCGGCTGGAGATCAGGCTGACGCCGCCGCTGTTGCTGAACCGGCGCCGGTTGCCGTCGCGGTTCTGGACGTCGAGGATGGCCCCGAGGTTGCCGCCGTAGCGGGCCGGGTAGGCCCCCTTGTAGAAGGTCACGTCCTTGATGGCATCCGGGTTGAAGGTGGAGAAGAAGCCGAAGGCGTGGGCCGGGTTGTAGAGCCGCACCTGGTCCAGCAGGATGCCGGTCTGGTCGGGTCCGCCGCCGCGCACGTAGAGGCCGCTGCTGAAGTCGGAAGCGCTTTGGACGCCGGGCAGCAGCTGCAGGCTGCGCAGCAGGTCGGGCTCGCCCATGGCCGGCATCTTCCGCAGCGACTTCATCGGCAGGACGACGACACTCGACTGCGGACTCAGCTCGTTCTCGACCCGGTCCGCCTCCGTCTTCACCACCACCGCCTCCAGCTCCAGGGACTCCCTGATCAGCTCGATGTCCCGGCGCAGCTCCTGGCCGGCGGCGAGGTGGAGGGTGTCCCGGTAAGCGGCGTAGCCGATGGAGGAGACGGTGATCACCCAGGTCCCGGCCGGAAGGCCCGGCAGAGCGTAGTAGCCGTCGACGTTGGTCAGGGTGCCCATCTGCTGGTCCCCGACCACGACCGAGGCATACGGCAGGTGCTCGCCGTCGCTGCGGTCGCGGACGAAACCGCTGAGGGTGGCCGGGATCTTCGTCCGCCGGTCACCGGCAGCCGCGGAGGGAACGACCGCGAGTTGTCCGTCGCTGGTTACGGCAAGTTCCGCGTCGGTCTCCTCCAACACGTAGGACAGGGCTTTGAGGGCGCTGACCTCCTCCATCCTCACGGTCACCTTCTCGCCCACCGGAAGGCGGCTGCGGTTGTAGCTCAAGTCGAAGTCCCCCTTTGCCGCGATCGCCGCCAGCGCCGACTCGAGAGAGACGTTCTCGAGATCGACGGAAATCACGGTGAGAAGGGACTCCGGCGTCCGCGCCGACGAGGTGTCGTTCAGCGCGGCGGTGGCGACCGCCGCCAGCATCCAGATCACCCCTCCCCTCAATCGATCCATCAATCGCCCATGCCTCCCGGTTGCAGCAGGATCCGGCGGTCATCGCGCCGGCCGTCCAGTCCCGTCAGGACCGAGATCAGCTCGAGAACGTCCTCGAGAGACTCCCCCTTGATGTACACGCTGAGCCGTTCGGCGGCCAGGGAGGTATCCTCGAGAGCGAACTGCACGCCGTACCAGCGTTCGAGCTGGAACAGGACGTCCCGTAACGGCGCGTCGTCGAAGAACGCTTCCCGGCGCATCCACCCCAGGTGCCTGTCGATATCGGCGGGGCTCGGTCCGGAGGGCGGACCGCTCTCGGTCAGGGTGCTCATCTGCCCGGGGCCGATCTCGACATCTCTCTTCTCCCGCTCGGAATGGAAGGCCACCCGCCCTTCCGCCACGGCGACGGTGACCCTCTGTTCCGTCTCCCAGGCCCTGACGTTGAACCGGGTCCCGAGCACTTCGACCACCGCCCCGTCGAGGTGGACCCTGAACGGCCTGTCCGCGTCCGGCGCCACTTCGAAATACCCCTCGCCGCTGAGAAAGACCGAGCGGCCGTCGCCGCGGAAGCTCTCCGGGTAGCGCAGAGTGCTGCCGGCGTCGAGGCGGATCCGGGTTCCGTCGCTCAGGGTGAGCTCGTCGCTTGCGCTGCTCTCAACCGCCAGCGTCAACAGTCGAGCCGGCCGGGAAGACGGGTAGATCCCGGTCTCCTGGAATCCGTGGTACGCCAGCGAGGAGACGATGAGCAGGGACGCCGCGGCCGCACAGTACCGGGCGAGCTTCGGCTGCGGCTGAAGCCACTCGACAAGGCGCCTGCCGATCCCGCGACGGCCGGGGTGCTGAACCGCTCCGGACCCCGCGGCCATCCAGGTCTTCCCGGCGAGTTCGTCCCACAGCCTGTCTACATCAGAGGGGCGGGCCGGCGGCTCCGGGGTATCCCACAAGGAGCGCATGAAGCGGGTGAGGCGCTGTTTTTCAGGATCCGAGGCGATCGCCGACTCGACCTCCGCCTTCTCCTCTTCAGTGCACTCGCCGGACAGGTACCGCGCCAGCAAGGCCCAGTCGGATGGCTTGTTCACAATTTCAGAAACGCAGCGAAAGCCTCGCCCCGAGACGGCCCTGCTCGATATCCGCATCGGGATTCAGGCTCAACTCATAGCCCGTTGCCTTGCCGTACTTGTACCTCACTGCGTCCCTCTTGCGCTCGATCGTCTTTATGCCGTCGACCAAGTCGTGCAACAACTGACCCACCAGCAATCCTGCTCCCAGAGCCACCAATGCAGCTCCGGCCCCCTCGGCTTTGCGCTCGAGCTCTTTCAGCCGGTAGGTATACACTCCGCCTTCTTCCTCGACAGGGATCTTCTCATATCTCACTACCTCACCACTTGTTCCTTCTATGTCGACGGTTTCAAAGTCCGTCTTTTTCCAGCCATTCTCTTTCCCGTCGAGCATGGCTGCTCCGAGCAGAATGGAAGCGCCTCCCAGTGCAGCGGCCCCGACATGCATCCACCCTTCTCTCCTTTCACCGGCATAGAAGTGCAGCGCCCCGGGGATGGGCACGGACATCAGGGCCAGGCCGACGCCCAGTCTGCGATTGGCGTCGGTGTATTCCTCGAGGGTCATCCCGGGCGGAACCGGCCAGATGGGGGCCTCGTTGAGCACGTCCCCTCCACTGTTGACCCCGTCTGCAGCGGATCCTTCGCCGGGGTACAGCATGAAGGCGCAAGACAGCAGGGTGAATGTTCCGATGGTCCTTTTCATCAGCCGGATCTCCGGGTTCAGAGGAAGCAACATGTGAGCGGAGCAATCATCCGTACAACCCCCGAGGCGGCCAATACCCTGACAAGGAACCACCCGGAGGCGGCGGTGGGAATTCAGAGAAAGTGCGAGAGGCGGTGGCGCAGGAATTTCAGGGCCCGCCCCATCTGGGTCTCGACCGTCTTGATGGAGACACCCTGGATTTCGGCGATTTCGGCATAGGTCAGGCGGTCGAACCGGTTCATCGAAAAGACGATCCGGGTCCTCTCGGGGAGCGCCTCGATCGCCTCCGCAACGCCGTCGGCAAGTTCCTTTCCCTGTCGTTCCTCCTCGGGGGTCTTCTGGCGGGGCAGCGCCTGTTCCACATCTGCCGCGCTCCGGCGTTCCACTTCACCGTGTCGCAGATGTTTCAGCGCCCGGTTTCTCGCCGCTGCATACAGATAGGTCCTGATGTTCATCTCGGGATCCAGACGCGGCCTGTTCGACCACACGGCGAGGAAGAGATCCTGGACCAGGTCCTCCGCTATGGATGTATCCCCCACGTAACGGCGGACGAAGCGCACCAGGGGCTGGCAGTAGAAGCGGAACAGTCTTTCGAAGGCCGCTCCATCGCCCAGCCGGATCTTCCGGATCCATTCCCGCTCCGTCCTTGTCTGATCGATCTTCATCATTATGTCCTGCGGCCTGGCGAGCCGGCGGACCGAGCAAGCGGTATACGTGATCCCGGCCCGCGCCCCGGTCGGCCTCGGCCTCGGGGAAACCCTGGAGTTCGGCTTCTACGACGAGCTGGAGTCGGGTTGCCGCCCGCCCCACGGCCCTGCGCAAGGCCCATGGCGTGGCGCCGGACTGCGCCGGTTCAGGTCCCCTTGCAGGCGCCACCCCGCAAACACAAGGCGGGTGGTGACTGCTCTCCCGGGGTCAGGTCCCCCCAGGGAGGTGTCGGCGGCGCAGGCCGCGCCGAGCGGCGCATTACGCCGGGGGGGTCAACAACTGTCCTCATCCCGGAGGCCCAGAGACCCGAGCGCAGCGAGGGGCTCGCCAGCCCACCGAATCACCCCTCGGCGATAGCTCCCCCAACCATGCCCGGCGTACGCGCCCTCGAAGGCGCGGCCGGAGCCGCCGACGCCGCCCCCTCGCGGGACCCCCTGCCGCCAATAGACTCCAGGCCCTGGCCGCTTGACAATCATGCCGTGACGGATTATCCATCAAGACATGATCGATTTGCACAAGACCGTTTCGAGGTATCAGACCTCCGCCCTCGCCCACACCCTCGGCCAACACCCGGTCGTCGTGTTGCAGGGGGCGCGTCAAACGGGCAAGACGACAATCGCCACCCTCCCCGAGGTCTCCCGGGAACGAGTCTACCTCACCCTCGATGACTTCCAGACCCGCGAGGTGGCGCAACGGGATCCCGACGCCTTGTTCATCGGCCGCAACCGCGTCACCATCGACGAGGTTCAGAGGGAGCCGGATCTCCTGCTCGCGGTCAAGCGGGCGGTAGACGCCGACCGCCGGGCCGGCCGATTCCTTCTCACCGGCTCCGCCAATCTGCTTCTCATGCGCCGGGTGTCGGAGAGCCTTGCGGGTCGCGCCGTGTATTTCCAGCTGCCGGGACTGACCTGGGCCGAGGTTGAGGGCCGCGAGTTCGGAAGGAATCTCTCCCTCCTGGTGGGCGAGCGGTCCCTCGAGGCCGTCCTCTCCGGGCTCGAGCGGGCCCCCGCGCCCTCCCGCCCTTTGCGGGAGGCGATCATGGCCGGAGGCTATCCCGTTCCGAGCCTGAGCCCGGATGCGGAGTTCCGGACCCGGTGGTTCGACGGTTACATGCAGACCTATCTCGAGCGAGACCTGCGCGACCTGTCGGCAACGGACAACCTCGTCGACTTTCGCAGTCTCATGCAGATCGTCGCCGGCCACAACGGACGTCTCGCCAATGCGGCCTCCCTCTCGCGCGACGCCGGTCTCTCGGCGGCGACGGCACGGCGGTACCTGGGAACCCTCGAGGTCTCCTTCCAGTTGCTGCGAATCCCCCCATACTCGGTCAATCGCGGCAAGCGTCTCGTCAAGGCGCCGAAGCTGTTCTGGTCCGACACCGGGCTCGCCGCGCACCTCGCCGGCATCTTCGACGCGGAAGCGCTGCAGGAGAGCCGGGAGTGGGGGGCCTGGCTGGAGAACTGGGTGTGCATTCACCTCCTGGCCTTCGCGTCGCTTCAGGTGCCGCGGATCTCCCTCTGCCACTGGCGCACCGCCGCCGGGGAGGAGGTGGACTTCGTCCTGGAATCCGGCCGCACGCCCCTGCCGCTCGAAGTCAAGACGACCGCTCGGCCAAGGGGAGACGACGCCCGAGGCCTCGAAGCGTTTCTCGACAGCTATCCGGAGGCGCCGTTCGGGGTTCTGGCCTGCGGCTGCTCCGAGCCCCATGCGCTCAGCTCCCGGGTGCTCGCACTCCCGGTTGCCGACCTGCTCCTCAACTGAAAGGACACCATGGATACCTCCGCCGGGAGCCGCGACGGCTTCCTCCTTCTGAACGGAATCGAACAGACCCACCACGTCGTCCGCCGCGTCTGCGAGGCCGAGAAGCACCCCAACAACCCGGTCCTGCCCCTGGGGGACATGCACGAGTGGGACTCCGCCCAGGCCCGGCCGTGGTCGTCGCCGACGGTCATCTGGGACGAGGAGGACCGCGTCTTCAAGGCCTGGTACTCCGGCTCCGACATCGCGCCGGAACGCTGGACCGCGGTCGGCTACGCCACCAGCACCGACGGCGTGACCTGGGAGAAGCCGCGCCTGGGGCTGCACGAGTTCCGCGGCTCCCGCGACAACAACATCGTCGTCATGGGCTACGGCCCCGTGATCAAGGACCCGGCCGAGCCGGACCCGGCCCGGCGCTACAAGATGATCCTGCGAGGGCCGAGGCCGCGCACCGACGGCGCCGTGGCGGCGGGCGAGAACCGCGGCATGCGGCTGAACTACTCGCCGGACGGCATCCACTGGACCGAGGGACCGGGCCTGCGCCAGCCCGACTGGCGCGACCGTTCCCTCGCCTACGGCGACCCCGGCGCGCTGATCCGCGACGACCAGGAGCCGGATCCCTCGCGGCGGTTCAAGCTGGTGTGGCAGGCCCTGGTGCCCATGGACAAGCCGGACAAGGAAGGGGGCCGCGCCAAGTTCCTCACCTGGGGGCCGGACATGGAGGACCTGCGGGAAGCGGACCACAACCCGATCCTCTCCCCCGCCGACGGCTTCGAGTACGAGAACCATCACGTCATGCTGGCGCCCTACGGCGGCGCCTGGGCCATGCCCTACGAGTTCGGCTGGTACGTGCCGAACGGCTACGGCGTCTACGGCACCTACTACGCCGACGTGCGCCTGGCGGTCAGCGCCGACGGCGAGCGCTTCGAGCGGGTCGACCGACACCAGCCGCTCATCCCGCGCGGGGGCACCCAGGAGTGGGACAGCGGCCTGCTGGTGATCGCCGACAAGCCGGCCATCAAGGACGGCGTGATCCACCTCTTCTACGGCGGCAACGGCGAGGAGTGGACCAGCTGGCCCGGCGAGAACACGCCCGACCACTACCCCTACGGGAGCACCGGCCAGGTCCGCCTGTCGCGGCTGGGGCTGGCCACCCTGCGGGAGGACGGTTGGACCTGCCTCGAGTCGGCCGACCGGGAGGTGCCCGGCTGGGCGGTCACCGCTCCCGTGGAGCGGATCGACCACTCGACGGCGCTGACGGTCAACGTGGGAGAGGTGCGCCAGAACCGCAGCTGGGTGGAGGTGGAAGTGCTGGACGCCGAGACCCTGGAGCCCCTGGAGGGCTTCCGGCGGGAGGACTGCCGGGACCTGTGCACCGACGGCTGGCGCGAGGCAGTGCGCTGGCGCGGGGGTAGGCTCCGCGACGTGGGGGAGCAGCGTTTCCGGCTGAAGTTCTGGCTCTACGGAAGGGCCCGGCTCTACGCCTACGGCTTCGACTCTGCCTCAGGGCGGTGACGGCGGCGCAGGCCGCGCCGTTGCGGCGCACTACGCCGGGCGGGGTCAACAACTGTTACTCATCCCGGAGGCCCAGGGACCCGAGCGCAGCGAGGGGCTCGCCAACCCCTCGAACCACCCCCACGATAGATCCCCCAACGATGCCCGGCGTACGCGCCGCCGAAGGCGGCCGGAGCCGCCGGCGCCGACCGGAAGGCGGATCAGGCCTCCTTGGGCGTGTACCTCGCCTCCCAGGCCCGCGCCTCGGGAAAGCCGATCAGCTCGTCCAGCTCCGCGAAATCCGACATCTCCCCGGCCACCGCCCGCGTCGTTCCATCCTCCTTGAGCGCCCTGAGCGTTTTCTGGATCGAGCGGATGCAGCCGAGGATCAGGGAGTGCGGATACGCCGCGATCCTGAACCCCAGTTCCTGCAACTCCGCCGTCGAGAGGAAGGGCGTCTTCCCGCCCTCGATCAGGTTGGCCATCGTCGGGACGCCGAAGGATCCGGCCGCGGCCTTCAGCTCCTCCACCGTTCTCGGCGCCTCGAGAAAGACGACGTCCGCTCCCGCCCGCTCGTAGAGCTTCCCCCGCTCCACGGCCTCCTCCAGCCCCAGGACAGCGATGGCGTCGGTCCGCGCGACGATCAGGAAGTCGTCGCTACGCCGGGAATGGGCGGCCGCCTCGACTTTCAGCGCCATCTCCTCCGCCCCGATCAGCCGCTTGCCCGGGGTGTGGCCGCACTTCTTCGGCATCTCCTGGTCCTCGATCTGGATCGCCTGGGCGCCGGCCTGCTCGTACTCCTGGACGGTGCGGCGCATGTTCAGGGCGTTCCCGTACCCGGTGTCGCCGTCGGCGAGGACGGGAATGCCGACACAGCGGACCAGATTGTGGACCCGCTCCAGCATCTCGGAGAATGTGGCCAGCCCGGCGTCGGGCAGCCCGACGTGGGACGCCACGTGAGCGTAGCCGCCGAGATAGACGGCCTCGAAGCCGGCCCGCTCGATGAGGCGCGCCGATATCATGTCGTAGCAGCACGGGGCGACCAGGATGCGGTCGCGGGCGAGCAGTTGCTTGAGTGTGGAGTGGTCTTCCATGGGGCCTCGGATCGGGATCGGGGGTGGGCCATTATCGCCGGTCACCCCCGTGCGGGCAAGAGTCCGTGAGCCGGATCTTCACCGCGATCGACCATGGCATGACGGGACGGCGGCACTGGAAGCACTGGAGGCGCCACGTCGGTGTGGAGCTCCACACGATCCGCCTCGCTCCGGCCGCGGGAGTCCAGGAGCAGTTCGTCGAGGACTATCCGGACCTTCTGCAGTCGGCGTCGGCCTTGCGCGGTTTCGACTGAACGGGCGGACGCTCTAGAAGAAGCGGCTCCAGAAGCTCCGCTTCACCTCGCCGCCGCGATTGACCAGGTAGCGGTCGAGGTTCTCTTCCCCGGTGGGCTGCACTACCTGGATCAGGCCGTACACACCTCCCATGTCCGCTCCGTCGTACACGTAGATCGCCACCGTATTCTCGCCGTCGCGCACCACCTGGCTGCTGATGTCGAGGATGAACGGCCGGTCCCGCACGTGGTGCTGACCGACCAGATGGCCGTTGACGTACACATAGGCGTCTCTGTCCACCCCGCCGAAGGCCAGATGCACGGGCCGGCCCTCCTCCGCATCCACCACGAACCGGGTCCGGTACCAGGCCCCCTCGTCATATGGGTAGCCCTGGTCTTCCCAGGCCTGTCCGATACTGATAACCGTCCACTGCGAATCGTCGTAGTCCGGGTCGGCGTACTGGCGACGCCGCTGGGGGTTCATCGTCCCCACGTCGAGACGGAACGCCCACTCCATGGGCACCTCGGCCACCATCTGGTGGGGATAGGGGACCCGCGGGGGGCGGTTCGCGTATTTCTCATAGCGCGTGAGGTGTACGAAATACGGCCGGTCACCTCTCCTGTAAACCGTGTGCATGCGTCCACCCCGATTGGCAGCGTAGTAGCCGATATCAACCTCTTCCGTGGGCTGATGCACGTTGATCAGGCCGTACACCCCTCCCATGTTGGCCCCGTCGTAGACAAAGAGGGCCACAACGTTCTCGCCATCGCGCACCACATGGTCGCTGACATCGAGAATGAACGGGAGATCCCATGAGTGGTGCTGGCCAGCAAGCCGGCCGTTGACATACACGAAGGCGTCATTGTCCACGCCGCCGAATGCCATGAGCACCGGCCGCACGGAGTCGGCGGCCACGGTGATGGTGGTCCGGTACCAGGCTCCCGCGTCGTAACCGGCGTATCCCTGGTCTTCCCAGGCCCGTCCGATGGAGATGATCGACCAGTCCGTATCGTCGAATCCCGGGGCGGAGTAGGCTTGGCGTTGCGGATGCGGGTCGTCCACCTCGAGGCGGAACTTCCAGTGCAAGGGCACCTCGGCCACCTCCTCATAGGAGTAGGGTACCACCACGGGCGTATTGGCGTACTCGTGGTACCGCTGATCGGAGGTGGGTGAGGTCCGGGGAGAACCCCTGATGACCCGAATCTGGGGACTGACCCCTTCCGGATGCTGCCGGGCTTCGATCTGAAGTTGCTGGATCTCCTGGAGGAGAGAATCTGTCGCTGCCTGCCCCAGGAGATCCTTGAGCTTCTTGGGAAGGGCTAGGGAGTCGACGACCTGCCGGCGCCGAGTGGATCTCAGGTTGCGCGCCACTTCGATCTTTGCCTGCGGCTCCTCCCGGTACTCTTCGATCACGGCCTCGTAGGTCCGGCGCGCCCGGGCCAGGCCCAGCTTCTGCTGGCAAAGCCAGATGCGCAGCTTCGCCCGGGCCGCCAGGCTGTCGGTGCCCTCCTCACCCTCCTCATGGGACCCGATCGCGTCCTCGTACAGGAGGATGGCTTTCTCGAGATCGCCCTTGCCCTTCTCCTGCATGAGGGCCGCCTGATAGTGCTCCTGCGCGGTACCGGCCGGCACGCAGTCGGCGGTCAAGAGCAGGCCGAGGAGAATCGGCAAGAGACGTCTCATGGTGGACCTCCCGGTTCGGGTGGGCGGATGCGCGTCGTCAGGCTCACCCGCAAACCTGCGGACCGGGGCGATCCGGGTTGTCACGGATATGTCATGGAGGTGCAAAAAGGTTGTACTGCCGGGCCTGGCGGCCGAGGCATCACTCCACGAAGCGGTACCCCACCCCGTGTACCGTGAGCAGGTGGCGCGGGCGCGACGGGTCGGGCTCCAGGCGGCTCCGCAGTTCGGCGATGTGGTTGTCCACCGTTCGCGTGGTGGGGTAGACCACGTACCCCCATACCTGCTGGAGGATCTGCGCCCTCGTCAGGGTGCGGCCCCCGCTCTCCCACAGAAGGCGGAGCACCCCGAAGGCCTTGGGGGACAGGTGCACAGTGCCGCCCTCCATGGTCGCCTCGTGGCGGTCGAAGTCGACCCGCGCCGGGCCGAACTCCAGCACCGCCCCGGCCGCGGCCTCCGGCTCGCCCCGTCGCAGCACCGCCTTGATGCGGGCCATCAACTCTCGGACCCCCACCGGCTTGGTGACGTAGTCGTCGGCTCCCAGCTCCAGGCCCAGGACTTTGTCCACCTCCTCGCCGCGGGCCGTGAGCATGATGATGGGCGTCGCCGATCCCCGGGCGCGCAGGCGGCGGCAGACCTCGTATCCATCCATGGTGGGCAGGACCACGTCGAGGAGAATCAGGTCCGGCTTGCAGGCCAGGGCCCGCTCCAGCCCCTCGGCGCCGTCGGCGACCGCCTCGGCCTCGTGGCCTTCGTAGATCAGGTTGTCGACCAGCACCCGGGCGATGGCCGCCTCGTCCTCGACGACCAGAGATCCTAGGCATGGTCCGTGTCCCCCTCATGGAGCGGGAAGTAGAGGCGGAAGACGCTGCCTCCGCCCGGCCGGCTGGGCTGCCTCCACCCGGCCTCCGTGTGCTTCGACCACGTTCCGGACCAGGGACAAGCCCAGGCCTGTCCCCGCCGTGCTGGCCGCGTTGGCCCCCCGGTGGAACTGCTCGAAGATGCGCTTCTCCTCGCCCGCGGGGAGGCCGATGCCGCGGTCGGCCACCTCCACCATCACCTCGGCTTCGCGCTGTTCCACGGCCACGCGGACGGCCTTCGTCCCGGGCGAGTACTTGACGGCGTTGCCCAGGATGTTGGCCACCGCGCCTTCCACCGCCTCCTGATCGGCCAGTACCGGGGGCAGCGGCCCGGCGATCGCCTCCTCCACCTCGAAGCCTTCCGTCGCGAAGACGCCGCCGAATGTCTCCAGGGCCGCCCGGGCCGCCTCCCCCAGGTCGCAGGGCCGGCGCTGGTAGGTCCGGTCGCCGCGCTCGATGCGGGCGAAGTCGAGGACATTGTCCACCAGGCGGGAGAGGCGCCGGCTCTCGTGCAGGAGGGTGGTCAGGTAGTCCCGCATTTGCTGGTCCGACCGGTGGCGGCCCAGGAGCAGGGTCTCGGCGTACATGCGGATCGTGGTGAGCGGGGTGCGCAGCTCGTGCGACACATTGGCGACGAACTCCGACCGCAGGCGGGCCACCTGCACCTCTCGTCCCGCGTCCCGCAGGATAAGGAGCCCTCCCAGGACCACGGATACGGCCAGGGCGAAGATGCCGCCCCCCACCAGCCAGTTGCGCGTGTGATAGTAGCCGGTGGCCGCGGTGGTGTCGGGCGCCCAGATGCCGACCCGCACCCGGTCCATCCAGCGGCTGGCCGGTCCGGTCTCGTGGATCGTCTCCCGATGGAGGGCCGCAAAGGCGGGTTCCGCGTCGGCGTCGAAGAGAGCGAGGGCATACCCCCGGTCCTCCAGGCCCGCCACCTGCTCCCGCACCAGGCCGGTGAGCGCCTCCCAGTCGAAGAGGATGCCCGCCGCGCCGCCTCCTTCGACCGCATCCAGGAGCATGAGGAAACTCTCCCCGTCGTCGCCCGCTCCGGACAGGTAGCCCCGCTCCCGGGCCGTGTCCCACCGGGCCTCCAACAGGGGGCCGAAGTGCTGCGCGAAGTCCAGGGCTTCCTCGATCAGGCTCAACCTCTCCAGCAGGACGGGCCGGTCCTCCATCTCCGCCAGCCGGCCCTCGGCCAGGGCGCGGACCTCCTGCAGGGCCTGCCCGCAGCCGGCGTAGAGGGGATAGCGGCCCTGGAGCAGGGCCCCTGTCCAGGCCATCAGACTCGCCTGGGCCCGCGGCGGCGCGGCATGGCGGCCCAGGCGCAGATGGCTCAGGGTGACGGGATGGGCCCCGTCGGCGTCGAAGACCTGGCCGTGGAGGGCCACCAGCCTTCGGTGCGCCTCCTCGGCCGTGACCTCGTCCTTCCCTTCGAGAGCGCAGCGGGAGAGGGCGTTGAGGGCTTCGGCCTCCTCCGCGGGACTGAGGGCCTCCTTCCAGGCCTGGTCGTAGAGCCTTGCGGCGCCGGCCAGGTCCCGGCGGCCGAACTCGCGTTCTCCGGCTTTCTCCATCTGTGCCGCGAAGGCCGCCCGGGGCTCCTGCAGGCTCAGAGGCCGGACCGATGGGTGACGCAGCACGCCGGCGGCATCGACGACGAAGATCTGGGCGATCTCGGAAAAGCCCGCGTACCGGCGCGGGTCCATGCCGCCTTCCTCCACATAGGCGGCCAGGAGCTGGGCGCGGCTCTGCATGACGCGGTCGAAGGCGTCCTGCGCCAGCCCGGCCTTGGAGCGCAACTCCCGCAGCACACTCTCCCGGACATCGCTCAGGGAACGCACGCTCAGGAAGGCCAGCAGGGAGGCCGGCAGGAGGATGGAGAGGAAGTAGAGGACTACCCAGCGAAAGCCGAGGCGCGTCATGAGGGCTGGCAGGAGCGGCGGGCGCGGCGTTTCCGCCGGCCGGGCGGCAGTCAGTCGCCGGGGAAGTGCCCCTTGTACTCCAGACCCAGCAGCTCCCGAGAGCGGGCGACGTTGCAGTAGCGGTCCGCCTCCGGGTGGCTGGCCGTGTGCATGATGTCGAAGTCGATGGTCTCCGATTCGAGGGCCAGGTGGCAGGCCTCGGCCAGATCGTGCCGGCAGACCCAGCTGATGCCGCCGCGGGCGGGGCCGCCGTCGCGAGAGATCCCCAGCCGGCTGTCACCGATGCTGGCCGGACGGAAGATGATGATGCGCAGGCCGTAGGCGTCGTGGAACTGGCGGCACATCTCCTCCTGCAGGCGCTTGGTGATGCCGTAGAGGGTGCCTTCCTTGCTGCGCACGTCCGACGACAGGAACCGCCCGTCCGGATGCTGCACGACGCAGGAGCTCATGTGCACGACGCGCTTGAGCCCGTGCCGCCGGGCCGACTCCAGTACGTTCCACATCCCCTTGACGTTGATGAGAAAGGGGTTCACATCGTCCTCGTGGGGTCCCTCGTACCCGAAGTAGGCGGCCAGGTGGACGACGCCGTCCATGCCTTCGAGGGTTCTGTGGACGGCGTGGAAGTCGGCCAGGTCCCCGTAGTGCTTGTCGCCCTCCCAGTCGCCGTCGAACTTGCGGTACACCGACCAGGCTTCGGGGTTGTGATCGAAGGCGCGCACCTCGTGGCGGCCGGCGAAGTTCTCGAGCACCGCCCGCCCGGCCCACCCCGCGGCGCCCATGACGGCCACTTTCACGATGGTTTCTCCCGTCCGATTCCTTGCGTGTCTTGAGGCTACTATAGAGAGCCGCTACTAGGCTCTCAAGACGGTGGCCTCGATCCTTGGAGGGAGAGATTGACATGGACAGGATCGGGGTTTAGTAGGTGAGGCGCACAGCAGATCGTCCAGGTAACGGCAAGCTCCATGAGGTATCCGAGGTATCGATGGGCTGCTTGAGGCGGGCCCAAAACACAGAGAGAAATATACAACTGGACAGTGCGGTGTCGCGAAGATAACTTAAGCGGGGCGACCTCCCCGCCCAGCAATTCCCCCAGCAGGGAGCCAGGATGTCCATAGAGAACGTGATCGGCACCAATGTGGTGCGGCTGCGGGTTTCGAAAAGCATGAGCCAGAAGGCACTTGCTGAGCGCGCACGGCTGTCACGTCTTGGACTGGGCAAGATCGAACGGGGCGAGGCGCTGCCGCGGACCTCCACCATGCGGGCGCTGGCGCGCGCGTTAGGGGTCTCTCCTGCCCAACTCGCGGCCACCGTGCGGCCCCTGAGCACCGTACGCTTCCGCGCTCGAAAGCGGGTGCGAGAGCGGGAGCAGCTGCTGGCCGAGGTTTCGAATTGGCTCGAGGACTATGGATTCCTTGAGGAGTTGCTGGAGGATACCGCGCCCTTTGAACTCCAAGGGCTCCGTAATCAGCGGCAAGGAGGCCCGCGGGCCGTGGCCGAGAGGGTTCGGAAGCACCTTGAGTACGACCATCAGCCCATCTACGACATCTGCGGGTTGCTGGAAGGATGCGGCGTCAAGGTGCTCCGTCTCCCACGAGCGACCGAGGCGTTCTTCGGGCTCTCGGTCAAGGAAGACGACGGAGGACCCGCGATCGTCATCAACACTTGGGAGCGGATTTCTGTCGAGCGGTGGATCTTCTCTGCTGCGCATGAGCTGGGCCACTTGCTTCTGCACCCGGGCGCATACGACTACAGGCAGGAGGAGGAACCCATGGATGAGGAGAGGCAGGCGGATGAGTTCGCCAGCTTCTTCCTGATGCCTCAGGACTCCTTTGAGCGGGAGTGGTGTGACTCAAGCGGGCACCCACTGTACGAACGCGTCCTCAAAGTCAAGCGGATCTTCCACGTGAGCTACAAGACGGTGCTGCTCCGCTTGGTGCAGATGGAAGAAGCCCCTCGGGAGGTCTTCGGTATCTTCCAGGTGCAGCACCGTAGGCGGTGGGGGCGGACCCTGAAGAAGGTAGATGAACCTCAGCCGTTGACAGAGAGCGAGTTCAGCGACAAACGGGGGCTTGAGCCGGACCGTCTCTCTGCTGCCGACTGCCTCGACGACAGACTTCGGCGCCTGGTCCGCCGAGGTGTCGAGGCCGAGGAGATCTCACTCGGCCGGGGGGCCGAGATCCTGGGCATGTCCCTGGTGGACATGCGCCAGTTGGCCGCAGAATGGGCAGCATGAGATGCCCGACCGGCCGGCGGTACTTCTGTCGGACGCGAATGTACTGATCGATTACCGGGACTCGGACTTGGCGATTCTTGCGCTGGTCGTTCAGCATCTCGCCCCGGTCCATGTCCTGCGAGACGTTGTCGATGAAGTGGATGACCTGAGCCTCGCACGGTGCGGAGAAATCGGACTGAGGGTGATCGAGGTTGGACCCGAGACCCTGCTCCAATTGGAGGAACTCCCACGAAGACTCTCACGCTACGATCGCCTGTCGCTCCACGTCTGCCGGGAGAACGACTGGGTCTGCCTGACCAATGACCGCCTTCTTCGTCGAATCTGCAGTGAACACAATGTCCGGACGAGGTGGGGGTTGGAACTCATGCTCGATCTGGTTTCGGAAGGGGCTCTCTCGGCCTCGCGTGCTCTGGCGGCGGCGGAGAGGATCCATGCCAACAATCCTCATCACATCTCGAGAGAAGTCCTGCGGAGGTTTTCCTCGCGTCTGCAACCCGGCCAGTAGACGAGCGGGGTGGCATCGGGCCTCAGACCCATGACAATCCACATCGGCGGCGAGCGGCAGCTGTTCCTCGACGACCACGGCAGCGAGGAGCAGGACGGCCTCGAGCGGGTCATGGTGGAAGCATGAAGTTCAGCGAGCGACAACTCGAGCAGTACCGCACCCTCGGCTACGTGATCGTCGACTGTCCGTTCCCCGAGAGCCTCACCGAGGAGTGCATGGCAGCGGTCGAGAGGACGACCCGGGATCCATCGGAGGGTCCGGCCGACGGCAGCAAGAGGAATCACTTCCGCCTGCGGCCCCAGGTGGAAGACTCCTACTGGTGCGCCCTCGATCACTCCCTGCCGTTCCTGAAGATCATCCTGCATCCCGAGATCGTGGAGCTCGCCCGCCAGCTGAACGGAGCGAGCGACATCTACCTGCGCAACGGCGGCATCAACGAGCAGGCGCCGGACCGGTCCGTTGGGTGGCACGTCGACGGCGGGCCCGAGTGGGCGGAGTTCATGCACTACTTCTCCGGAGCCTCGCGGGAGAACGGGTGCCTGCGCATCGTGCCGGGCAGTCACGCCGCGCCGCCCGCCTCTCTGCAGGAGAGGGCCGCCCGCCTCCGCGATGAACGTGGAATCCCCGGGTCCCCGGCCGACGACGGCTGGGAGGACGTCCCCCTCGCCGAGGAGATCTCCCTCGAGGTGGAGCCCCACCAGTTGATCGTGCGCCACTCGAGGCTGTTCCACGCGACCTGGCTCAACCGCACGAACGAGGGCCGCTACATGAGCCACTGGTTGTTCCACCCCCACACGGTCGACAACCATCGCTTCACCTGGGGGGACTACCTGACCCCCGAGCTGGTCGACGCGCTGACTCCGGAGCAGCGCGAGGTGCTGTGGCTGGATCGCGACTTCGACATCGATCCCGCGTACGACGGGGAGCGGTCGCGCGAGCTGGGACGGGTGAAGTGGGGCGTCGTGTGAATCCCTGGGAAGAGGGCATCCAGCAGGCGAGGGACGCGGCCCTCGCGATCCTGCAGCCGTCCGAGTCGCAGCTGGAGCACGGGCTGGCCCTGCACCGGGACGCCGTCGTCTGCGAGTCGTACAGCCTCGGGCTGCAGGCCCCGATCGACGGCGAGGCCGTGGCGAAAGCCGTCGAGTCGGGGGCCTCGGAGGTGGAGCTGCAGTACCTGTCGGAGCGGATGCGCATGACCCGCTGGGCCGCCGACGACGAGCTGAAGGCGGAGTACCTGGCGGCCTGGGAGGCTTCCGGCGTGACCTGCTCCTTCCAGAACACCGGCGAGGAGGGCAACGACCCCATGCGCATGCTGGGGCGGCTGGCCCACTACACCCACCTGACGGACCGCATGCGCGACCACGTCTCCCGCGCCGCCTTCCCCGGCGACATCGCCGCCGCCAAGGCCGCCGGACGGCACTGCATCTACCAGACCTGCAACGGCGTCCCCCTGCCGGGCGAGCAGGCCACGGTCGAGCAGGAGCTGCGCTTCATCAGCCTGCTCTTCGAGCTCGGTTGCCGCATGATGCACCTGACCTACAACCGCCGCAATCCGATCGGCGACGGCTGCGCCGAGCCGGCCAACGCCGGTCTGAGCGACTTCGGCCGCGCGGTGATCGCCGAGATGAACAGGGTCGGCGTGATCATCGACGTGGCCCACACCGGGTGGCGCACCTGCCTGGAGACGGCCGAGGCGTCGCGGAAGCCGATCGTCTCCAGCCACTCCGCCTGCGCCGCCCTGAACCACCACCACCGCGGCAAGCCGGACGAGGTGATGCGGGCCATCGCCGACAAGGGCGGGACCCTGGGCATCACCAACGTGCCCGCCTTCCTCGGCGGCAGCGGCTGCGTCGACGCCATGCTCGACCACATCGACCACGCGGTGAAGGTCGTCGGCGTCGATCACGTGACGATCGGCACGGACCGCGCCTACGTCAGTTGCCGCTCCCGGGAGGAGAACGCCAAGGTCCGGGGTCGGCGCGGGGTCCGCCGGCGCTGGGAGGCCCTGTGGCCGGCCGACGATCCCGTGGGGCGCCCGGAGTGGCGCCGGGAGCCCATGGTGCAGAGCATGGCGTGGACGAACTTCCCTCTCTTCACGGTCGGCCTGGTGCAGCGGGGGTATGCGGATGACGACATCCGCAAGATCCTCGGCGGCAACATCCTCAGAGTCGCGCGCGAGGTGCTGGGAGAGGCCGGCTGATGTACCGCCCTCTCGACCGCATCGCCCTCAAGTCGGGTGAAACCGTGGACGCCGGCGTCGTGCAGGGCCCCGACCTCCAATGGGCCCCGCGCGTGGAAGGTCTGCTGAGCCACAAGGGCCCGCACTGGCGCTGGGGCAACGAGCAGGTCCTGCGCACCGGGACGGGCCTCGGCGTGTTCTACTACCTGCTGTCGCGGAATGGCGATCCCTTCGCCAACATCATGACCATCGAGCACCGCGGCGCGGGGCTCCTCGGCCACGTCTACACCCGCCCCGAGGACCGCCGCCAGGGGGCGGCCACGCAGCTGCAGGCCCGCCTCATGGACGACTTCCGGCGGCGCGGCGGCCAGGCCCTGTTCCTGGGCACGGGGTACGACTCCCCGGCGTACCACATCTACCGGGCCCACGGCTTCGCGAGCATCGAGCCGGAGAGCGGCCAGATGTCGTACTACACCACCTCCCGGGAGGAGTTCGAGGCGGCTTTCTTCGCCCCGGGCGAGACCGCCGCGGAACCGGCCGGCTGGCTGCACTGGCCGGCGTCGACGCCCCTCTTCGCGGGTGATTTCCCTGGCGTCGTGCGCGGCACCGGCCTGGGGCTGTGGGGCCGCCGCACCACCGAGGGGCCGTTCCTGCCCCTGATGCAGGACAGCCTCGAGCGCAAGGCCGACGGACTTCCTCCCCGAGCGGTGGCCCTGGTGCAGCAGAAGACCCGGGCCGTGGTGGGCCTGGCCATGTGGTCGGACCATCCCCTGTGGCCGGACGCCCGCCTCGTCGACCTGTACTGCCATCCGGCGTTCTGGGACCAGGGGGCGGCCCTGCTCCGGGAGCTGGAGCTACCCGCAAGCCACCCCTGTCTGGCCTACTGCGACGCGGGTCTGCACCCCAAGGCCGAGGCCTTGGGCGCGGCGGGCTTCCGCCGCGGCGCTACCTTGAGCAAGCGGGTGGCCGCCGGCCGCGGCGCATCAGGCCGCGTCGACGTGGAGGTGTGGGAGAGTCACCGTGGATAGAAAGGACTGCGAGAGCATGGCCGAGCTTCGACTTCTGACCGACGATCAGCTGCGGCAGTTCATCGTCGACGGATACGTGGTCGTGCGCCCGGAGCTGGACGCCGGACTGCACGAGAGGATCCATGGCGAGACGGAGACGGTCTTCGAGAAGGAGGGCAACCCGGGCAACAACCTCGTGCCGAGGATCCCCGCGGTGCAGCAGGTCCTCGACTCCCCCGAGGTTCGGGGAGGGCTGACCAGCATTCTCGGGGAGGACTACTACACGCAGCCGCACCGCCACTGCCACTTCAATCCGCCCGGCAGCGAGGGGCAGCACCTGCACCAGGACGGCTCCAGCCGGTGGTCCCACCACACTCGCCGGATCCTGCTCTTCTACTACCCCCAGGACACTCCGGAGGAACTGGGCCCGACCGCCGTCGTCCCCGGGAGCCACTTCTACGCTACCCGGGAAGGCGTGGACTCCTTCCCCGAGCTGCCCCTGTGCGGCCCGGCCGGGACCGTGGCCATCGTCCACTACGACCTCTTCCACCGGGCCACCCCGAACCGCACCGACCGCAACCGCTACATGATGAAGTTCCTCTTCGCGCGCACGGCGGAGCCGCGGTCCCCGAGCTGGCGCAACAAGGGTTCCGGCTGGCCGGCGGACGGGAGCGCGCTGGACCGGAAGATGTACGAGCACGTCTGGGACTGGCACCTCGGCAGGACCAGCAACGGGGCGGCGCCGAACGGGAAGGTCGCCGCGGATTCGTCGGAGTTGGCGGAGCTGCTGGCCGGGATGGAGAACGGCTGCGAGGGCGCCAGACTGCGCGCCGCCTATGCCCTGAGCGGGGCCGGCGCCGCCGCGGTCCCCGGGCTGACGCGGCTGCTGCACGCCGATTCCCAGGAGTTGCGCCGCAACGCCTGCCATGCCCTGAGCGCCATGGGAGAGGCGGCCGTGGGACCCCTGGTCGACTCGCTGCAGGCCGGCGCCGCCGAGCACGAGCGCGCCGAGGCGGCCGAGACCCTGGGGGACATCGGCCTGGCGGCGGGGCCGGCGGTTCCGGCCCTGACCGGGCGGTTGCGGGACGAGTCGCCCCAGGTCCGCGCCCAGGCCGCCGAGGCGCTGGGGACGATCGCCCAGGCCGACGCCGCGGCAGCCCCGCCCCTGGCCGAGGCCCTCGGCGACGAGAACGACAGCGTGCGCCGCAACGCCGCCTTCGCCCTGGTCCGCCTGGGGCCGCACGGGGAAGAGGCGATTCCCGCCCTGCGAGACGTGCTCTACGACGAGGACAGGTACGTCCGCGGCGATGCGGCCCAGGCCCTGCTGAGGATCG
This sequence comes from Candidatus Latescibacterota bacterium, assembly GCA_965221775.1. GTDB lineage: Bacteria > Latescibacterota > UBA2968 > UBA8231 > UBA8231 > UBA8231. The sequence continues at coordinate 1,641,343 of CBDCSU010000006.1, read as the reverse complement.
GCACCCGGCAGGCCCGGGAAGCGGTGCTGCCCTTCCTCGAGACCTCCAGATGGTGCCCCCTGACGACGAAGGAGAGCACCTTCTAGGCCGGTGGCGCGTCCCCGGCACGGTCAGCGATGACGATCCCCCACAAGGAGGTATCCCCATGCTCGTCCCTCGGCTCCTGCTCTGCGCCCTCGTGCCGGGAACTGCCTTGACCGCCTCGGCCGAGGCAGGCGATCGACCGGCCGACTTCGGCAAACGATGGGTGCGCTCCCACCCCTTCACGATCATGGCCCTGACCCAGCGCCCCCAGGCGGTACAGGACGACCGCTACGTGGAGGTCGGCTGCAACGCCATGCTGGCGTGGAAGCGCTGGGAGAGGCTGGCCCCGGAGGCGCAGCGCATGGGCATCCCCTACCACTGCCACCTCAGCAAGGGGCTGCTCGGCGGCGCGCTGATGCGCAAGGAGCGCCACCGCTACGAGGAGATGGACCCCGCCGAGAAGGCCGCGGCCATGGAGGCCAGCCGCCCCGACCCCATGGGCGACGAGCTGCGGGCGCGCATCGACCAGCTCGTGGACACCTATCCCGGAGCCGAGGCGTTCATCGTCTGGGACGAGCCGAAGCGGCCGTCCATGAAGACGGCGGGGAAGGTCGTCTCCTGGCTCAAGGGGAGATTCCCCGAGGCCCTGGTCTACTCCAACGCCTATCCGTACGGGGCGCAGACCGGCAAGTACTTCGGCGGCCGCTGGGAGGGCCCGGGCACCTACCAGAAGCCGACCTCCCCCTACGACTACCCCCAATACCTGCGCGACCTCGTGCAGATCATCGGGTCCGACCTGGTGATGGTCGACGCCTACCCCTACAAGGTTCCGCCCGAGGGCATCGAGGCCGAGTACCTGCACAACACCTACTTCAAGTGCCTCGCCGATGTCCGCCGCGTCGGCCTGGAGCTGGACGTGCCCTACTGGATCTTCGTGCAGGCCTACGGCAAGGAGCGCTACCGGCGCATGCCGAGCGAGTCGGACCTGAGGATGCAGCTCTTCGCGGCTCTGACCTTCGGCTTCACGGGGATCACCTACTTCACCTACGACCACGTCTTCGACGGCGCCCTGCTGCGGGGCGAGGAGACCCACGAGACCACCCCTCTCTACCACGCCGCGGCCCGTGCCAGCGTGGAGGTGGCCAACCTCGGCCGCACCCTGCGGTTCCTCACCAGCACCGACATGCGCTTCGTCGCCGGCCACAGCAGCGCCGAGAGCAGCACCGACTTCAACCTGACCCCCCACGGGCTCGCGGCCCACGATCCCCGCAAGCCGGTGGGGCCGATTCAGGCGATCGCCCTCTCCGTGGCCGGCCCCCGGCAGGACGCGCTGATCGGTCTCTTCCGGGACGACGACGGCGGCGCCTACCTCATGGTAACCAACCTCTACCGGGCCGCGGGCGTCGGCGCCGACGACTCGCACCAGCAGGTGACCCTGACCTTCGATCCATCGGTGAAGGGGCTGCACCGGCTCGACCGCGAGACCGGCGCCGTGGAGGCCGTCGCCCTGGACGACCATCGCTTGACCATCACCCTGCCCGCCGGCACGGGCGACCTGTTCAGCATCAACGAGGCGGCCTTCCCCGGCCTCGGGGACAGCTGACGCCGCGGGCATGAGGACGCTCCGGGACGGCCTGAGCGAACGGACCCTCGCCTTCGAGCCGGGCTTCGAGGTTCACGGCGAGGTGGTGTGCCGCACCTTCCAGCCGTCGTACGTCGTCATGGGCGACGGCGCCCTGCTCGCCTTCTGCCAGGGGCGGCTGCGCGAAGGACGGGACGACGATCCGAAGGCCGTCCTCATGAGCCGGAGCGTCGATGAGGGCGCCACATGGTCGCCCGCGAAGGCGGTTTCGAGCCCGCTCCATCACTACGCCATGTCGGCGTACCGCTCGCAACGGGATGGACGGGAGCGCGTCTCCGTTCTGACCATGGTGGACATGCGCGGCACGGAGAGTCACTACGGCAACGACCACGGCAGGATGCGGGAGCGGACCGGCATCGACATCGACGCCGTGGGCCGTGGCACCCCGATGGTGCTCTGCCGCTTCGACTCCGACGACGGCGGCGAGACCTGGACCATGGAGACGCTCCTCGGCGAGCGGTCGCCCCTGAACCGGCGGTACCCCGACGGCACGCTGATCATGTTCAACCCGGTAGGCCAGGTGCACGTCGTTCCCGAGGGTCCCCACCGGGGCCGCTACATCCTCGGCGGCCCGGTCACCGTGGTGCCCCAAGGCGAAACGGTCAGCAACCACTTCCGGCACCATCCCCAGTCCGGCTCCGCCGTCCTCTGCAGCGACGACCAGGGCGAGACCTGGCGCGCCGACGGCTTTCTCACCGACTACCTGGCCAACGAGGCCTCCGCCGTCTCGGTCCGCCAGGGCGAGGAGCTGCTGATCGTACGCCGGATGAATCCACCGGACAGGTTGGCGGAGCGGTCCCTCGCCGGGAAGGTGAGTCCCGGTCCGATGCAGCGCATCGCCCATACCTCGGCGGACTGGGGCAGGACCTGGTCCCCGCCCTTCCTCTTCGACATCAGCGGCGTCCTCTGCCACGGCACGCTGGCCCGCTGCGGCCGGCGCCTGCTGTTCTCCATTCCCAACGGCTCGGGCCTGCCGGCGTCCGGTCGATCGCACATCTCCGAGCGCCGGTGCGGCGCCATCTATCACAGCGACGACGAGGGCCGCACCTGGCGCCACAAGGTCATCGACCCGGAGACCTTCTCGTACAGCACGGTGGGCCCACTGGACGAATCCCGGCACATCACCCTTTACGCGCGCGGCGCCATGGGGCAGGACGGCGTCGGGTGCCGCGTCTTCGAGGACGAGTGGCTATGAAGATCACGGACGTGACCATCGACTGTTACGCCTGGCCGAAGCCGAAGCCGATCAGCAACGGCAAGTACACCTACCGGACGGTGGTGTTCAACCTCGTGCACGTGCATACCGACGAGGGCCTGTCGGGGATCGGCTGGGGAGGCGGCACCGCGGCCACCCGGCCGGGGGCCGTGGGCGAGGCCCTGGTGGCCCACTTCAAGGAGGCCCTCATCGGCGAGGACCCCTTCGCCTACCGCCGCATCTGGGCGAACATGTGGCTGCCCAAGATCGTCGGGCGCCGCGGCATGTCGACGCACATCATCAGCGCCATCGACATCGCCCTGTGGGACCTGATGGGGAAGGCCCTCGGCAAGCCGGTGCACAAGCTGCTCGGCGGCTTCACCGACCGCATCCCGGCCTACGTGGCCGGGGGTTACTACGAGGAGGGGAAGGGGCTGAAGGAGCTGGCCAGGGAGATGGAGGAGAGCCTCGACCTCGGCGCCAGGGCAGTGAAGATGAAGGTCGGCGCCGTGCCGATCAACGAGGACGTGGAGCGCGTGCGGGTCGTGCGCGAGGCGATCGGCCCCGACATCAAGCTCCTCGTCGACGCCAACAACGCCTACGCCGCGTACGAGGCGATCGAGCTGGCCCGGAAGATGGAGCCCTACGACATCTTCTGGTTCGAGGAGCCGGTGGCTCCCGACGACTACCGCGGCCACGCCCAGGTGGCGAAGGCAACGACGATCCCCATCGCCACGGGTGAGAACGAGTACACCCGCTACGGATTCCGCGACCTCATCGAGCACGAGTCCGCCGCCATCTTCAACGCCGACGCCCAGATCCTCGGCGGCGTCACCGAGTTCATGAACGTGGCGGCCCTGGCCGCGGCCCAGGACCTGCGCATCGCCCCCCACGGGGCCCAGGAGATCCACATCCACCTGGTGGCGGCGATCGCCAACGGCCTGATCCTCGAGTTCTACCGCGAGACCGTCGACCCCCTGCGGGGCCGCATCTTCAAAGAACCCCTCCAGCTCGACTCCGAGGGCTGCGTGACCGTCCCCGACCGCCCCGGCCTGGGGATGGAGCCGGACTACGAGCTGCTGAAGCAATACCGGGAGAGCCGCCATGGTTGAGAGCGCCATCCGCGCCGGTGAGCCCTTCACCGCGGAAGAGACCGAACACCTGCTCTCGCGGTTCCAGCGCGAGGGCTACTGCGACCTCGGGCCCGTGCTCGAGGAAGAGGAGATCGAGGTTCTGCAGGCGGACATGCAGCGCAAGTGGGACGACCCGGTCATGCACGAGCCGGCGCGCGACCAGATCCGCGGCCGCAGCCTCATGCGCATGTTCGAGTACTCCACGGCCTTCCGCGACCTCATCGTCCGCGAGCCCTTCGCCAGCCTCGCCGAGGCGATCCTCGGGGACGACTGCCACTGCATGTCCCAGAACGCCCTCTACACTCCCCCGAACCCCGAAGCCGTCACCGACGGCCCCGGGGGCTGGCACATCGACGACCTCATCCACTTCCCGCTGCCGCCGGAGATCCCCCGCCACTCTCCCGACGTGCCGCTGCCCTGCTTCGTCATGCAGATCTTCACGCCGCTGACCGACGTGGAGGAGCTGAAGCACGGGCCCACGCAGATCGTCCCCGGCAGCCACTACGCCGGCCGCAGGCCCGAGGTGCAGGACCAGCCTGCCTTCGACGGCAACGGCCCCCACTCCTTCCTCGCCCGCCGGACCCACGCCTACATGTTCAACAACCAGGTCTGGCACCGCGGCGCCCCCAACAGCTCGGACCGCACCCGCCTCATGGCCGGCGTCACCTACAGCAAGCGCTTCGTGGCGCAGAAGTTCTACCCCTTCATCGACTACCGCGTGCCCGACCACGTCTGGGAGGGCGCCTCGCCGCGGCTGCAGCGCATGCTCGGACGCCACGCCAAGGGCGCCTATGGCTGACGCGGGCGCAGCCCAGCTCGCCAGGCTCGGGTCCACCGATCTCGAGGTCAGCCGCCACGGCTTCGGGGCGGCGCGCATCGGCGGCGCCCCCCTCGATCGGGTGGAGGCCCTCTTCGACAGCTTCCCGGACCTGGGCATCACCTTCATCGACACCGCCGACTGCTACGGCCGCAGCGAGGAGCTCATCGGCCGCTGTCTCGCAGGCCGCATGGGCGAGTTCGTCATCGCCACCAAGTGCGGCTGCATCACCGGCGGCGAAGAGGGCGAGGCGTACTCCCGCCCCGTCATCGAGCGCAGCATCGACCGGTCGCTGGAGCGGCTGGGGGTCGAGTCGCTCGATCTCGTCTTCCTGCACACCTGCTCGGCGGAGATCCTGCGCGCCGGCGAGGCGGCGGAGGCGCTGCTGCGGGCGCGCGACTCCGGCAAGGTGCGCTGCACCGGCTACAGCGGCGACGGCGAGGACGCCCTGCAGGCGATCTCCATGGGGCTCTTCGACGCCCTGCAGGTGACCTTCAACATCCTCAGCCAGGAGGCCCTGGACGAGGTGCTGCCCGCCGCCGAAGCCGCGGGCCTGGGGGTGGTCGCCAAACGGCCCATCGCCAATGCCAGGCTGCTGCGCGAGGACTCGCCCCACCACCACGGCGGGCCCTGGTGGGATCCGGTGCGCCCCCTGCTGACCGCCGAAGGGGCCTGGGACGATCCGCTGGAGTGCGCCCTGCGCTTCACCCTGTCCCATCCGGTGATCACCTCGGCCATCGTCGGCACCAGCGATCCGGCCCACGCGGCCGAGAACGCCCGCCGGGCCCGGGCCGGGCCGCTGTCGCCGCGGCTGCTGGAGGCCCTCCACCAGCTGCGCCCGGGAGACTGACCCCATGCCGGTCCCCCCCTACCGGATCATCTACAACTGGGACGGCGCCCCCCATGGCTACTCGCCGGCGCCGCAGTCGATGGAGGACTTCCTCGAGAAGGTCTACGCGCCTCTCGAAGAGACCCAGGTGGACGCCTTGTTCTGGAGCGTCGGCGGCCAGGGCTCGCGCTGGCCCAGCGACGTGGTGGAGTTCATCGGCCAAGCGCGGGAGCGCCCCTATCCGAGCGCGGGCGCTTACAACGCCACAGAGAACATCCTGCGCATGTACGACCGCGGCGAGGACCCCCAGCAGGCCCTGATCGAGCGCGGCCGCGAGCTCGGTCTCCACGTCTACGCCTCGGTGCGCATGAACGACAATCACTTCGGCGGCGCCCAGGTCGCCGACCTGGAGGCGCTGCGCAAGGCCCACCGCGTCGAGGCCCTGCGCCACGAGCACCCGGAGTGGGTCCTGGGGGAGCAAACCTCGGAGTGGTTCGCCCTCTCCTGGAACATGGCCGTCCCCGAGATCCGCGAGCGCCGCTTCCGCCACGTGGAGGAGGTCTGCCGGCGCTACGACTGGGACGGCGTCGAGCTGGACTGGCAGCGTCACGCCTTCCACTTCCCCGACGGACACGGGTACCGCCTGCGCTACCTGCTCACCGATCTGCAGCGCGCCGTCCGCCGCATGACCGAGGCCCTCGGGCGCGAGCGGGGCCGCCCCGTCTTCCTGGCGGCGCGGGTCTCCGGATCGCTGGAGATGTGCCGCCGCATCGGCTACGACGTGCCCGCCTGGGTCGAGGAAGGTCTGGTGGACGTGCTCATCCCGGCGGGAAACGCGGTCACCGACGCCAGCATCGACGCGGCGGAATTCGTGGAGTTGTGCGAGGGAACGGACGTCGCCGTCTACCCCGGTTTCGACAGCAACCTTCCCGATCCCTTCGTCGGCCCGGAGGAGCCGGAGGAGAAGGACCGCCTGCGGACCCGCGCCATCGCCAGCCGCTATCACCGCGCCGGGGCCTCGGGGATCTACGTCTTCAACTGGCACGCCAACCGCGACATGAAGCGGCCCCTGCTGACGACGATCGGATCCCCGGAGAGCCTGGCCGCCGCCGACAAGATCCATGCCGCCGCCCATCGCTTCATACAGCGGGAGGGAGCCTGGCGCGGCGCCTACCGCATCGACCGCATCTACGGCCAGGTGCCCGTCGACCTCGTGCGGACGCTGACCGGAGAGGGGCCCAAGATCACCCTCGAGATCGCCGAGGACTTCGAGACCCACCCGCCGACGGCGCTGCAGCTGCGGCTGCGCGTGACCGAGTGGACGGACAGGGACGCGCTGCGGGTGTGGTGGGACGGAGTCGAGCTGGAGGCGCCGCGGATCGACTACTGCCGGCTGGAGAGTCCCTCGCCCCCTGGCGGCGCCTTTCAGCCGCTGCCGCGCTGGCGGGAGATCGCCGAAGGGAGCACCGCCGTGTGGCTCAGCTGGGATTTCAGCGACAGGGATGTGCCGGCGGGGGAGCACATGGTGCGAGTTGTCGTGGAGGAGCGCAATCCGCAGGTCGCTTCATCCCTGACTCTCACCGACGTCGAGCTCGTGGTGCGGTATCCAAAGGGAGAGGGGAGTCCAACTTGAGAGTCACGGAGATCGACATCCACCGGGTGACCCTGCCCTACGACGAGGCCAGGGCCTACGAGCTGCTCCACTACCACGACCTGACTCAACGCACCATCTACGTGGTCCGCACCGACAGCGGCCTCACCGGCCTCGGCGAGTCGGAGGGGATCGAGAGAGAGGAGGTGCTGGACCGGTACATCGGCTCGAACCCCTTCGACTGGCTGGGCGACGAGACCTCCCTCGGCCTGGGGACGGCGATGTACGACCTCATGGGCAAGGCCGCCGGCGTGCCGGTGTACAAGCTCTTCGGCCAGAAGTACCGCTCCTGGGTGCCCGTGGCGGCGTGGACGGTGAGCACCCATCCCGAGCGCATGGCCCGGGCCGTGTCGGCCTACGCGCAGCAGGGGCACACGTGGATGAAGTTCCACCTCTCGCCCTTCGAGAACGTGTTCGACCAGACCGAGGCGATGCAGGCGGTGGCTCCCAAGGGGTTCAAGCTCCACTACGACTTCACCATGCACGGCACCGAGGACCACATGCCGGAGCTGCTCGACCGACTCGCCGGGTACGAGATCGCCGGCTGCTTCGAGGACCCCCTGCCCGGCGAGGACATCGACGGCTACATCGAGCTGCGCCTGCGCTCCCGCCTGCCCATCGTCCTGCACCACTTCCCCACGGGGGCTACCTACGAGGTCCTGCGCCGGCCCGCCGACGCCTACATGCTCGGCCACTCGAAGATCGGCGACGCGGTGCGCAAGGCCGGCCTCTTCGCCGCCGGCGACAGTCCCTTCATGCTGCAGAACACGGGCAGCGACATCACCCGCGCCATGAACGCCCACATGATGGCGGCCTTTCCCTCGGCGAGCTTCCACTTCGTCAACGCCACCACCGAAGTCTCGAGCGAGCGCTTCGTCACCGAGCCGCTGAACCCGGTGAACGGCTTCATCCGCGTGCCCGAGCGGCCCGGCCTGGGGGTCGAGCTGGACATGGACGAGGTGAGGCGCCTGGAGCAGATCGAGCCGGCGTCGAAACCGCGGTTTATCCTCGTCAGCCGCTACGACAACGGCACCACCCTCTACGCCCGCCCCGACCCGGAGAACCCGCACTTCATGGTCCGGCCGGACTGGAGCCGGGAGCTGATGCCCGTGAGCTTCGCGGCGCCGTTGAAGACGGAGTACTGGGATGACGACGGCTCGGCCGGGTTCAGCGCCATGATGGCGCGCCTCGAGCGGGAGGGGCCGGTGCTGGAGGGCGGCGGCGGGAGCTGACGGCGGAGCCACGCCCCTGCGGGGCAACTCGGCGCCGGAGAGGGCCGGACCTGGCCGTCATTCACCCTGGGCGAGGCCACCGGCCGGTCGAGACCAACGATCGCGTGCGGTGCCCCCTGATCGAGTTCAGTCCGGCAGGATCAGGTCGCGCTCGGGGCGGGGCGGATTGCCCCAGTGGCCGGCGGAGTCCACGCCGCTGATGACGACGCCTTCCTCGGCCCAGCCGAAGCCGGGCAGGGCCCGCACCTCCATGGCGCAGTAACGCAGGGTCAGACCGCAGCGCCGGCGGGCCGAGCGATTGCCTTCGGAGCCGTGCAGCAGCAGGTCGGAGTGCATCGAGATCTCCCCCGCCTTCAGCTCCACATCCACGCACTCGCCGTACTTCTCCACATCCAGGGCGGTCTGGTTGAACAGGTTGTTCTCCTCTTCCCCGCTCTGGCGGTAGGGCAGATGCCCGTGCCGATGCGATCCCGCGACGAAGCGCATGCACGAGTTCTCCGTATCGGCATCGTCCAAGGCCAGCCAGATGGTGACCGTCTTCGATGGCGTCAGCGGCCAGTAGCTGGCGTCCTGGTGCCAGGAGATGCTCACCGGATCGTGGGGCATCTTGCAGAAGAACTGCGACGCCAGGCCGACGATCTCCCCGCCCAGGATGTCCTGGGCGCAGGCGACCAAGCGCGGGTGGCGCATCAGGTCGTACACCCGGCCGCACTTCAGATGGGCCGAGGAGATAGCGTAGCTGGTGCCGCCGGCGGCCATGGTATCCGCCAACAGGCGGTCGAAGTAGCGCCGGTGCGCGGCGATCTCGCCGTCGTCGAAGATGCGCAGGCCCTTGATGTAGCCGTCCCGGTTGAAGGACTCGATCTGGGGGCGGGTGAGGGCGGCGGGTTCCCGCGTGGTGCTGGGGTGGAACCGCAGATCGCGGTCCATGGCCCGCAGCTGATCCGGGCTGGGCCCTGTCTTGAAGGTTCGCTCGGGCTGACTCACGTTCACCTCACCGGCTCCCCGAGCCGCTCGGCCCCAGATGCAGAACGCACATGCCGTGGACGATGAGGCGCGAAATCGTGAAGCGGACGCGGGATTCGCTCTCCCGGTGCGCGAGCGCCTCCGGCTCCCGCATCTCCGGGTAGCGCCACTCGACCCGCTTCACCCGCCAGCCCTCGGGCACCTCGCACTCGGCCTCGATCGGCCCCACCGGCATCGGCACCTCGATGGCGGCGTCCTCGTCCTGCCGGTAGTTGATCCAGTGGATGACCACGGCGTCCACCTCCCGCGGGCGCCAGGCGCGGACCCGCACGAACCAGGGTGCGTCGGTGACCAGCCGCGGACGGCCGAGGAGATCCTCCAGCTCCGCGAGGAACCGCTGGCCGAAGGGGTCGTCCTCGAGCCGGGGAAAGACCGGCATCTCCTGCGGGAGCCCCTTGATCGGCAGCACCTCGGGAGCCCAGGGTCCATCGGGAATGTGCATGGCACCGTCCGTGAGGCCGCCGATCGCTCCGGCGGCCGGAGGGGCTCTCAGGGCCTGAAGCAGCGGCTCCTCGCGGGGCGACCCGTCCACATCCAGGCGTCCGCAGTTGCCAGTGAAGACCAGGCGGCCTCCTCCGCGGACGAACTCCTCCAGCCGCTCGCCCTCCGCGGCGCTCAGCCATTGAACCTCCGGCAGCACGAGGGCCTCGTAGTCGCCGGCGCGCTCGAGCAGCTGCTCGTCGAGGAGGATGTCGAAGAGCCAGTGGCCGTCCTCCAGGTGTTGCCCGAGCCGCTTGAGGGCGTCGAGGCAGTCCATCTCCGCCTGCATCTCCGCCCTTCCCGGGTAGACGAGGGCGACCTGCGACCACGGGTCCGCCGGGTGCAGCAGTTCCTCGTGTTGGAACATGAAGCGCTGGCAGCGGATGACGGGCCCGTAGTAGTCCTCCGGCGCGACGTTGCCGCTCTCCTCCTGATCCAGGCGCGGAGGTCCGGCGTGAAAGGCGAGCGCCGTGCCGTGATGGGCCATCGCCTCGGCGGCCCAGATACGCCAGCGCCGGTAGTCGTACTTGTTGATGACGAAGGGCCGGCCGCCGCCGGCGGCGTACAGGAACCGGGACGGCAGCCCCATGTCCGCCAGGTAGCCCTGGGAGAGGGAGCAGACCGCCTTGGACGGCCCCTGGCTGTACCACAGATAGTCCTCGCCCCGGGCCCACATTTCCCGCGGCAGGAGCGACCGCTCGTCGTGGGGCCGGAAGTCGTACTTGTGGTACCACTGCGCCAGCAGCAGGTCGGGTTTGAGAGACCGCCCGAACTCGATGAAGACCTCGTCGAAGGACTCCTTGCGCTTGAGGGCCGAGCCCTGGGCGAGGAGGAGCTCCAGCCGGGCGGCCAGCTCCGGCGGGCCATCCGGCCGCGCGGTGAACACGTCGGGCACCTCCTCGAGGTCGGCGCATCCGAAAATCGCCTGAACCTCCTCTTCGGTCAGCCGAGCGCCAAGGTAGCGGCGCCCATAGTCGCAGCAGTGCCGGCAGTGGCACAGGGACTCGTAGTGGTGGGTGGCGTTGAAGCCGTCGAGCCCGAGGGCGATCCCCTTGCGCACCATCGCCTTGAGGACCGCCAGCCAGCCGGGGTTGCTCATGCAGCCGCGATAGGTGCGGTAGGGGCGCCCCGGGATGGTGCGCCACCGCAGGGAGCCGTCGGCATCGCGCTGCGTCACCTCTTCGGCGGAAGCGCACGGCGGCGGGCCCAGCAGATCCTCGGTCCACATGCGAGACCAGTTCGGGCCGAAGAGACCAATGCCCTCCTCGTGGTTGCCGAAGTGCATCGTCGTCGACAACTGCCCCGTCACCAGGGCCCCGGCTTCCTGGATCCGGGGAATGACCTCCGCCGCCAGATCGAGACTGGCCTTCACGCTGCCGAGAGGCATGCCCGACCACGACGCCGGGACACTCTCGTCGCCGGCCAGCGAATAGAAGTCGGCCCCGAAGTTCCCCACCTGCACCAGCTCGATCCGCGCCCGACGCACATGATCGAGCACCTGGGACGCCCGAGGCAGGGTCCAGTGCTCGATGATGCGGCTCAGGCGGCGAGGTGCTCCCATTTCCATGCCTTCGTGATGATTACCCCGTCAACAACAGGCCACCAAGCTGGCGCCCCACCAGATCGAGTGGCGCCGGACCCACCATCGGCCCAGGACCCCGTCAGGCGCCACCCCGGTTCACAAGAAAGAGTGTGCCGGATCTCACCCACGCAGGGCGGTGCCGGCGGCGCAGGCCGCGCCTGGGCGGCGCACTACGCCGGGCGGGGTCACCACCTGCACGCATCCAAGAGGGCCCAGAGACCCGAGCGAAGCGAGGGGCTCGCCAGCCCCACGAACCCACCCCCAGTCGATAGCCCCAACCAACCAGGCCCGGCGTACGCGCCGCCAAAGGCGCGGCCGGAGCCGCCGGCACCGCCCGGCCAAGCGGAACCACCCACCACCCCTCAACAGCGCACCACATCCTCTACATCCTCCACCGCCAGCGTATCCTCATGCACCGGCTGCACCGCCTCCCCCCATGCCACCAGAACCTCCGAGTCCCGCATCAGCTCGGCGCTGCGCCGCGCCACCCGCTCCGGGTCCCAGCCCTCGTAGAGCTGCTCCAGCAACTCCTGCCGCACGGCGCGGCAAGCGTCATCTCCGGCCAGGTCGTTCCACTCCCCCGGGTCATCCTCCAGATTGAACAACGCCGGAGGCGTGTCCCCGTGATACGCATACAGCTTCCACGGTCCGCGCCGGATCATCCGTGAAGGAGGATCCCCCCGAGTCGGCCCCAGCTCGCTGAATGTGACATCGGGCCGGGACTCGTCCGGCAGGCCCCGCATCTCGCTCCACAGGGAATGGCCGTCGAGGGCGGGCATGGGTGTGCCGCCGGCCACTTCCACGGCGGTAGGGGCCCAGTCCAGCAGATTGCAGATCGCCGCGCTCTCCACGCCGGCGGGCACCACCCCGGGCAGGCGGGCGATGAGGGGGACGCCCACCGAGCCCTCGTAGTAGTTGCTCTTCCACCAGCAGCCGTGCTCGCCGGCCATCTCGCCGTGGTCGCTGGCGTAGACCACCAGGGTGTTGTCGCTCAGACCGGTCTGGTCGAGAGTGTCGAGGAGCTGGCCGACCTTGCGGTCGAAGTACTCGCACAGGCCGAAGTAGGCCGCCCGCGCCACGCGGATGCGCTCTTCGGGCAGGGGCTCGGCGATGCCGCGGTGCTTCTTGAAGTTGGTCACCGCCGCCGGCTCCCCGGCCGGGTCGGGCTGCGGCACGTCGACGCGGTCGTAGTAGTAGTCGTAGAGGTCCCTGGGCGCGAAGAACGGGCAGTGGGGCAGCAGGAAGCCGGCCACCGCGGCAAAGGGCCGGCCCCGCCCTTGCGCCTGTTCCTCCAGGTAGGCGCAGGCCGCGTCGGCGACGCGGTCGTCGAAGGACTGGTACGTGGTGCGGCCGTGGCCGGCGATCTCGACGGACTCGCGGGTCTGGCCCGAGGTGCTGGCGGGGATCGTCTTGAACATGGGCGCGCCCTGCCGGGCCGCTCCGGGATACATGGCATACTCGCCGATGGGCCGGCGCTCGAAGCCGTGGCGCTGGTCGGGGCCGACGAAGTGCATGCGGCCGATGAGGGCGGTCTCGTATCCGGCGGCGCCCAGGGCGTGAGCCCAGGTGGGCAGGGCCGAGCTGAGGATGTGCTCGTTGAGCCAGGCCTCGTTGGCGCTGGGCCGCCGCCCGGTCATGAAGGCCATGCGCGCCGGCACGCACAAAGGCGAGGCGGTGTACGCATTGGTGAAGCGCATCCCCTCCCCGGCCAGGCGGTCCAGGTGCGGGGTGCGCACCACCGGGTCGCCGTAGCAGCCGAGGTGGTGCTTGCTGTGCTGGTCGGAGAGGATGAAGAGGATGTTGGGGCGGTTCATGGCTCTGGGCCGGCTGGCGCGTAATTTAGGCCGCCCCATGAGACTTGCCAGAGGCAGCGTCCTCGAACCCCTGGCCAGCGGCGACTTCGTGCGCCTGTGGCTGGCCAACGGCCTTTGGTGGCAGTCCATGTGGATGGAGATGCTGGCCCTGGGGTGGCTGGCCCTGGAGGTGACCAACTCCCCGTGGTGGGTCCAGGTCATCGCCTTCTACCGCGCCATTCCGCTGCTGATCGTCGGTCTCTTCGGCGCCGTGATCACCGACCGCTTCAGGCGCCGCTACATCGTCTCGACCTTGCAGTTGATCAACGTGCTCGGGATGGGGCTGCTGGCGCTCCTCCTCTACCGCGAAGAGCTCGAGATCTGGCACCTGTCGGCGGTGTCGCTGGTGCTCGGGGCCGTCTGGGCCCTGGACTGGCCCACCCGCCGCAGCATGGTGCCCGATCTCGTCGGCAAGGCCCGCACCGTCGACGCCATGGTGCTGGAGAACGTCATCCAGGGGATCACGCGCGTGGGCGGCCCCCTGGCGGCGGGTTACGTGACCGCCGCCTACGGCAGCCTGGGCGCCCTGCTGGTGCTGGTCGCGCTGGGCTTCCTGGGCCTGATCCTCCTGGCCGGCATGAAGACCGACTCCAGGGCCCCCGCCGGGGCCACATGGTCGTCGGGGTGGGCGGGCCGGCAGGGATGGACGAGCCTGCGGGCCTCGGCCCCGATCTTCGGCGTCTTCCTCGTCACCGTCCTGATGAACATCTGGACCTTCCCCTACATGAACCTGCTGCCCGTCTTCGCCCGCGACGTGTACGGCCTCGGCCCGGAAGCGATGGGGTGGCTGGGCGCGGCCAGCGGCGCCGGGACGATCGTCGGTCTGATCGCCGTCCAGCTCGGCCGCAGGAACCTGAGCAACGAGTGGGTCTTCGTCGGCGGCTCGCTGCTGTCGTGCCTGGGCATCGCCGCCTTCGCCTTCAGCGGCGGCCTCGGCCTGGCCCTCGTGATGCTGTTCTGCTCCGGCCTCGGGCAGGCCGGCTTCAGCATCATGCAGAGCAGCATCATCCTGGTGAGGTCCTCCGACGAGATGCGCAGCCGCGCCATGGGCACCCTGGTCGTGGCCATCGGCGTCGGCCCCTTCGGCCGCCTGCAGAGCGGCGCCCTGGCCGAGACCTGGGGCGCCCAGGGCTCCGTGGGCATCATGGCCGCCCTGGGGGGCCTGGGGATCGCGGCGACGGCCCTCTTCCTGCGCGGATTCGTGAGCCGGAGAGAGGAAGCCGCCCCATGAGAGAGAGCCGCTGCATCCTCTTCGACTGGGGCAACACCCTGATGCGGGACTTCCCCGACGCCGAGGGCCCATGGCCGACTGGCCCCGGGTGGAGACCCTTCCCGGCGTCGAGGACATCCTGCTTCAACTACATCCACACTGGACCCTGGCCCTCGCCACCAACGCCGTCGCCTCGGACGAGCCCTCCGTCTGGAGAGCCCTCGACCGCGGCGGCATCGCCCACCTGCTGGACCGGGTGTTCTGCTTCCAGACGATCGGCCACAAGAAGCCGGCCCCCGCTTTCTTCGACCACATCGTCACGGACCTTCCCATGGACAGAGACCGCATCGTCATGGTCGGCGACGACTTCGAGAACGACATCCTCGGAGCCACCCGCGCGGGAATCCGCAGCATCTGGCTGAACAAATCATCAAACGAATCGAGAGTCGGGCAGCTCTACCGGACCATCCACGACCTCCGATCCCTGCCAGACACACTCCCCGCTCTCCTCACCAGACCCGATGCATGATCCCGGCACCAAAGTCCCATGTCCATCTTTCACCACATTCCCGTCGCGAGTCCTCCTCTGCACTTGGCCACGCCGCCGACCACAAACCCTCCCCTCCAAGGGCGTCGCCGGCGGCGCAGGCCGCGCCGTCGCGGCGCATTACGCCGGGGGGTCATCACCTCCTTCATTTCAGAGGGCCCAGAGACCCGAGCGCAGCGAGGGGCTCGCCAGCCCCAAGGATCCCCTTCAGCGATAGTCCCCCCAACCACTCCGGCGTACGCCGCCGCCGAGGCGCGGCCGGAGCCGCCGGCGACGCCCGCCCGAGGCGAGACCCCCAAGAAGGCAGACCCATGGCCAAACCCGACTTCCCAAGAATCATCTTCACCGACGACGCCTGGATCCTCAACTCCGACCCCCCCGTCACCGAGTCCGACCTGCGCGACAAAGTCGTCGCCGGGTACGCCGGCACCGGCGGCGCCCTCTGGTGGTCGACCGGCGATCACGAGGTCTACCACTTCGAGACCCAAATCGGCGAGATCTTCGGACAGGAGCAGCCCACCCTCGAAGGCCTCGACGACCTCTACTCCTTCGTTCACTCCGCCGGCGATGACGACACCTACCCGAAGGTCGCCGCCAACGTCCGCTCTCTCATCGAGGAGTGCGGCGGCCCCCTGACCGCCCTCCTGCGCCTCTGCCGGGAACGGGGCATCCCCTTCTTTCCGCGGGTCCGCATGAACAGCCACTACGTTATCGACCCCCGCCACCCGGCGTACGGCAACTACCGCCGCCGCCACCCGGACCGCCTCATCGCCCGCCCCGGCGAGCGCTTCGCCGAGGGCACCATCGAGCACGGCATCGGCACCGGCCTCGACTACGCCCACCCCGGCAACCGCGCCTTCGTCACCGGCATCATCTGCGAGTGCTTCGAGCGCTTCGACGTCGACGGCGTCGAGCTCGACTTCATGCGCCACCCGGCCTTCTTCCGCGTCGAGGAGGGCTACGCCAACCGCCACTACATGACCGGCCTCGTGCGCGAGGTACGCGCCCGCATGCAGACCGTCTCCGCCGACCGCGGGCGCCGCCTGCTGCTCGGGGTCCGCGTGCCTCCGGGGATCGCCGACTGCAACCGCGTCGGCCTCGACGTCGTCCGCTGGCTGGAGGAGGGCCTGGTGGACATCGTCGTCGTCGGGGGCGGCTTCATCTCCTTCGAGACGCGGGTGGACGAGTTCGTCGCGGCGGCCTCGGGAACCGGCGCGCTGGTGTACGGATGCATCGAGGCGACCCGGGACAGCGACGACCGCAAGCTGCGCGCCCTGGCTCTCCGCTGGCTCGAGGACGGCGCCCACGGTGTCTACCTCTACAACTTCTTTACGCGCTCGCGCGAGTGGAACCGCCGCATCGCCTCCGAGCTGACCGACCGGGAGAAGCTCCGCCGCCTCGACAAGCGCTACGAGCTGGAAACCACCGGCTCCGCGTACGGCTCCTCCGGCCACAGCAGCGCCTTCGCCCTGGCCCAGTCGCAGACGCAACTGCCGGTGCGCCCACAGCCAAACTACCCCGGCGAGGGACCGGTCCTGCGATTGGCGATCGCCGACGATCTGGAAGAGGCGCGCGAGGCCGGCGAGTTGGGCCCCTGCCGGCTGACCCTGCGGTTCGACGCCCTGGAGGAGAGCGACTCCCTCCGCGTCCGCCTCAACGGGAGGGAGCTGGACTGGAGCGGGGCGGAGGTCTCCTACGACGGCTGGAAGGAGCTGACCGCGGCGTCCCTGTTCTGGCTGAGCTACCCCGCCGAGCCGGTGGAGCAGCACATGGAGGGATCGAGCGCCTCGTACGCCGTCACCGCCCCGCCGCTGCGACAGGGTGAGAACGAGATCGAGGTCCGTCTGCTCTCGGACGCCCGCGCCTCTGAGCGCCACGTATCACTCATCGGCCTCGAGATCGACATCACCTACCGGAGAGGGAAACGATGACCAACCCCCTGCCCCGCGGCATTCGCCCCGCCTTTCCGCGGGACACGCCGTCCGGCCAGGTACGCGCCCGGTTTCTGGAGCTTCTCGGAATGGACCGCATTCCCGGGGAGGTGGATGCCGCCGCGAAAACCGTGGCCGAGGACGGAGTCCACCGGGAGCTGCGTCTCTCCTATGCGAACTCCCTCGGCGAGACGCTGACCGGCACCGCTCTCGTGCCCCTCGATCCATCCGGCGACCGGGTCCCCGGCGTGGTCTGCATGCACGGCACCGGCGGAACGACGGCGAACGTCCTCGCCGGCCGACTCGAGATCGACCCGGAGAGCGGACAGCTGCGGGGGTGGGGCCGTGAGCTGGCCAACCGCGGATACGCGACGATCTCGATCTCCCTCAAGGGGTCCGTGGTCCGCCGCGCCACCGAGGAAGCATGGGAGGAGGAGGCGAAGCTGCTGGAGGCGTACGGCCGCCCTCACGCCGGCATCGTCGCGGAGGAAGCCCTGCTTGCGGCGCGCGCCCTGGCCGCCTTCCCCGGGGTCGACGGCGCGCGCATCGGCCTGACCGGCATGTCCCTGGGCGGCATGGCCACCTGGACGGCGATGGCGTGCGATCCCACCATCCGCGCCAGCGCCGCCGTCTGCGGGGTCCTCGGCAGCCTGGCCCGCCTGATCCACGAGGGCAACATCTGGCGCCACAGCTCCCTGGTCTTCGTGCCACACCTGCTGCGCTACTTCGATCACGGCGACATCGTCGCCGGCTGCATCGCCCCCCGCCCCTTCATGGCCGTCGCCCCTCTCGACGACGTCGACATGCCGAGCGCCGCCGTGGACGACCTCATCCGCACCGTAACCCCGGCCTACGCCGAAGCCGAAGACCGCTTCCTGGTGCACCGGCCCCCGGGCGGTCACATCTTCACGGTGGACGCCTTCGAACAGGTGGTCGACTGGTTCGACCGGTTCCTCTGATCGCGCTGCCAGCCTCTACCTGGTGAGGACCATCTTGCGTACGTGGGTGGCCGGCCCTGCCTGCAGGGAGTACAGATAGACGCCGCTGGACACCCGTTCACCGCGATGGTTGCGGCTATCCCAGTGGGCGGCGCCGGCACGGGTCAGGTACTGGCCCGCCGCACGATGACCCAGGTCGATTCTGCGCACCAAGGCTCCCCGCACATCGTAGATGTTCAGCCGTACGTGAGCCGGCGCGTGGAGCTGAAACGGAATCCAGGTGTCCGGATTGAAGGGATTGGGGAAGTTGGCCAGCAGCGCCGTCCGCGCCGGCAGCGGCGTGGCAACCCGAATCGCCGTCGGCGCGGGCGGAGCGGCGGATGGGGACGTATCCCACAGCAGAATCGTGCCGTCCGTGCTGGCACTGGCAAGGAGGTTCCCGTCCGGCGAGAACGTCACCGAAAGGACCGATTCCACATGGCCTTTGAAGACGGCCCTTGGCTGCCCGGTGCTCACTTCCCACAGCCTGACGGTCTGGTCCGAACCGGCGCTGGCAAGGACGTTTCCGCGAGGCGAGAAGGCTACCGCATTGATCCAGGAGCCATCGACCTCGAGGGTGCCCACTTGCTGGCCACTGCTCAGCTCCCACAGCCTGACCTTCTGATCCCAGCCCCCGCTGGCGAGGGTTCTCTCGTCCGGCGAAAAAGCAACGGAAGTGACCCAGCCCGTGTGCCGCAGAGTGGACTTCAGTTGTCCACTGTCCGCATCCCAGACCCGCGCCGTCTCGTCTCCGCTGGCGCTGGCGAGCACCTCTCCAGTGGGCGAGAAGGCCACGGACAGGACACGTTCACCATGTTCCTGCAGGGTAGCCCGTTCCTGCTCGCTGGACACGTCCCACAACCGCACGATCCCGTTCTCATCGCCGCTGGCCAGGGTCTCTCCATCCTGGGCGTACGCCACGCAGAGCACATCATTCCGATGGCCTTTGAGGATCCTCGTCAACGACGTTCTCCAGGAGATGGTCGAGGTTTCCAAGGTGGCCTTCCGGAATGCGGCGATGTCCAGCAGCATAACGAAGTAAACCCAATGGCCACTTGCGAGGGTTTCGCCATCGGGCGAGAAAGCAACAGAACTGACAGGCCCCCAAGGGGTCTTCAGGGTGGCTTCTGCCTGTCCCGTGCCGAGGTCCCACAGTCGCAGCGTCCCGTCCCAGCTACTGCTGGCGAGGGTGGTGCCATCGGGGGCGAAGGCAACGGAACTGACCCTGTCCCCATGCCCATGGTCCAGGATAGTGATCTCCTCCAGTCCGGTGCGGACGTCCCACAGCCGTATTCTGTTGTCCCTCCCGGCACTGGCGAGTGTAGTTCCATCGGGCGAGAAGGCCACGGAAGTGAAGTCGGCGCCTCGCTCCTTGAACTTGGCCTTTCGTTGCACGGAGTCGATCTCCCACAACGCGATCACGTGGTTCGAGCCCACGCTGGCGAGGGTCCTGCCATCAGGTGAGAAGGCTACGGAGTTGACCCAGGATGTATGCACGCCCATGTCGTGCAGGGTGGCTCGCGGCTGTCCGCTGTTGACGTCCCACAAGTCGATCGTTTGCTGCCTGCCAGTGGCCAGGGTCTGACCATCGGGCGCGAAGGCTACCGTATTGATGCGCCCCGCTCGGCCTCTTTCGAGGGCGGCCCCGGGTTCTCCGGTAAATCCGTCCCACAACCGAGCGGTGCCGTTTCGGTAGCCACTGGCGAGGGTTTGACCATCGAGGGAGAAGGCCAGAGCATTGACCGAGGACGCTTCTCCGTGGAGGGTAGCCTTCGGCTCTCCGGTGGCCGCCTGCCACAACCGCACTGTCTGGTCCCTGCTGCCGGTAGCCAGGGTTTGTCCGTCCGGGGAGAACGCGACGCAGAGGACATCCTTCAGATGGCCTTCGAGGGTGACCTCTGACCGTGCCGTCTCGATGTCCCACAACCTCACCGTATGGTCGGCACTCGCACTGGCGAGGGTTTGTCCATCCGGCGCAAAGGCCACGGAGTTTACGGGAGCAGCATGGCCTGTGAGCAGGGCGACCTCGGCACCCGTGTGGACATCGTAGAGCCAGACGCCGAGGTTGCCGGCCACCGCCAGCCGGGTGCCATCGGGGGAGTAAGCCACGGCCCGGTCGCCTTCACCGGTGCGCCCCTTGCCCAGACGGAGGGCGGCACCCTCCGGCAACCCCCAGCGGGCATGGTCTTGAGCCTGGCTGCCCGGCGGGATGGACAGGGTGCCGAGCAGGAGGGCCAAAGGGAACAAGATCATCTTCATTATTCGCAATGGGTACATTTTCGACGAAGGGGACCGGGAACCGGCGAATCGTCGGCAATTCATCGGGACCAGCCGCAGCTGGCTTGCGCTATTGTACGGCTTCTGTGACGACGCGGCCCCACCAGGGCAGCGCACCACCACATCGAGTGGCGCCGGAGTCACCACCGGCGCATGTGGCCAGCGATCCAACCCCTGGGCGGTGACGGCGGCGCAGGCCGAGCCGAGCGGCGCATTACGCCGGCCCGGGGTCAACAACCAGCCTCATCCAGAAGGCCCAGAGACCCGAGCGCAGCGAGGGGCTCGCCAGCCCTGAGGATCACCCAAGGCGATAGATCCACCAACGCAGCCCGGCGTACGCGCCGCCGAGGCGAGGCCGGAGCCGCAGTCACCGCCCACCAGGAGGAGACCCACCCTCGAGATGATGGACAACTTCGCCCGTCACAACCTCCACCTGGAAACAGCGCGCCTGAGACTCCGGCCATTCGAGGATGGGGACTTCGATCTGGCCGTTCCGTACTATCGAGATCCCGACTTCCTGAATGCGATGGAAGGGGAGCCTCCGGAGGAACCCGTCACGGCCGGCTATCTCAGACGCGCGGGAAAGGCCATGGCGGAGCAGGGATTCCTCTTCGCCATCGTCGAGAAGGCGAGCGGCCGCACCATCGGCGAAGTCTGTCTTCAGTGGATGAACCAGGATCGGGGGAAGGTGCCGGGTGAGAAGGTGATGCGCCTGCCCATCGGAATCTGGGACAAGTCCCTGTGGGGAAGGGGATACGGAAAGGAGGCGGCGCAGCGCCTCATGGCGTACGCCTTCGAAGACTTGGGAATCGACCGGCTTTGCGCGATGGATGTGTCTTCCGACAATGCGCGTTCCGTGGCCCTGTGGCGTTCCCTCGGTCTGACCATCGCCAGGGAAGTGGATGGTGGGAGGGTGCTGGACTTCGAGATCTCACGGGCAGAGTTTGAGCGGATGCAGCGCGGAGAGCGGTAGCGGCCTGCCTTCGTGCGGCTCAGCGGTGACAGCGGCAACCGCTGGCCTGCGGGCACCGCATCGAGTGGCGCCGGATCCACCACCGGCACAGAATCCCACCCGGCGCCACACCCACAAGAGAAGCGAGGGGTGGGCAGCAATCCGAACCCTGGGCGGTGCCCGGCGGCGCAGGCCGAGCCGAGCGGCGCCCTTACGCCGGGCCGGGGTCAACAACCAAACTCATCCAGAAGGCCCAGAGACCCGAGCGAAGCGAGGGGCTCGCCAGCCCTGAGGATCACCCAAGGCGATAGATCCACCACTAAAGCCCGGCGTACGCGCCGCCGAGGCGAGGCCGGAGCCGCCGGGCACCGCCAGCACGAGGAGACCCCACGAGGAGACCCATGAGGATCACGCACCTGGAACGCACCGCAGTCCGCGTCCCCTTTCGGCCCGGCATCCTGCCCCCACCCCGGTACGAGGAGTTCACCGAGTCCTATCCCGCCGCCCTCGGCGAGAGGAACCAGGATGTGCTCCACATCCACACCGACGAGGGAATCACCGGCCTCGGCATGAGCGGGCCCTACTACGGCGACCACGAGCATCCCGCCCCGGACCTGATCGGGAAGAACCCCCTCGACTTCGAGCCCCGCAGCCTGGGGGGTGGCGGATTCGACATCGCCCTGCTGGATCTGATCGGCAAGGCGATCGGCTGGCCCCTCTACCGCATCTTCGGCGGCAAGGCCCAGGACCGCGTTCTGGTCGACTACTGGATCGCGCGCATGGGACCGGAAGCGTCAGCCGCCGCCGCCAGACGGGCGTCGGAACAGGGCTTCCGCGGCATCAAGGTGAAGTGCTCCCTGGACCATGGAGACGTGGCGGACCGGGTGCACGCCATACACGAGGCCGCGCCAACGCTGCGCATCGTCCTCGATCCCGGCCACCGGTTCCATACCGTCGAGCAGGCCCTGGCCCTGGCCCGCGAGATCGAGGCGTATGACGTCGTCTTCGAAGATCCGATCCCCAAGGACGACGTGGACGACTACCGGCGCCTCAAGGAAGCGACATCGATCCTCATCGCCCCCCACCTGCAGAACCCCCGTCAGGTGATCGAGATGGTGTCCCGCGACGCCGTGGACGGGATCAACGTCGCCCCATCGGACTGGGCCTTCCTCGACATGGCGCGGATCGCCGAGGCCGCGGGCATCCCCGTATGGCAGGCCTCCAACGTCGACCTGGGGATCTTCGACGCCTTCCGCCTCCACGCCTCCGCCGCCGCTCCCAACTGCACCCTGGCCAGCGACCTCTGCGGCAACTTCGTCCACGAGCACAGCCTGCTCGCTGAACCGCTGGTCCGGGACGGCCATGCGGTGGTCCCGGACAAGCCGGGGCTGGGGGTCGAGCTGGACGAGGATGCGGTGCGGCGGTACGCCGTGGGGCCATGAGTTGGCAGCACATGTTCTGACATGGTTCATTGGGGGACGGTCGCCGCTTCCCAGTCCAGAGGTCTGAACGATGCCCACGCAAAGTGCAGCGCCGGATGGCGCGGTTCAGCCCATGACGGAGTACGAGAAGTTCCTCTTCGACCTCAAGGGTTTCCTGGTCATCCCCGGAGTGCTCACCGACGAGGAGACCCGCACGGTGCGCCAGCACACGGAGATCCTGCTGCGGGATCCCGAGAGCCTGCCCGAGCATCACCGCGCGCTGATCGCGGGGCCCGCGGAGTTCCTCATCGATCATCCAAGGGTCATGGGGCTCCTGCAGACGGTGCTCGCCCCCAAGCGCGAGCACATCCGCCTGGAGAGCGTCTTCGTCTCCAGCCGCTCCGCCGGCGGCAAGGACCCGTGGCGGCCCCACGCGGGCGGCGCGAACCTCGATCCCTCCCTGTCCTACCGCTATCAGGACGGCCGCATCTACAGCGGCATGACGCGCATCGTCTGGGAGCTGAACGAGGTCGAGAAGGGTCGGGGCGGCACCTGCCTCGTGCCCGGCTCGCACAAGGCGAATCTGGCTTCACACAAGGACGGAGCGTGGCCGGAGGAGGCGGATGATCCGGACTCCGGGATCTGGGAGACCTACGGCTGTCCGGCGGGCAGCCTCGTCGTTTTCTCGGAAGGGGTGCGGCACTCCGCTGCTCCCTGGACCATCCCGGATCACCCCCGCCGAGCCATTCTCATCGCGTACAACCACGTGACCGTCCGCTACCACGAGCCCAAGCCCTGCATGAATCCACAGGTGATCGGCGGCCTGTCCGCCGCTCGCCAGCAGTTCTTCCGGGATGTCTGGGTTCTCGCCAACGCGCGGGGCAAGAAGCAGTAGACCTCTACAGCACCTCCCGGTCATACCACCCCGCCTGCAGACCCCACATGCGGGCGTACTCCCCGTCCCCGGCGACCAGCTCGTCGTGGGTGCCGTTCTCCACCAGCCGGCCCTCCTTCAGCACCAGGATCCGGTCGCAAAGGCGCGCCGAGCCCAGGCGGTGGGAGACCACGATGGTGGTGCGTCCTCCCGCCATGGACAGAAATCGGCGGAAGACGTCGGCCTCGGCCTGCGGGTCCAGGGAGGCGGTCGGCTCGTCGAGGACGACGAAGTCGGCCCGCCGCATGAACCCCCGGGAGATGGCCACCCGCTGCCACTCGCCGCCGGACAGCTCGGTGCCGCCTTCGAACTCCCGGGTGAGCAGGGTGTCGTACTCCTCCGGGAGCCCGCTGGCGACGGTGTCGGCCCCGCCCTGGCGCGCGGCGTGCTCGATCTCGCTTCGCTCCCCCATCCTCTCGGTCCGCCCGAAACCGATGTTCTCGCCGAGGCTGAAGGCGAAGCGGGTGTAGTCCTGGAAGACCGCCGCCGACTGGTCCCGCAGCCGGTCGCGGTCCACCTCCTCCGCCTCGAGATCGCCGTAGCGCAGCTCGCCCGCGGTCGGCCGGAACAGCCCCAGCAGGATCTTGACGAGGGTGGTCTTGCCGGAGCCGTTGGCACCCACGAGTGCGACCCGCTCCCCGGGGCGGATGGTGAAGGCGACCTCCTCGAGGGCGGGGCGTTCCGCCTGGGGATAGCGGAAGCAGAGGCCGCGGGCGGCGATCGGTCTCCCGGCGAGGGCGCCGATGTTCCTGCCTCCCCGCGGCTCCTCCGGACCCAGGTCCAGGTAGATGAAGAGGTCGGCGATGTTGAGCAGGTAGTGGGAGAGGAAGCCCATGCGGCCCACGATCTCGTCCACGCCGTGCCGCACCTGGCGCAGGGCGACGATCATGGCGGCGAACTGCCCGGCCGACAGACCGCCGTCCAGCACCGTCCACGCCGCCCAGCCGACGCCGGCGGCCAGCCCCAGGAGGCTGAAGGCCGACAGGGTACCGGCGACGGCGTAGTGCCTCCGGCTCTGGCGGTAGATCCGGTCCGCCACCCTCCAGTAGAGGTATTCCCACCATCCGATCAGGACCGGACCGAGGCCGAAGACGCGCACCTCCTTGGCAGCGTCCCTCCCCGTGAGGGTGCTCTCCAGGTAGCCGCGCAGGCGTTGTGACTGGGTTTGCTCGCGTTGCAGGTAGAACCTGGACCGGCTCTGGATCGCGCCGGCGATGGGCGACGGCAGCGAGACGAGGACGATGGCGAGGAGCAGGAGCGGGTCCCAGAGGCCGACGACGACGGCCACCGAGACCGCGGTCACCGTTCCCGTGAGGATGGTGTAGCTCTCGAAGAGGAGGTTGAGGAAGAAGCCGGGCGTGGCGGCCTCCTGGGCGCGGCGCAGGAGGTCGTGGAAGTCGGCCCGCTCGAAGACCTCCAGGCGGAGGGACCGGGACTTGGCCTGGAGCTGCTCGAGGAGCCGGTCCTCCATCGCCTGCTTCAGGCGCTCGAGCAGGATCGTCCGCGACCACGTCCAGATCCCGTGCCCGGCCAGGCTCAGCGCGCCCCACAGGGCCAGCCACGGGAGCATGGCATCGACGGCCAGCCGGCCCTCGTACACGTCGAGGCCGCGGTCGAAGATCTCCCGGACGATCCAGACCGTGGCGGCCGGCAGCAGTCCGGCGGCGAACTGCAGCGCCAGCGAGGCGATCGCCCGGCGGGGATCGGTGCGGACCATCCATACCAGGAAGCGGAGCAGGGTCCGCGGCGCCGGCGGGCGCTGCAGGATCGGGTCGGGCCCTACCGGTACCACGACGCCTGTTCCTCCCACATGGCGGCGTACACTCCCCGCGCCTCCACCAACTCGTCGTGCCGGCCCTGCTCGACGATGCGGCCATCCTGCAGCACGAGGATGCGGTCGGCCATCCGCGCCGAGCCGAGGCGGTGGCTGATGAGCAGGGCCGTGCGCCCCTCGAGGAGCTCTGCGAACTGCCGGTAGAGCTCGGCCTCGGCCACGGGGTCGAGGGCCGCGGCCGGCTCGTCGAGGATGAGCAGCTCGGGATCGCGGGTGAAGGCGCGGGCGATGGCGAGGCGCTGCCACTCGCCGCCGGAGAGGCCCTGGCCGCCGTCGAGGGTGTGGCCGACGGGGGTGTCGTACCCGCCGGGCAGCCGCCGGGCCAGATCTTCGGCCCCGGAGCGGCGTGCGGCGTCGGCGACCACCGCCGGGTCCGGGTGCAGCCAGGAGGGCCACAGGTCGGTGGCCTCGCCCGGTACCGCGGCCAGCGCCGCGATCCCGATCGACTGCCCGAGGGTCAGCTCGAACCGGTAGAAGTCCTGGAAGGCGGCGCTCACGGCGCCGGCCAGGCTGTCGGGGTCGATCCCGGCGTAGTCGAGGCCGTCGGCGAGAACGCGTCCGGCCGTGGGCGGATAGAGGCCGAGAAGGATTTTGGCCAGGGTCGACTTGCCGGATCCGTTCTCGCCGACGAGGGCGACGCGCTCCCCCGGCGCCAGGTGGAAGCCGACACCCCTAAGCACGGCGGGAGCCCTGCCGGGTTCCGCCCCGACGGACCCTGCCGCCGGGTAGGTGAAGTGGACGTCGTCGACCCGGATCCCCTGGCGCAGCGGTCTGGGGAAGGGCGAGTCCCCGGTCCGCGCGACTCCCGCCATCGCGGTTCCCGCGCCGCCCTGCTCCGGCAGGTCGAGGAACTCCCGAACGTAACCGACCTCGCCCGACTGGACCTGCAGGTCCCAGGAGCTGAACCCGAGACTGCTGCCGGCCTCCAGCATGTCGTCGACCCCCTGGAAGAGGGCGACGAAGCGTCCCGGAGTCAGGACCCGGTCGCCGAGCAGGTACGCCAGGGCGCCGGCGACACCGACCCCCACGGCGACGCGCAGCCCCGCGAGCGGGAGCCCGCCCACGACCAAGCGCTGGCGCTGGTCCAGGATTCGCCTGCGCAGCACCCCGCGCATCCCCCGCCAGCGCTCGGTGAGCGGCGCGTGCAGGCCGAAGAGGCGCATCTCCTTCTGCTCCGCCCGCCCCGTGAGGATGCGGTCCACGTACCCGGCCCGGCGCTCCTCCGGGGTGGCGCCGTAGGTGAAGGCCATGAACTTGCGGCTCTGCCCGACCTCGAGGCGGACCTGGGGCACCAGCACCCCCAGCAGGGCCAGGGAGATCCACGGCGAGACCGGGGCGAACATGGCGGCCACCGAGACCGCCGTGATCGCCGCCTGGGAGAAGTGCAGGACCGAGAAGAACAGCCGGTCGATCTTGCGCCCCGGGTCCCGGGCCCGCTGGAGGAGATCGTAGGTCCCGCTGGCCTCGAAGAACAGCAGGGGCAGCCGCGAGGATTTGGCCAGGACGAGGCGGCCCATGACGGCGGAGAGGTTCTGCTCCAGCCGCAGATTGAGGGTGTCCCGCACGTTCCACAGGACCTCGTTGGTGAGCAGCAGGATCAGGCCGAAGGCGATCAGCCAGGGGAGGGCGTCGCCGAAGTCCTGGGGGCCGTCCCCGGCGGCGGCGACCACGGTGTCGACGAGGTTCTGTGTGACGTGGATGAGCAGGGCCGGCTGCAGGCCCAGCAGGAGGTGGACGCCGACCAGACCGACGGCCGCCCCCCTCCCATGGGCCCGGATGTGGCTCCAGGCCCAGCGCAGGTTGGCGGCGATGGAGCCGGCGCTGGAGCGTCGGCTCCAGAACTCGAGATCGGATCGACTCTTCATGGGCAGCGGTCGTCAGAGCACCCGCCACCACGGGGCGGCCAGCACGCGGTCGGTGAGCCAGAATGTCTCGTCGCCGTCGTAGAGAAGGATCCCGCACTGCGCCATGTCGGAGTACTCCTCCAGGAAGGTGTGAACATGCCGCACGTCCCCGGGGTGGACGGTGGCCGCGGCTTTCACCTCCACCGGCAGCAGGCGCCGGCCGGTCTCGATGACGAAGTCGACCTCGGCTCCCTTGGTGGTCCGCCAGAAGAGGATCTCCGGCCTGTCGAAGCGGGCCCCCGCCCAGGCGAGCAGGTCGCAGACCACCAGGTTCTCCAGGTGGGCGCCGCGGGGCTGGGCGTCGCCCGCCAGGTGCAGGGCCAGGCCGGTGTCGCTCCAGTAGAGTTTGGGTGACTTGACCAGCCGCTTCGTCCTGTTCACGGAGTAGGCGGGCAGCCGCACCAGTTGGAACGAGACCTCCAGCAAGTCGAGATACCGCTGCACCGTGGACGGGGCCAGGCTCACGTCCCGGGCCAGGTCCGCCTGGTTCAAGAGCCCGCCGATGCGCAGGCAGGAGGCCGCCATCAACCTGCGCAGGTCGGTGATGCCCTCGATGGCGGACAGACGCGGGATGTCCCGCTCCAGGTAGGTGGCCGCGTAGCCTTCGAACCACAGCCGCCGGTCGTCATCGTCCGTCAGCTCAAGGGCGGGCACGGGGTAGCCTCCGCGCCGGGCCAGGGCCGCCCACGGCTCCGGTTCCGCCGGTTCCTCGAGCAGGAGATCCCGCCATGCGCCGGGAGCCGCATCCAGGAGCTCCGTCCACATCCCTGGCCGGGCCGACCCGCCCTGCTCGCGGCGGGTCATGGGCCAGAGCGTCAGGTAGCTGGCCCGGCCGGCCAGGGTCTCGCCCACCTCCCTCATCAGCAGCAGGTTCGCCGACCCGGTCAGGAGGAAGCGGCCGGCGACCCGGTCCGCGTCGACGAGGCGTTTGATGGCGAGCAGCACGTGCGGCACCCGCTGCACCTCGTCGAGCGTGATCCGCACGGCCCGTGCGGCAAGGGCGTCGGGCTCGCGTTGAGCCTGCTCGAGGACGCCGAAGTCGTCCAGGGTGAAGTAGGATCTGTCCGCCCCGATGGGATCCATGCGGGCGAGGGTGCTCTTGCCGGTCTGTCGGGCGCCGGTGAGAACAGCCACGGGCATGACTCTCAGCGCCTGCTCCAGGCTCTCGGAGGCAAAACGGGGCAGCAGGTGATCCGTGTCCATGGACCCACGATATGGGTGATAATCACCCACGTCAAGGGCGGTTGTCACCCAGAGATCGGCGCGCCAGCGGCTCGAGGAATCAGTCGCGCGCGTCGAGCGCCATCACATGAGGATAGGTGAGGATGCGGCTGTCCGCGGTCACCACGGTGAGGTCGTGGACTCTCGCCGTGGCGACCAGGATGCGGTCGGCGGGGTCCCGATGGAACTCTCCGGGCAGGTCGTACGCCGCAACCGCTGTCTCGTGGTCGAGGGAGATCGTCTCCGCAAGCAACGCCTGCATCGACTCCGAGACCCACGTCTGCAGCCGGCCCGCCAGGGTCAGGCGCCCTGCCCGTGCGAGCTGCGCCAGCTCCAGTGACGACACCGGGGATACGAAGAGGCGGTTCTCTTCCGCGGCGAGGGCCCTGCGCGCATGGGGACCCAGGGTTTCCGGAGACTCCTGGGTCCAGATCCACACGTGGGTATCGATCAGGAAGTTCAACCTTCCCACTCCCAGTGGTCCGCGAAATCACAGTCCACGATGTCGCCGTGAATGGTCATGCGCCCGCGCAGGGTCCCCAGCTCCCGCTTGCGTGGAGTCTCCCGGTAGGGATCGACCGTCGCGATGGGACGCTTCCGCAAGGTGACGACCAGGGATTCCCCCGTAGCGTGAACGGTCTTCAACTCTTCTATGCACTTCGCCTTGAACTCCGAGATGCCCATGGTTTTCATGGTCCGCTCACCTTCCACCGGAATGGGGTGTTTCCAGTCTGGCGATAGACTAACTTGGTCAAGTAACCAGGTCAATTGCCGCGCCCGGGCCGGGGGTCTTCACCGCCGCCACCGCCGCCGTCCTCGTCCTGGCGGTGCTCACGACCTGCTCGCAGACCCTGCGGGCGGCGTGGTCGAGCCCCGTCGACGCGCTGCGGCATGAGTGACTCGAGGAGCCGAGAAAGGAGCACCCGAAACATGACCTCCACTGATTCCGCCCTCGCCCTGACCCCGGAGCAGAAGTACGAGTTCGACCTGCGGGGGTACATCGTTCTGAAGGGCCACTACGACGAGGCGGCGGTGGCGGAGTTCCACGCCGGCATCGACGAGCTTCAGGCGATCCCCGTCGACTACGAGACCTACACCCGGCTCGGGGTCGCCAGCTATTTTCTGGCCGCGGCGATGTCCGACCCGGAACACCCCTTCTGGAAGGGGGATCACCGCCCCGACCGGCGCCCCAACCCCGGGACCGGCGGCATCGGGCGGGTCGACCACGCCCTGTGCGGCACCGGGAGGTTCGACCGCATCGTGCGCGATCCGGTGATGAAGTCGATCCACCGCGAGCTCGCCGGCGGCCCGGTCTACATCTCGGCGACCTACTTTATCGAGAAGGTGGGACCTGTTGCCGGGGGCGGGCTCCACAACGGCGGCTTTCCGCTGGACCGCGACATCTACTACGACTACGACCACACGCAGGGGCGGTTCGCCTGCAAGAGCACCAAGAGCGTGGTGATCCTCTCCGACATGACCCGCGTGGAGAACGGCCCCTTCGCCGCGATCCCGGGGAGCCACAAGGCGAACTTCCCCTGTCCCTTCGACATGACCGACGCGAGCAGGAACCCGATGGCGGTGCCGGTGCTGGCCGGGCCCGGGGACGTCGTCATCTTCTCGGAGGGGATGACCCACAACGCCTTTCCCGTCACCAACGATTCGATCCGGCGCTCGGTGTTCTTCAACTACATGCCGGCCATCGGGCGGGACAACCTTCCCTTCCAGCGCATGTCCATCTACCCCGATCACGTCCTCGAACGGCTGAGCGACGAGATCGACATTCTCACCTCGGCGGGATACATCTGAAAGGAGTTGCGTCGTGATCTGGAGAGTGCAGAAGGATCAGAGGGGCCTGGCCGCCTATGATGCGCCCGGCGCCACCGTGCGGGT
This sequence comes from Candidatus Latescibacterota bacterium, assembly GCA_965221775.1. Classification (GTDB taxonomy): domain Bacteria; phylum Latescibacterota; class UBA2968; order UBA8231; family UBA8231; genus UBA8231. The sequence continues at coordinate 1,610,778 of CBDCSU010000006.1, read as the reverse complement.
TTCCGATCCCATCAGAAGCGCCGGCGACAGGCTGTCGGCCGGTTTCACCGAGTATGTCGAGCCCAGCCGGCTGACGTGGAACTTCGACTACGACGAGGTCTTCTACATGCTGGAGGGGCACCTGGAGGTCCAGGTCGAGGGCCAGGATCCGGTGCGATACGAGGCGGGGGACCTGGGCTTCATCGAGAAGGGGACGCAGACGATCATCACCGTGCCGGAACGGGCCTTTCTGCTGCATGTCACCCACCCGGCGTGGCGTCCCGAGTGAAGTGAGGGGCTCGCCAGGCCCGTCGACCCATGCGCTATGGGTGATTCAAGGATCGGCCGCGGCCGTCACTCCGTAACGCAGGCCGTGTCCGTCAGGCTGTCGTAGTAGTGCACGAAGGTCATTCCGCCGATGACCATGCGGTGGTTGTGGGGAAGGTCCTCTTCCCAGGTCATCTCCTCGCCCCAACCGTGCGGAGGGGCGTCTCTCTTGCCCCATCGGTTGCCGTTGTAGCGTCGGAACAGCACCGTGCGTCCGGTGCGTGTGACATAAGCTTCGACCAGGACGTCGCGTTCGCTGGTCTCTTTCTCCAGGTCGAAGACGCGCATGCAGGTGAAGCACCGCTCGCCGATGCGCACCTCGAACACCCCGGCTCCGGTTATCTGGGGGATGGCGGCCTGAACGGTGAGGGAGCCGTCGGCCTGGGGGCGAAGGCAGCCGCGATCCTCGATCAGGCGCGGCGAAGGGTCCCAGTCGTCGTGGAACCCCTCGTCGAGAAAGGTCATCAGTTCCCGAGTGCCGTCCGCGCCCAACGACTCCACCGCCATCCACTCCACCGAGTCATCGGCAAGGCGGCCCCAGACCTTCACGATGCGGTCCTTTTTTTCGGTGGGCGTGTGGTCCCCCGCCATCGCCGCGAGATGGTGCTCCTCCACCTCCACCTCAACGCAGGGACGGCCGTGGATGACCGCGGGGCGGCTGGCCGCAAGGGAGACGGTCTGGGACAGCCTCCAAGGCGCCTCGCCGTCTCTGGAAGGCCCGTATGAGCCGTGGCGAACGCGGTCGCCCACCTCGGGCACGATGAACCACCAGGCCATCTCCTTCAAGTCAATGCGGAAGGGGTCCTCCTGGCTCGAGGCAATGCGTATTTCGGGCCGGAACCGGGGAAAGGGCCGTTGTTGTCCAGCGCCCATGGTCTTGCTCCTCATCTTGGCGGTGACGCCCAGCACCCTGCGGACGTGGTCGCGCCCGTGGGACAGTCGGCGCTTGACCGTGCCGTCGGGGCAGCGGTGGCGGGCGGCGATTTCGGCAATGCTCAGACCGTCCAGATAGAAGGCTCGCAGGGCAGCCCGCTCACGGTAGGGGACCTCCTCCATGGCCTCGACCACGGCCGCGGCGGCTTCCCGCTGCCGGGCCTGGGCCACGCCGAGGCGGTTGACCATGGGCGCCAAGACCTCCGTCTCGACGAACAGCTCGCGACGCTGGGTGGAACGGAAGTAGTCGCGGCAGCGGTTGCGGGCCACCTGCAGCAGCCAGGGCCGCACATCGCGCGGCGTGTCCCGGCGCAAGCCGCTCCAGAGGTGCACCAGGGTTTCCTGCAGGACATCCTCAACCTGGTCGCCGCCACCGACCCGGTCGCGGATCAGCCGCGCCAGCGTCCGTTCGTAGCGCCGGACCAGCCGTACGAAGGCGTCCTCGCAGCCCTGCCGAACCTGCTCTGCCAACACATGGTCGCCTGGGCCAGTCATGATGCGTCGTCCACCCTTCCACACTGCAAGGCGGACGTCAGCGGGGAAAAGTTCATCCGGCACGGGGAGCCCAGGGCGGCGACGGCGGCGCAGGCCGAGCCGAGCGGCGCATTACGCCGGCCGGGTCAACAACCACCCGCATCCAAGAGGACCCAGAGACCCGAGCGCAGCGAGGGGCTCGCCAACCCCACGAACCACCCCCGTCGATAGCCCCACCAATCAGGCCCGGCGTACGCGCCGTCGAGGCGCGGCCGGAGCCGCCGGCGCCGCCCCTGCCTAGGAGCGCCTCTTCACCCTCGGGCCGTCCGGCAGGTCGTCCACGTCGAACCCGGCCTCGAGGATCTGCGCCCTGAGGGCGTCTGCAGTCTCGAAGTCCCGCTGCCCCCGGGCCTCGGTCCGCCGCCGCACCATCTCCTCGACCTCGGGCGGAATCTCCTCCTGGGGCGGTTCCCAGTCGGCCAGACCGAGGCCGAGGACGCTGTCGAAGGCCAGCAGCGTCCCCTTCTTCACCTGGTCGGGAAGCTCCGACCGCACCAGGTCCCAGACCACGGCCAGGGCCCGGGGCATGTTGAGGTCGCTGTTGAGGCAGCGCGTGAACGCCTCGAGGGAGGCCGGGTCCGGCTCGCCGGCGGGACCCCAGGCGTGGGCGGTGCGGCGCAGCCGTTCCAGGGCCGCCGTCGCCGCGTCAAGGGCTTCCCAGTTGAAGCTGAGGGGCCGCCGGTAGTGCGCCCCGAGCAGGAACATCCGGTAGGCCAGCGGGTCGTATCCCGCCTCGACCAGGCTGTCGAGAGTCAGGAAGGACCCGCTCGACTTGGACATGCGCTCGTCGTCGAGGACCAGGAACCGGCCGTGCATCCAGAACCGGGCGAGCCGGGTCCCGTAGCAGGCCTCGGCCTGGGCGATCTCGTTCACATGGTGAATGGCGAGATGGTCTTCGCCGCCGCAGTGGATGTCGAACTGCGGGCCCAGATGGGACTGCGACATGGCCACGCACTCCGTGTGCCACCCCGGGAACCCCCGCCCCCAGGGGCTGTCCCACTCCATCTGCCGCCTGCTGTCGGCCGGGCTCAGCTTCCACAAGGCGAAGTCCGTGGCCAGACGCTTCTCGCCCAGCTCGACGCGGGCGCCGGCCTGCAGCCCCTTCGCATCCAACCGCGCCAGCCGGCCGTAGTCCGGCTGCCGGGAGGTGTCGAAGTAGATCCCGTCGGAGGTCTTGTAGATGAAGCCGCGCTCCTCCAGCGAGCGGATGACGTCGATCTGCTCGTCGATGTAGGCCGTGGCCTTGCACCACACCGTCGGCTCGAGGACGTTGAGCCGGCGCAGGTCTTCCTCGAAGGCCCGGGTGTAGAAGTCCGCCACCCACCAGGCGCTCTTGCCGGTGCGCCGCGCTCCCCGCTCCATCTTGTCCTCGCCCGTGTCCGCGTCCGACGTCAGGTGACCCACGTCGGTGATGTTCACTACATGGTGAACCTCGTAGCCGTTGTGCTCCAGCACCCGCCGCAGCACGTCCTCGAAGACGTAGGTCCTCAGGTTGCCGATGTGGGCGTAGTCGTAGACTGTCGGCCCGCAGGCATACAGTCCGACGGGCGACCCGAGGGGCTCGAAGACGCGTTCGCTTCGCGAGTAGGAGTCGTAGAGCGTCAGCTCCATGGGGCCTCCGCCCTGTGAATCACGGCTGCAAGACACATCAGCGATCTCTCCCTATCCATGTCCATGCTCTTCATCGGTGCGTAACGTAAGCACCGCTACCCCGGTCTCAACCGAAGAGTAAGGAGCGGGTTTCCAGCAGTCGAACATGCCCCCAACAGCGCCCATCAGTCCAGGCGCGCCACCGGATCGAGTGGCGCCGGCGACACCGCCCGGCACAGAACCCCCGCCCGGCGCCACACGGCCAAAGGGGAACCAGTGAACGACACCGACTACCTGATGCAGAAGATGTCCAGGGCCTTCGAGATGAGGGAGGGCAGGAAGTTCACCCCCCTCGAGAAGCAGTTCCTGACCGCGGCGGCGCACGGCGCCACTGACTTGTGCCATGCCAGTTGCGACGTCCCGCGGATAAAGGCCCTGCTGCGGGAGCACCCGGCCCTGCTCGAGTCGGTCGGTTCGGTCGCCCTCGCCATGGCCGCCTCCTACTTCGGGACCCTCGACGCCGTCCGCTTCCTGCTCGATCGCGGCATCCGGGAATTCTACGACTGCGCCACCGGACTCTACAGGAAGCACCAGCACGAGCCGGTGACCAAGGCCTTCTACCACGGGAACTTCGAGACCCTGCGCACCGTGTTCGAGGCCGGCGTCAGCGATGCCTCCGTCATCAGCACGTCTCACGTCGGGTGGCCGGCGAACACCTCGCTGCTGTTCTGGGCCGTCGGCCGGCCGGTGGAGTTCACGGAGTTCGCCCTCGCGTACGGGGCCGACCCAGAGGCGCCGTTCTCGGGCAACGGGGAGGGCGGCAACACCCCGCTGCAGGAAGCTGCGGCGCGTTTCGGCACCGGGGGCTGGAACCCCGACGTGGCCGATGCGGTCCTCGCCCTGCTCGGGCACGGGGCGCACTTCGACATCTTCTCGGCTTGCGGCATGAACGACCTCGAGCGCGTGCTCGAGCTGGCCCGGGAGGACTCCTCGGTCGTCATGCAGAGGGGAGAGATGGGGATGACCCCCCTTCACTGGGCATCGCGCTCCGGTTCGATCCCTTGCCTGAAGTGGCTGCTGCGGCACGGCGCCGAGGTCGATGCCAAGACCACTACCGACCGAACCCCGTTGCACCTGGCGGCCGAGAGGGGGAGAGTCGAGGCGGTCTGGCTGCTGGCCGCGCACGGCGCCGATCTCGACGCGCAGGACAAAAAGGGGCGCACGCCGCTCCACAGGGCCGCGTACGAAGGCAGGCTCGAGGCGGCCGAGGTGCTCATCGTACTGGGGGCGGACAGGAGGCCGAGGACGAGGTCCGGCAAGAGGCCGCTGCAGGTGGCGCGGCTGGACTGCCGCCACCTGAAGGAGGAGTGAAGCCCGGCCCTGTCGTGCTGGCATCAGCCGGAGCCCTGTGGGCGAGGCTATTGCAGACTGCAGACGAAGCCGAGGACGGGGAGATCCTCAGAGCACTGTAACCGAATTCTGTCGGCAGACATCCGCGAAATCGGCGCGATTGAAGGTGAGAAGTGCATCGAGTGCAACATTTGTGTCGTCGATCACTGCGCGGAGCACGGCATCGACAAGGCTGAGCGGTCGGCCTCGCATGTGGTGTCATCGACGTCTTCTTCGTCGTCGCCGTTGTCGCCGAATCCCTCCCAAGGAGCGCTCTTTCGGCGCCCGAACAGGTACCGCCCCTTGCGATTGTGGATGAGGTATACCCGGGAGCGCCTGTCCAGGGAGACCGCGGCCTGCATGTCGTCTATCAAGGCCGCCGCCAAGTCGCCCTCGTGTGCGTACTTCATAAAGGCCACGCTGGAGCCACACTCCTTGGCACCGTGAGTATCGAGCCAGGAATACAGCCCCTCGTAGTCGCCGTTGACTCCCAGATCGTAGCTGAGCCAAATCGTGCTCTTCATCTCTGCCGTCTCCGTTCTCATGGATGGCATGGAGACAAGCTATCCTTGGGCGCAGACCGCCTCAAGCCGCAATGAGCGACGTGACTGAGCACGTTTGGCATGGCCGAGCCGCCAGCACCGGCGGGCCGGCCGGTCCTCCCACACCTATCTTCCATGTCCCTCCGACTGCCATGAACGACGTCATTGTCATCGGGGGCGGCGTCCTCGGCGCCGCCACCGCCTATCACCTGATCCGTGCCGAGGCCCGGGTGCTCCTCCTCGACCGCGGCGACGAGGGGCGCGCCACCGCGGCCGGGGCCGGCATCGTCTCCCCGGCGACCTACCGCGGCGACTCCGACGTCTGGTACCGCTTCAGCCGGGCCGCGTACCAGCACCTCTCGACGCTGGTCCCCGCGCTCGAGGCGGAAGGCGCGGAGACCGGCTTCGCCCACTGCGGGCTGCTGCTGGCGGCGGTCTCCGACGACGAGTTCGCGCCCTTCGAGGCCGCCTCTCAGCGGATCCTCTCGCGACCCGGGCGGGGGTCAGCCGTGCGCCGCGTCGAGGCCGCGGAAGCGCGGGAGATGTTCCCGCCCCTCGCCGAATCCGCCCGGGCCCTGCACAACCCGGACGCCGCCCGCATCGACGGCCGTCTCCTGGCCCGCGCCCTGCTCGAGGGCGCGGAGCGCCGCGGGCTCGAACGCCGGACGGCAGCGGCCGACAGCCTCATACTGGAAGGAAGGAGGATCGCCGGCGTCCTCAGCGGCGGCGATCGGATATCCGCGGGGACCGTGGTCATCGCCGGCGGCGCCTGGTCCCGGCGCTTCTCGGACCAGCTCGGCCTCGACATTCCGGTGGCCCCCCAGCGCGGCCAGATCATCCACCTCGACCTCGGCGGGACCGACACCTCCACGTGGCCGATCGTCAGCGCCTTCCGCGATCACTACATGGTCCCCTGGACGGACAGCCGCGTAGCCGTCGGCGCCACCCGCGAGACCGGCTCCGGCTTCGAGCCGAGAGTGACCGCCGCCGGGATCGTGGAGGTCCTGTCGGAAGCCCTGCGCGTCGCCCCCGGCCTCGCCGGCGCCTCCATCCGCGAGACCCGCGTCGGCCTGCGACCCCTGTCGGCCGACGGCATGCCGGTCATGGGGGCGGTCCCGGGCTGGCATGGCCTCTACCTCAACACCGGTCACGGGGCCAGCGGACTGCAGCTCGGTCCGTACAGCGGCCACATCGTCGCCGACGCCGCCCTCGGCGAAGAACCGGGTTCGACCTCTCCCCTTTCTCGGTGGGACGGTTCCTGTGACCACGGTCGACGCCACTACCTGCGCCGCGCAGTGACGCGTACGACGTGGACCTGATCGACCCATGGCAATGAAGAATCAACCCCATCCGGGCCGCAGCATCCGGCAAGACTGTCTGGACCCCCTCGGCCTGAACGTCACCGAAGCGGCGAAGGTGTTGGGCGTGGCCCGTCACACCCTCTCCCGCGTCCTGAACGGCCATGCGGCCATTTCGCCGGAGATGGCCATTCGACTGGAAAAGGCGGGCTGGTCCAACGCGGAGTTCTGGCTGCGGCGACAGATCGCCTACGATCTGGTGCAGGCCCGCCGGACCGAAGAGAACATCCAGGTCAGGCGCTACGAGCCGCAGGTAGCCTGAGGAAACCAGGCCGCCGCCCCGGCCTGGCCAGCGCCTGCCAGGTCGCCGGATCGGACCTCACCTCAGCCTGACCAGATCCAGGTCCGCACCCCCCTCTACCAGCACGGGAATCAGCTCCGCGTGTTTCGTCCGCTCGGCCGCGCCGAACAACAGCCGGGTATAGGGCTTCACCCCTGCGCCTTCCCCGATCAGCCACCGCGTGAGCTGCTCGTGGCCTCCGGCCACGGCATAGTGCAGGGGCGTCACACGCCAGACCGAGTCGTCTTCCTGTTCCCTGGTCAACAGGCCGGGCTCGGCTTTGATGCAGTGCCGCACGCGGTCCGTGTCACCCAGATAGCAGGCCGAGTAGATGTCCATCACGGAACCGGCCCTTTCCAACATCCCCGCGAGGTGCGGGCGGCGATAGCGTCGCGCGATACAGTAGGGCTTCAGGAGCACGGGGATCTCCGCCCTTGTCCGCCCCGGCACATTGGGATCGGCTCCCGCCCGCAACAGGAACCGCACGACCTCGACCCGATTGCCGCGTGTCGCTTCCCAGAGGAACGTCCGGTTGTGTCCCCCGCTCTTGGCCAGCAGCAAGGACGGGTCCTGGCCAAGATGCCGCTTCACGGACCCCAGATCTCCGCGGCGGGCCTCTTTCAGGATTTTGTCGATACCGGTGCGGCCGCTGTGGCCTGAACGCGGCTTGACTTCATCGCCCCATCCGTGGTCGTCGCCGCTCATGAAACCACGCCCGTATCCCCAAGCTCATACCCCCGGCCTTGCACGACCAGCAGCGCCAGTCCGTCCGAGCGATGGTTGCCGTACGCCACCCCGCCTCGACCGCCCACAAGCACAAGATCATCCCCGATGTGCGCTACCTCCGTGTCCCCCGACCGCTCGGTCCGCACTTCGGCTCGATGCAGCGACCCGTGGCCCGGACACAACACCACCCCCAGGTTGCGCCGGCTCACCAGACCGGAGGGCGTGAACCGCAGGTGATACTGCGGGTGCCACTGCGAGTCATCCTTGCCGGCCCGCATCGGCGGGGGGTCCCATCCCTCGCTCAGGGAGAAGAAGGCGTTGTTGTGATACATGAAGTGCCCTTCGAGGGAACTGGCGTCGCGCTCCAACAGGAAGGTCCTTGCCTCCTCGTCGACGGCAAAGCGGTTCCAGGAGTGGATGTTCCACTGCAACGCCGAGTCGATGCCGGGAGCCGCGGCAAACTCGTCGATCATCACGAAGCAGCTCTGCGTCTTCAGGAAGAAGACGTGCCGCCGGCATCGCTGCGCTCGGTCGCTGTAGCTGGCGTCGGCGTTGCCCCGAAAGTAGAGGAGCCGTTCGTCCTCGAAGGCGTTGTCGATCTTCCCCGTGGAATCGTGAGATCGCATGATCTGCGAGGCGTCGGAGAGGGTTGCGCAGTTGTGGGACCTGGTGTGCCACACCCAGTGGCTGTGGTGGTCCGAGCCGTACCCGTCGTAGTAGCCGCTGGGCATGGCCAGCACCTTGCCCCCGGCGTGCAGGATGAAGTCGTTGTTGTTGGCGTGGGAATGGCTGATGGCGCCGAGTGGAGAGGAGCGAAAGATCATCGCTACATCCCGTGCCGGATCGTCCAGGTCGGTGCGGACCGCGGCCCACCCCGCGTACGGGAAGACTTGGAGCATGCCATGCGCGGTCCCTTCCGGCGTGTGCGTCAGAGGGATCCGCGCCCGGAGCCGCGGCGGGATCTCACCCACCTGCGTCTTCGCGGCGGGGGCCAGAAACAGCTGCGACAGGACGCCCGAGGTCTGCCGCTTCGGCGGCGTGTGCAGGTGCTCCGCCTCGGCGCGAAGAGCCTCCACGTACGGCGCGAACTCAGCAGTCTCCGTCTCTCGTCCGATCAAATCCACCAGGTCGGCATTCGACCGCCACGAGTTGGCCCAGCGCTCCGTGTGGTCGCCGAATCCCATCCACTCCGCGTAGGGTGGCAGGCAGTACCGGCGCCACCGGGCGTGGTTCTTCCAGAACGGTTTCCTGTAGAGGTCCACACCGGCGCCCCGTTTCAGCGCCGTGGCGAACATGGTCATGATCGTCACGTAGGCCAGTCCATAGGAGGGCCCTTCCGCCCAGGCGCCGTCGTCGCCGGCCCAGATCGGCCAGATGCCGCACAGCACCGGCCGCAGCCACTCCAGCCATGTCTCCGCTTCGGGAATGTGGTCGTGGAAGACCAGGGCGATGAGGGCCAGGAAGACGATCTCGCGGCCGGCGTGCGAGTCGAAGCGGGTGACCCCGTACGATCCCCGGTTGTGCATGTGATCGAAGGTGATCTGCCCGCGCCGCCGGAACTGCGCGAGAACCGCCTCGCGTTCCTCGTCGGTGAACCGGTCCCACACCCAGTCGCACGCGATCGAGCCGTGCCAGATCACCGACATGTGGGCTTCGTCATTGTGGGCGAGGTGGCTGGACCCCTCCGGATCCCAACGGGAGATGGATGCCATGCGCTGGCAGGCGGCGCGGGCGAATCGATCCTCCCCGCCCACGAGGTAGGCCAGCGCCAGGGTCTCCGCGCCCTTGACGAAGCGCCGGGAGTTCCACATCACCGGCGACCAGACCTCGAAGAACGCCCGATAGCTCTCCCGGCGGTCCGGGAGAAAGGGAGGCTCCTCGATCTCATGCGGCTCCGCGAGGACCGCCTCGGCCTGCTCCCGCAGCCCTCTCCAAGCTGAAGCGCGGTCGCCGAGGGACGCCCCACGGAGAGCCGGCACCTCCTCCGGCCGGACGTAGATCCGCGGATGCCCGGCCGGGAACCGCTTCAGCCACTCCCCTGCCGGCGGCACCTCCACGACCACCGCCTCCGGTGCGATCTCAAAGGCGAAGACCTCCGACATCGCGCCATCCCCCGCGGACCATCGCCAGAAGTACCTCCCCGGCGCGAAGGCGGTCTCGGGCAGAAACAGGGGATCCTGCAGATCCCGCTGGTCCAGGCAGAGGTTCTCGAAGCCCGGGTCCCGGGCCACCTGCAGCCGATACCCCGACGCCGAATCCACGGGAAGCCAGGCGAAGACAGGGGGATTCGTCCCCGGCCTGGCGTCCGCCCTGGGCTGCCGCGGATCCCTGTGCGGGTGCGGATGTCGGTGTTCCTTCATGGCGTCAGGCTACGACAACCTGGGTGCTTCCCCCAAGGGCGGTGCCGGTGGCGCAGGCCGAGCCTCCGGGGCGCGGGGTCAACTCGTCGGCCCCCCGGACCAGCTCCAGGCGAGATGACCACGCCGGCCGAGCACAGGGGCCATGCTCTTCAAGGCGGGAACCGACCTCCCTCCTGGCGGTCGCAGCGCCTTCCGGCGTGTCCCATAGAGAAGAGGGTTGCGAAAGATCCTTGGCCGTTCTACTCTGCAAGTCGGGGGTGGGGATGCCCGCCAATCCATTCCACAGGCCGCGGATGTTGTGCGGCAGGACGCGTTGATCGGGGTTTCTTCCTGAATCGGCCTAGGCAACTTCGACAGCAGATTGTCGACGGTCGCTCGGATGCGAATATCCGTTTCGACGACTTGCGCTCACTCCTCCGTAGGCTGGGGTTCTCCGAGCGGGTGCGAGGAAGCCATCACATATTCCGGATGGAAGGAATCGCTGAAAGGCTGAATCTGCAACGTGATGGCAGCCACGCGAAACCCTATCAGGTGCGACAGGTCCGCCGAGTGATACTGAGATACACACTGGAGGAACCGGACTGATGTACAAATACGAGATCATTCTCTACTGGAGCGACGCCGACAGCGCTTTCGTGGCTGAAGTGCCGGAGCTATCCGGATGCATGGCCCACGGCGACACGCAAGAAGCTGCTCTCAGGCATGTCAATGAAGCCATAGGTCTTTGGATCGATACCGCAAGGGAGTTCGGCGACCCAATTCCGGAACCCAAGGGCGAACGTCTGATGCTGGCATAGCCCGGCAAACGCCAGCCCAGCAGCCCGGCGCCACCGTACCAAGGGGCGCCGGAGTCACCCCCCGCTCAGAACCCCTGCCAAGCGCCACCCGCCAGAAAAGAGTCTGTGGGTGAGGTTCCACTCAGAGCGGTGACGGCGGCGCAGGCCGGGCCGAGCGGCGCATTACGCAGGGCCGCGACAACAAGCACCGCATCCAGGAGGCCCAGAGACCCGAGCGCAGCGAGGGGCTCGCCAGCCCCACGAATCCACCCCAGGCGATAGCCCCACCAACCAGGCCCGGCGTACGCGCCGCCGAGGCGCGGCCGGAGCCGACGTCACCGCCCCCTGCCAGACCCCCCCTCCCACCCTTATCTTGAACCCAATCCAATCCAACGGGAGAAACAACCATGACCGAACTCGCCAACACATCGCGCTCCCTCAGCCCGGAGACGGAGCAGATGTCCCACGACGAGAAGTACCTCTTCGACCTGCTGGGGTTCGTGATCGTGCGGGACGTGCTCAGCGACGAGCACCTGAAGCTGGCCAACGAGGCCATCGACTCCATGGAGCTCACCCCGAGCCCGGAGTACTTCGGCGAGTCGGTGGCCCTGAGGGGCGAGAACAGCTCAACCCGCCTCGGCAACAGCGAGAACCTGATGGAGCTCCCCCACCCCTGGTGCGAGCCCTTCCGGGAGATGCTGGCCCATCCGAAGACCACGCCCCATCTCAACACCATCCTCAGCGAAGGCTGGCGCCTCGACCACGGCCCCGGCCTGATCGCCATGGACAAGGGATGCTCCGGGGGGATGCTGCACGGCAACTTCGACAACGCCCCCTACTTCTACCGCGAGGGCCGGATCTTCACCGGCCTCTGCGTCATCGAGTACCTCCTCGCCGACGAAGGCCCCGGCGACGGCGGCATCAGCGTCATCGCCGGCAGCCACAAGGCCAACCTCGCCTGCCCGGCGAAGATGCTCCGGTGGGAGCAGTACCAGGAATACGTGACCGAGATCAACGCCAGGGCCGGCGACGCCGTCATCTTCAGCGAGGCTTGCACCCACGGCACCCTCCCGTGGAACGCCGACCATCAGCGCCGCGCCATCCTCTACAAGTACAACACAGGCCACATGGCCTGGGGCGGGGGCGGACTCCGCGGGAGCCGTCCCTCCTACTGGGACGAGCTCACCCCTCCGCAGCAGGCGGCCCTGCTCCTGCCCTCCCACCACTCCCGCCGGCCCAAGCCGAGCAACGGATATGCCGGGCTGGCCGAGGTGGTCGATGCGGTCTGAGCGCAGGTCAGCGCCAACTGGGATCTATGCCGTCAACTGAAGTCGCCGCAACCGATCCCACCGCTGGAGTAGTCCCGCCTCCCAGGCCCGCCACGCCATGGCGGGTCCAGGATGTCAAGGCGCTTCCCGGACTGCGATTGCAGGTCCGCTTCGCGGACGACACATCCGGTCAGGTGGACATGAGGAGATTCCTCATGAGCCCCGCCGTCCGCGGCACCGCCTTCGAGCCGCTAACGGATGAGAGTCTGTTCCGCCAGGTCCGCGTAGACCTCGGCGCCGTCACCTGGCCCACGGGGGCTGATCTAGCTCCCGACGCCATGTACGACGCCATCCGCGCCTCAGGAGAGTGGATCATCGAGTAGTCCGGGCTTCCCCACCAACAGCACCCCACCAGGCCGGCGCCCCACCGAGTCGAGTGGCGCCGGAGCCACCCCCGGCCCGGAACCACCCCCAGGCGCCACACGGCCCAGAAGAGTGTGTGGATGGGTGGTCCCCCCATGGGCGGTGACGGCGGCGCAGGCCGAGCCGAGCGGCGCATTACGCCGGGCCGGGGTCAACAACCACCCGCATCCAGGAGGCCCAGAGACCCGAGCCCAGCGAGGGGCTCGCCATCCCCACGAACCCCCCCAAGTCGATAGCTCCACCACCCAGGCCCGGCGTACGCGCCGCCGAGGCCCGGCCGGAGCCGCCGGCACCGCCCCCGCCAGAACCCCACCCCGCCCCCCTCACTTCTCGGCGATCAACTTCACAGGCTTCCAGATCCCCCCGCCCCAAGGCCCATAGTCGACGACACGAACCGCGATCGTGCTGTCCCGCCCCTCCACCAGAAGCCCCGTGACGTCGATGAGGAATCGCTTCTTCCACGGATCCCCGACCGCGTGCGCCCAGCCATCCATGTTGTGCTGCCCCGCCAGGCGGCCGTTGACGTAGACCTCCGCCCCGTGCGCGACGGCGCCGAAGGCCAGGTAGATCTTCCTGCCCGCGGGCAGGGCCGGCGCGCGCAGTCTCTGGCGGTACCAGCCGTAGCCGTCGTAGGCGCGGTAACCGTGCTCGTCCCACGGCAGGCCCGAGTCGATCAGGAACCAGCCGCTGTCGTCGAACCCGGGTGCGGACCATCCCTTCTCCAGCCCGAGGTTGCGGTCGTCGGCCCGGAACCGCCATCGGCTGGACAGCTCCATCAGCGGCTCGTGATCCGACCACAGGTCCCCGAAAGTGGCCTCGTCGTCATGGGGCACGAAGGCGAGTGGGTGCGGCGTCGGCGTCGCGCCATCCGGCAGGGAAGCGATGTCGGTGCGTCGGAGGTCGGTCCTTGCCCTTACCGCCTCAAAGGCGATGTGGGGGTCGGGGTTTCGCAAGGCCGGCGGATCGGGATGCAGCTGGCGGGCGGCGAGCAGGGCGTCCCGATAGCCTCGGGGGATGAACGTCCCGTGGGCTCCCTTGTCCCACCAGTCACAGCGATCGTTGTAGACCCACACGTACTCGTCGGTGTGCCGCAGGGCCTGGTGAAGGGCATACTCGAACTCCTGCGGGGTGTAGTAGTTGCGGCCGGTGTTCTCCGAGGAGAAGTCGAAGGGCATCTGGGGGCCGAGGCTCAGGGCAAAGGCCACCCGGAAATGCTTGTCGAACTGCTCTCCCGGAACGCGGCTGAGACTGCGGAGAGTCTGCCTGGCGAAGCGGCGGGCGGCGGCGAAGGAGACGGGCGAGCGGTAGTCGAGGCCCATCAGGCCGGTGATGCGTGCCTTGCCCTTGCACTCGGAGAGCAGGCCGTCGACGAAGGCCCGAAGCAGCGCGAAATGGGCGCCGTCGTCCGTGGCTCCGCGGGACTCGGCGGGGCCGTTGATGAAGGCGATGTGAAGGCCGGGATGCACCTCGTTGATGGCGCGCATGATCTGGGCGCCGCGCTTGAAGGCCTGGTCGGCGTACTCGCGGGCAGATCTTGTCTCTTCGTACTTCAGACCCGTGTAAGTCCACAGGTTCGTGCCGTACCAGGCCGAGTCGGAGAACAGGATGCCGGCCAGGTCCGTCCGTTTGACAAAGTCGGCGGCGACTCTCCAGTTGTGGACAACCGCGTCGAACTCCGGGTCGAACCAGTCGGGTGGCACGAGGCTCCTCCGGCCCGTGGTGAGGTAGGTGAGGAGGAAGTTGTCCTTGAACCGCCGCGCCCCGGCTTGAGCCGCCTGCATGTCGGCGATACCGATGGCCAGGTCCTCGATTCGGAGCCGCTCCGTGCGGAAGAGCCGTCCCACGGCCTCGGACTTGGTGCCGTCTTCGCGGTACAGCACCGGGTAGAGGGTCACGCCGTCGAAGGCGGCCATCTCTTCCATCCATCCCACGTCCTGCCGCAATCCACGAGGATGCCGGCGCCCGCTGCCGAACATGATGATCTTCTTCGACTCACTGATCGGACCGCTCTCGACAACGGCGGCGGGTCCGGCCTCCCGGGGCGTGGCATAGGCGGCCAGCCTGCGGCCCTTCGGCAGCGGGGGGACCCTCCCGCGGACCCTCTCGAGGGCATCCCTGTAGGCCTGTGCGATGTATATGCTGTCTTCCTCCCGGTCCCACCACTTGCACTTGCCGTCCGTGTACACCCAGACGTACTCGTCGGTGTGCCGGAGCGCCTGGTAGAGGGAATACTCGAACTCCTCGGGCGTGTAGTAGTAGCCTTCCGCCTCTCCCCTCAGCAGGCCGTCGAGGTTCTCGTAGTCGCCGTCAAAGCCGTACTGCCTGTAGCCCCCGATGTAGAAGGGGAAGGCGACCCTGAAATGCCTCTCGAACTGCGCCGGTACGCGGCTGATGTCGCGCATCTCCTCTTTCATGAGGCGGCGCGCCCCGGCGTAGTCCGACGCCGAGCGAAATCCGTAGGCCCTCTCGTAACCGTCGATGATTTGCGCCCGGCCCGTGGACTCCGAGAGCAGGCCATCGAAGAAGGCCCGCATCAGTCCATACGTGGCGTCGGGGTCGCCCAGTCGATCGCCATGCCCCTCGCCGGGACCGTGGAGGGAGAGGATCTTGATGTCGGGGAAGACCTCGTTCACGGCGCGCATGATCTGGGCCCCGCGCAGGAAGGCCTGGTCCGCGTATTCCTTGGCGCTCTTCGTATCGTGGTACTTGAGCCCGATGCCCCGGTACGTCCACAGATCGGCGCCGTAGTAGACCTCGTCGTCGAACATGATCCCCATCAGACCACTGCGTTTGCAGAAGTCGGCGGCGACCTTCCAGTTGTGCACGACGGCGTCGAACTCCGGGTCGAACCAGTCGGGCGGATCGATGGCGGCGACGCCGGTGGTCAGGTAGGCCAGCAGGAAGTTGTGCTTGAACCGCGTCGCCTTGGCGCGCACGGCCTGCAGGTCGGCAATGGCCTGGCCGAAGTCCTCGATGTCGTGCCGCTCCGTCCGAAAGAGCCGGCCGATGACCTCCTTGCGGTCGCCGCGTAGGGCGTACGGGGGATAGACCGCGATACCGTCGAAGGCCCCCAGCTTCTCCATCCGTTCCAGATCCCGCAGCAGCGTGTCCGGACGTCGATGGCCCCCTCCCATGAGGATGATCTTCTTCGACGGATCGACTGACGGGTCGTTGGCCTGCCCAGGGGTGTTCCCAGGACCTGCCATGGCCCACAACAACGCCATCGCCACCAGTTTCGTCTTCATGGTCGATCTCCGTTTCGCAGGGCTGTCAGTCGAAGAAACCGGCATCCTCTTCGGACAGGTGCCGCTTCGCCTCCTCGACGACGAACTCCACCCCCAGTCCCGGGGAGTCCCACACTTCGATGTGTCCGTCGGCGACGATCGGGTCGGGCAGCCCGGAGACCATGTCGAGCCAGGACTCCTCGTACCGGCCCGGCATCTCGAAGGCGAGGTAGTTCTGCGGCAGGGCGGCGGCGAGATGGACGTGGGCCGCCAGTCCGAAGAGCCCGTCGATCACTCCGTGGGGGGCCATCAGGATGCCGTGGAGGTCGGCGTACTCTGCGATCCACTTCGTCTCCGCGATCCCGCCCACGTCGGCCGGGTCGGGGCCTACGACGTTCACCGCCTGCTTCTCGAAGAGCTCCTTGAAATGCTGCCGCAGGTAGATCTGCTCCCCCGTGTGGATCGGCGTCGAGGTGCTGCGCGTCACCTCCCGGTAGAGGTCGGCGAGCACATAGGGGACGTAGTCGCCGGTGATCATGTCCTCGAGCCACATCAGGTTGAGCGGCTCCACGGCCCGGGCCAGCCGTATCGAGTCGGGCACCGTCATCCCCGGACCACAGTCGAGGGCGAGACCGACCTCGTCTCCCAGCTCCTCCTTCATCGCCTCGGCGCAGGCGATCACGTGCTTCAGCCCCCGCTCCGTCAGCGGCCCCCGGTTGGCGTGCCAGCGGCCGCCCGAGCTCTCCCCGTAGAAGAAGCCGGGGACGTGCGCGGGCATGCCGCTGTGGAAGGAGACGCCCATCTTGAGAATGGTGAACCCCTGCGGAAGCTCCCGCGCGGCGCGGACGGCGGCGGCGTACTCCTCGGGCCGGGAGGTCTTTACCGGAACCGGGGAGCCGGTCAGGTAGACCCGCACCCGGTCGCGGATCTTGCCGCCCAGCAGCTTGTACACCGGAACCCCCGCGGCCTTGCCGGCGATGTCCCAGAGCGCCATCTCGATGGCGCTGACGGCACTGCCCCACGGCTTGAAACCCCCGAGCCGCCGGATGCCGAGCATGACCCGCTCGACATCGGTCGGGTCCATGCCCAGAACGAGGTCGCGATAGAAGAGGACGTGCGGTTTCAGGTAGGGCTTGGAGGACTCCACCTGCCCTGTCCCGACGATCCCCTCGTCCGTGAGGATGCGGACGATGGGATGCCGGCCGATGACGGCGCACCTCAGGTCGACGATCTTCATGACGGTCTCCGGGCGACCTCCGGGAGCCGTCTCCTGCGACGAGGGTGGACCGGATAGGCACGCCCAGGGCGAGGTCGCGCTCCTCAGGCGGCGTATCGTGGGCGATCTCCCTGGCCAGGGCGTCCACGTCGTCCGTCCAGAGCCCGAAGGAGCCCACGACACCGCGGCCGAGACCATCGGCGTTCCCGCCCTCTTTCCTCCCCCGCAGCTCGATGTCGCACATGCCGGCGGCGAAGACGTACCCCTCGTGCGTGCCGCTGTCGGAGTGGTCGATGACGGACAGCCCCAGCATGTCCCCATAGATCTCCTTCCCCCGGGCGATGTCAGGGCACTCCATGGCCATGTGATCGAAACCCTTGAGGAGGCTCCCGGCGGAAAGGTTGGCGATCCGCTGCTTCTCCCGCCGCCTCTCCTGGTTGTGCAGCCTCGGGTCCACGATCTCGGAGATCTGGATGGGGTAGCCGTTCGGATCGACGAACTCCAGCAGGCTCCTCTGCATGTAGGCATGGTCCATCAGCTGCACGATCGGCCCGTCCTTCGTGGCGCGGAACCTGTTGGACGCGAAGAAGCGCTCGAGGTGGGAGAAGGCATGGTGGTTGCCCTCGACGTAGAAGGACCAGTGTCCGACCGAGCCGTAAGCCTGCCCCGTCCTCTCGCCCTCCGGGGACAGCAGCACGGGGGCCGTCTCGTCCTCGCGCAGAACCAGGAAGGAGTCGCCCACCCGGAGGACGGCTTCGCGGTCTCCGCTCTCGGCGGCGGCATCCACCCACTCGCCCTTCTCGTTCTGCACGGCGGTGGTGTTCTGAAGCTCGGTGAGGCCGAGGTGCTTGCCGTAGACCTCCCGGCACTCCTCCCACAAGCGCGTCCGCATCTCGATGTAGGCGATGCCCGTGAGCATGGGGCGGATTGTATGGCTGGCAATGGTCCAACACAAATCCACAGGGCGGAACTCACGAAGGGGGTCAGTACGGTCTGGTGGCCCAGGGGATCGATCATCTGCAGGCCCGCCGCGCCTTGGCCGATTCTGACTCGGGCGATTGTCCCCGATGAGTTGCCTCCGGCCCGAAACACCCTACTATTGGCAATCCTGCGCCTTCCCCCCCAGGGGATATCCCGCCTGTGTCCAGCAGAAGGCGCCGGGTCACGGCAAGACAGGGCGAGCTACACTAGGAGGTCAAAGCGATGAAGCACCTGAGAGCATTCCACGCCACAAGGGTTTTTTCACACCTAGACATGGACATAGAGTTCCATCCGGAATTGACCTTTCTGTACGGGCTTAACGGATCAGGGAAGACAACGGCTCTTCGATTGATAATGGGACTGCTTCAGCCATCTCTTGAAACGCTATACTCCATTGGCTTTGAGTCCGCGACAGTAACTGGAGTAAGTCGTCAGCACGGGGAAATCAGTATTCGCGCAACGAAGTCAGAAGAAAGAGTGACACTCGAGTGCTCGGCGGTTGATGGCATCCTCGATGTTGCTATTGAAGAGATGGAGTCCGAGCAGGAGCCACAAGCTATCGGGCGGGAGGAAGCGCGTAGCGAAGTCTTCCTGACAATTCGGGATATCTCAAGCCCTATGTTTCTGGGCATAGAGCGTCGGTTCATTTCACCGGAGCGCAGGAGACAGAGACTTAGACGGCACTCCTCACGGGAACTCGCATCGCGTTTTCGCCGCGAGCGTATGGATATCGAGGGGGAGACATATGATCCAGGGCTAGCCGAGGTGGCGGAGATAATCCAGACCTACGTATCCCGGCTCCATGGTGCACAAGAGCGTGTAAATGACAAGTACCGGAAGGAACTGCTCTTGGAATCCTTTCCCTATGTCGAACAATCGACGCGGGGGTTTTCGTTCGATCCACCTTCGGAAGCTGAATTCGCAGACTTCCGAAGGAAGCGGGACGCGATTTCTGCAGCTCTCCTGGGATTGGACGTGGCTTCTGAGGAATTTGAGCAGCGGTCGATAGGTTTCTTCAGTGCGATTGAAGGCATCATAAATAAGATCCGGGATGTATCCAAGAGAGCGCGGACGGGTGAAGAGCTAGATAAAGAAGCATCCGAGGCACTAACTGCGTGGTTTGTCAATCAATCGCAGATGGATCGCATCAATCGGCTGTTCGATATAACTACCAAATACCAGGAACAGACTGAGACAACCTACAAGCCCTTGACTGACTTTGTGAAGCTTGTGAACGAGTTCTTTGCCCAGACTGGGAAAGACGTAGAAGTAGGGCGTGAAGGTGATGTCAGCATACGAATGCCCAATGGCGAGAAGGCATCTCTACTTGCACTGTCATCGGGGGAGAGGCAAATCTTCATTATGCTTGCCCATTTGGCGCTAGACAGAAGATTGCCTGGCGATGGGGTGTTTGTTGTCGACGAACCAGAACTATCCCTCCATTTGGACTGGCAAGACATGTTTGTGGGAGCAATTCAGAAAGCAAATCCCCGCCTACAGCTCATACTTGCTACTCATGCTCCGGCGATCGTTGGCGGCAGAGATGAATTCTGTGTTCCGGTTACGGGTGTTGAAGCGGAGCAAGAATGAAACCTCAGTTACCACGGTTTCCCGAGAGAGCCCTCCCAAGCAAGGCGATTTTCTATCGGTCGCTTCAGGACATAGATGTCTATGTGGAAGATGTCGGGAGTGAAGTATTCTACAGTGAACTGTTGAAGCGGTTGATGGGCGACAGTCTCAGGATAGAGAAGGTATTCCCTTTGGGGGGCCGGCAGCAGGTCTTGGAGAGAGCCCAACAGTACACTGACTCCCGGCCTGCATTGTTTGTGGTCGATGGAGACCTGCATGGGGTGGCGGGCTTGCCTGTGCCATCGTACCCACATCTCTACATCCACGCATGCTATTGTATAGAGAACTACTTGTTCTGTGAGAAAGCGACAATAGAAGTAATGGTGGAGAATAGTGGAGAGTTGACACCGGAGGAAGCGAGAGAGAGGCTGGACTGGAGTGCATTTAGGAAGCGTCTCGAGGATAACCTCGTTCCGCTCTTCCTGGAATTTGCAGTTGCGTTTCGCCTGTGTCCGAGTGTCAAGACGGTATCGAGGGGTTTGGGAAGCGTCTTGACTCACAAGAAGGGTAGCGCTCCGGAGATCGATCCCACCAAAGCGAAGGCGGTGAAGTCAGAGGTTCGAAGGGAGGTACTGGCGAGTACGGAAGAGAGTGCTTATTTGCGCGCGAAGCAGGAAGTGGAGAGCCACATGGCCAGTGTGGGGGATTCGATGGACACTGTATCCGGGAAGGACTTCCTGCTGAGGGCAGTTGGGATTGAGATTGGTCGCGCGGGAGGTGGAAGTGTGAGTAGGAAGTCGTTGAGGCTCAGGCTAGCCAGGCATTGCAGTCTGGCAAGATTGGGGTCACTGCGCAGGAAGTTGATTGAGATGGCCAAGAGGTAGTGGGGCTCCGTTGGGTGGAGGGGCGCATCGATGAGTGGTCTTGAGCGTGGTCGCCCGGGGTGAAGTCCTGCCTGGATTGGAAGGCCCCTTCCGATGGAGCATCGGATCAGGTTGACATTGAAGCGGGTTCTGGGGAGACCGGACACCGGTGGCACCTCCCTTCGAGCCGCTTGTCGATGAGGGTTGGGTCAGGTGGGTGTTGAAGTGATATCTGTCTGTAGGTGCACCGGGCCGAGAGACCCGAGCGCAGTGGGGGGCTCGCCGACCCCTCGAACCACCGGCGCCGATAGCTCCACCACCTAGGCCCCCATACGCGGCGCCGAGGCGAGTCCGAGCCGCTCGGAACTGCCCCGGGCAGACACCCTCCCCACACCGATTGGCCGTGAAGCAGCCCCGAGTTGTCGTCTGCCTTTCATCGCACTTTCCGGAGCTCACCGATGAGATACCGTGTCTTGATCGAGCACGATGAAGATGGGGTCTTCGTCGCCCAAGTCCCCTCACTCCCCGGTTGCATCAGCCAGGGTGCCACACGTCAGGAGGCGCTGAGCGGCATCCGCGAGGCGATAACCTTGTACCTGGAGAGCCTTGCTGCGCATGGTGATCCCATACCGCCTCCGGTGTCTGAAGAGATCGTCGACATCTAAGGATCCCCCACCAACAGCACCCCACCAGGCCAGCGCCCCACCAGATCGAGTGGCGCCGGAGTCACCCCCGGCTCAGAACCACCCCCAGGCGCCACCCGGCCCAGAAACAGTGTGTGGGTGAGGTCCCCCCCGTGAGGCGGTGACGGCGGCGCAGGCCGAGCCGAGCGGCGCACTTCGCCGGGCCGGGGTCAACAACCACCACGCATCCAAGAGGACCCAGAGACCCGAGCCCAGCGAGGGGCTCGCCAGCCCCCCGAACCACCCCAAGTCGATAGCCCCACCCCCCCAGGCCCCGGCGCGCCGCCGAGGCGCGGCCGGAGCCGCCGGCACCGCCCCCTCCCAGAACCCCCCACCCACCCCTATCTTCAATCCAATCCAACCCCATCCACACCCCCAAACCGGACCCCCAGAATGCCCTCCGACTACCGCTCCTCCATCACCACCCAGGGCCGCCGCATGGCCGGCGCCCGCGCTCTCTGGCGCGCCACCGGCATGAAGACCGAGGACTTCCTCAAACCCGTCGTCGCCATCGCCAACAGCTTCACCCAGTTCGTCCCCGGCCACGTCCACCTCCACCCCATCGGCCAGCGCGTCAAGCAGGTCATCGACGCGGCCGGCGGCTACGGCGTCGAGTTCAACACCATCGCCGTGGACGACGGCATCGCCATGGGCCACGACGGCATGCTCTACTCCCTGCCCAGCCGCGAGCTGATCGCCGACTCCGTGGAGTACATGGTCAACGCCCACAAGGCCGACGCCCTCGTCTGCATCTCCAACTGCGACAAGATCACCCCCGGCATGCTGCTGGCCGCCCTGCGCCTCAACCTGCCGACGATCTTCGTCTCCGGGGGACCCATGGAGGCCGGCCGCGAGCAGCTCTCCACCGGGCCGGCCAAGCTCGACCTCGTCGACTCCATGGTCGCCGCCGGCGACGACCGCGTCTCCGACGAGGAGCTGGAGAAGATGGAGGCCGCCGCCTGCCCCACCTGCGGATCCTGCTCCGGCATGTTCACCGCCAACTCGATGAACTGCCTCAACGAGGCGATCGGCCTGGCCCTGCCCGGCAACGGCACCGTCCTGGCCACCCACGCGCTGCGCTGGTCCCTCTTCGAGCGGGCCGGCGAGCGCATCGTCGAGATGGCCCAGGCCTACTACCGCGGCAAGGACAGCTCGGTGCTGCCGCGCTCGATCGCCACCTTCGAGGCCTTCGAGAACGCCATGAGCCTCGACATCGCCATGGGCGGGTCCACCAACACTGTCCTGCACCTGCTGGCCATGGCCCGCGAGGCCGGCGTCGACTTCACCATGGCCGACATCGACCGTCTGTCGCGCCAGGTGCCCTGCATCTGCAAGGTGGCGCCGGCGTCGCAGGAGTTCCACGTGGAGGACGTGGCCCGCGCCGGCGGCATCCCCACCATCATGGGGGAGCTGCAGCGGGCCGGCCTCGTCCACGCCCGGGCGCGCACCGTCGCCGGCGGCACCATGGGCGACCTGATCGCCGCCGAGGATCTGCGCGGCGGCAGCCCCTCCGAGGCCGCGAGCCAGCGGGCCCTGGCCGCCCCGGGCGGGGTGCGCACCAAGGAGGCCTTCTCCCAGGCCAACTACCACGAGGCGCCGGACCTCGACGACCGCGACGGCTGCATCCGCTCGGCCGAGCACGCCTACTCGCGGGACGGCGGCCTCGCCGTCCTCTTCGGCAACCTCTCCGGGGACGGCTGCATCCTCAAGACCGCCGGCGTCGACGAGTCGATCCTGACCTTCGAGGGGCCGGCCCGCATCTTCGAGTCCCAGGAGGCCGCCTGCGAGGCGATCCTCGGCGACCGCATCCAGGCCGGCGACGTGGTCGTCATCCGCTACGAGGGGCCCAAGGGCGGACCCGGCATGCAGGAGATGCTCTACCCGACCTCCTACATCAAGGCCAAGCAGCTCGGCGCCCGCTGCGCCCTGCTCACCGACGGCCGGTTCTCCGGCGGCACCAGCGGCCTCTCCATCGGCCACGTCTCGCCCGAGGCGGCCGAGGGCGGCGCCATCGGACTGCTGGAGGAGGGCGACGTCATCCGCATCGACACCCCGAACCGCCGCATCGACGCGCTGGTCTCCGACGAGGAGCTGGAGGAGCGGCGGCAGCGGATGGAAGGACTGGGTGAGGCCGCCTGGCAGCCCCTCAAGCGGCGGCGGCGGGTCTCGGCGGCTCTGCAGGCCTACGCGGCCCTGACGACCAGCGCCGCCCAGGGTGCGGTGCGCGACGTGAGCCAGGTGCAGTCCGGCGGTGCGAGCTCCTGACGTCGAATCCCCCGCGCCTCAGGGGGAGGGAGTCCTGGAGTAGTTCGGGATCCCCGCCAACCCTGGCCCAGCAAACCGGCGTACCACCAGATCGAGTGGCGCCGGAGCCACCCCCGGCCCCGAACCACCCCCAGGCGCCACCCGGCCCAGAACAGTGTGTGGTGGGTGGTCCCCCCTATGGGCGGTGACGGAGGCGCAGGCCGAGCCGAGCGGCGCATTACGCCGGGCCGGGGTCAACAACCACCACGCATCCAGGAGGCCCAGAGACCCGAGCGCAGCGAGGGGCTCGCCAGCCCCACGAACCACCCCAAGTCGATAGTCCCACCCCCCAGGCCCGGCGTACGCGCCGCCGAGGCGCGGCCGGAGCCGCCGGCACCGTCCCTTGCCAGACCCCCTCGGTTCGATCATCCCCCGCGGCCCTGCCCGGTCTCCCACTCCCTGCGCAGGATGGACAGGCCGTGCTGACTGTGCCACTCCCCGCCGAAGAAGACGGTCTCGCGGAAGAAGGCCTCCCGCTGCATGCCCAGGCGCTCGGCCATGAGGAGGGAGCGCTCGTTCTCACCGTCGCAGTGGGCGGTGATCCGGTGCAGGTCGAGGGTGGTGAAGGCGAACTCCAGCATCGCCCGGCTGGCCTCGGTGGCCAGCCCCTGGCCCCGGCAGCCGGCGTGGAGGAACCACCCCATGTCCCCCTGGCGGTGCGCCCGGCTGGTCACCTTGATGCAGCTGGTGCCGATCACCCGGCCCGTCGTCTTGTGCTCGATCGCCAGGTGCAGGTAGGTCCCCTCGGCCTCGAGGGGCAGATCGCGGGAGGTGGCGATGAACTTCCTCGCCTCCTCCTCCGTGTACGGCTCGCGGCTCAGGTAGAGGGTGTGGCCGGGCTGGGACTCGCAGTCGAGGTAGTCGGCGAGGTCGTCGTCCCGCATCCGGCGCAGGACCAGCCGCTCCGTCTCGATGCGGATCTCGGCCGCGGCCACGAGGGTTACTCGAAGAGGGAGGGGAAGTAGCGGTGCGGGTCGGCGGCGTCGCGGAAGAGGATCTGCTGGCGCGGCGTCAGCTCGATCCCCTCGGGGGGCTGCATGCGGTTGGCCGACCAGGCGATCTGGGAGACGCAGTACTTGAAGAGCAGGCAGCGCCGGTCGTGGGGGGCCCTCCAGGCCGCGGTGCCGTGGGTGATCGCCTCGGTGAAGAGGGTCACGGAGCCCGCCGGCGCCGGCGGCAGGATGACCTGATCGGAGTCCTCGTGGGCCTCCTCGATGTGCTCCGGGATGCGGAAGACGGACTTGTGGGAGCCGGGGACGCAGCAGAACCCGCCGTGGCCGGGGCCGGCGTCGGTGAGGTTCCAGGAGACGACCACGAACCCGGTGTGCAGGACGTTCTCGGGCCAGTGGTAGCGCTCGCCGGGCACCGAGGGCGCGCCGATGGCCGAGGCGCCGTAGTCGGAGTGCAGGTAGCCGCGGGGGGAGCCCTCCCGAGTGCGGATGCCGTAGATGCGGTCCAGGCGGAAGCAGTCCCCCAGCCGGAAGCGCAGGACGGGCAGGATGCGCTCGTGGTCGAGGAGGTCGCAGAACGGCTGCCCCCACTGCAGGAACCCGGGCCCCTCGGGCGAGGAGCCGCAGGCGTCGCCGAAGCGCTGGATGCCCTCCTTGTCGGGCAGGTCCCGCGCGTCGATCAGCTCGTTCAGCGCGGCCAGCTCCCCGGCGTCGAGAACGTCCTCCAACACCAGGTAGCCCTGCAGGTCGAAGAGGTACTGCTGGGTCTCGAGATCCGCCTTCATGGCCTGCCCCTCCTCACCAGCGGACAGTCCGCCGGCCGCCTGCGGGACCCGCCTTGAGGATCGCCTCGGCCACGGCCACCGCCTTGATCGCCTCGGTCCCGGGGGTGCGGCACTCGGCCCGCCCGCGGATGCAGTCGAGGAAGTGCCGCGCCTGGCGCTTGTACATCTGGTTGAAGTCGGCCGGCGCCCGCAGCTGGGTCTGCTTGCCGTTGGTCCGGGTGATGCAGAACCAGCTGTGCTTGCCCTGGTCTCCCTCGGGCGGACCCTGCGGCCCCGGGCCGAACTCGAGGCCGCCCTTGGGGCCGATGACGTCGTGCATGCCCTTTCCGCGGGTGCCCCAGGACCAGGAGAGCAGCAGCTGGTTGCCGCCGGGGTAGCGCACCACCGCCGAGCCGGTGTCGATGGCGGTGACCGCGGGGTTCACTTTGAGGGTGCTCGCCACCACGCTCTCGGGGTCGCCGAAGATCATGTTGGCGAAGTCGTAGTTGTGCACCGCCCCGTCGATGAGGGGGCCGCCGCCCAGCTCCTCGTCCATGAACCAGCGGCCCGGTCCCATGCCCGCCGAGCAGTCCCGCCACAGCACCGGGAAGCCGAGGCGGCCGGACTGCACCGCCCGCCCCCAGGTCCCCCAGTGGGAGTCGTAGCGCCGGCAGTGGGCGACCATGAGCAGGGTCCCCGTGCTGTCGCTGACCCGGTTCATGGCCCGGCACTGGGCCACGGTGCGGGCCATCGGCTTCTCCACCAGGACCGGCACGCCGGCCTTGAGGCAGTCGATGGCCACGGCGGCGTGGAGGCCCGTGGGCACCGCCACCACCACCGCGCCGATCCCGCCGGCGAGCAGTTCGCGGTGGTCCTCGTGGACGGATGCTCCCTCGTGGTCGGCGGCCAGGGCCTCGGCCGCGGGCCTCACGGGGTCGGCCACCGCCGCCACCCGGCAGCCCCGGACCTGTGCGAAACTGGCGGCCTGGTGCCGCCCCATGCCGCCGGCGCCGATGAAACCTATGTCGATCATCATTCCCTCCGTCGTGGATCTTGCCTGTCGCCTCGGGCCCAATCTAGCGTTGTTTGCCTTCGGGTGCATGGAGCCCCAAGGAGAGGAGCGCCGTTTGAAGATCACGGACGTGCGCGTGCGCGAGGTGTCGATCCCGCGGATCTACGGGACCTACGCTGCCGACCCGGACCAGCTGCAGCCCGACACCGATCACCGGCGCTCGCGCTACCAGGTCCTGGAGCTGTTCACCGATGACGGACCGGTCGGCCTCGGGGAGGTCTCGGACATGGCCGACCGCATGGACCCGCTGCCGGCGGACCAGCTGCGGGAGCTGCTCGCCGCCCAACTCGTGGGGCGGGACCTCGGGCGTTGGCGGGAGGCCTTCGCCGCCGTGGGCGCGGCCCTGCCCCCGGACTGCCACCCCGAGCTGCGCGGCCTCACCCTCTTCGGCGTCGAGATCGCCCTCCTCGACCTGGTGGGCAAGCGGCTGGGGGCGCCCCTCCACGAGCTGTTGGGCGGCCGAGTCCATGACCGGGTGGAGGTCTGCTGGGTGGCGTACATGCGCAACGACATGCCGGCGGAGGCGGAGCTGGATGCGCTCGCCGACGAGGTGCGCGGCAAGCTGGAGGAGGGGATCCGCGCCTTCAAGATGAAGGTCGGCGGCGATCCCGGCCGCGACCTGGAGCGGGTGCGCCGGTTCCGCGAGGTGGCGGGCCCTGACACCTACCTGCGCGGCGACGCCAGCGGCGCCTGGACCGAGGAAGAGGCCGTGGCGCGCCTGCGCGAGCTGGCCGCCGCCGGCGTCCACGCCTGCGAGACCCCCGTCGACGCCGTGAGCCGGCCCGTGGTCAACGACCATCCGGAGCGCATCAACCGTGACCCCGACAGGGCCACGGCCGTCCTCGCCAGGGTCCGTGAGCAGTCCCCCATCGACATCATCGAGCACGTGGCCGACCTCGACGACGCCTTCACCGCCTCGGTCGTCCGCCACCGGGCCGTGGACGTGATCAACGTCATCCCCTCCCAGGGCGGCGGCGTGACCCGCGGCCAGCGCCTCATCCACACCGCCGGCAGCGGCGGCATCCCCGTTCTCCTGGGCAGCACCGTCGAGCTGGGTCCGGGCACCGCCGCCTTCGTCCATCTCGCCGTCGCCTGCGCCAACGTCACCGTGCCCTCCGACCTCGTCGCCCCGGGCCTGCTCGTGGACGACATCTGCGCCACCCCCTTCGAGTACCGCGACGGCGCCCTCGAGCCCCCGCCCGGTCCCGGCCTCGGCGTCGAGCTGGACGAAGCGAAGATGGAGAAGTGGGCGGTCTGATGCGGCTCGGCCCGGCAGCTGTCGCCGCGATCATTGCGGTCATCGTCGCGGGCGCCTCCCCCGGAGCCGCGGACTTCTACTACCGCGGCGGGATCGCCTTCGACCTGTCGGAGGAGACGAGCTTCCTCGACGTGGACTGCACCAGCCAGAATCCAGCCGCCCTCTACGGCTGCGGCGAGGGCATCGACGGCGCCCCCCTGGGGGCCGCGGGCGACTTCGGCTCCACCCCCGGGATCGAGATCGGCGTCGGCCGGGGGCTGGCATCGGTCCTGCGTTTCGAGGCCCTGGCCCAGTACCGACCCGGACTCTCCTTCCGGGGGCGGTCCAACTTCGTGCAGACCCGCGGCATCCAGGCGGCCTCGGCCGAGTTGTCCTCCCTGTCGGGGCTGGTCGCCGCCTACCTGCAGTGGCCCGGCGGCGCCGGCCCTTTCCTCGGCGGCGGCGCCGGCCTGTCCCGCGTCGCCATCGGCGACACCCGCCTGCGCTTCCGCACGACGGATACCATCGTCCCCGGGGCCCGGCGGCTGGGCTCCGTATGGATGGTGACGGCGGGCGTGTCGGCGGGCCTGGGCCCGTGCTTCGTCCTCGATCTCGCCTGGCGCTACACGGAGTCCGGCGCCGTGGAGACCGGCCCCGGCAAGGGGCGGATCGTCTGGCGGGACGGGAGCCACGAGCCGATTGAGCTCGACCTGGCCGAGACCGGCGCGGACCTGGCCACCCACGGCCTGCGCGCCTCCATCCGCTGGATCCCCTGACGAGAGACGGCGTGGCCCCCCTCACCCTCTACTTCGCCGGCGACCTCTTCGACCACAAGCACCTCACCGGTAACGCCCTGCTCGCCGGGGCGATCGAGGAGCACTCCGGGGGCCGCTACGCCTGCGTCGTGCCCCAGGACCTGGAGCAGTCCACGGAGCGCGCCGTGGACATCCGCAACCAGGACCTCAAGCAGGTCATGGCCTGCGACCTCGGCCTGTTCAACTTCGACGGGCCCGACCTGGACTCCGGCACGGTGGTGGAGTTCATGCTCGCCAAGATGCTGGACATCCCGTCGGTGGTCCTGCGCTCCGACTTCCGCTCCTCCGGCGATCAGGAGAAGGACGGCGACGACTGGAACCTGATGTGCTCCTTCTACCCGCGGATTCGGGTGGTGAGCTTCAACGCCATGGCGTGGTACCAGCAGGCGAGGCAGGGAGCGGAGGGGCCCGGCGGCGCCGAGGGCCGCTTCTACGCCAGGATCGCCGCCGCCGTCATCGAGCAGCTCGACGCGGTACGGGCCGAGGCGCCCGTCCTCGACGGCGACGCCCGCCGCCTGGAGGAGCTCTACCGCTGGGCGATGCGCTTTCCAGGGGGTGGCTTCGAGGCCTGTTGCGGCCCCGGCTTCGTGGAGCGGGTGATCGCGGACAAGCGGCGGAAGCAGCTGCTCTGAGCGAGCTCTCGCGGTATGCAGCAGCGCGTGGGGCTCGCGCGCGCTGGCCGCGGACCCCGAGTCAGACGAACTCGTCGTACAGCTCTTCCAGGGCCGCGCACTGCACCGGAGCGTTGTAGCTGCCCTCCACGTGGCGGCGCCCCTCCCGCCCCATCTCCGGCCAGCGGGCCGGGTCCCTCACCATGGCGCCGATGCACTCGGCCAGGGCCTCCACGTCGCCCTCCGGCGCCAGCAGTCCGCTGCGGCCGTCGAGGACGTACTCGGGGATGTCGGCGTGGCGGGTGGCCACCACCGGCAGACCGGAGGCCTGGGCGTCGAGGAGCACCACCGGGGCCCCGCCCTCGCCGTCCCCGTCGGCGGCGGTGAGGCTGGCTTGCAGCAGCACGTGGCAGCGCTCCATCTCCTTGAGGACCCGCTCGTAGGGCAGGGCGCCCAGGAGCCGCACCCGCTCCCCCAGGCCGGAGCGTTCCACCGCCTCCAGGATCCGCGCCCTCTCGGGACCGTCCCCGATCAGCACCACCTCGCAGGGGAAGGGGCGCTGCTCCCGCGCCCGGCCCACGGCCATCAGCGCCTGGGGGATGCCCTTCTTCTCGCGGAAGGAGGCGCAGATCAGGAAGCGCACCGCCTCCGCCGGCTCACGCGGCCGGAAGGGGATCTCCGCCGCCTCCACCCCGAGGCGCTGGACGCGCACCTTCTCGGGCGGACACCCCGCCTCCACCAGGCGCCCACCCATGGCCCCGCCCTCCACCAGGACCGCTACCGCCTCCTCGAAGAGCCGGCGGTAGCGCCGCAGCCAGCGCGGGTAGCGCAGGTAGCGGGTGCCGTCCTCGCCGTAGAAGCTGACCACCATGGGCAGGCCCGCGGCCCTGCGGGCGCGCTGGCAGAAGTGCCCCTGGTAGCCGAAGTGGGCGTGGATCAGGGAGGCCCCTTCCCGCTTGAGCAGGCCGCCGTAGAAGGGGTACTGCCCCGTCGTCTTGCGCACCAGCCGGTTGGTCCACCGGCGCGGCGCGGACCAGGCGCCGGCGTCGTGGACGGCGGCCACGGGGAAGCTGTCGAGGTGCTGCGTCTCCTGGGTGAGCACCACCGGCCGGTAGCGCTTCAGGTGGGCGATCTGGGCGTGGATCCACCGCGCCGTGAGCGGCAGGTAAGGGGTGACGCAGTGGGCGACGGTCTTCACGCCGCCGTCAGCCCCCGTGCACGTCTCCCGACGTCTCCGGCGGTCCGTGCTGCCCCCACGGCATCGGCATCGACGGCCGCTCCCCGTGGTGGTCGCCCCTCGGCGGCTTGGGCCGGGAGCCGAACTCCTCCACCCAGCGGGCCAGCTGCCGGGCCGCTTCCTCCACGGCGAGACGCCCCTTCTCGCGGCTGGCCAGGCTGGCTTGCCCGAGGACGCCGCTGTCCGAGTAGCTCGCCGTCCACGAGGTGACCTGCGCCGGGCAGGAGCCCAGCAGGTCGGTCCAGTGGAAGTCGGACTCGTAGCGGTGGAAGGCGATCTCGCCGTCGGCGATGCGGTCCTCGCGCACGTTGTCCGGGTCGAGGTGGAGGTAGACGGAGGTCTCCAGCTCGCAGGCGTGGGAGCAGCCGCCCGGGAACTTGCTCTCCCGCCAGCCCTTCATGAACTCCGGGTCCACCCCTAACAGGCTCCACCAGCTCAGGAAGCTGCACTCGGCGTCGGTCTCGAGGTTCACCCGCCGCGCCGCCAAGTCGAGGTTGGGGGCGTTCGAGCCGTGGCCGTTGAGGAGGAGGATCTTCTTGAAGCCGTGATAGGCGAGGCTGCGCCCCACGTCGACGACGAACTTGATGAAGTGCTCCCAGTGGATGTTGACGGTGCCGGGGAAGTCCATCACGTGGGCCGTGTACCCGTGGACGATGGGCGGCATGACCAGCACCCGGTCGGGCATGAGACGGGCGGCGGCGTGGGCCACCCCCGTGGGGCAGACCACGTCCACATCGAGGGGCAGGTGCGGGCCGTGCTGCTCGGTGGAGCCGATGGGCGCGATCACCGGCTTGCCCGCGGCCACGGCCTCGTTGATCTCGGGCCAGGTGAGCTTCTCGTAACGCCAGGGTTCGGCTCTGGGCATGGGGATCTCCTCGGTTTGGGGGTCGGGGTGCGGTCGGATCACCCAACCCGCGAATACGGGTAGCTGTCCCTGATGTGCATGTTGAGGAATCGTCCCTTGGACGGCGCCTCCATCATCCGGTCATGCACATGGGTGGGCACCCCATGGTATCGGTAGACCCGGCCGCTCAGGAATTCTACCTCAAGGGTTTTCGTCTTTGTGTCGTAGCCAATCGACCTGACCATCGTGGATGAGACAGGGTGTTTGTCCACGGTTCTACTCAGTCACCTCTGGAGCAGCCGCGTAGATGGTGAGCAGAAGCTCGGCGTCGCCGATCATCCGGTGGGTCGGTGTCTTTCCCGAGAGACGCTCGCTGTTGTCGAGGATTATGCGCACCCCTTCGCCACGGCGGTCCATCAGAGTTGCGCGGTCGGTGGTCAGCCAGGAGTGGTCGGGTACCGGGATTCGCGCCAGCAGGCTGGCAACCGTCTCGTTGCGGGACGACTGAATGTGCACCAGATCGTCGACGCTCATCGAATTTGGAATCGACCCGGGCGAGTAGATCTCCAACCGGTCATCGAAGAGCCGCAAGCGGATCTTGGACCCGTGGATGGAGTAGTCGCGGTGCGCCACCGCATTGACCACCGCTTCGAAGACGGCGGCCATGTCGAACTGCGGTCGGTCCACCCGTCCCATGTTCTTGAAGGCCGCGGTCTTCATGTTCCTGGCGACGAAGCGGCAGGCGCTCTCCACCTGCGCATCCAGCGGGCCGGCCAGGTCTTCGGCGTCGAGCTGGTAGGGATCGCCCGATCCCACGCGGACTTCGGTGCCGCGGTAGGCGACGGCCTGAATGTAGGCACCGGGCAGCCACTCCCGAGGGTCTGTCGCAGCAAGGAGAATGCCCGCAACGGTCGGCTTGGTGTTGCCCCGTTCATCGGTTCGCGCCAAGTGCAGGTTTGACAGGAACCGGGAAGCCTCTGTTGCCGACCGCGGGGTTCTGAACCGCTCGACCAGGTCATCTTGCAGGTCGTCGAGCGAGGCCTCGGCTACGACCTCCTCGTCGAAACGCACCAGGC
This sequence comes from Candidatus Latescibacterota bacterium, assembly GCA_965221775.1. Taxonomy (GTDB): domain Bacteria; phylum Latescibacterota; class UBA2968; order UBA8231; family UBA8231; genus UBA8231. Next base: position 1,578,847 of record CBDCSU010000006.1, on the reverse strand, counting down.
CGGTTCGCGAACGTTGCGCCAGCAGGCGGGCGAGATACTCGGTGGACATGGGCCGCTTCTCGCTCCCGACCCGGAGCAGGTACCCGCCGGGGCTGCGATGAACGAACAGGCTGGGCGCAACGTCGATCTTGATTACCGGAACCTCGTCCCCCGTCGCGGTCGGCAGCTCAAGGCGCTCGATGATGGGCGCCACGGAGGGGTCGATCGAGTCCCGGCAGATCTCGCGCACGAGCAGTTCCGCCGCATCGAGGCCCTCGGCCGGGATGCCCAGGACCTCGCGGGGCTTGTCCTGGACGCCCAAGACGATCACTCCGCCGTGGCTGTTGGAAAAAGCAGCGATTTCGTCCGCAAGCGAGTCGCGACGCGGCTCCTTGACCTGTCGGCCTGCCAGGCGCACCTCCTTCAACTCCAGATAGGAGTCCTCGCCCAGGCGGATCTTGTCGAGTAGTTCGCGCTTGCTATCGAACACCGACCCGCTCCTGTCCGAGGCGGCGGTAGCGACGCTCGAAGGCCTCCCGCCCTCCCTCCATGATGCGGCAGACTTCCTCGCGCATGGCCGATTCCTGCAACGAACCACGTTGCGTGACCACGCACTGGCCGTTGCAGAAGTCGAGGGCGTGCAGCATTTCGGCGTCGCCGTTGACGACGACATTGGGATTGTGGGTGACCACGACGATCTGTCGGCGGCGCTTGTTCTCCCGCATCTGCCGCACCACCAGGTCGTAGATCAGGTGGTTGTCTAGGTCGTCTTCGGGCTGGTCCAGGACCAGGGGTTCGTCGCCGTGGGCCAGCAGGAAGGCGAGCATGGCGGCCGCGCGCTGCCCCGCCGAAGCCTGGCTGATGGGGCGGAAGCCGGCGCCGTCGCCCTGGGGGCTGTACTCCACTCTCAGGGCGTCTTCCGGGAACCAGGCGAGCAGGCCGTCCAGCAGGGCGGGTGAGCGTTCGGTCTCACGCTCGAGGTAGTTGCTGAAGGCGCCTCCGAAACGGCCGTTGCCTCCCGCGCTGGCCGTCTGGACACGTTCCTTCCATTGCGCGATGCGCTGTTCCATCTCCCGACCGTGCTCGTCGGCGGACTCTGGAAGGTCCGCAAGCAAGTCCACGACACTCCCCCTGGGACGGCCCCCATCGTCCGTATGGATGTCACTTTGGAAGCGGTTGTCGATCACGTTGAGGACCTCCCGCATGGAGCGCTCGAGGACGCGAGCCTCGTCGCCATATGGCCGTACCGAGATGCGCACGAAGCGGTTCCCTGCAAGAGCCTGGGCGAGAAACGCCGAGCGTGCGGCCGTCACGTCGCGGCGGCAGTCGAGGACCCGATCCAGGCTCTCGCGAGCCTGCGCGGCCAGCCGGTCACGCTCTTCCGCCAAGGAGTCCAGGTCGGCCAGCTCCCCGTCGAGCCGCTGGCGATCCTGGGTCAGGCGGCCGTATTCGCTCGGATCTTCAACGCCCTCGGCCTGAAGGTCGCGAACGAGCGCGTCGTAGTCGTCCTCGGCCTGCCGGGCCGCGGCCGTCCAGGTGCTGTCTGCGAGTGCCCGGCGCTGCGCAGCCAGCGCCTCACTCAGGCGCCCGGCCGCCCTGGGCAGGTCCTGGCGGGCGGCTTCGACCGAAGAGGCCAGGTCAGCAATGATCGCCGCGGCGGCCGCATCCTCCGGTGAGTTGTCGAAGGTCCCTGCCGGCAGATCCTCGGGCAGCAATTCCTCGGCGCGGGCTTCGATTCGCTCGGCGGTCTCCTCGGCCGTCTCGAACTGCCGCTCGAGCTCCCGGCGCTGTCTGCGCCGGCGCTGGTAGGTCGCAAGAACGGCCTGATGGCCTGCCTCCTCGAAGCGGCTGAGCTTGCGGTGGGTGTCCTGCCGTTCCACCTCCAGACCGTCCCGGGCCTGCAACTGTGTCTCGAGTTCCCGCACCCGCGCCCGCAGCGTCCGGAAGGCGTTGACGGCTTCGGCAAGCTTCCGCTTCGGCCCATTCGTATCTGCGGCATCGTCGATCACGCCGAGCAGCGCCTGCTGGTTGTCGCCGGCCAGTTCGGCGATCTGCCCCTGGTTGAAGATGCGCAAGGGGAAGCGTTGGCTGTCTACGCTCTGTACCGGCGACTCCTGCCAGGCACCGCCGGCTTCCTCCTCTACGACAACACCCTTGGCCTCCTGGCGCCAATGGACGCGATGCCGCACTTCGTCCCGGACCACGGTCCACGTGATCGCGGTCGAGGCCCGCAGGCCGCCGTCCTCACTCCGTTGCGAAGGCAGGCGGTCGAAACGCTCGAAGGTCCGCCGCACCGGACTATGGGGGTCGAGACGGGTCAAGTCCGTATGGCGCCTCGACGCGAGCCTGAGAGCATGGACCACCGTGGACTTTCCGGTTCCGCGTCCGCCGACCAGGGCGTTGAGCCAGGGGCTGAATTCGATCCGGGCGGGTTCGCCGCGCCCCATGAAGCGGGCATCGCTGACTTCGATGGATTCGATGTAGTGGGTGGGCAGCCTGTTCGGATCGAAGGGGTCAGGATCGTCGCTGCGCCGGATGGAGAAGCCGGGTCCGTCGAGCAGAGCCAGACGCAGTCCCTCCAAGGTGGGCAGGGACATCTTCACCCAAGTGGAGTGCGAGCCGGGGGTCCTCTCTCCCGACGCAGGAGCCGGGTGATGAGAGTCCGATCCGAGAACCTCGGCCCATGCGAGCTTGCGCTGCCGGTAGAGTTCGGGCCGGTCCGACGCCGGATCGACCACCTCCATGGCAAACAGGTCGGAGCAATCGAGCAGGGGACCGAGGCTGCTTCCGGGCAACCCCCAGGCCCCCGAGGGGCCGTCTACGTGTGCGAGAATCGCGATGGCTCCGTTCTCCGCGATGGCCTTCACTACTTCAATGACCGACGCATCGGCGGCCCGGTCGCCTTGCCCGCGCACACCCTTGTATCGGACCGTTCCGAGGAGCCCGTTGATATCCGCGGATCCCTTCGCCCTATCGAAGAGGGCGAGCAGGTGAATGCCGGCGTTGGCGGTGATCTCGACGCCGGGGAATAGGTGCAGCGGACGATAGTCGGGGTGGTCCTGGAGGCCCTTCAGCGCCTCTTTCAGCTTGTCGATCCACTCGCCGGAGTTGTGGTCCGTAACCGCCACGCAGTCCACCTCGGACCGCATGAAGCCGAGCAGCCAGTCTTCCGGTGTGATCTGCCGCAGGGAATCCTGGTCTTCCCCTTTGCCGTAGTCCGCAGATGCGGGCGTATGGGTGTGGAAATCGAACTTCCACCACCGTGCCCCAGGGTAGGGCCGCTCAGGTCCTGTGCTGATGGTCATGGCTGCTTTGCCTCTGCCTGGTTCCGGCGCGTCTGCTCTCGGCATGATTTCAGGTGGACCACCTTTACGCCCTCATCCGTGGAGGTTGCCGACAATCCAGAAGGTAATGATGGCGAGATAGTCCTGTTTGGGCAGTGCAATCCCGCCCGCGAAAATATGGACAGCACTTCTGATCTCGGCGGTGCGGTGGCCAATACCGCGAGGACTTAGGTTACCTGAGGATCAGCCGATCCTCTGCTAATGAACACCATGCCCGCCCGCGACAAAGCCGAACTGCAGAATCACCTCGAAGCCCTGGGCGTCCAGCAGGGGGACACCCTCTTCGTCCACTCCTCCTTCAAGAGCCTGGGCCCCGTGGCCGGCGGGGCGGGCACCGTCGTCGACGCGCTCCAGGCCGCCGTCGGCCCCGAGGGCCTCCTGCTCATGCCCTCCTTCCACCTGATTCGGGGAGACGACCGGGCGCGGCTCTGGGACCATGCCACGACGCCCTCCACCGTGGGGTGGCTCACCGAGTACTTCCGCCGCATGCGGGACACCCACCGCTCCGACCACTACTCGCACTCGGTGGCGGCCAGGGGCCCCGGCGCCGAGGATTTCGTCGCCGGCCACCTCAGCCAGGAGGGTCCGCCCTCCTCCTGGGACCGGCTGCCCTGGGGGCGGACCTACGGCACCCACTCGCCCATGAACCGCGCCTACCGGCGGGGAGGAAAGCTGCTCATGCTCGGCGTCGACTACGAGACCTCCACCTACATCCACTTCGTGGAGGTCCTCTACTGGGATCACCTGCGGCGAACGGACCCGCACGCCCCCCAGCCGCGCCTGGACCGCCCCCGTCTGGGGGCCTGGTGGGACGACCACGGCCGGCCGGCCCGGGGGCTGGTGGGCGACTCGCCCTCCCGCCTCTTCGCCATCGACTCCTATGTCGACGCCCTGCTGGCCGAGGTCGTCGCCGCGCCCGGCCGCTACGAGCCCCCGCCGCGATGAACGCTCCCGTGCGCGTCCCCATCCTGGTCTACCACCACGTCTATCCCGAAGGCGCGCCGGAGCTGGATCCGGCGGCCGACGGCGCCGGCATCCTCGGCGAGGCGGAGTTCCGGCGCCAGATGCGCTACCTGGCCGACGAGGGCTGGACCGTGGTCTCCACGTCGAGTATCGCGGACTGGCTCGCCGGCGCGGCGGAGCTGCCGGCCCGTTGCGCGGCCCTGCACTTCGACAACGGCTGGCTGGACACCCTCGAGGTCGCCTTTCCGCTGCTTCAGGAGCTGGGCATGACGGCCACCTGCTTCCCCATCACCGACGGCGTCGAGGCCGCCTCCCGGGGCGGGAGCGCCGCCGTGCGCACCCTGACCGAGGGCGTGGTGGAGAAGCCCTTCATGACCTGGGCCGACCTGCGGCGGCTGCTGGCCGCCGGCTGGGAGATCGGCGGGCACACGGCCACCCACTGCAAGATGGCGGAGAAGATCGAGGCCGAGGGCGAGGCCGGGGTCGTCGAGGAGGTCCGGGCCTCCCACGCGCTCATGGAGAGTCACCTCGGGCAGGCGCCCGTCCACTTCGCCTACCCCAGCGGCTCGCGCACCGAGGCGACCGACCGCATCCTGGCGGGGCACTACCGGACGCTGCGGCTGTGGCACGTGGAGTGGCCGGTGCGCTGGAGCTTCACCGAGCGCGGCACCTCGCCCCTGGCCGTCGACTGTCAGAACATCGACCGGCGGATCGGTTTCGCTGACTTCGTGCGGATCTTCGAGGAGACCGGGGGGGCCGCGGACTGAGCCCCCGGGCGGGGGCTGGTTCCCTCAGGCGAGGCGCTCGGCGTCGTCCTCGGGCGCGTAGCCGAGCTCGGCGCGGGCGTTGGCCGTGTCCCAGTAGGCGCGCTGGTTGCCCGAGATGCCGTAGTAGATCCCGAACTTCACGCCGTCGGCCTCGACCGACCGCCAGCAGAGCTGCACCGCGTCGCGGTGGCTCAGCCAGGTCGACAGGATGCGGTCGCTCTTGCGGCCGGTGACGGCCTCCTCCGGCTGGAAGGAGCCGATGCGCAGGCAGATCACGGCGAGGCCGAAGTGGTCGGCGTAGTAGCGGCCCAGGGCCTCGCCGTGGGCCTTGCTGGCGCCGTAGAAGCTGTCGGGCCGCACCGGCATGTCCGGGTGGGTGGGGATGCCCTCCTTCTCGTACATGCCGGTCACGTGGTTGGTGCTGGCGAAGACGACGCGGCCGCAGCCGCGGCGCACGCAGGCCTCGTAGAGGCAGTAGGTGCCGAGGCTGTTCTGGCGGTGGCAGTCCAGGAAGGAGGCGCCCACCTCCGGGTTGCCGGCCATGTGGATCACGGCGTCGCAGCCGTCCACGACCTCCTCCATCTTCTCGAGGTCGGTGATGTCGGAGACGAAGACCTCCTCGCCGCCGCGGGCCGGCAGCACCGTCCGGTTGTAGAGCAGGCGCAGGTCGTAGCGGTCCTTCAGGCCCTCGCGCAGCACCCGGCCGATGCGCCCCGCCGCGCCCGTGATCAGCACCTTCCGCTTCGCCATGTCCTCCTCCGCGGCGCCTCGCCGCTTGACGTTTCCGGGGGTCGCGGCGTATTGTCAAGAACTGACGTAATCGTGTCAAATTACAACCACTTCCCTCAATTCGACCCACCTTGATTCTCGCCTTCTGGGCCGCGGCGGGACTGGTCCTCTACACCTACCTGGGATACCCCCTGCTGCTCTGGCTGCTGACCCTGGGCCGCCGCCGGCAGCGGGGCTCCCGGCCGCCCGAGCCGCCGTCGATCAGCCTCATCGTCCCCGCCTACAACGAGCAGGCGGTCCTGGGCGACAAGCTCGACAACACCTTCGCCCTCGACTATCCCGCCGACCGCCTGCAGGTGGTGGTCGTCTCCGACGGCTCGACGGACGCCACCGACGAGATCGCGCGTTCGTACGAGGGCCGGCCGGGGTACGTCTTTCTGCGGCAGGAGCACGCCGGCAAGACCGCCGCCCAGAACGCGGGCGTGCGCGCCGCCACCGGCGAGGTCCTCGTGTTCTCCGACGCCAACAGCATGTACGCCCCCGACGCCCTGCTGCAGCTGGTGGCGCGGCTCACCGATGATGTCGGCTGCGTCTGCGGCGAGCTGCGCTACACCAACCCCGACCGCGCCGGCGCCGGCGAGGGCGAGGGCTACTACTGGCGCTACGAGCAGTTCCTCAAGCGGCGCGAGAGCCTCCTCGGCGCCCTGGTCGGCGCCAACGGCTCGATCTACGCCCTGCGCCGGGAGCTGTTCGAGGAGTTGGACCCGCGGATCATCTCGGACTTCATCCTGCCCCTGCGCCTGCGCCGCCGCGGGCACCGCGTCATCTACGTCCCGGAGGCGGTGGCCGTGGAGGAGAGCGGCCGCGGCTTCGGCGAGGAGCTCAGGCGCCGCCGGCGGATCGTCGCCCGGTCGCTCTACGGCCTGTGGCGCGAGGCCGGCGCCCTCAACCCCTTCGCCCATCCCCTGCTCGCCTTCCAGATCCTCTCCCACAAGGTGGTGCGCTGGCTGGTGCCGGTCCTGCTCATGGTCCTGCTGGGTTCCGGCGCCGCCGTCACCGCGGCCGAGGGCGAGCCCTACCGGACGCTGCTGGCGGCCCAGATCGTCCTCTACGGGCTGGGCCTGCTCGGCGGCCTGTTCCCGCGCGGCTGCGGACGCCTGGGCCTGTTCTACATGCCGGCCTACTTCTGCGCCATCAACATCGGCGCCCTCCTCGGGCTCCTCGGCGCCCTGCGGGGGCAGCGCCACACCGTGTGGAAGCCGGTGACGCGCCCCGACGCGGACTGATCTCTTGTCGCAGCTCTGGGTCACCCTCCTCCTGGTCGTCTCCGACTTCCTGGCCGTCAACCTGGGGACGGCGGCCCTGCTGTGGATGAAGCACGCCGGCGGCACCCTCTCCTCGGTGGAGCGCGCCTGGAGGGAGCAGCAGCCCGCGGCCGCCGGCGAGGCCCCCTTCTCCTTCGCCCTCGAGTTCTACCTCTACGACGCCCTGCCCCTGATCTGCCTGGGCTGGCTGGTGCTGTTCGTCTTCAACGGGCTCTACCGCCTGGGCCCGACGACCTCCCGCTTCGACGAGGCGGTGCGCGTCTTCCGCGTCGTCACCCTCGGCGTGGTGCTGCTCTTCATCATCACCTTCGACCTGCGCGGCGGCTTCACCTTCACCCGTGCCCTGCTGGCCTCCTACTGGATCGTCCTGATCGGGCTGGTGGCGACCGGGCGGATCAGCCTGCGCACCCTGCAGATGCGGCTGCTGGCCGCCGGCGTCGGCCGCAGCAACACCGTGATCGTCGGCACCGACGAGCGCGGCCACCGCCTGCTGCAGGCCCTCGACGCGTCGCCCGCCCAGGGCTACGAGGTCATCGGTTTCGTGCGCGCCCCCGGCGAGGCGGTGGTGGCGGAGGTGGGCGGGCTGCCCGTCCTCGGCGAGGTCGAGGACCTGGGGCGCATCATCGGCGGCCAGGGGGTGAAGGCGATCCTCATCGCCCTGCGCTCCAACAGCCACGAGGAGGTCCTGCGCATCGTCGACGCCGCCGGCGGCACGGCCGCGCCCGTCGCCTTCGGCATCACCCCCGACCTCTACGACATCGTCACCGGCCACGTGCGCACGCAGCAGATCTACGGCGTGCCCCTCATGGAGCTGCGGCCGCAGCTCATGCCGCCCTGGGAGAGCGCCGTCAAGCGGCTTCTCGACGTGGCCGTGGCGGTCCTCGTCCTCGGCGGGCTGGCCCCCGTGTGGATCCTGGTGGCCGCGGCGATCAAGCTCGACTCGCGCGGGCCCGTCCTGTTCCGCCAGGAGCGGGTCGGCCGCAAGGGCCGGGTCTTCACCATGTACAAGTTCCGCTCCATGGTGGAGGAGGCCGAGGAGGGCACCGGGCCGGTGTGGGTCAAGGGGGCCGACCCGCGCGTGACCCGCATGGGCCGCCTGCTGCGGGGCCTGCACTTGGACGAGGTCCCCCAGTGCCTGAACTTCCTGCGCGGCGACATGAGCCTGGTGGGACCGCGGCCCGAGCGCCCCTACTTCGTGGAGCAGTTCCGCGCCGGGATCCCCTTCTACATGCGCCGCTTCAACGTCAAGCCGGGGCTCCTCGGCTGGGCCCAGTCGAAGCACGAGTTCGACATGGACTCGACCGACCTGGAGCGCATCGCCGCCGAGCGCCTGGAGTACGACCTCTACTACATCGAGAACGCGTCCCTCATGCTGGACTTCAAGATCATGCTGCGGACCATCTGGTTCGTGCTGGCCGGCAAGAGCACGAGATAGGAGAAGGAGCCCCATGAACGACGACGAGAGATACCTCTTCGACCTGAACGGCTACCTCGTCCTGCGGCAGGTCCTCGACGCCGGCGAGGTGGCGGAGATGAACGCGGCCATCGACCACCACGGCGAGGCGCTGAACGAGCGCGAGGGCTCCCTCGCCGGGGGCTCGAAGGCCCTGTCCGGCACCTCCCACCGAAAGGACCTGGGCGGCATGCTGGGCTGGGAGCGGCCCTGGTGCGAGCCCTTCCGGCGGCTCCTCGTCCACCCGGTCGTCAAGCCCTTCCTGGAGGCCATCCTCGGCCGCGGCTACCGCCTCGACCACGGCCCCGGCCTGATCGCCATGGACTGCGGCTGCGAGGGCGGCACCCTGCACGGCGGCGGCGTCGAGCGCGCCGACATGTCGGAGCCGTACTTCTTCAAAGCCGACCGCATCTACACCGGCCTCACGGTGGTGGAGTACCTCCTCGCCGACGAGGGTCCGGGCGACGGCGGCGTCGCCGTGGTCCCCGGCAGCCACAAGGCCAACCTGCCCTGCCCGCGGAGCATGAAGGACTGGGAGCGCCACCAGGAGCACGTGGTGGAGGTCAACGGCCAGGCGGGAGACGCGGTGATCTTCACCGAGACCCTGACCCACGGCACCCTGCCGTGGACGGCGGCCCACGAGCGCCGGGCCCTGCTCTACAAGTTCAGCCCCGGCTGCCTGGCGTACGGCGCCGGCGTCCACCGGGCGGTCTATCCGGACTACGTGGCCGACATGACGGAGGAGGAGCGGGAGGTGATGGAGGCGCCCCACATCAGGTAACCCCCTTCAGCGGTCCGGCTCCCTCACCTCCGTCTCCAGCACCCGCCCCCGGAACCGCCCCGCGCCGTCCTGGATCCGCCCCACCGTCACCGGCAGGTCCGTCCGCACCAGGCGTCCCCGCCCCTGCCTCTCGGCGATCAGCTCGCCGTCGGCGAACAACCGCACCGCCTCCCCGTCGTACGTGCCCACCAGGAGATGCTCCCCCGCCGGCAGCGGCCGGGGGGCCCACGCGCGCCGGCAGCCGCGGTCGGTGTTGACCAGGAAGCTGGGCCCCGGCGCGCCGGCGTTGAGGCCGCCGTTGTGGCCCTGGTCGCACCAGCGCAGGCTGAAGGCGCCGCTGTCGCCGAGGGTGTCGCAGCGCAGGACGATGCCGTGGGTGACGAACTCCTGCGGGCGGCCGGGCTTGCGCCCCTGCTGCCAGGGGGCGGCGTAGAAGAACCGGCCGTCGAAGGCGCCGCCGTTGTAGCCGACGCTGTGGAGGCCGTCGGTGGCCGAGGCGTCGCGCGCCTGCCAGCTCGACGGGTCCTCGAAGGGGCGGGTCACGTCGTAGCGCAGGTAGATGGAGTGGAACAGGTTGTCCCGCTTGCCGGGCCCAACGTGCCGGAAGAAGGGCTGGAAACAGACGAACCGCCCGTCGAAGAACCCGCCGTCGAAGCCGGTGGTGCGCAGGCCGCCGGTTGGATCGGCGTCGTGGGCCGACCAGGCATCGGGGTCGGCGAAGTCGCCGCGGGTGTCGAAGCGCACGATGCGGCCGTGGCCGTAGGCGCAGTAGTAGAGGAAGGTGCCGTCGAAGACGGCCCCCACCGCCATGCGGTAGCCGAGGGGCCGCGCGGCGAAGGCCTCCCATGAGGCCGGATCGTCGAAGGCCGCGGTCGTGTCGTGGCGGACGGCGAGGCCGTTCTCGAGGGGCACGAAGTAGACGAAGCGGCCGTCGAAGGCGCCGCCGTCGAAGCACGCCGCCCGCGGCCCGAGAAAGTCCGTGATGTCCACGCTCGCATAGCTGGAGCGGCTGCGGAACTCCCCTTGCGTGTCGAAGCGCAGGACCCGGCCGCAGAGCTCGTCCTCCTTGTGCGGGTCCCCCGAGAACCCCGGGCAGAAGTAGATGAAGCGGCCGTCGAAGGCGGCGCTCTGCTGCGAGTGGGCCTCGCCCATGTCGAAGGCCGACCAGCTCGTCCCGTCGTCGAAGGCGCCGGCCGTGTCGAAGCGCAGCAGGTGGCTGTGGTAGCGGCTCAGGTCGATCTGCCGGGGCACGAAGTAGACGTGACGGCCATCGAAGACGCCCCCGTAGTAGCCGCGGGTCTCCAGCCCGCCGGTGCGCCCCGCGTCGTACGCCCGGTAGCTGTCCGGGTCCCGGAAATCGCCGTGCGTGTCCAGCCGCAGGACCACGCCGTGGGTGGGGTTTCCCGGCTCGCCGTGCTGCTCCGGCACGAAGTAGACGTAGCGGCCGTCGCAGACGGCGCCGAAGTAGCCGCGGCTCGGCAGGCCCCCGGTGGCGCCGGCGTCGAAGGCGGCGAACCCGGGCCACTCGTCCGGGGGCCGCCAGCGGGAGACCAGGGCCTGCAGGGTCTCGGCGCGGCCGTCGTCGGCGGCCACCCGGGCGCTGACGGTCAGCGCCGTCCCGGGAGGGCCCGTCGCGACCTGGGCGCCACCGCTCAAGAGCGCCGGACCTCCATGAGCGACATGTGGGGCCGCCCGTACTCCTCGAGGCTGGACCAGCTCACGCGGCAGCCGGGGAAGGCCCGGCGCGCCGCGGCCTCGAAGAGGCGGCCGTTGAACCAGTCCACGGCGGAGCCGTCGAACTTGGCCGGCCCCTTGAAGCCCATGCGGTAGAGGCTGCGGCCCCGGCGGTTGCGGCGCCGGGGGACCTCGTGGTAGTCGGCGATGACGCGCACGATGAGGTCGATCAGCTCCAGCGCCCCCCGCGGGTGCAGGAGGTCGATGAGCAGCAGGCAGCCCTCGATCGAGCGGTTGGAGAGGTGCATCCAGACGTTGGGGGGGTACTCGTCGAGGACCTCCCGCAGGATCGCCGCCGGGTCCAGCGGCAGGCCGGCGAGGCGGTCCGGGTCGAGGAAGGAGAACCGGCCCAGGTCGGGGATGCGCACGTAGCGCTCCTCCAGCTTCAGGCCCGTGCCGCGGTCCTCCGGGTTGCCGTAGAGGTCCTGCCAGAAGTGGTAGAACCGGTAGTCCCCCTCCTTCTCTCCCAGGCTCTCCCGGAAGCGTCCGCGGTACAGGTCGAGGAAGGCGGAGACGCCGGATCCCGCGATCGCCTCCAGGTCGTCACGCAGCCGCTCCGCGTCGAGACCGTACTGCTCCGAGAGGGAGTCGAGCTGCGGGCCGGGCAGGTAGAGGCGGGTCTCGATGGCGAAGCACTCGCCGTCGATCTGGGCCAGCTTGTCGTTGGGAAGGTTGTTGACGACGGAGGTGATGTGCACGCGCAGGATCCGCCCCCGGTAGGATTCCAGCTGCACCGGCGCCTCGAGGTTGGTCTGCACGTAGTCCAGGCGGAACCCCCGGCGCCGCTCGCCCAGCTCCTCCCGCGCCGCCTCCAGCGACGCCGGCGCGGCGTCGGCCAGCACGTAGCAGAGCGGCCCCGGGTCCAGTCTCCCGGCCTGGGCGAAGCGGGTCACCGTGTCGATGAACTCCCGCGCGTAGTCGACGCTGGAGACGCCGAACTCGACGCAGGCCAGCTCGGCGGCCGGGTCTTCCTGGCGCGCCTCGACGACCTGCTCCAGGAACCGCCGGGCGTTGGCGCGCACCAGCTCCACGACGGAGTCCGGCGAGCCGCTGATGCTGTCGCGATAGTCGCGGCCGTGGGTGCCGACGTAGGCCCGCATGTGCCGCCAGAAGGTCTCGTTGAACTGCCACACCGGGCTCCGGCTGTAGGGCACCCAGCCGCCGATGACGGCGCCGCCCTCGCTCTCGGTGGAGCCGGCCTCGCGGCGGCGCAGGGCGGCGCGCACCGCCTCTTCGAGGGCCGGTCCGGTGTCGAGCTGGCGCACGTCGAGGGCCAGCTCCCACGTCTCTTCCGGCTCTCCCCCCGGGCCGACGAAGGGCCGGTAGGCGATGGGCACGCGGAAGTGCTGGGCGTAGGTGATGCGGTTCCAGTAGGTGCGGAAGGCGGGATCGCCGGCCTCGGTCTCGACGACGCGCTCGAGGCTGCGCAGGGCGCCGCGGAAGGAGCGCGCGTAGCCGTCGTCGCGCAGGCCCGGCTCGTGGACCACGGAGACGCCGCGCTCCTGGAGGTCGGCGCTCAGCCGGTCCACGTCCGACCGCGCCCGCTCGCTCGGCGCCAGGCCCGCCGCCGACAGCACCGGCAGCAGGTCCGCGGTGCCGCTGATCGGCATCAGGTGGATGCCGGCGGCCCCGGGCAGCCGGCGGATGCGGCCGATCAGATCGGCGGACCACTGGCGCTTGAAGGCGGTGAACTCCTCTTCGTCGAGGTCGCCCTCGGCGGCGCGGTAGTCGCGCAGCAGGGCGCGCGCCTCCGCGGAGCGGGCCCCGCAGCCGATGAGGAAGAACCAGAACCGGAGCATCGCCGCCGAGCCGATCACGGGAACGCCGACCACCAGCGGGGTCGAGGTGAGCCCGCGGGCGTGGGCGCGATCCCACCAGGCCTCGTGGCGCTCCCACAGCAGCGGCGGCTGCAGCAGGACCGCCTCGGCGCCGGCGTCGATCTTGCGGGCCAGGCGGTCGACCCGCGCCTCGACCCGCCCCACGAGGGGGTTCTCCACGGCCCACACGGGCAGTCCCTCCGGCAGCTGGCCGGACTCGCGCAGGCGGCGTGTCAGCTCCAGGGTCCGGAAGGCGTCCATCGGCAGCAGCGAGGCGCCGCCGGGGACCGCCCCCATCCCGCGCCGCACCAGGTCTCCCCCCGAGAGCACCAGCAGCCCCCGGGCGCCGCCGCTCACGGCCCGCAGGATGCGGGCCTCCACCGTGCTCCGTGTGCGGGTCCCGGCGGCGATCGTCACCACCGGCTCGCGGGTCTCCCCCAGAACGTCGAAGAGGCCCTTCGGCCGCTCCCGGCGCCCGAAGAGGCGCACCGCGTCGCCGAGGCGGCCCACCAGCGGGATGTCGGGCAGGGTGACGGCGTCGACGGCGCCGCGCTCGATGAGCCGCGCATAGCGCGGCGCCTGCGCCGGGTGCGTCTGCTCGGCGGTGACGACGAACAGTCCGCGCCGCAGGCGGTCGGCGACGGGCGGGAGGGCGGCGGTCACTTGCCGCGTCGGTCGGCGTACTCGCGCAGGGAGGCCACGTGCGACGTCACCACCTGCACCCCGTAGGAGAGGGGGGTGCCCACGTTCAGGAAGCGGTAGCCCCAGTCGATCTTCTGGCGGATGTCGCCGGGCTCGGCCAGGGTCGTGCCCGTGACGATGCCCGTCCCCTCCAGCCGCCGGGGCACCGCCTCCATGATGCTCTGCACCTCCTTGGAGCCCGTCTGCCCCATCACCCCCAGGGACGCCGACAGGTCCAGGGGTCCCACCAGGATGACGTCGATGCCGGGCACGGCGGCGATCTCGTCCAGGCTCTCCCAGGCCTGCAGGCTCTCGAGCTGGCAGACCAGCAGGGTCTCGTCGTTGGCCGTGGCCAGGACGTGGTCCCAGTCCTGGCCGGCGATCCTCGTCCACATGGGCGACAGGCCGCGGTTGCCCTCGGGCGGGTAGTGGGCCGCGTCGACGGCCCGCGCCGCCTCTTCGGCCGAGTTGACCTGGGGGATCATGACCAGCACCGCCCCCGCGTCGTAGGCCTTCTTGATCAGGCCCGGGTCGTTGTTGGCCACCCGGATCAGGGGCGCCACCCCCCGCTGCCGGGCGAGGACGGGGATGACGTCGAGGGACTCTACCCCGTACGGCATGTGCTCGGTGTCGATCCACAGGAAGTCGATTCCCGTGTCGAGGGTGGGGCCGGCGAAGTGGGGGGTGAAGGCGGGCAGGCCGGTGCCGAAGACGACCTGCCCGTCGTCGAGCTTCTGCTTGATCGGGTTGGGGTACATGCGGTCTTCCTTGGGCGCCTCAGGCGCGCTGGGTCAAGAGGATGAAGGCACCCAGCCCGACGCGGTAGGCGGCGAAGGGAGGGGTGCCGAAGCGTTCGAGAAGTCGCAGCAGCAGGCCGATGGCGGCGTAGCCGCTCACCGCGGCGGCGGCGATGCCGATGACCAGGCTGAGAACCTGCTCGCCTCCCGGGCCGGCGCCGAGAAGCTCCATCAGCTCCAGCAGGCCGGCGCCGGTGATGGCGGGCAGCCCGAGGAGGAAGGCGAACCGCGCCGCCTGCTCGCGGCGCAGGCCGACGAGCAGACCCGCCAGGATCGTCGAGCCCGACCGCGACACCCCCGGGATCAGGGCCAGGGCCTGGAACAGCCCGATCACCTGGATGCGCCAGAAGGAGAGCTCCGTCAGGTCGCGGTCCCGGCGCCCGAGGCGCTCGGCCAGCAGCAGGCAGGGAGCCAGCAGGATCAGCGCCCAGGCGATGACCGGCAGGGCGCGGGCGTCGCCGGCGATGAAGCCCTTCAGCCCCAGGCCGCAGACGACGGCGGGCACCGTGGCCGGCACGATCGCCCAGGCGGTGAGGCACTCCGGGGAGTGGCGCAGGTCCCGCCGGCGGAGCCCCTCGACCGCGGCCCCGGCGAGGCGGCGGATGTCCGCGGCGAAGAAGGCGAGGACCGCCGCCAGGGTGCCGAGGTGGATGGCGGCGGAGAAGGCGAGCCCGGGATCGCCCCACCCGAGGTAGTGGGGGACGATGCGCAGGTGGGCCGTGGACGAGACGGGCAGAGTCTCGGTGAGACCCTGGACGAGGCCGAGGACGACGGACTGGGAGGGCGTCATGTCGTCGGCTTCGGCATCATGGCGCGGTCAATCTATTGCGCGCGGAAGGCGCCGACCACGGCCGCCCGGTCCCTCAGGAAGGAGGCGGGGGGCGCTTCCGGGGGGAAGCTCTTGCGGGTCCGTCGGGGGCGGGTCTCGCGGCGGAGGGCGGACCGGCTGCCTCAGGCGCAAGAAGAGAGCTTCGAGGCAGGCGCCTCCCGCGTCGGGACGGCTCCGGTCCGCCATGCGGCGGCCGGGCCGCGAGCAGGTTTCATCGAAGGGGGGACTCGGTCGCTTGCGCTGCCGAGACGGACGGCTGGCGGTGCTGCAGACGGCGGGCGGGCCTCGAGTAGGATTCCTCGAAGGGACTCGGTCGCTTGCGGTGCCGAGGCGGGTCGGCTGGCGGTGCTGCAGACGGCGGGCGGGACAGCCTCAGGCGTCTACTCGGCTGTCCTCGATGTCGTGGGGGGAGAGGTGGTGCCGCCCCGGCGCGGGTTCACGGCGCCAGGGTGGACTTAACGCCGCCCCAGGTGGCGGGCGAGACCGCGCTGGCGACGTCGACGCGGCGGTAGGTCAGCGGTTTGGCCTGCGGTCTGACGCGCGGCTCCGCCTGCTGGAACAGCAGGGCGTCCACGGGGATCTCGGGGTAGTGAAGAACCAGAACCTCGCCGCCATCGCGAAGCTCGAAGGCTCTTGGCGGGGATTCGTTCAGGGCGTCGAGGATCACCTCCGCGGTCAGGATGTCCTGGTAGAGGACCCTCAGTTCCTCCTCGAGGGCCCGACGGTCCTCTTCGGGGAAGTCGCGTCCCTCGAAGGCCCGGATCGCCGCCTCCCAGGTGAGACCGAACTGGATCCAGTGCGAGACCATGAAATCGGTGAAATCCCTGTCGTCGAGCCTGAGGTCGGCCGAGATCCACTCCAGCCGGAGGCTGTCGCCGGAGGTCGTGTAGGTACCGGAGCCGAGGAGCGTGCTGGCCTCCAGAGGGGTCTCGGGCCAAGCCTCCCGGAAGAGTTGGTTCAGGGCATCGGCTTCCGCAGCGGTGAGGTCGTCGTCTTCCTCGAAGACCACCTCCGGCAGTCTCCAGTATCCATCTTCGGTCCGGCTGACGCTGCTGACTTCGAAGTTTCCGTCGTCCAGGAAGACCAGGCGCGTGGTGATAGAAACTCCGTCGACCTCGCCGCTCGCCTCCCAGGTGCCGACGAGGCTGTCCTCGGCGGCGGCAAGGGGAGGGACGCAGAGGGCGAGGAACAGGATGGAAGGCAGGGACTTGCGGAGCATGGGACACCTCCTTGCCGCGGGGCCGTGCGGCTTCATGCTGCCGGGGGATAAGCGACGCTTCGGGGTCCCTCCTGTCAATCGCCGCCGTCAGGGGATCAGGCGCCGGCATTCCATGTAGTAGCGCTTCTCCTCCGCCTCGCCGAGGGAGAAGCTCTTGCGCGGCAGCGGGCCGTCGCGCAGCACCGTGCGGAACAGGGCGTGCTTGTCGAGGGCCCGGGAGAGGAGCCCCGCGTTGCCGGCGCGCGTTCCCAACTCGGTGACCTCCTCCTCGCCGTGGATGTAGTCGAGGCGCAGGCCGCGCCGGGCGCCGAGGTCGGTGAGGAAGGCGTCCAGGGAAGCGGCCTCGAGGTCATGCCGGGGGTCGTGGACCACGACGATCCCCCAGCGGGGAGGGCCGTCCTCGCGTCCGGCGACGAAGGGCAGGTGATGCAGGCCGCGGGCAGCGAGGTCCTCCCGGCCCCGGCGCCAGGGGGCGGGGGAGTCGAAGACATCGGTCCGCACACCCGAGCCCTGGTCGCGGAAGAGTGCCTCCATCTCCCGCACCATCTCGCCGCCGTCGACGCCGAAGAGCACCCGGTGAATCGGCTCGAAGCGCAGCCCGGGGTCGTGCAGGTTGACCAGCTCCACGAGGGCGTGCCGCGACGGGTGGCCGGCCGCCGCGTCGAGACCGCCGGCCTCGGCCTTGACCCCGTTCCACACCTCCCGCGCGGCGGCGAAGGAGTGGTTGCCGTCGCCCATGGCGTAGAGCGCCGGGGCGCCCGCTTCGAGGCCGTAGCGCTCGGACACCGCCTCCGGCGCCGCCAGCCGGGTGAGGGCTTCGGCGGCCTGGCGGATCGCATCCTCCGCTGTCACGTGCCAGCCGCGCACGCGGCCGCCGCCCAGCATCAGATCCGTGTCGTAGAGCAGGGGCAGCGCCCTCTCGAAGAGGGGCTCGATCACGGTGCCCTGCGGATCATCGATGAGGACCAGGATGTGGGGCACCTCCAGGGCCGCCCCTTGGCGGACCTCCACCCGCGGCGGCAAGCGCCCGGGGTCGGTCCCTTCCGTCGTGCGGATCAGGGTCGAGGCGTCCGGCGCGAAGCTGTACCGCTCCAGGTCGAGGGCCGCGATCAGGCCCTTGCGGGAGGCGGCGTGCGGCGTGCGCCGGTCCACCAGCACGAAGCCGGGCTCCAGGGGCTGCAGCACCCCGTCCCGGAGGTAGCTCTCCATCTGCCCGTGGATGCGGCGGATGCGGGCCCCGCGGCCGGGTGACTCCAGGAAGGCCTCGGGGAAGACCAGGTGCAGGGTGGAGGGCCGGTCCCCAACGAGGCGGGCGGCCTCCTCCCAGTACTCGGGGTTCGAGGTGTGCTGGTCGCAGGCGATGACCGCCCACTCCTCGAGATCCACCTCCGGGCGCGGCAGCAGTACGCGGGGCACGCTCAGGCCGATGTCGGGGAAGCGCATGCCGGCAGAGTGTAGCCGCGGCCCCGGAGGGCGACAACGGCGGCGAGCGGTGTGGCTCGCCGCCGTCGGCCGGGGTAGCTTGGGAGGCGTGGTACAGCGGCTCCGGGTCGGCGCCGGCCACAGTCTCGACACCGCGGCTCCGCCGTCCCGATGTGGCCCGCGCGGCGGCCGGGGTAGCCTGGGGAAGCCGTTGCGCAGCGGCTGATGGTCGCCGCCGCCCACAGTCTCGACACCGCGGCGCCCCCGTCCCATGTGGCCCGCGCCGCGGCCGGCCGGCGCGGATGGGCCACCGCCTGGTGCGCGCCTCACTCGAGCCCAGGGGATCGAGCCATGACGGCGATCTCGACCTTGCTCCTCCTGCTGGCGGCGGCCGCCGCCGCTCCGGCCGCCGCCGAGGAGTCCGGCTGGCTGCAGCTGCGCGGCGACCGGCACATGAGCGGCCGCGCCGCCGGCACCGGCCGCATGACGGACGGTCCTCCCGCCGAGGCCTGGCGCCATGACATCGCCGCCTGGGAGGGCTACGCCTCGGTGACCCCCGGTGCGGGTGCGCCGGTCCTGCAATTGCCCTTCCCGGGTGGCCTCGACGCCGGCTGGCTCGGCCGCGAGCAGTCGGCCTGGGGGCTGGGTCCGCCGCTCCATGACTTGGCCGGCGACGGCGCTCTCGTCCCCATGCACGCGTACAACGCCTACAAGGTGGCCGCCATCCTGCCCGGCGTTCCCGGTCTGCAGCGCTTCGAGATGGGCGACTCCTTCTCCGACGGGGGGGCGGAGCCGAAGCGGGGCCGTCTCCTGGCCTACGACACGGGGGAGCCGCGGGTCGTGTGGGAGACCGAGCCCTTCGAGAACACATGGGCCCCGAACGTCCTCGTCGTCGACGCCGATGCCGACGGACAGCTCGACCTGGCGGTGGCCACCCACTACCGCATCCTCGTCTTCCACGGGGCCACGGGCGAGACGATGATGGAGCTGCGCTACCACGGCTACCGCAACTACGGCCACTTCGCCGCCGCCGACATCGACGACGACCCCTATCCCGAGTTCGCCGTCGTCGCCGACTTCAGCATGCACGCCGAGGTCATCGACAACGACGGCAGCGGGCTGACCCTGCGCTGGATCCGCGAGATCCAGCCCGATCCCTCGCAGACGACGAAGGTGGTGCGCCCCCGGCCTTCGGCCTTCCTCGACGCCGACGGGGACGGCGCCGTGGAGGTCGTCTACAGCGTCTACGACGACACCGGCGACCGCCTCTGGCACACGATCGCCGTCGACGCCCTCAGCGGCGAGACGGACCACGACTTCCCCGGGCGCTACCTCCACGGCCTCCACGACATCGACGCCGACGGCCGCCCCGAGTGGTTCCTGTCGCAGGCCGAGGGCGAGGCCCTGCCGCCCTATGCGCCGGTCTCGGTGCTGACCCTCCACTCGAAGGGCCATGTGGAGCGCTGGCGGCACGACCGCGCCGCCTTCAGCAGCCGGCCCCTCGACGAGTTGCCCCTGACGGTGAACACAAGCGCCTCCGACGGTCTGCGCACCGCCGTCACCGGTGACGCCGACGGCGACGGCCGGTCCGACTTCTTCGTCGTCACCCCCGCCGCGGAGGGAGAGGCCCTGACCGCCTGGGGTGCGGGCGCCGGCGGCGCCGTGCGGGACCTGTGGACGGTCGCGGGCCCGGCGGGGGCCCGCCTGCAGGCGGCGGCCACGGCCACCGGCGAGGAGGGCCCCGCCGCGCTGGTCTCGTGGAAGGGCCGGGGGGCCGCCGGCCAGTCGCTCATGGTGGAAGGCGCCGGGGCCCGGCTGCACCAGTTCAGCGGGCAGAGCTTCACCCCCGCCGGCACACCGGTGGTCGCCGATCTCGACGGCGACGGTACCATCGAGGTGGTGGTGCAGACGGCCAACGAGGAGGTCCTCTGCCTGGAGGCGCCCCGGCGCGGCGACGGCGAGGCCCGCGTCCGCTGGCAGATGCAGGGCCACGGCCAGACGAACAGCGCCCCCTGGCACTGGGGAGTGGTCGCCTCCGACCTCGACGGCGACGGCTCCCTGGAGACCCTCTTCGCCCGCGAGGCGCCCAGCGGCAACGCCAGCCTGGCGGCGGTCACCGCCGCGGGCGAGGTACTCTGGCAGACCGTCTTCGACGGCTTCGACGGCAGCATGCCGATCTGGAACTTCAGCGGCCTCTCCTGGTGGAACACCGGCCACTTCCGCGAGGCCGGGCGCAACGACGTCTTCGTCACTCTGCGCCGCGGCAAGATCGGCAGCGAGGTCGGTTTCCTCCTCGACGGCGGGACCGGCGCCGTCGTCTGGGAGAGCAACGGCTACACCCTGCCCGTCGACGGCAGCGGCCGCAGCCTCGGAGGCCATCCGAGCGCCGCCGGGGACGTCGACGGCGACGGCTTGGAGGAGATCGTGGTCATGTGGCCGGACCGGCTGCACGTGGTCGACGGCGTCACCGGCGACGCCCAGGTCGTGCGCCAGGCCTACGGGGAGGGGCTGTCGCCCATGTTCGCCGCCCCCGCCTTCGTGGGCTACGCCTTCCCGGCGCTGGTCGACCTCTTCGGGGACCCGGCCCCGGAGCTGATCTGGGGCCACTGCGGCTACCTGAACGCCGTGCTCTCGGCCGAGGGCGAGGTCTGGTGGCAGACGGAGTACCTCAACAACACTCAGGTGCAGTCGCTCATGGTTCCGGGTGACGCCGACGGCGACGGCGACCTGGAGCTGCTGGCCTCCACCGCGGAGGGCGTGCAACTGCTGGAGCCTGCGGACGGCGCCGTGCTGCAGGCGATCGACCTGGGTCCCGCCACGACCGACGTGGTCTCCGGCGACCTCGACGGCGATGGCCGGGACGAGTTCCTCCTCGGGCTGGGCGGACGCCGCTGGGCCCTCCCCGGGCCGCCCGGACTGGCCATGGTGGAGCTGGAGGCCGGCGAGCTGCGCAACCCCTGGACCTTGGAGACCGGGGGCCGGCCGAGCGACCCGGCCCTGGCCGACGTCGACGCCGACGGCTTCCTCGACCTCGTGGCGCTCACCACGGACGGCTACGTGAGGGCCTGGACCGGGGACGCGAGCACCGCCGTGACCGGCCCCCTGGCCGCCCTGCCGGCGGCGGCCGTGCTCGAGGCGCCCTGGCCGAACCCCTTCAACCACCGGGTAACCATCCCGTACCGGATCGAGACGACGGGTTCCGTGCGCCTGGAGGTGTTCTCCATGACGGGGCAGCGTCTTCTGCGGCTGGTCGACGGCTGGGTGCCCGCCGGCGACCACCGGGCGCTCTGGGACGGCCTCGACGCCCGGGGCCGGCCCGTGGCCAGCGGCGCCTACGTGGTCCGCCTGCGGAGCGGGGATGTGGTGGATCAGCGCAAGGTCGCGCTGCTGAAGTAGGCCGGGGCGGCCCCTGGCCAGCGGCGTGGTCCGTCTGTGGAGCGGGGATGTGGTGGATCAGCGCAGGATCCCTCTGCTGAACACGCCGCGGAGTTCCGGGGCCGGATCCTGCGCCGGAGGCGGACGGTCTGGCCGAACCCGCCCGGAGGAGTCCGGCGCGGAGGCCGGTCAGTCCGGGG
The DNA here is from genome assembly GCA_965221775.1 of Candidatus Latescibacterota bacterium. Lineage (GTDB taxonomy): Bacteria > Latescibacterota > UBA2968 > UBA8231 > UBA8231 > UBA8231. The sequence goes on along the minus strand of CBDCSU010000006.1, from coordinate 1,557,432 downwards.
ATACCCAGTAGGAGTAGAGCCGTGCGTTGACGAGGTGGAGCCGCAGCCGCACCGGCCCCGGCGGCAACCCGCGGGCTCCCCACCAGCGCACCGGCAGGTCGACCCCGTCCTCCTCGATGGGGACGCAGCGGTCGGCGCCGTACCCGGGCAGGACGCCCTCCTCCTCGTCGAGCAGCTCCACCCGCAGGGAGCCGTGGTCCGCCTTGGCGTTGACCCGCAGCTCTCCGCCCGCCAGCTCGAAGGGACGCGTCGTCAGCCGCCCTCCGTCGAAGCTGCCGGCCACCGAGGCGAAGCCGTCGAGGCGCAGGAAGGCGAGGCCGATGGACATCGTCCCCGTGTGCTGGTCGGCGGCGATCCGGGGGTCGTACTCGCGGGGGATCTTGGCATGCCGGCGGGGGGTGCCCCGGTAGTAGATGTACAGGCGGTCGTCCACGGCGACGGGGGGCGCGCCGGTGAGCATGATCTGGAAGCGGTCCCACTCGCCGATCTCCCCCAGGCCGACGAGGGGCTCTTCGGCCGGCGCCCGGTTCCAGCGCTCGCCGTCGCGGCTGGTCAGCAGCCGCAGGCTCTGGGTCTGCCGCAGGCGGCGCTTGTCGAAGTGGGTGAGGACGCCGAGGTAGTGGGCGCCGTAGGGGAAGCCGGTGTTGTTGTAGAGGGCCTCCTCCTCGTGCAGGGGCGACAGGAAGGGCCGCGGCGGGGTCCACTCGACGAAGTCGCGGCTGACGCTCAGCAGGCGCTCGGGCTGGCCCCGCAGGAAGGCGACGCAGCGCCCGGCGTCGGCGTCGATCATCAGCGACTGGGCGTCGCCCACGGGACCCAGGTCGCCGGTGCCCGGCCGCGGGTGATAGCGGAAGAGGGGGTCCGGCGAGTGCTCCCAGCGCAGACCGTCCGGCGAGGTGGCCGAGTAGATGCCGGAGCGCGGCCCGTCCCAGTCGTGGCTCGACCAGCCGAGGGCCTTGTAGCGGCGGCTCGGGTCCGGGTCGGCGGGGTCCTTCAGCATCGACTCCCAGTGGTCCTGGCCCTCATGGTGGGATGCCGGGATGACGATGTTGTTGCGCCTCGACCCGAGGGCCTCGTGCAGCCTCAGCTCCGGCCGTTCCCAGTGGATGCCGTCGGGCGAGGTGGCCAGGCACTGCACGTGGCCGCAGCCCTCCTCGTAGTGGCCGCCCATGTACCAGGCCTTGAAGAGCCCCTCCTCCTCGTCGTGGATCACCGACGCCGTCATCCCCGTGTGGCGCTCCCACGCCGCTTCCTGGCGCAGCACGGGGTCCGGGTGCTTGACGGCGGCGTGGAACATGCGCTCCACGCTCTCGGCGCCGTCCACGTCCTCCATGTCGACGAACAGGCGCTTGCGGTGATCGAGGGTCTGCACGGGTCTGAGATTAGGACAACGGGCCCCGCCCGGACAGGCGCCCGATTGCCGCCGCCGGTGGCGATGGCGAACTTCGCGGCAGCCACCGGCAACTTCCGGGAGCCCTCCTTCGTTGACCCACTTCCGGGCCGAGCGCCTCTCCCCCGAGCCCATCATCCACGCCCGTCTCCCGAACCTGGAGGGCGGGCGCGGGGCCAACATCAACGGACCGTCCCTGATCCGCGTGCCCTCGTGGATCCCGCGGCCCCTGGGGCGCTACTACCTCTACTTCGCCCACCACGGCGGGCACTACCTGCGCATGGCCTGGGCCGACGACCTCACGGGGCCGTGGACGGTGCTCCCCGAGCCCGGGGTCCTGCACATGGACCGGGGCCCCGGCCTCCACCACATCGCCAGCCCCGACGTGCACGTCGACACGGCGGAGCGCCGGCTGCGCATGTACTTCCACCAGCCCACGGGGCGAGGGGAACAGCGGTCGCACGCGGCTCTGTCGGAGGACGGCCTGTGCTGGCAGGTGAACCCCGCCGACCTGGGGCCATCCTATTTCCGCGTCTTTCCCCACGGGGGGCGGTTCTACGCCTGTGCCATGAGCCCGAGCCCGGGCGGCGGACTGTTCCTGCGCTCCCGAGACGGGCTCACCGCCTTCGAGGAGGGAGCGGCCATCCTGCCGGGGTGCCGCCACGCCGCCGCCTGGGTCGACGGCGGCACCCTGCACCTGTTCTACTCGCGCAAGGGGGACTCTCCGGAGCGCATCCTGGTGTCGGCGGTGGATCTGTCACGGCCGTGGGAGAAGTGGCAGCCGGGCCCCGGGAGGCTGGTGCTGCGGCCGGAGCTGGACTGGGAGGGGGCGGGCGCGCCGGTCGAGCCGTCGCGCCCCGGCGCCGTGGCCGGCCTCGTGCACCAGTTGCGCGACCCGGGGATCTACGAGGAGGACGGCCGGCTCTACCTGCTGTACTCGGGCTCCGGCGAGCGCGCCATCGGCATCGCCAGGCTGCACCGGGACTGAGCGCGCCGCCCGGGGCGGGCGCCCTGGGGCTCGGCTACTGGGCGGTGTAGCCGCCGTCGACGGGGATCGCCGCGGCGACGATGAAGCTCGCCTCGTCGGAGGCGAGGAAGGCGATGACGCGGGCGATCTCCTCCGGCTGGCCCATGCGCCCGAGGGGGTGGAGGCGCCGCATGGCGGCGTGGACATCTTCGTCGCCGGTGACGTTGGCGGTGAGCGGCGTGTACACGAAGCCGGGGCAGACGGCGTTGATGCGGATGCCCTCCGCCGCCAGCCGCACGCCCATGTCGCGGGTGAGCTGGACGATGGCGCCCTTGCTGTGCGGATAGGCGGTGAAGCCGTCGGAGAAGGGCAGGGAGGTGGGGTAGCCCACCAGCCCCATGACCGAGGCGAGGTTGACGATGGCGCCGCCCCCGGTCCGACGCATCTCCTTGACGGCGGCGTGGCACATCAGGAAGGTTCCCCGGGCGTTGACCCGCATCACCGCGTCCCAGCGCTCGTCGAAGTCGGCGGCCGGATCGACGGTGCGCGGCGTGATGCCGGCGCTGTTCACGAGGATGTCCAGGCGGCCGAAGGCGCTAACCGCCGCGGCCACGATCCGCTCGCTGTCGGCGCGGTCGGAGACGTCGCCGGCGATCTCGAGGAGGCGGCCCTCGGGCGCTTCCGCCTCCTTGGCCAGGGCCTCCAGGGCCGCGGGGTCGATGTCGGCGGCGGCGACGCGGGCCCCCTCCTCGAGGAACCGGTGCACCGTCGCCCGGCCGATGCCGGAGCCGGCGCCGGTGACGAGCGCCGCCTTGTCCGCGAGTCTCCGGGTCATCCGGCAAAGGTAGCCCGCCCGGGGTCCCGAGTCAGGACGGCCCCGGCGGCCGCCGCCCACATCGCACAGGAGATCCTCCATGCGCTGCATCATGGTGATGTTCGACTCCCTCAACCGCCACATGCTGCCGCCCTACGCTCCCGACACCTGGGTGCAGGCGCCCAACTTCCGCCGCCTCGCCGAGCGCGCCGCCACCTTCTCCACCAGCTACGTCTGCTCCATGCCGTGCATGCCGGCGCGCCGCGACCTGCACACGGGGCGTCCCAACTTCCTGCACTGCCCCTGGGGGCCCCTGGAGCCCTTCGACGACTCGGTGCCGCAGATGCTGCAGGAGGCCGGCGTCTACACCCACCTGTGCTCCGATCACTACCACTACTGGGAGGACGGCGGCGCCACCTACCACGGCCGCTACAGCTCGTGGGAGTTCTACCGCGGCCAGGAGGGGGACCCCCACATCGGCCAGGTCGCCGACCCCGAGGTGCCGGAGAACCTCAACCAGAAGGGGCGCCGCAGCGACTGGGTGAACCGCCCCTTCCAGCGGCGCGAGGCCGACCTGCCCCAGAGCCGCACCTTCGAGGCCGGCTGCCGCTTCATCGAGACCAACGCCGGCGAGGACGACTGGTTCCTGCAGATCGAGTGCTTCGACCCCCACGAGCCGTTCTTCAGCAACCGCCGCTACCAGGACCTCTACCCCTCCGACTACGACGGCCCCCTCTTCGACTGGCCGTCGTACGGTCCGGTCCGCGAGACCCCGGAGCAGGTCGCCGAGGTGCGCCGCAACTACGCCGCCCTGGTCTCCAAGTGCGACGCCAGCCTCGGCGATGTCCTCGACCTCATGGACCGTCACCGCATGTGGGACGACACGATGCTGGTCCTGTGGACGGACCACGGCTTCCTGCTGGGAGAGCACGGCGGCTACGCCAAGAACTGGCCGCCCTTGTACGAGGAGCTGAGCCACACCCCGTTCTTCGTCTGGGACCCGCGCAGCCCGGGGGCGGCGGGGCAGACCCGCAACGCCCTGGTGCAGCCGGCCATCGACCTGGGGCCGACGCTGCTCCGGTTCTTCGGCCAGGAGCCCACCGAGGGCATGCGCGGCCACGACCTGGCCGGCGTCGTCGCCGGGGACCGGCCCGTGCGCGACGCCGCCATCTTCGGCTACCACGGCAACCGCGTGAACGTCACCGACGGCCGCCACGTCTACTACCGCACCTGCCGCACCCCCCACAACCAGCCACTCAACGCCTACACCCTCCTGCCCACGGCGATGCGCGGCTACAAGGGGCGGCTCCCGGAGGCCGGACTCGCCGACCCCTTCTCATTCACCCGGGGGATGCCCACCCTGCGTCTGCCGGCGGGGGGCAACATCTCGCAACCGGTGGAGGGCGACGTGGGCGACCTGCTCTACGACCTGCGGGCCGACCCGAAGCAGGAGAGTCCCCTCGACGATGCGGAGGTGGTGGAGCGCCTCGGCGGCCAGATGGCCAGGCTCATGGCCGAGTGCGACGCGCCGGCGGAGCAGTTCGAGAGGATGGGGCTGAGCCGCTGAGCCCCGGCTGGCGGCTCAGCCGTCCTCGGCGATCATCGTCTCCGCCAGGGCGAAGCAGCAGGAGGAGCGCGGCTGGCCGAGGGTCCGGGCCCAGGTGTCGCGCGGGTAGGCCTCGCCGCCCACGTCCCGCCCGTCGAGCCGGATCGAGCCGCCGCCGGCGAAGACCAGGATAGTGAAGACGATCCGCGGATGGGCGGTGGGAGGCCCGACCAGGGGCGGGTCCAGCTCGCGCCAGCAGACATCGATGCGGCGGCCGGCGGCGTCGATCTGCCACGTGGGCTCCGTGCGGATGTCGCCCCCGGGGGACAGGCGGGCCTCGACCACCTCCATGCCGCGGTCGAAGGGGGAGGTGGGCACGACCTGCGTCTGGCGCACGAACTCGGCGAATTCGCGGTTGTCCGTGCACAGGCCGGTGAAGCCATCGGCCCCCGGGACCTGCACGAAGGCGGCGGTGCCGGCGCCGGCGGGCGAGGTGTCGCCGCGGTAGAGGCTGACCATGCCCGTGTGGTCCTGGCTCCCGGGCCGGCGCAGGTAGGCGATCCAGTGCTGGCCCGACCAGAGCAGGCCGCCTTGGCTGAGGGAACCGGGCATGGGCGGACAGGCTATCCCAGCGCCCCGGGGCGGTCAAGCGGGCGCCGCCGATGCGCGGCGTTTGACATCCCGGGGGGCCGCCCGCTTCGTACGCCGGCTCGCCAACTACCATAATGGACAAGGGATCCCCATGGCCGAGGACATCTACGGAGCGCGGACCACGGTGAGCGCCGGCGGCGCCGGCGAAGGCGTCGTCTACCGCATACAGAAGCTGGAGGAGGAGGGGGTCGCCCCGGTCTCGCGGCTGCCGTACTCGATCCGGATCCTCCTCGAGGCGGCCCTGCGGCAGTGCGACGGTTACGAGATCACCGCCGAGGACGTGGAGCGCATCGCCCGCTGGAGCCCGGAGACGGCGGGCCGGGAGGAGATCCCCTTCAAGCCCTCCCGCGTGGTGATGCAGGACTTCACCGGCGTGCCGGCGGTGGTCGACTTGGCGGCCATGCGCGACGCCATCGTCGAGCTCGGCGGCGACCCCCGGGCCGTGAACCCCCTGATCCCCGTGGATCTCGTGATCGACCACTCGGTGCAGGTCGACTACTACGGCCTGCGGAAGGCCCTGGAGCTGAACGCCGGCCGCGAGTTCGAACGCAACCGCGAGCGCTACGAGTTCCTCCGCTGGGGCCAGGAGTCGTTCGACAACTTCCGCGTCGTGCCGCCGGCCACCGGGATCGTGCACCAGGTGAACCTGGAGTACCTGGCCCAGGTGGTGCAGGCCGCCCCCGGCGGCGGCGGCGAGGTCTGGATCCCCGACAGCCTCGTCGGCACCGACAGCCACACCACCATGATCAACGGTCTCGGCGTCGTCGGCTGGGGCGTGGGCGGCATCGAGGCCGAGGCGGTCATGCTCGGCCAGCCGATCTACATGCTCCTGCCCCACGTCGTCGGCTTCGAGCTGACCGGCCGCCTGCCGGCGGGGACCACGGCCACCGACCTGGTGCTCACCGTGACGCAGAGGCTGCGCGCCCACGGCGTGGTGGGGAAGTTCGTCGAGTTCTTCGGCCCCGGGCTGGCGCAGCTGAGCCTGGCGGACCGGGCGACGATCGCCAACATGGCCCCCGAGTACGGCGCTACCGTGGGGCTCTTCCCGGTGGACGAGGAGACCCTGGCCTACCTGCGCCAGACCGGCCGCAAGGCCGCCGCCGTCGAGCGCGTGCGCGCCTACATGGAGGCCCAGGGCATGCTCTACGGGCCGGAGACGCCGGACCCCGTCTTCAGCGAGAGGCTCAGCCTGGACATGTCCACGGTGGAGCCGAGTCTGGCCGGCCCCACGCGGCCCCAGGACCGGGTGCCGCTGAAGAGCATGAAGCCCGCCTTCGGCACCGCCCTCAAGGAGAGCTTCGACGTGCAGACGGAGGGCCGCAGCGCCTCCGTCGACCTGGGCGACCAGGGGGAGGCGGATCTGCCCGAGGGCGGTGTCGTGCTGGCGGCGATCACCTCTTGCACCAACACCAGCAACCCCTCGGTGATGCTGGCGGCGGGCCTGCTGGCGCGCAACGCCGTCGCCCGGGGGCTGAGCGTGCCGCCGTACGTGAAGACCAGCCTCGCCCCGGGCTCGCGGGTGGTCACCCGCTACCTGGAGGCGGCGGGCCTGGTGGAGGACCTGGAGGCCCTCGGCTTCCACACCGTCGGCTACGGCTGCACCACCTGCATCGGCAACTCCGGGCCCCTCCACGACAGCATCGAGAAGGCGATCGCCGACGAGGACCTGGTGGTCTGCTCGGTGCTCTCCGGCAACCGCAACTTCGAGGGCCGGGTGCACCCCCAGACGCGGGCCAACTTCCTGGCCTCGCCGCCGCTGGTGGTCGCCTTCGCCCTCGCCGGGCGCGTCGACATCGACTTCGACAGCGAGCCCCTCGGCCGCGGGGACGGCGGCGACGTCTTCCTGCGCGACCTGTGGCCGACGCAGGAGGAGATCCGCGCCGAGATGGCGCGCTCGGTGCAGGCGCGGATGTTCGAGGAGGAGTACGGCAACGTGTTCTCGGCCAACGAGACCTGGAACCGCATCGCCGTCCCCGAGGGCGAGCGCTACGCCTGGGACGAGGCCAGCACCTACATCCGCCGGCCCGGGTTCTTCGAGGGCCTGGGCCGCGAGGTCTCGCCGATCCGGCCGATCACCGGGGCCCGGGTGCTGGCCAGCCTCGGCGACAGCGTCACCACCGATCACATCTCCCCGGCCGGGTCGATCGCCCCCGGCAGCCCCGCCGCCCGCTACCTGGAGTCGAGGGGCGTCGAGCGCCGCGACTTCAACAGCTACGGCTCGCGCCGCGGCAACCACGAGGTGATGATGCGGGGCACCTTCGCCAACATCCGCATCCGCAACGAGCTGGTGCCCGGCGTCGAGGGCGGCCTCACCCGGCACCTGCCCTCGGACGAGCGGATGACCATCTACGAGGCGGCGCAGCGCTACCAGGCCGAGGGAGTGCCCACCATCGTCCTCGCCGGCGCCGAGTACGGCTCCGGCTCCAGCCGCGACTGGGCCGCCAAGGGGCCGCTGCTGCAGGGGGTGAGGGCGGCCATCGCCGAGAGCTTCGAGCGCATCCACCGGTCGAACCTGATCGGCATGGGGATCCTGCCCCTGGAGTTCGCCGCCGGCCAGACCCGCCACGGCCTGGGCCTCAGCGGCGAGGAGGTCTTCGACATCGCCGCTGGCGACGACCTGCACCCCGGCGCCGCGGTCGAGGTCGTCGCCCGGGGACCGGCCGGCGAGGAGAAGCGGTTCACGGCGGTCTGCCGCATCGACACGCCGGTGGAGCTGGAGTACTACCGCAACGGCGGGATCCTGCAGACGGTGCTGCGCCGCATGGTCTCCTGAAGCGCGGCCCCGGCATGGCCAACCCCAACGTCGAGCCCCTCGCCCAGGACTTCGCCGTCGCCGCGAGGGTCCCCGATCCCGGGCGGTTGTTCTTCCACGACCCGGACATGACCCGCCTCGACGACGGCACCCTGCTCATCGCCGCCCCCGAGTGGGGGCGCCCCGGCCGCGGCACGGGCCGGCACCTCCGCATGCTGCGCAGCTCCGACGGCGGTTCCGCCTGGGACGAGCTGCCCTCCCTCCCCTTCGAGGAGGGCACGCCCTTCGTCCTCGACGGCGAGCTCTACCTCTTCGCCCAGGAGACCTGCCACAAGGACGTCCTCATCGCCCACAGCCGCGACCGGGGGCAGTCCTGGTCCGATCCGGTGCGCGTCCTGGAGGGGCCGCTGTGGAACATCTCCACCGCCATGCTGCTCAGGCCCGACTATGTCTACTGGGCCATGGACCGGGACCTGCCGGAGCGCACCCACGGCGGCAAGGTGATGGTCCGCATCGACAGGCGGAAGTCGCCGCTGGACCCCGCCGCCTGGAGCCTCTCCAACATCGTCGAGGCGCCGCCCCTGCCCCGCTCCCTGACGCGGGGCCTCTACCCCGAAGGGGACCGGGAGGAGCTCTACCGCGGCTGGCCGGACCCCCTCGTCTGGCTGGAGCCCAACACCGTGGAGGTCGGCTCGCGGATCCGCGTCTTCACCCGCTGCGTCATCGACGAGTACGCCACCGCCAACGTCGCCGCCGTCCTCGACTACGACCCGGAGGCGAACCGCCTCTCCTTCACCCAGTTCGCCGCGTGGCCGGGGGCGCAGTGCAAGTTCTACCTGATCCACGACCGGCCCGGGGGCATGTACTGGATGCTGAGCAACCTGGCCACCAACTCGCAGGACCTGCTGGGGTGGGGGGCGCGCATGCGCGAGACCGGCTACCACGGGGGGCCGGGAAACGAGCGCCGGTGGCTGTTCCTGCACTACGGCGTCGACTGCCTCAACTGGTTCCCCGCCGGCTGCGTGGCCCGCTGGCCCGACCACGCGCACCGCAGCTTCATGTACCCGAGCGCCGTCGTCGACGGCGACGACCTGGTGGTGCTGTCGCGCACCAGCCGGGACTCCGGCGACCAGCACGACGCCGACCTGTGCACCGTCCACCGGGTGCGCGGCTTCCGCGCCCTGGCCATGGACCTGCGCCGCGGGGGTCTGGCATGAGCCGCGAATCCGCCCCGCCGCCCGAGCCGGCAGCCGGCGCCGAGGATCGCGCCTACGTCGCCTTCGAGGACGTCTGCAAGAGTTACGACGGCCGCACCCTCGTGGTGAGCCACGTCGACCTGCGGGTCCGGAAGGGGGAGTTCCTCACCCTCCTCGGGCCCTCGGGCTCGGGCAAGACCACCTGCCTGATGATGCTCGCCGGCTTCGAGACCCCCACCTCGGGCACGATCCGCATCGACGGCCGTCCGGTGCACGACCTGCCGCCGCGCAAGCGCGGCATCGGCATGGTCTTTCAGAACTACGCCCTCTTCCCGCACATGACGGTGGGCCGCAACCTCGCCTTCCCCCTCCAGGTGCGGGGCCTCGACGCGGAGGAGTGCGGCGAGCGCGTCGAGCGCGCCCTGGCGCTGGTCCGCCTCGAGGGTTTCCAGGACCGCCGGCCGGCCCAGCTATCCGGCGGCCAGCAGCAGCGCGTGGCCATCGCCCGCGCCCTGATCTTCGATCCCGACCTGGTGCTGATGGACGAGCCCCTCGGCGCCCTCGACCGGAGGCTGCGCGAGGAGATGCAGTACGAGATCCGCCGCATCCACCAGAGCCTCGGCGTGACCGTGGTCTACGTCACCCACGACCAGCAGGAGGCGATGGTCATGTCCGACCGCATCGCCGTCCTGCGCGGCGGCCGCATCGAGCAGATCGCCGGGCCCGAGGCCCTCTACGAGGAGCCGGAGCGCTCCTTCGTGGCCCGCTTCATCGGCGAGAACAACCGCCTCCACGGCCGCGTGAACGCCGTGGACGGGGAGATCTGCGAGGTCGAGTGCGGCGGCGAGATCATCCAGGCCCTGCGGGTGGCCCCCTGCGGGCCGGGGGACGCCACCACCCTCTCCATCCGCCCCGAGCGCGTCGCCGTCTCGCCCGAGCCCGGACTCTACACCAACGAGCTGGAGGCCGTCATCGAGGACATCACCTTCCTCGGCGACCATCTGCGCCTGCGCCTGGGCGTCTGTGGGCGCGACGACTTCATCGCCAAGATCCCCAACGTCGTCGGCCACGGCGCCGTGCTCGCCGGCGACCGCATCCGCATCGGCTGGACCCCCACCGACTGCCGGGTCCTCGACCCGGACGAAGACGAGGCCTGAGACCCATGCCCGCCGAGGACCGGACCAGCCCCACGGGGATCCGCTACCAGCCCGACGAGCAGCCGCCGCACCCCCTCTCCATCGGCCTGGGCGTGCAGGCGGCGATGCTCGTCCTGGCGGGGATCGTCCTGACTCCCGCCATCGTGATCCGGGCGGCGGACCAGGACGACTCCTACCTGACCTGGGCGATCTTCGCGGCCCTGATCATCAGCGGCTTCACCACCGTGCTGCAGGCGGTCCGCCTCGGGCGCATCGGCTCCGGGCACGTGCTCATCATGGGCACCTCCGGGGCCTTCATCGCCGTCTGCGTCGCGGCCCTGGTGGAGGGGGGGCCGCCGCTGCTGGCCGCCCTCGTCGTCGTCTCGTCCCTGTTCCAGTTCGCCCTGTCGGCGCGGCTGTCGCTGCTGCGGCGCATCCTCACGCCGGTCGTCTCCGGCACGGTGATCATGCTCATCGCCGTCACCATCATGCCCATCGCCTTCGACATGCTCTCGGACGTGCCCGAGGGGACGCCGCCGGCCGCGGCCCCGGTGACCGCCGGGGTCACCCTGGCGGTGGTGGCGGCCCTGGGGCTGCGGGCCTCGGGAGCCTGGCGGTTGTGGGCCCCGGTCGTCGGCATCGTCGCCGGCTGCGGCACGGCGTCGCTCTTCGGCCTGTATGACGTGGAGCCCATCGCCTCCTCCGCGTGGGTGGGGGTTCCCGCCGGGGGCTGGCGGGGACTCGAGTGGGACCTCGGGACCGCTTTCTGGGCCCTGCTGCCGGCCTTCATCTTCGTGACCCTCGTCGGGGCCATCGAGACGATCGGCGACGCCGTGGCCATCCAGCGGGTCTCCTGGCGGGCGGAGAGGGCCGTCGACTTCCGCACCGTGCAGGGAGCGGTCGCCGCCGACGGGGTGGGCAACCTGCTCTCCGGGGTCGCGGCGACGGTGCCCAACACGACCTACTCCTCGAGCATTCCCCTGGCGGAGATGACCGGGGTGGCCTCCCGCAACGTCGGCCTGTGCATCGGCATCGTCCTGGCCGTCCTGGCTTTCATGCCCAAGATGACGGCCCTTCCCCTGACCATCCCCAATCCCGTGGCCGCGGCCTACCTCACCATGCTGCTGGCCCTGCTCTTCGTGCAGGGCATGAGGATCGTCGTCCAGGACGGGATCGACTACCGCAAGGCCACGGTGGCCGGCCTCGCCTTCTGGATCGGCACGGGGTTCCAGAACCAGGCGATCTTCGCCGATTCCCTCGGCGAGACCGGGAGGGTGCTGCTGGGCAACGGCATGACCACCGGGGGCCTGGTCGCCATCGTCCTGACTCTGTTCATGGAGCTGACCCGCCCGCGCCGGCGGCGCATCGAGATGGACCTGGACCAGGCCGCCGTGCCGGGGGTGGAAGCCTTCCTGCGCGAGAGCGCCGGCCGCATGGGCTGGAGCGAGAGGGCCATCGACCGCCTGTGCCTGGCCGGGGAGGAGACCTTGTTGAGCCTCGGCATGCCGGAAGAGGGGGACGAAGCCGGGTCGAAGCGGCGTCTCCTCGTCTTCGCCAACCGCGACGGACGGGCCCTGGAGCTGGAGTTCGTCGCCGCCATCGGCGAGGAGAACCTCGAAGACATGATGGTGCTCCTGGGAGAGCGGGCCGAGGCGCCCGACGAGCGCGAGCTGTCGCTGCGCCTGCTGCGGCACGTGGCCTCCTCGGTGCGCCACCAGCAGTACCACGACACCGACATCGTGACGGTGCGAGTCGAAGGAGACGAGATATGAGAGGACGGAGAATGACCTTCCGAATCACCGCGGCCGCGGTCCTGGGCCTGCTTTCCTGGAGCGCCGCCGCCGCCGGGGACCAGTCCCTGACCGTGGTCTCCTGGGGCGGCTCGTACGCGCGCGCCTGCGTCAAGGGCTACCACGAGCGCTTCACCGCCGAGACGGGGATCGCCATCAACCTCGAGGACTACAACGGCGGGCTGGCGCAGATCCGCGCCCAGGTCGACGTGGGCAACGTCTACTGGGACGTGGTCGACCTGGAGATCCCCGACCTCGCGCGCGGCTGCGACGAGGGGCTGCTCGAGTACGTGGAGATCGACTCCCTGGCGGCCGGAGCCGACGGCACCCCCGCGGCCGACGACTTCGTCGAAGGCACGATCACCGACTGCGGCCCGGCGACGATCTTCTACTCCACGGTGTACGCCTACAACGACGAGAACATCGAGGGCGAGAAACCCGCCACCATGGCCGATTTCTTCGACCTGGAGAAGTTTCCGGGCCGCCGCGGCATGCGCCGCTCGCCCCTGGCGAACCTGGAGTTCGCCCTCATCGCCGACGGCGTCCCCCTCGACAGCGTCTACGCCGCCCTCGACACCCCCGGGGGCGTGGACCGCGCCTTCCGCAAGCTCGACACCATCAAGGAGCAGATCGTCTGGTGGGAGGCCGGGGCCCAGCCGCCGCAGATGCTGGCCGACGGCGAGGTGGTGATGACCACCGCCTACAACGGCCGCATCTTCAACGCCCAGGTCCTCGAGGACCAGCCCTTCGTCATCGTCTGGGACGGCCAGGTGCTCGACACCGGCGGCCTCGCCATCGTCGCCGGCACCCCGAGGCTGGAAGCGGCGCGGAAGTTCGTCCACTTCGCCTCCACGGCGCGGTCCATCTCCGACGTGGGCCGCTTCATCGCCTACAGCCCGACGCGCCGCTCCGCGGGGGCCCTGATCTCGACCCACGCGGAAAAGGGCGTGGAGATGAGCCCCCACATGCCCACGAGCGAGCAGAACGCCAGCCGCGCCCTGCACAACGACTGGGAGTGGTGGAGCGACCACGGCGACGAGATGAACGAGCGCTTCAGCACCTGGCTGGCGCGCTGAGCGGCAAGCGGAGAGGGGTTGACAGTCTTGGAAATTTTGGAGTAGCTTCCAAAAAAATCCGACCGTTGTGAAACACGGGTCAAAATGGTTCAGTATGCCCGGCGCCTGAAGATGGACTTGCCCGAGCGCCAGTCGGCCTTCTTGTGGGGACCGCGGAAGACGGGCAAATCCACCTATCTCCAGCAGACCTTTCCCGACAGCCTGGTCTTTGATTTTCTGAAGACCGACTTGATGCTGGACTTCAATCGCCGGCCGGCCCTCCTGCGCGAGCAACTGCTCGCACGATCCGAAACATCGCGGGCGCATCCGATCATCCTGGACGAAGTGCAGCATGTGCCGCTCCTGCTCGATGAAGTGCACTGGCTCATCGAGAACAAGGGATTGCGCTTCATCCTGTGCGGGTCCAGTGCGCGCAAGCTCAAGCGGGGACGGGCCAATCTGCTCGGAGGACGCGCCTGGCGCTACGAGATGTTCCCGCTGGTGAGCGACGAATTGAGCGACGGCGACATCGATCTCCTGACGATCCTGAACCGCGGTCTGATTCCCGACCACTTCGTCAGCCTGCAATACCGCCGTTCCCTGAACGCATATCTGCAGGATTACCTGAAGGAGGAAGTCTTCGCCGAGGGGTTGACGCGCGACATTCCCGCCTTCTCCAGATTCTTCGAGGCCATGGCGTATTCGCACGGCGAGCTGACCAACTTCTCCAATATCGCGCGCGAGTGCGGCGTCAGTTCCAAGACCGTCAAGGAGTACTACCAGATTCTCGTGGATACGCTCCTGGGCGCCATGGTCGCGCCTTTCAAGAGACGGCAAGGCCGTCAGGTCATCTCGAAGGCATCCAGGTTCTATCTGTTCGATGTGGGCTTGGCCGGGGCCCTGGCCAGACGGCACTTGCAGGAGGCCCGGGGTGCGACCTTCGGCAAGGCCTTCGAGCATTTCGTCTTCACCGAATTGAGGGCGCACAGTTCATACAGCGAACTGCGCTATGACGTTTGCTTCTGGCGGACGAAGTCCGGCCTGGAGGTCGACTTCGTGCTGGGGGACGGCGAGGTGGCCATCGAGGTAAAGGGGACGGCCCGGGTGGAAGACAGGGCCCTGCGAGCCCTGCGCGCCTTTATCGACGAGTACGCTCCCCGCAAAGCGATCGTCGTCTGCAACGAGCCGGCAGAACGGGTCGCAGGGCCGATTCGCATCGTCCCATGGAAGGCGTTCCTGCAATCGCTCTGGGCAGGCGAGGTGATCTCCTGAAGGGCCCGGCAGCGATGAACCGCCCCCGGCTGCGCGCCGCGGGGCTGGTCCTGCCCCTGCTGGTCTTCATCGGCGTGACCTTCATCGCGCCGCTGGCGACGATGCTGGTGCGCAGCGTCTACGACCCGGTGGTGGCCGGCGTCCTGCCGGAGACCCTGCGTCTGCTGCGCGGCTGGGACGGCGAGGAGGCTCCGCCCGAGGCGGTGTACCAGGCGGCGGCGCGGGAGCTGGTGAAGGCGCGGGCCGACCGCACCCTCGGGCAGGTGGCGACCCGCGTCAACCGCGTCCAGGGGGGCCTGCGCAGCGTCTTTACGCGCAGCGCCCGCAAGCTGCAGCGCGTCGACGAGGGGCCCTGGCGCGAGGCGATGATCGCCGCCGACGAGGCCTGGGGCGACGCCGGCACCTGGCACGCCCTGCGCAGCGCCGGGGAGCGGCTCACCGCGCGCCACTACCTGAACGCCCTGGACCTGCAGCGGCTGCCCGACGGCTCCGTCGCCCGCCAGCCGGAGGAGCGCCGCATCTACGTGGCCCTCCTGGGGCGGACCCTGCTGGTGAGCCTGGGCATCACCGGCCTGTGCCTGCTCCTCGGCTACCCCGTGGCCCACCTGATCGCCCACGCGCCGCCGCGTCGCGCCAACCTGCTGCTGGCCCTGGTGCTGGTCCCGTTCTGGACGTCGCTGCTGGTGCGCACCACCTCGTGGATCGTCCTGCTCCAGAACCAGGGGGTCCTCAACGACGCGATGGTGGCCCTCGGGCTGATCGGCGACGACGGCCGCCTCGCCCTGGTCTACAACATGACCGGCACCTTCGTCGCCATGACCCACGTGCTCCTGCCCTTCATGGTCCTGCCCCTGTACTCGATCATGCGCGCCATCCCGCCGGTGCAGATGAGCGCCGCCGCCTCTCTCGGGGCGGGTCCGGCGCAGGCCTTCTTCCGCGTCTACTGGCCCCAGACCCTGCCCGGGGTGGGCGCCGGCTCGCTGCTGGTCTTCATCCTTGCCATCGGCTACTACATCACCCCGGCCCTGGTGGGCGGCAGCCGCGGCCAGCTGATCTCCAACATGATCGCCTACCACATGCAGACCTCCCTCAACTGGCCCCTCGCCGCGGCCCTGGGCGGTCTCCTCCTGGTCTGCGTCATGGTCCTCTACCGGCTCTACGACCGCCTCGTGGGGGTCGAGGGCATGAGGCTCGGCTGATGGCCCGCTTCCTCTACCTGGGGTTCTGCGCCGCGGTCTTCGCCTTCCTGGTGGCGCCGATCCTGGTGATCGTGCCCCTGAGTTTCAACGCCGAGCCCTACTTCACCTTCACCGAGGGCATGCTGCGCCTCGACCCCGAGGCCTGGTCGCTGCGCTGGTACCGGCAGATCGTCGAGGAGGACGTCTGGCGGCGGGCCCTGGCCAACAGCCTGATCATCGGCGTCGCCGCCACCGCCCTGGCCACCACCCTGGGGACGCTGGCCGCCCTGGGCCTGTCGAGCGCCGCCATGCCCGCCCGGCGCCTGGCCATGGGGCTGCTGATCTCGCCCATGGTGACGCCGGTGATCATCGCCGCGGCGGGCATGTTCTTCTTCTACTCGGGGCTGGGGCTGTCACAGACCCACCTCGGGCTGATCCTGGCCCACGCCGCCCTGGGCACGCCCTTCGTGGTGATCACGGTGACCGCCACCCTGTCGGCCTTCGACGACAATCTGACCCGCGCCGCCGCCAGCCTCGGCGCCGGACCGCTGCGCACCTTCCGCAGCGTGCAGCTGCCCCTCATCGCGCCGGGCGTCATCTCGGGGGCCCTCTTCGCCTTCGCCACCTCCTTCGACGAGGTGGTGGCCGTCCTCTTCATGGCCGGCATCGAGCAGCGCACCATCCCGCGCCAGATGTGGGCCGGCATCCGCGAGCAGATCAGCCCCGCCATCCTCGCGGTGGCGACCTTCCTCATCCTCTTCGCGGTGCTGCTGCTGTTCGCGGTGGAGTGGCTGCGCCGGCGCTCGGCCGCGAGCGCGGCGCCGGCCTGAGGGCGGGCCCGGCGGAGCCAGGGCCTGCCAGGCGCCGGGAGCGGCCTCGGTCAGCGGGCTCGAGCGGGCGGTCCCGTCAGTCCTGGAGGAGAGCCCCGCGGTCCTGCGGCGGCCTGCCCCTCGGCCGGGCGCGTCAGTCGTCGAGCAGGTTCCGGGCGACTTGGCGCGCCTCGTCCAGGCTCTCGACGACCCGGTCCCCGGGGACGTCCCGCAGCACGTCGAGGGTGAGCAGCGTCTGCTCCACCGAGCCCGAGAGACCCATGATCACGCACTCCGTCTCTTCCTTGCCGGCCACCTCGATCAGCTGCCGGATCAGCATGGCGGCGCTGTCGTCGAGATAGGTGGCTCCCGAGAAGTCGAAGATGACCACCTCGTGGTCCTTGATGTCGCCGCCGATGACGGCCACCAGCTTGGTGGAGGAGGCGACGGTGAAGCTGCCCCGGAGGGCTACCAGGCCGACCCGGGCCGCGAAGGGATCGGCCTCCTCGCCCTCCCGCTCGAGGAAGGTCTGGTCCAGCAGGGGCACGGATACGACGCTGTCGAGCTCCAGACTCTCCAGCTGGCGGGCGTTGGCCATGCCCGCGGCGATCAGGCCGATGGCCACGGCGGTCACCAAGTCGACGAAGACCGTCAGCCCCAGGGTGATCCCCATGACCAGCAGGTGCTCGCGGCGGACGCGGTGGATGCGGGTGAGCATCCGCCAGTCGATGATGTCCCAGCCGACCTTCATCAGGATGCCGGCCAGGGCCGCGTGGGGGATCGGCTCGACGAAGCGGCCGAGGCCGAGCAGCAGCGCCAGCAGCAGCAGCGCCCGCAGCGCCCCGGAGACCTGGGTCCGTCCGCCGGAGCGGATGTTGGTCACCGTGCCCATGGTGGCGCCGGCCCCCGGCACGCCCCCGAAGAGTCCGGAGACCATGTTGCCGATGCCCTGGCCCACCAGCTCGCGGTTGGCGTTGTGGCGCGTGCCGGTGAGCGAGTCGGCCACCAGGGAGGTGAGGAGGCTGTCGATCGAGCCGAGGAGGGCGAGGATGATGGCCGGCTCCAGGGCGCGGGCGAGGAAGGCGGCCGACGGCAGGGAGAACTGCAGGCTCGGCAGGCCGGTGGGCACCGGCCCGATGACCGGGGCGCCGCTCACCCAGAAGACGCCCATGAGGGTGCCGGCCAGGAGGGCCACCAGCAGCCCCGGCACGTACCGGGTCAGGCGGGCGGGCCAGAGCACGGCCACGGCGAGGGTGACGGCGGCGATGGCGAAGGCGCCGAAGTCGACGCCGGCCACGGCCCCGGGCAGAGCAGCGACGGCGCCCATCGGCCCGCCCGAGGCGGTGGGCGCCCCGAGGAAGGGCATGGCCTGGATCAGGATGATGATGAGGCCGACGCCGGACATGAATCCGGAGATGACCACGTACGGCGTGTAGGCCACGAAGCGGCCCACCTTCGACAGGCCGAGGAGCACCTGCAGAAGGCCGGCGAGGACGACGATGGTCAGCGCTTCGGCGAGGGTGCCGGCGCGGCTGGTGACGATGACCGCCATGGCCACGGCCATGGGGCCCGTGGGGCCGGAGATCTGCGAGCGGGTGCCGCCGAAGATCGAGGCGAAGAAGCCGACGGCGATGGCGCCGTAGAGGCCGGCCGCCGCCCCCATGCCCGAGGCCACCCCGAAGGCCAGGGCCACGGGCAGGCCCACCACCATGGAGGTGAGGCCGCCGAAGAAGTCGCCGCGCAGGGTCCGGGTATCGTAGTTCACGGGGAGATCCTGTCTGCCGCCGGGCGGCTCCTCAGGCCTGGAGGGTCAGGCCGGGAGGCGGGTCCAGGCGGTCACGTGCGGGGGCAGGCGCAGGGGCCGCTTCGAGGCCACCACCTCCTGCCGGACGCGCTCGGCCAGGGTGTCCACGTCGACCTCGTCGGCCGTCGCCATGCCGAACTGCTCCAGGAGCGGGACCAGGCTGCGGAAGCTGTTGGCGAGGAAGGAGTAGCCCGCCCAGCCTTCGGGGCCGCCCACGGGGGAATCGAAGTGCATGTACGGCTCGGGCAGGCCGGCCTCGACATAGGCGCCGTAGAGGTCGAAGCCCATGTCGGTGTGCGCCCCCGAGCGCTCGAACACGCCCAGGCCCCAGTCGACGAGCTGGTTCATCAGCGGCGTGTCGTCGTGGCTGGTATTCCGGTAGGGGCTGAAGTCGACCTCCTGGAAGGCGACGATTCCCCCGGGGGCCAGGCGCGCCGAGAGCTGCCGGAGGGCGTCGGCGGGATCGGCCATGTACATGAGGACCAGGCGGCCGATGAGGGCGTCGAAATCGTCCCCCAGGTCGAGGGTCCTGGCGTCTCCGGCGACGAACTCGATGTTGGCGAACCCGGCCTGCCCGGCCCGGGCCCGCGCCGTCTCGAGGATCTCCGGGTTCATGTCGACGCCGACCACGGAGCCCTCCGGTCCGACCAGCTCGGCGGCGGTCATGGCCACGTCGCCGGTGCCGCTGCCGATGTCGAGGACCTTCATGCCGCCGGCCAGGCCCGCCGAGTGCAGCATCCGGCGCGTCACCGCGTCGTAGAGCTGCGACTGCTGGATCAGGCGGTCCTCCTCCTCCTTGCTGCGGCCCATGGTGTACTGGGCGTCGCCCTTCGTCTCGCTCACGGCTTCCTCCTCCGCTTGGTGATCCCTGTCCGCGATCGGCGCCGCCTCAGCGGCTCCCTTACTTCTCCATCCGCTGCCGGTCCTCCCGGCTCATGAACGGCTCATGGGCCTGGAGGAACTCCGCCAGGGTCCGCTCCACCGTCGCCGTCGACGTGTCGAGGACGATGCGCCGCTGGATCAGGGAGGCCTCGAACTCCTCCTCGAACCGCCCCAGCACGCGCTCCACGTCCTGGTCGCGCACGATCGGGTGGGTGTGGGGGGCCTCCCTCATACGCCGCCGGATCACCTCCGGGGCGGCCTTCAGCAGCACCAGCACCGTGCCCGGCGCCTTGTCGAGCATCTCGCTCTCGAAGCGGCGCGCCATCTCGGTGCGCTGGCCCTCGGGGCTGCGCTTGGGCGCCCCGGTCTCCGGGCCTCCGTACCCGTAGTAGAGCGGCGCGTAGACCGCTTCCTCGATGACGAACCCCATCAGGTTGTGGTCGCCGTGGGAGTAGAAGGAGTCGCCCAGGTGGTAGGTCAGGGAGTAGCGCTGGAACATCTCCAGGAACTGGGGATGGACCGCCAGCACCGACTCCTGCGCTTCGGGGGAGAGCTCGCTGGAGGGCACGCTGAAGTGATCGTGGAAGTGGCTGGTCCCGCCCAGGGCCTCCTCCGCCCACTTCAACACTTCGCCGGCGAGAGTGGACTTGCCGGCGTATTCGCATCCCACGAAAACGAGGTTCATCGGCCACCTTGACGGGGGAGAAGAGGCCCTGCTAACGTGTGGGCCGGGCGCAATATAGCCGATGACCACCCCCCCGCAATCCTACCGCCGCACCCAGTTCGGCCGGGTCATCGCGGCCAGTTGCCTCCCCGGCCTGGTGCCGGCCGTGGTCCTGGTGTGGTACATCCGGACCCCGGAGGGCAACTGGGTGGCGGCGGCGATCGTGGGGGTGCTGGTGCTGGTGCTCCTGCTCTTCGGCAGCCTGACGGTGGAGATCGCCGGCGGCCACCTGCGGATCCGCTTCGGCGTCGGCCTGATCCGCAAGCGCTGGCCCCTCGACGGGATCGAGGGCTGCCGGCCGGTGAGGAACTCCTGGCTCTACGGCTGGGGCATCCGCAAGATCCCCGGAGCCTGGCTCTACAACGTCTCGGGCCTCGACGCGGTGGAGCTGAAGATGAAGAGCGGGAAGGCCGTCCGCATCGGCACCGACGAGCCGCAGGCGCTGTGCGCCGCCCTCGAAGAGGCCCTGGCCGCCCGCACCCCGCCGGAGCCAATCCCGCGTCACCGGCCACGGGCGCCTCCGGCGGGCATTCCGCCCCGCCAACCGCGGCCCCGAGCCTCCCCGTCAGCCTCCGCCTCCGGCAGCAGGTAGAGCCTCCATCCTTCCCCCTCCCGGGAGGTCACCACCGCCCAGTCGGGGTCGCAGGCGCCCGCCGGAGTGGGCACGGTGAACGACCGCGGCAGGCGGGCGCACAGCTCCACGCCGCCGCGCCCCTCCAGCCCCGCGAATGACAGAGGATCTCCCTCCTCCACCTGGCTCATCTCGTACCAGCCGTTCCTGCGCTCGTACTGGACCCCCCTGGCCAGCAGCCCGGCGAGGCTCCTGCGGAGCCCGGCCGCCGCCGCGGCGGCGAACTCGTGCGGGCTGGCCAGGGCCGCCTCCGAGTCGGGCGCCGCCCGGAAGATCTCCAGCAGCGTGCGGCGGGTCACTCGCACCGGCGGTGAGACGCGCTCCAGGAGATCGGCCATGGTCTCCAGGAGGTTGGGCAGGAGGCTGCCGCCCTCGGCGGCGACGCCCCGGGTCTCGCCCCGCGCCTGCGCCTCGAAGGCGCCGGATCCCTTCACCTGGATCCGCCCCCGGGCGACGGTCAGCCCCGGCCGCGAGAGGGGGCGGCTCTCCAGCTCGCCGATGGCCCCGGCCACGAGCTGGTCCGTGTCGATGCGCAGGGCGAAGCGGGTCCGGGCCTCGACGCGCTCCCAGAGCCGCCGGAACTCCGGGCTCAGCTCGCCGTCCCGCCCCGCCGAAGGCGGCGAGCCCGCCCGGCGCGGAGCCGGGGGCAGAATCCCGGCGCCGTACTCCTCCTCCAGGCGGCGGCGCTCCGCCTCGCCGAGGGCGGAGAGCGGCCGGCCGCAGCGGCTCTCGATCTCCTGCCGGTACTCCTCGGCGATCTCGCTCTGCAGGCTGGCGGCGTAGCGGCGGTAGCTCTCGTTGGCCACCACCGTCAGCACGTTGATCTCGCCGTCGCGCACCCGGCGCCCTTCCTGGTCGACGCACAGCCGCATGCCGCGCCCCACCTCCTGGCGCTTCCTCACCTCCGAGACCGACTGGTTCAGGGTGCAGATCTGGAAGACGTTGGGATTGTCCCAGCCCTCGCGCAGGGCCGAGTGGGAGAACAGGAAGGCCACCCGCTTCCGGCGCCGCTCCTCATCGCCGTCCCCCGGCCCCGGGAAGGAGAGCAGGGCCTCCTTGTCGCGCATGATCAGGGCGTAGGCGGCTGCGTCCTCGGCGCTCTCGCCGGAGACCGAGTCCAGCCACTCCACGGCGCCCCGCCGCCGCCGGTGGGCGAAGTACCCGGCCTGCACCGCTTCCGGCGCCAGGTCCCGCCACTCCGGGTAGCCGCCCTTCAGCGCGTCGAAGGCCTCGTCGAAGAGCCGCCGGATCAGCCCGTCCGGCGTCGCGTAGTTGGCCACCCGGTCGATGAAGAACAGGGAGAGGACCTTGATTCCCGCCGCCCTCAGCCGGTCCTGCTTGCGGAAGTGCTCGTCCACGGTGAGGCGGATCTGCTCCCGGAAGAGGGCCTCACGGTCGGGGCCGTGCTCCTCGCCGGCGCGCAGCTCCACGCCGTTGGCGAAGCGGACCACGCCGCGGCCGGCGTCGATCTCGTCGACGTCGAATCCGCGGTACTCCCCGCGGCCGGTCTTCTCCGAGAGGGAATCGCCGGCCCGCACCGTGAGCGTGCTCTCCCGCGGCGTACCCCCGGCGGAGAGCTTGCGCACCGCCAGCCGCGCCGTGACGCTGCGTTGGCCGCTCCTCACCCGGGCCACGCGCAGCCAGGGCCGTCCGGGGTCCTCCTCCCGGGACACGGAGGCGACCTCGATGCGCTTCACCAGGCCCTGGCGGTAGGCGTCGAAAGGGGTCAGGCGGCAGACGAGGTTGTAGGGGCGCCGGTGGGTGGCGCTGTAGCGCAGGGCAAGCAGGGGGTCGAGGGAGGCCAGGGCCGCCCGGCTCTTGGGGCTCTCCATATTCTGCGGCTCGTCGAGGATCAGCACCGGCCGCGCCGCCTGGATGTACTCGATCGGCGCCCGTCCCTGGAGGCGGTCGGCGCTCCGGCGGATGACGTTGGCCGCCTTGTTGAAGGCGTCGATCGTCATCACCAGCACCTCGACGCCCCCGGAGAGGGCGAACTGGCTCACCTGGGAGCGGCTCGAGGCGTCGTACCCGGCGTGGCGCAGGACGGTGTTGCCGTAGAGGCGGGCGAAGTGGTCCCGCGTCACCACCAGGCTCTTGAGCACCCCCTCGCGGATCGCCACCGAGGGCACGACGATGATGAACTTGCGCAGGCGGTAGCGGTGGAACAGCTCCAGCATGGTGCGCAGGTAGACGTAGGTCTTGCCCGTGCCCGTCTCCATCTCCACGGAGAAGTTGGGGAAGCGGACGGTGCGGGTGCCCCCCGGGGCCTCGATCTCCTCCTCCATGGGGCGCAGCCCGTCGTCGGGGCGGATGCCGTTGTCCTCCTGCACCCGCCGCAGGTTGGCCACAAGCCGCGGCTCGTCCAGGTCCAGCCGGTTGGCCACCGCGGGCAGGTCCCCGGGGCCCAGGTCCACCCCCGCCTCCACCGGGGGCTGCCCGTCAAGCAGGTGGGCCACCGCCTCGACGGCCCGCACCTGGAAGGGCTGGTGGGCGTCGAACCGCAGCTTCATCGGGATCAGAGGGTCTTGAGGCGGCAGGTCATGGCCGCGTTGGCGGCGGCCTCGTCGGAGAGGGCCGCGTCCCGGCAGATGAGCAGGTCGTCGCGGCCGAGTCCCAGGGCCCGCAGAGTTTCCGCCTTCAGCTCGCCGTCCAGGCACAGGTGGAAGGACTGCTCCCGCTCCTCGTCGGTGACGCGGTACACGGTGTTCTCCCCGGTCCCGTCGAGGCGGGCGACCCGGCAGTCGAGGCCGAAGCCCTCCTTCAGCGCCACCTCGAAGAGCACGTCCATCGCCTTCCAGCCCTCGCGCAGGGGATCGACGAACCGCTCCAGGGCGCTCTCGTACTCCTCCGGGTCGCCCTCCTCCACGGCGGGCCAGCCGCGGAAGTTGCTCTCCCCCAGGCGGAACAGGCGGAAGCCGAGGTCCTCCTCCGGGGCGCCGCCGCCGGAAGGCGCACCCTCTTCCTCCCGCAGCCGGCGGATGCTCCGCCGCAGGCGCTCGGCGCAGATCCCGGCGATGGTGCCCAGTCCCTCCGCCTTCGCCGCCGACCTCTCGTCCGTCGGCTCCGGCAGCTGCACCAGGATCCACCGCCGCCGGCCCCCGTCCTCGCGGTTCAGCTCCATCACCGCCTGACCGGTGGTCCCCGAGCCGGCGAAGAAGTCGAGGACGATGTCCCCCGGCCCGGTGGCGATGGCGCACAGGTGCTTGATCAGCCGCACCGGCTTGGCCCGCTCCAGGACCTCGGCCCCGAACAGGGCGGTGAGGTCCGTCTTGCCCGTGCGCGTGCGCCCGAAGCGCCGGTCCACCAGCAGGCTGCGCGGCCTCGAGCCCTCCTTCTCGTAGTTGCGCGTGTACACGTGGGGCCAGCGGAAGACCAGCTCGCCGCGGCGCTCCTCCACCCTCTTCCGGGACCAGCGCCAGCGCGCCACCTTGCGCCGGGGGTCGGCGTGGGGCACGCGGTAGGTCCGGCCGTCGGGCCCCTCGATGGGGAAGTCCAGGCTCTCCTGGTAGCCCAGGCTCGGCTTGTCCAGCCGGTCGAGGCTGTAGCGCCGGCCCTCGTCGTCGGTCTCGTTGTAGCGCGTCGCCGCCGTCGCCCCCTTGTCGGCGAACAGGGCCGCCGGACGCGACCGCCCGTAGGCGAGGATGTGCTCGTGGTCGACGACGATCTCCTTCACGTCCGACCCGCCGCCGGACTTCTTCTTCCAGATCAGGTCGGCCACCAGGTTCTCCTCGCCGAAGATCTCGTTCAGGAGGAGCTGCAGGTTGTGGCGCTCGTGCTCGTCGATGGAGACGAAGAGGATGCCGTCGTCGCGCAGCAGCTGGCGGGCGAGGAACAGCCGCGGGTACATCATCGAGAGCCAGGCCGAGTGGTGGCGGCCCGAGGTCTCGGGGTTGCTGGTGAGCAGGTTCCCCCGCCGGTCGCTCTGGCCGGTGAGCCGCAGGTAGGTCCCCAGGGGGTCGGAGTAGTCGTCCGGGTAGACGAACTCGCCGCCGGTGTTGTACGGCGGGTCGATGTAGATCATCTTCACCCGCCCGGCGCAGGCTTTGTAGAGGAGCTTGAGGGCCTCGAGGTTGTCGCCCTCGATGAAGAGGTTGCCCGTCTCCTCGAAGCCGACCGAGTCCTCCGGAGCCGGGGCGAGGGCGGCCTCCGTCGGCACCTGCAACAGGCGGATCGCCTCGCCCTTGCCGGCCCAGGTGAAGGCGTAGCGCTCGGGGCCGCCGTCCACGGCCTCGCCCAGGGCCTGCCGCAGCCGCTCGAGATCGACCCGGCCCTCGGCAAAAGCCTCCGGGAACAGCGCCTTCAGGGCCTCCAGGCGCTCCTGGGCCGGCGGTGTCGACGTGCGCCGCACCTTCCCCCGCCGGCCGCCGGAAGCCACTGCCCCGGCGCCCCTTAGATGTACCCGGTGGCGCCGTCGGGCCGGATGGGGCAGGTGCGCTGCCAGTGGATGTACTCGTCGCCGCGGATCGCCTCCTCGTTCACCTCCACCCCGAGGCCGGGGCGGTCCGGGCGCAGTTCGAGGTATCCGTCCTTCGGCAGGTAGGGCTCGTCCACCCAGTCGTTCCAGTCGCTCTCGGTGGGCAGGATGTACTCGAGGATCTTGAAGTTGTGGCTCGAGGCCGCGAAGTGGACGTTCACCGCCGTGGCCAGCGGCCCCATGGGGTTGTGGGGCGCCACGCTGACGTAGTGGGCCTCGGCGATGGCGGCGATCTTGCGCATCTCCAGCAGGCCGCCGCAGATGCAGATGTCGGGCTGGATGATGTCGGCGCCGTTGGCGGCGATCAGGTCGAGGAACTCGAAGCGCCCGTAGAGGCTCTCGCCGGTGGCCAGGGGCACCCGCATCTGCTCGCGCAGGCGCTTCCACTGGGGGATGTGCTCGGGCCGCAGGGGCTCCTCGTAGAACAGGGGGTCGTACGGCGCCAGGGCGTCGGCCAGCTGCAGGGCGCGCACCGGCTCGAAGATCTTGGCGTGGGGGTCGAAGGCGAACTCCCAGTCCTCGGGCGTGTTGGCGCGGATCTCCTCGAAGTAGCTGGCCGCCGTCGAGCAGACCCGCCCCCAGCGGCTGGCGTCGGGCGGGATCTGGTAGGGGCTGGTCTTGAAGGCGGTGAAGCCGTGCTCCTCGTTGAGCCTGTGGGCCGTCTCCGCCGCCTCCTTGCCGTCGCGCCCGCCGATGGCGCGGTAGACCCGCACCCGGTCGCGCACCGAGCCGCCGAGGAGCATGTACACGGGCAGGCCCGCCGCCTTGCCGGAGATGTCCCACAAGGCGTGATCGAGGGCCGAGATCGCCGGCAGGCCCACACCCCCCGGGGGGAAGCGGAACTCCTGCATCAGCTTCATCATGATGTACTCGATGCGCCGCGGGTCCTCGCCGCCGATCAGCTCGAAGAGGTAGTCGGCCACGGGCTTCACGGACAGGTCGGGCCCGGTGGAGTAGGCCTCCCCCCACCCGTACAGGCCCTCGTCGGTCTCCACCTTGATGAGGGCGCGGGGGCGGTTGCCGAAGCGGGCGACGAAGGTGTTGATGGCGGTGATCTTCACGGGATTCTCCAGTCGGGCTCAGGCGAAGAAGGTCGGATAGGCGCCGCCCTCGGCCTCGCGCCGAAGCAGCAGCACCAGCTCCATGGTGTGGTAGTCGCCCCACATGCACGACTCGCCGCAGGGGATGCGGCGCCCCCGGGGCACGTGGTCCCAGCCGTTGGGGCGGTGGTAGATGGCGTGCAGGGTGATCCCCTGGTGCCGGCTCGAGGCCGCCAGGTAGGGCTCCTGCAGCAGGGCCGCGGCGATGGTGAAGGCGGCGGCCCGGTAGCGCTCGCCGCGCCGGCGGGAGCCCCTCTTCAGCAGGTAGTTGCCGAGGCGCAGGTACCCCTGGGCGCAGATCGCCGCGGCCGAGGAATCCAGGGGCTCGGCGTCGTTGAAGGGGTCGGAGGGCTGGTGGGCGTAGTCCCCGAAGGCGGCGGCGCCGGGGGCCCCCGTGTCCCAGAAGGGGACGCCGTCGGCGAAGCTGTGACCGATGTGGAACTCCGCCGCCGCCAGGGCCGCTCTCTCCATGGTCGACACGAGGTCCCGCTTCTTCACCCCCAAGGGCTCCAGCTGCGCCGGCCGCACGCCGCGGAAGAACTCCAGCAGCTCGGCGTAGCCGCACAGGATCCAGGAGAGGCCGCGGGTCCAGGTGGTGAACGGCGAGTAGCCCTGCTGGGTGCTGGCGCAGCGGTACTGGCCGTCGTTGGTGTTGAAGATCGACTCGTGGGCGACGCGGCCGGGCACGTCCCAGGCGTCGCGCCCCTCGCCGTAGTAGACGTTGAAGCGGGCCGTGGTCAGGGCGTGCTCCACGGCGCGGCCGAGGAGGTCGACGGGCCGGTCCCCCTCGCCCATGAGGACGTGGCCGAGGCGGTCGGCGAGGCAGAGGATGCGCAGGGTGCGGATCGTGTCGGAGAACAGGGAGTGGGGGCCGTTGAAGGAGTGGATGAAGCCGGTGCCGGCCGCAGTGGGCGTCCAGCGCGCCGCCTGCACGGCGCCGGAGAGCTTGACGGCCAGCTCGTAGAGCTGCAGCTCCCGCGGGTCGTGGGGGATGCGGCCCTCGAGCATGAGGCGCCGCAGGTTGCCGTAGGTGGAGAGGTTGTTGAAGCCGTGGTCATGGACGCCCACGTGCGAGACGTGGGGCGCCATGCGCTCCACCGTGTGGGTGCGGCCCAGCTCGAGGAAGCGCTCGTCGCCGGTCATGTCGAACTGCAGCACGGCGCATCCGTACTGGAAGCCCTGGGTCCACTCCGTCCACCCGCGGGTGGTGTAGCGCCCGGCCTGCGTGTACACCGGGGCGCCGGCGGCCGGGTCCCAGCTGCGCTCGATGGAGAGGATCTTGCGGCCGCTGCACTCCAGGAAGCGGTCGGTGGCGGCGGTCAGGCTCTGGGGGGTGATGTCCGTGTCGATTCTCATGCTGCGAAGAATAGCCGCGGGGCCCGGGGCCCGCACGTGGCCCGCCGTGCCCGCTCCGCTTGACACCCGCCGCGCGCCGGGTGTGGTTTGCGCCATGGATCGGCGCGACTTCCTGCGGGTGGCCTCCGCCGCCGGCCTCGGCCTCGGCGCCGGCCGCGGCTGGGCCGACCCCGGCCGTGTGCCCCGCCGGCCCCTGGGCGCCACCGGCGTCTCGGTCTCCGTCGTCGGCCTCGGCGGCATCACCGTGAGCGGCCGCGGCGAGGCCGAGGCCCGGCGCATGGTGGACCGCGCCTTCGAGCGCGGCATCGACTACGTCGACGCGGCCCCCACCTACGGCGACGCCGAGCAGCTCCTGGGCGCCGCCCTGGAACCGTACCGCGACCGCTGTTTCCTGGCCAGCAAGACCAACAAGCGCACCGCGGCCGAAGCCGCGGCCGAGCTGGCCTCCTCCCTGGCCCGCCTGCGCACCGACCGCCTCGACCTCTACCAGCTCCACGCCCTGCGCACCCGCGAAGACGTGGAGACCGCCTTCGGCGCCGGGGGCGCCATCGAGACCCTGCGGCAGGCCCGCGAGGCCGGCACCGTGCGCTTCCTCGGGTTCTCCGCCCACAGCGTCGAGGCGGCCCTGGCGGCGATGGACCGCTTCGCCTTCGACACCGTCCTGTTCCCCGTGAACCACGCCCTGTGGTCCGCCGGCTTCGGCCCCCAGGTCGTGGCCCGCGCCGCGGACCAGGGCGTGGGAGTGCTGGCCCTCAAGAGCCTGGCCCGGGGCCGCTGGCCCGAGGGCGTGGAGCGCTCCCGGCCCACCTGGTACGAGCCCCATGCCGACCCGGGGCAGATCCGCCGCGCCGCCGCCTTCACCCTCTCCCGGGGCGCCGCCTCGCTGCTGCCGCCGGGCGACCCCGAGCTGTTCTGGCCCGCCGTCGACGCCTGCACCGCCCCGGCCGAGGCGACGCCCCCGGCTGACCCCGCGCCGGCGGCCGAAGATCAGGACGCCCAGGGACCCGAGGCCGGCGCCGGCGCCCCCCTGTTCCGCTACCCGGCCTGGTCCTGAAGCCCCCGCGATGAACGGCGCCGACGCCCTCGTGGCGGCCCTGCAGGCCCACGGCGTGACCTGGATCTCCACCCTCTGCGGCCACGGCCTCAACGAGATCTTCGGCGCCTGCGGGCGCGCCGGCCTGCGGGTGGTGGACACCCGCAACGAGCAGACCGCGGCCTACGCCGCCGAGGCCTGGGGGCGGCTCAGCGGCGGCGTCGGCGTCTGCGCCGTCAGCTCCGGGGTGGCCCACGCCAACGCCCTCACGGGGGTGGTGAACGCCCACTTCGACGGCGCCCCCATGCTGCTGGTCACCGGCTCCGGGCCCCTGGGCACGGCCGGCCAGGGGCACTTCCAGGACTTCGACCAGGTGGCCATGGCGCGGCCGGTGTGCAAGTACGCCCGCGCCCTGGACCGCGCCGAGCGCGTGCCCGAGATCGTCCACGAGGCCCTGGCCGCGGCCGTCTCGGGACGCCCGGGGCCGGTGCACCTCACCTTTCCCATGGACGTGCAGACGGAGGCCCTCTCCGAAGCTCCGCCGCCGATGCCCGCCCCCGTGGAGGACCGCCCCCCGTCGCCGGCGCCGGAGGCCGTGCGCCGGGCGGCGCATCTCCTGGCCGCCAGCCGGCGGCCCCTGATCGTCGCCGGCAGCGGCGTGTTCTACGGCGGCGCCGGCCGCGAGGTGGCCGACTTCGCCGCGGCCTGGGCCGTCCCCTGCGCCGTGCCGATCTGGGACCGCGGCTCGGTGGCCGAGGCGCGGCCCGAGTACCTCGGCGTCGTCGGCGCCGCCAGCGGCGGCCCGGCGCTGCTGCAGGACGCCGACCTCGTCCTCATGCTGGGGGCGGCCGCCGACTACCGCGTCGGCTACCTGCAGTCGCCGCCACTGCGGCCGGACGCCGCCGTCATCCGCGTCGACGTCGACGCCGAGCGGCTGCACCACATGGACCGCGCCGACCTGTCCGTCCTGGCGGGGCCCGCCCCTTTCATCCAGGCCCTGGGCGACGCCTGCGCCGCCGCCGGCACCGCCGGCTTCGAGCAGTGGCTGGCCGAGACGCGCCGCCGCCGGGACGAGTTCGACGCCTCGGTGCGCGCCGACCCCGCCGCCGGCGCCCTGCGCGAGGCGGGGCTCACCGGCCTGGAGGTCTGCGAGGCGGTCGCCGCGGAGGCCCCGGAGGAGGCCGTCCTCATCGCCGACGGCGGCAACATCGGCCAGTGGTTCCACCAGACCCTGGGCCGCCGCCGCTACCCCGGCACCTGGCTCACCTGCGGCGCCAGCGGCGTCGTCGGCTACGGGGTCGGCGCCGCCATGGCGGCGCGCCTCGGGTTCCCGCGCCGGCCGGTGGTCCTGCTCTCCGGCGACGGCGCCGCCACCTTCAACCTCACCGACCTGGAGTGCGCCGCCCGGCAGGACCTGCCCTTCGTCATGATCGTCGCCGACGACGAGGCCTGGGGGATCACCCTCTCCGGGGACCTGCGCGCCTATGGCGAGCCCCGGAGCAGCGGCCTCGGGCCCTTCGACTTCGCCGCCGCGGCCGAGGCCTGCGGCGCCCTGGGGGTCCGCGTCGAGGAGGTGGACCACCTGCGCGAGGCCCTCCGCCAGGGCCTCGGGGAGTCGCGGCCGGTGGTCCTGCACGTACCCATCCGCGGAGGCCTGCCCCAATGACACGGACGACCCATCCCGACCTGGAGAGCTACCGCCTCGACTTGTTCGTCGACGAGGACGAGGTCCTGCGCGGCGTCATGCCCGAGGCCACGGCGGCCGGGGTCCCCGGGATCTCGGTGAGCGCCGACGCCGGCAAGGTGCTGCACCTGCTGGCCCGCGCCGTGAACGCCCGCCGCATCCTCGAGTTCGGGGCCCTGGCCGGGTACTCGGGCATCTGGCTGGCCCGGGCCCTGCCCCCCGGCGGCCGCCTGATCAGCCTCGAGGTGGAGGAGAAGCACGCCGGCCTGACGCGGCGCAACTTCGAGCGCGCCGGCGTCGCCGACCGCGCCGAGGTCCGCCTCGGCCCCGCCCTGGAGACGATGGCCTCCGTCGAGCCGGAAGGGCCCTTCGACCTCGCCTTCATCGACGCCGACAAGGAGAACTACCCGGGCTACCTGGACTTCTCCCTGCGCCACGTGCGCGAAGGCGGGCTGATCATCGCCGACAACGCCAACGGCCACGGCCACGCCCACGAGGTCCTGGAGCCCGGCGACGGACGCCGCGGCATCCAGACCTACAACCGCCGGGTCGCCGACGACCCGCGGCTGGTGTCGCACATCCTCCCCGTGGGGGGGTGGCTGGCGGTATCGGTGGTCGGCCGGCGGGAGGGCTGAAGGCCGGCGCGGGTCTCAGTACAGGATGCGGTAGAGGCGCTGTGGGTAGTCGGCCACGGCGGGGTGCTGGCGCCCCAGCAGGTGGAAGACGGAGACCATGGCGTCCTTGGCGGCCCCGTCCCGGAAGTTGCGGTCCTTCTCCACCACGGCGAACCACTCGCGCAGGGCCGTGTCGTAGTCGCTGGCGGCGGCGGCGCAGCAGCCCACGAGATAGCGGGCCTCCATGTCGTCGGGGTCGGCGAGCAGGCGCTCGGCGCAGGCCCGGGGGCCGCCGCCGCCCTCGCAGGCGGCGCTCAGCTCCAGGTGGTGCAGCAGCGCCCGCCCCTGCTCCCACTCGGGGGTCCCCTGCTCGATGCGGTCCACCAGGCTGCGCACGGCTTCC
The DNA here is from genome assembly GCA_965221775.1 of Candidatus Latescibacterota bacterium. Taxonomy (GTDB): domain Bacteria; phylum Latescibacterota; class UBA2968; order UBA8231; family UBA8231; genus UBA8231. The sequence goes on along the minus strand of CBDCSU010000006.1, from coordinate 1,526,171 downwards.
TCGCCGGCGTCCTGCATCAGGCGCACGCGGGCCATTCCCAGCAGGCCGGGGCCGCTGCTCTCGTCCTCGCGCAGGACCTCGGAGAACAGGTGCTCCGCCGAGGCCACGTCGCCCATCTCGAGCTGCTGCCGGGCGGCGTCGGCCAGGTCCCCCATCTCCTCGGCCGGGGTCGGCGGCGCCTCGGGCACGTGGCGCCGCAGGATCTCCTCCACCTGCTCGCGCGGCAGGGCGCCGGTGAACTCGTCGGCCAGCTGCCCGTTCTTGACGATCTTGACCGCCGGAATGCTCTGCACCCGGAAGGCCATGGCCAGGTCCTGGTTGGCGTCGATGTCGACCTTGGCCAGCACCACCTTCGGTCCCATGGCGGTGACCGCGTCCTCGAGGATCGGGCCCAGGGTCTTGCACGGCCCGCACCACTCGGCCCAGAAGTCGACGACGACGACCTTGTCCCGCGATCCCTGGAGGACGACCTGCTCGAAGTTGGTGGCGTCGACCTCGACGACGCTGCCGCCGGAGGGCTGGATCTCCATGCTTGGGCTCCTTCGGTTCTGCTCGGTCTACTGGGCCCGGCCGCGCCCGGCCACGGGCCACTCGTCGACCACCTGTCCGTCCTTCAGGACGAAGATCCGGTCGTGGAGGTTGGTGGTCATGCCGCCGTGGAGGGGGATCCAGGAGAGGATCTGGCCGACCGAGAATGTATGCCCGGAGGCAGTGGTGTCCACGTGGCCGTGCTCCACCGACATGCCCTTGAGGTGGACCTCCGGATGCTCGAGGCAGTAGCCGTGGGGAATCGGTGGATAGCTGGTGAAGGCCTTCATCCCGGCGTCGACGATCGCCTGGCCCGGGACCGAGGTGGATACGACGGTGGTCACCAGGCGCAGGGGGCAGCGCGAGGGGTCGAGGTCCTCCCGCCGGCCGACGCGGGTCATGCCCTCCCAGGCGTAGGAGCCGATGCGGGTCTCGGTGCAGCCGATCGCCTTGGAGACCTCCTCGCTGCCGGTGCCGCCGCCGCTGATCATGTGCAGGGGCAGGCCGGCGCCCGCGATCAGCCCGCGGACCTCGTCGAGGAAGGGCCGGGCCCCCTCGCGGCTGGGGTAGGTCATGACGCCGAGGAACTCGGTCCCCGGCAGGCGGTCGATGAGCCGCGCCAGCTCCAGCGTCTCCCGCGGCGACTGCACGCCCACGCGGCCGCCGCCGGTGTCCATCTCGACGATCACCCTCACCGCGCAGCCCGCCGCCGCCGCGGCGGAGGAAATGCCCTCCACGGTGGCGGCGGAGTCGGCGGCCACGGTGAGCGTCGTCTTTCCCGACTTCACCAGCTCCGTCAGCCGCCGCATCTTGGGGGCCCCGACGATGTTGTAGGGGATCAGGATGTCCTCGATGCCGCCCTCGGCCATCGCCTCCGCCTCGCCCAGCTTCTGGGCCACGATCCCCACGGCGCCGGCGTCGATCTGCTTGCGGGCGATGGCCGGGGTCTTGTGGGTCTTGGTGTGCACCCGCAGGTCGATCTCCAGGGCGTCGCAGGCGGCCTGGAGCTGCGCGATGTTGCGGTCGAGGATGTCGAGGTCGGCGCACAGGGCGGGCGTGTCCAGCTCGGTGTAGTGCACGGTCAGCTCCTCAGCTCCTTGAAGAAATCGAGATAGCGGGACGAGGCCGTGTCCCAGGTGTACTCGCGGCGGCAGTAGCGGCGGGCCGCCTCGCCGGCGGCGCGGCGTTCCTCCGGGGTCAGATCGTAGAAGGCTTGCACCGCGCCGGCAAAGGCCGGGTAGTCGCCCGCCGGCGCCAGCCACCCCCCCTCGCGCACCGCTTCCACCAGGGCGTCCACGGCGAAGGCGACCACCGGCGTGCCGAAGTACATCGCCTCCAGGGGGGCGATGCCGAAGCCCTCCACGTCGCCCTCGGTGGCCACGTTGGGCATGAGGAACAGGTCGCAGTGGCGCCGCAGCATGGAGCAGGTGTCGTCGTCGAGGACGCCGAGGAGCAGCACCCGGCCGGGGTCGTCGAGGCCTTCCCGGGCCTGGCGCACGAGGCCGGCGTCGGGCCCGTCGCCGACGACGAGGAGGCGCACGTCGGCGGCCAGCAGCGGCATGCCGCGCTCGACGAACCGGGCCAGGCCCTTGCGCGGCACCATGCGCCCCACGTTGAGCAGCAGCCGGTCGCGGCCGAAGGCGACTCCGTGCTCGGCCTCGAAGGCGCGGCGCAGCTCCTCGTCGCGCTCCGGCGGCGGCTCCACCGGCTCGGCCCCCAGGTGGATGAGGCGCATCCGCTCCCGGGGGACGCCCCAGGCCTCGGCGGCGATGCGCCCGGAGTTCTCGCTGTACACGGCGACGCCGTGGCAGCGCAGGGTCCCGGCCCGCATCAGGGCCCGCGCGCGGCGGTCGGGGAAGGTCATCTCCAGGCCGTTGAGGGTGCAGCAGAAGCGGGCCCGGCCGCGCAGCGGCGCCAGGGTCCAGGCGAGGGAGGCGGCGACGCCGTCGCCGAAGTAGACCAGGTCGACCCGCCGCGCCAGCAGCGCCAGGGCCGCCCGCAGCCACGCCCAGGGCAGAAACCAGGCCAGGTGCAGGACCGAGTCGCGCCCCAGGGTCACCCGGGTCACCGGCAGCCGCTGGCTCAGGTAGGTGAAGAGCTTGAAGGCGTGGGTCTGGAGCCCGCCGAGGGAGGGCGGGTAGCGGCGGGCGATGAAGAGGATGCGCATGGCTGGAAGCGAGGCTCCGGGTGCGGCGGGCGGGGAGGGCCACTAAGTTAAGCACCTCCATGGAGGCCAGGGCATACGCGGCGGAGCTGGCGGGGACCTTCACCCTCGTCTTCATCGGCGCCGGCGCCGTGGCCGCGGGTGTGGGCGGCCTCCTGGGCGCCGCCTTCGCCCACGGCTTCGTCGTCCTCGCCTTCAGCTTCGTCTGGGGCCGCCGCGCCCCTCACATCAACCCCGCCGTCACCCTCGGGCTCTTCGCCGCCGGCGTGGTGAAGGCGGTCCATCTGCCCGCCTGCTGGCTCGCCCAGCTGTCTGGCGGCCTCGTCGCCGCCCTCGCTCTCCAGCTGACCGTGGGCGGCTTCACCGACTCCCTGGGCGCCACCGTCCCGGCCCCGGGCGTCAGCCACGGCCAGGCCCTCGTCCTGGAGGCGATCCTCACCTTCATGCTCGTCACCTCCATCCTCGTCACCGCCGTCAGCGGCCGCGGGGGCGAACTCGGGCTTGCCGCCATCGGCCTCACCCTGATCTTCTGCATCCTCATGGGCGGCCCCCTCACCGGCGCTTCTCTCAACCCGGCCCGCACCCTGGGGCCGGCGGTGTTCACCGACACGCTGCACCTGTTCTGGATCTACCTGGTGGGGACCTTCCTCGGGGCGGCCCTCGCCGGCGGCCTCTACCGCGGACTGCTGAAGGGAGAGCACACTTGAGAATCGCCGTCGCCGGCTTCGCCCACGAGTCGAACACCTTCTCCGTGCAGCCCACCCGCCTCGAGGACTTCGGCATCCTCACGGGGCAGGAGATGCTGGCCCGGCATGCCGACACCTACCACGAGATCGCCGGGTACGTGGCCGCCGCCGCGGACCTGGGCCTGGAGCTGTGTCCCATCCTCTCGGCCTCGGCCACCCCCGCCGGGCCGGTCTCCCGCGGCGCCTTCGAGGAACTCTGCGGCCGCATCCTCGCCGGCCTGGAGGATCTGGGCGCCGTCGACGGGGTCCTGCTCGCCCTGCACGGCGCCATGGTCGCCGAGGAGTACCCCCACGGCGACGCCGAGGTCGTGCGCCGCGTGCGAGAGCTGGTGGGCCCGGAGATGCCCCTCGTCGTCACCCACGACTACCACGCCAACGTGCCGCCCTCCCTGGTGGAGGCGGCCGACGCCCTGGTCATCTACAAGACCAACCCCCACGTCGACCAGCGCGAGCGCGGCTGGGAGGCGGCGTCGATCCTGGCGCGCACCGCGCGCGGCGAGGTGAGGCCCGCCATGGCCCTGGCTCAACCGCGGCTGGTGCTGAACATCTGCTTCCACAACACCAGCCTGCCGCCCGTGCAGCCCATCCTGGCCCGCGCCGTGGAGCTGGAGCAGCGGGAGGGGATCCTCTCCTGCTCGGTCGCCGGCGGCTATCAGTACGCCGACGTGGAGTTCATGGGCCCCTCGGTGGTCGTCGTTGCCGACGGCGACCCGGAGCTGGCCCGCGCCGAGGCGGACGCTCTGTCAGCGGCGATGTGGGAAGCGCGCGATCAGATGATCCCGGGGCTGCCCGGCCCGGCCGAGGCGGTGCGCCAGGCCATGGAGAGCGACGAGCACCCGGTGACCCTCCTCGACGTGGGCGACAACATCGGCGGCGGCTCCACGGGGGACTCCACCCTGATCCTGGAAGAGCTGCTGGCGCAGAGCGCCGACGGCTGGGTGGTGACCCTGTGGGATCCGGAGGCGGTGCGGGCCTGCGCCGCCGCCGGCATCGGCGCCGAGGTGGAGCTCGACGCCGGCGGCAAGACCGACGACATGCACGGGGACCCGCAGCGGGTGAAGGGCACGGTGCGCACCCTGTCCGACGGCCGCTACGAGGAGCGCGAGCGCCGCCACGGCGGCGGGCGCCACCACAACCAGGGTCTCACCGCCGTCCTGCGCGTGCCCTGCGGCCAGGGGGAGGGGCTGCTCGTCCTCGACAGCAACCGCCAGCCGCCCATGAGCATCCACCAGATCACCAGTGCCGGCATCGCGCCGGAGCAGCAGAAGATCCTGGTCGCCAAGGGCGCCGTCGCCCCGCGCGCCGCGTACGAGCCCGTGTCGCCGAGGCTGATCGAGGTCGACTCCGGCGGCGCCTGCTGGATGGGCCGCGGCCCCGGGGACTACCGGCGCGCCGACCGCGGCAAGTACGAGTGGAACCAGTAACCCAACCGAAGAGAACAGGAGGAAGGACATGACATTGCGAATCGGCATCGTCGGCGCCGGGGCCAACACCCGGGAGCGGCACATCCCCGGGTTCCAGGAGATCGACGGCGTGGAGGTGGTGGCCGTCTGCAACCGCTCCCGCGAGTCGGGGCAGCGGGCGGCCGACGAATTCGGCATCCCCGCCGTGTACGACGACTGGAAGGAGCTGGTCCACGCCGCCGAGGTGGACGCCGTCTGCATCGGCACCTGGCCCTACCTGCACTGCGACATCACCCTGGAGGGCCTGGCCGCCGGCAAGCACGTCCTCACCGAGGCGCGCATGGCCATGAACCTCGAAGAGGCGCGGCGCATGCTGGCCGCGGCACAGGCCTCCGACAAGGTGACCATGATCGTGCCGGCGCCCATCAACCTGGAGACCGAGCCCACCCTCCTCGGCATGGTCGCCGACGGCGTCTTCGGCGACTGGCTGGAGGTCCACGTCAGCGCCCTCACCGGAGGCTGGGACCCCTCCGCCCCCCTGCACTGGCGCCAGCGGCGCGAGCTGTCGGGCAACAACATCATGGCCATGGGCATCCTCAACGAGACGGTGCGGCGCTACGTCGGCCACGACCGCGCCCTCATGGCCCACGCCCACATCTTCACCGGCGAGCGCACCGACCCCGAGAGCGGCACCCCGAAGCCGGCGGACGTGCCCGAGAGCCTCGGCATCCTCTCCGAGCTGGAGAGCGGCGCCACCGCCGTCTACCACGTGAGCAGCGTCGCCGCCCACGGCGGCATCTCCTTCGAGATGCACGGCACCAAGGGGTCGATCCGCCTGGAGGAGGACAAGGCCCTCGTGGCCCTGGACGACGGCGGCTGGCGCGAGCTGGTGGTGGAGCCGGAGAAGCAGTGGGGCTGGAACGTGGAGGCCGACTTCGTCGACGCCGTCCGCGACGGCCGCCCGGTGACCCACACCAACTTCGAGGACGGCGTGAAGTACATGGCCTTCACCGAGGCCGTGCAGGTCAGTTTCCGCGAGGGCCGGAGGGTGGTGCTGGGGGAGCTGTAGGCGAAGTAGACCGCTGCTCTCAGTCCGGGAGGCGAGAGAGCAGTTCGTCGCGCAGGACAACCCTCAGCACGGAGAGGATGCTCTCGCGGTCCCGGCCCAGCTCGTACGCGCACCGGGCCACCTCGGTCTTCCACTCCTCGCTCAGACGAGTCTGGACGTAGGTCTCGCAGAACTCGTCCACCTGAAACGCCTGCTTGCCCCGGACTTCGGGAAGGAGGACCGACGCGGTTTCCGTGGCCCAGGATCGTGCATCGAGACGCCGGGAGATCTCTTCGCCGAACTCGGTCAGCCGTAGCGGGCTGCCCTGCTCGACAGCCGGAGGCGGCAAGCGGCCCAGGATCTTCTTGATATCTTCGCGGATCTCTCGAATGGTGTCCTTGATGGCGCTGACGGAGTCATCGGTGCGCTCCTTCCATTCCCCCAGCTTCCAGATGGCCCCAATCCCCGCGATGCCGCCGACTATGTAGATCAGTGGGTTGCTCCAGTCCATCGTACTCTCCTGGTGTCCCTTGTGAAGGTAATGCCGCCGAATCTGGCGTGCAGGCAGCAAGAAGGGGGCCAAGTCAGGGGCCCACGCCGTTGCAGAGCACGTCGAAGAGGTCGTAGTTGCGCAGCTCGCCGCGCTCCAGGGCCTCCGCCGTCTCGCCGCGCAAAGGCCGGTTGACCACGAAGGGCACCGTCGCCTCGTGCAGGCCGCCGTGGGAGCGCAGCCCCTCCGAGACGTGGGACAGGTCGTGCCAGTCCGGGGTGCGCCCGAGGACGGTGCCGCCGTCGGCCAGGACCACCAGGTCGCCGATGCGGTCGGGCGGTAACTGGTAGAGGCCGGCCGCCTCCTCCCGGGTGTGGACGGCCTCGACGCCTGGCACTCCGCGCAGCACCCGCGCCGCCCTCTCCAGGCTTTCAGGCTCCACGTAGACGGTGGCGTACGAGCCCAGGGCCCCGTGGTGGACCACGTAGGGATCGGTGATCGGCAGGATCACCCGCGCCCCGGGCACCCCCTCCTCCCGCAGCAGGCTCTCCAGGTACTCCACCTTCGGCGAGCCGTCGGGCCGCGTCTTGGCGTTCATGCCGTGATCGGCGGTGACCGCGACCACGGCCCCGGCGCGGTGCAGGCGGCCGAGGACGGTGTCCAGCCGCGCGTGGAAGGCCAGGGCCTCCGGCTCCTCCGGCGCGTAGCGGTGCTGCACGTAGTCGGTGGTCGACAGGTAGGTCACGAGGGGGCCGCCGCGCTCCAGGAGGCAGGCGCCGGCCTCCAGGCAGTACACGCTCGCCTCGGGGTCGTAGATCCCGGGGGCCGGACCGCCCACCAGGCCGGCCACGTCCACCAGGCCGTTGCCCTCCAGCGTCGCCTCGGCGGCCTTCTCCACCGAGAGGCGGACGCAGCGGCCGGGCAGGCCCCGCGACAGGAAGGCGAGGAGCTTGTCCTTGGCGGTCACCACCGCCACCTCGGCGTCGGCTCCGGCGAAGGCGGACAGCACCGTGGGGCACCGCAGCCAGCGGGGGTCGTTCATCATGACCTCCTCGCCCGACTCGCGGTCGTAGTAGTAGTTGCCCGGGATCCCGTGCACCGCCGGGGGAGCCCCGGTGGCGATGGAGGCGTTGTTCGGGTTCGTGAAGGAGGGCACCGCTGTGCGCGCCGTCCCGCGGGCGCCGTCGGCGGCCAGGCGCGCCAGCTCCGGCATGACGCCGGCCGCCGCCTCCAGGTAGGTGGGGTCGCAGCCGTCGATGCAGACGCCCACCACCGGCTGGCGCGGCACCTCGTAGGAGCGGCCGTTGGCGGTGACCCGCCCGGCCCCGGTCACCCCTCCAGCCCCGGGGCGACGGCGACCCGCAGCCAGCGGCGCTGCCGGCTCAGGGCCAGGCCCTCCTCCAGGTCGCGCAGCGGCAGGGTCGGCCCCAACAGATCCTCGAAGGGGTAGCGCCCGGCCGTGCGCGCCAGGAACTCGATCCCCTGCCGCAGGTGCCGCGGCGAGTAGTTGTGCACCCCGCGCATGGTCAGGCACTTGAAGACGATCCGCTCCCCCGTGATCCCCGCCAGATCGGAGTCGGGGTGGACCATGCCGGCCAGCACGTAGGTGCCGCCGGTGCGCACAAGATCCATGCCGGCGGCCACGGCCGGGGTCTCCCCCGACATCTCGAGGACCGCGTCGACGCCGTCCGGCGCCGCCTCCAGCACCCGCTCGCGCCTCTGCCCCGGGTCCAGGGCCGGGTCCAGCCCGACGGCGCCGAAGCGCGCGGCCAGGTCCCGCCGCGCCGGCAGCGGATCGCTGCAGAAGACGCGCAGGCCGCGCTCGTGGAGCAGGGCGCAGGCGTAGATGCCGAGGAGGCCGGCCCCCTGCACCAGGGCCGACGCCGTCCCCTCCGGCACCTGCTCCACGCAGTTGACCGCGGTGGACAGGGCGCAGTTGGCGGTCGACGCCAACGCGTCGGGGATCCCCTCCGGCACCGGCACCGCCGCCGTCCCGGGCCGCAGTAGCAGATGCGTGGCGTAGGCGCCGTTGAGGCCGCAGCCGTCGTCGAGGTCGGCGTGGCCGTACTTGAACAGGTGCAGGCACTTCTCCGGCAGCTGGTGGCCGCGGCAGAACCGGCACTCGCCGCAGCTGTCGGCGATCGACCAACTCACGCGCTCGCCCACCTCCAGGCCTTCGCGCTCGCTGGCCGCCACCCGGCCCACCCCCTCGTGGCCGAGCACCGCCGGCGTCGGCTGCCGCCTGCGGCCCCCGGTGGTGTGCAGGTCGGAGCCGCAGATCGTCGCCAGATCGACGGTCAGCAGGGCTTCCCCTTCCTCCAGGCTCGAGGGCAGGGGGATGCGCTCGTAGCGCAGGGGCCGCCCCGGCGCGTCGAAGACCTGGGCGAAGGCGTGGCCGGTCACGGGCGGTTCTCCCGGTAGTAGGCCTCCAGCGAGTCCTCGGGCTCGAACCCGAGGAGGCGGCGGGCCTTGGCGTTGGAGTACTTGCCGTGGGGCAGGTCGGCGACGACGAAGAACACCTCGTTGCGCGAAGGCAGCCCGGCCGTGTCGACCTCGAGGCCGCAGCGGATCGCCCGCGCCGCGTCGGCGAAGGTCACCGTGAAGGGGTTGAGATCGCCCCGTCCGCCGCGCTCCGGATCGTCCGGATCGGCGGCGCGGAAGGAGAGGAAGAGCATGCACATCACGTGGATCGGGTGGTTGTCGCTGAAGATGCGGCAGACCTCCTGTCCCGCGGCCTTGCTGATGGCGTAGAGGTTGGTGCCGGAGTGGGCGGGCACCTCCTCGACGATGCCGAAGTCGAAGGCGTGGTAGGGCTCGCCGGTGATGGTGAAGTGCGGTCCCGTGTTGATGAAGCGGTCGTGGCCGAGGTCGACGGCGGTGCGCACGGCGTTGTACGTGCCCAGGGTGTTGACGTCCCAGGCGATCTTGCGGTGCGGGCGCAGCACCGAGCAGTTGACGATGGCGTCGCAGCCCCTGGCGGCGCGCCGCACCTGCCGCAGGTCGGCCACGTCCACCCGCATCGTCTCGTGGGGGGAGCCGCGCGGCGGCTCGAGGTCGGTGATCCGCAGGTCGTAGCCGTGGGCCTCCAGCTCCTTCACCACCCAGGGGCCGAGGTAGCCGTGGCCGCCGAGAAGACAGACCTTCATCGCGACCTCCTTGTGCCGAAGCGGGCGCCCTCGAACTCGCCCTGCACGTGCAGCAGTCGGTAGCCTTGGCCGGCGGCCTCCACGGCGGAGGCCACGGCGGCGCCAGCCTCGGCCGGGTCCACGCCCATGGGGTCCGGCTCCCCCTCGGCGCCGGCCTCCGCCAGGTGCCCCAGGCGCACCACGGTGAGCGAGATCTGCTTCGTCTGGGCGAACTCGCGGGCCACGAACTCCCCGAGGCCGGGGGCCATCACCTCCGGCTCGGTGGTCGGCCGCGGCCGCCACTCCGGCGTCACCCGCAGGTCCTCGTCGTACGCGGCGAACAGGTCCAGCGTGCTCAGGTAGACGCAGTGCTCGACGCCGGCCGCCGCGGCGGCGGTGAGCAGGTTGTAGGTGCACCGCGTGCAGGCGTCGATCCAGTCGGCGGCCTCCGCCCCGGCGCCCGGCGGGCCGGGAATGTGGACCACCGCCTTCATGCCTTCCACCAGCGCGTCGGTGGCCCGGGTGTGGCCCAGCCGCGACTGCACGAACTCCAGGTCCGTCCGCAGGCGCCGCCGGTCGGTCAGCCGCAGGCGGTGCCGCCGCCGGCGCAGCTCGGCGGTGACGGCGCGGCCGGGAGCGCTCCCGGCGCCGGTGATCAGGACTCTCATGGCAGGGCCTGGCCCGTGGGGGCGGTCAGCACAGGCCCGCCTCGCGGAAGGCCGTGTCCAGGGTGCGGAAGGTGAGATCGGCGGCGGCGAAGGGATCGTACCCGGGCCGCCGCTGCACCATCATGCTCACCTCGGCGGTGATGTAGCCCTCGTAGCCGGCGCCCTCCATCGCCCGCAGGTAGGCGGCGAAGTCGAAGGGCCCCTCGCCGGGGATCAGGAACTCGTGGGCCGGCGAGCGCCCGCGCTGGTCCTTGACGTGGGTGTGGACCGAGTGCGGCGCCAGGGCGGCCACGGTCTGGTCCGTGGGCAGACCGAGGACCTCGAAGTGGCTGATGTCGAAGTTGAGCTTGAGGAACTCCGAGTCGACCTGCCGCAGGAGCCAGACCGTCCGCTCGGGCGTGTCGAGGGCGGAGCCCACGTGTGGCTCGATGGCGATGACGACCCCGGCCGCGGCCCCGTAGTCGACCAGCTGCCCCACGCGGTCGAGGATGAAATCGCGCTTCGGCTCCCAGTCGTCCGGGCGGGCGCCGAGGGTGGTGTCGAGGGCGGGGGGCGGACCCGAGGCCGGCGCCCACTCGGCGCACAGGTCGACGGCCCCGGTGAGGCGCCGCCAGTTCTCGTCGTGCTCGTCGCCCTCGGCCAGCAGCGACCGGTGGCCGGCCACCGCCGGCATGTCGAGGCCGTGGTCGTCGAAGAGGGCGCGGATGCGCTTGCGCTCGGAGGCGTCGAGGGTGTCCAGCTCCGTTGACCAGCCGGGGATGACCGTGGGCTCGACGCCGGTGAAGCCGAGGCCGGCGAGGTGCCTCAGGGCGCCGTCGATCGCCACCTCGGGCATGCCCCACGTGGAGTAGCCGATCCGCACGGAGGCCGGCTTACAGGATCTGCTGCTCGAAGTTGGAGGGCACCATGTCGTGGATGTCGGAGTCGCGCAGGGCCGAGGCCGACTGCATCTCCAGGACCGCCTTCTCGTGCAGCTCGTCCATGCTCCGGCAGCCGGCGGTGGCCAGGGTGGAGCGCAGGATCTGCACCACCAGGGGCAGCTTCTCGAAGATCGAGCCGAGATGGGGCACGTACCCGGTGATCCCCTCCTCGAAGAACAGGTCCTTCAACTGGGCGTAGCGCCGGTGGTTGCGGGCCTTGGCGCTGCCCTCCATCCAGTACTCCTTGACGATCTCGCCGGCGGCGTTGCGCATGAGGTTCCCCGCCGACTCGGTGTAGCGGGCGAAGAAGTTGCCCAGCATGAGGGCGTCGGCCCCGAGGGCCAGGGCCACCGACATCTCCGCCGGCCCCGCCATGCCGCCGTCAGCGATGAGGGGCAGGTAGTCGCCCGTGGCGTCGGCGTGGCGGTCGCGGGCCGGGCAGACGCCGAGCAGGGCCGATCCCTGGCCGCGGCCGGTGGCCTTCACCTCCTGGGTGGTGCAGCCCGAGGCGATGCCCATGCCGACCTTCACCCCGTCGGCGCCGGTCTCGGCGAGGAACTCGAAGCCGCGGGCGGTGACCACGTTGCCGGCCACCACCGGCACGCGGCAGGTCGACTTGATCCACTCCACCATCTGCCGCTGGTAGTGGGTGTGGCCGTCGGAGGCGTCGACGACGATGACGTCGACCTCGTGCTCCACCAGGCACTGGACGCGCTCGCGGTCCTCGGGATGGGTGGAGACCGCCGCCCCTACCAGCAGGCGCTTCTGGGCGTCGATCGACTCGTTGGGGTGCTGCAGGTGCTTGTCGAGGTCCTTCTTGAAGACCGCCGTCTGCAGGATGCCGCCGCCGTCGACGATGGGCAGGAAGCCGCGGCCGAACTTGATCATCAGCCGGTTGGCTTCCTTGAGGTCGGAGATGTCGACGCCGTACTGCACGTCGGTGCGCATGCGCTCCTCGACGGTGAGGGCGTGGTCGCGGCGCACGTCGAAGTCCTTGTCGGTGATCACCCCCAGGAGCCTGGCGTGGAACTCGCCGGTGTCGGTCACCGGGAAGGTGGAGTAGCCGGTCTCCTCCATGATGCGGATCACGTCGGCGATCGTCTGCCGCGGCGAGAGCGTGGTGATGCTCGTCTGGAAGCCGGCCTTGAAGCGCTTCACGCGGCCGATCTTCTCGGACTGCTCCTCGATCGTCTGGCTCACCGGCAGGATGCCAATGCCGCCGAGCTGGGCGATGGCGATCGCCATCTCGGTGCCGGTCACCGCCTGCATGGCGGCGCTCAGGAAGGGCGTGTGCAGGCGCAGGAAGCCGTCGCCGCTGCGGCACAGGCGGGTGGTGAGATCGACGTTGAGGGCGTTGCCGTCGGGGGGCGTGTACCCCGGCAGGATGCGGAACTCGCGAAGGCTGTGGGACGGTCGATCGAGAACCTTGCTCATGGCTGAGGCGTCCTTCGGCGCGGGGCCGTCGAATCTAGGCGGCGGGCCCGGTTTCCTCAACAGAGAATGAGGGCGCGAATGGAGAGGAAGCCGTACCTTCGAGTGCTTGGTTCAGAGCCGAAACACAGGAGGAGTGACATGCCCTACTACATCCGAAGCCGGCCCGCCCGCGACGACGTCGCCCTGCCCGGTTTCCTGGTGAGTTGCCTGCTCATGCTGATCGTGGGGGCCGCCCTGGGGGTGCTGCTGGCGCCGCGGCGGGGCGAGGTCACCCGCCGCCGCATCCTGCGCCGCGCCGGGGAGGCCCGCGACGGCGTCATCGAGAAGGTCGAGGACCTGATGGTCCACCGCAGCGCGGGAGAAGCCGGTGCCGATGAAGAAGCCGCTAGCTGACGGCCTGCGGGACCGCTTCGCCGGCGTCGCCGAGCGCGGCCGCGTCATCGCGCAGGTCCTGCGCGCCCGCGCCGACGTGGCCGCCTCCCGCCGCCGCCTGCGCGCCGCCTTGCGCGAGCTCGGCGAGGAGGTCTACGGCCGCCTCAGCGAGGGCGCCCTGGAGGGCGATCACGGCCTCCTGGTCCTCAAGGAGCGGATCGACGGCCTCCACGACGAGGTCGGCCGCCGCGAGGAGGAGCTGCGCGCCGCCATGCAGTCCCCCCGCCCGGCCCCGAAGGATCCCGCCGAGGCCGCCGCCGGCAGCCCGGAGCGCGCCCCGTGATCCGCTTCCTCCTCGGCGTCATCGCCGGCCTCGTGGTGGGGATCCTGCTCTTCGCCCCCTCCGTCCTGGAGGATCTGCCCGGCGACTGAGGGGCCCCGCGGGTCAGCCGGCCGCCGCCCGTCCGTAGTCCAGGCGGCAGAGCCGCGCGTAGATGCCGTTGCGGGCGAGCAGCTCCTCGTGGCGCCCCCGCTCCCGCACCTGCCCCCGGTGCAGCACCAGGATCTGGTCGGCGCTGCGGATCGTCGACAGGCGGTGGGCGATCACCACCGACGTGCGGTCGTGCATCAGCCGCTGCACCGCTTCCTGGATCAGCTGCTCGGTCTCGGTGTCGATGCTCGACGTGGCCTCGTCGAGCACGAGAATCGCCGGGTCGAAGGCCAGGCAGCGGGCGAAGGAGAGCAGCTGGCGCTGCCCCGCCGACAGGCTCGAGCCGCCCTCGGCCACCGGCTGCCCGTAGCCCCGCGGCAGGCGCTCGATGAACGCCTCCGCCTTGACGTAGCGCGCCATCCTGCGCACCTGCTCCGGCGGGATCGCCCCGTCCCCCAGGCGGATGTTGCTCTCGATGTCTCCGGAGAACAGGAAGACGTCCTGCTGCACGATGCCGATGCGCCGCCGCAGGGCGTTCACGTCCCACTCCCGCACGTCGAGCCCGTCCACCCTCACCGAGCCCTCCTGCACGTCGTAGAACCGGCACAGGAGGTTGACCACCGTCGTCTTGCCCGACCCGGTGGCGCCCACCAGGGCCAGGCTGTGGCCGGCGGGCACGGCAAAGGAGACGTCGCGCAAAATCCAGTCCTCCGACCCTTCCTCGTACTTGAAGCGCACGCTCTCGAACTCGATCGCCGGCGTCTCCGCCTCGGCCCCCGCCTTCGGGAGGCCGCCGCCGCCGGCCGGCTCGGGCCGCGTGTCCAGCAGCAGGAAGATGCGCTCCGACGAGGCCATGGCGCTCTGCAGCAGCGCGTAGCGGTCGGAGATGTCCATGATGGGGCGGAAGAACCGGCGTATGTACTGGAGGAAGGCGACCAGCACCCCCGGCTCGATCCGCTCCTGCAGCACCGCGCCGGCGCCGTACCACACGATCAGGGCCGTACCCACCGTGGAGACCCACTCGGTGAAGGGGAAGAAAATGGCGTAGTAGAGGATCTCGCGGTCCTCGGCGCGGCGGTAGGGCAGGTGCTCGCCGTCGAAGTCGCGGCGGTTGCGCCGCTGGCGGTTGAAGAGCTGCACCACCTCCATGCCGGTGATGTTCTCCTGCAGGTAGGAGTTGAGCCGCGCCAGCCGCAGCCGCAGCTCGCGGTAGGCGCCCATCGCCTTGCCCTGCAGGTAGAAGGTGGCTGCCGCCACCACCGGGATGACGATGCACGAGACCAGGGTCAGGCGCAGGTCCATGAACGCCATGAAGCCGAGGATCGCCGCCAGCGTCGCCAGGTCGATGAAGACCGAGACCACGCCCTCGGTGAAGAACTCGTTGAGGGCCTCCACGTCGTTGGTGGTGCGCGTCATCGTGCGGCCGACCGGCGTGCGGTCGAAGTAGCGCATCGGCAGCCGCTGGAGATGGACGAAGATCCGGCGCCGCAGGTCGCGCATGACCAGCTGCCCCGTCATCTCCGTGACCCGCGTCTGGCCGTACTGGGCGGCGTACTGCACGGCGAGGGAACCGAAGTAGAGGGCGACGATCACGTGGAGGCCCTCCAGGTCCCCCTTCAGCATGTAGTCGTCGAATCCGATCTGGGTCAGCCACGGGCCGAGCTGGCTGGAGGCGGCGGCGGCGACGATCAGCACCAGGGCGGCGGCGACGCGCAGCTTGTAGGGGCCCAGGCAGGCCACCAGGCGCACCGCCAGGCGCAGGTTGAAGGGCCGCTCCTGGATCTCCTCTTCCCGGGAGAGGGGGGCCGGGCTCACAGCTGCTCCAGCTCGGCGGCCAGCTGCTGGCGGCGGGCCAGCTCGGCGTAGAACCCCCCGGAGGCGGCCAGCTCCCGGTGGGTGCCGCTCTCGGCGATGCGGCCCTCGTCGAGGACGACGATGCGGTCGGCGTCCCTCAGGGTGGAGATGCGGTGGGCGATGAGGATCGTCGTGCGCCCGGCCATGATCCCCCGCAGGTGCCCGAGGATCGCCTCCTCCGTGTGCGTGTCCACCGCGGAGAGGGAGTCGTCGAGGATCAGGATCCGCGGTCTCGCCAGCAGCGCCCGGGCCAGGGTGGTGCGCTGCTTCTGCCCCCCCGACAGGGTGATGCCGCGCTCGCCCACGACGGTGTCGAAGCCGTCGTCGAAGGCTTCCACGTCCTCGCGCAGGCCCGCCTCCCCGGCGGCGGCGCGGATCTCGTCCTCGCCGGCCTCCTCCACGGCGTAGCCGACGTTGGCCCCCACCGTGTCCGAGAACAGGAACGGCGTCTGCGCCACGTAGCCCATCGCCTCGCGCAGCTCGTCGAGAGGCCACTCGGCCAGCGGCACCCCGTCGAGCAGGACCCGCCCCTCCGTCGGCTCGATCAGCCGCGGGATCAGCCGCGCCAGGGTCGTCTTGCCCGAGCCCACGCGGCCGACGATGCCGAGAGTGGAGCCCGCCGGCACGGTGAGGTCGATGCCCCGCAGCGCCGGCAGCCCGTCGTAGGCGAAGCCCACGCCCTCGAAGCGCAGCTCTCCGCGCACCCGCGAGGACGTCCGCCGCCGCCCCTCGGCCAGCCCGGCGCGGGCCCTCACCCCGGCGGCCCCGGCCCCGGCCTCCGGTCCCCCCGCCTCGGGAGCGGCGGGGTCGCGGATCGCCGGCTCCACCGCCAGCACCTCGTTGATGCGGCGGATGGCGACCAGGGCCCGCTGGAAGCGGTCGACGACCCAGCCCAGATGGGAGATGGGGCGGATCAGCATGGTAAGGTAGGCGTTGATGGCGACGAAATCGCCCACGCTCAGGGCCCCCGCGGTCACCGCCCGCCCCCCCAGCCACAGGTTCATCCCCAGGCTCAGGGAGGCGATCAGGAAGGAGAGGGGGCGGTACACGGCGCGCGTCCGGATCAGCCGCTGGTTGCGGTCCAGGTACTGCTGGTTGAGGCCCTCGAAGGCGCGCGCCTGGGCCCCTCCCTGGTCGAACGCCTTCACCAGGCGGATCCCGGTGAGGTTCTCCTGCACGAAGTTGCTCATGTGGCCGAAGAAGTCCTGGATCGCCCGGAAGCGGGAGTGCACGAGGGAGGCCATGCGGATGATGAACAGGCTCATGAGTGGCACCGGGACCAGCACCAGCAGCGTCAGCTCCCAGTCGATGCGGCACATATTGACGATGGCGAACAGGAAGATCAGCACCGTCTCCACCACGCCCCGCAGGCCGTACACGAAGAACAGCCGGATCTGCTGGAGGTCGTTGGTGGCCCGCGCCATCAGGTCGCCCGTGCGGTGCCCCTGGTAGAAGGAGAGGGGCTGGCGCAGCAGGTGCGCGAAGTAGACGGTGCGGATGTCGAACTCGATCCAGGTGGCGGCCACGCCGAGGAGGCGGCGCATGGAGAAGGCGCCGGCCGCCACCAGGAGGGAGAGGCCGAGGATGCGCACCAGGTGCTCCTCGACCAGGCCCGGGATGTCCGCCGCCGGCGGCAGGGCCAGGTCGTCGAAGGCGGCGCCGATCTCGAGGGGGATGCGGGCGTTGGCCGCCTGGGAGAGGAAGATCGCCCCCACGCCCAGGGCCATGCGCAGGCGGTACGGCCGCGTGTAGGGGGCGAAAGGTCCGAGCATCGGGCTCAGGGCCGGTCGGCGATCTCCGGAAAGCGCTCCAGCAGCAGCGGGCGGATGGCGTTCAGGGCCCGGCCCCGGTGGCTGATCGCCCCCTTCTCGTCGGCGCTCAGCTCGGCCATGCCGCGACCGGCCTCCGCGGCGTGGAACACGGGATCGTAGCCGAAGCCGCCGCGGCCCACCGGCGCCTCGAGGATCCGCCCCTCGCACACGCCTTCGGCCGTGGCCAGCCGCCCGTCGGGGGACGCCGCCGCCAGGCAGCAGCGGAAACGGGCGCCGCGCTCTCGGGGGGGGACGCCGTCCAGCGCCCGCAGCAGCCGCCGGCAGCGGCCGCCGTCGTCGAGGCCCTCGCCGCCGTAGCGCGCCGAGAGCACCCCGGGGGCGCCGCCGAGGGCGTCGACCTCCAGGCCGGAGTCGTCGGCCAGGCTCACGAGGCCGGAGGCCTCGGCCCAGGCCCGCGCCTTGAGCAGGGCGTTCTCGTGGAAGGTGGAGCCCGTCTCGGCGACGTTCAGCCCCTGCAGGCCGCGCTCGGCCGGCGAGACCGTCCGGATGCCCCTCAGCAGGCGGCGGAACTCGGCGAGCTTGCCGGGGTTGCCCGTGGCGACCAGCACCACGGCGCGGCTAGCGCCCTTCGGCCGCGGCCTCGGCCGCTTCCAGCTCCTGGAGCTTGTGGTTGCAGTAGTCGCGCTGGCGGCTGTCCTTGCTCGCCCGCTGGTACCAGGTGCGGGCCTGGTCGGTCTGCCCGAGGTCGAGGTGGGCGTCGGCGAGCACCACCATGGCGGCGTAGAAGTCCTTCTGCCGGCGCACCGCCTGCTGGGCCGCCCCGGCCGCCGGGCGCGCCTGCCCGGTGCCGTAGTAGGCCTCGCCCAGCCGGTAGTGGGCCTCGGCGTTCTTGGGATCGACCTCGACGGCCTTCTTCAGCGCCGCCACCGCCGACTCGTAGCGCTGCAGGTGGTTGAGGGTGGTTCCGAGCAGCACCAGGCCGTCGGCGTACTCCGGGTCGACGGCGACCGCCTTCTCCAGCGCCTTCACCGCTCCCTCCAGGTCCTCGGAGTCGAGGCGCACCCGGGCCAGTCCGGAATAGGCCTGCACGATGGAGCCGTCCGCGGCGACCGCCTTCTCGTACATCTGCGCCGCCTGCCGCAGCTCGCCGCGCTGGCGGTGGATGCGTCCGAGGGAGACGTACGGCCAGGGGTAGGTGGGGTAGACGGCGATCGCCTGCCGCAAGGCGGAAGCGGCCCGGTCCGGCTGGCGCAGGCTCAGGTGGCACAGAGCGATCGTGTAGTAGGTCTGGGCCCGGTGCCGGCGGTGTCGGATGCCGAGCTCCCGCGCCGTCTCCAGCGAGTCGATCCAGGCCGGCCGCGCTTCGCCTTCACGGAGGAGGCGCAGCGGACCGGCGAAGGCCGCATCGAGGGAGTCGAGCCAGGCGTCGGTAGGTCGGTTGTGAAGGGACAGCTCCAGGTGCTCGATCGCCTCTCCGAAGCGCCGCTGCTGGCGGGAGACCAACCCGCCCCTGTAATGGAAGTCGGCCAGACCCACGGCATAGCTCTGGTAGCGGGAGGCCCTGAGCGAGTCGATCCAGCTCCGGTGGTAATTTGCGCCCAGCATGCCCCGGTAATTCGAGAGAGGATTGAAGGCCTCGGGCTGCAGCGCCTTGCGCAGCGAGTCGACATAGGACCGGGGGGCCCTGTCCGGCGGCTTTTGCAGGCCGTGGCGCAGGGCCGCCTGCAAGGCGTCGGCCGCCTTGATGTAGTTGCCGAGGAACCCGTGGGCCCGGCTCAGGGCGTAGAGCGCCACGTCGTACGTGGAGTCGATCGCCGCCGCCGCCTCCAGCTCGATGGCGGCGTTGCGGAAGTCCCGCTTCATCAGGAGTTCGTAGCCGGCGCGGTAGCGCACGATCGCCTCGTCCGGCTGGGCCGCGGCGGCGGCCGCCCACGCGAGGGCCGCCATCCCCAGGGCCGCGGCCAGGGCGCGGGCCCGGGTACGGGGATATCTGCTCGCAGTCATTTTCGGTGATTCCGTGCTCGGGTGGTGGGGTGCGAGGGTGGAAACCGGTTCAACCTAACCGGCCTTTTCTCCGGTTGTCAAAGCGCCGGGCCGCTGGGCGGTCCGTCAATCCTGGAATCCTCGGGCCCGGTAGATCTCTCCGGGAGCTGGAAAGCTGGACAGCCGGGTAAGCGGGTGGTAGACTACCAACGTCCATGTTCACCAGCCCGCTGGGTCGGGTCGTCGGCGAGGTCGAAGAGTCGCCCGAGAGCCCGCACCGAGCTGTGAGAGCAGCAGCCGCGCAGGCGGGAGGTAGGGCCGGGCGAAGTAGCGGACGCCGGCTGGGCGTCGAGAGATCAGCCGGGGGTGGAGGCGAGACAGAGCAAGGGACATGAGCCGATTGATCATCGAGTTGCCGGATGGCAGCTTCATCGCCGTGGATCCTGACAGATTGAATCCCATCATGGGAGCTCCATCCGGTGATCGTCTCTATAAGCACTCGCCTTATTACCTGAAGTACGACGCTGGGGCCGGGCGCATCTATGTGTTGCCCTCCCGAGATGCAGCTATCCGGTGGTGTCTGCAAGCCGGGTTCTCTCACGAGGCGATCGCCCGGGAGTTCAATATCCAGGAGGTGGTCTCTTGAGCGATCTTCCTTTCTGGGTAGAGCCTACCGCTATCATCGCTGTCGTGCTCTATGTATGGCGCAGGATATCGCGGACGTCGACCGCCGCGTGGCCCGCATCGAGGGGTTGCTCGAGGGGGTAGGTCTGAAGTCTACCCAAGGCACCCCGCTTAGCCAGCCGCCAGGTGGGCCTCCGGGTCCCGGTCCGTGAGGCAAGACTAGAAAGAGAGCCCACGCTCGATAGCTGGAGCGCGGGCTCTTCTTCGTTCTGGATTCCGTAGTTGCATCTGCGCCACCCCGGGGAGGCAAGTCCCCCCCCAAATCTCAAGATGACACACCAACGGCCGCTGCGTAGGTTCCTGAGCGGCGGCGTCTCCCTGTAGAATCCTAGATCTCCCGAGAGTTCCGGGCCTTCGCCCCGGCGGCCGCGCCCGAGATGCGCTGGTACGAACTCGATCCCTCCTACTGGCTCTACTACGCCGCCGACTGGTGCCGCGACGAGCTGCCGGGCACGCGCACCGGCGCCGTCGGCATCGGCTTCTTCGAGCTCGCCGCCGAGCTGTGGCCCTGGGTGCTGGGCGGCGCCGCCCTGAGCGCCCTCGCCTCCCACTACCTGCCCCGCACCCGCCTCGGCGAGCTGCTCTCCCGCCACCGCCGCGGCTCGGTCGTCGGCGCCTCCCTCATCGGCCTCGTCTCCCCCTTGTGCACCTTCGCCGCCATCCCCGTCGCCTCCCGGGTCATGGGCGCCGGGTGCCCGGCGCCGCCGATGATGGCCTTCCTCTTCGCCTCACCGCTCATGAACCCCGCCCTCTTCACCTACACCCTGGGCGCCCTCGGCCTCGAGATGGCCGTGGCGCGCACGGTCACCGCCCTCGGCATCGGCCTGGCCGCCGGCTTCGGCACCGCCGCCCTGCAGAGCCGCGGGTGGCTCGCCGGTCTCGGTACCGCCCCCTTCGCCGTGGCCGGCGGCTCCGGCCCGGCCGCCGCCGCCCCCGCTCCCGCCCTCTGGCGGCGCTTCGCCCGCGACCTCTCCTTCATCTCCCGGTGGTTCGCCCTCGGCATCTTCCTCGCCGCCCTCGTTTCCACCTTCCTCACGCCCGAGATGATCCGCGCCGTCCTCGGCGCCGGCAACCGCTGGTCGGTGCCCGCCGCCGTCGCCCTCGGCGTGCCCCTCTACGCCTGCGGCGGCGCCGCCATCCCCATCGTCGAGACCATGGTCCGCATGGGCATGGCTCCCGGCGCCGCTCTCGCCTTCTTCATCGCCGGCCCGGCCACCAAGCTCCACACCGTGGGCACCCTCGGCGCCGTCTTCGGCCGCCGCGTCCTCGCCTGGTACCTGGCGCTCATGCTCCTGGGCGCCCTCCTGTGCGGATTCCTCTACCCCTTCGACCAGCCGCTGCGGACGCCTCCCTACGGCGAGCTGCCGCCGGTCGGCTTCTGAGCCGCCGCCTGCCAGGAAGGCGTAGCGTCCTACGGATCAATCTGCGACGCGGGCTAGCGCGATCTGTCTGGAGATCCGGCCCGCCCGGGCGGGCCGGGCCGAGAAGCTTGAGCCCCGAGAACGACCAACGCTCGTTGGGTTGTCGCTACTCCTTGGCTCCTACGTCCTCGGCGGCTTCGGCGGTGGCTTGGGGGGCGGAGGCTGATTGGGGGGCCGGGGGCGAGGCGGCCTTGAGGCCCTCTCCGTACTACGCCTCGCTGATTGCATAGCGACTTCTCAGCATCTCAGTGGATTCCTCGTAGCTGATTTGGTTCAGATCGTCGTCGAGCTCTACGGACAAGTAGCTCGGTGCAACCGCAGCCTCCGAGATCAGGCGCTCCAACTGGGAATTGATCTCCCTGGCCTTGTCCTCTTCAATACGATCCTCGACCACATCGGCCCATAGTGCGTGTCGCTGATCTTCGACCTTCGCGCACACGATGCTCGTGGCGTTCAAGGTGGCTGCCTTGGGGCCATAGTCGTGCATGAAATCGATCACGACCACGATGACGACAGCCACGTTGCCTACCACGGAAACCCCGATAGGGACTGCCTCGAATAGCCCGGAGAATCCAAGGATGGCAGAAACGAGCAATCCTCCTCTTGTCCACCTTTGGCGACTCATGTGTCTCTTGGTCAGATAGGCGTAATACCTGGACAAGTGCGTGGCATCCACAAGCCCCTGCCACAAGAGTTCCTTGGTCGTTTCGGACACCATATCCCACCCCTGGATCACCAAGTGGAACCGAATCCCTGACTGCTCCGCCAATAAGATAGTACGGGTACGTCAAGCTGCCTACCACCCAGGGGGCTGATTACCCGCCCCTTGCAGTGGGGCTCGCCGGCGCCGCCGCGCCCGCCCCCTCTACCAGCGGCTGGTGGAGTCCTACGCCGGCTCCGGATGGGCCTCGGTGGCGGCCTCGGCCCTGCGCCGCTGCGACGAGCGCGAGTCCCTGCTGCGGGACCCGCCCCCGGCGCCGGCCCTCGTGGACTCTGTTGGAGGGCAGCCTTATCGTTGAATACATGAACGCGAAGAGCAGGTACATCGCCCGCGCGGCGGGGGCTGTCGGCCTCGTGGCCCTGGCCGCCCTCCTGGTCGCGGCCTGCGCCAAGCCCGACCCCGAGCCGCAGATCCAGCTGCTGCGCAGCCTCCAGTCCGAGGTCCGCGAGAAGGCGGCGGGCAAGCTCCTGCTCTACGGCGACCGCGTCGTGCCCCGCCTCATCCAGGAGACCCAATCCTCGTACAAGCGGGTGCGTTTCGAGGTCGCCCGCCTCCTCGGCCGCATGCGCGACCCCCGGGCCACCGACGCCCTCATCCGCCTCCTCGACGACGACTCCTACAACGTCGCCGCGTACGCCGCCTGGGGTCTGGGGGAGATGAAGGCGAAGAAAGCCCTGCCGTCGCTCCTGCGGTTCGCGGAGACCCCGTCCAAGATCCTCCGCAAGCCGGTGCTGCAGGCCCTCGGCCCCTGCTTCGACGACACCCTCCACGCCGCCCTCGGCGACTCCGTGCGGGGGGTGATCGAGCGCGCCTTCCACGACCCCGTCCCCGGCATCCGCATCGCCGCCCTCGGCAGCGCCCGCCACCTCGGGTACGAGGGCATGGTCGACGGCCTGATACGCCTCGCCGGCGACCAGGAGGCCAAGGTGCGCCACGTCGCCGTCCAGACCCTCGGCCAGGCCGCCGTCGGCCGCGCCCCCCGCTCGCCCGGGCCCCTGGCCGGCGCCGAGCGCGCCGCCGTCGAGGAGGCCCTCGTGGCCAGCCTCGGGGACTCCTACCAGAGCATCCGCACCAAGGCGGTTCGCTCCCTGGAGCAGATGGGCCCGCCGCCGTCGGCCGCTCCCGCCCTGCGCCGCCTCGCCGAAGGCGGCACCGACGAGGACCGCCGCGAGGCCGGCCGTGCCCTCGACAACCTCGCCGCCGGGGCCGCGGCGGCCCCGGGCGCGCGGGTCTCCGGATGACGGAGTCCGCCCCCGGCCTGCGCATCGGCTTTCCCTCCGGCAGCCTGCAGCAGGCGACCTTCCGCCTCTTCGAGCGCGCCGGCTACCGCATCCACCTGCCGTCGCGCTCGTACGAGCCCGAGGTCGACGACCCCGAGTTGTCGGGCATGATGTTCCGCGCCCAGGAGATCGCCCACTATGTCGAGCGCGGCGTCGTCGACGTGGGCGTCACCGGCCACGACCTGGTCATGGAGTGCGAAGCCGACGTCCACGAGATCGGCGAGCTGCGCTACAGCAAGACCTCGTCGCGGCCCATGCGCTGGGTCATCGCCGTCCCCGAGGACTCTACCATCCGGGCGGCGGAGGACCTGCGCGGCAAGCGCATCGCCACCGAGCTGGTGGGCGTCACCCGCCGTTTCCTCGAGGCCCGGGGCATCGACGCCGAGGTCGAGTTCTCCTGGGGCACGACCGAGGTCAAGGCCGGCATCCCCGGGGTCGCCGACGCCATCGTCGACTGCACCGAGACCGGCTCCTCCCTGCGCGCCAACCGCCTGCGCGTCGTCGAGGTCATGCTAGAGTCCACCACCCGCTTCATCGCCAACCACGCCGCCTGGGCCGACGGCTGGAAGCGGCGCAAGGCCGAGAACCTCTTCACCCTCCTCCTCGGCGCCCTGGAGGCCGAGTCCAAGGTGGGCCTGAAGATGAACGTCCCCCGCGACCGCCTCGCCGAGGTCATGCAGAACCTGCCCGCCCTGCACGCGCCCACCGTCTCCGGCCAGGCCGACGAAGCCTGGGCGGCGGTGGAGATCATCGCCGACGAGACCGTCGTCCGCGACCTGATCCCGCGGCTCAAGCGCTGCGGCGCCGAGGGCATCATCGAGTACCCCCTCAACAAGGTCGTCTACTGAAGGCCCGGGCATGCTCGACCTCGTCCACTACACCACCGGCGGCCCCCTGGAGGGCCGTCTCGCCGAGGTCCTCGGCCGGCGCGGCGCCATCCCCGCCGACATCGAGAGGACCGCCGCCGCCATCGTCGCCGCCGTGCGCGACCGCGGCGACGAGGCGGTCGCCGAGTACACCGTCCGCTTCGACGGGGTGCGCCTCACGCCGGGCCGCTTCCGCGTGCCGCAGAAGGCCCTGCACGACGCCCTGAACGCCGCCGATCCCGCCCTCATGGGCGCCATCGAGCGCGCCGCCGCCAACATCCGCTCCTTCCACGAGGCCCAGAAGGCCGACACCTGGTTCCGCGACGATGGCGACGGCGTCGTCCTCGGCCGGCGCATCACGCCCCTGCGCCGCGTCGGCATCTGCGTCCCCGGCGGCGAGGCGCCGCTCATCTCCAGCCTCCTCATGGCCGCCGTCCCCGCGCAGGTCGCCGGCGTCGACGAGATCTGCGTCGTCACCCCGCCCCTGCCCTCGGGCCTGCCCCACCCCGGGCTGCTCGCCGCCGCCGGCTTCCTCGGCCTCGACGAGGTCTACGCCATCGGCGGCGCCCAGGCGGTGGCGGCCCTCGCTCACGGCACCGGCACCGTCCCCGCCGTCGACAAGATCGTCGGCCCCGGCGGCCCCTACACCGTCGCCGCCAAGCGCCAGGTCTACGGCCTCGTCGGCATCGAGATGGTCCCCGGCCCGTCGGAGATCGCCGTGCTCGCCGACGACACCGCATCTCCCGCCTTCATCGCCGCCGACCTGCTTTCCCAGGCCGAGCACGGTTCCGGCTTCGAGGCCGCCCTCTGCATCACCCCCTCCGCCGACTTGGCCCGCGCCGTGCGCGACGAGGTGGAGCGCCAGAAGGCGGCCCTGCCGCGCCTCGACGCCGTGGACCGCGCCCTGTCGCGCTACGGCGTCGTCGTCGTCGTCCCCGACCTTCGGACCGGCGTCGAGCTGGTGAATCGCCTCGCCCCCGAGCACCTGGAGCTGCTCGTCGCCGAGCCCTGGGAGTGGCTCGAGCGCGTCCGCAACGCCGGCGCCGTCTTCCTCGGCGAGGCATCCACCGAGCCCGTGGGCGACTACTACGCCGGCACCAACCACGTCCTGCCCACCAACGGCGCCGCCCGGTTCTCCTCCTCCCTCGGCCTTTCCGACTTCGTCAAGGCCACCAGCGTCGTCGCCTGGACGCCCCAGCGCCTGCGCGCCGCCGCCGCCGACGTCACCCGCCTGGCGCGCGCCGAGGGGTTCGAGGCCCACGCCCGCGCCGTCGAGGTCCGTCTCCAAGCCTGGAGCCGGGAGGGCTCGCCGTGAGCGGCGCCCGCCGCGCCCGCGTCGAGCGACGCACCTCCGAGACCGAGATCGACCTCACCCTCGTCCTCGACGGCACCGGCCGCTGCGAGGCCAGCACCGGCGTCGGCTTCTTCGACCACATGCTCCACGCCTTCACCCGCCACGGCCTCTTCGACCTCACCCTCACCTGCCGCGGCGATCTCGACGTCGACGCCCACCACAGCGTCGAGGACGTCGGCATCTGCCTCGGCCAAGCCCTGGGCGAGGCTCTCGGCGACAAGGCCGGCATCCAGCGCTTCGGCCACGCCTACGTCCCCATGGACGACGCCCTCGCCCGGGCTGTGGTCGACCTCTCCGGACGCTCCTACCTGGCCGTCAACGCCGCCTTCCGCGACGGCTCCGTGGGCGGCCTGCCCGTGGCCCTCGTCCCCGAGTTCCTGCGCGCCTTCACCGACCACGGGCGCCTGAACCTGCACGTCGACCTGCTCCGCGGCGCCGACGACCACCACGGCATCGAGGCGATCTTCAAGGCCCTGGGCCGCGCCCTCGACATGGCCACCCTGCGCTCCGACCGCGTCTCCGGCGTGCCCTCCACCAAGGGCACCCTGTAAGCGGTCATTCATTGCGGGCAGGAAGCCCCGGGAGTATCATCGACCATGGAGCTTCTGAATGGAGCCGGAATCCGGGGCAAGAGTCGGGATATGGTCGATCGTCGAGGACAAGCGGGTCTGGTTCGTGACCGGATTCCTGGCCATCGCCCTCTACGGGTCTGGTCTTGTAGTTTGGTCGGAGGTCACTGGGGGGAAGGGTCTTGTTGATACCTCTCTGGGTATCATGCGAGGTCTGGGGGAGGTCGTCATCGCAGCCGTCTGCATACCTTTTGCCATCCTCCAAGGAGTGGACATGACCGGCGTAATGACTCAGTGGATGAAGGACCGGCTGGCGCGCCAGCACGAAGAGGCGCGGCAGCAGGCCCTGCGGGAAGGCCGTGAGGAGGGTCGCGAAGAGGGCCGCGAAGAGGGTCGCGAAGAGGGCCGCGAAGAGGGTCGCGAAGAGGGCCGGCTGAAGGCCTGCAGGGAGGCCAACGCTTGGGCGAGGAAGCAGGGGCTGAACCCACCGTTCCCGGATGTGGAGGACGACCCTGCCGCCAGCCGGTAGCAGCGCGGTATCTCGCGCGGCCCGGGAGTATCATCTGTAGGACAAGCGGGTCCAAGGAGTGGACATGACCGGGGTCATGACTCAGTGGATGAAGGACCGGCTGGCGCGCCAGCACGAAGAGGCGCGCCAGGAAGGCCTTGAGGAGGGCCGCCAGGAAGGCCTTGAGAAGGGCCTTGAGGAGGGCCGGCTGAAGGCCTGCCGGGAGGCCAACGCCTGGGCGCGGCGGCAGGGGGTGAACCCACCGTTCCCGGATGTGGAGGACGACCCCGCCGCCCCATGAGGCCATGTTCCGGCGCTTCGGGACCGCCCCGGGAAGGAAGCCCCGGGAGTATCATCGACCATGGAGCTTTCTGAGCAGCCGTCTGCCATCCTTCAGGAGTGGACATGACCGGGGTCATGACGCAATGGATGAAGGACCGGCTGGCGCGCCAGCACGAAAAGGCGCGCCAGGAAGGCCGCCAGGAAGGCCTTGAGAAGGGCTTTGAGGAGGGCCGGCTGAAGGCCTGCCGGGAGGCCAACGCTTGGGCGCGGCGGCAGGGGGTGAACCCACCGTTCCCGGATGTGGAGGACGACCCCGCCGCCCCATGAGGCCAGGTTCCGGCGCCTCCGGGAACCACCCGGGCCCTCTGGCCGCCCTGCCAATACAGTAGTTCCCGCGTCTCCCGGGCCGCCCCCCGACTGGAACAGGCCACACCATGGGCAAGCAGGACCGCAGGCGCGACCAACGCCGCAAGGCGGACCCCCGGCCGAAGGCCGAGGCCCCCGCCTCGCCTGAAGCCCCCCCCGCCCCCGCCTTCCGGCGGTACATCTCCCGCCCCTGGTTCGCCCCCGCCCTCTTCGCGCTGGTGGCCCTCGTCTACTTCTGGGAGTTCCCTCTCAGCGGCAAGATCATCTTCGGCCACGACGTGGGGCTCGACTTCCACCGCGGCAAGGCGCCGGTGGCGGAGAAGCTGCGCGACCTCGTGCCCCCGGCCTGGTCGCCCATCATGGGCGGCTACCCCGTCTCCGAGGAGATCCGCCACAAGTTCTTCCCCACCTACCTCATCGAGCTGTTCACCACCCACCAGCGCACCGTCGGCTGGCGCTACATCCTCGTCGTCTTCGCCGCCGGCTACGGCATGTTCCTCTACCTGCGGCAGGTCGGCGTCCATCGCTGGGCCGCCCTCTGGGGCGGCCTCGCCTTCCTCTCGGCGCCCACCTTCCTCAGCTTCCCGTTCGCCGGCCACTACGCCAAGATGTCGGTCATCGCCCTCTTCCCCTTCCTCCTCCTCTGCGTCGAGCGCGGCATGGACGGCGGCCGGCAGGCCCTCGGCTCGTGGGCCGCCCTCCCCGTCCTCATCGCCATCGGCATCTTCACCCCCCACTTGCAGATGATGCAGTACGCCCTCCTGGGCACCGGCGCCTATACCATCTATAAGCTCGTCCACCTGCGCCTGCGGGGACTGACCTTCCCCCGCCTGGCGGAGCGCGCCGGCCTCTTCGCCGCCGCCGCCGCCCTCGGTCTCGGCCTCGCCGCCGAAGGCGTCTACCCGCCCTACCTGCACGTCAAGACCGAGTCCAAGCGCGCCGCCGTCCACGACGGCACCGGCCGCACGCCCGGGGAGCAACTCGCCCACGCCCGCAGCTGGTCCCTCCACCCGGAGGAGATCGCCTCCCTCGTCGTGCCGGAGTTCGGCGGCTTCGACGACCCCACCGACAAGCGGAACCGCTACTGGGGCCGCAACCCCATGAAGCTCAACTCCGAGTACTTCGGCATCCTCGTCCTCCTCCTCGCCCTCGCCGCGGTCCCCGGCGCCCGCGCCAGCCCCCTCGTGCTCTTCCTCGGCCTCCTCTTCGCCGCCGCCGCCGCCTTCACCCTCGGCGGCCACACCCCCGTCCACTATGTCGCCTACCACCTCCTGCCCGGCGGCAAGGAGCTGCGCACCATCGGCATGGCCGCCTTCCTCTTCGCCTTTCCCGCCGTCGCCCTCGCCGCCCTCGGCCTCAGCCGCGTCCTGCGCCCCGCCGGCGACGCGCCCGTCCTCTCGCGCCGCATCCTCGTCGCTGGCGCCGTCCTCACCGGCCTCTGCCTCGTCATCGCTCTCGCGCCGCGCCTGGTCACCGAGGCATGGACCGCCCTCCTCTGGTCCGACGCCCCGGAGTTCCGCCGCCGCGCCATGACCGCCGCCGCCCCCTGGCTCGCCCGCGGGGGCCTCATCGGCGCCGGCGTGTGCGCCGCCGGCACCGCCCTGCTGCTGCTGCATCTGCGCAACCGCGTCGGCGCCGGCCTCCTCGTCCTCGGCCTGGCCGCCCTCACCGTGGCCGACACCTGGCGCATCGACCGCCTCTTCCTCAAGTACGAAGACCCGGATGACTACGCCGACTACCGCCAGGCCAACCCCGACGTGCGCGCCTTCCTCGAGCGGCAGCCCGGCCGCTTCCGCCTCTTCCCCGTGCCGGGCCACGGCTTCCTCAAGGACGCGCGCTACCACCTCGACGGCGCCGACGTGGCCACCGGCTTCGCCAACTTCACCCTGCGCCGCTACGACCGCCTGCTGAGAGAGCTGGAGCCCGTGGAGAGCGTGCTGCGCGCCCGCCACGCCGAGGGCCGCGACGTGCGCTGGACCGACGGCCAGATCCTCGGCGCCGCGCGCCCGATCCTCGATCTCATGGGCGCCCGCTTCCTCGTCACGCCGCGCTCCGTCGAGCTGCGGGCCGAGGGCTTCCCCGAGGTATTCGCGGGGCGCGAGCTGCGCCTCTACGCCAACCGGACGGCGTTGCCGTGGTTCCACCTGGCGCCCCACGCCGAGGTCCTGCCCGGCGAGGCGGAGGTCCTCACCGCCCTGCGCGAGGGGCGCTACGACCTGCGCCGCACCGTATTGCTGGAGGAGCCGCCGCCCATCGACCTGCCCGGCCCGGACGCCGATCTGGGCGGCGATCGCGTGACCGAGGAGTTCTACGACTACCGCGAGGGCGTGGTGCGTCTCAACCTGTCCGCCGGCGGGCCCCGCCTGCTGGTGATCGGCGACAACTACCACCCCCACTGGCGCGCCCTCGTCGACGGCCGGCCCGCCCCCCTGTTGCGCGCCGACTACGTCTGGAAGGCGGTCCCCGTGCCGGCGGGCGAGCACATGGTGGAGCTGCGTTACCGCTCCCCGCCCGTGGCCCGGGCCCGCGCCGCCGGCGCCGCCAGCGCCGCTGTCGTCCTGGCGGGGGCGGCCCTGGCCCTGCGGCGGCACCGGTTCCGAAGTGGGGATGGGGGTTGAACCCAAGGGGGATGTACCCTACCTTTGAAACTCTTGGGCCGGTACCCCTGCCAGACCAAGAATTCGCTTGACACCCCATAGGAGCCGGTGATATTATGGAGCGAATACTCACTGAATCCCCGCATTACATCAGAACTTTTCTGCAGAAACCAGGACAGGGACTGGGCTCCCTGAGGAGGAAGAAGATGCAGCGCAGGAATTACGCAGCCCTTTTCGCCGCGCTGGTGATCGGCTTCGGGGCCATCGACGCCCACGCGGCGGAGGTGCGCAGCGTGACCATCACCGCGCCCGACTCGGGAGCCACCCTCGGCATCGACGGCACCTTCACGGTGACGGCGGTGGTCAGGGACTTCACGCCCAACGATGCGGACGGCGTGGCCATCGCCTTGGTCATGGGAGATCTGATTCTGGGCGATGAGGCTACAGGTGGTGGCAAGGTGAAGGATAGCCCTGAGGCGCGAGTGCCTGCAGTGGAGCCGGCGGCCGGGGACTTCAACGGCGGTCTGGGCTTGACGGGCGATGCTGCGTTGGAGAGACAGCCCGTCGATGCTGTCGCCGGGGCCGGCATCGTTGCCGTTCGGATCCAGAAGTCCAACGGCAACACCGACTCGACGCGTTATTTCGCCGGCGATGCCACGTCGGTCCAGGTCGACGCCAACGTCGCCGAGGTCACCTACACTTGGAACGGCAAGGTCCACCAGACCAGCGGCATGGTGTCGAGCATCCATGCCGTGGCGGTGGCGTGGGACGAAGTGACGAGCGGCGGCGGCGCCACAGTTACGGCCGGCACCGGCAAGAGGTCCCCGACCACCCCGGGCAACGTGCTCTTCGCCATCGACGCCGACCGTCCTCCGGTCCCTGCGGCCTTGATCCTCCATGGGGGGGATGGGGTCTCGGGCGACTTGGTCACGGCCGTGCTGACCCAGGGCAATACCGATGCAGCAGACGACGTAAGGGCCGACATCGCCGGCATCGGGGACAAGTTCGAATTCGATGTCAAGGTGGGGCCGGACAACATGCCGCTGATCCTCGACAAGAACCATACCGTCGAGGTCGAGGTCTTCGACCTGACTGACGCGTCAGCCCCGGAGACAAGCGCCGGCAAGGTGAAGGAGACCTACTCGGTCCCCCTTGAGAGCAATGGCCGGCTCGACACCCTCACCTTCCGGCAGGCCATCGGCGAGGGCGAGTTCGGCGACCTTGTGGGTGAGAAGGTGACAGTCCAGACCGTGGGCGCAGCGCCCGTAGCCAGAAACAGGGCCACGGCCTACATCGTCGACGAGTGGGGTAACCGAAGTGGCGCCACGCCGTCCGGGGACCCGGCCGGCGCCTCGGCTAGTCTGTCGTTCCTCATTGACAGCAAGAAGCCGGTCATCGATGGCGTCAGCGGCAAGGACGGCAGTGACACTCTCGAGGTGGCGAGCCCAGACACCGTTACTGACGGCACTCTGAATTCGGGCACCTCCAACGATCTCAATCCCATCCAGTATGCCCTGTTCGCCGGGGAGAAGTACAAGGATCTGGACATCGACCTCGGCGGCACCGTCCTCAAGATCAGGAACAAAGGCGACGACGTTCGGAAGTGGGGACTCTCAGACGCCGACCCCCCCACCGTCATCGAGACAAGTGGCGCTGGCCCTGACGAGGTCCCCGGGAATGATGACGATGTGCCGACTGCGGCGGATACGATCCGCGCCTTCTCGGACAACAATGCCGCGCTGAACGCCGCGGGCAAGCTCCGCCTCATCTTCGATGTTGATGCCGCGGGTCGAGTCAGCTCGATCGAGACCACTCCCGACCTGACCACCCGTACCAAGCACGACACCAACGGGGTGGGCGTCCTCAAGACCGGCGTCAAGACGATCAAGGTCACCGGCACCGACTTTGCCGGCAACAAGGGTCCGGCCGCCGAGCGCGCCGACGTCTATGTCGATATCGACGATCTCGCCTTCAACGGCCTCTTCCCGACCTCGGCCGACATCTCCACGATCGAGGAGACCAGCACCGCCGACGTCAGGTTCGCGCTCAGTGAGCACGCCGACAGCGTCCGCATCATCTACGAGTATGTGAGCGGACGGGACAGGCCCGGACAGAAGATCAGGGATCTGGCCGGCGGCGAGCTTCTGGACCTGGAGGAGCAGGTCATCCCGCACGAGGAGTTCATCAACGCCGCCAGGAAGGACACCGGTCTGGTTGACGACACCAAGTACAAGTTGACGCTCATCGGCGCCGACCTCGCTGGTAACTACAAGGTCACCGACGCTGGCGAGCTGACCTACGACACCAACTACGTGGTGCCGAAGATCACCTACTTCAGCGTTTCGTCGAATCCCCCCGGAGGGACGAGAACCGACGACAAGGGCAAGCTCGCGAATAGCGGGCAGGTGGCGGCCCACAAGGATCCCCAGTTCACCCTCACGGTGAACGCGTGGAACAAGGCGAATGTGGCCGCTCTCGCCTACGGCAAGGTCGATTACAACAACGATGCCGTGGTGACCGTCTCCGGCGGTTCCGGCGATGGCCTGACCCTCTCCGGCAAGGGCGTGGTCACCGAGGGCATGCCCGCCGGTATGGCCAGGCTCACGAGCGATGCCTGGGGCGTCGGCAGGGTCGGGGATGTGGTTTCCTGGAAGGCCGACGTGAAGCTGAACGCCCAGAAGGCTCCGGAGACCCACACGGTCAAGGTGGAGGATCTCACCAGCGACAGCGACACTACCTTCGTCGGCAAGCTGGACTCCTCTCTCGTCATCAAGCATGCGGCCTACAAGGAGATCACGATCTCCGTCAGCGATACGGTGTATCTCCACTCGCTGGTCGACGTTGGTTTGAGATACGTCGACGCCTTCGGGAACACGGTCCTCGACCAGGACAACTATGTCGAGGTGAGCACGTCCGTCATCGGGGTCGAGTTGCCCCCGGGTGCTCTGCAGGTCAAGAACGGCGTGGCCACCTTCTCCATTCGGAGCAACGCCCACCTCGGAGATTTGCCACTCACCGTTCGTAACGTCACCGGGGAAACGGTGACGGTGGCCACCAAGACGGTGGCGGTCACCGAGCGGCCGGCGGTGGTCACCCCCACCGACGACGGCACTGATGACGGGGACCAGCAGGATCACCGTCCGGACGCTCCCGACAAGTTGGTCGGCGAGGACTACAAGGGCGCCCTCGGCCAGGGCGACCAGGGTGGGTTCGTCATGCTCACCTTCGACCTCTCCGACAATCACTCTACCCTCGACGGCGGTTACCGCATCTGGCGTGACGTCACCGTCACCCAGGGCACTGACGATGAGGGTAACGTGGTCGAGTTGTCCGAGCCCACGATCCAGCCGGTGGCTTGGGGTCATGTGGACGCGATCCCCGGTGTTGACGTCATGCGCGTCGTAGTCGCCACCCTCGACGGGGATGCCACTTTCTATGGCGTCACCGCCGAGAGCCAGGGCCTCGCCAGCGATGCCACCCGTACGGGCGGCGCCGATGACGGAATGGCCGACGACGGTATGGAAGACGACGGTATGGAAGACGACGGTATGGAGGACGACGGCGCCGAAGATGACGGTATGGAGGATGACGGCGCCGAAGATGACGGTATGGAGGACGACGGTGCCGAAGACGACGGTACGGAGGACGACGGCTCCGGGGACGACGGTACGGAGGACGACGGCTCCGAGGACGGCGGCGAGGAGACCACTACGGACACCACCGCCACCGACAACAAGCGTGCCTTCACCGTCACCCAGTCCGTCTCCATGCCTTACGAGTTGATGGCCGAGACGATGGTCCGGAGCCGGGAGGCCGCCCAGGGCAACCTGGAAGGTCCGGTCTTCGCCACGCTGACTCCGGAGGCCTTGGCCTTCCACGAGCGCGGCGGCCTGGTTCCGAGCCTGAAGTCGGTGCAGGGCGAGTTGAACGACCACATCACCCGTACCGAGGAGGCCGTGCGGGCCATCGACGATATCCCGCCCGCCCCGGTCACCTGGGTCCGCGCTCTGGACACTCCGGGTGACGCCGGTGCCAGCATCACCATCGACTGGACGAGGTCGATCGATGACCGCATGATGACCTCGGTGGTGCCGCAGGCGGTCGGTGCGAATGGCAATGTCTTCACCAGTGCCGGCGTGGTGGGCTACAACATCTCCCGCCGCATCGGCGACGGCGCCTGGCAGCTGTTGGGCGAAGCCCCGGCCGGTTCTTCCTCCTGGGAGGATCTGACCGCTGCCAACGGCGTGCGCTACTCCTACAAGGTGGAGCCCAAGGATCTCGAGCAGATCACCGCCTCGGAGATCGTGAAGTCGGCCATGGCCATCCGCAACACCGTCGTCGACGGCGACGGCAACCGGATCGTCGGGCTCTTCGGCGCTGACAACCGCGTCGACTACGACGACTTCTTCATCTTCGCCGACCACTTCGGTCTGACCGCCGAGAGCGACCTCTACGAGGCCGCCTTCGACATCATTCCGAACGACGTCATCGATGTCGACGACTTCTTCGCCTTCGCCGAGAGCTTCGGCAAGGAGGTCGCGGGCATCGGCAAGGCGGTGCCGACGAAGGCCGGTCTGAACAGCGAGGCTCGCTTCTACATCGACAACGCGGCGGGTGAGTTGCCGCGCGTCGGCGAGGAGATGTCCCTGCTGGTCAGCCTGGAGGACTTCGCCGAGGTTCGGGGTTACGGGTTCACCGTCAACTTCGACGACCGCTACCTCGAGTTCGTCGAGCCGCGCTTCGAGGACAACCCGCTGGGTGAGGCTGGTCTGGCTCAGCCGCGGGTCATCGCCAACGCCGACGGAGAGATCCACATCGCCGCCTTCGGCGAGACCGTCAGCGAGGGCGATCTGGGCGTCACCCTGGTCTTCCGGTCCATCGAGGAGATCGAGGAGAGCCTGGTCGAGGTCATGGCCGGCGGCGTGCAGGACGGCAGCTACGGGTTGAACCGGATCACCGATCCGGTCGCGATTCGGGTCGAGACGCGTCCCGAGGTCTACGCCCTCGAGAACAACTTCCCGAACCCCTTCAACCCGGAGACCACGATCAAGTACCAGTTGCCGGACGCCAACGAGGTCACCCTCGAGGTCTTCAACATGCTCGGCCAGGTCGTGCGGACGATGGTTGACCGCGAGTTCCAGAACGCTGGCCGCTACAGCTACCAGTGGGATGCCACCAACGACAGTGGGCAGCCCTTGTCCTCCGGAATCTACTTCTACCGCGTCACCGCGGGCGGGGAGTTCCAGAGCCACAAGAAGATGCTGCTCCTGAAGTAGGAGGCAGGTTCAGTTCCACCGTGGTTTGAAGATGGGATCCCGCCCCAGGGCGGGGTCCCATCTTCCACATTCACCCCTCGCTTCGGACACCTAACCAGGCCGGGCCCAGGAATGCTGATTCTGCGCAAGGCAGCACCGATCGCCGTAGCCCTTTCCCTCGCCGTGGCCGGCGGGGTTCTCGCCGGGGACAACGAGAACGCGGCCTTTACCCTCGTGGGCGAGATGTCTGTCGCCGGTGTGGGGGCGGATGAGAGGGTCCGCCTGGAGGTCGCGGCCGAGGGCCTCGTCGGGGTAAAGCAGTTGGAGGTTGTTCTGCAGGTGTCCGACGCCGCCCACTTCAATCTGAACTCCGCCAGGCTCGCCCTTGGGGGCGGCTTCGAGGATGTCCAGACGCTGCTGACACCGGGTCTGGTGGAAGAGGGGACCGACAACCAGGTGCGCATGGCCGCCGCCGTCACGCCGCCGGATCAGGTCGATGGCGAGGCTTCCATCACCCTTTCGGTGAAGACCTCCGATAGTTTCACGGCCGAGACGGAGGCATCCTTGAGCGTCGCCCTGATCTCCGTCGGCCCGAGCCGGGAGGACCGCGACGAGTTCTCCGGCGAGGATCTCGGGCTCTCGGTGACGATCAACCCGCCTCCTCCGCCGGTCACCGAGCCCAGCCTGACCGCCTCCACCGCCATCGACGTGAGCGCCGACTACTCGCCCCTGGGGATGGGCGCGGCCGCTGACGGCAGCCTCGGCGAGGTCACCCTGGGCGTCGTCTTTGCCGACGCCACGGGGGCTGCCGCCGCGGGCCAGGCGGTCACCTTCACCGTGAGCAATTCCGGCTCCGAGACCGTCCACGTGCTGGGCGAGGGATCTCTGGCCGCCGGCGAGAGCCTGGAGGTGAGCGTGGACACCGACGCCTCCGGGTCCGCCTCCATCACCCTCGACGCCGAGGGCGACGACTCCGCCGGCAGCACCAGCGCCATGGTTTCGGCCGCCACCAGCGCCCCCAACACCGGTGGCGAGTCGAGGGATCTGAGCGTCGATTTCAGCGTCACCTGGGACGTTCCCGTCCCTGCCGAGCTCGCCAGCTTTGCCGGTGAGATCGCCGGCGAGGACGAGATTCTGTTGCGTTGGGGGGTCGCCTCCCAGACCAACAACCTCGGCTGGGAGGTCTACCGCAGTGTGGACGGCGCGACTTTCGAGCGCGTGGGCGACCTGGTTCCGGGCGCCGGCACCAGCGACGAGTTCCGCACCTACGAGTTCGTCGATGTCGATCCGCCCGCGGCGGACGTGGTCTTCTACTACCTGCGGCAGATCGATCTGAACGGCGCCGTCAGCCGCTCCGGGACCATCGAGGTCGTCTTCGCCACCGCTGTCGGCGAGCAGGTCGTACCGCTCGCCAGCGGCCTGGAGCAGAACTACCCCAACCCCTTCAACCCGGGCACCACCATCCGCTTCGACCTCGCCGAGGGCTCCTTCGTGACCCTGCGCATCTACGACGGCCTCGGCCAGCGGGTGCGCACCCTCACCGAGGCATCCTTGCCCGCCGGGAGCTACCGCGAGACCTGGGACGGGCGGGACTCGCGGGGTGTGAGGGTAGGCAGCGGCGTCTACTACTATGAGTTGCGCGCCGGGGCCTTCACCTCCATGAAGAAGATGACCCTCCTGCAGTAGAGGGAGCCGAGGCCCGGGCCGACAGTGGTCGCGGAGCGCCACTTGGCCGCCGGAACCCGCACGGGATCCGGCGGCCTTTGTACATTAGGGACATGGCTCGTCTGAAGGTTCTGTTCTTCGCCTCCTGCCGTGAAGCCGCCGGCCTGCGGGAAACCGACGTGGAGTTGGATGGGCCCACCACCGTGGCCGCGCTCCTCGACATCCTCTGCCGCGCGCATCCGTCCCTGGGGCCTCTCTCGGGCTCGCTGCAGGTTGCAGTGAACGCCGAGTACGCCTCCCGTGACGCCCGCCTGAGCGATGGCGACGAGGTCGCCCTCATCCCGCCCGTCAGCGGCGGCTCCGGCGACGTCTTCCGCATCGTCACGGAGGCGATTGCCGTGGATGCCCTGCAGGACCAAGTGCGGGCCCCGGGTGACGGGGCTGTCGTCACCTTTTCGGGCACCGTCCGCAACCGCACCGGGGAGCGCGAGACCTCGTACCTGGAGTACGAGGCCTACCCGGAGATGGCCGAGCGCGTCATGGCGCGACTGGCCGCCCGGGCGCGGGAGCGCTGGCCGGTGGGCCGGATCGGCATCCTGCACCGCGTCGGCCGCCTGGAAATCGGCGAGATCTCCATCCTCGTCAGCGTCGCCGCGGGCCACCGGCGGGAGGCTTTCGAGGCCTGCCACCACCTGGTGGACCGGCTCAAGGAGGAGGTCCCCATCTGGAAGAAGGAGGTCGGCCCCGATGGCCAGTACTGGGTCGAGGGTCCGCCCGGCCGGGAGGCGCCGGCGCCATGATCCACAACTTCGGCTGGATCCGCCCCGGCCGCATGGCCGGCTTCGGCCTCTCGGGGGAGCTGACGGGGGCTGATCTCCGCGCCCTGGAGGGCGCCGGCGTGGGCGCCCTGGTCTCCCTTACCGAGCTGGGCCTGTGGCCGGAGTCGCGGGGCCTGCGCTATCTGCACCTGCCGGTGCGGGACATGACCGTCCCGGGCCCCGGGCAGGTCGACCGTTTCCTGGAGTTCGTCCACGCCGCCGAGGGCGACGGCCTGGCCGCCGCCGTCCACTGCCGGGCCGGGCTGGGGCGCACGGGTACCATGCTCGCGTGCTATCTCGTGGCCACCGGGACCGACCCCGAGGACGCCCTGGAGGAGGTCCGCCGCCGCCGCCCGGGGTCGGTGGAGACCCCCGGCCAGGAGGAGGCCGTGCGCGCCTGTGCCCGGCGGCAGGCGCGCGTTTCGCGCTGACCGAGCGAAGGCATCATCGAGAGGGAGGGCTTCTTGCATGGATACTGGATTCCCTACCTGCCTGAAGTGCGAGCAGGGTGTGCTGGTCCCGCTGTCCGACTACGGACGCGACGGCGCCGCCATCCACTACAAGGCCTGGGTCTGCACCTACCCGGAGTGCGGATACAACCTCCGGATCGACAACGGCGAGCTGAGCGTCGGCAAGGAGGTCCGGGAATCCTGGAAATAGCCTCCTCGCGGGCCTCCTGATGCGGCGCTGGCTCTTCGCCGACTGGGGGCTCAAGCTCGGCGCCGTCCTGATGGGCGGCGGCCTGTGGCTCTACGCCATCAGCGGACACTCCTTCCACCGGGAGCTGGAGATCCCCCTGGTGGTCGCCGATCCCGCCAACCCCACCGGCGGCTTTCCCATCGTCCTGGCGAGCCCGCCGCCGGCCACGGTCCGCGTCGTCGTCAAGGGTGTCGGCATGGACCTGCTGCGCACCTCCGCCTCCGACCTGGAGTTGCGGGTCGCGCCCAAGTCCCGGGGCCCCGGCACCCTCCCCGTGCGCCTGCGGGAGGACCAGGTGGTGGTCGACTCCGAGTACGAAATCGGTGTCGAGAGGGTGGTCGAGCCCCGCGTGCTGAGCCTGCAGGTCGACCGCCGCGCCGAGCGCAGCTTTCCCGTTCGCCCCCAGGTCGACCTCCGGGTCGCCGATGCCTACACCCGCGTCGGCGGCGTCCGCGTCTCCCCGGATTCCGTGCGCATGGTGGGCCCTGCCAGCCAGATGCGGTCCGTCGAGGCCGTGGAGACCGACTCCCTCCTGGAGCAGGAGTTGACCGCCGACGTCGACCGCATGGTCGCCGTCCGGCCTCCGCCGGACACCATGATCCGCCTCTCCGACGGAGAGTCCGGCGAGGTGAGGATCATCGTCGACGTGCAGGAGCTGGCCGAGTACGAGATCCCGGAGGTGCCCGTCGCCGTCCGCGGCGGGCCTGCCGGCGCCGCGGTCAGCCCCCCCCGGGTCACCGTGCGCGTTCGCGGCGGCGCCGACCTCATCGGAGCCCTGGATCCCGAAACCGATCTCGGCCTCTTCGTGGAGTATGCCGCGGACGAGGGCCCGCGTCCCATCCAGGTCCCCGGAGGCCGCCTCTACGAAGTCCGGCAGGT
Source organism: Candidatus Latescibacterota bacterium (assembly GCA_965221775.1). Classification (GTDB taxonomy): domain Bacteria; phylum Latescibacterota; class UBA2968; order UBA8231; family UBA8231; genus UBA8231. The sequence continues at coordinate 1,487,270 of CBDCSU010000006.1, read as the reverse complement.
CGACCCCGCCGAGGCCGAAGTCCTGCTACCCCTGATCGAGTGACCCTCCTCGGCGCCGGTTGACCGCCCGGAGGGCGCACGGTAATCTCTCACCCAACCCAACCACCTCTCGCCGGACCCCGCTCGTGAGAATCCTGTACCTGATCAGCCTGTCGGGGGAATCCGAATACGCTTGGAGGCAGCTCGCTGAACGCTGGCCTGATGCACACCGCATCATGGACGGCCGAACGGCTATCGTGGCCGCTGAACAAGGGACGGCTCCGGAAAATCGTGAACGGTCGAAGAAATCGCCTTCGCCCGCCTGGCTGATGGCACCTTCGGTCCATCCGACCTGCTGGACCTGATGGAGGCGCTGGCTCCACCGAAGATCTTGTCAAGCTGACGGTGGGGGCGATCAGCCTGGGGTTGCCGACTCGGGTTGAGAGCGTCATCTCGATCCTGCAAAGTCGGTTTGACGGATCGGGAGGGGTGGTTAGGTTTTCCAGGAACCCTCTTCCCCGGAGGCCGCCGATGGCTGCCGTAGACGCTGTGGTGAGGTATATCGTGCGGATGGGCGACCTGTACGACGACGGCGACAGCATCACCAACATGAAGTTGCAGAAGCTCCTCTACTACTTCCAAGGCTTCCACGTCGCTGCGTTCGAAGAGCAGGTGCTGTTCAGGGATCGAATTGAGGCATGGGAACACGGCCCCGTCGTGCCTTCAGTGTGGCAGGAATACACGCACTTGGGGCGCATGCCGATTCGCCTCGTGGAACTCCCCGAAGGCCCTCTGATGGGCGACTTTGAAGCCCCTCAGATTCAGCTGATGCGAAGCGTCTACGACAGATTCGGACAGTTCTCAGCCTGGAGGCTCCGCCAGATGACGCACAGAGAGATGCCTTGGCGTGCCGCGAGAAGGCGGGGCGATCAGACCCAAGACTACAAGATCACCACGAACGACCTGTATCGCCACTTCCACAGAAGATTCAAGAAGTGATGGCCTCCTCGCCTCCAGACGACAGAGATGATGTCCCCCCGGATTTCGATGTTGAGGCCCCTCCCCCAGAACTGTTTGACGACTATCCTCCTGAGCCCGAGAAGCCGACAAGACGTCTAGAGGGTTGGTTCAGGAACCACAAGGAGACGATCGTTTGCACGGCTGCGGCCCTCGTCACGGTCACCATCCTGGTCAACATGAGCTCCTGCAATGTGCTCATGCACAACGGCGCGGCCTACTTGGCCGAGGGGGTAAGAACCGACCTGCGCCGCTTGGAAGATCGCATCCACAAGCTCGAAGCCTCGAAAGCAGTGGAGACCCCGCCAGTCAAGGCGCTCACTGATTCAACCTAGCCCGTGACGTGGAAGGCCGCGAGCGAGTGACCCTCCTCGGCCTCGAGACCTCCTGCGACGAGACCTCCGCCGCCGTTCTCGACGGGGGCGGGAGCGTCCTCTCCAACATCGTCCTCTCCCAGCAGGACCACGCCGCCTACGGGGGGGTGGTCCCGGAGCTGGCCTCCCGGGCCCACCTGCGGACCCTGCAGCCCGTCGTCGAGCAGGCCCTGCGGGAGGCCGGCGCCTCCCTGGACGACCTCCAGGCGGTGGCCGTCACCTTCGGCCCCGGCCTGGTGGGCTCCCTCCTCGTGGGGGTCAACTTCGCCAAGGCCCTGGCCTGGGCCCGGAACCTCGCCCTCGTCGGGGTCCATCATCTGGAGGGCCACCTGTTCTCGGCCCGCCTCGGCGGCGCCGGCCTGGAGCCCCCCTTCGCCGCCCTCCTCGTCTCCGGGGGCCACACCGAGCTGATCCACGTCCGGGCCTGGGGCGACTACCGCTGCCTCGGCCGCACCCTCGACGACGCCGCCGGGGAGGCCTTCGACAAGGTCGCCCGGCTCCTGGGCCTGCTCTCCTCCACCTCGGCGGTGCACGGCGGCCGGGTCGTGTCCGAGGCCGCGGCGAGCGGTGATCCCCGGGCCGTCGACCTGCCCCGGGCGCGGCCCGACCGGGACGGCCTCGACTTCAGCTTCAGCGGTCTCAAGACGGCGGTCCGGCGCCGGCTCGTGGACGGCGGCGGGGCTCGGCCGTCCACCGAAGACGTGGCCGCCTCTTTCCAGGAGGCGGTGGTGGACGTCCTCGTGGGCCGCACGCAAGAGGCGGTGGAGAGCACCGGCGTGGAGCGGGTCGCCCTGGTGGGCGGCGTCGCCGCGAACCGTCGCCTGCGCCGGCGGCTGCGCGAAGCCCTCGACGCGCGGGGGGCCGCGCTCTTCGTCCCCGAGCCGGTGCTGTGCACGGACAACGCCGCCATGATCGCCGCCGCCGGCCGCTTCCGCCTGCTCCGCGGCGACCGCAGCGACTTCGGGCTCGACGCCCGCCCCCGCCCTCCCCTGCCCGGGCTGGCGGCGTGACCCCGGGCTGGTCCCTGGACGGGGTCTGGCTCTGGCTCCTGCTGGTTCCGGTCCTCGCCTGGCTGGGCCGCTGGATCTACCGCCGCACCCGGCCCGCCGTCGACCCCGCCACCGGGCGCCTCCTCTGGGTCCTGCGGGCCGCGGCCCTGGCCCTGATCCTCCTGGTCCTCGCCGAGCCGCTGCTCTCCTGGTTGGCCCGCAGCGCCCGCCGGCCGGTGGTGGTCGCCCTCCTCGACACCAGCGCCTCCATGAACGTGGTCGAGCAGGGCAGCAGCCGTCTCCACCGGGCCGTGGAGGTCCTCGGCGGCGGCCTGCGGGACGATCTGCGCGACGCGGTGGTGCGCGGGTTCTCGGGCAGCCCCTATCCTGTCGCTCTCGACACCCTCTCCCGGGTCGCCGCCGCCGGCTGGTCCACCGACCTCGCCGCCGCGCTGGTCGCCGCCGAGGACGCCGTCCCCGAGGGCCGCACCCTGGGGGGCGTGCTGCTGGTCTCCGACGGACGCCACAACCTCGGGGAGGACCCCGCCGCCGTGGCCGCCTCCCTCGGCGTGCCGGTCTACGCCCTCGGCACCGGTTCCGGCGACCCGGCGGCGGACGTTCAGCTCCTCTCCGCCGCGGCTCCCGAGGCCGCCTTCGCCGGCCGCCCCCTCCGCCTGCGTCTCTCCCTGCGCAGCTGGGGATACCAGGGTCGGGCGGCGCAGGTGAGCGTCTCCACCGAGGAGGAGCAGCTCGTCAGCTCCCGGGTCGTCCTCGGCGCCGACGGCCAGGTGCTGCCCGCCGACCTGGAGTTGCCGCCCCTCGCCGCCGGTCCGCACCTGCTCACGGTCGCCGTCGGCGGCCTCGACGGGGAACTCACCGGGCAGAACAACCGCCGGCTCCTGTCCCTGCACCTGCGCCGCCACCGCCTGCGCGTCCTCCTCGCCGCGGGCGCTCCCGGCCCCGAGGCCGCCTTCCTGCGGCGCGCCCTGGCCGCCGACTCCTCCCTGCAGGTGACCGCCCGCATCCGGCGGGACGGCCGCTCCTTCTACGGCGGCGAGCCCCTCCCCGAAAGCCCGGAGGGCTGGGACTGCCTGGTCCTGGTCGACCCGGACCCGGACCTGGCCGCCGCCCTCGGCGGGATCGAGGGGTTCCTGCGCTCGGGGCGGGGGCTCCTCGTCTTCGCCGGATCCCGCTTGTTGCGCGCTCCCGGGCCGCTGGACCGCCTGCTGCCCCTCTCCGGGGGCCGGCCCGCCGTCATCGAGGCCACCGGGGATCCCGTGGAGGCGGCTCCCGAGGGCCGCGGCCATCCCCTCGGCCGGTTGCTGGCGCAGACCGCGGCCGGGGACTCCTGGCGCGGCTGGCCGCCCCTGGCGGGCACCCTTCGAGCGGGCCGCCCGGCGCCGGGGTCCCGCCTGCTGCTGCGCACATCGGCAGGGGACCCGGTGCTGGTGGCCGGGTCCGTGGGGCCCGGCCGGGTGCTGGTGGCCGCCGGCACCGGCTTCTGGCGTCTGGATCTGCTCGCCGCCGGCCTCGGAGAGCAGGCGCGGAGCCTGCGCGCCTTCTGGCCCGCCGCCGTCCGCTGGCTGGCCGCGGCCTCGGTCGAGGGCCGGGTCCGCTCCTCCCCGGAGAGTCCCGTGTACCGCGCCGGCGAGCCCGCCGCGGTGGTGGCCGAGGTCTACGACCAGCTCAACGAGCCCGTCGATTCGGCCCGCGTCAGCATCCGCCTGGGGCCGGACGGGCGCGAGTCGGCCATGGAGCCCGCCGGGGCCGGCCGCTTCCGCGCCGCCTGGACCGGTCTGGAAGCCGGAGAGTACACCTATGAGGTCCAGGCCTCCCACGAGGGCGCCGCCCTGGGCCGCTCCGGGGGGCGCTTCGTCGTCGAGAGCCACTCCGTCGAGGCCGTCGATCTGCGCGCCGACCCCGGCCTCCTGGCCGAGATCGCCGCCCTCAGCGGCGGCGAGTACCGGCCCCTGGAGGCCTGGCGGGACCTGCGCGCCCGCCTGCGCCCGCCGCCGCGGGTGGTCCCCGAGGAGAGGCGTCTGGCCGTCGAGGTCGACCAGTACCTGTGGTTGTCGCTGGCCGCCCTTTTGCTTGCCGGGGAGTGGGTGATCCGCAAGCGAGGAGGGATGCTGTGACCGCACGGGTTGGTTCAACGCGCCGGCTCCGCCGCCGGGCCGCCGCTCTGCTGGCCGTCCTCTGGTGCCAGGCGCCGCCGGCGCAGGCCCGGGTGATTCTGAGCGAGGTTCTGGCCGATCCCGCCGGCAGCGAGCACCACGAGGAGTTCGTGGAGCTGCGCAACACCGGCGCCGAGTCCGTCGACCTGGCGGGTTGGCGCCTCGGCGACGCCCAGGAGCTGGACGCCCTCGTCGACGCCGGGTCCGGCACCCGCCTGGCCCCCGGGGCCTTCGCCGTCGTCGTCGACGGCAGCTATCGCGGCAACTCCGCGGCCTACGATTCGGTGCAAAGGTGGGCAGGAATCCTTACTATTGAAGACAGGTCCTTCGGCCGCGCGGGTTGGTCCAACTCCGCTCCCGAGACGGTTCTCCTGCGCGATGCCCGCGGTGCCGTGGCCGACTCCTTCACCTACGATCCCTCCGCGGGGACCGCCGGCCACTCTTGGGAGCGCCAAGGCGGGGAGCCTTCCGCCTGGCGGGTTTCCTACCTCGCCGGCGGCACCCCCGGGCGGGCCAACAGCGTCGACCAGGCCGCGGCAGCCGGCGGCCTCATACAGATCGAGGCCGGGCCCCAAGCCTTCGGCGGCCGCCTCGAGGTCCTGTGCCGCCTCCCCGCGGCGCCGGCCCTGCTCGCGGTCACGCTCTTCGATGCCGAGGGACGCCGGGTCGCGCGGCTCTCCGACTGGCGCCCCGCCGCCATCGAGACGCGCCTGGCCTGGGACGGACTCGACGCCCGCGGGCGTCCCGCCGCCCCGGGGCTGTACGTGGTCTTCGCGCAGTCCAGCGCCGGCGGCCGCATCGCCGGCGGCAAGCGGGTCGTGACCCGGCGCTAGAAGAACCTTGGGAGGCCCTCCCCCGGTCCTCCTTCTTCCCCTTGCCACAGGTCCCGTCCATCCGGGGCGAGCAGGCATCCACATGGCCGAACGCCCAGATCCCCTCGTGGCCCGAGACAAGGGGTCCCACATCATCGGCGTGGTGCTCCTCGCCCTGGCCGCCTTCCTGGTGCTGAGCCTGGCCACCCATTCCCCCCAGGATCCGCCCAACTCCAGCCAGGCCGGACAGCCGGCCATGAACCGCGCCGGGTGGCTCGGCGCCCACGTCTCCTACGGCCTGCTCACCGCCGTCGGTTACGCCGCCTACACCCTGCCGCTTCTCTCCGTGCTGTGGGCCTGGAACCGCTTCCGCCGGCACCCCTGCAAGCCGTACGCCGCCCGTTCCCTCGGCATCGCCGGCATCGGTCTGTTCCTCTCCGTCGGTTCCGGCCTGCCCGGCTGGTCCCCCTACACCGCCTTCGAGTGGGGGGGCTGGCTCGGCACCTGGGCAAGCGCCGGCGTCCTCATTCCCTTCACCGGGCGCATCGGCTCCGCCATCCTGCTCATCGGCCTCCTCGGGGTCTCCCTGGTGCTGGTCACCGACATCGATCCCCGCCGCTGGGCGCAGGCCCTGGCCGAATGGCGCAGCCGCCGTCGCCACGGCCGCCAGGCCCGGGCCGAAGCGGATCACGACGTCTGGGAGGAGGAGCCGCCGGAACCCCCCGGGGAGCCCGGGCGTCCCCCGGCTGCGCGCGGGACGGGGCCGGAGAACGCGCCGATGACGGTTTCCATGGACGAGCCGGTGAGCCGAGCGCCGCCGCCCCCGCCCGAGTCGGAAGAGCCCCAGGAGCCGGAGGCGCCGGGCAGGCCGGTGGGGCTCCTGGAAGAGGACCCCCTTCAGGAGGTCGTCCCTCCGGGGGACAGCCCTCCGCGGGAGCCGCCCCTGCCGGTCGTTGAGGAGCCTCCGCCGGCTCGGCGGGTCCGCAACGGGTCGGCGGGCAACGGCCGTTCCCGCCCGGAGTCCGGAGGTTCCGCCTCGGCCTCCGGCGCCGCCAGGCCCCGCCCCCGGATCCGCCGCTACCGCCCGCCGGGGACCAAGTTGCTGGATCCGGTGCCGGCCGACCGCGGGCAGGTCGACCGCGAGACCCTGCTCGAGAACGCCCGCGTCCTGCAGGAGGCGATGGCCAACTTCGACGTCATGGGGAAGGTCGTGGAGGTGAGCCCCGGTCCGGTGGTGACCCGCTACGAGGTGGAGCCCGCCGCCGGCGTCAAGGTGGGGCGCATCTCGGCCCTGGCCGACGATCTCGCCCGGGTCATGAGCGCCGAGGGGATCCGCATCCAGGCGCCGGTGCCCGGCAAGTCCGTCGTCGGCGTGGAGATCGCCAACCAGGGCCGCGAGACCGTCTACCTCCGCGAGATCGTCGAGTCCCGCGCCTTCCGCCGCGACGATTCCGAGCTCGCCATGGCCCTCGGCAAGACGATCGCCGGCGACACCTACGTCACCGACCTGGCGAAGATGCCCCACCTGCTGGTCGCCGGCGCCACCGGGTCGGGCAAGAGCGTCTGCATCAACACCCTGATCTGCAGCCTCCTGCTGCGCGCCTCGCCCGACGAGGTCCGCCTGCTGATGGTCGATCCCAAGGTCGTGGAGCTGACCATCTACAACGACATCCCCCATCTCCTGGTGCCCGTCATCACCGAGCCGAAGAAGGCCGCCGAGGCCCTGCGCTGGGCCGTGGCCGAGATGGAGGCCCGCTATCAGCTGCTGGCCCGGATGGCGGTGCGCAACCTCGCCGACTACAACGCCAAGGTGGAGCGCATCCTCGCCGACGGCCCGGGGGCCGAGGGCGCCGCCGAGGGCGAGGAGGTGCGCAAGCTCCCCTACATCGTCATCGTCATCGACGAGTTCGCCGACCTCATGCTCACCGCTCCCGCCGACGTGGAAGCCTCGCTCATGGGCCTGGCCCAGAAGTCCCGGGCCGTGGGCATCCACATCATCCTCGCCACCCAGCGCCCCTCGGTGAACGTCATCACCGGCGTCATCAAGGCCAACTTCCCCTCGCGCATCGCCTTCCTCGTCGCCTCCAAGACCGATTCGCGCACCATCCTCGACATGAACGGCGCCGAGCGCCTCCTCGGCCGCGGCGACATGCTCTTCCTGCGCAGCGGCCAGGGCGAGCCGATCCGCATCCACGGCGCCTTCATCTCCGGCGAGGAGACCGAGCGCCTCGTGGAGCAGATCCGCAACAGCGGCTACCAGGCCGAGGAGGTGCAGGTGTTCTCCGCCCGCGGCGGCTCGGGAGAGGACGCCGGCGACCGCGACGAGCTCTTCGACGAGGCCGTCGCCATCGTCCTGGAGTCCAAGCAGGCGAGCACCTCCTACCTGCAGCGGCGCATGAAGGTGGGCTACTCCCGGGCCGCCCGGCTCATGGACGAGCTGGAACTCGCCGGCATCGTCGGGCCCGCCGAGGGCGCCAGGCCGAGGCGCATCCTCGCCGAGGGCGGCGACGACCCGGCCGAAGAAGGGGCCTCGTGAGGTTCGCGCCCTTCCTGTGGGCGGTGGTCCTGGCCGCCCCGTGGCGGCCCTCGCCCGCCGCCGCCGTCACCGGTGACGAGATCATGGAGCGGGTCCGCGACCGTTTCGCCAGGGCGCGCACCTACGAGGCCAGCTTCGAGAAGCGGTTCTACTGGGCCGTCCTCGACAAGCACGCCACCCGCCAGGGGAAGATCTACACCCACAGGCCGGGGCGTTTCCGCGTGCAGCTAGAGGGCGGCGACCTCGTCGTCGCCGACGGCGAGGCGATCTGGGCCTACAGCAAGACCAACGAGCAGGTCATCGTCTCCCCCTACGACGGGGGCGTGCTGCGGACGCCGTGGGAGGTCCTCGTCGAGTACGCCGACGGCTACCGTCCCGTCGCCGTGCAGCGCACCGACCTGGAGGGGCGCGAGGTCTACATGCTGACCCTGCAGCCCACCGAGGACGTGCCCCCCGCCCTGAGGCTCAAGCGCATGCGCCTGTGGGTGGAGGAGAGAGGCTGGCGTCTGCTGCGCATCGAGCAGGTCGAGCCCAACGACGACGTGAGCATCTTCATCCTCAGCGGCCACCGCCGGGACGGCCGCCTCGACGACGGCCTCTTCCGCTTCACCCCTCCCGAGGGCACCGAGATCATCGACCGCCGGACCCCGGCCGAACCCTGAGATGCCCATCCTCCGCCGGTCCCTCCTGGCCGCGGGCGCCGCTCTCCTCCTTCCCGCCTTCGCCGCCGCCGAGCCCCTCTGGGTGTTCTTCGCCGACAAGCCCGGGCACCGGGGGGAGGCCCTCGCCTGGCCGGAGCCCCGCCGCGTCCGCCCCGGCCCCGCCCTCGACGCCGGTCTCGACCGCCGCTACACCGCCGCCGTCGAGGCCCTCGGCCTCCGCCTCCGTGCGCGCTCGCGCTGGTTCAACGCCGTCAGCGTCGACGCCGGCCCCGGCCAGGCCGACCGCCTTCGCCGCCTCTCCTTCGTGCGCGAGGTGCGCCCCGTGCGCCGCTGGCGGCGGCCCTCCCCGGCCCTTCCCGTCGACCCTGCTCCCGGCCGCGTCGCTCCGCGCCCGGCCGACCTCGACTACGGCGCCTCCCTGGCGCAGGTGGCCGCCGTCGACGTCCCCCTCCTCCACGCCCGCGGCCTCCTCGGCGAGGGCGTGCGCGTCGCCCTCATCGACGCCGGTTTCAACTGGAGGGCCCACGCCGCCTTCGCCGGCCTGCGGGTCGCCGCCGCCCGGGACTTCATCAACGGCGACGACGAGGTCGGCGACGAGTCCGGGCAGCCGGTCACCGGGGAGGAAGCCGCCCATGGCCAGAACATCCACGGCACCGGTGTCCTCGGGGTGATCGCCGGCAACGACCCCGGCCGCCTGATCGGGGTGGCGCCGGCCGCCGAGTACCTGCTGGCCAAGACCGAGGACGTCACGCCTTCCGAGGGCGGCGTGGGGAGGGAGCTGCCCATCGAGGAGGACCGCTGGGTCGCCGCCATCGAGTGGGCCGACAGCCTCGGCGCCCGGGTGGTCAACGCCTCGGTCGGCTATACCCGCTTCGACGACGGCACCGGGTACGACTGGGAAGACCTGGACGGGGCCACCGCCCTCACCAGCCGCGCCGCGGAGCTGGCCGTGGCCCGCGGGATCGTCGTCGTCGCCGCCGCCGGCAACGAGGCCCTCGGCGACTGGCGCTACGTCACCGTGCCCGCCGACGCCCCCGGGGTCATCGCCGTCGGCTCGGTGCACCCCGTAAGCGGGGAGATCGCCGCCTACAGCTCCCGCGGCCCCACGGCGGACGGCCGCATCAAGCCCGACGTCGTCGCCCCGGGGCAGGGGGTCTACACCGTCTCGGGCCGCGGCGCCGCCGAGGGCTCGGAACCGTTCTCGCTGCGCGAGTACTCCCTCGTCTCGGGCACCTCCTACGCCGCCCCCATCGCCGCCGGCGTCTGCGCCCTGCTGCTGCAGCAGCACCCCCGCTGGACCCCCGAGGACGTGGCCTCCGCCCTGCGCTCCACCGCCGTCGACCTCGGTCCGGCGGGACCCGACACCCTCTACGGCTGGGGGCGCGTTGACGCCGCCCGGGCCAGCGGCCTGAAGGCCCCGAGGCCGCTGGACAGCGCCGCCTTCGCGCCCTTCCCCAACCCCGCCCGCGGCCTCTCTCCCACCGTCCACTTCCCCGTCGACCTCGCCGGGGCCGAGAGCCTCTCCCTGCGCCTTTTCGACGCCGCCGGCGCCCTGGTCCACGTCATCGACCGGCGCCTGCCCGCCGGGACCTACCACCTGCCGGGGCTCGCCCTCTCCTGGGAGGTCGGCGGCGACTTCGCCTCCGGCGTCTACTACTACCGCCTGGAGGGCGACTCCTTCCGCCGCACCGGCAGGATCGCCGTCCTGCGCGGGCTCTGAAGGGGCCGCCTCTCCCTTTGGCAGCCCACGGGGGCGCGCCGTACCTTCTCTCGCCGTGAAGCAGCCCGCCGCGCCATCCCGCGACAGCTCCCGCAGCCAACGGCGCCAGCGCTTCGCCCGGCGCATGCGCATGATCCGCTGGGGGGTGATCGCCGGCTGCGTGGTCGGCGGCGGCGGCGTCATGGCCTGGAAGCTCGCCATTTTCACCGGCGGCTCGGTGGGCCAGCTCGAGGAACTCCCCGACCTGCTGGGCCGTCTCCAGAAGCCGATCCGGTGGAGCGTCCCCGAGGACGGCGGCGTCCGCTACCTGCACTTCTTCCACGGCTACCCGGAGAAGGGCCGCAAGTTCGTCCTCGTGCGGGTCCGGATGGAGGCGCGCCTCAAGATCGGCTACCCCGTCGTGCCCCGGTGCTTCGAGCTGGTCACCGACGACGGCACGCGCTACTACCCGATGTCGCGCTCGCCCATGTTCATCCGCCTCGGGGACCGCTTCCACCTCGATCGCGACGAGACCATCGACGAGGAGCTGCTCTTCGAGATTCCCGAGGAGGCCCGGGCCGAGAGGCTCACCTTCGAACGCTACAACGAACCCGAGGACTGAAGGAGCGAATCCATGGCCGCCAACGAGGAGATCCTGTTCGACTGCGCCGAACGGCTGGAACGGCTCCGGGGGTATCTTTGACCTCGACCGGCGCCGGCAGAGCCTGGCCGAGCTGGAGCGGCGCATGGGACAGGGCGACTTCTGGAACGACCGTCGCGCCGCCGAGGAGGTCTCGCGCCAGGCCCGCGGGCTGAGGGACGCCATCGAGCCCTGGGACGGGCTCAGGTCCCGCCTCGACGACCTCCTGGAGCTGCGCGATCTGGCCGCCGCCGAGGCGGATGCCGGGACCCTGGCCGAGGTCGAGGCCGAGGCCGCAACCCTCGGCGGCGAGCTGGACCGCCTGGAGTTCCAGGCCATGCTCTCGGACGAGGACGACCCCAAGGACGCCATCCTCGAGATCCACCCGGGCGCCGGCGGCACCGAGGCCGCCGACTGGGCCGGCATGCTCATGCGCCTCTACGGCCGCTGGATCGAGCGCCGCGGCTTCGAGTCCGATCTCATGGACCTGCAGCCCGGCGACGAGGCCGGCGTCAAGAGCGTCACCCTCGAGATCCGCGGCCCCTACGCCTACGGCCATCTCAAGGCCGAGGCCGGCGTCCACCGCCTCGTGCGCATCTCGCCCTTCGACGCCAACAAGCGCCGCCACACCTCCTTCGCCAGCGTCTTCGTCTACCCCGAGGTCGACGAGATCCCCGAGGTCGAGCTGCGCGAGGAGGACCTGCAGATCGACACCTACAAGGCCGGGGGCGCCGGGGGGCAGCACGTCAACAAGACCTCCTCGGCGGTGCGCATCACCCACCGGCCCACGGGGATCACCGTGCAGTGCCAGAACGAGCGCTCCCAGATGAAGAACAAGAGCACCGCCATGAAGGTTCTCACGGCGAGGATTTACGATCACCACAAGCAGGAGGAACGCAAGAAGATGGAGGCCGTGGAGAGCACCAAGAAGGCGATCGACTTCGGCAGCCAGATCCGCTCCTACGTCTTCCAGCCCTACACCATGGTCAAGGACCACCGCACCGGCCACGAGTCGGCCAACGTGCAGGCCGTGATGGACGGCGACATCGACGCCTTCATCGAGGCATTCCTCACCGCCGACCGGACGGTTTAGGGGCGTGAGCTACGAGCTCTTCGTCTCCCGGCGCTACCTGCAGTCCAAGCAGCGCCCGGGGTTCCTCTCGGTCATCGCCTTCATCGCCACCGGCGGCGTCGTCCTGGGCGTGGCCGCCCTCATCATCATGCTCTCCGTGACCAACGGCTTCACCGGCGAGGTGAAGGCCCGCCTCATCGGCATGAACGCCCACGTCAGCGTCTGGCGCTACCACGGCGACCCCATCGCCGCCGCCGACACCCTGGCCGGCCAGCTCGCCCGCCGGCCGGGGGTGGTGGCCACGGCCCCCATCGTCGAGAGCAAGCTCGTCCTCGCCAACGCCGAGGACGACATGGACGGCGTCGTCGTCTGGGGCGTCGAGCCCGGCAGCTTCGCCGGCGTCTCCGACCTGCCCGCCCACCTCGTCTACGGCGACGACGGCGAGATGCACTTCCAGCCCCGGGCGGGGGGCGGACCCCCGGGGATCATCCTCGGCCGCAACCTGGCCGACCGGCTGCGTGTCGGTCTGGGGGACGTGGTCTTCCTCCTCTCCCTGCGGGAGCAGTCCCTCGAGGACGTCATGATCGGCGGCCTCACGCCCAAGGTGCGCTCCTTCGTCGTCAACAACCTCTTCGAGAGCGGCATGTTCCACTACGACGACAACTTCGCCTTCATCTCCCTCGAGAAGGCGCGCGAGATCCTCGGCGTCGACGGGGCCACCAACATTCACCTCCGCCTCGGCGACCTCGACGCCGCCGTCGGCATGCGCGAGGATCTGGCCGAGCACCTCGGCTACCCCTACCGGGTCTCCGACTGGACCCAGCAGTTCCCCGAGCTCTTTCAGTGGATGGAGCTGGAGAAATGGGTGATCTTCATCGCCCTGAGCCTGATCATCGTCGTCGCCGCCTTCAACATCACCTCCATCCTCACCATGTCGATCCTCATCAAGACCCCGGAGATCGGCATCCTCCGCGCCATGGGCGCCCGCGCCCCGGGCATCGGCCGCGTCTTCCTCTACCAGGGGCTCTTCATCGGCCTCGTGGGGACCTTCCTCGGCTGCCTCATCGGCCTCGGCGTCTGCCTCGTCCAGGACCGCTTCCGCATCGTCTCCATCCCCAGCGACATCTACATCATCAGCTCCCTCCCCGTCGACATGCAGCCCCTCGACTTCGTCATCGTCTCCGCCGTGAGCATCACCATCTGCCTGCTCGCGGCGGTGCTGCCGGCGCGCAAGGCCGCCTCCCTGCAGCCGGTCGAGGCGATCCGCTACATCGTGTGAGCGCCGTGGAGACCATCGCCGCCGGACATCCGGCCCCGGCCCCGGGGGCCCCCGTCCTCAAGGCCCGGGGCATCCGCCGGGTCTACTCCGCCGGGACCGGGGCCCTGGCGGTGCTCAAGGGCGTGGACCTCGACCTCCTCGCCGGCCAGACCCTGGCCGTCACCGGGGCCTCCGGCGTCGGCAAGAGCACCCTCCTCCACATCCTCGGCACCCTCGACCGGCCCACCTCCGGCAGCCTGGAGATCTCCGGCGTCGACGTCCTCTCCCTCGACGACCGCGGCCTCTCCGACTTCCGCAACCGCCACGTCGGCTTCGTCTTCCAGTTCCACAACCTGCTGCCCGAGTTCACCGCCCTCGAGAACGTGATGATGCCCGCCCTCGTCTCCCGCCTCCCCGGCGGAGGCCGCGAGCGCGCCGAGTCGCTGCTGGAGCAGGTCGGCCTCGCCGGCCGCCTGTCCCACCGCCCCGGGCAGCTGTCCGGCGGCGAGTGCCAGCGCGTGGCCGTGGCCCGGGCCCTGGTCATGTCCCCGCCCCTGGTGCTCGCCGACGAGCCTTCCGGCAACCTCGATCACGAGGCCAGCGCCGCTCTCCACGAGTTGCTGCGCGACCTCGCCGCCACCCGCGGGCAGACCTTCCTGGTCATGACCCACGACCGCGACCTGGCCGCCAGTCTCGACCGTTCCGGCCAGCTCGTCGACGGCCGGCTCAGTCTCGACTGACCATGCAGTGCGAGTCCTGCAAGAAGCGCGAGGCCGCCGTGGACCTCACCATCGTCTCCGGCGACGACAAGCGCAGCCTGCGCCTGTGCCCCCGCTGCGCCCGCCGCGAGAGCGGCGTCCGGCCGAAGGCCCCGGCCAAGGCGGTCACCAAGATCAACGTCGTCCTGGGCCACCTCGCCGTCGAGAGCCAGGACGCCGAGTGCCCCGACTGCGGCCTCACCTACGAGCGCTTCCGCGAGCACGGCCGCCTCGGCTGCCCCGCCTGCTACGCCGCCTTCGGGGCGCCCATGCGCCGGCTCCTGCGGCGCATCCACGGCGCCGACTCCCACGTGGGCCGCGAGCCCCGCCCCCGGGAGGCTGCCGCGGCCGGGCCCGCCGGGAACGCCGACCGGGGCGACTCCGACCGGCTGGAGCAGTTGCGCCGCGAGCTGCGGCAGGCCGTGGCGGAGGAGTCCTACGAGAAGGCCGCCGAGCTGCGGGACCGCATCCGCCGGAGCGCGCCGTGAACCTCGACCCCCTGGTCGGCGCCACCCCCAGCTGGATGGGCGGCGAGGACGACGCCGACGGCATGGTCGTCAGCAGCCGCGTGCGGCTCGCCCGCAACCTGGCCGGCTATCCCTTCCCGGGGCGCATCACCGCCGAGCAGCAGCGGCAGGTGATCGAGCAGGTCCTCTCCGCGGCCCGGGGCAGCGCCTCCCTGGGCGACGCCACCTACTACCCCATGGACCCCCTCGACACCTCCGAGCGGCGGCTCCTGGTGGAGCGTCACCTCATCAGTCCCGCCCTGGCCGAGGACAAGGGCGGGGGGGTCCTGTACAACCGCGACGAGTCCCTCAGCGTGATGATCAACGAGGAGGACCACCTGCGCCTGCAGGCCATCCACCCGGGCACCCGGGGCCGCGAGGCCTGGGCCGCCGTCTCCTCCTTCGACGACGAGCTGCTGGGGGTCCTCTCCTGCGCCCACGATCCCGACCTCGGCTTCCTCACCGCCTGTCCGACCAACACCGGCACCGGCCTGCGCATCTCCGTCCTCATCCACCTGCCGGCCCTGGTCCTCACCGAGGAGATGGAGCGCGTCCTGCAGGGGCTCGGCCAGCTCTCCTTCACCGTCCGCGGGGTCTACGGCGAGGGCTCCAACGCGGCGGGCAACCTCTTCCAGGTGTCGAACCAGGCCACCCTCGGCGCCGACGAGGCGATGATCGTCGACTCCCTCATCGCCATCACCGACAAGCTGATCGAGTGCGAGCGCGACGCCCAGGAGTCGCTCATGGAAGAGGCGCGGGCCCAGGTGGAGGACAAGGTCTGGCGCGCCTGGGCCCTCCTCGGCAGCGCCCGCGTCCTGTCGAGCCAGGAGCTGATGAACCTGCTGTCGGCGGTGCGCCTGGGCCGCACCCTCGGCCTCGTCGGCGGCGTCACCTCCAGCTTCCTCAACCACCTGATGATCGCCACCCAGCCCTCCCACCTGCGGGCCGAGGCCGGCTCCAATCTCGAGCCGGAGGAGCGCGACATGCGCCGCGCCGACCTCGTCCGCCGCCGGATGGCGGAGGCCGGAAAACCCTGACCCGGGGCCCCGGCCGGGGACCATTGACACCGATTGGACCCCTCCGTAGCTTGGCTTTCGACCGTCTGACAAACCCCGGAGGTTGTTGTAAATGAACAACATGTTCACCGATGGCGTTAAGCGGGTCATGCAGTTCGCCCGGGAGGAATCGGCGCGCCTCGGGCACAACTACATCGGCACCGAGCACCTCCTGCTGGGCATCATCAAGGAGGGCAAGGGCCGGGCGGTCACCGTCCTCACCAACTTGGGGCTCAACCTCGACACGGTGAAGCAGTCGGTGGAGGACTACGTGGCCACCTCCGGCGGCACCATGACCATCGGCGAGGTTCCCTTCACCCCGCGGGCCAAGCAGATCCTCGAGGTCGCGGCCAACGAGGCGAAGGAGATGAAGACCCAGTTCGTCGACGTCGAGCACCTCCTGCTCGCCCTGCTCAAGGACAAGGAGGGCGTCGCCGCCCAGATCCTCGCCGCCTTCGGCGTCGACTACAAGACGGCCATGGAAGAGACGGTGGCCGTCCTGGAGGGCAAGACCACGGGGCAGAGAGAGAAGGGCAAGAAGAGCAAGACCCCCTTCCTCGATCACTTCGGCCGCGACCTCACCCAGCTCGCCCGCGAGGGCAAGCTGGATCCCGTCATCGGCCGCGAGAAGGAGATCGAGCGCGTCACCCAGATCCTCTCCCGCCGCAAGAAGAACAACCCCATCCTCATCGGCGACCCCGGCGTCGGCAAGACCGCCATCGTCGAGGGTCTGGCGCAGCGCATCGTCGAGAAGCGCGTGCCCCAGATCCTCCTCGACAAGCGCCTGGTCACCCTCGACATGGGCGGCGTCGTGGCCGGCACCAAGTACCGGGGCCAGTTCGAGGAGCGCATCAAGGCCGTCCTCAACGAGCTCCACCAGACCCCCGACGTGGTCATCTTCATCGACGAGCTGCACACCATCGTCGGCGCCGGCAGCGCCGAGGGCACCCTCGACGCCTCCAACATGTTCAAGCCCGCCCTCTCCCGGGGCGAGCTGCAGTGCATCGGCGCCACCACTCTCGACGAGTACCGCAAGTACATAGAGAAGGACGGCGCCCTCGAGCGCCGCTTCCAGTCGATCATGGTCGATCCGCCCTCGGTGGAGGACACCGTCGAGATCGTCAAGGGCCTGCGCTCCAACTACGAGAGCCACCACCACGTCACCTTCTCCGACGAGGTCGTCGCCTTCGCCGTGCGCCAGTCCGACCGCTACATCTCCGACCGCTACCTGCCCGACAAGGCGATCGACGTCATCGACGAGACCGGCTCCCGGGTCCACCTCTCCCGCCTCAGCCCCCCCGACGAGATCGGCCGCCTGGAGGCGAAGATCCAGGAGATCGACCGCAGCAAGATGGACCACTCCGAGAAGCAGGAGTTCGAGGAGGCCGCCCGTCTGCGCGACAAGGCCCACACCCTGCGCGAGACTCTCCAGCAGAAGCGGCGCTCCTGGGAGGAGGAGGTCCGCAACGAGGTCGTCGAGGTCACCGAGGACGACATCGCCGAGGTCATCTCCTCGGTCAGCGGCGTGCCCATGCAGCGCCTCGCCGCCAGCGAGAGCGAGCGTCTCCTCACCATGGAGGACGAGTTGCGCAAGCAGGTGGTGGGGCAGGAGCAGGCCATCGCCACCGTCTCCCGCGCCATCCGCCGCAGCCGCGCCGGCCTGCAGGATCCCAAGCGGCCCATCGGTTCCTTCTTCTTCCTGGGCCCCACGGGCGTCGGCAAGACCTACCTGGCCGCCAAGCTCGCCGAGTTCCTCTTCGGCGACGAGGAGGCCCTCGTCACCGTCGACATGTCCGAGTACATGGAGAAGTTCTCCGTCTCCCGGCTCATCGGCGCCCCTCCCGGCTATGTCGGCTTCGACGAGGGCGGCCAGCTCACCGAGCGCGTGCGGCGCCGGCCCTACTCGGTGCTGCTCCTCGACGAGATGGAGAAGGCCCACCCCGACGTCTTCAACATCCTCCTGCAGATCCTCGACGAGGGCCGGCTCACCGACAGCACCGGGCGCAAGGTCGACTTCCGCAACACGGTGCTCATCATGACCTCCAACGTCGGCACCCGCGAGGTCGGCTCCGGCGGCGTCTTCGGCTTCCAGAAGTCCGACGAGGAGTCGATGCAGGCGCTCATGGAGGAGAAGATCAACGACTCCCTCAAGAAGACCTTCAACCCCGAGTTCATCAACCGCATCGACGATACCGTCATCTTCCACGCCCTCACGCGCGACGACATCGCCCGGATCATCGACATCTTCCTCGACGAGTACAAGACGCGGCTGGCCGACCGCGACATCCAGTTGCGGGTCACGCCGGGCGCCAAGGGGCTCATCGCCGAGAACGGCTTCGACCAGACCTACGGCGCCCGCTACCTGCGGCGCACCGCGCAAAAGCTGCTCGAGGACCCCCTCGCCGAAGAGATCCTCCAGGGGCGCTTCGGAGAGGGCAGCCGCATCCGCGTCACCAAGAAGGGAGAGGCCCTCGTCTTCGACGAGGAGGGCGAGCTGGCCGAGGCGGCCGCCGCCAAGGCCGGGGAGAAGAAGTCCCAGGGAGCCGGCTGAGCGGCTGTCATCCCGCCGGCCTTCACGCCACGCAGACAATCACGGGCGGTGAGCGACCGGGGCCGCCGCCCCCTCGAGGGAGACCAACGATGGTCATGTCCCCATTTGCCCGGATCCCCGATCCAGCCCCCGCCATCCGCCGCGCCGCGTTCCTCTGCGCCGTCTTCGTCCTGCCCGTCCTCGGCCAGCCCACGGTCGAGGAGATCGAGATCCAGGGCGGCCTGCGCCGCGTCGCCGAGTCCCTGGTCCTCACCACCATCGGCCTCGAGCCCGGCGTCCACCTCTCCCAGGACAACGTCCAGGAGGCCGTGCGCGCCCTCGACGCCCTGCAGGTCTTCTCCGACATCCAGCTCTGGGCCGAGCCCGGAACCACCCCCCAGGGGCTCAGGCTGATCGTCGTCGTCGAGGAGTACCCCACCCTCGAGGCCCTGCGCTTCCGCGGCCAGGACGAGATCGACGAGAAGGACATGGAGGAGGCTCTCGACCTGGTGGTGGGTCAGGTCGTGGCTCCCAAGGACGTGGCCCGGGGCCGCCAGCGCATCCTCGAGATGTACGGCGAGAAGGGCTACCTGCGGGCCGCGGTCGAGGGCCAGCTCTTCGATGGCGAGGAGGAGGGCTCGATGGTCCTCCAGTACGACATCGAGGAGGGCGACAAGGTCAAGATCGCCGCCATCGAGATCCTCGGGAACGAGGCCTTCGACGACGACGAGGTCCGTAAGCAGATCGAGACCAAGCCCAAGCGTTGGTACCGCAAGGGCGAGTTCCAGGCCGACGTCTTCGCCGAGGACAAGCAGCGCATCCTCGCCTTCTACCGCTCCGAGGGCTACCAGCAGGCCGTCATCCTGCGCGACAGCATCTACTACGACGACAGCCGCCGCCGCCTCTACATCGACCTCGAGGTCGACGAGGGCCGCCAGTACTTCGTCCGCGATCTGGCGTGGGAGGGCAACGAGCTGTTCACCAGCGACGAGCTGGCCGCCCAGATGAAGGTCGAGGAGGGCGACGTCTTCCAGTACTCCGCCACCGAGCTGGCCTTTCTCGCCAAGAGCGCCTACTACGAGCGCGGCTATCTCGACACCGAGGTCATCCCCCACGAGCAGATCCTCGGCGACAGCATCGACGTCACCTTCCGCGTCTTCGAGGGCGAGCCCTGGCGCATCCGCCGCATCGACTTCGCCGGCAACGTCAAGACCCGCGAGAAGGTCCTGCGCCGCGAGCTGGCCATGCGCCCCGGCGACATCTTCAAGTCGAGCCAGCTCCAGGAGAGCCAGCGCCGCCTCTACATGCTCGGCTTCTTCAAGGACGTGCAGGTCCAGGACCAGGCCAGCGCCGCCGGCGGCCAGAAGGAGATCGACCTGACCTTCGACGTCGAGGAGCAGCGCACCGGCGCCGCCTCAATGGGCGCCGGCTACAGCGACACCTACAAGCTCGTCGGCAACATCGGGCTGCAGATCCCCAACTTCCGCGGTCTCGGGCAGAGCCTCGACTTCAACTGGGAGTTCGGCACCCGGCGCAAGCAGTTCCTCATGGGCTTCACCGAGCCCTGGCTCTTCGACACGCCCACCAGCACCTCCGTGCGCGTCTACAGTCTCACCCAGCAGTACCTGGAGTCCTTCGACTTCCACCGCAACTCGATCAGCGTGCGCCTTGGCCGCCGCCTCAAGAAGCCGGCCTTCTCCTCCGTCACCCTGGGCTATCAGCTCCGCGACCAGAAGTACAGCGACTTCGCCCCCGGCTTCGACAGGGACCTGCCCCAGTACGAGGAGCAGGTCACCTCCAGCTTC
Organism: Candidatus Latescibacterota bacterium; assembly: GCA_965221775.1. Taxonomy (GTDB): domain Bacteria; phylum Latescibacterota; class UBA2968; order UBA8231; family UBA8231; genus UBA8231. Next base: position 1,467,404 of record CBDCSU010000006.1, on the reverse strand, counting down.
GAGCTCGTCTTCCGCAGGGACACGCGCGACCTGCCCGACTTCCCCACCCGCGGCACGGTGATCAGCTACACGCCCGAGTTGGCCTCCTCCCTCATCGCCGGCGACGTCGACTTCCACCGCCACGAGCTCACCGCCAACATCTACCAGCCCAGCTTCTGGCGCTTCGTCATCGCCCTCGAGACCCGGTTCGCCCTCATCGACGGGTTCTCGCTCTGGGACGACGCCCACATCACCTTCTGGGACAAGTTCACCCCCGGCGGCGTCGACTTGTGGGACGGCCAGGTGCGCGGCTATCCCGACGCCTCCCTCGGCCCCCGCGACCCCAGCGGCCGGCCCCTCGGCGGCCGCTCGATGATGACCCTCAACCTGGAGTACCGCTTCCCCATCACCGAGCGCCAGGTGGTAGGCCTCGTCTTCGCCGACGCCGGCAACGCCTGGGCCGGCATCGGCGGCTTCAATCCCCTCGACGTCCGCCGGTCCGTCGGCGTCGGCTTCCGCGTGCTCACCCCCATGCTCGGCATGATCGGCTTCGACTTCGCCTACGGCTTCGACCGCCGCAAGGTCGACGGCCGGGCGCCCGGCATGAGCACTCACTTCCAGTTCGGTCCGCGCTTCTTCTAGCCCGTGGACCCCACACCGACCGAGTCAAATCGAATGATCCGATTCCGCGGCCTCCCGGCCCTTCTCGCCGCCGGCCTCGTCCTGGCGGCCCAGCCCTCCACCGCCGAGATCAAGATCGGCTACATCGACTCCGAGGTCCTGCGCGAGCGCATGGACGAGTTCAAGGACATCCAGCGGCAGCTCGACCGCCTCACCCAGGGCTACCAGCAGGAGGCCATGGACCGCGAGAGCAAGCTGGTGAAGATGCGGGAGGACTTCCGCAAGCAGGAGCTGCTCATGAGCGAGGCCCGCAAGGCCGAGCTGGCGGCCGAGTTCGAGCAGGCGGTGCAGGACCTCCAGCAGTTCACCCAGCAGAAGCTGGGCCCCGACGGCGAGGTCTTCCAGAAGAACATCGAGCTCTCGGCGCCGATCTTCGAGAGGGTCAACGAGGCCCTCAAGAAGCTGGCCGAGGAGGAGGGCTTCGACTTCATCTTCGATGTCGCCGGCGGCGGGGGAATCGTCTACGCCGACCCGGACCGTTACAACCTCACCGAGAAGCTCCTGGCCCTTCTCGCCGAGGAGCGCGAGGAGGAGAGCAGTCCTTGAGCGATCCCCTGGACCTGCAGGGTATCAAGGAGGCGATCCCCCACCGCTACCCCTTTCTGCTCGTCGACCGCATCCTCGAGCTCGACCCGGGCCAGCGCATCCTGGGCCTCAAGAACGTCACCGCCGGCGAGCCCTTCTTCGCCGGCCACTTCCCCGACTTCCCCGTCATGCCCGGCGTCCTCATCGTCGAGGGCCTCGCCCAGACCGGCGCCGTTCTCATGATGCGCGAAGCCGGTCCCGGGCAGCTCCCCTTCTTCGGCGGCATCGACAAGGCGAGGTTCCGCCGCCAGGTCGTTCCCGGCGACCAGCTGCTACTCGAGGTGACGGTCCTGCAGCGGCGCACCGGGAGCTGCCGGCTGCGCGGCGTCGCCCGCGTCGGCGACGACGTGGCCGCCCAGGCCGACCTCCTCGCCGTGGTTCTCCCCGCATCACCGGGAGCCTCTTGACCGGGTCCGCCGGCCCCGCCCTGGCCGCCGGCCCGGGAACCCCCCCAAGGGGCGGGCCCATGCCCGTCCTCCGGCATATCGTCGAGGCCCAGCAGTTCGACCGCGCCTCCATGGCGCGGATCTTCGCCGTCGCCCGCGAGATGGAGCAGGTGGTTCAGCACTACGGCTCCAACATCCTCAACCGCCGGGTCATGGCCACCCTGTTCTACGAGCCCAGCACGCGCACGCGCCTCTCCTTCGAGTCCGCCATGCGCCGCCTCGGCGGCGAGGTGATCACCACCGAGAGCGCCCAGGAGTTCTCCTCCGCCGCCAAGGGCGAGACCCTCGAGGACACCATCCGCATCGTCGGCGGCTATGCCGACATCATCGTCCTCCGCCACTTCGAGAGCGACGCCAGCCGCAGGGCCGCCGCCGTCTCTTCCGTGCCCGTCATCAGCGCCGGGGACGGCCCCGGCCAGCACCCGACCCAGGCCCTCCTCGACGTCTACACCATCGAGCGCGAGATCGGGCGCCTCGACGGCATCTCCATCGCCCTCGTGGGCGACCTGGCCAACGGCCGCACGGTGCGGTCCCTCTGCTATCTGCTGGCCAAGTTCGATTCCCCCCGGATCTGGTTCGTGGCTCCCGAGGTCGTGCGCATGCGCGGCGACATCAAGGACTACCTCGACCGCCACGGAATCCACTGGGAGGAGTCGGCCGACCTGGCCGCCGTGGCCGCCGAGGTGGACGTCATCTATCAGACCCGCATCCAGCGCGAGCGCTTCGGCGACCGGGTGGAGGAGTACCAGCAGGCCCGCGGCCGCTACATCGTCGACCGCTCCATCCTGGAGCGCATGTCCGGCGCCGCCATCGTCATGCACCCCCTGCCCCGCGTCGACGAGATCACCCCCGACGTGGACCAGGACCCCCGGGCCGCCTACTTCCGCCAGGCTCACAACGGGCTCTACGTCCGCATGGCCTTGCTGCGCATGATTCTCGCCGGCCCCTGAGCCGCCTTGCCCCTCCGGCGCGGAGGGGGGTATACTAGTCGCCGCCAAGTCCCAACCGACCCCATCCAGCGAGACAGCATGTCATCGAGCAAGGGCAGGGAGCGCGAGAAGGAGCTGAAGCGGCGCCGCCACCGGCGCCGGGAACGGATCAAGCAGAGGATCCGCGAGGCCAAGGCGGGCAACAAGGCCTGACCTCCGCCGCCGCCGAACCATGACCCGGGCCCTGCGCGTCGCCGTGGCCGGAGCCAGCGGCATCGGCCGGCACCACGCCAACTGGCATGCGCAGGCCGGGGGCCAGGTCGCGGCCATCCTCGGCAGCCGCCGCGACCGTTGTGAGCAGACGCGGGTCCAGTTGCGGGAGATCTTCGGCTTCGCGGGTCGGGCCTACACCGATCTGGCGGAGCTGTTGCGGGTCGAGGCCCCCGACGTGGTCGACGTCTGCACCCCCAACGAGATGCACTACGACTGCGTGGCGCGGGCCCTGTCCGCCGGCAGTCACGTCCTCTGCGAAAAGCCCCTGGTGTGGGACCCGGCCCTGTCCGCCGACCGCCTGCGCGTCCAGGCCCGCGAACTCTGCGAGCAGGCCCGCGACTGCGGCCGCCACCTCGGGCTGTGCACCCAGTACGCCTTCGCCGTCGACCACTACCGCCGCGTCGAGCCCGGGACCGACCCCGACAGGGCGACCCACTTCGAGGCCGAGCTGGAGACCCTCGCCCGCGGCTCCCGGCGGGACGCCGCCACCGTGTGGATCGACATGGGTTCCCATCCCCTCAGCCTGATCCTGGCGGTCATGCCCCGTGGCGAGGTCGACGGCTCCTCCCTGAGGGCCCGCTTCCGGGGGCGCGAGGCGGAGGCGGAGTTCACCCTCCGCCAGGATGGCCGCGCCTGCGACTGCCGCGTCGTCGTGCGCGACCGCGACGAGGGGCCGCCGCTCCGCCGCTTCGGCTTCGACGGCAGGATGGTCGACTTCCTCGGCCGCCCCGGGGAGGACGGCCTGTACCGCGCCGTGCTCACCGCCGGCGGCCGGGAGGACATCGCCCGCGACTACATGCACCGGCTCATCGGCCAGTTCCACGACGCCGCCGCCGGCCGCGCCGCGGCGCCTTTCGTGCCTGCCGAGGTGGCCGTGCGCAACCTCGATCTGCAGCTCCGCATCCTCGAAGCGGCCTGACCGGACGGCGGTGCGGGTAACCGCCTCGTCGTGGGCCTTGGGCGCCGTCCTGGCCGCGGGACTGGCCCTTCGGGTGTGGGGGATCGGCTTCGGATTGCCCCACACCGGGGCGCGGCCGGACGAGAGCCTCCTCGTCCACCGGGCCCTCGCCGTCGCCGGCGGCGAGCTGAATCCGGGCTTCTTCAACTATCCCAGTCTGCACATCCATCTCCTGGCCGTCCTCTACGGCCTCTACTACCTCGTCTTGCGGCTGCTCGGAGAAGTGGGCGGCGCCCAGGACTTCCTCTTCCGCTTCTTCCGCGACCCCGGCGGGGTCTATCTCCTCGGCCGCGCCCTGACCGCGGCCATGGGCACCGCCACCCTGCTCTGGGTCTACCGCACGGCCCGATCGATCGATGGCAAGGCGGCCGGTCTGGGGGCGGCGGTTCTCGCGGCGGGAGCCTTCCTCCACGTCCGCGACTCCCACTTCCTCACCGTCGACGTGCCGGCCACCTTCTGGGCCGCCGGATCCTTCGCCCTGGCTGTCCGGCACCTGGGCGACGGCCGCCGGCGGACCCTGGTAGCCGCCGCGGTGCTGGCGGGCCTGTCCGCGTCGACCAAGTACAGCACCGCCCTCTTTCTGCCGGCCCTGCTCCTGGCGGCTTATCTCTCACCGCTTCCCTGGCCCCGTTGGCGTACCGCTGCGGTGGTCCTGTCCACCTGGGGGATCGCCTTCGCTGCCGGGTCCCCCTTCGTCGTTCTCGATCCCCATGCCTTCTGGCGCGATCTCGCCTTCGAGTGGGATCACTTCGGCCGCGGGCACGGCCTCGATCTGGGCAACGGCTGGCTCTATCACCTGACCTTCAGCCTGCGCCACGGCCTCGGATGGCCGCTGCTGGCCGCCTCGATGGGCGGGCTCTGCTGGTTCGCCGTCCGCCGACGGCCGGCCGATCTCGTCATCCTTGCCGCCGCGGCCGGGTACTTCCTCGTGGCCGGGATGGGGGCCAGCCTCTTCGTGCGCTACATGATCCCTCTGGTGCCGCTGGCCTGTGTGGCCGCCGCCTGCGGCCTCTCCCGCGCGGTCCGAGGCCGGGTGCCGGCCACGGTCGCGGC
>CBDCSU010000006.1:0-1457500 GCA_965221775.1 Candidatus Latescibacterota bacterium | reverse complement strand
GGTAGAGCACTGGAACGGCTAGGGGCCCCACAAGGTTACCAAACCGTACCAAACTCCGAATGCCATGGACTCGTTCCAAGGGAGTCAGCTTGCGGGGGATAAACTTCGTAGGCAAGAGGGAAAGAACCCAGACCGCCAGCTAAGGTCCCCAAGTGCGGACTAAGTGATCAAAAGGATGTGAGATTGCTGAGACAGCTAGAATGTTGGCTTAGAAGCAGCCATCATTTAAAGAAAGCGTAACAGCTCACTAGTCAAGTGGTCTCGCGCCGAAAATGTATCGGGGCTAAGTCCGTCACCGAAGCTGCGGATTCGCTTCTTCGTGAAGCGTCTGGTAGGGGAGCGTTCCACTGTAGGCCGAAGGCAGACCGTGAGGTCTGCTGGACGACGTGGAAGTGATTATCTCGGCATGAGTAGCGATAAGGCAGGTGAGAATCCTGCCCACCGAAAGTCTAAGGTTTCCCGGGCCAGGCTCGTCCTCCTGGGGTTAGTCGGGACCTAAGCCGAGGCCGAAAGGCGTAGGCGATGGAAAACAGGTCAAAATTCCTGTACCACTCGCAGCGCGATTGAGCTATGGGGTGACGCAGAAGTGAAAGGTCTTCCAGCTATTGGATGCTGGTCCAAGCCTGTAGGGGGGCTGCTCAGGAAAATCCGGGCGGTCAACTCCGAGAGGTGATGGGGAGCCGTTCAACGGCATAAACAGACCCTAATCATGCTGCCTAGAAAAACCTCTGTGCGAGCGCTGCGGGTGCCCGTACCGCAAACCGACACAGGTAGACGAGGAGAGTATCCAAAGGTGTGCGAGAGAACCCTCGTTAAGGAATTCGGCAAACTGATCCCGTAACTTCGGAAGAAGGGATGCCCCGAGTCGGTGAAGCCCCCCGCGGGTGGAGCCAAAAGGGGCCGCAGAGAATCGGGCTGGGCGACTGTTTACCAAAAACACAGGTCTCTGCCAAGCCGCAAGGCGACGTATAGGGACTGACACGTGCCCGGTGCGGGTAAGTTAAGAGGAGGAGTCAGCCTTCGGGCGAAGCTCTGAATCGAAGCTCCCGTAAACGGCGGCCGTAACTATAACGGTCCTAAGGTAGCGAAATTCCTCGTCGGCTAAAAACCGACCTGCACGAATCGTGTAACGACTTGGCCGCTGTCTCAACGAGGGACTCGGTGAAATTGTACTTCCAGTGAAGATGCTGGATACCCGCGGCAGGACAATAAGACCCCGTGAACCTTTACTATAGCTTGGCATTGGACTTTGGCACTGTATGTGCAGGATAGGTGGGAGGCTGTGAAACCAGGGCGCCAGTCTTGGTGGAGCCGACCTTGAAATACCACCCTTACCTTGTTAAAGCTCTAACCTGGGTCCCTTATCGGGATTGGGGACATTGCCAGGTGGGTAGTTTGACTGGGGCGGTCGCCTCCCAAAAGGTAACGGAGGCGCCCAATGGTTCCCTCAGCGCGGTCGGTAATCGCGCGTAGAGTGTAAAGGCATACAGGGAGCTTGACTGCGAGACCTACAAGTCGAGCAGGTGCGAAAGCAGGGCTTAGTGATCCGACGGTTGCGTGTGGAAGCGCCGAAGCTCAACGGATAAAAGGTACTCCGGGGATAACAGGCTTATCGCGCCCAAGCGCCCATAGCGACGGCGCGGTTTGGCACCTCGATGTCGGCTCAGCGCATCCTGGGGCTGGAGAAGGTCCCAAGGGTTTGGCTGTTCGTCAATTAAAGCGCTACGCGAGCTGGGTTCAGAACGTCGTAAGACAGTTCGGTCCCTATCCGCCGTGGGCGTAGGATATTTGAGGAGAGCTGTCCCTAGTACGAGAGGACCGGGATGGACGAACCTCTGGTCTACCAGTTGTTCCGCCAGGAGCACCGCTGGGTAGCTACGTTCGGACGGGATAAACGCTGAAAGCATCTAAGCGTCAAGCCCACTCCAAGACTAGATATCCCGTGGGGTAACCCACCTGAAGGCCCCTCGCAGACTACGAGGTTGATAGGTCGCAGGTGGAAGCGCAGCAATGCGTGAAGCCGAGCGATACTAATGGGCCGTGAGGCTTGACCGTCTTCTCCTCCTGTGGGCGCGCGGGATCCTTGCGCGACAGTGACTCGCGTGTGAATCTGTATTCTGTGTCAAGTTGAGCAAGAGCAGTGCATACGATTTTCCGGTGGTCATAGCGGAGGGGAAACACCTCTTCCCATTCCGAACAGAGTAGTTAAGCCCTCCTGCGCCGATGGTACTGCTGGGGTCACCCGGTGGGAGAGTAGGACGCCGCCGGGTTTTCTTGCGAAGGGCCTCCAACAGGGGGCCCTTCGTCATGTACGCCTGCCGCCGGATCTCCTCGGGCGGCCCACTTCATCGATCTGATCCCGAAGTCGTCTCAGTTTTCCCATCCGGGCCAGGCCGGGGTAGGTCTCCATGAGCCGCAGGTAGGTGGAGAACCACAACTGGAAGTCCGGGTGGCGGGCGAAGCGGGCCATCGTCGAGCCGCGGTGGAAGTACCAGGGCTTGAAGCCGGCGAAGTGGGTTCCGTAGATGACATCCAGGTGCGGATAGCCGTTGAGGGAACTGTAGCGAACGTCGATGTTGCGCCACTGCCCCGACCAGCGCAGGGTCAGGTACTGCATGTCGGGCCAGTCGAAGCGGTCGCCCACGAGGACCCGCATGTCCGGGCCTTCGATGTCCCGCAGGATCGCCTCGAACTCGGCCGCGTCGGGACGCATCACGAAGAGCGATCCGTTGAAGCCCATGTTGGTCGGATCCTCCCGAGGCCGGTCGGAGATCGCTGCCGGGACGGGGTGGCCGTGGGGGCACTCGGCGTAGATCTCGTGCCAGTTCCAGCGCCCCTTCTCCAGGGCGCCCGGGGGCACCACCTGGCGTCCGGCGTCGTCCGTCTGCAACAGATGGGACTTGCGTTCGTTGAGGACCCCCGCCGGCGGCTCCAGCTCCAGGAGGCGGCCGTAGTGCCGCAGGGGGAGCACGTCCGCGTCGAGCACCACGACCCGCTCGAAATGGTGCCCGAGCCCGCCGCCGGGTCCAAGGCGCAGGGCGTGAATGCGGGTGAAGAAGTAGGGCCGGTCCTGGCGTTCCTGTCGGCGCGCGTGCGGAACGTAAATCGGCTCCACCTCGGTCACGTCATCGAAGAGCCGGCCCAGTGATTCCCGGGCCTGGTGAGATACCCCTTCCGTCACCAGGCAGATCAGCGGCGCCGGCAGCCGTTGGAGGCGCAGCCCGAAGGCCAGCACCAGTGCCCCGGGCAGGTAGTTGTCGTTGAGCATGAGGAAGGTGGCGAAGGCACACTTCGGCGGCCTCCCGGAAGCCGCTGGTTCGCGCTCGGAGCTGTCCACGCAAGTCTCGTCCCGGGTGTTGGTTATGGAGACTCGGCCGCTTGACAGTGGCGGCCGGGGCGGCATAGTTTACCCGCTGTTCGAGGTCCGCTCAATCCAGAGTCCCCCGGGTGCTGGTCCGGTGGACTCTGCGCCGTTCTGGCGTCCCAGATCGGGCGTGGTGGATACCTCCCCTGACCACCTCAACCTCCTCACAGGTGCAACCGTGCCACACACGATCGATCAAGTGCGCAATGTCGTCCTCATCGGCCACAGTGGCTCCGGCAAGACGGCCCTGGCAGAAGCGATCATCTACAACACCGGTCAGCTCACGCGGCTCGGCCGTGTCGAAGATGGTACGACGGTGTCCGATTTCGACTCGGAAGAGATCGAGCGCAAGATCTCCCTCAAGACCTCCCTCCTCAGCGGCGAGTGGAAGGGCATCCACTTCGACCTGATGGACACACCGGGGTACGCCGACTTCATCCCCGAGACGCAGTCGGCGCTGCGCGTGGCCGATGCCAGCGTGGTCGTCGTCGAGTCGGTCTCGGGGATCGACATCGGCACTGTGCGCGCCTGGCGCCTGGCCCAGCAGAGCGGCCTGCCCTGCATCCTCTTCGTCAACAAGATGGACCGGCCCGAGATCGATCTGGATGGGGTCCTTCAGCAGATGCAGGACCGTCTCGGCCGAATGGCCGTGCCCCTTCAGTATGCCGTCGATCCAGGGGAGGGCTTCCACCAGGTCGTCGATCTGGTCGATGGCAAGCTGGTCACCTACGCCGACGGCAAGGCCGAAGAAGGCGAGATTCCGTCTTCCCTGCAGGAGGAGGTGGAGCCCTTGCGGGAGCAACTCGTCGAAGCCGTGGCCGAGACCGACGAGGAGTTGATGGAGCGCTACTTCGGCGAAGGAAACCTCGAGCCCGACGAGCTCAAGGCGGGGCTGCGCAAAGCTGTGGAAGCGCGCGAGATCTTCCCCGTTCTCTTCGGAAATGCCTACAACAACGTCGCCGTCGACCGGCTGATGGGGGCCGCGGCGGAGTTCTTCCCCTCGCCCGACCGAAGTCCCGGTCTCGCCTATGCCGACGGCAACGGGGAGGAGCGGAGCCTGGAGGCCTCGCCCGACGGGCCGCTGGTCTCCTACGTCTTCAAGACCACGGCGGAGCAGCACGTGGGCGAATTGAGCTACCTTCGCATCTTCTCCGGCAGTCTCCGCCACGGCGACGAAGTGAGCAATTCCGTGCGCCAGAAGACCGAGCGCATCGGCCAGATCTACCAGCTCAACGGCCACGAGCGCACCGAGGTCGAGAGCGCCGGCGCCGGCGACATCGTCGCCCTCGTCAAGCTCAAGGACACCCATACGGGGGACACCCTGTGCACCAGGTCCGAATCGGTGCAGCTTCCGAGAGTAGAACCTCCGGAGCCCCTCATCCGCGTCGCCGTGTCGCCGCGGGAGAAGGGCAGCGAGGAGCGCATGGCCACCGGCCTGCACCAGTTGCACGAGGAGGATCCGAGCTTCGAGTTCAGGTATGACGGCGAGATCCGCCAGTCGGTGCTCGCCGCACAGGGCGACCTGCATCTGGAGACGATCCTCAAACGGCTCCGGGAGCGGTTCAATGTCGAGGTCGACACCGAGGCCCCGCGGGTGCCTTACCGCGAGACGATCCGCGGCAACGCCGAGGGCCACTACCGGCACAAGAAGCAGTCCGGGGGGCGCGGACAGTTCGGAGAGGTCTACCTGCGGGTCACGCCGAAGTCGCGGGGCGAGGGCTTCGAGTTCGTCAACGAGGTCGTGGGCGGCAGCATTCCGACCAACTTCATCCCCGCCGTCGAGAAGGGGCTCCAGGAGAGCCTGGCGGTGGGTCCCATCTCCGGCTCCGCCGTCGTCGACGTGGCCGCCACCGTGTACGACGGCAAGCACCACGCCGTCGACTCGGACGAGGTCTCCTTCAAGATCGCCTCGTCACAGGCCTTCAAGGACGCCTTCCTCAAGGCCCGCCCGGTCCTGCTCGAGCCGATCTACCACCTGACGATCACCGTGCCCGAAGAGTTCATGGGCGACGTGATGGGCGACCTCACCTCCCGCAGGGGCCGCATCAGTGGTACCAGTGCCGATGGCCATCTCCAGATCATCGAGGCGGAGGTGCCCCTGGCCGAGATCGATCGATACGCCACCCGGCTGCGCTCCATGTCCCAGGGCGAGGGCATGCACACCCAGAGCCTCAGCCGCTACGAGGAGGTGCCCGGGGACGTGCAGGCCCGCATCATCGAAGAGGCCAGCAAGGAGCAGGCGCAGGCGGCCTGATCCGCCCGCGGTTCTCAAAGTCGGGTCTCGCCCGCCGGCTGCCCGGCCCCCGGGCCTGGCGGCGCCGATCGCCCTGCCTGCGTAGATTCGGGAAGCCATGTCCGGTCACTCCAAGTGGAGCACGATCAAGCGGAAGAAGGGTGCCAACGACGCCAGGCGCGGGAAGTTGTTCACCAAGCTGATCCGCGAGTTGACCGTGGCGGCGCGCGAAGGCGGCGCCGGGGAGGATTCCAACCCCCGGCTGCGCACGGCCGTGCAGAACGCACGGGCCGCCAACATGCCCCAGAACACCATCGATCGCGCCGTTCGCCGCGGCTCCGGCGACGAGGCCGGCGTCCTCTACGAGGAGGCGGTCTACGAAGGCTACGGCCCCGGGGGCGTGGCCATCATCATCGAGGCCCTCACGGACAACCGGAACCGCACCGTCTCCGAGGTGCGCCACGTCTTCGGCAAGTTCGGCGGCAACCTGGCCGAGAAGGGCGCTGTCTCCTGGATGTTCGCCCTCAAGGGGCTGATCGAGGTAGACCAGTCCTCGGCTGGCGAAGAAGAGGTGATGCTGGCGGTGATGGACGCCGGCGGAGAGGACTTGCAGCAGGCCGACGGCGTCTTCGAGGTGCTGGCCCCCGCCGACCACTTCGACGCCGTCAAGCGCGCCCTCGAAGAGGCCGGCATAGCGTACGGCCAGGCGTCGCTGGCGTGGATCCCGCAGAACACCCTCTCCGTGGAGGGCGCCGACGCCCGGGGCATCGTCCGCCTGCTCGAGGATCTCGAGGATCTCGACGACGTGCAACGGGTGTTCTCCAACTTCGACGTGCAGGAGGAGGAGCTGGCGAAGCTGCTCGCCTGACCGGCTCTTCCGCACTCGTGCTCGTTCTCGGTCTCGACCCAAGCAGCACCAGCACGGGATACGGGCTGGTGTGCGCCGAGGGCCGGGATCTCACCTTCGTCGACTGCGGCTGTTTCCGACCCCCGAAGGCAGCCGCCGACTTCGCCGGGCGTCTGGCGGCGCTCGACGACGGCCTGGCGGCGCTGCTCTCCCGATCCCGGCCGGATGCGGTGGCCCTCGAAAGCAGCTTCTACGGCCGCGATGCCGACGCCGCCGCCAAGCTGGGCGAGGCCCGCGGCGTCCTGCGCCTCCGCCTGCACAAGGCGGGCTTCTCCCCGGACCTCTACTCGCCGGCGGAGGTCAAGAAGGCCGTCGTCGGCAACGGCCAGGCCACCAAGGAGCAGGTTCAGTCGATGGTCGCCCGCCTCCTGCGCATGGACGAGCCGCCGACTCCTCTCGACGCTTCCGACGCCCTCGCCGTGGCCGTCTGCCACCTGCACCGGAGCAGCCGCCCGTCGGCGGCGGCGGCCGTCGGCGTCCGCAGGCCCGAGGTGCAGGCCCTGCTGCGCCGTGTCGCCAACCGTTGAGAGGGTCCCCGGGTGATCACGCACCTCCGCGGCCTCCTGGCCCACAAGGCGCCGACCCGCGCCGTCGTCGAGGTCGGGGGGGTCGGCTACGAGCTGTCCATCTCCCTGACCACGTACGACGGTCTGCCCGCTGCGGGTTCCCCCGTCGAGATCCTGGCCCACACCCACGTCCGCGAGGACCAGCTGGCTCTCTTCGGTTTCCTTCAGGAGGCGGAGCGCGAGATGTTCCGGCTCCTCATCGGCATCTCCGGCATCGGTCCCAACCTCGCCCTGACGATCCTCTCCGGCCTGTCCGTCGACGACTTGGCCCGCGCCATCCAGGAAGAGCGCGCCGGCGACCTCACCCGGGTGCGCGGCATCGGCCCCAGGACGGCCCAGAGGGTTGTGGTCGACTTGAAGGACCGGATCCGGCGGCCCTTGCGGACCGGCCCCGAGGCGGCGCAGGAAGCCGGCTCGGACGACCTCGACGAGGCCATGCTGGCCCTGGAGGCTCTCGGCTTCACCGGGCCGGCGGCGCGCAAGGCCCTGGAGGCGGTGCGCAGCCGTCTCGGGGAGGGTGAGGCGTCGGTGCAGGCCCTGATCAAGGGCGCCTTGCGGGAGCGCTGATGGAAACCAGATTCGTCGATCCCGAGGACCAGGGAGACGAGGGGCTGGATCCGTCTCTACGTCCCAAGCGTCTGGATGAGATGCTCGGGCAGGACAAGGTCAAGCAGCAGCTGCGGATCGCCATCACCGCCGCCAGGGAGCGCGGCGAGGCCCTCGACCACGTGCTCCTGTCCGGGCCCCCGGGCCTCGGCAAGACCACCCTCGCCCGGGTGATCGCCAACGAGATGGGCGTCGCCGTGCACGACACCTCGGGTCCGTTGCTCGACCGCCCCGTCGACCTGGCCGGCATCGTCACCGCCCTCGGGGCCCGCGACGTCCTCTTCATCGACGAGGTCCACCGCGTCAATCGCGAGGTGGAGGAGTACCTCTACTCTGCCATGGAGGACTACCGCATCGACATCCTCATCGACTCGGGGCCCACCGCCCGGTCGGTGACCCTGGATCTGGAACGGTTCACCCTGGTGGGCGCCACCACCCGGCAGGGACTGCTCACGGCTCCCATGCGCGCCCGCTTCCTGATCACCGCCAACCTCGACTACTACACCGTCGACGAGCTGGTGCAGATCGTCTTGCGCGACGCCAGGCTCCTCGGCTTCACCGTCCTCCCCGAGGGGGCCGGCGAGATCGCCCGCCGCGCCCGCGGCACGGCGCGCCTCGCCAAGCGTTGGCTGCGGCGCTGCCGCGACTACGCCCAGGTCGAGGGCGGCGGCACCGTCGACCGGGACACCGCCGCCGCCGCCCTCGAGATCCTCAAGGTGGACGATCTCGGCCTGGACGAGGTCGACCGCCGATTGCTGGAGGTGATCATCGACCGGTTCGGGGGAGGTCCGGTGGGGGTGAACAACCTGGCCGCCGCCATCGGCGAGGAGGAGGGCACCATCACCGAGGTCTACGAGCCGTACCTCATCCAGCAGGGGTTCCTCAAGCGGACCCCGCGCGGCCGTCAGGCCATGGCGCCGGCCTGGACCCACCTGGGAAGGACGCCCCCCCAGGGGCTGGACCCCGGCGACCAGATGGACCTCCTGTGAACCTGCTCCTGGCCATCGACACGGCCACCTCCGCCGGCAGCGTGGCGGTGTCGGCCGGCGATTCGATCCTGGCTCTGAGGACCTTCCAGGCCCCCCGGGAGCACTCCCGGCGGCTCTTTCCGGAGATCGACCGGGCCCTCGGCGACGCCGGCGGCCAACGAGGGCAGATCGGCGCCGTGGCCGTCACCATCGGCCCGGGCTCCTTCACCGGGCTGCGCATCGGCCTGAGCGCGGCGAAGGGGCTGTGCATGGCCCTGGAGGCCCCTCTCGTCGGCCTGTCGACGCTCGAGGTGCTGGCGGCGCGGGTCCCGTGGTGCCGCCTGCCGGTGTGCGTGGCCCTGGCGGCGCGGAGGGAGGAGGTCTACACGGCGGCCTTCGACACCTCACGGGGCCGGCCCCGGCCGCTGAGTCCCGAGCGCGTCGCCGACCGGGCGGAACTGATGGCGGAGTGGAACGGCCGCGACGTACTGTTTACCGGCGATGGCCTGGACCTCCCGCGGGATGGGTCGCCGGAGGTGAGACGCGCGCCCGCGGCCGTGCGCAGCCCCTGTGCCGCCGCGGCCGCGTGGCTCGCCGGGCCCAAGCTGGAGCGCGGCGAGTGCCTCGATCCGGGTCGGGCGGAGCCCGTCTACCTGGGCAGGACCGCTTTCGTCACCCGTCCGCGGCAGGAGGGCGGCGCGCCGGCCCCCTGAACCGGCGGGTCCCTGGCCCCAATGACACCCGGCGGTGGCAAGCCCCGCCGGTCTCCCGGGAGAGAGTCGATGGCAGAGGTTGTCCTGAAAAGCGTGAGCAAGGTCTTCGGCAAGGACGTGGTCGCCGTGGATGGCGCCGACATCCACATCGAGGACCGGTCCTTCGTCGTCCTCGTCGGTCCCTCGGGGTGCGGCAAGTCGACGACCCTGCGCATGGTGGCCGGGCTGGAGGAGATCACCGAGGGCGAGATCTACATCGACGGCACCCTGGTGAACGACATCCCGCCCAAGGACCGCGACATCGCCATGGTCTTCCAGAACTACGCCCTCTACCCGCACATGAGCGTCTATCAGAACATGGCCTTCGGCCTCAAGCTGCGGAAGTACCCCAGGCAGGAGATCGACGCCCGGGTCCGCGAGGCGGCCGAGATCCTGGGGATCGAGGAGTTGCTGGAGCGCAAGCCCCGCGCCTTGTCCGGCGGCCAGCGCCAGCGCGTCGCCGTGGGCCGGGCCATCGTGCGCAAGCCGAAGGTCTTCCTCTTCGACGAGCCGCTCTCGAATCTCGACGCCAAGCTGCGCGTGCAGATGCGCACCGAGATCAGCAAGCTCCACCGCCGGCTCGAGGCGACCATGCTCTACGTCACCCACGATCAGACCGAGGCGATGACCATGGGGGACCGCATCGTGGTGATGAAGGACGGCCGCATCCAGCAGAACGACTCGCCCCTCAACCTCTACAACTTCCCGGCCAACCAGTTTGTGGCCGGCTTCATCGGCAGCCCGTCGATGAACTTCTTCGAGGGCCGCCTGACCAACGGCGGCGGCGGCCTGGTCTTCGACGAGGGGGGCATCCAGCTGCCCCTGCCCCCATCCCAGGCCGGGGGTCTGGGGGACCACGCCGGTCAGGAAGTGGTCCTCGGCATCCGTCCGGAGGACATCCACGACCCGGCCACGATGGCCCCGGGCGTCGACGCCGTCGAGATCGAGGCGACGGTGGAGGTCGTGGAGCCCATGGGCAACGAGGTCTTCCTCTACCTGACCACGGGCCGCTCCTCCTTCGTGGCCCGGGTCGACCCCCTGCACGTCCCCGCCGTGGAGCAGCGGGTCCGCCTGGCCGTGGAGATCGGCAAGGCGCACTACTTCGACAGGGAGACCGAGGTCAGTCTCCTCCACCGGAACTGACCCCGGCGGCGTGCTCGATCGGGTCATCGGCCAGGAGCGGGCGAGGGCGCAGGTCGCGGCCTGGCTGAACTCCGGCCGCCTCCCCCACGCCATCCTCATCACCGGACCGGAGGGCGCGGGCAAGCGGCGCCTGGCCATCGAGCTGGCGCGGGCGGTCCTCTGCGGCCGGAGCGGTCCGGCGGGCGGCTGCGGCGACTGCCCGACCTGCCTCCAGATCGATCATCTGAGCCATCCCAACCTGCAGGTTCTGCTGCCCATGCCCCCTCCCCGGCCGGGGCGCAAGGAGACCGAGGCCGAGCGGTTCGCCGCCCTCCGCGAGGCGGCCCTCGACTACCTCGAGGGCGGCAGGGCCCTGCGCACGGGAGGAACCATCCGGAAGGAGTACCTGGAGCCCGTGCAGCGCGAGATGGCCTTCGCCCCGGCGCCGGGATCCTCGAGGCGCGTGGCCGTCATCTTCGAGGCCGACCGCATGCGGCCCGAGGGGTCCAACTCGCTGCTGAAGACCCTTGAGGAGCCGCCCGGCCACGCCCTCTTCCTGCTGGTCTCGGAAACGGCGGAGCGCCTGCTGCCGACGGTCGTCTCCCGGTGCCAGCGGTTGCCCCTGCGGCCTCGGACCGCCGCCGAGGTCCGGAACGAGCTGCAGGGCTCGGGGGCGTCGGTGGAGCGGGCCTCCCTCGCCGGACGACTCGCCGCCAGCGGCCCGGTCCGTCCGGCGGAGGTGGCGGACGAGTCCTTCGACGCCCTGCGCGACCTGGTGGAGCGCTTCATCGACTCCGGGCTCTGCGGCCGCGAGCGGGACTACTGGCCCCTCCTCGAGGATTTCGGGGGGAGGCCCGACAAGGAGCGCATGGAAGCGTTTCTCGAGTTGTGCTCCACGTACCTGAGGGACGTGTTGCTGCTGCAGGGCGGCCGCGGCGGCTCCGTGGCCCACGGCGACCGCGGCGAACGGCTCGACGACTGGAGCCGCCGCATCTCGGGGGTGGGACTCGACCGCCTGGCGCGTACCCTGGACTCGGCGTACGAAGCCTTGGGCCGCAACGTGAACCCCCAGCTGCTGCTGGCCGATCTCTGGTACCAGTTGCGCCGCGCCGGAGCTTCCCCGGCGTGAAGCGTCCTCCGGGGGCCCGGCCCCGGCCGCGCAAGCGCTTCGGCCAGCACTTCCTGATCGACGCCGAGGCGCGGGCGGCGATCGCCGATCTGGTGCGTCCGGCGCCCGACGACCTCGTCCTCGAGATCGGCCCGGGAAGGGGCGCGATCACCGCCCCCCTGCTGGACCGGCTGGACCGTCTCGTGGCCGTGGAGATCGACCGCCGCCTCGCCGGCCAGCTGCGGTCCCGGTTTCCGGACCCGCCCCTTCGCATCATCGAGGGGGACATCCTTCGCCTCGACCTGGCGGGGCTCCCCGGCGACGAAGGCCGGCGCAACCTCTTCGTCGTCGGCAACCTGCCGTACGACATCACCGCTCCCGTCCTCTTCCGGCTCCGGGAGCATGCCGGCCTGGTCCGCCGCGCCGTCCTCACCCTCCAGAAGGAGGTCGCCGAACGGCTGGTGGCGGCCCCGGGGTCACGCCGCTACGGCCGCCTCACGGTGATGCTGAACCAGTGCGCCCGCATCGACCTGGCCCGGCAGATCCCACCCACCGCCTTTCGCCCCGTGCCGCGGGTCGATTCCGCCGTGGTCGACATCGAGTTCCTGCCCGGCCGCGTTTCCGTGGTCGACATGGGCCGCTTCGAGCAGATCGTCAAGGCCGCCTTCGCGCAGCGCCGGAAGATGCTCCGCAACGCCCTGGCCGCCCTGCCCTCCCCCGGACCCGAGGAAGGCGCCGTCGCCCCCGGAAGGCTGGCGGACCTGGCCGGGCGCGCGCGGATCGACCTGACGAGGCGCGCCGAGAACCTGAGCGTTCACGACTACGCCCGCCTCACCGGGGTGTGGACCGAGTCGGCGGCGTGAGACCCCTCCTGATCGCCGTCCTCGTCGTGGTGACCGGGCCCCCGGAGGGCTGGGGCCAGAGCTATTCCCTGAGATTCAGCGGGACAAGGGACCGAATGGTGTGGACGCCGACCTTTCCCGGATGGCGCTTCTCGACCCCCGTGACCCTGGCGGCGGCGGGCGATACCACCGCCCAACTGAGCATGAACGCCTCGGCGTCGTTGACCTCGCAGCTCGACCGCCGCGGCCACGTCTGGCAGGAGTCGGCCGGTATCCGCACCTCCGTGACCTATCCGATCCTCGGCCCCAGGGCCTCCATCGGAGTCAACGCCAGCATGCGGAGCCGGAACGCCGGTCTGCAGCGCCAGCGCACGCGCAGCCAGTCCTTCGGGTTCCGTTTCGGCTACCAGCCCCTGGCCGGGAGTGAAGGGGTCTTCCGCAACCTGCGCTTCAACGTCGTTCCGGGGGTGATCTCGGCCCGGCGCGCGAGTCCGGTGAATCCGGACAGCCTCATCGAGGAGTCGGGGCTCCAGTACACGGGTTCGATGAATACGTCGCCGGCCTTCGAGGTGGGGGGCCGCAAGCTCACCACGAACCTCTCCCTGAGCAAGACGGACAACACCCTCGAGATCAACAAGAGCCGCAGCGAGAGCCTGCGCATGAGCGCTGGCTACACCCTCCCAGGAGATGTGCGCACCGGTTTTTCCCTGGGTGAGAGCCGTTCCCAGGCCGGCGTCTCCCGTCCCGTCTTCGACGGCTCGAAGGCCTCCGTGGCGGCGGAGCTGTCCGAGCGCCGCAACACCAGCCTGTCCTCCTCTCTGTCCTTCAAGCTCTTCGGCTTCGACATGAGGGGGAACCAGAGCTGGTCGAAGGGACTGAACACCAACACCGCCAATGCCGAGGAAGACGTGGGGAACCGCTTCTATGCGAGGGACCGCAAGAACGAGAAGTGGGACCTCAGCGGCAACGCCAGCGGCCGGCTGAGCGAAACCCTCGTGGGCAGCCTGAAGCTGGGCTGGTCGACCAACGACGAGCGGCGCCTGCCGGTGACTCTCTCCAGCGGGGCCGCCTTCCGGGATCCCACGGACGACCGCGAGAACCAGAACCTGGACCTCGGTGGATCGCTGAACTGGCAGCTGGACAAGGAGCACACGATCAACCTCTCCGCATCGACTCGCATGAACCGTTCCGACAACCCGGGCGCCCCTCACCAGGACCGGGACCTCTTCAACCGCAACCTCTCTCTCTCACTTCGAGGGGCGCGCCCGAGCGGTCTGCGCTACAACAGTTCCCTGTCATCCAACCTCTCTCGCCGGGTCAACCTCGACGCTTCCAGGGCCGGCGACAACCAGCGCAACCTCAATATCCGGCTCTCCATGGGCACGAACTACGAACGCCACGAGCTGCAAGTGAGCCACACCTTTCAAATATCCGCACGGCGCACTATCTTCGACTTCGATCGCCAGTTGAGCCCCGACGCCGTCGACCGGCGCAGCGAAATCCACCGCAGTTGGGGCATGACTCACAAGGTCCAGCGGTCCCTGCTCAATTCCCTGAGCCTCAGCACCAGCTACTCCTACAAGGCCGATGATTCCGGCACGCTGTTGACGGAGGAGGACGCCCAGATCGTCGAGGGGGAGAACAGCGACCACTCGGCGAACTTCAACATGAGCTATCGCCCGGCCGAAGGTGCCTCCATATCCATGAGCTACTCGGTCCGGCTTCGGCGCCAGTGGCGAGTCCTCTACGGACGCGACGAGGTCGAACGGGATCGCGTCGCCCGCCACCCCCACGAGACCTTGAGGCTCAACCTCAACTACCAGCCGGCCGGACAGACCGGTCTGACCTCGTCCTTCAGCCGCTCGCGGCAGCGCAGCGGCACCTTCGACAGGATGAACCTCACCCTCACCCGTTCGTTCTGACCGGCGGCGCCCAACGCGCCGTGCAGGAGCCCTTTCATGCCCCCCATGCCGAAATCCGAGAAGATCTGGTTCAACGGCCAGTTCGTGCCCTGGGACGAGGCCCGCACCCACGTCCTCTCCCACGTGGTGCATTACGGCTCCTCCGTCTTCGAGGGGATCCGCTGCTATGCCACGAAGAAGGGGCCGGCGGTCTTCCGCCTGCAGGACCACGTGACCCGGCTCTTCGATTCGGCCAGGATCTACCGCATGGAGATCCCCTTCGACCGCGGCCAGGTCGCCGAGGCGATCCTGGAGACGATCCGGGTCAACCGGCTCGAGGCCTGCTACATCCGGCCCATCGCCTTCCGCGGCTACGGTTCCCTCGGCGTCGATCCCCTGCCCTGCCCGGTGGACACGGTCATCGCCGTCTGGGAATGGGGGGAGTACCTCGGCGAGGAGGCCCTGGAGCAGGGCGTCTCGGTGTGCACGTCGTCGTGGAACCGCTCGGCGCCCAACACCATGCCGAACCTGGCCAAGGCCGGGGGGAACTACCTCAATTCCCAGCTCGTTCGCATGGAGGCCAGTGCCAACGGCTACGACGAGGGCATCGTCCTCGGCCCCGACGGCCTGGTGAGCGAGGGCAGCGGCGAGAACGTCTTCCTCGTCAAGGACGGCACGATCCACACCCCCGCGTCCCACCACTCGATCCTGCCCGGCATCACCCGGCACTCGGCCATCACCCTGGCCCGGGACCTGGGCATGGAGGTCGAGTCCGGCGCCATCCCGCGCGAGCTCCTCTATATCGCCGACGAGGTGTTCTTCACGGGGACGGCGGCGGAGATCTCCCCGGTGCGCGCCATCGACAGGATCCCCATCGGCTCGGGCCGCCGGGGTCCGGTCACCGAGCGCCTGCAGACCTTGTTCTTCCAGACCATCAACGCCGAGGTGGAGGACCGCCACGGCTGGCTCACCTTCGTCTGACAAGAGGCTTCCCATGCGATCCTCCCTCGCCCTGTGCGCCGCCGCCCTGCTCGCCTGCCTTCCCGCCCTGACGGGGTGCCAGAGCTCGCTCACGGCCGGCAAGCTCTACATCCAGCAGGAGCAGTACGACAAGGCCCGGGAGCAGCTCGAGCTCGCCGTGGCCGAGAAGCCCGGCAACGCCGAGGGGTTCTTCCACCTCGGAAGGGTCTGCGGCCTGCTGGGCGACTACCCGGCCATGGCCGACGCCTTCGACCGGGCCCAGGAGCTGGGGGGCAAGTTCGACGAGCAGATCGCCGACGAGAGGCGGCGCTACGGGTCGCGGATCTACAACGAGGGGGTTGCCGTCGCCGGCGGCGCAACTCCCGATCTGGAGGCCGCGCGCGGCCACTTCGCCCTCGCCGTGCGGGTGCTGCCCGATGAGCTGATGGCCTGGCGCAACCTCGCCGTCGTCGACTATCAGCTCGGCGATCTGGACGGCGCCGTCAGCGGCTTCGAGCACGTCGTCTCCCAGGCGCCCGACGACACGTCGACGTACCGCATGCTGGGCACCCTGTACCTCAGCCGGCAGAGCTACGACGAGGCGGCCCGCTGCTTCGAGGCGGTGCTCAAGCACGGCGAGCACCAGGGCGCCCTCGTGCACCTGGCCATGGTCCACATGGACCAGGACCGCCCGGCCGAGGCGGGGGAGCTGGTGCAGCGCGCCCTGGCCATCAACCCGGACTGCTTCGATTGCCACTTCACCCTGGGCAACCTGCACTGGGCCGGCGAGGAGTTCGCCGTCGCCCGCGGACACTTCGAGCGCGCCGTGGCACTCGACGACGGCAACGCCGATGCCCGCTTCAACCTCGCCGTCACCTACCTGGCCCTGGAGGAGCTGGACCTCGCCCTGCCCCTGCTGGAGCGGCTTTCCGTCGAGCTGCCGGAGAATGCCGCGGTGTGGCGCGAGCTGGGCCGCATCTACGCCTTGAGGTCCCGCATCCAGGAGAGCGAGACCGCGTACGAAAGGGCTGAAGCCCTGGGCCAGTAGCGTCGCGGAAATGCCCGTATCGCGCGCCCACGCCCTGCGCCAGTACGTCCTCCGGCGCCTGCTCCTGATCCTGCCCACCCTGCTGGGCATCACCTTCCTGGTCTTCCTCCTGTGCCAGTTCGTGCCCGGCGGTCCCATCGATCAGATGCGGATGCGCATCGCCGGGGCCGACCCGGCGGGAGAGGCCGGAGCCGCGGGCGGCGGGCGCCTCTCCTCCATCGAGATTCCCCAGGCCGACCTGGAGAGCCTGCAGCGGTACTACGGCTTCGACCGTCCCCTGCTGGTGCGCTACGGCCTCTACCTGGCGAACCTGGCCACCCTCGACCTGGGGGATTCCTTCCGCTACACCATGCCGGTGGAGGACCTCATCGTCAGCCGCATGCCCGTCTCCATCTATTTCGGCGGCATCGCCTTCCTCCTGACCTATTCGATCTGCATCCCCCTCGGCATCCTCAAGGCCCTGCGCCACAAGAGTCACTTCGACAACCTCACCTCCTTCGTCATCTTCCTCGGGTACGCCATCCCGGGGTACGCCCTGGGGGCCGTGCTGCTGGCCCTCTTCGCCGTGCAGCGGGACTGGTTTCCCCTGGCCGGGTTCGAGAGCCAGGGCTTCGCCGACCTGAGCTTCTCCGGCAAGATCCTAGACCGCCTGCACCACACGGCCCTGCCCGTCCTCTGCTTCGCCATCAGCCTCTTCGCCTTCATGACCATCCTCATGAAGAACAGCCTGCTCGAGAACATGGGCGCCGACTACGTCAAGACCGCTCTCGCCAAGGGCATGACCTGGAGGCGCTCGGTCTTCGTCCACGCCCTGCGCAACTCGCTCATCCCCATCGCCACCAGCTTCGGCAACAACATCTCCCTCATCCTCGCCGGTTCCCTGCTCATCGAGCGCGTCTTCGGGATCCCCGGCATGGGCCTGCTGTTCTTCGAGGCCATCACGGCGCGGGACTACCCTGTGGTCATGGGCTACATCTTCATCTCCTCCGTCCTGCTCCTCGTGGGCAACCTGCTCAGCGACCTGTGCGTGGCCTGGGTCGACCCGCGCGTGCGGTTCGGCGAATGATCCCGCGCCTCGATCCGATCACCCGCCTGCGCCTGCGACGGTTCCGCCGCATCCGCCGGGGCTACGTCTCCTTCCTGATCCTGCTGGGCCTCACCGTCCTGTCCCTGCTCTCCAACTACGTCGCCAACCGGCGGGCCATCGTCGTCCACTACCAGGGGGAGTACTTCTTCCCCACTTTCCGCTTCCACGACATGGCCACCTTCGGCCAGCAGGACGAGTACGGCTTCGACGACGTCGAGGCCGACTACGCGGCCCTGCGGGCGCGGTTCCAGGAGGCCGGCGGCGGCGACTGGGTGTGGATGCCGGTCGTCCCCTTCGACCCCTACGAGCCCGACTTCAGCTATGAAGATCCGCCGCCCAACCCCCCCGACTCCCGGCACTGGTTCGGCACCGACTCCCAGGGCCGGGACGTCTTCGCCCGGCTCCTCTACGGTTTCCGCATCTCCATCCTCTTTGCCGTGGCCCTGGTCTTCACCAGCCAGGCGGCGGGCACCGCCATCGGCGCCCTGCAGGGCTTCGTGGGCGGCCGCTTCGATATCCTCAGCCAGCGCTTCATAGAGATCTGGTCGACCCTGCCCTTCCTCTACGTGGTCATCCTCCTGGCCACGTTCTTCAAGCCCAGTTTCGGGCTGCTGCTGGTGATCATGGCCCTCTTCGAGTGGATCCGCATGACCTACTACATGCGCACCGAGGTCTACCGCGAGAAGACGCGCGACTACTGCCTGGCGGCGCGCTCCTTCGGGGCCTCGCGCCGGCGGCTGATCTTCCGCCACCTGCTGCCCAACTGCCTGACGCCCCTGGTGACGATCACGCCCTTCGCTCTCGTCGGCGCCATCAGCGCCCTGACGGCCCTGGACTACCTCGGCTACGGCCTGCCGGCGCCGACGCCGAGCTGGGGCGAGATGATCGACCAGGCCCTGGACAGCCAAAACCGCGACAAGATCTGGCTCTCCGTGGCCCCCTTCTCGGCCCTCTCCGCAACTCTCGTGCTGGTGACCCTCGTGGGCGAGTCGATCCGCGAGGCCTTCGACCCCAAGCAGTACGCCCACTACCGATAGACGAAAGGACCGCCATGGGGCGCCGCTTCCCTCTCATCATCCCCCTGCTCCTCCTCGCCCTGGGCGCCCGTGGCGGCGCCGAGGATCTCTCCGCCATCGAGTGGGAGACCAACACCGACGACCCGCCCATCGGCGATGCCGCCGCCCGCAAGGGGGGCGAGTTCCGCACCTTCATGACCGCCTACCCCCTGACCCTGCGCATCGTCGGCCCCAACGCCAACGACGCCTTCGCCGCCTGGAAGCGGGCCCTCACCATGGCCCTGACCATGGTCACGCGCCACCCCACGACGGACCGCCACATCCCGGTCATGGCCACCCACTGGTCGGTGCAGGAGGACGGGCGGACCATCTATTACAGGCTCGATCCCGACGCCCGCTGGAGCGACGGCAGGCCGATCACGGCCGAGGACTACGTGCACACCTGGCAGATGATGCGCAGCGAGCACATCGTCGACCCCTTCTTCAACCAGTACGCCGAGGACTACTTCGAGGAGGTCGTCGCCTTGGAGCCTCACGTGCTCAAGGTGGTGGGCCGGTTCGAGAGCTGGCGTCCCCTGGACATGTTCGCTCTCTGGGCGACCCCGAGGCACGCCGTCACCCTCGAGGAGGGGTTTCCCGACCGCTACAACGACGCCGTCCTGCCGGTGCAGGGCGCCTACGTGCTCACCGAGCGGGTGCCGGGGCAGTACGTCGTCTTCGAACGCCTGAAGGACTGGTGGGGCCGGGACAAGCACTACATGCGGGGCCTCTACAACGTCGACCGCATCCACGTGCGCGTCATCGACGACACCGACCGCGCCTTCGATTTCTTCAAGAAGGGAGAGCTCGACTACTACAGCGTGAACACGGCCCGCATGTGGGCCGAGGAGATGGACTTCGAGGCCCTGCAGCAGGGCTGGGCCCACCGCAAGCGGCTCTTCATCGACTTTCCCCAGGGCGTGTACGGCTTCGCCATGAACCTCGAGCGGCCGATCTTCCGGAACAAGGACTTCCGCAAGGCGATCCAGTACCTCTTCCACTTCGACGAGATCAACTCCAAGCTGATGCACAATGCCTACTACCGGCAGGTCTCGGCCTTCACCGGCACCGAGTACGAGAACCGGGACCTGGTGCCGTACGGCTTCGACCCGCGCAAGGCGCGCGAGCACCTGAAGGCGGCGGGCTTCACCCGCCGGGGCGAGGACGGCATTCTCGTCGACGGCGAGGGCACCCGCGCCGCCTTCACCCTCTCGTACGGAAGCAAGGGACTGGAGCGCCATATGACGGTGGTGAAGCAGACCTTCCAGCGCTTCGGCGTCGACATGTCCCTGCGCCTGCTGGAGCCCGGCACCGCCTTCCGCAACGGCCTGGAGCGGGAGTACGAGATGACGATCATGGGGCGCACCGCCGGCCTCTTCCCGAGCCCCCACCAGTACTTCTCCACCGTCTTCAAGGAGTCGAAGAACAACAACAACGTCTGGGCCTTCGGGACCGCGCACACCGACTCCCTCATCGACGTCTACCGCTTCGACACCGACAAGGAGCGCCGGCTGGCGGCGATGCACGACCTCGACGCCATCGTTCAGGACGAGGCCTTCTACGTGCCCTTCTGGCACGCGCCCTTCATGCGGCTCCTGCACTGGGACCACCTCCGCTTCCCGGAGTTCTATTTCCCCAAGCGCACCCAGCAGATGACCGACTGGCAGGTCTTCTGGGTCGACGAGGACCGGCGGGAAAGGCTGCGGGAAGCGATGGCCGAGGGCCGTTCCCTCGGGGCGGACCCGGTCGTCGACATCGACCCCTACCGGGTGAAGGACCGCATCGAGGCGGCCCTGCGCGCCGCCGCGGCCCCGGAGTAGGCGGACGGCTCTGCCCATGGCGCTTCTGCGAGTCGAGGACCTGCGCACCGTCTTCCGCACGGAGGACGGCGTCGTGCAGGCGGTGGACGGCGTCTCCTTCGAGGTGCGCGCCGGCGCCACCGTGGGGATCGTCGGCGAGTCCGGGTGCGGCAAGAGCGTCAGCGCCATGTCGGTGATGCGCCTGATCCCCGACCCGCCCGGGCGCATCGAGGACGGACGGGTCCTGTGGAAGGGGAGGGACCTGCTCGCCGTCGACCCCGACGAGATGCCGGCGATCCGCGGCCGGGAGATCGCCATGATCTTCCAGGACCCCATGACCTCCCTCAACCCGGTCTTCACCGTGCGCCGCCAGCTTGGGGAGGTCCTGGAGAAGCGCTTCGGCCTGCAGGGAGAGGCCGCTGGCGCCCGCATGGCGGAGATGCTGCAGCGCGTGGGGATCGCCGACGCCGAGAGCCGGCTGGACCAGTACCCCCACGAGCTCAGCGGCGGCATGAAGCAGCGCATCATGATCGCCATGGCCCTCATGTGCGAGCCGGACCTGCTCATCGCCGACGAGCCGACCACCGCCCTCGACGTGACCGTGCAGGCCCAGATCCTGCACCTGATGAAGCAGCTGCAGAGGGAGCTGGGCACCGCCATCCTGCTCATCACCCACGATATGGGGGTCGTGGCCGAGACCTGCGACGAGGTGGTGGTCATGTACGCCGGCAAGGTGGTGGAGCGCTGCGGCGTCATCGAGCTCTTCGAGGGCAGCCGCCACCCCTATACGCGGGGCCTCCTCGACAGCATCCTGCGTCCGGGCCGGACCCGGGGCGACGGCGTGCCCACCATCGAGGGGGTCGTCCCTTCGCTCCTCGATCCGCCGCCGGGCTGCCGCTTCGCCGACCGCTGTCCCCGCGCCGAGGAGCTCTGCCGCCGCCAGGACCCGCCCCTGGAACCGGTCGCCGACGGCCACCTGGCCGCCTGCCACTATCCCCTGGAGGCGGTGTGAGCGCCCCCGTCGTCGAGGTCCGCGGCCTGCGCAAGCACTACCCGGTGGGCGGCGGCCTCTTCGGGCGCCGGAGGCAGAGCGTGAAGGCCGTGGACGGCGTCTCCTTCGACCTGCCGCCGGGCCGGACCCTGGGCCTGGTCGGTGAGTCCGGCTGCGGCAAGTCGACCCTGGGGCGGACCATGATGCGGCTCGAAGATCCGACGGCGGGCGCCGTCCGCTTCGAGGGGCGCGACCTGGCGCGGGCCACGGCGCAGGAGCTGTTCGCCCTGCGGCGCGACATGCAGATGATCTTCCAGGACCCCTACTCCTCGCTCAACCCGAGGCTGTCGGTGGGCGAGACCGTGCGCGAGCCCCTCGACGTGCACTCCCTGGGGACGCGGGCCGAGCGGCGCGAGCAGGTCGACGGTCTCCTCGAGGCCGTCGGTCTCGACCCGGCCGTGCAGGACCGCTATCCCCACGAGTTCTCCGGCGGCCAGCGGCAGCGCATCGGCATCGCCCGCAGCCTCGCCCTGGGGCCGAAGGTCATCGTCGCCGACGAGCCGGTCTCCGCCCTCGACGTCTCGGTGCAGGGGCAGGTGCTCAACCTCCTCGTGCGCTTCCAGCAGGAGCGCGGCCTCTCCTACCTGCTCATCTCCCACGACCTGTCGGTGGTGGAGTACCTCAGCGACCAAGTCGCCGTCATGTATCTGGGACGCCTCGTGGAGGTCGGCTCCCGGGACGAGGTGTTCGCGCGGCCGGCCCATCCGTACACGCGGGCCCTGCTCGAGGCCGTGCCCGTCGCCGACCCACGCCGCCGCCGCGAGCGCCAGCCGATCCTCGGGGAGACGCCGAGCGCCGTGAACCCGCCCGCGGGGTGCGCCTTCCACCCCCGCTGCCCCTTCGCCGCCGACGCCTGCCGCGGGCAGGTCCCGGAGCTGGAGCCCGTCGGTGGCGGCGGCCACACCGCCGCCTGCATCCGCAAGGACGAGATCTGAAGACGCGGCGCCCGCCGCGCCCCTACATCAGGTTCAGCCAGTCGTCGAGCAGAAAGCGGACCCGCCCGATGAGCAGCGACAGGCGGGCCATGACCGTGTACCCGAAGGAGGCTCCGAAGGAGATCATCAGGAACCAGATGCCGACCTTGGAGGCGGTGCCCACGGCCCCGGTGTGCTCCACGGAGAAGAAGAAGTAGATGAGCACGGTCAGGACCCCCACCAGGATCAGCAGCAGGTTGAACCCCTCCCAGGAGAGGGTGATGGGCGCCAGGCTGGGCTCGATCTGCCCCAGGACGAAAGAGGACAGGTACCGGGGGATGGTGAGGCCGGCGCCGACACCGACGACGAAGGCGAAGGAGAGCCGGCTCAGCCAGCCGAAGCGGCGCGAGAACCGGGTGAGCATCAGCACGCCCAGGAGGGTGGGGAACAGCATCACCCAGGGGTCGTGTCCGCCGCCGCCGCCGTCCAGATCGGCGTAGGTCCGGATGATGTCGTCGAGGAAGACGTTGTACCAGGTGATGCCGAAGACGTACGCCGCCGCGACGCCCACGTACACATGCTCGGCGGCCTTGAACAGGGGATTGTCCTTGTAGAGGAAGCTGTACAGGGCCAGCGTGAACCCGGCGGCGACGATGACGCCCGCCCCCTCCCGGTCGGCCTCCAGCAGTCCGTTGCCGATGAGCACGGCGTTGGCCGCGGCGAAGAGGGCGACGAAGCCGGCGAACAGGTAGAGGTCTCGAGTCATGGCGTCCTCAGGCCTGCCTGTCCCGCCGGCGGGAGGCGAAGTAGGCGATATTGCCCAGGATGATGAACAGGACGATGATCACGTGGGTCACGGACTGCGGCTGCATGCCGTCGGTGGCTCG
This sequence comes from Candidatus Latescibacterota bacterium, assembly GCA_965221775.1. GTDB lineage: Bacteria > Latescibacterota > UBA2968 > UBA8231 > UBA8231 > UBA8231. Next base: position 1,434,330 of record CBDCSU010000006.1, on the reverse strand, counting down.
ACCGGGCGCGTCCACCAGCGTCTCGTACTCGGCGGCCCCGGCCAGCCCGCCGAGGAGGCCCACGAGCTGCCCCGACTGCAGGAAGGGGTAGAGGTCGGGGGCCATCACCGCCGTGCAGCCCCCGCCGAAGGGGAACCGGTGCTTCTCCTGGCCGTACGGGATCCACCAGAACTCCATGGAATCGCCGGCGGCGAAGTCGAAGACGAAGGAGAAGTCCTTCAGGCTCTCCACCCCCGCCAGCACCGGCAGGTCGCCCACCGGGGTCCCCTCGGTGTCGAAGGGGAAGGTGTCGGCCACGCTCTGCCCCATGTTCAGCACCACCGCCTGATAGCCGATCTTGTAGCCAAGGAAAGCGTAGTCGACCCCGTACCGGCGGCCGAACTCGGCGGCCAGCTCGTCCATCTCCGGCTGGGCGAGCCCCACCGCATCGGGCCACAGGCAGATGCCGACCACCTTCAGCCCGCGCTGGAAGAGGTGGCGCAGGACGGCGCGGGTCATCGGTACCATCTCCGGCTCGGTGCTGGCGCCGTACGAGAACGAGACCAGCACCGGCCGGCCGGCGTCCTCGGCGGCCACTCTCTCGATCTCGTCGTACACCGAGCGCACCGTGGGAGACGGCTTGATCGGCAGGGGGATGTCCACGAGCAGGGGGATGGCCACGCCCAGGAAGACGAAGACGAAGATGAAGCGGCGGTCCAGGTTGATCAGCCGGTCCATGGTCTACTCCTCCCCCCCGCCGCCGAGATAGGAACGCTCGATGCCGAAGATGATGCGCAGGGAGGTGGCGATGGCGCCGAGACTGACGCCGAGCAGGATGCCGCGCTTGGCCGCCATGTTGGGCACCGTCATGAGCCACTGCATGGCCTCGGGGATGGTCTCCGACAGGTAACCCCCGATCGGCACCCGTCCGAGCATGACGATCACCGCCGAGACCAGCAGGATCGCCGCCTCGGAGGTGCGCGCCCGGAAGGTGCGGTACGCCGCCGAGGAGATGAAGAAGGCGAGGGTGGAGAACATCGTCGCCGAGCTGGCCACGTGGATGTGGGTGAACATCCACTGGTAGGCGCCGGTCTTCGACTGCGCCTGCAGAGGTCCGTGCCCCTCGTTGTAGAGGACGAAGAGGCACATGACGCCGAAGCTGATGTAGACGATCAGGCTGTAGGCCCAGCCGGACTGCCGCAGCCGGATCTTGGACCAGTGCAGGTTGAGGAGGCTGTAGAGACCGAGGAAGTAGGCGAAGGCGGAGACCACCCGCAGCCACAGGGCGAAGGCCTGTGTGGTCTCTTCCGCATAGGGGTGGGGGCTGTAGAAGATGGCGAAGCCGGCGACGCCGAAGAGGAAGCAGATGGCGAAGGGCAGGGTCCGTGTCAGGAATGGCATCGGCTTCCTCTCACAGGGAGGCGGACAGGTGGGTCAGGAAGTCGACGCCGGCCGTGGAAAGGGCGGTGCCGGCGATGAGCACGAGGATGAGCACCGCCTTGCCCACGTCCTGGCCGCGCAGGCTGCCGAGGAGGCGCGGCTCCTTCGACAGGTAGGCGCTGGCCGCGTACAGCTCCTCCCCCATCAGGGTGTAGTCGCAGGTGGTGACGAAGAACGGCAGCTGCGTGTAGGCGTCGGTGCCGGCGATCTGGATGGCTCCGGTAGTGCTGCCCGTCTCGGTGAGGAGCAGCGACTCGGCGTAGAAGTAGCCCATCATGATGTGCGCCGCGGGGCGGTCGCGGACCATGATGCCCTCCAGGGCCGCGGCGTAGGAGAACTGCTCGGTGCCGGCCATGAACACGTCCCCCGGCCGGTAGGCGTCGGGCCGGCCCTCCTCCAGGCAGGCCTCCTTCACCACCTCCTGGCTCACCGACATGACCACGGGGTCGACGTTGGCCACCCGCAGCTCGGCGTCGAGGCGCGCCGTGCGCCGCGCCACCCGCCCGAGGATGTTGACGGCGGCGATCGTCGGGATCTGGTCCATGCCCTTCAGGCCGTGGACGAACAGCACCGAGCGGCCCATCTCGGTGGCCCGCCCCAGGGCCTCGTCGAGGGCTTCCAGGCCCCCGATGCGCCGGATGTACAGCTCCCGGCGCCGGGCCACGGCGATGAACAGTAGGATCACCACCGACAGGGCCACGGCGAGGACGAGGTTGTTCAGCTTGGCGGTGTTGAACAGGTTGGCGGCGGGCGCCGCCGCCGCCACCTCGCTGCGCCGCTCCGCGGCGCCGTCCCCCGCCACGAGACGGGCCTGGTACGTCGTGCCGTCTTCGAGGGCCCTCGGCTTCTCCTCCCCCTCGGGCGTGTAGCCCGTGAGGTGAAGCACGTAGCGGTCGGCGTTGGCGGGATCGCGGCCGAAGAGGGCCGGCTCGTCCGACATCAGCCCGGGGGCCATGGTCTCGGCGGCCACGTGGAAGGGGCCCGCCGGCAATTCGGCGAGGTAGACGCGGTAGCGGCTGCCCGCGGGGGCGGCATCGGCGCGCCAGGTCAGGGTCAGGCTGCCGCCGTCGTCGTTCGGCGTGTCGAAGAGATCGATCTCGAGCGCCGCCGGCTCCTGCGCTCCGGCTCCGGCCAGCAGCCCGAGTCCGGCGACCAGGGTCAGGGTCTTACCGAAGTCCGTCATCCTGCGATCAGCTCCACGTTGGCCCGCGGCACCACGGCCCGCGAGCCGTCCTCGAACTCGACCTCCAGCACCCGCACCGAGGCGCCGGACTCGACCGGCCGCAGGTCGGGGATCAGCTCGCCCACCCTGCCGATGCGGCCGAAGTACGGGGCCCGGATGATACGAAGGGGGTCTCCCTGCGCCATCCCTCCCCCGCGGCTTCCCTCGCCGGCCTCCGCCTCTCCCGGTGCCGTCAGGTCGGGCACGATGATCTCGGGGCGCATGACCCCCGCCCGGATCTGGGTCGCCCCCGAGATCGAGGCCTGCCGTCCGTGGCACTCCCGGAGGATCTCGAAGGTCCGGCCGGCCATGGCGATCTCGCCGAACCCCTCGGTGACGATCACCGTCAGCCCGATCTCCTCGGTGCCGGTGATGGCGACGCCGAGGTCGTAGCCCAGCAGCCGCCGCAGGTCCCGATCGTGGATCCCGCCGCCGATCACCCCGGCGGCGCCCACCTCGCGGGCCCGGTCGATCGCCTCGTACGACAACAGACCCGTGACCACCACGATCCGGCCCGAGCACCCGTCGTCGATCCGGTGCGCTGCCAGCGGCTCCCCGGGGTTCTCCGCGAGCATGTGGAGGGGCCCGTAGCGCTCGCCGCCGACACCGAAGATCCCCTGCACGAAGGCCCCCCGTGTCTCCACCACCACCCCTTCGTCCTCGATGACCTCGACCACCTGGCCGTCGACGTAGGCCGGCACCTCCACGGGCAGGGGCGGCTCCCGGAGCAGGACCTGCCCGGTCACCGGCGAGATGCTGTCCACCGTGCCGTCGATGGGGGACTCCACCGTGGTCCTGAACCACTTGATGAAGGGCCGCGTCTCGGCCATCGGCTCGCCCCGCCTCACCTCGTCTCCCTCCGCCTTGAGCATGAACCCCGGCAGCTCCTCGGCGGTGATGCCCAGCCGGTTGACGACGTTCACCGTGGAGACACTGCCGGGCAGCTCGGTGCGGGCTACCACCTGCTGCCGCTCCACGGTGTCGCCGGGGGCGGCCAGCACATCGCCCTTCAACGGCAGCCGGCGGGTCCGCCGAAGGATGGTGTGGGGGGTGACGTACAGGCCCGGGGTATAGGCGTGGGCCATCAGTCCGTCTCCCCGTAGAGCCCGAGGGCGCCGCTCCACTCCACGACCCGGGCGCGCCGGTCCGCCGCTTCCTCCGGCAGCTCGAGGGGACGGCCCCGGCCGTCGAGGATCAGTCCCACGACGCCGCCCCGGACCTTGGCGCGATGCTCCTGCCCGGGGCCGGATCCCGCGTCCCGGCCGCGTGCTGGCGAGATCGTCATCTCCGCTTCCTCCCCTTCGCCCAGCGGCAGCAGCCGCAGCTCGCCGCACCGCAGCTCTTCCCGCACCGGTCCGCCGGTCAGGTGCAGCTCGTACGTGGCGCACACCTCGCCGGGCTTGCCGTCGCCAGAGGGGGCGACGCAGGTGCCGAGGTAGATGATGCAGTCGCGCTCGAAGACCTCGGCGGCGGCCGGTTCGTCCACGGAGGCCAGCACCCCGAGGTGGGGCATCATGAAGATGCTGTCCACGGCGAGCTGGGTGACGCCCTCGGGCTGGAAGGCGTCGACGAGCATGGCAGCCGTCTGGGCGCGGCTCGGGGCGTGGGAGAGCACCCCTCCGCTGGCCACCAGCAGATCGAGGACCATCATGTCCACCAGGCTCTCGCCCGTGGCCTCCTGGTCGAAGACGTCGGACAATGTGCGCTCGGTCTGCACCCCCTTCAGGCCAACGGCCAGCTCCCGGTGCTGGACGAGGGCCAGCCGCAGCGCCTCGCGGGCCACGGCGTGCTCGATCTGCAGCTCTTCGAGCATGTGGGGAATCGTGGTGGGGCGGATCATCTTGTTCTTGATGCGGTCGCGCAGGTCGGCCTCGTCGATGTCGAAGGGGATCCAGCGCACCACGTTCTCCAGCGAGGCCTCGGCCAGGACGTTGGAGATGCTGTAGGACATGCCGAGGTTGGCGCTCACCGTGCGGTTGAAGACCGGGGTCGGCCCTCCTTCGGCGGAGTCCTGCGCTCCGGAATCCGCCGGATCCGACTGTCCGTCGCCGGCGGTGTGGAAGACGCTGAAGACGTCCGTGGTGGCCCCGCCGATGTCGACGCCGAGCACGTCGATCCCCCTGCGCCGGGCGATGGCCTGCATGATGCGGCCCACCGCCGCCGGCGTCGGCATGATCGGGGCGGCGGTCCACGACATCAGCTTCGAGTACCCGGGCGCCTGGGCCATCACGTGCTCGAGGAACAGGTCGTGGATCACGTGCCGCGCCGGGCCCAGGTTCTCGCGCTCCAGGATGGGGCGCAGGTTCTCGGTCAGGTGCAGGGCCGTGCGCTCGCCGAGGACGCGCTCCACCTCGGGGCCGGCGTCCCGGTTGCCGGCGAAGATCACGGGCAGCTCGAAGCCGGCGCCGAACCGCGGCCGGGGGTCGGCGGCGGCCACGTACTCCGCCAGCTCGACCACGTGGGAGATGGTGCCGCCGTCGGTGCCGCCCGACAGCAGCACCATGTCGGGCCGCAGGTGGCGGATGCGCTCGATCTTCTCGTGGGGCTGACGGCCGTCGTTGGAGGCCAGCACGTCCATGACGATCGCCCCGGCCCCCAGGGCGCAGCGCTGGGCGCTCTCGCCGGTCATCGTCTGCACGACGCCGGCCACCATCATCTGCAGGCCGCCGCCGGCGCTGGAGGTGGAGATGTAGATGTCGACGCCCCGTCCGTCCGCCGCCGGGGTGATGATCGTCTCGCCGTCCAGGATCTGCCGCCCGGACAGCTCCTCCACCTCCTGGATGGCGTTGAGCACGCCGCGGGTCACGTCCTCGAAGGGCGCCTCCACGGTGGTCGGGGCCTCGCCGCGGAAGGTCTGCCGGTAGCCTTCCTCCCGGCGCTCGATGAGGATCGCCTTGGTGGTGGTGCTGCCACAGTCGGTGGCGATGATCACATCGAGCTTATCCACGGCGCCGGTCTTCTCTCTCGGAGATCGCCTCGATGATCCAGTCGATGCTGCGGCGCCTCTCCAGCAGCCTTTGAAGGTGGTCGTACTCCGCGGGGGAAAAGGCGATCTTGAGCATGGGGCCGGCGAAGGCCAGCACCTGGCTGCCCATGAAGCTCAGGGGCCGGGTGCTCTCCAGCGCCATCAGGGCCGGCGCCGTCATGCGGCGGCGCACCACGAGGCGCGCCAGGCGCTCGATGAGGGCCCGCTCCTCCTCGGAGAGGGGTTCCCCGGAGTCGAGGGCGAAGGCGTGGGCCCAGCCGCGCCGCAGGCGCTCAAGCGGGGACACGGTCCCGTGCCAGGGCTACGACTTCGTCGGCGTCGACGCCGGGGCCGAAGCGCAGGAACACCCCCCGGAAGGAGTCGAGCCGGCTCGGCCGCCGGAAGGGGCTCAGGAAGATGCCGTCGGCGTGGCGGTCGACGCGGCGAAAGGTGGACCACGACCGGCGGCGCCAGGTCAGCTGGCGCCAGGAAGCCTCCTGGTCGTCGAGGAGATAGCGCGTGGGCAGCAGGTAGCGGACGGTGGCTGCCGCCAGCGCCACCAGCGAGATCAGACCATACACGGCGCCGCCGAGGCTTGCGGCGGCCAGGGCGGAGAACCCGACGATCAGGGCGCCCAGGGCCGCCGACTTCCAGGCGGGCTCCTCGCGGAGCGGATGGGCCGTCCAGTCGAGAGGGCCGTGCCGGTTGGCGGTCGGATCGCTCGCAACCATGCGGCCCAATATAGACCGCCGCCGAGGCGGGCAGCGAATCAGAGGAGGAAGTCGGGCACGGACTCGTTGGCGATCACCTGGTCGAGCGTCTGGCGCCTGCGCATCAGGTGGAAGCCGCCGTCCGTGTCCAGCAACACCTCCGGCGCCTCGGGGAAGGAGTTGTAGTTCTTGGCGGACATGCCCGCGCAGTAGGCCCCGGCGCCGCCGATGACGACGGCATCGCCCACCAGCGCCTCGGCGAGGGGGCGCACCCGCAGCGCCTCCGGGTCTCCAGGGGCCGGCGTCAGGACATCCCCGCTCTCGCAGCAGTGGCCGACGACGAGGTACTCCCGCGGCGGACGGTCGCCGTCCTCCCGCGGGACCACGGTGAGGGGGTGCTGGGCGCCGTACATGCTCGGACGGAGGATCTCGGTCATCCCCGTGTCCGTCTTGATGAAGGAGAAACCCTCCTTGCCGGTGTCAACCACATCGATCACGCTGGCCACCACGGCCCCGGCGTTGCCCACCAGGAAGGTGCCGGGCTCGATCTCCAGGCGCAGGCGGGGGCCGCCGTCGGTGGCGAAGCGCCGCAGCTCGTCGACGATCGGCCCCGCGGCATGGAGCAGGTCGGTGGAGGACTCGTCGCTCATCCGCCCGATCTTGTAACCCCCGCCCAAGTTGACGGCGGCCACGTCGGGCAGGTGCCGGACGAGGTTCAGCGTCAGGCGGGCGCAGTGCTGCCACACCTCCGGGTCGCTTCCCGAGCCGATGTGGGTGTGCAGGAGGGTGATGCGCAGGCCGTCCGTGCGTGCCGACTCGAGGGCCCGTTCCAGGTGCGTGTGCCAGATCCCGAAACTGGCGGAGGGCCCGCCCACGTTGGTCCGGGTGGAGTGTCCCGAGCCGAGCCCGGGATTGAGGCGGATGCCGACCTCGGCGCCCGGAAAGCGCTCTCCGTAAGCCCTGAGCTGGCCGAGAGAGCAGGCGTTGAAGCGGACCCCCAGGCCGACCAGTTCCTCGAAGTCGTCGGGCAGCTGCTGGGTGGTCAGCAGGATGTGCTTCGCCGGGATGCCCGCGGCGATGGCGCGTCGAGCCTCCCAGCCCGAGCTGGCGTCGATGTGCAGCCCCGCCCTCGTCAAGACACGCACCACCCCCGCCGAGGGACAGGCCTTCATGGCGTAGCGCACCGTCAGGCCGAATGGAGCGGGCAGCTGAAGGGCCTGCTGTGCCTGGGCCTCCAGCGTCTCCTGATCGTACACGTAGAGCGGCGTGCCGAAGCGATTCTGAAGGGCTCGAACCTGGTCCTCGTCAAGGAAGCGGAGAGGCTCTGGGGCGGTCGTCATGGATGGTCCTATGTTGCTATTTTTACAGCTAGTTGGTAGCTTCTGGGAGGGCTGATTATCGGCTCCGTTCCGCACTCCGTCAAGTCGCCCGGGCGCCGCCCCTTCGTTGATCATGTGATGAGCCCTGGTTATATTGCGAGTTCGGGGCAGGCCGAGGCTTTCTGGATGTCCCGAGCCCTCGAGAGGGCGCGCCGCGCCGCCGAATTCGGCGAGGTGCCCGTCGGAGCCCTTGTCGTGCGCGACGGCGCGATTCTCGGTGCCGGCTGCAACGGCACCGAGAGGGATCAGGACCCGACGGCGCACGCGGAGATGATCGCCATTCGCCAGGCGGCCGAGGCGATCGGGTCCCGCCGACTTCAGGATACGGCGCTCTACGTAACCCTCGAGCCGTGCGCCATGTGCGCAGGAGCGATCGTCCTGGCGCGGATCCCGCGACTCTTCTTCGGCGCCTGCGATCCCAAGGCCGGCGCCTGCGGAACGTTGCGAGACGTGGTCCGGGATCGGCGGCTGAACCACACGTGCGAGGTCGTCGGCGGTGTTCTCGAAAGCGAGTGCGCCGGCCTGTTGCGCGAGTTCTTCTCCGACCTGAGGTCGGAACGATCAGCGTTGCGGAGAGGTGCCCGAGTGGTCGAAGGGGGCGGTCTCGAAAACCGTTGTGGCCTTCACGGTCACCGTGGGTTCGAATCCCACCCTCTCCGCCATCCGGAGAGATGACCGAGTGGTCGAAGGTGCACGACTGGAAATCGTGTGTGGCGTTTGTAGCGTCACCGAGGGTTCGAATCCCTCTCTCTCCGCCATACGAATACGGTGGGGCAGTAGCTCAGTTGGGAGAGCGCTAGAATCGCACTCTAGAGGTCGTGGGTTCGATTCCCATCTGCTCCACCATTATTCCTGAGGAGCCCGCCCGCGGTTGACCTGCCGGCGAGGCTCCCGCTTTGAAGCAGGCCGTGCTAGATGGGGAGTTAGCGGTGCCCTGCACCCGCAATCCGCTCTAGCGGGATCGAATCCCCGTCCGAGGTCCACAAGCCGTCTTTCCGGTCGGTACCCGAAGGGCGTCGAAAGCCGGATTCCGCGCAACGCGAGGCTTCCGAACCCCGTCAGGACCGGAAGGTAGCAGCGGTAAGAGGCTGACGCGTGTGCCGCGGAGGTCTCTGGCTGGAGCCCGGCGGTCGCGGCCGGACGGCGGTGCGGGATCGAAGACGGGTGCACGGCCTGAAGCTCTACCCGCGGGCTCCCTGCGGGCGCAGCGAGCCCAAAATCGCCTTGGAGCCGGCCCCTCGCCCCGACAGCCATGCCCTTTCAGGTCACAGCCCGCAAGTGGCGCCCGCAGCGGTTCTCCGAGGTCGTCGGGCAGGAGCATATCACGGCCACGCTGACCAACGCCCTGGCCAGCGGCCGCATCGCTCACTGCTACCTGTTCTGCGGACCTCGCGGGGTCGGCAAGACCACGACGGCGCGCATCCTCGCCAAGGCCCTCAACTGCTCCGCCCGGGGCGAGGCGACCGATCCCTGCGGCCAGTGCCCCTCCTGCACTGCCATCACCGACGGCACGAGCATGGACGTCCTCGAGATCGACGGCGCCTCGAACAACAGCGTCGACGACGTGAGGGAACTGCGCGAGGTGGTTCGCTACATCCCGACCGAGGGCGCCCACAAGATCTACATCATCGACGAAGTCCACATGTTGTCGCGGCCGGCTTTCAACGCTCTCCTGAAAACCCTCGAGGAGCCGCCGGAACGGGTCGTCTTCGTCTTCGCCACCACCGAGGTCCAGGAGGTTCCGGAGACGATCCTGTCGCGCTGTCAGCGGTTCAATTTCCGCCGCATCTCCACCTCCAGTATCGCCGGGCACCTCGAGGAGATCACCGCCGCCGAGAAGATCGAGGCCGACCAGGAGGCCCTCTATCTGCTGGCCCACCGCGCCGACGGCGCCCTCAGGGACGCCGAGAGCCTCCTCGACCAGGTCGTCTCCTTCGGGGGCCGCGTGACCGGCGAGGGCGTCCGGGAGGTCCTGGGCCTGGTCGATCGGGGGGTCTTCTTCGAGGCCACCTCGGCCATCGCCGAGGGCGACGGGGGCCGGCTGCTCGACCTCGTGGCGCGGGTCCTCGAGGAGGGCGGAGACCTCGAGGAGTTCGTCGGCGGCCTGGTGGAGCATGCCTCCCGCCTGCTCTTCACCAAGGTGCAGGAGTCCGCCGCCAGGCTCGAGGTCAGCGAGGAGGAGGCCCGGCGCTACGAGGAGGCCGCCGGCGCCCTGGCCGAGGACGACCTGCTGCGCATCGTGCAGACCCTGATGGAGCTCGAGGCCGAGGTGCGCAAGTCGCTGCAGCCACGGTTCCGCACCGAGCTGGCCCTCGTCCGGCTGGCTGGCATGGGCCGCGCCGTGGACGTCGGGCGCCTGCTGGCGCGGCTGTCCGCCCTGGAGGCCGCCGTCGCCGGCGGCGGGGCCCCCGCCGCTACCCCGCCGCAGCGGAATCCGCCGCGGTCACGCAACCCGGACCCCGCTCCGCCGCCGCCCGTGCCGCCTCCCGCGGCGGAGGAAGCCGCCGGACCGGCGCCCGGCCCCGATGGCTCCGGGCCCCCGGGGACTCCCTCGGAGGCGGCGGATCCCCCCCAGGCGGCGGACGCCGACATCCAGCAGTTGTGGCCCCGGGTCACCGATCTGCTGCGGGAGACCCAGCCCTCGATGCCCGGCTACCTGGAGGGCACGCGCCGGGAGCTGAACGGTTCGGTGCTCACCCTGTTCTTCGACGGGAGCAACCGCTTCGCCATGGCCCAGGTGGCCAAAGCCGAGTCCGCGGTGGCCGCCGCCGTGGCCAGCGCCGGCGGGCCCGAGGTTCGCGTCCGTTGCAGTGTCGAAGACCGCGAGGCGCCGGCGCCGGCCGGGAATCCGGGGTCTGTCGCGCCCCCGCCGGCCCGGCCCTCACCCCAGGCGAGCCTCGACCCGAAGGTGCGGTCCGTCCTCGAGGCCCTCGACGGAGAGATGGTGTAGCATGGGTCCCCAGGCTCTCGAGGACTTGGTGACCGCCCTGGCGCGGCTCCCCGGGATCGGCCGGAAGACGGCCCAGCGGCTGGCCCTTTTCTTGCTCAAGTCCCCTCCCGAGGAGGCCGCGGCCCTGGCCGACGCGATCCAGGGCGCCCGTGAACGCATCGGCCACTGCACCCAGTGCTACAACCTCACCGAGAGCGGCCAGCCCTGGTGCCGGGTCTGCCGCGACGAGAGCCGCGATCGCCAGGTGGTCTGCGTCGTCGAGGAAGCCAGCGACGCCCTGGCCCTGGAGCGCAGCGACCTGATGCGGGGCACCTACCACGTCCTTGGGGGGGCCCTGTCGCCTCTCGACGGCATCGGACCCGACGACCTGCGCATCGCCGAGCTTTTCGAGCGGGTGCGGCGCGACGGCGTGCGCGAGGTGATCCTGGCGCACAACGCCAGCGCCGAAGGCGAGGCCACCGCCGAGTACATTCATCAGCGGCTCGATTCCATGACCCGCGTCACCCGCCTGGCCCGCGGCCTGCCCGCCGGCTCCGACCTGGACCTGGCGGATCGAACCACCCTCGCCCACGCCCTGCAGGGACGCACGACCTTCTGATGACTGCCAAGGCAAAGGCAGGTCCCGGCGGCGGCATCCTCAACCTGCCCAACCTGTTGACGATTTCCCGCATCTGCGCGACACCCCTCTTCCTGGCCATGCTGTTCACCGACATCTGGTACTGGCGCTCGACGGCCGTCGTCGTCTTCGCCGCGGCTTCTCTCACCGATCTCTACGACGGCCGACTGGCCAGGGCCCGGAACTCGGTCACCGAGTTCGGCCGCTTCATGGATCCATTGGCCGACAAGATCCTCGTCACCTCGGCGCTGATCGCCTTCGTCCTCGGCCGCATCGTCCACGCCTGGATCGTGGTGCCCATCGTCGTGCGCGACGTGGTCGTCACGGCCCTCCGTCTCTACGGCATGCGCCAGGGCCGGATGATGGAGACCTCCGTCCTCGCCAAGTGGAAGACCACCGCCCAGCTGGTCACCATCGTGGTCATCCTGGCCCTCATCGGTCTGCAGGACATGGCGGGGCACTTCGAGTGGAGCGGAGTGCTGGCCGTCAGCGACTGGATCCGGCTGCTCACCAACGGCCTGATGACCGGCGTCCTTCTCCTTACCCTGCTCTCCGGTTTTCACTATTTTCTGCGGACCTGACAGCGGGTCCACGGATCGCATCTTCCGGCGCGCGGCCGAGTTCCTCCGGACCGCCGTCGCCACGGTCCTGTTCTCCGGCCGGTCGCCCTTGGCGCCCGGTACGGCGGGTACCGCGGTGGCCGCGGCGGCCTACCTGGTTCTGTGTGATTCACTGACCACCGGCGCGTGGATCGTCCTGCTGGCCGTGACCACCGCCGTGGCCGTGGCCAGCGCCGGCGCCGAGGCCCGCGCCCGGAACCAGGACGATCCGGGCCCAGTGGTGATCGACGAAGCCGCGGGATACCTGTTCGCGGTTGCCTTCCTTCCCCATGGTCCGGTGACCGCCATCGCCGGATTCCTGGTGTTCCGGGCCCTCGACATTCTCAAGCCGCCGCCGGCGCGCCAGCTTGAGCGCCTGCCCGGCGGATGGGGGATCGTCCTCGACGACGTCGCCGCCGGTCTCATGAGCCACCTGCTGCTGCGGGCGGGCTGGGCGCTGGCCGGGCGATGACAAACCCGCGGGAGCGACACATGGTCGACAGCAATGGCCCGGCCGCCGATGGTGCGCGCGAGCAGGCGTTGGACCTGGCCATCTCCCAGATCGAGAAGCAGCACGGCAAGGGCGCCATCATGCGCATGGGGGCCGAGGGCGGCATCGTCGAGGTCGAGGCGATTCCCTCGGGTTCCCTGGCCCTCGACGCGGCCCTGGGCATCGGCGGTTTTCCGAGGGGGCGGATCGTCGAGATCTACGGGCCCGAGGGGGCGGGCAAGACCATGGTTTCCCTCCACGCCATCCGCGAGGCCCAGCGGTCCGGAGGGACGGCGGCCTTCATCGACGCCGAGCACGCCCTCGACGTGGGCTTTGCGCGGCGCATCGGCGTCGACGTGGAGAACCTCATCATCTCCCAGCCCGACTCGGGCGAGCAGGCCCTGGAGATCGTCGACACCCTGGTGCGCTCCGGCGCCCTCGACGTCGTCGTCCTCGACTCGGTGGCCGCCCTGGTCCCGCAGGCCGAGCTCGAGGGAGAGATGGGCGACTCCCACATGGGCCTCCACGCCCGCCTGATGTCGCAGGCCCTGCGCAAGCTCACCGGCAGCATCAGCCGGTCGCGGACCTGCGCCATCTTCATCAACCAGCTGCGCATGAAGATCGGCGTCATGTTCGGCAACCCCGAGACCACCACCGGCGGCCGGGCCATGGGGTTCTACGCCTCGGTCCGCGTCGACATCCGCCGCGTGGGCCACATCAAGGACGGCGAGCGCAACATCGGCAGCCGCGCGCGGATCAAGGTGGTCAAGAACAAGCTCGCCCCTCCGTACCGGCAGGCCGAGTTCGACATCTACTACGAGGGCGACCGGATCGGGGTGTCGCGCGAGGCCGACCTGCTAGATCTCGGGCTCGAGCACGGCTTGGTGGACAAGGCGGGCACCTGGTTCTCCTGCGATGGCGAGCGCCTCGGGCAGGGCAGGGAGAACGCCCGCGCCTTCCTGGCCGGCCACCCCGAGCTGGCGCAGAGCCTGGAGTCCCGGCTGCGCCAGCAGCTCGGCCTGAGTCCGCCCCCGGACGCGGCGGGTCCGGAGTGAGCTTGGGTCCCGGGATCGAAGAGCGCGAGAGCGCCCGCCGGATCGCCCTCGACCTTCTCGAGGTGCGCGACCGCTCGGTGAAGGAGATCCGCCAGAGGCTGCAGCGCCGCGGCTGCGCTCCGTCGGCGATCGACACCGTGGTGGGCGATCTGGAGGCGTTGCGCCTCCTCGACGACCGCGCCTTCGTCCGCCGCTGGGTCGAGAGCCGGAGGTCCCGCCGCCCCGAGGGGGCGCCGAAGATCAGCCGCGATCTGGCCCGGCGGGGGATCGACCCGGCCCTGATCGAGGAGGTCCTGGCCGAGTACGGGGACGATCTCGGATCGGGGGCCGAAGCCCTGTCGCTGCTGCGCCGGCAGCAGACCCGGTACCGGGGGCTCGACCCGCAGACCGCCCGGCGGCGCATGTACGGGCTGCTGGCCCGCCGCGGCTTCGACCCCGACACGGTGCGGGAGGCGGTGACGCGGGCCTGGACCGAGATCGAGGAGGCCGGGGAGAAGAGATGAAGTCCAACGAGGTTCGCGAGACCTTCCTCTCCTTCTTCGAGGACCGGGGACACGCCCGGGTGCCGAGCGCGCCGGTGGTGCCGGCCGACGACCCTACCCTGTACTTCATCAACGCCGGCATGAACCAGTTCAAGGACGTCTTCCTCGGGCTGGGCAGCCGGCCGTACACGCGCGCCGTGGACACGCAGAAGTGCATCCGGGTCTCCGGCAAGCACAACGACCTGGAGGAGGTGGGGATCAGCCCCTGGCACCACACCTTCTTCGAGATGCTCGGCAACTGGTCCTTCGGCGACTACTTCAAGGAAGAGGCCATCCGCTGGGGCTGGGAGCTGGTGACGGAGCGTTTCGGCCTGCGCCAGGACCGCCTGTGGGCCACCGTCTTCGAAGGCGGCGAGGGGGTCCCGCCCGACGAGGAGGCCGAGTCCCTGTGGGAACAGGAGACGGACCTCCTTCCGGGGCGCGTGGTGCGGTTGCCGGCCAAGGACAACTTCTGGGAGATGGGCGAGACCGGCCCCTGCGGCCCCTGCTCGGAGATCCACTACTACATCGGTGACGACCCCTCCCTCCAGAGCGAGGAGCTGCTGCTGCAGGACGGTCCCGAGTTCGTGGAGTTCTGGAACCTCGTCTTCATCCAGTTCAACCGCGACGACTCCGGGACCCTGCATCCGCTGCCGGCCCGGCACGTCGACACCGGCATGGGCTTCGAGCGCATGTGCAGCCTGCTCCAGGGCGCCGGGAGCAACTACGACACCGATCTCTTCCAGCCGCTGATCGGGTGCATCGCCGAGGTCACCGGCGCCGACCCGGGGTCCGATGCCGGACGCGTGCCGGCCCGCGTGATCGCCGACCACGTGCGCGCTCTCACCTTCGCCATCGGCGATGGCGTCCTGCCCTCCAACGAGGGGCGGGGCTACGTGCTGCGGCGCATCCTGCGGCGGGCCTCGCGCTTCGGCCGCCAGCTCGATCAGCACGACCCCTTCCTGCACCGGCTGGTGCAGCCCCTGGCCGACTCGATGGCGCACGTCTTCCCCGAGGCGAAGGCGAAGGCCGCCCACGTGGCCATGGTGATCCAGGCCGAGGAGCAGTCCTTCGGCCGCACCCTCGACCGCGGGCTGGAGATCTTCGAGCGCGTCAGCCGGAAGGGCGAAGTCTCGGGGGCCGACGCCTTCCGCCTCTTCGACACCTACGGGTTCCCTCTCGATCTCACCGAGCTGATGGCGCGAGAGCGCGGCCTGTCCGTCGACACCGCCGGCTTCGAGGCCGAGCTGGAGGGCCAGCGCCAGCGGGCCCGGGCGGCCACGAGGGAGCGTTTCGCCGCCTCCGAGGGAGTCGGAGACGCCGTCGAGGGCGAGCATTCCGAATTCGTCGGCTACGACGAGCTGGAGATCGAGGCGCGGGTCATGCAGGCGCAGGTCGACGACGGCGTTGCGCGGGTCGTCCTCGACCGCACCCCGTTCTACGCCGAGTCGGGGGGACAGGTCGGCGACCGGGGGGTCCTCACCGCGCGCGGTCTGCGCATCGACGTGGAGACGACGCGGAAGGGGCGGGGCGGCATCCTCCACGAGGGCCGGCTGATCGAGGGTGAATCCCCCGGCCCGGGCCAAGTGGTGTGCGCCGCCGTCGACCGGGAGGCCCGCGACGCCGCGGCGCGCAACCACACGGCCACGCACCTGCTGCACGAGGCCCTGCGCCGGGTCCTGGGGGATCACGTGGCGCAGATGGGATCCCTCGTGGCGCCGGACCGCCTGCGCTTCGACTTCTCCCACTTCCAGGCCATGGAGTCGGGGCAGCTGGAGGAGGCCGGTGCCATCGTCAACAGCTGCATTCGCGAAGACCTCGAGGTCTCCGCCTTCGAGGAAGATCTGGACCGCGCCCGGCAGATGGGGGCCCAGGCGCTGTTCGGCGAGAAGTACGAGGACCGGGTGCGGGTCGTGAAGATCGGCGGCTTCAGCCTCGAGCTGTGCGGCGGCACCCACGTGGCCCACACCGGCCGGATCGGCCTCTTCGACCTCACCGCCGAGAGCGGCATCGCCGCCGGCACCCGCCGGGTCGAGGCCCTCTCCGGCGTCGAGGCCGAGGCCGCCGCCCGCCGCCACCGGGCCCTCCTCGGAGAGATCGGCCGCCTGCTGAACGCCGGCGACGAGGAGCTGCCCGACCAGGTGCGCCGCCTGCAGGAGCGCAATCGCGACCTGGAGAAGGCCCTGGCCGAGGTGCGCCGTCAGGCCGCCGGGGACAGCGCCGCCGCCTTGGCCGAGGCCGCCGTCGAGGTGGAGGGCGTGCGCGTCGCCGCCTGCCGGGTCGAGGCCGAAGACGTGCCCGCCATGCGCAACCTCGCCGACGGGCTTCGCGACAGTCTGGGCTCCGGCGTCGGGGTTCTCGGCGCCGAGGTGAAGGGCAGGGTCTCCTTCATCGCCGTGGTCACCGACGACCTGATCCAGTCGCGGGGGCTGAAGGCCGGGGATATCGTCAAGGAGGTCGCCCGCATCGCCGGCGGCTCCGGAGGAGGCCGCCCTCACATGGCGCAGGCCGGCGGCAAGGATCCCTCCCGGATCGACGAGGCCATCGGAGCCGCTGCAGAGATCGTGCGGCGCTGCCTGACGGAGGGCTAGCGCACAGGCCGCGGGACGATGAAAAGCACCCTCGAACAGCTGCTAGAGGCACGGGCGCGGCGCGGCGCGGGCTATCTCACCCTCCTCGACCCCGACCGCCTGCCCCTGAAAGACCTGGAAAGGCGGGCCTCGATGTGCGCCGAGGCGGGGGCCGACGGCATCCTCGTGGGCACCAGCCTGATGCTCTCGACCGGACGCAACGCCGAGCTCTTCGAGCGCCTGCGCGCCCTCGTGCAGATCCCCGTCATCTCCTTTCCGGGGGACGCGGGACAGGTCGTGCGCACGGCCGACGCGATCCTGTACCTGTGCATGGTGAGCGGCCGCAACCCCGAGCTGCTCATCGGGCAGCAGGTCCGCGCCGCCCCGCTGCTCAAGGAGTACGGCATGGAGGTCATCTCCACGGCCTACATGCTGGTCGAATCCGGCACCCTGACATCGACGGAGTTCATGAGCTCCACGCGGCCCATACCGCGCGGCAAGGACGACATCGCCATGGCCCACGCCCTGGCCGCCCAGTATCTCGGCATGAGGCTCGTCTACCTCGAGACCGGCTCGGGGGCCCGCGATTCCGTGCCCACCCCGATGGTGCGGGCCGTCTCCCGGTACGTCGACCTGCCGGTGATCGTCGGCGGCGGCATCCGCGATCCGCGCACGGCGCGCGACAAGGTCGAGGGAGGCGCCGCCTTCGTGGTGACCGGCACGGCCGTGGAGAACGACCCGGGCCGCCTGCGGGAGCTGAGCGCCGCGGTCCACATCGCCGAGGGCTGAGGAACCCCTCCCGCACCGGGGCAGACCGGCGAAACCGATGATCCGCAAGAGCGTGAAGGTCACGAACAAGCTGGGCATCCACGCCCGTCCCGCCACCCTCCTCGTGCAGGCGGCCTCGCGCTACGAGGCCGATATCTATCTGAGCAAGGGCGACGTGAACCGCATCAACGGCAAGAGCATCATGGGGGTGATGATGCTCGCCGCCGAGCATGGCTCCGAGGTGGTGGTCGAGGCCGAGGGCAGCGATGCCGAGGCCGCCCTGGAGGCGGTGACCGGACTGCTCGGCGGAGACTTCGAGAGTACCTGAGGACGCCGTGAGCCAATCGACCCAGCGCGGGACCTACCGGAGGATCGAGGGCATCCCGGCCTCGCCCGGGATCGCCATCGGCAAGGCCTTCACCCACCGGGTGGAGAGTCCCGCCGCCGGCTCGCCGAGGAAGGTCCCCGCCCATCGCGTGGAGGCCGAGGTGGGGCGCTTCCGCGCCGCCCTGGAGGCGGTGGCCGGCGACGTGCGCCGCACCCGCCAGCGCGTCGAGCACGAGCACGGGACCGACCTGGCGCTGATCTTCGACGCCCAGCTGGCCATGCTCGAGGACGTGCAGGTCCGCGACGCGACGATCGAGCGCATCCGCTCCGCCAGGCGCTCGGCCGAGGGCGCCTTCGCCGCCACCATGGGCGCCCTTCGCCGGGAGTTCGAGAAGATCGACAACGAGTACCTGCGCGCCCGGGTGGGGGACCTCAAGGACATCGAGCAACAGGTTCTCGTGCACCTGGCGGGGGGCGGGTTCTCCGGTCTGCAGACGCTGCGCTCCAACACCGTGATCGTCGCCCGCGACCTGCTGCCTTCCGAAGCCGCCCAGCTGGCCCGGCGGCTGGTGACGGGCCTGGTCACCGACGTGGGAGGGGAGACGTCCCACACCAGCATCATCGCCCGTTCTCTCGGACTGCCCACGGTGGTCGGAACGGGGAGGGCTTCCTGGGCGGTGCGCGCCGGCGATCTGCTGGTCGTCGACGGCGACGAGGGCACCGTGCACGTGCGTCCCGACGCGGCGACCCTGCGGCGCTTCCGCACCCGCCGCCGCCGGCAGCTGCGCCGCGAGCGGGAGCTGAGCCGGCGGGCGGACCTGCCCACGGTGACCCGCGACGGCGAGGAGGTGGTGCTCCTGGCCAATCTCGACCTGCCGCAGGAGATCGACCTGGCGGTGCGCAACGGCGCCCGGGGCGTGGGCATGCTCCGCACCGAGTTCCTCTACCTCGGGTACGGGTTGCCCTCGGAGGCCGACCAGCTCGACTGCTATTCCAGGATCGTCAAGGCCATGGCGCCGCAGCCGGTGGTGATCCGCACCATCGACCTCGGGGGGGACAAGCTCATCCACGCCGTCGACTCGCCCCCGGAGGCCAATCCCTTTCTCGGCTGGCGGGGCATCCGCATCTGTCTCGACAATCCGGACCTGTTCAAGACCCAGTTGCGCGCCATCCTGAGGGCCGCCGTCCACGGCGAGACGCGCATCCTCCTGCCCATGATCAGCGGCCTGGAGGAGATCCGGCAGGCCCGGGAGATGATCGCCGAGACCGCGGCCGATCTGAGCCGCGAGGGGATCGACCACAGGGCCGACTGCCAGGTGGGGGTGATGATCGAGGTGCCGTCGGCGGCGATCACCGCCGAGCAGCTGGCCGGGGAGGTCGACTTCTTCAGCCTGGGGACCAACGACCTGGTCCAGTACACCCTGGCCGTCGACCGCGGTACGGCGCGCGTGGCCGAGCTATACCAGCCGCTGCATCCGGCCGTCCTTCGCCTGATCCGGCAGGTCGCCGAGGCCTCGCAGGGGGCGGGGATCCCGACGAACATCTGCGGCGAGATGGTCGCCGACCCGGTGGCCGCCCTGCTCCTTCTGGGGCTGGGGGTGCGCCAGTTGAGCGTGAGCCCGCCCCAGATCCCGGAGGTGAGGGAGCTGCTGAGAGCCGCGGAGATCGGGCGGATGACGGAGCTGGCCCGCCAGTGCCTGGCACTGACCTCGGCCCGGGAGGTCCGCGAACGGGTCGAGGCCGAGATGTCGGAGGTGCTGGCCGCCGCCCGCCCCCCCAGCGAGGAGGTGGAGGGATGACCGTGCATCGACCCAAGACGAGGAGAGGGAGGAAGTGAGTCACCTGTTTACATCCGAATCGGTCTCCGAGGGACATCCCGACAAGGTGGCCGACCAGATCTCGGATGCCGTTCTCGACGCCATGCTCGCCGGGGATCCCCACTCCCGGGTCGCCTGCGAGACCCTGGTCACCACCGGGCTCGTGGTCGTGGCCGGGGAGGTCACCTCGGCGGCGCAGCCCGACATCCAGGCCACGGTCCGCCAGGTCGTGGAGGACGTGGGCTACACCGATCCCGCCTACGGCTTCGACGCCCGCTCCTGCGGCGTCGTCGTCGCCCTCGACAAGCAGTCCGCCGACATCTCCCAGGGGGTCACCGAGTCGGAAGGCCTGCACCGGGAGATGGGGGCCGGCGATCAGGGCATGATGTTCGGTTTCGCCTGCCGCGAGACCCCGGAGCTGATGCCCCTGCCCATCACCCTGGCCCACCGCATCCTGCAGCATCACGCCCGCCTCCGGAGGGAGGGGGCCGTCGGCTACCTGCGGCCCGACGCCAAGTCGCAGGTCACCGTGGAGTACCAGGGCGACGAGCCCCGGCGGGTCGCCGCCGTCGTCCTGTCGACGCAGCACGACCCGGACGTCGAGCACTCCCGCATCGAGCGGGACATGATCGCCGAGATCCGGAAGGTGGTCCCGCAGGACCTCCTCGGCCCGGACACGGTCTATCACATCAATCCCACGGGCCGCTTCGTCGTCGGCGGCCCCCATGGCGACTGCGGCCTCACGGGGCGCAAGATCATCGTCGACACCTACGGCGGCGCCTGCCCCCACGGCGGCGGCGCGTTCTCCGGCAAGGACCCGACGAAGGTCGATCGAAGCGCCCACTACATGGCCCGCTACGTGGCCAAGAACCTGGTCGCCGCCGGGCTGGCCGGCCGCTGCCAGATCCAGCTCGCCTACGCCATCGGCGTCGCCCGGCCGGTGTCGATCCTGGTGAACACCTTCGGCACGGGCGGGGTGGTGAAGGACGGCGAGATGGCGGGGCTGATCTCCGAGGTCTTCGACCTGACGCCCCGGGGGATCATCGACCACCTGCAGCTGCGCCGCCCCATCTACCGCAAGACCGCCAACTACGGCCACTTCGGACGCGGCGGCGACGACTTCACCTGGGAGAGGACGGACAAGGTTGCCGCCCTCGAGCAGGCCGCCGGGATCTGAGCCGCGGCTTGCGGAGATGACCACCGGCCGCCAGAGGGCATCCCGGCACATCCCCAGGGGGGCCGCCTGCCCGCGCCCTCGGTCCGCCGCGGTAGCTGCGGCACTCGGGGCGGCGCTGATCGCCGCCGGCTGCGCCGTGGAGAAGCCCCAGGTTCCGCGGTCGTCCATCGTCCTCCGCGTTCCGGTGGCCAACGACACGACGGCTCTCTCCGAGATCGTCGCCGAGGAGGCCGACTATCTCGCCCTCCGCGCCGACGGCAGCATCGCCTTCCGCTACGACCGCGAGTTCAGCGACCTCGAGGGCCGGTCCGAGGTCGGCGGCCGCCTCGCCGTCACGCCCGAGCCCGCCCGTTTCTCCGCGCCCCTCGGGGAGATCGCTTTCGCCGGCCGGGAGATCGTCCTGCCCCTGATCACCGCCGGGGCGTTTCTGCCCGCGGAGCTTCTCGGGCAGGAGATCCGGGTCCCCGAGGAGACCTCGCTCTCCGGCCTGGAGCTGCCCCTGCCGGGGGTCGAGTCCCTCGAGGTGGCCTCGGGGAGCCTGACCGTGACGATCGCCAACGGCCTGCCCCTGGCCTTCGTCGACCTGGAGCTGGCCCTCCTCGACGGGGGCCGCACGGTGCAGACGGCAGAACTGCGCCGCATCGACGCCGGGGGCACCGGGGCCGCGGTCTTCGACCTCACCGACCGGCGGATCTCGGGGGACCTGGTCCTTCTCCTGGAGAGCGCCCGCCTGGAGGCGCCGGAGGAGACCGTCACCCTGCGCGCGGAGGACTCCCTCGCCGTCACCCTCGGGCTGAGCCGCCTGGTGGTGCGCGAGGCCACCGCCCCCATCGAGCCCCAGGTGGTGGCACCCGACGAGCCCGCCGTGATCACGCTCCCGGCGGACCACCTGCGGCTGACGCGGGCCCTGATCGAGAGCGGCCGCCTGAGCCTGGTGGTCACCAACGAGCTGCCGGTGGCGATGGACGTGACCCTGGCGCTGCCCGAGGTGGCCGACGAGGCGACCGGGGTCTCGGCGGCCGGGGTCATCGACGGGCTTGGCGCGGGTGCTTCCCGGGAGGTCGTGATCCCCCTCGACGGCCACGTCTTCCGGCCGGACGATCCACTGGAGATGCGCGTCGGGTACACGGGCCGCACCCACCGGTCGGAGGCGGCGGTGACCCTGCGCCCGGAGGCGGCGCTGATCGTGGAGGCGGTCCCGGAGAAGCTGACCTTCCGCGAGGTCAGCGGCCGGTTCGATCGCCTTCAACTGCCCGCGATCGAGCCGCGGACGCGCTACATCGACCTGCCCGCGGGGGCCGATACGATCAACGCCGTGGCCTTCGATTCGGCGGGCATGAGGGTGACCTACACCAGCGCCGTGGGCGTGCCCGGGCGCCTGGACCTCCGCGTCGTCGGGACCGACTCGGCGATTCCGGACTCGGCCGGGCTGGAGCGGACCTTGCAGCTGCGCCTCGACACCGAGGCGGGCTCACCGGCCGACCCGGTGACGCGCTCGATCGATGTCGCCCCCGGCCGGCTCACCCCCTTCCTCGACTTCCTGCCCACCCGGGTCACCGTGCACACCGACTCCATCCTCATCGGCGCGGGGTTCGAGGCGGACACCTCCCGGGTCGCCGCCGATCACTGGATCCGCCTCGACAAGGTGGCCTTCGAGGCCCCCGCCCGCCTGCTGGCCGACACC
This sequence comes from Candidatus Latescibacterota bacterium, assembly GCA_965221775.1. Lineage (GTDB taxonomy): Bacteria > Latescibacterota > UBA2968 > UBA8231 > UBA8231 > UBA8231. The sequence goes on along the minus strand of CBDCSU010000006.1, from coordinate 1,412,061 downwards.
TCCTGGTTCGAGAGCAGCCCGCGCTCCCAGGGGGCTTTCACCGACGCCGAGGCCCGGCGGCGGATCAACGCCAACATCGAGGGCGCGGTGGTGACGACGACGGTACTCAACAAGACCCCCCTGGCCATCGGCGTGCGCCTGTTCACCGCCTACGATCCCGGCCTCGTGTTCTCCGATCCGATCCTGACCCTTCCCAAGGAGGACGGGCAGTACTTCGGCGTCGACCCGGACGCGCCCGGCATCCGCCAGGTCTTCCTGACCGCCGACGACCTGCGCCTGCTCCTCGACATCGACCCCGACGACCCGGGGCCCGCGGACCCCGACAGCCGGGTGCGGACCCTGTACAGCGGGGTCAAGGTCCGCCTGGCATCGCCCACCTGGGACCAGATCCACGGCGACGACATCGTCGTCGTTCAGGCGCAGGCCGAGATCTTCATCGAGCTCAACGAGTCCCTCGTCGAATGACCGGTCCCGCCGCCGTCCGCGTCCTCCTCGCCGTCTGCCTGACCGCCACGGGAGCCTTCGGCGTCGTCGGGGACAGCTCGGCCCGGGCTCTCGCCCTCGGGAGGTCGTACACGGCCCTGGCCCGGGGTCCGGAGGCCGCGTTCTGGAACCCCGCCAACCTGGGCTTGAGGACCAGTCCGCGCTTCAAGTGGGAGATGCTGGCCGCCGGCGTCGGCCTGGTGGCCGAGAACAACGCCTTCTCGGTGAAGGCCTACAACGACCACTTCACCGACGATCAGCACGTCCTCACCGACCGCGACAAGCAGGACCTGCTCGGCGAGGTCCCGGGGAGCGGCCTCGGGTTCAACCTCGACCTCATGCCTTCGGTCATCGCCGGCGTTCCCCTCAACGGCGGCGCCGCCTTTGCCATGCCCTGGGGGATCCACGCCGCCGTCACCACTGGCCTGGCCGTCGGCGTGGAGGGCGAGCTGCCGAAGGACATCTTCCACCTGATGTTCTACGGCAACGAGTTCGACCGCCCGTACGACATCTCCGACTGGGACGGTTCGGGCTGGGGCGTGGCCAGCCTCAACTGGTCTGGCGCCCGTCCGTGGCTGCCGCCCCGGCTGGAGCCCTACCTGGGGGAGCTCTCCCTCGGGATGACCTTCAAGCTTCTCGGCGGCGCCTACGGCGAGGTGGTGGAGACCAGCGGCGTGCTGGAGGTCCTTCCCGTGGGCGCGGAGCTGGACGACCTGCAGGGCCTGGCCCAGTACGGCGGCGGCCTCGGGTTCGGCATCGACCTCGGCGTCGCCGGAGTGACCCGGGACCACCGAACGACCTTCGGCCTCGGCGTGCTCAACCTGCTCGACGCCATGACCTGGAACATCGCGGCGCAGCAGGACTCGTTCTACGCCGCCGCCAGCGGCCTCCGGGTGACCCGTCTTCTCGACGTGGAGAACATCTGGGACATCGTCGACAAGGACGACCTCAACGGGGACGGCGTCGAGGAGCACCTGGAGAAGGTCGGCGAACGGAGTTTCTCGCGGTCCCTGCCGGCCCTTCTGCGCGTCGGCGCGGCCCGCCGGCAGACCTCGCAGCTGACCCTGCTCGGCAACTACGATCAGGCCCTGAGCGAAGGGTTCGGGCTGACGACAACGCCCAGGATCTCCTTCGGCGCCGAATACAGGCTGGTATCCTGGTTCCCGGCGCGCTCGGGCATCTCCCTCGGAGGCCGCAGCTCCAGCACCGCCGTCGGCTTCGCCTTCGGACCGTTCACCATCCGCGGCACGGAGCTGGAGCTCTTCGACTTCGCCTACGCCACCCGGGGGGGGCTGGTGCCCGGCTCGTCCAAGGGCTCGGCCCTGTCCCTCACGTTCTTCCGGTTCAGCCTCATCAACTGAAGGCGCGGGGGTGCGTTGCCGGCCCGCCAAGCGTTCCGCTACCTTTCGGGGCCGGCAGGAGGAATCTCCCCATGAGCAAGACCAGGAAGCGGGAACAGGGCCACGGGAACGGCGTGGACGGGGACATCTACAGGAAGGACGGCCGTCTGAAGAGCGGGTTCTACGATCGTGAGCTGCAGCGGCTGCAGAACGAGCTCGTCAACCTCCAGTACTGGATCAAGGACCGCGACCTTCGGGTGGTCCTCGTCTTCGAGGGCCGCGGAGGGGCCGGCAAGGGCGGGGCGATCAAGCGCATCACCGAGCCCCTCAACCCCCGGGGCTGCCGCGTCGTGGCCCTGGCCAAGCCCTCCGACCGCGAGCGTTCCCAGTGGTATTTCCAGCGCTACATCTCCCACCTGCCATCGGCCGGGGAGATCGTCATCTTCGACCGCAGCTGGTACAACCGCTCCGGCGTGGAGAAGGTGATGGGGTTCTGCACCGACAGGCAGTACCGCGAGTTCCTGCGCTCCTGCCCCGAATTCGAGCGCATGCTGGTGCGCGACGGCATCATCCTCCTCAAGTACTGGTTCTCCGTCAGCGCCGAGGAGCAGGAGAAGCGCTTCCAGGCGCGCGTCAACGAGCCGAGGAAGCGCTGGAAGCTGAGCGACATCGACCTGGCGGAGCGCGATCGCTGGGTCCACTTCTCCCGGGCCAAGGACGAGACCTTCTTCTACACCGATATCGAGGAGGCGCCCTGGAGGGTGGTGCTCTCCGACGAGAAGCAGAAGGCGCGGCTGAACTGCATCCGCGACATCCTGAAGGCGATCCCCCACGAGGACATCACCCTTCCGGAAGTCACCTTGCCGCCGCGCGCCGATGAGGAGCCCTACCAGCGTCCGCCGCGTGAGGAGCAGCACTTCGTCCCCGAAGTGTATTGAGGCGCGGCCCCCGGAGCCGGGGCCCCGTCTGCAACGGCAGCCCTGAGGCCGCCCGGGGGCGCCGGGTCTTCCGGTCACACTTGCCGCGGGGTGCCTGATCGGCACCGCCGGAGCCTCCCTGGCCTCGTCGGATTCTGCCGATCCGGCAGGGTGTCGCCTGGGGTACGGCTTTTGCACCATCGCCGCTGTCACCAGGAGCGATGACAATGGACAAGCTGACCCACAAGTCCCGGGAAGCCGTGCAGGAGGCGCAGAGCATCGCCCTGCGGCACGGCCACCCGGAGGTGGACCTGCCGCACCTGGCCGCGGCGCTGCTGCAGCATCAGGACGGCGTCGTGCCGCGCGTCCTGATGCGCCTGGGCGCCGAGCCGCAGGAGCTTCTCTCGCAGCTGCAGACGGAGCTGGAGAAGGCCCCGCGGGTTTCCGGCGGCGGCGCCGAGCCGCGCCTGGCCCGGGGACTCTCCCACGCCCTCGCCGCCGCCGAGGCGGAAGCCGCCAGGCTGAAGGACGAGTTCGTATCCGTCGAGCACCTGGCCCTCGCCCTGATCGCGGACGGCACCGGATCCGGGACGGCGCGGACCTTCGCCGCCGCCGGCGTCACCCGCGACCGCTTCCTGCAGGCCCTGGCGGCGGTGCGCGGCAACCAGCGCGTCACCTCCGAGGATCCCGAGGCCCGCTACGAGGCCCTGGAGAAGTACGGCGTCGACGTCGTCGCCGAGGCGCGCGCCGGCAAGCTCGATCCGGTCATCGGCCGCGACGCCGAGATCCGCCGGGTCGTCCGCATCCTCTCGCGCAAGACCAAGAACAACCCGGTCCTCATCGGCGAGCCCGGCGTCGGCAAGACGGCCATCGTCGAGGGGCTGGCGCAGCGTATCGTGCGCGGCGACGTCCCCGAGTGGATGAAGGAGCGCACCATCTTCAGCCTCGACATGGGGGCCCTGATCTCCGGCGCCAAGTACCGCGGCGAGTTCGAGGAGCGGCTGAAGGCGGTCCTCCACGAGATCGCGGAATCGGACGGCCGCATCCTGCTGTTCATCGACGAGATCCACAACATCGTCGGCGCCGGCCGCACCGAGGGCTCCACCGACGCCGGCAACCTGCTCAAGCCGATGCTCGCCCGCGGCGAGTTGCACTGCATCGGCGCCACCACCCTCGACGAGCACCGCAAGCACATCGAGAAGGACGCCGCCCTCGAGCGCCGTTTCCAGCCGGTCATGGTCGAGGCGCCGAGCGTGGAGGACACGATCTCCATCCTGCGCGGCCTGCGCGAGCGCTACGAGGTCCACCACGGCGTCCGCATCCAGGACAACGCCCTGGTCGGCGCCGCGGTGCTGTCGAACCGCTACGTGAGCGACCGTTTCCTGCCCGACAAGGCGATCGACCTGGTGGACGAGGCCTGCGCCTCGATCCGCACCGAGATCGACTCCATGCCGTCCGAGCTCGACGAGGTGACGCGCCGCCTCATGCAGCTGGAGATCGAGGAGGCGGCGCTGAAGAAGGAGAAGGACGAGGCCAGCGGCGCCCGTCTCCACGACCTGCGCCGGGAGCTGGGAGACCTCAAGGGCAAGGCCGACGCCATGCGCGCCCAGTGGGAGGACGAGAAGGCCGCCATCGGACGGGTGCGGGAGCTGCGGGAGCGGATCGAGAGCGTGCGCCGCGAGGTCGAGGAGGCGGAGCGCCGGGCCGACCTGAACAAGGCGGCGGAGCTGAAGTACGGCAGCCTCCCCGAGCTGGAGCGCGAGCTGGCCGAGCGCGAGGCGGGGCTCAGCGGCGAGGGCGGGTCCCGGCTGCTGCGCGAGGAGGTCACGGAGGAGGAGATCGCCGAGATCGTCTCGCGCTGGACGGGGGTCCCCGTGACCCGCCTGGTGGAGGGGGAGCGGGAGAAGCTGCTGCGCCTCGACGAGATCCTCCACGAGCGCGTCGTCGGCCAGGACGAGGCGGTGCGGCGGGTGGCGGACGCCGTCATCCGCGCCCGCGCCGGGATCAAGGACCCGAAGCGTCCCATCGGCTCCTTCCTCTTCCTCGGGCCCACGGGCGTCGGCAAGACCGAGCTGGCCCGGACCCTGGCCGAGGCCCTCTTCGACTCCGAGGACAACGTCGTGCGCATCGACATGTCGGAGTACATGGAGAAGCACAGCGTGGCGCGCCTGTTGGGAGCGCCTCCCGGCTACGTGGGTTACGAGGAGGGCGGGCAGCTGACCGAGACGGTGCGGCGCCGGCCGTACTCGGTGGTCCTCTTCGACGAGATCGAGAAGGCCCACGCCGACGTCTTCAACGCTTTGCTGCAGCTCCTCGACGACGGCCGCCTCACCGACGCCCAGGGGCACACGGTGGACTTCAGGAACACGGTGGTCATCATGACCTCCAACATCGGCTCCCAGCACCTGATGGAGGGCGTCACCGAGGGCGGCGTCGAGATCCCGGGGCCGGTGAAGGACCGGGTCATGGGCCAGCTGCGGGCCCACTTCCGGCCCGAGTTCCTCAACCGCGTCGACGACATCGTGCTCTTCAAGCCCCTCTCCGTCGCCGAGATCGAGCGGATCGTGGAGCTCCTGACCGGCGAGCTGCGGAAGCGACTCGCGGACCGGCGGATCGAGCTGGAGATGAGCGTGGCAGCGCGCACCTTCATCGCCCGGCGGGCGTATGATCCCGTCTTCGGGGCCCGTCCCCTCAAGCGGTTCCTGCAGCACGAGCTGGAGACCCGCATCGGACGGGCCCTGATCGCCGGGGAGATCGCTGACGGCGACGTGGTGCGCATCGGACTGGAGGATGGGGAGATGACCGTCCACCACGAGTCCGCCGCCGCCGGGAACCGCGGCCGGGCGCCCTCGTCCTAGTAACTTCGAACCCTTGAGAGAAGAGGTGAAACCAAGATGACGAGAACGACGCTGGCGGCCCTGACGGCCGCCGTCCTGTGGTCCATCCAGGCGCCGCCACCCGCGGCGGCCGCCACCGGCCTGGAGCAGTTGCAGCGCCTGTCCGACGCCTTCGCCGAGCTGTCCGAGTCGGTGAAGCCGGCGGTGGTGGCGGTGAAGACCGAGAAGGAGATGGTCCGCATCCAGCCCGAGGTGCAGCCCCGTTCCCCCTTCGAGGACTTCTTCCCCTTCCGGCAGCCGGAGGGGGGACTGCAGAAGGGCCTCGGGTCCGGGGTGATCGTGTCGGCCGACGGACACATCCTCACCAACAACCACGTGATCTCCGGCGGCTGGCGCCCGACGGACTCCCCGGCCGACCGCATCCAGGTGGAACTCTCCGATGGGCGCACCTTCGATCCCCGCATCATCGGCCGCGACCCGGGGACCGACCTGGCGTTGCTCAAGATCGAGGCGGAAGAGGACCTGCCCTTCCTCGCCTTCGGCGACTCGGACCAGCTCGACGTGGGCGAGTGGGTGGTGGCCGTGGGCAATCCCTTCGGCCAGCTGCACACCGTGACCTCGGGCATCGTCAGCGCCCTCGGCCGCGGCCCCCGGGTCTCCGAGTACGAGGACTACATCCAGACCGACGCCGCCATCAACCCGGGCAACTCCGGCGGCGCCCTGATCGACCTGGGCGGAGAGCTGGTGGGCATCAACACCGCCATCGCCTCGCGCTCCGGCGGTTACCAGGGGATCGGCTTCGCCATCCCCGTGAACCTGGCGCGCAAGGTCATGGATCAGCTCGTCGAGCATGGAGAGGTGCGCCGCGGCATGCTGGGCATCTACATGGGCGAGATCGATTCGGACCTGTCGGCCTCCCTCGACCTGGACACCCGCAAGGGGGTGCTGGTCACCGAGGTCAAGGAGGACACGCCCGCCGAGGAGGCGGGTCTGAAGCCCTACGACGTGATCGTCGCCGTCGACGAGGTGCCCACCGACGGCCCCGCGGCGCTGAAGAGCTACATCGCCCATCAGCCGCCCGGCACCGAGGTGCAGCTCACGGTGCTGCGCGAGGGCCGGCAGCGCACGCTCACCGCCGAGCTCGCCCCGCTGGACGAGGAACGCCGAGGCCCCACCCCGGAGACGCCCCGTGAGCAGGAGAAGCTGGGGCTGGCGGTGCGCGAGCTGACCGAGGAGGTCGCCCACCGTCTCGGTTTCTCCGAGGAGGAGGAGGAGGGGGTCGTCATCACCAGGGTGCAGCGCGGCTCCCCGGCCGCCCGGGCGGGTCTGCGGCGCGGGGACCTGATCATCGAGATCGACCGCGAGCCCGTGGGCAGCGTCCGCGAGTACCGGAAAGCCATCGAAGAGGCCGGCGGCCGGGCGCTGCTGCTGATCCGCCGGAAGGTGCGGGAGGGCACGCTCACCGACATCGTCTCCCTGAGGATTCCCGAGTAGGTCCGACCTCTCTGCGGACGGCCGGCCGCTTGACGGCGGCGACGGCAATCCCGTTCTACCGTCCGTGAACCATCGACCCATCCGACACGGCGGCGGTTGCGGCGCGCTCCTGCTGCGCCGCCGCCTGGTCCTTTCGGGGCCTTGCCGCGGCGGCCGGCTGCGCATCGCCGCCAACGCTCCCGTGCAGCTCTACGTGGACGGCGTGCGGGCCGGCGGCGCCCCCGGCGGCGCCCTCGCCGAGCGCCCCCTGTGGCAGCCCCTGGCGCTGGAAGGCGCGCTGGAGGCCGGCCCCCACGAGATGCTCGCCGTCGTCGGGTCACCCCCCGGCGGCCAGGCTCCGTGGTTCGCCTGCCGTGGCCGCCTGAAGGGCGTGGCCGGTGGTCCCCCTCAAGCCGTCGAGTCGGACCTCCGCTGGCAGGCCTTCCCGCTGACCGGCGGCGATCGCTTCTCGGCCCTCGATGATCCCCCGGCGGAGGAGGACTGGGAGGGCGTCGAGACCGCCCCTGGGATCGAGGTGCTGCACGAAGCACCGCGGGCCGAAGAGCGGCTGGCGGCCCCCCGCGGCTTCGCGGTCTTCGAGGAAACCCTCCCCGGAGGCGATCTCTCCTTCACGCCGGCCTCCGTGGGGCCGGGGGGCTGCAAGTGCGTCCATCGCGACCAGCTGCTGGCCCTGACGGGGCGGACCTCGGTGCTCACCGGCAACCATCGGGCCGTCGCTTTCGTCCTCGACTTCGGGCGCGTCGTCACCGGCTATCCGTGTCTGCGGTTGCGCGAGGGGCGGGGCGGTGTCGTCGAGATCGGCGCCGCGGCCGCCTGGGGGCATATCGACCACGGGCTGCGGTACGTGTGCGCCTCCGGCCGGCAGGAGTGGTACGGGCTGACGCCGGTGCCCTGCCGCTACCTGGTCGTGCGCCTGAGCGGCTTCCAGGAGGAGGTCGCCATCGAGCGCCTGGCCCTGAGCGAGCGCTTCGTCCCCGCCGGCGGGCCAGCCGCCCTGTCCGTCACCCCGGAGCACGACCTGGCCTGGGAGGCGGGTCCCCCCTCCCTGCAGGGCAGCCGCCTCGACGCCTACCTCACCCGTCCCCCGCCGGCGGCCTGCGACTGGTGGGGGACCCGCGCCCTGCTGCTGGCCGACGCCGTGCGCACCGGCCACCTCGCCGCCGGCCGGGCCACCCTCCTGGGGCGGGCCCCGGCCCCGCTCCGGCCCCTGGCCGGGGACCGCCCTTTCCCGGTCTGCCTGGAGGCCTACCACGACTACTCGGGCGACGCCGACACCCTGGGGCGGCTGCTGCCGGCCGCCGTGGAGACCGCCCTGCGGGAGACCGCCGCCGAGGCCGGCGCCGCGTCCCTGGCCGAGGCGGTGGCCGCCGCCGCCGCCGCGGAGCGCCTGTGCCGCCGGACCGGAGAGGACGCCGCCGCCGGCCGCTGCCGGGAGGCGGCCGACTCGGCCCGGGCCGGCCTGGAGCGGCTGTGGCGGCCCGAGCAGGGCCTTTACGCCGATGGCTCCGAGGGCGGCTTCAGCCAGCGCGCCAACGCGCTGGTCCTGGCCGCCGGCGCCGCCCCCGACGATCGGTCGGCGCACATGGCCGCGGCCCTGCGAGGCCCCGGGGTGGCGCCGGTGGCCGGCCTCGCCGAGGCGGTGCTGCTGGCCGAGGGGCTCTGGCGCTCGGGGCACGGGGCGCGCGCCCTGGAGGTGATCGACACCTGGTGGCTGCGGATCGTGGGCCGAGAAGGCCCCGCCTGGCGCGACAAGCGGGGACCGGAGGCCGGCGTCGCGGCCCCGGGCCCCGACTACCTTCTCGGCAGGTTTCTTCTCGGCATCTCGCCGACGGAGCCGGGCTTCGCGAGCCGCCGGGTGGAGCCCGCCCTGTCCCTGGCCGGCGCCGCCCGGGGCCGGCTGCCTACCGCAGCGGGGGACCTCTCCGTGGAGTGGCGGACCGGCGAGGTGGAAGGCGTGCGGCGAACGACGGTTCTGCTCGAGGCGGGAGGCGCGGGCGAGACGGCTCTCGTCCTGGATCGCGGCGGCCGTCCACGGCCAACCCTGAGCGTCAACGGCGAGGTCGTCTGGCGCAACGAGAAGCTCTACCCCAACGCGAGCGTCCGCGAGACCGCTGCCGGTCCGGAGGCGGTGACCCTGCTCTTTTCGGGAGCGGGCGCGTGGGAGGTGATCCTCGAATGAGCGAGCCGGCCCCCCTGCACACGGCGGTACGGGAACCGAGGATCGCGGGCTCCGGCCCGCCTCCCCTGCTGGTGATGCTCCACGGCTACGGCAGCGACGAGGCCGATCTGCTCGGTCTGGCGGACTTCCTCGATCCGCGGCTGCGGGTGCTCAGCTTTCGCGCCCCGGTCCCGCTGGACATGGGCGGCTACGCCTGGTTCCCCCTCGAAATCACGGGGGTGGGCCTGGCCGGGGACTACGAGGAGGCGGAGCGCTCCCTGGCGCGGCTGGGGCGCCACCTCGACGCGGTGCAGGCCGAGGGGGGCCACGGGGAGACGATCGTCCTCGGCTTCAGCCAGGGCGGCGCAATGGCGCTGGAGCTGCTGCTGGCGCGGCCCCGGTCGGTCTCCGGTGTCGCCTTTCTGAGCGGCCTGTGGTCGAGGCGGCGCATGCCGCGGGACCCGGGCGTGAGGGCCGCGGTGAAGGGCAAGCCGGTGCTGCATACCCACGGCACCGTGGACCCGCTGATCCCCATCGCCGACGCGCGGTCCACGCGCGGCCTGCTCGAGGAGCTGGAGGTCGACCTCACCTGGCGCGAGTACCCCATGGCCCACCAGATCGACGAGGATTGCCTGCGGGAGTTGATCGACTGGATCGGCCAGCGCGTGGAGGCCTCCGCTTCCGGGGGCTGACCCCGGCCCCGCTCAGCCTTCCGCGCCGTCCACCCAGCCGGAGGCCTCGGCGCGGACGATCTCGGCCATGGCGTCGAGCCAGCGCGGGTGATCGTTGAGGCACGGCGCCAGGTGCAGGGACCGCCCCCCCGCCGCCAGAAAGATCTCCCCTCCCTCGGTGCCGATCTCGTCGAGCGTCTCCAGGCAGTCGGCGGTGAATCCCGGGCAGGCGGCCAGCAGGCTGCCGGCCCCTTGCGAAGGCAGCTCGCCGAGGAGGTCCTCGGTGTACGGCTGCAGCCACTCCTCCTTGCCGAAGCGCGACTGGAAGCCCAGCACCCACTGCTCCGGCTCAAGGCCGAGGCTGGCGGCCAGCAGCCGCGCCGTCTCCTCGCACTGGTCGCGGTAGGGATCCCCCTCCTCCACGTATCGCAGGGGGATGCCGTGGAAGGTGATCAGCCAGCGGTCGGGCGGGGTATCGAGCTGCCCCGCCTGCTCTTCGAGGATGGCGCGCAGGCTGTCGATGTAGGCCGGGTGGCCGTAGTAGGGGGGCACGAAGCGCAGGCTGGGCATGCGGCGGCGGCGGTCGAAGAACCAGGTGCAGCGGCGGCCGAAGGCGGCGCGGGTGACGGCGTCGTAGATCGATCCCGTGGTCGAGCAGGAGAACTGGGGGAACATGGGCAGGACGACGATGCGCTCGATGCCCTCGCCGGCGAGGGCGGCCATGGCCGAGTCGATGCCGGGCTCGCCGTAGCGCATGCCCAGGACGACGCGGTAGGCGCCGCCGAGCCTCTCCTGCAGGCCCCGCTCCTGGGCCCGGGAGTGGACCATCAGGGGCGAGCCCTCGTCGGTCCAGATGCGGCGGTACAGCCGGGCCGAGCGCGCCGGGCGCCGGGTGAGGACGAAGAGGTGGAGGATCGGCCACCACCTCCAGGGGCTCAGATCGATGACCCGGCGGTCGCTGAGGAACTGGCGCAGGTAGGGTCTCAGGGCCCGCGCCTCGGGGGCGGCGGGGGTGCCCAACTGGGCGATCAGCACGCCCACCTTGGGGGGCGTTGCGGAGGGCTGCGTCATTCCGTGTCCGTGGTGGCCGGCCGTCAGGGGGCTGACTAATATACCGAACCGAACCTCGAGGTTTCTCCGACGGAAAGGACAACGAATGCGTTGCGTCTTCGTCGGCGTCGAGTACGCCGGCAAGTCGACCCTGATCGACCTGCTCACCGCCTACTACCGCCAGCGCAGTCAGCGGGTGCATGTGGACGACCACTTCACCATTCCCGACTCGTCTCTCAGTCCCCAGTCGCGGGCCCGCTACGTCGACTTCCCCGACGACGTCAAGGAGCGCATGCAGCGCATGCAGCTCCAGTACCACGTCGAGGTCATCAGGAACTACGATCACGTGATGATCGGCGGCTGGCATATCGAGGAGCGGATCTACTCGGACTTCTACGGGGAAGATCCGGCGCACACCTACTACCCCCGCTACGCGCAGGGGCACCACCGTCTCTACGAGGTGCAGGTGCTGGAAGCCCGGCTGCCCGACGTGGCCCTGATCCACGTGACCGCCTCGGACGACGCCATCGCCGAGCGCATGGAGTCGGACCCGCACGAGTACCAGGTCATCCGGGCGGGGGACGTGGCCGAGCTGAAGGCGCGCTTCGCCGACGAGGTCGCCGCCTCCCTGTTCACCGACAAGCACCGGCTCATCGAGCTGGACACCACCGGCCGCAGCCCCGCCGAGTCCCTCGACGAGCTGCTGCTCAAGTCGGAACCGCTCATCACCCAGGGTGAGCTGGCCATCCGCAGCCTGCCCGTCCCCGAGAGCGAGTACGACGTGGTCTACGAGAACGGGGTGCGGCGCACGGTGCCCAGGGCCTGAACGGGGCGCCCCGGCGGGTTGCGGTCCGCCGGCCGGAGGCCCGCGGAATCGGTCCCTCTCCCAACCCCTCCCTCGGCAGGACCCATGAACGGACAGCGGTCCTCGGCGGGCGTCCCCCGGCGGCTGGTTGGCGCCCTCCTCGGCGCGGGGACGGCGGCGGCGGTGAGCGGCTGCACCGGCGCCGCCTCGACCTGCCCCTGGCCGCGGTCCGCTGGAGGCGGCATCGATCTCCTCGTCGATGCCGGCCGGGCCCGATGGACCCCGGCGGCATCGGGCCGGACGAGGTCGTCCTCGGCCGCCGCAGGGCGCCAGCCGGCCGCCGGGGAAGGGAGCTGACCGCCGTGCTGCCCCTGCGCAAGGTCGAGATCCGCCGCCTCTTCGAGAGGGCCGCCCGCGACTACCCCCCGAAGGCGGATCTCGCCTTCCTGCTGCAGAGCATGGAGGACCCGCGCAACGTGGGGTCCCTGTTCCGCGTGGCCGACGCCGTCGGCGCCCGGGAGCTGGTGCTGGCGGGCCGGACCCCGGCGCCCCCCGACGAGGAGATCGACCGCACCTCCCGCGGCCACGACCGGCGGGTCCCGTGGAGGGTCATCGCCGACACGCAGGAGGCGATGCGCGTCCTGCGGGCGGAGGGCTACCACATGGTCGCCCTGGAGACGGCCCGGGGGGCGCGGTGCTTCCTGGACTACCCCTACACGGAGAAGGTCTGCCTCGTTCTCGGCAACGAGTCGAAGGGCGTGTACCCGGCGACCCTGGGCCTGTGCGACGGCGCCGTTTTCGTGCCCATGTACGGCAAGGGGCCGTCGATGAACGTGCATGTCGCCGCGGCCCTGGTGGCCTACGAGGCGGTGCTGCGCGGAGGTGGGAAGGCGGGCTGAGTTGAGCGGCACATGGGAATGGGGTTGATTCCCCGCTGGATATTTTCACTTGAGTCCATGATGGAGCGAGAGGTGAGTGATCGCCCACTACTACGTGAGTCCTTCGTGTGCCATGCTGACATCCTGGGCTGGAGCGAGCGAAGCCTCAAGGCCATCAGGGATGGAACCGCGGAGGAGTTTCTCCAAAAAGCACAGTCTACTCTCAAGCAAGCCCACAGATGGGTGCGGAAGGAAGTGTTGAAGAGAGTCTTCGGGAAGCAGGAGCCGTCATATCAAGTGCGCACTTTCACGGACAACGTGGTGGTCTCGCAAGCGTTGCGGACACCAGACTATGATGCAGGTGAGCCCGAATTTGCGGGAATGCTGTGGGTTCTGCAGATGTACCAGGCACTGCTCAGCAGCAAGGGCTTTCCTGTCCGAGGCGGAATCGCAGCGGGAATGCACTACATGGACCGTGATTTTGCCTTTGGGGATGCCTTGGTCGAAGCTGTGAGAATGGAGGAGCCTGGAAGTCCACCTCGCATCGTCCTCGCTCCGTCAGTCATGCGTCTCCTAGGACGCCAGCTTCGATTCTATGGTGGAGACATCCAAGATACCCCACACTACACAGACTTGCTGATGGACAACGACGGCTTGGTGTTTCTTGATTACTTGCCTGTTGTGTTCTCGGCTTGGCCTGATGGACCGATTTGGTTTGAGCTCCTATCAGACCACAAGGATGCTCTCGAAGAAGCTCTCCAAGAGACACTCTCCTCTCCACGAGTAAATGAGAAGTACCGGTGGATGGCCGGGTACCACAACTTCGTGTGCAATCGTTTTGTTGAAGCAATACAGGGTATGGAGCACGAGGAGGAGGGTTCGAGAGTGTCAGACTTCCTGATCGGGAATGTGGGATTTCCCGAACCGATGGTTCTACCGCAGTCATTCAATGCGTCAGAGGACTCCAAGCACTGATGCAACGTTCAGGAACTCGGCATGCTCTGGATGCGCCAGTCACGATCAGATAGCATCCGCGAGAGGCATAGCATAGTCATAGTGAAGTAGTGCCTTCCCACAGATCCTCGCTTCATGCCCTTGGATTTGCTATGTGTGGCATAGATGTGACAAGCCAAAGATGATTCCAGAAGGCCTCGTCTCGCCCGTTGTCCGACGGCGAGCCCTGGTGTGGGCGGTCGTCTTGAGCGTCTCCGGCCCAGCCGCGGCCGATCCGCCCGACTTCACGACGTGGTACTGCCTGAACTTCGAGGTTCAGCGTGGCGAGTTGACGGAGGCCGACAAGGAGGCCTTGCGGAACCACATTGCCCGCCAGCGGACGGTGTACGACAGCTTGGCCGCAGCAGGCGAGCTGGCCCTACCCAATCTGGGACTCGGCATCGGTGCCGCAGGGCCACTGGTGGTGGCGGATCTGGATGGGGCGTATCTGCGCGGCGTGAGCCTGTCCGGGGCCGATCTGCGGCTTCTACGGGCGTCCGGAGCCGATCTGGGGGACGCGAAGCTAGTCGACACTGCGCTTTATGGCGCGAACCTGTCGAAGGCCGACTTGCGTGGCGCGGACTTGGCCAGGGCGGATCTCCGCCGGACTGAGTTGGCAGGTGCCATCCTTGAGAATGCGAACCTGGAAGAGGTGAACTGGATCGCACGCGGGGATCTTACGACGCTAGACTCCGCATTCGTCGAAACAGACGTTCCGGGGACCGACACGACGTATACCAGCTTTCGGGGCACGAAGGGACAGCACGTGAATCTGGCAGGGGCCTATCTGCGGGGAGCGGACCTGTCCGGTGCATCCCTCTACAAGGCGAAGCTGCCGTTCGTCGTCCTGGCCGATGCGGACCTGTCCGATGTGTACCTGGCCGGGGCGGACCTGGAAGGTGCGGATCTGACCCGAGCCGACTTCGTCGACGCGAACTTGGCCGGGGCGGACTTGTCCGGTGCCGACCTTAGAGATGCCAATCTGCGAGACGCGAGCTTGGCGGGCGCGGATCTGGCAGAGGCAGACCTAGCCGGTGCCGACCTCCGAGGCGCGGACCTGTCCCGTGCCTCCCTCTACGACGCAAACTTGGCCGGCGCAGACCTGCGAGGGGCGAACCTGCTGGAGGCCAAGTTGTTCGACGCAAACCTGGAAAGCGCCGACCTGAGGGACGCGAGGAATCTAAGGTCTGCCAAACTTGCCGGCGCCCGCCTTCGTGACACGAAAGGGCTCCCGAACCGCTGACGGCGGGTTCATGCGAGGGGGCGGAAAAAGCGGGCTGAGCGCCTGCGGAGGTCGGGCGTTCAGGCTTCGCCGACAGCCGCCAGGGTCCGCTCCATCGACTCGCGGAACGGCACCGGCAGCGAGTCGAGATAGGCCGCTTCCGCGTACTCCGGATCCCGTGCCCAGTCGCTGACCACCGACGATTCCGCGGCCAGCCCGGCGCTTCCGTAGACGATGAAGAGGGAACGGCGGCGAGCGCCCGGACCCTTCAGCCCGCGGTGGATCCCCCGTGCGTCGAAGGGCGCGGCGCTGCCGGCCGTGAGCCGGACCTGCAGGGCGCCGGGGCGCACCGTCTCCGCGTCCCAGCCGGAGAGCGCTTCGTCGTAGCCCTCCTCCTCCTCGGCGGTGTTGGCGCGGTTGTGGGAGCCGGGGACGTACCAGAAGGAGGCGTCGTCCTCGAGGGCCACCAGGACCTGCGTCGCCGGGAGCCTCTCGATCTCCCGCAGCCGTCTCTCCGTGGGCGAGTCCTTGACCCAGGCGAAGTAGGAGTCCCGGTGCCATGAGCCCCGGTAGTCGAACTCCTCGTTCATGGCGAAGGCGGCGACTCCGTGCATCGCCGCCTCCTCGCCGCAGAGCTGCCGCGCGAAGGCGAGGATGGCGGGAGCGCCGAGGGCCTCCATGAGAGGCCGCCGCGCCAGGGAGGGGTGGTGGGGGTTCTGGAAGCGGTAGCCTTGGAGGAACCCCGTGGTCTCGTCCCGAGGGGCGAGGCCGAGGCCCAGGGCCGCCCCGATCGTCTCCTCGTAACTCTCCTGCACCCGGCTCAACGACTCCGGGGGAATGACTTGCTCGAGGATTGCGTATCCTTCACGGTCGTAGTCGGCCATCAAGCCATCGGTGATCATCGATCCTCTCCTCATGAGTGACCGGCCCGACATCGCCACCCGCCACGTCGACAGCCGGGAGGCCGCGCGCCTGGGCCTGCCCCTGGGCCGAAAGATCGGCCGGCTGGACACGACGACCAACTACGTCCTCGACGACCGCTTCGACCACGGTCCCCACGACCCGTTGCACCGGCGCCTCACCGTGGTCGACGCCTACTCGGCGGCCGTCGACTTGGAGGAGATCCTGCGCGGGGGCATCGACGTGGTGATCCAGGCCTTCGGGGTGGAGGAGCGCTACGTGGCCGAGGCGCCGCTCCTCGATCCGCTGGCCGAGCCGGCCCGCGGCGCCCGTCAGTGGCAGCCGTTCTTCGAGGGGGAGGAACTCGTCGAGCGGGTGCTGATGAACCTCGACGAGCACCGGCAATTCGCCGAGGCCTGCGCCGACCACATCGAGGTCGCATGCTCGGGGGATGACGTCGCCAGGATCGTCGCCGGCGGCCGCGTCGCCATGGTGCTCATGCTGGTGAGCGGTTTCATCGCCGACAGCCTGGACGTGCTGCGCGAGTACCACCGCCGGGGCGTGCGGGTCCTGTGCCCCAGCCACCTGAGCGCCACCTCCTGGGCCGACTCCAGCGCCGAGCTCAACGACCCCCCCGGCCTGACCGCCTTCGGCCGCGAGGTGATCGGCGCCTGCGAGGAGCTGGGCGTCATCGTCGACCTGGCCCACTGCTCCGACTACACCTGCCGGGGAGTCCTGACCGCGGCCACCCGGCCGATGCTGGCCACCCACACCAAGGCCCGGGCCCTGAGCGGGAGTCTGCGCGACATGCCGGACGAACTGCTGCGGGGGGTGGCGGAGGGGGGAGGCGTGGTCTGCGCCCTGGCGCCGGCGTCGAGGACCCCTCTCGAACGCCACCAGGCTCGGCGGCGCCGCGACGACGATCTGCACCGCCGCTACGCCGACCCCTTCGAGCGGGCCCGCGCCAAGCTGGCCGACGCCGAGGTCTGGGGCACCAAGCTCGACCTGGACACCATCGACCACCTGGTCGACGTGGCCGGGGTCGATCACGTCGGCCTGGCGAGCCACGCCCAGAGCGTGCCCCAGTGGAAGGAGTACACCGCGGACCTGCTCGCCCACGGCTACTCCGGGAGGGACGCCGCCCGCATCCTGGGGGAGAACGTCCTGCGGGTGCTCTCCTCGGCCGGGGGCGCCGGCTGAAGGCCCCTCAGCCCGAGGGCGCCACGTACGCCGACCCGGACCGGCCGCTCTCCTGCGGATTGACCGGGAAGGGGATGGGGATCTCCTCCCCGTGCCAGGGGAAGGCGTAGCTCGGGTCGTTGCTGAACCGCGAGAGGCTGGCCTCGAGGCGGACCTTGGCGGCCGGCGGCAGGTCGACGGCGACGTAGCGGCCGTTGACGGCGGTGGCGGCCGGTGACTCGCCGTCGCCGCTGTCCGTCCGCACCTCGGTGAAGGTGTGCTCGCCGAAGGCGCCGGCCTGCACGATCAGGCGGCGGGACTCGTCGCGGCTGCAGTTCACCAGCTGGACTCCCACGGAACCGGCGTCGAGATGGTCCACGAGGGCGGCCACGTCGGCGGGCAGCCCGGGGCGCTCTTCGTCGGCGTCGTAGTAGCGGACCGTGGCGCGCAGCAGCCCGCCGTTGTAGATCGACTGGGGAGTCCCCATGGTCACCTGGGTCAGGCCCTTGGTCAGCACCGGGTTGGCGGGGATGGCGTTCGCCTTCAGCCTCTCGATCGCCGTGCGTCCGTCCTTGCGCATCTCGTCGATCGCCTGCATCGACCACTCCGCCTCGGCGGACAGGATCTTCTCGGGCCAGTCCGGGTTCCGGCCTTCGTAGTACTGGTAGCGGGCGAACTCGGTCTGTCCCGAGTTCTTCTCGCTGCCCGTCTCGCCCACGTCGTTCCAGTCGCGCTCCACCTCCCCCTCGCGCACCCGCTCGATCAGCTCGCGGTCCTCCTGCGACATGGAGGCGTGGTAGAGGTGGGTCAGCTCCTGCATGCGCCACGGCATCGGCCCGGTGTAGACGTGGCGCATGGGCACGATCGTGTCCTCCCGCCGCGGCAGGGGCGGGTCGTACTGCCAGCCGGAAGGTCCGTAGCGCGTCGGCATGATCAGCTGGCCGTCCTCCCTCGTGATGGAGGCGTCCAGGAGGACCTTGACCTGGTCGCGCAGCAGGTCGAGGTAGCCGAAGTCCCCGGTCATCAGCACGGCGCACTCGGCGGCGATGTTGAGGCTGTGGAACATGATGTTGAAGCCCTGGTAGTGGTTCCACCCGTACTGGCCGCCCCAGAAGTTGCCGTTGCGGCGCTCGCCGACGATGCCGGTCGGTCCCACGTTGTCGGGCATGACGCCGCCGTTCTTCGCCGCCCGCTCCATCCACGCCTCGGTGTAGTCCAGGACCCAGCGCTTGTACTTCTCGTCCCCCGTGTAGAGGTAAGCGTGGGTCACGAGGGCGGCGGCGCCCAGGTTGTTGGGCGTGTCCGCCTGCAGGATCAGCTTGTTGAAGAGATCGACGATCTCCGCCTGGCGCGCCGGGTCCGCCCACCAGTCGAGCTCCAGGTCCTCCACGATGGGGTAGAGGCTGGCGCGGACGCCGTAGTAGTTGACTTCGCTCCCCAGCCAGCGGCCCGCCAGCAGCATGGCGTGGGCGGTCTCGGCGCTCGCTTCCTGCAGCGGACCCTGGCTCGACTGGAAAGGCGAGCGCAGGACCTTGTGGACCGGGTCGTAGTTGGGGGCCTCCGGGTCCTCACCGGTGTAGAACCCGGCGAACAGCTGGGCCCGGCGGGCCATCTCCGAGATCGTCGGGTCGGCGACGCCGAAGTCGTAGAAGGCCATCATGCCCTCGCCGAGATGGTGCCACTCCATCGCCTGCTGCAGGTTCCAGAACTCCCGCCGCGCCGAGGGGCGGAAGACCTTCTTGTGGTCGTTGAAGCGGGTGCGGTGGACGACGTTCTCGTCGCTGATGCGGGCCGTGGCGTTCCATGCCGTGGCCGCCATCTCGAGGAGGCTGTCGTCGGCGCCCATGGCGTAGAACAGGCCCCAGTTGTAGAACTGCTCGAAGAGGTCGTCGAAGTCCTCGGCGTAGAGGATCGCCCCGCCGCGCTCGGTGCACTGGCGGAACCGCAGCCGCGCCGCCTCCTCCATCTGGGCGATGAGATTGCGCTCCAGCAGGGCCCAGGCCGGCGGTGCGCCGACCTGGTCGGCGGTGATCAGGGGCATGCCATTCGTATCGCTCACGGCTCTCTTCTCCTCGGGTAAGCGGGGCGGCCCAAGCTAGGGAAACCCCCATTGCGGGACAACGCTGGACGCACCGAAGGGGGCCGGCTATCCTCTCCGGCCTTCGCCATGGCCTCGAGACCCCCGCCTCCGCGCTACCGCGTCATCTTCAACTGGGACGGCGACAGCCTCGCCTACGGGGAGCATCCGCAGTCGGCGGAGCAGCTCGTGGACCACATCTACGCCCCTCTCGAGGGCACCCAGGTGGACGCCGTGTTCTGGAGTATCGGCAGCCACGAGGCCCTCTGGCCTTCGCAGGTGCACGAGCGCGAAGGTGAGCGCACCGGCCGCGTCTACGCCTCGGTGCGCGCCATGCGCCACGCCGAGAACGTGTGGAGCCTCTTCGAGGCCGGCGAGAGCGTGTACCAGGCCATGGTCGAGCGCGGCCACCAGCTCGGGATGCACGTCTACGTCTCCATGCGGATGAACGACAACCACTTCTACAACACCCGTCCGCGGGAGTTCAGGAAGCTGAACAAGGGCACCCGGCTGCGGCAGGACCATCCCGAGTGGCTCCTGGACGTCGACGACGTGCCAGAGAGCCGCGGCGTCGGCTCCTGGAACTTCGCCCACGCCGAGGTCCGCGAGCACAAGCTCTCCTACATCAGCGAGGCCTGCGCCCTGGCCGACTGGGACGGCGTCGAGCTGGACTGGCAGCGCCACCCCTTCCACCTGCCGCAGCACGACGGCTACCGCCTGCGCTACGTCCTCACCGACCTGCAGCGCGCCGTCCGCCGCATGGCCGACGGCATCGCCGCCGAGAGGGGTCGCCCCTTCCACGTGGCGTCCCGCGTGGCCACCACCCTGGAGTCGTGCCGGCGCATCGGCTACGACATCCCCCGCTGGTGCGGCGAGGGCCTCTGCGACGTCCTCATCGGCGCCGGCGGATCGTCCACCGATCCCGGCTTCGAGGTGGCCGGCTTCCGGCGCCACTCCGACGGCACCGGCATCCGCCTCTACGGCGGCTTCGACAGCTCCTACCGGCAGGAGGCCGCCCGCCTGGTGAGCCTCCTCGAGTGGCGCGAGGCCTTCTTCCGGGCCACGGCCGCGGGATATCTCGCCGACGGGGCGGACGGGATCTACACCTTCAACTGGTTCCCCAAAAAGGCCGACTGGACCGGGCTCCTGAGCACCCTCGGCGCCGAGGAGACCCTGCGGGGCACGGACAAGATCTTCTCGGCCCTGCGCCGCGGCGCCACCTGGCACGAGGACCCCCTGGCCAACGCCGTGAACGACCGCATCTACGGCGAGACCTCGGTCGTGCTCATGCCCGGTCTCACCGGCGATGGACCGACCTTCACGCTGAACCTGCACGACGATGTCGGCGACGACGGGTCCTTGCAGCTCCACATCGAGATGGCCCACTGGGCGCCGCGGGACTCCGTGTCCGTCACCCTCGACGGCGAGCCCCTCGGCGAGCCGGAGATCCGCGACGTGGCGGAGATGGTGCAGGAGCCGCCGGAAGTCTCCGAGAACAAGTGGCTCGTCTGGGACCTGGATCCCGCGGACGTGGCGAGGGGTTCGCACAAGGTCAAGGTGGTCCTCGTCAGCCGCGATCCCCGCCTCGCCCCTCCCCTGAGCGTCGAGCACGTGGATCTCCACGTGCGCTACCGGTAGCATGGCCGAGAGACCGTACCGGATCATCTACAACTGGGACGGGGCTCCCCACCACTACGACGAGTATCCCCAGTCGATGGAGGCCTTCCTGCAGAAGGTCTACGCACCGCTGGCCGGCACCCAGGTGGACGCCCTGTTCTGGTGCATGGGGATCCACGAGGCCACCTGGCTGTCCGACGACCTGCCCGTGAAGGGTGATTCCGTGGGCCGGGTCTACGACAGCGTCCTGGCCATGAGGGACACGGAGAGCCTGCGGTCCATGCTGGAGCGGGGCGAGGACCCGTACGCGGCCATGGTCGCCCGTGGCCGTGAGCTGGGGATCGACGTCTGGCCCTCGATCCGCATGAACGACCAGCACTTCTGGTCGATCCAGGACCTGGAGACGATGCAGGGCTCCACGGCCCACGAGATGACGGCCCTGCGCAAGGAGCATCCCGAGTGGTGCCTGGGGGACCAGGCCCCGGGATGGTGCGCCACCTCGTGGAACATGGCCGTCCCGGAGGTGCGGGCCCACAAGCTCGAGCTGATCACCCAGGCCTGCCGGCTGGCCGACTGGGACGGCGTCGAGCTGGACTGGCAGCGCCACGCCTTCCACCTGCCCGCCGAGCACGAGTACCGCCTGCGCTACGCCCTCACCGACCTGCAGCGGGCGGTGCGCCGCATGACCCGGGCGCTGGGCGAGGAGCGCGGCCGGCCCTTCCCCGTGGCCGTCCGTGTCGCCGCGACGCGGGAGGCGTGCCGCCGCATCGGCTACGACGTCGAGACCTGGGTCGAGGAGGGCCTCTGCGACCTCCTCATCGGCGGCGGCAACTCCGGCACCGACCCGTGCTTCGAGACCGAGGAGTTCCTCCGGCTCGTGGAGGGCACGGAGATCCAGGTCTACCCGGGCTTCGACTTCGACAGCCGGCAGCAGGCCGGCCGCCTGGTCCCCCACGGCCGCTGGCGCGACCGCTGGTTCGCCGGCATGGCGCAGGGCCACCTCGACCGCGGCGCCCACGGCATCTACATCTTCAACTGGCACGCCGAGGAGACCCTGCGCCGGGAGTCGCTGACGACGATCGGCTCCACCGAGACCCTCCGCGGCCTCGACAAGGCCTACACCGCCGTCCACCGCAGCATCGGGACCAATCCGTTGCGCAAGGATTCCGAGCGCGACGACCGCCTCTACGGCGAGGTCCCCGTCGACCTGCACCGCACCCTGACCGGCGACGGCCCCACCTTCCACCTGTCGACCCACGATCCCGGCGCCGCCGCCGCCCAGCTGCTCATCGAGATGGAGCACTTTTCCCCCACCGGCGACGAGGTCGCCGTCAGCCTGGACGGCGCCGCCCTGGGTCCGCCGGTGGTACGCAACCAGGCCGCCGAGGATCCCCAGAGCCCCGCCGACGTGCACGAGAACAGCTGGCTCGTGTGGGACCTGGACCCGGCGCAGGCAGCGTCGGGCGAGCACGAGATCCAGGTCGTGCTCGTGAAGCGGGACCCGCGGCTGCGGCCGCCGCTGACGGTGGCCAACGTCGAGATCTGGACGAGCCATGAGTGAACGCAGGTACCGCGCCGCCATCATCGGGGGCGGCCGCATGGGCGGCCTCCTCGAGGACGAGCAGCCGCCGAACACCTTCCGCAAGCCCCACGGACACTTCGCCGCGTACTCCGCCGTCGACGAGACGGAGGTGGTGGCCGTGGCCGGCCGCCGGCCGGGCCGGCTGAAGCTGTTCACCGAGCGCTTCGGCATGACCAACACCTATCTCGACTACCGCGAGATGATCGAGAAGGAGAGGCCGGAGATCGTCAGCGTCACCACCCAGTCCCGGTACCGCGCCGAGGCGATCCTCTTCGCCGTCGAGCACGGGGTCCGCGGCATCTACGCCGAGAAGGCCCTGTGCGCCTCCCTGGCCGAGGCGGATGCCATCGCCGCGGCCTGCCGCTCGAAGGGCGTGGCCTTCAACTTCGGGGCCGAGCGCCGCTACCACGACGGGTTCGTGCGCCTGCGCCGGGCCATCGAGGGCGGCGACATCGGTGCGCCGCAGTTCGCCTTCACCTTCTGGTGCACCGATCTCATGAAGCACCACTCCCACTCCTTCGACACCGTGGCCATGCTCCTCGGGGACCCGGCGCCGGTCTGGGCCGAGGGCCGGCTCGTGGAGCCGGGCGATCCCCTCGACCCCGGAGATTCCCGCATGGGCCCCCGCGAGGGGGACGAGATGACGCGCCAGCCGCTGCCGGTCCCGGCCTACGATCCGGAGGGCCACTGTTTCGTCCCCCCGGAGGGCACCCGCTACGCCGAGCCTGTCCTGGAGTTCGCCCGCGTCGGCTACGCCAACGGCACCGAGTCCGTCTTCGTGCCGCGGCTGGGGGCCACCGAGTTCGAGGTCCACGGCGACCAGGGGCGGGTCTGGGCCTGGGACGACGGCGCCGACTTCCGGGTGCGGCGCCGCGCCGAGGGCGGCTGGGAGGAGGAGGTGATCCGGCCCCGGGGCGAGAGCCCCACCGTCGTCATCATCCGCGAGATCGTCCGCGAGCTGGAGACGGGCCAGCGCACCAGCGGCCACATCGACCGCACCCTGCAGGCGGCCGAGGCCGAGTTCGCCGTGGCCTGCTCCCACCTGCAGGGCGGCGCCCGCCTCTCCGTGCCCGTGGAGGACCGCGGGCTCCGCATCCCCGGCCACTGAGAGCCCCGCACCCAGGAGACGACATGCCGGACTCCGCCCCGCCGCCGCGCCTGATCTACTACAGCGACGCCCACCACTTCCACGCCAAGCGCGTCGATCCGCCCCTGAGCCTGCACAAGATGCGCTGGCCCACCGACGAGCTCTCCGGCACCGGGGTGGACCTGCTCGCCTTCGGCCTCGGCTTCGGCGACGTCTACTTCCACCAGACCCGCGTCGGCCGCGTCATCGGCCAGGAGCAGGAGGTCTGGGATCAGTTCATCAACTGGCGCATCATGCGCCTGGTCCGGGACGCGGCGGCCATGGGCACCGATCAGCTACGGGAGGTGATCCGTCACGGCCGCGATGCGGGGGTCCGCGTCTTCCCCAGCCTCAAGCTGCAGGACCCGACCCCCCAGGGCGGCGAGCGCTGCGGCTGGCTCAAGTGGCATCACGGCATGGAGGTGACCCTGGGGACGGGGGACGACCGCTTCCCCTCTCACCAGACCGAGTGGTGCTACGACTACGCCAACCCCGCCGTCCGCGACGAGAAGCTCAGCCTCGTCCGCGAGGTCCTGGAGGAGTACGGGGCCGACGGCATCGAGCTGGACTTCATGTTCTTCCCCCTCTACTTCCGGCGCTCCGAGACCGAGGCCCACGTGGAGACGATGAACCGCTTCGTCGCCGACGTGCGCTCGTTGACCCGAGAGATCGGCGAAGCGCAGTCGCGGACGATCCCGGTCATGGCCCGGGTCTGGCACCGGCGCGAGGAGAACCTGGATCTCGGGCTCGACGTGGAGGCCTGGATCGCCGCCGGCGACGTCGACCTCGTCGTCGGCCAGATCCCCAACCTGTTCCTGGACCCGTGCGTCAGCGACGGCCGCTGGCTCGCCGACGCCGCCAACGCCGCGGGAGTGGCCTCCTACCTGCGGCCGGGGCGCCGCCTCGAGGACCCCCGCACCGGCATCGCCAACATCGAGATGTTCCGCGCCTTCGGCCGCACCGCGCGCTGGCAGGGGTTCACCGGCGCCTACCTGGGCTACCTGCCCTGGCCCTTCTCCGACGCCGAGTACCGGGTCCTGCGCGAGCTGGCCTTCCCCGAGGCGGCCCTGCGCCACGACAAGCGCTACTTCCTGCCGGAGCGGGAGGAACTGCCTCCCTATGTCCGTCCCGACGGCCGCCGGCTGCCCCTGGTCCTGGAGGAGGGCGCCGCCGAGACCGTAAGCATCACCGTGGCCGACGAGATCGAGGCGGCCATGGCCGACGGCGAGATCCGCGACCCCGTGCTCACCCTGACCTTCAAGCAGCTCTGCGTCGAGGACGAGGTCGCCTTCCGCTTCAACGGCAGGGACCTGCCCGTGGAGAGCAAGGCCATCCACGAGCCCCGGCGCGGCCTCTACTGGCTGCGGTGGACCCTGGACGCCGGCGAGGTGGTGCAGGGCGAGAACACGGTGGAGTTGGAGATCCTGCGCAAGGAGCGGACCGCCGGCTTCGACCGCACCCTCACCGGCGTCGAGATCCACCTGCGCTACACCGAGTTCGATCTCCCCGAGGCCCTCGACCCGGTCAAGATCGCGCCGCCCTCATGAGACGGGGGGTCGAACTGAACCTGCCCACGGTCACCGCCGCGGCGGTGACGGCCCCGCCCGCCTGGGCCCTGCTGGAGCGGCGCCTCTTCGAGGTGATGGAAGAGGCGGCCGAGTTGCGCGTGAGCCGCTACTCCCAGCGCGGCGGCGTGCCCTACTACGCCGACGACGTGGACGACCTCTACGAGATGATCCACAACTGGGGCCTGTTCTACGCCATGGGGGCGGACGAGCGGATCCTGGAGCTGGCCCTGCAGCACTGGAACGCCGTCACCCGCTTCGGCGACGACAGCATCGTCAACCGCGTGCACCCGCGCTTCACCCAGCAGGTCCACCGCGAGTACTACGGCCTTGTCCATCCCGGCGACGCCGAGTGGCACCACGCCGGCGAGGGCAACATGGCCTTCTACCACCTGTGCCTGGCGGACCCGACGATCTCGGAGAACGTGCGCCGCGCGGTCCAGTTCGCCGGGTTCTACCTCGGCGGGGACGAGGCCGCCCCCAACTACGACCCGCGCCACAAGGTGCTGCGCTCCCCCTTCCAGACGAGCCAGGGCCCGTGGCTGAAGGCCACTCCCGAGAAGGCCCACGCTTACCTCTACGGACCGGCCGAGCTCGGCGGCGAGGTCAACTACTACGGCGCCCGCTCCACCCTCTACCCGGTGGTGCCCCACCTGGAGGCGGACTGGTGGAAGGCGCCCCGCCGCCGCAAGGAGATCGTCGGCCTCTTCGACCGCATCGTCCTCAACGCCGACTCGCCCAACAACCTCGGGGCCACGGCGCTGATCACCAACGCCTACCTGCACACCGGCGACTCCCGCTACAAGGACTGGGTCGTCGACTACGTCGACATCTGGATGGAGCGCATCGGCGCCAACGGCGGCGTCATCCCCGACAACGTGGGCCCCACCGGCAGGATCGGCGAGCACCGGGACGGCTGCTGGTGGGGCGGCGTCTACGGCTGGAACAGCTACTGCGGCTTCAACATCCTCTTCCACTCCCTGACCATCGCCGCCGAGTGCGCCCTGCTGCTCACCGGCGACTACGGCTACCTCGACCTGCTGCGCTCGCAGATCCGGGTCCTCGTCGACAACGGCATCACCCGCGAGGACGGCCAGTTCCTGCAGGCCGTGCGCCACGGGCTCGAGGGCTGGGGCCACAAGATGTGGAACCCGGTCACCGGGCTCGACCAGCCGGTGCGCATGAACGAGCTGGCCCGTCTGTGGCACGCCTCCCTGTCGCGGCAGGACCACGAGCTGCTCACCTGGGTGAGGGAGCGGGACGTGACCATCGACTGGAGCGCCAACGAGGTCGAGGGTCCCGACTTCTACAAGGGGGTCCACGAGTACCCGCGGTTCCAGTACTACGACGGCAGGAACCCGGGCTGGCCGGAGGCGATCCTGCGGGCCGAGCTGGAGAGCGTCCTGAAAGTCCACCGCGAGCAGGCCGAGGACGACCGCACCGTGGAGCAGATCATCGAGGACAACCGCCATCCCCCGAATCCCGTCCACACCAAGGTCCTGACCAACGTGATGATGGGGGCGCCGCAGCCGGTCTACCACGGCGGCCTGCTGCGGGCGACGGTGCGCTACTTCGACCCCGACAACGCCCGCCCCGGCATCCCGCGGGACGTGGCCGCTCTGGTGGACCGGCTCGAGGCCGACCGCGTCGGACTGCGGCTGGTGAACCTCGATCCCGCCGCCGGGCGCCGGGTGGTGGTCCAGGCCGGGGCCTTCGGCGAGCACGATTTCACCGAGGTCCGCGTCGAGGCCGGCGAGTCGACGCAGGTCACCATGGTCGACGGCAGACACTTCACCGTGGACATGCGGCCGTCTTCGGCGATCCGCCTCGATGCGGGCATGCGCCGCTTCGTCAACGCCCCTTCCCACGCCTTCCCCTGGCACCGAGACCGGATTCCCGTGCCCTTCCAGTAGAAGGCGCCCCGGCGCGGCCATCGCCCGCCGCCGCAGGACAAGGGAGGCCGCCTGACCCCGGGCTTGCCCGCCCGGCCCGCCGCCGGGTAGATTACCCGTGGCACGAGGAGACCCTGCCTCGCCTGGCCCTCGGCCGTTGTCATCGCCGTCGTCCTCCCCCCCTGGCGGCGAACCATCCCTCCCCAGCCCGCCCCGCCCGGCGCTCCGACCTGCTCGGGGCCACCGTGCGACGGGGGGCCGCAGCGGTTACTCCCCCAAAGCAAGGTGCCGTCAAGCTGACACGGTTGGCATGATGGCCTTTCGGGAGGGCATTGAGATGAAAACAGCCATCATCTGCATCATCGGGTTGGCCGCGTCATGGAGTGCGGAGGCCCGGCCCCTGGTCGAGGGGCGGGTGCTCTTGCCCTCGGGCGCCCCGGTGCCCGGGGCCCGGGTGCTGCTGGTCAATCTGACCGATCTGCGCGCCGCGCCGCTGACTGCCGTCACGGACCGATCGGGGCGGTTCACTCTGCCGTTGGCCGCCGAGTCGGGAGCTCTCCCGGAGCGCTTCGGGCTGGGGTCGAACTACCCCAATCCCTTCAACCCCTCCACCCTCATCCCGTACCAACTGCCGGCTTCGATGGCCGTGCGCCTGGAGGTGTTCAATCTCCTGGGGCAGCGCGTGGCGACTCTGGTGGACGGGGAGCAGCCGGCCGGTTTTCACACCGCGGCATGGGATGCCACGGATGAGGCGGGTCGGGCGGTGGGCGCCGGCGTCTATGTCTACCGGCTGAGCGGGGGCGGGGCGAGGATCAGCCGGTCGATGCTGCTGATCGACGGACAGGCGGGGATTCCGTCGGGGGCGGGCTCCCCCGGCGAGGCTCCCTCCGGCGAAGCCGGAGCCCCGGCCTACGGATTGATCGTCTCGGGGCCGGGACTCGTCCCCTACGTCGATCCGGCTTTCCGGGTGGAGGCGGGCCTCGCCCCGCTGGAGGTGGTGGTCGAAGCGCCGAGCGAGATTCCCTCGGCGAAGGTGGCCTCGGGTGGCATTCTGGGCGACGTGGACAACACCGGCCGGGTCGACTTCTTCGACGCCCTGCTGGTGGTGGCATACAGCCTCGATGCTTCCATCGTCATGCCCAACGGCGGCGATATCTCCCTGGGCGACGTCAACGGCGACGGCCGGATCGATCTGTCCGACGCCTGGGCCATCGCCGCCTACCTCAACGATCCATCCGATCCGGCATTGCCCGCCGGCATCGGAGAGGCGGTGGGTCCGGCCGTTTCGCTGTCGCCGGAGTCCTCGACGCTGTCGTTGGCCGACGACGGGGCCTGGCACCGGTTCACGGTCGAGGCCGACGAGCCGGTCACGGTGGTGGTCAACCCGGCGGGAACCCCCCGGCTGCTGGAGATCACCACGCGCAGCGGCCGGGGCAACTACTGCCCGGCCGAGGCCGAGGACGACCTCTCGCGCCAGGACGGAGAGTCGATCTACCTGGCCGGGTGCGCGGAGGGCACGGGCACGGTGGAGCTGCGGCGCGAATCGGACGGCACGGTCCTGC
This sequence comes from Candidatus Latescibacterota bacterium, assembly GCA_965221775.1. Lineage (GTDB taxonomy): Bacteria > Latescibacterota > UBA2968 > UBA8231 > UBA8231 > UBA8231. Next base: position 1,383,713 of record CBDCSU010000006.1, on the reverse strand, counting down.
GGACCTACACCTACGAGGTGGCCGGCAGCCCCGCCGACCTGATCGTTCAATCGATCCTGGTCAGCGACAACAGCTTGACGCCGGGGCAGGAGTTTACGCTCAGCGCCACGATCCGCAACCAGGGCACGGGCGGGGCGGCAGCGACGACGTTGCGCTACTACCGCTCGTCGAACCGGACGATCTCCAGGCAGGATACGCAAGTCGGCACCGATCAGGTGAGCGCCCTGGCCGCCTCCGGCACGAGTGCCGAGTCGATCCGCCTCGATGCCCCATCGGATGAAGGCACCTACTACTACGGCGCCTGCGTCGACGGCGGGGACGGCGAGAGTGCCGGCAACAACTGCTCCGCGGGAGTCCGCGTCACGGTGGAGATGGCCGCGAACCAGCCGCCGCTGGCGACGGTGAACGAGCTTCCTCCGCAGACCTCACAGGAGGGCGATACGGCGGACGGGGAGAGGCCCGCGGTGACCATACCCGAAGGCGGCTCCGTGGACGTGGACGTCTCCGAGTTCTTCAGCGACCCCGACGGGGAGGAGCTGACCTACTCGGCGACATCGTCGAACCCGCGCATCGTGAGCGTGTCCGTGACGGGCAGCACGGTGACCTTCACGGGAGTCGCCGAGGGGATGGCCACGGTGACGGTGACGGCCCGCGACCCGGGAGGTCTGGTGTCGACGCCCCTGACCGCGAGCGTCACCGTGACCGGGGACGACTACACACCGGTCGACTGGATTCAGATCGTCGCAGGCGGAGGAATCCAGGCCCAGGTGGGCGCTCTGACAGTCTGGGTCAGTCCGGGAGGAGGCTGCCTCACTGTTTCCAGCGTCATCTCCGACACCGCTACCTCTTTCGGCACCTCCAAGTGGCAGATTCGCGGAGAGGCCGACGAATGGGCGGATGTGGATGGCACGGAGCGCGTCGGCGAGATCTGCGGCGACCTTCTCCCCGAAGCGCGGGGCGAGTATCGATGGGTCGTGGAGATCACGACCGAGGGCGAGAGGGGGAGATACGCGAGCGGTAACACCCTGGTGGTCGGGGGATGAGACAGATGTCCGCCCCTCTCCGGTACGGCCCCGCCATCGCCGCCTCGCAGATAGCCGCCCCGCCCGAATGGGCCCTCCTGCAGCGCCGCCTCATCGAGGTGGGCGAGGAGAATGCGGCCCTCATGGTGGAGAAGCACTGCGCGCCCGGCGGCATGATGTACTACGTCGACGACATCGACGACTACTACGAGAAGGTCGACAACTGGAGCGTGTTCTACGCCATGGGCGGCGCCCGCCGGGTCTTCGACGACGCCATGATGATCTGGAACGCGTCGACGCGCACCAACGGCCCCCGGGGCAACCCCGTCTTCGGCTGGATGCTGCCCCAGCTTTACAACGAGTACTACTGCCTGGGCCGGCAGGAGGAGTCGACCTGGGTCCCGGGACGCCGCATGGTGAACGAGTGGCACCACCACTCCGAGGGGAACATGGCCTTCTACGGCTTCGGCCTCGCCGACCCGGAGATCCCCGAGAACGTGGACCGCGCCCGCCGCTTCGCGAACATGTTCATCGGCGCCGACCCGGAGGCCCCCAACTGGGACGCCAACCACCGCATCATCCGCTCCCCCTTCCCCACCAGCCGCGGCCCCGTCTTCGAGGTCACCCTCGAGAACGCCATGGCCGAGCTCCACGGCAGCCGCGTCCACGAGTCCGGGGAGCGGTACCTGTTCAAGGAGATGGGCACCAAGACCACCCTGCGCCCCCGCCTCGACGGCCTGGAGGAGGGCTGGTGGAAGAAGCCGGCGCGCGCCGGCGAGGTCCTGAAGCTCTTCAACCGCATGGTCCTCGACGGCGACGTGGCCAACAACCTGGCCGCCTGCAGCCTGGTGACCAACGCCTACCTCTACACCGGCGAGGAGCAGTACAGGAAGTGGGTCCTCGACTACGTCGAGGCGTGGATGGACCGCATCCGCAGGAACGGCGGCATCATCCCCGACAACATCGGTCCCAACGGCATCATCGGCGAGCACCGCGACGGCCAGTGGTGGGGCGGCCTGATGGGCTGGAGCTACTACATGGGCTTCAACATCATCTTCCACGGCCTGGTCTCCGCCGCCGAGTGCGCCCAGCTCCTCACCGGCGACGCCGAGTACCTCGAGATCCTGCGCTCCCAGCTGACGGTCATCGCCGACAACGCGGTCACCGGCGACGACGGCCAGCTCCTCATCCGCTACCGGCACGACTACCGGGGCTGGGTCGACGACAACGAGTACGGCCACCTCGGCGCCTCGCCGATGCGGGGCAAGGACCTGGCCCACCTGTGGCACGCATCCCTGGCCGAGGAGGACGTGCAGCTCTTCAGGCACTTCCGCGACGGCGAGGTCCGCCGCAACTGGAACGAGGAGCTCGGCGCCAGCGAGAAGGACCAGGGGGATTCGGAGCTGGCCCGCTTCAACTACTACGACGGCCGCAACCCCGACTGGCCGGTGAGGATCCTGCGCCACGAGCTGGACGACGCCCTGCGGCGGCGGCAACGGCTCGTGGACGAGGACCGCACGCCCCAGGAGCTGGTCGACCAGCACGCCCACCCCGTCAACGGCATCCGCACGCGCGCCCTCATCCAGACGATGCTGGGCTGCCCGCAGATGGTCTACAACGGCAGCCTGCTGCGGGCGACGGTGCGCTACCACGACGCCAGCGCCGGGCGCCCCGGACTGCCCCCCGACACCGCGGCCCTCGTGGAGGAGATCCGGCCCGACGGCGCCGCCCTGCGGTTGGTGAACCTGAGCGCTTCGGACGAGGCCGCGGTGATCGTGCAGGCCGGCGCCTTCGGCGAGCACGCCTTCACCGGGGCGGCCTGGCGCGAGGGTGAGGAGACCCGGCGGCAGCCGGTGGAAGGGAAGTACCTGACGGTGTCGCTGCCGCCGTCGACCTCGATCCGCCTGGATCTGGGGATGGAGCGCTTCGTCAACACCCCGTCGTACGCCCACCCGTGGCACGAGAAAGGGATCGAGGTCGCCTCCGAGCCGGAGATGCCGCCGGGCTTCCCCCACTGATGGGGGCTCCGCCCGAGTACGGCGTGGCCGTCATCGGCTGCGGCAGCCACGGCACCCGCCTGGCCCGGACCTTCGAACTGGACCCGCGGTGCCGGGTGGTCTGCGCGGCCAACCGGGGGCGGGAAGGGCTCGACCTGTTCCGCCGGCGCTTCGGCGGCCTGCCCGGGTACCAGGACTACCGGGAGATGCTCGCCGGGGAGGAGTTCGAGATCGCCCTGCTGGCGCTCCCGGTCTCGGTGAACGCCGAGGTCGTCGCCGCCTGCTCCGGCAAGGAGGGCCTCCTCGGCATCTTCAGCGAGAAACCGGTGGCCGTCAGCCTCGCCGAAGCCGACCTCGCCGTCGAGGCCTGCGCCGCCCGCGGCATCCCCTGGTCGGCGGGGGACATGTTCCGCAACGCCCCCGAGATCTGGACCGCCCGCCGCCTGGTCGAGTCGGGCGAGATCGGGGAGGTTCAGTCGATCAATATCTACGGCTGCGGCGGCAACCAGATGTCGGGCCAGGGCTGCCGGCAGCTCTCCGACGGCTTCATGTTCGCCGGCGACGCCGAGGTCGACTGGGTGGTGGGCGCCGTCGACGGGGATCCGGCCGACGCGCACCTGGGCCGCATCGACGAGCACAGCGACCACGACCAGGGCGTCGTCTTCGGAGTCATCGGCTTCGCCGACGGCCTCACCGCCCACCTGCACCGGAACGTGGCGGCCAAGAACGGGATCGAGGTCCTGGGTTCCGAGGGGATGCTGTTCATCGGGCAGAGCCGCGTCGGCGGCCTGTGGCGGCGGGAGGGCCGCCACCTCAGGCTGGCCCGCCGCCTGTTCCCGGATCCCGACCCGGGGCAGACCGCCCTCCACGAGTACGACGCGGAGGGCTGGGAGGTCCCGCGCACGCGCATGACCGAGAGCGTGGCCGCCTTCCTCGACGCCGTCGACAGCGGGGCTCCCGTGAAGTGCTCGGGCGCCGACCTGCGCAAGGCCCTGGAGGTGGCCATCGCCGTCCGCGAGTCTCACCGCCGGGGCGTGGTTCGGGTCGATCTGCCGCTCCAGGACCGCGGCCTGCGCATCATTCCCAGCCGCCGCCGCCACGTCGGCCGCCGGGAGTCGGAAGGCACCGAGGCCTTCCTCGCCCACATCCGCGACCACAAGCAGGACCCGACCAGCGAAACGGATTCACGATGACCTTCCCTGCCTCCGAGATGAACGCCGTGGCCGGCGGTGTTCCGGGCCGCATCGGGTTCTACGTCAAGGACCTGGAGACCGGGCTGCAGTGCGAGCACAACGCCGACGAGCCGCTGCCTACGGCCAGCACCATCAAGGTGGCGGCCCTGATCGAGGTCTTCCGCCAGGACCGGGAGGGCCTCCTGTCCCTCGACGACCGCCATCGCGTGCCGGCCGACGTCTCCTCCCAGGGCACCGGCGTCCTGCGCATGACCCGGGACCATCCGGAGCTGACGGTGCGCGACTACTGCCGGCTGATGATGGCGGTGAGCGACAACGTCGCCACCGATACCCTGGTCGGACTGGTGACACCGGAGGCGATCAACGCCACCATGGAGGCCATGGGTTTCCATCAGACGCGCTTCCCCATGCCCATCGGCGTCTGGCACTACCTCATGGACGGCATCACGGTCACGCCCTCGCGGGAGAACGATGAGCTGAAGGTCGCGGGCCGGCTCAGCGGCGACGGCGACCGGGAGCGGCCCTTCGCCAGCTCCCTCGACAACAACGTCGCCTCGGCGCGGGACCTCGGCCGGATGATGGAGAGGATGGAGCGGCGCGAGATCATCGACGCCCGGGCCTGTGAGGAGATGCTGGAGATGATGAAGCAGCCGAGGAACCCGAACCGCATCCGCCAGTATCTCCGGCCCGAGATCGAGGCGGCGCGCAAGAACGGGGGCAGCGGCCGCATCAAGGCCGACACCGGCGTCGTCTATCTGCCCACGGGCCCCCTGGTCATCGCCGCCCTGGCCACCACCGACACCCGCGAGAGCCAGCAGATCGGCATGGACGCCATCGGCGAGATCAGCCGGCTGGCCATCGGGACCCTGTCACCGGAGAGTCTGATCGAATGAACGACAACCGTATCGAGTGCCTCTTCCTCTCGCAGGAGGATCTGCTGAAGGCCGGATGCCTGGACATGCGGCTTGCCATAGGCGCCGCCGAGGAGGCGATGCTCGCCTTCCGGAGGGAGGAGATCCTCTTCCCCGACAAGGTGGTGCAGATCTTCGACGAGGGTACCCAGGAGCGGATCAACTGCCTGCCCGCAACCCTGCTGACGGAGAAGGTGTGCGGAGTCAAGTGGGTGTCGGTCTTCCCGCGCAACCCCGAGAGATACGGCATGCAGAACCTCTCCGCCGTCATCATCCTGTCCGAGATCGAGCGCGGTCTCCCCATCGCCTTCATGGATGGAACGCTGTGCTCGAACGTGCGCGTCGGAGCGATGGGGGCCCTCGCCGCCAGGCACCTGGCGCGGCCCGACTCGAGGAGCATCGCCTTCATCGGGGCGGGAGAGCAGGCCAAGATGCACCTGATCGGCATGAAGACGGTCATTCCCGGGATCGAGGAGTGCCGGGTCTCGGCCAAGCTGGCCGAGGAGGAGCAGCAGTTCATCGAGGAGATGCGGCCCCTCTTCGGAGAGATGCGGTTCTCCGCGGCGGGCACGGAGGCCCGGCAGGCCATGGAGGGAGCGGACATCCTCGTCACCGCCACCAGCGCCCAGGCCCCTCTCCTCAAGGCGGCGTGGATGAAGCCGGGAAGCTTCTACAGCCACATCGGCGGCTGGGAGGACGAGTACGCCGTGGCGAAGCAGTGCGAAAAGATCGTCTGCGACGACTGGGAGACGGTGAAGCACCGGACCCAGACCCTCAGCCGCATGTACAAGGACGGCGAGCTCCGGGACGAGGATGTCCACGCCAACCTCGTGGAGATCATCGCCGGCGAGAAGAGCGGCAGGGAGACGCCGGAGGAACGGGCCTACTTCAACGCCGTCGGCCTCGCCTACGTCGACGTGGCGATCGCCCACGCCATGTACCTCCGCGCCAGGGAAGCGGGTGCGGGACGGATGTCGAGCATCCAGGAGACCATGATCTTCCAGCACCAGGAGCTGGCGGACTGGATACGGATGTAGCGCCATGGCTTCCAGGGTGCTCGACAGTCGCACCATGAAACCGCTGCAACCGGCGACGTCGCTGTGGAAGCAGTACGACCCGGCGGCGTCGGCGCGCGCCTTCAAGGCGGAGACCCCGGCCGAGGCGGGGCGTTGGCAGAGGACGACGCGCCGGGCCCTGGCAAGGCTTCTGCGGCTGGATGCAGGCGAGCGCGTCGACCCGGCGCCGCGCGGGATCGAGGTGGTGGACAAGGGCGACTACCTGCGCGAGAAGATCGTCCTGCGCACCGGCCCCCACGCGCAGATGCCGGTCTACCTCCTGCTGCCCAAGGGGGCGCAGGGACCCCTGCCCTGTGTGGTGGCCTTCCACGGCCACGGGTACGGCGTCAAGGACATCGTCGGCCTGTGGGAGGACGGTGGCGAGCGCGACGTTCCCGACGGCTACCACAAGGACTTCGGCGTCGCCCTGTGCCGTGCCGGATTCGCGGTGGCCGCCCCGGAGATCTCCGGCTTCGGCGAGCGCCAGACCGACTTCTCCTACCTGGAACAGGGGCAGGGGGCGCCTTCGACCTGCGCCCACATGGCCTTCCTCGCCTTCCACCTCGGCACCTCGGTCGTCGGCATCCGGGTGCAGGACGGCCTGCGCCTGGTCGACTACCTGGAGACCCGTCCCGAGTTCGACACCGGCCGCCTCGGGGCGATGGGCATCTCCGGGGGCGGCATGCACACCTTCTTCTCCACCTGCATCGACGAGCGCATCGGCGCCTGCGTGGTGAGCGGCTACTTCTCGAGCTTCCGGGACAGCATCCTGGCCATGCATCACTGCCCCTGCAACTACGTGCCGGGCCTGTCCGAGTTCGGCGAGATGCACGATCTAACCGGCCTCATCGCCCCGCGGCCGATGCTGGTGGAAGCCGGCACCCACGACCCGATCTTCCCCATCTCCGCGGTTCGCTCCGGCCTGGCCAGGGCGCGCAAGGTGTACGGGGTCTTCGGGGCCGGCGGGCAGGTGAAGGCGGACATCTTCTCCGGCCGGCACCAGATCAGCGGCGCCCGCGCCTACGACTTTCTGAGGGAGACGCTCGCCTGAGATGTTCCGCGAGCCGTTGGAGGATCTGTTCGGCGCCCGGTTGCTGGCCGAGCACCCGGACGAGTGGGGGATCAGCGATCACTGCCCGGCCCCTTCCGCGACAGGCTACGCGACGACGATCACACCGAGATCGATCTCGGCGGCCCTCGATCTCGGGGCGAACGTGATCGTCACCCATCACGATGCCTGGAGCTTCATGTACGAGCAGCGGGACCGGGTGTACGAGCTGCTGCGAGAAAACGACCTGACCCATGTCTGGGCGCACCTGCCGCTGGACCAGGCGGATTTCGGCACCTCGGCCACCCTGCTATCGGAGGCGGGATGCGCCGAAGTCCAGAAGCCGACAGAGGGGGAGTTGCGGATCGGGCACCTGGAGGGATCAACCGATTTCGAGGGGGTCCGCTCGGTCTTCGACGCCCTGCTGCAGGAGCAGCCCCGGTCTCAGCATGATTCCGGTCGAGCGATTCGCAGGATCGGCTGCGTCACCGGGGCCGGCGTCTACACGGGTTACCTCAAGGACGCCATGCCCCATGACATCGATCTGTACGTGACGGGGGAAACCAGCCTGTACCTGCTGGAGTATGCCGCCCACCGCGGCATCAGCGTCCTGGTCTACTCGCACAACCATACCGAGCTGCCGGGAGTCCGGGTCTTTGCGGAGCGGCTGGCCGCAGCCCTGCAGCTGGAAGTGAAGGGGCACCTCGGCGATTCGCACTTCTGAGAGCAGGCGCCTCGGCTCCGTGCCGCCGCCCCACAGGATCGGGGTCCCCGTCCGTAAAGGAGGGGCGCCGGGACTTGACGACCGACATGTCTTCGGTTATACCTGAGGTATTACCGAAGGGAGGAAACCTCGTGAAAACCGCGATCTCGGTTCCCGATGCCCTGAATGAGAGCATCGAGACATTCATCCAGGCCACCAGGATGACGCGCAGTGAATTCCACCAGAGGGCGGCGAGAGCCTACATGGAAAAGGGCTATGCCAAGGCGATCGTCGCCAACCTCGACCAGGTGTACGGAGGTGAGGAGACGCCTGAGGAGATCTCCTTCCGCCGTGCGGCCCTGTCCCACTTTCGGGATCTGGCGCAAGAAGAGGAATGGTAGTCTCCCAGGGAGAGGTTCACTGGGTCGATTTCGGGATCCCGAAAGGCTCGGAGCCGGGATTCAGGCGCCCCTGCGTCGTCATCCAGAACAATGCCTTCAACGCAAGCAGAATCTCCACCGTTGTGGTTGCCTCGATCACCGGCAACCTGCGGCTCGGCCAGGCCTTCGGAAACGTGACCCTGCGGATGGGGGAAGCCGGCCTCCCGAAGAGATCCGTGGTCAACATCTCCCAGATCGCAACAGTGGACCGGTCGATGCTCGACGGCCGCATCGGGTCGTTGGGCCGCGCCCGCTTCAACGAGGTGCTGCGGGGAATCCACGCCCTGCTCAGGCCTGTCGAGAGACCGTGAGAGGTAGCCTGCGCGCGACCGGGCCGGTCGAGTCGAGCCCGGCGCGGTGGCGAAGCGCCTAGGTGGACCGCACGGCGCGGCCGATGTTGCCCAACTGCTCCAGCGTCAGCAGGCCGTAGTTGTAGAAGGTGACGCCGCCGGCGCCGGCCTCGCGGGCGGCGGCCAGCTGCTCGCGGATCGGCTCCGCCTGCCGCATGTCGCCGGTGGGGCTCAGGAACACGGTCCCGCCTTCGGCGATCATCCCCTCCAACTCGGGGATTCGCTCGGCGGGATCCTCCCCTTCGCGCAGGGTGTAGCCGAGACGGTCCACCTGCCGGTTGACGGCCGGGTCGAGATCGTTGGTCAGGGCCCGCTCCGGGCTGGCCAGGTCGGCCTGGACCTTGGCGCCGCTGCCGCGGATCAGCTTCACCACATCGAGCCAGAGATCCGTCGTCTGCCGGCGAGAGATCTCCATGTAGCGTTGCAGCCGCCCGTCGAAGGCCTCGGCGATCCAGTGGGCGGTGGCCGGCTCGTCCGCGTCCGGGTCGGCGCCGGCCGCGAGCCGGGGACGCATCCACTCCACCAGGTCCCGCCGCAGGGGCTCGGCCTCCAGGCCGGCGGCGTCGGCGCAGGCCATGGAGGCCGGGTTGAAGCAAAGGGACAGGAGCCACCGGCAGCGCTCCGGCATCTGGGCCCGCCGCTTGCCGGGCATGGAGAACCCGCGCCGGCAGAGCGATTCCACCCACACGGCGTCGGGCCGGAAGCGCTCCAGGACCTCGGCGGTGAGGGCCGCGAAGTAGTCCCTCACGTCCCGCGGGGCCGTGCTCAGGGCGCCCACGTGGGGGGTCCCGAAGGCGTCGTGGCGGGCGAACTCCGGGTAGCGCTCGGAGAGGTGGTTCTGGAAGGTGTAGACCATCCAGGCCGAGAACCCGAGGCCGCGCCCGCGGATCGCCTCGACCATGCGGTCGAACCAGGCGGGGTCGGTCACCTCCCGGCTCACCCGGGGGGAGATGCTCGTGCCCTGGTAGCGGGAGATGTCCGGGGAGAAGTACACGGCGCCGTTCTCGCCGTAGTAGACGGGGCGCCGCGGGTTGTGGGGCAGGTAGTACTCGGAACGGTGGTAGCACGGCGTCAGCAGGACCTCACCGCAGGCGGCCAGGTCGGCGATGCGGTCGAGGGAGACGTCCAGGCCGTCGTCGGACAGGTCCCACGGATAGGTGTAGAGGGATACGAGGAAGGAGTCGGCGGTCATCCGGTCACCCACCGGCCTCGGCGCCGCCGATGGGCCGGCCGGCGGCGGACTTGATCTGCTCGGCGTAGTGCTCCTCGCCGAAGGTCTCCTTCTTGTTGAGATAGCGGCTCATGTTGGGGACGATCTTCAGGCTCCGGTCCTCGATGGGGAAGCGGACGGGGGCGTGGCCCTGGCGGTGGGACTGGCGCAGGCCGATGGAGATCTCGAGGACCTTGCGCATGTTCTGGCCGCTGCAGCGCGGCTCGATGCCCTGGTCGAGGGACTCGACGATCGACTGGATGCCGCCGCGCTGGCGGGTGCCGCTCGGGGTGATCCAGTCCTCGGGATCGCCGAACTCGTTGAAGAAGTCCTCCTCCTCCACCAGCTTCCCGTGGGCCTCGCCCCGCCAGAGATGGCCGCTCATCCAGTTGGAGTGGTAGACGCCCTCGCTGCACACGACCTCGATCCCCTCCATCGGCGAGCGCCGGGTGTGGATGAAGGCGTCGACGCCGTTGGCGAAGCGGATCGCCCCGCCCATGCACTGATCGTCGTCCGAGAAGGGGTCGCCGAGGCACCAGCCGGTGAGCCACTCCACGTCGGCGTCGCCGGCGAAGAGGCGCAGGACGCTGAGGCCCTGGCAGCCGCCCCCGGAGATCTCGTTGGTCGACTGGTAGAGGTTGATGCTGCACAGCTCCCCCAGGCCGCCGGCGTCGATGAGGCGCTTCACCTTCCAGTGCTGGGGCATGTTGCGGTAGGCGTCGCCCGAGGCGAAGGCGATGCCCCGCGACTCGCAGGCCTCGACCATGGCGTCGGCCTCCTCCAGGCTCGCGGCCATCGGCTTCTCGCAGTAGACGGCCTTGACGCCCGCCTCGGCGCAGGCGATGACGACTCCGGGGTTCGGCCGCACCGGCAGGATCGGCGCGGCGATGTCGATCTGTTCCTTGGCGAGCAGCTCCTGGTAGTCGGCGTATCCCGGCACCGGGAAGTGCTCCAGGAAGATCCCCAAGTTGTCCGCGTCCGGATCGGCGGCGGCCACCACCTCGGTGCGCGGGTTGCCCGCGTATCCGCGGGCGTGGCCGTGCCCCTTGCGGCCGCAGCCGATGAGGGCGGCGCGGTAGATCGCGTCCTTCGTGGTCATAGTCTCCTCCTTCCTGCCCGGTAAGGACGGGGATATCGACAGGGTACACAACCAGCCCCTTTCTTTGCGGGATGGAAGAATCCAGCGGCCCTCAGGCCGTCGGCGAGCCGCGGCTGCGCTTCGCCCGCAGCATCGTCGCCGGGGCGCTGCTCTCCCCGATCATCAGCGTCGGCTTCGCCTACTGCCGGCTGGCCCTGTCCACGGCCGGCATGAACTCCGACTACATCACCGCCGGCGCGGTGGCCGTCTTCTTCCTCCTAACCGCCTTCCTCAACCCCTTCCTAAAGCTGGTGCACCGGCCCTGGGCCTTCACCCGGGGCGAGCTGGCCGTCGTCTACGTGATGCTCATCATCGCCTCGACAATCCCCACCTGGGGTTTCTCGGCCAACCTGATCCCCATGCTGCCGGCGGTCTACTACTTCGCCACCCGCGAGAACGAGTGGGCCGAGCTGGTCCATCCCCATCTCCACAGCTGGATGCTGGTCGACGACGAGGACGCCGTCACCTACTTCTTCGAGGGCCTGCCCGAGGGCGCCTCCATCCCCTGGGAAGCGTGGGGCGTGCCCCTGGCCGCCTGGCTCACCTTCATCGTCGCCATCTACTTGATGATGATCACCCTCATGGTGCTGCTGCGCCGCCAGTGGGTGGAGCACGAGCGCCTCCTCTTCCCCCTCGTGCAGCTGCCCCTGCAGATGATCGAGGAGGGCCGCCCCGGCGACCGCTTCGGCCCCTTCCTGAAGAGCCCTCTCATGTGGGTGGGGTTCCTGGTGCCCTTCTGCCTGCTCAGCACCTACGGTCTCAACTACTACTTCCCCGTCGTTCCCAAGGTCGATCTCTACACCATCATCGTGCCCTTCCGCGACTGGGGCGCCATGGAGATCCTCCTGAGCTTCACCGTCCTCGGCCTCTCCTACTTCCTCAGTTTCGCCCTCTCCTCCAGCCTGTGGGTGTTCCACCTGCTAGCCGACGTGCAGATGGGGATCCAGTACACCATCGGCTACCGGCTGTCGGGGGAGATCGAGAAGTTCATGGAGGGGACGCTCATGCTGGCCCACCAGGGCATGGGGGCGATGCTCGCCGTCATCGGCTACGGCATCTGGACCGCCCGCGGCCACCTGAGGGAGGTGGCCCGCAAGGTCTGGCGCTCCGGGCCCGGGGCCATCGACGACAGCGGCGAGATGCTCTCCTACCGGGCCGCCGCCGCCATCCTGGGCGTCTGCAGTCTGTACGTGACGGTCTGGCTGACGCTGTCGGGGGTGCCCCTGTGGGTGACCGTCGTCTTTCTGCTCGTCGCCTTCGGCGTCTTCCTCTTCATGGCGCGCCTCATCGCCGAGAGCGGCCTGGGCTTCATCCGGCCCCAGATGACGGCCCAGACGATCGTCATCAACTTCCTCGGCACCCACAACGTCACCGCCTCGGGCCTCTTCAGCCTGGCCATGACCTTCAGCTGGGCCGGCAACCTGCGCATCCTGCTCATGGCCTCGGCGATCAACGGCATGAAGCTGGCCGAGCGCGTCGGCGCCATGCGCCGGCCCCTGTTCTGGGCCATGGCGGTGGCCATGCTGGTGAGCCTGCTCTCCTCGGTCTGGCTGGTCATCTACCTGGCCTACGACCGCGGCGGCATCAACCTGGAGTTGTGGGCCTACCAGGCCATGGCCAAGAGCCCCGCCAACTTCACCGCCTACAAGATCCTGAACCCCGTGAGCCTGCTGGATCCCTTCGACGTCATGGGGCCGCGGCTGCTCTTCACCGGCGTCGGCGGCGCCGTCATGACCGCCCTCATCTGGGCCCGCCATCACCTGCTGTGGTGGCCCGTGCACTACATCGGCTTCGCCGTGAGCGCCACCAACATGACCTCGGCGAGCTGGTTCAGCATCTTCCTGGGCTCGGTCTTCAAGGCCTTCATCCTCAGGTACGGCGGGGTCCGCCTCTACCGCTCGCTGCGCCCCCTCTTCCTGGGCTTCATCCTGGGCCAGATCTCGTGCTCCGCCTTCTGGCTCGTCGTCGATCTCATCGCCGGGGGCACCGGCAACAAGGTCCCCGTCTTCTCGCATCACTACTAACCCGACAAGGAGGTTCATCATGGCCAGGTACAGCTTGACGGCAGGGCTCTTCTCCCTGGACGAGGGCGAACCAAGGGATCTCGCGGCAACCCTCGAGGCGATCGCCGCCGCCGGCTTCGGCGAAGTGGAACTGATGGCCGAGGGCGCCGAGTGGGAGAAACCGGGGGCCCACGACGCGGGACCCTGCCGCGAAGCCCTGGAGCGAACGGGGATCTACCCGCACACGATCCACACACCGCTGACGGCCGTGAACCTGGCCAGCTCGATCGAGGAGATCCGGCGCGACAGCATCGCGCGCATCTCGGATGCGATGCGGTACCTGGGGGAGGTCGGCGGACGGACCGCCATCGTCCATCCCACGGGCCACCCCACCCCCGATGAGGAACCGTATGCGTTGGAGAACCGGGGGGCGGTGATGGAGCGCAGCCACCGCTCCGTGAGCGAGCTGGTCGCGGTGGCGGAGGAGACCGGGGTGCGCATGGCCCTGGAGAACCTGGGGAGCAAGACGAGGAACCCCTTCCGCCCCCTGTCGTCGATGGCGGAACTGCGCGCCTTCATCGCCGGCTTTCCCCCCGAGCACGTGGGGCTCTGCCTGGACACGGGGCACGCCTGCATCAGCGGCCTCGATCCGGCCGAGCAGGCGCGCATCGCCTCGGAGAGGCTCTGCGCCCTGCACATACAGGACGTCGATGGTCAGGAGGACTGCCACTGGGTCCCGGGGCGCGGCGTCATCGACTGGTCCGCCGTGGGGGAGGCCCTCGCGGCGATCGGCTTCGATGGTGCGTGGACGATAGAGGCAATGACGTCGAGCACGGAGGCGACGGCGGAACAGGTCGCCGCCGAGTGCAAGGCCTTGTCCGAGGGCTGGGAGGCCGAAGGAATGGCGAATCCGGGGAGCTGACGTGTCCGCCCGGCTCGGGCCTCCCTACAGGCGTAAGGCGATCTGGTCGAGGAGCAGCAGAACCCCCAGGGGCAGGAAGTCGCCGAGGATCAGCCCCAGGAAGAAGGGCCGCATCCGCGTGAACAGGCGGGGGCCGCCGTAGTTGAGGATGATCGTCTTCAGCAGCCAGGCCAACAGCACGGTGAAGAACATCTTGTGGATCACCAGGCTGATGGGGAAACCGATGGGGTGCAGGGGCCACCAGACGAGCTGCTGGCGCAGAAGCATGAGTCCGGCCATGATGCTGCCGCCGATGGTCATGTAGCCCCAGTACTCCCACTTCGGCCCCACCGAGGAGCGCACCCGCGCCAGCGCGTCCTGCCACGGATACTGGGTCTGCTCGAGGAAGTAGTGGGAGGTGTTCAGCCCGCCGTGCTCGTAGGCGATGCTCAGCATCACCCAGGCGGAGCCGCCCATGGAGACGACGAGGGCCACCACCATGCTGGGGAAGATCAGCCGCCGTCCCTTCTTCACGTGCTCCTCGACGATCTTGAGCCCGTTGGAGCAGGAGACCATGACGAAGGTGATGATGTCGCTGGCCCACATGTAGGTTAGGGAGAGGGCGGCGATGCCGGTCAGCCCCAGGGCCCGGGTGCCGATCCCCCCGATGACCACGTCGGAGGCCACCATGGGCGTCACCAAGTAGGGCAGTCCTCCCTCGGAGATGATGCGGGTGATGCCGAGGAAGAGGATGAAGGCCAGGAAGAGGAAGACCACCGTGATCCACGCCGGCATCCCCGCCTGCCACAGCCAGAAGCACATGAAGCCGAGGCAACCCAACAGCAGCAGCACCGCCCCCCGGTAGGAGAGAATCTCGTCGCCGTCGTCCATCCGCGGGCCCCGGCCGAAGGCATGGGCGAAGACCCTGCGGATGTGGCGGCGGCCGTTCCACAGGCTGAAGAGGGCGAGGACCAGGAAGGCGCCGAACCCCTGGTGGGAGGCGATGGTGCCGCCCCGCGACCAGGGGCTGAAGAGGGGATCGATACGCTCCACCCCCAGGGTGATCATCAGCGCTTCCTGGGCGAAGTTGAGGATGGCGAAGACCCAGAAGCCGAGGGAGACCTCGCGCCGCACCAGGTAGGTGAAGCCGATCATCATGAAGTTGATGCCGATGCGCAGGCGCAGCTGGTCTTCGAAGAAGTGGAGGTAGTAGCCGCCGATGGGGATGATGGGCAGGAACCAGAAGTGGCGGTTTATGCCGTTGTAGCACTGGATGAGGAAGGGGATGGCGAAACCGAGCCAGAACAGCCAGCTCTTGAAGAGCGGCTTGATCAGCCCCGGGGAGTCGCCGTCGTCGATCATGGAGATCGGCAGCTGGGTCATGGGGAAGATCAGGCGCTCGTGGTGGACCCATTGCCTTCGCAGGATGACCATGATGGCGATCATGGCCAGGTGCAGGGAGAGGGCCAGCGGCAGCCAGTGGAGCAGGGGCGGCAGCCACAGCCCCCAGGGCACGCCTCCCCCGGGGGCGCCCTCGTAGAAGTCCTTGATCTCGCCGAACTCCTTGGTGGGGATCGCCCAGTCCGGGATCAGGGGCAGCAACTCGTAGCCCCAGTTGTTCTCCGGGCTGGCGTAGTAGACGGCGGACGTCAGTATGGGCAGCAGGTACGAGACGATGCCGCAGGTGGCCACCGCCGAGCCGACGATCCACATGACGTACATCTGCGCCAGCTCGGCGGGTGACAGCATCCACCGCCGGCGCATGAGGCCGGTGAGGGGGTTGAAGACGAGGATGATCGTGAAGAGGATGATCAGCGCGCCGGGCGTGTAGTACCAGCCGGTGAAGCCGGAGCGCTTGAGCATCATGTCCGTGTACTGGGAGCCCGCCCCCACCAGCAGGCACCCGAGGGCGCCCAGAAAGAGGGCCCTGTACGTGGCCCGCAGGGAGCTCACGGACGCCCCGTCCCGGAGGCCGCCGGCGGTCCGGCCGCCGTGGCCAGAAGCCGGTGGAGTTCCTCCACCTCCCGCCGGGCGGCGGGGTCCTCGCCGGCGTGGCGTTCCAGGGCCCGCACGTGGGGCATGGCCGCGTCCGCGTTGCCGCGGCGGATCTCCAGCCGCGCCAGTTGCCGGTGCAGGGACAGCGCCGCGGGATCCAGCTCCAGGGCGCGGCGGTAGGCGCGGGCGGCCCCCTCCAGATCGCCGACCTCGCGGCGGGACCAGGCCAGCCGCGCGTGGAAGACGGCGCGCCCCGGCTCATCGGCGGCCAGCCGCTCCAGATGCGGGATCGCCGCGGCATGATCGCCCGTGTCCTGGCTCATGGCGGCCAACCGGAAGCGGACGTCGGAGCGGTCGGGGTAGTGATGCAGCAGGCGCTCCCAGGTCTCCGCCGCCCGGCGGACGTCGCCGCGCCGGGCGAGCAGGGCGCCGGCGTCGTGGAGGGCGATCTCGTGGTCCGGCTCGCGCTTCAGGGCCTCGTCGTAATGGCGGAGCGCGTTGGCCTGCAGGCCCTGCTCGGCGTAGGCCGACGCCAGGTAGAGGTGCTCCTGGCTGCCTCCCTCCATCTCCATGGCCGGGACCCCGGTGTTGAGGGCGAGCCCCAGGACGGCCGGCAGGGCGAGCCCCAGGGCCAGCCGCCGCCCCCGCAGCTGGGACAGCCGCGTCACCCCGTACCCTGCGAAGAGCAGCAGTGAGGGGATCATCGGCAGCCGGTAGCGTCCGGTGACGAAGAACAGGACCACGGCCAGCATGTAGGCCGCGGCGAAGAGCAGCAGCAGGTCCCCCGCCGGCGACCGCGCCGGGGGACTCCGCAGATACAGGACCAGCCCGGTCAGGGCGAGTGGCCCCACCAGGCCGAAGGGGAAGGCCAGCCCCCGTATCCACAGCAGTCCCTGCAGCAGCCAGGATCCGCTCCGGGCGAAGTAGGGGTCCAGGTTCCGGGGGATCTCGTCGCCGCGCCAGAATTGGTGGAGCTTGCGCAGCTGCAGGAGCAGATAGCCCCCGGGATCACCTGCGAGGTACTCCAGCGAGCGCCCGAAGAAGTATCTCGAGGAGGCTCCCTTTTCGGTGATCCCGGCTTCCCGCTCCGGCATGGCCGTCAGCTCCTGCCAGTCGCGGCCGGGGCGGATTCTCGTGGTGCGCCCGGAGTCGGGGTTGTTGCCGATGTAGAAGTTGATCCCGGCGTTGTAGGAGATCGGCACCCACTCGCCGCCGACGATGCGGTTGCGAAGGGTGACCGGCGAGACGGCCAGGATGACGCCCAGGACAAGGGCACCGAGGGCGGGCAGGGACGCCCGCGCCCGGAGCCGGGCCCAGGCGAGAGCAAGGGGTATGAAGAGGAGCACGCTGGGCACGTTCAGGGCGGCCAGGCCCAGGAGCAGACCCGCGGCCAGCCAGCGCCAAGTGGAACGGCCCCCGCCGGCCCACAGCAGGGCGGCCAGTGCCAGGGCGTTGAGGAAGACGGCCAGGGCGGCGGGCAGCAACTCGCCCTCGAAGTAGAGGAAGGGGCCGTAGAGGGCGGCGGCGCCGGTGGCGATCCAGCCAGCGGCGGGAGAGAAGGCGCGGCGTCCCAGGTGGAAGACCAGCAGGCAGACCGCCGTCCCGGAGAGGGCCTGCACGAGCCGGGGCAGGTGGTAGCTCTCTCCGAAGAGGGCGAAAGACCCGGCGAGAAAGTAGGGATACAGGGGCGGCTGCCAGAACGGCTGGGGCGGACCCAGCCACTGCCCCTCGGCCAGGTGCAGAGCCGTGCGCACATAGGTGCGGGCATCGACGATGGGGTGGTAGAACAGGGGACTGTCGTCCGCCTGGAGCAGGTAGATCACCCGCACGGCAAGTGCTACCAGGGCCAGCAGGCTCAGGCTGATCCAGTGCCGGCGTTCCATGGTCACTCTTGCAGTGTACGCCATATTGGCGCATGTTTCCATCGGAATCTCACACTGGAGACCCCCCTGATGGCCAAGATCGCCGAAACGAAGCACGAACGGGTGCATTTGCGCCTCGACCCCAAGAGCAAGCGCAAGCTCGAACGGGCGGCGTCTTACGAGGAAACCACGGTCAGCCGCTTCGTGCTGAGCAACGCCGTGGCGGCGGCGGAGCGGGTGATCGAGGAGCGCGAGCGGATCGTGCTCCCTGAGACGGACTGGGACGCCTTCCACGACGCTCTGCTCAACCCCCCCGCCCCGAACGCGGCCCTGAGGAGGGCCGCCCGGCGCTACCGCCAGCGCATCGGTGGGTGAACACCCGCTCACGGTCGAGCCGCTCGGTCCGCATCACGACCGGGCGTCCTTTTCCTGTGGGGAACCGTCCCTCGACACCTACATTCGCCGGCAGGCCTCCCAGGATTCCCGGCGGCGTGTCGCCCGGGTCTTCGTCGCCCCGGGCGGGGCTCCCGGACAGATTGCCGGCTACTACACGCTGAGCGCGGCGAACTTCGAGAAGGACGATCTGCCGGAAGAGCTCGCCAGGCGCCTGCCCCACTATCCCGTGCCGGCGGCGGTGGTGGGTCGGCTGGCGGTCGACCTTCGCAGCCAGGGGCGCGGGCTCGGCGAAACCCTCCTGCTCGATGCGATCCATCGTATCGTCCGAGCGGCCGACACGATCGGCGTCTATGCCGTCGTCGTCGATGCTCTTCACGACCGCGCCAGCGCCTTCTACGAACGCTATGGGTTCACACCCTTCCCGTCGGAGCCCCGACGCTTGTTCCTGCCGCTTCGAACGTTCGAACGACTCGGGCTGTGAGAAAAAAAAACGCTGGACAGGTCGTCAGACCTGCCCAGCGCGAGTTAAAGGGAGACTTCTGAACTGCGAAGCCTCAGAACTGAGCCTTGATCCTGCCCCAGCTCTTCGATTCGACAGCCGTCGGGAAGTTGATGGAGGGGTTGACGGGCTCCAGGAAGAAGTCGCCCTGTCCCAGCCATGTTCCCGAGCCGCCTGGCCTGGTGGACCACGCGGGGCCTCCCTGGGCGTTGTCAGGCAGGTTGGCGTCGTCGTCGGTGTTGAAGAAGGTGATGTGGATCGTCTGACCCTCGCTGAGGGTGGTGGTGGTGATCATGTCTGGAGACTTGTCCTCAGCGTCGAGACCGCCGACCCACGAGTCGATGGGGGCCACTCGGTGCTCGTAATGGTAGGTGCTCTCGCCGAACTCCTCACCATCAAAGCTGTGCACCAGGGTGTAGAACTCGTTGTCGCCGCTGTCGAGCCAGTCGCAGCCGATGCAGATGCCGATGACCATCCAGAAGGCGTCGGGATCGGGCAGCCGCGGCAGGGCATAGTTGAAGCCCCAGTAGGTGTTGACGTTCTCGCCGGCCAGGTCTCTCACTTCCTGCTCGGAGAGGTGGCGGGTGGTGAAGAAGTACTCGCTGCAGTCGTCGTTGTACCAGTCGTAGGAATCGGGGCGGTCGATGACATGGACGTCATCGAAGATCGAGTTGCAGTAGTAGATCTGCCCCGTGCTGGCGCTCCAGCCGACCCGGATGGTGGCATCGAAGGAACTGGGATCGGCGTCGCCCTTCTGAGTCCCTTCGGGCTGCCAGTCGTTGAAGGGATAGAGATCGGCGTTGGTGAGCCAGTACTGATCGGCGGGGACCGCGTCCCAATCGGAGCAGTCACCGTCGATGGTGGGCTCGGCGCCGGCCGGGAACTGCACCGTGTTCCGAACCTCATCCTCGGGGATGTGGGCGAAGACCGCCGTGGAAACGGCGAGAACGCCGACGACGATCATCTGCGCGCATCTGAACATGGTTCTCTCTCCTTGCATGGGAGATGGGGAAGGAATCTGAAGCTGGCGCTCCGCGGCGCCGGAGGTTCGTGAACCGGATAGCGATCCAAGGTAACCAATCCCGGGTCACCATACAAGAAAATAGTGGCTCTTCCGTGGCCGGCCCCGGGGGGCTCAGTAGGCCAGGGAGAGGAGGCGGGTGGCCGTCCTGCGCCCCTCGTCGCTCTCCAGCCGGACCTGGGCAAGGTATACCCCCGGCGGCGCCGGGCTGCCGGCATCGTCGCGGCCGTTCCAACGGTGGACGAAGTGGCCGCTGGCCATCGAGGCTTGCAGCCGCCGCACCAGGCGGCCGTCCAGGGTCAGGATCCGGACCTCCACGGGGCGGGCCTCGGTGAGGTCCCGCAGGTCGAAGGAGAGGATCGCCTCATCGTTGATGCCGTCCCCGTTGGGGGTGAAGACGGCGGGCCGGATGTGGAGCCGCTGCAGCAGGCCGCCGTCGGTGGGGGTGCGCACCGAGAGCCCGTCGCCGACGAAGCGGACCGTGGCGTTGCCGGGGGTCACGCTCTGCTTCAGGTCCGGCTCGCGGCTGTCGTAGACCCAGCCGCTGAACTCGGCCCCGAAACGCAGGACGCGGGCCCTGAACTCCACCTCGATGCGCTTCTCGCTGTCGCGCCCCGGGTCCTCCAGCCGGTCGAAGGAGAGGAGGATCCGGTCCTCCAGGACCTCGGGCGGAAACCGGTCCATGACCTCCTCCCCGCCCACGCGCACCGAGGTCACCGCCACGGCGGGCCCGCCGGTGAGAATCTCCAGGCGGTCGAAGCCGCGGTTGCCGTCGCGGAGGATGGGCTTGACCACGTAGGTGAAAGCATGGGGCTCGAAGCCGTCCACCTCGATGGGCCAGATCTCGGCGATCACCTGGGAGGCCGCGGGCGCCTCGGAGAACAGCAGGGACAGATCGTGGAGTACCGGGGTTCGGTCGCTGGCGGCCAGCAGCACGACCTCGAACTGGAAATAGCGGCTCGGACCGGGAGAGAGCAGCGGCGTGCCGTCGGTCCAGGCGGCGGCGGGACCGTCGCCGCGCTCGCCCGACGCAAAGTCGTAGGTGGCCGACCAGAAGCTCCAGTTCTCCACGTCGGTGACGCGCCGGACCTCTCCCGAGGTCAGCTTCTGCTGAAAGCTGAGCCAGTCGATGGGCTGGTACCGCCCGCTCACGCCGCGCCGCAGGAAGATGTCGGGGCTCGGGGTGTTCCCGGTGCGGGTGCGCACCTCGATCCCGGTGCCCGGGGGGCGCTCCGACCTCCAGCGGATCTTGCTCCAGGAGACGGGCTGGCCGAAGTCCAGGATCTGCGAGCGGTAGACGGAGCGGCGCACGTAGCCCTCGCCGTAGACCTCGATCTCCGCCATCTCCCAGGTCCGCTCCGGGATATAGGGGCGCACCGAGACGAAGCGCTCGTGGCGCACGGGGAACCGGAGATCGATCACCGGCTCGAGGTTCTCCCGGGTCTGGATCAGGGCGTCGAAGTTCGGGTCGGTGGCGGCCGAGTCGACGTACCCGGTGGTCTCGGAGTAGCGCTTGAACTGCCCCTGGCCCGGGCGGGCCCCCATGCCGCCGCCGGGAAACTCCTTGATGGGGGCGTCGTTGTCGGTCACCGCGATCTCGTACCACTCGAGGTAGTTGTCGGCGAAACTGGTCTCCCCGAACAACTCGGGGTCGGGCTTCGGCTCCGCCATGGCGGCGATGGCGGCGGCGTCGTCGAGGCGGCCCAGCCGCGGGTAGACGCGGACCCGGTTGATGGGTGTCTGCTTGCCCAGATTGAGGATCACCGCCGAGGACTGGGCCCCCAGGTACACCCCGCCGCGGACCAGGGGCACCGCCAGGAGGGGGTTGTCCTCGAGCAGGATCAGGCGCGCGGTGGTGGGGTCTCCGTCGAGGGGCAGCAGCAGGTCCCCGGTGGGGAATCGGCTGGTGTTGTGGCCGTGGTAGACGTTGCCCCCCCGCGCGAAGAGGACGCTGTCCCGGGCGAGGTTCACCATGGGATCGATCCATTCCGCCCGGAGCATGCCACCCTCCATGTCGGGCAGATCAGGCCCTCGGTAGTTGTATTCCAGGAGGAAGGTCCCGCCCCCTTCCTCCTCGATGGACCTCACCGGGTGCTCCTGGAGCACGTTCCCGGCCGAGTCCACCGTCACATAGGCTCCCGCGGGTTCCTCCTCCTCGGGGACGGCGAAGCGCTGCCAGTCGTTCGCTCCGGATCCCAGGTGGAACTCCGCCCGTGCCCAGAGGGTGCCGGCCAGGGAGAGCAGCAGGGCGGCGGCGGCGAATCCGATGCGGTTGATCATGGTTACAGGCCCCTCGTCAATAGGCCAGGGCGATCACGCGGGATCGCTTCCGCCTCCCGGCCTCGGAGTCCGCCAGGGCGCCCACCTGGCAGAGATAGAGACCGGGGGGCGCCAGGGCGCCGCCGTCCTCGCGGCCGTCCCAGACGACGGTCTGCGGCCCTCCCAGCAGGTCGAGTTCCAGGCGGCGGACGAGCCGGCCGCCCAGGGAGTAAATGCGCACCTGCACCGGGCGGGCGGCGGCCAAGGACAGCAGGGAAAAGCGGATCTCGGCCTCGTCGTTGATGCCGTCGCCGTTGGGCGTGAAGGGGTTGGGGGCGATGGCGAGATCGTCGACGATGCGGCCGATCTCGTCGGCGCGGATGGCCAGGGAGTTGGCCGGCCGCAGGCCGGTGACGTCCTCCCCGGCGGCCCCCTGCCAGGGGGTGTCCAGGCCGCTGTTGCGGACCGCCAGATCCAGCAGCGTGCTGGGCAGGTAGACGGCGGAGGCGAAGCGCACCCGCAACAGCCTCCCGGGACCGATCACCCGGCCGCGGTCCGCGGCCCTCAGACGACCGTACTGGCGATCGCTCAGCGAGTCTCCGAGGGCGGTGTACACCGTCTGCTCGCCGAGGCTGGTGACGACTCTGTAGAACCGCACGGGGCCCCTCTCCTCCTCGGGCAGCTCCTCCCAGGCGGCGGCGTCCACCTCCTCCAGCTCATCGCCGTCGCGCCGGAACCAGCGGATCGCGCCCTGCTCGTCCTCGGGCAGCTCGTTGTAGCCGTTCTGCGTCAGCAGGTGCCCGTCGAGACCGGCGGGGACCTCGTCGCCGGGCGCGAGACGGCGGTAGAAGGTCCGGGGGAGCAGATCCTCGGGGGCGCTCCGGACCGGCTCGGGCAGCCGCAGCCAGAGGGAGTCCCTCTGGCCGAGGACCCGCAGGAGCCGCCCCTCGGCGTCCTGGAGGCCGTCGGCGTGGGGTCGGTCGAAGAGCAGGTCGGGCTCGTTTCGGGAGAGCTCCTCCTCGGTGCCGGCCGCCAGGTCGATCAGGCGCAGGTCGATGGGCGGGTCCGCCCGCAGGAGGAGCTCGTCGAAGCCGGGGCTCTGGCTGCCGGAGGCCCCCTCGAGGAAGCCGGGCTGCAGGAAGACCTCGAAGGTGTCGGGCCGGCCGGCGGCGGCCAGGTCGGGCCAGACCTCGGCCCCCAGGCGCTGGGCCACGGGTGTCTTCAGATCGACGCTGATCCGCCGGATGGCGGGTACCGACGCGCGGTCGTGATTGACCAGGCGCGCCTGGATCCTCATGAACCGGCGCAGCCCGGGAGAGGTGGCCGGATCGCCCGGGCGTTCGTACTTGCGGCTCCAGGAACTCCATCCGGGACCGGCCACGTACGAGGTGTCGACCGGGCCCTTGCGGGTGAAGGAGAGCCGCTTGTACTGGGACGCCGTCTTCTCGTTGCCGTCGGTGTCGAAGTAGCGGATGCGCTCCAGCAGCTGGTCGCCGGTGCGGGTGCGGATCTGTACCTCGGCCCCGGGGGGCTCGTCGGCCTCCCAGCGGACCGCCCCGAGGGTGACCTCTCCGGGCAGCTCGATGAGGTCGGACTCGAGGACCGCCTCCGCGGCAGGGCCCTCGGCGAAGAGCCATATCAGCCGGATCCGCGGCCAGTAGCGCGAGGTCAGCTCGCCGGCGTCGTCGGGAAGGGCGAAGGCGATCAGCTCGAGGAAGCGCACGCGGCGCGAGGGTTCCAGGAGGTCCGCCAGGAGGCGGAAGTGGCCATTGTGCAGGTTGGCCTCCCGCTCGGCGGAGGAGAACTGGTCCCACTGGAGGTTGCCCTGGGCGTCGCGGGCCCCGATGGAGCTGCGCAGGCGGTAGCCCCGGGGCGGGTTGAAGCCGACGGTGCGGACCTCCTTCAGCCACACCGTGCCGCCGAGGTCGATGGTGATCGTGTTCCGGCCGGGCTCGGAAACGATGTAGGTGCTCACATGGTTGTGGCTCCCGTAGCTCCCGTCGAACATGAAACCCGGCTGGCCGGAGGTGGAGGTCTCCACCACGCTGCCGCCCCCGGAGAGGAACTCGATTCCCAGGTCGTCGCCCTGGCCCCAGCCCTCGACCTCGGCCAGCCTCGGCAGCTCGCGGCGGTAGTGGACCCGTCCTCCCCGGCGGTCCTCTGGCAGGGAGAGCCAAGTCTCCTCGGAGACGGGCTCCTCGAAGTCTCCATCCCTCAGGAAGTGGACGATGTCGCCGCGCTCGGCCGCCGGCAGGGCCTGCCATTCATCCTCCCCGATCTCCTCGGCCCGGCCGCCCCGGGTGTCGGTGACGACGATGCGGATCATCTCCACCAGCTTGCCGTCCCAATCCGGACTGGGCTCGCCGACCCCCAGGTAGGTGCTCGACCCCTTGTAGCTGTCGTGGATGGGCAGGCGCCGGTCGGGGTCGGTCCAGGGGTCAGCGGGCAGGTATTCGCTGACTCGTTCGGCGTCGAAGACGAATGTGCGCCGGTCGGTGTTCACCCCGTCGAAGGGGATGAAGACATCCGTGTTGCGCGGCATGTCGTCCACGTAGGAGCCCTGGGCCGGCCCCAGGAGGATGAGGAACCGGTAGAAGGGATCCCCCAGCCCCTCCTCGGCGAAGGACAGGCGGAGCCTCTCGAGGGGCACCGGGCGGCCCAGGCCCACCTCGACCCACCAGTCCTCGGGCGGGTCGTCGAGGTCGGGCTCCCAGAACGTCGTCGGATCGCCGTCGACGAGGTAGTGCATCAGGTGCGGGTTGGATCCGGCACGGCTCGCCCCGGGGCGGACCACGTGGTCGTAGACGAGGTTGTCGGTCAGATCGCGGACCGGATCTCCGCGGAAGTCCCGCCGGACGGTGCTGTCCATGTTGGCGATGCGGGGAGCATCGCGGGTGAGGACCACGGGGCGGCCGAAGGACTGGTCCGACAGCAGCTCGTAGACGGTGCGGAACTCCCGGGAGCGCACCGTGCCGTCCCGCTCCAGGCGGACCAGGTGGGTGGGCATGGTCCAGGCCTCCCAGTGCCGCGCCCGGTCGACGACGACCTGGCCGCCGCGCACGTCGTAGCCGTTCTGCGCGAGGAGGGGGCCGCTCCCGAGCAGGCCCCAGAGCGGGAGAAGGCCCCAAAGGGAGCCCGCGGCCCTCCGCCATGCGGTCATCACGATCTCCCCAGTCCGGCGTACACGGTGATGAAGGACTGCACCCGGGTGAAGGCTTCCTCCTCGCGGGGGGTGGTGCGCTCTACCACGAAACCGGTGATGAACCACACCTGGTAGCCCTGGTAGGCCGAGGTGCTGGTCAGCTGCAGGCCCGTGGATACGCCGGTGAAGTCGCCGGCCCGGCCCTCCAGGTCGCGGGAGAGGAGGTACTCGATCCCGCCCTGAAGGGTGGTGGCGCGCAGCAGGGGAACCACCACCAGTCCGGAGAGCAGCTGGGTCAGGGTGGTCCGCCGCGCGTCGCTGAAGAGATCGCGGCTCTGGCTGATGTACTCGCTCTTCCAGCGCGGCACCAGCTCCAGCGCCCCCAGGCGGTAGCTGTAGGCGGCCTTGTTGACGAGGCCGAGGAAGTGGTCGGACTCGCCGAGGCCGTGACGCAGCCGCTCCTCCTCCTCGAGCCGCTGCACGTAGCGCAGGTAGCTGAGCTTGCTCTGCAGGAAGAGGCCGCCCGCCTGGTGGTGGTGGCCGAGGAAGGACCGGTGGATCCAGGTGTCCCGGGCCAGCAGCGGGTCCTCCACCGGCGTCACCCGCCCGCCGTTGAGGGTGTTGTCGGGCGTCCACTGCAGCAGCGGATCGGGGATGTCGTCGCGGACCGACTCCAGGGTCTGGAAGAGCCGGAGCCGTCCCCAGCGCGCGGAGATCCGGTCGTATCCGATGACCGCGTAGTCGCTGTGGTTGCTCCGGGCCGATGCGATCGACTCCTCGCGGAGGGTTCCGGCCTTGACCTCCAGGCCCGGGGCCGGGCGGATCCCGCCGAAGAGGTTGAACCCCCTGCGGTCGCGGCGGTAGGGGTAGTCGGGCTCGTCGTCGTTCTCGAAGCGGTCGACCCAGAAGTTGTGGTTCATGTCGACGCCGAGGAGAAACTCCGGCCGGTCCGAGGCGAAGCGCAGGAAGGGCTCCTCGTAGTCGGGGACGATGTTCGGGCGGATCCGGTTGTCGTTCTGGTTGTAGTCGGGGATGAAGTCATTGTTGAGGTCCCAGCCGGGGAAGACGCGGTAGTCGACGCCGCCTTCCCCCCTGGAGAAGGGACCGACCGCGCCCTGGGCCACGGTGTCGAAGCGGAACAGGTCGGGCAGCCGGTCCTGGTCGTCGTTGTCGTCCACCAGTTCCATCTTCAGGCGGTCGTCATCGTAGGACACGCTGCCGTCGGCGGAGGTGACGAAGGTCTGGGTGTTGTAAAGCGGGTCGATGGAGTACGCCTCGCCATAGAAGAAGAAGGGGGCGGCCGTCCGGCCCAGGTTGAGCATCCACGCCGGCCGCGCCGCCTTGCCGGCGATGCCGGAGGAGACCTCGTGTTTCTCGGCGAGGGGGTTGGGGTACTTGCGGTAGCTCCACCCCAGGTCGTACTCGCCGTAGAGGTCGAGGCCCCACAGGTCGCTCACCTTCAGGGTGCTGCCCACGAGGTGGGTGGCGGTGGGCAGCCCGTACTGGAAGCGCACCACGCGCAGGTTGGAGCCGTCGCTGACGTTGCCCTCGGCCCGCTCCACCATGAGCAGCACGGGCGTGCCCTGGCGGCCGGTCTGGCGGTCGGAGGTCATCCAGATCTGGTAGTCGTTGGCCAGGGTCAGGTGGAACTCGACCTTGGCGATCTCGCTGCGGTCCGCCCGCGCCCGGCCGACGAAGGCGGGATCGGTGAAGTCCCAGGTGAGGCGGATCTCGTTGCTGCCGGCGGCGGTGAGGAAGCCCTCGCGGGGGGTCCCTCCCGAGACGACGGGTTCGAAGCGGATGTCCCTGCCGCTGTCGGTGCTGCCGTCGAGATAGGTGATGAGGATGTCCGAACCGGCCGGGAACCAGGCGGCGCCGCTGGCGGGATCCTCGGGGGAGTCGTCGCGCAGGACGATCTCGATGGAGGAGACCAGGTCGTTCTTCGATTGCTGCAGCGAGCCGGAGAGCAGGTTGTCCATGAGCCGGCTGTTGAGGCTGTTGGACTGGTGGGCGTTGGCCATGTGGACCCCCACCTCGACGAAGTCGCCCACCTGGGTCAGGAAGCGGCCGCCCATGATGGTGGTCACGTCGGTGCGGGGCCTGAGGTCCGACTGGCCGCCGATGCCGCCCTGCGAGTAGAGCAGGGTCGCCATGTACTTGTCGGTGGCGAAGTCGAGCTGCACGCCGCTGAACCGGGGTTTGGAGAACACCAGCGGCGTCAGGGTGGTGCGCAGGTCCCGGCCCGCGGTGAGGGCGAAGTGGTACTGGCCCTTGCTCTCGGAGGCGACGGCGACGTTGGAGAACCACTCCGCCATCCTCTGGGCCTCGAAGAAGACGTGCCCGCTCTCGAGCGGGGTCGTCTGGCTGGTGTTGTAGAGCAGCCACCCCCGGGTGAGCAGGTTGCCGTAGAGATCGTAGAACAAGTCGCCCTCGAGGGCGGTGTCCACGTAACGCTCGTACGGCTGGCGGGCGTAGGAGGTGGTCTCCCACTGCCAGAGCCCGGCCTGCGAGTAGAGCTCCTGCGGCACGTACCACTTGCGCACCACCGGATCGACGGCCTCCATCAGGACCATGGGTCCGCGGGGCTCGAAGCCGCGCACCCCCGCCTGCGCCTGGCCGAGGCGGCCCCCGTAGTCGACCTGGCCCGGCGCCGCTTGCGGGACCAGGGCCCCGGTTGCCAGGAGCACGCAGACCAGGCGCGGAATCCCCGTCCAGCGCTTCCACGTCGCCCGGCCGCCTCTCTGGCTCACAAGATTCCCCATGGCCGGCCCGCTAGTAGGCGACCCCCACGGCGCGCGCCGCCGAGGTGGAGCGCGCGTCGCCGTCCACCTTCAGCTGCACCAGGTAGAGTCCGGGCGGCAGCGGGTTCCCCCGGTCGTCGCGGCCCTCCCAGTCGAGGCCGGCGAAGCCGGCGCTGGTGTAGGTGCCGTTGCCGCCCTGGTGCTCGAAGATCGTCGCCAGCCGGCGGCCGCTGAGGTCGAAGAGGGCTACCTGGATATCGGCCTCGCCCACCACCGTGAGCACCTCGAAGCTCAGCCGCAGCCGGTCGTTCACCCCGTCGCCGTTGGGGGTGAGGACGGGCGCCTCGAGGGAGAAGCCGCCGATGAGCCCGCCGCGGGTCACCCCCGGACTGAGCACGGTGATGCCCGATTCGAAAGCCGCGTCGGTCTCGTCGAGGGAGCCGGCGTCGCCGCCCTCCACCCACTGGAAGGCGTCCGTTCCCTCCACGAGGGCCCGGCCCGCGAAGTCGCTGCTGTAGGCCAGGACCTGGTTGACGAAGCGGATCTTGAGCACCGTGCCGTCCTCGGTGATCCGCGGGAAGCGGACGGTGAACCCCTCGTCGGTGAAGGAGGTGATGGCCGCCTCGCCTTCGTCGGTCACCGCGTCCTGCGTCTCGAAGACGTGATCGAGGATCGCCGCCCCGTCGGCGGCGACGATCTCCAGCCCCTCGACCCGTTCGGCCCGGCCCTGGGTGGTCAGCTCGAAACTGTTGAAGCCCTGCACCTCGGCGCGCCTCATGTCGGCCCGCACCGCGTACAGGAACTCGGTGGGCAGAGCGGCCTCCACGTCGCGGGGGAAGATCTCGGCCACGAGGGCGTCGGCCAGGGCCGGCCGGGTGAACTCGAAGGAGAGGCCCTCGAGGATCTGGCTCGAATGCAGCCCCCGGCTGAGGAACTCGACCTGGAACTGCAAGTAGGTCCGCGGCGCCGGGGAGACGTTGCGGGTGCCCGCGGCGCTCAGGCCCTCGGCCACCGGGTAGGGCGGCGACCAGGGGCTCCAGTTCTCCACGTCGTCCCCGATCGCGCCGCGCTCCCAGATGTCGGCGGCCGTGCCGTCGGCGGGCAGGTCGAGGAACTCCTTGCGGGAGAGGGGCTCGCCCGGATTGTCGACGGACCGGGGGATGTCCTCGGCGTTGGGGTTGCCCACCTCCCGGCGGTTGTAGACGAAGGGGGTGTCGTCGCTGCCGGTGCGGGTGCGGACGACGAGACCGGTGAGAGCCTCGTCTCCCGTCACGCTCCTGTCCCAGCGGATCTGCCCCCAGTTGCTGGGCGTGCCCAGATCGACCACGGGCGAGAGGTAGCGGGCGAAGGGGAAGAACCCCTCGCCGAAGATCTGGAACTTCTCGACCTCGTAGGGAATGGCGGAGGTGGCCCGCAGGCGCACGAAGCGCAGGTACCGGGGCGGATCGATCTCAACCACCGTCACCGGCTCCGAGTTGTCCTCCACGGTGAGGAAGGACTCCCAGGTGCCCAGGGCCGGAAGTCCGGCCTCGTTGAGGAGCAGACCGTCGTGGATCCGCACCTCGAAGTTGCGCAGGAAGTCGTCCTGGAAGGGGGTCGTCGGCGAGGGCAGGAGGGTGTTGCGCGGGAAGAAGCGGAGGCGGTTGACGCCGACGATGGCTCCCAGGTCCACGGTCAGCAGGGTGCCCTGGATCTTGTCCCCCTTGCGCTCGAAGGCGGTGCCCGTCTTCTCGGGGGTGAGCAGACCCTGCAGGATCTCGGCCAGCAGTCTCCTGTCGAGCTCGAGGGACGTCTCGGAAACGATGTTGCCGCCGTTGGCCACGAGGCTGGCGGACAGGTTCTCGCCCGCGTCCAGCTCCACCGGCAGGATGGCCTGCGGATGGTCGGCATGGGCCAGCTCGACGCGGCCGTCCGGGGCGACCCCGATGGCGGTGACCCCCGGCGTGAGAGAGGGGCGGAACTCGGGTTGGATGGTGGCCACCCCCTCCAACCCGGAGACCTCCCCTTCCCAGGTGATGTTGCCGTCCCGGCCGAAGCGCAGCTCCTGGGCGCCGGCGGAGGCCAGCCCCGTGAGCGCCGCCAGGGCCAGGCGGATCAGGACCCCGGCCCTCACGGCCCCACCCCCAGGCGGGACTGGAGCTGGTCGGTCATCATGCTCGTCACCATCGTCAGGTGCCCCTGCAGATCCTCGCGCTCGCGGTTCCTCTGATGGCGGACGTAGGCGAGGCGGGACTCCTCGGCCCGGGCCTCGTCGCCGAGGCGCTCGTAGATCAGGGCGAGGTAGTAGTGGACCCGGTGGTCCTCGGGCCAGACCGCGCGCAGGCGCTCGAAGAGGGCCGCGGCCTCCCGGTGGCGGCCCTGCTCGTGGAGCTGCCGGCCCCTCAAGCCGAGGGCTGCGCCCGAGTCCGGCGCCGTCTCCAGGACATGCTCCAGCACCTCCGCCGCCTCCTCGTCCCGGCCGCGGCGGATCAGCACCTCGGCCAGGACGGGACCGTACTCGGCCACCAGTCCCCCCTCGTAGAGCGCGCGGCAGGCCTCCTCCGCCTCGGGCAGCCGGTCGGCGGCCGAGTAGAGCAGCGCCAGCATGCCGCGGGCCCGGGCGTTTTCCGGGTCCGCCGCCAACGCCTGCTCATAGGCGCCCAGGCCCCCCTCCAGGTCGCCGCTGCGGAACAGGGCGTCGCCCAGCAGGGTCAGCAGCGAGTCCGCGGGGCCAGCCTGCGCCGCGATCAGATCCCGGTAGCATCTGGCCGCCTCGGCGGCCCGTCCCGAGGTCAGGTAGACCTTGGCGAGGGCCATGCGGGCCCCGTGCATCTCCGGCCAGCGCTCAAGCAGGCTCTCGTAGAGGCCGGCGGCGCGGATGTCATCCTGCTGGGCCCGGTAGTGCCCGGCCAGGGCCTGGTAGGTCTCCAGCCTCGCGGGGTCGAGGGCCAGGGCCGTCTCGTACTCGCGGACGGCGTTGGCGCGCAGTCCGAGTTGGCCGAAGCCATGGCCGAGCCAGTAGTGCTGCCGGGCCCGGCCCTCGGCGCCCGCATCGCCGGCGTTGAGGCCGACGGCCAGCAGTAGGCAGGCGGCCGCCGCTGCCAGGGCCGGTAGCCTCGGAAGGGCGGCCATGGCCGTCACCCCGGCGGCGGCGAAGATCAGCAGGACCGGCACCACCGGGGCGCGTACCGCCGAGTCGGCGGACGGCAGGAGCAGGGCCTGCACGGTGAAGCAGCCGGCGAAGAGGAGCAGGGCGGTCTCCAGCGGCTCTCGCCCGCCGCGCAGGCGCGAGAGGATGCCCACCAGCGCCAGCGGCGCCGCCACGCCGAAGGGGAAGGCCAGCCCCTCGTCCCACATCAACACCGACAGCAGGCTGGAGTTGCGGCTCCCGAAGTAGGGATCCAGCTCCCCGAGGAACTCGCCTCCCTGCCACAGGGCGTGGACCCGTCGGACCCCCTCCACCAGCCCCGGGGCCGCCTCCGGCGACCAGGCCGACAGCAGCCAAGCGGGCAGCAGGACGGCGGCGGTCCCCAAGGCCAGAGGCAGGGCCGCGCCACGGTGGCTCCGCAGCAGCCAGAGGGCCAGGGCGAGGGCGAAGAGGCAGATCCACCACTCGGCGAGGGCGGCGAGCCCCAGCAGCAGCCCCGGCAGCCAGAACGGCCGCTTCCCGGAAGAGGCGAGGGCCCGCGACAGGGTGATCAGGGCGAGCAGCACCAGGCACGTGGCCGGCACCGGGGGCAGGATCTCGCCGGAGAAGTAGATGGCCGGTCCGAAGAAGGCGAGGGCCAGGCCGGCCCCGAGAGCCGCCCTCGGCGGGAGGACGGACCTGGCCAGCCACCAGAGCAGGACGCAGTTGACGGCTCCGAGGACCACCTGGACTCCGCGAACCAGGTCGAGGTCCCCGGGGAGGATGGCGAGAAAGGCGTCGTAGAGGGAGGCGAAACCGGCCGCCTCGCCCGAGCTCCGCTCCAGGTGGGCGATGGCGGACCCCAGCGGGACGTCGCGCACAGGGTGGCTGCCCGACTGGTGGACGTAGATCCACCGGGCCGCCAGGGCGGCGGCGAAGATGGCAGCCGCCTGCGCGGCGGCGCTCCGGCCCTTCTCCCCGAGGCTCATCCCTACTCCAGACCGGCGTAGATGGTGACGAAGAACTGGTTGGTGGTCCGGGACTCGCGCTCCTCGAAGGCGCGGTGCTCGACCGAGACGCCCAGGAGCGAGCGCAGGCGGTAGCCCAGGTAGGTGGAGTCGGTGGTGAACTGCACGGCCACCGTGAAGGCGTCGAAGTCCTGCTCGTCGTCGTCGAGATCGTTGAGGTACAGGTACTCGACACCGGTCTGGACCTTGGAGGAGCTCAGGACCCGGGTCTGGGCGATGATCCCCGCCATCTCGGTGAGGCGCGACCGCCGTCCGGCGCCGAAGAGACCGCGGCTCTGGCGGGTGTACTCGCTCTTCCACCGCGGCTCCAGGAGGAAAGGCCCGATCCGGTGCCGGTAGCTGACCTTGTCGATGAGGCCGAAGAAGTAGTCCTCGCCGGCCAGGCCGAGCTCCCGGCGGCGCTCGCCGGACATGCGCTGGTCGTAGAGGAGGTGGTTCACCTTGTTGACCACCAGCCACGGCCCCGACTCCAGGGAGTGGCCGAGGAAGACCTGGTTGATCCAGGTGTCCTGCCCAAGCAGGGGATCCTCGATGAGGACGAGCTCGCCGCCGCGCAGGGAGTTGTCCGGAGCCCACTGCAACAGGGGGTCGGGGATGTCGTCCTGGACCCACTGGGTCATGAGGAAGAGGCGCAGGCGGCCGAAGCGGGGCGAGTCCGAGTCGATGGTCGCCAGGGCGTAGTTGCTGTGATTCCTGCGGTCGCTGGAGATCAGCTCCTCGCGCAGCACGCCCGCCATCAACTTCATCCCCGGGGCGACCTCGGCGCCGCCGTAGATGTTGAACCCCTCGTGGTCCTTGCGGTACGGGAAGTCGGGAGCCTCGTCGTTCTCGTACTGGTCGACCCAGAAGTTGTGGTTCATGTCGACGCCGAAGAGGAACTCCGGCGGGTCCACGCCGAAGCGCAGGAAGGCCTCCTCGTAGTCGGGCACGGCATTGGTTCGGACCCTGTTGTCGTTCTGGTTGAAGTCGGGCACGAAGTCATTATTCTGGTCCCAGCCGGGATAGACCTCCGTGTCGCCCCTCAACCAGTCCGAGCGCACCGTGTCGGGGATGCGGTCGTGGTCGTCGTTGTCCTCCACCAGCTCGTACCCGCTCCGGCGGGTGTCGCCGTAGTAGATCTCCCCGACCCGGGTGCACAGGAGGGATCGCGTGTTGTAGAACGGGTCCATGCTGTAGGCCTCGCCGAAGAGGAACCAGGGGGCCTTCCTCCGGGAGACGTTCAGCATCCACGCCGGCGCGCTCTCGGCGCCCTCGATCCCCGAGCTGGAGTGGTGGATCTCCTCGGCGGCGTTGGGGTACTTGCGGTAGCTCCAGCTGCGGTCGTACTCGCCGTACACGTCGAGGCCGAAGGGGGCGCGGATCTCCAGGCTGCCGCCGGCCACGTGGGTCGCCGTGGGCAGGCCGTAGTGGAAGCGCAGGGTGCGCAGGTTGGTGATGTCGCGGACGTTGCCCTCGGCCTGGGCCACCAGGAGCAGCACCGGCTGCCCGTGGAAGTCGGTCTGGCTGTCGGAGGTCATCCAGACCTGGTAGTCGTTGCCCATCTGCAGCTGGAACTCGACCTCGACGATCTCGGTCTTGGTGTACTTCGCGCGGTCGAGGAATCCGGGGCTGTCGAAGTTGTAGATCAGCCGGATCTCCTCGGTGCCGTCGGCGGCGATGAAGCCCTGGCGGACGATGCCGCCCTCCACCACCGGCTGGAATCCGATCTCCCGGCCGCGCTCCTGCGTACCGTCCTGGTAGGTGATGAAGATGTCGGACCCGGCGGGGAACCAGGCGGCGCCGCCCTCCCCGTCCCCGGGGGAGTCGTCGCGCAGGACGATCTCGATGGAGGAGATCGCCTCGTTCTGGGCCACCGTCAGTTCGCCGGCGAAGGGGTTCCAGCTGGTCTTGTCCCGCAGCGTGTTGGACTGGTGGGCGTTGACGCCGTGGACCCCGAGCTTGAGGTAGTCGCCGATCTGGGCGGCCAGCCGCCCGCCCACGAGGCTGGTGTTGTTGGTGCTCAGGAACTCCCGGTCGAGGGTGCTGCTGCCGCCGGGGCTGCTGATGCGCGAATAGAGCAGGGTAGCCTCGGCGCGGTCGGTGGCCAGGTCGAACTGCAGCCCGTCGAAACGCGGCTTGGAGAACACCATGGGCGTCAGCACCGTGCGCAGCTGATTGCTCACGGTGAGGGAGAAGTGGTACTGGCCCTTCTGGTCGTGAGTCACCACGACGCCGGAGAACCAGTCCCGGAAGCGGTTGGACTTGAGCAGCGAGTTCCCGAACTGTTCCGGCGTGGTCTGCGAGTTGTTGTAGATCAACCAGCCCCGGGTGAGGAAGTTGCCGTAGATGTCGTAGAAGTGCTCGCCCTCGAGGGTGGTGTCGATGTAGCGCTGGTAGTGGTCGCGGGCGTAGTTGGTGTAGTCCCACTGGCGCCAGCGGTAGTCCAGGTAGAGCTCCTGGGGCACGTACCACTTGCGCATGGCCGGGTCGACGGCGTTGAGCATCACTCCCGGCCCCTGGGGAGCGAGGCTGTACTCCTCCCCCTGGCGGAGGCCCAGCCGCGCACCGTAGTCCTGCTGCGCCGAGGCGGGCAGCAGGCCCAGGGCGAGCAGCCCCAGGAGACCGAGAGCGGCTGCCGGATTGCCGTGCAGGTTCATCGACTGGCTCCTTACCCCTTTGCGTGCCGTTGTTCCAGGCGGTCCTCGAAGACCTGTATGCGATCCCCGTATCTGCTCCGCAGGGACTCGAAGAGGGCGGAGACCCGGGTGTCCCGCTCCTTGGCGCGCAGGTGTTGCGCCACGGCGGCGCTCGCCTCCTCGAAGGTCAGGAGGCGGCTGCCCTCCCGCTCCAGGACCCGCAGGATCGCATGGCTGTCGACCTTCTCCAGGTACAGAGGACCCAGCACCTCGCCCACGGGCGCCGAGAAGGCGGCCTCCACCAGCTCCGGAAAGCCCTCGGCGAGATGGCGCTGCAGGACCATCTCCCCGCCCCTCCTGTGGATGCCGTGGGAGGCCGCGCCCGGACGCCGGAGGATCTCGGCGAAGGTTGCTCCCCCCTCGATCTCGCCGCGCCACCCCCGGGCCTCGTCCTCGTCCTCCGTGTGCACTTCCTCGATGCGGGCCCTGTCGCCGGCGCTGAACAACTCGCGGTTCGCCTCGAAGTAGCCCCGAACCTCCTCCTCCGAGAACACCAGGTGGTCCTCCACCTCGGTCTGCATCAGGTGGTCCACCAGGAGCCCGTCGCGGGTGTGGGCCCGCCACTCGTCGAAGGCCTCGTCCTGGTGCCATCCTCGTTGCCGCGCCGCGAAGGCGAAGAGACGGGGGTAGAGGAGCTCCCGCTCGGCGATGGAGAGGATGAGGGCGCTGTCCGACAGGGCCGAGCTCTTGGCCATCTTGCGGACCCGGTCGACGAAGTCGGCGGCGGTGATGGGGCCGCCGCCGGCCCAGGTGAACAGCGGCTGGCGGGCCTGCTCCGGGGTCAGCTCCGGCTGGCGCGCTTCGGTGCGCTCGATGAGGGCCCGCACCCCCTCCGGGTGGGGGCGCACGTCCTGGTCCCGCCGGAGCAGCTCGATCTCCTCCTCCGTGCGGCGCCACCACTGTTCCATGTAGAGGAGCTTGCGGACGTCCTCGGCGTAGAGCTGGATCGGCGCCTCGCGGTCTTCGGCGAAGCGGATGATCTGCCACACCAGCTGCGAGAGGGGGAGCAGGGCCGGCGTTCCCACCGGCAGGGAGAGGAACTCGCCCTGCGGCACCCGCAGGCGCTTGAGTCCGGGCACGCCGACCCAGCCGATGGTTCCGGTCGAGTCGGTGCTGGGGTCGTTGGGGGCGTACTCCCTGGCCAGCTCGTCGTAGTCGGTTCGCGACTCGAGCTGCTCGAAGACGGCGCGGGCCTCGGCCTCGCTCCCCTTGAGGACGATGCGCTGCAGCAGCCGCTCGCGGTCGAAGCCCATGTCGTGGAAGGCGCGCTCCACCTCCTTGGGGCCGATCTCGACCTTGGGGGCGATCACCTGGCGCTGGTAGCGCCGGGAGAGCCAGGCCCGCTCCGCGTCCTCCATCTGCCGGGCCAGCGCCGAGGTGGTGTCCAGCCCCCGGCTGCGGGCCTCCAGCAGCAGCAGCTCCTGGTCGACCAGGCTCTCCAGGTGGTCCCGGTCGGCTGCGACCCCCTGCTGGTCGCTCACCAGGTGGTCGGGCAACCGGTCGACGAACCTCTGCAGTCCGGAGTCGGTGATCTCGGAATCCCCGACCCGGGCCAGGACCAGTTCGTCGGGACCGCAGCCGGCGAGGAGGGCGGCGAGGAGGGCGGGCGCGAGGAAGCGCACCCGGGTGGAGGAGGGGATGGACAAGCGGCGGGCGGGGGCCTTCGGAATCGGCATGGCCATCTGCATGGGGAGCGCCTTCGGCCCGGCCACCAGGGACCGGAGGAGTGAGCGGCTGCGGGGCCTCCCCGTGGCGGCGGGCGAGGCTTGCGCCGCCGGCCGGGTCAGCCGGGGGGCGAGGGCTCCGGGGCTCCAATATATGTGGAAATACCGGCTGCTCATACCCGGCCGCCCCCGGTCTCGATCCCCAGGATGCGCGCCGCGGTAAGGCCCATGATGGCGTCCCTGTCAGCGTCGGTCAGAAAGTCGCAGTAGTGCTCGATCCACCGGCGCGACTGCCGGTAGGTGCAGAACCGGTTCTGGAAGGGCATGTCCGTCCCCCACAGCAGGCGGTCGGAGCCGACGCGGGCGACCATCTCCTCCAGCGTCGGCCAGACCTCCCGCCAGGGGAAGTCGAAGAGGTCGCCCAGCCGCACGGGGAAGCAGACCTCGAGGTGGCAGCTCGGGCTCGCGAAGGGTTCCCAGACCTCCTCCGGCAGGACGATGCGGCCGCCCTCGAGGAAGAGCCGCCACGGGAAGCCGTGGGTGAGGGAGCAGACGGTGTCGGGGTAGCGCTCCATCCAGCGGGTGAGGATGCGCAGCTCGTCCAGGTACTCCTGCCGCTGCCCGCCGGGCGGATCCTCGCCGGCCATCCCGGCGGGACCCGATCCCAAGGTGAAGAAGACCGGCACGCCCAGGGCCGTGGCCGCCTCCCAGAAGGGGCGGAAGGGGCCGTCGTCCCAGGGCTCCTGGTTGCCCAGGTAGGCGTGGGGCGGACAGAACTTGACGGCGTGCAGGCCGAGCTCGCCGATCGCCCGCTGCAGCTCGCCGATGACGGCGTCGGTCTCCGGGACGATGCGCCACTCGTCCACCGGCGCCATGGAGCGCAGGCGGTCGGGGAAGCGCTCGACGCAGGCGGCCTGGAAGGCGCTGTCCCGCCCCAGTATGGGGTCGACGTGGAGCAGGGCCATGTCGACGCCGGCGTAGTCCATCTCGCAGGTCAGGCTGAAGTGGGTGTAGTCCAGCTCTCCCATGTCCGGGGGATAGAAGTGCTTGGTGTACTCCTCGCCCTCGTGGTTCCACACCACCCGGCCCCTGGCGGAGTTGATCCGGAAGTTCACGTCCGGCGCGGCGCCGGGGTCCCAGCGGCCCGAGGGATTGAGCGGCGCCGACGGTCCCGGCGAGCGGTCGCGGATGCGGATCGCCGGCTGATGATGGGCGGCGTGGGCCAGTTGCAGCCACTTCATGTGGTCCTCGCCGGTGGCGTGGCCGGCGGGGCTGGTGGCCGGCTCGAAGCAGTAGACGTGTGAATCGATGATCATGCAGGCTCTCCGCAAGGTCTGGGGGTCGGGGTCCGAAGGTAGTGAACATGGCCGGATCTGGCCGCCCGGACCTGTCCACCGCCGGCGCGGGAACGCTTCCTCCGGCGAGGGAGCCGGCCTATACTTGCCGCCCCCGTCCGGCCAGGCACCCGGCCCGAGCGGTCCCAATGGACCCGCCCCGGGGTCACCGCAAGTCCATCGAAATCAGAGGAGACGCTCCCCCATGGCATCCACGCCGGCCATCGTCGCCACCGACATCGTCCCCCCTCCCGAGTGGGCCCTGCTGCAGCGCCGCCTCTTCAACATCCTGGAAACCGCCGGCGACGCCGCCACCGAGGGCTACGCCCGCTCCGACGGCCGGGTCTACCACTTCTTCGACGTGGACGACGCCTACGAGAGCCGCTCCATGCGGGGCATGCTCTACGCCCTCGGCGGCCACGAGCGCTTCCTGCACATCGCCAAGCGCGAGTGGGACGCCATCACCTGGCTCTACAGCGAGGAGCGCAAGCTCACCGACGACGAGCCGATGCACCCCATGTACATGCCCCAGCTGCGCAACGAGTACTGGAACCTCAACGTGCCCTTCAACGCCGACTGGTTCCACATGGGCGAGGGCAACCAGATGCTCTACGACTTCGGCGTCGCCGACCCGACGAACCCCTCCAACCGCGAGCGGGCCCGCAGGTTCGCGGCCATGTACATCGGCGAGGACCCGGCAGCCCCCAACTTCGACGCCGAGCGCGGCATATTCCGCTCGCCCCTCCACGGCGGCGCCGGCCCAATGACCTCCGTGCGCCAGCACAAGGAGATCATCCACAGGGAGGGAGGCGTCTCCAACTACGTCCACCTCGTGCGCCACTGGCTCGACCGCGGTTCCATCGGCGACTTCGGACACCGCAACGTGATCCAGGACAACCCGAGCCCCGGGCCGCTGACCCCCCACTTCCTCTACCCGAAGATCAAGGAGCTGGAGTCGCGCTGGTACGAGGACGAGGCCCGCCGCGAGGAGATCCTCGACCTCTTCGACAAGATGGCGCTCCAGGGCGACGAGCCGGCCGGCCTCTGCGCCACCGCCCTGGTGACCAACGCCTACCTCTACACCGGCGACGAGAAGTACAAGAGGTGGGTCCTCGACTACGTGGGCAGCTGGATCGAGCGCATCCGCGCCAACGGCGGCGTCATCCCCGACAACGTCGGCCCCACCGGCCAGGTCGGCGAGCACCGCGACGGCCAGTGGTGGGGAGGGCTGCACGGCTGGAGCAGCAGCGAGAGCGCCGCCGACCGGCTCTTCCTCGGGCTCATCGTGGGGGCCCAGTGCGCCCACCTGCTCAGCGGCGGCGACGACGGCTACCTGGAGGTCCTGCGCTCGCAGGTCGTCGCCCTCCTCGACCGCGGCCGCATGGAGGACGGCCGCCTGGTGGTGCCCAAGAGCCACGGCCCTTCGGGCTGGTTCGGGTACGACGAGTTCACCATCCGCGGCGGCCCCGCCCACCTGGTCAACCTGTGGCACGAGTCGATGTCACAGGGCGACTACGAGCTGGTCATGCGCGTGCGCGACGGCGGCGGCACCGACTGGAACGAGCTGCCCGCCATCGGCGACCGCGGCGGCGCCCGCACCGAGTTCGCCCGCTTCCAGTACTACGACGGCAGGAACCCGGGCTGGCCGGTGCAGTGCCTGCAGTCCGACTACCAGCAGGCCGCCGCCTTCCTCGAGGGCATGAACCGCGACGACCGCAGCGTGCAGCAGATCATCGACGACAACGCCTGGCCGCCGAACCCGGTGATCGTCAAGGGCCTGGTGCAGACCACCATGGGCTGCCCGGGCCAGCTCTACAACGGCGGCATCCTGCGCGCCACGGTGCGCTACTTCGACGCCGACGCCACCCGCCCCGGCCTGCCGCCGGACGTGGCCGCCCTCGTGGACGACCTCTCCGCCGACGGCTGCGGGATCCAGCTGGTGAACACCAGCCACAGCGAGAGCCGGAGCCTGATCGTCCAGTCAGGGGCCTTCGGCGAGCACTCCTTCACCCAGGTGGGGTTCACGGGGACGGCCATCGACAGCGACGATCCCAACCCCAACACCCGCGTGCGCGCCGAGAAGACGGCCACCAGCGGCAGCCTCCAGGTGGACGGCCGGCACTTCACCGTGGCCCTGCCGCCCATGACCTCGGTGCGCCTGACCTGCGGCATGAAGCGGTTCGCCAACGACCCTACCTACGCCTTCCCCTGGCACGGCGGGACGGTCCCCGTCGAGTAGCGTCGGAGGGTCGCCGGCTACTTCAGCCTGATCGCCCGGATGCGGTTGTTGAAGTAGTCGGTGACCAGCAGCAGATCATCCCCGTACAGGCAGATGCCGTACGGTTCGTTGAAGAGCGCCTGCCTCGCCGGCCCGCCGTCTCCCGCGAATCCCTGGCCCTCCCCGCCCGCGACCACCTCCAGCGCCCTCCCCGGGGCGCAGCGGAGGAGGCGGTTGTTCATGGAGTCGCATACGTAGAGGACCCCGCCGGCGGTGACGGCGATGCCGTTGGGGGTGTTCAGGCGGGCCTCCTCGGGGCGGGTGCCTTCGGGGGAGCACCCGGGTTCGCCGGTGCCAACGATGGTGGCGATGGTCCCGCCCGCATCGACCCTGCGGACGGCGTGGTTGGAGCTGTCGGCCAGGTACATGCGGCCGCGCCCGTCGAAGCGGATGGCGTTCACCGAGCCGATGCGGGCGGCGGTGGCGGGCCCTCCGTCCCCGGAGTACCCGGGCTCCCCGATGCCGGCGACGGTGGTGATGATGCCGGTCTTCGCGTCGATGCGGCGCACCCGGCCGATGGTGCCGTCGGCGAGGAAGACGTCGCCGCCCGGTCCGTGGGCCACGGCGGTCACCGACAGCATGCAGGCGCCGGCCGCGGGTCCGCCGTCCCCCTTGTCCCACTGCAGGCCGGTGCCGGCGATGGTCTGGATGGTCCCGCTCTCCTCTACGCGGCGGACGTAGCCGTGACGGGTGTCGGCGATGACCGCGCGTCCCCGGGCGTCGACGGAGACGTCGCGGGGATTGCTCAGGTAGGCG
The DNA here is from genome assembly GCA_965221775.1 of Candidatus Latescibacterota bacterium. Taxonomy (GTDB): domain Bacteria; phylum Latescibacterota; class UBA2968; order UBA8231; family UBA8231; genus UBA8231. The sequence goes on along the minus strand of CBDCSU010000006.1, from coordinate 1,342,986 downwards.
TCGGGGGCGGGTCCGCCGTCGCCGCCGCAGGCCCTGGCGCCGTTGCCGGCGACGGTGCGGATGAGGCCGCTGGACGGGTCGATCGCCCGGATCCGCTGATTGAAGAAGTCGGCGAAGTAGATGTGGCCGTCCGGTCCCGCGGCGATTCCCGCGGGGGCCGCCAGGAAGCCCTGCTGCGCCGGCTCGCCGTCGTGGATGCTGGTGCCGCCGAGGGCCGTGGTGACGATGCCCGTCTCCCCGTCGTAGCGGCGCATCCGGCCGGAGCAGTCGCACCAGAACAGGGTCCCGTCCGGGTCGGCGAGAATGCCGGCCTCCACCGAGTTGCAGACCGCCTCGGAGCCGTGCACCCCCTCGTCACCCCAGCCGGGAACGCCGGTGCCCACCAGCGTCGTCACGATGCCGGTGGCGGCGTCGACCCGGCGGACGCGGTAGCCGTACTTCTCGCCCACGAAGAGGTTGTCGCGGGCGTCCAGGCAGATGGCGTCCGGCATCAGCGTGCTGGCCTCGGTGGCGGGTCCGCCGTCGCCGTTGGAGGCGGGCATGCCGTTGCCGAGCACGGTGGTGATGATGCCGGTGGCCATGTCGATCTTGCGGATGCGGTGGTTCGAGTTGTCGCAGACGTAGAGATCGCCCCGGGAGTCGAAGGCCAGGTGCTCGGGATGGTAGAAGGAGGCGTCCGCGGCGGGGCCGCCGTCGCCGTGGTAGCCGCCCCAGTTGAGGCCGCCCCAGTCTTCCAGCCCCTTGCCCAGGTAGGGCCGGCTCCTTCCTTTCTCCGACGGATAGTGACGGGCGTCGTGGCCGGCGAAGAGCTCGATGACACCGGTCCTCGCGTCGACCTTCCGAATCGTGTTCTGCCACTCGCTGGACAGGTAGAGGTTGTCCGCCCCATCGACGGCGATGCCGCAGTGGACGTCCAGCTCCGCCTCGAGGGCGGGACCCCCGTCGCCGCCGCGGCCGGCCCGGCCGGAGCCGGCCACCCGGGTGATGATGCCGGTCTCCGCGTCGATGCGGCGGATCGTGCGGTTCGCCAGGTCGGCGGTGTAGATGTTGCCGTGGCGGTCCAGGGTCAGGCTGTGGGGCCCGCGAAGCCGCGCCTCCAGCGCCGGCCCGCCGTCGCCGCGGTTCCCCGGGACGCCGTCGCCGGCGAAGGCGTGCAGGATGCCGTCCCCGTCGATGCGCCAGAGGCGGTTGGCGTGCCAGTCGGCGACGATCAGGTCGCCGTCGGCGCGGCGGACGACGCCGATGGGCCAGCCCACGTGGGCCTCTTTCGCCGGCACGCCGGTCTCGTGGGGCGCCCCCGCGATGCTGGTGACGTGGCCGGGGGGCAACTCTGCGAAGAGGGAATTCAGGTTCACGGCGCGCCTTCCTTGAATAGGTCGGGAGTAAAGAGGGGCTGCCCACGGGGGGCTGCAAGGCGCAAGGCCTCCGGCTCGAAGGTGGTCGTCATCGGCCGGCCGCAACTCCCGTGACCGCTGACGGACCTCCCCGTCGCGACCTGGCGCCGCGGACGCTTCTGATCGTCCCGTGCCTGTTCTTCCTCTCCGGCGCCTGCGGCCTCGTCTACCAGGTCGTCTGGGCGCGCATGCTCGTCGTCGTCTTCGGCGCCACCATGCTCGCCGTGAGCACGGTGCTGAGCGCCTTCATGGCGGGCCTCGCCCTCGGCAGCTTCCTCTGCGGGCGCTACGTCGACGGCGGCGGCGCCGGCGCGGGCCTCGGCCGGCCGCTGCGCATCTTCGCCCTCCTCGAAGCCGGCGTCGGTCTCTACGCCCTGCTCTTTCCCGCCCTGGCCGGCGGGATCGGATCCTCGGCGGTTCTGGTGCAGGCTCTCGGCCCGGAGGGCGGGGCCCTCGGCCCGGTCCTGCGCTTCGTCATCACCTTCCTGCTGCTGCTCGTGCCGACGACGCTGATGGGCGCCACCCTGCCGGTGCTGTCGAAGTTCGTCGTGCGCCGGCTGGCGGGCGCCGGCCCGGGGGTGGGCCTGCTCTACGGGATCAACACCCTGGGCGCCGTGGCCGGCGTCGTCCTGGTCACCTTCCTCCTGATGGAAGCCCTCGGGCTGAAGGGCAGCACCTGGACGGTGGCTGCCGTCAACTTCACCGTCGCCGCCCTCGCCCTGCTGGTCGACCGGAGGGCCGCGTCCCCTGCGCAGGATCAGCCTGCCGGCATCGGCCTCGAACCGTCCGGAGACCCCGAGGCCACTCCCCCGCCGGCCCCCGCAACGGACCCATCTCCCGACACCGGCCTCGAACCCGCCGGGACGCCGGAGACAGCCGCGCCCGCACCGCCGGGGGAGCATGGGATGGCCGCGGATCCGGCGTCGGCCGCCGAACCGGTCCCGCGCCACATCGTCACCGCCGTCATCGCCGCCTTCGGCCTCTCCGGCTTCGCCGCTCTCGGCTACGAGGTCGCCTGGCTGCGCCTCTTCATCGTCTCCTTCGGGGTCAACACCCACTACGAGTTCAGCATCATCCTCATCGCCTTCCTCCTGGGGATCTCCCTGGGCAGCCTCGCCTGCAGCCGCTTCCTGCGGGCGGAGCGGGACCTGCCCGCCCTCTTCGGGACGATGGAGGTCCTCATCGGCCTCGTGGGTCTCTGCTCGGTCTTCCTCTTCGCCTGGTGGCCGCAGTGGATCGGCTGGATCCAGCAAGCCGACACCTGGTGGAGCCATCGCCTTGGCATCTTCGCCGTCGCCTTCGCCATCATGCTCGGGCCCACCCTGCTAATGGGCGCCCTCTTCCCGGTGGTGAGCCGCATCAACACCCCCGGCCTCGGGCGCCTCGGCCGCGGCGTCGGGGACGCCTACGCGGTCAACAGTCTCGGCGCCATCGCCGGCGCCGCCGCCACCGGTTTCGCCCTCGTTCCCGCCTTCGGCACCGAGGGAGCCTTCAAGCTCCTGGGCCTCGTCAACGTCGCCGCCGGCCTCGTGGTCCTGGGGCTGCACCAGCGCCACCGGCCCCTGCGGCGCAACAAGGCGGTGGCCGCCGGCGCGCTGGCTCTCTCCGTCGCCGCCGTGGCCCTGGCCCCGGAAGACGTCCTGCGCGGGATCGTGGAGCCGCGCCGGCCGGGGGCCGAGCTGGTGTTCTACCGCGAGGGCCGCGAGGGGGTGGTCACCGTCGCGGCCGAGCCCGGGTACCGCGAGATGAGGTTCAACCGCGGCAGCCAGGTGCCCACCGACTACGGCTCCTTCCAGGTCTTCCGGCTTCTGGGCCACCTGCCGCTGCTGTTGCACGAAGGCCCGCGGGAGGTCCTGGTCGTCGCTCTCGGAGGCGGCATCGCCCTGGGGGCCGTGGCCCAGCACGACCTGACCCGCGTCGAGTGCGTCGAGATCGTGCCCGACATGGTGGCCGCCGCCCGCCAGGAGTACGGGAGCTTCAACCACCGCGTCCTCGACCGTCTGAAGGAGCACCGCGTCCACATCTCCCTCGACGACGGCCGCAACCACCTGCTGGCCTCGGGGCGCCGGTACGACGTGATCACCGGCGACGCCACCCATCCCACCAGCACCGACAGCTGGATCCTCTACACCCGCGACTTCTACGAGCTGTGCCGGTCGCGTCTGAAAGAGGACGGCATCTTCGTGCAGTGGCTGCCCTTCCACGGCCTGCAGGTCGACGACTTCAAGACCGTCCTGCGCACCTTCGGGAGCGTCTTCGAGCACGCCACCCTGTGGCGCACCAACCACTACTCCATCATGGTCGGTACCACCGGGCCCCTGCGCGTCGACCTGGCGGAGCTGGAGGCGAGGTACGACCGCCGCGAGGTGCGCGACAGCCTCGAGGAGGCGGACCTGGGGAGCCCCCTCGACGTGCTGAGCTGCTTCCTCCTCGACCAGGACTCCTTCGCCGCCTACGTGGGGGAGGGTCCCGTCAACAGCGACGACCACCCGCACTTGAGCTTCGCCAGCAGGCGCGGCTACACCGCCGACGTGTGGCGCGTGCTGGCCGACCTCGACCGCCACCTGGACGAGCATCCGCCGGCGCTGGGACCGTGGCTGGCTTACCCGGACGAGGTCGCGCGCCTGGAGATGGAGTCGTTTCTGCGGATCTGGTTCGAGGGCAAGCGCCACGTGCTGAAGGGGGACATCCTGCGCCTGAGCGAGGACTGGTCCGGGGCCGTGGCCGCCTACGCGCAGGCCCTGGAGGCGAACCCCCGGGAGCTGACGGCGCGCCACTTCCGGGAGGAGCTGGAGGGTCCCTTCCGCGAGCGCCGCCGCCTCCTGGAGCACCTGCCGCAGGTGGGAGGACACTGATGCGGTTGCCCCGCAGGGGGTTCCGTACGATGATTTGGGCGATCCCCCAATCAGGCCGCCAAGGGAGTTGAATGAGATCAAGGTACTTGATTCTTGCGTTGCCCCTAGGAGGACGATGATGGTATTTGGACCATCTATCTTCAGCCAAGGTTGCCTGTAGCACCATCGACGAAGAGATGGGGGTCCGGGAGAAGAGCCTGCCGAAGTGCGATCGGCTGGTGCACATCAACCCGGTTCCAACCTACGAGGAGAAGCAATCATGTCGGAAGATAGTGTCGAGCATAACGGCTATTGGGTGTTCTCCAACCGGAGTAGCGGCTACTACGGCAATAGTGACTGGGACATGAGTGCGATATTGGACCGAAGCCAGTACTATCTCCAAGAGTCAGAGAGGAATCGGGCATATGTCCGATCTGGTGATGTGGTTGCCATGAGAATCTATGGAGAATCCTACGTTGGAACATTCCGAGTTTCTGACGACTGGAAGCCCGATCTAGAAGCTGAGAAGAAGCACGAATGCAAGGCCGGACACTTCCCTATGGACGAGGTGTTCCTCTTTCCTAGTCCGGTTCCTCAGGGCCTCATCATGAGAGACTTAACAAATGGCGACGTGCGCAGCAGAATTGTGAGAATCGAGGAATCGGACATCGTACGGATTGACACAGCTGCCAAGATCTATGAGAGACTCGGGTTCGGATCATCTGATAGGGAGATCATCCTACTTGAAGAGGGACTTGAAGAGGCGATCAAACCGAATCTTGCGCGACTGGGACTTACTCCGGCAGATGAGGTAGGTCAGCAGTATTCAATGGGCCCAGATGTCGGACGAAGTGACTTGGTCTACTTAGACAGTGACGGAAACTTGGTCGTGATCGAACTCAAGAGGGGTCACAGCTCTGATGAAGTGGTTGGCCAGATACTCAGATACATAGGATACCTGCAGGAAAACGTCGCAGAAGATGGCCAGGAGGTAAGTGGGTGGATTGTGACAGGTGACTATGATGAATCTCTGAGGCTAGCAGCGAGGGCAGCCGGAATCCGAATTACACTTGTGCGACTGCCTTAGGTCCGTGGACTCCGGCCAAGAGACGGGTTGCAGTTCCGGTCCCTCCGGTTGCCCCGGCCATCGGTACACATGCCTTTCTCGCACGCCGCCTGCTTGTGCAGCCCTCAGGTCAACCCTTCGGGACAGGAGGCGTCTGCACCCCAGGGACTCTCTATGGGACATTGGACATGACTAAGTTGGAGTATAGAAAAGGGAACGGAAATGTCTTCCGTCTCGGGTTGTCCGCGCGTTATGTCGGTGCCCTATGGGCTTTGCCGGGATCCTTCAGGCCGGGTGCTCTTGGTCCGCATGGCTAGCGGACCGGATCAAGGAAGGCGGACTATTCCAGGCGGCGGGATTGAGTGGGGTGAGCATCCCGATGCTGCTGTCTTCCGCGAGTTGGAAGAGGAGGCGGGCATCCCTACGTGCCAATTTAGAGTGAGACACTTTGCCATCGGAGTTTAGTATTGTCTGGAAGGCGGAAAGGAGGAGCTTGAGGATGAGCACGGACTCTGGTCGACAGGCCCACCCGCCGTCTGGCCCCGGCCGAACGCGCCCAGGTGCTGGCGACCTGCACGAAGACCGGTTCGTCGATCAGGCCCCGGTCGCCGTCTACGCCACCCTGCTGGAGGAAGGCCGCTACCTGTGCTCTGTGCGCACCATGTATCGCCTGCTCCACGGCGCTGGCGAGGTACGGGAACGTCGTCGCCAACGCCGCCACCCTCGGGCCGAGCCGCCGCGGCTGGTGGCCACGGGCCCCCATCAGGTCTGGACGTGGGACATCACCCGCTTGGCGGGGCCGCGTCGATGGGTGACGTATCCGCTCTGCGTGGTGCTGGATCTGTTTTCGCGCTATGTCGTCGCCTGGATGGTGGCCCCCCGGGAAAACGCCAAACGCCAGTCGCGCCCAGCGCCTGATCCAGGCCGCCTGCCACAAGCAGGCCATCCAGCCGGGGCAGCTGAGCCTGCACGAGGACCGGGGCGAGGAGATGACGGCCAAGAGCTTCTCGCAGTTGCTCCTCTCGACATCCTCGCCAGCTACAGCCGGTTGCGAACCGCCGACGACAACCCGTACTCGGAGAGCCAGTTCAAGACGGTCAAATGCGCCCGCTCCTACCCGGGCCGCTTTGCCGACCCGGAGCAGGCGCGGACCTATTTCCGATGGTACAACACCCGGCATCGCCATAGCGGACTGGACCTGCTCACCCCGGATGCGGTCCATCAAGGGCGCGCCGGCGTCCTCCAGGCCGAGCGGCAGCGCGTCCTCGAGGACGCCCACGCACGCCATCCCGAGCGCTTCGTCAAGGGGCAACCGCAGGCACCTAGAATCCCGGCCGAGGTGTGGATCAACCCGCCCTCCCAACACCATCGAATGCGCGCCCGAGGAGGACACTAAACTCACCCGAAGTGTCTCATTCGCATTGACACATTCCGGTTTCCCGGACCCCATCATAGGGAGAACCGCCTCGATGAACGCCCTTGTCTTCGCCCTCGCCGTCGCCCTGACGGTCCCGGTGATCGCCGGCGAACGGGCAGACCGCACCATCGCCGCCGCCGACCGCGCGGTCACCTACGCCGACCGCGCCAGCAACTATGCCGATCAAGTGGTCGCTGCCGCGGATAGTTGCCGCGAGGCGTTCAGCCGGCTCAACGTGGGGGACTTCGAGACCTTCCGGCCGGTGGGCTTGGATCTCGATAGACACGGCCGCGAGGCGGGCCGGGCTCTTCAACTGGCCGGGCGCTATGCCCGGAAGGCCGAGGACGAGGCCGCCGCCGCATGGGCCGCACACGGCAGCGTTGAGGACTTGGCCCGCGCCCGGGAGGCGCAACCGAAGGCCGTCAATCAAGCGGCCCAACGAGCCGACCAAGCCCACGAGCGCGCCCTCGAAGCTGTCGGCCGGGCAATGGAGGCGCAAAAGGCCGTAAAGGATCTGAAGTACCACGCCTCCCTCTTGGGCGCCCTCCCTCAGGAAGCTACTAGTACTAGTCTCCCGGCGGTTACCGAGGATAGTCTGAACGAACCTCTATCGAGGTCAGTTAGCAGCAGGGACGCAGCAAGGCAACCGACTTCAGGTATAGGCGTCAGTCGGCATGAGATACAGTCGTCCTTTGAAGAGCTAGGCTGGACCTTTGAGTTCTCGCGTCTCCATGACGGAAGACCTAGAGTCACCTCCCATTTGGAGGAAAGAGCAGCGACCATTGAATTGATCGGACCTCCAGAGAATCTTGAGAGTGCCTATATCAGCGTGGGACTCCCGGGTGACGCAAAGGATGTGGCTGCTCTGAACGTCATGAGCCTAATCTTGCTCGTGGGTCACGCCGTTCCGACTTGGCAAGTGGAGGGGATGGACTGGCTGAAGGAGAACGTACAGACGGCCATCTCAGAAGGCGAAGCACAGACTACACATGGTCATGTGACTATTGCCCTGAAGTACTACGATACGATGGGGTTCCTGTCCGCTAAAGTTGCTGTCAAGGATAGGTGACTTGAGGATAAAGTCGAACGCCGCAACCCCGGCAGGCGCCTACGCATCTACCTTCGTACCGCCCATCTGCCTAAACCGTAACCCAAGGGGAGGACAGCCGCGCTCTGGGGGCGGCCCACGCCTCGGTCTACCGGCAGCGTCAGCCGCCAAGGGCGCGGCTGGCCCCGTCGCCGCGCCGTTCGCCTCGCGCCCTGGCGCCGGCCGAGCGCGACTGTGTGCTGGCGACCTTGCATGCAGAGCGGTTCGTCGATCAGGTCTACGCAGTTGAACGGGGGTGTCTTGAGGCAGAAATTCGGAAATGATGCCCATCAGTTCATCGAACTCATGTTGCCCAAGATGATTGACGGAGGTGTGCTGCAAGAGGTCCCCTATAAGGGGGCCGGTCTCCAGCGCCGCTTTAGGCGTTGCGTGCCCGCAAGTAGAATAGCGGGGGTGATCCCCGCCCGAGTACGGCTGCTGGATGAGTTTCTAGCCACAGTCACCAAGAGGGATGAGAATTAGCCATTTGGCTTGGTGTCGACGTTGCATCTACGTTGAGCCCACCGGCCTAACTGCGGAGCGTTGTTGTCGATGAAGATCACCGCGTCAGGCTGCGTCCACGACGGCCGCGCAGGGCCGCCGCACCGAAGGTCCTGCGCCTTCACCACGGCCTACCTCGCCCGGGACGGCACCCTCTACGTCACCGGACGCTGGGGCAGCCAGCGCGAGTCCCTCGACGGCCATCCCTGCATCTTCGCCAGCCGCGACCTCGGCGAGACCTGGGAGATGCGCCACGACGGCCACGGCCGCTGGGACTGGGACGGCGGTCCCGGCGAGAACAAGTGCCTGGCCCTCACCGAGCTGGCCCCGGGCGAGTTCATCTCCACCTCCCTGCTCGTCGACCGCTCGCGGCCGGAGCGGCCCTTCGTCAACCCGCGGACCCAGGGGCTGCTGCCCATGCGCGTCGTGCACGCCACCTCCACCGATGGGGCGCGCACCTGGAGCCCGCCGCGGGCGATGGAGACGAGCCCCCATCCGGGGGCGTCGACCTGCACCCACGCGGTGATGCCCCTGCCCGGCGGCGTCCTGGCCCAGCCGTACGAGCACTGGAAGGAGTACGACGACCCCACGCCGGGGAAGCCCGGCGCCCTCCTGCGGTTCTCCTTCGACGGCGGCGCCACCTGGCCCGAGTATGCCACCGTGGGCCGCCACCCGGAGCACCGCATGGCCTACTGGGACCAGCGGCTGGAGACGCACCCGGAGAGCGGCCGACTGGTGGCCATGTTCTGGACCCACGACTTCGACGCCGGCCAGGACGTGGACAGCCACATCGCCTGGGGATCGGCGGACGGCCGCGAGTGGTCGGAGCCGCGGTCCACGGGCCTGCCCGGACAGCACAGCCAGCCCCTCTCCCTCGGCGGCGACCGCCTGCTGGTGGCGTACCCGCGCCGCCGGGACCCGCCCGGGATCGTCCTCTCCATCAGCGAGGACTTCGGCCGGGGCTGGGACCGCTCCCGCGACCTGGTGGTCTACGACAGCAGCGAGGGCACCGAATCAGGGGTCGGGGTCCGGCGGTCCGATGCCGATCTGTGGAGCGACATGGAGAGCTGGCGTTTCGGCCATCCCCGCGCGGCGCTGCTGCCCAACGGGGAGGTCTTCGTCGTCTGGTACGCGGGCGATCACGAGGTCGCGAGCGCCCGCTGGGCCAGGGTTTCAGTGGAGTAACCGATGATCAAGGACTACGACCTGCGGCTGGTGGAGGACGAGCTGGCCCCCGGCGCCCGGATCGCCGTCCCGGCGCTGGCCGGGTTCCGCGTCACTTACGTGGCCCATGGCGGCGCGGAGGTCGCGCCATCGGGCGGCGGCCGCCAGGAGCTGGAGGAGAACTCGGCGCGCTTCGGGGCCGAGGCCTGCGCCGTGAGGGCCGGCGCCGGCGGGGCCACCCTGTGGCGCTGGGAGATGGTGCGCGGCGAGGGCGGATGGCGAGCCGAGGGCGAGGAGGCGACCTGCGTCCTCAAGGCGTCCCACGGCCTGGAGCTGGACCCGGCAGAGGAGTGGATGATGCGCTGCGACCGCGTCGACTTCCCGCCCGGCGGCATCGCCTACACCCACGTCCACTCAGGGCCGGGGCTGCGCTGCCTGCTGCGGGGCGAGCTGATGGTGCGGGTGGAGGACAGCCAGGAGTGGATGGTGCGGCCCGGGGAGACCTGGTTCGAGCGCGGTCCCGACCCGATCTACGCCCGCGCTTCCGACGAGCCGACGAGCTTCGTGCGCGCCATGGCGGTGCCCCGTGCCTACAAGGGGCGCACCACAATCACCTACGTGAAGGCCGAGGACGCGGACAAACCGAAGCCGCAGCAGTACACCCGTTTCGTGGACGACTTCATCGACCCATGACCGACCTGGTTCTGCAGGGAAGAGTCAACTGGTCCGGCGAGCACTGGATCAGCTATCTGCGCCGGCCCGGCGCCGCGGCGGACTGCGGCATGGTCAGCCTCTACAACATGCGCTACACCGAGGCCGGCCACGGCTTCGTCGCCTTCGTCGTCATCGACGACGGCGGTGGTCCCGCTTTCAAGGGCCTGTGCACGGACAACCGCGAGCTGGCCGCCTTCGTCCGCGACCGGGTCGTCCAAGGGGCCAGCCACCCGCCCTATGATGAAGAGTTGCCCGTGGTGGAGGCTCGCTTCACCCAGGCCGGCCACGTGACCCGCGACCCCTCGTGGACGATCGCCGCCGCCGGCCGCCAGATCACGGCAAGTTGGGGGCGGATCCACCCGGTGGTGATCGCCGCCGGCCCCTGGCCGGGCGACAGCGCCAGCAACTACGTCTGCTCCCTGCTGCACTTCGCCGACGAGTCCTCCATCACCCTGGACGGACGCGCCGTGGCCGGCGAGCCCTATCTGCGGGACATCTGGCGGCCCTCCATCGGCGGCGACCGCAGCTCCTGCGTCTTCGCCATCTCGGAGAGCCTGCTGACGGTGGAGCTGGACTGAGCGGGGCGGTCTATCTGCCGCCAAGCCTGGAGCCTGGGGGGACGGCGTGAGTGGCCGGCAGCAGCGAGGGCGCCGGCTGTTGGCGCACGGAGCCGGCGACGCCCGGCGAACCGACGGAGGTGCAATGAGGCTTTCACTCGCATTGGCTTGTTCTTGCATGGTCTTTTCGGTGACAGTCGCGATAGGCGGCATTGGAGTTGGCACCGCCGTGCATGCTTCGGGATATGAATCCCGTGCCGGCGCCATCCTGGGCACCTATCGGCCGAACCGGCCGGATCACTCGCCCGAGAATATGGCGCGCAGGGCGAACCGTTTCCTTGTGACGCTGAACGACACACAGAGACGATCCGCGCAATACGAATTGATGAGTGTCGAGAGAACCAGGTGGACCAATGCCCCGGCACGCGGGGATGTCGGAGGTATTGCCCTGGGCGATCTGAAGGATGACCAGATCCGCGCACTCCTGGAACTTCTCATGGCCATGCTCAGCGAGAAGGGCTACAACAAGATACGAGATGTCATGCTGGGGGACGATCTGCGCGCCTATATCGACGGCAAGATAAACACGGGGGTCGGAATCGAGGCATTCCGCTTTTCGGTCTTCGGCGTGCCATCGGCAGCGTCGCGATGGGCGGTGCAACTGGACGGGCATCATGTCGCGCTAAACATTACGCTTGATGGCGAAGCGTATTCCATATCGCCGAGTTTCATCGGCACGTTTCCCCAGGAATTCACCGTCGCGGGCGTAGAGATGCGACCCATGGCCAAAGAGACGGAACTTGCGTTTGAGTTCGTGGGCAACCTTACGCCAGAGCAACGGACTCTGGCCGTGATCAGCGGGCAGCGCGGTGCCATGCGGGTCGGGGCCAGGTGGAATGGCACCGTCCCAGAGCCTGTCGGCATACGCTGCAAATCGCTGAATGAGGAGCAGAAGGGAAAGATCCTGGCCTTGGCAGCGCAGTGGTTCGATCTCATGCCACCGGACCATGCACGAGCGCAGAAGGAGCGGTTCCTCGATGCGCTTGATGAGACATGGTTCGCCTGGAACGGCCCGCTTGTAGCCGGAAGCGATGTTTCCTACTCCATACAGGGGCCGTCGATCATCATCGAATATGCGAATGACGCGCGAGGCGGCAGCAGTAGTGGTAACCCTGCGGATCATGTGCACACGATCTACCGCGATCTGGATCGCGAATATGGCGGCGGACTCCATCCCCGTTCCCATCGATAGAACGCGCCAACCACCGCCCTACGACGAAAAGCTGCCGGTAATGGAGGCCCGCTTCACCCGGGCTGGCCACGTGGCCCGCGACCCCTCGTGGACGCTCGCGGGCGGCCCCTGGCCGGGCGAGAGTGCGAGCAACTGCGTCTGCTCCCTGCTGCACTTCGCCGAGGAGTCCGCCATCTCCCTGGAGGGGCACCCTTGGCCGGCGAGCCTGCTGACGGTGGAGTTGGACTGAGCCGGGGGCAGGTCGCGTTGACGACTACACCACTCCAAGACTAGAGACTACCTATGCCGACACCGAACATCTGCAAGGAACAATCCTGCAATCAAGAAATACGGAGAGGCCATCATCTGTGCCGAGAACACTGGGAGGAAAGCGAAGAAGGGGTTATCGATGAGTGTCCACAGTGTGGCCTGTACAAGGACTCGAATTACCCCCTCTGCATCGAGTGTAACAAGAAGGCCAAAGCGATGCACAAGAGCACCACGAAGCCCACGGCAGATACGCAGGAGCCCCGCAGGTACGATTTGGCCGGAGCAAGAACCTTTGACGAACGCAAGGCTCTACTGGAAGATGACCCGAAGGCGCAAGACAAGCGGCAGTTGTTCGACCAGCAACAAGAAAAGTGCGTCTACTGCGGGAATGTGTACCCGTACAACCAACTCCAGATGGAGCACATGATTCCGAAGGCCAGCGGCGGCCAGGACAACATCCGAAATCTCCAGTTGGCCTGTGGCGTTTGCAACCGAGCCAAAGGCACGAGTACCGACATTGAGTTCAGGAGGGAACACGCCCGTTACTTGCCGCAGCAGGAAAGACACCCGGCTGACCCGCCCATCGACCCGAGATTGCTCAGTGCACCGGCGGCGCGAGGAAGCCGAAGCAGGGGGGAGCGCAAGGAACAGGAGGGCCCCGCGACGTTGCTTGGCAGCATAGTGCAGGGCATCAAGGATCATTTCCTGACCAAGGGCTACTGTGTGCGGTGCGCCCGGTCAGTGGAACTGAACGTGGAGGAGCCTCTGTGCGATGGCTGCTACATGAAGTGGAGCAGGTACAAGAACCTCGACTACGAGGAGAAGTACTGTCACGGTTGCGGAAGAGAGACGGACACGACCTACGCAAAGCCCCTCTGCCGCCCTTGTTACAAGGAGTTTTGGTGATCCTCCTTTTTGGGACGAGGAGCGGAACCTCTTGAGTAGGATTGACGGAACTCGAAGGGGCTCAGAAGGCTCTTTCCAGTCCGGACTATTTCAGGACCTCACTGGATGTGTGACGCGATTGTATCTTCGGACTGTGCCAGATCTCATGTTTGCCGTCACGCAGCTTTGAGCATCCTGCCCTGCGGAGCATTTGCATGGTGAGTCGCGTGAAGTCTGGCATTGATGACCCTTCACGCTATCTCAAAAACCCTGCACTCCCGCATCGCGCCTGAGCTGGAGCAATTCGGGGACCATACGTTGAGCTTCCTCGACAATACCCTCCGAAGTCTCAGCCTCCAGAATCAATCCCGGAATCTCCGGGCTCGTCGCTACCCACACTTCGGCCTCGGCATCCCACCTGGATATCACGTTGATGGTGCTCATTGGTTGCTTCTCCTCGCCAATGTGCCAGCGATCCGCCTCCGAGACCGCCACGCGATCCTCAGCCCTCCGCGCACCGCTCCTCCAACTCCCGGTACCCCTCCAGCAATCCATCGTAGATCCCCCGGTTCGCCGGGTCCGGTTCGATCGGCGTTCCCGCCCCGGTGAAGGGCGCCGTCACCTCCTCCCAGGACCGCTCCTCCCCTGACGCCCCGGGGTGACCGTGGGCCGCCATCAGGGCCGCGCCCAGGGCCGCGGCGTTCGTTGTGCCCAGCCGCTGCACGGGGCAGCCGTGGACGTCGGCGAAGACGCGCAGGATCTGCTCGTTCTCCGAGGCGCCGCCGGTGACGCGCAGGGAGCGGATCTCCACCCCCATCCACTCGGAGTGGATCCTCGACGACAGGGCCTGGGCCTCGATGACGGCGCGGACGTTGGCGGCCGCATCGCTCTCGTCGAGGTCCTGGCGCACGACGCCGGGCCGGGTCACGCGGGGGACGATCTCCTCGTCGAACCAGGGCAGCATGAGGGCGCCGCCGTTGCCGGGGGGCGTCGCCGCCAGCCCCGCGGAGAAGCCGGACCAGTCGAGGCGGTAGAGGTCGCGCACGGCCTCCCGCGCCAGGCTGCCGTTGAGGAAACAGATGAGCGCCATGTAGTGGGCGCCGTCGGGGGAGGCGAAGAGGGCGCCCTCGCCGGTGACCGGCGGCCGTGGCGCGTCGAGGCAGGCGAAGAGGGTGTCGCTGGTGCCCAGGCTCAGGGCCGCCTGGCCCGGCTGCAGCAGGCCGAGGCCGATGAGGCTGCAGGGGTTGTCGCCGGAGAAGGGAATCACCCGGCACCCGGGCGGGAACCCGAAGCGGCCGTTCCAGAACGGGCTCAGGGTGCCGGCTACCGCGTCGGAGGGGATGACCGGCAGCAGGCGGCGCCCCAGGTCGGGAGCGGTGGCCTCGAGAGCCGCCGGGCTCCAGCGGCGGGTCCGGATGTCCATCAAATTGGTTCCGCTGCTGTCCCCGGGATCGACGGGGACCAGCCGCCCGGCCAGAAGGCTGGCGACGAAGGAGCTGACCAGGCAGATGCAGCTGGTGCGCTCCCAGGCCTCCGGCTCGTCCTGCCAGAAGCGGCGGATCTGGGGGCCGCTGAAGCGCTCGAAGGCGGTGTTGCCGGTCAGCTCCAGCAGCCGGCTGCGGCCGCCGACGCCGGCCTCGATCTGGCGGCACTGCTCGCCGGTGGAGGTATCCATCCAGATCGGCGCCGTGGGCCGCGAGAACACCCCGGCCAGCTGCTCCGCCAGGTCGTGGTCGGGGTCGAGGCCGCCGAGAACGCCCGCGGCTGCCTCGTTGAGGTAGACGGTGCCGTGCTGCTGGCCGCTGCCGGCGATCGCCTCGATCCGGCCGAGATCGACGCCGGTGTCGCGCAGGCGCGCGCACAACCGCTCCAGGGCTTCCGCCCACATCAGCGGCGGCGAGTGGACGCGGCCGCCGCCGAGGTCGAGGACGCCCTTGTCGACGCCGTAGCGGCCGGCGAAGTGCTCGTCGAAGCCGATCGACTCCTCGGCCAGGAGAGCGCCGGCGTCGGTGTCGATGACCAGGCCGGTCATCGACTGGGTGCTGCAGTCGAGTCCGAGGAAGTTGCCCATGTACCGACCCCTGGTTAGTTTCGCGCCGCCATCCGATCGACAAGCTACGTCCAGCCCCGGGATCCCGGAAAACCGCCCATGCCCGCGCTGCACGACTGCGATCCCGAGGTCGCCGGGATCATCGCTGCCGAGAACGCCCGCCAGCACGCCAAGATCCGCCTGATCCCTTCGGAGAACTACGCCAGCCGGGCGGTGCTCGAAGCGACGGGCTCCATCCTCACGAACAAGTACTCCGAGGGCTACGCCGGCCAACGGTATTACGAGGGCCAGCAGGAGATCGACCGCCTCGAGGAGCTGGCCGTGGCCCGCGCCCGGGAGATGTTCGGCGCCGAGCACGTCAACGTGCAGCCCTACTCCGGCTCGCCGGCGAACCAGGCCGTCTACCTGGCCCTGGCCGATCCGGGCGACACGGTCATGGGCATGGCCCTCGACCAGGGGGGCCACCTCACCCACGGCGCCGCCGTGAGCGTCTCCGGGCGGCACTACCGGCCGGTCCAGTACGGCGTCGATCCCGCCACGGGCCGCCTCGACTACGAGGTCATCGAGGACCTGGCCCTTCAGTACCGGCCGAAGCTGCTGTTCTGCGGCGCCACCGCCTATCCCCGCGTCATCGACTTCGAGCGCTTTGGCGCCATCGGCCGCCGAATCGGCGCCGTGGTGGTGGCCGACATGGCCCACATCAGCGGACTGGTGGCCGCCGGGGTGCACCCGAGCCCGGTGCCCCACGTGGACGTGGTGACCACCACCACCCACAAGTCCCTGCGCGGCCCCCGGGGCGGCATGATCCTGTGCCGGCGGGACTACGCCGAGGCCCTGGACAAGGCCGTCTTCCCCGGCCTGCAGGGGGGCCCCCACAACAACACGACCGCGGCCATCGCCGTGGCTCTCAAAGAGGCCGGCACGGGGGAGTTCCGGGCCTACGCGCGGGCCATCGTCGACAACGCCCGCACCCTGGCCGAGGCCCTGGCCGGCCGCGGCTTCGAGCTGGTCTCGGGGGGCACCGACAACCACCTGCTCCTCGTCGACCTGCGCGGCAAGGGGGTCACCGGCTACCAGATGGCCAAGGCCCTGGACGCGGCCGGCATCGTCTGCAACTACAACCTGATCCCGGGGGACCCGAAGCCGGCGCGCCGGCCCAGCGGCATCCGCCTGGGGACCCCGGCCGTCACCAGCCGCGGTTTCGGCTCCGCCGAGATGGTGCAGCTCGCCGGGTGGATGGACCGCGTGGCCGCCATCCGCGCCGACGAGGGCCTCGACCGCAAGGCGCGCTCCGCCGCCTACCGGCGCATCGCCGCCGAGGTCCGCGACCTGTGCAGCCGCTTTCCCGCCCCCGGCCTCGCCGAGGTCTGAACCCCATGAAGATCACCCGCATCGTCGTCCACGTGGTCAAGGTCCCCGAGACCCACTGGTGGTGGTCGGACGACGAGCACGGACAGCCCGGCCACCAGCGCGACGAGCACGCCGTGGCCGAGGTCGAGACCGACCAGGGGCTCACCGGCCTGACCCAGATCGGCCGCTACACCACCCGCGAGGCGATCGAGGAAGGCATGCGCAGCTGGCTCGGCCTGGACGTGCTGGAGGTGAACCTGGCCGACCCGTGGCCCCTGATCACCGCTTTCGAGCAGGCCGTCCTCGACCTGCGGGGCCAGGCCCTGGGCGTGCCCGTCCACCAGCTTCTCGGAGGGAGGCGGCGCAGCCGCGTCCCCATCACCATGTGCACCGGCTACAAGACGCCGGCCAACACCGCCGAGCAGGCGGCGCGGGGCTGGGAGCAGGGGTTCCGCTGGTACAAGATGAAGTGCTGCACCTCCCGGGACACGACCCCCGAGGCCCGCATCCGTCACATCGTCGACCGCTGCCGGGCGATCCACGAAGCCGTCCCCGGCATGGGCATCCGCCCCGACATCCGCTGGCGTCTCGAAGAGGTGTGGGTGGCCCAGGAGCTGTCCCGCCGGCTCGAGGGACTGCCCATGGAGTCGTTGGAGAGCCCCATCGCACGCAGCGCCCACGGGGGGACCCACTCCGAGTGGCGGCGGCTGCGCTACTCCATCGGCCATCCGGTGGCCGATCACGTGGGCGGAGCCGATGACCTGATCCAGCGCTCCCGCGCCGAGGCCCTGGACTACACCATCCTCGGCGGCAGCCACCTGGAGTTGCTGCGGCTCTCGGAGTTCTCCCACCGGCTCGGGCTCGGAGGCTGGTCCCAGTGCGTCGCCTACGGCCCCGGCGCCGCCATGGCCCTCCACGTGGCCGCGTGCATGGCCCATCTCAGCCAGCCCTACGACATGGTCGGCCCCCGGGTCTGGGAGCACGACCTGACCAACGAGCCCTTCGAGCTGGTCGACGGCGGCCTCGTCGTCCCTTCGCGGCCCGGCCTCGGATTCACCCTCGACCTAGATGCCGTGGGCCGCTACCTCGTGAACCGATTCGTATACGAAGAGGAATAGAGATCCATGAGCGGCGTCTACGAACGCTTCGGCGTGCGCACCATCATCAACGCTTCCGGCCCCGCCACCCGTCTGAGCGGCTCGATCATGGCGCCGGAGGTGGCGGAGGCCATGGCCGAGGCCGGCCGTTCGTGCGTCGACATCGCCGAGCTGCAGGCGGCGGCGAGCAACGTCATCGCCCGCCACACCGGCGCCGAGGCTGGGTACGTCACCAGCGGCGCCGCCGCCGGCCTGCTGCTGGGCACGGCGGCCTGCGTCACCGGCCTCGACCCGACCCGCATGAACCGGCTGCCCGACACGACGGGCATGAAGCGCCGCGTGGTCATGGCCCGCAGCCACCGCAACTTCTACGACCACGCCGTGCGCTCCGTCGGCATCGAGCTGGTGGAGATCGGCATCGCCGACCGCTACAGCGGCGCCGGCGTGCGCGACGCCGAGCCCTGGGAGTACGCCGCCGCCATCGACGACGACACGGCGGCCGTGGTCTACGTCGCCTATGCCCACACCCAGCCGGAGCTGGCCGCCGTGGTCGAGGTCGCCCACGCCGCCTCGGTACCCGTCATCGTCGACGCCGCCGGACAGCTGCCCCCGGCCTCCAACCTTGCTCGCTTCCTTTCCGAGGGCGCCGACCTCGTCGCCTTCTCGGGCGGCAAGGCGATCGCCGGCCCCCAGTCCTCCGGCATCCTCGCCGGGCGCCGGGAGCTGATCCAGGCCGCCGCCCTGCAGCACCTCGACCTCGACATCCTCTGGGACCAGTGGAACCCGCCGGCCGGCCTCATCGACAAGAGCCGCCTGCCCGGCGCGCCGCACCACGGCATCGGGCGGCCCTGCAAGGTCGGCAAGGAGGAGATCGTCGGCCTGCTGACGGCGCTGGAGCGCTTCGTGGAAGAGGGCGACGAAGCGAGGCGGGCCCGCTGGCTCGAGCACATGAGGCAGCTCGCCGAGAGCGCCGGGTCGCTGGCGGGCGCCGACGTCGAGCTGCGCGACGACCCCAAGCGGGCGGCGATCCCCGCCGTCCACGTGCAGCTCGACGAGGACGCCTGCGGCCTTACCGCCCTCGACGTGGTCCGCGCCCTGCAGGACGGCGACCCGAGCGTGCACGCCAACCCCAGCCACGTGCGCGAAGGCGTCGTCGCCTTCGGCCCCATGTGTCTGAAGGACGGAGAGCCGGAGGTGGTGGGCCGGCGCCTGCGCGAGGTGCTGGGGGCTTAGCGGGGGCCAGGCTTCCCGCCGTGTTCGTCGAAGGTTACACCGATCAACTGAGCTACCGCGCCGGCGACACGGTCCGCTTCCACGTCTCCACCAGCGCGGCGGGGTACTCGCTGGAGGTGGCGCGGATCGGCGCCGCCCGCGAAGTCGTATGCCGCCAGGACCGGCTGCCGGGAGCGGAACACCCGATCCCGGAAGACGCCTCCTCCCACGGCTGCCGCTGGCCGGTCTCCCACTCCACGGAAGTCCCCGCCCACTGGCGCAGCGGCTACTACGAGTTCGTCCTGCGCGCCGAGGACCACGGGGGCGAGTTCGTGCGCCGGGGGCGGCGCACCGCCGAGAGCCGGGGATTCTTCATCGTCCGTCCGTCAGGCCCGACGGAGGCGCGCATCCTCCTGCAGCTGTCCACGAATACCTACGCCGCCTACAACAACTGGGGCGGGTTCAGCCTCTACGCCTATCACGGCCGCGGCGGCCTGCAGGGGCACCGCGTCTCCTTCGACCGGCCCATGGAGGGCCTGTTCGACCGCTGGGAGCGCGACTTCGTCGAGTGGGCGGAGGCCGCCGGGTACGCCATCGACTACTGCGCCAACTCCGATCTGGAGCAGCACCCCGGGCTGCTGGACGACTACCGCCTCGTGCTCAGCGTCGGCCACGACGAGTACTGGTCGGGGCCGATGCGGGACCATCTGGAGGCGTTCATCGCCGCCGGCGGCCACGCCGCCTTCTTCAGCGGCAACTCCGTCTGCTGGCAGGTGCGGAGCGAGGACGAGGGCCGGGCGCTGGTCTGCTGGAAGCAGCGGTTCAACCAGGACCCGGCCTACGCCGCCGGGGACCACGCCAACCTCTCCACCTTGTGGAGTCACCATCTCGTGGGGCGGCCCGAAAACGAGCTGACCGGCGTCGGCTTCCTTCTTGGGGGGTACCACCTGAGCCACGGCCAGTACATGGATGGCTCGGGGGCGTTCACCGTCCACCGCCCGGAGCACTGGGCCCTCGAGGGTACGGGCCTGCGGCGCGGGGACACCTTCGGCGGCGAGCACACGGTCGTCGGCTACGAGTGCGACGGCTGCGAGTACTCGCTGGAGGACGGACGGCCCGTGCCGAAGGGGACCCATGGCACCCCGGCGGACTTCACCATCCTGTGCACCGCCCCGGCGCGGTGGCACCCGGACGACAGCGAGTGGTACGAGCGCTGGGAGAAAGGGCGGGAGGGCGCCGCGGTCATGGGACTCCATACCCGCGGCGGCACGGTCTTCACCGCCGGGACGACCGACTGGTCCCACGGCCTCAAGGGAGACGCGGCCGTCGACCGCATCACCCGCAATCTCCTCGATCGGCTGAGCCGGTAGTGGCGGGGGTACTACAGCAGGTCCCTGGAACGGAACCTCCACAAAGCCAGCAGCACGAAGATGGCGGTCACGTCCAGGGCGTAGAGGGTGAGGACGAAGATCTCCTCGAGGCTGATCATCCGTCCCTGCAGGAACAGGAAGAACAGGTTGAATCGGTCGTAGCTCGGAAGGATGTAGTAGAGGGGGTTGGGAGGTGAGAAGAAGCTGGCGGAAGCGAACAGAGCCACCACTCCGGCGATGGCCGGATGGACCAGCAGCGACAGCAGGAGGGCGGCGGAACCGATCATGAGGTTCTGGCAGAGCATGAGCCACGGGGCATAGGCGAGGGCCAGCTTCAGGTCCAGACCGTGGCCGTAGGAGTAGATGACGAAAGCGGCCGCGGAGAGCGCGGAAAAGGCGAGCATCACCGCCGCGGCGCCGCAGAAACGCCCCAGCAGGAACTGCGCTCGAGAGACCGGTCTGGCGAGGATCATCCGGATCGTGCCGCGGCGGAGGTCGCCGGCCACCGCGGTGCAGCATATGAACAGGGTCACCAGGGAGCCGGCGAGGGCGGTGAACCAGCAGAATCCGCCCAGGACCAAGGTTCCCGACATTTCCAGACCCTGGCGCATCTGCTCCAACTGAGCCTCGTCCAGCTCACCCTCACTCGCCTCGGAGGCGCTCTCCGAGGCCTGGACCACCTTGTTCGTGAAGTAGCTCATGGCCACCGAGGCGGCCGATGCCAGGCCCAGCGTGCCCAGGACGAGGACCACCAGCAGGCGCTGGTGCAGCAGGGCGCGCAGGCTGTCGCCGGCGATCAGGAGCGTCGTCCTCACGGCTTCTGCTGCCCTTCGATGGCGCCGAAGAAGATCTCCTCCAGCGACTGGTTCCGGGTCTCGACCCTCTCGGCCTCGACGCCGAATCTCCCGAGGATCCGCTCCACCTCTTCCAGGACCCCCCGGTCGGCGCACGAAATCGTCGCCGCCCCGCCTTCCACCGTCAGTCTCGCCCCGGCTGCGGCCACCGCCTCCATGGCCGCCGCCGGCAGGTCCCTCGCCCGGACGACGGACCCTACCGATTCCGACAGCTCCTCCAGGGTGCCGACGCGCTTCAGCTCTCCCTGCTGCAGGATGGCCACGCGGTCGCAGACCGACTCCACCTCGGAGAGGATGTGGGAGCAGATGAAGACCGTCGTCCCCCGGGCCTTGAGGTCGAGGAGGATGTCCCGGAAGTCGCGCCGGGCCACGGGATCGAGGTTCGAGGTGGGCTCGTCGAGGATCAGCAACTCGGGGTCGTCGAGCAGCGCCTGCCCCAGCCCCAGGCGCTGCAGCATGCCCTGGGAGTACTCGGAAATCCTGCGCCCGGCGGCCTCGCCCAGTCCCACCCTCTCCAGCCGTTCGCCGGCCTGCCGCGCCGCGTCCTCCCTCGTCAGGCCCAGCAGGCGGCCGTGGAACTCGAGCAGTCCGCGGCCGCTGTGGAATCCCGGCAGGTCCACCGACTCGGGCAGGTATCCGAGCCTCTGCCGCGCCTCGGTGCACGAGACGGGTCTGTCGAAGAGGAAGGCGGACCCGGTGTCGGGGCGGATGAAGTTCAGCAGCAACTGGATGGTGGTGGACTTGCCGGCGCCGTTGGGCCCCAGGAAACCGAAGACCTCTCCGGCCTTCACTTCCAGGTCCAGGGCCCGGAGAGCGACGGTGCCGCCCTTGTAGGTCTTGCCGAGGTTCTCGGTGCGGATGACGCCCATGGCCGGCCGGCTCTACTGCGTCAACCGCTGCAGCACTTGCCGCAGGTCGTCCTCGATGTCCGGACCGAACCCGACCTGGATCGACTCCACGAGACCCTCCCGGTTGACCACGACCTGGGCCGGGATGCCGCTGACCCCGAAGAGCTCGCCGATGGTCAGGTCCTGGTCGGCCACCACGGGAAAGGTGTAGCCGGTCTCGTCCAGGAAGCTCTCGATCTGCTCGAGGTCTTCCCCCAGGTTGACGGCCAGGATCTCGACGCCGCGGCCGCTGAACTCCTCGTGCACCTCCTGCAGCCCCGGCATGGCCAGCAGGCAGGGGCCGCACCAGGTGGCCCAGAAGTCCAGCACCACCACCTTGCTGTCGCGCAGCTCCGAGAGCGTGATCGGCCGGCCCTGCAGGTCGGCGGCGCTGAAGTCGGGTGCCTGACTCCCCACCTCGAGGTTGCGCAGCCGGCCGGCCATCGCCGATCCGCCGCCGACTCCCTCCACTTTCACCTGGTGGTGGATCGCCAGGCTGCCCATGGCGAAGAGGACCCCGACGAAGATCCAGATCATCCTGCTCCCGTTCACAGCTGGCTCTTCGGCCGCTCCTTGGAGGGATCGAAGAACGGCACCCGCACCACCTGCGCGTCCACGAGGCCGTCCTCCGGCAGCTGCACCTGGACCCGCGTGCCCCGCTTCCAGTGGGAGGGGGGCAGGATGGCCAGGGCGATGTTGGACCCCACGTTCGGAGACCAGAAGGCGCTGGTCACGTAGCCCACGTCGGCGCCGGCGTCGCCGTCCTTCACCAGGTAGAAGTCCTCGTTGTACCAGAGGATCGGCTCGCCGCCGACCCTGAGGCCGACCAGCCGCCGGCGGACGCCCTCTCTCTCGATTCGCGCCAGCGCCTCCTTGCCGATGAAGGTCTCCTTCGTCAGGTCCACCTGCCATCCGAGGCGCACCTCGTAGGGGTTGTTCTCGATGTCCATGTCCTGGCCGTACGAGAGGATGCCCGCCTCCAGCCGGCGGATGTGGCTGGGGGCGATGACCCGCAGGTTGAACTCCTCCCCCTGCTCCAGGACGTACGGCCAGACGTCATCGGCGTGGAGGGTGGCGTCGTGGAGGTAGATCTCGAAACCCACCTCGGCGGAGAACCCGGTGCGGGAGATGGTGACCGGATGGCCGTTGAGCCGGCCGCGGGTCAGGTGGTAGTAGGGGATCTCCCGCACGTGGGGGCCGAAGATCTTCTCCATGAGCAGGACGGACTTGGGCCCCTGGATCTGCACCGGCGCGACGTCGATTTCCCGGATGTCGACGTCGAAGCGGCCCGAGGAGTTGACACCCTGCGCCCACAGCAACAGGTCGGAGTCGGAGATGCTGAACCAGAACTCGTCCTCCGCCACGCGCAGCAGCACCGGGTCGTTGATGAGGCCGCCGTGCTGGTTGCAGAGGATCACGTAGCGGGCCTGCATCGGAGGCAGCAGGGCGTGGACGTCGCGGGTGATGAGGAGGTCGACGAAGGCCGCCGCGTCCGGGCCCTTGACCTGGATCTGCCGCTCCACGGCCACGTCCCACATGGTGACATGCTCGGTGAGGCAGCGGTACTCCTCCAGCAGCCCGCCGTCCTCGGGCCGAACATAGGCCCGCGGGTGGTACATGTGGTTGTAGGTGGTGTAGGCCCAGCAGCCGGCCGCCCGGGAGAGGTGCCACCAGGGCGACTTCCTCACGCGTGTCGAGATCAGCATGCGGGCATCGCTGTTCCCGCTCTGCCGCAAGTTGACGGGCAGCCCGCGGCGATTGAGAGCGTCGATCACCAGAGTCTGCAGCATGGCGTTCCTCCGGGTAAGCAGAGCGTCAACCCTTCATCTTCCAACCCTCGGGGTCGTAGAGCGGTTCCCTGGCGACCGTCGCCGCCAGCCGCTCCCCGAAGTACAGCACTTCGACCTTCGTCCCCACCGTCCAATAGTGGCCGGGCAGATAGGCGCAGGCAATGCCGCGGCCGATGGAGTGGCCGTAGTTGGCGCTGGTCACGTAGCCGAGGACCTCGTCCCCGTCGAGGATCGGCTCCTTGCCCGTGACCACGGCGGACGGGTCGTCCAGGGTCATGCAGCACAGCCGGCGCGTCACCCCCCGGGCGCGGACCCGGCGCAGCGCCTCCCGGCCGGTGAAGTCTCCCTTCTTCATGTTCACCGCGAAGCCGAGACCCGCCTCGAAGGGGTTGTGCTCGGTGTGGATGTCCTGGCCCCAGAGGCGGTAGCCCTTCTCCAGGCGCAGCGAGTCGAAGGCGCCGCCGCCGGCGGCGATCACGCCGAGGGGCTGCCCCGCCTCCCACAGCAGGTCCCACAGGCGCAGGCCCTGCTCGGAGGGGGCGTAGATCTCCCAGCCCAACTCGCCGACATAGGAGATGCGCAGGGCGAGGGCGGGCACCTCGGCGATGGTCAGGCGCCGGGCGCTCAGGTAGGGGAATCCCTCGTCGCTCAGATCCTCCTCGCAGAGGCCGCCGAGCAGGTCGCGGGCCCTCGGCCCCCAAAGGCCGATGCAGCAGTACGCCGACGAGACGTCCTCGAGCCGCGCCGAGCCGTCCCGCGGCAGATGCGCCTCGATCCAGCCGAGGTCGTGGAGGCCCATGGCGCCGCCGGTGATCACCAGGAAGCGCTCCTCCTCCAGGCGCGTCACCGTCAGATCGCACTTGATGCCGCCCCGGGGCGTGAGCATGGCGGTGTAGGTGACGGCGCCGAGGGGGCGGTCCATCTGGTTGGCGGCGAGGCCCTGCAGCGCCCGCAGCGCGCCCGGCCCCGTCATCTCGAAATTGGCGAAGGGGGTCAGGTCGAAGAGGGCGACCCGCTCCCGCGTCGCCACATGCTCCGCCGCCACGACCGGGGACCACTCCACCGCCTCCCAGCCGGAGCGCGCTGTCCCCTTGACTTCCAGGGAATCGAGGAGGCCTGCATTCGACTCGTACCACTGGGGGCGCTCCCATCCCGCGCTCTCGAAGAAAGCGGCGCCCAGCTCACGCTGGCGCGGGTGGAAGGGCGTCAGCCGCAGGTCCCGGGGACTGGCGATCTGCTGCCGCGGATGGATGATGTCGTAGACCTCGCGGTACTGCTGCGCCGCCCGGGCCCGCACGTAGGGGCGAGTGTGCGCGTGAGGGTGGAAGCGCCGGATGTCGCACTCCCGCAGATCGACGCCCGGCTCGCCGCGGACCAGCCACTCCGCCACTGCCTGGCCGACGCCCCCGGCGTGGGTGATCCACACCGCCTGGGCCGACCAGAAGCCGGGCACCCGGGGCGATTCGCCGAGGACGGGGAAGCCGTCGGTGGTGAAGGAGAACAGGCCGTTGAACCTGCGGGTCAGCTCCGCCCCCTTGAGGCAGGGCAGCAACTCGCCCGCCGCCGCCAGGCCCTTCTCGAAGTGACGGGGGGTGAAGGGCATCTCCGCCGGCGGCGCGGCGGTCTCGCCGTGGGCGGGGATGTCGCCGGCGTCGACGAGGAGCGGCTCGTGCTGGTACGAGCCGATGCCGTAGCACTCGCCCTCCTGGCGGAAGTACATGTCCTCGTCCTGGTGGCGCAGGATCGGCTGGGACACCTCCTCGGCCGCGCCCGCCAGCTCCGGCAGGGGCGTGGTGACGGCGTAGAGGTGCTGCATCGGCGACAGCGGAATCGGGACGCCGGCCATCCCTCCGAGCTTCGGGGCCCAGATCCCGGCGGCGGCGACGACCACGTCGGTGCGGATCTCACCATGACTGGTGTGGACGGCGGTGATCCGCCCGCCGGAGGTGCCGAAGCCGGTGACCTGCACCCCGCCGTGGAAGGTGGCGCCGCTGCGTTGCGCCTCGCGCGCCATCGCCTCGGCGGGCCGGGTGGCCCGGGTCTGGATGTCGGAGGGGACGTACAGCGCCCCGAGGATGCGCTCGGAGAGCATGGGGATCAGCTCGCGGGTCTCGCCCGGGCCGAGGAGATGCGCCTCGAGGCCCCAGCTCATGGCGTAGCCATGTCTGCGCTTGAGGTCGGTGAACCGCTCCGGCGTCCAGGCCACCTCCAGGCTGCCCACGCTCCGGGCGCAGGCCTCGCCGTCGAGGTCCAGGCCGGTGAAGAGCTCCACCGTGCGCTGCGCGAAGGCGGTCATCGTCTTCGAGGGGTTGACCTGGAAGACGAGTCCCGGCGCGTGTGAGGTCGACCCGCCGGTCTCGAAGAGCGGCCCCTGGTCGAGGACGACGACCTCCCGCCACCCGAGCCGGGTCAGGTGATACGCCACGCTGCATCCGGCGATGCCGCCGCCGACGACGACGGCCCGGGCGTGGGAGGGGAGAGGGGTGGGCTGGTCCAAAGGCTGGGGCCTGGTGAGGCGAAGGGCTCTGGGGCTCAGTCCCGGGAGGGCTCAACGACTATTGCGGAGCCCGCAAGTGCGCCTATTCACCGACCTGGTGGGGCCTGTGACTGGGCCATGCGTTCTGGCTGCCACTCATGAAGCCATGGGAGAGAGCACTCCGGAAAGCCGGAGCCTTGCCTCTTGATCAATCGTCTCGAATTGGACGTACTCACCTGAACCGGACAGAAAGGCCGTTGCGTGACCCGCGGAGGAAATGTGGATCTCCACATCCGCACCTGATCTGTGCCATTCGAGTTGTACGCTGCCCGACGAACCCGGAACAACATCCGGCTGCGGTGCCTCCATAGGGAGTTGCAGCCTTTCCAGTACATCAGCTGCCCCCGCGATGGCCTCGTCGGTGATGATGCTTGCATCGTAGGAATCCCAACCCTCAGGCAACTCGAGCAACTCCTTGAGGCAGGATAGCGTCCGGTAGAGCCACTTGGGCTCATCTCCTGTCATCCGCAATTCCAGGTCACGGCGGGTCAGTTTGATCAACCTCAACCGGCGGGGTCATATTCCCGGAGCGGAAACAAGACCAGGACAGGTACGAATGACAGCAGATTGGGAGCGTAGCGAGGACGAGGTCCTCGCCACCTTGCAGGACGTGGTGGCCATCGAGAGCGTGAACCCCTCGCTGCCGGGGGGGCAGGAGGGAGAGGCGGGCATGGTGGAGTACCTGTCCGCCTTCTTCGAGGGCATCGGACTCCCCGTCGAGCTGACGGAGGCCCTGCCGGGACGCCACAACCTTGTGGCCAAGCTGGAGGGGCAGGACCCGGACCGGGCCGTGCTCTTCGAGTGCCACATGGACACCGCCTCCGTCGAGGTGATGACGATCCCGCCCTTCGAGCCCCACATCCGCGGCGGGCTAATGTACGGACGCGGCTCGGCCGATACCAAGGCGGGGGGCGTGGCCATGATGCACGCCATGAAACGGCTCGTGGAGGCAGGGGTGAAGCCGCCGCGGACGATCCTCTACGCCGGCTCCGTGGACGAGGAGTACCTCATGCGGGGAGCGCGCCACCTCGCCCCCCGGGTCGAGGTCGAGGCCGCTGTCATCGCCGAGCCGACGGACCTCGCCGTGATCCGCGGGCACAAGGGGGTGGTCCGCTTCCACGTCACCGTCGAGGGGAAGGCCGCCCACAGCTCGAAGCCGTATCTCGGGGTAAACGCCATCTCGGGCATGGCGCGGCTGGTGACCCGCCTCGAGGAGGTGATCGGCGCCGACTACGCCTCCCGGGAGGACCCCCTCCTCGGCCATCCGACGATGAACATCGGCGTCATCGAGGGGGGCATGCAGGTCAACTTCGTGCCGGACCGCTGCCGGATCGACGTCGACGTGCGCACCATCCCGGGGCTGACGACCGACGACGTGACGGCGCAGTTCGCCGCGGTCATCGCCGAGGAGGAAGGGGTCGATGCCGCTCTCGAGGATCCCTACATCACCCTCGCCGCCGTCGGTACCGCCGAGGAGGCGGGGATCGTCCAGAGCGCCGTCGCCGCCTGCCGGGAGGTCCTGGGAGAAGCGGAGATCGGCGGGGTGCCCTACGGCACCGACGGCAGTCCCTTCGCCGACCGCGGCGTGCCGACGATCATCCTCGGGCCGGGCAGCATCGACCAGGCCCATGGCGCCGTGGAGTGGGTCGAGTGCCGGCAGGTGACCCGGGCGGTGGACGTGTACCAGCGGATCATGCTGAGCCCGGGGTGAGCATCACCCTCGCGGCGAGCGCCGGGACCTGACGAAACGCCGAGCCCGCCGGACCGCCAGCGAGAGCCCGGTCCACACCATCAGCGTCGCCGCCAGCGAGAACAGGCCCGCGAGCCACTGACCTCCGAGCCCCCAGTACTCCCCGGTGTGGGCGTAGCGCAGGAACTGGCGAGCCCGCCGGCGGGGCAGGTCATCGTTGAAGGACTCCCAGTCTTGCACGGCCCCGGTGGCCGCGTCGACGGTGAGCCTGCCGGTCTTGTGGGGCTGACCCCGGCGGCCCGTCCGCACCTCCACCCTCACCGCACCATCCGCCGCGGGCGGCAGGTTCAGGATCAGGGTCCGCCAACCCGGGGCCCACCTCTCGGCGGTGGCGAGGACGGCCCCCAGGTCTTCGCCCGGGGAGGCTGCACCGGGCACCTCCGGGACCACCGGATCCCCCGCTATCTCGATCCCGGCGGGCCACGCCTCCACGGGCACCGCTCGCCCGACGAACGGGTCGAGCCGATCGGCCACCGAGGGGTAGGAGGTGGTCATCCCGCTTGCCGCGATCACCGCGAGGGGCAGGACCGACCAGATCCCCACCACCTGGTGCCAGTTGAGGTTGCGCCGGGCGCCCCTCGCCCCTGGCCGCAGGAGGAGCACGCCTGCGAGCGACCTCCTGGAGATGGGCCGCGGGATCCACAGAACCGGCCCCGTGAGCAGGAGGAAGAGGAAGGCCACGTTGACGGCGCCCGTAACCGCGCGCCCCTTGCGGATCGAGCCCCCGGAGAGATTGAACCAGCGGTGCCAGCCGCGAACGTCTTCGAAGAAGCGCTCGAGGGCGCCAGGTCCGAAACCCAGCACCTGCCCGGTGCAGGGATCGACGCGGGCGTAGCGCTCCCGCCCTTCGTAGACCCGCACTGGCGAGCGCGGGTCCGAACGATACTGCACCGACGTCGCCGAGAGCCCCGACGCCAGGACGATCGCCTCCGGCGGCAGCCGCGCGGAACCATCCTGCACCTCGATCCGGTGGCGCCACTCGGCGAGCTCCGTCACCGTCTCCTCCAGTGAAAGGATGACACCGGTGGCGGCCAGCATGAAGACCACCGCACCGGCGGCCGACGCCACGGAGAGGTGCAGCCAGAAGACGATGGTGCGGATCATCCCGATCCGCCGCCCTCAGTTCAGGGTCACGTAGCGCTCGAACCTGGCGACTTCGTCGTCGTCCACGTACTTCCCGATCTCGCGGCGGAACTGGTCGAGATCGGTGTACGGGCGGTACTCCTCGAACTCGTGGGCCATCCGTTCCGTCATCCCCGGGACTGCCATCAGCTGCTCGCGGGTGGCGCTGTTCAGGTCGATGGGCACGTACACGTATCCCGCCAGGCGCTCCACCTCGTCGTCGTCCACGTACTTCCCGATCTCCCGGCGGAACTGCTCCATGTCCGCGTAGGGGCGGTACTCCTCGAACTCATGGGCCAGCCGTTCGCCCACGCCGGGGATCAGCAGGATCTCCGCGGTGGTCGCGTCGTTGAGGTTGATCGGCAGCCACAGCGCACCGTAGGCGGCCACCGCCGCGTCTCCGCCGACCGCGTCCGACAGCGCCGCGTGGAAGTCCGAAGCCGTCAGGTAGGGACGGCCGCCGGCGAGAGCCGCCGCCGCTTCCGGGGTGAGTCCGGCGACCGAGGCGAGCTGGTCTTCCGAAGCGAGGTTGGGGTTGAGAAGTGATGGAATGGCGCCGGCCGCGGCGCCGGGCGTCGACTCGGAATCCGCCGGATCGCCGCCCTCACCACATCCGAGGGACAGCAGGGGGATCAGCACAAGACCGATGGGGAACTGCTTGAACATGCTCGTCTCCGCTCTTGCAAGAAGGGTTGGTCCACCGACAGCGCCGGGTGGCGGCCGTCGGGCGCTAAGGTATCGTCGAGGGTGGATCACACAATGTCCGGTTCCGCCCCCGCGGATCATGCCGGGCCCGGGGTGACCCTCTTGCGGCGCAGGGTCCGCTCTTCCAGCAGCGCCGGGTCGGGGGCCGGCAGGCCGCCGGTGAAGGGCTTGAAGACGCAGCCCTCGGCCAGCTCCAGGGGCGGCGTCGACAGGTCCTGCCGGTAGAACCGGAACGAGGGGAAGAGGTCCCCCGGGTAGGTGAAGTTGTCCAGCGTCGCCAGCTCCACGCAGATGGAGGCGCCCACCGCGCTCTCCAACATGCCCCCGATCCAAACGGGAATGCCGGCGTCCCGGGCGATGTCGTGCACGGCCACGGCGTTGGCGAGGCCGCCGATTCGTCCTGGCTTGATGTTGATGTAGCGGCAGGCGCCGACGCGGATCGCCTGCTCGGCGGAGCGCACGTCGACGACGCTCTCGTCGAGGCAGATGGGCGTCTCGATCCGCTTGGCCAGTTCGGCGTGGTCGAGGACGTCGTTGTAGTGGAGGGGCTGCTCGATGAAGGCCAGCCCCAGACCGTCGATGGCCCGGAAGAAGGGCAGGTCGTCGAGGCTGTACCCGGAGTTGCAGTCGATGTGGAAGGTGGTATCCGGGAAGGTGCCGGTGACGATGCGCAGCATCTCCAGGTCCCACCCCGGGGCCACCTTCAGCTTGACCCGCGGGAAGCCGGCGTCCACCGCCTTCTGGATGTTGCCGAGGAGCATGTCGTACGAGTCCTGGATGCCGAAGTCGGCGCCCGCCGGCACGTCGCGGGTCTGGCCGCCCAGCAGCCGGTGCAGGGGCGTCCCGGTGATGCGGCTCTGCAGCGTCCACCAGCCGATCTCGATCGCCGCCTTGGCGAAGCTGTTGCCCTTGAAGATCGACAGCCTCTCGTTGAGCCCGGCCGCGGTGTCGTACTCGCGCCCCACCACCCACGGGCCCATCACTTCCGACACGTGGTAGAAAACGGAACCGGCGCTCTCGTTGAGATATGTGGGGGCGAAGAAGGGGGTGCTCTCCGACCAGGCCTCGTGCCCGCCGCTGGTGAAGCGGACGAGGACGGAGTGGATGTCGGCGTCCTCGCCGTAGGCGGTACGCCAGGGGTAGATGAGGGGCATGACCACGTAGTGGACGTCAAGCTCGTCGATTCGCATCAGTTCACCTCTTGTGTCAATCCAGGGTCGTGCCGGCGTAGCGCAGAATCCGGTGTCCGGGAGGATGGTAGAAGCGGTCCACCTCCTTCACGACTTCCTCCTTGCGCCGCATGCGCTCCCTTCGCGGCAGGGTGAGGACGATGTCCTCCACGTCGTGGGGACCGATGCGCCAATGGCCGCACACCGCCCCGGTCAACTCTCCGTCGATGAGCAGGTAAGCGAGCACTTCCAGCCCTTCGAAGCGCTCCTTCAGCTCGGCCGTGTGGGGGAGGACCATGGGATCTCCCTGGTGAAGCAGGAAGACACTCTCGTCCATTCGAGCCGGTTCCAGGCCGCGGTCCTCAACGCAGGTCCATCCCTCCCCCATGCCTTCCACCTGAACCGGTGCGAGCCCTTCCCCTTCCAGTTGGGCCAGGACCGTCGCCAGCCCTCGTGCGGTGAATCCGGACCAGCTCTTCAGCTGCTGGAAGGTGGCGAAGACGTGGCTCTGCAGGAAGCGCCGAATCACCGTCATGGCTGCTTCCTCCCACGACCGCCGGTCCAGGTCGACCTCGGGATGGGCGGAACCCAGCAGCGACCACAGCCGGTCCCAGCCGGAGTCGCTCTGATCCTCGAAGACGAGAAACGCCTCCTGCAGCCGATGCAGCGCCGGCATCAGCTTCTTGTGTTGTATCTCCGTCTCCAGCCGCAGCTGGCGCGGGGACAGCCCGTCGTGGTAGCCGAGGGCCTGAAGGACTCGATCCTGCACGCTGTTGAGGCTCTTCAGCGGCCGGCGGAAGGCCGCGGCGTAGAGCTCGAAATCCGCGGCCAGCACATAGCCGATCCGGCCGCCGGAGAACCGGCCCTTCAGCAGCTCCTGGCGGCCCCGCAGTCGGTCGGCCAGGGGGCGGTCGTCCCCGCGGCAGCGGTGCATCATCCGCGGCGGCGCGCCGGGCATGTCCCGGGCCACGGGGGTCACGGGCTGCAGCCTCCTGACCAGCTCACGGTACTCCTCCTCGCCGCGGGCGGGGGACAGCAGTCCGTGGCGGCTGAGCCGGTGGGCGAGTATGGACTCCTTCTTCATGCACCGGACGCTTCGGGAGGCGCCACCCACACGTTCACCTTGAACCCGTGCACCCCCCGGAAGGAGAGCCAGCCGGACCGATCGGGGCTGCCGAACGGCAGGCGCCGCGGATTCAGGGGGACCCCCTCCTCCCGCATCCAGATGAGCGCCAGCCAGACCAGGAGGACCAGCAGCAGGAAGACCGCGATCTTGCGCATGTCGAGCCAGCCTCGGAGGGGCCGAGGGTCACCTGTCCCGGAAGCCTCTGCCGTCGAGGATCTTCGCAGCGTACCTCTCGACCCGCGCCGCGCGGGTGCCGGCCTGTTTGGCACCCGAGAAGTAGAGGTTGTACTCCCGCCGGCGCCCCGGGGTCAGCGCCTCGAAGGCGGCCTTCAACGCCGGGTCCCGGTCCAGGCGGCTCTGCAGTTCCGCGACCAGGACGGGTTCGGGGGCCGGGTCCACCTTCAGGCCCGCCTCCTCGACGGCGACCGCCTCTTCGACGTACGCCTCGACCGTGTCGGCCAGGCGGGCCACGTCCTCCACCGAGGTGAACCGGATACGGCGGGCGGACCGCGAGTTCGGCCCCTGGTCCTCCAGCACCCCTGCAGGGTCCTTCAACAGGGCGCCCTTGAAGAACATGAGGGCCAGGAACTCCTTCATCTCCTGGAGGATGACGATGTTCTTGCCCTCGTGGCTGTAGCACGGCTTGCGCCACTTGATCTCCTCCGTCAACCCGCAGTTGAGCAGGATCGGCCGCAGGGCGGTCATCTCCTCCGGCCACACCTTGGGGTTCATCAGGTCACCGCCTTGCGCACGATCTCCGAGAGTCCAGCCTCGGTTGCATCGTCCAGCTCCGTGAAGAACCACGCGCAGCCCATGAGCTGGTTCGGGGCGCCCTCCTCGACGGAGAGATCCACCTTCTCGGTGAGACCGAAGGTCATGTAGCGATCGTCCGCCCGGAAGAAGCAGAGCACGGGTCCGTCGAGGGCATATCCCGGCATGCCGTACCACACTCTTGGTTTGAGCTCGGGCGCGCTCTGTCGAATGAGCGCGTGGAGACGTTCACCCATGCCGCGGTAGGGCTCCGGCATGGCGGCGATCTTCTCGAGGACCTCCGCCTCGCCATCGGCCTTCTTCTTCGCCTTGCGTGCCATGGCATTTCCCGTCTCGGCTCGCATGGTGTGCGTCCCCCGTCGAAGGCGAGCAGATCCTGCGAGGCCCCGAATATACGCCGCCGCAGCCGTAGCGCATCGATCCGGCGCGGCCTATGTTCCCGCGCTCACGCCACCCCGGAGAGTCGACCATGCGCATCGGCATCGTGGGCGTCCACTACGGCCACATCGGCGGCATGATCCAGTCCGCGCAGCAGGCATCCAACGGCGAGATCGTCGGCCTGGTGGAAGAGGACGACGCCCTCTGCGCGCGCTACCCGTCCATCCCCCGCTTCGCCACCCTGGATCAGATGATCGACCGAGCCCGGCCGGAGCTGATCCTCGAAGGCCTGATCCACCGCGAGAAGACCGCCTTGGTGGAGACTTGCGCCGGCGCCGGGATTCACCTGCTTCTCGACAAGCCCCTGTGCCACTCCCTCGACGACTGGGAGCGCATGCGACGCGCGGTGGCCGCCAGCTCGATCCAGGTGACCATGTGGTTCACCTCGCGCAGCTATCCGCCCTTCATCGCCCTGCGACGGGCCCTTCTCGACGGGGAGCTGGGGACCATCGCAAGTCTCGTCTCCACCCACCCGCACAAGATCACCCGCGCCACGGCCCCCGCTTGGTACTTCGACCCGGAGCAGTACACGGGGCCCTTCCACGACCTCGCCTGCCACGGCGTCGACCAAGTGCGCTGGCTCACCGGCGCCGAGTGCGTCGGCGTTCACGCCCTCACCACCTGCCAGCGGTTCACCGATGAGCCGCAGTTGGAGGACCACGTGCAGGCCTCCTTCGCGCTCTCCGACGGCGCCCTGGCCACCCTCACCGCCGACTGGCTCACGCCCCAAGCCTCGCCCTCCTTCGGCGACACCCGCTTCATCATCATGGGCACGGCCGGCTCGGCGCACCTGCGCGCCTACGCCGAGGACCACCTGCTCATCGCCACCAACGACCGCGAACCGTACACACCCGACCTGCCCGAAGGCCGCGGCGGCGTCTTCGTCGCCGACCTGATCGATGCCATCGAAGGCGGCGCCGATCCCTTCATCCCCACCCGCTCGGTCTTCGCCACGGCCCAGGCCTGCCTGCTGGCCCAGGAGTCGGCCCGGCAGGGGGGCGCGTTTCTCGACATTCCCTCGTTTGCCCTGTGAGAACTGCCATGAGCCCGGACATCCCTCGACTGATCTTCAACTCCGACGGCGACTCGACGACATACATCGCCTTCGAAGCGCCGATCACACCGGAGCAGGCCTGCCGCGACATCGAGGAGATCGCCGGCACCAAGGTCGAGGTCTTCACCAACTCCATGGGGCGCGGCGACGAGACCTTTTCCCACCCGTCGGAGTTCGGCGAGGTCTACGGCTCCAACGTCACCGAGTGGCCGCAGGCCGAGGGACTGGAGTACGTGCGCTGGATGGCCGACAGCACCAAGGCGCTGCTCGACCAGGGGGTCAACATCATCGAGTTGCTGGCGGCGCGGGCCCACGAGCGGGGGATGCAGTTCTGGCCCGCCCTGCGGATGAACGACATCCACGAGGACGACACCGGGCGCTGGAGCGCCTTGCGCAGCACCTTCAAGAAGGAGCACCCGGAGCTGCTGATCGGGTCGCCTTACCCCAAGGTCTCCGGGTACCCCGGCTACCGGCAGGACGACTTCACCTGGGCCTTCGACTTCGCCCGCGAGGAGGTGCGCGATCGCAAGCTCGGCCTGATCCTGGAGACCTGCGAGCGCTACGACGTCGACGGCTTCGAGATGGACTTCCAGCGCGGACGCTGGTACTTCAAGCAGGGAGAAGAAGCCGAGGGCATGCCGCTCATGACGGACCTCGTGCGCAAGGTCAGAGCCGGCACCGCCGAGATCGCGAAGAGGAAGGGGCGGCCCTTCACGCTGATGTTCCGGGTCCCGCCGACTCGCCAGCGCTGTCTGGACACGGGGCTCGACGTGCCCACCTGGATCCGGGAGGAACTGGCCGACCTGTTCATCCCCATGGACAATGCCTACCTCGACATGGGGGCCGAGATTGCCGCGTTCTCGGAACTGGCCGAGGGGACCTCCTGCCGGATCGGCGGCGGCCTGGAGCGCGCTTCCAAGGTGTACGGGTACGCCGGCAACGATATGCTGTACGCCGCGGCATCGAGCTTCTACCACCAGGGGGCGAGCGTCATCTACCTGTTCAACTACGACTGCCACCGGCTGCCGAAGACGGGCAGCGAGTGCTACACCCCGGACGAGATCCAGCTGCTCCGGGAGATCCACGACCCGCAACGGATCGCCCGCAGGAACAAGCGCTACACCGTGAGCGTGGACATGCAGCTGAACACGCCCGATCGGGGCGGCGAGATGCCCCTCCCGTATGAGCTGGCGGAGGCTGGCCAGAGTCAGGCTTTCGCCATCGTGGTGGGGGACGATGTCGAAGCCGCGCGGCGGGAGCGGGCCCTGGCCGACACCTGGCTGCGGATCACCTGCCGCGAGTACGACCCCGCCCTCGCGGAGGCATCGGTCTCCCTGAACGGCCAGCTCCTGGATTCAGGGCACCGGATCGAACTGCCGTCGAGCACGACCGTGACCTTCGGCGATGTGCCGGTCGTACAGGGAACCAACCAGGTCGAGGTAGCGCTCGATCGGATCGACGGCCAGGAGAGCCTGCGCATCATGGGGATCGAGCTGGTCATCGCCTATTCGTGAGGAAACCCCGTTGAAGATCACGGAAGTCCAGACCGCTGAAGTGCGGATGAGGGTCGACGGCCAACCGCGATACCTCTACCACTACGTGCGCATCCACACCGACGAGGGCGTCTACGGCACCGGCGAGGCCAGCCACGTCGACGGCGGCTGGCGCGGCTCCACCCGGACCATGGCGGGCCAGCTCATCGGCAAGGACCCGCGCGACGTGGACGCGCTCTTCGAGGGGATTCGCCGCGGTTACATCTTCCGCGGCGGCATGGCGGGATTGGGGATCTCGGCCCTGACGGGAATCGAAATCGCCCTGTGGGATCTGGCCGGCAAGGCGCAGGGCGTTCCCGTCTACCGCCTGCTGGGAGGGAAGTTCCGCGACCGGGTGCGCCTCTACGTCGACAGCGCCCATTCCGACTACAAGCAGCGCGCCGAGGAGGTCCGGGCCGAAGGCTTCACGGCGATCAAGTTTGATCTCGACGATGCCGGCCACCCCGAGAAGCTCGATCCCTGGAACTGGTCAGTGGCCCCCGCCGAGCTGGAGGACCTCGTCGACCGGGTGCACCGGATCCGCGAGGCCGTCGGTCCCCGCATGGACCTGGCCATCGACCTGCACGGGCGCTACGACGTCACCGCCGGCATGAAGTTCGCCCATGCCCTGGAGGACCTGAACCTGATGTGGCTCGAAGAGCCGGTGCCGCCCGAGAACATGGACGCCCTCAAGCGCATAACCGACTCGACCCGTACCCCGATCTGCGCCGGCGAGAACGCCTACCTGCGCTACGGCTTCCGCGACATGATCGAGCGGCAGGCCGTCGACATCATCATGCCCGACATCTCCAAGTGCGGCGGCCTGTCCGAGTGCCGCAAGATCGCCAACATGGCGGAGAGCTACTACATCCCCTTCGCCCCGCACAACAACTCCAGCGCCTTGAGCACCGTGGCCGACGCCCACGTCTGCGCCAGTGTGCCCAACTTCCTCGCCCTGGAGTTCCACCGCTACGACGACCCGACCTGGAGCGACGTGTTGATCTCCGACGAGCCGGTGATTCAGCAGGGGCAGGTGGTGCTGACCGAGAAGCCGGGGCTCGGGGTGGAGCTGAACGAGGCGTTCCTGCAGAGCATGCTCGACGACGGCGAGCCGCTCTGGCAGCCGTGCGAGTAGCCGCAGGGGGCGCGGACTATATCGAGATCCGCTTCTCGGCCGGGAGCGTCTTGTCGCCCTCGACCACGCCTTCCCGGTGCTCGCCGCGCTCCTCGAGAACCTGCCTTGCGGCGATGCGCGTCCGGTCCTCGTGGGAGAGGAACTTCTGCGCCTTCCAGGTGAACTCCGAGAGCGTCTCCCCGGGCGAGAGGTCGGAGTTGTCGATGACGAACTTCCTGCGGATCAGCGACGCGGCGAACTCCTCCTGGAACCTCCCGAGGACGTGCTCCACGTCCTCCTCGCGGAGGACTCCCGGCCGCCGGCCCTTCTGATCCCGCGGCATGGGGTCGCGGCGCATCCGCTCCTTGATCACATCGGGCCGGGCCGTCATCAGCACCAGGATGGTGTCCGGAGAATCCTTCATGATGTCTCGCTCGATACGCCGGGCATAGACGGAGCGGTCCGCATACTCACCGCGGGCGCCGTAGCCGTAGTACAGCGGCGCGAAGACCGCCTCCTCGATGTGGTAGCCCACGAGAAGATGATCGTCGCCTGACAGGAAGGAGCCCCCGGCGTGGTACGCCATCTGATAGCGCTGGAACCGCTCCTTGAAGGCCGGACTCATGCGCATGAACAGCTCGCGGTCCTCGCCGGCCACCTCCGGGGAGGGGAGGGTGAAGTGATCGTGGAACGACCTGCTGTAGCCCGTGAGGTCGGCGAGCCAGCGCGACACGCCGGCGGCGAGCGTCGTCTTGCCCACGTGCTCGCATCCGGTGATGATCAGTCTCATGGTTCCCCCCTCTAATTTCTCAGAAGTTCTGTGACAACTCGGCCCGTCTCTCCAGTACCCTCTCCCACATCGATCTGCAGGATACCCTGGTCTTTCAGGTAGCTCGCCCGTGCCACCCCTGCGGCGGTGGCATTCCATGAGAATGGATTAAGAACCTCCTGAATATAGTCGTACTGCTGGTCGGTCCCATCCACCTGGAAGTTCAGAAAAGAGAGGCT
The DNA here is from genome assembly GCA_965221775.1 of Candidatus Latescibacterota bacterium. Taxonomy (GTDB): domain Bacteria; phylum Latescibacterota; class UBA2968; order UBA8231; family UBA8231; genus UBA8231. The sequence continues at coordinate 1,304,931 of CBDCSU010000006.1, read as the reverse complement.
GAACACCGGGACGTCGCTGATGGCAAAGGTCCCACCGTGACCGTAGATCTCAACGAATATGATGTTGCTTCTGCGCAAGGAGAGCGTTCTTCCGGGGAATGCCAACGCACCGATGGAAGCCGTTCGGCCCGTACTCAGATCCGTCGCCTCCATGCGCACCCAGGTATGCTCGTAACGTCCCCAGCCATAGGCGATCTCTTCGGCGTCATGGTTGGCGGGAAGTGGCTCTCCATCGACGACGTCGGACTTGCGCAGACACAGGCGATAGGTGCCCTCCGACCACGTGAAGTCGTTGCGCACGCTGATGAAGTCCCCTTCGTTGCCCAAGGAGGCGACAAGGCCGCCGGGTGCCTGTCTGATCGCGTCCACACTGCGCTCCATCCATCGGGAGAAAATGGCACCTCTGTCTCTCCGCGTGAAGGTATCCCGGAGGCGGCTCTTGTCGGTAGAGCCATCGATGCGCGTCTGTACGCCTCCGTAGCAGGTTATCCGATTGATCTGTTGGTTGAAAGGCGATATGTATAGATTGACACTATCCGGTACACTCCCCCGGATCGTGAACGTCGTGCAATAGGACTGAATGTCCCTTGGTTGCTCTTGGGAGTACAAATGCACGTTGGTCAAGTGCCAGGGCGTACTGGTCTGCGCCCCCGGCGAGGGAGTCACCAATCTGGAATCCGGTCGACGCTCGCTGCCACCACAACTCCACATGAGACTTGCGGCGAGTGCTGTCGCCATCAGGCTGCAGACCCCACTCCGCGGATTCCTTGTCCGGTACTTCATCTCTCTACCTGACACGGGCTGGTGGGGACTCCGGCGCCACAAACTGCGCCATGGGGCGGGCGTCGGCAACACAAGGACGAGGGAGGATGAGATGCCGAGGGCCTGGCGGTCCTTGGCGGGCTGGAGAGAAGCGGCATATCCTTGAATGGCATCGAAGATCCAGGCGCCTGATCCCAATGGTTGACGAAGGGCTGGCATACGCTCCCGCCAGCGACCTGCTGGAGCTGATCGCGGCGAAGCAGGTCTCGCCCGTGGAGCTGGCGGGGATGTTCTTCGAGCGCATCGACCGCCTCGATCCACAGTTGAACTCCTTCCTCCTCGTGACGCGGGACCTCGCCATGCAGCAGGCCCGCGCCGCCGAGGATGCCGTCATGCGCGGCGACGACCTCGGCCCCCTGCACGGCCTCCCCGTGCCGATCAAGGACACCCAGATGACCGCCGGCGTCCCTTCGACCATGGGATCGGTGGTCTTTCAGGATCGCGTGCCGGAGCGGAACGCCGCCGTCGTCGAGCGCGTGCTGAAGGCCGGGGCGGTCATGCCGGGCAAGACCAACGTCCCGGAGTTCGGCATGGTCGGGACCTGCGAGAACTCCCTGGGGGTGCTCGGACGCAACCCGTGGAACACCGACAGGACCCCTGGAGGATCGAGCGGTGGGGCCGCCGCCGCCGTGGCGGCCGGCCTGTGCCCGGTGGCGACCGGGAGCGACGGCGGCGGATCCCTGCGCATCCCCGCCAACTTCTGCGGCATCTACACCCTCAAGCCGACACAGGGCCGCGTCTCCGGCTACACCGGACTCGGCGGGCCTCCTCTGCCGAGCATCTTCTCGCAGTCGGGCCCCCTGACGCGAACGGTGCGCGACGCCGCGATCCTGCTGCAGGTCATGGCGGGATTCGACCGGCGGGACCAGGCTTCCATTCGGAGGAGTCCCCCCGACTTTGTCGCCGCCACCGGGCGCGCCATCGACGGCCTGCGCATCGGCTGGACCCCCGACTTCGGCTTTGCCCCCGTCCGGCCCGAGGTCGTCGACGTAACCAGCAAGGCCGCCAGGGTCTTCGAGGAGCTGGGATGCTCCGTCGAGGGGGTGGAGATGGTCCTCCCCGAGCCGTACGACTCCTTCGGGCCGATGCAGGCGGCGGGTGTGTACAACAGCCTCGGCCAGTACCTCGACGAGTACGGCGACCGCATGACCGAGTTCGCCCGCTTCTTCATCGAGATGGGATCGCGGGTCACCACCGAGGACTACATGCGCGCCGAGGGCCGCATCGCCGAGCTCAAGGCCACCTTCGACGACGCCTTCGAGACCTGCGACCTCATCCTGTCGCCTGTCTCCTGCTTCCCCGCCTTCCCCAACGAGACCTTCCCCGGCAGCATCACCGGGGACTCGTCCTACCCCGTGCAGTACTGGAACGGGGCCTTCACCATGCACGCCAACGCCATCGGGCATCCTGCCGCATCGGTGCCCGCGGGGCTTTCAGCGGATGGGCTGCCCATTGGGTTGCAGATCATCGGGCGGAGGTTCGACGAGGAGACGGTGCTGGCGGCGTCCGCGGCTTTCGAGGAGGCGCGGCCGTGGGTGCAGTGGCGGCCGGCTGTGTCGTGAGGGGATCTTGTAGAGGACTTGGTGAAATCGGGTTGGCCACGGATTGGATGACCTTCAGGCCGGAAGTTGCACAATTGCAGGAGCTGTTTCAATGAGCACGAGGACCCTGTTTCTGGCTTGGCAGGACAGGAAGCCCAGCAAGGCGTGGTATCCCGTGGGTCGGCTGGATGCTGGTGTCGAAGAGTCGTGCTATCGCTTTCGCTACATTGGCGGCGCAAAGCGAGCGCAAGAGGAGGTGGGATTCCTTCCCTTGATTGATTTCCCCGATTTGGAGGGAGATTACCAATCCGCGGAGCTGTTCCCGCTATTCCAGAACCGGGTCATGAATCCGGCAAGACCGGACTTTGCCGATTATCTCCAAAGGCTGGACCTGACCGAGGAAGCCGACCCCAATTGAGATCCTGTCCACAAGTGGTGGCCAGCGCGTCACCGACGCATACGAGGTCTTTCCGAAGATCGAGAAAGACAGCAGCGGGAGCCTCTCTTGCCGGTACTTCCTGCATGGGTGGCCACACATCAGTGACGCGGCCAAAGAGCGTATTGACCGCCTTGAGCAGGGAGAAGATCTGTATGTCACGCTGGAGCTGAGCAATCCGGCGACCGGGTTCGCCCTGCAGATGCAGACGCATGACTACTGCATGATCGGATGGGCGCCGCGTTACCTGGTGGCAGATCTGGTGGCGGCGATGGCCGAAGGGCCTGGTAGCTATGGGGCGAGGGTGGTGCGGGTTAACCCTGAGACTGTCCTGCCGAAGCAGCGGGTATTGATTGAGATGCGTGGCTGTTGGAGTAGGCACGAACCAATGAGCAGCGAGGACTTCACGCCCTTGGTGGACTGAGCTGGGGTCGACCAAGGAGCAGCCACTCGGATACAAGGCAGTCGCAGATGGCCGGGAATCACTACCTACGAAGAAGTGACCCAAACCTTGCTCGACAATAGCATCGTGCCATCCGTGTTTTGGGGCCCCGCGCGGCTGCCGTACTTGCCAGGGCCTTCGTGGTTGGTAGAATTGCCGGGAGGTCCAGCCCTCCTTTCATGTCTCTACAATCGGATCTTCGACCAAGGAAGAATGGAAAGTGATTAGGTACTTTGGGGGCGTAAGAGAAGTTGCGCGTGAGATTTCCAGCGCCGCGGATGGAGCGCTCAACGCCTACCGGGATGGACGTGTTACCGAAGAACCGAAAATTACAGAGCGTATCATTGGAGCAATCGAAGATCGCATTGGAGGCAAGCGCCCAGATGGCGAAGCTCGGCCATATGACAGAGGTGCGACTTCTCCACTGGGTGCCACCGGTGCATCAGATCGACTCGTCGAAGGAGATGATGCAGAGGCGCCGCACCCTGTTCTGCAGCGCATCAATTGGACAGCTCGTAGCCTGAGAACAGGTTCGGGCATCGCCGCGGAAGAAAAGCGGCATGGTGCCGACTTGATGGGAATCGTCGACATCGACATGCCTCAATTCCGTGTGGTCAAGGGGTTTCTGGCACAAGCAAAACGAGCCGAGCCCGGACGGGTGTTTAAGGACTGGGACCGACTCCAAGCCCAGTGCGAGACGATGCTTCTTAGAACTCCGGATTCCTTCGTGTGGGTCTACTCCAAGACGAAGGGCATTAGAATCTTCCCGGCAGTTGCCGTATCAACGCTAAAGTCAAAGGATATATTCGACTTGTACAGTCGCAGTGTATCTAGTTTTTTCGAGAGTCACATAGAGTGCTTTATTGGCGATGGACGATTGAACTCTACCAAAATAGAGACGTTGGATGTGCTCGCGGAGATTCCCATCGAAAACGTCCTTGAACTCTCAGGTAGGCAATGACATCACCACCTTCGAGGGCTTCTTGGGGTTACCGTAGCCGCTGTCCACTGACAGCGTGATAGTGGACGATGACGCGAGCATCGTCTGAGACGCGACGGCATCCGGCGGACGTGCGCTTGTCCTGTGTCACGGTAATGAGGATGGAGCCGGAGGGACACCAACCCGGAGGTATGCGGGGCTTCGCGGGTTTCCCAACAGTGGAATCAACAAGCGTCCCCTGGGTGGTTCAGGCGGCCTCTGGGCTGGCTATCGCCGCCTCCTCGCCACGGAGCTGTTCAAGGCCAAAGCTCTCCTGCGGGATGCACAATCCTGCAGCCCACAGTTCCCCAAGCGCACTGGCGATGTCGGCAGGAAACAGCTCCCGGACACGGGCGGCCAAGCCGTCCCTGGGTGCCTTGTCCAACGGCCGCCGGCAACCGTGGGCCAGCAGCCATCGATAGAGGGCGCAATGGGGTTGCACTGTTGATCGGCGATCTGCCCGTCGACGGGCGTTGACCCCGAGCAGTATGTCGACTCCGGTGGGATCCAGGTCACCGACATAGAAGGCGCCATCGGCGGCCGTGCGAGCGATCAGTTCGTCGAGATTGCCGGCTCCCTGCCTGAACGCATTGCCGCCACCGTAAGCGACTGCGGCGTACAGCGCCGCCTCCCGGTTCCAACGCTGGAAGCTGTCGTAGGAGTGATAGTTCTCCAGCACGAGCACGGGCCGCCCGGGCGAAGGGCTGTCAGGCGTTTCGTACGGCAGCGGTGGCGCGACCGAATAGCAGTGGAGATCGTCGAGCGAGATGCGTCCATCGAAGAGGGTTGGTTCACCCTTGCGGATGTCATCGAGGCGCTTCTCGTTCCTGAAGATCTGCAGTGAGCGCTCCCGCGTCGGCACCGGGGTGAGGCTTTTGCCACGGGCGGACACGAGGAATGCGTTGATGGCTTGGAGGTCCGCCCGGCGGACGGGATGGCGTTCGTCCGCCGCGAAGGCAAGAGCCGGCAGCCAGGCGTGCGCCTCTGGAGAACGCCGGGAGCGAGCCACATCGCGGAGGCTCACAGTCCGAGGAAGTGCGGGAGAACCGGACCTGTCCCATCCCCGACCCTGTGCCGGAAGGTCGGCCACTTCGTCTCGCTTCAGCCTGCGCAGCGCGTCGAGGAGAAGCCGGCGCAGGTCCGGCGCATGGATGGCGTCCGGGTGGGCGCGAAGATATGCGTCCTGAAGCTCGGGCAAGCGTATCCGGCGCTTGCCGAGCGCGAGGAGCGCTTCTTCGAAGGTGGGCACGCTAGTCGGCGGCGGGCTCGACCGGGGCAGCCGCCGTGGGGTCCCCGTCGGTGTTTCTATCGATGTGCGCGTGCATCGCCTCTATCTCCACATGGATCCGCCGCGAGGCTCGGGACTGCCGGTTGCGGCGCAGCCTCACGATGTTCTCGAATGCAGCAAGCGCGCTCGTGTCCTGAACGCCAGTCGCGAAAAAGAGCTGGATTCCCATCGCGTCCGCGAGTCCGATCTGGGTCTTCAACAGCAGCGCCTTGTTGGCCTTTCCCAGCGGGTTGTCGAGGATGAGCACGCCGGCTTCCCCCGTGCCTTCATGCATTGCATCTGCCCGCAGCCTCGCGATCACGAGGTAGATCATCATCGCCGCGGTGAGCAGCTCTCCGCCGGAAACGGTCACGCGCTCGATCGGCATGTGCTCGGTGTCTCCCTCGCCTTTCGGCTTGAGGAGTCGGATGCCAAGCGTATTCCTGCCCAAGGCCCATGTCATGCGTTCGACCATCTCCGCGGCGATGTCCTGACCCCTTTCCGGTACGCGGTCGTCCTCCGCCAGATCGGTGATGTAGCTGCGCAGAATCTCCCTGCGTTGGGTGGCGGGGATACGGGAGAGGTCGGCACCGATGCGGAACACCGGCTGGCCGCCGAATCGTGGTACATCGCCCGGAATCCGTCCGTCGCGGACCATCCGCCGCACGATATGCAAGGCCGTACGCAATAGATGGTCCAGCTCATCGATGCACGCCTGGAGATCCTCGTCGAGTCGTGAGAGGTCGTGCTCGATGCTCTTCAGGCGATCGTCGATCAGCCCCGCCGTTCGGGGTGCGTTGGCGGCGGCGGCCAGAGGATCGCTTTCGGTTAGTTGCACGGCGACCTCGCGCTCACCTTCGAGCCGGATGAAAGCGTGGGAGTTCACGAACTTCCGGATTTCGTCGTAGCTGCCGTAGACGCGCGTCTGCGCTTCGTTCTTCGCATCCTGAGACTGGACGAGACCGGAGACGGTGTCGCTGACGAGGGGCGCTACCTCTTCATGAACTGGGAGTTCGATCCGTTCCGGTGAGACGGACTCGCCTTGCAGCACGCCATCCAGCGTAGCGGACCAGTTCATGTACTCCTTCACGGTGCGTTCGTTCCGTTCCGTCTCCTGGCGCATCCCTTCAGCCGCCTGCGCCTCGCGTGCTCGTAGGGCGTCTTGGTGGAGAATGGTCTCCTCTGCCCGCGACGCGATGCCGGCCAAGTCCTCTGGTTCGTGAGCGGTGAGATCAACAAAGGCGTCCGGCTTGATGTCTGCAGCGCGCCCGTCTCTCTCGGAGCGGTACTCTCTCTCCGCGCCTTCTGCATCGGCTCGGGCGATCGAAGTATTCGCAAGCGCCGTCTCGAGCTCTGCATCAGCGGAGGCGGCAGCCTCTAAAGCACCGTCACGCGCGGCTTCGGCTTCGACCTTCGTTCGGTCGAGTTCGCCGAACTCCTGTCCGAAGCGGTCTTCCTTCCCGTCCAGAGCCCGTTGGATCTCCTGTTGCTGCCCGAGCAGACGGTCGACCCGCTCCTGCTCCAGGTTCTTCAACGTATCCAGGTGCTGCCCGTAGTCGCGGCGCAGGGCATCAAGATCCTCGGATATCCGTCCGCCGGCTGCCCTGTACTCGATGTCTACGGTCTCGCGTTCCAGGTCTGCGGCCCGACTCGCCTCCTCCTTCGCGTCCTGTTCGCAAGTGCGGGCTTCGCCCTCCAACAAGACCCGCTTCGCTTGCCATTCCCCGGCGCACGCCTCGGCGGCTTGCGCCGCTTGCTCGTGGCGAAGGCGCTCCAACTGCCAACCCTCTAGGCGCGACTCCCACTGCGTGTGATGCTCACCGGCACGGCGGGCACGTTCAGAGCAGGTGTGGGCGTGCTTGTCGCGTTCCCGAGCACGGTCACGGCAAAGCCTGGCATCGCCCTCATCGGTTTCGATCCGCTTCGACAGAGCGTCGAGTTCGGCTCCGATTTCCTCGTTGCGCACCTCACTCTTCGTAATGGACTGTCGCATTGCGTCAAGCCGACCGCCGCCGAACCGTTCGCGCCAGGTATTCAAGTTCTGAAGCGTGGACTCCACTCCCTCCAACCGCCTCCGTACTGTGTCGCTCGATTTCCCGATTCGGGCGAGATCGTCCTCGATGCGTCGCTGCAACTCCTCGGCGGCCCCGCGGTCGTAGGCGGCCGGCTCGTCGACCGGCAGGACGAACCGGTCCCCCGGTTCCTCGCCGGGTACGTCCTGGGCAATCGCCACGGTCACCGGCCGGCTCAGAGGCGGTGCGGACTGAAGCACCCGGCGCGCCTCGTTCAGCGCGTTCCGATTGGGGACTGCAACGCCGGCGAACCGAGCGGGGTCGAGCTCGGCAAAACGGCGCACGCGGTCGGGCATTCGCAGAATCTCGGACAGGTAGGTGACATATGGCTGCGCGTCCGGCATCCCGGAGGCTCGGAGGAGTTCGGTGACGGCGCGTACGTTCTTGTCGATTGAGGCGAGTCCGGTGGCTTCGAGGGACTCGCGATCGGCTTCGAGCAGTTCCTGCCGCCGTTCGCTGTCGCGCAGCGTGGCGGCGTCCTTGCGCTTGGAATCCGCGAGCACCCGGTCGACCGCTTCCGAATCGGGGTCGACGTCACTCTCGCCGGTCAGCTCAAGAATGGTCGAATCAAGGGCCAGAGAACGGCGATTCTCGTCTCCTTCCCGAACGGTTTCCTGCAAGGATCCGATCTCGCTTGCAGTACGGGATCGCTCGGCCTTGAGATCGCCCTGAAGATTACGGTGGGCCCGGGTAGCCTCGTCCTTCTCATCGGCCTGACGGCGCAGATCGTCAGCTTCATCTCGGACCGTTCTCGCGGCTTCGGCATGGCGATTGGATGCCGCCTCGGCGCTTTCCCCGGCTCCAAGAACCCCCTCGTCCTCTTCCAACTGCGCACGGAATTCGCGCGCGTGGCCGAGGTCCACGTCGATGGCGGCTATCTTCCGCCGCTCCGTCTGGGCACTTTGGTCATTGGCCGCTCGCTGTTCTTCGGCCTCCCGTGCCGCTGCCTCTGACTTCGCGGCGTCGGCCGTCAGGGACCGCTGTCGTTCTCGCATCGCCGTAGCGCGTCGGTTGAGCGTCGATTCGAGGTCGGCGCCCATGCTCCGAAGCGCGTCGCGACGTGGCTGGAGGTCGGCGTGCGCCTCATCGATCGCCTCCCGAAGCGACTCGCTTCGCGCGCGGTCGTCGAGGATCTCCCGCATTAGCACTGCACCATAAGCAAGTTTCCTGCGCGACTTAGCCTGCTCCAGCTCTTTCTCGCGGGTCGTGGCCAGTCCTTGGGCGGACTCGTGCCGGCTACGTGCCATCTCGACCATCGCGGAAGCGTACTCGACTCGCGCCTTCCTGCATGCATCCTCGGCTTGACTTGCGGCGGTCTGATGTGCGCGCGCCTGTTCGGAAAGTGCCTCCGCCCGCTGCAATGCTTGGGCTCCATACTCCTCCAGCGCCGCCTTGAGGCCGGCAGCAATGCCGATTCGCTGCGAGACGTCCTTCTGCGCTGCCTGTGCCGCACCGGCGATTTCCACGAACGGGGCGAATCGTTCCTTCAACTGGCACATCGCGTTCCGGCGCTGTTGCAGACGTGGCAAGTCCGCGAGCTTGCCGACATGCTCGACGAGCACCGCCCGCACCGGGCCGGCCTCCGCTTCCGGTACCGTCATCGCCAGGAACTTCCGCATGAACTGGGATTCGCTGCGGAAGTTCAGGAAGTCTTCGATGCCCCCCTCGCTTCGGTTGAACTCGACTTGGGCGGCCAGTAGTTCGGTGTCGATCTTCTCTTCGGCGAGCCTGCGCTTCCAATCCGACTGCTTGCCGAAGGCCTGAAACTGGCCGGGATGGCTCGAACGTATCGTGTGGAGCCAGCGCTGTACATCCTGATGCCCCTTGAGCCGGCCCTGCTCCTCAAATCCCCGGAGACCAGGCGCCGGGATGTCGTCGAGTGTGAGACTCGGAGCGCTTCGAAATGCGAAGAAGTGTCGGTCGAGTTCTCGCTGCCGACCCTCCCCCCGCGGAACCACCAGTTGACCAGTGACCAGGCGTTGCGCATCCAGAAAGCCTGTCTGACCGCCGGAGAAGTCCCATTCCACGAGGATGAACGCAGGTACGTCGCCGAAATAGTCGCCGAACTTCTGGTTGGGGCGGATCAGGGTCTTCAGGAACCGCCGTTCGCTTGGATCGAAGCAGCTCAGGACGAGCGCCAGGAAGGAGGTCTTCCCGCCGGTGTTCTCCAGGCTGAACACCGTGTGCCTGGGCTCTCCGGTCCGGGGGTCGGCAAGCTCGATGGTGGTCCCGGGGTAGTAGGCCTCGTGCCAGCCGCAGTCCGAGAGATGGATGCGCGTGATGTACCGCATTCATCCTCTCCCGTGATCGAGGAAGCCAGGCAGGACAGAGACGCAGCGTTCGAACAGCTCGTTGGCGGCAAGCTCACGCACCTGCACCTTGAAGCGCGGTGTAGGGATGTAGGTCTCGCCGTCCGCAGTTTCGAGGGTCCTTACCATCCCATGTTCGTGAAGCTGGTTGAGAACGAGTTTGACCATGCCTGCGAGCGAGCTTAGTGCCGCGCGCTGGCTGCCGTCAGGTCTGGTGTCCGGCAGGCGGGCGATCTCACGCCAGGCTTCTGCCAGCCCCGCCTCCGCCAAGTCGGGGTCGTCTCCCGCTTCGGCCTCCAGGCGCCCGCAGTGCTCGCGCAGTACCGCCGCAATTCGCGTCGGCGTGGCCGAGACCTCAGCGCTGTCGTCCTGCGTCCCCATCAGGACCGCAGCGGTCGGAAAGAACGTCGCCGCGACCGCGATTTGAACGAGAGCGAGCGTGCCGCGCGACATCTCCCCGAGACCCGGGCGAAGGTCTGTGAGTGTAACGGCGAAGACACTGTCCGGACCGGACGGCGCCAGAACGATCGCATGATCGAGGGCATCGATGACTCTGAGATCTAGCATCGGCGCGAGGTCGAGCACGAGTTGGCGGAATTCGGGATCGGCTCGCCAGTGCGCCAGCAGCTGCCGATAGTCGACGTCGCCGTGCAGGGCGGAGGCTCGCGGGGACAGTCCCTTCTTGAGGAGAAGAACCGCTTTCTGGGCCTCGCTCAGATGCGTCAGGTTCGCCATCGTTATGTATCCCTGACGAGCACCAGATTGTCGCCGGCGGCTCGCTCGTGCGCGATCGTCCCGTCGATCGAAGCGATGACGCCCAGTGGGTCGTCTTGAGGACACCACGACCGCAGCATCAGAAACAGCACGCAACGCAGGGTGGACTCCGCAAGACCTTGTCTCTCGGCTGCGTCGATTGCCGATTCCATGTCCAAGCGCATGCGCGTCGATATCTCTCGGTCCAGCCACTTCTGTGCTTCTTCAATTTCGTCGGCGTCGAATTCGGGCGGAACGCGCTCGATCCCCGTGAGATCGTGCTCATCATACTCACCGGCGGGGTCGCGGCGAAACCGGGGCTGGGTGACGCTCTCGAACAGCAACCCCAGATCGAGAAGCAGCGGCGACGTTGGGGCGGCGAAGACGATCCCGACCTCGTCGCTGATGCGGGAGATTGCTCTCATTGGCGAGGCAAGCAGCGGAACCAGAATTCGATCCTCGAGATCGGGCACATTCTGCGTGCGGCGCGCCCGGAACGCGTTCACTTGGAATTGGCGGAATTCCTCCGACGCGGTAATGACGCGTTCGAAAAGGGTTGCATGACGCTGGCGGCACTCGTCGATCGTGTTCTTGAGGTCCACGAGCTGATCACGCGTGTCTCCGTGTGCATGAGCGATATGCTCCCGAATCGATTCGATGATCGCGCCTTCGTGCTTGCGCCGTTCGCTCAGATGCGCGCGGGCTCGGTCGAGCTCGGGCAGCACCTCCTCGCTCCAGACAATGCGGTCTGCGGCGCGTCGGACCCGAAACAGCCGGTCTTCTATGAACTGCTGATAGTGGATCGAGCGCATGCGTGCGCGCTGGGCGAGGGTTTGCGCATCTTTGAAGCGGCCGCGCTCGACTGCCTTTCGGATCATAATCGCCTCGGCTTCCTGCGCGAACTCGGGCGCCACATCCAGCATTGCCAGCGTCAGGACTTGTGCCCCGCGGCCCAGCTTGAACTTGGCTGATCCGTCGGCGGCCATGGACAGGGCCAACAGCCGGAAGTCGCGAAACGAATAGCCGCCGCGGCCAGCATCGTAGTACTCGATACGGAATGCCTTGTGCCCGTCCCTGGCGTTGGCGAGATAGTCGAGAACCACCTGTCCGACCTTGCGGCTCTGCTCGTCCGTGAGGCTCGGCTTCACCCGCGTTGCTTCGGCGGCGACATGCTCGACGATTTCGGCCGGAGATGCACCCGACTCGACCGCAGAGCGTTCCATGACGAAGTCGATCGCGTTCAGCGCCAGGTACTGGACATCCAGACGGTCGGCGATCGTCGGATCGTCCTTGAAGATCACCCGCCGCTCAAGGGATAGTCGCGCCACCGGCTCGGCCAGCAGCAGATTGCGCTGCTGGCTCGTCAGGGACTCGCGGGAATTGCCGTCGGAGAGGTTCACGAGAGGGATAACTCCCGCTGGCTACACCCTCCCCTGATATATCCCAATCACCTGATCCAGCAACTCCAGCGCCTCCCCCCGCTCCCGCTGGAACGCATTCCGCCCCATGATCGACCCGAATCCGCCCCCGTCGCGGATGCCGCGGATCTCCTCCAGCACCTCGGCGGTGCCCTTGGCGGGTCCCCCCGAAAAGATGATGACCCGGCGGCCGTTGAAGGCGGACTGTACCACGTGGGCGACGCGCTCGGCGAGGGTCGATGTGGGGGTGCCGGCTTTCTCGTAGGCGGCGCTCGCCTCCTTCTGCTCCACGAAGTCGTCGGGCGGCTTCACCTTGATGATGTGGGCGCCGAGCTGGGCGGCGATCTGGGCGGCGTAGGCGGAGACGTCGAGGGCGGTCTCGCCCTCCTTGCTCAGGTCCGAGCCGCGGGGGTAGGACCAGACGACGACCACCAGGCCGTGGCGCTTGGCTTCCTCGCCGAGGGCCTGGAGCTTCTCGTACATCTGCACCCGCGGAGCCGAGCCGGGGTAGACGGTGTAGCCGATGGCGGCGCAGCCGAGGCGCAGGGCCGCCTCCACGGAGCCGGTGACGGCCTGCAGGGGGTCGGCGTCGGAAGCCAGGTTCTCGCGGTTGTTGAGCTTGAGGATCAGGGGCAGGTCGCCGGCGTAGTCGCGGGCGCCGGCCTCGAGGAAGCCGAGGGGCGCGGCGTAGGCGTTGAGGCCGGCTTCGAGGGCCAGTTCGAAGTGATAGCGGGGGTCGAAGGCGGGCGGGTTGGGCACGAAGGAGCGGGCGGGACCGTGCTCCACGCCCTGGTCGACGGGCAGGATGACCAAGCGGCCGCTGCCGCCGAGCCTGCCCTGGTTGAGGAGGCGGGCGAGGTTGGTCAGGGTGCCGGGGTTGTCGCTTCCGTACCAGCTCAGGATCTCTCGGACTCGGGGTTCCATGGTCGTGGCTTCCTCGGGGAGTTCGTTGAAGGGCGCGGCGGCGATCGTCACCGGTTCAATAAACTGAGGGCCGGCGGCCCCACACGCCACCCGGCCGCGGGCCTGGAAGTTCGGCCCGGAGCCGGATCCCCGGTGCCCGCTGAGGGCCCGTCCTGGCCCTCAGTACTCGTACGACAGCGAGATGTTCCAGCGCCGCGGCAGCCCGAGGAAGACGCGGGCGCTCGCCGCGTCGTGGTCCTCTCCGTCGTCGGCGTCGGAGATGTGCAGCTCGTCGAGGAGGTTGAAGACGTGCAGCCGCAGCCTCGTCCGGCCGGTGCCGAAGAGATCGCGGGGCAGCCGGTAGCTGGCGTGGAGGTCGACGAGGTTGTAGTCCGGAAGCTTCCAGGACTGCCGGCGGTCGCCGGGGTCGGTGCGGTTGGCCGGGTCGAACCGGGCGTAGTGATCCATGAAGCGCCGGAGGCCCAGGGAGGCGTAGAGGCCCCGCGCAGGAAAGAGGGCGGCCCTCAGGGCCAGGCTCTTCTGCGCGGAGTCGCCGACCTTCAGCCCTCCGGCATACACCTGGAAGTTGCCGACGGCTTGCGGGTCCTCCTCCGGTGAGAAGGTGACGTCCACGTCGTTGAGCCACTCCCAGTCGCCCAGGGAGACCATGCCGCGCAGCTCCAGTATGGGGTGGAGGCGCGCCTTGAGATCCAGCTCGATCCCCTTGTGCAGCGCGTCGATGCCGTTGAGCAGAAACCGGAAGCTCTGGTCGAGCTTGTCGCTGTAGATGCTCTTGGGCCAGGAGCGGTCCATCCAGCGGGTGTAGTAGAGGTTGGCGTTTCCCGTGAGGCGGCCGCGCTCGAGATACCCGGCCCCTACCTCGAAGGAGGCGACCTTCTCGTTGAAGGTCGGGTCGTAGAGGCTGTTGTCGTAGTGGTAGACGGAGTCGAACTTGGGCGCCGTCGACAGCCAGCCGGCGTTGGCGTAGAGGTTGACCGCGGGGGTCAGGTTGTAGTTGCCACCCACCTTGGCGGTGTAGCCGTTGAAGTTGGCCCAGCCGGTCTTGTCCCAATCGCCGTCGACCTTGGAGCGGAAGTAGTCGATGCGTTGGTATCCCGTCATCGACCCCGAAGCGCTGGTGAAGGCGGTCAGGTCTCCGAACCGTCCCTCGAGCTGGGCGAAACCGCCGCCCCAGCGCGTGAGGCCGTCGTTGTGGAAGGAGACCTTGTCTCCGAGCCGCTTGACCGGCGTGGCGGCGTTGGCGTCCCACTCGTAGACGAAGTAGTCGGCGCCGAGCAGGTTGCGCACCTCTCGCCAGTGCTGGCCCTTGTAGTATCGCAGGTCGGCGCCCAGGGCGAGCTTGACGGCGCTGCTCAGGCGGTACTCCGCCGTCCCCAGGTATCCGTACCAGAACTGGTGGTTCACCGAGTTGCGGATCACCGTCTCCGCGCCGATCTCGCTCTCCCCCACATGCCCTGCTTCCACCAGGCCGGGATCCGCTTCCGCCGCGGTCAGGGTGTTCAGCTCGTCGGAGGCCCGCTGCCAGTCGATGCTGCCGTCGGCCCGCTGGCCGGGGTTGGCCCCCAGGCGTCCGCTGCCGCCCCCCTTGCCGCGGGAGAAGTAGAAGACGTTGGAGAGGATCAGCCTTTCGCCGGGCGTCCAGTACCAGTTGAGGTTGACCTGCGGCTTGTGGTAGTAGTTCTCGCGCTCCATCAGGACCGCGCTGTCGCGGGCGTCGTGGAGCTTGCCGTTGTAGTACTCCCGGTAGGAAGGGAAGGGCGACGGCCCCCAGTTGGGGTTGAAGCTGGTGCCGTGGCTCTCGGAGTCCGTCACGTCGACACCGAGGGAGCGTGCGTACCCGGCGTCGAAGGTGGCGATGGGCTGCTTGTAGAGGCGCTGCCCGTGGCGCTGCGGAGCGCCGGCGACGAAGAGGTCGATCTTGTGCTCGTCGGAGGCCAGGAAGCTCAGGGCCCCGAAGTAGGACCAGGCCGACGTCCAGGTCTGATCGGCGAGGCCGTCCCCGGTCTTGCGGGTAAGGCCGAGGGTGAAGGCGGTGCGGCCGTCGATCAGCCCGGAGGAGAAGCCGACCCGGGTCCTGCGAAAGGCGCCGCTGCCGATCTCCTGCTTGACCTGGAATCCGCGCCGCGCGCCGGCGATGTCGGTTATGATGTTCACGGTGCCGCCCACCGAGGCGATGGCGAGGTTGGAGGCCCCCAGTCCGCGCTGCACCTGGATCGACGAGGTGGCGTCCCCGAGCCCGTCGAAGTTGGACCAGTAGACCCAGCCGTTCTCCATGTCGTTGACGGGCACGCCGTTGATCATCACCGCGACGTTGCGTTGGTCGAATCCCCTGAGGTTGATGCGCGAATCGCCGGAACCGCCGCCCTGGCCGGTGGCGTACACACCCGGCGTATCGTCCAGGATCAGGGGCAGGTCCCGGGAGCCGAGGCGGCGGTCCATCTCCGCCTTGGGAACGTCCGTGAAGGCGACCGGTGTCTCCCGCAGCCTGGCGCGGTCGGCCACGACGACGATCTCCTGCCCTCGAAAGACCTCGGGCACCAGCTCGACGATCAGCTCGATGTCGTCCGCCGCGACGAGGACGGCGAGGCGGAACTCCTCGTACCCGATGAAGCTGGCCACCAGGGTATCGCTGCTCGCGGCGACGCCGCCGATCTCGAATGCTCCGTCGGGGCCCGTGGTGGTGCCCCGGTCCCCGTTCTCCAGGTACACATTCGCGCCGAACAGGGGTTCTCCGGTCCCGGCGTCGAGCACCCGGCCCTTCAACACGGCGGCGGACAGGTCTGCATGGGTGAGCAGCAGCAGGACGAGAGGGAGGAGGATCCGCTTCATCCCGAGACTCCGACGCCGAACCGTTCCTCGAAGGCGGACCAGACCCCGGGCGGCACCTCTTGGACCGCCGCGTCGTACGCGTCCTGGAGCTGGTGGCGGTCGGCGGGGCCGCTCATGACGATGCCGTCGACGGGCGCGTCGAGACAGAACTGCATGGCCAGGTGCTTGATGTCCACGCCCCGCTCGCGGCACCACTCCCACATGGCGTGGGCCCGCGGCTCGGCGGCCGGGTCGGGCTCGACGCCGGTGAGGCGGCCCATGCCGAAGACGCTGGCCAGGATGAGGCCGGTGCCGTGTTCCCTGGCCAGGGCCATGGTGGTGTCGACGATCGACTGATCCAGCAATGTGTAGTCGAGAAAGGTGAGGACGATCTCGGCGTGTCCCGCCTCGATGGCGGCGCGGTGGAAGTCGTGCTGGCGGACCCCCAGGCCGATGTGGCGCACCAGCCCCTCCTCCTTCATCCGCTGCAGCTCGTCGAAGGCGCGGCCGGGGCCCAGCGGGTCGGCGATGTCGGCCGGGTCGTGGACGAGGACGGCATCGAGATAGTCGACCCGGAGCGCCCGCAGGCTTTGCTCGACGCTCCAGCGCGTCGCCTCGGCCGAGAAGTCCTTGGGCCGCTCGTAGTGGGGGCCGACCTTGGCCTGCATGTAGTAGCTCGACCGCTCGACGCCGGCCAGCGCCCGGCCCCAGCGGCCCTCGTTGCGGCCGGCGTAGCTGTCGAAGTAGTCTATCCCCAGATCGAGGGCGCGCTCGATGGTGGCGATCGTCTCCGCCTCGGCCACGTGGCTGACGAAGGCGGCGCCCATGCCGAGGGCCCGGGGCCGCATGCCGGTGCGGCCCATCCTGCGGCGCGGCAACTCGCTCATTCTTTCAACTCCGCTGAGCCATGCTGAACGCTTCCGACACGGCGCTGGCCGTCATCGACGTGCAGGGCAAGCTCGCGACCCTGATGCACGACCGGGAAAGCCTCTACCGGAACCTGCAGATCCTGGTGCGGGGGGCCCGCATCCTGGAGTTGCCGGTGCTGTGGCTGGAGCAGTATCCCGAGGGCCTGGGGCCGACGATCCCCGAGGTCGCCGAGCTGCTGAGCGACCGGGAGCCGCTGGCCAAGACCTGCTTCAGCGCCTGGGGCCAGCCCGACTTCGCGCGTCTCCTCGAGGAGAGCGGCCGGCGGCAGGTCCTGGTCTCCGGCATCGAGACCCACATCTGCGTCTACCAGACCGTCCGCGATCTCCGCGGCCGCGGCTACGAGGTGGAAGTGGTGGAGGATGCCGTCTCCTCGCGAACGGCTCAGAACAAGCGCGTGGGCCTGGAGAAGGCCCGGGCCGCCGGCGCCGGGATCACCTCGGTGGAGACGGCCCTCTTCGAGCTGCTGCGCGAGGCCGGGAACCCCGGGTTCCGGGAGATCGCCCGCCTGGTGAAGTGAGTCGCCCGGCTCACCCGAACAGATCGCGGTACTCCCCGTCGAACGCCTCGGAGCCGTCGTCGAGGCGGTAGTCGAGGGAGATCCCTGGCAGGAACGGGGGCAGCCGCCCGGCGGTGAAGTCGGTGCGGTAGCCGCCGCCCGGGTAGTTGGTATGGCGCCCGTCCGGCCAGTGGATGGTGTGGATCTGGCGCGGGTCGGGCTTGACGTAATCCGGGTCGACGCGGAATCCCTCGACAACGTCCCAGTCCACCTCCACCCCCAGGCCGGGTCCCTCGGGCACGGCCACGTGCCCGCCCTCGACGGCGAACTCCGTCAGCAGGGTGTGGGAGTAGATGTTGATGCAGGGGATCGCCGGCCAGCGGGCCTGGGCCAGCACCGCCCCCAGATGCACGGAGAACGTGGTCGTCAGCCCGGTGCCCACCATCTGCAGCCAGAAGGGCATGGCGGCGTGCGCCGCCAGGGTGCCTTGGTTCATTACCTGGCTCGCCCCGCCGCCGATGACGAAGCCGTCGCACACCCCTTCGCGGATCGCCGTCATGGGCGGGGGATTGCCGAAGTGCATGGCGATGGGGCTGCGGATCTGCCGGCGCAGGGCGGCGTTGCCGGCCACATCCTTCTGCGGGATGGGGCTCTCGACCATGGCCAGCATGGGGTACTTCGCCTCGAGCCGGGAGATGACGGGCGCCGCCACGTCCACCCCGAGGAGCATCTCGTTGAAGTCGGCGTCGAGCTTGAAATGGGGGGAGACCGCCGCCGCCACCGCGGCGAGCTGCTCGTCGAGGTCGTGCCAGGGACGGGCCTTCACCTTCATGGTGGTGAAGCCGCTGGCCTCGGCCGCTTGCGCCTCGGCCACCCACTCCTCCGGCTTCGCGTCCTGCGACCACCACGAGACCGGGCAGGCGTCGCGGTACTTCGGGCCCATCAGGCGGTGGCAGGGCACCCCGGCGGCCTTGCCGGCGGCGTCGAAGCAGGCCATCTGCAGGCCGGCGCCGAGGCTGTCGTCCCAGAGCAGGTCGAAGACGCTGCGGCCCCGGCTCGCCTGCACCCGCGCCTCGGCCGAGGCGCCCCAGGTGTAGCCGACGATCGTCTCGCCCACGCCGACGGCGCCGCAGGCCAGCTCGACCCGGTAGATGTCGACGACGGACCAGCCGTTGCCGCGCACCGTCATGCGGTCGGCGCAGCGCTCGTGGAAGGGGACGTCGACGCGGATGCGCTCGACGGCGGCGATGGTGAAGTCGGTGGGTGTGGTCACGCGGCGAGCTCCTCTTCCTTCTTCAGCAGTTTGCCGAGCTGGCGGCAGGTTAAGTAGCGGCCAGCGTGGGCCACCGCCAGTCCCAGAAAGGTGCCGCTCAGGAACTTGTTCCAACCGCCGTCCTGGTACCCAGACAGGAGGTAGACCATCGCCGCAAACAGCAGGGCGGGGAGCACGTACTGGCTTTCCTTCATGTAGTTGTGGAGGCGCATCTTCACCAGGAAGTTGGCATCCGTCATCCGGGGTTCGGGCGGGGTTCCGCGCAGCTTGCGCACCACCCATGGGACGAGCAGGACCAGGAGGGCGGGCAACCCCCACAAGAGAGCATAGAGTGGAAGCGAATCCATTCAGCGTTTCTCCTCTCGCGATTGTCTCGGTGAGTCCACCCGCCGGCGCCCGGCGCCAGCGCGGATGAGGTAGGTTATGGGGGTCTTCCCGGCCGGGCAACCGGCCTTGCCGGCAGTTGTCCCGCGCCCGCGAGTCCGCCTTCTTTCCCCGCCCCTGAGGCGCGCACACCACCTCCCGAAGGAGTGCCATGCGGATCATCGACCCCCATTTCCACCTGTGGGACCTGGGCGTCCGGCCCAACCCGAACCTGGGCCCCGACGTGGAGCGGGACCTGCCCGTCTACCACGCCGGGGACTACCTGCGCGACATGGGCCAACTGCCGGCGCCCCTGGAGCTGGAGGCCTCCGTCCACGTGGAGACGGTAGTCGGCCAGATGGAGGGCGGGTTCCCCCTCGACGAGGTCGCCGAGACCCGCTTCGTCCGCGATCAGATGGCGCCCACGGGACACCCCTTCGCCATCGTCCCCTACGCGCACCTGGCGCGGGATGTCCGCCACACCGGGCAGATCCTGGACCGTCATCTCGCCGAGGCGGGGGAGCGCTTCCGCGGCGTGCGCATGATCCTCAACCACCATCCGGACAACCCCGCCCTCACTTGGCCGCAGGTGGAGCGCGGCGACTTCCTGGGCGACCCCGTCTTCCGCGAGAGCCTCGCCCTCCTCGGCGAGCGCGGCCTCTCCTTCGACCTGCAGTGCAACCCCCATCAGCTCGCCGACGCGGCGGCGACTTTCGGCGACTTCCCGGAGACGCCGGTCATCGTCGGTCATCTCGCCTCCTTCCACGACAGCGGGGATCCCGGCTACATGGACCTGTGGCAGGAGGGCCTGAAGGCGATGGCCGCTCTTCCCCACGCGAGCATGAAGCTCTCCATGGTGTTCTTCTGCGCGCCCGACTACCACCGGGATCCTGCGCAGGAGGCCAAGGCGAGGGACCTGGTGCGTCAGGCGATCCACATTTTCGGCGCCGGCCGCTGCATGTTCGCCAGCAACTACCCGGTGGACGGTGTGCAGGGCATCGACGTCCCCACCCTCTACGGCCGCTTCCTCGACTGGACGGCGGACCTGCCGCCGGCCGACCGGGCCTGCCTCTTCCACGACACCGCCGCGCGCGTCTACCGCCTGGAGGGCCTCACATGAACCTCATCCGCAGAGACTCCGTCATTCCCGCCGAGCACGGCGTCATCGCCAGCTACCCCGACGACTTCTACGGCTACTTCGGCTGGCCCACGGTGGCCCGCATGCCCGACGGCACCCTGGTGGCCGCCGCCTCGGGGCTGCGCAACCACCACGTCTGCCCCTTCGGGCGCAGCGTGTTCATGCGCAGCACCGACGAGGGGCGGAGCTGGACGAGCCCCCGGGTGGTGAACGACTCCCCCCTCGACGACCGCGACACCGGCCTGGTGAGCTGCGGCGGCGAGCGTCTGCTGCTGACCTGGTTCACCACCGACCTGCGGGCCTCGGCGGAGAAACGGATGCAGGGGATCGACGCCGCCACCCGGGCCCGCTGGCAGGAGGGGATCGCCCGCATCGACGACGACAACGCCGCCCGCTGGGTGGGCGCCTGGTGCCGCATCAGCGACGACGCCGGCGAGACCTGGTCCGGGCCGATCAAGGTGCCGCAGACCACGCCCCACGGGCCGACCCGGCTGCGCGCCGGCGGGCTGCTCTTCCTGGGCAAGCTCTTCGAGACCGACATGGCCGGCTTCAAGGGCGGCGTGGGCGCCATCGTGGCCACCCGCAGCGACGACGGCGGCCGCACCTGGCAGCCCCTGGGGACGGTGCCCCTCTTCGAGGGCTCCACCGAGAACAACTACCACGAGGCCCACGTGGCCGAGCTGCCCGACGGCAAGCTGGTTGGCTTGATCCGCTTCGAGCGCGGCGGCGGCGTCGACCCGGAGGACCTGGGCCTGCAGGACTTCATGCACATGTACACGGAGTCGAGCGACGGCGGCCGCACCTGGACGCGCGCCGAGCCGATGGACTTCCACGGCTGTCCGCCGCACCTGATGGTGCACTCGAGCGGCGCTCTCGTCTGCGCCTACGGACGCCGCCGCGAGCCCTTCGGCGAGCGCGTCATGATCAGCCGCGACGGCGGCGCCACCTGGGAGTACGACTACATCCTGCGCGACGACGGACCCGACAGCGACCTGGGCTACCCCTCCAGCGTCGAGCTCGACGACGGCAGCATCTTCACCGCCTACTACCAGAAGCCGGCAACGCCGCGGGACAAGTGCGCCTTCCTGTGGAGCCGCTGGCGGCTGCCCGGAGAATCCGAATGAAGTCGCCCTTGTGGGAGCTGCTGGCGGCCGCCCGGAGAATCAGCGTGAGATCGCTGCCCGGGGCCGCGGGCCTGGCGGCCATCCTGGTCTCCGGCGGCGGCACCGCGGCCCAGGGGGCGGAGAACCACTTCCCGAATCCCGGATTCGACGAGTTCAGCGGCGACCTGCCCGCGGGCTGGAGTGTCGAATCCTGGAACCAGCCGCTGACCCAGGTGCGCATCGGCAGGCTGGCGCCCGGCCGCGACGGCACCGGCACCTGCCTGGAGATCCAGCCCGGGACGCCGATGTCGGTGACCACCCTGCGCAGCCCGGTCTTCCCCGTCGCCGCGGACCGGGACTACCTCTTCAAAGGCTACTACGCGTCCACGAGCCGGGGCGTCACCACGAACGAACGCTGGATCGACGCCGACGGGGTCTCCCTCAGCGGCGACTGGCTGGACGACGGAGAGGAGAAGGTCGGTTCCTTCGAGATCGTGCTGCCGGAGACCCAGGACCGCTGGATCGAGTTCTTCCAGCAGGTGCGTCCGCCCGAGGGCGCGCGGGCCCTGCAGGTCGTCGTCGCCCGGCGGTGGGTGGGCGGTCGGCTGCGTCTGGACGACTTCTCGCTGCGGCCGGGCACGATCCGGGACTACGAGGAGGAGTTCTCCATCGTCGAGGTGGCCGACGAGGACTTCTTCCCCATCTACGGCTGGCTGACCCCGGGCAGCCCCGCGGACCAGTACGAGGGCATGGACACGGACCAGTACCATGCCGAGTACGCCGTGGCGAACTTCAACATCAATCTGGAGCTGGATGAATACGCCGGTTTCGGGGTGAAGTACCGCCCCCTCGGCGAGCTCGACGACGCCAGGATGGCCGCGGCGGAGAGCGATCCGCGGGTGTGGTGGCTGGGCGGGGCCAGCGAGCCCGGGGAGAAGGAGTTCCCGCGCCTCGCCCGGGAACAGGAACGGGTCCGGCGGCTGGCGCCCTCCAAGGGATACTGGGTGGTCCTGTTCCCCACGTACGCCGACGACTTCCACGGCGATCCGGAGGAGTACGACCACCACGTCCGGACCTTCCTGGAGATGGTGAAGCCGTCGCTGTTCACCTATGACCACTACTGCATGGTCGGCCGGGACCCGCGCCTGCACGCCGACAGCTGGTACAGCCCCAACCGCGAAGGGGACTACTTCCCCAACCTGGAGATCGTGCGCCGCCGTGCTCTCGAGGCGGACGTGGAGTTCGGGGTGATCGTCTCCGTGGGGTCCTTCGGGCCGGTGCGCGGGGCCAGCGAAGGGGAGTTGCGCTTTCAGGCTTTCACCACCCTCGCGTACGGGGCCCGCTCGCTGGGCTGGTTCACCTACCTGACGGAGATCCCCTACGGCCACTGGACCAACTGGGAGGACATGGTCATCAACCGCGACGGCACGCGGACCCGGCACTACTCGATGTTGAAGTACCTCAACGGCGAGGTCCTGTCCCTGGCGCCGGCGCTGCTGCGGCTCGAGTCGACGGGCGTGTACCACACGAAGCCGGTGCCGCCGCTGACCCGCCCCCTCGGGGAGTCGCGGCTCGTGGCGTCCATCAGCGGGGGAATGGGGCTGGTGGGCGAGTTCAGGTCCGCCGCCGATGGTCTGGACTACCTGATGGTGGTGAACCGGGACTTCATCGATCCGGCGACGTTCGTGGTGAGGTTCCGGGAGCCGGCACACGACCTGCGGGAGATCTCCAAGCAGACCGGCCGGCCGCAACCGGTCGCCGGCCATGCGGCGGCGACGGGCGAGCTGACCCTCACCCTAGGCGCCGGAGACGGCCGCCTGTTCCGCCTCGGGCCGGCCTCGAGGTGACGCGGCTCGGGTCCGCCGCCGTCAGCTCTCCTTCGAGACCGCCTGCACCATGGCGGTGATGTAGCCGAACTGGAAGGCCCAGGCCTGGCGCACCCGCCCGGAGACGCCCGGCGGGGCCGGGTCGTCCGGATGACCGGGGGCGTGATCCGGCATCAGCATGTACGGGTAGCCGACCTCGTGCAGCACCCGGGCCACCTCGTGCATGTCGACATCGCCCTCGTCTGGCCAGACCTCCTGGAAGTCGTGCAGGCCTCCCTTGATGTTGCGGAAGTGGATGTTGAACAGCTTCCTGAGCTGGCCGAAGCGGCGCACGATGTCGTACAGCTCCCGGCCCGGGTCCTCCAGCCCCTCGGAGGCGACGCCGCAGCAGAAGTTGAAGCCGTGGTAGTCGCTCTCCACCAGCTCGCTGAAGCGCGTCAGGCCCTCCATGACCGGCCAGTTCCAGCGCTCGACGCCGCGCAGCACCGGCGCCGGCGGGTCGTCGAGGTGGCAGGCCATCTGCACCCGGTACTCCTCGGCCACCGGGATGACCCGCTCGAGGAAGTACCGGGCCCGCTCGAAGCACTCGTCGCGACTCACCTCGCCGGCCTCGGAGAGGCTGTCGTTGTCGAACTCCGACAGCCGGAAGGTGCTGTACGAGGTCCCGCCCCGGCCGGGGGTGGACGGCGTCCGCTGGTGGTTGAGGACGCAGAAGTTGTAGTTGAGCCCGCGCAGTCCGGCGCGCCCCGCGTTCTCGATCCAGCGGCAGACCTCGTCGAGGTCGCGGTCCCGCTCCGGGTCCCGCGCCAGGGTTATGCTTCGGGGCAGGCCGATGTGGATCATCTCCAGCTCCACGCCCTCGGCCGCCGCCTCCTCGCGGTGGCGCGTCAGCGTGTCGACCTCGTTGTCCTCGACGCTGGCGTCCATGTGGGTGACGCCGTGGCGCACGAGGAACTGCAACTCGTGACGGCTCGTGCCGATGCCCTGCACTCCCGCGTACATAGGTTGCCTCCTGTCTGCAAGGGGTTGACAAAGCTAACGAGCGGGGGAGCGGGCGACAGCCGCCGGGTTGTTGTGAACCCTTGAACCTGGCTACTTGAGGGCGGCCTTGATGCGCGCCCAGGAGGACGGCTCCACGGCGGAAACGTCGTCGTAACTGGAGGGGTCTTCTCCGGCGCCGACCAACAGGCCGTCGACGAAGAGAGAGGCGTTGTACCTCAGGCGCGACACCTCGGGGCCGAGGGAGAGCTGGATCGCCGGCCCCAATCCGTCCGGGTACTCCGTGGCGTCGTTGTCGTTCGTGGTCATGGTGAACCCGATGATCTTGCCACGGCGGAGTTGCGAGACCTCGGAGGCATCCTCGTCGTCCCAGATGAGATCGTCGAAGGGCGTCACCTTGAACTCGGCGACCGTGGTCGCCGGGCTCCGGCCGATGACGCCGCTGCCCGCGAGGGCGTACGGTTCCCGGACCACCCACTCGCTGAAGCCGTCGTAGTCCAGGATCTCGCCATCGGGTGCCTCGGCAATCGCCATCCACCGCTGCGCCTGACGGTTGTGGGAAAGAACCCGCTCGGGCGTGCATGTCTCGCAGTCGCGCTCGGCCCCGACCCACTCGCCGTACATCCCGGCGGTGTGGCCGCCGTCGACCAGGAAGGCGATGCTGGAATCCCAAAGCCACATCCAGCTGAGTCCGCCCCCGTCGTAGCGGTTGAAGTAGAGGTCGTCGAAGCGCTCCATGGCGATCCAGATGGTATTGCTGTCCTGGTGCCACGCGAGCCAGATGCGGAAGTCCAATTCCGAGGGATCGTAGTGATAGTTCAGCCAATAGAAGTCGCTGGCCACCAGCGAGGGCTCGCCGAGGACCTCGTACCAGTCCTCGACGCTGCCGTCGGTCAGGTCGATGCGGTCCAGGTCCTCGTCGAGCAGCTCGAGGAAGGGGTAGATCTCGTCGCCGGCGTGGGCGAAGACACGGGCGGCGAGAAAGACCAGCAGGCAGGAAATACCGATACGCATGATGTTCCATCTCCACGAAAGAGGGAGCGAGGGCCTTGCCCCCGCTCCCAGGATCTTGCTCGCATCAGCACACAGGTGAATTACGACCCGTCCTGACACCGGCAACGCTTCTGTCCCGATGAACCATAGTAGCAGAGGCCCAGCTCAGGGACGCACCCGCAGGGCGGCCTTGATGCGTCCCCAGGAGGACGGCTCCACGGCGGAAACGTCGTCGTAGCTGGAGGGGTCTTCTCCGGCGCCGACCAGCAGGCCGTCGACGAAGAGAGAGGCGTTGTACCTCAGGCGCGACACCTCGGGGCC
Source organism: Candidatus Latescibacterota bacterium (assembly GCA_965221775.1). GTDB lineage: Bacteria > Latescibacterota > UBA2968 > UBA8231 > UBA8231 > UBA8231. The sequence continues at coordinate 1,279,718 of CBDCSU010000006.1, read as the reverse complement.
GAGGGAGAGCTGTATCGCCGGCCCCGATCCGTCCTTGTACTCCGTCGCGTCGTTGTCGTTCGTCCTCATGGTAAACCCGATGATCTTGCCAGGGCGGAGTTGCGAGACCTCGGAGGCGTCCTCGTCGTCGTAGATGAGATCGTCGAAGGGCGTCACCTTGAACTCGACGACCGTGGTCGCCGGGCTCTGGCCGATGACGCCGCTGCCGGCGAGGGCGTACGGTTCCCGGACCACCCACTCGCTGAAGCCGTCGTAGTCCAGGATCTCGCCATCGGGCGCCTCGGCAATCGCCATCCACCGTTGCGCCTGACGGTTGCGGGCAAGAATCCGCTCAGGCGTGCAATACTTGCAGTCGAGCCCGAGCGGTTGGCTGTACGGCCCGGCGGTGTGGTCTCCGTCGACCAGGAAGGCGATGCTGGAGTCCCACCGCACCATCCAGCTGGGTCCGCCCCCGTCGTAGCGGTTGAAGTAGAGGTCGTCGAAGCGCTCCATGGCGATCCAGACGGTGTTGCTGGCCTGGTGCCAGGCGAGCCAGATGCGGAAGTCCAATTCCGCGGGATCGTAGTCATAGTTCACCCAATAGAAATCGCTGGCCACCAGCGAGGGCTCGCCGAGGACCTCGTACCAGTCCTCGACGCTGCCGTCGGTCAGGTCGATGCGAGCAAGGTCCTCGTCGAGCAACTCGAGGAAGGGGTAGATCTCGTCGCCGGCGTGGGCGAATACATGGGCGGCGAGACAGACCAGCAGGCAGGAAATACCGAAACGCATGATGTTCATCTCCACGCAAGAGGGAGCGAGGGCCATGCCCCCGCTCCCAGGATCTTGCTGATGCAGGTCAGACGCGCAACGCATCAGCACACAGGTGAACTACGACCCGTCCTTACACCGGCAACGCTTCTGTCCCGATGAACCATAGTAGAGGCATGTGCCCCACGCTATGTCGCAACTGTCCTCACACGCATTGTTGCAGTTGACAGCTGGGCTAGTGTCGGGGCACCAAGCGGCCCAACAATAGGTGCTGGCCTGCGCCTTGTCGGGCATGTTCAGCACGACGGCCGCAGCCATCAGCACGGCACCGACCCAGGCCACGGGCAGGATCGCCTGCTTCTTGAGGCCTTCCTCGCTGGCGATGAAGCCGACGAGAAAAGTGCGAATCTGCATGAACATGTCTCATTCCTCCCTCTGGGAAGGTGAACTGCGTTGATCTCCGACTCTTCCATTCCGCCCTGCTGGCGCCATGTACCTCCTCTCTGAGCCGCAGGGGTGCGAATTCATCCATTGAGCCATGCAATCAACGCCCTCAAGGGCGGGGCCAGATGGCCGCCGAAGGCGGCGGTGGCCAGCCCGCCGGCGACGAGGAAGGGCACGAAGGGCATGGCCCGGGTCAGCTCCACCGTGCCGGGGAGGTCGCCGGAGGCCGCCCACTTCTGCAGCAGTTCCACCCCTTCCTGGTCGAGGCTCTCCCCGCTCTCCCAGATCACTTCCGCCCCATCGTCCCCGGTCAGGACCATCCGGTGCCGCAGGACCGCAGCCGACTGCAGCCGCCCCACCGGCACTTCGTACCCGAAGGCGCGCCCGCCCGAGTGCCGCACCTGCTGAAAGGCCAACTCGACCAGCCACGCCGCCCCCCAGATCAGGGCATAGTCCTTCCAGCCGCCGGTCGTCACGGCCAGCAGCGCGAGAGCCGCCAGGCCGGGGATCACCACCACGGGACGCCTTTCCGGCTTCAGGCCCCACTCCAGCAGCCGGTATCCGACAACGAGGAACACGAAGGCCTCCAAGTAGCTCAGGGGCCGGTTGAGCACGAGATGGGCGAAGCTCAGGGCCAAGCCGAGCAATCCTCCCAACCCGGCGGCGGCCTGCAGCCACTGCTCCCGCTGGCCTTTGAGCGTCCCCCACCGACGTTGCCGCCAAGCCACCACCGCCAGCAGCACGGCGACGTAAGCGACCAAGGCGTTGACCATGAGTGCTGCCGGCGGGGTCTCCAAGGAGACCCATTCTCCCACCGGGCACAGGCTTGGTGGCAGGGCCGCCACGGCCGCCCAGTACATCTTGGCGTCGCCCGGCAACCAGACGCCGGTCAGCGTCAGCAGCAGGGCCAGGGCCAGGCCCAGCAGGAGGATCCCGGCAACCTGGTTCCAGCCGCCCACGCCCAGTCCCACCATCGCCGCCTGCCCGGCCACGCCGATCGCGAGAAGCGTCAGGGTATAGCGGTTGGGCACCCGCTGGAGCCGGAGGTCCGTGTAGGCGGCACAGAGGCCCGCCGTCAGCAATGCCGACAGCATCACCAGCTCCACCCAAAGGACAGGATCGCCTATCGACATGATCGGCAGTCCTCGTCCGAAGCCACGTCTTGCGCCAGTTCCTCCACCAGGGCCAGGACTGGCCCGGCGCCCCGAGCCGCCGCCGCCACCGTGCCCTCCGCATCGAGGCGGTAGGCCGTGGGCACGCTGACGGCGTAGTAGGCCAGCGACGTCTCTCCCGTGGTGTCCTGCAGCACGGGGTACAAGCCGCGGACCCGCGCCTCGACGCTGTCCTCGGGCGACTTTGCTGAGCGACCGTCGCCCGGACCGTTGATGAAGACCAGGCGGCCACCCAGATCGGGCAGCCCCGCGTCGAGCAGGTTGGCCTTCAGTTCGCTGCAGTACCGGCAGGTGGTGGTGACGAACACGACGGCCGAGGACCGGCCCTTCAGGTCGGCCAGTTCCAACCCCGGCCCTGCGACCGCGGCCAGCCGGAAGTCGGGGGCGGGGATGCCCCGGGGCAGTTGCTGCCACTGGCTCCTCGGCAGGCGGTTCAAAAGGGAGCCGGGCGGGCCGTCCACGACGGCCAGGGCCCCGATCAGGGCGACGGCCAGCAGGCCGCCGGCGACGAGGGAGGGTCTGTGCGCCGCCATGTTCAGTCCGGCCTCTCCGGCGCAGCGAGCACCTGCTCCAGTCCTTGGCTGCCCACGGCGCCCTTGCGCACGACACCCTGCGGATCGATCAGCAGCACCGAGGGATAGCCGGGCACGCCGTAGGCCTGGTTCACCTCCCAGAGGCGGTCGTGGCCGGCGATCGAGACCAGGCCGTGCGGGGCCAGCTTCTCCTGGAGCAGCGTTCGGTCGCCGGCGCCGACGACGAGCACGGGGTATCGCTCGGAGGCCTGAGCGAGGGCGGGGTAGGTGGTGTCGCAGGCCGGGCAGGAGGCCTCGGCGAAGAACAGCAGCCAGGATCGGCCCGCCGGCGCATCGTCCGAGGAAACCGTGCCGCCCTGCAGTCCGTCGAGGGAGAAGGCCGGGGCGGACTGGCCGATCAGGTGAGCGAAAGGAGGGGGAGTGACGCCGGGCGGAAAGCCGCTCTCGAGCCGGGCGGCCACGGCCACCAAGGCGGCCAGGAGGATCCCCGATGCCAAGGCCGTGCCGAAGATGCGGGGCGGCACGCCGCTGTCGGGTCCTTCATTCCGGGACTCGTGCATCGGGGAATCCTCCTGCAACAAGTGAGGATCCGACAGACCACAGGCTGAGTGCCAAGCTGGGTCTTGCCGCATGGTACTACACATCCACCCTCGCCACAACCGATTCTATCTCCCCGGGGCTTTCACGGGGCCCGGGGTTTGCCTTTGTTGCGGGGAAAGGGAGGAACCGATGACCGTCAGAAGATCCGGGGAGGTCAGCCTCGAGGAGGTGGCCGGCGCCACGGCGGCCGCCCGCCAGGTCCTGGTCGGGCCCAACCTGTCGCCGCACTTCGCCATCCGCCGCTTCGTCATGGAGCCGGGCGGCGGCATGCCCCTGCACACCAACGAGGTCGAGCACGGCCAGTACGTGCTCGCCGGCCGGGCCACGATCGTCCTCGGCGACGAGGAGGTGCGGGTGCAGGCGGGGGACTCGCTGCACATCCCGGCCCGGCTCCCCCATTCCTACACCGTCGAAGGGGACGAGCCCTTCGAGTTCCTGTGCGTCGTACCCAACGCGGATGACGAGGTCCGCGTCTTGCCAAAGGAGACCTGATGGGACAGAAGGAACGGAAGCTGCTCGAGGAGATCCGCCAGTTCGACACGCCCTCGGTGACCAACGTGGTGGCCACCTATCCCTCCCACCCCCTGTGCCTGGGGCTCTACAACCCGCTCACCGAGAACTGGTACACCGACGACAGCCTGCGCTGCATGTACCCCGAGCTGGGGGCGCTGGCCGGGTACGCCGTCACCGCCGTGTACGGCCCCACGGATCCGGGCTTCGGCCGGCTCACCGGCATGGACGTCTTCGACGCCATCGACGCTTCGGAGCGGCCCAGCGTGTTCTGCTTTCAGCAGAAGTTCCCGCCCGAGCTGGCCGGCAAGATCGGCCTCTCCGGCGGCAACATGACCACGGCCATGAAGGCCCTGGGCTGCGTCGGCGCCATCTCCAACGGGCCGTCGCGCGACATCGACGAGATCCGCCCCATGAAGTTCCAGTACCTGCTGAGCGGGATCACCCCGGGCCACGGCGGCCAGGAGGTGTACGCCGTGAACGTGCCCGTCCACGTGGCCGGCATGGACGTGGCGCCCGGCGAGATCGTGCACATGGACGAGAACGGGGCCTGCAAGTTCCCCGCCGACCGGCTGGAGCAGGTGGTGGAGAACCTGCACAAGCTGCGCGAGGAGGAGGAGGAGCGCATGGGCCGCCTCGCCAAGGCGAAGTCGGGCGCCGAGATCCGCGCCATCTTCTCCGGGCAGCCGTACGGCGGCGAGGAGAAGAAGAGGAAGTAACGAGGCCAGGGAACCTCCAGTGAACTACAGCGACCAGGAAATCGCCCGCCAGCTTCTGCGCAGCCAGGCGCGGTTCGTACCTCTACGCCTCGAACATCGCGATCAACCAGGGCCAGCAGCAGCCGGTGCATTTCGTGCTCGGCGAAGACCTGCGGCTCACCGATGTCAACGGCGTCGAGATGATCGGGCGGATCGTGGAGATCGTGGGACGGTCGGCGCTGGTCGAGTATCGGCCGCGGCCTCCACGGCCCCGGTGAAGACCCGGCTCGCGGCCCACAGCCGTTCCCTCAACTCCTCCGGCACCCGCAGCTTGGTGCCGGCGATCATCTCGTCCACGTGGGCAGGCGTCTCGGCGCCACCGAGGACGCAGGTCACCTCGGGATGGGAGAGGACCCAGGCGACGCAGAGTTGGGCCCGACTGACGCCCAGCTCGGCCGCCGCGTCGTCGATCGCGGCGACCATCGTCTCCAGGGGGGAGCCGCTCTCCACGGGCGCGCCCGGCGCCAGGGTGCCGCGGTCCATGGGGCCGAAGGCGAGCAGCCCGAGGCCCCTCTCCCGCAGCAGGGGGAACATCTCCTCCTCGTAGCGGCGGACCCGCGCGCGGCCGTCGTCGTGGACCTTGGTGCCGGCCACGGTGTAGTAGTCCTCCAGGCCGCAGGGAGGGGTGGTGCCCGCCGCCGCCGCGGCCTCCAGCAGGGCCCGCACTGCCGAGGCCGTGTGGTTCGATACCCCCCAGTGGCGGATGCGGCCCTCGTCGATGAGCCGCTGCATGTGTTCGCACTGGGCCCCGGGCGGGGTATCGGGGTCGGGCTGGTGCAGCAGGTAGAGGTCGATCACCTCCGTGCGCAGCCGCCGCAGGCTGGCCTCGCACTGCTGGCGCAGGAACTCCAGGGTGAAGGGGACGCGGTCCCAGGCGCGGCCCTCGGCGGTGGGCTCCCGCCCGGGAAGGACCTTGGTGCAGATCACGACCTCGTCCCGCCGGCCCTGCAGGCACTGGCCCAGCAGGCGCTCCGAGCCCCCCCAGCCGTAGGCGGTGGCCGAGTCGAAGAAGGTGATCCCCGCGTCGAGGCAGTGGCGCAGCACGGCCTCGCCCCGCGGGTCGGTCTCGTCGCGGGCCAGGGTCTGGAAGGCGGTCCCCTGGCACAGGCGGGTGACGCGCAGGTCCGTGGGGCCGAAGGCGGCGGTGGGCAGGGCGCTGGCGGTCATCACCCCGTCCTGTAGAGGGCCGATCCCTTGTCCTCGCGCCGGTAGTGGGGCGCCGAGATCACGGCCTGCTGTTGCGGGGTCAGCTCGTCGAAGAAGTCCGGCGGCGTGTACGTGCCCATCATCCCCTCGGCCATGACCCCGGAGTTGTAGCGCAGGATCACGGAGCGGCGCTGGCTCTTCGCCCGCCACGGCAGGGCCCCGTGCATGAGGCACTCCACGAAGAGGATGCCGTCGCCGGCGCGCGCCGGGATCTGCACGAAGCGGTCCTGGTGGGCCTCGTAGAGACGGATGTCGTCGGGGCAGGGGAAGTTGGCCCGGTGGCTGGCGGGCACGCAGGCGAAGCCGCCGTCGCCGGCTTCCACGTCGGTGAGCTGCACGGCGATGTTGGTCATGCCGCAGAACATGCGGCCGTTGCGGTAGTGGTAGCCCCGGGAGCGGTCGTGGGGCTCGCCCCCCTCGTGGAACCAGAAGCCCTCGGCGCCCTCGTCCATGGTGATGAGGCTCAGCCCCTCCAGGCGGAACCCGGGGCCCAGCAGCTCCTCGAGGAAGCGCTGGCTGTTGGCGTGGGCGATCATCTCCCGGAAGACGTCGCAGTGGGGCTTCTCCCAGGTGAGCATGCCGCCGAGGTCGCCGCGGCCCTGGGTGCCCGCGAGGGTCCGGGAGCCGTGGGCCAGGTCGCACGGACGGAGGTTGATGTCGGCGGCGTGGTGGTCCACGGCGGCGTTGGCGGCCCTCACCTCCTCGGGGGACAGCAGGCCCTCGATCACCAGGTACCCGTGCACGTCGAAGAGGTACTTCTCCGCTTCCGTCATTCCCCTTGCGGTCACCAGGATCTCCTTTCGCCAGGGGCGGGACCCGCGTCGCCGGGCCACCTTCCGGGGCGCTGCGCCGCGAGGGGCGCCAAGATAACGAAGCGGCAGGCGTCGAGACAGACGGAGCCGCCTTGACGCGCCCGCACCCGGCACCGCTTATATCGCCGAACCCACCACCGGAAGGGGAGCCGATGGCCAAGAGCAGAGGCAAGCGAGTGAACCTGGCGATCGTCGGCTGCGGCGGCATGGCCGGCGCCCACCTGCGCGGCTACGAGGAGCTGCTGCAGCGGGGCGAGGACCGCTTCCGCATCGTCGCCGCCGTGGACGAGGCGAAGGAGCGGGCCGAGGGATTCGCCGACCGCCTCGCCTCCGCCGCCGGCTGGGAGGTGGCCGCCTTCGGCAGCGTCGACGACCTGCTCGACAGCGGCCTCGAGGTGGACGGCGCCGACATCTGCAGTCCCCACGGCCTGCACCACGTCCTCGGCTGTCAGCTGCTGCAGGCCGGCGTCAACGTCCTCATCGAGAAGCCGATCGGCATCACCGTGAAGGCATCGAAGAAGATCGCCGCCACCGCCAGGCGCCGGGGCTTGGTGGCGGCCACCGCCGAGCAGTGCCGCCGCGCCATCGGCCAGCGCGCCATCCACTGGGCCTTCAACGAGGGCCTGCTCGGGGATCCGGTCATGTGGTGGGCGATCAGGGCGGCCTGGCAGGACCCGGAGCCCGTGGGCGGCTGGAGCTGGCGCGTCGACCGCAAGCTCGGCGGCTGCGGCATGGTCATGGACTCCGGCGCCCACTGGGTCGACACCATGCGCTACTGGTTCGGCGAGATCGACTCCGTCTTCGCCCGCGTCGAGCAGGTTCGGGACCGCCGCTTCCGCAAGGGCCGGCGCGTCGTCAAGGGCGCCCAGGAGGACTTCTGGACGGCGATCTTCAACTTCAGGAGCGGCCTGGTCGGCACCTGGTCGTGGACGATCTCGGCGCCGGGCAAGGGCTTCACCCAGCTCACCCTGGCCGGCACCCGCGGATCGATCGTCGACTCCGACATCTTCCACCCCGCCGCCTTCCAGGCCAACGGCGAGTGCCAGCTCATCGACGGCACCACCTACAGCATGGGCAAGCTGCAGCAGATGTACCTTGACACCCTCTCCGCCGCCCGCCGCGAGGAGCTCTTCCCCTACGGCATCACCGCCGGCGTGCCCCTGGAGCTGTGGGACTTCATCGATGCCCTCTCCCGCGGCCGCCCCGTGGAGATCGACGCCGAGGAGGGGATGCGCTCCAAGGCGGTGAGCGAGGCGATCTACGAGTCGGGCAAGTCGGGGCAGGTGGTCAAGGTGGCCGACGTCGTGTCCGGCAAGGTCGACGCCTGGCAGCGCGACCTGAACGACTACTGGAACCTGTGAACGGAGGAGAGACAGAATGAGCCGCCAATACGCCGTGCGCGCCGTGCGCTGCGATCACCGGGCCGCCGACGAGGAGGTCTACGAGGCGCTGAAGCGCGCCACCGACCCCCTGACCCGGTCCTGGGAGAAACTGGAGAAGGCGGGGCGCATCGCCCTCAAGTTCAACATGGGACACACCAAGGTGGAGAGGTTCGAGGGCCGCCGCCGCGAGCTGGTGGACGACGCCGTCTGCCGCGCCGTGCTGCGCCTGCTGCGGGAGCGCACCTCGGCGAGCCTGGTGGCCAGCGACACCTTCGGACGCGAAGCCGACGGGGGGACCACTCCCTACTTCAATTACAAGCCCCTCCTCGACGAGTTCGGCGTCGAGTACGACGAGTCGAACCTGCCTCCCTTCGCCGAGTACGACGTGCCCGGGGGCGGCTACATGTTCCGGCGCTACACCCTCAGCCGCTGCTGGCAGGAGGCGGACGAGGTGATCTCGGTGGCCAAGATGAAGAACCACCTCTTCATGGGCGTCACCCTGTGCATGAAGAACCTCTTCGGCCTGACCCCGACGATCCGCCCCGAGGGGCGCGTGCGCACCTACTTCCACCACGCCATCCGGCTCTCCTACGTGCTGCCCGACCTGGCGCGCATCACCAACCCCTGCCTCAACATCATCGACGCCCTCACCGGCCAGTGGGGCCGCGAGTGGGGCGGCGAGGGGCGCGTCTGCAACGCCCTGATCGCCGGCGACCAGATCGTGGCCACCGACGCCGTGGGGGCTCACCTCATGGGCCACGACCCCGCCTCCGACTGGCCGCGGCCGCCCTTCCGCCGCGACCGCAACCACCTCCTCGTGGCCGCCCAGGGCGGGTTCGGCACCGTCGACCTCGACGAGATCGACCTGGTGAGTGAGGTGCAGGCGCCGCTGAACGAGTTCGACTCGGTGGAGGAGGACCCGCCCGCGCACATGGCCACGGTGCGCGAGACCGCCTGCGAGCAGGGCCTCTGGTACCGGGATCGCCGCCGCGAGCTGGTCGACCGCTACCCGGGCGACTTCATCTACCTGCAGGACGGCGAGGTGAAGTGGAGCGGTGCGGACCCCTCCCACATCGGCAGCCACCGGGAGTTCGCCGGCCGCCGGCCCGGCAGCGCTCTCTTTTTGAAGCTGGTCGATCCGGAGGAGCGGGAGGGCGAGCGCTTCGAGGTCTACGAGGAGGGGCTGCGGCGGCTGCGGGCCTGAACCGATGAGCGGCACACAGCAGAATCTCCTCGATTTCGAGGATCCCGATTCGACGGCCAGGAAGGGACTGCAAGTAGTCTCCGCCCGGTTCCACAGGGCCGAACCCTTCTCGTGGACCCTGTTCGACGGCTTCGAAACGATGCGCGCCCTGACCTACTCGGTCAGCACGCCGATGATCGTTCGCATGCTGGAGCGGCACGGGTTCCGACACTTCGAATGCGTCTTCGGTTACGAGGCGGGCCTGGGGCGTTTCGCGGACCTCATCGCCTTTCAGCAATTCCTCGTCACCCAGTTGAGGGAGGCCGCCCTCAAGTTGAAGGACGAACGGCAACGGAGAATCCTGGAGAAGGTCCACGCCGGCGAGGCGGAGTTCTACGTGGTGAAGGAGAACGTCGCGCACTCGAAGCTGTATCTCCTCGAGGGCGGAGAGCAGCCGCGGAGGCGGGTGATCGCAGGCTCGGCCAACCTCTCGGAGCGCGCCTTCAGCGGCAAACAGCCGGAAACGCTCCTGGTCTTCGACGACGACGGCGCTTGGGACCACTACTCGCGCGAGTACGACGCGGTGAAGCGGACTGCCTCCAATCGCATCGATCTGCCGGTCGATCTGAAGGAGGCGGACATCGCCTTCACCGACACGCCCGTGCTGCAGGAGGAAGGAGTCACGGTGTTTCAGCCGCCACAGCCAGAGGAACTGACCGTGCCGCAGGTCGTGCACAGGGTGGAGGAGCTGACCGTGCCGGTGGACCGCGTCGTCACCCCGCAGGTGAAACGGGAGAAGGGCAGCTTCGTCCTGACTCCAGCGGTCAAGGCGGAGATCAAGAAGCTGCGCTGGGCGAAGGGGCGGCAGGAGGAAGAGGATTCCAGACCCGTGCAGCTGAGCATCGACCGGAACTCCCGCTACGTCTCTCTTTCAGGGGATCCCGTGCCGCTGGAGGTCGACGGCGAGCGGCTTGGTCAAAGCGCTCGGGCCATCGTCGAGTACTTCAACAACTACGAGCGCGGCTTCATCGGCGATGTGCGCCGTCTTCAGCGGGACTACTTCACCTTCATGTCCTGGCTCTACGTTTCCCCCTTCATCTGCGATCTGCGTGCCCTCGCCACCGTCGAAGGAGCCAACATCGTCCACTATCCCTCGTTCGCGGTGATCTACGGCAAGTCGAACTGCGGCAAGACCAGCTTGGTCGACACCCTCGTGGCCAGCATGTTCGGCCATCCGAGCACGGTTGAGAAGGACGGCTTCACGCGCCGCAACCTGCGGGGATTGCAGCAGAACTACCGGCGCTTCCCGGTAGTCTTCGACGACATCACGCGGCGCCGTTTCACCGAGCACGGCTTGGACATCGTAAAGGATGAGAACCTGCCCCCGGTCACCGAACACCCCTGCTTCGTCATCTCGATGAACGCCGAGCCCCAGTCCTTCCCGGACGAAGTGGTGAAGCGGTGCCTGATGATCTACACCAACACCTCCCTTCCCAGCCACAAGCATGCGCTGGCCGACGAGCTGCACTCCAGCGTTGAGGGGATTCGCTCCCACCTGTCGACCGACTTCTACCGCATGTACCTCGCTCGGATCATGGACAGGCTGGACGATATGCCGCTGCCGAAGGACATCCTGGCGATGTCGTCGCAGACGCTGTGCGACCTGTTGCAGGAGCACGCAGCCGGAACGCTGCCGGAATGGTGCCGGCCGGTGTCATGGGGCGAGTACGCCGACCGGCGGTACGAGAGGGCCGCGCGACGGCTCGACGCCCTGTTGGCGCCTGAGAACTACCGCAAGGTCGTCGGGGAAGGTGAACAAGGATGGAGCCTGCAGGGCGAATCCCTGGTCGTGTGGGAAAAGGCGGATGCCTTCGGCCGCACCCCGATCAGAAACGAGATCCCCGACTTCCTCTACGACGACACTTCGAGCGTGGGGGACACTTTCGTCCTGTGGCACAAGCAGACGGAGGACTTCCTCCACAAGAGAATCTCGGCGCCCGGCTTCCCGTGGCCCTGGCGCCGTTGAGCCGGCAGTAGGCCCGAGCCAGGCCCCGATGGGTGGGACTTACGTAGGTGGCCAAGCAAGTGGTTCTCCAAGAGGCACTTGAGAATAGCGTAGGACCGCGAAGTCGTCTCTCTCAAAACCAAGCGCCCGTTTCAGCCTATCCCGAGGCGGCTTCTGAATTCACTCACAGGGTGAGCCTTCATGTAGCAGAGAGCCAGATCTCGGTACTCCGGGTGATTGTCATACATGTCCCGGATGATGTCTTTCAACTTCTGATACCCGATCCCCCAACACGCTCGTAATTCCAGATCGAGGGATGTCATATCAGGTTGTCCTTCACGGAGAAGCTGATTGTGCTTCTCGAGGATTGGCCTTGCTTTCTGTCTGCGAGCTTCGGTCAACTCAAGCAATGAACCTCTCCCTTCTTCTCTCGGTGAGAGAGACAAGTGCGAGCGTCAAGGTACAGAGTGGGACTACGGAGGAATTACGCAATTTGCCTTGGCTCTGAACCCGACTCTTCGAGCCGATCGAAGAGTCCCTGGACAATCCGCTGTGCCAGAAGCCCGGCTGCTCCGGCGGCCAGAAACTTGATCTGAGAGCGTACCGGCGGCGGGATCTGGCGATACAAACTGCGAAAATCATCGATGGTTGGCGGGTCGTGGACTTCCACGAGAGATTCATGCATCGTGATCGCCTGAACTTGACGATCACCGTCATCGATGGTCTCGAATTGGGGCGTTCTAACAGAGCGATGACGGGCAGATACTATTGACGATACCATTTCTGGAAACTCCGTGATTGGTCTGTGGGTGTGGCCCGATCCCGAGCCTGAACTCGGGGTCGGGGCTTGTTCATATGTAGGATAGCCTTCAGGCCGCAAAATGCCAAGGGGTAGATTACCAGGAAACCTGCGGAACGGTTTCTGGGACAACGCGTTACCGAGGCAGCGACCAGATCGTGGCCACCGACGCCGTGGGCGCTCACCTCATGGGCCACGACCCCGCCTCGGACTGGCCGCGGCCGCCCTTCCGCCGCGACCGCAACCACCTCCTCGTGGCCGCCCAGGGCGGGTTCGGCACCGTCGACCTCGACGAGATCGACCTGGAAAGCGAGGTGCAGGCGCCACTGAACGAGTTCGACTCGGTGGAGGAGGACCCGCCCGCGCACATGGCCACCGTGCGCGAGACCGCCTGCGAGCAGGGCCTCTGGTACCGGGACCGCCGCCGCGAGATGATCGACCGCTACCCGGGCGACTTCATCTACCTGCAGGACGGCGAGGTGAAGTGGAGCGGTGCGGACCCCTCCCACATCGGCAGCCACCGGGAGTTCGCCGGCAGCCGGCCGGGCAGCGCTCTCTTTTTGAAGCTGGTCGACCCGGAGGAGCGGGAGGGCGAGCGCTTCGAGGTCTACGAGGAGGGGTTGCGGAGTGGCCCTTCTACTCGAATCTCCTCTTGAGCGCTCCCCAGGAAGAGGATGTGACGGCTGTAGGCGGATCCATCCGGGAGAAGTCCGTCATTCCGACGGTGCCGTCTTCCCAGGTCTCGATAATCCACAGTTTGCCGTGTTCGATGCGGTAGGTGTTTACCGGCCCGGAGTCTCCCTCGAAGTAGAATGCGTGCCTGAACTCCCGAATCACCTCCGCCACGACCGCCTCCTGGTAGGCCGCGTAGTCCTCGGGGCAGCCCCCGGTCATATCGCAGAGGTGAAGGGCCATCCACTTGCCTAGATGCGTGAGGATGGCCACCAGGGAATCTCGGTTCAGGGTCTCTTCTACTTCGGTCACGTCGAGGAACAGGCTGTCGGCCACGGTCCAGTAGGTCCCCGAGCCCAGGACAACGAGATCCCGGTCGACAACGGGATCCCCATCAGCCGGGACCTCGGCCGCCCCGTCAGCTGTGGGCAGCATGGTGTGGTCGTGCAAGACGATGTTCTGATACAGCTCGAACTGGTTGTCGATCTTGAAGGTGTAACGAATCGTGGCCTCTGCGTACACGTCGAGGCCGTCGTCCCAGTAAATGGTCCTCTCCCAAACACCGATGAGCTCCTCATCGGCATGGGCGAGAACAGGCGACAGGACGATCAACCATGCGAGGGTTTTCATGTCTTCCTAACGGGAGAAAGGTGAGGCTGAGGTCCAGCTTCAACGCATCTATTCCTTACTCTCGGGTCGTCCGGAGGTCCTGTCAAAAGGTGTGTAAGCGAGATCAGCCGGCCCGGCCACATCAAGGACTCGCCGCCTTGACCGGGATCGTGGCCCTTGTTGGCACCCTGTGTTCGTCCTTCGCCACAGCCCCCGGACCCGCCACCTACGGCGTCCACCCTGTCAAGAGATCGTTCCCCGGAAGGCTGTGGGCTTCCAGGGGAGGTGGTTTGGAACGCTGCGGGCGTCGCATCCGGCGTCTACTGGGCGCGCTTGTCCGGCCCCCGAAGTGTGGCAACACGCCGGTTGCTTCTTCTCAAGTGAACCCCCCATGGATGCTCTCCGGCCTGAACGCTCCTACCCCTCCACCGAAGCCGCCAGCATCGCCGCGCCGAAGCCGCCGGCCGAGTCGCCCAGCTCGTTGCGCACCACCCGCGTGTCGAGGCGGTCGTTGAAGACCCAGCGGGACATCTCCTCGATGCCGCGGCCGTAGAGGGCGTCCACGTTGCTGACGCCGCCGCCGAGGACGACCACGTGGGGGTCGAGGATGTTGACCACGGAGGCAATGGCGCGGCCGAAGCCCTCCGCGAGTCGCTCGACGGCGGCGGCCGCCGCCTCGTCCGTCCCCGACTCCGCGCGCGCGGCGATCTCGGGCAGCTCCCGCCGCACACCGCAGCGCTCCTCGTAGAACCTCTCCAGGCCGGGGCCTGAGAGCACCGTCTCGACGCATCCCCTCCGGCCGCAGTAGCACGGATCGCCCCCGGGGTCGAGGACGTTGTGTCCCCACTCGCCGGCGATGCCCTGCCCCCCGTGCAGCACCCGGCCGTCGACGACGACGCCCCCGCCGACCCCGGTGCCGAGGATGACGCCGAAGAGGATGCCGGCCCCGCGGCCGGCGCCGAGGCGGGCCTCGGCGAGGGCGAAGCAGTTGGCGTCGTTGGCCATCTCCACCCGGCAGCCGAGATCGGCGGTCAGGTCGTCGAGCAGGGGGCGGCCGTTGAGGCAGGTGGCGTTGGAGTTCTTCAGAGTGCGGGACCGCGGGTCCAGCACGCCGGGGGTGCCGATGCCCAGGATCTCGGGTCGATCCCCGGTCTCGGCGGCCAGCCCCTGCACCAGCTCCGCCACGCGCTGGCGCACCCGGTCGTAGCCGAGGTGGCTGTCGGTGGGCACCCGCAGGCGGCACAGCGGCTCCAGCGAGTCGGCCGCAGGCAGCACGACGCCCTCGATCTTGGTGCCCCCCAGGTCGATGCCCCAGAAACTCACGAGGCCGCGTCCGCCGCCGGCGAAGCCTCTCCCGCCGACTCCTCGATGACGCGCATCGACTTCCAGGGGCCGATCCGGAAGCGGCGGTAGAACACGGCCGCCGCCACCGCCAGGTAGGCGACGATGAAGACCCACACGGTGTAGACGCCGGCGTCGAACCACTCCACGGCGATCAGCGGCGGCGCCACCATGATCGACAGGCCCAGGAGGAACCCGGCGTACATGATGTAGCGCGTGTCACCGGCTCCCTTGAGGGCGGCGGTGAACATGATGTAGGCGGCGTCGAAGAGGCAGTAGAGGCCGACGATGCGCAGCAGCGAGCGGGCCAGGTCGCGGGCGTGGACGAACTCCTCGCCCGAGGCGCCGGCCCCGTAGGGCAGCAGGAAGAGGTCGGGCACGAGGATGTAGGCGGCGGTCATGATCGCCGCGTAGGCGAGGGCCACGTGGAGGCCGCTCCAGGTGCAGTACTCGGCGGCGGCGGGGGCCTCGGCGCCGAGACGCTGGCCGACCATGGTGGAGACGGCGATGCCGGCGCCGATGAGGGGCATGAAGGCGAGGCTGTTGATGTTGAAGGCGAGGTTGCTCGCCGTCAGCTCCAGGGTGCCCACGCGGCCGATGATGAGGATGAAGAAGGTGAAGGAGAAGATGTCGAGCATGAAGTTGACGCCGTTGGCGCCGCCGAAGCGGAGGAGGCGCGCGAAGAGGGCGCGGTCGAAGCGCCAGGCGGCGTAGGTGGAGAAGCGCCGGCGGTGGGAGGGCCGCGCCAGCAGGAGGATGTAGAGGCCGGCGGCGAAGACGGCCGCCGTGTTGGTCGCCCAGGCGGCGCCGCGCAGGCCCATCTCGGGCAGGCCCCAGGCACCGAAGATCAGGCCGTAGTCGAGGACGATGTTGACGCCGGTGGCGGCGGCGTTGACGCCGAGGACGGACCAGGTGCGGCCGCGGCCGCTGTAGAAGCAGGCGAGGGCGGTGGACAGGATCAGGGGGCCCATGCCCCAGCACAGGATGCGGAAGTAGACGATCTCGTTGGAGCGGATCGGCTCCTCGTGGCCCACGAGGTCGAAGATCGGCACTGCCATGAGGGCCACCAGGATCCCGGCCACGGCGCTCAGCATCGCCAGGTAGCCGCCCTGCCACAGGGCCGCCCCCACCCGCTCGGGCCGGCCCGAGCCCACGTACTGGGCGACGAAGGTGTTGACGTACCCCGCGATGCCGAGGAAGAAGCTGACGAAGACGAAGCTCGTCAGCCCCGCCGGCAGGGACGCGGCCAGGGCGTCGGTGGAGTACCAGGTGAGGAAGACGCGGTCGACGAAGTGCTGGATGCTCCAGCTCGCCGTGCTGAGGATCAGGGGGAAGGCGATCTGCAGGAACTCGCGGTAGCCGCCGGGGGCGGACCAGCGCGAGCGCAGGGCCGCGGTGATCGTCAAGGAGCGCCGCCGGTTGCCGCCATCGGACGAATGCCTAGGTTTCGCACTTCTTCCCCTTGCACAGAAGCACCTGAATCTCTCTCCCCGTCGAGACATGGGCAAGAACAAGCACAAGTCCGACAAGACGACGCAGCGCGAGGCCTACGGCGTGACCATCCTCAAGCCCGGCCATCCGCGGGTGCGGGCCCTGAAGAAGGACCACGAGCCGGAGATCCACGGCGACCGGTTCTGGAACAGCAGCTACCTGATCATGGACTTCCTCGAGCGCCAGGGCCTGCCCGCCGGCGCCCGGGTGATGGAGGTCGGCTGCGGCTGGGGGCTCCTCGGCATCTACTGCGCCAGGAAGCACGGCGCCGAGGTCGTGGGCGTCGACGCCGACGCCAAGGTCTTCCCCTACCTGCACCTGCACGCCGAGGTCAACGGCGTGACCCTGCAGACGCGCCGCTCCCGCTTCGAGAAGCTCACCAAGGCCCAGCTGGACGGCACCCGCGTGATCCTGGGCGCCGACATCTGCTTCTGGGACGAGATGGTCGACCCTCTCTACCGGATGATCCGCAAGGCGACGCGCGCCGGCGTCGAGCAGATCATCATCGCCGACCCGGGCCGCCCTCCCTTCGACGAGCTGTGCGAACGCGCCGAGAAGAACCTGGGGGGCGAGCTGAAGGAGTGGGAGGTCCGGCGGCCGGTGAAGACCCACGGCTGGCTGCTGATCGTGGGCAGCCTGCCCGCCGCCGCCGGCTGATCCGCGCGCCCGGCTCGGGGCCGCGGCCTAGAACCAGTTCTTCTTGTCCACCACGTTGACCAGCTCTTCGCCGTCGCGCAGGCGGCGGCAGTTGTCGATGAGCAGCTGCAGGCGCCGGTCCTCGAGGTAGGGGCCGGCGCCGGCCACGTGGGGCGTCATCAGGAAGTTGGGCGCCTTCCACAGCCGGTGGCCCTCGGGCAGCGGCTCGATCTCGAAGACGTCGAGGGCGGCGCCGCCGATGGTGCCCGCGTACAGGGCGTCGGCCAGATCGTCGAGGACCACGTTCACGCCCCGGCCGATGTTGATCAGCACGCCGGTGGGCTTCATCCGCGCCAGCCGCTCGGCGTTCATCAGGCCCTCCATGGCCGGCGTCTGGGGCGCCGTCAGGATGACGAAGTCGCCGCGGCCGAGATGCTCGTCCAGGGCCTCGGGCCGGTGCAGCTCATGGACCCCCTCGGGCGGCTCGGGCACCCGCGGGTCGATGGCGATGACGTGCATGCCGAAGTGGGCCAGATGCCGCGCCGTCTCGCCGCCGATGCCGCCGGCGCCGATGAGGACGGCCGTCGCCTCGGGCAGATGCACGGTGGGGGCGGCCTCCCCGGCCGAGATCCACACTCCCTCGAGCTGCTGCGGCATGTAGAGGTGCAGGCCCCGCGCGAAGGCGAGGACGAAGGCCATGATGTGGGCCGAGATGTGGTCGGAGTAGATGCCGCGCTGGTTGGTGACCGTCACGTCGCTGTCGACCAGCTCCGGGAAGTAGAACCCCGGGCCCGGCCCCGCCGCCGGCGCGCACAGCCAGGTCAGCTCCCGGGCGGCGGCCAGCAGCTCCGGGTCGAGGGTGCCGAAGGCGCCGCGGACCTCGCCGATCCGCTCAAGCGCTTCCTCCCGCGACTCGGGCAACAGGATCTCGATCTCCGGCACCGCCTCGCCGAGGGCTTCGGCCCAGCGGCGGCGGCGGTCGTCGACCGGCGGCAGGAACATGAACTTGCAGGACATGGCGCTTTCCCGGGAATGTGGTTCCAGATGCGTGGGGCAGGGCCGCGGCGCGAGCGGCGCCTCCCCTATGGGCTCCGCTCTTTCAGGGTGCCCCACGAGGCCGGCGCCACGTTGGTCTGCTCCGGATCGAGGTACAGCCCGGCGCCGATGTAGTAGCTGTTGCCCTGGATCTCGATGGGGGCGGCGTAGCTCACCTTGGGGGACTCGTCGGGTCCCTCGACGGCGGGGTTGTCGAAGAGGTAGTGCACCCACCCTCCCCCGGCCTCGGCCGCCTTGATCAGCTCCTGCACGATCTTGACCCCGTTGGCGTCCTCCTGCTCGTAGTTGTTGGTGCCTTCGCGGGCGGGGTTGGCGCCGTGGAAGAAGCTGGTGCCGTCGAAACTGGTGATGAAGATGTAGATCGCCCCCTCCCTCCAGCGCTCGGTGCGCAGGTCGGCGAGGACGGCCTGCAGTTCCTCGTCCGTGGTGGTGGCGTCGAGCAGGCCCTTGGCGCCCAGGACGAACTCCTTGAGCGTTTCCCGGTCGACCACGTCGGCCGCGGCGAGAAGGTCATCCTGCGCGAGGGCCGCGTGCGGAGCGGTGGACAGGTGGGCGACCGCCAGGGCCAGGGCCAGCGAGAGGGTCAGTGAAGCGCGGGTCATCGGGTTTCTCTCCGTGGTTTTGGTGAAGGCCCAGCGAATATCCCGGAAGCATCCGGAATCCGCAACGCCCGCTCAGCCCGTTCCTGGCCACCCGTGCGCCGCCATCAACGCCCCTGACGGGTCGCGGCGCCGTCGCGCGCCCCCATCCACGCCTCATGGAAAGCAGCCATGGTCGGGTAGCGCTCCGCCAGCTCCTCGCGGCAGGCGCGCTCGACGACCTCGCGGAGTTCGCCGGGGACTCCGGTCGGCTCGAAGAAGACGGCTGCCGCCCGCCCCATGGTGAAGACGGTGGTGCCCTCGTCGATGCGGGCCCCCCGCGTGAACTCCTCCGGGGCCATGAACCGCGTCGAGCCGAACATGCGCCCCATCTCGTTGACGAAGGGCCCGCGCTGGTAGTTGTCCAGGTCGACGATATGAGCGACTTGGCGGTCGAAGTCGTAGATCACGCATCCGTCGTAGAAGTCGCAGGCGATCCAGCCGCGCGCCGCCAGCCGGCGGTGGACGTCGTAGATCTCGTCGAGGGCCCGGAGGATCGTCTCTTGCGGCAGGTGCACGAACCGGTAGAAGGAGGAGCCCGGGCGGGTCCGCTCCTCGGCCTCGACCCGCAGCAGCAGGCCCTCGACCCAGTCGTAGACCAGCAGGGGGCCGTCCGGCGCTTCGACGACGTGGTGGAGGGTTGGCAGGGCCCGGTGGGTGAGGGAGCGGGCGAGGACGGCGGCGTTCCTGAGGAGATTGCCCCGGGCGCGGTGGTCGGCCCAGGCGGTGGAGAGCCCGAGGTCGCCCGGGGTCTTGACGAAGAACCGGCGCCCTTCGATGTCCACGCCATAGGAGATGTTGCCCGAGTCCTGCGTCTCCTCGCCGAAGCGGGCGAAGACCTCGCCGCAGGCGCGCAGGAACTCGAGCGCCGGAAGAGCGGTCGCCGCCGTCGTCAGCAGCGGCGTCGGAGGGAGTCGCGGGTGTTCGGGGCTCACCTGTCGGCTCGCCGCGAAGGGTGTCTCGGCCGCCGGCCGCGTCTGGGCGCCGGCGCGCACCCAGGGGGCTGCTCCTCGCGGGAATTGCTCCCCCCAGGAGGCACATCACCAGGCACGCGCCGCCAGCCGCCGACGGATCCGCGGCCGGTACTCACTCGGCGGCTCCTTCCGGGATACGTCTGGGCCTTGGGATCGCGGGGGCCTCGACAGTCCCTGGCGGCCCTCTCCGGCCGGGGGGCCGGTCGGCGGCGAACCGTGCCAGCTCCTCCAGGTCCTTCTCCACCCGCAGGCGCCAGGCCTCCTGGAGATGAAGCGAGAAGCCGAAGGAGGTGGCGCGGTCGAACTCCAGGTTCAGCTTCCCCGTCTCGGCGATGGTGCGCTCCAGGGCGGCCTGGATCCGCCGCCGGGCGAGGGTGATCACCGAGTCGGCCGACGCCGACTCCACGGAGGCCGAGGTGAGCATCCGCGGCACGTCGCGGTTCAGCTTCCGCGCCGCCACCTCGGAGAGGGCGAAGTGGATCTGCTCGTGCTCCAGGACGTACATGGGCGAGAGGCCGTGCTCCTGGTTCCACCAGGAGCAGGAGCGCGAGAACAGGCCGCGGAAGGCGAGGTTCTCGACGCGCGGCCGGTAGGGGCCCTCGCCCCCCGGGCGGATCGGCTCGGCGAAGACCCGGGCCCGGGGGTCGGGGGCCACGTAGGCGCAGGAGACGGCCACCGGCCGCGGCACGTGGATGCCCAGGAAGGCCTTGGGCGGGTGCTCGGCGCGGAAGTCGCCGCGCTTGAGGGCGCGGTAGGTGATCACGTCGCTGGTGTCGAGGCGGACCGGGGGGAACTGGCCCTTGGCGGGGACCGCGGCCAGGGCCGAGGCCGCGAGCGGAACCAGCAGGCCGAGGGCGCTCATGGCCGCCGAATCTCAGGTGCCGCCCGCGGGGGGGCAAGCTCTCGACAGGGCTGCCGCCGGGCGATAGCTTGCGCCCGCCATGAAGCGAATGATGAGATCGGCCAGACTCGTGGCGCCCCGGCGCTGGGAGTTGCTGGAGCAGGAGATCCCGGAGCCCGTGGAGGGGACGATGCTCGTCCGGCTGCGGCGCACGGCGATCTGCGGCACCGACAAGCCATGCTGGGTCGGCCTCGGCGGCGACTACCCCCTGGCGCCGGGGACCAGCGGCCACGAGGCCATGGGCGTGGTGGCCGCCTGTCCTTCAGGCCGCTACGCCGAGGGGGAGCAGGTGTTGCTCTACGGCTTCGACCGGCCCCTCTACCAGGAGTACTGCCTGGCCACCGACGATGGCAGCTGCATCCGCCTGCCCGCCGATGCCGAGCCCGAGGTGGTGCTCATGAGCCAGCTCTTCGGCACCGTGCTGCACGCCTTCTACAAGCTCGGCAACCTCATCGGCCAGGACGTGGTGGTCATCGGCCAGGGGCCGGTGGGACAGCTTTTCAACGCCGCCCTGCGCAACCTCGGCGCCCGCCGCATCGTCGCCGTGGACCCGCTGGCCCACCGCCGCCAGGTCTCCGCGAAGATGGGCGCCACCCACGCCCTGGCCCCGGGAGACGGCCTGCGGGACCGGGTGCTGGCGATCACCGGCGGCGAGCTGCCCCACATGGCGGTCGAGGCCGTGGGCCTGGAGTCCACCTTCCACCAGGCCGCCGGCCTCGTGCGCCGCGGCGGCACCATCCTCTACTTCGGAGTGCCCAACAAGGAAGAGGGCCGGGGGGTGATGTCGCTCCACTTCCTGGGGATGTTCGGCAACGAGACCCGCATCGTCACCACCGTGGGGCCCGACCCCCACGCCGACTACGCCACCGCCCTGCAGTGGATCACCGAAGGCCGCGTCGACGTGCGCCCCATGATCACCCACGTGCTCCCCTTCGAGCGCATCCAGCAGGCCTTCGAGATGGCCTTCGAGGATCCCGCCCACGGGGCGGTGAAGGTGGTGCTCAGCTTCGAGTAGGGGCGGCCGGCTCTCTACAGGAACTCGTCCAAGCCGGCGCTGAAGCCCGAGAGCGTGGGCGAGGCCATGGTCTGGCCCTCGCCGTAGGTGCCCACCACCTCGAAGTCGCCAGCCCCCAGGCCCAGTACCGTCACCGTCCGGGCCTCTGGATCGACGAGCCAGTACTCCTTCACGCCGTGCCTGGCGTACAGGGACCGTTTGAGCGTCCGGTCCCGCCCGGCGGTGGCGGGCGACAGGATCTCGACGACGAGGTCCGGTGCCCCGAGGACGTTGTCGCCGCCGAGCAGCAGGTGGGCGCGCTCGACGGATACGAACAGCAGGTCGGGCTGCACCACGTCGGTGTTCGACAGCACCACGTCGCAGGGGGCGTGGAAGACCTCCCCCAGGCCCCCCTGCTGCACGAATGCATGGAGCAGCGCCCCCAGCCTGGTGCCGATCCTCTGGTGTCTCAGGTTGGGCGCGGGAACCATGATCAGCTCTCCGTCCAACAGCTCGAAGCGCTGGTCCTCCGGTGTGTGCTGGTAGTCCTCGTATGTGAACTGGTGGGTCACCATGCCGAGTGGGTCAGGTGGATCCCTACGGCTTCTGAGCGCCGTTCGTCTCGACGTACACAGAGAACAGCGACTGCGAGCAGGTGATGAACAGCCGGTTCCGCTTCGGGCCGCCGAAGCAGAGGTTGGCGCAGGGCGCCGGCAGGTGGATCTTGCCGATCAGGGTGCCGTCGGGGGCAAAGCAGTGGACGCCGTCGTAGCCCTCGCCCCCCCAGCAGGCGCCTGACCACAGGTTGCCGTCCACGTCGGTGCGGACCCCGTCCGACGAGCCGGGTTCCATGTCCGCGAAGACGCGGCCGTTGGCAAGGCGGTCGCCGTGGACGTCGAAGACGCGGATGTGGGTGGGGTATTCGGGGCCGTCGGAGCGCCCCGTGTCGACGATGTAGAGGCGCGACTCGTCCGGGCTGAAGCAGAGGCCGTTGGGCCGCTGGAAATCCCCGGCCGCCACCGTCGCTTCCCCCCTATCCGGGTCGAGGCGGTACACATTGGCGGCATTCTCGAACTCGTCCCGATGTCCCTCGTAGTCCATCAGGATGCCGTACCCGGGGTCGGTGAACCAGATCGACCCATCGGACTTCACCACGATGTCGTTGGGGGCGTTCAACGGCCGGCCCTCGAACCGATCGATCAACACGGTGATCGAACCATCGTACTCCGTGCGCGTGACCCGGCGCGTGTCGTGCTCGCACGACAGCAGGCGTCCCTGGAGATCGCGCGTGTTGCCGTTGGTGTTGTTCGATGGCTTGCGGAAGACCGAGACCTCCCCGGTCTCTTCTTCCCACTTGAGAATGCGGTTGTTGGGGATGTCGCTGAACAGCAGGTAGCGGCCGTCGCCGAACCACACGGGACCCTCGAGCCAGCGCCCGCCGGTCCAGAGCATCTCGAGGGCGGCGTTGGCCAGCTTGTACCTGGCGAAGCGCTCGTCGAGGACCTCGATGCGGCTGTCGGGATACCTCACGAGTTCCATCATGTGCGGCGGAACTTCTGCACCCTGTCGTGCAGGGTGGCCACTTCACCGATGTAGAGCGAGCCCTCGTCGTCCACCCAGATGCTGTGCGGGGCGTCGGCGAATTGCCCGGGAGCGGATCCGTCCTCGCCCCAGCGGGCCAGCAGCCGCCCCTCCATGTCGAAGATGCTGACGCGCGAGTGAGCCTCGACGATGTACACCGTATCGTCCGGGGTGATGAAGAGATCCATGGGCATTACCAGGTCGGTCCACTCGTCCAGGTAGCGGCCCTCGGAGTCGAAGCGCTGGATGCGGTTGTTCTCGCGGTCCACGGCCCAGACGCGCTCGCCGCGGTCGACCCAGAGACTGTGAGGCAGGGCGAACTGGCCCGGCCCGGTGCCCGCCGATCCCCAGGAATGGAGCAACTCTCCCGCCTCCGAGAAGCGGTGGATGCGGTACTGGCCGTAGCCGTCGGACACGTAGAGATCCCCGGAGGGGCCGCGCATCGCTTTCGTGGGCTGGTTGAAGGGCTGGTCGGGCGCGCCCGGCACGCCCGGCGTGCCCCACGTGCGGACCACTTCCCCCCGCGGACTGAAGCAGCGGATGGTGTGGTCGTCGGTGTCGGCCGCGTACACCCGGTCCTCGGCGTCGACCCACAGGAGGTGGGGGTTCTTCAGCAGGCCGGCTCCCCAGGTGTCGAGATAGGCCCCGCCGCGGTCGTACACCAGCAGGGCGGGGGGATGACGGCGGCCCACGAAGACCCGGCCGCGGCTGTCGGCGGCCACCGCGGGCACGACACCGCCCATGGGGCGGCCCCGGGGGCCGAGGCCCCATTGTTCGACGACTTCGTAACGGCAGGCGGCGCTCATGAGATTCCTTTGGGTCGGGGGGAAGGTGCCGACTATACTGGTTGCACGGACAGCGGCCTGCAACAGAAACGCAGTGGAGAGGGAGCATGAAACTGACGGACGATCATTACCAGACCTTCCTGGAGCAAGGCTTTGTGGTGGTAGAGGACTTCTACCCGGAGGAACGCCGGGCCGAGATCGCCGAGGGCCTCCGCCGGACCCACCCTCCCTGGGAGGAGATCGCCGACGATCCGCCCGAAAACCGGCTCTTGAGGGACGACTTCCCCTACGCCGACATGCTCTTCAATGAGTTCATCATCGACTGGGATCTCATCGAGTTCGTGCAGCGGGCCCTCGACACCGATGACATCTTCTTCCGCTACGCCCACAACTGGGCGCGCTACCCCGACCCCGGGGCCGAGCAGCGGCCCCTGCACATCGACAATGGCAACAACTCGCTCCTGCCTCCCACATCCGACCGGCGCTACGCGCAGATCAGCACATGGTATTTCCCCGAAGCCGTGGACGAGAACCAGGCGCCCATGCGGATCGTGCCCAGGCCCCATGGGAAAGACCTGAGCAAGCAGGTCCTGCTGACCGTGCCGGCGAACACGATCATGGTCTTCCACACCCATCTCTGGCACTCGGCGACGGTGTTCAAGGGCAGCGAGGGGCAGCGCTATTCCGCCACGCGGATCTACGGCCGCGCCGACCACTACTGGGAGGGCGTGAGCAGCTTTACCAACCAGGGGATGAACGAGCACTTCCGGGGTTTCATCGGCCGGCTGTCGGCGCGCGAGCGGGCCCTCTTCCGCTTTCCGCCCCCCGGCCACGAGTACTACACCCGGGAGACGCTGGCCCGCCTCGAAGACCAGTACCCGGGCTGGAACGCGCGCGGCGAGTACGACTTGTGAACGTGGCGCCCGGAGCGCGTCACTCCTCCACGTGGCTCAGCACGAGATCGCGCAGGGTCACCATGCCGAGGGGGGTGCGCTCGTAGTCGACGACTACCGCGCGGGAGAGCTCGAAGCGCACGAGGAGGCGCACCGCGTAGCGGGCGAGCATCGCCGACGGCAGGGTCAGCACCGGCTTCGACATGATCTCGTACACGTTGACGCGCTCGGGGGCCCGGTTCCTCGCGATCACCTCGCGGGCGATGTCCGCCACCACCAGCAGGCCGAACTCGTCGTCGTCGTCGCGCCGGTCGACGGCCAGCGAGCTGACATCGTGGTGCTTCATGAGGGCCATCGCCTCGGCCACGGTGGCGAGCCGGTCGATCGTGTAGAGCTTGGAGCCCATGAGGTCTCCAACGCGGATGATGCGTTTCTCGTTCATATCTCGTCATCCACTTCTTCGAGGATGGTGGGGAGTTGGGTGGTGAGACCGACGGCGTCCTCGATGGGAACCTGGAAGGCGATGCCGGCGCCGGGCTCGTCCTCGAAGTGCCCGGCATCCCGGATCCGTTCCAGAATGTCGCGCGCCCGTGGCTCGACCACCAGGAAGAGGACGACGTCGCGCCGGGCCGCCAGGTCGAGACCGAAGAAGGTCTTCTGGGGCTTCAGCCCTTCGCCGCGCACGCCGGTGAAGATCGTCGCGCCGGTGGCGCCGCCGGCGCGCGCCGCATCGACCACGGTATCGGTCTTGTCGTCGCTCACCAGGGCGACGATCAGTTTCAGTCTCATGGTCAGGTCTCCTTGGAATGGTTGGCTTCCCGGCGCCGGCCCACCCAGGACACGGCCATGGCATAGCCGAGCACGGACATGATGGGGAAGACGCTGGCGAAGGCGATGAGTCCGAATCCGTCGATGAGCGGGCTGCGCCCGGGAACGGTGGCCGCGAGCCCCAGGCCCAGGGCGGCGACCACCGGCACGGTGACGGTCGAGGTGGTGACGCCGCCGCTGTCGTAGGCGAGGGGCACGATGGTCCGGCTCGACCGGAAGGTCTGGGCGATGACCACCACATACGCGGCGATGATGTACCACGGCAGGGGGGTGCCGGTGACGATGCGGAAGCACCCGAGGGCCACTCCCGCCGCCACCCCGGCGGCCACCGCGATCCGCAGGCCCCAGGCGTGGATGGCGCCGCCCGAGATCTCCTCGGCCTTGAGGGCCACCGCGATGAGGGAGGGCTCGGCCACGGTGGTGGCAAAGCCGATGGCCGCGGCAAAGACGTAGACCAGCAGGTAGTCGTGCCAGTCGACGCCGTCGGCCAGACTCGCCGTCCCGATGGTCTCGGGGGCGGTGAGCTGGCGGGCCATGGTCTCGCCGATGGGGAAGAGGGCTTCCTCCAGGCCGATGAGGAACAGGGTGAGACCCAGCAGGACGAGGCCGAAGCCGGCCGCGATCCGCCGGAGATTGGGCAGGCTGCGGCGCAGCACCGCCACCTGGAAGAGGACGAGGATGCCGACGATGGGCGCCACGTCGAGGGCGGTGGTACCCGCGGTGACGACAATGGTGCGCAGGAACTCCACCTCAGACCACCATGCCGTAGGCGAGGACGAAGATCATCGGCGTCAGACTGGCGAAGGCGATGAGCCCGAAGCCGTCGACCATCGGGTTGCGCCCCCGGATCGACGTGGCGAGCCCCACACCGAGGGCGGTGACCAGGGGCACCGTGATCGTGCTGGTGGTGACGCCGCCGGAGTCGTAGGCCACGCCGATGATCTCCGGGGGCGCGAAGGCGGTCATGGCGGTGACCACCACGTAGCCGCCGATGATCAGCCGGTGGAGGGGCCAGCCCTTGAGGATGCGCAGCACGCCGAGCAGGATCGCGGCGCCGACGGAGACGGCCACCACCATGCGCAGGTTGAAGGCATACGAGCCGCGCGCCCCGTCGTGGTCGGCGATGGCGCCGGCTTCGGCGGCGACCTCGGCCGCCTCCGCGGCCACGGCGATCAGGGCCGGTTCCGCGACGGTGGTGCCGAAGCCGAGGCAGAAGGCGAAGGCCAGCAGGGCCGTGGCGCTGCCCTTGCGGGCAAAGGCCTGGGCGATCGCCTCGCCCAGGGGGAAGAGGCCGCTCTCAAGCCCCTGGATGAAGAGCGTCAGGCCGGCGATCACGCAGACCAGGCCGAGGGTGACGCGCCCGAGATCCGGGAACGGCTGCTGCAGCACCACGATCTGGAAGAAGGCGATGACGAGGATGATCGGCGCCAGGTCGCGCAGGGCATCGACGATCCGCCGCAGTATGGCGCCCAAGGCCCGGGTCACGGCCGCTCTCCGTAGTCGATTGGGGGCCTTCCGACAATCCCGGTCTCCGGGCCCCGCCGTACGGGCATCCCGCGGATCGGTGCAGCGGTTGTCTGGGGAGTGCGGGACATGGCAGGATTAACGGGACTTGGGCCGGTCCTGGAAAGGTCCAGGCGATCGGGGGAAGAGTCGCCCCGTCAGCCCCGATGGCCCGGCGAAGGCTGGCGGGTATAGCCGCATTCAGGCCAGTTCGAGCACCCGACGAAGCGGCCGTGCCGGCCGATCCGGGTCTGCAGCCAGCCGCCGCAGTCGGGGCAGGCCTCGATCGGCTGGCGGCAATCCCGGCAGCGGAACCCCCCGTTCTCCGCCACCGGCAGTCCTTTGCCGCAGGCCGGGCAGGGCGGCTGCCTGTGTCTGCAGTACGGCCAGTTCGAGCAGCCGTAGAACACGCTCCGGTCGCGGCTGTTCTCGCGGGGTACCAGGTGTCCTTCGACGCACCGGGGACAGGGCGCCTCCTTCTCCGGCGAAGGCCCGAAGACGACGACGTCGCCGCCCCCCTTGATCAACTCCTGAACGAAGGGAGAAGGGGGGCCACCGTCGGCGAGAAGGTAGACCCGGCGTCGGGCCCGGGTCATGGCGACGTAGAGAAGGCGCCGCTCCTCGGCGTTCGGATGTTCGTCCGGCGCCGAGAGAACGAGATCGAGAAGGGGGTCGTCGGCGATCTCCGACGGGAACCCGTGTCTGCCCGAGCACAGGCCGAGGACCACCGCATAGTCGGCTTCGAGGCCCTTGGAGCCGTGGACGGTCATGAAGGACAGCCGCAGGCGGGGATAGCGGCTGGCCAGGCCGGACAGGTCGGGCGGTTGCGCGTGCCGGTAGCGTCCCAGCAACAGCACGCTCGACGCCTCCTGGCTCGTCTCGGCGTCCGCCGCGATCCTGTCGAGGGCGTCGCTCAACAGGGAAAGGCCCTCGGTCCCGGCGAGCCCTACGTGCACGCACGGTCCCTCCACCGTGCGCGTCGAACGCACCTTCTTGCGTATCTGCGTGGGGTTGGCGAGAACGAACCGGGTCGCGGCCTCGGCGATGGCCTGCGGACATCGGAAGGTCGTCTCCAGGGCGATCCGCTCGCTGGCGCCAAAGCGCTTCCCGAAGTCGCGCATGATGGCGGTGTCGGATCCGGCGAAGCGGAATATCGCCTGCCAGTCGTCGCCGACGGCGAACAACTGGGCCGCCGGGGACTGGTCGAGCAGTGCCTTCAGCAGCCTCGCCCTCGCGGGGGAGATGTCCTGGAACTCATCGACCAGGATGTAGCCGAAGGGGCTGCGGTAGCGTCCCGCCTCCACATGTTCCGTCGCCTTGTCGATCATGTCGTGAAAGTCGATCTCTCCCAGACGGGAGAGGGTTTCCTGGTAGGCCTCGAAGACCGGTCCGAAGACGGCGAGGAACGCCTCGGCCCGCCGCGGGTCTTCGGCGCCCGCCGCCCGGCGGGAGACTTCCTCGAAGGTGAGCTGGGCTCCCTTGAAGTGGTGAAGGAAGGTTGCCAGCAGGCGCAGGAACGGATCGATGCGGCCCTGCCGCTGGAGGACGGTGAAGACCTCGGCCTGGGGAAGCGGGGACAGGGGGACGCCGCGCGCGGCGAGCTTGTTCCGCAGATTGCGGGTCAAGGCGCCGGCGGCCCGTTCCCGGCTGAAGGTCTCGATGAGGACGGTGCCCTTCTCGGCGTGAAGCCGGCGCTTCCACTCCATGTCCTGGAGGTACTTCTTCTCATCGACGAACGGCGCCGTCCGGCCTTCGGCGTCGAGGCCGAAGTGCTCGATGTAGATCCCCGCCTCCGGGAGATGGAAGTCGGGCCGGTACTGACGCTTCTCCGGGGTCGCCGTGTCGTGTTCGTAGGGGGCTTCGTACTCGTAAGGCACGCTGTTCAGGTAGAGGAAGTTGGCGATCTCGCATTCCTCCATGCTCTTCACCTTCTCCCCCTTCAGGGAGCGGATGTCGTAGCGGCGGAGGTACTCCCAGTACTGCCCCCAGTTGCTGAACTCCTGGTGGCTCCGGTAGGGCGCGAAGCAGCCCATGAACCACCTGAGCAGGGCATCCGGCACCTCGCCGGCGGCGAGCCGTCGGGCGAGGATCTCCTTCAGCAGGTCGATGAGCGCCTTGTTGTCCTCTGCGGCCCGGGCCAGTGACGGGCGCCGGCCCTCGGCCTTGCCGATGATCGACATGCCGAGGCCGTGGAACGTCCGCACCGTGGCGCCGCCGGCCGTCTCGTCCCCAAGACGGGCGCGGATGCGTTCGTCGAGCTCGTCCCGGGCGTCCCTTGCGAAGGCGAGCAGGAGCAGTTCCGACGGGCGCCGGGAACCTCTCAGAACGAGCCAGCCGGCCTTGGCGACGATCACCGAGGTCTTGCCGCTGCCGGCGGCGGCGACCACGAGGTTGCGGTCTTCGTCGACCACGACCGCTCGGCGCTGCTCGTCGGTGAGGGGCCGCGCCTCCACCCGGTCGAAGAACGCCCGGCAGCGCTTCAGCTCACCGGCGGCGAAGGCCTCGTTGGCCCTCGCCCTGAACGCCTCGGGGCTGCTGAGGAACCCCCGTACCGCCGCCAGCATCGCGGCTTCCGGAGCGTCGGAAAGGGGGTCCGGCCACTGGCCGGGAAAGTGGCCGGCGACTTCACCCGCGACTCGCTCGAGATCACCGCAGAGGCTGCGGCCCATGTATCCCGGCGGGTCCTCGAACTGCGCCAAGCGCCCGTGGATGGAGCGGAGCGCCTCGCTCCGGGCGGCGAACTCCCGGCGCCACCAACCGGCCCGGGCCGCTTCCAGCGCCTCCGCAAGCGCCTCCGCGTCGGCCCGCGCAAGCCCGGACACGGCGGCCGCCCCGGAGGCATGACCAACCCTCACCCGGCCCCAGCGCCACCCCGTCTGGAGTTGCGCGGATTCGATGGCGCCGAGGGGGATCTCCCTGGCACCGGAGGCCCAGGTCAGTCTCAGGGCCGCGTCCTCAACGGTGGCGGCCCTGGCGTCGCGGCGGCGGAACAGCCGGAACAGAACCGACGCGAGCCCGGGCTCCCGGGAAAAGCACCTGCTCGAGATGGGTGCCTCGAGTTCGGGGGCCCCCGTCAGGGACCGGGGGCGGCGGGCACAGTCCCGCGCGCACGCGGCCGGCGCGAAGCGGAGGCCTGGGCCGGACCCAGCGTCCATCGGGTAGCGGCGACGTGGGTCACGCTGTCGCCGAGGGTCATGTAGTACACGGTGAACAGCGAGCCGTCGGGCAGCTCCACCGTCCGCGGGTAACCCAGGTCGTCGGGGGTTCCCTTCCCGGCCACGGTCCCGTCGGTCGTGAGACCGTCATCGCGGAGCACGATCTCGTCGTCGGTCTCCCAGGTCTCGCAGCCATCGCGGGACAGGCAGGCCCGCACCCCGAAGGGGGCCCGCCGGTGTCCGTAGCTGCACAGGACATCGCCGCTGCTCAGCAGCAGCAGGTGCGGAGGATATCCCCACATCCCGGTCTTTCTCACCCGGCTCCAGGTCTTGCCGCCGTCGTCCGAGTGTGTCTGGAAGAGGTGCTTCTCCTCCTGTGGAATGCGCTTGCTGCCGCTCGAGGTGCGCACCATCGCCACGATGCGGCCCCCCGGCAGCGCCAGCAGGCTGCTCTCGTTGAAGGGATGCTCGCCGCCGTCGTACGCCATCGTCACCATCTCCCAGGTGTCGCCGCCGTCTTCCGAGCGCAGCACCCACGCCCGGTACGGATCGCCGGCCCGGGCGCTCCCGTAGACCTGGTGCAGAATCGTATCGCCGGCCAGAACACAGCTCTTCAGGTCGGACCCGTTGCGGACGAGGGCGAAGAACGGCAGCTCCTCGCCGCTCCGGAGCAGAAGGTGTTCCCAGGAGCCCTGTCGCGGCCGCTTTCGCGACACCCGCAGGCTGTGCTCCACGTGGATGCGCCCGGGGAACTCCTCCACCGCAAAGCCGCGGGCCTCGAACTCCTGCCTGCGCCCGGGTGGGTAGGCGTTGACGGGACGGGAGATCCGGACCTGCGTGCCGTCGCTGAGCACGGCGCTTCTCAGCGCCTCCGGGCACTGGCGGTACCGCCCGTCCTTCCCCTCCTCGAACCAGTTGTCCCCCCCGTCCGGGGAGAACAACTCCACGTGACCGGTGGCGCCTCCCGCCAGGCCACCTGCGTGGGAGTGCGCCGCACCCTGGACCCCCCGGGAAAGCGGCGTGTGGGAGTTCCAGTCGAAGCCGACCCACAGCTCGCCGCGGTCTCCCCCGACCACCGTGGGGAAGCTGGAGTAGCGGGTCTCGTCCCAGTACAATTTCGAGTGATTCACAAGGCGTCTCTGCGGGCGCGCAATGATAGACAAACCGAAGGTGAGCACGAAGCGAGGGTTTGCAGGGAGGGCATCATGAAGCCGATGGACATCGGATCGAGGAAGCAGCTCTTCGTCGACGATCGCTTGATCGCCGCCGGCCATGGCGTCGAGCTCACCATGAATCCACCCGGCCAGGCGGCGGAGCCGGTGGTCACCGCCGGCGCCCCGTGGGAGGATCCGTCCACCACCAGCTTCGGCATCTACAGCAGCGTGCTGCAGGAAGAGGACGGCCGTATCCGGCTGTGGTATCACGTGCGCAAGGCGGGGTCCGGGCCCGGCCTGGAGCAGGCCTACGTCGGCTATGCCGAGTCGACGGACGGCATCCACTTCGACAAGCCGGAGCTGAACCTCATCGACGAAGGCGGGTCGACGGCCAACAACGTCGTCATCCCGGGCAAGATCGGCGGCAGCTCGGTCTGGATCGACCCGAAGGCCCCGCCGGAGGAGCGCTACAAGAACCAGTCGAAGGTCTACAATCCGGATGTGGCGATGCAGTTCCACATGCACGGCTCGCCCGACGGAATCCACTGGAAGTTCCTTCGCCGCATGCAGCTTCCGCACCGCGGCGGCTGGGATACGCAGAGCATCATCTTCCGGGACCCCGCCATCGGGCGCTACGTCCTCTACACCCGCCGCTGGGTCGCCAAACGCCACACCACCGCCACCGGCAACGAGAACTACCGGACGGTCCGGCGTCTCGAATCCGACGATCTGGTCAACTGGGAGAACCAGAAGACGGTCATGTGGCCGGACGAGGAAGACCTGGCGACGTACGAGACCGGGGCGCCGCTGGATCCCACGGCGCCGGAGAAGCCGTACGGCAGGACGCCGATGGACTACTACGGCGCCACCGTCTTCAAGTACCCGGACGCCCACGGCGTGTACGTCATGCTGGCCAACGCCAACTGGTACTGGTTCAACCGCGAGCCGGTGGTGACCACGGTCCGCGACGACATGGACGTCCCGCGCACAGAGACACAGCAGATCTACGGCCCCAGCCGCTTCGACGCGCGTCTGTCGGTGAGCCGCGACGGAGTGAACTTCCTGCGCTGCGGCGGACGGCGGCCCTTCCTGAGCCCGGGGCCCGAAGGCGGCTTCTCCTCGCGCATGGTCTGGGCCATGCCGCAGCCGGTGCGAAGGGGTGACGAGATCTGGATCTACTACAGCGGCACCAACCGCGACCACGACGGCCTCGTCGACCCGGCGGGCGGGGGCCACCTCTCCGGCATCGGCCGGGCCATCCTGCGGCTCGACGGGTTCGTGTCGGCGGATGCGGGCTACGGCGGCGGCGAGATCGTCACGCCCGTCGTCCGCTTCGAGGGCCGGCGTCTGGAGCTGAACCTCGACACCGGCGGCGGCGGCGCCGTGCGCGTCGAGCTTCAGGATGCGGAGGGACGTCCCCTCGGCGGGTACACGGAGCGCGACGCCTCCTGGATCTGCGGCAACTCGGTGCGCATGCCCGTCCGCTGGAAGAAGGGCGGGGATGTCGGCCCGTTGTCCGGGACACCCGTCCGGATCCGTTTCGTCATGCGCGACTGCAAGTTGTACGCCTTCCAGTTCGTCGACTCGCCGGGGTCCTGACCCGCAACCATGCCGGATTTCCCTTGATTGCGTACACTTCGGAAGGTCACGGCAAGATGACAGAGGCTTTGGTGTGCCCCGCTGCCGTCGCCGCGAGAGGGTAGGGAGATGGCCTGCTATGGGAGGAACCAGGTTTCCGGATTGCTGAGGCCGGCCATCGTCGGCTGTCTCATCTCCGCCTGCTCCCTTGCACCGAAGCAGACCCCCCCGGTCCTCGAGTCGGTGGAGGAGCTGCCGGCCGGGTTCGCCGGCGGGGAAGCGGCCGGTCCCTACGAGCCGCGGGAGTGGTGGAAGAGCTTTTCCGACCCGATGCTCGACCGGGTGATCGCGGAGGTGCTCGCCTCGAACTTCGACCTGGCCGCGGCGGTGGCCCGGGTCGATCAGGCCAGGGCCCGGGCCCGCATCGCCAGGGCCCCGGTCTTTCCGCTCCTTCAGCCCTCGGTCGGCGTCAGCGACTCCGACACACCCACCAATGCGGGCATCGGCGCCCAATTCGACGAACTGGGCCTGGAGTCCGGTCTGGGTGCATCCGGACTCGTTCTCCCCGACCGTCTCGGACTGACCACCTATACCGCCGCCGCGGAAGTCGCCTACGAGCTCGACTTCTGGGGCCGGAACCGAAACGACGCCCTCGCCGCCGGGGCCGCGCGGCTGGCCTCGGAGTCCGACTACCTCACAGCCCGCATGGGGGTGCTGGCCGAGACCGTGCGGACCTACCTCGAGATCGCCAACCTGCGCCGGCAGCGGAGGCTGACCGGCGAGATCGTGGAGATCCTGCGGCACCAGGAGTCCCTTGCCGAGTCCCGCTATGGCCGCGGCCTGAGCGATGCGGGCGGCCTCCATGCGGCGCGGCGCCATCTGCGCAACACGCAGGCCGGGCTGCCGCAGATCGAGGCCCTGCTGGCCGATGCGGAGGGGCGGCTGTGGGTGCTCCTGGGAGGTTACCGCGCCGACCTCGCGGACAGGCTGCCCGGCCCGCTGACCCCTGCCGCGGCGCTGGAGCCGGTCCCGGCCGGCATTCCCGCCGGCCTCCTGGCGCAGCGGCCCGACGTCGGCGCCGCCAGGCAGCGGGCGGAAGCGGCCCGGTACACCGTCGGCGCCCGCCGCGCGGACCTGCTGCCGCGACTGTCCCTGCACGGCTCCATCGGAGTGCAGAGCACCGAGGCGGACGAGTGGTTCGACCCGGATCAGTGGTTCCGGAATCTCAGCCTGAACCTGCTCGGCCCGGTTTTCCAGGGTTCACGCCTTCGCGGCAATGTCGCTCTCGCCGAGGCCCGGCTGGATGAGGCGGCCGCCGCCTACGGGCGGGCCGTGGTGACCGCGGTCAACGAGGTCGAGGCCGCTCTCGCCGGTCTGGAGGCCAGCCGCCGCCGCCACTCGCTGCTGGTCTCGCTGGCAGAGGAGGCCGGGGCCGAAGCGGGGTTGCAGGAGCGGCGGTACCTCTCCGGGGTCGGCGGGTACGAGGCTTTCCTGGCCGCATCGCAGACTCTCCTCGGCGCGCAGGCCGCGCAGGCGGCCGCCGAACGTGACCTCGGCTACGCCCGCCTCGCGCTGCACCGCGCGCTGGGCGGCGCGTGGACCGCCGACAACCGGGAAGCCATCCGGCAGAGCAGCGCGGCTGCCGCTACCCCGCCGCCGACCTCCACGGAGTAAGTCGCCCATGTCCCGCATCCGCAGCCTCGTCGCCGCCGCCGCCATCCTCGTCGTTGCCGTGGGCCTGGCGGCCCTCCTGGTCTCCATGGCCCCCGAGCCGGCCCGCACCGAGCCGCCGCCGCAGATCCCCTTCGCCCAGACGGGCCGGGTAACGGCCGGGTCCGGCGCCATACCCGTGTACGGGGCCGGCACCGTGAGGCCGAGCGCGGAGATCGACGTGGCGCCGCAGGTGGGCGGGCGAGTCGTGTGGGTGGACCCGGGATTCCAGAGCGGGGGCCGGGTGAAGGCGGGCCAGGCGCTGTTCCGCATCGAAGAGGCGGACTACCTCCACCGGGTGCAGGAAGCCGAGGCCAATCTCGCCGCCCGCCGCGTGGCCCTGCTCGAGGAAGAGGAACGGGCCGCCATCGCCCGCGACCAGTACCGGCTCTACTCCGAGCGGCAGGGGAGTGCATCTTCGGCGCCGGCCGCCAGTCCCCTCACCCTGAGGGAGCCGCAACTGGAGGCGGCCCGTGCCGCCCTCGAGCGCGACCAGGCACGGCTGGCCGACGCGGAGCTCTCCCTTTCCAGGACACGGGTGACCGCGCCCTTCGACGGCTTCGTGCGCGACGAGTCCGTCGACGTGGGACAGATTCTCGCGCCCGGACAGAGCGTGGGGCGCCTCTTCGCCGCGGATGCGGTGGAGGTGGTGGTGCCCGTCTCCGATGCCGACGCGGCCCTGATCCCGGGGCTGTGGGAACTCGCGCCGGGGGATGGGGACCGGCGGGTGGCGGCCCGGGTGGTCGCCCCGTCGCGCGGCGGGAGTCATGCCTGGGAGGGCTACGTCGATCGGGGCGAGGCGGCCCTCGACGCGCGAACGCGCACCATCGACGTGATCGTGCGCGTGACGGACCCGTTCCCGGCGGGCGTGCATCCGTTGCTCGTGGGTGCCTTCGTGGAGGTGGAGATCGAGGGCCTGGCGCCGGATGATTACTTCAAGGTGCCGAGAGCAGCCCTCCAGCCGGGCGACGAGGTCTGGACGGTGAAGGACGGGGTGGTGAGCATCGTTCCGGTGCGCGTGCTTCAGCGCGCCGACGACCGGGTATTCGTCACCGGCGGCCTGGAAGGCGGCGGCACGGTAGTCACCGGCGGAATCCGGTTCGCCACCGAGGGCATGCGCGTCCTCACGGAGGCCGACCCCGCGCCATGAGTCCCGGCAACGGCAATCACGAGGAACGGCCCGGCCCGATCGCCTACATGGCCGGCAACGGTGTGGCCGCCAACCTGTTGATGTGGGCCATCGTCGCCGCCGGGGTGGTGGCGCTGACCGGTATCGAGCGGGAAGCCTGGCCCACGACCCCATTCTACCATATCGAAGTCTCGATGGCCTATCCCGGCGCCACACCGGAGGAGATCGAGGAGTCGATCGTCGTCAGGATCGAGGACCAGGTCAGCGGGCTGGATGACGTGAAGGCGGTCAAGTCCGTAGCCGCCCCGGGTATGGCCTCGGTGCGGGTTCAAATGGCTTTCGATACGGACATGGCCCGGGCCTTGGACGATATCGAGTCCGCGGTCAATCGAATACAGTCCTTCCCGGCCGGCGCCGAACGTCCCCTGTTCCGGGAGATGGACAACCGCCTGAGCATGATGCGGCTCATCGTCCACGGCGACGTCTCCGAGCGCGCGCTGAAGGAACTGGCGTACCAGATCGAGGACGACCTCACGACGCTCCCCTCCGTCTCCCAGGTCGAGGTCAGCGGTGTCCGGAGCTACGAGATCTCCATCGAGGTGCCCCTCCACCGCCTGCGGGCCCTCGGACTCACGCTCACCGACATCGCCGACACGATTCGCCGGAGTTCCCTGGACCTGTCCGCCGGCAGCATCGATACCCGGGAATCCCAGGTGAGGGTCCGCACCCTCGGCCAGAACTACGACCAGAAGGACTTCGAGGAGGTCGTCCTCCTCAGCGGCCGTGACGGCACGGTCCTGCGCCTTGGAGATATCGCCGAGGTCCGCGACGGTTTCCAGGAAGCGGACCTGATCGTGCGGCATCAGAACCACCCCGCCGTCTTCGTCGAGGTCTACCGGGCCGATGGCGAGCAGGTGATGGACGTGGCCAGGACCGTCCGCGAGCACCTGGCGGACGAGGTGATCCCGGCCCTGCCGGACGGTGTGGGCGTCACCATGTGGAATGACGAATCCCAAGTCTACGAGGAACGCGCCGATCTCCTCCTCAAGAACGGGCTCCTGGGGCTGGTGCTGGTGCTGATCGCACTCAGCCTGTTTCTCGAAATCCGGCTCGCCCTCTGGGTCGCCGTGGGCCTCGCCGTTTCTGGTATGGGCGCCCTCGCCATCATGATGGCACTCGACGTGGCGATCAACACCATCAGCCTGTTCTCCTTCGTCCTCGCCATCGGCATCATCGTCGACGATGCCATCGTCGTGGCCGAGCACATTCAATCGGAACGCAAGCGGGGGACCCCCGGGGTCGCGGCCGCGATCCGAGGCGTACGGCGGATCAAGGTGCCCTTGACCTTCGCCGTCCTCACTTCGGTGGTGGCCTTCGTCCCCTTGCTGTTCATCCCGGGAGGCGTCGGTGACGTCTGGCGGGCCCTGCCGATCATCATCATCGCCATGCTGCTGGTTTCCCTGGTCGAATCGCTGCTGGTGCTGCCCAACCACCTGTCCCATTTGCACGGCCCGGAGTGGGAGCCGGCCAATGCCTTCGACCGGTTCTTCGCGCGGCTCCAGGGGCGCGTGAACGCGCTGCTGAACAGGTTCCTGCAAGGGCCTCTGGACCGGGCCCTGAGGTTCGCCACGGACCAGCCCGGGGTGACGATGGCGGGGGCCGTGGGAATGCTCGTGCTGAGCATCTCCCTGTTGCCCGCGGGCATCGTTCCTACCACGCTGGCCGCTGAGGTGGAGGGGGATATCGCGACGGTCGTCCTGGAGATGCCCGATGGGGCGACCGCTCCGAGGACGTACGAAGTGGCGCGGGAACTGGAGGCCGCAGGCCACCGGGTCATCGAACGACTCTCCCTCGGCCGGCCCGGGGACGCGCCACCGCTGCTGACCGGTGTGACGGTGACCGTCGGACAGGGGTCGAGACTCGAGGGCGGGCTCAACCCGGAGCCCACACTCAATCCCCAAGCCAATATCGCCACCATCGAGTTCAAGCTCCTGGGCGCGCAGCAGAGACAGATCTCCACCGGAGAGGTCGTGCAGGCGTGGCGGGAGGAGGTGGGAGTCCTGCCCCATGTGCGCGGCATCACCTTCAGCGCCGAGGTCTTCACCTTGGGCAACGCCGTGGAGGCCGTGCTGTCGCATCCGGACCCGGAGCTTCTCGCCGAGATCGCGGACTCGGTGGTCGAAGGCCTCCGAAGTGTGGGAGGCGTCTACGACATACGTTCGGATCACACGCCGGGCATCCCGGAGGTGCAACTGGAGCTCCGGCCGGAAGCGCGCACCCTCGGTCTCACGCTCCAGGAGCTGGCCGGGCAGGCGCGCGCCGCGTTCTTCGGCGCAGAGGCGGTTCGGGTGCAGCGCGGCCGGGAAGAGGTCCGGGTCTACGTGCGCCTCCCCGCCCATGAGCGTGACTCCATCACCGATGTCGAAGGGTACCTGGTCCGCACCCCGGGCGGGGCCGAGGTCCCGGTCATGAGTGTGGCCTCCCTGAGCCCGGGCGTGTCGCCGCCGGCCATCCGACGGAAGGACGGCCAGCGCGTCGTCACGGTCACGGCGGACGTCGATGCTTCGGTGATTTCCGGTGACGAAGCCAACGACATCCTGGCCAATTCGATCCTCCCGGGCCTGACCGCCGTGCACCCTGACCTGACATACAGCTTCGGAGGGGAGCAGCAACAGCAACTCGAGTCCCTGGATGCCCTGTACCGGGGGTTCGCCATCGCCCTGATCATGATCTTCGCGCTCCTCGCCATTCCACTTCGCTCCTATACCAAGCCCCTCATCATCATGGCCGTCATCCCCTTCGGGTTCATCGGGGTGATCCTGGGCCACTGGGTCCTGGGAGTGGCCTTGAGCGCGGTATCCTTCATGGGTATCTTCGGCCTGAGCGGGGTTGTCGTGAACGATTCCCTGGTCATGATCGATTTCATCGATCAGAAACTCAGGGACGGGGCCCCGGCGCGAACAGCGATCATCGAGGGCGCCAAGGGCCGCTTTCGTCCGATCATGCTCACTTCCGTGACCACCTTCCTCGGCTTCACGCCCCTCATTCTGGAACGCGCCATTCAGGCCCAGTTCCTGATCCCCTTTGCCGCATCCCTCGGTTGCGGCATTCTCATTGTCACCGCCGTACTGATGATGGTCGTTCCCGCTCTTTCCACCATCCACTCGCGTCTGACGGCCTCGAGCGGCCCTTCCGGCTCCCGGCGCGTCCCCGGTGCAGACGCAGGGAGTGAAGGCTGATGACTGACACTACGGAGGGTTTGACGCCCCAACCGCTGACTCTGACTCAAGAGCTCATCCTGATGCTCCTCAACGAGGAGACCGGCTACTTTCATCAGGTACCCGGCTGGCATCTGAACTGTGCCCTGGTCGGTGCCGTGCTCGCGGAGCTTTCACTCAGATCTCGCATCGACACGGACATGGAATCCCTGTTCCTCGTGGACGCGTCGGAAACAGGCAACCCTGCCCTGGACCCCATTCTGAAAGAAATTGCAGCCGAATCTGTTCAACGGAACGCCCAGTACTGGATTGAACGGCTCGCTCCCCGTGCGGAGTCGATCATCGATTCGGTTCTGGATCGCCTGGTTGACCTGAAGATCCTGGAATACCACGACGGCGATTTCTGGACGCTGGCTCCTACTGTTTGGCATGGGAAACTGTACGGCAGGTCGGAGGAGGGCACTGCGGGCCAGTTCATAAAGACGCGTATCAGCAGGGTCATCTTCACCGACAAGATTCCCGATCCGAGAGATGTCATCATTATCTGCCTCATCAATACGTGCGACGTCTTTCGCTTCATATTCGAACTTGACGACGAGGCGGAAGAGCGCATCGAGTTCATCTGCAAGATGGACCTGATCGGCCGCTCCCTGGCCGCTGCGGTCTCTCAGAACCTCACCGGCCCGGCCCTTCAACGTCCCCCCCTTACCAGGAAGATCCCGGCGGTTTCGCTGCCCAAGCTGATGATGAACCCGCATGTTCGAGACGGCAACCTGAACGCGCTCTTCGGGAGCCTTGCGGAGGAGTACGGTCCGGTGTTCCAGATCCGCCCTCCCTTCTCGGAGCCCATGATCTTCCTGGCCGGACTCGAGACAAACCGCTGGGTGCACAAGCGCGGGCGCATGTACCTGAGATGCAGGGACTACTTCAGCGACTTCGAGAAGGTCTACGGCGCGGCCGGCGTCCTGCCCGCCCTGGACGGCGCCGATCACTTCCGGCTTCGCAAGTCCTTGTCCCCGGCCTTTTCCGGCGCGAGGCTGGGAGAGCAGCTGGACCAGCTCTACAATCAGGGGCGCAAGTACATGGCGAGCTTGACGGTTGGGGACTCCTACCGCGCCACGTCCATGTGCCGGGGGATGGTGAACGCCCAGCTCTCGCCCCTGTTCCTCAGCGTCGACACCCAGGACCTCATGGACGACCTGATGGCCTACAAGGAACGGGCCCTCAGCGTGCACATCGCCAAGCTCCTGCCCCGATTCATGCTGAACACCCCGGGCATGAGACGCCGGGCGAAAGCCCTGGACACCCTGATGCAGCGGATCCAGGGCATCCATACCCCCGCCCAACGGGCGGACCTCCCGCGGGACCTCGTGGACGATTACCTCAGCCTGCACGCCAGCGACCCGCAGTTTCTCCCGGAGTCCAACCTGCTCTTCGCCTTTTCCGCGGCCTTGATTGCCAGCGTTTACCTCGGCGATACGTTCAGCCTCGTAGTCTACGCCATGGCGTCCCAGCCCGACCTCTACGCCAGAATCCAGACCGAAGCGGATGCCCTGTTCGCCAAGGGCGACCCCGAGAGAG
The DNA here is from genome assembly GCA_965221775.1 of Candidatus Latescibacterota bacterium. Classification (GTDB taxonomy): domain Bacteria; phylum Latescibacterota; class UBA2968; order UBA8231; family UBA8231; genus UBA8231. Next base: position 1,239,140 of record CBDCSU010000006.1, on the reverse strand, counting down.
AGGACTTCACCCCCGACAGGATCGACGTGACGCACCGCTTCCTCATGGAGTGCCTGCGCATGTACCCCATCGTCTCCATGTCCATGCGGAACGTGATGAATGCGTGCGTGGTCGAGGACTACGAGCTGCGCGTGGGCGAACGGGTCCACATCGCCATGACCGCCACGCATTACATGAGCGAGGTCTTTCCGGATCCCTGGAAGTTCGACATCGACCGCTACCTGGCCCCGCGCCATGAGCATCGCAGCCCCGGGTACGCCCCGTACGGGCTGGGTACGCACAAGTGTCTGGGCACCCGGTGGATGGAGCTGCACCTGGCGGCCAACTTGCTGATGCTGGCGCACTACTTCACGATCGAGGTGTCGCCAGCGAAGTACAAGCTCCGTTTCAGTCCCTTTCCGTCGCTCAAACCGAGCAAGAAGCTGAAGTTCCGCATCGCCGAGCAGAGACGGGAGCTGTCCGCCTGACGATTGACGACATGGCTCGTTCCTGGAGCCAGGGAGAAAGACCGGGTGCGGCTGGGCAAGCTGTCGAGAGATCTGAGAGATGCGTACCGGGGATCGGGCGTCGCGCGTCGAGTGCAGCACTTCGACGGCTGGCTCGACCGGGCGGCGCCGCAGCCCGGTGGCGCAGGCGGCTACGAACACACTGAAACAGTGAAGGACTATTACGACCTTTGCAGCGGGTTCATGGTATGGGGCTGGGGCGAATCCCTGCACTTCGCGCCCCTCACACCTGATGAGAGTCTGGAGGAATCCAAGGTCCGGCATCAGCGGATGATGATCTCCAAGTTGGAGCTGCAAAAGGGTATGACGGTGGTCGACGTTGGTTGTGGAGTCGGCGCCCCCATGCTCCGCGTCGTCCGGGAGGCTGGTGTCAGGGTCGTGGGGATCAACATCAGCGAGGTGCAGTTGGAAAAGGCGAGAGGGTCGATCGCCGAGGCGGGGCTCGATCACATGGTCGATTTCGAGACGTGCAGCTTCATGGACATGAGGGCCATTGAGGACGGCACCTTCGATCGGGGTTATGCCATCGAGTCGACGTGCCACGCGCCGGACAAGCAACGTGCCTTCGAGGAGGTATTCCGCGTGCTGAAACCCGGGGCCCTGTTCTGGGGTCAGGAGATGTGTCTGACAGACCAGTTCAATCCGAAGGACGACCGGCACCGGGCCATCAAGCGGGATCTCATGCGCGGCATTGCGCTGAAGCACATAGCCACCTTCGGGGAAGTGAATCACGCCCTCGAAGCCGCGGGATTCCAGGTCATGGAAGGGATGGACCTGGACGTCCAGGAAGGCCCCTCCATACCCTGGTATCAGCCCATGGAGAGCCGCCACGGGACGTTGGGGAAGGCCTTGCGCAGGCTTCCGTGGGGCCGCAAAGCGGTCATCGCAGGATCGAAGCTGGCTGAAGTACTGCGGCGCTTTCCGAAGGGCTCCGCGGAAGTGGTCCGACTCCTGGACCGCACCGCGGAGGCTTATGTCTCGGGCGGCAAGGCGGGTATCTTCACGCCCCTGTACTGTTTCCTGGCTCGTAAGCCGTAACCGTTCAGTCCGCCGCCTTCCTGAAGCGCCACCCGTACATCATGGCGATGCGCCGCATGGTACCCTCGGTGGCTTCCCGCGCTCTGGTCCGGAGGCGAACCTGTGTGGCCGGTTATTCGGCGGCGTCTTCCACCGACGGCGGGTCTTCCGGATAGAACTGCCGGCAGTAGCGGCGGTACGTCCCGATGGGGCCGTCGGCCCGGCACAGCCGCGGCGGCGTCCGAAACCGCTTTCCTTCCCAGATCACCACATCCTGGATGACGTCCCGCTTCTGCTGGGAGAGGAGGATCTGGTTCATCGACTTCTGGCGCAGCTTGCCGGGCAGGAAACCCAGGCCGGTGATGAACCGCCGGGGCTTGCGGATCTCGCGCAGTTGGCTGACGAGCACGAGGTCGAGGAGCGTGCCATCCACCGGTGTGGGGAGCACCCACAATCTCGCATGCATGTCGATCGTCTTCTCGTGGATCTCTACCAGGGAGTAGCCGAGTCCATGGATGTGGGTGACGGCCGAGACCTCGTACACGAGGTCCTTTACCCCGAGGATCCTGCGGACCCTCTTGAAGTCGAAGCAACTCTTGAGGTAGGGGCCGTCCACCGTGACCGAACCGACGGGATGCACATTGTCGTAGCCGTGCACGTAGCGGAGGTGTCCAAGATCCACGGAGTTCTCCCCCGTCTCCTGGGGATGGCCCCGGAAGCGGAGGTGCCGGAATCCCGGCTTGCTCCACTCCGGGGTGGTGGGAGGGGCCGCGGGAAGGTCCCAGGGCGGAGGCCGGCCGCCGCTGCCGAACCAGGCGAAGACGAGGCCGAGGATCTCCCGGGTGGGGTAGACGCTCAGTCTGGCGGCCTTGGGGGCCGGGGCGTTGGGGGTGGCGACGCATTGGCCGGTGGCATCGAACTGGAAGCCGTGGAAGGGACAGACGAGTCGGCCGTTGCACACCTGGCCGCCCACGTCCGGACCGAGGCTCGAGCCAAGGTGGGGACACACGGAGTCGGCCACGCAGACGCGGCCTTCGTCGTCGCACCAGGCGACGACTTGCCGGCCGAGGAAGGTCTTCTCGATCAGTCCCTTCCGGAGAAGGGACTCGCGGGTCGTGAGGAGATACCACCCCTCCGGGAACGGCGGCAGCCCATGATCGCCATACGAAGACATGACAGTAATGTAAGAAGGTTCGCGCAGGCACCTATATTGGGGCCATGACCTTCGAGAAGGCCACCGCCGCCGACGTGGAAGAGCTGGCCGAGCTCAACCGGCAGCTCATTGAGGACGAGCGCCATCCCAACCCCATGAACCTCGCCCAGCTCGCCGAGCGCATGGCTGGCTGGCTGCGCGAGGGGTACAGCTGCTATCTCGCGCGGGAGGCGGGGACGACGGTCGGCTACTGCCTCTACCGCGACGACGGCGAGCACTACTACCTGCGCCAGCTCTTCGTGGCGCGCACCCATCGCCGGCGCGGCATCGCCAGGGCAATGATGGACTGGATGTACGCCCGCATCTGGACCGACAAGCGGGTCCGCCTCGACGTGCTCGCCCACAACGAGGAGGCCCTCGCCTTCTACCGGGCCTACGGGTTCCGGGTCGGCGTCCTGCGCATGGAGAAGTGACGGTCCGCAAGCCGGTGGTGGAACCGTACGAGCACGGGATGCTGGCCGTCGGTGACGGTCACCAGGTCTACTGGGAGAGCTGCGGCCATCCGCAAGGCAAGCCGGCCGTCGTCGTCCACGGCGGGCCCGGCTCCGGCTGCACGCCTTGGCAACGGGGGCTCTTCGACCCGGCCGCCTGGCGCGTGGTGCTCTTCGACCAGAGGGGCTGCGGCCGCAGCGCGCCCCACGCCAGCGCTCCCGGCGCCGACCTGGCGTGCAATACCACCTGGAACCTCGTTGACGACATGGAGGCCCTGCGCCGCCACCTGACCATCGACCGCTGGATGGTGCTCGGCGGCTCGTGGGGCAGCACCCTGGCCCTGACCTACGCCGAGCGCTTCCCGGAGCGGGTCACGGAGATGGTCCTTTTCGGCGTCACCACGGGCCGGCGCGCCGAGTTCGACTGGCTCTTCCGCGGCGGCGTGGCCGCCTTCTTCCCAGAGCAGTGGGAGCGGCTGCGGCGCGCCGCGCCCCTCGCCGCCGGCGACCGCGACGTCGTCGACGCCTGCCACCGGCTCCTCTTCGATCCCGATCCCGCGGTGCGGCGGAGGGCCGCCTTCGAGTGGTGCCTGTGGGAGTCGGCCACACCCGAGTGGCCGCCGAAGGCCGGGCTGGCGGCCCGGTTCGAGGATCCCGCGTACGCGCTGGCCTTCGCGCGGCTGGTGACCCACTACGTCCGTCACGACGCCTGGCTGGACGACGGCTGCCTGCTGGCGGGCGCGGGAGCCCTGGCCGGCATCCCCGGAGTCCTGGTCAACGGCCGCTACGACTTCCAGGCGCCGATCGCCAACGCCTGGGAGCTGAGCAAGGTCTGGCCCCGCGCCGAGGTGGTGATCGTGGACGACGCGGGACACGCCGGCGACGGGATCAGCCGGGAGCTGATGCGCGCCGTGGAGCGCTTTGTGCCAGGCCGGGAGTAGGGCGCCTCACGGAGATACGCCGCCAGGGCGTGCGGCGAAAGGGCCAGCTGCAGACTCTGACCCCGGAGTGGCTCCAGGTCGCGCGCTACTCGAAGGGTTGCAGTGTGCCATCCTTCACGATCAGCACCTTCGGCTCATAGATCGCGTCCCCGTTGGGGTCAAAGGAGAACTTGCCCAGAACGGTGTCGAGATCTCTGAGAGCCGCGAGTGCGTCTCGAATGGAGATTGCATCGGTTGCCGGGGCCTTCTCGATGGCCGCGGCCAGAATATGGACAGAGGCGTACGACAGGGCCGCGAAGGCGTTCGGCTCCATGCCGAAAGTCTCACTGTGACTCTCGACGAAGGCCTGGTTTCCGGGGGCGTCATCTGTCGGGAGCCACCCTATGAAAGTGATGGCGCCTTCGGCGGCGGCACCCGCAGCTTGCACCTCGAGGTCGGTCAATGAACTGACAAGGAAAGGAACAGTGATGCCAAGTTGGTGGCCTTGAATCAGGATTCCCGGCTTTTCGGGGGGCAACGCCGAGACGAAGATCGCATCGGGATCCAACTCCTTGATCCGGGTCAGTTGTGCAGAGTAGTCGGTGTCGCCGCTCTCGAAGGATTCCGTCGTCAGCACCTCGATGTCGTTGGCAGCGAATGTCTCCCGCAGGGTCTCGTCTCGATCCGTGGAGAACAGATCGGTTTCGTCATACATCGTCGCCACCCGCTGATAGCCGAGTACCGCCTGCGTCGCCTTGATGCCCTTGGGAATCACCACACCTGTGGTGAGAGGGATGCGAAAGACGAAATCGCCGATCGCACTCAGACCGCGGGCCCCCGATGTGGGACTGATGGCCACGACCTGATTGTCCTGGGCAATCGGAAACGCTGCCTGCGTCGCGCTCGAGGTCGCGGGCCCGAGAATGACAGAGACGCCCTCTTGGCGAATCAGTTGATGGAAAGCACCAACCGCACCCGCCGCGGTGCTGGAATCATCTTCAATGATGAACTTGAGTTTTTTCCGACTGAGCTGTGCGCTGTTGACTTCATCGAGGGCGAGGTCGAAGCCTTGTTTCATGAGTTGACCCGTGGCAGCCAGGCGTCCAGTCAGAGGTAGAACGACGCCGATGGAAGTCTCGCCGCTCTCGTCTGTGACCGGCTCGGCCATTGGCGACGCTCGCTCACAGGCGGAGAAGCTTGTGAGCAAGGTGACAATGGCCACGACAAAGGCGAATGGTCTCATGGGTTATTCCCCAGGCTATTGCAAATTGACCACTGCTTCACAGCGCGAATCTCCCTCTTCGAAGCGGTAGGCGCAGCGCACGCCCATGTCCAGCGGGATCGGCAGCGAGAAGGGATGGAAGTCCGCCGTCAGCTCGCCGCCGGCCGACTGGTAGACCCTGGCAGGCAGGGAGTCGTCCTCGCCGCGGCCGTAGTCGTAGAAGAGGTTGACCTTGAGGCGCTTGACGTAGACCAGCGCGCCCAGGTTCCAGTCGGGGTAGAGCAGCGGCAGGGCATAGTTGGCGCCCCCTTGCAGGAACCGGCGGTGGAAGCGGTAGCCGTAGCCGCGGACGAAGGGCAGCTCGCTGGCAAAGCGGTAGGGAAGGGCGTCGTCCGCGGAGGGGTCCTGCCACTCGTAGCCGCCGTCGAGGCGCAGGCTGTGGTGGGCGGCCAGACCGGGGAAGCGAAATACCAGCCGCCCCGACAGCAGGGTGCCGTCGTAGTCGCCGGCCAGGGGCGTGTGGCGCAGGGCCAGCTGCAGTCTCTGACCCCAGAGCGGGGCCAGGTCGCGAGACGCCGGCTGGCGCAACCGCCCGAGGGTTAGCCGGTACGTCAGGGGCGCGAAGCGTCCGTTCCCGTTCCCGTCCCACAGGCCGTCCGCGTCGGGTGGATACAGCTCGATCGCCTGGCCGGAGATATCCGTCCACTCCACCCCTGCGCCCATCTGGACGAAAGACCTCCAGGGGCCGCGGGAGAAGTCCAGGGGCAGTTGGGCCCCGAGCAGCAGGCTCTTCTCGGTCCACTTGTCGCTGGTCTTCTCCCCGTCGATCTCGTACTCCGAGGCGCGCTCGCCCCAGCGGCCGCCGACGCTGAGCACCGGATACCACGCCGCCAGGCGGAGGCCGCCCAGGGCACTGAAGGCGCTCTCGTTGCTGTTGTACTCGACGCCGCCGCTCATACTGCTGAGATCGAGGAGATCGCGGGAAATGAGGGTGAGGGAGTGGAGCGGCGACAGGGTACTGAAGGACCAGCTGTGGACTTTGAGCAGATTCGCCAGGGGCCGATAGTCGCTCACCGGCCAGGACCGCGGCGGGATGTCCATCGACAGGGGACCGCCGTGCTCCTGGTCGATGAGCGGCTCGAAGTAGCGCACCTTGCGGTCCTCGACCTGCTCGGCCGGCGTCCAGGCCGCGGGGTCCAGGGCCATGGCCGCGATGCGGTAGCCGTCGACGGTGTACTCCTGGAACAGGAGGGAGTCTCCGGCGACGGCCGCACGGGTCGCCGCCAGGGGGCGGGAGGTCACCCGGTAGCGGGCCCCGCTCGCCAGGTGGACGGCGTGGATGTTGTCGATCCCCGACCGGGGGGAGTCGAAGAGCAGGTAGGGACCCCGGAAGACCGGCCAGCCGATGACGTCGTGGGTATGGGGCAGCACGATCTCCCCCCGGCCGTCGGCGGCGTCGATGCGCTCGAGGGTGTTGCCGGCCTCGTCCTGGCGCACCACGGCGATATGGCGGCCGTCCTCCGACCACGCCGGTCTGCGCCAGAAAACCCCGTCGGGGGCCGGGAACCGGGCCTGCTCGGCGCCCGTGGCGGTCTCCAGCAGCACGAGGTGGCAGCGCCGGTCCGGCCCGAACTCGACGGCGGCAATGCGGGCGCCATCGGGAGAGGGAGCCGGGGCGAAGAGCCGGGCCTTGCGGGTGAGCTGGCGCGCGCGGCCGCTGTCGATCTCCAGGACCATGATGTCCGAGTAGCTGCGGAAGCCCCAGCGCGGGTCCGGGGTGCGGCGGTTCCAGGCGGCGATGCCGCCGCCGACGCGAAAGCCGCCGAGGGAACTGTACTGGCGCAGGCGCTCCTGGCGGCCGTCGGGGTGGAGCCTCACCAGGGTCGGCGGGTCGGCGAGTCCGACCTTGCTCGCCAGGACACTGCCGTCCGGCAGCGGGTGCGGGTACGAGTAGTTGGTCCAGATGTCCGACTGGCTCTGACCGGGCAGCACCCGCAGGGGCGTCGTCACCAGGCCCTCCTGCTGCGCCTGCCACAAGCCGGTCAGCTCGTCCATGGCGCGCTCGTAGGTGCCGGCGGCGCTGGCGCCGGTGTGCTTCCTCAGGGCGCGGCTGAAGGAGAAGGGGTGGAACCCCCACCAGGCGGTGCGTCCCAGAACCCGGTCCCACGTCCCGGCGCCGTGGTGGCGCCGGACGTAGGTCGTCAGGAAGTACCCCAAGGGGTAGTGACTGGGATACCAGTCGCGGTACGAGCGGTGGAGGGCCTTGTAGTAGGAGTAGCGCCGTCCGTCGAGGAGCAGGGCCCGGATGTCCAGATCGAACCGCGGCATGCGCCCGCGCCCGGTCGTGCTCAGGGCCGTCTCGATCCCCACGGCATCGCCCTCCCAGAACCACGACGGCACCAGCAGGTGGCTCATCGCGCTCTGGCCGAACTCTCCGGAGAGGAGCCACGCCAGGCGGATGAAGCCCCGGCGCAGGCGGTCGTTCTGGACCACGTGGCGCATCTCGTGGACGGCCAGCAACTGGTACCACTCGCCGCTGAGCCCCGTGCCCTGGGGCGGGGTGCTGAACCACACGGTGCGGCGGGGCGCCATGGCGACGAAGCCGTTGGCCTCGGCCACCTGGTTCATCAGCACCACATCCACCGGCTTCTCCGGACCTTTCAGCGTCTTCGAGACCGGGCCGTAGATGTGCTCGAGCGTGTTGGCCACGCGTTGGGCATCGGCGGTGATCCGGGCGGGGAAGATGACGTTGAACCGCTCGGTCCGGATCCGCCGCCAGTCCAGCCCCGGGGGGCTCTGCTGCGCGAAGGCCGGGCCGGCGATCAGCGCCGCCAGGCCGACGGCTGTCAGCACTCTCGTGGTGCGCATGGATCTCCTTGTCGGATGTCCTACTTGAGCAGCAGCAGCCTGCGCGTATCGACCTGCTCCCCTGCCCGCAGCCTGTAGACATACACGCCGCTGGCCAGCTTGCGTCCGTGGTCGTCGCGGCCGTCCCACCGGGCCGAGTGCTTCCCCGCCTCGAGGACCGCGCTCAGCAGGGTCCGGGCCCTCTGCCCGGCGAGGTTGTAGATCGCGAGCTCGACGTCGCCCCGCCCGCGGACAGAGAACCCGATCATCGTCTCGGGATTGAAGGGGTTGGGGTGGTTCTGCTCCAACCGGAACTCGTGGGGCCGGGAGGCCGGCTGCGCCACGGCGGTGAGGGCCGTCAGCTCGGTCAACGCCTCCAGCACCTGGATCCGCGCCTCGTCGGCCAGGGTGCGGTCGATCCCGCTCAGCCAGTGGGTCTCCCGGCCCGCCGCCTCCAGAACGGTCACCGGCAGCCTCTCCAGCAGCCGGCGCGCCTCCTCCGCCTCCGGACCCGTCACCCCCTGCTCCGCTGCCTTGCGGATCTCCCGGTCCAGCATGGCGAAGTACTCGTAGTCCTCCACCCCTTCGCGCACCGCTTCGAGCTGCTTGCCGGCCGTCACCGAGTGCTCGTCGAGGAACAGGGGCGCGTACCCGTCCTTCGAGGCCGCGTACTCGTTCCACGAGGACTCGCCGCCGGTGTCGCCCATCGACCAGAAGTGCATCCCCGTCGCCCCGTAGCGCCAGCTCGTCCACGCCGTCAGCCGGCCGGCGTACGGATCGAAGAGACGCGTCGCCCACGCCGAGTAGAACTCCAGCTCGATCCCCTGCTCGCGCTTCTCCACGTAGTAGTCGCGGTAGTCCTGGCCCGCCTCCAGGAAGATCTGTCGGTGGGGGCACAGGACGTGGCACGCATCGATCATCTCCTGGTTCGCCTGGCTCATGTCGCGGTGGTTCGGGTTCTCCCAGACGCGGACCCCCGTGCCCGCCTCGCGGATCGCCTTCGCCCACGCCAGGATGCGCTCGTCATGGGCCGGCTCGCGGGGCTCGTCCACCAGCAGCAGCGCCAGCTGTTCCGGCTGCAGGCCCTTCGCCTCCATCTGTCCCGCCCAGAACGTGACCCACGCCTTCACCGCCGTCGCGAACTCCGGCGTGCCCATCTCCCACGACTCGAAGTGAGTGCCCACCTTCGCGAAGACGAGGTACCGGGACGCGCCCGGCCACAGCTCGAGCCAGGCATCGAAGTGGTCCGTGTCGGGCGGCGCCGTCATAGCCCCCTGCGCATCGTGCGTGCCCCGCGGCAGCGCCCACGGCAGACCCCACGGCGAGTCGACGAGGTGCTCGCGGAGATGCCGGATCAGCGCCGGGCGGTTCCGGTCCGTCACCAGGCGGTGATGGCCGACCTGGTCCGTGTAGTCCCATCCGCCCAGGTGCAGGGACGGCTCTTCCGGGAAGTCGAGGGGATAGAGGTGCATTCGCAGCGGGAACCGCGCGCCCCCGCCGGACTCCACGATCACCTCGCCCTCGTGGATCCCCGGCGCCGCGTCCACGGGATGGAAGGTGAGCCACACCTGCCGGGTCATGCCCGAGGGCACGGAGACCGCGTACCGACCGTCCTCGGCAGCGACCTCGGGCAGGGCCGCGGCCACCGGCACCCCGGTGCGCGTGTCCGTCCAGGCCACCTCGTGGACGGTCACGTACCCCGGGTTGTCGCCCCCCGGAAACCCGCTCAGGCGGAAGGCCACCTGCACCGGCTCGTCGCCGCTGTTGCTCACATTGAATGCGGCCGCTCGGTGCTCCTTGCGCATCAGGTGGACCTCGAGGGCCGGTCCCGCGGCCGTGTCCGGCGTTCCGATGAGGGGCAGCGGATCCCACAGGTTCGAGCGCCAGAAGGTGAGCGGCTGCAGCCCCCGGGCGCGCCACAGCCGAGCCTGCGCGCGCAGCACGCGCTCGTGCCACGGATTCAGGGGCAGCACCGCCCGAAAGTCGTCTCCGAAGGCGGCGCCCGCCTCGGCCAGTTCCGCCTCCACGGCGGCCAGCTCGTCCAGCACCTCGCCCCGCGTCTGCGCCGGGACACCCTCTTCTTCCGCCGCCCGCCTCAGGGCCTGCATGTCCCGCGAGATGCGGGTCCGGATCCCCGCCTGGATGGCGAGCCGGCCCGCGTGCGCCTTCAGGTCGGCGATCCCCGGCCCCGGCAGCGGCTCGTCGACCCACTCCGCCTCGCCCGCGTAGACCTCGATCTCGTCGACGAAGGTGAAGGGCTCGTTCCACACGACCAGACCGACATGACGGCCGTGGGTGCGCAACTCATCCGTCCAGTATCGATGGGTCCCGTACTCCGACGCGGAAGGGGAGCCGTGTTCCGCGCTCAACTCCACCAGGTCCCCGATCTCGTGGAAGAGCCGGTCCTCTCCCGCCGTGAAGATGCCGATCGCCAGCGGCCACCTCACGTCCGCGGATCCCCCCGCCGTGCTGAAGGAGACCCCCCGTATGGGCCTCACCGCGCCCAGGTCGATCGTCACGATCACGGGCTTCTTCTCCTGCCAGCCCACCGTCGACAACTGCGTCCAGAAGTAACCCTCCGTGTAGACCCCGTCCGTCAGTTGCACACCGTCGCCGGCGTCGGTGCTGTGCGCGTAGTTCGGCGGCGGGTCGAGGGTGTAGCTCGCCCCGAGGGCCACGTTCTCCTGGGCCCACGCGGGTGCCGCCATCAACAACGCCGCCGCTGCCAGGGTCCGGTTCATGGCTCGCCGCCGGGCCTCACTCGATCTGGTAGACCACGGTGACGGCCACGGTGACCGTGAGTTCCCCCGGGAGAACGGGCGTGGACGTGCGGGCTGCATCGGCGAAGGCTTCCTCGCCCTGGAAGGGGCTCGGCGGTCCCTGCAGATAGGTGCTCTCCGTGATGGAGAGCGGTTCCCCCAGGCTTGCGCCGCTGGTTTCCGCCAAGGTCCTCGCCTTCTCCTCGGCATCCTTCACCGCCAGCCTGCGGGCCTGGGTCTGCAGGGGCGTGGTGTCCTCGATCAGGAACCGAATCGAGTTGATGACGATGCTGTTTCCTCCTGCCTCGGCGGCGTCATCGATGACCTCGCCGAGGCTCTCCAGTCTCCGGACCTTCACGCGGACGGTGTTGTTCACCACGTACCCGCGGAGGGTGCGTTGCCCCTCGCCATAGTCGTATTGAGGATGGATGCCCAGATTCCCGGTCTGCATGTCCTCCTCGGCGACATCGTTCCCCCGCAGGGAGTTGAGTACCGCGGTCATCGCTCCGGCAGCGGCTTCGCGGGCTTCCGCCACGGTCTCGCCCTCGACAGAGACACCGAGATCGAGCGCTGCCAGATCGGGCTCGCCGGCAACCGAACCGCTCCCGGTTACCTGGATGGTCCTGTCCCCTGTCTCGGCCGAGATCACCTCCGAGCCGATACTGACGTCACAGGCCGCAAGCGCCGGGATCAGCAATGGGCCGAGCACCCGGAGAGAGTTACTGCGTCTGTTCATCGGTTCCTCCTGTTGGAGAGAGAGTCACGGCGCTGGCCACCGCCTCAGCCGAGCGAGTCGGCGCCGTCGGTGAGCCATTCGAGATCGAACCGGGCCAGGCGGATGCTCTCGCGGTATTCCTCGACGCCCCGCTCGTAGAGGCAGCAGATCGTCTTGTCCGCGGCGACGGCGAGATCGGAGTAGGCGGAGGGGCCCGGGTACAGGCATCGGGAGACCTCCCAGGTCCGGCACTCGTCGTAGCTCAGCCGCACGGTCATGTGGTCCCGGGCGGCGCTGGCGGCGTTGGAGAACAGGATCCGGTTGCGGCCGCCGCCGGCCGCGTCGGTGAGCCGGAGGATGCTGGCCTGGCAGACGGGGTCGGGCAGGTCGCGGCGGACGGCGAGGTCGGACCAAGTGTGGCCCCCGTCGGTGCTCCAGGCCTCGGTGCGGCCGCCGGCCACGGGGTTGCGGGTGGTCATGCAGACCCGGCCGTCCCGGGTCTCGACGGCCTGGCATTCGTTGCTGCCGTAACCGAGGTCCTCGCCGTGGCGCCAGGTGCGGCCGTGGTCGTCGCTGTAGAGGGCGTGGGAGCAGGAGTACGGGGCCTGTGGGCGCGGGGCGACGCGGTGGTCGCAGGGTATGAGCAGGCGGCCGGTGGTCAGCTGGATCCCGTGGCCCGGCCCGGTGGCGTACCAGTGCCAGTGGGGAGCCTTGGCGCCCCGGGTGGTGATCTCTTCCGGGCAGGACCAGGTGAGGCCGTCGTCGCCGCTCCGGGTGAGGAAGACGCGGTCCTGGTTGCGGCAGAAGGCCAGCCATACGGCGCCGGTCTCGGAGTCGACGACGGGAGAGGGGTTGCCGATCGTCTCCTCGCCCTCGCCGTGGACGAGGCGTTGCTCGTCCCAGGTGGCGCCGGCGTCGGCGCTGCGCCGGAGGAGGATGTCGATCTTGCCGAAGTCGTCGGGGTCGTCGCGGCGGCCTTCGCAGAAGGCGAGGAGCGTGCCCGAGGCGGTGGAGACCAGGGCCGGGATGCGGTAGGTGTGGTATCCGCCGGAGCCCGAGGTGAACAGCTCGACCTCGCGGAACATGCTCACAAGCTGTTCTCGATCGTCGCTACGATTCCGTCCGTATCCCGTACCCCGGACAGACGCTCCACGATCACCCCTTGTGAGTCCACCAGGTAATACGAGGGTATGGCCCTTACCTGGTAGGAGTCGGCCACGTCCGCATCCCAGCCCCCTTCCGCGCGCACGTGGACGCCTCTAATCTGGTGTTTGTCAATCGCCTCTCGCCACGCGGCCTCATCCCTGTCCAGCGACAGGTTGAGGAAGACGACCGGCAGCTCGGCCGTCTCCTTCTTGAGTCTGCGGAGATCGGGCAGGTTGGCGATACACGGCCCGCACCAGCTGGCCCAGAAGTCGAGCAGAACCACCTGCCCCATGAACTGGCTCAGCGACACCGGTTGGCCGTCGAGGTCGTGGAGGGTGAATTCGGGGGCTTGCTGTCCGGGTTGCAGCTTCAGGGCCTTTTCCAGGGCCGCCTGGACGGCCTCTGCATATTCCGGGTAGGGATTGGCCGCCTGGTACTCTCCCCATCTTCTCTGAGCGATCGCAAAGTTCTCGCCGCGCTCGAACCCGTCGATCAACTGGTGGGCCAGATACCAGTAGAGCACTCTCCCTTCCAGTCTCTCCTTGGCCAGATCGTATTGCCTCCAGGGCTGCATCCAGGTCTGCGATTCCGTATCGGCATAGAGCGAGTCGAGTCGGGTCCGGGTTGCCGCCGACAACCCCAGGCCTGACAGATCGACCTTCTCTGACAGCGGGACTCGTCCGCGATGCTCGTACAGGGAATCGAGTTCGGTCTGGGCGACTCCTGACAGCCCCAGGGCCGAGAGATCGATCTTCTCGGACAGCCTGGGCGGCTCTTTCCGCAGGGAGTCGATCGGCACTTCGAGAGGCAGGTGGAACATGATCTCTCCTCCCGTCGTGTCCACTCTCGGTGCCTCTGCCTCACTTGAAGAGGAAAAGGAGAATCCACCCTTCTTGAAGAGGGAATCGAGGTGCGCCTGATCTGCAGCCGACACCCCCAGGCTCACCAGATCGAATTGCTCGGAGAGCTCCAGGTACCGGCCTTCCCTGTCGTATAGGGAATCGAGTCGGGCCCGGGCCGGATCGGGAAGACCCAGGGCCGAGAGATCGACCATCTTCGACAGGGCAGGTCGCAGCCCGTCCCTCTTGTACAAGGAGTCGAGTCGGGTCTGAACCGAGTCCGAAAGGCCCAGTGGAGACAGATCGTAGAGATCGGACAGCCTGGGGTATTTGTGTTTGAAGCCCTCGTTCGTTTCCCAGTACAGCGTGCGATCGAGGAACCAGCGATAGTCGCGTATTCCCATGGCCTTCTCGTCGACCAGGGGGATCTCCTTGAGAAAGTCGAAGTAGTCCGGGGGAATGTCCTCGTTCCAGCGTCCGTTGACGGCCCGGTATCTCTCCGGGTAGGAGATCATCTCCTCGGCCCACTCGTAGTTGACGTAGGCTGTCGCATAGTCGACGAAACCCGGAGAGAGGGCGTACTGGTCTTCCCTCTCGGACCAGAACTCGAACTGGTCCTGCCGCCGCTGGTCTGTCAGGTGCCTGAACTCTTCCACCTCCAGCTCCTCGTAGTCGAGGCGGAAGGAGTAGAACTCCGGGTACCACTCGGCGATGAAGCGGCTGTTGTCCGCGTTGGCGCCACTGAAGGAGATGGAGGGACTGAAGAAGCCCTCGTCCATGACCACGTGCAGACTGTCGCCGGGTTCGACGAAGAAGGCGAGGGGATCGTGACCGAAGAGGAAGCCCCCCAGCCACTGGACCCACTTCCACCTCGGCTCCCCGCCCACGTAGCGCCCGCTGACCACGGTGCCGTGGACGACAGGCACCTCGAAGGCGAAGCGGTCCAGACTGTCGAGCTCGACGCGCTGGTCGAACTCTTCGAGGGCGGACGGAAGTTCGCAGGTAAAGGTGAGTTCCCGCGAGACCGGGTTGCGGATCTCGCCGGTGACGGTGGCCACCTGCGGCTCGCTCGCGCCTCCGAGAGCGAGGCATGCACTGGATGCCGTGAGCGTGACAGTCAGGAAGGTGCCGAGTCTCCTGGTCATGAGCTTGTCTCCTTAGGAGAGCCTTCAGTCCTCCACCGCCGGCTGGCGCCCGCCGCTGTACTCGTCCCCCCGCGCCGAGTCGCCCGGCCAGAACACGCTCGACGGGTCCTCCTGCCACAGGCGGCCGCACATGTTGGAGATGACCCGCCACTCGGGGGCGCCCATCTCCGGGTCCGGGTGGAACAGGAAACGGCGGGCGCCGGCGCGCTCGCTGGCGGCGAGGATGCCGTGCAGGTCGCGGGCCCCCATGGAGTCGCCGGCGTGGGGGCTGCGCCCGGTGGAGACCCAGAAGATCACCTTGTCGGGATCGCCCACGGCCTCCAGGGCGCGCTCGCTCTCGTCGAAGACCAGCTCGTCGAAGAACTCCTGGGGGAAGCCCAGCTCCATGTCGAGGAGGCTGTCCACCCGGGGCAGGTCGATGCCGAAGAGGGAGCGCACCACGAGGAAGGCGTCGGACTCGGTGAGGGAGGGGTTCCAGCGGCACAGGCGCTGCACCCAGCGGGCGACGGTGCCGTAGAGGCCGTCGAAGCCGCGGTGCCAGTAGTAGTGCTTGGGGAAGACGATGTCGAAGTACGAGGCCATCTGCTGGTAGTCCTGGCCGGTGAGGGAGGAGAAGGCGGCGGTGCGGGGGATGCCGCCCAGCTCGACCTTGCGGTCCACGGCGTCGATGTTGTCCCGCGCCTGGGCCCAGGAGAGGCGCGACGACTCGCGCCGGGCGCGCAGCCAGTGGAGGGTGTCCTCGTCGATGTCGAAGAGGGTCAGGCCGGCGAGGGTGCCCGCCGGCGCCAGGTAGCGGACCCGGTCCGGCGTCAGCTCGTGCAGGCGTTGGCGCATGGAGGCGATGCCGCGGTGCACGCGGTCGAGGTCGGCGCCGACCTCGTTGAAGCGGCCCTCCTCTCCGGGGCGCACCTCGAGCAGCTCGCCGCCGTGGTGGAAGGCCAGCTCGTAGTGGTTCTCGCCGGGGCCGTCGATGATGAAGCCCGACACCTGGGGGAAGGCGTTGGCCAGGTCCTGGAGGCTGCCCTTCGACGTCCCGGCGCCGAAGATGAAGACCGGCCAGCCGCGGCGGGCGGCGTCGTCGAGCATGGCGTGGAACCGGCGCTCCTTCTCCCGGTCAATGGCGGCGGGCGGCTCGGGCGGGCTCTCGCCGAAGCGCTCGTAGACCCTGGGGTCCGGCGTCCAGCAGGCGCCGCCGTCGAACTGCATGCGGCCCACCACGAGGCCGCGGACGCCGCCGTCGTGCCAGGCGTCGAAGCGTTCCTTGAATCCTTCCATCCAGTACTCGAACGGGTTGTGGGCGAAGATCCAGCAGTTCATGGCTTGCCTCCGGCGTTGCGGAAGAGGTCGGGGGTGCCGCCCAGGGCCACCTCCACGTCCAGGTCGCAGACCTGTCCGAGGGTGCGGACGATGGGGCGGATCTGTTTCTCGATGTAGTGCTCGTAGTCGATGGGCGCGCTCAGGCGGCCGGCGGGCTGGGGCCCGTCGCGGGTGACGAGGTAGCGGATCGTGCCCCGCGGCTCCGGCAGCAGTCGCGCCGCGGCCACGTGGGCGGGGACGGTGCGGGTGTAGCCCTCCACCGACTTGCGCAGGGCCTTGCGGTAGACGAGGTCGTCGTCGCGCTCGCCGCGGCGCACGGCGTCCACCCAGCCGAGGACGCGCTCCTCCAGCTCGGCCGCCGGGGCGTCGTGGAAGACGCGCCCCAGCAGGTCGCGCTGCACCTCGTGGGCCAGGTCGGTCCAGTCGCGGCGCACCGCCTCCATGCCGATGATCTCCACCTCCTCTCCCCCGTCGGCGGCGGTCTTGAGGCCGGCGTAGCCCTTGGCGCGCCCGCGCTCGGCGTCGCCGCGCATGGGCGGCAGGAAGAAGCGGGCGTAGTACTTCTCGAACTCCAGGTCCAGGTACGAGGGCAGGTCGAACCGCTCGCGCACGTGCTCCGCCAGGCGCTCGTTGAGCCAGCCGCACAGGCCGCGCCCGCGCTCGTGGGCCTCCTCCACGCCCAGCTCCTCGGGCAGGTGGGGGTCGACGAAGAGGGAGTCGGTGTCGCCGTAGAGGACGGTGCCGCGGCCCCCGTCCTCCAGCAGGGCCTTGGTCCAGCGCAGCAGGTAGTGGCCGAAGCCGGTGATGGCGCCGGCCAGGGCGCCCTCGGCGAAGCGGCACGAGCCGGTGGCCAGGACCCCGTAGAAGGAGTTCATCACGATCTTGCAGGTGAAGGCGGCCAGCTCGTCGCCGGCGGCCCGGGCCCGGGCGCGCTCCTCGAAGAAGCCGGCCAGCATCTCGGGCAGGATCCCCGGGCGGCGCGTGAAGAGGGCGCCATTCGGGGCGCGCAGCAGCTCTCCCGCCACGCCGGGGCCGTCCTGCGAGCCCCCTTCCGCCGCCCCGGGGCTGGAGCCGCGCGCCTCCAGGTGGGTCAGGGGGTCGATGTTGAAGGTGCGGATGATCGAGGGATACAGGCTCTTGAAGTCGAAGACGAAGACGTGCCGGTAGAGCCCGGCGCGGCTGGCCATGACCAGGCCCCCCGGCGAGCCCTCCTGGTTGACGCGGTCGACGCCGGTGGTGGGCGCCACCATGCCGCGCTGCCGCAGGCCGGTGAGGTAGAGGAAGTCGAAGGCCGCCACCGAGCCCCAGGCGCGCTCCAGGGGCAGGCCGGTGAGGCAGGCCCGCCGCAGGCTGAGGCGCACGAGGTTCTGGCGCAGCAGGATGTCCCGCACCAGCCGCGAGTCCTCGAGGCAGTACCCGGCGAAGGCGGCGCGGTCGCCGCGGAAGGCGGCCAGGATCTTCTCCGGCATGGAATCGCCATCGCTGGCCTCGAAGGTCTTGCCGCGGCCGAGGAGGGCGAGGGCCACCGTGTGCAGGCGGTTGTCCTCGAAGCGCTGCAGGGTGGCCCGCACCAGGTGCATGGCGTCGAGGACCTGGCGCCCGTACACGACGACGCGGCTGCCGCCCCAGACATCGCCCTCCTGGTACCACGACTCGTCGGTGGAGCGGCCCAGGTTGAAGGGCACCTCGTGGGTCCGGCACAGCCGCTGCAGCACCGTGAGGTCGAAGTCGACCAGGTTCCAGCCGGTGAGCACGTCCGGGTCCAGCTCGCGGACCCGCGCCAGGAGTCCGGTGAGCAGCTCGGCCTCGGTGGCGTGGCAGCGCACCTCGGCGGGGTCGCCGGCTGCGGGCTCACCCGCCAGGTGGATCTCCTCCACCTCCTCGCCGCCGCCGCCCCAGGCCACCAGGGAGCAGGCCAGCAGTTGCCCGGCGTCGGGGGTGGTCTCGATGTCGAGGGCCAGCAATCTGAGATCTGGCTCCCAGTCGCCGGGCCCCACCTCCGGGTCGACGTAGACCCGGTCGACGCCGTGGCCGGGGCGCCACGACCCGCCGATGCGCAGGGGGCCGCGCACCCCGCGGGCCACGAGCCACTGCCGCGGGAAGGAGACGTCGGCCTCGTAGGTGCGCAGCTTGTGGCCGTGGAGCCCCTCGGCGAGGCGGCGCAACTGCCGGGGCTGGCGCAGGCCGACGCGGACCACCGCCTCGCCGTCCATGGTGGTCAGACCCGTGCCGGCGTCGAACTCGGCGCCGACACCGGTGCAGAAGGGGCGCGCCCTCGGCAGCTCGGATTCGCGCAGGTAGAAGGAGGGCAAGAGGCGGCTGTCGGCGAAGGCGAAGGTCGGCCCCGACTCCAGGCGGCCCACCCCGAAGAGGACGGGCCGGCCGTTCTGCTGGCGGTGGAAGAGGTGCAGGAGGAAGCCGCGCTCGGGGTCGCTCATCGGCCCTATTGTAGCCGGGAGCCGAGGACCGCGGCAATCGGCGGGTCCCGCATTTGCCCGCCTCGAGGCCGGGGCGCTAAGATGCCCGCCCGCCGCCGCCCGGCGGCTTTCGCCCCGATCCCCCGAGGAGGACCTGACCCGTGATCGTCGACTGCCACACCCACGCCTGGGAGTACTGGCCCTACGAGCCGCAGGTGCCCAACCCGGAGAGCCACGGCCGCGTGGAGAAGCTGCTCTGGGAGATGGACCGCAACGGCGTCGACCACGCCGTGCTCGTCTGCGCCAACCTCGACCACAACCCCCGCAACAACGAGTACGGCGCCGAGTCGGCGAAACGCTACCCTGACCGCATCACCTGCTTCGCCGACGTCGACTGCTCCTGGTCGCCCACCTACCACACACCCGGCGCCGCCGCCCGCCTCGCCGAGACCGCCGACCGCCTCGAGCTCAAAGGCTTCACCCACTATCTCACCGACGACTACGACTGGCTCGAGTCCGACGAGGGCCTGGCCTTCTTCGGCACCGCCGCCGAACGCGGCCTGATCGCCAGCCTCGCCTTCGGCGCCCCCTGGCACCCCCACGTGCGCAAGCTCGCCCGCCGCTTCCCCGAGCTGGTCATCCTCGGCCACCACATGGCCGGCACCCGGGCCTCGGAGCAGCCGCCCTATCCCAACTTCGAGGAAGTCCTCAAGTCGGCGGAGGTGCCGAACATCCACCTGAAGCTGTCCGGCTTCGCCTACGTCTCCCAGGTCGACTGGGAGTACCCCTACTCCGACACCATGTGGATGGTCCGCAAGCTCTACGAGCGCTACGGCCCGGCGCGCCTGTGCTGGGCCTCCGACTACCCGCCGGTGCTGTGGTACATGACCTACCAGCAGTCACTGGAGGCGGTGCGGACGCACTGCGGCTTCATCCCGGAGGCGGACCGGGGGCTGGTTCTGGGGGGGAACATGGCGGGGTTGCTGGGGTTGTGAGCGACTGAAGATCGAACGCCCAAGAACCCTCCCATCCATGGATAATTGACCATCAACTCCCGCGTACCAGCGTGCGGATCAGCCGTTCGCTAGATGACGATGGCTCTCGGCCGGTGCGCCTGCCTGAAGCCAGGAAACGGGAGCTTCAGCCTCCGTTGTCGGATTCACCCACACAATAGTCCCTATCTCTCCTACTCTGCCAGATGCTTCTGCAAAGACCTTACGAGCCTTCTCATCGCATGAGGCTATGCTCCTATCGGTTACAATCGCAGCCTCGACAAGATGCGCATCTTCATCAACGGTGGTTCCACTCTCGATCTGGACAGCAGCACATAAGCGGCTACGCAAAGTCTCATCGGGATCTACCGGGACTCGCACAATCCGTTTTCGTGCATACATCCTCACTCGCCAAGTTCTCGAATACCCGGATGAGTGCTGCTTCCACTCTGTCGTAAGGGTATCTGACATCACGGCAGAATGGCCACTCCACAATACCGCCTCCAGGAATCTCCGGCACGCACTTGAGACATTGTCTTCGGTTTCCGCCGCAGATCGGGCAATATTGGCATCAATCACCAATCGACGACAGCTCTGTTTTGCCACTACTTGCCACGGCTTTCCACAGCATCCAAATATTCACCCTCCGCTCTTAGTTCCACATCACCAAAGTCCTCCGGCCAATCTGCGAACGCACCATCCTCGTCCAGATTCGCGCTATGAATGTCCGTCATGCCGTTCTCGGAATCTCGGGTAAACCAATGCAGCTTGACTAACTCAGAGTCAAGAGTCCCTTGTGCTACTAGCGTCTGTACGCTAAGCAACAGTAAGCCGCTATGCGTCTCGACAACAAGCTTCACTCCTCGCTTGGCCGTCTCGGCCAGCATTTTGCCTAGCGTGTACTGCGCCCTAGGGTGCAAATGCAGCTCAGGTTGCTCGATATACACCGTTTGTCCATGTTCGGCAACGAGAAGCGCGACAAGTACAGGCAAGACCTGTGATACACCGAGACCAACATCCGCGATACTTACGAGGTCCGTGGCAGAGTCCGAGTGCGGAAGACGACCAATGCGCAACTCTATTGTTGAGTCATCGATTGCTCTCACTAAGACCTTCCTGGTGAGGCCGAGATCTGAGAGCATCGTCTCAAGTGCCCGCAGCTGTTCTTTGTTCCCCTCCTCTTGCCAGTGGGCGACAATGGTTGCGACGTAATTCTGAAAGGCGCCTGGGAATGTCGGTCCCGAGCCTGTTCTAGGATAACCTCGCTCAGGATTGCCGCGTAGTCCCGGGACATGAATGACTGCTCCCAATCTCCTTCTTACAACCTCAGAGAAGATTCTGGTGAAGAAGAGGACGCGGGCATGAGGTAGCGTAAGATCCTCCTTGGTAGTAGGCTGTTTCGGCTCGACCTGCAGCATGCAGCGGTCCCTCGTGATCTGCAACTGTAAGCCCTTGGGCCAATCTATGTCCCCGAAAAAGCCTGCAATGGCCCTCTTTATTTGGCTCGGACCCTGGGAGTGTCGCAAGCGTAGACTCCTGCCGTCTTCGAGGATGTTCACTTGCTTAAGGGTCACCCCGGAATCTTCTTCGTAGTCGAACACCCACTTGATGGAGAAGTCAAACGCTACCTTCTCTATTTGCACGGCAAATGGCTGACCATTGGAGTCTTGCGTCCAACGTGGTCGGAATTCGTTGACGGACGTGAACTTGGCATTAGGACCATTCAACAACAGCAATCCGGGGTCATAGCTTGCTTCAACGGTCTGCTTTAGGAGAAGGAGGGGTTGCATCATGGAGGATTTGCCGGAACTGTTGGCGCCAGCCAATACAGTGAGGGGCCTGATTTCAATCCGACTCTCCTCACGGAGGGACTTGAAGCCACTGACGGAGAGTGCAGTGAAGCCCGGGTCCTCATTCTTGTCGGGAGACTTGCTCTCTGGTTGCTGTGCCATTCCAAGATGCCTCTTTCGTGGGTGGGATCGGGCTGGTCAGACGCGGGGAAGGTTAGTGGATGAACGAAGCTCCGCCGTCCGAGCATTGTACTGGGCGCGTTGGGCGGGGGAGGTTAATGGGTGGAGCCTTGACGACAGCCCGGTGGGGGCTTGGGAAGCGAGCATGGCTCGGACGCGGTCTCCTTGAGGGGCCCCGCGCTCGGATGTTGGTGACTGGCATGGGGAAGTGAAGTGGTTGTGGGGTCGGTATCTCGGAGGGGTGGGAAAACCAAGGCTGAGGAAGTTATGGAGGAAGGTCACAGGAGGCAATTTGAGATCAATTGGCTAAGGGTGTAGAGACGGTTGGGTCCCGTAGCCATCCGGAGCGGCTTGGGGGAGGATGTGGGGGACCGAAGGGTTCGACGTGATGCCGATGTCTGCACTACCCCATAAGCTCATAGAAAGGCAATGCCCGCATGAAACGTCCTGGAACCGCCAGCGTCTTGAACAGACACTCGTGAACATCCAGCGCCTTGACCTGTTCGACCGTCGAAGTTGGGACTCTGCTTAAGCCGATGGCTTCCAACTGGCGTGGGGTGACGTTTGGTACTTTGTGGACGAACCACGTCAGGAGCGGCTCGGAGTAGTCGGTGTCACGGGTGCGGAAGTGGGAGAGGAATTGGGAGGCAAGGAGGACACCGATGCCGAACTCCCGTCCTTGAAGGAGGATCTGGCGCAGAACATCAAAGTTGTACTTCATGATGTTGTCGGCTTCGTCGACTAGAAGCATCGAATCGATGAAGCGAAGTTGCGGATCGCGTCCGACATAGGGGCGCTTAACCAGATTGGTCATGTATTCGTAGTAGAGGTTGAGGAACAGAACGAGGAGCATGTTTCGCTCCCTGTCGCCGATTCCGAGAGAGGCGAGGTCGACGATGGTGACGCCGGTAAAGAAGTCGCTGAAGTGCTGAGCATCGGCCGCGCGGTCGACGAAAATCTCCAAGTCGACGAGGTCGGAGAGGATGCTGTAGGGCGCGTCTACTTTGTCTCCGATGAGGGACTCATAGGCACGTAGGACATCGACTAGGGTCGGAACGCCGTCCGGAGCGGTGTCGTAGGCCTGCATCACGGCAGACTTGAGAAGGTTTCTCTGCCGCGGGCCGATTCCGCCGTAGATCTTCTGCAGGGCGTCGTTCAGGAACTTCACGCGGCCGAGCCGGGCGGACGGCGTGCGGTCTCCTGCCGCGTGAAGGTCGAAGATGTTGAGGGGGATGCGGTGGGGGTTGACGACCCGGGCGCCTACCGCCTCGACGAAGTCAGGCTTGGTGTAGTCGCGCTTGTAGTCGAAGACAAGGAATTTGGGGGCGTGGCCTCGGTTCTGCTTGGCGCTGCGGACAAAGTTGTAGATCAGGGCTTTTGTCAGTTGCGTCTTGCCAGTCCCAAGATCGCCGACGATTCCGATATTGAGCTGCGTGAGCTTGGTATTGCTCGGGTGCAGATAGAGGGGGTTTTGCGCGTGCCCTGCGAGACGTTCCCCGACCGGGAATCGGACGCCCGGGTCTAGGTCGGGGGCGACTCCTGACTCCATCGGGATGGGTCCCGGGGGCGGTGATGCAGAACTGCCGGCGGTCGGTTCGGCGGTATCCTCGGGACGCGAGGTGGGTGGCGGGGCCGCAAAGCCTCTGGGGGGAGCCGTGTCTTGGGTCGGAGGGTTGGGATCGGTCGGGTCGTCGTCGCCCTGCGGGGGAGGCACTTCCGGGGAGAGCAGTTGCTGGATCCGCGCTTCCCTGACACGGCGCAGGACGATGGCATGAGAGGTGGCGTCGAGGATTGCCTCCTCGGGCGGACCGTTGTGGCTGAGTTCAACGGCGTAGACCGTACCGCGCAGCTGGGTCTCGGTGGCGCCCTCGATCTCGCGAAACAGCACCCGCAGCCACTCCACCCAACGCTCGCGGTCCTCGCGACCGGCTTTCAGCGCCTGGCAGCCCGACACGAATAGTTCCTTGAGCATTTCCTGGCGCGGGGCGGCAAGCGGCGAGGATTCCTCGTTCTCCTCCAAGCCCGACTGGATGGCGGCGAGCGTGGATGCGAGTTGACCGGTTGCCTTCTCGATGTCCGCCTGTGCGACGGCGTCACTGCCGGTCCCGACGGTCTTCACCTCGATTGCCTCGACGACCATCGTGCCGTCCTCATGGCGCAGACCTAGGAGGTCGCAGCGCTCGCCGGAATCGGAAAGGCGCAACCACAAGCGTGCGAGACGGGTATCGACGGACACGACGAGCGCTTGGGGGTGGCGTGCCTTGTAGTCGCGAGCGGCGATCAGCATGCCGGCAAAGCCAAGGACCCGTGCTGGGTCGGGCTGCCCGTCGGCCCCGAAGAGATCGATCAGCCCATCGCCCAGCAGAATAACGCCTTCTTCCATAAGCTCCTTGAGTTGTTGCGGGGAGAAGCGGAGATTGAACTGGTCCAGTGGCTGTCGGAGCAGCAGCGCCAAGCGCTCGTAACTCGCGTCGTAGCAGACTGAGCGACGCCGCCCGTCGCGTCGCTCCAGGATGCGCGCCACCCGCGCACCGCTGGGCGAGGGCAGCGCCCGATCGGCGAAGAAGAACCAGAACGCGCCCGGGCAGGTGCCCGTGAGGACAGACTCGATATGCTCGCGCATCTGCTGGGCGTCGGCGGTCGCTTGCGGTGTCTGACCGGACCGAGCATCCAGTTTGCCCTGCATGTCGTAAAAGGCCCGGAACACCGACTCCTCCAGTGACGGCAGGAGTTCAACTTGTCCGCTGATCGCCTGATAGTCGATCCGCCGACGCGTTGCGAACGGACTCATGGGTAGCAGATTGATGCCGCCGGGCTGCTGGCGCATGCTGGTTGTGGCTTCGTCGAACACGGCGATGATGTGGACGGGTTTCTCCTGGAAGCTGCGAAGCCGTTCCTCCAGCGATGTCACGCGGTCATGGACGCGCAGCCGCAGTCGTCCGTTGCCGATGTGTTCTTCGATCTGGTCGCGGTCCTCGGTGGAGAACCGTCGCGCGCCGACGATGCGGGCCTCATGGTTCTGCGTCGCATAGATGTCGACGAGCAAGGGCACTGGGGGAGCGAGGCGCCCGCGACTGTCCTTGAGCAGGGTCAACAGCATCTCGCTTGCGTTCGGCGGATTGACCAAGGCAAGCCGCAGCGGTTGTGTATGGTTTACGTAGATTTGTGCGAACTGGCGAACGCAGCGTTGCAGCGCCTCGACCCCGTCACTTCCGCTATAGGCATTTCGCAGGTTCTCGAAGACCCCCAGCCCGCGATAGTCACGCGCGACGGGCAGTGGCTGGCTTCCGCCTCTGCCCTCGGGGAAGCTCGTGAGCCAGAGCACGCCGAGATAGTGCTCGGGCTGTTCGAGCTGCTCAAGCACTGCTATGCGGTCTAGTCCCTCGAGTCCCAGTCCGCGGGCAAGCGTGGCCATTCTCTCGTAGCGCCACAGATGCAGGGGATGGGTCGGCAGCAGGATCGCTTTCCAGGACGATCGTCGGGCATCCAGCCTGGTCTTGATCTGGACGACGTCGAGCGAGGCGACGGCTTCCAGGAGCATGTGAGTCCAGGCCCGGTCAATTCGCTCCATGTCCTTGTGATGGTGGGCCAACCTGTCGTAGAGGCGCTCCCAAGCTTGGACGAGTTCGGCCGCTGCCGCCCGGAGCTTCGGCTTGCCGGCGATCGCCAATGTTGGCTGGAAGAGCAGGAATTCGAGATCCTCCAGCAACACCCGGCGCGCAGCCACGATGCGGTCCCAGAGCCCGCAGAAGTCTTCCGAGGTGATCCCGGCGCGGTGCAACGCGTCCTGCATGAGCTTGATGGCCGAGCGCAGATCGTGCATCTCGTCGATGTGGGCAATCGTTGCTTCTGTCGGCCGGATCTGGATCGGCTCGCATTGGCCGTAGTGGCGCAGTGCGGTCTCGAGGGACGGGTCTCGCGTTTCGAAGCACCCACCCCAAGCATCGGCCCCACAGAAGAAGCGAACCCAGGTCAGAAGTTCGCGGTCGATCTGGAGTTCGAACCGGCGTTCGTCACCATTGACGGCGTACTCGCCGCTGGCCTCGTCTTCGTCCTCCTCCATCGCATCGTGGAGAGCCTGGCCGACGCGCTCAGTGATGTCCTGTAGCGTCTTGTCATCCCCGTCGAGAAGCGCTTCGCCACCCTCTCTCGAGACATCCCTCTCGTCGAGCGTGTCGCGTGGCAAGCCGTTGTCTCTCTGCTCCTGGTCGGGGTCAGCGGGTGGGCCGGGTGCCCGATCGTCCTTCGGAGGTGAGAGGATTCCCCGTGCGTCCTCGTAGTCCAGCGCGCTGAAGGTATCGAAGCCGCCCGTGTGGCGGATTGCCTCCACCCTTTCGAGAATCTCCAGGCGTCTGGCGCGATGTGGGGACCGGCTTCTGCGGATCCGGCGGCGAATCGCCTCGAGCGTCTGTCCGGGCATCTTGGCCAAGTTCTGGGTCAAACGGTAATTCTGCGACAGGCGCTGAGGGATCTCGTCGACGGCTCCGAACAGTTTCCGGTCTGGTAGAATGCCGAGACGGGGTAACGCACCGCGGGGCGCATCGAGCGCGTCCTCCGCTTGGCTCGCGCTCCAAGTCGCGAGAAACCCGGCGACGCCGTTCAGGGACACCAGCGGGGACAGGGCGCGAGTCTCGGCGAGCGCTTCGAGGAGCCGTCGTTGCGCGGGGGTGGACGCGAGTCCTGCCTGCTCGGTCCGGGCCCATGTGAGCAGTCGCGTCGCCAGGGTGCGGGCGTTGCCCTGCGGGAAGTGCGCGAGTGTGCTGACGCCGGGGTAGCGGCCAGTCGCGAGCGCGATGATGTTCGTATGCTTGTCCGGCTCGTTGCGCCACTTCGCTGCTACATGAAGATCAGTCGTCACGTGCCTGACCGGCAGTGCCATGGCGTTCAGCCGATCGCGCAGGTCGGTCTCCGACACCTCGTAACCGACGAGTGCGAGGGACACCCCGGCCACGTCGTCAGTGAGTTCCGCTAGGGCGGAGAGGAAGCGCTGGACGTCCATGGCCGGAAGCTCGGGGCAGAAGAAATGTCCGGCTTCCCGGATGACCCGGTCGACTTCCAGCGCGGCGGCCTGCGCGATATAGCCGTCGCGGTTCAAAGAACTTCCCCGATATCCGTGGAGCAAAGCACCAGACCATCGGAGGGTTCGAATGCCATGCTGAGACTCTTGAGATGCTGCGAGAATGCGGCCGTGTTGTGGCGGAGGTCTTCTTCGTCGAACCCGAAATAGTCCTGCTCCCGCAGGGACTCGAGATCGACTCCAAGCGCCCCCACGACGACGCTCCAGGTGTGGCCAAGGCGTTTGCACACGTCGTCGAGCGTGATCGCGTTCCCCGCATCGACGTCGAGAATGCTCAGCATCAGGACCCGCAGCGTGTCGGGCTGAAGCTCGAAGTGCTTTAGGCGCACCCGCGAGGCACGGGGCTGGATATAGCCCATGCGCAAGGCGAGATTGCTGAAGTGTTCTTCCAAGAACTTGAAATTGGTTTCGTCCGGCCGCTCTTTCGGGCTGAATAGCCCCTTGGCGATTGGGTCGGGATCGAACCGGCCGGAGGCAGCGAATTCGCTGTAGGACCGGCGCACGGTTTCCCGCAGACGTGCGTAGCACGTTTGGCTCTGCGTGCGGATACGCCCGTCCCTCTCGCCCATGAAGTCAAAGAACATCAGAGGTGTCTTCGACTGTTCGGGGGAGGCCGTCTTGAGCATGTAACTCATCAGCCAAGCCAGGAGCCCGAGAACGTAGTATCGGATTTTCTTGTAGTGGCTGTAGCCCATCATGTTGGCGCACAGGCGTTGCAGAGCGTCGGTTTCCGCCTGCATGTCGGCGGCGATTGACGCGATGCGCGCCGGATCGAGCACGCCGAAATCGCGCTCGTAGCTCTCCAGAAGCTCCCGCGTCTCCGGATCCTCGTCCTCGAGTAGCGGTGCGACGAGCTGCTCCAGCGCGCCTTGGGGTTCCGCTGCAAGCTCGCGCCCGGCATCAAGGATGGCCTTTCCGGAAGCGGTCTCGTCGAGGACGGCAAAGACGAAGAGCCCGGCGAAGCCGTCGGTCCGGTTGGCAGTGGTCAGCACGCGAGGCGAGATAAACGTGTAGTCGTTTCCCTTCGGTCGGTAGGGGTGAAACGCGGGATACATTGCGGCATCATTATTGACGACGCCATTGACCTGAACGCGAAGCAGTTCGACATCTGCCTGCGTCATCGTCGACGAGACCAGCTGGTCGGCTTTCAGCTTGGCGAGGAGATCTTCTGCGGTATAGCCGTGCTGCAATCCCTTGTTCGCTTGGGTCACCGCGACCTTGTTCAGGAGCTCGTTGGCGTAGACCTGCCCTTTCAGGGCGATGAAAAAGCCGGAGGCGAAATGCACGGGCTTCATGCGCAGCGGTTCGTAGCCGAAAGCTTGGAAGTGCGCCTGCCGTTTGGTCATGTCCGTCCTTCCGGAGGGAGCCGGTCGACACGGTCGTATCGCGTGCGATCGGCGGAGAGCTTGACGACGCTCGAGGCGACATGCTCGGCGTTGTAGATCAGGAACTCCGGCAGGGGTTCCGGCGGCGGTGACGAGCGACGCAGGCGGTCGATGAATGTGTCGAGTCGGTTGAGTTCGGCGGGATCGATCAGGTGTCGGGGTAGCCCCCCCCGGATGGACCAGAGGGTGTCGAAGAGTGCCGGGTCGATGCGGAGCGAGAGATCCCGGGAAACGCTGCCGTCCGGGCTCGCGAGACACAAGAGGAGGTGGTCGGGAACGTATTCCAGGGTGTCGCGCAGCGAGGCCGGCGGCACCGGACGCCTGAGGGCGAGACGTCCCAGCGGAAGGCACTCGTTGGCAACGAAGCTCTTGGTCGGCTGCTCGTCCAGGCGGTGGCCGATCCACAGGCACAGCTTGTCGCGCATGCCGTCGAATTCATGCGGGAAGTAGCAGCGATTGATCGCCTCGATCAGGACGCGCCGGTACTCGTCGTCATGCGTGTCCGTCCCCAGCATTCGGTGGAAACTGGCATGCGAGCTGTCATCGAGCGCGAAGACGCGGTCTTCACCGCCGTCGGTGTGTTCGAAGTAGAAGCGGCGTTTTCGGGCCGCGAACCGTGCCTGGTATCGGTCGCGGTTGTGGGCGGCGGTGGCCATAGTGGCGACGGGAGAGGCTGGGAGGTCCGGGGGCTCGCCGTCGATGAGCCAGTCGACGCCCCGGGTTCCTTCCGGATCCTCCAGTCGCCGGTCGATCTGGGGGTGGCTCACCTGTGCGGGGTCGGAAACGCGGCACAGCGCACCAGTCAGGGGAAAGCGCGCGTCGCGTTGGAACAGACGGTCGGAATACCAAGCTTGGTGAGAGCCGGGCAAGCCGGGATCCAAAGAGGCACCGAAGAGCAATCGAGCGCACAGGATCCAGAGTTCGCGGATGGTCGCGCGTCCACCGGACGAGACAACCCTGGCGAACAGATGGAACAGGCGCGTCTGCACCTCGGGATGCGATAGGCACCGGAAATTGAGCGAGAAGTTCGGATCGGAATGGCTCGCGGCATATCGCCTGACGGCCGGGCTCTCCAGCATCTTGTTCAGTACACGATTCGCAAAGTGTTGCGAGAGAGGATTGCGGAGAGACAGGTCCACGAGCAGGAGGTCGCTTGGGTCCGACGAATCGTCCGAAGGCTCCGTATACAATCGCGCCCGCCACTGCTGGTCGATGGCGTCGGAGACGGCCGGCAGGGCGCTCCGCAGTTCTTGGCGTAGCATGTGCAGCGGGTACTGGTTGATCGCGAGCACCATGCTCTTGCCGTTGTTGCTCGCCCATCGCCAGCTTTCTATGATCGGTGCGACGCCATCCCGGCTGGTCATAGTGGCGGTGGCATCGAATTCGAATACGAAACGCTCGGAATTGCTTCCGAGGCGGCGCCGCAGGGTGCGGGCGAGATGGGTCTTTCCGTCGCCGGCATTGCCGGTGAGTACGATCGAGCGGCCTTGTCGTGCCTGCTTGAGAAGATGATCTTCGAGCGGCGTCGTAAGGTGTAACCGCGCATACTCGTCGTCGGACAAACCCTCTGAGATGGCATTAGGCCCGCCGCGTGCGAGCGTGCGCCAGAAGTTGAGTTCGGCCAAGTCATCCGCTGGCGGACCGTCGTTCCCGCCGTCGCCGTCGTCGATGTCCTCTCCGTCTCCGGCCACCCGGGACGCCGTCGGCTCGGGCGGTTCTGGAATGGTGGCGCTCAGAAGCCTTTGTCCGGTCTCGCCAAGAGCCGTCCAGCTGTCTTCGTGTTCGAGTCTTCGGGCAAGCCAGCGTCGGCGCCAGAACTCGGCGATGCGTTCGCTGGCGTCCTCGTAGGATTCGGGCGCACGGATGTAGTCCGGAACGTCCGGGTCGAGGCCACACAGATAGGCGGCGGCGGTCGGGAACAGGGGCACGCCGTAGATGCGCCTGCCTTGGTGGTGGAGCATGGTGAGGCTGGCGTTGAAGCCGATCGCGTCCAATCCCGACCTCAGCTTACGCAGCCTGGGACTCGCGCCCTCGCCGAACACGCTGTTGACGTCCCGGAAGCCGCGTCGGCGGCGCATCACGGTATC
Organism: Candidatus Latescibacterota bacterium; assembly: GCA_965221775.1. Classification (GTDB taxonomy): domain Bacteria; phylum Latescibacterota; class UBA2968; order UBA8231; family UBA8231; genus UBA8231. The sequence goes on along the minus strand of CBDCSU010000006.1, from coordinate 1,209,135 downwards.
GAGTGCGCGCACGGTGTCGTCCGCGAACTGCACCGTGCCGTAGCCGGTCGTTTCGCCGAGATAGCGGTAGCGGATCTCCTCCTGGTCAGGGGCGATGGTGCCGGACGGAAGGCGCAGACGCTCGTACTGGCTGCTGCCGTGTGAAAAAAGGCTGGTCGTGCCGAGCCAGACAAGGGTATTGTCGGGGACGACCCGGGTATTCTTGAGTTGCGAGCGGATGATCGCAGGTTCGTTCCCGTAGCGGCGGTTGTTGTCCGCCGCCACCTGTGGGCTGAGCAGGAGCAGCGCAACCAGCTTGCCGCCCAGCATGCGGTTGTAGGGGGCCACCGCGCCACATGTGGTGATTTCCAGAAGGTTGGTCCCGATGCGCCGGCTTTTTGTCGCGCTCATGGCCGTGTTGATGGCGGTGCGTACTTCTTCCCGCTCCAAGGTGGCGAAGGCGGTGGTGGGGTCGGTCAGGGTTTGGCGGCTAGCGGCCAGGACTCTAGCGGCATCGAGCAGGCGCGCCAGCTCGAAGGCCCGCTTCTTGCGCACCAGCATGCGCCGCGAATTGTTGACCGGCGCATTGGACGCATGCTTGGCCTCGAGATTGAGGACATCATCGTCGACGGGCGCGGTCGCGGCGCCCGGGGCTAGGCCGACGATGTCGCCGTCTTCCCGGCTTCGGGCCAGCGCCTCCTGGCGCTTTGCCGCGAATTCCCTGCTAAGATGGCGAAGGCGGTCGATCATCTCCTGGGTCGGTGCCTTGAGGTCTTCCGGCGTCGCGAGCCCTTGATGTTCGATCTCCCCGATCGCCGTGGATATCCCCTGAAGAAGCCAAGCGAAGAGACGTTCCAGTGCCGTCCGTTTGGTCTCTTGCGAAGGGTCGACGCCGACCGGGAACAGCGGCAACAGCCACCGATAGGGGCCTTGCATGCCGAGGGAGGGGTCGCTAGCCTCGCGCTCCCCCCTCTGCTCAGCGGAGGAGAAGAGCGTCGTCAGGGCGTCAGCAAGTCCCTTGGCACTCCAGCCGATGGCGCGGTCGCGCGGGACCATTTGCACGGCGCAGTTGCTGAGTGCGGCGATGCCGATCACGCCATGGTACTCGTGGGCCGCGTCCCTGACCAGATAGAGTAAGCTGCGACCGGGTATCGGGGTTTGCGGGATTGACCAAGTGAAACGGAAGTAGCGCCAGATGTCCCGCAGCGGTATCGCGGTGTGCTCGTCGCGCACCCCCGGCTCGACGAGTTGGAGATAGGGTCGGATGGCGCCGCGCAGCGCCTTGCTGCGTGCAGGATCGTCGAGCGGATGGTCCCGGGCCTCGCGCAGACGCTGCTGCAATTCGGCGCCGTCCGCGATCAGGGCGTTGATGGACGTATGTCTCGACGTGGCTCTTGGGCGCTCCATCCGCCGGATGAACTGCCGGACGTGCGGGTCCGCGAACTGTTGCAGGAGGCGCGGACGCAGCTCGTTGCGGATCGCTTCCTTTCGCCGGTGAGACTCGCAGGGCCCGGAGGTCCGAGCGTCCACTAGGCGTGGCGAGTGGAGCTCCAGGCCGTGCCCGCTCTCCACCAGCTTCCAGCGCAGTTGCGCGAGGTCTCCAAGCACCCGCACGCAGGCGGTGTATTCGTCGCATTGACCCTTGAGCTCGCGGCGTTCGGGCGCATGCACCGTCTCCGCGTCCACGAGCGCGGCGATTCGATGGTGTTCGCCGGCCCCCTGCCGGTTGAGAACTTGCCGAGCAAAGCTATGGAAACGTCGTGCTGCCAAGCCTTGGAGGTTGGGTTCGAGCGGGATGATCATGTGGGGACCGCCGCGCTCTGAAGCGCTATTGCAGACACAGGCGGCATCATGCTGGGGAGTGGAGATGCAGGCCCACGATGTTGCGCACCTTGTCTAGTGAAAAGGCATCGGTCGATACGGCAGCAGCCCGATGGTCCGCCAGATTGGATGCGATCCTCGGACACGCGGTGACCTGCGCCAGGCAGCGAGCGGTCCACAGGGTGTCCTCCACTGGGCGCTCGTAGGGCGTGTTGTGGGCGACCTCGGCCACCAGCACGCCGATCAGCTCTCAAGGGTCGTCTCACCTTGCGGATCCAAGAGCGCATCGAGCCCAGCCCCGGTCAATCCACGGCCGACCGCCTCGGCTCCCAAGCGGTCCATCGTCTCCGTCAAGCGCGCCCATGCGGCGCCTTGCAGCCGTTGGTACTGCTCCATGGACATCATGACGGCGGCCGCGCGGCCTCTCCTGGTGATGCATACAGGTCCGCCCTGGGCGGCATCGAGCAATTGCCCGAATCGTTTCCTGGCTTCTCTGGCCGAGACCTCTTGCATATCGCCTGAGGCGGCTTGATCACCGCGGTGGGATGTCCAGTTCCACGCCCCCCAGGGGCTCGAAGCGTCCCGTATGGCACGGGCCAGATCGGCCGGGGGCGCGGGCTCGGCGAGCGCGGCGCGCAGGATCGTCCGCGCTTCTCTTCCAAGGATCGCCCGTGCTCGGCCGCCTGGGCTCGCAGTCGCCGCTTCAGGTCATCGCCGAGGTGGATTGTGATGCTGGCCATCCCATGAATGTATGCAATGACATGGCGCAGCAGAGGAACTCGCCCCCTCAACCCCCCGCAAACCCCTCCACGTCCACATCGATCACCACCCCCCGCTCCTCGTCGAAGTCGACCTCCACGGAGTGGGTCTGGTAGTCCTGGTCGCCGCGGGCCGTGTGGTAGACCTCGGTCCCCTCCAGGCAGATGGGCATGGTGTGCCACACCTCCAGCCCCAGGCAGACGCCCAGGCGGCCGTCGGAGTGGAAGGCGCGCAGGTCCTCGGGGTTCAGGCTCGGGGCGGGCGGGGCCACGAGGAAGACGGTGGGGCAGTGCCGCGTCGGGTAGAAGGACTGGCCGGCGTCGTCGTGGCAGGCGAAGTGGGCGCGCAGCCGGCCCTCCGACAGGGAGAGCTTCTCCGGCGGCGGGTCGGAGACCTCCGCCGTCACCGTGTAGTGGTTCTCCGTGAGGCCGCCGACCCGCACCTCGGGCCGGGTCTCGTCGCAGGTTCGGATGACGCTTCCGAAGGGCGCGAAGGCCTCGGGGGTGAGGGGTTCCACGGGGACCTTGAAGATCTCCAGCATGGGGACTCTCCGGGTCGGGGGGGATATCGTCGGGGGACGCTTGCGGCGGGCGTCTGTCGCGCTCAGCGGCCGCGGTTCCTGCGCCACTCCTCGAACTCGCGCTGGCCCTCCTCGTCGAGGGGGTAGGTGCCGTGGAGGGGGGCGCCGGCGCGGATCTTCCCGGTGATGAACTCCTCCTTCAGCTCCTGCTCCTCGGCCTCGGCGGCCACATCGTCGGCCAGGTGGGCGGGGACCACCACCACGCCCTCGCCGTCGCCCACGACCGCGTCTCCGGGGAAGACGGCCACGCCTCCGCAGCCGACGGGCACCTGGATCTCGCTCGGGTAGTGGATGGTCTTGTTCGTGTGGGCGTTCATGGCGCGGGCGTAGGCGGGGAAGCCGCTGGCGGCGATGGTCGGACTGTCGCGGTAGGCGCCGTCGGTGACCACGCCCGCCACGCCGAGGTGGGCCATCCTCGCCGCCAGGATTGAGCCCATGGTGCCGGCGCGGGTGTCGCCGCGGGCGTCGATGACGAGCACGTCTCCCGGCTGCATCTGCTCGATGCCGACCCGCTGCATGTCGGTGAGGTTGTCCATGGGCACGTCCACGAGGTCCTCCCGCGCCGGGATGTAGCGCAGGGTGAAGGCGCGCCCGGCCATGCTCGTGTCGGGCCGCAGGGGCGCCACCTCGTGGAGGAAGGTGTTGCCGAGGCCGTGGCCCTTGAGCACCGAGGTCAGGGTCGCCGTGCTCGGGACCCGCAGCCGGTCGAGGGTCTGCTGCGCGACCTGCGCCATCAGCGGATGCGCCCCCGGGCCTCGACGGGCCAGACGGCCTCCACCCGGTCGCCGCGCACGGCGGCGATCTCGTCGTGCTCGTTGAAGGTCGGGCACGGGTGCACGGGGATGATCTGCACGCGCTCGCCGATCCGGGGCGCGGGGTCGCACCTGGAGACGTCCAGGTGGCCGTGCTCCTCGGAGGCGCCCGACAGCCGCGCCTCGGGGTACTCGACGACGTGGCCCAGGAGTCCGCCGCGCTCGTCGTGGTGCACGGCCAGGCTCAGGGACTTGCTGCCGGCGTCGAGGATGGCGCGGCCGCCGCCGGGCCGGCTGACGACGGTGGTCAGCACCCGGCCGGCGCACTGCGCCACCGTGTGGGTGCCCACCTGCAGGTGCTTCATGCCCCCCACGGGGTACTCGCCGGCGCGGTGCTCGGTCAGCTCCGGGACCTCGTGGGCCGTCCACATGCAGGGGGAGGCGCCGCCGCTGACGATGGGGTGGGGCAGGCCCCGGGCGTCGAGACCGCTCAGCACCGCCTGCAGCAGGGGCCGGCAGGAGGGCGGCGACGGCATGATCATGATGCCCCGAAACTCCAGGCCGGGGAGGGAGTCGATGAGGGCCGCCATGTCGGCGATGGCGGCGGGGGTCCCCACGCCGGTGCGGCCCTGGTCGACCTCGACGATGACGCCCACGCGGGTGCCGGCCGCGCTCATCGCCTCGGAGAGGCCGCGCGCCGTGTACTCGGAGTCGGCGGCCACCGTCAGCCGGGTCCGCGGCGCCAGGGCGGCGAGCCGTTCCAGCTTGATCCTGCCGACGAGGTTGTAGGGGATGAGGACGTCGCGGTCGACGCCGCCGTCGACCATGACCTCGGCCTCGCCGAGCTTCTGGCAGACGATGCCCATGGCGCCGCGGTCCATCTGCATGCGCGAGATGGCCAGGCACTTGTGGGTCTTGATGTGGGGCCGAAGGCCGACGCGGTGCTCGTCGCAGTAGGCCTGGGCGCGGTCGAGGTTCTCCTCCAGGGCGTCGAGGTGGACGAGGAGGAAGGGGGTGTCGAGGTCGTCGATGTGCATGGGCGCTCCGTCGAGAGGGGGGCTCACGATAGACCGGGCCGGCTCGGAGCGTCAAGGCGGCTCTTGCCGCCGCCGGACCCGCCTCCGTAGCATGCCGCCATGCCCCTGGACCTGCAGCCCGGAGAGCCCGCCGCCTTCCTCTGCGCCGTCATGGCCCGCGGCGGCGACGCCGTGGACGAGGCCGTGGCCGAGTTGGCGGCGCGCTTCGGAGCGGTGCAGGCCCGCAGCCCCACCTGGGCCTTCGACATGAGCGGCTACTACGAGGCCGAGATGGGGCCGGGGCTGGCGAAGGGCCTGGTGTGGCTCGGCGACCCCATCGACCCGGAGCGGCTGGCCGGGCGCAAGCGGCAGACCCTGGCCTTCGAGCGGGAGCGCGCCGTGGAGGGCGCCGGGGGCCAGCTGCGGCGGACGGTGAATGTCGACCCGGGACTGCTGTCGGAGGAGAGCCTGGTGCTGGCCACCACCAAGGCCAGCGGCCACCGCGTGGCCATCGCCGCCGGCCTGTGGGCCGAGGTGACCCTGCGCTTCGAGCGCGGCGAGTACCGGCCGCTGCCGTGGACCTATCCAGACTACCGGGGGCCGGAGGTGGGGGAGTTCCTGCGGCAGGTGCGGGGCCGGCTGCGGGAGCTGCGCCGGGGGCGGTGACCGGCTGCTACGGGTGGGGCGCCATGAAGACGAGGACCGCGAGGCAGCCGCCGCTGGAGTTCACCGCGCCGTGGTCCTCGCCCGGGGGGCAGAGCACCGCCCAGCCGGCGTCAGGTCGCGGGACTCGCCGCCCACGGTGAAGGTGCCCGCCCTCGAGGACGTCCGTTCCTCCTGCCAGCGCTTGACCTGCATTCCCGTCCTCAGCGGTCCGCCAGGGGCCGGAAGGCCCTCTCCTCGGGACCGGTGTAGATGTGGTTCGGGCGGATCAGGCGGTTGCCGTCCTGCTGCTCGACGACGTGGGCGGCCCAGCCGGCGACGCGGCTGGCGACGAAGACCGGCGTGTAGAGCGGGATCGGCAGCCCCATGGTGTAGAAGGTCCAGGCCACGGGGAAGTCGACGTTGGGGAAGATCCCCTTCTCGGAGCGCATCGTCTCCTCCACGGCCTCGGCGATGCGCAGCCAGCGGCTCTCGCCGGTGGCCGCGGCCACCCGGCGCCCCTCCTCGGTCACGGCGGGCACCCGCGAGTCGCCGCTCTTGTACTCGCGGTGGCCGAAGCCCATGATCTTCTCTTTCCGCGCCAGGGCCTCCAGCACCCACGGGCGCGCCCGCTCGGTCTCGCCGATCTCCAGCATCATCTCCATGGCCGCCTCGTTGGCGCCGCCGTGGAGGGGGCCCATGAGGGCGGCGATGCCCGCCGTCACCGCCGCGTGCAGGTCGGACAGGGTCGAGGCCGTCACCCTGGCGGCGAAGGAGGAGGCGTTGAAGCCGTGCTCGGAGTAGAGCATGAGGGCCACGTCCAGGGCGCGCACGGCGTGCTCCGCCGGCCGCCGGCCGTCCACCATGTAGAGCAGGTTGGCGGCGTGGCCCAGGGCCGGGTCGGGGGGCACCGGCTCCAGGCCCTGGCTGCAGCGGTGGGCGGCGGCGAGGATCGTGGGGACCTTGGCCAGCAGGCGCTCCGCCTTGCGCAGGGTCGCCTCGCGGCGGATGTCGGGGGCCTCGGGGTCGGTCACCCCCAGGGCGGAGACCGCCGAGCGCAGGACCGCCATCGACTGCGCCTCCGCCGGGGTCCGGCGCAGCAGCTCCTCCACCATCGGCGGCAGGCCGCGCTCGGCGCGCAGGCGGTCCTGGAACTCGCCGAGCTGCACGGCCGTGGGCAGCTCTCCATAGAGCAGCAGCCAAGCCACCTCCTCGAAGACGGCCTGCCGGGTGATCTCCACCAGGTCGTAGCCCCGCACGATCAGCCGGTTGGCCTCGAAGTCGATGCGCGAGATCGCCGACTCGCCGGCGATGACCCCGGCCAGCCCGGGGCTGTACTCGGGCCGCTCAGCCATCGCCGCCCTTGCCGGCCAGGCGCCGGTCCATGGCCTCGTACTCCGGGTAGCGCAGCAGCTCGTACAGCTCCTCGCGCGTCTGCATGCGGTCGAGCCAGGCCGCCGGCGAGCCCTGGTCGCGGATCTCGGTGAGCACGCCCTCCACCGCCTTCATCATGACCCGGAAGGCCGTCATGGGGAAGATCACCATGGCGTAGCCGAGGTCGGCGAACTGTTGCGCCGTGAGGGCGGGGGTCTTGCCGAACTCGGTCATGTTGGCCAGCAGCGGTCCCTGCACCCGCTCGGCGTAACGGCCGAACTCGTCCTCGGTCTGCAGGGCCTCGATGAAGACCGCGTCGGCACCGGCCTCGAGGTAGCGGCGGCCGCGTTCGACGCTGGCCTCGAAGCCTTCCACGGCGCGCGCGTCGGTGCGCGCCACCAGCAGGAAGTCGGGGTTGGCCCGCGCCTCCACCGCGGCGGCGAGCTTGCGCTCCATCTCCTGCGCGGGGACCAGCCCCTTGCCGTCGAGGTGGCCGCAGCGCTTGGGCATCACCTGGTCCTCGAGGTGGATGCCGGCCACGCCGGCGGCCTCGAAGGCGCGCACCGTGCGCATCACCTGCAGGGCCTCCCCGAAGCCGGTGTCGGCGTCGCACAGGGCCGGCACCTCCACGGCGTCGGCGATCGTGCCCGCGGCGCCGGCCACCTGCTCCATGCCGAGGAGGGCGATGTCGGGGTACCCGGCGCTGTTGATCAGCCCCGCGCCGGAGATGTAGACCGCCTCGAAGCCGAGCTTCTGGGCGAGCATGGCCACCGGCGCGTTGAAGCACCCGGGCATCACCACCGTGCCGGCGGCGATGGCGCGGCGCAGGGCGGCGGCCTTGTCCGCCGGCGGGGTGCGATGGGAGAGTAGCATCGAGCGTTTCAGAGGCGGATGGTGGCGTCGCGGTCGGGGCCCACGGAGATCAGGCTCACCGGCGTGCCGCTCAGCTCCTCGATGCGGCGCACGTAGGCGCGGGCGCCGGCGGGCAGGTCGGCGAAGCTCCGGGCGCCGGTGGTGGGCGCGCACCAGCCGCCGACCTCCTCGTACACGGGCTCGCATTTGTCGAGTATCCGCGGGTCGGCGGGGAACTGCTCCAGGAGCTGGTCGCCGTGGCGGTAGGCGGTGCACAGCTTGAGGCGCTCCACCGGGTCGAGGATGTCCAGCCGGGTGAGGGCGAGGCCGGTGAGGCCGTTGACCCGCGCCGCCATGCGGGCGATGGTGGCGTCGAACCAGCCGCAGCGGCGGGCGCGGCCCGTGGTGGCGCCGTACTCCTGGCCCAGCTCGCGGATGCGCTCGCCCTCGTCGTCGAGAAGCTCCGTCGGGAAGGGGCCGTTGCCGACGCGGGTCATGTAGGCCTTGGTGACGCCGATGATCTCGTCGATGCGGGTCGGTCCGACGCCGGTGCCGGTGCAGGCGCCGCCGGCGGTGGTGTTGGAGGAGGTCACGTACGGATAGGTGCCGTGGTCGATGTCGAGGAGGGTGCCCTGGGCGCCCTCGAAGAGCACCCGGCGCCCCTCGTCGAGGGCGTTGTTGAGGTAGACGGAGGTGTCGTCCACGTACGGCCGCAGCCGCTCGGAGAACCCCAGGGTCTGGCGCACCACCTCCTCCCCGTCGAGAGGCGGCGCTTCGTAGATGCGGGTGAGCATGTCGTTGGCGGCCCGGACGGCGGAGCGCAGCCGGTCGCGCAGGTCGGCGTCGAGCAGGTCCATCACCCGCAGGGCGTGGCTGCGGGCGACCTTGTCGCGGTAGGCGGGGCCGATGCCGCGGGCCGTGGTGCCGATGGCGCCGGAGCCGAGGCTCTCCTCGGAGGCGCGGTCGAGGGCCTTGTGGTAGGGCAGCACCACGTGGGCGCAGCCGCTGACGCGCAGGCGCTCGGGAGGCACGGGGACGCCCCGTCCCGCCAGCTCGTCCAGCTCGGAGAACAGGGACTCCGGGTCGAGGACGACGCCGTTGCCGATGACGCAGACCGCGTGGTCGTTCAGGACGCCCACGGGCAGGATGTGGAAGATCCAGGTCTGGCCCCCCACCTCGACGGTGTGGCCGGCGTTGGCGCCCCCCTGGAAGCGCACCACCACGTCGGCGCCGGCGGCGAGGTAGTCGACGATCTTGGCCTTGCCTTCATCGCCCCACTGGGCACCGAGGACGACGGTTGCTGGCATGTTCAGCTCTCCCTCCCGCACAGGCTCACCAGGCGAGCCCAGGTGATGTGGGGGTCGGTGAGGATCTCTTCGATCACGGCTTCGGGCACCGGGCTGTCGACGTTGAGCACCGTCAGGGCCCGGCCGCCCACGTGGTGCCGGCCGCAGGCCATGCGCGCGATGTTGATCTGGCGCCGGCCCATGGTGCTGCCGATGCGGCCGATGATCCCCGGCACGTCGTCGTTGACGTAGAACAGCATATGCCCCTCGGGGACCGCGTCCAGGTCGTACTCGTCGACGCGCACGATGCGCGGGTCCTGGTGGCCGAAGAGGGTGCCCGACAGCACCCGGCGGCCGCCGCCGTCGAACTCGAGGGCCACCGTCAGCAGGCTGGCGTAGTCCTCGGCGTCGCTGCTCGTCAGCTCCTCGATGCGGACGCCGCGCTCCTGGGCGGTCATGCGGGCGTTGACGAGGTTCACCGTCCCCTCTTCGGCGAAGCTCTCCATCAGCCCCAGCACCACCGCCGAGGTCAGGGACGAGGTGGCCCCGGTGGCGATCTCGCCGTGGTACTCCACGGTGATGCGCCGCAGCCGGTCCTCCTTGGCCAGCTGGCCGTGGATGCGGCCGAGGCGCTCGCCCAGTTCCAGGTGGGGGCGCAGCTTCTCGTAGGCCTCGGGATCGACGCTGGGCACGTTGACGGCGTTGTGGATCGCCCCGCCCACCAGCACCTCGCGCACCTGGGCCGCCACCTGCAGGGCGACGCTGCTCTGGGCCTCCCGCGTCGCCGCCGCCAGGTGGGGGGTGCAGATCACCCGCTCGTGGGCCACCAGCCGCGACCCCGCCTCCGGCGGCTCGCTCTCGTACACGTCGAGGGCGGCGCCGGCCACCTTGCCGGAGTCGAGGGCCTGGAGCAGGGCCTCTTCGTCGACGATGCCGCCGCGGGCGCAGTTGACGACGCGCACGCCGTCGCGGCAGCGGGCCAGTTCCCCCTCCGACAGGCGGTGCCGGGTCTGCGCCGTCAGGGGCACGTGGAAGGTCAGGAAGTCGGCCTCCTCCCAGATCTGCTCCTCGGGAGCGAGCTGGGCGCCGTACGACTGGGCCACTTCCTCCGTCACCGGGGGGTCGCAGGCGAGGACGCGGAGGCCGAAGGCGGCGGCCCGCTGGGCGACCTCGCGCCCCACCTGGCCGAGGCCGAAGACGCCGATCGTCTTGCCGGCCAGCTCGACCCCGGTGAGGGTGCCGGGCTCCCAGCGGCCGGCCTTCATCGAGGCCGTCCCCTGGGGGACGTTGCGCGCCAGGGAGAGGATCATGGCCACCGTGTGCTCCGCCGTGCTCACCGAGTTGCCCCCGGGGGTGTTCATCACCACGATGCCGCGGCGGGTGGCCTCGTCCACGTCGATGTTGTCGACCCCGGCGCCGGCCCGGCCGATGGCGCGCATGCGCCGCGCCCGGCGGATGACCTCGCCGGTGACGCGGGTGGCGCTGCGCACGATGAGCCCGTCGTAGGCGTCGATGCGCTCCAGCAGCTCGGCGGGCGTCAGGCCGGTGCTCATGTCGGCCTCGATGCGGCCGCCGGCCTGCAGCACGTCGACGCAGCCGGGATCGACGCGGTCGCTGATCAGGACTCTCATGGGGCCGGTGCGGCCTCCACCGCCGTCACCTCCCCGACCCACTGCAGCAGGTCGCCGCGGCCGAGGCCGGTCTCGGAGGAGAAGGGCAGGTAGGGCAGGTCGGCGAGGTGGCCCTCCTCCTCGAGGCGGGAGACCTGCCGGTCGAGCTTGCCGCGGGAGAGCTTGTCGGCCTTGGTGAGCACGAGCAGGAAGGGGCGTCCGCTGCTCTTCAGGGTGTCCACCATCTGCAGGTCCAGCTCCGTGGGGCCGTGGCGGGCGTCGATGAGCAGGACCACCGCCTGCAGGGCCTCGCGGTGGGCCAGGTAGGTCTCGACGAGCCGCCCCAGGTTGCGCCGCAGGTCGACGCCGCCTCGCACGTACCCGTAGCCGGGCAGGTCGACGAGGTAGAGCCGGTCGTCGACCCGGTAGTAGTTGAGCTGCTGCGTGCGCCCGGGGGTGGAGCTGGTGAAGGCGAGATTGCGGCGCTGCACGAGGCGGTTGATCAGGCTGGACTTGCCGACGTTGGAGCGCCCGGCGAAGGCGACCTCGGGCAGGCCGTCGGTGGGCGAGCCCTTGTCGCCCACGGCGCCCACGACGAATTCCGCAGAGTGGATCCGCACGACGCCGCAGGCCTTCAGGCGGACTTGCGAAGGAGCTCGTCGCCGTCGTCGTCGGAGGCGAACCCGAGGTCGATCATCTCGTCGGTGACGACCAGCTCCGTCACCTCCTCGTGGGACGGGGTGTCGTAGAACACGTCCATCAGGGCCTGCTCCAGGACGGAGCGCAGGCCGCGGGCGCCGGTGCCCTTGCTGACGGTGAGCTCCACCACCCGGCGCAGGGCGTCGTCGGTGAACCGCAGGTTGACGCCGTCCATCTCGAAGAGGCGGCTCACCTGCCGGACGATGGCGTTCTTCGGCTCCGTGAGGATGCGGAAGAGGTCTTCCTCGGAGAGGGCGTCGAGGGTGGTCACCACCGGAATGCGGCCGACGAACTCGGGGATCAGGCCGAACTGCAGCAGGTCCTCGGGCTGCACCTCGGACAGGACCTGGGCGGGGCTCTCGGCGTCGGCCTCTTCCGAGGCCGCCCCGAAACCCATGGTGCGCCGGCCCACGCGGGAGGAGATCACCTTCACCAGGCCCTCGAAGGCGCCGCCGCAGATGAACAGCACGTTCTGCGTGTTGATCTGGATCATCGGCTGCTCGGGGTGCTTGCGGCCGCCCTTGGGCGGGATGTTGGCCACCGTGCCCTCGAGGATCTTCAGCAGCGCCTGCTGCACGCCCTCGCCCGAGACGTCGCGGCTCACCGCCGGCGCCGCCGACTTGCGCGCCACCTTGTCGATCTCGTCGAGGTAGATGATGCCCTTCTCGGCGCGGGCCACATCGTAGTCGGCCGCCTGCAGCAGGCCCACCAGGATGTTCTCCACGTCCTCGCCCACGTACCCCGCCTCGGTGAGGATGGTGGCGTCGGCCATGCAGAAGGGCACCTGCAGGACCTTGGCCAGGGTCTGGGCGAGCAGGGTCTTGCCCGTGCCCGTGGGCCCCACGAGGAGGATGTTGCTCTTCTCGAGCTCGACGCCGTCGAGGGCGACGTTGGTGCGGATGCGCTTGTAATGGTTGTACACGGCCACGGAGAGGATCTTCTTCGCCTCCTCCTGGCCGATGACGTACTCGTCGAGGTAGGCCTTGATGTCGATCGGTTTGGGAAGGGTGCCCGAATCCCATGGCACGGCCTGCTTCTTGTCCTCGGCGAGGACGTCGTTGCAGAGCTTGACGCACTCGTTGCAGATGTGCACCGACGGCCCGGTGATGATGCGGTCCACCTGGCTGGCCCCGCGGGTGCAGAAGGAGCAGCGCGGCTCGGCCTTGGAGGTGCTGCGGCGGCGCACGGGAGGAGCTAGCCCGCCGCCTCCGCCGGCTGCGCCAGGGCCAGGCTGGAGGGGGTGATGATCTCGTCGATGATGCCGTACTCGCGGGCCTCCTCGGCGTTGAGGAAGAAGTCCCGCTCCGTGTCGGCCTGGATGCGCTCGAGATCGCGCCCCGTGCGCTCGGCGAGGATGTCGTTGATCTGCCGGCGGATCTGGATGATCTCGCGGGCGTGGATCTCCACGTCGGCGGCCTGCCCGCCGATGCCGCCCATGGGCTGATGCAGCAGCACCCGGGCGTTGGGCAGGCACTGGCGCTTGCCGCGGGCCCCGCCGGCGAGGAGCACGGCGCCCATGCTCGAGGCCTGGCCGATGCAGATGGTGGCCACGTCGGGCTGGATGTACTGCATGGTGTCGTAGATCGCCATGCCCGCCGTCACCGAACCGCCCGGGGTGTTGATGTAGAGGGAGATGTCCTTCTTCGGGTCCTCCGAAGCGAGGAACAGCATCTGGGCGATGACGAGATTGGCGATGCTGTCGCCCACCGGCGTGCCGATGAAGACGATGCGCTCCTTGAGCAGCCGCGAGTAGATGTCGTAGGAGCGTTCGCCCCGTCCGGTCTGCTCGATGACCATCGGTATCAGCGACATGTTCAGACCGCCCTCTCTTCGACGATGGCGTGCTCTTCGAGATACGCGAAGATCTTGTCCTCCTCCAGGTCGCGGCGCAGGTCGGCGGCCCTGGGGGAACGCTTCAGCTTGTCGAGCTGCATGCCGAGCTGCCGCGACCGGTCGGCCAGGTAGCCCTCGAACTCCTCGTCCGTGACCTCGACGGAGACCTTCTTGCGCAGGCCCTCCATGATCAGGAAGGTCTTCAGGCGCTTGACCGCGTCCTCCCGCTCCTCCGCCGTCGGCTCCTCGTGCTCATGGTCGTGATCGTGGCCGTGATCATGGGTGTGGCCGTGGCGGTCGTGGTCGCGCTCCTGGCGCTCGCGCTCGCGGCGCATCGACTCCAGGTAGTTGTCCACCAGCGAATCGGAGAGCTCCACCTCGTTGGCCCGGTGGAGGCCCTCGAGGAGGTCGCTGCGCAGCTTCTGCCGGGCCAGGTAGTTCCAGCGTTCGTCCAGCTGGGAGCGCAGGTGGTCCCTGAGTTGCTCCAGGCCCTCGAAGCGGTCGCCCACCTCCCTGGCGAACTCGTCGTCGAGGTCGGGGAGGGTGCGCTCGCGGATCTCGCGGGCGCTGACGGCGAAGTGGGCCCGCGTGCCGGCGAGGTCCTCGTTGGGCAGGTCCTCGCGGTACTGGAACCGGACCTTGCGCTCGGCCCCCGCCTCGATGCCGATCAGGGCCTCCTCGAACTCGGGGCTCGGCGCGTTGTCGTCGCCGATGAGGAAGTAGCGCTCCTCGTAGCGGTCGCCGATGATCGGCACGCCGCCCTCGTCGAGGCGCTGCAGGTCGGCGATGAGCACGTCGCCGCGGGCCAGGCCGCGCTCGACGGAGCGCTCCGACGCATGCTGCCGCTGCAGCTGCTGGAGCTGCTCCTCCACCTCGTCGTCGGAGACCCCGTGGGTGAGGCGCGTCGCCTTCAGGCCCTCGTGGCCCTGCACCTCGACCTCGGGCCAGATGTCGATGCTGGCGGTGAAGCTCAGGCCGCCGCCCTCGCTCTCGTCGAGGCGGGTGATGCGCGGGGTGCCCGCCGGCCTCAGGCCCGTCTGCTGCGCCGCCTCGCGCATGATCTCGGGGAGCAGGTCCTCGATGACGCCGCTGCGGATCGAAGGGCCGTAGCGCTGCTGGATGAGCCGGAGGGGAACCTTGCCCTTGCGGAAGCCGGGGATCTCCAGGCGCTTCTGGTAGCCCCGCAGGGCGCTCTGCATCTCCCGGTCGATGCGCTCGGGCGGCACCTCGACATCGAGGTCGCGCGCCCAGCGGCCGGTCTCTCTTACGGTCGTTTCCAAGGTCGTCATTTCCGTGCGAAAGGGGGGACTCGAACCCCCAAGCCCCGAAGGGCACCAGATCCTAAATCTGGCGCGTATGCCAATTCCGCCACTTTCGCAAAACCGCGCTCCGTGCAACAAAGGAAGCACCGGGTCCGCACGCCGCCCGGTGCTTCGCTCCACAGCCGGGCGAATATACCCGATCGCCTGAGCAGGATCAAGATTCCGGGTGCTTCCACAGGTCCATGCGGCGGCTGATCTCGGCCAGCAGGCCGGAGCCGGCAACGCGGTCCTGCTCCATGGAGTCGCGCTCCCGGAGAGTGACCGTGCCGTCCTGAAGGGTGTCGGAGTCGACAGTGATGCAGAACGGGGTGCCCACCTCGTCCATGCGCCGGTAACGGCGGCCGATGGCGCCGCCCTCGTCGTAGGCCACGCGCAGGTGGGGCCGCAGCTCCGCCTCGATGCGGCGGGCGATCTCGGGCATGCCGTCGCGCTTGACCAGGGGCAGGATCGCCGCCTTAAGGGGCGCGATGCGCGGGTGCAGGCGCATCACCGTGCGCCGGTCGCCCTTCACCTCCTCCTCGGCGTAGGCGTTGGTGAGGACCATCATCGTCTGGCGGCTGGCCCCGGCCGAGGTCTCGATGACGGCGGGCAGGACCTTCTGCCGCGACTGGTCGTCGAAGAACTTCAGCTGCTTGCCCGAGTACTCCTCGTGGCGGCCGAGGTCGTACTGCCCGCGGTGGTGGATGCCCTCCATCTCGTCCCACCCGAAGGGGAACTCGAACTGGATGTCGAAGGCGGCGCGGGCGTAGTGGGCCAACTCGCCGCCGCCGTGCTCGCGCCAGCGCAGCCGGCTCTCCGGGATCCCCAGACCCTCGGTGATCCAGGTCCAGCGCTCCTCCCGCCAGTAGTCGAGCCAGCGCCCCTCCTCGCCCGGAGCGACGAAGTACTGCATCTCCATCTGCTCGAACTCGCGCGTGCGGAAGAGGAAGTTCCGGGTGTTGATCTCGTTGCGGAAGGCCTTGCCGATCTGGGCGATGCCGAAGGGCAGCTTCTGGCGCATCGCCTGCTGCACGTTGAGGAAGTTGACGAAGATGCCCTGGGCCGTCTCCGGCCTCAGGTAGACGACGCTCGCCGAGTCCTCCACGGGGCCCACGTGGGTCTTGAACATCAGGTTGAAGTGACGGGCCTCGCCCAGCTCGTTGCCCCGGGGGCTCCTGAGGCCCACCTCGGCCATCTTCGCCGTCATCTCCTCCAGGCCCAGGCCCGTGCAGTCGACGCCCGCCTCCTCCAGGAGATGGTCGAGGCGGAACCTCTCGTTGGTCTTGCGGTCCTCCACCATGGGGTCGGTGAAGCCCTCCACGTGGCCCGAGGCCTCCCAGGTGCGCGGGTGCATCAGGATCGCCGCGTCGATCCCCTCCACGTCCTCGCGGTAGGTCATGGACCGCCACCAGGACTCCTTGACGTTGCGCAGCAGCTCGACGCCGAGGGGTCCGTAGTCCCAGCAGCCGTTGAGGCCGCCGTAGATCTCGGAGCTCTGGAAGATGAATCCCTTGCGCTTGCACAAGGAGACGAGCTTCTCCATCACATCGGCATCTGACATCAACCCCTTCCCTTCAGTCTGTCGAGGAACTCCAGGGACCGCAGGCGGCCCCTCGTCCCCGCGTGGTACTCGAGAAAGCTGCGCAGCAGACCGCGGATCTCGCCGGTGAGAGCCGCGGGCGCCGGCGGGATCGCCTCGCGCGTGTAGGCGCGCAGCCCCTGCAGCTGCGCCAGCAGCCGCATGCTGTCGCCGGCGACCCGGCGGGCGCCGCCGAAGTCGCCGGACCCCGCACGGTCGCCGCCGGCGCCGGACCGTCCGCAGTCACGGCACAGGCCGCCGCCGAGGGCGGGGCTGAACCAGCCGGGCCCGCCCCCGGGCGCTGAGCCGCAGACGACGCAGACCCCCAGCTCCGGCCGGTATCCGAGGGCCTCGGCAACGCGCAGCTGGTAATACCAGAACAGCGACTCGAGCTGCGGTTCCTCCACCTCCTCGAGACCGCCGAGGACCCCCGTGAGACAGCGGAACAGGCGCCGGCTCGCCTCGTGCTCGATCGTCAGGCGGTCGACGATCTCGCAGGCGGCGGCGGCGTACGACAGGCGCCGCAGGTCGGCTACCAGGGCCGGACGGGAGCGGACCAGCTCGGCCTCGGAGAGGGTGTGCAGGTCGCGGTCGTCGCGCATGGAGCAGGCGATGTGCACCGACCATCCGACCTCCAGGCAGCCGGCGAAGCGGCTCTTCGGCCGCCGGGCGCCGTTGGCCATCACCCTGACCTTGCCGTGGTCCTCGGTGAAGAGGGTGACGAGCTTGTTCGTCTCTCCTTGCCGCCGGGTGCGCAGGACCACCGCGTCGGTCCTGGCCTGGATGCGTGCCAAGCGCCGCCGCTACTGGCCGCCGGAACCGTCCGGTCCACGGATGCGGTACAGCCGCTCTCCGGGCCTGGACATGCCGAACTGCTCGCGCGCCAGCTTTTCGAGGAACGCGGGGTCGTTCTCCAGCCGGTGGAGAACCTGCCGCATGCTGTCGTTCTGCGCCTCCAGGCGGGCCACTTCCGCCTCCAGCTCGGCCAGGCGCGCGCCGTGGTCCTGCAGCTCCACCCAGCCGCCCTCCTCGCCGAAGATCAGGTAGCCCCAGGCGGCGGCCGCGAGGAGGACGGCGGCCACCGTCCACGGCCGCACCCTCGGCGGTTCGCTGGCCAGGGGGTCGGTCGCCGGCGGGTCGGCGGGGGTCCGCTTGGCCATCAGGTGAGCACCAGGTCGTCGCGGTGGATCACTTCGAGGGGCGGCTGTCCGAGGATGCTGGCCACCTCGGGCGAGCTGCGTCCGAGGATGCGGCCCACCTCCCCCGCCCCGTAGCGGCTCATGCCGCGGGCCACCTCGCGGCCCTGGTCGTCCTCGACGCGCACCACGTCGCCGGCGCGGAAGGTCCCGGAGCAGGCGGTGACTCCCGCCGGCAGCAGGCTGCCGCCGCGCAGCTTGAGGGCGGCCACGGCGCCGGCGTCGACGGTGACGCTCCCCCGCGGCGGGGAGGCGAAGCCGATCCAGCGCTTGCGGCTGCCCATGCGCCGTCCCGCGGGCACGAAGAGCGTGCCCACCTCGCCGCCGTCGAGGATCTCCCCCAGGCCGTGCTTGCGGGCGTGGGCGATGACCGTCATCTCGCCGCACGCCATCAGCAGCTGCGCCGCCCTCACCTTGGTCGCCATGCCGCCGCGCCCCAGCCGGTTGGCGGCGCGGCTCACCGAGCGGCTCACGTCGTCTTCGGGGGAGATCTCGCGCAGCAACTCGTCGCCGCGGCCGTTGGCGTAGCGGCGGTAGAGCCCCTCCACGTCGGAGAGGATGACCAGCAGCTCGGCGTGGACCAGGTTGGCCACGTACGCGGCGAGCATGTCGTTGTCGCCCAGGGAGCGCTTGAGCTCGGCCACGCCCACGGAGTCGTTCTCGTTGATCAGCGGCACCGCGCCGAGGGCGAAGAGCTGCCGGAAGGTGTTGCGCAGGTTCACGTAGCGCTGCCGGTCCTCGAGTATGTCCCCCGCCGTCAGCAGGACCTGCCCCACGGCAACGCCGCGGCGGGCGAAGAGGCTCTCGTAGGTGGTGACCAGCAGGTTCTGGCCGACGGCGGCCACCGCCTGTAGATCGGCGATCGACCGGGGGCGCTCGCTCAGTCCCAGGCGGCCCATGCCCGCGGCCACCGCTCCCGAGGAGACGACGGCCACCTCGAGGCCGCGCTCCCTGAGGCCGCAGACCTCGCGCACCAGCCGGCGCACGGTGGGCCGGTGCAGCTGGTTGGCCTCTCCGGCGACGCTGGTGGAGCCGATCTTGACGACCACGCGGCGCACGCCGGACATGCGCCGGGCCCGCGGCCGGGTCTCGGGTGCGTGGTTCACGTCTCGTAGTGGCGCACGGTGACGCCGCGTTCGGCGAGGTATTCCTTCACCTGCGGAATGGTGTAGACCTCGAAGTGGAAGATCGACGCCGCCAGGGCGGCGCTCGCCTGTCCCTCGGTGAGCACCTCGTGGATGTGCTCCAGCGTGCCGGCGCCCCCGGAGGCGACGATGGGGACGCCCACGCGTCGGGCCACCGCCTGGTTGAGGGCCAGGTCGTAGCCGTCTCTCGTGCCGTCGGCGTCGATGCTGTTGAGGACCAGCTCGCCGGCGCCCCGTTCGACCAGCTCCGTCACCCATTCGAGGGCGTCGATCCCGGTCGCCGTGCGCCCGCCGTCGACGTAGATCTCCCAACTCGGCCCGTTGCCGTCGGCCGGGGGCCGCCGCAGGGCGTCGATGGCGCCGACGATGCACTGGCTGCCGAAGCTCTCGGCGGAACGGTTGACGATCTCCGGGTCCCTCACGGCGGCGGAGTTGATGGAGACTTTGTCGGCGCTGCCTTTGAGAATGGCGCGCACATCCTCGAAGGTACGGATTCCGCCGCCCACGGTGAGGGGGATGAAGACCTGCTCCGACACCTGCCGCACCAGGTCCATCACGATCGCCCTGCCGTCGGCGGAGGCGGTGATGTCGTAGAACACCAGCTCGTCGGCGCCCTCGCGGTCGTAGCGCGAGGCCAGCTCCACCGGATCGCCGGCGTCGCGGTCGGCGGAGAAGCGGACGCCGCGCACGTTGCGCCCGTCCTTTACGTCGAGGCAGGGGATGATGCGCTTGGCCAGCATGGCTACGATGCAGCCGACCTACTGGAAAGCGGCGAAGTTGGCCAGCAGGCGCAGTCCCACCCTCTGGCTCTTCTCCGGATGGAACTGCACGCCGAAGAGGTTGCCGCGGGCGGCGATCGAGGTGTACTCGAGGCCGTACTCGGTGGTCGCCACCGACTCGCTCTCCTCCTCGGCGTCAACGTAGTAGGAGTGGACGAAGTAGAAGAAGCTGCCTTCCTCGACGCCTTCCAGGAGCGGGCACTGCCGCTGGATGGAGATCTGGTTCCAGCCGATCTGGGGCACTCGCTCCGACGCCGGAAACCGGCGGCAGCGGCCGGCGAACAACTCCAGGCCGGTGTGGTGCCCCATCTCCTCGCTGGCTGCGAACATCAGCTGCAGGCCGACGCAGATCCCGAGGAAGGGCCGGCCCCCCCGCAAGTGATCGGCGATCGCCTGGTCCCACCCGGAGGCGCGCAGGTTGCGCATGGCGTCGCCGAAGGCGGCGTCACCCGGAAGCACGAGATGCGTTGCGTGGCGCGCGAGGGCCGGATCCTCGACGATGGCGGCCTCGTGACCGAGGAACTGGAAAGCCTTCTCCACGCTGCGCAGGTTGCCCATGCCGTAGTCGGCGATGGCGATCACGACTCAGCTTCCCAGTTCCTTGGCGCGCTTCGAGGCGGCGGCCACGGCGGCTGCCAGGGCCTGGCGCAAGCCGCCTTCCTCCAGGGCCGCCAGTCCCGCGAGGGTGGTGCCGCCGGGGGAGGTCACCTGGTCCCGCAGCGCAGCCGGAGAGGCCACGCCTTCCTGGACCATGCGCGCCGCACCGTTCACGGTCTGCGCCGCGAGGGCCATGGCCACCTCCGGCGCCAGCCCGGCCTCCACGCCTCCGTCGGCGAGGGCTTCGATCACCGTGTAGATGTAGGCGGGGCCGCTGCCCGACAGTCCGGTGACGGCGTCCATCTGCGACTCGTGGACCTCCACCGTGGTACCCAGCCGGCCGAAGAGGTCTCGCACCGCGGCAACCGCCGCCGGGCCGGCGTGGCTCCCGGCGCAGCAAGCGGTTGCGCCGGCACGGAGTCGTACCAGCGTCTGCGGCATGACGCGCACCACGGCCTGGGAAGGCGGCAGGAGATCCTCGATGGCGGAGGTGGTTACGCCGGCCATGGCCGAGACGACGAGTTGCTCCGGCGACAGGTGGGGGGCGAGAGACCGCAGGACCTGGCGGGCGACTTGCGGCTTGACGGCGATGAAGACGACATCGCTCGTGGAGACGGCGCTCACGTCGTTGGAGGTCGACAGGCCGCGCTGAGCGAGAGGGGCGAGCAGGTCGTGGAGCAGATCGACCGCCGTCATTCGATGGGCGGACAAACCGGAATCCAGCAGACCCGAGATGAGGCAGCCTCCGAGATGGCCCGCGCCGATCACTGCAATGGTGGGCTCTGACGAGCTTGGCGTCACGGGGACTCCCTGTTCAAGTGGGCGATGAATGGAAGACCCGCAGAAAGTACCCATCCCACGACTCGCGCTGCAAGGGGAATCGCCCCGTACAGAGGGCGATTCCCCTCTGTACGCAATACCAATTCTCCCTTGACGGACTCGAAACGCTCTGGCTATCTTTGCCCGAATTGTGACTTGTGCCCATAGCAGGAGTGGGGGGAGTTTCTTCCGACGGGCACAACGACAGGCGAGGCGGCAGAGCCGCTCCACGCGCACATAAGGAGAGAGCAGATGGCGAAGCGCAAGGCCACCAGGAAGAAAGCGGCGAAGAAGAAGGCCGCACCGAAGAAGGCGGCGAAGAAGAAGGCCGCCAGGAAGAAGGCGGCCAGGAAGGCCGCACCGAAGAAGGCGGCCAAGAAGAAGGCCGCCAAGAAGAAGGCGTCGAAGAAGAAGGCGACCAGGAAGAAGGCGGCGAAGAAGAAATCGGCCAAGAAGAAAGCAAAAAAAAAAGCCGCTAAGAAGAGGGCGAAGAGGAAGCCGCCCGCCGAGTTCATGAGACCGCTGACTCCCGACGCGGCTCTGGCCCCCGTGGTGGGAACCAAGGCGCTGCCTCGGACAGAGGTCGTGAAGAAGCTCTGGCGCTACATCAAGAGAAACAACCTGCAGGACAGTCAGAACAAGCGGATGATCAATGCCGACGACAAGCTCAAGGATCTGTTCGGCGGCAAGAAGCAGGTCAGCATGTTCGAGATGACCAAGCTCGTGAGTCAGCATCTCTCCTGACCCGCGGTCATTCGGCAGGCCGCACTCGATCGAGAAGAGGAGTTCCCGACCCCGGGAGCTCCTCTTCTTGTTATATTGACCCCCCATGACTCGCAAGAACACGCCCGCCCTCGTCGCTCTCGCCGACGGGACGACCTTCTTCGGAACCGGCGTCGGCGCCGAGGGAGAGGTCTTCGGGGAGATGGTCTTCAACACGAGCATGACCGGGTACCAGGAGATCCTCACCGATCCCTCGTACGCCGGTCAGATGGTGTGCATGACCTATCCTCACATCGGCAACTACGGGGTCAACCCCGAGGATGACGAGTCGGACCGCCCTCAGGTGCGCGCCTTCCTGATGAAGGCGTGCTGTCGGCGGCCGTCCAACCACCGGGCCACCTCCGGCCTGGTGGAATACCTGGAGGAGCATGGCGTCGTCGGCGTCGAGGGCATCGATACGCGGGAGCTGACCCGCCGCGTGCGGATCCACGGCGCCATGAACGCGGCGGTCAGCACGCGTGATCTCGACCCGAAGAGCCTCACCGCCAAGGCCGGGGACTGGGAGGGCCTCGTCGGGGTCGACCTGGTGCGCGGCGTGACCTGCGCCGAGCCGTACGACTGCGAGCCCGACGGCCCGCCGCGGTTCCACGTCGTCGCCTTCGACTACGGCATCAAGCGCAGCATCATCCGCCGTCTGGTGGCCGAGGGCTGCCGGGTCACCGTGGTGCCCGCCACCACCACCGCCGACGAGGCCCTCGCCCGCGAGCCCGACGGCATCTTCCTGTCCAACGGCCCCGGAGATCCGCGGCCCCTGCACTACGCCATCGACACCGTCCGCGATCTCGTGGAGCGCGCCGATCGTCCCATCTTCGGCATCTGCCTGGGCCACGAGATCCTCGGCCTGGCCCTGGGCGCCGAGATCTACAAGCTCAAGTTCGGCCACCGCGGGGCCAACCAGCCCATCGAGGAGGGTGACAGCGGCCGCATCCTCATCACCTCGGAGAACCACGGCTGGGGCATCCGCGGCGACAGCATGCCCCATGCCCTGGAGGTCACGCGGCGCAACCTCAACGACGGCTGCGTCGAGGGAATGCACCACCGCGAGCTGCCCGTGTTCTCCATCCAGTGCCACCCCGAAGCCTCCCCGGGCCCCCACGACAGCTACCACCTCTTCGGCTACTTCGCCGACCTGATGTCGCGGAGGCGGGCGGCCTGAAGAGCCCCCCCCAGCCGCGCCCGAAGGAGTCCGGCATGCCCATCGTCCGCGAGGAAGTCCTGCGCCCCCTCGCCTTCGACATCTTCGCCGCCACCGGGATCCCGCAGGAGGACGCCCGCATCGTGGCCGACCACCTCGTCGACAGCCATCTGGCGGGACACGACTCGCACGGCACCTGGTTCATGCCGGGGTACGCCCGGCAGATGCGCAGCGGCTACGTGCCCTGGGAACAGCGCGAGGTGGTGCGCGAGAACCCCTGCCTGACGATCATCGACGGCCGCGGGGCCAACGGCATCGTCGCCGTCACCCGCGCCGTCGACCTGGCGGTGGCGAAGGCCCGTGCCGCCACCTTCGGCTTCGTCGGTCTGAACTCGGTGACCCACATCGGCCGCCTGGGCGACTATCCGCCGCGCATCGCCGAGCAGGGAATGATCGGCATGGTGTGGCTCAACGGCGGCGGGCTGTTCCTGGCCCCCCACGGCAGCGCCGACCGCCGTCTCAGGCCCGAACCGATCGCCTTCTCGGCGCCGCGCCGCGACGGTGCGCCCTTCATGCTCGACATGACCATGACCGTCGTCGCCGGCGGCAAGATCGAGCAGAAGATCGTGCGCAACGATCCACTGCCCGATGGCTGGGTCATCGACCGCGACGGCGGCTACGTCACCGACGCCGCGCTCTACCACGGCGACGCCGCCAACAACGCCGTCCTGCCCCTGGGGGGCCTGCAGTTCGGCCACAAGGGAGCCGGCCTGGCGATGATGGTGGAGATGCTGGTGGGCCCCCTCTCCCACGCGGGATGCACCCGGCAGGACGGGCAGGGCGGCGGCGGGGTGATGGTCCTGGCCATCGACATCTCGGCCTTCACCACCCTCGAGGACTACGTGGAGGAGGTGGAGGCCCTGGCCGCCTGGGTGACCTCCGCCCGGCCCCTGCCCGGCTTCTCGCAGGTCTATGCGCCGGGGGAGATCGAGGAGGAGACCCGCGCCCGGAGGCGAGCCGAGGGCTTCGAGATCCCCGACGCGACCTGGGAGCAGATCGCCGGTGTCGCCGCCGAGCTCGGAGTCGAGATGCCCGCCCTCTGAGGGGCTCTACATCGACACGCCCAGCAGGCCCCGGGTGATCTGGAAGTCGGTGACGCCGCGCTCCCAGAGCCGGGGGTGCCGCTGTCGCGCCGCCACCTCGAGCACCAGCTCCAGCAAACCCTCCGCCCAGGGGGTGTCACCCTCCTCGAGAGCGCCGTCGAGATCTTCCCCGAAGCGCGAGATCACCTCCTCGACAGCGCTCACCTGGAGCAGGGGGACCAGCGGATGGCCCTGCACGGGGTGCTCTCCCGCGTGGGCCAGGAGGATCTCCACGCCGGTGGCGCCCAACCCCGAGAGAGACTCGGTCCAATGTTCGATGGGCGCCTCCATCACGTGGAGGCCGGGCCGGGCGGGTCTCTCACCGTGGGCGATGGTGGGGGCCGGCGCTCCGGGCAGACCGAGGGCGGCGGCGTAGGCCGGGGCGCCGGCGAGGCCGCCCTCCGGCACCACGACGGTGCCGCCGGCGCCGGCGATCCAGCCCGTCAGCTGCGCGAAGGCCCGCGCCGCCTCGTCGGGGATCGATCCCGCTGCCAGCAGACCCAGGCGCAGATCGGCGAGACCGGCCGGCGCCGCCGGCGGCGCCGGGACTCCTTCCAGCCGCTCGGCGAACCACCCCTCGACGCGCTCCAGGACACGCTCGATGCCGCCGTCGAGCTGGACGCTGGCGAAGCCGTAGCGGCTGCCGTCGATCCCCGCCTCGTCGAGGGCGGCGCGCATGTAGTCGTTGTGGGTCTTCTCGCAGCCGTGCTCCAGCAGCAGGGCGAGGGCCACCGACGGATGGGTGAGGTACCCGAGCAGCGTCCGCCGGTAGATCTCCTCGCTGGACCCGCCCGAGACGCCGCAGCCCTCGGTGTGGACGAGGGCGGCGAAGCGGGAGATCCCCGCCGGGGACCCCAGGCCCGCCGCGTTGAGGCGCTCCGCCGCCATGCGCGCCACCTGGCCGGAGCACAGGCTCGTGGGCAGCACGAGACCGACGCGGTCGACGGCGACGCCGCTCTCGGCGGCCAGGGCCTCGAAGGAGACGGGCGGCGCCGTCGTGGACCGGAGGGCCAGCGGTCCCCCCGGGGGGGGAGGGGCCGACTGCAGCTCGGCGAGGCGGCGGGTGTCCCGCTGGGGCCAGTCGCGCCAGATCGACACCTGGGAGTGCCCCGCCTGCTCTCCCTTGGAGCGGCGCCCGCAGGAGATCTGGAGGGTGAGATCGAAGAGGGCCCGTCCCAGGGCGTCCATGGACGTGCCGTCCTGGTAGGCGCCGGCGTTGACGTCCATGTCCTCTTCGAGCAGATCGAAGCGCGGCGTGGTGGTGACGATCTTCACCGTCGGCACGAAGGGGAAGTTGGTGATCGAGCCGTTGCCGGTGACGAAGTAGATCACGTTGCAGCCCGAGGCCACCTGGCCGGCGATCGACTCCAGGTCGTTGCCCGGCGAGTCCATGAACCAGAAGCCGCCGGCCGGGATCGGCTGCGAGTACTCCAGGCAGCCCTCGAGGGGCACCTCGGGATGGCGCTTCATGGCGGCGCCGATCGACTTCAGGACGATGTTGTAGAGGCCGCGGTACTTGTTGCCGCCCGATGGATTGGCCTCGGCCGACTCGCCGTGCCAGGCGACGCGCTCCTTGAACCGGCGCACCATCTCCAGGAAGCGCCGGGCGGTGGCCGCATCCCGCACCCGGTCGAGGACGTACGGCTCGGCCCCGATGAGCTCGTCCGTCTCGGCCAGGTTCGCCGCCCCTCCGGCGCGGACCAGCTCGCGCGCCGCCCAGGCCGCCAGGGGATTGCCGGAGACGCCGGAGAAGGCGTCGGAGCCGCCGCACTGCAGGGCCAGCCGCAGCCGCGACGCCGGCAGCTCGACCCGCCGCTGCTGCGAAAGGCTCTCGGCCCAGCCGCGGGCCAGGCGTTCGCCCTCGTCGAGATGGCGGTCGAACCCGCCTTCGAGGGAGAGGAACCGGTGCGGCAGCGCGTCGATGGGACGGCCCTCGGTGCGCAGGTAGCCCTCCAACAGTCGGTTCGGCACCGCCTCGGTGCCGTAGTCGACGGCCAGCAGGGCTCCCACGTTGGGATGCACGGCGAAGCCGGCCAGGGTGCGCAGCAGCAGATCCCGGTTGTTGGGACTTCCGGCGCCGCCGCCCTCGGTGTGGGCCACCGCCACCACGCCGTCGAAGCCTCCCGTCGCCGGCACTCCCGAGAGACGCTGCGCCAGCAGGCGCGCAAAGGCGGCGGTGCGCGAGCTGGTGCCCATGACGACGACGTAGTTGCGCGTCCCCGCCCCGCGGGGCCCCCGGTCGAAGCCGCGGAAGGTGGGTGGATCGGGGTCCAGGGGCAGCGGCGCCGCGGGCTCGAAGGCGGCCTCGTCGAGGACGTAGGGGGTGATCCGGTCCTCGAAGTTGGCCTCCGCCGGCAGCTCGAAGTCGAGGCGGCGGCCCCCCAGGGCCTCGAGCATCCCCGCGTTGCAGACGTAGTCGCCGGGAGCGATGTCGCCGGTGGCGGCGCCGAAGGGCAGGCCCCAGGAGAGCAGCTCCCGCCCCCGGGGGATCGAGGCCACGGCGAAGCGGTGGCCCTCCATGAGGGTGTGGGAGAGGGTGATCTCTCCCTCGGGGGTGCCCACCCGGGTGCCGGCCTCGAGCCTCCGCGTGGCGATGCCCACGTTGTCGCCCGGGGCCGGGAGGCGGGCGACCTCCGCGAACTCGAAGGTGCTCACGAGCCCTGGCCGTCGAAGAGGCGGAAGTTGCCGGCGTCGATCCGCCCCGCCTGGTGGGCGAGGACGGCATCGGCCACCTCGATGGCCATCCGCGACTCGAGGGTGACCCCGGCGCGCACCCCCACGCACGGGTCGTGGCGCCCCTTGTTCAGCCGGAACGCGATCTCCTCCAGGTTCTTGCGCACCGAGTCCTGGGGCCGGGCGATGGTCGCCGTGGGCTTGAAGCCGACGCGGAAGACCAGGGGGCTGCCGGTGGTGATCCCGCCGATGAGGCCGCCGTGGTGGTTGCTCTGGTACCCCCCGGACCGGATCGGATCGTTGTTGGCGCTGCCCCGCCGCTCCACCACGTCGCGCCCGGAGCCCATCTCGCAGGACTGCACCGCGTGCAGCCCGCCGAGGGAACCCATGAGGCGCAGCTTGAGGCTGTCGTACAGGGGCTCTCCGATGAGGGGGGGCACGTTGACGGCGACCACCTCGAGGGCGGCGCCCACCGAGTCGCCCTCCTTGCGGGCCCCGTCGATCACCCGCGCCGCCTCGGCGGCGAAGCCGGCGTCGATGGCGCGCAGCTCCGGCTCCTCGAGGCGCGCCTCCAGCGCCGCCGCCTCGTCCCCGGTGAGGCGGCCGCCGACGGTGTCGGACAGGCGCTCGCCGCTCTCGATCTCCCCCACCTGGCAGATGGAGCTGAAGAAGGCGGTGCCGAAGCGCTCGGCGAGGAACCGCCTCGCCACGGCGCCGCCGATGACGTCGGAGATCGTCGACCGGTAGCTGGAGCGGCCGCCGCCGCGGGGGTCCGTGTGGCCCCCGGACTTGTAGTGCTTCACCAGATCGGTGTGCCCCGGCCGCACGTCCCCCGCCGGGCCGAGGAACTGCGCGTAGTCGGCGGAGCGCTTGGCCGCCGACAGGACGATGGCGGCGATCGGCTCGCCGGTGGTCGTGCCGCCCTCGTACCCCGGGGCGCGGACCTCCTCGTCGCCGACGCGGGTGGCCACCTCGGCGCCGCCGAGCAGTCTCTCGTGGTCGTCGTCGTAGAGGCCGGAGAGCAGGACCACCTTGTCGCCCTCGCGGCGGGGGGTGCCGAGCTTGTTGCTGCCCGGGCGCCTCCGGTCGAGAAAGGCCTGGATGCCGGCGCGCGACAGGGACACGCCCGCCGGGCACCCGAAGACGATGGTGGTGATGGCCGGTCCGTGGGACTCGCCGGCGCCGGCGACGGCGAACTGTGCTCCCCCGAGGATCTCCACTTGGCTGCTTTCGGTCAGGTGGGTCGCGCCCTCACGGCGGCGCGGACCTGGCAATCTAACCCTCGGAACCCCTGTTGGCAAAGGTGACGATTGGCGTAAGTCCCTTTCCTGTCAGGGGTTACTACACTTCATCGGAAGCTCCTGCGGAGCCTCCGGGGGCCGCCGGGGCGGAGCGGGGCTCGCCCCGAGGCCTCCGGCACCACGGGAGGCTCAGGGCGCGGATTCGCCCGTCAGCCTCTCCAGGTCGGCCTCGGCCAGGGCCAGGTCGTAGCGCGTGTTGACGCGGTTGTTGCGCGCCGAGGTGAGGCCCACCTGCGCGTCGAGCACCTCCAGGAGCCGGCCCTTGCCCACCCGGTAGCGCTCCTCCGCCAGGTGCAGGTCCTCGGCCGCCAGCTCCGCCGTGCGCCGCGCGATCCGCAGGATGCGGCCCAGGCGCACCAGCTCCAGGTAGGTCGTCTCCACCGAGAGGGCCAGGTCGCGCAGCTGCTGCTCCAGGCCCAGGCGCGCCGACTCCAGGCCCGAGCGGGCGCGGTCGATGTCGGCGCCGCGCAGGCCGCCGTCGAAGAGCTGGTAGGTCAGGCTCAGCCCCCCGTTGAGGCGGTAGTTCTGGTCCAGATCCCCGTAGACCCGGTCGAAGACCTCGTTGTTGCGGCTGTAGCTCACGCTCCCCGACAGCCGCGGATGCCAGGCCGCCCGCCGCGCCTTGAGGCTCATCTCGGCTGCCGACTCGTTCCGCCGCGCCTGCTCGAGACCGGGGTTCAGCCTCTTGGCCCGCTCCACCCGTTCGGCCATCGCCGCCGGCTCCGCGGTCTCCGGGGGCAGGGTCGGCTCCGCGGCCAGGGGGACGGTCTCCAAAGCCGCCGACAGTCCCCGGCCGAGGACGTGGTTCAGCGAGGCCCGCGCCAGCTGCACCTGCTGCTCGGCGTTGATCAGGTCGGCCCGGGCGTTGTCGGCCGCCACCTGCAGGCGCAGCAGGTCGACGCGGGTCCCGGCCCCCACCTCCAGCCGGATTTCGGCTTCCTCCTGCCGCTTCAGGCCCAGCTTCAGGGACTCCTGCTGCACCTCCACCAGCTCCTGGGCCTTCAGCAGGGCGTAGTAGCGCTGCTTCACCTGGTAGACGACGTCCGCCCGCCCGGCGCGCAGGCCGAGCTCGGAGGCGGCCAGCGACTCCCGGGCGCCGCGGTGGCCCCAGCGGCGGGCGCCGCCGTCCCAGAGGGTGTGGCTGACGCCGGCGCTGAAGGCGTAGGAACTGCGGTCGATGGCCGGGATGCGCGTGCGCTCCTCGGCGAAGATCCGCTCCCCGGTCTCCGGGTCGATCTGGCCGGTGGGGTTCTCCTGGATGCGCAGGGACGGGCCGGTGCGCGAACGCCCCAGGTTCATCAGGGTCGTGCTCAGCGAGGGCAGGCGCTGGGCCCGCGCCGAGGCGACATCGGCCGCGGAGCGCAGGACCTGCTGCTCGGCCTGCAGGACCTGGGTGTTGCCGTCGAGGGCGAGGTCGATGCACTGGTCGAGGGACAGCCTCTCGGCGGGCAGGGCCGTGGCCGTGACGAGGAGCAGGGCGGCGGCTCCGGGTGCGACTCGGTTCATGGATTCCGTGGCTCCATGGTGGGGTTGGAGGCGCGCATCACGCGGCGCGCCCAGAGGCTGAGGTCGTCGAGCAGGGAATAGAGGGTCGGGGCCAGCAACAGGGTGAGCAAGGTCGACGTGGCCAGCCCGCTGACCACCACCAGGCCGATCGGCCCCCAGCGCCGGGCGAAGCCCTCGGCCGTGCCGTAGACCATGGGCAGGACGAGGGGCATCAGGTTGAGGATCGTCGTGCCCGCCGTCATCAGGATCGGCCGCATGCGGTTCTGGCCGCCCCGCAGGATCGCCGCCCGCCGGGTCATCCCCTCGCGGCGGTACTGGTTGATGTGATCGATGAGGACGATGCCGTTGTTGACGACGATGCCGAAGAGGATCAGCAGTCCCAGCATGGCGTTGGGGTCGAAGGCGACGTCGAGGCCCCACAGGGCGGCGGAGACGCCGATGAGCGAGAACGGGATGGCGAACATGATGGTGAAGGGGTGCACCAGGGACTCGAAGAGGGAGGCCATGATCAGGTAGATGAGGAGCACGGCGAAGAGCAGGGTGAAGAGGTTGCCCTCCGTGTCCTGCGAGTCCCAGCGGGCGGCGCGCCCGAGCTGCCACGAGTACCCCGGCGGCAGGGTCATCTCGGCCATCATCGCCTGCACCTGCGGGTTGAGGGCGTACGCCGCCTGCCGGCTGGTGGTGTTGGCGAAGACGTTGAGCGTCTGCTGGCGGTCCTCCCGCTGCAGGCTGCGCGGCGCCTCGGCGTGGGTGAAGTCGGCCAGGGCGGCCAGCTGCACCGGCGTCCCGTCCTGCCCCTCGAAGGCCGTGTTCTTCAGCTGCTCCAGGGTGGCGCGGTCGTCCTCCTCCAGCTGCAGGACGACGCCGATCTCGCGCTCCGGCGCCTTGAAGCTGGTCGTGCGCCGCGTCCCCAGGGCGGTGGAGATGGTGGAGGCCACCCGCTGCGGCGACAGGCCGTAGCCGAGGGCCTGCTCGCGGTCGACGGAGACCTGGATCTCCTCCTCCCCCTCCTGCAGGTCGGTGTCGACGCTGGTGACGCCGGGCAGCCGCGCGAGCCTCGCCTGCACGTCCTCGGCCAGCACCTCCAGCACCGCCGGATCGATCCCCTTCAGCTGCACCTCGACGCCGAGGAGGTTGCCCGCCCAGCTGCGCGTCCTGCCCATCTTGTAGGCGACGCCGGCCATCTCCGGCAGGCGGCGCCGAATCGCCTGCTGTGCCTCCATCGTCGTCAGGTTTCCCTCGTCGGCGTCGACGAGCCGCGCCCGGAGCCTGCTGTTGCGCTGCCGGATCCGCGTCGACAGGGTCTCCAGGTCCAGCTCTTCGGCGTGGGCCAGCAGGTCCTGCTCGATGCCGGCCATGAGGGAGTCCACCTCCCCGAGGCTGAAGCTGCGCTCGGTCTCGACGGTGATGTCGACGCGGCGCTCCGAGGGCCAGCGCATGCCCTGCTGCTCGATGTTGAGGAACATCCACACGCCGCCGCCCATCATCGCCACCGCCACCCCGAGGGTTACGGCCCGGTGGTCGAGGGTCCAGTCCAGCAGGCGCACGTAGGAGGCGCGCATGCCGTGGCGCCGGAAGTGGCGCAGGAGGAGGGCCAGCAGCACCAGGACGGCGCCGAGGACGGCCGCCGTGGACCACTGCATGCCGAGGGTGGTCTCCAGGACCCGGGCGCCGGTGGTGCGCCCCCAGGCGGCCAGGCCGTCCCAGCCGATGGACTCGACCTTCCAGCTCAGGCCCGCGAGCAGGAGGGCCCCGATGGCGACCTTCAGCCGCCGGTCGTGGCGCTCGGCGCCCGGCCGGAAGAGCCGCGAGGCGGCCAGGGGGATGACCGCCAGGGAGACCACCGTGGAGACGGCCACCGCCAGGCAGATGGTCAGCCCCGCGTCGCCCATGAAGCGCACGATGCGGGACGATCCCGAGCCGAGGAAGAAGAAGGGGATGAAGACGCACATCGTCGTCAGGGCCGAGGCGAGGACGGCCATGCCCACCTCGCCGGTGCCGCCGACGGCCGCTTCCACGGGGCCGGCGCCTTCCTCCTCTCGGCGCCGGAAGATCGACTCGAGGGTGACCACCGCCGGGTCGACGAGCATGCCCACGGCGAGCATGAGCCCCACCATGGAGACCATGTTGAGGGTGATCGCCGACTCGAAGAGCTCGCGGGCCACGTAGATGCCGGTGAAGACGCAGCAGACCGAGGCGGGGATCGCCACGGCGATGGCGATGGTGCTGCGGATGCTGCGCAGGAAGAGGAAGATGATGACCACCGTCAGCAGGCTGCCCAGCAGGGCCGTGTCCTTGAGCTTGTTCAGCTCCGCCAGGATCTGGTCGGCCCGGTCGCGGGTGATGTTGATGTCGAGCAGGCCCCCGTAGCCGTCGACGATGCCCTCGAGGACGGCGCGCACCTCGCGGGCCACGTCGACAGTGTTGTCGGCGGCGACCTTGTAGATCTCCACCTCCACGGCGTCGCGGCCGTTGAGGCGCTCGAAGGACCTGCGCTCCGGGTACTCGTAGCGCACCTCGCCGAGGTCGCTCAGGCGCAGGTTGCGCCCGGCCAGGGGCAGGTCCCCGATCTGGGCGGGCTCCTGGAACTCGCCGCGGACCCGGGCCAGGTAGCGGCGCCCGGCCTGGTCGACGCGGCCGAGGGAGACGTCGAGGTTGCCGGCCCGCAGCTGGCCGGCGAGGAAGGGCAGGGAGACGTCGTGGGCCTGCAGGCGCTGCTGGTCCAGCTCGATGATCAGCTGCTTCTCCTGGAGGCCGTCGATCTCGACGTTGGCGACGCCGTCGATGCGCAGCACCCGCGGCTCCACCACGTCGCGGACGATGTCGAAGAGGCGGTCCTCGTCCCCCTTCCACGCCAAGTCGGCCTCGAGCACGGGGTAGGACTCGTTGTTCCAGCGGAACAGGGAGACGCGGTCCACGTCGGAGGGCAGCAGCCCCCGCGCCTGGTCGACGCGGTCGCGGACCTCCATCACCGCCAGGTCCATGTCGGTGCCGGCCTTGAACTCCACCCGGACGCTCGACGAGCTGCCCCCGGAGGTGGCGCTGACGCGCTCGATGTTGCCGAGCATGGCCAGGGACTGCTCCAGGGGGATGGTGATCTCCCGCTCGATCTCCTCCGGCGAGGACGACGGGTACGAGACCCGCACGTTCACCGAGGAGGAGGTCATCGTCGGGTAGGCCTCCATGGGGATGCGGGTGAAGCAGGTGACGCCGAGGACGACCGTGGACAGGGTGATCATGGCCAGGGTCACCGGGCGTTCGACGGCGAAGCGCGCGAGTCTCATGAGGCGGACCTGTCCAGAAGGGTGTAGACCACGGGGACGACCACCAGGGTGAGCACCGTCGACAGCAGCAGGCCGCCGATGACGGTGATCGCCATGGGGGCGCGGATCTCGGCGCCCTCCCCCAGGCCCAGGGCCATGGGCAGCAGGGCCAGCACCGTCGTCGAGGTGGTCATCAGGATCGGCCGGAAACGCAGCCGTCCGGCCTCGAGGACGGCTTCCAGCCGCGGCAGCCCGTCCCGCCGCCGCAGGGTGTTGACGTAGTCCACCAGGACGATGGCGTTGTTCACCACGATGCCGGCCAGCATGATCAGCCCGATGAGGACGACGACGCTCACCCGCGCGTCGACCGCCAGCAGCGCCAGGGCGCTGCCCACCAGGCCGAGGGGGATGGTGAACATGATCACCAGCGGGTGCAGGAACGACTCGAACTGCGACGCCATGACCAAGTAGACGAGGAAGACCGCCAGGAGGAGGGCGAACCTCATGCTGTCGAAGGAGCGCACCATCTCCTCGTTCTGGCCGCCCATGGAGACATCGAAGCCCTCGGGCCGGGCGATCCCGGCGGCCAGCGCCTCGATCTCCTCCACCGCGCTGCCCAGGTCGCGGCCCGCCAGGTTGGCGGTGATCACCACCACCCGCTCCTGGTCGAGGCGGCGGATCTCGGCCGGTCCCTCGACCACATCGACCTCGGCCACCGACTCCAGGGAGACCGGCACCGGGTAGCTCGGCGGGCTGACCACGAGGGCCTGCAGGTCCTCGACGGAGCGGCGCTCCTCCTCCACCGCCCGCACCCGCACGTCGATGTGTCGGTCCCTGCGGATCAGCTCGGTGGAGACCTGGCCCTGCAGCTGGTTGCGCAGCAGGCCGCCGGCGTCCTGGATGGTGGTGCCCAGCTCGGCGATGCGCTCGCGGTGGAAGACGACCTGGATCTCCGGCTGGCCGCCCTCGGCGCTCGACTTGACGTCCACGAGGCCGGGGATGGCGCGCATGCCGGCGGCCAGCTCGGCGGCGATCCCCTCGAGCGTCTCCAGGTTGTAGCCGGTGACCTCCACCTCCACGGGGGCGCGGAAGGAGAAGTACGAAGGCCGCGAGAACCGGTGGTCGAGGTCGGGCACGCCAGCCAGCAGGGTGTGGGCCCGGTCCATGATCCGCTCCTCCGAGCGCTCCTGCCCGGGTTCCAGGCGCACGAAGAGCTGCGCCAGATTCTCCTTCTTCTCGTCGGCGAAGCCGCCGGTCTGGCCGCTGGCGCCGATCTGGCTGAAGACGGTGGCGACGCCGGGCAGCTCCCGCACCTGCCTGTCGAGGCGGGTCACCAGCTCCGTGGTGCGCTCCAGGGGCGTGCCGGCGGGCCACTCCAGGTCGATGAGGAACTCGCCCTGGCTCATCTCGGGGATCAGCTCGACCCCGAGGGTGCGGGCCTGGAAGAGCACGCCCGCCGACAGGGCCGCGAAGGCCGCCAGGGCGATGGCGCGGCGGCCCAGGCACCAGCCCAGGACCCGGGGGTAGGCCCCGGCGGCGGCGCCGTAGCCGCGGTCGAAGAGCCAGAACAGCGGCGAGAGCAGCGCCGCCAGCCCGCGCCCCAGACCCCGCAGCAGCGCCCCGAGGGCCCGCAGCAGGGCCGCCGGTCCGCGGACCACCGCCCCGTCGCCGCGGCCCTCTTCCTCGGCCGTGAGCGGACGCAGGGCGAGGGAGGCGAGCATGGGGATCAGCATCAGCGCCACCAGGAGGGAGGCTACCAGCGAGTAGGTCACGGTCAGCGCCTGGTCGCGGAACAGCTGTCCGGCCACGCCCTCGACGAAGACGATCGGCACGAAGACGCAGATCGTCGTCAGGGTGGCGGCGATCACCGCGGAGCCGACCTCGCCGGCGCCGAGGCGCGCCGCTTCCAGGGGGGAACGGCCCTGCTCGCGGTAGCGCTGCACGTTCTCGAGGACGACGATGGAGCTGTCCACCAGCATGCCCACCCCCAGGGCCAGGCCGCCGAGGGACATGATGTTGAGGCTCACGCCGGTGGCGTACATGAGGAAGAAGGTGGCCGCCACCGAGATCGGGATCGACAGGCTGATGATGGCCGTGCTCTTGAGATGGCGCAGGAAGAGGAAGAGGATGACGATCGCCAGCAGGCCGCCGATGACGGCCGTCTTCAGGACCTCGTCCACCGACTGGGAGATGAACCGCGCCTGGTCGACGACGATCTCCACCTCGGCGTCGCCGAGGAGGTCGCCGAAGCGGGACTGGAACTCGCCCAGGCGCTCGCGCACCGCCGCCGAGACGCTCACCGTGTTGGCGTCGCCCTCCTTGAAGACGGCGATCTCCACGCCCTCCCGGCCGTCGATGCGGGTCACCACGTCGCGTTCCTGGTGGCCGCGCACGACCCGCCCCACGTCGGCCAGCTTCACCGGCGCCCCCTCGATCCGGGCGACGACGACCTGCTCGATGTCGGCGGGTCCGGTGAGCTCGTTCAGGGTGCGCACCAGGAACTCCGCCTCGCCGTCCTTCAGCAGACCCCCGGTGAGGTTCACGTTCTCCGCCGCCAGGCGCTGGGTCACGACGCTGATGGGGATGCCGAGGCTCGCCAGCCGCCGGGTCTCCAGCTCGACCTGGATCTCCTCCTCCAGGCCGCCCTCGACGCGCACCGCCGCCACCCCCTCGAGGCTCTCCAGGTCCAGGCGCACCCGGTCCTCGGCGACGCGGCGCAGCTCCATGAGGCTGCTGCCGCCGTGGAGGGCGATGCGCATGATCGGGTCGAGGGAGGGGTCGAAGCGCAGCAGGATCGGGCTCTCCGCCTCCTGCGGCAGGTCGACGAGGTCGAGCTTCTCGCGCAGGTCGAGGGAGGCGAAGTCCATGTCGGTGCCCCACTCGAACTCGACGATGACGTCGGACAGCCCTGGCCGCGAGACCGAGCTGACGCGCACGACGCGGCTGACCACGCCCACCAGCCCCTCGATCGGCTCCGAGATCAGGCGCTCGACCTCGGCCGGGGCCGTGCCCGGGTACCCGGTGCGGATGGTGATCGTGGGATAGGTGATGTCGGGCAGCAGGTTCACCGACAGCCGCGAGAACCCCACCATGCCGAAGGCGGCCACGGCGACCATGATCATGGCCACCGTCACCCGCCGGGTGGTCGAGAACTCGACGAGCTTCACCGGCCGCTCCCGCCGGTTCTACCGCCCTCGCCGCGGCTGCCCCGGTCTCCGCCCCGCGCTTCGGCGAAGCGCTCCTTCATGCTCGCGTAGCGCTGCACCGCCTGCTCCTCGCTCAGTCCGCGGCCCATGGCGCGGGCGACGAAGGCAGCCGAATCGGGCGGCGCCCGGCGCTGCCCGGGTCCCGCCGCCGCCCGCGGAACCGGAGGACCGCCCGCCGCGGCGGAGTCGCCCGCCGCGGCCACTTCACCCGCCTCGCCCACGACCCGCACCACGGCGCCGTCCTTGAGCCCCTCGTGGCCGACGGTGATCACCCGGTCGTCGTCGGCCAGGCCCGAGAGCACCTCGACGCGGTCGCCGTCGGCGTATCCCAGCTCCACGCGCAGCCGTTTCGCCTGGCCGTCGCGCACGGCGAAGACATCGTCCTGGTCCGTCTCCAGGACCAGGGCCTTCTTGGGGATGATCAGGGCCTGCTCGTGGACCTCCGTGATGATGCGCACGGTGGCGAACATGCCGGGGCGCAGGACGCCGGCGGCGGGCGGGATGTCCAGGGTGACCTTGATCGTGCCGCTCGCCGGGTCGACGCCGGGGCTGATGCGGCGCACGCTGGCGGGGAAGACCCGATCCGCCAGGGCGTCGATCATGACCCGCGCCGGCTGGCCCGTGTGGATCTGGCCGATGCGTTTCTCGGGCACCTGGATGCGCGCCTGCAGGGGATCGACGTCGGCCATGGAGAACAGGACCTCGTTGGCCCGCACCAGGTCTCCCTGCTCCACCTGCCGCAGCATGACGATGCCGTCGATGGGGGCGCGGATGTCGGTGTACTCCAGGCCCAGTTGCGCCTCCCGCAGGGCCACCTCGGCGTTCTCGAGCTGGTTGCCGGCGCTCTCGAACTCCTCCTGGCTCACCAGGTTCTGCCCGTGGAGGGCCTCGGTGCGCTCGAGGGTGGACCGCGCCTGGGCCAGGGCCACCTGGGCCTGGCGCACGCGCAGGCGGGCCTCCTCCTTCTCCAGGCGCAGCAGGACCTGGCCCTCCCGGGCCTGGTCGCCCTCCTCGGCGAGCAGCGCCTCGGCCAGCCCCTGGGCGCGCGACACGACCTCCACCCAGCGCTCGGCCTCGAGGCGGGCGTGGGTCTCGACGTAGCTGGTGATCTCGCCGCGCTCGACGGCCTCGGTGCGCACCGGCAGCGCCGCCTCCCCGCCCGGCCGGCCGCCTCCCCGCCCTGGCCAGCCTCCTCCTCCCCCCTCTTGCTCACTGCCGCCGCAGGCGGCGAGCAGGGCCGCCGCGGCGATTCCGGTGATCGATCCTCTCACGTGCCTTCTCCTGTGGCTGGGTTTCCGCGCGCCTCCGGCCGGCGCACGCCGTGGAGGAACACGCGCACGACCTCGGATACGATCTCGTCGGGCCTGAGGCCCTGCTCGTTGGACCGGATGCACGACCGGATCATTCCAAGCAGGATCTGGGCGTCCGTCTGCAGGTGGGGCACGGCGAAGGCGCCCCGTTCCTCTCCGTAGCGCAGCACCTCGGCGACGGCGTCGACCAGCTTCGCCCGCTGCACCTTCCAGCGCTGCCGGTGCCCGCGCCGGCGGGCGGCCTCGCTCTCGTCGCGCCACATGAGCCGGAAGAGGAACCGGTTGCGGCTCATGTAGCCGACCACGGCGCCCACCGCGTGCTCCAGCCGGACCACCGGGTCGGGGCTGGAGACCTCGCGGAGCTGCCGCTGCAGGTCCTCGAAGCCCTCGGTGAGGACGGTGAGGTAGAGGGACTCCTTGTCCGCGAAGTAGCGGTAGACCGTCCCCTTGGCGACCCCCGCCCGGGCGGCCACGTCCTCCATCAGGACCTCGTCGAACCGGCCCTCCGCGAAGAGCCGCTCGGCGGCCTCGATGATCGCCCGGCGCCGTTCCTCCTGGGCCGGGGCCAGGTCCGTGGGGTTGGGGCTTGAACTTGGCAAAGGGCTGCTACCTGGGGGCTGCTGACCAAGGGCCTCCTGCCCGGGGGCAATGGATGACTGACCGGTCAGTTCAGTTCCCGGAGAATGTGCGGGCCGGTGTCCGGTTCTGTCAACGGCGGCGTCGGGTGGGGTCCGCTCTCAGGCGACGCGGAAGCTGGAGGCCGTGTAGCTCAGGGTCTGTCCCACCTCGAGGGCGGCGACCTTGGTGCCGGAGGAGAGGAACTCGACCCCCCGGCGAAGCTCCTCGATGTCGGCGGGCTGCCCCATCGTCTCGCCGTAGTGGCAGGGGATCACCACGTCGGGACGGATCAGGCTGGCGGCGCGGGCGGCCTCGCGGACGCCCATGGTGAACATGCCGCCCACGGGCAGGATCGCCACCTGGGGGCCGTGCATCTGGCCGATGAGTTGCATGTCGGAGAACAGGCAGGTGTCGGCCGAGTCGTAGATGGTGACCCCGTCGTCGAAGGAGAGGACGAAGCCGGCCACGGCCCCGTCGGGGCGGAAGTACTCGTCGCCGGAGGGGGCTCCCTTGGCCAGCTCGGGGGACATGGACAGCGAGTGATGGGCCTGGGTCATGGTGAGGGTCACGTCCTTGATCTTCGTCGAGCCCCCCGGGTTCAGGGGCACGGCGGCGTCGCCGAGCGCGAGGCCGTGGGCCTCGGCCACCAGGCACATCTCGTAGCAGCCGACGAACTTCGCCTGCGTGCGCTTGCAGATCTCGAAGGAGTCGCCCACGTGATCGTTGTGTCCGTGGGAGGCGATGACGATGTCCGCCTTGCGCACCTGCGAGAGCCGCAGCTTGGCCGTGGGGTTGTCGTCGAGCCAGGCGTCGAAGTAGATCACGGTCCCCTCGCCCGACTCGAAGCGGAAGGAGGCGTGACCGAGGAAGGTGATCTTCGCGGATGACATGGTGTTCCTCCGGGGATTCTGAAAAGTGGTTTCGTCAGCAGCCCGGACCGGCCTGGCAGCTCGCCGGCCCAACGGGCGGAAAGACTACGCAATCACTTCGACTCCCGCTGCCGGGTCGTCGAGGCGACCAGCCTGTCGACCTTGATCACCTCTCCGCTCTTGTCGACCTGGCCGAACTCCAGCACGCCGGTGGGGCAGGACTCGACGCAGGCCGAGCAGCGGACGCACTCGGGGTCGGCCATGGGCAGTCCCTTGTTGGCGAAGTTCATGATGTCGATGCCCTGGTGGCAGACGGAGGTGCAGACGTTGCAGGAGATGCACTTCTTCTTGTCCGCCAGGATGCGGAAACGGCTGAAGCGCGCGTACACGTGCATCAGCGCCGCCAGGGGGCAGGCGAAGCGGCACCAGACGCGGCCGCTGTACCAGAAGTAGGCGCCGTAGCCGACGACGCCGGCCAGCATCAGGTCGACGAGGTAGCTGTAGTTGAGGGGGACGCCGCCGAAGCTCCAGCCGTAGAGCAGGCCCTCGTGGACCTGCCGCAGCTGCACGCCGATCCCACTCTCGGGCCAGACCCAGCCGACGACGCGGGTCGCCAGCAGCAGCAGGCAGATCAGCAGGATCGCCTGGCCGAGCAGGTTCCAGCGGTTCCAGCGGGCCCCGTGCATCATCTTTTGCCGGTGGGCGTCACCGAGGGTTTCGGCCAAGGCCCCGCAGG
This sequence comes from Candidatus Latescibacterota bacterium, assembly GCA_965221775.1. Lineage (GTDB taxonomy): Bacteria > Latescibacterota > UBA2968 > UBA8231 > UBA8231 > UBA8231. Next base: position 1,169,974 of record CBDCSU010000006.1, on the reverse strand, counting down.
AGCAGATCCAGCCGCAGTAGGCGCCCTTGCCCCAGAAGTAGATGATCGCCGGGATGATGACGAAGGTCTGCACGAGGCTGACCACCAGCCACGCGGTCAGCGGCTGGTGGGTGAAGACGTTCCACACGAAGAGGGGCCAGGCGAGGACGAAGCCGAAGGCGCGCCAGTACTCCCGGCCGTGGTCGTAGGAGACCTCCGGGAAGAAGGCGTCGGCGAAGCTCTTCCCGAAGCCGGCGTCGAACCAGCCGGCGTTGCCCATCCAGGGCAGGACGAAGTAGGGCAGCAGGAACAGGGGCACCACCTGGAAGAGGGCCAGGCTCCCGGTCTGCCATTTGACGTACGGGGTCGGCCGCCGGCGCACCCGACGGTACCCGAAGATCACCACGAGGGCGCAGTAGGCGAGACTGTAGTAGAAGCCGGGCTTGCCCAGGTTGAAGGCCATCAGCCCCCAGAGGCTGGCGGCGTGGGCGTCGGCGGCGGCCAGCAGGGACGGCACGTTGAAGGGGAACCAGCCGGACTCCTGGAACCAGCGGGTCAGAGGGCCGCCGGCCTTCCAGTTGTAGAGGAACATGCAGAAGGCCATGAACAGGCCGAAGCCGGTCCACTCGCGGGGCCCCATCTCGCCGCGGATGCGCACCCCCGAGCGCCGGAAGAACTCCAGCGGCGCCTCGCGGCCGATCATGGTGAAGACCGCGTCGTTGGGCAGCTTCACCTCTTCGCCGCCAGCGTCGGCGAGCGCCACCTCGCCCGCCTCGATGGCGAGGACCTTGGACGACATCCTGACGTCGATCGATCCGGGACGGCGCTCCTCCTCTAGGAAGGGGCCGCTCGAGGTGGTCACGCGTTCGGAGGTGGGCGTGTCCACCGAGACGTCCGCCATCGGGTCGGCGGCGAGCGCCTCCAGTCGTTCCAGGTTCTCCGGCTTGGGCCGCGAGAACTCGGGCCGGCGGTAGGAGAGGGTCACGCGTCCGCCGGCGGTGGCCACGGCGATGGCCGTCTCCATGGCGCTGTCGCCGCCGCCGACGACGAGCACGTCCTGGCCGGCGTAGTCCTTGGGATCGTGCAGCCGGTTGGAGACCTTGTCGAGGTCCTCGCCGGGCACGCCGAGCTGGCGGAAGTTCCCGGAGCGGCCGATGGCGACGACCACCCGGAGGGCTTGCAGGTCCTCGCCGTCGGGGATGACCACCGTGAAGTGGCCGCCCGCCCGCTCGACCCGCTCCACGCGGGCGATGCGGGGCTCGATCCCGCGCTCGAGGGTCTGCTCCCGCAGCTCGGCCACCAGCGGCTCCTTGACCTCGGCGGCGAACTGCAGGTCCCCCGCCGGCGTCATCTCCCGCGGATAGGTGTAGATCGGCTTGCCCTTGGGGAAGTTGACCACGGTGGAGAAGGGCTCCGTGGCCTCGAGGATCTCGTAATCGAGTCCGGCCTCGCGCGCGGCCAGGGCCGCGGCCATCCCGGAGACGCCGGCGCCGACGATGACCACGTCGAGCACCCCTTCGCCGCCGGCGGCCTGGCGCTGCCGCTGGAAGTCCTCGTCGTCGACGATGTCGGCGACGGCCAGGGCGCCGCTGTTGGAAGAGAACTTCAGCAGCGGGATGCCGGTCAGGTCCCCGACGATGTAGAGGCCGGGGACGTTGCTGCGGTAGCGGGCGTCGACCTCCGGCAGCTTCTCCACCGTGCCGGCGGGCCAGCGGCCGTGCAGCCAGCGGGTGTACCGGTGGATCAGGGAGACCATGGCGGGCGCATCCTCAGCGGGCGAGGGTCATCGTCCGCTGCTCGGACAGGCCGCGGTCGGGCATCTCCAGGCGGTAGTGGTAGACGCCGCTGGCCACGGCGCGGCCGGACTCGTCGGTGCCGTCCCAGTCGACCACGTAGCGGCCGGCGCGGTGGCGGCCGTCGGCCAGGGAGCGCACCCGCTGGCCGAAGGCGTTGTAGACCGTGAGGGAGGCGTCGCCGTCAGCCGGCAGGGCGAAGCGGATGCGCGTCCCCGGGTTGAAGGGGTTGGGGTAGTTCTGGCCCAGGTCGAAGCTCCGGGGGACGGCCTCGCCCTCGGGCTCCAGGACCGCCGTGTCCTCCGGCTCGTCGATGATCCCGTCCCCGGTCTGCCAGACCGTGCTCTCCGGCCAGTAGGTGCTCCAGGCGAACCACATGGAGTTGTAGGCCGGCAGTTGCGTGAGCTGTTGGCCCTCGTGGGGACCCGCGACGGCGCGCCCGAGGAGATCCCAGGTCGTGCCCGTCTCCGCGTCGCGGAACTCCGGCAGCGGGCCGGAGGGGTCGACCTGGTAGAAGGTGAGGGTCCGTCCGTCGATCTCACGGCTGTAGGGCAGGGCCGTCTGGGAGTCTTCGTGAAAGACCACCAGGAGAGGCTCTCCGCCGAGGTCGTCGTTGATCACCGCCTCGGGCCCCATGTCGCGGAAGGCATAGGCCCGCAGCTCGTCTCCGAGGCAGATGCCCAGGACGATCTCCTTCGACAGGTAGACGGAGAGGTCCGGGGTGTGGGTGGTCGGGGGGAAGATGATGAAGTTGTGATTGGTGCGGTAGTCGCCGTACGGATAGTCGCCGAAGAGGGCCGGCTTGGAGTAGCGGCTCTGCTGGGTCGCGGAATAGCGGTCGAGGCCGGTGCCCCAGAGGGCCACGTCGCTGTCGGGGTACATGCGCTTCCACATCTCGAAGGTCGTCTCGATGGCGGGCAGCAGCTCCAGCTGCTCGCCCTTGTAGTCGCCGTTGATGCCGGTGTAGATCATCTGCGGGTAGAGGGTGGTGTCGTCCCGGCGGTCGTACATCACCAGGTTGGAGTTGATCAGCAGCCCCGAGACGCCGAACTCGATCTGGCTGCCGTCCCCGGCGGTGGCGTCGAAGACCTGGGGCGTCCCGGTGAGCGGGCACAAGGTCACGGAGATGTATCCGTCGCCGATCCGGTCGTTGATGATCTCGTGCCACCAGCCCAGGTTCTCGGGATAGGCTTTCACCTCGCCGCCGCGGACGACGCCGATGACCAGGTCCGTGTCGCGGACGTACTCGATCCGGGACGCCGGCGCGAAGTCCGGGTTGGTCACCGCCGGGATGCCGTCGATGGGAGGGCCGCCGGAGCGCAGGTGCCCGGTCAGCTGGTCCAGGTGCTCGAAGGGGAAGGGAGAGCCGGACCACGCGGGCGCGGCGGCGAGCCAGCAGAGGGTGGCACAGCGGGTCAGGGTTTTCATGGGGTATCCGCTCCGTTCAAGGTCGGTAAGGTAGGGAGAACCCGGGGGGTCCGCAGCCCGGGCCTAGTCCCCTATGGCCACCGCGACCCGGCCCACCACTTCCACCGGAAGCAGGCAGACCTCGTCGTCGCAGGCCTGGTAGCGGACGGCGGCGCGGAGGGCGCCGTTGGCCGCCGGTGCGTCCTCCTCGGCCGCCAGCCGCGACACCACCTCCACCCGGCCTTCCCAGACCTCCAGGGTCTCGGCCAGGGAGGGGAAGGGCAGCGCCCGGGAGGGCGGGTACTCGACGTCGACCTGGCGCAGGGCCAGGCTGCCGGGGTTCACCGTCACCGTGGTCGGCACGAGACCGGCCGCGGCCGGGTTGGCGTTGACGTGCCAGCCCTCGGCGATTTCCAGACTCACCGTGAGAAGGGCCGGTTCCCCCGGGGCCAGCCGTGCCCGGTCGAGGGCGAAAGCCACCTTGACGACGGAATCCGCCGGCGCGGCGGATACCTCCGCGAGGGAGGGTTCCGCGGCCCCGGAGCGCAGCCAGGCCCGCATGGCCGTGACCATGTGCGCATGGCCCGCCGGCGCCGAGGCGACGCTGCCGCCGAAGGCCCGCATGCACTCCACCGCCGCCTCCGTGTAACGCTCCTGCCGGGTCGCCTCCCCCAGCTCCAGAAGCACCCGCGCGGCCACGGCGTTGGCCGACGGCAGGGCGCCGTCGTAGGCGATCTTGCTGCGGGCGATCAGGTCCCGCCCCCCGGTGGTGAAGAAGAACCCGCCGCCGCCGTCGGCGTCGCGGAAGCGCTCGATCATGGCGTCGGCCACCGACCGCGCCTCGGCCAGCCACCGCGGCTGGCCGCCGGCCCGGTGCAGGGCCAGCAGGCCGTCGGCGAGGTGGGCATGGTCCTCCAGGTATCCCTCGTAGCGGGAGGAGCCGGCGCGATGGACGCGGTACAGGTCATCACCCTCGCGCAGGTGCTCCAGCACGAACCGGGCCGCCGCTTCGGCCTCGGCGATGGCGGCCTCGTCGCCGAGGACGGCTCCCGCCTCGGCGGCGGCGGCGATCATCATGCCGTTCCAGGCGGTGATCACCTTGTCGTCGAGCAGCGGATAGGTGCGCGACCGGCGGGCCTGGTGCAGGCGCCGGAGCGAGGCCTCCAGGGAGGCGCGCAACGCCGCCTCCCCGACGCCGAGGGCTGCCGCCGCCGAATCGATGTCGGTGCGCTGGTAGAGGGCGCCGCCTTCACCCTCCGGCACCGGGGCCAGGCCGTACACGGCGAGCAGGGTGTCGGCCGCCGCGGACCCCAGGGCCTCGCGGACCTCCTCCTCCGTCCACGTGTAGTACTTGCCCTCCACGTGCTCGGACTCGGCGTCCAGGGCCGAGAGGTAGGCCCCGTCCTCCGAGGTCATCTCGCGGCGGACGTAGCGCAGGATCCCCTCGGCCACCCGCCGCCAGCGCTCGTCCCCGGTGGACCGGTAGGCGCGGGCGTAGAGGCGCAGCATCTGTGCCTGGTTGTAGAGCATCTTCTCGAAGTGGGGCACGCGCCAGCGGGCGTCGGTGGCGTAGCGGTGGAAGCCGCCGCCCACGTGGTCGTGGATCCCGCCCCTGGCCATCGCCTCCAGGGAGTGGCGGAGGATGCGCCCCGCCTCGGCGTCCCCTTCCTCGGCGTCGACTTGCCGCAGCAGCTCCAGGCGCATGGTGGGCGGGAACTTGGGGGCTCCGCCGAAGCCGCCGTTGTCGCTGTCGTAGAGGGCCTTGAGCCGCTCCACCGCCACCGCCGCCACGCCGGCCCCGGGCTCGCGCGGCTCCCCCGCCATCGCCTGGGCCCGGCGGATGCGCTCGGCCACTTCCGAGGCCACCTGCTCCACCTCCGGCCGGCGTTCGTCCCAGGCGGTGCGCAGCTCCTCCAGGACCCGCGGGAAGCCGGGCCGCCCCGGGAGGTCGCGCGGCGGGAAGTAGGTGCCGGCGAAGAACGGCTCCAGCGCGGGGGTGAGGAAGACCGAGTTGGGCCAGCCTCCGTGCCGGGCCAGGATCTGCGTCGCCGTCATGTAGACCGCGTCCAGGTCGGGGCGCTCCTCGCGGTCGACCTTGATGTTGACGAACCCCGCGTTCATCACGGCGGCGATCTCCGGGTCGGAGAACACCTCGCGCTCCATGACGTGGCACCAGTAGCAGGTGGAGTAGCCCACGGAGAGGAAGATCGGCCGGTCCTCGCGCCGGGCGAGGGCCAGCGCCTCCGGTCCCCAGGGGTACCAGTCGACGGGGTTGCCGGCGTGGAGCAGGAGGTAGGGGCTGGTCTCGCCGGCCAGCCGGTTGGCGGCGCCGGTGGAGGGCCCGGAAGAGCCGTCGCAGGCGGTGGCGAAAGCGGCCGCCAGAAGCGCCGCCCGGGCGGTCACCGGACGGCGACGGCCTCGCTGCGCAGCATCTGGCGGGTGGTGTCGAGGACGTAGTCCACGTCGTCGAGGGTGACGTGGCGGTTGGTCACCAGCCGCACCCGGGTGGGGGGGCGCGGATTGCACTTGATGCCGAGCGCCTTCCAGCGGTCGATGAGGTCGGCCGTCGACCAGCCGAGGCCGCCCACGTCGACCATGAGGATGTTCGTCGGCCGCGGGGCCCGCACCGCGGTGACGCCTTCGATGGCGTTGAGGCCCTCGGCCAGGCCGCGCGCCGTCTCGTGGTCCTCGGCGAGGCGGTCGACCATCGTCTCGAGGGCGACGATGCCGGCGGCGGCCATGATGCCGGCCTGGCGCATGGCGCCCCCGAGGCGCTTGCGGGCGCGGTAGGCCTCTTCGATGAAGGCGCGGGATCCGCACAGGACCGAGCCCACGGGCGCGCTCAGGCCCTTGGAGACGCAGAACGTCACCGAGTCGACGTGGGCGGTCAGCTCCTTGGCGTCGACGCCGAGGGCGACGGCGGCGTTGAACAGGCGCGCCCCGTCGAGGTGGATGCGCAGGCCGTGGTCGCGGGCGGCGAGGGCCACCTCGGCCGTCTCCTCGGGGTTCCACACGGCGCCGGCGGCGTTGTTGTGGGTGTTCTCCAGGCACAGGAGGCTGGTCTTGGGAAAGTGGGGGTTCGGCGGCCGCAGGACGGCCTCGAACTGCTCCGCCGTGAAGATCCCCTGGTCGCCGCGCACCGGGCGCGTCGCCAGCCCCGCGATGCTGGAGTAGGCCCCCGCCTCCCAGCAGTAGAGGTGGGCCAGCTCCTCGACGACCATCTCGTCGCCGTAGCGGGTGTGGGCCAGCAGGGCGGCGGTGTTGGCCATGGTGCCGGAGGGCAGGAACAGCCCCGCCTCCTTCCCCATGAGCTCGGCCCCCAGCTCCTGGAGGCGCTGCACGGTGGGGTCCTCGCCGTACACGTCGTCGCCGACGTCGGCGTGGTGCATCGCTTCCCACATCTCGTCCGTGGGACGGGTGATCGTGTCGCTGCGCAGGTCGACGGTGCGGTCCATGTCCGGTGTTGGCTCCCTCGGGTGGTCCTTGCTTATCCTCTCACGCCGCCGGGCCCCGACGGCCCGGGAAACCTAACCGAGCCGGAGAAAACTGTCGAATGGCTTTCCCCTCCCATGGACTCTCCCACCGCTCCACTGTAACCGGACGCCGCGGTCTCGTGGCCGCCGCCCATCCACTGGCCTCCCTGGCGGGCGTCCGCGTCCTGCTGGAGGGGGGCAACGCCATCGACGCCGCCGTGGCCACCGCCGCCGCCCTCAACGTGGCCGAGCCGTACATGTCCGGCATCGGCGGCGTCGGCTACATGCACATCTACTCGGCCCGCGACGGCGAGCACAAGGTCTGCGACTACGTGGGCCTGACGCCGGCCGCCGCCGACCTCTCCCTCTACACCGAGCGCGAGCAGCAGTCCCTCGGGCCCATGTCCCCTCTCGTCCCCGGCGCCTGCGCCGGCTGGATGGAGGCCCTGCGGCGTTACGGCTCCATGGACGCTTCCGCGGTCTTCGCTCCCGCCATCGAGCTGGCCGAGGGCGGCTTCCCCCTCACCGTCAAGAACGACTGGTTCTTCGAGTCGTGCGCCTCGGGGCTGCGGCGGTTCCCGGAGTCGGCGAGGACCTACCTCGTGGACGGACACAGCCCCGGTCCGGGGGGCGTCCTCGTGCAGCAGGACCTGGCGCAGACCTTCCGCACCGTCGCGGCAGAGGGTCCCGACGTCTTCTACGGCGGCGCCATCGGCGACGCCATCGCCGCCCACATGGCCGAGAGCGGAGGCCTGCTCACCAAGGAGGACCTGGCCGCCAACGAGCCCGCCTGGCTCGACCCCGTGGGCGTCGGCTACCGCGACTGGACGATCTACGCGCCGCCGCCGCCCTGCCAGGCCGTGCAGTACCTGGAGACCCTCAAGATCCTCGAGGGCTTCGACATCGGCGCCATGGGCCACAACACGGCGGAGACGCTGCACACCTTCATCGAGGCGGTGAAGCTGGCCTGCACCGACCGCATCCACTACACCGCCATCGACGATCCGCCCACCGCCGGCCTGCTGTCCGAGGGCTACGCCGCCGAGCGCCGGCGCCGGATCGGGCCGCAGGCCGCCGTCCACATGGGCGACACCTTCCGGCCCGATCCCCAGGAAGGCGAGGTCGGCGCCGGAGATCCGAGAGCCTGGACCAAGACCGAGTGCACCACCCACTTCGACACGATCGACGCCGACGGCAACGCCGTGGCCTGCACCCAGAGCCTGGGCTCCGGCTTCGGGTCGGCCATGGTCGTGCCGGGCACGGGGGTGGCGCTGAACAACTTCATGAACTGGTTCGATGCCGTCGAAGGCAGCCCCAACGCCATCGGGCCGTCGAAGAAGAACGAGATGTGCGTCTCGCCGGCGCAGGTGTGGGACGCCGACGGCCTGCGCCTGCTCATCGGCACGCCGGGGTCGTACGGCATCCTGCAGACGACGCCGCAGATGATCATGAACGTCCTCGACCACGGCATGAACGTGCAGGCCGCCATCGAGGCGCCGCGCCTCAAGGCGACACGGACGCACCGGGTCGAAGCCGAGTCGCGGGTGCCCGCGGAGGTGCTCGCCGAGCTGGAGCGCCGCGGCCACGAGATCCACCACCTCGGGGACTGGTCCCCCGGCGTCGGCGGCGGCCAGGGCATCCACGTCGATCCCGACTCCGGCGCCTTCATGGGGGGCGCCGACCCGCGCCGGGACGGCTACGCCCTCGGCTGCTGATGGCGGGGTTCCACGTCGAGGCCGGCGGCCGCGCCGTCGACGTCTGGTGTGAGGACTGTGTCGCCAACATGGGCCGGCGCCTCGGCGCCGGCAGCGTCGACGTGGTGGTCACCTCGCCTCCCTACAACCTGGGCACACGCTACCGCGGCTACGACGACTCCGGCTCGCGCCGGGAGTACGTGCGCTGGATGGGGGAGTGGGCGGCGGCGGTGGGCGAGGTCCTGAGCGACGCGGGCTCCCTCTTCCTCAACATCGGCGGCAAGCCCTCCGACCCCTGGGGCCCCTTCGAGGTTCTCCTCGAGATGCGCCGGCACTTCGAGCTGCAGAACGTCTTCCACTGGGTCAAGTCGATCGCCATCGAGAAGGAGGACGTGGGCCGCTACCCCGGCATCGAGGGCAACGTCTCCGTGGGCCACTTCAAGCCGATCCAGAGCCGCCGCTACGTCAACGACTGCCACGAGTACATCTTCCACCTCACCAAGAGAGGCGACGTCCCCATCGACCGGCTGGCGGTGGGCGTCGAGTACCAGGACAAGTCGAACGTGGCGCGCTGGAACAGCGTCGAGGAAGACCGCCGCTGCCGCGGTAACACCTGGTTCGTCCCCTACCGCACCATCCGCAGCCGCGATCAGCAGCGGCCGCACCCGGCGGCCTTCCCGGTGAAGATCCCGCGCATGTGCGTGCGCCTCCACGGCCTGGAGCGGGTGTGCCGGGTGATGGACCCCTTCCTCGGCATCGGCGCCTCGGCGGTGGCCTGCGTCGAGCTGGGGATCGACTTCGCCGGCTTCGAGACCGATCCCGAGTACTGCCGGCAGTCGCGCTTGGCCGTGGAGAAGGCCGCGGACGTTGCGTGTGTTTCGTTGCCTTCATAGTGGATGGGCAATAGCCAATTCTGGGGGGGCCTCAGTATTCGGTACCTCATTGGATTCCACACTGTCCAGCCCGCGGAGGGCACCTCCATTTGCGTGAGCACGGCAAGCGGGACATGATTGTGCTCTTTGGCTCTAGGCGAACGGTTCGTTTCGGGGAGAACATCAAGAGGACGCATGGACAGTCTCGGTCTTCAACAGGATACACCGCACGACCCCATTGGCCAGATACTGACGCACGAGGGACGCTCGATTGCCGTTATCGACCTCGGCCGAGATGCCAGTGCAGCCTTGCGAGCATCATGGTCCACGGATCAACCGTTCGAATCCGGCGGAGTCATGGACAGCGCCTCGCTGCTCCCGTTGCTTGGGGCCGGGAGTTTGGCTGCGTCGTCCCTTAAGGCCGGCAACGTCTTCTTGGCGACCGCCGATCCCAAGACGCTGATGACCATCCGTGGCGGGCTCACTTCGGCAGTCAAGGGCATGGGGGGCAAGATTGTCAAGCATGCGCCGTTCGTTGCCGCCAAAGGTGCCCTGATCCCGGTTATGGCACCCGTCATGCTCTTCACGACCGTCTCGTCGGTGATCATGTGCGCACGCCTCGATAAGGCGCAGAGGACTCTCGGCCGACTTTCCGAGGTGGTAGAGCGCATACGTCGCCTTTTGGACGCCGAAGACTATGCCCGGTTCGAGACCGCGGCGGAACAGATCGATGAAATACGATCCGAGTTCGAACACTGTCGACGGTTTGCCAGCGACATGCCGGACAGGCTGTCAAGGATCGGCCATGATGTGAGTCTGCTGCGCTCCAAGTACGGACTCTTGATAGCCGGGGAGGTTCATTCGGAAGGCGACGCCAAGTCGGTGGTGTCGGGTCTCAATCGGTTCTTCTTGGCAAGTGTGTACGACATCCAGACCGACGTCCTACAGTTGTACTTGGCGCTACAGGACGATCCCGATGTCGTCGAGTTCCGCCACTCACGGTTGCAGGAGAAGATCGAACGTTATGTCGAGGACTTCCGGCAGGTTCTCCATGCCGACCCAGTCGGAGTCTTCCACAGGAGACTGAAGGCGAACCTAAACTTGGCCACGTCAATGTGGTCGTACTTCCCCCGCTGGCGTCCTCTCTTCCGAGGAGAGCTGGCCACTAGGATGCAGACCGTGCGGGCCAGTCGCAAGGACTTCAACTCCGCCCAGGCGCGCATCGAGCGGTGGGTTGCAGAGTATGAGGCAGCCACGGACGAGTCACGTCAGCACTCTATCATCATCTACTACGAAGCTGATGGTGAGCGAGCGTTGCGTGCGTATCACACGCGCGACATCCAGTTGGGACCCGCGGGCATGTAGTCGTAGTGAAGTTGATCTATCGGCGCGTGAGCGGACATCAATGGACTCCGGCTATATGTCGATGCGGCCAAGCGAAGCCCATCCATACTTGGATGAGATCTGAAGGCGTGCTGCTCGTGGGGGGGTTCGCCCCCGGGCAGTCCCTGTGGAGCATCCACCAGGGGTTCGAGGCCGCCGGCCTTCAGGTGATCTACGCGCCCAGCCGGGGATGCATCGAGGCCCACCGGGAGCGGGATGTCCTGCTCGCCGCGGAGGAGGCGGACCGCATCCCGGCGCCGGAGCGCTGGGACCTGCGCTACGCCGATGCGGGCGCCTTCGAGGAGGGGCTGGCCGGGCTCGTGGAGGAGCACCGGCCGGAGCTGCTGCTGTGGTGGTTCAGCAAGGACGACTGCCCCCCGGGGCTCATCGCCTCCCTGCGGCGGCGGTTCCCCTGGCTGAAGACGGTGACCCACACCCAGGACGACCCCTGGGACGCGATCCGCCATCCCGAGTACTCCCGCGAGTTCGAGTTCGTCGTCACCTGCTGCAAGGAGAGCATCGAGGTCTACCGCGAGAGGGGGATCCGGGCCATCGTCCTCTATCCGCCGCCGGCCCGCCAGCTCCACGCCGTGGCCGAACCCGCCCCCCACGAGGCGTGCGACTTCTCGGTCACCATCCTCTCCATCTATGCCCGCGGCGACAGCGACGGAGAGGCGTACCTGACCTCGCCGGACCCGGTGGAGCGCATCACCCATCCCATCGGCTTTCCCGAACAGCGAGTCCTGCGCCAGGACGTGGTCGCCACGGTGGCGGCCCTCGGCCGCACCCACGTCTACGGCGGTCTTGGCTTCGGCACCTTCGCCGGCATCCCGCGCTCGTGCTACCGCGGGTTCCGCACCTACCGCGAGCTGCCCGGGGTCTACCGGGCGGCGAAGATCAACGTCAACCAGCACAACTCGCCCCGCTCCCGCGGCTACCTGAACCAGCGCGACACGGCGATCACCGGCTCCGGCGGCTTCATGCTCACCGACTACGTGGAGGGGATGGAGGAGGAGTTCGACATCGGCCGCGAGATCGACACGTGGGAGACGGTGGAGGAGCTGCGCGACAAGGCCGCCTGGTGGCTGCGTCACGAAGCCGAGCGCGAGGCGGCGGGCCGGGCCGCCCGGCGCCGGATCCTCGGCCGCTACGGAAACGACGCCTACGTGCGGCGGTTGCTGGAGTTCGTGCGGAGTTGAGCCGCGCCGGAGGGGCCAGCCGCAGGGGGGAGCCTGCCTTGCATGGCGAGACCGGCGCGGGAGGGATCAGCCGAGGCCGGGGATCACCAGGTGTCGATGACGGTGAAGCCGAGCGTGCCGAAGCCGGTCATCTCCGCCAGCACGCTGCCGGCCGCGTCGACGCTCACCGTGGAGCTGACCAGCCGCCGCGGCTCGAGCCGGCCCGAGGCGACCAGGGCCAGCAGGCCGGGGTAGCCGGTGGTGGGACACCCAAGGCTGGTGACGAAGCTGATCTCGTTGCGGATCATGTCGTCCACGGGCAGGGCCATGTGGCCCTCCTGCGCCTCCTCCTCCGGCGTCGACATGCCGATCTGCAGGTGACGGGCGCCCTTGCGCAGGCTGGCCAGACCGGGGAGGGCGGTCTTCGACGAGCCGAGGGCGTCGAGGCTGAGATCGGCGCCGCCGCCGCAGAGATCGCGCACCGCTTCCGCGGCGTCGCAGCCACGGGCGTCGACACCGGCGACGGCTCCTTCCTCGCGGGCGCGGGCGAGCTTGGCTTCGTCGATGTCCACGGCGATCACGCGGGCCCCCAGGGCGGAGGCGATCTGCACCGCCGAGAGCCCGATGCCGCCGGCCCCGAAGACCGCCACCCACTCGCCGGGGGCCAGCCGGGCGCGGTCGACGAGGCCGTGCCAGGCGGTCATGTAGCGGCATCCGAGGGCCGCGGCGCTGAGGAAGTCCACCTCCTCGGGCAGGCGCACGAGGTTGGCCTCGGCCGCCGGCACGCGCACGTAGCGGCCGTAGCCGCCGTCGAAGGTGATGCCGATGACGCCGTTGGCCTTGCAGATGTTGGAGCGGCCGCCGAAGCAGTGCTCGCAGTGGCCGCAGGCCATGTGGAAGGGCAGGGTCACGCGGTCGCCGGCGCCGAAGGAGCGGACCCCGGCGCCGACCTCCTCCACGACACCGCCGAGCTCGTGGCCCAGCACCCTGGGCGGTTCCACCGACGGCCAGTCGCCGCGCCAGGCGTGCCAGTCGCTGCGGCAGATCCCGCAGGCCTCGACGCGGACCACGGCGGACTCGGGCGTCGGCTCTGGCTGGGGCAGCTCCCGCACCCGCAGAGGCGCGCCGAACTCTGTCAGGACGGCGGCTCTCATGGCCCCCAAGGGTACCGGTCATGCATGCCGGGGACAACATCCCGGGCGGCGTCACCGTCGCCATCCCGCCCTCCCGGTCTGGGACAACATCCGCCGCGAGCCGTGAGGGGCCCGCCGAGGCGCCCGCGGCTGGATCATCGCCGTCGGGCGGCCCGGCGGGATCACCGCCGCGGGGCGGTCGGGCGTCCGGCCCCCTGAAGGAAGCCGCATGACCACTCTCGACTGGGCCGTCGTGGCCGTCCTCAACGGCGGCATCGTCCTCTACAGCCTGATCAGCTTCCGTCACAAGGGCGAGAGCTTCGACTGGTACCTGGCGGCCAAGTCGATGCCCTGGTGGGTGATCGGCCTCTCCGCCTTCGGCACCGCCGTCGACAGCGGCGACTACGTGGGTATCGTGGGCGGCTCGTACACCCTCGGGCTGTCGCAGCTGTCGCAGTGGTGGCTGGGCATCGCCGTGGGCTGGATGGTGCTGGGCTTCTTCGTCATCGTGCCCATGTACCGCTCCGGGGTATTCACCAACGCCGAGTGGCTGGAGTTCCGCTTCGGGCCGGCGGCGCGGGTCATGGCGGTGCTCATCAACGTGCAGTCCCGCACCAACGTCCTGGGCAACATCTACTACTCCATGTTCCTCGTCCTCAACGTCGTCGCCGGCCTGTCGCCGGGGACCTGCTGGCTCGTCGTCGCCGCGGTGGCGTCCACCTCGGCCCTCTACCTCGTCCGCGGCGGCCTGCGCGCCGGGGTCCTCACCGACGCCCTGCAGAGCCTGACCATGATCGTCGCCTCCTTCGTCCTGTGGGGGTTCGTCTACTCCGCCATGGGCGGCTGGGACGGCGTCGCCATGCGCCTGGAGGCGGTGGAGAGCGGGCTCTCGGACCGCCTGCTCCACGTGGGCGGCTACGGTCCCGAGGGCGTGCCGCCCATTCTCGTGGTCTTCGGCTTCCTCGTGGTGCTCACCACGTACGTCCTAATCAACCAGTACGAGGCGATCCGCTTCCTCGGGGCGCGCTCGGAGTGGGACTTCAAGATGGCCGTCGTCGTCGCCAGCCTGGCCACCGCCGTCTGCTTGTTCTTCAACGTCACCCTGGGACCGATGGCGCGGGCCGAGTTCCCGGGCCTGCACGTCGTCGACGAGGCCTATCCGCGCATGATCGTCGAGTACCTGCCCGCCGGTCTGGTGGGTCTCGTCGTGGCGGGACTCGTGGCCGCCGCCTACTCGACCTTCGACTCCATCGGCATCGGCATCTCCTCCCTCTTCGTGCGCGACATCTACGCCCGCTTCCTGGTGCGCCGGGGCAGCGACGCTCACTACACGAAGGTGGGGCGCATCTCCGTGCCCTTCATCCTCGCCCTCGGCTTCGCCTACGTCCCCTTCCTCGAAGGGGGCATGCTGCTGTTCTACCTGCGCCTCGCCGGCGCCATCGCCGTGCCGCTGATGACGGTGATCCTCATGGGCGTCTTCACCAGGGTGCACCGGGAGACGGGGATCGTCGGTCTGGCGGTCGGTCTGACGTACGGCGCCTCGGCGATCCTCGGCGAGGCCCGCGGGTGGCCGCTGCCGATGTGGTACACCGACCTGTGGTGGGCCTACCTGTGGAACCTGGTGCTGCCCGCGGCCAGCATGTGGGTCGTGTCGAAGGGGATCGATGTCCGCCGGGGCCGGCTGTCGAGGGAGGAGCTGCGGGGGCTGGTCTGGTCGCGGGCGGACGACGATCCGGCCGAGCTGAGAGAGTCGATGGCCGGGCGCCTTGCAAGGCTCGAGGGGACCTGGCTGCACCGGACCCTGGCCCGGGCGCCGGTGCGGCCCCGGTACCCTTTCAGCGTGGGGCCCGCCGGGCCGGTGTGGTACCGCCGGCCGGGGCTGTGGGCCGGCGCCTATCTCGCCGTGGCCGTCTACCTGCTGTTCGTCGTTCTCTGGTAGGGAAGGGCCCCGGGGCCCGCCGCCGGCTTCAGCCGAAGGAGTGGGCGGCCAAGCGCCCGTCGTCGAGCAGGCAGATCAGGTGGCTCCCGGCGTCTTCACCCGAAGGTATGGGCGGCCAACCGGCCGTCGTCGAGGACGCAGACCAGGTGCCGGCCGGCGGCGGTCATCCGCCGGACCTCGCCTCCCGTCCACAGCTCGCCGCTCAGTTCGCCGTCCGCGTTCACCCTCAGCAGGCGGCCGCCCTCCGCGGCGAGCACCAAGTCGTCCCCGAGCCGCGTCGACGCGCGGATCCACTCGCAGGGATGGGAGTGGCGGCGCAGGGTCCCGTCGGGGTCGAAGCTGTAGAGGCCGCCGAAGTCGCTGGCTGCTACCACGCCGCCGGGCAGCACCTCCAGCGCCACCACCTCGCCGACGATGTTGGCCTGCCAGAGCTCCACCCCGGCGCGCGGCTCGACGGCGAAGAGCCAGCCGTCCTCGGTGCCGTACACGATCTCGCGGATCCCGTCGCCGTTCAGGTCCGCCAGCCGCATCCGCGTCAGGTGGATCCCCCGCCGAGGCGTGGTGGCGTTGCCCTCGGAGCCGACCTGCTCGAGGGTGGACCAGCGGAAGGCGCCGTCGTAGTCGTGCACGGTGAGCGGCGTCGAGTAGGTGGTGCCCACGATCACCTCGGCGCGGCCGTCGCCGTCGGCGTCGGTCGCCTCGAGGGCGGTGATGACGTGGTAGCGGATCCAGCGGGCCCACTTCGGCGCGCCCCCGGGGGTGAAGACGTTGACGAACCAGCCCGCCGTGCCGGCGAGGAGGCTGAGATCGCCCTCGCCCTCCAGGTCGGCCACGGTCAGCGCCGTCACCGGCGACACCGAGCCGTAGAGGTTCTTCAGCGGCCGCCGCCAGCGCTCGCGGCCGCTGCCGCCGTCGAGGACGATCAGCTCCGACGCGGCGGACCCGACCAGGGCCTCCGGGGCCCCGTCGCCGTCGATGTCCGCCCACAGCAGCGCCGAGGCCGGCGACTCCAGGCGCACCCGCCAGGCCTCGTCGCCGCTGCCGGCGTCCAGCTTCACCACGTCGCCGTTGCCGCCGCCGGCGAGCAGGTGGGCCGCTTCCCCGGAGCCGGTGGCGGCAACGGGGGCGCCGCCGCCGCCAAGGCGGTGCTCCCAGAGGGGCGGTGCGGCGCGGAACTCCCGAAGGACGGGTGCCGGCGGCGCGGGCGGGCCGGCCGGCCGGGGGGAGGCCGCGGTGGAGGGGACTGTGCGCGTCTCCACCACGGGGCGGCCGTCCTCGAGAGAGACCGCGGTCTCGTCGGCGCCGTCGCGGATGCGCAGCCCGCCTCCGGCCAGGGGCTCGACCTCGACCTTGCCGTGCGGGGTGAAGAGATGCACGAAGAAGAACGACTCCCCTGCCTGGAGGCGGCGGTGGACCTTCCGGTGCACCACGTGGAGGGGCCCGCGGTGATGGGGATAGCCTCCCCAGGGGCCGCCGGGATCTTCCACGATCTCGGCGGCGGACTCGTCGGCGCACAGCAGGAACAGCTCCGCCTCCCCCTGGCGCAGCCGCAAGCGCCCCGGGCCGCCGTCCACGTCTCCCAGGACGCGCCACAGGCAGCGGCAGCGGTAGTCGCCCGGCTCCCGGCAGAGCAGCTCGTCCACCACCGCGAGGTAGCGCCCCTTGCGCCAGACCAGGGTGCGCCGCCAGTCGAGGCCGTTGTACCCGGCGGCCTCGCTCTGCACGATTCCCAGGTCCTCCCCGTCGCGCTCCACGGTGAGGCGCGCCAGTGGCGGGATGACGACGCCGTCGCCGGGAGGATCCAGGACGCCGGCGCCGTCCCGCAGGACGGTGACGCTGTTGTGGAACCGCGGCGCCGCGCGGATGTAGTCGCCGTCGGCGAGCCAGGCCCGGTTCCCCCAGGTCAGGCGCAGGATGGCGTTCGTGTCCTCGTGGCCGTGGCAGAAGGTGCCAACGCCCTCCAGCAGCGCGTACTCGTCGTCCGGCGCGAAGCCCGCACGGAGGCAGAGCTTGTCGAAGTAGCGTCCGCCGGGCTCAGGGCGGTATCCCTCGGGGACCGAGGCCTCCACCCAGCGCCGGGCGGCCTCGGGCAGGTCCAGCGCCGTGACGCCCAGCAGCTCCCCGGGCAGCTTGGGCTCGACTCCTTCGAGGGTGAATCCCTCCTCCGTGGCCTCGACGCTGGCGCGCCAGCTCTCCATGCCGTGGCTCAGGTTCGGGCGCTTGCCCTCTCCGAGCCAGTTGAGCAGCCACAGGTGCCCGGGATCCCGGGTGCGCCAGAGGGAGGCCAGCAGCGGCCAGAGCTGATCACGCCAGCCGCCGCGCTCGAAGGCGGAGAAACCGCTGCTGTCGCCGTACCCGACCTCGCTGCGCAGGTTGTCGGTGGTGACCGCCGCCAGCCGGCAGAGATCGTCCACGGGACCCCCGTCGACGAACCGGTAATCGCCGCGGGCGAGCAGGTAGTCGTTGGTGTGGCGCGGGGTGAGCCACACGTAGCCGACGCCGGCGTCGTCGTTGGGCTTGTACCCGGAGGCCTGGCCCTCGAAGATGCGCTCCACCCGCCGGGCCGCATCGGCGAACTCGGTGATGCCGTGGCGGCGGGAGAGGTAGTCGTGCCCCGCCGCCAGGTTGAGGCCGATGAAGGTCACGTGGTTCTGCCGCGGCAGGCCGTCGGGATTGACCTGCTCCCGCAGATAGAACAGGCCCGCCAGGTGCCGCAGCAGCTCGACGAACATCTCCACCACCGCCTGCCGCTCGGCGGGCCCGTACACCGGATCGTCCTCCACCAGCTCCCACAGGTGGATGAACAGGTCGAGATGGAAGAAGTCGTGGTACTCCTCGGGATGGCGGAGGCGCTGCTCGCGCCAGGGCCGCAGGGAACCGGCGAAGACCGGCGCCGCCAGCCGGCCCCAGGTCTCGTGGCCGCTGAGGTAGTGGTTCCAGAGCCAGGACTGCAGGCGGCCGCCGCGGAAGGGCGAGGCCACCCAGCCGGCGTCCCAGAGATCCAGGTCGCGCTGCACCAGCTCCTCGATCTCCGACTCGTCCGGCGGCTCCGGGATTCCCGTCAGGCGGCGGGCGGAGACGCGGCCCAGGCGGCCACCGCTCGCCTCGACGATGCGGATCAACTCTTCGACGGCGGCGCCCCGCCCCGCCTCGCCGCTGGCGCCGGCGACGACGGCCCCGGGGCCGTGGCCGAGGGGATCGCGGACCGAGGTCAGGAGAAAGTGGTCGCCGCCGGGGAACAGCGTGTCGGCGAAGCAGCGCCGGGCGTTGTAGAGCCGGGTCACGGCGGCGTTGTTCGCCATGTGCCCGCAGGCGATGACGTGGTGGTCGCGGAACAGGGCCTCGTCGAAGCCGCGGTGAGGGAGGAGCGGGGCGCGGCAGGCGTCGGCCAGCCGTTGCGCCGTGGGCATCTCCTGCCAGCCGTCGGGCACCACGACGACGGTGGGATCGGTCAGATCGAGCTTGGCCATCGGGCGGTCTCCAGTTCCCGGCTATATTGAGACGCGTGGCACGGGAAGAGCACGTCTCCCTCGTCAAGAGGGGGACGAAAGTCTGGAACCAGTGGCGGCGGGACAATCCCGGGGTGCGGCCCGACCTCTACTCGGCCGACCTGAAGGGCCTCGACGGCACCGGCATGGACCTGTCGGGAGCCCTGCTCTCGGTGGCCATCCTCGACGGCGCCGACTTCACCGGGGCGAATCTGCGGCAAGCCGACATCAGCAGCGCCAACCTGACGGAGGCCGTCCTGGCTCGCGCCGATCTGCCGGGCGCCGACGGCCGCGGCACGAATCTCAGCCGGGCGGACCTGCGGGGGGCCGATCTGGGGGGCGTGGACTTGCGCAGCGCGCTACTGGTAGGGGCCGACCTCGACGGAACGGACCTGTCCGGCGCCAATCTGAGCAGCACCCTCCTGCAGAAGGCGCGGAACCTGGAGATCGCCCAGCTGTGCAGCGCCCGCACCTTGTGGCTGGCCGAGCTGGGCGAGCGTCTGGACCTGGCGCGGCAACACTGTCCTCACCTGCTGGAACGCCCGGCCTGATCCCTCACTCCAGCCAGAAGCCGTAGAGCCGCGCCTTCCGCAGGTGGAAGCGCAGGCGCACGGGGATTCCGGCAGATCCAGCCTCCGTCTCTTCCCCCCACGTGACGGCTCCGCGCAGGTGGTCTCCTTGCAGCAGCCGGCACTCACCGGCCGACCGGCCGGGCAAGGGGGCGTGGCTCTCCGCGTCCACCATCTCCGCGGCCATCTCGCCGTCGCCGGTATCGGCGTTCACGTACAGTCTCTGACCGCTCCACAGGAAAGGAGCGGTGAGCAGCTCGCCCTCGGCGGATGCGTCGAGGGAGACGAAGCCGTCCAGCCGCAGTCTGGCCAGACAGATGGCCCCGCTCTCCTCCCAGAAGGCATCGTTGTAGATGCGGGGATCGAGACCGGCGAACAGCTCCCGGTGTCCGCGGAATCGATAGGCGTTGTAGTAGATCCAGATCTCTGGCCCGCGCACGATGGGGGGGCCGCACAGGGCTACCTGGGCATTGCCGAAGTTGGCGCCGCCCTCCCAGGGTTCCACCCCGACGAAGACGGCGCGGTCTGCCACCCGGTGCCAGTGACAGGCGTCTCTCGACACGGCCAGTTCCACCTGGTTGAGGCCGGTGTGATTGGTATGCTCCGGATCGGCGCCGGAGGGATTGAAGAGAAGGGGGAAGCCGATGTACAGACCCTCGTAGGTCATGACCGGCAACATGTAGAGCTGGGCGATGTACTCCCTGCCGTCGACGGCGGGCGGAGAGAGGTACGCCGGGTCGTCGACGACCTCCTGGATGCGGCGCTCTCGGTTCTCCTGGTCGATCTCGTCGGTGTGGAGGATGAGCACCGGGTCGGTCCAGTGGACGAAGTCGGGGCTGGTCGTCAGCCAGGCCGAGCGGCCCCACTCGGTGCGGTGCTTCACCGTGGCCAGGTAGCGTTGGCCGAGGTCGTCGCGGATGAGCTGGGAGGTATCCTGACTGGGGATGGGGGGCGCATCGGGGAAGGTCCACTGAAAGCCGTCGGGTGACACACCGGGACAACGGTTCATGTGGTCGTCGTTGCTGAAGAAGGCCTTGTAGCGGCGCCGGGGATCGTCGTCGCTCTCGTCGCGGATGACGTGATACAGGGAGCGCTCCGGCGACCGGTAGGCGATGTTGTTGGCCGCGGAGCCGTCCCACTCGTACAGCCCGAGGTCGGGCTGTTCCCAGTGCCGGCCGTCCGTCGACTTGGCGTAGAGGCAGAGGGCGTCCTCGGCGTAGGCAGGATAGCCCCTGTACCACCACTCCCAGAGAGACTCTTCCGGATTCCACTGGGGCACGCTGGCGCTCTGCACGTGCTTCTCGTCCCGCGAGCGGTTGGTTCGCAGGACGGGTCCGCAGCGCTCGGGCCGGTGCAGCACCCGCTGGAGGCCGGACACGGCCTCGATGGCGCCGTCGTCCAGGAAGAGCTGCTTGTGCCGGTGGGGATGGATGAGGTTCACAGCCCCAGCCACCAGTTGCCCTTGATCAGCAGAATGCTGTGCCCCGGGTCGAGGAGGGCGCCGCCGAGGTCCCCGGCGGGTTGGAACCGGGGGTCGAGGGTGTCGCCGAAGCCGCGGTCCCGGCTCTGCTGCCAGACGACGAAGAGGGTGCTGCCGGGGCGGAACTCCCAGCGCAGGACCAGGTTGGAGTGGAAGGAGCGGAAGTGGAAGTCGGGGTTCCCCTCGAAGCCGGCGTAGGGGAGGAACTCGTAGGACCGCGGGCGCGCCAGCTCCTTGATGGCGCCGTAGTCGCCGGTGGTCACGAAGGGCTGGGCGTAGAGCTGCAGGCTCAGGGTGGGCGTGAAGGTCCAGTCGCCGCGCACGCTGATATCCAGGACGCGGCTCTCGAGCTCGCCGAAGATGAAGCGGTCGTCCTCGCCGTCGCCGTCGTCGTCCGTGTTCCGCAGCCACTGGGCGAAGTTGCGCTGGAAGCTGTAGCCCGGGTCGATCGTCACCCTGAGTTGGGACATGGGCCGCAACTCGAGACCCGCCCAGACCCCCGATTGCAGGTTGTCGCCTCCCCGGCTCCATGTGAGGTTCCCCCCGAACCGGCCGGTGACGAGCTTGCGGTCATCGCTCCACACACTCAGCCTGATCCTGTTGTCGGACGGTGCGACCATGATCGGTCCGCCGCGGGTGACCACCTCGTCAAAGCCCTCGAAGTTGCGGATCACTTGGGTCCAGAAACCCCAGTAGTTGTGCAGCTGGTGCCAGTTGTTGAGGGCCATCCCCCGGTATAGCCGCTGGCGGGCGTAGTTCCAGCGGGCAAAGAAGTCGAGCTCATACCCGGAGCGGCGGGCGAACCAGTACGGGTGGAGCTTCTGGTGATAGAGGCGCAGGCCCGTCTGGATGCGGTCGCGGGGCTTCATCCATCCCAGGTCGTTGACCTGGAAGGCGGGGGACCGCGCGTCCACGTGGACCTGGCCGCCGAAGGCGCCTCCCGACTTTCCGAGGTTGAGGAGACCCTCCCAGCCGGTGCCGCGCTCGGGCCCCTGTCGGGCGCGGCTCACGGCCAGACGGGTGTAGAGCCGGTAGGCGTTGTCCCGCCACTTGAGGTGCAGGTCGCCGGCCCCGACATAGGCCGGGTCGAAGCCGCGGCCGTTGACCGCCGTGATCTCGGCGCCGGCGGTGGAGTTGGTCAGCAGGTCCTGCTGCACGCGGCCGACGAGGTAGTTGGTGACCGGCTCGACCTCGACGCGGCGGCGCACCGTGTCGGCCTGCTCGACGAGCACCTCCTCGCGGCCGGTGACGGCGTTGAGGAGACCGAAGGCCGTGCGTCCCCCGGTCTTTCCCGAGAGCTTGAGGGCGCCGAGGATCGTGGTGTGGTCGGGACGCTCCAGCTCCCGGCTGCCGGCGGGAAGGGGGAACCGCGAGGGCGGCCGGCCGATGCGCCGCGAGTGGAAGAGGCGCGCCTGCCCGGTGACGCCGGTGATGCTCGGGCGGGGGGACTGGAAGATCTGGATGCCCTCCAGGAAGAAGGGCCGGCGCTCGCGGTAGAAGGTCTCGAAGACGGTCAGGTTGAGCACCGCCGGGTCGCCCTCGACCTGGCCGAAGTCCGGGTTGACGGTGGCATTGAGGGAGATGTTGGAGGACAGGCCGTAGCGCAGGTCGACGCCGGCCGAGGAGGACAGATCGTGCCCGCCGCCGGCGTCTCCCACGGGCAGGATGCTGCGGCCCAAGGTGAAGGGCAGGATCTCGAGACTGCGCCGCGGCTCGATCCCCTCGATCCCCTCGAGGTGGCCGAAGCGCGAGGCGTAGCCGGTGACGCCCCGGGGCGTGTGGCTCCATCCCGCCCACTCGGCCCGGCGGCTGATCTTGCGGTAGACGTTGATCCCCCAGGTCTCGTTACCGCCGAAGCGCAGGGCGTGGTAGGGGATCTTCAGCTCCACGCTCCAGCCGTCCGGCCGCATCGCCGCGGCGGCCTCGGCCACACTGTCCCAGCCGTTGTCGAAGTCGTCGTCGTTGTAGATGATCCCGTCCCCGATCCAGCCCGAGGGGCCGACGTTGAACCAGACGCCGGTCTGGTGGTCGTGGTGGGGATCGAGGTTGATCTCCACGAAGTCGCGCTCGCGCGATTCGTCCCGTCTCGCAAGGGCCACGGTGACGCTGTCGGGATCGTCGTAGCAGACGGCGGCGATGTAGAGAGCGTCGTCGTCGTAGGCCACCTGGAAAGTGGTGCGCAGCGACGCGGGCTCGCCGTCGTCCGGGTCGCTCTGGGTGAAGCCTTCGTTCAGGGGGGCGCGCTGCCAGACCTCGTCGTCGACGACGCCGTCGAGGCGGGGCGGTGTGTCCGTGCGCACCGCGACGGCGGTGCGCTGGGGGTGGACCATCCAGTGCTGCATCCGCGCATCACCGGCTTCATCGGCCCCCGTCTCGGCTAGGAGGAGAGCGAAGGCCAGCGCCGCGGCAGATCGATGCATGGTGGTCCTCCTGACCTATCCCGTCCGAGAGGAGATTGGAGGAGTCTCCCGAGGGCGAAGCGGCTTTCTCAGTACAGCATTGGCCGCTTTACAATGTCAAGGAAAAAGGAGGGATGGCCCACCTGCCTCGCCGGCCGAGCCAGCCGCTGGCGGCCGGCCAGCTCAGGTAGCGGGAGCAAGGTGCTGAAAGGACGCTCGTGGAGTGAAATGCTCCAGATACGACATTGGCACTTCATTCAAGCGAAACGATACATCAACCGGCGGCATGGCGCCTTCGATGAGATGAAGCTGAGCCTGGAAGACGAGATCGTTCATCGAACCGATTACGGATCGGTTGAGTGCCTTGGAAAAGTTCACCCGATCCAGCCGCGGCATGATCAACCGCTCGAAGATGAACCCGTGGCGATCTGCTCGAAGGAATTCCCGCATGTAGCTCGTCATCCGATCCAGGAAGCGACAATCATCGGTGATGCCTCTGCCAAACATCACCATGGAGTAGAGGGATGCCGTGTTCGAGATCAGGATGTATTGAGTTCGCTCGGCCGTGAACAAGTGGGCCGACCAGTCGGCGAATGGACTGGGGTCGGCGGGAAGAACCCTGTCCGGGCTCAGACCGATCTTCTTGCCGAGCTTGGCTGATATTCGAACGATCATATGCTCTCACATATCCTCGCCCTCAGGGTCCGAGATCGTAGAGCAGGCGGTAGTAGGCGATGCGGCTCGGCTCAGGGTCCATGCCATATGCATCCAGAAGCGTGGATTCCCAGCCGTGGCCGTAGTTCCATGTCGTGCTCCATGTCGCTATGGCGATGTCTGCCCAACGATCCGCCACGCCCAGAGAGCCGAGGTCTACATGGCCAGTGCACTGTCCCTGCGAACCAATGATGGTGTTTGGAGCGCAGGTATCGCCGTGACACACGACGAGGTCGTCCTCGGGCGGACTGCGCTGCAGGCGGGCCAGGGCCTGGTCGATCGTGAGGGCGCGATGGTCCGCATGCCACGTGTCGGGGTCGAGGAGTCCTGCACGTGCTCGTCGGTGAATGTCACTACGGCGGTCCATGAGCGACCAGCTGAACGGGCATTCGGTGGCAGGGAGATCGTCATGGAGTGCGCGGAGCCCTGCGCCTATGGCTCGGACAGCAGCTTGCGGATCACTGAGCCAACGGGAAGAGACGGCACTCTCGCCGGGCAACCCTCGTGTGAGGAGCCAGGACCCATCGAACTCGGCGCCATGGTCAAGCACCATCGGTACGCTCGCATAGCGTACGGCCCATTCAAGGCGGTGGCGCTCCTCGGACAGGTCGATGGGGCTCTCGGCGGGTGCCCACTTCAGAAAGGACCGGGAGGCGCCGGCGGTCAGCTCGTAGGTGGTGCCTCCAAGCGCATTCTGCCAGACGGGTCGGACGCTGCCGCCTCGACTGATTCGGGCCACTGTCACCGGCAGTGGGGGTGGGTCTGACCGGGTAGCGGGCATGGCGGGATCGGAGTGCGGGTGGGGCAGGGAGGCTCGGCGCCCCGGCCCCATCAGGTGAGTGTCACTGCAGCGAGTCCGCGCTAGAACCTGCTGGAGCTGACTTGGCAGCGGTCTCGAGATTCAGCAGGACTTCCTGCAAGGCTTCCTGTTCCCTCCGGTCGATTGTCAGACCATACTTGCGCTTTACTGCAAGGACCCGGCGGGCGTACCAAAGACGGTTGACCTGCGGAAGCCACTCGCCAGGGTCCTTGTCGCCCTTCTGCCGGTTCACCTGGGGATCAGCCAATGTCAGATTCAGCAAGTCGCTGCTGAACTCTCGCCGGGTCTCCGCATCCGCGCTGCACAAGCCGGAATCATGGGCTTCGCTCAACGCAACGATGTGCTCGATCTCCGTATCGTGAAGAGAATCGAAGACCCTGTCAGTGTACATGCAGCGGATCGCTCCCAACTCTTGCAGAATTTGACGTTCGAGAGACTGGGAATAAGGATAGTCCCGCTCCCTGTCATACTCGGAACACCTGGTCTCCGGCGCGATCTCCAAGTCCCGCAAATCCAGATTCCCTCCGACGTTCACGGGCTCCCGGCCCCCCTGATCCACTCGAACGTTCACGGGCTCCTGGCCCCGGTCTTCCCATGATGTTCCACGGACTTGATGCGTACCGAAGAGTTGCTCCAGCACTCCATCATGAGCCTGTTTCCATCGGTCTTTTGCGCCTGAGGGAGTCTCGTCCCAGACGCGTACATAGAAAATGCAAGAATAGGTCCTGACTTGGGATGCCTTGGCTCTCTCGTATAGCGGACTCATGGCGCGGCGCATCTCAACGTCCGTAAGCCGCTCCCCGTAGGGGATTTCGTCCAGCGGAAGGTCCTTCGCTTCAGCGGCGTAGGGGCGCCCGTTGTCGTCCTCCGCAGATCCCTCCGGGACCGGAAGCCTCTGAACCTCCATGTGGTCCTCACGGAGGGCGATGTCGAACAGGTAGTACGGCTTCTCCCGCCAGTTGGCCTGGGTGATGGGGTTGGTCTCCTGGACGCGTTGGTACCAGCAGGGCGGGGTGATTCCCTTGCCGATGATGCGAATCTTGTCGTTGGCCTGCGCGAGGGCTTGTTCTTGCTCGGCCAGTGTGTTACCGAGCTCCCGTAGCTCCTCTTCGGCCTCATCAAGCAACTCTCCGGCTGTCCCCTCTCTGTCCTCCAGCGTTCGGATTCGCTCCTGAAGCCGTTCCTTCTGCCTTGTCAGATCTTCAATCTGGCGGGTAAGCCTTGCGATTTCACGCCCCTGCTGGTCCGGGTGCTTCAGAGCCGCGCCGACCTCCTCCGGGGTGTGCTGGTCAATGATGGACTTCCAAGGGTCCAGCTTACCGCCCCAGTAGCGGTTTACCCCCATGAGAGCGAGCAGCATGAGGAAGACCAGGAGGATGAATATCTCGGCAATCGTCAGGCCCAGGACTGCGCCTCGCCGATATCCTTCCTCCATCTCCATGGTGTCGAGCTAGCCTCCAAAAAAGCGCTTCCATGCGCTGTCACTACGCCTTGCTTCCTCCAACGCAGCGATGGCCGCCCGCAGCTGCGTGGCGAGATCTGTCCCTTCGTCGCGCAGCGCAGTTTGCACGCTCTTCAGCTCTGAATTGATGCCCTGCACCTCCCGCAACGTGCTTTTCAAACTCTGCGTGTAACTGGCCGCGGTCGCCGCCACCTCGGCGAGTTGGACGATCGCCTCCTTCAGCTGGCCTTGGGCCGCGAAGTCCTGGCTTGCCGTCTCCGCAAGGGCCTGGAGCTTCTCCACGGCGGCGCCGATGGCCTCGTGGTGCAACTGGCCGGCATCGGCAATGGCAGCGAGGTTCCGGGCCACCGCCGTGGCGTTGACCTCCAGGTCTGCCATCGCCTTGCTGGCGGTTGTGGCCTCGGTGAGTTTCTCCACCTCAGCCGTGGCTGTTCGGAGCCCATCGGGCAAAGCAGCCAGCTCGGCGCTCGTGCGTTGTGCCTCGTGGCCAAGCGTGGCCAGTTCCCGGGTGGTCTGCTGCATTTCGCCCATGGCCCCGTTCGCCTGGTGCTGGATGGTTACCCAGTCGTGCCCCACCTTGACGCTCTGCTCCGCCAGTGCGCCGATCGTACCCAGGTGCGTGGCCGTCGCCTCGCTTCCAACTCGGATGCGTTCGATGCTCTCGTCCATGGCGGTCACTTGCGCCTGGAAGCCCTGCAGGGCGGTGTGGATCCCTTCCTGCTGGGCCTCTGTCCGGCGGAGTGCCTGCTCGGCGCTGTCGGCGGCGGATTCGTGGAGCGCCTGCAGGCGGGCCAGCTCGGCCTTCGCCTTCTCTTCCAGCCCCCGATGGAAGGTCTGCATCAATTCATCCATGTGGGCATGAGTGGTCTTTGCCTGCAGGATCGTCTTGTTGGCGTGGGATGCGAAGGCGTTGGCGGAGCTCTCGAGTTGCCTGCGGAGCTCACGAGCATAGCGCTCCAGGTCGCGGCTGACGTCTACGTCTTGATCCTCGGGCGCGTGGCCCTGCAGGTCCATGCGCAGGACGATCCCGGCCATGGTTGTGAGAAGCGCAATCCCGAAGCTGCCGATCATCTCGTCGGTGCGCCTCTCCAGGGTCTGCTCTGTCCCCTGCAGTAGAAACAGAGTGACGAGGGCCGCACAGAGAGAGGTGAGCGTATACAGCAACCCGAGGTAATAGACCTCATCACCCAGGCGAGGGTGTTCATGCGGTGGACGGACCTGGGTTTGCTCGGATCTGTAGAACCCCATGATGAGGATCCCGAGTGCGGCCGCAACGAACCCGCCAATGATCGGCGCCCCTTGGGCGACCAGTTTCACCACCGGAATCAGGAGAAATCCGACCCAAAAGGCCCGCTGGAAGGCTCTCTCTGTTTGAAACAGGCGGCGCCGGCCCTTTTCTACAGTGCCTGTTGCCATACCACCTTTCCTCCCAACTCCTCGATCAAGTCAGTCCACCAGTAGTAGTGTTCCGGCGTCTGATAGATCTCGTACTTGTGCCTCTCCAATCGGAAGAGGCTGACCTCCACACGGGAGAGATCCGTCCGCAGTTCACGCGGTATCTCTTGAGGGGGCGGATACGACGTGTAATGAGAGAGAATCGGCGTGTTCTGGAGCAGGTCGGATATGATGATCAGGTGGGTGGGTCTTGCGTCCTCGGCCGCGCGGCGGCTGTGTGAGTGGCGGGGGGTGATGACCGCGAGGGCTTCGAGGATTGGAGACGAGGGCTGCGCCTCGGACGTATCCCTCGGGAACATTCCCTCAATCACCTTCTTGAAGTTCTCCCAGTGCCATTGGGTGATCACCGAGCCTCTTGTTAGTTCGCTGAATCGCTCCCGCTCTTCGGGATTCCCCCCGGGGTGGCAGATCTGGGCGAGGGGCTTCCGTGGAATCTCGGCGCCCTCCAGCCCGTAGAGCGTCACTCGTTCGCCCTTTCTCACGGCCATCTCGTCGTGGCGGCCGGTTGAGGCCGGACTCGTCATCTCGCGCAGGATCCGGCCCAGCTCTTCCTTGTGCTTGTCGGTCAGGGGGTCGGAGGTGTCGACCAGCAAGAGCACCTCGCGGGTTGGGCCGGTCTCTCTTGGGCACCCTTGGTCGTCGAGGGGTTCGGCCTCTTTTGTCGAGAGGTAGACCCACAGGCAGGCCACCAGAGGCACAACGATAAAGACGAAAAGCCTCGTTCGGCGTCGGTGCTTGGCTTGGCGCTGGCCGCGGGACTCACTGTTCATTCTCGGGCTCCCCCGTGCGGTCTCCCATCCACGCCTCCAGGGTTGGGTAGCCCTTCTGCGCCTCCTGGTATGCTGTGCGGATCGCCTTCTCGGCTTGTTGAAACCCCTCCCAACTGGAATCCAGAGGATTGGGAGTGCGGACCCCCCTGAAAGACGGTGGTTTCAGCATCTCGGGATCGATCGAGAATGGCTCAGCGAAGAATCCAGGAGGCGCCGTGGTGCGGGCTTTCTCGTTCTCGGATCTGTACGCAGCGAGGATGAAATCCAAGTGGTGCTGGTACTGGCCAAGTTGCATGGAGAATTGGTCCACGATCGACTTGGCTGTCTCGGTGATCTGTGTTTCGACCCCAGTCCTGTTTTCCACTTGGAGCCGTTGGTCTCTGATCTTCTCGATGTACTCCTTGTGGATGCTGTTGAGTTTCTCCCGGCGGGCCTCAAGTTCCCGCAGGAATTCGCCGTTGTGTTGGGTTGCCGCACGATGCCGCGCTCCATACCCGGGATAGACGTCGTCTCGTTTCAGCCACTTGGTGGCGGCAAAGAAGCAGCACCCGGTCCCGATGGCTACGAGGAGCCCTGAGAGCATTCCCTCAAGCCCGAAGGGGTTGTTTGCGAACCTCTCAAAGGTGTCGTCGGCCAACAGTTCGCTCAGGGTACTTGCGGTGGCCCTTGCAGTCACCGCCTGCATGCTATCCCGGAAGTGACCCACGAGGAGGTTGAAGACCAGCGTTCCCGATGCCCCCACGGCTATCAGGAGCCAGCCGGCGGACTTTGGTAACAGATCGTGCGAGTTCTTGAGCCGCCATCCCTCACCGATCATCCCGGCCAGGAAGACAGCGTTCACGATTGCGATGAAAGCCATGGTCCCTACGGCGCCCAGCAGGCCGTGTTCGTGCACTGCCGCGAGCATCCCGGCGTTGAACACCACTTCCACAATGACGATCCCGATCAACCACCCGTACCAAGAGTCTCTTCCGTCGTACTCCGCCACCCGTTTGAGGTTTGCTTCTGCCTTTGTTCTCTCCAACGCCGTCCAAGCCTCGCGGGCTTCGTGCTTCTTCTGCTGCAGGTTTGTGTGATCCTCCGTGGCCTGGTCGGTCAGGGCCTGGATGCCCTCGTCCCTCATCCCTTCTACCCGGTTCCGGATGGGGGCCATTCCCTCCTTCACTTCGCGTTCGAGGGCCTCACGTTGCTGGACGAGGTAATCGCCGACCGCCGCGTAGCACCCTTTGCCTCGCTGGTTCACCCAAGCCAGAATTTTCATGTACATCTCGTCAGGTTGGACCGCTTCCGAGGGCGGGAAGTTCTGCCTCCCGTTGTCGCGTCCAGCCTCACGGATCTTGTTTTCCCTGATCCAGCGTTCGCAGTCGAGTTCGACGTACTCGTGCTTCGCCGCATCCCAGCCAGGTACGGTGGTCCAATCGTTTGCATTCACGGGGGGGTTTCCCTCATTCGTGACTGTGGCTTGTTCTGGAGGGGTTGGGTGGATCAGTCCGGCCGCACCGCCGCGAGCACCTGCGACTCGCCGACCTGGTCGCCCGCCGAGACCGCCACCGAGACGACGGTGCCGCTCACGGGGGAGGGCACGGGCACTTCCATCTTCATCGCCTCGATCATGATCACCGCGTCGCCGTCGCTGACGGCGGTTCCCGGCTCGGCGACGATGCGCACCACCTTGCCGGGCATGTGCGACTCCACGGGCACCGTGCCGCCCGCGGCCTCGGTTGCGGGGCCGGGGGCGCTGGGCGCGGCGGGAGGCGCCGCGCTCTCCGCCGGGGCGGCGGCCGGCGCCGCGGGGGCGCTCTCGGCGGCAGCGGGCTGGCCGCCTTCGTCGGCGCTCACGTCGTAGGTCTTGTCGCCAACCCTCACCTTGTCGCCTTCGACGACGACGGTGTAGGAGCGGCCCTCCACCTTGACCGAGTAGGACGCCGGACCTTCGGGGACGGGTGCGGGCGGCGGCGGCTCAGCAGGAGCGGGTGTCGTCGGTTGCGGGGCCGGTGGCGC
The DNA here is from genome assembly GCA_965221775.1 of Candidatus Latescibacterota bacterium. Taxonomy (GTDB): domain Bacteria; phylum Latescibacterota; class UBA2968; order UBA8231; family UBA8231; genus UBA8231. Next base: position 1,139,965 of record CBDCSU010000006.1, on the reverse strand, counting down.
GGGCGCCGGTTTCGCGGGCACCTCGTCGCCGGTCTTTCGGACCCCCAGCTCGGCCTCGCCCTTGAGGAAGGCGATGCCCTTGTCGCCGCAGGCGGCGGCGATGAAGATGCTCTCGTCGGTGGTCTCCAGGCCCTCCGCCTTGAGGCGCTCGCGGGCCGGGCCGGCACCCTTCTTCGGGTCGGCGTCGTTCAGCTCCAGGGGAGGCCGGTCGGTCGGCTTCAGACCGAGCTGCTCGCTGGCCCGGGCCACGACCTCGGGATCGGGCGGCACCGGGGTCTTGCCGAAGTACCCGAGGACCATGCGCCCGTAGTCGTCGGCGATGCGCTCCCACGGGCCGAGCATGACGTTGTTGAAGGCCTGCTGGAAATAGAACTGCGACACCGGCGTCACCGAGGTGCCGAAGCCGCCGCGCTCGACGACGTCGCCCATGGCGCGGATCATCTCCGGGTAGCGGTCCATGATGCCGTTGTCGCGCAGCATCTGGGTGTTGGCGGTGAGCGCGCCTCCGGGCATGGGGCTCCAGGGGATCATGGGCTCCACCGCCACCGCCTCGGGCGGCAGGTAGTAGTCGCGCATGCACTCCTTGAAGACCTCTTCCGCCTCGCGGACCTTGTCGACGTCGATGTCGAGGTCGTACTCGGTGGCGCGCAGGGCGTGCCACATGACCAGCACGTCGGGCTGGCAGGTGCCGCCCGAGACCGGCGCCAGCGACAGGTCGATGGCGTCCGCGCCGGCGTCGAGGGCGGCGTTGTAGGCCTGCACCGAGATGCCGGCGGTCTCGTGGGTGTGGAAGTGGATGAAGGTGCCCTCCGGCAGCAGGCGCCGGGCCTGCACGATGGTCTCGAAGACGGTGGCCGGCACCGCCGTGCCGGAGGCGTCCTTGAAGCAGACCGAGTCGAAGGGGATCTCGGCGTCGAGGATCTTGCGCAGGGTCTCGGTGTAGAAAGCCGGGTCGTGGGCGCCGCGGCACCCCGGCGGCAGGGCCATCATGGTGACGCAGACCTGGTGCTTGAGACCCGCCTCGACGATGCAGCGCCCCGAGTGGACGAGATTGTCCACGTCGTTGAGGGCGTCGAAGTTGCGGATCGTCGTCATGCCGTGGCGGGCGAAGAGGTCGGCGTGGAGCTTGATGATGTCGCTCGGCTGCGAGTCGAGTCCGACGACGTTTACGCCCCGCGACAAGGTCTGCAGGTTCGCCTCCGGGCCCGCCGTCTCGCGGAAGGCGTCCATCATGTCGAAGGCGTCCTCGTTGCAGTAGAAGTAGAGGGACTGGAAGCGGGCCCCGCCGCCGGCCTCGAAGTAGTCGATGCCGGCCTCGCGGGCGGCCTCCAGGGCGGGGAGGAAATCGGGCGTGAGCACCCGCGCTCCGTACACGGACTGGAAGCCGTCGCGGAAGGCGGTGCACATGAACTTGACCTTCTTCGTCATATCACTTCACCATGACCGACCACAAAATGCCGGCGCAGATGGCAGAGCCGATGACGCCGGCCACGTTCGGGGCCATGGCGTGCATCAGCAGGTGGTTGTGGGGATCCTCCTGGTGGCCCAGCATCTGCACCACGCGCGCCGAGTCGGGAACGGCCGACACGCCCGCGGCGCCGACGAGGGGGTTGATCTTGTTCTGGGTGAACAGGTTGAGGAACTTGGCGAAGAGCACGCCGCCGGCGGTGGCCATGGCGAAGGAGAGGGCGCCGAGGCCGAAGATCAGCACCGACTGGGGCGTGAGGAAGACCTGGGCCTGGGTGCTGGCCCCCACCGAGAACCCCAGCAGGATGGTGACGGTGTCCACGAAGGCGTGGCGCGCCGTCTCCGCCAGGCGCTCGGTGACGCCGCTCTCCTTGAGGAGGTTGCCGAACATGAGCATGCCCACCAGGGCCAGCGAGCCGGGGGCGATGACGGCGGCGATGAGGAAGGCGGCGATGGGGAAGACGATGCGCTCCCGGCGCGACACCTGGCGCGGCGTCGGCATGCGGATGAGGCGCTCCTTGCGCGTCGTCAGCAGGCGCATGACCGGCGGCTGGATGACCGGCACCAGGGCCATGTAGGAGTAGGCGGCGATGGCGATGGCGCTGATCAGGTGCGGCGCGAGCTTGGCGGAGAGGAAGATCGCCGTGGGGCCGTCGGCGCCGCCGATGATGCCGATGGCGCCGGCTTCCTCGGGGGTGAAGCCCAGGTAGAGGGCGCCGATGAGGGTGAGGAAGATGCCCACCTGGGCGGCGGCGCCGAGCATGACCAGGCGCGGGTTGGAGAGCATGGTGGAGAAGTCGGTCATGGCGCCGATGCCGAGGAAGATCAGCGGCGGGTAGACGCCGTGGCTGACGCCGAAGTAGAGGTAGTAGAGAACGCTGCCCTCGTCGTAGACACCGACGGCCATGCTCGGGATCGCGGCGATGTTGCCGACGATGGCGCCGAAGCCGATCGGCAGCAGCAGCAGGGGCTCGTAGTCCTTGGTGATGGCCAGGGTGATGAAGATCAGGCCGATCACGACCATGAGGACGTTGCCCCAGGTCATGGTGGCGAACCCCGTGGTGCCGAGGAACTCGAAGAGGACGCTCATGGCGCCGGCGTCAGGCCCGGGTCCGGGTGTAGGCCCAGGCCGCGGCGGCGACGGCGGCCAGATCCTCGGGCGGCGGCTCGACCCGGCGGGGCGCGTGGTGCACCGTTTCCGGGAACCGCCTGGCCACCGCCGCCAGGATGCGGGGCAACACGGTGATGAAGAGGCTGATGAGGAGGAGCGCCGTGAAGACGATGATCATGCCCGCCAGGGCGATGGGCAGGCCCTGGCCGTCGGCGATGCGCTGGAGTCCGAGGTCGAAATCAGACATAGATTACCAAGTCTCGCGTACAGGAAGCGGCTCCGCCAGAGTAGGCGGAGGGCGCCCTTGAGGAGAGGAGGGACCCGATGGAGGAACGGAAGCTGACGGAGGAAGAGCGCTACCAGCTCGAGGTGGGCGGATACCTGATCCTGCGCGGGGTGCTGACCTCGGCGGAGTTGAGCGCCTGCAACCGGGCCCTGGACCGACTGGGGGCCGTGGAGGGGCCGCTGCGCTGGTCGGCGCCGGCCGGCGCGCCGCTGCTGGCCCTGCGCCACCACCCGGTGCTCACCAGCTACCTGGAGCCGATCTGCGGCAAGTTCCGCATCGACGAGTCCCCGCGCCTGTTGGGGGCGGGCGCCGAGGCCGGCACCGCCCTGACCGGCGGCGGCGAGCCCCTCGACTGGTCGCGGGCCTACGGCGAGCGGCAGGAGTCCTTCAGCCGCGCCGTGCGCGTCGTCTGGGCCTTGGCCGACGCCGCCGAGGGCGACGGCGGCCTGGTGGTCGTGCCCGCCAGCCACACCAGCACCGTGGAGCCGCCGCGGGACCTGGTGAACGGCACGGACGACATGGGCCTCGTGAGACAGCCGGCGCTGCGGGCCGGCGACCTGATGATCCACGCCGCGTCGCTGCTGACCGGCCTGCGGCCTTGGCGGGGGCGGGGACCACAGCGGCTGCTCTCCTGCGGCTACGTGAGCACCAACGTGCGGCCCTCGGCCGGGTCGGAGATCCGCGGCGAGGACGACGGCGACGAGGAGTGGCGGGCGAGCCTGACTCCGGAGCAGCGGGCGGTGGTCCACAACCCGAACCGGCCGTACCCGCCGCCGGTGGTCATGTCCGACGGCGAGCGCGCCTGGCTCGAGGAGGAGGGCGGCGTCCACCATCCCTCGATCTACACCCGCGACGCGGACTGCGGCATCGACGAGAAGGAGTTCTACTACTGGGACCTGTGCGGCCACCTCGTGCTGCCCGGGGTGATGGACGCCGAGTGGCTGGCCGCCGCCAACGAGGCGGTCGACGCCCATGCCAACCCCAATCCGGGGAAGGGCGGTTCGGCGGCCGGGCACTCGAAGCGGCTGGCCGGGACCGGCGGCCACCGGTCGTCCCTGGGCAATCCCTGGAAGCTGCCGGCCCCCCACGGGGAGCCCTTCCAGCGCATGATCGCCGACCCCGCCCTGGTGCAGCGGCTCAACTGGATGATGGGCAGCGGCTACGAGGCCACTCTGTGCACCAGCTTCCTCTTCGGCAAGGGGTCCTCCGGGCACCTGCTGCACGCCGGCGGGGGGCCGCCGCGGGTGGGCGCCCACTACCGGCAGCAGAACGGCCGCGTCTACGCCGAGTTCCTCAACGTCGCCTGGCAGCTGCGCGACGTGACCGCCGCCGACGGCGGCTTCGTCTGCATCCCCGGCAGCCACAAGACCCGCTACCGGGCCCCCGATTGCGTGCTCACCTGCGAGGAGGAGCTGGGGCTGGTGCGCCACGTGGAGGCCAAGGCGGGGGACGTCGTGCTCTTCCTGGCCTCGGCCCAGACCCACGGCGCCTACCCGTGGACGGGGGAGCAGGACCGCCGCGCCATCTTCTTCCAGTACAAGTCGCGCAGCCTGTACGCCCCTTGACCCGGGGGGTGAGCTACGCCGAGCCCCGGGTGGAGCGGGACGGCGCGACCGGCTGGAAGGTGGAGATCCTCCAGCGCGGCAAGTCGGTCTCGCGGCTGTGGATCACGGACCGGCGCATGCGTATCGGCGCCGCCGTGGTCCGCGTCGGCGGGATCGCCGGTGTCGGCACCGACCCCGCCCATCGCCGCCGCGGCCTGGCGGTCCGCGTCCTGCAGCGGTCGCTGCAGTTGATGGCGGACGAAGGCCATGAGACCTCCCTCCTCTTCGGCATCGAGGACTTCTACCACCGCGTCGGATTCGCCACCTGCATGCCGGAGCACGGCCTCTCCCTGGCCGCGGCCGACGCCCGGCGCGCCGTCTCGCCGCTGAAGACGCGGCCCATGGGCCCGGGGGACCTGCCCGCGGTGCGCCGGCTGTACGCGGCGGCCAACGCCGGGCGCACCGCCTCCGTGGTGCGCGGCCGTGGGTGGCGGGAGTTCCCCATGGGCTCGGGATTCGGAGTGGCAGGGGTGGCCCGCGTAGTGCATCGGGCCGCATCCCCCCGGCGCCTGTTCGGCTACTTCCTCTACGACGACAAGTCCGACTACGACGACAAGCCCGACCGCTGTCGTCTCGCCGAGGTCGCCGGACGGGGCGCCGAGGTGCACGCCGCCGTGCTCGGGTTCATGGCGCGGAGGGCCGCCGCCCTGCGGCTCGAGCGGATCACCGCCAGCGTGCCGGTGGACCACCCCTTCGCCCTCTACTGCCGCGGAATCGGCGCCCGGGACGAGACCGTGTACCCGCGCAACGCCGGCCCCATGGGCCGCATCATCGACCTGCCGCGGTTCGCCTCGGCCATGGTGCCGGAGTGGGAGCGCAGGTGGCCGGCGGACGGCTCGGACGGGATCGCCCTGCACACGGACCTGGGGGGCGTGGCCCTGCGCCGGCGCCGCGACGGGCGGCTGGAGGTGGGGGGATCACCCGCGGGCGCGCCCCGTCTGCGGATCCCCGATCAGGCGGTGCTCTTCCAGCTCGCACTGGGGTATCGAAGCGCCGACGCCGCCGCGGCAGCGGGCCTGCTGCGCGGCTCCGGGGCGGCCCTGCAGGTGGCTCGCGGACTCTTCCCGCTGCGGGTGGCCCACATGTGGTGGCCGGACCGGTTCTAGTCTCCGGGCGAGCCGGCCAGCCCGGCCTCGGTGCCCTCCGTCGAGGGCGAACCCGCACCCGCAGGCGCTAATCGAGCCGGTAGACCCTCGAGGCGGTCCCCCGGAAGAGGGCATCCTTGTCGGCGGCGGAGAATCCGGCGGCGATGCGCTTGAAGGCGTTCCAGAGCACCGGGTAGGAGACCGAGACCTTGTCCACGGGGAAGTTGCTCTCGAACATGCAGCGCTCCGGGCCGAAGGTGTCGATGGCGTGCAGGCACCAGGGCCGGTCGGCCTCGGCCAGCTCCTCCGAGCCCGGCGGCCGGTCGCGCTCGTGCCAGCCGAAGCCGTTCAGCGGCATGGCGATGCCGCCGACCTTGACGTTCACGTTGGGACAGCGGCTCAGGCTCTCCATGTGGCCGCGCCAGACCTCGAAGACCTCCTGGCGGCGGCCCTCGTAGGGGCCGGTCCCCAGGGGGCCGCCGAGATGGTCGAGGACGATGGTGATGCCGGGGAAGGCGCGGGCCAAGTCCTCCAGGTCGGGGATCTGGGAGTGGTAGATCCAGGCGTCGAAGCTCAACCCGAGCGGTCCGAGTTTGGCGAAGCCCTCGCGGAAGGCGGGGTCCAGGTAGCGGCCGCCCCCCTGCTCGGAGCGGCTCAGCCCCCGGTCCCAGCTGGCCGCGTGGCGGATGCCCCGGAAGAGGGGGCTGGCCTCCAGGTGGGCGTGGAGGACCTCCTCGGCGGCGGCGCCCCGCAGCAGGTCGGCGTGGCCGACGATGGCCCCCACCCGGGCCGCGCCCTCGGGGCCGGCGGCGGTCTCGGCGGCCAGGCCGGCGACGAAGCGGGTCTCGCCCACGGGCCGCAGCGCCCGCGGCCCCTCCTGCAGGTACTCGGCGCGGCATTCCAGGAAGACGGTGCGCTCCACCCGGTGCCCGGCGCCGGTGTCGGCCCACAGGTCGTCGAGCAGGTAGCGGCCGAAGCCGCTCTCCACCCAGAAGTGGTGGTGGGGGTCGACGATGGGCAGCTCCGGATCGAGGATCTCTTCCTGCACCTGGGCGAGCCAGTCGGGTCGGGGTTCCATGGCGGAATTCTCCGGGGGTTCAGGGTTCGAGCCGCGGGTCACGCATAGAGCTCTTCCAGGGCGTGGAAGCTCACCGGCGCGGGCGCGGTGCGCCTCTTCAGCTTTCGGCGCGTGAACAGCCGTCCCTGGATCGTCGCTCCGCGCTGGTTGGGGTACGAGTCGATCTTCTTCTGCAGCTCGTCGGCCAGGGCTCGCGGGGAGCGCACGGCCCCCCACTTGCACTCTCCGATGTCGGTGCGGTTGTCCTGCCGCAGGCCGACGATGTCGATCTGTGTCTGCTTGTCCCAGTATTCGCCGATCTCGTACGCGGCGCCCACGCCCTCCCGCTCGTAGAGGAGAGGGAGGGCCTCGCGGCAGAGGCGCTCGAAGCAGGCGCCGAAGTAGCTCTCGAGATCGGGCTTGATCAACTCCTGGAACGAACGCCGGGGTCCCATCTGGGCGATGAATCCGAGGTGCGGGTAGACGAAGCGGAACCAGAACCGGAGCAGCGGATCGTCGAGGGCGAAGCGCACGTTCCTGGCCACGGGCCGGCGCCCCGTCACCGGATAGCGGCGGGAGACGTACCCGAGCTCGGTCAACTGCTGCAGATAGTAGTGCAGGTTCCTCTCGGGGAGGCCGGTCTGCCGGGCGATGGCGGCGGAGGCGCGTGACCCCGAAGAGAGGGCGACGAGGATGGCGTGGTAGTTCGCGACTTCCCGGAGCTCCTCGCGCAGGAGGAAGTCGGGCTCGCGGTACAGCGGCGCGAACTCGCCCAGGAGGTTGTTCTCGATGTTGGCGCGGATGGAGTCGGCCGGCGAGAAGAAGCGCAGGTAGAGGGGAACGCCGCCGCAGACGAAATACGCCTGCGCCCGGTCGGCCGCGGACCAGCCGGGATGGAACAGGGCCGCCTCGCGGAACGGGAAGGGCTTGAGGAGAATCTGCGCCGTGCGCCGCCCGAAGAGGGGACTCTCCTCGCCGAGGACGTCCCTCTCCATGAACCCGATGTAGGAGCCGCAGAGGATCAGCAGGACATCGCCCCGCTTCTTCCACGACCTGTCCAGCTGCTCCTGCAGGATCGATGGAAGCTCGGGACTCGCCTCGGCCGTCCACTGAAACTCGTCGAAGGCCAGCACGAGCTTGGCGGTGCCGCTCTTCTGGCTGAGAACGGTGCCGAGGGCCGTCCCCCAGTCAGCGGCCGACACGGATGCGAGAAGAGGCTGCCCCAAGGCCCGGGCGGCCGTCTCCATGAAGGCGCGAATCTGGAATTGGGGGGGCGCCTTCTTGCCGAGGAAGTAGAGAGCCGGCTTGTGGCGGATGAAATGAAGGATGAGCTCGCTCTTGCCCACCCGGCGGCGCCCGTAGACGGGGATGAACTCGGTGCGCCTGGACCGGTAGGCCCTCTCCAGCACCTGCAACTCCGCCTGGCGGCCGATGAACATGCCGCGAAGGTATGGCCCCCGGGCATCCTGTCAAGTCTGAACTTGACGAGTCGTAACTAGACAAGTAGTGACTCGCCGATGTAGTGACTCGCCGATGCCGCGCCGGATGGGCGGATGGCTTTCCTTGACCCATCGGTGCTATTCTTGCTCCGAAGAGGAACCGGCCAACAGGAGGAGAAGCCACTCTTGATCGACAGCGAGCAGGGCCTGGCCGAGCGCCTCGGGGAGGCTCGCACCCTCGGGCGCACGGCCATCGACGTGGAGATGGTCTGGGAGCGCACCTTCTACCCCGCCCTGGGCGTCATCCAGCTCGGCTTCTCGCGCGATGCCTGCCACCTCGTGGACGCCGTCGCTCTCGAGGGACGCCTCGAGCCTCTCGCCGAGCTGCTCTCCGGCCCCGCGGTGAAGATCCTCCACGACGCGCTGCAGGACCTGACCGTCCTGCGGATGGCCACCGGCGCCTCGCCGCGCTCCATCTTCGACACCCGCATCGCCGCTGGTTTCGCGGGCCTGGCCCACACCATCTCCCTGCGCGACCTGCTCCGGGAGCTCTTCGGGGTGGAGCTGGAGAAGACGGAGACGCGCACCGACTGGCTGCGCCGGCCCCTCAGCCCCACGCAGACCGGCTATGCCGAGGACGACGTGCGCTACCTCGTGGAGGCCCGCGAGGAGCTTCTCCGCCGGGCTCGCGCCGCCGGCGTCGAGGACTGGCTGCAGGAGGAGATGGCCGGCCTCGACGATTCGGCCCTCTACGAGGAGCGGGACCCGCGCGAGGCCTTCCGCCGGGTCAAGGGCTACGGCAAGCTCGACCGCCGGCAACTGGCGGTGCTGCGCGAGTTGGCGGCCTGGCGGGAGGAGGCGGCGCGGGACCTCGACCGGCCGCGGGGCCAGGTGGCGTCGGACAAGCTGCTGCTGCTCCTGGCGCAGCGTCAGCCGGTGGAGATGGAGGACCTGCGCGAGATCCGGAGCCTGCGGCGGCACCTCCGCACCCGCGGCGAGGCCCTCCTGCAGGCGGTGCGGGCCGGGCTCGACCTGGAGCCGGGGGACTGGCCTTCCGGGCCTCCCCGGATCCGCCACGGCCGCGAAGTGGAGATGCGCTCCCGGGCGGCTTCGGAGCGCGTCAAGGAGCGCGCCTCGGCGCGGGGCATCGACGCGGCGCTGGTGGCGACGCGGGGCGAGGTCCGCTCGCTGGTGCGGGAAGGCCCGGAGAAGGAGGCGGGGCGCAATCGCCTGGCCGGCGGCTGGCGATGGCTGCTGGCGGGGGAGGAAGTGGCCGCCGAGTTCCACCGGCCCTGAGCGGCACCCGGACCCAGAACGAAAAACCGCGGTGCCGGGAGAGACTCCGGCACCGCGATCCGAGGGATCCTTCGAAAGCTGTGCTGGCCTAGCGGCGCTTGCGGCCGCGGCGGTCGAGACCCATCTCGGCCAGCCGGGCGATGCGCTCCGCCTTCTTGCGGCGGCGGATGCTCTTCTGCAGGTCGAGCTTCTTCTGCACCGACGGCTTCGTGTAGAAGCGCTTGCGCTTGAGGTCGCGCATCAGGCCCGTGCGCTTGGTCTTGGAGGTGAAGCGGCGCAGGGCGCGCTCGAAAGGCTCGTCGTCGGAGAGCTCGACGCTGAAGTTCACCATGACGGGGGAGGCTCCTCGAAGGGTTCGAAAACTCGTTGAGTTGGAAGAAGATAGGGGGAGGCCGCGAGAGCGACAAGAGGGCTTCACGACCAGACGAAGACCTCCGGGTGGCCGGGGTCGTAGCCGATGAAGACGGCGAGCACGATCCTGGGCGAGTCGCCGACGACGGCGGGCACCTCGTGGACGAGGCCGGTGTTGAAGAAGTAGAGGTCCCCCGGCTCCAGGTCCACCTGGCAGTGCCCCAGGCCGTGGCCCCGCGCGTACTCGTGATAGGTGTTGGCCGCCAGGTGGGGCTGCACCTCCTCCGACCACGGGCAGTGGTGCAGGATGGCCTGGGTGGTGGCGGAGCTGGCCGCGTTCTGCAGGCAGAGCACGCCGGCGAGCTGCACCGGATAGCGGCTCACGGCGTAGTTGAAGCGCTTCTCCCGCAGCACCACGTGATCGATGTGGGGGGCGTAGAACTGACTGTCGTAGTGGATGCGGAAGATGGCGGGACCGTAGAGGCGGCCGTCCGGCTCGCGGGCGGTGACCACCTGCTTGTCGCCGGCCAGCCGCCGCAGGACGCCGTAGAGCCGGTCCACCGGATCGGGGAAGCCGTCGAAGAGGGTGGTGAACAGCTCGCGGCTCTCGCGGGCGTGGGCGAAGAAGGCCGGCTGATCTTGGCCGAGGTTGCCGAGGCTGGTACCGATGTCGATGCGCAGCGGGGCGTCGGGCGGCGCCGGCTGCCGCGTGTCCCGCATGAGGCCGCGCTCGATGAAGCGGCTCACGAGGCCGGCGCAGTCCGCCGCCGGATAGGCGCCCCGCAGGATGATGGCGGGGATGTCGGCCTCCACGAGGCGGCGCAGGGGATCCCGCCCGGCGCCCAGGGCCTCCTCGACGTCGTCCGCCTCGACGGGGTGCCAGCCGCTCACGGCAGAAACCTCCGCCGGCACGGATTCCGCGGGGTCTCGCCGCGGAGAACGACCTCCCCGCGGCGGGCCGTCCAGGGGCCGGTCGGGGTGGTGGGCCGGCAGCCGAGGGTGCGAGTCATGGGGCCCGGAATGTTGCACGCCGGCGGGTCGGTGGCAACCTTAGGCGCCGGCCTGGACGGCGAGGGGGAAGGAGCCCCGGTGGCTGAAGCTCACGGAGGCATGGAGGAACGGCACACATGAGACCCGCAAAAAAGCTGGCCCTGGCGGCCGCCGCCGGCGACCTGAAGAAGGTGAGGGCCATGGTCGAGGCCGACCCGCCCCTGGCGCGGGACTGGCAGCCGATCATGGACGCCTGCTACCTGGCCCAGGTGGAGGTGGTGGCCTGGCTGCTGGAGCACGGCGCCGACCCGAACATCAAGTCGAAGTCCGCCCACCACTACCGGCCCCTGCACCGCACGGTGGAGCACAAGCAGTCGGAGCCCCGCGGACCCCGCCACGTGGAGCTGGCGGAGCTTCTGCTGGAGCACGGCGCCGACCCCGACGGGCGCGGGTCCCACTGGCAGCTGACGCCCCTGGCGCTGGCCGTGCGCGGCGGCGAGGCCCAGTTCGTGCCGCTGCTGAAAGGGCGCACCACCAACGACATCTACAACGCCTGCGTCATGGCCGACACGCGGCGGGTCGGGACCCTGCTGAAGAAGGACCCCGCCCTGGCCACCGCCGCCGACGAGGCCAACGGCTGGACGCCCCTGCGCTACTGCGCCGAGTCCCGGCCCGCAGGCTCCGGCGCCGGGCCGCGGAGCTACGTGGCCGTGGCGCGGGCCCTGGTCGAGGCAGGGGCGCCGCTCGACGACGGGGTCGATCCGGCGATCCACTCGAAGAACCTGGAGCTGGTCCGCTACCTGCTCGACGCCGGCGGGGAGATTCGGGACGGCGACACCCTCAACCACGCCGCCCAGGACCGGGCCTGGGACGTCCTCGACCTGCTCGTCGAGCGCGGCGTCGACCTCAACGATCAGCGCGGGACCGAGCATCACGGCGGCTACACGCCCCTGGGCTGCTGCATGCACGGCCGCAGCCTCCACGGCGCGCGCTGGTTCCTGGAGAACGGGGTCGACCCCAACGACATCGGCAGCGCCGACGGCGAGACGGCCCTGCACGCGGCCGTGCGCTACGGGTGCCGCGTAGAGATGCTGAAGATGCTCGTCGACTACGGAGTCGAGGTGAACGCCAGGGACCGCGCCGGCCGCACGGCGCTGGCCGTGGGCCGCGAGCAGAAGCGCAGGAAGCAGGTCGAGTACCTGGAGAAGATCGGCGCCCGGTAGGGCCTCGAAGGCCGCCCGCCCGGGAGGTTCCGGGCCTGGACCGGAATCAAGCCGAGACCGTGCTTTGTTGGGTTCCCCCCGAACGAGGATGATCCCGTGTCCAACGCCAGCAGACCTCCCAAGACCTACCGCGATTTCGTCGGCCGCTACCCCAAGCTGGGCAAGGCCTGGGACCTGATCGGCGAGGCCGGCCAGGAGGGCCCCCTGGACGCCCGCACCTGCCGACTGGTCAAGCTCGGCATCGCCATGGGCGCCATGCGCACCGGCGCCGTGCGCTCGGGGGTCCGCAAGGCCGCGGACATGGGCATCTCCCGGGAGGAGGTGGAGCAGGTGGTGGCCCTGGCGGCCGGCACCATCGGCATGCCCGCGGCCGTGGCCTGCTTCACCTGGATCGAGGAAGCCCTGGCTTCCGAGTAGGTCCCGGCGGAGGAACCCACCGCCCCTGGCCCTGTCCGGGCCACTGCTTCCGGAGATGGATTGAGAGCGATCGCAAGCATACCCGCGCTCTGGCTGCTGGCCGCCGGCGCCGCCCGGGCGGGCACCCTGAGCGGATTCGTGGCCGACGCCGACAACGGCGAGGCCCTGCCCTTGGCGGCGGTGGTCCTGGAGGGGGTCCGCATGGGGGCGACCAGCAACAGCAGCGGCTACTACGCCGTCAAGCAGGTGCCGGACGGCGAGTACGTGGTCACCGCCTCCTACATCGGATACGAGACCCTCCGGGACACGCTGCGCTTCGAGGCCGGGGTCGACATCCGCCGGGACTGGTCCCTGACCTGGCAGCCGATCCGCGAGGAGGCGGTCGTCGTCGAGGCCGAGCGCGAGGAGGAGGAGGAACAGGCCACCCAGAGCAGCTTCATCGCGCTCCAGGTGGAGCCCCTTCAGCAGATGCCGGCCATGGGTGAGGCCGACCTGCTGCGCAGCCTGCAGCTGCTGCCCGGCATCCAGTCCGCCTCCGACCTCACCAGCGGTCTCTACGTGCGCGGCGGCGGTCCGGACCAGACGGCCATCCTCCTCGACCACATCCCTCTCTACAACCCCTCCCACCTCTTCGGGTTCTTCTCCACCTTCAACCCCGACGCCATCAAGGACGTGCAGCTCTACAAGGGGGCCTACCCGGCGAAGTACGGGCGCACCCTCGGGGCCGTCCTCGACGTGGCCAACCGCGAGGGCAACCGGCAGCGCTTCAGCGGCCGCGGCGGCATCAGCCTCATCTCCAGCCGCCTGCTGGCCGAGGGGCCGGTGGATGGCGGCTCGTGGATGGCGGCCGGCCGCCGCACCTACCTGGAGCCCGTCTTCGGCGCCGTCCGCGCCTTCGACGTCGACATCCCTCTCAGCTACTACTTCTACGACTTCAACGGCAAGATCAACCAGCGCCGCGGCGATGACACCTTCACCCTGAGCACCTACATGGGCCAGGACGACCTGCGGATCGACCTCTTCGGTGACGAAGAGGGAGGGGAGTCCAGCGCCGACACGGTGACTACGGACCAGGAAGAGGTGGAGGCGTCCTTCGCCGACCTGCGCTGGGGCAACCGCGCCGTGACGGCGCGCTGGACGCGGGTGTTCTCGCCCGATCTCTTCGGCCACTTCATGGCGGCCGGCTCGTACTACAGGAGCGTCCTCGACTTCAGCGTCTTCAACACTCCCATCACCGTCGTCAACAGCATCCGCGACCTGTCGCTCAAGGGCGACCTCGACTACTTCGCCCACCGGGACCACACCCTCACCCTCGGCTTCCTGGCCACCCTCTACAGGTTCCACTTCGCCCAGAGCTTCAACGGCGAGGAGCAGGACGACCTGCGCCAGGGCTCGGTGCTGATCTCGGCCTACGCGCAGGACGAGTGGGAGCCCGACCCGGTCACGCGGCTGCGCCTCGGGGGGCGGGCCGCCTGGTTCAGCGAAGGCAGCCGCCTGCACTTCACCCCGCGCCTCTCCCTCAGCCGGGCCCTCACCGAGAAGGTGCGCGTCAAGTTCGCCGGGGGGATGTACCGCCAGTACCTGCAGCTGATCACCACCGAGGGCTTCACCGGCGGCGACAGCTGGGTGCCCCTGGACGACAGCGTCGAGCCGGGGCGCTCCTGGCAGGGAGTGGCCGGCGCCGAGTGGAACCCGTCGCGGACCTGGCAGTTCACGGTGGAGGGATACTACACGGACCTGGCGAACCTCGTGGTCCTCGACACCGCCGTGGCCGCCGACAGCGAAGCCGGCAACTCCGAGGAGATCTTCGTCAGCGGCGGCACCGGCTGGGCCCGCGGCCTCGAGCTGTTCCTGCAACGGCGTTCGGGCCCTCTCACCGGCTGGGTGGGCTACACCCTGGGCTGGACGCGGCGCACCTTCGCAGAGCTGAACCAGGGGCGCGCCTTCCCCCCCAAGTACGACCGCCGCCACGACCTCTCCTTCGTCGTCTCCTACCAAGTCGGGAGGTGGCGCCTGGGCTCCAACCTCGTGTACGCCACGGGCCAGGCCTTCACCCCGGCCTCGGTGCGCTACTCGCTGCGCGAGCCGACCACCGGCGTGGTCCAGGACTACGTGCTGCCGTCGCGGCGCAACAGCGCCCGCCTGCTGCCCTACCACCGCCTCGACGCCAGCGTCACCCGCGACCTGACGCTCTGGGGCCTCGAATCCGAGATCTTCCTGCAGGTCTTCAACCTCTACAGCCGGCGCAACGAATGGTTCATCCAGTACTCCACGGACGAAGCCGAGACCCGGGCGGAGGTGATCCAGCAGCTGCCCGTCGTGCCTACGCTGGGCCTCAACTTCGTCTTCTAAGGCAGGTCGACCGATGACCCCCCAATCCTTCGCGTCACGGCTCGGCGGGTTGATTCCGCTCACCGGGCTCTGCCTTCTGCTCCTGCTGTGCCTGGCGGCATGCTCCGCCGACCGCCAGCCGGGGAGTCTCTTCGGCTCGGTGGAGGAGGACAGCGACCTGGTGGTCGACGCCCTGCTGCTGGTCGACCAGCCCCTGCCCGAGCTGTACGTGCGGCGCAGCCTGGCTGCCGACATCGCCTACGACCGCGGAGCGACGGGCGTGGCCGACGCCCGGGTCCGCATCCTCCAGGGGGACCGGGTCTTCGAGTACGCCGCCGATGCGGAGGAACCCGGCCGCTACCTGCCGCCCCCGGACCCGCCCCGGGTCGAGCCCCGGACCGAGTATCAGCTCGAGGTCGAGGTGGAGGGGCGGCGCCTGTGGGGGCGCACGACCACGCCGGACCGGCTGCGGGTGCGGCAGGCGGTGCTCATCGACTGGGAGACCGGCGAGGTCATGCGCACCCTCAAGTCCTTTGCCGAGGCCGGCGACGGGGTCTTCGAGGCGCCAGAGAACCAGCTCCTCTACCTGGAGGGGGTGCTCGAGATCCACCTGGAGGCGGCGGAGGCGGCGGGCTACCAGGCGGGGATCTTCTCCCTGGACGAGAGCCCGGAGAAGGTCAACGAGGACCTGGACGAGTTCTACGATGACGACGAGGACCCGAGCAGGAACGAGTCGCCGCCCCTGGCGGTCACCGAGGGGGTCGTGCGCTGGCCGTGGTTCGCCGTCTACTACACCGGGCGCTCCATCGTGAAGGTCTACGCCCTGGACCAGAACTGGTTCGACTACGCCCGCACCAACGCCGACCAGCAGCAGCAGGGGGGGAATGCCGGCGGACTGGCGGGGGACAACTTCGAACGGCCCCTGTTCTCGGTGGAGGGAGGGCTGGGGCTCTTCGGCTCGGCGTCCGCCGATTCGGTGGGCTTCGTGGTGGTGCCGCGGGAGTGACGGCGGAGGATTGCTTGAGCGGAAAATCAACGAAAAACTCAAGACAAGGGAGGAGCGAGGTGAAGCGAGATCCAATCGTCGAGGAGACGAGGAAGCTGCGGGAGGAGTACGCGGCGAAGTTCGGTCACGATCGGGATGCCATATTCGACGATGTCCAGAGGCGCCAGAGCATGAAAGGGAAGAGGCTGGTGAGCTTTCCGCCTCGGAGACCGAAGCACAATCCGGTGTCTCCCGGGAAGAGGCAGGAAGCCAACTGATGTCTTGTATTGCCGTTGAGGCATTTCGATCACTCCGTCGCGCCTTCTTTGGCCACGATGGCAGCCCCCTATCCTTCGAGTTGCCGCCCAAGGGCAATAGCCAGGATGATCCGCTGGATCGATTCATCGCCCGCGATGTACTAACCCTCATACCGGGGTTGACCGTGGTGGAAGCACCCGGCCCGCTTACAACGCCCGACATGGTCGCCTATCGCCCGAGCCGCCTCAAGGGCAAGCCGGGCGAAGCGGAAATCCTCGACTCATCCACGATAGTAGGTATCGAGGTAAAGAAGCTTGAGCGCACACGCGGAGGGTCCGTCGCCCGGCCGTCGGGCCTCGATTACAACACAACTCCGCCGTGTGGGAAAGTCAGGGTCTACGACGCGGCCCACCAGCCGGTAGATATTCGGGGCTTCTACCTGTTTGTCTGTCTGGAGGATGGGGACGGTGAAGGCACGTCCAAGCTGACTTCCCTGGCCTTGGCTGACGGCGATCTGCTCAACGCTGACTTCGAACTCTATCTGCGGATCGTAGGGGAACGACAGAAGGCCATTGGGTTGGGAACCTATGGTGACGGAGCTGACAGGCAACGCCCGATGCTCATCTTCGCCAACCCATTGGGGGCGCCCGAGCTGGATCGCTGCGTCAGCCTCATCCATCGATCCCCCTTGCTTGAATACGAGACCGAGGATCTCCGGAAGGTGTACGAAATCAGGCGCACGGCGAAGGCCGGCCTTGCAGAAGCCTTCAGTTGCTACCGATTCCCTCAAGACACTCCGGGTGATCCGGAATGCGAACTACTGGTCGATCCCTTCCCGACTCCCGAACGGGACGAGAGGACGCGGCCTCGGGGTCGGTTTGTGTTGCCCTTTCAGGTAGCATCAAAGTAGCTCAAGCTGTGTGGTTTCTTCTTCGGTGGAGCTCTCCACCTGCGTTTGACGGGTCCAGATCCGTTCGATGACCGAGTCCGGACTTGGTAGATCGGAGAGGCGTGTGGCGAGTTCCGACGGACCACGGCCGCACGACAGGGCAACCATGAGTTCACTGAAGAGCACGACCCGTATGTCGTTGTACGACAGAAGCCTGCCGGAAGCATTGAATCGATTCACTTTCAGTTCGCAACTCTCGATAGCCTGTCTGAAGGCCCTCCGGTCATCCACGATGCTGCGGTTGTCGAAGGCCTCTTTCTTGCACGTCAGCAGGACGTCGATGTTGATGGGACTCCTGGCCTGATTCTTGGGCATCGCCACAGCCATCTCGGCCTTCACGGGCTGTGCGCTGACGATCGAGAAACCACCCCGTTTTACCGCCTCGGCGACCGCCATCCAACCGTCATTCCGCGAATGGTGATAGCTGAAGATCAAGAGGCCGGTGTCCTTGAGAACTCTGTTGCACTCCGAAAATACCCCGGCAAGTTTCGTGCAAAACTCTACGGCGTCAGTGTCCTGAACTTCCTTGACACTGCGCGTGGTCAATTGCCTGCTTCGACCGCTTCCGGGAAAGTATGCTTGTTGCCACACATGGAAGAAATCCGCGAGTTCGGAGTAGTGGACATTGTCGAAGAAGGGCGGATCCGTGACCACCAGATCAACGCTGCCATCGGGCAGGTCGGTCCTTGCGGAGTCCCCACAGGAGATGTAGATGCCGCCGTCCGGGAGTCCCTTCCTCGGATAGCGCTTGTGAACCCTGCCGCCCATGGGAGGGCTGATTCCAAAGACCTTGCGGCCCCTTCTGCGGGGCTCTCCAGCCTCTACGGCGACCTCGAAGGGATTCTCCTTGTACTCGAAAGCCCGCAATACCCTGGACTTGAACAGGGTCGAGAATGAGCCCGAACTCCTGGAGGTCCCCCATACATTCGCTTCCAATGGCGTGCGCTCTGGTTTGAGGACGTGGTGGGCGAACATGTGCCGGACCGCGCCTGTGCCCTCACCCTTGTAGGACGCGAACATGTTGTTGAACTCCAATGTCCCCGAGAACAGGATCTCCAGTACTTCGCGCTCGGGGCCTTGTGGCAGTGACATGATCCCCCGGGCCAGCGTGCACAGGGCCAGCAACTGCCTGTCATTGAAGAACTGCGACCACTCGCAATAGCCGTAGTTGAGGACTTGGTTGGTGTTGTATCCGGCCTCTATCTCGCCGAACGATGGGACCTCCCCGCTGTCGGCAAGCTCGCCTTGGGCCGCCCGGTAGTGATCCGTTTCTGCCTCGTCCGCTCGCAGATAGCGCTTTTCTCCATCTTCGGAGAGAACGAGCTTCGCGTACAGACGATGCTTGGGCGGGTGACCCTGCTGACGCGCGGTGGGGGCGATCCGGAAAGAGGTATGGCAGGCCGGGCAGGTTGCCTTGTCTCTGTGTACCGGACCCTGACTTGGATCCATGCCTCTTCCACAGGCGCGGCACAAGACCGATTTGGAGTCGTAACTGCCCTCATTCACTTCTCCGCAGTACGGGCAGAGAGAATGGGTCCTCGGGTTCCTCTTCGGATATGCATGACCTGCAAAGGTGTAGGTCGAGAAGAGATCGACGTCGTGGCCGCATCCTGGGCACGCCAGGTACTTTACCCAGAAGAAATACAGAACCTCGTGGGAACTCCCTCTGGGTTCAGGTCTCCTGTAGAGATTGCGGATACGCTGCCCGACAATGCTCTCCAGTTGATTGTACAAGTCAAGGACACCGTTCCTGGAGGCCTTCCCAAGTGCTGCCCCGACGGTGCGCACGGCGACCGGATTGATGTCGCGCCCGATGACTTTGCATCCGAGCTTGTGTGCTTCGCCGATGGTTGTGCCGCTGCCCATGAAGGGGTCGTACACAGTTATCCCGGGAAACCTGAACGGGGCGTACAGGAGATCGACACTGCCAGCTCCAGCGGGCAGCACTCCGCCTATCACGGCTGCGCGGAAAACGGACCCGAGACGTTGGGCCCACCACTTGTGCATGTGGTATATCGGCCGGTTGATCTCTTTGCGCCAACTCTCCATTTCGGCGACTTCGCTCACCGCATCGAAGGGGAAACCGTCCTCGATCAGCCTTCGGGAGGGCGGAGCGCCGGGGGTGTATTCCACGGACTGTTCGCTGACGAGAGCCCCAATCGTTTCTGCGACCGCCAGACTCGCCTTGCGCGGATCTCGTTCTGCCAGACGTCTCAAGGCAGAAGGAGCCTTTCCCGCCAGAAGTGTCAGTTCCCCCTCCGGCGTGGAGAGAATCCTCTCGAGGGACCTCAAGAGTTGATCGGATGCCGGGGAGACTCCTGCCTCCACTCTGGACAGGTGAGCAACATCTACACCGGACCGGCGCGCCAACTGTCGCAGGCTCAATCGGCTGCGCTGGCGAAGCTCTCGTATGTAAGGGCCCAGAGTCACAGTCAGCAGAGATAGCGAGCGTTGACAACCCTGTCAACACCTGAGGGCCCACCATCGCCTGCGGCACCGTCCTCTCCAGAGTAGGCGACCTCGACGCCAGCCTCCTCCTGGGCGGCCACTGTTTCTGGGCCGGATCAGCCGTCGTCCCGGCGGTCCCGCTCCGGGGAACCCAGTGCTCGGTTGCTGCCCATGGAGGTCTCGCCGCCGTCGGCGAAGAGGCAGGTGCCGGTGACGAAGGAGGCGTCGTCGGAAGCGAGGAACAGGACGCAGGCGGCGATCTCCTCGGGCCGGGCCGGCCGGCCGAGCATGGTGGCGCGTCCGACCTCTTCCTTGAACGAGCCGGGGGTCATCCCGGCCGCGGCGGCTCGCCGCTCATGGAAGGGGGTGAAGGTCGGTCCCGGGCAGAGGGCGTTGACCCGGATCCCATCTTCGGCATGGTCCAGGGCCATGGCGCGGGTCAGGCCCGTGACCGCCGCCTTGGTGGTGTCGTACTGCACCGCGTTGCGGCTCGCGATCACGGCGCTGTTGGAGGCGATGTTGACGATGCTGCCCTTGCCGCTCCGGCGCAGGAAGGGGATCGCGGCCCTGGCGCAGAAGGCGTAGCCCTTGACGTTCACCGCCCAGATGGTGTCCCAGCTCTCCTCGCTGGCTTCGGCCACGGTGTTGTAGGAACGGATGGCGGCGTTGTTCACGAGGATGTCGAGCCGACCGAAGTGATCCGCCGCTCGCCGGATGAAGGCGGCGGCCTCGGCTTCGCGGTCCATGCGGGCCTCCACGAACAGCGCCTCCCCGCCGCCGGCCTCGATCTCTCCGGCGACGCACGCGCCGCGGGGGCCGTCCCGGTCGGCAAAGGCCACCCGCGCGCCCTCCTCCACGAAGCGCCGCACCGCGGCTTCGCCGATGCCGGACGCACCGCCGGTGACGGCCGCGACCTGGCCGTCCAGTCTTCTTCCCGGGGTCAGCGTTGCTCGTCCTTGGTGGGGAATTCCGCCGGCATGCAGATCTCGATGACCTCGAAGTCTTCGGAGAACTCCAGCACCTCGTGCGGGACCCCGGGGTCCTGGTGCCAGCTGTCGCCGGCCTCGAAGCGCACCTCGCCGATGTCCTGGAACTCGACCCGGGTCCAGCCGCGCAGCACGTAGTTCATCTGGAACTCGAGATCGTGGGAGTGATAGCCGCCCGGACCGCTGCAAGGTTCGGTGGCGCGGATGACGTGGACGAGCAGTTGGCCCTTGGTCGCCTCGACGGCGCCGAGGTCGCGGTACTCGAAGTAGGTGCGCAGGCCGGTCTTCCACTCCGCCGACTTGTGAAGGGACATGGCCATGATGATCGATCCTCCTGGGTTGGGGGAGATGCGGCGGGAGATAGAAGCGCCTCGCCGGCGCCAGGGTCAAGGTGGTGGTCCTGCCGGACCTTACAGCCGCTTGACGGCCCTCACCACCGCCTGCGGCACCGCCCGCCACAGGCAGTCCGCGTCGAAGCCGGCCTCCTCGAGGGCGGCCAGCTCCTCCTCCAGCGGGAAGTAGGTGTCCTCGCCCGACCACTCCTGGAAGTGGCGCCACGCCTGCTCCTCCTCGATGCCGCAGGAGACGAGGTGGGCGGCCCAGGTCTCGTAGTCGGCCTGCCGGGCGGCGGGGTCGGCGGGCATGGTGGCGTCGGCGTTGACGAACACCCCGCCGGTGGGCAGGGCGGCGTGGATGGCGGCGAAGATCTCCCGTTTCCCGGCCAGGGTGGGCACGTGGTGCAGGGCCAGGGAGGCGACCACCGCGTCGCACGCCGGCAGCGGCCCCTGGAAGGGGCGGACCGAATAGCTGACCCGCGATGCGAAGGGCGCGAGCCTCTCGCGGGCCTGGTCGAGCATCTCGGCGTCGGCGTCGATGAGCTCGACGGAGGCTTCCTCGCACCGCTGCAGGACGGCCTGCGCCAGGGCGCCGGTGCCGGCGCCGAGGTCGATCACCCTTGCCGGGCGCGATTCCGCAACGGCGCCGGCAGCCCTCTCCAGCATCTCCTCGTACGCGGGGATGAAGGCGCGGATGGTGCGGTCGTAGGCTTCGATCTCGACGCGCAGGTGGCGCCGTACGGAGTGGCTCATCTGCCTGTCCGGGTGGCGGAAACGCCTTCGGGCCTCGACGAGTATATTCCCACTCTGCCTCTACCGACAGGGAGGGAGAGGCTTCATTCCCTGAAGCTGCAGGGGGCCGCTTCGCCTCCTCCGGGGAGGGCGCGCCGGCCAACCTCGACGGAGCCCATCATGAGACTGCTGACCTGCCGCCATTTCCGCCTCGGCGCCATCGCCCTGCTGGCCGGCGCCACCGGCGTTGCGGCCCACCCCTCTCCCCAGGGTCCCCTGGCCGAGCGGGGGACCCGGGCCCTGGGCTTTGACCTGCACAACGGCGAAGGCGGCAGCTTCAGCGTGTGGAAGGTGCACTCCCCTTACACCGCCCTGGGCCTGGAGGCGAGCCTCTACTGGAGCCGGCTCGAGAGCGATTACGAGAGTCCGGGCCGGAGCGACCTGCGCTACCAACGCCTGAGTCTGGAGTTTCGTCCCACCTTGAAGCGCTATCGGCCTCTGCGCGACGGGATCGCTGCCTATGTCTACGGCCAGGGCCTCGGCGGCTTCTCGGGCTCCAGGGCAGATCACAGGGAGTCCTCCACATCCATGATCGATCTGGGGGTCGGGCTGGGACTGGGCGTCGACTGGTTTCCATTGAAGCGCATCAGCGTCGGCGGCAGGACCGGGCTTTCCCTGAGCTACAGCTTCGGTGACTCCAGAAGATGGGTCACAAGCGGCAGCGGTGTGTCGACAGCGCACCCGTCCTACGATCGGGACCTGCACCTCAGGGCCTTCGCGTCCAAGGTGACCGCCATCGTCTACTTCTAGGAGGAACCATGCCCAAGATCGTGCACTTCGAATTGCCCTTCGACGACGCCGACCGCGCCAACCGGTTCTACGCCGAGGTCTTCGGCTGGGAGTCCCACAAGTGGGAGGGCCCGCACGAGTACTACCTGCAGGAGACCGGACCGCAGGAGGAGCCCGGCATCGGCGGGGCCCTGGCGCCCAGGGAGAGAATGGCCACCGGGGGCGGCACCCACGTCGTCATCGGCGTGGACGACCTCGACGCCTACCTGGCCAAGGTCACCGCGGCCGGCTGTGAGATCGTCACCCCCCGCACCGCCATCCCCGGGGTGGGCTGGTTCGCCGACTTCCGGGACACGGAGGGCAACGTGATGGGCATGTTCCAGAGGGACCCTGGTGCCGCGTCCCAGGAGTAGATCACCAGTCTTCGGGCGCCTCGGGCCTCCGGTTCGTGCGCGCTCGCGCCGTACCTGTCCGGGAAACCGGACGAGTCCGGCCTGTAAGGGACTGGTTGTCCAGGAAACTGGAAGGGCCAGTCGAGAGATGACGCGGTGAGAACCTGAGGGCACGCTTCTTGCGTTCCCTTCCCAGGCAGGTATCGGGGCTATGCCAGCCCGCCACATGCGGCACGGTCACAGCCGTCTCCGCGACTGCCTGGGAGGCACACCATGCTGATCCGCATTCTCTGCCTGCTATTGCCCGCGTTGTTCATCTCCCACAGCTCGGGGGACGAGTTCCCGGAGCCGGAGCAAACCCTCTCCCCCTTCTTCTTCGTCGAGACCGACGATCCGGAGCTGGATCAGCTGCCGATGAAGTCGATCTCGGCCAGCGTCCGGATCGCCGGGGTCATCGCCGACGTGGTGATCCGCCAGGAGTACGCCAACGAAGGCGGCAAGCCCCTGGAGGCGACCTACGTCTTCCCCGCCTCCACGCAGGCGGCCGTGTACGGGATGGAGATGACCATCGGCGAGCGGGTCGTCACCGCCGAGATCCGGGAACGGGAGGAGGCGCGGCAGGAGTACGAGGAGGCGATCGAAGAGGGCTACACGGCCTCGCTCCTGGAGCAGCAGAGGCCCAACGTCTTCCAGATGACGTTGGGTAACATCCTGCCGGGGGACCGGATCCTCGTCGAGTTGAGATACACCGAGACCCTGGTGCCCACGAAGGGCGAGTACGAGTTCGTCTATCCCACCGTCGTCGGGCCGCGGTACTCCGAGATCCCCTTGGCCGAGGTCGACCACAGGGACCTGTTCGTGGCGTCGCCGTACACCCGCGAGGGGGAGCCGGCGATCTACGGTTTCGACATCGACGTGGAGCTGAGGACGGGGGTGCCGATCCAGTCCCTCTCTTCGATCTCCCACGACATCGAGGTCACCTATCCCGAGCCCAACCGGGCCGTGGTCGAGCTGTCCGATCCGGGCGGGACCGGGGGCAACCGGGACTACATCCTGCGCTACCGGCTGGCGGGCGACCAGATCAAGTCGGGCCTGCTGCTCTACGAGGGGGAGGGCGAGGAGGAGAGCTTCTTCCTCTTCATGGGTCAGCCGCCCGAGCGCGTCCTCGAGGACGAGATCCCCCCGAGGGAGTACATCTTCGTCGTCGACGTCTCCGGCTCGATGCACGGCTATCCACTGGACGTGTCGAAGGCGCTGCTGAGAGACCTGATCGAGCCGCTCCGCCCCACCGATCACTTCAACGTGCTGCTCTTCGCCTACGGTTCCAGCGTGCTCTCCCCGGAGTCCCTCCCCGCGTCGAGCGAGAACGTGGAGCGGGCTCTCGAAGTCATCGATGGCCAGCAAGGCGGGGGCGGGACCCGGCTCTCGCAGGCCCTCCGTCGGGCCATCGATCTGCCCCGGCCAGGCGAGACGACATCCCGTTCCATCGTGATCGCCACCGACGGGTACATCACGGTGGAGGCGCGGGTCTTCGACCTGATCCGGGAAAACCTCGGCGATGCCAACGTCTTCGCCTTCGGCATCGGCTCCGGCGTCAACCGCTTCCTCATCGAGGGCATGGCCCGCATGGGTTCGG
This sequence comes from Candidatus Latescibacterota bacterium, assembly GCA_965221775.1. Lineage (GTDB taxonomy): Bacteria > Latescibacterota > UBA2968 > UBA8231 > UBA8231 > UBA8231. Next base: position 1,115,798 of record CBDCSU010000006.1, on the reverse strand, counting down.
GCGAGCCCTTCGTCGTCACCGAGGAGTCCGAGGCGCAGGAGACCGCGAACCGGTTCCGGGAGTACATCCGCACGCCGGTCCTCTCGGGGACGACCTTCTCCGCCGAGGGCTTCGATATCTACGAGGTGGAGCCGGTCTCCATCCCGGACCTGCTGGCGGAGCGCCCGGTCCTGGTCTACGGGAAGTGGCGGGGCGATCGCCAGGGCACGGTGTCGCTGCGAGGGCATACGGGACAGGGCGAGTACGGCATCGACATCGACGTCTCCGAGGTGACGCCCGAGGAGTCCAACTCGGCCCTGCGCTATCTCTGGGCGCGCCGGCTCATCGCCACCCTGGGCGACTACGCGGGATTGGGGTTGGAGGACAGGGTGAAGAGCCACATCCTGGAGTTGGGCCTGACCTACAACCTGCTCACCGCCTACACCTCCTTCGTCGCCGTCGACCGGGTGGTGCGCAACGACGGCACCGAGGTGGTCAGCGTGGGGCAGCCCGTGCCCCTGCCCCAGGGGGTCTCCGACGAGGCGGTGGGCGGCGGCGGTGGCTATGCCACCACCGGGATCGAGGAGGTGCTTGCCACCGCCTCCTGGTTCGACAGAGACTTCCACCTGAGCGATGGCGTGTGGATCGACTCCGAGTACACCCCCGGCGATCCGGTGATGGAGCACGCCACCGCGCTGGCCGCGCCGGCTGAGCTCGAGAGCTTCGCCTCCCTCCAGAAGGAGATGATCGTCGTCGCCGAGGGACAGGCCTGGCGGCTGCGGGGGCCGGCCCTGCCGGAGACCGCGGTGCTGCACCAGAACACGCCGAACCCCTTCAACGCGGAGACCACCATCCGCATCACCGTCGCCGGCGGATTCGGCCCGCAGCCGGTGCGCCTGGAGATCTACGACCTGACCGGGCGGCGGGTGCTCGTCGAGGCGTGGGAAGGCCTCGTCCCCGGGGACCACGTATACTCCTGGGACGGCACCGACGACGACGGCCGCGCCGTGGGAACGGGCGTCTACCTGTATCGCCTGGTGCAGCCCGGCCACGCGGCGATGCGCAAGATGATGCTGATGAAGTAGAAGAGGAGATCCATGGAACGGCGGAACATATCGAGCAACAACCCCTTCGAGGAGGAGTACGGCTACTCGCGGGCGGTGCGCGTCGGCGACCACGTCCACGTGGCCGGCACCTGCGCCCGCCCGCCCCACGACGAGGGAGGCACCTACGAGCAGTCGGTTGCCGCACTCGACATCATCGCCGCGGCCCTGGCCGAGGCGGGGGCGCGCATCGAGGACGTGGTGAGGACGGTGGTCTACGTGACCGACATCTCGGACATGAAGGAGGTCGCCCGGGCCCACCACGAGCGCTTCGCCGACGTCAAGCCGGCGTCGACGCTGGTGCAGGTGGCGGCCCTGGGGAGGCCCCAACTGCGGGTCGAGATCGAGGCGTACGCCATCCTGACGGAGGGCTGACCCGCCTCAGCCGCCGTCGCAGTAGAAGCGCTTCAGGTCGACGCCGTGCTCGAGACGGGCCTTGAGGCTGGCGAAGAAGTGGGTCCAACCCGAACACTGCTCGAAGGCGCTGGCGGTCCCCTCGCCATCGGCGCGCCAGCCGGACTCGCTCACGACGACCTTCGTGCCCTCACCCAGCGCCTCGAAGGCGAATGTGAAGCGCGTCCGATAGCCCACGTCGTTGCAGGCGGGCCAGTTGCAGACGATCCGCTCGCCGGGGACGACCTCCTCGACGTGGACGTCGATCTCGAGATCGCCGAACCGCCACAGGACGGTGCGCCCGGCTTCGAGGGAAGCGCTCGAGGCGTCGGTGAAGAAGGTGCTGATGGCGTCCTTGTCCGTGATCGCCGTGAAGACCTCGTCCACCGGCGCGTCGATGACGCAGCAGAACTCCCAACTCAGCTCGTGCATTGCTCAGTCGGGGGCCAGCAGCAGGATCTCGCAGCTCTCCAGGCGCGGCCACGGCGAGGGCGTACGGCTGCCGTCGAGGATGACGAGCACGGTGTTGATCCCCCGGCGCAGGGGCGGTCCGTCGAAGACCCTCCAGCGCCGGCCGCGGCTGCTCTCCACGATTCGATCGGCAGACGGGTCCAGCCGCGTGCCGTTGACGGTTAGGTGAAGGCGGCCCTCCGCCCCCTCGCAGTCCTCCAGGCACAGGCGCAGCTCGCACCGGGCGATCCGCCCCTCGGCGAGTCCCGCCTCGATGTCGTCGTCGACGCGGATCCGCAGGGCGTGCTCCGGCCCGGCGCCGCGGCCGGCGAGGGCCAGCTTGCGCGGCAGTTGCGGCCGGTGGTCGGGGCCGGCCGCCGCGGGCAGGTAGTAGCAGCGGTTGCGCCGCTCCAGGACCGCCGGGTCGCGCAGCTCGGCCACCATGCGCAGGTGGTAGTCGTCGAAGTCGTTGAAGTCGCCGCTGGCGGCCGGCGCGGCGCGGTGGGAGGGGTAGCCGAAGTTGAAGAGGTGGACGCCTGCGGCGCCGTCCCGGTAGCCGTTGAGGGCCGCCGCCCGCAGCACGCTGGCGGGGCTCTCCTCGTAGCCCTCCTGGGGTGAGGCCGTGTAGGTCTTGGTGTCGAACCCGGTGTAGACCGCCACGCCGCTCTCCCGGGCCAGGGCCGCCGCCGGGCCGACGTCGATCTCGTGCACGCAGTAGCCCGGCGAGCCGAGCACCACCGCGTCGGCCAGCCCTTCGCGGATCCAGGTCTCCACGTCCAGCCCCTCTTCCAGCGACTCACCGAGGCCGGCGGGCACCCGCGCGATCAGGCGGAGTTCCCGCCCCGCCTCCGCGCCGCGGCGGTCCACCAGCTGCCGGGCCTGCCCCATGAAGCGGGTCATGACCGGGATGTTGGCGAACTTCTCGCCGGTCCGGAAGAACGGCGGCGCCCGGCTGAAGTCCAGCTCCAGTCCGTCGAAGTCGTAGCGCTCCAGGGTCTCGTCGAAGAGCCCGAGAAAGCGCTCCCTCACCTCCTCCTCGGCGTAGTTCCACACCCACGAGAACGACCAGTCGGCGCCGTGGCGGCAGCCGAAGGGCACCGGCGAGCCGATGAGGAGGTGGCGGCGCTCCTGTTTCTGCCGCGAGCGCCCGTACCAGCCCCTGGCCTCGTCGCAGGCGTGGGCGTCGTTCATGCGGAAGCCGGCGTAGATCGGCAGGCCGCTGCGGCGGGCGCCGTCGATGTAGATCTGCATCAGCTCGTGGCCGTCGGCGATCACCTGGTCGAGGAGCAGGTGCAGGAACTCGTGGGCGTCGGCCGGCCGGCGGCCCCCGACCTCCTTGATCGGCCGCCCGTGGATGTGGGGCGCCTGCTCTGCTTTGAGCGGGTGACCGTGGATGTCCCGGGGAACCGGGTCCGGCTGCCACTCGGTGATGTGGTCGCCGTAGAGCTGGGCGTGCGGGCTGCCCCGCCAGGAGATGTCGTCGTCGATGCCGGCCAGCACCGAGAGGGCGTCCACCCCGGCCTCGGCGAGGACGGGTATCAGCCGGACGATGTCCCCGGGCTCGCGGCGGTCCTGGTAGTTGATGATCCAGTGCCCGTCGGTGTTGTGGATGATGCGCGGAGGCCAGCTCATGGCGGCACAAGCAGGCGCGGCCGTGGGGCGGGGTCAAGGAGCGCCGAGCTTGACCAGGTCCACGTTTGCCAATAGCTCACGAGGACTCCTCAAAGGACGGTGATTCATGGACCCTTCGAAGGCAGGCAGGACGGCGGCGGAGATCCTCGGCGGCACGATGCTGGCGGTGTTGGCCCTGGCCGCCTGCGGGTCGGGTCCGGAGGGCCCCAGCGGACCGGACCCCGACCCCGGGGGCACCGGCGGCGTCGGCACGTCCCCGGCCTTCGCGGACTCGGCCCTGCAGGCGGCGGTGGAGCAGGCCGCGGGCGGGACCGGCGACGCGGCGGGACTGGTCTCGCTGACGGCCAAGGACCGGGGGATCGCCGACCTGGGCGGCATCGAGCAGCTGACGCGACTGGAGGTCCTGGACCTGTACGGCAACGAGATCCGGGATCTGTCGCCGCTGGCCGGGCTGAGGCGGTTGCGCTACCTCGACCTGGGGGCCAACCGGGTCGAGGAGGTGTCGGCCCTGGCGTCGCTGAAGGGCCTGCGGGTGCTGCTGCTGGCCGACAACGGGGTGACGGAGGTGTCGGACCTCGCGGGTCTCGACAGCCTGCAGAGCGTGGATCTCACCGGCAACCCGCTGAGCGAGGCGGCTCGGGCCCAGCTCGCGGCCCTGGGGGAGCGCGGCGTGACCGTGGAGTTCACCGCGCCCGAGCCGGAGGACAGCGTGGAGGTGGTCCCGCCCGAGGGGCCCGGCCCTCCCCTGGGAAGCTCGCTGCTCCTGTTCTCCTCGAACCGCCGCCTGATGAGTGGATACCTGTCCGGTCTCGAGGTGCACTCTCTGGACCTGGAGACGGGCGAGGTCGTGAACCTGTGTTCGGTCCTGGCCGCCGTCCCCCGTTCCGACGGCTCCGAGCCCGACTCCCTGGAGCAACACTACCAGACGCGCAACGGCGAGGAGCCGGCGCGGTCGCCGGACGGGACGAGAGTGGCCCTGACCTCGCGCCGGGACGGCAACATGGAGATCTACGTCATGGACGCCGACGGCGGAGATCCGGTGAACCTCACCCGCCACGAGGCCTGGGACTCAAGTCCCGCCTGGTCCCCCGACGGCCGGCGCATCGCCTTCGAGTCGAAACGGGCCGGGACGGACCACATCTTCGTCATGAACGCCGACGGCAGCGGCGTGGAGCAGCTCACCTCCGAGCCCGCCGCCCCTTGGGCCTACTCGCCGGCGTGGTCCCCCGACGGCTCGTCCATCGCCTGTGTCTCCGGTCCGGAGGAGGCCTGGGGGATCCATCTCCTGGACCCGGACAGCGGAATCCTCTCGCCGCTGCCGGAAGGCCAGCGCGGGAGGCATCCTTCGTGGTCGCCCGACGGAGCCTGGATCGCCTACACCTTGTCGGACACCGCCAACGAGTTCAGCCACGTCTATGTCATGACCGCCGACGGCACCAACGCCCGGCAGCTGACCTTCGCCGAGACCTGGGACAGCAACCCCACCTGGTCCCCCGACGGCACCCGCATCGCCTTCGCGCGGCAGTCGGAGCAGGACATCCGCTACGACATCTGGATCATCCCCGTCGAGGGCGGGGAGGAGGTGCGGGTGACCGAGGATCCGCACGACGACATGCATCCGAACTGGACGCCGTTCTGAGGAACTAGGCCGTCTCTATGTCCTCAAGCAAGGTCGCCACTGTGGTGTGGTTCCATCCTCCTGGAGCGGGGCCTGCGTAGGCCCGGAGGACATCGAGCACTCGAGCGAGTGAGTGCAGGCGCAAGACCAGTCTCCTCTGCTCATCCACAGGGCCATACGCCCGCCAGAACGGTTCTGCCGAACCGGGATCCGGGACGAAGACCGTCAGCAGGAGATCTCTGATATCCGAGAACGCCGGGCCGCGCGTACTGTTATCCAGATCGAGGACCGAGACGATTCGACCGGAGACAGGCTCGACTCGGAGGTTGTGTGGCTGGAAGTCATAGTGGACGAAAGACAGTCCCCCTGCCTCCTGAAGCAGACTCGAGTTTCCCTTCCACAAGCGCACAGCTCGATCGAGCATGGCTCTGGATCCAGGCCTGGTCATTGAGCTGCTCAACGGAGTGGGCGAATCGGGTGAGGTCTTCATCGGCCCATGCCTGCGCGTCCGCGGGACCTGGGACATCGATGCCGGACTCGTGCATCTCTCTCAAGACGAGCCCGCAGTCTTCCATGAAGGCGTCGGTACACCAGTCAGTTGCCGGAGTTGGCGAGCGACAGACTCTGCATGCCGCATTCGCTCCGGGTCCGACGTTCGGACCCAGACCTTGAGTATCAGCGGAGCTGCATCGTCAAAGTCGAGACGGGACGACGCATTCACCTCGCCGCGCATGATCCGCTTCAGGCGGCGTGGTCGAGGCAGACCTTCACGTTCACACAGGTCCCGGGCGGCAGCGACCGGCACGCGGTATCCGCGGTATGTGCCGTAGTCCAGAATGGGCGCAGCTGGCTCACTTCTCACAACCGGACTGTCCCGTCGGTGTTGTGGATGACGCCGGGGCGTAAATGGTGCCGCCACCCTACTCCCCATCAATCCATCCAGGACACGCCGGGATACCAAACAAGATGCGCCCTGGCTTGTGCGGGAAGCTCGTCGAGAGCTTCCCATGCCTCCGGCCAATCTACCGGCTCTACCGTGACAACACCTTCCTACGAAGGATACTGCTCAGAAACACTTTACTCCGCTTCAAGGAACCCTTGAGTGGATGTGGCTAAATGCTCCGTGACGCCTGAAAGAATGGCTTGGAAAGTCCCCGGCATCCACTTCGTGACTTGAACCATCGAATCCCAAGACGGTTACGGGTCTCTTTGCCTAAAGCCACAACCGCCCACCCTTCCTCTTTGTCCATGTAGACGATACGTTCTGCGTCTCCTATGGAGAGGACGGGCTGCTCGTTCATGACAACAGGCTCTGCGATCAGGCACTTCCTTTCTCAAAGAGTTTTCTTGTCCAAAGGCCGATCTACTCCTGGTCGTCCTTGCGATTGTACTTCGCTTGCCGTTCCGCGACGCTCTGCGTACTCGTCTTGGATGGAGAGTTCATCAGGTTCCAGGCAACTCCGCTAGCCGCCGCATGATTACTGTTCTGGCGCCGAAATGCCGCAGGCCACTGCTTCCTCCTAACGTGCTCACTGCTTGGGGATGTACCCGACCGCGATCGCTCCATACTTCACCAAGTAGGCCACTTGGAGGTTGGAGAGCCTGACATCAATCTTCTGCCGGCGGGCCAACTCAAACTCCCCGTCGAGCACTGGCTCGCCATTCACGAACGATCCACCGACGTTGAACTTGCCCAGCCCCCCGCCGTCATTGTTGAGCGTGTAGCCCATACCAGACGCTCCCAAGTCCAGAGATTGGCCGAAGAATGTCGTCTCGATACGGTCATTCAGGGTCCTGTGCCGGTCTCGGATCGCCCGCCGTGCTGACCGCTGGCCACGACGAGATCCTCGGGTGACGGGACGTCAGCCAGGTCAGCAGTTTCCGAGGCCCCCAGTCGGGATGCCGTCGCCGCGCCCGGAGGATCAGCCCGGCGATCTCCGGCTCCAGGCGGTGGGGGCAGTGGTGCGGCGCATGGCTGCGGTCCTGCAGGCCCGGCCGCCCCTCGTCGGCGTGTCGTCGAAGCCACTTGTAGCCCGTCTGCGGTTGATGCCGTATCGTCGGCACAGCTCCGTCATCGTCAAGTGACCGGGTCGATGATCAGCGATGAATCGCTCTCTCTGCTCCACGGGTGCGGTCTCCATCCACGGCATCGACCAACCTCCTGCTTGGGGGTCGGTCCAAGATACCGGGGAGTGTCACGCATCAAACCGGTCAGAAGTGTTACCATCAACCCGGTTTGTACCTACGTGTTCCCTAACTGCGCGAATTCGGCATCCCTATGAGTTCTTCCTGCAGCTGGAAGGGATCGAGCACCGCACCACCAAGATGAAGAGTCCCCAGACCAACGGCTTCTTGGAGCGACTGCACCGGACCATTCTCGACGGGCACTTCCGCGTCGTGGGCCCGCAAGACCTGGTATGAGTCGATTGACCCGATGCAGAAGGATCTGGATGCTTACCTGGTCCAGTACAACGAGAAGCGCCCCCACCAGGGCCGCAACATGAACGGCCTGACGCCGCTGCAGGCTTTCAAGAAGGGGGTCCCAACCAAGCCCCGAGCCAAGGAGGCTGCCATGCAGAAAATCGCCGCTACCCTCATCCCCGAGCAGGGGCAGTGTCAGGTCATTACCGTCACTGTACAAAATACACATACACGTCAGGAAATCCCGCTATAGCAATCGCCTAGGGTGCCCTTCCTCACCTTCCTCTCACGTGCATATTCCCACACTCTTCGATACACCGTTCCCTCGATACGCCTTTCCACGAAGCTATCGAGGGAGCCTACACTCATCTCCCTTCGAACGCGGCCAGCCTCAAAGTTGAACACATGCAAATTGTGACATGCGCGTCGATGAACATGGTTCTCTCCCGGACCATCTTCCAGATACTCAATGTATGCCAACGCATCTCGCTCATCCCTGATTGGCCAAGCCTCTCCCGTGTCCCAATCCTTCGGGCAGAAACTCTCCTCTCCAATAAGCCGGACAAGGTGGTCGGCGAATACCCCACGATCCCGTCCATACCTTTCAGGATTCCTCTCAGCCTCACGGCGTGAGAAACGGGTCAGGTGCAAGCCCGGCAATTGCACTTGCTTGAACGCAGCACTCATCATCCAGGTTTGCGAATCAACGCTGTCTGCCCCGCAGTAAAAGGCCAGGAGCATCAGTAGCGCGGAACCAAGCGAGAAACAATGCAGGTGCGTACTCGGCAATAGCCTCCTCGTCTCCGTAATGACCTCTACAACCGTACGTTTGCTGCCATTCAGCGCAAGCGGTGCTAGGCTCCCGATTCCAAGGATCTCCGGCTCCCGTCCCAGAATCTCCCTAATGTCCTCTATGCCCTTCGAAAGACTCTCTTCATTATGGCCGTGGACAACTGGTATCAGCCTAAAGCCCTCCGAAAGAAGAGAAGGGTTGACCCCCTCCAGCGCACGAAACATCTCCCGGGTGTTCCTCACAGTGTTCGCCCAGCGCCTCTCAACTTCATCACTATCTGTCGTGGGCGTGAATGGGTGGTCCAGTACAACCGACACATCCGCACCCAGTTCAATCCCAATCGATAGGACCTCACTAGCCGATATGGTCAGTTCCTCCCGCCGCAGGAAATTAAACGCTCCTGAGTCAAGGATCAGGGGACCATCAAATTCAACGTACTCGTGCAAGTGCCCCCCGCCACTTCGCATCTCGGCTACAGACTTCCGGGTTCGCCTATTCGCCAGTAGGTCAAACGCATTGAGCAATATCCCTTTCGTCTGGGTCAACCTCCACGGGTGGCAACGTAGCCCAGCACTCGGATAGTCCCCGATCCGATAGCTAGCAAATAGCCCAGGCACGTCGAAGGTCGATAGAAGAGCCTTGGTCATCCCCTATCGCCACTAGAATCTAGCCACGCCAACTTCTCGTTCCTTCCCAGCCGCCGGGGCCGGAACACATGAAGCCACGATTCCACCAACTCAACTCTCCATCCTTGGGCGAACTCTCCCCCCCTCCCCCCTCCCCCCTCACCTCTCGCATCGCCCCTCTCCATAGACCCGCTTGTAGAGTAGAAAATTCAGCCCCGGAAGAAAGTCACCAGGCACAACCTCCTGGGATCCCAATTCCCCCTGCAGGTCTCTGAACACTCCCTTCACGCTCTCCTCACACAACGGGTAGTACGGTTGGTCTCTCTCCTCACACTCTTCTGGCACACACACCGGGACTTGCCTCTCCTCCACAAATCTCTCCCTACCCCACCCAACGTACGCCTGTGCGTATTCCAGAGCAGTCTTCTCATCCGCGATCGGCTCCACCTCCACCCCTCTTCCTAGACGCCGCTGCAGGGGAGGCGAGACACTCTGCAGTTGCTCACCAAGCGGTGCCGTACCGATGACAAAGACCACTCCCTTCGGGTGGCTATCGATCAAATTCCTCAAGTCTTGAGCATACTGCGCCTGCTTTGCCGCTGACACTCCGGAAAACACTTCCTCAAATTCATCGACGAATATCACTAACCCCCTAAGAAGCTTCGCCTCCAACAGGACCCGAACAAAGTCTGACAGAAACCTAATGGCGACGGTACCCGATCTTCCGACCTCTGCGGAGACGCTTCCCAGTCTCCTCCTCTCCGCAACCCCCACCCTTCCGCCCTGCAACCAGTCGCCCAACAGCCGGTACGAACGCGGTTCGCCCAAGGGCAGTTGTCCCGACTCCGCCCCCGCAATGTACCGAAGTGCTTGCAGCAATTCTGGGTTCACATCACCCAATGCCTCAGATAGCTCCCCCAAGTCAACTTCGCCCCGACGCACTCTGGTGAAGAACTCGCTAAAGAAAACCTCTCCCAACTGACCAACGATCTGCCGGTGCATTTCTAAGTAGCTCCCCTGCGGCTGCTCAACAAACACGGTAAACAGATCGGTAATGGCTCTTCTCTCCGGACCGGGTTCTCTCCAGCCTTTCAGTGTCCCTTCGAGAAACCGTAGAAGATTCGTCTTCCCCGCTCCTGTGCTACCCAGTATGGTCATCACTCGGGACTGCGATCCCCCGTACAGTTCCCTAAGTACACGGGTGAATTCTGCCTTTACCGACTCTTGGTTCACGCAGAGCCCGCAGAACTGTCCAAGGTCTGGAAACGGATTCGCCAGCAGAAAGAAGTCCTCGTACGGATTACGAGGAACCTCCTGACTGAACTCGCTCCGGATTTGCTCCAGATCTGGATCACCAATTGAACGAGCCACAAGCATCGCCCTCCTTGCCATTTGGGTCCCTAAGGCCCTGGCCTAAGTTTGACCACCTTAACGCTCCGGCCATGGATCACCAAACCGTCCTCCACAAAACGCTTAGCCGTCCACTCAACCGGGAGTCCGCGCCTCTTTGCTTCTGACCGAGGCCGAAGGATCTGTATCGCCCCTCTTCCTCGGTGGCCGCGCTGTAAGGATGTCCCCGTGGCAAACCTCCGGCGCTGCCACAGTCCCAGGAAGAGCCTCTCAAAGCACGGAAATGAAATGCAAAGCTGCCGGCAGACACGGTCCGCCAGCCTCCCAACGTTCGCGAACCCATCCAATGGCCGGATCTCCGCATACTCAACTTGTAGTATTGCTTCGAACTCATCCAATGCGGGCCGCTCCCCACCCCAGTAGATCTCTCTCTCTCCGAAGGGCGACAGATACACCTCCCCGACCGCCATCCCCCACCACTTGAAGGTATCAATAGCTACGAAGGTCAGTCCGGTGCCGCCGGACCTCAACTCTTTGCCCATCCTGCGCCGTGCCCCTCGCTCGCCCTTCCGCGGCAGAGCAATGCATCTCTCCGCTTGCAGGTATCCACGGAAAGCGTCGTACGGGACATATCGTTGAAAGAAACCGCTAATCCCATCAAGATCTCCTTGCTCCCAATAGGAAACAAAGGGTCCCAACGCTCCAGTCGGTACTAGCGTTTGGCCTACCCGCTGCGCAAGGCCGAGGCCCTCGATTACTCTCCCAATTTCAGCGAAGCGCCGATTGGAGAACCGGCGCGTAGATTCCAGATCGGCTATTCGGACAGGCCCCATCCTTGTTGCCAACCTGTCCAAGACGCTAAACAGCGTCGCTGGGACAACCGGGTCCAACTTGCACCTCCAGTTTGTCGTCTGCCCAATCCTTCACCAGCTTTGACTCGTAGTAGTAGGACAGTGCCAAGTCGCTCTCCCCGCCCGGCGCTCCATCTCTGCTCATCCGGATACAACTGAAGACATGGGCCAAGTCCCACAGCAGTCGGAAGATGGAGCACACCACATGTGCGCGAGACTCTAACGAGTACCGCACTGAGTAGATGCCCGTCGTTTCCAGGTCTGGCACTTCCGGAAAAATCGTCTGAATCCCTTCAAGATGAGCCAACCGGGAAATATCCTTGTCTCCGGACATCAAGTACACGCCCGAGGACACATTGCGCTGCCGCTGAAGATCCTTAATGCTCTCCAGAATCAGCCGGTCGTTGATGGAGACTCGATCAGGCTCCTTGTCCCCATGTCTCGTCTCGTAGCCCCGAAAGACGCGGAGCAACTCCGGAGCTAGTTCTAACGTCTCTGCAGGGAACTGCTCCCTTATCCTCATTATCTCCCCAGGCGCAATTGTAACCTGGGGCCGCGTCCTGAGGAGAGCACTGTTCTGAGGCTTACATCCCCCTCTATCTCTGCTTGCCACACTAGCAAGCCTCTCCCCAATTTCCATCAATGTGACACTTGGAACGACCATCCAAATCCGAGTATCGGGGAATTGCTCCTGTAGATGGTAGGCCGAGCCACTTCGCAGCGCGTTGGTATCCAATATGACAATCGCAAACCGACTACACTCCAGAGAGTGAGAACCCTCTATTTCAAAGCGCGGCTGTAGGAGACCCACTCGAACCAACGACTCCCTGATTTGATCCAGGCTAACCTTAGCCGCCTTCGTCGCTTCCATTCCCTTGCTGAAGAGCTTCTCAGCGGCTTCGAAACCCTTCGCGAGACCAGTGTGCGACTTGGGCTCGAAGCGAAAAAACCAGTTGCCACCTGGTCCTCCATCTTCGATCTCGATGCTTGCAAGAGCAACGAAAGCACCCCTTGGCAGATGCGTTCGGTCGTGATATTCTAGAGTCCAAGTGCCTTTGCACAGATGTCTGCCGGCGGCTGTCTTGAATTCCCCAAGAGATAGAATCTGCGCCATACAAGCCCCCTTCAGCTAAGGCGTATCTGGAGGTTATCCGGCGTACCATATTCCCTAAGAATACTCTCTAGCACAACTCGTAGGCCTGTATGGTGTGGGAGATCTAGCGGAGTCCGCGCCAGATTCCCATCTTCGAGAACGGGCACGTTTCTCGCATAATACAGCTCCTGATCCTCCCCCTGATCCATCGGAGTGATTTCGTCGATGATTCCCTCAATTTCGGGCATCGCGATCAGACTGCCGGCTCTTTGGTTTACCGGAGGTATTTGCGATGGGTCAATTGCGTCTATTTCGATTCTTCTCTTCGTCTTTGCTTCATCTTCTCCCGGTCCTATCTCCAATATTTCAATGCGGACCATTTGGTTGCTCCTGCAATTGTTGCAGTGGCTCTATTTCTGGGCCGTTTAGCCACCTCTTCAGCTCGCGGGCCTTTGCTCCTAAGGGACCCTTAGCGATTGTGCATTCCGCATCTGATGGAATCAGCTCTTGCCAGTCATCAAGCGCCCTAGAGTACAGCCTTCCGAGTGCCAAGCACATTGAGCAATAGCTGTTGTTCCGTAGGAGTTCTGAGAATGCTCTCTTGACCGAGGGCTGCAACTCAATCGCTCTTCTCAAGTCCATTCTCCGATCATACCACTTGATTGGCTTCCCTCCGGGGATAAGCCCATGGGCGGCCGACAAGACGTAAATGTCTAGCGGCCCCGCTCCCTCTGGACAGATACGCAGGAAGCGACGCAAGGTCAAGAATAGCGGTCCATTGTATCGCTCGATCGCCGGCATGGGTCGCTCGGACACCCGTTTCCGGCGCGAGCAAGACAGAACGAGCAGCCGTCGCTTGCAGTCTGTAAGAGATCGATCTGTCATCTTGGAGGCCCAAGGCCTCTACCGGCCACTTGCCCCTTGCGTGGTGCGCAGGTCGATCTCCTCCATAGGCTTGTTCCGCTCCTCATCGGCATAACACCCAGTTGCTGCTGCACGCCACCAGCTCTTTGTCCTCGCACTCGTGAGGATTCAGAAGCGCCGAGAACTCACTCCTCAGCCGCTGCACTCTCGGAGCATCACTTCTCGCCATGTCACGGTGTACGAGCCTTCGCTCGAATCTTCTCCCGCCACCGCGCCCGTTCCGGGGGCCACGTTCTCCAGCAGGACGCGTTTCCTTCCAAGGGAGCATGTCAGCAGACTCCCCGATGCTCCCTCCCGTGCGACCCCATTGCCGTCCTGCATGTAGGCGTAGCGCAGGGCGTCCGCGGGCCCCCAAGGGGTATCCGACACCTTTCGCCCCCTCTACCCAGCCAAATCTGGCCGTTGCCGCTAAAGAGACCCATCACCCGTAGTTTCCTCCCACACCTCTCTTAGCCCTCTTCTCTTCTCTGTGATAGTGATTCCAGAATGCTTCGCTAAGAAGCTGGTCATCCGTCTGGAGACGAACAACCGAGTCAGTTAGCTTCTCCTTGAGGCGTAGAAAGCCGCGCTTCGGCTGTTCAAGGCGATACTCCATCCGGTTCTGGAAAATCCTGCAAAGAAGCTGCGAGACCTCCTCAGGACTGTCCGTTACCATTGCTCCAACCGCCACACCAGTTTCAAACTCAATGAGACGACTCAGCGGATGCACATCGCGATAAAATCTGCTTCGCTGCTCTTGGTCGGAGTAGAAGATCACTGGCTTTCCAAGACTCAGTGCCATCGCCGCCTCTGCGTCTTTTCCGTAGCTCTCCTTCTCTCCAGCGCAATATACAAGGACCTTGGCGCACTTCACCATCAGACACTCGATCAGTCCTTTGTCTTCGTGTCCCGCGGCGGCACTGAGCGTCGGATCGAAGTGGCGAAGATGCATCTTCTTCAGTTCGGGACTAGAGAAAATCGTCTGGCAAGTATCGGCCATTTTCCGGAAGTCTTCTCGCGTCCTCATACTAGTGGCAACATAGACATCGAGTTCACTTAGCACGGAGAGGTACTGTTGCGTGTTGTAGAGGGCCACCTCGCGCATCAGGAACGTCCTCATGCAACAGCTGCCGAATCGTTGGCGAGGGATTCCCCGCTGCAGCATGTCTTCGATAGGCTTCGAGAAGGAACTCTCCGAGATCACCCTCTACTCCAGGCGTATCCCCGTAAGACTTGCATGCCATTTCCGAAATGAGATACCGACTGTCCTTCGGAATCAACTTCAAAGGCAGAGTTGGACCCCGTTGCCTCATAGCCTCTGTGTCCAGTCGTTCAGCGCGGAAGAACGCTTCTAGGTCGCACACTCTCAGATCACGAAGGCCGTGAAACGCGGAGCGGATGTTCCCGAAGAACAGAAGGCCATCGACATACAGGCGGTAGAGCCCCCACTTCAGATGAGATAGAGAGGTAATGAAACTCCCTGAAGCAAGGAAGTCTTCGGAATAGCCGGGGAGATCTCGCACGTCGTAGCAGTGCTGTTCGGGCGCCTTGAGCCAGTAGTACTCAAAGAATCCGTCGCTAACGGGTGCTTCATGTGCAAGGACCAACAGTTGGTTCAGTTGCCCAGCAGGCAGCGGATGCTCACTGATCTTTGCGAGGCGGGCGAAGACATCGTCATGAGTATCCTTCGTCAACCAACTGCCGATACCCCCTGTCGGGACTGAGAAAAGAGAAAACTCCTCTAGAACTTGGGACTTTGACGCCATCTGAAAATAGCTAGGCCCCGAGGGGGCGCTCTCCTAATCTCTGTGGCCCAAGCTCAGCCGGGGCCACGTGAGCATGGTCAGTAGGAGCCGCTTTGAAATGGGAGCAATATGGCTGGCCCACTCCCTTGCGTCCTTCCTAGTAGTGAGTTGCGGGCGAGTCAAGTCCCCCCGCTCAAGCCCCGCTCTCAGCCGCTCCCCGGCGGCATCGGGGTCCGAGAGGAGCCGTCTCTCGGATCAGGGCTGCAAGATGCTCGATCTCTGCGTCCTCACCTGTTTCCGGGGTTCCAGGTCGAGGGCATGGTACATCTGCCAGCGGGCCTCCTGGACCCTGGAGAGGGCGCGGCAAAGATGCCGAAGGAATAGAAGCTCCTTCGCTTCCCGTCGCTCTGTCAATGGATTTCTCCCCTTGGGGTGTGCGAGGGAGGCGAAACCATGTCGGAATGTAGGTGCTCAGAATAGCACTTCCAACTGTCGATCCGGTACCGGCCGGTGGTGGACCGTCACCGGCCTCCGAGCCAGCCAGAGGGGGGTGACGGGGAGCGACCCAATCTATTCCCAGGGGAAGGTACGGGCCGCCTGGATCGGTGACGGACAGAAGGTGCAGGGATTGGCCCCGCCTTTGCTAGTCGGACGGCGAGAAGGCGCCACAGGCGCCGAGTTTCCCCGGCGGTTTACCCTTCGGAGGTCCAGACATGACCGCAGATCGAGTTAACGAGCTGGAGCAGCGGATTGCCCAGCTAGAAAAGCAGGTTGGCGGGCTGGGGGAGGTAGTCACCCAGTCGGAGGACGTGAAGGCTGTTGGCCTAGGGCCCGGGGGGGCCGAGCAAGCGATCTCGATCCTCGCAACCTACGTGAGCGAGCTGGCTGAAGGCTTCCAGGTGGACGAGTACCTCCGGCGCCTGCGAACCGTCAGAGGGCCACGGCCAGTGAGGCTCAGGGTACGACGGGGGAAGGAGCTGTTCCTGAACAGGCTGGGCCGCCAGGATCAAGGAGCAGATTTGACGGCAAGTAGAAGCCCGCCAGTGAAGGCGGCCTATGTTCGCCCTGAGGGCGGCGTCAGCTGCCGGTGACGAAATCTCCCCACTGGCTCATCAGCTCACGGCACTTGGACAGCAGATCCGACCGGGCATAGGCGCGCTCAACTTGTGAGCCCACGGCATGGGCGAGGGACAACTCCTTGATTGCATGGTCGGCATCCGTAGCCTCGTCCGCCCAGGTCCTGAACGCGGATCGGAACCCGTGGACCGTGGTGCGTTCGGCAAGGCCGTTGTCCCGGAGCAATTTGGTCAAGGCCATATCGCTCAAGGGCTTCCCTTGGCGAGAGGGAGAGGGGAAGACCAACCCACTCCCATCATCGAGATCCCGGGCCTGTTCAAGCACTGAGAGGGCGGCGTCACACAGAGGTACGCGGTGCTCGGCGCCGGCCTTCATCCGGCTAGCGGAGATGCGCCATTCACGGGCTTCCAAGTCGATTTCGCTCCACCTGGCTCCCCGAGCCTCCCCGCTACGTGAAGCCGTCAGCACGAGAAAGCGGATGCAGAGCTTGACCGACAGCGAGGCATTGGACGCCTGCGCGGTCTCCAAGGCCCCGGCGACTTCCTGATAGGGCAGGGCTCGAAGGTGCTTCTTGACGCTGGTCAGGGATGGCAACGCACCGTCAATGGCCTCTCCCGCCACGTTGTGCTCGATGAAGCCGTGTGCCTGCGCCCAAGCGAGTGTGTCCTTGATGCTCCGGCGCACCCGGCGAGCCGTTTCAGGCTTGTCGGTCCAAATCGGCGTCAGGACGGCCAGCACGTCCTCGCGCCCGATCTTGTCCACGTGGAACAGCACGAAATAGGTAGTTTGGTGCTCCCACGGGGAGTCGAACCCCGGTTGCCAGATTGAAAATCTGGAGTCCTGACCGTTAGACGATGGGAGCGACGCGGGAACTGACGCGGGTGCTGCGGAGGCGCTCGAAACTATGGGCACCCCCCAACATTCGCAAGATGGAAGGACTCAGCCGAAGCCGCCCAGATCGGGGTGACGGCCGCTCCACCCGGCGGCCGATTCGTAGGCCCGCGCCAGGCGCAGGAGGCCGGCCTCCTCGAAGGGCCGGCCGATCAGCATCAGTCCCACGGGCAGGCCGCCGCGGGTGAAGCCGCAGGGCAGGGAGATCGAGCACAGGCCGAGCTGGTTGGCGGCGGCGGTGTTGCGCAGGCAGAGGGCGTTAACGCGGCGGTAGGTCTCGCCGCGGTCGTCGCATTCCTGCAGCGGCAGCGCCGGGAAGGGGGTGGCTGGCGCCAGCAGGGCGTCGACGTTGCGCAGGGCCTCGGCGGTGCGGCGGCGCAGGGCATCCCAGGCGCGGCTGATCTCCACGTATTCGTGGGCGCTCACGTCGCGGCCGTCGAGCATGCGCTCGTGGACGATGGGGTCGAACTCATCGGCGCGCTCCTCGATCCACTCGCGGTAGGTAGCGTAGGTCTGCACGGCGATCAGGCTCTTGCGGGCCCGCAGCTCCGTCAGCTGGTCCAGCTCCTCCATGGAGATCTCGTCCACGTGGACGCCGAGGTCGGCGAAGACCTGCGCCGAGGCCCGCACCGCGCCCTCCACCTCGGGATCGACGTCCTCCCAGAAGTACTCCCTCGGAATGCACAGGCGGGTGCCCCCGGCCTCGCCCTCGAAGTCGTCGTCGGTGAGGGCGGGCTGCGCCAGGGTGTCGGGGTCGGCGGGGTCGGGTCCGGCGAGGAGGCTGTAGAGCAGGGCCACGTCGGCGACGCAGCGGGCCATGGGGCCCACCGAGTCGAGACGCGGATCCAGGGGCAGGACGCCGGCGCTGCTGACGCGGCCGAAGGTCGGCTTGAGCCCGACGATCCCGCAGAACGAGGCCGGGATGCGCACCGAGCCGCCCGTGTCGCTGCCGATGGCGGCGGCGGCCAGCCCCGCGGCGGCGGCCACGGCCGAGCCGCTGCTGGAGCCGCCGGGCAGGCGCTGCACCTCGGCGTCCCAGGGGTTCCAGGGGGTGCCGTAGTGGTGGTTGATGCCGGCCCCGCCGAAGGCGAACTCCACCGTGTGGGTCTTGCCGAGGAGCACGGCGCCGGCCTCGAAGAGCCGCCGCGCCACCGTGGCGTCGCCGGCGGCCACGTTGTCCCGCAGGATGAGGGAGCCGGCCGCCGTGGGCAGCCCGGCCACGTCGATCAGGTCCTTGAGGGCCAGCGGCAGGCCGTGCAGGGGGCCGCGGCTCACGCCGGCGTCCGTCCACTCGTCGGCGGCGCGGGCCATGGCCAGGGCGCGCTCGGCGGTGACCACCGTATAGGCGTTCAGGATGCCGTCGTAGCGCTCGATGCGGTCCAGGTAGAGCTCGGCCAGCTCCACGGCGCGCACCTCGCCGTGGGCGATGAGGGAGGCCTGCTCGTGCAGGGGCGCGAAGGGAAGCCGGTCGTCCACGGGTCAGCCCGCGTCGAAGGAGCCGATGGAGCGCAGGTAGGCGGCGCTGCGGCGGGCGGCCTCCCCGGCGCCGCCGAGGGCGGCCGAGGCCTGGTGGACGGTGACCCAGCCGTCGTAGCCGAGGGCCGCGAGCTGCCCGAAGATCCGGGGGAAGTCGATGCCGCCGTCCTCCCACAGCGGGATCTGGTCGAAGGGGACCGGGCCGCGGCACCAGGTCTCGATGCGGTCGGCGCCGCCGTCGTGAAGGCGATGGTTCTGCAGGTAGACGTTGAAGATCCAGGGTGCCAGGGCCTGGAGTGTCGCCGCGCCGTAGTCCTGGCCGCACAGCTCGAGGTTCGCCGGCTCGTAGGTGACGCCGAAGTTGGTCCGGTCGACGGCGCGCAGCACCCGCACCGACTCGTCGACGGTCTCGAAGAGGGAACGGGTGTGGCACTGGTGGGCCAGCCGCAGGCCGCGCTCGCGGGACTCGTCGGCGGCGCGGCGGGCCCACTCGATGTCGTCGGCCGTCTTCATGCAGACCCGCAGCAGGTCGCAGTCGAGGCCGTCGGCCAGGTCCAGATAGGGGGTGATGTTGCGCAGCGATCCGGGGCCCTCGTCGGAGTTCTCGGGGATGGGGAAGTCGCCGGTGACCATGGAGACGCCGAGACCGCGGGAGGCCAGCAGCTCCCGCGCCGTCTCCACCTCCTCGCGGGAGGAGTCGATCCCGACCTGGGAGGCGCGCATGCAGACCGCCTGGTAGCCCTCACCGGCGGCGAGTCCGGCCAGCTCTGCCAGCGGCATCGCCGCCTGCCGCTTGTCGGAGAAGCTCTCGGCCACCCGCGTCGACAGGGAGAGCTTCAAGGCAGCGGCCCCCGGTGGCCGGCGCGGATCGCCTCGCACAGGCGCATGGTGAGGACCGCGTCGTCGAGGGTGGACCAGGGCTGGCGGTCCTCGAGGATGCAGTCGGTGAAGTGGCTCACCTCGTTGAAGTCGGGGCCGCCCACCGGCTCCAGGTCCAGCTCGTCCGCGGCCGGCCCTCCGCGGGTCGTGCCGTCGCCCGCGTCGGCGGCCGTGTACAGCTCCACCTGCCGGCCCCGGGTCAGCTCCAGGTAGGCGGACAGGTCGTCGGCGTGGACCTCGGCGCGCTGGATGCGAAAGCCGACGCCGTAGTGGCTCATGAGCACGCCGATGGCGCCGGTGTCGAAGCGGACCACGGCGTTGTGGCGGTGGTCGGTGGTGCGCCCGCCGTCGGCGACCTCCCCGTGGACGGCGACCGGCCGGGCCGCGGTCATCCCCTCGCCGGCGAGCCAGCGGATCAGGTCGACGTGGTGGATGGCGTCGCAGATCAGCGGGTCCGGGCTCCCCGGCACGTCCGGCGTGCCGATGCGGATCAGGGGCTTGTTGTAGGTGGCGGCCACGTGCACGGCCCCGCCCCGCTCCTGCACCAGCCGGCGCACGGCCAGCACCTCGGGGTAGTAGCGGCGGTTGAGGGAGACGATCGCCTTGCCCTCCGAAGCCGCCGCCGCCTCGGCCATCTGCCGCGTCTCCTCCGAGGTCATGCCCGGCGACTTCTCCACCGAGACGTGCAGGCCGCGGCCGAGCACATCCAGGACGATGGGCAACAGGTGGCCGGGCATGGTAACCACGTGGACCACATCGAGCTCGACCTCGTCCAGGAGTTGGCGGTAGTCCTGGAAGCCGGGCACCGGCCCGTGCTCCTCCACCGCCCGGGCCAGCCTCTCCGGGTCGAGGTCGCAGACCCCGGCCAGCCGCAGGCGCGGCTCCTCGGCGATCATGCTGAAGTGGCCCTGGGCGTGGCCGCCGCAGCCGATGACGGCGGCGTTCAGGGGTGTGGACATGATATCTCCTCCATGGCGGTCAACCGGGGCGCCGGCACGGGATCATCGCCATGGCTCCGCATCGATCTGCTCAGACCAGCGGACCTGGCGATCGAACTCGTCCGCTTCCTCCTGGCTCCAGGTGCCGGCCAGCGCGGAAAGGTCCCTCTTCTTGGGGGGCGGGTTCAGGCCCACGGCTTCCGCGGCTCTCGCCCGACCTGCGCGCCCGTTGTCGAAGCGCGTTGCTCCAAGTCCTCCGGAATGTCTCGGATCGTGGTCTGCAAGGCGTTTTCCAGTGCTGGCATCTACGGACGCACATCTCGTATGCAAGTTAGGTCAAATCTCGACCCAACTAGTCGGAAAGATTGCAGGGCACATGTCAATTCCGATCACCCCATCCTCGTGAACCCGCCGTAGCCCTGCCGGTCCTCCTCGCCCTCCACGTTCCCGGCGGGGAAGTACTCCGGCCAGCGGCGCGTCACCCGCGTCAGCGTCTCCTCGTCAACGAACAGCTCCTCCGGGAAGCCGGGCTTGAGGCGGCAGTCGAAGACCACCGGCGGGGTGAGGACCTCGTGGTGGCGGTGGACCCGCGAGCCGGCGGCGTGGACGTCGGCGGCCGGCTCGAAGCGGGTGAAGGCGCTCCACAGGAAGGCGACGTTGCGCTCGACCACGGCGGTGTCCTCGACCAGGAACACCAGCGGCCATGAGGCAACGCGCGGGTCCCGCGCCAGGCGTTGCGGGTAGTCCCGGTCCTCGGCGTAGGAGGGGCCGGCCACGGCGAGGGCGCCGGGACAGTAGACGGCCGCCTGGCGGGCGCCGGCGGGCAGCTCGCCGCTGAACTCGCCCGGCAGCTCGCGCACCGGATCGCCGATGCCGAGGAGGATCCCCTTGCTGCCCTCGTTCACGGCGGGACCCGAGTAGTCGAGGGTGTCCATGGCGAGGTTGGCGATGACGAAGAGGTCGGTCTCGAAGCGGCAGCGGGCCAGCACGTGGGCCAGGACCTGCCGGAAGTCGGTCTGGTCGACGCCCGGGCCGTCGTAGACGACGAGGAACTTGGTCAGCGCCAGCTGGCCGCCGTCCTCGCCGAGGATGCGGAAGGCGAACTTCATCGCCTCGCGCTTGTAGCGTTCCTCCACCACGATCGAGGTCAGGCAGTGGTAGCCGGTCTCGCCATAGCTCCACACGGAGTGGATGGAAGGCATGACGAGGCGGGTCAGCGGCGTCATCAGCTCCTGGATGTAGTTGCCGAGCCACAGGTCCTCCTGGGGCGGCTTGCCCACCACCGTGGCGGGGAAGACGGCGTCGCGGCGGTGGAAGAGGCGCTCCACCCGCAGGACGGGGTAGTCGTGGCGCAGCGAGTAGTAGCCGAAGTGGTCGCCGAAGGGGCCCTCCGGCCGCCGCTCGTGGGGCGGGACGTGTCCCTGCACGGCGAACTCGGCCTCGGCCAGGAGCGGGTGCGGGTGGCCGTCGACGCGGGCGCGGCGGACCTTGCCTCCCTGCAGCAGCGAGGCCAGCACCAGCTCGGGCACGTTCTCGGGCAGCGGACCGATCGCCGCCAGGATCAGCGCCGGGGGGCCGCCCACCAGCAGGGTGAGGGGCAGGGGCCGGCCCTCCCCCTCGGCGGCGTGGTAGTGGAAGCCGCCCCCCTTCTGTATCTGCCAGTGCACGCCGAGGGTGCGCTCGTCGTACCGCTGCATGCGGTACATGCCGAGGTTGTGGTGGCCGGTCCCGGGGTGCTCGGTGTAGACCAGGGGGAGGGTGACGAAGTGGCCGCCGTCCTCGGGCCAGGTCTTGAGCAGGGGCAGCCGCGTCAGGTCGGGCTCCGCCTGGCGGCGCTCGGTGACGGGGGCGGAGCGCACCGACTTCAGGCCCACCCGCAGCGCCTCCCGGGCCAGCTCCCGCCGGGACCACAGCTTGCCCGGCGACAGGTCGGGCAGGTCCTGGGCGAGGCTGACCAGCTCGCGCAGGAACCGCCCCGGGCGCGGGCCGAAAGCCAGCTCCACCCGGCGCGGCGTGCCGAAGAGGTTGGTCACGCAAGGGAAGTCGGCCCCCTCGACGTTGCGGAACAACAGCGCCGGCCCCCCGGCGGCGATCACCCGGCGGTGGATCTCGGCGATCTCGAGGTCGGAGGAGACCGGCGCCTCCACGTCGACGATCTCCTTCGCGCGCCGCAGCAGGTCCAGGAACTGTCCGAGGTTGGTCATGGGGCGGAAGGTAACGGCGGGTGCGGAAGGCCGGCAACGCGGAGGGCGGCGGTGCTTTGCCGATGTGGGAGGGGTCGGCTAGATTCGGCGAGGGCCGAGGGAGCTGCTGACATGCTGACGAGATTCAAGGTTTCCGGTTTCAAGAACCTGGTGGACCTGGACGTCCGTTTCGGCCCCTTCACGTGCGTGGCCGGTCCCAATGGCGTGGGCAAGTCCAATCTCTTCGACGCGATCCGGTTTCTGAGCAATCTCTCGACGATGACCCTGGCCGAGGCCGCCCTGTCGGTGCGCGACGAGGACGCCAGGTCGACGGACGTGCGCAGCCTCTTTCATCGCACCCTGGGGCGGTACGCCGTGGAAATGTCCCTGGAAGCGGAGATGCTGCTGCCCAGGGAAGCGATGGACGACCTGGGCCAGAAGGCCCTCGCGACCATGACCTTCGCGCGCTATAGGCTGGTCTTGGGACTTCGGCAGGACTCCGGTCGAGCCGGTGGCCGGGAACTGGAGATTCGGCATGAGGAGCTGACACACATCCGCAAGGGGACCGCCCCCAGACAACTGTCCTTCCCCCACAGCAAGTCGAAGTGGAGGGACAGTGTGCTGCACGGCAAGCGGCAGCCACCCTTCATCTCCACGGAGAGTCGCGGAGGACAGCCGGTCATCCGCCTGCACCAAGACGGCGGCAGCCGGGGCAGGCAGGTCCCTTTCCCGGCAGCCAGTCTGCCGAGAACCGTGCTGTCGTCGACTACGGCCGAGAGTCCCACGGCCCTTGTCGCGCGCCGGGAGATGGAGTCCTGGCGGCTCCTGCAGCTCGAGCCTTCGGCGATGCGAAAGCCCGACTCCTTCAACGACCCGGACGAACTGGGTTCGGACGGGTCTCATCTCGCGGCGACGCTCTACAGACTCGGCCGGGAAGAGAGCCTGGAGCGTGGGAACGGCCGCGAGGAGAGGGAAGCCAGGGTCCACGGCCAGGTCGCCAACCGGCTCTCGGAGTTGGTCGAGGACGTGGCCGAGTTGCGGGTCGACCGGGACGAACGGCGGGAGCTGCTCACGGTCAGCGTGCGCATGCGGGACGGGACCGAGCATCCGGCCCGGGCCCTGTCGGACGGCACCCTGCGCTTCCTGGCGCTGTCGGTGCTGGAGGTGGACCCGCAATGCCGGGGAGTGCTCTGCCTGGAGGAGCCGGAGAACGGGATTCACCCCGAGCGGATTCCAGCGATGCTGTCCCTGCTTCAGGACATCGCCACGGACACGAATGAGCCGGTGGGCGACGACAACCCGCTGCGGCAGGTGATCGTCAACACCCATTCACCGGCCGTCGTGTCCCAGGTCCCCGAAGACAGCCTTCTGGTGGCCGAGTCCAAGGAGATGGCCAAAGGCGGAGCGCGGTTCGACAGACTCTCTTGCTCCTGCCTTCCCGGCACCTGGAGAGCCGGGGAAGACGGTGGGGGAGAGGTCTCGCTCGGAAAGCTGCTGTCCTACCTGAATCCGGTGCTCTCGAAGGCAGCGCACGCAGGTGACGGGCCGGGGGGATCGCCCAGGGTAGTAGACCGCCACGACGTGCAGACGCTACTGCCCTTCGACGGGCACGCGGGTTGAAGGAACTCCGCTGTACGCTCCTGACCGATGGCCCGAGCGACCGGGCCCTGATCCCGGTCCTGCAGTGGGTTCTGCGGCAGCAGGTTCCCTCTGCGGTCAACATCGACTGGGCCGACCTCAGACGCTTGAGTCCCCCTCCCAGGCCGTTGGCGGCTCGAGTGGCCCAGGCCGTCAGGCTGTTTCCGTGCGATCTGCTTTTCGTGCACCGTGATGCGGAGTCCGAGCCGCAGGAACGGCGCCTGGCGGAGATCGAGAATGCGGTGGCCGCGGTGGAGACCTGGGATCGAAATCGCACCGTGGCCGTGGTGCCGGAGCGCATGACAGAGGCGTGGTTGCTGATCGACGAGGCCGCGCTGCGGAGCGCCGCGGGGAATCCACGTGGATCCGTCCCACTCTCGATGCCGGCGTTACAGCAACTGGAAGGACTGCCCGATTCCAAGAAGACTCTGCATGATCTGCTCAGGGCGGCCAATGGCCTTCCCGGGAGGCGACAGAAGAGATTCCGGATGGATCAGGCCGTCCATCGGCTGGCCCAGACGATTGCAGACTACTCTTCGCTGCGTGACCTCACGCAGATCGTGACGAAGCAAGGATGGCGCCCATGAGATCCCCCGCCGGCCAACTCCAGTACTTCCGCTCCCCCGTCGACGGCCGGCTCCACCCCTGCGCCGTCTGCGCCACCGATACGGGTCCGCAGCCCAAGCCGCTGCTCATCGAGGTCAGCCCCGGCGCCATGAGCGACCTGCCCGGGGCCGTGGCCCTCACCGAGGAGATGACCGCCATCGCCGCCGGGGCGGGACGGTCCTGCGTCGTCCTGCGGCCCACGGGACGCGGCCCCGGCTCCGTCTACCAGAACTACGGCGAGGTCGACGTCCTCGAGGCGATCGAGCATGTCGCCGCCCACCACGCCATCGACCGGGCGCGCATCAGCATCACCGGCGCCTCCATGGGAGGGGCCGCCGTCTGGTACCTGGTCTCCCACTATCCCGGCCTCTTCGCGGCGGCGGCGCCGTTCTGCGGCTACTGCGACTATCGCCTCTGGGAGAAGCCCGGGGGCCTCGCCTTCCCCATGCAGCCGTGGGAGGAGGCGTCGTGGCAGTCGCGCTCGGCGGCCTTCCTGGTGGACAACCTGCGGCACACGCCGCTGTGGATCGTCCACGGGGAGTGGGACCGGGCCGTGGGCGGCGGCGTGCCCGTGGCGCACTCGCGCCAGATGGCGGAGCTGCTGGCGGAGCGAGGGTTTCCCCACACCTACACCGAGGTGCCCGCCACCGGCCACGACTGCCGCACGCCGGAGATCTGGAAGCGGGTGATCCCGTGGCTGCTGGACCAGCGCAAGCCGGAGTCTCCCGCCCACGTCTCCCTGGTCGCCCACACCCTGCGCCACAACCGCTGCCACTGGGTGGAGATCGATCAGCTCGCCGGCTGCGAGTCGCCCGGCGAGGTGGACGCCCGCCGGTCCGGGGATCGCCTGACGGTGAGCACGGAGGGGGTCCGCGCCCTGTCCCTGGGGCCCCTGGAGGCGGGAGCTGCCCTGGAACTGGTCGTCGACGGCCAGGATCTTGGCGGCCTCGACCCGGGGCGCCGCCAGTCCTTCCGCCGCCGCCCGGACGGCGCCTGGGAGAGGGGGGCCGAGCCGCTGAGCCAGAAGCGGCACGGGTGCTCCGGCCCCATGGGCGACCTGTTCTTCGACGGCCTGCTGCTGGTCCCCGGGACCTCCGGCTCGGAGGAGGAGAGCTTCTTCAACAACTGGATGGCCGGCCACGCCGCGGCGTACTTCCGCAGCCGCAACGGCGGCGTTCACCGCGGCGGCATCATGGGCCAGAACACGGTCGATCTCCCCATCGTCCGGGACGAGGACCTGAGCGACGAGGACCGCAACGGCCACAACCTGCTGCTCTACGGAACCCCCTCCAGCAACGCGGTGCTCGGGCTGCTGGCCAGGCACCTGCCCCTGGCCTTCGAGGACGGCGCCCTGCACCTGGCCGGCAAGCTCTACCGCGGCGAGCGCACCGCTCTCTTCGCCCTCTTCCCCCACCCCCGCAACCCGCGGCGCTACGTGGCGGTTCACGGCGGCACGGCGCCCGACGCCATCTGCTGGGGGAGTCACCTCGACATGCAGCTGCTGCCCGACTACCTCGTCTACTCGGAGGGCGAGGTCCTGGACTGGGGCTTCTGGGGCAACGACTGGGCTCGACTCAGCCGGTGATGAAGTCGAGGTAGTTCCCCGGGTGAACCACCTGGAAGGAGCCGTCGGGATAGGCTTTTCGCCAACCGCCGGGGGCGCGGACCCCGGCCCGGGTGGACCACTTCATCTCCGCCGCCTCGAGGCGTCCGCCCCACTCCTCGACCAGGTCGATCTCCTGCTGGTCGTAGGTGCGCCAGAAGCGGCTCTCGGCCAGGCGCCCCGTGTACAGGTTGTGTTTCAGCCGCTCGGCGAGGATGTAGTTCTCCCACAGGGCGCCCGTGTCCTGCCGCAGGGACAGGGGGTTGAAGTTGCTGATCAGTCCGTTGCGGAGGCCGTTGTCGTAGAAGTAGTAGCGGCGGCTCTTGCTGATCTCCTTGCGGAGATTGCGGCTGAAGCCGTGCCGGCTGTAGACGACATAGGCCTTCTCCAGCAGGTCGAGATAGCGATCGACCGTGTTCCGGGTCATGCCGAGGTGGGTCCCCAGTTCCGGCACCGAGACTTCCCGGCCGACCTGGAAGGCCAGCAGCTGCAGCAGGCGCTGCAGCTTGGCGGCATGCCGGACGCCTTCGAGCTGGAGGATGTCTTTGAGGAGATAGGAAGCGACAAGCTCCTTGATGTAGAGCTCGCGGTCTTCGTTCGATTCCATGAGGACGACCTCGGGATACGATCCGTAGATCAGCCGCAGCTCGAGCTGGGCCTTCGTCTCATGGGCTTCCTCCACTCCCTGGAGCTCCATCTGCGCGAGGGGCAGGAGCAGCAGGGTGTACTTGCGGCCCGTCAGGGGCTCGCCGGTCTGCTGGGCGAGATCGAAGGACGACGAGCCCGTGGCGATGATGCGGAGATCCTCCACGTGATCGGCCAGGAGCTTCAGATTCAACCCCACGTGCCGCACGTACTGGGCCTCGTCCACGATCAGTGTGCGCCGCCGGCCGACAAAAGCCTTCAGCCTGGACAGGGACTGGCTCTCCAGGTACTCGCGCACCGAGATGTCCTCGCCGGTCACCACCAGGGCCTCCGGGTCGTACTGTTGAGCATAGCGCCGGATGAGGGTGGTCTTCCCGACCCTCCTGGGGCCGTAGACCACCACGACCTTTCCGGGAGCGACCAGACCTTTGAGGCGTGCCATCTGCGCCTGGGGTATATAGGAATATCCGTTCATTAACTGAACGAATTAACGTAAATTTCATCAGTTGTCAATCCATAATTTCCGAGGAAAGCATGAGCGTTTCCACCCTGAGCGCCGCACGGATCCGCCGGTTCGAGGACGACGGCTACCTCATCCTGGAGGACCAACTCGACCCCCGACTCGTGGCGCGGGTCCTGGAGATCGCCCGCCGGGACCCGCAGCTCTCCGCCGACGCCAAGGGCAACCAGAACTACGAGGGCGAGGGACTCGACACCCGCCTGGCCTACCGCCCGGCCCTCGGCGAAGACGCCTACAGCGCCCTGGCCCGCAGCCGCCGCATCGTCGAGCCCCTGGAGCAGTTGTTCGGCGATCGCGTGCGCTACTACTATCAGCTTCAGATGCTGAAGGACCCCCGCACCGGGGGCTGGCAGTATCACCAGGACTACGGCTACCACTACCAGCAGTTCCTCTTTCCCGCCTTCGCCAGCGTCATGGTCGCCCTCGATCCGGCCACCCGCGCCAACGGCTGTCTGAAGGTGGTGCGCGGCTCCAACCGCCTCGGCCGGCTCGAGCACCGGTCCTCCGGCTCCCAGCTGATCACCGATCCCGGCCGCCTGGAGCTGGCCCTGCGGGAGCTGGAGGAGGTCCACTGCGAGCTGCAGCCGGGATCGGTCCTCTACTTCCACGGCAACACCCTCCACGCCTCGGACCCCAACCTCAGCGAGCAGCCGCGCTGGTCGCTCATCTACGCCTACGTGGCCGCCTCCAACCCCTACGTCCTGCCCGACTGGCCCGAGGACCAGTGCCCCCTCGTGGAGAAGTGGAGCGACGGCGAGGTCGAAGACGCGGTGCGGGCCCACTGGGAGGCGGTGGATCATTCCTGATCGCGAGGCGCCCGGGCCGGTCCCGGTGACACGGCTCCAGCTCCTGTGCACGGGCACGCCCACGCCCCTGGCCCACCGCGGCGGCTCCAGCTATCTCGTCGGCGCCGGCGACCAGACCCTGGTCTTCGACTGCGGGCCGGCCTCGGTGCGGCGCATGCTCGAGGCCGGCGTCGAGCTGCCCTCGATCGACCACCTGTTCCTCACCCACCTGCACTACGACCACTGCGTCGACTACGCCTGCCTGGTCCTCACGCGCTGGGACCAGGGCGTTGGCAAGATCCCGGAGCTGCGGGTCTACGGCCCCCCGCCGACGGCACACATGACGCGCCGCCTCTTCTCCCCCGACGGTGTCTTCGGCCCGGACCTGGAGGCGCGCACCGCGCACCCGGGGAGCCACTTCGTGTACGAGGCCCGCGGCGGGGTCATGCCGAGGCGGAAGCCCGACCCGCAGGTGCGCGAGCTGTCCCACGGCGACCGCCTCGTCGCCGGCGGCTGGCAGGTCGACGTGGCCGAGGTGGTGCACGTGCAGCCCCAGCTCACCTGCCTCGCCTACCGCCTGACCACCCCCGGCGGGACGATCGTCTTCGGCGGCGACACGGCGCCGGTGCAGCGGCTCACCGATCTCGCCCGCGGCGCCGACGTGCTGCTGCACATGTGCCACTTCATCAACGGCGCCGAGGACGACGAGCGCCTGACCGCTTGCTGCTCCGGCCACCTGGATGCGGCGGCCACGGCGAGGGACGCCGGCGTCAAGACGCTGGTCCTCGTCCACCTGACCGAGCAGTTGGAGACGCCCGGCGTGCAGGAGCGCGTCCTGCAAGAGGTGGGCGAGGTCTTCAAGGGACAGGTGATCCTCGGCCGCGACCTGCTCGAGGTGCCCCTCGGGACGATCGCCACGGAGCCGGTGCGGTGAGTCCGCGTCCCCCCGCTCCCGACTACGGGATCATCCTCAACAACGACGGCGGCTACCTGAAGAACGCCGAAGTCCCCATCTCCGTGGAGGACCTGCTGGAGCGGATCTACCGGCCCCTGGAGGGGACCCAGGTCGGCGCCCTGTCGTGGTGCGTGGGGGTGGAGGAGGCCCACTGGCCCTCGGACCACCTGCCCATGGTCGGCGAGTCCGAGGGGCGCCGCTACTTCTCGGTGAGCGACATGCGGAGGGCCGAGAGCCTGAGGGCGATGTTCGACGCCGGCGTCGATCTCTACGGGCAGATGGTGCGCCGCGGCCACCAACTCGGGCTCGGCGTGTACGCCTCGATCCGCATGAACGACAACCACTTCTGGTCCGACAAGGCGCGCCGCGCCCCACCGCTGAAGCCCGAAGAGATGGCCGCCACGGAGCGGCCCCATCTCACCGCCTTCCGCAAGAGCCACCCGGAATGGGTCCTCGGCGACGGCGCCCCGGCCTGGGCGGCCACGTCGTGGAACATGGCGGTCCCCGAGGTCCGCGAGTACACCCTGCAACGCATCGCCGAGGCCTGCGAGCTGGCCGACTGGGACGGCGTCGAGATCGACTGGGAGCGCCACGCCTTCCACCTGCCCGAGGAGGACGCCTGGCGGTTGCGCCACACCCTCACCGACCTGCACCGCCAGGTGCGCCGCATCGGCGACGCCATCGCCGAGCGGCGGGGCCGGCCCTTCTTCGTGATCGTGCGCGCCGGCGCCTCCCGGGAGACGAACCGCCGCGTCGGCTACGACCTGGAGGCGTGGATCGCGCAGGACCTGTGCGACATCGTCGTCACCGGGGCCAACTCGGGGACCGATCCCGGCGTCGAGGTGGAGGCCTACCTGGAGATGATGCGCGGCACCCAGGTGCGGCTCTATCCCGGGTTCGACAGCCACGGCGAGTGGGGCCAGAGGCACCTGCTGCCGGCCGCGCGTTGGCGGGAGGCCTGGTTCCGCGGCCTGGCCGCCGGCTACTACGAGCGCGGAGCGACGGGGGTGCACCTGTTCAACTGGCACAGCCACGTGCTCAGGGTGAGGCCCCTGCTCCAGAGCCTCGGCGCACCCGACACCCTGCGCCGCCAGGACAAGGTCCACGCCGCCGTGAAGCGCCACATCCGCGACCGCGGCGAGCTGCGCTACGGCGCCGAGCGCGACGACCGGCTGGGCGGCGAGGTCCCCGTCGATCTGCGGCCCATGCCGGGCGGCGGCGGTCCCCGGTTCCACGTCGGCGTGTACGAGGAGCTGTCCGAGGACGCGGTCCTGGAGCTGCAGGTCGACCTGGACCACCTGGCGCCGCGGGACCGGCTCACCGTCGAGCTGGACGGCCAGCGGCTGGGGGAGGCGGAGCGCCGCAGCCCTGCGGCCGGGGACAGCACGAATCCCGCGGACGTGTCGGAGAACACCTGGCTCGTCTGGCCGCTGGAGCCGGCCCAGGTCGGCAAGGGGGTCCACGTCGTCGGCATCGACCTCCTGGAGCGGGACCCGCGCCTGCGGCCGCCGGTGGTGGTGCAGAACGTGGAGGTCCACGTCCGCTATCCCGCGGAGACCGGGTGAGCACCCTGCAGCTGCCCAACTACCCGCCGGCCCACGGCATCCGGGTGCCGGCGGCCGACATGCGGCAGTTCACGGCGGCCCTCCTCGGCCGGGCCGGCATGCCCGGGGGGCTGGCCGGACAGCTGGCCGGACTCCTCGTCGAGTGCGACCTGCGCTGCGTCTTCAGCCACGGCACGAAGCACGCGGCCCACTACGTGCGGCTCATGCGCGCCGGCCGCGTCAACCCCGCGCCCGAGGTCCGGGTCGTGGACGAGTCCCCGACCACGGCCGTTCTCGACGGCGACGGTGGCCTCGGCTACTTCCCCTGCCGCCGGGGGATGGAGATGGCGGTGGCCAGGGCCCGCGCCCACGGACTCGGAGCGGTGTCGACCGGCAACCATCACCACATCGGCTCGGCCGGCCTCTACTCGCGCATGGCTCTGGAGGCGGGCTGCATCGGCCTGGCGGCGTCGTCGGTGCGCTACCCCATGGACCCCGATGACCTCGTGCTGCGCGCCGCCGGGGCCTCGCCGCTGAGCGTGGCCGTCCCCGCGGGGGCGCAGCCGCCCCTGGTCCTCGACATGGGGGCGCACATGCTGCCCCACGAGCCGGAGCTGCTCGAGCGCTTCCCGCGGGTGTTCTTCAAGAGCCTCGGCCTGGGAGCGGTGCTGCAGGTCCTCGGCGGGGTGCTGGCCGGCATCCACCGGCCGGAGCGGCAGGCCCTGCGGTCGCCCTGGGTGTCGGACCAGGGCGGCTTCGTCGCCGCCATCGCCGTCGACCGGTTCATGCCCCTGGAGGAGTTCAAGGCCGACATGGACGCCTACGTGGCGCGGGCGCGCCGCATGCGGCCCTACCCGGGCGTGGACCAGGCCGAGCTGCCCGGCGGCCTGGAACACCGCTGGGAGCAGGACCACGCCCGCGACGGCATCCCCGTCGGCCGCGAGCACCAGGAGGAGCTGGAGCGGATCGCCGCCGAGGTCGGGGTGGAGACGCCCTTCGCCCGCTTCGAGAGCACCCGGTTCTGACCAGGAGTCGACCATGAAGATCACGGACGTGGACATCATTCCCATCCATCCCCGCCTGGCCGAGCGCAACCGGCAGGATCCGGTGCGCTTCGCCGGCATCGACCACCGCGTCGTCTGCCGGGTGCGCACCGACGACGGCCTCGTCGGCTACGGTGACCACCGGGGCGGCGCGCCCTCGGCGGCGAGCGTGGAGCCGCTCATCGGGCGCAGCCCCTTCGAGTTCATCGGCAACGACTTCGACCCGGCCGTGGGCGGCGCCCTGTACGACGTGATGGGCAAGCACCTGGGGGTGCCCGCGTACCGGCTCATGGGTCCGAAGGTGAGGGACGCGGTCTCGGTGGCGGCCTGGACGCGGCAGGCGTCGCCGGCCGAGTTCGCCGCGGAGGTGCAGCGCGCCGCGGGCCAGGGGTACCTGGTGATCAAGATGCACACGTCGCCGGTCCACGACGTGCGGGAGCAGGTGAGCGCCGCCGAGGAGGTGGCGCCGGAGGGGTTCCGCCTGCACCTCGACCTGAACGGCTCCCGCACCCTGGCCACCCTCCTGCCGATCGTGCGCTGGCTCGAGGACCGTCCCGTGGTCGGCTGCATCGAGGACCCGTGCGCCAAGGACGACCTGGACTCCTGGTGCCGGCTGCGCGAGCAGACCGGCCTGCCCGTGGTCTTCCACGTGCCCCCCGGCGAGACCCGCCTGCCGGCCCTGGGGCGCGGCGCCGCCGACGCCTACCTCATCGGCAGCGGCGGCAGCAGCATCGGCGACACCCTGGCCAACGGCACCGCCTGCGCCCGGCTCAACACCCAGTGCCTGATCCAGCTGACGGGCGGCACCCTGACCAAGGCCCTGGGCCTGCACATGGCCGCCGTGCTGCCCACCGCCACCGGCCACTCGATCCACCTCGACGACCAGTACGAGGACGACATCACCACCGGACGCATCGAGGTGGCGGCGGGGTGCTCCCCGGTGCCGGAGCGGCCGGGGCTCGGGTTCGACGTCGACGAGGAGGCCCTGGAGCGGCTGGCCGCCAACCCGCCTGCCGCCGTCCCGCGGTACCTGGAGCGCGTGCACCTGCCCGGCGGCCGCACCCTGTACGGGCGCTCGCCGACGGATGTGGCCCCCGCCACCGGGCGCGAGGAGGGCGCGATCCAGGGGCTGCGCAGCGAGACCTGGCACGACGACGGGTCCGAGGAGTTCCGCCGCACCTGGGAGCGCGTGCGGCGGGACGGACCGTGGATCGGATGAGCCGCCGCGCCGCGGCGCTCCTCGCCCTGCTGCTGGTCGAGGCCCTCGGCGCCGAGCCCCGCCTGCTACAGATCGCCCCGGGCGGGGACCGCTGGCGGACCGCCACCGCGGGACCCTACGACGTCGCTCTCGACATCCGCGACCTCTACCAGATCAACGCCCACTGGGAGATCAGCCGCCGCGGCAACCGCGGCGCCCTGTCGACCACGGTGACCCTGCCCGCCGACTGGGTGCGGCCCTGGCGGCTGCGGTTCTTCCAGGCCGACGACTACCAGGCCGGGGGGATCGACCGCTCGCAGGCGGCGGACTGGTACGCCGAGACCGGCTTCGTGGGCCACCGCTTCAAGCAGGTCCTCGTCGACGGGCGGATCGTGTGGGAGAAGGATGTGGCCGACACCGGCACCGGCCAGTACGAGGAGGTCGACCTGAGCTGGGTCGTGCGCCCCGGCCAGAGCTTCGAGCTCACCTTCCGCGTCGTGGACCGGGTGGCCAGCGACGTGGAGCTGGAGGGCGACTACTTCCGCATCCGCTCCGAGGCCTTCCGGCCCCAGGACCACCCGGCGTGGTACGAGCCGTCGACCTACAAGCGCTTCGAAACCCGCACCTACTGGGGCGACGTGGTGCTCCACGACGCGACGGTGACGGACTCGGCGGCGGCCGCGGCCACGGCGTACGACTGGCTGGAAGGCGCCCGCCCCCAGGGGGCGTGGGAGCGGGGCCGGCGCGGGATCCCGGCGGAGGGCCCCATCGGGCTGACCCTGGAGACGGACGCGGGAACGCCGCTGCCGGAGACGGGCTACCCGGTGCGCTCGGGCGTCCCCTTCGCCCAGGGCATGCTGCCGGCGGGGCGGCCGGTGGCCCTGCGCGACCCCGCCGGCGCCGTGGTGCCCCTGCAGACGACGGTGCTGAGCCGCTGGCCCGACGGCTCCACGAGATGGCTCCTCCTCGATTTCGTGGCCCTTCCGGAGAGCGACGACGGCCGCTACACCCTCCACTGGCAGGACGCCGAGGCGGGGCCGCCGCCTCCGCCGCCGATGCACCGGCGGACGGCGGAGGGCCTCGTCGTCGACGGCGGGATACTGCGGTTCACGGTGCCGGCGACGCCCGGGCCGGTCCTGCTGGCGGACGTGGCCCTCGACGGCGGCGTGGTGATCTCCAGCCTCGGCGGCGCGCTGGAGGCGCGGGCCCAGGACGCCGAAGAGGCCGAGCCCCCCGGCCCGAGCCGGCGCTATGTCGCCGGGGGCGGCCGCTACGTGGTGGAGGCGGCAGGGCCGGTGCGCACCACCGTGCGCCTCCACGGGCACCTCGTCTCCGCCGCCGGCGATACCCTCGGCGCCGTGATCACCCGGGCCACCCTGTGGGCGGGGCTGCCGTACCTGCATCTGAGCTACCGCGTCTTCAACGGCTCCGACCGCCACCGGCGGCTCGACCTGTCGCGGCTGTCGCTGCGGGCTCCCGGGGGGTCGCCGCCGTGGGGGGGACTGCCGGAGGTGCGCTGCCTGGAGGCGGACGGCGCGAACCCGGGCCCCGACGGCCTGCTGAGCCGGGGCGGCTTCGGCGTCGGTGTGCGCTGGTTCTGGCAGCAGTTCCCGAAGGCGATCCTCCCGGGGACGGAGCGCCTCGACATCGACCTCTACCACCCGGCCGATCCCGCCAGCGTCCACAACTGGTTCGCCGCCGGCGAGGCCAAGCGCCACGAGGTCCTGCTGACCTTCGCCGCCGACGCCGAGGAGAACCGGCGCGCCCTGCAGGCCTTCCAGCACCCGCCGCGGCTCTTCGACGCCCCGTGGCACCGCCGCAGCGGCGGCTGGGGACCGGCGGGGGGACACGGTCCAACGGCCTTCCCGCGGCTGCACGAGGCGATGGAGAAGTACGGCGCCACCCTCGAGGGCCGCTCGTCCTGGGGGGAGGAGTACGGGATCCGCAACTTCGGCGACAGCCGCTACGGCGACGGCTGGTACAACAACTACTACGACATGGCTCACACCCTGCTCGCCGAGTACCTCCTCGGCGGCTCCGCCGCCTTCTACCGGCTGGGCGAGGCGATGGTCCTGCACCTGATGGACGTGGACGCGGTCCATGACCACGCCGCCGACGAGCCCCTCGCCGGCCCGGCGGCGCCGGCCATGTGGGCGGCCAGACCGCAGCTGCCGTCCGGTCCGCCCCGCCGCCGCTCCACGGGGGCCGTGCGCGCCTTCGGCTCCAGCCGGCATCACAACCTGACGCCCGTCGTCGACTACAAGGGGCTGTCGCCGAAGGCCTACCTGCGTCTCTACCACCTGACGGGGGACCTCGACGCCCTGGAGACGGCCCTGGCCATCGGCGACTACGTGGCGCGCAGCGCCAGCGGCATCGGCGGCCGTTCGGCGCGGGCCCAGGCCTTCCCCCTGGCGGCGCTGATGGCGGTCTGGGAGGAGACCCGCGACGAGCGGCTGCTGGAGGCGGCGCGGCGGCTCTTCGAGGACGCCCTCAGCTTCGGCCCGCGGCGGGGCGCCTACGTGGAGCCCTTCATGAGCTTCGAGTACATGGCCAACGGCGGCGGCATGGTCACCCACCTGACGGAGGGCATGATGCCCTACTGGGCGGCCACCGGCGACCGCCGTGCGGCGGCGGCGATCGTGGCCCTGGCCTCCGCGGTTCTCGCCGAGAACACCGGCGGTCCCCAGTCGCTGCCCTGCTACTGGGAGCGCGGTCCGCAGGGCCTGCGGCTGCTGCCGGAGGGCGAGGGGGACCGCGGCAAGCCCGGCGTCACCCACTACTCGGGGAACCCGCTGCAGAAAAACTGGGCGCCCGAGTACGTCCACCAGGTCTGCCAGGGGTTCGCGTACGCCTACGACCTGACCGGCGAGGCGCGTTTCCTGGAGGCGGCGCGCGGCGGCTACGAGGAGGCGGCCCGGGCCGGCCTGGCGCACGTGATGTACGCGTACTGGGCGGCGCCGGTGCTGCTGTTCTACCTCGACGCCTTCGCCGACCACTGAGGCCCGCCGACGGGGGCCTCACCGCAGGGCGAGGCGTCAGCGCAGCAGCAACAGCTTCTCCGTGCCGATCCAGCTCCCGGCGGTCAGGCGCACCAGGTACACCCCCGAAGCCAGCGCTCCTCCCGACCCATCGCGCCCGTCCCAGCTCACGCGGTGGGTGCCGGCCTCGCGGCGGCCGCTGACCAGCTCCACGACCCGCTGCCCGGCGAGGTTGTACACGGACAGCCGGGCCTCGGCGGCCTCGGGCAGGTCGAAGAGCACCACGGTCCCGGCGTTGAAGGGGTTCGGGTAGCTCGGACCCAGCGAGTAGGCCCGCGGCGCTCCGTCGTCGGGGCTCACGCTCACCGAGGTCGCCTCCGGCGGCTCCGGGGGCGCCGCCGGGATGCGGGTGACGAGACGCACGTCGTCCAGGTAGAGGGTGCCGGCCATGGAGCCGCGAAGCACGATCGCGTCGACCTCCTCGACGATACGGTCCTGGCCGCCGTACCTGTTCTCCACGGTGAAGGCGTCGAAGTCGATCTCCACGACCTGCCACCCCGGGTCTCCGGGGACGACCTCGTACGGCGGGCGCAGCAGGTCGACGGAGAGATCGTCGACGACCACCGACAGGGCCGCGGGACCGGGCATGGCGGCGGCGCCGGCGTGGAGGACGAGACGCAGGCCGGCGAAGCCCTGGATGTCCACGGGGGAGGGCGGCACCACGGTGGCCCGCCAGAGGGTCCAGAAGTTCTCGGGCTGCAGGTGCAGCTCCAGCGACTCGCGGCCGTTGAAGACGGGTCCCGCCTCCGTCGGACCGACGATCTGCGCGCCCTGCTCGCCGAGGAGCTGCCAGCCGCCGGCGAGGCCGTCGTCGAGGATCGGCAGGTCGGGCGGCGAGAGCACCACGTCGTGGCGGAACTCGTGGCGGAAGACGACGCCCCCCACCTCCTGCTCGAAGCGCACGAGGACCGGGTAGGTGCCGGGGGGCACGTCGAGGTCGACGACGGCCCGCAGCGAGTACGCGTCACCGCCGGCCGGGCTCAACGGCACGTCGGCAGGACCGCCCATGGCCGACAGGTCCGCCGTGACCCGCGGGTCCGCGCCGTCGGCGGACAGCGGCTCGATGCGCACCGTGGCCCGCAGCTCCAGGGGATCCCCGAGGGTCAGGCCGGCGGGCAGGTCGTGGCTCCAGATCGGGGGCAGGACGTACACGGTGCTGGCGAAGCGCAGCGACTCGGTGCGCTCCCCGGCCCGCTGCTCGACGCGGATGACGATGTCGCGGCGGCCGACCTCGCCGGCGACGAGCTCGACCTCGAGGCCGTACTCCCCGTCGCCCAGGGGCGTCAGCTCCACCTCGGCGGGACCGCCGAGGGCGCTCAGGTCGGCGGTCACCCGCGGCTCCTCACCGCCCTCCGCCAGGCGCTCGAGGCGCACGGTGCCGCGCAGCGTCACCCGCCCGGCGAGGCCGACCGACTCCGGCAGGTCGTGCTCCCAGACCCCCTGCAGCTGGCTGTGGGTGATCTTGAGGATCACGGTGGTGCGGTTGTCGCTGCCGACGTAGAGGCTGCCCTCCGCGTCGCTGGCGATGCCGTGGGGGAAGCCCCAGACGCTGCTGGTGGTGGTTCCCGTCTGGAAGCCGGTGACGAAGTCGGCCATGACGGCCTCGGAGCCGTCGGGGTCGCTGAACAGGGCCTGCACCTTGTACCCGGGGTGGGAGGAGAGCTTGGCGCGGCCGGCGCGGAAGGCGACGAAGGCGGCGTTGCGGTACCTCGCGGGGAACTGCTGGCCCGTGTAGAAGTGGATGCGCATCGGCGCCCAGTGCGCCGGCACCAGGACCGCCGGCTTCTTCTGGGTCATCGCCAGCAGCGTGTCCTCGCGCGTGATCGGCAGCATCGGGTGGTAGCGGGAGATGGTGAAGTCGTTCCAGACCTGGTGGCTCTGCACGAAGGGGTAGCCCTGGAAGTCGCCGTCGCGCAGCACGTCGATCCACTCCGGGGGGCGGGAGCGGCCCTCCTCGTCGTGGCCGTTGTTGGTGCCCCACAGCTCGTTGGTGACCGGGTGCAGGTCCATGCCGACGACGTTGCGCACCCCGGTGACGAAGATGCGTCCTCCCGTGCCGTCGGCGTTGAACTCCATGACGGTGCCGCGCTCGGGGCGGTAGGGAAGCACGTCCGTGGTGCTGGCGCCGGCGAACTGGTGCCCGGGCTCCATGCGGCACAGGTCGCAGGGAGAGCCGACGCTGACGTAGAGCTTCTCGTTCTGTTCGTCGAAGACGATCGTCTTGGTGTCGTGCCAGGCCTCGTAGGGCAGGTCGGCGACGAGGACCTCGGTCTCCTCGTAGAGGCCGTCGCCGTCGGCGTCGATGGCCCGGATCACCTGGTGCTCCTCGCCGACGTACATCTCCCCCTTGTAGAACGCCAGAGCGTCGCAGGTCCGCAGTCCGCCGAGGACGACGGTCTCCTCGTCGGCGACGCCGTCGCCGTCGCGGTCGGGCAGGGCCATGACCTGGCCCCGCCGCGTGACGGCGTGGAGCACGCCTTCGGGGCTGAACTGCAGGTCCCGCGGACCTCCCGGAACCACGGCGAAGAGCCGGGCACGGAAGCCCGGCGGCAGGTTGACACTCAGGCCCTCGGGGACTCGGTCGCGGTACTTCTCCGGCACCTCGATCTCGACCTTCTGCAGACCCAGGTCGATGGTGGGGGTCAGGGTGCCGGGCGGATAGTCGGCGTCGTAGTCCTGGGCGGAGACGGCGCCGGCGGCGAGCAGGCTCAGGAGGGTGGAGATCCGGGAGGTCGGGAAGGGGCGCATAGCGGGTCTCTTCGGAGGAGGGAGTGCCAGGGCGCGGACACCAAGAACTAACTCAGGCCTTTCGTCATCTGCCAGGGGCGGAAGGGTTGCCGCGCGAGCACCGAGGCGCCCGCGAAGGTGATCGCATGGGATTTGACCGGGCGCGAGGAACCGCCCTAGCGTGCGGGCAGCGGCCGGCCTGAGAGGTGATTCGACCGGCTGCGCGGCAACGCCTTGGCGTGCGGGCCTCGGCTGCAGCCCGGGCGAACGAGCGGAAGCCGCGCCATTCACCGCGGTTGACCAGCCATCCGAGCACGGAGCCGATGCGATGAGCGGTGCCCTCGGGATCCACACCGAGGCCGACGTGCGCGTCCCCATGCGCGACGGGGTCCGCCTGGAGGCCCACCTCTTCCGCCCCGACGCCGGGGGGCCCTTCCCGGCGATCCTGCACCGCACGCCGTACGGCCGCTCGAAGGGCGGCTACGAGCGCTACGTGCGCGCCGGGTATGCCGTGGTCTCCATGGACTCGCGCGGCCGCTACGGCTCCGAGGGCGACTGGGTGCCCTTCACCGTGGAGCGCACGGGCGACGCCGAGGACGGCTACGACTCGGTGGAGTGGCTGGCGGCGCAGCCTTGGTGCGACGGCCGCGTGGGCACCCTCGGAGCCTCGTACGACGCCTGGATGCAGTGGCAGCTGGCGCGCCTGCGGCCGCCGCACCTGGCGGCGATGTGCGCCTACACCATCCCCCTGGAGCTGACCGAGGTCGACTGGCCGGGCGGGTTCCGGCCGGGGCGGCGGATCAAGTGGTGGCTCACCTCCATGGCGCCGGACCTGCGCCGCCGGCAGGGACTGCCGCCGCCCCACACGCCGGCCGAGGCCCGGCGGGACTGGGACGAGGCCGACGGCGAGTCCCCCTGGGTCGAGTACCTGCCCTGGCTCGACTTCCCGCGGCACCTGCCGCCGGGTCTGGCGGAGTATGCCCGGGACTGGCTCGAGCACCCGAACCGGCGGCCCTGGCGGCTCGGCGAAGTCCACGGCGAGGTGGAGGTGCCGAACCTCGACTTCAGCGGCTGGTACGACCACTGCAACGGCTCCATGCGGCACCTGCAGCTCATGCAGCGCAACGGCCGCAGCGAGAAGGCGCGGTCCCAGACCCGGCTGATCGCCGGCCCCTGGAACCACCCGGGCCTCGGCAGCCGCGCCGTGGCCGGCGTCGACTTCGGCCCCCAGGCCGGGCTCAACCTGCCCGACCTGATCATCCGCTGGTTCGACCGCTGGCTGAAGGGCATCGACAACGGCGTCGACCGCGAGCCGGCGGTGCGCTACTTCGTCATGGCCGGGAAGCGGGGCCGCTGGCGCTCGGCGGACACCTGGCCGCCAGCCGGGACCACGCCTCGGGAGTACCGCCTCGGCAGTAGCGGTGACGCCGGCTTCGGCGGCACCGGGCGGCTGTCCGAGGATGGCGGCGCCGGGGGCGCCGAGGTGGACCGCTTCGACTACGACCCCCGCGACCCCGTGCCGACCCTGTGGACGAAGGACTGGTTCACGGGGCCGTCGGACCGCCGCCGGCTGGAGGACCGCGAGGACATCCTCTGCTACCGCACCGAGCCGCTGGCCGAGGCGGTGGAGATCGCCGGCTACCCGGAGGCCGTGCTCTTCGTCAGCTCCTCCGCCCCGGACACCGACTTCTTCGCCCGCCTGGTGGACGAGCATCCCGCTCCCGGGCGGGCCCTGGAGGTCTGCTACGGCATGGTGCGCCTCCGCCACCGCAACTCCCTCGACGTGGAGGAGCTGCTGTCACCGGGGGAGGTGGTGGAGGTGCGGACTCAGCTCGGGCCGACGGCCTGCCGCTTCGACCCCGGCCACCGCATCCGCCTCGAGATCACCTCGAGCGACTTCCCCAACCACGACCGCAACCACAACACCGGGAAGAACGACCTGGCCGACACGGAACTGGCGGTGGCGGCCAACGCCGTGCACCACTCGGCCCGGCGGCCGTCGCGGTTGGTGCTGCCGGTGCTGCCCTTCTGAGGCACAGATCCTCGTCGGACCCCCACAGTGCGGTTGACGCAACTCACGTTTCTCGGTAGAGTTGTCAACCGCCCCCCATCGCGAGGATTCACACACCCATCGTCAGAAAGAGGTTCGGATGCTTGGAAGTCGGCTCCGTCAACTGCGGTTGGCCCGAGGGCTGTCGATGGACCAGTGCGTGGCTGAGATGGGGGGGGTCGTCACGAAGCAGGCTCTGTCCAAGTACGAGCGCGACCTGAGCCGTCCGAGCCAGGGCGTGCTCCGCAGCATGGCGAAGGCGCTGGAGGTAACCACCGCGCGCCTGATCGAGGCCGATCCCATCCAGGTCGACATCCGGGCCTACCGCCGAAAGGCGCGGATGGGCCGGAGAGAGATGGAGCGGATCGAAAACCTCACCACCGTCCATCTGGAAGACCGGGTGAGGCTGGAGGACGTGCTGGGCCTGACGCCGGCCCCGGCGCGCTCTGTGCCACGGATCCCCGTGGAGCGTGTCGTGGACGCCGAGGATGCCGCGGCGAAGGTGCGATCCGCATGGGGCCTTGGCGAGGATCCCATCGCCAATGTGATCGACACCTTCGAAGAGCATCACATCCACGTGATCGAGGTGGAGGCGTCGGACGCCTTCGATGGGATCTCCGCCGTGGCCCGCGGTCGCAGGGCGCGTGTGCTCGGTGCAGCCGTGGTGATCCGGAAGGGGCTGCCAGGCGAACGGCAGCGCTTGAGCCTGACCCATGAGCTCGGCCATCTGGTGTTGCGGCTGGCCGAGGGAGTCGAAGAGGAGAAGACAGCCTTTCGCTTCGGTGCCGCCATGCTGGCCCCGGCCGAAGCGGTACGGCGGGACGTGGGGTCACATCGAAGGCACGTGGACCTGCAGGAGCTGCTGTTGCTGAAGAGACGCTACGGGATGAGCGTCCAGGCCCTTCTGTACAGACTGAGGGATCTGGGCATCATCAGCGAAGGCCAGTACAAGTCCGGCTGCGTAGACATCAACAAGATGGGATGGCGACGCGGGGAGCCGATGGCACTCGAGCCGGAGCAGCCGATGTGGCTTCGGCAGAACGTCCTTCGGGCGGTGTCGGAGGGGGTGCTGAGTACGAGAGAGGGAGAGGAGATGCTTGGGGAGGCGGTGTCGAAGAAACCTGCGCCTTCTCTCGTTGAACGCAGGGTCCTGATCGCCATGTCCGCCGAGGAGAGACGGCGGCATCTCAAGGAGCAGGCCGATCGCATCGCGGAGGACTACCAGCCTGATCCCGATTGGCAGGCCCTCGCAGGGGAGCGGTTCGTTGAATACTGAGCAGGCTCCCAGGCGCGGCGAGATATGGCGAGTTCAGCTGAACCCGACCCGGGGGGCGGAGATGCGGAAGGAACGTCCGGCACTCGTCCTCAGTTCCGACGCCCTGGGGAAACTGCCCATCAAGCTCGTGGCGCCAATCACGGCCTGGAAGCCACGATTTCGAGCGTAACCACTGGCTGGTACCCGTGGAGCCGGACCCGTCGAACGGCCTGGCGAAGAAGAGCGCCGTCGATGCCCTGCAGTTGAGAGGTCTTGATCTGAGCCGGTTCGAGAAGCGAATCGGGCGCTTGCCAGGTGACCTGATGGACGAAGTCGCGCTGGCCGTCGGCCTGGTGGTGGAGGTTCCTTCGAACCCTCCATGAGGGAGGCCGAGTGCGTGCAAGCGCGACAATAGGTTCCGGCGACGCCGCCGACCTCGGCTTCCTCGACGAGGGATCGGTGGACCTGGTGATCACCTCGCCGCCGTATCCCATGATCGAGATGTGGGACGAGGCCTTTGGCCGCCAGAGGCCCGGCGCCGGGGAGGCCCTGGCCGCCGGTGACGGCCCCCGGGCCTTCGAGTTGATGCACCAGTTACTCGACGCCGCCTGGGCCGAGGTCCACCGCGTCCTGCGGCCGGGGGGGATCGCCTGCATCAACATCGGCGACGCCACCCGCACCCTGAACGGGGACTTCCGCCTGTGGTCCAACCACTCACGGGTGCTGACCGGCCTGCTGCGCGCCGGCTTCGTCCTGTTGCCCGACATCCTCTGGCGCAAGCCGAACAACTCGCCGAGCAAGTTCCTCGGCTCGGGGATGCTGCCCGCCGGGGCCTACGTGACCTACGAGCACGAGTATATCCTGATCGCCCGCAAGGGGCCGCGCCGGGAGTTCGGCACGGCCGCGGCGAAGAGCCGGCGGCGGGAGAGCGCCTTCTTCTGGGAGGAGCGGAACGTCTGGTTCTCGGACGTCTGGCTCGACATCCCGGGGGCCGGGCAGGAGCTGGTCGACGAGGCGTCCCGCCGCAGGAGCGCGGCCTTCCCCTTCGAACTGGCCTACCGGCTGGTCTGCATGCACTCGGTGAAGGGAGACACGGTCCTGGATCCCTTCGCGGGCACCGGCATCACCGCGGCGGCGGCCCTCGCCGCGGGGCGCAACGCCGTCTCGGTGGAGCTGGACCCGGCGCTGCTTCCGGTGGCCCGGCGTCTCCTGCTGTCGCTGCCGGAGTTCGCGAACCGCCATCTCCGGCAGCGGCTGCAGCGCCACGTGGAGTTCGCCGAGAGGAGGCTCGCCGAGGGAGGCGCCTTCAAGCACGTCAACCGGAACTACGGCTTCTCCGTGGTGACCTCCCAGGAGCGGGATCTGCTGCTCAACGATCTCCTGTCGGTCGAGGACGGGCCCGGCCCCGGTTCCCTGACGGCCGCGTACGACGACCAGCCCCAGGCGGAGTTCGTCCGGGACGGGTCATCCTGACACCTCAGAACACCGACAGGTAGGTCTCCCGCTCCCAGTCGCTGACCGCCTGGTGGTAGGACCCCCACTCCTCGCGCTTGCACTCCAGGTAGTAGCCGGAGTACTCCTGGCCGAGGGCCTCGCGGACCACCTCGTCCTGCTCCAGGGCGTCGCAGGCGTCGCGCAGGGTGGCGGGCAGGTAGTCGATGCCGCGCTCGGCCAGCTCCGCCTCGGTCAGCTCGTAGAGGTTCTCGTTGTTGCGGCGGCCGGGGTCGGTCTGGTTCTCGATGCCGTCGAGGCCGGCGGCCAGCAGCACGGCGCTGGCCAGGTAGGGGTTGGCGGCGCCGTCGACGCAGCGGTTCTCGATGCGGCCGGGGGCCGGGATGCGGATCATCTGGGTGCGGTTGGAGCCGCCGTAGGTGACGTACACCGGGGCCCAGCTGGCGCCGGAGCGGGGGGCGCCGCGGGTGAGGCGCTTGTAGCTGTTGACCAGCGGACCGGTGACCGCCACGAGGGCCTTGGCGTGGGCCAGGACGCCGCCCATGAAGTGGTAGGCCATCTGGGTCAGGCCGCTGGGGTCGCTGTCGTCGAGGAACAGGTTGGTCTCGTTGTCGGTGTCCCACAGGCTCATGTGGAAGTGGGCGCCCGAGCCGGTGAGGTCGCCGAAAGGCTTGGGCATGAAGGTGGCGTGGAGGCCGCGCTCCTCGGCCATGGTCTTGACCATCCAGCGGTAGAAGGTGTGGCGGTCGGCGGTGGTCAGGGCGTCGGAGTACTCCCAGTTGATCTCGAACTGGCAGTTGGCGTCCTCGTGGTCGTTGGCGTAGGGACCCCAGCCGAGGGCCTGCAGGTGGCCGATGAGGGTGGTCATGAGGTCGAAGTTGCGGTTGAGGGTGACCAGGTCGTAGCACGGCTTGTCGAGGGTGTCGAAGGGATCGCTGGTGGTGAAGTGGCCGTCCTCGTCGCGCTCGAGGAGGATGAACTCGGCCTCGACGCCGACGTTGAAGCGGTAGCCGAGACCGCGGGCGCGCTCGAGCTGGCGGTTGAGGATGGTGCGCGGGCAGTAGTCGAAGGGCTCGCCCTCGACCTCGAGGTTGCCGGGGACCCAGGCCATGTTGGGCCGCCAGGGCACGATCATCCCCTGGCCGAAGTCGGGCATGTTGGCCAGCTCGGGGCTGTGGGGTCCCTGGCCCATGTTGCCGGCGGCGAAGCCGGCGAAGCCGGCGCCCTCGGCGGCCATGTCCTGAAGGTTGGTGGCCGGCACCAGCTTGGCCTTGGGCATGCCGCCCATCTCGACGAAGGAGCACAGGAAGTACTCGATGCCGTCGTCCTTCACCCATTTCTGCACGTC
Source organism: Candidatus Latescibacterota bacterium (assembly GCA_965221775.1). Taxonomy (GTDB): domain Bacteria; phylum Latescibacterota; class UBA2968; order UBA8231; family UBA8231; genus UBA8231. The sequence continues at coordinate 1,070,990 of CBDCSU010000006.1, read as the reverse complement.
TCTCAGTTCCATGACCCTCTCCTCGGGGATGCGTTGAAGTATGCTCAGGCTTGCAGTGACCGCAGGGCGGCGGCGCCGATGGGGGCGATGCCGAGCTCGGCGCCGGCCTCCATGAGGATGTCCCAAACGTAGGCGCCCGGGGCGCGCCCGCCGAGGACGCGGTAGGCGGGCAGATCTCCGGCGTCGGCGCGCACCACCAGGGCCTTGACGCGGGCGACGCTGGTCTGGCGGGCGCGGCGGTCGGGGAAGACGGAGTCGTCGAAGTCGAGGCCGCAGACCTTGCTCAGCAGCCGGGGCGCCCGCGGGCCGACGATGCGGTACTCGAAGCGGCCGTGGGTCACGTCGGTGACGGTCACCAGGCCGGGGGCCGCGTCTGCGGATCTCTCCAGGGCGGCCAGGATCGCTTCTCCCTCGCCGGGGCCGGCGGCCACCAGCAGGAGGTCGGGCCGCAGCCCGCAGGCGGTCACCCGGCCGCCGCTCACCTCTCCACCCCGCGGCGCCGCCAGGCCGGTGGCGGCGACGACCACCCCGGCGGCTTCGTCTCCCTGCACGAGCAGCTTGGCCCGCGGCGTCTCGTCGCCGAGAGCCACCCCTTCGAGCGCCGCCCGCGCCTCCGCGGCGCCGTCGCCGAAGCGCTCGGGGACGCGCCACCCGGCCACCTCGGTCAGCTCCGCGCCGAGGGCCTCCCAGCGGCCGTGGAGGGGGGTCGCGTACCAGGGCCCGGCCATCAGCCGCGCAGTCTCTCGCCGCCGGGATCGTAGAACGCCCCGTGGTGGACGCGCCCCTCCTCGAGGCGGCCCCCGGCGTACACGGAGAAGGAGGCCCCCTCCTCCGCGGCGATATCGGCCGGCAGCCAGCACAGGCCGATGGTGCCGCCGAGGGTGGGCGAGCGCCGGCAGGAGGTGATCCAGCCGATGATGTCGAAGCCGCGGCGGGACCGGCGGGTGACGATCTGCAGGCCCTCCTCCACGGCGGCGTCGTCGCGGGTCATGCGGAACCCGACGAGGCGCTGCTTCGGGCCGGTCTCCGCCACCCGGGTCAGGGCCCGCTTCCCGAGGAAGTCCTCCTTCTCCAGCTTGACGGCCCATCCGGAGTCGGCGGAGATGGCGTCGGACAGCGCGTCCGTGTCCTGGCCGACGATCAGGTGGCCCTTCTCCAGGCGCAGGATGCGCTGCGCCTCCACCCCGAAGGGGCGGATGCCGTGCTCGGCCCCGGCCTCCATGAGCGCCTCCCACAGATACTGTCCGCCGCCCGCCGGGCCGTGGATCTCGTACGACAGCTCGCCGGTGAAGCCGATGCGCAGCACCAGGCAGGAGAGGCCGGCGATGCGGGTCCGCCGGGCGCGCATGTAGGGGAACTTCGCCTTCGACAGGTCGCGGGAGGTGAGCTTCTGCAGGACCTCGCGCGAGGCGGGACCCGCCAGGTTGACGGCGGCCCGGGCCTCGGTGAGGTCGGTGACGTGGACGCCGTCGCCCCAGCCCGACTGGCGCCACCACTCCACCCACTCCAGGGCGCCGGCGGCGCCGGTGGAGGTGGTGCTCACGTACCAGTCGTCGTCGGCCAGCCGGGCGCAGACGCCGTCGTCGAGGATGACGCCCTCGTCGTTGCACATCATGCCGTAGCGCACCCGGCCCCGGCGCAGGTCCCGCCAGGAGTTGACGTAGAGGCGCTCCAGCAGGTCGGGCACCCCCGGGCCGGTGAGGCGCAGCTTGCCGAGGGGGCTCACGTCGATGAGGCCGACGGCGTTGCGCACCGCCGCCACCTCCTCGGCCGGGTCCCCGTAGCGCTCCGGCCGCAGCCAGGTGCCGGCGGTCATCAGGCGGGCGCCGCGGGCCAGGTGCCAGTCGTGCATCGCCGAGACCTGCACCGGCTCCATCTTCTGGCCGGCGAGGGTTCCCAGGGAGACGGGCGTCACGGGGGGGCGCGCCGTGGTCCGCCCGGTCTCCTGCACCGAGCGGCCGGTGCCGGCGGCGCACAGGCGGATGCCGTGGAGGTTGCACATTCGCCCCTGGCAGGGACCCATGCCGATGGTGGTGTAGCGCTTGAGCAGCTCGAGGTGGTCGTAGCCCTCGGCCAGGGAGGTCTCCACGTCGGTGTCGGTCACGTCCTCGCACAGGCAGACGAAGCGCTTGCCGCCGGCGCAGGCGGGAGCAGTGACCAGCGCCGAGGAGCGGGAGGGCTCAGCTCCCGGCGGGTCCGCAGCGGCATCGGCGGGGTCCGCGGCCAGGGGGCGGGCGGCGACGGCCTCCGGGGCCTGCCCGGCCTCCGGTGTCCCCGCGCCGAGGGCGTGCGCCGCCGCGGCAGCGTGCGGCTCACCCGGGGAGTCTCCGGTTACCGCGGGGTCGTCCCCCGGGGCGTGGGCGGCCCCCGCGGCCTCCGCTGTCCCCGCGCCCAGGGCCTGGCCGGACTCCGTGGCCTCGGGTATCCCCGTGCCCAGGGCCTGCCCGGCCTGCCCGGCCTCCGCCGTCCCAGCGCCCAGCGCATGGTCAGCCGCGGCGGCGCCCGCCCGGCGGCCGTGCTCCTCCTCGGCCTCCACCGGCCCCTGCAGGCCGGCGACCCGTCCCGCGAGGAACAGCCCCTCCGGCAGGTCCACCACCCGCATCTCGGCGTGATCCTCGTCGTAGCGGCTGCCGGCGCCGGCCATCCAGGCGAGCTCGGCCGAGGGCTGCCGCCCGGTGCTGACGGCGACGAGGTCGCAGCGCACCCGGCGCCGGTCGCCGGTCCCGGAGACCGGCACGAGCACGGCCTCGCGCACGCGGCGGCGGCCCCGGGCCTCGCCGATCGTGTAGCCGCTGAGCACCTCGGCCCCGGAAGCGGCCAGGTCTGCCGCCGCGGCCGGCTCCGCTCCCGGCCGCTCGTCGGCCACGGCGGCGACCTCGACGCCGGCAGCCAGCAGGTCGGCGGCTACCTCCCAGCCGCCGTCGCCGGCGGTGACCACCACCGCCCGCCGGCCCGGGGCCACGCCGTAGAGGCGCAGCAGCCGTTTCGCCGCCGTGCCGAGCATGACCCCCGGGCGGTCGTTGCCGTCGAAGAGCGGCGGGATCTCGTGGCTGCCGGTGGCGACCACCACGGCGCGGGCGCGGATCTTGAACAGCCGCTGGCCGCGCGCCGCCGACAGCCAGTGGTCCTGGTACCAGCCGGTGGCCGAGGTGCCGGTGAGCACCTCCACCCCGGCTTGGTCCAGCCGCTCCCCGGCGGCGTCGAGCTCGGCCCGCGGCGTCCGGCCGCTGTAGCGCAGGTGGCCGCCGACGGCGGGGTTCTCGTCGAGCAGCAGCACCCGGGCGCCGCTCTCGCGGGCGGCGAGGGCGGCGCTCAGTCCGGTGGGCCCGCCCCCGGCGACGACCACGTCGGCGTGCAGGTACTGCTTGTCGTGCTCCCCCTCCGGCGTGCGCTCGTCCACGGTGCCGAGGCCGGCGGCGGTGCGCAGCACCCGGTCGTACAGGGGCCACAGCCGTTTCGGCCGGATGAAGGTCTTGTAGTAGAACCCGGCGGGCAGGAAGCGCGAGAGCCGCTCCGTCAGGGCCATGAGATCGAGCTTGAGGGAGGGCCAGACGTTCTGCGGCCAGACCGCCATGTCCTGCTCAAGGGGCCGGGTGCAGGCGCGCACGTTCGGCTCGGAGTCGACCTGCACGAGGCAGTTGGGGCAGTGGCCGGCGCAGCACAGCAGGCCGCGGGGCCGGTGGTACTTGAAGGAGCGGCTGAAGAGGGAGACCCCGGCGGCGGCCAGGGCCGAGGCGATCGTGTCGCCGGCGCAGCCGCTGTACTGGCGGCCGCCGAAGCGGAAGCGCAGGCTGCGGCCGCGGTCCAGGACCTCCCCCGGCCGCGGGTCGATGCGGTGCGAGGGTCCGCTCACGGCCGGCCCTTCCGGACGCCGCGTCGCAGCTGGAGGAGGTCCGCCCAACACACCCGGGTGCCGCCGGGGCCGCCGGAGCGGCTCATCCGGCGCCTTCGGCCGGCGCGCTGTCCGGGGACCACCGGAAGGTCCGGGAGACGGCGTTCGTGCGCCGGTCGCGCTCGACCAGGAACCACAGGCCGCAGCCGGCCCGGTGGAGCCACCACTCGCGGCGGGTCCCCATGGGGTTGTCGCGCAGGTAGAGGTAGTCGTGCCACTCCTCGTCGTCCGCCGCCGTCGAGGGCGAGGGCCGCGGGCTGTACTCGCCGCCGTAGTGGAACTCGGAGACGTTGCGTTCGCCGCAGTGGGGGCAGGCCAGCAGCAGCATCAGTGGCCCACGGCGGCGGCGCCCTTCTCGCCCACCGGGTCGAACTCGGCGAAGCGGGAGAGGCGGAAGGGGTGGATGAGGTCCGGAGACCGCCCCGTGGCGATCAGCTCGGCCAGGGTCTTGCCGCAGATGGGCGAGGCCTTGAAGCCGTAGGTGCCCCAGCCGGCGTCGAGGTAGAAGCCCTTCACCGGCGTGACCCCCATGAGGGGGCTGTAGTCGGGGGGCATCTCGCACAGGCCCGCCCACTGGCGCAGGATGCGGACCTGCGACAGGAAGGGGAACAGCTCCAGCACGTGCCCCGAGAGGCCCTCGAGGAAGTCGAGGGAGCCGGCCACCGAGTAGGAGGTGAAGGGATCGACGCTGGCGCCCATGACCAGCTCGCCGCGGCCGGACTGGCTGATGTAGACGTGCAGCGAGCCGGAGACGACGACCACGTCGAGGAAGGGCTTGAGGGGCTCGGTGACGCAGGCCTGCAGGGGGAAGGTGTCGAGGGGCAGGCGCAGGCCGGCCATGGCGGCCAGGTCGGAGGCCCAGCCGGCGGTGGCGGAGAGCACGGTCCCGGCCGCCACCGGCCCCCGGGTGGTCTGCACGCCGGTGACGCCGCCGCCGACGACGTCGATGCCGGTGACCTCGGTGTACTGATGGATGTCGACACCGCGCTCGTCGGCGCCGCGGGCGTACCCCCAGACGACGGCGTCGTGGCGGATGATGCCTCCCGGCGGATGGTAGAGGGCCGCGTGGATGGGGAAGCGGGGGCGGTCCGAGAGGTCGAGTTGCGGGCAGATCCCGGCCAGCTCGTCGGGGAAGACGAGGCGCGAGTCGACGCCCTGCAGGCGGTTGACCTCGGCGCGGCGGCGCATGGTCCGCACCGAGCCGTCGTCGTGGGCCAGGGTGAGGTGGCCGCGGCGGCTGAACATGACGTTGAAGTCGAGATCCTCGGACAGGTCCCCGTAGAGATCGAGGCTGGCGTCGTAGAAGCGCACTCCCTCGGGGGTGAGGTAGTTGGAGCGCAGGATGGCGGTGTTGCGGCCCGAGCCCCCGGAGCCGATGTAGCTCTTCTCGAGGACGGCCACGTCGGTGACGCCGTGGTCCCGTGCCAGGTAGTAGGCGCAGGCCAGACCGTGGGCGCCGCCGCCGATGATGACGACGTCGTAGCGGTCCTTCAGGGGGCGGTCGTGCCACATGCGCCGGGGCCTGGCGCCCAGGCCGTGGGCCAGCAGCTTGAAGGGCATTCGGAGGCGCTCCGCGGGTAACGCACGGGAGAAGGCGGAAAGATGTGCCGCAAGGGGGAGGCTCGCCACCTCACCCGCGGCCCGGCCATCGCCCGAGCTTGCCGGCCCCACCCCTCTTGTGCAACATCAGCGACCTCGTGCTTGCGCGCGCCGGGATGCAGCGGCGAGCGACTGGGCACAGGCACCAAGGGCACGTCGAGCCGCGCCTCCCGGAAGACGCCGAGATGCCTCCACCCCGCTTCGACCGCAGCCTGCTGCCGCCGGCGGACCTCGAGTTCGTCGTCGTCTCCGACACCCACTACATGATCGACGTCGGCGACGCTCCCCTGGAGTTCGAGTCGCGCCGCCGCCAGGGCCAGCGGGCCGGGGCCGCCTGGCGCGCCGTCGCCGGCCTCGACCCGGCCTTCGTCGTGCATCTCGGCGACATGGTGCAGGAGTTCCCGGGCCGGCCCGACTACGACCGCGCCGTGGGCGAGGCACTCGACCAGATCCGCGCCGCAGGGCTGTGGGAGCGCTGCCGCTTCGCGGCCGGCAACCACGACATCGGCGATCGCCCCGACCCGACCATGCCCACCGGCGAGGCGACCGAGGAGAGCCTCGGCATCTGGGAGCGGAGGCACGGACCGTCCTGGCGGTCCTGGTCCGCGGCGGGGGTCCGCTTCCTGGTGCTCAACTCGCAGCTGTTCAACACCGGTCTGGCCGCGGCCGCCCGGCAGCGGGCCTGGTTCGAGGCGCAGCTGGCGGCGGCGGGTTCCGAGCCGTGCGTCCTGTTCCTGCACATGCCGCCGTACCTCGGGGACCCCGGCGAGCCCTGGCTCGGCCACTACGACAACCTCGGCGAGCCGGACCGCGGCTGGCTCCTCGATCGGGTGCGCCGGCACCGGGTGCTCGCCATGTTCGCCGGACACGTGCACTTCCAGTTCTTCGATCACGTCGCCGCCGAGGCCGGCCTCTGCCGCTACTACGTGACCCCCTCCCCGTCGTTCACGAGGCCCGGGTTCTCGCATCTCTTCACCTCGGCTCCGCCTCCGGAGCAGGGCCGGGACGACGCCGGGAAGCTGGGGTTCTTCCTGTGCCGGGTGTCCGGCGGCCGGCTCGACGTTCACCGCGTGCGCATGGCGGCGCTGGCGGCCGCCGGCGACGGGTCCTGCCTGATCACGCCGCTGCCGGCCGCGTCCGAGAAGCCGGCCCGGGACGGGTCTCGCTTCGGCACCGGTCTCACCCTGCGCCATGCCCTGGCCCCACAGGCCGACGTGCCCCTGGCCTGGCCGTCGGTGATCCGTCAGCCGGTGCGCAACGACTACCCGCTGCTCGCCTGCCTGGAGATGGGCGCCTCGTGGGTGCGCGCGCCCCTGGCCGACTTGGCGGATCCGGTGCAGGCCCGGCGCCTCGACGTGCTGCGCGCCGAGGGGGTGCGCGTACAGGCCGTCGCCCTCGGCGAGGAGGAGGCCCTCGCCCACGCCGGCGCTCTCGCCGGAGCGGATGCCCTGGAGGTGCAGTTGCCCGGGCGCGTCCTGCCGGATACCCGATCCCTGTCGGCGCTGGAGAAGGCCGCGCCGCCCCTGGTGCTGGCCCCCGTGCTCCCGGGCCAGCCGGTGCCGGGCAAGCAGCACCACCGCACGCGGATCGGGTTTTCGCCCGACGAGCTGGACGACCTCGGCGAGGCCCTCGAGGCGTCGCGCCTGACGGCCGCCGTTGCCTGCCGGCTGGACCCGTCCGATCCCTGGGAGACGGCGAGGCGCCTGGAGCAGGCCCGCGGCCGGAGGTCGTGGAGGCTGCAGCTGCTTGTCGAGCTGCCCGCCGTGGACGACGGGACCAACGCGAAGGCCGTGGCCCGCGCCCTGCTGGCCGCGGCGAGTCTCGACGTACCGGTCTTCCTCGAGCCGCTGGTCGACCTGGACCGCACCATGGACGCGGCCTGGGGCCTGCTGGACACGCGCTGCAACCCGCGGCCCTCCTTCGAGGTTGCCCGATGCCTCGGCGCCCTGCTGCGCCGGGGAGCCGGCCGTGCGGTCTCCGTCTCCCGGCGCGGGTCCTGCGAGATCGCCTCTCTCGGAGACCAGGCCTGCCTGGTGATCGTCGAGGCCGGGTCCGTCCGTCCGGGTGACGTGCTGGGGCAGCCGCCCCCCGGGCCCCTGTGGTCGTGCCGGCTCGCGGCGGGCGCGGTCACCGCCTTCGAGCCGCGAAGCGAGCTGACGCCGGAAGACGGCCCCCTGCTGGTCGTCCGCCGCCCCGGCTGACTCTGCTGGAGTTACTCGCGGCGCCGGATGAGCCTGGCGGGAACGCCGCCGACGACGGAGTACGGCGGAACGTCGCGGGTGACCACGGCGCCGGCGCCGACGATGCTGTGAGCCCCGACCCGCACGCCCCCGAGGATCACCGCGTTGGCCCCGATCCAGACATCGTCCTCGATCACGATCTCCCGCCGCGTGACGGGCTGATCGACCATCGGCTGGTCGATGCGATCGTGGCCATGGCCGATGCTGGCGAAGACGACGTGGGCCGCCACCGCCACCCGGGAGCCGATGGTGAGGGGCCCGTAGAGGACGCAGTACGGAGCGAAGTGGGTGTGACTGCCGACCTCGATCCAGGTGGCGCCGGGGTTCAGGAAGGCCCCGTGGATGAAGCTCACGTGGTCGCCGAGGCGGATGTTTTCGGGCCGCCGGATCGAGGTGAGGGGCCCGAAGTCAACGGATTCGCCGATCGCCTGGAAGGCGCTGCGGTCGATGGGATCGCCGTTCACGGATTTACCTCCCGAAAGGCGACAAGATACGGCAGGGCTCAAGGGTTGAATGAAGGGAAAGAAGATTGCATCTCATGGCGGTGAGAGGTATACTCCCGGAGATGGCCGAGTCGAATCATCGCAACGCAGTCGCCGATCCGGCGACTACCGGCGCCCCCGAGAACCGCCTGGAGCGCTCCATTGGCCGCCAGATCCGCAGCTTCCGCCAGCAGTTGGACATGACCGCCGCCGACCTGTCGCGCGAGGCGGGTCTGTCGGCGGGGATGCTCTCCAAGATCGAGAACGGTCTCACCTCGCCCTCCCTGGCGACCCTGAGCGCCCTGGCGGGGGCCCTCAACGTCCCGGTGACCGCCCTCTTCCGCAAGTACGAGGAGGCCCGCGATGTCTCCTTCGTGCGCGCCGGCACCGGCCTCGACATCGAGCGCCGCGGCACCCGCGCCGGACACCAGTACCAGCTCCTCGGGCACACCGTGAGCCGGCGCATGTTCGTCGAGCCCTACCTGATCCACCTGACCGGCGAGTCGGACGTCTTCCCGGTCTTCCAGCACGGCGGCGTCGAGTTCATCTACATCCTCGAGGGCCGCATCACCTACAGGCACGGGGACCGCACCTGGGCCATGGGCCCGGGCGACTCCCTGTTCTTCGACGCCGAGGCCCCCCACGGGCCCGAGGAGCTCACCGAGCTGCCCATCCGCTTCCTGTCCGTCCTGATTGAGCCGAGGGAGAGCTGACATGTGCGGCATCGCCGGAATCCTGTTCAAGCGTCCGCCGGAGCACCTGAGCGCCGGCCGCGCCCTGGTGGAGATGCTCGACGGCTGCCAGCACCGCGGCCCCGACTCCACCGGGTTCGCCCTCTACGGCGAGGACGAGCCCGGGCGCCTGCGGCTGCGCTTCATCGTCGGCGAGGACGGCGGCGCCGAGGCGGCCTGCGCCCGCATCGGCGAGGCCCTGAAGCAGCAGGGGGCCTCGGTGGTGAGCGAGGAGCGCGTCGGCGGCGACTACCGCGTCACCGTCGAGTTCGACGGCGACCTGCAGCGCTTCGCCTACGCCGTGGAGCACGCCGCCAAGGTCGTCTCCATCGGCTCGAGCCTGGAGATCGTCAAGGACGTGGGCGGCGCCCGCGACGTGGACGGGCGCTACGGCGTGCAGCAGTTCGAGGGCAGCCACGGCCTCGGCCACGTGCGCCTGGCCACCGAGAGCGACGTCAAGCCCGAGGCCTCCCACCCCTTCTGGGCCACCGGGTTCGCCGACGTGGCCATCGTCCACAACGGCCAGATCACCAACTACTGGAAGATGCGCCGCCGCCTGGAGCAGCGCGGCTTCGAGTTCGCCACCGACAACGACTCGGAGCTGATCGCCGTCTACCTGGCGGACAAGCTCTCCCAGGGGGTGCCGCTCCAGGAGGCCCTGCGCACCTCCATCGACGACCTGGACGGCACCTTCTCCTTCCTGGTGTCGACGAAGGACGAGATCGGCTACGCCAAGGACCGCATCGCCGCCAAGCCGATGATCATGTACGAGAACGATGACCTGGTGGCCGTCGCCTCCGAGGAGGTCTCCCTCAACCGCCTGTTCCCCGGCCAGGCCCTCGACACCCGCGAGCCCCCGCCGGGAACCTACGCCACATGGTCCAGGTAGATCTCGCCCAAGTACCGGTCCGCGAGGCCAACGAACGCATCCGCGCCCACGGCGAGGCCGGCGAGGACGTGGAGGTCCTCAACCCCGACGCCCGCCACCACATCGGCGTCGGCCTCACCTCGCCGATCCGTGTGCGGGTGCGGGGGTCGGCGGGCTACTTCTGCGCCGGCCTGTCGGACCAGGCCCGCTTCGAGGTCGACAACAACGTCGGCTGGGGGCTGGCCGACAACATGTACACCGGATCGGTGGTGGTCCGCGGCAACGCCGGGGCCATCGCCGGCGTCGCCATCCGCGGCGCCGAGGTGGTGGTCCACGGCAACCTCGGCTCCCGCGCCGGCCAGGTGATGAAGGCCGGCACCCTGTGCTGCGCCGGCAACGCCAACTTCATGGCCGGCTACATGATGTACGGGGGGCGCATCATCCTCCTCGGCGATTCGGGCGAGCGCGTCGGCGAGGACATGACCGGGGGCGAGATCTTCGTGGGGGGCCAGGTTCGCGACCTCGGCAGCGACGCCGAGCTGACCGATCTGGACGAGGGCGACGACGACAGCGTGCGCGAGTTCCTCGACCGCTGGGAGATCCCCTTCCGCGGTTCCCTGCGGAAGATCGTCAACGCCGGCACCAAGCTGCGCTACGCCACCGAGGAGCCCCAAGTGCGCAGCATCCCCTTCTTCACCTACTCGCGGGACTCGGAGTACTGGAACCCCAAGGTGCAGGAGGACGTGCACGTCAAGTCGCGCATCGGCCGCTACCGCATCCGCGGCTACGGGGCGGCGCGGCCCCTTCCGCACCTGGCCGACCTCGGCTTCCGCGCCGACCTGACCGGCGCCGGGCAGGTGGAAGACGTGGTCTCCAGGGTCCGGATGCGCACCGAGATCGGCGGCCTCAACGGAGCGGAGCCGCTGAAGCTGAGCATGCCGGTCATGATCGCGCCCATGAGCTACGGCGCCATCAGCCGCTCGACGAAGCAGGCCGTGGCCATGGCCTCGGCCATGTCCGACATCGCCGAGAACACCGGCGAGGGCGGCATGAGCGACGCCCAGAGGGACGCGGCCAAGCAGCTGATCTTCCAGTGCTTGGGCGGCCGCCTGGGCTGGAACATCCACGACATGAAGCGCGCCGACGGCCTGGAGATCTACATCTCCCAGGGGGCCAAGCCCGGCCTCGGCGGCCAGCTGATGGCCAAGAAGGTGACGCCGGAGCTGGCGGCGATCCGCGGCATCCCGGCGGGCATCGACCTGCGCTCGCCGTCGCGCCACCCGGACATCCTCGGCGCCGACGACCTGGTCATCAAGATCGAGGAGTTCCGCGAGGCCACGGGCTACCGCAAGCCGGTGAGCGTCAAGCTCGGCGCCGGCCGCGTGCGCGACGACATCAAGATCGCCGTCAAGGACGGCTTCGACTTCGTCGAGCTGGACGGCATGCAGGGCGCCACCGGCGCCGGCAGCGGCGAGGTCATCGACCACGTGGGCATCCCCACCCTGCCGGCGATCATCGAGGCCCTGGAGGCGCTGGAGGAGATCGGCCGCCGCCAGGACATCGAGGTCGTCCTCATGGGCGGCCTGCGGGACGGCATCGACGCGGTGAAGGCCCTCTGCCTGGGGGCGGACGCCGCCGCCTTCGGCACCTCGGTGCTCATCGCCGGCGGCTGCATCGCCTGCATGCAGTGCCACGTGGGCCAGTGCGTCACCGGCATCGCCACCCAGGACCCGGAGCACGAGAAGCGCTACGAGCCGGCCGTGGAGGCGCGCAACATCCACCGCTTCCTGGAGACCGTGCGCTGGCAGATCGCCGCCCTGACCCACGGCATGGGCTACTCCAGCACCCGCGAGCTGAACCGCGGCGACCTCGTGGCGCTGACGCCGGAGGCCGCCGAGATCACCGGGCTCCCGCTGGCGCCCGGCCAAGGCTGACTCCATGGCCGTCTACGACCTGCTGCGCATCGACATGCCGGACGCCCCGCCCGGCTTCGCCGACGACACCGGCGACCTCCACTACGTACCCGCGCCCTGCCAGGTCGCCTGCCCCGTGGGCACCGACGCGGCCTCCTACATCGGCCTGATCTGGGAGGGGAAGTACGAGGAGGCCTTCGAGGCGATCACGGCGACCAACCCCTTCAGCTCGATCTGCGGCCGCGTCTGCGACGCCCCCTGCGAGCCCGCCTGCCGGCGCACCGACTCGGACGGCCCGATCCAGATCCGCAACCTCAAGCGCTTCGTCATGGACCGCATCGGACACCGCTGCGACCCGCCGCCGGTGCCGGTGACGAAGAAGGAGACGATCGCCATCGTCGGCGCCGGCCCCGCGGGGCTGACCGCCGCCCACGACCTCGGCGAGGCCGGGTACGCCGTGCACGTCTACGAGATGACCGACCGCCTCGGCGGCATGATGGTCTGGGGGATCCCGGCCTTCCGCCTGCCGCCGGGCATCATCGACGAGGACATCACGCGCCTGACGCGGCGCTGCCCCGGCCTGGAGGTCCACCTGAACACCGCCCTCGGCCGCGACATCAGCCTGGAGGAGCTGAAGGAGCGCCACGACGCCGTGCTGCTGGCCATCGGTGCCTGGTGGGGCAAGCCGATGGGGATCCCGGGCGAGGAGCACGAGGGCGTGATCGACGGCGTCGGCTGGCTGCGCGAGATCAACGCCGGGGCGCGGCCCCGGCTGCCCGAGAAGGTGGTCGTCGTCGGCGGCGGCGACGTGGCCATGGACGCCTGCCGCGTCGCCCGGCGGCTGCCCGGCTGCGAGCACGTGCAGGTCCTCTACCGCCGCGGCCCGGAGGAGATCCCGGCGCGGCGCATCGAGCTGGAGGGGGCGATCGCCGAGGGCATCGAGTTCGTCTACCACACCCAGCCGGTGGCGGTGGAACCCCGGGGGGAGGGACTCGCCCTGAAGTGCGTGCGCACCGAGCTGGGCGAGCCCGAGGCCGACGGCCGCCGCAGTCCGGTCAACGTGCCGGGAAGCGAGCACGACATCGAGTGCGGCATGGTGATCGCGTCGGTGGGGCAGAAGGGGGTCTGCGAGGAGCTGGACCAACTGGGCATGATGCGCCCCGACCGCATCGACGCCGACTTCGACAGCATGCGCACCACCGACCCCAAGGTCTTCGCCGCCGGCGACGGCGCCTTCGGCGGCTCGACGATCGTCATCGCCATGCACCACGGGCAGAAGGCCGCCTACTACGTGCGCAACTTCCTCGAGGGCCACGACGAGCCCCTGCCCTACCGCACCCCGTACCGCACCCGCCGCGTGGAGGTGGCCCAGGACGCCTTGTGGGAGCGGCTGGCCCTGCAGCACCCGGAGTTCCACGGCCTCGGCCGCGAGCCGGTGACGTTCCCCGAGATCGAGAGCACCTACGACCCCGAGTCGGCCCACAAGGAGGCGGCGCGCTGCTACCGCTGCGACGCCGAGACCGGCACCCCCGACTACAGCGTGCAGCACCGCGAGGACCTGTTCTCCATGGCCCGCATGGAGACGGGGGAGACCGACAAGCAGCAGGCCATGCTGCGGCGGCGCCTGGCGCCGCGGGACAACCCCTTCCCCGAGCAGCGGCCGCCGCAGCTGGAGGACCTGGTCTTCCTGCCCGCGAACCTGTCGCGCCTGGTGATCGACCCCTACCGCGAGGCCTGCCGCGTCGCCTGCGAGCTGGGCGGCGTCCTGGAGCTGGCCCATCCGCTGATGGTGACCGGCTTCGACGAGTCCCCCCGCCAGGTGAAGGAGGCCGTGGCCCTCGGGCTGGCCGAGGCGGAGGCCGTCTACGTGGGCGCCCGGCCCCTGTCCCGGGAGACGGCGGTGCCCTGGCTCCAGATGCTCGGCGGTGACGGTTCCGCGCCGCGGGCGGAGGCGGCCGGGCTGCTGCGGCTGGTGTCAGGCGCCGGCGGGGCCCGCCTGCCTGAGCGGTTGCGGGAGGGCCAGGTCACGGGGCTGGTCGTCTCGCGGCGGGAGCATCTGGAGGCGGCCGTTTCCGCGGCCTTGGAGCAGGACCAGTCGCTTCTGCTCCTCAACGGCCAGGGCCCCGCGTGGCCCGCCAACGGCTGGGCGGAGCTGGCCGGGGCGCCCGACCTGCGGCTGTTGCGCGACGCCGTGCGTCTCCTGCGCGAGCACCGCCGCGAGGGCGACGTGGACCTGGTCCACTTCGGCGGGGTCCGCTCCGGCACCGACGCGGCCAAGCTCATCGGCCTGGGCGCCGCGGCCATGGTGCTGGGTGTCTCGGCGGGACTGGCGGCGGGAGGTCACGTGCAGGGCTCGGAGCTGGCCTTCGACGCCGACCTCGGCGCCGGGGAGCGCGCCTCGGCCGTGGCCAACCTGGTGCGCGCCAACTGCAGCGAGGCGTCGATGATGGCGCGCTGCTGCGGCAAGACGGTGCTCCACAACATCGAGCCCGAGGACCTGCGCGCCCTGACCCTGGCCACCAGCGAGAGCACGGAGGTGCCGCTGGCGGGGCAGCGGGGTTGAGGGCGGAAGCAAGAACGCCCGGGGCACTGCCCACCCTTTCACCCCTATCGCCCCGGGGGATCTCCATCGGGGAGAGAGGTGGATTTGCTCCGGCGAACGTCCTTGTCGGGGCTTCCACTATACGGGACCCATTAGGCCATTCCTGAATTCGTGAGTTGGCCCTTCGCGTACTGCCCCCAACAGGTCCTCTGCCAGTTCGAGTCCCTTCACCTTGTCAATGTGGGCGTTGCTGATGTCCCAGGATTTGGCAGGCTCGATGCAGTTTTGGCATCCCAGGGGGCACCGGCAGTTGCGGGCGATCTCCGCTCCCTTCTCCATTGCCGTGTCCCACACGCTGAAGAGCTTCTTCGCCACTCCGATGCCGCCGGAGTAGTTCTCGTAGCAGTACGCGGCAAGCTCGCCACCCCGGACCGAGTAGGTGCTGGTGTCGAAACGGTCCATTGGAATCACGAACATTGCCCCGACGCGAATCATGTGCTCTACTGCCCCAATGCCGTCAACCGCGGTTTCGCTTTGTGGCACGTCAAGCCAGAGAGAATGCAGGCTCTTGAGGAACAAGGCATCGTTGTCGCCACCGGTCTTGATGACGTCTCCGGAACGCTCGTCAACCAGCTTGTATCCAGTGAAATTGACCACGATGTCGAGAGAGCCGTAGTAGACGCTGATGTCCCCGTAACTGCGACCATCCAAGATATCAGCCTTGGAAAGTACTGTGTAGAATCCGGGTTCGGTTCGGAGGTGCTGTTCAGAGTCTTCAAGGACGACAGACTGTTCCTCATGGGAGCGCACATGATAGCGGTGGCCAAAGAAGGGGAAAATGGCTCCTATGTAGGCTTCACGAAACCTTCGCATGGCAGAAACCTGTCCCAGTTCTTCATTGCCTCTCTTCAAGACGAAAGACTGTCCGATAGCTCCACGGAGATTCAGAGCGAATTGTGGCTTGAAGCCTGCCGGAACCGTCCCGGTGTTCTTCTCTGCCCTTCTGTAGAATGGCCCGCCGAGTATGGCCTCTTCACTAGTCGAGACTTTTCCTCCGGTTTCTTCGACCAGGGAAGGAAGGTGTTTGCCGATCAGTTCTTCGTTGGCAGGATCTACCACCAGTTCGTCGAAGGGCTTTTCCAAGAAGGCTCCGAGATTGCCCACAAAGAAGCGATCGATGGGGTCGTTCATGGCGTAGAAGAGCACGAAGGCATCTTGGTCCCACGCGCGTCCGGCGCGGCCAATCTGCTGCCAAGCCGACATTATGCTGGGGGGGAAACCTGCTAGAATCACTCCATCCAGGCCGCCAACGTCGAGCCCAATTTCCAAGGCGTTAGTAGTGAACACCACACGGACTCTGCCTGCCTTGATCTCCTGCTGAATGTCCTGACGTTGTTCGCTCTTGAGGTCGGCATGGAATGCAGAGATCTGATCTGGGTCGAAGCCCTGCTCATCTGCCTTGCGCCGACAATTGCGGAATGCCCCCTCCAGGAAGCGCTTGGTGGGGCAGAACACCAGAACCTGCAACCCTTCAGTAAGGGCGGTGAGTGCAGCTTGCTCGATACGCAACTGGAGTACTTCCCTGTACTGAAAGGAGGGGATTTCCGGATCAACGAAGAGGAAGTGCCGTCTGGGACGTAGCACGTTCCTTGCGGACACTACTTCCATGTCGCGTCCGGTCAGGGACTGGGCATGTTCCCTCGGATTGGCACAGGTCGCGGTGGAAAGAAACACCTGGGGGTGTGCTTCAATGCGACTGAGATGTAGGAAAAACCTGCGCAACAAGAGTGCCATGTTGCTGCCGAAGAACCCACGGTATTCGTGCATTTCATCAATGACGACATAGCGTAAGTTGCGCAGGAATCGAGATCCCTTCGCATGTTTGTTCCACGACTCCCGGCTTGCCAGGAATGACATATTGAGATATTCGGGATTGGTCAGTAAGATGTGAGGAGGGCTTTCCCGTAGGCAAGTCTTGATGTCCTCTGACGCGTCGCCATCGTAAGGCCATGATTCTACACCGAGCGGTTCGCAAATGTGGCGGATTTGCTCACGCTGGTCGAAAGCCAGGGCCTTCATGGGGTAGATCATCAGCGCATGGGAATCACGAGTTTGCTTCAGGGCGTGGAGCATTGGGGCGGTGAAGGATAGGGTCTTGCCGCTGGCGGTGGGGGACTCCATCACCACGTCCGCGCCGCTCAGGCTGAGGGCGATGGCATCGGCCTGATGCTGGTAGGGCTGGGCTATTCCCGCCTGTGTCAGTGCCTCACCGACTGCTGGGTTGAGCTGCCGGGGCCATTCATCCGCGTAGCGGGGCTCTATGCGGTCGAGTTCTCCACGTCTCACCGTGTCTGAATCGCGCAGTGCGTCAAGTTGCTTCAGGCGCCCCAAGAAATGCTCGATGTCGAGATCACTCACTTGGTCCTCCGGGGGTTTGTGCCTTAGGCGGCCGACGATGATAGCTTGTGGCTGAGAGAGAAGCAATTCGAGCGAAAGTTTATCCTACAGGGCGACTGATGACGCTCGCACCGACAGGATCGTCGGGATAGGCATCACAGCGGCGAGCTTGACGGGCTCCAAGCCCGACTGGTCCGGGCTAACCACCCCCGATCTTCTCCCGGGCCTCCAGGAGCTTGGCCACCACCGCCTCGATGTCGCGCTCGCCGACGAAGGGTGACAGGATGTACGACTTCAGGGCCACGATCGGCTCGTCGTAGGCGGTGCGGCGATAGCAGTCGGTGGAGGAGATGACGACGCCCCGCCCCTCCAACGCCTCCGAGTGCACGTAGTCGAGTACCTTCCAGTTGAAGTCGTTGCCGGCGATCAGGCTTTCCCGCCAGGCCGGGTCGTCGAACTCCGCTCCTTGATGGAAAAGGTGTCCACCCCCGGGAGAGAGGCGCGGAAGAGGGTCACCGTGCCGAAGTTGTCGCCGTTGAAGGACGGTCCTGCCCTCGTGTCCTTCGAGGTGCTCGCGCAGGAGCTGGGCCATCTCGACGAGATGGCCGATCGCGGCCTGGAGGCCCCGCTCGCCGAAGAGGCGGTAGTTGGAGAGGGCGGCCAAGGGACCGGTGCCGGCCCGGAGGTCTCAAGGGTGTACATGCCGGGCCGGTGGTAGCCGAGAGTGGTAGAGGTAGGGCATCTGCTCCGGGCTCCGCGTCACCAGTTGCAGGTCCTCCCCGTCCTTCACCACCACGAGGCTGGAGACTTAGGGGGCGAACCCGGTCTTGTGGAAGTCGACGCCGAGGGAGTCGGCCAGCGACAGGTGGCGGATGCGCCGGCAGGCGCCGGCCAGGGCGCACACGGTGCGGGGCCGGAACCTCAGGGGGTTGCCCTCGGAGTCGTAGTCGTTGAAGACCGACCAGCCCAGCCGATGACGGCGTCGGCGTGGATGTGCGATGATCAGGGGAGCTGGCTCTCCAGGCGGTAGAGGCAGACGCCGCCGGCACCGGGCGCCCGTGCTGGTCCCGGCCGTCCCAGGAAACCTCGCCGCAGCCGGCTGACACCTCGCCCTCGATCAGGGTGCGCACCCTCTGCCCCTGCAGGTTGTAGACGCGCAGAGACGCCCGCGCGCGGTGGGGCGCCGCAGTCCCGGCGGGCCTCGGCGGAGCGGACGTTGTCCACCGCCGGCAGGTCGGGGTTGTAGTCGAGGGTCCACCGTCATGGGAACTCGGGACCCAGGGCGAAGACCCCGGGCCACGGGGCGGCGGCGAGACTAGCGCGGCTCCACGCCGGTGGTGTCCGGCGGCGGCGTCCACGATCCCGGGACCTCGAGGCCGGCGACCTTGATGTTGGCCAGGATGGAGACGCCGATGCGCAGGCCCCCGGCGGCGACCAGCGGCGACAGGGATTCCCCCTCGACCCCGAGGAGGGCGGCGGCGGCGCGGTCCACGGCGATGCCGTCGGCGCCGGCCAGCACCAGGGAGCCGCCGGGCGCGCCCTCGTGTGCGGTCATGTCGAGGAGGGTGTAGTCCACCTCCGCCAGCAGGATCAGGTCGACGGCGCCGGGGGCCGCACCCCCGGCCACGGGACCGGCCAGGCCCCGGAGGTTGTCGAGGCCGGCCAGGGGGGCCCCCGGCCGGGCGATGTTGACGAGGGCGTCGCACTCAAGCACGCTGATCGCCATGGCGTAGGATTCGGAGCCGCCCCCCGGCACCTGCGTCTCCTCCAGCTCTTCCTCGCGCAGATCCAGGATCTCGAGGGCGACCCCGGCCAGCTCCGGGTCTTCGCGCAGGGCCGCCAGGGCCTCGGCCAGTCCGGCGGCCGGCTCCGCCGCCGTCCCCGGGACGCCGCCCAGCAGCAGGCCGATGCCGGCCTCCGGCGCGGTCCCCGCGACCTCCTTGACCACGGCGGCGACCACCTGCGCGTGCAGGGCCGTCGCCCGCGCGTCCATGGGGCCGTGACCGGGGCGCACGAGGATTCGCTCGGAGGACGGGTCGATGGCCCTGTGCAGACCCCCGGAGAGGTAGATGGCGCCGCGCCCGAGATCCGCTGCGGTGGCCGACTCGGGGGCCCCCGGGCCGGACGGGGTGGCGGCGCCGATGACGGCCACGTGGCCGGGGGTGGCGGCCGAGAGCGCGTCGAGGCCCCATGGCCCGGGCGCCTCGATGCCCGGCCCCAGGCCAGCGGCGACAGCCGCGGCGGACAGGAGGATCAGGCGGCGCCCGCCGATCAAGCGGAACCGGCCTCCGCCAGCGCCTCGGGGCGGGGTCCGCCGGTGGCCCAGTCGAGGAGCTCCACGGTGTGGACCACCGGACAGCCTACGGCGGCCCCGATCTGCTCCAGGCAGCCGATGTTGCCCGCCGCCACCGCGTCCGGCTCCAGGCCGCGGATGTGGTCGGCCTTGCGCTGCTGCAGGGGCCCGGCGAGGTGCGGCCGCAGCAGGTTGTAGGTGCCGGCGCTGCCGCAGCAGATGTGGCCCTCGGGGATCTCGACCACCTGGAAGCCCGCCTCGCCCAGCAGGCGCCTCGGTTGGTCGCGGACCTTCAGTCCGTGCTGCAGGGAGCAGGCGTCGTGGTAGGCCAGGCGCAGCGGCGGGATCTCCACCGTCTCGCCGAGGCCGAGGTCGGCGACGATCTCGGCGATGTCCCGGGTCGCCGCCGCCACCCGCCCGGCGGACCCGGCGCGTTCGGGGTCCTCGGCGAAGATGTGCCCGTACTCGCGCACGGCGGTGGCGCATCCGGAGGTGGTGAGCACCACCGCGTCGACCCCGTCGTCGAGGAGCCGGCTCCAGACGTCGATGTTGTTCGCCATCCACTGCAGGCTCCGCGGGCGCTCGCCCATGTGCCAGGTGAGGGCCCCGCAGCAGCCCGCCTCCGGGGGGATCACCACCTCCACCCCGAGGCGCGTGAGGAGGCGCACGGCGGCGTCGTTGATCGCCGGCCCGAGGACCGACTGGGCGCAGCCGGTGAGCAGGGCGGCGCGCAGACGCGCCGGCCCCCGGGGGGCGTGCACGCCCGGGGTCGCCAGTCCCGCCGGCGCCGGCAGCCGCCGGGGAGCCATGGCCGCCAGGTGCCGGAACCGCCGGGGCAGCAGGGCGGCCAGCGGACGCGTCCAGCGGGCCAGGTGCAGGGCGAGCCGGAAGCGGCCGGGGTGGGGCAGCAGCCGCGTGATCAGGGCGCGCTGCAGGCGGTCGGCGAGCCCTCGGCGGCGCATCTTCTCGAGGCGGGGACGGGCGTCGTCGAGCAGCCTCGAGTAGAGGACCCCGCTGGGGCAGGTGGTCTCGCAGGCGAGGCAGCCGAGGCAGTTGTCGATGTGGCCGAGAGTCGCCGTCGATGGTTCCACCCGCCCCTCGAGGACGCTCTTCATCAGGTAGATCCGGCCTCTCGGGCCTTCCAGCTCGTTGCCGGTGAGCAGGTAGGTGGGACAGGTGGCGTTGCAGAACCCGCAGTGCACGCAGGTGCGCAGGGCGGCCTCGGCGTCGCGCACCGAGGCCTCGGCCCGGAGATCGTCGGGGATGTCGGTGCGCACGGTAAGCCGGAGGCTTTCGGAGGGGTGGGGAGGTTTGAGCGGGCCGGTGTTGTTGTGGAAGTTACGGGCGCCCTGATACACCGGCAAAGAGATGATGAGGATCGTCGACGGCGTCCGACTCGCCCCGTACACCAGCCTCGGCCTGGGCGGCGAGGCCCGCCACTTCGCCCACTGCACCACCGAGGAGGAGGTCCGCGAGGCCCTGAGGTGGGGCCGGTCCCGCGGCCTGCCGGTGCACGTGCTGGGGGGCGGCAGCAACACCCTCTTCGACGACGCCGGCTACGACGGTCTCGTGCTGCACGTGGGGCTCCTCGGCGTGCGCATCGAGGAGAGCGGCGCCGCCGCCGCCGTCTCCGCCGCCGCGGGCGAGGACTGGGACGCCCTCGTGCGCCGCTGCATCGAGGCCGACCTGGCCGGCGTCGAGTGCCTCTCCGGCATCCCCGGCCAGGTGGGGGCCACGCCGATGCAGAACGTGGGCGCCTACGGCCAGGAGGTCTGCGACACCATCGTCGAGGTGAGGGCCATCGACCGCGCTTCGGGCGAGGCCAGGGTCTTCACCAACGAGGAGTGCGGCTTCGGCTACCGAACCAGCCGCTTCAAGGGCGAGGACCGCGACCGCTGCATCATCACACGGGTCACCTACCGGCTGCCGAAGAGCCGCCGTCCCGAGATCCGCTATCCCGAGCTGGGGCGCCGGCTGGAGGCGGAAGGCGTCGACCTGGAGAGCCTGCCGGCGGGAGCGCCCGTCTCCAACGCCGTGCGCGAGGCGGTCCTGCATCTGCGCCGCGGCAAGGCGATGCTCCTGGACAGCGGCCCGGACTCGCGCTCGGCGGGGTCGTTCTTCCTCAACCCGGTGCTGACCGCGGCGCAGCTGGCCGAGGTGCGGGAGCGCTGGCGGGGGCGGGGCGGGTCTGCCGCCGAGATCCCGGTGTATCCCGCGGGAGGCGGACGCCACAAGGTCGCCGCCGCCTGGCTCGTGGAGCGCGCCGGCTTTGTCCGCGGAACCCTCCGGGGCGGCGCCGCCATCTCGGAGCGCCATGCCCTGGCCCTCGTCAACCGGGGCGGCGGCAGCGCCGACGTGCTGGCCCTGGCCGGGGAGGTCGCCGCCGGCGTGCGCCAGACCTTCGGTGTGTCCCTGGAGCCGGAGCCGGTCTACGTGCCCCCCGGCGGAAGCCCCCGCATCGGACCCGACAAGGAGAGCGGCTGATGTCGACCGTCCTCGTGATGCAGCACCATCCCGTGGAGAACCTCGGCACCATCGAGCAGGCCCTGACGGCCGCGGGACTGAAGGCCGAGTACGTCCACTCGTACGCGGGACAGCGGGTGCCCGGCGACATGGAGGGCTACGCCGGCCTGGTGCTCATGGGCGGCCCCATGGGCGTGTACGAGAGCGACCGCTATCCGTGGCTGGAGGACGAGATGCGTCTGGCCGAAGGGGCCCTGAAGGCGGAGCTCCCCGTCCTTGGCGTCTGTCTGGGCAGCCAGCTGCTGGCCGCCGTCCTCGGGTCCCGCGTGCGCAAGGGGGAGGCCCCGGAGATCGGCTGGCACGAGGTGCGCCTGGGCGGACTCGCCGCCGGCGATCCCCTGTGGAAGGAGGCCGCCGCCGCGGGCGGCCGGTTCCACGCCTTCCACTGGCACGGCGACATCTTCGACCTGCCCCCGGGGGCCGCACACCTGGCCTCTTCGGCGCAGACGGCGTGCCAGGCCTTCGTCTACGGTGCCGGCGCCTATGGCCTGCTCTTCCACATGGAGGTGACAGCAAAGGGCGCCGCCGACATGATCACCTCCTTCGAGGAGGAGGCGCGCGCGGCGGGCCTCGAGGCCGCCGACTTGCTGGCGGAGACGCCGGGCCGGCTCGCGGAGCTCCACCGCGTGGGCGAGCCCGTCTACCGCAACTGGGCCGGGCTGGCCGCGGGCCGGTGATGCCTCCCTTCCGCCCCTGGTGGGCGGGTCTGCCCCTGCTCGTCCTCCTCCTGCCCGCCGAGGCCGGCCGCAACGTCGCCGTCGACGCCCTCACCCGGGCCACCACCTGGAACGAGCACGAGGGCGACCCGGCTTGGCTCACCGACGGCCTGGTCCCGCCCGAGGCCGGCGCCCGGCCCTTCGTCTGGAACTCCAAGGGCATCCTGGTCTTCGCCTGGCGCGGGATCCGCGAGATCGAAGGCGTGCGCATCCGCGTCGGCGAGATCGCCAACGACT
The DNA here is from genome assembly GCA_965221775.1 of Candidatus Latescibacterota bacterium. Lineage (GTDB taxonomy): Bacteria > Latescibacterota > UBA2968 > UBA8231 > UBA8231 > UBA8231. Next base: position 1,048,557 of record CBDCSU010000006.1, on the reverse strand, counting down.
ACCAGGTCCGCACCTTCGCGGGCGGGTATCTCGAGGACGAGGGCGCGGTGCGCGATCCCCCGGGAGAGCAGACCGCCCGGGTCGACGACTTCTCCCGCGTCGCGAACGACTGGGTCGAGATCGAGCTGCCCGCCGGGGCGCGGGCCGACAACATGGAGTTGCGCGCTCTCGGACCGGCCCACTTCTATGAAGTCGAGATCCTGGCCGCCGCCGCCACGTCGGTGAGCGGCAGCAGCTGGGCGGCGGTGAAGCTGGAAGCCGCCACCGCCGACCATCCCCCACAGAGGAGTCAACCGTGATCGACAGGAAGGTCCTGGGCGCCTACGCCGCCATCGGCGCTCTGCCGCCCGATGAGCAGGCCGGCTGGTACCGCCACGCCGCCGGCGAATGGAAGTTGAGCTGCTTCGAGATCCCGCTGCTGGCCGGGACGCCGCTGAGCGAGCCCCTGCAGGAGGTGTTCTCCGAGGTCTCGGCGTCGCTGGTGGTGACCCTGGTCGCCCAGTGGGCCGGCAAGGGGCAGTCGAACGTCGCCTACGGCCTCGGCTCGACCGAGGAGCGGGGCCGGCGCGAGGCCGTCCTCGACGCGCAGTCGGTGATCCAGCAGTGCCTGCGTCTGCAGGGCGAAGGCATCGGCATCGCCGCCCTGGAGGTCCACGTGGGGCAGCGGACCGGCGGCCCCGTGGCCCATTCCGTGTCCCTCTACCGGAGCCTGCTGGAGCTGCGCGGCGCCCTCGCCGCGGTCCTGCCCGACTGCCGCCTCGCCGTGGAGATCACCGACAGTCTGGCCGCCGATCACGCCATCCCCTTCCCGAGCGCCAAGAAGGCCTCCCTGAACACGGCCCAGCTCCTTGAGGCGGTGGCCGCGGCCAACGCCCCGGGGGGGCCGCCGGTATCGGCGGTGATCAACTGGGGCCGCCTGCTGATCAACGGCGACCGGCCCCTGGACGTGGTGGAGGAGGTCCTGGCCTCGCCCGTGCCCCTGGCCGGCGTGATTCTGTCCGGGGCGGCGGCCACGCCCGACGGCTTCGCCGACGGTCACAACTCGCACCTCGACCCGGAAAGCGGCTTCACCCTGGCCGACGGCGAGGCCTGCGCCGAGCGGCTGGGCCGGTCGACGGAGCCCGCCTTCCTGGGGATGAAGTGCAGCGCCAAGACGGGGCCCGGAGAGCCGGGTTTCGATGCGGCCGAGGTGCTGCAGGCCGAGGCGGACTTCCTCAACCGGGTGTAGGCCGCCCCGTGAAGATGGGCTACACCACCTGGGGCATGCCGCGGGTGCCCATCGACGATGCCCTGCGGCACCTGGCGGGGCTCGGTTTCGACGGCGTCGAGATCGCCGTCATCCGCGGCTTCACCACCGAGCTGGACACCCTCGACGCCGCCGAGCGCCGGCGCATCCGGCGCCTCCTCGACGAGCACGGCCTCGAGCTGACCGCCGTGGGCGGCCACTCCAGCCTGCTCAGCCCGGAGGCGGACGCCCACGCCGAGAACTGGCGCCGGCTCACGGGCGCCGTCGACCTCTGCGTCGACTGGGCCGGACCCCAGGGCCCCCCGGTTGTCGACAGCGTCCTCGGCAGCACGCCGGAGACCTGGAACGGCGGCGAGGGCTTCGTCCTCGAGCGGCTGGGCGAGATCGTCGACTACTGCGCGTCCCGGGGGGTGGTCCTGGCCCTGGAGCCGCACATCGGCGACGGACTGTGCGAGCAGCCCGGGAAGATCGTCGAGCTGCTGCGGCAGGTGGACTCGCCGCACCTGCGGCTCAACTTCGACATCAGCCACTTCGAGGTCAGCGGCATCCCCACGGGACGCAGCGTGGAGCTGCTGGCGCCGTGGGCGGCGCACACCCACGTGAAGGACCAGCGGGGGCGCGTGCCCGACTTCGAGTTCCTGATCCCGGGGGAGGGGCCCTTCGACTACTGCGACTACCTGCGGCGGATGGATGCCGCCGGCTACGCGGGCTGCGTCACCGCGGAGGTGAGCATGGCCGTCCACCGCCGGCCGGGGTACGATCCCATGGAGGCCGCGGCGCTCTGCCACCGGACCCTCCAGCGGGCCTTCCGGGAGACGGGTCTGCACGGCTGACCGGGAAGCCCTGCCGGATCTCGCCGGGGCACCGGGCGGGAGGGCGTCTGGCGGCGGAGAGACTGTCCCGGCAGGACCAGGGACCAGGCGCACGGCGTCTCTGGAGCTGGCGCAACTCCCAGGCCGACCGATCCAGGAGCTCTGCGCCGCGCCAACAGCGATGCGAAGCCCTCGAGGCCGCCGCTGCCCCGGCCGGCCCAACCCTTCCCGGAAGGTGGGCGCGCCCCGAAGGCTCCACGGACCGAACCGCCGCCGGGCGCCCGAGACCGCTCCGCTCTCCCCGGCCTCGGCGGGGCCCGCCTTGGGGTGGGTGGACCTACCTGGCAGTCGCCGGGCGTCTGAATACAGGCGCCGACGGGGTCGAATCAGGGGCGTTGAAGCGGTAGCCGCCGCCATCGAATTCCGGCAGCTCCCCCGGGTCCCGCACGTCGTTGTCGACCAGCCACCGGGCCATGAGACCGCGGGCGTGCTTGGCGAACATGCCCAGCACCTTGAAGGTCCCCCCCGACTCGTCCTGGAAGACCGGGTGCACCACCGGACAGGGCAGCTCCTTCTCGCGCACCGACCGGTAGTACTCCTTGCTCGCCAGGTTGCAGATCCAGGGCGGTCCCTCCTCGGCCAGGCCCTCGGTGATGGCGCTGCCCCAGAACTGGTAGAGATCCCGGCCCCGGGGTGTCTCCAGCCGGGTGCCCATCTCCAGCCGGTAGGGGAGCATCAGGTCGAGGGGCCTGAGATACCCGTAGAGGCCGGAGAGGATGCGGATGCGCTGGTCGGCGCGGTCGATGTTCCGCCCCTTCAGGGAGGGGGCGTCGAAGCCCTGGTACACGTCCCCGGTAAAGGCCCACAGGGCCTGCTTGGCCGTCGGGGGAGTGGCCTCCCGGCCGCGGCCCCCGGTCTGGCCGGCCTTCTTCGCCTGTCGGCGGACGACGGCCGGGTCGAAGCTCTGGTAGCGGCGGAAGTTGAGCTCTGCCAGCCTCGCGCTCAGGCTCATCAGCCCTGCCAGCTCGACGGCGGTCTTCTCCTTGAGGAGCCCGGCCAGCTCTCCCGTCTGATCGTCCAGGAACCGGGGGATCCCGGCCTTCTTCGTTGGCGCCGGCGTCTCGAAGTCGAGGGACTTGGCAGGGGACAACAGGATCAGGGGGGTCTTGCCGCGCTTCCTTGGGGATTTCGTTTCGGCCATGATTGCTCTCCGGATGGAGGGGCGGCGCCTCTCGGGGGCGCCGGGATCGCCGCTGGCCGGCCGTGTCGGTTCGTCCCCTCCGCCGGCCCCGGCTTGTGCGAATTTCAGGGGATGCCGCGGGCATCGCAAATGGCGCCCGGGCAGCCGACGCCGGCCGCTTCAGTCACTCTCTTCGACGACGCCGATGTGGCGCAGGCCGCGGAAGCGCTGGTCGAGATCCATCCCGTAGCCGACGACGAACAGGTCCTCCACCTCGAAGCCGCGGTAGTCGATCGGCACGGGCACGCTGCGGCGGCTGGGCTTGTCCAGCAGGGTGCAGACGCGGACTTGGGAGGGCTTCTTGCCCCGGAGGTGATTCAGCACGGCCTCCATCGTCCGGCCCGTGTCGACGATGCCGTCGACGACGAGAACCTCCTGTCCCTCGACGGAGACGACGAGGTCCCCGGCCAGACGCACGTCGCCGATGGACCGGGATCCCGCGTAGGAGGCGGCGTCGAGGAAGTCGAAGACGAGGCCGGGGCGCCAGGGGGCCGGGAGGGCGCGGAGCAGATCCATCATGAAGGGCACGGCCCCGTTGCGGATGCCCACGATCACGGGCGGCCTGCCGCCGTGGTCGGCGGCGATCTGGGAGGCCAGGGCCGACACCCTCCTGGCGATGGCGCCCTCGTCGAAGAGGACGCGGACGGCGGCGGCCATCAGGCTCCCCCGGCCTGCTCGAGGGCCTGCAGCAGGAGGGCCCGGTCCTCCTCCAGGTCGGGGGGCAGGTGGCGTTCGATGACGAAGACCCCCTCGGAGGACTGCTCCAGGTAGCGGCAGATCGTCTGCACGTGGAAGTCGCCTCGGACGGAGCGCAGGCCGGAGGCCGAGACCCGGCGGCGGATGTCGCTGCGCAGGTGGTACTCGAGGAGCACGGGGAACCGTTCGACCAGCTCGTGCACGGCGAACAGGACGCGCACGGCCTCCAGGAAGGGGATGGCGCCGGCGGATTCCGACGACCACTCGTTTTTCTTGACGACCCAGTTGGGATCCATGGCCTGCCGAAATGTAACGAGAGGGGCTGTCGAGTCGAGCGACAGCCCCTCTCGCAGGGGAGGGCCACAGGGGGAGGCCGGGGAGCAGGGGGGAGGGGGGAGCGGCCGCCGCGGTCAGGATTCCCGGAAACCCTCCGGGCGGGAGGACGCGGGGGCCGCTCCGTGGAGGAAGGGCGTCAGGCCGCCGCTTTCTGTGCCTTGGCGGGGGCCGCCTCGGTGTCGTCGCCGCCCGGGCGCGGGTCCGTCCCCGGCAGCGGGATCTCCAGCAGGTGGCGCACCTCGTCCTCGATCTGACCGGCGAGCTGGGGATTCTCGCGCAGGAAGAGGCGGGCGTTCTCCTTGCCCTGGCCGAGGCGCTCGCCGCCGTAGGAGAACCAGGTGCCGCTCTTGTCGACGACCCGGTGCTGCACGCCGAGGTCGATGAGGTCGCCCTCGCGGGAGATGCCCACGTCGTCGCCGCGGAACATGATGTCGAACTCGGCCTCGCGGAAGGGCGGCGCCACCTTGTTCTTGACCACCTTGATGCGCGTGCGCCGCCCGATGACCTCCTCCCCATCCTTGATGGTGCCGATGCCGCGGATGTCGAGGCGGACGGAAGCGTAGAAGCACAGGGCCCGGCCGCCGGTGGTCGTCTCCGGGTTGCCGAACATGACGCCGATCTTCATGCGCAGCTGGTTGATGAAGATCACCGTGGTGCGGGACTTCTGGATCGATCCGGTGAGCTTGCGCAGGGCCTGGGACATGAGCCGGGCCTGCAGGCCCATCTGGGAGTCTCCCATCTCTCCCTCGAGCTCGGCGCGCGGCACGAGGGCGGCCACCGAGTCGACGACGACCACGTCGATGGCGCCGGAACGGACGAGCGTGTCGGTGATCTCCAGCGCCTCCTCGCCGCAGTCGGGCTGGGAGACCAGGAGATTCTCGACGTCGATGCCGAGGCGGCGGGCGAAACCGACGTCGAGGGAGTGCTCGGCGTCGATGAAGGCGGCCGTGCCCCCGCGCTGTTGCGCCTGGGCGACCGCGGTGAGGGCGCACATCGTCTTGCCCGCCGACTCGGGGCCGAACATCTCGATGACCCGGCCGCGCGGCAGGCCGCCGATGCCGAGAGCGGCATCGAGGGAGAGACACCCCGTAGGGATGACGTCGACGTCGACCACCTGGGACTCGCCCAGGCGCATGATGGCGCCCTTGCCGTACTGCTTTTGCACCTGGGCGAGGGCCTGATCCATGGCCTTCTGCTTGTCCTTCGGTGCGTCGCCGGTGCTCTTGGAGACCATCGCTTGACTCCTTTTGAAGGGTGGGGCCGCGAGCCTGACGGCCCGCCTGGAGTTGGCACCTCGTCGATGCACAAAAGAATAGTGCAGATTTGTGCATCTTGTCAAGGGAATTCACGCCGGAAAGACCGAATCAAGGAACGTGCCATCTCCGGGAAGCTGCCGGCTCCCCACGCAACACCAGCAATATCAAAGGGTTGTGATCCGGCGCGGCTCCGGTTCGCCGGGAGGGGTCCGTGTGGAGCGGGAGACATCGGCGTGAACCGGGGCTCACGCGCCGGCGGTGCGTCGGCGGGCGGCGCCGCCGGGGATCAGGAAGGCGCCGCGGCGATGATCAGCCGGGGGAGGCCGGCCGTGTCGGGACGCACCTCGGGCTCGCCGAAGCCGGCCTCGCGGACCAGGCGGGAAGCCTCCTCGGACTGGCAGGCCCCGATCTCGAGGAACAGCCGGCCCGCCGGCTCCAGGTGAGGCAGGACGGTCCCGGCGACCCTGCGGATCAGGTCGAGCCCGTCGGGGCCGCCGTCGAGGGCCAGGCGCGGCTCGTGGTCGCGGACCTCGGGCTCGAGCGTCTCCAGATCGGCGGTGGGGATGTAGGGAGGGTTGCAGAGCACGGCCCGGTAGCGCCGCGAGCCCAGGGGGGCGCACAGGTCCCCGCACACGAAGCGGATGCGGTCCTCGAGGCCGTGGCGCCGGGCGTTGCGCCGCGCCAGGACCAGCGCCTCATGGGACAGATCGCTGGCCACCACCGGGACGCCCTCGCGCTCGCGGGCCACGGCGATGGCGATGGCGCCGGCGCCGCAGCCCAGGTCGAGGACGGGTCCCGGAGGCGCGTCGCCGAGAAAGGCCAGGGCCTCCTCCACGAGCAGCTCGGTCTCGGGGCGGGGCACCAGGACGCTGTCGTCCACGTGCAGGTCGAGGAGGCGGAACCCGGCCTCGCCGGTGATGTACTGGGACGGCCGCCCCGCCAGGCGCTGGCGCACGAAGCCGCGGAAGGCCTCGACCTCGGCGGCGGTCAGGATCCTGTCGAACTGCAGGTAGAGGTCGAGGCGGCGGACGCCGAGGGCGGCTGCCAGCAGCAGCTCCGCCTCGAGACGCGGGCTGTCGAGACCCCGTGAGCCGAGAAAGCCGCTGGCCTCCCGCAGCAGGTCGAGGGGTTTCCAGCGGCGTCCGTCGCCGGCCATCAGCCCGGAGCGGGCCCGGCGGCCAGGACGCGCTGCTGCTCGGCGGAGATCAGCTCCTCGACGAAGGCATCGATGCCCCCGTCGAGGACCTCCTCGAGCTGGTAGAGACTGAGCTTGACGCGGTGGTCGGTGACCCGGCCCTGGGGGAAGTTGTAGGTGCGGATCTTGTCGCTGCGGTCCCCGGAGCCGATCTGCTGCCGGCGCTCCCGCGACAGCTCCGCCTCCTGCTCCGCCTTCCGGAACTCCAGAAGCCGCGCCCGAAGGACCTTCAGGGCCTTGGTCTTGTTCTTCAACTGGGACTTCTCGTCCTGGCAGCTGACCACCAGGCCCGTGGGCTTGTGGGTGACCCGGACCGCCGAATCGGTGGTGTTGACGCTCTGACCGCCGGGGCCGCCGGATCGGAAGACGTCGATCTCCAGGTCCTCGGAATCGATCTCCACCTCCACGTCCTCCGCCTCGGGCAGGACCGCCACCGAGGCGGCCGAGGTGTGGATCCGGCCGCTGGCCTCGGTCTTGGGGACCCGCTGCACGCGGTGCACCCCGCTCTCGAACTTGAGGCGCCCGAAGGCGCCGGCGCCCGAGACCAGGAGGACCGCCTCCTTGAATCCGCCGGCGGGGTTGGTGCTCGACGACAGGGGTTCGATGGCCCAGCGGCGGCGCTCGGCGTAGCGGTCGTACATCCGGTAGAGGTCGGCGGCGAAGAGCCCGGCCTCGTCGCCGCCCGCCCCGGCGCGGATCTCGACGATGGCGTTGCGGGCGTCGTTGGGGTCCCTGGGGACCAGCAGCAGCTTGAGGGCCTCTGTGAGGGTTTCGGCTTCGGGGTCGAGCGTCTCCAGCTCGGCGCGCGCCAGCTCGAGGAGCTCCTCGTCGCCGCCGTCGGCGAGGATCTGCCGCGCCTCGTCCCGGCGGGCCAGGACCTCCCGGTAGCGCGCCGTGGTCTCAACGGTCTCCTTGAGATCGCCCGCCTCCCGGGCCAGCTTCCGGTACTCGGCGGCGTTGCGCGCCACCTCCGGGCGGGAGAGCCGCTCGTTGAGCTCGGCGTAGCGCCCCTCGATCTCCTCCAGCCGTTCGAGCACGTCAGCCGCCTCCTCCGCGGCATCCTTCGGAGAAAACAAAAAACGGGTGATGGGCCGAAGCGCCGCGTGCGCCTCCGCCCATCACCCGTCGTCGCCGCCGGGGCGGCTAACCGTCGGTCGCTTCGGCGGCCGGCTCCTCGGCCGGCGCCTCCTCCGCCTCGTCCGTCTTGCCGGCGTTGTAGCCCGCGTAACGCTGGCGGAACTGCTCGATGCGGCCGCCCCTCTCGGAGAGCTGCTGCTCCTTGCCGGTGTAGAAGGCGTGGGACGCCGAGCTGAGGTCGAAGCGGATGACGGGGTACTCCTGTCCGTCGTCCCAGGCCATCTTCTCGTCGGAAGTCGCCGTCGACCGCGTCAGCACCTTGAAGTCGACGCTGACATCGTAGAAGATGACCGGTTTGTACTCTGGATGGATGTCTTGTTTCATCGTTCCGGCTCGCTGCGAGTCACTGACGGGAAAATAGGATACGGCCCGGTATCGGCAAGCTCAGTCGTTCATCGCCTTGAGGAACTCCTCGTTCGACGTCGTGCCGTCCATGCGCTCGAGGAGGAACTCCATGCCCTCCACGACCCCCATCTGGTTGAGGATCCGGCGGAGGATGTGGGAGCGGGTGAGCTCGAACTCCGAGAGCAGCAGTTCCTCCTTGCGCGTCGCCGTGGCGGTCACGTCCATGGCCGGCCAGGTGCGGCGGTTGCTCAGGCGCCGGTCGAGGGTGACCTGCATGTTGCCGGTGCCCTTGAACTCCTCGAAGATCACCTCGTCCATGCGGCTGCCCGTGTCGACGAGGGCGGTGCCGATGATGGTCAGGGAGCCGCCTTCCTCGACGTTGCGCGCCGCCGCGAAGAACCGGCGCGGGTGCTGCAGGGCCGTGGAGTCGACGCCGCCGGTGAGGATGCGTCCCGAATGGGGCGTGACCACGTTGTAGGCCCGCGCCAGGCGGGTGATGCTGTCGAGGAGGATCACCACGTCGCGGCGGTGCTCGGTGAGACGTTTGGCCTTCTCGATGACCATCTCCGCCACCTGCACGTGCCGCGTAGCCGGCTCGTCGAAGGTGGAGCTCACCACCTCGCCCTTGACCGAGCGCGACATCTCCGTCACCTCCTCGGGGCGCTCGTCGATGAGCAGCACGATGAGGACGCACTCGGGGTGGTTGGTGGTGATGGCGTTGGCCAGGTTCTGCAGCAGCATCGTCTTGCCGGTGTACGGCGGGGCCACGATCAGTCCTCGCTGCCCCTTGCCGATGGGCGAGAGCAGGTCGAGGATGCGCGTGGTCATGTTCTTGGGATTGTGCTCGAGCTGGAGCCGCTCCCGGGGATGCAGGGCCGTGAGGTTCTCGAAGATCGTCTTGTTCTTCGTGACCTCGGGATCCTCGAAGTTGATCGCCTCCACGCGCAGCAGGGCGAAGTACTTCTCGTCGTTCTTGGGCGGCCGCACCTGTCCGGAGATCGTGTCTCCCGAACGCAGGCTGAAGCGCTTGATCTGGGAGTGGGAGACGTAGATGTCGTCGGGTCCCGGCAGGTAGTTGTAGGTCGGGGACCGCAGGAACCCGAAGCCCTCCTCGAGGACTTCGAGGACGCCTTGGGCGAAGAGCAGGCCGCTGCGCTCGGTCTGCGCCTTCAGGATCGAGAAGATCAGCTCCTGCTTGCGCAGCGAGTGGTAGTCCAGCACGCCGAGGTCCTTGGCCAGCGCCTGCTGGTCGAGGATGTTCATCGCCTGCAGCTCGATGATGTTCAGGCGCTCGACCCGGGACCTGGACTCGGAGGCGTTCTCCGGCCGTTCGGGGCGTTCAGAGCGCTCGGGGCGCTCGGGGAGACCGTCGCCGTCCTGGGTTGGCGCTTGACGCACGACCGGGGGCCGGTCGCGGTTGCCGCGGTAGCGGGAGCGGCTGTTGCCGCGCTCGGTACGTTCGCTGTTCGGGCGCTGCGGGGGCATGCGGCTCGTTACCTTTCCGAAGGGTGGGCTGGTTTGGTGCGGAGGGGTTTGGAATGAGGCGGCGAAGCCGCCCCGGGGGGACCGGCGGGGAACTGCCGGCCGCGTAAGTTCAGATCTCGGAAGACCGGATACCGCCGCGCCGCAGGTCCGCCGATACGAACTGCGGACACTGGTCAGCCGGCTGGCTGCGCTGGGATATTCGAGTCGAGATCAGGGGGATCCGGAAATGGAGCCCCGGACGTTGGGAGGAAAACCGCTTTCAACAACGCGGCTCAAGTTATCCAAGCCGTCCGGAGTTGTCAAGCGCAAACACCCGGACACGCCGCGCCGCCCGATCCCACCCGCGGGCTTTGACCCGGTTCGGGGGGACGGATAGCTTGTGCACGCCCGGTCCTCTCTCCGCCCCTGCCCATGCCCGAAATCCCCCGGGATACCATCGAGCGCATCAAGGCGGCCACCGACATCGTCGAGGTCGCCTCGGAGCACGTCCAGCTCCGTCAACAGGGCCGCAACTGGCTCGGGCTGTGCCCGTTTCACAACGAGAACACGCCCTCCTTCAACGTCAATCCCGAGCTGCAGATCTATCACTGCTTCGGCTGCGGCGTCGGCGGCGACGTCTACAAGTTCCTCCAGGAGATCGACAAGGTCTCCTTCCTCGAGGCCGTCACCTTCCTCGCCGGGCGCGCCGGGATTCCGCTGCCCCGGTCCGGGGGCGCCGCGGCCGACGACGAGCGCAACGACCGGCTCTTCCGCGCCAACGAGCTTGCGGCGAAGTACTTCCAGTACATGCTGCGCCGTCCCGAGGGCGCGGCGGCGCTGCGCTACCTGCACCGCCGCGGGGTCACCGACGAGACCGCCGAGACCTTCCGCCTCGGCTACGCCCCGGGGGGATGGACCAGCTTCCTCGACATGGCGACGAAGCCCAGGAGAGGCTTCCGCGCCGAGGAACTGGAGCAGGCCGGCCTCGCCCTTCCGGGCCGCTCCGGCCGCGGCCACTACGACCGCTTCCGGGACCGCGTCGTATTCCCCATCACCAACCTGTCGGGCCGCACCATCGGCTTCGGCGCGCGGGCCCTGCGCGACGACGACGAGCCGAAGTATCTCAACTCTCCGGAGACCCCGATCTATCACAAGAGCGGTGTGCTCTACGGGATGGCCGGGGCGCGGGAGTCGATCCGCCGCCGACGGACGGCGCTGGTGGTCGAGGGCTACATGGACGTCATCGGCCTGGTGCAGCACGGCGCCACCCACGTCGTCGCCTCCTCCGGGACTTCCCTGACGCCGGCCCACGCGAGGCTGCTGGGGCGCTACGCCGAGCGCGTCGTCCTGCTCTTCGACGGCGACGCCGCCGGGGGCACGGCGGCCGAGCGCGGTGTGGAGGTGCTCCTCGGGACGGAGCTCGACACCCGCATCGCCACCCTTCCCCCGGGTCAGGATCCCGACAGCTTCGTCCGCCGGGAGGGCGGCGCCGAGGCGCTGGAGGAGCTGGTCGAGTCGGCTCCTCCCGCCCTCGACGTCTACCTCGACCGCATGGCGGCGGCCGTCGACCTGACCTCCGTCGCCGGCCGGGCCCGCGCCGTGGACCGGCTGGTACCCCTGTTCTCGCAGTGCCGCGAGGAGGTCCGCCGCGACCTCATGCTGCGCCGCGTGGCGCAGCGCTTCGAGGTCGACGAGCAGGCGCTGCGGCGGGACGTGGGCGCGGCCCTGTCCCGTCCCCGGCGGGCCCTCCCCGAGGAGCCGGAGGCCCAGGCTCCCCGGCCGCGCACCGCGGGGGGCGCCCCGAAGCCGGCCACCGGGAGCGAGCTTGAGCGCCAGTTCGTCGGCCTGCTGCTGCAGCACCCGGAGCTGGTCGGGCGGAGCCGCGAGCACCTCGCCTCCGAGCTCTTCGCCGATGCCGACGTCCGCCGCCTGGTGGACTATCTCACCGGCCATCCGCCGGAGGACGGCCACGTCGACCTAACGGCCTTGCTGAACCACGTGGACGAGGACCTCCGGCGCCTGGTCTCCACCTGCGCCATGGAGAGCTTCGACCCCGGACACGTGGAGGAGCTGTGGCGCGACCACCTGCATCGGCTGAGGCGCGCGGACCTCACGCGGCGCATCGAGAACGCCACCCGGCAGCTGCGGCGGGCTTCGGAGGCCGGCGACTCAGCCGAGGTGGAGCGGCTGCAGGCCGCCCATCGCCGGCTCGTGGTGGAACGGACGCGGCTGGAGGGCCAGGGATCGGCCGCTCAGTCTTGACCCTGCCGGGCGGCGTCGGCAACTTTGTCCGGCCGGTCGTACCCCCCGGGCCCATAGCTCAGCTGGTCAGAGCGGCGGACTCATAATCCGTTGGTCCCAGGTTCGAACCCTGGTGGGCCCACCAGGCCTTCACCGCCGGGCGATTAGCTCAGTTGGTTAGAGCGCCGGTCTCACATACCGGAGGTCGCTGGTTCAAATCCAGCATCGCCCACCATGTGTGTGCAAACGGCCCCGCCGGCAACCCTCGGGCGGGGCCGTTCCGCTGCGGCCCCGGCTGGCCGTGATCTCCTGGCCCCGTAGACGGGAGCTGTCCCCATGGCGCTCCGCCGCTCTCTCGCGCTCCTGCTCCTGCTCGTCCTGCTGGCCTCCTGCGGCAGGGGGGTCTTCACGACCAGTTCTCCGGGCGTGGAGTCCGAACCCCCTCCGGGAGACCCCACCGACACCGGCCCCGTGCCGGAGGTGACACCCACGCGGGCGGACCCCGGGGCCTGACCTCGTGGGCTGCCCTCCCACCCGACCCGGCGACGGGCCGGGGCGGAACCGGTGTCTGTGCAATCGACGGCGGGCCCGGCCCGCCCCCGGCGGGAGAGTCCTCCTTTGACACCCAACCTGTTGGAGAACAGATTGTTACGCCTGTTTAGCCCGGGTCTGCCTTACCCTGATCGGGCGGAGGTTCGCGGCTGAGGCCAGATGGCGGATCTGTTCATCCACGGCATGGGGCACTTCCATCCCGAGAACGTCATCGACAACGCGTTTCTCGAGGACTTGGACATCGGCACTGACGACGGCTGGATCCTGGAGCGGGTGGGGATCCGCGAGCGCCGCACGGTGCTGCCCCTGGACTACATCCGGGAGACGCGCAACGGGGATCCGCGCCAGGCGCGGGAGGCGGCGGTCTACGACAATGCCGAGACGTCGGTGCGCGCCTCCGGGCTGGCCCTCGACCGCGCCGGCGTCGGCCGCGAGCAGATCGGACTGGTGATCGCCGGCGGGTGCTATCCCGACACCGCCATCCCGGCCGAGGCCAGCCGGATCGCCGCGGCCCTCGAGATCGACGCCCCGGGGATCGACCTCAACTCGGCCTGTTCCACCTTCGGCGCCCAGTTGCACTTCCTGTCCTCCATGTCCGGCCTTCCTCCCTTCGTGCTCGTCGTCAACCCGGAGAACACGACCCGCGCCATCGACTACGGCGACCGCCGCACGGCGGTGCTGTGGGGCGACGGCACGAGCGCCGCCGTCCTCTCCTCGCGGGAACCGGGCCCTCTGCGGGTGGTGGAGACGACCCTGGCGGCCGACTCGGCTCGCTGGGAGGCGGTCCGAATCCCGCGCTTCGGCCACTTCTGGCAGGACGGCAACGCGGTGCAGCGCTTCGCCATCAAGACGACGGCCTCCTCGGCCGAGGACCTGCTGCCGGGGGCGCGCGAACGCACCGCCGCCACCGGCGGCCGGGTGCGCTTCATCGGTCACCAGGCCAACCTGCTGATGCTGGAGGCCGTGGCCCGGCGCCTCGGCCTCGAAGAGGATGCCCACTGGTACAACGTCGACCGCTTCGGCAACACCGGGGCCGCCGGGGCGCCCGGGGTCCTCTCCCAGTGCTGGGACGACATGGAAGAGGGCGACTCCCTCATCCTGGTCGTCGTCGGGGCGGGGCTCACCTGGTCGGCGATGCGCATCGACGCGGGGGAAGGGCCGTGACCTACGCGGAGTTCGTCGAGCGCGGCCACTACGACTCCGGGGAGCTGTTGGCCCTGTCCCAGGGCAACCTCGTCGCCGACGCGCCGGAGGAGTTCATCCGCCTGCCGGCCCCGCCCATGCTCATGATCACGCGGGTCACCGAGCTCGAGCGCCGGGGGCCGCGGGGCCGCATCGTCGGCGAGCAGGACATCGCCCCCCACGACTGGTTCTTCCATTGCCACTTCCGCTCCGACCCGGTGCAGCCCGGCTGTCTCGGCGTCGACGGCGTCTGGCAGCTCGTGGGGCTCTACATCGCCGCCTGCGGGGCCCCGGGCTCGGGGCGGGCCCTGGGCTGCAAGGAGGTGGAGTTCGCCGGCCAGATCCGCCCCTACAACCGCACCGTGCGCTACGAGGTCGACATCCGGCGGTTCTCCCAGCTCAAGGAGTCCGGCTCCGCCGTGGCCATCGGCACGGCGAAGGTCCTGGTCGACGGCGAGCACATCTACACCGTCAGGGACGCCAAGGTCGGCATGTTCCTCGGCATCGCCTACCCCGACTACCCGCTGCGCTCGGAGCACAGCGTCGGTGGCATCATGGACCGCGCCTGATGCTGACGCCGGAGCAGGTCCTGGACCTCATCCCGCAGCAGCGGCCCTTCCGCTTCATCGACCGCCTGGTGGACCTGGGCGAGACCAGCGCCGTGGGCGAGTACACCTTCCGCGACGACGAGACGTTCTACGCCGGCCACTTCCCGGGGCATCCCGTGACCCCGGGGGTGATCCTCATCGAGACGATGTGCCAGACGGGTCTGGTGGCCCTCGGCATCCACCTGCTGGGCATGGAGCTTCCGGCGCGGGAGGTGGCGAAGACGGTCACCCTCTTCACCGATGCCGAGGTCGAGTTCGAGCGCGTCGTGGGGCCGGGGGAGACGGTGCGCGTCTCCGCCGAGAAGATGTTCTGGAGAAGGAGGAAGCTGAAATCGAAGGTCGAGCTGAAGCTGGCCGACGGGACCTACGTGGCCGGCGGCACGGTCTCCGGAATGGGAGTCGCCCGTGAGCAATTCTGAACCGCGCGTCGTCGTCACCGGCATGGGGGTGCTGGCCCCCAACGGACACGGCCTGGAGGAGTTCGGCCGGGCCCTGCGCGACGGCGTGAGCGGCATCGCCTTTCACCAGCAGCTCGCCGACCTGAACTTCGCCTGCCAGGTGGGCGGCGTGCCCGCCAACGTGGAGGAGATCCAGGGCCGCTACCTCACCGGCGAAGAGCTGTTCGCCATGAACGCCAACATGGTCTACGCCGCCATCGCCACCATCGACGCCTGGACCGACGCCGGACTGGACCTGCCCGAGCCCGACGGCGGCGAGCCCGACTGGGACACGGGAGGCATCATCGGCACCGGCATCGGCGGCATCGACACGATCGCCGAGACCCTGGCGCCGCGCACCCAAGCGGGCCGGGTGAAGCGCCTCGGCAGCACCATGGTCGAGCAGATCATGTCGAGCGGCAACAGCGCCCGCATCGCCGGCAAGCTCGGCCTGGGCAACCAGGTGAGCACCAACTCCAGCGCCTGCAACACCGGCACCGAGGCGGTCATCCAGGGCTATCACCGCATCCGCGACGGACTCGCGCGGCGCATGCTGGCCGGCGGCTCCGAGGGCCACTCCCACTACATCTGGGCCGGCTTCGACGCCATGCGCGTCCTCAATCGCACGAAGAACGACGAGCCCGAGGCCGCCTCCCGCCCGATGAGCGCCAGCGCCGCCGGGTTCGTGCCCGGGTCGGGCGCCGGCGTGCTCATGCTCGAGGAGCTGGACAGCGCCCGCGAGCGCGGCGCCCGCATCTACGCCGAGGTCATCGGCTGCGCCCTCAACTGCGGCGGCCATCGCCAGGGGGGCAGCATGACGGCGCCGAACCCGGTGAGCGTGCAGCGCTGCCTGGGGGCGGCCCTCGACATGGCCGGCATTCGCGGCCAGGAGGTCGACGCCATCAACGGCCACCTCACCGCCACCTTCGCCGACCCCCACGAGGTCCACAACTGGTCCCGGGCCCTCGGCCGCGAGCCTGGTGACATGCCCTGGATCCAGAGCACCAAGTCCCTCATCGGCCACGGCCTCGGCGCCGCCGGCGGCCTCGAGTGCGTCGCCGCCGTCCTCGAGCTGCACGAGGGATTTGTCCACGGGTCGCTGAATTGCGAGGATCTGCACCCCGAACTGGAGGCCTACGCCGACCGCATTCCCCACGAGACCGTGGAGGCGCCCGATCTCGCGGTCATCGCCAAGGCCAGCTTCGGCTTCGGAGACGTCAACGGCTGCGTCATCTTCCGGAAGTTCGACTGACCAGAAAAACCACTTCACCGCAACGCAAGGAACGACACGATGAACACGCAGGAAGTCTTCGACAAGATCGTCGCCATCCTCAAGCCTTTCGCCAAGAACGAGGAAGCCCTGTCGGGGGTCTCCATGGAGACCTCGCTGCAGGCCGACCTGGAGGTCAACTCCGCCCGGCTCGTCGACATCGTGCTGGAGATCGAGGACGCTTTCGGCATCGAGGTCTCCGACGACGACGCCGATCAGGTGGCCACCGTGGGCGACGCGGTGAACCTGATCGTGGCCACCTCGGGCTGATCCCCGCAGGACCCCCTCCGCCACCAGGCCGGCCTCGTGCGCATATCCGCCGATGAACGGGCCAGCCTGAGCCACGTCGAGCGTCTCGGCCTCGCCTTCGCGGGGTGGATGAACGAGACGCCGGCGGTGCAACGCGCCTTCTACTGGCTCAACCTGCGCCTGCAGCGGCGGTTCGTGCTGCTGGGCACGAGCCGCCGGACCCACCTGATCGGGCTCGAGAGGGTTGCCTCCCTGCAGCCGGACCGCGGCGTGATCATGGCGGCCAACCATCGCACCTTTCTCGATCAGTTCTTCATCCTCGCCCACCTCGTGGAGCACGTCGGCTTCTGGCGGCGCTGGTTCTTCCCCGTCCGCTCCAACTTCTTCTACGACAACCCCCTGGGTATCCTCGTCAACTTCCTGGCCAGCTCCTGCAACATGTACCCGCCGATCTTCCGGCCGCGGGCCAAGCGCGGCGTCACCCGCGCCTGCCTCGACTACCTGATCGAGCAACTGCGGTCGCCGGAGACCTTCGTCGGCATCCACCCGGAGGGCACGCGCGGCAGGGGACCCGACCCCTACGAGCTGCTGCCCGCCGAGCCCGGGTTCGGACGCGTCCTGCTGCAGTCGAGGGCTATCGTGATCCCCGTCTTCATCAACGGGATCAGCGACAACCTGGCCCGCGAGGCGGTCTACAACTACACCGGCTCCGGCCCCCCGGTCATCGTCGCTTTCGGCGCCCCCGTCGACCTGTCGCCCTTCGACGGGGAGGACCCGCGGCTGCTGCGCAACCAGGTCAAGGCCGGGCGGCGGGTGCTGGCGGAGGTGGCGAACCTGGCCGAGGAGGAGCGCGAGCTGCGTCAGCGGCTCGAAGCCGGGGGGGCTCCCTGAGGCAGGGCGGCGAAGGCCGCGAAGGGTCCGTCGTGGGAGAGGCTGATATCGATGCCGGCCGGGCGCCCGTCGAGCAGCAGCCGGGGCGGCGCCAGTCCGTCCCGGGCCCCGGGGTCGCGGCGCCTCTCGATGGCCAGGCGCGTCTCCTGCAGGCCGAAGTGGGCGGCCACCCCGCGCCGGGCGAGGTCGCGCACGGCCTGGCTCTGGTGACGGCCGCCGCGGATGGGCTCGACACCGGCCACCGCCCGACCGGGATCTCCCTCGCCGCAGACCGCCACCGCGTGGACCCACAGCGGGTCCCTCGAGAGCCGCACCCGCATCTCCAGGTCCCGGTAGCGTACCCGGCCCATGGCGGCGTCCACCTCGTAGAGGCGCGGCGCGAAGACCAGGCCCGGGCGCGTTTTGCCCGCCGCCTTGTAGGCGGCCTCCTTGGCGGCCCACAGCGACCACAGCAGCACGAGTGGCTCGCCGCTGCCGGACAGGCGGTCGCGCTCCCCGGGAGCGCACACGCGCGCGACGAAGCGGGCCCGGAGGTGGTGCCCGGCGATCTCCGGGTCGGCCAGGTAGACCAGATCGTTGCCGACGGCGTTCACCTCGGGGTTCCGCTCTCCTGGGAAGGGGGATGGGCCCGGGAAACCCGTACCTAGGCGAAGGCGCGGGTCCCGGCGCAAACTGGTTGACGGTTTCGGGACCCGCCCTTTGGTTCAAACTCCATGCGCGACACCTCGTTTCTCCCTCTGGCCATCACCGCCTGCCTGCTCACGGGGGTCCTCGCCGGCTGCGGCGAGCCGGAGCTGGAGCCCTGGCAGGTGCGGGTCCGCGGCGGCCAGAAGGCACTCCACGACAAGCTCTACGACCGCGCCGTGACCCACTTCGGCGCCGCGTTGGAAGAAGCCGCCGCCGCGGGGTCCCGCGAGGGCCGGCTGGCGGCCCTCAGCGGGTTGGCCATGGGCCGCGCCATGAGGGGCGACCTGGCCCAGGCGGAGAGCCTCTACGTCGAGGTCCTGGCCCTGCAGCGGGAGCGGATGGCGGCGGACAGTCTCTCGGGTCTGGTCCTGGCGCGCACCCTCGGCTCCCTCGCCGAGATCAGTCTGCGCCTCGGCCGCGTGGACCGGGCCGAGACCCACTGGTCCGAGATACTGCAGCTGGGGGAGGCCGGTCTCGTCGACCTGCTCCCCGAGGACCGGACGATGTCCTATACCCTGCACGGACTCAGCAGGGTCCTGCGGTTGCGCGGCGACACCGCGCGGGCGGACTCCCTCGCCGAACGCGCCCTCGCCCTGCAGCTCTACGCCTTCGGCTTCGAGAACGCCATCGGCGACGACCTGGGGAAGGCGGAGCAGTACTACGGCGAGTCCCGCGGCCGTTTCGAGAGCCTGTACGGCCCCGATCACGAGGACGTGGCTCTCGCCCACCATGCCCTGGGCCGGCTCTACGAGTACCAGGGCCGGCGGGACGAGGCCGTCACCCAGTACCAGCGCGCCGTCGCCTCGTACCAGGGAGCCGGCGGGCCACCCCTTGCGCTGGCACTGGTCATGGAGGACCTGGCGGCGATCCTGGATGCCGGCCAGGCCGACGAAGCCGCCCGCCTCAGGCGCCGCGCCTCCGCCCTGCGCCAGGGCCGTCCGCCCGGGTCCGCAGTCAACTAGTCCACCCTCCCGCGTCGATCCCCGGCCCGGCCCTGCGGCTCCTCGACGAGCCGGCGGCGCCGGAGCATGCGCAGCACCCACCAGGCCCCGAGAGCGGCCAGCAGGTGCTTCCACGTGTGGCCGCTGATCCATCCCCCGGCCCCGTAGATCTCCTGATCGAAGACCTCTGCGGCCTTCGCCAGCAGGTAGAGGAGGGCGGCCACGTAGAGATCGGAGCCGCGCGTGTAGGGCGACGGCAGCAGCCGCACCATGAGGGGCACGAAGACCACCGGGTAGGCCTGGGCGACGATGTAGTAGCGGAGGTCTCCGGCTCCCGCCTGCTCCGTGAAGTGCCAGTAGAGCACGCTGAAGAGGCCGAAGGCGACCAGCGGCGGCAGCGCCAGGAGGCCGGCGCGCCGGTCCACGCGCTCGGCGAGAGCCGCGGCGAGGAAGGCCATGAAGGCGACGCTCATGGGCAGGCGGTCCCACACCAGTCTCCCGTTGCCGGGGTCCAGGTGATACCACGCGGAGCCGAGACCGACCAGCGCCACCGCGAGGAAGAGGACCTGGTAGGCCAGCGCGTCCGCCGGGCGCAGGAAGGCCTGCTGCCCCGGGGTCGCGGCGAGGCGGAAGAGGAGGCGCGATCCCCACAGACCCACGAGGAGGAAGGGCAGGTTGGAGATCACGTCGAGGCAGTGCGGGATGCCGAGCAGCGGGCGCTGATCGGCGAACTCGTGATAGGCCGGATCCTGCGGGATCGGCGCCTGCAGGAAGACGGCGGTCCAGAAGGCGACGGTGAGACAGGCGAGCAGCCGCAGGCGGTGGTCGCGGTTCATCCCGGCCGCCGCATCCACGATGCCCACACCGCCCCTGCCATGACGCACATCAGGGGGAGCGCGGGCAGGTGGTACCTGGGCATGACCACGGGTCCGGGCAGGACCAGGTAGTAGGCCACGAAGGCGAGAAAGACGCAGCCGAGGAACCACTCCCGGCGGTGCATCCACCGGCCGAGCTGGACCAGGCATCCGAGGTAGGTCGCCCCGACGACGGCGAGGGCCGGCAGCAGGGGCAGCAGCAGCCAGGCGCGGTCGCCGAAGTAGTGGCGCACGGCGGCGAGTACACCCTGGCGGTGCAGCACGTCGAGGGTGCCCCGCCCCGCCTGCGTCAGTCCGAGGAGCTCGAAGAAGGTCGGCGCGTCAGGCAGCAGGATCGAGGGGTTGAAGTGCAGGCGCAGATAGGTCCACTTGTGGGCGCCGATCAGCTCACGGGCCCTGGCGAGCTTGTAGCCGGTGCGGGCGTCCTCGTCCGGGTAGCGGCCGGGATGGGCGGCGAACTCGGCCTCGGCCTCGCCTGTCCAGCGGTCGCGCAGGGTGAGGCGGGGGACCCCGGTCACCACCGACACGAGGGCGGCGCAATTGTGATAGTAGAGGGTGTTGCCGACGTTGGTGTCGAGGCGGAAGCCGCCGCCGGCCAGCGAGTTGCGGTACATCCACGGGGTCAGGACCGCGGCGAAGATCAGCAGACAGCCCGCGGCCCCCATCAGCCGGTGGCGCACGGGGAGACCCCGGAAGACGAGGACCAGGAAGAGGCAGGGCACGATCCACAGCAGTCCCGTGGGGCGGATCAAGGTACCGGCGGCGTCGAGGAACACGGCCAGCCATAGATCCGGCAGCCTCCGGCGGTAGTAGAAGCGGGCGAAGAAGTAGAGCATCCACGCGGTGATCAGCGCGAACAGGGTGTCGGAGAGATAGAGCGGAGCATGGGCGATGCTGGTGAGGTTGAGGGCCAGCAGCAGGGCGGCAACGGTTCCCACCGCGGGGCCGCCGAACCAGCAGCCCACGCGGTACACGGGAATGCAGGTGAGGGCCCCGAGGACGCAGAAGAGGAGCACCGGAAGGTGAAGGCCCTGGCCGAGGACGCCGAAGACGAGGGCCAGGAAGGCCGGGTACCCGGGGCCTCGCAGGGTGTACGGCTCGGTTTCTCCCGGGGCTCCGACGTAACGGCCCTCTTCGAGCAGGGCCAGCGCCGGCTGCACGTACGAGGGCGTGTCGGGCCGGAAGAAGGCGGTCTCCGGCGCGGCCATGCCGGGAATGGCCGCGGCGAGGCGCAGGACCGCGGCCAGGAGCACGACCAGCCACAGGCTCCGGCGGCGCGGTGTCCGGGCTTCGGTCAGGGCAGGGGGCCTTCGATCCGGTCGACCAGATCGACGGTGTGGATCACGTCGCGGAGATCGGTCAGGGGCGTCTCGCCCTTGTCGATGCAGTCGACGAAGTGCTCGTGCATGGTGAGGGTGCCCTCGTAGCGCTGCCGGTCCTCCTCGTCGACGCCGTCCACCTCCCAGCCGCCCAAGACGGTGGTCCGGTCATCCTCGAGGATCTCGATCTCCGAGGGAATCTTCATGTAGCAGCCGACCCCCACGCCGTGCAACTCGGAGCGCAGCACCCGGCCTCCGGAGGCGCGGTTGCCGAAGACGACGCCCGTGGCGCCGTTGTCGAAGCGGACCATGGAGGTGTAGCAGTTGCGGCTGTCGCCGCCGAAGCGGTCGCGGTACGCCGCCACCTCCACCGGCTCGCCGCCGGCCATGTGACGCAGCAGGTCGACGACGTGGATCACGTCGTCCCACAAGGTGGTGCTGAACTCGCGGCCGTCGCCGCCGAGGATCCGCTTGTTGAAGGTGACGTTGGCGACCGAGACCGGCCCCCTGGCGGCCACGCGGCGCATGGCCTCGCGGGTGACGGCGGCGTAGCGGCGCTGGAGCCCGACCATGCAGTACACGTCGTTGGCGACGGCGGCCTCCAGCATCTGCCGGGTCTCGCCGCTGTTGGCGCCGGGGGGTTTCTCGATGAAGAGGTGCTTGCCGGCGTTGAGACAGTCGAGAGCGGGGTTCAGCACCCACCTCTCGTGCATGACGCAGTAGACCACGTCGAGGTCGACGGTGGCCAGCATCTCGCGGTGGTCGCTGAAGGTGCGGTCGAATCCGTACTCGTCGACGACGAGCCGCAGGCGCTCGCCGTCGAGCTCGCAGACGGCGGCGATCTCCACGCCGTCGAGGCGGGCGAGGGCGGGATAGTGGGCGCCGCGGGCGCGTCCGCCGGCGCCGATGAAGCCGGCCTTGAGCATGGGCGTTCCGTCCTTGGCCGGTAATTTCCGCCGCGGCCAACCACGCCGCAACCGAGGGACCCGGCCGCAGGCCCGGTATTGACCATGCCGGCGGCTATCCTATTATATCGGGCTTGGTATTTCGCGGCCGGACGGACTGCGTCGACCCGTCCGGAAGCCTCGCCTCCACGGAGAGAGAGGAGTCCGGGTGTCCCTCAAGGAAGGTTTGCAGCAGTTGCTCAAGGTCCAGAACGTCGACCTCGAGCTCAAGGCTCTGGAGGAGGCCAAGAGCAAGTATCCCGCGGAGATCGAGGAGCGGCGCGGCGAGATCGACCGTGCCGAGCGGGACCTCAAGGAGCTCACCGAGCGCCTGCAGGACCAGCAGCGCCGGCAGCGGCACCTCGAGCACGAGCTCGAGGACGCCCGCGATCAGTTGAAGAAGCTGGAGGCGCGTTTCTCCGAGGTCCGCACCAACAAGGAGTACGACGCCCTCCAGCTCGAGGTCGAGGCCTGCAAGTCGAGGATGTCGGAGTACGAGGGCCAGATCCTCGATCTCATCGAATCGAGCGAGAGCGTTCGCGAGCAGGTCGATCTCGAGCAGCAGGATGTCGACGCCGTCCGCGAGGAACAGCAGTCCCGGATCGACGAGCTGCAGACCCGCCTCGATTCCCTGCAGGGCGAGGTCGACGCCGTGCAGCAACGCCGTGAGGCCGAGGCGGAGGGGATCGACCGGGACTTGCTGCGCACCTACGAGATCTCCCGGAGCAACCGCGGGCGGACGGTGGCTCCCGTGCGCAAGGGCGCCTGCGGCGCCTGCTTCCGCCAGCTGCCGGCGCAGATGAAGAGCCGCGTCCGCCGCCACGAGCAGGTCGTCAGCTGCGAGAACTGCGGCGCCCTTCTCGCCTGGGACGAGGAGTCGTCCTGAGGCGGCTCATGACGCCCATGGCATCGAACGGCCGGAGTGGTTCGGGTGAACGCGGGGCCGGCGCCGCCGGCCCTGAGGAAAGTCCGAGCTCCGCAGGGCAGGATGCTGGGTAACGCCCAGGGGGGGCGACCCCACAGAAAGTGCCACAGAAAACAGACCGCCCGGCTCGCGCCGGGTAAGGGTGAAAAGGTGAGGTAAGAGCTCACCGCGTCGCCGGCGACGGGGACGGCACGGCAAACCTCATCCGGAGCAAGGCCAAATAGGGGAGGAGAGGTGGCCCGCCTCGCAACGACTCCCGGGTAGGCCGCACGAGGCGGCGGGCAACCGCCGTCCCAGATGAATGCTCACCCGGAGACCGGCGCAGCCGGTCTCCGACAGAACTCGGCTTACAGAACCACTCCGGCCCTTCACGTGCAGACCTCCCTTCCCCTCATCATCCTCCTGTTGTGCAGTGCCGCCGCGGCGCAGGGGACCTCGTGGGCCCTGGTGGAGACCCTCTACGTCAAGGCCCCCTCCGGCGGGCGGCTCCAGGCCCGCATCGACTGGACCGCGGGGACCCTCACCGTCACCGGTGAGGCGTCGGCCGGAGAGGAGGGCAGCCCCGCCCGGCAGCGCCTGACGGGACTCCGCGCCGCCAGGACGGCGGCCCTGGCCGGCCTCCAGGAGGCCGTGGCCAAGGTGCGCGTCGACGCCCGCACCCGGGTCGGCCGGGCCATGGCGGCCAGCGGGCCGGTACGCGAACGGGTGGCGCAGCTGGCGGGTGACGCGCGGGTCGTGTCCGGCTCCCGCCGCCAGACCCGGGGCGTCTGCCGGCTGGAGGTGCGCCTGCCCCTTCTCGGGGATCTCGCCCGGGCCGTGCTGCCACCGGCATCCGAGCGGCTCGTCTCCCTGCCGCCGACCGAGCTTCCCGCGCGCGACTCCCTGATCGCACTCCTGCCGGGGGGGCCGTACACGGGGCTCGTCGTCGATGCCCGGGGCACGCAGCTGCGTCCGAGCCTGTCGCCGCGGATCGTCGACGACCGCGGGCGTGTCATCTATGCAGCCGGTCACGTCGACCGGGCTCTGGCGGTACGCTCGGGCCTGGCCGGCTGGGAGAAGGATCTGCGCCGCGCCATCCTCAGCCAGCGCGTCGGAGGGGAGCCCGCCCACCCGTTCCTGGTGGAGGTGACCGGCGCCTCGGGCCCCTTCCGCGCCGATGCCGTGATCCGCGCTGGCGACGCGACACGCCTGCAGCTGGCCGACCTCCACGGAGACTTCCTCTCCAGGGGGCGGGTGGTCTTCGTGGTCGGACCCAAACCGCCGCGGCCACCCGAGCCGCCGGTGGTGGGCGCGGCCCCCGTCCCCGACAGCCTGGCGGAGGCGGCGACGGATACGGCCGGTCTCGCGGACCACCTTGCGCCTCCGATCGTCTATCGGGACTTCCTCGACTCCCTGCTCCAGACGCGAGCCCCGGCGCCGGCGGATACGCTCCCGGACTCCGTGACCATCTCTCCGTGAGCACCTTCGCCGAACGCCTGTCGCGGTCCGTCGCCGCCAACGACTCCCTGTTGTGCGTCGGGCTCGACCCGGTCCCCGAGCGCCTGCCCGCCGGCCTCGCCCGCGACGCCTCCGGCGTGCTGGAGTTCAACTGCTGCCTGGTGGAGGCCACGGCGGACCTCGTCTGCTGCTTCAAGCCCAACCTCGCCTTCTACGCCGCTCTCGGCGCCGGCGGGTGGGAGGCGCTGGCCGCCACCATCGAGGCCGTCCCCGATCCGGTGCCGGTGGTGGTCGACGCCAAGTGCGGAGACATAGGGCCCGTGGCCGGACGCTGGGCCCATGCGATCTTCACCGAGCTCGGCGCCGACGCCGTCACCGTGACCCCCTACATGGGCTCCGACGCCGTCCTGCCCTTCACCCGCCACGCCGACCGCGGCGTCTTCCTCGTCTGCCTGACCTCCAACCCGGGGGCCGCCGACTTCGAGGCTGCCGCCGTGGAGGGGGGGGACCGGCTGTGGGAGCGGGTGGCGCGCCGGGCCCTGGAGTGGAACGCCGAGCACGGCAACTGCGGACTCGTGGTCGGCGCCACTCGCGCCGAGTCGATGGCCGGCTTGCGGAGGTTGGCCCCGGAGCTTCCCTTTCTGGTGCCCGGCGTCGGCGCCCAGGGGGGGGATCTGGCCGGGTCGGTGGCCGGCGGCCTGCGCCGCGACGGGGCGGGGTTGCTGATCAACGCCTCGCGCAGCGTCATGCACGCCTCCGAGGGCGCCGACTTCGCCGAGGCGGCGCGCGCCGAGGCCGACAGGCTGCGGCGCGAGATCAACCGGGTTCGGGGTGTAGCGCAGTCCGGTTAGCGCACCTGCTTTGGGAGCAGGGGGTCGTCGGTTCGAATCCGACCACCCCGACCACTTGCACGGTTGGCCCCTATTTCCACCGGTCCGTATCTTGACACTCCGGCCCACAAGGCTCGCAGGTGCCCATAGCTCAGCTGGACAGAGCATCTGCCTTCTAAGCAGAATGTCCCAGGTTCGAGTCCTGGTGGGCACGCCATTCTTCGACGTGTGGTGGATGTAGCTCAGTTGGTTAGAGCGCCAGGTTGTGGCCCTGGAGGGCGCGGGTTCAACTCCCGTCATCCACCCCATTCGCGGCCCTTTGCGAGTCCCTCGCTCAGGGCCGTCTCCTTTTGATCCTCCGTGCACTCCGAGAAGCTCCTCTCCCGCTCCTCCCTCCTCGATCTGCGCGCCCGCTGCCGCCGCGACGGCCGCGTCGTGGTCTTCACCAACGGCTGCTTCGACCTGCTGCACCGCGGCCACGTGGAGTACCTGCAGGAGGCCCGGGCCCTGGGCGATCTCCTCGTGGTCGGACTCAACGACGACGACGGCGTGCGCCGGTTGAAGGGCCCGGGGCGCCCCCTGGTGCCGCAGCGGGACCGCGCCGCCCTGCTGTGCGCCCTGGAGGACGTGAACGCCGTCACCCTCTTCCCCGGGACCCGCGTCGAGCCGCTGGTGGCGGACCTGCTGCCCGACGTGCTGGTCAAGGGAGGCGACTACTCCCTGGACGAGGTGGTCGGCCGCCGGGTGGTGGAGGAGGCCGGGGGCCAGGTGCGGGTCCTGTGCCACGTCTCCGGGCGGTCGACGAAGGGCCTCATCAGCCGCTGGTCCGCCGCCCCCGGGTGAGCGCTCCGCCGCCGCTGGACGTTTGCGGACGGCCTGCGCATCTTAGGAAAGGCTGCCGAGAATGAGACCGACCCTCTCACCAGGATCGCTGTTGCGCCTTCTCCTCGCCGCCGCCTGGGCCGCGGGGACGGGTTGCGCCGGCACCGCTCCGGGGACCCGCGCGGCGGACAACTCCGCCGACCTGCGCGAGAAGCTGGAGGCCATGGGCCGCGATCAGCAGGCCTACGCCGACCGCGGGGAGGACCTGGCCGAGCGCCTGCGGCGCGCCGAGGAGAGCCTCGCCGCCCTGCACGAGCGGGTGGCCGCCCTCGAGGGATCCGGCGCCTCCGGCGCCAGCGCCAAACCCCCGGCCGGCGCCGGCGCCATCCCCCCGGCCGGCGCCGGCTCGAGCCCGGCTGCCAGTCCCGGCGCCGCCGCAACGGCCGGCGCAGACCCGACCTTCGATGCCGCCGCCGCTTACGCCAGCGCCCGCGATCAGCACCGGGAGCGCCGCTTCGACGAGGCGGTGGCCGCATTCTCCGAGATCCTGGAGCGCGCCCCCGACAGCGACCTGGCCGACAACGCCCGCTACTGGATCGGCGAGGCCCGCTACCTGCAGCGCCGGTTCCGCCCCGCCCTGGCGGAGTTCACCAAGGTCCTCGCCTACCCCTACACCGAGAAGGCCGACGACGCCCAGCTGATGATCGCCCGGGCGTACCTGGCTCTCGGCGAGTCCGACCAGGCCGTGGCCGCCTTCCGCAAGCTCCTGCAGAACTACCCCGGCAGCGAGTACGTCGACGAGGCGCGCGAGGAGCTGCGGCAGCTGGAGGGGCCGTGAGTCCGGCCCCCCGCCGCGTCCTCGTCCTCGCCGCGGTCCTTCTCCTGCAGCCCGGCCGGTCCGGCGCTCTGGGTCCGAGCAATCTCGATCTCGTGTCGCGAGCGGCCACCCGGGCGGTGCAGGAGGCGGTGGCCGGCCTCGACACCGCCGGGCACGGCGAGGGCTTCGAGAAGGTGAGCCTCCAACCCGCCGCCAAGGACGACGCCAACTGGCTTTTCGAGCACCTGCTCCTCGAGGAGCTGCTCACCCGGGGCCTGGCGGTGACCGCCGACACCTCGGCGGCGGCCGCCCACCTGTCGTACCGGGTCATCGAAGTCGCCGTCACCGGGCGGTCCGGGCTGCTGACCAACAACGTCACCCGCCGATGCCGCGTGGGCCTGCAGCTGGATCTCGACATGGGGGGCGAGCGTCTGTGGTCCGGTGAGGGGAGAGCCGGGCTGAGAGACCGCATTCCGAAGGGCGAGCTCGATGCGCTCCAGCAATCCCGCTTCGATTTCGCCGAGACCGAGATGGAGAAACGCACTTGGGGCAAGTACGTGGAACCGGCCATCGTCAGTTCCGTCCTGGGCTCCCTCGTCTACCTCTTCTACTCGAATCGCTGATGTCCCTCCGCGGACTCGCCTCGTTCCTGGCGGCGGCGCTTGTCGCCGGGTGCGCCGGCAAGAAGGATCCGGAGCAGTTGCAGGGGGCCGGGTTCTACTACGACAAGGGGATGGAGGACTTCGAGAAGGGGCGCTACCTGCGGGCGGTGGACAACTTCCAGCGGGTGCTGAGCAACTACCCGGGTTTCGCCGAGGTGGCCGAGGCCCAGTACCACCTGGCCGAGTCCTTCTTCCACCTCGAGGAGTACGTCAGCGCCGTCTTCGAGTACGAACGGCTCGTCGACACCTATCCCTCCAGCGCGCGCCTCGTGGAGGCCCAGTACAAGATCGGCGAGTCCTACTTTGAGCAGAGCCGCCGAGCCGAGCTCGACCAGGCCGAGACCTACCAGGCCCTGGCGGCGTACCGCCGGTTCATCGAGGACAACCCCGGCAGTCCGCTGGTGGCCGACGCCAGCGGGCGCATCCGCGAGTGCCGGGGCCGGCTCGCGGAGAAGGACTTCCTCGCCGCCCGGCTGTACCACCGCCAGGGGCACCTGGACGCGGCGAAGATGACCTACGAGCAGATGGTCCGCGCCTACCCGGACACCGACTGGTACTGGCAGGGCCTGGCCCGCATCGGCCGCATCCACAGCCGGCAGGGCCGCCCCGACGAGGCGCAGGCCCTGTGGGACGAGGTGCTCTCGGGCTCCGGGGACGAGGACCTCCTCGAGGACGTGCGCGAGTGGATCGCCGAGGCCGGGCAGGACGCCGAGTGAGGCCGTGGGGGAGCGTCTCGGGATCCTCGGAGGCACCTTCGACCCCGTCCACTGCGGCCACCTCCTCCTGGCGCGCCACGTCCTGGAGGCCCTCCACCTGGACCGCGTGCTCTTCGTGCCCGCCGCCGAGCCTCCCCACAAGAGCGAGGTGCCGACCCCGCCGGAGCACCGCTGGCGGATGGTCTGCGCCGCCGTGGAGGGCCACGACCGGCTGGAGGCCAGCGACCTCGAGCTGCGGCGCCCGGGGGTCTCGTACACCGTCGACACCCTGCGCCGGCTCCGCGACGAGGGGCCCGCTGACGAGCGCTTCCTCATCATCGGCGCCGACAACGTGCCCGAGCTGGAGAGCTGGCACGACCCGGAGGGCATCCTCGCGCTGGCCACGGTGATCGCCGGCTCCCGCGTCGAGTCGGGGGCGCTGCCCGCCGGCGCCCTGGCGGACCGCGTCGAGCGCGTCGACACCCCCGTCTTCGACATCTCCTCCACCGAGATCCGCCGCCGGGTGCGGGCCGGCCTGCCGGTGCGCTGCCTGGTGCCCGAGGCGGTGGAGGGCTACATCGCCGACCACGGCCTGTACGGAGCCCCGTGAGCGGGTCCTTCTTCACCCACCTGGAGTGCACCCGCACCGGCGCTCGCTGCGACGTCGACGGCCTGCACAACCTCTCCGACGCCGGCGCCCCCCTCTTCGCGCGCTACGACCTGGCCGCCGCCCGCGGCGCCGTCAGCCGCGACGAGCTGGCCGGCCGGACGCCGTCCATGTGGCGCTACCGCGAGGTCATGCCCCTGCGCGCCGGGGACGCGGCCGTCACCCTAGACGAGGGCTGGACGCCCTTGCGCCGGGCCCGGCGCCTCGGCGACTGGTGCGGTTTCGATCGCCTGTGGGTCAAGGACGAGTCCGTCAACCCCACGGGCTCCTTCAAGGCTCGGGGCCTTTCCGCGGCGGTCACCGCCGCCGCCGCCCGGGGGGCGGTGAAGGCCGCCATCCCCACGGCGGGGAACGCCGGCGGCGCCCTGGCCGCGTACGCCGCCGCCGCCGGCCTGGAGTGCCACGTCTTCATGCCGAGGGACACGCCCGCCGCCTTCCAGGTCGAGGTGACCGCCTGCGGCGGCCGGCTGGAGCTGGTGGACGGCCTGATCACCGACTGCGGGCGCATCGTCGGCGAGCGCCGCGAGGCAGAGGGCTGGTTCGACATGTCCACCCTCAAGGAGCCCTACCGGGCGGAGGGCAAGAAGACGATGGGCTACGAGCTGGCCGAGCAGTTCGGCTGGAGCCTGCCCGACGTCGTCGTCTACCCCACCGGCGGCGGCACCGGCCTCATCGGCATGTGGAAGGCCTTCGAGGAGCTGGAGCAGCTCGGCTGGATCGAGCCCGGCCGCAGGCCGCGCATGGTCTCGGTGCAGGCCGCCGGCTGCGCCCCCATCGTGCGCGCCTTCGAGGCCGGCCACGAGTCCGCCGAGCCCTGGGCCGACGCCCGCACCATCGCCTCGGGCCTGCGCGTGCCCGGCGCCGTGGCCGACTTCCTCATGCTGCGGGCCCTGCGCGAGAGCGGCGGCACGGCGGTGGCCGTCACCGACGAGGAGCTGATCGCCCGGAGCCGGGACCTGGCGCGGCACACGGGGATCTTCCCGGCCCCCGAGGGCGGCGCCACCCTCGCCGCCCTGCTGGCGCTGAAGGATCGCGGCTGGCTCGGCGGCGGCGAGCGGGTCGTCCTCTTCAACACCGGGTCGGGCTACAAGTACCTCGAGGCCCTGTCTTGACGATGTAGGGGTCCGCCGTACCTTCTGATCTCCGGTCCGTGCACCTATAGCTCAATTGGATAGAGCATCTGACTACGGATCAGAAGGTTGGGGGTTCGAGTCCTCCTGGGTGCACCACTTTCGACAAGTAAGGGGTTGCGGGACACACCTTCTCTCGCAACCCCTTTGTCGTGACCGGCCCTTCTCAGGGGAATCGGATTGACCGCTGAAGCCGACCAACCCTCCCCCCCGCCCCTGCCCGGCACCCCGCCGGAGCGGCTGGTGCGGGACTTCGCGAGCCGGGGGATCGTGCTGCTGTCCCCCGAGAGCCTCGGGATCTCCCCCGAGATCCACGGGCGCATCTACGAGCGGGAGAAAGAGGCCGTCCGCGAGGGGAAGCCCGTCACCCCCGGAAGCCTGCCCGAGATCCTTGAGGTGCTCAACGCCCCGGGCCTGGTGGGGGCCCTGGACCGGCTCCTGGGCGAGAGCTGGGCGGTCGTGCCCTTCACCCACAACGCCACCTTCGCCAGCGGCGGGCGGGACCAGCACTGGCACAAGGACGACAACGGGCCCTACAACGGCCGCAAGCTGCGCCACCACCAGGCGGTGCAGATGGAGATGCTCTACTACCCGCAGGCGGTGGCGCCGGAGATGGGGCCCACGGCCACGGTGCCCTACTCCCACTACTGGACCTTCGACCACGAGGAGAACCACGACAACTTCGCCGGCGCCGATCACCTCGACTTCGCCTACCAGCTCGGCGGCATGGAGGGGAAGGCGGCGAGCGGCCCCGACTCCGAGTACGATCCCGAGGAGATCCGCCAGGGCCGCACCGCCCACGACCGGCGCATGCGGGAGGCGGTGACGAACACCGGGTGGCCGCTGGTGCGGTCCTTCGAGGCGGCGCCGCTGGCGGCGGGCAGCGTCGTCCTCTACTCGCACAACACCTTCCACCGGGGCAACCACCGCCGCGACGACTGGCGGACCTGGCAGGACCGGCCCCGCTTCATGTGGCGCTTCTGGCTCTACCGGACCACCGACGCGCCGGCCGCCGGGGAGGACGGGTTCGCCGAGGTCGACTGGCGGAATCCCTCCACCGACCCTATGACGGGGATCGATCTGTCGGAGGCGGACGACGACGTCACCGCGGTCTGGCGCTACCACGATCACTGGATCCGCACCGGCCGGCCGCCGCCACCGCGGCCCGAAGCCGCCGCCCGCTCGCCGGCGGCGCGGGATCAGGAGGCTGAGCGACTGTCAACGCGGCTTCGCGCCCGTCACGAGCCCGCCGAGCCGGTCCGCGTCGGCGCCGCCTACCAGATCGCCTCCATCGGCGATACGGACCTGGCCGTGCGGATCCTGGGCCAGGCCCTCCACGACCACCGCGAGAGCGTGCGCCGGGCCGCCGCCTACGGCCTGATCACCGTCGGAGAGGAAGCCACCTCCGCCTTCCTCGAGGCTGCGGCCTCCCCCGTGAAGTGGGTCCGCAAGGCCGGCGTCCACGGCCTCGGCGACGCCGCCCCCCTGACGGCCGAGGTCCTGGAGGCGGTCACCGCCCGCCTCCACGAGGACCCCTCCGTGTACGTCCGCTCCGTCGCCGCCGGCGCCCTGGGCTGCCTCGGCCGCCGGGCCGCGGCCACGGGGGTCGGCCGCGAGCGCATCCCCGACTGCTTCCGCGCCCTCCTGCGGAGCCTGGACCGTGAGGAGAACCGGCTGGCCATGGACCGGGCCCAGGGCCGCAGCATCAAGTTCGTGCGGCCCACCGACGACAGCGACATCTGCGAGGGCGGCGGCGTCGACTTCGGCCTGGAGCGGTTCGCGCCGGTGCGCTCCGCCGTGCGCGAGAACGCCCTGTGGTCGATGGTCATCCTCTGCTCCCACGGGGCCGCCGCCGCGGGCGACGCCCTGGAGCCGGCGATCGAGGCGCTGAAGGGGGTGGTCCGCGACGACGAGAACGTCATCTCCGTGGGCTTCGCCATGGACGCCCTGGGCCGGCTGGCGCACCTGGGTCCGCCGGACGAGGGGGAGGTCCCGGCCATCGCCGATCTGCGGGCGGAGCTGCCGGCCGTCCTCGCCCGGTCGCCCGTGCACTGCTGGGAGTCCCTGGTGCGCGGGGGCCTGGGCTTCCAGCCTCACCTGCAACAGGAGGGACGCTGATGGCTGTCGATCTGCTGACCACGGACCAGATCTCCCGCTTCAAGCGGGACGGATACCTCGTGCTGCCGGCGGTGCTCGACCCGGAGCTCTGCCGCCGGGCGCGGGACCAGATGTGGGAGATCGCCGGCGAGCACCTGCCGCGCATGAAGCGGGACGATCCGGCCACCTGGGGCCCCATCACCGAGGAGGAGAGCGACCGCCTGGCGGCGGCCCGGCCCGAGGGCGGCGGAGACGCCTACTTCAGCGGCAGGGGCCAGCGGTTCTACGTGCGCAACGGCGGCGAGGAGCTGCTCCTCGACCTGGCGCCCCGGGCGTTGTGGGAGGTGGCGGAACAGCTCCTGGGACAGGGCACGGTCGTGCGGCCGGCGGGGCTGGACGCCTCGGGCGCCGCCACCGGCCCCGCCTTCATGTGCGACGATGCCGTGGGCGGGCTGGTCTCCCACGTGGGCCACGCCATGGGCTATCCGCCGCAGGGCACCTTCCGCACCGAGCCGGCCCTGCGGCTGCCGGCCACCGGCCCCCTGTGGATCAACGGCCAGGGCACGCGCGGACTCTACTGCACCCTGCCCGGGAGTCCGCCCCCGGCGTCCGGGTATCCGGGGGCCCATTCGGACGGCGCCTGCTACGGGCGCATCCGGCTGCAGGTGTCGGCCTACATCGACGACCTGCCCCCCGGCTGCGGCGGCTTCACCGTCTGGCCGGGGAGCCACTCCAGGATCTGGCCGGAGCAGTGGGAGGCGTTCCGCGCCGGCGAGAAGCACACCGACAAGCACCTGGCCGTGCGCCGCGCCGGCGGCTACAGCGACCCCGTCATCACGCGGATCAAGGACGACACCGAGCCGGTGGACTGCCACGGCCCGGCGGGCACCGTGGTCCTGTGGCACACCAAGATCCTGCACATGGCGGGCCTCAACACCTCCACGGACGTGATCCGCCAGGCGACGATCTACGGGTTCCTCAAGACGCCCGAGTCGGTGCCCGACCCGCTGGTGGTGGACCCCACCGACGGCGGCATCTGGCGGGACTGGTCTCCCGAGGTGCGCGAGGCCGCCTAGGCGCCCGGGCTCACTCGGCGGCGGCCTCGTCGAGTCCCGGCAGCAGGGCGTAGCGGACCCAGCCGAAGTCGGGCTCGATCTCCAGGGCCTTCTCGAAGGCGGCCCTCGCCTGCTCGCGCTCGTCCCGGTCGAGGTGGGCCAGGCCGATCCAGGCGTAGACCTCGTCGTGCCCCCACACCGGCTGCAGCGGATCGGCCGGCTCTTCCACGGCGAAGAGCTCCGCGGCCCTCCGGAACCCCTCCATGGCCCTCTCCTTGTCGCCGCCCCACATGCCGGGGGTGCTGAAGTCGGACACGGCCGCGGCCAGCACCACCCGGGGGTTGTCCGGCGCCAGGCGCCCGGCCATCTGGAGGGCCCGCTTCGACCGGCGTCCCAGCAGCATCCCCTTCATCGGGCTCAGGGAGATCTGCCGCCCATAGACGCTGTTCAGCAGCGCCCAGGCCTCGGCGGACTCCGCGTCGAGGCGGACGACCTCCTTCAGGCTCTCCACGGCGCTCTCCAGGTGCGCCGAGGCCCGGTCCTTCGATCCCTCTTCCCGGGTGAGGAGGTGGTTGGCGATGCGGAAGTCGGCCAGGGCCGCGTAGTAGCGGGCCCAGGCGGCCCGCTCCGTGTCGGCGGCTCGCTCGAAGGCGGCCCGGGCCGCCATCATGCGCTCGAGATCCCCGTGATTCACTCCCGCCTTCAAGTCCGCCCGGCCCGTGGCGATCAGGCTGTCGGCGGGCCCGGAAAGAGAGGCGGAGGGCAGGAAGAGGCCGAGGGCGAGCAGCAGCAGGTGTCTCATGTCGTTCCTCCAGGATGGCTCAGCGGTTGAAGGTGAGCATGGCGCCGAAGTAGACGGACCGACGGAAGCGCGTGGTGCGCGGCCGGCGCTCGGCGTAGTCGAGGCTGTAGTCGTAGTCGAGGACGTTCTCCCGGTCGAGGAGGTTGCTCACGGCCAGGTAGAGCACGGCCTGGTGCCCCTCCCCGAAGGGCCGCAGGTAGCTCAGGCTCGCGTCCAGCCGCTGGAAGGCGGGCAGCCGCTCCGAGCCGACGGGGCCCTGCACCGGCAGGTAGTAGCCCCCCGCCTCCGCCGGGACCGCGCCCGTCACGGGGGTGACCGGACGGCCGGAGGCGTGCCTGAGGGTCAGGCCGCCGCTGAGTCCTGCCGTCAGCAGCGCCTTCCCCACCACCGTGAGGTTGTGGGTGATGTCGAAGGGCGAAGGGGCTTCCTCGTAGGTCACCCCCCGGCCGAGGTGGCGCGGCTGCAGCCGCCGCGAGCGCATCAGGCTGTACGCCGCCCAGCCGCTGACGCGGGTCCGCAGGAAGCCGCCGCGCTTGACGAACAGGTCCAGCCCGGAGGCGGGGCCGCGGCCGCCGTTGGTGTAGTTGAGACGGGGGTCGTGGAGCACCAGGCCGCGGTAGGGCTTGTGGTAGGCCTCCACCCGCATCATCAGCTCCCGGCGCTCGTGGGTCAGGCCCGCGATCCAGTGCTGCGCCCGCTGGGGCCCCAGATCCGGGTTGCCGCTCACCGGGTCGTACTCCATCGGCGAGGGGAACTGGTGATAGACCCCCCAGGCCAGGCGCAGGTCCGTGCTTCGGGTGAAGGACCAGCGCGCCGACAGCCGCGGGTCGACGGCGAGGCGGCGGGCCAGGTCGTGGTGAT
Organism: Candidatus Latescibacterota bacterium; assembly: GCA_965221775.1. Classification (GTDB taxonomy): domain Bacteria; phylum Latescibacterota; class UBA2968; order UBA8231; family UBA8231; genus UBA8231. Next base: position 1,013,834 of record CBDCSU010000006.1, on the reverse strand, counting down.
CGGCGCGGACCCCGGCATTGACGGCGACGGCGTGGGCCGGCTTCAGATCGACCTCGACGTAGGCGCCGGTGCGCCGGGCGCCATAGGTGTGGTCCAACTCGAAGACCTCCGCCTCCGGATCGAAGATGTCCCCCCGCCGCGGGAGGGTGCCGCGGAAGCGGTTGTCCATCCGCTCCGTCTCGCCGCCGAAGCGCAGCCAGGCGCGGTCGCCGAGGCCGCCCTCCAGGTCGGCGCGGAGCTTCGTGGTCAGGTCGGCGGGCTCCAGGTCGAGGCTGCCCAGCCGCCGGCGCGCCGAGTAGCTGTTGAGGGAGGCGCTGGTCCGGATCAGCCAGCCGCCGAGGATGTCCCTCCACTGCAGGTTGTGGAGCCGGCTGGCGGTGCGGTTGCGGTAGAAGCCGTCGAAGGAGGGTTCGTCGACCCGCACCCCGAGGCGGTCGCCGGTGATGAAGCTGAAGAGCTTGAGACGCCCCGCCGGGGAGTACCGGTAGACGAGGTTGAGGTTGCCGTCGTGGGAGCGCGGGTAGGTCTCGAAGGCGCCGCCGTGGCCGTTGACCCGGAAGAGGAGGTCGGTGAGGCTGAGGTTGCCCGAGAGGCGCAGGCCGAGGGCGTCGGGGACGACGGGTGAGTCGACACCGAGGGAGAGGGCGGCGAGGCCGAAGTTGAGGTTGGAGCGGGACTGTTCGGGCAGGTCCTGGCTCTCCATGGCCAGCACCGCCGAGAGGGTGTTGCCGTAGCGGGCCGGGAAGCCGCCCGTGGAGAACACGGTCCCCTTGACCATGAAGGGCGGGATGGTGCCGAAGACGCCGCCGGTGGGCGACTCGTGGCGGTAGGGGTGAACGACGGTCGCCTGGTCGAGCAGGATCAGGGTCTCGCTCACGTCGCCGCCGCGCACGAAGAGGCCGGCGCCGTCGTCGACCATGGCGGCGCCGGGGAAGGTCTTGACGGCCCGGAAGATGTCGGCGGCGGCGCCCGCGGTGGTGACCACGTCCAGGGGGGAGAGGGTGACGTCCTCCCTCTCGCCGGTGGACCAGGTGCTGGCCGTGACCGCGGTCTCGCCGAGCTCGATCAGGACCCGGCGCAGCACCAGGCGGACGGCGGCGGTGTCGCCCGGCGCCAGCCGCAGGGTCTGCCGCGCCGGCTCAAAGCCGATGAAGGAGGCCACGATCTCGCGCTTCTCCAGGTGCCGGGTGGCGAACCGGAAGCGCCCGTCGCGCCCGGTGGCGGCCCCGTCCGTGGTCCCGGCGATCTGGACGTTGGCGAAGGCGACGGGCTCTCCCGCTCCGTCGACGACCTGACCCTGCACGACGGCCGGGTCCTGCGCGTCGACAGCGGCGGCGAAGCAGGCCCCGCCGAGGAGGGCGAACAGCCAGGACACGCAGCTGGTCACCCCAGAGGGCCAAGCCTCGCGCCGCGGATCACCGTCTGCAGCGCCTCCAGGTGGCTCCGCAGGGCCTCCGCCCCCTTGCGGGTGAGGCGGTACCAGGTGACCGGCTTGCGGTTCTCGAAGCGCTTGGACACGTCCAGGTAGCCGGCGTCCTCCAGCTTGCGCAGATGCGCCCCCATGTTGCCGTCCGTCTCCTTCAGGTGACCCTTCAGGCTGGTGAAGGTCATGGCCTCCACGTCGGCCAGCAGCACGCAGGCGCCCAAACGGCTGCGGTGCTCCAGCAGCTTGTCCAGCCGGACCAGCCCCTCGGAGGTGACCTCAGCCGGCTGCGACGGCTTCTTCATCCTTCGGCTTCATCCACAGGGCGCTGGCCACCAGGGTCGCGGCGGTGGCCAGGCCGACGATGGTCCACGGGTATGGCTGAATGTGGTCGACGGCGGCGGCCCCGCAGATGAGCAGGACCCCCGGCCAGAGGGTGCGCCGGTCGAGGTGGAGACCGCCCAGGAAGAACACCACGCCGGTGAGGAGGGCGAAGAGCTGGCCGATGACCCAGCCGTCGAACCGGTGAGCCACGGCGATGGAGATCACCGCCATGCCGCCGAGGAAGATGGTGCCCCAGTGCAGACCGTGGCGGGCGCTCAGGCCCGGCCGGCTCAGTCCCCGCTTCCTGTCGGACCGGCTGCCGAGGGCGAGGCTGACCAGGAAGCCGGCCACGGGGGCGGTCATCCAGTAGAACGGCACGTAGTCCATGGCGAAGTCGTTCAGGGCGTATCCTACGGCGACGATCACGGCCCACATGACGATGATCGCCAGCGACTTGTACTCGGCCTTGTCCCGCTGCTCCACCGCCTGGCGGACGAAGGAGACGTCTTCCTCCAGCTTCCGGGTCACCTCGGGTTCCATGGGGAGATTCTCCTAGTGCGGCAGCACTCGAGTGCTTGCTGGGGTGATCGATACAGAGTACTCTGCAAAATAGAGTAAATGAAGGGCTTGTCAAGCGGTTTCTGATGCCACCGGGCCGAATGGCCGGCCCTGCAGGGGCTGTCCGGGCTCCCCTGACACCGGCACCTCCAACCCTTGACGACGGGTCCCGAAAGGCGTGCCTTACAAATCCCCATGGGTAAAGGAGGAATTGTGTCTGTTGATTCTCTGCGCGAGAGGTATCACAGGGTGCGCAACCACTCTCTCGAAATGGTGGCGCTGCTGAGCGAGGAGGAGCTGTACCACCAGGCCGTGCAGGAGGTGAGCCCGCCGGCCTGGAACCTTGGCCACACCAACTGGTTCTTCGACGCCGTCATCCTCGGCAGGTACGCCGGGTCCCTGGGGGGGGACGGCAAGCTGTGGTATCACTTCAACTCCTACTACAAGGGGGCGGGCAAGCACGTGCGCCAGGCCTGCCGCGGAGCGGTACTCGTCCACGAGGCCCCTCTCCAGAGCATACTGAAGTACCGGTCCGACGTGGACGAGGTGATGGACCTGCTCCTCGACGGCGACCACGGTGAAGAGTTCGACCGCCTGATGGAGTTGGGAATCAACCACGAGCAGCAGCACCAGGAGCTGTTCTACACCGAGGTTCTGCGCAACCGGTTCGAGGGCCGCGCAGAGGGCAGACCCATCAGCGGCGAGTCCCGCGCCCCGGGCTCGGTGGAAATCCCCCTCCGGTGGGTCCCCTTCGAGGAGACCATAGCAGAGGTGGGCAACGTGGAAGGCGGGTTCGGCTTCGACAACGAGTACGGGGTGCACCGGCAATACATCCATTCCTTCGCCATGATGAACCGCCCGGTGACCAACGGTGAATATCTGGAGTTCATCGCCGACGGCGGCTACGAGAACTTCGCCTGGTGGTTCGCCGAGGCCTGGGATGACGGCTCCATGCGGCCGGTGCTCCGGCTGGCGGACCGGGAGATTTTCCCCCGGGCCCCCCTCTACTGGAAACAGATCGACGGCAGGTGGCAGCGGTTTACCCTGCAAGGCTGGCAGGAGACGGATCCCCACGAGCCGGTCTCTCACCTGAGCTACTTCGAGGCTGCGGCCTACGCCAACTGGAAAAGCCGCGGCGAGGACAGGATCGTGCGCCTGCCCACCGAGGCGGAATGGGAGCACGCCGCCCGGCGCACCGACGCCATGGCGCAGGTGCGAAATAGTGAGGCGGTGCTTCTGGGAGGGGAGCTGTACCGGCCGGCGATGACGCCTCAGGAAGGCGAGCTCAAGCACATGATGGGCAACGTCTGGGAATGGACCAACAGCTCCTATTTGCCCTACCCCGGATTCCGGCCCTACCCCGGCGCCATCGCCGAGTACAACGGCAAGTTCATGAGCAACAAGATGGTCCTCAAGGGGGGGAGCTGGGCGACGCCCAAGGACCACATCCGCATCAGCTACCGCAACTTCTGGCCCCTGACCTTCCAGTTCGCCATCCCCGGGTTCCGGCTGGTAATGGAGTCATGAGTGCGGATCCTGCGGCAGCCCCGGCTTGGCGGGCACGCTCAGGATCTATATTCAGAAGTCAAGCAGCATCTCTTGCCGGAGGGATTGAGCATGGACCGCAAGCAACCACGCATGGGCCGACGGCCCGCATCGATGCTGGCCATACCCGCCCTGCTGCTCTCCGTCAACGCCGGTCTGGCCCTGCCCGCGCCGCCCGAGACGGTGTTGGCCGAACCGTACACCCCGGAGGGCCAGGCCGAGGAGGGCGGCTTCATCCTGCTGACCTGGGACGCGGTGGAGGGAGCCGACGGCTACCGGATCTGGCGAGCGGTGCGGGTCGATCGGGCCCTCGATGAGGCGGGCCACTTGGTAGACCTGGACCGTCCCGCGGACGCCCTCGTGGTGTGGGGCGTCGTCGATGCCGTCGAGCGAGAGACGCCCGTCGTCAGGACCATCGTCGCCGCGGGAGACGGCGGCATGACTCGGTGGGCCGTCACGACGGTGCAGCAAACCGGGGACGGGCCGCTGGAGTCCGGACCGCGGTTCCATTCCGCAGGCGCGCCGGTCCTGCCGGCGCCGCCCGAGACGGTGGTGGCAGCTCCATACGCCCCCGAGGGCGAGGCCGGTGAGGACGGCTTCATCCTGCTGAGTTGGGATGCGGTGGAGGGAGCCGACGGCTACCGCATCTGGCGGCAGATGCGGGTCGACCGGGTCCTCGACGAGGCGGGCCACCTGGTGGAGCTGGACACGCCCGGGGACGCCCTCGTCGTGTGGGATGCCATCGACGTCCAGCCAGGGCAGCCCGTGATCAGGGCCGTCGTCTTTAGGGGGGAGAGCCACACCCGCTGGGCCGTCACGACGGTGCGGAATACCGCTGACGGCCAGCTGGAGTCCGAGCCGCGGTTCTACCAGATGCCGGTGGAGGGGATCGGGACGGCGGTGCAGACGGGCAGCTGGGGGGACGTGAAGCAGTTGCCGAGGAGGGATGCCCGATGACCGAACAGGCCGCTCCATACCCCGTCCAGTTCTCCATCGACTACCCCGAGTCCAGCCGCAGACTCACGGTCTTCTTCCGGCTCCTCCTGGCGGTGCCGATCCTGATCGTTCTCGCCCTCGTGGGCGGGTCGCTCGTCACCGAAGATGCGGGCGCGTACCAGTGGCCGGCTGCCCTCGCCACGGGGGGCCTGCTGTGGCTGCCCCCCATGCTGATGATCCTCTTCCGGCGGAAGTACCCGCGCTGGTGGTTCGACTGGAACCTGGAGCTGACCCGCTTCGGGACCCGGGTCGAGGCCTACGTGCTGCTGCTGCGCGACGACTATCCCTCCACCGACGAGGGGCAGGGCGTCCACCTCGACATCCCGTACCCGGACGCGCAAGGCGGGCTGAACCGGTTCCTGCCGCTGGTCAAGTGGATCCTGGCGATCCCGCACTACATCGTGCTGGCCATCATCTGGATCCTGGCCATCCTGGTGACCATCCTCGCCTGGTTCGTGATCCTCATCGTCGGCCGCTACCCCAGGGAGCTGTTCCTGTTCGTGGAAGGAACCCTGCGCTGGAGCCTGCGGGTCACGGCCTACGCCTTCCTGCTAACCACCGACAGGTACCCGCCCTTCCGCTTCGGCGACTGACTACTCCCGCGCCTCCGGGAACTGCTCGTAGAGCAGGTTGAAGGCCGCCGGCGTTCCGCAGACGTAGAGGGCGTCCGCCTCGGACAGCTCGGACGCCGGCAGATCCAGCTGCACCTGGCCGTCCCTCTCGACGGCGATCACCGAGCAGCCGGTGCGCTCGCGGATGCGGGCCTCCAGGGGACGGCCGCCGAAGCGGCGGGCGGGCATCTTCACCAGCTTGATCCGCGGCTGGTGGGAGACCGCCTCGCCGAGGACGTGGTGGGCGAGGATCTGGCCCGCCACCTGGCTCACGGAGAGGGCGAAGTCGGCGCCGGCCTGCTGCAGGCGGCCCACGTTCTCCACGTGGTTGACGGCGGCGATGATCGGCACCTCGGGGGCGTAGTCGCGCACCACGGTGGCGGCCAGCAGGTCGGCGCTGTCGGTCTCGTGGGCCAGGCTCACGGCGCGGGCCCCGGCGATGGGGGTGCGCTCGAGGACCTCCCGGTCGAGGATGTCGCCGGCCAGGTCCACCCCCTCGCCGCCGGCGGGATCGACGACGAAGGTTGGCTCGCCGGCGCTGCGCAGGATCTCCACCAGCTTCTCCCGCACGTCGCCCGAGCCGACGACGACCAGCGGTCCCTCCTCGGTGATCGGTCGCACCCAGTCGTCGAGGCGGCGGATGCTCTCCGGCGAGCCGGCGGCCACCAGGATCGACCCCGGCTGCAGGGTCTCGCCGGCCCCGGGGGGCGAGTGCAGGGAGTCCTCCTTCCACTGGCCGACGATCTGGGTGCCGGTGCGGGCCCGCAGCTCGCTGCCGGCCAGGGTCGCCCCCGCCAGGGGGCTGCCGTCGTGGACGCGGATCTCGGCCACCTCCAGCAGCTGGCCCAGGGGCTCGACGCCGGCCACGCGGGGGCCAATGCGGGCGCTGGCGCGCACGGCCAGGACCGCGGCCAGGGCGTGGTTCGGGGTGAAGGCGGCGCTGGCCCCGGCCAGCATCATCGGCGCTCGGCGGGTGGGCTCGTCGATCAGCGCCACGATGGTCCCCCGGAACCCCTGCTCGCGGGCCCCGAGGGCGAAGAGGGCGTTGCGGTCGTCCTCGCCGTTGGCCACCAGGGCCCGGGCCCCGGCCAGCCGTCTCAGGTCCAGCTCGTCCTCGGCCAGGGAGGCGTGCACGACCCGCTCACCGTGGGCCAGCAGCCGCCGGGCGACGGCCTCGTCCTCCTCGATCACCACCGCGGGCCTCCCGCGGCTCCGGAGCTCCTCCATCAGCCCCTCCACCTCGGGGCCGAATCCGTAGATGACGACGCCCGCGTCCACGTCGGGCAGGTCTCGCGGCAGCTGCCCCGTGAACCGCTCCTCCACCAGGGGGTCGCCGAACTTGTCGATCATCACGACGCCGCGGGGCGCGTCCTGCCGGCGCGCCGCCCGCCCCTGGAGGAGCACGGCGCAGCCCTTCAGCGCCAGGGGCGTGAACAGGTTGAGCAGGAAGGCGGTGAAGATGAGGATGGTGAAGACGGCCTGGTCGAAGGCGCCCCGGCTCAGGGCCAGGGAGGCGAGGATGAGGGCCATCTCGGCGCGGGCGCACATGCCTACGCCCACGGTGAGGGCCTCGCGGAAGGGCAGGCCCACGCGCAGGGCCATGCCCCCGGCGCTGACGATCTGGCCGACGATGACGAGGAGGGTGAGGAGGACGACGAACCCCACCTGGGCGGCGCTGATGTCGAAGGTGACGGAGAACCCGAGGGAGATGAAGAAGATCGGCCCGAGGAAGGAGTAGGCGATGCCGTAGGCGCGGTCGTTGACGACCCGCACGAGGTTGGGGTGGGCGATCTTCTCCTCGAAGAACAGCCCCGCCAGGTAGGCGCCGAGGATCATGTGCAGGCCGATCGCCTCGGCGATCAGACCGGCGCCGAAGGCGGTGACCAGGACGAAGGTGAAGCCCTTGCCGCCCTCGGAGCGGAAGGGCAGGTGCAGGCGCGGATAGACCCAGGTGGCCAGGCCGAAGCAGACGGCGAAGAAGGCCGCCACCTTGCCCAGGGTGACGAGGATGGCCATGGGCTCGAAGGTGCCGCCGGTGAGCAGGCCGATGACGACGCCGAAGAACACGATCGTCAGCAGGTTGTCGAAGACGCAGCAGGCGAGGAAGACGTGGGCCACGCGGGTGTTGGCCAGGCCCAGGTCGCGCAGGCTCTTGAGGGTGATGACCACCGCCGTGGTCGCCATGGTGAGGCCGACGAAGGTGGCGCCCACGTAGTCGAGGCCGAAGGCGAGGGCCAGGCCGAAGCCGACGCCGAAGGGGACGATGGCGCCGACCACGGCGACGCCGACGGAGCGCTTGAGGGCGCCGAAGAACTCGTGGGGCTGGGTCTCCACCCCGGCGTGGAACATGAGGAAGAAGATGCCGATCTCGGCCAGCAGTTGAATCGTCTCGTCGGGCCGGATCAGGCCCAGTACCGCCGGCCCCACCACCACCCCGACGATGAGCTCCCCCGTCACTGTCGGCAGCCCCAGGGGCCGCAGGGTGACGGCCACCAGCCAGATGCCGGCGAGCAGAATCAGCAGGTCGAGGGCGATGTCGTGCATCGGCGGCGGGGCCTACCGGAACCAGTCGTAGTTCAGGCCGAGGGAGCGGTCGGCCAGGGGCAGGTCGACGCGCTGCCCGCCGTTGGCCGAGGAGAGCTTGAGGGCGATCTCCACCTCCAGGGCCGCGGCCACCCGGCGGCCCGAGTTCTTGGGCTCGTCCAGGCGCCCGGCGAGGCAGTCCATCACGTCGTTGAGGGTGTAGATGCCGCCGTAGGGGGGCACGAACTGCGGCTTCGGCCACGGCATGGGGGTGCGCCGCACGCCGTCGTCCACCTCCACGTCCTGCGTCCGCCGCCACCCCTCCAGGTAGTCGAACCACATCTCGCCGCCGCCGCCGGTGAGCCGCACCCCGGGGGCGCCCCGGCGGAAGTGCACGACGAGGCCGTCCTCGCAGACCATCATCCCCTGGCCGGTGAACTCGTCGCTGCCGGTCTCGCGCCGCGGCTGATCGCCGGTGCCGGCCACCCAGGCGGGCCGGCTGTCGAGGAAGTACGACCAGTTCTGGTGCTGGGCGGCGGGGCCGGAGGCCTCGATGGAGACCAGTGTCCCCAGGTCGCCGTCCCGCAGCAGCTGGCGGGCCCGGGCGAAGGAGGGATGGGTGGTGGTGATGGAGCCGCAGCTCAGGGGCACCCCGGCGGCGGCGCAGGTGCTCACCATGCGGTCCGCCTCCTCGAGGGTGTGGGCCATCGGCTTCTCGGTGAAGATCCCCTTGGCGCCGCACTCGACGGCCAGGCAGGTGAGGTCGGCCCGGTGCTTGACGTTGGTGGCGACGGCGACGATGTCGGGGCGCTCGGCGCGCAGCATCTCCGCGGCGTCGGTGTAGAGGGCCTGCACGCCGTAGCGCTCGGAGAACGCCCGCAGGCGCTTGCGGTCGCGCTCGGCGGCGGCCGTCAGCTCGATCTCGGGCCGGTCGTGCAGGGCCTCGGCGTAGGAGGTGGGCAGGCCTTCCGTGCCCGGGTGGGTGTGATGGTGGAAGCGCCGGTGCAGGTCCAGCTCCGGCGTCGGCCGTTCGATGTCGTCCACGTTCCAGGTGCCCTGGCGCCGGGCGAGGTCGTAGAGCATGCCCATCCAGCCCAGGCCGATGACGGCGCCGCGGTAATCGCTCATTTCTCCTCCTCCTGTTGGTCCGGAAAGGTCAGGCGCGCTCCGATGCGCATCTCCGCCAGGCCGAAACGGCCGATGGTCGGCGTGGTGCGCACCAGGAAGGTGCCCTCTTCGACAACGGCCTCCCCGGCGGCGAAGACCACCGGCTGGCCGAAGGGGATGAACCAGTCGACCAGGAAGCCGCCTTCCTCGAAGAACCGCAGATCGTAGCGCATCTGCAGCGGCTGATCCGAGGTGTTGCGGAACCCGATGCGGAAGGGCCCCTCCACCTCGACGTCGTTCTCGTTGCCGGTGGGCAGCAGCGCCGCCGGGAACCAGCTCGCCGAGTCGACCACCACCGCCTCGCTCAGCCCCGGCGGCGCCGACTCGATCAGCAGCACGGTGCGCAGCTCCTCCGGGTCCCGCCAGCGCAGGGGGTCCTCGGCGTCGCCGCAGCCCCAGGCCCACACCCCCAGGACCGCCGCCGTCAGGATAGCGGGCCTCACGCCGCCGCCTCCGTGCTCTCGCGCATGCGCCGCCGTCAGGGCCGCCGCCCTCATCCGTCCGCCTCCGTGCTCTCGAGCTTGCGCAGCCGCGCCGCGAAGAACGCCTCCCGCGTCTCGTCGGGGGCCAGGCGCGCGCAACGGCCCACCGCCGCCTGGAAGCTCCGCCCCTCCCACTCCGGCAGGGCGGGCTCCGCAAACGCTTCCGGCAGGTCGAGAGCCTCGACCTTCAGGGCCTCCCCGAAGCGTTCGAGGAGTCCGTCGACGACGGCTTCGTTCTCCTCCGGCGCCAGGGTGCAGGTGCAGTACACGAGGACGCCCCCGGGCTTGAGGGCGCGCACCGCGGAGATGGCCAGTTGCTTCTGCTTGCGCGCCATGTCGCGGATCTTCTTCGGCCCCCAGTAGCGGAAGCTGGCCAGGTCGCCGGCGCGGAAGCGGCCCTCGGAGGTGCACGGCGCGTCGAGCAGCACCCGGTCGAAGCGCTCCGGCACCTTGCGCCCCACGCCGCCGCCGTCGGCCAGGTAGGTCCGGGCGATGGTGACCCCGCAGCGCTCCAGGTTGCGCCGCAGCCGGTGGAAGCGCGCCTTCACCGACTCCACCGCGGCGATGCGTCCGCGGTTGTCCATGCGTCCGGCGATCTGCACCGTCTTGCCGCCCGGCGCCGCCGCCAGGTCGAGGATCTCCTCCCCCGGTTGCGGGTCGAGCAGCAGGACGGGCACCATGCTCGACGGGTTCTGCACGTACACGCGCCCCTCGCGGGCGGCGCCGCTGTCGACCAGGGCGCGCCGCTGGTCCGCCGCCGCCACCCAGGCCCCCGGGGGCCACTCCAGGGGCCGGGGGGTGATCCCATCCCGCCGCAGCTCGGCCACGGTTTCCTCCTCGGCGGCCATCAGCGTGTTGACGCGGAAGGCCGCTGACGGCGGAGATCCCAGGGAGCGGCGCCAGCCGTCCAGGCGCGCGGCGGGCAGCAGCCGCTCCACGCGGGAGAGAAAGTCGGCCGGCAGACCGGCTTCGGGATGGCATTCGCTCATGACTCGGGGACGCGGCCTATATGTACCGCCCCTGAGCGGGACCCGCCAACCGGCCTGCGTCCGCCCGCGGGGGAGCCGGGCTGCCGGCAAGGCCGCAGGCCGCGGGACCGTGGTCCGCCAACCGGCCCCATCCGCTCGCGGAGGCCGCCCGCCAACCCGGCAGGCCTCCGGCCCCGGAGGAAGCCCGGCCGCCCGGGCGGGGCGCGCAGGCCGCGGGACCGGGGTTGCCACTGTACTGCTGGCCGACGTATCCCATACACCGTCCGGAACGCCCCGGTCCCTTCGGGCATCGGTCCTGCAAGACTCGCTTCCCCCGCCACCGTGGAGCCCACCCAATGCCAAGAATGCCGGCCGCCGCCGCACCGGTCCTGATCCTCGCCCTCGCCGCCCTCGCCTCCGCCGAGAGCGCCGACCGTCCGCGCATCGAGGTCGAGCAGGTCAACCCGTGGACCCACCTGGACCTGCGCAACGACCCGGACCACTTCCAGTTCGCCATCGTCGCCGACCGCACCGGCGGCCACCGGGAGGGCGTCTTCGCCGATGCCGTGGGCAAGCTCAACCTGCTGCAGCCCGAGTTCGTCATGAGCGTGGGCGACCTGATCGAGGGCTACACCGAGAGCAGGGAAACCCTCGACGCCGAGTGGGACGAGTTCGACGCCTTCGTCGACGCCCTCGACATGCCCTTCTTCTACCTGCCGGGCAATCACGACATCTCCAACGACGTCATGGCCGAGGTCTGGGCCGAGCGCCTCGGCCGCGCCTACTACTCCTTCGTCTACCGCGACGTGCTCTTCGTCGCCCTCAACTCCGAGGACGGGGAACCGGCCAACGTCGGGCCCGAGCAGCGCGACTGGCTGGCCGGCGTGCTCGACGAGCACCGCGGCGTGCGCTGGACCTTGGTCTTCGTCCACAAGCCCCTGTGGAACTACGCCGACGATGGCGAGTTGCGGGACACGGGCTGGGCCGAAGTGGAGGAGCTGCTCGCCGGGCGGCGGCACACCGTCTTCGCCGGACACTTCCACCGCTACACCCGGCACGTGCGCAACGACAGCCGCTACTTCGTGCTGGCCACCACCGGCGGCGGCAGCTCCCTGGCGGGGCCGCTCTACGGCCAGTTCGACCACGTGGTTTGGGTGACGATGACCGACGACGGCCCGCGCATCGCCAACCTCATGCTCGACGGCATCTGGGACGAGAGCATCCGCACCGAGGAGATGGCGCGCCTCGTGGAGCCCCTGATCCGGGGCCGCGCCGTCGTCGTCGAGCCGATCATGGGCCGCTCGCAGCGCTTCGCCGGCGGCGTCACCTCCGTCCGCCTCACCAACGACGGCGACGTGCCCTTGCGCATCTCGGCCCGTTTCGCCAGGCACGCGCTGCTGGTTCCGTCGCCGGCCTCCATCGACCGGGAGCTGCCCCAGAACTCGGTGGAACGGATCGACCTCGAGATCTCCACGAAGGGGGAGCGGGACGTGGACGAGCTGACGCCGCTGCAGTTGGAGTGGCAGGCCGAGTACGTGCAGGACGAGTTCGAAATCCCCGCCGTGGACGGCCGTTCCCCCATGGTCGTGAGCCGCATCTACCAGCTGCCCCGGCGCACCGCCGCCCCTCCCGCCATCGACGGCGACCTGAGCGACTGGGACCGGCTCGCCTTCCACGTGCCGGAACCGGCCGAGATCGACGTCGACGCGGACTCCTGGACCGGGCCGGAGGACTGCTCCTGGCGCTTCGGCGTCGAGTACGACGACGACAACCTCTACGTCGCCGTGGACGTCACCGACGAGCGCCGCATCTACCTCGGCGGCAACGCCTGGTCCCAGGACGGGCTGGAGCTGCGCGTCGACGGCCGTTCCGACCCGGAGCGCTCCCGGGGACGCGACGCCAGCCGCTCCGTGGAGGAGCGCGTCTTCGTCGCCATCAGCCCGGGCGAGCGGCTGGAGGAGATGCTCCTGGTGGCTCCGGAGGAGCTGGACTCCCTCGGCGTGCAGGCCGTGGGCATCCCCACCCCGACGGGCCACGCGTACGAGGTCTCCATCCCCCTGAGATACGTCGAGCACCGCCAGGGCAAGGACTGGCGCCGGGTGCGGATCAACATCGCCGTCGACGACTTCGATGAGGAGACGGGTCCCCTGGCCCAGTTGTGGTGGCAGCCCGACTGGCGCGACGCGACGAACTTCGCCGGATCCGGCACCTTCGAGCGCGAGCCCTGAAGCCGCTGACGCCGTGAGCCGCTCCCGCCTGCTGTTCCTGTGCACGGGCAACTCCTGCCGCAGCCAGATGGCCGAAGGCTGGGCCCGCCACCTGCGCGGCGACTCCTACGAGCCCCACTCCGCCGGCCTCGTGGCCCGGGGCCTCGACCCGAGGGCGGTGGCGGTCATGGCCGAGGCGGGCGTCGACATCTCCGGACAGCGCTCGCAGAGGCTGGACGAGATCGGCGCTCTCGACTTCGGCCTGGTGGTCACCGTCTGCGACCACGCCGCCGAGAGCTGCCCCCGCTTTCCGGGGTCGGCGAAGGTGGTCCACCGCGGCTTCGACGACCCCCCGAGGCTGGCGGAATCCGCCGCCGGCGAGCAGGAGGCCCTGGGCCACTACCGGCGGGTGCGCGACGAGATCCGGGAGTACGTGGCCGGCCTGCCACCGCCCGGGCTCAGTGGAAGTCCTGGTATCTCTTGAGCACCAGCATCAGGATCCCCTGCATCGCCAGCGCCAGGCCCAGGAGGCGGCCCCCCTCGTCGGGCCGGCGGCCGAGGTAGAGGGCCGCGCACAGGACGGCCAGGGGCAGGGCGAAGATCCACAGCCGCGCGCTCTCTCCCGCCGTGGAGCCGAAGACGGCCATGCAGGCCAGCAGGCACAGCAGTCCCGCTCCCGGCGCCCCGATCCCTCTCCGCAACTCCGCAACGCACAGCAGGACCAGCGCCGGGCCGCTCCAGAGGGCGAATTCCAGCAGGTTGAGGGCGCCGTAGTAGAGGCGGTTCCCCGGGCTCCACTCGACGGCCTTGGCGATCTCGTGGACAGCCATGGCCTGCGCGAATCGCTGCCAGGCATCGTAGCCGCAGACCACCGTCATGACCGCGTGAGCCGCCGCGAACCCGGCCGCGGCCCAGGCCGCAACGGCGAGCCTCGAGAGGACCGGCGCCGCTTTCCGGTTCGTCCAGGCCAGGGCGAGGGGCACCACGGCCAGGGGCGCCAGGGCGAAGGAGACCCACGTGGTCAGGTAGAAGGCGGCCCCGGCCAGGGCGGCTGGCCAGAGGCCGCCGTCCTGCAGGGCGCGGGCGGCCAGGTAGAGGCAGGCCGTGGCCAGCAGCGGGTGCAGGTAGTGGTCGGCGTGCATGCCGATGAGCCCGACGCTGGGGGCCAGCACGTAGAGCAGGGCCGCGGTCAGGGCGCCGCGGTCGTCGGTGAAGCGGAGGGCCAGGGCGTACAGGGGGACCACGGCTGCGTACGCCAGCAGCGGCAGCACCAAGGCAGCGAAGGTGGCCAGCCTCCGCAGGGGGTCGTCCGGCAGCCCCGGCACGCCGCGCCCGAGGCGCTCGACGAATCCGAGAAAGACCTGCAGCCCCGGCGGCTTGGTGGCGTGGAAGAAGGGGGACAGCTCGCCGTCGTCCAGCAGCTCGTCGTAGCGCGTCAGCACCCGCCACAGACTCGGCTGCTCGACGGCGGCGCGGGCGAAGACACCGTGCCCGGAGTCGGTGAAGCGGCTCCGCAGGACGTCGAGGCCGCGGCCCTCCGTGAGCGCCAGCCCGTGGTGGATGCAGGCCCCCCAGACGACGAGGAGCACCACGTTCCGGAGCCGGCGCCCGGGGGCCCGCAGAACGACCGCCGCCACCGCCGCGGTGCCGGCGGCCAGCGGCGCCCACAGCCAGACCCACGGCAGCGCCGTCGTGTGGAGCGGCCAGAACCACCCCGGCAGGACCTCGAAGAGCGGCGCCTCGAGGAGGAAGATCCCGCAGACGAAGGCGGTGGACAGCAGCAGGCCGCCCGCCAGCGGCCGGCTCCAGGGGGCGGGGAGGCCGCGGGAGAGCCACATCCAGGCGCCGGTGGCGGGACCGCTGGCCAACAGCAGCAGCGCCCCCCGCATGACCAGGGCGTCGGCCCGCTCCAGGTGGTAGCCCACCGGGTGGATGGACTGGCCGGTGATGATCTCGTTCAGCAGCGCCACCGGCATGCGCTGCTCGTACATGGCCAGCACGATCCGCTCCCCGAAGAGGGCGTGCAGCGCCATCCCGGCCGCGGCCGCGGCGGGGCCGGCCAGGGAGAGCAGGAGTACCTGTCGAGGGAGTGCCAACATCGTTCGGGTGTCCCGGGGGAACCTTGCCTGCCACTTGAGACTAACCCCGTGAAGCCCCCGCGAAAAGCGGTTGATCGGGACGGATGCAGCGGTCGGAGGTCCGGCGGGGTTCCGTGTCCGCTGCCGGAAACCGTTGTCCGAGGCCGGTCACGGGAGAAAAGGACTGGCACGGCGATTGCAGTCAAGCAGGGTGAACACTCACCCCTCAAGTAGTGGAGGACCACCATGAAGAGGTTTCGATTCGTCAGAGAGATCGCCGTTCCCGCGGCCATCGTGTCCTGCTACGCCGGACTCTCCGCCTTCTCCCACTACGCCAGCGTCATCCTGGCGCGAAGCGCCTGAGTCTGGCGAACACCCCCCGCTTTTCCCCCGGGCCGCCGGCCTGTCCCCGGGCCGGCGGCCCTCCGAGCCAACCACCCCACTGCACCGATCCACGTTGTCCGCGCTGCACGAGAGCAGCCTCCTCCAATAGCCTGCCGGACCGGCCGTGCACTCAACGCCGGTGACAGTGCGCAATCCTTGCGTGCGGCCGGAGTCGCGTGTGCATGAGTTGCGCATGGGACTTGGCGGGCCTCCGCGCACGGGGCGCCCTGGGACAGGTCAGCAGGATCGGCGTTCTTGCACACCTGCCATGGAGGCCCCTGATGACTCAACTTCTGGAAAAGGCGATCTCGGAACTCAAGAAGCTCTCCAGTGAGGAGCAAGACGCGATTGCGGCCGTGTTGATGGCGGAGTTCGAGTCAGAGCGCCGGTGGGAGCGCGCATTCGACTTGAATGCAGAGCAGTTGTCCGGCCTTGCCGATGAGGCTCTTGCAGAGTACCGGGCAGGCAAGACCGAGCCGCTCGAATCACATGGCTCATGAAGTCGCGGAACCGATCGTTCTCGGAGAGCGCTCCGCGAAGTACTTCAACACGTCCAGGTCCAGACAGCCATAGGACACTCCACCACCGATTGAGGCCGGCGTGGAGGTCGCGACACAAGTGCACGACCGCGAAAGCGGCCGCGGACGCAGATGAACTTGGACGGACTGGGCTCGGCTGCCCGGATGGGTTAGGATAGTCCCGTCTCGAGCAGGGCTCACAGTTGGGCGGTTAACAGGAGGTCAGCGTGTTGCTGGACGATCTGACAGGTGTCATCGAATCGTTGCGTGAGAGAATCGGAACCCATGGGGCGTCGCTGGGGGAAAACGAAACGCGCACGCGAATGGCGCTGGTGGACCCCCTGCTGCAGGCCCTGGGCTGGGACGTATCCGACCCCGCGGTGGTGACACCCGAATACAGGGTGACCGGCGGTTTGGCGGACTACGCGTTGCTGCGCTCCGACCAACAGCCGGCGGCCACGGTGGAGGCCAAGAAGCTGGGGGAGCGGCTGGCCTCCCACCAGATGCAGATGCTGAACTATGCCAATGCGTCGGGGATTGACTTCGCCGCGCTGACTGACGGCGACCACTGGGAACTCTACGACGTCTTCCAGAGGGGCACCTTGGAGGAAAGGCGGATGTTGGACGTGTCCATTTCCAGGAATCCGGTCCACGAAGTCGCTCTCAAGTTGCTGCTGCTCTGGCGGCCCAACCTGACCTCTGGCCAGCCGGTGAAGGCCGGCGAGCCGATTGTCAAGGCTGAGCCCTCCGCGACTGCGCCGGCCGAAGCTGAACCGGCCCCTGCCGCGGCGCCGGAGTCACCGGGCTGGGTTCCGCTGATGGACTATGAGAAATCCGAGTATGCTGGCAGCTCGGGCTGTAGGCCGTCGGCGATCCGATTCTGGGACGGCAGCGTACGCAGTGTACGACGCTGGACTCAAGTGCTCACGGCTACGGTCGAGAAGCTCTATTCGGAGAAACTGCTGACTGAGAGTCACAGCCCGATACTGTCGAGGAATGGAAGCAACCATCTGGTCAATACCGAGCCAGTGCACCCGAACGGCGAGCAATTCAGCAGAGCGAGGAGAATCGATGGAACGCCCTTGTTCGTCTTTGTGCATGGTGACTCGAACGCCCTGAGGAGTAGAACGCGACGGCTGTTGAGGTTACATGGACCGAAACCTCCCAAGGTCGAGCTACAAGTGGTGCAGTAACTCAGAGGACTGTGAATCGATCCGTCTGTCCTCGAAGCTGACTTGGCATCGGTCCCTCGGGATGAGCAGGTCTCCGAAGTCATCCAGATGCGGAAGCCCGACTCCGTCCATCTGCAAATGGACCAGTGATTCCGGTAACTGGCATCGATCCGAGGCGGAGCCATGGATCCCGCCAACGTGGAGTACGGACCGCCAGCCCCCGAAGCCCCCGGCAGGCCCGCGGAGGATCGGGCGACCTCACCGCGCCTGGAGCCGGACCAACCGAAGGCGGCTCAGCTCGACCTCGTCTGGTGACACCTATCCAGCAGGACCCGTG
Source organism: Candidatus Latescibacterota bacterium (assembly GCA_965221775.1). Classification (GTDB taxonomy): domain Bacteria; phylum Latescibacterota; class UBA2968; order UBA8231; family UBA8231; genus UBA8231. The sequence continues at coordinate 996,541 of CBDCSU010000006.1, read as the reverse complement.
AGAATGACATGACTGAACTGGACCTGGTAGTTCTCCAGGAGTCCATCGTAGAGCACGGTCTGGTGGCCGGAGATGTGGGCACGGTGGTGCATAGGTATGCTGATGGCGATCTTGCACGTCAGGGATGTAACGCCCACATCCTGACTCTGATGATCCACCTACTGGAGAAGGGGGATATCGCTTGAACAACAGGCTCAATTGCGACGAGACCTTAGCCAAGCAATGGCTGGAATCCCAAGGTCACGGCGTCGTGCGCCCATGTCAAGATCCTCCGGATTTCCTGGCAGACGGGGAATTTGCCGTCGAGGTTCGACGACTGAATCGTCAGGTCAAGGGTCGGGGAGAAGAGGAGTTTGAACGCCCCCTGCGTGGTCTGATCGAGGCCACAATCAAGACGATGAGACCAAGGGAAGGAACCTGGATTGTCGATGCCGAATACCAGCCAGAGGGTTACCCTGATTCCAAGAAGGCAAAGAGGGAGATCCGGGAGGCGCTGTCTCCTCTTGTCGAGCGGTGTGATGGCGGAGTGCTTGATGAGCTAAGGTCACGATACTCCAGCGGCTGTGAACATTCGCATGAACTCGACCACTTGAGTGTGCTGCACCTGTGCTTACCATGTGGTATCCACCTTGAACTTCACAGGATAGAGACGTCGATTGTCCAATTCTCGCTCGGCAATATCTCGGAAGGAGAGGGTCTTCTGCTCGACCCTGTAATACAAGAGAGCGTTGAATTCGCAATTGAAGATAAATCGAGGAAGATCGCTGGCAGGGAACAAGAGCATAAGTGGTGGCTCATCCTCGTGGACCATATTGGTGTCGTTTCTGCCTCGGGTTTGAGCAGAACCGAACTAGCCAGCCTCCGGAGACGAGTCCGTGTCGTGGCTCCTTGGAATCGAGTAGTTGTTGTCAGCCGCCAATGTCCCGAGTGGTGGTACGAACTGTGCCCGGATGATGAGGTCCCGTGCGGCAGGCTGTAGCATGGTCTGAGCACAGGTTTCTTCGACTGGCATTGGGCAAGATGGCGAACAGGCGCGAGATCCATCCCTCCACGATGCAGCCTCTCTGCGATTGCATCGCCGAGGGGGACCTGGAGAGCGCACGCCGGCTGTTGGATGCAGACTCGTCCCTCGTGAATGCGACGTTCTTCTGGCCGGGGGACGACCGGCCGAATCGACTGCTCGATGTAACGGTGCGTCACAAGGAGTGCGATATCCTTCGAATGTTGTTGCATCGAGGGGCGTACTCCAACAGGGCCATCTACGATGCGGCCCACAAGGCGTACAGCCAGATGCAGATCAACGACCCCGAGCCCCTCCGCATACTGGTCGAAGAGGGACCTTCCTTCGATATCCTCGGGGCGGCGGCCAGCAACCGCACGGAGCGGGTGGCCGAGCTTCTTGAGAGTGAGCCGGGCTGTATTGGAACCCGGGACGAGCAGGGGCGAAGCCCACTGTGTGTGGCGTCCTGGATCATCGGCTGGCCGGATGTGGTCACCTTGCTGCTGGAAGCGGGGGCCGACCCGAGTGATCCCGCGGACCCGAACTATGCGGAATACCCCAATGAGATCGCGCTGCGACAGGCCCTTGGCCACTACCCGGAAGACGGCCATGCCGATGTCGCTCGGGTACTGCTGAACCGCGGGGCCGTCTCGGTCTACTACATCCCCCCGGTTACGCTGGAGGTCCTGAAGCAGGATCCGGCAGGCCTCCAGAAGGTGCTGTCCGCCGGAGCGGATCCAAATGAACCCGATCGCTGGGGGCATACGCCCGTCGAAGTGGCGGCCCAGATACGGGGCGGCGTGGGCACCGAGTTGGTCAGGGTCCTGCTGGATTCCGGCGGCGCGCCTTCCCTTCACCTGGTGAGCGGCAACATCGCCTCCGCGGAATTGTGCCTTCAGCGAGGGGCGGATGTGAATGAGTGTGATCAACTGTTCTACCTGGCTGTCGCCTACGGGCCGCACGAGACGAAGCTCGATGTCGTCAGGTTCCTCCTGTCCCATGGAATCGACGTCAACAGGCGACGCTCCGGGACGGCCCTGGATGCGGCCATCGAGTGTGAGAGAGAGGACATCGCCGATCTGCTGCGGAGCCACGGCGGACTGCGCGCCGCGGAGTTGGACTCGGGCTCCCCGTAGCCGGAGATTCAGCAGGGCGGCTCTCAACCCATCGAAGGAGGACCCCATGACGGAGCCCCCGGCAGGACCCGCGGAGAATCAGGTCTTCGACCTGAGCGCGCGTGTGGGCTGGCCCAACCGCTTCGTGTGGGGGTTGCTCGCCCTGGTGTTCACCGCCAATGGCCTGGTGAACCTGGCCCGCTGGAACAACATCGACTCCGGGGGGACTCAGCTGCTGGTGCTCGGGCTGGTCTACCTCTGCGTGGCGGTTCTGGTGCTGCCGGGCAGCCTCCTCTTCAGGCGGCTGAACAAGCTGGTCCTCGCCTTCTCGCAGGAGGAGTTGCTGATCCAGCGGGGGCTGTTCGTGCGGCAGCGGGTCCCGTGGGACTCCCTTGCCGGGATCACCCTGAGCCTCATGAACGCCGAGTTCGTCCCCCGCGAGGGCCGCTCCCGGTTGATCCAGTTCGGCATGCTCGGATACGCCGACAACCAGGAGGTCAAGCCCCGGATCCTGCAGACGATCCGGGCCTTCACGGAGGCGAAGGGGATCCCCGTCACCGAGGAAGGGGCTCCCTGAAGGCGCCCCTGTAGCGGCTCCAGCTTCAGCCGCGGCAGCCGGACCGCCTCTCGGCGCGTGTCCAACGAGGAGCCTCCCCGCGGACCAGCGGAAGGCGCCACTCCCGGCGGCGCGCTTCCGTCGCCGCTGCGGCCCGGTCCCAGCGGCGCTGACCGTCAGACTGCCCCGGCGGACACGGCCCCGCCCGCCGCTACAGGTCCAGCTCCCGCCTCACCCCCGCCATCATCTCGCAGGCGGTGGCCAGGAAGGGCTCGTCGCCGCCCACCAGCAGCGCCTGGAATCCGTCCTCCAGCGCCTTCTCCAGCGACGCCGGCTCGAAGGCCGGCCGGTAGATTCCCAGGCCCGCCGGCTTGCCCGCCGCCGCCGCGGCGGCGGCCACCCTCGCCTGGGCCTCCTGGAAGACCTTGCTCTCGAACTCGAAGGGGGTGTCCAGGCCAAAGGACAGGTCCACGGGCCCGATGACGGGGAAGTCGACCCCCTCCACGGCGAGGATGGCCTCGATGTTGTCCACGCCGGGGCCCGACTCGATGATGGGGATGAAGCTCACGAGGTCGTCGATCTTCTCGAGGTATTCCGCCGTCCGGAGTCCGTACCCGCCGGCTCGGTGGGGGCCGAAGCTGCGTATCCCCCGGGGCGGGTAGCGGCAGGCGAGGGCGCCGAACTCCGCGTCCTGGGGGGTCTCGACGAAGGCGGCCATGATGCCCAGGGCCCCCATGTCGAGGTAGAGGCGCATCTGCTCCTCGTCGACCCGGGGCAGGCGCACCACCGGCGTGGCCGGGGTGTTGCCGATGGCCTGGAGCTGCGCCTGGATGCCCTCCGGCGTCTGGGGCGCGTGCTCCGAGTCGATGACGAGCCAGTCGAAGCCGGCGTGGCCGAACATCTCGGCGATGGCGGGAGATCCGAAGCGCAGCTGGGCGCCCACCGCCGCCTGTCCGGCGTCGAGGCGCTCCTTCAGGCGGCTGTTCACGACTCCCCGCCGTCGATGCGGTAGAGGGGCTCCAGGCCGGCGGCGACGCGGTCGACGTTGCCGGCGGCGCAGGCCGCGCGCTTGCGGGAGGTCTCGGCCGTGACCCCCGCGATGTGGGGGGTGACCACGACGTTGGGAAGGGCGTACACGGGATCGGCGGGGTTGGGCGGCTCCTTCCCGAAGACGTCCAGACCGGCGCCCCCGAGGCGGCCGTCGAGCAGCGCTTCCGCCATGGCCGCCTCGTCCACGAGGGCGCCGCGGGCGACGTTGATCAGGCAGGCCGAGGGCTTCATCAGGGCGAGGCGACGGGCGTCGATCAGGTGCCGGGTGCTGTCGTTCAGATGCAGGTGCAGGGAGAGGTAGTCGCTGGCCGCCACCACCTCGTCCAGCCGGTCCTCGCCGAGGAGGAGTTCGGCGCCCAGCTCCTGGAGCACCTCCGCCTCGATGGGGCGCACGTCCAGGCCCACCACGCGCAGGCCGAAGGGGCGGGCCCGCCGCGCCAGCTCCTGGCCGCTGGCCCCGAAGCCGATGATCCCCAGGGTGCGGCCCTCCAGCTCATGGGACAGCGGCTGGTAGAGCTCGCCCTCGCGGAACCGGCGCACGCCCTCGCGGTAGCGCCGCGCCAGCATGAGGATGAACATCATGGCCATCTCGGCCAGGGCGGTGCCGCTGAAGGGGCCGGGGCAGTTGGCCGCGGGGATCCTCTTCGACTTGACGTACTCCAGGTCGAAGTGGTCGAACCCCGTGCCCAGGAGCTGCCACAGCCGCGCCGAGACCGCGGCGTCCATCATCGCCCGGGTGCTGACGCTGCCGCCCTGGTCGATGACCGCCTCGACGCCGGCGAACTGCTCCTCCAGGGGCCGGCCGGGGTCGAGCAGGGCCAGGTCGTGGCGGTCGCCGACGGCTTCGATCACGTCGGCGCCCCAGGGCTCGAACATGCTCTCCATCTGCAGCAGCAGGACCTTCAATCTTCTCATCGCTCAACCCTTCACGGGCGCCTCGGCGCCGTGCTCCTCCAGCCAGGCCCGCAGCGGCACGTCCTCGGGCGTCGGCGAGGTGTAGCCGTGGCCTCCGGAGTGGGAGACCCCGAGCAGCTGCTTGCGGATGGGATCGCAACCGTCCAGGTAGTGCTCCACGGTCATGTCGTCGCGCGGCCGCAGCCAGCGGTACGAGTAGCCGTAGAACAGGACCCGCCTCGCCTCGCGCCAGTAGTTGGCGCTGCCCGAGTGCCACAGGCGGCGGTCGAAGAACACGGCCGTGCCCGGCGCCGCGCGGACGGCCACGGCGCCGTCCACCAGGCTCTTGCGATCAGGTCCCGGGAACTCGTTGCGCAGGTGCGACCCGGGCACCACGTAGAAGTTGCCCCGGCCCTCCTCGCTCGTGTCGGTGAGGAAGAAGCCCACCTTCAACGACACCCGGGGCCGCGGATCGGTCTCGAGGTCCTGGTTCAGCAGGCCCGTGTCCTGGTGCCAGCCGAGGTCGAGCCCGTGTTCGGCGAGGGTGCGTCCCGCCGGCTCCGGGGGGGTGATCATCATGTGGGTGTGGTAGAGCTGGATGTGCCAGCCGAGGATGCCCCACACCTTCGGGAAGGTCCTCCCCCAGTCGAGCAGCTCCAGGAAGATCTCGTCCCGGCCGATGAAGTCGAAGTGGTTGATGCGCTCCTCGGGGCCCTTCCCCTGACCTTCGCGCTCCTCGCGGTCGATGCGATCGCAGACCGGCAGCAGGCGCTGCACGAGGCTCTCCGGGATCGCCTCTTCGACGGCGAAGAACCCGTCGCGCTCGAACTGCCGCGACTCCTCCGGGGTCAGTGTGTGGGCGAGATGACGGGGGTCCACTCTCATCTCCAGTGCGGGGTCGAGGCCGGCCCGGGCCGCCCCGGGGCGGCCCGGCTGTCGGCGCTGCAAGGTAAGAAAACCGGGTCCGGCCGGGGGCGGGTCCGGCCCTGTCACCTCCCTTGACCGGAGCCGGCACACCCCGGATTCTTCACCCCATGATCACGCCCCAGCAACCGACCGGCGAGCCGCCGCGGGCCAAGGTGAAGAAGGGCATCACCTTCGGCGCCTTCGACCTCTTCCACGCCGGTCACGTGCTCATGCTCCAGGAGGCCAAGACGGTCTGCGACCACCTGATCGTCTGCATCCAGACCGACCCCACCATCGACCGGCCCGACAAGAACAAGCCGATCCAGAGCATCGTCGAGCGCCAGATCCAGGTGTCGGCCTGCAAGTACGTGGACGAGATCATCGTCTACGACACGGAGGACGACGTCGTCGAGATCCTGCGCTCCGTCGACTGGGACGTCCGCATCCTCGGGGACGAGTACCGGGACACGGACTTCACCGGCCGCGCGGAGTCCTTCGACCGCTGCTACTTCAACACGCGGCCCCACACCTTCTCCAGCACGGAGCTGCGTCTGCGCGTGGCCCGCGAGACGGAGGATCCCGAGGAAGGCGGCTGAGCCCCCTCAGTCGAGGATCTCCTCAACAAGCTCCTCCGGCCGGGCGATCACCGCCCGGTCCCCGCGCACGCAGATCGGCCGGTTCATCACCCCGGGATGCTCCAGCAGCAGGCCCACCAAGGCGTCGGCCGTGTTGTAGTCGTCCAGGTCGAGGCCGAGGTCCTCGAAGGAGCCCGGGTGGATCATCTCCTTTGGCTCGCAGTCGAGCAGCTCCAGGAACCGTCGCAACTGCGGCTCGTTCGGCGGGTGGTGCAGGTACTCGACGACGTCGAACTCGACGCCCCGGGCGCGCAGGATTGCCAGCGCGCCCCTCGACTTGCTTCAGCCGGGGTTGTGATAGAGGGTGATCCTGTCCACGGCGGTTCTCCTTTCGGTTGGGGTTAATCGAAGACCAGCACCCCGAAGCGGTCGGGGCGGTGGGCGTTTCCGTAGGTCGGCACCCACTGGCCGTACTCCGAGGCGTTGCCGATCCGCACCCGCGCCAGGTTGAAGCCCCACTCCACGCCCGGCGCGGCGGGGCCCTCCTCCAGCTGCGCCGTCGGGATCGCCGCCTCCACGACCCAGAAGGTGTCGGCCACGGCGGTGCCCACCTCGATGGCGCCGTTCCAGGACGATCCCGGCCGGCCGGGACCATGGTGGCTGTCCCGGATGGCGCCGAGGGTGTTGATGATGAAGTGATGGAAGGACTGGCTGTCGCGGTTGGTGTCGATGAAGAGTTCCATGCAGTCGTCGGCGTGGACATCGCCGTCCCGCTCCGTCTCCGAGGCGGCCAGGTTGGCCGTGCTCGGCTCGTAGCCCTTCACGGCGATGTAGAGGGTGTCGGCGCGGTAGCCGACCCAGGCCTCGGAGCGGCCCTCGGCGGGCCGGGCCGTGAGCCGCCAGATGCACTGGTAGAACCCGGTATGGGGACGCACCTGGCGCCACGCCGGCTCGTCGAGGCGGCCGTCGATCTTCGGGCGCGCCTTCAGCCGGGGGGCGCGCGCCACCATGCCGAGGCGCTCCAGGTACTCCCGGCCTCGCTCCTCGTCGCCCATGGCGTAGAACAGCTTGCCGAGCTTCTGGTGGATGTTGAGGCTCCCCGGCGCCAGCTCCAGGGCCGAGCGCAGCAGGGCCTCGGCGCCGGCCGCGTCAGCCGCCAGGAAGAGGTTCTCCGCCTCTTCGGAGCGATCCTCGGCCAGCACCTCCAGCCACTCCGTCGCCGCCGTGCGCAACTCCTCGGGCGGTCCGGCGGCGACCACGGCCCGCAGGCCGGCGCCGAAGCTCTCCTTCTGGGCCGCGTCCAGCAGGTCGGGGTTCGCGCGCGTGCCCCAGTCGCCGTCGGGCTCGGAGGACATGAACTCGAGGGTGGACAGGATCTCGCCCTTCATGGCCGGATCGGTCTCCGCCTCGAAGCGCGCCAGCAGCGGTGCCACCGCCTCGGGCCGCCGCAGGTTGCCGATGGCGCGCGCCACGCCGGCCCGCACCCGGGGCTCCGGGTCCTCCAGGCCGGCCACGAGGCTGGCGAAGATGCGGCGGTCGGCCTCACGCAGGTAGAGCCGGTAGAGGGACTCGGCCAGGTCGACGCGGGCGCGCGCCGGCAGGGAGCGGTCCTCGAAGGCGGCGATCAGCGGATCGACGGCGTAGCCCTTGGCCATGTTCAGGGCCAGCCGGGCCTCCTCCAGATCGCCCTCGCCCTCGATGATGGTGTCGATGTGGCGCTCCACGGGGTCGCCGCAGGCCGCCAGCCAGACGAGAGCGCCGGCCAGGATCAGGGAGCGCAGAGCCCTCACTTGACGTCGTAGCGCAGGAAGGAGAGGTAGGCGGCCATGAAGAACAGGACGGTCCACGCGGCCAGCAGCATCACGTCGGGCAGGACCGCGGCCAGGCGTTCGCCGACGGGGGCGCGCCCGTAGAGCCAGAGGGGACGGCCGCTGAGGTCCTGGGGCTCGTCGATGGTCTGCTCGGCCCAGGCGCGGCTGTAGAGCTCGGTGACGTACACCGTCAGGCGGCGGCGGTACTCGGGCAGGCTGCCGCGGAAGCGGCGGTCCTCGGTGAGTCCGGCCCCGGCCAGCTCGGTGGCGGCGTAGGCGAAGGAGGAGAACGGGGAGAGCCGCGACAGGTGGCGGGCCACGGCCACCTGGGCGGCCAGCTCGTTGGCGTAGCGGCCCTCGATCCGGCCCTCGTCGTCGATCCGCTGCAGGGCCAGCTTCTGATAGCGCAGGTTCCACATGGCGCCCCAGCGGCCGTCGTCGCCCCAGCGCTCGACCTCCGGGTTGTTGGCGGTGAACTCGTCCAGCTCCTGCTCGAACGCCTCCGACGCCGTCTCGGAGGCGGCCGCCTTCTCCTCCTCCACCTCCATGAAGTTGCGCAGGGGCACGGCCTCGGCCGCCAGGTAGGGCGCCAGGTTGGGGACCACCAGGACCATCAGCACCCAGACCATGAGCAGGACGGTGATCGACGTCGAGGCCAGGTGGGTGCGGGCGGAGACGAAGATCCCCATGCCGTACACCGCGGCCAGGTAGAGCAGGCCCACGGCGATGAGGAGCACCAGGGCCCCCCATTCCTGCTCGCCCAGCTCGACGCCGGGCATGACCATGACCACCACCAGGGCGGCGGTCACGGCCAGCAGGAAGGGCGCCGCCAGGGCGAGGTAGCCGCCGACCCACTTGGCCAGCAGCACCAGGTCCCGGGGCGCCGAGTACGACATGAGCAGCTTCAGCGTGCCCGACTCCTTCTCGCCCGAGACCGCGTCGTAGCCGAAGGCGAGGGCCAGCAGGCTCATGACCACGCCGATGAAGAACAGCAGGTCACCGGGCGGGAAGAGGTACGAGACCGGGTTGACCTCCTGCTCCGCCTCGAAGATCGGCTGCTGCCCGTGGGTGACCCGGGCCGAGACCACCAGCCTCGGGTCGACGCCGCGCACGAAGATCTGCATCGGGTTCAGCGGCTTGTCGATGACGACGCCGTCGTCCCAGATGTCGCCGCTGTCCTCCAGCTCGTTCTTGTGGAGGACCACGTTGGTGCGGTAGTCGGCCAGGGCCTCCCTGTAGTCGCGGGTCAGCACCACGGCGCTGGACAGGGTGATGATCAGGCAGATGATGCAGGCCATGGCGAAGCGCAGGCTCAACAGCTGCTCCAGCAGCTCCTTGCGGATCAGGTGGGCGAGCACGGCGGCCTCAGGTCACGTCGTAGCGCAGGAAGAACAGGTAGGAGAGCAGGAAGAACAGGACGTTGAAGACGACCAGCAGCAGCACGTCGAGGAGGACGGCGTCGACCACGTCGTCGAGGCGCGCCTGCTCCACCCGCAGCGCCGGCCATTCGTCGACCTCGAGCCAGGCGTCGTCGGGCATCTCCTCGTCGTTCTCGTGGTACTCCTCGTCCCACTCCCACCAGTGCTCGGAGAACTCCTCGCCGTAGCGCCGGACAGCGGTGTTGAAGGCGGTGAAGAGATCCACCCCGGTGCCGGCCAGGTCGCTGGCGGCGAGCACGAAGCTGGCCGAGGGCGAGGCCCGCGACAGGTTGCGGCTCAGGTCGACCTGGCGGCGCAGGCGGCCATGGTAGTACTGATCGATCCGGTCCTTGCGCGCGTCCCCCTGCTTCTCGATCTCCTCGACCATCTCCTCGGCCTTGCGGCCGTAGCCGAGCATGTTGCGGTTGACCCGCTGCACGCCGATCTGCGTCTCCCGGTCCACGGCCTCCTTCTCGGCCTCGATCTTCTGCCGCGTCGGCACCGGCACCGCCAGGCGCGCCGCCACCGGGGCCAGGTTGGGGATGACGAGGATCCAGCAGATCCACACGAAGAGGGAGACGAGGAGCGCCGTCGACGCCTTGTGGGTCAGGGTGGAGATGAGCATGCCCAGGCCGAAGAACACGGAGACGTAGAGCAGGGAGACCCCGGCGATCCACAGGAACCGCGACAGGAAGTCGGCGTCCACGCGCACGGCGCCGGTGAGTACCACGTAGGTGAGGGAGGCGAAGAGGGCCGCCGCCAGCGGCACCGCGAGGGACAGGTAGCCGCCGATCCACTTGCCCAGCAGCACCAGGTCGCGGGGCACGCGGTTGGCCAGCAGGATCTTCAGGGTGCCCCGTTCCTTCTCGCCGCAGACGGCGTCGAAGACGAAGAGCAGGGCCAGCAGCGAGATGACGATGTTGGCGATGTAGGCGTAGTCGGGTGAGGCGAAGAGCCGGAAGAGGGGGTTGCGGTAGCGGTCGTCGTCGACGGGGCGGACATGCCACAGGCTGACGTTGACCTGCGTCGGCAGGCGGTCCTCCAGGCCCTTGACGAAGACGCCCATGGGCCGGGGCGCGCGGTCGCCGTAGAACCCGTCGCCGCCGAAGAGGATGTCGTGGAGGGCCTCGTCGGGCTCCTCGGCTTCCTGGACTCCGCGGACCTGCTCGTGGTGGCGGGCGGCGCCGACCTCGTGCAGCCGCAGGGCCCGCTCGTAGCCGCGGGTCATGGTGAAGACGCTCACCAGCGTGAGCACGAAGAACAGGACGAAGGTCACGGCGAAGCGCAGGCTGAGGACGCCGAGGACGATCTCCTTGCGGATCAGGGACGGCAGCATGAGAATGAGAGGGCGGTGCAGCGCGCCGCCCGGATCAGCTCCAGTCCTCTGCGCTCGGTCCGGGACCCGGGCCGGGGGCATCGGGGTCATCCAGATCGACGGCCGAGGACGGAAGCGGGGACGGCATCCCGAAGTCGGGATCCGGGGCGAAGGCGCCCCAGAACCCGGGAGGCCACCGCGTCGGCTCAAGCTTTGTGATCGTGGTCATGAGGCTCTCCAGTTGAGAGATACGAGTATAAGCAGCCAACCGCGACATCTCCCATACCTGGGCGGCCGGTTTGGGCTCCTCCTGCTCGCCGCCATGACCGGCTGCGGCGGGTCCGGCGGCCCAACGGGCCCCGGCTCGCAGCCGGCGTCGATGGAGGTAGTCTCCGGCCTCGGCCAGCGCGCCCTGCCGGGCCGCTCCCTGGCGGCCGCGGTGGTCGTGCAGGTGGTCGACGCCCGGGGCCGGCCCGTCCCCGGCGTGAGCGTCGCCTTCGCCCCCGCCGCCGGCCACGGCGAGGCGGACCCGACCTCGGCCGCCACCGGCGCCGACGGGAGGGCGGCCTCCACCTGGACCCTCGGCGCCGGCGTCGGCGTGCAGAGCCTCCGGGTCTCGGCGGCCGACACCGTCGTCTCGGTGGCCGCCGAGGCCGTCGATCTCGACGGCGAGCTGGACGCCCTCTTCGCGCCCGCTTCGGCGGCGGAGGTGGAGGCCGTCCGCTCCGACTGGGCCGCCCGCGACGTCTCGGCCCGCGGGGTGGCGGTGGAACACCAGGAGGGGTACTCCCTGGCCGGCCGGGCGTGCGCCCTGCGGATCCTCTCCCACCGGGTGGACGGGGTCCTGCACTACGGCGCCGTCCTCGTGCCCGAAGGGGCCGCCGCCGGGAGCCTGCCCCTGCTGCTCTACCTGCACGGCGGCGACAGCGGCGTGTCGGTGGACGACATCCAGATCGTCGCCTTCGCCCTCGGCCCGCTGGTGGAGCGCTTCGTCTACGTGATCCCCTCCTTCCGGGCCGAGCCGCTGATTCACGGCGGCGAGAGCCGGGTCTCCGAGGGCCCGGCGAGCCCGTGGGACCACGACGTGGACGACACCCTGGCGCTGGTCAACGCCGTCCTCGAGTCGACGCCGGAGGCCCGCCCCGGCGGGATGGCCGTCGTCGGCGCCAGCCGGGGGGCGGGGGTGGCGCTGCTGGCCGGGATCCGCGACCAGCGCATCGAGCGCATCGTCGCCGTCTTCGGCCCCACCGACTTCTTCGACGGCTGGGTTCGCGGGATCGCGCGTGATGCCGCCCTGGGGAGCCCCCGGGACCTGCCGTCGGTGGCCCACCTCGACTCCACCGTCATCACGCCCTTCGTCCGCGGCGAGGTGCCCCTCCCGGAGGCGCGCCTGGAGCTGACCCGCAGGTCGGCCGTGCTCTTCGCCGAATACCTGCCTCCCGTGCAGCTTCACCACGGCACCGACGACGACGTCGTCTCCGTGAGCCAGGCCGAGTCCCTCATCGGGACCATGGACGCCCTGGGGCGGACGCCGCCCGGCTTCGAGGCCTTCATCTACCCCGGGGGCGGGCACTCCTATTTCTCCCTCGACGGGCTCATCCCGCGGTCGGCGGTCTTTCTCCGGGACTGGCTCGCGTCCCTGGGGGGTTGATCGCGGGCCGTGGAGGGGTAGCCGGAGCCGGGGCCCCATTCCTTAGTATTGAGTCGATTCGAGGTTATCCGAGGCCACTCGAAAGCGAGGGACAGGATGCAACGAGCATTGACAGCGGTGGCGTTGATGGCGGCCCTTGCCCAGCCGTCCGCGGCGGACCCCGCGGACCGTCCGAGCGAGAACATCGCCCTCGGGGCGAGCTACACGCTGTCCCCGGGGCCGAACTACGGGCTCTGCACGGAGGCCGGCGACAGCGAGCAGCTGACCGACGGGATGTACACGGACGGCTACTTCTGGGCGGAGCTGTCGACGGTGGGGTGGCAGGAGAAGACGCCCTCGGTCTTCACGCTGGACCTGGGGGCGGTGAAGCCGATACGCGGGGTCTCCTTCAGCACGGCGGGCGGCTTCGCCGACGTGACGTGGCCGCTGATGATCCGCATCCTCGTGGCGGGTGAGGACGGGGTGTTCCACGAGATCGGCGACTTGGTGGAGCTGAGCGAGCAACAACACGGCCCCCTCGTGCCGGAGAGGGCGAGCGACGCCATATGGGCCCGGGAGGGCATGCAGTTCTCCAACGCGGAGATACATCACTACTGGGACCGCGACCGGGAGCGCTACCCGGGGAAGAAGCTCACCCCCGAGCTGCGCGAGAGGATCATCCGCGATCTCAACGAGATGCGCGCTTCCCAGTACGGGACGTACCGGTACCGCACCGACCGGTTGCGGACCCACGGCCGCTATGTCAGCCTGGTCGTGTGGAACGAGCCGTACACCTTCGTCGACGAGATCGAGGTCTGGGCGGGAGAGCCGGAGTGGCTGAAGGAGCCGCTGCCGGGGCCGGCCATCCCCGATGTCCAGGTCTACGCCGGCGGGCTCGCCATCCAGAAGGGGATCCGGACGCGCCTCGTGCGCGACATCGAGGCCCTGAGAGCGGCGGCGGAGGAAGAGGGTGTGCCGGCGCCGACGCGGAGTGACGTGCTGGCCGAGCTGGCGGCGGTCGAAGGGGAACTGGGGCCGGCCATGGCCTTCGGGGACGACTTCCGGGCGGTGCTGCCCCTGAATCCCTGGCACGAGCGGGTCCTTCGCACGCAGGCGCGGCTGTGGCGCGCCCGGGGACTGGAGCCGCTCACGTTCTGGTCTCCGAACCTGTGGGACCCGGTGCCCCTCGTCGGTACCCCCGACACGTCGTCGGAGCCCGCCGTCGAGGTTCACCTGATGCGCGGGGAGTACCGCGCGGCGGCGTTCAACGTGAGCAACAGCGGTGACGAGTCGGCGGAGGTGGCCTTCCGCCTGGAGGGTCTGCCCGGGGGCGGCAATCCCGAGTACGTCACCGTTCACGAAGTCGCCTGGACCGATACCCGGAGAGGGGACCCGGTGGCGGCGGCCCTGCCCGAGGTGGCCCCGGGCGGGGACGGCCTGTACACGGTCTCCGTGCCCTCGGGCATGACCCGCCAGGTGTGGCTCACCTTCCATCCCGTGGACGTGGAGGCGGGCGCCCACGAGGGCGAGGTCGTGGTGGAGTCCGGCGAGGGCCGGCGGTTTCCGCTGCGCATGCACCTGTATCCCCTCGACTTCCCCGAAGAGCAGTCGCTGCACATGGGGGGGTGGGACTACACGGACCGGATCGGCCACTTCCCCCTTCTGACGGCGCAGAACCGGCAGGGGATCATCGACCACCTGCGCGAGCACCGCGTCGACTCGCCGTGGGCCCTCAAGCTCGCCCTGCCACGGGGCACCCACGACGCGCGGGGGGCGATGACGGCGCCGCCCTCCACCGACTACTTCGATGCCTGGATCGACTTGTGGCCGGACGCGGCCCAGTACCTCGTCTTCGCGAAGGTGGGAAGGCACTTCGAGTCGTTGCCCATGGGCACGCCGGAGTTCAACACGGCGGTGAAGGCGTGGGTCACGTTCTGGGCGGAGCACATGAAGGCGAGTGGATTGCGGCCGGAACAGTTCGGGCTGCTCCTGGTGGATGAGCCGGACGAGCCGTGGCAGGACGAGCGCATCCTGGCGTGGGCGAGGCCCATCCGCGAGGCCGACACGGGAGTCCGCATCTGGGAGGATGTCACCCACCGGGACATGGACGAGGCGGACCAGGAGATGATCGACGCGTGCCACGTTCTGAGCCCGAACTACGTCAGCTTCCTGACCCAGGGCCAGGAGTACCGCGACTACTTCGTGAACAAGCGGGACCAGGGGATCGGGCTGGAGTTCTACGCGGCGTGGACGAGCCGGATCTGGGATCCGTACGCCAGCCGGCTCACGGCGTGGACCAGCTGGCGCTTCGGGGCGTCGGCGTTCTACATGTGGTCCCTCACCGACACGGGCGGAGCGTCATCGTGGAACGAGTATCTCACCTTCAAGGATGCGTACTCGCCGATCTTCATCGACGAGGACTCGGTGACCGCCGGCAAGCACCTCGAGGCGACGCGGGAAGGCGTCCAGGACTACGAGTACTTCGCCATGCTGGACCGGGCGCTCCGGAAGGCGTCCGCCCGGGGGAGGACGGGTCCGGAGGTGGAGGAGGCCCGCCGCCTGCTGGAGAGTCTGCCGGCGAGTGTCTGCGATGCGGCGGGCCACGGGGGCGAGGTCGACGCCAGCCAGCCCCTGAACGGGTTCCACTGGTTCAACGAGGAAGTCGACCGCACCCTGGCGGACAAGGCGCGGGTCCAGGTGCTGGCGGCGCTGACGGCGCTGGCCGGTGAGTAGTCCATGGGATGGACATCGGCAGCGGCGGCGATGCTGATGGCAGGACTGCCGTGGGCGCAGGCGGCGGTCCCGGCGGACCGACTGGACGAGAAGGCCAGGACCGCCATCCAGGAAGGGATCCGGACGCGCCTTGTGCGGGACATCGAGGCCCTCAGGAAGGCCGCGGAAGAAGAGGGGGTACCGGCGCCGACGCGCCGCGGCGTGCTGGCCGAGCTGGCAGCCGTGGAAGGGGAGCTGGGGCAGGCCTGCACAACCTTCGGGGATGACTTCCGGGCCGTGCTGCCGCTGAACCCGTGGCACGAGCGGGTGTTGCGCACGCAGGCGCGGCTGTGGCGCGCCAGCGGCCTGGAGCCGCTGGCCTTCTGGTCTTCGAACCTGTGGGATCCCCTTCCCTACATCGGTCTGCCGGACACGACGGGGGAACCGGCGGTCGAGGTACACCTCATGCGCAGGGAGCACCGGGCGGCGGCCTTCAACGTGAGCAACAGCGGCGACGGGCCGGCGCAGGTGACCTTCCGCCTGAGCGGCCTCCCCGGCGGCGACAATCCGACGTATGTGACGGTTCACGAGGTGGCCTGGACGGACACCCGGGGCGGGGTGCCGGTGGCGGCGGCCCTGCCCGAGGTCGCTGCCGAGGACGGCCTGTACGCGGTGACCGTGCCCTCCGGCATGACCCGTCAGGTGTGGCTCACCTTCCATCCGGTGGACGTGGAGGCGGGAGTCCATGAGGGCGAGGTCGTCGTGGAGTCCGGGCCCGGCGGCAGGATTCCGCTGCGCATGCACCTGTATCCCCTGGAGTTCCCGGAGAGGCAGTCGCTGAACCTGGGCGGATGGGACTACACGGACGAGCTCGGCGAATACCAGGCCGTGACCCGGCAGAACCGGCCGCTGATCATCCGGCACCTGCGCGAACGTCTCGTGGACTCGCCGTGGGGGTCGCCCCGGCTGATCAATCCGTACTACCCGGACGTGCGGGGCGCCTATGACGAGCAGGGGATGATGACGGTGCCCCCGGAGACGGCCAAGTTCGATGCCTGGCTCGAGATGTGGCCGGACGCGGCCCAGTACCTCGTCTTCGCCAAGGTAGGCCGTCGTTTCGTCTTTGCAGGTGAGGGGGAGAGCTCATGGGACATGGACACGCCGGAATTCGCGACGGCCGTGAAGGCATGGGCCGCGTTCTGGGTCGGGCACGCGGTGAAGAAGGGGCTGAGGCCGGAACAGTTGACCCTGCTCCTGGTGGATGAGCCTGACGAGGATCCGGATCGGGACCCCATCATCCTGGCGTGGGCGAAGGCGATCCGGGAAGCGGATACGGGGGTCCGCATCTGGGAGGACGTGAACCACCGGGACATGAGCCAGGCCCTGCAGGCGATGATCGATGCCTGCCACGTGTTGTGCCCGCACATCAAGATCTTCCTGAACAGCTCCGCCCCCATACGGCCCGATGACGCGGCCCGGGAGTATCGGGACTACTTCCTGGAGAAGCGCGACCAGGGGACGGTGCTGGAGTTCTACAATGCGGACGGGCCGACGCGGCTGCTCGATCCGTACGCCTACTACCGGCTCGCGGCGTGGTGGTGCTGGCGCTACGGGGCCACGGGGATGCACTTCTGGTCGCTCACCGATACGGGCGGTTCCTCCTCCTGGAACGAATACGTGGCCGAGCGGAACTCGTACGCGCCCATGTTTCTCTCCGAGGACTCGGTGACGGCCGGCAAGCACCTGGAGGCCCAGCGGGAAGGGGTGGAGGACTACGAGTACTTCGCCATGCTGGACCGCGCGGTCCGGGAGGCGTCGGCGCGGGGGCCGACGGGTCCGGAAGTGGAGGAGGCTCGCCGGTTGCTGGAGAGCCTGCCGACGAGTGTCTCCGATGCCGCGTTCTCACGCCGCACCCAATGGCTGGACGAGAGCGTGGACCGCACCCTGGCCGACGAGGCGCGGGTCCGGGTGCTGAAGGCGCTGACGGCGCTGTGAAGGTGGTGATCCTGGCGGGCGGCATGGGCACCAGGCTCCAGGAGGAGACCGCGGTCAGGCCGAAGCCGATGGTCGAGATCGGCGGCCAGCCGATTCTCTGCCATATCATGAAGATCTACCAGGCCCACGGCTTCCGGGAGTTCGTCATCGCCCTCGGCTACAAGGGGGAAGTCATCGAGGACTTCTTCAGCAGAGACTGCGGCGAGGACTGGATCGTCCACCCCGTCGATACCGGTCAGGATGTCGAGTCCGGAGGAAGGATCCGACGGCTCGCTGACTGGATCGGCGAAGAGACCTTCATGCTGACCTATGGCGACGGGGTCGGAGATGTCGACATCCCCCGCCTCGCCGCCTTCCACGGATCCCACGGCGGTCTCGCCACCGTAACGGCCGTCCACCCGCCCTCCCGTTTCGGTCGCCTGGAGCTCGAAGGCGATCTGGTACGCGACTTCCGCGAGAAGTCGCAGCTCGATGCCGGGTGGATCAACGGCGGGTTCTTCGTCCTCGATCCCGGTGTCCTCGACTACATCTCCGGCGACGAGATCATCTTCGAGCGCGAGCCGATGACCCGGCTCGCGCAGGATGGACAACTGCGGGCGTACAGGCACGAGGGCTTCTGGCAGTGCATGGACACGCTGCGGGACGTGGTGAGTCTGGAGGAGCAGTGGGCCGCAGGGAACGCGCCCTGGAAGATCTGGTGACCTCGGCCGTGGAGAGCACGAAGGCCGAGCTTTGGCCAGGCCGCCGTGTCCTGGTCACGGGGGCCGCGGGCTTCATAGGCTGCCGGCTTGTGGAGCGGCTCCTGGGGCTGGGAGCCGATGTGACGGCACTGGACGTGGCCGCCGATCCCCGGTCTCAGCTGTACGAGTCCGGCCTCCTCGATCGGCTCAGGCTTGTCAGCGGCTCGGTCGAAGACTCCAGCGCCCTGGCCCGCTCGGTGACCGGGCATGGAGCGCAGACCGTCTTCCACCTCGCCGCCCAGGCGATCGTCCCGGAGGCCCGGGCCAACCCGGTGGCCACCTTCGAGACGAACATACGAGGGACGTGGACTCTCCTGGATACGTGCCGCCGGTTCGGTGACGTGGTCAGCGAAGTCGTCGTCGCGTCGAGCGACAAGGCGTACGGAGAGAGCCGGAGGCTGCCTTACACCGAGGAGATGCCGCTGGCCGGGCGGCAGCCGTACGAGGTCTCGAAGGCGTGCGCCGACCTGCTCGCGCAGTGCTATCACCACGCCTTCGGACTGCGGGTCGCCGTGGCCCGTTGCGGCAACGTCTACGGAGGCGGCGATCTCAACTGGAGCCGGTTGATTCCGGGCACGATCGCGGCCCTCGAACGTGGCCAGCGCCCGGTCGTCCGCAGCGACGGCAGCCACATCCGGGACTACATCTACGTCGAGGACGTGGTCAGCGCGTACATCAGACTCGCCGAGGCGCTCCACGACGGTTCCATCGGCGGAGAGGCGTTCAACTTCAGCACGGAGTCGCAGTCCACCGTGCTCGATATCGTCGACAAGCTGCGGTCCCTCATGGGCTGCGAGCATCTGGAACCGGAAGTCCGCGCCACGGCCGAAGGCGAGATCCCCGCCCAGTATCTCTCCGCCGAGAAGGCGCGGTCACTGCTTCAGTGGAACCCCCGGTACGACCTGGACTCGGGGCTGCCGCCCACGATCGAGTGGTACCGGACGCACCTCCAGCGAAACTCCGTGAGATCTGCATGAGCCGAGAGTCCGACGAGCTTCGCCGGCAGATCCTGGATCTCGTGCGCCAGTATCACGGCGCCGCCTTTCCCTCCGAGCCCTTCGAGCCGGGCTCGGGCCCGGTCCCCGTCTCCGGGCGCGTCTTCGACGCCGAGGAGCTGGTGCACCTGACCGATGCGGCCCTCGACTTCTGGCTCACCTCGGGCCGCTTCGCGGAGCAGTTCGAGCGGGAGTTCTCCCGTTTCTGGGGCCTGCGGCACGCCAGCCTCTGCAACTCCGGCTCCTCGGCGAACCTGCTGGCCCTGTCCTGCCTCACCTCCCCGAAGCTCGGCGACAGACGGCTTCGTCCCGGCGACGAGGTGGTCACGGTGGCCGCGGGCTTCCCGACCACGGTGAACCCCATCTTCCAGACAGGTCTCGTACCCGTCTTCGTCGACATCGATCTCGGGACCTACAACATTTCCGTCGAGGCGCTGGCCGATGCCGTCGGCCCGAAGACCCGGGCCGTCTTCCTCGCCCACACTCTCGGCAACCCCTTCGATCTGGACTCGGTGTGCGAGGTCGCCGCCCGGCACGATCTCGTGCTCATCGAGGACTGCTGCGATGCCGTGGGCTCCCGCTTCGGCGGCCGGCACGTGGGCACCTTCGGGAGCCTCGCAACGGTGAGCTTCTACCCCGCCCACCACCTCACGATGGGGGAAGGGGGCTGCGTCCTCACCGGCTCCTCCGAGCTGAACCGGATCGTCGAGTCCTACCGCGACTGGGGCCGCGACTGCTGGTGCGACCCCGGCGAGCAGAACACCTGCGGCCGCCGGTTCGACTGGCAGCTCGGCGAACTGCCGGCGGGCTACGATCACAAGTACATCTACTCGCACGTGGGCTACAACCTCAAGCTCACGGACATGCAGGCCGCCGTGGGGGTGGCGCAACTGCAGAAGCTTCCCGCCTTCATCGACAGGCGCAGGCGGACCTTCGACCGCCTGCATGGGGAGCTGCAGTCCCTGGAGGAGCTCTTCATCCTGCCGTCGTGGCTGGAGAAGGCGGAGCCGAGCTGGTTCGGGTTTCCTCTCACCCTTCGCGAGTCGGCGCCCTTCGAGCGCAAGGCGCTCATCGCCTACCTGACGGACCGCGGCATCGGCACCCGGGCCCTCTTCGGGGGGAACCTCACCCGTCAGCCCGCCTACACGGGCCTGCCTTACCGCGTGGCCGGTCCGCTGTCGAACTCGGATGCGGCGATGGAGCGGTCCTTCTGGCTGGGCGTGTACCCGGGGATCGATGAGGCCATGACGGCGCACCTGATCGACAGCCTCGAGCAGTTCTGCTCGCGTTTCTGAAACCGCTCCCGGAGGCCCGCCGGTGTTGAAGCTCTCCGTCATCATGGCGGCCTGCAACGAGAGGGAGACGATCGAGGCCGCCGTCGAGGGAGTGCTGGCCCTCGACCTTGCGAAAGAGCTGATCGTGGTGGACAACTGCTCCGACGACGGCACCCGCGAGTACGTCGAGTCGATGGAGGCCGATGGCCTTCGAGTGATCCTGCAGGAGCGGAACCTGGGCAAGGGCCACTCCATCCGCACGGCTCTGCCCTATTGCCGCGGAACCTGGACCGTCATTCAGGACGCGGACCTCGAGTACGATCCCGCCAGCCTGCCGGTCCTCCTGCAGGCGATCGAGTCACAGGGGTGGGACGCGGCGTACGGGTCCAGGGTCCTGGGCGGGCATCCGGCCCTGTATGAGCACTACTACTGGGGTGTCCGCCTGCTCACCAGTCTCACCAATGCCGCCTTCGGGTGCCGCCTGACCGATGTGGCCACCGCCTCCAAGATGGTTCGCACCGACGTCTTCCGGAGCCTCGATCTGAAGGGGAACGGGTTCGACCTGGACTTCGAGCTGACGAACAAGCTCGCCAGGCGCGGTTGCCGCATCGGCGAGATCCCCATCGCCTACACCCCGCGGTCCTTCGAGGAAGGCAAGAAGATCCGCGCCCGCGACGGCCTCCGGGCCCTCTTCACCATCGCCAGGGACAGGCTCTCGCGAGATGCCGCGGGCCAGGATGGCCCCTAGAGACAACATGATCCGTTGGGAGATGGGCGGTCTCATCGCCGCCGCGGCCATCGGCCTGTTCTACTTGCTGGTCACCTGCCTGCAGCCGGTCCGCACCGATGACGTCTTCTGGCATCTCAAGCTGGGGGAGATCCTGTGGCAGGGGAAGGAGTTCCCCGCCGCGGACCCCTTCCTGTTCACCAGCCCCGAGGACACCTACCCCTTCTACCACGAGTGGCTCTTCCAGGTGGGGCTCCACCTGGTCCACTCCCAGTGGGGCATGGCTGGTGTGAGAGGACTGACCGCCCTGCTGGCCCTCCTGGCCTGCGGGGCGGTGTGGTACTGGGCGCGGGGCATGGGCGGGACGGCCCACTTCCCCTGGTTGGCTTCCGGCGTGCTGGTCCTCTTCGCCTACCAGCGGCTGATTCAGCTGCGTCCCCACCTGGTGACTGTGATCTTCTTCTTCCTCCTGCTGGGGTACTTGTGGCGGCACAGGGACCGGATCGGCTGGGGCCCTCGCCTGGTCTGCGCGGCCACGATGATCCTGTGGGCGAACCTGCATTCCGTAGCCCTGATCATCTTTCCCTTCTGGTTGGTACTCCTGGTCTTCTGGTGCTTTCCGCGGAGGTTCGCGGAGGCCGACCTCCCGGGACATGCGGCCACTCTCGCGCTCAGCCTGGGGGCCGTCATGGTGAACCCCATGGGCTGGAAGCTCTACGTCTTCTACTGGCTGAGCCAGTCCCACGACCCGGATATCCAGGTCTACGACTACACGCAGGTCCTCGATGAGTGGGGCCACTGGAATCCCTTCGGTGTCACCAACTTCCTGCCCCTCTCCTCGCCGGTCCTGGTGGCGGGGTTCCTGCTGTTGCTGATCCTCCTCCTCTTCCGCCTGGGGCAGGGGATTCGCAGCGCCCGGCGCCTGGGCGTGGATGCCCCGGGCAGGGAAGAGCTGATCCGGGCCTGCTGGGGAGTGGGGGCGGCGGTGTTGATGCTCTTCGCCGTGCGCTTCTTCTGGATGGCGCCTCTCGTTCTCGGCGCCATCGTGCTCCTCCCCGGGAGAAGCCAGGCCCGGGGGCGGCGGTGGCCCCAGGTGGCGGCGAGTGTGGTGTGGGCCCTGGCGGTGTGGCTGCACTTCCAGCATCCGGGAACGGCGAGGTACCGCCATCCCTGGCATACCGCGGAGCAGCGCGCCCGGTACCTCGACCAGGATGTCGATGAGGTGAAGTACCACTGGGAGGCGATTCAGTTCCTGAGAGAGCTCCAACTCGAGGGCCGGGTCTTCAATCCGTACCACCTTGGGGGGGCCTTGAGTTTCGGCCTCAGTCCCAGGATGAAGACGTTCATCGATGGCCGTATGGAGCACTACCTGGACGAGGTCAATCGCGACCATCACACCATCGAGTCGGTTGGGAGGGGCTTTGAGCAGCTACTGGAGAAGTACGATGTGGAGGTCTGCTTCGTTCCCATCAGCCGGTACACGGTGCGCCTGCGCCTGGCTCTGAAGGAGCTCGACTGGGTCCTGATCTACACGAACTTCCAGACCCAGATCTACTGCCGGGCCGATCACTTCGCCCGCTACCAGGGCCGGATCATGGCGCACTACGGCCTGGAGGGCGAGACCACCAGCCGCCAGGCCCGGAAGGACCTGTACGACCGGTTGCTGACGACGACCCTGGGGATTCCCGGCTGGCCCATCGAGGGGGTGCGCATGGGGGCCGGGCGCTACATGAGGACCATGAACCTCCTGCTCATGCACTTGTTCGTCCCCGAGGCGCGGCAGTGGTACGAGACCGCGTCCCCGAGACTCAGCCTGTCGGACGCCCGGCTCGTCGACTATCGCCAGGTCTTCGCCCGCTACAACCAGGTCCGCAAGCAGCTGAGAGAAGAGAGGCACAACCTCGATGGCAAAGTGAAAGGGGGCCGCACTTGATCAAGCAGGCAGCAGCCATCGCAGCCGCCGTGCTGCTGGGGGTTTCACCCTCCCAGCCTCTGGAGCGCACCGACAGGGAGTTCAAGATCTTCCAGTTTCCACCCGACATGATCCCCCGCATCGACGGCGAGACCGGCGACTGGGACATGGTGCCCGACAGCTACGCGTACGGTGTGGACGAGCTCTCCGACACGGTGAGGGGGAACTTCACCAACTACAACCGCGAGGACCTGGACGTCACCGTGCGCGTCGGTTGGGTGGAGGGGCTGAACCGCCTCTACTTCCTCTACGAGGCGTACGACGACTACTGGAACATGTACTACAAGTACGGAGACCTGTTCGAGGTCGCCGTCGACGCGGACCGGTCCGGGGGGCCGAACATCGTCAATCCCCAGATCGACAATCCCTGGGAGAGCCACTTCCTGTTCAAGGGGGTGCATGCCCAGAACTACCACATCTTCACGCCCGCCGGAGAAGGGCGGGACTGGGCTTTCGTCTGGGGGTGCCAGCCGTGGATCGGCCGGCTGCCCTGGGCCAACCACGCGTACTCGTACGATTTCGAAGAGGGGGAGAGCGGCCACCTCGTGCTGGAGTTCTGGATCACGCCTTTCGACTACGCCCCGTACGACGGCCCGGAGAGGGCCGCCGTCTCCCGCCTGGAGGAGAACGGCCTGATCGCCCTGTCGTGGTCGGTCCTCGACTTCGACGAGAACACCGAGGAGTACGAGGGGTTCTGGAACCTGTCGCACGAGACGAGCATGTACTGCGACGCTTCGAGCCTGTGCGCCTTCCGCCTGATGCCGCTCGAGCCGGAGTACCTCAAGCCGCTGGAGGCGGAGTACTCCTTCCAGGTCATCGACATGGACCGCCGGCTCATCGCCTTCACCGACCGGTCGCGGGGGCAGATCACGTCGTGGTCGTGGGACTTCGGCGACAGCACCTCCTCCGCCGAGCAGCACCCGATTCACCAGTACGAGGAGCCCGGCGAGTTCGTGGTCATCCTGGACGTGGAGGGGCCGGAGGGGAAGGCCCGGCGCATCAAGGTGAACCAGGTGGTGGTGAAGTGAGGGGAGCCGCGCTCGCGCGAGCCCGGGCGATCCGGCGCGGTTACTCGATGGTGAAGCTGTAGAGGCTGGCGTTCCTGAGCTGGAAGCGGATGCGGACCGCTCCGCACGAGGGCAGGGCGCCGCGCGCCTTCCAACGGACGGTCTGATGCACTCCATCCCCGGTGACCGGGCGGCACTCGTTGAGGCCGTGGCCGGGGACCGGGGCGCCTGACGGGCCCAGGACCTCGGCCCTCAGCTCCCCCCTTGCGGCATCGGCGTTGACGATCAGGCGCTGACCCTCCGCGGACAGGGAGGTGGTCTCCACGATGCCCGGCGTCTCCCCGGCGTCGAGGGAGACCCAGCCGTCCAGCCGCCAGGCGGCGCGGGCGATGGTGATCTTCTTCCGCGGCACGAATCCCCCGTGAGTCGTGGTGATGCCCGTGTAGTAGAGACGGACCTCGTTCTCCGCCAGGATGGGCCCGTTGGCGACCCCGAGTATGCAGCCGGCGTCGTAGTCGTGGGGGCCGTTCGCGATGACGGGCGACCGGTCTTGGCACCGGGACCAGGTTCGGCCGTCGCGGCTGTGCACCAGTTGCACGTCGATGGGGCCGTCGTCCCTGCTCTGCTCCGGACCCTTCTCCACAGGTGGGCCCGTGTGCCGGAAGTGGGTGACGAGGCCCAGCCACATCCCGCCGTATGGAATGACCGACATGTGGTAGAACTGCGAGAACAGACCGCCCTCCGCCCGTGTCCGAGCGTCGTCGATCTCGTCCGGGGCCATGACGAGGTCGGCCTCCGACCAGCTGTGCATGTCGGGGCTCGCTGACAGGTAGACCAGGCGGCGTCTGCGGCCCCGGTGGATGCCGTAGCGCTTGTGGAAGGCGAGGTAGTCGCCGGTAACGGGGTCCCGGGCCAGGCTGCAGGTGTCGCCGCCGGGCAGGACGGGGTTGGTGGGGTAGAGCTGCCAGCTCAGGCCGTCGGCGGAATGGGCCGCGCAGTAGCCGCGGCTCTCGGGCGAGAGGGAGACGCCGAGCATCTTGTAGCGGCGCTCGGGGTCGGGGTCCGCCGGGTCGTGGATGACGCTGGGGCTGTGGAGGCGGATGGGGAGGACGTTGTTCCTGCCGAGCTGCGGCCGGCGCCAGGAGACTCCGTCCTCCGATTCGGCGTAGAGGACCCGGTCCGGCCAACGCATGTACCACATTCTGAGGGTGTCGCCGTCCCCGGCGGGCAGGACCGTGCCGTAGATGTAGACGCGCTCGTCGCCGTAGGGCGTCTGCCAGGATTCCCGGCCCGCGATGACGGGCCGCGGCAGCTTGCGGCAGGGATGGGTCCGGCGTGCGACGCCCTCCCTGCGGGCGATCACTTCATCGTCGACGAAGAGGTGCTTTGCGCCCACCCGCTGCTCACTCCGCCGGGCGGACCACGAGGGCGCTGATCCCCCACTCGTTGTCGCCGCCCGCGCTCTCGAGCTGGACCTCCAGGTGGCCTCCGGGCTCGATGCGCACCGGGCAGGTCCGCACCACCGGCTGATCGAACGAGCCGCCGTCGAAGCCGGTAAGGACGGGTCTGCCTTGCACCGACACGTCCATCTTCACCGGGCCCTCGCGGGTGCCGGCGCCGCGGAGCGCGAAGATCAGCTCCGCTTCGTAGTCGCCCGCCGGGAGGTCGGCGCGGAAGGTGCCTCCCGGGGACTTGCTGCGGATGCAGGTGTGAAGGCGGGCGTCGCGCAGGCTCCCGACCTCGTCCGGCGGCAGCGGCACGGCGGTCATGTCCGCATCGAGCCAGCCATAGGTGATCTCCCGCCGCGGCGCGGGGGGCTGCTGCTGCGAAGGGAATACGCGCATCCGCGTCAGGCGCCAGGCTTCTCCCCTCAGCCTGCTGGGGTGCCACCAGTTGCCCACGGTTCGGTCCGCCTCGAGGGTGAGGTCCAGCCTGCCGCCGGTGACGCTCACCGGGAAGCGGATGCGCTCGGGCCGGCTGGTGACGCCGGGGATGGAGCCGCTGCTGGCGACGTAGCCGCGAGCGGCCATGCGCCCGTCCGCCCGGACGTTGAACGGCCCGCTCCAGCCGACGCCGGCCAGCTCCAGCTCGACCTCGTAGCGGCCGTCATCCAGGGCCGTCCGCAAGGTCGCCGCGCCGTCCGAGACGACTCCGCCCCTCTCCGTGAGCTCGCCCGCGATCTCCAGCCAGCCGGAGGCCGACCCTTCCCGCCAGAGGCCCTGCGATGCGCCCGGCGCGGTGAAGGAGACGTCGAGGACCGGCTCTTCCGTCACCGCACCGGCGACCTCGGCGGTGACCGCCAGGATCATGAAGCCGATGCCCTCGCCGGCGTCCTCGATGACCAGCTCCTCGAGGGGCTTCGCCTCGCACTCGATGGGGTAGGTGTTCAGGATCGGCGCGCCTCCGTCCCAGCGGCCCTGCACCTTCCAGTTGCGGGCGAAGAGAGCGCGCCGGGCGAAACCCCACTGGAAGACGTTCTCGTAGTCCTCCAGGTTGGTCAGGTCGAGGCGGCGGGTCGTGCCGTCGGCGTAGTCGAGGTGGTAGCGGGCGCCGGTCTCCTTCCAGCTGGAGCGGTCGCGGATCACGTGGCCGAGCACGTAGAGCCTGCGGACCGTCCTGCCGATGGGAATGGCGATTCGCTCACCCTTGCCGACCACCAGCATGGTGCGCCCCTCCGCGGCCGACGCCGGGTCGGGCAGGGCGAAGGGGATGCTGTTGATCTGCCAGGTCGCGCCGAAGGGAAGGCCGATGAGGTTCGTGCCGTCGTGTTCCGCGGAGCGCGGCAGCGGGGCCCGGTAGGGGTAGGCGGTGGCCGTGCGCACGGGCAGGTAGCCGGGCTCGCACTCGCCCCCACTGCTGGCCTGCCTCTCGCCGAAGTCGAAGCCGATCTCTCCGGGCCGCAGGGGATGCCGCTGCCAGTCCGCGTAGCGGTCGAAGGGGTCGGCCAGCGGATCGGTGTTGGCCACGGCGGCGAGGGAGACCGGCTCGTAGTGCGCCTTAGCAGGAGTGGGCACGTCCGGGCCGCGCAGGTGGTACTGCCCCATGCCCCTGCGGTCGAGGGCGAAGTCGACCAGCTCCATCCGGCCCTCGTCCAGGCCCGCCTCGGCCAGGGCGGCCATCACGTAGGGATAGTACCGGTAGGTGTAGATGAACCCCCGCACGCCCTCCATGGGCGACCTCTTGAACAGCTCGGCCAACTCTTCGAAGGAGAGCCGGCCGAGGTCGTCCGGGATCTCGTGTTGCCGGAAGAACTCCGCCAGCCCGGCGCGCCCGTACGGGTCGCCCACGACCAGGAGCCGCCGCAGCCAGTCGAGCACCTCCCGGTCGCCGGTGGCCAGCCAGGCCTTGGCCAGGAGCGAGCGGCCGTAGCGGTTGCCGGGGTTGACCTCGATCATCCGCCGCGCCGCCGTCGTGAGATGATCGAGCCACTGCGCGTCGCCGGTCGCCCGGTACAGGAAGTCCACGCCGACCTCGACGCCGTTGGTGCGGAAGTGCGGGTTGTCGATGCTGCCGTGCATGCCCATGGCGAGTCCGTACACGTCCTCGCGCATCCCGGGGCGCTCGATGTAGCGCATGTACCTGTCGTCGCCGGTAGCCTCCCAGGCCAGCACGAGACAGGGCAGGCGGGTCTCCCATTCCGCGCCGCCGCCCACCATGTACCAGTCGGCGTACTTGACCAGCATCTCCTTCGCCCACAGGCTGCCGGTGAGGTAGTAGAGCTCGCCCGCCTCGACCGCGGCGGTGCCGTAGCCCGTGTACGATGCGCCCCAGTGCTGCTGGTCGTGGCGCCGGCCGCCGCCGACCTGGGTCGAGTCGTCGGCGGCGTGGATCGTGTCCACGTCCATCACGTGCTGCACCATCCGCTCCCAGTACTGGTAGATGCGGTCGTCGGCCGAGCGCAGGAAGAGCAGCATGATGTCGTGGGCCACGTTGCAGTCGTTGTTGAACCAGCCGTCGTATCCTCGCACGACCCAACTCGTGGCGGGTACCTCGGCGACCTGGTTGTGGGGGGCCCCTTCATAGGCGTGGAAGAACGTATCGCCCCAGTCGACGAGGCCGTCCCAGTGGAAGGTCCGCGGCAGGCGCAGGGCCCACTCCAGGCCCAGGCGGATCATCGCCTCCGTCTGCGGGAAGCGTTCCGTGTCCACGGGGTGGAAGCGGTTCCAGACATCGCACGAGGCGTAGTGCCCGGGGGTGCAGAAGGCGCGCAGGGGCTCGTCGGCGCGCCGGGCCAGGGCCGAGGCCTCGGCGTCGTTCGGGGGGGTGGCGCTGAAGTCGATCAGCAGCTGATGGGTCTTGCCGAAACCGCGGCCGGCGGGGCCATACTCTCCGGTGTCGTAGTGGTCCTCCACCCGTTGTCCCTTGTAGCGGCGCCGCAGGTCCAGGACCTTGCCGCCGCGCTCGGGCCACAGGTAGTACCGCAGCGCGCCCTGGTCCGGCTGGACCCGGATCTCCTTGGGGTGCAGCCGCGGGAAGTCGCGCAAGGCGATGGTCGCCGTCCCCCGGCCGCCTTCCATGCGGACCCAGCCGGCGGCCTCCACCCCTTCCTCGAGGACCTGGTCGACGCCGTCGGCGCCCTGGCCGACCACCTGGTACCGCACTCGCCGGTCGAGGCTCAGCGGCACCAGGTGGTAGAGCCGGTCGGGCATCACCTGGACCAAGGCGGTCTCGGCGAGGGACGGGTCCGGCGCCGCGGTCTCACCTTGCCCGAGGCCGAAGGAAGTCCTCAGCCGGTCGCCGCCGGCGAACCGCAGGCCGAGTGAGAGTGACCGGAGAAACGCTGTCTCCACGTCGGCGTCGAAGGCGAAGAAGTGCTCCACCCCGATGGCGGTGTCGCCCGCCCAGGCGGTGTACCGCGTCCAGAACGGGCCGATGCTCCCGCCCGCTTCGTCGCGGTACTCGCCCCGGACCAGCACCACGGCGCGAAGGGGATTGGCGAACTCGACCCGTGCCTCGGTGGCGACGGCGTCGTACCCCTGGCGGGGCCCGCCCGCCGCGTCGAGGAGCCAGTTCTCCTCCTGGGGAGGCCCGGGGGGCGTGGTCTCCACCTCGAGACGGCTGCCGCCTGCGCCGGGGACCAGGAGGGACTCGGACGGTGAGAGCACGCCGTCGGCATCACCGTCGAGCCACACACCGTCCAGGAACGTGTAGCGCTCGCGGCTCACCCGGAAGCGCAGCGGCCCGGTGGTGACGTCGATGGAGCGGCCGCCCTCGCGGACGAGGACCCGCGGCCCGGTGATCTGCGACGACGACGGGACCCCGCACTCCAGGGTGAAGCGGGCCGTCTCGCGGGAGGCGACGGCGGCGCGGAAGTCCAGGAGCAGCCACTTGACGGAGCCGTCCGGCCAGCGCGCCAGGACGGTTCCGGCGAAGGGTACTTCCTGGCCGGCCTCGTCCAGCAGCCGGCTCCGGGTCTCGTCGGTCAGAGCGCCCTGGCGCAGGGGCACGCCAGAGGTGACGATCTCCTCGCGGTCGGCGCCGGCCAGTTCGGGGACGCGAAGGGAGACGACGGTCTCAGCCGCGGACACGCCGCGCAGCAGGGACCAGGCGATCAGCGCCAGGAAGACTCGGCGCGTCCATCCGTCAGAATGACGAGCCCGCGTCCTCGGCCTCCAGGTCGATCTCGGCGACGAAGATGTCGGCAGGTCCGGACTTGAAGTGCGAGAGCTCGTAGCCGGCCGGGGGCGCCTCCCGCCGCAGAGTGCCCCACCGCTCGATGTGGTGAAGGGGCTTCTTCTCGCCCTCGATGGCGCCGCTCAGATAGGCGTGCTGCGAGTAGTAGCTGATGATCAGCCGGTCCGCCTCGAGGCAGAGCAGGCCCGGATAGGCCGCGTCGCCGTCGCTGGGCAGGGCGAAGACCGGCGTCACGCCATCCCGCTCCAGCAGAAAGATCCCCGTGTTGCCCGCGGGCGTGTGCTGGGGGACCCACGGCGCCGTGGGGTCGCGGCGGCCGGCCACGTACACCTTGCCCGCGGACTCGCACAGGGCCGGGCAGTGGATCAGCGTCTCCAGATCCACGCAGGACCACTCCTCGTACGGGGGGCTGGAAGTGTAGAGGAGGGAGTGCTGATTCTCCCGCCGCGTCCGGGAGACGCACCACAGCTCGCCATCGGGGCGGAAGATGACGTCCGCCTCGTTGAACCGCGGTGTCGTGCGGTGGTCCAGCTCGCGGGCTTCCCGCAGCTCCTGCGGGGTTGCGCCCTCGGGCTCGGCGGGGATCCTGGAGACGGATGTCCAGCTGCGGCCGTCCCGGCTGGAGAGGAGTTCTCCCCCCTTCTCGGCGCAGTAGAACACCCCTTCGTGCAACTGGACGCGCCACAGCCAGTGGTTCCGGTTGAATGCTCTCGTCGGCGCCGACCACCTGTAGCCGTCGTCGGAGGTGAAGACGTAGGGGTCGACGACCTGGCGTACCCGTCCGGCCACCGGTTCATACCAGCTGTCGGCGCAGAACACGAAGAGCTCGTCGTCGGTGGCCGCCAGCTTCACGTCCCGGGCGTCGTTGGGCGTCCTCAGGACGGCGACCTCGTCCCAGCGCTGCAGGTCCGCCGACCGGAGCAGGACGACGACGCCGTCGGGGGCAGAGTGTGCCGAGGTTCGATCGTAGACCAGCCAGAACGTGTCCCGCCAGTAGCAGAGGTCGGAACACATGTTGTGCCAGCCGTCGCGGACGACGGTGCGGTTGGACAGGACCCGCGGCATCAGAGCAAACCCTCCTGTTTCCGTGGGGGGACGAAAAAAAAGGGGGCGAGAATCGGATGATCTCGCCCCCCATGGTATCAGCCGTCTCTTGCGGCGACGGCAGCGCCGTTCCCTTCAGTTGGCGAAGGTATCCTTGACCCGGCCCCAGCTGTCCTGCTCGACAGCCGTCTCCGCCACCCAGATGCTCGCGTCGTAGCCGAGCAGGGTGTAGTCGACGAAGGCATTGGCCAGGAAGTAGAGGTTGACGTTGCCGCTGTTGATCCAGTAGCCGTTGTAACCGCCGTCAGCGGGGACATCGTCGTCTACGGCGGCGAAGCCGACGCCGATGATCTCACCCTCGGTGAGATCGTGGACGACGACATCGGAATCGTCGATGCCCGAAGAGCTGGTGGGCAAGTCGTCGAAGGGCGTCACCCACATCTCCACGAAGAGGTTGACGGCGCCGCCGTCGGTGTCGCCCTCGATGTTGTACTCAACGCCGGCGTAGGGCCTCTCGCCGGCCCAAGGGGCCGCGCCCCACAGGAACAACTCGCCCTCGATGTGCAGCTGCCAGCGGTAGTTCTGCGTCAGGGCTCCCTCCCACCGCTCCGGATCGAGACCCGCGCCGGCGACATCGTTGAACTGCTCGTCGCCGCTGTGATCGAAGTCGATGGCGATCTCGGTGTTCTCGTAGTTGGTGTCGGTATAGCCGAAGAACAGGTCGTCGAAGCGCTCTTCCATGAAGTAGAAGAGGTTGGTCTCCGGGCTCCACCCCAGGATGATGCGCGTGGCGAGGTTGGCGGGATCGGGATCGCCCAGACCGTGGATCGCCTCGGTCAGATCGTCCTGCGTCGTCCAGAAGACGGAGGGCACGTTGTCCCACTCTCCCAGGTCGCCGTCCATCACGACGGAACGGACGCCATCGGCGTTGATGGGGACCTGCACGGCGGCGAAGTTGTCGTCCGGCCGTTGGTGGGCGGAAGTGGCGACGGCCGCAGCGAGGACGATCGCCAGTGCGGATGTGAAAGCTCCCTTCATCGTTCTTCTCCTTTGATTCTCCCGGGGGTCTCCCGGTGAGATGAAGGTGGCGAACGGGCGCTCGCGAACAACCAGAGGAGGAAACCGCGAACGGTTCTGCAGAAAACGGTACTCCATGGCCAGGTTCGGGGCAAGCGAAAAGAGGCCGTCGCAGCGTCGGCGGGAACCGGCCGCAAGCGGCGGGGTTTTCTGTTCGGGGATCCTTCGGCAAGCCTCCTCCTCCAGCCGTGGCCGCCAAACCCGGATGGTTGTGACGCGCCTCCGGGGACGCCGCCGAGCGCCTGTCCGGAGAGGTGCACCACGGCTCCCATCCCCGGATGGCCGCCCTCGGCCGGCCGAGGAGCACGCCCTGGCCGGCGGAGAACAGCATTGCCAGAGGCCGACCGGTCCCTGTTAATTTCCGTCCGTAGAGCGGACGGGGGAGTCCCCGGCACGTAGGGGATGCCCGCGCCCCCGGATCGCAGCAGCACCCCCTCCCGCGTGTCCTGATCTACTCCGGAGGACTTCCTCCTGCGCCCGAATCGTGCCGCGGTGAAGAGTTCGACCGCCTCCCCACCCGGGCCGGGCGGCTGTACGGCCGGCCGGGCGCGGAATCCCCGCGTGAGGCGCCGCAAGTCCGGCCCGCGATGACGGCGCCGCCGCCGCAGAGCGATCGACCTCCGGCGGGGGATCCGCGGGGGATCCCGTTGCGGGGCCTCCTCATCGGGGCCGTGTTGTCCCTGGTGCTCAACGTCTGCGACACCTACGCGACGAACGCGATCCAGGGGTCGTACCTGACCCTCAACTTCAGCACCCCCGCCGCGCTCTTCTTCTTCTTCTTTCTCGTCCTGGCCAGCGGCGCCGTCGGCCTCCTGCACCGGTGGCTGGCGCTGACCCGGGCCGAGCTGATCACGATCTACGTCATGCTGGTGGTGGCCTGCTGCATCCCCGGCATGGGCTTCACCCAGTTCATCATCCCCTGCCTCCTCGGCTCGACGTACTACGCCACGCCGGAGAACAACTGGGACGAGCTCTACAATCAGTACATCCCCGAGTGGATGATCCCGCGCGGCGAGGGCGTGGCCCGCTACTTCTTCGAGGGGCTGCCCGCGGGCGCCTCCATCCCCTGGGCCGCCTGGGTCCTGCCTCTGACCCTGTGGTTCGGCTTCTTCCTGGCCCTCGGCTTCGCCATGATCTGCGCCATGGTGATCCTGCGCCGGCAGTGGGTCGACAACGAGCGGCTCAGCTACGCTCTGGTGCAGGTGCCGATGGAGATGATCCAGCGGGCCGAGGGCGGCGCCGTGGGCCGCTCGTTCTTCACCAACAGGACGATGTGGCTGGGCTTTGCCGTCTCCTTCCTGCTGCTGAGCGCCATCGGACTGAACAGCTACTTCCCGGAGTTTCCCCGCTTCGAGCGCACCGTGGGCCTGCCCCTGTTCGGAGAGACCTGGCTCAGCTTCTGGTTCAGCCCGCCGTGGACGGGGTTCTTCTACTTCGTCAGCCTCGACATCTCGGCCTCGATCTGGGTCTTCTACCTCCTCGTCCGGCTGCAGCGGGGCATCTTCAACGTCCTCGGGGTGCGCAGCACCCAGCGGATCGACTTCTACTCCGAGGACCCCTTCCTCGCGCACCAGGGCCTGGGAGCGATGATCGTCTTCGTCCTCGTCGGCCTGTGGGTGGCGCGCAGGCACCTGCGGCAGGTGGCGGCCAGGGCCTTCCGCGGGTCCCGCGAGGTCGACGACAGCGGCGAGATCCTCACCTACCGGCAGGCGTTCTTCGGGCTCGTCGCCGGCCTGCTGATCGTCGCCTTCTGGCTGTCGGCGATCGGCCTTCCCTTTCCCGTGGCGCTGCTCTTCGTCTTCGGCGCCATGGTCCTGTTCCTGGCGCTGACGCGGGTCGTCGCCGAGGGCGGCATCCCGGCGATGCGCCCTCCCCTGATGACCTCGACCTTCGTGATCTCCACCGTGGGCACCTCCGCCATCGGCGCCCAGGGCCTGGTGGCCCTCGGTTTCTCCTACGGCTGGCACTCGGAGATCCGCTCCTTCGTCATGTCCTCCGTGGCCAACGGGCTCAAGATGAGCGAGATGATCCGCGGCCCGAAGCGGCGGCTGTTCTGGGCGATCGTCGTCGCCATCCTCGTCAGCCTGGCGGGTTCCTCCTATATCACGCTGGTCATGGCCTACGAGCACGGGGGCATCAACCTCAACCCCCTGTTCTTCGCCTGGCAATCCACGCACTTCGGTCCCATGGACATGACCCCGCGCATCGCGGAAGCGCCCGAGGGCCCGCGCTGGGACGCCGTGCAGTTCATGCTCCTCGGGGGAGGGGTGATGTCGGCCCTCATGTGGGCCCGCCACCAGTTCGTGTGGTGGCCGCTGAACCCGCTGGGGTTCACGATCGCCGCCAACTGGAAGACGGGCCACATCTTCTGCAGCGCCCTGCTGGCCTGGTGCCTGAAGTACCTGATCCTGCGCTACGGCGGGGTGCGCCTCTACCGCAGCCTGCGGCCCTTCTTCCTGGGGCTGATCCTCGGCGAGATCGTGGGGGCGGGAGTGTTCCTGGTGATCGACTACCTCACCGGCACCACGGGCAGCTTCCTCACCCAGATCTGAAGCCCCCGCCCGGAGGCGCCCGGCTCTTCATGCACCCCGGACGGTCCCCCGGCCGGGGCGGGCCGGGTGAGCAGAGGGTGGCGGATGAGGGGCTTCCCGCGGCGTGTTGCCCGGGGGGACAGCGGGTCTTTCGTTAGCCCGGCGCCAGAGCCCCACAGGCTGATCGGCAGGATCGCTGCCAAACCAGAAAGGACCCCGGGATGGCCAGGAGCAAGACAGGGAAAGCGAAGGCGAAGAGGGCGCCGAAGAAGAGGCCGGCGGCCGGCAAGGCGACGGCGGGGGCCGCCCCCGCGGGCGTCATCGAGTTGGGCGACCGGCGCGAGTTGTTCGTCGACGACTACCTGATCGAGCGGCTCTCCGGCGTCGAGCTGCGCCTGCAGAAACCGGTGCCGCGGAACGTGGCCATCGACCACGACGCGCCGTGGGAGGGAAACACCAGCGCCTACCACACGGTTTTCCAGGACGGCAACCTGTTCCGCGCCTACTACCGCGGCTCCCACTACGGCCCGTCGGGCGCCTACAAACCAGTCGTGTGCTACGCCGAGAGCCGCGACGGCATCGAGTGGTACCGGCCGGAGCTGGGCCTGGTGAGCTACAAGGGCTCGACGCGCAACAACATCATCTGGGACGGCCCCGGCGCGCTCGATTTCACGCCCTTCCGCGACAGCAATCCGGACTGCCGCGAGGGAGAGGAGTACAAGGCCCTGGGCAGCCCGAGCGCGCGCAACCATGAAGAGCAGGCCCTCCTCGCCTTCAAGTCGCCGGACGGGGTGCACTGGAGCCTGCTGTCGGAAGAGCCGGTGATGGATCACACGGCGGGCACCAATGTCTTCGACTCGCAGAACCTGGCCTTCTGGGAACCGCGCCGCGGCTGCTATGTCGAGTACCACCGCGACTCCATCTACCCCGGGGGCGTGCGCTATCGCCAGATCATGACCTGCACCTCCACGGACTTCCGCCGCTGGACAAAGCCGCAGCTGCTCCAGTACGGAGACGCGCCCGTCGAGCACCTCTACACCAACGCCGTGACCCCCTACTACCGGGCGCCGCACATCTACATGGGCTTCCCCAAGCGCTTCGTGCCGGACCGCCGCATGCCCGGCAGCATGGCCGCCGGCGTCTCGGACGGCCTCTACATGACCAGCCGCGACGGCCTGCACTTCAAGCGCTGGGGAGAGGCCTTCGTGCGGCCCGGGCCGCAGCAAAGGCGTTGGGGGAGCCGCAACAACATGACGGCCTGGGGTATCCTGGAGACGGCCAGCGACCTTCCCACTGCGCCCAGGGAGCTGTCGATCTTCAGCGGCGAGGGATTCTTCGGCGGCGAGGGCTCCCGGTTGCGGCGCTTCACGCTGCGCCTGGACGGCTTCGTCTCGGCCAACGCGCCGCTGAGGGGGGGCGAGCTGATCACGCGGCCCTTCACCTTCGACGGCGGGGCCCTGAGCCTGAACGCGGCCACGTCCGCCGCCGGCTCGGCGCGCGTCGAGATCCAGGACGGCGACGGCAAGACGCTGAAGGGGTACGCCCTGGGCGACTGCGACGAGATCTACGGCGACTACCTGGACCGCAAGGTCACCTGGAACGGTCTGGCCGACGTCAGCCGACTGGCCGGCCAACCGGTGCGCCTGCGCTTCGCCCTCAGTGACGCCGACCTGTACAGCCTGCAGTTCACGCCCCCGCCCGTCTGAGAGATCCGATGCATCCACGCCACGGCCTGCGGGTCTTCTGCGACGACGCCATGCTGGCCCATACGGAGAACGTCTGGCGCTCGCTCCATCACCCCGTCAAGCACCGGGACAACCCGGTCCTCCGGCCCGACAGGCCCTGGGAGGGGTACCTGGTCCTGCAGCCGGGGACGGTCATCCGGGACGAGGAGGGCGGGTGCTTCAAGATGTGGTACAACGCCCAGCCGAGCCGGGACAAGCCGGAGGCCGGAAAGAACCTCTGCTACGCCACCTCGGCGGACGGCGTCCACTGGGAGAAGCCGGAACTGGGTCTTGTGGAGTTCGGCGGATCGACGGCGAACAACATCCTTCTCCGCGACGTGGAGTGGACGCACTGCGTCCTGAAGGACGGGGCGGAAGCGGATCCGGACAGGCGCTACAAGCTGCTCTGGTGGCCGTCGGCGGGCGACGGAATCCATGCCGCTTTCTCGGGGGACGGCGTCCGCTGGACACCGTGGGAGGACAACCCGGTCATCCCCCGCCGGGCGACGGGCGACACCTTCAGCGTCATGCGCGACCCGGCATCGGGCGAGTACTGGCTGTACCACAAGACGCGAACGCCGGCCCGGCCGCTGCGCATGGTATCGCGCATGGTGAGCGACGACTTCGTGCAATGGGGGCCAACCCGCCGCATTCTGGCTCCCGATGCCTTCGACCCGCCCGATACACAGTTCTACGGGCTCTCCGCCTTTCCCTTCGCGGGCCAGTACCTCGGCCTTCTGTGGGTGTACCACACGTACCCGCAGACGCTGGACATGCAGCTCGTCTCCAGCCGCGACGGGTCGCTCTGGGACCGAACGGCCGACCGCAAGCTCTTCATGCACCTGGTGCCGACCAACGAGTACCCGGGCGGCGCCTTCGATGACACGCAGATCTACCCCGTCTCGGCGCCGGTGGAGAAGGACGGACGGATCTGGCTGTTCTACTCCGGCTTCAAGGTGCCCCACAACGCT
Organism: Candidatus Latescibacterota bacterium; assembly: GCA_965221775.1. Lineage (GTDB taxonomy): Bacteria > Latescibacterota > UBA2968 > UBA8231 > UBA8231 > UBA8231. Next base: position 959,868 of record CBDCSU010000006.1, on the reverse strand, counting down.
CCGGCTGCCGACCAGGACGGGCGCATCGGCCTGGCTACCCTTCGCCTGGACGGGTTCTGCTCCCTGGATGCCACGAGCCCGGGACACGCGCTCACCCGTCCCTTCACCTGGAAGGGGGACCACCTGCGGCTCAACGCGGCCACCAGCGGTCCGACCCCCGGGGCCCCTGGAGACGGCAGCGGCGGGATCACCGTGCAGATCGAGGATGAACAGGGGCGGGCCATCCCCGGCTTCGCCGCCGGGCAGTGCACCCCCTTCCGCGGCGACGAGACGGACGCCCTCGTCGACTGGGGCGGGCGCAGCGACCTGGGCGGGCTCAGGGGGCGCACCGTGCAGCTGCGTCTCGGGGTCGAGGATGCCAACCTCTACTCCTTCCGCGTCTGCAGCCAGAAAGGCTGAGAAAGCGGTCTCTCCGGGGGGCGCCGCGGCGCTTGACGGCTCCCGAAGGGGCTAGCTACCGTAACGGCGGTTTCCGTCCGTGGAGGAGGCGAATCCATGCGCTCCTGCCTGCTCTCCTGCATCGTCGCCGGCCTGCTCGCCCACGGCGCCTCGGGTGCAACCCTCATCCGCATCGGCCAGCCCCATACCGCGGCCGAGCGCGACAGCCTCGACCGGTTGGGCGTCGAGGTTGTTCACGTCCCCTGGGTGTCGGCGCACGTGCAGGACCAGATCGATCAGGACTCCCTGCAAGCCGGTATGCTGGTGCCGAAGTTCCTCCCCGACGACGAGGATCTCGCCGCCGGGCTGCTGGAACGGGGGGGCAGGGTCTGGGTCGACCACAACATCGGGGTAGGCGGCGAGAACACCCTCGTCGGGCAGGTGCTCATCGATCAGGACCCCACCACCGACTACGTGTGGGCCGAGATCGAGGCGGACCGGTTCGGCCTGAGGGGATGGTGGGGCAAGGTCACCTTCGATCTCGGCGGACGGTTCCTGATCAAGGAGGTGCGGTTCCGGCCCATCGAGGGCCGCACCGACCACTACCTGGATACCTTCGCCCTCGGTGTCAGCGACCTGGTCTTCAACACCTACCGGATCCCTTGGTTCAACCGGGAGCGATGCGGGCCTCCCTGCGGCGAGCGCGAGGTGGCCTCGGTCAAGGAGAACTCCGACCACGACATGCGCATCGTGCTCGACCCGCCGGTGACGACCGAGGCGATCCAGCTCCTCGTCACACGCACCTCGCCGAGGGAGCTCGGACTGGCCGACTTCGAGGTCTACGGCGGCGGCTACGTGACCGAGGCCGCGTACGAGTCGGAGGTCGTGGAGCTGCCGGACATCGCCAGCTGGGGAAAGATCCGCTGGTCGGGCCGCCAGGATCCCCGCGCCCGCGTCCAGATCCGTTCGCGCCTGGGCAGCGACCGCCACCCGGAGATCTACTGGGAGTACCGTCCCGACCTGCTCGACCGGGTCGAGTACCTCGACGGCGGGGGCGAGCTCAGCGTGACCGAGTACAAGGCGCAGTACGACAAGCTCGCGGGCCACTTCAAGCCCCAGGACGAGGAGGACCGGGTGAGTTCCGACATCCAGAACTGGAGCTTCTGGTCCCGCATCTACTCCTTCGAAGAGCCCGGGGTCGAGATCGTCTCTTCCGGTCCCCGCCAGTACTTCCAGGTCCGCGTCGACTTCTCCTCGAGCACGGTGGAAGACGGCGGCCGCGTCGACTACATCGAGGCCATGGCGTCGAAACCGATGGCTCGCGAGCTGGTGGCCGAGATCTTCCCGGTGACGACCCGGGTCGGCGAGGTGACGCGGTTCACCTACTACGTGAAGCCCACGATCCGCGACGGCGACGGCGGCTTCGACGGACTGGAGATCTCGACGCCCTTCACCGTCGTCTCGGTGGATTCGCTGCGCATCGACGCGGTGGACGAGCCCTTGAACTGGACCCGCACCGAGGAGGGCTTCGAGGTCCTTCTGCCGCGGCGGCTGGGGACGACGGACAGCGGCGCCCTCCTCGAGGTGGTCTTCACGGCCCCGGTGCTGCGCGAGGTGAGCACGCCCTTCGCCGGCCGCATCTTCGACACCGAGAGGCCCCTGGAGGTGCGCCAGCAGGTCAGTCCCGGCGACGCCATCGCCGAAATCGACAGCGATCAACTCACCGTGCAGGCCCCCCTGAGCGCCTCGCTCCTGTTCTCGCCCCGCATCGAGCCGAATCCGTTCACGCCCAATGGCGACGGGGTCAACGATGTCGTCCACATCTCCTACAAGCTGCTGCGCCTGACCGCGGCGGCCCCCCTCTCCATCGAGATCCACGATCTCTCCGGACGCCTCGTGAAGCGGCTCTACTCGGGAGACGACTCCCTGGGCGAGTACGACCGGCCCTGGGATGGCCGGGACGAGGCGAACCAGCTCGTTCCCCCCGGGCTGTACCTCTGCCGGATCGAGGCCGACGTGGGGTCGAAGCGGGAGACGAGCATCGGCCTCGTCTCCGTAGCCTACTGAGATGAGCGCGCACCAAGTGCCGCCGCGTGTCGCGCCTCCGTCTGCGGTCCTGGCGGCGGTCCTGGTCCTGGCATGGTCCACGCCCGGAGGCGGACAGCAGGGCTACAGCCGCGAAGCGAACCGCGTGGTCATCGACACGCCCACCCACTGGCAGGAGTGGCAGTCGGCCACGGCGGAGGTCACCGATGCCGGCGTGCGGCCCGGCTACATCCGCAAGAGCACCCTCCTGGAGGTCGACGGCGAGACGGTCGTCGTGCCCGGCGTCAACGCCTCCCTCGACGCGGCCGCCTTCGGCGGCGGTGTGAGGGCCGCGGGCTCCGGCGAGGCGAGCGCCGGCGCGCTGATGGACGGCCGCCTGGACACCTGGTGGGAGCCGGACCCCGACGACCCCGTGCGCGACTGGTGGGTGCAGCTCGACCTGGGCCGGACGGTCTCGGCCACCCGCATCGTCCTCAGGTTCGTCGACGCCGATCTGGGCGATCCCTTCCTCCACTTCAAGGTCACCACCTCGCAGGGGGAGCTCAATCTCGGCCTGCCGATCTACCGGACGCGCTACACGACCAACACGCCGGTGAAGGGCCAGCGGGTCTTCGAGATCGACCTGCGGGCGCAGTCGCCGACGAAGTGGCCCGTCGTCTACGGCGACTTCACGGGAGACGTGATCAACCTCGTCGGCATCCAGGCCACCGACAGCGACTTCGGCAAGGCCCGCCAGGTCTCCGAGGCGGTCTGGGAGAGCCTGCCGCCCGGCCAGCGGGGGGACGTGGAGTACTACCGGCTCGACGCCCGCGGCCGGGAGCGGCTCCTGGGCGGCAAGGAGGACTGGGACTCCCTGCAGGGCACCGGCCGCCAGGGACCGGTGGTCCACTACCGCCGCGAGCGACCCCGGCTGGCCGAGGTCGAGGTGTGGTCCATCGGCGACAACATCGGCACCGGGGTGCTGGAGCGGGGCGGGACCCTGACCAGCGTCGACGACACCGGCGCCGAGCCCGCCGTCGTGGACGGACACTTCTTCGGCGAGCAGGCCCACTGGAGCGCCCTCGGCGGCTTCAACCCCGACCAGGCCTCGGTATTCCAGTCGCAGGACCTGGAGCGCCAGCTCCTCATCGATCTGGGGGGCGCCTTCTTTCTCGACCACATCCGGGTCCTGCAGCGGAACCAGGGGTTCGGCCACGTCCTCGGCTTCCCCCAGTACCGGATCGAGCTCTCCGACGGCTCGCGGGTCGCCGGCGGCAGCCTCGCCTGGAAGACGGTGGGGTCGGCGGAGAATCTCGACAACAGCCACGAACCGACGAGCCAGACGTACAACGGCTTCGAGTTCCCCCTCACCAAGGCGAAGTACTTCGCCTTCACCTACCCCCTGTTCGCGAAGCCGGCGGACTCGGGGACGCTCTCCTTCGGCCTGTCGGAGATCCAGTTCTTCGGGGAGGGCTACATGCCCGAGGTGGAGATCACCTCCGTCTTCGACGGGGATCTCCCCTTCATCGAGCTCGGCAGCCGCGCCCGGAACCTGACCACCGTCGAGTGGGACGCCGACCTGCCGCCGGGGACCGGTCTCGTGCTGCAGACGCGCACCGGCGACACCGTCCTGGAGTCGACCCACTACCTGAAGAAGAGCGGCGAGCCTTACCCGGGGACCCTGGAGGAGGCGAAGAAGAAGTGGGAGGAGGACAAGAAGTTCTTCGGTGACAACGCCGTGGGGGCCATCGTCACCGAGAAGCTCCCCGGTCCCGACTGGAGCGGCTGGAGCCAGCCCTACGAGCGCTCCGGCGACCGGATCACCTCGCCGAGCCCGCGGCGCTACGTCGCCATCCGCGCCATCCTCCTCACCGACGAGCCCCGCGCGGCCCCCACCCTGCGCTCGGTGGCGCTGAACTTCGCGCGCCCCGTGGCCAGGAGCCTGGTGGCCGAGGTCCTGCCCGCCCGCCTGGAGGAGATCGGCAGCCGGCAGGCGTTCTCCTACATCCTCCGCTCGACCTTCGAGGGCGACAGCCGGGGCTTCGACGAGATCCTCCTCGAGGGCCCCCCGGGGCTGGAGATGGACCTCCACCGGGTGATCGTCGAGGCCGGCGAGGAACCCGCCCTCACCTGGGAGGCCGCCGACGAGCGGCTCGAGGTGCTGAGGGACGGCTCCGACTCCCTGTGGGTCCGCCTGCCGGCGCCGGTCGAGGCCGCGGCCGGGGAGGCGCGGGTGGAGCTGCACTTCGAGTGCGTCCCCTACACCTACAACAGCTACTTCATCGGTTCCGTCGGGCACTCCGGCTTCGCCGGTTCCTGGCAGGGGGTCGAGGACGGCGACGCCAACGGCATCACCGACAGCGAGACGACGATCGTCCTGGCCCTGCAGCGCGGCGACGTGCTGGGAGCGGTGGAGATCTCCAGTCCGGTGGTCACCCCCAACGGCGACGGCGCCAACGACGAGGTGGCGGCCCGTTTCACCCTGATGCGCATCAGCGCGCCGGCGCCGGCCGCGGTGGAGGTCTACGACCTGGGCGGCCGGCTGGTGAAGAGGCTGTGGGACGGGCCCCTCGCGGCGGGAGGCCACAGCGTCGCCTGGTCGGGCGTCGACGCCTCCGGCGCCTCCGTGCCGCCGGGGATCTACCTGTTGCGGATCGCCGTCGATCTCGACTCCGGGTCCGGCGGCAGCACCCGGGCCTACCGGCTCGTGCATGTCGCCTACTGACCGCGCCCCCATGGCGGCTCGGGCGGTATCGCCGCGGACGGCCGTCGTGGCCCTCGCCTTCGGTATCGCCGCCGAACCCGCCGCCGCCGAGCTTGTCGTCATCGGCGGCAGCGGCCCGGACTCGCGCACATGGAGCGAGAGCCAGTCGGTGGTCTCCGTCATCGACTTCGACACCCGTCCCGGCTTCATCCAGCCGGCCCGCAACGGTCCGGAGGACAACATCGCCCTGAGGCTGCTGGAACGGGGCGGCCGGATCACCTCGCCGAATGCGCGGGTGGTCCTCGAGACATCGCAGAGCGCCGTGGACGACCTGCTGGGCAAGATGGTGGACGGCGGCGGCGAGGCCTTCGTCATCCCGGGCGCGCAGACGAGGGGGATCATCTTCCGCGTCGACCTGGGGGAGCGCTTCGGCGTCAACCGGGTCCGGTTCTACCCGCGGCCGGGCTTCGAGGAGTCGTACCTGCGGGGCTACCGCCTGTCGCTCAACGACGGCAGCGAGGCGCAGACGACGATCTCGGGCGAGCCGAAGATGAGGGTATTCAAGTCGGAAGACCGCAACACCGACCCCGACATCGACATCCCCATCCCGCTGCAGTACGTGCGCTTCATCGAGGTTCAGCAGCTGGTGCGGGGCGCGTGGGAGATCGACGAGCTCGAGGTCTTCGGCGAGGGCTTCCCTTCCGCGGCGTCCTACCTGTCCCGGGTCTTCGACGAGGGACAGGCCGCCGTCTTCGGCAGCCTGCTGTGGTCCGAGGAGGCCATCGGTGAGCCGGCCAAGGTGAAGGCCACCCTGCGGACGCGCAGCGGCACGACGCCGGAGACCGGCGACAGCCTCGCCTGGAGCGGCTGGTCGCCTCCCTACCCGGCGGGGATGTCCGCCGCCGTCGCCTCCCCGGCGCCCCGGAGATACTGGCAGTTCCACGTCCAGCTAGAGAGCACGGAGATCCTCTCGGCGGCGCTGGTCGACTCCATCGCCGTCGAGGTCTCTCCCGCCCTGGCGGATTCCCTGGTGGCGGAGGTGTGGCCCCGGGAGGCCGTCATCGGCCAGCCGACGGAGCTCACCTACTGGGTGCGCAGCTACAACAGCCGCGGATTCGACCGCCTCGACATCGACACCCAGGCGCCGGTGGAGGTCATCCGGTCGGTGCAGATCGACGGCGGCGACGTGGCGTGGGAGAAGGCCGACATCGACGGCGGGGTCCGCATCGGTTTCCCGAGGATCACGGGCGACCGGGTGCTGCGAGTCGTCTTCGAGAGCATCGCCCTGCGCTACAAGACCGTCTTCAGCGGCAGGGCCTCCGACAGCGGCAGGCCGGGGGAGCTGCCCCAGGAGCTGGCGGCGGGAGAGACGGGCGCCGATGCCGACGCCGCCGGCGGCGGGCTGTCGGTCACCACCCGCTTCGCCGGCGACCTCGTCCACGCCGTCGAGGTCGATCCGGCGCCGTTCTCGCCCAACGGCGACGGCCGCAACGACGAGGCCACCATCACCTGGGACCTCACCAATCTGACGAGCCGCGTCCCGGTCTCGGCGGCGGTCTACGATCTGGCGGGACGGCGGCGGAAGCTGGTCTACTCCGGCCTCGACGGCAGCGGGCGCTACGACAGGGCCTGGGACGGGACCGACGACGCCGGAGAAAAGCTGCCGCCGGGGCTGTACGTGGTGCGCGTGGAGATCGAAGCGGATACGGGGACCGAGAGCCGGACGGCGATGGTGGCCGTCGTGTACTGAAGGGGGGATGGCAGGATGGCTGGTCACGCAGTTCGGGTGAGATGGTGGGGAGCAAGGCCGCGGGCCATGGGCTGCGCCGTGGTCCTGGCGCTGACCCTGGCTTCTTCGCAGGCCCATGCGCAGGGGGCCGACCACCGGCTGACGGGTACCCGTGTAGCCGGCAAGCTCACTTTCGAGCCCAGGGGGCCGGGTGTCCTCTTCGGGGCCCTCGACCCGGCGGTGAGGAAGTGGTACGTGCCGCAGGAGCTGTACCACGAGTACAGGTGGAGGTCGTGGGAGTACACCAACTACGCCAGGGAGATCTACCAGCGCTACGTGAGCACCAACCTGGAGGGCGACTACTTCTACGACCTCTACGGCACCTACGTCACCCGCGGCTGGCTGATCTACGACTGGAGCCAGACGCAGCCGCAGCAGGACGGCAGCAACGTCTGGAAGAGCGCCTACTACGGGAGCTTCTTCAACAACCTCGTCGTCGCCGCCGACAGCAAGGGCCAGAACCACCTGGCCATCACCATCGGCGACGAGATCCGCACCACCCTGACGCCCATGACGTTCTCCAAGCCGGCCTTCGACGGCATCCAGATCGACTACCAGTCCAACAAGTACGAGGTCACCGCCCTGCTGTCGCGCATCAGCTCCCCCGGCTCCGCCGGCCACCGCAATCCCTCCGTGCAGGAGACGACCACGTCGTCGACCCTCACCGGGGGGCGCGCCACCGCCCAGGTGGGCGACTTCGTGAAGGTGGGCGGCACCTACGCGAGCGCCCACAACTCCACCCAGCTCCTCGACGCCTTCGAGGGGAGCCCCCGCAGCGGCTCGATCGTGGGGAGCCAGAACGCGCAGAACGTCACCCGGGTCCTGGTGCGGCTTTCGGACGACTCCCCGGAGGACGACGAGGGGGGTGTGAACCTCTTCGCCTGGGACGTGGTGATCAAGGCCGATGTCGAGCAGGTGGGCCCCGACGGCGAGCTGATCGTCGAGAGGGAGGTGGTGCGCGCCAGCGAGGCCGGACTCATCCCGGCGCCCGAGGGGGGGTTCCAGCGGCTGGGCTACCTCGAGGCGAGCGGCGCCGAGCAGATCGAGCTGATCTACGACTTCACCCTCGCCACCTACCACGGCCCCGATCCCTCGCAGATCCGCGAGCTCACCTTCGAGCTGGCCGTGGCCAACGACTACCGGATCGAGATCACCTCGGACCGGCAGACCGACCGCCAGGGGACCCCCTTCTATCTGCTGGCGGCGCGGGCCGACGGCAACGTCCAGGACGGCTCCAACCTGAGCCTCCTGCAGATCCCGTACGGGCTGCCCACGGCGACGGAGATCTTCGGCTTCACCGTGGAGGTGCAGGACCTGGGGGGGTTCAAGCTCTACGGCGAGTGGGACCGGAGCATCAGCCACCGCAAGTACCCCAACCGCGCCCACACCCGCCACCTGGGCTCGGCCAGCGAGGGCGACGCCTGGATGGTGAACCTGTCGAAGATCGCCTACCCCTGGTTCGCCTTCGGCGAGGCCTACAGCATGGAGCACGACTACAACACGAGCGCCATCCTGGCCCGCGGCGGGCAGAGCATCGACTACTCCGACAAGGGCCAGTTCTACTACGAGCTGGTGGAGGACAACGACGACCAGGACCGCTTCCCGGACTGGCAGCGGATCTTCGACAACGCCGACTTCGAGATCTTCCCGGGGTACGACGAGAACGTCGATTTCGTCTCCGACTTCAACCAGAACTCCACCCGCGACCTGCCGAACCTGGTGCCCGACTACGAGGAGCCTTTCCTGCGCTTCACCACGGACCGGCCCGAGTTCCTCTTCGGCGTCGACATGAACAACAACCTGTGGGTCGACCGCTTCGAGAACGACGACGAGCCCGACTTCCCCTACGGGCGCGACCTGCGCGGATACAACGTCTACGGCGGCGTCGACGTGATCCCCAAGGTCCGGCTCACCCTCGGCCGCACGGACGAGAGCCGCATCGCCGGCGACGGCCGCAACACCACGAACTACCTGCTCTTCACCCTGGAGCAGGACTACGCCGGCCTCGGCGAGATCCGGTTCTTCGAAAACTTCCGCCTCGCCCGGGACGACATCGCCGACGACCTGCGCCAGTGGTCCGAGGTCGACCGCGGCAACGTGCCCACCCTCGATCCCCTGGCGGCGCGGGACACCTGGATCAACTCGACCTTCTTCGGCTTCGACTACACCGGTATCGACGATCTGACCCTGACGACGAAGGCCAAGTACGACCGCTGGCACCAGCGGCAGGAGCAGCCGGACCTGCGGGAGGACTCCTACTTCCTCGGCCTGATCAACAAGATCGATCACGAGCGCCAGGTGGCGCAGGTGATCCTCCAGCCCCGGGTGAAGAACGAGCTGCGCCTGGAGGCCCCGCCCCTGAAGTCCGGCGCCAGGCGCCGCGAGGATACGCTCCTGTTGACCCTGCTGGCGCGTTGGCCCCTCCTCGACGCGTCGTCCATGGAGGTGGGCGTGGAGTACACGATCTTCAACCAGTTGCGCGAGTCCGAGACCGCTGTCCGGGAGGGCCTCCTCGACGACTTCACCGAGGTCGTGGCGGCGGTGCAGTACTCGACCTCGCCCTCCTACCAGGGGTACAAGCTGCACACCAAGTTGGGTCTGCGGCTGACGCGGCGGGAGATCGGCGGCGAGACGGAGTCCGGCAAGGTGGCCTTCGCCACCGTGTACGCCGGTCTGCGATAGGCAAAGAGAAAAGGAGGGAAGAATGGAGATCGGCCGGGGTCGTCCCCGGGTGGCGGGGCCCCTGTGCGTTCTGGGGGCGGCGGCCATCCTGTGGAGCGGCTGTGCGCGGGAAGAGCGCGGGGCGGTGGCCGTGGCGGTGGTGGGAGACAAGGCGATCACCGCCCGGGACGTGCGCGACCTCGAGGACCGCCTGGCCGGGGAGGCGGGGGAGGCCGCTTCGCCGGACCGGGTGAAGGAGCACCTGCAGACCCTCGTCGACAGGGAGCTGCTGCTGCTGGAGGCGGAGAAGGAGCGCATCGAGGACAGCCCCTTCTACATGCGCCGCATGGGACGCCTGCGGCGGGACCGGCTCGTGGGCACCCTCGAGGCCCGCACCCTCGCCGTCACCGTCGGCGCCGACGAGGTGGCCCGCTACATCCGGCAGGAAGGTTACGACCGCGCCATCCAGACGGCGGACATCATGGTCCCGGACCTGGAAACGGCGGAGCACGTCCTGGAGCTGATCGAGCAGGGCGCCGACTTCGCCGATGTCGCCCGCAGGTGGTCGGCCAACCGGGAGACCGCCCCCCGGGGAGGGGACATGGGCCGGTTCGCGACCCGGCACCAGATGGTCCCGGCTCTCGGCGAGAAGCTCTTCACCCTGCCCGTGGGCGCGATCTCGCAGCCGGTTCAGGTGGGCCGGTGGCATTCGATCTTCAAGGTTCTGGCCGAGTCCTCCATCGAGCTGACGCCGCAGCAGCGGCAGGCGGTGACGGCGGAACTGGAGCGCACGAAGCGGCAGGCGGCGAGGGACTCCCTGGTAGCCGTCCTGCGGCAGGAGTACCGCCTGGAGCCGGATGCAGGGGGCCTGGCCGCCTTCGTCGAAGCCTTGGGCAGCGGAGCCGAGCCGGCCCCCGACCTGGTTCTCTACCGCTACGACGGCGGCGAGATCGAGGCCTCCCAAGTGGTCGAAAAGGCCAGGAGCATCCGCGGCGACGTCCTCGCCGGCGTCGTCGACGCCGAGGGCCTGGCGGCCATCGTCGAGCGCTGGGTCGTGCCCGACGTGGTCCTGGTGGAGGCCGCCCTGCGCGAAGGGATCGACGCCGAGGACGAGATCGTCCGCTGGCTGGCGGAGATGGAGCAGCAGACGCTGATCACCGGACTCCGGGGGCGGATCCTGCAGCAGCGGGCGCAGGTCACCGACGACGACGTGCGCGAGTACTTCGAGGCCAACCGCGGCGAGTTCCTGCACCCGGAGCAGATCGAGGTGGAGGAGATCCTGGTGGAGTCCGAGTCCGAGGCGGCGGAGCTGCGGCGCCGGATCGAGGCGGGCGAAGAGTTCGGCGCCCTCGCCGGGGCGCGTTCGCTGCGCTCTCCGGAGGTCCGCGACGACAGGGGTCGGTTCCACCTGCACCAGTACGAGTCGCCGAGGTTCGGCGGCCTAGTGGAAGCCGTTGTCGACGCCGAGGCCGGCCAGTTGACCGGACCGGTGGAGGTGGAGGAGGGCTTCACCCTGTTCCGCATCCTGTCGCGGGAGCGCCGCCAGGAGAGCTGGGAGGAAGCCAGGGCGCGGGCCACCTCCAAGCTGCGGCGCCAGCGGCACCGCCGGGCCTTCAACGAGTACATGCAGGAACTGCGGGAGCGCTACGCCTCCCAGGTCGAGATCCGCTACGACGCCCTCGAGGCCGCCTTCGCGGCGGACCCTCAGTCGGGCTGAGCGCCGCTGCCCTCGCGGACCACGAGGAGCTGGTTCGCCTCCAGGCCGCGCCAGGCCTCGACGAGCCCGTTGGGCCAGGAGACCCGCACCTCGTCGACGCGGGCGGCCTCGCCGAGGCCGAAGTGCAGGCGCGGGTCGCTGCTCGACAGGTAGCTGGACCCGCTGGCCACCTCCCGCACCTGGGTCCGCTCCCCGCAGCGGACGCGCACCTTGGCGCCGACGCCGTCCCGGTTGCTCGCCGTGCCGACGGTGCGCACCAGCAGCCAGTTGGCCCGGTTGCCGCCGTCGTTGCGCAGCAGGGTGGGGGCGTCGTTCAGGTTGAGGACGAGGATGTCCACGTCGCCGTCGTCGTCGTAGTCGCCGAAGGCGGCGCCCCGGCTCACCTTCTCGATCTGCAGGCCGGGTCCGGCGGCCAGTGAGACCTCGTCGAAAGTGCCGTCGCCCAGGCCCTCGAAGAGCTGGTTCCGCTGGGCATAGGCCACCCCGAGGTTGGCCCTGTCCACCTGGGGGAAGATGTGGCCGTTGGCGACGAAGAGGTCCTTGTCGCCGTCGTTGTCGTAGTCGAAGAACTCGGTCCCCCACGCCAGGAAGGGGAAGCTCTCGAGGCCGACCCGCGCCGCGAAGGTGACGTCCGAGAAGACCTCGCCGCCGCCGTCGTTGCGGTACAGGGTGTTGGTCTCCTCCCAGAAGTTGGTCACCAGGATGTCGGCGTCCTCGTCGTTGTCGTAGTCGCCCAGGGCGATGCCCATCGACCCCTGGGCCTCGCCGGACTCGCCGTAGGCGACACCCGCCATCCAGCCCAGTTCCTCGAAGGTGCCGTCGCCCTGGTTCCGGTAGAGGTAGTTGGGGCCCGTGTCGTTGGCCACGTAGAGGTCGGCGTGGCCGTCGTCGTCGAGGTCGCCGGCGACGACGCCGAGCCCGTAGAGCCGCTCCTCGTCGACCAGGTTGGCCGCCGCGGTGGCGTCGGTGAAGCGGCCGTCCCCCTCGTTGCGGTAGAAGACGTCCGGCTCGCCGCGCAGCCCGCGGGGCCCGAAGTGGACGGTCAGGCCGCGCCAGGTGTGGCGCCGCTGGGGCGTGGTCTCCATGAAGTGGCGGAAGTCGACGTAGTTGGCCACGTAGAGATCGAGGTCGCCGTCGCGGTCGGAGTCGAAGAAGGCGCAGCCCGTGCCGAAGCCGTCGTCGCCGACGCCGGCGCGCGCCGTGACGTCGGCGAAGCTCCCGCCCTCGTTCTGGTAGAGGACGTTGCCGCCGTAGTTGGTGATGAAGACGTCCGGGTCGCCGTCGTTGTCGTAGTCGGCGACGGCGACGCCCATCCCCCAGCCCGTGTCCCCGAGACCGGCGGCTTCGGTGTCGTCGGCGAAGGCGTCGCCGTCGTTGCGGTAGAGGGCGTTGCGCGGGTCCCCGCCTTCGGGGAACCCGCCGATGCGCCCGCCGTTGAGGACGTAGAGGTCGAGGTCGCCGTCGCCGTCGTGGTCGAGGAAGGCGGCGCCGCCCATCATCGTGTCGACGAGGTACTCCTGCTCCTCCTCGCCGGAGACGTTGAGGAGGGTGACGCCCACATCGGCGGCCACATCCGTGAACTGCACGCCGCCCGCCGCGGTCTCGGCGGCGGCCGCGGCAGCCCCGGGCCCCAGGGCCGGCACAAGCACCAGGAGAAGGGCGGTCCGCCGGGAGAGCCCGCAGCCGGTCACGGACTCCGCCCGGCCAGCCGCTTCGCGATGGCGAACTGCCTGCGGGCGTCCTCGTAGCGGCCCGCCTTCCTGTAGGTCTCCCCCAGGTCCCTGTGGTAGCGGGCGTTCGTGGGCGCCAGGGCGATGGCGAGCTTGTGCTCGTTGATCGCCCGCAGGTGCCGGCCGCGCCGGGAGTACTGCACGGCGAGCTCGGCGTGGAACCTCGGGTTGTCCGGCGACATGGCGACACTGCGCTCGAGATCGTCGAGACTCTCGCGGCTCTGCTCGCGGAAGACGGCCATCGCCTGCCGGCCCTCCTCGCGCCGGCCCTGCTGCATCAGGGCCCTGGCCAGACCGTAGTGGGCCTCCGTGTTGTAGGGGTCGAGGTCGATCGCCTTGCGGAACTCCGGGATCGCCAGGCCGGTGCTGTCGGCGCGGGCATGGGCCGCGCCCAGGGCATAGTGGAAGAGGGAGTTCTCCGGCTCGAGGCGGACGGCCTGCCGCAGCTGGGCGATGCCTTCCTCGTGCCGCGCCTCCCGCGAGTAGATGCCGCCCAGGCGAAAGCGCGTGTACGCCAGGTCCGGGTCGGCGGCCAGGGCCCGCTCGTACTGGTCCGCCGCCTGGGCGTACTCCCGCTGCCGCTCGTAGGCCATGCCGAGGCTGTGCTGGAAGCCGCCGTGGCCCGGGGCCAGCTCCACCGCCTTGCGATGGGCCGCCACGGAAGCGGCGAGCAGGTCCTGGTCCGACATCGCCGTCCCCAGCGGGGCGTGGGCCTGCTCGGCGAAGACCCGGCCCAGCTTGTGGTGGACGGCGGCTCTCCGCGGGTCCAGGCGGAGGCTCGCCTGCAGGGCTTCGACCGCTTCCGACAGTTGGCCCACGGCCATGAGCGCGGTGCCGAGGAGATAGTGGAGGGAGGGTTCCTCCGGGGCCAGCTCGGCGGCCCTCTTCAGGGCGGCGATCGCCTTGCCGTACTCCTGCTCCTCCAGGTAGATGCCGCCGAGGCGGTAGAGGGAGGGAGGGTAGTTCGGGTTTAGGCGGTGGGCGGTCTCGAAGTGGCGCGCCGCCGCCGGGGGGTCGCCGCGCGCGTGGATCATGCCGAGGCCGTGATGGGCGAGGTAGTAGCCCGGATCGCCGGCGATCGCCTTCCGGAAGGCCTCCTCGGCCCGGGCCGGGTCCTGACGGATCAGGAACAGCTTGCCCAGCTTGTAGAGGGAGGGGACGTGATCGGCATCGAGGCTCAGGGCCCGCTCCAGGGCCTTCCGGGCCTCGGGGAAGCGGCGCTGCAGGGAGTAGACGAAGCCGAGGCCGTCGAGGGCCTGCACATGGGTGGAGTCCAGTTCGACGGCCTTCCGGTAGTTCTCCTCGGCGCACGCGTAGTCGCGGCTCCGGGCGCAGCGGCGGCCGAGCTGGTAGAGGTCCTCGGCGCTGCTTGGCGCCGGCGCCTCCTGGGCCGCGAGGCGGAGCGCTGACCCGGCGAGGACGGCGGCGCAGGCGTAGACGGCGGTGCGCCGCCGGGGGAACGGCCGCGGGGTGGAGTTCACGCCGCCCACACCGGCGCCCGGTGGAGGATGCTCCCCCGGAAGGGCTGGACATTGCCCGCCGCGTCGAGGGCGCGGGCCAGGATCTCGTCCACGGGGATGCCCGCCGGAAGGGCGGCTCGTCCTCGCCGTGGTGGCCCGGGCACACGGCCTTCTCCGCCAGCCCGGGGGGCGGTCTCCTTGCGGATCAGGGACAGCAGCATGAGAATGAAGGGAAGCCTCTCGCGGCAGGTAGGCAGCTTTGCTTTCTGCAACCTACGAACCCATCTCCTGGCCTGCACAGCCGCCTTCGATTGGTCTTGCACCGTCTCTGCAACCCGCGATCCATGGCTCGTCCTCGGTGAGGTCGGGCCTCCTGGCGCCTGCCCACGCCCCTGGCGGGAATACTCGACCGGCGTCGTCTCCGCGAGCCAGGCCGAGTCCCTGATGGGGAGGATGGACGCCCGGGGGCGGACTCCTCCCGGCCTGGCCGGCGGGTGAGGCTCCCCGCCTCGTGAGGCACCACCCGCCAAACCCCCGATGACGGCACCACCTCAGAAGGACCGGCAGCACCCGCGCGATCTGCGGGGGATCCCGTTGCGGGGCCTCCTCATCGGGGCCGTGTTGTCCCTGGTGCTCAACGTCTGCGACACCTACGCGACGAACGCGATCCAGGGGTCGTACCTGACCCTCAACTTCAGCACCCCCGCCGCGCTCTTCTTCTTCTTCTTTCTCGTCCTGGCCAGCGGCGCCGTGGGCCTCCTGCACCGGTGGCTGGCGCTGACCCGGTCGGAGCTGATCACGATCTACGTCATGCTGGTGGTGGCCTGCTGCATCCCCGGCATGGGCTTCACCCAGTTCATCATCCCCTGCCTCCTCGGCTCGACGTACTACGCCACGCCGGAGAACAACTGGGACGAGCTCTACAATCAGTACATCCCCGAGTGGATGATCCCGCGGGGCGAGGGCGTGGCCCGCTACTTCTTCGAGGGCTTGCCCGAGGGGGCCTCGATCCCGTGGGGCGCCTGGGTGGTGCCCCTGGGCCTGTGGTTCGGCTTCTTCCTGGCTCTCGGCTTCGCCATGATCTGCGCCATGGTGATCCTGCGCCGGCAGTGGGTCGACAACGAGCGGCTGACCTACGCCCTGGTGCAGGTGCCGATGGAGATGATCCAGCGGGCCGAGGGCGGCGCCGTGGGCCGCTCGTTCTTCACCAACCGGACGATGTGGCTGGGCTTCGCCGTCTCCTTCCTGCTGCTCAGCGTCAACGGGCTGCACTCCTACTTTCCGGAGATCCCGCGCCTCGAGCGCATCTTCGTGCTGCCCGCCTTCGGCAACACCTGGTTCAGCTTCTGGTTCAGCCCGCCGTGGACGGGGTTCTTCTACTTCGTCAGCCTCGACATCTCGGCCTCGATCTGGGTCTTCTACCTCCTCGTCCGGCTGCAGCGGGGCGTCCTGAACGTCCTCGGGGTGCACAGCACGCAGCGGATCGACTTCTACTCCGGGAGGGACCCCATCCTCGCCCACCAGGGCCTCGGGGCGGTGATCGTCTTCGTCCTCGTCGGTCTGTGGGTGGCGCGCAGGCACCTGCGGCAGGTGGCGGCCAAGGCCCTCCGCGGGTCCCGGGAGGTCGACGACAGCGGCGAGATCCTCACCTACCGGCAGGCCTTCTTCGGGCTTCTCCTCGGCCTGCTGATCGTCGCCGTCTGGCTGACGGCGATCGGCCTTCCCTTTCCCGTGGCGCTGCTCTTCGTCTTCGGCGCCATGGTCCTGTTCATGGCGCTGACGCGGGTCGTCGCCGAGGGCGGCATCCCGGCCATGCGCCCTCCCCTGATGACCTCGACCTTCGTGATCTCCACCGTGGGCACCTCCGCCATCGGCGCCCAGGGCCTGGTGGCCCTCGGCTTCTCCTACGGCTGGCACTCGGAGATCCGCTCCTTCGTCATGTCCTCGGTGGCCAACGGGCTCAAGATGAGCGAGATGATCCGCGGTCCGAAGCGGAGGCTGTTCTGGGCGATCGTCATCGCCATCCTCGTCAGCCTGGCAGGCTCCTCCTACGTCACCCTGGTCATGGCCTACGAGCACGGCGGCATCAACCTCAACCCCCTGTTCTTCTCATGGCAGTCCACCCACTTCGGGCCCAGGGACATGGCTCCGCGCATCGCCGGGGCGCCCGAAGGCCCGCGCTGGGACGCCGTGCGCTACATGCTCATCGGGGGAGGGGTGATGTCGGCCCTCATGTGGGTGCGCCACCAGTTCGTGTGGTGGCCGCTGAACCCGCTCGGCTTCACAATCGCCGCCAACTGGAAGACGGACCACATCTTCTGCAGCGCCCTGCTGGCCTGGTGCCTGAAGTTGCTGATCCTGCGCTACGGCGGGGTGCGCCTCTACCGCGGCCTGCGGCCCTTCTTCCTGGGGCTCATCCTGGGCGAGATCGTGGGGGCCGGAGTGTTCCTGGTGATCGACTACCTCACCGGCACCACGGGCAGCTTCCTCACCCAGATCTGACGGCGGGCGAGCCTCGTCCGGGTCCTGACGGAATAGACAAAGCCGAGGCCGTCGGGGGCCGGACATGGGTGGAGTCAAGCTCGACGCCTGCAGGTACTTCCCCTCGGCGCCTCCGAAGTCGCCGCTCAGAGCGCAGCCGCCGGCCGAGCTTGGTACCGGGACTCCCTGTGGCCGCCGGGTGGGACGGGGTCCGGGAGAGGAGAGGTGCAGGCGAAGGCGGCCGCACGCCGCCGGCGGAACAGGCGCCGGCGCGGAGCCGCCGACGACGGAGGGATCGTTCCGTGAGCCGCGGCGCGGGCCCGGCGAGAAGGGCGGCGCACGCGAGGGCGGCCGCGCGCCGTCTTCAGGCCACCCGCACCGGCACCCGGTGGATGACGTTGCCGAGGTAGCCCTTGGGGTTCCAGGGCTGGCGGAAGGGCTGGGCGTTGCCCGCGGCGTCGAAGGCGCGGGCCCAGATCTCGTAGTAACCCCGGGCGGCGAGGGTTAGCTCGGCGGACCAGCCGTACCAGGCGTAGCGGTTGGCCGGTTGCGTCAGCCGGGCCTCCTGCCAGTGGACCCCGAAGTCGGTCGAGACCAACACTCTGGCCACCTGGCCCTCGCCGGCCCAGGCGTGTCCCCTGACCTGCAGCGGAAGGCCTCGCTGGACTTCGGCCTCCGGCGCGGGAGCGGTGATGAGGGACTTGACCCGCCACGAGGTGGCGATGGCCATGTCCGACTCCGGCGGCTTGTGGCCGGGGGCGACGGGATAGGCCGGCACGCGGTAGGAATAGCCGCTCATGTGCCGGGAGTCGTGGACGGTGTCGCGGACCTGGATGCGGTGGAGCCACTTCTGCATGGAGCTGCCGACCCAGCCCGGGACCAGCAGGCGCGCCGGGAAGCCGTGGGCCGCCGGCAGGGGCTCGCCGTTCATCTTGAGGGCGATGAGGGTGTGCTCGTCCATCGCCTTGTCCACGGGGATGCCCCGCGAGAACGGCGGCTCGTCCTCGCCGTGGTTGCCGAGGTACACGGCCTTCTCGGTCAGCCCCGCGGCCTGGAGCACGTCGCGCAGGCGCACCCCCGTCCACTCGCTGCAGGCCACGGCCCCGCGGACCCACTGGGTGCCGCCCACGGCGGGGGCGAAGAGGCTGCGGCCGTTGCCGGCGCACTCGACCACCAGCCGGCGCGTGACCTGCGGCAGGCGGCCCAGATCGTCGTAGGAGAAGGCGCGCGGCGAGCGGACCTCGCCGTCGACGGTCAGCTTCCAGTCCTGCGGGTCGCGGCTGCGGGCGCGCCCGGGGATGCCGCCGTTGTTGCGCACGAAGTGGCGGCTCGTGGGCGTCACCGCGTCGCCGAGCAGATGGGGGGGGAACTCGCCGTTGAAGGGCTCCTCGGAGTGGACGATCATCTCCGGCTTGGGCAGTCCGTCCCCGGCCGCCCAGGCCCCGGGGATGAGCCCGCGGCCGAAGAGGCCCCGCACGGCCGCGTCGGGGCCGGCGCCGAAAACGCCGAGGCCGGCCAGCGCCGCGCCTTTGCCCACCGACGACAGGAACCCCCGCCGCGAGGTCATGCGGTCGAAGCGGTCCAGGTCCTCCCCGCGGGCCCCGTTCTCCTCCAGCAGGTGGCGCAGCCTCTCCGGCTCCGGCGGGTGGTTCGATTCGGGCATGGGGTCTCCCGGCGGCTGCGGCCGCTAGCCGTAGACGAAGAGCACGCCCAGGGCCGAGCCCAGGTCGTCGACGAGCAGGTCGAAGGCCTGCTTCGCTTCCTCGAGGGGGAAGCGGTGGGTGATCATGTCCTCGGTGGCCAGGTGCCCGTCCGCCAGGAAGCGCGCGGCGTCCCGGCTGTACTCGCCCCGGGGCTTCGGGGTGCGGATGCCGCCGACCACGAGCTTGCCCATTACGCGGCTGGCGTCGAGGGGCAGGGGCTGCCGGTGGTAGAGCCCCACGAGCTGGATCACGCCGCCGTCGGCGCACATCTCCTGGGCCTGGGCGAAGGACTGCACCCCGGCGCCGCCGCCGACGCAGTCGATGACCACATCCGCCCCCCCGGGGCAGAGCCGCCGCACCGCCTCCACCGGGTCCTGGCGCGAGCAGTCGACGACATCGTCGGCGATGCGTCCGGCGAGCCGGCAGCGGCGCTCCAGCCCGTCCACGGCCACCAGCCGTCCCGTCTGCCGCTGGTGCACCACCTGCAGCAGGATGCTGCCCACCAGCCCCTGGCCGAGGATGACGACGCTGTCTCGGGGCCCGATCATGGCGCTGTCGGCCCAGGCCAGGCTGCTCGTGGTCAGGGGCAGGAAGGTGGCGGCCTCGAAGCCGACCTCGTCGGGCAGGGGAGTGATGGAGGGACGGGTGGGGGGCGCGCCGGCCTGACCGATGACGTACTCGGCGTGGGGCGCGGAGACGACGACCCGGTCCCCGGGGGCGGGATCGTCGACGCCCGGTCCCGCCTCGGCGACGACACCGGCGGCGGAGTAGCCCATGCGCGACGGGTCGACGGCGGTCTCGCTCAGGTAGCGGCCGCCGATCTCGGAGCCGCGGCTGATCAGGGAAGCCTGCAGGCGCACGAGGACCTCGCCCTCGCCGGGCCGGGGCACCTCGACGCGCTCGACGACGACGTTGCCGACGCCGTCGTGCTTGGCGGCTCTGAGCATGGTGGCCATGGCGGCCAAAGGTAGGGCGGGATGAGCCGCGGCGGCCAGCGGCGGGCCCCGCGGGACTGGCGCCGCCCGGGAGCGTGGACGAGTCTTGTGCGCCATGAAGGTGCTGATCACCGGCATGAGCGGTCTCATCGGCGGCGCCGTGCGCCGGCGGCTGGAGGGCCGCTTCGAGCTGTCGGCCCTGAACCGCCGTCCCGTGGAGGGGGTCCCCTGCCACCAGGCGGACATCGCCGACCTCGACGCCATCCGCCCCGCCTTCGAGGGGGTGGACGTAGTCGTCCACCTGGCGGCGGCGATCCGCGGCGACTGGGAGACCCTGCTTCGCAACAACGTGGTGGGCACTTACAACGTGCTCGAAGCCTCGCGCCAGGCCGGCGTCTCCCGCGTGGTCTACGCCAGCAGCGGCTCGGTGGTCTCGGGCTGGGAGCAGGAGGAGCCGTACCAGAGCCTGGTCTCGGGGGATCCCGCCGCCGTCCCCGCCTCCTGGGCCATGCTCACCCACGAGACCCCGCCGCGGCCGGCGGGCCTCTACGGCTGCACCAAGGCCTGGGGCGAGGCCCTGGCCCGCCACTACTCGGATTCCACCGGGCTCTCGGTGATCTGCCTGCGCATCGGCGCCGTCCGCCCCGAGGACCGGGCCCTGGAGCGGCGGGACCAGTCGGTGTACTGCAGCCAGGAGAACGTGGCCGTCCTCGTGGAGCGTTGCGTCACGGCGCCGGCGGAGGTCCGCTTCGACGTGTTCTACGCGGTCTCCGACAACCGGCTCAGCTACCGCGACACCGAACACGCCCGCCGGGTGCTGGGGCACGAGCCGCTCGGGTCGGCGGATTGCTCCCCGGAAAGCCCGCCCGTACCGTAGTCACAAAGGAAGGAGACGAGATGATCGACAAGATCGAGATCCAGTACTGCAGTTCCTGAGGCTACGAACCCCAGGCCGTCGGTCTGACGGCCGCAATCCTCAAGCACAAGAAGCTCGACCTCGCCCAGCTCGTGCTCCTGCCGTCCCACGGCGGGCGCTTCGAGGTCACGGTCGACGGTGAGCTGATCTTCTCCAAGCTCGCCGAGGGACGTTTCCCCGAGGAGAAGGAGATCCTCGAGAAGATCTGAGATCGGGGTGATCCGCAGGAAGAAACCCGCCCGCGGTCCGGTGCTCACCGGTTTCCCGCGGGCGGGTCTCCTTGTTCTGGCGGGAATGTGTGGGAATCGAACCCACCCGGCGCGGAGACCGCGCCGCAACGGATTTGAAGTCCGCGAGGGCCACCAGAGCCCCAGCCATTCCCCTTCCGATCAGCGGTCCGGTCAATCTCCGGCGGCGTTTCCGCGGCTGTCAACCGCGCCCGGAACGAGCCGGCGGAGGGCGTCTTCCCGTTGGGTCAGGCCCTTGCCGTCGAAGTAGTTGAGCAGGGGCAGGGCGAAGCGGCGGGTGGTGCCCACCAGCGCGCGGAAGCCGGCGACCTCGATCTGCCCGTGCTCGCGCAGATGGGCCACGAGGTCCGACTCGATCCGCTCCAGCACCCCGGCCTCGAAGAGGAGGCCGTCCCGCAGCCGCAAGAGGTCGCCCCGCTCCTGCATGACGGCGACCACGGCCTCGACCTCCGCCGCGGGCCGGCCCAGGCGCCCGGGCAGCTCGCCCTCGTCAGGCGGTTGGGCGCCGCCGTCCCGCAGGGCCGCGGCGATCCCCTGCCGGAGGGCCTCCTGCTCCGGCGTCAGCTCGACCCGGTGGCCGGGCAGGGACAGCCGCCCGGCCTCCAGGCGCACCTGCCCGCCCGCCGCCAGGGACTCCGCCACCGCCTGGAACACCGCCGCCTCGGGATCGACGCCGGTGCGCCGGCTCAGCTCCTCCCGCGAGACGGCCGGCTGCAGGGGCTGCTCCTCGTGGAAGGCGGCCAGCGCCTCCAGAATCCCCTCGCCCAGGCGGTCCCAGGCCCCGGCGTGCACGAACCGCCGCCGGCCCGCCTGCTCGAAGTCGACGCAGACGCCGCGGTCGCGCAGCTTCCCCAGCCTCGCCTCCACGTCGGCGACGCTTCTGCCCAGAACGGGTGCCAGGTCAGCCGCCGAGCGGCTGCCGGCGCCGGCATCGCGCAGCAGGCTCTCCAGGACCGTCCCCGGGTCCCCCGTGTGCAGGCGCCGCAGCCGCTTCAGCACCTCCGGCCGCCGCCGCCGCTGAGGCCGTGCCCGGGGATCGAGGACGGTACCGCCGGCGATGGTGCGCGCGGGCGAGTAGCGGCGCGCCACGAAGCGGTCCCCGTGGGCGGCCGTCCCCGGCCTCTCCAGGCGGAGCTGCACGAAGCCGCTGTCGCCGGGGGCCAGGGCGTCGGCGTCGAGCAGGACCACCCGCCCCAGGACCTCCCCCGGCCCCAGGTGGAGGCGCAGTCGGTCCCGGTGCTTCAGGACCGCGGGCGCGTCCTCGAGGACCCGCAGGTGGGCGTCGATCAGGCTCGTGGCCTCGAAGAACCCGGGCTCGGCCAGGGTGTCGCCGCGGGCGACTTCGTCCACGGTCACGTCCGACAGGTTCACGGCGGCGCGGTCCCCGGGACCCGCTTCGGCCACGTCGCGGCCGTGGATCTGCACCCCGCGGACCCGCACCGGACGCCCCCGGGGCTGCAGGACCAGCTCGTCCCTGGGGCGCACCGACCCGGCCAGGACGGTGCCGGTCACCACCGTGCCGAAGCCGCTCATGGAGAAGGCGCGGTCCACGGGCAGGCGCAAGGCGCCGCGGTCGGGGCGTTCCCCGACGCCGGCGATGCGCTCCTCAAGCAGCTCCCGCAGGCGGCCGATCCCCTCCCCGGTGACCGAGGAGACAGGGACGATCTCCGCTGCCTCGAGGAAGGTGCCGGCGAGCAGCTCGCGCAGGTCCTCGACGACCATCTCCACCCACTCGGGCTCCACGAGGTCGGTCTTGGTGAGGGCCACGATGCCGTCGCCCACCCCGAGGAGCCGGAGGATGGCCAGGTGCTCCCGCGTCTGGGGCATGACGCCGTCGTCGGCGGCGACCACGAAGAGGGCGAGGTCGACGGAGCTGACGCCGGCCACCGCGTTCTTGACGAAGCGCTCGTGGCCCGGCACGTCGAGGAGGGTGACGCCCTCCTTCCAGTAGGCGAACCCCACGTCGATGGTCAGCCCCCGGGCCCGCTCCTGGGGGTGGGTGTCGGTCTCGATGCCGGTGAGGGCCTTCACCAGGGCGGTCTTGCCGTGGTCGATGTGGCCCGCCGTGCCGATGATGACGTGGCGGCCCGGGCTCACGGCGGGACCGAGGCCCGGCGCAGGGCCGCCTCGAGGACGGCGATCTCGCCGGCGGCGACCGTGCGCAGGTCGAGGTGCAGGCGGTCCTCGCGCACGTACCCGACCACCGGCGGGTCGTGCCGCCGCAGGCGCGCCGCCAGCTCCTCCACCGGCCGAGCCGGGGGCTTCACGGCGAGGGCGGCGCTCGGGATCTCCTCCAGGGGCAGGGAGCCGCTGCCGGCCTGGGCCCGCGAGTCGATCAGCTCGATCCGCCACCCGGCCTCGCGCAGATCGGCCAAGCGGCGGCGCAGGCGGCCGCCGCGGCGCTTGAGGGTGGCCACCGGCACGGTGAGCCGGCTCAGCACCGGGTGCTCGGCCAGCAGCCGCGAGCGGTCCAGGTAAAGGCGCAGGGTGGCTTCGAGAGCCGCGTAGGTCAGCTTGCCGCAGCGCAGGGCGCGCATCAGCGGGTTGGTGCGGATGCGGTCGACACTCTCCCGGCGGCCGACGATCAGCCCGGCCTGGGGCCCCCCGAGGACCTTGTCGCCGCTGAAGGTGACCACGTCGGCGCCGGCAGCGACGCTGTCGGCCACCAGTGGCTCGGCGGGCAGGCCGAGTTCGCTCAGGTCGATGAGGGCGCCCCCGCCGAGGTCGCGGACCACCGGCAGGCCACGGCTGCGGCCGAGGGCGACCAGCTCCTCCAGCGGCACGGAGGCGGTGAAGCCGAGGACGCGGTAGTTGCTGGTGTGGGCGTCGAGGAGCAGCCCCGTGCGCTCGCTGATCGCCGCCTCGTAGTCGGACAGGTGGGTGCGGTTGGTGGTGCCCACCTCGACCGGGAAGGCGCCGCTGCGCTCCATCACGTCGGGCAGGCGGAAGGAGCCGCCGATCTCGATGAGCTGGCCCCGGGAGACCACCGCCTCCCGCCCGAGGGCGAGGCTGTTGAGGGTGATCAGCACCGCGGCGGCGTTGTTGTTGACCACGGCCGCCGCCTCGGCGCCGGTCAGCTCGCAGAGCAGCTCCTCGACGATGCGGTGGCGGCTGCCGCGTCCGCCGTCCTCCAGGTCGATCTCCAGGCCGCAGTAGCCGCCGGCGGTCTCGGCGATCCGGCGGATGGCGTCGGCGGTTAGCGGGGCGCGGCCGAGGTTGGTGTGCAGGACGATGCCGGTGGCGTTGACCACCTTGCCGAGGCGGGGGGCCAGCTTGCGGTCGAGGCCCTCGCGGACGCCGGCCACGGCGAGCTCGATCAGCTCCTCCCGGTGGCCGGGGGCGCCTCCCTCCAGCAGGTCCTCGCGCAGTCCGGCGAGGGCGTCGCGCACGAGGCCGGCCAGGACGCGGCGGTCGCAGCGATCCCCCAGCGCAGCGACCCTGGGGTCGTCGAGGACGCGGTCCACCGGCGGCAGGGCGGACAGGCCTGTCTTGGAGGAGGTCACGGGGAGTCGGTCGGCGGTCCCGGCGCCCGGGGAGCCCGGCGCCCGGGGGCGAGGATACTCGACGCCCCGGCGGGCGGCAAGCCCGGAGAGGGTTGCGGCGGCCTCCCAGTCGGCCCGGCGCTGGAAGCCCGGTTCCCCTTGTGCGCGGCGCCTCCGGGCCTCTGTCTTTCCGCTGCGCAGGGGACGCACCCCACCCGAGGAGGGTCAGCCATGGCCGACGCAGGGCGCCGACCGAACGTGCTGCTCATCTGCACCGACCACTGGAGCGGGCTGCTCACGCGGCCGGCGGGGCACCCGGTGGTGATGACCCCCACGGTGGAGCAGATGAGCCGCAACGGCGTCACCTACGAGCAGGCCTACTCGGCCTGTCCCTCGTGCATCCCGGCGCGGCGCTCCCTGATGACGGGGATGAACGCCCGCTCCCACGGCGACCGGACCTTCATGGAGCGGAACCCGCTGCCCGACGCGCCGACCCTGGCCGGCTGCTTCCGCGAGGGCGGCTACCAGACCTACTGCGTGGGCAAGCTCCACGTCTCCCCCCAGCGCGACCGCATCGGCTTCGACGAGGTCATCCTCGAGGAGCAGGGCCGCCACCAGTTCGACGGCCGCGCCGACGACTGGGAGATCTTCCTGGCCGAGCGCGGCCACGCCGGCATGGAGTACGCCGGCGGCATGTGCCACAACGACTTCCTGGCGCGGCCCTGGCACCTGCCGGAGGACTGCCACCCCGTCAACTGGGCGGTCCGCGAGATGTCGAAGGCGATCCACCGGCGGGACCCGCGCAAGCCGGGGTTCTGGTACCTCTCGTTCTCCGCGCCCCATCCGCCGATGACGCCGCTCCAGGAATACCTCGACCTCTACCGCGATGTCGAGATCGACCGGTCGTCGACGGGGGACTGGTCCGCCGACCCGGCCCAACTGCCCTACACCCTGCGCTACCGCAACCAGAACATGAGCGCCATGGTCGGCGCCCCCTGGCACGAGCAGCGCCTGGCGCGGCGCGCCTTCTACGCCACCCTCACCCACATCGACAACCAGATGCGGCTCATGGTCGGTCTCCTGCGCGAGCAGGGCCTCCTCGACGACACGATCATCGTCTTCACCTCCGACCACGGCCACATGCTCGGCGAGCACGGCCTCTGGTGCATGACCCCCCTCTACGAGATGTCGGCCAAGATCCCCCTCATCATCATCCCGCCCCGCGGCGAGGAGCGGCTCACCCCCGGAACGCGGGACGACCGCCTCGCCGAGTTCGGCGACCTCATGCCGACGCTGCTGGACCTGTGCGGACTGCCGGTCCCGGCCACCGCCGACGGGCTCTCCCTGGCCGGGGAGGAGCGGCGCGACCACCTCTACGGGGAGCACTTCGCCGGCGACCTGGGGACGCGCATGATCCGCGCCGGCCGCTACAAGCTGATCTACTACGCCGCCGGCAACCGCTCGCAGCTCTTCGACCTGGAGGCCGACCCGCGGGAGACGCGGGACCTGGCCGGCGATCCCGCCCACGCCGGCGAGCTGAGGCGCCTGCAGGAGCTGCTCATGGGCGAGCTCTACGGCGGCGACGAGGACTGGGTGAAGGACGGGGAGCTGGTGGGGGTGCCGGATCCCGCCCTCGACGTCACCGCCAAACGCGACATGGTCGCCCCCAAGGGGATGGGGAACCAGCGCGGCCTGCGGTTCGTGTGACTCTCGAGGAATCTCCCATGAGCTCCGCCGTGCCTCCCGCCGCCCTCGCCGCCATCCTGCTGGGGATATGCGGCTGCGGATCGAAGCCTACGGAGGCGCCCGTGCAGCCGGGCCTCGTGGCTGGCGAGGTGACCTTCGCCGACACGGGCTTGACGACGGCCGTCGCCAGGGCCCTGGTCGTCGAGGACCGGGCTTTCACCTCTGGCGCGCTGGCGGCCCTGACCGTGCTGAACGCAAGCGGCCACGGCATCGAAGGACTCGACGGCATCCAGGCCCTGGGTGGTCTCGAACGCCTGGCCCTGGCCGACAACCGCATCCGGGAGATCGCCCCCCTGGCCGCCCTGACCGTGTTGACATGGCTCGACCTTAGAAACAACAAGATCAGCGATCTGTCACCTCTGAAGGAGTTGCAGGACCTGCGGTACCTGGATGTCTCTTCCAATGAAGTCGCAAACGTCGAGCCACTGAGTGGACTGGCCCAACTTCAGACACTCATCCTGTCCCACAACCCCACGGCCGACCTGACGCCGTTGCTGTCCTTCGAGACGCTGGGCTACGTCGAGCTGGACGACGTGCAGTTGCCCCCCGACGAGAGTCTGCTGAGTCGACTCCAGGAGAGGGGCATCGAGGTCTTTCTGCGGCGTGAGGTTCCCGATGAGGAGGAGCCCGAGTCGTCCGGGATCGGCAAGATCATCCAGACGAAGATCGCTTTCGTGGCCAACCTCGACAGCACCGGCTGGTTCGACATCTACGTGCTGGACTCGACGGAACGTCTACGGCGGCTGACCCATGACGAGGGGGAAGAGGGAAGGTTCCGCCGGTCCCCCCTCTCCTGGTCCCCGGACGGGACCAAGATCGCCTTCGAGCGGGGGAGGGATCTGTTCACCATCGACGTGGAGAGCGGCCAGGAGACCCGGCTCACACGGACCCAGGGGTGGGAGGTGGACCCGACCTGGTCGCCCGACGGCCAGAGGATCGCCTACGTGGGAGTGAGTCCGAATGAGATAGAGGTCCCCAGGAGAGAAGTGGGCGGCCTGATAGCCGGAGGCTTCAGCGTCAATCCCTTCGAGCTGTTTGTCATGGACGCCGATGGCGGCCATCGGAGGCAGGTGACCGATGACATCCTGAGGGAGTGGTCCGTCGAGTGGTCGGGCCACGACAAGCTCCTCTACTGCGTGGCCAATTGGTATCAACCCTATCCCCGGGAGAAGATCGGCGTATACGAGATCAGCCTGGATGGAGGGCCGGCGCGGATGATCACAGCGGAGCAGGACATGTCCAGCGGAATCCACGCATGGGACTACTACGATCCGGCCTTCTCCCCCGACGGCCAGCGACTGATCGTGGTCAGGGAACGGAACATCAATACGTGGGTGGATCCGCCCGTCCTGTCCAAACGAACGGATCTGGTGGTGATCGACATCGCCACCGGAGATCAGACCGTCCTTACCGAGGACAGCATCTTCGGCGAAGTGCGGACGAGTTTCGTCAGGGCCCCGAGCTGGTCGCCGGATGGCTCCAGGATTCTCTTTGTCGCCGATGGGAATGGATTCTGGGCCGAGCTGTATGTGATGGAAGCAGATGGGAGCGGCCTGGTCCGGGTGGTGGAGGAGAATCCACGGGACCCGGCCGGATTCGGGACGAGGTATCTGCGCGCCAGCTGGGCGCCTAGATGAAGAGTCGCTCGGCGAACACCTCGACGATGCGCCGGGCCGCGGCGCCGTCCCACAGCTCGGGGACGGCGCCTTTCTTGTAGCTCCCGTCCAGCACCCGATCGGTCTCGCGCTCGATCAGGTCGGCGTCGAGGTCGACGACGGTGGCCGTGCCCACCTCCACGGTGACGGGCCGCTCGGTGTTCGGGCGCAGGGTCAGGCACGGGACCCCGAAGACGGTCGACTCCTCCTGCAGGCCGGCCGAGTCCGAGAGCACGAGGCGCGCCTCCTTCTGCAGTCGCAGGGCGTCGAGGTAGCCCACCGGCTCGATGAGGCGCAGGTCCCGCGCCTGCGCAAGCCGCTGTTGCAGGCCGAAGCTCTCGATGCGGGCGCGGGTGCGCGGATGCACGGGGAAGACCACCGGCAGGCGCCGCTGCACGCGCTCCACCGCGTCCAGGGCCTGCCGCAGGCGCTCCTCCGAATCGACGTTGAAGTCCCGGTGCAGGGTGAGCAGGGCATAGCCCCGCGGCTCCAGGCCGAGGTCCTCCAGCGCCGTCGACCGGTGCAGGGACTTCAGCGCCGTCCGCAGCGAGTCCACCATGACGTTGCCCACGCAGTGGATCCGCTCCGCGGGGATGCCCTCGGCGCGCAGGTTGTCGTCGGCGTCGCGGGAGGGCGTGAACAGGTGGTCGGAGACGGCGTCGGTGACGATGCGATTGATCTCCTCCGGCATGCGGCGGTCGCGGCTGCGCAGGCCGGCCTCCACGTGGGCCACCGGGACGTGGAGCTTCACCGCCCCGAGGGCGCAGGCCATGGTGCCGGTCACGTCCCCCACGACGACGACGAGATCGGGCTTCTCCTCGATCAGGACCGGGTCGAAGGCGGCCAGGATACGCCCCGTCTGCACCCCGTGGGTCCCCGAGCCGGCCCCCAGGTGGTGGTCGGGTTCCGGCAGGTCGAGGTCGTCGAAGAACACGTCGGAGAGCAGGGCGTCGTAATGCTGGCCGGTGTGGAGCAGGCAGATGTCGAAGCGCTCCGGGCGCTGGCGCAGCCGGGCGAGGATGGGCGCCACCTTCATGAAGTTGGGGCGCGTGCTGACGACGAGGAGGATCTTGCGCTTCATGAAGGCCGCGCGGGCGCGGGCGAGGGGGTCACGCCCCCGAGGAAGGGTCGAGCAACTGCAGGCCGGAGAAGTAGTCCCGCAGGAATCCACGGTCGCGGGCGACGAGGCGGTCGGCCTGTGTCTGCGCGTGGGCGCCGATCAGGAAGTCGGCCGCGACCCGGCGGCGAGAGCCCCCGCGCGCCAGGTATGCGGCGAAGTGGCGCCCGGCCAGGATCGCGCTCTGTCGCGAGGACGGGACGAAATCCACCTGCCAGTCGGTGAGGAACTCCTCGAAGGAGTCGGTACCGTCGAAGACCGGATAGATCTCGGCGAGGACGCATTCGCAGGCGATGACCTGCCCTTCGCGAGAGGCGCGGCGCAGAGCCTCTTCGGACGGGTCGGCGTGACGGGGGTCGCCGGTGACGACGTCCAGAATGATCGATGAGTCGACGGCCGAGATCATCCCCGTATTTCGTCGAGGTACTCGTCGACTCCAAGCCCGGTCGGAAGCCGGCCGCGGCCCCTCCACTTGCGGAAGACGTCCTCAGGTTGAACCTTGCGCGCCACGAGGACCCCGTCCCTGGCCTCGAAGTCCAGAACGGTACCGGTCTTGAGGCCGAGCTTGTCGCGGCAGGACTTGGGAATGGTCACCTGCCCTCTCTGAGAGAGTGTCGCCTTCATGTGATCCCTCCATGTGGAATACTTACTTACGAAGTAAGAATCCGTACTTCCCAAGTCAAGACCCGCGCTTCATGGGACCGGGGCACCCGCGCCGGGGAGCGGTTCGAGTGAGAGGTGAACCTCGCCGCCGAACGGGCCCTCCCGGGTGTGCGTCACCCGAAAGCCGAACCTCTTGTAGAACTCGATCACATCATCCCAGGTGGAGGTTGTCTCCAGCACGAGCCGCCGGAACCCTGCCTCGGCGGCCTCCCGGCAGAGCCTGTTCAGCATGCTCTTCCCGATCCCTCGCCCTCGAAGCTCCGAGACCACGGACATCCTGACGATCTCCGCTGCCTCGTCCGACTTGGGAACCAGCGCGCCCGACCCGACGATCCGACCGTCGAGCCAGGCGACCAGGAAGGTGGCATCCTCGTAGCTGGCGGCGATGTCGTCCAGGTCCGGATTCAGCCCCGGGTCGATCTCTCCCCAGTGCTCGGCGAGTCCGGCCAGGATCAGCCTCCGGACAGGTTCCTGGTCCCGGCTCTCGAATGGCTTGATCGAGATTCCCCGCATTCACGTCGCCGCTCCCAGCTCCCGCGCCGTCTCCTCCACCGCTTCGGTGACGGCGCGCACCGTGGTCTCCACCTCGTCCTCGTCGACGGTGAAGGGCGGGCTGATGGCGATGTGGTCGCCGCGGACGCCGTCCACCAGCCCCGGGGCGCCGGGCATGATCAGCACGCCCTTGTCGAAGACGCGGTCGACGACGGCGGCGGTGACGCCGCGCTCCGCGGGGAAGGGCTCCCGGGTCCGCTTGTCGGCGACGAACTCCACCCCGGTGAGCAGGCCCTTGCCGCGCACCGCCCCGACGATGGGGTTGTCCAGCAGGGGCTCGAGGCGCTCCAGCATGAGGTCGCCCATGCGGCGGCAGCGGTCGACGAGGTCGTGGGCGGCGACGTAGTCCTGCACGGCCAGGGCCACGGCGCAGGAGAGGGGGTTGCCACCGTAGGTGTGGCCGTGGACGTAGTGGTCCTGCCTCTCGTAGATGGCGTCGTAAATGCCGTCGCTCACGACGGTGGCGGCGATCGGCGTGTAGCCGCTGCTCAGGCCCTTGCCGGTGGCCAGGATGTCGGGCACCACGTCGAAGTGCTCGAAACCGAAGTCGAGGCCGGTGCGGCCGAAACCGGTGACCACCTCGTCGGCGATCAGGAGCACGTCGTGGCGGTCGCAGATCTCGCGGAGGGTGCGGAAGTAGTCCGGCGGCGGTGTCAGTCCGGCACAGGAGGTGCCGAGGATCGGCTCGGCGATGAAGGCGGCGATCGTCTCGGCCCCCTCCTGCAGGATGACGCGCTCCAGGTCCTCGGCGCAGGTGAGGGCGCACTCGTCGCGGCAGTACGGGCAGCGGTACGGGTAGCAGGGGCGGATGTGGGGGAAGTCGAGGAGGTAGGGCTCGTAGTCGCGGCGCCACGGCGACCGCCCAGACATGGAGAGGGCGCCCACGGTGTTGCCGTGCCAGCTCTGCCAGCGCGAGACGATCTTGTGCTTGCCGGGGTTGCCGGTCTCGAGGTGGTACTTGCGGGCGATCTTCATGGCCGACTCGGTCGCTTCCGAGCCGCCGGAGACGAAGAACACGCGGTTCAGGCCGCCGGGGGTCAGGGCCGCGATGCGGTCGGCCAGCTCGACCTGGGGCTCGGTGAGGAAGCGCGAGTAGGTGAAGGCGACCTTGCGCGCCTGCGCCTCCATGGCCTCGGCGATCTCGGGGACGCCGTGGCCGATGCTGACCACGTGGACGCCGGCGCAGGCGTCGAGCCAGGCGCGGCCGTCGTCGCCGTAGAGCCAGCAGCCCTCGCCGCAGGTGACGCGCAGCCAGCGGTCCTTGCGGACGCGGTGGAAGAGGCGGTCGCCGGCCACGGTCAGTCCAGCAGGCCGGCGCGCAGCCGCGTCACCTCCTCCGCGGTCAGCCCGATGGAGCGCACGTAAGGCTCGATGCCGCCGTACTTGCCGTTCAGGTGCTCGAGGGCGATCTCCATGGCCCTCGTGGGGGAGACCTCCTGCTGGTACTCCTGCCAGGTCCGGGGGTCGCCCTCCTCCATGCGGTCGACGAGGAAGCGCCCGCTGAGGCTGTAGTCCTCGGCGATCACCCCGTCGGGCACCCCCGCCAGGCCGAGGAGCAGGGCGGCGGTGACTCCGGTGCGGTCCTTGCCGCCGGCGCAGTTGAACAGGGCGGGCACGGCCCCCGGCGCGGCGAGGGTGCGCAGGATGTCGAGCACCTTGTCGCGGCGATTCTCGAGCCACCCGCAGTAGAGGTCGCCGATCCACTCGGCGCTTTCGAGGGGCCCGGAGGCCTCGACGGGTCCCTCCCCGATGAAGTCCACGTGGCGGTAGTCGACCTCCTCCGAGCCGGCGAAGACGCTGGGGTGCTCGGCCAGGTCGCTGCCGCGCCGCAGGTCGAGGACGGTGCGCAGGCCCATGCCTACCAGCTCATCGCGGGCCGGTTCGGCGAGTTGGTGGAGCTTGTCGGCGCGCAGGAAGCGGCGCCACCGGGTGGTGCGGCCGTCGGCCGTGGGGTAGCCGCCGAGATCGCGGACGTTCATGGTGCCTTCGAGCTTCAGGTGCCGGCGCGGGTCCAGAGCGGTCATCGCGGCACGGTCAGTCCAGCAGGCCGGCGCGCAGCCGCGCAACCTCCTCCGCGGAGAGGCCGATGGTGCGCACGAAGGGCTCGATGCCGCCGTATTTGCCGTTCAGGTGCTCGAGGACGATCTCCATGGCCCTCCGGGGCGAGGCCTGCTCCTGGTACTCCTCCCGGGTCCGGGGGTCGCCCTCCTCCAGGCGGTGGACGAGGAACCAGCCGCTGAGGCTGTAGTCCTCGGCGATCACGTCGTCGGGCACCCCGGCCAGGCCGAGGAGCAGGGCGGCGGTGACGCCGGTGCGGTCCTTGCCGGCGGCGCAGTTGAACAGGGCGGGCACGGCCCCGGGCGCGGCCAGGGCGCGCAGGGTGTCGCGCACCTGGTTGCGGCGGACCTCGAGCCACTGGCAGTAGATGTCGCCGGTCCGCTCGGCGCCTTCGAGCAGGGGTTGGGAGGGATCGATGGGGCTCTCGCCGACGTAGTCCACCTGGAGGTAGTCGACCCCCTCCAGGGCCGCGAAGACGCTGGGCCTCTCGGCCAGCTCCCTGTCCCTCCTCAGGTCGACGACGGTGCGCAGCCCCAGGCCCACCAACTCGTCGCGGGCGGAGTCCGCGAGCTGGTGGAGGCCGTCGGCGCGCAGGAATCGGCGCCACTGGGTGGTGCGTCCGTCGGCCGTCGGGTAGCCGCCGAGATCGCGGACGTTGAGGGCGCCTTCGAGAGGCAGGTGCCGGCGTGGGTCCATGGGAGCGGTCGTGTCCTTCAGGAGGAGTGGGGGAACAGGGGCATGGTGCGCGCTTCCTCGACGCTCTGCTCGCGGCCCGAGTTGTCGCCGCCGAGCCAGCGGTAGGGGACCGGGTAGAGGGTGAGGGAACGGTCCTGCAGGGGCAGGGAGACCGGGACGGCGTTGCGCAGGGCGGACTCCCGGGCGGCGATGGCGACCTCGAGGGACTGGAGCAGGTCGCGGCCGGAGATGCGCAGCTCGCCGCCGTGGCGGACGACGTCGATGAAGGAGCGGATCGAGGTGCCGAGGTAGGAGAAGCGCGGGTACTCGATGGGGGCGAACGGGCGCTCGACGCGGATGCGGGCGCCGGAATCGTCGAAGCCCTGCCAGACCTCCGGCGGCGCCCAGTTCCAGCGCACGAGGGCGTCGTCGGTCCAGGCGTCGACGCCGCGGCAGGGGTCACGGGAGCTGAAGACGGGGCACTCGATGCCGCTGCTGAGGCGGAAGAGGCCGTTGATGGCGAGGTCCTTGTCGGTGCCGGACTCCAAGGCCTCCCGGGGCGAGCCCCAGGCGGTGACCTCGGCCACCTCGGCGCCGGTGAACAGGCGCATCACGGCGATCTGCTGGCAGCCGCCGCCGGAGATCTCGGTGCTCAAGGAGTGGACGGCGGCGCCCCGCAGCTCGCCGAAGTCGCCGGCCCGCAGCCAGGCGGCGGCCTCCTGCACCTGGCTCATGGCGCGCACCAGGTTGCCGCCGGCGAAGACGACGCCCCGGGACTCGCAGGCCTCGATCATGGCGTCCACGTCGGCCAGCCGGGCGCCGATCGGCTTGTCCGTGGAGACGCCGCGCACGCCGGCCTCGGCGCTGGCGGTGACGACTTCCTGGATGAACTTGGCGGGCAGGACCACGGCGGCCAGATCCGGGGTCATGCGGCGGTACAGCTCCTCCACGTCGGCGAAGAGGCCGTCGACGCCGAAGCGCTCGCCCACGGCCTGGAGGCGGCCTCGGTTGGGATCGACGAGGGCCACGACCTCGGTGTCGGGGAGGGTGTTGTAGACGTCCACGTAGTGCTGGCCCAGGCGGCCGCACCCGATGATGGCGACGGTCAGCTTGTCAGTCATGGGGGCCTAATGTGGGGCCCGCGGGGGAGTGCCGCCAGTGCGGGACCGGGCCGGCCGCCCGGAGCCCTGCCCCCGGGCCCGCCGCCAGTGCCGCGCCCGTGGGACCGCCCGGGGGGCCGCGTGCCCTGCCCCCGGAGGCCCGGCGGAGCCGTATACTTCGCGCCCCCGAAGGAGGATCCATGCTGACGATCGACGGCAAGCAGGTCTGCGAGAGCCTGGCGGAGGTGGTCGACCCGCGCCGGGCGGCGCTGGCGGTGATCGACATCGAGAACGTCCCCCGGTGGGACGCGGGGACGGACCGGGTCATCTTCGACAAGGTGAAGCTCCTCGCCGCCGCGGCCCGGCGCCGCGGGGTGCCCGTGTTCTACTTCTACAACCACCGCAACCGCGGCCTCACCGACGCCTCCGCCGCGGTCATCCGCACCTGGCTGAACCTGGGGCACGACCCCGGCCGCCTCCACGAGGAGTTCGAGCCGGACTACGACAAGGTGCGGGTCCACCCGGGCCTGGAGCCGCGGGAGGGCGACCACATCCTGCCCAAGCACCGGGGCTGCGCCTTCGAGGGCACCGACTTCGACCTCATGCTGCGCACCCTGCGGCGGGAGAGCGTGGTCCTGGTGGGCTGCTCGACGGACTGGTGCCTGGAGGCCACCGCCTGGAGCGCCACCAACAAGGACTACTACGTCGCCGTCGTCGGCGACTGCACGCGGTCCCCGCGGCCCCACGGCCACGAGGCGGCCCTGCGGCAGTTCCGGGACATCGGGCTGGACGTGACGACGTCGGAGGAGTTGCTGGGGCTGTGGCAGGGGTAGGCCAGTGGGCCCAAAGGGGGGTGCGGCACCTGCTAATTCCAGCGCCTCGATCGATTGACATCCGTCGAGGAGTCGATGGTGGATGCCGGGCGAGGGCTTGGCGAGGCCAGTGCCAACATCACCGAATCTTCGGCGGAAGCCGGAAGAGTGGGGCGAGGCCATGACGGAGAGGTTCTTCCATCCCTTGGATGACGAGATCACCATCTCGGCCAAGGATGAACTTGTCGAAGCAATCTTGGAGATAGACTTCGAGCGGGGGGCAGAGAGACGTACTTCAGACCTTTCGGGAACGGTTCACGCTGGGGGAATACCTACTAACGCTGGCCTCTCGGAACTGTCTGGAGTATCCATTCGCCATCCCGAAGCACGAGACGCCGGATTTTGTGTGGAAACGCAATGGTCGGGAAATGGGCTGGAAGTGACCGAGATCACGAGTCAGCGTTACCGCCGTGGCCTCGCGGGGACCGCTCCGGGGGAGACATGCGATCCGAGCCAATTCAGCAGTACTGCTCTTCCCGGAGGTGGTTGGGCGGGCAATGCCGCAGAGCGGGAGTGGGTTGACCTTCTGATTTCCTCCGTGTTGAAGAAGGTCGAGGACTACGAGCAGGGGTCAGCCTTTGCTATGCTGGATCGGAACCGCTCTCGGTGTGGGGGGTGGGTGAGAAGCCGACGAGGGGATCAGGACCCTGGCAGCGGTTCGACTTTCTGTTCGAGCCACGAACTCAATTCCGAGAACCGGAATGAATGGGTCTCGAACCTTCGCATGAAGAAGGCGTAGGCTTCATCGTTGTCGCACTTGATGAAGTGGCCGTTCATGCGGAGGAAGGTGTCAGTTGCGAAGAAGGCGATCCGCTTGTTGCCATCCACGAAGGCGTGGTTGTTGGCAAGACTCTCCATGAGGGCAGCGGCTTCCTGCACGACTCCCTCGTAGTATCCAAGCTGAGGGCGAGCAAGGGCGGAGATGAGAGCGTCCTCATCCCGAAGGCCCGGTGCGCCACCGAATGTCCTGATCAAAGCATCGTGCATGTCCATGACTTCCTCGATGGTGGGAAAGTCATGAGTCATTCGGCCAGCCGTTCGCCCAGGCGACGGTTCCTGTCGACGCTGGCCTCGAAGTGGGCCATCACCGATGCTCGAGGCCCTTGCTGGGCATGGTTCTCCACGTACTCCCGCAGGGCATCTTCCAGCACCACTTGAAAATGGCGGCCTTCTTTGCGGGCGATTTCGCGGACTGCCGACAGCAACTCAGGCGCGGCTCGGCTGGAGAACTTTTCTCTTGCTGTGGGCATTTGCCATGCTCCTCTTCGTAGTGATCTATATTGGGATCGAGGTATCGATACCGTCAACAGCGGTTCGCTGTGTCGCCGCTTTCGCCACCCCGGATATCGGCAGGAGGTGCCGGCGGGGTAGGAGCCTCGCATCTCAACTGTCGGGAGTGCATAAACCATGAGCACCGTCACCATCCGCGACGTGCAGGTCATCGCCACCCAGCCGGCGGGAGCGCGGCTCGTCATCGTCAAGATCCTCACCTCCGAGCCGGGGCTCCACGGCGTCGGGTGCGCCACCTTCACCCAGCGGTTCCGCGCCGTGGTCGCCGCCGTGGAGCGGCACCTGAAGCCGCTGCTCATCGGGCGCGACGTGGACCGCATCGAGGAGATCTACCAGCTCTCCTGCGTCAACGGCTACTGGCGCAACGGGCCGGTGCTGAACAACGCCATCTCCGGCGTCGACCAGGCCCTGTGGGACATCAAGGGCAAGCGCGCGGGCATGCCGGTCTACCAGCTCCTCGGGGGCAAGTGCCGCGAGGCGGCGGCCTGCTACGCCCACGCCGGCGGCGCCAGCAAGGAGGAGATCGTCGACTCGATCCGCGGCTACCAGGAGCAGGGCTACCAGTACATCCGCGTGCAGCAGGGCGGCTACGGCGGTCTCGCGGCGGAGCGGCCCGCGCCCGATGGCGCCCAGCCGGGCTCCTACTTCGATCCCCGCGCCTACATGCGCGCCCACCTGGAGGTCTTCGAGCACGTGCGCGAGCAGCTGGGCTTCGAGGTGGAGCTGCTCCACGACGTGCACGAGCGGCTGGTCCCCATCGACGCGGTGGGCTTCGCCAAGGAGATGGAACGCTTCCGCCTGTTCTTCCTGGAGGACCCGCTGGCCCCCGAGGACCTGGAGTGGTTCCGCAACATCCGCCAGCAGTGCTCGACGCCGATCGCCATGGGCGAGCTGTTCAACCACCCGCGCGAGTGGCAGCCGCTGATCCAGGACCGGCTCATCGACTTCCTGCGCATGCACGTCTCGCAGATGGGCGGCTTCACGCCGGCGCGCAACGTCGCCGCCTTCGGCGACATGTACGGGATCCGCACCGCCTGGCACGGTCCCGGCGACGTCTCCCCCGTGGGGCACGCCGCCAACCTGCACCTGGACCTGTGGGCGCCGAACTTCGGGGTCCAGGAATGGTGCCGCTTCCACGACCGCATGGCCGAGATCTTCCCGGGCATGCCCGAGGTGCGCGGCGGCTACATGTACCCCAACGACAGCCCCGGCCTCGGCATCGACGTGGACGAGGAACTGGCGGCGAAGCACCCCTGCACCGACGGCGTCGAGACCTGGACGCAGACGCGGCTGCCCGACGGCAGTCCGGCGCGCCCGTGAGGATCGGCATCGTCGGATCGGGGGGCATGGCCCGCCGCCGGGGCCTGGCTTTCGACGCCCTCGACGGCTGCAGCGTCCCGGCGGTGGCGGCGCGCAACCCGGAGACCGGCGGCGCCCTGGCGGGCGAGCTGGGCGCGCGGCAGCTCGGCGGCTGGGAGTCCCTGGTCGAGGGGGACCTGGTGGACGCGGTCGCCGTGTGCACCCACAACGACAGCCACGGAGCGATCGCCCTGGCGGCGGTGGCGGCGGGCAAGCCGGTCTTCGTCGAGTATCCGCTGGCGCGGCGGGAGGCCGAGGTGGAGGCCCTGACCCGCGCCGGGCTGGACGGGGGCAGCGTCGTGCGGGTGGCCCACGGCGAGGTGGTCAGCGGGGAGCACCGGGCTCTGCGCTCGGCCGCGGCCGGCCTGGGCGAGCTGATGACGGCCGTCTTCGTGCGCCTCACCCCCGGCCGCGGGGCCCGCCCCGAGGTGCTGCTCAACCTGCCGGTGTCGGGGCCGCCGGCCCTGTTCTTCGTCTACCAGGTGTACCCCCTCGTCGACCTCTTCGGCGCCGCCCGCTGGGTGGAGGCCTCGTGCCGGTACGAAGGGCTCGACCCGGAGACGGGGCGCTACCGCCGCTTCCAGAACACGGTCACCGCCGGGCTCGGAGGCGGCACGGCCACCTGGGTCTGGTCCGGCGGCGTCGAGATCGACGAGGCCGAGCAGTTCGAGCGGGTGGTGATGTCGGGCGGCACCCTGGTCCGCGACGGGGGCTCGTGGTCGGTGGCCACCCCCTCGGGGCGGAAGGCCCTGGCTGCGGATGAGGGCCCGGCGGAGTCCCTGGAGCAGCTGTTCCTGCGGGACGTGCGGGGAGAGGAGACCGGCTGGCAGACGGACCTGGCCACGGCGGCCGACGCGGCGCGGCTGGGCCTGCGGGCGGAGCGGGCCATGGAAGAGCGGGAGCGGAGCCGATGAAGGTCCTGGTGGCCAACCTCGGCAGCACCTCCTTCAAGTACAAGGTGTTCGACATGCCCGCGGGCGAGGTGCTGGCCCGGGGAGGCATGGACCGCATCGGCGGCGGCGGCGGGTCCGTGCACGAGTACCGCCTCGCCGGCGGCGACCCGGTGGAGCGGAGCTGCGTCCTGCGCGACCACGGGGCCGCCATCGACGAGGCCCTGGCGCGGCTCACCGGCGGACACGGGGCGCCGCTGAAGTCGGTGGAGCAGCTTGAGGCGGTCGGCTTCAAGACCGTCCACGCCCGGGGCATCACCGGCGTCGTGGAGCTGGACGAGGAGGTCCTGGGCCGCATGGAGGACTTCTACCGCCTGGCGCCGGCCCACAACCCGGCGTACGTGGCCGCCATCCGCTGGTTCGCCCGGGTGGCGCCGCACGCGCCGCGGGTGGGGTGCTTCGAGCCGGCCTTCCACGGCACCGCGCCGCTGCGGCGGCAGCTCTACGCCGTCCCCTGGCACTGGCACGAGGAGTACGGCATCCGGCGCTACGGCTTCCACGGCGCCTCGCACCGCTACGCCGCCGAGAAGGTGCTTCAGTTGGCGGGCACCGACCGCCTGCGCCACGTCAACTGCCACCTGGGCGGCTCGTCGTCCCTGTGCGCGGTGAGGGACGGCCGCTCCCAGGGCGCCTCCCACGGGCTCAGCCCCCAGGGCGGGGTGCCGCAGAACAACCGCATCGGCGACCTGGACCCATGGGCCCTGCAGGTGGTCTGCGACCGCGAGGGGATCTCCCTCGACGAGGCCCTGGAGGTCTGCGCCACCGAGGGCGGCCTCCTCGGGCTGAGCGGGGCCTCCAACGACATGCGCGACATCGAGGAGAAGGCCGCCGCCGGCGACCGGCGCTGCGCCCTCGCCATCGACGTCTTCACCTCGTCGATCCGCGACTACCTCGGAGCCTTCGCCGTCGAGCTGGGAGGCCTGGACGCGATCAGCTTCACCGGCGGCATCGGCGAGCACTCCAGCCGGGTGCGAGCCCAGGTGCTGGCGGGCTTGGAGTTCCTCGGCGTGGAGCTGGACCCGGCCAAGAACGAGGAGGTCCGCGGCGAGGGGAGCCTGCACGCCGCCGGCAGCCGCGTGGGCCTGCACGTTCTGCGCACCGACGAGGAGTGGATCGTGGCCCGCCAGACCTTCGAGCTGCTCACCGGCTGACACCCCCGTCGGACCGGCCGGACCACCGGGCGGTGCGGGGTCGCGTCCCTTATTTTCATTTTCCTCAGCGCCCCGGAGCCTTCCTCCATACCGCACGCGCCCGTCCGCCCTCCGCGCGTTCGCCTCGGCAGATCAAGGGCTGCAAGCTTTGAGGGCCTGAACACGAGAGGAGACAGCGATGAGGTCATTCGACAGGATTACCATCGATCCCGCCGTCATGGGGGGTAAGGCGTGTCTTCGAGGTATGCGCGTGACAGTCGGTACTGTGGTCGGCCTGCTCGCGGCTGGCCGCTCACCCGAGGAGATACTCCGAGCATACCCGTATCTCGAGCGGGAGGACATCGATCAGTCCCTGGCCTACGCCGCGTGGAGGCTTGAGGAACGCGAAGTTCCCCTCTCCACGCCATGAGGCCGAAACTCCCGGGCGCCTTCCTCCGCACCGGACGCCCCCGCCCCCAGCACCCCTCGGACCCGTGAGCGACTCGCCCTCCGCACCCGCCCCGCGCCGCACCCGCCTCGGCCCCCTGCAGCGGCGGCTGCTGCTGCTCGTCGTCGGCCTCGGGGTGCTGATGCTGGCCGACACCCTCTACCTGCTGGCCAACCGCGCCGCCGACGCCCTCGGCATCGGCTACTTCGCGGTCACCGACCTCTCCCTGCCCCGGTTCTACCAGTCCATGGTGATCTCCCACACGGTGGGCGGCATCATCCTGGTGATCCTGGCCCTGGCCTTCGTCGAGTGGCACCTGCCCACGGTCTGGCGCCGCCACCGCCGCCGGGCGATCTACACCGGCCTGGCCTCCGTGACCCTGGGGGTGACGCTGCTGGTGACGGGCCTCTTCATCCTCACCGAGGCCAACAGCCGCGACAACGCCTGGGCCTGGTGGTGCCACGTGATCGCGGCGGCGGCCCTGCCCGTCTTCTACCTCGCCCACCGGCGCATCTCGATCTGGAAGCCGTCGCCCCGCAGCTACCGCGTCGTGCCCCTGGCCACGGCCGGCCTCGCGGGTCTGGCCATCGTCGTCCACGGACTCACCTACGACCGCGAGGCCTACACCGAGACGGCCCGGGAGGCCTTCGCCAACGGCACCCACACCGGGCCCGGCTCGCGGGAGCGTCAGACCGGCGGCGGCCCCACGGAGTTCGTGCCGGCCAACTTCGTCCCCATCGAGAGCCCCTTCTTCCCCGCCGCCACGACGACGACCACGGGCTCCTACCTGCCGTCGCGGATCATCACCCGCGGCGGCCTGCCGGCGCAGGAGTTCCTCGACCGCGAGATCGAGCAGCAGGGCTTCGTCGTCAGCGATCAGCTGGGGGCCTTCGACTGCCAGCGCTGCCACGCCGCGGTGGTCGCCCAGTGGGCGACCTCGGCCCACCGCTTCGCTTCCTTCAACAACCCCTTCTACGAGGCGACGATCAACGACATGCGCGAGCGCTCCACCTCCCTCAACCCCGAGGTGGAGGCCCACATCGACCACTTCTCGCGGCTCGACCCGGAGCGGGGGGGCGAGGACCTGGAGGGGCGCCAGGCGCTGGTGAAGTCGAAGTGGTGCTCCGGGTGCCACGACCCGGCGCTGATGCTGGCCGGCCAGATGACGGACGAGATCGACCGGCGTACGCCCCAGGCCCAGGCGGGCCTGACCTGCCTGGCCTGCCACGCCATCGACCACATCCACGGCGTCACCGGCAACGGCAACTACAACATCGCCGACCACCAGGAGGACCCCTACCTGTTCGCCGACACCGAGCACGGCATCCTGCGGCTGCTCCACGACACCGCCCTCAAGGCGCGGCCGGCGGTGC
This sequence comes from Candidatus Latescibacterota bacterium, assembly GCA_965221775.1. Taxonomy (GTDB): domain Bacteria; phylum Latescibacterota; class UBA2968; order UBA8231; family UBA8231; genus UBA8231. The sequence continues at coordinate 918,651 of CBDCSU010000006.1, read as the reverse complement.
ACAAGCGGCAGATGCTCAAGCCCTTCTTCCAGACCTCCGAGTACTGCGCCACCTGCCACAAGGTCAGCCTCGACACCCGCCTCAACGGCTACCGCTGGCTGCGCGGCCAGAACGAGTACGACAGCTGGCACGACAGCGGCGTCGCCCTCAACGCCTCGCGCACCTTCTACCTGCCCGGGCACCGGCGTGTCTGCCAAGACTGCCACATGCCCCTGGAGGAGGCCGTCGAGGGAGATGTCTCCGCCAGGGACGGGTACGTGCGCTCGCACCGCTTCCTGGCGGTGAACACGGCCCTGCCTTTCCTGCGCGGCGACCGCGAGACGATCGAGCGCATCGAGGCCTTCCTGCGCGACGCCAAGCTGCGCGTCGACATCGCCGCCCTGCGCCGGCCCGGGGGCGGCCTCCACTACCAACCGGCCCTGGCGCCGCCGCCGGTGCGGCCCGGCGAGCGCCTCGAGTTCGACGTGGCGGTGCGCAACCTCGGCGTGGGCCACACCTTCCCCGGCGGCACCAACGACTCCAACGAGGGCTGGCTGGAGATCACGGTCTCCGACGCCGAGGGGCGGGTGCTGGCGCGCAGCGGCTCCGTCGGCGGCGACGGCCACGTCGACCCGGCGGCCCACTTCTACAAGGCCCTGCTCGTCGACGCCGAGGGGCAGGCCATCCACCGCCGCAACGCCCAGGACATCCACGCGCCGGTCTACGTGCGCACCATCGGCCCGGGGGCCGCGGACGTGGCCCACTACGCCTTCACCGTGCCCGCCGACTACGCCGGCGGATCGCTGACGGTCTCGGCGCGCCTGCTGTGGCGCAAGTTCGACCGCGCCTACACCGAGTTCGCCTTCCACGCCAACCGGGAGGGCTTCCGGCCCTTCGACGAGGTGCCCGACCTGCCGGTGACCGAGATCGCCTCCCACACCCTCACCCTGCCCCTCGAGGGCGGGGATCCGGCGAAAGGGGCGGATCCCGGGCCCGACGCCTGGCAGCGGCTCAACGACTATGGCATCGGCCTGCTGCTGCAGGGGGACACGCGCGGCGCCACCGCCGCTTTCGCCGAGCTGGCGCGGCTGCACCCGGAGCGCATCGACGGGCCCCGCAACATGGCGCGGGCGGCCCTGGCCGACGGCGACCTCGACCGCGCCTACGAGCTGCTGCAGCGCTGCGAGGAGCTGGCCCCGGCCGACGCCCAGAGCGCCTGGGTGTGGGGCGTGGCCCACCAGAAGAGCGGCCGCTACGCCGACGCCGAGCTGGCCTACCGCCACGTCCTGGAGAGCTTCCCCGACGACCGCGCGGCGTGGCGCAACCTCGGCCGCGTCCTCTACCTCGACGGCCGCTTCGAGCAGGCCCTGGAGGCGCTGGACCGGGTCCTGCGGATCGACCCCGAGGACCGCGGCGCCCACTACCACCGCATGCTCTGCCTGCGCAGCCTGGGGCGGCAGGCGGAAGCCGAGGCCGCCGAGCAGGCCTACGAGTACTACCAGATCGACGAGTCGGCCCAGGCCGTGACCCGCGAGTACCGCCTGAACCACCCCCACGACAACCTCGAGGCCCAGCCGATCCACCTGCACGAGCTGGCGCCCCCGGAGGCCGGCGACGGGGGCCGCACCTGATGGCCGGGCGTCTCCGCCCGCGGCGCCTGGCCACGGCCGCGGCCCTGCTGCTGGCCGCGTGCGCCGAGGAGGCCCCGGAGGTCGCCCCGGAGCCGCCGGCGTACTCGCGCCCCACACCCGACTACGCCCGCGCCGAGGACGCGCCGTCGCCGCCGGCGGTGACCTTCACCGAGACCGCGGCGGCCTCGGGCCTGGCCTTCCGCCACGAGACCGGCGCCTTCGGCGACAAGTGGATGCCCGAGACGATGGGCTCCGGCTGCGCCCTCCACGACCTCGACGGCGACGGCGACGACGACGCCCTGCTGGTCAACGGCGCCTGGTGGCCCGGCCACGAGGGGCAGGGCCCGGCGCCCACCTCGGCCCTCTTCGCCAACGACGGGACCGGCTCCTTCACCGACGTCACCGCCGGCTCCGGCGTCGATGTGAGCGTCTACGGCATGGGGGTGACCGCCGCCGACTACGACGCCGACGGCGACGCCGACCTCTACCTGACGACCCTGGGCGACAACCTGCTGCTGCGCCAGGACCGGCCCCTGGAGTTCACCGACGCGGCGGCGCGGGCCGGGGTGGCGGGCGAGACCTGGACCGACGGGGAAGGCCGCCGGCACCCGGAGTGGTCCACGGGGGCCGCCTGGGCCGACGTCGACGGCGACGGGCGGCCCGACCTGCTGGTGACCAACTACGTGCACTGGTCGCCCGAGAACGACCTCTACGCCAGCTTCGACGGCAAGAGCAAGTCGTACGCCACACCCCAGCAGTACACCGGCTCGACGCCGCGCCTCTACCGCAACCGCGGCGACGGCGCCTTCTCGGACATCACCGCCGAGGCCGGGCTGCTGTTGCCCCACGCCAAGTCGATGGGGGTGGCGGCGGACGACTTCGACGCCGACGGCCGCGTCGACCTGGTGATCACCAACGACACGCAGCCCAACTTCCTGCTGCGCAACCTCGGCGGCGGCCGCTTCGAGGAGGTGGGCACGGCGGCGGGCATCGGCTACGACGAGTCGGGCCGGGCCCGGGCCGGCATGGGCGTGGACGTGGCCGACCTGTCCGGCGACGGCGTGCTGGCCATCGGCATCGGCAACTTCAGCCGCGAGGCCGTCTCCCTCTACCGGCAGACGGCGGCGGGGGGCACCGTCTTCCTCGACGGGGCCGGCAAGAGCCGCCTCGTGCAGCCGACCCTGCCGACCCTGACCTTCGGCCTGCGGTTCTTCGACTACGACCTGGACGGCCGCCAGGACCTGATCCTGGCCAACGGCCACATCGAGCCCGAGATCAACGCCGTGCAGCGCGAGATCGCCTACGCCCAGCCGCCGCAGCTGTTCTGGAACGACGGCCGGGGGAGGCTGCTCGACGCGAGCGCAAGAGCCGGGCCGGCGCTGGCCGAGCCCCTCGTGGGCCGCGGCCTGGCCGTGGGCGACGTGGAGAGCGACGGCGACCTGGACGTGCTGATCACCACCAACGGCGGCGCCCCGCGGCTGCTGTGCAACGACCTGGAGGGCGGCAAGGCGCTGGTCCTGCGCCTGCGGGGGGAGGAGGGGACCGACCCCCTGGGGGCGGTGGTGACGGTGCGCGCCGGCGGGCGGACCCAGTCGCTGCGGTTGCGCACCGGGTCCTCCTACCTGAGCCAGAGCGCCCGGGAGCTGACCTTCGGGCTGGGGGCGGCGGCGGCGGCCGAGGCGGTGACGGTGCGCTGGCCCGACGGGGCGGTGGCGGAGCTGGGTGGGCTGGAGGCGGGGGCGTACGTGGTGCTGGCGACAGAGAAAAGCCCTACTTCACTGCAAGCTGCCGAAGCAGGTCAATAGTGGCATCAAGAGTGGTATCCTCGTGAGCATCCTCTTGCGTCTGGCACGCATCAAGGCGCGACTGCAGTTCGCCTTCGTCGATCCCACCTTCCTCACCGATGAAGACCAGTTGGGTCCCCGGTTTCTCGCCGCCCCACGGCTCACCCGTGATCAGACGCGCGCGTTTGCCGACAACGTGCACGATTCCCTTTCGACCGGGAGCATCGTGGAGGTAGAGAAACCCCTTGGCGCGGTAGATGGTCGCAGGCAGGGTCTTCATCGCATCAAGCACGGCCCGACGTGACAGCGCCTGGTCAGTCGCATAACACCACGTGTTGAAGACAAGCGTATGGTCGGTGTGGTGTTCGTGTTCATGCGGCGCCTCTCCGTGGGCATGGATGTGAACATCCAGACCCGTCTTCCCCGCAAAGCGTTGGAGGTCGTAGGTCCCGACACCGCACACCAGATCGGGGGGAACCTTCCCGAATGTGGTTTCGAGAATACGCGCCCTCGGAACGAGGTCTCTCACAAAGCCTGCCAGTTCCTCCCGTCTCTCGTCATTGACCAGGTCAACCTTGTTCAGCACCACCATGTCTGCCATGGCGATCTGGTCCAACGCGAGCTCGCGGTTCTTTCCGTCCACCTGATCGATCTGCTCCGCATCAACCACGGTGAGGATACTGTCCACCCGTGTCCGCCACCGCAACTCGGCGGCCATGAAGGTCAATGAGACCGCCACGGGGTCGGATACGCCGCTCGTTTCAACGACGATATACTCCGGCGGGTTCGGGCCTTGTACCAGTTGAACCGTTGCTTCAAGCAGGTCACTGCGAATCGAGCAGCAGATACACCCGTTGGAGAGGTTGACGGTGGACTCCCCGGAGACCCCGGATACCAACTCGGCGTCGATGTTGATCTCTCCAAAGTCGTTGACCAACACCGCCACGCGCAGTCCGTGGTTGGCGCTGAGAATGTAGTTGAGCAGAGAGGTCTTGCCGGCGCCCAGGAAGCCGCTGACAATCGTCACTGGAATCGGTTCCTTCCCGTCCTGGAGTTCAGCCATTCGGGTCTCTCTGGGTATAGGGCTCGATCGACTCGACGTCCATGGAGTAGCCCGAACTCACGTTGGAGAGGGAGTCATAACCCTCCTCGTCGAGCTTGTTCGTGGCGTGGCCGGTCTTCAGGCGGCCGAGGATCCAGACCGGGTGCCACATCTCCTGCAGGTCATGGGGTTGCGCGAGGCTGCCGCGGATGACCTGGTTGGCCGGCGGCGGCGGGGTGTGGAGACAGGCGCCGAGATAGGGCATCAGCAGGAATTCGCGGATCCGGGTGCCGTCGTACTCCAGCGGCAGCACGAAGCCCGGGATCTTCACCGTTTCGCCATCGAGCTCCTCCACCAGCGGCGCTTTGTCGAGCATCTCCTGGGCCTTCTCCTGCAACGCGAAATACTCCTCGTCGCTGAGGGCGTCGATCTCCTCAACGCTGAGTTCGTCGAACAGGGCGTAGGGATTCCAGCCTTCGGGAACGAGCTGGTCCCACAGGATCTCGCGCGGTGAGTCCGAGGCGGCGGCGCTGGTGACGAGCAGCAGAATGAGCAAGGGTTGGCGAAACATGGACATGGCTCCCCGGATCGGCGACGGACGAGAGTCTCTCAAGATGCGCTCACAGACGAGTCGCCAGGCCGTCGGCAAGCGAGTTGCGGTAGCACCGCCAGGCCGGCACCAGGCCAACGAGCAGGCCCGCCGCCATCAGGCCACCGAGCAGGCGCCACTCCCCGGCGCCTGGCAGGCCGATGGGCAGGAACAGGCCGAAGCGCTCGACGATCCAGGGCTGCAGGGCCCCCAGCGTCATGCCCTGCATCGTCACTCCCATGGCGATACCGAGCAGCGTCAACAGCGCTGACTCCGCGATCAGCAATCCCACGACGTGGCGACAGCCGGCACCGACCGAGCGCAGCACGGCCATTTCACGCCGGCGTTCGTTGAGCCCCGCCAGGGAGACCGACAGCAGACCCGCCAGCGCCGCGGCTGCCACGAGGATCGAGACAACCCGCAGGGCCTGTTCGCCAACGCGCATCAAGTCCCACAGCTCCTGCAGCGCCACGCCCGGAAAGATGGCGAGCAACGGTTCGGCGCCATACTGATTGATGTCGCGCTGCAGCCTGAAGGCGGCGAGTCGGTTGTCGAGGCCGAGGAGGAAGGCGGTGATCTGGCGCGGGGTCAGGTCCTGGCCCCGGGCGCGCCGGAGATCGGTCTCGACACGGTTCCAGTTGATGTGCATCGCCTCGATCCCCGCGAGGCTGACGTGAACGGTGCGATCGACGGGCGTGCCGGTCTGCGCCAGGATGCCGGTGACCTTGAAGGGGTGGTTGTCGTGGTCGCCGAAGCCATCCGTTCCGAGGCCGTGGGTAACGACCAGCGCATCACCCATCCGGTATCCCAGCTTGCGCGCCACTTCGGCGCCGAGGACGGCGTCGAGGGTCTCGGCGAAAGGCCGGCCCTGCGCAAAGCGGAGATGACGCTTGTCGGCGTAGCGGAAGTGCTCGAAGTAGTCGGCCGACGTGCCCATGACGCGGTAACCGCGGTGCGAGTCGCCCAGGGAGATCGGGATGGCCCAGCGGACGCCCGACCATGTCGAGATGTCCGAATAGCTGGACCAGGCAATATTGCTCGTGGCGTTGCCGATGCGAAAGACCGAATACAGCAGCAGCTGCACCGAACCGCTGCGCGCGCCGACGATCAGGTCGGTTCCGGAGACGGTGTTGGCGAAGCTCTCGCGCGCGTGCGACCGGACCTTCTCGACGCCGAGGAGGAGCGCCACACTGACCGCGATCGTCAGGACGGTCAGCGACGCGGTGCCGCTTCGGTTGCGCAGACTCTTCCAGGCCAGGTGCAGCACCTTCACGAGTGAGGCTCCGCCCGGAAGTCATCGATGTGGGCCGTGCGGTCGAAGCCGCCGGCGAGCGTCGGATCGTGACTGACGAAGACCAGGGTCGCCCGCGACGCCTGGGCCCGTTCGAAGAGCAACTCGATGAAGCGTGTTCGCGCTTCGAAGTCGAGGGCCGAGGTCGGTTCGTCGGCGATCACGATTTCGGGATCGCCCATCAGGGCCCGCGCCACGGCCACGCGCTGCTGCTGACCGACGGAGAGCCTGGATACCGGTGCCGTCGGGTCCAGTTCCTCCTCGACGAACAGGCGTTGCAGCAGGGACCGTGCGGCCGCGGTCACGCCGCCGTGCGTCTCCGCCGCCCGCGCGGACCGGCGGCGGGAGAAGTGGCAGGGCAGGACGACGTTCTCGGCCAGGTCGAGGTAGGGCACCAGGTTGAACTGCTGAAAGATGAACCCGATGTGGTCGGCGCGAAGTCGGTCGCGAGAGGCCGCGGCCAGGGAGCCCGTATCCTGCCCCATCAGCGACAGGCGCCCCGAGTCCGGCGTCAGTACTCCGGCCAGAAGGTTCAGCAGCGTCGACTTGCCGCTGCCCGAGGGGCCGCGGATGAAAAGGTGTTCGCCGCGTCGCAGGAGGAACCGGTCGCAACGGAGCAGAGGCGGTGCGCCGGGCCACCCAAAGCCCAGGTCCTCGATTTCGATGAGGTCTTCGTTCATGCCGGGCGTCGGCTCCCGTGGCTACTTCAACCTGATCACCGGGTCCTTCGCCTTGGTAACGGCCCCGAACTGGCCGGTCGGGGTCAGGGCCTGGACGCGAATCTCCTCGATGCGTGGCCAGTGCTCGAAGAGACGGACCCCGATCTCCGTGATGGGCGATCCATCGCACTCGTAGTGATAGTGTGCATGGAACTCGGAGTGCGTGCTGTCCGCCTTCTCTTCCGTGTGTCCGTGCTCGTCGTGGCCGTGCTCGTCGTGGCCATCTTCGCGCTCGGCTTCGGCGTGCTCGTGCTCGTCGTGGTCATCGCCCTCGGCACCGTGCCCATGACCGTCCGTGGGGTCCTCTTCTTCCTGGTGCCCGTGCTTCACATCGGCGACATGCAGGCTGCAGCTGGCCGCGTGCGGAAGATCGAACAGCGCGTGGCCCTCCTTGAGTTGCTCGATCGCATCCCGGATCGCCTGACGCTCGCCGGGTGTGACCGCCTCGTGTTCAAAGCCGACGATATTGCCGGCCGGTGACACGAACTCGATCTCCAGCTCCTCGCCTTCGATGGCCAGATTGATGGCTGCGGTCCCGTGCACGTGCGCCGACTGCTGGGCTGCCGCCGCACAGGTCAGCACCCACAGAGAGGCAACGATCGACAGCGGTCTACGACCCATACGGCTCATCCTTCGGGAGGGCCGCAGTCGCATCGGCTCGCGCGGCACAGGCGGAAGTTGCGGATGTGAGCGGAGATCAGGACGACGGCCGCGACGAGCGTCGCTGCGCGCTCACCGGACTCGCCAACGACATCATGCAGCACCGTGGCGGCCAGCAGGATCCCGAGCATGCCCATGACACCGAGAGCCAGCACCCAGGCGTCCCGGTGCTCACGACAACCGAGGCCGAAGGCCACGACCCCGGCCGGGAGAACCAGGCCCAGCAGGCCGAGGTGGAAGATCTCTTCTCCCATCAGCGTGAGAGGCAGCGTGGTGCCCAGGATGAGGCTCAGTGGCAGGATGGCACAGTGCAAGGCACACAGCGACGAACCGACGGTACCCACAACGTCGGCTGTGAGCCGCAGGGCTGGCGACTTCGATTCTGGCATCTATATGCGCTCCTTGCCCGGTCTCTCCTGCTCGATCAATCGACGACATCGGTCGTTCGCGAAGCACAGTCGCCGCAATCCAGCCAGGTCTCTCTGGGCAGTCGAGGCAAGGCGGCGGGGCTCGCTCCACGCTCGAAGACGGGGCGGAACAGGATCTCCCCCTTCGGGTAGGCCTCACCGCAGGTGTGACAGCAGGCGGGCTTCAACAACTCCGTCGGCGCGTATCCGTTGATCACCCAACCGTCATGTCCGGCATGGGAAGCGAGGCTCTGCAGCGCCGTCCGAATGGTCAGCGACTTGTTGCCCTCGAAGAGTCGCTGAGCGAGATCTCCGAGAAGCCGCACGGTATCCTCGTCGAGAGTGAAATTCAGTCGCTTCACGGGACGTATGTGAGCAGTGGCCATCGCATGGATCACTCGCATAATTACGCGATACACACCGCGTGTGCAAGGGCGAACGTCCTCGCACGCCTGGCTGCCCGCCTGTCGTCAACGGAGGGCCGCCAGTCTCGTCTCCACGTACTCCGCCAGGGCCGCCACCGTCCCGAAGAGCTCCTCCGTCAGATCGTCGTCGTCGACTTCGATCCCGAAAGTCTCCTCCAGTTCGACGACCAGCTTGATCGACAGGATCGAGTCGACCTCGCCGTCGGCGCCGAAGAGGGGCTCGCTCTCGGGGAGCTGGTCGGGTTGGATGGGCAGGTCGAGGGCCTTCACCACGGCCTCCCGGACCCCGCGGGTGATCTCGGCCTTCGTCATGGGCGGGTCCCTTGGGTCTGTGCGGGAGACTCCGGTCCCGCGGGTGTGGGGAGCACGCGGCCATTGGCCAGGCGGATCTTCCGCCTCGCGTGCCGCGCCACCTCCTCCTGGTGCGTTACCAGGACGATGGCGATGCCCTCGTCGTTCAGTCTCGCGAACAGCTCCATGACCTCTCCCGCGGCCTGCGGGTCCAGGCTGCCGGTGGGCTCATCCGCCAGGATCAGCGAGGGCTCGTTGACCAGGGCCCGGGCGATGGCCACGCGCTGCCGCTGGCCGCCGGACAGCTCCTCCGGCCGGAAGTCGCGGCGGTCGGCCAGCCCGACCCGATCGAGGGCCGCGCGGGCGCACTCCCGCCGCTGGCGGCGGTTCGCTCCCGCGTAGATCCGGGGCAGCTCGACGTTCTCCGCCGCCGTCGCCCTCGGCAGCAGGTGGAAGCTCTGGAAGACGAAGCCGATCCTGCGGCTTCGGACCTCGGCGAGGCGGATGGGGTTCAGGCCGGTCACATCCTCGCCCTGCAGGAGGTACCGGCCCGCCGTCAGGTTGTCGAGACAGCCGATGATGTTGAGCAGCGTCGTCTTCCCGGAGCCGGAGGGACCCATGAGGGCGACGAACTCGCCCTCGCCGAAGGCGGCGTCCACTTCCCGGAGGGCGCGCACCTCCTGCGTCCCCCTCCTGTAGGTCTTGCAGGCGGACTCAAGCTCGACCAGCATGCCTCATGGCCTCCGCGGGAGGGAGTTCGGCGGCCTGCACCGCGGGCACGACGCCGGAGCCGATGCCCACGCAGAGGGAGACGGCCAGGGCGAGCCCCGCGGACCCCCAGTCGGTGGAGCCGGCCATGGAGGTTCCGAGCCATCCGGAGAGCATCGCCTCGCCGCCCCGGGCGAGTCCCCATCCCAGGGCCAGGCCGAGGCCGCCGCCGCAGCAGCTCAGGACCACCGCCTCGGTGAGGAACTGACCCACGATGGCCATCGGCCGGGCGCCGAGGGCCTTGCGAAGGGAATTATACCGTTGACTTCGCAGACCCCGGCGTTGGAGTCCGAATAGTGCTTTGATGTTCACCTATTGACGAAGAACCTTTGTATCGTAACATTCGTATCGCATGTAGGCGTAACGCATAGTTGGGTGGCGGCGGGGACGGGATTCGAACCCGTAAGCCCGCTACAGGCAGCCGATTGTAAGTCGGTTGAGATCGCCGATTCTCAGCCCCGCCGTGACAGATGCCCTCCGACCCTGCCAGGTCGGAGGGCATCGCTCTATCGAAAGGAAGAACGCCATGCACGAAGAACAGTCAAGTACTCGCGAGATCGACCCGGAAGGGAAGATCCCGGAAGAGATCCATCAGGAAGCGGAACGGATCGCTCGAAATCTACTCAACACGCCTCCGCAGACGCACAAGGAGATGGTTCGGGAGCGGCGCGAGAAGTACGCCGCCGAGAATCCTCCCTAACCGGAAATTGTGCTTGGGCCGGCGTCTTGCGGCTCTTATATTCCACCCTGCCTACTTCCCAGGGGGCTCGCGTGTCGGGCCACCTGCGGGGAATACTTCTTCACTCTTGGAGGGGGATCAGCGGTGATGAAAGGTAACTACATCTTCCGCGCCTACGAGAACACCAAGGAGCCGGAGGATATCCACATCACCGTTGTGATGGATGGCGACGACGACTGGGAGGCCCACGCCCTGCATTTGGCCAGAAAGCTACTGAACTACGGAACGGGTCGAGTGGTGGCAGAGAAGCCCGATGGCACGATCTGGGAATACAGGGAGGAAGCCTGACCCTCCCTCCGTCAGGCCGCCTGCTCCTACCATAAAGTCCCCCGATCAAAAGGCGGGCCGGATCACATCGATAACTACCAACTCTTGTGCAAGTGGATGCAATCGGCAGCGACGGGATTCGAACCCGCAAGCCCTGTCACAGGCAGCCGATTGTAAGTCGGTTGAGATCGCCGATTCTCTAGCCTCTCTGATACCGCTTCAAGATGCCCTACAAAAGGAAGGACGGCATGAAGATTCCTGAGTCAAGCCCTATCCGAGGGATCAAGGCTTTGATCGGAGGGCTCATTCTGCTTGTGCTGGTCTTGTATTGGGAATTCACACCGTATCAGATAGTCGTGACCTTTGGGCTATTCTTCATTTACAACGCTGTGACGGACATCCAGCAGGATTCAGAACGACGGAGGAACGAGAGCTACGAGGGCAAGGACAGATGAACCAACCGCTCGTTACATTACTTGCCGCTATAAGCCTAACGTCTTGTGCTGTTGCCCCTCAACAATATACCTTCGACAAGAGTTGGCCTATGGGACAGTACGACAAGGTATGGGCCGCCATTGTAGACTTCTTGGCAGAACATGATTTTCCAATCAGCACTATCGAGAAGGATTCCGGTCTGATAGTTACAGAATGGACTGGAATGGGACGGCCCGCGCCCTGGATGGGAGAGTTTATTGACTGCGGTACTCCAGGTATAGCAGTCCCTCAACACCGCTATCTCCGTTTCAACATGGTTTTGCGGGAAGATAGCGAGATATCTAGCAGACTTACTGTCAACATGAATTTTCGAGAGTACCGCAGTCTCGGAGAGAATAGCGGGTATGCCCTGTGTTCCTCTAAAGGAACGTTGGAATTACGCTTCAAACAGATTATCGAAGATCGAGTTAAGGGACATTCCCAAACACGATCTTTCTTCCCTCAGTGATAGAAATTCTCACGGAGCAGTAAAACCATGGGCGTGGAATTGATCGTGTCCCTTATTCTCAATTTCGTATGGGACATGGGTAAGTTGGCTATTCGTAAGTTACGAAAGCCCGCGTCTGTGTTGGGTCCTCCAGCACCTGTAAGTATCCCTCGCAATCCAGCACCTGTAAGTATCCCTCGCAATCCAGCACCTGTAAGTATCCCTCGCAATCCAGCACCTGTAAGTATCCCTGTCAGTGAGTCTTCTCCATCTTCATCAGCCTTGACCACGTCTTGCTACCGATCCGCTTCCCGCCAACGACCATGCCGGCCCACGGCATCGGGATGGCTCGATCAAACTCCCGGACGGGATCGCCGGCCAGGTCATACTCAACCGCCCGGTCCGGCGAGTAGTTGACCACGTAGCTGGTGACGGCCCCGAGTCCGGGGACCGCATCAGGGAGCTTGAGAAGAGCCTGCCGGGCGAAGGTTCCCGCCCCCAGCTCTTCCTCCAAGCCGATCACTTGAGTCTCCGGGCCGCCGCACATCGCGTAAATGAACACCGGCTCCGGACGCTCGCGCCGCGTGCGGGCGATCGCGTGCGGTTTGAACGCAGCCCGGTACGCGGCTTCCTGAGCCGCCAGCTCGCCCCGGATCGCCTCATCCACCTTCCCCGGCTCCACGGACAGGCCGGCCGCCAGCCGCGCCCGTAGCGCCTCCGCAAGCTCCACGTCGCCGTCCAGCAGCCTGTCAATTCGCCGGCAGCCACGGGAAGGGTCCCGGTAGCCCATCCTCCGGGCCAGCTCCCCGCGCCGGATGCCGAGGGCGGCCCGGCGATCCTCGATCAGTTCTCTTAGGTCCATACCCTTGAATCTACGAACAAGTACCCTCCGCACAAGTCGTTGTTCTTCTTGACTTTCCCTCAGAATCTATCTATTCTGCGAGCGTGCAAAGCAGGTCTCAGCCGAGCTTTCCGGCCTTCTGTGCCGGGTCGCCTGCTGAATACAAGAGCCGGTGCAGTATCCTTCGAGGTCGCTCCTTGGAGGAAGATGGTGAATAGGCGGGGACATTTCTCGCTCAGAGATCTGCTTTGCAACGGCCCGGTGTCCATTCGGGACGCCGGGCCGTTCCCTTCAACCTTCTGCAAAGGGGCGGGAAATGCAGATCAGATTCTACTGGCTTATTCTCGTAATGCTGGCCTTGCCTTCGTTCCTACTGGCCGAAGATCCGAAGACTAAGGGACTTGGGATCTCAAGGGATTACCTGCAAGCCAAGTACGAGGATATGAAATTCGAGTTCAAGATTGCTCCCCTGGAAGACGGTACGCCTCGGGTCTTGGGAAGCAGTACGGTGGGCATTACGAGTGTTGAGTTGATCGGCCCGGCGGACGATCTGAGTAATATCCTACTACTCTTGTGGCTACCCAACGACAACGAGCAGGTAGTCACGCTTAACGTAATGCACGGCTTCGGCCTGCTGAATCTTCTGTGGCCGAAGTGGGAAGGAAGGAACGACTGGTTCAAAGAAGCTGTATTGGAGATTCAGAAGACAGGGGATTTGCAGCAGGTTAAGAGGAAACTCGGGGATCGGGATGCGTGGCTATCTTTGGAGCACGTCCCCGCGTTAGGATTCTTCGCTTTCCGCGTCGGCGACAAGCCCAAGGACGATTGACTTGCTGTCTTCGTTCTTCTTAGGCTCCGTTCCCTCGCCGCTGCCGCGTCCATGCAACAGGGTATGGACAATACGGCGGGCATCGGCCTGCTTGCCAGGGTCCCTATCACGAGCGGATCGCATAGCTTGACGAGTGTCAGAGGAAGACCTACGCGAGCTTGACTTGCGAGACGTACGGCGCTTCGGCTGGCGTTTCGGTTTGCTGTTCATCTTTTAGCCTCATGGTTAGGAGGACCTTTTGCCACAATCCGAGCAACGGCCTGCTCTACCCTACCCCTTTCTTCGGGTGTCAAAGGCAGAGCTGGCGGAGCAGTTATCGAAAGAAACACCCGACCCCAAGGACGTGGTTTTTGTCCTTTGGACGTTTCAGGAGGATACAAGTAAGGGTCAGACCATTCCGGCATACAAGCCGGAAGCCAAGACCTTTCTGATCGAGCGTTCTGTACTGGTTCAAATGGCTCGGGATATACTCCGCACCTTTGAGCCAACCACAGAGCAGCAGATCCTATCGGCCCTCGAACGGATTGAGACAGAGTTGAAATCATCTGAGCCTCCTACTTAGTCAGGTCCTTGTACATCAGGCGCTTGCCGATCATCCCGGCCACAACATCCCGCATCTGATCGAGCGTGTCTTTGTCCCGGATGTTGTGCTTGCCGGCATACTCCTGGATGTAGCGGTGAAGGTGCTGCACGCTCATACGGTGGTAAACCCCATGGTATCCACGTTTTAGCGTGGCCCAAAACGACTCCATGCCGTTGGTGTGCGCTTCTCCCTCCACCCACTTGCCGATGGAGTGCTGGACCGCCTCGTGGTTCAGCAGGCCCTTGTAGCTCACATTCTCGTCCGTGTACGTCTTGGCATCGGCTTTGATATGCTTGCGAAGGAAGCCGTGCAGCGTCTTGCGAGACGTGTCCGGCACGACCGAGGCGCGAACCTGCTTTGTCTCACGGTCCTTGACGCCGACGACCACGGCCTTGCCTACGGTCCCCCGACCGGCCCGCAACTTCTTGTGTGAGTGCTTGTTCTTTTCGAGCCCGCCGATGAAAGTCTCGTCCGCCTCGACCGGACCCTCCATCATGCACGGCTCGCACCCGTAAGCGTCTCTGATCCGATGCAGCATGAACCATGCGGACTTCTGAGTGATCCCCAGGTCCCGATGCAGCTTCATCGAAGAGACGCCTTTCAGGCTGGTCAGGTGCAGGAAGATCCCGATGGCCCATTTCTGCAACGAGATATGGGACCGGGCCATCAGCGTCCCGGTACGGACGGAGAATCGTTTCCGGCAGTCTCCGCACCAGTACGGCATCGGCTTGCGCTTGGGAGCTTCCTTCACCTTGTCGCAGGAGCCGCACAAAGGACAGTAGAGGCCGGTCTGTTCCCACCGCTGACGCTCAAACCACTTTTCCGCAGCGGCATCGTCCGGGAACATCCTGAACAACTCCACCATCGTGATCCCAGCTCGATAGTGGCGACCAGGAGCCTTCTGCTTCTTCTTGGTCGGCTTCTCTTCTCGGGTCCGGCCCTTGACGGCCTTGACCTTGGATTCCTCTTTGACGGCCATTTCCAATCCTCTATCGGGTTAAGTAGGAGTGAGGGCGGGCAGCGGGTTTGTCCATAGCGTCGGTCTTACTCTTACTTCCCCGGCGCTGGCTTCTTGCCGTATGGACTCCCCGTAAGGCCAGGCGAAGGATTGCCTCCGTTAGATAGAAGGACCTGCCGTAGCTGCCCGCCCTTCCTCGAAGATCGAACCCGCCCGAACCCTGTCAACGCCTCTCGGTTGCGGCCAGTAGTGCCCATCTGATCCCTACCTGCTCCGAGTTGGATAACTCGTTGATTTCCCGTATACTTACGGAGGCTCCGGGTCCCGCCAGGAGCCGCCCGTCAACCTCCAAGATACGAAACGGGTCTTGCGCAGTCAAGTATGTAATCCCCCTTGCGAAGGCCGATCTCCCAGATCCGCTGCCTCACCGAGATGAGCATCGTGTTGAGGACTCCCACGGCTCCGACGACCAGGGCCATGCCGGCGATGGCCGTCGTCACCAGGCGCGCCGCGATCAGGGCCTGGTTGATGTCCTCGAGGAACTCCCGGCCGCTCAGGACCTCGTAGCGCTCCAGGTCCTGCCCGCCGCGGGCGAGGACGCGGCGAACGGCGGCCACGGCTCCGGCAGGGTCGGCACCGGCCGCCAGGGATGCGTGGATGCGGTGGACCCCGGGGGGCCCGCCGTGGAAGCTCTCCAGCGTGCGGACCGGGAGGATGAGCCGCTCGTCGCCCCGGGCAGCCTCCATCAACCGTCTTCTCTCGAGCACGCCCACGACCGTGTAGGTGACGCCGTCGAGGCGGACCCTCCGGCCCGTGGATGGGCCGCCTCGCAGCAGCCGCTCGGCGAGATCGGCGCCCAGGACGCAGACCCTGCGGCGGGTCAGGCCATCGGTCGCGTCGAGAAACCGGCCCCAGGCCATCGTGTCTCCCAGGAGCCGCCGGTAGTCGGGCACCGTCCCCGTGGCCCGGGCGTACGCCCCGCGGCCCCCGGACTGGATCCGGAGATCCATCCGCGACATGGGCACCACGTGGTCGAGACCGGGCACGGTGCGCTCGAGCTCCACCACTTGCTGCAGGGTCAGCAACGGCGCAGGTCCTTGCCGTGGCGGCGCCGGCCGGGGGTGCACCAGGACCAGCCTCTGGAGCCCGAGCCGGCCGAGCTCGCCCATGACCAGCCGCTGCACCGCGGCGCCGACGGACTGGATCGCCACCATGGCGGCGACGCCGGTGGCTACCGAGACGACGGCGACCACCGCCCTCAGGCGGAACCGCCGCACCGCCTCCAGGGCCGTGGGCGCCGCGAGCAGACTCCGCACTTGGGCTCAGGCCTCCTTGAGGGCTTCCACCGGGCTCATCCGCGCCGCTCGCAGGGCCGGGACGGCCCCCGACAGCAGGCCCACCCCGCCCGAGGCCAGCCCGGCGGCGAGCAGGACATCGCCCGTCACGGCGGCGCGGAAGTCGACCTCGGGCAGGAACAGGTGGACGGACCACTCCACGCAGGACGAGACGCCGGCGCCCAGGGCGATCCCCGGGAGGAAGCCGGCCAGGTTCATGGCGAGGGACTCGGCCAGCAGCTGCAGCAGCAGGGCGTGGCCGGGAGCCCCGACCGCCGCGCGCAGGCCCATCTCGTAGACCCGCTCATCGAGGGAGGCCAGCATGGCGCCGAGGATGCCCAGCCCCCCGAGGCCGAGGCAGATCGCCGCCAGCCCGCCCAGCGACACCTCGATCGCCCGGAGGGCGCGGACGGCTCCCCGGGCGTCGGCGGCGGCCGAACGGACGCGGAAGTCGCCGCCGCGGTGCGCCCGCGCCAGCCACGCCCTGATTCGTTCGACGATGGCGGCGACCTCCTCCACGTGGGCGGCCTGAACGGTGGCCCTGCCGATGGCCCGGATGCGGAGCGCCTCGAGGGATGCGGTGATGGGGACGAGCACCACCTCGTTGGCGAGGGGATCCCGCGAGGCGAGTTCCTCCAGCGTCCCGACAACGGCGAACCGCAGACCATCGATGGAGACGGCGCCTTCCGTCCCCCGGGAGCCGGGGAACAGCCGCGAGGCGACGGAGTGGCCGAGCACGCAGACTCGCCGCGACGAGTACACATCTGCGGCAGCGATCCCCCGGCCCGCGTCCAGGGGCCACTCGCCGCGGGCCAGGAACTCCGGCGTGACGCCCCGCACCTGCGCCGCGACCTGCCGCCCTCCGGCTGCGATCCACCCGGGGGCGATGGCTTCGGGGACCACCGCCTCCACGCCGGGAATCCGTCCGATCCGATCGACATCGGCCAGCGTCAGGGAAGCGCGGGCTCCCGCCGCGGCCCGTGGAGAGACGACAACGCTCAGGTGGCCGCCCGCCTGGCGCGCGTCGGAGATCACCAGGCGCCTGAGCCCGCCGCCCACGGACAGCACCGCAACGAGCCCCGCCGCGCCCACGGTGATGCCGAAGCAGGCGAGGGCCGTGCGCGGCAGGTGGCCGCGGAGCTGGTACTGGAGGCCCTGCGCCACGGCGGCCCCGGCGACCCGGCCACGCCGCCGCAGGAGAGGCCGGTTCACTCCGCCGCCTCCTCGAGGGCGCTTGCATCGGCGGCGACCCGATCCCCTGGCCGGAGGCCGGACCGGACGACGACGCGGCTCTCCGTGCCTCGCGAGACTCGCAGCTCCACCGGCCGCAAGCGGTCCCGCGGGCAACCCGGCGCCGAGCCTGCGCCGGCCGGGTCCTCCGCCGCGCACAACCAGGCGCGGGCGGCCACCGGACCGCGCGCCCTCCAGGAGGCGGCGTCGAGTCCTTCCATGGCGACCGCCTGCAACGGCAGGGAGACCACGTCCTTCTGCACGTACGTCGGAACCTCCACGACACAGGACATGCCGTGGCGCAGCCGGTCCGGGGCTTCCTGGAGGTCGACCACCGCTTCGAAGGTGGCCATGTGGCTGCCCGGGCTCCGGCGGCCCATCCTCGAGATCCGCCGCACCCGTCCTTCGAGCCGGTCCCCGGGGAAGGCCTGCACCACGACCATCGCCGGCCGGTCCTCGCTCCAGGAACCGATGTCCACCTCGGCCACGTCGCAGCGGGCGACGAACCGCCCCGTGGAGGCGATCGACACCAGCGCGGGTCCACCCTCGAACCCGGCGAGGACGCTCTCTCCCGCGTCCACGTGCCGTCTCACCACGGCACCGCCCCGGGGCGCCGGGACGTCGGCGCCTCGCCCCTGCCGTCCCCGCACGGAGGCGATGGGGTCACCTTCGGCTACGATCCCGTCCGCCGCGGCGATCCAGGTCACGGTGCCCGACAGGGTGGATCCGACCTCGACGACCTCGGCGAACTCGACTCGGCCATCGGCGGCGAGCCGGTCGATCAGCTCGCCGCGCACGGCGGGGACGACCGGGTGCCTCGGCACGGCGGCCCCCCCCTGGCCGGTCCGGCATCCCGGCACGGCCACGCCCGCCGCCAGGGCCACGAGCATCGCCCTCCTCATCGCTCCCATGGCTCCGGTCATCTTCAGGCCGCCTCCGACAGCGCCGTCTCCACGGTCTCCGCCAGGCGGCGCTGCCCCCCGGGGTCGGCGGGGCATACCGCGGGCAGGCCGAACCGGTCCTCCAGCTCCTTCAGGGTCTGCCGCAGCTCCCCGGCTTCCAGGACCCTGGAGCTCACCCAGGTGCGGCCATGGGCCTTCTCCACGCGCCTCTGCTTGTCGCTCAGCAGCAGACAGATGGTGCGCGCCTTGCCGACGATCCGGATGGCGTCGATGGTGTCTCTCACGTACTCCTCCGGGTCCATGCAGTTGACCGCCAGCACGCAGACATCCGGCTTGGCGCCCAGCAGGAAGGCCAGGCTCACGAAGTGATGGGTGCGGGGCTCGTCGATGGAGAAGGGGATGGTGCCCGACTGGGACCCGACGATGAGCACATCGGGCTTCCGCTCGTGGTGGATCTCCCTGAGCTTGGCGTCGACGAAGGGCTCGAAACGCTGGAGGGGCAGTTCGAGGGGCGAGGCGTAGCCCATGGGGAAGGTGTAGTCGAAGCCGAAGAGCCCGGACTGGTGCTCGGTGCCGAGCTGGCCCACCCGGTAGCCCTGCTTCAGCAGATGGCGGCGCAGGGCCAGCTGGGCGGTGAACTTGCCCTGCTGGGAGCTGGTCCCGAAGAAGCCGATGACGGGCACGGCGATCTTGCCCAGGGCCGCCTTCTCGCGGATCGTCCGCTCCACCTCGGCGATGGAGACCGAGGGATAGGTTAGACGGAGCCCCCGGCGGCGGCTCTCGGCGTACAGGTCTCCATACCTCAGCTCGGGCACCGCGTTGAGGCTGTAGACGTTGCGGTTGCCGGCGAGGGCGGCTTCGATCGCTTCCCGCAGCAGGTCGCGTCTGGCGATCCGTCCGAGCTCGTCGAGATAGCCCAGGATCACCGTGTCGCCGGCGGCCAGCTCGCCGGCGAGGGCGGGGCCGATGACGACACCCGCGGGTTCGGAGCCGATCGCTTCGCCCGCGTCCTTGCCCACCAGGCGCCGGCCCGCCGGGTCGGCCACGCCCACCACCTCCAGGCCCGTGAGGTCCCGAAAGCGGACGAGGCCGTGCAGCTCCTTGCTGAACGGATACAGGACCACCCGGCGCATCCACGCCGAAGCCGGCTGCCGCTCGCCGCGCCGCCGCGGCCCCCGGCCCCCGGCGCCCCGGGCCTTCTTGCCGCGCCCCCGGGGGCTCTCGCTCGGGGGCCGGGTGGCGTGGCTCTCGAGGAGCGTCCGCATCTCCTCGGGGCCGGCGGCGGGGTGCCGCTCCTTCAGGAGCGCCACGATGCCGCTGATGTGGGGCGCGGCGTAGCTCGCGCCGCTCTTCAGCGCCTCCTCCCCGTCGAGCCAGGCGACCCTGCGGGGACCGCCCCTGGCGACGCATTCGATCGGCCGGCCGGCGCGGTAGTGGTACCCGTAGCGGCCGCGGACATCCCCGTCCTCGACGCCGATGACCTCCTCGAAGACCGCCGGGAAGCTGCGCTCGCCGCCGCGGGGTTGAGCGGAGACGATGCAGATGCCGGCGCCGTGGAGGCTGCGGCAGACGTCCCGGAGACGGCCGGCGACGGCGGTGTCGGTGACGCCGAGGCTCGCGTTGATGACGTGAGCGCCCTCCTCCCCGGCGTGCTCCAGGGCGGCCTCCAGGACCGAGGCGCTGGCGGTGAGGAAGGCGTCGAAGATCCGGATGATGGTCAGCTCCACCTTGGGCGCTAGGCCGCCGATGATGCCGGCGCAGGCCGTGCCGTGGCCGGCCTCGTCGCCGTAGTCGGCGCTCCGCCGGAGGGTGCCGTCCTCTCCGGCCTGTATCGAGACGCCCCCGACTACGCTCTTGGCGAGGTCCCGGCGGGAGGTGTCGAGGCCGCTGTCGATGATGGCGACGCGCACCCCGCGCCCGGTCAGTTCCTTGAACGGATGTCTGGCCATCAGCGGGGCAGCAGTTCGCAGGCGGGGCAGTCGTTGTCGGCGGCGAGGGACTCGGAGGCCGTGTCCGCCAGGAAGGTGAAGCTCACTCTCAGCACCACGCCGGCGACCAGGAGCAGGGCCACGACGCCGGCGCTGCGCGGCCAGGTCAGCCGGCAGGCGCGGCCGATGCCCACGACGAGGAGGCCGTAGAACCAGATCTTGAAGGGGCTGGTGTAGGACAGGAGGACGGCGAGCACCGGGGCCCCGCCGAGGTCGAAGAGCAGACCCAGATCGAACTGGGCGCCCATCTCCGAGAGGCTCACCGCCTCGGCCCCCTGCAGTCGGCCGGCCAGGAGGAGGGTGTCGGCCGCCTGGGAGAGCAGCAGCACCAGGCTGGCGTGGGCGACGACGGCCAGGATCGCCCGGAAGTCGCTCCATTCCTCGAAGAGCTGCACCAGCAGCCAGAGGAAGAACGCCGGCGCCAGGAGGCCGACCAGGGTGGCCGGGAAGGCAAACAGGACGATCGCCGCGAATCTCAGGAGGGCGAATACACTCTCCTGGGACTCGGTGAGCAGGCCGGCGGGCACCAGCTCCAGCTGGTCTCCCGCCAGGTAGAGGGAGAGGCACGAGGCGAGGGCGCTCCCCAGGCTCAGCACCACGAATACGTCCACCCAGGGGCGGCCCTCCAGGATCGAGGCGAAGGCCTGCCGCGGCGACGCCGCCAGGAGGCGCACACGTTCCACCAGGCGCGCTCCTTCCTGCTCCGTGCCGCTCTCTGCCGATCTTCTCATGACATCACCTCTCTGGTTTGACAGGTCCATCCGGACGCAAGACTCCCCGCTGGAAGTTCCCGGACTCTCCGGGAACGTCCGTCCGCCCGCTGCCGCCGGGCCTCTACCTGGCGGGGCTTACCTTCTCGAGAAGCGCGAGCAGCAAGGGCCCTGGAGGCCGTGTGGCCACGAAGAGGCTCGCGGGGCCCTCTCTCAGGGGACGGGGGAGGCCCTTGCCGCCCGCCGTGGACTCGAATTCCACGGCTGCGAGGATTCCCTCCTCGCTTTGCCGGAACCGCGCGCCCACGGACCGCACCTGCCCCAGCAGGACGCGGCGGCCCCCCCTGGCGGCGAAGACGTAGCGGGCGTCGCCCAGGAGTCCGAGACTCCGCCTCGCCACCGGGCCTTCGAGCCGCCAGCCGCCGTCCGCCTTCGTGACCTCCCCCGAGACCAGGATCCCCCGGTCCACGTCGACGAGGACCAGCCCGAAGAGCAGGAGCAGGGAGCACGCGGCGGCGCCGATCAGGACGGCCCCGCCGGTCCACTCTATGCGCGAGGGAATCCGCATCGCCCGGGCCTCAGGCGGCCGCCGCCCGGTCCAACGAGACCCCCTCCTGCAGAGGGCCTTCGCTCGTCACCCGCCCGCCCTTCATGACCACGACCCGGTCGGCGAAGTCCAGGGAGGCGAGGCGATGGCTCACGTAGACGGTGGTGCGGCCCTCGCCGGCCTGCCTCAAGGCGCGGATCACGGTCTGCTCGGTCTCGGGGTCCAGGGAGGCGGTGGTCTCGTCGAGGACTAAGATCCTCGGCCTGCGGACCATGGCCCGGGCCAGGCAGACGCGCTGCTTCTGGCCCCGCGACAGCTCGACGCCGTTGGCGCCGATGCGCGTGTCCAGCCCGTCGGGGAACCGCGACAGGAACCCGTCGCAGTCGGAGATCGCCGTCGCCCAGGCCAGGTCCTCGGCCGTGGCCCGGGGGCGGCCGTAGAGGATGTTCTCGCGGACCGTCGCCGAGAACAGGTGCACCTCCTGCTCGACGTAGCCGATGTGGGCGCGGATGCTCCGGGGGTCGTGCTCGCCCGCGTCGCGGCCGTCGATCCGGATCGATCCCCGCGACGGCGTCTCCAGCTGCAGCAGGAGCCGCACGAGGGTGCTCTTGCCCATTCCCGTGCCGCCCACCACCGCGGTGATCCGCCCGGCCGGGAAAGTGGCGGAGACGTCGTGCAGGACGGTTGCCCCTCCGGACAGCCCGAAGGAGACCTTGTCGAACTCCACGCGCCCCGGACCGATGTCGATGGGCGGCTTGCCGGCGCGCTCCCCGGGGACCGGGGCCCCGCCGAAGTCGCGCACCCGCCGCAGGATCCCGAGGGCCATCTTGACGCCCAGGTAGACGCTGGACAGCTGCATCGTCGGCGAGAGCACGAAGGCGAGGAGGGAGTTGAGGGCCAGGAGCTGCCCGAGGGAGAGCTGGCCGTCCATCACCTGGAGCCCTCCCACCCACAGCAGGACGAGATAGCCGCCGGCGTGCACCAGGCCCTGGACGCCCGAGAGCAGCAGCCCCCGGACATCGCGGGCCAGGCCGGCGTCGAGCTCGCGGCGCAGCCTGCCGGCGATCCGCCGGAGCTGCCGGCGCTCGGCGCCGAAGGCCTTGACGACGGTGATGTTCTCCAGGGACTCGATGCGCACCGCCTGGGTCTCTCCCCGGCGCTCCTGGACCTCGGCGTTGAGGTCGTGGACCCTCCGGCCCACGAGCACGCTGGCCACGGCGAGGACGGGGACGAAGGCCAGCAGGATCGCGGCCAGGCCGGGGCTCAGGGCGATCATCACCACGGCGCCGGCGACGAGGACGAAGGCCGAGTTCATCGCCTGGATCCAGGTCCCGGCCATGAGAGCCCCCAGCTGCCGCACGTCGTCGCTGGCCCGGGTGGCGAGGTAGCCGGAGCCGGCCTTGCGGAAGTAGCCGACGGACTGCGCCAGCAGGCGCCGGGTGAGGGTGATCTCCATGTCGAAGAACACGCGCCGGGCGAAGACGGTGAGCAGGTAGCCCTGCAGCAGGCTCAGGAGCGTGCCGAGGACCGAGACGGCGAGGATCCCGGCGCAGACGGCGTGGAGCGTGGGCCGCGAGCCGGCGGCGAAGACCTCGTCCACGAGGTAGATCGTCACCAGCGGCAGGGGCACGGTGAGGGCCGCCGCCAGGACCATGGCGGCGAGGGCCTCGGCGGCGCGCAGCCGGTAGGGCCTGAGGAAGCCCCAGAGAAAGAGGAGGAGGGACCCCCCCGCCGGTTTCCTGCGCCGGAGGGAGAGCCAGCCGGGCCGGCTCACAACCACGAGAGCCTCCGCCGGTCCCCCTCCGGGGCGACCAGATCCATGTACAGCTCCTCGAGACTCCCGGCCTCCTTGCCCTCGGCGCCGCGGGCGCGCAGCTCCTCGGGCGGGCCCCGCAGGATCAGCTCTCCCTTGTTGATGAAGGCCAGCTCGGAGCAGAGCCGGTCGACGCGGTCGAGGACGTGGGAGCTGAGGACCACGGTGGCGCCGCCGGCCGACAGCCTGCGGAGCAGCTCCTCCACCTGGAGGGCGGCTTCCGGGTCGAGGGTGGCGAAGGGCTCGTCGAGCAGGACCAGGCGGGGCTGGTGCAGGAGGATGCAGGCGAGGGCCAGCTTCTTCCTCATGCCCGCCGAGTAGGTGGCGGCGGTCTCGCCGGCCGCGCCTTCGAGATCCATGAACTCCAGCACCTCGCGCGACCGCTCCGCCACCTCCGCGGGATCGAGGCCGTACGCCGAGCCGGTGAAGCTCAGGTGCTCGGACCCGGTGAGGCTCTCGTAGAGCCCCGGGTCGTCGCGCATGACGCCGGTCAGGGCGCGGATGTCGTTGCCGGCCTCGGCGTAGGTGCGTCCGAAGAGGCGCACCGTGCCCTCGCTCGGCTCCAGGAGCCCGGCCATCATGTTGAGCAGCGTCGTCTTGCCGGCGCCGTTCGGCCCCACCAGACCGAGGATCGCCCCCGGCTCCACCCCCAGGGAGAGGGAACGGACGGCCACGGTGGACCGGTAGCGCTTGGTCAGGTCTTGCAGCTCCACGGTCGGTTCCATTGTCGGTCTCAGTCTCCCGTTACGAGAACACTTCCGCCACGGCGAGGCGGCGTTGCCGGAGCAGCCGGGTCTGGTGGCGCAGGGCGACGACGTACCCCGCCGGCAGCGCCACGGCGGCCAGGCCCCCGAAGGCGGCCGCCGCGTAGCGCAGGTACCCGGAGTCGATCGAGGGAATCCCGAAGGCCGCCGCCGCGTGGCGCAGGTACTCGGAATCGATCGAGAAGTACAGGGCCGCCGCGGCGATGAGGAGAGTCGTCACCAGTGCCTGCAGGAGGCCGCTGTTCCGCGGGACATGGCCCCTCGGGTCCTTCTTCGATGCGGGCTGCCTGGCGGGGTTGAGGATCGAGAGATAGTTGCCGGCGATGACGCTCGCCACGGGGGCCAGGACCACGGCCCCGAGGACCTGGAACCCGGCGCCGAGGAGATCGTGGAACCAGAACACGAAGAGGAGGGCCGGGGCGCAGAAGGCCGTAAGCCCGTACTGGATCACCGCGAAGGCGATGTTCTTGCTCGCCAGGATCTGCCGCTCGTCGAGGGGCAGGAGCAGGTACTCGCAGGCGCCCCGGCCCTCTCTCGAAAACAGGTTGGCGGCGGTCCCGCTCTGGAAGAAGGCGAGCAAGGCGATCCCTATTACGTTCTGCCAGGTGTAGGGAAAGTCGCCGCGCCCCTTGCCGGCAAAGAGGGCGAGGGCGGGAAGGATGGCCGTGCAGCATGCAAATACCGCGGCGAGCCCGGCCTGTATCCAGATCTGTCTCCAGCGGAGGGTGGACAGCACCTCGCGGGCCACCAGGTTCGGATAGGGCGGCGGCAGGACCCGCCCGAGCCACCGGGCCAGGCCCGGGATCCGGTCGCACGGGCCGGCCGGGGCCAGGCGGGACCCGCCCGCGAGGAAGACCCGCCGGCGGGTCAGGCGCCAGCCGAAGAGAAAGCCGGCCGCCGCGAAGGCGCCGAGCAGGGCCAGGGGCGCCGGCAGGTCCGCGAGGCCTCCTTCCCCGGCCAGCTGACAGGCGCGGGCCAACTGGCTGGTGGGCGCCATCTCGAACCAGGACCCCGGAAGCCCGCGAAGCCGCTCGATCCAGTCGCCGCCCACCACGGACCAGGCGAGGAGGAGGGTGAGAGCCAGGAACGCCCCGCCCCCCAGGACTCGGGCGAGTGTCCACAGCGCGCCCTTCCACGACACCAGCTCGATGGCGCAGCGCGTGCCCTGGATCCAGGCGACCATGCCGAACGCGGCCACGCCCGTGGCCAGGCACGTGAACAGGACGGACGCGGCGCCGGCCGGCGGGAAGAGCGTGAGCCCGGTGGTCAGGAAGGCCAGGGAGAAGAACAGGTGCAGGGGTTGGAACGCGGCCATCACCTGGCCCGCGGCGTAGGCCTGCCCCGGGGTCCATCGAAGCACGGCGAGCTTCTCCAGGCGGGAGATGGGTACGATCTCGCCGCCGAAGCCGATGGCGATGCAGAACCACAGGAAGGCGTAGGAGGCGAGAAACGCGGAGGCCAGGGCCAGGGACAGCTCGGGGTCCCCGTCGCCGAGGATCCCCTTGAGGGTGTGGAGGGAGATCCAGAGAACCAGCAGGAAGGACCCTCCGGCCGCCGCGTGGATGACGGCGGCCGGCCAGAAGTCCCCCGGCTTCGACCGGGCCTCGTGGCGCATGGTGCGGGCTTCGACCCGGACCGCGTAGGAGAACGCTCCCGAAATCCGGGGCAGGGACGACAGGAGTGTTGTGATCATGGGGGGCATCTACGGGGCGCTGAGGGTTTGGTCGGTCAGTGAGTACTACACGTCTTGTCGACGCTCAAGCAAGACGCGGTGCAATCCCCGGGGGGAAGGTCAGATGTGACCGTTGTACGACGCCATGGAGACGATGTAAGCGAGGGCCAAGAGCGCACCGGCCACGGCACCCCAAGGCGACCCGGTCACCACGTATCCAATGGTTGTGAAGCCAACGCAGGTCCTGACGCCCCAGGCAATCTCGCAGTCACGGGCATAGGCCAGGACCTGGGCGTCCTCGCCGGTGTAGCACTGCTTCTGGGGTTTGATGAGTTTGTCCATGACGGATCTCCTTCCGGTGAGTGTAGCGCCCTCGTAGATGCCCCTGGGCGCTGAAGGGGTTTGATGGGGTGACAGGATCAGATGTAAGCGTTGCGCACCGCCGAACAGACTGTGGAGAAAAGGAGGCACGTCACTCCCGTCGCGGCGATGAAAGGACTCCGGCCGAGGCCAAACCAGGGCCGGGCCGTGCAGATGGCGGTGGCCCATGTCATCTCGCAGGTATCGGAATAGGCAAGGACCTGGGAGTCCTCGCCGGTGTAGGACTGCTTCTGCGGCTTGACGAGCTTGTTCATGGTGGATCTCCTTCCGGGAAATGTGGCGCCAGCCATGGGGGCATCTACGGGGCGCTAAGGGGTTTGATGGCTCAGTGAGTACTGCGGCGCCCTATCGACGCCGCGATTGGGTGGGGCCAATGCAGGGGTGAAGGATCAGAGGTAACCCCTGCTGCCCGCCGA
This sequence comes from Candidatus Latescibacterota bacterium, assembly GCA_965221775.1. GTDB lineage: Bacteria > Latescibacterota > UBA2968 > UBA8231 > UBA8231 > UBA8231. The sequence continues at coordinate 892,169 of CBDCSU010000006.1, read as the reverse complement.
GTAGACGACGTAGTGGATGAAACACGACACGCCCACCGCCGCCAGGAGAGGCGGCACGGCGAGGCCCAACAAGCCCGCAGCGCCTATGGCGCCCGCGCAGACGCTGGCGGCCCATGCCATCTCGCTGAGACGGGAGTAGGCCAGGACCTGGGCGTCTTCGCCCTCGTAGGACTGCTTCTGCGGTTTGATGAGTCTGTTCATGATGGATCTCCTTCGGTGAATGTGAATGTAGCGCCCGCGTAGATGCCCCCTTGTGGTACAGGACTCAGATGAGTCCGCAGATCAGGACCAGGATGGCGCACGACACGCCCGCCACGACCACGGCCGGCGCAACGCCGAAGCCCAGCAAGCCGATCGTCACGCCCGTGCAGAGGACGGCTGCCATCTCGCAGATGTCGGAGTAGGCGAGCACCTGGGCGTCTTCGCCCTGGTAGGACTGCTTCTGCGGCTTGATGAGTCTGTTCATGATGGATCTCCTTTCGGTGAGTTCAGCGCCCACGTAGATGCCCCCGTGTTCATTCGATGCTGCTCCCGACTGCGGCAGCGCTCCCCAGTCCGATGGAGAGGCCCCGCGCCTGGGCAGCCGCTCTCTCCGCCTCGGCCTCCTCGATCCTGCCGCAGATCTCCAGGAGGGCGGCTGCCGCCTCCATGAGGTGGCACTGCAGGACCTGGGCCCCGATCTCCGCGGCGGCTCCCTCCGCCCGCCGAAGGTGCTCCAGGGCTCTCTCCGGCTCGCCCTCCTGCAGCGACACGTCCGACAGGATCCGGCGGGCCTTGATGCCGATGACCGGCAGCTGCGCCGCCTCGCTCTTCTCCAGGACGCCGCAGGCCGCCTCCTTCGCGCGCTCGGCGTCGGCGCCGGCGAGATGGACCAGGGCGGCGCACGACATCGCCTCGAGGAGCCCGGCCAGGTACCCGCACTCCTGCGCGGTGGTCATCGCCGCGGCGGCCAGGGTCTCCGCTTCGAGGTTCTTGCCGCACTCCAGCAGACACGGGACCAGCATGGGGATGGCGTCCAGCTCTCCCTTGCGGTAGTGGAGGCCGCGCATCTGCTCGACCTCGGCGAGAGCGGCCGGCAGGGCCTCCTCCCCGGTCTCCCCGAAGTCCATCAGGGCCCGCAGGAACCGCATCTTGGCGAGGAACCGTGCGTCCCGCTGGCGCTCGGCGACGGCCGTGGCCGCGGCGAGCAGCTCCAGGGCTTCCGTGCCGCGCGCCGTGAGCTGGCAGAGCACGGCCAGGTTGACGGAGGCCCGCAGCTCCGCGAAGGGCGAGACCCCCGAGGCCAGCGACAGGGAGGCCCTGAACTCCTCCTCGGCCCGGGGGAGTTCTCCGAGGGCCTGGGAGGCAATCGCCTGCGTGCACATGACCTGGGCCAGCGCCGCCCCCTCCCCGGGGCATTCCGCCATCGCTCTCTCGCACTCCTCGCGGGCGTCCCCGTAACGGCCGTGGCGCAGCCGGAGGGCGGCCTTCTCGTGGAGTCCGGTGGCCAGCAGCCGGGTCTTGCCGGCGAGGCTCGCGGCCTGCACCGCCTGGTCGAGGGTGGACTCGGCGCCGGCGGGGTCGCCCAGGACGTAGTGGACGTACCCCAGGTTCAGCCGGCAGCCGAGGGCCGCGTCGGGCAGGCCCCGCTCCTCGAGCTGGCCGGCGCTCCCGGAGAGCTGGGTCAGGGCGCCGCGCCAGTCCGACGCCAGGGCGAGGGCGACGCCTTCGGCCATGGCAGGCAAGGGATGCGGCCACCGGGCCTGCACCGCCTGGAAGGAACCCGCCGCCTCCCGGGCATCGCCGCCGGCGAGCTCGCGGTGGGCGTCCTCGAGCCGCTGCCGGATCGAGGGGGATTCCCCCGCGGCCGATTCGAGCAGGCTCCCCGGCGGCGGCGTGAGCAGGGCCGTGCCGTCGTCGGGGAGGCAGATGGATTCCAGGGACTCCGGCTGCACTTGGGGCATCCTTTCGGGCGCGCTCAGGCGGCGGCGCGGGCGGCGGTGATGGAGGAGAACAGCTCGAGGTAGCGGTCGGCCTGCGCCCGCAGCGGGAAGGCGCGGCACACGTGCTCGCGGCCGCCGCGGCCGAGTCGGTTCCGCAGGGCGTCGTCGTCGAGGAGGGAGAGGATGGCCCGCGCCACCTTCACCGGATCCCGGCCGTCGACCAGGAGGCCCCCGGTGCCGTGGCCCAGGACCTCGGCCATGCCCTCGCCGCGGGGGGCCACCACCGGTGTCCCGCAGGCCAGGGACTCGGCCGGCGCGGCGCCGAAGTCCTCGCCCCCGCCGGCCACGACGCACAGGTGCGAGCGCGAGTAGAGAGCGGGCATGTGGCGGGCCTTGAACACGCCCCCGCCGAAGCGCACCCTGGCGCCCAGCTCCTTCATCTGCACCAGGGCGGACAGGTAGTCGGCGTAGGCGTTGCCCACAAGGTGGTGGCGGAAGCCGGCGTGGCCCGCGATCAGCAGGGTGGCGTCGGGGCGCAGGGCGACGACCAGCTCGAAGGCCTCGATGAGCGGCTCGAGGCCCTGCCTCGGGTCGATGCGCACGGGGCTTGTGACAAGCGGGCCCGGAATGCCGCCCAGCACGGTGTAGCGGTCGAGGGCGGCCTCGGCGGCCGGCCCCGCCACGGGCCGGTAGAGCTCGGTGTCGACGCCGTGGGGGACCGGGGTCATGGGCAGGCCGAAGCGCTCTGCGGCGCGGCGGCACTGGGAGCGCGAGAGGCCGACGAAGAGATCGGCGCCGCAGCCCAGGACCTCCCGGAGGCGGGCGTCGGACGGCGAGGGCAGATCGGGGAGGACGGCGATGAAGGGGAGTCCGAGCCGCCGGCGGATCTCGGCGCCGGCCAGGGCCGTAGAGGCTCCGAAGCTGCAGACCGCGTCGGCGTCGGCCAGCAGCGAGCACCAGTGCGGGGCGAGCCCGCGGCAGGCGCCGGCGGTGAGCCTCGGCTCGGGGTCGTCCGCTCCCGGCACCGAGGTCCGGTGCACCTGGATGGGGGAGCCGCCGGGTCGGAGCAGGATCTCGTCGCCGGCCAGCCCCCGCCCCTCTCCGACGATGGAGAGGACGCGGACCCCGCAGCCGCGCCGCGACAGTCCGGCGGCGCAGTCCTGAACGTGGCGGTCCAGGCCCCCGGAAAGGGGCGGCATCTCCTGACCGATCAGGGCGATGTTCATCAGCGCGTCTCCGCGGCGAGAGGGGGTGGGCCGTGGCCCTGGGCCTTCTCCCATACAAACGCCGTGCCACCACCCCCGCGGCCCCGCCGCGTGCTGGGCGGCAACGACTTGCGGCCTCCCCCGGGGCCGGCCGCCCGGCCGGGTGTGAGTGACGGGTGCCACCGGTGCGGCGTGGAGGTGACACCCCCGGGGCCGGGGGCCCCGCTCCCCGTGGGACGGCTCTGCCTCCCTACCATTCCACGGCCTCCGCCAGTCCCGCCAGGGCCTTGCCTTCGCGGGCCTCGATGTCCTCGAGCCGGGACTGGATGCGGGGCAGGAGACTCCGCGGCTCCTTGAGGGCCCCCTTGAGGCACAGGCTCTTCACCACGAACCAGCCCTGGGAGATCGTCCCGAACTCGGCGCCGAGAGCTGCCAGACGGGGCTGGTCGAAGAGCCGGCCCACGTGCCCCAGGAAGCGGCCGTGCCCCTCGCGGAGCACGGCGATCTCCAGCAGCAGCCGGGCGCAGTGCCGCAGATGGCTCTGCAGGTCGGCGTCCTCCCGCCCCGCCCAGGCCCCGGCATCGGCGGCGAGCTGCCGGATCCCCTCCAGGCCCGTCACCAGGCCCGCCTGGCCGCCGGGGGCCGACATGCTCCGCAGGTTGCGGCGCAGGAGGGCCTGAAGGGGGCCGCGGCCCAGGGAAGGGGGGTGCGCCGGCGCCCGCAGCCAGGTCCAGTTGTAGCGGCCGCGCACCCCGGAGAAGGCGCTCATGTCCCAACAGGCGAGGAACAGGCCGAGGGGAATGTCCCGCGCGGAGGGCTGCCAGGGCGACGGATCGATCAGGTGGACGGTGCCCGCCGGCTTGTCGTACCCGGCGGCGATGTACTGGTGGTCGGCGTGACGCAGGCGGGGATAGAGGCCGGCCCGGGCGAGGGCGAAGACGTCGACGTTGACGGCTACCGGGGTACCGGTGTCGAGCCGCGACTTCACGGCCTTCCACGCGGCGTCGGCGTCGGCGTCGGCGCGGTGGAAGAGGCCGATCCCGAAGGCGCCGAGCATCGTTGGAAGGGGGATTGCGCGGCCGTCGATGGCGAAGCGTCCCTCCTCCCGGAGGTAGAGGAAGTCCCAGTTGGAAAAGCATGCCACGGTGGGCTCGTGGCCATGGAAGCGCAGCAGACTGTCGAGCACCACGTAGACGCAGTTGTAGTGCCGGTTGGTGCAGAAGGGAATGCCGGGGATCCGCTTGCTCACGGGGAGGCCGGGTCCGCCGCGGCCAGGGTGAGGGCGAAGAGGTGCATGGACGGGTTGTCGGGCAGCACGAGGGCCGTGAGGGGCCGGGGCCCGGGCAGGTCGATCACCTGGTGCCAGATCCCGGCCTCGATACGCGTCTCCTCCGTCTCGCATCCGGCTTCGGGCGGCGAGGAGCCGATGAGAGAAGAGAGAGGGACCGACGTGTCGGGAGTCATGAGCGGACACGAGAGGGCCGCTCTTTCGCCGTACTGGAGCCCTCCGTAGCGCGGCGCGTCGCTCAGTCCCAGGCGGGTCTCCGCCAAGGTGCCGTCGGAGGCCTGCAACCGGAGGGGTTCCTCGAAGGCCCGCCAATCGCACATGCCCAGGACGTGGAGGGCACCCCAGGGGCCTGGCGGCAGGGGGATCACCTGGGCCTCGCAGGCGATGTTGTCCTCCGAGCCGGGGGTTGCGCCCGGAAAGAGGAAGGGGGTCCCCTGGCTGAGGATCGTCCCACCCGGGGATGGCAGGCTCTGCGCCCGGAAGGCGGTGCCCAGGCCGTCGAGACCGCCCTCCGCCGGCCGCCCGTCCGCGGCGATGCCGCCGTTGTTGAAGTGGCAGGAGAGATCGAGCGGGACCGGACGGCCCTTGGGCATGGCAACCCTCAGGCCGGATGGGCCGGATCGCGGGAGAGTTCCCGCCCGTCGCCGGCCGCGGCGCACCCGGGCCCCCGCGGCGCCGTCGCACGCTGCCAGGCGGCGATGAAGCGCGCGTCGAAGTCGAGGCTGCCGGCCCGTGCGCCTTCGTCGAGGACTCGGCCCTCGACCCGGAGCCGCCCGTCGCCCGCGAGCCGGCGCACGGCGTCTGCGAGGCCCTCTGCCGTCGGGGTGAACCGGTGCCCGGGCGGGACCAGCGTGGCCGCCTCGACCCTGTCGGGCGTGTCCGCCACCAGCGTGCAGACCCCGCGGGCCGCCGCCTCCAGGGGGGTGAGGCCGCAAGTCTCGTAGCGCGAGGGACAGACGAAGAGGCCGCGGCCGGCCAGATCGTCGAGCAGGTGGGCCAGGTCGTCGCGCGAAACCCTCGGGGAAAAGCGGAATCGGTGCGCCACGCCGGCGTCCACCAGCCCCTGCAGCCGCCGCCGCTGCGCATCATCGGGAGGGCCCCCGATGACCAGCGCGCGCAGGTCGAGGCCCGACCTGGCCAGCCCGAGGGCGGCCCTCACGAAGAGCTCGACGTTCTTGAAGGCGTCCAGCCGCGAGCAGGCCGTGCACAGGACCAGACGGGGGCCGCCCCGGGCGATGAAGCTGCGCAGGCGCGCCCCCTCCCCGGAGAGGCCGTTCACCGCGTCGGACTCCAGGGGAGGGTGGATCCTGTGGATGAACCGGCCCTCCACGCCGTGGGCGCGCAGGTACTCCGCCTGGATCGACGAGATCTCGACGGCGGCACCGCGGCTGCGGGCCAGGTGCTTCAGTCCGAGGCGCTGGTTGACCCTCAGGTGCTCCAGCTTCTCGCGCCCGGCGCCGAAGGCTTCCTCCGCCAGGCGCGGCCCCATGACCTCGACCACGTGGTCGACGAAGGGCGCGTGGTGGGTGACGACGAGGGGCCGCCCGGGCGGGTGAAAGGGCAGCAGCACGTTGGTCTGGTAGTAGAGCCGTCCGCCGCCGAGGCGCGCGCGGGCGGCCTCCAGGGCGGCGCCCAGGACCTGGCGGTCCATGCCGAAGTGAAAGCCGAGCTGGAGGGCCGGATACCCGAGCAGCGGCACCGGGTCTAGCCGCGGCCGGTCCAATCCCTCGTCGCGCCGGTAGAGGAGGAACCCCGCCAGCAGGCCCGGGCGACGCAGGGCCTCCGCCGCCCTTAGGGCATAGCCCACCGCTCCGTACTTGAAGGGCCCGGCCGCCGATGCGGGGACGAAGTTGCCGTTGAGAACGATGATGCCTCGCGCCCAAGGGCGGGGACGGGCGCGGCCTGCGTGCGCAAGGCTGTCTGCCGCCCTCTCGGGCCGGCGCCTGACGGCGGGACCGGAGGACCCCACCGGGCGCGGGGCCCGCGGACGGTCAAAGGCTGGGGATCGCCTGGCGGGAGCTGATCCGGGATCTGCGATGGCGGCGACCTATCCCGTGGATGGGGTGGGAGGAGGGCTCTGCCGCCGCACCGATACAAACGCCGTGCCAGCGCCGCCCTTTGCCCTCCACCAGGCTGGAGGGCAAGGACTTGCGGACTTCTCCCCGCTACCGGGGGCGATGCCGGTGTGTGCTCTAGCAGTCGCCGGTGTGTCCAATGCGTGACACCCCGCGGTGGCGCACCCTCGGGGGATCCCGCCGCTCCCCCCTCACCCCTGCCCGAACAACTCCAGCTGATCCTCCCCCTGGCGCCGGAACCGGTGCACGGCCAACTCGTGCCCCCCGGCGCCCAGTCCTGCCCGCCTCTTGGCGATCTCGAAGAACCGGGCCACCAGCCGCGCCAGTTCCCCCTCGCCCCGCATGCGGCTGCCGTAGCGCGCGTCGGAGAGCTGTCCCCCCCGCACCGCCTCGAGCCGGTGCACCACCTTGTCCGCGCGGTCGGGGTAGTTCCGCTGCAGCCAGTCCAGGAACAGGGGCCGCACGGCCCCGGGCAGGCGCACCAGGATGTAGTTGGCCCAGCGCGCCCCCCTCGCCGACGCCGCCTCGAGGATGGCGGGGATCTCCGAGTCGTTGAGCCCCGGGATCAGGGGCGCCACGTTGACCCCCGCCGGCACCCCCGCCCCGGAGAGTTGGTCCAGCGCCTGCAGGCGCCGCTCCGGCCGCGAGGTGCGCGGCTCCATGGCCGCCGTCAGCCTTCGGTCGAGGCTGGTGATCGACAGGGTCACGTGCACCAGGTCGAGGGCCGCCATTTCCCCCAGGATGTCGAGGTCTCGCGTCACCAGGTGGTTCTTGGTGATCAGGCTCACGGGGTTGCGGAACTTGAGGAACACCTCCAGGCACCGCCGCGTGAGTTGCAGCCGCCGCTCCACCGGCTGGTAGCAGTCGGTGTTGCCCGACAGGGCCACCACCTGGGGCTGCCACGACCTCTTGCGCAGGGCCGCCTCCAGCAGCTCCGGGGCCTGCTCCTTGACCAGGATCTTCGTCTCGAAGTCGAGCCCCGCCGAGAACCCCAGGTACTCGTGGCTGGGCCGGGCATAGCAGTAGACGCAGCCGTGCTCGCAGCCGCGGTAGGGGTTCAGGCTGAAGCGGAAGCCGATGTCCGGCGAGTCGTTCTCGGCCAGGATCGAGCGGCTGGCGTCGACCAGGTACTGGGTGGGGACCCGCTCCTCGAAGCCCTCCTCCCCGGGCTCGGCCGGGTCGGGCTCCAGGTGCAGGGGCTCGAAGCGGTTGGGGGTGTTGAAGCCGGCGGCGCGGCCCCTCCTGGCGGGAGGCCGGGGGGCGGTGGGGTCGGGCATGGGGGGCTGTCTTTGGCGCGGGCGCCGGAAGGTGAATAAATGTTCAGTATAGGTGGGTGGACGATCGGGAGCAACCGGGGGCGGGGCATGGCTCAGGGACGCCCCCGGAGGGCGGCCTTGATCCGCCCCCAGGAGGACGGCTCCACGGCGGAGACGTCGTCGTAGCTGGAGGGGTCTTCTCCGGCGCCGACGAGCAGGCCGTCGACGAAGAGATCGGCGAAGCGGACGGCCTCCCCCCTGTCGCCGAGCAATTGAAGGTCGGCCGGCCCCAATCCGTCGGGGTACTCGGTGGCGTCGTTGTCGGTCGTGTGGATGGTGAAGCCGATGACCTTCCCCGGATACAGTATCGAGGCTCTGGAAGCGGCCTCGTCTGCTGGGCTTGGCGGTTGTTCTGGAGCTTGGTTTCCTCTTCAAGGGCCAGGTGCCGTCCGCCGGAGTGATCGCCGTCGACCATGAAGGTGAAAGACGAGTCCCAGCGGTTCATCGTTGAGAGCCCCGACTCCTTGACCTCTCCCGCAAAGTGGTTGTGGTAGATGTCATCGAAGCGCTCCATGGCGACCCAGAGGGTGCCGCTTCGCCGGGTGCCAGCCGAGCCAGAAGCGGTTGTCCACGCTGCTTGGATCGTAATGGTCCGGAAAGTAGAAGTCGGCGGGCGTCAGCGAGGGCTCGCCGAGGACGCCAAGCCAGTCCTCGACGCTGCCGTCGGTCAGGTCGATCCGGTCCAGATCCTCATCGAGTAGCTCGAAGATGGGTAGATCTGGTCGCCGATGTGAGCGTGGGCGGCGCCGGCGAGGCCCAGGAGCGGAGCCAAGGTCAGGAGGGAAACGAGGCAGGTGCGCATGGTGTTTGCTCGCTGAAGTGGAGGTCCTAAAGATCGGCCAAGCTGAAGGTAGTAGTGCTGGCGCCCCATTCCGTCGGTGGCGTCGTTGTCTCTCGTGCTGATGGTGAAGCCGATGACCTTGTATGATACCTAATCGGAGCACTAGCGAAGGGCTACAGGGGTTTCTCCGAACCTCTGAGGAGTCCTCTTGATAGAGGGTAGGAGGCCTGGCGGGATGCTGAAAGAGGGCGTGTCCACGAGGGCCTTGGATTGGCTACGGTGATTCTGATAGCCCTTGACCGAGAGGGCTGCAGCAGCGGCTCCCAGGGGGCCGAGAAGGTAGCCGAAGTGCTCCTGAAGGTCATTCGTCTTCTGTGTCTCATAGGCCATCCTCGTATCCCGATCTCCTCTATGGGGATCTTCGTGGGTCAGTAGTCCGATCCACACGAGTCCGCTCCCCAGGGTTGTTCTCACAAGAGTCGGGCCAAGGGTTATCTCGGTCCGTCTGTCCAGTATCTCCTGGAGAGACAGGGAGAAGAGAGCTCCCCCTGCCGCTCCGAGGAGGTAACCAACGTGCTCCTTCTGCTCATGAATCTTCATGCGGCGAAGGCGAGGATCGTCCTTGGCGTAGTTCTCATCGTGCATGACAGCGCCGCCAACCAGCAGCGCCAAGCCAGTGACTACCCCCGCTATCGACGTCATTCAGCCCTCGTTCGTCTCTCTCACCACGAGCCATACCTCCCCTGCGGCTGTGAGATTCCTCGTGCTTGAGAGGTTGCCAGGAACTGAGCCAGCAGCAGAAAGTGCGGCACTCGCATCGTGCTCCTCCTTGCTTGAAGCCGAGTCCGGGGCGCGTGTCGGCGGTCCTATGACCCAGCTACTTGAAGCTGGCCTTGATCCGCCCCCAGGAGGACGGTTCCACGGCGGAGACGTCGTCGTAGCGGGAGGGGTCTTCCCCGGCGCCGACGAGTAAACCGTCGGAGAAGAGATCCGCCTTGATCATCACCTGCCAATTGCCAGATAGCGAAATTGATACACGCGCGGGCCCTCCCCAAGCCACAGCATCGTTGTCCCACATTGAGATCGAAAACCCGATGACCTTGCCGGGGTAGAGTTCGGAGGGCGTGGACGCCTCCTCGTCGTTGTAGATGAGGTCGTCAAAGGGGGTCAACATGAACTCGGTAACCGTCGTCGCAGGGCTCTCGCCCATGACCCCGCCGCCGGCTGCGGCATACGGCGCCCGGATCACCCAGTCACTGGCGCCGTCGTAGTCCAGGATGTCGCCGCCGCCGGGCGCCGCGGCGATCGCCATCCACCGCTGCGCCTGCCGGTGGTTCCACAGGACTTGCTCGTCCGTGCATTCTTCGCAGTTGATCCCGAGCAGCTGGCCGTAGATCCCGCCGGTGTGATCACCGTCGACCATGAAGGCGATACTGGAGTCCCAGCCCACCATCTCGTGGAGGCCGGCCCCGTCGTAGTTGTTGAGGTAGAGATCGTCGAAGCGCTCCATGGCGACCCAGAGAGTACCGCTGCCCTGGTGCCAGGCGAGCCAGATGCGGAAGTCCAAGTCCGATAGATCGTACGCACCGAAGAGCCAGTAGAAATCGCTGGCCGTCAGCGAGGGCTCGCCGACGACCTCGAGCCAGTCCTCGACGCTGCCGTCGGTCAGATCGATGCGGTCCAGGTCCTCGTCGAGCAGCTCGTGGAAGAAGTAGACCTGGTCGCCGACGTGGGAGTGGGTGACGCTGGCGAGCCCCAGGAGGGACGCCAAGGTCATGAGGGAAACGAGGAAGGTGCGCATGGTGCCTCCCTCCTTGGTGAAGCGACGGCCCGGGAGGTGGCAGCCCTCCCGAGCCCCTGGCCGTTCCCTACGACTCCCGCGCCCGGGCGATCATCGCACGGATCATGGCCGCCACGTCCCCGAACCCCCTCATGGCGACGATGGCGACGGTGACGTAGAACATGGCGCAGGCCAGCAGGAACACGACCTTCCAGATGCTGATCCAGGTGGTGGCTTCCATCGCTCTCACTCCATGTCGCTGAAGTCGATGTGGCGGGGCGGGTACTTCTTCTGCGTCAGCAGCGAGCCCACGATCATGCCCAGGCCCCCGAGGATCAGGCTCGAGAAGTTGGTCAGGTTCGAGTTCTCCACGAAGCCGCGCAGGGCCTCGGGCACCAGCTCGGGGAAGACGGCCATGATCAGGAAGTTGAGGGGCCCGGTGGCGCCCAGGATCAGGGCGCAGTAGGCGCCGACGCGGTTGGCCTTCTTCCAGTAGAGGCCGAGGACCACGGTGCCCACGGTGCCGGCGAAGTAGATGGTGCCGGTGAGGTACATGAACTTCATCGCCGTCTCGGGCAGGCGGTCGATGAAGAAGATGCCGAACAGCGCCAGCAGCACGGCCAGGCAGATGATGATCGCCCGCGTCCAGTAGATCTCCTCGCGGCTGCTCAGCCCGCCCCAGGTGTCGTCGCCGTGGCGCTGCTGGGCGCTGCCGGCGCGCATCGCCTTGATCGGCGAGATGACGTCGCGCACGATGACGCCGCTCCACGCCAGCAGGTAGGAGTCGTGGGTCGACATGAAGGCGGCGAACATGCCCGCCAGCAGCAGGCCCGCGGCGCCTGCGGGCAGGATCTGGCCGAGCATCTCCGGCACCGCCGACTGGCCGTCCTGGGCGTAGGCGCCGGCGTACGAGGGCAGCCGCGTCCAGGCGAAGGCGGCGGCGCCCCAGAACATGGGCACCACGGCGCGGCCGGCCGAGGTCAGCCCCTGGATCCAGAAGATGCGCCGCGCCACGCGGGCGTCCTCGGCCGACAGGGGCCGCGACATCTCCGGCTGCCAGACGATGCCGACGAAGGAGACGCACAGGAAGTAGATGATGAAGTACCAGCCGTAGGAGGGGTTGCCTATGGGGTCGAAGGCGGCCGCCCCCTTGTGTGTTTCCAGCGAGCTGACAATGGTGCCGAAGCCGAGGTCCGGGTGGTTGAGGATGAAGAACGTGCCGAGGAAGAACCCCAGCGTGAGCAGCACGAACTGGGCGAAGTCGGTGAGCACCACCGAGATCATGCCGCCCATGAGGGTGTAGAACACGACGATGATGAGCAGGGCGATCATCACGGGGTTCGTCCAGCTCTCCGGCATGCCGGTGAAGCCGACGACGAACTTGGAGCCGAGGATGGGGAAGAGGCTCATGTTGAGGGTGCCCGCCAGGCCGAGGATGCAGCCGCCGAGGAGGCGCACGCCCCGGGAGTACTTCAGTTCGTACATCTCCGGCACCGTCATGATGCGCAGGTGCCGCAGCCGGCTCACGAGGAAGCCGGTCTTGCCGATGACGATGTGGGCGCCGGTGGCCATGACCCCGAGGAGGAAGGGCGAGAAGCCGTTGACGAAGCCCTCCTCGGCGAAATACATGACCGTCACCAGGCCGAGGCCGGTGGAGACCATGGTGGCCACGGCCATGTGCGTTCTCAGGCTGCGGCCGGCGACGAGGAAGTCGGAGATGCCCCGGATCGCCGAGCGCGCCAGCAGGCCGGCGGTGATCGTGCCGCCCACGTAGACGAGGACGATGAGGAAGTCGAACCAGTGCAGATGCATGTGGGCAGGTGCTCCCGTGCGTGAGGGGGAGGCGGGAATATAGGCGAAGATCGGGGGTGCGGGGGTGGCCGGGTGGGCCGCCTATCCCGGGTCAGGCGTTCGGGGACCGGTTCAGGCGTCGCCGACGATGCGGAGAGTCACGATCTCCACTGCGCGGACCTCGGCCTCGACCTCGATGCCGTACTCCTCTTCCAGCACTCGCCGTGTCTCATCGAGGGGTTCGAGAGGCAGTGTGAAGTCGTACTTCCCCTGCAGCCGCGTCTCGTTGAAGAAGGTTCCGTCCGTGGATCTCTCGAGATGATGGACGAGCTGATCGATCGTGATGTTGGAGCCTGTGAACTGTGTTTGTGATGTCTGGGTGGACATGCCGCCACCGAGGTCCGACATGTCTGTCATCCGCGGCTGGTCACAGGTCAGCCTCCATCCTTCCCGCTCTTCCAACTCACGAGAGATCGTGACCCCCGACAGGTCGCAGAGCACGTCCACGGCTCTCTGCTTTGCGGCCTCCGGATCCAGGGGGCTGGCGGAACGCAGCTCCACGTCCCACAGGTCCTCCGGCTCCTTCCCCTCGATCCGGAGCCGGGAGCCGGGGTGATCCAGCAGATCGCGGATCACCACCACCGCCCGGCACCCGTGGAACTCGGCCTCGAAACGTCCATCGCCGTTGCATGAGCCGTACTCCCTGCGGTCGGAGGCATTCCGGTCGATCCGCAGGAAGAAGGGAGCATCCGGGGCTTCCACGGGCGCGGTCTCCGGCGGTGCGGCAGGTTCGGCCACCTCGGGGACCCGGTCCTCTCGCAGAAACGTCTCCAGCAGTTCCGCCTTGAAGTGATTGGGATGGCCGTGCCAGCGGAGCAGCCCCTTCGCGTCGATGAGGAAGGTGCGGGGGATGCTGCGTATCCCGTAGGCGTCGAAGGTCGCGCGCTCACGATCGACAGCGACCGAGCCCTTGATGGGCCGCTTCTCTAGGAAGCGCTCGATGGTGCGAGCGTCTTCCGGGCTCAGGGAGACGAACAGCGTCTCCGGACCTCCGTAGGTGGAGGCGAGTTCATTGAGGTGGGGGATGGCGCTGATGCAGGGACCGCAGTGGGTCCCCCAGAATTCGAGGATCACATTCTTCCCGGCGAGCACCTCCTCGCCCTCCGGTCTGCCGGATATCCATTCAGCTACGTCGATCGGTGGGGCCGGTTGGCCGACGGCGGGATGACTCATGGGGAATCCTCCGGAAGGAAAGGGGTCTGAGGCGAAGCTACCCGGGCGGCCTGAACCAGGTCAAGGCGCCGGGTGTCAGGGCAGCAGCAGGTGGCTCCGCGGCTCCCACCCGAGCAGGGCCCGGGCCTTGGAGAGGTTGACCTCCCGGTTGTTCTCGTCGCCGGCGATGAAGAAGGCGTCGAAGCGGCCGCGGCCCTCGCGCACGAAGTCGAGGCCGGCCAGGTAGGCCCGGGCCAGGTCCTCCTCGTCGGTGGGCACGACGCCGGCCACGGGCGGGCTGTTGCGGCGCTCGATGAAGCGTTCCCGCGTCGACGGGCCGGTGATGCGGAAGACGGCCAGGTTCATCCGGAACTCGCGCGCGAAGTAGCGGCAGATGCCCTCGGCCAGGCCCTTGGTGAGGCCGTACACGTTGGGGCCGTCGAGGGGCACGTGGTCCTCGCCGGGGTACCATTCCCGGCCGCGGTGGTGCTGGCTCATGGTGCCGGTGTGGATGCCGCAGTGGATGCCGAGGTCGTGGGCGGCGAGCAGCAGCAGGTGCAGGCCGAGGCAGTTGACGGTGTAGTTGTCGATGGCCAGCTGCGGCGTGTGGTCGCGGGTGAACCCGCCCTGGCCGCCCTTCATGACCATGGTGATGAAGGTGTCCATTCCGTCCAGGGCGCCGGCCAGGGCCTCGGGATCGGCGATGGAGCCCTCGACGAAGTCGACGTCGCGGGACGGCGGCGCCAGGTCGAGGACGCGCAGTTCGTGGACCTGTTGCAGGTAGGGCGTGACGAGGGTGCCCACGTGGCCGGAGCCGCCCACGAGCAGGACCTTCACGAGGCCGGGCTCTTCTGCGTGAGGATCCGCTCCACCTTGTCGCAGGTATGGTCGATCTCGTCGTCGGTCATCTCGATGGCGTCGAGCCAGATGTAGCCCTGGTCGGTGTGGTGGGCGCGGACGACGACGGTGGGATCGCCCTCGGCCAGCGCCTCGGCGAGGGAGGCGGCGGTGTGGCCGGTGGTCCCGGGGTCGGGCGTCAGGCGGGCGCGCGAGAAGGGGCAGCCGTTGGCGTCGGGATCGACGCCCAGGGCCAGTCCCGGCACCGGCGCCAGGCGGTCGAGGATGCGCCGCACGCGCCGGTCCTGCTCCGCCGTCCAGGCGGCCACGTCCTCGGCCTCGCGGTACTCCAGGCCGGCCATGGCGCCGACGATCGCCTCCTTGCCGGCCTTCATGGGGCGGCCGATGCCGCGGTTCTGCAGGTAGACGGCGTCCACCATTTCCTTGCGCCCGGCGACGATGCCGCCGGTGGTGGCGCACAGGAACTTGTGGGCCGATGTGATCACCAGGTCGGCGCCGGTGGCGATCAGCCCGCGCAGGCGCAGGTCCTGGGCGGCGCCGTCGACGATGACGGGCACGCCGTGCTCGTGGGCCAGGGCGACGACGCGGGGCAGCGGCACCCAGCCGAACTGCACCGTGTGGAAGGACTCGATGTGGAGCACGGCGGTCACGCCCTCGCCGGACAGCCCCTCCACCAGCTCCTCCTCGGTGCAGCGGTTCACCGATCCCAGCTCCACGGGGCGGGCCCCGGCCAGGCGGATCGCCTGGGTCACCGGCTGGCCGTAGTTGACGCAGTGCCCCTTCTGGATCAGCACCCGGTCGGGAAGGCCGGTGGTGTCGGGCAGCTGCAGGACCTTGGGCAGGTTGGCCCCCGTCATCGACGCGGCCACGCCGAGGGTGATGCCGGCGGCGCTGCAGGCGGTGACGCAGCCGCTCTCGGCGCCGGAGGAAGCGGCGATGGCGCGCCCGGCGGCGGCCTGCAGCTCGTCGAGGACGAAGAAGTGGCGCATCGACTCGGCGGCGGCGGCGGCGATCTCGGGCAGCACGATGGCGCCCCCAAGGTGGGTCATCTTGCCGCAGGCGTTGATCACGCGGCGCAGGCCGTACCTTCGGTGCAGGTCCATGGTTCTCCTTCGTCTCTTGTGAGCGGTATGCGGGGAATGTAACGTGAGCCCGGCGGCAGCCTCAAAAGGGCCTTCGGCCAAGACCCGAACCGAGGATCCGATGACGAAAACCCTCTCCCAACGCAGGATCGGAAAGACCGGCGTCACCGTCACCGAGGTCGGTTTCGGCGGCGCTCACCTCGGCGAGCTGTTCGAGGGCGTGCCGGACGACCAGGCGCAGGCGACGCTCGCCGCCGCCTGGGAGGGCGGCATGCGCCTCTTCGACACCGCCCCGTACTACGGCCACGGCCTCTCAGAGCACCGCACGGGCGACTTCCTGCGGCGGCAGGAGCGCTCGCGGTACGTGCTCTCCACCAAGGTGGGCCGCGTCTTCCAGGCCGCCCGAAACCTGGAGCGCTTCGACCGCGGCGTCTGGACCGGCGGACTGCCCTTCGAGTTCCGCTACGACTACACCTACGACGGCATCATGCGCTCGTGGGAGGACAGCCTCCAGCGCCTCGGCCTGCCCTCCATCGACCTGCTGCTGGTCCACGACCTCGACAGTCTCGTGCAGACCACCGAGCAGCGGCTCTCGGCCCACGAGGCGCAGCTCTACGCCAGCGGCGCCCGCGCTCTCGAGGAGCTGCGCCGCGACGGCCGCATCGGCGCCATCGGCGCCGGCATCAACGTGAGGCCCGCCATCCCGCGCCTGATCGACCTCGTCG
The DNA here is from genome assembly GCA_965221775.1 of Candidatus Latescibacterota bacterium. GTDB lineage: Bacteria > Latescibacterota > UBA2968 > UBA8231 > UBA8231 > UBA8231. Next base: position 876,134 of record CBDCSU010000006.1, on the reverse strand, counting down.
ACCTCGACTTCTTCATCGTCGCCATGCCCTACACGCTGCTGGATCAGGACGTCCTCGACGAGGAGTTCCCCCTCTGCCAGGAGCGCGGCGTGAGCGTCGTCATCGGCGCCCCCTTCGCCTCCGGGATCCTGGTGACGGGCCCGAAGGAGGGCGCCACGTACGCCTACGGTCCGGCGTCCCCCGAGATCCTCGACAAGGCGCGGCGCATCCAGGCGGTCTGCGATCGCCACGAGGTGCCGCTGCCGGCGGCGGCGATCCAGTTCCCTCTCGCCCATCCGCTGGTCTCGGCGGTGATCCCCGGGGCCGTGCACCCGGACCAGGTGAGGTCGAACCTGGACTCGTGGAGCCGCCCGATACCGGCGGACCTGTGGGCGGAGCTGAAGGCGGAGGGCCTGATCCGGGCGGACGCGCCGACGCCGTGAGCCGGGCGGCTCAGCCGGCGGCGTAGAACGCGATCAGCAGGACCACCCAGACGACCTCGAGGAAGTGCCAGTACGTGGCGGCGCTGCGCACCGCCGGCAGGTGCTCCAGGCCGAGTCTGTCCATGCCGGCGCGCACCGCCAGCATCCCCAGCAGGACCAGCCCCGCCGCCACGTGGACGGCGTGGATGAGGACGAGGGCGAAGGCGAGGCCCTCCAGGCCGATGAAGGCGCCCGTGGACAGGGACAGCTCGTGCCGGGCCAGGAGGGAGGCCATGCCCAGGACCTGGGCGAGGGTGAAGAGCAGACCGAGGACGAAGCTGAGGCGCACCCAGCGGCCGACCTCGGAGAGCCGCGCCTGCCGGGCGTGGCGGGCGGCCGCCTCGACGGCCAGGCCCGAGAGCAGCAGCAGCAGGGTCGAGAGCCACAGGGCCGGGGGCAGGGAGAGATCGCTTCCGGAGGGGCGCGACTGGTGGCTGAAGGCGAAGATCGCCAGCCCCGCCGCGAAGAACACGGAGAGGGAGACGAGGACCAGGACGAGGCCGAGGCGGCGCACGGAGAGCGGGTCGGGCAGGGGAGCCCGGGAGGGGGGGCCGGAGGGATCCATGGGCGCACTCTACGAAGGCGGGCACCCATGCTCAAGGCCGGGCCGGCCGGCTTCCGGCGCTGGTTGCCGAGGCCCGGCGGCGGCTCCACCTTCCCTCCCATGGACGATCCCGCGGCCCCCGGACAGCCGCCGACCCTGTGCATCGACGCCACGCGCCCGGCCGCCGGCTGGCGCCTCTGGGGCATGAGCCTCGTGGAGCGCCACCTGCGCGAGGGCTGCCGCCGCGGCCTCGACCGCGCCGTGGTCTGCGTGACCCCGGAGACCGCCGCTTCCGCCGGCCGCTTCCGCCCCGACCTGGACCGCCTGCACCCGCAGGAGCGCCGACTCGTGGAGGTGCCCGGCTCGCGGGAGGCCCGGCGCTGGCTGGCGGAGCACGTCGAGGGCGCGGTCCTGCTGTTGGAGGGCGACACCGTCGTCGACGACCGGATCCTCGACCACCTGCTGGCCGCCGGCCCCGGCTGCCGGGTCCGCGGCGAGGGCGCCGGCGCCGCCCACCTGCCCTCGGCGGCCCTCCTGGGCGAGGCGGCGGACGCCGGCCCCTGGGAGCCGGAGCCCGGAGGGCCCCTGCGCGCCGTGGAGGCCGGCGACCTCGACCGCTATGTCCCGGAGCTGCGGCTCACCATGCCGCCCTTCCTGATCCGCCTGACCGATCCGCGGCAGTTGCGCCAGATCGACCGGCGGATGTTCCACCGCACCTTCAAGGGCGTCATCGACGTCGTCGCCCGCTACGGCTACTACCACCTCGTGCGCTTCCTCACCCGGCGCCTGAGCCGGACGACGGTCTCCCCGAACCTGCTGACCGTGCTCTCCGTCGCCGGCATCTGGGCCGCCGTCCCCTGCTTCGCCGCCGGGCGCCTGGGGGCCGGGATCCTGTGCGCCTGGGCCGGCGTCCTCCTCGACTCGGTGGACGGCAAGCTCGCCCGCCTCACCGTCAATCTGAGCGACCGCATGGGCGCCCTCGAGCACGCCGCCGCCATGCCCGGCCTCGGGCTGTGGTTCCTCGCCCTCGGGTGGCACCTGACCGAGGGCCGGCTGCTGACCCCGTCGCCGGCCGCCCTCGCCTGCTGGACCCTGGTGGCCGCCTTCCTCCTGGACAAGCTCTGCACCGGCGGCTTCAAGGCCCTCTTCGGCCGCGAGCTGTTCGACGCCCGGCCCCTCGACGCCGCCTTCCACCTGATCGCCGCCCGCCGCAACGTCCACCTGGTGATCCTCACGCTCGGCACCGCCCTCGGGGCGGCGGAAACCGCCTTCCAGGCCATGGCCTGGGCCATGGCGGCGACCCTGGCGGTCCACGCCGTGCGCTTCGCCTGGATCGCCGCCACCGGCGGCCGGGAGCCGGGTCCCCATGGCTGAGCGGCCGGCGCCCCGGGTGCTCCTCTTCGGCACGCGCTTTCCGCCCGAGGCGGCGGGGACCGCGGCCTACGCGCGCGGCCTGGCCCTGGGGCTGGCGTCGCAGGGGGTCGAGGTCCACGTGCTGACCATGGGACCCGCCGTGGCCGAGGACGGCCTGCCCTTTCCGGTGCGGCGGCTGCGGCCGGCGGCCGGCGCCCTGCAGCGCTACGGCCGCTGCCTCGGCGCCCTCCGCCGGGAGCTGGAGCGGCTGCGGCCCGACTGCCTGTGGACGACCAACGGCATGGGCACGCGCGTGGCGGGCCTGCTCTCGCACCTGCCGTGTCCGCTGATCACCAGCGCCCGCGGCAGCGACCTGCGCACGCGCCTGCCGGGGAGGGGGCCGTGGCGGCGCCTGGAGAGCCTGGCCCTGCGCCGGGCCTACCGGCGCTCGGCGGGGGTCGCCGCCGCCAGCCGCGGCATGGCGCGCCTCGCCGCCTCCCGGGGAGTGGAGGCAGACCGCCTCTTCGTCAGCTATCCCGCCTTCGACTTCACCTGGTCCGCGGGCGGCCCCGTGGAGGCGGGGGGCCCCGGGACCCCTGCCTCCGTGCTCACCGTCGCCCGGCTGACGCGGCAGAAGCGGGTCGACGTGGTCCTGCGCGCCGTCGCCGCCGCCTCCGCGCAGATGCCGGGCCTGAGCTGCACGGTGGTCGGGGACGGCCCCGAGCGGGGCCGCCTGGAGCGCCTCTCCGGGGAGCTGGGGCTGGCCCGCCGCGTCGTCTTCGTCGGCGCCCTGCGCCCGCGCTCGGCGCCCCTGCGGGCGGAGTACGGCCGCGCCTCGGTCTTCGCCCTCACCAGCGTCGAGGAGGGCCTGGGAAACGTCTACATCGAGGCCGGGGCCTTCGGCCTGCCGAGCGTCGGCGTCGACGGCGGCGGGACCCCGGAGGTGGTGGTCCACGGGCGCACGGGGTGGCTGGTGCCGGCCGACGATCCGGCGGCCACGGCCCAGGGCCTCCTCCACCTGCTCTCGGACCACGAGGCGCGGCGCCGCATGGGACGCGAGGCGCGCCTGCGGGTGCAGGCCGAGTTCAGCGTCGAGGCCCTGGGCCGGCGCTCGGCCGAGGTGGTGCGCGCCGTCATCGCCGATGGGCGTCCGCCGCCCGCCGAGGGGGCCGCCGCGTGAGTCCGGGAGGGGCGGTTCGCCGGGGGGCGCCCGCCGCCCGCGGACGCGGCCGCCAGGTGAGACCGGGAGGTCCGGTTCTCCGGGGCCCGGGGTCAGGGGGCCGATGACGACGGCCGGCCTGGACCCGGCGGTCCCCGGCCCGGATCCGTCCCGCGGCGACGAGGACGACCTGCGCGATCTCGCCGGCGGCGCCCTGGTGGTGCTCGCCGGCAAGGCGGCGCGCCTGTCGCGCGGCGCCTTCCTGTGGGTGATCACCCTCCTCTGCGGCCTCGAGGTAGTCGGCCTCTACTCGATGGCCTGGGCCGTCTGCTCCACCCTCAACACCCTGGCCCGCTTCGGGCTGCAGCGCGGCGTCGTCTATCACGTCACCGCCGCCCGCGCCTCGGGCGACCGGCGCCGGGAGAGCGCCGCCATCGCCGCCGGCCTGCTGGTGGCCGCCATCGCCGGCGTCGCCGTCGCCGCCGCCGTGACCCTGCTGGCCGACCGCATCGCCGCCTTCTACGACAAGCCCGTGGCCGGGGTCCTGCGGATCATGGCCTGGACCGCGCCCTGCCTGGCCCTGGGGTGCGTCCTCACCGCCGCCACCCGGGCCCTGCGCATCATGCGCTACGAGGTCTACGTCCGCTCCGTGGCCGGGCCCCTCATCCTCTTCGCCGGAGGCACCGCCGTCGGTCTCGCCGGCCTCGGGCTCGCGGCGATCGCCTGGGTGCAGCTGGCCATGGGCGCCGGCACCCTGTTGCTGGCGGCCCGGTACTTCCGGCGCCACTTCTCCCTCCTCGACGCCGCGGGGGCGGCCGCCGGGAGTCCGCCGCTGCGGCCCCTGACCCGCTTCTGCGTGCCCGTCACCCTCACCGACCTCCTCTACTCCCTGCTCGCGCAGCTCGACGTGCTCATGCTCGCCAAGTACGTCGACCCCTGGGTGCTGGCCGTCTACATCCTCGCCCGCCGGGCGGCGAGCATCGTCCTCAAGGCGCCCCAGGCCTTCGACGCCATCTTCAGCCCGGTGGTCAGCGATCTCTCCCTCCGCCGCCGGGAGGAAGCCCTGGGGGACCGGTTCGCCACCGTGGCCCGCTGGATCCTCACCGTGAACCTGCCGCTGGCCGGCTGTCTGCTGCTGCTGGGAGATCCGTTGCTGTCGCTGCTGGCCGCCGGCGGACTCGACCTGGCCGGCCTGACCCTGGCCCTGCGGGTGCTGGTCGTGCTGTGCGTGGGCATGACCGTGCACAGCGTCTTCGCCGTCGCCGAGCCGCTGCTGGCCATGTCCGGGCGGCCGGGGCTCAACTTCCTCAACAACGGCCTGTGGCTGGCCCTGAACTTCGGCCTCAACCTGTGGCTGATCGAGGTCTGGGGCGCCCTCGGCGCGGCCCTGGGGGCCGCCGCGTCGATGCTCCTGGTCAACCTCTGGCGCCTCGGGCAGCTCTACGTGGTGCGCGGCACCTGGCCCCTGCGCCGCAGCCTCCTCAAGCCCCTCCTCGCCGCCTCGGCCGCCGCCGCGGCGGCCGCCTGGCTGCCGGGCGCCGCCGGGCACGCCCTGGGGGCGGTGGCCTCGGCGGCGGTCTTCCTCCTGGTGTACGGGATCGTGCTTGCGGCCCTGCGTCTGGAGAGGGAGGACCGCGCGCTGCTGGAGCGGGTGCTGCGCCGGCCGGCGGGGGGCCGCGGCTAGAGCAGCGAGTCGGCGGCGGCTTCGAAGCGGGCCATCTGGCCGCGCAGGTACTCGTAGTGCTCGCCGTCCTCCGGCTCGAGCTCGAGGCAGCGGCGCATCAGGGCGATGGCCTGACCGGTCCGCCCCCGGCGGAAGAGGACCTCCGCGTAGGTGTCGAGGTAGACGACGTTGTCGGCGTCGCTCTTGACCGCGCGCAGGGACAGCTCCTGGGCGCGGTCGAGGCGCAGGCCCGCCTCGGCATAGGTCCAGGCGAGGTTGTTGAGCACCAGGGGCGAGGGCCGGCTCCGGCCCGCCGCCTTCTCGTAGTACTCGATGGCCAGCTCCCGGAGTCCCGAGTCGTAGTAGATCCTGGCGATGCTCGAAGCCGTCCGCTCCATGTCGTCGGCGTTGTCGAGGGCGCGGGCGAAGTGCCGGCGGGCGCGCTCCGGCTCCCCGGCCCGCAGGCGGCTCTCGCCGGCGCCCAGCAGCAGCAGGGGGTCGTCGGGATCGAGGCCGAGACCGCTCTCCAGGACCCGGGCGGCATCGCCGGTGCGGTCCTCGTCGAGGTAGAGGCGGCTCAGCTCGTAGTGGGCGAGGGTGCGTTCGGCCCGGGGGGCCGTCGAGTCGGCGCTCTCCACCACCTCCTCGAGCCGGCGGAGCGCCTCTTCCCGGTGGCCCGCGGCGGCATGGGCCCACCCCAGGTTCAGGCGCAGCAGCCAGTGGCCGGGGCGGTCCTCTTCGAGCCGCCGCAGCGCCTCGAGGGCCAGGGCTTCCTGTCCCGACCCGGCGGCCAGGGAGCGCAGGGTCCCGTAGAGGCGGGGGTCGTCCGGGTCGAGGCGCAGGGCGTGCTCGAGGGCGGCCACCGCCTCGCGGCGGGCGCCCAGGCCGGCGTGGGCGATGGCGGCGATGGCGTGGGGCCGGGGGTCCCGGGGAGTCTCGCGCGCGGCCCGGCGGGCCGAGACCAGGGCGCGCTCGTGCAGGCCGCGCTCGGCGAACCACTGGGCCAGGTTGCCGTGGGGGACGGCGGGCATGCCGCAGTGGCTCTGCACCACGAAGACGGCGGCGGCGGCGCCGGCCCAGAGCCGCGGCGGAGGGCGCATGCCGTCAGTACTCGTGGCGGCAGGCGTAGATGTGCAGCATCAGGCCCACGGCGAAGCAGTTGGTCAGCAGCGACGAGCCGCCGTAGCTGAGGAAGGGCAGGGGCAGGCCGGTGATCGGCAGGACGCCGATGGTCATGCCCACGTTGACGAAGACGTGGAAGGTGAGCATCGAGGCCACGCCCACCGCCAGCAGGCTGGAGAACCGGCTGTTGGCCAGGGTGGCGATGTGCAGGCAGCGGCAGATGATGAGGAGGAAGAGGACGAGGATGGCGGCGCCGCCGAGGAAACCGAACTCCTCGCCGATGACGGAGAAGATGAAGTCCGTGTGGGCCACCGGCAGGAACTCGTAGTTGGTCTGCGTGCCCTGCAGGAACCCCCGGCCCGTGGGCCCCCCCGAACCGATGGCGATCTTCGACTGGATGATGTTCCAGCCGGCTCCCAGGGGATCGCTCTCGGGGTCGAGGAAGGTGAGGATGCGGGCCTTCTGGTAGTCGTGGAGGAGGTTGGTCCACAGGGCCGTGGCCAGCCCCGCGGTCAGGTTGACGAAGAGCATGGCGAAGGTGATCCACAGCCGCACGAGCCGTACCTGGATGACGACCGAGCTGGCGAGGATGAAGAGGGCGAAGATGACCGGCGCCCGGTCCTGCCACAGGGGCTCGAAGGAGAAGAACACGCTCAGGGCCGGGGCCAGGAGGAAGAAGATGTGAAGGGGCCTCACCCCCGCCCAGTAGAGCATCGGCACGAAGGCCGCCCCGTAGGAGACGGCCGTGCCCAGGTCCGGCTGATGGCGCACCAGGAGCATGGGCAGGACCGGCAGGAGCAGGGCCTGGGCGATCGCCCGCGGCCGTCCGGCCTGCTCGGCGGATCGGTCCGCGAAGAACCGGGCCAGGGCCAGGACGACGCCGATCTTGGCGAACTCCGACGGCTGCATCCGCACCGGGCCCAGGGCCAGCCAGCGGGCCGGTTCGCCGGAGCCCCAGACCAGCACCAGGAGCAGGCTCACGAGGCCGGCGGCGTACACCGGGTAGGCGATCTCGTAGAACGCCGTGGGGGGCAGGTAGGCCACGGCCAGGGCCGCGGCCAGGGCGACGATGGCGACCACCGCCTGATGGCGCCACAGTCCGGAGCCGGCGGCGCTGTAGACCATGGTGACGCCGCAGGCGATGATGGCGGCCGCGGCCAGGACCAGGGCCACGTCCAGCTCCCGGGCCCTCACGATCCCTCTTCCCCTGCCGCGGCGGGAGCCGCCGCCATGGAGCGCTTGTCGGCGCGGTCGGCCAGCCACGCCTCGAGGACGGCGCGCACCACCGGCGCGGCCACGGCGCCGCCGCCGCCCCCGCCTTCGACGACGGCGACGACGGCGATCTCGGGACGCTGGTACGGAGCAAAGGCGACGAACCAGGCGTCGTCGTCCCGGTTCGGGCCCTGGGCGGTCCCCGACTTGCCGGCGATCGCCAGGCCCTCGATCCGGGCACTTCGGCCGGTGCCGCGGTCTCCGTGGACGACGCGGTGCATGGCGCGCCGCACGATGCCGAGGGTGGAGGCCGAGAGGCCCTCGATCCGCTGCGCCGGCGGCGGCCGGCCGTGCAGGTGCGGGGTGACGAGATAGCCGCCGTTGGCGAGGGCGGCCACGTAGCGGGCCACCTGCAGCGGGGTCACCAGGGTCTCCCCCTGCCCGATGACCAGGTTCATCAGGTAGCCCAGGGCCCAGCCCTGACGGTCGGCGTAGAACCGGCGGTCGGGGAGCTGGCCGGAGACCTCGCCGGGGTCGAGGTCGATGCCGGTGGGGGAGCCGAGGCCCAGGCGCCGTCCGTAGTCGTGCCAGGCATCGATCCCCAGGAGCTGGGCGAGGTGGTAGAAGTAGATGTTGCAGGAGGTCTCCATCGCCTCCAGGAGGCCGAGCTCGCCGTGCCCCCGGCGGCTGGCGCAGCGGAACACGACATCGCCCATCGACATCGACCCGTAGCACGGGGGGAAGGTGGACAGGGTATCGGTGAGACCTCTCTCCAGCGCCGCCGCCGCGGCGACCATCTTCAGCGTCGATCCGGGCGGATAGCGCCCGCGGATGGCCCGGTTCAGGAGGGGCCGGGCCGGGTCGCGCATCAGCCGCACGCGGTCGGCCTGGGCCCCGAAGGAGACGAAGGCGTTGGGGTCGAAGGAGGGGTAGCTCACCAGGGCGCGGACCGCCCCGGTGCGCACGTCGAGGGCGACGACGCTGCCGGCCAGCGAATCGGGCATCGCCCCCACCGCCGCCCGCTGCAGGTCCAGGTCCAGCGTCAGCTGCAGGGAGCCGCCCGGCCGCGCCGGCCGGTCGCGGTCGGGGAAGGGGTGCTCGTTCTGGATGCGCTGCCCCGCGTCGACCTCGACGTAGGCCACCCCGTCCAGCCCTCGCAGGCTGTCCTCGAAGTCGCGCTCCAGCCCGGTCTTGCCGACGTAGTCTCCGGCCACGTGGTGCGGCCCTCCGCCCAGCTCCGCCTCCTGCAGCTCACCCATGTAGCCGATCACGTGCGCCGTCAGGGGGCCGTGGGGATAGAGCCGCTGCGGCTCGATCTGCACCTGCAGGGCCCAGTCCTCCCTCAGGCGCTCCTCGACGATGGCCACGGTGCGGAAGTCGACGTCCCGCTTCAGGCGGAGGGTGCGCCGGCCGCGGTCGTAGCGAAGGGGGTGGCCGACGGCCTCTTCGAGAGCGGCGACGGCCATGGAGTCCACCGCGCGCCGCCCCCGGGTCAGGAGGATGCCGTACGAGGCCCGGTCGCGCGCCAGGATCTCGCCGTCCCGGTCGAGGATCAGCCCCCGGGGCGCCTTCAGGCGCTTGCGGGCGATGCGGTTGTCCTCCGCGGCCTGGGCATAGCCGGCGCCCTCCAGGATCTGCAGGTGGAACAGGCGCACCAGGAGGATGGCGAAGAGCACGGCCACCACGGCGACGAGGCGGGTCCTGCGGAAGAAGCCCTGGAGGGCCTCGGGGTCCATGGCGCGCTAGTCGGCGATCACCCGTCGGCGCAGGCGGATCGCCAGGGCGGCGATCAGACCGATGAGGCCGGTGTAGAGGGCGCGCCCGAGGCTGAAGCGGAACATCATGCCGGGCACCTCCTCGAAGGAGGTCGAGCTGGCGCCGATGTAGTAGATGAGATCGTGGACGAGCACGGCGGCCACGAGCACGCCCACCTGCACCTGGACGGTGTCGGCCAGCAGGCCCTCGCGGGTGGCTCCGACGCCGAACCCCACGAGGGACTTGGCCAGGGCGTTCAGGCCCAGGTCCGGAGGGGAGTAGGCATCCTGGCAGAGCCCGGCCAGAAAGCCCAGGACCGTCGCCTCCAGGGGGCCCGAAATGAGGGCGACGAAGACGACCACCATGAGCACGAGATCGGGCATGACCCCGGCGACCTGCAGGTGGTGGATCCAGGTCGACTGGAGGATGAAGGCCAGGGCGAGGAAGAGGACGTGGCGCGCGACGGGGAGCATCAGGGCCCCTCGAGCGCCTCGCCGACGGGGATGTGCAGCTCCATGCCGATGAGCAGGGCCGACGACAGGCTCAGGTTGTTCCGCCGGGCGATATCGGCGACGTCGACGCCGAAGCGGCGGGCGATGCCGTAGAGCGTGTCCCCCCCCACCACGGTGTAGGAGCCGCCACCGGCCGAGCCGGCGCCGGCCAGGTACAGGCTCTGCCCCGGGCGGATGACGTCGTCGGCGAGCCCGTTCCAGAGCCGGAGGTCGGCCACCGTCACCAGGTGGGTCCGCGAGATCGACCACAGCGACTCGCCCCGGCTGACGGTGTGCACGCGGCGGCCGGCGCGGACCGCCGGGGCGGGGGCATCGCCTCCCCCGGGCGACCGCTGGCGCGTCACCAGCGCTCCGCGGCCCACGTTGAGCTTCTGCCCCGGCTGCAGGAGGTTGTCGGCAAGCCCGTTCCAGGCGCGCAGGTCCTCCACGCGGACGCCGTAGCGCCGGCTGATCGACCACAGGGACTCGCCGGAGCGGACGGTGTGCACCGCGCCCCCCTCCGGCGCCGGGGTCGAGCCCGGGATGGCGGCCCCCCTCACGATCGGGACCACGAGGGTCCGCCCGGGATGGATCAGGGAGCGCCCGGAGAGCCCGTTGGCCTCGGCCAGCCGCCGGTGGTCCACCCCGAAGGCGCGGGCGATGCTCCAGAGGTTGTCGCCTTGCCGGACCGTGTACCGCGCGACCCCGCGCTTCTCCGACTTCGGCAGCCGCGCCAAGGCGGCCAGGAAGTCGTCGCCGCGGCCCTCGGGCACCTTGAGCAGGTAGCCGCTCTCGGGCCGGTAAGGGGTGAAGAGGCTGCGCAGCTCCGGATTGAGGTTGCGCAGGAGACTCACGGACACGCCGAGGAGCCGGGCGGCGGTGTTCAGGTCGATCAGCTCCCGCAGCCGCACGTGTTCCCAGAGGATCGGCGGGTCCGGCTCGACCGGATCGAAGCCGAAGCGCTGCGGGTCCTTGGAGATGACCGCCGCGGCCATGATCAGGGGCACGTAGTTGCGGGTCTCCCGGGGCAGGGGAAGCTGCCAGAAGTCGGTGGTGCCGGCCCGCTGGATGGCCCGGCTCACCCGGCCGCGGCCGGAGTTGTAGGCCGCCGCCGCCAGGCGCCAGTCGCCGAACTCGGCGTACAGGCCCTTCAGGTGCTGCACCGCGGCGCGCGTCGACTTCACCGGATCCCGGCGCTCGTCGACCCAGCTGTCGATCACCAGTCCCTCGAGACGGCCGGTCTGCCGGATGAACTGCCACAGGCCGGAGGCGTGGGCCCGCGAGTAGGCCCGCGGGTTGAAGCCGCTCTCGATCATGGACAGGTAGAACAGATCCTCGGGCAGCCCTTCCTCGCGCAGGACGGGCAGGATCAGGTCCCGGTAGCGCCCCGCCCGCCGGGTCCAGGCCTGCCAGGTCTCGCGGGCGCGGGTCTGGAAGAAGTGGATGCTGGCGGCGACGCGGTCGTTGGCGTCGATGGGGAAGTCGCACCGGGGGGCCATCTGGTGGATGCGCACGAGGGGGACGGCGTCCTCCGGCAGCTCCTCCAGGACTTCGTCGGCCAGCTCGGAGAGCACGAGGGACAGGGGGCTGTCGGGGGAGAGGTGCTCGACGAAGGGCAGGACCTTCAGGTAGGCGCGCCCGAGGTCGGCGGCCAGGGCGTCGACCTCGGCCTGGCCGTCGCGCTCGCCGAGCTCGTCGAGGATGGGGCTGCCGTCGATCAGGGCCAGGGTGTAGTAGGCCTGGTCCAGCTCCTCGCGGGCGCGGTCGTGGCGCTCGGCGCGGAGCTCGTCGAGGGCGCGCAGCCAGCGCCAGCGGGCCTCGCGCAGGGCGGCGTCGAACTCGGGCTCGCGCGATGGATCGACCTCGGCGGCGCGGGGCCCCGGCTCGGGGGCGGCCTCGGGGGCCGGCTGGCGGGGCGCGTGGAGGCTGGCGCAGGCGGTCCACTGAACCGCGGCGACGGCGATGACGGCGGGCAGAAACCTCAAGGCCGCTCCTCTTCGGGGATGAGGATCTCCGCCTGGATCCGGGTGGCGCTGCGGTAGCCCAGCCGGCGGCAGCGGTCGGCGAACTGCTGCGCCGCCGCGGAGGTGCGGAAGCTGCCGGCCAGGATCTTGTACCACGGCTCCTCGAAGCGGATGTCCACGTCCTGGCGCTCGAGCCGGGCCGCGGCCCGGTCGCGCAGGTCGCGGGCGTCCTCGAGGCGCATGTGCTGGGCGATCAGGACCCGCCATCCCTGGAGGCGCACCATCTCGGGCGGCGGCTCCTCCGTCGCGGCGGGGGCTTCGACCTCCTCGGCGTCTGGGGATTCGACCTCCTCAGGCACGGCGGGCGGCGGCGGCGCTTCGGCGTCGGGGGCCGCGGCGGTGCTGTCGGCGACGACGAAGGCCTGGGAGAAGTCCGCGCCCAGGGCGGCCAGCTCCCGGCGCAGGCGGTCGGCCCCGGCGCGGTCGGCGAAGCGGCCGGCGACCACCGAGTACAGCCCTCGGTGGGGGACGACGTCGACGGCCAGCCCCAGGCGGCTTCCGAGGCCGGCGGCGATCTCCCGCGCCCCCTCCTCGCGGCTCAGGCTGATGACCTGCACGCGCCAGGCCGTCCCCAGCGAATCGGGAGCCGCCTCGGGGCCGGCCGCGGAGGGCGGGCCCGGCAGCAGCTCCGGCGGCGTGAACCGCGGCTGGATGAGGATGAGATCCTCGCGGAAGCGGGCGGGGTCGAAGTCGTCGCGGAACTGCGAGGCGGCCGGGTGCGCCAGGGCGGCGATCGTCAGGCCGCCGATGAGGATGACCGTCCCGGCGCGCGCCATCCTCAAGCCCCCGTCCCCGGTCCGGGCAGGCTCCCGGCGTAGGGGGGCCGCGAGATGCCGTGCTCGGTGATGATGGCGCTCACCAGCTCGTGGGGAGTCACGTCGAAGGCGGGGTTGTACACCGCCACCCCCTCGGGCACGGTGGCGCGGCCGAAGCCGTTGGTGATCTCCTCCGGGGCGCGTTCCTCGATGGGGATCCGGTCCCCGGTGGCCAACTCCGGGTCGACGGTGGTGGTCGGCGCCGCCACGTACAGGGGGATTCCCCGCGCCCGCGCCATGAGGGCCAGGCCGTAGGTGCCGATCTTGTTGGCCACGTCGCCGTTGGCGGCGATCCGGTCGCTGCCCGTGATCACGCAGTCGATCCCGCGGTCTCGCAGGACGGCGCCGGCGGCGCCGTCGCAGATCACCGTGACCGCCACCCCCCGGCGCTGCAGCTCCCAGGAGGTCAGCCGCGCCCCCTGCAGCAGGGGGCGGGTCTCGCCGGCGTAGACGTGAACCTGCTTGCCGGACTCGGCGGCGGCGTAGACGACACCCAGGGCGGTGCCCCACCCGGCGGTGGCCAGGGCGCCGGCGTTGCAGTGGGTGAGCACGGTCGCTCCGTCCTCCAGCAGCGCCGCCCCGTGCTCGCCGATGCGCCGGCAGAGGCCGGCGTCGGCGGCCTGCAGGCCTCGGGCCTCGGCGACGAGCCGGTGGTAGACCTCGAGGTCCGCCAGGCCGTCGGCCGCCTCGAGGGCCGAGTCCATGCGGTCGAGGGCCTGGAAGAGGTTGACCGCCGTCGGCCGGGTGCGGCCCAGGCGCTCGACGGCGCCCTCTACCACGGACCTCATGCGTCCGGAGCCGATGCCGTGCCAGGCGCCGACGGCGACGCCGTACGCGGCGGCCACCCCGATGGCCGGCGCCCCCCGGACGCGCAGCGACTCGATCGCTTCGGCGACGCTCTCCACGTCGGCGCAGTGGACCCGCCTCTCCTCCTCCGGCAGCCGGGTCTGGTCCAGCAGCGTCAGGGCCGGCGGGCGCCCGCCGGCGGCCTCGCGCCAGCGCAGGGTCTCGAAGCCTCCGGTCACCCGCGTCCCTCCTCCGTCACCAGGGCGTCCTCGGCCGCCGGCAGCTCCTCCTCCCAGCCGTCGGGCAGGCGCGTGGCCGGGGCGTCGCCCCACAGGCGTTCGAGAGCGTAGAACTCGCGCGCCTCGCGGCCGAAGATGTGGACGACCACGTCCACGAAGTCGACGAGGACCCAGCGCAGGGCCTGGCGGCCCTCGACGTGCCACGGCCGCTGCCCCTGTCCGCGCAGCTGTTCCACAAGGTCGTCGGTCAGGGACCGGATATGGGGCTCGGAGGTGCCCGAGCAGAGGACGAAGTAGTCGGCGGTGTCGCTGATCCCGCGCAGGTCGATGACCACGAGGTCGAGGGCCTTCCTGTCGCGCAGGGTCTCGAGGATGGGCCCCAGCAGGGGGTCGGCCCGGAGGGCGGCGGCGGTCAATTCGACGGCCCGGAGGAGGAGTCGAACAGCCCCAGGCGCCGGTAGTCGCGGCCGATGACGACGGTGACCGCCTCGAGCCGGTAGTCGTCGTCGCTGAGCTGCTGGATGGCTCCGGGAATCCCGAGGAGGCGGGCGACGTGGCGCGCTTTCTCCAGGTCGCCGTTGCGGTCGATGACGACGGACTCGACGAAGTCGAAGCTGGAGGCGTTGCCCTCGTGGATGACGTCGAGTCCGAGGGACCGGGCCTTGTCGGTCATGCGCGCCGCCACCAGGGAGGCACCGCAGCCGTTGAGGACGGCCAACTGGAAACCATCGAGGCGGATGGGGGGGGAAACCTCGGCGGGCGGGGCCTCCGGCGGCGGCGCCGGGGCCTCCGGGGCCTGCGCTCCGGGCCAGAACCGGACCCCCAGCAGCGCCGTGCACGCCGCACCCGCCAGCAGACAGAGGGCCTTCTCCTGCACGTTTCGAGCGGAATCCCGGTTGAGCCGAAAGGGGCGAGGGGGCCGCGAGCGGCCGGAGGCCGAGCCGGGGGCGCACGCGAACCCCCCGCCAACCTCCATACAACAATAATGCCACCGGGGGCCGCCGGAAGTCAAAGGTGGCGGCGGGTGCGGCGGGGGCGCCTCAGATCGGGAGCAGCTCCGAGCCGATGCGCGCCACCAGGTAGGCCGCGGAGGCTGCCGTGAGGGCGCGGGCGAGGCGGTCCACCGGCGCGGACGGCACCGAGACGAACCGCAACCGGGGCTGGATGACGATGTGCAGAGCAATGCTGAACATGTGTATATGTTACTGAACATCATTGCAGGTGTCAAGGACGATCTCTATCAGAACAGGCCCGAGTACTTGAAGGTGAGGATGTAGTCCCGGGTGCCCTCGCGGCGGGCCTTGGGACGGGAGTCGTAGATGTCCCAGGCGAAGCCGAAGAGAAAGCGGTCCTTGTAGAGGGAAAGGGCCACCCCCAGGGAGACGGCGATGGAGTTGTCCGTGGAGAGCGCCTCCAGGACGTTGCCGATGGCCGTGAGGTGGACGCCGGATACGGCGGGGTGCTCGGCGTTGTGCCAGCCCGCGAAGGCGATGCCCGGCAGACCGATGAGCCGCTCGGTCTTCCCCTTCACCAGCTGGCCCTCCTCGTCGGTGCGGTCCCGCCCCGGGCGGATGGCGAGGAAGGAGACCAGGGGCTTGGCCTCGAAGGCCCACTTCCAGCCGCCGGACTCCAGGACCTGGGAGATCGACTGCTCCGGTCCTCCGGCGTGGCTCCGGGTGGTGAGCCGCAGACGCACCCGCTTGATGCCGGTGTCGCTCAGGCGGAGGTTGAGGTCCTCCACCCCGACGCTGTCCTCGCTGTCGGCGTAGATCTGGACCCGCGCCTGCCGGGGTCCGCCCTTGGGGTCGTAGTTCGCGTCGAGCTGGACCCACTCCACGTCGACGCGGCGCCCTACGAGGGCCTGCCGAAGGGTGTCGGGTATATCGATCCGCATGTCGATCCGGGTGCCGTCGCGCAGCACCAGGGGCGTGGGGTTCCAGGGCACCTCCAGCCGCCTGGCTCCGGACTTGCCCGTGGCCAGCACCGAGACGATGGACGCCAGGTCGACGCTCCCCAGGGCCCCCCGTCCGCGGATCTTGATGGGCTGCGCCTTGTCGCGCACGTCGTTGCTGATCAGCAGGATCTGGCCGAACCGCTCCCCCAGGGCCTCCGGGGAGAAGTGGATGTTCAGGGTCGTCGACTCCCCGGGGTCGAGGGAGAAGGCCGCGGGCTCCACGCGGGCCTCGCCGGTGAGGGCGCTGGCCTCCACCTCCAGGGCCGTGTCGCCGGAGTTGGTCGCCACCAGCGCCCGCTGGTCGCTCTCGCCGATGACGACGTGTCCGAAGTCGAGCACCCCGGAGGGATGCAGCTCGATCTCGGCGGCCACACCGGTGCCGTTGAGGAGCACCTCGAGGCTGGCGCCGCCGCCCTCCCAGAAGCCCTCGAGGCGCAGGGTGCCGCTCACGGGTCCGCGCGCCGAGGGCGCGAAGGTGACGCGCACCGGCAGGGTGCCCAGGCCGTTGGCGGGCAGCTGGTGCTCCCCCCCGTCGGGGGAGACCTGCGTGAAGATGGTGAAGTCGTCGCCGGTGGAGTGGATGCGGCTGATGGAGAAGTCGGCGTTGCCGCTGTTGGTCAGCTCGATGATGCCGCTGCCCGATTCGCCCACGGGCACCCGGCCGAAGTCGAAGGCCGTCGGTTTGAGCTGCAGGAAGCGGCCCGTCCCCTGCAGCACCATCCGGCGCCGGCCCGCCTCGGTGTGGACCGACAGAACGCCCTCGCGGAGGCCGACCTCCCGGGGGCGGAAGGCCAGCTCGACGCGGCCGCTCTCCCCCGGGTTGAGCAGGAGGGTGCCGGTCTCCAGGGCGAACTCGGGGCCGCTGCCCTCCTCCAGCTCGAGGCGGACCAGGAAGGGGGTGCCGCCCCGGTTCCACAGGAGCAGCGGCAACCGCGCCGGCTTGCCCAGGGGCACGCTGCCGAAGTCGATGGGCGAGCGGTCGAGGAGCTCCACGTGCGGCGGGCCGACCTGCCCCCTGCCGGTGAGGGGGACCTCGAGACGGCGGCGCTGCGGATCGTTGCTGGTCAGCAGGAGGGCGGTGCTGTCCGGCCCCTCGTAGCGCGGCCGGAAGCGGACGGCGACGTCGCGCCGGGCCCCCGGCCCCAGCCGGAGGGGAGAATCGCCGCCCACCTCGAAGGCCTCGTCGGCCAGTTGCAGGGACAGGTCGAGATCGCCCCGTCCCTGGTTGATGAGGGTGAGGCGGCGGCGGGAGGCCGCGCCCATCTCGACAGTCTCGAAATCGATCCCCACCTCGGGCAGGGGGGAGACGGCCAGCCGCGGGGCCAGTCCCTCGCCGGCGAGGGGCACGGCCGCGGCGGGCAGGTCCGGGGAGTGCACGTGCAGCCGGCCCCGGAAGGTCCCGTCGCCGTCCGGCTTGAAGAGCACGCCGGCCTCCGTGCGCGCACCCGGCGCCAGCCGCCGCTCCGGAGCGCCCGAGAGCGAGAACGGCCCGGAGGCGGGCTCGATGGAGAGGCTGTCGATGACCAGCTCCACCCCGCCGGCGTTCTCCAGCTCCAGGGAGCGGCGCACGACCCGCCCCACCGGGGCCTGGCCGGCGTCGATCCCGGCCTCGGGGCCGGGACGCAGGCGCAGCCGCGGCCCCCCGACGGAGGCGGCGAGCCCCACGCGGGCCTGCTCCGAACCGAAGAGCTCCCCGGTCCGCAGGGAGAGCTCGCCGGCGTAGGCTCCGGTGTCAGCGGCGCTGAACTCGACGGCCAGGAGGCGGGTGGCGGCGGACGGCAGGCGGAGGGTATCGGCGGGGACGGAGAATCCCTCGCCCTCGATCTGCAGATCGATCTCCAGGTCGTCGGGGCCGGTGTTGCGCACCGAGACCTCGAGGCGGCCGGTGCGGCCGGCCTTGAGGACCCCGAAGTCGAGGCTGTCGGGCTGGACCTGCAGAGGCTGCGCGGCGAGACCCGATGGGTGGAGCCACAGGGCGCCGGCGGCGAGGAGAAGGACGGCGCGCATCAAAAAGAAAGAGCGACCAACCCACCAGAATGCCGGAAGAAACGTTGTCGAAGTTCCACATTCAAGAAGAGTGGAAAACTTCCAGCGGGGCAAACTGTGATGTGGGTTCAGGTCACTCTTTGCCCGCAAGGTAGAGGCGGAGGCTGGGGAAGTCAAGCGGGGGGGGGCCTCCTCAGCCGCCGTCCTGCAGGATGAGGTCGAGGCCGCGGACCAGGCGGTCCATCCCCTCCTCGACGGTGTGCGGCTCCAGGGCCCCGTAAGCGATGCGGATGTGGCAGGAGTCGGTCAGTCCGAAGCCGCTCCCGGGGATGACGGCGACGCCGTGCTCGCGCACCAGCCGCTCGACGACGCGCATCGACGGCCGCCGCGTCTGCAGGCGCGCCAGCAGGTAGAAGGCGCCGTTGGCCTCGGGCACCACGCACCGGGGGCCCAGCTCTCCCAGCCGCTCCAGGCACATGGCGCGCACCCGGTCGAGACCGTCGACGTAACCGCGGAAGTAGGCCGGTCCGGCGCGCAGGGCCCCCGCCGCCGCCAGCTGCGAGACCACGGGGGGGCAGATCAGGATGGTGTCCTGGCTCTTCTGCAGGCCCCGGATCAGCCGCCGCGGGGCCACGGCGTAGCCGACGCGCCAGTTGGCCAGTCCGTACGACTTGGAGAACGAGAACAGGGACAGCGTGTGGCCGGCGCTGCCGGGGAGCGAGCCCGGCGACAGGTGGCGGGCGCCGTAGGTGAAGTACTCGTAGGCCTCGTCGCTGACGTGGTAGATGCCGCGGCGCCGGCACAGATCGTTGACCGCGGCCACCGCCCCCGGGTCGTAGACCACCCCGGCGGGGTTGTTCGGCGAGATGGTGACCACCATGCGCGTGCGGCCGGTGACGGCGGCCTCCACGGCGTCGACGCGGAGGCCGTAGCGCTCGTCCGTGGGCACCTCCACGGTGCGGCAGTTGGCCATGGCGATGGCCATCTCGTGGTTGAAGTAGAACGGCGACATGACCACCACCTCGTCGCCCGGGTCGCAGGCGCACAGCACCATGTGGTAGAAGGCCATGTTGCTGCCGGCGGTGACGAACAGCACCTGCTCGGCGTCGTCGACGTCGATGCCGTTCTCGGCGGACAGCTTGAGGCGCAGACCCTCGTGCAGCTCGGGGATCCCGGCGGCGTCGCGGTAGTGGTGCTCCGCCGCCTCGCCGCCGAAGGCGGCCACCGCCTCGAAAGCCTCGGGGGGCGGTCCGTAGTGAACGACCCCCTGCCCGAGGGAGATCGTCCCCGGATTGTCGCGGATGAGGGCGGCCACGTCGGGGATGACGGGCGCCTGCACCGCCTCCATGCGCGCCGACAGCGGGACGGAGGATTCAGCCACGCAGGACCGCCTGCAGGCGGTCGTGGAGCCGGTCGAGCTCCAGGCGGGTCTCCTCGTCGAGATGGAAGGCCAGCGGCCCCCGGTGCACCTGGTTCGGGAACAGGCCCTGGCGGTGCATCAGGTAGCGCTCGGTGACGATGTAGCCGTCGAGGCCGCCCTGCATCTGCAGGGTGGCGATGGCGCAGATCGGCAGGTAGACCTCGTAGGCGCGTTCCCAGTCGCCGGCCTCGCAGGCCTTCCACAGGGCGACGAGGCCGTCGAGCAGCTCCACACCCGGAATCGTGCCGGCCACGCCGCGCCGGTAGGAGTCGATGAGGAGCACGCCGCCGCTGCCCTCGAAGATCGCCGCGCGGCCGCCGGTGAGGTCGCGCAGGCCGGAGATGCTCGGCCCCAGGGGGGCGGCCTCCGGCTTGAACAGCACGCGCCCGCCGTGGCGGCGGAACAGCTCGGCCTGGAACTCCAGGCTCATCGGTTTCCCCACGTACCCGGAAGCGTCCTGGACGAGGACCGGCAGCGAGACCTCCTCCAGCAGGGACTCGAAGTACTCCGCCAGCTGCGGCTCGGCCAGTCCCTGCGACAGGGGCGGCATGGCCATCAGGGCGCCGGCTCCGCCGTCCTCCGCGGCGCGGGCGAAGCGCCGCGCCTGCACGGTGCTCTCGGCGCCGACGCTGATCACCACCGGCCCCCGGCCGCCGGCGAACCGGGCGAGCTTCGCCGGGAGATCGACGCGCTCCGCCGCGGTCAGGCGCAGGGTGTCGGAGACCAGCCCCAGGCAGAGGCCGTCAGCGCCGGTGTCGAAGAGGTGATCCACCTGCCGGCGCAGGGTGTCGTGGTCGATGCCGAGATCCTCGTGGTAGGGCATGTGCACGACGGGCAGCACCCCGCGGATCTCATGCTCACGGCTCATTCGTCGCTCTCCCGGTCGCCGCGGCGGCACACCCGCAGCAGCAGGTCTCGCAGGTGGGGCGCGGCGGCGGCCATGTAGACGGGGAACTTGCGGCTGCGGCCGTAGGTCGGCTCGCGGCCTTCGCCGAGAAAGCAGCAGGCGCCGGCTTCCTCGGCGATCAGGGAAGGGGGTCCCACGTCGTAGACCTCCACCTGCCGGGTGAGGTAGGCGGCGAGGGCACCCTCGGCCAGCTCGGTCAGCACGAGGGCCGCGCCGAGGGGGTAGTCCCGCGGCTCGAAGTGTTCGCCGGCGGCGGTCCGGAAGCGCCGCGCCTTGGTGGAGACGAAGGCCTTCTTCGTACGCGGCCGTTCCGGCAGACGCAGCGGCTTCGGTGTCCCGGACCCGACCTGCACCCAGGCGCCGCGCCCGCGCACCGCGGTGAACATCTTGTCCTCCGTGGGCCGGGCGACGGCGGCGGCGACCATGCGGCCGCCGCGGGCCAGGCCGATGCTGATGTGGTACGGCGCGTCGCCGCGCTGGAAGTGGAGGGTGCCGTCGATGGGGTCGAGGATGACCACCTCGTCGCCGCCGTTGCCGGCGAAGGCGCGGCGCATGGGGGTGCGCTCCTCGGCGATGCAGCGCACCCGCGGGAAGCGGGCGTGGACGGCTCCGAGGATGAGGTCCTGGAAGGCGCCGTCGAGGACGGTGAAGGCCCTCGACGCCTGCTGCGCGCGCGCGCCGGTGAGAGAGGTGTCGGCCTTCTTGCCCACGTCGGCCACGTCGCCGTGGAACAGGCGCGAGGCGCCGGCGCACTGGCGCACCACGGGCAGGACCGCGTCCAGGAACCGCTGGGGCTGGATGGCCATTCCGATCACATCCGGTCCGGCCGAGGGGCTCGCCTCAGCCGGCGGCCTCCGGCCAGCTCCGGCGCTGCAGGGCCTGCATCACCTTGTCCGGGCTCATGGGCAGCTCCGTCAGCCGCTCGCCGGTGGCGTCGGCCACGGCGTTGGCGATCGCCGCCAGGGGCGGCACCAGCGGCACCTCGCCGACCCCGCGGATGCCGTGGGGCGAGGCGGGGTTGGGCACCTCCACGAGGATCGTCTCCACCAGGGGCAGGTCGAGGGTGGTGGGCATCCGGTAGTCGAGGAAGGTGGGGTTGGCCATGGAGCCGTCCTCGTTGTAGAAGTAGCCCTCGGTGAGGGCCCAGCCGATCCCCTGGACGACGCCGCCCTGGATCTGGCCCTCCACGTAGCTCGGGTGGATCGCCTTGCCCACGTCCTGCACGGCGGTGTAGCGCAGGATCTTCACCTTGCCGGTCTCGGGGTCGACCTCGACGTCGACGACGTGGGCGGCGAAGGCGCTGCCGGGGCCCGAGGCGTTGACGGCGCCCGCCCCCTCGATGGGACCGCCCGTCGATCCCTGGTCGGCGGCGACCTCGGCGAAGGTGAGCTTCTTCGACGGGTCCGACTTGCAGACGAAGACGGCTCCCTCGCGCCACTCCACGTCGCCGTCGTCGACCTCCAGCTGCCGGGCGGCGCGCTCGCACATCTTCTGCTTGGTGTCCTCCGCCGCCAGGAAGCAGGCGTGCCCCGTGGCGTAGCAGACGCGGCTGCCCCCGGTGCCGTCGTGGTAGCCGATGGAGTCGGTGTCGACGACGGCGGGATTCACGTGGGCCACGTCGATCCCCAGGGCCTCGGCGACGATCATGGCCATGGCGGCGCGCGAGCCGCCGATGTCGGCGGAGCCTTCCTCCAGGCTGACCATGCCGTCGGTGTGGACGTGGATGTTGGCCGACGACTGGCCGCCGCCGTTGAACCAGAAGCCCCCGGCCACCCCGCGTCCGGTGAAGGGGCCCTCGGGCCTGGGGCTGCGGTAGTGCTCGGACTCGAGGGCGGCGGCGACCGTCTCCTCGCAGCCGATGCGGTTGTACACGGTGCCGTCGGCGCGGCGGGTGCCCTCGCGGGAGGAGTTCTTCAGGCGCAGCTCGAGGGGATCCATGCCGATGAGCCCGGCCAGCTCGTCGAGGATCGACTCCGAGGCGTGGGCGGCGTTGGGGGCGCCCGGGGCCCGGTAGGCGGTCGACTTGGGCTTGTTGAGGACCACGTCGAGGGCGTCGATGCGCACGTTGGGGATGTCGTACGGCGCGAAGATGCACGAGGCCCCGGCGCCGACGGCCGACCCGGGGAAGGCGCCGGCCTCGTAGGCCATCCACGCCTCGGCGGCGGTCAGGGTGCCGTCGCGGCGGACGCCCATCTTGCAGCGGACGACGCCGCCGGGCGCGGGCCCCGACCCCTGGAAGACCTCGGCCCGGGACATGGTCATCTTCACCGGCCGTCCGGTCTTGTGGGACATGACCGCCGCTGCCGGCTCCATGTAGATGGGGAACTTGCCGCCGAAGCCGCCGCCGATCTCGCAGGGGATCACCTTCACCTTGCCGATGGGCACGTGCAGGACCTCGGCCACCTGGGAGCGGATCTGGAAGGGGCCCTGGGTGCTGACCCAGACGATGATCGATCCGTCCTGCTTCCACAGGACGGTGGTGTTGTGGGGCTCGATGTAGCCCTGGTGCACGGTGGCGGTGCGGAACTCGCGCTCGACGATCTCGTCGGCCTCGGCGAAGCCGGCCTCCACGTCGCCCAGCTCCTGGCGGTTGTGGGAGGCGATATTGCTGCTGCGCTCGGTGCTCTCCCCCAGGAGGCGGGTGGTGCGGTTCTCGTCCAGCAGCGGGGCGTCGTCCTTCATCGCCTCGAGGATGTCGACCACCGCCGGCAGGGGCTCGTAGTCAACCTCGATCAGCTCCAGGGCTTCCTCGGCGATGTGGGGGCTGGTGGCGGCCACGGCGGCCACCGCGTGTCCCTTGTAGAGCACCTTGTTCGAGGCCAGGGAGTTGGAGGCGACCTCGCGGATGTTGACCAGGGTCTCGCCGATGTCGGAGAGCTTGTCGACGGTCTCCACCAGATCGTCGGCGGTGGCCACGGCGCGCACGCCTTCGAGCTGCAGGGCCCGCGAGGTGTCGATGCCGCGGATGCGGGCGTGGGCGTGGGGCGAGCGCAGCATCTTGCCGTAGAGCACGTCGGCGGGGCGCACGTCGGCGCCGTACACGGCGCGGCCCGTGACCTTGTCCTCGCCGTCGTGTCGGATCGGACGCGTGCCGATGACCCGGAACTTGCCTTGGCTGGTGTAATCGGGATATGCAGGGTTGGTGGACATCGATCTCTCCTGGACGTCCGGGTTGGCTGCAGGACGGAGCCGGCTACGGTAGGCAGGCCCCGGATTCCTGTCAACGAGAGAGAGGGTGGCCTTCGAGCGCTCCCATGCGCTGCTTGTTCGGGGCGGGAGGGTCCGCTTTTCTCAGTGATCGCATGGCCTCGAAATCCAGGACTCCGCCCATGACCTGGGAGCCGTCGTCGACTCCCCCGGACCTCGGTGCGGGAGATGTCCACCTCTGGCGCGTTCGACTCGGGAGCCCCCGCGCAGGAGAGCCCACCGACGAGGCCGCCCTAACAAAGGAGGAGCTGGAGCGGTCCTCGGCGTACCCCGCCGGCGAGCCCCGGCGGCGCTTCCTCGCCGCCCGGCGCCGGCTGCGGAGCCTGCTCTCCGGCTATGCGCGGGTCCCTGCCGCCGAGCTCGAGCTGGCCTACGGCGAGCAGGGCAAGCCCTCCCTCCGCGAGCCGGCGGCGGATCTCACCTTCAACCAGTCGCACTCGGGGGACCTGCTGCTGCTGGCCTTCGGCCGCGGGCGGGAACTGGGCGTCGACGTGGAGCGGACGGGGCGGGAGGTCTCCTGGGAACGGGTGGCGCGGCGGTTCTTCCACGGGCGCGAACTGGAGGCCCTGTGCAGCCTGCCCCCCGAGGAACGCCGGTCCGCCTTCTTCCGGTGCTGGACACGCAAGGAAGCCTTCGTCAAGGCCACCGGCCGCGGCGTCACCCAGGGCCTGCGGAGCTTCGCCGTCTCCCTGGACCCGGCCGCCGCCCGTCTGACATGGATCCAGGACGGCGACGCCGCCGGCTGGGGCATGGCCGATGTCGACCCCGGACCGGGGTACGCCGCCGCCCTGTGCGCCGCGGGACGGGGCTGGTCGCTGCGCTGCTTCGAGCCGGCGCCGGGGAGCTGACTACAGCATCAGCACCCGATGGACCCCGCGCAGGTCCATCTCGAAGTCGATCTCCTCCACCGGGGGACGGGTGTGATGCCAGTGGATGCCCAGTTGCCGGGCCGGGCCCATGCGCTCGAGAAGGACCTCCTCGAGGAAGCCGCACAGGGGATGGACGGTGTAGACGTTCACCTGATCCACCTGCTCCCAGCCGGCGCCGAGACCCTGAAGCCGTTGCTCCATGATCTCCATGACGCAGACCGCCTTCTCGCGCATCCCCTCCTCGGAGGTGTCGCCGCGGCGCACGATGGCCGATGCCTCCAGGGCGCTCCCGCGCAGCTCACCGGCTCCCGCGACGACCAGCGACGGAGCGAGGCCGGCGGCGGCCGGCGCGGTGTAGGAGAAGGCGAACATGCACGGCTCCTGCGGCGGCTCGTGGGAGGGCGCCACGTTGGTGCGGGCCACGGGGTTGAGGCCGTCGATGAGCAGCTCCCACTCGGCGAGGAGGCGGCGGTACTCGTCGTTGAACCGGATGAAGCCCTCGATGCTGTACGGCCGCGGGCAGCGCAGCTGCACGCCGCACAGGGCGGACCGGCCGAGGCCCTGCGGGTCCAGGTGCGCCTCGACCCGCTCGAAGCCGAGCCGCCAGGGTGGCTGGTCGCGCAGGATGACGTGGACGATCTCGAACCCCGGGTCGGCGATCACCCCCGAGGAGTAGGGATCGATGCCTTTCAGGAAGTGGTAGTGGCCGGCCAGGTTGGGCAGCAGCATGGTCGGATGACTCCGGTTCGGGGTGACTGTCTCAAGTCTATGGGAGGCCGCGGCGGCGGCTCAAGGTCGGCGCTGCCCCTATATTCGCCTGCTTCGACGACCGTGACGTGAGGAGGTAGAAGACCTATGCCCTGGCGGATCCTGATGCAGTCGGACGTGGAGCCCTACGAGACCGTCATGCGCCTGCTGGCGGAGGCCCACTGCGAGCTGGACTGGTGGCGCGAGGAGGAACCGCCGCCCGGCCTCGACTACGGCGCCCTCGACGGCATCTACGTGTACAGCCACATGTGGGTGAGCCGCGAGCTGATGACCCTCTGCCCGAAGCTGAAGATCGTCAGCAACTTCGGCGTCGGCTGCGACCACATCGACCTGGAGGGGGCCCGCTCCCTCGGCATCCCCGTGGGCAACACCCCGGGCGTGCTCGACGCGGCCACCGCCGACCTGACCTGGACCCTGCTGCTGGCGGCGGCGCGCAACGCCATCCGCGGCGACCACTTCGCCCGCGGCCCGGAGTTCACCCACTACGACGCCGCGATCCTCCTCGGCCAGCAGGTGACGGGGGCCGCCCTCGGCATCGTCGGCCTCGGCCGCATCGGCTACCAGGTCGCCCGGCGGGCGGCGGGCTTCGACATGGAGATCCTCTACCACAACCGCAACCGCAACGAGCGCGCCGAGCGGGAGCTGGGCGCCCGCTACCTGTCCCTCGACGAGCTGCTGGAGCAGTCCGACTTCGTCACCCTCAACTGCCCCCTCACCGAGGAGACGCGCGGCCTCATCGGCTCCCGCGAGATCGCGCGGATGAAGCCGACGGCGGTCCTCGTCAACGCCGCCCGGGGCCCGGTCTGGGACCAGGAGGCGGTCCTCGAGGCGCTGCGCGCCGGGCACCTGCACGCCGCGGCCACCGACGTCACCGACCCGGAGCCGCTGCCGCGCGACCACCCCCTGCTCTCGCAGGAGAACCTGGTGATCTTCCCGCACCTGGGCTCGGCCACCCGCCAGACCCGGGACGCCATGTCGAGCATGTCCGTGGACAACCTGGTGGCGGGGCTGGAAGGGCGGGAGGTGCCGTACCGGATCGCGTAGCTCCAGCCCAGGAGTCGAGCTGGCGCGGGGGCCCCCACGATCTGGACGTGTCGCTCAGGGCGTCTGCGACTCAGGCCGATACTGTTCAGATCGCGTATGGAGGACAGTCTGAAATGGTTCACCTCATGGTATGCGCAGCAGTTGCGGTGGTCGTTGGTATCACAACGCTCGGTGCGCCAGTGCGCGCGCAAGAGGGCGAGAAAGTCGCCGACATACGCGCCCGAGCCGAGGCTGGCGACGCCTCCGCGCAGGGCGAGCTGGGGCTCATGTATGCCGAGGGTGGCGGAGTGCCACAGAGCGACGGCGAAGCAATTCGTTGGTACCGCCTCTCAGCCGATCAGGGTAATGCCGAAGCGCAGTTTCGTCTCGGTGGCATGTATGTCGGGGGGCGTGGTGTGCCAAAAGATGACACCGAAGCGGTCCGGTGGTACCGCCTTGCCGCCGATCGGGGCCACGCCCCAGCACAGATCTCGCTTGGGGCCATGTACCTGTTCGGCTTGGGCGTAGCACAGGATGAGGCCGAGGCGGTTCGTTGGTACCGCAGGGCAGCCGACCAAGGCGAGGCCAACGTGCAGAAGTTGCTGGGGCTCATGCACGCCGAGGGCCGGGGTGTACCACAGAGTGATGTCGAGGCAGTTCGTTGGTACCGCCTCGCAGCTGATCAGGGGAACACCTCAGCGCAGGCCCGGTTGGGCTTCATGTACGCCGAGGGCCGGGGTGTGCCACAGGATGACACCGAAGCGGTTCGATGGCTGCGCCTTGCCGCCGATCAGGGCGAGGCCACAGCGCAGGCGAATCTGGGAAGCATGTACGCCGAGGGTCGTGGAGTGTCCCAAGACTATGCCGAGGCGACTGCTTGGTACCACAAGGCCGCCGAGCAGGGCAATACCAAGGCAATGCTTGCCCTCGGAATCTTCTGTGCCGATGGCCGCGGTGTGACTCAGGATTTTGTCACGGCTCACATGTGGGCGAATCTGGCTGCCTCCCGTTTGGCCGGAGAGCAACGCACAGCTGCTGCGGAGCTTCGTGACGCCGTGGCTGAAGCTCTGACCAAGGAAGCCCTCGCCGAGGCGCAGCGCCGCGCACGGGAGTGGAGTGCGGCGCACCCACAGAGTAAGTAGCCGGCGAAGCAGCATGGGCTATGGGGAAACGATGGCCTTACGTGATGACGCATTGAGATTGGCGGAACTGGATCTACAAGTGGTTCAAATTTCCGTCGATGGCCATATGGAGGTCTTTGGTAATGCACTGGCGGAGTACCTGACGCTGAAGGCGAACCTGAAGCAGCAGATGCTGGATGAATCGACGATATCAATCGAAGATCCAGAGGCGCTGGAGATTCTTCGCAAGATTGGCAGGAACGGTACTTTTCGCTCGGACGAGATTGTCGAGCGAATCAAGGACCATACGGGTGGGGACCTCGCAGTTGAGGAAGTCGACGGCGTGGACCTTGAGCGGTTGCGCTCTGATCTATTCCATTCCTGGTACAGTGCCGAAGAGTACGTGAGTGCACTTCGCGAGTTGCGACCACTGATCCTGGGATGCGATACCTCCAAAAGCGTGATCCGACTGGTAGAGCAAATCAAACGGTGCTATGCCTTTCAGCAATATGACGCAGCATTCGGGTTGTGCCGGACGTTGCTTGAGGCAAGTATTCGAGACATATGCGTTCGCCGAGGACTATTCCCCGACCGAGAGGAGAGCGCCGTACTCTACGATTACATCAAGTCGTCCGTGTTGCGCGACAGGGTTTCCTCTGGACACCTTAAGGAGACCTTAAGAGAACTCTTCGATCGCCTCTCCAAGGTGTTGCACGCGCAGAGAACGGTAGGGCCGGTTGAGGCTCGCAGAGCATTCGGAGACACACTTCTGGCTATTGAGAAGCTCTACGAATCTCACAACCTCTGAGTTTGGACCACTTCCAGTAAACCCACCCAAACGAGTGAGTAACCCATAGAATGACAGAGAACGGCCACTACGACGTCCTGATCATCGGCTCCGGACCGGCCGGGTTCACCGCCGCCGTGTACGCGGCGCGGGCGGACCTGGCGCCGCTGGTGCTGGAGGGCATGCAGCCCGGCGGCCAGCTGACGATCACCACCGACGTGGAGAACTACCCCGGGTTCCCCGAGGGGATCATGGGGCCCGAGATGATGGACAAGTTCCGCGAGCAGGCGCAGCGCTTCGGCGCCACCACCCTGTTCCGGACCGCCACCGAGGTCGACCTGTCGCGGCGCCCCTTCGCGGTGAAGGCCGAGGATCGGAGCTTCACCGCCGAGGCCGTGATCATCGCCACCGGCGCCTCGGCGCGGCTCCTCGGCATCGAGTCGGAGACCCGGCTCATGGGCCACGGCGTGTCGGCGTGCGCCACCTGCGACGGCTTCTTCTTCCGTGACAAGGAGCTGGTCGTCGTCGGCGGTGGCGACTCGGCCATGGAGGAGGCCACCTTCCTGACCAAGTTCGCCACGCGGGTGAGCATCGTGCACCGGCGCCCCGAGTTCCGGGCCTCGCGGATCATGCTCCACCGGGCCGAGGAGAACGAGAAGATCGACTTCGTCACGCCGGCGGTGGTGGAGGAGATCCTGTCGCCGGACGGCGAGCTGGAGGTGCGGGGGGTGAGGCTGAGCAACCCGGAGACGGGCGAGACCTGGGAGCACCCCTGCCAGGGGGTGTTCATGGCCATCGGCCACATACCGAATACCCAACTCTTCGAGGGGGTCCTCGAAATGGACGACAACGGCTACCTGATCACGGCCCCGGACTCGACGAGGACCAACGTCGAAGGCGTCTTCGCATGCGGCGACGCCCAGGACCACGTCTACCGGCAGGCCGTGACTGCCGCCGGCACGGGATGCATGGCCGCCATCGAGGCCGAGCGCTGGTTAGGGGAGCGGGACTGAACGCCTGAGAACGGGCCGCAGCTCCTACAACCCCGCGAACACCTCCCGCCCGCGCCGGAAGAGCTCGCGCACCGCCTCGCGGCGGTCCGTGTCGACGCGGCCTACCGAATCGATCCAGCCCAACTCATGCAGGCCGCCCTTCCGGGTCGCCGTCGCCAGGCTCGCCACCTGCGGCCGGCGCCCTCCAGCCCAGGGCGCCCTCAACCCGGGCGAGGCGTTCGGCCAGTGCCGCCAGCTCCCGCCGCACGTCGGCGACCTCGCGACGCAGGTCGCCCAAGTCGGCCCGCATGTCCCGCCGCAGGTCTGCCACGTCGGCCCGGATGGCCAGTTGCAGGGGAACCAGCACCGCCAGCAGGCCGACGGCCGCCGCCACGATCGCAATCGCTTCCGCGCTCATGGGGCCACCTCGTCCGGTCCCTTTGCCGGCGACCGCCCCGGGAGCGCCCGGTGCGCCCCGGTCGACGACGGACACACCGTCACCAGACAGCGCTTCTCTCTCTGATACTGCCTCATCTTGTGCTTCCTCCCGAGGGGTGACTCCGGTAGCGTAGACATCCATTTGGGGCCCGTCAAAGCTACCTGATCACGGCCCCTACAGTCCCGCGAACACCTCCCGCCCGCGCCGGAAGAGCTCGCGCACCTCCTCGCGCTGGCGGTCGTTGTCGTAGCGGCCCACCGAATCGATCCAACTCAGGGACTCGTCGATCGAGTTGAGGAAGAAGCGGGCGTCGCCGGGGCGCGCCTCGGGCGGCCGTGCGCAGGTGAAGTAGGTGGGGCTGGTGTGGGCGTACACGGCCTGGTCGAAGCTGTCGCGGGCGTCGCCCCACAGCCTCGCCGCCACCCAGCCGTCGCGCTCGGCGGCCAGTTCGCAGCGCACCGATCCCGTCCTCTCGCCCGAGGGGAACCCCTGCCGGTGGACGACCTCCCCGTCGGCCACCACCTCGGCGGCCACCACCGGGTAGTGGGAGTCGAAGGTGACCTCCACCTCCAGGCGGCCGCCGCCGTCGAGCAACAGGGTGGAGCCGAGGCCGGCGCCGTTGACGGCCATGTCGACGGCCGGCCCGTTGGTGACGTAGGTGCGCCCCTTTTTCATGCCGTCGATCCACGCGGCGTAGCTGAACTCCTCCTCCACCTGCACGTAGACGCGGTTGTTGGAGCAGACGAACCAGTCCGTCCCCGTCGACGCCGGCAGCCGCATCCCGCAGTTGAGGAGCTTGTACCAGAGGTCGTACTCCGGGTCCATCCAGAAGGGGTCGAAGAGGTTGAAGGCGTCGAGCTTGCCCAGGGCGGCGGCCACGGGGGCCTCCATGCCGCGGCCGTTGTGGCACCAGATGACGAGGCCGCCCTGGTCGCGGGCGTCGTCGCAGCAGAAGCACAGGGGCGGGTAGTCGGGGTCGAACTGGGCGGTGAGGATGTGGCCGCGGCTCACCGGCTGCACGAGGTTGCGGATGTTGAGGAACATGACGTGGCCGTAGCCGAAGCCCCAGGGTGACTTCTCCCCGTAGTGGCGGTTCTCCTCGCCGATGTCGAGGACGTGATGGGCGGTGGTGAACTCGTTCATCACGCCGATGGGGTACTTGTTGCTCGCGTACGGCAGCTGCCGCCGGTCGAGGACGGAGACGCAGGTGACGTTGTAGCCCTCCACCGAGCAGTCGACGCCGAGGCGCTCGTCGGGGCGCGTCTCCTTCTCGTCGTAGTGGATGTGGGTGTTGCCGGGGTACCAGTTGGAGTCCTGCGGGTGGTGCCAGCGGTCGATGGCGATCTCCACCTCGGCGACGCCGGCCTCGGGCGTCTCCACGGTGACGCGGCGGGGGCGGTACTCGGTGCCGCGCTCGACGAGCACATCGGTGCGGCCGCGGCCGACGTCGACCTCGAACTGCCCGTCGGCGAAGAAGAAGGGAGTGCCGGGACCGCGCTTGAGCAGGGCGCCGGCGGGGTGGTGGAAGCCGCCCGTCGGTCCGAGGACGTGGACCTTGGCGTCGATGGGCTCGTTGGTCTGGGAGTCGACGATGGTGCCGTGGAGTGTGGCCATCAGTTCAGCTCGTAGGTCTCGTAAGGGCGTTCGCAGGGGTTGCCCCGGCTCAGGTGCAGGCGCCCGGCGCCGGCCTCGACGATGAGCGACCAGACGCTGCTCCAGTAGCCGGTGACCGGATCCTCGTTGGGGTGGCGGCAGATCGACCGCGGGTGGTCCTGGTGGTCGCTGAGGATCTCCTGCAGCCGCGGCCGGGTCAGCGGCCGGGGGCAGGCGGCCAGCAACTCGTCGACGCGGCACAGGCGGGGGCCGGACTCGATGAGCTCGGGGAAGTCGCGGTTGATCGGCGCCAGGTCGGGGTGCACGCAGTGGTTGGTGTGGGTCACGACGCCGTCGCCGTCGTCGTCGCGCAGGACGTGCACGGCGTCGACCGTGACCTCCAGGTCAGCGGGACCCTCGGGGGTCGACAGCAGGATGTTGGCGGGGATGGCGCGGCGCGCCCGGTCGACGGCTTCAACCGCCTCGTCCAGGGAGCGCGCCTCGTAGATGCCGCGCACGGTGAAGTAGTGGGGCACGCCGTAGCGGCGGGCCGGGGCCGGCAGGGTGTTCATGCAGACGCCGATGCCGGCCTCGCTGACGCCGAGGTAGGCGATCAGCCCCGCCTGGGTGACGCTCATGAAGGCCGGGGCGTCGTCCGGCCGCCGGGTCAGGACCACGGTGAAGGGATCGAGGGCCGGGTCGTTGTCCCAGTTCTGACCGGCCACGCCGCCGGCGCCGGTGATGCCGCCGCTGAGGGCGAAGGCGGTGCACCCGGAGTCGGCGGGCGCCATGCCGCGGCCCCGGCCCGAGTCCGGCTGCAGCTGGTTGCGGATCTGCAGCAGCATCAGCGCCTCCGGGGCCACGCCGCAGGCCCGGCTCATGCCCTCCAGCTCGGCCAGCATGTGCGGCGCGTACCCGCGCACGTCCTCGATGCAGCGCCTCGCCACCTCGAAGGCCCGCT
This sequence comes from Candidatus Latescibacterota bacterium, assembly GCA_965221775.1. GTDB lineage: Bacteria > Latescibacterota > UBA2968 > UBA8231 > UBA8231 > UBA8231. The sequence continues at coordinate 844,483 of CBDCSU010000006.1, read as the reverse complement.
CCCGGGAGACGTCGACGCTCAGGCGCACCCGCTCCAGGGCGATGGCGTCGAAGCCGCGGATCTGCTCGCCCAGGGCCTCGCCGATCTGCTCGCCCATGGCCGACGGCGGGCCGGAGACCGTGAGCTCGGGGTAACGGGTGGCGGCCGCGGCCGCCGGTGCGGTGGCAGTCATGAGTCCTCCCTCACTTGCAGGATCACCTTGCCCAGGTTCTCGTTGCGCTCCAGCACGGCGTGGGCCGCCCCGGCCTCCTCGACGGGCAGCACCCGGTCGATGACGGGCTCGATGTCGCCGCTGACCAGGGCGCCGAGGAAGCGGGTCCGGAAGCGGCTGATGATGTGGTCCTTCTCCTCCACCGGCCGGGCCCGCAGCAGGGAGCCGACGATGCGCAGCCGCTTGCGCAGGACAAGCGACAGGTCGATCTCGGCGCGGGTGCCGCCGAGGAGGGAGAGCAGCACCAGGCGCCCCTTGAGGCCCAGGCACTCCAAGTTGTCCCTTAGATGGCTGGCGCCGGCCACGTCGAGGACCACGTCGACGCCGCCCTCCGGGGCGCCCAGGTGATCGGCGACGGCGTCGCGGAACCCGTTCCGGTAGTCGACGGCCAGCTCGGCGCCGAGGCGGCGGCAGAGGTCCCGCTTGGCCCCGGTGCCGGCGGTGGCCAGCACCCGGCAGCCCTGGTGGCGGGCGAGCTGGATGGCGGCGGTGCCGACGCCGCTGGCGCCGCCGTGGACGAGGACCGTCTCCCCGGACTGCAGACCCGCCTCCTCGAAGAGGTTCAGGTACGCCGTGAGGAAGACCTCGGGCACGGCCGCGGCCCGGGGGAAGTCCCAATCCCCGGGCAGGGGGATCAGCAGCCGCTCGTCGACCGCCGCCCGCTCGGCGTAGCCGCCGCCGGCCAGCAGGGCGCAGACGCGGTCCCCCGGGCGGGCCCGGGAGACCTGGTCGCCGGCCTCGGTGACGACGCCGGCCAGCTCCAGGCCGAGGGTCTCGGGCGCCCCCGGCGGCGGCGGGTAGCCGCCGCCCCGCTGCAGCAGGTCGGCGCGGTTGACGGCCGTGGCGTGGACCTCCACGAGGACCTCCCGCGGCCCCCTGTCCAGGTCGGGGACCTCCGTCCAGCGCAAGGGTCGGCCCGGGGTTTCCGCATCGACGACGATCGCCTTCATTGGGCCAAAGGTCGACCTTCCGGGCAATGACCGCCATCCACCACATCCCCCCCGAGTCCGCCCACGCCTTCTGCGTCGACGTCCTCGGCCGTCTCGGCGTCTCGGCCGAGGAGGCACGGGTCTGTGCCGAGACCCTGGTGGAGGCGAGCCTGCGCGGCGTCGACAGCCACGGGATCACCCTCCTGGGCACCTTCGCCGAGCGCATCCACTCGGGGCAGATGCGCCCCGGCCGCCGGCCGCTGGTGCGCCGCGAGACGGCGGCCACGATGCTGGTGGACGGCCAGCACGGCCTCGGCCCGCCCCTGGCGCGGTGGGCCGTGGCCAGGGCCCGGGAGAAAGCCGGGGAGACCGGCCTCGGGGCGGTGGCCCTGCGCGACGCCAACTACGTGGGCGCCCTCGCCACCTACGTGGAGGCCCCGGCTCGGGGCGGCCAGCTGGCGCTCGCGGCGGCCAACTCGACGCCGAGGGTGGCTCCACACGGCGGCCGTGAGGGGCTGCACGGCACCAACCCCATCGCCTGGGCTGCTCCCGCCGCCGGCGGGGAGCCGCTGGTCTTCGACGCCGCCACCGGCCATTCGGCGGCCAAGGTGACCCAGGCCGCCGAGGAGGGGAGGCCGCTGGCCCCCGGCATCGGCCTGGACGCCGACGGCCGGCCGACGACGGACCCGGCGGCGGCCAAGGCCGGCACCCTGCTGCCGGTGGGCGGGGTCCTCGGCTACGGCTTCGGGCTGTTGGTGGACCTGCTGACGGGAGGTCTGGCGGGCGGCCCCTGCGGACGCCAGGTGCCCCCGGTGACGGAGCTGGGCGGGCCGTACGGCTGCAGCTTCTTCGTCCTCGGCGTCGATCCGGCGGCTTTCGGCGGGGGACTCGCCGAGGCGGCGCGGGGACTGGCCGCCGACGCCCGCGCCACGGCTCCGGCGGAGGCCGCGGACCGGGTCCGGGTGCCCGGCGACCGGTCCCGCCAGGTGCGCGCGCAGCGGCTGGCCGGAGGCATTCCCATCGGCGCCGGGCGCTGGCAGGCGTTGACCCGGCGCCTGCGGGCCAGCGGCGTCGATCCCGTGCCGGAGGTTCCGCGCGGCTGAACTCCTTGCCGGGCCCCGCCGCAGGGGGTATATATCAAGATGTTGCTTCGGTCCCCCTTCGCGGCGGTCAGGCTTGGCGCAACGCAGTGCTCAGGTCCAGGGAGTCCTCGTCGAGATCTTCGGCGAGGAGTACCGCATCGCGGGCGATCCCGATGAGGTGCAGTCGGTGGCGCGGTACGTCGACGCCCGGATGAAGGAGATCGCCGGCAAGCAAAGCGGCATCGGGCATCGTCAGGTGGCGATCCTGGCGGCCATGCAGATCGCCGCCGAGCTCTCCAAGCTGGTAGCCGACCGCAAGGCCTTCACCGACCGGGCCCGCGACAGCGTCGAGCGCCTGATCAACCTGGTGGAGAACCGGAGCGAGATCGCCGGAGACGAGGCCGCCGCCGAGCCGCCGCGGAACCAGCGCCTCAGCGACAAGCCCCTCCGGCTCCCCACCACGCGTACCTGAATCACCCCCCGGCCAGCAGGCCCTCCGCCTCGTCGCACAACCTCGCCGCCTCTTCGGGGTCGGCGCTCTCCGCCATGACCCGCACCACGGGCTCGGTGTTCGACGCCCGCAGGTGGACCCACGGACACTCGAGCCGGCCCCGCAGGTAGAGCTTGCCGCCATCGGCGACGGGGTGGCGGAAAGCGCCGGGGTAGCGCCCGGCGAGACAGGACAGGGCCCCTTCCGTCCCCGCGGGGTCGGCGTCGACCCTGCGTTTCTCGATGTGATAGGCGGGCAGGGCAGCGGCCAGCCCTGTGAGCGAGGGCCCGCTTCCGGCCAGAGCCTCGAGGACGAGGGCCAGACCGACGGCGGCGTCGCGGCCGGGGTCGACCTCGGTGAGGATGACGCCGCCGTTGCCCTCGCCGCCGATGACCGCGCCTTCGGCGATCATGGCGTCGACGACATGGACCTCGCCGACGGGGGTGAGGGTGACCGGACAGCCCGCCGCCTCGGCGGCGTCGCTCACCACCTGGGAGGTGCAGAGGGTGGTCACCACGGGGCCGCGGCGCCGCCGGGTCACCACCTGCACCGCCAGCGCCAGGGTGAGGTCCTCGCCGAGGGGTCTTCCGTCCTCGCCGACGAGGGCGACGCGGTCGGCGTCGGGATCGATGGCGAAGCCGGCGTGGCAGCCGTGGTCGACGACGGCGCGGCCGAGGTCGGCCAGGTTCCCGGGGACCGGCTCCGGGTCGTGGGCGAAGCGGCCGTGGGGCTCGGCGTGGATGAAGACGGCCTCGACGCCCAGGGCCTCGAGCAGGCGCGGCGCGAAGAGGGCCCCGGTGCCGTTGCAGGGGTCGACGGCGGCGCGCAGGCCGGCGCGCCGGATGAGATCGACGTCGACGACGTTCAGGATACGTTCGAGGAGGCGGGTTTCCACTTCTTCCCGGGAGACGCGCTCCAGCCGCCCTCCGGGGGCCCGCCGGCGGTCTCCGCGCCGGAAGGCCGCCTCCACCTGGCGGGCGCCCTCGGCGTCGAGGAAGATCCCGTCCCCGCGGATCAGCTTGAGGCCGTTCCACCCGGCCGGATTGTGGCTGGCCGTGAGGATGACGGCGCCGTCGGCCGGCAGCAGGAGGACCATCATCTTGGCGGCGGGCGTCTCGCAGACGCCGAGGTCGAGGACGGCGCACCCGGCCTCCTGCAGCTCCTCGGCGGCGGCTCGGGCGAAGTCCTCCCCCGAAGGGCGCGTGTCCCGCGCCAGGACGACACGGGACCCCGCCGGCAGACGCGCGGCGAAGGCGGCGGCGAAGCGGCGCACCGTCTCGCCGGTGAGGGACCGGCCGACGATGCCGCGGATGCCGGAGTGGCTGACCATGAGCGGGGGGTCCCGGCTCACGGGGTCCTCTCCGGGGGCGATGGTCGTGGCAGGGGCCATGGCGCCGAATAGTACGGGTCGTCCGCGGGGGGTTCCACGGGCGGGGGAAGCCGCTTGAACACCCATGCGGGCACCGCTATCGTAGCGGCCCCTGCCATGGGAACCACCGCGATGCGCCGTCTCCCTCTCCTCTGCCTGCTGGCCGCCCTGGGCGCATGCAGCCTGCCTTTCGGCCGGCCGTCCCGCCCCGCTCCCCCGGCGGCTTTGCGCGTCGACTTCGACAGTGTCAGCGCCAGCGCGCGGCTGGCCTGGGGCCGGGTCCCGGAGAAGGGATTCCTGCGCTACGACCTGGAGCGCGCCGGCCGGCGCGGCTTCGAGGTCGTGGCCTCGGTCAGCGGCCACCGGGACACGGCCTGGGTCGACGAGGGGCTGCTGGCCGACCGCGGCTACCGCTACCGCGTGGCCGCCGTCTTCCGCGCCCGTGGGGACGAGGAGGAGCTGCGCCTCGAGAGCCCGGCCGTGCCGGGCGGCATCCACCGCCGCGTCGGCGGCTGGTCCCTGTCCGACGGCTTCCTGCCGACCCGGATCGTCCTCTCCGAGCAGGGCGTCCTCCACGTCCTCGGCGCCGGCCGCGGCTGGGTCGAGCGCTTCGACGGGGAAGGCCGGCCCATGGGGCGCTGGCCCTACACCGACGCGCCCAGCGCCTGCCTCGAGACCGCCACCCTCGATGCCGCGTCCGCGGCTTTCGACGCGGGGGGGCACCTGTACGTCGTCTTCAACACCCACGTGGAGGGGGGCCCGCCGCAGCCGCGCTGGGCGAAGCTCGGGGCCGACGGGGCCCGGCTGTGGACGCGGCCGCTGAGCACCGTCTTCGCGCGCCACATCACCGCCGACGGCGACCGCCTCTTCGTGGAGAGCGTCAGCCACCTGCAGGAGCTCGGTCCCGACGGCGAGCTCGTCGAGCACTACAGCGTCCCGCCGCTGATGGTGTCGAGCGTGCGCTTCCACGACGGCGCCTTCGCCGCCCTCGTGGAGCCCCTGGGCTACGATACCTCCGGCTGGCAGGCGCCGCGCCTCGTGGTCTACGGCTCGGTGGAACGCAACGAGGTGGGGCGCGTCACCGGCCGCGACCCGCTGTCGCCGGAGGACCGGGGCGCCGGCCTCCTCAACCGGCCCACGGACTTCACCCACGACACCGCCACCGACCGCGTCTTCGTGGTCAACGGCGGCCACGACCGCATCGAGGTCTTCCGCGGCGGCGAGTACCTCACGAGGTGGGGCCGGGAGGGCGGCGGCCCCTCCGCCTTCCGCTTCCGCGGCGAGGCCACCGTGCTCGCCGACGTGACCACGGGCGAGCGGGTGACCCGGGAGGTCGTGGCCGGCGGCATCGCCCGCGACCGCGACGGGTACATCTACGTGGCCGACACCTTCAACAACCGGATCCAGAAGTTCGCTCCATGAGCCGGGCGATGGCCGCCGCCCTCGTCCTGTGCCTGGCGGCGCCGGCGGCGGCCAAGGAGGGCTACAACGTCTGGGCCAAGGAGCGCATCCGCTACCAGAAGGAGCGGGTGCAGAAGGACCCGTACAACCCCGAGCTGCGGGTGCTGCTGGCCAACGCCTACTTCGAGGACCAGGGCTACGCCATGGCCGCCCGCCAGCTGGAGGAGGCCCTGGCGCTGGAGCCGGGCTACGCCGAGGCGCACTGCAACCTCGGCGTCGTGCGCCACGCCCAGTCGCGCATCGCCGAGGCGGAGGAGCACTACCGGCGGGCCCTGGAGCAGGACTCCACCATGGTCGAGGCCCTGGCCGGACTCGGCACGCTGTTGTGCGCCACCGGCGAGCAGGGCGAGGGGATCGGCTACCTGGAGCGCACCCTGCGCCTCGACCCCGAGCGCGACGACGCCCGCTACAACCTCGGCGTCGCCTACCACCGGGTGCAGGACTACCGGCGCTCCATCTCCCATCTCGAGATCCTCGTGGACAGGCGGGCCGACCACCCCGGCGCCCGCCGGGCCCTGTCGCAGTCGTACTTCGCCCGCGGCCTGACCCTGCTGGAGGCCGGCCACCCGCGCCAGGCCATCGCCTTCTTCCACCGCTCCTTCGCCCTGCGCGAGCACGCCGACGTGATCTACGCCGAGGGCGTCGCCCACCTGCGCCTGGAGGACCTGGCCGCCGCCCGCAAGGCCTTCGCCGCCGCCGTGGGCCTCGACTCCCTGCACGTGCCGGCGATCCACAACCTGGCGTACGTCCTCGACCGCAGCGGCCGGCCCGAGGAGGCCGAGCGCTGGTACCAGCTCGAGGCCCGGCTCACCCCCCGACTCCACCGCATCGAGGCGGCGCGCAACGCCGAGTACGACGACAGCTATCTCTTCGAGTAGCGTTGACTCCGAAGGCCCGGCTCCATACTTTGGGTTGCTGCCTGAAAAACCCATGGCCGGGGACGCGCATGGATCTCTGACTGGCAATCGAAGCTGGCGGTTTCGGCGAGTGCTGCTCCGGTGACCGGAGATCCTGTCGGCGCTCGCCGTTTTTCGTTCTGAACGCGAAAGAGAGCGTATGCCCAAGGAAGAGGCGATCGAGGTCCAGGCGGTGGTCCAGGAGGCCCTGCCCAACGGCTTCTTCAAGGTGGAGATGGAGAACGGTCACGAGATCCTGGCCCACATCTCGGGCAAGATGCGGAAGTACTACATCCGCGTGCTGCCCGGAGACCAGGTCACCGTGGCCCTGTCCCCATACGACCTGAGCCGGGGCCGCATCACCTTCCGCAACCGCTAGCGGCGCCGGCCCATGGCGCCGAGAGCCTGGCCCTTCGCCGAGGCCGAGCGCATCCTCGAGCGCCGGCCGCCGGAGGGCGGGCGCCCCATCCTGTTCCAGACCGGGTACGGCCCCAGCGGCCTGCCCCACATCGGCACCTTCGCCGAGGTGGCGCGCACCAGCTTCGTGCGCCGCGCCTTCGAGCACCTCACCGGCCGGCCCACGCGCCTGCAGGCGTTCTCCGACGACATGGACGGCCTGCGCAAGGTGCCGCAGAACGTCCCCAACGGCGAGGTCCTGGCCGCCCACCTGGGCCAGCCCCTGAGCGCCGTTCCCGACCCCTTCGGCCGCAGCGCCAGCTTCGCCGATCACAACAACGGCCGGCTGCGGCGGTTCCTCGACGAGTACGGCTTCGACTACGAGTTCAAGAGCGCCGCCCGGGCCTACGGCGACGGCGAGTTCGACGAGGGCCTGGCCATCCTGCTGGAGAAGGTCGACGAGGTCCTTCAGGTCATCCTGCCGACCCTGGGGCCGGAGCGCCGCAAGGGCTGGTCCCCCTTCCTCCCCATCTGCCCGGCCTGCGGCTCGGTCAACGCCACCCGGGTCACCGACTACCACCCGGAGCGGCGCACCGTCTCCTTCGTCTGCGACGGCGACGAGCCCGCCGCCCGCGGCTGCGGCGAGAGCGGCGAGACCTCCATCCTGGGAGGAAAGGCGAAGGTGGGCTGGAAGGTCGACTGGGCGCTGCGCTGGTTCACGTACCAAGTCGACTACGAGATGTACGGCAAGGACCTGATCGACTCGGTGAAGGTCTCCAGCCGCATCGTGCGCATCATGGGCCGGCAGCCGCCGGCGGGGATGACCTTCGAGCTGTGGCTCGACGAGGAGGGGCGGCGGATCTCGAAGTCGGCGGGGCGTCCGGGGATGACGGTGGAGCACTGGCTCGACTTCGCCCCCATCGAGTCGCTGCTCTACCACATCTACCAGAACCCCGGGCGCGCCAAGCGCCTGGTCTGGGAGATCGTGCCCCGGTGCGTGGACGACTACCTGGAGGGGCTGCGGCGGTGGCCGGGGCTGGACGAGGAGGGGCGCCTGGCCCACGCCCTGTGGCACATCTTCGACCGCGGCCGGGGCGTGCCGGAGTACGCCGGCAACGTCAGCTACACCGTCGTCCTCAACCTGATCTCGGCCCTCGGCAGCGACGACGAGGAGCTGCTGAAGGAGTTCCTGCAGCGCTACGATCCGCAGGTCTCGGCCAGTCCCGACGTCCTCGACGCTCTCGTGCGCAAGGGCCTGGCGTACTACCGGGAGCAGGTCCTGCCCGGCAAGCGTTACCGAAGCCCCGACGACGACGAGCGCGCCCTGCTGTGGCGGGTCCGCGACCGCCTGGCCGCCTCCGGCAACGGCGACGAGCAGGCGCTGCAGGCGATCCCCTTCGACGTGGCCCGCGAGGCCGGCCGCGAGCCGAAGGAGCTGTTCCGCTGCTTCTACGAGGTCGTCCTCGGCCAGGAGCGGGGGCCGCGGTTCGGCACCTTCGTGGCGCTCCTCGGCAAGGAGCGGGTCCTGCGGATCCTCGAGGAGAAGACGGCCGCCTGAGGGCGGCTCAGGGAAGCTGGATCTTCGGGCTCTCGCCGTCGGGCCGGTAGAGCAGCACCGTGCGCCCCAGGACCTGCACCAGGTGAGCCTCCGCGGCCTCGGCCAGCAGGCGCCCCGCCTCCCCGCGGTCGAGCTCGCACGATCTCTCCAGACGCGCCTTCACCAGCTCCGAGGTGTGGAACGCCTCCTCCAGCGAGCGCAGCACCGGCTCGCTGAGCCCGGCGCGCCCCACCGACACCTTGGGCCGCAGCCCGTGGCCGAGGGAGCGCAGGCGGCGCACCTGGGCGGGGGTCGGTTCCGCCGTCATTCCACCGTGTAGGTCCCGCGCACCTCGCCGGGGCGCAGGCGCCGGCGCACCTGCCGCTCCAGGAACCGCTTGAGGAGGCGGCGGGTGCCGGGGATCAGGGCGCCGAAGCCGACGGCGTCGGTGAGCAGCCCCGGCGTCAGCAGCAGCAGTCCGCCCCCGAGGATCAGGACCCCGTCGAAGATCTCGTCGCCGGGGAAGGCGCTGGCGCCGACGGCCGCCTGCAGGCGGCGCAGGGCGCGCAGGCCCTGGGCCCGGGCCAGGAAGGCGCCGGCCGCGCCGGTGGCCAGGACCAGCGCCACCGTGGGGGTCACGCCGATGCGCGAGCCGACCTGCACGAGCAGGGCCAGCTCGATCACGGGCAGGAGGGCGAAGAGGAGGAACAGGCGGAAGAGCATGGTGCGCCAATATACCGGGGAGGGTGAACGGGGTCGAGGCGGCGGGGCACGCTGCTTGCGGCCGACTCGCCGTGCCCGGATTCCGCGCCAAGAGACGCCCGGCCCTGTGGACCGCCGCCGCCCTCGGCGCCGGGATCCTGGCCGCCGACCAGCTGGCGCCGCCCCTCTCCCTGTGGCAGTGGGGGGCCGCCGTGGTGGGGACCCTGGGCCTGGCAGGGTGCCTGACGGGGCGGGCGCCCCTCCCTGCCTCGATCTGCCTGCTGGCCCTGGCCGCTTGCGCGGGAGGGTTCCGCTACCACCAGCACACACGGCTGTGGCCGCCACACCACGTGACGCGCTCGGAGGCCCTGGGAGAGCGCGGCGTCCTGGTGGGCCGGCTGGTGGGCGAAGCGGAGGAGAGCGAGGCCGAGGGGGAACGCCGGACGCGGCTCGTCCTCGAGGCCGAGGGCTGGGACCCCGCCGAGGGCGACCCCCTCCATCTGGCGGGACGGGTGTGGGTGACCCTGCGCGGCTTCCGGCTGCCGGCCGGCGCCGGTGACCGCATCTGGCTGAAGACGCGCCTCCGGCGCCCCCAGCCGGCGCGCAACCCCGGCGCCTTCGACTTCCGCCGCTACCTCCACCTGCAGGGGGTGCACGCCACCGCCTCGGCGTACCGGCGCGACCAGCTGCTGCGCGTCGAGGCCCGGCCCGCGGTCTGGTGGCGCGAGCACCTCGTCCTGCCCCTGCGCCGGGAGCTGCGCCACGCCCTGGAGGCGAACCTCTCCGGACCCCCGGCCGGCCTGCTGCGGGGCATGCTGCTGGGGGAGAAGCACCGCATCCCCGCCGAGGTGGCGGACCGCTTCCGGCACACGGGGCTGGCCCACGCCCTCGTCATCAGCGGCCTCCACGTCGGTCTCGTGGCCCTGTTCTTCTACACCCTCTTCCGGGTGGCCCGGGCGCCCCCGTGGGCCGCCTGCCTGGCCACGACCGCCGTCCTCCTCCTCTACGCCCTCCTCACCGACCTGCAGGCGCCGGTGGTGCGCGCCTCGATCATGGCCGGCGTGGTGCTGATGGGCCGCGCCATCGGCCGCCGGGGGGAGGTCTACAACTCCCTCGGCCTGGCGGCGATCGTCATCCTCTGCCTGTGGCCGGCGAGTCTCCTCACCCTCTCCTTCCAGCTCTCCTTCGGGGCCACCCTCGCCATCGTCGCCCTCCACGGCCTGCTCATGTCGCTGTGGCCCCCGGCCTGGCGCGACGAGGACCGGGCCCTCGGCAAGTGGGTGCTGTCGCCCCTGTGCGTCACCATGGCGGCGCAGATCGGCACGGGACCCCTCATCGCCTGGCACTTCCAGCAGTTCGCGCCGGTGTCGCTGGCCGCCAACCTGGTGGTCGTGCCGCTCCTCGGGGCGGCTGTCTCCCTCGGCCTGATGGCGGCCCTCACCGGTCCCTGGTGGCCCCTGGCCGGGACCGTGTTCAACGGCGCCAACTACCTCGCCCTGAAGGGCCTGATGGGCGCCGTGGAGGTCTTCGCCGGCCTCCCCTTCGCCTCGCTGACGACGCCGAAACCCTCGGCCCTCACCCTGGTCCTGGCGGCGTGGACCGCGGGGCTCCTCGCCTGGGGGCTGCGCCGCCCCCGGGGACGGGTGCTGCTGCTGCTGACCCTGCTGGCCTGGGGCAATCTCGAGGTCTGGCCGCGGGTCCTGCGGGACCGGGACCTGGAGATCGTCTTCCTCGACGTGGGGCAGGGGGACGCCGCCTTCCTGCGCTTCCCCAACGGCCGCACCATGGTCATCGACGGCGGCCTCCGCAGCCGGCGCTCGGACCTCGGGGAGCGCGTCGTCATCCCCTTCCTCGAGCACCGGGGCGTGGGCCGCGTCGACGTGGTCGTCGCCTCCCATCCGCACTCCGACCACATCGGCGGCCTGGTGCACCTGCTGGAGCAGGTCGAGGTGGGCCACTTCATCGACAGCGGCCAGGCCTACGACTCGTGGACGGCGCGGCGGCTGCGCCGGCTCATCCACCAGAAGGGCATCGCCTATCACCGCGTCGCCGCCGGGGACAGCCTCGCCGGCCTCGGGGGCGTGGGCGCCGTGGTCCTGCACCCGAGGGAGGGCTTCGTCGGCGCCGGGGGCCGCTCTCCCCACGGCCTGAACGACGGCTCGGTGGTGGTCCGCTTCGACTACGGGGAGACGCGCGTGCTCTTCACCGGCGACATCGAGGAGGCGTCGGAGCCGGCCCTGCTGGGGTGGGGTGAGGGGCTGAGGAGCGGGATCCTGAAGGTGGCCCACCACGGGTCGCGCACCTCGTCGGGGCCGGCCTTCGTCGACGCCGTGAGCCCGTCGGTCTGCGTCGTCCCCGTGGGCGCCTTCAACAGGTTCGGCCACCCGGCGCCGGAGGTGATGGCGCGGTTCCGCGAGGCCGGGGCCCGGGTCTACCGGACGGACGAGTGCGGGGCCGTGGTGGTGCGGGTCCCGCAGGAGGGTGGGGTCTCGGCGAGGGCGATGGTGCGTGAGGATTGCGCGCCGTGAGTCCGGCGCGGGTCCGGTGCCGCGGCGAGGATCGGGCCGGCGCTCTGCCGGCTACCTGAAGCTGGCCTTGATGCGCCCCCAGGAGGAGGGGGTCACGGCGGAATCGTCGTCGTAGCGGGATGGGTCTTCGCCGGCGCCGACGAGCAGGCCGTCGACGAAGTGGCTGGAGAAACGGTTCACGGAGAGTTCCAAGGGCGTGAGCAGGTAGGCGGTGGAAGAGACAAAGGGAGGTTCCTCGTCAGTGTCGTAGAGCCAGAGATCGAAACCGATGGTCTTGCCCGGGTACAGCTCTGAGGCTTTGGAAGAACCCTCGTCGTTGTAGACGAGGGCGTCGAAGGGCGTCACCTTGACTTCGAAGACCCAGGTCGCCGGGGTGCGGCCGACGGCGCCGCCGCCGGCGGCTGCGTACGGGTCCTCCGTGAGCCACTCGCCGCTCCCGCTGAAGCGAACGAATTGGTCCCCCGCCGGGTCGATCGGCATCCAGTACTTCTGGGCCTGGCGAAAGTTCAACAGATCCAACTCTTCCTCGGTATGGTCGCCGGCAGGGAACCTGCGATACCGACCACCGGAGTGATCTCCGTCAATGAAAAACTCCATGCAGGCGTCCCATGCCCAGCAGTAGTTTGCTGTTTCCTCTTCGTCTCCGAGGGCCCCTACGTAGCGGGCATCGTAGGCCTCCACGGCGACCCAGATGGTACTGCTGTTCCCGTGCCAGGCGAGCCAGACGCGGACATCCAGGGTCGTGGGATCGCTGGGCCAGCTTTCCGAGCCTCTCCAGAAATCGGAGGTGACCAGGGACGGCTCCCCGATGACCTCGAGCCAGTCCTCGACGCTGCCGTCGGTCAGGTCGATGCGGTGCAGGTCTTCGTCGAGCAACTCGTAGAAGGGGTAGACTTCGTCGCCGACGTGGGCGTGGGCTTGGCTCGCGAGGCCCAGGAGCGGGGCCAGGGTCAGCAGGGAAACGAGGCAGGCAAGCATGGTGCTCCTCCTTTGCGGCGGGGAGCTTACTCGAGGGCGGCCTTGATGCGCGCCCAGGAGGACGGCTCCACGGCGGAGATGTCGTCGTAGCGGGAGGGGTCCTCCCCTGCACCGACCAGCAGGCCGTCGACGAAGAGATCGGCCAAGCTGAGGGTAGACACCCTGTCGGACAGCCACTGGTACTCCTTTGGCCCATATCCGTCGGGGTACTCGGTGGCGTCGTTGTCGATCGTGCGGATGTTGAAGCCGATGACCTTGCCAGGGTACAGCTGCGAGGCTACGGAAGCAGCCTCGTCGTCGTAGACGAGGTCGTCGAAGGGGGTCACCATCAACTCGGTGACCGAGGTGGCGGGAGTCGCGCCGAGGACGCCGCCCCCGGCCGCGGCGTACGGCTCTCTCACGACCCACTCGCTGGCTCCGTCATATCCCAGGTGCTGGCCGTCCGTCGTCTCGGCGATGGCCTGCCAGTGCTGGGCCTGGCGGTTGTTGAGGAGCTTGGTCTCCTCTACCGTGCACCCGTCGCAGCTGTTGCGTCCAAACAGGTAGCGGCCGCCGGAGTGGTCGCCGTCGACCAGGAAGCCGAAGTAGGAATCCCAGCGGAACATCGTAGGGCGAAACATCTTGGGGAGCCCGGCCTCGAGAATCTCTCCCGCATAGTTGTTGAGGTAGATGTCATCGAAGCGCTCCATGGCGACCCAGAGGGTGCCGCTGCGCCGGTGCCAGGCGAGCCAGAAGCGGTAGTCACAGCTTGCTGGATCGTAACTGGAGTACGGGTAGTAGAAGTCGGCGGCCGTCAGCGACGGCTCGCCGAGGACGTCGTACCAGTCCTCGGTGCTGCCGTCGGTCAGGTCGATCCGGTGCAGGTCCTCGTCGAGCAGCTCGTAGATGGGGTAGATCTCGTCGCCCACGTGGGCGTGGGCGGCGGGGGCGACTCCGAGGAGAGTGGCCAGGACCAGCAGGCCGGGACGGCAGGTTCGCATGGCCAAGACACTCACTGCGCGGGAGACACCCCATCCCGCCGCCGCTCCATCACGTAGATCCGCGGGTAGATCCCCCCCGTCTCGACGACGCGCACGTGGAGGCGGCGGAACCGGCGGGCGGGCCGGTTCGCCTTGTCGATGAGACCCCGCTTCCACGCCAGGAAGACGAGGCGGCCCCCGGGGCGCAGCAGGTGGGAGGCCGCGTCGAGGAAGCGGGCGTAGAAGGCGGGGAAGTTCATGCCGCGGCCGAGGCGCACGCCGAAGGGGGGGTTGGTGACGATGGCGTCGAAGCCCCCCGGCGGGTGGACCTCGGGCAGGTCCGTCATGTCGTGGAGAGCCAGGGAGACCCGCCCGTCCAGCCCCTCGGCCTCGAGGTTGCGTCGGGCGCCGTCCACGGCGCGGGGGGAGTAGTCGCTGGCCGCGATCTCCAGCCCCGGGTGCAGGCGCGCCGCCTCGATGGGGATCGTCGCCGAGCCGCAGAAGGGGTCGAGCAGGCGCCCGCGCTCGACGCCGGCCAGGCGCAGCAGGGCGCAGGCGACGTTGGCCTTCAGCGCCGCCCCCGGGTTGTAGAGCCGGTACTGCCGGTGGCTGAGGGGGTCCCGGGTGAGCTGCACGCTCACCAGGCAGCGCTGGCCGCGCACGTCGACGCGGACCTCGCGGTCGAAGCCGGTGAGGTCCACGGCCCGCCGGTAGCGCTCGAAGAGGGCGGCGCCGGCCCGCCGCTGCACGTCGATGCTGGAGAAGGGGTGCTCGCCGCTGCGCCGGGTGGTGACGCGGAAGGAGGCGACGCCGTCCTCCCCGAGGGCGGGGACGCCGCGCTCGCGCAGCTGCGCGTGGATGTGGTCGAGGCCGTCGGCGGGGTCCTCGGGCAGGTCGAAGCCGTAGAGGGGGTGCAGGACGTGGTGGATGGTGCCCATGGCGAGGGCCGCCGCGGTGACCGCGTCGTCGACCCGCGGCAGCAGCACGAGGAGGTGGCCGCCGAAGCCCCAGGGCTTGAGCTGCAGGCGGATCTCCGGCGCCGCCAGGCCGAGGGGCGCCAGGCGCTCGCACAACTCCGCGGCGGCGAGATCCTCGAGGCCGGGGTTGGTGGTGAACAGCAGGGCGCCGCCCTCCAGGCCGGTCTGCAGGACCTCGTCGAGGCCGGCCTCCGAGGCCGGCAGGTGCGGGGGCTGGCGGGGCATCGCGGGCGGCCGGGTCAGGGGGCGGCCGCCATGAGGGGCACGTACATCTCCTCCGCCGTGAGGCCGGCGTGGCTGCCGCGGTGGACGGTCTTGCCGCGGCCGTAGTCGTAGACCAGCTGCCGTCCCGGCCCCGCCAGGGCCACCACATCGCCGAGGCGGGAGCGGATGCCGTCGCAGGGGCCGCCGAACCAGCCGGCGTCGACGGCCTCGTCCGCCGGCAGCAGCCGTTCCGTCGCCTCCCGCAAGCCCTCGTCGGACAGCAGGCGCTCCGGGTCGCGGGCGGTCAGGTAGAGGGCGCGCCGGCCGCCTCCCGGCGGGCGGGAGAGGGCCTCCCGCAGCGGTCCCTCGACGACAAAGGCGAGGTCGGGATCGACCCGGGTCTGCCCGTGGTCGGCGGTGACGAGCAGGCAGCAGCCATGCTCCCGGCAGAGGCCGTGCACCTTGCCCACCATCAGGTCGATGAACTCCATCTCCAGGCGGCAGGCTTCCGACGGCTCGGCGCCGTCCGGTCCGTAGAGGTGGGAGAGGGTGTCGATGACGGGCCAGTAGAGGGAGTAGAAGGCGCGCCTCCCCGGGGCCTCGCCGAGGGCCTGCCCCAACAGGTGGCACAGGTGCGACAGGCTGCGGTGGCCCAGGAACCGCGCCCCCTCCTGGATCAGGTTGGTGAAGGGGGCGCCCTCGTATGCGGCGTCGGTGATCAGCGTCGACGGCACGCCGGCGCGGGCGAGGAGCTCGTAGACCGTGGGCACGCGGCGCACCGCTTCCTCCGAGAGCGGCTCGTCCTCTCCGAGGGGGCGGAGGGTGAGCATGCCGACCATCGAGCCCACCTCCTCCAGCCAGAGGGTGTGGCCGAGGACGCCGTGGGCCGACGGCGGCTGCGCCGTGGCCAGGCTGTTGAGGGCGGCGGCCGTGGTGGAGGGGAAGATCGAGGTCAGCCGCTGCAGACCGCCCGGTGTCTCCGCGGCCAGGCGCCTCAGGTGCGGGGTGCGGTCGCCGAGGACCGAACGCAGGGAGGCGTGGCCGAGAGCGTCGATCACCAGCAGGACCACGCCGCCGGGTCCGGCGAGGGTTTCCGGGGGCAGGAGCCCGGGGCGCAGGGGCGGGGCGGGCGGCTCGACGCCGAAGGCCTCCAGCACCGAGGCGGCGAGGTTGACGATGGAGCCGCCCTCGTAGTCGGGCCGATGCAGCCCCGCGGTCACGAAGGGATCTCGGAGAGGTCGATCCAGTAGCGCAGCTTGCGGATCTCGCCGCCGCCGCGGCCCTCGGAGCGGGCGGCGCCGGCGTCCATGACCAGGCTCGACTCGAAGTGTCCGCCGTTGGCCTCGATGATCCGCTTCGAGGCGATGTTGTCCTCGTCGCAGGTCACCAGCACCCGCTCGAGCCCCAGCCCGCGGCAGCGCTGAAGGGCCAGCCCCAGGATGCGGCGGCCGTAACCGCGCCGCCGCTGCCGCGGCCGGATGCTGTAGCCCACGTGGCCGCCGTAGGTGATCAGGTATCTCGACTTCAGGTCGGGCCGGATCGACGTCTGCCCGAGGTAGCGGCCGCCGTCGACGAGCCAGTAGACCCGGTCCGGGTAGCCGCCGCCGTACCGGCGCCGGGGCTCGGCCAGGCGCCGCAGGTCGCGCACGAAGGACGGCAGGTCGCGCCCCAGCCGCACGAGGTCGTAGCCCAGGCCGGCGGCGTAGGTGGAGTCGAGACGGCCCTCGCCGGCGAACTCGGCGGCGCCTTCGAGGAAGCTGTCGCGGTAGCCTTCGGAGGGCTCGACGAGGCGGCAGGTGGCGGCGGCCTCGGCGGGAGCGGGGGGGATGGACTCCATGAGAGAACCCACGCCGGCAATCTAGACCGCGCACCGGAAGGTGTGTCAAACATCCCCTGGTGGCCGCCAGGGTGGGCCGCGCCGCCGGATTTCCCCCGGGGCGGGGCGATCCCTATATAGAGGCCATGGCGGAACAAGCCCATATCCCCCCGGCGACGGGGCTCTTCACGGAACCGTGGTCGGCGGGCAAGGTCCGGCGGCTGCTGGCCATGTTCGGCCCCGCGGCGATCGTCGCCTCGGTCAGCATCGGCGCCGGCGAGACGATCGTCGTCGTCCGCGCCGGCGCCTGGGCCGGGTACGGGCTGCTGTGGCTGGTGCTGCTCTCGGCCGTGGTCAAGGGCGTCTTCGTCACCTACCTCATCGGCCGCTACACCGCCGTCAGCGGCGAGCTGATCGGCCACCGCCTCGTGCAGCTTCCGGGCCCCCGGGGCTGGTTCCTGCTGCTGCTGGTCGGCCTCGAGATGTCCTGCGCGCCCATGGCCTGGGTGGCGATCGCCAAGCCCTGCGGCAACCTCGTCCACTATCTCGCGGGCCCCGAGGGCTCCTCTCCCGCCCTCTGGCAGAACGCGGGCACCTCCCTCTTCATCCTCCTGGCCCTGGCCCTGGGCATGCGCCTCTCCTTCTCGCGCCTGGAGAAGCAGCAGATCCTGATTTGCCTGATCCTGGTGGCCGGCACCGCCGTGGGGACCGCCATCGTGCGCCCCGACCTCGGCGCCGCCCTCGCCGGCAGCCTGAGCTTCGGACAGATTCCGGACCTGCCTTCCTGGGCGCCCGAGGCGGCGCGCGCCAATCCCCTGCTGATGATGGCCACCACCTTCGGCTACGTCGGCGGCGGCGTCTTCATCTACCTCGCCTACTCCAACTGGGTCGGCCTGCACCGCTGGGGCCTGACGGACCATCCGCGCATCGAGGCGATCCGCGAGCAGGCCCTGGCCAGCGGCCGCGTGGCGCACCTGCCCGAGGACGCCGAGTCGGTGCGCCGCCTGCGGGTGCTGACC
Organism: Candidatus Latescibacterota bacterium; assembly: GCA_965221775.1. Lineage (GTDB taxonomy): Bacteria > Latescibacterota > UBA2968 > UBA8231 > UBA8231 > UBA8231. The sequence goes on along the minus strand of CBDCSU010000006.1, from coordinate 826,929 downwards.
TCCCCCGTGCGCTGGGACGTGGGCGCCGGCGCCGTGGTGCTCTTCGTGGTGACGGCGGCCTTCATGCTGTCGGGGGCGGCGGTGCTGTTCCCGCTGCAGACCCGCTTCGAGGGCTGGAGTCTGCTCACCGAGCAGGCCCACGTGTGGCGGGCGATCCATCCGTCGCTGGTGTGGATCTACTACGTCTGCATCCTCGCCGCCCTGTGGGGCACCCTGCAGGCCCTGCCGGAGGTCTATGCCCGCGTCGTGCAGGAGTTCCTGTCCGCCATCTGGCCCCGCCGCCAGTGGAGCTACGAGGGGATCAAGAGGGTGAGCTGCCTGTGGGTGGCGTCGGCGGCCCTGGCCCTGATCTGGACGGGAGTGCCCTTCGACACCCTCATCCAGATCGCCAGCTTCCTGCTGGCCAACCTGGCGATCTTCCTCATCAGCCTCGGCGCCCTCTATCTCAACCGGCTCCTGCCCAGGGCCCACCGGACCCACTGGCTGATCGCCGCCGGCGGCTGGATGTCGGCCGCGGTCCTGGGGGTCTTCGCAGCGATCAGCGCCTGGGGCCTGGCGGCCAAGTTCGGCCTGCTGTAGGGCCGCCGGCGGGAGCCCGGGGATCCCCGCGGAACGAATGAGACGCTGGTCTCTCCTGGCGCCGCTGCTGCTGCTCGCCGCCGGCTGCGCCGCTCCGGCGGCGCGGCCGTCGGGGGGCCCCGTCTTCGCCGGCGAGGGCGAGGCGGAGGCGGTCTGCGTCGTCGAGGCGGTCCCCAACTACCTGCTGCACCTGACGGCCGTGGCCGGCCTCCCCTGGCCGAACCCGTACGCCGAGGCCTGGGGCCACACGGTGGACGCCGAGTCCGCCCATGTCCTGCAGTTGCACGCGCCGGCCCTGCAGTGGGGTCAGGGCGTCACCGGCGACCTGGCCCCGTTCTTCGTGCTCCTGCCCGCCTACCTGCCCCTGGAGAGCGAGCACGAGCTGTTCGAGTACCTCCACGCCCTCGACCAGGCCATGCGCAACCGGGACTACCGCGAGCTGCGCGACCCCTACCACCGCGCCCACGAGCGCCTGAAGGACTGGCTCTTCGACTTCGAGGGGTTCTTCTACAGCCGCGCCGAGGTCTACGAAGGCTACCTGCGGGCGATCCGCCAGCTCGTGTCGGTGTACGAGCGCAGCTACCCGGCCTGGTACGACCGGGTGTGGCCCGAGGTCGAGGACGACCTGGAGCCGGTCGCCGACCACCTCAACGGCGAGCTGTGGTCCCTCGACCTCATCGGCACCTGGGAGCGCAAGGCGGGCGTGCGCTTCCGCGGCCGCCGCTACGAGATCGTCCTCACCTCCGCCCCCGGGGGCCGCGGGGTGACGGGGCTGGGATACGCCCGCAGTCTCCTGACCCCCATCGGGGACCCCGATCACATGCTGGGCCTCATCGTCCACGAGGTGGGCATGCACCTGCTCCTGGACCTGTTCCGGGAGGCGGAGGCGCGCGACCTGGCCAGCGGCGAGCTGGACTGGACGACGTACGCCGCCTACGCCGGGCTGGCCCGGTACTACACGCGCCAGATCGTCCCCGGCTTCGAGACCGAGATCGAGAACGACGTGGAGATCTTCGCCGGCATCTACCGCCAGCTCCAGGACGAGGAGCCCCGGGCGGGGGCCCGCCGGCTGATGGACCGCGCCCTCACGGAGTACCGCGCCGGCAAGTGGTGATCCCCCGGTCGCGGGGACGAGGCTGGCCTGGCTCCGCCCCGGGGCCGCGGTCCGCCGCTGTCCGCCCCCGGCCCCGGGGACGGCTCCAGCGACCTGATCGGCGCGCCTGAGTCGCCGGCAGGTTTTTCCCGTCGGCCCACCGTCGGCCCACCGGAATTTTCCCCCTCGCACCGCCGCCACCGATGTCGGGATCCGCTTCCTCGACATCTCCCTAACTCACTGTAAAACAGCAGGATAAGACCTCTTTCCAGGGACGGTTCAGGCCGTCCCCAGGGGGGAGGCATGGGCTTTGCTAATCCAGGCCGGGGAAAGCGAACGCCACCTGGGAGGGAAAGGCAACGCCAGGAGAGATGAATGGGCGGAGAGGCAAGGAAGATCCAGGGACGCGACAACGGATCGATCGACAGCTCGAGGAACTCGACCGCGAGATCCGGGCCTGTCTCGAAAGCATCCGTCACACCCTCCGCGAGCTGGAGGGGTCGGTGGAGGAGGCGCCCGGGGACCCGCCGCAGCCTTGAACGGGGAGCATGACCATGAATAGGCCACCGAGAAAGAGGAAGCAGGAGTTCGGACCCGTGACCGGGATCGCCCTGACCGGGGTGTTCCTCGCGGGGGCGCTGCTGATGGAGACCCGCCTCGCCCTGCGGTCGCCGGACGGGGCCGCGGAGAAGGCGCCCGCGGCGCGGCAACCGGCGGACCCGAGCGGCAGAGGTCCCTCGCCCGAGCGGCAGGGGACCGGCACCGACTCCCTCTCCCTCCCTCCGGCGGTGCCCGGCGCCGGGGAGCGCGATGAGCAGCCCGCCGACCCCGACAGCCTCTACGAGACGGGCGGGATCCAGGTGCGCCTCCACCGCGACGAGGAGGCCGTCGTCACCTTCGCGCGGCTGGCGGCCGAGCACCCCGGGCACGAACTCGCCGACGAGGCCCTGTGGCAGGCGGCCAAGGCGGCCGAGCGCGGCGGCGACTACACCCGCGCCCGCGACCTGTTCGGGCAACTGGTGGACGAGCACCCTGACAGTCCGATGCGCGACCAGGCGAACTGGAGCGCCGCCTTCATGCTGTACTGCGCCGAGCGCTACCGGGAGTCGCTCTACCTGTTCCAGAGGGTTGGCGTCGACGCCTCGGAGCCGCACCTCGTCGATCAGAGTTTCTTCTGGGCCGGGAAGAGCGCCAGGCATCTGGGTCTGGAGCGGGAGGCCGAAGTGCTCTTCCAGACGGTTGCCGACCAGTTCCCGCGCTCCTACTACTCGGCGCGGGCCGTCAGCATGGGATACCGGGGGACCCCGGGGCGCCGCGGCGACCACCAGCACCCGGCCCCGGACGGCGCCGGCTTCTCGTGGGAGCAGGTGAGGACGGCTGCCGGCGAGGCCGGGCTGGATCCCTACCTCGTGCTGGCCGTCATCCGGCAGGAGAGCCACTTCGAGGAGCAGGCCGAGTCCCATGCCGGGGCGCTGGGCGTCATGCAGATCATGCCGCGAACGGGCCGCTCCCTGGCCTCCAAGGTGGGGATGGGGGACTTCGAGAAGGGCCTGCTGGCCGACCCGGAGGTCTCGATCCGCATGGGCTCGTGCTACCTCGGCGAGCAGATGCGCTCCTTCGCCTCGGGCCGCACCCGGGAGGTCGGTTTCGAGCTCGGCCTGGCCGCCTACAACGCCGGGCCCTCCGCCGCCAAGCAGTGGGTCGGGCGCCTTCCGCTGGACGACGCCGACGCCTTCGTGGAGCGCATCCCCTACAAGGAGACGCGGATCTACGTGAAGAAGGTGTTGAAGAACTACACCGTGTACAAGACCGCCCTGTCGAGCGCCTGACCGCCCGCCCGGGGCGGACTCGCGGTATGTGCTATGTCCTGTCCGTCAATCTGCCGGCCAGGTACTTGTGGATGACGCTCGACAGCAGCGTCTGGTATGGGATCCCCTCCTCCCGGGCGCGCGCGTGGGCGAGGTTGAAGTCGCGTTCGGTCACCCTCAGGTTGACCCGCCGGGTCTTGTTGAAGGTGCTGCGGGCCGCTTGACGCGCAGCCTCCATCTCGTCGTCGGCGCCGGCACCGCGGCGCAGCTCGCCCCGGTTGAACTTCTCCAGGATCTCCTGGTCTTCGGCGTTCAGTTGGTCGCTCACGATGATCGCCTCCTGCGATAGTCCCGCGTCGCCTTCCGGCTGGGGATGACCGTCTTCAGGAACCTCGTGCCGTCCGTATCGGTCACGAAGGGCACGAGGTAGAGGTACTGTTCGATGTCCACGACATAGATCATCTGTCCCGGATACCGCTCCTGGGCGGGGTGCTCCAGCACGTCCACCAGACCGCCTTGCTCGATCGCGGAGACGACGCGCTCGAATGAGACCCCCCGCTGCTCGGCGAGTTGCCGGTTCTTCTCCAGGTTCCAATCGAAGCCGGGCACACTCCGAAATTCATCCATTGTGTGCGCTTTGTCCACACACTGGAGAGCTCTCCGCGGTGCGCGCCTAGGTGCCTGAGGTCGATGTCGGTGAATCCGTGGAGCGGCGTCGAGGCCGTGCCCAGGGAGTCGACCCCGCGCGCTGCGGCGACCACCCCGGCACTTCGGTCACCACCTCCTGGCGAAAGGGGCGGTTGTGGCTCCCCCACGTTCAGATCTGCCAGCGGCTTGGCCCCAGGCCGTGGATGATCAAGTCGCCACTGCTCGTAATCGAAGGGCAGGCAGAAGTGCACGCTGTCGGCCGGCGAAGGGGACAGGAAGCCTTAATGATGGCTCTCATGGGACATCCTCGGCGTCCACACGCCTCGGCGGCCATGGGGTCGACGTGTCCCTGCGGCTCAGAGGGGATCGAAGAAGGTCAGGTCGGCGCCGAAGCCGTCCATGGCGGCCACGGAGTCGCCGCGCAGGCGAGCGCGGATCGGCCGGCGGTGCAGGTGGGGGGACAGCACGACCTCCCGATCGGGAAGATCGACCCGCGCCTCGACCGAGGTCCCGGCGGGCAGGCCGCCCCAGAACAGGTGATCCCCGAGGCGGCGAGGCTCGGGAGCATCGCCGGTCAGCGCCAGACCACCTTCCAGCCAGGGAGGCAGCCGCAGCCACAACGGCCCCGCCCGCCCGACCCGCACCGTGAGCCGCCCGTCGTGCGTGCAGGGCGACTGGACGCAGGCCGCCTCGCTCTCCCAGTCGAACCACAAATCGACGTGGACGCCGGTGCCGTCGGCGCGGACCACCTCGCGGCAGGCGGCGGCGATGGAGGCGCAGGCGCCGCCGACGATATCCATGTTGAAGGAGAGGTTCGCCCGCCCCTGGCCGGCGGACTCGTGGCCGTAGGGGGCGGGAAAGCCGAAGGCGCCGAGGTGGCGGCCGGCCATGTCCCGCAGGCCGTCGAGTCCCTCGGGGTTGGGGGGCTCCTCGATGAAGGAGGCGTCCCGGAGCTGGCTCGGCAGCAGGTGGCAGCGCAGGATGCGCTCGGCGTCGGCGAAGGCCGCCGCGCAGCCGTGGCGGCCGAGGATCAGGGCGGTCTCGAGGATGTCGCCCGTGTTGTTGGCCTCGCCGTGATCGGAGTCGGTCTCGGTGGTCGACTCCGGGGTCCAGCCGATCTCGTCGCGCAGCTGCCAGAGGCCGCCATCGTAGAACGCACGCACCCGCTGCATCAGGACGGCGTCGCCGAGGTGGGCGGCCAGCTGCGCCAGGGAGGAGAGGCAGCAGGTGATGGAGTGCACGTGGGTGGTGCCGACGCCCTCCGGGTCCCAGGACCCGTCCTCGGGGAAGGCCTCGGCCAGGAGCTTGTCGCGCAGCACCAGGGCCAGCTCAAGGGCGGCGGCCGAGCCCGTGGTCCGGTGGATCTTGACGAGGGGGCCGAGCATGCGCGCCTCGCCGTGGACGAAGCCCTGGCAGGCCTTGTGCTCCAGGCCCAGGGATTCGAGGCGGGCCTCGTCCCAGCCCGTTTCGGGGGACCACAGATCGAAGATGCAGCGGACGCTGCGCTCGGCCAGCTCCGCCGCCTCGCCGTCGCCGCGGAAGGCGGCCAGGGCGTAGAGAGCGTGGAAGCCCTCGCGCAGGTTGTGGGGACAGAAGGAGACCAGGGGGCCGCCGATCTCCGTGCGGTTGAGGGCCAGCGGCGCCGCTCCCGAGTAGGAGAGCAGGGCCGCGTGGCGGTGGCGGCGCACCACCTCCTCGTCGACCTCGATGCCGGCGGCGTCCTCGGCCTCGAGCAGGGCGTTCAGGTGGCGGCCCGGCACGTGCGACTCGGAGTGGGCGACGCTGAAGGAGAGGCGGGCCTCGGGCCGCAGGCTGGAGCTGAAGAAGGCGACGCCCTCCGGGTCGTCGGCGTTGAAGAGGCCGCTCATGCAGCGGCTACCCAACTCGAGAGCGGCCTTCAGGTCGGTGGTGTTCACATTTTGCACGCGCGTCATGAGGGAAGAACTTGAGGGGCCGTCGGGGTGACGGCAAACGGCTGCGAAAACGGAGACCCGGGGAGCTGACATGAGCGGACCGGCGCTGACAGCGGAGCAGGTGCGGCTGTTCCGGCACAACGGCTACCTGAAGCTCGACGGGCGCCTGCCGGAAGAGCTGGCGGCGCGGCTGCGCCAGGCGATCGACGCCGACGTGCGCGCCGGGGCCGAGCCCGTGGTGCGCGACTCCGAAGATCGCGTGGTGCGCCTGTCGCAGGTGTGGGACAGGGAGCCGGTCTTTCGGGAAGCAGCGGCCCATGCCGCCGTCCTCGACCCGCTGGAAGCGCTTCTCGGCCCCAACATCGAGGTCGTCCTCAACCGTCACAACCACGCCACCCTGAACGTCGCCTCGGCGCGCTCCGACTACTTCCACCGCGACGTCCTGCAGTGGAGCCGGGGGCTGCTGACGGTGATCCACTATCTCGAGGAGACCACCCTCGACAACGGCTGCACGCAGGTCATCCCCGGCACGCACCTGCTGCCCGGCGAGGCGCGGCTGCACCGGCTGGAGGAGCAGGACTGGATCCGGGAGTCGCGGGTCACCGGGCAGGCGGTGCCGGTGCCCATGCCGGCGGGCGGGCTGCTGGCCATCGACAGTCTGGTATTCCACCGCATCGGCCCCAACCGCACCGAGGGCACGCGCACGAGCATGACCATCGGCTACCGCAGCGCCGACGAGCTCGCCGGGCCGCCGGACGGCAAGGCGGTGCTGGTGCGCGGCGAGCGGGTCTACACGGGAAACGACGGCGGCCGCTGAGGCCGCGTGGCGCCGGGGTGGCTCAGTCCACCTCGAGCCGCACCCAGCGCGTGTGGGTGACGCCCCCCGAGGTGCACCAGAACCATGTCAACAGGGTTCCGTCGTCGAGGCGCCGGCCGCCGGGCTTGCCGAAGGCGATGAGCATGTGCTCGGCGAGGAAGTTGTCGTGGTCGGGGCTGCCGAGGGTGGCCTCGGCGCCGGCGTCGAAGAGGACGACCTCGTTGTCGGTGTCGAAGGTGGAGAAGTCCTCGGTGAGGGCGGCGCGCACGCCCTGGGGCTCGTGGCGGTAGTTGTAGACGGCGGCGACCCGGCCGTCGGCCAGGGGGACGGGGGTGCAGACCTGTCCGCGCAGGTTCGTCGGCCGCGGCTCCGACCAGGTGCGTCCTTCGTCCTCGGAGACCACCCAGTGGTTCTCGATGTCGTCGCTGGTGCCGTAGAGGTGGGTCCAGATGAGGGCGTACACGCGGCCGTCCGCCAGCCGGCAGTTCATCAGGTCCCAGTAGAGGATCTTGCCCGAGGGATCGTTGGCGACCTCGGTCAGCTCGCCCCAGGTGGCGCCGCCGTCGGCCGAGAAGATCGCCCACGTCCGCTGGTCGGGCGGGCCTTCGTACCCCTTCGGCTTCCAGGTCTCCAGGGGCAACAGCCAGCGGTCGGGCGCCAACTGCAGCAGCTGGCCGGCGCCGTTCCAGGTGTAGCGCTCCGGCGGCAGGTCGACGGGCACGACCTGCGGCTCCGACCAGGAGGCGCCGCCGTCGTCGGACCAGAACAGGCACAGCTCCGGCCGCTGCAGCTCCTCGGTGTCGGGGTCGAAGAGCCGTCCGTCGCCCTCGTTCTCGAAGCGCGAGCAGGTCATGACGAGGCGGGGGCCGTCGCCGGCGATGCTGATCTGCGGTCCCCGGTAGGCGTAGCCGTCACCCGCGGGGCTGGCGAAGCCGACCTCCGTGAACCGGCGGCCGTCCTCCGAGCGCAGCACGACCACGTGGTTGTCGGGGGATCCGAGGTCGGACCCCACATGCTGGCTGGCGATGAAGGAGCCGTCCGCCAGCGGCGTGATCCACGGCATGTAGGCGCCGCGGCCCTCTACGTGGGAGATGATGCCTTGGTCGACGATGCGCAGCATTGGTTTCTCCTACCAGTAGGCCAGGGCGTCCTCGAAGAGCGCCGCCAGCTCTTCGGCCCCGGCCTCGCGCGGCGACAGCTTGGTGACGCGGTGCTGCGGCAGGGTGCCCTCCACCAGGGCGGGGATGTCGCCGCGCCCGTAGCCGAGGGCGGACAGGCCGTTGGGTATGTCGAGGCGGCGCATGAGGCCGACGATGGCATCGGCCAGCACCCGTCCGGCGTCGTCGTCGCTCACGCCGCTGACGTCGGCCCCGAGGATGCGGGCGGCCGTGAGGTGGCGCCCGGGATCGGCCGCCGCCGTGAAGCGGAAGACCGCCGGGGCGTTGACGATGACGGCGATGCCGTGGGGGACGACGGGGTAGTCGAGGCCGTAGCCCTCCGGCACGTAGTCGCGGACCATGCCGGCCACCGGGTACGACATGCCGTGGGGCAGGTGCACGCCGGCGTTGCCGAAGCCGATGCCGGCGAAGGCCGCGGCCAGCAGCATCTGCCCGCGGGCCTCGTCGTCGCCGGGGTCGGCCACGGCCCGGGGAAGGAAGGCGGCCATCATCTCCAGGGCCCGCAGGGCCCACAGGTCGCTGATCGGGTTGGCGCCCTGGTAGGCCGGCCGCAGCACCGGCCTCTCGGGCCGCGGCCTGCGGTCGTAGGGGACGGCCGTGTACGACTCCAGGGCGTGGCTGAGCACGTCGAGCCCGGTGGAGGCGGCCACCGCCGGGGGCAGGCTCCGCGTGTTGTCCGGATCGATGAGGCCCAGCACCGGCCGCAGCCGCCGGTGGGCGATGCCGGTCTTGGCCTTCATCTCCACCAGGTCGAAGATGGCCACCCCCGTCGTCTCGGAGCCGGTGCCCGCCGTCGTCGGCACGGCGATGAGCGGCTTCAGGGCGCCCGGCGCCGGCAGACCGCGGCCGATGGGGGCGTTCACGTAGTCGAGGAAGTCCTCGGGCGGATGGGTGGCGTAGAGGTTGGCGGCCTTCGCCGTGTCGATGCTGGAGCCGCCGCCCACGGCGACATAGGCGTCGAAGCCCCCCTCCGTGGCGACGTCGACCGCCTCGCCGAAGGAGGCGTCCGTGGGCTCCACGTGGACGCCGTCGAAGAGCTGATGCTCGACCCCGGCGTCGTCCAGCGACTGGCGGGCCACCGCCACCGGCTCCAGGCGCGACAGGTTCGGGTCGGTCACCAGCAGCACCCGCCGCGCCCCCATGTCGGCCAGGTCCATGCCGATCTCGGCCGTGACCCCGGAGCCGTAGCGGATGCTGGAGGTGGCCATCTCGAAGGCGGTGTCGCGTTCCATGGGATCTCCTCAGGAACCGCGGGGGTCTTCGCCGCTCACCGCCGCCTCGAACTCCTCCACGTCCAGGCGGCTGCCGATGGCCAGGGGCACCCGCTCGTGCAGGGTCGCGGGCACCCGGTCGAGGATCGGCCCGCGGCCGTCGGAGGCGCCGCCGCCGGCCTGCTCGGCGATGAAGGCCAGGGGACTGGCCTCGTAGAGCAGGCGCAGCTTGCCCCCGGGGGACTTGCGGTCGCCCGGGTAGAGGAAGACGCCGCCCTTGAGCAGGTTGCGGTGGAAGTCGGAGACCAGGGAGCCGATGTAGCGCGCCGAGCAGCCTTGCTCCTTGCGGCTGTCCACGTAGGCGCGCACACCGCCGCTCCAGCCGCCGGCGTTGCCCTCGTTGACGCTGTAGATGGCGCCCCGCTCCGGGATGCGGATGCTCTCGTGGGAGAGCAGGAACTCGCCGATCGTCGGGTCCAGGGTGAAGCCGTGGACGCCGCGGCCGGTGGTGTAGACCAGCATCGTGCTCGACCCGTAGACGAAGTACCCGGCGCACAGCTGCTCGCGCCCCGGCCGCAGGAAGCTCTCGGCGGTGGCGGCGGCCGAGCCGGGCGGGCGGTAGATGGAGAAGATGGTGCCGATGCTGACGTTCACGTCGATGTTCGAGGAGCCGTCCACGGGGTCGAAGACGAGGATGTAGGGGCCCCGGGCGTGGGGGTCCGGGATCGGGTAGAAGTCCTCCATCTCCTCCGAGGCCATGGCCGCCAGCAGCCCGGTGTGGTCGAGGGCCTGGATGATGGTGACGTTGGCGAACTCGTCGAGCTTCTGCACCTGCTCGCCGTGGACGTTGATGCGCCCCGTGAGGCCCATGGTCTCGGCCAGGCCCGCCTTGTTCACCTCGCGGCCGATGATCTTGGCGGCGGTGGTGATCCCTTCCAGCAGGGCGGTGAAGCGCCCGGACACGCCGGGGAACTGGCGCTGCTGCTCGATGATGAACCGGGTCAGGGTCATGCCCAGCATTGGCGTGCTTCTCCCGGGGCTGCCCATGGGGGCGGGTGGCTTGCAGGCCCTCTCGCCTGCGGTGCTGAATCAACGGCCTGGCCCATGCGGCGGCCAGCTTGCATGCCCTCCGGCCCCCCGGTACACTGCTTCGCCGTGGCTCACCCTACCCCGCGACATCCCGACTCTGAAAGATCCCGGAGGGACCACGCCGCCGCCGGACCGGCCGCGCCCGGCCGGCTGAGCGGCAAGGTGGCCCTGATCACGGGCGCCGGCAGCGGCATCGGGCGTCAGGCGGCCCTGAGGTTCGCCGCCGAGGGAGCCCGGGTCGCCGCCGTCGACGTGAACGCCGCGGCCGGGCAGGCGGTCGTGGAGGAGGTCGCCGCCAGCGGAGGCCGGGCCCTCTTCGTGAAGGCCGATGTCTCGCGCGGGAGTGACTGCGCCGCCATGGTCGCCCGGGCGGAGGCGGAGTTCGGCGCCCTCCACGTGCTGTTCAACAACGCCGGCATCTCCCACGCCGCCGACGCCGACGCCGTGGACACGGAGGAGGCCGTCTGGGACCTGACGATGGCCGTCAACCTCAAGGGCGTCTTCCTGGGGTGCAAGCACGGGGTGCCGGCCCTGCGGCGCGCCGGCGGCGGCTCGATCATCAACACCGCCTCCTTCGTCGCCCTCTTGGGGGCGGCGGTGCCGCAGCTGGCGTACACGGCCAGCAAGGGCGGGGTCCTCGCCCTCACGCGGGAGCTGGCCGTGGTCCACGCCCGCGAGGGCATCCGCGTCAACGCCCTGTGCCCGGGGCCGCTGCGCACGGAACTGCTGATGAAGTACCTCGACACCGAGAGCAAGCGGCAGCGGCGCCTCGTCCACATCCCCATGGGCCGCTTCGGGGAGGCCGGGGAGATCGCCGACGCGGCCCTCTACCTGGCGTCGGACGAGTCCTCCTTCGTCACCGGTACCGCCTTCAACGTGGACGGCGGCATCACCGCGGCGTACGTGACCCCCGAACCGGAGGAGAACAGTCCATGAAGGAGTACTTCGAGGGCATCGGAAAGGTGGAGTACGAAGGGCCGGAGACGGACAACCCCCTGGCTTTCCGGCACTACGACCCGGCGGAGAAGGTCGGCCGCCGCACCATGGAGCAACACCTGCGCTTCTCCGTCGTCTACTGGCACACCATGAAGGGGGGCGGCATCGACCCTTTCGGACCCTCCCCGGTCTACGACCGGCCCTGGGAGACCTCCAGCGACCCCATGGAGGCGGCGGAGGAGACGATGCGCGCCGCCTTCGAGTTCTTCACCAAGCTCGGGGTGCCGTTCTGGGCCTTCCACGACCGCGACATCTCCCCCGAGGGGGAGAGCCTGAGGGAGACGAACGAACGCCTCGACCGCATGGTGAAGCTGGCCGCCTCCCTGCAGCGGGAGACGGGGGTGAAGCTGCTGTGGGGCACGTCGAACTGTTTCTCCAACGCGCGCTTCACCCACGGCGCCGGCACCAACCCCGACCCCCACGTCTTCGCCTGGGCCGGGGCGCAGATCAAGAAGTGCATGGAGTGCACCCAGGCCCTGGGCGGCGCCAACTACGTGTTCTGGGGAGGCCGCGAGGGCTACTCCAATCTCCTCAACACCGACCTGAAGCAGGAGCAGGAGCAGATGGCGCGGCTGTTGCGCATGGCCGCCGACTACAAGAAGGAGATCGGCTTCCGGGGCACGCTGCTGGTCGAGCCGAAGCCGAAGGAGCCGACCAAGCACCAGTACGACTACGACGCGGCCACCGTCCTCGGCTTCCTCCGCGCCCACGACCTGCTCGACGACTTCAAGCTCAACCTCGAGGCCAACCACGCCACCCTGGCGGGCCACACCTTCGAGCACGACCTGACCGTGGCCGCCGCCGAGGGCTGCCTCGGCAGCATCGACGCCAACCGCGGCGACCTCCTCCTCGGCTGGGACACGGACCAGTTCCCCACCGACCTCTACGGCACGACCTACGCGATGATGGTCATCCTGCGTCAGGGCGGGCTGAGGACGGGGGGCGTCAACTTCGACGCCAAGGTGCGGCGCGGATCCTTCGACGTGGAGGACCTCTTCCACGCCCACATCGGCGGCATGGACGCCTTCGCCCGGGGGCTGAAGACGGCGGCGCGGATCCTCGAGGACGGGGTGGTGGGCGACTTCGTGAAGCGCCGCTACGCCGGCTGGCGGCGGGGGATCGGGCGCAGGATCCTGAGGGGCGAGGCGACCCTGGCCGACATGGAGGCGTACGTCCACGAGCACGGCGAGGCCGCCAGGATCAGCGGTCGCGAGGAGTGGCTGGAGAACGTGATCAACGGCTATCTCTGAGGCCGGTCACGCACCAACCCGCTCGGCCAGGGCTTGCACGAGGGCCTCGGCCTCCGCCTCCACCTGCAGCAGGGCCCGGTCCTTCGGCCGCAGGAACCCGCGCTCCACCGCCTGGTCGAGGAATCGCACCAGGGGGTCGAAGTAGCCGGCCGTGTTGAGCAGCCCCACGGGCTTGGCGTGGAAGCCGAGCTGCGACCACGCCAGGGCTTCGAACAACTCCTCCATTGTGCCGTACCCGCCCGGCAGAGCCAGGAAGGCGTCGGCGCGCCGGGCCATGATCGCCTTGCGCTCGTGCATGTCGTCGGTCACGATCAGCTCGTGCACCTCGCGTTGGGCCAGCTCCCTCTCCTCGAGGGTGCGCGGGATGACGCCGACGACGCTGCCTCCGGCCTCCAGGGCGGATCGGGCGACGGCCCCCATGAGCCCCACGTTGCCGCCGCCGTAGACCAGCCCCATTCTGCGCCGGGCGATGGCCCCGCCCAGCGCTTCGGCCTCGCGGAGGTAGGTCTTGCCGAGGCCGGACTTGGAGCCGCAGTACACGCAGATGCTCTTCGCTTCCGTCATTTTCCCTCGTGGTCCGGATCGGAGATCCAGGGCGCGGCCGGCTTGTCGACGGCAGCCCTCGGTAGTGCCGTACATTAGGGGAATGCCAGCCAGGATCGATGTTCCCGACCACATCCTTCGCCGCGCGAAGGCTGCCGCGTCCCTTCAAGGCAAGAGCCTCGAGACCTTCGTCACGGAAGCTCTCGAGGATAAGCTAGGCCGCGACGCGGGGAGGGGACCCGGCCGCCGGCTGCGGTTCCCCCTGGTTCCCTCCAGCCGTCCGGGGTCGGTGGACCTGGGCTCCGACGACATCAGCCGCATCCTGGAGGCGGAAGACTCGGGTGTACCTTGAGCGACGCCTGCCCGGCGGCGTTCGCAGCTGCCGCGGGTCTGACCCTGGTGAGCTTCGACCGGGGCCTGGAGAAGTTCACCGAGGTCGAGGTGGTTCTTCCGGAATAGCGCCACAAACGGCACCGCGGGACAGGCCCTGGCACGCAGGCAGGGCCCATCCCGCCGGAATCGTACTCTCTGCTGTCGTCAGGCGTCGGCTGGCTGAACTCCCCCGATCAGGGGGAGGCCTTGACCGCCGGATCGACGGCCTCCTTGACCTCGCCCCAGCTCTGAGCGGGTACGTCCGGCGAACCGGCGCCCGTCTTTCCGGCGGGGAACAGGAGCTCGGCGGTCTCGCCGTCAATGGTCCGACGGATCAGGTCTTCAAGGTGATGATCGATCCCGTTGTCGTCGTCGTGGACCACTATGATGAACCCTCCGTCACCGCTCTCAATTTCCCTGACCTCGACCGGCTCGCCGTCAATGGTCACCTCGATCTCGCCGTCACCGTCAAGGTTGACACTGATCCGATGCAGGAGGCTGCTGGCGACCTCGGCGATCGCCGCCCTCTGGCTGGCGGCCCCGGCGAGCAGGATCGCCACGCCGGCGAGGACGGCGGCAAGGGAGCGCGGACGCCAACGCCGACGGTGCGGCGCCGGGCTCGAGCCAGGCATCTCTGGCGAACCGTTGCCGGAGAAGGCCGGTGCCGCTCCGCGCGACGAAGCCGCTTCACTGCTCCGGGCGGCCAGGCGGGCGGCCAGGGCCCGGTTGGCCTCCAGGAGCAGATCCGCGGGATAGCTGGACTCGCGGATTGACCGGCCTGCCTCGCTCAACAGGGCCAGGTCTCCCTTGAGCCGGGCGGCCTCGGGGTGGGCCCGCAGGTACTCCTCCACCTCCCTGCGCTCGGCCTCCGGCAGCTCGCCGTCGAGGTACTCGATCAGTCTCTCCTGGAACTGGCTGGTCGTGATCATCTGCAGGCCTCCTTCTCGAGGTTCGGTGCTTCGCGTGACTCGTCGGCTGAGAGCCGCTCCCGGATCTGTCTGGCGGCTTGAAAGGCAGCTGCGCGAGCCGCGCCCTCCGAGCAGTCCAGGATCCGGGCGATCTGCTCGAAGGAGCAGCCCTGGAAGTACCGCAGGATGAAGACCTCTCTGCGGCGTTCGGGCAGATCCAAAGCGAGGCGCCGGATCGTTTCGACCATCAGCCCCCTGTCGACCGCATCCTCCGCCTCCCGGCTGTGAGGTTCCTGCGCCGGTTCCGTCCAGGGACACAAGCGGGCCCGCTGGCGGCTGAAGTCGATGGCGGCATTGATCGCCGTGCGGCACAGCCACGACTTGGGCTGTTGCAGAGGACCGGCCTCGCTGGTGGTGACGTGGTACTTGACGAATACCTCCTGGTAGAGATCGGCGGTTTCCTCCCGGTTCTGATTGATCCGCCAGATCAGGCTCATGACCAGAGGACCGTATCGCTCGAGCGCCTGTTCTACGTGCATCCCATCTCCTTGGTGCGGGGGAGGAACGGATCCCACGTGGCCACACCCATAGAACGACTCAGAGCACGGTTTGTTACTTCGGCGACGGGTCGATTCCCCCAGGATCATGTCCCTTCGAGGGGAAGATCTGCTATCATGGAGCCCCACGTGATGAACAGGGAGCTGTTCGAGATGGTCCGAACACAGGTCCGGCTGACCGAAGACCAGGCGCGGCGCGTCAAGCGGATCGCCGCCGAGCGGCGGGTTTCCATGGCGACGGTGATTCGCGAGGGGGTGGATCTGCTGCTGCGTTCGGCGGAGACCATCGATGCCGAGCGCGCGGACCGGGCGGTCTCGGCGGCCGGCCGGTTCCGTTCCGGAGGCGGCGACGGGGCCGAGGGACATGACCGCTGTCTGGGTGAAGCCTACCGCGGCTGATGGTCTTCGCCGGCCGCCGGGGGCTGAGCCTCGTGGACTGCGTCAGCTTTGCGGTGATGGCCCGCGCAGGGCTGCGCCAGGCCTTCGCCTTCGACGATCACTTCGCCGAGCGGGGCTTCTCGTGCCTCCCGGCGGCGGCTGACCCTCAGGCGGGCCCGGCGGATTCGCCCGTGTAGAAGGCGGTCGTGCGCCTCGCCGCCGCGCTGGCCGCGCCGGGATCGGTTCCGGCCGCGGTCGCCGTGCGGCGCGGTGCGAAGCTCACTGTTGACATGCAACCCCATGCTTGCATATTATCGAGCCTCGACATGCAAGCGAACACCTGCCTTGGACTGACATGTGGACATCTATCGAGCGATCGCTGACCGAACCAGGCGGGCCATCCTGGATGAACTCGTGGATCGGTCGGGTCAATCGCTCTTCGAGCTTTGTGGGCGCCTGACCATGAAACACGGCATCTGCTCCTCGCGGCAAGCGATCTCGCAACACCTGGACGTCCTGGAAGCCGCCGGGCTCATTCGCACGAGGCGCGAGGGGAGGTCGAAGCTCCACTGGTTCGTGGGCGCGCCGCTGAAGGCCATCGGGGAGCGGTGGCCGGTCTCAACAGACGAGGAGATTGAGGAATGAGAATCAACCTGACCAGCGTCGTCGTGGACGATCAGCAGAAGGCACTTCGCTTCTACACGGAAACGCTTGGTTTTCGTCTAAAGCACAACATCCCTCTCGGAGGGCACTCGTGGATCACCGTGGTGTCCGAGGAAGCTCCGGAGGGGACGGAGTTGGTGCTTGAGCCTGCTGAACACCCCGCAGTAGGCCCGTTCAGGAAGGCGCTCGTGGAGGACGGGATCCCCTATACCTCCTTCGCGGTCGACGATGTCGGAGCCGAGCACGAGCGTCTCGTGGCGAAAGGTGTGCGATTCGTGCAGCCGCCAACCGACCTGGGGACTGTCATTACCGCAGTCTTCGACGATACCTGCGGCAACCTGATCCAGATCATGGAGGAGAAGGCTCAACCGTGACGATACCCGGATGAGGCGGCCCCTCAGTTGTCCCGCGGCACCGCCATCATGCGTTCGAGAGACAGGCGGGCCCCCTCGATGACGTCGTCGTCGAGGTCGATCTCGAAGCGCTCCTCCGCCAGCGAGAAGTACACGTCCTGCAGCCCCGTGACCTTCATGTAGGGGCAGTGCAGCCGGCAGCCGATGCAGCCGTCGGCGGGGACGAACTCCTTGCCGGGATAGCGCTTTCTCAGTTGGTGGATCATCCCCTCCTCGGTGGCGATGATGAAGGTCCGCGCCTCGGGGTACTTGCCGACGGCGTTGAGCATGCCCGTCGTCGAGCAGACCTCGTGGGCGGCCTCGACCACGTCCTGGCGGCACTCCGGATGGGCGATGATGACGGCCTCGGGGAACTCCTTGCGGGTGCGGTCGACGGTGGCGTGGCGCAGCACGTCGTGGGTGGGGCAGACGCCGTCGTAGGCGACGACCTCCTTCTCGGGCACCTGGTCCGCCACCCAGCGGGCCAGGTTCTTGTCGGGCGTGAACAGGACGCGGTCGGAGTCGAGGCTGCGCACCACGGAGACGGCGTTGGCCGAGGTGCAGCAGATGTCGGACTCGGCCTTCACCTCCGCCGAGGAGTTGACGTAGGTGACCACGGCGTGGTCGGGGTAGCGCTCCTTCCACTCGTAGAGGCTCTCCACGGTGATCGAGTCGGAGAGCGCGCAGCCGGCCCCGAGGTGGGGCAGGAAGACGCGCTTGCGAGGGCTGAGGATCTTGGCCGACTCGGCCATGAAGTGGACGCCGCAGAACACGATGATGTCGGCGTCGGTGCGCGAGGCCTCCACCGACAGCCCCAGGGAATCGCCGGTGACGTCGGCGAGATCCTGGATCGGCGGGATCTGGTAGTTGTGGGCCAGGATCACCGCGTTCTTCTCCACCCGGAGGCGGTCGATCTGTTCGATCAGCTCCTCGTCGGGGATGTGCTCGAAGCGGGTCTGGCCGGCGGGGGGGGCAACCTGGGTCATGGCTCGCTCACCTTCGCCCCCGCGTCGGGGGGGACGCTCTCGGTGCCGTTGGGGAAGACGCGCCAGAACTCCTTGCGGATGAGGCCGGTGATCATGGCGCTCTTGCTGCTGCCGTGGTAGCGGGCGACCGCCTCCAGCATGTGGAAGTCGCGGTCGTGGGCCGAGAAGGTCCGCGGCCGGGAACGGTCGCTCTTGGGCTTTGGTGCGGCGGGCATGGATACTCTTGGAGGAGGAGTGGAAACCGCAAGAATTATGTAATTCTTCCTTAATCGATGTACAGTAATTGGGCTTGGAGCGTCTGTCAAGCCCGTGTGAACACCCGGGGGAGACGGCGCGGGACGGCCGAGGGCGGCCCGAGCGGCGCGAGAGCGAGGCGGCGGCGGGATCGAGGCAGTGCCTCGGGCGCAGGTTCGCGCCGGAGGAGGGTGTCGAGCGCCTGGCTCGCAAGGCGCTCAGGCGGACCGGGCTACAGAGCGCGGATGCGGGCCAGGGCTTCCTCCACCAGGGGGCGCTGCTGGAAGGCGGAGAGGCGCACGTAGCCCTCGCCGGCGGCGCCGAAGCCGGCCCCCGGGGTGCAGACCACGTGGGCTTCCTGCAGCAGGCGGTCGAAGAAGCCCCAGCTGTCGGCGCCCTCGGGGCAGGCGATCCACAGGTAGGGGGCGTTGTCGGCGCCGTGAACGGTGTAGCCGGCGTCGTCGAGGTCGGCCTTCATGAGCCGGGCGTTCTCCTGGTAGAAGCCGACGAGGTCGCGCACCGCCGCCTGGCCCTCGGGGGTGTAGCAGGCCGCGGCCCCCTTCTGCACGGGATAGGAGACGCCGTTGTACTTGGTCGACTGGCGGCGGTCCCACAGCCCGTGGAGGGGCACGGCCTCGCCCGCGGCGGTGTACCCCATCAGCTCCTTCGGCACGACGGTGAAGGCGCAGCGCACGCCGGTGAAGCCCGCCGTCTTGGAGAACGAGCGCATCTCGACGGCCACCTCCCGGGCGCCGTCGATCTCGTAGATCGACCGGGGGATCGCCGGATCGGTGACGTAGGCCTCGTACGCGGCGTCGAAGAGCAGGACGGCGCCCTCGCGGCGGGCGTACTCGACCCAGGCGGCCAGGTCCTGGCGGGTCATCACGGCGCCGGTGGGGTTGTTCGGCGAGCACAGGTAGACGAGGTCCACGTGGCCGTCGGGCAGGGGCGGGCGGAAGCCGTTGTCGGCCGTGCAGGGCAGGTAGACGAGCCCCTCGTAGCGGCCCTGCTCGTCGGCGGCGCCGGTGCGCCCCGCCATGACGTTGGAGTCGCAGTAGACGGGGTAGACCGGGTCGGTGAGGGCCACCCTCTGGTCGAGGCCGAAGATCTCCTGGATGTTGGCGGAGTCGCACTTGGAGCCGTCGGAGAGGAAGATCTCGTCGGCGTCGACGGGGACGCCGCGGCACCGGAACTCGTGCCCGGCGATCGCCTCGAGGAGGAAGTCGTAGCCGCGGGCGGGCGGGTAGCCGTGGAAGCTCTCGTCGTGGGCCATCTCCTCGCAGGCGGCCTTCATCGCCTCGGCCACCGGCCGGGGGAGGCCGCGCACCACGTCGCCGATGCCCATGCGGATGACGTCGGCGCCCGGGTTGGCCTCGGCGAAGGCGGCGGTGCGGCGGCCGATCTCGGGGAACAGGTAGCCGGCGGCGAGCTTCAGGTAGTGCTCGTTGAGCAGGGCCATGGTTCTCTTTTCTTCATAGATTTCACGGCTTGTCCGGGTGCGAAGCCCCGGAATCTACGGCAGCGGCACCCCTCTGCAACACGAAGGAGGCGCCCGTCTCCCGGCGCGCCCTGCCCTGACGCAAGACGGAGGATCCGATGGAGAGCGAGGACGGCGGGCGCCCCCGTGACTTCCTGCGCGAGGCGGTGGCGGCGGACACCGCCTCCGGCCGCTGCGACGGCCGCGTGGTGACCCGCTTCCCCCCCGAGCCCAACGGCTACCTGCACGTGGGCCACGGCAAGGCGATCTGCGTCAACTTCGGCATCGCCGCCGACTTCGGCGGGCGCTGCAACCTGCGCTTCGACGACACCAACCCGGCGCGCGAGGAGCAGGAGTTCGTCGACGCCCAGATGGAGGACATCCGCTGGCTCGGCTTCGACTGGGGCGAGCGCGAGCTCTACGCCTCCGACTACTTCGAGCAGCTCTACGACTGGGCCTGCGATCTGATCGGCAAAGGCCTGGCCTACGTCGACGACCAGTCGGCCGAGGAGATCCGCCGGACCCGCGGCACCCTCACCGAGCCGGGGCGGGACAGCCCTTTCCGCGGCCGCCCGGCGGCGGAGAATCTCGATCTCTTCGCGCGCATGCGCGCCGGCGAGTTCGGCGACGGCGAGAAGGTCCTGCGCGCGCGCATCGACATGGCCTCGCCGAACCTGGTCCTGCGCGACCCGGTGATGTACCGCATCCTCCGCGCCCCCCACCAGCGCACCGGCGAGCGCTGGTGCATCTACCCCATGTACGACTGGGCCCACGGCCAGAGCGACTCCATCGAGGGCGTCACCCACTCCCTGTGCACCCTGGAGTTCGAGGCCAACCGCCCCCTCTACGACTGGTACATCGAGAAGCTCGGCATCTTCCCGTCGCGGCAGATCGAGTACGCCCGCGGCAACCTCACCTACACGATCACCCACAAGCGCCACCTCACCCGTCTCATCGAGTCGGGCCGGCTCTCGGGGTGGGACGACCCGCGCATGCCCACCCTCCGGGGGATGCGCCGGCGCGGCGTGCCGCCGCAGGCGATCCGCCGGTTCTGGAGCGAGGTGGGGGTGGCCAAGCGCGACAACAACATCGACGTGTCGCTGCTGGAGTTCTGCATCCGCGACCACCTCAACAAGGTGGCGACGAGGGCGATGGGGGTGGTGCGGCCCCTCAAGGTGGTGATCACCAACTACCCGGAGGGGGAGAGCGAGCAGCTCGAAGCGGTGAACAACCCCGAGGACGAGTCCGCCGGGACCCGCCTCATCCCCTTCGGGCGGGAGCTGTGGATCGAGGCCGACGACTTCATGGAGGACCCGCCGCGCAGGTTCTTCCGCCTCGCCCCCGGGCGCGAGGTGCGCCTGCGCTACGCCTACTTCATCACCTGCGACGAGGTGGTCAAGGACGCCGCCGGTCACGTCGTCGAGCTGCGCTGCAGCTACGATCCGGCCACCCGCGGAGGTGACGCTCCCGACGGCCGCAAGGTGAAGGCCACCCTGCACTGGGTCTCGGCAGAGCACGCCATCGAAGCCGAGGTGCGGCTCTACGACCGGCTCTTCCGGGTGGAGGACCCCCTCGACGTGGCCGACGGCGAGGACTGGATGGACAACTTGAACCCCGACTCGCTGGAGGTGCGGCCCCGCTGCTGGCTGGAGCCGGGCCTGGCCGCCGCCGCCCCGGGGACGACGGTGCAGTTCGAGCGCCTCGGCTACTTCTGCGCCGACCCGGACTCCACCCCGGCGCGGCCGGTCTTCAACCGCACCGTGACCCTGCGCGACGCCTGGGCCAACATCAGGAAGCGGGGCGGCTGACCCGGCCCCGGGCCTCCGTCCACTCCTTCTCCAGCCGGCGGGCCCTCTTCTTCGAGAGCCCGCCCAGGGCCTCGATCGCCTCGAGGACCCGCGCCCGCGTCAGGTCGGCGCCGAGGAGCGCCATCGACTCGTAGAGGGGCGGCCCCACGGGTTGCCCCATGAGCGCGGCGTAGAGGGGCCGCGTCAGGTCGCGGATCGGCCATTCCCGGGCCGCGGCGACCGCCTGCAGGGCGGATTCCACGCTGTCCCGCCCCCAGGGCGTCACCTCCTCCAGGGCCCACACCGCGCACTGCAGGGTTGCAGCCACCTCGCCGGGAGTGCGCTTCTTCGGCACCAGATCCTCTTCGCGCGCCTCCACCCGACGCGCGAAGAGGAAGGCGCACCTCGGCAGGAAGTCGCCCAGGCTCTCCATGCGCGGCTGCATGAGCGGCACTAGCCGGCCGAAGGTCTCGTCGTTGAGGGCCCACTCCCGCAGGGCGGCGAGCAACTCCCCCTCGGTCAGGTCCTCGCGGATGTAGCGGCCGTTGAGCCAGTTGAGCTTCTCCAGGTCGAAGACCGAGCCCCCCAGGTTGACGCGCTCCAGCTCGAAACGCGCGGCCAGCTCGTCGAGGCCGAACTTCTCCTCGTCGCTGCCGTCGGCGGCGCGGGCCGGGGGATACGCCATCAGGGCGAGATAGTTGAGGACCGCCGCCGGCAGGTACCCGGCGCGGCGGTAGTAGTCGATCGACGTCGGGTTGCGCCGCTTCGACATCTTCGAGCGGTCGGGGTTGAGCAGCAGCGGCAGGTGGGCGTGGACCGGCGGCTCCCAGCCGAGCCACTCGTAGAGCAGCAGGTGCTTCGGCGTCGAGTTGATCCACTCCTCGCCGCGGATGACGTGGCTGATCCCCATGTGATGGTCGTCGACGACGACCGCCAGGTGGTAGGTGGGGAAGCCGTCCGACTTGAGCAGCACCTGATCGTCGAGGCCGCCGTGGTCGAAGCGGATCTCGCCGCGCAGCAGGTCGGGTACCACGCAGGCCCCCTCGCGCGGGACCTTCATGCGGAGGACGCACGACTCCCCGGCCGCATGACGCCGGCGGCCGTCCCCCGGGTCGGCGTCGCGCTCGGCCTCGTGGGGGGGCGGCTCTCCGGCCCTCTGTCCCTCGGCCCTCCAGGCGGCCAGCTCGGCGGGGGTCGCGAAGGAGTAGTAGGCGTGCCCGGCCTCGACGAGGCCCTCGGCGGCCTCGCGGTAGCGGTCGAGGCGCTCGCTCTGCCGGTAGGGGCCGGAGGCGCCGCCCACGATGGGGCCCTCGTCCCAGTCGAGCCCCAGCCAGCGCAGGGCGTCGATGAGGCGGCGCTCGTGGTCGGGGTGGGACCGCGAGCGGTCGGTGTCCTCGATGCGCAGGATCAACCGGCCGCCGTGGCGGCGGGCGAAGAGGCGGTTGAAGAGGGCGATGTAGGCCGTGCCTAGGTGCGGGGCGCCGGTGGGAGAAGGGGCGACACGGACGCGAACGTCGGCCATGGCGGGACTCGCGGATATCGATGGCAGGGGTTGGACCGGGGGGATGCCGTAAGATAGGGTGACCCTTGCGGCGGGCAACGTCCCGGGTCCCCGGCAGAGCCCGGCGGAGGTTGCGTAATTTCAGAAATTTCATAGTATTAGAGATCGTTTCCCCCTCCTCGCCGGCCCTCCTGTTCCGCCGGCGGCCCCATCCTCTGACGGACTTTCCGCCTGCGCTCCGTCCCGCCCCTGCACCCGGGGACGCTCAGAGCGAGAGCACCCACCGAGAAGGAATCACATCGCCTTGAAATTCACGGACCTGGACCTCAAGCCCGAGATCCTGTCGGCCCTCGACGAGATGGGCTACCAGGAGATGACCCCCATCCAGGAGAAGGCCATCCCCAAAGTCCTCGGCGGCCGCGACGTGGTCGGCCTCGCCGAGACCGGATCGGGCAAGACCTCGGCCTGCGCCATCCCCCTGGTGCACATGACCGACCCGGAGCTCCGGGTCGTGCAGCACCTCGTCCTCGTGCCGACCCGCGAGCTGGCCATGCAGTACGTGCAGGAGATCGACGACGTGGCGCGCCACACCGACGTGGTGCCCTTCGCCGTCTTCGGCGGTTTCGACATCGGCGTGCAGAAGAGCAAGCTCAACCACGGCGTCCACATCCTCGTGGCCACGCCGGGCCGCCTCATCGACCTGATCTGGAACACCCGCATCGACCTGCAGCAGGTGCGCACCGTCGTCCTCGACGAGGCCGACGAGATGCTCGACATGGGCTTCATCGAGGACGTGGACTTCATCCTCGCCTGCCTGCTGCAGGAGCACACGGTGCTGCTGTGGTCGGCGACGATGCCGCCGGCCATCGAGAACCTCACCGCCAAGTACCTGACGCAGCCGGCGCGGATCGAGCTCAACCGCGACCAGCGGGCCCCCAGCTCTCTGCAGCACCACTTCCTGCACGTGCGCGGCGACCGTGTCGACATGCTCACCGACTTCCTCGCCGGCGAGGAGGGGATCGACCAGGTGATCGTGTTCTGCAACTCGCGCGACAAGGGGGGAGAGCTGTACCGCAAGGTCCGCCGCTCCCTGCGCTCGGTGGAGTACATCCACGGCGGCCTCGACCAGGACCGCCGCATCTCGATCTTCGACCGCTTCAAGGGCCGGGAGATCAAGTACATGATCGCCACCGACGTGGCCGGCCGCGGGCTCGACTTCACCAACGTCAGCCACGTGGTCAACTTCGACTTTCCCTTCAACCCCGAGATCTACGCCCACCGCACCGGCCGCACGGGGCGCATGGGCCGCACCGGCATCGCCCTCACCCTGGTCACCGACCGCGATCTGGGCAACCTCAAGCGCATCGTCCAGTCCCGGGGCATCGAGCCCCAGTGGCGCGGCCACGCGCCCGACCTCAACGCGGTCCGGGCCCGCGGCGGAGGCGGGCGCCGGCGGGGCCGTGGACGCGGCCAGCCCCGGGGTCCGGGAGGGCGCCGCCAGGAGCACCACGGGCCGCCGCACCACCGCGAGCACCACCACGGAGGCCGGGGCGCCGGCCGCCCCTCGCGCTAGTTCAACTGCCGCCCTATCTTCGCAAGCGGCGGCACTCTCCCCCCGCAAGACAGCACTCTCCCCTCCCCCGGAGGACCGGGTCCCCCACACGTCCGGCCCGACCCCCGACCGGCCCATGCCACGCCCGGCGAAGGTTCGCCCCGGCCGCTCCCGGGCAGCTCACGGAGCGCGATGACGACGACGCAGCCCGACCTCTTCACCCCCTCCAAGCGCAAGGCCGCCGCCAACGGCGCCAACGGCTACGACGAGAGCAAGATCAAGACGCTCTCGTCCCTCGAGCACATCCGCCTGCGGACGGGGATGTACATCGGCCGCCTCGGCGACGGCTCCGATCCCGACGACGGCATCTACGTGCTGCTCAAGGAGGTGATCGACAACGCCGTGGACGAGTTCATGATGGGCCACGGCCGCAAGGTGGAGGTCGAGATCGAGGGCGGCGGCGTCCGCGTTCGCGACTACGGCTCCGGCATTCCCCTGGGCAAGCTGGTGGAGTGCGTCTCGGTGATCAACACGGGGGCCAAGTACAACGACGACGTCTACCAGTTCTCGGTGGGCCTCAACGGCGTCGGCACCAAGGCGGTGAACGCCCTCTCCCACCGCTTCCGGGTGGTCTCCTACCGGGCCGGCAAGTACGCCGAGGCGGTCTTCGAGTCGGGGGAGCTGAAGAAGGAGACGAAGAGGGGATCGGCCGCCGGTGAGCCCGACGGCACGCGGGTGGAGTTTCGGCCCGACCCCGGGATCTTCAACAGCTACGAGTACGACGTCGAGTTCGTCGAGCGCCGGCTGTGGAACTACGCCTGCCTCAACCGCGGGCTCACCCTGGTCCTCAACGGCCGCTCCTTCACCTCGAAGAAGGGGCTCCTCGACCTGCTGCAGCGCGAGGTCGGCGCCTCCGACGAGGGAGTCGCCTACGAGCCCGCCCATCACGCCGGCCGGCACCTCGAGTTCGCCTTCACCCACGTCGACGGCTACGGCGAGACCTACTGGTCCTTCGTCAACGGCCAGTACACCTCCGACGGCGGCACCCACCAGTCGGCCTTCCGCGAGGGTCTGCTGAAGGGGGTGAACGAGTTCTACCGCAGGAGCTTCAACGGCGTCGACGTGCGCGAGGGCATCGCCGGCGCCGTGTCGGTGCGCCTCAAGGAGCCGGTCTTCGAGTCGCAGACGAAGAACAAGCTGGGCAACACCGACGTGCGCGGCTGGATGGTGAGCGAGGTGAAGGAGGCGGTGGCCGACTTCCTGCACCGGAACCGGGAGGCGGCCGGGGCCCTGGAGGCGCGGATTCTCAACAACGAGAAGCTGCGCAAGGACCTGAACGCGGTGAAGAAGGAGGCCCGGGAGAACGCCCGGAAGATCTCGATCAAGAACCCGAACCTGCGCGACTGCAAGTACCACCTCGGCCACCGCAAGCACGGCGACGAGTCGACCCTGTTCATCACCGAGGGCCAGTCGGCGGCGGGCTCCATCGTCTCCTCGCGCGACCCCAACACGCAGGCGATCTTCGTCATGACGGGCAAACCGCAGAACGCCTTCGGCCGCAGCAAGGCCACCGTCTACAAGAACGAGCTGCTCTACAACCTGATGATGGCCCTCGGCGTGGAGGACGGCATCGAAGGCCTGCGCTACAACCGCGTCGTCCTGGCCACCGACGCCGACGTGGACGGCTTCCACATCCGCAACCTGCTCCTCACCTTCTTCCTCACCTACTTCGAGGAGCTGGTGGTGGCCGGCCACGTCTACATCCTCGAGACGCCCCTCTTCCGGGTGCGCAACAAGAAGCAGACCCGCTACTGCTACTCCGAGAACGAGCGGGACCAGGCGCTGCGAGAGGTGAAGGGTGCCGAGGTGACCCGCTTCAAGGGGCTGGGCGAGATCTCGCCGAAGGAGTTCGGGCGGTTCATCGGCGGGGAGATGAAGCTGGTGAAGACGAGCATCGACAAGATGTCGACGGTGCACCAGACGCTGGAGTTCTACATGGGCAAGAACACCCCCGAGCGCCGCGAGTACATCATGGAACACATGGTCTGAGGGAAGAGCGCCGTGGCCTGGATCCGGCAGATCTACGAGAAGAACTTCATCGAGTACTCGTCCTACGCCATCAAGGAGCGGGCCATCCCGCACCTGGAGGACGGGCTCAAGCCGGTGCAGCGGCGCATCCTGCACACCCTCCACGAGATCGACGACGGGCGTTTCCACAAGGTGGCCAACGTGGTGGGCCAGTGCATGCGCTACCACCCCCACGGCGAGGCGTCGATCTTCTCGGCCCTCATCGTGCTGGCCAACAAGGACCTGGCCATCGACAAGCAGGGCAACTTCGGCAACATCCACACCGGCGACATGGCCTCGGCGGCGCGCTACATCGAATGCCGCCTCACCGACATGGCGCGGCAGGTGATCTTCGATCCCAAGGTGACGGAGTACGTCGACTCGTACGACGGCCGCAACCGCGAGCCGGTGGTGCTGCCCGTGCGCATCCCCCTGCTGCTGGCCCAGGGGGCCGAGGGCATCGCCCCGACCATGGCGACGAAGGTCCTGCCCCACAACCTGATCGAGCTCCTCGAGGCGCAGGTGGCGTTCATGAGGGACGAGCCTTTCCAGGTCCTTCCCGACTTCCCCATCGGCGGCCTGGTGGACGCCTCCGGCTACGAAGACGGCAACGGCCGGGTCCTGGTGCGGGCCCGCCTCGACGCTTCCGACGACAAGCGCATCGTCATCCGCGAGATCCCCTACGGCTGCACCACCGAGACGCTGATCGCCTCCATCGAGGACGCGGCGCGCAAGAACAAGGTGAAGGTCGCCTCCATCCACGACTTCACCGCCGAGAAGGTGGAGATCGAGGTCAAGCTGCCCCGCGGGGTCTACGCCGCCGACGTGGTCGACGCTCTCTACGCCTTCACCGACTGTGAGACATCGATCTCCGTGAGCCTCCTCGTCATCGACGGCGAGCTGCCGCGGATCATGTCGGTCTCCGAGGTCTTGCGGCACAACGTCGACCGCCTCGTGGACATCCTGCGGGCGCAGCTGCGCGTCGAGGAGGGAGAGGTGGCCGACCGCCTCCACGCCCGCACCCTGGAACGCATCTTCATCGAGCACCGGATCTACCAGGCGATCGAGGAGGAGCGCACCCAGGAGGGGGTGGAGCGGGCCGTCCTCGAGGGGCTGGCGCCGCACCGGGAGAGCATCGGCCGCGAGGTCACGCCCGAGGACCTGGAGGCCCTGCTGCGCATCCCCATCCGGCGGATCTCCCTCTACGACATGGAGCGAACCGGCCGCCAGATGCGCGAGCTCGCGGCGCGCCTCAAGCAGATCCGCCGCGACCTGAGGCAGATCGTGGGGTACGCCATCCGCTACGTGGAGGAGCTGATCGAGCGCTGCCGGGAGGACTTTCCGCGGCGCACGGAGATCACCTCCTTCGAGCGCGTCGAAGCCCGCGAGGCGGCCAGGCGCGACCTGCGGCTGTGCTACGACCGGTCCGCCGGCTACCTGGGCCACCAGGTGACGGGCGCCCACGTGGCCGACGTCTCTGCCTACGACCGCGTCCTGGTGATCCGCGGCGACGGCACCTGGTCGGTGGTCGACGCGCCGGACAAGCTCTTCGTCGGCAAGGGCATGGCCCACGCCGGTCTGCCCGACAAGGAGCGGGTCTTCACCGCCGTCTTCCGCGACGCCAGGGGCGGCACCTGCATCAAGCGCTGCCGCATCGACTCGTACATCCTCAACCGCAGCTATTCCCTGGTGCCCGATGGGGCGAAGCTGCTCAAGCTCACCACCGACGAGGAGGCCACGGTGGAGCTGGTCTACAAGCCGAAGCCGCGGCTGCGGGTGCTGGAGGAGAGCTTCGCCGTCGCCGACTACCCGGTGCGCGGCCAGCGCACCGGCGGCGTCCGCCTGACCCGCAAGGAACTGAAGTCGGTGCGCCTGGCATGAACTGGGACCTCACCAGCTACTTCCCGAGCTTCGACAGCTCCGAGAGGGACGCCTTCGAGCGCGCCCTGGCCGACGAGCTGCAGGCGCTGCTGCAGCGCGCCGCGGAGCTGCCCACGCTCGACGCCGGCAACGCCGGTGACTGGGAGCGGGTCCTCCTCGACGTGGAGGATCTCTCCCGCCGTCTGAGCCACCTGGGCTCCTACCTCGGGTGCCTGACCGCCGGCGACGCCGCCGACGAGTCCTACAAGAAGGCGGAGGCCGCCTTCGCCCGCACCGCGGCCGAGGCCGAGAAGCTCGAGGTCGAGCTGCAGCGCGGCCTCAAGCAGGCTTCCGCCGCCGCCGTCGACGGCCTCGCCGGCCGCCCCGCCTTCGACGGCTGCGTCTACCACCTGCGGCGGCTGCGCGAGGAGGCCCGGCGGACCATGAGTCCGGCGGAGGAGCGCCTCTCCGCCGATCTCGGCGTCGACGGCATCCACGCCTGGGGGCGCCTCTACGACACGCTCTCCGGCAAGCTCGAGTTCGACATGCCCTGGCCCGACGGCCGCCGCCAGCGCCTGCCCATGGCGCAGCGGCGCTCTCTCATGTCGCACCCGGACCGCGCCGTGCGCCGCGCCGCCTTCGAGGGCGGCAACGCCGCATGGGAGGCGGTTCAGGACGTGGCCGCGGCGGCGATCAACGCCATCTCCGGGACCCGTCTCACCCTCAACCGCCACCGCGGCGTCGACCACTTCCTCGACACCGCCCTCTTCCAGGCGCGCATCACCCGGCGCTCCCTCGACGCCCTCTTCGAGGCGATCTACGACCGCGCCGAGCTGGCGCGCCGCGTCTTCCGCTTCAAGGCCGAGGCCATGGGCGCTCCCGGCGTCGCCTGGTACGACCTGGAGGCGCCGCTGCCCGCCGCCGGCGAGGAGAAGGCCCTCTCCTGGGAGGAGGCGCGCTCGTGGGTGGAGGAGGCCTTCGCCGCCGCCTACCCCGCCCTCGGCGAGTTCACGGCGCAGATGAGCGAGCGCCGCTGGATCGAGTGGGAGCCCAGGCCCGGCAAGCGGCCGGGGGCGTTCTGCACCGGCTCGCTGCTGACCATGGAGCCGCGGGTCTACATGACCTTCAACGGCCGCCTCGGCGATGTGCGCACCCTCGCCCACGAGGCCGGCCACGCCTTCCATCACCACCTCCTGCGCGAAACCCGCCCCTTCCTCCACCACTACCCCATGACCCTGGCCGAATCGGCCTCCACCTTCGGGGAGATGATCCTCACCGAGGGCGTCCTCTCCGATCCCGCGGTGAGCGACGAGGACAAGCTCCGCGTCCTCGACATGGAAGCTGCCCACGGCGCCGTCTACCTCATGGACATCCCGGTGCGCTTCGAGTTCGAGAAGGCCTTCCACGAGGAGCGCCTGGAGGAGGAGGTCGAGGTCAGCCGCCTGTGCGGGCTCATGGCGCAGACCCAGCGCCGCCTCTTCGGCGACGCCCTGGAGGAGGGCGGCGAGGACCCCCTGTTCTGGGCCTCCAAGCTGCACTTCTACATCACCAGCCTGACCTTCTACAACTTCCCCTACACCTTCGGCTTCCTCCTCAGCCGCGGGCTCTTCGCCCGCTTCCGCCAGGAGGGCGCCGCCTTCCTGCCCCGCTACGAGGAGTTCCTGCGGCGCGCGGGCTCCGACACGGCCGAGAACGTGGCCCGCGAGTCGATCGGCGCCGACCTGGAGTCGCCCCGGTTCTGGCTGGAGGCGATCGACACCCTCCGGGAGCCGATCGAGCGGCTGGAGGAACTGTGGTCGCGGCAGGCGCCGCGGCCGGGCGGCCGCAGCTGAGGCACGGAGTCGTGCCTCGCCGCCGGGCGAGGCACGGAGCCGCTCAGTTGGGGGAGAACTCGCCGAGCATCTCGCCGCAGTTGTCGCGCAGCTTCGTCAGGGCGCGGTTGCGCAGTTGGCGCACACGCTCGCGGGTGACGCCCATGGAGTCGCCGATCTGCTCGAGGGTCATGGGCTCGGCGTCGCCGAGGCCGAAGTAGGCGCGCACGATCTCGCCTTCGCGCTCGTCGAGCTGACTCAGGCACGAGGACAGGCGGTCGCGCATCTCCGTCTTCTCGAAGCGGTCGTCGGCGCCGGCCTCGGGGGCCGCGTAGCCCGACAGCAGGGGCGCCGCCTCGTCGGGGTAGGCGGGCGCGTCGAGGGACAGGTCGTGCTGGCCCACGTCGAGGGCGTTGCGGGTGCGCTCGGGGCTGATGTCGACACGCTCGGCGATCTCGGCGCTCGTGGGCGAGCGGCCCAGGCTCTGGGCCAGCTGCCCGGCCTCGCGCTCGATCTTCTGCAGGTCGTTGATCTGGCTCATGGGGGGCCGCGCCACGCGGCCCTGGAGGGCCAGGGCCTTGAGGATCGCCTGCCGGATCCACCACACCGCGTAGGTGATGAACTTGAACCCGCGGGTCTCGTCGAAGCGCTTCACCGCCTCCAGGAGGCCCACGTTGCCCTCGGAGATCAGCTCACCCAGGGAGAGGCCGTAGTCCTTGTAGTCGCGGGCGACGCTGACCACGAAGCGCAGATTGGCCTCGATGATCCGCTGCCGCGCGCTTTCGTCCCCGGCGCGCAGACGGGTGAACAGCTCGACCTCGCGCTCGCGGCTGAGGGGCTCGTTGTCCTTGATCTCGCGCCAGTAGAGCTCGGCGGCGTCGATGGTGCTCGTGGACCTGCTGGCGGTCATTCCGCCCTCCGAATTTGTCCGGGACCAACCTTGACGTGAACGTTAAGGTAACGATAGGGAGGGCAGCCGCACATTGGCAAGCCCTCCCAGGTCTGACGCCTCAAGGAGCGAATCGGTTCACTCGGAATCGGGGCGCCGGCGCAGGCTCTTCTTCCGGGACTGGCGGATCTTGGCTTCGCGGCGGCGGGCGATCGCCGCACGGCCCGGCCTCGTGCGCCGCCGCCGGGGGCCGGGAGGACGCAGGGCTTCGGCCATGAGCGCCTGGAAGCGCTCGATGCAGTCGTGGCGGTTGCGGGTCTGGGACCGGTGCCGGGAGGAGGCGACCACGAGCTGACCGGCGCGGTTGAGGCGGTCTGCGAGCCGGGCCATGGCGCGCTGGCGCAACTCGGCGGGGAGACCGGGGCTGGCCGCCAGGTCGAAGCGCAGCTCGACGCGGGTGTTGACCTTGTTCACGTGCTGCCCCCCGGGTCCGGGGCTGCGGCTGAAGGAGAACCGCAGCTCGGAGAGGGGAATGCGGAGGCCCCCGGGCAGGTCGATTCCGTCGCGGCTCTGGAGAGGGTCCATGGGCGCTGTCTATACTATCCCGTCATGCCCGCGAAATACAGAGCCGCCATCGTCGGCTGCGGCGGCATCGGACAGGCCCACATGGAGGGCTATGCCCTCGTCGACGGAGTCGAGGTGGTGGCGGTGGCCGATCCCGTGGCCGAGGCCCGGACCCGCTACATCGAGGAGGTCTATCCCCACCTGAACCTGCGGGGCTTCGAGAGCGTCGAGGAGATGCTCGCCGAGGCGAAGCCCGACATCGTCAGCGTCTGCACCTGGCACCTGCTGCATCCGGGGCCGACGATCGCCGCCGCCGAGGCCGGCGTGAAGGCGGTGATCTGCGAGAAGCCGATGGCCATCGGCCTCGGTGCCGCCGACCGCATGGTGGAGGCCTGCGAGGCCAGCGGCACGAAGCTCGTGGTCAGCCACCAGCGGCGCTTCACCAGGGGCTGGGAGAAGGCCCGCGACCTGGTGCGGCAGGGCGCCGTGGGCGAGCCCCTGATGGTGACCAACAAGGTCGCTGACGGGCTGTCGAACTGGGGGACCCATTCCATCGACGGCTCGCGCTTCGTCCTCGGCGATCCCCACCCCCGGTGGGTGATGGGCGCCGTCGAGCGCCTCACCGACCGCTACGAGCGCGGCACGGCGATCGAGGACTCCTGCCTGGGGCTGGTCCACTTCGACGGCGGCGTGCAGCTCTTCATCCAGTCCGACCTGATGCGCGAGGGGGCCACCGCCGGCGGCTTTCAGATCCGCGGCACCGAGGGGCTGATGGACGTCAACGAGGGCCGGGTGCGCCTGATGAACGCCGCCGCCGCCGGCTGGCAGGAGATCGATCTCGGCCTCGGGGAGGGTGGCCAGGCGATCGGCGGCGACACCAACGCCGCCCAGGTGCGCGAGCTGGTGCAGTGGCTCGAGGGCGAGGTCGACGAGCACCGCGGCTCCGGCGCGCAGGCGCGGATCACGGTGGAGATCATGATGGGTCTCTACGAGTCGGCCCGGCGCCGGCGGGTGATCCACTTCCCGCTGCAGGAGAAGGAGTACCCCCTGGGTCTCATGATCGAAGCGGGGGAGTTGCCGGTGGAGGCCGAGGGTGGCCGCGACATCCGCGGCTACAAGAGCTGGGAGGGCATCGACCGGGACCGCTACAGGGCCCTGCGCCGCGAGGGAGTGGCCCACGGCGAGGCCATGAGGCGGCTGCACGAGGAGATGGAGGAATAGCATGTACTCGGTTTCCTACGACGGCTCCAACCGCAAGGTCATGTGGCAGGAGATGCTCCGCCACGAGTTCGAGGAGGCGGTGGAGCAGGCGCCGGTGGTGATCGTGCCGGTGGGCTCGGTGGAGCAGCACGGCCCCCACTGCCCCATGGACGTCGACATCTCCGCTCCCTTCCACATGGCCGCCGAGGTGGCGCGGCGTGTGGAGGACTTCCCGGTCATCGTGGCGCCGCCGATCTGGTCGGGGTTCACCCACTACAACATGGGCTTCGCCGGCACCATCTCCCTGGGCCTCGAGACCTTCCAGGCCCTGGTGGCCGACGTCTGCCGCAGCATCCACGCCAACGGCTTCGAGCGCATCGTCACCCTCAACGGCCACGGCGGCAACGCCGCGCCCTGCCGCGCCGTCAGCTGGCAGCTGGCCGAGGAGGACGTCTTCACCCTCAGCTTCAGCTGGTGGGACGCCGTCGAGGCGGAGATGCGGGAGTGGAGCGCCACCGACGAGATGGTCGGTCACGGCGGCGAGTGGGAGACGGCGGTGCAGCTGCATCTGCGGGCCCACATGGTCGACATGAGCCGCGCCGCCGCCGACGACTCCCTGACGGCCCCCTTCGAGGAGCTGCCCTTCGCCGTCTTCGCCGAGCGCCGCCGCGACACCGCCGGGGGCACCGGCATCATGGGCGACGCCCTCGCCGCCTCGGCGGAGAAGGGCCGGCGGATCTACGAGCTGGCCTGCCGGCGGCTGGAGGCGCTGGCCCGCCGCTACCACGAGCTGCCGGTCCGCCACTACCGCGACTTCGGCAGCTTCTGCCGCTAGGCGCTCCGAGCGCCCGCCCCCCGGGGCTCCCCGCGCCGGAACAGGACACCGAGCAGCACCCAGAAGGCCCCCGCCGTGGCGGGCATGTGCAGCGGGTAGCTCACCAGCCCGTGGACCATGACCGCGGCGCATCCGCCGAGGGCCGCCCAGGTCACCGGATCCCCCGTGCGCCAGGCGGGCCCGAGGGCGCCGAGGCCGCCCGCGGCGAGCAGGACGACCAGCGGCAGCAGGCCCGCCAGGCCCGACTCGGCCGCCGTCTGCAGCAGCTCGTTGTGGGCGTGGCGGGGCAGGCCCCCCCTCACCGAGGCCAGCAGCCGCGTCTCGGCCTCGTCGGCCAGGGCGCCCGCCGTCCGGAACTGCCCGGGTCCGGCGCCGAGCCAGGGGTCGGCGGTGAACATGCGCCAGGCGAGGCTCCGGAGCACCCGCCGGTGCACCAGGGTAGCGTCGCGGTCGGCCTCATCCCCGGCCACGTTGAGCATCGCCTTCAGCCGCTGGCCGACCGAGGTCTGCCCCTGGCGGTTGCTCATGACCGGCTCGTGGCGGAGCAGCAGCGCCACCCCCGCCGCGCCGACCAGCAGCAGCAGCCATCCAGGGGGCCTCGCCCGGAGCCGGCCCAGCCGCGCGCCGCGGACGTAGCCGGCGAAGACCACGGTGGTCCCCGCCAGGCAGCCGGCCAGCGCCCCGCGGCTGCCCGCCAGCAGCAGGATCCCGAGGATCAGCAGGACCGCCAGCCCCAGGCCCAGGGCCGGCCGCCAGCGGACCCCCCCCGGGGAGCTGCCTGCGCCCAGGCCGGCGGTCAGCAGCAGCGGCAGGGCCGCGGCCAGGAAGCCGGCGAGGTGGTTGGGGTTGGCGAAGGGTCCCACCACGCGGTCGGGAAAGAAGTCGGCCCGGGGGACCGGGTCCCAACCGGCGTGCTGGGCGGCGGCGTGCAGGGAGGCCGCCACGGCACCGGCGCCGATGCCGGCCATGGCGACCGCGGCGTCGGGCGCGCGCCGCAGCTGCCAGCCGACGAAGAGGGCCGCCGTCCCCAGCAGGGGCGGCAGCAGGGGGGCCGGCTCGGAGGACCCGCCGAGGGCGAAGCTGATCCCCAGGCCGGCGAGCCAGGCGGCGGCGGGCCACAGCAGGCGGCGCGGAGGCCGTTCCGGGGAGCGGCGGAGCAGCCCCGCCGCGAGGAGCACCGCCGTCGCCGTCAACCCGGCGGCCAGTGGTCCGCGGGAGCCTGCCGCGGGGGGCAGGAGGGCGACGATTCCCAGGCAGAAGGCGGCCCAGCGGGCGAGGCCGGAGGCCCGCCTCCATCGTTGACGGAGAGAGGCATGTTCCCTAGCTTCCAAAGCTCACCTGCCGCATCGGCCCTCCCGCCGGCGGCCCCTCCACGCCGCACAGGAGCCAAGCGCCATCGCCCGGGTCAATCGCAAAGAGTTCACGGCCAAGCTGAAGCCCGAAGAGATCGACTACAAGCGGCTCGACGTGCTGTCCCGCTTCCTCACTCCCTTCGGCAAGATCGAGCCGGCCCGCCGTACCGGCGCCACCCGCTCCCAGCAGACCAGGATCGTGCGCGCCATCAAGCGGGCCCGCTATCTCGGGCTGCTGCCCTACAGCATCAACGATACGCGTTAGCCCCTCTTTTCACCCGTGCCCGGGTCGGCCATCGGACTGATCGAGACCCGCGGCTTGGTCGGCGTCGTCGAAGCCGCCGATACCGCGGCCAAGACGGCCGATGTCCGCCTGCTCGGGTTCGAGCGCATCGGCGGCGGGTTCGTTTCCCTCAGCTTCCGGGGCGACACGGCGTCGGTGACCACCGCCGTCGAGGCCGCCCGCGCCGCGGCCGCCCGTGTCGGTGAGGTCGTCAGCGCCCACGTCATCCCGTCGCCGCGGATCGACGTGGAGGCCCTCGCTCCGAGGAGGGCCCCGGACCCCCGGCCCGAAGGGGAGCCGCCGGAGCCATCGGAGCTTCCGCAGGATCTCGACGCGGTGCCGGTCACCCGGCTGCGGCGGCTGGCCCGCCAGACCGCCGGTGTCGGCCTGAAGGGCCGGCAGGTATCGCGCGCCAACAAGGAGCAGCTGATCGAGGCGTTGCGCCAGGCCCTCGGCGCCGCCGGATCGGCGGGAGAGTGAGCATGGACAGGACGTGGGATTCCATCAAGCGCGGGTTCCAGGGCGGCGCCGCCGCCGCCGCCAACAAGGCCGGGAAGCTGACCCGCATCGGGCGGGCCCGGCTCGACGTGGCCGCCGCCCGGACGCGCCTGTCGCGCCTCTACACCGAGCTGGGGCAGAAGGTCTACCGGCTTCTCGAAGAGGGCCGGGGAGCGGAGCTCAGCAGCGAGCACGGGGTCCGCGAGCTGCGCCAGCGCATCCGCGAGGCCGCGGCGGCGTTGCGCGACGCCGAGGCCGCGTACGAGCGGGTACGCCGCGGAGAGCAGGACGCCGAGGAAGCCCCGCCGCCGGAGGAAGGCCCGGAGGCGCAGGAGTCTGCTTCCAGGGCCGAGTAGCCGCGCCGGCCTCGCGGGCCGGTCCGGTCCCGCGGATTCAGCCTCGGATACCCCCCGCTCGCGTGCAAGTGCGGCGGGGACCGCCCAACCCTCGCCGCCGCGCAAGTCCCTCGGGATCGCCATAGCGCCCGGCGGAGCAGGCCAGGGCCTGGCTCCCGGAGCCAGCCGCGGCCCCCTCCTCAGGCGGCGGGCTCAGCCGCGACCCACCCCTGTCGTCCCCGGTTGCCGGCGTGCCCCCCGGCGCGAGCAATGGCGGCCGCTCCTGCTGCCGGCGGTCACCGCCCCAGCCCCCGGAAGAAGCGCACGGCGTTCCCCCAGAAGTGGTCCTCGATCTCGGACCGCGTCAGCCCCAGCATCTCCGCCACCTGCCGCTCCTGCCGCAGCTGCTCGTAGATGACCCAGGTCGGCTCCGGGTCGCAGTGGGGCAGGGCGGGGTCCCCGCCGTGGAAGTGCCAGGCGCCGGCGTAGGTCACGTACTTCCCGCGCCCGCACCCGGCGACGACGTTGTCGGAGCCGTACATCACCCGGCGGCGGTCCTCGTGCTTCATCAGCAGGTAGTGGGCGTACACGTCGTTCACCGCCGAGGTGTCGTACCAGATCCCCGGCAGCCCCTTGAGGAAGTGGATGGCCTCCTCCAGGAAGACGGCGTTGAAGCCGCGGGCGCAGTGGGCGAGGATCCAGCGGACGCCGGGGTAGACGCGGGTGTAGCGCTCCAGGTCGGCCAGGTTCTCGAAGTCGGCGGGCCCCGCCCGCTTCGACAGGTGCATGGTCACCGCCAGGCCCCGCTGGTGGGCCACCTCGATGAGCGGCTCGGGCAGGAAGTCCCGGATCGGCGCCTCCGCCGGGTCGGGGGCGAAGGTCCGGTAGGGCTTGAGGCCGACGAAGCCGTGGCGTTCCACCATGGCGTCGACGTACTCGGCGCTCATGGCGGGGGTGACCATCATGTTGACGCCCGACCGCGGGTCGGCGGCCATCTGCGCCGCCAACCACTCGTTGTGGCCGTGGGCGTCCATGCCGACGATCGGCGTGGCCAGCACGAGGTAGTGGATCTCCCGCCCCGGATACAGGGCCTCGGCCCAGGCCAGGTGGTCCTGGTAGTCGATCTCCAGCCGCAGTCCGCTCGCCTCGGCGTCGCCGGCGTGGGCCTCGGACCACATGTGCACGTGCATGTCGTAGAGCCGCCGCGGGACGTAGTCCTCCAGCTCCCCTTCCCAGATCCGGCGGTCGATGTCGCGCTGGTCGATGACGGTCATTCGGTTCCTCTCCGTGTGAGCGACGTAGTTTAGGGGCCGCACCGCCGCAACCCAACCCGGGAGATCCCCATGGACCACCGCCTCGGCCACGACCGCATCGCCTACCGTTTCGACAAGAGCCTGGAGCCGGTCCTCGAGATCGACCCCGGCGACCGCGTCACCTTCGAGACCTTCGACGCCCGCACCGGCACCATCCGCTCCGACGAGGACCTCCTCGACCGCCCCCACCCGGCGGGGGCGAACCCGGCCACCGGGCCCGTGCGCGTGCGCGGCGCCGAGCCGGGGGACGGCCTGTGCGTGGAGATCGAAGCCGTCGAGCTGGCCGAGTCCGGCTTTCTGGCGGTGAAGAAGGGGGAGGGGCTGCTGGCGGAGCGCGCCGGCCGCTACGCCACCCGCATCGTCCCCGTTTCCGACGGCGTGGCCCGCTTCGGAGACCTGCGCTTTCCCGTCCGTCCCATGGTCGGCGTCGTCGGCACGGCGCCGGCGGGGGAGCCGGTGTCGACGAGCTTCGCCGGACCCCACGGCGGCAACATGGACAACAAGCACGTCGGCGCCGGCGCCCGCGTGCACCTGCCCGTGGCCGTGCCGGGAGCCCTTCTCGGCCTCGGCGACGTCCACGCCGCCATGGGCGACGGCGAGATCACCTTCATCGGCCTGGAGATCTGTGCCGAGGTGACGGTGCGGGTCGAGCTGGTGAAGGGGGCGGAGACGAAGCGGCCCCTGATCGAGACCGCCGAGCACTGGATCACCACCGGCGAGGGCGACAGCCTGGCCGCCGCGGCGAGGCTCGCCGCCGGCGAGATGGTCGACCTCATGCAGCAGCGGCTCGGTCTGGGCTTCGAGGACGCCTACATGCTGGCCAGCGCAGCGGTGGACGTGCAGATCTGCCAGTGCTGCGAGCCGGGGGCCTTCCCGGTGACGACGCGGGCGGTGGTGTCGAAGGAGCTGGTGCCCTGAGGCGGACTAGCGGGTGAAGACCGTGCCGCGCACGTACTCGCCGTCGTCGGAGGCGAGGAAGGCGAGGACTCTGGCGACGCCAGCCGGGTCGCCGAGGGAGCGCCGCGCCGCGGCCACGGCGGCCTCCGGGTCCTGCCCCCGGGCCTCGGCGCCCTGGGCGATGTTGCGCAGCTTCAGGGGCGTGGCGATGCCGCCGGGGCAGATCACGTGCACGCGGGTGCCGCCCGGCCCCAGGTCGCTCTCGAAGTTGTACTGCATGCCGTGCATGCCCGCCTTGCTGGCGGCGTAGGCATAGGAGGAGGAGGCGCCGCGCACGCCGGCGCCGGAGGAGACCAGGAGCAGCACCGAACGTCCCGCCGCCCGCAGCAGGGGAGCGGCGGAGCGCACCGTCAGGTAGGTGCCCTTGAGGTTGGTGTCGAGGGTGATGTCCCACTCCTCCTCGGGCAGGTCGGCGATCTTCCGGTAGGCGCCGTCGAGGACCCCGGCGCTGCACAGGAGCACATCGACGCGGCCGTGGCGGTCGCCGATCTCGCCGAAGACGCCGGCTGTCTCCTCGTGGGAGCGCACGTCGAGGGGGTGGACCTCGGCCCGCCCCCCGGCGGCGGTGATCCGCTCGACGGTGGCCCGGCCCTCGGCCTCGTTGTGGTCGAGGATCACGCTCAGGGCGCCCTCGGCGGCGAAAAGCTCGGCGGAGGCTCCCCCGATGCCGGTGGCCCCGCCGGTGACCACGGCGACGCGGCCCTCCAGCCTACCCATCGGCGCCCCCGGCCCCGAGGCCGGGCAGCCCCCTGACAAAGGCGGCCACCGCCTCGCCGAGGAGGCGGCTGCCCTCGTCGGTGAAGTGGACCCCGTCGTCGCGCAGCAGCCGCCCCCGGCCGGCGGACTCGATCACGCGGAACAAGTCGTTCACGGCGACCCCCGCGGCCCCGGCGGCCTCCAGCGCGGCCGCGTTGTAGGCGTCCACGTCGGCCTCGAAGCGGTCGAAGCTCTTGTTGCGGTGGTGGAGGACCTCGTCCACGGGGGTGATCGTGGCCCACACGGGGCGGATGCCGGCGGCCTGCACGCGCTCGAGAATGCGGGCCACGTTGATCCCGTACTCCTCCAGCGGCACCCGCGCGAGGCCGGAGTCGAAGTCCTTCGCCAGGTCGTGGAGGCCGCAGTTGAGGTGGGCCACGTTGGGCGGCCGGTCCAGCACCCACTCGTCGAGGTGCTCCAGGACGTTGCGGGAGGGCCCGCCGTTGGGCTCCGGCGAGCGCACGCGGATCCCCGGCTCCAGCGCGCGGCGGACCGTCTCCTGGTAGCCCATGCGGATCGAGTCGCCGATGAGGGCGAGTTCCATGGTCAGGGGGGGCCCGCGCTCAGCGGCGCGGCTTCCATTCCTCGTGGTACTCCCACTGCACCACCTGCTGCA
Organism: Candidatus Latescibacterota bacterium; assembly: GCA_965221775.1. Lineage (GTDB taxonomy): Bacteria > Latescibacterota > UBA2968 > UBA8231 > UBA8231 > UBA8231. Next base: position 787,661 of record CBDCSU010000006.1, on the reverse strand, counting down.
GCGCCTCCAGCTCGCGGGTGCGCTCCTGCAGGGCGCTGCGGATGACGTCGCCGATGGAGAGGAGTCCGATGAACTCGCCGGCCCGGTCGATGAGCAGGTGGCGCAGCCGCAGGCCGAGGAACTTGTCCATCAGCTCGTAGGCGTTGTCGGTGTGGGGGGCGAACTTCAGCCCGCGGGTCATGTAGTCCCCGATGCGGGCCGTCCCCGGGTCGAAGGAGGGATCGATGGTGTTGCGCATCAGGTCCCGCTCGGTGTAGATGCCCACCGGGCGGCTTCCCTCCGCCACCAGGGTGGACCCGACCTTGTTCTCCACCATGAGGCGCAGCGCCTCCAGAATGGTGGCGTCCTCCCCCACCGAGTACAGCTCGCCGCCCTTCTCCTGCAGGATCTGCTCGGCCGTCTTCACGTCCTGGGCCATGACAGGCTCCCTTTCCGGCGCGGGGCGCGCCTGACGAGGGCGGGTCCGGAAAGGACCCGGGGACCGCTGAGAAAACCACCCCAGGGCCTGTCCGGCCCCGGGGGGCGCGCAAGATACGAACTGGACGGGCCGGCTCCTACCGGTTCCGTCAGACGTTGCGCAGCAGGATCAGGCTGTGGTGGTCGCGCCTCAGGTCGAACTGGGCGCCGAGGACGTCGGCGAAGGGACTGGACGCCGCCGGGGCGCCGTCGACCGTCTCGATCTCCAGCTGCCGCACCGGCTGGCGGGCGCGGGTGAGGAGGTGGTCGAGGGGCGCCAGGTACTCGGGCAGGCGCGGGTCGTCGGGGGCGACGTGGAAGACCAGGCGCCGGCCGTTGCGGTGCGACTCCAGCACCAGCCGCGGCCCGTGGTAGACGAGGTGGGTGCCCGCCACCCGCCGCGGCAGGGAGGCGCGCAGGCCCTCCAGCCCGAGGCCGCAGGCGGAGGCCGGATCGGCGGCGGAGAGCCAGAACACGGCCTCCCGCGGCAGATCCCGAGAGAGCAGGCGGAAGGCGCGGTGGCTGGCGAACTGGGGCCCCGGCACGCCCTCGAAGAAGTGGCCGGCGAGGATCTCGCCGGAGAGCTCCATCAGCCGCAGGGCGCGGAACAGCCCCTTCCACCGCAGGGTGGGCCGCTCGCGTTGCAGCAGTTCGCGGAAAAGGACGCCGTAGCGGTCGAGGAGAAGGCGCACGCGGTCCTTGTTGCGCTCCTCCTCCTCCAGCGGGTCCGCGGCGGCTTCTGGTCGAGGCAGGAGCTGCCAGCTTCCGGGGTAGACGGTGGTTCCCCGCCAGCGGCCGGCGGCCCTTCGCGACAGGCGGCCCCCGCGCGGACGGGGGCCCCGGAGTCCGCCGCCGGGCGGGAGGCCTTCCGCGGCGGCGGGCGCCTCGGGCGGCCGGAACCCCGTGTCCAGTCCGCGGCGGACGGCGGCGAAGGAGTCGTTGCCGACGCGGCCGGACCAGGCGCCGTCCCACAGGGCCGCGGCCAGGGCGGGAGCGTCGAGGCCGGCCAGTTCCAGAAGGGTGGAGAAGTCGTAGCGGCCGTGGGGGTCGGGGAAGAGGGAGGCCGCGCCGTCGTCGGCGGTGGGTCCGGCGAGCAGGTCGAGGTCGTGCTCGAAGCAGAAGGTCAGGCGCTCGCGGCCGCAGCCGACCCAGCGCAGGCCGCTCTCCTGCAGGACCCCGTCGAGGAGCGGCGTCTGGTAGCCGCGCATTCGCGCCGGCAGGATCTCGGTCTCCCACAGGCCGGCGGGGGCGTCGCAGCCGAGGAGAGGCTCGAGCCGGCGGCGCAGGGCTTCGGGCGTATCCCCGGGCTCGTGGAGGCCCTGGAAGACGGCGAGGAACAGGGGCAGCTGGTCCACCGGCAGGGCCTGGAAGGCCGGCGTCGCGTCGGCCCGGGCCATGCGCAGCAGGGACTCGAGGTTCTCCGCCTCGCAGACCTGGTCCCGCTCCGCGCCCTCGACCAGGGTACCGACGACGACGGCCTGCTCCCCGGCCAGGTCGTCGAGTACGGACGCCAGCAGCGGGTCGCCGAGGCCCAGGGTCCCCGCCAGGCGGCCTCGGTCGACCGGGCCGTAGTAGGACAGCCAGGCGGTGACAGCGGCCTCGAGGCGGAGTTCCTCCCGCGCGTCTTCTTCGTCCGTCCCGTCGCCACTGACGGCCCCGAGCTCGAGGCCCAAGCCTCGGGGTCCCTCCTCCGCGTCGCCGCCAGCCTCGCCGTCTCCGAGCCCCAGGCCCGCGTCCTCCCGTGCCCCCTCCTGGCCCCCGACGCCATCGGTGGACTCGATCCCAAGGCCCGTGCCCTCCGGGTCTTCCGCGTTCCCGGCGCCGCTGCCGACTCCGCTCCCCAGGTTCGGGTCCTCCGGCGCCTCTGCCGTATCCGCAACAGCCCGGGCGGCCTCGATCTCCAGTCCCGAGCCCCCGCGTTCCTCCTCCGCGTCCCCAGGGCCCCCGGCGTCCTCGCTCTCCAGGCCCGCCTCCACCAGCTCGACCTCCACCGGCGCGCCATCCAACCCGCTCACCCGCGCCTCCCCCCACCAGGGGAATACCGCGAGGCGCCCCAGGGCCTGACGCGCAACCACCACCGGCTCGGCCAGGACCTCGGCCTCGACCCGCACGATTCGCCCCCTCCAGGCTTCCTCCTCCCCCTCCACCCATCCCTCCTCCCCCCCGGCCTCGGCCGAGTCCCGCGCCGCGGCGGCGAGCAGGGCCTCCCACTCGGACCACGGGACCAGCAGGCGCTCGTCGACCCAGTCGACCAGCTCCCGCGCCTCGGACGGCGCGTACCCCGGGTGCAGGCGCTGGCGCTTCTCCTCGAAGCGCCGCACCACGTGGGCCGGGAGGGTGGGCCGCAGGCCGGGGGTGAAGACGACCTCGCGCAGCAGGTCCGAGCGCAGCTCCGAGGTCTGGCGGCCGGCGGCGGCGTCGCCGGCGTACATGTACTCGTTGACCTGCCCCCAGGCGACGGAGCGCGAGAACGGGCTCGGGCGGCGGGTGCGGCACTCCGACCACTCGATGGCGCCGGACTCCAGCTCGGAGAGGACGAGGCGCAGGGCGGGCAGGTCGAAGCCGTCCTGCAGGCAGGAGCGCCAGGCCTCGACGAGGATGGGGAAGTCCTCGTAGCGCATCACCGTGTCGAGCAGGCGCTGCGAGCGCAGGCGGCTCAGCCACAGGGGCATGCGCTCGGTCAGGCTGCGCCGGGTCAGCAGCAGGGCCCGCTGGGCGCACTCGCGGAAGCGGGCCCCGAAGTAGCCGGAGGCCTCCAGCCGCTGGCGCAGCAGTTCCTCCACGCGGCCGGAGGTGACGAGGCTGAGGATCTCCTCGGAGCCGGTCTCCGCCGGCAGGACGAGGACGATGCAGTCGTTGGAGGGATAGACCTCGATGCGGCCCCCGAAGCGCTCCTCCCAGGCGGCGTCGAGGGCCAGCGCGAAGGGCTGGTTGACGCGCCCGCCCCAGAACGTGTGCAGCACCACCTGGCTGCCCATGTATCCCCCCGGGGCCGAGGCGACGTGCTCCACCAGCAGGTGATGGCGGTGGGGCAGGGGGGCGCCGGTGGCCTCGCGCTGGCGCCCGAGGAAGTCGAGGAGGCTGCCGGCGGCGGTCTCGTCCATGTGGTGGCGGTCGGTGAGCCGTTGCCGGAAGGCGGGGCCCTCGAGGCCGGCCTCGGCGTCCTCGAGGAAGCGGCCGATGGCGCTGGAGAAGTGGAAGTCGCGGTTGGCGCCCTCCCCCTTCCAGAAGGGCAGGTCCACGGTGCGGGCCGGCGCCGGGCTCACCAGCACGTCGTTGTGGGTGATCTTGCGGATCGTCCAGTTCTGGGTGCCCAGGGTGAAGGACTGCCCCTCGGACGACTCCCACACGAACTCCTCGTCCAGCTCGCCCAGCTTCGCGCCCGAGCCCTCCAGGCGCAGGTTGAAGAGGCCGCGGTCGGGGATCGTGCCGCCCGACATGTAGAGCTGGCTCATCGCCCCCCGGCGCGCCTCCACCGTGTTGTCGAGACGGTCCACGGTCACCCGGGGCCGCAGGTCGCGCACCCGGCTGCCGGCGTAGCGGCCGGCGAGCATGTCGACGACGAGGTCGAACTGGCGGCGGGCGAGGTGGCGGTAGGGGAAGCTGGCGCGCACCTCGTCGTAGAGCTCGTCCAGGTCCCAGCTCTCGGTGCCGGCCATGGAGATCAGCACCTGGGCGAGGACGTCGAGGGCGCCGGTGACGGGGTCGATCTCCTCGATGTCGTGGGCGTCGATCTGCGCCGCCAGCACCGCCGCCTCGAGGAAGTCGTGGCCGTGGGTGGGATAGAGGGTGGCCTTGCTCACCTCGCCGACCTGGTGGCCGGCGCGGCCGGCGCGCTGCACGGCGGAGGAGACCGACGGCGGCGACTGCACGAGGACGACCTCGTCGAGGGCGCCGATGTCGATGCCCATCTCCAGGGAGTTGGTGGCCACGATCGCCTTCAGCTCCCCCTCCTTCAGGCGGCGCTCCACGACCTCGCGGATCTCGCGCGACAGGGAGCCGTGATGGGCGTAGGCCAGGGGCTGCTCGCGGCCCTCGTTGAGGAAGCGGGTGATCTTCTCGCACAGGCGGCGGGCGTTGACGAAGAGCAGGGTCGAGCGGTTGCCGGCGATGATCTCCTCGAAGGCCTCGGCCATGGCCGGCCAGATCGAGTCGTCCTGATTCTCGCCCTCGGCGTCGGCGGCCTCCGGGAAGCGCACGGAGACGTCGTAGCGCTTGGAAGCCGAGGAGCGCAGGACGGCCACGGGACGCGGCTCGTAGCGCTCGCCGCCCCGCCCCGGCAGGCGCCGGAAGCCGCCGACGAAGGCCGCCACCCGGTCGAGGGGCCGCACCGTCGCCGACAGGGAGATCCGCTGGAACTCCCCCGAGAGGCGCACGAGGCGGTCCACGGCGGTGATCAGGTGGACGCCGCGCTTGCTGCCGACGACGCCGTGGATCTCGTCGAGGATGACGCACCGCAGGCCGGTGAGCAGGCCGCGCCCCCCCTGGGAGGAGAGCAGCAGGTTGAGGGACTCCGGGGTGGTGATGAGGATCTCCGGCGGCTGGCGCAGCATGCGGCGCCGGTCCTCCTGGGGCGTGTCCCCGGAGCGCGTGAGGGCGCGGATGGGGGGGAAGGGCTCGCCGGCGGCCTGGAACCGCTGCCGCAGCTCCTCCAGCGGCCCGAGGAGGTTGCGCTGGATGTCGTTGTTGAGCGCCTTCAGGGGCGAGACGTAGAGGACGCTGGTGGCCCCCTCCGGCCAGTCGCCGCGGACCAGGCGGTCGAGGGCCCACAGGAAGGCGGTGAGGGTCTTGCCGGAGCCGGTGGGCGCGGTGACCAGCAGGTGCTCGCCGCCGGCGATGCGCGGCCAGGCGGCGGCCTGCACGTCGGTGGGCTCGCCGACGCGCTCGGTGAACCACCGGCGCACGAGGGGGTGGAACAGCTCGAGGGCGTCCTGCGCCGCGGGCGGCGAGGCGGTGCTCACGGGGCCGTCAGGCGCGCCGCCTCGACGACGGCGCGGAACTCGTCGATGCCGGTGCCCACGCCCCGCACCCAGCGGTTGATCCACTCCTTCATCGCCACCGTGACATTGTGCTCGCCCTCGGGCTTCCCCTTCTCCCAGGGGGAGACCGGCCACACGGCGTGGCCCTGCTTGTCGCAGAGCTGGTGGCGGCGGTCGTTCAGCCTCAGCCACAGGCGCCGGCGGTCCAGCCACTGGGGCGTGAGGCGCGGCTGGAAGGTGGCGGCGCCGGTGCCGTCGTGGCACTCGAAGAGCCAGGCCTCGACATCGCTTCCGGGCAGGGCCAGGCTCTCCCGGCGGCGCGCCCGGTGCAAAAAGCGGGAGTCGTACACGGTCATCTCGAAGCGCATCCGCGGCGCCCGCTGCAGTCCCAGGTGATGGGCGAAGGCGCCGCCGTACCCGGGGACGCAGCCCTCGAAGGACTCGCCCCACAACTCGGAGGCCACGGTCTCCCGGTCGAGGGTGAGATCGTGGCGGTCCAGGTGCTCCAGCAGCTCGTCCCGCAGTCGGCGGTAGTACTCGTCCAGATGCCCGCTCTCGGGGAAGGGGCTCCGCAGCAGCAGGGCTCCCGTCTCCCCGAGGGACTCGGCCGCCGCGTCGCGCAGGTACTCCGGCCCCCCGAGCTGCGCGAAGAGGGTGGCCTCGCCCCCGGCGGAGAGGTCGGCCAGCCAGCGCGCCTTCACCTCCTCCTCCCGCTCGAGAAAGAGCCGCAGCCCTTCCCGCTCTATGCGCTCGGCCTCGACCGGCTCGTAGCAGCAGGGGTGGATGAGGAAGATCAGGTGCTCCACGGGCGCGGGCATTCTCAGATCCTATTGCCACGATCGAACCGCCGCCACAGCTTGAGCCGCCCGGAGCCGGAGGGATTCCATGTCGACGACGCTCGTTCCCACGCCCACGTCGGTGCTGCGCCTGGGCCACGCCCACGGCGACATCACGCCGCCCGTGGGCATCTACCACCGCATGTGGGGCGCCGCCCGCCACGACCGCGCCACCGGCGTGCACCGGCCGCTGATGGCGGACGTGCTCGTCCTGGAGCCGGTGGACCGGCCGCGGGAGCGCCTGGTGCGCGTGCAGCTCGACCACGTGCTGCTCGACGACGGCCAGACCGACGCGGTGGTGGCCGGCCTGGTGCGCGCCGCCGGCGTCGACCGGGACCGCGTCGTCGTCACCTTCTCCCACACCCACGCCGCCGGCTTCTACCCGCCCGACCGCATCCCCCTGCCCGGGGGCGACCTCATCGAGCCCTACCTCGCCGGCCTCGGGGAGACCCTCGGCTCCCTCGCCCGGGACGCCCTGGAGGACCTGGACGAGGCCGTGGTCACCTACGCCGAGGGCCGCTGCGGCATGGCCGCCAACCGCGACTACCATGACGAGGAGCGGGACCTCCGGGTCACCGGCTTCAACCCCGGCGAGGCCGCCGAGGACCTTGTGGTGGCGGCGCGGGTCACCGCCCTCGACGGCACCCCCCGCCTGCACCTCGTGCACTACGCCTGCCACCCCACGACTCTATCCTGGGACAACAGCCTCCTGAGCCCCGACTTCGTCGGCGCTGCCCGCCAGGTGGTCAGCGACCACACCGGCACCCCCTGCGTCTACTTCCAGGGCCTGTGCGGCGAACTGGGGCCCCGCGACGGCTTCACCGGCGACACCGAGGTGGCCGACCGCAACGGCCGGCAGCTGGGCTTCGCCGCCCTGTCGGCCCTCGCCGGCCTCGGTCCGCCCGGCCACGACTTCGCCTACCAGGGGCCGGTCCTCTCCGGCGCCACCATCGGCACCTGGGGGTGGACGCCCGTGGCGGGTCCCCGCGCCGAGGCGGTGCGCCGCTGGTCGGTCGGCCGCTTTCAGGTCGACCTGCCCTTCAAGGACTTGCCGGACGTGGACCAGCTGAGGGCTGACCTCGACCGCCACACCCGCGACCAGGCACGAGCCGACGAAGCCGGCGACGCCCTGGCCGCGCGCGACGCCGGCGCCCGCGCCGAGCGCTGCCGGCGGTGGCTGCGGCGCCTCGCCGAGCTGCCCCCGGGCGACCGCTGTCCGTATCGGTTCACCGTCCACGAGATGGGGGACGCCCTCTGGATCACCTGCGCCGCCGAGCCCTACAGCGATGCTGGCGACCGAGCTGCGGCGGCGCTTCCCCGGCCGGCCGGTGCTGATCTCGCCCGTGGCCGGGACCCCGCAGCTGGCCTACCTGCTGCCGCGGGACCGCTACGGCCTCGGCCTCTACCAGGAGGAGCCCTCGTGCCTGGCACCGGGCTGCCTGGAGGCGGTCCTGGAGGCGATGACCGAAGCCGTGGAGGGCCTCACGGGCTCACCGGCGGCCCGGTAGCAGTGACCGGTCCGGCGGGCCACCGCAGGGTCGCGGCCGGGCCCACCGGCGCCCGGGCCCCACGACAGCAGAACCCGTCCGGCGGACCGTCGCCGGGCGCACTCAGGGAGGAAGAGCCGTGAACCTCGAGGAGATCCGCGCCCACTACCCCGGCCTGAGCCGGGGGATCCAGCTCAACACCGGCGGCGTCGGGCTGCCGTCCCGGGAGGTGCACGCCGCCGTGCAGGCCGGCTTCGACCAGCTCTACGAGGAGCATGTGCCGCCCATCGAGTGGTACACCCTGACCAGCCAGGCAGCCGACGCGGCACGGACCCGGCTGGCCGCCTTCCTCGGGGCGGAGGAGGGAGACCTCACCCTCACCGTGAGCACCGCCGACGGCATCGCGGCGGTCATCGGCGGCCTGTCCTGGGAGCCGGGGGAGGAGGTGCTGATCACCAGCGAGGAGCACCCCGTGCCGCACCGGGCCGTCCTCGGCCTGCAGGAGCGCTACGGCGTCGTCCTGAAGGCCGTCGAGATCGACCACGACCCCGCGGTCACCCTCGAGCACACCGAGCGGGCCCTGACCCCGCGCACGCGCCTGATCTGCATGAGCCACGTCACCACCGACACCGGCCTGGTGGTGCCGGCCCCGGAGATCTGCCGGCTGGCGCGGGAGCGGGGCGTCCCCACCCTGTGGGACGGCTGCCACGCCGTGGCCCAGATCCCCGTGAACCTGCGGGAGATGGGCTGCGACTACTACGCCTCGAACTGCTACAAGTGGATGCTCGGCCCCATCGGGACGGGTTTCCTCTACGTCAGCGACGAGGCGCGCCAGAGCCTGAAGCCCCTCCTCCGACCCCACGATCCCGAGGGAGGCGCCGCCCAGTACGTCACCAGCACCCCCTCCTACGCCCTCTACGCCGGCGTGGCGGCGACGATCGACCTCATCGAGAGCATCGGCGGCGTCGAGGCGATCCAGCGCGAGTCGGCGCGAAAGGCGGAGGCCCTGAAGGCGAGCCTCGACACCGTGCCCGGCGTCCTGGTGCACAGCTCACGGCGGCGGGACTCGCAGACCGGCACCGTGACCTTCGCCATCGAGGGCATGGACGGCGGGGAGGTGTCGGCGGCGCTGAAGGACCGCTGGCAGATCGTGCAGCGGGCCACCTACCTGACCGATCCGAGCGGCGTCCGGATCTCGGTGGCGTTCTACATCAGCGAGGCGGAGCTGGAGGTGCTGGTGGAGGCGGTGAAGGTGCTGGCGGCGGAGGCGGGGTGGGAGTGAGGGTGACTGGTCAGGTCCGGTGTTTGTCGATGAGATCGGCGATCTCCCGGAGACGTTCAACCACGGCATCGAGCACAGCGTCGTATTCGACTCCAGTCGGCAGGGCGATGGGGACAAGGAGCGCCTGATTCTCTTCCAGACACTCGGGCGGGTCCCTTCGCTTGAGCGGCTCGAGGGCCCTGCTCGTGTCCGGCCAGCGCGCTCTGTACCCTTCATCTTTCGATAGCCCGAAGGAAAGCCAGAGGGGGGTATCCGAATATCCTCCCCGGACCCACCAGTTGAGGCCGATGCCAAACCAGGCGATGGCGCCCTTCAACGAGAGATACCGTCCGTACCCGCGCGGGCGCCCGTAACCGCCCGGATACGGGGTGACATTCAAACCCTTGATATCCGCGTATCCTTGTTCCACGGCCCGGGCCGTGGCGTCGCCGATGAGGCGCTCCAGGCTGAGCAGCCGGCGTGGGATCTCCGGGGCCAGCTCCTCCGGCCGGAGCGGCGGATACCCACTCTCGTCATCCACCCGATGTACAAGACCCCGCAACTGCCGTATCTCGTTCCTTGAGGAGGAGTCGGCGGCACCTTGGAGGCGGTCGAGCAGATCCGCCCAACTGATCATCATCAGGTGCTTCCCGTCATCGGTCGCGGCGCTCTTGAGGGAAGTCCTGTCAAGGATGGAGAGCAGGCGGTCAGAGTCGGCCCGGCGGCGCAACTCCGGCCAGAGCGTCTCCAGCCTCGATTCAGGCGCGACGAACAGGAGTGCTTTGCCAGGGGCCAATCTGTCGAGATACGCATTGGGCTGATTGGCCGTGAGGCCGGCCCAGAACTTCGCCTCGATCAACACGCACTCCACATCATGCTGATCAAAGCCGACGAGGTCCGGCCGCGTCTCCCCATCGCCGCTGACCTGGGTCTGGATCCTGGCAATCTTCCCGACATCCGCGCCTCCATCCTCCAAGACCCCTTCTATCGCACGGAGTGTGGAATCCGACTTCAGGATGAAGCCAAGGGCTTCCACCGCGATGTCCTCGTGACGCGAGGACAGCTTCCAGGCAAGATGGGCGAGTAGTGTCTCCCCCTCAGTCCTGTGTTCCATGATTCTCCTTCACCCCCAAATCTGTGGAATGCCTGTCGATGCCATCTGCGTGCATACCAGAAGTAGCCTCACTCCCGAATTGTGCTAGCAGATTTCTCAGCGTCGCCAGTTTCTGGCGGATGTCCCAGGCAACCTCAGCGATCTCCTGCGCCACCCGGGGCGTGCGGCCGAGTTCCTGTTCCAGCGCCGTGGTGAACGGCAGCAGAAGGTTCGCTGATGGAGAGCCCTGGACTAGTTCGACCATGGGCTCCAGGCCGAGCCTGATGCTGAAGTGCATCAGTTCGTAGGAGCACTCTTCAGGCAGGGTCTTGAACTGCGGAAGGACCCGGAGAACTTCCTTGATCTCCCTCCGGCAGCAGGTCGGATCACCGTTGCGAAGGCTCGCCTTGGCCCGTATCACGTGACCGCGCCAGCGGTTCTCCAGTGATTTCGTGCTGCTCTCGTCGAGTACCCGGCCAGCAGTAGATGCGGCTGCCTCATATCGGCGGCATTCCAGCTGGAGTTCGGCTTTCTCCAGGAGCGCCTCCTCGACCCGTGCACGCAGTGGGGGGGAGTCATCTGCCCCAAAACGCCGTTCAACTTCCTCAAGAGCAGCCAGGGCTTCCTCTGTCCTGTTCTGTTGTCCCAGTGTCATCCCCTTGTAGGTGAAGGCCACTGCCAACGGTTCGGCAAGGGCGGGTATCCCGCTCTCACCGAATCGCTGTATCACCTCCTCAAAGGCGGCCAGTTCTTCCTCCGGCCGCTCCAGCTCGCCAAGCGCGGCGCCCTTGTTGACAAGGGCATTGGCAACCATCTGGAGACTATCCGGTGATTCGCTCTCCTCGAATCGGCGCACGACCTCCTCGTAGACAGCCAGCGATTCGTGGGTCCGGCCCAGTTCGTAGAGGGCAGCACCCTTGTTGAGGATGGTCCTGGCGAGCAACGCCAGATGTTCCTCCGTGTCGCTCCCTCCGAGTCGCCGCTCCACCAGCTCATACGCGGCCAGTGCCTCCTCGGGTCGGTTCAGGATGGCGAGGGCAACACCCATGCAGAAGAGGGCTGCGGCGACCTGTTCGAGGACCTCTGGCAAAGGACACCCGCCGAATCGCCGCACCACCTCCCCAAAGACGGCAAGCGATTCCTCCGTCCTGTCGAGCTGGGCGAGAGCGACCCCCTTACTGAGAAGAGCGTCGGTGACCATCTCGACATCCACCTCCGTATCCCCGCCCCATCGCCGTTCCACCTCCCCATAGGCGGCCAGCGCTTCCTCATGTCCCGCAAGTGCTTCCTCCCATCGGCCCAGCTCTCCGAGAGCCTCCCCTCTGCAGTAGTGGGCTATGGCGACCAGTTGGCAGACGTCTGGTGACCGGCCGTCCCCTAACCGCCGCACCACCTCGTCCCAGGTGGCCAGCGACTCCACCAGCCGGTCTTGTTTCTGCAGCTCGACCGCTCTGTGCAACAGCGGCTTCGCAGCCGCCAGCTCTTCGTGTTCGTCCTCGGAAAGGAGCGCAAGCAACTCCTCTCGATGCCCGGCCAGACCCGGTAGCTGAACCAGCACTTCAAGCGCCGTCCGGTGCAGCGATCGCCGCTCCCCGTCTAGGCCTCGCCCCTCCTGGGCGATTCTCTCGCCGATGTCTCTCAGGGCGGACCGGGAGTAGAACGACTCCATGAACCGGATGAGGGCCTGGATCAGAGAGTCGGGACCGCCATTGCGGCGCAGCAGGTAGTAGATGTTGTACAGCCGCTCGGTCAGGTAGTACTGCTTGCGGCGCAGGCTGCCGCCGGTCACCTGGACTACGCCCCGCTCGATGAGGCGGGTGAGCTGGGCGCTGCACTTGCTTGTATCGATCCGCGAGCGCTCGGTGATCTCCCTCGTGGTGGCCGGCTTCCACAGGTCCGCCAGCGCCAGGTAGACCCGCCGCTCTTGGGGGGGGAGAGCCTCAATGTGGCGCTTGAAGTACTCCGTATGCTCGTCCACGAGGTCGAGGAGGTCGTCCATCAACGCGCGGAAGGAAAGCTCTGCTCCGAAGCTGGCTACGATGGCCACGAGGCGCGGGTTGCCGCCGGTGAGGATTTCGAGAGGCCGAATCGTCTGGCGCGGTGGGGGAGCGCCGGAGACTGTCTCCCACAGCACCTGGCACTCCTTGGTGTCGAGCGGTTCCAGCGTGCGGACACGGAGCAAGTCGTAGAGGGCGTGGTCCGGGTGGTCGATCTCGTCAAAGCGGCTGGTGGCGCTGGCGAGCAGGATGATGCGCGGCTCGGTCTGGAGGATCTTGCGCAGCCGCCAGCCGGCGTCGCGGTCCGACATGTCGCGGAACATGGAGTTCAGGTTCTCGACCATCAGCACGAGCCGCTTGTCCTCGCGGTCGGAGAAGTCGAGAAGCGCGGCGAGGCAGCGGTCGCCGAGGGTTTGGTCGTCCTGGATGGTGCGCAGGTCTTCCAGGGTGCGGTGCAGATCCGGAGCGTCCTCCCGGGCCGGCGCTTGGTCCGCCAGACGGGCGAGGGCTTCCAGCCAGAACTCCCCGGTGCTGGCGACTTCGTAGCTCTCCTCGGCAAAGACGACGGGTTGGAAGCGGGCAGATAGCTCCGGGTCCCGGCGAACCTCGGCCGCGACTCGCAGGAGCAGGCTGGTCTTGCCGCTTCCGCGCGGGCCGATCACGATCTGGTGCGGATTCGAGGCGCCGATGCATTCGCGGAGGATCTCGGTCATGGAGTCGAACTCGGCCTTCCGAACGCAGAACGAGGCCGTCAGTTCCTCGTCGGTGAGGAACCCCGGGTTGTACTTCCTGACAGGGATGGTCATCGCTGTTCGATGGGGACGAAGTGCCGGCTGTGCCGGGCGCGCCACCAGTCTTCGAGCAGGCCGGAAACGAACCGGTAGCCGTCCCCATGCCGCGCCAGGTACCCGTCGTGTTCGAGCACACGGAGCACGTCCTCCAACGGGACCGGACCCGCCTCGGCCTCGTCCCGGGACTCACCCTGGAGATACTCGCGATAGCGGCTGATCGTATCGTCGCTCAGCAAGCCGTCACCGATGGCGGACTCTGTCAGAATCTCTAGCGCGGTCCGATAGCCCGTCCTCCCCAGTACCATCTTCAGCCGGCCCTCGTAATGCTCCAGATCCATCTGCCCCCGGGCGCCGAGCATCTGGTTGTACACGCGCCCTACGTCTTCCATCGTGGCCTCGCGCCGGCCGGCGCGGCGCAGGTGCTCGCGGAGGTTGTCGAAGAACTGCTGCACGTGGTTGGGAATCTGGCACCGCAGCCGGCGGCACATCTCCCGGCAGACATCGAGGGGCAGGTCGAGGCCGTAGGTCTGCGCCAGCGCCGCCAGACAGTTGGCGGCCGTCTCATCGTCCCAGGGCTTCAGATCGAGAGGGGAGTAGATGTTGGCGTGAGCGCTCAGCTCCGCCTGCGCCAGGATCGGTTCCAGGCTGACGCTGCCGGCGAGGATCAGGATGACCCGGTTCCGATGGGCCTGGCCGTTCTTGCGGAGCCAGGCCATGAACTCGTCAACCGCCCTCTGCCGCTCGGGAGTAATGCGGTGGTCAGTCCCCTTGAGCAGCCGGTTGACGAGGATCGGCAGCTCGTCGATGGCGAGCACGACAGGGCGGTCGTTCTGGGCGAGGGCCGAGAAGACCTCGTCCCCCTTCTGGCGCCAGTTCCCGGCGTCGATCCCCGCCCGGAGCTTCACCCACACCTCATGGGCGGGCATTTCCTCCAGCCGGGCGCCGATCCCTACCTCGGATAAGTTGTTGACCAACCAGGACTTGAGTTGCCGCCAGACGCCCTGCACAGGTCTCGACCGGGCCCCGATCTCTGCGACGGCGTCCGCCGGGGTGCCGGCGTCCTCCAAGTCGACGAAGACCGTCTCGAACCGGCCCTCCTGCTTCAGACGGCGCAGCAGCTCCCGGACCAGGCTCGTCTTGCCCATCCGTCGCTGCGCGGTCAGCAGGGTGTGGGTGCCGTCCCCGACCCGCTCGGAAAGGGCCTGGAGTTCTACCTCCCGGCCGAAGAATCGATCCCCCTCGACCCAGTTGGCCCCTGCTTTCTTGAGCACCACCAACTCTCCTTTCCAACGCATCCGTTGGCAACAAGACCGTTGGCAACGAATCTGTTGGCAAGGCCGGGGATTGTCAAGGGGGGGGACCGCCCGACTGCAAGCCGGGCGGCATGAGACCCGGGCGGCACCACGCGGTGGAGGTCCTGAGTGCCTCAGATCCACTCCTGGGGATCTTCTGCCAGGATATCTTCGCGAGTCTCCTTCACCGGGACTCGGCGCGCTGCCTGAACAGCTTGCGTCGACGGATTTCAAGGTCGGCACGATCGAGGGCTGGATCGTAGGGGGACATCTCTTCCAGGCTCGCCCGCAGGGCCAGGGCTTCTTCGGACTCCGACCGCTCCTCCCTGAGCAGGCGACGATACTGATCCAGGGCTCTTGTGAAGGCGTTCTCCGGCGGCCGTTCGTCTACGCCCATCACCACGGAGAGAACGTCCCCGGCCTCGGCTCCAAATGTCGGCCCGGCGGGAGTCCCGGCGACGATACGGTCGCCGTCGTGAGACAGTTCCACGATCCGGTGAGGTTCGACCGTGGTCAGCACCTGCGGGCTGTGAGTTGATACGATGAACTGGGTGTTGGGAAAGGTGCGGACCAGATCGCCCAGGATTCGCTGCTGCCACCGCGGATGCAGGTGGAGTTCCACCTCGTCGATCAGGACGATCGCCTCGGAATGGCGGGGATCATCCAGGTGCGGGTTCCCTGCGCCATCCCGTCGAGCCAGATCGGCCGCCAGCGCCAGCGCAATGAGATGGCCGCCGCCCAACTGGTCAAGAGAGAGCTTCTCTGGAGTTGCCCCCGTTTGGTGGACATCAGTCTCACCGTCCGTATCCGCGGTCGTCAGCACCTGCGGTGCTGTGGGTGGATGCGATGAAACTGGTATTCGGGAAGGCCTCGCGAGATCGGCGAGAACCCGTTGCTGCCTCCACGGGTCCAGATGCCGCTCGATCTCGTCGGTCGCGGTCGGAACCCGGTCAGAGTTGCCCCCGTCGTCAGCCCGATCAGCGCTACCACGAAACTCATTTCAGGGCGGGTACATTGAGATCGCGCACCGGGACATGCGCCATGCCGGTTTCTGCTGCGCGCCTAGCCTTCAGAGTAATGACATCAGCGAGGTGGAGCCGGCCGGAGAGAACTTCGTGCAGGTCGAGTCCATCCATGCATATGACCCGCTTGCCGCGGCCGAATGCATGCAGTCCGTCTTCCGTGAAGCCGCTTTGGCTGATGATCAGGCCTCGCGACCAGCTCGCCTTTTCCTCGACCTTGCCATTGAAGGCACGAAGGGTTTCCACATCGACCTTGGCGTTCCTCCATCTGGCTTCGAGCAAGTAGGTCTGTTCGGCGAGCACGAAACTGCCGTCGATCTGCTCGCCCCTGAGACGGAAGGAGGCGCGCGCGGCCATACCGTAGGCATCGAATACGGCCTTCAGGAACTCCTCGAACGCATAGCCGCGAGCTTGTGGGTTCAAGGTGGAGACTTCGACCAAGCGGTCGGCGAGAGCAGAGGTTACGGCCACATCGACTCGTTGTTCTCTCTGAGCTGCGGCGGTCGGCGCCGGTTTCGCCTCCGTGCCCCCGAGGCGCTGGACGATTCGCACGTAGGCCGCGCGCACCTTGTCTTCGAGTTCTGGATAGTCGGCAGTTACGCTGCTCGCTTCGCGGTACTCCCATAGCGCCTTGAGGGCCTTGAGTGCTGCCTGGCGGCCCGCTGTTCGCAGGTAGCAGCGAAGGCGGTTCGCCTTGCTATTGCCTTGAGCCCCCCAACGGTCATCGTAGATGTTGACGCCGAGCTCGTCGTGAAAGAACTCGGCGAAGGTCTGGTTGGTGAAGTTGAGCACATAGCCGTCTTCCATGCCGAACACCCTGTCGATGGTCGGGATGTCCATCGAGCGGATCCTGACATTTGACGCTGCGGCCACGGATCACCTCAGGCCCAGCGCCGAGAGCCAAGCGTCGACCTGCCCGAACGCGTCCTGCTGCCATTGATCGGCGGTGCGCTCTTCGAGCATCTCGGGCCGGTCGACGAAGTGCCGCACCCTGGTCGGACCGAAATCGTCCGAGTGGCGGAATTTGTCCGAGACATGGAGATAGCCGGTCCTCGCTGTCTCGTATTCGAGGAGTGGCTCGGTCGCCGCGACGAGCGCCTCGATGCCGCCCGGGAAGTTGCGGATGCTGTAGTAGATGTCGTAGGCGTCCTTCGGTTTGAAGCGGCTCGCGATGGCGTAGCCCTTCATGGCCAGCAGCGCGGGAATGGACGCGACGGCGATCTGGACGCGGTTGCCCCCGCCATCGGGCATGTCGCCGTCGATGGCGACTAGCTGATAGAACCTCAAGGCGAGATCCGCGCCGTCGGCGCGCTGAACCGCGAAGTCGGCCACGAGCGGAGGAGTGTTCTTCGCGATCGTGGCGTCGCGCGGCATCAGGAAGTCGACGATGATGTCGATGTCGTCTCCGCCGTCGCGGGCGGGCACGGTGCGCACCAGTTGAAAGCGGCGCCGCCTCTCGGACTGGTGGTAACCCTGACTCAAGAGGGACTCGACAAGCTGGGCGTACTCGCCGTCACCCAAGGCTTCCGCATCCAGACTGAGATCCACGTCCAGAGTTCCAATGTGCTGCATGTCGGACTCGTTCAGCAGCAGCCAGGGGACGGCCCCACCGATCACGGCGAATCTTCCCCGGTAGCTGCCGAGGATCTGCCCGATTTCGACCAGCACCGACTTGACGGCGACCGTGGTGCGATCGTTGTAATCAGAGGCGTATTGCGGGTCTACTTCAGCCATGGGAGGAACTCGCCCGCGAGATGTTCGGCCGCCTCGCGGTCACGGTCGCTGCCGTTCCAGAGATCGAGATAAGTCACGATGGTACTGGTGCAGAACACGTTCGGTCCGGGTTCGCTCGCGTCGTAGAACAGGCTCTCATCCGTTGGGATGTGCAGCACGACGTTCGTGCCCCTGGCCGCGTGCGTCAGCTTCAACGCCTCTCTCAGAGCTTCGGCGCCCGGTTCGTCGGCGTAGAAAGCGTGGGTGCCGACCCGGCCGAAAGGCGCAAGCCACTGCGCGGCTGAGTGCAGCGCGTAGATGGCACGCGGACGCTCGGGATGCGGGTTGAGCCTGCCCCGGAGCCGCTCGTCGAGCTGCCTTCCATGGAGATGAGTATATCCGGTGATGGACTCGCCGGCAGGGCGCCGATAGCACGCGCGCCATGTCTTCAGTAGGGCGTCCGGTTGAACGAGGACAGCGCCGTCATCCCCGACCTCGATCCATTCGCGGGCCAGCAGAGCCTTGCGGACATTACTCACATGGCCGTAGCTCGCCTGCGCCTGCACCGCCAGATCTGCGACGCGCCACGCGCGTCCCGGTTCGCGCAACAGAACTCGCAGGATCGCTGCCGCCTTCGGAGTGAAGATCGAGCGTAGCGCACGGGTTTCCGCGACGGGCCTCTCCGCGACGGCACGCTCTATGTAGACGGTGTCGAACGCGAGCCTCGCGTTCCCGACCAGATCGAGATACGCGGTGTCGTGGTCCAGGCAGATGGCTCGGGATTCTGGAGACAGGTAGGGGCTGACGATCATTGGAATGAGGCGCCTGCCGCCATTTACCTCACCGGATCGGCGCAATCGAGCCACGCAGCTCTCGAGTTGATAGACCCCGGAGCGGACGAAGCGGGGGGCTCCGTTGGACTTCGCCTCGACGACGAGCGCGAAGTTGCCGCCGCGGTGGGCAAATGCGACTAGTCCGTCCACGCCGTAGTCGCGGCCGATGTCTCCTTCATACTTGGCGGACTCGACCTGCACGCTCGGCACGTTGCGGAGCAGCTCGCGAACCGCGTCGACGGCGCGGTGGGCCGCTGATTTCACTGTAACATCAGATTTCAGCACTCGGTGAATATAGGTAATATAGTGAAACTTGCAAGGCGGCCGAACAAGGCGGCGTGAAAGAGATCCGGATTGAAGTGCCCTACGACAGGCCGCCGCCGATGATGTCGGGTGCGATCCGCATCTGCTGGGCCCGCTGGAGAACATCGGGGCGGGGCTGACAGCTCTCGAATACCGACTCTGCCGTCGGCGCCCTGGCGAGAAATCCCGGCCTCCAGCCCCTCCCTCACTCCACGGACCCCTGCCCCAGCGGCTTGATCACCAACTCGGAGATCACCACGTGCCGCGGCAGCGCCGCCACGTAGACGACCACGTCGGCGATGTCCTCGGACTGCAGGATCCGCGCCTTGTGCTCGTCGGAGACCTTCACCGGCCGCTGGTCGAGGATGGGGGTGTTGATCTCGCCGGGGGAGATGACGCTGGCGCGGATGCCGTGCTTCGCCTCCTCCAGATTCACCGTCTGGGTGACGACGGACATGGCGTGCTTGGCGGCGGAGTAGGCGGCGCCGGCGAGGACGCCGGGGGCGGTGCCGGCCACGGAGGAGATGGCGATCACGAGGCCGGCGCCCTGGCGGCGCATGATGGGCAGGACTTCGTGGAGGGTGTTGAAGGCGCCGGTGGCGTTGATGTCCATCTGCAGGTCCCAGTCCTCCGGGGAGAGCTTCTCCAGGGAGCGGTCGACGACGTTGACGCCGGCGTTGTTGACGAGCACGTCCACGCGCCCGAACTCGGTCAGGGTCCAGTCGACGATCTCCTTCACGCGGGCCCGGTCGCGGACGTCGCCGGCCATGGGGTGGGCTCCCTCGCCGGCCTTGTCGCAGGCGGCCTTCAGCCGGGCCTCGTCGCGGCCCATGGTCACGACCCGCGCTCCCTCGCGGACGCAGCCTTCGACGATGGCGGCGCCGGCGCCGGAGCCGCCGCCGGTGACGATGATGACCTGGTCCTTGAGCTTCACTCCACCACCTCCTCGCCGAAGATCTGGGTGCGGTTCATGATGCGGCGCTGATCGTCCGGGAAGGCCAGGCGCCGGTGGCTGGTGGGGCGGTTGTCCCACATCACCAGATCGCCCACCCGCCACTGGTGGGTCCAGACGAACCGCGGCTGGTCCATGTGTGCATACAACTCGGACAGGATGGCGCGACTCTCCTCCTCGCTGACTCCGTGGATGTGGTGGGTCAGGTGGGGGCTCACGTAGAGCGACGGCCGCCCGGTCTCGGGATGGCGCCGCACCACGGGATGGATCGTCGGCTCGGGGGGGTTCTGCTCGTCCACGTGGTGGCGGTGCACGGCGCGCAGCTTGCGCACCTGGGCCTGGCGCTCCGGCGGCAGGGCGTCGTACGCGGCGCGGCCGTCGCACCATTGGGTGTCGCCGCCGGCGGGCGGGATCTCCACGGCGTAGAGCAGGGAGATCGTCCCCGGCTTGGGCAGGTAGGAGAGGTCGGAGTGGAAGTCGATCAGCTCGCTGCCGAGGGCGCCGATGGGCTCGCCGTCCTCCTTCACGTTGGAGATGATGAAGATCTCCTTGACGCGGCGCTCGCGCTGTTTGCGCACGTGCTCCACGGGCCTGCCGAAGTACGAGGTGAACCGCACCTGGTCCTCGTCGCTGATGCGCTGGTCGCGGAAGACGAGGACGCAGTGCGCCAACAGGGCGGCGCGCACCTGCTTCACCTCTTCGGGGGTCAACTCCCGGCCCAGGTCCAGCCCGCGGATCTCGGCGCCGAGAGCGCCGCCCGAGGGCAGGATCTGCAGTTCCGCGCCGGTGGTGAGGGTCATGCCTTTCTCCTCAGATGTCGCAGGTGGCGAAGGTCGTCTTCAGCGACTCCACGGCGTCGCCCTTGGGCGAGTACTCGTGGCCCACGAAGCCATCGTAGCCGGTGGCGGCGATGCCCCGCATGACGGCGGGGTAGTAGATCTCCTGGGTGTCGTCGGGATCGTTGCGCCCCGGGTTGCCGGCGGTGTGGAAGTGGGCGATCCACTCGATGTTGTCGGTGATCGTGCGGATCAGGTCGCCCTCCATGATCTGCATGTGGTAGATGTCGTAGAGCAGCTTCACCCGCGGCGAGTCGACGGCCCGGCACAGGCGCGCCCCCCACTCGGTGCGGTCGCACTGGTAGTCGGGGTGGTTGACCCGGCTGTTGAGCAGCTCCATGCACAGGTTGATGCCCTTCTCCTCGGCGTAGCCCTTCACCCGCAGCAGGCCCTCCACGCAGTTGTCGAAGCCCTCCTCGTCGCCGCGGTCCTCGAGGTTGCCGGAGAACGTGATGAGCGACGGGATGCCGTGCTCGGCGGCCTTGTCGATGCTCTCCTTCAGCTCCGCCTCGATGCGGCCGTGGTTGCCGCGGTTGTTGAGGCCGTCGGGCAGCGAGGCGTGGCCCACGACGATGGCGATGTCGAGGCCGTTGTCGCGCACCAGCGGCCAGTGCTCCTCGGGGAGCATCTCGACGGAGACGAAGCCGATACCGGCGGCGGCGGCGATCCCCTCCGCGGGGTCGTCGAAGCCGCGGGCGAGGGGGCCGAAGCAGACGGACTGACGGATCGAGGTCACGGGCGGGCTCCCTTCGGAGTCTGGTGAGCGTCGGGTGGGCGTCGGGGGAAAGAGGATCGTCAATCGGCGGAGGCCCGCAAGTACCCGAGTTGAAAGCGGGCGACCTCGTCTTCGGGGTCGAGCTCCAGGATCTGGTGGTAGCGGCGGCCGGCGGTCTCGGCGTCACCCTTGACCCGGGCGATGCTCGCCAGGCCGTGGAGCAGCTCCTTGCGCTGCGGCAGCCGCTCCTCCAGCGCCAGCAGCTGCATCTCCGCGTCCACCAGGTAGTCGGGAAAGTGCGGCCGGGTCCCGACGTCTCCGAGGCGGCCCATCATGCGCGCCACGGCGCCGCCCAGACCGCCGCTTCCGCCCACGCCGCCGCCGCCCGGGGTGAGGCTGGCCTCCATGCGCTCGATCCCGCGGCCGGCGCAGCGCAGGAAGGCGGCGGCCGCCTCCTCGGTCCGCCCCAGCTCCAGGAGCACGGCGCCGCGGTTGTAGTGGACGGCGGGATTGCCGGCGTCGGTCTCGGCCAGCTCCTCGTACACGGTTAGCTCGCCGTTGCGGTCGCCGGCCTCGTCGCGCTCGCGGGCGAGCCGGTGGAGGCGCCGCACCGAGCGGCGTCCGGTGCCGGTGGCTTCCATCGCCTCCTCGCGGCGCTCGGCAGGCACCAGCAGGGAGGTGGTGGGATCGCCCTCCGGCGTGAAGGGGGGGCCCCGCAGGACGTGGGGGATGCCGGCCTCGGCGAGGCGGTCGGCCAGGGCCCGCACATCGTCGGCCTCCTCGCTGCGGACCACGATCTCCCACTCGTCGAGGTGATGGCCCTCGCCCGCCTGGGCCCGCCAGTCCCGCAGCCCCAGGAACGCCTCCAGCAGGGCGCGCGCCGCATCGGTCTCGTCGAGCAGGTAGGAGAGCCCGTAGCTCTCGCCCTCGTAGTGGTGGGCGACCCAGCCCCAGGCCTCGCGCTGCAGGATCAGGATCTCGCCGAGGGCGTGGGTGAAGGCGGCCACGGCGCCCCGCGGGACCTCGTCGTTGACCAGGGCGGCGGCCTCGGCCGCGGAGACGCTGGACTCGCGGTCGCGGCCGAGACGCACGGAGACGCGGTCCATCACCGCCTCCACGGTGAGGCCGCGGCGGTCCAGCTCGCGGCCGGCCTCGTCGATGAGGGCCGCCGAGTTGGTCTCGCGGTCGACGGTGAGGGCGCGCACGAGGCCGGCGTCGTCGAGGCCGGCGCAGTGCTCGCGGATGGCCTGGCGTTCCTGCATGCGGCTACAGGGGCAGGCGCCGGCGGGGCCGGTCCTCGGCGACGGGCTTGCCGCGGATGAGGCCGACGACCCAACTGGCCGCCCACCAGATGAGCACGAAGAGGGCGGCGAGGCTGTACTCGAAGAAGTCGGACTGGATCCAGCGGGACAGCTGGCGGTAGAGGTCTTCGACCACGGGGAGCCTCAGGCGGCCCGGGCGGAGGAGAACCCGGTCAGCAGCCGCACCAGGGCCGGCTCCGGCCGGCCGCGACCGGCGAGCAGCGCGTCGAGGGGGGTGCGTCCGCGGCGGTCCGGCCGGGTGGGGTCGGCCCCCTCCAGCAGCAGGAAGGCGACCACGTCGCCGTCGCGCCGGGCCGCCGCCCGGTGCAGCACCGCGAGGCCGGAGCCGCCGGCGGCGTCGATGTCGGCGCCGGCCTCCAGCAGCAGCTGCATGGCGGCGATCACGTCGGCGCCGCGGCCGCCCTTCAGGGTGTGGTGCAGGGGCGTCTCCCCCTGCCGGTCGCGGACGTCGACGCGGGCCCCGCGGTCGAGGAAGAGCGCCATCGTCTCGAGGAACCCGGCTTTCGCCGCCGCGTGCAGCGGACACCGCCCGTCAGCCTGCCGGCCGTTGACGTCGGCGCCGAAGTCGAGGAAGGCCCGGGCCAGCGCGGCGCCGCCGCGGCGGCCGCGGATGTCGGCCGAGCACGAGAGCCGCACCCAGCGCGAGTCCCCGATGTTGGCGGCGCTCGCGGCCAGCAGCCGGGCGATGGCGGGTTCGGCGACCCAGGGGCCGGGGACCACCTGCGCCGGGTCGGCGCCGTGGTCGATCAGCAGCTCCACCAGGTCGGCGCGCCGGATGCGGGCGCCGCGGTCGAGGAGGCCGCGGCTGTGGGGGCGCACCTCGGCGCCCCGGGCCAGCAGCAGCTCCACCGCCCCGGCGCGGCCGGCGCCCACGGCGTGGGCCAGCGGCGTCACCGGCCACACGTCCTCGGCGCGCTGGGTCTCGTGGACGCGGGCGGGGTCCGCGTCCAGCAGCCGGCGCAGCGCCTCCGCGTCCCCGAGGAAGGCGGCGGTGTGGACATCCACCCGGGCGCCGCGCTCGCGGAGCAGGTCCGCCGTCTCCGGGTGGCCCCGCCACAAGGCGGCGCAGAGGGGGGTCAGCATGAGGTCGGCGCCCACGGCGTCCAGCCGCGAGGAGGTCGAGCTGAGGCCCGGCTCGCGGGGGTCGGCGCCCTGGTCCAGGAGGAAGCGGGCGATCTCCAGCCGCCCGCGCCAGGCCGCCTCCCAGAGCAGGGTGCGGCCCCCCGGGCCGCTGATCCGCGGCAGCAGCGGATCGCCCTCGAGGGCCGCCTTCAGGCCCGGCAGGTCGTCGGCGGCGATGCGGGCCACGGGCTCGCGGAAGAGCCGCGAGCGCACGCAGCGCAGGTCCCGCGGCATCAGGGGCCGGCGCTCCTCCAGGTCGTTGACCAAGTGTCCGGCCAGGCGGCGCAGGGCGGCCATCACCTCGCCGGCGGCATCGGCCGGCGCCTCCACCTGCTGCAGGGCCGCGTCGAAGTGCGCCAGCCAGCGCCCGGAGAGGCCCGGGGTGATGAACAGGTGGCCGTGGAAGCGGCGCATGCCGGTGCGAACGGTGCGGGAGTACCCCGGTGGCCCGCCCAGCCACTCGACGAAGAACTCCTTCACCCGCTCCCGTCCCTGGCGCAGGTGGAAGTCGTGAAAGAGCGGCTTCAGCTCGCCGTCGGCGGCGATGGCGTCGTAGAAGGCGTCGATGAGGCGGTGCACGCCCCCGGCGCCGCCGAGGCGGCCCAGCAGCGACGGGTCGGGGTGGAAGGGGGTGCGGGGGGAGGTCACGCTCAGTTGCGGCGCAGCCACAGGCGGACGTAGTGGCGCCGCTCGGCCGCCTCCGGGTGATCGGTGAAGGCGGTGCGGTTGTGGAGGATCCAGTGGTTGTTGGTGAACAGCATCTGCCCCGGCCGCAGGTCGAACTCGACCCGCATCCCGGGGTGCGCAAGCACCTCCTCCACGGCCTCGAGGAGGCGGCCCTGGGCGGGGGTCAGGGCCTCGCCGGCGCGCTCCTGGCCGACCTCGATGTAGTAGGCCATGTAGCGCATGGAGAGCTCGCCGCCGTCGCGGGCGAAGAGCCGGCGGCGGGCGATGGGACGCTCCCCCGGGCCCTCCTGGCCGCGGCGGTCGAACCAGAAGGCGCCGTGGAGGGTCTCGGGGTCGACGGACGGCAGCAGCTCGTTGTAGAGGGCGAGAGCGTTGACGAGCTGGCTGCGGCCCCCCTCGAGGGCGGCGCGCCGGCAGAGGAGGCCCACGAGGTCGGGCAGCTCGTCGTTGAAGGCGTTGTCGGTGTGGAAGGTGCTCTCGGCGCGGGTCACCGAGAACCGGGCGCCGTCGGTGACCGAGCGGCCGGTGTCGCGCACGTCGTAGAGCAGGGTGCCGGCCACGTCCTGGGCGAAGGGGCGGCCGAGGAGCCGGCCCAGGGCCCAGTAGGCGGCCACCGACCCGCCGCCCCCGAAGCGGGACTCGTCGAGGCCTTCGACGATGGCGAACCCGCGGCCCCGGGCCAGTTCCTCGCGCACAGGGGCCAACTCCTCTGCGCAGCGCGGCAGGTGCGGGCGCGAGAGGCTCGGGGAGTCCATGTCCTCGCCGGCGGCGAGGGTTTCCAGCTCGCGGAGGGACTCGCCGCTCAGGGCGGTGGTCCAGGCCGAGGCGTCGTCGATGTTCGCCGCGGTCCACACTCTCGGGCCGCGGATCGGCTCCATGGTCAGGCTCTGCATGGCAGCAAAGATAGGGACGCGGTTCCCCCGGCTCGAACGTCCCGGTGGTGCGCCCCGGCCGGGAGCCGGCTATCTTCAGGCCCACGGATCGAGGGCCGAATGACGACGCCAGCCGAGAACACCATCCCACCCGGGGCCGCCCCCTGCCGCGATCTCCTGCGACCCGAGGTCCTGGCCGCCTTCGACCGCGACCGCTTCGAGCGCGAGGGCTACTGGGTCTGGGACGGGGTCCTCACCGACGAGGGCCGCCGCCGCTGGACCGCCACCCTGCGGCGGCTCCAGGCGATGAACGACGCCGTCCTCACCGGGACCGACTGGGGCGCCGTCGACTACGCCGCCCGCGGCCTCCCGGTGCCGGACCCGGAGGTCTATGCCCCCGAGTTCCTGGCCTCCTGCTGCGGCGGCTCGGAGCAGATGCGGGTCATCCAGATGACTCCCGGCCTGCGCGACTACATGAAGGACCACGGCCTCTTCGGGCCCGGCACCGTCCCCGGGGTCGACGGCTGCCGCTGGGAGGGGGTCATGCCCGAGTACTTCGCCCCCGCCTACGACGACTTCCTCCTCGACGTCACCACCACCCACCCGCAGATGATGGAGCTCTTCGGCAAGCTCCTCGGCCCGCGGGTCCTGCTCGACCACATCCTGACGCTCAACCGCCCGCCGGGGTCGACGGGCCGGCGCTGGCACGCCCACGGCTACCGCCAGGGCCAGCACGAGACCGGGGATGTCCACGGCCGCGACAACGGCCGCCCGCCGAGCCGGGAGTACTTCCCGCACCAGTGCGTGCGCACCCTCTGCTATCCCGAGGGCATGAGCGATGCCGCCGAGGGCGGCGAGCTGGCCGTGGTCCCCGGCGCCCACCTCTACCGCAGCCCCTACCTGTGGAACACCCGCCGCAGCGAGTACGACGATCAGTTCGAGGCCGGCTGGATGCGGGGCCGGGTCCACGCCTTCACCGGCGAGCCCCTGCGCATCGAGCCCCTCTTCCTGGCCCCCGGCAGCATGGTCTCCTTCGTCCACCACATGCCGCACCGCGTGAGCCACCGCGGCGACGACGCCCCCATGCGCTGGGGGCTGCTGATGGCCTACCGCACGCCGGACCCGGACCAGGCGGAGCCGGCCCGCTGGAACGAGGGGGTCCCGGCCCACTGGGCGGAGCGTCAGGAGGCCGAGGGCCGGATCACGGAACCGATGCGCCGGGTCTTCGAGGGCGACAAGCCGCCGGCCTGAAGGCGGGCGGACCTACCCGAACGTCACAAATCAGGAGCGAGAGCGATGGACACTTCCTTCACCAACCCAAAGGAGAGCCTGGCCGGGGCGCGCCGCGACGAGCGCGACTACGCCAGCCTGACGCGGGCCGAGCAGATCCGCTGCATCGAGCTGGAGGGCTACGTGGTGCTGCCCGACCTGCTGCCGCCGGAGACGGTGGAGACCCTGCGCCAGGAGTTCTCCCGGCTGCCGACGCGGGGCGTCGACTACAGCCGCCACCAGCGCGGCGCCCGCGACGTGCAGTGGACGGACTCGCCCACCGCCATCGAGACGATCGCCCATCCGCCGACGGTGGATTTCCTGCGCGACCTCTTCGGCGACGACCTGATCTGCACCTCCTGCGGCTTCGGCGTCTCGGAGCCCGGACATCCCGGCATCGCCGTGCACACCGACGCCCAGCCCTACGGCTCGCAGATCTTCGGCGTCCAGTCGAGCTCGCCGGTGCTGGCGCGGGTCCTCTACTACTTGGACGACCAGACCCCGGAGCGCTCCCCCTTCAAGGCGATCCCGCGCTCCCACCTGTCCATGCACCGCAACGCCAACCCCTACCTGCGCTACCTGAGCCACCCCGAGGAGGTGATGGTCTGCTGCAAGGCGGGCTCGGCGGTGGTCATCAACCAGAAGATCTTCCACGGCAACTACCCCAATCACTCCGACTCGGTGCGCCGCATGTTCGCCATCGCCTACCGCCCTGACTGGGCCGGTCCCATCGGCGACGTGGAGGACTACGACCCGGACCAGGTGGCCACCCTGCCGGAGCACATCCAGCCCTTCTTCCGCAGCCTCAACACGCGCAACATCGAGTTCGACCTGCCCAACCGCCCCGACGGCATGGCCCGCGACGCGGCGGGGGTCGGGCCGAGCCGCTGGGGGTAGGTTCGCCGGCAGCACGAAATCCCCGGTTTCACGGGTAGGAGTCCCCAGGCCTCTCGCCGCCCCGGCCAGGTCCGGCTCCGATAGCTCGGACGAGCTCGGCGCCCACATCGGCCACACGGAATCTCGTGCAGTCCAGCCAGACCGCCGGCGCGCCCTCAGCCGACCGATGGCCAGGCGCCCCGGACGCTGCCTTCGTGTCGAAGCAGGTGCCCAAAGCGCTCCGACTTCGGATCGGGTGTCACCAGCCTCTGTCCATCGAGATAGAGCCTGCCCACCTCCTCGGGGGGCAGGGCATCGACCAGCTCGCGGGCCTCTTCGAGGGCCCCGAGCCACTTCCTCTTCAGTGACTTCACGTCCAGGGGTTCCCGCAGGCTGAGACGATCGATGTCGGCCTGGGCGTAAGCCGTGTGGCGCGCCGCCTGCTCCAGCAGAAACCCGGGCGTGAACCCCGGATCCTTGCCACAGGCCGCCCAGGCCAGGGCGCCGAGGTGCAGGTAGGTGTCGTGGAGGTGAAGGATGTCGACGTAGTCGCGGACCTCCTGCCGGCCCACCAGGGCCAGGACCTTGTTCACCGCGGCGTCGGCGTGGTGAAGGCGGTACCCGCACTCGTCGTCTTTCTCCACCGGGAAGAAGCGGAAGGCGCTGTCCTGCGCCCACTCGATCCGAAGCTGCTCTCCTTCCCTCGACAGAACCGCCCGCAAGAAGGCGGGCGTGCGCAGGAGCCAGGTCAGCTCGAAGCCGGCGTCGCCCAGGGCGGCGGCGTCCGTCTCGGCGCTCAGGGCGACGCTGTCGGCGAGATCGTGGAACAAGTCGAGATCCCGCGAGAAGCGGGGCGTGTCCGGCTCTCGATGGAGGACCGTGGCGCCGGCCAGGTAGCTCTCCGGACTGCGGTTGGCCGCGATGGTCCTGAGGGCCAGTGCCTGGATCGGGGTCAGGGGCACAGTCTGGCCGCGCGCAGGAAACCCCGGCGGCCGCCGTGCTGGCGCAGACCTCGGGCCACCTCGGGCACGTCCTCCAGGGTGATCTTCATGTCGGCGGGCATGTACCAGAAGCACTGGGCATGGAACTCGCGGAATGCGCGGCGGGCCTCGCGGACCCGGACCATGTCGAGGGCGTCCTCCCTGGACAGGTGGCGGCGGCTATTGCGGCCGCCCTTGCGCCCGATCTCCGCCAACCAGGCGCTCACGTTTGCTGGAGGGCTGTCCATCTTCCTCGGGGTGATTATCGTAAGCTGCTTACGTTAAGCAAGACCAGACCGGCCCCGTCCGCAAGTGCCTGCCGGGTGCCCCCGCCGGAGCCGGGTCCCGATGACTTCCCGCCGGGCAGCCGCACCTCCTATGATTGGGGAAGCGGGAGATGGCACCCGGAACGGGCGAGGTTCCTGGCATGGCTTCACAGGAAACAGGCGAGGCGTCCAAGGCGCCGCCCCGACGGCATGGCCCGCGACGCGGCGGGGGTCGGGCCGAGCCGCTGGGGGTGACCGACCTCCCGGCGGCGGATCTCCGCCTTCTCCTCAACGGCGAGTGGGAGTTCGCCGAGGCCGCCGACGGGGATCCGCCCTCGGCCGGCTGGGGGCGCGTCCGCGTGCCCCACCGCTCCCGCGAGTTCGAGGACGACCCGCCCGCCTCGGGCTGGTACCGCACCACCCTCGAGATCCCCCCCGACTGGGAGGCCGGGGACCGCCGACTCGTCCTCGACCCCGGGCGGGTGCGCCACTTCGGCCGTCTCTACCTCGACGGGCAGCCCCTGGGCGAGCACCACGGCATGCGCCGGCCCTGGCGCCTCGACCTCACCTGCCTCGCCGCCCCGGGCTCCGCCCACGACCTGCTGCTCTACACCCACAACTGCACCGGCGCCTATGCCCATCCGCGGCAAGCCTCCGTCAGCGAGGACGCGGAGAAGGCCCTCGACACCCTGTTCTGGCGAACCAGCGCGGCCACCGTCGGCCTGGAGTCCGATGTCCTGCTGAGCCTGGAGTCCCGCGTGCGGATCGAGGACGTGCATGTGACCACCTCGGTGCGCGAGGGCTCGATCCGCGTCGCCCTGACGGTGCGCAACGGCCGGGAGACTTCCTTCGCGGGCCGGGTCGAACTGCGCGTGCGCCGCGAGGGCGGGACCGTGCTGGAGCTGCCGGCTTGCGAGGCGGAGCTGGCGCCCGGGGCGGCTCACCGGGTGAGCGCCTCGGCCCCATGGAAGGACCCCGCGATCTGGGGCCGGGCGCCGTACGGGGAGCCCGTCCTCTACTTCCTGGAGTCTTCGCTCCACGAGGCCGGATCACCGGGGCCGGCGGTGCACGCCGAGGTCACCCGCTTCGGCTTCCGCGAGATCTGGACTGAAGGCGACCGGCTGTTGCTCAACGGCACGCGCCTCATGCCATGGGGCGACCACACCGTGCCCTACGTGTACGAGCGCCAGTGGCTGACCCGGAAGTTCGTCGACCTGGCCGACGCCAACGTCAGCATCGTCGAGCACCACCGCTACGATCCGCCCTCCGTGCTCTACGACGTGGCCGACGAGCTCGGCGTCTTCGTAGTGGGCGCCAACTTCTGCGTCGGCACGGGGCAGGTCTTCCCCCCGGACATGGACGCCGGCGAGAAGGCACTGGTCATGGAACATCACCTCGCCGTGGCCGACCACTGGATCCGCCGGGTCCGCAACCACCCGTCGATCCTGTTCTGGGACATCACCGACGCCCGGGACCCGGAGTACTGCGTGCCCCTGCTGCGCAAGGTGAAGGAGCTGGACCGCAGCCGCATCGCCGAGGTCACCTTCGATCCCTCCACCGCCGATGCCGAGCTGATCGAGCTGATCGACTGCTACCGGCTGTTCAGCAGCCTGCAGAGCATCGAGCAGAGCATCGAGACGATCCGCCGGGAGCTGCCGGTGAAGCCGGTGCGCGTCGGCGAGGCCGGGATCTTCACCGCCAGCCACTGGGACGAGACGGAGGAGGAACAGCCGCCCCTGCACGAGGGCTGGGAGGAGTTCCTCCCCGCCATGGGGGAGCGCAACATCCACGGCCTGCAGACCTTCTTCTTCGCCGACATGGACTACCGCGGTTTCAACGACTCGGTGCCCGGCATGCTCGCCGCGGACTTCGACTTCGAGGTGGCCTGGCCCTCCCAGTCCGGCGCCGATGCCCGCATCGACCCCTTTTCCGAGGGGACGCCACAGGCCCGCGGCAAGCGCCGCCTGAGCCTCAACTGGTGCGATCCCGCGCGGCCGGTGTCGCGCCCCACGGGCACGGCCGCCTGGTCGCGGCGGCTCTTCCGCCGCTTCACCGGGAGCGACGTGGGACCACTGGCGGGCGAGCGTGTGCCGGAGGTGCTCGTGCGCGTCACCCGCGCCGGCGAGCCGGTCCCCGGGGCCTGCGTCCTCGCGGCTCCGCTGGAGGGACAGGCGGTCCCGCCCCGCGCCGTGCGGGCGGACCTCCAGGGCACGGCGTGGTTCGTGCTGCCCGAGGCGGGGGGTTACCGCTTTACATGCGGGGGCACGGGCGTGGACGTGGAGACCCGCCGGCAGCCGGTCCGCGCTTCGGCCGGGTACGGCCACGTGCAGGAGGTGAGCCTGCCGCTGCCGCAGGGCGGCGGCGGTTCGTGAGGGCGCAGGTGGCCCGTGCCGAGCCCCGAGGTGGCTGCCGTGCGTGTACGCTCGATGCCCCCATAGGAGAGATACTCATGTCTCGCAAGCAGCTCTCCACCACCGACCGCCTGTACGAAGGCCTCCGTCAGGTGTCGAGGTTCGTCCTCCGCCTGATCGGCTCCATGCTGTGCGTGGGGCTGATGTGGTGACGGGGGGTCTACCTGGAGCGCCTGCACTACCCCGGCGGCATGGAGGCGCGGCAGGCGTAGCGCGCGCCGGGCGCAGGGCGGTCCCGCCCCGGGCCCCGGGGGTCCCGCGCCGCCGCTACACGCTCCGCACCGCAAACAGATCGGCGTCCTGCAGCGCCACCCGCAGGCGCACGGGGCGGCCCCGCAGGCCGGAGACGTCGCCCCCCGCCTTCCAGCCCACGGGGGCGTCGAGCTGGTCGCCGAAGACGGGGTCCATCTCCTCCAGGCCGAAGCCCGGCACAGGCTGCCCCGACTCGTCCTGGATCTCCACCCGCAGCGATCCGGCCGCCGAGGTGGCGTAGTTCAGGCGCAGGGCGCCGCCCTCGAGCAGCAGCGGCCGCGTCACCAGCTCGCCCCCTGAGTACCCGGCCCGCACCGAGGCGAAGCCGTGGGGCCGCACGACCACGCGGCGCAGGCGGTTCGTCGACCATCCGTAGTTCTCCGAGATGTACATCGACCACTCGTCGGCGGCGGTCTGCACCAGGCCGGGGGCGGGGGTGCAGCTGCGGTGGGACCAGTTGCGCTGATCCCGGCCGGGCCGCAGCCAGGCCTCCAGGAAGGTGCGGTCCCAGTGGACGCCGTCGCGGCTGCTCATGAAGACGGCGTCGGAGAGGCCGTTGCCCGGGTAGGGCATGCCCGCGGTGTCGAGCTCGCGCTCGGGCAGGAAGCGCATGGGGAAGGAGAGGAGGATGTGCTCGGCGCCGGGGCAGGGCGTGGTGGCGTTGGTGTAGAAGTGCTCCAGGGGCACGCCGTCGCCGTACCGGTGGGGTTCCGGGTCGGTCCAGTGGACGAAGTCCTCGGAGGTGCAGCTCTGGATGGCACGCACCCGGGCGCCGCCGGCGCTCTCGGAGTAGCGGCTGAAGAGGCGGTAGCGCCCGACATGGGAGTCCCACAGGGGGACGTTGACCGAATCGAAGGCGCCGGTGACCTCCAGGGGGCCCTCCTTCACCGGGGTCCAGCGCAGGCCGTCGGGGGAGGCGAAGCCGTGCAGGTTCGACCGGCCCGTGCCGCCCACGGCCTTGAAGCGCTGCTCCGGGGCGGCGTCCGGGTTGGCGTCGAGGAAGACGCAGAAGTTGTGGCTCTCGTGGCCCTGGATGAGGACGTTGTTCCGGCGCGTGCCCTCGAACTCCACCAGGCCCAGCTCCGGATGCTCGAAGCGGATGCCGTCGCGGCTGACCGCCAGGTTGGTGGTCTGGCTGGCGGCGCCGTCGGCGTAGTCCTCGCCCACGGGATAGAAGCCCCGGTAGTAGAGCAGGGTCCGGTCCCCTTCCTGCACGAGGTTGTAGCAGGCGGTGCAGGCGCTCTCCCAGGGCTGGGAGATCTGGAAGACCACCTCCCGGCGCTCCGGCGGGTGCAGGTGGAGGGCCGCCCCCTCGAGGCGGTCCACGAGAAAGCGGTCGACGAACAGCTCCCGGCGGGAGCCAAGGGCAACGGGCGCGGTCATGGCATACCTTTCGGCAAAACGAACCCCGCAACGAAAGGACGGAGCCATGCCCTTCATCAACGTCAAGATGATCGAAGGCCGCACCACCGATCAGAAGCGCGAGCTGGCCAAGGCCCTCACCGACGCCATCGTCGAGATCTGCGGCGCCAAGCGCGAAGGCACGATGGTGGTCATCGAGGACCACGCCAAGGAGGACTGGGCCGTCGGCGGGGTGACGATCGCCGACCGGGGGTAGCTGGCCGGATTGACAAATCGGACTATCTTGCCGTCATTTTGCCGCGAAAAATGACGGCAAGATAGACGATGGACTTCCCCCGCATCCTCCGCGCACCCCGTCAGAGCTTCTTCCTGATGGGACCCCGCGGCGTCGGCAAGAGCACCTGGCTGCGCACGGCCTTCCCCGACGCCCACGTGATCGACCTCCTCTCCGAAGCGACCTACCAGCGGCTGCTGGCCGACCCCGGCCTCTTCGAGGCCGAACTGAGAGCCGTCGACGGGGACCGCTGGGTGGTGCTCGACGAGATGCAGCGCCTGCCCGGCCTCCTCAACGAGGTCCACCGCTTCATCGAGGAGCGCGGGCAGCGCTTCGTGCTGTGCGGGTCGAGCGCCCGGAAGCTCCGGCAGGCGGGGGTCAACCTGCTCGCCGGGCGCGCCCTGTATCGGGCCATGCACCCCTTCGTCCCGCCCGAGCTGGGAGCTGCCTTCGACCTCGACGAGGCGATGCGCCACGGCCTGCTGCCCATCGTCTGGGCGTCGGAGGCCAGGGACGAAACCCTCGAAGCGTACGCCCGGATGTACCTGCGCGAAGAGATCCAGGCCGAGGGCCTGGTGCGCAACCTGCCCGGCTTTGCCCGCTTCCTGCCCATCGCCGCCCTCTGCCACGGCCAGACGGTCAATGTCACCAACATCGCCCGCGAGGCCGGCGTCGCCCGCACCACCGTGACCGGCTACCTGGAGATCCTGGAGCAGACCCTCCTCTGCTTCCGGCTGCCGGGTTACCAGGCGAAGGTGCGCGTGCGCGAGCGCTCCCTGCCCAAGTGGTACTGGTGCGACCCCGGGATCGTGCGCGCCCTGAAGGGAGTCGCCGCCGGCCCCCCCGCCCCGGAAGAGCGCGGCCCCCTCTTCGAAGGGCTGGTGGCCCAGCTCATTCGCGCCGCCAAGGACTATCTCGGGGTGTGCGACGGGTGGTTCTACTGGGCC
The DNA here is from genome assembly GCA_965221775.1 of Candidatus Latescibacterota bacterium. Taxonomy (GTDB): domain Bacteria; phylum Latescibacterota; class UBA2968; order UBA8231; family UBA8231; genus UBA8231. The sequence goes on along the minus strand of CBDCSU010000006.1, from coordinate 754,455 downwards.
AGTGCCGCGTCGACCGGGATGGAGGTGGACTTCCTGCTCCAGCGCGGGGGCGAGTTCGTCGCCGTGGAGGCGAAGGCCGGGAGGAGCTTCTCGGAGAGCTGGTGCAGGGGCCTGCGCGCCCTCGGCCGCCTGAAGGGCCTGCGCCGGCGCCTCGTGGTCTACCCCGAGGGGCCGTCCCTGCAGACCGCCGACGGCATCGAGGTGGTGCCCTTCGTCCGCTTCAGCGAGCTGCTGCACGGCGGGGACCTGTGGCCGTGAGCGGCTCCCCGGCTCAGTGCAGCAGCCGGTAGCGCACGTCCCGGAACGCGGTGCTGCACTCCCACACCATCAGGCCGAAGGCGCCCATGCGGAAGGTCTCGTCGGTGAGCTGGTTGACCAGCTTGCCGTCGACGTACGAAGTGAGCGAGGCGCCCCGGGCGGCGACCTGGACCTCGTACTCCTGGCCCCGGTGAAGGGCGTGGTTCACCACGCTGAGCTTGGTGAGGCGGCCGTCGATCACCCGGTAGAGGCCCACGGCCTGCCACCCGAGGAGGAAGTCGAACAGGTAGTAGCTGCGCTCGTCCGCGGAGATGCGGAAGGCGACCTGCGCGTTCCCGCCTGAGATCGGCGTCATCAGGAAGGAGAGCTCGTAGTCGGTCCAGGTCGGCTCGCCGGCGATCAGCGGCGGCGGCTCCTCGCCGGGCTCGCCGCTCTCGCCGACGATGGCGTGGCCCTCCATCCGCCAAGTCTTCTCCAGGGCGTCCCGGTCGGACCACGCGGGGGGCTGCCAGGAGGTGAGGCCCTCGTCCACGGGAACCACCTCCCAGTTGATGAGGCCCCGCATCCCCCCGATGACGTCGCGGGGGGCGCTCTCGGGGGAGCCGGTGCGCTCTTCGGTCTTCGGTGCCATGTTCCGCATCCTTTCTCGCATCTGTCGGCGCGATCTGTGAAGCCGGCTCTTGGCGGTGCCGGCGGGTATGTGCAGCCGCTCCGCGATCCGGTTGAGCTCCATCCCGGCCAGGTAGAACAGGGTGACCACGGCCCGGTCCGGCGGCGCCAGGCTGTTCACCAGGCCCTTCAGGTCCCTGTATTGGAGGGATGTCCCGAGGTCCGGGTCGGGCGCACCATGGCTCAGTTCGTATTCCGGCAGGCGCAGCTGCTCGAGCCGCCTCTGGCGCAGCATCTTCCGGGCGGCGTTGCGGGCGATGGCGTGGAGCCAGGCCGGGAGCCGGTCCGGGTCCTGCAGCTCGCCGAGGCGCCGGCAGGCCCGGATGAACGCCTCCTGCGCGGCGTCCTCGACGTCGTCGGTATCTCCGAGAACAGGAGCCACGGCCCTGACCACACCCGCCCAGTGCTTGTCCACGAGCCGGCGGAAGGCGTCCTGGCTTCCCTGCCTGCACCCGGCGACGAGTTCCTGGTCTGAAATCACCCCATCACTCACACCCTGTAGATCCGGGAATCGAACCCAGGTTCACGAAGAGAGGAAGGAAAGTCATGCCGGTCTTTCACGCGGGACCCGGCCAGGCGCCCCCCTGGTGCGAAATGCGCCAGTTCGACATCGTCCGCCTGACAGCAGGAGCCGCCCCTTACGACTTCGGCCGCGCCGGCCCCAGGGAGAAACTGATCGTCGGAGAGGGAGCCTGCACCGTCTCCGCGGCCGGCCGGGAGCTGGCCGCCGGCGAGGGAGCCAACATCGACCTGCCGGCAGGTGAGCAGGAGGGCGGGTTCAGCATCCTCGAGGTCGCCGAGGACGCCACCCTGATCCGCATGGCCGGCCACTGGGGCGACGAGGTCGGCGGCTCGGGGTTGTTCTCGGTGGCGGAGGCAGCCGACAGCGACCGCGTCGACCGGGGGGATCCGGTCGCCTACGAGAAGCGGACCACCTTCGACTGCCACTTCCACGACTGCGACGAGTACTGGATTCTCTTCGCCGGCCGCGGAGTCGCCGTCTCGGAGGGGAAGAGTTACGAGGTCGCCTCAGGCGACTGCGTGGCCACCGGCATGGGGCACCACCACGACTTCCCGATGGTGCATGAGCCGGTGCGGGCCGTCTACTTCGAGACCACCATGGAAGGGGAGGGGCGGCGGGGACACCTGTGGGATCACACTCATGGGAAGGCGGAGCCGCGGGGGGAGCGGGTGTGAGGGGAGTGACCAGTCAAGGGGGCAGTGATCTCGCGGCCTCCAAGTGATCCACCCGGCCTGCCCAAGCAACACGTTTCTGGTCCTCCACTAGAGAGAGTCTGGCGTATCACGACTCTCGCCTGATAGTATGACACAGTTCCACAGCCCTGAGTTCAGTTGATAGAGGGACTCGACTGGAGGTTCCGCAACGCCTTACGTGCAACGGTGGGGTGGATCTTACTGCGGAGATCACCAATGCGTGCCCGGCAGCACTTGCGGATCTTCTGGCCGCTTCCGCAAGGGCAAGGCAAGTGCTGCTTCAAGTTGAGCTTCGCAAGAATCTTTAGGAATCCCACGACTGTGGAAGGATCGTCTGCGTCAAACAACCATCTGTAGTACTCAGCTATGCCCTTTCGCCCATGACTCCATTGGCCGAAGGGCCAGTCCTCCCCCACAGCGACCAGACTCTGCCCGAGGAAGTAGTCGTGCACGGGTCCATCGAGAAATTGGACGAATGGTGCGGTCTCTGGGAAGCACCGCCAGCGGTCATCTGGAAGTAGTACACACGCTGTGCCGTTAGCGTTGACGTGATAGTCGGGTTTCCATGGGATTCTGCCTCCGGTCTCACGGACTACGGGCAGGCTCCTCGGAAAGCCTACTGGTAACTGGATTGACACTTGGTAGCGATCTAGTACGCGGCCAACAGGTGAGAGTACGGGGTACGTACCTCGGACCTCGCTGCTGTGGTCAGGCTCGAGAAAGAGGTGAAGGTTCGGGTAGCCTCTACGAAGGCCAGCCCGGATTTCCTCGACCATCTCTGGGTTTCGCTGATGCCATGCAGTCATGCATCAGGCAGCCAGGGCTTCGTGGGACTCCTGACATTCAAGGCCGCAGCCTTGAGCGCCGACTTGCGCCCTTCGGCGTCTTCATCGTCGTCATCTATGGGCCCATAGACTGACTCCCACCCAGCACTCTCAAGAAGGTAGAGCGTCGTTTCCGCTACGCTCGACAGCCGCTGGCGCACTTCGTCCAAGACCGGCGTCAAGTCGTTGCCGGTCGGGTTAGCGGGGTCCTCCACAGCGAGATCGTCGGCTCTGTCGCGGAACTCCGTCCAAACATGTCGAAGCTGGGTCGCAAGGTCTTCGACCCTCTTCTGCTTCAGCAGCTTGACCACGAGAAGCTCTAGGACAAAGGTCTTGGCGGCGACTTGATTGCGGACGTTCCAGAGCTTCATCAAGCGAATTGCGGATGTGACGCCGCTATCCTTGATGTGATCGATATGAACTTGCAGGTTGGTCTTCAGTCTCTGCTTGTCTCCAGTGGTGCGGTGTAGGAAGACATCGTCCTCCTCCTCGCTCGTGAATCGTCCGGGCACCACATCGATATGAAGGTCTTGAGCGAAGCCGGTGGCCTCCTTCATAGAAGGGTCCTTGACCCGCAGGGCAGAACCTTTCCGTTCGACTTCGTATTCCTCGCGGAGGGCCTGGTCGACGTCGTCGTATATCTCCTCCAGAGTGCTACCGGACTCGACCTCATGCGGGAAGTAGCAGGTCATATCCCCGTCATAGGCATCCCTTATTATCGTGCGCTTGGCCACGGACCCTCCCCAGCGGATCGAGGGAGTAGGCCTTGAGAAGTGACCTCGCAGAGTAGCCTCGATATCCTTGCGGCATTTTCTGAGATCGGCGAGTTCTGGACCACCCTCTTTCAGAGTTTGTAGGGCCAGGATCGCTTCGAGGTAGTCATTCGCTTCCATGGTAGTTAACCTCCAAGGTTGGTGTGAAGCCGCCTACACGCCTATCGTAGTCGTAGACGAGCACCCCAGGGTCTCGTTTGGGCATGAGATCACGACCGACTGAGATTGCTACTGGCGCAGGAACGGCGGGAAACAAGTGGATTGTTTGAAGTTCTGGATGGCATGCCACCAAGTGGCGCACGCTGCTCATGAAGACCTCCTGAAATGCTTGAAGGGATGCCTCAAGGTCTAGGAAGTTGGGCGTCGGCTCAACGCTGGCAAGCGTGATCTCGTAGGTAGTGAAGCTGGCGTCGATCACTGCTGGCAAATCATCAGGCTGGATCCGGCCGCTAAGGGAGAGCAAGAGGGCCACCGAGGTGGAGCAGGACCCCCGCTGAAGGGTCCTGAATTCGTAACTCACGGTCTCGCCCACTTCCTTCCACTTCCAGTCATCGGCATCTCGATGCCGCTGATAGAGAGTAAGGGGTACTTTGTCGCTGAGGCAGGCTCCGAGATGCACGAGAAGCGGGATGGCACCCAAGGCGAAGACAGACAGATGGCGGATGGGACCGCGCTCGAAGGTCTGTTCGTACAGGAGCTGGACTTTGGCTTGGATGGCGCTAGCTGTCGACTTCCAGTATTCCGACGAGGGATGGTCCGGAATCGCGGTGAGATCGACCGTAATCACATCCTGGGCCCCGATGTAGCGAGGAGCAACAGCCTGTTGCATCTCAGGTAGGGAGACAGACACCGTTCTCCCAGCAATTCGGGCCAACAGGACGAGCGCAACTGTGTGGCGATCAGGCTGGGTGCCGGTGAGCATGAAGACCCGGTTCTCGTGAGCTAGTTTGTGCTTCCTGAGCACGTCTGTCGTGTATTCCTCCGGGTGATCGTCCACCAACTTATGACATTCCGCGCACAGGAGTATGAGGTTCGAGACGTCATGTACGGCCTGCCCACCTTGCCGACCGCGCGGACCTCGCTTGCTGAACGCGCAGATGTGCGCCATCTGAGCGAAGATGCCATCGGCGTGCGTGAGATGGTGTTCGAGGAGGTAGCGATTGCAGCCATCGAATTGGCACCTCCCTGCAGCACGTACAAACAGGAACACACGGGTCTTCGTGGGGACTTCTCGCCCCCATGGTTTGAAGAGTGCGCCGACTTGCTTCAGCTCCCTTCTTGGACTCACGGTTGCGATCCCACCCTCTTCTCAGCGTTCTGTTGGACTTGAAGCTCCGTGCCAGTGGCGATTCTTGACCGACACGCGAGATCTCTGATGGTCTTGCCATCAATAAGCCGGTCAGAGCCAAGCTGATCCTGGACAATTCGACGAAAGGCCTGACCATGGTCGCCGGAAGCAAGACTCCACCCTCGAGCTTGGGCCATCGCTAGGCAAGTGGCCTCAGCCTGCCCCATGCGTTGTCTGAATTCCGCATAGAAGCCGAGTTCTCGGACCTCGGTGCTCAACTCACTACGCAGGTCGCCGGCTTGGACCGCGGCCTCAATCGCGCTGGCGCCAACTTTGTTCCCCATCTCTTGGACCAACTGAGATGGCACTGCAAATTCCCAACCTGCTATCGAGCCGAGTTGGCTGAGTTGTCCGGCATCGGCCAGATGGAGGGCTAGAGCGGGGTCGAGAATCACAGTGGTCCTCTTGTGGATCCCAGGATCCTCACTGGGCGGGGTAGAGGTCATGGCATTCGTCATTCGTGATGCCGAGGAGCCACTTGGGCGAGAAGGTTGTCAAGCCTCTCAGTAGCGATATTCACCATCCGTGCCAGTTCCTCGAACTTAGCGCGTGTGATTTCTTCACGGCGTAGAGCGTCGAGGGCAAGGGCTACGAACCGACGGCTAGACTCGTTGCGAGCATCCTCGTCGTCGAACTCAGGAAGATCAAGGAGATCCTGGAGGGCCTTACCCATCCCAGTGTCTTCCTGCTCCTTAAGCCTCTCCAGTTCGGGCTCGGTCAGAAATCGGAGGTTCTTCAGGCGGTAGAGTGCGGCGATCCGGCTCACCCCGAGATAGTGTGCCAGGAGCACCAAGTCGTGCATCTGGATCGCTTGACTTCCGGGACGGACCTGAACCCGCTGAGGCTCTCCTTCGTCGTACACCTCCGCCTGGCGGATTACCCATCCCTTGCCCATGCGGGCAAGGAACTCCTCAATCCCGGTCCTGGGCATCAAGAAACCTGCGGCAAAGGCGTTGGCACGCACTTCCATGAGGCTGTGGCGCTCACTCGCCCGGCTGATGGTTCCCTTCTGGTCACGGTCGAGGAGCACATGGCAGTACTCATGCGCGCAGGAGAAACGCCGGCGTACGCGGCTGTGGCTAGGCAGGGCGTTGTTGACGACGACAAATGCGCCGGCTTCCAGGTCAAAGAGCGTGAGTCCCGAAACGTCTTCAGGAAGGCCAAGCTGTGCCGTGCGGACGCCTTGGCCATCGAGCACCTCCGCCACGTTCTGGAGTGGTGAGTTGCCTAGACCAATGCGGCGGCGCTCTTCTCCGGCGATTCGTTCTCCTTGCTGTACCGCCTCCCACTTGGTCTGAGGCGGCTGGTGCTGGTAGACAGGCAGCGCAGAAGGGTCTCGCTCGACCCCGAGGAGGCGTTCTAGAGACGTGATCTCTCTGCCAAGCGCCATAGCCTGTTGGAGCACTGCCTGCAGTTCGCTGTGTTCGGACACCTCTGGATGTCGGCGAAAGAGAGCCAATAGGACATCTTCCGAGCGGAACTCGTCGGCGACGAACTCGCGGATGTCGCGTCCATAGAGGAAGGCGAGTCCATCGAGCTCGAGGCTTGTGACGGCGCGGTTGCCGAGCTCCATTTGTACAATTGTGGATCGGGACACCCCGAGATGGTTCGCCGCATCCTCCTGCTTCATCTGGCAGGCCTCACGGGCAGCCCGGAGTCGTCCCGCCAATACCTCCTTGCTCACCGGCATGGGCAGATCTCCCTAGAGTCAGTCAAGGGGGAGGGTGAGGTCATGGGGGGAGACAGATATCCGGCGTTCGGTCTCACTGTGAGGACTTTGTTGCCCACGGCTGGGGCCCCTATTTGCTTCTGGCTGCCGAGGATGCCTTGGTCCGGGGAGAGGGCGTGAGCGAATTTAGAACATGCGATATGAAAAAGCAAGGCCAGAAGTTGGAAAAGCGACCTCTACAATTCAGATCCCGAGCGCCGCCTCTCTCACGGACACGGAAGCACCGACCCCTGCCGGGGCGCCCATGGGCGTAGTCGTCGTCTGGAATCCTGGAGTGCTCCAGGGACCCTGCGAGTCCGTCGGTCTCGGGGCGTTCGTACGCCCCGGAGGCTGTTCGACTCCATCCCGAGGGCGCCTGTGTGCGGACGACGTGCGGATTCCTTCGGTAGACTGCCGAGATCCAGGTGGGTGAGAACGGGGACTCACCCGGCGAAGGCTTCTACCCCTTGGGGTCTGGCCGAAAGACCAACTCCGGATACTCCTCCCCCTGCAGCACCTCCCCCACCCCCACCGTCTCCACGTTCCCCATCCGCTCGTTCCAGTTGTCACCTAGGCGCCGGGTGTGGCCGGGCATGAGGTGCATGATGTAGCTGCGGCGGGGGTTGGCGGTGCTGTTGCCGTAGGAGCCGTGGAAGGTCTGGCAGTGGTGGAAGTGGCAGTGCCCGGCCGGGACCTCGCAGGGCACGGGGGTGAGGTCGGCGCCAGCGGGGATCCCCTCCTGGCGCAGCAGCCAGTGGGGGTCGTCGACGACGGCGTCCTCGCGGTCGTAGCGCATGGGCCACAGGTGGCTGCCGGGGATGACGTGCATGCAGCCGTTGTCGACGGTGGCGTCGTCGAGGGCGATCCAGCAGGTGCCCAGGTCGGCCGGCCCCACGTGGTCCCAGAAGGTGTAGTCCTGGTGCCAGGCGAGGGCCGTCTCCTCGTCGTGGGGAGGCTTGTAGATCATCTGGTCCTCCCACATGCGTACCGGTCCGGGCATTAGCTGATGCGCCAGGGCGCTGATGGCCGCGTTGCCGACGAGGGCGGCGAAAAGGGGGTCGCGGCGGAAGATGTTGACCACCTTCACCGAGGGGAGTTGTCCCTTGGCCCGGGACTGCTCCACGGTCTCGCCCATCAGGTGTTTGGGGAAGGGCACGCGCCCGTGGAGGATGTCCTCGATGCGCTCCTTCAGCTCCTCGATCTGCTCGTCGGAGAGCACGCGCGGACCGGCCACGTAGCCGTGGGTCTTGTAGTGCTCGATCTGGGCGTCGGTGAAGGGCATGGAGATCAGCTCGCCAAGTTTGCTGTCAGCCGATCTTCACGGGACGGCCCCGACCGCACCTTGTGACCACAGCTCGCCAAGGCTGAAGTGCTTTCGAAACTGGTCGATGTCGGCGACGCTCGATGCACTCTGGAGTTTCGTGAATCCATCCTTCTTGTCACAGAGGATGACCTCCTGAGGTTCCAGGTGATCGAGCAGGGCGGGGGAGTGCGTCGTTACGATGACCTGACTCTGCTCGGAGGCGGACCTCAGGATCTCCACGAGGTATTCCGCCAGGTGAGGATGGACGCCGTTCTCCGGCTCCTCGATCGCGATGAGGGAGGAGTCCTGAACGCTCCAGGTAGTGACGACGAGCAGGGCGAGCAACCGGACGGTACCGTCTGAGACGGAGGCAGGAATGATGGAGGCCCTGACCTTGTCCTCCACGATCTGAAAGGCCAGGGTGTCTTCAATCTTGAGTCCGGGGACGATCGCCGTAAGCTCCCGGGAGATCGAAGCTCGGTCCTCCTCGCTCATCCCGTGCAGGATCGCGGCAAGCCTCTCTCCTGCTGGACCAAGGGTAGCGTCGGGTTCCTCTCGATATGGTTGCCTGGCAACACTTGGAATGAAGTTGTGGAATCTCCAGCCGTCGATCTCCTCCCGGAGGATGGTTCGCGGCCTTGGGAGGAACCCGACTCCAACGAGAGCGAGTCGAGTTGGTTCCTGCTCGGGGACGGCAAGCGTCCTCTCCCTGGCATACCCCGTTGTCGGATCCATGACGACAAGCATGGTGCCAGACCTCTGCAGGCCAATGGCATGCCTCTTGCCGTTCTGCACGAGTTCTGCTTTCAGGGATTCTGCTTCGATGCTGGGAGTCGCATCACTCCTCAGGTCGAGCACCAGCTGGTACTCGAAGGATCGCACGACATCCAGGTCCTTCTTCTGGCTCGAGTCTTCCGGCAGGGAGACTTGGAACTCCGTCTCGAGTTTCAGCGACAGCCGGACCGGTTTCGGTTCACTGCGCTGGCGAAGGCGCTTGTTCCTGACTTCGGCATTGCCGCCCATCTCGCTCACGGCATAGGACACGTCATGGATTACAGCGTTCTGAAGGAATCGCAGGGCGGAGAGCAGGTTTGTCTTTCCGGATGCGTTGGCGCCTACCACGAAGTTGAGCGGCCCCAACTCGATCGTCTCTTCCGGGGACCCAAAACTCTTGAAGCCTTCGATCTTGAGTTCGGTGATCATCGGTCCTGTCCCTTCGGCGGCATCACAGAAACGGCCAGCTCTTGTCCGGGTCATACCCCGGCAGCAGCGTATCATGCCGCTGACCCGCCACCAGCCGGTCCCCTTCCACACACCCCTCCGGCCGCCCCCGCAGCACCTCCACCAGCCGCTCCCGCCACGGGGCCAGTCTCGCCTCCGCGTCTGCGTCCAAAGCGAGGTCGTGCAGTTCCCGGGGGTCGGCGTCGAGGTCGAAGAGGTGCTCGCGCCCGGTCTGGGAATACCAGATGTACTTGTGGTTCCCGTCCACCAGGAAGTGGTTGCCCTCCTCGTAGGCGTAGCAGCCGGAGTGCTCGCCGTGGAGGACCTCGCGCACGCCGTCGGTCTCCCCGCGCAGCACGGGCAGCAGGCTGCGGCCGGTGCACGACTCCGGCACCTGCACCCCCGCGGCGTCGAGCAGCGTGGGCATGACGTCCTGCAGGCCCACCGGCGCCGTGGGCTGCAAGCCGCCCTCCAGCTTCCAGCTGGCCGGCGCCCGCAGCAGGAAGGGGATGCGCGCCGAGGACTCGTAGGGCCAGGTCTTCCGGAAGAGGTGGTGGTCGCCGAGCATCTCGCCGTGGTCGGAGGTGAAGATCACGAGGGTGTCGCGCAGCACGCCGCCCGAGTGCTGGAAGAGTCGGCCGAGCTGGTCGTCGATGAAGTTGATCATGCCGTAGTAGGCGGCGCGGGCGCAGCGTATCTGGTCGTCGTCGAGGTGGATGCGCGAGGCGTCGGTGCTCAGCCCGCGTTGGGGTCCGCCGAGGTCGTCGGCCCAGTTGCCCATGTCGGGGGGCGGCAGGTCGCGGTCGATGTAGCGGTCGTAGTAGAACCGCGGCGGCGTCAGGGGCGGATGGGGATCGATGAAGGAGAGGTTGAGGAAGAAGGGGCAGCTCGGGTCGCGGCGCTGCAGGAACTCCATGGCCCGGTCGATGACCCAGAAGGTGTGCATCTGCTCCTCGGGCAGGTGGTGGGGGCGACCCACCCAGCCGTTGGACGACACGCCGTGGGCCATGGCCGGGTCGACCTCGCGGCGGCCGTGGATGTGGCGCAGCCACTGCACGTACTCGTTGTCGCCGCCCCGCGTGGAGTTGGCCAGCTGCATGTGGTCGAAGCCGTAGCGCCGGCGGTCGGGGTGCAGGTGCAGCTTGCCGATCATCTCGGTCTGGTAGCCGGCGCGGGACAGCTCCCCGGCCAGGGTGGCCGGCGGGTTCCACTCGACGCCGCCGCGGAAGCCGACGGCGCCGTTGGCCGCCGGCGCCGTGCCCGACATGAGGCTGCGGCGCGCCGGGATGCAACTCGGGCTCTCGGCGTAGGCGTGCAGGAAGTGGGCGCCGGAGCGGGCGAGGGCGTCGAGGTTGGGCGTCTGCAGCGGCGCCGGGGCCACGGGGTCGGCGGCCACGCAGTCGCCGCGCTGCTGGTCGGTCATCACCAGGAGGATGTTGGGGCGCTCGTTCACGGTAGGCGGCATCCTTGCGAAGGAGGGGCGGAACGGGAAAACAGGATAGGCGGCGCCGACGGAGGCGCCAAGGTCAGTCCGCCGCCACCCAGTGCCGGTAGAGGGGCTTCACCGTCTCGGGCAGATCCGCCCAGACCTCGGGCCGGATCTCGGGCGAGGCGTAGTTCTTGCCGTTCGTCTCCACCACCATGGCGGTGTGCTCGGCCGACCCTTCCCGCGTCGGCTCGAGGTTGAGCCACCACGGGCCGTAGCGCACGACCAGGGCCACGCGCGCCTCGTCGGAGCGGTTCGGCGGCACGGCGTGCCACAGTCGGCTGTCGTAGGCCAGGACGCTGCCGGCGGTCCCCACGGCGTGGGTCTCGGTGGGGTACGGGGCGTCGGGGTCGACGCCGTCCAGCGTTCCCCCGGAGGGGTTGGTCCCGAAGCGGTGGCTGCCGGGCACCAGCAGCGTGCCTCCGTTTTCGGCCGTGAAGTCGGTGAGCATCCAGATCGTCGACAGGTGCAGCAGGGCGTCGGGGTAGGGCGCCGGGATGTGGCTGGCGTTGGTCTGGTTGTAGGGCCAGTCGGCGTGCCAGAAGCCGCGGCCGCAGCCCGGGCGGTTGATGACGCAGTCGGTGGTGGTGATGCGGACGTGGTCGCCGAAGAAGGCCCGGCAGAGGTCGAGGAGGCGCTCGTCGGCGAGGTAGGGGGCGAAGAGCGGGGTCTCGTTGATGACCCCGCGCAGGCTGTCGACGCCGGTGACGCTGACGCGGTGGCCCTTGGCGCGGATGGAGGCGAGGAGGGCTTCCGACTCGGCGCGGCGGCGGCGCTGGGCCTCGACCACGGTGTCTCGGATGGCGGCGATCTCACCCTCGGGGATGACGCCGGACAGGAGGGTGAAGCCGTCGTGGCGGATGCGGCGTTCGGCCTCGGCGGCGTTCACGATGGGTCCTGCGCAATGCGGCCGAGGACCCGGCCCGCGGCCTCGACGGTGCGGTCCACCATCTCCTCGGTGTGCCGCGTCGACAGGAAGCCGGCCTCGAAGGCGGAGGGGGCGAGGTAGATCCCCTCCTCGAGCATGCCCCGGAAGTAGCGCTGGAAGAGACCGGTGTCGGACTGGCTCGCGTCGGCGTAGCTGCGCACCGGACCGGGGTGGAAGAACAGGCCCACCATGGAACCGCAGTGACCGACGGTGGCCGGCACGCCGGCGGCGGACGCGGCGGAGCGCATGCCCTCGACCCAGCGCCGCCCGAGGGCCTCGAGTCCGTCGTAGGGGTCGGTGTCGCGGAGGTGGCGGAGTGTGGCGAGTCCCGCGGTCATGGCCAGGGGGTTCCCCGACAGGGTGCCGGCCTGGTACACGGGACCGGCGGGAGCCAGCTGCGACATCAGCTCCGCCCGGCCGCCGAAGGCGCCCACCGGCAGGCCGCCGCCGATGACCTTCGAGTACGTGCTCAGGTCGGGGGTGATGCCGAAGCGCTCCTGGGCGCCGCCGAGGGCGACGCGGAAACCGGTCATGACTTCGTCGAAGATCAGCAGGATGCCGTGCTCGGTGCACAGGTTGCGCACGCCCTGGAGAAAGCCCTCCTGCGGCGGCACGAGGCCCATGTTGCCGGGCACCGGCTCGAGGATGACGGCCGCCACCTGCCCGGGGCCGATGCCGTCGACGGTGCGCCGCAGCAGGTCGAGGTCGTTGAACTCGATGCTCGCCGTGCAGCGGGCCACGTCGGCGGGCACGCCGGGGGAGCCGGAGATGCCGAAGGTGGCCACGCCGGAGCCGGCCTCCACCAGCAGCCCGTCGGAGTGGCCGTGGTAGCAGCCGTTGAACTTGATCACGTGGTCGCGGCCGGTGACCCCGCGGGCCAGGCGCAGGGCGGTCATGCACGCCTCGGTGCCGGAGTTCACCATGCGCACCATCTCCACCGAGGGCACGATCTCGCAGATCAGCTCGGCCATCTCCACCTCGATGTCGGTGGGCGCCCCGAAGCTGGTGCCGCGCTCGAGGACCTCGGCCAGGGCCTCGACGACCACGGGCGGCCGGTGTCCGAGGATCAGCGGCCCCCAGGAGCCGACATAGTCGATGTAGGTGTTGCCGTCGGCGTCGACGATCTCGGCGCCGTTGCCTTCGCGGATGAAGAGGGGCTCGCCGCCCACGGCCTGGAAGGCGCGCACCGGGCTGTTGACGCCGCCGGGGATCACGCGGGCGGCGCGGTCGTGAAAGGCGGCGGAAGTCGACTGGGAACGGGACATGTGGAGGCGGTCCTCTGGTTGGCCGGAGCGGCGTGGAAACCCTGAAGCTACGGAGCCCCGCCGGCCCCGGACAGAGGCGCCGGCGGCCGTGACAGGAGGCCGGACCCGTCGTTACATTCCGGTGACGATCGTGCAGCGCCCGGCGGTCTCCGAGCCTCCCCGGAGAGTCTCCGCCGGCCGCGCCCCGGGCTCCCCCGGGCATCCCTTACTCAGGCGCCCTCGACCGCATCCATTCGCTGATGGTACGGATCTCCCTGCGTTCCCGCGCTTGGCACGGCGACACCGATGTCGAGCTGGCCGTGCCCGACGCCTGGAGCGTCGAGGTCCTGCCGCCGGCCGATGCGCCGGAGCTCTCCCAGGAGGACCTCCTCCGCGCCCTGCGCGAGCCCACCGCCGGCCCGCCCCTGCAAGAAACCGCCCGCGGCAAGGGGACGGCGCTCATCGTCGTCGACGACCTCGGCCGGCCGACGCCGGCGCACCGCATTGTCCCCCACCTGCTGAAGATCCTGGCCGAGGCCGGCGTGCCCGAGGGCGGCATCTCCTTCCTCGTGGCCACCGGCTCGCACCGGCCGCTCACGCGAGACGAGATGGAGCGCAAGCTGGGCGCCGAGATCTGCCGCCGCTACCCCGTCCACTGCCACGACGCCTTCGGCCCGGACCTGCGCGACCTCGGGCGGCTGCCCTCCGGCATGCCGGTGATCGTCAACGGCCGGGTGATGGACGCCGGAATCGTCATCGGCGTCAGCTGCGTCCTGCCCCACACCATGACCGGCTTCAGCGGCGGCTGCAAGATCCTGCTGCCCGGCTGCGCCGGGATCCTCAGCATCGCCGAGCTGCACAGCTTCGAGGCCAAGCGCCCCCGCGGCGGCACCGAGCCGGCCTCCCGCCGCCCGGACGCCCGCGAGGTGATCGAGGCCTTCGCCGGGCGCGCCGGCCTCGGCTTCTCCGTGAACGTGGTGGTCAACTCCCGGCGGCAGATCGCCGCCGTCACCGCCGGCGAGCCGGGGGGCGCCCACGCCGGGGCGGTGGAGCAGGCCCGCCGCATCTACCGCACCGAGATCCCGGAGGAGCTGCGGCGGGAGGCGGACCTCGTGATCGCCAACGCCTACCCCCTCGACGCCGATCCCGTGCAGGTCTCCAAGTCGCAGTGGCCGCGGCGGGTCTTCCCCAAGGCGCGGCTGGTCCTCCACGACCCCGCCTGCGACGGCATCGCCTACCACGGCTGGAGCGAGTTCCAGAAGGCCTCGCTGATCAACATGCTCTGCGGCGCCATCAGCCAGGCGCGCACCAACGGCTGCTGCCGGGGACTCGCGGGGGCCCTCCTCGGGCTGGCCCCCCTGCGCGAGCTGGGCCACCGCCGCCTGCGGCGCGAGGCGGACCGCACCGACGTCAGCTACCGCGCCTACGAGGAGGGGAGGGGCACCATCCGCCGCAACACGGCGGCCAAGCGGGTCATGGCCCGGCGGGCGCCGCTGATCATGTGCTCGGAGGGCTTCCCGGAGTGGAAGCGGCGGGTCCAGTTTCCCAACAGCCGCCGCTACGGCTCCTGGGACGAGCTGGTTGCGGACCTGCCCGCGGGAAATCTGCGGGTGGCGGTGCTTCCCTGCGCGCCGCTGCAGATCCCGGGTTAGCCCCTGGCCAGCTCCCCCGTATCCCGCCACCCCAGGACGGTGCCGTGGGCGCGGTCCTGGCTCTCCTCGCCTCCGTAGACGAGGTAGTAGTCCTGCTCCACCGGCAGCTCCGTTCGCCCTTGGCAGGATTTCTTTACCAATTAGGAATCCAAATCCTGTTCTGCAAAGAATGGGATTGGGCTGCCGCTACTCCGCCGGCAACTGGTACCCCTCCTTCATCACCTCGATCTTCGCCAGCACCGAGGCCTGGCCTTGGGAGCGGTCGCCGTAGGTCACGTACAGCGTCCGCGACCGCTCGCCGCGGCCGAAGCCGACGTTGGTGGGCAGGGTCGGCGTGGGGATCCAGGCGCGCTCCTCGCCCTCGGGCGAGTACACGTAGATGCCGGGGCGGGTCATGTCGCGCACCGCCACGTAGAGGTTGCCCTCGACGTCGCAGACCAGGCCGTCGGGGCCGTCCTGGGGGGCGTAGTCGACCAGGATCTCGCGGAAGGAGGCCGAGCCGTCCTCGGCCAGGTCGTAGGCCAGCAGCGCCATGCGGCCCTTGGGCGGTGGCGGGGTGCCCGGCGGAAAGCGGTCGAAGGCGTGGCTGCCGTTGTCGTTGGAGACGACGTAGAGGCTCTTCTGGTCCGGTGACACGGCGACGCCGTTGGGCTTGCCGGCGTCGGTGATGATGCGCGTGATCGAGCCGTCGGGGTCGATGCGGTAGACGCCGAAGACCTCCTGCTCCATCGGCTCGTGGCCGAGGTACTTCGGATCGGAGAAGTAGATGCGGCCCTTCTCGTCGATGGAGAGGTCGTTGGGCGCGTTGAGGCGGAAGCCGTTGTAGTGGCTGGCCAGGATCACCGACTTGCCGGTCGCCATGTCGGTGCGCGTCACTCGCCGCCCGCCGTGGTCGGCGCCCTCGCAGGCGATCAGCCGCCCCCCGGCGTCGAACTTCAGGCCGTTGGACATGCCGCTCGGCGAGCGGAAGACCTCGGTGCGGCCGGTCTCCGGGTCGTAGCGCATGATGTGGCCGGCCTGGGGCGGGTCGCCGGCGACATGGGTGAAGGTGATGTCGCTGAAGTAGACGCGGTTGTCGGGGGCCACCGCCGGACCCTCGCTGAAGAAGGCGCCGTCGTAGAGGACCTCCAGGCGGGCCTCCGCGAGCACGATGTCCGGGTCTCCTGCGTAGAGGTCCAGACTGGTCCGCGCGTCAAACCTGTCCCCCTCTCCCTCCGCGAAGGCGGCGGGAGCGGCGTGGACGAGCAGGATCGCGAGCAGGGATGTCACGGCGAGCAGTGATCGTTTCATGAGGTTGGCTCCTTGGTGTCGGCGGTCCCGCCGTCCGGCGGATGTTGAGAGCAGAGGCGGCGGCCCCGGAGGTCCGCACAAGGATCGGAGGCCGGGCGAGGGACCCGCCGTCCGGCGATGCGGAGACAGGCGCCCCGGTGAACCGGTCCCCGCCGGTCGCGCAAGCGGCTGCTCCGGGCGGCGCGCCATCAGGCCTCCTCCGCCCCGAGCCGGTCGAGCACCCGCCGCAGGGCCGCCGTGGCGATGGCGAAACGCTCGGCGCCGGTGCCGCCGAAGTCGGGGTCGTCCGCTCTCAGGTGCGGCTCGATCGACAGGAAGCCGCTGAAGCCGCGGTCGAGAGCGTCCGCGAGCACCGCCTCCACCTCGCCGTCGCCGTGTCCGGCGGGGACCACGCGGTCGGTCGCGGCGACCTTGTCCTTGATGTGAAACCAGATCACGTGATCGGCGAGGCGCTCCCAGGCCTGCAGCGGATCGCAGCCGCAGGTGACGAAGTTCGCCGGGTCGAAGAGACCGCGCAGATGAGGGCTTCCCACCGACTCGATCAGGTCGGCGCAGCGCTCGGGCACGTCGCCGTAGATGCGGCTCTCGTTCTCCAGGACCAGGGTGATCCCGGCCTCGGCAGCGGCATCCGTCATGCGCCGCATCTGTTCGATCACCTCGCCGCGCACCTGCTCCGCCGTCTCGCCCTCGTGGCGGAAGGAGAACACGCGCACGAAGCGGCAGCCGAGCTGGTCGGCGCGGCGCAGGGCGACCAGCAAGCGGGCGAAGTGGGCCTCCAGGTCGGAGCGGAGCGGCGTCTTGCCGATGGGGGAACCCACGCTCGAGACGGTGATGCCCGCGTCATCCAGTTGCCGGCGGAAGGCCGCGGTCTCGTCGTCGGACAGGTCCAGGACGTTGGTCCCGCCGGCGCGCCGGACCTCCACGTGGCGCACCCCCGCGGCCAGCAGCCCGTCGATCTGCTCGCCGCCGTCGGCGGCGATCTCGTCGGCGAAGCCCGTGATGGTGACCGGGCCCCTCACGGCGAGCCCTCCGGCGGCCAGGGGTCGAGGCAAGCGCCGCCGGGCGAGGGAGCGGTGGGCCGCCAGAGCAGCTCCTCGAAGGAGCGGTAGGCCACGTCGAGCCAGGGCGTCTCCAGGCGGACGTGCCCCTCGTAGCGGGAGGTCAGCGCCGCCTCCAGCACGCCGCTGGTGAGCAGGGTGCGCTCCACCGGGTACTGCGCCCGGCCGCCGAGGAACATCTCCTCCACGTTCAGCCCCAGGTAGCTGAAGTGGGCGTAGGCGCCCTGCTCGCCGCCGTGGCCCTGGCACTTGAACCAGGTCGCCTCCACCTCGCCGCGGGTGCGCCGCGAGGCGTAGGCCAGCTCGTGGAGATAGCCGTTGAGCATGACCACGGCGCCGCGGAAGCCGTCGCGGTACTCCAATAGAAAGAGGGCCGGGTTCTCGCAGTGGTCCTCCATCTCGCCCTCCTCCTTGCGCCCGCTCCCGTCCACGGTGGCGCACGCCGCCCCGGCCAGTTCCCGCCACCAGGCGCCCTCGCCGCGGCCGTGGGCCCAGGCCGCCTCGCCCTCCAGGCAGGTGACGGCGGCGACCCCGGTCTCGCCCCCGGCGCGGCGCTCCGCCATGCACTGCAGCACCTCGAGGGTGTGGAAGCCGTAGATGTCGAGGCCGGAGAACCCCACGGCCACCGCCTCCTGCAGCGGCGCGTCGAGCTCGTGCTCGAGGAAGGGGTCGCGCCAGCAGACGGGCAGGGAGGAGCCGGCCATGAAGGGCGCCCCCAGCTCGGCGGCGCGGTCGCGCATCCACAGGGCGTCCTGCCAGCGCCACGACAGGTGCTTGTCGTTGAAGACCGGCGCCGCCCCGCCGCTGGTGGAGAACACGCCCGTGATCTGCTCCATGAAGTGACGCCGGGGGTAGAGGTGCTGCTCCTTCTCGTTGAAGGCGTAGTCGCCGTGCTCGCCGATGAGCAGGACCCCGTCCACGGCCAGCTCCCCGCCGCCGAGGGTCAGGGCCTGGACGATGCTGCGGCTCACGGGCACGCCGAAGGCCTCGGCCGTCTCCATGCCGATGTCGTTCTCCGCCACCTGGTCCATGTAGAGGGAGACGATCCGCGTGCGCGGGTCGACGAACCCGTCGTCGGTGGGGAAGCCGCGCAGGAACTTGCCGACGATGACGTCGGCGTGGGACCGCGGCCGGTACTCGGTGACCACGGCGGCGATCCTGGGGCTCTCGTTCACTTCGCTCACGGGCGTCCTCTCTCTCTTGTCAGGAAGCGGCGAGCGCGGCCAGCAGGGCGCGCAGGTAACCGATGGAGTAGGCCAGGCCCTGGTGCACGCCCTCGCCGTCGCCCTCCACCTGGGGGATGTGGTCGGGGTTGATGCAGCCGTCGAAGCCGACCCGCCGCAGTTCCAGCAGGACCTTGAACATGTTGATGTCGCCGTCGTCGAGCAGGGTCTCCTCGAAGGCGCCCGCCGTGGCCAGGGAGCCGCGCACGTTGCGCATGTGGAGGGTGAAGAGGCGCCCCTTGCGGCCGTAGTTGTGGATCTCGTCCATGACCAGGGAGCCGCCGCCGGCCTCGGCGCGGGTGCCGCAGCAGTAGAGGTAGCCCACCTGGCGCGACGGGAAGGCGTCGATGATGCGGTGGAAGCCGAGTCCGCCGAAGGGTGTGTCCACGTTGGGCACGTCCGAGGGATGCATGGCCAGCCGGATACCGCGCTCCTCGGCGATCGGCACGAGGCGCCCGTAGAGGACTAGGAACCGCTCCCACCAGCGGTCCAGGGCCTCTCGGTCCGGCGCCGGCTCGGGGTCCCGCGCCAGGGTCTCGCCCCGGGAGCGGTAGCCGCCCCGGTGCACGGCGCGGTAGCGGCTCATCATCCACGGGAAGGTGTCGCCGGCGACGCGCTGCCGGGCGATCGGCGCGCCGGCCTCGGCGAAGGCCTCCAGGGCCCGGCAGCTGTTGTCCAGCTCGCGCTCGGCGCCGGGGCCCCCGGAGAAGAACTCCTCGGTCATGTCGGGCAGGGAGACGCGGTTGATGTCGAGGCCGAAGTCGCGGACCCGGCGGCGGATGGCCCGCACCTGCCCGGCGTCCGGGTAGCCCTGCTCCTTCACCCCCGGCCAGAAGCTCCCCTGCCCGAAGTCGAGGCAGTCGGCCCCGAGCTGTGTCACCAGCCGCAGGTAGCTGTCGGAGAGGTCGCCGTGCCAGACGGAGATACGTATCATGGTCGCTCCTTTCCCGTCGAGTATAGGCCGTCGCCGGAGGCGGCAAAACACCCCGTGAGACAGCCCGCGTGAGCCGCCGCCGGGACTACCCCTTCGAGATCGAGCTCGAGGTGCGGGACTACGAGTGCGACCTGCAGGGGGTGGTCAACAACGCGGTCTACCTCAACTACCTGGAGCACGCCCGGCACCGCTGCCTGCTGGAGACGGGGCTCGATTTCGCGCGCCTCCACGAGCAGGGCTGCGATCTCGTGCTCATGCGGTCCGAGGTCGACTACCTGGCCCCGCTCAGGTCGGGGGACCGCTTCGTCGTGGGCTCGCGCCTGGGGCGCGGAGGGCGCGTCCGCTGGATCTTCGACCAGGAGATCTTCCGCCTGCCCGGGGAAGAGCCGGTGGTGCGGGCGCGCATGGAGGGGACCGGCGTCATCGACGGGAGGCCGCGCCTGACGCCGGAGGTGCAGGCGCTGCTGGACGCGGCGGGGGAGGCCGCCCCTTGAGTTCCTTGCCGCGGGCTTCAGAGGCACCCGGGGATCGAGCGGCCCCGGGCGAGGATGGCGTCGCTGCGGCCTTCGCCGGTGAAGCGGCAGTGGGCGCTGACGTAGTGGGTGGCGTAGCCCCAGCGGCGCCGGCCGGTGGTGTTCGGCCGGCTGCCGTGGAGGATGTGGCCGTGGTGGAAGCTGCAGTCTCCGGGCGCCAGCTCCACCGGCCGCTCCTCGGGCAGCTCGCCGGCGAGGGAGCGGCGCTCGAACTCGCGCCAGCGCTCCTGCTCGATCCAGCCGTGGCGGTGCGTGCCCGGCAGCATCCACAGGCAGCCGTTGGGGATCGTCGCCTCGTCCAGCGCCGCCCAGCACGTGACCATGCGGTCGGGCGGGTCGACGTGGAAGCCGAGGGGCTGGTCCTGGTGGTAGGCCTGGCGCGAGCCGATGCGGGGCGGCTTCATGAACAGCTGGTCCTGGTAGAGCTTGATGTCGCGGCCGAGGAGGGACTCCACGCAGTCGAGGATGCGCGGGTTCAGGGCGTGGGTGCGGAAGACGCCGTCCACGAAGGCGACGTGGCTCATCTTCCTCAGGGAGTCGGCCCGGCCGCCGGCCTCGGCCTCGCCGGCGGCCACCGCGGGCTCGAGCTGGAGCCAGGCGGGGTCGACGTGGCCCGCCTCTCCGCGCGAGATCAGCTCGGCGCGGGCCTTCATCGCCTCCACCTCCGCCGGCTCGAGCAGACCGCGGACGATGAGGAACCCGTCCTCCCGGAAGCTCTCTGTCTGTCCCTCTGTCAGCATACCTCTCTCCCCGAGACGGCGGGGAAGATAACCCCGGCCCGCCGGAGGTCCATCCCGTGACCACTCCCGACTTCGATCGCGTGCGCGCCGACTTCCCCCGGGCGCGCACCGCCGCCTACTTCGACAACGCCTCCTCCCACCCCGTCAGCGTCCACACCTCCGCGGCCCTGCACCGCTACGTCGACTGGGTCACCCACAACGTGGGCGATCCCTGGTGGCCGGACTGGGCGCCGCCCCGCGACGAGGCGCGCCACCTCTTCGCGCGGCTGATCCACGCCGACCCGGGGGAGATCGCCTTCGCCCGCAGCACCGTGGAGGCCGAGAGCAACGTGCTCAACGGCATGGCCGATCACCTCGCCGGCGGCAACATCGTTACCAACGACCTGGCTTTCTCGGCATGCCTCTGCAACTACAAAGTGAGGGAGGCCGCCGGCCTGGAGGTGCGGATCGTGCGCAACCGCGACTGGCGCATCGACATGGATGCCATGGCCGCCGCCATCGACAAGGACACGCGGCTGGTTTCGGTGGCCCTGGTCTCCAACGTCAACGGCTTGCTTGCCGACGTGGCCGCCCTGAGCGAGCTGGCCCACGCCCGCGGCGCCTACCTCTACGCCGACATCATGCAGGCCGTCGGCGCCGTGCCCATCGACGTGGGCGCCATGGGCATCGACATGGCCGCCTGCTCGACCTTCAAGTGGCTCATGGGGGTGAAGGGCTTCGGCTTCCTCTACGTGCGGCGGGACCTGCAGCACACGGTGGTCAAGGCGTCGCAGCCCTCGGGCTCGGTCCGCCTCAACTACCCGCCCTGGAGGGACGCGGAGAGCGGGCGCCCCGAGGTCAGCGTCATGACCCGGGACGACGCCACGGCCTGGGAGGTGAGCTATCCCTCCTACGAGGGCGTGATCGCCGCCCAGCAGAGCCTGCGCTACATCCTCGACCTGGGGGTGGAGAACATCCGCGGCCACGTGCGCGGCCTCACCGACCGCCTGCAGGAGGAGCTGCCCGCCAAGGGTTACCGGCCGATCACGCCGCGCGGCAACGAGAGCCCCATCCTCGCCTTCGTCACCCCCGACCCGGAGGCGGCCGTGCGGCGCACCCGCGAGGCCGGCGTGCACGTGGCCATGCGCTTCGGCGACAAGCTGAGGCTGTCGCCCTCGGTCTACAACAATCAGGAAGACGTGAGCCGGCTTATCGAGGCGCTGCCCTGAGGCGGGCGTCCGCCAACGGACACCCGTGTGCGGAGACGGCCACCTCTGACTCGCGTGGCCGGAGCGGTCCCCGGGAGAACGGGTCTGGCACGGCGCTTGCGGTGGTGAGGGCGACAACTCACCACCGTTCCGAAGGAGGATGTCATGCAGACCTTCCGCCCCGCCGAGATCGCCGCTCCCTTCGCCATCGTCGTCTGCTTCCTCGGCCCGTTCTTTTTCGGCGCCTGATCAGCGAGGGGCTCGGCACCGCTTCAGCCGGGGCCGAGCCCCAGGCGCCCTTCCTCGGGACGCAGCGCCTGGATGACGAAGTCGATGTGCTCGTCCAGATCCACCCCGAACTCCTCGGCCCCCTGGCGGATCTCGCCGCGGTCGACGGCGCGGGCGAAGCCGCGGTCCTTGAGCTTCTTGCGGACGCTGCGCACGCCCAGGTCGGCGAGGCTCTTCGACGGCCGCACGAGGGCGCAGGCCACGAGGAAGCCGCACAACTCGTCCACGGCGAACAGCGCCCGGGCCACGGGCGTGTCCCGCGGCACGCCGCTGTAGGTGGCGTGTCCGAGGATCGCCCGGCACAGGGGCTCGGGGTAGCCGCGCTCGCGCAGCAGGGCCACGCCGAAGGCCGGGTGCCCCTCGGTGGGGGAGCGCGCCTCGTTGGGGTGGGCCTCGTAGTCGAAGTCGTGGAGCAGGCCCACGGTGGCCCAGGCCTCCTCGTCCTCGCCCAGGCGGCGGGCGCAGGCGCGCATGGCGGTCTCCACGGCGTACATGTGCCGGCGCAGGGGCTCCGACGCCGTGTGCTCGTGCATCAGGGCGAGGGCTTCGTCCCGGGTCACGGGCTCTCTCCCGCCTGCGCCTTCGCCTCGAAGCGGGCGAGGTACTCGCCGTACCCGGCCGCCTCCATCTCCTCCCGCGGGACGAAGCGCAGGGCCGCCGAGTTGATGCAGTAGCGCAGCCCCGTGGGCTCGGGTCCGTCGTCGAAGAGGTGGCCCAGGTGCGAGTCGCCGTGCTTGCTGCGCACCTCGGTGCGCGGGTAGAACAGCTTGAAGTCCCTCTTCTCGACGATGTTCTCCGCCACCAGGGGGCGCGTGAAGCTCGGCCACCCGGTGCCCGAGACGTACTTGTCGACGGAGAGGAAGAGGGGCTCGCCGGAGACGATGTCGACGTAGATCCCCTCCTTCTTGTTGTCCCAGAACTCGTTGCGGAAGGGCGGCTCGGTGCCCTCCTCCTGGGTGACCTCGTACTGGAGGCGGGTCAGGCGGCGGCGCAGCTTCTTCTCCGGCGGCTTGAGGTAGCGCGTCCCGGTCCCGCCGCCGCCGCCCCAGTGGGCGCGGATGAACTCGTCGCGCCCGGAGCCGGAGCGGTAGCGCTTGTAGTGGGACGGGTCCTTGCGGTAGAAGTCCTGGTGGTACTCCTCGGCCGGGTAGAACACGTCGGCGTCGCGCACCGGGGTGACGATGGGGTCCTCGAAGCGGCCCGAGGCGGCCAGGTCCGACTTCGAGGCTTCGGCCAGCCGCCGCTGCTCCTCGTCGTGGACGAAGATCGCCGAGGTGTACTGGTGCCCGCGGTCGACGAAGGAGCCGCCGGCGTCGGTGGGGTCGAACTGCATCCAGTAGACCTCGAGGAGCCGCTCGTAGCTGATCGTCTCCGGGTCGAAGGTGACCTGCACCGCCTCGAGGTGCCCGGTCTTGCCCCCGGCCACCTCGCGGTACGTGGGGTTCAACTCCGGGCCGCCGATGTACCCGGAGACGACGGCACTCACCCCCTCCAGCTTCTCGAAGGGCGGCTCCAGGCACCAGAAGCAGCCGCCGGCAAAGGTGGCCCTGGCCGTTTCCCCGGCGCCGGCGGCCGCCGGCAGCGCCGCCAGCAGCACCATCAAGATCCGTCTCATCGTATCGCCTCCTGTTGTGTCATCCCTTCGCCGACGCCCGCGCCGCGGCGGATGTTCCGGGGTGCGGGACGGTGTCGAGGTCGAAGGCGTTCCAGTAGTACTGGTGCTTCGTCGATTGCCAGCCGGCATAGATCTCGTCCCAGGCCATGCGGTTGAAGTGCGGCAGCAGCGATCCCTCGGTGACCGGCTGCGAGGAACCCTGGTAGCGGTAGTCCACCGAGAGGCGGATCCGGTCGGGACTGCGGTTCGGCAGGGCCTTGTGCACGGCGTGGCTGTGAAAGAACAGGGCATCGCCGATGGCGAAGTCCGCCGCCGCCCAGCGCAGTCCCTGCGCCTCCAGGGGCGCCGTGTCGATGCCGACCTTGCCGGCGCCGAGGGCCGGCTCCACCGGGTACAGCCCGCCCTTGTGCGATCCCGCGAGCACCGCAAGTCCGCCCAGCTCCCGTGGACAGGCGCCGAGGGGGATCCACGCGGTATACGTTTCCGGCGTTCCCCGGATATGGATGTAATCCTGGTGCGCCGGCGTCGTGTAGCTGGCGTTCGCCGGGAACATGATCCGCCCGATGTTGCGCGGATGGACGAGCGTCCTCTCGCCGAAGAGCGTGTCGCACATTTCCAGGATCGCCGGGTGGTGGGCGAAGGCGTGGAACGATTCCAGGCGCTGGAACTCGTCCAGCACCGGCCAGTAGCCGTCGTCGCCCTCCACGAAGGGGCCGCCGGCGGCGATGCCGTCCATCAGCGCCCCGCCGCCCCGGGCCCATCCGTGGCGGTGGCAGATCTCCAGGAAGTCGCGGCGCAGGCCGAGGACGGAATCGGCGTCGATCAGGCCCCGGAAGAAGAGGTAGCCGTCCTGGCGTGCCCGCTCCTGAAGGCGGCCCGGGTGTTCCAGGAGTTCGTTGGAGACGGCGAAGGGTTCGATCCCTGCCATGGGATGCTCCTCAGCGGATCAGGACCAGCTTGCGCGCCCATACCTCCTGGGCGGTGACCAGCCGGTAGAGGTAGGTGCCGCTGGCCAGGGGCCGTCCCTGGTGGTCGCGCCCGTCCCAGTGGAGGCGGTGGAGGCCGGCCTCGTGGTGTCCCGAGGCCAGGACCGCGACCCGCTGCCCGGTGAGGGCGAACACCTCCAGGCGCGCCGGCCCCGGCTGCAGCACGAACCAGGAGAGGACGGTCTCGCTGTTGAAGGGATTGGGCCAGTTCTGACCCAGCTGGGGGCCATCGGGAAGTCCGATCCGTTCGCGGGCGAGGGCCATGAGCTTGGCCCGCGCCGGCTGGGCGAAGCTCTCGGCGAAGAGGAAGAAGTCGGCGAAGTCCACCGAGCCGCTGCCGTCCAGGTCGAAGCGGGGGTCGCTGTCTCCCCAGGCCTCGGCGAAGAGGAAGAAGTCGTCGAAGCCGACCTCGCCGTCGCCGTCGAAGTCGGGGGTAGCCCTGGCCGTGGCCGTGAAGGTCACCGGCTCGAGTCCGGCTACGGTTGCCTCGACGGAGTTGGCCCCCAGTTCCTCGCCCAGGGTCAGGTTGGTGGCGGCCCGGCCGTCGGCATCCGTGGTGTCGGTGGCAGCGGAGAGCGTCCCTCCGCCGCCGGTGACGGAAAAGGTGACCACGGCCCCTGCCAATGGGGAGCCGACCTGGTCTCTGACCTCGACGACGAACGGTTCGGCCAGGGCGGAGCCGGCCGGCCCTTCCAGCTCCTCTCCGGAGAGTCTGATCAGAGCCCCGGGAATGGGCAGCCCGGTGGCCCGGAAAGTCACCGGCCAGACGTCCGCCACGGTTGCCGTCACGGTGTTGCGGCCTTGTCGGCTCCCCAAGGTCAGGAAGGTGGCGGCCCTCCCCATGGAATCCGTGATCACGGTAGCCGCGGTCAAGGTTCCATCTCCCCTGGTCACCGCGAAATTCACCTGGGCCCCTTCCAGCAGGTCCCCATACTGGTCGCGCACCTCGACGACGAGGGAGTCGGCCAGGAGCGCCCCCGGGAGCCCCTCCTGGCGGTCGCCCGAAACCCTCCTCAGAGCCTGGGGCTCCGGGGCGATGTCCCACAGCAGAACGGTGCCGTCCCGGGAGCCGCTGGCAAGGGTGGCGCCATGGGGTGAGAAGGCCAGGGAATTGATCCTCTCCGTGTGCCCATCGAAGGTAGCGAGCGATCTCCAGGTCCCGGTCTCTCTCAGCAGAACGGTGTTCCCGGAACCGGCGGCGAGTTTGGTGCCATCGGGGGAAAAGGCTACGGCATAGCCCCAACCCCCAAGCCTCATGGGATCGGCGGCCTCTTCCCAGGTCCCCGCATCCCATACCCGGACGGTGGGCCCCCATGCGGCGGCGAGGGTTCCGTCCCGGGAAAAGGCCACGGAATTGACCCAACCGTCGTGGCCTTCGAGAAGGGCGGTCTCCGTCCCCGTCTCCACATCCCACAGCCGGAGGGTTTCGTCCACGGAGCCGGTAGCGAGGGTGGCGCCATCGGGGGAGAAGGCCACGGACCGCACCCCGCTCATGTGTCCCTCGAGGGCAAGCCGGGCCTGGGTCCTGGCCACATCCCACAGGTTGACGATGCCCTCCTGGTATCCCGCGGCGAGAGTAGCTCCGTCCGGGGAGAAGGCCAGAGAGATGACGCCGTCGAACCCTCCTGCGAGGCTGGCGATGTCGCCGCGCCTCTCGACATCCCACAGCCTGATTGTGTCGTCATAGGAGCCAAAGGCGAGAACGTCGTCAACGGGGGAAAAGGCCACGGCGCTGACCTCGGCTGGATGAGTGGCGGTGGCCACGCTTCTCCCGGTGACGATGTCCCACACGTTTGCAACGAAGATCGAACCGGTGGCGAGGGTGGCGCCATCCCGGGAAAAGGCCACGGAATTGACTCCGGTCGCGTGCGTATGGCCCCGAAGGCGGGCGAGATTCGCGGTGGAGACCTCCAGGAGCAGGACGCCGTCCGACGACCTGACGACGAGGGAGGCATCGCCCGGAGAGAACTCCACGGGATAGACCTCGGTGGAGTGATCGACGGTGGCGAGCTCTGTCCCGGACGCCAGGTCCCACAGGGTGATCGTGTTCGACGATGCCGAGGCAAGGGTGGACCCGTCAGAGGAAAAGACCAGGTGGCCCATCCAGCCTGTCCGTACCTCGAAGGTGGTGACGATGCTCCCCGCCGCCACGTCCCACAGCTTGATCTCACCTAGTGAGCCGACGGCCAGGGTCGTGCCCTGCGGAGAGAAGGCCACCGAGGTTATGCCGGTCTCATTGTCCAGAGAAGGGAGGGAGGTTCCCGCCGCGACGTCCCACAGCCTGATCGTGTCTCCCCAACCGGCGGCGAGGGTGACACCATCGGGGGAGAAGGCCATCTGGGTCATGGGGAAGGACGTGGACGGACCCCATCCGAGTTGCACCTCGAAGAGCGACCGGATCGGTTCGCTGGTGGCATCCCACAGCTTCAGGATGCCATCCCAGCCCAGGACGCCGACGGTGGCGCCGCCGTGGAGGAACATCACCGTGCCGCCAAGCCCGTCGAGAGTGGCCGTGTTCTGGCGCGTCGCCACGTCCCACAGCTTGACCATGGTCCCGGAGGCGGAGGCGAGCATGCTGCCGTCGGGAGAGAAGGCCACCGACCATACCGAGTCATGTCCTCTCAGACTGGCCCTGCTCTCACCACTGGCCACGTCCCACAGCCTGATCGTCCCACCCGCTCCGGCGGCGAGGGTGGTCCCGTCGGCGGAGAAGGCCAGGGTGGTCGCCGAGGCACCGGCTATCAGGGCGAGCTCACGGGCGGTCGTCGAATCATAGACCCAGATGCCGATGCTGGTGGCCACGGCGAAGCGTTGGCCATCGGGGGTAAAGGCCACGGGAGAGCCGAATCCCAGTCCCGTGGCGCCCTTGCCCAGGCGCGCCGTCGCGCGGTCGGGCAGGTGCCACTTGAGAGGATCTCCATCCCCGACGGGAGGTTCCCCGATGGCGGCGGCTCCGAAGACCACGGGATCTGACCCGAAGAGCCTCGCCTCGACGGTGACCGCTCCCGGGCCGGGGGCGAGGGTGAGGCGGCTCTCCGCACGGCCGTTGGCATCGGTCTCCGTGTTCTCCATGGTGAACCTGCCGCCCAGCCTTCCATCGCCCTGGGCGACGGTGAACACGACGGGTTGTCCCGCCATGGCGACCCCGTACTGATCCTGCACTTCCACCACCAGGGGATCCTCGAGGACGGCGCCGGGAGCCCCTTCCTGTCCGTCTCCCGAGATCATCACCAGCCCATGGGGCCGAGGCTGCAGCCACTCCGAGGCATCCCACAACTCGAGCCCCTTCCGGGTCCCGGAGACCAGGGTCCGGCCATCGGCGGAGAAGTCGACGGCCTCGGCGAACTGGCCGTCTGGGAGGACGTCGATCCGAAGCCGCGTCCCCGCGTCCCAGAGCCTGACGATGTATCCCGAGGCGCAGGCGAGGGTGGCGCCGTCGGGAGAGAACGCCATGGACCTGACGATCCGCCTGTGCTCGAGGTCGGCGACATCCCTTCGGGCCGCCACGTCCCAGAGCTTGACGAGACCGTCCGTCCCCGAGGCGGCCAGGGTGGCGCCGTCGGGGGAGAAGGTCAGCCCGTTGGTCCACTCCCCGTGTCCGGCGAGGACGGCCAGGTGGGTCCCGGCTGCGTCCCAGAGGTGGACCCGGGGACTCCATGTGGCGGTGGCGATGGTGGAGCCGTCGGGAGAGAAGGCCACGAAGGAGACCGGGGCATCATGACTGAGGACCGCGGTCTCCGTCTCCGTCTCCAGGTCCCAGAGGGTGACCGTGCTCCTCGATGACACGGCGGCCAGGGTGGCGCCATCGGGGGAGAAGGCCAGGGAGGCGGCGAATCGCGACCGACCTTCCAGGGTGCTGGTGATCGTTCGCGCGGACACGTCCCACAGCCTGACCTTGCCGTCGTACGCCGCGGTGGCCAGGGTGGCGCCGTCCGGCGAGAACGCCACCGACGCTGCGGGGGCCTCTCCGAAGCTGGCCACCATCTGCCGCGTCTGCACGTCCCAGAGCCCGAAGAGGGGGTCCCCCGCCGCGGCCACCGAGGTGCCCACCGGGGCGAAGGCCAGGGCAGAGACCGCCCCGGGCTCTTCCAGCGAGCCGATATGCAGGGGGGAGAGCTGATGCACGACGAAGCCCTCTACGACCCATCTGCCGTATTGGTCGACGGCCCGCACGCCAAGGGGGTGAACGACGGGATCCGAGAGACTCGTGAGGGGCTCGGACGGAACGGCGCCGTCGTAGTCGAACTCGACATCCGCCGCGCTCTCCCCCGAGTAGGAGCGGCACCCCAGTACTTCGAGGGATCCGGCAGCGAAGTGGGGGGGGTTTGTGGCTCCGACGAAAAGCACCTGGTGGAGCCCCGCCGAGCCACCGACGGTGAGTCGCACGGGGTGGCTGCTCGAACCGGCCCGATAGCCGGGAGGGGAGGTGAAGTCGATGGTCGTCGTCGGCGGACCCGGCGCCCCGGGGACATCGGGGTTGAAGTAGGGATGCACGGTCAGGAGCCCGGCGCTGCATGCGGACAGGCGAAGCGGGGACTGGAAACCGTAGGACATGATGTACGTGCCATCCCTGAAGTCGTGGTCCAGTCCAAAGACATGGCCGAGCTCGTGGGCAGCCGTGGTCCAGTGGGCCGAGGCCGGGACCAGGGCCGTCCCGAAGGGTTGACGATTCACCTGTCCGATGAAGGCCAGGCCTCCTGCGCCTCCACTGGGGGAAGGCAGTACAGGCGAGCTCTGGTCGATGACGACAAGGTCGATGTCCCGTCCTCCCCTGAGGACGGCTTGTGAAACCTCCTGCACGGCTCCCCCTTGCTCGATATAGTGCTCGTCGGCATGCTCTCCAACCACACGGTGGACGAGCGGCTCCCCCTGAGCGTCGGTCTCATACTGGAATGTCACGTCCCCATGCCCGTGCTCCCGCATCTGCTGCGCGAAGAAGGCCTGGATCTGCACGATGGCAGCCTTCATCGAATCGACCACCTCGGCGCGGAAGGGGCGGTCCTCGGGCCGGAAGTAGATCATCCTCACGGTGCGCTGCGGCCAGTCCTTCAGGGCCGCCGCCTTGGAAGCGGAGGGGGCCTGGCCGGATTCCCCGTCGTAGACGACCCGGCTGAAAGGGGCATGCCCGCCGGCAGACTGGGGGGGTGAAGCATCCGCGGCCGGTATCGCAGCCAGGATGAGCCCGGCCAGGGCCAGGGAGCGTGATCGATGTCGTAGTTGATCTTTCATCGTCTGTGTCTCCCATCGAGAGAGGGAGCCGGCGCTGGAGAGGCAAGGCCGATTGCCTCCAGGCTCCTGCCAAGGTAGTCTTCCGCCATGAGCAGCGACACGGAAACCATCATCATCGTCGGCGGCGGCATCTGGGGCCTCAGCACGGCTTGGCACCTGGCCGAGCGCGGCGCGGGAACCGTTCGCGTTCTCGAGCGCAATCCCGAAGTAGCGGCCGAGACCACGCCCCGCGCCGCTGGTCTCGTAGGCCAGGTGCGCAGCTCGGCGGCCATGTGCCGGGCGATCCGCTACGCCCTCGACCTGCTCTCCGGCTTCGGCGAGCGGTCCGGCCACGACCCGGGCCTGCGCCGGCCGGGGAGCCTGCTCGCGGCCCTGACGCCGGAGCGGATGGCCGCCTACGAAGGCCTGATCGAGCGCGCCCGGGCCAGCGGCGTCGAGGCCGCCTTCGTCTCCCGCGGCGAGATGGAGCGGCTGTGCCCCGGCATGGACGTATCCCGCCTCGAGGGCGGCTGTTACGTCACCGGCGACGGCTACGTCGACCCCGGCCGGTGCGCCCGCGCCTACGCCGCCGCCGCCCGCGACCTGGGGGTCCGCATCGAGTGCTCCGCCGAGGTGGCGGGTCTCGATGTCGACGGCGGCGCCGTGCGCGGCGTGCGCACCGCCGCCGGAACGATCGCCGCCGATCGCGTGGTCCTCACCGCCGGCCCCTGGAGCAGCCGGCTCCTGCGCCGCTTCGGCGCCGATGAGCTGCCCCTGCAGACGATCCGCCATCAGCGCGCCCGCACCGCCGCCGCCGGCATCTCCGCCGACCACCCGGTGGTCCGCGTCACCGAGGCGAGCTGCTACGTCCGCCCGGAGCGCGGCGGCTACCTCTACGGCTTCTTCGAGCCGGACCCGCATCTCGTCGATCTGGACGAGGGCTTCCGCACCTCCGACCTGCCCGAGCCGCGCGGCACCATCGCCGAGGCCGCGGACCGGCTGGCCCCGCTCTTCCCGTCCCTGCCCGGGCTGGAGGTGGCCGAGTACTGCCAGGGGGTCACCTCCTTCGCCCCCGACGGCAGCTACCTGCTCGGGCCGGTGCCGGCGGTGGAGGGGCTCTTCGTGGCCTCGGCCTGCGCCGCCCTCGGCATTGCCGGCTCCGCCGCGGTGGGCCGCTGGCTCGCGGGCTGGGTGCTCGACGGCGACCCGGGGGAGGACCTGGCGGAGTTCGGTCTCGGGCGCTTCGGCGAGAGGGGCCGCGACCGCGACTGGGTGCGTTGCGAGAGCCGTGACTTCTACGCCACCTACTACAACGTCCGCTGACGTGTCGGACGCCGCCGTCGACTCGCGGGTGACCATGTCGGGCCACGTGTGGGTTGCCGGCGGCGGGCACGCCAGGGCCGCAGGTTCGCGCGCCGGCCGCAAGGAGGAGAGACGATGGCGGCACTGAGCGGCCGGGTGGCGGTGGTCGTGGGCAGCAGCTCGGGGATGGGGAGGGCGGCGGCGCGGGCCTATGCCGGAGCCGGGGCGAAGGTGGTGCTGGCCGCGCGCAGCGCCGGCGAGCTGGAGGCGCTGGCCGCCGAGATCGGCGACGGCGCCCTGGCCTGTCCCGCCGACGCGACCGATCCGGCCCAGGTGGACGGCCTCGTCCGCACCGCTCTCGACGCCTTCGGCCGCATCGACATCCTCCTCTACGCCACGGGGACCAACATCCCGGAGCGCAGCCTGCAGGTCCTGTCCCGCCAGACCTGGAACGACATGATCGCCACCAATCTCACCGGCGCCTTCCACTGCACCCAGGCGGTGCTGCCGGCGATGCGCGCCCGGGGCTCGGGGCTGATCATCTACCTCTCCTCGGGCTGCGTGCAGAAGCCGGATGTCTCGGGGGTCGCCTACCAGGCCACCAAGTGCGGCCTCTCCGGCCTCGCCCACGGGACCTTCGAGGAGGAGCGCGACAACGGCATCCGCACCACCGTGATCTTCCCCGGCCTGTGCGACACCCCTCTCGTCCTGCAGCGGCCGGCGCCGACCCCGCCCGAGGTCATGGCGAAAGCCCTGCAGCCGGAGGACGTGGCCGACGCCTGCCTGTACGTGGCCGCCACGCCGGGACGGGCGCGGGTGCCGGAGCTGGTTCTCCTGCCCGCGGGCCTGTAGTCCCCCGGGCCCCTCAGCGGGCCCCCGGCGTCACCCTCTCCAGGTACTCCACCAGCCGCCGCCGCATCGGGCTGTCCCCGTGGATCTCCAGGCCGACGCGGGCCCACGTGAGGGGCGCGGTCCCGTGCTCGCCGTCCGCCGCCGCCGGGTCGGCCCCGGCCTCGACGAGGAGGCGCGCCAGGCCCGCCGTGGCACACAGGTGCAGGGGCGTCTGCCCCATGTCGGCCCGTGCGCCGACGTCGGCGCCGCGCCGGACGAGGACCGCCGCCCAGGGCGCCGTGCCCCGCGTGGACGGCGGCGTGCAGGGGCGTCCCCACCACCTCGTTGACCCCGATGCGGCCGCGGAAGCCGAGGGCCGCGGGATCGGCGTCGATGCGGCGCAGCAGCCGCTCGGTCCAGCCGAGGGCGGCCAGGTGGCAGGGGTCGGGCCGGGCGCCGCGCTCGACTAGCAGGGCGGCCACCGACCGGCCTGGGGGGCCGCGGCCGAGGGCGGCGTCCAGCGGCGTGCCGCCGCGGCAATCGACGCGCTGTCCAGGGATGCGCCCCGGTCCAGCAGGAGCCTGGCGACCGGCGGGGTGGCCGCGCAATGCAGGGGCGGCGCCCCGTCGAGGGCGGGCGCCGTGGCCAGGGCGGGGTCCTCATGCAGCAGCCGCGCCACGGCGGCGGCGTCGCCGAGCAGGGCGGCGGCGGCGATGTCGAGGTGGGCGCCGTGCGCCAGCAGCAGCTCCGCCAGCTCGCGGCGGCGCCAGTGGGCGGCCAGCTGCAGGGGGCTCCAGTCGTAGCCCTGCACGGGCCCCTCGACGTCGGCGCCGCGCTCCAGCAGCAGGCGGGCGATCTCCAGCCGTCCTCGTTCGGCGGCCAGTTGCAGCGGGGCCGGGCGGCCGCCCCACCGGGGGTGGGGCCCGGGCTCGTCGACGGCTCACCCATCCAGGTCGAGGGCCGCGGCCACGGCGGCCCGGTCGCCGCGCCAGACGGCTTCGCGCAGCCGGCGGCCGGCGGTCTCGCGCCGCTGGCGGGAGTCAGTGGCAGGCTCGGAAGGAGGCATGGGGAACTCGGTTGCGGGACACCGGGAGCATCGCTCCGGGGGGCCGCAATCTACCGGCGCGCCTCGAGCAGCGGCAAACCGTCTTGCCGGGATCTCTCCCTTCGGCGACTATCGAGCCATGGACCGCCCGGCTGAACCGCTCTGGCGCAACCTCGCCTGGCCCTTGCTCGACACCAGCGTGGGCCCCTTGCGCTACGTCCTGCGCGCGTGGCCGCTGGCCATGGCGCCGACCCTGGCCATCGCCCTGGTCCTGTCGATCGTGTTCCAGTTGCTCGGGCACGACCTCTTCCTCGGCGAGGACCCCATGGCGCCTCTGAGGGGGATGTCGCCGGCGCTGTTCCTGCTGATGGTCGTCCTCTTCGCGCCCTTGGCCGAGACCCTGCTCATGGCGCCCCTGCTGGCCCTGCTCATGCGCCTGTGGGGCGGGCGCCGGCTGCCGGCTGCCCTGTCCTCGGCGGCGGTCTGGGCCGTCCTGCACTCCCTCAGCGCCGTCGCCTGGGGGCTGTGCATCTTCTGGACCTTCCTGGTGTTCTCCACCGCCTGGCTGGCCTGGAGACCGCGCTCCTGGGGGCACGCCTACTTCGTCACCGCCGCGATCCACACTCTCCAGAACGGGGTGGCCGGCCTGGCCATTGTGCTGGTCTGACCGGCAGGACGCCGGTCGCCCTTCGCCGATCGTCTCCGTGTCCCTTTTTGTGTCCCCCAAGTCATTGGACTACAATCTTGGCCGAACCGGACGAACTGCAGCATCCTTTCCGGACCCCGAAGGGCAGCCCATGTTGCAGAATGGGTTGCCCTTCCTTGTTCCACGCAAAAAAAGGGAGGTGATCTGATGAGAATCCTCAACCAGTCTCTTGCCATCCTGGCCGCCGCGGCCTTGCTGTGGGCGGGACCGGCGCACGCCCAGGGGAGCGGCGCGGTGGCCGTCACCGTCGTCGACGCCGGCGGACAGGCCCTGCCGTCGGCCCTGGTCTTCATCGAGGCGATCGATGTCGGCGGGTTCTCCGACGAGGAGGGCCGTTCGACCCTCGAACAGGTGCCCGCCGGCAAGCACGTGGTCGCCATCGAGCTGATCGGCTACGAGAGCACCACCACCACCGTCATGGTCGCCGCCGGAGAGACCGCCACGGTCCGGGTGGAGCTGGCCGCCAGCGCCGTCCAGCTGGAGGAGGTCGTAGTCACCGGCACCGCGATCAAGGATTCCCACATCAGCTCGACCTACGCCGTCGCGGTGACCGGCCGCGACGAGATGGCCGAGCAAGGCTCGCCGCAGGCGGTCGACTTCTTCAAGAACCTGAGCGCCAGCCACGGCGTGATCGGCGAGCGCAGCAGCTGGTACAACGCCAACCAGGCCGCCACGCTGTCCGAGAGCATCGCCAACGTCAACCTGCGCGGCCTGGGGGCCTCGCGGACGCTGGTGCTGATCAACAGCCGCCGCCAGACCTACGTCCCGGCGCGCCTCATCGGCGGCCGTTTCGTCGACGTGAACGCCATCCCCTCCATCGCCCTGGACCGGGTCGAGGTCCTCAAGGAGGGGGCCGCGGCCATCTACGGATCGGACGCGGTGGCCGGGGTCGCCAACTTCCTGACCCGCTCCGACTTCACGGGCTTCGAGGTCTCCGCCGCGCACGAGTACCTGGCCGGGGCGGGGGACTCCGACGTGGGCGCCATATGGGGCGGCCAGCTCGGCGGCGCCCATGCGGTCGTGGCCGCGGAGTGGCGGGGACGCAGCGAGCTGCCGTCTACGGAAAGGGACTACCTGCTGCAGCCGTGGCACGGCGGCGGCCAGCGCCTCGGATGGTCGAGCCTGGGGAACCCGGGCACCTTCGCCGTCGGCGCCCCGGCCCCCTGGACCGCTGCCATCCACGCCCCCGACTGCGAGTCCTTCGGCGGCTTCCGGGAGTCCTGGACCTGCCGCTTCCGCTACCAGCAGTACGAGAACCTGATCGAGGAGATGAGTCATCTCCGTCTGTTCTCCGAGATCAACGGTTCCCTGGCCGACGGCACGGAGTATCACGTCGAAGGTCTGCTGGCCCGGGCCGACATCCCCAACTGGTACACCACCCCTTCGTACCCTCCCTTCCCCCTGACGGACACGAGCATCATGGAGGTCGCGCCCGACCACCCGGGACGGCAGGCCTTCTGCGAGGAGTACGGGGCGTCGGACGGAGACCTGTACCACGCCGAGTGCCAGGCCGGCGAGAACTGGTATTTCAACGGCCGCCCCTTCGGCAACTCGGGTCCCGGCCGCATCCTGGGCCGCGACTCCAGCACGATGCGCCTGGCGGCCTCGGCGAATCGCGACCTCTCCTTGGGAGGCCGCGAGGCCAACTTCGACCTGGGCCTCTCCTACTCCCGCACCGAGGGCAACTACAACCTTCCGGGCGTGTACATCGAGCGGCTCTTCCTCGGCTTCCGCGGCTTCGGAGGACCCGACTGCGGCGTCGGCGTGGAGGCGGACAACAACTCTCTGGCGGGGATGCGGCTCGGTCCGCTCAACGGCCAGGCGGCGGGTCAGGGCAACTGCCAGTACTACAACCCCTTCGGCAATGCCATCGAGCACACGGACCAGCACGGCTCCAGGTATGCGAGCCAGGCGAACCCCGGTTACCGCTCCGAGCTGGCCAACACCCCCGAGTTGCGGAACTGGCTGGCAGACAATGAAGTCGATCTGCAGAGCACGGCGGACATGCTGGTTGCCGATGCCACGCTGAGCGGAACCTGGATCGAGGACGTGGCCAGCTACGCCACGGGCTACCAGTTCCGCTTGCTGAATGCCAGCGGCGATCCCAACGACGCGGGCGACGTGACCATCAACCCCTGCCCGGTCGTGGGCGATGACGGGTGTTCAGAGGAGGACAGGTTCGGTCCCTACGCCTTCACCAACGTGAACAACCCCTATGACGTATCGCAGACGGTGCACCGCCTCTTCGCGGAGATTCCCCTGAGCCTGGGTCCGCGCATCGACACGCAGCTGGCCGCCAACTACGAGTTCCACGACGTGGCCAGCAGCTTCGATCCCAAGCTCGGCTGGCGCCTTCAGTTGGCCGAGTCCTCCACCCAGTCCCTGTTCCTGCGCGGCTCGGTGCAGACGACGTTCCGCACGCCGTCGCTGGACGACGTGAACGAGAACCCCCTGTCGACGCTCGAGTGGATCAACGAGACGGGCGCCTACCAGACGGTGGACCGGTTCGGCAGCAAGGACCTCAAGCCCGAGCGGGCCTTCACCTACAACGCGGGCCTCGTCTTTGCCACGGAGGCCGGTCTCGATGCGACCTTCGACTACTGGAGCTACGACTTCAGCGATGTCATCGGTGCCATGCCGCACGGGAGAATCACAGAGCTCTATGCCGACGAGGCGAACAAGGAGGCTCTGAAGGGGTTCATCGTCTGCCCGGACGGGGTCGGAACGGGGACCTGCGCGGCCTCCGCACTCGAGCGGGTGCAGGTCGACATCGTCAACTGGCCGGGGGTGAAGACCTCGGGCTTCGACATGCACCTGGGGACGCGGAGCCCCGCGGGCCCGGGGCAACTCTCCGCCAGCCTGGACGGCAGCTACATCCTCGAGTACGAGACGAAGGCCCTGATGCTGGGCGACCTGGTGCTGCAGGAAGGCGCCGACGCGGCCGGCTACCTGAACTTCGGCAATCCGATCGCCACTTCCCTCCCCAAGCTGAAGGGGCGGGCCTCCGCCGGTTATCACTGGAAAGCCTACGGCCTCGTGAGCTACCTCAACTACATCTCGTCCTACGAGGACCGGGGGTCGCTGGACTCCGGCAATGAGGCGGTCAGCGACCTGTTCGGCACCATCGAATCCTTTGTCACCTTGGATGTGAGCTTTCTGTGGAGCCTGCCCATGGGCGCCAACATGGTGCTCTCGGGTATGAACCTGCTCGACAAGAGGCCGCCCCTGGTCAACATCGAGCAGGCGTACGACGGCTTCACCCACGACCCCAAGGGCCGGCGGATCAAGCTGGCCGTCACCTGGGGACTCGGCGGCTGAACCCATGAATGGGGGTTGCGCCCGGGCCGGCGGGGTTGTCCTCGCCGTCCTGGGCGCCGCTTCCATCGGTTACGGCCACGGTGCGGGGGACCCGGAGCCCGAGCCCATGAACGTCACGGTCGACGTCAAGCCCCTGCAGCCCCACAAGGGCACCACCCTCGCCTCCTGCCTCCATCCCCTGATGGCGGCCGCCGGCCGCCCCGAGTGGTCGATGGCGCGCCTCCAGGGCGTCCTGGGACACGCCTTCCAGTTCGCCATGGAGGAAGGCGGCGCCATGGTCTATCACGACAACCTCGACTGGAGCCTGGCCGTGGACCTGTTGCCCGAGCTGGCCCGGTTCCGCGTCTACGAAGCCAACAACAAGAGCGTCGGCGTCGACTGGCCGGCGCTGAGGGCCGAGGCCCGGGATGCCGCCGTGGCCAGCCTGGAGCGGGGGATCCCGGTGCTGGTGTGGCAGCCCATGAGCCTGGAGCAGAAGCAGAGCGATCACCCCGCGCACCACGCCTACTGCTGGGGGCTCATCGTCGGCTACGACCCCGAGGCGGAGACCTGCACCATCCGCCACCCTTTCGTCGAGGTCGACTACGCCGTGCGCTACGACGCCCTCGGCCCCGGTGATCCCGGCGGGTGGTTCAACGTGACCGCCCACTTGGGGCCCACCGAGGCGGACGAGCGGGCGACCCACCTCATGGCCCTGCGCAACGCCGCCGCCTTTGCCGCGGGCACCCGCTTCGAGCAGGCCGGACGGCCCCAGACCCGGCCCCAGGGCTTCGCCGCCTACGAGGCCTGGAGCGCCGCCTTCGAGTCCGCGGACGCGGTCAAGCAGCCGACGCGGCATCACGCCAGGATCCTCACCTGGCGGCGGGAGCTTGCGGCTGACTACATGCGCGAGCTGACCGGCCTGCTCCCGGAAGCGGCGGAGCCGCTGGCCGCGGCCGCCGCCGACTACGGCCGCGAGCACCAGGCCCTGGTGGAGTTGTCCGCCCTCGTCGATGCCGCTCACGGCCGCGGGGAGTACACCCCCGAAGAGCTGGCCGAGGCCCGCCGGCTGATCGGCGCGGCCCTGGAGGCGGACCGGGCCGCCGTGGGCCGGATCGAGGCGGCCCTGGCGATCCTGGAAGAGCCCTAGCGGCGCCGGGGCCGCGCGTTCAGGCCAGGTTCTCGAGCACCTGTCCGAGCCTCGTGAAAGCCATGACGGCGGCGTAGGCATAGCTCAGAGTCACGGCACCTGGCAGCGCCAAGTCCTGCAACAGCTTCGTCCGTACCATCCCTTCCTCCTTCTCTTCGAGACGTCCAGGTGTGCGCAAGGCCTGTGCCAGTCGCCGGGGCTGGCAGGATCCTGCTCGCCCGCACAAGGGGCCCTGACCCGCGACCTCAGACGCCGGCGGCCTGAAAGGGCAGGCCGGAGCCGGCCAGCGACCGGCCCGGGCGCGTGAGGGGTGTTCACGTGTGAACACCTCTGGTGCGAAACGGGTCACCAGTGAAGTCCGCCTCGGCGCATGCCACCCCGAGAAACGGACCTGGCACGTCGGTTGCATAGGTGGAGGGCGTCAGCTTCACGACCCTTCGCCCGAGGAGGACGACATGAGGATCCTTCGCATCACCGGAGAGATCGCCATTCCCGTGGCCATCAGTCTGTGCTTCGCCGGCCTGTCCACCTTCGCCCACTACGCCACCCTCTCCCTCGCCGCCTGAGAGCGCGGCGGCTGACCGGACCGCCGCCTCTCGGCCCGGTCGCCGGATCTGGTCAAGGTCCACCTTTGCAGGTTCCTTGGGGTGGATCTTCGACCTGCGCCATGCGACCGGGCCTCGCATGGCCGGGGCCGCTCCCCGTCCATCGTGCCTTGGGCGGGGGGCGGTCCACCCACCGCAACCCTGTTGATCCGAGCGAGCCTCATGGGCGACATCCCCGGCTGCAGGGGGCGCCGGGGATCCCCCTGGCTGCTGGCAGGTCTTCTGGCGGTCTCCACCCAGACCGCCGGGGCCGCGTCCCCGCCCTCCCGGGGCGAGGCCCCGATCGCCGCCTCGAGACCGGCCGGGGCCGCCGCCTCCACTCCCCTTTCGCAGGTCACCGCCCTGGTGGTCTTCGCCGGCTTCCGCGGCCAGCAGGCCGGCGTGCCCTTCTGGGCCGAGTCTCTCTTCGACCCGGATCGTCCCGGCAGCGTCAGCCACTTCTACCGGGAGATGTCCTTCGGCAGCCTGACCCTCCGCGGCGTCGTGGCGCCAAGGCGCTACCTCGCCTCGGGCGACGCCATCGACTACGTGGCGGCCGGTCCCACGAAACCCGGCCGCTATGCGGACTTCGTGCGGGAGATCCTGCGCCAGGTGGACGAAGATCTGGACCTCGCCCGGTTCGACAGCGACGGCCCCGACGGGCGGCCGGACTCCGGCGACGACGATGGAGAGGTGGATCTCCTCGTCCTTCTCACACCCGCCCTGCCGCGCAACTTCCTCCTCGGGGGCGCCACCGGGATCGGCGATCTGGGGCTCCTCGAACCCGCGGCCACCGCCGACCCGGACCTCGCGGGGAACCCGATCACTTATCGCCTCGGCCTGGTCGCCCAGAGCCGCTCCTTCCCGGAGGCGGCGGGCACCGTCGCCCACGAGCTGGGGCACACCCTCTTCGGGCTGAAGGACCTCTACAACGTGGCCTATCTCAGCCGGGAGGAGCCGCGGGACCCGGCCGACGATTCGGCGGGCATCGGCAACTGGGGCCTCATGGGCTGGGGGGCCCTCGGCTGGGGGGGCGGCGACGGCCCCGTCAGCTTCTCCGCGTGGAGCCGTCTCCGCCTCGGATGGTCCGCCATCACCGAGATCGACCAACCGTCGCAGCGGATCGTCCTGCGGGACGTGGCGAGGACGGGAGACCTGGTCCGCATCCCCGCCGGCGGGGAGGAGTACTTCCTGCTGGAGTACCGGACCCGCTCCTCCTGGTACGACCGGGGGATCCCGGCCGAGGGCCTGCTCATCTGGCACGTCACCGGCAACCGCACCGGCGACGTCTCCCAGTCTCACTGGGTTGTCGATCTGGAGTGCGCCGACGGCCGCTGGCAGGAGGGCGGGTTCCCCATGGGCCGCACGCCGGACCCGCTCCACGGCGGCGACAACCTCGACTTCTGGGCCGGGGACGAGGCGTATGCCGAGGCCCACGGAGGCAACCTCGGCGACGCCACCGACGTCTTCGGACCCGGCGGACGCACGCAGTTCACGGCCCACACGAACCCGAGTTCCGCCGACGGGGAGGGCCGGAGCACGTTCAGCGTCACCGCCATCGAGGTGACGGAGAGAGGGCTCGAGGCCCGGGTCGAGATCGGTGGACCGCGGATCGAGTTCGGGGTCGTGACGGTGCGCGACCAGACCGGCGACGGCGTCCTCGTGGCCGGCGAGGAAGGGGTGCTGCAATTCGACCCCGTGAACCGGGGCGGGCGGACCACCCGCGGGGCGGTCCTGACACTGCAGCCGCTGGACGACCTGCTCACCGTCACCCCTTCTCGTTTCGAGTTGCCCGAGCTGCGGCCGGACGTCCACCACCTGGGAGGCGCCCTGCCGACCCCGCCCCGGGCCC
The DNA here is from genome assembly GCA_965221775.1 of Candidatus Latescibacterota bacterium. Classification (GTDB taxonomy): domain Bacteria; phylum Latescibacterota; class UBA2968; order UBA8231; family UBA8231; genus UBA8231. The sequence goes on along the minus strand of CBDCSU010000006.1, from coordinate 713,997 downwards.
GCGTGTCCGGCGGCTTTTCCTCCTCCCAAGTGGCGAGGCTGCGGCTCACCGTCGTCGACGGGGCCGACACGATCGGCCGGCGGGATCTGGAGATCCCGGTGATCAGCGCCCGGCAGGAGGGACTGCAGTGGCAGGTGCGGGACTGGCAGGGGACGGACCGCATCGATCCCGGCGACCTCTTCCACCTGGATCTCCGATTGCCGGCGACGGCGCCGGACCTGCTCCCGGCGCTGAGCTTCCATCTGGCCAGTCCCGGCAACGCCGCCCTGCGGGTGTCCGACGGGGCCGTCCGCTTTGCCGCCGAGGGACCGGAGAGCGCCCGCAGCTCGCGCTCGCCGGAGTTCCTCGCCCTGGCCGGGGCCGCCGGGACGGAACTGACCTTCGTGCTTCAGGTGCGCACCCGGTTCCAGGTGTGGACCGACACGGCGGCTTTTATGGTCACGCGGCTCCCTGACATCACACCTCCGAGGGTGCAGTACGTGCGGCTCTCGCCGACCCGGGAGGGCCTGAGCGTCCGGGTGGGCCGCCGCTTCATCCACGAAGGCAGCCCGATCCGCGGCGTGGCCGCCCGGATTCACGGCCTCCCGGACTCCACACTGCGGGCGGAGGTATCCATGGCCGAAAGGGATGGCGTGTACGAGGCCTCGTGGGAGGGACCTGCGGGGGCATACTCGGTCAGCGTCGTGGTGGAGGACGCCAACGGCAACGTAGGCGAGAGCGAGGCTTCGCGTGTCCGCGTCGGCTCCGTGGGCGACCCCCCGCGCGTCGTGGAGCCCGCGGGGACGGACCCCGGCGCCGTGCCCGCCTTGGCCGGCGCTTGGAGGCCCGAGGGACCAGGCATCCCCCTGCAAGTCCCGCTCCAGCAGATCCACCCTGCGCCGAGCGGGGCCTGGTACGGCCGCACGAGATGGCGCGTATGGCGGTCTGCCGACGAAGGTGCCACCTGGCAGCCCGCCCCTTTCATGCTCGCGGAAATCGGTACCTTCGGCTGGCGTTTCAGTCACCTCGATGTAACCAGCACGGTCCGGGGCGACGCGGAGGACCCCCTGACCGCTTACGTCGTCGAGGGCGGACCCCCTCACTCCGGATTCAAGAGGGTGTACTCGACCCTTGACGGGGGGGCCACATGGTCGGCGGTCCCCATGCCCGAGGGCGTGGACGCCGCCTTTGTCGACGACCATCGCCCGGACCGACTCTACGCCGCAGCGGAGGGGGCCATCTTCATCTCCGACGACGGGGGCCGGAGGTGGAGGCAGTTCCCCGTCGAGGGCCGCGCCCTGGGTGTCGGATCCCATCCGGCCGACCCGGGCCGGACCTATGCCTGGGTCGACTCCTCGGAAGGGGAGGGAGGCCGGCTCTGGCGGCTCGACGAGTCCGGCGCGAGCCCGGTGGGAACCAGTCCCGTTCGGTATGTCCGGGACCCTCCCGTTCCGGATCCCTGGACGCCGGGAGGGTTCTACCTGCCTGTCTATGGGGGCCTTCGCCACACCTCGGACGAGGGAGCCACCTGGCGGATGCTGGACATGGACGTGGGCAGCGCGATCGAGGGTCTGGTCGTCTCGGACTACGAGCCCGGCCTGATCTACGCCCACAGCGATCGGCGGCTGTACCGCAGCCACGACGGCGGCGAGACCTGGCAGGGGACCGGCGCCAGGTTCGGTGCCTACGACGATGTGGAGGGCGTGAGGACCCTCGGTCCCTCCGGCCTGCTGGTGGAGACCCCGGGAGGCGTGTACGTCTCCACCGACCGGGGAGAGACGGCCGCCCCCGCCATGGTCGAGGAGACCGGTCCTCCCGTCGGCACCTTGTGGTTCGACCATCTGGACCGTCTGCACATGACCTCCCTCCAGTCGAGGGAAGGAGAGCGCTACATAGGCCTCTACCGACAGCGGAGCGGCGCCTGGCAGTGGCTGGAGAGTTGGCGGTACTTCCCGTGGGTCCGGGGCATCTACGAGGTCGTCTTCCAGGACCCATGGGATGGCGAGGTGCTGATCGCCCACCTTCTCGGCAGGCTCTATATGCGCAGCGCAACCGGCGGGGTCACCTGGGAGCCCGTGGAGAGCAACGCATTCGGCACATCCTTCAGTGCCAACCCCTTTCCGCCACGTCCCTCCATCTTCGCCGACCGTCTTCTACGGGGCGTGATCTACGTCGGCGACGCGGGCCTGTGGATGAGCCCGGACCACGGCAGGACCTGGGAGAGCGTGGGGCCCTACGCCGAGCGCGAGGATTCGTCGATGGGAGACCTGCGCCCGGGAGGAGCCCTGCTGGCTTCGCGGGACAGCCTGGCCGTCCTCTACGGCGACTCCCTCTGGGTCGGCCACAAGGACGGCCGCGACTGGAGGGTGGTGGGCCGCCTCGAGCCAGGGACTTCGGGGCTGGACCTGGCCCGGCATCCCGTAGATCCCGGTGTCCTCTACGCGGCCTCCGACGCGGGGTGCTTCGTCTCCGCCGACGCCGGGCGGACCTGGCGCCGGATCCTGGAGCCCCGGTCGGGATCGTGGAGGACGGCTCGCCTCCGCGGCCACCCGCGGGAACCCAATTCCCTCTACCTGGCGGCCGACCGCGAGCTGTACCACAGCCCCGACCGAGGCGCCACCTGGCGGGCCCTCGACACCGGCTATCCCGGGGTCCCGTGGATCACCGACGTGGCCGTGGACCCCCTCGATCCGTCGACCCTCTACGTGGCCACGAGCGCCGGCCTGTTCTCCATGGAATCCCCGCCCACGTCGGTGGCCCTGGATTCCGCTGTGCCGCGCACCACGGAGCTGATGCGGAGCTACCCCAATCCCTTCAACGCCGGCACGGTCATCCCCTTCCGGCTGGGGACCGCCGGAGGGGTGCGCATCGACATCTACAACCTCCTCGGGCAGCGGGTCCGCAGGCTCCTCGACGAGCCGCGCGTCCCGGGCCTGCACAAGGTGCGCTGGACCGGGACGGACGACCGGGGAGCCCCGGTCGCCAGCGGCCTCTACTTCTACCGGCTCACCACGGGTGAGGTCGCCGAGACCCGGCGCTGCATGCTGATCCGCTGACTTGGGCCACATTGATTGCATCGCAATCACCGTGTAACTTGGGCTCGAGCCGAACCCACGGAGCATGAGCATGGCGAGCATCACCATCCGCAATCTCGAGGACGACATAAAGACCCGTCTCCGCAGGCGGGCGGCCGAGCGAGGCCGGTCGATGGAAGAGGAAGCGCGACTGATACTGGCCGAGGCGGTCGCTCGGGAGGCCGCGCCATCGAGGGGGCTGGGAACGGCGATCCACGAGCTCTTCAAGCCCTTCGGTGGAGTGGATCTGGAACTGCCGCCGCGCGAACCGATGGGCGAACCACCCCGCTTCGACCGGAGCGACGGCGATGGTGGTGCTTGATACCAATGTCGTCTCCGAGTTGATGCAGAGCGCACCGAGCTCGAAGGTCCTGGCCTGGCTCGACGATCGGCCGACTCGGGAGCTATTCATGACGGCGGTGACCGAGGCGGAGATCCGCACGGGCATCGCGTTCCTGCCCGAGGGTGGGCGCCGCCGGGGTCTTGCCGAGGCGGCCGAGCGTGCTTTCGGCGGTCTGTTTGCGGGTCGGGTTCTCCCGTTTGACAGTGCGGCAGCCCGCGTCTACGCGGAGATCGCCGCGGCTCGGCGCGCAAGCGGGCGTCCGCTCTCCCAGACCGAGGGTCAGATCGCGGCCATCGCCCGCTCCCGGGGCATGACGGTGGCGACACGGAACGTCCGGGATTTCGCGGAGACGGGGATCGAGGTGATCGACCCATGGGCCGCGGCATGACCCGGTGCGGCTCGAGCAGCTCGACGACCAGGAACCGCCCGCGGCGGCGGATCTCGTATCCCTCCTCCGCGGCCAGGGTCTCGTCCCGGCTCATGGTCCGGCTTCCAGGCGCTCCCATCCCCGGTCCTCGTGGGCCCCGCCGAACCGCCGGGGGTGGAGGATCTCGGCGACGATCTCCGCCGACTCCACCAGGCGCGGCCCCGGCCGGTTGAAGAACTGGTTGCCGTCGGTGAGGAAGACCCGCCCCTCGCGCACGGCCCGCAGCCGCGCCCACGCCGGCTGCCCGGTCAGCGCCGGCAGCTCCTTCCGCGACCGGGGGACATCGAAGCCGCAGGGCATGAGGAGGATGAACTCCGGCTGCGCCTCCTCCAGGGCCTCCCAGGAGAGCCAGGGGGAGTGGGCCCCGGCGGCGGACAGGAGGTTGCGGCCGCCGGCGGTCTCCACCAGCTCGGGGATCCAGTTGCCGGCGGCCATGAGCGGCTCGAACCACTCGATGCAGGCGACGGTGGGGCGCTCGTCGAGAGCCTTGGTCAGCGCCGCGAGCTGGTGGAGCCGCTCCCGCAGCCGGGCCGCCAGGGCGCGGCCCCGCTCCTCCACTTCCAGGGCCTGGGCGACACGCTCGATGTCGCTCCAGAGATCCTCCAGCCGGTTGGGCTCCAGCGACAGAATGCCCGGCCGCGAGCGCACCAGCTGACAGGCGGCCTCCTCCACGTCCTTCAGGCTGACGGCGCAGACCTCGCACTGGGACTGGGTCACCAGCCAGTCGGGGGCCAGCTCGTCGAGGAGTCCGGCGTCGACGCGGTAGACCGAGGCGGCCTCCTGCAGGATCGCCTTGACCCGCTGGTCGACCTGGTACGAGGTGCCGTCCGGGTCGAACTTGGGGGCCGTGCAGGCCGGCAGTTCCTCGACCCCGGGGGGATGGTCGCACTCGTGGGAGCGGCCCACCAGGAGGTCGCGGCAGCCGAGGGCGCAGACGATCTCGGTGCTGCTGGGCAGGAGGGAGACGACGCGCATGGCGGACTCCGTCATCGGGTAGTCGTTCACTTCCGCCCCTCAGCCACAAGGCTTGCCACCTGCTCTGCGATGACCTGCACCTTAGGCGAGGATCGACGTCATCCAGGCGAGGATGGCCGCGCACGTCCGAAGGACGCGGCCCCACGTCCAAGAGATGCGCAAAGTGGGTTCAAATTTTGAACTCACTAGGGGCCCGGGCATCCTCGAGGGTGGTTTCGGCTTCGGCCTGGTGACCCCGCAAGTGGCCGACCACCTCGTGGAGGCTGGCGCAGAGGCGCGGGCCCGCGGCCGTGTGCAACCGCCAGGAGGTCCCGTCGCCGTTGCCGAGGATCTCGACGCGGGGCGGTCTCTCGCGCCCGGGGTCGACGCGGAAGCCGGCCCGCTCCAGGGCGCGGGCCGTCCACCGGGCCGGGAGCCCCTCGCCCTCCAGGCCGACCTCGCCCTCCGGCTCCGGGTCCAGGCGGAAGGACCCGGTGGCCGGGTCGAAGTCGCCGAAGGTCTGTTGGAAGGCCCCACTCAGCACCAGGTCCTCCGGAGCCCCGGTCTGCAGCGGCCCCCCCGGCGGCAGCAGCCACAGGCGGTCGGCGCTGCGCAGGGCCAGGTCGAGGTCGTGGGTGGAGAGCAGCACGGCACGGTCTCCCCCGCCGGCCAGGCGCCGCAGGAGCTGCACGATCTCCACCCGCCTCGGCAGGTCGAGGTAGGCCGTGGGCTCGTCGAGGAGGAGGACCGCCGGCTCCTGGGCCAGGGCCCGGGCGATGGTCACCTTCTGGCGCTCGCCGTCGCTCAGCTCGCCGACGCCACGCGCCGCCAGCTCCCGAGCCCCCACCGCTTCCATGGCCCAGCGCACCACCTCCTCGTCCTCAGGCGACAGGCGGCCGTCCCAGCCGGTGTAGGGGTAGCGCCCCAGCGCCGCCAGGGCATAGGCCGACAGGTTGCCCGTGTCCACCCGCTCGGTCAGGACCAGCCCGAGATGGCGGGCCCGCTCCGCCTCGCCCAGGGCGTGGAGGTCGCGGCCGTGGAGGAGGACCTCGCCCGAGAGCGGCTTCTGCAGGCCGGCCAGGGTGCGCAGGAGGGTGGACTTGCCGGCGCCGTTGGGGCCCAGCAGGCAGACCAGCTCCCCCGCGTGCAGCTCCACGCCGAGGTCGGCGGCCACCTCCACCCGGGGCCGCCGCCGGGGCGCGTAGCCGATGCCCAGGGCCCGGGTCTGCAGGATGGCCGCGCCCACGGCGTTCAGGCGGCGAAGGCCTGCCGCAGGGTGCGGCGGCGCAGGATGATCCAGGTGACCACGGGGGCGCCGATGAGGGCGGTCACGGCGTTGAGGGGCAGGGTGGCCTGGCTGCCGGGAAGGCGCGCCGCCAGGTCGGCGCCCAGGGCCAGCATGGCGCCCAGGATCAGGGTGGCCGGCAGCAGCACCCGGTGGTCGGAGGTGTTGAAGAGGGCGCGGCACAGGTGCGGCACCGCCACCCCCACGAAGCCGATGGGGCCGCAATAGGCGGTCACCGCCCCGGCCAGCAGGGCGGCGCTGGCGATGATCCACAGCCGCGCCCGCCGCGCCTCCAGGCCCATGCTGCGCGCATACGTCTCGCCGAGGAGGAGGGCGTTGAGGGGCTTCACCAGCAGGCCGGCGATGGCCAGGCCGGCGAGCACCACCGGCGCCAGCACGGCGAGCTGGCCCCAGGTGACGGCGCCGAAGCTGCCGAAGGTCCACAAGACGTAGGTCTGCACCTGCTCGGGGATGCTGAAGTAGAGGAGGACGCTCACCAGGGCGGCGGTCAGGTAGCCGAACATGAGGCCGAGGATGAGCAGGGTCATGGCGTGCTCCAGGCGCCGGCCCACGAGCAGCACGAGGCCGAGGACCAGCCCCGCTCCGGCCACGGCGGCGGCCACCACTCCGGCCTGGCCGAGGAACCCGAGCCCGGCGAGGAGTCCGCCCCCGGTGACGCCGGTGCCCAGGACGACCAGGGCCACCCCGAGGCTGGCGCCGGCGCTGATGCCGAGGATGAAGGGGTCGGCCAGGGGGTTGCGGAACAGGGTCTGCATCTGCAGGCCGCCGGCGCTCAGGGCGGCGCCGGCCAGGACCGCCGTGAGGGCCCGGGGCAGGCGGATGTCGTGGACGATGTGGGTCCAGCTCTCCTTCTGGCCGGTCCCGTCCCAGAGGATGGCGACCACCGCGTCGAGGGGGATGGAGACCGACCCGAAGCCGAGGCTGAGGGCCAACAGGCCGAGCAGGGCCGCCGCCAGGGCCGGGAAGAGCCCCCGGCGGGCGCCGAGGCGGGGCCAGGGGGGGCTGTCGGCCGGCCGTTCCGATGGCCGGATCTCTAGTGGCAATTGAACGTCCACGTCCTCTTGTAACCCCTTTTGCACGACGATAACCGGTTTGGGTGGCGAATCCCCGTGACTAGCGGAATAATTGATAATTGAACACCAACGGCCTATTCTAATCCTATTTCCACGACCATAAGCGTTCTCGGATGGAGATTCCCGTGGGTAAGGAAAAATGGAACCCCATCGGCCAGGCCTGGCTGAGGAGCGAGCTGAACCTGGCCGTCCCCGCGCCGGCGGTAGAGAGCTACGTCGGAGCCGGCGCGCGGCAAACCGAGGTGCACGGCTCGCGAATCGTGGAGCGGTATCCGCGCCAGTACGCCGCGGACGGTTCCATCGCGGCCCATCTCCGTTTCGCCCTGCGCCATGAGCCGGTCGATCTCGGGGTCCTGGTCGCCGCCCTCCAGGCCGTCGAGCCGGCCGAGCTGGAGGCCTGGGCAAGGAGGGAACCCACGGGCGCCTTCAGCCGGCGCGCCTGGTTCTTCTACGAGACCTTCACCGGGCGGACTCTGGACCTGGAGGACGTCCGCGCCGGCAACTACGTCATGGCCCTCGATCCCGGCAGGCACATCGTCGCCGTACGCCGCAATTCCCCGCGCCACCGCGTGGCCGACAACCTTCTCGGCGGTCCCGGTCTCTGCCCCACGGTCCGCCGCACGCCGAGGCTGACGGAGCAGATCGGCATGCAGGTGGGTCGGGAGGGGCGCGCGCTCATCGAGAGCTGCGACCCGGTCATCCTCGGCCGGGCCGTCAACTACCTCTACACCAAGGAGACGCGCTCCTCCTTCGCCATCGAAGGAGAGACCCCGGGCGCCCGGCGCAGCGAGCGCTTCGTCGCCGCCCTCAAGGAGGCGCCGGACTTCGACCCGGCCGACGCGGCCGCCCTGGTTCGCCTGCAGGGGGAGATCGTCGACCCCCGGTACGCGGCCAGCGGCTGGCGCGATTTGCAGAACTTCGTCGGCTCGACCGTGGGGGAGTACCGCGAGGAGGTGCACTTCATCTGCCCGCGCCCCGAGGACGTGGTCGACCTCATGCAGGCCTGGACGAGATTGACCCGGCGCGTTGTCGAGGGGGGGGTCGATCCCGTGGTGGCGGCCGCGGTCTGCGCCTTCGCCTTCGTCTTCATCCATCCCTTCGAGGACGGGAACGGCCGCATCCACCGCTTCCTGGTACATCACGTTCTCGCCAGGCGGGGGTACAGTCCGCCCGGGGTCGTCTTTCCCGTCTCCGCGGCCATTCTCCGCGATCAGCGCAGCTACGAAGAGGTGCTCGAGACCTTCTCGCGGCCGATTCTCGAGTTCATCCAGTGGCACTGGACGGCAGGGCGGGAAATCGCCGTCGGCAACGAAACGGCCCATCTCTACCGCTACTTCGACGCCACCGCCTTCGCGGAGTACCTGTACGACCGCGTGGCCGACACGGTCCGCCGCGATCTCAAGGAGGAACTTGCATTCATCGCCGTCTTCGACCGCGCCTTCGAAGCAGTGCGCGGGATCGTCGACATGCCGGACCGCCGGGCCTCCCTGTTCGTGCGCCTCTGCATGCAGAATGAAGGCCGGCTTTCGGCGGCGAAACGGCAGCGGTTCCCCGAGCTGGACGACGCGGAAATCGCCGCCATGGAAGCGGCGGTCCGGGATGCGGCGGAAGACGGGACCCGAGGCTGAGGGGGCGGAGGCGCCGGCGCGGAACCGGTCGGGGCCATGGCCAGCGTCGGCCGCGGCGGAGGAGGCCGGCACGGGGCTCACTCCAGCCTCCGGTAGAAGTGCAGGGTGTGGTCGGGCAGGCGGTCGGGATGAAGGATGCGGATGAAGTCGGCCAGCACCAGGTCGGGCTCGGAGATGCCCCGCTCCCAGTAGTCGTTGCCGCCGTGCTCGTTGAGCCGGGCGTTGGCGTTGTAGACCCGGCCCTCGTCGAAGGCCGCGAAGGCCGCGTAGCGCTCGTCGGAGGCGCGCACGTCGGCCAGCGACAGCCACTCGTTGCGCATGGTCAGCCAGAAGTCGGCGGCGTGGGCCTTCTCGTACACGGCCTCGAAGTCGAGGGGCAGGCTCTCGCGGGAGTCGTCGCCGGCCCACAGGTAGCGGCCGCCGGCGTCGGCGATGAGCTGCGCCGGGTAGCTGCGGCCGCCGGCCACGTGCCAGGTGTCGCGCCACAGGGAGCCGCCGAAGACGGAGGGGCGCTCGTCGGCGGGCACGTCCCGCACCAGGTCCGCGTAGCGCCGGTAGCGGGCCTCGATCTCGGCGAAGCGCTCCTCCGCCAGGGCCTCGGCGTTGAAGAAGGCGGCGGTGAACTTGAGCCACTCGCTGCGGCCGAGGAGGGTGGGCTCGGTGTACTCGGCATTGATGGCCACGGCCACGCCCGCCTGCCGCAGGACCGGGTGGGCGTTGTAGCGGCTCTGGGCCGAGGCGACGGTCATGACCAGATCGGTCTCCAGTTCCAGCACCACCTCGAGATTGACCCCGGCGCCGTGGCCGATCTCGGCGATGGCGCCGTCGGCGAAGCGCTGGTTCACCCCGGGGGAGTGGACCATCCCGATGTCGCTGACCGCGACCAGGCTCTCGAGGAGGTCCAGCAGCTCGAGGTGCGGAAGCTGCGTCGTGGACAGCGCCGCGAAGCGGCGCACGGGCACCGTGATCCGGGGGATTCCCTCGTGGCCCTCCGGCTCCGGGGTGCCGCACTGCACCAGCAGGTAGTGCACGGGCTCCTCGGCCCCGGGCCAAGGGGTGTGCACGGTGACCCGCTTGTAGTGGCCGAAGTACTCGACGGCGAAGCTCTCGGCGTGGCGCAGCTCCGCCTTGCGCGGGAAGTAGTCCGCCTCCGGGTCGAAGGTGTCGACGCATTCGCCGGGGACCGCCGCCGGTGCGCCGATGAGGATCCAGCCCAGCAGGAACATCCTTCGCACCCCGCTACCCCTCCTCCGCCGGCTCTCCGCCGGCGCCCGCCCCCGGCTCCCACAGCACGTCCGCCTCGCCGCCGTCGTTGGCGGCGCGGGCCATGGCGAAGAGCAGGTCCGAGAGCCGGTTGAGATACAGCAGGACCGGCTCGCCCACCGGCTCCTGCTCCGCCAGCTGCCAGGCGGCGCGCTCGGCCCGCCGGCACACGGTCCGCGCCAGGTGCAGCCAGGCCGCCGGGACCCGCCCCCCGGGCAGGACGAAGCTGCGCAGGGGAGCCAGGTCGCGGGTGATCTCGTCGATCCGCTCCTCCAGGTAGAGGACCTGCCCCGGCTGCACCCGCAGGCGCTCCTCCTCGCCCTCGGCCTGCGGCACGCACAAGTCGGCTCCCAGGTCGAAGAGGTCGTTCTGCACCCGGGCGAGGACCTCGTCGGGCCCGGCGCTGCTGCACCGGGCCAGGCCGATGACCGAGTTCAGCTCGTCCACGCACCCGTAGGCGGCGATGCGGGGGCTCGTCTTGGGCACCTGCGACATGTCGCCGAGACGCGTCATGCCGCCGTCGCCCGTCTTCGTGTAGAGCTTCGACAGAGTGACCATGGCGGTTGTTGTCTCCTCCTTCTACTTGATCAGCATCACCTTGCCCGCCGCCCGCTGCCCGCCGGCGCGCAGGTGGACCAGGTAGGCGCCGTTGCCCACCGGCTCGCCGGCGTCGTCGCGGCCGTCCCATCGGTAGACGTGCCGACCGGCCGCCGCGGGGCCGAGGGCCAGGGTGCGGACGGTGCGGCCCAGCAGGTCGTGGACGGTCAACTCGACCGGGATGTTGGAGTTGTCCACGGAAAGGGGTATGTGCACGGAGGCGTTGAAGGGATTGGGCCAGGCGGCCTCGAGGGCGAAGGCCCGGGGCCGGCCGCTGTCGGCGATCTCCTCCACGGCCGTGGGAGCCGCGTCGCTCAGGACGACGACGTGCATCGGCGGCAGACCGGTGTTGACGGGCCCGGCCAGGAAGGCGCCCGAGGCCGCGTCGTAGAGCTTGAGCCCGGCGGCGTCCGGGTCGTCCCAGCTGCCGCGGTCGGCGACGATGAGGCGGCCGCCGTCCACGGCGAGGTGGGGGATGAAGCCGCCGCTGGTGCTCTCCAGGGGCGGGCCCACCTCGCCGCTGGACAGATCGAAGGGCCGCACGCTGTTGGCGAAGTTCTCGTCGGCCACCACGGCGTAGCCCCGGCTTCCGTCGACGAGGACCATGGAGGTGATGTCGCCGCCCAGGTCCTCCTCGCTCACGGCCAGGCCCAGGCTGCGGTTGGCGGCCGCATCGACGATCTCAACCCCTCCAGCTCGGTCTCCGAAGTTGACCACCACCCCCACGGCGATGCGCTCGCCGAAGACGGCCAGGCTGTTGGGATTGGCCGCGCTCAGGGCGATGCCCTGCACGCCCTCGGTCTCGGGGTCCACGTCGACGACGGTGTCGGTGGCTAGGTCGACGACGATTAGGTAGCTCACGTCCACCGGACCCCAGCCGCCGTCGCGGTCGAGGCGCTGGCAGCTCAGGTAGAGGCGGTCGCCGACGCGCACGATCCCCGAGATCTCGGGCAGGCCGTCGCCGTCGGCGAAGGCGCCCAGATCGATCTCCCCGAGCTGCGTCCCGTCCCGGGGATCGACGATCAGCAGGGACGCGGCGTCGTAGCGGGTCACGTAGGCCCTGTCGGGGGCGACGATCTCGATGTCGTGCGGGTTGGTCCCGTTGCCCACCGAGAACTGGGTCAGGGGCGTGCGCAGGTCGGTCTCGTCGAGCACCAGGATGTTGTCCTGCCCGAGGCGGTTGACGACGTAGACGCGGCCATCGTGGTAGTGCGCCACGGCGTCGGAGTGAAGGCCGAGCAGGTTGACCTCGGCCTCGGCGGCGCCGGCGGCCAGGAAGGCGGCGCTGCCGGTGGAGAAGTCGGTGGTGACGACGAAGAGGTCACTCTGGGCCGACGACGGGATCGCCGTCAGCAGGAGAGCGGCGGCGAGAGAGAGCCGGTACACGGGGGTTCTGCCTTTCTGTCTAGGGGTTCGTGGCATAGTGCATGGAGAGTCCGTAGAAGCGGCCCGGGAGCGGGTAGCCCCACAGGTCGGCTATCTGGTCGTCGGTCAGGTTGCGCAGCTCCAGGGAGAGGGAGAGGCCCTGCGCCAGGGGCAGGCTGCCGCCCAGGTTGTAGAGGGCGCGCACGGGCACGGTCCGCAGGTTGGCGCGGTCGAGGAAGTGGCGGCTCTCGCGGCTGATCTCGCCGTGGAGCCCGGCGCGTCCCAGGTCGAGGTCGGCGCGCCCGTGGAGCCGGTGGCGCGGCGCGTTGGGCAGGTCGTTGCCGCGCTCGAAGGAGAGGGGAGTGCGGTTCTCGGCGCGCTGGTACGCGTAGTGGCCGCGGACCGACAGCCACGGCCGCAGCTTCGCCTGCACCCGTGTCTCCAGCCCGCGCAGCAGGGCCCCGCCCATGTTGTGGGGCCTCGAGACGCGCTGCGAGTTCTGCACGAAGCGGATGAGGTCGTCGACCCGGTTGCGGTAGTACACGGCCTCGGCCAGTTCCAGTCCCGGCCCATCCACCCGGCGCCGGTAGACCAGCCCCAGGTCCCGGTTGCGCCCCCGCTCGCTGACGAGGCCGGTGTTGCCGATCACGGCGCCGCGGTCGCCGAAGAGCTCGAAGAAGTTGGGGGCCCGCCGGTAGCGTCCGAGGTGGGCCTTGAGGGCGAGTCCTCCGCCGAGGTCCAGCTTCCCCCCCATGCGCCAGCCCCACAGCACCTCGACGTTGTCCCGGCTCGGCAGGACGTCGCTGGGGGCGAACTCCTTGCGGTCGAAGAAGCGGTCGTCCAGGGCTTCGGCCTGGGTGCCGGCGTTGACGGTCAGCCGCGGCCCCAGGGGGAGCTCCACCTCGGTGCCGGCGGCCAGGGCCCGGCGGCGGCTGCGCAGGAGCCGGCTCTCGGGCCGCAGCAGGTCGCCGGGGGCGAAGCTCTCGCGCCGGGCGGCGCCGAAGGCGGTGACCAGGGACCGGCCCCCGAGGAGGGCGTTCACCTCGCCCCGCAGGCCCAGGCTCCGGGTGAGGTTGCGGTCGTGCTGGCGGCCCACGCCCACCTCGCCCCGCAGGTCCCGGTACTCCTCCTCGGAGAGGGAGTGGTGGGCCTGGAGCCGGTACCCGGCGCGGTGGCGGAGCGGGCCGAAGAGGGTGGCCTCGGCGATATGGCGCCGGGTGCCGTAGCGGGTGTGGAGGGACTGGTTGTTGCCGAGGCCGGGGATGCCCTTGCTGTCCAGGTCGAAGGTGTTGTGGATCTGCAGGCGGCCGGCGCCCAGATTGCGCCCGACCTTGGCCAGGCCGCGCAGACCGCGGAAGTCGCTGTTGAGCCGCCGCGCCCAGTCGTCGTCGCCGGCGTTGTACTCGGTGCCGTTGTCGTCGAGGAAGCGGAAGTCGTTGCGGCTGGCGCTGTAGTCGACCAACCCGAGGTACTCCCACTCCTTCCAGGGGCCGCCGATGGACGCCCCGAGCTGGCGCGTGCCGAAGGAGCCGCTGGCGGTGCGCAGCCGCGTGCGGACCTCGTTGCCGAGGGGCCGGGTGCGCATGTGGACGACGCCGCCGAGGCTGTTGCCGCCGAAGCGCGCCGGCACTGCCCCGCGGTAGATCTCGACGCTGGACAGGCCGCCGATGGGCAGCCCCCCCAGGTCGACGCCGCCGCCGGCGGCCCGGTTGAGGGGCACCCCGTCGAGGAAGACCTGCACCTGCTCCGAGGTGGAGCCGCGGATCGAGAGGGTGCTGAAGCTGCCGAGCCCCCCGTAGCGGCGCACGTCGACGCCGGTGGCGCGGTCCAGGGTCTGGGCCAGGTCCGCCCCCGCGGGGCGCCGGCCGTCGAGGGAGATCGTCTCGACGAAGGCGGCCACCGGCTCGCCGCCGGGGTGGCGCCGGGCGCGGACCACCATCTCGTCCATGAGCAGGGGCAGGGGCTCCAGGCGCCACTCGAAGGCGGTGAGGCCGTCGCCGGTGCGCAGGCGCGCCTGCAGCGGCCGGTAGCCCAGCCGCCGCGCGGCCAGGTCCCAGGCGCCGGAGGGCAGGTCCTCGAGGCGGAAGGCGCCGGCCGAGTCGCTGCGGGTGGAACGGACCGCGCCCGAGGGGGAGCGCAGGGTCAGGAGGGCGCCGGCCACGGGCTCGCCCGCGTCGCCGTCGAGGAGCCGGCCCTCGAGGACCCCGGCCAGCAGAGGCGGGGGCTGCAGGGCCAGCAGCAGGGTCCAGAGGGGTATGGAAAAACCCGCCCTCGTTCGAGAGCGGGTCGGGGCGCCGTGTCCGGGCACCGGTGACCACCTTTCTACCGAAGGAGTCGTTCACCTCGGTCGCAGGCAGGTCTCCTGGCTTTCCGGTGTGCGCCGCCCGGCTCCTTCCCGATCCGCGTGGGGATCAGTGGCTGATGCCGGGGACGCGACGGCGGTTGCGCCGTCTACCGGTCACAGTGGCGGGACCGCGGCAGATTCTCACTGCCTTCCCTATTCTTCCGCCGCCCGGGGAGGACGGCGGACACCTGCGCCGTTATGTCGGGGGGCGAGTGTATGGAGGGCGGGGGAGGATTGTCAAGTGCCTCGGTTCTGCGGGACGGGGGTTTGCACCTTCTGTTCGGTGGGTCGGGCAAAGGTCCCAAGGGAAGCTCACTCGCCGGGCGAGGAAGCAATAGCTCCGTAGATTGCCTTCATCCCCTTGGCGATTTCCTCTACCAGTCTGTCCGCATCTTCCCGAGAAGCTATCGCGGCATCATGGAACGTGCTGGCACGTTTCAAGTACGGCCATGCGGGATGCGGATCACCGTCTAGGTCTGGGTGGTTTTCGAGCAGCGTCCTTACTGACTCGTATTCCCTTTCACCCCTCATCGACTTTCTCGAATGATCCCTGCCAGAGACACCATAGGAGAGGCGCTCAGGCCCCGTGAGTACTCTCAACTCCAGAGTCCTATATCCACAGAGCGGGTAGATGATACCATAGTGGTACTTGTTCTTGGCGTTGGGAGAGTGGCGATTGGACACGGCGTTGTCTAACGTTTTCGAACGGGATCCGTCATCCTGAAAATCAAGACCTGTTGTTTTCTTCAGCTCTTCCTTCATCGCTTTCCAAAGATCCAACTCCATGATTCGAACTCTTTCGAGTGTGTTCAGGAGGTCAATCTAACTCCATTCCGCCGGCGCCCCACTCCACCCCAGCCGCGCCAGCACCAGCCCCCGCTCTCCCTCGTAGAGGCAGAGTATCCCGCCGTCGGGTGTCACCGCCAGGTCTGAGTAAGCGGCCCGTCCCTCGGTGATCACCCGTGACACCGGCCAGCTGCGGCACTCGTCCAGGCTCATCCGCAGGGTGAGGCACCGCCGTTCCCGCGGGTCCGAAGGATGGGCCAGCAGCACCCGGCCCACGCCGCCGGCCCCGTCCGCCCTCGACAGCCGCACCAGGCTTCCCTGACAGGACGGCTCCGGCTGTCCGGGGTCGTATCCAACGTCGCTCCAGGAATGTCCGCCGTCCCCGCTCCACGCCACAGCACGCTGGCAGCGCCCGCCGCGGCTGCGGGCGTTCATGTAGACCGAGCCGTCCGCCGTCTCCACCACGGCGCACTCGTCCGAGGCGTCGCGGGTCAGCATCTCGCCGCGGGTCCAGCTCCGGCCGTGGTCGTCGCTGTAGATGGCGTACGAAGACTGGATCTGCCCCCACGAAGGCCGGGGCCGCCAGCGCACCGGCCCGGGGGACTCGTCGCACCAGCATGGCGCCAGCAGCCGGCCGCCCGCCAACTGGATGCCGTGGCAGGGGCCGGTGCCGACGAAGGCCCAGGAGGGATCCTTGGTCGTCGCCGTGATCTCCTGCGGCTCCTCCCAGCTCTCGCCATCGTCGCCGCTGTGAGTGAGAAACACTTCCTGGTTGTTCCTGCAGAACAGGAGCCACACGACGCCGGTCGTCCCGTCGACGATGGGGCACGGGTTGCCGCAGGTGTGGCTGCCGTCGCTGACGGCGACGCGCGGCGGGTCCCAGGTGAGACCGCCGTCGCGGCTGCGGCGCAGGAGGATGTCGATCTCGTCGTGGTCGCGGCCGGTGTGGCGGCGGCCCTCGCAGAAGGCCAGGACCGTGGCCGCCGTGGTCGTGACCAGCGCCGGGATGCGGTAGGCGAAGTAGCCGCCGCGGCGGTGGACCCAGAGGTCGCTCTCATGCAGGGACATGTCCGGACTATGACTCCTGCCTGAGCCGGTCCAGCAGGCGGCCCAGTTGTCCAACCATGTAGAGCGGTAGCGAGAGCAGGGTCATTTCCACGCTCTGCCGGGTTCCGCCCACTTGGTGCCGGACGGACTGAAGGGTGGGCGGATTGAGGTCGAAGCGCACCGCGAGGCGCGTCCCCTTGGCCAGGGCGAACTGGTGCAGGGATCGCAAGGTGCCGCTGGTGCCGGCCTTGACTTCGACCGGCACGATCCGCGCCCCCCGGGCCACCGCGTAATCGACTTCGGCGTTGGCGCTCCTCCCTTCCCGCAGCCAGTAGTGCAGCCGGGGCGTCTCCCAACCCTCATCCAGGTAGAGCAAGTGTTGCCCGACGAACTGTTCGGCCAGGGATCCTTCATTGACCAGCCGGCGGTCGTCGAGGTCCTTCAGGGCCAGCCAGTCCAGGCCGCACATGCGGTTCATCAGGCCGATGTCCAGGAAGAGGAGTTTGTAGGTCTTCCAGTCGACCTCGGCGTCCCCGGAACAGGCGCTGTGGAAGACGGGCGCGATGACCCGGGCCTTGGCCAGCAGGTCGATGGAGGCCCGTAGTTCGCGGGCGGTCTCCTCGCGGCTGATCTGCGTGTACTTCACTTTGCGGCCCACGGACCTGGGGACATGGTTGAAGACTCGCTGCAGGCGCAGCAGTACCCGGGACGAGGCGTACCTGGAAAAGTCGTCCTGGTATGTGTCGACGATGGACTGATGCACGGGCGTCACGTCGGCGAAGCTGCGGGTGGAGGCATACGCGGCTACGGCTTCGGGCATCCCTCCCACCAGCAGGTATTCCCGCTGACAGGCCGACAGGCGGGTGTGGGCGGTATGGGGCAGGGGATTCTCGGGCGTGGAGTCCTGCAGATTGGCCAGGAGGGCAGGGTCGAGTTCGGCGAGAAACTCCTCGAAGCTCATGGGGCCCAGGTGGAAGTACTGAATGCGTCCCACCGGCATGGGAAAGGCGTGTTGCGAGAGGACGAACTCGAGCAGGGAACCCGCGGCGACGACCGGCAGGTCAGAGCGCGCTCAGCCGATCTATGCATGACGATACAAATGCCCCCTGTTTCGTACGTATAATGTACAAAACAGGGGGTAGTTTACAACGCTTCTATCGCTGGCGCCTCAGGCAGAGGCCCCCGAGTAGCGCCGCAGCCCGGCGCGCCAGAACAGGCGCGACAGGACCAGCATCGCCGCGGCCAGGGCCACGGTGCCCGCGAGCCACTCCCCCGGCAGGCGGCCCACCAGGGCGCCGGCGGGCACGGTGACGGCGAAGGCCACGGGGACGACGAAGGTGAGCACCATCCGCATCCACCCCGGGTAGATGGTCACCGGCCACCGGGCCGCCCGGTAGAGGCTGCGGAAGATCATGAGGATGTTGCCGACGCGGACGAACCAGAAGGAGACCGTCGACAGCATGAGCCAGAAGCTGTAGATGATCGCTCCCCCCGAGCACAGGGTCAGGGCGAAGGCCGCCGCCTCCTCGAGGCCCGTCCGCCGCCCCAGGTAGACCAGGGCCCCGGCGATCACGGCGGCGCCGACGGCCACATCCACCAGCCGCCAGACGCGCACCTGGCCGATGCTGACCAGCACCTGGGCCTCCTCCGGCTTGGTGAGGGTGAAGTCCAGGGTGCCCTCGCGCACGTCCTCCACGAGGTGCTCCATGCTCGGCTGCACCACCAGGCCCACCAGGCCCGCCATGAGGGTCCACACCCCCAGCAGCGCGATCAGCTCGGCCGCCAGCCAGCCGTTCAGCTGGTCCGTATGGCTGTAGACGACGTAGACCGCGAACAGGCCGGCGCCCAGGTCGATCCCGGTGCCCCCGAGCTGCAGCCAGAAGTGGGTGCGGTACTGCAGCTCGTTCATCGCCCCGAGGCGGAAGAACGTGGCCAGCAGGCGCAGGGGGGTCCGCACCCTCAGTTCCCCACGGCGCCGTAGCGGGCCGAGGCGCGGCTCCAGCCGAAGTGGATGACGGCGGCGCCGGCGGCCAGCCACAGGCCCTGGGCCAGGACCCCGTCCAGCGCCTGGTCCGGGGTCAGCCGGCCGAGGATCAGCTCCACGGGGAAGGCGAGCATCCAGCGGAAGGGCGAGTACGAGGCCGCCGCCTCCAGCCAGTCGGGCAGCAGGGACAGGGGGGCCAGGCCGCCCATGAGGACCATGCCGAGTCCCAGGTAGAGGGCGTTCAGGCCCGAGGTGTCGGTGATCCAGAAGGCGAGCAGCCCCACGGCCCACTCGAAGAGGAAGCGCAGCAGGAAGGCCAGGGCCAGGACCGGCGCGAAAGCCAGCGCCGCCCACAGGGGCGGGTCGAGGCGGGGCTCGAAGTACCAGGCCAGCAGCGTCAGCGCCGGCCCCACCACGGCGAGGGTGAGGAACTTGTAGGCCGCGTTCTGCAGCACGTCCCGGTGCCACGGGTGCAGGGGCTGCACGAGGATCGAGTTGTAGAACCCGGAGCGCACCCGCCAGCCCATCTCGAACATGTGCCAGGTGAAGGTGACGTGGTTGACGAACATCACGGCGAGGAAGTAGCCGGCCAGGGCGCCCGAGTCGAAGTCGCCCACCCGGCCTCCCTTCGAGGCGGCCACGGTGAGCCAGACCACCAGATGGATCAGGGGCTGCAGCATCAGGCCCAGGAGCCAGATGACCATGGCGCCGCGGTACTGGAACAGCGCCGCCAGCTCGAGGCCGAAGAGGGTCCGGTAGACGTTGGCGAAGGCGGCGATCAAGGGCCGGGTCCCGGGGCTGCCGCCTGTTGGCGGAAGACCTGCTCGATGACCTCCTCGATGGGCGGCTCGGCCACTGTCAGGTCGGCCACGGGCAGCTCCGCCAGCAGCCGCGCCGTCACCTGGGCCGCCTCCGCCTTGGGCACCGACAGGGTCGCCCGGCTGCCGTCGACGCGCACGTCGTCGCCGAAGGCCGCCAGCCCGGGGTCCTCGCGCTCCAGGTCGACGACGATCGTCTTGTGGGGAGAGAACCGCCGCACCAGCTCCGACAGGGCGCCGTCGAAGAGCAGCTGCCCGTGGTGGATGACGACGACCCGCTCGCACAGGGCCTCCACGTCGGCCATGTAGTGGCTGGTGAGCAGCACCGTCGCCCCCGAGGCGCGGTTGTGCTCGGCCACGAAGGCGCGGATGCGGCGCTGCATGGTCACGTCGAGGCCGAGGGTGGGCTCGTCGAGGAAGAGGACCCGCGGCCGGTGCAGCAGGGCCACGGCGATCTCGCACTTCATGCGCTCGCCGAGGGACAGGTTGCGCACCGGCTTGCGCAACAGCTCGCCCAGCTCCAGCAGCTCCGTCAGCTCGTCCACCGTGCGGCGGAAGTCGCCCGCCTCCAGCCGGTAGATGGCGCGGTTGCGCTCGAAGGAGTCGGCCACCGGCAGGTCCCACACGAGCTGGTTGCGGTTGCCCATGACCAGGGTGATCTGGCGCAGGAACTCGCGCTGCCGGCGGAACGGCTCGAAGCCGAGGACGCGGGCCCGCCCCGAGGTCGGGTTCAGCAGGCCGGAGAGCATCTTCAGGGCCGTCGTCTTGCCGGCGCCGTTGGGCCCCAGGAAGCCGACGATCTCCCCCGGCTCGACGGAGAAGGAGACCTCGCGCACCGCCTCGACCTCGCGGTGGCGCCGCCGCACCAGGCTGCGCGCCGCGTTCCACAGGCCGGGGTCGCGCTCGGGGACGCGGTAGGTCTTGGAGAGGGACTCGCAGGTCAGGGCGGCCATGCCGCTACCCTAGGCGGATGGCGGCGGGGCCGTCAATCGAGGCCCAGGTCGGCGGCGATCACCTGCCAGGCGTTGTACCCCGGCAGCCCGGTGATGTTGCCCGAAGGATGGCAGCAGGAGCCGCACAGGTAGAGGTGCTCCAGGTACCCGCGGTAGTGGCCGGCGCCGGGGAAGGGCCGGTCGTAGCCGCTCTGGCCGTGGCCGAGGGAGCCCACCAGCAGGTCGCCGCCGCGCATGTTCGGCAGCCGCCGGGGGATCTCGTGGACGGGGCGGACCATCGACCCGCGCACCGCGTCGGGCAGGTTCGGCGCGAAGCGGGACCAGGCCTCGAGCACCCGGCGGCCGTGGGCCTCGGCCTCGACCTCCCAGTTGGCGGAACGGCCGCGCAGCCGGAAGGGCGTCTTCTGCCACATGAAGGCGGTGTGGGCGCCGTCCGGGGCCTGGGCGGGATCGAACCGGGTGGGGCAGGACCCCCAGGTCACCATCGGCGGCAGCCGGCCCCGCTCGTGGGCGGCGACCATGTCGTCGAAGTCGGCCACCGACCGCAGGCCGAGGATGACCATGAAGGCGTCGGCCAGCTCTGGGTCGGTCAGGGCCGCCGAGTACGCCGGGGGCTCGTCGAGGTTGAGGTAGAGGCCGAAGAGGGGGGCCAGCAGGTTGTAGCGGTAGGCGGCGGCCCGGTCGCGCCAGGCGGCGGGCAGATGGGCGGGATCGATGAGGTCGAGGAAGGTCTGCTGCGGGTTGAGGCTGGAGGCGACGAAGTGCCGGGCGGCGATCCGCTCTCCGGCGGCGGTGACGACCCCGGCGGCACGTCCCGGTCCGCCGCCGGCGGCCGGCTCCACCAGGATGCGGGCCGGCTCGACGCCGGTGCGGACCTCGCCGCCGGCCTCGGTGACCGCCCGCACCAGGGCCTGCGCCAGCCGCGCCGAGCCGCCGGCGCACATCTGCGCCTTGCCGCGGGCGGCCAGCAGCGCCGGGATGTGGTGGCCGAAGCCCCGGGCGCCGGGGTCGACCTCGCGCAGGCCGTTGAAGAACAGGAGGCCGGCCTGCACCGCGGGGCTCTCGAACTCGCGCAGCACGAACTCCCGCGGCGAGAGGGCGCTCGTCTCCAGCAGCAGGCGGCCCTCGGCGGTCGCCTCCAGGCGGCGCCGGCGCTCCCGGGGCGGCAGGGGGGGTGACTGCGCCTCGGGCTCCAGGACCCGCGTCACCACCGGCCGGAAGGCGTCGCGCCAGCGGCGCAGGGCCTCGGCGTCGCGGCGGCTGAAGCGCTCGAAGGACTCGGCGGTGCGCTCGAAGTCGGTCCACCAGGCCAGGGAGCGCCCGTCGGCCAGCAGCAGGGCCACGTTGAGGGCGGGCTCCAGGTAGCGGGCGCCGCGGCGCTCCAGCTCGAGATCCGCGTACCACGGCATGCGGGTCACGCCCCGGTGGTAGAAGGAGTGGGTGTTGTGCAGGAACCCGGAGCCCGCCGGCCACTCCTCGGTGCGCAGCCCGCCGCCGGCGACATCGTTGCGCTCCAGGCAGATCACGTGCAGGCCGGCGCGGCAGAGGTACGCCTGCAGGATCAGGCCGTTGTGGCCGGCCCCGAGGATGATGCCGTCGCAGGTGGTGTCCGCCATGGCCGGCGGCGCTAGCCGGACTCCTGGAGAACCGCGGCCATCTCCCGCAGGCCGATCGCCTCCACCTCCGCTGACAGCGGGTAGCGCTCGTCCCCCGAGTAGACGATGAAGGACCGCTCCGGCTCGATATCGGCGCGGGCATTGTGGAAGCCGCGGCCCGGACGGGGGGTCAGGCCGAGCTTGATCTCGATGGCCCAGGGCCGGCCCCGGCCCGGCAGCTCGAGCACCAGGTCGACCTCGGCTCCGGCCTGGGTGCGATAGAAGCTCGCCGCCGTTCCGGGCGGTACCGCGGCCAGCAGGTTCTCGATGACGAACCCTTCCCAGCTGGCGCCGGCCACGGGATGGCCGGCGAGGGCGTTGTGGTCCTCGATGCCGAGCAGGGCGTGGACCAGTCCGCTGTCGCGGACGTAGACCTTCGGAGACTTGACCAGCCGCTTGCGGACGTTGGCGTGGAAGGGCCGCAGGCGGCGCACCAGCAGCAGGTCGACCAGCAGATCGATGTACCCGGTCACCGTCGGACCGCTCACCCCCAGGCTGGCCGCCAGCCTGGACGCGTTCAGGAGTCCGCCCTGTCCGTGGGCCAGCATCGTCCACAGCCGCTCCAGCGTCTCGGCCGGTATCCGCCGCAGGGTGAGCTCGGAGACGTCCCGCTGCAGGTAGGTGCGAATGAAATCGCGGCGGAAAGCGAGGCTGTCGGTATCGCTGGCCGCGAGCAGGCTGCCGGGAAACCCGCCGCGCACCCAGAGCGCCGCCATCGGCGCCGTCGCCGCGGTGACCTCGAGCACGTCGAGCGGGTTGAGCGGCACGTACTCGATGCGTCCGGCCAGGCTCTCCCCCGACTGCCTGAGCAGGTCCACGGAGGCCGATCCGAGGATCAGGAAGCGGCCCGTGCCCTTCCCCTGCCGCCGGCCCCGGTCGATCAGGCCGCGCAACTCCTGAAACAGCTCGGGGACACGGTGGATCTCGTCGAGGACGACGAGGCGATCCTCGTACTCGGCGAGGAACAGGGCCGGGTCGGCGAGCCGGGCCTGGTCGGCGCGGGCTTCCAGATCGAGGTAGAGGGCCTCCGTCTGCTCTGCCACCGCATGGGCGAGGGTGGTCTTGCCGACTTGCCGCGGCCCGATCAGGGCAACCGCGGCCTGGCGATTCAGGGCGGTCCTGGTTGATCGATTTGCACGGCGAGGGATCATTTATCCTTGCAAATCTAAATCGACGCTTTCAAAAAGCAAGGATGAAGAGCGGGCCCGGCTTGATCGGCGCCGGCCCGTGGGCGACTCTATCGGACCATGAGCCGCTCCGTCGACGCCTCCTGGGATCTTTACGACCAGGCCGCCAAGGTCATCCCCCTGGGGACGCAGACCCACAGCAAGGCGCCGCGGGAGGCGCTGCGCGGGGTCGAGCCCTGCTTCATCGCCCGCGGCGCCGGCTGCCGCCTGTGGGACGTGGACGGCAACGAGTACATCGACTTCCGCTGCGGCCTCGGTCCCATCAGCCTCGGGTACGCCCACCCGGCGGTGGTCGAGGCCGTGCGCCGCCAGATCGGCGACGGCAGCGTCTTCAGCTACGCCCACCCCCTGGAGGTCGAGGTCGCCGAGCGCCTGGTGGAGGTGATCCCCTGCGCCGAGAGCGTCCGCTTCCTCAAGACGGGGGGCGAGGCGATGGCCGCCGCCCACCGCCTGGCGCGGGCCTGCACCGGCCGCGACCTCATCCTCGCCTGCGGCTACCACGGCTGGATCAACTCGATGCGCCGGGCGGGAGTGCCGGAGGCCATGACCGGCCTCTACCGCGACCTGCCCTGGGGGCGGGCCGCCGCCTTCGAGGCCGCCTTCGACGAGCTCGGCGGGGACCGCGTCGCCGCCGTCAGCGTCGCCTGCGGCTACGCCGACATCGAGGCCGGCCACGAGTTCCTGCCGGCCCTGAGAACCCTCACCGAGCGCCACGGCGCCCTGCTCATCTTCGACGAGATCGTCACCGGCTTCCGCCTGTGCCGCGCCGGCGCCCAGGAGCACTTCGGCGTCACCCCCGACCTGGCGGTCTTCGCCAAGGGCCTCTCCAACGGCGTGCCCCTCTCCTGCTACCTCGGCCGGCGGGATCTGATGGAGAGCGTCGCCGACGTGGTCGTCTCCTCCACCTTCGGCGGCGACACCCTCGGCCTGGCGGCGGCGCGCGCCGTCCTCGACGTATACCACAAGCAGGACGTGATCGGCGTCCTCTGGGAGCGGGGCCGGCAACTGCACTCGGGCCTGGAGAAGATCGCCGGCCGCCTGGGAGTGGATGTCTGCTTCCGCGGCCTGCCGCCGGCGGGGCACCTCGACCTGCCGTCACCGGAGGCCCGGCTCGCCTTCGAGGGGGAGTGTCTGCGCCGCGGCGTCATCCCCTACAGCCTGTTCTACGTCAGCTACTCCCACGCCCCCGCCGACGTGGACGAGGCCCTGGGCGTCGTGGAGGAAGCCCTCACCGTCATCCGGGACCGGGGCCTGCTCGCGACGGCGCCGGAGCCCACCCTGCAGCGGTGAACCCGCGCCGCCACTCCCTTGCCGGGCCCTCCTCGTGACCGCCTCGCCTTCCTCTCCCCGTGTCCTGGTCCTCGGCGGCATCAACATGGGCCTGATCACCCGCGCCGAAGCCCTGCCGGCCCCGGGGCAGACCCTGCGCGGCGAGCGCTTCTACAGCTCCCCCGGCGGCAAGGGGGCGACCCAGGCGGTGGCTGCCTCCCTCCTGGGTGCGCGTGTCCGCATGGTGGGACGCGTCGGCGGCGACCTCTTCGGTCCGGCCCTCCTGGAGTCCCTGCGCTCCCACGGGGTCGACACCGCGGACGTCGCCGTCGACGGGGAAGCGGCCTCCGGGGTGGGTGTCATCCTCGTCGACGGCCGCGGCCAGAACCGGGTCCTGGCGACGTACGGCGCCAACCTGCGCTGCGGCGGCGAGCAGCTGCGGGCGGTGGAGGCCGCCCTCCCGGAGACCGACGTGCTGCTGCTGCAGATGGAGATCCCCTTCGATGTATCCGTGAGGGCGGCGAGAGCCGCCAGGGACCGGGGGGTCCGCGTCATCCTCGACCCGGCGCCGGCGGCCGACATCCCCGCCGAGGCCTTCGCGGCCTTCGACATCATCGCGCCGAACCAGACGGAGGCGGAGCACTTGGTGGGGGTTGCCGTCGACGACGCGGAGTCCGCCTCCCGGGCCGCGGGCCTGCTGATGGAGCGGGGGGCGCCGGCGGCGGTGATCAAGATGGCGGAGCTGGGTGCGTACTACCGGACCGCGGATGAGGAGGGATGGGTCCCGCCCTTTGCCGTCGAAGCCGTGGACACCACCTCCGCGGGAGACGCCTTCCACGGCGCTCTCGCCGTGGCCCTGGCCGAGGGCGGGAGCCTGCGCGAGGCCATGACCTTTGCCGCCGCCGCCGGCGCCCTGGCCGTGACCCGCCCCGGCGTGCAGGACTCGATGCCGCGGCGCCCGGAGGTGGAGGAGCTGCTCACCCGGGCGCACCAAGGGGCCGTATGAAGATCGCCACCTGGAACGTGAACTCCATCAAGGTGCGGCTGCCGCAGCTGCTGCAGTGGCTGGAGGCCGAGGCGCCGGACCTGATGGGGCTGCAGGAGACCAAGGTCGTGGACGAGGTCTTTCCCGCGGCGGAGTTGGAGGAGGCCGGGTACCGCGCCGCCTTCAGCGGCCAGAAGGCCTACAACGGCGTCGCGCTTCTGAGCCGCGAGCCGGCGGCCGACGTGGTCACCGACCTGCCGGGCATGGAGGACCCGCAGCGGCGGGTGCTCGGCGCCACGGTGGGGGGGCTTCGCCTCCTGAACCTGTACGTGCCCAACGGCCAGAGCGTGGGCTCCGACAAGTACGCCTACAAGCTGGAGTGGCTGGGCCGCTGCCGGGATTATGTGGAGGACCAGCTGACCCGGCACGAGCGCCTGGTGGTGGTGGGCGACTTCAACGTGGCCCCCGAGGACCGGGACGTGCACGATCCCGCCCTGTGGGCCGACTCGGTGCTGTTCTCCGACGCCGAGCGCGAGGCCTTCACGCGGCTGCTGTCCGCCGGCCTGACCGACGCCTTCCGGCTCTTCCCCCAGGAAGAGGAGACCTTCTCCTGGTGGGACTACCGCATGGGCGCCTTCCGCCGCAACCGCGGGTTGCGCATCGACCACATCCTGCTCTCGGAGGCCCTGCGCGGCCGGTGCACCTCCTGCCGCATCGACCGCGAGCCCCGGAGGTGGACCAAGCCCTCCGACCACGCCCCGGTGGTGGCGGAGGTGGCGGCCGGCTCCTGAAGTGAAGGCCGCCCCTACCTCACCTCCAGTGTGTAGGGGCCGGTTTCATCCTGGTTCAGGCCTTCGACCTGGATGTAGTAGGTGCCGGCCTGAAGGGAGGCCCTTACCCGGAAGTTCGACCCTTCTCCGGCATCGTCGTCCCTGGCGAGAATCGTCCCCGCACCGTCCACGATGTAGCCGAAGGTGTCGAGGTCGCCGGACGAATAGGCGACCACGGTGTAGGCCGCGTCGAGGTCGATCTGGAAGAAGTCGATGTCACCAGGTTCCAAGGCGCCCAGGGTCGAGCTTCCCACGGAGACGAGAGTCGCCTCTTCCCGGCTGTCGCCGTGCGGGTCCGTTGCCACATGCAGGGTATAGGGGCCGGTCTCGGCATTGGCGAAGCCCCGGACCCGGATGTAGTACGTGCCGGGATCCACGACAGCCACCACATGGAAGTTTGGCCCTGCTCCCGAGTCGTCGTTGCTGGCGACGACGGTGCCCGTGCTGTCCTCGATGGAGCCGTGGGTGTCCTGATCGCCCGTGGCCCAGGCGGCCAGGATCCCCACCCGGCGGACCTGGACGCGGAAGTAGTCGACGTCATCGGGTACCAACTCGCCTTGTATGGAACTGCCCGGAGCCACCAGGGTCGCCACCGAGCGGGTGTCGCCGTGATCCGCCAGTTCCGCGGGCCTGTCGAGGGCAACCCATACGGGTCCCTCCAGGTCGGTGACGAGGTCTTCGACCTGGGAGCCGTCGAGGTTGGCGCGTTGGATCTTGTCGGCGACCGGGTCCGCCCAGTAGACCTTGCTCTCCGCGGCGTCCACCGCCAGCCCCCGGGGCATGCGCAGTCCCGTGGTGACGAGGTCTTCGACCTGCGATCCGTCGAGGTTGGCGCGCTGGATCTTGTCGGTTCCGAAGTCGGACCAGTACATCTTGCCGTCGCCCACGTCCAGGGCCAGCCCCGCGGGGCTGGTCAGTCCCGTGGTGACGAGGTCTTCGACCTGGGAGCCGTCGAGGTTGGCGCGCCGGATCCTGTCGGTTCCGAAGTCGGTCCAGTACATCTTGCCGCCGGCCACGTCCAGGGCCAGCCCGTCGGGGGAGCGCAAGCCGGAGGTGATCAGGTCTTCCACCTCGGAGCCGTCGAACTGGGACCGTTGGATCTTGTCGCTCCCCCGGTCGGTCCAGTACATCTGGCTGCGGGCGACATCCAGGGCGATGCCTGCGGGGGTGGTCAGTCCCTCGGTGACCAGGGCTTCGACCTCGGAGCCGTCGAGGTTGGAACGCTGGATCCGGTCGGTGCCGAAGTCGGTCCAGTACACCTTGCCGCCGGCCTTGTCCACCGCCATGCCGTAGGGGCTGACCAGGGCGGTGTCGACCAGGTCTTCCACACCGGAGCCGTCGAGATGGCCGCGTTGAATCTTGTCGGTGGTCCAGTCCGCCCAGTACATCCGGGCCCGGATTCCACCCAGGGCGATTCCGCGTGGAGTGTCGAGGCCCTGGTCGACAAGGTCCTCGACCTGCGATCCGTCGAGGTTGGCCCGTTGGATCTTGTCGGTCCCGTCATCGGACCAGTACACCTTCCTCCCGGCCACGTCCAGGGCCAGGCTCCAGGGAGAGGCCACCTCGGTGACGAGGTCTTCGACCTGTGACCCGTCCAGGTTGGAGCGCTGGATCTTGTCGGAGCCCCAGTCCGTCCAGTAGATCTTGCCCTCGGCCACGTCCAGGGCCAGTCCGGCGGGATCGGTCAGTTCGGTGACCAGATCCTCGACCTGTGAGCCGTTCAGCTTGGCACGCTGGATCTTGTCGGAGCCCCAGTCCGTCCAGTACATCCTCTCCCCGGCCAGGTCGAGTGCGAGTCCGGCGGGATCGGTCAGCCCGGTGACCAGATCCTCGACCTCGGACCCGTCGAGGTTGGCGCGCCGGATCTTGTCCGGGTCCCACTCGGTCCAGTAGATCCTGCCCCCGGCCGCATCCAGGGCCAGCGCATAGGGATCGCCCAACTCGGTGAGCACGTCTTCGACCCGTGAGCCGTCGAGGTTGGCGCGCTGGATCTTGTCGGTGCCCCAGTCGGTCCAGTAGATCTTGCCCGCGGCCTCGTCGACCACCAGTCCGGCGGGATCGGTCAGTCCGGTGACCACGTCCTCGACCTCGGACCCGTCGAGGTTGGAACGCTGGATCTTGTCGGTGCCCCGATCCGTCCAGTAGATCTTCAACAGTCCGCTCGCCGTCGCCGAGCCCACCAGCGCGCCGATCCCGGCCGGCAGCCGCGGATCGGTCGGGTCGATGCTGTACGTGGCGATCAGCCAGGCGTCGGCGAGGTCGACCCTGCCGTCGGCGTTGACGTCGCCCAGGGAGACGTCGCCGTCGTTGGGCATCACCGTCGACGGGTCGCTGCTGTACACAAGCACCAGCAGGGCGTCGGCGAGATCGACGCGGCGGTTGTTGTCCACGTCGCCCAGCAGTCTCCCGGTCTCCGTGGTGGCGGCCCTGGCCCGCGGGGCCTGGTTCGAGGCTTGCACCACCAGCTCGACCGGAGCCGCGGCGTGCGACACCGGGAAGGCGGGGTCGACATGGGGGACCAGGCCGCGGCCCGAGACGGTGAGGCCGTACACCGGAGACCCGTCCACTCCCGCGAGGCCGCTCCGCTCTGTCGAGGCGGCGGCAAGGCCCGCCTGTCCGTCGATCAGCACCATGCGTTCCGTCAGGCTGACACCGCCGCCTTGCAGCCGGTAGAGATAGACCCCGGCGGCCACCGCGCGCCCGGCGGCATCGGTGGCGTCCCAGCGGACCGTGTGATAGCCGGGGGGCCGCACGCCGTCGACCAGCGTCGTCACCTGTTGTCCCAGGATGTTGAAGACTTCCAGCCTCACCTCGGTCGCGGCCGGCAGTTGGTACGGGATCACCGTGGAAGGGTTGAAGGGATTGGGATAGTTCGCCCCCAGGCCGTAGTGATCCGGCACGGCCAGTCTCGTGGGCGAGGCCCGCAGAGACAGCTGGAAACGGCCGGACGCATCCGTGGCCGCCGTCAGGGGAGCCGCTCGCAGATCGGTGAGATCGAAGAGCCGCACCTGCGCCCCGGCGGCGGGTTCGCCGGAGGGCAGCCGCACCCGGCCCTCGAGTTGGGGTCCGGCGGCCGCCGGACCGGCGGCCACCCAGGCCGCCAGGAACAGTGTGCCCGTGATACGCGTGCGACGAGTGTCGGCCGGATTCGTGGGGTCCATCACCTGTCCTCCTGTCCACGCCGGGTGCTGCCGGCGCGTCCTGAGTGCTTCCACCTGTCGTGACCGTACACGACAAGTGTAAGAACGTTCTGCGATCTGCGGTGTTGGTTTTTCCCGTGATGCCGGTGGATCAGCCCGGCTCCGCCGCCACCGGGTTCCGCAGCATGCCGATCCCTTCGATCTCGATCTCCACCACGTCGCCCGGCTGCACCTCGCCGACGCCGGAGGGAGTGCCGGTCATGATCACGTCGCCGGGGAGCAGGGTGACGGCGGCGCTGAGATACTCGATCAGCTCGGCCACCGTGAAGATGAGGTCCGCCGTCGACGTGGACTGCACCACCTGCCCGTTGAGGCGGGTCGTCAGCTGCAGGTCCGAGGGGTCGAGGCCGGTGGCGATCCAGGGGCCCAGCGGCTTGAAGGTGTCGAAGCCCTTGCCGATGAGCAGGCAGCCGTTGGCCATCTCCGCCTTCTGGATGACGCGCTCGCTCACGTCATTGCCGATGGTGTACCCGAAGACGTGGTCGAGGGCCCGGTCGGCGGAGACGCGCCGGGCGGCGGCGCCGATGACGACGGCCAACTCGCCCTCGTAGTGGACGACGCGGCCCTGCCTCGGGTAGACGATGTCGTCGCCGGGGTTGCAGACCGCCGTCGTCGGCAGGTGGAAGAGCATCGGCTGCTCCGGCTCGGGGAGACCGCTCTCGGCGGCGTGCTCGGCGTAGTTGAGGCCCACCCCGATGAGGCGCGGGTTCGCCACCGGCGCCAGCAGGCGCACGCCGGCGAGAGAGACCTGCTCTCCGGTGCGGTGCAGTCCGTCGTAGCCGGGACCCTCGAGCAGGTCCAGCGTGTCGTCGCCGGCGAGGACCCCGTAGCCCTCGCGGCCGTCGTGCTCGAAGCGGGCGATCCGCTCAGCCATCTGCTTCCACCTCCTCCTCGATGCGCCGGTGGTGTCCCGGCAGGTCGGCGGCCTCCGCCCCGCCATCGTGGACGACCAGGCGCAGGCCGGATGCGAATTCGGAGCCGCGCTCCACGGTCACGGCCGCGGCGGCGCAGGGATTCACCGTCAGGGTGCCCCATTCGGTGACGTACCAGGGGTGGCCGGCGGTGTCGCCGTGGGGCATGAGAGCCACGCCCGCGGTTCGTCCCCCGCCGGCGGGACCGGAGCAATCCACCCAGTCGGACACGCTCCCGCTCACGGCCGCGGGTCCGCGCCGCCCCGCCGAGTCCGTCACCTGCCCTCCGTGGCTCGGCCGCAGGCCCTCGGCCAAGCGCACGCCGAACCAGGCGTGGCGCGTGGGGCCGATCCGCAGATCCCACTCCGTGGGCGACAGGCGCGAGCGCACGTCGATGACGTTGGCCCCATCCAGGGGGCGCACGTCGATGAGGCGCTCCTCGGTGGCCACGGTCCGCCCCTCGGGGGCGCCCCACTCCCGGGGCCCGCGCCACTGCAGCCGCCGGGTCAGCCGCAGGTATCCCTCGGCGCGCTCTTCGTGCTCCAGGCCGACGGCCTCGATGCGACCGGGGGCCCGCCCCTGGAAGGTGTCGTTCACGTAGAAGTTGTAGGTCCCCGGCTCGTGGTCGCCGCCGGCGAAGGGCAGCTCCGCCACGACGCGGTCGGCGGCGATCCACACCGAGTTGTGGTGGGGGTGGTCGACGGGACTCTCGGAGGTGACGGGCACGCCGGAGGGGGTGTACACCGGATAGAGGTAGGCGCGGAAGGGGCCCTGGCTAAGGGAGAAGAGGTGGCGGCCCCGGCAGCGGACGTCGGTGCGGCGGCTGTGGGCGGAGGCCCCGGCGGGCAGGGCCACCGCCTCCTCGCCGACCGAGAACAATCTCATCCCCGCTCGACGCCCGCCTCGTCGAAGGCCCGGGTCATCGAGGCGTAGCTGGTTCGGGCGGCGGCTGCCGCGTCGTAGTCGTCCCGCCCCCAGATGCGGCCGCTCACCTCCAGGGTGAGGTAGCTTTCCCAGCCGCCCGCGGCCATGGCCTTCACGTAGGCCGCCGCGTCGAGGTCCCCCTCTCCGAGGAGCAGCAGGTCGAAGCGGCCGTCGCCGTGCCTGCGGGCGTCCGTGACGTGGGTGTGGCCGGTGATCGGCAGCAGCCGCTCCACGGCCCCGGTCTCGTCCTCGCCCGCCAGGTAGAAGTGGACGATGTCGAAGTGCAGGCGCACCGCCGGGCTGCCGACGCTCTCGATCGCCCACAGGGCGCGCTCCGAGCGGTCGACGGCGGCGCCGCAGTGGGCCTCCCCGGCGAAGAGAAAGCCCTCTTCCCGCGCCAGCCGCCCGTAGTCGCCGAGTTGATCGACGATCCGGCCCTTCACGTCCTCCCACTGGTCGCTGCGGCCGCCGATGCCGAGGGCCACCACGGGCGCCGCGGCGCCCAGGTCGCGGGCGAGCCCGGCGCAGCGCCGCACGTGCTCCCGCGTGCGCCGGTGGCCGTCCTCGTCCTCGGCGAGCACGTGGCCGAGGGTGAACACCGCCGGGATGCCGAGGCCCAGCCGCCGGAGCAGCTCGCGCAGTCTCCGCCGCCGGCCGGCGTCCATCTCCTCGGGCATGGAGGCGGCGTGGCGCGGGCCGGCGCAGACCTCGACCCCGTCGTAGCCGATCTCCGCCAGCAGCGGCGCCGCCTCCTCGAGGGGCATGTCCGGCATGGCGTAGGTGCCGTAGGCGATGCGCACGCGGCTCAGCCGCTTTCGTCGGCGCCCTCGAAGACGCCGCAGCGCAGCATGGCGGCCCCGTAGTAGGGGTTCATGATCTCACCCTCCGACTGGATCCAGCGGCCGCCCTCGTTGTCGAAGGCCATGGGGCAGAAGGCCACGCCCAGCCCCTCGGGCAGGGGCGACTCGATCAGCTTCGCCGACAGGTCCCGGAAGGCGAGACGCGCGCCGGCCAGGTCCGCGGTCTGCGCCGCCGACTCGGCCAGGGGGCGCAGGTCGTCGGGGGCGTGCCCGGCGAGGGCTGTCAGGGCCGCGGCGGCCTCGTCGAAGCGGTCGTGGGCGAGGGCGTCCTGGGCCTGCAGGTAGGCGCGGACCACGCCGGCGGGGCGGTCGTCGAAGCGCTGCGGGTCGTACGCGGCCTCGGCCGGCGCGGCGGCGGGGGTCTCGGCGGCGGGCGGCTCCTCCACCGGCTCGGAAGCGCAGCCGGCAAGAAGGGAAACCGCGGCGATGGCGGCGAAGGCGGTCAGAGGGTTCGATCGTGTGCAACGCATGGTTCGCTCCTCAACTGTGGGCCAGGGGGAAGGTGCCCAGGTAGCCCCGGGGCCGCGACACGAACCAGACGCTCTCGTGCATCGGCGTCACCTGGTAGTGGCAGACCACGTTGGAGCGCTCCATGTCGTCGCGCTCCTTGGCTCCCTGGTGGGGGATGTGGCTCAGAAAGACGACGCAGTCGCCGGCCTTCGGATAGAGGACCACGTGCTCCTGCGCCTCGCACCAGGCCTCGAACTTAGGCCGGTCCATCGGCTCCAGGTGGGGCGGCTCCGCGAGGTGGCCGTTCCGGATGAACTTGAGGTGCCCCTCGCCCGGGTCGTTGTCCTGCAGGTAGAAGGTGGTGTTCAGGCCCGCCGGCGGAACCGCCAGCCGCGCCCCCAGCCGCCGCCGCTCCCGCCAGTAGCCGTAGAAGTCCATGTGCCATTCCTGCACGTAGGCCCCGGGATTGATGTGGGCCCGGAAGCTGCGCAACTGGCACTGGGGCCCCATCATGCCTTCGAGCACGGGGCGCAGGCCGGGATGCGCCACCAGGGGGGCGAAGCTCTCCGGCTCGCGGTCGAGGAGGGTGTCGAACCACATGTTGCCGACCTCGTTCAGGCCCTCCTCCCAGCCCTGCTCGCGGGCGTGGTCGATGCGCCGCCGCACGTGGTCCGTCTCCTGCGGCGTGAGGACGCCCTCCAGGAGGAGGAATCCGTCGCGCTCCAGCTGGTCCAGCCGCTGATCCAGCCCTTCCAAGGCTCGACTCCCGTCGGTGGGTCGGTACTGTCCCTGCCGACTGAATATAGCCGCGGGGAGGATCCTTCGTCAGGAGCCCGCCGGCAGGACCGATGGGTGCCGACAGGCGGTTGCACTCCCTTGGGATTCCATCACCAGGCAGATGGTGCGTCCCGGTGTTCCGCGGTCGGCCGGATCGTGCAGTTCCAATTCCTGGTGTCCATCGAAATGACCGGATGGCCCTGCTCATTGCGGGGGTTAGGGGAGCCGGGTATCTTGGGCTAGGGGTTGCCAAGGGGAAGGGGTTTCGGACGTGACCGAAGCAACGGAAGGCCTGTCCAGACCAGGAGCAGTCTCATCCAGGGCAAAGAGCCGGAAGGAAGCATGCGGCCAGCTTGTCGAGGAGGTCCCGCAGTCATTGGAGCAACAGCAACGACCTCAATGGGGCCGGTGAGACGGCCAAGGAGAGTTCGGCTCCGTGGGCACCTCTGGATAGGGAGCGCAAAAAGATGCAGGCTCTGATGTCCTGCAAACGCGTCAAGGCCATGGTAGAGACCGCTGGAGCACGGACACCGCTCAGGCGACAGCAGATCAGCACAGCAGGGACCGCGGCAGGATCGACTGAAGGACGCCGTTGAACAACTGGGAGATGAGTCAGAGCCTGTCCGCGTGGGCGGAGCCCATGGGCTGGTTCATGGATCGTTTCCTCCCAAGGTCTCCAGTACCGAGAGCAATGGTCACGCAACGCAAAGGGCGGCGAGGAAGGAAAAAGGTGCAAACGATAGCACCGACGGGACCCGAGGGGAGTGAGGAGTATGCGAGAGCCCCGGCGCCGGCACGGGAGTGCAAACGATCGTATGCCCTCCGTTCACAGGGCGGATGACAGACGGGAAGAGAGGCCAGACGGTCCTCCGGAAACAGCTTCCCTCTGCAAACGATGGCACCCATCCATCCGCGAAAGGGACGGGGGGGCAGGTGCCGCGGCGATCCACGGACATCGACGGCCGCCTCTGCCGAGGGTGGGGCGGCGGTTCCTTGACATCCATAGGCGGGCCCCTAGTTCCTTGGAACCCGAGTTGAGCCCTTGGGGACAAGGGCGGGTGCGCAGGTTCCGGCTTCCGGGCAGAGACCAATGGAATCGAAGCAGACGGGAAAGAAGCAAGTCACCATCAAGGATATCGCGCGGGAGTCCGGGATCTCGTACTCCACCGTCTCGCGGGCTCTCTCCCAGGATCCGAAGGTGTCGGCACTGGTGGCGGCCAAGACCAGAAAACTGGTGAAGAGGGTAGCTGCCGACATGGACTACAATCCCAATCTGATCGCCCAGGGGATCGTCAAGGGCCGGACGAGCACCATGGGCCTGCTCACCTACGAGATCTCGCGGGAGCCCTTCGGCCCCCAGGCCGATCACATTCTGAGAGCGGCCGAAAGACAGCGGTACCAGGTGCTGATCGCCATGTGTGTTCCCGGGAAGCACGGCAACGCCGACGTTCGGCAGATCAAGCAGCTCCTCTCCCGGCGGGTGGACGGTCTGTTCATCCATACCAGGGGAGAAGAAGGAGAGGGGGCGCGCATTCTGAGCGCCGTGGGGGGACGGGTTCCGGTGGTGACGTTCCATCACCCGATGCCGGACCTGAGTGGTGTCGTGCTGGACGAGAGGGCGGGATTCTACGAGGCCACGGAGCACTTGATCCGTCTGGGCCACCAGCAGGTCGGGTTCATCGGAGCGAGGTGGGACCGGGACAATACGGGCTCCGCCAAGGCCAAGGGGTACTGGCAGGCGATGCGCAAGCATCGCCTCACTCCCCACCGCATACCCGGACAGACCTTTCCCGCCATGCCTACCTCCCGTCTGGGGAGGTCTCTCGGCGACCGGTTCACCGCCCTCGTGTGCCGCAACGACTACACGGCCCTCTGCGCCTGTCGAGCGCTCCGGGAAGCGGGGTTCGGCATTCCCGAGGATGTAGCCGTCATCGGGAGCGGGGATATCGGGGCGGCGGCGTATCTCAAACCGGCGCTGACGACGATCGAGATCCCCCATGAGGAACTGGCCGAGGCGGCGATGGAACTGATGCTGGCCAAGCTCCGGGGAGAGGAGACGCGCCGTGAGACCGTCCTCAAGTCCCGCCTGATCGTGCGCGAATCCTGCGGGGGGAGCGTCCACAAGCCACCGCCCTGAGGCATCGCACCGTCGGCTGCCGGGTTGTTCCCGCGGGCCGGCGCACCTATCTCTTCGGGAAACCCGAAGGGATGATGCCGATGACCACCCTCTCCGCCGACGTCCTCGGCCGGGCCGCCGGCCTGCTCTCCGACAGCGTCGCCGCCGGCCGCGTCACCGCCGCCAGCCTCACCGTCGCCCGCCACGGACGCCTCGTGCTCTCCCGCGGCTTCGGCACCCTGCGTCCGGAGCCGGGCGCCCCTGCCGTGGAGGCGGACTCCACCTTCCTCCTGGCTTCCATCACCAAGCCGGTCACCGCCTGCGCCGTCATGCTTCTCGTCGACCGCGGGCGGCTCTCCCTCGACGACCCCGTGCAGCTCCACGTCCCCGAGTTCCGCGGCTGGGACAAGGCCCGCATCCGCGTGCGCGACGTCCTCTCCCACGTCTCCGGCCTGCCCGACATGCTGCCGCAGAACACGCTGCTGCGCCGCCGCCACGCGACCATGGCCGAGTTCGTGGACGGCGCCGTCCACGCCAGGCTGCTCTTCCGGCCGCGCACCGCCTTCCGCTACCAGAGCAAGGGCATCCTGCTGGCCGCCGAGATCGTCGAGCGCGTCACCGGCGAAGGCCTGCGCGACTTCGAGCGCCGGGAGATCTTCGAGCCCCTGGGCATGGGGCGCAGCTGCCTCGGCCTGGGGGACTACGCCATCGAGGATACGGTCTGGTGCGGCACCTCCATGGAGCTCGACGCCGACGGCCGCCGCTTCGGGCCGAACTCCCCGTACTGGCGCGACTTCGGCTGTCCCTGGGGCGGCATGCACTCCACCGGGCCCGATCTCGCGGCGCTGCTGCAGTGCATGCTCGACGGCGGGGAATACGGGGGCGCCCGCGTCTTCAGCCGCGCCGCCGCCGCGGCCATGGTCCGCGACCAGAACCCGCCCCATCTCGAGTCCCCCTGGGGCCTGGGCTGGGCCCTGCGCGACTCGAAGTCGTGGGCCTACTTCGGCGAGCAGGTCTCGGCGCGCACCTTCGGCCACGTGGGCGCCACCGGCACCGTCGCCTGGGCCGACCCCGACTCGGGGCTGATCTGCGTCTGTCTGACCAACCAGATGGTCGACGGCGGCGCCCTGCTGCGCCGGGTCTCCAACATCGTCGCCGCCTCCGTCGAGCAGGACTGATCCCGTGCTGCCCAGGAAGACTCTGGGCCGCACCGGCATCGAGGTCACCAACCTCGGCGTGGGCGGCTTCCTCGGCCTGCTCCTGGACCCGGAGGCGACACCGGCGCAGTGCGAGGAGGTCGGCGTCGAGGCGGTGAGGCGCGCCGTCGAGTTGGGGGTGCGCTACTTCGACACCTCGCCGGCCTACGGCGACGGCTTCTCCGAGCGCCATCTCGCCGCCGGGCTGGCGGCCCTCGACCCGGGGGTGCGCGCCGGCCTCACCGTGTCGACCAAGGTGGGCACCCATCCCGAGCGCCGCTACGCCTACGGGGCCGACGACGTGCGCTGGTGCTTCGAGGGCAGCCGCGAGCTGCTCGGCGCCGTCGACGTGGTCCTGGTCCACGACCCCGCCAGCGACGAGCACATCGACACCATCCTCGGCCCCGGGGGCGCCTTCGACGCCCTGGAGGAACTGAAGGCGGCCGGCGAGATCCGCGCCATCGGCCTCGGCGTCCGCCCGCACCGCTTCCTGCGCCGCGCCATGGAGTCGGGCCGCGCCGACGTGATCCTGCCCTCGTACGACTACCACCTCATCCGGAGGTCGGCGGCGCCGCTGCTGGCCGAGGCCGCCGAGGCCGGCGTGGGCGTGATCAACGGCTCCCCCTACCAGTCGGGCCTGCTCGCCGGCGTCGACCTGGTCCGGGAGGCGCGCCGGTGGAGGCCGGAGCACGCGGACGTGGCACGGGCCCGGCAGATCGCCGCCTGGTGCGCGGAGAGAGATCTCGACGTGGGCGCCGCGGCCGTGCAGTTCAGCCTGCGGGAACCCCGCATCGACGCCACCCTGGTGGGACCGCGGACGGCGGCGGAGGTGGAGTCCTGCCTGGGCCACGCCACCGCGGAGCTGCCCGGGGGGATCTGGGAGGAGCTGGAAGAGTTCCTCGCGGAGTTGCAGCCGCCCCCGGAGCCGGGGGGTGAGGCGCGCTGAGGGGGCTCAGGCCAGGCCGAGCTCGGCCCGCACTTCGGAGACGGTCTGGCGCAGGGCGTCGTGGATCAACTCGTCGTACCCGTCGCGGGAGTGCTCGCCGACCCGCGTCCGCGGGCCGATGGGCAGACCCTCGCGGGCCAGGTAGTGCTTGGCCGACTGCGGGTATTTCAGTTTCACCACCGAATCCAACAGCGTCAGCCGCCGCTGCACCCAGGCCGCTTTCTCGTGGCCGGGGTTGTCGCACAGCCACGCGAACAGATCCGGGTAGACGTTGGCGGCCACCGGCGACAGGCCGGCGGCGCCGAGCCGCAGCGACGCCAGGGCCGAGGCGGCGGCGGCGTTGAACATGGCGAACCCCGGGTCGGCGGCGGCGGCCTCGGCCTTGGGACCGAAGAGGGCGGGGTCGCGCGAGGTGTCCTTCATGTAGCGGAAGCGGCCGCTGGCCGCCGCCCGGGCCACCAAGCCCGGCGAGGTCACGCGGTGGCAGGGCTCCGGGCACTCGTAGAGGCCGAGGGGGAGCGGATCTGTGGCCTCGACGAGCTGCTCCAGCGCGGCCAGCAGCACCGGCTCGCCGGCCTCTTGCGGGCACAGCTGGTTCGTCAGCACCACCACCGCGTCGACGCCGGTCCCCGCCATGCGGCGCACGAATTCGGCCTGGGCAGCCACGGGGCCGCCGAAAGTGCCGGTGGCCACCACCGGCACCCGGCCGCCGGCGCGCGCCACCACCCGCGCCGCCAGGGCCAGCCGCTCGTCGTCGGAGAGGCGGTACATCTCGCTCGACTGGCAGACCGCGAAGAGGCCCTTCGAGCCACCGTCGATGTAGAAGTCGACGAGGGCGTCGACCCCGTCGTCGTCGACGGAGCCGTCGTCGCGGAAGGCGGTGAGCATCACCGGCCACAGCCCCTCGAAGCGCGCCATCAGACGACCTCCACGCCCACGCCGACGCCCTCCTCGAGCTCGGCGACACTGGCGAAGGCGACGAGCACGCAGGTCACGGCGGGGTGCTGCTGGACCCAGCCGATGGCGCGGTTCGTGGGCGGCGCCACCTCGCCCGGCTCGCACAACTCGTGCCAGGGCCCGTTGACGATGGGGTAGATCAGGTCGAGGTCGGCCCGCGTCGGCTCGCCCCGCGGCGCCAGGCGGATCACCTCCTCGCGGTCGGCGGTGGACCAGTCGGTGCGCGTCTGGGCCTCCCAGGGCAGCCACTGGCCGCCCAGGGCCTTCATGATCAGCACGCCCTTGCCCGCCGCCCGGGAGAGCGCCAGGCCGG
Source organism: Candidatus Latescibacterota bacterium (assembly GCA_965221775.1). Taxonomy (GTDB): domain Bacteria; phylum Latescibacterota; class UBA2968; order UBA8231; family UBA8231; genus UBA8231. The sequence goes on along the minus strand of CBDCSU010000006.1, from coordinate 675,480 downwards.
GCTCCTGGGTGCGGCGGACGTAGTTGTAGATCACCAGGTCGCCCTCGGCCTCCGGCTCGGGCCCGCGCTCCGCATAGGCCTCCTGGTCGACCTCGTGGTGGCGGATCAGGCAGAGGGCCCGCACCTTGCCGGCCTGTCTCAGGGCGTCGGTGGCCTCGCGCACGGCGGGGTTCGTCACCCAGGAGCGGCAATGGACGCGCAGGATGTCGATCGCCTCGCGGCGCACGTTGCCCAGGTGGCCCTCCACAACCCGGGCCAGGGTCGCCGGGTCGGGGTCGCCCACCTTGAGCGAGAAGTGGTGGTCGCCGCCGGGGCCTTTCAGCTCGTCGGGGATGTGCACCTCGTCGCCGTAGCCCATGTCGAAGAGGTTGACGCCGAGCTCGGCGGCCCTCAGGTAGATGGCGCGCTTCTCCTCCGGGGGCGGGTGGCCCTCGGCGCCCTCGAAGCGGGCCAGCAGCCCGCCGAGGCCCATGACGCTCAGCTCCAGGTCGGTGCTTCCGAATCGCCTGCGCTCCATCCTCTCTCTACCTTTCGCCAGCCGGAAACATACTCGCCATGACCGACCGCCCCAACATCCTCCTGTTCTTCACCGACGACCAGCGCTTCGACACGATCGGCGCCCTGGGCGGTCCCGTCATCACCCCCCATCTCGACCGTCTCTGCGCCTCGGGGACCGCCTTCACCGACGCCTACATCATGGGCGGCTCCCGCCAGGCCGTGTGCATGCCCAGCCGCGCCATGCTGCACACGGGTCGGTCCCTCTACCGCATCCAGGGCGAGGGCCAGACGATCCCCTCCGATCACGCCATGCTCGGCGAGAGCCTGCGTCGGGCCGGGTACGACACCTTCGGGACCGGGAAGTGGCACAACTCGACGGAGCCCTTCGTCCGCTCCTTCTCCCACGGGGCCGAGATCTACTTCGGCGGCATGGGCGACCACTGGAACGTGCCGGTCTTCCAGTTCGATCCCTCCGGCCGCTACGAGGGGCACATGCCCCAGACCACGGACTTCCGGGCCCAGTCCGTCTCGCGGCGCCGGGGGGACCACATGCGCCCCGGCGTCCACTCCACCGAGCTGTTCTCCGACGCCGTCATCCACTTCCTGCGCAGCCGGCGCCCCGGGGACGCCCCGTTCTTCGCCTACCTCTCCTTCCTGGCGCCCCACGACCCGCGCACCATGCCGCCGGAGTTCCTCGAGATGTACCCGCCCGGCGAGGTCGAGCTGCCGCCCAGCTTCCGGCCGGAGCACCCCTTCGACAACGGCGAGCTGCTCGTCCGCGACGAGCTGCTGGCGGGTTTCCCGCGCGGCGAGGACGAGGTCCGCGGGCACCTGGCCGCCTACTACGCCATGATCAGCCACATCGACGCGCACGTGGGCCGCGTCCTCCATCAGCTCGAGCGCGCCGGCCTGGCCGAGGACACGGTGGTCGTCTTCGCCGGCGACAACGGCCTCGCCGTGGGCCAGCACGGGCTCATGGGCAAGCAGAGCCTCTACGAGCACTCGGTGCGGGTGCCCCTGATCTTCGCCGGCCCCGGCGTTCCCGCGGGGGAGCGGCGGTCGGCCCTGGCCTGCCTCACCGACATCTTCCCGACCCTGTGCGACCTGACCGGCGTCGACAGGCCCGGCTCGGTGGAGGCCCCCAGCCTGGCGCCCTGTCTGGCCGACGGCAGCGCCGCCGTGCGCGATCACGCCCTCTTCGCCTACCGCCACTTCATGCGGGGAGTCCGCGACGCGGCGGGGAACAAGCTCATCGAGACCGCCGCCGCGGGGCAGCGGCATACGCAGCTCTTCGACGTGGCGGACGATCCCTTCGAGACCCGGGACCTGTGCGGCGATCCGGCCCGGGCGGAGGTGGTGGCCGGTCTCCGGCGGGAGTTGACCGCGTGGCGGCGCGACCTCGGCGACGACCAGGAGGGGCAGGGCGCCGAGTTCTGGCAACAGATGGAGTGGGCCGGCTGAGGCCGGCTCCGCGTTGGGCCGAGCCGGACGCCATCGGTGCGCCGGGGGGTCCCCGATCGCACGGGCGCCGCTGGCAACTTCCTCCGGCTCGCCAGCCGGCGCGGGGACCCTGAGCGCCAGCCGGATCCCGGCTCCCGGAAGCGCGCCGCCGAGTCACGCATCTACCGAATCGCTCGGCGAGAGGCCCTGAGCGCCCGCCGGGACTCCGGATCACACGCACGCCGCTGAGTCGCGCAATTCCCAACTCGCGCCAGCCGGCGCGGACCCGGCCGAACCAACACCAACCCAGGAGCGAGATCATGGCACCCAGCGTCGCCGAACGCCTGCGCGGACCCGTCGTCCCGCTGAACGTCTGCTTCACCGCCGCCGGCGAGGTCGACCTGCCGGCCATGGGCCGCTACGCCGACTGGCTGTGCGCCCGGGGGGTGCCGGTGCTGCTGCTCACCTACGGCAGCAGCGAGTACGCCTGGCTCTCCGACGACGACGTCTACCGGCTCACGGCAGTGATCGCCGAGAGCGTCGCCGGGCGCGCCTGCTTCGTCACCTCCTCCGCCTTCTGGCCGGCCAAGGTCTGCGCCCCCTTCCTGCGCCACGCCCAGGAGGTCGGCGCCGACGCCGTGAAGGTGCAGATCAACCCGTGGGGCCTCTCCGGCGCCGGGGACCGCAAGGCGGAGCTGCTGCGCGCCTACTTCGACGAGGCCGGTGCGGGCTCGACGATCCCCTTGCTCCTGTGGCTGAACAGCGGCGGCGGGCCGTCGCTGCCCGTGGAGCTGGTGGCGGAGATGGCCGGGCGGGAGCGCGTCGTGGGCCTGAAGAACGACGACCACCCCTTCTACGACTACTACGACCTGTGCCGGGCCACGAAGGACGAGGAGTTCGCCGTCCTCAGCGGCGGCCAGATGCGCAACTTCGTCCTCGGCCACCAACTGGGCTCCGCCGGGTACCTGTGCACCGCCGCCCCCTTCCGCCCGGACGTGGCCCTGGCCTTCCACGACACCCTCACGAGAGGCGACTACGACGGCGCCTGGCGGGCGGTGGCCCGCTGGGAGGACCGCTGGCTGGCGGCGGCCGTGGAGATCGGCTGGCTGCGGGCGATCAAGACCGCCCTGTTCCTGCACGGCCTGCAGCCCTCGGACCGCCTCGGCGGCACCTGGGCAGAGGCCACCCCCGAGGAGCGGGAGGCGGTGGGGCGGGTCCTGGCGGAGGTCTTCGGACCGATCGAGAGGGTGGAGTTGTGAGCGCCTGGCGGCCGCGACTATCGGACCCCGACCTCGGGCACCGACAGGCCGCGGCAGACTTCAGTGGGGCGCGGACCGACGGTCTTCGAGGATGAGCGAAATGGCCTCGGCCAGGTTCGCGCGCACTTCGTCCCTGGTTCGGCCTTGACCGTTGGCCCCGGGGATCTCGGGGCACCAGGCGATGAACCAGTCCCCGTCCTCTTCGATGATCGCCGTGAACTCATTCTTCATGGTGCAGCCTCCGGGGTTGAGGAGGATCCGCTCCGAATAACGCCACGAGGTCCTTGTCCGACAAGATCCCAACGCCAGGCCCTGGTGGTCCGTCATAAAGGGTGTGAGAGCAGACGCCCCGGATGACGATCGACGGCCTCTACGAGGAGCACGAGGAGAGCCTGCAGCGGCAGGCGTTGCGCCTGACGCGGGACACCGGCGCCGCCGAGGACCTGGTGCAGGAGACCTTCGTCCGCGCCCTGGGCCACCGGCTGCTGCTGGCGCAGCTGAACCGGCACCAGCGGCTCGCCTGGCTGCGGCGGACCCTGAAGCGGCTGTTCCTCGACCGGCGGGCGGAGCGGCAGCGGCAGGCCGCCCTCCTGGAGGTCTACGGGCGCGAGGTCCCCGCGGCGGTCGAGCCCGAGGAGGACGACGGCTTCGATCCCTTCGATCTGGCGCCGGCCGAGGACCGCGAGCTGCTGGAGATGCGCTACCGGCAGGGCCTCTCCAGCGTCGAGATCGCGGCCGAGCTGGACCTGCCTCCCGGCACCGTCCGCTGGCGTCTGCACCGGGCGGTCCGCCGCATGCGGGCCCACAAGCACCGCTTCCTCTGAGGCGGGACGAGACCAAGGAGAAGAGACCATGAGTTCCGAACAGCCCCCGGCGGGCAAGGCCCTCGGCAACGTCGGCATCCTCGACATTCGCGAGGCGACGGAAGAGGCCCTCGACGGGATCGGCACCATCGGCAACGTGGGGATGATCCTCCACTCGTCGGCGACGGCCGGGTGGATCTCCAGGCTGAACGCGGGGAATATCGGCTCCACCGTGCAGGTACCCATCGGCGCATCCGTGCTGACGGGTACCGAGACGTGGGGCCGGACCTCCATGGAGGGTGAGGAGCCTCTCCACATGGTGGTTGTCGGCGCGCTCCTCCTGGACCCGCATGTCCCCCGCGAGGCGCTGGAAGAGAGGCTGCACAGCCTGACCGTCGTCGGCGAGGTCAGCTGCCCGGACCATCTGGCCGGCGTCCTGCGGTCCAAGGCGCGCGAGGTCACGGGTCAGCTGAGCGCCTATCCCTGGGTGGAAGGGGGCCGCTTCTTCGCGGAGGAGGTCACCCTGGACGATCCCTTCCTCGAGGCATTGGAGGACGGCTCCCACGTCGTCGCCATCGATGACGTCAGCGCTCCCGAGGTGCTGGACGACGAGCTGCTGCGGCGCAAGGTGGCGTCCCTCTACATCGGCGGCCGGCTCCACTGCCGCGAGGAGAGCCTGGCGGCGCTGCGCTCGCGCCTGCACGACCGCAGTCCCTCGCCGAAGACCTCCACCGTCCCCGCCGGCTTCGAGCCCGTGGACGGTCGGCTGCGCTTGGACCAGGCGGCCTTGGGATCGCTGCCGGGACCCCGGCTCTACTGCACCGGGCTGGTGGAGTTCGATTCGGAGGTCGAGGCCGCCCCCCTGGAGGATGCGCTGGAGGCGCTTCAGGCCAGACGGGTGCTCATCGCCCCGGCCCACCTCGAGGGATCGCTGGCCGCCCGCTGCGACCTGCTGCAGACCAGGGCCGTGTTCTACGAAGGGGAGCTGTGGCACATCGAGGACAAGGCCGAGCTGCTCCCGTCCCGCTTCGAGTGGCTGGACGGCAAGGCGACGCTGCTGGTGCGCGGTGATCTGCGGATCGCCGCCGACATCGACCCCCAGGTCCTGGCCGACCGGCTGCACAAGGTCCACAACCTCGGCCGGATCGTCTGCACACCGGAGCAGATCGGCGCCGTGCAGGCCCGCCTGGGCCTGGACGAGGGGCAGCTGAAGGCCAGGGCCGCCTCCGACCGGGGGAAAGGCGGCCCGGAGGGCAGGGGCGGGAAGGACGGAATCCACAACGTCGGCTATCTTCGACTGTGAGCCCCATGACCAACTGGCACGAAGCCCTCACTCTCGACTCCGAACGCCGGATCACCGGCGGCAGCCCGAACCAGCTCGCCGACGCGGTGAGGGCCGGCGCCGACCTGCGCATCCTCACCGAGTTCCGCCACGACGAGCACATCGACGTCGACTCGGACTGCTCCGACCTCGTGCGCGAGGCCGCCGAGTTCGCCGTCACCCATCTCGTGGACGACCGCTGGTGCGCCGGCATCATGAGCCTGCGCCAGCCGGTGGACCTGCCCGAAGGCTTCGGGCCGCGGCCGTCCATGTCCTACTTCCTCTACAACCAGGACGGCACGCAGGCGATCGCGCGGCTCCATCTCGACGGGCCGGCCGCCGCGGCGCCGGGTCCCTCCTCCCCCGAGGGGCCGGAGATGCCGAAGTATCACGCCGCCGATTTCTGGGACGGCGGCACCAACGCCCCGAGCCACAACTTCGTGTACGACTTCGACTCCTTCCGCTACTGCGTGAACGACCGCTGGAGGGAGGTGCTCGCCCACGACGCCGACGGGGCGGTGCGCTCCGGGTCGCTGGCAGCCCTCGGCCAGGCCTTCGCCGCCGGCTGCGCCGTCAAGGTCGGCGTCGCGGGGTTGTGCGCCGACCTGCCCTCGGACGGGCTCGCCCACGAGCTGTTCGTGCAGACGGGGTCGGGATACCACTACACCGAGGGAGGCCTGTTCATCGCCGGCTCCCACCCCGTGATCCGCGTCGCCCCGGCGGTCCCCATGGTCTACCGCAGCGGCAACTGGGACTCGGGGTGGCTGGTGCTGCGCACCGACGGCGTCGTCGTCTACCGCCGCTGCGATCCCTACACCCTCGGCTTCGAGGACCGCCGCTACCGCTGCCCCGTCCGCTGGTTCGTCAGCCGGAGCTGAGTTCTCGGGCGCGGCCCCGTGCGCCCGGGCCCTGCATCTGCGGCCCGTGGCAACCTGGCTCCCGCGCCGCGCTCCTGCGGCCTGAAGCACACACCCGCCGGCGTGTGCGCGGGTGCCGCCTGTAGCCTGAGGCACACAGCCCCACGCCGCATCTGTAGCCCAGAGCACATACCCGCCGCGGGGCCGCGCCGGATCTCTCCCCGGATCGCCCCGGGCACGGGGCTTGCAGTCCTCCGCCCCCGTGACCGCCACCGTCCTCTCCGCCGCCACCGTCGGCGTCGACGCCCGCCTCGTCCACGTCGAGGTCGACACCGACCGCAAGCTGCCCTCCTTCACCCTCGTGGGGCTGCCGGACTCGGCCGTGCGCGAGAGCCGCGAGCGGCTCATGGCGGCGGTGCGCAACGCCGGGTTCCAGTGGCCGCGGCGGCGGGTCACGGTGGACCTGGCGCCGGCGGACCTGCGCAAGGAGGGCTCGGCCTTCGACCTGGCCATCGCCGCCGGGGTGCTGGTCGCCTCCGAGCAGGTGAAGGCCGACACCCTGGAGGACTTCGCCCTCCTGCACCCGTAGGGGGATACCGTCCCCTCTGTTTGGGAAAAGCTGTTGAAGGCCTTTACAGATTAACTCATCCACAAGGCGTTAAAGATCTCCTTTACCCTGGGATCATCCTTCCCAAGGCGTTCACCTGTACACTCCTGGAGTACCTTCGGAGCATCTATCCTGACTTCTATGACGGTGAAGTAGGGCCCATCATCATCCTCACCCATACGAACAAGCGCCCAAGTAGTATCTTGGCCTGCCGCCATCAGAAAATCTCCTTCCGGGTTATGTGGTAAGGTCCTTCGAGTCTTGCGAGACTACTTAAGCTTGCCCAAAACCCTCTTTCTATTCCGCCGTCCATTCGCAGGAGCCGCTACGGCAGTTGTAGGCCTCAGAAGCGCCCCAACTTGTACAGCGCCTTCTCCTTCCGAGGAGCCCGGTGTGCCTCAGAAGCATCCTCGACACTCACGGGGACTTTGGCATTTGGTGCCTGCACTACTACGGATAGTGATACGAGGAGGCTCCTGTCCGGTTACCCGCAGACGAAGAGTTGCGCCGACTCTAATCACTCTGTCATAGGGGTAAGCCCTCCTTGTGGGAAGGGAGAGTCAGAGATTCGCCAGGGGTTCAAGGTGTAGCCACAGAAAGGACACTGCTCCGAATAGGGCTGAGAAGATAAGACGCAGCCATAGCGCCCACTTCTTGACCCTGATGTAACGAGAAAGGCGTAAGTCTGAGTCCTCCACTTCGATAGCTGCGTAGGTGGCCTTCTTCTCCAGCCGTCCAAAGAGTGGCGAGACAACGAGCAGAAAGCTACCAGACGCGAGAGCAAAATCAATGAGAATTGGCAATTCCGCATAGAATCCAGTCCCAACGGCTACCAAATAGGATAGAACCATTGTACCAAGCATGGCAACCATCTGAAGAATCTGCATGTTGCGGCGCTCATTCCTTGAACTTGTGTCAGCCAGATGCCTCTTGACTCTCTCGGCTCTAGCGGGATCACTTTCCTCAAGATCCTTCAGTTTGTACAGGTTGGAAGAGTCAGAGTAAGGAAGAGGCAAGGCCAAGAGCAAAAGGGAGGCACGGCAAACGAGGGCAAAGAAAGCTACTATGGCTATGGGCACACTGACAATCGGCGGAAAAATAGGATCGCGGAAAACAGAGATTGCCGCATCAAGGAGAATGAAGAATTCCAGAGCAGTAGCAATCGCTCCGATCACTATGAGGCTAAGAGCCATCCCAAACACGGGAAAAAGAACAACGAATGGGGCGGTCAAGTGTTTCTTCTGGTTGGCCATCCCGTGAAAGTAAGCATCCACAGTCCAGCCGAACTTAAGCAGACAGTAGTCTTGGCTCTGGGGATCTGAATTGATCTCAACATATGACCGGACGATTGAACCATAGTGGTCCTCCATCAGCATAGTCACGGATCGAACCACAACGAGTAGAGAGGCGAGCAGAAGGAGGACTTCTATTGCACCGTTACTTCTGGTAATCTTCAATCCGAGGAATACAATTTCGTCCTTGATGAAGTCAGAATTGAGGGCAGCAATGATCAGGACTGAGGGGAGGATTACAAAGAACAGTCTATGAGAGAACTTCGTCAGCTCTCGCCATCTCTCCGCTACAGATGTAATGTAGGCTTCATCGAATTTCCGGGCCGCCTCTGGGTCGCCCAGCAGGGATTTGAAGCTCTCCTTATTGACCGAGCTTAGGGTCTCCCACTTCCTTACCTGAAGGCGTTGAATGGCGTCATCATCATCTAGGCCGTCACTCATTGCGTTGGCTCTCTGTTCAGTATTCACTGATGATCTCCCGGGTGATCAAATCTGAGGTTCCTCGCCAATGTGTCGGCAGCCCCAGTTGGGGCTGAGGTGGCCTTCGCCTTCTGCAGCACTTCTGACCCGAAACGACTTACGACGGGGCCCCGGGGGCGGTGGGCCTGCCGGGAGGACCGCTGGCCGGCGACAGCCGTCATAGGGTCTGGCTCCGGGGCTCACAGAACTGCCCCTGTTCCTCCACGACCTCCTGCCCTTCGGGCCGCCACGCGGCACCTGGACCCAAGGCCACTCCCGACGTCCGGTTCCCACGGGCCGCCAGATCGTCCGAGTCAAGGGTTGTTTGTGCTCACGGGATCTTGGGGCAGCAAGCGATGTACCAATCACCGTCCTGCGTCGATGAACGCTGTGGGCTCACTGATCATGCTTGCGACCGTGCCCAATAAACGTAAACCGGCGATTGGGCGACAAGGCCACATACTGTCTCGTGCGGTGCAAGGTCGAGGCGGCGGAAACTGGAGACGATCGAGCGGTTCAGGTAACCCGGCTGCTCAGGCCCCGGCCCATCTCGGGGGCTCTTGCTGGGCGCTGCAAACCTGCAAACGAAGGCCGTCTTCTGCGTCGGCGAGTTTGCGGCACATTGAGGAGGAGAGCGAGCGTGAGGTCGAGCCTTCCCGCCACGGGCTCACTCGGCGCGCGTGCGCGTGGCGCCGCATCCGTGGCCCACATGCATACACGATGCTGGGCCTCCCCGGGGTCACCTCCCGGCACGAGGCTTGGAGTCTCTCAACCTTCCGGCCCCCCTCCCCCTCCGCTGGGCCAGGGCTATAACTTGTTGAAAGTAAATCAATTAGGGGAGACACTGGGGTGAGGCACAGCTCCTGTCACTTCATGGCTCTTCCTCAGTCGTGGTCCACAAGACTGCGGTTTGCCTTGTGCCTGCACGTCTGGGCACCTACATTGATCCCTGCCGACCTGATGTGCCCCTAGCCGCCTTGTGAGGCGGCTTGACGAAAAACCCACAATGGGTTCTACTTACCCTGTCATAGGGAGAGCTAATGACACAGAATACCCTCCAGTTCCACAGATCAGGATTCCCTTGGCGTGGCTACCTCCACCACCGGAGAAAGGGGGCTTCGGCCCCCTTCTACGTATCCGATCTTGGTTGTCTCTTCTCGGGCGATTGCTTGGAGGTCTTGCCCTTCATCAAGGATGAGACAGTGGATACGGTCTTCGCAGACCCCCCGTTTAACCTCGGCAAGGACTACGGGAAGCAGACAAACGATTCGGTTCCTGACGAAGAGTACTTGGCTTGGTGCGAGAAGTGGATCGAGGAATGCGTCAGGGTCCTTAAACCTGGGGGATCTCTCTTCCTGTATAACTTACCGAAGTGGAATGTACTTCTTGGAACCTACCTCCATGGGCAGGGACTACAGTTTCGACATTGGATTGCTGTAGCTATCAGTGCCTGCCTGCCAATCCCCGGCCGGCTTCATCCAACCCACTATAGCCTGATTTACTACTCGAAGGGAAAGCCGAGCACCTTCCGCAGGATTCGAACGCCGATAGAGACGTGTCGGCATTGCGGGGGCGAGATCAAAGACTATGGCGGGCATCGGTCTGCCATGAATCCCAACGGCGTGACACTGAAGGATGTTTGGACGGACATTCCTCCCGTCAGGCACTGGAAGTTCAAGTCGAAGAACCGCAGGGCAAATGCTCTCTCTACCAAGATCCTAGAGAGGGTCGTCGAGCTATCGACGGTTCCGGGTGACACGGTACTAGATCCCTTCGGGGGAAGTGGGACCACGTTCGCCGTCTGTGAATCCAAGAAGCGACGATGGATCGGGATTGAGATCGACTTCTCCCCGCAGATCGTGGAACGGCTAGAATCGGGTGAGATCAAGGCGCATCCATCGACCGATTTCGTCGACGCATAGCCCTCTACTGAAGGGCCCTGCCTGAAGTGCTCTTGGGGATTCGACGAACATCGGTGCTTGTTCCGTCATGCTCCACGACCACAATCTCGAGCACGCCCTCAGCGCATGGGATCGCTTTCCATAGATCAAGGTACGGTTCTAGCTCAGCGAAATTACCGATTCTATCCGTCAGGAACTTGTAGAAAGTGCGTGAAGGTACCACCAACGTCCCCCCGATCAGTAGACGCTTCAGGAGGCCGAGTGCCATCTTGTTTAGCGCCCGATGACTTGAAGAGATGTTGCCGGTCTCCCACTCAAGTGCAAAAGGGCCTCCCTCTGCCTCAAGCACAGCGTCCAGTCTACCGGGTCTCCGTAGGGTTGCAATGTCCATGCGCTTCTCAAGCTCCCATCCCTCCTTCTTCAATTGGGACATCAGGCCGTCCTTGATGGGAGTGACGCCATTGCCAGCCCTTCGCTGCCTTCCGGATTCGGGATAGATAGTGAACCTGTCGTTTCCCGGCGGCCACACCACGGCGCGAATGGCAGCATGTAGTTTCTGCCTTATCTCACGCCACTCCATTGATTCGGCAAAGGCTCCCGCGGAGATCAGGCTTTCGACATGAACGATCTTCACGATCCCAGCTCGCTCGACAGCCGATCTATTATTGTCCCTGGCTCCACCCCTATAGCCCGGGAAACTTCAAGGAACTCTACAACGTCCAGGCGACGCTCACCGCGCTCGTATTTTGAAACGAAGGATTGAGGCTTTCCAAGCCTACTTGCAACGTCCATCTGAGTCAGGCCGGACTGCTTCCGCGCCTGAATCAGCATCTGGCGAAACCGGTCATACTCGACTGTGAAGACAGACTTGGGCACTTCCATGGCTCCTGCTCTCAAGGAGGCACGGAGAAGTCTATCTTCGAGCCCTGACAAACCCAAAATCGGTTATTTGGAGATCTGGGGTAGACTTCCTCCGAATCTGCGGTTCAGTCAGCGAGAGCCGAGAGGAGATCCTCTCTGAGACTTGCGACCTACCTGACGTACATATATCCTTCCGCGCTCGAATCGAAACCCACTCAACTAGGAGGCCGCCCACTGAGACGCTTGCGTGTGGCTCGATTCGTGGAATCTGCAGAGCGTCAACTCCTTGTAGCCCTTCACGAGGCTACACTCGGAGTTCCCTTCGAAGATATCATTGTAGATGAGTATCGTAGGATAGAGCCGGAGGTTGCCCGCAATCTCTATCTCGACATCTGTGCCTTCCACCAGTTCGGGGCGCCTGTTCGGGCAGGGCTCATATCACGCGCCTCCGGCATTAGATTCGAACGATTTCAAGCTGAGTTCCTTGAGCCGCTTGAGAAAATTGTTCATGTCGTCCACGATGGCCACAACCGAGATGTATACTACCGTAGTCGTCACCAACATGTTGCTGAGATTCTGTTCAATCGAGTGCTGTCGGCGAGCGAGGATAAGTTCGATCTACTCGTGAGACTGCTCGAAGCCATGAATGTTGACTACTCCTCAGACCGGGAGACGCTGTCGCGTTTGATCAAGGGGAGAGGCATTGCGGAGATGTTTTCGAACATCGACCTCGGACGGCTATTCTACGATCATGTAGAGAGGACAGTCCCCGGCGAATCCTTCGTCCTTCATCAACGAGCGGTCTTTGAGTTGCGCCACCGTAGTGGCGCGCTCGATCGGGCCGAAGCTGCGGCGGCACGCGCGTTTGAGTTGAGTCCTAGCAGTCATAGCATTCAACATACTCAGGCGGAGATCGCGCGACGGTTGGCGAATGACTCGGACGATCCGCTCATGAGGCGCTCGCTGAGACGCACGACCCGGGAGAAGCTTGGAGGAAGTAATCTTCGACTTAGCGAGTACGATCTGTATACGCGAGGACTTCTCGCCATTGATGAATTCAGGGATGTCGCAAGGTCCCTTGACCTAGCGAAAGGAGAGCCTCCTCCTGCGGCCTTCGTTCAAGCTGTTAGGGAGACTGAGATGGTTATTCAACGTGGCCTACAAATGTACCCGGAGAGCTCCGAGCTGCTAAGCGTAGAGGCGACATTTCGAGAGTGCCTCGATCAGACTGTCCAAGCGCTAGAGGCTCTGGAACGTGCGTTCAGATTGAACCCTAGGCAGGACTGGCTGGCTGTTCGTTTGGCACGTAAGTACGAAGATATGGGGGATTTGGGGAGGAGCAAGGAAGTACTGGAGTTGTGTCTCCGAGACAATCCATCTAGTAAGTCAGCGCATCTCCTACTAGGCCAAATTCTAATCAGATTGGACGATAGTACGGGAGCATTGGACCACCTTAGGCGGGGCTTTACGGAGGGGGACAACAACCATGAAGCCCAGTTCTGGTTTGCTCGGGAACTCCATTTGCAGGGCGAGTATGACGAAGCCCGTCGCCTTTTTTCTACTCTCAATGAGCGGGCGCCGGGGCGGTTTAGATCCGGAAAGGGAGGGGCTGTAGAACGTGGTGGGAGTTTAGTCCGGTACGAGTGTCAGATCCAGCGAAAGGAGGAGGGTTACGCATTTGTGAGAGTTACTGGATTTCCGAAGGATGTGTTTGCCTCTCGCGCTGACAGCGACCCTATGGAGTGGAACGGGTTGGAGCGGGCCGCTAGAGCTCGATGCTCCCTTGCTTTCAATAGACGAGGTCCACGGGCAATTGATATTCGGGTGGGGGGTGGTTTGGCGGGAGGGTAGGGGAGCTTCAGTGGGGCGTTAAGGCATTGGACGCGCGCCCTGCCGGGGTCTTCCGGAGAGTTTCGGCGTTGTATTCCATCGGCGGTAAGCCGCAATGTCCTGGGCGAGCTGGCGTGTGAATCGCTGCAGAGTAGACCGGAGGGCTGGGCAGCAGGCTGACTGGACGGGTGCCGCTGCCGGCACCGGCAGGTTCCTTTCAGAAGGAGGGGACTGATGCACGAGGACCGACTCCGCGAGCTTGAGCACCGTGTCCGCGAGCTTGAGCGAGAAGTCGAGGACCTAATCGGAGTCACCAGGGCTAACGAGCACGCCGTTGCCGTACTCGTTACCTACGTAGCACGGAACATTGAAGGTCTGGACCAGAGTGAGTTCCTTCGGCAGGTGAGGCAATTCAAGCGGTGGCCGAGAAGGACCCTGGTGAAGGAGGGGAAGAAGAGAGCCTTGGGCAGGCTCCCCATGCTGCTCAGGGCGTGCTCGAAGAGTGTGTCTGCCGAACCATAGAGGCGGGCAGCCTGTCCTCTCCAGCATGATCCAGCGTCGCCGGTCTCATCCGAGGGGAGCGGCTCCACGGCTGCGTGAGGTTTCGGTCGACCAGCACGGGGTGCTCCTCCTCGAAGGGACAGCGGAAGAGTCACTGGGTAGAAGCCAATGCACCCTTTCACGCCGCAACAACGCTGTCTGCTGCGCCTTTCGGTGAACACTTGGCATCAACGCGGGGCTGCCAAGTGTTCCGGGTTGAGCTTCAGCGAGGAAACCGCGACTGAGACCCTTCTTCTTGATCTTGCTGCCCGGTTTCCGGGCAAGGTCACGATCGTCCCCTTCACCCATCCAGTAGAAGCGGAGACCGGGGCCGATTGGGCGTGGGGTTTCATAGGCCCGGACGGGCATTCTTGCCAAGGCATGCTCGTCCAGGCGAAGCGCTTGGACGATGGGGACCGAGAGTACAAGGAACTCTTCCGCCAAGCCCGACTACGGGGTGGAGGGCCTTCAATTCTCCAACTGAATCGGCTCATTGCGACCGCCAAGCGCTTCAAACTGCCGCCGGTCTATGCGTTCTACAACCACTTAGACGACCCCGGCCGAGTGCCCCGAGGTTCCTGTCCGACGCTTGCTTTGCTCGGACAGCCTTGGCCAGAGAGCTGGGGTGTGGCTATCGCCTCAGCCATCGAGGTGCGCAATGCCAAGCCGAACAAGACCTATGATCGGCATCGATACCACTCCCGTCCTCTTCATTGTCTGCTTTGTTCGCGGGGTACCGGTCGGCAGGACGCGATGGGTTCGGCCGGAGCAGCGGCCTCCGGGCTATCGGCATTGTTTGAGGGTGCGGGTCGGGGTGATCTTGGACCCGGCTTAGTACCCCCTTTTGTGCCGAGCAGAGGTCTCCCCAAACTGTTCGAGGAGGCTGAACGGATTCATCAAGCGCGGAGTTCGCGGCCCCAAGCGAGCATCGACTTCGGGTCTGAATTCCCTGGGATCGCAGGCGCGGTGATCGTACGAGATACATAGGCTTCGGGTTGGGCTCGCTCCCTCGGAGGCCCGGACGCGCTGTGGGTGCCCGGGGGAGGTCTCCCTCTCCCACCACGGGGTGCTCTTCCTAGACGAGCTGCCGGAGTTCCAGCGGCGGGCGGTGGAGGCGTTGCGCCAGCCCATGGAGGAGTGCCGGGTCACCATCGGCCGCGCCGCCGCCACCCTGACCTTCCCGGCGCGGTTCATGCTGGTGGCCTCCATGAACCCCTGCCCCTGCGGCTACCTCGGCCACCCGCGCCAGGACTGCCTGTGTCCGCCCCGCGCCGTGGAGCGCTACCGCACGCGGCTGTCGGGGCCGCTGCTCGACCGCATCGACCTGCACGTGGAGGTGCCCGCCGTCGGCTTCGACGACCTCGCCGAGGGGCCGCCGGGCGAGCCCTCGGCGCAGGTGCGGAGCCGCGTCGAGGCGGCGCGGCAGGTCCAGCAGGAGCGATTCGGCGGGGAGAGCGGCGTGTTCTGCAACGCCCACATGGACGCCCGCCACGTGCGCCGCTACTGCCGGCCCCTGCCCAAGGAGGCGGCCGGTCTCCTGCGCGCCGCCCTGGAACGCCTCGGCCTGTCGGCGCGGGCCCACGACCGCATCCTCAAGGTGGCGCGCACCATCGCCGACCTGGCCGGCGCCGAGGGGATCGAGGCCGCCCACGTGGCCGAGGCGGTGCAGTACCGGGGGCTGGACCGGCCGGTGCCGGCCTGAGCGATCCGCCGCCCGTCATGGATGGCAGGGCCCTCACCAGGCCGTATATTCGGCAACACATGGGAAAGGCATACTCGTGAAATCAGGAACATCCCCTGCTTCCGGCGAAGGCCGGGGCCCCGAGCGCGCGCACTGGTCTCCGCAAGAGACCGAACTGCGCCTTGAGCGCCTCCAGGAAGACACCGAGAGAATCCGATCCCAGATAGACAGGGTGGCAGGTTTCTTCGAAGGTCCGAATGGTGTATGGGTCAGGCTCCAGGGCATCGAGGAGGCTCAGAAGGACATAGGACAGCTCAGGAAGGACATGAGAGAGCTCAAGGATGAAGTGGGTAGACTGAACAGCACCCGCAACAAGGTCATCGGAGGATGCGTGGCCGTGTCCGCCACGACCGCCTTGCTGATCGCCATTCTGCGGCTGGTTCCCGCCGATCCCCCCGTGATCCAGAACATCCTGCCGCCCGAGGCTGCGGCGCCATCGGCACCGCCCAAGTCCACCTCCTAGCCAGGTCGAGGCCCGCCCCGGCGCCACCTGGACGATGACCAAGGGCGGTCCGATCTCCTGCTGTATCTGGGCCTTCGAGGGTCCGGTGACCGAGACGCTGGTCCGGCTGGCCGAGATCGGACTGGCCTCCATCGACGTGCGGCCCTCCACCCTGCGCGGCGCCGAGGCCCGGGCCCTGGTGCGCAACCTCGGGCTCGACGTCGGCTGCATCGCCCTCTCCCACGAGATGCCGCCCGGGGCCACCCTCGACTCGGTGGAGGCCGGTCCCGTGGAGGCGGCCATGGCGCATCTGCTGGGGGGCCTGGACCAGGCCGCCAACCTCGGCGCCTCTCATGCCTACGTTGTGCCCGACGCGCCGCTGGACGGCGACTCCCTCGAGCGCTACGCGGCGGCCCTGCCCGGCCTCGCCGACTACGCCCGCGCCGCCGGCGCCCGTCTCTGCGTCGAGCACTTCCCCGGCACCGCCCTGCCCACGGCGGCGGCGACCCTGCGCTTCCTCGAGGACCTCGACCACGACAACCTCTACCTGCTCTTCGACATCGGCCACGCGCAGATGTCGGGCGAGCATCCCGCCGGGGTCCTGTCGGAGGCGGGCCCTCGCCTCGGCTACGTCCACCTCGACGACAACGACGGCGCCGGCGACCTGCACCTGGCCCTGACCGACGGGGTGCAGAGCCGCGACTCCCTGGCCGCCTTCTTCGAGACCTTGCGGCGGATCGCCTACGACGGTCCGGTCAGCCTGGAGATGAGTCCCAACCTGCCGGACGTGCCCGACGCCGTCCGGCGCAGCTTCGACCTCGTCGCCGGTCTGCGCGCCTGATGCGCATCTCCGACCGCCACCAGCGCCTGCTGAGGCGCACCTTCCTCGACTACCAGCACCACGACGCCTTCGCCGAGAACCCCCTCATCGTCTCCCGGGCCGAGGGCCTGCACTACTGGGACGTGGAGGGCCGCCGCTACCTCGACGGCATCGCCGGGGTCTACGCCGCCACCCTCGGCCACGGCCACCCGCGCGTCGTCGAGGCGGTGACGAAGCAGCTCGAGCGCCTCCCCTTCGCCCCGCCCATGCACGGCACCGCCGACATCACCCTCGACTTCGTCGAGCGCATCGGCTCGGTGACTCCGGGGAGCCTCGACTTCGTCAAGTCCTTCTCGGGCGGCTCCGAGTCGATGGAGGCGGCGATCAAGTTCGCCCGCCAGTACTTCCGCCAGAGCGGGCGCCCCGGGAAGTACAAGTTCGTCAGCCGCTACCACGGCTATCACGGCGCCACCCTTGGCGCCATGGCCGCCAGCGGCACGGGGCCCCGCAAGTCGCCCTTCGAGCCGGGGCCGGCGGGATTCCTCAAGGTCTTTCCGCCCACCCACTACCGGGACCGCTTCGACAGCTGGGAGGAGTGCAACCGCTTCGCCGCGCAGCAGGTGGAGGACGTCATCGTCCACGAGGACCCGGAGACGGTGGCCGGGGTGATCCTCGAGCCGGTGAGCAACACCGGGGGCGTGATCACGCCGACGGCGGAGTACTTCCGGATCCTGCGGCAGATCTGCGACCGCCACGACGTGCTGCTCATCTTCGACGAGATCATCACCGCCTGTGGCCGCACCGGCTCGATGTTCGCCGCCCAGACCTACGGCGTCACCCCGGACATCATCTGCGGCGGCAAGGGCCTGTCGAGCGGCGCCGTCCCCCTCGGCGCGATGATGGCGCGCGAGGAGATGGCCGACGCCTTCCAGCGGCCCGGGTCCACCAACTTCGCCCACGGCCACACCTACGCCGGCCACCCGGTGGCCTGCGCCGCCGGCATCGCCGTCATCGACGAGATCGTCGAGCAGGGGCTGGACCGCCGCGCCAGGGAGCTGGGCGAGCGGCTGGCCGCGGGCCTGGAGGGGCTCCGGCGCCACGGGGTGGTGCGCGAGGTGCGCGGCAAGGGCCTGCTGCGCGGGGTGGAGCTGGTGCGCGAGGAGGGGTCCACCGAGCCCTTCCCGGAGTTGGGGGCCGCGCTCAAGGGGACGGCCCTGGCCAACGGCCTGATCCTGCGCGTGGACCCGTCCTGGTTCGCCGTGGGGCCGGCCCTGACGATCGACGAGGCCGGCGTGGACGAGTTGTGCGAGCGCATCGACCGCAGCCTCGCCGACGCCCTCGCCGGCCTGCGCTGACGGTCAGCTGGTTGACGGCCCTCTACCTGATCGACGGCAGCTTCGAGCTGTTCCGCTGCTACTACGGGGCGCCCCAGGCCCGCCTCGCCGACGGCCGCGAGGTCGGCGCCGTGCGCGGGCTCTTCGAGACCCTGGCGTCACTGCTGCGCGAGGAGGACCTGGCGTACACGGCGATGGCCTTCGACGACGTGGAGGCCCTGCAGGCGCGGTTCTCCGAGGACACGGAGAACATCCACGCCCAGTACGACCTCGCCGTCGAGACCGGCCTCGCCCTCGGCATCGACACCTGGGTCATGGCCGGGTACTCGGCCGACGACGCCATCGCCTCCGCCGCCCACCACTTCGGCCCGGCCCCCGAGTTGAGCCGCGTCGTCATCTGCTCCACCGACAACGACTTCGCCCAGTGCGTCCGCGGCGACCGCGTGATCCTGCTCGACCGCATCCGCAAGCTGCGCTCCGGCGAGGCGGAGGTGGCGCAGAAGTTCGGTGTGCCGCCGCAACGGATCCCCGAGTACCTGGCCCTGGTGGGGGACAAGTCCGACGGCATCCCGGGGATTCCGGGGTTCGGGCCGCGCGCGGCGGCGGCCGTCATCCGGCGCTTCGGCGCCATGGAGGAGATTCCGGTGGAGGTGGACGAGTGGGAGGTGGAGGTGCGCGGCCGGGAGCGGCTGGCCGCCACCTTCCGGGAACGGCGGGCCGAGGCGATCGCCTACCGGGACGCCTCGATCAAGCGCCTCGACGCGCCCCTGCCGGGCTCCCTGGAGGAGCTGCGCTACCACGGCGCCCACCGCCCGAGCGTCGAGGCCCTGGCCGCCGCCGTCGAGGCCCCCGGCCTCCTGAACCGGACCGTGCGCTACCTCGACTGAAGCGCCGGTCCGGCCGGCCTCAGTCGTAGATCCCGAGCAGCTCCACCCTGAAGATCAGCACCGAGCAGGGCGGGATCTTGCCGCCGCCGGCGCCCTTCCGTCCGTAGGCGAGGTCGGGCGGTACGGTCAGCTTCGCCTCGCCGCCGCCGCGCAGCCGCTGCAGGCCCTCGGTCCAGCCGGGGATCACCCCCGACAGCTCGAACTCCGCCGGCCGGCCGCGCTGGTAGGAGCTGTCGAAGATCGTGCCGTCGGGCAGCCGCCCCTCGTAGTGGACCTGCACCCGGTTGCGGGCCTCCGGCCGGGTGCCGTACCCGGCCTTCAGCTCGCGGTAGACGAGGCCGGACTCGGTGCGCACGGCGCCCTCCTCGGCGGCGGCGCGGTCGAGGATCTCCTGGTTCCCGGGGGTGTCGCAGGGGTCGTCGCAGGCGCTGGCGAGCAGGGCCGCCAGGGCCAGGGCGGGCAGCGGCAGGAGGCGGGTCGGCATGGGCATGGGATCACCTCGCGGGTTGGGCTGTGACGATGGGACCCCGGCGGCCGGCGGGAACGGGCTCCGGGTCAGCCGAGGACGCTGCGAAGGGTGTGGGCGAAGGTGTCCACGTCCTCCTCGGTGGTGTCCCACGAGGCCATCCAGCGCACCTCGCCGGACTCCTCGTCCCACACGGCGAAGCGCGCCAGGCGGAGCAGCCTCTCCAGGCGGTCGAGGGGCACCCGCGCGAAGACGGCGCTGGCCTGCGTCGGCCGCGAGATGGTCAGGCCGGGGAGGTCGTGGACGGCGTCGTGGAGACGGCGGGCCATGGCGTTGGCGTGGGCCGCGATCTGCAGCCACAGGTCGTCCTCGAGGAGGGCGAGGAACTGGGCGCTGAGGAAGCGCATCTTCGAGGCCAGCTGCAGGCCCTGCTTGTGCACGTAGGCGAGACGGTCGGCCAGGGACGGATCGAAGTAGACGACGGCCTCGCCGATCATGAGGCCGCACTTGGTGCCCCCGAAGCTGAGGAGATCGACGCCGGCGTCGGCGGTGGCCGCGCGCAGACCCACGCCGAGGGAGGCGGCGGCGTTGGCCAGGCGCGCCCCGTCCATGTGCAGCAGCCAGCCGCGCTCGTGGACCGCGTCGGCCAGGGCCCGCAGCTCGCCGAGGGTGTAGACCGTGCCCAGCTCGGTGGCCTGCGTGATCGACAGCAGCCGCGGCTTCGACTGGTGGGGCTCGGCGTGGCCCTCGGGGACCTGCTCCAGGCAGGAGGGGTCGAGCTTGCCGTCCTCCGACTCCAGCACCAGCACGCGGCAGCCGGCGAAGCGCTCGATGGCGCCGCACTCGTCGATGTGGATGTGCGAGGTGCGGGCGCTGACCACGGCCTGCCAGGCGTCGACGGCGCCGGCGGCGGCGACGACGTTGGCGGCGGTGCCGTTGAAGACGAGGTGGGTCACCGTCTCCGGGCCGAAGACCTCCCGGAAACGGTCGCGCACGGCGGCGGTGAGGGGATCGCCTCCGTAGGAGGGGACGTGGCCGCGGTTGGCCTCGACGATGGCCGCCATCACGCGGGGGTGGATGCCGGCCTCGTTGTCGCTGCAGAACTGGCGCCTGTCGTCGCTCATGGGGGGGACATGTTCCTCAACGGGGCGCCGCCGCGCAAGGGGGAAAAGTCGCCGGCGCCAGCCGCCTCGGTGCGGGTCACGAAGACGACGCCCGCGGCCGCCATCCGGAGGGCTGGCACGACCGTTGCATTGTCTCGGGCGAAGGAGCCGCGGTCCGACCCGGCCGCTCTCGACTACGAGAGAGCCGAGAGGCGCAGCGGGAGGAGCGGATGGGCGCAAAGATTGCCACGAGCCTTCTCGGGCCACGGCAGGAATTGCACCACCGTCCCGCCACCGGGCTCCGCATGCAACCCCCGGCGGCCCTGGCCGCCACAGACACAGGAGGAGCGCAGGAAGATGCAGATGCGACGGGAGCTTGCGAATCAGGCCCTGATGTACGGTCTGGTCGGCATTCTCGTCATCCTCGTCCTTCCCGTCTTCAGCCGCATCGCCTGAGGCGACGGACGGAGAGCGAAGGAGGATGGCGGGGGGCCGCCGGCCCGCCCGCTACACGGGATCATCGTGACGGTGGAAGGACCGCCGTCGACATCGCACCCACAGACTCGAAGGAGAGCGACATGCGAATTGGTCATACGGGCATCCGCCCATCGCGGCGCGTCGCCGAGAGCCTGGCGCGCGTGCTGTGGTGGATGCTCGCCCTCGCGGCGGCATACTCCGTGGCCAGCGATCCCGGAACCTTGCTCGCCGTGGCCACCGGGTGACCGCCCGGCCGTAGCCGTGGACGATTCCCGGATCGAGGAGCTGCTCGACGCCGTGCCCGCCCTGGCGGTGCTGGCGGGGCTGCGCCTCGACTTGTTCAGCCTCGTGGCCGGTACGCCGCGGACGGCGGCGGAGGTGGCCCGCCGGATCGGCGGCGACGAGCGCCGCCTGGAGGCCCTGCTCCACGCGCTGGCCGCCCTCGACCTGCTCGAGGCGCGGCCGGCCGCCGGAGGGGAGCCGCCGCGGTTCCTCTGCCGGCCCGGGGCCGCCCGCCGCCTGGCGGCTTCCGGCGACGACTACGCCGGCCACGGCCGTGAGCTGGCCGCCCGCCTGTGGGCCGCCGGCCTCACCGTGGCCGACTCGATCCGCCGCGGGGCGGCCACCGCTCCCGAGGCTGCCGGCGGCGACTCCGACGAGGAGACCGCCGCCTTCCTGCGCGCCCTGCATCCGGGAGCCCTGCGCACCGGCCGCGAGATCGCCAGCCGCGGCTGGCTCGACGGCTGCCGCCGCATCGTCGACGCCGGCGGCGGCTCCGGCGGCCTGGCCGCGGCGCTGCAGCGGGCCCTGCCCGGATCGGAGGTCTGCGTGGTGGAGCGCGAGTCGGCGGCCCCATGGACCCGGCGCCTTCTCGAGGAGGAGGGCGCCGCCGGCGTGCGCGTCGTCGAGGGGGATCTCGCGGACGGCGGCTCCGGCCTGGAGGGCGGGCTCGACCTGCCCTGCGACGGCGTCGTCTGCCTCTCCGTCCTGCAGGTCCTGGCGCCGGAGGATGCGGCCCGGGTGATCGCCCGCTTCGGCGGCTGGCTGCGCTCCGGGGGCCGTCTGGTGATCGCCGGCATGGGGGTCCTGGCCGACGACCGGATCTCGCCCCGGGACTCGGCGGTGCACAACATCCTCCTCGGCGCCCTCTACGAGGCCGGCCGCGGCTACACCCTCTCCGAGCACGGCCGCTGGCTCGAGGCCGCCGGCTTCACCGCCGTCGAGTGGGACGAGCTGGCCGACGGCCGCGGCGCCGTCCGCGCCGTCAGAAGATGAACCCGGTGTTGCGGTAGTCCTCGGGCAGCCCGGGGAGTCCGTCCTCGAACTCGATCCGACGCCCGAGCTCGCAGCTGCGGTAGAAGGCCAGTCCCAGGCCCACGTTCTCCATCCCGTTGCGCCCCGAGTTCTCCGGCTCCTCCACCTCGCCGCGGACCGCCGCCAGCAGGTCCGCCAGCTCCAGCAGGTAGGCGTTGGCCCCGTCCTCGGGCGGGACTTCCTCGGGCTCGTCGGCGCCGGACCGGTAGAGCCGCACCGGTTGGCCCCAGGCGTCGAAGCGCATCCCGCCCTCGGTGCCGGCGATCCAGTGGCCGCGCGTGGGCAGGCCCACGGTGGAGCCGGTGCGCGCCGTCACCAGACCTCCCGACTCGAAGCGCACGAGGCCGCACACGACCTGCGGGCTCATCCAGTCTCCGTGGGGCTGGTTGCCGGCGATCTCGGCGCTCACCGACGCCACCCGCCCGAAGACGGCGCGCGAGCAGTCCAGCTCGTGGATGAACGACTCCAGCACCCGGCCCCCGGAGTTGGCCGGGCTCTCGCGCCAGTGCCCGGTGCGGCGGGCGGCCTCCTCCACGGAGCGCTTCGCGGACTTGCCCATGCGGTCGAAGCCGCCCGACACGGGCTCGCCGATGGCGCCCTCGGCCACCAGGCGGCGGACGGTGCGGTAGGTGCCGAAGAAGCGGATCGTGTGGCCGATGGCCAGCTTCACGCCGGCGCCCTCGCAGGCCTCGATCATGCGCCGGCACGAGGCCAGGTCCAGGGCCATGGGCTTCTCGCAGAGCACGTGCTTGCCGGCCTCCGCGGCGTGCGCGGCGAGCTCGGGATGGCTCGGCGTGGGCGTGCCGATGACGACGACATCCACGTCGGAGTCCAGCAGCTCCTCGAGGCGGGTCACGGCCCGCGCCCCGGCCTCTTCCGCCCGGGAGCGCGCCGCCTCCGGGTCGAGGTCGAAGGTGACTGCAAGGTCGCAGTCCGGATGCTCTTCCACGGCCTTGAGCCAGGCGCCGGCGATGTTGCCGCAGCCGATCAGCCCGATGCGGTGTCTCATCTGTGTGATCCCGTCGTGATTGACTATCGTTTGACCCATGGCGAACGAGTCTACCCCATCCCCGCCGCCGGTTCCAGCCCCCCGGTAGATCCCGTGGCCTCCGACCTCGAACAGGGCCTCGCCGAGGCCCGGGAGAACCTCGGGGAGATCTTCTCCCGCTACGACGAGGCCGCCGTCGAGCTGATCCGCATCGCCCGCCTCGACGGCCACTTCCCCGGCCGCAGCGAGGCCGACCTGGAGTGGCCGGCGTACCGGCCCGATGAGGACCCTCCCATCGACCTGCCCGGCCTGGAGCGGCGCGCCGCCCTCATCGCCGAGATCTCCGCCGGCATCCCGCCGCGCCGCGAGCACCGGCTCTCCGACGCCTACGGGCGCTACGGCGAGACCCGGCCCGCCTACCTGCGCAGCGTGCGCCGCTTCCTGCAGGTGCAGCGCCAGTTCGTCGCCCACGGCGCCGGGGAGGAGCGCGATTTCGGGGAGCTGTACGGCGTTGTCTACATCGAGGCCCTCGGCCGCGAGGACCCGGTCCCCCTCGACGAGGGCGAGGCCGCCCTGGTGGAGTTCAAGGTCGCCCGCGCGCCCCTGGCCCACGCCGCCGCGGTGGTGGAGAAGCTTCGCCCCGCCCCGGCCGCCGACGATCCCCGCTGGGAGGCCGTCTACGAGTGGTCGATCGACGGCGAGCGCGGAGAGGCCACCCTGCGCGAGCTGCTCACCGAGGTCGCCGGCGACGTGGTCGACTACCTGGCCGCCGGCGAGCACCTGGCGATCCGCTACAACACCTTCTCCAACTTCATCTGGTTCGGCATCTCCGTGTGGAAGACGGTCTGCGAGCTGGAGCTGCTCGCCGCGCGGCTGCGGGACCATGCGCCGAAGAAGTGGCTCGACCGCCTGGAACAGCACGTGCGCCTGGCCCAGGCGCTGTTGCTGCGCTTCCTCCAGGCCCACCTGGAGGACCCGGCCCAGATCCGCCCCAAGGACTACTGGTACGGGCAGCGCTACAGCTACCTGACGCGCGACATGATCGACCTCACCCGCGGCCTGGTGCGCAACGCCGAGCGCCTGCGCGCCCGCTGCGGCAAGGAGCTGCCCGCCGTGGGGCTGCCGCCGCTGCTGGACGGGACCTCTTCCGGCCAGTGGCACGAGTATCCCCACGTGGGCCCCCAGGGGGAGTACTCGCGCCTGGCGCGGGCCCGGCGCCTGCTGAAGTGGGTGCGCCTCTTCCGCCGCACGGGCCGCGTCAAGAAGCGCCTCGACCGCTCGAAGCTGTCCGACGCCGAGCGCCACGCCGCCGCCTGGGAGGCGAACCTCGAATGGGCCCGGGACAGCCTGGAGAACTTCGGGATCACCGTCTCGGTGACGATCGACCCCGACTTCGCCGACGTGGCCCGCGAGCTGGAACTGGGGCCGAAGGGCCGCAAGGTCGTGTTCTTCCCCACCCACCAGACCCTGCTCGACCACCCGGTGCTCTACCGGGCCCTGGAGTCGGAGGAGCTGCTGGCGGCCATGGGCTGGTCGGCGTCCGTGCCCTGCTGCCTGCTGTCGCGGGGCCGGCTGCTGTCGCAGACGTCGGTGAAGGTGAAGGGCCGGGAGTTCTCCCTCATCGGGGTGAGCCTCGAGGAGACCGACCGCCTCGCCGAGGACGTGGACGGCTACGTGGTGCTCTCCCGCGACGAGGGAGGCTCGCCGACGCGGCGTTTCGCCCGCGTCATCGAGGACCGGCCCGGCGTCGTCTACGGCGCCGGCACGACGTCGGCCTTCGACCTGCAGGTGCTGCCCATGCAGCACGCCCTCTTCGCCCACCTGCCCCAGGACGTGGTCTTCGTGCCCGTCGCCTTCCGCGGCATCCACGCCCTGTGGCCGAAGTGCCCCCGGGGCAACGTCAACCTGCGGCCCGGGCACGTGGAGGTCTACGTGTCGCCGCCGGTGCCCGGCGAGACGACCCTGCTGCCGCGCCGGCGCGCCCTGCGCACGCAGCTGGAGCCGGCCACCCTGTTCCAGGCGATCCACATCGCCACCCTGCTCGATCCGGGAGAGGAGAGCTGATGCCCCTGACCTTCTACCTGTGGTTGCACCTGGCGGGCCTCGGCCTGCTGCTGCTGGCCCTCGGCGGCATGGCCCTGATCGCCGGCGAGCGGAACCGCATGCTCGCCGTCGCCCACGGCGCCGGCCTGCTTCTGTCCCTGGTGAGCGGCTTCGGCTTGCTGGCCAAGGCCGGGATCCACTGGCCGTGGCCGGGGTGGGTCTGGGGCAAGATCCTGCTGTGGCTGGTCCTCGGCGCCGCCCCGGCGGCGATGCGGCGGATGCAGGGGCGGGCGGGGATCCTCTTCTGGGGCCTCTGGGCGCTGTTCCTGCTGACCGCCTGGCTGGCGCTGCACAAGCCCTTCTGAGCGCCGGCGGGCGCTCCCCCTAAAGCGGCAGCTCGACCCCGAAGCCGGGACCGCCCGTCCAGCGCGCCCGGCCGCCGCTCAGCTCCCGCCCGCCGACCCACTCCATCCACGGGCGCCCGCTCTCGGCCAGCGGCTCCGGGTCGAGGGCGGCGATGGCGTGCAGCCCCCAGACCTCCGAGCCCCGGTGGGGGCAGACGCGCACGCCGTGGTCCCGCGCCAGCCGGTAGATCTCCACGAGCTGGGTCATCCCGCCGCACCAGCATATGTCGGGCTGGTAGATCCGGTGGCAGCCGCGGTCCATGAGCTCGGCGAAGGCGCGGGCCGTGAACTCGTGCTCGCCGCCGGCGATCGGCACCGGCGAGCGCTGCGTCAGCCAGGCGTAGCCGTCGAGGTCGTCCGAGGGCAGAGGCTCCTCCAGCCACACGAGATCGAGATTCGCCACCTCCTCGCAGAGGGCGAGCACGGCCGCCGGGTCGGTCCAGCCCATGCCGGCGTCGGCCATCAGCCGGGTCCCGCCGCCGGCGCGCTCGCGGGCCCTGCGCAGGAGGTCGGCGGTCCCGCCGTCCGGGGAGCCGGAGCCGGCGATCCCGCCGAGCTTCACGGCGCCGAAGCCGGCTGCAAGCGCCTCGGTGATGCCCTGCAGGCCATCGGCCCCGTCGAGGCCGGTGGTGCAGTAGGCGGGCATCTCCGCGGCCGGGGAATCGCCCAGCAGGGCGGCCACCGGCCGGCCCGCCGCCTTGCCGCGCAGGTCCCACAGGGCGAGGTCGACGCCGCTGATCGCCATGAGGGCCAGGCCCTTGCGGCCGTAGGCCAGGGTCGACCGGTACATCGCCTCCCACAGGCCCTCCACGTCGGAGGCGTCGGCGCCGACGAGCAGGGGCCGCAGCTCCCGCTCGATGACGTGGGTTCCGGCGGCGCCCCCGGCGCCCATGCCGTAGCCCACCAGGCCGCCGGCCTCGACCGCCACCGACAGCTGTCCGAGGGTGCCGCGCCAGTCCGCCGGCGCGCTGGAGGCGTGCGGTTGCGCGGCCCTCACTTCCGTGATTCTCATCCTCTCTCCTTCCGTCGGGCGGCCTGCATTGACCGCGGCTCCGGGCCCGGGTAGGTTCGGCCAACATGGGAGCCTTGGAAAGCTGGCTGCAGTCGGCCGTCGTCGTTGCCGTCGTGCTCTATGTGTGGCGGCGCATCGACACCCGCCTGGACCGGATGGACGAACGCCACCGGAGCGACCTGGCCGATCTGCGGGCTGACCTGACCCAGCGCATCGACAGCCTCGACGCCCGCCTGGGCGACCTCGACGGCCGTGTGGGCGATGTGGACCGGCGGGTGGCTCGCATCGAGGGCGCCCTGATCGGTCCCTGGCGGCCACCGGCCGACGACGCACCCCCGGCGCCCGTGCCGTAGCACACGAGGCCCCCGCCTCGAGCGCACCAGGGGGCCCGCCCTGACCATCAACGTCCTCCTCCTCGGCGGCCGCGGCCAGATCGGCTCCGGCCTGCGCCTCTACCTGCCGCGCCTCGACCCCGCCTACCGGTTCACCTCCGTCGACCTGCCGGGATCCCCGGACAAGGCCGCCGGGCCGGTGCCAAGGCAGGAGTTCGTCGACCTCGACATCGCCGCCGAGCCCGCCCGCGTGCGCGAGCTGATGGCCGGCCGCGACCTGGTCGTCTACCTGGCGCGCCAGGGCTCGCTGACCGAGATGAACGCCATGACCGACCGCGTCTTCGAGTCGGTCCTGGCCCAGGAGCCGGTGCCGATGGTCATCGGCGCCAGCTCGGTCCACGCCTGCGACGGCGCCTACAGCGTCGACGAGGGCCCCTGGGCGGTCTGGGCCGAGCGCCGCTTCGACGAGCTGGAGCCTCCGCCGGAGCGCGTCTCGAGCCTCATCGACGCCTGCCCCACCAACGACTACGGCCGCGAGAAGGCCCACGTGGAGCAGTGGTGCCAGCGGCTGGCCGCTCTCGGCCACGGCGCCGTCGCCGCCCGCTGGGGCGGCATCAACACCGCCAACGCCATGACCGCCGAGAAGGGCTACTTCGCCCTCTGGTGTCACCAGGAGGACGCGGCGCGCTTCGTCCACTGCTGCTACACCGCCTGGCGGGAGGGGACCCTGCGCAGCGGCGCCCACTACTTCGTGGTCTCGGACAACACCCACAACATCTTCGACATCGACCTCGCCCGCCGCGAGATGGGCTACCGGCCGGTGCACGACGCCGAGGCATTCTACGGCGGGGGGTGAGGGGCGGGAAGCCGGGGCGGCGCCCGACCACGGCCGGATCGGTGAGCGAGGCCAGGGTGGGCATTGCTGCGTTGATTGGGGTAACTTAAGCCGCGAGAGAGGATCGGCGGTGTGCGCCGATCGAATGGGTAGAGCAATGACCGGCGTCACGGAATCACTCATTGGCCGGATGGTCACGGCCGTTGTCGAGGAAGTCGATCCCGAGAGGGTCATCCTCTTCGGGTCCCGTGCACGTGGCGAGGAGCGGGAGGAATCGGACGTCGATCTGGTGGTCGTCGAGTCCGAGCCCTTCGACGGGAAACGAAGCCGGCACAAGGAGATGGTCAGACTCTACAAGGTCCTGGCGGACTTTCCGGTCTCCGCCGACATCCTGGTCTATACCCGGGACGAGGTCGACTACTGGCGCGACTCCCTCAACCACGTTCTGGCGCGCGCGCTGCGGGAAGGGAAGGTGCTCTATGAGCGACCCTAAGTGCGCGCGGATGCTGCTCGGAGCGGCTGAACGCGATGTCCTCACGCTCCGGAACATGACGGCGGGAGCACCGGATGAGTCGTATGGATTCCACCTTCAGCAAGCGGCTGAGAAGTCCTTCAAGGCCTGGCTCGCACTGCTGGGCGAAACCTATCCGTTGACCCACAATCTCGAGACCCTGGTGAATCTGCTCGCCGGGCGCGATGTCGACGTGGAGGCTCACCGAGAGTTGACATTGTACACGCCGTATGCCGTCGAGTTCCGGTACGGGGGTCTCGACCCGGGTGCCGAACCGATCGATCGCAAGGCCGCGCTCGCCCTTGTGGAGGCCTTGCTTGAACAGGTTCGGGGGCACTTGAAGGAGCCTGATTGACGAAGTCCGGCTCCCTCCTTACACTCGAATGATCATGATGACCCGTCAGAACGCCTGCACGCACAACAATCCGGCCAACCCGGGCGATAACAATCCGCCCGCCCCATTGCGCGTGTTCTGACGACCCGCTCCAACTCCGATCCTGGAGATCCCGACCCGTCGCGAACACGCATCGCGGCGGGTTTTTTCGTGCCCGTCCGACAACCTGGGAGAAGCACTGCCATGCACCGCTATCGCACTCACACCTGCGGCGAGCTCCGCCGGCGCCATGCCGGCCGGAGCGTTCGCCTGAGCGGCTGGATACACCGCCGAAGGGACCACGGGGGCGTGCTGTTCCTCGACCTGCGCGACCACTACGGCCTCACCCAGCTCGTGGTCTCGCCGGAGAA
Source organism: Candidatus Latescibacterota bacterium (assembly GCA_965221775.1). Lineage (GTDB taxonomy): Bacteria > Latescibacterota > UBA2968 > UBA8231 > UBA8231 > UBA8231. Next base: position 646,359 of record CBDCSU010000006.1, on the reverse strand, counting down.
CGACTCCGCGGCCACCGCGGCCAGGGTCCCCCGCGAGTCGGTGGTCCGCGTCGAGGGAGAGGTGAGGGAGCGTTCGCCAGAGTCCATCAACCGGGCGATGGAGACGGGAGAGGTGGAAGTCGCCGTGGGGGAGATGGAAGTGCTGTCGCCGGCGGAGCCGCTCCCCTTTTCGGTGGCGGAAGAGGCCGAGACGGGGGAGAGCATGCGCTTGTCCTATCGCTTTCTGGACCTGCGCCGGGAAGGGCTGCACCGGCGTATCCAGTTGCGCTCGGAGGTGATCACCAGCATCCGGCGGCGCATGTCGGAGATGGGCTTCACCGAGTTCCAGACGCCCGTGCTCACCAGCAGCTCGCCCGAGGGCGCCCGCGACTACCTCGTGCCGAGCCGGCTCTACCCCGGCCGCTTCTACGCGCTGCCGCAGTCGCCGCAGCAGTTCAAGCAGCTGCTGATGGTTTCCGGCTTCGACCGCTACTTCCAGATCGCGCCCTGCTTCCGCGACGAGGATGCCCGCGCCGACCGCTCCCCCGGGGAACACTACCAGTGCGACATGGAGATGGCCTTCGTCGAGCAGGAGGACATCTTCGCTGTCGTGGAGGAGCTGTTCTCCGGTCTGTTCCACGAGTTCAGCGACTGGCAGGTGACCGGGAAGCCCTTTCCGCGCTTCTCGCACGCCGAGGCCATGCTGCGCTTCGGCACGGACAAGCCGGACCTGCGCTTCGGGCTCGAGATCCGGGACCTGTCACACATTTTCGCGGATTCCTCGTTCCGGCTGTTTCGGGAGATCGTCGCCGAAGGTGGGGTCGTCCGCGCCCTGTGCGTGCCCGGTCTCGAGGTCCGTCCGCGCTCGTTCTTCGACGGTCTCGAGGACTTCGTCAGAGAGTCCGGCGGCCAGGGGCTGGCCTGGCTCATCCCCGGGGGCCGGGCCACCGGATCGATCGCCGCGGCCCTGGAAGAGAGCACGATCGCACGCATCGCCGAGGAGTGCTCGCCCGAGCCGGGGTCGGCGATCCTCCTCATCGCCGGACCTCCGGACGAGGCGGCGACCCTGGCGGGACGGCTGCGCCTGCATCTGGCGGACCGGCTCGAACTGCGGCGGCAGGGATGCTACGAGTTCTGCTGGATCGTCGACTTCCCGATGTACGAGTGGGACCAGGAGCGGGACCATGCCGCCTTCTCGCACAACCCCTTCTCCATGCCGCAGGGCGGGATGGAGGCCCTGGAGACGCAGCCGCCGCTGGAGATCAAGGCGTACCAGTACGACATCGTCTGCAACGGCGTCGAGCTGTCGAGCGGCGCCATCCGCAACCACCGGCCCGACATCATGTACAAGGCCTTCGAGATCGCCGGGTACCCGCGGCAGGAGGTGGAGCGCCGGTTTGGCTGCATGATCCGCGCCCTGCGCTTCGGCGCCCCTCCCCACGGCGGCATCGCCCCCGGCATCGACCGCATCGTCATGCTGCTGGCGGACGAACCGAACATCCGGGAGGTGATCGCCTTCCCCATGAACCAGCATGCGCAGGACCCGCTCATGGGCGCCCCGGGGGAGGTGTCCGCCGAGCAGCTCCGGGAGCTTCACTTGGCGGTGCGGGAGTGACGGCGGGCCGGGGTGACGTCTTGGCGGGGGCGTCTTGGTGGGCGTCCCTCCCTGGGCAATTCTGCCTAGTCCAGGCGTGGAGTTGACTTACAACTCAACACACCTCGCCATTAAGAGAATGACCGTCACCATCGAGCGCATCTGCCGGTTCCTGTCCGTCCCCTCCGAGCCCCTCCTCGCGCTCTCCCGCAAAGTGCCTGCCGAGGTCGCCGGGGCCCTGGCCGCCAGCCCCGGGGCCGTGGGCTTTCTCCGCAAGGCGGCGGCGGCCGCGCTCACCGAGCGGAGTGGGGACGGCTGACCCACACGCTGGACCGCCTGCGTCCGCCGGCCGGGACCAGGAGCCGGAGGCGGGACTGCCCGAGTCGATGCGGGACCTGTTCTGGGACCACCGCTTCGAGGACCTCTCCTGGCCCGCCGACCGCGACTTCGTCATCGCCCGCATCTTGGGCGCCGGCGACTGGGACTCGGTGACCTGGCTGCGCGAGCGGGTCGAGCCGGACCAGTTGCGCCAGTGGCTGATCCGGCGCCGGTGCCGCGGCTTGGACGCCAAGCGGATCCGGTTCTGGGAGCTGATCCTCGATCTGCCGGCGGACCAGGTGGAGGAGTGGGTGCGGGCGGCGCGGGCGGGGGTCTGGGGGCGGAGGACGCGGGCTTGAACTGGCACCCTGAATGCCTGTCTCCCGCACAAAGGGAGGTCCTCGGACAACTGGGGCCGCCACTGTCCGAGGAGGGGTTCTACCTGGCAGGCGGCACTGCCGTGGCCCTTCACCTCGGCCACCGGCTCTCCGTCGATCTCGACTTTCTTGGTCCGTTCGAAGACTGGCCCGAGGGACCCAGCCCGGTAGCATCCTTGGCCGACCTGTCGGCCATGAAGCTGTGCGCCATCGCCAGAACCTCAGCTTCTTCGACGACGCCGACGAGGAACCGATGTCTCGCATGTTGGAAGACGCCGAGTGGGAGTGGATCAAGACGACGATCCAGGAGTGGTTGGGGGAATGCTCCGGGGGTGGCATACCTCACCCTGGATAGCCCTTCCCCACCCCCCTTGCCACTGTTCTGACCCCCCTCGACCTTCGACTCCTCCCGCTGACGCAGAGGAAGGAGGCGAGGGATGACCGAAGCCCGAAAGACCGTCCGGCTCTACGAAGCCCTGGAACTGCGCGGCGAGTACGATGCCCGCATCAAGACCCTTCGGGACTGCCTGCCCGAGTCGCGCCAGAACCGCGGCCTGTTCTCCCGGGACAGCGACTCCTCGCGCCGGCCGGCTCCCGGTTTCAGCGTCTCCAAGGCCCGGGAGCAGCTGCGCGCCCTGGAGTACAAGCGGCGCAAGCTGAACGCGGCGATCCAGCGGGCCAATTTCGAGCACCGTCTTGAGCACGAGGGCGATGACCTGAGCCTCACCGAGGCGCTGGAGACGCGCAAAGCGCTCAACGAGCGCCTGGGGGAGCTGCACACGCAGGTCGTGGACTCGGCGTACGAGCGCATCTTCCACAAGGAGGAGCGGGACATCGTCGAGGAGAACGAGCTGCCCTACGAGGACTGCCGCGTCCGCCTGGACGAGGCGCGGGTCGAGTTCCGCCGGCTCAACCGGCGGCTGCGCGCCGCCTCCTTCGAGGTCGAGGTGGAGTACGCAGACGAGCGGTAGGGACGGCGCGGACGGGAGAGACAGGGGAGCAAGCGCGACTGCGCCGGCGACGGCGCATAGCCCAGGATCGACCCGCACTGAAACGCGGTCTCAGGGGATTGACAACCTAACGTCCGGTCAAGCCGCTCAGCGACTCAGCGGCACAGCGACTCAGCACCGGCAGCCCCTCAGCGCAACAGCCTCAGGGCTCCGCGTCTCTTCCGTTCATCGCGCAATCACCGCCCAGGCCAGTGCAACACCCCGGGCGGTCCCGCCCGTCATCGGCCATGAGCTCCGGCGTCACCGCATGGTCCAACCACTCTCCCGGCTGCACTCTGCCAGCGTTTGCATGAAAACAGCCCCGGGATGTGTTGACACTGTTTCAGGGCTCCGGTCAGCTTCGATCCGTCCCTCGCCACACCCACATCATCAACCCGCAGGACGGCGATGCACCGATCGATTGCGGCCCTGGCCGCCGCGCTTCTCCTCGCAGGGGCGGCCGGCGCCGGCGCCGACGAACAGCCCTCTCACGCCGACACCAGCGACGCCCGCATGGAGCGCTGGCTGGCCCATCCGCAGCGGACCGCCCGCGCCCTGCGCGCCGAGACGCCGCCGCGCCTCGACGGGGTCCTCGACGAGGAGATCTGGCTGCGCGCCCCGGTGCACGAGGGGTTCACCCAGAGCGACCCGGACAACGGCGAGCCGGCGTCGGTGCGCACCACCTTCCAGGTGGCCTACGACGACGACGCTCTCTACATCGCCGGGGTCTGCCACGACGATCCCGACAGCGTCACCGCCCGGCTGGCGCGGCGCGACGAGTGGCGCGAGCGCGACTTCTTCGAGGTCAGCCTCGACCCCCACCACGACCACCAGACCGGGGTCTGGTTCACCGTGGGGCCTTCGGGCTGGATCAGCGACGGGATCCTCTTCGACGACGAGGAGTACGACGAGGGCTGGGACAGTGTCGCCGAGGTGGCCACGGCGATGCGCGCCGACGGCTGGAGCCTGGAGCTGAAGATCCCCTACCACGTCCTGCGCTTCGGCGAGAAGGAGACCTACACTTGGGGGATCAACGTCTTCCGCAAGGTCTCGCGCCGCGCCGAGTGGGCGGCGTGGAGCTTCACGCCCCGGGGGGTCAACGGCTACGCCTCGCGCTTCGGACACCTGGAGGGGATCGAGGGCATCCGGCCGCAGCGCAGCGTCGAGGTCCTGCCCTTCGCCCTGGGCCGCGGCACCCTGTCGCAGGGCGACGGCGGCAACGACCTGTTCTCCTCGGCCGGCGTCGACCTGCGCTACGGCCTGTCGTCGAACATCTCCGTCAACGCCACCGTCAACCCGGACTTCGGCCAGGTCGAGGGAGACCCGGCGGTGCTCAACCTGGGGGTCTTCGAGACCTTCCTCCGCGAGCGCCGGCCCTTCTTCCTCGAGGGCAACCAGATCTTCGAGTCGCCCGGGCCGTTCATCGTCGGCATCGGCAAGCCCTCCACCCTGTTCCACTCGCGGCGAATCGGCCGGTCTCCCTCCCGCTTCGACCTGCCCGACGACAGCGACGAGGTCGAGCGTCCCGACAACACCACCATCCTCGGCGCCGCCAAGATCTCGGGAAAGACCGCCGGCCGCACCGCCTTCGGTCTCCTCAACGCGGTCACCGGCCGCGAGCGGGCCCTCGTCGACCAGCGCCTCACCGGCGCGGAGACGGGCCTCGCCGACACCGTGCGCCGCCGCGTCGAGGTCGAGCCCCTCACCAACTACTTCATCGGCCGCGTGCAGCAGGACCTGCTCACCAACTCCACCGCCGGCGCCCAGCTCACCGCGGTCAACGGCCGCGGCTTCGAGCCGGCCTACGTCGGCGCCGGGGACGTGCACGTGAAGTGGCGGGACAACGACTACCGGATCTACACCCGCTTCGCCGCCAGCCGCGCCGGGCAGGAGGACGAGCGGGACAGCGGCTGGGAGGGGGCCCTCTACTTCCAGAAGTCGGGAGGCGCCTTTGGCGGTCAGGCCTACATGGACGCCCAGTCGCCCGGCTTCGAGGCCAACGACCTGGGCTACATGCGGCGCAACGACCGCGTGCAGGCCGGCGTCCACGTCTATCACCAGAAGCTCGATCCCTGGTGGCTGGCCCGCAGGTCCGGGTTCAACCTCAACTTCTGGAACCACTGGAACTTCGCCGGCGAGCGTCTGGCGCGGGGCGTCAACTTCAATTCCTGGAACAACCTGCACAACTACTGGGGGTTCTGGATGGGCGTCAGCCACAACCTCGACGCCGTCGACGACCTGGCCACCCGGGGCGGCCCCCTGATGCTCTCGCCGGCGAGCACCTGGATCGGCATGAACGTGTGGGCCGACGACCGCAAGCCGGTGAGCGGCCGGCTCTGGTCGAACCTCAGGTGGGGCCGGGGCGGCGACAACCTGGGATCGTGGGTGGGGTTCAATCTCGAGCTGCGCCCCCTGTCGCGGCTGTCTCTGGAGATCGGGCCGGGATACGGCTACAACCGCGACTTCGCCCAGTGGGTGGAGAACGCCGACGACGACGGCGACGGCGAGGACGACCGCTTCATCTTCGGCGAGCTGGAGAGCCGCGTCCTCGAGATCGGCCTGCGCGGCGACTGGGCCTTCACGCCGGCCCTGAGCCTGCAGCTCTACATGCAGCCCTTCGTGAGCGTCGGCGACTACGGCGCCATCAAGGAGCTGGCGCGCCCGCGCTCGTACGAGTTCCGCCCCTACGCCGGCCTCGAGGACAACCCCGACTTCCACCGCCGCGCCCTGCGGTCCAACCTGGTGCTGCGCTGGGAGTACCGGCCCGGCAGCACCCTCTTCGCCGTGTGGCAGCAGAGCCGGGACCACGACTTCGACGGGGCGGACCCCGAGTTCCGGCCCGCCGGCGACCTGACCCGCGCCTTCGCCGACGACGGCGACAGCATCTTCCTGATCAAGCTCAACCGCTGGTTCGGGCTGTAGACGCGGCGGCGGAGGCCCGGCCCGTCAGTCCTCGAACCAGACGGGGCTGCTCCAGGCCATCTGGCCGTTGTCCTGGGTGACGCGCAGGTAGCAGCAGGACGGGTCCCTACCCGGGTCGATGAAGTGGCCTTCGAGGGCGTAGAGCGCCGGGGGCAGAGCCCGGTGGGCGACGATCCAGGTGGGCAGCCCGTCGACGCGCCAGCCCCGGCGCCCCTGCAGCAGCTCGCCGATGGTGAAGCTGGCCCTGGACCCGCCGAGCTTGCCGGTGAGGGTGAAGTCGGTGGCCGTGGCCAGCAGGCTCTTGCCGGTGCGGCAGTCGAAGTCGAGGTGGACCCGCGTCTCTTCCGTTCCCTGCACCTCCACGCAGAGGGCGTCGTTGGCGCTCTGCGCGGTGGAGCCGTTGCGGGTGGTGAAGACGGCTCCCCGGGAGGTGTGGGACCGCCAGGCGCAGCCCGCCTGGTCGCGCTCGAGGACGCGCTTGCGGCGGACCTCGTCGAAGGGGTCGGAGCTGAAGCAGGGCACGACCTGCGACAGCCGTCCTCCCTCGACCCGCAGCCGGCCCTGCCAGTCGTAGACCTGGTATCCCTTCATCGGCCCCCAGCCCCACTCGAAGCGCAGGCGGTACGGCTGCGGTCCGGTGGTCCGCGGCGCTCCGTGGTCGGCCGTCTGCAAGTGCGCCGGCATGTTGTCGCGCACTACTTCCACGCTACGGAGCGTGTCCCAGCCCTCGACTCGGTAGTCGAGCCGGCGCTCGGCGGAACCGCTCACGACCTCGCCCATCCAGGCGTCGCCGGCGCGGAGGCTCACCTCGATGCGGTCGCCGGTGACGGCCGTGGTCCGCCGTTTCCGCAAGGCGTCGAAGAGGGCGGCGCGGCTGTTCTCACGGGCCCAGATCCCGGTCAGCCCCAGGCCGTAGCCCCCGGGATGGCCGTCGTGGTTGTCGGTGCCGGCGGTGAAGCCGAAGCGCTTGCCGAGGGCCAGCCCGTGCTGCACGGTGAACTCGTACCCGGCGGGGCCGCCGCTGTGCCCCAGCATGGGGTGGAGGCCGCCGTCGCGCTCCGACGATCCGTGCTCGGAGAAGATCTCCACCAGCGGCGACAGGTCCTCGTCGAAGCCGTCCCAGTCGACGCCGCGCGCGTACGCCGTGTGATGGGGGACGAGGATGGCCTGGCCGCCGCGGAAGTGGTCCTGCAGGTCGGCGAGACTGCGCGCGCAGTACATGGACTCCATGTCGCCGGCGCTGATCACGTGCAGGTGGCCCCAGGCCGAGGAGTGCCACTCGTAGGCGGGGAAGCAGGTGAACTCGCCCGGGCGGTCGTTGTCGCGGGAGGCGCGGCGGATCCGCTCCCAGTTGGCGACGACCACCGGGTAGCCGTCGGGCACGCCGCCGTCGGCGTGCAGCCCGTGGGGCGTGAAGGCGTAGAAGTCGAGGTGGGAACGGGCGATCTCGTAGCTGCGTTCGAGAGTGCCCTGGGCGTAGCCCAGCTCGTTGTGGTTGTGCAACTCTCCCCAGTACAGGTTCAGATCGGGCATGTGGCTCTCCTCTTGCGGTTCCGGGCCCCCGGGGCGACGTTCTGCGCCCCCTGACGCGCTGAATACAATGGTCTTTCTCGCTGCCTGCCTGTTCTTCCTTTCCGGCGCCGCCGCCCTGGCGTACGAGGTGGTGTGGGTGAAGCTCCTCACCCTGCAGTTCGGCAGCGCCGCGTGGTCGATCTCGACGGTGGTGGCCAGCTTCATGGCGGGTCTGGGTGCGGGGGGCGCCTGGGCCGGGCGCCGCGCCGACCGCATCCGCAGGCCCCTGCGGGCGTACGCCCTCCTGGAGCTGGGCATCGCCCTCTACGGCGTCGTCTCGGTGCCCCTCATGCGCAACATGGCGGGCATCCTCGATCCGCTCTACGGCCTCACCGACGGCTACTTCGCCCTCTACCTGCTGCTGCAGTTCCTCCTCTCCTTCGCCATGATGGCGGTGCCGACCTTCCTCATGGGCGCCTCCCTGCCCCTGCTCATCGTGGCGGTCACGGAGGAGGCGGCCTTCCGCCGCAGCGTGGCCCTGCTCTACGGGATCAACACCCTCGGAGCGGCGGTGGGCACCCTCGTGGCGGGGATGATCCTGATGCCCCTCCTCGGGATCTCCGACACAGTGTGGGTCGCCGTGGCCGCAGGCGTCCTGGTGGCGGCCGGGGGCTACCTCCTCGATCTGCGCATGGGCCCCCGGGAGGCCGCCGAGGGGGATCCCGGGCCGGTCGCCGGGGCGGCCGGGACCCCCCGCCTGCTGCTGGGCGCGGTGGCCGTGGCCGGATGCCTGGGGCTGTTCTACCAGATCGCCTGGACGCGCCTGCTCATCCCGGTGGTGGGCTCCTCGGTCTACGCCTTCACCATCATCCTCACGACGGTCCTCCTCGGCATCGGCGTCGGTTCCCTGCTGGCCGCCGTCCCCTCCTTCCGGGAGTCCTCCTGCTGGCGGGCGGTGGCCGTCACCGTGGGGGTCGGCTCGTGCTCGGCCCTGGCGGGGCTCTTCGCGGTGAACGAGCTGCCGGCGATGTTCACCGCCATGGCCCAGGGCACGGGCGACCGCACTTGGCTCCTCTTCCTCTCCCAGGGCGCCCTGGCGGCCTCCATCGTCCTCGTCCCCGCCTGCGCCATGGGGGCCGCCCTGCCCCTGGGCATCGCCGCCTGGCGGAACGAGGTGGGATCGAGGGGCTGGGCGGTGGGGGGCATGTACGCCGCCAACACCACGGGGGCCATCGCCGGCTCGGTGCTCGCGGGCTTCGTCCTGCTGCCGTGGCTCGGCGCGACGGAGGTGATCCGCCTCGGGGCGGTCCTGGGCATGGTGGTCACCGTCGTCCTCTTCCTGCTCGACCGCGCCGGCTCGCAACGGCAGCGGCTCGCCTGGGCGGGCGTCTTCGCCGCCATGGTCGCCGCCTTCGCCTTCACCCTGCCCCGGACCGACATCGAGAACCTTCAGCGGGGCGTCTTCCGCAGGCTCCAGGCCGGCGAGGAGCGCGCGGCGACGGGGAGCTTCCTGCTCTTCGCGCGGGAGGGGACCAACGCCACGGTCACCGTCTTCCGCACCCCCAACTCCACCGTCCTCAAGGTCAACGGCAAGGCGGATGCCTCCACCGGCGGGGACATGGACTCCCAGTACCTGCTAGGGCACCTGCCCATGTTCCTCCATCCGCGGCCGGAGGAGGTCTGCATCATCGGCTACGGCAGCGGCGCCACGGTCTACGCCACGGCGACCCACCCGGATGTGACCGCCGTCGACGTGGTCGAGATCGAGCAGGCGGTCCTCGACGCTTCCGAGTATTTCGACTCGGTCAACCACGACATTTTCGAAGACGACCGGGTGAGACTCTACACGGAGGACGGCCGCAACTTCCTCCGCCACCAACGCAAGACGTACGACGTCATCCTCTCCCAGCCTTCCAACCCGTGGATCGCGGGCATCAGCTCCCTCTTCACGTCCGAGTACTACCGGGCCGCGACCTCGCGCCTCAAGCCGGGCGGCCTCTTCTGTCAGTGGATGCAGGCGTACGAGACCTCCGCCGAGACGGTGGGCGTCGTGCTCCACACCCTGGCCTCGGAGTTCCCCTACGTGGCGGTCTTCAAGGTCAACGACGACCTCATCTGCGTCGCTTCCCACTCGCCCATCGAGGGCTCGGCGCGGCGTTACGCGGAGCGCTTCTCCCTGCCGGCGGTGCGCGGCTCCCTGCGGCGCATCCGGATCGAGACGCCCTTCGACCTCTTCACCACCGCCTTCCTGCGGTTCCCGCAGAACGAGGACGCCTTCAGCTCGACCATCCGCAACACGGACGACAACCTGTGGCTGGAGTACCGGGCGCCCATCGAGATGTACCGGGGGACGCAGGAGAGCGTCGTGTCCACTACGGGCACCGATTACCTGCTCATGCTCGAACACCTGTTCCCCGAGATGGAACTCCGGCAGATCCTCCTCGGCGTCGGCCGGAGCATCGCCACCCGGCACCCGGTTCTGTGGTATGTCATACCGGCCTGGCAGGAGATGTTCGCGGAGGATGAGTCGTTGGCCTCGAGGCTTGCCGAACTCTCGGCCATGGCCGATGCGAGGAAGCGCGCCCTCGACGGCAACGAGGAGCGGGAGAAAGCGGCCTTGCGCCTGATCAAGGCGAAGCGGTTCGCCGAGGCGGTTCCCGTCTTCGAGGCGGTCCTCGCCGTCGAGCCCGACAGAGTCTCCGCCCACCGCATGCTCGGCTGGGCCCTGTCGAACAGCGGCGACAAAAAGAGGGCGTGGCGGCACTACGTACGGGCGGTGCAGCTCAATCCCGACGATTTCGAAGCGCTGACGAACATGGGGGCCATGGCCCTCTCCAGCGGCGTGGCCGAGGGGACGGAGATGCTCGACCGGGCCCTGGAGGCCAACCCCCACCACTTCACCGCCTGGCGGGTCTACGTCGAGTACCTGGTCGACCAGAAGCGCTACGAAAAGGCGCGGGAGCTGCTGCGCCGGGCCGGGGAGTCGATCGACGGGGACAAGCTCGAAGCCCTCCGGAGCAGGATCCCCGGTTGACGCTCCCCGCGGCCTCCCGGGCCGCGGGATCCCGCCGCAGCTCAGTTGTCCTCCACCGACCCGTCCTCGTAGCGCAGCTCCGGGCGCAGCAGCGGCACGTAGGGGTGGGCGCGGGCCACCTCCTCGTTCAGCTCGATCCCGAGGCCGGGGGTGTCCGGCAGCGTCACGAAACCGTCCTTCACCTGGAACCGGTGCCCGTAGAACAGGTCGTCCCTCCAGTCGCTCTTCTCCCTGGCGGCATCGGCCTCGTAGCCCGACATCTCCTGGATCACGCTGTTCGGGCAGTTCAGCCCCATGTGGATCTCGGCGGCGATTCCGACGCGGCTGTAGGTGATGTGGGGGGAGACCTGGATGTACTGGGCCTCGGCCATGGCGGCGATCTTCTTGAACTCCGAGATGCCGCCGCAGTGGACGATGTCCGGGTTGAGATAGCTCACCAGGCGTTTGGCGATGATGTCCTGGAAGCCCCACTTGGTGAAGTTGCGCTCGCCCATGCACAGGGGCACGGTGGTGCGCTCGCTCAGCCACTGGAGGGCGTCGTTCGATCCCTCCACCTGGATCGGCTCCTCCACCCAGAAGGGGCGGTACGGCTCGATCGCCTTGCAGTACTCCAGGGCCATCGTCGGCGTCAGGCGGCCGTGGGCGTCGATGAGGATGTCGAAGTCGTCGCCGCCTTCGACCCGCATCTCCTCCATCAGGGCGACGGCGCGCTTCAGGTCCCAGGGCATGGGCACGGTGAGGGGGTCGCCGACCTTGGTGACAGGGGGCCCCGTCTTGATGGCGTTGCACCCCATGCTGCGGGCGCGCTGCACCCCCTTGCTGCCGCTGCCGCCGGCGTAGATGCGCACCTTCTCCCGCGCCGCGCCCCCGAGGAGCTTGTAGATCGGCAGGCCCGCCACCTTCCCGAGGATGTCCCACAGGGCGATGTCGATGGCGCTCAGGGCGGTGCTGAAGAGGACCCCCACGTGCCAGCGGTTCCAGCGGTAGAGCCCTTGCCAGAGATACTCGATGTCGGTGGGGTTCTTGCCGATGAGGTGGCCCTCGAAGTCCTTGATGCACTGGGCGATGGTGCCCGCCTTGTTGTCGCTGATCGAGCCTTCGCCCAGCCCGGTGATGCCCTCGTTGGTGTGGATCTTGACGAAGCAGCCGTTGCCCTCCACGAGGAAGGTCTCCACGGCGGTGATCCTGAGGCCGGGGTAGTTCGCGCCCATCATACCTTCTCCTCCCGCCCCGACCGGGCGGAACGGTACGCCGCGTCGAGGACCTCCACGCCGCGCATGGCCGCCTCCCCGGGAGCGTGGTTGACATCGGTCCTCCCGGCGACGAGGTCCACGAAGTTGGCCGGCGGTCCGGAGCATTCGTAGGCGCCTGCTCCGGGGTCGAGATCGAGGGACTCCCCCTTGCCGTCGTAACGGGCCAGCTCCAGGCGGGCGCGCTCGCAGTCGAGGAGCAGCATGCCCTCGTCGCCGAAGATCCGCAGGTCGACCTGGAAGCCGTGGCCCGGGGGCACGTTGCCGGCCCCGGAGAGGCTGCCCACGGCCCCGCCCTCGAAGCGCACGGTCATGGCGTCGTAGAGCTCGACCTCGGCGCCGGGCCCGGACATGACCGCGAAGACCGAGGCCGCCCGCAGGCCGGTGAGCCAGAACAGCAGGCCCGAGGAGTGCGAGACCTGGGCGTGGCCGTAACCTCCCTCGGCGCGGGCGGGATCGGCCCAGGTCGACGGGTCCGGGCCGAAGATGCCGGACTCGGAGCCGCCGCTCTCCTCGTCGAGGTCGGCCTCATCGCCGGAGAGAAGCGGGCGGATCGGCGACGCCATGTGGCAGAGGACGTACTCCACGGTGCCCACGCCGCCGCCCTCCATCAGCTCCCGGGCCCGCTGCACGAAGGGCTTGTAGTGCCAACCGTAGGGGACCAGCAGGTGGAGGCCCTTCTCCCGGGCGCGCTCGACGAGCTGGCGGGCGTGGGCGGCGCGCGTCGTCATCGGCTTCTCGCACATCACGTGGAGGCCGGCGTCGAGGGCGGCCAGGGCGTGCTCGTGGTGCAGGGGGTGGGGCGAGGCGACGACGACCCCGTCCAGCTCGCAGTTGGCCAGCAGGTCGCGGTAGTCCTCGGTGGCGTAGGCGAAGCCGAAGCGGTCCTGCACCTGCCTCAGCTCCCGGGCCCCGAGGCGGCAGACGCCGGCGAGGTCCACGTCGTCCCGGGCCGCCAGGATCGGCAAGTGGTTGCTGGTGGCCCACCAGCCGGCGCCGATGAAGCCGAGTCTCACGTTCTGAGTCATGGGTTCCCTCCCGTCTTGCGCGAGAATCTATCCCGGCTCGGGAGACGGTCCAATGGAGAGACATTGCTGGCTTGCCACTGCTTCCCGCGGCGAGCAGCTTAGCCCGCCCCGACAGAGAAGGAGGTATCCCGGTGAAGGCCACGGTCAAGCTGGACATCGATCGCCGCGCGGGTCCCATCGACCGCCGCCTCTTCGGCGGTTTCCTCGAGCATCTTGGGCGCGCCGTCTACGGCGGCGTCTACGATCCCGGGAATCCCCTGAGCGATGACCGCGGTTTCCGCACCGACGTGGCCGGGGCGCTGCGGGCCCTGGAGATGCCCTGCGTCCGCTATCCCGGCGGCAACTTCGTGAGCAACTACGACTGGCGCGACGGCGTGGGGCCGCGGGAGAGCCGTCCCTCGAGGCCGGACTTCGCGTGGAAGACGATCGAGCCGAACACCTTCGGCGTCGACGAGTTCGCCGCCTGGTGCCGCGTGGTCGGCACCGAGCCGATGATGGCGGTGAATCTGGGGACCCTGGGGCCCCGCGAGGCGGCGGACCTGGTGGAGTACTGCAACCTGCCGGGCGGCACCCACTGGGCCGACGCCAGGCGGGCCAACGGCGGCGCCGACCCCCACGGGGTGAAGCTCTGGTGCCTCGGCAACGAGATGGACGGCCCCTGGCAGGCGGGCCACTGCCCGGCGCCGGAGTACGCCCTGAAGGCGCGCCAGGTGGCCCGGCTCATGCGCGGCCTCGACCCCTCCATCGAGCTGGTCCTGTGCGGATCGTCGGGACGCGGCATGGCCACCTACCTGGAGTGGGACCGCGTCGTCCTCGAGCACTGCTGGGACGCGGTGGAGTACATCTCCGCCCACCGCTACAGCGGCAACCGCGAGGACGACACGGCGTGGTTCCTGGCCGAGGGCGTGGAGATCGACCGCATCCTCGACGACTACGCGGGACTGCTGGCCTACGTGCGCGGCCTCAAGAGGAGCGACCGGCGCGTCTTCGTCGCCTTCGACGAGTGGAACGTGTGGTACAAGAACCACGAGACCGACGGCCGCTGCACCGAGGGGCCGGCCCTGCTGGAGGAGGTGTACAACCTCGAGGACGCCCTGGTCTGCGCCCAGTACCTCAACAGCTTCCTGCGCCACGCCGACGTCGTCCGCATCGCCTGCCTGGCCCAGATCGTCAACGTCATCGCGCCCGTGCTGACGTCGCCGGACGGCATCCTCATCCAGAGCATCTACCACCCGCTGCGGATGTTCTCCCGCCAGGCGAGGGGGGTCTCGCTGGCGCCCGTCGTCGACGGCCCTACCTACACCGCGGGATCTCGCGGCGAGGTCCCGGTCCTGGACGTCTCGGCCAGCCACGACGAGGAGACCGGCGCCGTCAGCCTCTTCCTGGTGAACCGGGGGACTTCACAGGACCTGGAGGTGGAGATCGACTTCGGCGGGCGGGCGGCCGGGACCGCCGTCGAAGTGGAGATCCTCAGCGGGGACGACCCGAAGGCTCACAACTCGTGGCAGGCGCCGGAGGTGGTCGCGCCCGTCCGGGGGCGGGCGGTCCGGGGCGAGGACGGGCGGTTGCGGGTGACGGCGCCGGCTCTCGGACTCACCGTGGTTCGGGCGGGGCTGGAGCGCTCATGACTGGCGGATCATCTTCACGCGAGACGATGAGGCTCGGGTAATTCACGTGCTGCGGATCGTGCCGCGCGGGCAGGCCTACAAGCGATAGGAGCAGCCCATGAACAAGCCACAGGTAATTCTTGACGACACCGGGCAGCCCGCCTTTGTCGTGATCCCCTGGCGCGACTACGAGCGTCTCACAAGCGAGGACGCGGAGGCGATATTGAGCGATGAGGAGCATTTTGATCGCGCCATCGCGGACAACGGCGAGTCCTTTCCCATCGAGGTGGTTGATCAACTCCTGGCCGGACAGAATCCAATCAGTGTGTATCGCAACTACCGGGGTATGACCCAGAAGGCACTGGCCGCCGCCGCCGACATCAACACGGTCTATCTCTCCCAGATCGAGACCGGCAAACGCACCGGCTCGGCCAGGACATTGGCCGCTCTCGCCAAGGCGTTGCAGGTGACGGTAGACGACCTCCTTTGATCCCAGTATCCGGCAAACGGCCCGGGTTCGGGGCGCCGTCACCGGTCGGGGCCGAGCGTTCCCCACAGAAACCGAAAGGCCAGCGTCCACATGTAGGCCCGCTGGGCGTTGTCCGCCGCGCCCGCGTGTCCGCCTTCCACGTTCTCGTAGTAGAGGACGTGGTGGCCCATGTCCCGCATCTTCGCAACCATCTTCCGGGCGTGTCCCGGGTGGACGCGATCGTCCCGGGTGGACGTGGTGACGAGGAGCCCGGGGTAGTCCGCGTCCCTGGAGAGGTTGTGGTAGGGCGAGAAGCCTTCGATGAACGCCCACTCGCCGGGGTCGTCGGGATCGCCGTACTCCGCCATCCAGCTCGCCCCGGCCAGCAATTCGTGGTAGCGGCGCATGTCGAACAACGGTACCTGCGCGACGATGGCGCCGAACAGGTCGGGACGCATGGTGAGCACATTGCCCACCAGGAGCCCGCCGTTGCTGCCGCCCATGGCGCCGAGTAGCTCCGGGGTGGTGACGCCCCGGCGGATCAGGTCCTCGGCGACGGCGATGAAGTCCTCGTAGGCCCGCGGGCGATCCGCCTTGAGGGCGGCCTGGTGCCACTCGGGTCCGAACTCGCCGCCGCCCCGGATGTTCGCCACGACGTAGACTCCGCCGCGCTCCAGCCACGCCGCGCCAGTCCCTGCCGAATACCCGGGAACCAGGGGAATCCGGAAGCCGCCGTAGCCGTAGAGCAGTGTCGGGCGCGGTTCGCCCGTGTCGTCTCGCGAGACCTGGAAGTAGGGAATCCGCGTGCCGTCGGCGGACTCGGTCCAATGCTGCGCCACGGACAGGCCGGCCGCGTCGAACTTGCCCGGTGCGCGCTTCAGCACGACGGGGTCCTCACCCACCGACGCGAGGGCCAGGGTGGACGGGGTCAGGTAGTCGGTGGTGGTGAGGAAGAAACGGTCGTCCCCGTCGGGGTCCACGGCGTCGGCGTCGAGGGTCTGGAACCCGGCGGCGTCGACGCCCGGAAGCGGGGTGGTGGTCCAGCCTTCGGGGCCGGGTGTCGCCACTTCGATGCGGTTGCGCACGTTGTCCAGGATGTTGATGAGAACGTGGTGGCGGGTCAGGGAATAGCCTGAGAGGGCGGAACCTTCGCCCGGCTCGAAGAGGACGGCGAAGCCGCGTCCGCCGGCGAGGAAGCGATCCAGCTCGAGGGCGATCAGGCTCCCCGTGGCAAAGGTGGACGCTTCGGTGGCCCAGTCGCTGCGCGTCGTCACGTAGAGCCGGCCGCGGTGCACCGCGTACCCCGCGTCGGAAGGGATCTCGAGCGGTACGAGTTGCTCGCCGCGGCGAATGAAGTGATCGCTGTTGTAGAAGTCGCGTCCCCGGTACACGAACTGCATCTCGAAACCCGGGGAGAGTTCGGCGTAGGCGCCCACCGAGACATCGGAGGGTTCGCCTTCAAAGACGGTGGCGGCTTTTTCGAGGGGCTGACCGCGTCGCCACAGTTTGACGATCCGGGGATAGCCGGAGTCGGTCATCGTGCCGGCGCCGAAGTCCGTGGCCACGAAGATCTCGTCGGGGCCGGCCCAGGCGACGGATCCCTTGGACTCGGGGAGCGAGAAGCCGTCTTCCACGAAGGCCCGGGCGACAAGGTCGAACTCCCGGACGACGAAGGCGTCGGCGCCGCCCCGGGACAGGCGCAGCAGGCAGCGGTCGTGGGTCGGGACCAGGATGGGAGCCCCCGCGTAGACCCAGTTCTCACCCTCGTCGCGTCCCAGGGCATCGATGTCGAGCACGACCTCCCAGGTGGGGTCCGGCTTCCTGTACTCCTCGAGCGTCGTGCGCCGCCACAGGCCGCGGGGGTTGGCCTCATCCTTCCAGAGGTTGTAGTACCAGTCGCCGGCCTTGTAGACATGGGGGATGCGATCGTCGGCATCGAAGATCCCCAACAGACGCCGCTGCAGCGGATCGAAGGCCGGGTCTTCGGCAAAGGCGGCCCGGGTCGCATCGTTTCGTTCCCCGACCCATGCCAGCGCCTCGTCACCGCCGACATGCTCCAGCCAGAGATAGGGATCCTCGTCAGTCGAACAGCCCGACAACGCCACGGCCACTCCCAATCTCGCCAGTAGTCCCATCAAAACAGCAGACTCACCCCCAGCCGCACATTGAGAGGATTCCCGGGGGTGAAGTGGATCTCCGAAACAGGTTCCTCTTCGTCCCGCAGGCGCGACTCGGTGTCGAATTGGGCCTCGTTCCACATCGTGTCAAGCACGTTCTCCACGGCCAGGTTGAACCGCCAGGCCCCCCGTTGAAAGGCACCGCTGAGATCGACGACAGTATAACCCTCGGCCGTGACACTGCCATCCTCGTTGGCGGGCCGGTCGCCGATATGGCGGTAGCGCAAGCTGCCTTCCAGGCCATTGGGGTGACGCCAGGTCAAGCCGCCAGTAGAGGTCCTGTTGGGGGCCAGCGGAATCCTGTCGTCACCTTCGGGTTCGTCCAACGCCTCACCTCGAGAGAGATTGAGGTCGGTATCGACCCACAGCCAGGAGTACAGTTGGAGGCGGGCTTCTACATCCAGCCCCGTCCGCCGAGTCCTCCCGCTGGCCTCGGTGGTGCCGGCGTCGCCGACAAAGACGAATTCGCTCTCCAGGTCCATCCACCACAAAGCCGCCCCCAGACTCAACCGGTCGAACAAGCGGGTCCGCAGACCGGTCTCGGCCCCCACAGCCCGGGGCAGGGTCCCTTCCTCGAGGTGTCCCGGATCGATGTTCCGCGCTGCCAACTCGGCGGCAACATCGGCCTCGCTGCGCCCATGGCGCCGCATGGTCCGACGAATCTGCGAGGCCCGGGCGTCGATGACGTTGTTGCGGGCGTCGTTGGAGTGAAAGCCGGTGCCGGAATTGGCAAAGAGGTCCAAGGCCGGGATCGGGCTGTACACCAGGGACGCCTTCGGGCTGAGTATGGAGGCTTGGGCATAGCCCGAAGCGTGGGGCAAGTCGGTGGAGTGCCCTTCGAGACGGTCGTCGACATTGAAGGTGAAATAGTCGCCGCGCAGCCCCAGCACCAGTTGCAGGCGCGGGGTGAGAGCGATCTCCTCCCGGGCCCACAGGAAGAGGTTGCGCTCCACCACGTCGGCCTCGACCAGAGGCTCGAGGCGTTGGCGGTCGGGGCTCCTCCACAGAGCCACGGATGCATTGTCGGCACGCAGGCCGCCCCCCATCGTGGTCTGGGCCAGGTGTGGGCCCCAGTAGTGATGGAAGGTATAGGCACTGTTGATTCCAGCGACCCGGCGGAGATCGGTCTGCTCTATGGTGTCGCCGCGGTCGGGATCCTCGAGGAAGAAGGTGAAATTGGAGAACAGTTTGAACTGGTAGTTGGCCAGGTATGCCTGCAGGTCGAAAATGTTGGCGTCCGTTCCCTGGGCGTGGAAGTTGACCTGCACATCCTGGCGGCCGGTGGTGCCACCCTCCAGATCGTCAATCGCCCCCCAGCGGTCGATGAGGCCCTGCTCGATGGCCCGTTGGGGGATCTGCCCGGAGGCGTCCCAGGCCGAACTGAACCCGCTGGTGGTCAGGGTGAAGGCGGATCGGTCGGAGAGACGAGTGTGGTACTTGCCGAAGACATTGAGTCGCTCCAGGCCCTGGGGCTGCCTGACCGGGCCGTCGGTGCGGTAGTACTTGCCGGCGAAGTAGGCACTCTGTTCGGGACCGGCCAGCGGGATCTGGTAGAGCATGGTGTACCGGGCCGTGTTGAAACCACCCCCTTCGAGGTGAATGGCATTGTTGTCGAGACGGTCGAGGGTGGAATAGGCGATGGCCCCGGCAGTGGCGAGATTGCCGAATTCGGCGAAGTACGGCCCTTTCTTGACGTCCAGGCTCTCGACTACTTCGGGTATGAGGAAGTGCATGTCGGCGTACCCTTGCCCATGGCCGTGGGAGACCATGTTCACGGGTACCCCATCCACCGAGATGGCCACATCGGTGCCGTGGTCGGCGTCGAAGCCGCGCAGGAAGATCTGTTCGGCTTTGCCGCCGCCGGCGTGCTGGGCAATGATGAGGCCCGGCATCAGTTGCAGCATCTGATGGGCCGTGCGATTGGGCCGGATGTGCAGATCGAACTGACGCACGGCCCGCGAGGAGGCCGCCGAGAAGGCCCGTTCGCCGTGAATCAGCATTTCGCCCATGTGGAAGGGGCTGGGGGTCAGGGCGACGACCAGGCGGGCCTTCTCTTCAGGGGCCACCCGCACGGTGTCGGTGAAGGTGGAATAACCGATCTGACTGACTTCCACCTGGTAGGCACCCGGAGGCACTATGGGCAACAGGAACTGACCGTTCATGTCCGTGGAGGCCCCCAGCAAGGTACCCACGAGACGGATGGTGGCTCCGATCAGCGGCTGGCCGGTATCCCCGTCGTTTATCTCGCCACTCAGGCTGGCCTCCGCCCGGGCGGTCAGGGGGCGGGCGACCACCAGGGCCGCCAGAATCGACACACAGACCACCTTGCGCATGAGATCATCGCTCCTTGGTGCCATCAGGGGGACGTTCGGGGGCCGATCCTCAAGTGCAGGCCGGCGGCCACCCTTCGGGGCGAAGGCGACCGCCGGTCCTTCAGAGGAACACCTTGTGCAGCAGGCGGAGGTTCCTCCCGGGTTCGGGCAGGATCTCCTTGACGCGGTTGAGGTGGTTTCGGTAGACCGCGTCGGTGGCGTTCTCCAGGGTCAGGGTGAGGGTGTGCAGGCGCCCTCCCCAGTGTACGTGGTGCTCGCCCGACAGGTCCAGGACCGCGTAGCCATCGGTGCGCCCCTCGAACTCCCCGGGCCGGTCCTGGTCGGCGGCCAGGCGCAGGGCGGCCGCCGCCTTCAGGGCCTCGGACGGCTCCCAGCTGAGGGTGACCCGTCCCTGCAGGGGGGGCAGGCGCGGCAGGGGCTCGTCGTCGAGGTCGGTGAGGCGGCCGTGCACGTAGCTGAGGGTTCCGGCCGCCTTCCAGTGGCGTGCCAGGTACCAGTCGAAGGCCGCCTCGACGCCGTGCATGAGGACGGACTCCCCCACCATCTTGTAGAGGAACAGATCGGCCCGGCGCAGGCTGCGCTCGCCCGTGTTCTTGGGGAAGATGTAGCCGTCGATGGCGTTGCGGAAGAAAGCCAGGTGGACCTGGCCGTCCCGGCGCCGGTACTCGGCGAAGACCTCCAGCCCCTGGCCGCGCTCGCTGTCCAGGGACGCGTTGCCCACCTCGTACGAATAGGCGGCCAGGTGGGGCCCCTCCGAGAACAACTCCTCGATGCCGGGGGCCCGGAAGGTGCGCATCAGGGTCGAGCCCAGGGTCAGGCTCGAGGTGGCCCGGTAGTGGCTGGACAGGCCGGCGGAGAAGCCGGCGAAGTCGCGGCTCTCGATGCGGCCCACGGTCCGGGAGACGCGGTCTTCCCGGGGCTCGACGCGGCGGATGTCGAAGCGCAGGGCGGCGTTGGCGGACCAGGGCCCGGCCTCCGTCTCCTGGTAGGTGTAGAGGGCCCCGGCGTACTCCTCGGAAGCGGGGGTGAAGTTGAGCCCGGCCGCCGCGTAGTTCCGGTACTCGTACCACACGCCGGCGGCGCCGTCGGTGACGGGCCCCATGGGCTCGAGGTGGGCCAGGGCGGAGAGGTGATGGGAGAGGACGCCGAACTCCAGGCCGAGGAAGCCGTCCGCCTCGAACTCCCCGTGCTGGTAGCGAGAGAAGGCGTGGTGCAGCTCCAGGCGCCGGAGCCAGTCCGGCCCGGTGAGGATCTCGCCGCGGGCTTCGAGGTGCTGGCGCAGCATCTCGATGGAGACGCCGTGCGGGTGGCCGCCCTCCGGGTCGGGGGGGATGCCGTAGTCGGAGTCGTAGAGGCTGCCGGAGACGCCCGCGTGCCCCCAGGCCCGCACCAGCCCGGCGCCGATGGAGGCGTTGCCCGTGCGGATCTCGGTGTTGGGCAGCTCCCCGTGCGGGGTGCCGATGGCGTCGACATCGCGCAGACTGCCGTCGGCCCGCACCGCCAGGGGCCCGAGGGCGTGCTCCAGGGCCAGGCCGCCGGCCAGGCCCCGGTTGACGCTCTCCCCCTGCCAGGTGAAGGAGCCCCTCAGGCCATCCGGCAGCTCGGAGGGCACGTATCCTCGCACCACGTTGACCACCCCGCCCAGGGCGTTGGAGCCATGGAGCAGGGTCCGGGGTCCGCGCACGACCTCGATGCGCTCGGTGGTCATGGGCTCGATGGCCACGGCGTGGTCCGAGGAGGTGGCCGACAGATCGCCGGTGCGCTCCCCGTCCTCGAGCACCAGCAGCCGGTCGCCGCCCAGCCCGCGCAGCACCGGCCGCGCCGGCGCCGGCCCCATGGAGCGATGGGCGATGCCCGGCTCGTAGTCGATCGTCTCGGCGATGGTGCGGCTCAGGTTCTGGCGCAGCTTGCTGCTGCTGAAGACCACCTCCGGCTCCTGCAGCGGGGAGAGGTGGACCCGTTCGCCCTCGACGACCACGGCCCTCACGGCGATCGTCTCGTGGCCGATCCGGAGATCGACGCGGGTCGTGTCCCCGGAGGTTACCTCGACCTCGAAGCGGGCCTCGTGGTAGCCGACGCGCAGGCTGCGCAGGACGTGAACGCCGGGGGGCACGTTGGCGAAGAAGAAGTAGCCTCCGGCGTCGCTGGTCCGGGCCCGGTCGAGGCCCTCGATGACCACGGTGGTCCAGCCCACGGCCTGGCCGCTCTCGTTGTCGACCACGTGACCGGCCAGGGCGCCGGTCTGGCCGCGGGCCGGAACCGCGGCCAGACCCAGGAGGAGGAAGAGGAGAGTGGTACTGAGGGTGGTGAGTTTCCCGGGCATTCCCGTGTTCTCCGTTGAGTTGAGGGAGGGCATACCGGCCCCTGGCCGGTATGCTCCCGAGGTACAGCAGGAGAACGCATCCACACCGGGCGGAGTACCGCCGTGCAGGGACTTTCAGTCGATCAGGTGCGGATGCTCAGGAAGGGGGTGGTGCGCGGCTGCTTTGGGTGGTCAGGGGGACTGCGCAGGGCTGGACGGCCTTGGGGCGCGGGAGCGGGGGGGCGCGGCGGGCCGGCGTCAGGAGCACCAGGCCGGGCACGACCGGGACGGCGAGGGAGAGGGCGGAGACGACCGCCGATATGGGGCACTCCTCGGCCTCCAGCGGCCCGCAGTCGTCGAGGTGGTGCAGCAGGGGCAGCAACAGGGACAGGGCGAGCACGAGGGCGGCGAAGGCCATGATGCCGCCGCTCCAGCCGTATGTCGATCCGTTGCGCATCGACCTCAATCTAAGCATGCAGGTCCACGACCGCCCCCGAGCAAGCCGCCCGCGGGACCCGCCGGCCGGCGAGCGGCTCGGCAACCGGCTATACACACCCCGGGAACTCCCGTCCCCGGATCAGGGGCCAACCGTTGACAGGCTCCGGTCCGACAAGGCAACCGCGCTGTTGCAGGCGCTCGGTCTCTTCGGGTGTGCCGATGTAACGCGTGTCCGAGGAGACGTAGTGAATCGACCAGCCTCGCCGCCGGTACGGCGTGGTATTCGGGCCGCTGCAATGGAGCGCCAGGCTATGGTGAAAGGTCGCATCTCCCGCCTTCAGTGGAACAGCGACCTCCTGCGCGAGCACATCCTCAGTCAGCATGTAGGGGAGGTGATCCCAGTTGACGAGGCCGAAGTTGTGGCTGCCCGGGATGAACCGCACACAACCGTTCTCGGCAGTCGCATCGTCGAGCAGAATCTGGCATGTGACCTGGAAGTTGCTCGCGAAGAATGCCCAGAAAACGGAATCCTGATGATAGCGATTCGCTGCCGCGTAAGGCGGCTTCGCAAAGACCTGGTCGTAGTAGAGCTTGATATCGGGCCCCATCAGGGACTCGATGATGTCGACAATCTTTGGACTTCGGACAAACGCTTCAAAAGCCGAATCGTGGTACGAAGGCAGGTTGAGATGGCGTATCGTATCCAACGGGTCCTCAACCGGTGTGCGTCTTTCGGCGCCGGTCACTTCCCCTCTTGGATAGACCTGGGTGCCGCGTCGGTCATGCCGACTCCCGTGAGGTGTGGACGGCTCGGCCGCTTGAGCGGCTCCGGGAGTGTGGTGAGAGATGTTGCCTTCCGGAAAGCCGGGGACGCGGCCGAGTGCGAGGTCGGCGTAGTGGTTGTGCAGCGTCTCGAGCTCATGCGCGGTGAGAAGCCCTTTGACGGCGATGTAACCGTCCTCGAAGAAGCGGGTCTTCTGTTCCTGGGTCAGGGCCATGGATACCTCCTTGGGCGCCGGGAGCTCACAGTCTGCTCGAGGGCCATGCAAAAGGGCGTCGGCCGTCGTGCCCGTACGTGAAGAGCGGTGTCCGCCTCGGTGACTCGGCCTCCCAGCGGTACGCCCCGTGACAGACCGTCCCTCCCAGAAAGAAGAGAACAGACCCGCGTCGCATGGGAATGTGGCGGATCGGCGCGCGCTCGTTGCAGGTCCGCACCGAATGCGGCAGGGGATAGCACGACTTGTGACTGCCCGGCACTACGACAAAGCCGCCGTCGTCGGGCCCGACGTCGGCGAGCTGCCAGGCGACGTTGATGCCCGACCTCGTGTGCACGCGCCCGTTCACCATCTCGTAGTGCTTGCCGACGGAGGTCGGGTTGGCGTTCCCCGCGTGCAGCATCTGCCCGCTCGAGCCTTTGACGTGGCACAGGGCCGTGCTCTGAGTCACCTTGTACCCTGGTCCGATCATCCAGTTCAGGCGCCCGATGACGGCGGGGTGCGCCAGCATCTTGAGGAAAGGCTCATTGTGCGGCGCCGGCAGCTGGAACAAACCCTTCAGGTCCGGCCGGGCCGTGCCCGAGATCGTCGGCGCCCCGGGGATGTCGGCAAGCGTCACGTCCCCGCCCTTGTCGCCTGCGCCCCGGTACACCAGGCGGTCGAGGTTGGCGTCAATGCCCGCCAAGGCCGCATCGACCCAATCATCGTCCATGACGCCCTCGACCAGCAGGAAGCCCTGGGTGTCGAAGGCCCAGCGCTCGGCATGATCATCTCGGCCTTCGAACTCGAGGGCCGAGGAGGCCCTCTGCGCGGCGTCGGCATCGTCGGCGGAGGTGAGCCAGGTGGTCGTGCCGTCCGACAGGAGCAGGCGACGCGAGTCTCCGCCTGCAAGCACGGTCTGCTCGGCCTCGCCCAGCTCTTCCGCCCACTCGGGCAGGGGCTGCTCGTCCTGCGGGTCGGGCGGCCCCTGTGGCCGAGCCGCGCGCGAGATGAAGTCCACCACGAGCAGCTCGCCGCCATCACCCTGTGGGCAGACCCCGTGCAGGGTGCTGGCGGCGCACAGAAGCACGTCGCCCGCCGCCAGCGCCGGGCGCTCGGCGAAGTGGCTGGAGGATGGAAGCGGTGGGGCCGGCAGCCCGCTCTTGTGCGAGGAGGGCACGACCACCAGCGGGCCCTTGCCTTCCGTGGAGTCCGTGAGGGCGATGGCCACCACCAGCCCCTGGCACTGCCGGATGCGGACCTCTTCCCAAGCGCCGCCGGCCCGCGGGAGCGGAGAACCGTCGGCGTTGCGGCCATTCCACCCCGCCAGGTTGATGTACGCCCGGTCCAGCGTGTGCGCCCCGCCTGTCAGTGGCAGGGAGGCTTCGTCGCACCCTCCTGCGGCGGCGGCAGGGACGTGCCTCGCAGGGCCGTCCTGGCGGAAGCCATCGCCGCACAGCTCGCGCACGTAGCGTCCGACGGCGCCGGCCTCGCTGCACAGATCGCCCAGCCCACCGCCGCTGTCGCGGCACGCGGACAGCTCGGCGGGGCCGAGGAGTTGCGGCAGCACGAGGAACCCGAGGGCGTCGAAGGTGAAGTTCTGCTCTATGGTGAGGATCGACGGCTCGTGCGCGTGCGTCGCCTCGTTCCAGTGGTTCACTGTGTAGGAGTCGGTGCCCATGGTCAGACCTCGCTGCTTTCTGGAGGGTGGATGGTGTCTTCTGGGGCTGTTCTACCTACCGAAAACACCGCTGCGGCGGCAAGTGACCGGCGCAGGCGTTGGCCTGCGCGTGCTCCGAAGGGCAGTGAGAGCCGCCGGCACGGGCTCCTCGTCAGCGAGCTCATCCACTATCGGCCCAGACGGTCCAGGACATTGCGCGTGATCTGGGCCACCGGACCGCCGTTCCGGTAGAGGCCGTGCGCCCACTCGATGGTTGCCGCCGTGAAGACAGTCCCCTTGAACTCCGTCTCGTTGACCGCGACGGTGGCGTAGAACCGGTCCTGGTGGACCCCCAGGTCCGCGTTGAGGCCGTGGTCCTCCGCGTCCCCGATGGCGATGATCTGGTAGTGCGGGCTGATCCCGTCACGGCCCGTGAACCGCGGCTTCCCATCCTTGAACTCGATGTCACCCCCGTCGCACTCGACTCCGACGATCGAGTCTTCCCGGCCGAACTCGTCCCCTTCACCCAGCCCGGTTCCTGCGAAGGCCCAGTGGTCGGGCCGGGTCACGCGGAAGAACCCGTATTCGCCGGACGTGGGGGCCACGATCTCGCCGGGAGTCTTGCTCTTGGCGTTGACGGCGGCCGTATAGGAAACGCCAATCGTGCGCTGACGCAGATTGTCGATTGCGCGGAGAAAGGATGTGTCGGGGTCCTCCGGCGTGCCGAGGGGGTGCATCTTGTACCGGCTCTTGGCACAGTAGAGCTGGCGTCCGCCGGCCCGGGTCTCCACCAGGTGCGAGAAGGAGTTGCCGGCAAAGACCATCAGGTTGCCGCCGCGCGCCACGAACCGCTGAAGCTGCTCGCACTCTTCGCGGCTCGAATACTCGCCGTGACAGATCCTGAGATGTGCAGGGTAGTCATCCAGGAGATTCGGCTGCCGGTCGTGGTCGGCGTTGACGCAGTAGTCTACCTGGTACCCCTCGGCGTCGAGCCACGATGTGAAGAACTGATCCCAAGCATGGAACCCGCCCATGATGTCCGGCTGCAAGGGTCGCTCGAAGGTCACGAGGTTGCTGTGAGATCGGTCGGTGGACAGGTAGGGGAATAGGCACTTGCCGCCCACGCAGTTGTAGGCGGCATAGGTATTGGTCTCGATCGTCAGGAGAATCGGCGCGCTGGGAAGGCGCGGGCGAACGACGAACAGGATCTCCCGGATCCCCTGTGCGGTGGGGAAACTGGCGATGTAAACGCCGCTCTTCCAGTCGCGAGGCACCCGGAACGAGACCGTCGCGGGCCATCCGAATCCGTCCCGATAGCCGGACTCGGGGATCGGGGGAAGCCCGCCGCGCAGGCCGCTTATCTCCTTCACCAGACGCCGTTCGGCCCCTTCGTGGAACACGAATACACCGTAGTACGATCTGGAATTCGATATGTGGAACGTTACCTCATCTCCCTGACACACACTCATCGGGGTGGCATAGCCGCCTTCTCTCAGCTTCCAGTACCGGGTTGCGTCCTGTTCGTAATGGGAGAAGATGTGTTCGCGTTTCATCTCGTTCCGTTCGGCCAAAAGGCTCTGGGTCGGCCAGGGCGCCGGCCTGGATCTACCCTCCGTGGCGTCGGGCCGCCGCCAGTCGATGCCGTCGTCGCTCTCGGCGAGGCAGGTCCTCCTCTGGGCCCCCTCGGTGAAGCCCACCACGGAGCGGGCGCTGGCCGGCGCGTGCCCCGGTGGCGATGATCCCTCGCACCGAAGCCGCGGTGAGAGCCGCGGCACAGGCTCCTCGTCGGCGGGTGGACCGGCGACGGTGTCGTCGAGCAGGCTGCGTTCGAAGAACCGCCGGCTGCTCGAATCGAGGTGCATGGTAGAACCACCACCCGCAAAGCAGCTCGATGGACCAGCCATAGGGGTCTCCACTTGCGCCAATCAGTTGTGCTGTCCCAAGATGTCCCGTTGCCCCGCAAATTGCTCCATATTCACGGACTCGCCGCTCTTGATGCGTTGATACACCGACTTCGCTTCTTCTGCCGTAGCTTCAACTCCGAAGAACCGGAAAGCGGACGCTGCCAAGTAGTCAACCCTCTCATCAAAAGCTAACCACTGCCGACCTTCCCTCTCGGCGACCATTCCCGTCGTATTAGAGCCTGCGAAAATGTCGACTACGAGATCGAATGGATCGGTAAGAAACCGGACGAAGAACTCAGGCAATCTCGGGGGGAACCGAGCTGGATGTGCTTTCACCCCTGCGCTCTTGCAACCCCTCAGGTACTGACTGTTGGACTCAGAGTTGGGTATCTCGAGCAAATTGGGCGGCAAATCAAACTCCTCCAATAGCGCAGAAAGAGCGTCCTCGTCCACCAGCGGCAACTTGAGCAAGTTGCTTGGTATTGCGCCTTGGTTACGTTTGCCGAATCCTCTCCCTATATCGTGCCCCGAAGGTCTCTCGGCCGGTGAGTAGAAGCTATCCGGAGCCTCCAAGAGCCTCTTCATTCGATCACTGTATTCGGTGAGGACTTTCGTTACGTCCGCCTTCGGCCACTCCGTCTTGCTAAACCACCACACCGTGTTGACCGAGTCCTTTGCCCGCATTTTGCGTTTGTTGACCCACTCAATGGGACTGGGGAGCTTGGACGGATTGAACCAGTAGAAGTCCTCCGCAAGAAAGAACCCTACCTCGTCACAAAACCTTATTGCGACCCGGAAATTGTATAGACTCCGGGCAGGGACACCCCTTCGATATGCACCACCGAGATCCAACACAAAGCTGCCATGGTCGTTCAACTTCTGATGGACTAGTCTAGCGAATTCCGTCAACCAGTCGATATACTCAGCTTGGTCCTTGTTCCCATACTCCTTTTGCCTTTGAAGAGCGAAGGGTGGACTGGTGATCACGAGATCGACTGCGCCATCAGGCAACTCCGATAGCAACTCCAGTGAATCGCCACAGTACGCGGCGCCAAGATTTGTGTGATACGCGGGCTTCTCAGGCAGGAGCACCTCTCTTCCAGCCATTGACCTCTTCTCCGGGTGGGAATGCTACTCATAGGCTGTAGACTTATGGTCATCACATGAGTAGTACATTAAAGAATATGGGTGCAACTCAGTCAAGTGCCCGACAGAGATTCGGCGCGAATTTGCGGAGACTCCGTCAGGCCAAAGGATTATCTCAGGAGGGTCTCGCACAGATGGCGGGCATCCATCGCACCTATATCGGCGCGGTCGAGCGTGGGGAGCGTAATGTCTCCATCGACAACATGGAGCGGATTGCAGCCGCGGTCGGGGCCAGTATCGCTGACCTTCTGTCTGGCAAGAAGAAGTGAATCCTCACCCGGACAAGGCAATCCTGGATGTGCTATTGCCGTACATACGGGTTTACCAAGCATTGGCTTCCGTTCACGGAATCAACGACATATTTCAAGACAATGGCGGCAAGTTGCTGCAGTTGCTGATGACTACCGGGCTAAAAAACACTCCAGGTCGGGAAGGTTCTGATGCCGAAGATGACGATGGTAAGGAGTATGAGATCAAGTCAGTAAACCTGGCGACGAGTGCACGGAGTTTCACCACACACCATCACATGAATCAGGCGATAATCGATCACTATCGTTCGGTCGACTGGATATTCGGAGTCTACGAGGGCATCGAACTTCAGCACATCTATCACCTCACCGCAGCGGATCTCGAAACCTACTTCCAGCTGTGGGAAGAGAGGCTGCGTGAAGGACGGGGGCATCTCAACAATCCGAAAATCCCCCTGAATTGGGTGATTGAGACGGGCGTCCGCATATTCCGGTCGGAGTCATCACGCTTGTCGAAGGAGTTCCAAGAGGAGCTGCTGTCTGCCCTCCGCGATAAGCATAGAGAGCTTCTTGATCGATCCTGACCGGGACCAATCTACACCCGGCATCTTCTCAGATCTATACCGGAGCCCCAATTGGATCTACGTCAGCCCTCGAATGTTCGGCGTAGAGGCAGAGATGCCTAACAAACAGCCCAAGCTCTTCTATCGATATGTTGTGTTCAACAACGTCCTGCCAACCGAGCACGACCGTGAATCGCGGCGTGAACACGCCATCGGAGCAGG
Source organism: Candidatus Latescibacterota bacterium (assembly GCA_965221775.1). Taxonomy (GTDB): domain Bacteria; phylum Latescibacterota; class UBA2968; order UBA8231; family UBA8231; genus UBA8231. The sequence continues at coordinate 617,313 of CBDCSU010000006.1, read as the reverse complement.
CAGCCACGAACGACCGAAACATCTCACGAACGACTTCCTCTCTCTTTTCTGACAGCCTCGAGAAACCAGTACCCAGGACCGGCGCAACCAAAGGTGAAATTGCACCGCGAGCACCTACGTACACCCACAGCGCAGCGAGCGCTCGCTTTAGCCCTTCAAAGTCACCGCGCGCCACCCCTCCCTCATTGATATCCGCGATCGCTAGAAGGTAGGCTCGGCGGTTTGGATGCCGGCGATCAGGATGAACTTGGACAACCGTCCCCAACTCGTACCTCGCGCTCTTGCCGACACGGTCTCCGGCAAGTACTTCCGCTGAGAGATCATCCAGTTGGTCACGAAGCTCCCCGTCGAGCGTGTCACTGTCGCTTCCGTAGTACCGCGCCAGGAATTGGCCTTGCACACTCTCCTTGGAAATGAGCCTTTTCGATACCTTCGTGTCGAATGTCGTATTGCTGCCTATCACAAGGTCGCCAGTGAAGGACAGAACATCACCCACAGCAATCTCGAGCGTCACGTCCCGTCCCGAGAGCCTGTGGGTTATCGAGGTTCGTGGCCTGCAAACCCACAGGGCGTAAGTGCCACCAACAAGAAAACCAAGCCACCAAAGCTGTCTCAGGAGCTGGTGAATCGGCGTGTCCTCCAAGAACAACGCGGCCATCTTGTAAAGCAGGAAGTATGCGCCGGCCACGCCAAACATGATAGAGAGAGCTCTTGTTGACGCCACCTCCTTGATCCATGCCATGGCCTGGAATCGAAGGCGACTAAGGGTCACAGGCCCAATTCCTGGTAGACAGAATCCTGGTAGTAGTGCGGACCAGACTCCTTGCCAAGCTTGCCGCTGTGGAAAGAAGGCCACGCATCCATCGCACGCTGAATGATGGATGCGTTAAAGCTGACATGAATGGCGAGTTCTTCTCGAAGTAGGGGAGGGCACCTGGCATCGTCGAGGTGACGCCTTCCATTGAGGTTGACCGCAATGATCGGTAGTTCCCGCCTGAGCGCCTGTTCGATTTCCCAACGCACGAACTTCCTAAGATACCGGGTATGCTCTCCGATCAAGAGCACAAAGATCTTGGTCGCACGCATTCGAGCCGCTAGCTGCGCCTTGATCGACTCCTCTCGGCTCGAGTCCCGTGCGGTGTTCAGATCATGGGCGTCGTAGAAGTTGAAGTCCATGCCGTCGCTTTGCTTCCACGCCTGCATTAACCGGTAGTAGTGAATGTCTGTGTCCCCGTCAAACGATACGAACGTCTTATTTCGATATGGCACGTTGGTTTCTCGTCCTTTCTGGAGGGCATCTGCCCCCAATGTGTTCATGTAGCCTCCAAAGAGTCGCAGACGGCAAGAGGTCGCTACATGCCAAGGGGAGAGTTAGATGGTCTATTGTCCTTAGGCCCATCTCTTCCTAAAGCGGTCGTACCACCTGCTCTCGCACTTGGAGATCCGCGGGTGCCACATGATCGCATTCCGAATGATCGAGTAGTGGCTTCTGCATGGGAACTTGACCCCGATCGAAGGTCTTAGAGTTAGATACTCACCATCGTAGATCAAACTACGGGTCTCAGGGTTCAGCGTCACGTCGACCAAACGACCACACCCGCAGGGACACAGATGGGAGAGGGTAGCGAAGCGCATGCTGACGTAGAGTGTACCTCTCTCCATTTCGGGTAGGTGCGGGATTGTCTCAACAAACATTGGCTTCAATACCATTGACTCTCGGTTCCTCACAGCATGGTGGGGTTGGGTATTTCGTGTCCCCCGCTTCATCCACTTCCAGAAGTGCATCTTAGACCCCTCTCACTATGAGAGACTGGTCACTAGCACTATAGTCGAGGCATTCCTCCCTTTGCTCCTGCCAGAATTGGCCGCGCATCTTGCGCCAGGACTGAATTGCCCAGCCCGCAGCCATTGCGTAGACGTCGGGCAAGTCAAGACTTCCGTAGTCGTCCTGTCCTGCTTGGCCAACCTGAGGGATAGCATTCCTCCAAGAGGACGTGCCGACATGGGCTGTTACCGTCCGCATGGAAACTCTGACTCGCTTGTCCTTGCGTACGGGTGAAAGTCCTACCACCACGAAGGGGACTCCAGCGCTGGCCAGCGCGTCACACACCATCATCCGGTCGTGAGCGTCGTCCACGGCTACGAAGGCGAAAGTGGTTCCTGCAATGACCTCCTGCACGTTTCCAGGGAGCACCTTTACATTGTGGCCATGTACATTTGTGTGGATGAGGGAGTAGGTCTCCTGGAACCAGTCGGCCTTGGGTCTCCCAATCCAGGCGCTCGGATCAAGTCCACCGGGCATGCGTAGTATGTTCTTGGGTTCGATGCAGTCGTAGTCCCAGCCGTGAACTTCTCGAGGATCGGCCTTGAGAACAAGGTCTGCTATCCATGCGCCGACGCCACCGAGTCCGACAATCGTCACGCCCTCTTGTGCTACTAGACCCCTCCAATCCACCGCTTCTGGCAGTTGGTCACCGAGCACATCGAACGCATAGGGGCGAGGAGCTGCTTCTTCTCTCGATGCGGATCGGCCGAGGAACAGGGCGTAGATCTGCTTGACATAGTTGTTCAGGGCTTCCCAAGCGTCCTCATACTCACGGCCTTTAAGCTTGATCGAAAGAACAAGGCTGGTTTGAGCTCGCCCAATCACGCCGTTTGTCAACTCGTTGCCGGAGCGGTCGTACAATCGACCATGTGATAAGCCTCGCACATCGGCCGTGTGCGGAGCATTTTGCTGCCAGTCGTGGTTTGCTGTGAGCTCGTCTGAGTTTGGGCCGATGCCTACCCAGATGTGACACCTGCCTGCCGTATTGGGTGTGACAAAACAGGGTACCCCTACTGCACCTATTTCTAGGTCTCGGCGTTCAATTATCCACCCCCGTCGCTCCGCTTCGCGGCGAGCCAGTGATTCATGCTCAGACACACGCTTCCCCTATGCGAGATACGAGTCGTCGATCTTGAACGCTAGTTCATCAACGACGGCCATTGGTTCATCCGACGGATAGAAAATACCCTTTGTTCCGTCCATCGCCGTCCAGTTGATGCCAGGCAGATCACCGATTACGTATCGTTCCGGATCGAGCTGGTTCCACTGCTCGACCACTTGCGTAAAGCTAATGGTCGGCTTGTCCCAGAGCACCGACCGGGCATTGATGTAAATGGTTAGCTCCTTGACGATCCCCGTCGGTCCGATGGGTCCATCGGCGTTTCCAGGTTCTAGGGCCATGGTGCACTCCTCCTCGTTGTCTAACCTAGGTTCTCTGTTTCGTTCGCTTCTAGTTGTCTGCACGTAGGGCAAAGAGCTTCCCCCGGGGGCCGCTCAAGTTGCTCAAGGAAGTTCGTCCTAGGCCACCCAGAGCAGGTCTCAACCCAATGCCACGAGCCGGCGAAGGCGCTCTGTGCGCGGCGATACATCCGAAGCTCCTTGCGCCCGGCGTAGGTTAACACACGCCGTCCGGCCGGTGTCTGAACCAGATGACCAACCTGTCGGATGGCGTACCTGATGATCCCGGCGCGAGAGGTCGTGCCTGTCACGGAGCAATCGGGGTCGATGTTCCGCGTCAAATCGGTGATGTGCTCACCGATGGCCAGCATTGAGGCTAGATCCGCAGCGTTCGCCCGAAACGACAGGCTCGCTTCCTCCTTGAGGTCGTCCTGCTGCTCGTCCGCCATCAATTTCACCTCTCGCATCGGTCACCAGGGCCGGCAGTAGCACGCGGTAGGGATATGTACAACTGAAACACACAGGAGTATACGGTGGCTCACGTAGTACCGCAAGGGAGAGGGTGCGTAGAGTCTGGCGCCGTGGTTCCTCTGGATGCCGCTCACTCCGCCCCGAAGCTCGATACCGGAGGCCACCAGGGTCAGAAGACCGCGAGTACCGGCGAGCCCCACTCACCGCACGGGGAGTCGGTCCTCGGGGGTTCAGGCCTGGTGGAGACCGGGTTCCAGATTGCCCGGCGAGGATCTGGTGAGGGGCTCCTCTTCCGGTACGCGTCCCAGCGGACGCTTCTCGGGATCCATCGCATCCTCCGTGGATGGCGCAGTCTACTCCGCCGGCACAACCTCGAAACGCCGGACGGCGGTCACGCCCGAGCCCACGTCCCGCACCCGCAGGGTCCAGGCACCCTCCGGCGCGTTGAGGGCCAGGGGCAGGCGCAACTCCAGGTCGCCCCCGGGGGCGTCGAAGTTTCCCGCCGTGGGCGCCGGCCTCCTCCCCGGCGGGATCGGTCACGTCGACGCGGATCACGTGCTTCGCCGGCCGGGCTGAGGATCGCCTCGGAGATGACCACGGCGAGGAAACCTCCACGCTCTCGCCGGGGCGCCAGGCGGTGCCCGCCGGCCGCCCGGTGCTCACCTCCAGGCCGATGACGCGGTACGGAAGGTGGCTCAGGACGAGGGCGCGGCCGCTTTGGGGGGTTGGCACCGATCAACACAATGATAATGTTGTGTTCATGATGCTTGAGCCTGACCCCGAGACTGGCTACCTCCTGCCAGGCGTCCACGTTGCCGGATGGCACGATGTCGCCGGTCGCTTCGCCGGCAACTGCCACGGAGCGCGACTGATGGAAGGTTTGCTAGCTGCGTGCCGCAACGTGGCAGCGGCCGGCTGATCGATTTGGGGAGCGTGCCATGATCACCAACGAGAGACAGTACCGGATCACGCGAAAGAAGGCGCTCGGCTTTGCCCGTGCGATCGAAGAGTTCGACGCCATGGCGGACGAACGTAACGATGTGCACGCGAGGCTGCTGCAGGCCGAGCGGGAGGCCATGGAGAGCCAACTGGCGGACCTGCGGAAAGAGCTCGATGAGTACGAGCAACTCAAGTCGGCCCACATGTCGGTCATTTCGGTAGCCTCCTTCGAAGAGCTTGCGGACGGCCTGATCAAGGCCAGGATTGCGGCAGGACTGAGCCAGCGGGCGCTTGCCCAACGCCTGGAACTCAAGGAGCAGCAGATCCAACGGTATGAGGCGGAACGCTACGCCTCCGCCAGCTACCAGCGACTATGCCAGGTCGTGCGCGCTCTGGAGGTTCGGATCGAGAATGAGATCCTGCTTCCCCTACGTGCCGATATGTGAGACACTCTTCCCATCCAGGCGCCGGCCGACACTGGCCGGAGCCTGCCTTCCGGTGGATTCGGTACCATCAGCCGTATACCTTCGACGCCGGTTCGACGCAGCGCCCATCTTCTCGGGGAAAGGGAAGCAAATGACCGCCGACTCGCCATCCACCTACCGCGCCCCCGCCTTCGCCGACTCCAAGCCCGAGCTCGCCGCCCCGGGCGGCACGCCGGAGCGGCTGGAGCACCTCCGGGAGCACGGCTTCGTGATCATTACCGACTTCGTCGACAACCCGTGGATCCCCGTCCTGCGCGAGGCCGGACGCCGGATCACCCAGGCCTGCGCCCCGGAGAACGGCTACGACCGCATCGACTGCTCCCGGGGCTACGTGCACCGCGCCGCCGAGGACGAGCCGTGGGCGATCCGCGGCCTCGTCCACCCCGCCTTCGGGGAGCCGGACTTCGCCGCCTTCCACGGCTCCGACGACTTCCTGGCCTTCATCGAGTCCTGGTGCGGCGGGCTGCAGCGCGAGGACCTGGTCCTCGGCGGCCTGCTGCTGTGGTGCAACCCCCGCAAGCGCGAGAACAAGCTCGGCTGGCACCGGGACACGACCTGGTGGGGCACCGGCAAGCCCTACCGCGCCCAGGGCGGCGAGGAGCCGGAGGGCCCCGAGGCGTATTCCGAGGAGGTGGAGCGCAGGCGCTGGAAGGAGATCCAGGAGAGCAACGCCAAGTCGATCACCGAGCGCAGCGGGGTGAGCATGTTCCTGGCCCTGACCGACGACGAGTGCCACGAGCTGATCCCGGGATCCCACGACCGCTGGCGCACCCCCCTGGAGCACGACGTGCTGCTGCCCAAGGCGATGAAGGAGAAGGGGGTCCCCCACACCCCCAGCTGGAACGGCGAGGACCCCCTGCCGGGGCAGACCGCCATCCGCCTCAAGGCCGGCGAGGCCCTGATCCGCAACGGCGCCACCATCCACACCGGCCACTGCGTCCCCGACCGCGAGCGCAACACCCTCTCCATCGGCTGGACGAAGTGGGGCGGCCCCCCCACCGGCGAGCCGACCGTGGCCGACGCCCGCAGCGCCTGGCAGCTCGACCCCGCCGTGCGCGAGGCCCTGCCCCACGAGTGGATGAAGACCGCCTGGGACCGCTGGGCCGAGACCCAGAGGCTGGGCGACACCCTGGAGGACCGCTACGCCGGCTACGACATCAAGCGCATCAAGTCCGGCGAGGTCGTCGGCTGGCGCAGCGAGCTGGAGCGCCAGGCGGCGGCGGCGGGAGAGGACTGGCAGCCGTTCCAGACGGCGGCGTGAGGGAGCCGGTCCGCACCACCATCGGCGTGGAACCTTTCGAGGCCGGTTTCGGCGCCGGCTTCCAGGTCCCCGCCGATGCCCCCGAGGCGCTAACCTGCGAGCTGGTCGAGGATGACGGGGCCTTCCGCGTCCATTCGCCCGCAGCCGCGCAGCGTCCCCGGAGGCTGGCCTTCGTCGACGGCACGATGCGCGTCGAGGCGGGCCTCACCCTCACCGGCGGGCAGGGGACGGTAGCCGGACTGGCGGGAAGCTGGGGAGCGGGTGCGGTGCGGGTCGATGGACAGCAGCCCCTGCACTTCGACCAGATCACCGTGGGGAGGGCCGCGATCTTCACCGCGGGCGAGCGCGTCGAGCTCCCGCCGCAGGCCGGGGGATGGTCCTGGGAGGCGGACTCGATCACCGGCACCGAGCTGGAAGCCGCCCGCGACCGCCTGAGACGAAGGATGCGCGATACCGAGGCCGACATCGCCGAGGGGCTCTCGGAGACGGGGTGGCTCACCGTGATCGACGGGCCCCTGCACAACATCCGCCGCACCCGCACCCTGCCGGTCATCGGCTACGTCAAGACCCATCACCGGCCGATGCTGGCCCCCGAGGCTTGGAACGAGGTGCCGAGCCTCTCCTCCGGCGAGCGCTCCGGCCTGTTCGCCATGGGGGAGGACCTCTACGGCTGCTATCTGCGGGTCGGCCGGCCATCGCCGTGGGCGGGTCCGTGGGCCGGGATCGTCAGGCTCGAGGTGCCCGCCGGCGTCGGCCTGGGGTTGGCCGTGGAGACCGCCGAGGCCGCGGCGAGCTGGCTGCCGGCCTTCGCATCCGCCCCGCACCGCGACGTGCGCGCCCCGGTGAACATGACCCCGGTGGCCGGCCTGGAGCGCCATCTCCATCACCTGCAGGGGGACCCGCGCCTGGCCCTGCGCGCGGTGAGGGCCGCGGTCCTGCAGCTCAACCGTTCGGCCTCGACCCCGGGGAGCGCGGCATGAGCGGCGGACCGGCGCGCATCGGGCTGGTCGATGGATCGGTGGACAGCGACTCCCGGACCTTTCACGTGGTGCTGGACGAGGAGGTGGTGATCCAGCTCGACGAGCTGATCACCGTGACCACGGCGCTCCCCGACGGTCGAGAGGTGATCCACTACGGCATCGTCACCGAGCTGCTCTCCCGCTTCGAGGGGGCGGACCTGCCCTCCGACACGGGCCGCGTCATCGACCGGACCCTGCCGGCCGAGCTGGTCCGCCGCGCCCAGGTGCGCGTCCTGCGCGTGCGGCCGGAGCTGTTCCTGGCGCCCCACGCCGGGGCGGTGGTGACCCCCGCCACCGGCGAGCACCGGGTCTTCGCCCTCTTCGAGGACGAGATGACCCGCGGCAAGCTGCCCCTGGGGCTGGACATGGGCGGCTCCCCCGTGTACGCCGACATGCGCTTCGTGGACGGGCGTTCCGGCGGCCACGTCTCGATCTCGGGAATCTCGGGGGTGGCCACCAAGACCTCCTACGCCCTGTTCCTCCTCTACCAACTGCTGGAAACGGATGGGGGCATGGAACTGCTCGGGGGCCGCGCCGAACGGGACGGGGTGCGGGCCCTGGTCTTCAACACCAAGGGCGAGGACCTGCTCCACCTGGACCGCGCCAACAGCGAGTTCGCCGGCAGGCCGGATCAGCACGAATCGTGGCAGGCGCTGGGCGTGGCCGACCCCGGACCCTTCCGCTCGGTGCGGCTCTACGCGCCGCGGGGGACCGCCAGGGGCGACCATCTCACGCCGGAGGTGCACTCCCGCGCCACCGGCGACGTGGAGGCCTACGGCTGGACGCCGGAGCGGTTCATCCGCGATCAGCTGCTCCAGTTCTGCTTCACCTCGGAAGACGAGCGGGCGACGCAGGTCGGCTTCGTGGAGCAGCAGGTGCGCATCCAGCTCCTGCGCCGGCTGCGCCGACTGGCGGGCGATTCCACGGGCGCGGTGGTGATCGCCCATAGGATTCCCGCCGACACCAGCTACAACCCCGACCGCCTGGCGGAGCGCGAGCCGGAGGAGGCGACCGCCGGCGACGGAGACGTGATCCGCCAGTTCGGCGACCTGATCGACCTGCTGGACCAGGCCGCCGCCGAGGAGGACGAGGCCTCGGTCGACGCCTGGTTCGGGCGCACCCAGAGCGGTACCCGGCAGGCCTTCCTGCGCCGGCTGCTGCGCCTGCGCCGCCACCTCGGACCCCTCGTCGGCTGCGGCCTGGAGCCGCTGTCCCTGGAGAACGCCCGCCTCCACGTGGTGGACATCTCGCGCCTCCACGACGACGCCCAGCGCTTCGTCGTGGGCGCTCTCCTCGACCGCATCTGGCGCGACAAGCAGGGGAGCGGCCGCCTGCCCTTGCGCTTCGTCGTGCTCGACGAGCTGAACAAGTACGCGCCGGCCCAGGGGTTCTCGCCGCTCAGGGACCTGCTGGTGGACATCGCCGAACGCGGCCGATCCCTCGGGGTGCTGCTCATCGGCGCCCAGCAGGCGGCTTCCGCCGTGGCCCAGCCGCTGCCGCGCAACGCGTCGCTGAAGGTGGCGGGACGGCTGGATGCCAGCGAGTCGGAGACCTACCGCTTCCTCACCCCGGCCCTGCGCGAGCGCGCCACCCGCTTCATGCCGGGCACCATGGTCGCCTCCCAGCCGATCGTGCCCGAGCCCATTCCCATCCGCTTCCCCTTCCCGCCCTTCGCCACCAATCCCGACGAGGCGGCGGCGGACGAGGCCGCGGACCGGCAGCAGACCGAAGGAATCCGCAACAACCTGGACGCCCTGGCAGGTCCGGAACGGGACCTGTGAAGCTGCTCCATACCTCCGACTGGCACCTGGGGGCGAAGCTCGGCCGGCACGACCGCACGCCGGATCACCTGGAGGCGCTCCGGGGGCTGCTGGAGGTGGCCGAGTCCGAGGCGCCCGACCTCATCCTGCACACGGGCGACCTCTTCGACTCCTCCCGTCCCCCGCACGAGACACTGAGGCTCGGAGTCACCGCCCTGGGGCGTCTGGCCCGGGTCGCGCCGACCGTGGTGATCGCCGGCAATCACGACTCGCCCATGCTCCTGCATGTCATCGACGACCTGGCCGCCGCCGCGGACCCGCGCCGGCTGTGGCTGGTGACGAGCCCCGAGGTCCTCTCCTTCCCCGGCCTGGTGGACCTTCCGGTCAGCGTGGCCTGCGTGCCCTTCATCCCGCCCAGCGCCATCGCCGACTTCGCGTCGGGTGATCCCTCCCGCTTCGAGGGCGACTACGCCGACGGCATCCAGGCCCTCAACCGGGGCCTCCTCGACGAGGCGCGCCAAGACGCCGGCCCCGGGGGCATCGTCCTCTACGCCGCGCACCTGCACCTGCAGGGCGCCCGGCCGGGGAAGTCGGAACGGCGGATCACCGTGGGAGAGGACTACGCCGCTCACGTGGAAGGTCTGCACCGGGCGTCGTACTGCGCCTTCGGCCACATCCACGACCCGCAACTGCTGCCGGGCGGGACCGCGCAGGGACGGTACGCCGGCTCCCTGATCCCCCTCGACTTCGGCGAGCGCGAGCGCACCAAGCAGGCGGTGCTGGTGACGATCGGGGATGACGTCCGGGTCGAGACCCGCGACCTGCCCGCCGGCCGGCCCCTCACCGAGGTCGCCGGTACGCTGGCCGACCTGCAGGGCCGCGCCGAGGGCGGGGGGCTCGACGGCTGCATCCTGAAGGCGCGGGTCATCTCCGACGATCCGATCCTGGATCTGGCCGACCGCCTGGCCGAGTGGTCGCCCGACTGCGCCGTCTTCGAGCTGATCAACACGATCACCAGGCAGCCGGTGAAGCCCATCGACCCGGACCGCGAAGGCGACGAGGAGCCGCAGCTCGACGAGCTGTTTCTCGAATGGCGGGGGACCGCGGCCCGCGGGATCAAGGCGCCGGACGACGATGTGTGCGGCCTCTTCGCACAGGCCCTGGGCGGTGTGGGTCAGGAAGCGAGCCCCGACTTCGGGCTGACGCCGCTGCTCTCGGAGGCGCAGGACGTCCTGGGCCGACTCGCCTCGAGCCGGAACCCCGGCGGGGGCTGACATGCGGCCCCTGAGCATCAAGATCGAAGGCCTGCGCTCGTTCCGCTCGGCCGTTGCCATCGACTTCGCCGGCCGCGACCACCTCGCCATCGTGGGAGACACGGGGGCGGGCAAGTCCTCCATCCTGGAGGCGATGACCTACGCTCTGTACGGCCAGACGACGTTCACCGCCCACGCCAACCAGGAGCTGATGAACGACACCTCGACCCACCTGCGGGTCGTGCTCCGATTCGAGGTCTCCGGCGAGACCTGCGAGGTGACGCGCACCTTGCGCCGCGCCGGGGAAGGCACGGTGGGCCAGCCTACCGCCCGGCTCCGCCGGCTCGACTCCGCCGGCGAGACGGTGGAGCAGGTCGAGCAGGTCCGCCGCGTCAACGACCGCGTCAAGGCACTGATCGGGCTCGACAGCGATGCCTTCCTGCGCACCGTCATCCTGCCCCAGGGCCGCTTCGCCCGCCTGCTGGTGGAGGACGAGCCGCGCGACCGCGGCCGGATCCTGAGGCAGGTCTGGCGCACCGACGAGCTGGAGGCGGCGGGAGCGCTGGCCGGAGAGTCCCGCCAGGTGGCCGCGACTCTGCGGGCCCGACTGGAGCAGGCGGCCTCTGCCTATCCGGAAGATCCGTCGGCGCACCTGGCCCGGCTGAAGGCCGCGCTGGCGGCGGCGGCCCAGCGAGCCAAAGCAGCTTCCGAGGACGAGGGTGCGGCGACGAAGGCCCGCGAGGCGATCCTCGCCGCCGAGGGGGAAGGGGAGGCGGCCTCCCGGGTCGCCAGGCGGCTGCGATCGCTGGACACGGGCGCGCTGGCGGACCGGCTCGACCCGATCGCCGCCCTCGACCGCCGGCTCCGGGAGGAGGAGAAGGCCCTGGAGCAGCGCCAGGCCCAGGCCGAGGAGGAGCTGGCCCGCATCCCGTCGGACGACGGCCCCACGAGCGAGGTGGTCGCGGGGGCCCTGACCACGTTGAGGAGCATCGGCGGCCTGATCGCGGACGGCGAAAGGACCGCCCGGGAGCTGCGTGCCCGGGTCGAGGACGCTTCCGGCAAGCGGGTCGAGGCCGGGCGCCTGGCGAAGAAGGCGGCCAGCGCGCGTGAAGCAGCGGCGGAGCACGCCGCCGGACGGGCCCCCCTCGCCGAGGCCGTCGAGTCCGCCCGGGCCCGCAGGACGGCGGTCGACCAGGGGTACTCGAGGTGCGAGGAACTCGCCGGCGAACTCGATCGCACGAGGACCCGCCTCGACGAGCTGCGGCGGGAGTCGGCCGAGCTTGGCGGTCGCCTGGAAGCGGCGCGAGAGAGGGAGCGGTGCGCGTCCAGGGCCGCCGCGCAGGCCGATGAGCATCTGACCGCGGCGCGGCGGTCGGAGTCGGCGGCGGCGGCGGCTCACGCCCTGCACCCGGGTGACGAGTGCCCCATCTGCCGCCGCGGTCTTCCCGTCAACTGGGAAGCCCCGGCCGGCGCCGGGATGGGCGAGGCCCAGGCGGCGGCCGAGGAGGCCCGCCGGGCCGCCGGAGAGGCGGAGAGAGAGGTGGCGGGGCTCGCCGCGGAAGCCCGGGCCCTCGAGCGCCAGACCGCCGACGCCGGGGACCGGCTCGCCGCGGTGGAGGAGAAGCTCGGTGAGGCGCGCCAGGAGTTGGCTGGCCATGTCGATCTCTCTGCGGAGGCGCCCCTTCCCCCGAGAGAGATCCTCCTCGCCCCCCTGGAGGACGCCCGCACGAAGGCGGCGGATCTGCTGACCGAGCACGATCGCATCCACGAAGAACTGCGCGAGGCATCGTCGGGGCGGGACCAGGAGGCGAGCGCCGCCCGCGCCGAGGCGGACGGCGCCGACACCCTCGCAGACCATGCCCGGACGGCGGCGGACCGGGCCCTGCAGCGGCTGGGAGCGGCGGTGCGGTCGGTGCCGCCGCCATACCGGCCGCAGCTGGATCTGTTCGACGACCCTTCGGACCTGCACGAGGTGGATGCGACCCCGGTCAGCGAGCGGACCCGGTCGGCGGAGGCCCGGGAGCAGGTCCTGGCCGAGAGGGGGGACCAACGACGGCGCCTGGGGCGGGAGCTGGAGGAAGTCAAGGCCGCCCGGTCGGACCTGGAGCGGCGGCGGGCCGATGGGGTGGCGGCGGCGATCGGCGAGATCGTCGAGGGCCTCAACGGGCACCGCGACGTGCTCGTGGATTCGGTCAGCCGGCTGGGGGTCGAGGTGATCGTCCCCGGGGCTGTCTCGACGGGCGAGACGGGAGCCCTGATGTCGCGGATCGATGAGTTGCGGACGGTGACTGCTGACGTCTCACAAGCGGCGGCAGACCAGGCGAGGGCCGCTGCGGCCCGGGCGGATGAGGCCCGTGCGGATCTGGCGGCCATCGGCAGGCGATTGGGCGAGGAGGTCGCCGAGGGAGACCAGGACGGGGTCGTGGATCGAGCCCGCGACATCGCCAACGACGCCCGCTTCGAGGAGCGCCGCGCCCGGGAAGCGGCGGAGCACTTCGAAGCCATCGCCGGAGACGTCCGCCGCCTGCGGGCGCTGCTGGAGGAAGTCGAGGCCAGGGAACGGGCCCTCGGCGACCTGGAGGACGCCCTGAAGCCGGGCGCCTTCCTGAAGTGGCTCACCCTCCGGCGATCCCGCCGTCTGCTGGTCCACGCCTCCCGCATGCTCGGCGAGATGAGCGGCGGCCGCTACGCCTTCGTCGATCCCGGGGACAGCGAGGAGCAGTGGCTCGTCCTCGACCAGGACTCCGGCCAGGCGCGCTCGCCCGCCAGCCTCTCTGGCGGCGAGCAGTTCATCGCCTCCCTCTCCCTCGCCCTGGGCATGGTGGAGATGATGGCGCGCAGCGGCGGCCGCCTGGAGTCCCTCTTCCTCGACGAGGGCTTCGGCTCCCTCGACCGCAACAACCTCGACTCGGCGGTGCAGGCTTTGGCAACGGTCGCCGCCAGCGGCCGCATGGTGGGGGTGATCTCCCACGTCCGCGCCGTGGCCGAGCAGATCGACCACGTCCTCGCCGTGACCCGCGACGCCAAGGGAAGCCGGGCCCGGTGGCTCACGGGCGCCGAACGCCAGCAACTCGTGGAATCGGAGACGGGCTGGGAAGCGGCGTCGGCCCTTGGGGGGCTGCTGGAGTAGGGGAACAGAACTCGATCGGCGACATGGCCTGCGAGTACCGGGAGCTGAGGCGCAGCGCAGGAGGCTCACGGGGGAGCCGGCCCCGACGATGCGCCGTTGCCGCACCTCTACCCGACGGAAACGGGAGGCGTCCAGGCCGAGTCGTCCATCGGCTCGATAGAGATCAGCCTCGACCTGAACCTCGATACCCGTTCGGGTGAGTGGCACGCGCTCGACACGGAGGCCGGGGAGGTGGAGGAACGGACACTCGACGGTGACGACAGCGGCGACTGGAAGTGGCTGGCGCGCCGGATCGAGGCCATGGTGGCGGACGAAGGATGAGACCGCGCCTGGGATGCTGCCTGCTTGATCGCGGCCGGCAGTTCCCAGGGACCCTGCCTGACACCTGGCGGCGCGCCCCACACAAAAAAGGGCCGGCACCCCTCGCGGGGTACCGGCCCTCCTCTTGCCGCCCTGCCTTCGGCGGCCGTTCAGCCTTCGGCCGTCAGGCGCTGACCTTGACCTCGATCTGCTTCGGTCTGGCCTCCTCGGCCTTGGGCACGGTCACCGTGAGGACGCCGTCCTTGTAGGTGGCCGCCACCGTCTCGGGGTCGATCGCGGCGGGCAGGTCGAAGGCGCGGGTGAAGGTGCCGTGGGCGCGCTCCACGCGGTGCACGTTGCCCTCCTTCGAGTCGCTCTCCCTGCGGCGCTGACCCTTGATGGTCAGACGGCCGTCGACCACGGTGAGGTCGAGGTCCTCCCGGGCGATGCCGGGCAGGTCGGCGGTGAGGACGAAGTCGTGGTCGGTCTCGGCGATGTCCACCGAGGGACGCCAGACGGCCTCCCGGGGGGCCGCGCCGTCACCATGGCCCCACAGACCGTCGAAGAGCCGGTCCATGTCCCTGCCGATTCCGAAGAGCTCGCGGGGCTGCCAGCGAACGAGTGCCATTTCATCTCCTCCTGTCTTGGACCGGGGCGTCGGCCCCGATCGCGGTTGGGTTTGGTTGGCGCGAAGAGGAGCGCAAAGGCCGTGCCACCGCCGTTTTCCCTGGGAAGTCTCGCGCACCAGGAGGGGAATCGCGCCGGAATGGCAGACAGGAGGGCGGAAGACGGCGCATGGGCAGGCCCTGACTGCCGATAAGACAGAATTCGCGGCGAGGTCAGTCCGGCTGTCCCGGATCCCCGAGGGACTGCCTCCGCCGCTGGTGGGCCAGCTCGCGCATGTCCACGGCGGTGTCGAACTCGTCGACGATCTCGGTGCCGAGGATCTCCTCGAGGACGTCCTCGAGGGTGACCAGGCCGCCCAGGCTGCCGAACTCGTCGATCACCATGACCAGGTGCTGCCGCGACTCCAGCAGGCGGCGCAGCAGACGGCCGGCGGTCAGGTTGTCGGCGACGAAGTCCACGGGGCGCATCATCTCCTCGAGGGTGCGGTCCCACTGCCCCTCGGCCATGGCCGCGAGCAGGTCCTGGCGGTGCACGGTGCCGACCACGTCGTCGCCGTCGGCGTCGTACACGGGCACGCGCGTGTGGTTCAGGGACTGGGCCGAGTCGCGTACCTGCCCCAGGGTCGTGGAGACGGCCAGGGAGAAGACCACCGTGCGCGGGGTCATGATGTCGCGCACCGTCTTCTCCTTGAGGCCGAGGATGTTCTCGATGACGGCGGCCTCGTCGGCGTCGATGGCGCCCTCCTTGTGGCCGAGGCGGGCCATGACCAGCAACTCCTCCTCCGAGACGCCGGGCGAACCCTGATCCCGGGCGATGAGGCGCGTCACCTGCCCGGTGAGCCAGATCAGGGGCCGGAAGACCCACACCATCGCCAGCAGGGGGCGCGCCACCGGACCGGCGAGGCCGCGGCAGTAGACGACGCCCGCGGTCTTGGGGATCACCTCGGAGAACAACAGGATCGCCAGGGTGAAGGCGGCCGAGAACAGCCACAGGCGCTCCTCGGTGTAGACGCCCACGAAGGCCGCTCCGGCCCAGGCCGCCCCCGCCGTGTTGGCGATCGTGTTCAGTGACAGGATCGCCGAGATGGGGCGGTCCACCCGCTCGCGCAGCGCGCGCAGGATGCGGCCCGTCTTCTGGCCGGACTCGGCCATCGCCTCCACGTGGCCGACGGGCACGGAGTAGAGGACCGCTTCGAAGAGCGAGCACATGGCCGAGAAGCCGACAGCCAGGGCCACGGCCAGAACCAGCTCCGTCATGGAGAGCCTCCGGAAGGGGGACCCGCGGCGGCGGGATGGCGGCGCGGGGGTGCGGCTAGGATAGTCGAGAGAGGCGGGCGGTCACAATCGATCCGGCCCGAGGGACTGCCGCCGCCGGCGAGCCAGCTCGCGCATGTCCTCGGCGGGATCGAACTCGTCGACGATCTCGGTCCCCAGGATCTCCTCGAAGACGTCCTCGAGGGTGACAAGACCCGCCAGACCGCCGAACTCGTCGATCACCATGACCAGGTGCTCGCGCCTCTCCAAAAGACGGCGCAGCAGGCGGTCGGAGGTCAGGGTCTCGGCGACGAAGTCCACGGGACGCATCATCTCCTCGAGGGTGCGGTCCCACTGCCCCTCGGCCATGGCCGCGAGCAGGTCCTGGCGGTGCACGGTGCCGACCACGTCGTCGGCGTCGGCGTCGTACACGGGCACGCGCGCGTGGCCCAGGGACTGGACCGAGTCGCGCACCTGCCCCAGGGTCGTGGAGACGGCCAGGGAGAACACCACCGTGCGCGGGGTCATGATGTCGCGCACCGTCTTCTCCTTGAGGCCGAGGATGTTCTCGATGGCGGCGGCCTCGTCGGCGTCGATGGCGCCCTCCTTGCGGCCGAGGCGGGCCATGACCAGCAGCTCCTCCTCCGAGACGCCGGGGAAGCCCTGATCCCGGGCGATGAGGCGCGTCACCTGCCCGGTGAGCCAGATCAGGGGCCGGAAGACCCATACCATCGCCAGCAGGGGGCGGGCCACGGGGCCCGCCAGGCCGCGGCAGTAGACGACGCCCGCGGTCTTGGGGATCACCTCGGAGAGCAGCAGGATCGCCAGGGTGAAGACGGTCGAGAACAGCAGCAGGTGCTCCTCGCCGTAGAGGACCATGAAGACCGCCCCCGCCCAGGCGGCGCCCACCGTGTGGGCGATCGTGTTCAGCGACAGGATGGCGGCGATGGGGCGGTCCACCCGCTCGCGCAGTGCGCGCAGGATCCGCCCCGACCTCTTGCCGGCCTCGGCCATGGCCTCCACGTGCCCGGTGGGCACGGCGTAGAGGACCGCTTCGAAGAGCGAGCACATGGCCGAGAAACCGATGGCCAGGGAGATGGCCAGAACCAGTTCCGTCATGGAGAGCCTCCAGAAGGGCGAACCGCGGCGGCGGGATGGCCGGGCGCGGGGGTGCGGCCAGGATCGTCCAGCCCGAGGCCGGGGTCGGCGTGGACGAAGCGGCCTGCCACCAGGGTCGCCAGGACCGGCAGGCCGGCCAGGTCCATGGGATCGACGGCGAAGGGGTCTTCGGCGAGCACCACGAGGTCGGCGAGCTGGCCCGGGGCCAGCGCCCCGAGGCGGTCCTCCACGCCGCCGGCGAAGGCGGCCCCCCGGGTGAAACCGCGCACCGCCTCGGCCACCGTGAGCCTCTCCCGCGGCTGCCAGCCCTCGGCGCCGGGGGAGCCGTCCGCCCGGCGGCGGGTGACGGCGGCGTGGAGGCCGGCCAGCGGCGGGATCGGCTCCACCGGCGTGTCGGATCCGAAGGCGAGCACCGCCCCGGCCCGCCGCAGCGACTCGAAGGCGTAGGCCCAGCGGCCCCGCTCCCGGCCCCAGAACCGGTCCACCATGGGGTAGTCGCTGGTGGCGTGGATGGGCTGCACCGAGGCGATGACCCGCAGCTTGGCGAAGCGCGGCGCGTCCTCCGGGTCGATGACCTGCGCATGCTCGATGCGGTGCCGCAGCCGCCGCCCGCTGTCATCTTCCCCGGCGCGCGCCAGGGCCAGCGCGTCCAGGGCCTCGCGGTTGGCGCGGTCGCCGATGGCGTGGACGAAGCAGGCGAGGCCGTGGCGGCTGGCGCGGGTCACGGTCTCGCGCAGCTCCTCCGGCGCCATGAGGGGCATGCCGAGGTTGCCGGGCTCGTTCTCGTACGGGGCCAGCATCCACGCCGTGCGCGGACCGAGGGCGCCGTCGGCGAAGAGCTTGACGCCGCCGATCCACAGCATGTCGTCGCCGAAGCCGGAGCGCAGGCCGGCGGCGATCGCCTCGTCGAGCCGGCTCGAGGGGATCGACTTGCAGACGCGGAGTCCCCGGTGGCCGCGCTCGCGCAGGATCTGCCAGGCCCGCAGGGCGCGGATGCCGTCGAGGTCGTGGACCCCGGTGAGGCCGCAGCGCCAGGCGGCGGGCAGGGCCGCGGCCATGGCGTCGGCCACCTGCTCCGCCGTCACCTCGGGCAGGTGGTCCGCCACCAGGCCGGAGGCCTCCTCGAGGAAGACCCCCGTGGGCTCGCCGGTCCCGTCGCGGACCACGGTGCCGCCGGCGGGATCCTGGGCGCGGCGGGTGACGCCCGCGGCGGCGAGGGCGGCGGAGTTCGCCCAGGAGGCGTGGCCGCTCTTGGCGGTGAGGAAGACGGGGTGGTCCGGCGCGGCGCCGTCCAGCAGCCGGCGCGTGGGCAGCTCGCCGGAGCCCCAGCGGTTGTGGTTCCAGCCGTGGCCGAGGATCCACTCGCCGGGCGGGGTCGAGGCGGCGCGCTCGCCCACGGCCGCCAGCACGTCCTGCAGCCGCGGCAGGTCGGCGTCGATGCGGCTCAGGCCGAGGGCGAATCCCTCGAAGTGGAGGTGGGCGTCCACCAGGCCCGGCAGCACGCAGGCGCCCTCCAGGGGGACCCGGCGGGCAGAGGCGGGCGCCGCGGCCAGGATCTCGTCGTCGGTGCCGGCGGCGGCGACGCGCCCGCCGCGGACCCACAGGGCCTCGGCCGGCGCCCGGCCGTCCTCCAGGGTGCGCACCCGGCCGCCGTGGAGTACGAGATCGCCGTCGTCGCTGCGGTCGTGCATCGGCCCTCCGGTGGTCGTGCCTATCTTTGGACAGTGAAGCTCGCCGTCCCCGCCGCCCGAATCAATCGATCGATCGCGCCGTGAGCGATATCCAGTCGCTGGCCACCCGCACCGTGCGCGGCCTGTTCTGGACCGGCAGCGCCTTCGCCCTCCAGATCGCCACCACCCTCGTCTTCTACCGCCTCCTCGGCGCCGAACGCATGGGCGGCTTCGAGTGGGCCCTGCTGCTGGTGATGCTCGCCGCCCTGCTCTGCGACCTCGGCCTCGGCAGCGCCCTGGTGCAGGACCGCGAGGCCGGCGACGAGCACTTCGACGCCGCCTTCTGGACCTGCCTGGCCTTCGGCTCGGCCGTGACCGCCCTGGTCCTGGTCCTGGCGCCGGCCCTGGCCGCCTGGCTGTCGCGGGAGGAGACGCGCGACTTCGAGACGATCCTCTCCCGCCTGGTCCTGCTCGTCCCCTTCGCCGCGGTCTCCGGCGTCTTCCGGGCCCGCCTGCAGCGGGACCTGCGCTGGCGTGCCATGGCCGCCGCCGAGATCGCCGCCTCCTGCGTCCATGCCGCCCTCTCCTTCGCCCTCCTCGCCGCCGGCCTGGGGATCCTGAGCGTCGTCTACGGCGCCCTGGCGCGCGAGGTCGTGCTGCTCTTCGGGCTGGCCGTGGCCGGCCGCTGGCTACCGCGTCCGGCCCTGCGCCTCGCGGCCCTGCGGCGCATCGCCGCCTTCGGCCTCAACCTCACCGGCTCCCGCTGCCTCCAGTATCTCGGCAGCAACCTGCCGCGGCTGTTCATCTACCCCCTCCTCGGCGAGGCCGCCATGGGCCACTTCAGCTTCGCCTACCGCCTCACGCTGCTGCCGCTGGTCCGCCTCTCCACCGTCATCACCCGGGTGTTCTTCCCCACCTTCTCGGCGATCCAGGAGAACACGGAGCTGCTGCGCCGCGCCTACCTGCGTTCGGTGGGCGCCATGGCCCTGGGCTGCTGGCCGGTCCTGGCCGGCCTCGCCCTGCTCGCCGAGCCGGTGGTCACCCTGACCCGCCCCGACATGGCCCCGGCCGTGTGGCCCCTGCGGCTGCTGGCCCTGGCCACCCTCGTCAAGGCCGCGGGCACCGGCGTGGGCTCGGTCTTCCTCGCGTGCGGACGCGCCAACTGGGCCCTCTACTGGGCCCTGGCCACCCTCGCCGTCCTGGTCCCCGCCCTCTACTGGGCCGTCGGTCACGGCGTCGCCGGGGTCGCCGCGGCGATCCTGCTGACCTCCCTGCTGTTCCTGGCCCTCTCCCAGCACCTGGCCAACCGCCTCTTGGAGATGGGATTCACCGACTACCTGGCGGTGCTCTGGCGGCCGGGGCTGGTGGCCGCGTCGGTGGCCGTGGCGCTGGGCGCGACCTCGCCGTGGTGGCCGGCGGCGCCGCTGGCGGCGTGCGCGGCGGGCGGACTGGCGGCGGCTATCGGCGGTCTGGCGGGGGTGCGTCTCTTCGCCTGGGACGACTTGCGGGAGATGTGGCGCAGCGTCCGCGGCGGGTAGGCCGGTCTTTCCATGATTTGGCGGGGCCAGTACTTTTTGACGCTGGAACGTCCTTCAGGCCGCGCAGCGGCCGCCTTTCACCAGGAGCAGTCAGCAGATGGATCCCCAGAGCGGCAACGGCCAGGCCAGCGGCACCCACCGCCTCAAGACCGGGTTGGCGGAGATGCTCAAGGGCGGCGTCATCATGGACGTCACCGACAAGGACCAGGCCCGCATCGCCGAGGACGCCGGCGCGGTCTCGGTCATGGCCCTCGAGCGGGTGCCCGCCGACATCCGCAAGGAAGGCGGCGTGGCGCGCATGGCCAGCATCGCCAAGATCCGCGAGATCATGGAGTCGGTGAGCATCCCGGTCATGGCCAAGTGCCGCATCGGCCACTTCGCCGAGGCCCAGATCCTGCAGGCCCTGGGCGTCGACTATATCGACGAGAGCGAGGTCCTGACCCCGGCGGACGAGCACTTCCACGTGGACAAGTTCGCCTTCCAGGTGCCCTTCGTCTGCGGCTGCCGCGACCTGGGCGAGGCCCTGCGCCGCATCGGCGAGGGCGCCGCCATGATCCGCACCAAGGGCGAGGCCGGCTCCGGCAACATCGTCGAGGCCGTGCGCCACATGCGCGCCGTCATGGACGGCGTCCGCCGCCTCACCACCCTGGCCCCGGAGCAGCTCATGACCGAGGCCAAGGATCTGGGCGCGCCTTACGACCTCGTGCGCCTCGTGGCCGAGACCGGCCAGGTGCCGGTGCCCAACTTCTCCGCCGGCGGCATCGCCACCCCCGCCGACGCCTCGCTGATGATGCAGCTCGGCGCCGAGTCGGTCTTCGTCGGCTCCGGGATCTTCAAGTCGAGCGACCCGCCGAAGCGCGCCGAGGCGGTGGTCAAGGCGACGACCAACTACCAGGATCCGGATGTGCTCGTGCAGGTCTCCGAGCAGCTCGGCGAGGCGATGCCGGGGATCGAGATGGAAACCCTCGGCGAGGGCGAAAAGCTGCAGACGCGGGGCTGGTAGGCATCGGAGCGAACCCGCGGTCGGTCGAGGAGGCGTTCCCGCCCGGGGGCGTCTCCTTTCTTTGCGTAGAGCGATGGAGCTGAAGCCGTGAGCGAGCAGGCGGGACCGGTCGTCGGCGTGCTGGCCCTGCAGGGCGACTTCGAGGCCCACGCGCGAGTGCTGCGCGGCCTGGGCGCCCGCTGCCCGGCGGTGCGCAAGGCCGGTCAGCTCGACGGCCTGGACGCCCTCGTCATCCCCGGCGGCGAGAGCACCACCCTCATCAAGCTGATGGACGCCTTCGACTTCTGGGAGCCCCTGGGCGCCTTCATCGCCTCCGGCCGCCCGGTCTTCGGCACCTGCGCCGGGGCGATCCTGCTGGCCTCGGAGGTTCTCAACCCGAGGCAGCGCTGCCTCGGGGCCATGGACATCACCGTCGAGCGCAACAGCTACGGGCGCCAGCGCGACAGCTTCGAGGGCTCCGGGACGTTCCGGACCGGGGCCGGCGGCGAGACCGAGATCGAGATGGTCTTCATCCGCGCCCCCCGCATCACGCGGCTGGGCGCCGGCGTCGAGGCCCTGGGCGAGTGCCGCGGCGACACGGTGGTGGCCCGCCAGGGGGGCCTGCTGGCGGCCACCTTCCACCCCGAGCTGAGCGCCGGAGCGCAGGTGCACCGCCATTTCCTGGAGATGACGGCCGCCGCCGCGGCGGCCCGAAGCTAGAAGCGCAAGCCCACCTTCGCCGTGAACCGGTTGATGCCGATCGGCTCGTCGGCGAAGATGAAGTCGCGCTGGTACTGCAGGCCCAGGCTGAGGTTGTCGGTGAGCAGGACCTCGGCGCCGGCGCCGGGGGCGATGCCGAAGCGGGTGTCGCCCTCGCCCGGGACGTAGAGCTCGGCGTCGAGGCTGAGGTGGTAGTTGAAGGGCTCGTACTCCAGGATGTTGCGCACGCCGACGCCGAAGAGGCTGATCTCCTGGTCCTGGATGAAGGCGTAGCTGGCGTGGACGCCGAGCCAGTCCTCGGTGCGCCAACCGACGTTGAGGCCGTACATCAGGTCGGTCTCGGAGTCGTCGTCCTCGGGTTCCACGATGGCGGCTCCCAGGAAGGGGGCGAGGGACCACGTCCCCGGGGTGCCCGCCAGGCGGTAGCCTCCCTTGCCGATCTCGCTGCCCACCGGGCCGTCGGTGCGTCCCGGGGACCCGTCTGCCGCGAAGGCGCCCGCCGCCCACAGGGTCACCGCTGCCGCTGCGGTCCAGGCTCTCATTCCATTACCTCCTAGAAGCCGATGGCCCTCTTCTTGAAGGCCTTGGTGATCTCCTTGTGGTCGGTCCACACGATGACGCTGGTCTCGATGTCGGTGAGCTCGAAGGTCGCCTTGTAGTAGACCACCTTGTCCTTGCCCACCTGCTGGATCGTCGACGTGATCACCAGGCCGAGGAGGAACTCGGCGGCCTGCTGGCGGCCGGGGCCCTTGGCCTGGGACGGGTCGACGTAGCCCGAGCCCTGGTATTCGTACTCCCTGGCGATCTCCCTGCGGGCGGCCTTGTCGAGGAAGGTGAACTCGCCGCTGTTGATCAGCGCCGTCTTCACGTGGTCGTACAGGGCCTGCAGGTCGATGTGCTCGGTGGTGCGGTTCCTCGGCGTCTCGAGGATGATCGTCGGATCCCCGTCGAGGGCGTCGCGCTCCTTCCAGCTCTGCAGGGAGGTGACGATCTTCCTGGCCACCAGCTGCATGTCGTTCTGGTTCCAGTCGTCGTCGAGCATGACGATCTCTTCGGGGTCCGTGTAGGTCCCCTGGGTGAAGGCCCGGGGGCCCGCACAGGCCGACAGTCCGGCCGCGGCCAGGGCCGCGGCGCAGGTCATCGCGATTCCATTCATGCCTTTCACTCCCACTCGCACTCGAAGTGCGAACGTTCCATGTGCCAGCGGTTGTCGAGCATCGCGTCCTGCCGGTGCAGGACCTGCAGCGAGCAGAACTGCTGCAGCGAGCTGGCGGGGTAGTCGAAGGTGAACTCCTGGACTCCCTTGCGGTCGGCCGCGGGGATGTCCGCCTCGGTGTAGATGTTCGGCCGCGTCGAGGTGAAGACCAGGGCGCGCTTGGCCCCGGGCACCTTCAGCGGCACGCGCGCCACGAAACTGACGCGGCGAACCTGTTTCGGCAACAGCAGGTCGGTGTTGTCCACCGCCGTGCCGCGCCTGGCAGCCTGGGCGAGCACATCCGCCAGGCTGCCGAAGAACACGCGCTCGCGCTCGCCGTCGGGGATGATCAGGTAGAGGTAGGCCCGGTGGGCCCGGGTGGAGACCGCCGCGCCGCCGAGGCCCTCGAAGTCGATGTGGATCGCCAGGTCCAGGGAGCGGTTCGGCGGCAGGGCGTGCAGCGACATGGCCTGGATCACCTTCTCCGAGACGCCGCTGTTCTTGAGGCGCACCAGCGAGGCGACCGAGGCGTCGCAGGCGCAGCGGCGCTCCTCGAGCATCTTGAGGATCATCGCCTCGCTGAACTTGGCCTCGGTGAGGGAGACGATGTCGTGGAGGCCCATGGGCAGCTGGTCGGAGCGCTCGTACAGGGGCGGCAGCCGGCCGCCCTCCCAGTCGACGATGTTGAAGACGTACCCCGGCGGCAGGGTGCGGTCGCCGCCGGCGGTGCTGGCCGTCTGGGCCGGGGCGGCCCCCGCTGCCAGCAGCACCAGGGCCGCGGCGCCGGTGAGGAATCCCGTCATCGTTTGGTCGATCCTTCCTTCTTCAGCGGAAGCTGCGCCAGCTGAGGAATACGGGGTGTTCGCCTCCGGCCTGCACGCCGGTGAACTTGTGCCGGTCGACGACACCGCCTTGTGCATTGATAAACTCCAGAACCACCTCTTGCGTTCCCGGCGGCATCCGGATCCGTGCCATCCAGATGGTCCGCGGCAGGGCGAGCCAGCTGCGGGTGTCGGCCGCTTCCGTGCCGGCGCCGAAGAGGTTGATCAGGGCCCCGAGGACCTCGCTCTCCTCCTCGGCGGCCTCCGTGGCCAGCCACTTGGCCACGGCCCGGGCCACCGTGCGCCGCAGGATGACGCCCTCCTTGTCGCGCAGGGTGCGCCCGGCGATGGCGTCGAGGTCCTCCACCAGCCAGCCGCGGGCCTCGGCGTCGCCGGCGCGCAGCCGCACGCCGGCGACCTCGCTGGGGGCGGGCTCGTACACCGGCAGGGCCACCCGCAGCCAGTACTCCACCTTGCCCTCCCACCCGTAATGGTACTGCCGCACGGCGCGGTCGGAGATCGTCCAGACCTCCTTGAGCTTTCCGCCCTTGGTGATCGGCACGTTGATCTCGTTCTGTCCCTTGCGCCCCACGAAGCCGGTCTCGGCGAAGACGGTCACCGTCCCGGGCCCCAGGGGCGGCGCCCCGGAGGCCTCGGGATCGAGGCCCCAGCGCTGCTGCAGCTCCGTCCACTCCGGCTCGAAGCCGAGCTCCGCGGTGGCGCGGCGCAGGTCGGCGGCCAGGGGCGGCGGCGGCGCCAGGCCGAAGGCATCCTCGTAGGCGGCGTAGCCCTTGGCCGCGTCGCGGTAGGAGATGTAGGCGTCGTTGACCTCGCCCCCGGCCTCGTAGAGCAGGCCGGTGAGGTACTGCATGAAGGCGTCGTTGGCGTAGCTCAGCTCGTACTCGGCGGCCTCGGCGAAGTCGGAGAGACGCAGGTTCGCCTTGCGGCACTCGACGAGGGCGCCCTGGTGGTCGCCGAGGTAGTGGTAGTTCAGGGCCCGGTAGTAGTGGATGAGGACGCGCTCGAACTCCTCGCCCGAGTAGGCGCGGATGGCGTCGTTGGTGAGCAGGGCCGCCACCTCGCGGCTGATGGAGCGCGTGTAGTGGCGGTCGATGAGCTTCTCGGCCTTCTCGAACTGGCCATTGGAGCCGGTGTAGTCGCCGGCGTAGTGGAGGATCAGCCCCTTCTCCAGCCGGTAGAGGAGCATGTTGGTGTCGCCCGACGGCTTGTCGAGGCTGGCCAGCGCGCCTTCCCAGTCGCGGCTCTGCACGCGCCCCAGGCTTTGGCCCATGGTGCGCGAGTAGCCGGCGGCGCAGCCGGCCAGCCCCGCCGCCACTAGCAGGACCACGCCCGCCCGCATCCAGGCCCCCTGTCCCTTCATCCCTGATCCGGCCTCATGCCACGCTCCCGGGCGCCGGACGCCGGCGCCGGTGCCGTCGGTGTGCACACCCCCGTTAGGATGCCCTGCCGCTGCCCGCCGTTCCCCATTCTCCCATCGCCGCGGCTCAGCCGCCGGCCCGCTCCACGGTGATCTCCATGCCGTCGCGCACGCCGGCCAGCACCCTCGGGTCCTCCTCCAGGCGCCCCAGCAGGTTGACCTCGGTCACCAGCCGGCACTCGTCCCCGCGGGAGGCCGGCGTCGGCCCGTATGGCAGGGCCAGGGAGCGGCCCTCCACCCAGAAGCAGACGGTGCCGGGATCGACGACCTGGGCCGCGTCCGCCTCGAGGGCGGCCTCCACGCCGGTGTCGAAGTAGACCTCCTCGCCCCAGGTGCTGGCCCGGGAGCGGATCGGCAGGGCCGCCATGACGGCGCGGGCCGTGGGCGTGTCGTCGAGACCGGCGTGGGCCTGGCCGCCGGGCCAGCTGAGTCGGATGCGCATCCTGCTCTTCCTTTCCTGCCGTCTAATCTCGCGCTGCCGCCAGCCGCGCCGCCAGAGCTTTCTGGCGGCCCTCCCGGGGCGCCGCTACCATTGCCGCCCATGGCCTCCACCGATCCCGTGATCACCGCCGTCGTCGGCTACGGGTACGCCGGCCGCTGCTTCCACTCGTACCTGGTCCGCCTCGCCGAGCCGGGGCTCTCCCTGAAGGGCGTCGTCTCCAGCCGCCCCGAGGCGCGCGAGGCGATCGCCGCCGAGGGCCTGCGCGCCTGGGAACGCTTCGAGGAGGTCCTGGCCGACGACGAGGTGGAGCTGGTGGTGCTGGCCACCCCGAACGACCTGCACGCGCCCCAGGCGATCGCCGCCCTCGAGGCCGGCAAGCACGTGGTCACCGACAAGCCGATGAGCCTCGACGGCGCCGAGGCCGACGCCATGATCGCCGCCTCCCGCCGCGCCGGCCGGCTGCTCTCGGTCTTCCAGAACCGCCGCTGGGACGGCGACTACCTCACGGTGCGCGAGCTGCTGGCCGAGGGGACACTGGGCGACCTCGTCTACGTCCAGCTCGCCTGGGGGCAGTACGGGGCGCCGCGCTCCTGGCGGGGCCGGGCGGCCAGCGGCGGCGGCAAGTTCGTCGACCTCGGGGCCCACATGATCGACCAGGCCCTGCAGCTGGCCCCGGGGCCGCTGCAGCGCGTCTACGCCCGGCTCTCCGACGCCGGCCTCGACAACGACGTGGAGGACCACGCCCACTGCGTCCTCTCCTTCGGCAGCGGCGCCGAGATCCACGTGGTCACCTCCTCCATCGCCAGGATCCCCATGCCGCGCTGGTACGTCCTCGGCACCGACGGCGCCCTGGTGAAGGAGGGGCTGGACCCGCAGGAGCCGGCCATGGTGGCCGGCGACATCGACTCGGCGCGCGAGGAGGACCGCGGCAACTGGCCTCGCCTGTGCCGCCACCGGGACGGCCGCCTCGTGGAGGAGGTGCTCGAGCCGGTGGCCGGCCGCTGGCGCTCCTACTACGAGAACGTGGCCGCCGCCATCCGCGGGCGGGAGGAGCTGGCGGTCACCGCGGAGAGCGTCCGCGCCGTCATGGGCGTCATCGACGCCGCCCGCGAGTCGGCCCGCAGCGGCCGCTCCGTCGAGATCGCCGCCTCTTGAGCCGGCTCAGTCTCGACCGAGTCTGCAAGTGCTCTGGATGCGCTGAACCATTGGCCGCACCCTGCGCGAAAGCCTCATGACCTCGGCCACACCCATGGAACCCGTCTGGCAGATCCCCCAGCCCCTCTCCACCCACCGTGTCCAGGTGGACGACGACACCGTCATCATCCTGAGGCGGCACGGGAATCCCGCCGGGCCCCGGCTCGTCCTTTGCCACGGGAACGGACTCGCCATCGACCTCTACTACCCGTTCTGGTCCCTCCTGGCCGCCGACTTCGACCTGGTGGTCCACGACCTGAGGAACCACGGCTGGAACGACGCCGGAGCCCTGGAGGCCCACGACTTCGATGCCTTCGCCCGCGACCATGACCGCGTATCGGAAGCGGTCGATTCGCTCTTCGGCGGGAAACCCACGGTCGGCGTCTTCCATTCCATCTCGGCACTGGCCGGGCTGCACCTTCCTTCCCGGGGCGCCCATTACGCCGCCATGGTGCTCTTCGCGCCACCCCTCTGCAGCCCCGGCGCCGGGTACAGGGAGATCGAGCGGTTGGCCCGGCAGATGGCCGACATGCTCCGGCGTCGGGCCACGAGGTTTCGAGCCAGGGAAGACCTCGTGGAGCTGCATTCCTGCCTGCCCTACTTCCAGCGGGCCGTGCCCGGCGTGCTGGAGCTGTTGGCCAGGGCCATCCTCAAGGAGTCCGGCACCGGAGAGGGCTACGAGCTCCGATGTCCCCGCGAGCACGAGGCGCGGATCTGGGACCAGGCCCCGCGGCCGGCGGTGTCGGTGGACTTCGGCTCCCTGCGATGTCCCACCAAGGTGATCCGCTCCGATCCCGCCCTGGAGCCGGACCGTCCGAGGTTCAACCCTCCTGACGCGGCGGGCGTCGAGCACGGGTTCCTCCCCGGAACGACACATTTCCTGCAGTTGGAGAAGCCGGAGGAGTGCGCCGCCGTGATGCGGGAGTTCCTCGCGCGGCAGGGCATCATCGAGAACAGGCCGCTCGCGCCCTGAGCCTCTCGAAGGGCGGTTCTCGGGCGGCGCCGGGACGCAGCCGCTTCCATCGGGACCCGCAGCATGAACCTCTCGGCGCCCGGCGTCATCTACGTCCCCTGCGAGTCGGCCCGAGGCGGCCGCTCTGTGGGGATCGCCGCCTCTTGAGTCGGCGCCGGCAGCCCGCGGTCCCGAAGATCGCGCAGCACGGCTCGCCACGACTCGGTGGACTCGCGATGGCCGGGCCGGATCGCCAGGATCTCCTTGCGGCCGTCGCTCCGGGCTCCGATGACGACCAGCAACGCCGCCTTGTCCTTCTCCAGGCCCGCCTTCACGCAGATACCGTCGGCCAAGCGTAGACCAATTCCCGGTCGTCCAGCCGCCGCTGCTGCCAGGTCTCGAACTGCTCTTCCCGCGTGGCCCGCAGACGGGCGATGGACGAGGCCGACAGGGGCGCCCCGTCCCCCCAGCAGACCCCGCAAGGCCGACTCGAAGTCGCCCCGCGACAGCCCATGCAGGTAGAGCTCGAGCAACAGCTGGGTCACCTCGTGGGTGCGTCGCTGGAACAGCGGGAGGATGCGGCTCTCCAAGCGCTCTTCCGGCCCCCGGACCCGCGGCCGTCTCACCTCGATGGTGCCCGACATCAGGGCCAGCCGTCGCGGCTTGCCAAGGCCGTTGCGCGAGCCCGGCGATCAGACGGCTCCGGCGGCGCTCGATGAAACTCCGGCGCCGGCGTCGCGTCGCGAGCCCGGCCTGGATGCGGACTCGCCACGGAGAAATGCTCGTTCCCAAGGTAGTTGTACTGCAGCTCAACGTCAGCACTGCACGGAGAACAGGGACTACTCTTGAAATGGTCCCATCTCTCTCTGCGTGGATGTGCGTGGACACTTCAGTCGTGAACTCTCCCTCGCTCCGAATGAGCGCTACCAAGTGCAAAACAATACCGAACCACCTCCAAGCACTTCTCCATGGTGGCCACCGTTGCGTCAACGTCCACAAGGCCGTCCTGGACCATTAGCCAGTCTTCACGGTCGATCTCCGCAACAGTCAAACTACCAGAGAAGATGCCTTCAAAGCGTGGAGGTTTCCTTGCAGGGAGGTTCAGCTCGTTGCATCGAGCAATGATGCGGCTATTCCATTGGTTTCTCAATGCATACCTTTGATCTGCGTCTGAGACAGACTTGGACATGGCAATGCGAAAACACAGAGTCCCCTTCGAATTATCGATGTGCATCCATGTCTGATCGACTCCCGCAGCGGGATTCCAGTTGCCAAACCAGTAGCATAGAAAGTCACCTATTGGAATGTAGTCCCAACCGCCCTCTATGGAGGGGTTTTTCTGCAATTCCATGTAGAAGCCTGTCCAGGCACTCCAGGACCAATCTGTCGGATCCTGCGACTGCCAACTTTGCACATCGTCCTCTATGGTACGTAGGTGTCGCAGGAATCCGTCGAGAATGTCGCTCTCTCTTCGAGCTTCCTTGCAGTCTTCGAGGATTTCCAGAAGGTCAGGTCGACTGACAACAGCATATCGCTGTCCACGCACATTGCTATAGTCGCTTTGGTCCCTGGTTTGAACATAGACGGCGACAATCCTCTCTTCCGGAAGCCCCTGGCCTACCAGCTTCTTGTATCTCTGCAGCTGGTTCGAATGTTCTTGAGTACCCTTCTTGTCCTCGATCAGGATCGCAGCTTCGCTATCTTCCTGCTCGTTGAGCCTACATAGCACATCAATGTGATCAACCTGCTTCTCCACCTTGACAGAGTTGATCAATTCGGAGATACCGCTCTTCTCAGCAGACAGGAGGCGGATGAAGCCGACTCCAGCCTTGTGGAGGGCTTCGCTGAATTGCGGCAAGTCGGATCAGCCCACTTCAGCAGCCAACAGAAGAGGGCATCTTGCGAGAGTTCAGAAGTCGCGTACTCGAAGAGGTTTGGTCTCTGAGGATGCATGCGCTCCCCTTTCGTGAATGGGAGAAGGAGGGACTGATGCCGTGGCTGCGCTGGCGCGCCATCTCGCCGCTTCCGGACCCATCGCACTGCGCGCCTAAGCTGCGAGCGAGGGGTCAAGACTAGAGTGCCTACCTGCGCAATTCCGCGTAGGTTTCATGCAGCTGGGTAGAGTATACATGGACCTACTTGCATCCTGGCACTCTTTCTCTTTCCTGCAATCGAGGAAGCGTATCCGGATGTCCAGGAATGTTCCAATCGATGGTGGCTGACCTGCCAGTGAACTCTACCGCCGTAGCATCCTCGCGCCGACTGGTGAGCTCGCCATCTCTGTACCAACCAAGGAGATACGCGGTGCATTGGTCGTCAGACCACCAGAGGGAAAGGTAGCCTGACCCGACGGCACCCTCATCGTATGTGGCAGTCATTTGCAGGGGCAGGCCCCTCAGCCCGGTCCATCCCGTACTGAGGTTAGAGGGTTTTCTACTCTCCCAAGTTCCCCAGTTCTCGATATTGAGATAGAGGAATCTCCACGTCTGGGGCAGGCTCTCCATGTCCGGCCAGCGCATCTGCAGCTTGAGTTGGGCAAGGGGAGGCAACTGGGAGGGAAGCCACTCATCGAAGGCAGCGTAAAAGTCACTGACACGGACTCCGAAGGCTTCCTCGAACGCCTGCTCCCAAGTCGACCGCTCGCCAAGGAGCGTCCAGTAGTTCACATACGAGTCTGCCTGGGCCTGCTCAAGCAAGAAAACGGATGCCGCAAAACTCAGAGGGTAGGAGTAGTTGTCAGAAAAGGTGCACTTGAAATCCAGATAGCTCCCCAGCTCTGCCAGATCACCTATGGTAACCGACTCATTCAGATAGAACCATTGTAAGTCGTTGTAGGGGTAGTACCGGTCCCCCAGAAAGGGCCTGCGTCCGGCTCTGCTTGGGGTGTACGCGTAGTCGGCATAGGAAGCCAAGCCTTCCACCAGCCAGTTGGGGCCACGAGAGGATGCGTCACTGTGCCAGGCGATCTCGCCATCCGGCAGTTGTGCGAATCCTGAAGCAAGTTGTCCCTGCAGAACGTGGAAGTACTCGTGGGCGATGTGATGTTTGAGGGTAGAGAGAGGCTCATCAGAGAGAGTCCCGTACATCAGCGCCATCACGGCACCACCCGTTGCAGATCGCGTAACCCAAGCGTATGGGAACTTTGCCTGCGGGTGGTAGTGGTTGGAGAGCGCTGCACCGACTACGCCCGGGTACGTCGGGGAGAGTGCTTCATAGTTGGCACTGACCAGCACCGTAAAGCCAGTTGCTTCGAAACCGTATTGGTCGGCGAACCAGGTACGGACGTATTCCATCTCCTCGCGCAACTCCGCTTTATGGGCCTCCGGCACATCTCCCGAAAACACCCAGGTCGGTGGAGGCGAACTCAGAGCGTCGTCGTCTTGAATGCTGACGGATAGAGCTGCTGCAGGAGAACAGTTGTTCCCGGGATCGACTTCTCCGTCCACCGGGGCCACGCAGGCACCATAGTAGTAGGTGCCTTCACCCGACGGGGCCGTCAGGTTGATCGACTCGGCACTGGTGCCGGAAGCGGCCAAGGCGTCCACCGGGTCGGTGCCCACTTCCGAATCTCGCGTCGAGATCGTCGCGTTCGTCGAGCGGTAGTAGCGCAGGGCGGTGGCCACCGCCGCACCCGTGCCTTGGTTGCGCACCGTGGCGCTCAGGGTGAAGGACTGCCCCGGCGTCAGGGTGCTGTCGCTGACCACAGCCGATTCGACGACGAGGTCCGGACTCTCGGCTTCCACCCTGACGCGGACTCCCCGGGAGCAGTTGTTGCCGGCCCTCTCTCCGCCAACGCTGGTCACGCAGGCGCCATAGTAGTACGTGCCCGCACTTGACGGAGCGCTCAGGCGGATCGACTCGGCGCTGGAGCCGGAAGCGCCCAGGGCCCCCACCGCGTCGGTTCCCACTTCCGTGTCCCGCGTGGAGATCGTCCGGTTGGACGAGCGGTACCAGCGCAAGGTCGTGGCCGCCGATTCAGCCGTGCCCTGGTTGCGCACGGTGGCTCTCAGGGTGAAGGATTGACCCGGCGTCAGGGTGCTGTCGCTGACCGAGACCGACTGCACGACCAGGTCCGCCGGGCTGCCGGTCACCTCGAAGGTGTAGGTCCGCAGGACGGTGCCGTCCGACTCCCGCCGCAACTCCAGCGTGGCCTCGCCCGCGGCGCACCCGGACAGGTAGATCGTCTGGCCGTCCCGGCGGGTGGCGCCGTCGTCGGCTTCGGCGGGGCAGTAGTTGCCGCGCCCGCTTCGGGTGGTGATCTCCAGCGCACGGGGCGTCCCCGCCGGATTGACCACCACCGAGACCGGCTCGCCGGTCTGGACCGTGAACCGGTGCCAGGCCCCGTCATCGGCGAAGGTGACCGTCGAAGGATCCGGCGACAGGGAAGCGGCCGGACCGACTGACTCGCCGATCCCGGCCGGCAGCGACGGATCGGAGGGATCGTTGAGGTACGCGGCGATCAGCCAGGCGTCGGACAGGTCGACCTGTCCGTCGGCGTTGACGTCGCCCAGGGAGATGTCGCCGTTGTTGGGCATGACGATGCTGGCGTCCTGGCTGTGCAGGGCCACCAGCAGGGCGTCGAAGAAATCGACATGACTCGTGTTGTCGACGTCGCCGAGGATCCCGGAGGAGGCCACCTTCGCCGAGGGGGCGCTGTCCGGGGCTTGGACCACCACCTCCACCGGGGCCATGCCCGCCTCTACCCGGAAGGCCGGGTCGACGTAGGGGACCAGCCCCGGGCCCGAGACGGTCAACCCGTAGACCGGGGCCGTCTCCCCGCCTCCTCCGCTGCGGCTGGTCCTCCCACGCCGCCCGGCCCTCCCGAACCAGCCGACGAGATCCCCGCCTGCCCGTCGATCAGCAGCATCCGGCGGGTGATCTTCGCGCCATCGCCGCTCAGGAGGTAGAGATAGACCCCGGCCCCCACCGCCTGTCCTGCCGCGTCCGTGGCGTCCCACTCCGCGGTGTGAAAGCCGGCCGGCTGCTCCCGGTCGACCAGCGTGGCGATGCGCTGCCCCAGGAGGTTGAACACCTCCAGGCGCACGTGCATCGCGGCTGGAAGCTGATACGGGATGAGGGTTGAGGGGTTGAACGGATTGGGGTAGTTCGCCCCCAGTTGGAACCGCTCGGGCAGGGCCAGCCCCGGCAAGGTTCCGAGGTGGAGCGTGAAGCGACCCGACTCATCCGTGGTCACGGCGTTCGGGGTTCCGCGCAGATCGGCCAGATCGAAGAGCCGCACCTGCGCTCGGGCCAGGGGCTCCCCGGAAGTCCGCAGCACCCGGCCTTCAAGCCGCGGATCGGCCGCCGCATGGTTCCATGCCATCAGCCCGACGAGACAGACTCTGACCGCCTTCACTTCTGCCTCTACTCCGCCAGCTTGGCCCAGAGGGCCGCGGCGGCAAATGGCTGGCCTGCAGCGGACGTCACCATTCTCCTGTCTCCTCTGCGAGATGAGACAACGTGGGCCTGTCTACCTCACATGCAGGGTGTAAGGGCCGGTCGTTGAGGAGGAGAAGCCTGCGACACGGAGGTAGTAGGTGCCGGGCTGGACAGAGTGCGAGATGCGGAAGTTGGCATCCCCCCAATCGTCATTGCCGGCGAGCCACGCCCCCGTGCCGTCATAGAGGGAGCCGACGGTATCGAGGTTGCCGGTCGTATAGGCTACCAGGGTGCGCGACTTGGTGACGACGACCCGGAAGTAATCGACGTCACCGGCGTCCAGGACGCTTGGGGTTGTACTCGGGATGGTTACGAGAGTGGCGGTCGACTGGGTGTCCCCGTGATCGTCAGGCTCATGCACTTCCACATGCAGGGTGTAGGGGCCGGTCTGGCTGTTTCCGAAGCCACGAACTCGGATGTAGTAGGTGCCGGCATCCACCGTGGCCGTCACCCGGAAGTTGGCATTTTGTCCCCCGTCGTCATTGCTCGCGAGGACGTTGCCGGAGCTGTCCTCGATGTAGCCGTAGGTGTCCAGATTGCCGGTGGTGAAGGCGACGATCAGGACCCCCGCCTCGGCGACCTCCACGCGGAAGTAGTCGACATCCCCAGGCACCAGCTCGCCTGGGGTCTCACTCCCGGAAGCGACCGGCGTCGCCGACAAGCGGGTGTCCCCGTGATCGTCAGGCTCATGCACTTCCACATGCAGGGTGTAGGGGCCGGTCTGGCTGTTTCCGAAGCCACGAACTCGGATGTAGTAGGTGCCGGCATCCACCGTGGCCGTCACCCGGAAGTTGGCATTTTGTCCCCCGTCGTCATTGCTCGCGAGGACGTTGCCGGAGCTGTCCTCGATGTAGCCGTAGGTGTCCAGATTGCCGGTGGTGAAGGCGACGATCAGGACCCCCGCCTCGGCGACCTCCACGCGGAAGTAGTCGACATCGTCTGGTTCCAACTCGCCGGGCGTCTCACTCCCGGAAGCGACCGGCGTCGCCGACGAGCGGCTGTCCCCGTGGTCGGCTGACGCGGAGGGCGTGTCCAGGGCGATCCACACGGGACCCCGCAGTCCTGTGGCCACGAGGTCTTCCACCTGTGACCCGTCCAGGTTGGCGCGTTGGATCTTGTCGGTGCTCGGGTCCGCCCAGTAGAGCTTGCCCTCCGCGGCGTCCAGCGCGAGTCCCCGAGGGTCGATCAGTCCGGTGGTGACGAGGTCTTCGATGTTGGAGCCGTCGAGGTTCGAACGCTGAATCTTGTCGGTCCCCCGGTCGGTCCAGTACATCTGGCTGCGGACCACATCCAGGGCCACCGCTTCGGGGGTTCTCAGTCCGGTGGCGATCAGGTCTTCGACGCCGGAGCCGTCGAGGTTTGAACGTTTGGAGCTTATTCGTTCCATAGTCCACCCAGTACATCTTTCCTCCCATTACGTCCAAGGCCAGTCCCCAGGGAGAGCTCAATCCGGTGGCCACCAAGTCTTCCACGCTGGAGCCGTCAAGGTTGGCTCGCTGGATCTTTCCGGTGTTCCGGTCCGTCCAGTACATCTTGCCGCCCACCATATCCAGAGCCAGCCCGTTTGGGGAATCCACTCCCGTGACGAGATCTTCGACGCTGGAGCCGTCCAGGTTCGAACGCCGAATTTTGTCTGAGTGCCAGTCCGTCCAGTAGATCTTCGTCGGGGCGACCACCCCCACCGGCGCCCCGATCCCGGCCGGCAGCAGCGGATCGGTCGGGTCGATGGTGTAGCTGGCGA
Organism: Candidatus Latescibacterota bacterium; assembly: GCA_965221775.1. Classification (GTDB taxonomy): domain Bacteria; phylum Latescibacterota; class UBA2968; order UBA8231; family UBA8231; genus UBA8231. Next base: position 582,341 of record CBDCSU010000006.1, on the reverse strand, counting down.
TCAGCCAGGCGTCGGACAGGTCGACGCGGCCGTCGGCGTTGACGTCGCCCTGGGAGATGTCGCCGTCGTTGGGCATGACGGTGGTCGGATCGGCGCTGTACAGCAGCACCAGCAGGGCGTCGGCGATGTTGACCCGGCCGTTGTTGTCCACGTCGCCCAACACCCCCGTCTCTGTCGAGGCCGTCTTCGCTCGAGGGACGTCTCTCGAGGCCTGGACCACCACGTCCACCAGCCCGGCGGCGGGGGCCACCGGGAAAACCGGATCCACGTAGGCGACCATCCCGGGTCCCGAGACGGTCAGGCCGTAGATCGCCGAAGGCGCCCGCTGGGAAGCCGCCCCCTGCCGCTCTCCCGAGGGCGCCGCCACGCCGGCCTGTCCGTCGACCAGCACCATGCGCTCCGTCAGGGTGACGCCGCCGCCTCGCAGCCGGTAGAGATAGACCCCGGCGGCCACGGCCCGGCCGGCCCCATCGGTAGCGTCCCAGCGAGCCGTGTGATAGCCGGCGGGCTGCACGCCGTTGACCAGCGTCGCCACCCGCTGACCCAGGACGTTGAACACGTCCAGGCGCACATCGGTCGAAACCGGCAGCTGGTAGGGGATGACCGTGGACGGGTTGAACGGATTGGGATAGTTCAGCCCCAGGTCGAAACGGTCCGGCAGGGCGGACCGGCCTGCCGGAAAGCCCTCCAGGGACAGCTGGAAGCCCCCGGACTCATCCGTGGTCGCCGTCAACGGAGCCGCTCGCAGATCGTCCAGGTCGAAGAGCCGCACTTGGGCCCCGACCACCGGTTCGCCGGACGACAGCCGCACTCGGCCCTCGACCTGCGGCACGGCGTCGGTCGGCGCAGCGGCCATCCAGGCTGCAAGGAGCAGGGGGGGCAAGATTGGTTTGCGATCCGAGTTGGCGGAGACAACTCGCTTCATCTTTGGCCTTTCTGAGCTATGTCGGAAGTGGTGACAGACAAAGACCCGCGGCCGGGGTCGGACAGGTAGCCGCGAATCTTGGCGCCACTCACCATACGCAAGCGGGCGCTTCTTGGCGCCATCCAAATGGAGGGGGATCTCAAGAAATCAGGCGGGAACTCACCGGAGCACGGGAAGGTGCGCGTGGAGGAACGCCCTTTGCTCCTACTTGAGGAGTAGCAACCACCGCGTCTGCATTCCCGCCGGGTAGTGGAGCACGTACATACACCGTCGGGGCATCCGCCGTGTGCTCGGCGCAGGGCGCTCTTCCTGCCTCGCCCGGATCGCGTGGTCAGGGCAAACCGTCACCGAAGCAGGGTGAGCTTGCGCGTCTGCACGGCTTCGGACGTCACTAACCGGTACACATAGACGCCGCTGGCCAGGGGGCGGCCCTGGTCGTCGCGGCCGTCCCAGCGAAGGCGGTGGACCCCCGCCTTCTCCGGTCCCTGGTGCAGCACCGCCACCCGCTGGCCGGTGAGGGCGAACACCTCCATGCGCGCGGGACCCGGCTCCAGCTGGAACCAGGAGATGACGGTTCCGCTGTTGAAGGGGTTGGGGGTGTTCTGCTGCAGCTGGGGTCCGTCGGGCAGGCCGAGCCGCTCTCGGGCCAGGGCCAGCAGCTTGGCCCGGGCGGGCTGGCCGAAGGCCTCGGCGAAGAGGAAGAAGTCGTCGAAGTCGACGGTGCCGTTGCCGTCGAGGTCGAAGCGGGGGTCGCTGCCGCCGAAGGCTTCGGCGAAGAGGAAGAAGTCGTCGAAGCCGGTCTCGCCGTCGCCGTCGAAGTCGGGAGTCGCCTCGGCGGTGGAGGTGAAGGTGACCGGGTCGAGGCCGGGTACGTTGGCGGTGACGGTGTTCGGCCCCGGGGTGCGGCCCAGGGTCAGGGTGGCGGTGGCGCGGCCCTCGGCGTCGGTGGCGGCGGTGGTCTCGGAGAGGGTGCCCTCGCCGGCGGTGACCGAGAAGGTGACAGTGGCTCCGGCAAACGGGTTGCCGTTCTGATCTCTCACCTCGATCACGAACGGCTCCGGCAGGGCGGCTCCCGCCGGTCCCTCTTGCTCATCGCCGGAGACCTTGGTCAGTGTCCGGGGAACCGCCAGTCCGGTGGCGGTGAAGGTCACCGGCTCCAGTCCGTCGACGGTTGCTTCCACGGTGTTGGCCCCGGGCTCGCTTCCCAGGGTCAGGGTCGTGGCCGCCCGGCCCTCGGCATCGGTGGTGGCGGTGGTCGTGGAGAGGGTGCCGTCGCCGGCGGTAGCCGCGAAGGTCACGGTCGCCCCGGCGAAGGGATTGCCGTTCTGGTCTCTGACCTCCACGACGAAGGGCTCGCCCAGTTGCGCGCCGGCCGGACCCTGCTGTTCGAGCCCCGAGACCTTGGTCAGCGTCTGGGGATGCGGCTGCAGGAGCTGCAGATCCCACAGCAGGACCGTGCCATCCCTTGCCCCGGAGGCAAGGGTGGTGCCGTCCGGCGAAAAAGACAGCAAGTCAACCCCATGGGTATGCCCGGAAAGGGTGGCGATAGTCTCTCTTGCCGCCACATCCCAGAGAGTGACCAGATCCAGCCCTGCCAGGGCGAGGATCGTGCCATCGGGCGAGAAGGCCATCGAGCTGACATTGCCCTGGGGGCCGGGGATCTGGGTCCACGTCTCCACGTCCCACAACATCGGGCCCCACCTCAAGTCAGCAGCCAGGATGGTGCCGTCGGGCGACAGCGACACCCAGCGGACATCCTCCTCGAGGGTGGCCGTACTCTCGCCGGTCGCCACGTCCCACAGCCGGATCGTTCCGTCCCATCTGGACCCGGAAGCGAGAGTGGCGCCATCGGCTGAGAACGACAGCCAGAAGACCAGGGCCGAGTGGCCGGACAGGGTCCTGGCAAGACTCCCTGAAGCCACATCCCACAGCCTGATGTCTCCGCTCTGTCGCGTCGAGGCAAGGGTCGTACCATCCGCAGAAAACGCCACGGTCCCACCGAAGATGTCGGGCTCGAGGTTGGCGATGATCTCTCCGCTCTCCACGTCCCACAAGTGAGACTCGGTGGCCAGGATGCTCCCATCGGGCGAGAGAGACACCTTCTGGACGTTGCCCCGTTCGATCATGAGGATGGTTTCCGCGGTTGCTGGGTCCAGCAACTCGATTCCATCGCTTGATGCCCGTGCGAGCGTCTTGCCATCCGGCGAGAGAGAAATCGAGTGGACTTGCTCCGTATGCCCCTCGATGGCGAGGACGTTCCCGGTCCCGACATCCCACAACAGCACCGTGCCCACGGACCCGGAGGCGACGACTGCGCCATCGGGAGAAAAGGATACCGAGGTGGCCTGATGGGCGGGCCAGCCCTCGAGGGTGGCGATCTGCGTTCTAGCAGCCACGTCCCACAGCTTGACGTCGCTCCCCTCGAAATCCAGGGACGCCGAGGCGAGGGTCTTGCCGTCGGGGGAGAACGACACGGAATGGACCCAATTCGTGTGCCGGAGCGTGCCGATGCTCTGCCCCGTCGCCACGTCCCACAGTTGCACCAAGCCATCCAGGGAGGCCGACGCGAGGGTTGTTCCGTCAGGTGAAAAGTCAATCCCTCGGACCCAGTGGGTATGCCCTTCGAGGGTGCCGGCAAGCTCTCCCGTCGCCACGTCCCGCAACTGGATGGTGTTGTCACTGGATACGAAGGCGAGAGTCCTGCCGTCGGGAGTAAGCGACACGGGGCCCTCGTTGTCCTGGAAGGTGGCGATAGGCGCCCCCGTCGCCACATCCCAGAGGTCGACGAAGCCTTCTCCTCCTGAAGCGAGGGTTGAGCCGTCCCGGGAAAAGGACAAGGAGGTCCGGGCTGCTTCCATGCCCCCGCCGAGCGTGGCGACAATCTCTCTCGTCGTCACGTCCCACAACTGGACAAAACTGTCACCCCTGCCGCCAAAGTACGTACTGACCCCTGAGGCAAGCCGGGTGCCGTCGGGGGAAAAGGAGACCGCCCAGACCCGTCCAGTAACGGGCAGCAGTGCCACGGCGTGCGCTGTCTCTGCCTCGTACAGCCAGATGCCAATGCCAGTTGCCACCGCCAGGAGCTGACCGTCGGGCGAGAAGGCAATCGCTCCTTCCCGATCACTGAGGGATCCTCTTCCCAGGCGCGTGGTCGTTCCATCGGGCAGGTGCCACGTATGAACACCCCCCTCCAGGGTCGGGACCTCGGGCGTTCCGACCCCCATCGCACTGAAGGTCAACAGTTCAACCTCCGCGATGGACACCCCCACCGTATTCAGCCCCTCCACGAAGCCAAGAGTTAAGATCGTCTCGGCCCGGCCGTCGTCATCGGTCGTCGCGTTGACAATGGTGAATTTCCCGTCGAGCGAACCACTCCCGCCGGTCACAGCAAACGTCACTTGCGCATCGGGCAGGGGGTTGCCGTATTGATCTCTTACCTCCACTACCAGGGGACTGGCCAGGGCGGCGCCCGGGGTGCCCTGCTGATCATCGCCGGAGACTTTCGCCAGCCTCTTCGGGCGAGGCCGCGTCCACTCGGAGGCATCCCACAGCTCGATCGTGCCATCCTGTGCGCCGGAGGCCAGGGCGGTCCCATCGGCGGAAAAGGACACCGAGGTGGGCAGACCCGTATGGTGGAGAGTGGCGATATCCCTCCCCGTCAGGACATCCCACAGCCGGACCGAGAGTATCTTGTGCTGCGATCCGGAAGCCAGGACCCCCCCACCCGGTGAGAACGACACCGACGTCACCGGACCCGAATGGCCCTCCAGGGTGGCGACCGTCGCGCCAGTCTCCACATCCCAGATTCGGATGGTTCCATCCTTTGACCCGGAAGCTACCGTGGCGCCGTCGGGCGAAAAGGAGACCGACGTCACCGAGCTTGCATGTCCTGGCAGGATCGAGGGGGGGGCGACGGGGTCGAAACCCCACACCAAGATGGTCTTGTCTTCCGAGCCGGAGGCAAGAAGGGTCCCATCCGGCGAGAACGACACCGACGTCACCGGACTCGTATGCCCTTCCATCCTGGCGGCCGGTGCGGCGGTGGCCGCATGCCACACTCTGACCGTGTGGTCATCGGAGCCGGAGGCAAGCCAGGTCCCATCCCGGGAAAAGGAGAGCGAGGTCACCGGACCCGTATGCCCCTCCAAGGTGGCGAGCGTTGCCCCGGCCGTCACTTCCCGGATCCGGATGCTGCCCCTCGACGTGCCGGTGGCCAGGGTGGTCCCGTCGGGCGAAAAGGCAACCGAGGAGGCGGACTCCTCGAAGGTTCTGGTCACCGCGCCGGTCTCCACGTCCCACAGCCGGACCGTGCCGTCCGAAGAAGCCGAGGAGAGGGTGGTCCCGTTGGGCGAGAGGGACACCGAAGTGACCCGACTCCCATGTCCCTCCAGGGTGTTGACATGGTGCGGCGACAGCTCCGCGAGGTCAAAGGACGTCCAGCCGACATTCCCGTCCACATCCACCGCAGCGACGTGCATCTGGTGCACGCCCCGAACAAGCTGGCCCGTTGAGCCGGAGGATGGAATGTTGCCATCATAGTCGAACTCGATGGTAGCTTCCCTTGCCCCCGCCAAACCGTCACACACCTTCACCTCGGGAAACAGGGAGGGAATGCCTATCACCAGCAATCCGCTTGGCCGGACGAACAGAATCACCTGGTGCAGACCGTCCGGATCAGTGACTTCGAGCCGGACGGGAACGGTTTCCGATCCTTCCGGGAATCCGCGCGAGGAGAGGAGTTCGATGGTGGGTGGTACCCCATCCTGTGTATCAACATCAGCATTGAAGTAGGGATGCACGGCCAGGAACTCGGCGTGGCATGCGGACAGCCGGTCCGGATCGCTCCCATACGACATGATGTAGGCGTCCTCGTTGAAATCGTGCTGCAAACCAAAGGCGTGGCCCAGTTCATGGGCTGCGGTGCGGAAGTCGAATTCGTCTGGAACGAGTGCCAAACCACCGTTCTTTCCCGTTCGACCGCCTACACCAGCCACAAAGTGACCATCGCTCCTGATTGTCTCGATGCTGTTGTCGATGGCGATGAAGTAGACGTTGCTGCGGAGATCAAAGGTCTGTCGGACCTCGTCCTCCACGGTAGCGGCATCGAGATAGTGGCTGTCGGGGTGCTGCCCATCCACCCGATGCACCAGCGGTTCCTCCTGGGCATCGGTCTCGAAGCGGAAGGTCCTGCCGCCGTACCCGTGGGCCCCCATCTGATCGGCATAGAGAGTCTGAACCTCCTTGATCAGGGTCTTCATCGAATCCACCACTTCCTGGCGAAAGGGGCGATCGTTGGGCAGGAAGTAGATCATCCGCACCGTGCGGGGTGCGCCCACGTTCAGATCGGCTGTCCTCTTGGCTGCGGAGCGGGGGTGGTCACCCTCTCCGTGCTCGTGATCGAACGGTATGGAGAGATGCACGCTGTGGGTGGGCGGGGGCGAAGCGTGGACGACCCCGGCCAGCGAGTTGAGGAGGGCGATGAAGGCCAGGATGGCGGGACGAAGAGTGGGGACTTGCATTGGGTGTATCCCTCCACTGTCAGGAAGGATCTGGTACGAACCGGGCTGGTCTGTGACCTCTCTGACCGGGTTGTGGGTGGCAGTCCCAATCCCGGGTGTCCCGAACAGACCCCGGCAGCAGGTTGGTCGATGCCGCGGATGAGCCAGGGCCTGTGGAGCAGGGAGAGCGAATCATCGCCTGATCCCATGGAGCTGGTCACTGGACGAGGACGGTGCCAAGCAGGCGATGGGGAATCAGGTCCAGGACGGCCTGGCACGGTGACACGCCGAAACCGGGGCGGCCCTACTTGAGGAGAAGCAACCGCCGAGTCTGCACGCCGTTTGGGTAGTGGAGTCGCGTCAGGTACATCCCCGAGGAAACCGCCGACCCCTGGCCGTCGCGGGCGTCCCAAGCGACTTGGTATTCATCGGCGGCCTGGAACCGATGCACCAGTGTGTGCACCCGATGTCCGAGGGCATTGTAGAGCTCGAGCCGCACCACTCCGGGGGCGGCCAGGCGGTAGGCGAGCAGGGTGCGGCTGTTGAAGGGGTTGGGGGTATTGGGCTAGAAACCGCATCGCCGCCCAGGACCAAGGGCTTCTCTTGAAGGCCGCTACAGCCACCGGGCGCCTTGGGTCTCTTGTCATGGCGAGGTCAAATCCCAAAGCCGAATCGTGCCGTCGTTGCTGCCGCTGGCCAGAGTGGTACCATCCGGAGAATATGACACCGAACGCACCCAATCCCTGTGTCCGGTCAGGGCCCCCTTGGGTTCGCCGGTAGCCACATCCCACAGGCGGATCTTATCGTCGGAGCTGCCGCTGGCCAGGGTGCTCCCATCCGGGGAGAAGGCCACTGACCAGACAGCACCCCCATGGCCCTTGAGCGAATCTCTCTGTTGGCCGGTCGCAACATCCCACAAGCGGACCGTCCGATCTCCACTGCCGCTGGCCAGCAGGTTGCCGTCGGGAGAAAACGCCACGGAAGCGACCCGGTCCGAATGCCCGGCCAGGGTGCCTCTCTGGTAGCCCGTCTCCACCTCCCAGAGGCGGATGTCCTGATCGTCACTGCCACTGGCCAACAGGGTTCCATCCGGGGAGAACGCCACCGACCAGACAGGGCCTTCGTGTCCCCTGAGAGTGACCCGGCGGTCTCCCCACAGTCTCACGGTCTCGTCGTCGCTGCCGCTCGCCAAGAGGTTGCCATCCGGGGAGAACGCAATCGACCGAACCCAATCTTCGTGATCCCAGAAGGTCCACCAACGTTCGGTGGTGTCCACTCTCCAGGCGCGGACGGCCCGGTCTCCCCCGCCGGCAGCCACGAGTCTCCCATCCGCCGAGAAGGCTACGGAAGTGAAGTCGCCGCTCCAGTCCTCCTTGAGGACGGCTCTGATCTGGCCGGTTTCCGCACTCCACAACCGGATCGTGCTGTCAAAACTGGCACTCGCCAGAGTAATGCCATCCGGGGAGAACGCCACGGACGTGACCGCAGCTTCATGTTCGTCCAGGGTGGCTCGCAGGCGGCCGACCTCGGGACCGACTGGCTCCTCGCTGCCACACCCCGCCAGAATGCCTGCACCAAGGAGCCCCAATAGTCTCCTGCAACTCATGCGTGCCTTCCTCCCTTACCTCTGGTCCTTCATGGGTTCGGTAACCGTTCCTTCTGCCTCGGGTTGACCCTGCATCTCCATGGGGTCGCCATCGCTTCCCTCTGCATCCGGCTGTTCTTGCTCCTCCACGGGTGCTCCGTCGCCTTCCGCTGCTTCTGGATCAACCCGTCGTTGCTCTTCCAGCCGACGCGTGTCTTCGATGCGCACATCAAGTTCGTCGATGGCCTTCTTGTACTTTCTCTCCGGTTTTGAGACATAGGCTTCTTCCAATGCAGCTTTTGCCTCGTCGAATCGATCCGAGTACATGTAACTCAAACCGAGATTATAGTAGGCCTTGTGGACTACAGGAGAACTGGAGTACGCCCGAGTCACCTCTTCAAAGATGCCGATCGCGGCATCCCAATTGCCCAGCTTGGCCAAATTGAACCCCCGTTCCAATTCCGGCATCTCCTTGGCGGTCTCAAAGGACACCTGCACCCGCTCGGTATAGGGGGCAATCACCCGCATAAAGGAGCTGATGATCTGCGCTCTACAGTTCCGAAAGAGGGCCAAGGAATCTATTCGTCCCGGTCGGGAATTCGTTTTCGTTCTATTCGCACTCTTGGACCTGGTGAGGTTCTTCGTTGCCAAGATTCTTGCCGTCCGCAAGTCCATGATCCGCAGGCTGGCGCCTACTCTTGCGGTTCCCGTACGTTTGTAGGTTCGCGTGGTGGTGACCTTGCCCGTCTCTTTATCCTTCTTTTCGCTTGTTGTGGAGGTCAAATTCTCGTCGTACTCGTACCCTGTAATATTGCCGGAGATGAGCGCAATGTTGCCGAAGATCCTCCTGATTTCCTCTTCACTGTCCCCTTCCATCAGAGTGCTCATGACGAGGTCGTTCTGGCTGAGGGCCATTTTCAGGCTCTCGTGGTCCAGCACTTCGAATCGTTCGGAGTCAAAGAGGGCCTGCATCAACTCCTCGGAGAAAACGGCGCTCCCGTGCACCTTGATTTCTCCGACCGCGATTTTGTCGAAGTCTCTGAGGTTGACCTCGGCCGGACGTGTCACCGTGAGATAAACTGCCTTAGTACCACAGCCTATAAGCAGGGGAGAGAGCCACAAGAGAGGCAGGAGCCAAAATTGAGTCTCCTTCATCAGAGAATTCTCCTCTTGGAGGGGGGACGACTTTCACATTGAAGGTCAACAGGTTGCACTCTTTGAAGGCTTATTCATCTGAGATTGTAACTCCGCGTGAAGAGGGCGTCTCTCCTCGCCGAGTTTGAGGTGGAGAAACGCGCTCTCCCCTTGAGGGACAGAACCGCCGCGTCAGGCTGCCCCGTCCACCAAGCCCTGCCGATTCAGAGGGGTAGGGAGGCACCTACCCACACAACCAGTGCCCGGTTCTTGGGGTCTCCCCCCACAACGGAGCCGCCATCCCCAGACTCGTCGCTGGCAATCGACTGAAGCCCCAGGGTGTACAGTATCTCCAGCGAACCCTTCAGCCCCGATAGAACTCCTATGTCAGGAGTGGGTTGTTTCGGTTGCCAGTCCCAGCCGACACCCACAGTAATGCCCAAGTCCGAGCCCTTGAAAGCATCGCCACAGTCCAGCGGTTCTCCCAACATCGCTTCGAGAAGGGCACCTACGAAGTCATCCCCGCCCGGGTGATCGGTGACCTCGGCCGTGCATCCGGCTTGGAATCCCAGCGTCGGTCCCGCGAGCGCATACACGGCGCTGTTGCTTCTACCCAGAGTAGCCGTGCTCGCCACGCCCAAGGCCGACAACTCGATGTAGTCGAGTTTTATCTCGTATGACGCACCACCCTCGGCACCCTCGATACCCAAGTGTTGAGCAGCGCCCTTGGCTACATAGGCTACGCTGGGCTGCAGGCCCAATTTTGGGGTCAGGGGGAACGTCCCGGAAACGCGGTAGTTTTCCAGGCTGAAGCGATAGCTGAGGTCCCCGAACTGATTTTCCTCCACTCCACCAAGTGTGGCCGCACTCAGGGCGCCTTGAACCCCGAGCGTGAATCGAGGGGTCTCGGGAGCTGAGGTCTCGGCACTCTGGCCGTATAGGGGGGAGAGTGCCATGACCATCAAGGCCATGACGCTCACGAGGAGTGGTTGTGCGTTCGTCATGTCTGCTGCTCCGTTGTTGGAAGAGGACGAGTGGAGGTTTGCCGTGCCCTCTTCGCTGCCTTGGCACCCGCCTGGCATTCGGCGGTTCGCCCGTTAGGCGCCATCCGCTGAGATAGCATTGTACGGCAGTGCAGGGCTTCTTGGCGCCATCCAAATGGAGGGGGAATTGAGGAAGAGTGCGAGCTGCGCTGTATCTCGCGTGGAGGACGTCCGGTGCGGACAAGCGGTAGGAATCCAGCGCGCGATGGGCTGACCTGAGAGGTCACTGAGTACAGGATTCGCCCCCAGCGCGAACCGCTCCGGCCGGGGGCCCCCCGGTCGCCCCGGCGGGCCCCGGGCAGATCGAACAGCCGCCCCTACCTGGCACTGGCTACCCCGTACCTGGTCCGGATCGAGAAAACGGGTCACCCTCAGCCTGGTCACCTCGCACACACCGGGTCCAGCCGGGATCCGATGCTTCACCTGATGAAGTGCACGAGGTTGAGCATGCCTGCGCTGAAGGTGGTCCTCCCGTCCGTGGCCGACGCCGGCCATGCCGAAGTCCACCCCGAAGCCGATGCCGCCGCTGCGCCGGACGAGCGCGACCCCGCCAAGGAAACCATAAGGAGTCGAGCGCCTCTTTCCGCCCCCAAAGTGAAGGGGGTCGCAGTAGATTTCCTAGAAGAGCACTGCACGCGCACGGGCTTGCGGTGGCGGCATTCCGGTACTCACAATGTGGCGTGTGGCGTGAAAGCGGGCGAATTTGGAAAAACCTCCAAAAACCCTCAATTGCGGGTGCTTTCCCCTCCATTTTGGGGGGTGCAAATGGCAGTCGAGAGGCTATCATTCTACCTATGCGGTAGGGGTCGTGCCTTGAGATGGGGCGGACCCGGTTTTGGAGACGGATTCCCATGAGCCGGCAGGATCTGTTCGAGCACATTCTGAGGTCGTTGCGCGCAGCCGTGCTCGACGACGACAGGACGGGGGTCATTCGGCTGGACCGGCGCGGACGAGTGGTGACGGCGAACGATCATGCGCGCAAACTCCTGCGCAAAGGAACCGGGCTGTCGGACCGGAGGGGTTTCCTGCAGGCCTCGATCCCTCGGGAGGACGAGAAGCTCCAGGGGCTCCTGGCGCAGGCGCTCCCGTTTCTGGGCGGACCTGGAGGGAGCGGTTCCATGATGGTGAGTGGGCGGGTCCGCCTCGTGCTGCACGTCAATCCTCTGAGCGAGGAGGGGACGGACCTGACTCAGGGCCGCCTGGGCGCACTCGTGCTGGTTGTCGATCCGGCGTCCCGTGCGGCCATCGACCCGGACCGCGTGGGGGCCGTACTCGGCCTCACCCCGGCGGAAAGCCAGGTGGCGGTGTCGCTGGCGCAGGGAAAGACCATCCGCGACATCGCCGCCGCGACGGGGCGGAGCGTGACCACCATCAGGTGGCACATCAAGCACATCTTCGAAAAGCAGGGAATCTCCCGGCAGGTGGAACTGGTGCAGCTGGTGATGGCGGTGGCCGACCTCCCGCATGACCGGCGCTGACATCGGCAACGAGTGCCTGTCGGCTGGAGCCGGGAGCCGCACTCGCAAGAGTTCTCGGAAGACTTGCTTGTTTGCTTTCCCTCGGGCCACGTTGCCGCAGCTTGCGAGGCATGACGGCGGGGTGGATTGAGCCCGCGCCGTCGTTGAGCATCACGTCGCCGAGGGATCCCGCCGGAGGCCACCTTCGCCGACGGGGCGCTGCCCGGGGTCTCCAACCACCACCTCCCCCGGGGCCATGCCCGCCGTCACCCGGAAGGCCGGGTCGACGTAGGGGACCAGCCCCGAACCCGAGACGGTCAACCCGGTAGACCGGGGCCGGCGCCCCGCCTCCTCCGTTTGCGGCCGGTCCCCCCACGCCGCCCGGCCCACCCAAACCAGCCGACCCAGCTCGAATCGCTCGGGAAGGGCGAGCCTCGGCAAGGCCGTGAGAGGGAGGGTGAAATGCCCGGACTCATCCGCGGCCGTCCCGACGGGCGCCGCACGAAGATCGGTCAGGTCGAACAGCCGCACCTGCGACCCGGCCCCGGGCCCGCCCGAGGGCAGGAGCACCCGGCCTTCGACCAGGGGCTCTGCCGTTGCATGGGCCCATGCCCCCACGAGTCCGATGAGACAGGTTGCGAAGACCCTCATGGCTGCACTCCCGCTTGTTGAGCCGAGCAAGGGCCCCGCGAACCCTCCCTGCGGACCAAGCGCCGTCTCGGACTTCCGGCGCCCTCCTGCTCGGCATCGCAAGGCAATGACCACGTGTATAATAGGTAATACACACGTGGGAAGTCAATTCCACGTTTGACATCCCTACTCCGAGCGCCCAACCTCGATGGCGCGGGAGTGCAACGGGAATGAGCAAGAAACGGGTCACCATCAAGGACATCGCCCGGGAGTTGGGGGTTACCCACACGACGGTGTCCCGCGCCCTGTCTCAGAACCCCGAGGTTGCCGCCCTGGTGACCGAGAAGACCCGAGAGCGGATCAAGCGGCTGGCCGCGGAGCTGGGCTACACTCCGAACCTGATGGCCAAGGGGTTCGTGACCGGCCGGACGGGCACCCTGGGCCTGCTGACCTACCAGCTCAACCGCGAGATCCATGGCAGGTACGCCGATGAGATCCTGAAGGCGGCGGACCGGCGGAACTACCAGATCCTGGTGAGCCTGGACGCTCATCCGCGTTCTCCGATTGACCCGGAGCAGCGGAGCCGGCAGATCCAGCAGATGGTGTCCCGCGGCGTCGACGGTCTTCTGGTACATGCCCGAGGGGAGGGGTGGGAGTCCGGGCGCATTCTTCGGGCGGTAGAGGGCCTACTGCCCGTAGTGACGTTTGTCCTTCCGACGAGCAAGGATCTGAGCGGCGTCGAGCTGGACGAGACGGCGGGTTTCTTCGAGGTCACAGAGCATCTGATCCGACTCGGGCACGAGCGGATCGGGTTCATCGGCTCGGACTGGAATCGGGATCGGGTGGGTTCCGCCAAGGCGCGAGGCTATTTCCGAGCCATGCAAGAGCACCACCTGACCCCGGAGCGCCTGCGTGCAACTCATCTGGTTCGCTCTGGCTATCAGCTGGGCAAGGCAACCCTCGACCGGTTCACGGCCTATGTCTGCCGGACCGACTACATTGCCATCGGCCTGTGTCGCGGGCTGAGGGAGGCGGGGCTGCGCGTTCCCGAGGATGTGGCCGTGGTGGGGCAGGGCGATCTGGAGGTGTCAGCCTATCAGTCGCCAGCCCTGACCACCTTGGCTACCCCCTACGAAGAGATCGCCGAGACGGTGATGGATCTGATGCTGGAGTTGCTGCAAGGCGGCGCTTGCCGCCCTCGGAGAGTCACCCTGACCCCCCGCCTGATCGTGCGAGAGTCCTGTGGGTCCACCTGATCGGCGGCAGGTCTCCGGCCTCGAAGAGTCCGGCTTCGAGGTCCGGGGCCGCGACCTCGACATCTCCCCCGACGAGTACGCCCGCCGCCCCAAGTTCCCCGTCCTCCTGGTGCTCGACAACCTGCGCTCCGCCTTCAACGTGGGCGCCCTCTTCCGGGTCGCCGACACGGCCCGGCTGGCGGGGCTGCTCACCTGCGGCCACACCGCCCATCCGCCCCATCCGCGCCTCGACAAGACCGCCCTCGGCAGCCTCGACTACGTGGCCACCCGGCACTACCCGACGACGGAGGAGGCGCTCCAGCGGCTGCGGGAGGACGGCGTTCCCGTGTGGGCCCTGGAGACGACGTCGCGCAGCCGCCACTACGCGCGGGTGAGCTACCCGCGGCCCGTGGCCCTGGTCCTCGGCAACGAGGCTCTGGGAGTGCAGCCCTCGGTGCTGGAGAGCTGCGACGAGCTGATCGAGGTGCCCGTCTTCGGCTTCAAGAACTCCCTCAACGTCGCCGCCGCCGCGGCCGTCGTCGTCTACGAGATCCTGCGCCAGTGGGACTACGAGCCGGGGGGCGAGGCCGCGGCCTTGCGCTTCTGAAGCTTGAGGTAGCGGCGGGCCAGGTCGCGGGTGCCCTCGTGGTCGGGCAGCTCGAGGACGCGCCGGAAGCGGACCCCGGCGGCTTCCGCCTCTCCCAGCTCCTTCAGGGCGATGCCCATATAAAGGTTGGCCATCGGCACGTACCCCCGGACCGACTGGGCCTTCGCCTTTTCACCGAGCCCGTAGGAGAGGCTGTCGGCGGCGGCCAGGGCGCGCACCGTATCCCGGAGCCGGGCCTGGCGCTGGGCGTTGCGGCCGATGTAGTAGAGGGCCTCGATGTGGCCGCGGGTGTGGTATCCCGGATCGCCGGCGCGGCTGCGGGCGGCGACCTCCTCGTAGACCGCGGTGCCCTCGCGCCAGCGGTCGACGCCGACGAGGGCGCGGCCGACGTAGCGGTGGAAGAGGGAGTTGTCCGGGTAGCGCCGGTGGAGCTGCTCCAGGTAGGGCAGGGCGGCGGCGGCGTCCTCCTCGAAGAGGCGGTGGATCTGGGCCAGGAAGTAGAGGGCCTCGGCGCGGGCGTAGCGCCCCTCGCGGCCCACCTGCCGAAGCTGTTCCAGCCCGAGTTCCTTGTCGCCGTCGGGCAGCAGCCACATGACCGGCCGCACGATCGGGTGGCGCTGGGGGATGACCTCGGCGAAGTAGTTGTAGATCCCCTGGCCGAAGAGGATGTCCTTGTTCTCCGGCTCCAGGCTGCGGCTCTTCTCCAGCAGCGGCAGGGAGAGCAGCCCGTCGTGGGCCGCCTTCAGGAACTGGCGCCGGTCGCCGCGCAGCCGCCCCCGGAAGCCGATGGCGCCGCCCTTGAAGAGGATGGCGTCGAAGTCGTCGGGGTCGGCCTCCAGGCGCCGGTCGCAGACGTCGATGCAGCGCTGCAGCAGCGTGTAGAACGCCTCGTCGTGGGAGCGGTCCTCCAGGTCGACGAGGATCCGCCACCAGGTGACCGTGGCCAGGAAGAAGTGGCCCAGGGGGTGGCCGGGGTCGGCGGCGATGATGCGCCCGAAGTAGCGCTCGGCCTCGTCGAAGCGGAGGCTGTAGATCAGGTCGATGCCGGCCTGGATGCGCGGGTCGGCGGGGCCGCGCAGGGTGTAGGGGGCGTCCGGGGCGGGCTGTTCCTGCGCCCCGGCCCCCGGGGCCTGCAGCAGGATCCCCGCCAGGGTCAGGGCGAGAGCGATGGGGGCGCGCCGCATTGCGGGCATCGGAGTCAACCCGCTTGTTCTCGCGGCGGTCCTGACCGGAGGGAGGAACGTCGGAGGCATCATGGGGAAAGGGTACGACATGGCGGCATCGAGTATCGACCACGACGTCATCGTCATCGGCGGCGGCTCGGCGGGGTACGCGGCGGCGCGCACGGCCCGCGACGAGGGCGCCGACGTGGCCATCGTCGACCCCGGGCCGCTGGGGGGGCTGTGCATCCTGCGGGGCTGCATGCCGAGCAAGTCGGTGCTGCGCTCCTCGGATGTCATGTCCCTGATCCGCCGGGCCCCGGAGTTCGGCCTCTCGGCGCCGGGACCCGGTGCCGATCTGGAGGCGATCATCGACCGCAAGGACCGCCTGATCCGCGAGTTCGCCGACCACCGCGTCGAGCAGCTGCGCGGCTTCACCCTCTACGAGGCGCCGGCGCGCTTCACCGGTGCCCGCGAGATCGAGGTCGGCGGCCGCCGGCTCACCGCCCGCGCCTTCGTCATCGCCACCGGCTCCGCCATCAGCCGGCCGCCGATCCCCGGCCTGGAGGAGACCGGCTTCATCACCTCCGACGACGCCCTCGACCTGCGCGACCTGCCGGCGTCGATGGTCGTTCTCGGCGGCGGTCCCATCGCCTGCGAGCTGGCCCAGTTCTACTGCCGCCTCGGGGTGCAGACGGTGATGATCCAGCGCAGCGGCCACATCCTCTCCCAGACCGACGAAGACCTGGCGCGCCCCGTGGAGGCCCGCTTCCGCGAGGAGGGCATGGAGCTGTACACCGGGACGACGCTGCACCGCCTCGAACGCGCCAACGGCATGGCCACGGTCCACTTCCGCCACGGCGGGGAGGAGCGCACCGCCTCGGGGCAGGTCGTCTTCCAGGCCCTGGGGCGGCGGCCGAACACCGGCGGCCTCGGCCTGGACGCCGCCGGCGTCGAGGTCGACCGCCGCGTCCTCGTGGACGACGCCATGCGCACCCGCCAGCCCCACATCTTCGCCGCCGGCGACGTCAACGGCCTCCACGAGATCGTCCACATCGCCGTGCTCCAGGGCGAGGCGGCCGGCTACAACGCCGTCCACCTGCAGGGGGAGCCGCGGCGCCTCGACACGCGCCTCGACATGACCGTCACCTTCACCGATCCGGCGGTGGCCACCCTCGGCCGCCTGGAGAGGCCATGCCGGGAGGAGGGCATCCCCTACCTGGCGGCCAGCTATCCCTTCGAGGACCACGGCAAGTCGATGACCCTGGGCGAGCTGCACGGCCACGCCAAGATCCTCTGCGATCCCGCCACCGGCGAGATCCTCGGCGCCGGCATCGTCGGGCCGGAGGCCGGCGAGTTGATCCACGAGCTGGCGGCGGTGATGTACTTCCGCGGCACCGTGCGCCACCTGATGGAGATCCCCCACTACCACCCGACCCTGGCCGAGATCCTCACCTATCCCGCCGAGGAGCTGGCCGAGCAACTACAGGGAGCCTGAAGGATGAAGATCCGCGGCACCGATTCCGTCTAGCCTCGAGAAGGGGAGTCGACCTTCCCTTCTGGATTCACCGCAGCCCTTGGTCCTTAAGCTCCTCTTAGACGCACAGCCTCGTTTCTGAGTTTTTTCTCCAGACACTTCGGCAACCTGATATTCTCTACAGTCCAATCAGCAAGGGCAGCTGCCACCAGAGCTTCAGACGAGTTCTCCTCCTCACCAATGATCATGAAGTCAAGCACCGGAATCGATAAGACGGTCCCCACCCTAACATCTTCATGGACATGATCTGGAGGAGCAAAAGGGAAATTCCCCGAAAGTGCCGCCTCGTGCATGCTCAGATCAGGGATCCTCTCTAGAGCTTTCTTGAAGTCGAGGTGGTAGGGCTGAAGCCTATAAGCCCTCTTCAACAGTTCTCGCATTGTTCGCGGAGAACCCGGTCTCGGACTCTTGGGAGAGACAAATGGGTAAGCTTCCAAAGACACCGCCATTCGTCTAACTGCAAATACAAACTGATCCAAGTGAAACAAGTCCTCGTCAAGCGTAACGTATCCAGTCAAATTGTAGCGAGTATGGGGATTGGCATACTTATTGAACCGTATCAAGAAATCAGATGGAGATTCTTCCCTCCAACTGTTTGATGAAAGATCGTCAGGCTTTGTCAGCTTCTCAGGAAAGAGATCCGATGCGTACTTGGAGACTGCCTTGAACAACTCAATCAAGTCGTGGCCAAGCTTGGCAGACTTCCCATTTAGCAGCAAAGATGCTTTAAGGTACTTCTCGATCGCCTGACCAGCCGACCAGAAGAACAGGTTGTACATTTGCATGCGGTAAGCCAGTCGCGAAGCTACATAGTCACGATCTGCCATGTCTATGAACATGGACTTGACTACGCTGTTCTTCAAGACCTCAAGCCTCGACCTGTCAGGCTCGTTCATCTCGGCGCCTTCTCAATCGTGTGAACGCAAAGTAGTAGTCACTGGATCGAACGGTAAGAGAGAGGTGCCCAGACTAGCACTGCCAACTGTCGATCCGGTACCGCCTTGGCTTCCCCAACGCTATCCAAAGGGTCATCGAATGAGATAGGGGCCGGTGGAATTGCGCACCTCGCCGTCTACGATCCACTGGATCGTCCCTGTCTTGCGGTCGAGGACGTGAACCGCGCGTCCGTCCCCGACGATCTCGTATCGAAGATTCGTCGTCCAAAGATGAACGCAAACAACGATCGCAACGGCCACGATCAATACCACCAAGACGGCGGCCACCCAGGTGGTCATACGGATCATGGCGTGGGTTCCTTGTAAGGGGGCCTTGAGCCGGGCCACGATACGGCGGCCCGAGAGGGCCGTCAAACGCCGATTCGGCGCGGGCCGGGCAACGGGGGCGCCGGGGCTTGAAAGGGCTGTCAGGGGCCATCCTCCGGCGATGACAGGAATAGCCCCTTGACCCTTCCCGGCCCAGGAGAGCCCCATCTGCCATCTCTCCTGCATCGAGGACCCGGACGGCAACCACGTCTGGCTCCACCAGCGCAAGGACGGCACCTTCGGCTGATGTGCTGAGGCGGAGGGAGCCCC
Organism: Candidatus Latescibacterota bacterium; assembly: GCA_965221775.1. Classification (GTDB taxonomy): domain Bacteria; phylum Latescibacterota; class UBA2968; order UBA8231; family UBA8231; genus UBA8231. The sequence goes on along the minus strand of CBDCSU010000006.1, from coordinate 563,998 downwards.
GGGGCTCAGGTCGGGAACCGCTCCATGTACAGGGTGCAGAGACGTTCGATGAAGGCGTCGTAGTGGAGTGGATCCCCGACTTGGGGAGCCGGTGGTGACGTGTAGAGACTGGCCCGGTCCAGGTTCACGTTGTCGAGGTCAACAGCGACAACCGCCTTCGCCTCCAGGCCGGACTCCGTGGAGTCCGTTCTCTGAGAGACCGCCCTCATCTGATCGATGCAATGCCCGAGGAGCGCCTTCGGATCTCGATGCTGGGTGATTTCCGGGCGAAGAGGAGACTTGAACGAGGAGGATCCATTCACGATCAGGATCCCTCCGGCAATGGCGGATGAGCTGTACCTGTGCACGTGCTCGTGGTGTGCTTCGAAGTCCCGCTTCCTGTTCCTCACCGCCTTGTGGTGTTCCGTCATCACGGCCTTGTGCTCGATGGCGATCCGAACGGTGGACGCGGGTGCCCGGCGCATCTCTCCCTCGGTCACGGCCTGCCTGTCGGCCGGTGACGGTGTTCCCAGGACGAGATCGACGTTCCAGCCCGAAGTGCCCTGAAGCAGGTCGAAGTTGAAGCTGAAGACCAAGTCTCCAGCGGCTGCTTGAGACCGGATCAGCGGACACCGGGACAGCAGGTCTCCCACCACGGAGCAACTCAGGGAATTGCTGTGCTTGTCGGAGCGAGGGTGATACCCCTCGGACCGGAGATGGTGCACGAAGTTGTCGATACCAGCAGGGATGGGGCTCATTCGATCTGGCCCAGCCTCAGTTGCTGCGACTGCAACCGCGTCCTGGCGATATCGAAGTAGTTCTCGCACACCTCGACACCGATGCTGTTTCGCCCCCAGGCTCTCGCCGCAAGGTTCGTGGTCCCCGTGCCGGTGAAGGGATCCAGCACGGTGTCGCCGACGAAGGAGAACATCCGGACGAGGCGCTCGGCCAGGTCCATGGGGAATGGCGCCGGGTGGTTCCGCGTCGAGGCGCCGGGCATGGTCCATATCTGCTGGTACCACTGCTTGTGACGGTCCTGCGGAATCGCCGAGAGCAAGCGAGCCGCCGCCTCGGGTTGTCGATACCCTCCCGGCTTGCGCTGAAAGAGGATGAACTCCATGTCGTTCTTCACGACGGCGTTGGGCTCGTACGGCTTCCCGAGGAAGCCGCTTCCATTCTCCACCTCCAGGCGGGCGTTGGCGATCTTGTGCCAGATGATCGGGGTGAGGTTGTCGAATCCCAAGGCCCTGCAACGTTCCTGAATGCTCGAATGCAGGGGATAGACCACGTGCCGGCCGTGCTTCTTGCGGGACAGGCAGACGTCCCCGACCACGACTACCAGGCGCCCGCCGGGGACCAGTACTCTGAGAACCTCTGACCAGACCTTGTCCAGTTCATCCAGGAACGAGTCGTAGTCCGAGACGCTGCCGAGCTGGCCGTCCGCCTCGTCATACTCTTTCAGTGTCCAGTACGGCGGTGAGGTGACCACGAGGTGGATGCTGTCGTCGGCGAGGAACTGCAATCCCCGCGCGTCGGCGTTGTAGAGTCTGTGCCACGTCTCCACGGACTGGCTGGCGGACTCGGCCAACCGGCCAAGGGAAGGATCCCTGGCGATCAGTGGGATCGCCTTCTGGCCGTGTTCTTCCAGCAGTTGCCGGAGCGGCTCCGGCACCAAGTCGCCTAGGCTCCCGACATCGCTGGGAGAGCCCATGGCAGCCATCGGCGGTGCATCGGCAAGGCGATGTGCCGTGGTCATTTCACCTCCGAAGGGGTGGGCGGGGGAGTGGCGGCCAACCTATGGACGGGGGACATCCCGAGCAACCCTGGAGTCGACGGCGGTGCGGAGTGGGCCGGACCGGTCGAGGCGGGGGGGATCAGCGAGGGGGGAGCCGCGCGAGGATGGTCCTGCCTGCCCCGTCCGGGAGCCCTCAGTCGTAGTACTCCTGCCCGAGGTGGGTGATCAGCTCCTCGCCCTGCAGGAAGCGGAGGGTGTTCTTCAGCTTCATCAACTGGATGAAGACGTCGTGCTCCGGGTACAGCTCCGGCGCCGTCTGGGGGCTCTTGAAGTAGAAGCTGAGCCACTCCTGGACGCCCTTCCAGCCGGCCCGCTGCGCCAGGTCGGTGAGCAGCACGAGGTCGAGGACGAGGGGCGCGGCGAGGATCGAGTCGCGGCACAGGAAGTCGACCTTGATCTGCATCGGGTACCCCAGCCACCCGAAGATGTCGATGTTGTCCCAGCCCTCCTTCTCGTCGCCGCGGGGCGGGTAGTAGTTGATCCTCACCTTGTGGTGGATGTCGCCGTAGAGGGCCTGGTTGAGGTGGGGCTGGAGGATGTACTCCAGCACCCCGAGCTTGCTCTCCTCCTTGGTGCGGAAGGAGTAGGGGTCGTCGAGGACCTCGCCGTCGCGGTTGCCGAGGATGTTGGTCGAGAACCAGCCCCGCAGGCCGAGGCTGCGCGCCTTCAGCCCCGGCGCCAGGATCGTCTTCATCAGGGTCTGGCCGGTCTTGAAGTCCTTGCCCATGATCGGCACGCCGCGCTCCTCGGCCAGCTCCACCAGGGCGGGCATGTCCACCGTCAGGTTGGGAGCGCCGTTGAGGTAGGGGACGCCCTCCTGCAGGGCCGCGTACGCGTAGATCATGCTTGGCGCGATGGCGGGATGGTCCCTCTTCAGGGCTCCCTCGAAGGCCTCGAGGCTGTCGTGCACCGGATCGCCCTCGAGGAAGATCTCCGTGCTCCCGCACCAGATCATCACCAGCCGGTCGCAGCCATTGTCGGAGCGGAAGCGCTGGATGTCCTCGCGCGCCTGCTGCGCCAGGTCCCACTTGCGGCCGGGCTGCTTCACGTGGGAGCCCTCGAGGCGGCGCACGTACTCGCGGTCGAATACCGCCTTCATCGGCTTGATCTGCGACAGCGGCTCCCGCAACTGCTCCAGCAGGCGGTCGTCGAGGACGCCGGCCGCGGAGGCGGCTGCGTAGGCGTCGTCGGGGAAGACGTCCCAGCCGCCGAAGCAGAGCTGGTCGAGCCCCGCCAGCGGCACGAAGTCCTTCACCCGGGGGGAGCGGTTCTCGGTGCGCTTGCCGAGTCGGATCGTGCCCATCTGGGTGAGGGAGCCCACCGGCTCGCCCAGACCGGCCTTGATCGCCTCCACGCCGGCGACGAAGGTGGTGGCCACGGCGCCCATGCCCGGCATGAGAACGCCGAGTTTGCCGGCGGGGTCCTGGATCGACTCGGGTCGGTTCACGGAGGCAGCTCCTGGCTTGGTGGGGGGATCGGCGGCCGGGGATAGCCCGCCGCGGCACGAACCTAGGCCTTCTCTCTCATTGCACAAATCGATAGTTTCTATGCCAACGATAGACCAAGCCTATCATGAACCTTCACCACCTGCGCTACTTCCTCGCCGCCGCCCGGGGCGGCGGCTTCACCCAGGCCGCCCGGGCCCTGCACGTGACCCAGCCCACCGTCTCCAGCGCCATCGCCGAGCTGGAGCAGTCCCTGGGGGTGCGCCTCTTCCACCGGGGCCGGCAGGTGGAGGTGACCGACGAGGGCCGCCGCCTCGTGGACTTCGCGGTGCGCATCGAGGACCTCGTCGACGAGGCCCGGGAGAGCGTCGGCGGCGGCGAGCCGGGGTCGGGAGACGGTTTCCGTTTCGGCGCCATCGACGCCGCCGTCATCTACCTGCTGCCGGAGGTGCTGCGCGGCTACGTGGCCGCCCACCCGGGGGTGGAGCTGGCCATCGAGGTGGGGCCCTCCTCCCGCCACCTGGTGGAGGAGGTGCTGGCCAACCGCTCGGAGTTCGCCGTCATCTCCCTGCCCTTCGAGGACCCGCGGTTGTCCACGCTTCCCGTTCTGCGCGACGAGATGCCCCTGGTCGTGGGCGCCGGCCATCGGCTGGCGCGCCGCCGGCGGATCTCCCTCGAGCAGGTCGCCCGCGAGCCGCTGATCCTGTTCCCGCCGGGGTCGGTGTCGCGGCGCATCGTCGACGCGGGCCTCGCCGAGGCCGGGGTGGCGCCGCGGGCGGCGATGGAGATGGGCAGCCCCGAGGCGATGCGCAAGCTGGTGGAGGCCGGCATCGGCATCTCCTTCCTGCCGCGCCTGGCCGTGGCCGAGTCGCTGGAAAGCGGCGCCCTGCGCGAGGTCCGCGTCCCGGGGGTGGCCCTGTCGCGGCAGATCGGCCTCGCCTGGCGGCGGGGGCGCTGGTTCGGACCCGCCGTGCGCGCCCTCGTGGAGGCCTTCCTCGAGGCGCACGGGATGGTTGAGGACTGGCGTTCCGCCACGGCCGCGGGCTGAGGCGGAGCGGCCTCAGCGGCCCCGGCGGGAGCGGGCGGCCGTGCCTGCGCGGATCGGCGCGCCCCGAGCGGCGGCCGGAGCACCCGGCCCGCTACCGCCGCGCTTGCCCCGACGCCTGCCCTCAGCGTGAGGGGGAACGGTGCGCACCCCCACCGCCTCCAGGGCTGCTGCAACAGCGAGAGGGGGCGCCCGGACAGCCGCGCCTCGGACAGCCGGGGGGGTGGCCTTCGGCCTGAGCGAGAGTGGATTGGCGGCCGGCGCACCTCCACCGGGCGCGCCTTGGGCTTCAGGCGGAGGCGGCCCCGGCAGGCCGCCCGCCGTGCCGGGGCAGGTCCAGCCGCAGCGTCGGTCCCTCCACCGGCGCCTCCGACGAGCCCCCGGCGGTCTCCGCCTCCAGCAGTACCCCGGCGCGCTCCACCAGGTCCACCACGTCGGCGCCGAGAAAGACCGGGTCCCGGGCGGCCACGCTCCGCAGCCGCTGGCGGCTGCGCCGCCACAGCCGCCGCCGGCCGCGGGGGTTGCCGGCGTGCCACTTGATCAGCGCCGCCGCGAGCTGAATCAGCCCCTGCAGGTAGGTCCGCGTGGTCTCGTCCTCCGTGGCCCGCCAGGCCGCCTCCCACCACTCGTGGGACTCCCACCAGTAGGCGTGGTTGAAGAGATCTGCCCCGAGCAGGTAGGCGGGGTGGGTGCTCCAGTTGCCGCCGGTGAGGGGGGCGCTGGCCGGCTCGGGCTCGCCGTGGCCGTGGCCGCGGGGATCGGTGCGCGGGTGCGGGGTCACGCCGGGCTCGTGGCGGTACGGCGGGAAAGGTGTCCCGGGCGCGTAGCGGCCGATGCCCGGGTCGAAGGGTCGGGGCGGCACGCGGGCGGGCCTAAGCGGCGGCGGGGGCCATCGGCGCCGGCGCCGCGTCGAGGCTGACGGCCAGCTCCTGCAGGCGGGTCTCGACCTCGCCCACCGAGCGGTAGCCGCTGAGCTCGGCGCGCAGCCGGGCGGCGCCGCGCAGCTGGCGGAAGTACCCGGAGTAGTGGCGCCGCATGCCGACCAGGCCCTCGCGCTCGCCCCCGTAGTCGACGCCGAGCCGCAGGTGCCGCAGGCACAGCTCGGCCCGCTGCCGGGGCGTCGGCGGCGGCCGCAGCCGGCCGGTGCGCAGGTAGTGGCGGATCTCCCCGAAGATCCAGGGATGGCGGATGGCGGCGCGGCCGATCATGACCGCGTCGCAGCCGGTCTCGCGGAAGGCGGCGGCGGCGCTCTCCGGGCCGGTGATGTCGCCGTTGAGGATCACCGGGATGTCGACCGCCTCCTTGATGCGGGGGATCCAGCTGTAGTCGACCGGCCCCTTGTGACCCTGGGCGCGGGTGCGGCAGTGGACGGCGAGGGCCTCGACGCCCTCGTCGACGAGCATGCGCGCCACCTCGACGATGCGGATGCTGTCCGCGTCCCACCCCAGGCGGGTCTTGACCGTCACCGGCAGGTGGGTGGCCCCCTTCACGCGGCGCACGATCTGGCGCATCTGCGGCAGGTCGCGCAGCAGGCCGGCGCCGGCGCCGCGCAGGGCGACGTTGCTCACCCAGCAGCCGCAGTTGATGTCGATGAGGTCGGGGGCGCGCTCGGTGGCGATCTGCGCCGCCTGCTCCATGGACAGCTCGGAGGCGCCGTAGATCTGGATCCCGAGAGGGCGCTCGGCGTCGGTGAAGTCGAGCTTGTGCAGGGTGCGCCGGGGGCCGTCGGGGGCCTCGCGCACCAAGCCCTCGGCGTTGACGAACTCGGTGTAGACGAGGTCCGCCCCCAGCTGCCGGCAGAGGAGGCGGAAGGCGGGTCCGGAGACCTCCTCCATGGGCGCCAGCAGCAGGCCGGGGTCGGCGCGGACGCTGCCGATCCGGAGGGGGCGATCGATCGACACGAGGTCCTCGGGGTGAGGGTGAAACTACGGACGGGGCCTGCTCGAGGCTACAACAGCGACCCCTTGTCGGTGATCTTGTCCATGACCCGCACCTCCCGGCGGCGGATCATGGGCCGCAGGTCGTCGACGATGCGCAGCCACTCGGGGCTGCTGTAATAGGCGTCGATCGCCTCGTCCCGCGCCTTGCGGCTGGGGAAGGCGCGCATCCAGGCGAACTCGTCGTCGCGGTCGGTCTCCCAGGCGGCGACGAAGGTGACGCCGTACTTGCTCATGAAGCGGCGGGCCCGGCGGAACTGGCGCACGAAGGCGGGCCTCTGGCCCGGGTGCAGTCGGTAGATGCGCAGCTCGAAGATCATGGGGGCTCTCTCCTCGGGTGCAGGCCGGAGGGGGTGGCGACGGCGTCGACGGCGACATCGTGGTCCTCGGTGGGGACCCGGTCGACGAAGAGCTCGTCGTAAATCAGACCGATCCTCTCGCCGCCGGCCAGCCCCGCGAGAAAGCGGTCGTAGTAGCCGCCGCCGCGGCCGATGCGGCCGCCCCGCCGGTCGAAGAGCAGCCCCGGGACGAGGACGAGGTCCGGGGCGGGCTCGACGAACCGCGGACTCCGCGGCTGCAGCAGGCCCAGGGGGCCCCGGGCCAGCTCTCCGAGGCCGCCGATCTCGGCGTGGCGCAGCGGCTCCCGGCGGCCGGCCACCACCGGCACGAGGACGCGCATGCCCCGGGCCCGGGCGGCGTCGACGAGGGCGTGGGTGTCGACCTCCCCGGGGAGGCTGCTGACGTAGGTGTGCACCGTCCGCGCGCGGCCCCAGGCCGGGGACTCCAGGACCCGCCGGGCGATGCGCCCGCTCGCGGCGGCTACATGCCCGGGGGCCAGCTCTCCGAGCAACCGCAGGGCCTCGCTGCGCCGGCGCGCCTTCTGCAGCGGGATCGGGTCGGTCATGGCGGGGATGCAAGAGTCGTGCCCGTCCGCATGTCAACCGGCCGCCGGACGGCCGGAGCCGCCATGTGGACGCCCCGGCGGCCAATCGGTAGATTCGATAACTTCTTTGCAGCCAATCGATTCGGCCGAATCCCCATGACCGTCAGCACACGCCCCGCCCCGGCCGCCCAGAGCCCCGCCGACGCCGATCTCCAGCGCCGCCTGAGGGAGTCGGGGCCGCTGCCCCGGCACGTTGCCATCATCATGGACGGCGACCGGCGCTGGGCCAAGGAGCGCGGCCTCAAGCTCACCGAGGGCCACCGCCACGGCCGCGAGTCGGTGCGCGACATCGTGCGCGCCTGCGGCCAGCTGGAGATCGAGGTCCTCACCCTCTACACCTTCTCCAGCGAGAACTGGAACCGGCCCCGCCACGAGGTCCGCGCCCTCATGCACTGGCTCGAGGAGTCGCTGCGCCAGGAGACGCCGGAGCTGCACGACAACCGGGTGCGCCTCAACGCCGTGGGCCGCCTCGACGGCCTGCCCGCCCGGGTCCGCGAGGCCCTCGACGACGCCCTCGCCGAGACCGCCGGCAACACCGGCCTCATCCTCAACCTGGCCCTCAACTACGGCGGCCGCGCCGAGCTCGTCGACGCCTGCCGCGAGCTGGCCCGGCGGGTGCGCGACGGCTCTCTCGACCCCGGCGAGATCGATGAGGACGCCCTCGGCGGGGCGCTCTACACCGGCGGCCTGCCCGACCCCGACCTGCTGATCCGCTGCAGCGGCGAGATGCGGCTGAGCAACTTCCTCCCCTGGCAGATGGTCTACACCGAGATCTGGTTCACCCCCGTGTTCTGGCCCGACTTCCGGCGCCACCACCTGTACGAGGCGGTTCGCGCCTTCCAGCAGCGGCAGCGGCGCTTCGGCGTGTGATCCGTGAGCGCCGAAGACCGTTCCCTGGCGCGCCGCTCGCTGTCGGCGTGCGTCTTCGTGCCCGCCGTCCTGGCGGCCCTCTGGGCGGGGGGCTGGGCGCTCTTCGCCCTGGTGGTCCTGGTCGTCGGCCGCGGCACCTGGGAGCTGCTGCACATGGCGAGCCGCGCCGGGCACCGGCCCGCCGTCGGCGTGGGTGTCGCCCTGGCCCTGGCCTGGTGCCTCTACCTGCAGGTGCGCGGCGCCGACGCGGGGCTGGCGGTGCTGCTGATGGCCGCCGTCGTCGTGGCCCTGGCCGCGGCCCTGCGCCGGGGCGTGGAGGGCTTCCTCGCCAACGCCCTGGTCACCCTCGGGGGCCTGGTCTACGTGGGCGTCCTGGGGGCGGCGCCGCTGCTGCTGGCGCCGCGCCTCGGAGACGAGGCGGGCTGGATGATGATCGCCCTCTTCGCCTGCATCTGGCTCACCGACACCGCCGCCTACCTGGGCGGCCGGCAATGGGGCCGGCGGCGGCTGGCGCCGGCGATCAGCCCCGCCAAGACGGTGGCCGGTTTCGTCTGCGGCCTCGCCGGCGGCCTGGTGCCGCTGCTGCTGTGGCCCTGGCTGCCCACGTGGTCGCTGCCGGAGCTGGCCGGACTGTTCGTCCTCGTCTCCCTCGGCGGGCAGGCCGGTGACGTGGTGGAGTCGGCGATCAAGCGCGACCTCGGCGTCAAGGACGCGCCGGTCCTGATCCCCGGCCACGGCGGCATGCTCGACCGCTTCGACTCCTACCTCTTCGCCTTCCCCCTCGCCTACGTCTACACCGTCGTCTTCAGGAGCTGACTCCCCCCGTGCTCGAATCGATCCTCGACGGACTCATCGGCCTCTCCTGGTTCCTCATCGCCCTCGGCGTCCTGGTCTTCGTCCACGAGCTCGGCCACTTCCTGGTGGCCAAGCGCGCCGGCATCCGCGTCGAGCGGTTCTCCCTCGGCTACCCGCCGAAGATGGTCGGCTTCGTCCGGGGGGAGACGGAGTACTGCATCTCCTGGATCCCCTTCGGCGGCTACGTGAAGGTGGCGGGCATGGCCGACGTCGGCTCCGAGGAGAGCCGGGGCGAGCCCTGGGAGTTCCCCTCCAAGTCGCTGCCGGTGCGCATGGCGGTGATCGCCGCCGGCCCGCTGATGAACTTCGTCTTCGCCTTCGCCGTCTTCGTCGTCGTCTACGGCGGCTTCGGCATGGAGACGGTGGAGTCGACCCTCATCGATCCCGCCGAGGGCTCGGTGGCCGCGGCCGCCGGCCTGCGCCACGCCGACGTCATCCGCGCCGTCGACGGCAAGGCGGTGAGCAACGCCCACGAGCTGGTGGAGGGCCTGAAGCGGGCCTCCATCTCCGGCGCCGTGCTCTCCGTCGAGCGCGGCGGCGGCCTGGTCGAGGTGGAGCTGCCGGCCGAGCCGGCCGGCGCCTACGGCCTGACCGTGATGCTGCCGCCGCGGGTGGGCAGCACCGACCCCGGGACCCCGGCCGCCGCGCTGGGCCTGCAGCGGGGCGACCTGATCACCGGCGTGGACGGCCAGCCGGTGGCCACCTGGTCCGGCATGCGCGAGGTGATCAGCGTCCACCCCGGCGAGGCGATCGAGCTGCGGTGGCAGCGCGGCGGACGCGCCATGACCGCCATGATCACCCCCGAGGAGCGGCTCGAGGGCGACAAGCCGATCGGCATCATCGGCATCCGCCACCACCAGTCGGGGTCGGTGAGCATCGGCTGGTGGGAGGCGGTGAAGATCGGCGCCTGGAGCGTCTACTCGTCGTCGTCGCTGATTCTCGACTTCCTCGGCAGCATCTTCGAGGACCGGCGCTACAAGGAGCTCGGCGGCCCGATCCGCATCGCCATCATGGCCGACGACACCGCCGACATGGGGCTGCGCTACTTCCTGCAGTTCCTCGCCCTCCTCAGCGTCAACCTCGCCGTCCTCAACCTCCTGCCCATCCCCGTCCTCGACGGCGGCCACCTCACTTTCCTCACCCTGGAGGCGATCCTGCGCCGCCCGCCCTCGGTGCGCCAGCGGGAGGTGGCCCAGCAGGTCGGCCTGGTGATCATCCTCTTCATCATGGTCATGGTCACCTTCAACGACCTCAACCAGTTCGTCCTCAACCCCGTCCTGGAACTCTTCCAGTAGTCCGGCCGCGGGGACCGGTGTGTCCGATCGGGAGGCGCTGACCCGGTTCGCCCGCCAGCAGGCGGAGCGCCAGGGTTTCGACCTCTTCGGGGTGACCCCGGCCGATCCCCTCGCCGGCGCGGAGTTCTACGCGCGCTGGGTGGCCCTCGGCTTCGCCGGCCGCATGTCCTGGCTCGAGCGCAACCTCGAAGGCCGGTCCGACCCGCGGAAGCGGGTGCCGGGGGCGCGCAGCGTCATCTGCCTCGGCATGCACTACGATCCCCCGGACTCCGCCGAGCCGGAGGCGGTCCCCGGACGGCCGCGGGGGCGGATCGCGCGCTACGCCCGGGGCGACGACTACCATGGCCTGATCGAGAGCCGCCTCAAGGGCCTGTGGGAGGCGCTGCGGGTGCGCGCCGGCGGCGGCGAGGGCCGCTGGTCGGTGGACACGGCGCCGGTCCTCGAGCGCGAGCTGGCCGCCCGCGCCGGCCTCGGCTGGTGGGGCAAGAACACCTGCCTCATCAACCGCGGCGCCGGCTCGTACTTCTTCCTCGCCGAGATCGTCACCACCCTCGAGCTGACCTGCGACACGCCCGAGGTCGACCACTGCGGCTCCTGCACCCTGTGCCTGGAGGCCTGCCCCACCGGCGCCTTCCCCGAGCCCTACGTCCTCGACGCGCGGCGCTGCATCTCCTACCTGACGATCGAGCTGAAGGAGGCGATTCCCCGGGAGCTGCGCGAAGGCGTCGGCGACTGGGTCCTCGGCTGCGACATCTGCCAGGAGGTCTGCCCGTGGAACCGCCGCGCCCCAGCCACGGGGGAGGAGGCCTTCCACCCGCGGCCCGGCCTCGACCCGGTGGACCTGGTGGAGCTTCTGGCCATGGACCGCGACGCCTTCAACGAGCGCTTCCGCCGCAACCCGGCCAAGCGCCCCAAGCGCCGCGGCATGCTGCGCAACGCCGCCGTCAGCCTCGGCAACGCCGGCGACCGGCGGGTGGTGCCGCACCTGGCGCGGGCCCTGGAGCGGGAGGAGGAGCCCCTGGTGCGGGCCCACGTGGCCTGGGCCCTGGGCCAGCTCGGGGGCGACGAGGCCAGGCAGGCCCTGGGCGATGCGCGGGACCGCGAGACCGACGCCGAGGTGCTGGAGGAGATCGAGGCGGCGCTGGCGGCGGCCGCCTGAGGGGATCAGTCCCGCGCCACCGTGTCGACGGCTGTCTCGCCCTCGGAGCGGGCGATGACGGCGGCGCCGCAGGAGTCGCTGAAGACGTTGACCACGGTGCGGTACATGTCCAGGGGCCGGTCGATGGCGAGCATGGCCCCCACGATGAGGGCCACCTGCGGCCCCGTGAGGTTCACCGCCTCGAGGACGATGAAGATCATCACCAGGCCGGCCGAGGGCACCGCTGCGGCGCCGATGGAGGCGAGCAGGGCGGTGACCACGATCAGCGCCTGCTGCTCCAGGCCCATGGCCACCCCCATCACCTGGGCGATGAACAGCACCCCGGCGCACTCGTAGAGGGCGGTGCCGTCCATGTTGACGGTGGCGCCCATGGGCAGCACGAAGGAGGTCACGCGGTTGGAGACGCCGACCTTGCGCTCCACGGCGTCGATCGTCACCGGCAGGGTCGCCCCCGAGGAGCTGGTGGAGAAGGCCATGCACATGGGCTGCACCATGTTGCGGAAGTGGATCCGCGGATCGATGCCGCCGAGGATCATCCGCAGCACCAGGGGCAGCGCCACGAAGAGGTGGAAGGTCAGCCCCAGGCACAGGACCAGGGCGTAGAGGCCCAGGGCCTTGAAGGAGCCCAGTCCCGTGGTCCCCACGAGGGTGAGGATGAGGGAGAACACGCCGATCGGCGCCACCCAGCGGATGATCCCCGAGGTGAGGCGCATCATCGCCTGGAAGGCGGCGGCGGCGAGACCGGTCAGGGGGTCGCGGTGGCGGGGCGGCAGGCCGGCGATGCTGAGGCCCACGAGGATGGCGAAGAAGATGATGGAGAGCATCTTCGCCTCGGAGGCGGCGTCGACGATGTTGACGGGGACGATGTCGAGGAGGAGGTCGACGGGGGAGGTCACCACCGTGAGGTCGGGCAGCTGCCGGGTCTCGGCGCCGCCGAGGTCGGCGCCGGCGCCGGGCCTGATCAGGTTGACCAGGACCAGCCCGGTGAGGACGGCGAGGAAGCTGGTGGCCAGGTAGTAGCCCAGGGTCTTGCCGAAGAGCCGCCCCAGGCCGGCGCCGCCCACCGAGGCGACGCCGGAGATGATCGAGGCGAGGACCAGGGGCACGATGACCATCTTGAGGAGCTGTATGAAGAGCTGCCCGATCCACCCCAGCTCCGCGGCCAGGGGCTCGCCCCCGGCGAGGCCGGCGAGGGTGCCCAGGACCATGGCCAGGGCCACCTGCCAGTGCAGCCGGCGGTACCAGGCCGGCGCCGCCGCGGCGGCCGCGGGAGGTGCCTCGGGGGCGGTCAATCGTCGAGCTGGTTGAGCTGGTCGCGGAGCTCGGCGGCGCGCTCGAACTCCTCGCGGGAGACGGCCGTCTCCAGCTCCTGGCGGAGGCGCTCCTTCTCGCTGAGGGGCCGCCGCCCGGTGAGCTCCTTCACCAGCTCGTCGATAGCCTGGAGGGAGCGCTCGCGCTCGGCGTGGAACTCCTCGGCGTCCACGTCATCGAGCTCTTCGATGCTCTGGCGCGCCTTGTTCAGGCGGCCGATGGCGTGGTCGAAGTCGTCCTCCTCGACGGCGAGCATGGCCCGCGCCGTGGCGTCGATGCGCAGGACGTAGGGCCACCACTTCTCGAGGTTGTTGCGGTCGTCCTCGTGGGACGCGTAGCGGTTGACGAAGCGGAACAGGGCCATGTTGCGCTCGGTGTCGCGGACGACGCGCTGGTACTCCTTGATCTGCAGCAGGAAGACGTAGCGACCGTAGATGCGGGAACTCTCGTCGAAGAGCTCCTTGCAGACCTCCCGGTCGAGGTGGAAGTCCCGGTCGCTGCCCCCGTGGCTGGCGCGGTGGTCCTCCAGGGCGGCCGTGTAGTGATCGAGGGCGAAGTCGTGGTCGTGGGGCCGCCGGCCGTCGGGACGGCCGTCGAGGTTGAGCTGGAGGATGCCCTGGAAGGCGCCCTGGTCGACGCGCACCTGGATCTTGGCGACGCCGTCGGCGCCCTTGATCTTGCGCACGTTCGACTCGGGATCGTAGGCCCAGGCGTCGAGCAGTTGGGTGATGTCTGCGCTCATGGCGGTTCGTCTCTTCGGGGGCGGGCTAGGTTACCCCGGCCCCCGGCCAGTGTCAATCGAGCCGCCCGCGGGGTCCGGGGGCCCACGGCCGGCCGGCGCGCGTGTCCGGCGATCGGGGGCCGGCCGGCAGGGAGCGGGCCTTGACGGCCAGATTCATGGAGACATATTTGTCTTTTTGGTTTCAACAAGAGACATTTTTGTTCCCTTCCTCCATCGGAGGTGATGATGGCGGTCTCTTCCGCGGCTTCGCCCCCCACGTCCGACCAGGACCAGCTCGGCGTCCTCCACGAGGTGGGGGCGATCCTCGGGTCGGTCCCCAACTTCGAGCAGGCCCTCCACCGCATCCTCGAGTCCCTGTCCGAGCGCCTGCAGATGCGGCTGGGGACCCTCAGCCTGGTGCGCGGCGACCAGGAGGTGAACGGCCAGGAGCTGGCCATCGAGATCGCCTTGGGCCTCTCCCAGGACGAGATCGACCGCGGCCGCTACAAGGTGGGGGAGGGGATCACCGGCCGGGTGGTAGCCTCGGCCAAGCCGGTGATCGTGCCGCGCATCAGCTCCGAGCCGCTGTTCCTCGACCGCACCGGGGCGCGCACGAGCGATGAGAAGTCCCACAGCTCCTTCATCTGCGTGCCGATTCAGCTTCAGGGGGAGGTGGTGGGCACCCTCAGCGTCGACTGCCCGTACGTGGACGACGCCAACCTGCACCGGAACGTGCGCCTCCTGTCGATCGTGGCCGGCATGATCGCCCAGGACGTCGCCTCCCGGCGCCGCGAGCGGGCCGAGCTGGCCAGCCTCCACGACGAGAACCTGCGCCTCCAGGGGGAGCTGAAGGAGCGCTTCCACCCGGCCAACATCATCGGCAACTCGAAGGCCATGGAGGAGGTGGGGGAGATGATCGGCAAGGTCGCCCCCTCCGACGCCACCGTCCTGCTCCGCGGCGAGAGCGGCACCGGCAAGGAGCTGGTGGCCGACGCCCTGCACTACCACAGCCTGCGCTCGTCGCGGCCGCTGGTGAAGGTGCACGTGGCGGCCCTGCCCGAGTCGCTGGTGGAGGCCGAGCTCTTCGGCCACGAGCAGGGCGCCTTCACCGGGGCCACCGAGGGCCGGGAGGGCCGCTTCGAGCGCGCCGACGGCGGCACCCTGTTCCTCGACGAGATCGGCGAGCTGCCGCCGGGGGTGCAGGTGAAGCTGCTGCGGGTGCTGCAGTCGCGGCAGGTGGAGCGGCTGGGCGGCTCGGCCCCGCGGCACGTGGACGTGCGCGTCGTCGCCGCCACCCACGTCGACCTGGAGCGCGCCGTCGCCGACGGCCGCTTCCGGGAGGACCTGTTCTACCGCCTCAACGTCTTCCCCATCTACGTTCCCCCCCTGCGGGAGCGGAAGTCGGACGTGCTGCTGCTGGCCGACACCTTCCTCGAGCGCTACGGCCGCAAGCACGGCAAGCCGATGCGGCGCATCTCGACGCCGGCCATCGACATGCTCATGAGCTACCACTGGCCCGGCAACGTGCGCGAGCTGGAGAACTGCATCGAGCGCGCCGTCATCCTCTCCATGGACGGCGTCGTCCACGGCCACCACCTGCCGCCGACCCTGCAGACGGCGGCCGCCTCGGGCACCAACCTCTCCGGCTCCCTGGAGATGATGATGAGCTCCTACGAGCGCGAGATCCTGGTGGAGGCCCTCAAGAGCACGCGCGGCAACATGGCCAAGGCCGCCCGCGCCCTGGGAACGACGGCCCGCATCTTCGCCTACCGGACGCGGAAGCTCGACATCGACCCGAGGGAGTACCGCAACTGACAAATTCGTCGCAGTTCAACTGCAAAAAGACGAAATTGTCTCATTCTTCCTCTGGGAAACCCGCGCTCCAGAATCCTGCAAATCGAGTAAAAACAGCCTCTTGGGAGGGGATTCAGGGGTTGTCCCCTGGTGCTGGTACCAGGGTTGCTACAGACCCGAGCCGACAGCCTCTCACCCCCCACGGAGGAAGAACGGCCATGCGCCAACACTGGCGTCTCCTGCTGCGACTGCTGCCCGCGGCGGTCCTGCTCGCAGCCATCTCACCTGCCCACGCGCAGGAGATCACGTCCATGGACGGGTTCCGGGGCATGCCCCTGGTCTACCCGAAGTTCGTGATCGACAACCTGTGGATCCTGATCGCCGCGGCCCTCGTCTTCGTCATGCACCTGGGCTTCGCCACCCTGGAGTCGGGCCTGACGCGGCAGAAGAACACGGTGAACATCCTCTTCAAGAACGTGTTCATCATCTGCGCCGGGATCCTCACCTACGCCCTCACCGGCTTCAACACGATGTACCCCGGAGACTTCAACGGCTTCCTGGCGATCCTCGGGCCGATCGGCTTCAGCGACGAGGTGGCCAACCTCACCGCCGCCTACGCCGACTACACCTACTGGGCCGACTTCATCTTCCAGGCGATGTTCGCCGCCACCGCGGCCACCATCGTCTCCGGCGCCGTGGCCGAGCGCGTCAAGCTCACCGGCTTCATGGTCTACGCCGCGATCCTCGTCGCCTTCTGCTACCCGGTGGCCGGCTCCTGGAAGTGGGGCGGCGGCTGGCTCGACGCCATGGGCTTCTACGACTTCGCCGGCTCGTCGATCGTCCACGCCTTCGGCGGGTTCTCGGCCCTGGCGGCGGTCCTCGTCCTCGGGCCCCGCATCGGCAAGTACACCGCCGACGGCCAGGTGCGGCCGATCCTCGGCCACAGCATGCCCCTGGCCACGATCGGCGTCTTCCTGCTGTGGCTCGGCTGGTTCGGCTTCAACGGCGGCTCGGTCCTCAGCGCCGACCCGGGCGCCGTCGCCCTGGTCTTCGTCACCACCTCGCTGGCCGCCGCCGCCGGGGGGCTGGCCTCGATCTTCACCTCCATGGCCTACCTGAAGAAGCCGGACATCACCATGGCCCTCAACGGCATCCTGGCGGGCCTCGTGGGCATCACCGCGGGGGCCGACTCGGTGACCTGGACGGGGGCCATCCTCATCGGCCTCATCGCCGGCGTGATCGTCGTGTTCTCCATCGTCCTCATCGACCGCCTGCGCGTCGACGACCCGGTGGGCGCGATCTCCGTGCACGGCGTCTGCGGCGTCTGGGGCACCGTCGCCGTGGGCCTCTTCAGCACCAATCCGGAGCACACCGTGGGCGTCCAGATCGCCGGCACCTTGTCGTATGCCGTCTTCGCCTTCGTCGTCTCCTTCGTCCTGGCCACCCTGGTCAAGCACACCCTGGGCCTGCGCGTGAGCGCCGAGGAGGAGGACGAGGGGCTCGACCTGGGCGAGCACGGCCAGCCGGCCTACGCCGACTTCCAGTACATCGCCAACTGACACAGCGACAGAGGAGAGAGAGAAATGGTCAAGATCGAAGCGTATCTGCGGCCCGCGTCGCTGGAGAAGGTGCAGCAGGCGCTGGCGGAGATCGGCATCGCCGGCCTCTCGGTGCTGGAGGTCCGGGGCTTCGGCCGCCAGCGCGGACACCGCGAGGTCTACCGCGGCGCCGAATATACCCTAGACTTCGTCCCCAAGATCAAGGTGGAGGTGGCGGTCCGGGAGGTCGACCGGCAGCAGGCCGTGGACGCCATCGTCGAGGCCTCCAAGACCGGCCAGACCGGCGACGGAAAGGTCTTCGTCGTTCCCGTGCAGGAAGCCGTCAGGGTGCGCACCGGAGAGACCGGGGACAGCGCTCTGTAGCCCCACCCCACCGAATGGGAGGAACGGACATCATGCGCATGCGTACCCTCACCCGCACCCTCGCCGCTACCGCCGCGATCGCCGCGGCGGGTTGGCCCGCCGCCGCCCCGGCGGAGATCGGCATCGGCGCCGACGTGGTCAGCCGCTACGTCTGGCGAGGCACCGACTTCGGCAACGCCGTCAGCGTGCAGCCGGGCATCGCCTTCTCCAGGGAGGCCGTCGAGATCGGCGCCTGGTCCTCGTGGGCGATCAGCGGCGGCGGCGCCAACGAGAACGACCTCTACGTCTCCTACTCGGTCGGCCAGCTCTCCGTCACCGTGACCGACTACTACTTCCCGGTCAAGGCGCCCGGGGACTTCTTCAACTTCTCCGACGAGGACGGGATCCACATCCTGGAGGCGTCGGCCGGCGTCGATCTGGGCATGGCCAGCGTCATGGCGGCCTTCAACTTCCTCGGCGACGCCGACGACTCCTTCTGGGTGGAGGCCTCCCTGCCCCTGGCGGCGCTCTCCGGCGACGTCGAGGTCGGCCTCACCGTGGGCGCCGGCAACGGCGCCTACACCACCGACGGCGACCCGGGGGTGGCGAGCGTCTCCCTGGACGTCTCCGACGGCGACTACTTCGCCTCGTACATCCTCAACCCGGACTCGGAGACCAGCTTCCTGGTCTTCGGACGCAGCTTCTGAGGACCCGGCTTTCCCCGGGTGGGCCGCGCCGCTCCGGGTGGCCCGCCCGGGGATGAAGCCCTATCGTTTTCCGGTTCCCCGCGAAACACACCCTTCCGCTCAATCCCCTGTAGGAGGACAGGAATGGCAAAGACGAAAACCGCAGCAAAGAAGAAGAAGGCGGCCGCCCCGAGCGCCCCCTCGGGCCGGTCCGTCGTCGCCCAGGCCAAGCGCGACGGCGTGCAGATGGTCGACTTCAAGTTCGTCGACTTCCCGGGCACCTGGCAGCACTTCTCGATCCCGGTGAACGAGTTCGAGGCCGACATGTTCGAGGACGGCCTCGGCTTCGACGGCTCCAGCATCCGCGGCTGGCAGGCGATCAACGAGTCGGACATGCTGGTCATGCCCGACCCGTCGACGGCGTTCATGGACCCCTTCACCCAGCACAAGACGCTGTCGCTGATCTGCGACATCGTCGACCCGATCACGCGCGAGGACTACGGCCGCGACCCGCGCAACGTCGCCCGCCGGGCCGACGCCTACCTGAAGGGGACGGGCATCGCCGACACGGCCTACTTCGGCCCCGAGGCGGAGTTCTTCGTCTTCGACAGCATCCAGTACGACCAGAACGCCCACTCCGGGTACTACTTCATCGACTCCGTCGAGGGCCGCTGGAACTCGGGCGCCGCCGAGGAGCCCGGCAACCTGGGCTACAAGCCGCCGTACAAGGGCGGCTACTTCCCGGTGCCGCCCCACGACACGCTGCAGGACATCCGCTCGGAGATGGTCCTCACCATGATCGACTGCGGCCTCGAGATCGAGCTGCAGCACCACGAGGTCGGCACCGCCGGCCAGGGGGAGATCGACATCAAGTACTGCCCCATGGTCGAATGCGGCGACGGCATGATGATCTACAAGTACGTGGTGAAGAACGTGGCCCGGAAGCACGGCAAGACGGCGACTTTCATGCCCAAGCCCCTCTTCGAGGACAACGGCACGGGGATGCACACCCACCAGAGCCTGTGGAAGGGCGGCACCCCCCTGTTCGCGGGCAACGGCTACGCCGGGCTGAGCGACACCGCCCTCTACTACATCGGCGGCATCCTGCGCCACGCCCGCGCCATCCTGGCCTTCACCAACCCGACGACCAACTCCTACCGGCGCCTGGTGCCCGGGTACGAGGCGCCCGTCAACCTGGCCTACAGCCAGCGCAACCGCTCGGCGGCGGTGCGCATCCCCATGTACTCGGCCAGCCCCAAGGCCAAGCGCATCGAGTTCCGCTGCCCCGACCCGAGCTGCAACATCTACCTGGCCATGTCGGCGATGCTCATGGCGGGCCTCGACGGCATCCAGAACAAGATCGATCCGGGCGAGCCGATGGATAAGGACATCTACGACCTGGAGGCCGAGGAGCGCGGCTCCGTGCCGCTGACCCCGGCGTCGCTGGAGGAGGCGATCCAGGCCCTGGAGGAGGACCACGAGTTCCTGCTCAAGGGCGACGTCTTCACCGAGGACGTGATCCAGGCGTGGATCGATTACAAGCGCGAGGAGGAGGTCGACGCCATCCGCCTGCGCCCGCACCCGTACGAGTTCGCCCTGTACTACGACATGGTCTGAGACACCCCGCACCCACCGCGGGTCGACACCAGGGGAGGTCCCCACAAGCATCGGGGATCTCCCCTGTTTTCTTGCCGCCTATATTCGGGGCATGGCCTCCGACGCATCACCCCTCGTCATCGGGACCCGCGGCAGTCCCCTGGCCATGAGGCAGGCCGGTCTCGTGCGCGACGCCCTGGCCGAGCGCTTCGGGGACGAGCTGCCGACGCGGGTGCAGGTCGTGCGGACCCAGGGCGACGTCGACCGCCGGGCCCTGTCGAAGATCGGCGGCCAGGGGGTGTTCACCGCCGGGCTGGAGCGGGCCCTGCTCGACGGCCGCGTCGACCTCGCCGTCCACAGCCTGAAGGACCTGCCCACCGCCATGGAGCCGCGCCTGCGGCTGGCCGCCGTGCCCGCGCGCGAGGACGTGCGCGACGTCCTCGTCAGCCGCGGCGGCGCCGGCCTGGAGGATCTGCCCCCGGGGGCTTCGGTGGCCACCGGCAGCGCCCGCCGCCGGGCGCAACTGAGCGCGGTCCGGCCCGACCTGACCTTCGTCGACCTGCGCGGCAACGTCGACACCCGCCTCGCCAAGGTCGCCGCCGGGGAGGTGGACGCCGTGGCCCTGGCCGCCGCCGGCCTGCGCCGCCTTGGCCGCGAGGAGGAGATCAGCTGGTTTCTCGACCCCCTCACCGTGTTGCCCGCCCCCGGCCAGGGCGCCCTCGGCCTGCAGATGCGCGCCGATGACGGCCGCGCCGCCCTCGTGGCCGCCCTCAGCCACCCCCCGACCCTGGCGGCGGTCACCGCCGAGCGCGCCTTCCTCGCCGGTCTCGGCGGCGGCTGCGGCACCCCCATCGCCGCCTGGGGCCGCCCCGGGGAGGGCGGGCTGCGCGTCGACGGCGCCGTGCTGAGCCCCGACGGCCGCGACTCGACCCGGGCCTCGGTACGCGGCCCCCTGGAGGCCGCCGAGCGGCTGGGCGCCGACCTGGCCGAACGCGTCAAGGCCGCCGGCGGCCGGGCGATCCTGTCGGCCTGCGCCGCCTGAGCCCGCCCCCGTGGACCATCCCCCCGAGGCTGTCGAGGGCCGCGTCTACATCGTCGGCGGCGGTCCCGGCGACCCCGGCCTGCTGACCCTCAAGGGCGCCCGTCTCCTGGCGGAGGCGGACGTGGTGTTCTACGACGACCTGATCGACCGGCGGCTGCTGGAGCACACCCGGCCGGGGTGCGAGCGGGTGGCCGCCGGGCACCGCGGCGGCGGCAGCGCCCGCCGCCAGGACGAGCTGAGCCAGCGGCTCGTGGCCGAGGCCCGCGCCGGGCGCCGGGTGGTGCGCCTGAAGGGCGGCGACCCCTACATCTTCGGCCGCGGCGGCGAGGAGGCCCTGGCCCTGGCCGAGGCGGGGGTGCCCTTCGAGGTCGTCTGCGGCGTCTCCGCCGCCTCGGGCGCGCCGACCTACGCCGGCATCCCGCTGACCCACCGGGGCCTGGCCGCCGCGGCGGTCCTGGTAACCGGCCACGAGGACCCGTCCAAGCCGGAGTCCGGCGTCGACTGGCCGCGGCTGGCCCAGGTGCCGGGGACCCTGGTGGTCTTCATGGGCAGCCGCAAGGTCGGCGCCATCTGCGAGGCCCTGACCGCCGGCGGGCGGGCGCCGGAGACGCCGGCGGCGGCGATCCAGTGGGGCACCTGGCCGCGGCAGCGGACGGTTACGGGGACCCTGGAGAGCCTTGCGGGTCAGGTCGAGGCCGCGGGTCTGTCCTCGCCGACGCTGATCGTCGTGGGCGAGGTCGTCGGCCTGCAGGGGCGCCTCTCCTGGTTCGAGTCGCGGCCCCTCTTCGGCCGCCGCATCCTGATCACGCGCAGCCGCGAGCAGGCCGGCCCCCTGCGGCTGATGCTGGAGTCGGAGGGCGCCGAGGTGCACCTGCTGCCGCTGCTGGAGATCGGCCCGCCCGACGACTGGACCGCCCTCGACGGCGCCCTGTCGCGGCTCTCCGGCTTCGCCTGGATCGTGTTCACCAGTCCCAACTCCGTCGAGTTCTTCCACGACCGCCTGCGCCGGCTGGGGCGGGACTCGCGCGCCTACGGCGGCGCCCGGGTGGCCGCCGTGGGCCTGTCCACCGGCCAGCTGCTGCGCGAGCGCGGCGTCGAGCCGGACCTCGTGCCCGAGGTCCACTCCGCCGCCGGACTGGCCGCCGCCTTCGAGGCCGTCGACCTCACCGGCGCCGAGGTCCTCCTGCCCGCCTCCTCCATCGGGCGCACCGAGCTGGACGAGAGCCTCGCCGGCCGCGGCGCCCTCGTCCTGAGGGTGACGGCCTACGAGAACCGCCCCCCCGACCCGGCCTCCGTGCAGCTGCCCGAGGCCCTGACCGGGGGCCGCCTCGACTGCGCCGTCTTCGCCAGCCCCTCCAGCGTGCGCAACTTCCTCGCCGTCAGCGGCCGCGAGGCCGGCCTGGAGCACCTGCGCCGCCTCGACATCGCCGCCATCGGCCCGACCACGGCGCGGGCGGTGGCCGACCTCGGCCTGACGGTGGCCGTGCAGCCGGGCGAGAGCAGCGTGCCCGCCCTCGCGCGGGCCCTGTGCGAGCACTATGGCGGCCGGCGCTGAGGGGGAGCGCCGCTTCGGCGCCGGCAAGCTGCCCGCGCCGGTCCTGGAGGAACTGCTCGGCCGCTACGCCGGCGGCGACGACCCGCGCCTCCTGGTGCCCCCCGGCGTCGGCGAGGACGCCGCCGTCATCGACTTCGGCGACCGCTGCCTGGTGGCCAAGACCGACCCCATCACCTTCGCCACCGACCGCATCGGCTGGTACGCCGTCCACGTCAACGCCAACGACATCGCCGCCATGGGGGCGGTGCCGAAGTGGTTCCTGGCCTCGGTCATCGTCCCCGAAGAGCTGGCCACCCGCGCCCTCTTCGAGCAGATCCTGGGGCAGATCCACCAGGCCTGCGGGGAGCTGGGCGTGACCGTGGCCGGCGGCCACACCGAGGTCTCCTTCGGGATGGACCGGCCCCTCGTGGTGGGCCAGATGCTCGGCGAGGTCCGCCGGGGCGGCGTGGTCCGCTCCTCCGGACTGGGGCCGGGGGACGCGCTGCTGCTGACCAAGGGCATGGCCATCGAGGCCACGGCGATCATCGCCGCCGAGAAGCGGGACGAGTTGCGGTCCCGCGGCTGGACGGAGGCCGGCCTCGACCGCTGCGCCGGCTACCTGGACGACCCCGGCATCAGCGTCGTCGCCGACGCCCGGACGGCCCTGGCGGCGGGGGGCGTCCACGCCCTGCACGACCCCACCGAGGGCGGCGTGGCCACGGGTCTGGCCGAGATGGCCGGGGCCTCGCAGGTGGGGCTGGAGATCGACGGCGGCGCCCTGCCGGTGAGCGCCGAGTCGCGGCGCCTGTGCGCCGAGTTCGGGCTGGACCCCTTCGGCGTGATCTCCTCGGGCGCCCTGCTCATCGGCTGCGATCCGGAGGCCGCGGGGACGGTGACCGCCGCCCTGGAAGGGAAGGGCATCGCCTGCGCCCGCATCGGCACGGCGCGGGAGTCGGGCTTCGGCCTGCGCCTGCGTCTCCCGGACGGCGCCCTGGCCGACCTGCCCAGGTTCGAGGTCGAAGAGATCACCCGGCTCTTCGCATGACGGCTGGGAGACCCGGCGCTTTCTTACGGTATCCACCCTGCGGCCATGGAGAGGGAGACAGATGCGCGACCGGCGGATCCTGATCGGCGACTTCACACGAAGGGAGTTCCGGGAGATGCTCCAGGCGGGCACCCTGAAGGCGGCCATCGTGCCCACGGGGACCACGGAGCAGCACCTCGAGCACCTGGAGATGTGTCACGACAGCGCCAGCGTCACCCTGGTGGCGCACCGGGCGGCCGCCGCGTTGCACCCGGCCGTGGTCGTGGCGCCCACGGTACAGGTGGGCGTGTCCGAGCACCACATGATGCATCCGGGCACACTGACGACGCGGGTGGGCACCTTCCTGGACTACGTCTTCGACATCTGTGAGAGCATCACCCGCGCCGGCATCGAGCGCGTGCTGATTCTCAACGGCCACGGGGGGCACATGCACCCGTTGCGCAAGGAGCTGACCCGCTACCGCCAGTTGCTCGGCCCCGGCATCGTCTACGCCACGTACTGGGATCTCTACTCCGACGACGAGGTCTACTCCCTGGTGCGCAGCAAGCGGGTGCCGGGTCACGCCAACGAGTTCGAGACCGCCTTCGCCCTGGCTGCCTTCCCCGAGCGGGTGCGCGAAGAAGCCATCGAAGACGAGGGCGCCGGCCTCGCCACGCGCGAGCAGGGGGAGCGGGCCATCGAGATCGTCGTGCCCCACGTGGAGCGCCTCCTGCGCCGCATGATCGCCGGCGAGAGCCCGACCGTGGAGCCCCGCTCCTTCCGGCCGGAGGGCACCATCATCGGGGCCGAGAGCTTCCCCTACCAGGCCGGCCGAACGGAGCCGGACCGATGTTGACGGAAGCACGGATCGCCGCCTTCCGCCGCGACGGGTTCACGGTGTGCGAGGGATTCCTGACGCCGGCCGAGGTGGACGACCTGCTGGGCGAGGCCGACGCGGTCTGCGCCGGCAGCACCCGGCGGTGCCACGACGCCACGCGCCTGGAGATGGAGCCCGACCAGCCGCCGGAGGGCACGGCGGTGCGCCGCCTGTACGAGCCGTGCTCCTACTATCCGGTGGCCCGCGCCCTGTCGGAGCTGGACCGCCTGCTGGACGCGGTCGGGCAGCTGTGCGGGCCGAACTTGGTATTCCACTACAGCAAGCTGAACGTGAAACCGGCCGAGGTCGGCTCCGTGGTCGAGTGGCACCAGGACCTGTCATACTACCCGTTGACGAACCGCGACAGCCTGGCGGTGCTGTTCTACCTGGACGAGACCGACCGCGGCAACGGCGCCCTGCAGCTGCTGCCCGGCCGCCACGACTCGGTGCTGCTGGAGCACACCAGGGACGGGTACTTCCAGGGCCGCGTCACCGAGGCGGTGGACGAGGCGGAGGCGGTCTCGGTCGAAGGCCGCGCCGGCACGGCCATCTTCATGCACGGCCTGACGCCGCACGCCTCCGCGCCGAACCAGTCGCGGCGCCCGCGGCGGACCCTGATCCTCAGCTACCGGGCGGCCGACGCCTTCCCCATCTACTGTGGTCCCATGACCCACAAGGCGGAGGCCCACGTGCGCCTGGTTCGAGGGGAGGCGGCGCGGGAGGCGCGCTTCGATCAGGACAGCTTCCCGATCCCTCGATACCAGGGCGACGTCGCCTCCCTGTACGACCTGCAGGAACGGTCCCGGGTGGCCGAGCAGGAAACGTAGGCTCGGCGCGGACGCCGTCGGTCACGCGCTCTTCCCATGACAACGTCCGACGACATGAACCTCCGGCGGCGGCTGCAGGCCCAGTGGCAGGAGGCGGTGGAGGACTGGATCGGCCAGGACCAGTCGGTGCGCACCGACTTCCTCGACGACTGGGTGCTCGGCGCGCTGGGCGAGGTGACCGGCCGCCGCGTCCTCGACATCGGCTGCGGCGAGGGGAGGTTCTGCCGGGTCCTCGCCGGCCTCGGGGCGGAGGTCACCGGCCTCGATCTGACGCCGGGCCTCATCGACCGGGCCCGCTCGGAAGGCTCGGACGGCGAGACCTACCTCGTGGGCGACGCCGAGGAGCTGGAGGGCCTCGGCGACGGAGAGTTCGACCTCGCCGTCTCCTACATCGTCCTGGTCGACGTCCACGACCACCGTGCCGCCATCGACGCGGCTTTCCGCGTCCTGCGCCCCGCCGGCCGCCTGGTGGTCTGCAACATCCACCCCATGCGCATGTCGCAGCCCGGCGGCTGGATCCGCCAGGGCCCGCGCAAGCTGTTCTACCCCGTGGACGACTACATGCGCGAGGGCCCGCGGGAGTTCCACTGGTGGCGCCCCGGCTTCCTGAACATGCACCGCACCCTGTCCAGCTACGTCTCCGCCTTCCTGGAGGCGGGGTTCGTTCTGGAGGCGCTGCACGAGCCGGTGCCGACGGCGGATCAGCTGGAGCGGCACCCGACCTGGGAGGACGAGTTCCGGGCGCCGAACTTCATCGTGTACGTGCTGGGGAAGGCGGGGGGAGACGCCCCGTCCGCCTCCTGAAGGAGGGTCCATGTCCGAAACCCAGACATCCGACCGCGCCGTCACCGTCATGGTCTACACCCGGTACGAGTACCGCCAGGTCCACGCCCGCGTCCACCTCCTCGGCGAGACCCACCTCGCCGCCGGCGGGCGGGTGGAGCTGGTCCTCTTCAGCCAGCGTTCCAAGGAGGGCCGGGAGCGGCGGGTCATCCGGGGGATCGGCCGCGAGGAGGTCTGCTTCGACACCAGCGGGATCCCCTCGGGCTGCTGCGACTTCCGGGCCACCTTCATCAGCCGCGAGGGGGTCCGCTTCGCCACGCGGACGCTGCTGGACAAGTGGCCGGGGGACTTCCCGTGGCTGGGCTCGCGGGAGGGGATCACGCGAAGGGTGCGGGCGCCGTGGACGCCGCTGGAGGTGTCGGCCTCCCCGAAGGGCCTGGACGTCAGCTGCTGGGGGCGGACCCACACCTTCGCGAAGACCGCCTTCGCCTCGCAGGTCACCTCCGCCGGGCGCCGGCTGCTCGCCGCGCCGCTGAGGCCGGCGGCCACGGTGAACGGCGAGGAGGTGCGCTGGACCCGCGGCCGGATCGCGCCGGTCTCCGCCGGGCCGGGGCAGGTCGTCTTCGACCGTCGCTTCGAGTCGCCCGCGGGTCTCACTGTCACGGCCCGCACCGAGATCGACTTCGACGGCATGGTGCGCATCGACTGGTCGGTCGCCTCCAAGGCTGTGGTTCGTCTGGACGCGCTCTCGCTGGAGATGGCCCTGCCCGAAGCCCAGGCCCGCTACCTCTACCACTTCCCCGGGAGCTGGGGCGAGGCCCGCAACGTGGGGGCCCTGCCGGAAGGGGATCTCCGCCTCGGGTTCCGCCCCTATATCTGGCTGGGCGACGAGGAGCGCGGGCTCTCGTGGTTCGCAGAGTCCGACGCCGGGTTCCACGTGGCCGACCCCGGGGGCGTCACCGAGATCCTCCACCGCGAGGACCGGGTGGTGCTGCGCGTGAACCACGTCACCACGCCGGTCAAGCTGGTTCCGGGGGTCGCCTCCGGCGGCGGGTTCACCGGCTTCGGCACCGAGGACCTGGAGCCGCTCACCCCGGGCGGCGTGGTCACCGAGCGGCTGAGCTACACCTTCGGCTTCCAGGCGACGCCGGTGAAGGAGATCCGCGAGGACGCCTGGGACCACCGCATCCTGTGCATCAACCAGTCGAGCACCACGGGCCGCCTCCAGGTCGACGGGGCGCTGCTGGACAAGTGCGCGGCCTCCGGCGTGCGTGCGGTGGTCCTCTTCGAGCACTGGTCCGACGCCGAGGGCTACACGAGCACGCCCCACGCCGCCGAGGTCCGCAAGTTCGTCGCCGACTGCAAGGAACGGGGCCTGCAGGTCCTGCTCTACTTCGGCTTCCTCATCTCCGACATCATCTCCGAGTGGCAGGCCGTGGGCAAGGACGCCCTCATCCTGCCCAAGGGCGGCTATCCCGTCTTCCACTACCAGCCGCAGCCCGAGCAGTCGGCCTGGCGCGTCTGCCTCAACAGCGCCTGGCAGGACCTGCTCGTGGACGGCATGGCCCGGATCATGGACGAGTTCGGCATCGACGGCGTCTACCTCGACGGCACCGAATATCCCTTCGGCTGCTGCAACACCGAGCACGGCTGCGGCCACGTGCGCCCCGACGGCAGCATCGCCCCCACGTATCCGATCTTCGCCGTGCGCTCCGCCATGCGCCGCATCCACGAGGTGGTGAAGTCCCGCCGGCGCAGGGGACACGTGAACGTCCACAACTCCACGTGCATGACCATGCCCACCCTCGGCTGGGCCACCAGCTACTGGGACGGCGAGCAGTTCCAGGGCGTCGGCAGCGGCGTCGACGTGGCCGAACTGCTGCCCCTCGACGCCTTCCGCGCCGAGTTCATGGGACGCCAGTGGGGCGTGCCGGCCGAGTTCCTCCACGCCGGCGCCGCCTACGACTACGAGCAGGCCTGGGCCTTCACCCTCCTCCACGACGTCCCCGTCCGCCCCCACTACCCCGACGAGCAGCTCGACTTGGCCGCCTCCATCTGGCGCGTCATGGACACATTCGGCCGCAAGAAGGCGGAGTGGCTGCCCTACTGGAGCAACGGAAATGTGGTGAGAGTCTCCCCCGCCAACGCTCACGCAAGCCTCTACCGCCATCCGGAGAACGGGCTCCTCGCCGTGGTCTCCAACATGGACGGGGAGCAGCGGACGGTGACCGTCGAGCTGAACCTGGATCGACTGGGGCTGACGCCGGCCGCCCGTGCCGCCGCCGCCCTCGACGGCGAGGCCATTCCGTTGCGGGACGGCGCCATGGAACTGACACTTCCCACGCTCGGATGGAAGCTCCTCCGCGTTGGGGACAAGCTGAAGCGAGGCGAACGATGACCATCGTCGAGGCCCTGGAGAGCCTGGGCGTCCACGACGGCGTGCTGACGGCAGAGGAGAAGGAGTTCCTCGACGAGCAGGGCTACCTGCCGCTGCCCGGAGTCCTGACGAAGGCGGAGGCGGCGGCCTGGCGCCGGCGGCTGCAGGAGCTGGCCGCGGAGGAAGGGGAACGCGCCGGCCTGGAGGTGCACCAGGAGGAGGGCACGGTGCGGCTCTCCAACCTCATCGACAAGGACCCCGTCTTCGAGAAGTGCGTCACCGAGCCGCGGCTGCTGGCGGCGATCCGCCACGTCCTCGGGCCGCGGTTCCGGCTCTCCTCCCTCAACGCCCGCGCCGCCCTGCCGGGAGAGGGGCGGCAGGGCCTGCACGCCGACTGGGGCGAAGGGGTCGCCCCCGGCGACTACCGGGTCTGCAACTCGATCTGGCTGATCACCGACTTCACCGAGCAGAACGGCGCCACGCGGGTGGTGCCGGGCTCCCATCGCAGCCGGCAGCTGCCCCGCGAGGCGATGGAGGACCCCACGGCCGACCATCCCGGCCAGGTGGAGCTGCGGGGGCCGGCGGGTACGGTGGTGGTCTTCAACTCGCACCTGTGGCACGGCGGCACCCTCAACCGCAGCGATTCCGAAAGGGCGGCGATGCACTGCTACTACTGCAGGCGGGATGAGAAACAACAAACGGATCAGCGGAAGTGGCTGAGCCCGGAGACGGTGCGGCGCCTGTCGCCGGAGGCCCGGGCCGTGGTCGACGTGGAGGATCCCTGATGGCGCGACGCAAGCGCAACGTGAGAATGGCCGTCATCGGCCTGGGCAATGGGCAGGAGCACGCCCACGGGTACCACTCCCATGGCCAGGCGGATCTCGTCGCCCTTTGCGACCAGGATCCCGGGCGCCTGTCGCAGGTGGCGGCGGACCTCGGCGTGGAACGCACCTACAACGACACGGAAGAGATGCTCGATGCCGAGGACCTCGACGGGGTCAGCGTCGCCCTGCCCAACCACCTGCACGCGCCGGTGACCATCGCCGCCCTCAAGCGCGGTCTGCACGTGTTGTGCGAGAAGCCGATGGCGATGACGGTGAAGGAGGCGGAGCGCATGAACGCCGCCGCCCGCCGGGCGCGCCGCAACCTCATGATCAACTTCTCCTACCGCTTCACCGAGGCCAGCTTCGCTCTCAAGGGGCAGGTCGACGCCGGCGCCGTGGGCGAGATCTACTTCGGCCGCAGCGTGTGGCACCGCCGCCGCGGCATCCCCGGGCTCGGCGGCTGGTTCACCGACCGCGACCGCTCCGGCGGGGGGCCCCTCATCGACCTGGGCGTGCACCGCCTCGATCTCGCCCTGTGGCTGATGGGCTACCCCGAGCCGGTGGCCGTCACCGGATCGACGTACAGCGTCATCGCCCCGGAGGTCGCGCGCAAGGCGGGCGAGAGCTACACCGTGGAGGACCTCGCCTGCGGCCTGGTGAAGTGCGCCAACGGCGCCACCCTGATCCTGGAGGCGAGCTGGGCGCTGAACCAGCGGAAGCAGGAGCATCTGGAGACCTGCCTCTACGGCGACCGGGGCGGGCTGGTCCACCGCTTCGGCGACTCGGGCCGGCACGAGGCCGAGATCTACACCGACGAAGGCGGCGACATGTTCACCAAGCGCCTCGACTACCGCACCGAGCCGACGCCCTCCGCGTACCACGAGTTCGTCGACAGCATCATCGAGCGGCGGAAGCCGCTGGCCACGGGCGAGCAGGGGCTGAAGGTGACGAAGATCCTCGAGGGGATCTACCGGAGCGCGGAGACGGGCCGCGAGGTGCGCTACCGCCGCCGCTGACAGGGGAGGGCGACATGGAGAACAGGGAGGCCGACACGGGTCGGCAGGATCTGCGCCAGGGGCCGGTCGGCCCGGACGAGTCGATCCAGGTCACGGCGATCGAGACCTTCGTCCTGCGCAACTCGTGGGTCTTCGTGAAGATCTCCACCGACGCCGGCATCAGCGGCTGGGGGGAGATGCTCAAGGACGACGCCCGGGCCTGCGCCGCCGGCGCCCTCGAAGTCGCCGACTACCTCGTGGGCAAGGACCCGCGCCCCGTGGCCCATCACTGGCAGGCGATCCACCGCGGCGCCTTCTACCGCGGCGGCCCCATCAAGACGGCGATCCTCTCCGGCATCGACCAGGCCCTGTGGGACATCACCGGCAAGTGCTTCGGCGTGCCCGTGCACCGGCTGCTGGGCGGACCCACCCGCCACCGCGTGCGCGTGTACGGCACGATCAGCGCCGAAACCGGCGTCACCGCCATGAAGACGGGAGTCCCGGTGGAGTCCCGCGCGCCCCACAAGTACGTGGAGGGCCCGCGCGCCATCGAGTCCGCCGTCGAGCACTTCCGGGCCCTGCGCGACGAGCACGGCGACGGCGTCGACATCGGCGTCGACTTCCACGGCGCCGTGCAGCCGCCCACGGCGCTGCTGCTGATGAAGGCCCTGGAGCCTTACAACCCGTGGTTCTTCGAGGAGATCGTGCAGGCCCTCAACGTCGACGTCATGGCCGAGCTGGCGCGCCAGACCCACGTGCCCGTCGCCACGGGCGAGCGGATCTTCACCAAGTGGGGTTTCCGCGAGGTATTGGAGAAGCGCGCGGCTACGATCGTGCAGCCCGACGTCTGCTACGCCGGCGGCATCACCGAGCTGCGCCTCATCGCCGGCATGGCGGAGTCGTACTACACCCCCCTGGCGCCCCACAACCCCCAGGGCCCGTGCTCCCTGGCGGCGAGCCTGCAGATCGCCGCCTGCATCCCCAACTTCCTCGCCCAGGAGGGCGGCGACCACGAGTACCTCGACCTGCTCGCCGAGCCCCTGCCGCCGGTCGTCGGGGGGTACCGGCCGCTGCCCACCGGCCCCGGCCTCGGCATCACCATCGACGAGGACAAGCTCAGGGGCCAGGTGGGGGAGCCCCACCCCTACCGCGTCGATTACGACGCCGACGACGGGTCGGTGGTCGACTGGTAACGGCTTGCGGGAAGCGCCACATCCTCCTCCTCCCAGGCCCGCCACTTGGAGGGGCTGTCCCTGACCTTGGGGCCGGCGTACTGCAGGGTGAACTGGTACGAGGGGGCCTCCAGCAAGGTGGTGCCGCCGCAGTCGAGGCGCATCGCCTCGGTGCAGGCGTAGGAGACCGACCGCTCCCGGCGCCGGGACCACACGAAGCGGGCGTCGGTCTCGACCCAGCCGTAGCGGGTGCGGCCGGAGTCCCAGGTGTAGCGCGGGCGGACGTCCTCCATGAGCAGCTCCTCCTCGCGGTCGAATTTCACGCCCACGAGCGTCTCGCCGCGGTCGGAGTCGACCACGAGGCCGGCGGCGGATGAGCGGTCGACGTCGGCCACGCGGATGCGGGCGGCGATGGCGGCCGGGTCCTCGCCGCGGTCGTGGGGCGCAAGGGCCGAGTAGAACACGACCCACTTGCCGGCCGCCAGCCGTCCCGAGGTCGTCTGGTGGAGGAGGATCTCCTCCTGCCAGTGGCGGCGGACCGGCTCCTGCCCCTGCCAGAACCACGGCCGCGGCGGACAGATCACGGCCAGGGCGGCGGCGTTCTCCGGCGCCGCGTAGACCTCCCCTCCCGGCTCGGTGCGCACCGAGTCGACGGCGGTGTCGAACCAGCCTTCCCCCTCGTCGAGCACCCTCTGGGTGTGGTAGAGGTTGGAGAAGGTGAAGACGTCGTCCCGCAGGGCCTGGACTCCGTCGATGACGAGGAACATCTCCTCGTCGAGGAGCCAGGCGACGACGCGGTCGTGCAGGTACCCGGCGCCGCGGTCGACGAGGCGGGTGCGCGAGAACTCCACCCGCGAGAACCGCCGGTAGTCGATGCGGCTCGTCTCCACCGGGCGGTAGCGCCCGTCGTTGTGGAGGAAGTCGTAGAGCGACTCGCCCTCGCGCATCAGCTCGTTGCGCGCGACGACGCGGTTGTGGTAGAGGTCGGCGCGGTATTGGCCGTTCGGCAGCTGCTCGCGGTAGCCGCCGTCGTGGAGCAGCAGGGCGCCGCGGCTGGTGAGGGTGGAGATGCTGTTCTCGTCGGCGTGCCCGTGATGGGCCTTCTCCGCCTCCACCGGGATCGTGTGCTCGAGGTAGTCCCGCTGGGTGCGGCCGTAGTCGGTATCCGGCTTGTAGTTGAGCAGCAGGAAGGTGTCCTGCCGCGACCAGCCGCTGCGGAAGACGACCTTCTTGCCCGCCAGCTCGTCCAGCACCTCGCGGCCCCCCCAGGTGGGCGTCCGGGGCTCGGCGGACTCGTCGACCCAGTTGGCCGCCTGCACCCAGATCACGGGGTCGCCGAAGGGACCGGGGCCGTGGCGTTCCATCAGGCGCCCGAAGACCTCGCCGGCGGCCCAGCGCAGGCAGCCGTCGCCGTACTCGCGGGCGCCGCGCTCGAAGATGGGCAGGTACTTCGGCAGGTTGGATCCCCACCAGGAATCCCCGAAGTCGGCGACGCCGCCGATGGGGCACAGCAGGTTGAGGTAGTACTCGAAGTAGAAGCGGCTGGTGGGCTGGCGGAAGAAGGCCGCTTCCCCGCCGGCGAGATCGACGTAGCCGAGGATCGCCTGGGTCCACATGGAGTGGTAGTGCATGGCGTCCTCGATCGTCCAGCCCTCGAGGCTGTCGGCCATCAGCTCGCGCGCCATCCGTTCCCAGCGCGGGGCGCGGCGGTCGCCGTCACAGGCCCGGGCGGCGGCGAGCAGCCCCCAGGCGCGGATGGCGGCGCGGTTGTGGGCCCCCCACTCGGGGAAGGAGAAGATGAGGTCGCAGCTCTCGGCGAGGATCCCGCGGATGGCCCGGTGCTGATCGTCGGTGACCGCGGCGCTCTCGCGGATGCCCAGGTAGGCCTCGGCCATCGTCGACAGGTGGAAGAAGTTGGGCTGCGCCGGCAGGCCGCCGGCGAACTCGGGCCGATCGGGTATCAGGTGGCGCGGATAGGCCTCGGCGAAGCGGCCGTACCCGGCCAGCCGCCGGGCCGCCGCATCCGCCAGGGCCTGGTCGCCGTCCTCGCGGGCCAGGAAA
Source organism: Candidatus Latescibacterota bacterium (assembly GCA_965221775.1). GTDB lineage: Bacteria > Latescibacterota > UBA2968 > UBA8231 > UBA8231 > UBA8231. The sequence goes on along the minus strand of CBDCSU010000006.1, from coordinate 531,150 downwards.
CCCTCGGCCAGGGCCAGGTGGATGGGCAGCGCAGGCGGTTGCTGGAGGCCTGAGAGCGGCTCCGGGGCGAGGTCGGCCAGCCAGCTGTCCAGGAGGCCCTCGGCCTCTCTCCGGGCGCCGGGCACCCAGAGGCGCAGGCGCTCGACGTAGGCCTGGCGCGAAGTCGGCGTCATGCTCGTCTCGTATCGGCGAAGGGGAAGGGGGCGCGTGGCCCGGTGCGAGGGGCTCGCTGAACCGCGAAGATGGTCCGGCCCCTCGTCGAGGCGCAAGGGATGCGGAAGGCGAGCCGTCCGTGGGTTCGAGCACCCCATGGCGGGCCGGGGCCGGGCTTGTCGAGGCCGCTGGCCGCCCCCCACCTTAGTCGCGACCCCCTCCTCCTTCTCGCGGACCTGGCAACCGATCCCCGGACCCAATCCCATCCCGGCCCGATCCACCTCGCGCCAGGGCGCGGTGACCTTCCGCGCCCTCTTCGCCGGCGCCGTGGTCTCCGTCCTGCTGGGGGTGGCCGCTCCCTACGAGAACCTGATCGTCTCCGGCTCGCCGCTGCACTTCGACTACAGTACGCCGGGGGCGGTGTTCTTCTTCCTGCTGTTCCTGCTGGCGGCCAACCCCCTCCTCGGCCTGCTGCGGCGGAGCTGGCGGTTCACCGCCGCCGAGCAGGCCACGGTCTACATCATGGCCGCCGTGGCCTGCACGATCCCGACCCTCGGCCTCGTCTGCCAGCTCCTGCCCCACATCTCCTCGGGGACCTACTTCTCCACGCCGGAGAACGGCTGGGCCGAGGAGATCGTGCCCTTCCTGCCGGAGTGGATGCGGGTCTCCGACTCGCAGGCGGTCAAGTGGTTCTACGAGGGGCTGCCGTCGGGCACGCCCCTGCCCTGGATGGCGTGGCTGGCGCCGCTGCTGGGATGGCTGCCGATGCTGCTGGCGGCGTACGCGGCGATGACGGCGCTCATGGTGCTGGTGCGCAAGCAGTGGATCCAGCACGAGCGGCTCACCTTCCCCCTCGTGCAGGTGCCGATCTCGATGATCGGCGAGGAGGGGGAGGGGGGCAGGGTCATCAGCGCCTTCTTCCGCAATCCCGCCGTCTGGATCGGCATCCTGATCCCCTTCCTGCAGTACTCCCTGCGGGCCCTGCACAACTACTACCCCATCGTGCCCGAGGGGGTGCCGATCTGGAAGTACTACTACTTCTGGGACGGCAAGTTCCAGCTGCGCTGGTCGATCAGCCACGCTGTCGTCGGCTTCGGTTTCCTGCTGAGTACCAAGCTCGGCTTCAGCATGTGGTTCCTCGGGCTGCTGACCACCCTCGAGCGGGCCGTGCTCCTGCACTTCGGAGTCCCCGGGACCCAGCGCGTCGAGGGGATCGCCCTCGGCTCGGCCTACCTGGCCTACCAGGGCTTCGGGGCCCTGGCGGTGCTCGCCGCCAGCTCCTTGTGGGTCGCCCGCCACCACCTGAAGCGGATCTGGCGCCAGGTCGCCGCCGGCGCCGGCGAGGACGGCGGCGAGATCCTGTCGTACCGCCAGGCCGTCGGCCTGCTGGGGGCATCGATGCTGGTCATGTGGATCTGGCTCCACGCCGCCGGCATGGCCTGGTGGCTGGCGCCGCTACTGATCGCCACCGCCCTGGGGGTGATGTTCGGACTCACCCGGATCGTCGCCGAAGGCGGGCTGGCGGTGACCAAGGCTCCCCTGGTGCCGGTGGACGCCCTCATCGGCACCTTCGGCGCCAGCGCCCTCGGACACGCCAACCTCGGCGCCCTCGGCATGACCTTCCCCTGGGCGGGTGGGATGCGCGTCACTCTGATGGCCGCCGTCATCCACGGCCTGCGGCTGGCCGAGGAGTACATCACCCGGCACCGGCGCCGCCTGGCCGCCGCCGTCCTGCTGGCCGTGCTGTGCGCCGCCGGCGCCTCCGCGGCCACGGTCCTGACCCTCGGCTACCGCCACGGCGCCCTCAACCTCAGCTTCTGGTTCTTCGGAGAGAGGGCCGCCACCCTGCCCTACACCTTCACCGCCTACCACCTCGCCAACCCGGCGAACCTCACCTGGGAGTTCCTCGGCGTCACCGGCGCGGGCGGGGCGGTGCAGCTGGCCCTGACCCTGGCCTCCAAGCGGTTCCTCTGGTTCCCGGTGCATCCCATCGCCTTTCCCATCAGCGCCATGTGGACCACCCACCACCTCATGCCCAGCATCTTCATCGGCTGGCTGGTGAAGGCGTCGGTCCTGCGCTACGGCGGCGTCACCCTCTACCGCCGGGCCCGGCCTTTCTTCCTGGGGCTCATCCTCGGACACTACGCCACCGGGGGCCTGTGGTGTCTCATCGACGGGATCACCGGCATGACCGGCAACCACCTGTTCTTCTGGTAGTCCGACCGGTGGCGCGGGCCGGGGCACTCCGTGAAAACGTTGCCAAAAAAAACGTTGCGCAATCGGGCCCTGCGGCCCTAAACTGAAAGTTTCGCACTTTCGCAGAATTCACAGTCAGTTCCGCTGTTCCGGCTCCGCACGGCTGCGGCAACCCGTCGCACCGTCGACGGACACCGTGCGCCGGAGCCCTGAGGAACCACTCCGGAGGAGAGGCCATGGAGGTGCTGCAAAGGGTTCGACCCGCACTCGCCCTCGTGGTGCTGGCCCTGGCGCTGGGCGCCCAGCCCGCGTCGGCCAGCTACGGCAAGATCTCGGGCACGATCACCGACGATTCGGGGCAGGCCCTGATTGGGGCCCGGGTGAGCACCGAGGTCGGCGGCTTCCGTGTGGGGACCGTCACCGACGACGAGGGGCGCTACTTCATCCTCAACGTGCCGCCCGGCCGCTACGTCGTCGAGGCCGGCCACGTGGGCCATCAGACCGTTCAGAAGACCGAGGTGGCCGTGCGGCTGGACCTGACGACCACGGTCGACTTCGCCCTCGCCACCGAGGCGATCAAGGGGCCCGTGGTCGTGGTCCTCGCCGAGCGGCCCCCGGTGGAGAAGAGCCTGACCTCGACCCGCCAGACCATCGATCCCAGCGAGATCAACAACAGCATGCCGGTCTCCGGCCTGCAGGACCTGATCAACACCACGCCGAGTTCCTTCCGCGGCTTCATCCGCGGCGGTCGCAAGGCCGACACCAAGGTCCTGCTCGACGGCATCGACGTCTCCGACAGCTACTTCCGTGCCGGCGAGGGCAACGGCGTCTACTCGCCCTACACGGCGACCCACCGCTCGGTGGGCAGCGAGTTCACCTCGGTCGGGGTCAACGCCTCCTCCGTGCAGAGCCTGGACGTGATCTCCGGGACCTTCAACGCCGAGTACGACGCGGCCACCGCCGGCATCGTCAACGTCGTCTCGCGGGAGGGCGGCGAGGAACTCGAGACCCGCGTGTTCTACCGCACCGGCCCGGGGACGAAGAACGCCGGTCCCGACGTCTACAACGATCTCTCCAAATACCTCGAGGAGCGCGCCGCCCTCGCCAATGCCGACGACGATGCCGAGAAGGCGAAGGCGGAGTACTACGGCTTCGACGAGAGCACCATCGACGAGATCGGCTACGGCGACGCCCTGCGCCACGAGCTCGAGCTCTCCGTGGGCGGCCCCCTCACACGCCGGGGCAACTTCTTCTTCAGCGGCCGCTTCCTCGACGACAAGGGCAACTTCTCCAACACCCTGAACCGCGGTGCCCGCTTCTCCCTCAAGGCCACCCACCGGCCCACCAACGCCCTCAAGGTCACCGCCAACGTGTCGGTCGACGACGGCGGCCGACTCGGCGGCTGGGTGAACCGCGATTTCAACGGCCGCTTCAAGTTCTACCCGCAAGGGGCGATCGGCAACAAGAAGCTCGGAGTCCTGGGCTACCTGGGCCTGACCCACACCGTTTCGGACCGGACCATCGTCGACGTCAAGCTCTCCCAGCTCAACCGGACGAGCGAGTTCGGGTTCTCCGACGACAACGGCGACGGCGTCTCCACCCTGGACGAGGGCGGGGACTTCATCCGCATCGACTCGGCCGAGGAGTCCGAGCGTTACCTGGGCGTGGGAGGAAGCGCCGTCGACGCCGACGGCAACTTCACCTTCTTCACTTCCGACCCGGGGAACGAGCGGTTCTTCACCCTGGGCTTCTCCAACAACCAGTACCGCTTCGGCCAGCCCGGGTTCTACTATGAGGAACTCAAGCGCAACGTCACTCAGCTCAAGGCCGACCTCACCCACCAGTACAACTTTCACCACCAGTTGAAGACCGGCCTGCTCTACCGGCGCCACACCCTGGATCAGTACCAGCAGCGCACGCAGGTCAAGGTCATCTACGACCCGAACTTCCCCTTCGAGACGACGGCGTACACCCTCAATCCGGTGGAGACCGCCCTCTACGTGCAGGACAAGATGGAGTACGAGGGCGTCATCGTGAACGCCGGCGTGCGCCTCGACATGTTCAACCCGGGGGCGCAGGTCCTGGCCGACTTCTTCAATCCCTCCATGCAGGACACGCTGTCCAACGGCCAGATCACGCGCAAGGCGCGCCTCGGCGACGACGCCGATACCAAGATGTTCTGGCAGCCGCGCCTCGGCATTTCGCACCCGATCTCCGAGACGGCGGCGATGCACTACTCGTGGGGCAAGTTCTACACGCCGCCCCCGTTCTCGCAGCTCTACGACGAGTACGGCACCTTCGCCAATCCGTCGCTGCCGAACGTGCGCGACGTGAACGCCGATCCGCCGGAGGCCACGGCCTACGAGATGGGCCTGCAGTGGGGCTTCCATCCCGACTACCTCGCCGACATCACCGCCTACTACCGCGACATCGAGAACTACGGGCGCATCGGCTACGCCATTAACCCCGACCCCTCCGCCGGCGCCGGCTTCGGCTCCTATACCTTCACCACGAGCTTCGGCTACGCCGACGCCCGCGGCATCGAGCTCTCCCTCTTCCGGCGTCCGGGCAAGATGATCTCGGGGCGCCTGAACTACGCCTTCAGCTACATCAAGGCCTCGGGCGGAGCCGGCCGGCTGACGCCGTACCCCGACAAGACGAGCTACGCCTTTGCCGCCGGCGACACGGAGATCCCCCTGGAGGACCGGGAGACCTTCAACACGGTGGAGCGCAACGTGCGGGGAGGGAACAACTCCCTCACCACCGGCTTCGACCGCGCCCACCAGTTGAGCCTGTCCCTGCTCGCGCAGCTGCCCGGCGGTATCGACCTGTCGCTGATCCAGAGCCTGGAGAGCGGCTTCCTCTACGCGCTGACCCAGACTTCGGAGGATCCCCGCGAGCGCGCCACGGAGCGGGGCCCGATGAACGCGAGCACGGACGTGCGCCTCACCCGGGGGCTGGAGCTGCTCGGCACCCGGGCGGGCCTCTTCCTGGAGATCACCAACCTGCTGGACCGGGAGAACGTGCTGGCTTTCGACAATTCCACCATCCCCAGCCAGGTCCTGTGGGAAGAGGAGCAGGATCCGACAGGGGAGTTGAACCGCGCCTTCAGCGGCCAGTCGATCCCGCTGTACGGTCCGCCGCGCCAGATCGGGCTCGGCGTGAGCCTGGACTTCTGAGCCGATCAGGGACTCCATGGGAGGAAATACGATGATCAAGTACCTGAAGCCGGCGAGCGCCGGCATCCTGGTGTTGCTCCTCGCCGGGACGGCAGGCGCGCAGGGCCCGGGCGTCATCATGGCGGGCGACCTGTGGGAGACCTACCTGCCGACCAACGTGGGCAAGACCTACTACGAGGTGGAGACCGACCCCAACCAGCTCTACTACCTGTTCCGCGTGGGCAACCTCGACCGCCAGTGGACGACGCCCACCCAGATGTACCCCGGGGGAGAGAACATCCACATCCCCTGGAAGCAGGCCTTGGAGATGATCGAATACAGTCCGGGGATCAACAACTTCACCACCTCCTCCGATCCCCGCGCCAAGGACTACGTGTACGCCTTCCAGACGCCGGCCCTCGGATCCGGGACGGCGGACGACGGCGCCCGCTGGGTGGACCCCGGCCACCGGCACCAGATGATCTACGAGGGCTCGACGCCGACGAACATCGGCGTGGACGTGAAGTACCGCATCCGCCAGTGGTCCCTCAACCACGCCAACATGAACGACTTCCTCGTCCTCGAGCTCGAGCTGACCAACACGGGCGTCTTCGATCCCGACGGCGACGGCAACCCCGAGCAGACGGGGCGCAGGATCGAGGCCCTGGTCCTCAACCTGCGCAACGAGCTGATCAACTCCATGTCCAACAGCCAGGCGGGGAGGCGCGGCGCGGCCGGCTGGTTCACCGGTCCGGTGAGCGGCTACGACGCCACCCCCGACGCCGACGGCAACCCGTGGGACGTGCCGGTCACCTTCACCGGTCCGGCCCCTTCCCAGTTGAGCGAGACCGGTCCTGACGGCATTCCCTGGGCCCCGGACGGCAGCCGCGAGCTGGGCAACACCATGCGCCGGCGCCACTACTACTACGACATCTACACCGGCTCCCAGTGGATGGCGGTCAAGGAGGGCGCCCTTCCGGGCGATGGCTCCAGCTTCGACCAGCCGGACAAGAAGACGATCTTCGACAGCCATCCCGTCGGCACCGGGGCGGAGCGCGGCTGGTACACCTCGGTGAGCAAGGGTTACGGCAACAACGATCACAACCCCTGGGAGAACCACGTTCTCTCCATGGGCACCTTCTACGAGAACGGCGGCCGGATCTCCGACCGCACCGCCTTCGTCCTCAGGCCCGATCCCAACTACTTCGACGCCACCCATCCCGACATCGTCGAGGGCAACCCGCTGAGCTTCGTGGCCGCCGTCAAGCCCGAGGGGGAGCGGGGCCAGCCGCGCGGGGACATGAAGTACAACGGCACCTTCGCCCAGAACTGGGAGAAGGGCAACGCCGGCGCCCTGCCCGACGGCAGCGACTCCGACTGGGACGCGGGGTACACCATCGGCCACGGCTTCGACGGCGACCACTACGTCGGCGTCGGCCCCTTCTCGCTGGAGGTGGGGGAGACGATCAACATCACCATGGCGGAGTACGGCGGGTTCCGGCTGCAGGGTGTCCGACGGGCGCGCTCGGCCGCCCAGTGGGCCTACGAGAACAACTGGCAGGTGCCGGCGCCGCCCCCGACGCCCGACATCAAGGTGGCTCCGAGCCGTCCCGACCCCGACCTCAACATCGAGGTCAAGTGGGACGACCGGGCCGAGTCGGCGGCGGACTTCGCAGGGTACAAGATCTACCGGTCCACGCCCTTCCCGCGGGTGGACACGCGCCAGCTCGGCATCCGCATGCTCGACCGCTATCACGAGCAGACGGAGGCGAATCCCAGCGACGCCCAGCTGGCGGCCTTCGGCCGGGCCAACAACCCGAACATCAGCTCCGACGCCTATCGCGACCAGGAGCCCAACGCCTGGGGCCCCTACCGGCTGATCGCCAACATCCCCGCCGGCGACCTGGGTTCCTACATGAACGACGGCGACGACAGCGGCACCTACAACTACAAGTTCACCGACGACAGCGACCTGGTGAGCTTCGGGTTCACCTACTACTACTACGTGGCCGCCTACGACGACGAGCAGGGCGAGATCAACGGCTGGCCCTACACCTCGCTGGAGACCCACCGCAACAACGTCAACGGGGCCTCCGGGTCGTGGGAGGGGACCTACTGGTGGACCACCGCCAACGCCTTCTACCCCGACCCCAACGATCTGAACTCTCTCAAGGACATCGGCGCGCCCTTCATCCTGAAGGCGCCCCTGGCCGATGCCGGGGACCTGGTGGCGGGCAACCTGGCGATCCGGGTGCTGCCCAACCCCTACAAGCGCCAGGCCCTGCACGACACCGGTGAGCAGCACAAGATCCTGTTCATCAACCTGCCCACGGGGACGGAGATCACCATCCTCGACGTCTCCGGGCAGGTGATCGACGTCCTTCGCTTCGACGGCACCAACGAGTTCGACGGCACCCTGTTCTGGGACATGTTCTCCAAGGACGGCATCGAGGTCACCAGCGGTCTCTACATCTACGTGGCGGAGTACCCCGGCGGCAAGCAGACCGGCCACTTCGCCATCCTGCAGTGACTCCACTGGGCAATGCGGAACGGAGGATCGGAAAGATGAAGCTTCACAAGAGCGCGGTGTTGTGGCTGGCCCTCGGCGCCCTCGTCTGGGCCGACTCGTCGGAGGCGGCCGTTCGCAAGTCGGGCATCACCGGCGGCGCCTTCCTCAAGATCGGCGTCGGCGCCCGGGCGGTGGCCCTCGGCTCGGCCTATACGTCGGTGGCCGGCGACGCCACGCAGATGTTCTGGAACCCGGCGGGCATCGCCCTGCCGCGGGGCCGCAGCCAGGTGACCTACTCCTACAACCAGTGGATCGCCGACCTCGGCCACCACGCCGTCGGCGTCACCCGGAACTTCGGCGACGCGGGCACCTTCGGGATCGGAGTGATCAACCTCTCCCTGGCCGGGATCGACAACGGCGGCGGCCTCGACCGGGACCAGGTCCCGGGCTTCCTGGACGCCACCTACACCGGGTTCCGCGACACGGGATCGGGCTCCTACGACTACTCGGACCTGGCTCTGCAGGTGACCTGGGCCCGCAACGTGACCGACCGGCTGGCCCTGGGAGCGACGGGCAAGATGGTGCAGCAGTCGATCGACGGCGTCGGCGCGAGCGCCATGGCTCTCGACTTCGGCGCGATCTACCACGTGGGCTTCCGCAACGCCCGGCTCGGGGCGCGCATCAACAACCTGGGCAACGACCTGACCTTCTACAACATCGGCGCCCCTCTGCCGCTGGCCTTCAGCGTGGGGGCGGCCATCGAGGTCTACGAGCAGGCGGACCAGGTGAAGGTGACCCTGCTCTCCGACGCCACCAAGCCCCAGGACGGCGAGCAGTTGCTCTACAGCGCCGCCGAGGTGGAGGTGATGGAGTACCTGAGCCTCCGCGGGGGTTACAAGCTGAATTACTCCGGCGTGGAGGACAGCAAGGTGGACGAGGTCACCGGCGCCGGCTTCGACGCGCCGCGCACCGAGGAGGGAGCCAGCTTCGGCCTGGGCGTCCACGTCCCATGGTCGAGCTACGACGTCACCGTGGACTACGCGTACACGCAGTTCGGCATCCTCGACAACGTGCACCGGGTGTCGCTGCTGCTGGGGTTCTGATTCCGCCGGAGCGCGGCGCAATACCAGTCAGTCTCGGAGGCCCCGGGGGAGATGTCCCCGGGGCCTTCGTGCGTTTCAGCCGCGAAGCTGGCGCACCGCCTCGATGACGCGGTCCACGTCGTCGGCCAGGCTGAAGACGTGGGGGGAGACGCGCACGGCCTCCAGCCCGCCTTCGTAGATCCCCCGGGAGCGGATCCGGTGCTCCCGGGCCAGCCGCTGCTGCAGCTCCGGCCGGGGCATCCCCTCGAGCCGGAAGGAGACGATGGCGCTGTGCTCCCCCGGCTGGAGGGGGGAGAGGACCTCGGCGCCGGCCTCCTGCAGACCCGCGATCAGCCGCCGCCCGAGAGCCTGGTCACGCTGCCAGACGCGCTCCATGCCCAGGTCGAGGAGAAACTCCATGGCCGCCCCCAGGCCGTGGAAGAGGGGGGTGCTCATGGTGCCGTACTCGTAGCGCTGCGCGGAGGGGTGGAAGGCGAATTCGCCCGTGGCCATGTCGAAGGCGCCCTCGTTGGACCAGGCGCCCACCCAGCGGGCCTGGATCGCGTCGAGAGCGTCGCGGGCAACGTAGAGCAACCCCGTGCCCTTGGGGCCGAGGAGCCACTTGTGGCCGCTGGTGGCGTAGGCGTGGCAGCCGATGCCGCGCACGTCGAGGACGAGCTGGCCTGCCGACTGGGCGCCGTCGATGAAGTACCACAGGCCGTGCCGCGCCGCGAGGCGGCCGATCTCCTCCACCGGCAGGACCTGTCCCGTGGTGGTGGTCACGTGGGAGATGGAGATCGCCCGCGTGCGGGGGGTGATCAGCCGGGCGATGCGGTCCACGGTCTCGGCCGCCGATTGAACCGCGGGCTCGAAGACGCGCATGCGGATCCCGTCGCGGCGGGCGCGGGCGATCCAGGAGATGGTATTGCCCACGTGCTCGTGGGTGGAGGTGATCACCTCGTCGCCGGCGCCGAGGGGAAGGCCGTTGCAGACGATGTTGACGCCCTCGGTGGTGTTGCGGGTGAAGGCGAGCTCCTCCGCCTCGCAGCCGAAGAGGCGGGCCCCGCGCTCCTTGAGCGCCTGCCATACCTCCTGTGTGTGGCCGGTCTCCGAGATCTCCTCCAGCTCCACCGTCTTGCGGTGGACGGCGTCGATCACCGCCTGGGGCGAAGGGCCCAGCCCGGCCGTGTTCAGGTAGACGCGCTCCCGGGTGAGGGGGAACCGCTGGCGCACGCTGGACCAGAAGGCCTCCCCGTCCGAGGCCGGATCCGCCTCGGCGGGTGCGCCAGGACCGGGGGAGGGTTCACCCATGGCGGTGCGCACGGAGGCGGCGCCGAGCACCCCTGCCGTCTTGACGAGGAAACCTCTGCGTCGCATGTCCCACCTCCTCGGTCACTCCAGTTGGAGCGGATCTCACGGGACCCGGCGGCGGGCCGGGCGCCGCCGAGACACCTGCCGGTGCGGTCAGGAGGCTGCCCATTTCATCGCGCCCCGGCGGGTGGTCGGCGCCATGTCCAGCGCTCACGGTGGCGGGTTTGACACCCGCGGAGGCGGCCAACAGCTTGTGCCGGTCCTCGGCCACCTCCGCGACGAACCAAAAAAGCTAACCACCGGCGGCACCGCATGCGTCACCGGGACCCCGACCTCGATCCGACCTTCCGCTCCACGCGGCGGGAGGCGGCCGTCATCTTCGCCGTCTGGGTGGCAGCGCTGCTGTGGACGGTGCCTTTCTGCTATCTGGCGGGGTACGGCGACTCGGCCTGGACGGCCACGGTGGCCGGCATCCCCCGCTGGGTGCTCTGGGGCGTTGCCGCCCCCTGGGGGGCGGCCTCCGCCTTCGCCCTGTGGTTCAGCCTGCGGGTGATGGGCGACGACGACCTCGGCGAGGACCAGGAGGAAAGGGACTCCCCGGAGGAGGGAACGCCATGAGCGCCGGCGGCGCCCTCACCGCCTTCCTCCTCTACGTGGCAGGGGTCCTGGTCCTGGCGGTGGTCGCCAACCGCCTGCTGCGCCGGCGCAGCTTCCTCGGCGAGTACTTCCTCGGCAGCCGCAGCCTGGGCATGTGGGCCTTCGCCCTCACCTTCGCCGCCACCTCGGCCTCGGGCGGCTCCTTCACCGGCTTCCCCTCCAAGATCTACACCCACGGCTGGGTGCTGGCCCTGTGGATCGGCAGCTACATGGTGGTGCCCATCTGCATGATGGGCCTCCTCGGCAAGCGCCTGAACCAGGTGGCGCGCAAGTCCGGCGCCATCACCGTGCCCGACATCTTCCGCGACCGCTTCGACTCCGCCGCCTTCGGCCTGCTGGCGACGGGCCTCATCGTGTTCTTCATGGCCTTCAACCTCGTGGCCCAGTTCAAGGCGGGCAGCCTGATCCTCAAGACCCTCCTCGACGGGGTCGGCGCCTTTCACGGCCTGGCGGCGGATCTCGGCGGCTACCTCGGACCGGGAGGGGTCGATCCCGAGTACCTCCTCTGCCTCCTCGCCTTCGGAGCGGTGGTGGTCCTCTACACCACCTACGGCGGCTTCCACGCCGTCGTCTGGACCGACGTCATGCAGGGGGTGGTCATGGTGGCCGGCGTCGTCATCCTGCTGCCGCTGACCCTGCACCAGGTGGGCGGCCTCGAGCGCGCCACGGGAGAGCTGGCGAGCATGACCCCGCCGCGGCTGGGACCCGCGGAGCTGGAGCGGGTCTCCGAGGCCGAAGGGGAGGCCCAGGTGCCGGCGGGGAGCTGGGCCTGGCTCGACGGGGATCCGCACAGCGGCCGCCTCTTCCGCATCTCCAGGGCCGCCACCCTGCCGGCGGGGGAACGGCGCCTGCGGGTGGAGGTGGTGGAGCTGACCTCGGAGTCCCAGGTCCGCCGGGTTGCCGGGGATCCGGCCACGGCGTGGGTCCCCGAGTCGCTGCGCCTGCGCCAGCCGCAGACTCATCCCTACGCCTACGGCGACGGCCAGCCCGGCACCTACGTGAGCGGCCCCGGACCCAGCCCCGGCGACCCCGAGGGCTTCCTGCCCCTGAGTCTGGCCGTCTCCTTCTTCATCATGTGGGCCATCGCGGGCACCGGGCAGCCGGGCAACTACGTGCGCCTCATGGCCTTCCGCGACGCCCGAACCCTCCGCCACTCGATCGCCACCGTCACCGTCTACTACTCCCTCATCTACTTCCCGCTGGTGATCATCTTCTGCTGCGCCCGCGTGCTGCTGCCGGGGATGGAGGCCGAGTCCGACCGCATCATGCCCGCCATGGTGATCTTCGTCACCGAGAACGCCGGCCTCGCCTGGCTCGGGGGCCTGCTGGTGGCGGCCCCCTTCGCCGCCGTCATGTCCACGGTGGACAGCTTCCTGCTGATGATCTCCTCGGCCCTCGTGCGCGACGTGTACCAGCGCAACCTGCGCCCCGGCGCCGCCGAGGGGCGCATCCGCGTGCTCAGCTATGCCGTGACCTGCCTCGTGGGGGCCGGCGCCGTGGCCGGCGCCGTCGATCCGCCGCGCTTTTTGCAGGACATCATCGTCTACACCGGCAGCGGCCTGGCGGCCTGCTTCCTCGGGCCCACGGTCTTCGCCCTCTACTGGCCGCGGGTCAACACCTTCGGCGCCATGACCGGCATGATCGCCGGCTTCGCCGCGCACCTGGCCCTGTACGCGGCGGGCGCCTTCGTCAACGGCAGCTTCTTCCGCCCCGTCCGCCCCCTGGAGCTGGACCCGATCCTGGCCGGCCTCCTGGTCTCCTTCGCCGCCACCTGGATCGCCGCGCGGCTGACGGCGCCGCCGCCGGCGGAGCAGGTGCGCCGCTACTTCCATCGATAGCGGCGGACCCGTGCGCGAGGGAGAGCCGGTGGTCGTCGTCTCGGGTCTGCCCCGGTCGGGGACCTCCATGGTCATGCAGATGCTGCGCGCCGGCGGCCTGACCTGCGCCACCGACGGCATCCGCGCCGCCGACGAGGACAACCCCCGGGGCTACTTCGAGGTGGAGCGCGTCAGGCGGCTGGACAAGGAGGGGGACAAGGGCTGGATGCGGGCCCACCAGGGGGAGGCGATCAAGGTGATCAGCTTCCTGTTGCGCCACCTGCCGGGGGACCTGCGCTACCGGGTGCTGCTCATCCACCGCGACTTGCAGGAGGTGCTCGCCTCGCAGCGCCGGATGCTCCTGCGCCGCGGGGAGGATCCCGACGCTGTCCCCGAGGCGGAGATGACCCGCGCCTTCGCCGATCACCTGCGCGAGGTCGAGGCCTTTCTCGAAGAGGCCGGCAACTTCGACACGCTGCACCTCGACCACGGGCGGATCCTGGCCGATCCCGCCGAGTCCGCCCGCGCCATCGACGGGTTCCTCGGCGGCGGGCTCGACCGGGGGGCCATGGCAGCCGCCGTGGACGAGTCACTGCACCGCAACCGGCGGGGGGACTCACCAGGGGATGAGGCATGAAGAGCGATCACTTTCCAGCCATCAAGGAGTGGCTCGACAGCCGCTCGATCTCGTACCGGGAGGTGCACCACCCGCCGACCGCCACCTCCGAGGAGTCGGCCAGGGCCCGGGGCGAGGACATCTCGGTGGGCGGCAAGGCCCTGCTCCTCAAGGTGGACGACACCTTCAGGCTCTTCGTGCTGAGCGCCGCCCTGAGGGTGGACGCCGGCCGGATCCGCAAGCACTTCGGCGCCCGCAAGCTGCGCTTCGCCACGCCGGAGGAGCTGCACGAACTCACCGGCCTCGTCCCCGGCGCGGTGCCTCCCTTCGGCGAGCCGATCACCCCCTTCGAGCTCTACGTGGATTCCTCCGTCGCCCGCAACGACCGGATCGCCTTCAACGCCGGCTCGCTCACGGACTCGCTGATCCTGTCCTCGCGGGACTACCTCGAGGTGGCGGGGGCGGAGGTGTTCGAGTTCTCGAAGGAGTAAGGGGGTGCAGAATGGACATCGGCCCGCAGACGACCACGACCGGAAGCCGCACGATCTGGCTCCGCCGTGGCAGTCCGTCCAACCCTGGAATGTCCGGGGTATGGCACAGCCTGATGTTGTCCACGATCGGCAATGCCGCAGCTCGAGAAACCCTGGTCACGGCGACCCCTCATCTGGCATCGATCTGGACTGATCTGTTCCATCAACTCCTGGTCCCGAACTCGGGGAGTCTGCGTTGGCGGGATCGTGGACCGGGCATAGGGCGGGATGCCCGAATCGCCTACTCGAGCCTCCTCGGGCGTTACATGGCCCGGGCGTACTTGAGCAAGAGTGAAGGCGTTCGCTTCCTGGTGCCGCTGGATGTGGCCAAACGCGAGTTCCGCCACACGCCCTATTGCATCCGGAAAGATCCCCCGAGCCGGGGTCTGGAGGCGGACTGGATCGGGCTGGATGACTCCGGGCTGGTGATCGTCGAAGCCAAGGGCTCCTTTGATTGCGGGCGCAAGACCTGGCGAGGCCCACAGTCGACGCCTCAGACCTTCAGGACCGCCCTTCAGCAGACTGATCGAACAACCGTCTTCCATCATTCTCGGAGACTGCCAGCCAGACGTTGGGCAGTTGCTTCGCGATGGGGCACCGAGGACAACGGCTGCGAGCCAACCCTTCTGGCCCGGGCTTCAGAAGAAGAGCGGCTGGACGAGGAGCACTATCGGAACCTCGGCGACTTGCTTCATCAGGCCGACGTCAGTGGCGTCCTGAGAGGCATGGGATATCCGGGGCCCGACGCCGACCTTGATGACGCCATGGATGAAGTTGATCTTGCCGCACCCGTGCTACCAGCGTACCTCGGGGAATGGGTAGAGCGTCTCAGGCCAGTCAAGGTGTCTGTAGACGATGTCGAGCTCGATCCTGGCTGCGCCGCAATTGTGGGGCCTTTCGGCGTACTACCGTTACGTGATCCGGAAGATGGCCGTCGCTTGCTGCGAGTGCGGGAGGAGTTCAACCTCGATTGGGCGATTGCCTCACTCTCCTTCGCCTACCTTTTGGAAACGAGCGGAGCGGGTCACTCACAGGAGAGGGAGCCAGGGACTGCCAGTGAACGCTTGGCAAGCTGGAACGGCTTGACGGTGGCTTGGCCGAGCTTGGAGGAAGAGGTGGCCTTTGGGTAGCGAAGGGTGCCCAATCCTGTCGGCGTCATTCCCACTTCTCATCGGATGAGCACCACCTCTCCGACGAGGCTCTTCCGGCCGACGCTCAGGCGGTAGAGCAGAGACCGGAGGCCGCTGCAGGCCGTCGGAGCTACATCCCCCACACCGTGATCCTGGGTTCCCCCGCGTCGTCGCGGCGGAAGATCCTGTCCTCCCACGACACGCCGGCCGTGCGGTCGAAGACCACGAGGTGCCCCTCCTCGGCGGCGCACCGATCCATGTACGCGCGGGTCTGTTCGAGACCCTCGCTCACGGTCTGCTCCAGGCTCTTGTAGAGCAACTTGCACTCGACCACGGCCTTCTGCACCGCCTGACCCGGCCGGTCCTCCCCGGGCAGCGGCCAGAGAATCAGCAGGTCCGTGCGCCGCCGGCCCAGGCCGTACTCGCGCTCGATGCGGCCGCCGCCATTGACGATGCGCTGCAGGAACGCCTGTAGGAGCAGCTGCGGACCGGCTTCCTTGTACTCGAACCGCTCGACCCAGTGCTCCGAGTGCTCGCGGAAGAAGACCTGAAAGGCGGCCAGCAGGTCGGCGACGCGCAAGGCGCCGTCCCCATCCACGTACCAGGCCGGATCCTGGTGGAGGTACTCCTGCGTGGTGTAGGTGAGGTCGCGGGGGATGACCTCCTGGTAGATGGGGTTGGCGATTGCGGGCGGTCCCTGCCGGCGCACGAGGCCCAGGTCGCGGACGTAGTCCAGGTCGTCGATGGGGATTTGCTCGGCGGATTCGGTACCGCTCAGCAGGGGTTCGACGACGCGCCGGACGCGCTCCTCCTGCAGCTTGTCCGTGAGTTGATCGAGGTGGGTCTCGCGGCGCAGGATGAGCTGCTCGCGGGCGTCGAAGATCGCCTCGCCGGTGATGGCCCGACGGCGGTCGCGGCCCTCCTTGTTCCTGAAGCAGGCTTCGTACGCCAGCGCGTTCACTAGCCAAGGCTGGCCCCGGGTCAGCTCCCAGATCGCGGCCCGGGCCTCCTCGGTGAAGACCTGGCCGGTCTCCCCGGTGTGCTGCGCCAGCAGCGAGCGCGCCTCGCCCTCGGTGAAGTCGCCCAGGCGCAGGGACTCGGCGCGGATGTTGAAGGCGCTGCCGCCGGCGATGACGGCGTTCTCGGCGCTGGAGTGGATGCGGTAGTCGCGCACGTCCCGCACCCCACACAGGACGACGCTCTGCGGGAACCGGCGCGGGCGCTCCGGGTAGCCGGCGCGCAGTTGCCGCAGGACGGCCAGCAGGGTGTCGCCGATCAGCGCGTCGATCTCGTCGATGAGCAGCACCAGCGGCCTGGCGTCGGCCGCGGCCCAGCGGCCCAGCACCTCCTGCAGCACGCCGTGGGGGCCGGCGTCTTCGCGCACCTCGCGCAAGACCTCTCTCACGCTCCGATCGCCCAGGACATGTTCGGCCTGCGAAGCCAGTTGGCTCAGGATCGCCCGCATGGCGGACCCCACGTCCTCGCGGGCGGACTGGCCGATCTCCACGTTCACGTAGACGCAACGATACCGGCCGCTGCCGTTGAGCTCTTCCACAAGCGCAAGCAGGGCCGAGGTCTTGCCCGTCTGCCGGGGGGCGTGCATCACGAAGTAGCGCTTCTGCTCGATCAGCCGCCGGAGCTCGTCGAGGTCGAGCCGCTCCAATGGGGGAACGTGGTAGTGATCCGCCGGGATCATGGGACCGGCCGTGTTGAAGAAACGCCTGGGTCCTTCATGAACCTCGGACCACGTCCTTTGCCCGGGCCTGTCCGTCAGCGAGTTGCGCGCCACCGTTCCTCCTTCTCCTCGTCCAGGGAGACGCGGCGATCATGTTCCTTCAAGGCCGCGGCAAGTCCGGGGTTCATCCGGGGCGGCTGGAGGAGTGCGTCGAAGAAGATCTCTGAATCCCGGCGCTTCAACACCATCGTCTCGTGTCTCCGGATCGTCCGCTCCGCCTGGGACAGCGCACTGGACAGAATGAAGCTGCTCGCGGTCTTGCCCTCCAAGCTGGCGGCCTGCTCGATCCGCTTCCTGGCCTCCGAATCGAGGCGGATGTTGAAGCGCTCGCTCCTGGCTGTGGACGTCCGGGTCATGTCACTCTCTCGCCGGGTTAACGCCGTGCCTGTCACGGACGGACTGCTCGGACGGCCGCCACGATGACGTCTCCGAGTCAGAGAACGGGGTTCTTCCAGCGAACGCCCGGGAAGCGGGCGAAGTCCGTGTCCGCGGTGTGGACGTGGGCCTGGCATCTCCTGGCGACCGCGGCGATCTGGGCATCGGTCGTCAGGTTGCCGCCCGAGCCGGCTTCGTTCAGCCACGCCAGGGCCTGCTCGACATCGGCCCGAGTCACCGCCAGGAGCTCCGTTGACGGAGCCTCCAGCCATCTCTTGACGTGTTCGGCCGCTTCGGAGATGGAGAAGGGAGTTTCGAACACCTTGGGGCTCGTGCCGATTCGTATGAAGGCGAAAAGAACCACGGCGACCAGGCCGACCGGCTCCGGCCCGGAAAGGCAGGTGCTCCACCACGATTTGGCGCGCAGGTGAAACGCGCTCGCCTCGTCGTAGGCGTAGAGCAGCAGGTTGGCGTCCGGGATGATCACTCCCGGCGTTCCTGCAGCCGCGCGGTCTTCCGCAGGAACTCGGCGATTTCCAGATCGTCGTCCAGCTCGCGCAGACGGGCAGGGTCGAGCCCGGTGCGAAGGCGGAGCGGACGCGACTCCACCGCGAAGGGCCGCTCCTCCGATTCCGAGCCCGACGGACCCAGACCCCTGCGCAGGGCATCGTTCAGGGTCTCCTTGAACCCCTTGCCCTGCCTGCGCATGGCCTCCTTGAGACGCTGCTCGACATCCGCATCCAGTGTGACCGTCGTTCTCATGCCTGCAATAATGACATCACGTCAATTTGCTGTCAAAGCATCACCGGCGGGACTCCGCCTTCAGAAACGGACCCGGGCGCCTGCGGATACGCCGCGAAGGCCGCAGCTCGGACCCGCGGAGAGGCGGATTCCTTCCGCCCTCTCCGGTCGCCACATTTCCGACGCCATTGTCGCAAGTACAGGAGGGCCGACGATCAGGCCCCAACGATTGTCCGAGGCGTACGCGATCCAACCGCCGAGGAGGAGTCCGGCCACACTGCCTGCCACCGCAGAGATGAACCGGTCATGGGGATCGAGGATGCTCACGCCACATGCGGTTCCGACGGTATAGCCGGTGGCCAGGCCCAGGAGGCCGCCTTCGAGTCCATCCTCGTCGAGCCCCTCGCCCGCGTGTGCGCCCAGGAAGCCGCCAGCAAGACCTCCGATCATGCCCGCGATCAGCTTACCACCCGCCCTCCTCCTGGGCTCCGCTCCCTCCACCTGGGGACGAGCGAACCTGACTGCAGCCGTGTCCACGACCTCCATGGCGCCTCCGGCCGAAGGCGCCTCCGCAAGATCGAGCCCCTGTATGCGCTCGAGGTCGATCCGCTGCACCGAGTCCCGCCCCTCCAGGGCCAGCAGCAACCGTTCCCCGTTCACGGCTTGAATCGTCCCCTTCGCTCTGGCCAGTCCGGGCCATTCGCCGGAGAGCGGATCACGGAACCCCAGCCCATAGACGATGATCACGGTGGCGCCCACCCTGACCTTGCTGGTGTCGACTGGAGAAGGGTCCTGCGTCACGTCCGGGCCACTGTCAGAGCTTGCACGTGCCAGGGCAGGCCAAGCCGAGAGAATCAGTGCAGCCAGAACGAGAGCAGAAGTCACCGCAGCAACGCGATCGACAGAGGATGGGCCTCACTCCGGCGAGACCCGGCGATCATGCTCCTTCAGAGCCGCGGCCAGCCTGGCGTTGATGCTTGGCGGCTGCAGGAGCGCAGCGTAGACCGCTTCGGCATCCTGGCGCTCAAGCAACATCGTCTGTCTTGCCTCCGGGTCGAGCCGGATGTCGAGGTGCTTGCTCCCGGACGCGGATCTCCGGGTGTCACTTCGCAACCACCCCCGCCAGGTCCAGCAGAAAGGCATAGACCAGCGCCGTCTCCCGGTACCGTCGGTAGCGGCCCGACGGCCCGCCGTGGCCGGCGACCATCTCCGTCTTCAGCAGCAGCCGCGAGTCGCCGGTGCGCAGGGCGCGCTGGCGGGCGACCCACTTGGCCGGCTCCCAGTACTGGACGGCGGCGTCCTCGACGCTGGTGAGGACGAGCAGGTGCGGGTAGTCGGCGGCGGCGAGGTTGTCGTAGGGGGAGTACGACAGCATGTAGTCGTAGTACTCCTTCTCGTTCGGGTTCCCCCACTCGTCGTACTCGCCCGTGGTCAGGGGGATGCTGTCGTCGAGCATGGTGGTCACCACGTCGACCCACGGCACCTGGGCGACGATGCCGTGGAACAGGTCGGGGCGCATGTTCATCACCGCGCCCACGAGCAGGCCCCCGGCGCTGCCCCCCTGGGCGTAGAGCCGCTCGGGGCTCGTGTACCCCTGCTCGACGAGGTGCCCGGCGCAGTCGATGAAGTCGGTGAAGGTGTTCTTCTTGCGCAGCAGCTTGCCGTCGTCGTACCAGGCGCGGCCGAGGGCCTGGCCGCCGCGCACGTGGGCGATGGCGTAGACGAAGCCGCGGTCGAGGAGGCTCAGGCGGTTGGAGGCGAAGGAGGCGTCGATGGTGTAGCCGTAGGAGCCGTACCCGTAGAGCAGGAGGGGACGGCTGCCGTCGCGCTCCAGGCCCTTGCGGTAGACGATGGAGATGGGAACGCGGGCGCCGTCGCGGGCCGGGGCCCAGAGGCGCTCGGTGCGGTAGTTGGCGGGGTCGAAGTCGCCGCCGAGGACCTCCTCGCGCTTCACCAGGACCCGCTCCTTGGTGTCCATGTCGTAGTCGTAGTCGGAGTCGGGCGTGGTGAGAGACTGGTAGCGGTAGCGCAGGGTCGAGGTGTCGAACTCCCAGTTGCCGTAGGTGTAGGCGAGATAGGCGGGCTCGCCGAAGTCGATCTCGTGGTCGGCGGCGGTATCCAGACGGCGGATTCGCAGCCGCCGCAGGCCGTCCTTGCGCTCCGCGGTGACCAGGTGGCCGTCGAAGACGTCCACGTCCTCCAGAAGCACGTCCTCGCGGTGGGGGATCACCTCCTCCCAGTGCTCGCGCCCGGTGGCGTCCTCCGGGGTGCGCATGAGACGGAAGTTGCGCGCCCCGTCGTTGGTGACCACGTAGAACCAGCCGTTGCCGTGGTCGATGGTGTACTCGTGGTCGCGCTGCCGCGGCGCCAGCAGGCGGAACTCGGCCCGGGGCTCGTCGGCGGGGACGAAGCGGTACTCGTTGCTCACCGTCTGCCACAGGCCCAGCACGATCCAGGCCCGCGAGCGGGTCTTGAAGACGTAGGCGTCGAAGGTCTCGTCCTCCTCCTCGTAGACGAGGACGTCCTCCGACGCGTCGGTGGCCAGCTCGTGGCGGTAGAGGCGGTACCAGCGCAGGGTCTCGGGGTGCTGGCGCATGTAGAACAGGGTGCGGTCGTCCTCGGCCCAGGCGAGGTTGGAGGTGGCCGAGGAAATGCTCTCCTCCCGCACCCGGCCCGTGGACAGGTCCTTGAAGTGGATGGTGCAGATGCCGCGCCCCGTGGTGTCGGCGGCGAAGGCGAGCACGTCCTGGCTCGGGTTCACCGCCCAGGAGCTGACGTCGTAGTACTCGTGGCCCTCGGCGAGAGCGTTGACGTCAAGGAGGACCTCCTCCTCCGCCTCCATCGAGCCGCGGCGCCGGCAGTGGATGGGGTACTCCTTCCCGTCCTCGTAGCGGGTGTAGTAGAAATACTCGCCCCGGCGGGAGGGGGCCGTCGAGTCGGTCTGCTTGATGCGCCCTTTGATCTCCTCGAAGAGGCGCTCCTGCAGCGGCTCGGTGTGGGCCATCACCGACCGGGTGTAGTCGTTCTCGGCCTCCAGGTAGGCGGTGACCTCGGGGTTGTCGCGCTCGCGCAGCCAGTAGTAGTCGTCGACGCGCACGTCGCCGTGGGCGGTCAGCTCGTGGGGGCGCTTCTCGGCCGCCGGGGCGGGCATGGGCTTCACCTTCTCCTCTTCCTTGGCAAGTGCCGCGGTGGCCAGGACGGCGAGGGACGCCAGCGCCAGGACGGCCCTCACGCCCCCACCTGCACCGAGGCCGGCACCGGCGCGCGCTCCTTCTCCCCCGGGCGGAACCCGGCGACGACGATGTTGTCGTTGCGCGGCAGGATGTTGTCGGGGTCGATCCGGTGCGGGTCGTCGTCGGCGCGGCCCACGGGGCGCATGGCGGTGCTGTGGTAGCCGAAGCGGACCGCCTTGCGCCACTCGTCGGTGCGGTTGCAGTCCGACCAGTGGATGGCGAGATAGCTGAAGAAGATGACGTCGCCCCGCGACGCCGGGATCGTCACCGTGTCGATGAGGTCGGGGTGGTACTCGTCGGGGGGCAGGTGGGGCGCCGTCTCCGGGCCGAGGATGTGCTCCAGGGGCCCGCCCTTGTGGCTGCCGGGGACGATGTGCAGGGCGCCGCTCTCCAGGGGCGCGTCGTCGAGGTGCAGCAGGCAGTCGACGAAGTGGGGGCCGTCGTGGGGGTAGAAGGGGTAGTCCTGGTGCATGGGGAAGGGCGTGCCCCGCTCGGGCGGCTTGGCGTGGAGCACCGTGTGGTGCCACTGCACGCTGTCGCCCACCAGGTCGCGGACGCCGCCCAAGAGGCCCTCGTGGTGGATGACGCGGGACCACACGGCGGAGTAGAAGTCCGGCCGGTGCAGGAAGACGGCCTTGGTGTTGAGGCGCTCTTCCTCGTCGAGGTAGCGGTCGCGCCAGGGGCCCCTCCAGCCGATCGTCTCCTCCCCCCACTCCTCGATGATGCGCACCATGTCGGCAGCCAGCTCGTCGGTCTCGCGCGGCGAGAACAGGCCGTCCACCTTGACGAAGCCGTGGCGGTGATAGTGGTCGATCTGGTCCTTCGTGAGCATCGTGCGGTCTCCTGTGTCGGGTGGTTCGGGCAATGGTAGACAGAGGCCCCGATCCCCGCTACTCTCTCTGCATGGCCCTTTCCGAGAGATTCACCAGCACCCCCTTCGCCGCCGGCGTCGTCGGCAGCCTGCCGCGGCCGATGATGGTGCGCGAGATGCTGCCCGAGCTGCCGGGTCCGGCCTCGGCGGCGGCGGCCCGGTCGCGGCAGATGAACGCCGCCGTGGGCTACGCCATCGCCGTGCAGGAGCAGGCCGGCCTCGACCTGGTCAGCGACGGCGAGTGGCGCCGCCACGCCTACACCCACATCATCGCCGACATCGCCACCGGCTTCAGCGAGGACGCGCGCCCCGAGCCGCACCGCTGGGGGATCTCGGTCACCGAGCCGATGGAGGTCGTCAACCCCGGGCTGATCGCGTCGGAGGCCCGCTTCCTGGTGGAAGCCACCGACCGCATGACCAAGGTCTGCGTGCCGTCGCCCTACCTGCTCGGGGTCCGCCTGTGGGAGCGGGAGGTCTCCTCCCGCGCCTATCCGACGCGCGACCGTTTCATCGAGGAGGTCGCCGTCATCCTGCGCCAGGAGCTGCTGGCCCTGCAGGAGACGGGGGTCACCGTCGTGCAGATCGACGAGCCCCACCTGTGCGTGCTCGTCGATCCCTCGTACCGCGACAGCTTCGAGGACGCCCGCTACGAGATGGACCTGGCGGCCGACGCGATCAACGGCATGATCGCGGGCCTCGACAAGGTGCAGACCGCCCTGCACCTGTGCCGGCGCAACTACGGCCGCCGCGGCTGGGGCGCCGAGGGCGGCTACGACCCGATCGTCGAGACGGTGTGCAGGATCGACGTCGACCAGTACGTGATGGAGTTCAGCATCCCCGTGGCCGGGGACGTCTCCATCCTCAGGCGGCTGCCCGAGGACCGCCTGATCGGTCTCGGCGCCGTGGAGTGCCGCTTCGAGAAGATCGACACCACCGCCGAGATCGTCGGCCGCGTGGAGGAGGCCCTGAAGCACGTCGACGCCGGGCGCCTGAGCCTCAACCCGGACTGCGGCTTCGCCCCCGGCCTGGCCATCGACATGCCCCTGGAGGAGCCCTACCTCAAGCTGAAGAACGAGGCCGAGGCGGCGGCCCTGCTGCGCGAGCGCCACCCGGCCTGAGGGTTGCTTTCGCCTTCGTTGAAGCCCTCGGCGAGGGCTCCTATCTTCAAACGCTTCCGCCAGTTACGCCCAGCCCCCGAAGGAAGCCGCCCCCGAGGATGATCGAGCACGAGCCCTACCGCATCGCCGACCCGGACGGCCTGGAGACGCCGGCCATGGTCGTCTTCGAGGACCTCGTCGACCAGAATCTGGCCGCCCTCTGCGAGCAGGTCGGCGGCGCCGCCAACCTGATGATGCACGTCAAGACCCACAAGTCGGAGGCGATCGTCCGCAAGCAGCTGGCCGCCGGCGTCGCCGGCTTCAAGTGCGCCACCCTCAAGGAGCTGGAGATGGTCCTCGACGCCGGGGCCCCTGAGGCGGTCCTGGCGTATCCCCTCGTGCAGTCGATCAAGACCCGGCGCTTCGCCGGGATCACCGCCGGTCACCCGGAGCAGCGCGTCTACGCCACGGTGAGCGCCCCCATCCACGTGAGCCGCCTGGCCGAGGCCGGCGAAGCTCGCGAGCGCAAGCTGCGGGTCATGGTCGACGTCGACGCGGGCATGCGGCGCACCGGCGTGGCGCCGAAGGGGGTGCCCGACCTCTACGCCGCGATCCACGGCGAGGAGTGGCTGGAGGCGGCGGGCCTGCACATCTACGACGGCCACGAGCACTTCCAGGACCCCTCGGGGCGGGAGGCGGCGGCCATGGCCCACATCCGCGACCTGCAGGCCCTCAAGGAACAGCTGGAGGGCGCCGGCATGCCGGTGGAGCGGGTCGTGGGCGGCGGCTCCTACTCCTACGAGTACTACGCGCGCACCGAGGGCTTCCACGGCTCGCCGGGGACGGTGACCTACTGGGACATCAACGGCGCCCTGGGCAAGCCCGGCCAGCCCTTCCGCTGGGCGGCGCTGGTGCTGTGCCAGGTCGTCGACCGCTATCCCGACCAGTTGACGATCACCACCGACGCGGGGAACAAGGCGGTCGCCGCCGATCCCGCCCTGGAGCGCCGCGCCTGGCTGCTGGGCCGCAAGGACGCCCGCCTCCTCCTCCAGAACGAGGAACACGCCGTCTTCGAGCTGCCCGAGGGCCGCCTGCCCGAGATCGGCGACTACCTGCTGGCCGTGCCCGGCCACGTCTGCCCCACGGCGATCCGCTTCCCCGGCTGCTACGTCATCGACGGCGAGGGCGCCGTGGTCGACTACTATCCCCACACCGCGCGCGACCGGCTGTAGCGCCCGCGCGCCGGTCGTGCCCCTCACGCCCTTCCACGTCAACTGGCTGGTCCACCGCATCCACGCCCGCCACGTGACCGCCGCCGTCGCGGCCCACGCCGGCGGGCGGCTCCTCGACGTCGGCTGCGGCGCCCGGCCCTTCGCCGGGCTGCTGGACCGGCACAGCGAGCGCTCCTTCGGCGTCGACCCGGACCGGCAGCGCTACGGACCGTCCGCCGGGGGCGGTCCCCGGCGGCTGCCGGAGGCCTGGGCCAGCGGCCTCGACCTGCCCTTCCGCGACTCTACCTTCGACACCGTCCTCTGCCTTCAGGTGCTGGAGCACGTGCCGCGGCCGCGGCGCCTGCTGGACGAGATCGCCCGCGTCCTGCGCCCCGGCGGTGCCCTGGTGCTGACGGCGCCCCACATCTGGGGCCTCCACGAGGAGCCCCGCGACTACTACCGGTTCACCCCCTTCGGGCTGCGCCACCTCGGCGAGGCCGCGGGCCTTCGTGTCGTGGAGGTGAACGCCCTGGCCGGGTACTGGGTCACGGCGGGAGCGCGCTTCGTCCACTACCTGCGGCGCCTGGAGAGGATCCGCCTCTACCCGCTCACGCGGCCGCTGATGGCGCTGGTGCAGGTGGCGTGCCTGGTCCTCGACGGGATCCACCGCGTCGAGAGCGACGCCTGGAACCACCTGCTGGTGGCGCGCAAGCCGGCGCCGTGCGGCGGGGCCTGAGATGACGGCGGCGGTCTCGGGCCCGTGGCGGGTGGCCCCCGACAACGGCCGCCTGGTGGCGCAGAAGCCCCAGGCGAGCGGTGCCTGAGATGAATGCGATCTCCAGCCCCTGGCGGGTGACCCCGGACAACGGCCGTCTGGTGGCCGCGGCGGCGGCCGTGGCGGTGCTGGCCACGGCGGGGCCCCTGCTGCTGCTGGGCACGGCGCTGCACGTGGTCCTCGCCGCCGGAGCACTGGCCGCGGCGGCCCTGGTCCTGTTCTCGCCGCGGCGGACGCTGGCGGTGCTGCTGGTGGCCACCGCGGCGCTCCCGGTCCACCTCCTGGACGCCACGCGGCTGCCCCTGGGGCTGCGGCCCTGGGAGATCATCCTGCTGGCGGGGGTGCTCTTCGCCCTCGTCGACCTGGCCGCCTTCGACCGCTGGCGGCTGCGGCGCACCAGCGCCGACGGCCTGGTGGCCGCCTTCCTGCTGCTGGCCCTGCTCTCCGGGGCGGTCGGCTTCTGGCACGGCAACGAGGCGGTCCTGCGCAACCTGCGCTACCCCCTGTACTACGGCGTGTTCTTCCTGGTGCTGTGCGCGGCTCGCCCCGGCGATGGCGCCCGGCTCTTCTCGCCCCTGGTGGTGCTCGCCGGCGTCGTGGTGAGCGCCGAGTACCTGCTGGAGTTCCTGGGCGCCGTCGACCCCGCCGCCGGGGAGAGCTTCGTGCGCGTCAGCCGCCGCCAGGGGATCGTGCTGCCCGTGGCCATGCTGCTGCTGGCCAACGGGTTCGTCCACGACCCGCGCCGCTGGGGCCGGCCGCTGCTGCTCGCCCTGTTCCTGTTCATCGGCCTCGGCTTCGCCATCACCCTCGGCCGCGGCATGTGGGCCGCCTTCGGCCTCGGCCTGCTGGTCACGGTCTGGCTCTGGCACCGGTCCCAGCCGGCGGCCCGGCGCCGCGCCTGGAAGGCGGCCCTGCTGGCGGCGGGCGTGGTCGCCGCCCTGGTCCTGACCGCCCTCGCCTTCCAGCGCCTCACCGGCGCCGCCCTGTCGGCCCACGCCGTCGAGCGCTCCCGCACCTTCCTCGACGTGACCCGCGACGTGCAGGTGGTGGGCCGCTTCCTCGGCTACGCCAGCGCCTGGGAGGAGATCCTCGAGCACCCCTTCCTCGGCGGCGGCCAGGGGGCGACCTTCACGGCCTGGTCCTTCAACCCGGATGCGGGCCGTTTCGAGACCTGGAAGGCGTGGACCGTGGACAGCCTCTACCTGACCTTGTGGCTGAAGATGGGGATCGCCGGGTTGCTGCTGTTCCCGTGGCTGTGCCTGCACGTGGGCCGGCGGGCCCTGCGCCTGTGCCGCGGCGCCGATCCCCCCACCCGCGCCTTCGCCGCCGGCTGCGTCGCCACGCTGACGGCCATGGGGCTCCTCGGCCTCAGCGACGGCTCGATGATGAACGGCCGTTTCGCCCTCCTCTTCGGGACCCTCTTCGGCCTGGTGATGGTGGCCGACAAGGAGAAGCCGTGCAGCGTCTGATCGAGAGCGCCTCCAGGGAGTCGCGCCGCGTCGTGGGACTGATGACGGGCACCTCCGCCGACGGCATCGACGCCGTCCTCGCCGAGATCGAGGGCTGGGGCGAGAGCACGGAGTTCGAGATCCTCGCCCACCTGACGCACCCCCTGCCGGAGGCGCTGCAGGCGGACCTGTTCCTGCTGTTCCAGCCCGACGCCCTGGTGGAGGACCTGTGCCGGGTGAACTTCGCCCTCGGCGCCGCCCTGGCCGATGCCACCCTCCAGGTGGCCGAGGCGGCCAACCTCGAGCCGGCGGCGATCGACCTCGTGGGCAGCCACGGCCAGACGGTGCGCCACCTGCCCAAGTCCGACCCGCCCTCGACCCTGCAGATCGGCGAGGCCGCCGTCGTCGCCCGGCACACGGGGATCCCGGTGGTGAGCGACTTCCGGCCCGCCGACATGGCCGCCGAGGGCGAGGGGGCGCCCCTGGTGCCGCTGGTGGACGTGCTGCTCTTCAGCCACCCGGACCGCGGCCGGCTGCTGCTCAACATCGGCGGCATCGCCAACGTCACCGCCCTGCCTCCGGGGGCCCGCCGCGAGCAGGGGGTCCTCGCCTTCGATCTGGGGCCGGGCAACGCCCTCGTGGACGGCGCCGTCATGCACCTCACCGGCGGCGCCGAGCGCTTCGACGACGGCGGCCGGCGGGCGGCGGCGGGGACCGTGGACGAGGACTGGGTGGAGCGGCTGATGAAGCACGAGTTCTTCCGCCGGCCGCCCCCGAAGTCGACGGGCCGCGAGGAGTTCGGCACCCTGTACCTGGCCGAGGTCATGCGCCAGGCGCAGCTCGGGCCGGCGGACCTGGTGGCGACGCTGACCGCCTTCACGGCCCGCGCCATCGCCGCCGGCGTCGACCGCTTCGCCGATCCCGAGGGCGCCCTGGAGGAGGTCTGGGTCGGCGGCGGCGGGGTGCGCAACACCCACCTCATGGGCCTCCTCGAGGAAGCCCTGGCACCGCGCGAGCTGGGGGCCATCGACCGCCTCGGCGTGCCCGCCGACGCCAAGGAGGCCCTGGCCTTCGCGGTCCTGGCCAACGAGACCCTCATGGGGCGCGCCGGCAACGTGCGCGCCGCCACCGGGGCCAAGGCCGACGCCGTCCTCGGCAAGATCTCGCTGCCGCCGGTGCCGGGACAGGGATGGTGAGTCCCACAAGACCTGGGGCCGCGCCAGCGGCCGGGGAGAGACCGACTTGATCGTCGACACGCACGTGCACGTCTGGGAGATCGATCCGCCGCGGTATCCCGTGGGGCCCACGGCGCCGAACTGGACCTCGGAGCCGGACGAGCCCGGCACCGCCGACGAGCTGCTCGAGGAGATGGACGCCAACGGCGTCGACCGCTCGGTGCTGGTGCAGACCTCGTGGTCGACCTGGGACAACGGCTACATCGCCGACTCGACGGCGCGCTTCCCGGAGCGCTTCATCGGCCACGGGCTGATCGACCCCCGGGACGAGGCCGCCAACGCCGAGACCGCCCGCTACTGGATGGAGGAGCGCGGCCTGGCGGGGTTCCGCTTCCACCCCATGTACTACCCGGAGGAGGAGGTCCTCACCACTGCCGGCAACCGCGCCATGTGGGAGGTCCTGGCCGCCCGCGGCGCGGTGATCCAGTTCCACACGAGCCCGCCCTTCGCCGGCCAGATCGCCGAGATCGCCCGCCGCCATCCGCCCATGAAGCTCCTCATCGACCACATGGGCTACCCGCGCCTCGAGGACGGGCCCGAGCCCTGGGAGCCGATCACGGCCCTGGCGAAGCTGCCCAACCTGTTCGTCAAGATCTCCGACGTGAAGGGGAGATCGATCTCCAAGGAGTTCCCCTTCGCCGACACCCACCCCTACGTGCGCGCCCTGGTCGACGCCTACGGCGCCGAGCGCTGCCTCTGGGGCACCGGCTACCCCGGCCATCACCGCACCCGCCACGGCTGGCTCTCCCTGGGCGAGGAGCTGCGCCTCGTGCGCGAGGGCTTCGACTTCCTCACCGCCGCCCAGCGGGACCGCATCCTCGGGGGCACCGCGGCCGAGGTCTGGGGGCTGTCATGAGCGCGCATCGGTTCGAAGCGGAGGTCCGCCGGAGCATCCCCGAGCTGGGCTCGGAGGCGACCCTGTACCGCCATCCCACGGGGGCCCGGCTCATGTCGGTGGTCAACGGCGACGACGCCAACAAGGTCTTCGGCATCACCTTCCGCACGCCGCCCTCCGACTCCACCGGCATCGCCCACATCCTCGAGCACTGCGTCCTCTGCGGCTCCCGCAAGTACCCGGTGAAGGAGCCCTTCGTCGAGCTGCTCAAAGGGTCGCTGAAGACGTTCCTCAACGCCTTCACCTATCCCGACCGCACCTGCTACCCGGTGGCCAGCCAGAACCTGCGCGACTTCCACAACCTCGTCGACGTCTACCTCGACGCCGTCTTCCACCCGCGGCTGACGCCGGAGGTCCTCAAGCAGGAGGGCTGGCACTACGAGGTCGAGGAGGGGGAGCTGGCCTTCAGCGGCGTCGTCTACAACGAGATGAAGGGCGCCTACTCCTCGCCGGAGCGGGTCCTGGGCGAGGCGATCCAGCAGGGCCTGTTCCCGGACACGACGTACGGCGTCGAGTCGGGGGGCCACCCGCGGCACATCCCGGACCTGACTTGGGAGAGCTTCTCCGCCTTCCACCGCGACCTCTACCACCCCGGCAACGCCTTCATCTGGTTCTACGGCGACGACCCGCCGGAGAGGCGCCTCGAGATCCTCGAGGAGTACCTGGCGGAGTTCGAGCCCCGGGCGGTGGACTCCTCCGTGGGCAGCCAGCCGCGCTGGAGCGCGCCCCGCCGCTGCGATCACACCTACGCCGCCGGCGACGGCGACGACGGCGGCCGGCACTACGTCACCGTCAACTGGCTGCTGCCGCCGGCGCCGGACTTCGAGAGCCGCCTCGGCCTCGAGATCCTCGACCACGTCCTCCTGGGCACCCCCGCCTCGCCGCTGCGCAAGGCCCTCATCGACTCCGGCCTCGGCGAGGACCTGGCCGGCTCGGGCATGGAGACGGAGCTGAAGGAGACGATCTTCTCGGCCGGGCTGAAGGGGGTCGCCGCCGCCGACGAGGAGAAGGTGGAGGCCCTGGTGACGGATACCCTCGGCCGCCTGGCCCGCGACGGCCTCGACGGGGAGACGGTGCGGGCGTCGCTCAACACCTGCGAGTTCCGCCTGCGCGAGAACAACACCGGCTCCTACCCGCGGGGGCTGATCCTCATGCTGCGGTCGCTGACGACCTGGCTCTACGACGGCGATCCCTTCGAGCCCCTGAGCTTCGACGCGCCCCTGAAGGCGGTGCGGGACCGGGCCCTGGAGGGGGGCTGGCTCGAAGGCCTGATCGAGGGCTGTCTGCTGGACAACCCCCACCGCACCACCGTCCGCCTGCGGCCCGACGCGGGCCAGGCGCAGCGCGAGGAGGGGGAGGAGAAGGCGCGCCTGGCGGCGGTCCGGGAGCGGATGGACGAGGCCGACCTGGAGCGCGTCCGCGCCGAGGCGCGGGAACTGAAGGCCCGCCAGGAGGCGCCCGACGATCCCGCCGACCTGGCGAAGCTGCCGCGGCTGCAGCTGGCCGACCTCGACCGGCAGGTGCCCGCCATCCCCCTGGAGCGCGCCGAGGCGGGGGGCGCCCCCGTCCTCTACCACGACCTGTTCACCAACGGCATCCTCTACCTCGACGTCGGCTTCGACCTGCGCGCCGTGCCCCAGGAGCTGCTCCCCCTGATGCCCCTCTTCGGGCGCTGCCTCCTCGAGGTCGGCACCGAGACCGAGGACTTCGTGCGCCTGTCGCAGCGCATCGGCGCGCGCACGGGCGGTCTCGCGGCCCACAGCCTGGTCACCGGCCAGCGCCGCGGGGACCGCGCCGTGGCCCGGTTCTTCGTGCGCGGCAAGTCCACCGTCGAGCGCGCCGGCGACCTCGTCGATATCGTCCGCGACGTGCTCACCACGGTGCGCCTCGACAACCGCGACCGCCTGCTGCAGATGGCCCTGGAGGAGAAGGCGGGGGAGGAGGCGGGGCTGGTCCCGGGGGGCCACTCGGTCGTCGCCCTGCGCCTGTGCTCGCAGTTCGACGAGGCCTCCTGGGTGAGCGAGCAGATGGACGGCGTGAGCTACCTGTTCTACCTGCGCCGGCTGGTGGAGCGCATCCGCGGCGACTGGCCCTCGGTGCTGGACCAGCTCGAGGCCGTGCGGGCTCACCTCGTCGACCGCGGCACGCTGCTGATGAACGCCACCGTGGCCGACGCCGACCGCGCCGCCGTGGAGCCGCACCTGGCCGGCCTCGCCGGGTCCCTGCCGGCCCGCGGGGGGGACCTGCAGGAGTGGTCGC
The DNA here is from genome assembly GCA_965221775.1 of Candidatus Latescibacterota bacterium. Classification (GTDB taxonomy): domain Bacteria; phylum Latescibacterota; class UBA2968; order UBA8231; family UBA8231; genus UBA8231. The sequence goes on along the minus strand of CBDCSU010000006.1, from coordinate 500,116 downwards.
CCGCCTACGGCGCCGGCGACGAAGGGCTGACCCTGCCGGCGCAGGTCAACTACGTCGGCAAGGGCGGCGACCTCTACGCCCGGGGCTACGAGCTGAGCGGCTCGGTGGCGGTGATCACCAAGTACCTGCGCAACAGCTACCTGTGGGACCGGGTGCGGGTCCAGGGCGGGGCCTACGGCGCGTTCTGCTCCTTCGACCCCTTCACCGGCGTCTTCGGCTTCGGCTCCTACCGCGACCCCAACCTCCTCGACACGATCCGCGTGTACGACGGCGCCGCCGCCTTCCTGCGCGGCCTCGACCTGTCGGAGGAGGAGCGCGCCAAGGCGATCATCGGCGCCATCGGCGAGATGGACGCGTACCAGCTCCCCGACGCCCGGGGATACACCTCCATGGTGCGCGAGCTGACGGGGGTGGACGACGACTTCCGCCAGGGCCTTCGCGACGCCGTGCTGGCCACGACGGCGGCCGACTTCCGCGATTTCGGAGAGCGTCTGGAGGGGCTGGCCGAGACCGGCCGGGTGGTCGTCCTCGGGTCGAAGGAGGCGATCGAGTCGGCCAACGCCGAGCGCGGCGGAAGCTGGCTCGAGGTCGTTCCCGTGCTGTAGGCGGGCCCCGCCGGGGTCAGTTCAGGGCGGTGAGCTCGATGTTGCCGTCGTGATGGCGGCGGCCCACGTCGCGCCGGAAGCGGTAGGAGATGTCCACCGTCTCCACCGGCTCGTCGCGGTAGTCGAAGCGCAGCATGGCATCGTCGATGACGACCTCCACCTCGCTCACGTCGGCGTGCAGGGCGGGGAAGACGACGAAGCCCTCCGTCTCCTGGCCGTTGAAGACCGGTTTCGGCTGCGCCATGGAGTTCATCATCACATCGATACGCATCCGGTAGCGCTTGTAGTCGTTGCCCCGGTAGCCGACGGCGTAGACCCGGTAGTAGTTCTCCAGCTGCTCGACGTTCAGGCTCCAGTAGTGGCGCCCGTTGCCGGCGACCATCCGCACCCGCTCCGGCTCGATGAGGACCTTGGGGTACTCGTAGTTGCGGATCGACAGGTTGAAGACGGTGAACCGCTGGCGGTCCTTGCGGCCGACGAAGAACTCGGTGTCGCCGAAGGTGTAGGGGTTGGTCGACTTGGCGCCCGCCCGCGAGTGGGCGGCGAACTGGCGGTTGAGCTCCTCGGCGCTCAGGGGGCGTATCACCACCTCCAGCCGGCCCTTGGCGTAGGTGACGCTGCCGTCGTCGGCCACGTCGAGGGAGGAGCCCTGCTCGCCGGTGGGCTCCAGGGGGCCGGCGTAGTGGTGGTAGCCGCAGCCGGAGGCCAGGCAGAGCAGCAGAAAGCCGAGCACGGGAGTTCTCATGATCACCCCATCCTTTTGCGGGGGAAGGACCTGCGCCCACGGTAAGGCGGCCGGGGGCGGTTGTCAACGGGAGGGGCCGGCTGCCGCCCGGACCTACAGATACCCCAGACTCTCCAGCGCCTTCCCCGTCTCCTCGTCGACCCGCCCCCCCGGCCCCGCGGGACCCGGCGCCGGCAGCCCCTCCACAAAGCCCTTCAGCCGCCCCATCATCGCCTCCGCCCTCCGCGGCTGAGAAGCGAAGAGGTTCTCCTTCTCCCCGGGGTCCTTCTCCAGGTCGAAGAGCTGGTGGTTCCCCAGGCTGTTCCAGAGCAGCTTGCGGCGCCCCTCCAGCAGGGCCCGCCAGTGGCCGTCGGAGCTGAGCACGGGCAGGGGGTAGGCTTCCGCCGCCACCGGGTGCCCGATGTCGGGGGGCAGCCCCGCCTGGACGCCGTCGGGCCGAGGCAGCTCCAGGCGCTCGAAGAGGAGGGCCATCACGTCGACGAGCTGCATGGGGGCGTCGGTGCGCGCCGGCGCGACCTCACCGGCGGGGTACTTGACGAAGAGGGGGACGTGGATCTCCTCCTGGTGGAGGTAGTTGCCGTGGCCGAAGCGGCCGTGCTCGCCGAGGAGCTCGCCGTGGTCGGCGGTGACCAGGATGAGGGCGTTGTCGTAGAGGCCGCGGGCCTTCAACTCCTTGAAGAGGCGGCCGATGTAGCGGTCCATGTAGAGGATCTCGCCGTCGTACAGGGCCACCCGTTCCTCGAGGGTGACCTTGCGGCCGCGCAGGTCGGGCCCCGAGGGCACGAAGGTCCAGGCGAAGCGCTCGGGCGGCATGTAGGGGCTGTGGGGGTCGTAGTAGTTGAGGAAGAGGAAGAGCGGCTCCTGTTCCCGGCCATCGAGCCAGCGCAGGGCGCCGCGGGTGATCTCCGGCGCCAGGCGGCCGGAGATCGAGCTGATGGAGGAGTCGTCGTAGTGGTCGAAGCCCTTGTTGAGGCCGAAGATCTTCTTCATCCAGGGGCCGCCGAGGACGGCGCCGGTGGCGTACCCGGCCTGCCGCAGGAGCTGCGCCAAGGTCGTCTCATCCGGGGCCAGGCCGCGCGCCCGGAAGACCTCCCACGAGGCGGGCGCGTCGATGGCGCGGTCGAGGCGCAGGGGGCCCTCGGGGTCGTAGCGGGCGCCGTGGGAGGCGGTGAACTTGCCGGTGAACAGGGCGGCGTGGGAGGGCAGGGTCCAGCTCGACGGCGCGGTCGCCCGCTCGTAGAGGACGGACTCGGCCGCCACCCGGTCGAGATGGGGGCTCGTGTGCCGGGCATAGCCGTAGCAGGAGAGGTGGTCGGCGCGGGTCGTGTCGAGGGTGATGAGGATGACGTGAGGCCGCCGGCTCCGGCGGCTGCAGCCGCCCAGCAGCAGGGAGGGCGCCAGTCCCGCGGCGAGGCTGCCGTAGAGGCCGCCCTTGAGGACGGCGCGGCGGCTCAGGCCCCGGGAACCGTTCCGCCCGCTCATCGCCGCCCCACCGAGGCGTGTCCCACGGGGCCGCCGGTGAGCATGGCACCCTTCGTCGGCGTGGAATCGAAGGTGACGGGGCTGACCGGGTCGATGGTGGCCGGGCCCCGGGCGGCGGCGGCGAGGGCGGCCTGGCTGATCTCCACGGGACCGGTGGTGAACTCGGGTACGCTGTAGGTCTTCAGATGGGCGTCGTAGAGCAAGGGGTCCCTCTGGGGCAGGAGGAAGGGCTTGTGCGCCCGGCCGTGCTCGTCCACGTGGCTGATGTAGATGCGCGTGAACAGCCCGTCGCGGCGCTTGCTGCTGAAGGCGATCCAGGCGCCGTTGGTCGACCAGGCGTGCCACGACTCGGCGCGCTCGCTGTTGATGGCCAGCCGCCGGTGCTCGCCGGTGCGCAGGTCCATCATGTGCAGGTCGGAGCTCGGCTGAAAGATGGGGAAGCAGCCGTAGTCGGTCATGCAGAACAGCAGGAACCGCCCGTCCGGCGAGACCCGCGGCAGCAGCAGGCTCCGCCCCGTCTCCTCGGCGGAGAGGACCGTCTCCGGCTCGCCCCACTCGTCGGTCTCGATGTCGTAGGCGATCCGCCGCAGGTCGTAACGCACCTCGTCCCAGGCCTCGGGGACCATGCGGTCCCGGTCCTCCCACAGGATGGGCGCGCTGCAGAAGTAGAGGTGGCGTCCGTCGGGGGACCAGGTGGGATAGGTCTCCAGGCGATTGTCGTCGGACAGGCCGGGCGCCGTCTTGAGGCTCTGCGTGCGCAGGTCGTAGGCGACCAGGCCGGCGTCGAGGTCGATCACGTCCCGCACCTCGTCGCCGCCCCGGTGGAAGAACTGCCTCACCTTGATCATCGCCTGCACCGTCAGCAGGCCGCTGGGATGCCAGGTCATGTAGCCCCAGCTGGTGCCGATCTTGTCGATCCGGCCGCCGTCGGCCAGCAGGGTCCCGGAGTCGAAGCTGCCGCCGCGGATGCCGATGAACATCCGGCGGGGGTCGCCGTGGTTGAAGGTGTGGCAGTTGACGCAGCCCGTCCCCATGGAGCGGCCGTGGAGGACGACGGACTCCTCCCACCCGGACAGGTCGCGCTGATAGATGCCGATGTCGGACCAGAAGTTGTAGTTCGGGTTGAGCTTGCGGTACACGAGGTGGCCGTCGATCGGCGCCTCGGCGACGCGGTTGGTGATCCGCCCGTAGCGGGTCCATCCGCCCTCCGCGTCCTCGACGAAGAGATCGACGAGCAGCTCTCCACCGCGGTTGGCGTGCAGAAGCTCCCGCCACGCCGCCCGCGGGATGTCCACCTCCGGGCTCGACGAGGAGACCTCGATCGCCTTGCCGCGGGCGCCGGAGATGCGCGCGAGGTAACGCTCTCCCGGCTCCTGCACGGAGAAGTTGAGGGGGCAGATGTTGGCGGGGATGACCGTGCCCGCGTAGTCGGGCCGGATGCGCGGCGGCCGATCCACCTCGCGGTGATCCGAGGGAAACTCCGTGCCGCCGCCGGAGGCCGCCGGCCAGCCCACGGCGAGGGCGGCGGCCAGGGTCAACGCCACCAGGAGACCGATCCATTTCAAGCCCATGGCTACGCTCCGGATTGGCCGAAGGTCCGGTAGTAGAAGAAACCGTCTCCGAACTCCGGCGCCAGCCGCTCCCGCGCCTGCCGCTGGTCCGAGCGCAGGCTCCGGGCCGCCGTCTTGAAGGCCTCGAAGCGCTGCCGGGTCTCGTCGCTGACCCGCAGGCCGGGGACCTCGACCCGCTCCCCCGTGGTGAACTCGTGAACGACGATCGCCTCCTCGTAGTGGCGGGGGATCCGCCGATAGCCGAGTCCGCTCAATCGCCACATGTTGCGCGACACCTCCCCGGCCCGGCCGCTGATCAGGTAGCGGGTCATGAGGTACTCGAAGGCCATGCGGTTCGCGGGGTTGCGCTCCAGCAGGGCCTCCAGGGTCGCCGTCGACTCCGCCCGCGGCGGCGCGTCCTCGATGAAGGAGACGTCGTCTTCGAGGAACATGACCGACTGCAGATAGCGGACCCGCTCCTCCACGGCTTCGGGATCCCCGCGCCGGGCGGGGCCCAGGGCGTTCAGGAAGACGCCGGCCGTCTCGGGCCGGCCCTTCGCGAGGTTGACCAGGGCGAGCTGTCGGAGCACGGCGGGATGCTCCCCGGCGCCTTCGAGCAGCTCGTGATGGAAGTGCTCGGCCCGGTTGACGTCCCCCAGGTCGAGGGCGAGGCGGCCGATCTGGGCGTGGTCCCACAACTGCGGGTCCCGGTCCCGCGGCAGCGACAGCCAGGGCACGGGCGCCGCCGCCGCCGAGACCGGCAGCGAGAACAGGTCGTCCCCCAGGCGGCCGGTGTGGTAGAGGGCGCGCAGGGCCTCGCGCTGCAGGAGGGGGTGCTCGAACGCCCCGGGCCGGAGCCGCACCGTGTCCAGCAGCTCCGCCCACATCTCCCGCCGCGAGAAGTGGGCGGCCTCGAAGAAGTCCCGCCGCGGGCCGTCCCAGGAGAGGGCGATCCCCGCCCCGGCCAGGAGCACGGGGGCGGTCATGCGCACGACCGCCCGAATGGGTGGGGGCAACCACCCCCGGGCGATGCTCCCGGAACCGCCTTCCACTTGCTCCCGGCCCTTCCGTACCGCCTTGGCTCCCTCGCCACCGAATCGGCTCTCCGCAACGCCTCCAGCCGGCCGCAGGACCGTCCGCACGCGGGCGGTCCACCCGGCGGCGAGACCGGTCCCCTCACCGTCTGCGGCCCCCAGCCGGCTCCACACGACGGCCACCGCCACCGCCGCGGGCACCGACAGCCACATGGCCGTGGCGAATCCGTAGGCCCCGGGGCGGGTCCAGTAGCTCAGCGGCAACAGGCGGGTCATGCCGTCGCCGGGGATCAGGTCGTACAGGTGCAAGGTCAGGGCCCAGGGCAGGGCGGCCCCGGCCGCCAAGCAGACCGCCGCCGCCAGCCAGCGCCGGGCCGCAGCCTCGACGAGCGCGGCCAGCGCCGCCAGCACCAGGACCGCGCCGCCGGCGAGCCAGTGGGCGGAGAAGCAGAGCAGGGGGAAGGCGGCCAGCCGGATGCGCGGCCCGAACCGCGCCCCCGCGGCGGCGTAGAGGACGGCGTGCCAGAGGCCCAGGGCCAGGGCCAGGGAAGAGGTCTGGGGTCCCTGGTAGTCGTCGTAGCGGGCGAGAGGGTGCTCGAAGGCGGTGAAGGCGGCCAGCAGCAGGACGGGGGGGAGGCAGGCCGCCAGGCCGGGGCCGTTGCCGGCGGCCAGGCGCATGAGGACCCGCGTCCCGAGCCAGAGCGCGAAGGCGGTCCCCGCGATGTTGCGGGCGCCCCACCAGGGCGACTGGTACATCTCCGACGCCACGACCCCCAGGCCCCTGGCGAAGTCCCCCGGATGGCCCGGGAACTCGAGGAGAGCGGCGCCGGGAGTGGGGACGGGAATGATGAATCCGAAGGCGTCGAAGAGCACCCGCGGGTCGATGACCCAGCGGAGGTAGAGCAGGGCCAGGGCCCAGAACAGGAGCGGCCGAGCCCAGCTCGCCGGCGAGACCGACTCCAGCCGCTGCCGCAGATCCACCTTCAGTCCCCGGCCCGCAGGGCGTCGCGGAAGGGAGCGCCGGTCACCACCCGGCTCAGGTACTCCGGCATCCGGGGATGGTACTCCCGGCTCGCCGGGTACGCGTCCATGCCGTGATACGGCCACGGCTCGACGGTCTGGGAGAACGCCGTGTGCAGGTCCCCGTCCTTCACCCAGCCGTCGGTGTGGAGGACGTAGTCGCGGCGCCACCCAGGCGGCAGCTCCGGCAGGGAAGAGGCGTCGAAGATCAGGGTCAGCTCGTCGCCGGCGTTCATCACCACGTAGCGGTCGTCCTCCTCCAGCAGCAGGGGAGCGACCGGGCCGAAGCGCGTGAACAGGCCGGCCATGTCGCGGAAGCGCGGCCCGGTGCCGACCTCGCCGTAGTCGAAGAGGTGCGGCCCGGAGGTCGAGTCCCGGTAGAGGCGGGAGTAGCCCCGGTAGTGCAGGTCCGCCGCCGCCGGCTCCAGGCGGGTGAGGACGGCGGGCGGCTGCGGCTCGCCGACGGCGAGGACGGCGGCGTCCCAGTAGATCTGCATCGTCGTCGACAGCCGCAGGGTCAGCTCGCCGGCGGGGACGCGGCCGGTGAGCTCCACCACCATGGCCTTGCGCTTGCCGCTGGGAAAGCCGACGAAGGGCGACACGAGGGTGAAGGCGCCGTCCCCCGCGCGCGCCTCCAGGCTCGGCCCCTCGACGTTGCGGGAGCCGTCCTGGGCGAGGGCGAAGTTGATGCTCGTGTCGGTGGGGAAGGTCCAGCCCCAGAGCACCAGGCGCAGGCGCTCGCCGCCGGGGACGCCGGCGAAGGTCATCTCCAGCGAGTGGCCGGAGGTCAGCCCCTGGTAGCGGGTGAGGGGCAGGTCGTCCACGTACTCCCCGTCGCGGCGGGACAGCTTGGCGAGCACGTCCCGCCCCCGGTGGTCGCGCGCCGCCGCCGGCGGCCGGGGATCGGCCAGCCAGTGGAGGGAGGGCTCCTTCGCGTAGGGAGGCGGCCAGAACTTCTCGTCCACCACGAGAGCGGTCTCCGCCGGGTGATCCACCGCCAGCAGCCAGTTGCGGTCCACGTAGGCCGTCTCCCACAGCTCCTCGGTGATCTGCAGCCACAGCTGGCCGTCGGCCGGCCGCAGCCTCTCCCCCTCGATGAGGACGAAGTCGCGGGCCGACTGGTGCGGCGCGTCGCGGCCGTCGGCCAGGATCATGCCCAGGGGCGAGCGCCACATCAGGTCGGTGACGAACTCGAACTCCTCGCCGTTCCACGTATAGAGGAAGGGACAGGAGCCCTTGAGGACCTGCTCCTCCACCAGGGTCTGGCCGGCGCTCACCAGGGGCCGGCTCTGGGCCAGGCCGTTGGTCCACACCACGCGGATGACGTCGGCGGCGCGCTGCGATCCCAGGCCGAGGTGGTTGACGCCGCCGTTGCCGAGGACCACCTGGAAGCGGTCGCCCACCCGCGCCTCGACGCGGCAGAACAGGCCCTGCACGTTGTTCTTGGCGTTGTTGTCGTTCTTGCCCCTCAGGCTCAGGCGGACCCACTGGTTGCGGTTGCCGCCGTCGTTGCGCCACACCCGCGGCGGCGCCCCCGGGGCGTGGGCCATCAGGTCGAGATCGCCGTCGCCGTCGAGGTCGGCGTCAACCAGCTCTTCCTCTCCGGCGGCGGCCAGGCCGGTGGGCTCCACGGCGAAGGTCCCCCCGCGGTTGCGCAGCAGCACCGGCTCGCCGCCGGCGGCGGGCGTCGCTACCAGGTCCTGATCGCCATCGTTGTCGTAGTCGGCGACCCTGGCCGTGCTCCAGCTACCGGGCGTCTCCGGCAGGGGAGCGGGCTCGAAGGCGGCTCCCGTGTTGCGCAGCAGCCGGGCGGGGCCTCCGCCCCACAGGAGCAGGTCGAAGCGGCCGTCATTGTCGAAGTCGGCGGTGGCGAGGCGGGGGCCCGCCGGCCCATCCAGCCCCCACGCCGCGCCGGCCTCGTCGAGGCGGCCGGTGCGACGGTTCAGGTAGAGCCGGGGAGGCCGGCCGGCGCCGTGGACGGTGAGCAGGTCCAGGTCGCCGTCGTCGTCGAAGTCGGCCGAGGCCAGCTCCGTGGTCGGCACGGCTCCGCCCGCGATGCCCAGCTCTTCGGCGGCCTCGGTCCAGGTGCCGTCGCCGTTGTTCTGCAGGTAGAGGTCCGGCGCCTCCCGGCGCGCCACCAGCAGGTCCAGATCTCCCTCGTGGTCGATGTCGAGGGGGAAGAGCCCCGCCACCCGGCCGCTGTCCCGCGGCTCGAAGATCCGAACCGGCGCCGCGAAGGATCCGCCGGCCAGGCCGCGGTAGAGCCGCACGCTCCCGGTCTCGCCGGCGGCGGTGAGGTCGGTGATCCCGTCCTGGTCCACGTCGCAGGAGATGGGAATGCCCGCCACCGGCAGGGCCTGCTCGAAGACGGGGCGGAGTCCGCCCTCGGCGAACCCCGCCTCCACCAGGCCTTCCGCCCCCACGCCGAGCAGGCTCTGGCGGCCGGGCTCGCGGTTGAGGCGGATCCAGTGCGCCCGCGGCGGCAGCCGCTGCGCCGCCGGTCCAGCCGCCTCCTCGAACCGGAAGTCGATGTCCCGGCCTCCCTGGACGCTGCCCGGCAGGGGCGGGTCGAACTCCCGCTGCGGGAAGACGCCGCCCCCCGCCTGCCGGCCCGCCCCCACGAGGGGCTCGAGGTGCAGGCGGTAGATCTCGCCGGGCCGCAGCAGGTTGCGCATGACCAGCGCGGCCGGGCGCAGGGCTTCCACCCGGCCGGTCTGCGCCAGCTCGCGGATCCGCTCCCCGTGGTCCGCCATGGCGGCATCGAACCCGTCCAGCCGGTCCTCGATGGCGTCCAGGGCGTCGAGGGCGGCCTCCCCCTCTCCGGCCCCGGCGGCGGCTACCAGCAGGTCCGCCAGCAGCACCAGGTTCTCCGGGGCCCGCTCCAGGGCCTGCTCCAGGGCGGGCACGGCCTCGGCGAAGCGCTGCTCCCGCAGCAGAGGGAGCGCCCGCAGGTAGGCGGGCCTCGGGTCCCCGGGATGCCGGGCGGCGAAGTGGTCCAGCACCCGGCGCCGCAGGCCGGCGCGCTCCGGATCGTCCTCCAGGAGCCGGGCGAGGGTGTAGAGCATCCGCGGGTTGTCGGGATCGAGCCCCCGGGCCCGCTCGATCTCGGCCAGGGCCCGGTCCTGCCGACCCAGCCGCTGGTAGCAGATCGCCAGGTTCAGCGGCGGCAGGATGTTGTCCGGCAGCAGGAGGGAGAGCTCCTCCAGGCTCCCGGCGGCGCCGGCGTAGTCCTCCTGCTCCATGGCGGCCAGGGCCAGGCTGCGCAGACGCGCCGCCTGCCGCCAGCGGGACTCCTCCGGATCCTCTCCCGCCGCCTGGAGGGGGGCCGGGAGCGCCAGGACCAGGGCCAGCAACAGGGCCAACAGGGGCGGGGCTGGCAGACGGGTGCGAGTCATCGGAGAGTCATCGGATCAGTGGAGCCGCTCGAACCCGGGGGCGCCCTGGCGCACGCGGATCGCCTGGTCCGCGGCGACCCCCTCCAGGCGCTGCGGCTGCCTCCCCGGCCACAGGATCTCCAGGTCGGCGGCTTCCGCCTCGCCGAGACCGATGTCCACGGGCAGGGTGCTCATCCCCAGGTAGCCCTCGCCGCCGGTGACGACGCGCCAGACCGGGGCGCCTCCCGCGGGACGGGCGATGACCCGGGCGCCGACGGCGTCGAGGCTGGCGCCCCGGGCGGGATCGCCCACCAGCTCGACCCGCAGCCAGTGGTTGGACCCTGTCGCGGCGTCGTTGCGGAACAGCCGCCCCTCGCCGTGGAAGGTGCTCACCGCCATGTCGAGATCGCCGTCGCGGTCGTGGTCGAGCAGGGCCAGGGCCCGGGAGTTGTGCCGCCCCAGCTCGGCGCCGCTGGGCCCGGGAGGGACCTCAAGACGCCCCCCCTCGCTGACGAAGAGCAGGTTCGCCTCGCGGCTGTTCGACACCGGGTAGAGGGCGCCGGGCTTCGAGGGATGGGGGCGGAACTGGCGGGCCGTGCTGTAGTCGGTGAGCCCGTTCAGGAGGAAGAGGTCGTCGTCGCCGTCGTTCTCCAGGTCGAAGAACAGGGCCGCCCAGGCCCAGCCGGTGTCGCGCCGCAACATCCCGGGGATCGAGTCGAGGTCGCGGCGGTAGCGGACGCCGCCGTCGGCCCGCGGGTCGGAGAGGAAGAGGCTGTTGGTCTCCCCGGGGGCCCGCGTCGTGGGGGACCAGCCCCAGATGTTGCTCACCAGGATGTCGGCGTGGTCGTCGCCGTTGAGATCGGCGAAGGCGACGTTCATGCCGTGGAAGCGGTCCCGGGTGCCCGTCTCCTCCCCCCGCGCCAGGAAGGTGCCGTCGCCCTGGTTCTCCAGCAGCTCGTTGGAGCCGAAGTCGTTGGCCACGTAGATGTCCTGGTAGCCGTCGTGGTTGTAGTCGAGGTGGGAGACGGCCTGGGTCCAGCCCGTGTCGCCGGCGCCGGCGCGGCCGGTGACGTCCTCGAAGCGCAGCTCCCCGAGGTTGCGGTAGAGGCGGTTGGGAAGGGCGTTGCGGGGATCGGCGACGACCCACGGCGAGGCGCCCGCGAGATAGTCGCCGAAGTTGCCCACGTAGAGGTCGAGGCGGCCGTCGTTGTCGTAGTCGAAGGCGATGGCAGGGCCGCTGATGTCGCCGGGCCGCTCGAGGCCGGAGGCGGCGGTGACGTCGTCGAAGCGGCCGCCGCCGCGGTTGCGGAAGAGACGGTTCGTGTCGCGGGCGTAGGTGACGAAGAGATCGGGGTCGCCGTCGTTGTCGAGGTCGGCGGCCAGGGACATGCGGGCCTCGCCGGGGACGGTCAGCTGCCCCTCGCCGAGGTCCTCGAAGCTCCCGTCCCCGCGGTTGCCGAAGGCGGAGCAGCCCTCGCCGCCGCAGTAGACGAGGTCGGGCCAGCCGTCGCCGTCGAGGTCGCCGGCGGTGACGCCGCCGCCGCTGAAGGTGGGCGCCTGGGGCCCGTAGCGCCGGAAGCGCGAGATCCAGTCGCTGCTCACGTGGCGGAAGTCGATGCCGCTGGCGGCGGTCACGTCGGTGAAGGGGGTCTCCCCGGTGAGCGGGTCCCCGGCGCCGGTAGCCGCGGCCGGAGGGGGTGACTCCGACTCCAGCCGCCGCCGCGAGATCTCCCTCTGCGCCTTGCGTAGGTGCGGGCTGGCCAGGTTGGGGGCGTGCTCCCCGCGGGCGCTGGCCGCCCCCAGCCGGAACAGGAGCAGCCCGTAGGCGCCGACGCCGTCGGCGAAGCGGCGCACGGCCTCCTCGTCGGCCAGGGAACCCTCGTCCGGAGGCAGGGTGAGATCGGCCAGGGCGCGCCAGGTGATGGGGGTGTCCTGGAACGCTTCGAGGTCGATGACCTCCACCGGCACCTGCCGGTCGGGCGGGGCCTCGGGGAAGAACACGCGGGTCTTGTAGGGCGTCCCGGCGCTCGGCAGCAGCTCGTCCAGGGCCATGGTGACGTGGTCGGCGCCGGCGGCGGACGATCCCGCCCGCCGGGCCTGCTCCAGGGCGGCCCCGTGGAGCCGCGCGGCGAAGGCCCGGAGGATGCGCCGCGCCGTCCCCAGGAGGCGCCCGGCCTCGGCTTCCTCCGTGGGCAGGGGATAGGCGGCGAAATAGCGGGAGAGCTTCGGCCAGCGGGCGACCTCGGCGCCGGGGGACTGCAGCCGCTCCATCTGCCGGGCGGCGAAACGCCGGACCGCGTGCTCCTGCGGCGGGAGGGGGTCGGCATGCAGGGACGGGGCCCCCTGCACCTGCCAGAAGATCAGGGCCGCGCACCCGCGGGCGAGGCCGTGGAGGCGCCGCCGCCCCCGCCCTTCGCACACCGCCCGGACCCCGGTTGGATTCTCTCTCACGGAGCGCAAGCATAGGCCCTCGCCGGAGCTGATTCCAAGGCGGGGACATCGCTTGTCGCCGGGCCGGAGCCGGCCCTATGCTAACGCCGCTCTCGGCGCCCCGGCATCCCGCCCACCCAGCGAGGCCCCTTGTCCCTGGCCCTCCACTCCGGCGACCCCCTGATCGCGGATCCCTTCCCCGGCTGGCCGATCCAGGACGGCACCGAGCTGGAGCAGGTGCAGGCCGCCCTCGAGAGCGGCACCTGGGGGGTCGGGGGCGAGTGCCTGGCCGAGTTCAGCCGCCGCTTCGCAGAGTTCCAGCGCGCCGGCCAGGTCCTGCCGGTGGCCAACGGCACCGTGGCCATCGAGATGGCGCTGGAGGCCCTGGGCCTCGGCCCCGGCGACGAGGTCATCGTCCCCGACTACACCTTCGTGGCCACCGCCACCGCGCCCCTGCGCCTGGGGATCCGGCCGGTCCTGGTCGACGTGCGGCCGGACACCTTCACCATCGACCCCGCCGCGGTGGAGGCGGCGGTCACCGAGCGCACCCGCGCCGTCATTCCCGTCCACTTCGGCGGCAACCTGTGCGACATGGAGAGCATCCTCCATCTCGCCGACCGCTACGGGCTCGCCGTCGTCGAGGACTGCGCCCACGCCCACGGCGCCCATCTCAACGGGACGTACGCCGGCGCCTTCGGCGAGATCGGCACCTTCAGCTTCCAGTCGAGCAAGACCCTGTGCTGCGGCGAGGGCGGCGCCGTGGTCACCCGTTCCGAGCGTCTGCTGGCGAGGATGCGGGCGATCCACAGCGCCGGGCGCCACGGCAGCGAGGACGACTACAACCACTTCACCCTCGGCAGCAACTACCGCCTCTCCGAGCTGCAGGCGGCGCTGCTGCTGGCCCAGATGAGCCGCCTCGAGGAGCTCTGCGACCGGCGGGACCGCCACGGGGCCCTGCTCAACGAGCGGCTCGCCGCGATCGACGGCGTGCGCCCGCAAGCGCGCCAGCCCGGCCTCGGTCGGCACGGCCACTACCTCTTCCCCTTCGTGCTGGAGGCCGACGTCCCCCGCGACGCCTTCAAGCGAGCCCTGCGGGCCGAAGGGGTGCCCGTGGAGGACCAGTACCCCGCCCTCCACGAGGTCGCCTGCCTGCGCCACCGCGGCCTCACGGCGGGGGAGTTCCCCGCCTCCCGCGAGCTCTCCGAGCGCTCGGTCTGGATCTTCCACCACGCCCTGCTCGCCGAAGCAGGCCAGGTCTGCAGGATCGCCGACGCCGTGAGCAAGGTCCTCGACCACCGCGGCGAGCTGGTCGGATGAGCGGGACCGTCTTCCTCACCGGCGGCGCCGGCCGCATCGGCCGGCGGGTGCTGGTCAAGCTGCTCGACCGCGGCTACCACGTGCGCGTCCTGGTCCACAACAACGAGCCTGAAGGCATCACCAGCAGCGGCATGAGCCTGGTCCGCGGCGATGTCCGCGACCGCTCCTCCTTCGCCGAGGCCGTGGCCGGCTGCGACTTCGTCTGTCACCTCGCCGCCGTCTTCGAGATGGGCACGGCCGTGGAGGACCGCCTCGAGAACGACCATCTCTTCGACCACCTCGTGCGCGGCACCTACAACGTCCTGGAGGCGGCGCGCCAGGCGGGATCGGTGCGGCTCTTCACCTTCGCCAGCAGCGACGCCGTGTTCTGCGCCATCTACCGGGAGCACGAGGAGGTGATCACCGAGGAGGTGGAGATCACCCTGCGGCCGGGCCGGTTCTACTCCCTGGCCAAGGCGACTCTGGAAGCCCTGTGCGCCAACTACGAGAAGTCGTACGGGCTGCCCTGCGCCATCCACCGCGTCGGCTGGACCCTCGACGAGAGCGACGTCCTGCAGGCCTTCGAGCCGGAGTTCTGGGAGACCCTGCTGGCGCCGGGGGAGCAGGAGCGCCTCGACGCCCTGTGCGCCGAGGGCCGCGGCCTCATCGCCCCCCTCTACGAGGACGGCACCTCGGTGGAGGTGCAGCTCGCCCACGCCGACGACATCGCCGACGGCTTCGTCCTCGCCGTGGAGAACCCCCGGGCGGCGGCGGGCGAGATCTTCAACATCGCCGGCGCCGCCCCCTTCCGCTTCCTGGACTGCATCGACAAGGTGGCCCGGGGGCTGGGCCGGCCGTGGGCGGGGATCCGGCTCGCGGGGCTGGGGCGCTACCGCATCAGCAACGACAAGGCGGGGCGCCTGCTGGGGTACGCGCCGCGATACACCATCGACCGGATGATCGACGAGGCCCTGGAGCGGCGCACGGGCGGCTGATGCGCATCGCCATCGGCGCCCTGATGCACGAGTCCAACACCTTCGCGCCGGGGCTCACGACCCTGGACGACTTCCGGCGGACCCAGTTCCTCACCGGCGCGGCCATCGTCGACGCCCACGCCGGCACCGGCTCCGAGGTCGGCGGCGCCCTGGAGACGCTGCAGCGGCACGGGGCCGAGGTCGTTCCCACCCTGTCGGCCTGGGCCATGCCCTCGCCGCTGGTGGAGAAGGCATCCTACCTGGAGATCCGCGGCGGGCTGCTGCGGCGGCTGGTCGCCGCCGCGCCCCTGGACGGCATCCTCCTGTGCCTGCACGGAGCGATGACCGTGGAGGGGATCGAGGATCCGGAGGGGGACCTGCTGCGGGGGGTGCGCGCGCAATCGCCCCGGACACCGCTGGCCGCGACCCTGGACCACCACGCCAACGTCAGCGAGGCGATGGCCTCCAACAGCGACGTCCTCGTCGGCTACCGGACCCACCCCCACGTCGACCAGTTCGAGGTCGGCCGCCGGGCGGCGGAGCACCTCGTGGAGCGGATCGGCGGCGGGGTGGAATTCACGACCGCCTTCATCAAGCTGCCCCTGATCACCCCGGCCGAGAACCGCGGCGAGCCGATCGACCGGCTGCGCGCCGAGGCCGAGGCGATCGATGCCGATCCGGCGGTGGTCTGCAGCTCCTTCTACGTGGGCTATCCCTGGGCTGATGTCAGCATCCAGGGCGCCGGCGTGTCGGTCACCACCCGCGGCGACCCGGATCTTGCGAGAGCGGGCGCCCGCCGCTTGGCGGCGCGGATGTGGTCCCTGCGCGACCGGTTCCGCTTTCCCATCCACCCGGTGGAGGAAGCGGTGCGCCTGGGCCGGGCGGTCGAGGGGCGGCCCGTGGTCCTGAATGAGCTGGCCGACTGCACCCTGGGCGGGGCCTCGGGAGACGTGGTCTCCACCGCCCGCTACCTCTACGAGCACGCCGTCGGGCCGTCGGCGGCGGTGGGCGTCGTCGACGCCGTCTCCGCACCGGAGGCGGTGGCCGCGGGCCCGGGGCAGCCGGTGCGGCTCTCCATCGGCGGCCGGGTCTGCACCGAGGACAACCCGCCCCTGGAGTTCGAGGGCACCGTGCGCTCGGTGCACCGGGACGTGCACGGCCGCACCTCCATCCACTCGGGGTACGAGACCCCCGTGGGCGCGATCGCGGTGGTGGAGGGGCGCGGCCTGTCGATCGTGCTGATCGAGCGCGCCGGCAAGCTCGGCGGGCCCACCTTCCTTGAGGAGGTGGGTCTCGATCCGGCGGCGATGGAGTTCATCGTCGTCAAGGAGGGGCTCAACCCGCTGGTCACCTACAAGGACGTGGCGGCGTCGATCCTGATGGTCGACAGCCCCGGCTTCGACCGGCAGATCCCGCGCCCCGGCGACTACAGCCGCCTGCGGCGCCCCGTCTATCCGCTGGACCCGGAGATCTCCTGGGATCCCGGCTGAGGGCGGACCGGAGCGACACGTCACCGACGGCGCCCGGGTCCAGCGCGGCCACCCCAGGTTGCGGGGCTGCATCCGGGCGCCCGTTGGGCCTCCGGTCAGGTCTGCGCAACCCGGCCGTTGCCGTGGCGGTCAGCCGCTAGCGCGGCAGCACCACCTTGGGGGCCTGGCGCTTCGGCCCGCGGCAACTCGTTCGGGCCTCCCGGCAGGCCGCCCGCAACCCGGCCGTTGCGGTCCCGGCCAAGCTGGCGGTTCGGCCGGTCGGCAAAACCGTTCGAGCTTCCCGGCAGGCCTCTCGCGCCCAGCGGGTTGCTCCAAGCCATCTGGGCGTCAGCGCAGCAGCACCACCTTGCGCGACTGCGCCCGCCCCCCGGCGGCCAGCCGCACCAGGTAGAGACCGCTGGCGCGGCCACCGCCGTCCCAGTGTACCAAGTGGCGGCCCCGCGGCAGCATCCCGGCCAGCAGCACCTCGAGACGCTGGCCCTCCAGGTTGAACAGCTCCAGCCGCACCTCTGCCGCCGCCGCGACAGCGAAGGGGATCGCCAGACCCGCGTTGGCCGGGTTGGGATACGGCGGCAGCAGGGCGAACTCCCGGGGCAGAACCCGCTCTCCCGGCGCCGCCGCGACGGCCGTCGGATCCCCGAGGCGCTCGATCCAGCGGCCGACGAGCCGGGCCCCTGACGTGTCGACCAGGGAGGTCGCCAACGGCGGCATGCGCCAGCGGCCGGTCTCGAGCATGCGCAGATGGAGCAGGGAGCGATGCGGCTCCCCCGGCTCGACGATCGACCCATCCCGCACCCCGAGGTTCACCAGGCGGGCCTTCTCCAGGATCCCCGTCTCCTCCAGCGGCGTGTCGAAGCGCAGGTCGAACCGCGCCCGGATGGCGTGGCCCGGGAGATGGCAGTTGGCGCAGTTGGCGGCGAGGTAGGCGCGGGCCCGCGGCCCCAGGGGGGCGCTCTCGTCCGCCGGCTCCGGCCACCTCGCCCGGCTCTCCGCGGGAGGCAGCTCGCCGGCGAACAGGCCCTCCCGCTCCCAGCGCTCGATCAGGCCGCCGCGGTTCATCTGCCCGGTGCGCAGGCCGAGGACGTACCCCGAGGCCGGGGTGTGGCAGTCGCCGCACTGACCGCGGGACGGGAAGTAGTGGCTGCGCGTCACTGCCCCGTCGGCTGATGGCACAGCGTACTCCGCGGTCTCCGCCACCCCGAGGAGGAAGGCCTCGGTCCGCTCGTCGTTCCACTTGTAGGAGAACCCGTCCCACCCCGGGTGGCCGGTCCGCTTGACCAGCAGCCGCGTCTCGACGATCCGCTCTCCGAGGTAGAAGCTCTTCACCAGCACGGTACCGTCCGGCAGCTCCCAGGCGCCGTCGGTCCGAAAGCGGATGCGGCCGTCCTCCGGCAGCACGAGGTAACGCCTCTTGCCGGCCCCGTCCGACCACAGCGGTGCGTTGACCTCGTACGGCCTGACCCCCGGCGCCGGCTCCGGCGGACTCATGCGGGAGAAGACCCCGGTCCGCGACAGCCGCGGCGGCGGCAGCTCCCGGCCGGCGGCGGACTCGAGCTGGTACACCCCGTCACCGGCGAGCACGTAGAGCTCCTTCTGCGCGTCCCTCCCGAAGGCGAGGACATGGTCGTCGGCCACCGCCAGCAGCTCGCTGCTCCACCCGTCCCCGTCGCGGCGCAGGGCCCACACCTTGCGCGAGCCGAAGTCGCCGAACAGGTAGCGGCCGGCGAGCTGCGGCCAGCGGCGGCCCTCGTACACGAAGCCCCCGATCACGGCGAGTCCCTCTTCCCGCCCGTACTCGAAGACCGGCGGGACGAGGGCGGGATCGTCGCAGCCATCGGGGTCCCGGCAGAGGCGGCCCTCCATGCGCGCCCAGCCGTAGTTGCCGCCGCGCTCCACGAGGTCGATCTCCTCGCGGTCCTTCTCGCCCACGTCGCCGACCCAGATCCGCCCGGAGAGGGGGTCGAAGCTGAAGCGCCAGGGATTGCGCAGGCCGAAGGCCCAGATCTCCTCGCGCCAGCCGCGGCCGTTGCCGGCGAAGGGGTTGTCCGCGGGAATGGCGTAGCCCTCGCCGGCGTCGACGTCGATCCGCAGGATCGCGCCCAGCAGGGTGGTCAGGTCCTGGCCGTGGTCGTGGCGGGGCTCGCCCTCCACGCCGCCGCCGTCGCCGAGCCCCATGTAGAGATAGCCGTCGGGCCCGAACTCGATGTGGCCGCCGTTGTGGCTGTCCGTCGGCTGCGGGACCAGGAGGAGGGTCCGCTCCCGCGGGCCGGCGCGGTCCGGGTCGTCCGCGGAGACGCGGAACTCCGAGAGCACGGTGCGGAAGTTCCTCCCCGAGTAGTGGACGAAGAGCCGCCCGTTGGCGGCGAACCCGGGGTGAAAGGCGATCCCGAGGAGGCCGGTCTCCGGCCGGAAGTCGCGGGCCTGGGGGCGCAGGTCGAGGAAGATCCCGCCCGTGTCCTGCCGCGTCGGGTGGAAGACGCGGACGAGGCCGGACTTCCCGGCGGCGAAGAGGCGGCCGCTGCCGTCCCCTGAAGGCTCCAGGTAGACGGGGGCCTCCAGCGGCAGGGCGGGGAAGGCCCGCTCGAGGATGAAGGGCGGGGATGCGGCGGCGTGGGCCGCGGAAGCGGCGGCCGCGAGGATCAGCGGGAGAAGCATGGCGAGGCCCGGCGGCTCTGCATCGGCGCGGGCAGGCGGCGGCGGGTGGTCTATCCGCCGGAGTCCGAAGTCTCCCGGTCCCCGGAGGCCGGATTCGCGAACCTGGCGGGGTCCACCCACTGGCTCGCGGCCGTGGACAGCAGGGCGAGGACGGCGGCGGTGAGGAAGATCACGCGGTGGCCGAAGAACTGCCAGGCGATCCCGAAGAGGAGGGGCACCGCCACCGCCGCGAAGTGGTTCATCGTCACCCCCATGGACAGGGTCGGCTTGAGGTCCTCCGGCAGGGCGATCCGGTTGATGTAGGTCGTCAGGGCGATGCCCGACATGAAGAACAGGTTGTCGAGGCAGTAGAGGACGTAGAGCGTCGGCCGGTGATCGATGAGGCCGTAGCCGACGAAGACCAGGCTCAGCAGGCCGTAGCCGATGGTCAGCATCCAGCGCTCGCCCAGGCGGTCCACGAGGCGGCCGATGGCGGGCGCCGTGAGGGTGACCAGCACTTGGTTGATCAGCAACAGGGCCATCGTCGTCTCCACCGGCATGCCGTGGACCTTGACGAGGGCGAAGACGGCGAAGGTGGTGAAGATCTGCCGCCGGCAGCCCTCCAGGAACTGCAGCACGTAGTAGAGCCCGTAGCGCTTCTTGAGGACGAAGCCCTTCTCCTCCACCTCGGCGTCGCCCCGGGAGGCGAAGAGCAGGGCCGCGCCCCCGAGGATGGTGGCTCCCCCGGCGAGCAGGTACATGCCCTCGTAGTTCACCAGCTTCAGCAGCAGCATGCCGCCGCCGATGGTGAGGAGCATGGCGACGCTGTGCACGGCCCGCAGCTGACCGAGCCACCGCCCCTTGCCGCCGGCCGGGGAGAACCGCAGGGCCAGGGTCGCCTCCATCGGCAGCCAGCAGTGGAAGCCGATGCTCCACACCACCGAGTAGAGGATCAGGGCCGGCACCGAGCCGACGTCGGCGTAGGCCATCAGGCCGAGGCCCATGACAGCCAGGGCCGCGGCGCCCACCAGCGACGGCGCCATGCGGATCATGAGGGCCACGAAGAAGGCGTTCATGAACCCCGGGATCTCGCGCAGGGACTCCACCCAGCCCAGCTCCTGGGGCTCGATGTCCAGGCGATCGACGATGAAGTTGTTGAACAGGGTGAGCTGGACCCCGAAGAACACGCCCACCCCGACGGCGGCGGCGGCCAGCAGGGTCCAGTCGCGGGTCCACTCGGCGAAGGGATTGCGGAGTCGGGGCATCGATCACCCCGGGGGCCGAAGAAAAGTCATTGACAATCGCTCAGCCGGACATACCTTGATACAAATGTTCGGCATGCCAAACAGAAAATCTGAAAGGCAAACGACAGTGCCGTTCATGGAACGATGGTGAGGAATACAGCACAGATGGAAGATCGACAAGACCGCCGACACGAGTAAGCACAAAAAAGGGCTATTGGCCGCGCCTGCCAGCACTTCGCCAATAGCCCGTCGAGAAACGCAAGCCCGAAACGATCGGTCCCGGTCGGCCGACCGGGACCCGTCTGGGCTCTTTCGTCTCCGGTGAGAAAGATATCCCATGGAGCCCATCGTCAGCAATCCCCCCGTGGCCACCATCTACCGCTGTGAGCACGGCGGTATCCACCTGGTCACCCAGAACGTCAACATCGGCATGCCCCCCGGCGAGTTCCGCGAGCTGAACCGGGAAGTGCAGCGGGCCAGGAGCCTGGTCGACGCGGGCCTCCTGACCTGCTCGTACCTGTCCCTGGCGTTCTGCACCACCGTCATCTGCCTGAGCGCCAGGGTCCTGCCGGCGCTGGCCGAGGCGATGCAGGAGGCGGCCGAGGCCATCGGGGAGAGCCTCGAGTCGGGTCAGGGGCCGTCCCCGGAGGAGGCGTGCCCACCGCGCGGCGCCCGCCTGCAGGTGTTCTCAGGGCCGCGGGTCGAGCCGCCGCAGCTCCACAACCTGAACTGAGAGGACTGCGCGATGAGGAGATCCGTCTTGCCCGCCGGCCTGGCGGTGTGGCTGGGCGCCGCCGGCGCCCTGTGCTGGATGGTGCTGGCCGGCTGCGAGAGCGACCCCGTGCTGTCGCCCCAGCCCGAGGAGGAGGAGGAGGGCAGCTACGGCCGCAGCGTCCTCACCCCCGGCGAAGCAGCCGGCGACCAGGGGGCCCGAGAGCCCAATCCGGCGGTGTTCTGATGCGCGGGATTCCGAAGTGGATGGTCGTGTCCGGCCTGCTGGCGGGGATCGCCGCGGCGGGCGCCGAGAGGGGCGCCGACGAGGCGCCGGCGCAGATCGCGGGCCGGGTGATCGACGCCGAGACGGCGGCCGGGAGGGGGGCGCCGGGGCAGATCTGCGGAGCGGTGACGGACAGGGAGTCCGGACAGCCGGTCCCCGGGGGTCTGGTAGGCCTTGAGCGGGAGGGTGAGCGGAACCGCAAGGCCGTCACCGACCGGGACGGCTCCTTCTGCCTCGACGATGTGGCCCCCGGCGGCTTGCGCCTCACCGTGAGCCTCATGGGCTACTCCTCCCACCTCGAGGAGATCACCCTGGCTCCCGGAGCGGCCCTCGACCTGGAAATCGCCCTGCGCAGCGATCCCATCCAGCTGGCCCCGGTGGAGATCCTCGGCGAACCGCCGCTGGTCAGCCGGAGGCGCACGGGAACGGTGTCGAAGCTGCCGCCGCGGACGGTGGAGCTGATCAAGCCCGTGGGCACCCAGGAACTGCTGGAGCTGCTGCCCGGCATCAACGGCTACGCCGACGACGGCTTCGGCAACTCGCGCCTGAGCATCGGCATCCGGGGGCTCAACCCCCGCCGCAGCTCGCGGGTGCTGATCCTCGAGGACGGCGTGCCGATCCAGCCGGCGGTCTACGTCTATCCCAACGCCTACTACAACCCGCCGTCGGAGCGCATCGACGCCATGGAGGTGGTCAAGGGGAGCTCGGCGGTCCGCTTCGGCCCACAGACGATGGGCGGGGTGATCAACTACACCACACGCAGACCCGACGGCACCCGGGGGATGGTCAACCAGGTCGCCGCGGGAGGCAACGGCTACTACAGCCTCTACTCCGAGTGGCGCGGCCTCGGCGGCGGGCGGACCGCCTCCGACGCGCAACTGCTCTACAAGCATGGCAACGGCTTCCGCGACAACAACACCTTCGACCAGCTCAACGGCACGGTGAAGACCCAGGTCCGCCTGAGCGGCCGCAAGGTGCTCTACCTGAAGCTCAACGGGAACCTCGAGAAGTCGAACGCCACCTACACGGGCCTGACGGAGTACTCCTTCCGCACCGACCCCGCCTTCAATCCCAAGGAGGACGACGTCTTCGACGTCCGGCGGGCCTCCCTCGACCTGATGTACACCAGCCGGATCACCCCGGACCTGACCGGCAACACCACCCTCTACCTGAACGCCTTCGACCGCCGCTGGTGGCGCGAGGACGACATCTTCGTGCGCGCTTCGGCCCTGGAGACGGGGGATCTGACGCCGGTGCCCTACTACCAGAGCGGGGATCTCGTGCGGGTCGGCGGCGGCGCCGGCAACTTCGGCATCCTGCGGACCTTCTACGTCGGCGGCGCCGCCCAGGACTACACCCTGCGGCACACCCTCGCCGGCGGTGCGGCCCGGGCCGAGGCCGGGGTCCGCGCCCACTGGGAGCGTTTTGTCGACGACCGCAAGATCGGCGGCGCGCCCGGCGCCCGGGAGGGCGTCTACTACACCGGCACTCCGGGGGATCCCGGCGACCCGGTGAAGATCGTCGGCCAGAGCCACCACTACGAGACCGCCGCCCTCGCCCTCTACGCCAGGGAGCGGGTCGAGTGGGGCCGCTGGACCCTCTCCCCGGGCGCGCGCTTCGAGATCTTCGAGCAGGAGCGGGTCGACCGGCTGCGCGGCGCCATCCTGGCCGACAAGCTGTCGTGGGTGCTGCTGCCCGGCCTCGGCGTCAACTACCAGCGCGGACCGGTCAACCTCTTCGCCGGCGTCCACCGCGGCTACACCCCGCCGTCGAGCGGGGCCCTGAAGCTCACCAACTTCGGGCAGGACGCCGGCGCCGGCGGGCTCGACCTGAAGCCGGAGAAGAGCTGGAACCTGGAGGCCGGCCTGCGTTCCCGGGGTCCGGCCCTCACCGTGGAGGCCTGCGCCTTCCGGCTGCGGGTCGAGGACCTCGTGGCCGCCGGGCGGGGAACGGCCTTCAGGAACCTGGGCGAGGTGGAGACCTACGGCCTGGAGACGGCCCTGGCCCTGCACGCCTCCAGGTTGGGGCCGGTCCTGCCGGACCTCCACCTCGCCCACACCTGGCTCCAGACCCGGGTCCGCAACGGCCGCGTCACCTCGGCCACGCGGGCCGGCGACGTCGAAGTGGACATCTCCGGAAACGAGCTGCCGTACGCGCCGCCCCACACCCTGACCGTGAGCCTGGTGAAGGAGACGCGGGGCCTGCGCCTGCGGACCGACGTGCGCTCGTCGACGACGTCTTCACCGACTTCGAGAACATCGACCGCACCTTCAACCGCGGCGACACCGGACCGATCCCCGCCTACTCCATCGTCAACGCCAGCGCCGACTACGCCTTCGCCCCGCGCTGGAGCGCCTTCGTCACCGCCAAGAACCTGCTCGACGAGGTCTACATCGGATCGAGGCTGCACTCCCACGCCGGCCAGCCCCAGGCCGACCTCAGCTCGGGCATCCTCGTAGGGCCGCGGCGCCAGCTGACCGCCGGCATCCGCCGCGGCCTGTGATCCCCCAACTCTTCGCACAAAGGAGACCGGAAATGCGAATCCCGAGGTCCATCCCGCTCCTCGCCGCCGCCCTGCTCTTCGCCTGCGGCGGCGACGACGATTCCAATCCCGTCAACGGCAACGGCGACAAGGCCGTCGAGGCGATCGACGTCCCCTCCGCCTACGTCTTCGACAGCCGCTTCACCGAGGGCGAGAGCAGCGTCGCCTACTCGGGCCAGACGGTGCGCAACCTGCTGCTGCAGGACCTGAAGATCCTCACCGACAGCGTCGGCAAGGACGGCGCTCAGCCGGTCTCGGTGCAGGAGATGCTCGACCTCTACGCCTACGACGACGCCCTCGACCTGGAATCCCGGACGACCACGGGCGATCGGCCCGCCCTGGAGAGCCGGTACTCGTCGATCTCCACGGGCAAGAACCTGGTGGGCAAGATCTCGGGTGACGCGGTCATCGGCTACGGCAAGACCGCCGACGAGCTGGTGCGCGGCTGGTTCGAGGTGATCGCCGCCAACTCGCAGGACGCCGGCAAGCTCGGCACGCCGGCGGCCTACACCGACGAGAACGGGGTCGATCTGAGCCAGATGGTCAACAAGGTGCTCATCGGCGCCGTGCCCTACTACCAGGCCACCGGGGTCTACCTGGCGGGGCTGCTCGACCGCGGCAACGGCGAGCCCCACGGCGAGGGCAAGGCCTACACCTCCATGGAGCACGGCTGGGACGAGGCCTTCGGCTACTTCGGCGCGGCCCGGGACTACGCCCGCTACACGGATGCCAGACTCGCCGGCTCGGTGGGCGACTACACCTTCGACTCCAACGGCGATGGCCGCATCGACTTCCAGTCGGAGTACAACTTCGGCCTGTCGCGCAACGCCGGGAAGCGCGACAGGGGAGGGACCGGCGTCGACTTCAGCGGCGACATCTTCGCCGCCTTCCTGGCCGGGCGGACCCTGATCGTCAACCAGGGATCGGAGGGGGAGATCGCCGCCGAGCGGGAGGCCGCGGCCAACGGCATGGAGAAGGTCATCGCCGCCACGGTGGTGCACTACATCAACGACACCCTGAGCGACATGGCCGCCCTCGGCACGGACGACGAGAGCAGGGTCGACCTGAACAAGCACTGGGCCGAGATGAAGGGATACACCGTCGCCCTCCAGTACAACCCCTTCGCCCTGATCAGCCACGGCCAGCTCGAGGAGCTGCACGGGATCATGGGAGAGGCGCCCTCGTACGACGCGCCGGGATCCGCCGGCTACGACGAGACGGTGCGGCGGTACGGACGCGCCAAGGAGATCTTCCAGGCGGCGTACGGGTTTTCCGACGCCAACATGGCCAACTGGTAGGGGCCTCCGGATGGCGCCGGGTACCCCGTGAGCGAAGGCAGAGCATGGGGCGCGCTGCTGGTCCTGTGCGTCGCATCGCGGCTGCTCGGCGCCATCTACTACATCGAGGACCTGGACAGCCTGCGCTTCGCCCTCGGCGTCGTCGACTTCGACGTCGCCCGGCTGCAGCCGCACTTCCCGGCCTACCCGGTCTTCTGCTTCCTCGCCAAGGCGATCTACGCCCTCACCGGGCGATACGCCGTGGCCTTCGCGGTGCTGGGGGGCCTGTCCACATTCGCGATCCTGTTCTTCGCCCTCGGTCTGGCGCGGATCAAGCTCACCACGCCCCCGGGCCTGATCGCCGCCTTCCTGGTGTTCTTCAACCCGCTGCTGTGGCTGATGAGCAACCGCTGGATGCCCGATGCCATGGGGCTCGCGTGCGCCCTGGGCGTCCTCTGGTGCATGGGGCGGCCGGAGCGCGGCCGGGCGGCATGGGGATCGTTCCTGGCGGGTCTCACCCTCGGCGTGCGGCTGTCCTGCGCGCCCTTGGTGCTGCCGGCCTTGCTGGCGCGGCTGAAGGAACGGGGCCGGCGGCTGCGACTCCTCGGCGCCGGCGCGGCGGGGGCGGCCCTGTGGCTGGTCCCGCTGATCGCCGTCACCGGCTGGCCGGAGCTGGTGCAGGCGGCCCTGGCCCAGACCCGGGGCCACTTCACCGACTTCGGCGGCACCCTCTCCACCGAGCCCGGGTTCCTTCAGCGGTGGGCGGCGATCTTCCGGAGCCTGTGGGCCGACGGCTTCGGACTCTATTGGCCGGGGCGCCACTGGGCGACGGCGTGCACCACCGCGGGTCTCCTGGCGGTGGTGGCGGCGGGTTGGCGCGGTGCCGCCCAGCGCGTGAGCGGCACCGCCCTTCTGAGCGCGCCCCTCCTCGGCTGCCTCCTCTACCTGGGCTGGATCCTCCTCTTCCAGAACGTGCTCCACAAGAGCCGGCACGTGCTGCCGCTGCTGCCCTTCCTGGCTCTCGTTCCGGCCTTTGCCGGCGACTGGATCTGCAGGAAGGGCGCCAAGTGGTCGCGGCTGGTCCTCGCCCTCTTCCTCTGCTGCTACGGGTACGTGACCGTGCACCTGGTGGCGCAGCACCGGAGCCCGACGGCCATCGCCCAGGTCCACCGCTACCTGACGGACCGCGATGCCGGCGGTCTGCGCGTCGCGTCGGTGGCCCTCATCAAGTACTACCTGTCCTCCCAGGGGCTGGAGGCCGAGTATCTCTCCGTCGAGAGCCCGGAGGACCTGCGCGCCGTCGGGGCGAACGCCGGAGGGGATCTTGTGGCCATCGGCAGCCCGCTGCCCGACCGCGAGCCGAAGGCGGTCCGGACCTTCTACCACAACCCCTACGTCAACCGGCTTTGGCCGGAGCTGACGGTGTATGAGTACTGAGACTGAGTCCCCTGGCGCCGGCATCCATATCCTCGGCGGGGGACCGGCCGGCCTCGCCGCGGGCTACCACGCCGCCAAGAGGGGCCTGGACTTCGTGGTCCTCGAAGCGGGATCCCGGCCGGGAGGCAACTGCCGCACCCTGCGCCTTGGGGAGTTCCTCTTCGACACCGGCGCCCACCGCCTCCACGACAAGGACCCGGAGGTCACCAGCGAGATCAGGGCCCTCCTCAAGGGAGAGCTCTTCGAGGTCCGGGCGCCGAGCCAGATCTTCCACGAGGGGCGGTACTTCCGCTTCCCTCTGCAGCTGGGCAGCCTGATCCGGGGGCTCGACCGGCGGACCCTGGTGAGGATCGCCGCCGAGAGCCTGCGGCCGCGGCCCCGGAAGAGCCCCGGGAGCTTCGGTGAGTTCGCCGTGCATCAGTACGGCCCGACCCTCGCGGGCCTGTTCCTGCTCAACTACTCGCGGAAGCTGTGGGGGACCGATCCCTTCCGGCTCTCCACGGAGGTCTCGGGCGGGCGCATGAAGGGACTGGACCTGGCCGGTTTCCTGCGCGAAACCCTCTTGGGCAGGGCCCGCCGCGCGAGTCACCTGGACGGCTCCTTCCTGTACCCCCGGCACGGGTTCGGCGCCATCGTCGACGGCATGAGCGAGGCCATCGGCGCCCGGCGGATCCGCCTCGACAGCCGGGTGACGCGGATCATGCACTCAGGGGGGCGGATCGACCGGGTCGTCGTCAACGGCGGCGAGGAGGTCGAGGTCTCCACCGTGGTCAACACCCTGCCCCTGACGCTCTCGGCGAAGATCCTCGATCCGCCGCCGCCCCCGGAGGTGCTGGCCGCGGCCGACGCCGTGCGATACCGGAACCTGGTCCTGTGCGTGTTCTGTCTGGACCGGCCCTCCTTCTCGCCCAACGCCTCCCTCTACTTCCCCGGCGAGGAGTTCCCCTTCACGCGCCTCTACGAACCAAGGAACCGCAGTCCCCACATGGCTCCCGAGGGAAAGACGGCCATCGTCCTGGAGATGCCCTGCTTCGCGGATGACCCGCTGTGGAGCCTGCCGGACGGCGAGGTCCTCCGCCGGGCCTGGCGGGCCCTGCAGAGGGTGAAGCCGCTCGGGGAGGGGGAGGTCCTGCGCTTCACGGTGCTCAAGCTGCCCTTCGCCTATCCCGTGCTCGAAGCGGGACTGGCGGGGCACGTAGAACTCCTCGTCGACTACTTCCGGAGCTTCGAGAACCTGCACCTGACGGGGCGGAGCTCCATGTTCCGCTACGTGCATCTCCACGATCTGTTTAGGGAGGGGAGGGAGCTGGTGGGCTGCCTCGCCGAAGGCGGGACCCGCGGCCCGGCGGCTCCGGCGGGGCCGGCCCCCGGGCAGACCGAGGGGATCCGCGTCGGCAATGCCCCCGTGTGATGTCCGGGAACAGCTTGCCTCAACCTGAATCCCCCGTAGTATCCTCCCGGTAGCGGCCGGACCGATCTGCTGACGCAGGTGGGAAGTTGCGCCCGGCCTCGCAAAGGACGCGAACCGGCCCATGACAAGAGAGCGGAACGCCCCGCCCCCGGCGCTCGCCCTTGCGCTGCTCTGGGCGGGACTCGCCGCGGGCGAAGACGCCCAGGACATC
This sequence comes from Candidatus Latescibacterota bacterium, assembly GCA_965221775.1. Classification (GTDB taxonomy): domain Bacteria; phylum Latescibacterota; class UBA2968; order UBA8231; family UBA8231; genus UBA8231. Next base: position 472,363 of record CBDCSU010000006.1, on the reverse strand, counting down.
CGTGAAGAGATCGTCCTCATGGAAGAGGTCGTCGTCACCGGCTCGCTGATCAGGCAGCCGTCGGTGTACGAGGGCCGTACGCCTGTACAGACGCTGGACGACAAGCTCTTTGAGGGCACCGGGGCGGCGCAGCCGGTCGATATTCTGCGCAGCCTCACCGCCAACAGCGGCTCCTATCTGGCAACTCAGCAGAACTACCTGCAGGGCACCTCCCAATTCAATCTGCGGGGGCTCGGCCTCTCCTCGACCCTGACCTTGATCAACGGCCGGCGCGCCGGCATCGCCCCCGTCTCCAACGATGCCGGACACAGCTTCCTCGACATCAACACCCTGCCGTTGGCCATGATCGAACGCATCGAGATTCTCCGCGACGGGGCCTCGGCGACCTACGGCTCGCAGGCGGTGGCCGGCGTTGCCAACGTCATCACCCGCAAGGCCTTCGAGGGCCTGGAAATCGAGGCCGGCTACCGCGATGCCAGCAACATGGCGCGCGATGTGAGCTTTGCCTCGGGCCTGGTCACTTCGAGGGGGTACGTCAGCCTCTACGGGGGCTACTACAGCCAGGACGAGAACTTCCGCACCGATTTCGACTGGATGATCCCGCGCGCCATCGACCCGGACGGCGACGGCGACATCGTCGAGGGCTCCTTCGACTCCGGGCGCGGCTCCCCCGGCAGCTTCCGCCGGGCGGTGGCCAACGCCGACGGCAGCTTCGCTCCCTTTCAGATCGATGGGGCCAACGCGCCCCGCCTCCCCGACCCGGATTGCGCCGCCGCCGGCGGCTACCCCAGCGGCTCCCTCTGCCGCATGGACTTTGCCGACCAGCGCACCATGATCGCCGCGGAGCGGCGCCTCCAGTTCTTCACCGAGTCCGAGTTCATCCTCAACGACCGGCTCGCCCTCTTTGCGGAAATCGGCTACTCGGACAACGAGGTGACCGACCGGGTCGGCAACCTGCTGCTCTTCAACGGCAATGTGGAGGGAACCAACGAGTTCTTCGTGCCGGCGAACCATCCCTTCAATTTCTGGACCGACCCGGACGGAGACGGCGAGCTGACCTATGTGCCCCCGGCGAGTTGGGAACCGGGCGTACACGAGGCGGTCGCCGTCGGCTACTTCGGCCGGCCCCTCGGGGCCGAGACCAACGGCGACCGCGCCGAAGAGGAACGGCGCACCTTTCGCAACCTGCGGGCCGTGTTCGGGACCAACTTCGACCTATCCGCAAGCTGGACCGGGACCGGATACCTAGCACACGCGGGTTCGGACTTCACCTTGAACTCCGGCCACCACTGGGTGGCCGGGGAGTTCGCCCGCCTCGTGCGGGAGGGCCTGTGGAACCCCTTCGGCACCCGGCTGGCGGCGCCGGACATGACAACGCCCAAGACCGTCGAGGAGGATGGACTCTCCCCGAGGCTGGTCGGCCGGCGCGCGGGCAACGACGCCGAGACCTTCCGGCTCTTCAACGGCACGAGGATCGAAACCGCCGAAACCGCGCAGCAGGTCGCCGAGCTCGTCGCCTCCGGCGAGCTCTTCGGATTGGGCGGCCGGGCCGTGTCGCTGGCCGTCGGCACCCAGTACCGCGGCCTCCGCTACGAACAGCGGCCCGACGCGCTGAATGCCTCCGGCGGAGGGCCGCAGGCGATCCGCGAGTTCCCCAAGGAGGCGAACCAAGAGGCCTGGGCCCTGTTCGCGGAGAACCTCGTGCCTCTCGGGAACACCGCCGAAGTGCAACTCGCGCTACGCCACGAGCGCTACGACGAGGCCGGCTCCACCACGGACCCCAAGGTCGCCGCCCGGGTCTCTGCCACGGACTGGCTCTCGTTGCGCGGTTCCTGGGGCACCTCGTTCCAGGCACCGAGCCTGTTCCAGATCGCCGGCAACACGACTTCGCGTACGCTCAGCGATCCGTTCCGCTTCGACGGGACGGGCCGCGGGGAATGCTCCGTGAATGACGCCGGCGAGATCACCAACCGGGGGGACAACTTCATCGCCGTCACCGTGCTGCGCGGCGGCGCCCTCAAGCCGCAATCGGCGGCCTCGGGCAACGTTGGCCTGCTGTTCCGGCCCGGGGCCGGTGTGCAAGTCAGCCTCGATTACTGGAAGATCCACTACGAGGACGTCATTGCCCAAGGCCGCGGCTTCCAGGCGATTCTCGACGACGACTGCCGCGATGATGGCCTGCCCAACGACCCCCGGGTGCAGCGCGACTCCTCGGGGCAGTTGAGCGTGGTGACCACGGACTACGAGAACACCGCCGCGGTCAGGAGCGAGGGGCTCGACCTGAACGGGCGCTACGACCTGGCGGCCCCCTTCGGGGACTTTCGCTTCAGCGCCGAGGCCACGCTGCTGACCGGGTTCGCCGTCAACGCGGCCGGGCGCGGGTTTGAGGATCGGCTCGGCAACCGCAACGATACCAACGGGTTCGGGCCGACGCCGCAACTGCGGGGCAGCCTCGGCGTCGCCGGGAGCCGCGGCCGCCACCGGGGGACTCTCGCGTTGCGCCACATCGATTCCTACGAGAACGACGAAGTCGCTTCCCGGCCGGAGATTGACGCCTGGACGACGCTGGACGCGCAATATGCCCACACCTTCGAGCGCCTGCTCGGCGGCGGCCCGGTGACCCTCTTCCTCGGTGCCAACAACCTCACCGACAGGGACCCGCCCGCGCTCCCGAGCGGCAAGGAGGGGGTGCAGCGCAACAACCTGCGCCCGGGCTTCGACGGCTTCGTACACGACATCAAGGGCCGCATCTTCTACCTCCGCCTGCGCTATGGACTGTAGCCGCGTCTAGTCCGGCCTCCCTCCACATGGTGCGCGCCTGGACCACGTGGTTCAGGCCGTAGAAGCCCCCACAAGGTGCCCACTACATGCTAGCCTTCGTCGTCGTGATCGTGTTCCTCGCCCGGGCCGCCTTCTTCGACGTGGATCTCGATGTCCTTCGAGACGAAGTCGGCATGGTCGTTGTGGTTCAGCTTGATCTTCAGGGTGGTATGCCCTGTTTCCAGGCCTGCGATGTGGAAGGACCAGGCGCCGTCTTCGTCGTGGTGCTCGACTTCGGCGATGCTCTCGTCGCCGATTTCCCAGGCAAGGCCATATCCTTCCATTGGCTCCGGGACGAACCGGTCGCCGTCCTCGGTGAGGAAGCGCACGGTCAGCAGGGGTGTCTCCAGCCCGGGCCCGACTTCGATTTCGCCTTCTACCTTCCCCTCTTCCTGGCGGACGAGTTCCTCGCCGCTGCTGAGGATGACCAGGCCGAAGGCCTCGGCGTGGTCATCCCACGCATCGGGGTCCACGGGATTGTCGTCGTCGCCACAGCCGGCAAACAACAGCAATGCGAGAAGGGATGATGCGGATGGGATGATCCTGCGCATGGTACAGTTCTCCGGGAAGTGTCCCTGTGCCCCGGATGGGTTCAGGGAACGATGTGGTAGTAGATGTGAACCGGGCGGGGAAGGCTGAGGGGATGAGCCCTCCAGCCTGCTCCGGCCGGAGCCGGGAAACAGCCGCGCTTCACTTGTTGCTCACTCGCCAGACCGTCGCGCCACCCTGGGCGTCGAGGGCGGCGAGCGCGCGTCCATCGGGGCGCCAGTACAAGTCGCCGACAACACCCGCCACAAGCGCAACTCCTGTCGGATCGCCTTGTCCGTCGCGCCCGAGCGACCACACAACTACGCCGCCATCCCGGGCTCCGGAGGCCAGGCGCATCGCGCCGGGAGCGAAGGAAAGGGTGGTGACGGGTTTGACATGAAACTCCAGAACGCCGGGCCGCGTGCCTTCGGGACCTTCTCCCTGAAAGCACCAGACCGTCACCTCCTCGCTTCCGCCGGTGGCCAGGAGGGTGCCGGTGGCGTCGAAGGCCAGGGCCGACGGCTTGGCAGGGTATCCTGACATCATCGAGTCATGCTCGGTGGAGCGGCGCCAGAAGTGCACCGAGTTGTCCTGGCTGCCGCAGGCCACGATATCCCCGTCCGGGCTCAGTACCATCGACACCAGGGATCCCTGCCACTCCAGCTTCTGGCGAGGCTCGCCGGTGGAGGCGTCGAAGAACGTCACTCGACCGTAACAGGCCGTCGCCAGCTCCCCCGCCCTCGACCAGGCGATGGCGCTGACGGTGCTGGGATGATCATCCGATCGCCAGACCTCCGCGCCGTCGGCGCCATAGGCGTGAACCTGCCGGGAGCAGGAGGCTGCCAACCACTGGCCGTCCGGCGACCACGCCACGTGTTCTACCCAACCGCTGCCGACGTCGATGGCCCGGCTCACCTGACCATCGGCGGCATTCCAGATCAAGACTCGTCCGTCCTGGCCGGCCGTAGCCAAGGCGGTTCCCTCCGGGTGGATCGCCAGCGCGAGCACCCCACCTTCATGAACCTCCCGCCGTGCCCAGGCGGTGGCGCCCGACTTGCCGTCGAAGGCGTAGACGCCACCCGCGGCGTCACCGACCATCAGCGCCTCGCCGCGCAGGCTCCAACCCCCGGCGATGGCGTAGTCGCCGACCTCCGCGGACCAGCCCCGGCGAAGAGCGCCCTTGGGGCTGCCGACACTCAGGTCAGACATGCCTCGAATCTCTGCCGCATGCCCTGCTCATCGAGGTTGCGGCCGATGAAGACGAGCTGATTGCGGCGGGGGGCGTCTCCCCATGGACGATCCGGCTGTCCGTCGAAGAGCATGTGAACCCCCTGGAAGACGAAGCGGCGCGACTCACCCGCGAGGCTGATGAAGCCCTTCATCCGGAAGATGTCCACCCCGCGCTCACCGAGCAGTTCGCCAAGCCAGGCGTTGAGCCTGTCGGGATCGACGTCGCCCTCCGCCTCGATTGCGATGGAGCCGACTTCGTCGTCGTGCTCGTGCTGTGCGACCCAGGTGCGCTCGACCTCCTGCCTGATGGCCGTTCCTTCCGCGTTCGTCAGTTGGAGATCGAACTCTGCCGCGGTGTGCTGGGCGTAGAGGCCAACCCGCGCCTGTGCATCGACTTCCAGGAAGAACGACTTGCGCCCCGGGGAATCGAGGGGAAGGTTCACATGCTCTCCGACAGGGATCTCCTTCCCCGGGCGAATGAGCTGCGCAGGTTCGGCGTAGCGCCGCACGCACCACTCCGCACCCTCACGGAGGGCCGCGTCATCCGTGCCCTGGCCGGAGACGACGACGAGGGACATCGCCGGATCCGGTCCATCGGCGAGGCTGAGTTCGTAGCGGCCGGCATCGAGAGAATAGACTCCCGTCCATTCGAAGGGGTACTCCGGCTCGAGGAAAGTGGGACGACGCTCGAGGGCCTGGTCCAGGTCGAAGGCGCCGAGGTTGAGTACCGTGTCGACGGGGACGTTCGCGCGCTCGCCGCGCACGACCCGCGCCATTCGGTTCATCTCCCGGAGCCGGGCTTCGAGCCTGTCGAGGGCCTCGCCGTCGACGAGGTCCGTCTTGTTGAGCAGGAGAATATCCGCGAAGGCGATCTGCTCCGTGCTTTCGTCGCTCCGGCCGAGCTGTTGCTCGATGTGGGCTGCATCGACGAGTGTGACGATCCCGTCAAGGGAGTACTCCGAGCGAATCTCTTCGTCCATGAAGAAGGTCTGAGCCACCGGGCCGGGATCGGCGAGCCCCGTGGTCTCCACCAGCACATAGTCGAACTTGTCGCGGCGCTTCATGAGATTGCCGAGGACGCGAATCAGGTCTCCGCGCACGGTGCAGCAGATGCAGCCGTTCGACATCTCGAAGATCTCTTCGTCAGCGTCGATGACGAGGGCCTGATCGATACCGACCTCGCCGTACTCGTTCTCGATCACGGCGATGCGCTTGCCGTGCTCCTCACTCAGGATCCGGTTGAGCAGGGTCGTCTTGCCGGAGCCGAGGAAGCCGGTGAGGATCGTTACGGGTACCGTTTGAGGCGAGTCCATCTGGTTCTCCCGGGTGAGTGATGTGCCGATCGACATACGTTCCATTCTCTTTCCGGACGGCGAGGCCAGCCCGGATGAGCCACGGTTCCGACAGCCCTTCTGCCCTGGACCCATCGAAGAGCAGCCGCCGGTCTCGCAGCAAGACGACGCGCGTTGCCTGGGACGGCATTGAGTGAAGGTCGTGGGTTGCCCAGACGCACGCAGCCCCGGTTCGACGAACCGACTCCTCCACGAGCGTGCGCAGCTCATGGGCGGCGACGGGATCGAGCCCGGCCGTGGGCTCGTCGAGGAGCAGCAACGCGGGCTCGAGCACCAGGAGACCGGCGAGGGCGACCCGGCGCTGCTCGCCAAAACTGAGCTGATGACACGGACGCTCCAGCAGATGGTCTATGCGCAAGGCCATCGCCACCTCGCGGGATCGACGCCGCGCCTCGCCTGCTTCGACGCCGCGACGAAGCAGGCCCCAGGCAATGTCCTCGGCCGCGGTGCTCGCGATGAAGTGGTGTTCGGGGTTCTGGCCGAGAAGCGCCACGCGTCCGTCGAGCCGGGCGCCGAGCGTCCCATCGGGCGCCACCTGGTTTCCGAGGCGAGTCATGGTCCCTTGGGCGGGTCCGTCGAGCCCCGCCAGGAGGCGCAACAAGCTCGACTTCCCGGCTCCACTTGGCCCGCACACGAGCAGCCACTCTGCTCTTCCCAAGCGCAGTCCGAGCTGCTCCAGCACCCGCTGCCCACCGCGTTCGACGTCGATGGCATCGAGGTGGACGCCGTCATGAGCCGGAGTCTCTTCGCACGGGGCGCCGCGCAGCAGTGCGTTTTCCTCGGCACCTTCGAGGCGGGCGAAGGCATGCAGGGCCCCTTCGCCGAGCAGCGGTCCCCAGGCGGCCAGGGGCAAACGCGATGACCCCAGGCGGAGGCGGGCCGCGTCACGCCGCTGGACCCACTCTCGCTGGGTGAGAACACCGTGCATGAGCGCGTGGTCGAGGCTGGCCACGACGTCCTCGGGAATCCGCAGCCGGAGCAGGAGTTGCCGAAGCGACGCCCAGTCAACCTGGGTGCCAAGCCAGAGGACCCAGATGACGCCGCACAGGACCCGGAGGCTCGTCTGGACGATGACGTCGGCGTTGGAATCCAGGACAACCCCGCCAAGCAGCGCGAGGGCCACGAGGGCCAGGGCCCACGCCAGGGCCGGCTCGATCCTTCGGCGTCCGCGGGCCCTCGCCAACAGCAGCAGCCCCGCGCCGAGCCCCGAGCCGACCAGGGACAAGGTGATACTGCGGGTGCCCGCGTTGACGATCAGTACGCTGCTGGTCAGCGCGATAGCCAGGGCCGCGACCCACAGCGGTTGGCGGCGCTCGAAGAACAGAGCGTGGTCAGCGTGGAGGTGCATCGCGCCCTCCTCCGAGCACTCGTTCCCAGGCGCGCCCCGCGATGAATCCCATCCCGAAGAGTATGAGGATCGACATGGCGAGCCCGGTCTCGCCCTGGCTCAGGTCGACGACGCTCTCGGTGGGCGGCCGCCCCGCCCCCTCGGCGGTCGCACCGAACACGGTTCCGTCGATGCCTTCATAGCCACATCCCGACAGGCCGGTCACGAGCAACAGGAGCATGACGGACGCAGCGGGCGCGGGCACCGTGCGAAGCCTCCTCAGCGAGTCCGGCAGGAGGCCCGGCCGGCGCGCGGCCAACAGCCGCACGATGCCGACGGAGGCGACGGCTTCGAGAACCGCCAGGGGGACCTGGACAGGGGCAAACCCGAGGAGCACCGCGCCGAAGGTCGTGGCATGCGCCGTTACATCGGACAACGCCACGGCGAGCACCACGGCGTCGGCAACGTATACGCTCAGGCCGCCGACGCCGCATGCGAGAGCCAGGCCGAGAGCCCCGTCTGCACCGAGTCGCCGCAGCAAGGCCCAGAGCCCGACGGTCGCCAGGGGCCCCAGCAGTCCGAGGGTCAGGATGTTGACTCCCAGCGTCGTGAGCCCGCCGTGAGCGAAGAAGACCGCCTGCAGCAGGAGCACGAAGAACGTGGGCCACACGATGCGGCGGACGCCGACGACCAGGGCGAGGACCGGCGTAAGGCAGATGTGACTGGTGGCGCCCACGATGGGGACCGGCAGCGGCAGCAGAGTGCCGGCAAAGAGCAGGCTCGTGACGCCCGCCATGACGAACGAGGACGACGGCGTGTCGCGTCGAGCTCGTTGCTCGCCGCGAAGGCTCCAAGCGACAGTGGGTGCGGCCAGGGCGCTCCACCCGATGGCCTGGCTGAGGGGAAGCACCCCTTCTGCCAGATGCATCAGCGCCCTCCCCGGCAGGGGCCGACGCGACGCCCGTCAGGCCTCATGGGCACACGCATCGCAGGTTCCGAGCAACACCACCTCATGTCCGGTCATCCGAAACCCGTCCGGAACCAGGGACTCGAGGCCCTCGACGCAACCGAAGAGGTCGAAGGCGTGGTCGCAGGTCGAGCACAGAAAGTGATGGTGATGCTCGCGGTCCTTGGGCTCGTAGCGAACGCCGCCGCCCAATCCCTCCACCGGCTCCAGCGTGCCTTCCTCGACACCCCGTTGGAGAGCGCGGTATACCGTGGCGAGGCCGACACCCGTTCCGCTCAGGCGGCTCCACAGTTCCCTGGCCGACAGGGGACCGTCCGCCTCGACAAGGGCTCGGAATACGATCAGCTGCTGCTTGGCTCTTTGCATGGGAGAAACGATAATCGATTCTCATATATTGTCAAGACTTCTCTCGGCCACGGGACCCTCGCCTTCCGCCGCCCCGGCCGGCGCCAGGCCGCGCTAGGCGCCGTCCCCTTCAGCCCGAACCCCGGACTTCGACCCCGGCGGCCACGGCTTTGTCACCTCCACGTGCCAGGTGTACTCCGCGGAGCCGTTGGCGTTCCCGGCGCGGCAGGTCACCCGGTGGCGGCCCGGAGTCTCCGCCGCAAAGCGCAGGGACGCGCCCTCCCCGGGGATCGCCTTCCCGTCGGCGGACCAGGAGTACCGCAGGCCGGGGTCCTCGGCCTCGGCCACCGGCAGATCCGCGCACCCGATGTGGCGATAGACCCCGTCCGGGTCGCGCTGACGGGAGCCGTCGGGGGCGGTCCACCCGTCGTCGAGGTCGCGGGCGGAGTAGTACATCAGGTAGCGGCCCGGCAGCTTCAGCACGTGGGGGGTGGAGGTGTATCGGCCGTCGAAGGCGTCCCGGTCGTCGCTCGGCGGGAAGATGGGCATGTCGTTCTGGTAGTACCAGGTACGGCCGTCGTGGGTGCGCCCGAAGGAGATGTCGAAGAACCCGCCGGCCCGGTGGCCGCCGAACCACATGGCCAGCCCGCCCCGGTCGCGCATGACGAAGGGATAGACGCAGGAGCGGTAGATGCCGCCGTAGCGGACGGCGTCTCCCTCCGGCTCCCAGCGCAGGCCGTCGGCGGAGCGGAAGGAGGCGATGTTCAGGGTCGCCTTCAGGTCGGGATCGTCCCGTGAGGGTGCGTTCACCCACATCCGGTACGTGCCGTCGTCCAGCTTCAGCACGCACGGCCGTCTGCCCGTCCTCAGCACCGGCCCGGGGTGGAAGGTCCACGAGATCCCGTCCGGACTCTCGCCGTACCCCACCCGCTGGTTGAGGTACGGGGCGCCTTCCGTATCGACCTCGTCCACGGCGGTGAACCACATCTTGTAGATCCGGTCCTGCAGGTCGTAGAGGACGTGAGGCGTCTGGAACCTGTGCCCCCAGGGGATGGCATCGTCGGTGACGATGGGGTTGCGCGGCGTCTCCTCCCAGAGCAGTCCGTCCGGTGACTCGGCGTATCCCAGGTGGATGTACGAAGGCGAGCGCGCGTGATCGGAGCTGCCCACGTACCACATCTTGAAGAGGCCGTCGGCGCGGAGCACGCAGGGCATGTAGAGGATCACCCGGCACCAGTCCTGGTGCGTGTCGGCGGCCGAGAGGATCGGCCCGGGAAGGCGGCGCCACTCCTGCCTGCCGGGCAGGCGCTGACAGGGCTCCAGCTCCAGGCGCAGATCCACACATTTCCCGGTTCTCGCCGAAACGGTCGGACCGGTGGGATCGACCCCGATGATGCGGGGGACATGCCAGGCCGAGGCCTTCGGGACAGGTTCAGTCAACTGTATCGCCGCCAAGGCGCGCGGTCCTACGCCAGTCCACTGGCGCGCCGGAGAGCTGCGCTACCACGGCGCCCACCGCCCGAGTGTCGAGGCCCTGGCTCACCTCGGATGCCCCGCCGGAAGCCGGCCCGTCCGTGAAGCGCCATCGATCCGTCAGGGCGAGCGGCCCCGTCGCCAACCTCGCATGCCAGGCCCGCCGTCACGGTGAAGCGCTACGATCCGCGGGGCTCGCGGCCCACCATCAACCTTGGGAGCCGTCTCCGTCCGCCAGGGCCGCCGCCTTCTTCCCCAGCTCGGGAAGCGCCTCCGTGATCGTCCGCAGGCGGGGCCGGGCCAGGAGGGCGGGATCGACGTCGAAGGCGTGGCCCGCGTAGTGCTTCATCGAGCGCAGCTTGGCCTCGGTGTCGGGCGGGGTGACGAACTTGAAGGCGACGTAGCGGCGCTCGGGGAACTTGCCGTAGGCGGAGTGGAAGAGGCTGTGGTGGAAGTAGACCACGTCGCCGGGCATCGTCTCCAGGGGGCAGCAGGGGACCTCCTCGCCCCCGTCCAGCCCGAAGCTGTCGCCGACGGTGCCGTCCTTGAAGTGGTGGGCCTGCAGGGGCCAGAGCCACTCGTGGAAGGGCATGCGGTGGGAGCCGGGGATCACCCGCAGCGCGCCCTGGTCGCGGGTGGTGGGCGCCAGGTAGACCATCATCTTGAGGCGCCGGTACTCGGTCTCGGCGGCCCCCGGCCTGTCGGCGTGCCAGTTGTGCTCCCCGTCGTTGGCTCCGTCCTTGTTGCCCTCCGATCCCGACCACAGGAAACCGGGGCCCAGGAGGTCGGAGGCGACGCCGAAGATGCGGTCGTCCTCCGCCAGGTCCAGCAGCCGGGGGCTGCGCTCGACGAACTTCCCCATGCTCTGGGGCCGGCCGTCGTCGGGCTCCCCGCCCCGGTCCTCGCGCCACAACTCGTCGGCGGCTTCGGTGATCTCGGCCATCTCCTGCGCGGAGAAGACCTGCCGCAGGCAGAGGAAGCCGAAGACGTCGAAGTGCTGCAGTTGTTTTGGCGTCAGCATGGGAGGTCTCTCCGGGGTGTGTGCGAGGATCGGCAAAATAGAGGAGGGGTCCGCCAGGGCCAACCGGCATCTTGAGGGCCCGCGGCCGTCTGTCCGAGTCGCGGGTGGAGGGTCAGGATTGACAGGGGATTCGCAGAAGGTATGCTAATCGCGTTCACCGGAGAGGGAGTATGGCTGTCGATACGGCCGCCGCCGCCCGCTGGGTTGTCAGCCGGCACGAGCGGCGGCGTGAGGCTCTTCACCGGCGGTTGCAGTCGGCGCAGCGAGATGCCGCCCGGATCATCTCCGCGATTGCCGCGGAGTACCGGCCCCTGCGAATTTACCAGTGGGGATCCCTCGTCCATACCGAACGCTTCTCCGAGATCTCGGACATCGACATCGCCCTCGAGGGGATGAGCTGCGACGAAGAGACCCTCGCCGCCATTCGCTCGCAGGCGGATTCGATGACCGACTTTCACGTCGACCTGGTCGTCATGGAGCGCCTCGATCCGGGAAGGGCCGACCTCATCCGGCGGTTCGGCGCAGTGGCATGGGAAGATGGAGACCCGGCCTGAACACGGCATCGACGAGCTGATCGCCGAGCTCGCACAGGCACGGGAACGAGTGGAGGCCATCTACTCGAAGCTCCGCCATGCCCGGGACACGACGCTGCCGCGCATCGGCCGCACCGATGACAGCGCCTTGGTCGTTGCCGGCTACCTCGAAACCTACTACACCGCCCTGGAGACCTTCTTCGTCCGGGTATCGGGGTACTTCGAGAACGACCTGCCGCCGGGCCGGTGGCATGCGTCCCTGCTGGAAAAGATGAACGTCGAGATGGAATACGACTGGGCGCGCATCGACTTCCTGCTGGCGACCCTGGACGGTGCCCATCCGGCGGTGCTGAACGATCTCGGGGCCTTCGATGCGTTCCTGCGGGAAGTCCGGGGCCGCACCTCGCCGGAATAGTTGCCAGGCGCTTCAAGCGGGGTCGAACGGCACCATGTACGGCGCTCCCGTTCCGCGGGCGTCCAACGCAAGGAACCGCTGCCCCCATGTCAGATCATCCCACCGGCGCCGAGCGCTTCTTCTTCGACAACAACGGCTACCTCGTGCTGGAGGAGTTCCTCGCCCCGGAGCGGGTCGAGGCGCTCGCCGCGGCCCTGGAGCGGACCATCGAGCGCCGCCGCTCGCCCGGGTTCCGGCGGGAGCACGAACCCGCCTTCCCCGACCGCCTCGACGGGCCCAACGCGCGGGTCATGCACCTGCTCGACGAGGACCCCCTCTTCCTGGAGATGCTCGACTACGGGCCGGTCATGCCCTATGTCCACGGACTCCTCAACGAGAGGCCGCACCTGCACTCGACGGACGCCTTCCACGAGGTCGAGCCCGCCGATCACCACGGCCGGGGCTGGCACATCGACGGGATCCAGGACGGCTTCCGCAACCTCAAGCCGCACATCCCGCTGCTGCAGCTGAAAGTCGGCTACTACCTGAGCGACATGAGCGCCCCGGACCAGGGCAACCTCACCCTCGTCCCCGGAAGCCACAAGGCGCTGCTGGAGCCGGACGGGGAGGGCCTGCTGCCGGGGGCGGTGCAGATCTGCGGCGGACCGGGGACGGCCGTCCTCTTCCACAATGCGATGTGGCATTCGGCCGGCCCCTTCACCCGCCCCGGAGGCAAGCGGGTGATGCTCTACTACGGTTACGAGCATCCGTGGATGCTGGCCTGCGCCGAGCAGTGGCGCTACGGCCGCGGGTTCCTGCGGGGGCTGTCGCCGGCGCAGCGGCGGTTCTTCCACGGATTCGTCTTCGCCCCGCCGGAGTACCGCTGGGGGTGAACCGGCCGCGCGGCCGGCAGGGCGCCGGCCCTACGTGCCGGAGTCGCCCCCCCGCTCCCTGACCGCGTCGCCGATCTCCTGAACGGCGCTCTCCAGCCTGGAGAGACGCTCGTTGGTGTCGCTGATCTCCTGCTGGATCTTGGTGACGATCCCCACCTGCTCTTCCAGCTCCTCGGCCTTGAGCGAGTCCTCGTCGCTCACGAGGATGCTCGTCAGGGTGGCGGTGAAGACACCGACCAGGACCATGCCGGTGATCACCAGGAAGACGGTGAGGATCTTGCCGGGGGCGGTCTCGGGGTTGTGGATGTCGGGGTAGCCGCCGGTGACCAGGGTCGTGAAGCTCCACCAGAGACTCGGCCCGAAGCCCGAGCCGGAGTCCATGCGCTCCACGCCCATGAAGATGATGGCGCCGAAGACGAGGGAGAGCAGGCCGTAGAGCAGCGACCGCTTGAGGAGCCTCACGTCGAGGGTTGTGCTCAGGTGGTCCATGCCCCGCCAGAAGAACAGGGCGATGCGGAACAGTCTCAGGGCCCGCAGGATGCGCACCGCCCGGAGCAGGCGCCCGAGGCGGATGACGCCGAGGTCGCCGCCGGCGGCTGCGATGATCTGGAAGGGGGGCAGGGGGATGGAGGTGATGAAGTCGATCCAGTTGTTCATCCAGTACCACTTCTTCGAGGCGGCCAGCTTGTGCTCGAAGATGAAGTTGGCCATGAACAGGGCGCAGCAGATGACGTCGATGATCCAGAAGATCCACAGCTTGGCCACGGAGAAGTGGGGGAGGATATCCACCACGGGATCGACGTAGCCCTCGCCGCGGTGGATGATCTCCACCTGCGTCAGCTGGCCTCCCGTGACGTGTCCGGTGGCGAGACCGCCCGAACCGTGGGGGTCGGAAATCTGGATGATCACCCGCTCGTACCCTTCGCCGCCTTCGAGAATTCCTATCTCACCTATGCTCCCCTCCACCACTTCGGCCCTGGCCGCTGCGCCGCCCCCCGCGGCCCCGATGCCCATCAGGTCGACGACGAGGATGGTCACCAGGCCGAGGATGAGGACGAAGATCACGAGGTCCTTGATCCTCACTCTGGCGGCGCTGCCCAGGACCCGGGCCTGCTCGTCGAAGAGGTGCCGCTTCTGCCTCGCCTGCTCGATGAGCCGGAGCTTGTCCGCCAGCTTCTCCCGGGCGGCGTTCAGCTTGGTGACCTGGGACTCGGCCTTGTCGAGGCCCAGCTCGTACTGGCCGTGCCTCATGCTCAAGGTGACCGTCTCCGCCTTGGCCGTCATCTCGTCGAGCTCGGCCTCCACTTCGGCCACCTGGCCGTCGATGCGGCCGATCTCCTGCTCCACCACGTCCTTCATGCGGGTGATGCGTTCGAGGGAGCAGGATTCCAGCCGTCTTGATATCGACATCGTCAGTTCGTCCCTGCTTCAGCCGTCTCCGAGGCGTCTCTGCAACTCGCCGCGCCGCTGCAGCTCCTCGAGGGTTTCCTCGGTGCCCAGGTACTCGCCGTCGACGAAGACCTGGGGGATGGTGGAGTCTCCGCCCGTGCGCCGCACCATCTCCTTGAAGGCGGCCGTGGGCAGCTTGATCCCGAACCAGAAGCGGATGGGGATCTTCCGGTAGCGGATGCCCTCGCGCCGCAGCAGGAGCCGCGCCTTCCAGCAGAAGGCGCAGAACGGGCTCAGGTAGATCTCGACTCTCGGCTCGTCCATGACCAGGGGCTAAAATACGGTACTTCCGAAATCCCGCGACCCGAGGAGGCCCTCTTGCCCAAGCTCGTCCTGGCGACCTGCCAGTTCCCCGTTGACGAGGATCCCCGGCGCAACCTGGGCTTCGCCACCCGTCAGATCGCCGCCGCCAGGGCCCGGGGCGCCGACCTCGTGCACTTCTCCGAGGCCTGCATCTCCGGCTATCTCGGCGTCGAGGTCTCCTCCCACGGCGCCGCCGGCTGGGAGCGGATCACGGCGGCCATGGAGGAGGTGATGGCCGCGGCCCGGCGCCACCGGGTCTGGGTCGTCGTCGGCTGCAACCACCGCCTCTCGGGAAAGCACAAGCCCCACAACTCCCTCTACGTCATCGACGCCCGGGGCCGCATCGTCAGCCGCTACGACAAGGTGTTCTGCACCGGCAGCGCCAGCGGGAAGGACGGGGACCTCGCCAACTACAGCCCCGGCGAGGCGCTGATCACCTTCCGGGTGCGCGGCCTCACCTGCGGCCTGCTGATCTGCCACGACTTCCGCTATCCCGAGCTGTTCCGCGAGTACAAGCGCAAGGGCGTCGACCTGATGCTGGTCTCCTTCCACAACGCCGGCGGCCGGAAGGAGACCTGCGACAAGTACAAGATCACCGTGCCGGCCACCCTCCAGGCCGCGGCGGCCAGCAACTACTACGCCGTGAGCGCCAACAACGGCACCCGGCGCTACGCCTGGCCGAGCTTCGTCGTCAACGCCGAAGGGGTGATCGTCAACAAGGCGCCGCAGCACCGGCCCACCGTGCTGATCACCGCGATCGACACGGCGGAGAAGCTCTACGACGCCTCCGCTGACTGGCGCGACCGCTGCATGCAGGGAGTGCTGCACAGCGGCCGGCTGGTTAGGGACGCGCGGTCGCGGGAGCGCACCGCCCTGTAGCACCACGCCCGCCCGATCAGAAGGGAGGAACCGATGTAGCGGTTCAGTGGTTTGAAGCGATGAGACCTCGTGTGATGCAAGTGGGGGTGTGAAGGGAGATGGTCTCATGGCTGTTGATCGGGCCAGGACCTGGTCGCGGGCTCCTCCGAGGATGGGTGGTTCCTCCCGCCCACCTCGCAACCACGGAGCCGCGACATGAAATGGTCATCCACTCTCCTTGGCCTCACGCTGGCCATCCTCGTCGCCTGTGGAAACGACTCCAGGCCGACGCGGTCGACCGAGCCGACCGACGACCTGCGACCGTCGCCGGCGGGGAAAGCGGTGGCGGTCAGGAGCCACGGGAGCAACCATCCCCCGGCCTTCTCGATCTCCATACAGAACCGCGGGCTGACCCTTCTGATGCCGAGGGGTACGGCTGCCCCGCTGACGTTTCCTGGCGAGCCGGCGACGGACCCGGAGGGAGAGGACGTCTCCTACCGATTCGCCTTCGCCGTGCCCGGCATGACGGGCATCCAGACCCCCGAGGAAGCCTTGCTGCGGATCACGCGAGAGGGGAACACCTTCAACCTGGGCCCCGATGGCGACATCAGCCCCGGGCGGTTCACCTCTGTCTACGGCGAGTTCGCCAACCTTCCCAGCTTTGCGGCCGCCATCTACGCGAGCGACGGAACCGACGAGACCGGTCCCCAAGTCTTCAGCCTCCAACTGGTCTACGACGGATCGGCCCAGTTTTCGGATCCGGCCCAATACGCGGGGGACCAGCGCTGGGAGATCTCCACTCCCCTGGAGATGTACGAAGGGGCGACGACACCCGAGGAACCGCCCACCTGGACGGCGGTTACGGCCGACTTCCGCGAATGGGGCTTCGACTGGACGCCGCCCTCCATCCGCTGCGAGATCGTCACGGCCTACCATCCATACACGTTCCCCGACGGCGGCGGTGACAACTCTCTGTTCAACCTCGCTTCCGAAGAGAGGGCGACCTCGGGGACGGTGTCGCTGGCGCTGAAGAGCGTTCCCGACTATGAAGCTCCGGGCGACGGCGACGGTGACAACGAGTACCAGGTGCGCGTCGTGAACACGCACGACATCCATTACCTCAATAACGAAGGAAGTCCGACGGGGTGCAGCGGTTCGGTGCTCGACCTGGCCATCCGGGTCAAGGACGTGGGGGTCCCGGTGCCGCCGGGAGGCGGACAAGGTGAGTACCGGGAGGAGGACGACACGAAGATCGACGTGAGCTGGACCGCGCCCGGCGGCTTCAGCGAGGACGGAAGGGTGGTGCCGTTTCCGCCCGGCTTCGAGGTCACGGACTACGACTACCGTTACCGGCCGGCGGGCACCGGGGACTGGACCGAGGTGACGGACACGGACTTCACGGAGACCGAGGTGACGATAGCGGATGCGGCGGAGGACGCCTACGAGATCCAGGTCCGGGCCACGAACGGCGAAGGCACGGGAGACTGGTCCTCGACGATGCGTGCAGAGAAGATCGAGCGCACCGTCTCCTTCGGGGAATCGCGTTACACCACGATGGAGGGGGACCCCTCCGGCGTCGAGATCGCCGTCTACCTGGACCCGGCGGCAGGGGTGTTCCCCGTCTCGGTGCCGATCATGGTGGAGGAGGGAGAGGGGACCGGTCCCGAGGACTACTCGGGGGTGCCGTCGAGCCTCACCTTCGAACCCGAGGAGAGCATGCAGACCTTCACCCTCGTGGCCATGGAAGACACGGATCAGGATGAGACCGAGGAGGAGATGATCCGGCTGAACTTCGGCGACCTCCCGCGGAATGTGAGGTCCGGGGCGCCGGCCATGGCGCAGGTGGTCCTGGAACAGCAGGCAGCGGCCCCGGTGATCCAGGGACTTCGGATCATCTCCTCCCCCGAGACGGGGACGACCTACGGCCGTGACGAGGTCATCCAGGTGGAGGTGGCCTTCGATGGGCCGGTGACGGTCACCGGCACTCCCTATCTGCGGCTCGAGTTCAACTGCCGCTCCACGAGGAGGACGTACTACCGGAGCGGGTCCGGCACGGAAAGCCTGATCTTCGAGTACCGGGTGCGCCGCAGCGACTGGGACACCAACGGCCTCTCGGTTCGGTCGGGCCCGGTGAGCCTGAACGGGGGAGCCATCAACGCCGTCTCGGGAGGCGCCGCGGCCCGGCTCGACCACGGAGGTCTGGCCAGCGACCCGGACCACAAGGTCAACGGGTACCTGGCCCGGGAGTGAACAGTCAGGGACAGGGCTCCGGCGGGGACCTATCTTCCCCGCCGGAGGGTGCGCCCCGGGCGCCGGTCAGTCCTTCAGCTCGACGATGATGTTGCGCCAGGGCTGGTCCCCGGCGTTGACGGCCTCGTGGACATCCTCGCCGGGGATCTCCCGGAAGACCACGTGGCCGTCGGCCATCTGCCTCGGCTCGCCGCCGGAGCCCTTGAGGGCGCCGCCGCCGATCACGACGTAGAGGTAGTCCTCGGTGTGGCGGTGAAGGCCGGTGCTCTGCCCCGGCTCGAGTCGCAGGTCCCATACGCGCACGCGATCGTTCTCGAAGAGCAGCTTCGACCCGACGTCGTCGGAGACGGTTCGTTCCGGCATTGGCGGCCTCCAGGCCTGGTTTGGCGGGGCCGGTAAAGGAACACATATGGCGAGGATCACGGAAGTCACCGCCCACGTCCTGAAGTCGTACGAGTATCCCAACGGAGGCTGGGTGCTGGTGCGCCTGCGCACCGACGCAGGCGTCGAAGGCCTGGGGGAGTGCTTCGTCCCCGACAGCGACGGCAGCGGCGTCTTCGCCGCCAGGGAGCTGATCGACCGCCGCCTGGCGCAGGAGGCGGTGGGCCAGGAGGTCCTGGCCACGGCCGTCGTCTGGGAGCGGATGTACGACGCCTGTGAGCGCCTCTACGACCGCCGCGGCATGATGGTCCACGCCATGAGCGCCATCGACATGGCCGTCCACGACGCCGCGGCGCGCACCCTGGGCATCCCCTTGTGCGATCTGCTGGGGGGCCGCTTCCGCGAGCGCGTCAAGGTCTACGTGAGCAGCATCTGGGTCGACAGCGCCCGTCCCGAGCCGGCCTACGTCTCCACGGAGGAGTACGCCGGCCAGGGGTACGGGGCGATCAAGTACTGGGGCTGGCCCGACTTCGGCCACCGCCCCTCGCGGGACACGGCCATCCTGCGGGAGATCCGCGCCCGGGCCGGGGAGGAGGTCGATCTCATGCTCGATCTCGGCCGTCCCGCCAGTCTCGCCGAGGCCCTGCAGACGGCGCGCATGATCGAGGACTCGGGCGCCGGCATCTACTGGTGGGAGGAGCCCCTGTCGAGCGCCGACGACGCCGCCAACATGGCCGAGCTCACCGCCCGTACCAACGTGCGCATCGCCGCCGGGGAGTCGGACCTGACGGCCTTCGCCTTCCGCGACCTGATCCAGCACCGCGCCGTCGACCTGCTGCAGCCCGACCTGTCGTGGGTGGGAGGGCTCACCGAGGCGCGGCGCATCGCCGAGATGGCGAGACTGGCGAACATCCCGGTGGTGCCCCACAACTGGGGCACGGCGGTCAACTTCGCCGCCAGCATTCACCTCGTGGCGGCCATGCCCCGGGGATTCCTGTGCGAGTACCCCATCACCCCCCGGGGAGCGATGAAGGACTGGCACCACGGTCCGAGCCCGATGATGACGGAGCTGGCCAGCAAGCCGGTGGTGGTGGACGACGGCTTTGCCAGTGTCCCCGACGGCCCCGGGCTGGGGATCGAGCTGGACGAAGAGGCCGTGGCCCGCTACACCATCGAACCCTGACGGAGAGACATGGTGGAACAGTTGCGGTTGGCTCTCGTCGGCTGCGGCAGCATGGCCGGCGCCCACGTGCAGGGCCTGCAGGGGTTGCGGAAAGCCGGAATCGACGACATCGAGGTGGTGGCCTGCTGCGACCAGGTGGAGGAGGCGGCGCGGCAGCGGGCCGGCGAGGTCGCCGGCTTCCAGAAGCACAAGCCGGAGATCCACACCGACGTGGACGAGATGCTCATGGGCGTCGACGGGCTCGACGCCGTGGACATCTGTGTCCCCCACTCGCAGCACCACGTTCTCGCCGTGGCCTGTCTGGAGGAGGGCAAGCACGTCAGCATCGAGAAGCCGCTGGCCATCACCCTGCGCGCCGGCCGCCAGATCCTCGAGGCGGCGGTGGACAACCGCTGCCAGCTCGCCGTGGCCGAGAACTACCGCCGCTCGCCGGGGGAGCGGGCCCGGGCCTGGGCGGTGGCTGCCGGGCGCATCGGCCGGCCGCGCACCTTCTACTGGCAGGACACCGGCATGCAGATGGGCAAGTGGGGCTGGCGCAACTTCAAGCGCGAAGCCGGGGCCGGGTGGCTCCTCGACGGCGGCGTCCACTTCACCGACCTCTTCCGCTATCACCTCGGGGCCGAGGCGCAGCAGGTGATGGCGCGGGTGCGCAGCTTCGAGCCGTACCGCTACGACCGTCCGGTGGAGCGCGAAGGCGCCTGGCCGGTGGACGTGGAGGACTGCGCCATGGCGCTCATCGACTTCGACGGCGGCGCCGTGGTGCAGTGGACGTGGCAGGGCTCGGCGCCGGGGCGGGAGTTCGGAAGGCGGGCGATCTACGGGAGCGAGGGCTGCATCGACTGGCAGAGCGGCCTGTGGACCCGCGACGGGAGGAACACGCCCAACGAAGAGCTGGTGGCGGAGTACCGGGGCAGCCTGTCGGAGGAGGAGAGGGAGCGGCTCTTCCCCGGCGGCGTGGAGGACCCCATCGCCACCGAGCTGAAGGACTTCGCCGACGCGGCCCGGGGCCGGGGAGTGCCGGAGGTGGACGGCCTGGAGGGCTACCGCTCGCAGGCGATCTGCATGGCGGTGCTCGAGTCGGAGTGGTTCAAGCGGCCCGTCAGCCTGGCCGAGGTCGAGGCCGGCGAGCTGGAGGGCTACCAGGCCGAGATCGACGACGCTCTGGGCATCCGCTGAGTGCCTGCGCGTGCACGGACCGCGTACACGCGAGGGCGCCGGGCTCGCAAGGGGCGCGACTGCGGGCTGGAGCCTAGACGCGCCCCTCGAACTCGCGGCCCCGGATCAGCATGAAGCGGAACTCACCCCGCGGCTTGCCGCACTCCATCTTCAGACGGTGCTCCTCGTTCTCGATGCCGAGGTACATCGTCTCGGAGCTGAGGTAGTGGAGGGCCAGGCCTCGCCGCCGGTGGGGGGTGGGGTTGGCGCCGGTGCGGTGGAAGTTCAGCCCGTGGTGGAACAGGCAGGAGCCGGCGGGCAGCTCCACCGGTACGGGGTCGGCGACCAGGGGATTGTCCACGAAGAGCGTTCTCTGCTCCTTCCCGATCGGTCCCCACTTGTGGCTGCCCGGCAGCATGGTCATGCAGCCGTTGGCCACGGTGGCGTCGTCGATGGCGACCCAGCACGAGACGTGGTCCTGGGGCGCGAACTGGGGCCAGGCCACCGAGTCCTGGTGCCAGTCGGTGACCGTGCCGTGATGGCGGGCCTTCATCATCAGCTGGTCGCAGTAGAGCTTGATGTCGGGTCCCAGCAGCTCCTCGATGACGTCGACGATCTCCGCCTTGCGGGCCACGGCCTCGAACAAGGGATCGAAGTAGCTCAGGTGAGTCATCTTGCGCACCTGGTCGAGGCGGTCGACCTCGGTCTCCCCGTTGCGGAAAGCGATCTCCAGCTGCACGTACTCCTCGGGGACGTGGGGGGCCTCGCCCCGGACGATCTCCTCGCTGCGCCGGCGCAGGGCCTCGAGCTCGTCGTCGGAGAGGACACGGTGATAGGGCAGGAACCCGTTTTCCTCGAAGTGGGTCTTCTGTTCTGAAGTCAGGGGCATCGGCGTCTCCTTCGTCGATATTCGGTCCGGGAGCAAACTAGCTGCCTATGCACCTGCCAACGCAAGAAGTCGAATGTGACATCCTCGTCGTCGGCGGAGGCCTGGGCGGCTGCGCGGCCGCCCTCCGCGCCGCCCGCCTCGGGTACCGGGTCTGCCTCACCGAGGAGACCCCCTGGCTCGGCGGCCAGTGCACCTCCCAGGGCGTCTCGGCCCTCGACGAGCACCAGTACATCGAGAGCTGCGGGGCCACCTCCCTCTACTACGAGTTCCGCGAGGGGATCCGCGATCACTACAGGAACCGCTACCCGCTCTCCGGAAAGGCGGAGACCGCCCCCTTCTTCAATCCCGGCGACGGCTGGGTGAGCCGCCTCTGCTTCGAGCCGCGCGCCGGCCTGGCCGCCCTCCGCCGCATGCTCGAGCCCCAGGTCGAGGCCGGCCGCCTGCGGATCTACCCCAACGCCTGGCCCATCGGCGCCCGGCGCGACGGCACGACCATCACCTCCGTCACCGTCGCCCAGCCCGGCCGCCAACGCCACCTCCGCTTCCGCGCCTCATACTACCTCGACGCCACCGAGCTGGGCGATCTGCTGCCCATGCTCGACCTGCCGTACGCCAGCGGCGCCGAGTCGCGGGACCGGACCGGCGAGCCCGACGCCCGCGCCGACGGACCGGACCCCGCCCTGGTGCAGACCTTCACCTTTCCCTTCGCCGTCGACTTCTGCCCCGGCCAGGACCACACCATCCCGCGGCCTCCCGGCTACGAGCACAACCGCGACCACCAGCCCTACACACTGACCCTGCGCTACGGCGAGCGCGACCTGACCTACAAGATCTTCGAGGATGTCACCGACCTGCCCGGCTCCTTCTGGACCTACCGGCGCCTGGTGGCCGCCGACCAGTTCGCCCCCGGCCAGGTGGACGGCGACCTGGCCATGATCAACTGGGCGGGCAACGACTTCAAGGGCGGCAACATCATCGACGCGGCTCCCGCGGAGAGGGCCGGTCTGCTGCGCAAGGCCAAGGAGCTGAGCCTGGGGCTGCTCTACTGGCTGCAGACCGAGGTCCCGCGCGACGACGGCCAGGGCCGCGGCTATCCGGAGATGCGCCTGCGCCCCGACGTCATGGGCACCGCCGACGGACTGTCGCAGTACCCCTACATCCGCGAGTCCCGCCGCATCCTCGCCCGCCGGACGGTTCTGCAGCAGGACGTGCTCGCCCGCCTGCGCACCGGCGCCCGCGCGGAGCCCTTCGCCGACAGCGTCGGCATCGGCCACTATCCCATGGACATCCACGGCGTGCCCGGCGACGTGGCCGCCACCGGGCCGACCCTGCCCTTCCAGGTCCCCCTCGGCGCCCTGCTGCCGGCCGACGCCGACAACCTGCTGCCCGCCTGCAAGAACCTCGGCGTCACCCACATGACCAACGGCTGCTACCGCCTGCAACCCATCGAGTGGAACATCGGCGAGGCCGCCGGTGCCCTCGCCGCCTTCTGCCTGGGCCGCGCCGTCAAGCCGGGTGCCGTACTCGACGACGCCGGTCTGCTGCGCGTCTTCCAGCGGCAGCTGCTCGACACGGGGGTTCCCCTCTACTGGTACGACGACCTGCCCCAGGGGCATCCCGCCTTCGCGGCCGGTCAGCTCCTGGCGCTGGAGGGACTGTGGCCGGGCGCCGAGGACCACCTGCACTTCGAGCCGGAGCGGCTTCTGAGCGCGGAAGAGGCCAACGCCCTGCTGGGGGAGGCGGGTCTGAGCGCCGACCGCGTTGATCGCGTGACCCGGGCGGATCTGGCGCGGGCGGTGGCGGAGCGGCGTTTCGGGGCGTCGGGAGGGGCGCAGGCGACGTAGAGCGCGTACAGCCGGCCGTCGTGGCGTCGCAGCCCGTCGAAGGTGACGCAGGCGGGAAGGGGCCATCGATCCCCGTCCCCTTCGGACGGGATCAGGCTAGTACCGGACGTCGACGCCTCTTTCCCTCAAGGCCGGGATCTGGATGTTCCTGGCCCGGTCGCTGAGGGGGTTGCCGGTCAGAACTACACTATCGCCCCGGCTCAGGCCGTTGTTTGCGACGAGGGGCGAAAGGTCTTCAATCTGGTTGTCTTCCAAACTCAGATAGGACAGTCCCGTCAAGCCCAGGAACGGCGTCACATCCCTGATCTGGTTCTCCCCTATCACCAGACGATCCAGATTGGCCAAACTGGCCAGCGGCTCCACTTCCGCAACCTGGTTTCTCCACAGATTCAGCGATTCCAGGTCAGTCAAGTCGGCCAGCGGCCCCACCTCTGCAATCTGGTTGTTCCGCAAATCCAGATCTTCCAAGTTGGCCAGGTTGGCCAGCGGCTTCAGATCCGATATCCGGTTACTGTACAAACCCAGTCTACGCAGGCTATGGAAGCTGGCCAGCGGCTTCAAATCCGACAGGTGGTTGCTACCCAGCCACAGTGTCTGCAGGTTGCTCATGTTGAACAGCGGCCCCCAGTCCGCCAAAGTGGAATTCAGGCTCAGCACTTGCAGGTTGATCAAGCTGGCCAGCGGTCCCCAATCCGCGATTCGCCAGTTGTTTTCCAAGTGCAGCTCTTCCAGATTGGTCAAGTTGGCGAGAGGCCTGATGTCCACAAGCCCCTGGTTGGTGCCCAGACTCAGCTCTTTCAGGTTGGTCAGGTTGGCCAGCGGGGTCAGATCAACAATCTGGTTGCTACTCAGCCACAGCGATTGCAGAGCCGTGCAGTTCTCGAGACCTGATAGACTGACAATGGACCTGTCTCGGGCCCTGACACGGGTCAGGGAGGCGATATCCCCCGGTGTGAGGCGGCCTTGCGGTCGCCCCAGTTCCTCCCGTATCACCCTCTCCAGATTGGCGTCGGCGAAGAGAGCAACCTGGAAGATCACGCTTTCCCATGGACCAAGAGGCCCGGCAGATGGCTTTCCAGTCTGGACGACCAGGGCGGTGCTCTCTCGCCTGTCGCCCATTGTCGCCTGCAACTGTTGCAGGTAGGTCACCAAATGGTCTATGGCCTCCGGGTGATCCAGTTCAACCGCCAGGACCTCGGCCTCGAATTGAACGGTTGCTCGCCCGCTCCGTCCCTGCCAGCGCTCCCGTAGAAAAGCCGCCACGGCTTCCCAGCCGGTCAGCCGGGTCTCATCCGTTGGCTTCAGTAGAGATGCAGCGGCCGGGGCAATCTGCCAATCAACGGCGGCAAGTCCCGCTGGCAGGTCAGTGGCTTCTCCGGGTCTCAATGTCAGGCGCAAGGGGATGTCATCGGGCCGGGTCCACACCAGCGTCTCCTGCACATCTCCGGCCGAATCGACGCAGCGCATCGCCACCAAGCTGTCGGGTCGGCCTTGGTACTCGACCTGAATGCCGGCCAGCGCATCCCCTGCTTCATCAACCAGGTGCAGCCACAGGCCGCGCGGATACTCCGGCGACTCGATCAGCACGTGGCCGTCGGCGTTGCTCTGCGCCTGTGCCCAGCCTGTGCTATCGACGCCGGCGGCGAAGAAGAGTTCGGTCTCCGCCATGACTGCGGAAGCCAGTACCAGGAGCATTCCTGATCGCAGGATCGTCGAGCGCATGAGGAGAATCCTCGGTTGCCTGGCTCCGACGCTCAACTGGCGCACGCCTCAGCCCACGTAGAGCGCGTACAGCCGGGCGTCGTGGCGCCGCAGCCCGTCGAAGGTGACGCGCAGGCGGAAGGGGCCGTCGATCCCGCTCGCGGAATCCCGGTCCTTCCAGAGCACCGGCTGCCGCAGACCCGGCTCCCGCAGGGGGATGCAGGCGTCGCCGGACCAGCCGGACAGCGGCCGGAAGCGCTCGTCCAGAATCTCCACCGTGATCGCGGCGTGCTCGCCCACACCGTCGACGTTGGCGTGGACCCGCGCCGGCCCGTCGCCGGCGCGTATGGGACAGGTGATGCAGTGGCGGGCGGCGTTCTCCCATCGCGCCGGAGGGCGCCGGCCCAACTCCTCCGGCTCGAAGGCGCGGAAGCAGCCGAGGCGGTCGCGCGGCCAGCGCGCCAGGCGCACGCCGCCGGTGGTCCAGACGCTGTAGTAGAGGAAGGTCTCGTCGCCCCAGTTGCACATCCCCTGGCCGCGAGTCAGCGCCGGTCCGCCGATGATCGGCGGCATGCCTTCCTGCGGGAAGAGGGCGCCGTCGCCGCCCTGCTCCTCGGCGGCGGGCACCAGCCGGAAGTCGGGGATGGGCTCGTGGTAGTGCATGGCGTTGTGGCTTATCACCAGGCCGAGGTCCATGGCTACCAGCTTGCGGTCGCCCGACGGGTGGCCGTGCCAGATGTCGTAGACGCCGAGGATGACGTTGCCGCGGTCCCACAGGCCGGCGCCGAGGTGGACCTGCTCGCCGGAGTTGCCGCCGGTGGCGATGCCGGCCATGTCGAGCAGGGGCAGGCGGTCTTTCTGGAAGCCGAGGGCGGTGGCTTCGGTCCAGTGCTCGAAGTCGTACGAGGCGCAGGTCACCAGATCGCGGGGGGTGCCGAAGTGGAAGCCGCCGTGGCCGTTGACGTAGTAGCAGCCGTTGAAGCGGATGATGCCGCTCAGCTCGAGCATCGGTCCCACCGGGTTGCGCGGCGATTCCGTCCAGCGCAGACCGTCGGGACTGAAGGCCACGGCGAGGCTCTTGTTCTCGTAGCCGCGGCACTCGAAGGCGAGCTTGAAGCGCCGCTCCGGGTCGGGGTCGTCCGGGTCGTGGAGCACGGGCATGGCGAGCACGTCGGGGGCGCCGCCCCGCAGGTCGACCATGTTGTTTCTCGTGCTGCCGTGGTAGTCCACCAGGCCGAGGTCCGGCTTCTCCCAGTGGAGCCCGTCGCGGCTGACGGCGTAGCAGACGCGATGGGAGCGGAACCCGTCGCGGCGGCCGCTGCCCAGGTACCACATGCGCAGCTCGTCGCCGAAGGGGATCACCGACCCGTAGAACCGGACCCGCATGTCGTCGTGGGCGCCCTCGGGCCCCGGCTTCACGACCAGCGTTTCGGGCCCCCTGGCCTTGCCGCTCATCATGTGCAGCCGCAGCCCCGCCGTGAAGGGGATGCTGTCCCTGTCGAAGGGGAACAGCACCGCTTCGTCCACCCTCGGATGGGGTAGGCCGTTCTGTACCTCGATCATGAGTCGCTCCGATGCCTGGGTCCGGCCGCCCGGACGTTACTGTCCGTATGCTGCGGGCGGTAGTATGTCCGCTTCGGACGCGCTATTTCAGAAGCAACAGACGCCGCGTCTGCACCTCCTGTGTACTGGACAACCGATACAGATACACCCCACTGGCAACAGGTGCACCGCTGTCCTTGCGCCCATTCCAGGCAACCTGATAGCTGCCTGCGGCCTGTATCTCCCTCACCAGGATGCGTACCCGCTGTCCCAGGACATTGTAAATGGCCAACTCCACAGGACCGGCCGTGGACAGGGTATAGGCGATCCGGGTTTCGGGATTGAACGGATTGGGATAGTTCTCCCCCAGCCCGAAGGGCAGACGTGGCACCACGGGCTTGGACGTCTGCGACTCCATGACGGTGATGACGGCCTCCCCACTCCAATCCCCTGAGGAGCCGCCAAATCGGGCGCGCACCATGGCTTTGTGCCTCTCGCCCCCCTCCAAGCCGGTGATGGTGTAGGAAGGTTCGGTGGGGAAGGCGTTGCCGGTGTTGTCGGTCCAGGTCTTGAAACTCTCGCTCTCCTTGGCCCATGAGATGCGGTAGTCGGCGGGCTCCTCCGTGGGTGCCTCCCAACTGGCCTGGATCATTCCTGGCTGGGAGCTGACCAGGGTGATCCTCCCTATGTCGCGAGAGTCACGCGGGTCGGGCGGCTCCAGCACGACAGTATTCCCCTGTGGCGGGTCGGAAGAAGTGTCCTGCACTGTGATGGCAGCGGCATCAGAGCCCGTCGCGCCGTGCTCGTCGGTGGCAGTAAGCGTAAGGGTGATGGTGGTATCAGAGTCCACCTGGGGCGCAGTAAACGTGGTCGAGAGGGCCGCCGGGTCATCCAGCGAGATGTCCAGCTCATCCCGGTCGTGGGTCCACTGGTAGGTCAGAGTATCGTTGTCGGGGTCGGAGGCCGTTCCGGACAGCGTCACCGCAGAGCCTTCCTGGACGGTCTGGTCGGCTCCGGCGTCGGCAGTCGGCGCGTCGTTGGCAGCATGCCCTGGGACCGTGATGACTACCTGGCTGCTCCAGTCGCCGGCGGTGCCGCTATATGAGGCGCGGACCATCACCTTGTACTCCTCACCCTCCTCCAGACCGGTGATGGTTTGGGATGTGGCCGTCGGAAAAGCGTTGCCTGACCGATCGGTCCAGGTCTTGAACTCCTCGCCTGCCTTGGCCCAGGAAATGCGGTAGTTGGCGGGCGCTTCACTGGGGGCCTCCCAACTGGCCTGGATCGTTCCCGGCTGGAAGCTGACCAGGGTGATCCTTCCTATGTCGCGAGTGCCACGCGGGTCGGGCGGCTCCAGCACGACAGTATTCACCTGCGGCGGGCCGGAAGAAGTGTCCTGCACCGTGATGGCAACGAAATCAGCGCCCGTGTCGCCGTGCTCGTCGGTGGCAGTAAGCGTGAAGGTGATGGTGGCATCAGAGCCCACCTGGGGCGCAGTAAACGCGGTCGAGAGGGCCGCCGGGTCTCCAAGCGAGATGCCCAAGTCGTCCCGGTCGTGGGTCCACTGGTAGGTCAGAGTATCGTTGTCGGGGTCGGAGGCCGTTCCGGACAGCGTCACCGCAGAGCCTTCCTGGACGGTCTGGTCGGCTCCGGCGTCGGCCGTCGGCGCGTCGTTGGCAGAAGAAGCCGCGATGGTGATGCTCACCTGACCGCTCCAGTCGCCGGCGGTGCCGCTATATGAGGCGAGGACCATCACCTTGT
The DNA here is from genome assembly GCA_965221775.1 of Candidatus Latescibacterota bacterium. GTDB lineage: Bacteria > Latescibacterota > UBA2968 > UBA8231 > UBA8231 > UBA8231. Next base: position 444,164 of record CBDCSU010000006.1, on the reverse strand, counting down.
ACTCCTCACCCTCCTCCAGGCCGGTGATGGTTTGGGATGTGGCAGTGGGAAAAGCGTTGCCTGATCGGTCGGTCCAAGTCTTGAACTCCTCGCCTGCCTTGGCCCAGGAAATGCGGTAGTTGGCGGGCGCTTCTCTGGGGGCCTCCCAACGGGCCTGGATCGTTCCCGGCTGGGAGCTGACCAGCGTGATCCTCCCTATGTCGCGAGAGTCACGCGGGTCGGGCGGCTCCAGCACGACAGTATTCCCCTGCGGCGGCTCGGAAGAAGTGTCCTGCACTGTGATGGCAACGAAATCAGAGCCCGTGTCGCCGTGCTCGTCGGTGGCAGCAAGCGTAAAGGTGATGGTGGCATCAGAGCCCACCTGGGGCGCAGCAAACGTGGTCGAGAGGGATGCCGGATCACTCAGCGAGATGTCCAACTCATCCCGGTCGTGGGTCCACTGGTAGGTCAGAGTATCGTTGTCGGCGTCGTAGGCCGTTCCGGACAGCGTCACCGCAGAGCCTTCCTGGACGGTCTGGTCGGATCCGGCGTCGGCCGTCGGCGCGTCGTTGGCAGGAGGAGAAGCCGCGACCGTGATGCTCACCTGATCGCTCCAGTCGCCGGCGGTGCCGTTATATGAGGCGCGGACCATCGCCTTGTACTCCTCACCCTCCTCCAGACCGGTGATGGTATGGGATGTGGCCGTCGGAAAAGCGTTGCCTGACTGGTCGGTCCAGGTCTTGAACTCCTCGCCTGCCTTGGCCCAGGATAAGCGGTAGTTGGCCGGTGCTTCGCTGGGGGCCTCCCAACTGGCCTGGATCGTACCCGGCTGAGAGCTGACCAGGGTGATCCTTCCTATGTCGCGAGTGCCGCGCGGGTCGGGTGGCTCCAGCACGACGGTACTCTCCTGCGGCGGATCGGCAGGAATATCCTGAAGCTCGTATACCCGGACCCAGTCCACCAGGGCCTCATTGGGAAACGTGCCGGCACGAGCGTTGCCTTGTTGCCAACTCACGCCGGTGGACAGAATGACGTATCCATCACTGTGCGATACGCCCTGAGACGTTTGCGCCATGCGCTGCCCGTCCGCGTAAAAGGTGTAACTGTCCGGTGTCCACGCCACCGCGAAGACGTGAAACTGACCGTCGTGCATCGGAGCGAACTCCTCATCGGCATGGATCGAATTGCCTTCCCAATGCACGGCCCAGACATAGCGATCGCTGGTGTACACCGACTCGAGGATGTCGATTTCGGCTCCATCGGAGGGTCCATCGATACCTCCATCTGCAGCCGTTCTGTATCGATTGTCGTTCTGCAGCCAGAAGGCACTGTGCATGCCGTCTGCGGTAGGCGCGATCCGGACGCTGGCCTCGAAGTATCCGTACGTCTGCTCGAACTTTCCCTTTGAATCGATCGCAGCGGCCTTGACCAGATCAGCGCCATCAGTGATCAGAGGATCGCGGGTATTGCGCAACACCAGATAGCTGTCTCTCAGGCTGACGTTGTCGTGCTCATATCTCCACCTGATTCGGTGTCCGCTCTGCCGGCGCTCGGATCGAAACGCCTCACTCCTGTGATTCCACTTCGACGCATCAAGGGTGGTACCGTTGAAGTCATCACTCCACACCAGGACCCAGCGTTTGCCGACAGGGGGAGGGGGAGGGACTGCATCGGCTACATGCGGATGGAAGAGGAGGAACAGCGGTACCACTCGTGCAACGATGGCCCTGGCCCGTGTCCCAGGAAACGGGAAGGGTGACCAGTTCCAACGAGATCGTCTGTTGTGTGCCATGGGAGTCCAGTCCATCTCTGCAAACGACAATGGGTCGATGCCCAGCTCCTCGGGTGCGGGCGGTTCCAGGCTCCGGACCGCACAGTCGATGGCCCCCCAGTCGGTCGCCATGTTCGTCGTCATTGTGCGTCTACCAAGCCCGCCATGGAAAGGGTGGTCCGGTGCATGACCCGGCGATGACGGCCGTCCCAGGGCCGGCCGCGGTGCAGGCAGCCGACGTTGTCCCACATGACCAGGTCGTGCCGCTGCCACTCGTGGCGGTAGACGAAGCGCGGCTGCGTCGCCCAATCGAGCAGCTCCGCCAGCAGGGCGCGGCCCTTCTCCAGAGGCCAGCCGACGACGTGGGTGGCGTAGGAGCCGACGAGGAGGGCCTTCTCGCCGGTCTCGGGAATGGTCCGCACCAGCGGATGGGGTGCCGGCGGCGTGTCATCGAGGAAGGCATCGTCCATCAGCCCGGGGGCGATCTGCTGCCGCGACCAGGCGATGCTGTGCTCGGCCGCCAGGTCCTCGATGAGGGCCATGCGCTCGTCGGACAAGCCCGCGTACGCCGCGCGCAGGCTGGCGTACTCGGTCTCGCCGCCGGTGGGCGGAACCTCCCTCGCCGACAGCAGGGATCCCCGCAGCGGCACCTTGCGGAAGGAGCCGTCCGAGTGCCACAGGCTGTTCCCCTTCTGATACAGCATGCGCCAGTCATCCGGGGGGATGACGTGCCCCTTGCCGTCGACGTTGCTGATGACGCCGACGGGTCCGCCGTCGCCGATCGGGTCGCTGGGGATCGTCATCTCGAGGGGGCCGAAGCCCTCGCTGAAGGCGACCTGCTGCTCGTCGGTGATCTCCTGGCCGCGGAAGACGAGGACCGAGTGCCGGTGGAAGGCCTCGCGAAGGAGGGAGAAGGTGCCGCCGTCGATGGGGGAGCCGATGTCGACGCCGCGGACCTCGGCGCCGATGTGGTCGCTGAGCTTGTCGATTCTCATGCTCGTTTCCAGCCCCGCCTCTGCCGGACCAGCGGCATCCATCCGAACCGCCTGTAGAACCTCCCGGCGCCGGCCTCCTCGTCCTCACGTGCAACAGTCATCACGATGCGGTCGCACCTGGCCAGCCGCAGCCATTCGACGGCGTGCCGGACCACCCACGAGCCGACCCCTTGGCTCCTCATCGCTTCGCGCGTTCCCATCTCCGACAGCTCGGCCCATCCTGACAGGGCAGGCAACTGGCCGCCTTCGGTCAGATCGGCAATACACTCACACGCCGAGATGCCCTCTCCATCGAGGCGGGCCACGAACCGTGCGTCGAAATTCCCCATCTGGCGGTGGATCGTCACACCTTCCACCGGTGGCTCCCCGGGAGCGGGGATCCCATCCAGCGTGCCGGCATAGAGCGACTCGTCGACTTCGTCGTTTGCCGAATAGCCGCATTGCTCCAGCAGGCCGTCTATGTGTGGCCAGACATGGGGAATCCCGGTGCTGGTAGGAACCGGCAGGGAACCGGAAACCCGCTCGTCCGTCACCTGCCAGGCCTTCATCTGGCGCCGGCACTCGGTCATGACCGCTACCCCCGCCTCTCGTTCTTCGGGCCAGTACAGGATCCAGGCGATGTACCCGGTTCCCTTCCAGGGCGTCTCCTCGCCGTATCGGAGGAGATGCGCCGCCGCGCAGACGCGGTCTTTGACGCTCCCGACAATCGACCTTCTCTCCACGACCCAGGGATCGGTCACGCTTTCCTGGGGCTCCCTGTGCAGGCGCCCCCAGAGGTAGTCGGGCGTCAGGCTCCACCCGGGCATCATGGCGCCGAGATGACCGTTGACGAGCTCCAGGACCTGGGGAAGATGGTCGCGATCCAGCGGTGCGATCTCTGTCATGGTCCGGGCTGCTCCGGTGCCTCGTTCCCCCAAGGATACGACTCCACCCGCAGGCGGCGGTCGTCCGCCGGCAGCTGCACCCGCGCCCCGTCCCGCTGCGAGGAGGACCAGATGGCGAAGCCGATCTCGGTGGCGCGCCTCGCCTGCGGAACGTCGCAGGCCGTGCGGCCCCCCTCCTTCACGGCCCGCACGAGGTCGGCGACCATGCCCGTGCCGGCGGTCCAGCCCTCGGCCTTCGGCGGCAGGGGGATCGCCTCTTCCGATGCGTCACCGTGGATGCGGGCGGCCTCGGCGTCGGAGTGCACGGAGATCCGCCCGCCCTCGGCGGCGAGCTCGAAGGCGAGGCCCTTCGGCCCGTCGCAGGTGACGTACGCGTGGACGCCGTCAGCCAGGCCGATCTGCGCCCGGCAGGGCGGATCGCTGCGGCGGCGCTCGTCGTGGGGATCGCCGGGGTCGAGGAAGCCGCTGACCCAGGCGGGTTCGGGATCGCCGAGGAGCATGAGCAGGGCGTCGTACCAGTGACAGCCGTGGTTGATCGTGTTGGGGAGGCCGTAGGCTGAAATGCTGGTGATCTCGCCGATCGGTTCAGCGGCGAGGGCGGAGCGGAGGGCGTGGTAGGCGGGGTTCCAGCGCCGGTCGAGGGCGAAGGCGAGGGGCGTGCTCTCGCAGGCGGCGGCGACGCGGTCCAGCTCGGCGAGGCTCGTCACCAGCGGCTTGTCGCACAGGATCCCGCGCGCCCCGGCGGCGACCGCTCTCTCGATCTGGTCGGCGTGCATCGTCTGCCGCGTGGCGATGCAGACGATGTCGGGGCGGACCTCGTCGAGGAGCCGCTCGTAGTCGTCGAAGGCCGGCACCTCTCCCCACACATCCCGCCAGCACTCGACGAAACCGGCGCGTTCCTCCGCGCCGTAGTCGAAGACGCCGGCGACGGCGGTCCCGGGGTTGTCGCAGAAGGCGGAGGCGAAGTTGTGGCTCCCCGGTTCTCTCAGGAGCTGCCGGTGGCAGCCGGCGATGGCGACGCGCAGCATGGGTTCACCCTCCCTTGGCGGGGCGCCCGGCATTGGGTTCGAACGTCGGTGTGAGCTTACGTGTGAGGCACCTGAGCTTCATGTCTTGTTTCCGGTCCTAAACGTCAGGGCGAGGTTGCCTACGGCGTATTTGACCTTCACATGAGTCTCCGGCCCCGGCGCGAGAACACCTCGGCCCGCGGCTCGAAGCGAGCATCCTCGTCGAGGGGATACATGGGCCGCCGGCAGACGGTGTGCCCAAGGCTCGGCAGGTTGGCGCTCGTCGATCCGGGGGCGTCGATATTGAAGTTCGCCGCGGCCCAGGCGGTGAAGAAGCGCTCCTGGCAGTGAGGGGACTTCACCACCACCAGATCGAAGAGTTGCGGATCGCAGCCGTGGGCGAGGAAGAGGGAGCGGTCGAAGAGATAGACCGGCCGCGAGGTGACGACGAGGGTCATGGCGCCGGCCTGGAGGAGGGCCGTGTCGCCGGCGTCCTGGCGGGTACCCCAGGACTCGAAGTGGTAGTCGCCGGTGCGCAGCATGGTGACGGTGGCTGCGAGCTGCAGAGGGGTGAAGCGTGGGTCGAGGGTGCCGCCCAGGGAGAAGCGGCCGCGGTTGCCGACGCCGACCTCGAAGGCGCGCCTCACCGCTGGTGGATCGACGAGGGGGGCGAGCACCCTGCCCTCGTACCCGGCCTCGAGCAGCGCCGCGAGGATGAAGTTGCTGTCGCCGCTGGCCCCGGAGCTGGTGGCGTCGGCGGCATCGGCGAAGATCGCCGTGCCTTCGAGACCGCGGGCCTGTGCGATCGCCTCTTCCACCTTCACGAGCGGCGCCTGCATGCGGGCGCGGTGAGGCCAGAAGCCGCGGGCCAGTTCCAGCGCCTCCCGTTCCGCTGCCTCCGGGTCGCCGTCGGTGATCACCACGCTCTGCGAGCACAGCTCGGGCACGTCGGTGAAGGGGTTGCCGATCATCATGCCCGCGGCCAGGGCCGCCCCCGAGCGCTCCAGTTCCTGCGCCCGGCGGATCGACTCGCCGTAGATGCCGGTCTCCGTGATCAGCTCGTCGCCGCGGACCAGCGCCGGCACCACCACGCGGGCGGTGACGGGGCGCAGACCCTCGTCGAGGATGCGCAGCAGCAGGCGGGCGGCCCTGGCGCCGGTGTCGGCGAAGTCGACGTGGGGGTAGGTGTGCAGCAGGGTGAGGGCGTCGCAGTGCTCCAGCATGCGCCGCGTGAGGATGCCGTGGAGGTCGAGGGAGATGACCAGGGGGAGGTCGGGCCCCACGAGGCGACGCACTTCCTGCAGCAGGAACCCCTCGGGGTCGAGGTCGCCGGTGGCCCCCATGGCGCCGTGGAGGACGAAGTAGAAACCGTCGGCGCCGTGGCGGTGCCGCTCCACGACATCGATTAACTCCGCGGCCAGCCGCTCGAAGTCGTCCTGCCTCAGGAGGCCGGAGGAGCAGGCGTCGGCGCCGAGAAGCGGTACCGCCTCCACGTCGGGGCGCGCCTCGAAGACCTGGAGGGCGCCGCTCACGTAGGACTCGACGCCGCGGTGAAGGGCGAACAGCTCCTGCCCACGGCGGATGCGAAAGTCCTCGTACCGGGTCTCCACCGGATTGAAGGAGGAGACCTCCTGCATGCACTCGGCCACGAGGATCCGGTACATCGGTCAGTCCCCGTAGTCGGACTGCAATGTCGACTCGTCCCGCCACCTCGGGCTATGCCGCTCGGCCTCCCGGGTCTTCTTCGCAAGGCAGGAGCAGTGCTGCGCCAGGACCTCGAAGATGCGGTTGGCCGCCAGGCGGTGGCCGAGGTCGTTCTGGTGCACCCCGTCGTGGTGGACGGTCCACGGCGCCTCGCCGCTGGCCTCGAGCAGGTCGACGTAGAGACAGCCCAGCTCCCTTGCGACTTCGGCGGTGGCGGTGTTGAAGCTCCGGAAGAGCGGCAGGTCCGCGTGGCTCCAGTCCCGCCCCCCGAGGGTGAAGTCGGTCATGAAGTAGGGACCGGGCAGCACGATGAGCGGGTCCACCTGCTCGCGTACGCGCTTCACCAGCAGGGCGAGGTCTTCGCGGAACTGCGGCAGCGGCGTGCCGCCGCGGGCGTCGTTGAGGCCGTAGGAGATGATCAGCAGGTCGGGGTCGTGGGCGAGGACGTGCTTCTCCAGGCGCTCGGAGGCGGCCGGCTTGCCGCTGGCGTCGTAGGAGGGGCTGCGGGTGGAGATGACGTTGGCGCCGATCCCGGAGTTGACCACCCGCGCCGGGGTCTTCTGGAAGTCGTTGATGAGGGCGCCGAGGACGGCGACCCAGCAGCGCTCGGGGGAGGTGCTCCAGCCGCCCGCGGTGGTGCTCTCGCCGAGGGCCACGAGACAGCGGAACTCGTCGGCGCGCCAGTCCTTCTTCACGGCGGCAGCACCTCGCGGAGCACGCGCAGGTAGTTGCCTCCCATGATGCTCGCCGTGTCCTCCTCGGAAAAGCCGTCCTCGAGCAGCGCCTCGGTGATCCAGGGCATGACCGCGGAATTGAAGTGCGTGCCGATGCCGACGTGGGCGGCGCCCATCAGGTCGACGGCGTAGCGGATCTGCTTCAGGGTCTGCTCCATCTCTCCGTCGTCGACCGACTCGTATGGAGCGTCACCGTGAGGCCGCCCGATGGGCGGCATGATGCCGAGGAGACCCCCCTTTTCCGCCATGGCCCTCATGACTTCGTCGGAGGTGCTGCGCGGACTCGGGTCCTCCTCGAGGGCGCGCGGGCCCGAGTGGGTGTCGATCACCGGTTTCTCGGAGACCTCGATGGCGTCGAGGGCGCAGGGGTCGTTGGTGTGGGCCAGGTCGATGAGGATGCCGCGGCGGTTCATCTCCTCGATCATGCGCACCCCGAGGGCGGTCATGCGGCCCCCGGAGCGCAGCTCGTCCGAGACGTCCCAGCCCAACTCGCGCGTCGACTGGCCGATGGTGACCATGCGCAGCCCGAGGCGGGCGAACTGGCGCAGGGCCCCCGGGCTGTCGCCGAACCAGTCGCTGCGGTTGGCCCCCATGAGCACGGCGATGCGTTCGGGGTCCCTTAGCGCGCGGTCGAGGTCGGCCACGGTGCGCACCAGGATCACCTTGTCCGGGTTCTCCTCGACGTTGCACAAAAAGCGGTCGAGCACCGCGAGGCAGAGCAGGGTCGGGCTGTTGATGGCGAGGCTGAGGTACATCGGCTCGCTGTCGGGGCGGCCGGGCCGAAAGGTGGGATCCTCCAACCACTTCGGCGTGAAGTTCATCTCCGGCGGCGCGGCCCCTCCCTTGCACATGACCACCTTCAGGCCCCAGTCCCGGAACTTGGGGAAGTCGCCGCGGCAGGAGGTCTCGTCCCTCCGGCCGAGGTCGATGTCGGCGATGGTGAACCGGGGGTGGGAGAGGTTGAGTCCGAGGAGGTCGGCGATGGGGTGGCCGCGGTGAAAGCGGCGGGCGCGCTCGGGGATCGAGTTCACAGGGCGGGACCGGGAACGCGGTTCCACTCGATCGGCGCGGCACCGCCGTCGTACTGGGGAAGGAGGTGGGCGATGCGCCGGCGCGTCTCTTCCGGCCAGGCGTCGATCATCCGTTGGGCGGCGATGTAGGACCGGATCGGCTCGGGAAGCTGCTCGAAGGCGGGGAAGTACCACAAGGTGATGACGGTGCGGCGTTCGTCGGAATCGTTGGCGTGGGCCGAGTGCAGCAGCCGCGAGTCCCCGATGACGAGGTCGCCGGCCCGCACCGGTACGTCGACGGCTTCCTCCGCGGCCTGGTAGACCGGGCTGCGAGGATCCTCCATCTCCCGCAGGGCGTTCGTATGGGCGTTGGGAACCGCGTCGTGCAGGCGATGGCGCTCCAGGTGCGATCCGGGGATCAGGCGCAGGCAGCCGTTGGCCGGGGCGGTATCGACCGTGTAGTACATCAGGAAGAGCTGCTGCGGCACCGGGTCTCCGTAGCTGACGGGGTGGTTCCAGCCCCACCAGTCCTGGTGCCAGAACAGCGGCGGGCTGTGGGCCGGCTTGCTGATGACGAACCCCGACCACCACTTCGGCCGCGGGAAGCCGAGGCGGCCCAGCGCGTCGAGGGCGGCGGGGCAGCGCACCAGCTCGGCGAAGGCGGGATCGTCGTACACGGAGATCATGCTGCCCGTCGACTTCTGCTGCTCGAAGTGCTCCGGCGGCTGCCGGTCGAGCAGAGCGTCGGAGATCCTCCGGGTCTGCTGGAGCAGGTCGCCGTCGAGGACCTGCTCGAAGAGGCAGAACCCGTCTCGCAGCAGTTTCCGGCGTTTGCTCACCCGTACACCGTCTGAATCAGCGCCCGGATGTAACCGATGGCGTAGGCCTTGCCGTACAGGGCGCCGTACCCGTGCGGGAAGGAAGTCGTGTGGTCCATCATGTACGGCCCGTCGAAGCCGTTGTCCCGGTAGACCTCCATGGCCCGCCGCATGTCGACCTCGCCCTCGTCCAGGAAGACCTCGGTGAACCGGGGCAACTGGCCCCGCACGTTGCGGAAGTGGACCCAGCCGATCTTCCCCTGCGAGGCCATCTCGGCGATGGCGCCGTAGACCTTCTCCGGCCCCAGCAGCTCGGTCATGCAGCCCTGGCAGAACAGCATGCAGTTGCTGGGGCTCGGGGCGATGTCGAAGAAGATCCGGCGGAACTGCTCCAGGGTGGAGCAGATCTGCGCCACGCCCGCCAGCGGCTCGGGGATCGGCGGGTCGTCCGGGTGCAGGGCCAGGCGCACCCCCGCCTTCTCCGCCGCGGGGACCGCCGCCGCCAGGAACCGCTCCATGCGCTCCCACATCTGCGCCTCGTCCACCGGGGGCTCGTGGGGCTCGGGGCGGTCCGCGTCGAAGACGGCGTAGTCGAAGGTGCTGTAGCTCACGCCGCCCCGGCCGGTGTCCGAGGGGGTGCGGAAGTTGCCCATGGGCTTGAAGTTCCAGCCCACCCAGGGAATGCCGGCGCGGCCGACGCACCCCAGCATATCGCACCAGTGGCCGATGTTCTCGTCCATCTGCGCCTCGGCGAGGGTGATCTCCTCCCAGGCGGGCATGAAGATGTTGTTCAGCTTCATGCCGCGGGCCTCGACCTGCTCCCGCGCCTGCGCCAGGGCGTCGGTGCAGTCCCTGCCGGCCCGCAGCTCCTGGGCCAGCGACGTGTTCGCCGACCCGGTGCCTCCACGGCGCCCGGGGCGGGGCCTGCCCCCGCGCAGATCCAGATGGATGCAGTCGACCCCGATGGCGCGGAAGAAGTCCAGGCGCCCGTCGTCGAGCTGGTCGATGGTGAGCTGGTCCTGGATATGCATCAGAGGCCGAAGAGGGCGCGGGCGTTGCCGCCGAAGATCCTGTCCTTCTCGTCGCCGGGAATCTCCAGCTCCTCAACCAGCCGGCTAAGCACCTCGATCTCCACCCACGGGTGGTCGCTGGCGAAGAGCAGGCGGCTGCTGCCGGCGAAGTCGTACGCCAGTTGCAGCGCCAGCGGCGAGGGGGAGACGACGTCCAGGTAGACGCGGTCGTAGTAGGCGCCCACGGGCTGGCTGATGTTCTCCCGGCCGCGGCCCATGGTGCCGGTCTGGTGCTCGACCCGCCCCCACAGGTAGGGCAGCACGCCGCCGCAGTGGGGCTGCACCACCTTGAGGCGGGGATGGCGCTCGAGGACGCCGCCGAGGATCAACCGCAGGGTGGCGAAGCTCTGGTGCACCATGAGGCCCGCCATGGGGATCATGGAGTACTGCTTGATGGCGCCGCCCCAGGTGGGGACGCTGGGATGCAGGACCAAGGGCACCCCCAGCTCGGCGATACGCGCGTAGAGCGGGTCCAGGGCCGGGGCGTCCACCGCGCCGCCGGCGATGTGCGAGTAGAGCATGACCCCCCGGTGGCCGAGGCTGACGACGGCGCGCTCCAGCTCGGCCAGGGCCTCCGCCGGGTCCTGCCAGGGAAGGCAGGCGAGGCCGACGAAGCGGTCGGGATGGCTCGCCGCCGCTTCGGCCAGGGCGTCGTTGGCGGCGCGGGCGGCGGGCACGGCCAGCTCCGCCGCCAGGTTCTCCGGCCCGGGCATGTTGACGCTGATGGCGCTCACGTCGACGCGGGCCGAGTCCATGTCGCGCAGCTTGCGCTCGATGCTGTACGCCTCGGCCTCCATGACGAAGGTCTGGGCGTCGCCGTAGGTGAGGACGTAGCGGCCGCCCTCGATCACGGTCCGCGGCCACTCGGGATTCCCCGCCAGCACTTCCGCGTACCCGGCGGGGAAGACGTGGGTCTGGCAGTCTACGCGCACGCCGCCAGCTCCTGGAGTTGCGCCGGCGACTTGACCCCCGCCACCACCGACGTGACCCCCTCCCGGGAGAGCAGCCAGCGGAGGGCGTAGCAGGTCGGCGGGACACCGGCGGCGGCGGCCTCGTCGTGGAACGGCTCCAGCTCCTGGTAGGGGATCTCGCCCTCGTCGATCCAGGCCGACTCCGAGGCGCGGCTGCCGGCGGGGGGCGCGCTGTCTCGCCGGTACTTGCCGCTCAGCAGGCCTCCCGCCAGCGGCCGGTAGGGGGTGATGGCGATGCCGGCCCGCTGACAGACGGGCAGGTACCCGGACTCGAGATCCCGCTCCAGCCAGTTGTACTGGGGCTGGGCCATCACCGGCGGCGGGGCGGCACCGTCGCGGGACAAGCTGAGCATCGTCTCGATCTGGTCCGCGTCGAAGTTGGAGAACCCCCAGTGCCGCACCTTGCCGGCGGTGATCAGCCGGTCGACGGCGGCGAGGGTTTCCTCCAGCGGCGTCTCCGCGTCGGCGATGTGCAGCAGGTAGTAGTCCACGTAGTCGGTCTGCAGGCGGCGCAGGCTGGCGTCGATCTGCTGCCCCACGTGGGCCGGCCCCAGCCCGGTCCCCGAGTAGTCGGCGCCGGCGGGATGGTCTCCGGCGGGGCCGCTGCCGACGGGGTTGCCCACCTTGGTGGTGATCCAGGCCCGGTCCCGCCGCCCGCGCAGGGCCTCGCCGAGGATCGTCTCGGCCACGCCTCCGGGCGAGCCCAGGAAGCGGTCGTAGCCCTCGTAGATGTCGGCCGTGTCGAAGAGGTTCACGCCCAGGTCGAGGGCCGCGTGCACCAGGTCCATGGCGTCCGCCCGCGGCACGGGCCGGCCGAAGAGCATGGTCCCCAGGGTGATCACCGACACGCCCTCGGGCATGCCGGCCATCGGTCGACGCTCCATTGACTCTCTCCTCTCGGTTACAGTCGCCCGGCAAGAAGTATCGGATGGATCTCCTCGTCCGCCTCGGCGCCGGCAAAGCCGCCGCCCACCACGCCTTCCCGCTCGATCCGGAATCCCGTCTCGGCCAGCAACCGCCGGTACCTCTCGGGGCCGAAGTTGCTCCAGTACATGGTCTGGCCGAAGAAGCCGTCCTCGGTGTATCCGGGGCCGTCGTCCTTGGCGGCGACGGTGAGCAGCAGGAGTCCGCCGGGCCGCAGCCACCGGGCGAAGCCTCGAAAGAGGTCCGGGTGGTCCTCCCTCGGCACGTGGAAGATGGCGTAGAAGCTGACGATCGCATCGAAGCCGCCGGCAGGGAACTCGATCTCCGTGGCGTCGGCGGTGACGAACCTGGCGGCCGGGACGTTTCTCCTGGCCAGGGCGGTCATCTTCGCGGAGATGTCGATGCCGGTGACGCGGAAGGAGGTCGCCAGCTGCCGCGCCACCGGAACACCGGCGCCGCAGCCGACGTCGAGGATCTTCGAACCCGCCGTCAGGCGGCCGGTGATCCAGCCCAGCTCGGGGCCGGCCGTGGCGCGCCGCTGTCCGGCATAAGCATCGGCGCAGCGGTCATAGGCGGTTCGGACCAGCTCGCGGTAGTCGGTGCCGGGATCGGCGGCGATCTCGAAGGGCATGCGTCACCCGGGCCGCGCCGGCGGCGGCAGCGTCAGGCGAACCAGCGGGGCCAGACGGCCTCGGCCACGAAGACCTGCGACTGCGTCCGGTCCCCCGAGGCATAGACGATCCAGCGGCCGTCCGGCGAGAACGAGGGATGGGGATGGACATGGGCCCACTGCGTGCCGTGGCGCACCAGGGGCCGCATTTCGAGGAAGGCGCCGCGCTTCTGGAAGACGCCGATCCAGGCGCCCGATCCCAGCCAGTGGTAGTCGTGGTTCTCCGGGAGGGGGGGACAGCCCTCGGGATCGACCTCCTCGAGGCGGCGCGCCTCGTCCCGGCGCCCCTCGAACCACAGGAACCCCGGGTCGGCGCAGTCGCCCGCCCACAGGTCGCCGGCCTTGTTGCGCTGGAAGTGCAGCGGCGGCTGACCGGGGAACAGCCAGCGGCGCGCCGTCCCGGTCCGCAGATCGGCGTCGAGCATGAAGCCGAGGTACTCGCCCTTGCGGCTGACGAACCCCTTCCACAGGTCGGCCAGGGGCATGCCGTCGCGCTCGTACCCGGAGTACTGGTAGAGGAGCATCTCGGCGTGGGCGTCCGGGGCCGGGTAGTAGTGGTTGATGAACTCCCAGGGCTGCTGGTTGAAGAGGGGCCGGGGGTGGCGGCGCGCCGCCAGGACGTCGGTGTCGCACTCGAGGGCCCAGGCGGTCTTGAAGCCCGCCGGCGGCAGGCGGGTATAGCTGCCCCACCAGACGTAGGAGGGGTCGTCGCGGCTGATGAAGAGATGGCTGTCGGCGGCCGCCGGCGCCTCCGTCGAGGGCCCCTCGTAGACCACGGCCTGCTCGCCCCGCTCGGCGTCGCACAGGACGACGCGGTTCTCGCTGCCGATGCGAAAGGAGGTCTCCGGGCTGGTCTCGGCGACCACCCGCTCCGGCCGGGCGCTGAGCACGAGATAGCGCCCGCAGGAGGAGACGTCCTCCAGCCCCGGCCGTCCGCAGCCCGGCAGGCGGCCGGCCACCGGCTCGTCGCTCAGGGTCTCCGCGTCCACGGCCCGCACCTCGTCGCCGCAGGCGTAGTAGACCCGGCCCAGGTCCGGCACGGCGGCGAAGTTGCCGACATCGACCGGGGCGTCGGTGAGCTGGACGATCTTCCCCGAGTCGATCTCCACCTTGTAGATCTGCCGCACGCCGCTGCGGTCGGAGTAGAAGACCAGACTGTCGCCGATGAACTGCTCGTAGTTGTAGTAGGCGTTGACGTTGGCGCAGGCCGCGCTGGTGAGCTGGATGGCGCGGACGCCGGTCTCCGGCTGGGTGAACTCGCGCCTCTCCGATGGAAGGATGTCTCCGCGTGCCATGGGGGCCCAAGATAGGGCCGTCGATCCACCGGACAAACCGCCCTACCTTGACCGGGCCATGACCAAGCCCCCCAACATCCTGCTTCTGATGACGGACCAGCAGCGCTGGGACGCCATGGGCTGCAGCGGCGGCTGGGTGCGGACCCCGAACCTGGACCGCATCGCCGCGGAAGGGGTCCGCTTCACCAACTGCGTCGCCACCTCCCCGGTCTGCATCCCCACGCGCCTCAGCCTGGCCACGGGCCTGTATCCACACAACACCGGCGTCTGGAACAACATGCAGCACCGGATGCCCGCCGACGCGCCGACGTGGATGCAGGCGGTGCGCGGCGCCGGTTACCGTACCAGCCTCTTCGGCAAGACCCACCTCCACCCGCACCAGGGCGACCTGCGCGAGGGCGAGGGCCTGATGCACGCCTGCGGGCTGGACGACGTGGACGAGATCGGCGGTCCCCGGGCCAGCGCCCAGGTGCTGTCGCACATGACGGCCGGATGGGAGGCGAAGGGGCTGTGGGATGACTACCGCGCCGACTACCGCGAGCGGTTCCGCACCAAACCGCATCTCGTGCGCCCGTCGACCCTGGGGCTGGAGGACTACGCCGACGTCTATGTGGGACAGCAGGCGAAGCGGTACCTCCAGGGCTACGACCGGCCGGAGCCGTGGTGCTGCTGGGTCAGCTTCGGCGGACCCCATGAGCCGTGGGACACACCGGAACCGTACGCCAGCATGTACGACCCGGAGGAGATGCCGCCGGCGATCCCGCGCCCACCGGCCGGCGAGCGCCCCCGCGGACAGCTGGACCGACTCATGGAGCGGTTGAACCCGGCCTTCGAGCCGGGCGAGGTCGGCAGACTCCGCGCCGACTACGCCGGCAACGTCACCCTCATCGACGACCAGATCGGCGAGATCCTCGACGCGGTCGAGGCGCGAGGCGAGCTGGACGACACGGTCATCGTCCACACATCCGACCACGGCGAGATGAACGGCGACCACGGCCTCCTCTACAAGAGCAACTTCCTCGACGGAGCCGTGCGCATCCCGCTGTTGGTGAGGACCCCTGACAGCACCCACGCGGGGAGCGTCTGTGACAGCCCGGTGGAGTGGATCGACATCGGCCCGACCCTCGTGGAGATGGCCGGCGGCGAGCTGGCGCACCGCCAGTTCGGGCAGTCGTTGTGCGGGGTGCTGGAAGAGCCGGGGACGACGCACCGCGACTTCGCCATCTCCGAGATCGACGGCGAGATCATGCTGCTCGACCGCGAGTGGAAGGCGGCGATCAACGCGGAGGGGGAGGTCTACCTCCTGTTCGACGTGCGGGAGGACCCGGAGGAGAGGCGGAATCTCGCCGGCAGGCCCGAGGTGGCGGAGATCGAGACGGCCCTGCGGCTGCGGACCCTGGAGCGGCTGGTGCAGACGCAGTTGAGAAAGCCCTTCGGCCGCTGAAGGGCCGGAGCCTGGCCATCGTGCAGGCGGGGTACGAGTCGGCCCGAAGCGGCGAGGTCATCGCGGCGTCGAACCGCTTGCCGTCGTCGGTGAACGGCGTGAACAGGAGCGTCACCACGCCCCTGATCACGGCGCCGCTGTCGACGCCGCGCAACTCTGCGGAATCCGGACTCGTCGCCATTCTTCAGGCTCCTGTCGGGGGGCGGTCTCCCGCTGGCCGGCGGCTGTTCACTGCCGGTCCGGCGACTCCCCGCTCCCGCGCTGGCCGGCGAGGGAGTCGCAGCGCGCCCGGGTCGGCTCGCCGCCGGGCCAGCGGGAGCCGGGGCGCGCCGGGGCCATCAGCAGCTTCAGGCTCTCCGCGAAGGGCGGTGCCAGGCCATCGCCGGCCCCCGAGATGCGCGCCGCCAGGTGGGCGGCCCCCACGTTGCTGTAGGAGTTGCCGTACCCCGAGAACCCGGCCATGCCGTGGACGCGGCGCTCCGGGTCGAAGAGGCCGATGGCGGGCAGGCCGTCGAAGGTGAACGACTGCAGGCCGCCCCACCGGTGGGTCACGGGCGCGTCGGCCAGGTGGGGGAAGATCTCGCCGAGGCGCGCGTGGATGCGGCGCTGGTGGGCCACCGTGGGGCGGAAGCCGGCGCCGGCGATGCGCCCGCTGCGGCGGCCGTCGGCCCCGTACTGGGGGAACAGGCTGTCCGGCTCGTCGCGGTCGCGGCAGCCGCCGAAGAGCAGGCGGTAGCGGCCGTCGGCCTCGCGGATCTCGCGCCACCACGCGGCGCCGGCGGCGAAGCAGCCGCGGCAGGGGCGCTCGTCCAGGGGCGCGGTGACCAGGACCTGCCCGCGCTCGGCGCGGAAGGCGGGGGTCAGCTCGGGCAGGAGCTGCGGCACCAGGGCGTTGGTGGCCACGCACAGGTGGTCGGCGGTCACGCTGCCGCGCGGCGTGCGCACCCGGTGGGCGCCGCCCCCGTCCGGCGACTTGATCGACTCCACCGGCGACTCCTCGAAGATCCGCACCCTCGGGGAACGGGCCACCGCGGCTCCCAGGCCGACCACGAAGCGGCCGGAGTGGAACTGGGCGTCGCGCTGGTGGCGGATGCCGCCGGCGAAGAGGGGGTTGCCGGTGACGGCGCGCACCTCCGCCGCGTCCGGGCAGTCGACGGCGAAGCCGTCCTCCGCCATCATGGCGGCGTCGCGCCGCAGCCCCGCCAGCGTCTGCTCGTGGTCCGCCTCGTCGCCCCGCACCAGCAGGACCTCGCCGAGGACCTCGTAGTCGCAGTCGATCCCGTGGCGCTCGATCTGCTGCTCCAGCAGCTCCTGGTTGTGGTGGCAGAGGTCGACGAGGCCGCGGGCCACGGCGCGGGAACGGGCGCCGGCGAGGTCGGCGTAGGAGACCGGCAGGCCGGTGACGATGCAGCCCTGGTTGCGGGAGGAGGCGCCTTCGCCAACGCCCTTCGCCTCCAGCACCACGCAGCTCAGCCCCTGCTCGGAGAGGTAGTCGGCGAGCTTGAGGCCGGCGATGCCGGCGCCGATGACCACCGCGTCGGCGCGGGTGTCGGCGTCCAGGGCCGGGTAGCGCGGACGCTCGATGTCCAGCCAGTAGGGCAGGCCGTAGCCGGTCAGATCGATGGCGCGCGGCATCACTCCTCCTCCCGCGGGCGGACGGCGCGGATCTCGCAGTCGCCGTCGACGAAGTCCGTGTGGAACACGCACAGCAGCCGACCGTCCGCCAGCCGCACGACGCCCGGGTAGCCGCAGGCGGAACCCCAACCCTCGTACGGCCCCGGCGAACTGTCGCCGCCGTCCCTCAGTCCAGGGCCGGGGCCAAGGAGGCGGTGAACCGGGCCGCCGCGCCCATGGAGTTCACACAAGGGGTGCCCCTTTGCAGTTGGAGGGCTATCTTCAAAGTATGCAAACCGTCTCACAAGGGGGATCGTAATGCAACGCATGATCGCAGTACTGACTCTGGGGCTGGCCAGCCTCCTGCCCACCGCGGAGCCGTCCATGGCCCAGACAAAAGCCAGCGAGGTCGTCGACGCGGAGACGCTGAAGGCCTTCGTGGAAGGCGTGAAATCGCGCATCGAGGAGATAGACGAGGGGAACGAACTGCTGACGCCGTTCATCTCCAGTCTCGCGGAAGAAGGCGACTGGAAGCACGGGAACACCTACGTCATTTTCCTGAGCGACGAAGGGATCGTCCTGTTCCACTCGGACGATAAGCATGCGGGGGACAAGAGCCTCTTTGCCCTCGAAGACGATCGTGGGAACACGGTCGTGCAGGACCTCATCGCCGCCTCGGGCACCGGCGGCCACGTCGAGTATTACTGGGACGATCCCGCGCAGGAAGGCGACGAGGAGACTCCCAAGATCGCCTATGCCACCCAGTTCTCCGGCTCGGCCTACGGCAACACGGTCATCCTCGTCGGTGGATACTATCGGGATCTGTCGGATGTCCCGCCGCCCGTATACGACCTCTCCCTCATCCCCCGTCCGGAGGTGACGGCCGCCGACGTCAAGGACCTGGAGAGCCTCCGGCTCTTCGTGATCGGGGGGCTTCAGGCCTATGTCACCGCCGTGCAGGAGCATGGCGCCGAGCGCTACCGGGATATCCTGAACGTCTTCCGGGCGGAAGAAGGAGACTGGCGGCATGGTTCCATCTACCTGTTCATCTTCACTACCAACGGATACGTGATCTTCCACGGCGCGGACCGGACCCTTGAAGCCCGGAACGTGCTCGACTCCGAGGACATCAACGGGTTCCGGATGGTGGAAGCCCTCATCGCGGCGGCCAGGGCCGGGGGCGGCTACGTCGAGTACTACTACAACGATCCGGCCGTAGAGGGAGACGAGGACACCGGCTCGCCGAAGATCAGCTACGCCGAGTCCTTTACCGCCAGAGGCGGCCGCGAGATCGTCGTCGGCGCCGGGATCTACGGGAAGGCCCTTACCGCGGTCGAGGGAGAGTCCTGGGGACAGCTCAAGAGCCGCTGACCGCCGGCCCGGGCGCCAGCGCCAGCCCGGTGTAGAACCGCCGCGTCCGCCACCGCGCCCAGGGTCGTGTGCTCGTCCACCTGGTGCGCCAGCCCTCGTCGCCCGGCCCGAAGATCAGGGTCGGCGCGCCGAGGGGCCGGGGTGAGCACGGATGCGTCGCAGAAGTAGCTGACCCTCCGGCGCCCACCCCGCCATGTGCCGCCCTTGAGGCGGCTCTCCACCGGATGCCGTGGCCGGGGTGCACCGCCGAGCATGCCGCAGCTGCACAGCATGACAGGCATTCGAACCCCAAATCTGCGGGATCTCACCTCCCGCCTCGGCGCCGGGATCCCCTCCGCGAAGGTCCTCCCGGCGGTGTCGGCCGGACTCACCTCGGGTCTCGGCCTGCTGGTCTCCCAGATCGCCTTCGGGAGCCTCATCTTCTCGGGGCCGCTGGCCCCCTACTCCTCCCAAGGCATCGGGCTGATCCTGTTCGGGAACTTCGCGGCGTGCCTGGTCTTCGCTCTGGCGGGCGGCTTCCGCGGGGCGATCGCGGGGCTCTCCCCGGCGCTGGTGATCGTCATGGCCGCCATCGGATTCACCATGGAGGCCGAGGGCGAGGCGCTCTTCGTCACCACGGCGGCGGCCCTGATGATCAGCGCCGTGGCCACCGGCCTGGGCTGTCTGATGATCGGCCGCTTCCGGCTGGCCAACCTGCTGCGCTTCATCCCCTATCCGGTGGCGGCCGGGTTCGTCTCCGGCATCGGGGCCGCCGTGTGCCTGGCGGCCCTGTCGCTCATGGGCGCGGAACCCGGCTGGCGGACGATTCCCGCCCTCCTGGAGCCCTCGGTGCTGTGGAAGTGGGGCTCGGGCGCGGCGTACGGGATCGGCCTCTACCTGGCGATCAGATGCTGGGGCAACCCGCTGATCCTGCCCGTGAGCGTCGTCCTCGCCGTGGGGGCCTGCCACCTCGCCCTGGCCCAGCTCGGCATCCCGGCCGCCGAGGCCCGGGCCTCGGGTCTGCTGCTGACGAGCACGACGGAGGGGAACCTGTGGCCGTCGGTGGGTCCCGCCGACCTGGCCCGGGTGGAGTGGACCGCCATGGGCGCCCTGTACCCCCACATGCTGACGCTGGCCGCCGTCGCCTTCATCTGCGTCGTCATGAATCTCGCCGGCCTCGAGCTGGCGGCGAACCAGGAGCTGGACTGGGACCGGGAGTTCAAGGTCACGGGGGCGGCGAGCCTGGCCGCCGGTCTGGGCGGCGGCACGGTGGCGACCCTGGTGGTGCCGGCGTCCCTGCGCAGCAAGCTCTTCGGAGCCACCACGCGCCTCACCGGCGTGGTCGCCGCCCTCGTCATCGGCAGCGGCGTGGTCCTGGGCGACGGCATGCTGGAACTCGTGCCGGCTCCGCTCGTGGGCGGCATCCTGGTCTTCGCCGGCCTCGGCATGCTCGACGAGGGCCTCCTGAAGAGCCTGCGGCGGCTCCCCTGGCCGGAGTACGGCATCATCCTCCTGATCTTCGTCACCATCACCTCCTTCGGGCTGATCCCAGGCGTGGGCGTCGGGATCCTCGCCACCCTCGTGTTCTTCGCCGTGCGCCTCAGCCGCGTCGACCCGATCCAGGAGCGCTTCAGCGCCCGGGACCGGCAAAGCAACCGGGCCCGCTCCGTACCCGACCGAGCCATCCTCCGGGAGGAGGGGGGGCGGGTCCACGCCTACCGCCTGCGCGGCTACCTGTTCTTCGGCAGCGTCTCTCCCCTGGCCGGGCATCTCCGGCAGTCGCTGCGCGGCTCTTCGCCTCCGGCCTGCCTGATGCTCGACTTCGGCGCCGTCTCCGGCTTCGACTTCTCGGCGGTGAGCGTCATCTCGCGGTTTTTGCAGACGGCGAACGCCGCCGGGGTGCGGGTGGTCCTGGGCTCCGTGCCGGAGGGTCTGAGGGACGGTCTCGAGCGAAACCTGCCGCCTGCCGAGTACGCCCGGTTGCGGCTGGAGCCGGACGCGGACCGGGCCCTCGAGCGCTGCGAGGAGATCATCATCGAGGCCTGGACGGCGGACGACGGGGAGGGCGAGCGGCGCTCCTCACTGCTGGAGGAGACCGCCGCCGACCTCGAGAGCTACCTCGACCGGCAGATCGACTTCGAGAGCCTGGTGGCGGATCTGCAGCCGTGGCTCGGTCCTCGCCGGTACTCCGCAGGCGAAGCGATGTCGGGGCCGGATGCGCCGCAGGCCGGGCTGCAACTGCTGCTGTCCGGCCGCGCCTCCGCCGGCGATTCCACGGGCGCCCGCCTCCACCAGCTGGGCCCCGGCGATGCGATCTGGCCGGCCGACGGGGGGAAGGGAAGACCGGCCTCCGTGGTGGCCGACGGACCCTGCCGGACGGCGGCGCTGACGCCGGAAGCCCTGGGCCGGCTGGAGAGGGACGACGAGGGGCTGGCCCTCGAGCTCTACCGGTACCTCCTGGCCGGCCGGCTGCCTCGAACGGGAGACCCGTGACAGGGAGGAGCTGGCACACCAGGCCGGGCGAAGGCGGCCCGGCATCCTGCGCAGGCTCGAGGAACAGCGCCCGCACTCGCATCCGCGCTCACGTCTGCGCCCTGCTCGGGACTCTGATTTGTCTATGGCATGTCGACTTATAATGTTGACAAATCATAGACAGTCGCCATATTCCGGGCATGGAACCCCCGGGACACCCCATCAAGGTGGCCGTTCGGCGGACCGGGCTGTCGGCCCACGTGATCCGTGTCTGGGAGAAGCGCTACGGGGCCGTGGCGCCGGCCCGGACCGAGACCAACCGACGGCTCTATTCGGACGACGACATCGCCCGCCTGCAGTGGTTGCAGCGGGCGGTGCAGGCCGGCCAGAGCATCGGCCGCATCGCCCGCCTGCCCACGGACCAGCTGGTGAAGCTGGCCGGCGCCGGGCGGGAGGCCGCACCGTCGGCCCCGGGGCCGACCGCGGGGGACGGCCGCGGCGGCGAGTTCCTCGAAGGATCCCTGGCCGCCGTGCGGGACCTCGATGCGGAGTCCCTGCAGGACCACTTGGCCCGCGCCTCCGTGGCCCTGAGCCAGCGGGCCCTTCTCGAAGAGGTGGTGCAGCCGCTGATGGAGCGCATCGGCCGGATGTGGCAGGAAGGCGCCCTGCGGGTGGCGGCCGAGCACATGGCCACGGCGGTGGTGCGCGGCTTCATCGCCGGCCTGCGCCCGGGCCGGGCCGGAAACGGGGCGGCGCCCCGGGTCGTGGCGACCACGCCGGCGGGGCAGATGCACGAGCTGGGGGCCCTGATCGCCTCCCTCGCGGCCACCTCCGAGGGGTGGAACTCGACCTACCTGGGACCCGATCTGCCGGCCGAGGAGATCGCCGGCGCCGCGGCCGCCACGGGGGCCCGGGCCGTCCTCCTCAGCATCGTCTATCCGGGCGACGACCCCCATCTCGGCGCCGAGCTCGTCCGGCTGCGCGGTCTGCTCGGCGACGAGGTCGCCCTGCTGGCCGGCGGCCGGGCCGCCCCGCAGTACGCGCCCTTTCTCGAGCGCGCCGGCGCTCTCACCCCGGCCACCCTGGACGACCTGCGCGACTCCCTGCGCCTGCTGCGCCGGGAGACCGCGCCGGTCGAGGGCTGAAAGCGCCGGCCGACGATGGAACCTGCCCGGGGACGGCGCATCGCGGTGGTGGGCAGCGGCGTCTCCGGCCTGGTGGCGTCCTACCTGCTGCACCCCGAGCACGATGTCACGCTCTTCGAGGCCGACGACTACATCGGCGGCCACGTCCACACCCTGGAGGTCGAGCAGGAAGGCCGTCCGTTCTCCGTGGACACGGGCTTCATCGTCTTCAACGAGCCCAACTACCCGTGGTTCTGCCGCCTCCTGCGCCGCCTCGGGGTGGCGTCCCGGCCGACGGAGATGAGCTTCAGCGTCAAGTGCGCCCGCACCGGCCTGGAATACGCCAGCACGCCCCCGGGCCGCCTCTTCGCCCAGCGCCGCAATCTGCTGCGGCCCTCCTTCCATCGCATGCTCGCCGACATCCACCGCTTCAACCGGTCCGCGGCGGACCTCCTGCGCGATCCCGGTGACCTGACCACCCTGGGGGCGTACCTGGACGACCACGCCTATTCCAGGGCCTTCGTCGAGCACCACATCGTCCCCCTGGGGTCGGCCCTGTGGTCGATGCCGCCCGACCGCATGTACGAGTTCCCGGCGCGCTACCTCGTCCAGTTCCTCGCCAGGCACGGTTTCCTGCAGTTGCGCGGGCGGACTCCCTGGCGAGTGATCGAGGGAGGCTCGCGGCGCTACGTGGAGGCCCTCGTCCGCCCCTTCCGGGAGCGCATCCGCCTCGACTGTCCGGTGTCCTCGGTGCGGCGTCTGCGCCAGGGGGTGGAAGTGCGCACCCGGGGCGGAGCGGCCGAGCGCTTCGACGAGGTCGTCCTCGCCGTGCACAGCGACCAGGCCCTGCGGCTGCTGGCCGAGCCCACCCCCGCCGAGCGCCAGGTCCTGGGGGCGATGCCGTACCAGGCCAACGACGTGGTGCTGCACACCGACGCCACGGTGCTGCCGCGGCGCCGGCGCGCCTGGGCCAGCTGGAACTACCACATCCCGCCCGACAAGGGGAGCCCCGCCACCGTCACCTACAACATGAACCGGCTCCAGGGCCTGGAGAGCCGGCGGCCCTTCTGCGTCAGCCTCAACCGCACCGCCGAGATCGCCCCGGAGCGGGTCCTGGCGCGCATGACCTACCATCACCCGGTCTGCTCGCCGGCCTCGGTGGCGGCGAAGAAGCACAGGCCGCGGATCGACGGGACCGACCGCATCCACTACTGCGGGGCCTACTGGGGTTTCGGCTTCCACGAGGACGGCGTGGTCAGCGCCCTCGAAGTGGCGCGGCGTTTCGGCCGGACGCTGTGAGCCGGCACAGCTGCATATACGAGGGCCGCGTGCGCCATCGCCGGTCCGCGCCGGTGGCCCACGCTTTCGAGTACCGTCTCTTCATGATGTACCTCGATCTGGCGGAGCTGCCCGACCTCTTCCGAGGACGCTGGCTGTGGTCGTGGGAGCGCCCCAACGTCGCCTCCTTCCGCCGCGCCGACCACTTCGGCGAGCCCCGGCAGCCCCTGGACGACTGCGTGCGGCAGCTGGTCGAGGCGGAGAGCGAACGCCCTCCCGACGGTCCGATCCGCCTGCTCACCCACCTGCGCTACGGCGGCTACTGCTTCAACCCGGTGAGTTTCTTCTACTGCTTCGACCGCTCCGGTGAGCGCCTCGAGACCGTGGTGGGCGAGGTGAACAACACCCCCTGGGGCGAGCGCCACTGCTACGTCCTCCACGAGGGGCTCGACCGCGGGCGGGGAGCGAGCAAGCGCTACCAGTTCTCGAAGGCTTTCCACGTCTCCCCCTTCATGGCCATGCGCCAGGACTACACCTGGCGCTTCACCACGCCGGGACGCACGCTGGCCGTGCACATGGACAACCGGCAGGACGGCAGCCACCTCTTCGACGCCACCCTGCTGCTGCGCCGGCGGGAGCTGAGCGCCGCGGCGCTGGCGCGGGTCCTGGCGCTGTATCCGCTGCTCACGGCCAAGGTCATCGGCGCCATCCACTGGCAGGCCCTCCGGCTGTGGCTCAAGGGCTGTCCGGTCCACCCCCATCCCGAGGGGTCGGCCAAGGAAGAAGACCATGTCTCGACGGGACCTCCCGGACGCAACTGAGAGCCGGGCTCCCCGCCGGGACTCCTGGGGCGACCGCTGGGCGAGGCGGGTGGTCACGGGGCAGCTGGGGCGACTGCGGCGCGGCGCCGTCCACCTTGTCGAAGGCGAGGACCGCCGCACCCTCGGCCGCGGAGAGGAGGGCCTGGAGGTGGTCGTCCACGTCCACGACCCGCGGTTCTACCGGGCCCTGGCCCTCGGGGGGAGCCTCGGCGCCGCCGAAGCCTACATGCAAGGGTGGTGGAGCTGCGGCGATCTGCCGGCCCTGTGCCGGCTGGCGGCGGCCAACATCGAGTCGATGCACCGGAACGAGCGCGGCTGGGCGCGGCTGGCCGCCCCCGCCCGGAGGTTGGGGCACGCCCTCCGGCGCAACACCCTCCGGGGAAGCCGCCGCAACATCGCCGCCCACTACGACCTCGGCAACGACTTCTTCCGCCTCTTCCTCGACGAGGAGATGATGTACTCCTGCGCCATCTTCCCGCGCCCGGACAGCTCCCTCGAGGAGGCCTCCCGCCACAAGCTGGACCGCATCTGCAGGAAGCTCGCCCTGGGGCCGGAGGACCACCTGCTGGAGATCGGCACCGGGTGGGGCGGTTTCGCCCTGCACGCGGCGCGCGAGTACGGCTGCCGGGTGACGACGGCGACGATCTCCAGGCAGCAGCAGGAGCTGGCGAGCCAGCGGGTGCGGCAGGCCGGCCTCGAGGAGCGGGTGGAGGTGGTCCTCTCCGACTACCGGGACCTGCGCGGGCCGTACGACAAGCTGGTCTCCATAGAGATGATCGAAGGCGTGGGCCACCACTACTTCGACACCTACTTCGGCTGCTGCTCGCGCCTGCTCAAGCCGGAGGGCCTGATGCTGCTGCAGGCGATCGTCATCGCCGACCGGGCCTACGAGCGGGCGCGCCGCTCCGTCGACTTCATCAAGGCCTTCATCTTCCCGGGCAGCTGCATCCCGTCGGTGGCGGTCATCGGCAACTCGCTGGCGGCGGCCACGGACATGCGCCTGGTGCACCTGGAGGACATCGGCCCCCACTACGCCCGCACCCTCCGGGCCTGGCGGTCGCGCTTCCACGGCGCCGAGGAGCGGGTGCGGCAACTGGGCTTCGGCGACGAGTTCATCCGCATGTGGGACTTCTACCTCTCGTACTGCATCGGCGGTTTCGAGGAGGGCCACATCTCGGACGTGCAGATGCTCCTGGCCCGCCCGGGCCACCGCCGCCCGGCGGAGCGGCTGGAAGGGGGCGGCTGACGGTGCTCGTCCTGCTGGCCTCGAGCCTGGCGGCGGCGGTGACCGCCATGGCCGCCCTCTACGGGTGGCAGCGGCGCCGGGGGGACGCCGGCGTCGTCGACGTGGGCTGGGCCGCCGGCATCGGGCTGGTGGCGGTGGCCGCCGCCATCTGCGGCGACGGCTGGGGGCCGCGGCGGCTCCTGGTGGGCCTCATGGGGGCGGCGTGGTCCTTCCGCCTGGCCGCCTACCTGCTCGTCGACCGGATCCTCCGCGCCAGCGAGGAGGACGGCCGCTACCAGATGCTGCGCTCTCAATGGGGCGACAGGGCCCAGGCCCGCTTCTTCTGGCTGTTCCAGGCCCAGGCCGTGCTGGTGGTCCTCTTCGGACTGCCCTTCATCGCCGTGGCCGCCAAGGCGGATGCGGGCTGGACCGCCTGGGACGGGGCCGCTCTGCTGGTCTGGGTGGCGGCGGTGGCCGGCGAGTGGACGGCCGACCGGCAGCTGGCGGCCTTCCGCGGGCAGCCCGCCAACCGGGGGCGCACCTGCGACCGCGGCCTGTGGCGCTACTCGCGCCATCCCAACTACTTCTTCGAGTGGGTCCACTGGTGGGCCTACGCGGCCATGGCGGCGGGGTCCCCGGTGGCGTGGCTGGCCTGGGTCGGCCCGGCGCTGATGCTGTTCCTGCTCTACCGCGTCACCGGCATCCCCTACACCGAGAAGCGGGCCCTGCTCAGCCGCGGCGAGGACTACCGCCGCTACCAGCGCGCCACCCGTCCCTTCGTCCCGTGGTTCCCCCGGCGGCGGCAGCCGTGAACCCCGTCGACTGGGCGGAGCGGGGCCTGCTGCCCGACGCCCTGATCCGCCGGGGCATCCGCCGGTTGCACCGCCGGCGCCTGCGCCGGGAGCGGGGTCTCCACTGCGAGGCGGAGCAGGAGGCCAGGAGCCGCTTCATCGCGTCCATGGACCGCGCCCCCATCGCCCTGCAGACGCAACTCCCCAACGAGCAGCACTACGAGCTGCCGCCGGAGTTCTTCCGGCTGGTCCTGGGCCGCCGCCTCAAGTACAGCGGCTGCTACTACCCGTCGGCGGCGGCCACTCTCGACGAGGCCGAGGAGGCGATGCTCGACCTCACCGGCCGGCGCGCCGATCTGCACGACGGCCAGCAGGTGCTGGAGCTGGGCTGCGGCTGGGGTTCCCTGACCCTGTGGATGGCGCAGCAGTATCCCGGCAGCCGCATCACCGCCGTCTCCAACTCGGCCTTGCAGCGCGGCTTCATCGAGGAGCGCTGCCGGGATCTGGCGCTGGGCAACGTCGAGGTGATCACCGAGGACATGAACCGCTTCGCGGCGCCGGGACGCTACGACCGGGTGGTCTCGGTGGAGATGTTCGAGCACATGCGCAACTACCGCGAGCTGCTGCGGCGCATCGCCGGCTGGCTGGAGCCGGGCGGCTCCCTCTTCATCCACGTCTTCGTCCACCGCCGCTACGCCTACGGCTTCGAGTCCGAGGGAGAGAGCAACTGGATGGGCCGCCACTTCTTCACCGGCGGCATGATGCCCTCCGACGATCTGCTCCTCCACTTCCAGGACGACCTTGTGATGGAGGAGCAATGGCGGGTCGACGGCCGCCACTACGCCCGCACCGCCGAGGACTGGCTCGCCAATCTCGACGCCCGGCGCCCCGAGGTCCTCGCCATCCTGGAGAGCCGCTACGGAGCGGCCCACAAGGGGCGCTGGCTGCAGCGCTGGCGCATGTTCTTCATGGCCTGCGCCGAGCTGTGGGGCTACCGGGGCGGGCAGGAGTGGTGGGTCTCCCACTACCGCTTCGGGGAGCGCTCGCGCCGCCGCCGCAACAGTCCCTGAATGCGCTGATGGCGCTCGTCGGTGAGCGGCATGCACCGCAGGATCAGCCCGGCCCCGACGAATAGGACCCCCACCACCGGGCCGAAGAGCAGGGCCAGGCGCCAGCCCATCTCCGGGGACTGCGCCGCCCCTCCGGCCGAGAACCCGATCAGCCACAAGCAGACGCCGTTGAGACCCAGCCCCAGGGCCCGGGCCAGCTTGGTCCCCATGCGCCAGACCCCGAAGTAGAGCCCCTCCCGGTCGAGGCCGGTGCGCAGCCGGTCGTAGTCGATGGTATCGGCCACCAGCGCGTCGAGCAGGACCACCGCCCCGGCCAGTCCCCCGCCGACGATCCCGTAGACCAGGGGGGCGGTCAGTTCCCCCACCGGAAAGAGCGGATAGGCGACCGCCGTGGAGGCGCCGAGGCCGCAGACGCCGAAGACCCCGGCCCCTCTCTTGCCCCAGCGGCGAGCCGCGCGGATCCACAGCGGCAGGGAGGCGATGAAGCTCAGGAAGAAGGGCAGCAGGATCGATGCGATCGTCTCCTGCTCGGTCAGTTGCAGGCGGTACTCGTAGTAGTAGAGGGCGATGGAGGCGTTGAAGGTGCGGGCCACGGCGGCCACCAGGAAGGCCAGCAGCAGGACGCGGAAGTAGGGGTTGGCCAGGGTGCTTCTCTGGTCGGCGAAGAGGCGCCGGAGACGGAGGGGCCCGCCGGCGTGTTCGGCGGACCGGTCCAGGCCGCGGGTGGCTCGCAGAGTGACCCAGGCGCCCAGGACGATGGGACCCGCCAGCCACCAGCTGGCCAGGGCGCGGGTGCGGGCTGCGCCGTCGCCGGGATCGTCGATCCGGGCCAGCAGCAGGGCCGGCAGCAACAGACCGGCGAGGGCGCCCACGGTGCCGAAGAGCCGCCGCCAGGCGAAGAGCTGGGTGCGTTCGTGGCGGTCGAAGCTCAGCTCGCTCCCCAGGGCCGCATGGGGCACGCCGACCACGGTCATGGCCGTGTTGAGGAGGATGAAGGAGACGAGGAGGAAGGCGAAGCGCGCGCCGTTGTTGTCGAGGGGCGGGGGGTTGAAGAGCCAGATGAAGGAGACGGCCAGCAGAGCCGCCCCGGGCAGGAAGTAGGGCCGCCGCCGGCCGCCGGACCATCGGGAGCGGTCGGAGAGGCCGCCCATGAGAGGATCGCTGACCGCGTCCCAGAGGATGGCCAGGGCCAGGGCGAGGCCGGTATGGAGGGCGGGCAGGCCGACGACGACGTTGTAGAATTTGAAGAGGTAGACCTGCACCATCGCTTCGACGGCGGCCAGGCCGAGGTCGGCGCTCCCGTAGCCGGCCTTGGTGCGATGGGAGAGAGGCGGGTTCACCGGCGGGCCCGGGCCTCACGCCCTCCGCGCCACCCAGACCTGCTCGCCGCCGTGGCGGAAGGGTCCGCGGTCGAAGCCGCCGTAGAGCGCCTCCACAACGAAGCCGCTCAGTTCCAGCAGGTGCTCCATCTCGTAGCGGTAGACCCAGCGCAGGCTGATCGGCGCATGGGTCCTGGAAACGACCTGCCCCGCCTCCAGCTCCTCGAAGATCCGCTCCTCGTCGATCGTCTGGTTCGCCGCGTCGAAGCGGCGCCTCACCCACTCGACCACCTGGCGGCCCGTCTCCGGATGGGTGAAGTCGCTCTCCTTCTCCAGGGCGGCGGGCTGTCCGAGGTGGGAGGCGATCATCTCCAGCCGCGGATCGAAGATGTTGAACACGAGGCGGCCGCCATCGGTCAGGTGTTCGCGGACCCGGCCCAGGGCCTGCCGCTGATCGGCCGGCGTCATCAGGTGCAGGAAGGAGCGGAAGGGGATGATGACGAGGTCGAACCGCCGGTCCAGGGAGAAGGAGCGCATGTCCCCCTCCACCAGCTCGATGCGCTGCCGCGTCTCCTCGGGGAGCCGGGTGATCTTCTTCCGCGCCGCCGCCAGCATCGCCGGTGAGCTGTCCATGCCCACCACCGGCACCCCGGCATGGGCGATCGGGATCAGGACGCGCCCGGTGCCGCAGGCCAGGTCCAGGACCGGCGACCCGGCCCGCCGCGCCTCCTCCACGTAGAAGGCGACGTCGCCCCGTTCGCCTTCCAGCTCCGCCTGGCCGAAGGTGGAGTCGTAGAGGTCCGCGGCTGTGTGGTAGAAGTCCATGACCGCTAACTATGGCTGGGATCAAGACAGGGGGTCGGACGGCGGTCTTGCAGGACGGGGTCTTGCCAAATGGTCAGCGCACCAGCCCCCCGGGTCGCGTCACCTCAGGCGCACCAAGTTGGCACGATGGGCAGCGTCGCTCAGACACGCATTCTGTCAAAGGCGAGCAGTCCCGCGAGAAAGGTGTCCGCCTGGATGGACTTCCGAACCCTTCTCCAGTCGGCAAAGGCCTTTTGCGCCTGGTCCACCAGGGTGAGTGCTTCGCCTCTCGTGAATCTACGGGCCGTGTCGTAATCCGCTTCGTGACGGGCCTGTTGAAGGTCGACGAATGCCGCAGCGACGCTGATGATCTCCGGCTGCAGGGACTCTCCGTTCAGTGCAGGGGTGAGTTTGGAGATGTCGTTCCTGGAGAACTGCTGAGCCACCGTCTTCATGTGCCCGTGAACGAAGGCCCGTGCAAGGCAGTAGCGAAGAGAGGCCCGACCCTTGCCCGGGAACATACGACCCGTTGCGTCACTCACCAGCAAGTGAAAGAGAGCGTAATACGAGGTTGAAATCGCGCGACGCAAGCTGGCCTGCAGGGGCCGCCTCGGCTCCCGTACGGCGAGGTGTTGGGCCTGCCGCAGCAGGTCTGTATGGAGGTGCACGAAACCCTATGTGGTTGTTTCCCGGGCTCCGCGGAATCGAACATAGACCCAGGATGTAGCGTCCCTCCGTCGAACGGCCTTGCGGACGATGTCCCGCAGACTCTCCCGCGTTCCGCGATCGACATCATCCTCCTCGAGCATGACCCACACCCACACGGAGGGATCGTCCGTGGCATCCGGGCCCGTCTCTACCTGCCAGGAAGCGACGGGCGTGGGCAGCTCCTGCAGCTCTTTGAGGTCAGACTCTATGGTCGTTGCAGAGGGTTCCATATGACTTTCCTTGGACAGGAAGATCATACCAAGGAGAGGCGACATCTTCAACCCCGTGATGCCGGGCGGATTTCAACGCAGCAGCAGCAGCTTTCCCACCCCCCGATGCGGCCCCGCGCGCAGGCGGTAGAGGTAGGATCCGCTGGCCAGGGACCGCCCCTCGTCGTCGCGGCCGTCCCACTCGACCGAGTGGAATCCCGACTCCCGCGCCCCCGACGCCAGGACCGCCAGCTTCTGGCCCAGCA
Source organism: Candidatus Latescibacterota bacterium (assembly GCA_965221775.1). GTDB lineage: Bacteria > Latescibacterota > UBA2968 > UBA8231 > UBA8231 > UBA8231. The sequence continues at coordinate 413,837 of CBDCSU010000006.1, read as the reverse complement.
GGTCGTAGACGGCAAGCTCCACCGAGGGCTGGTCCTCCGGCAGGGAGAAGGAGAGGTGGGTGCGGCTGTTGAAGGGGTTGGGGTAGTTGGGGTGGAGGGCGAAGGCCGGGGGCCCGGCGGCCAGCTCCAGGGACGTGACCATGGGCAGGATCTCGAAGGAGGTCACGGCCCCCACGTAGGTGAGGTCACCGGCCGGACCCAGGTTCACCGAGAGCCGGTAGAGGCCGGTCGGGACTTCATCGAAGCGGACCTCGCCGCCGAAACGGCCCGCCTCCACCGCCAGGCTCCGGGTGATCTCCACGCCGGGCTTGACCTCGCCTTCCGCGTCGAGAGGACGGAGGGAGAACTCGATCAGGGTGGCCTCGGCATCCGACACTTCGCCGCCGATGGGCAGGGGCCGGTCGACGTGGACCGAGGTCGGCAGGGGACGGTCCAGGCGCACGCGGTTGAAGTAGCGGGTGGGAACCTGCACCGGACCCTCGCCCCGGGCCGCGCGCAGGGAACGGAAGGTCCCGAGGAAAGGCGTCGGCCGCCGGTCCGGGACGTAGACGTTCAGGGTGTAGGTCCCGGCCTCCTCGTGGAAGAAGTAGATCGTGCGCTCGAAGCGGCCGCCGTCGACCAGCATGAAGAAGGTCTGCGCTTCGCCGCCCTCCTCGGGGACGAACTCCAGGTGGATCTGTTCGACGCTGTCGGCCGTGGTCCCCTCGAAGAGCAGCGGATCACCGGTGGTCAGCTCCAGGGGCGGCGTCGAGTCGAAGGTGATGCCGGCGAAGTGGTCCGCGGCCATGGAGGCGGCTGCCGCGGCCTTGGCCACCGCCAGCGGCACCGCTCCCAGGCGGGCCCTGGCCTCGGTCTGCAGCCGCAGGGTGCCGCGGCCGTCGCCCGTCACGTGGAGGAACTGCAGGCCCCAGGGCCGGACCCCCAGCCCGGGCGGTTCTTCGCCAAGCCTCCAGGTCACCGGAACCGGCGGAGGAAAGCCGCGGCCATCGGGAGACTGCAGGGAGGGCACGCTGTAGTTGAGCCTCGGGTGGCGGCTCTGCCCCGTGCCGCTGATGTAGAGCTGCGCCCCCCAGCGGGCCATCAGGTCGGCGAAGCTCTCGCCGGTGGCGGCCTCGACGTTCTCGCGGCCGATGCGGTCGGTCTGCACCAGGCGCAGCAGCACCCCTTCCCCGAGCAGGTCGACCAGACCGCGGACGAAGAGATACGCCGCCCCGCGCGTGGCGAAAGTGAGGATGCCCCGGTTGAGCCCCACGGAGGCCGGCTCGCCGAGGAAGGTCCGCACGAGCCGGTAGTTCTCGTTCGGCGGCTCCTCCACCAGGTCCTCGGCCAGGTGCGACAGCCCCTCGTTGAGCCAGGGCTCCTCGCTGATTCCCTGGCGCACGAGGACGTGCTGGTTGAAGCTGATCAGGTGCTGCAGCTCGTGGGCCAGCAGGGACCGCCAGGACTCCTCGGGGACGAGCGGGTTCGCCCACAGCAGGTCGGTCAGGTTGCCGTCCCCGCCCAGGGACCGGGGCAGCAGCGACGAGGCGCGGAACTGTCCGGCGGCGCCGATATCCTCCATCAGGTGGGTCACGAGGACCGCGACCCGGCCGTCCCCGTCCACGTCGGAAGCTGTCCCGAAAGCCTCCACCACGACCGGGTAGTCCTCGGCGAACTGGTCGATGATCGCCTGCATCCGCCCTTCGTCGATGTTGTCGTCGTCCTCCCGCATGTCTTCCTGGACCCAGGCCACGACGCGCTCGTTGACCGCCGCCACCCTCGCCCTGAAGGACCGCGCCGAGACGCCGCTCTCCCCGGCGAAGCGGAAGACGCGGCTGTCGCCGACCTCGTCCTGCACCGCCGCCGGCTTGCCAGCCCAAAGCCCCTGTTGCTGCACCCGCAGCGACAGGGTCCGCTCGAGCTGCCGCGCCCGGTAGTCGACGGAATCGCGGCGGTCGGGCGGCGTCGCCGCCGCTGGCCTGGCCAGGGCGGAAGAGCCGTCGAGGGAGATGTCGTACGCCCTCGACGGGTTGAAGCGTTGCATCGGCGCCGCGTACAGGGCGAGGACCAGATCCCGCTCCTCCAGATCGACGCCGGACTCGATGCGCCCCGAGGCGTCGGCCCGCAGATGCACGAGGTCGGCGGCCGCTCCCTGGACCTCCAGCCCCGAGAGGGCGATCGAGACCCGGGGCCGGAAGGGATCGTCGCTGACGAGGGTGAGCAGCCCCTCGTCGCCCCCCGGGCCGTCGTACCTCACCACGATCTCGCCGGCCTCGCCGGGCCCCAGCACGGAGGGGAAGCCCTCGACCTCGAAGGGCCCTTCCACCTCGGGGGATCCCAGCTCGACGGCGGCGTCCCCCCGGTTGAACAGGGGGACCCGGCCCTGCCCGCCGGCCAGCAGCGACATGGCCAGCACTCCCACCTCCAGGTCGGGGAGCGACGCATCGACGCCCTCGATGACGATCTCGCCGGCGGGCCAGACCCGGTCGTCCTGCAACTGGAGGATCCCGGTCAGACGCAACGGGCCGGTCTCCCCCGGCCTCAGCCGCACAGGGTAGTGGAAGCGTCCGTCCTCCACGCCGGGAAAGACCAGGCGGCGCCGGCCGCCGTCGACAGGCTCCAGGGAGAACCAGAAACCGCGCACGGAGGGATCGACCTGGCCGGCCAGGATCAGCGGACGCTGCACCGGCCATCGCAGCGGCAGTGGCTCGTCGAAGGCCAGGCCGCTGAAGAACCGTCGGGGGATCTCGACGGGACCGGCCCCGCGGCGGACATCGAAGTAGGTATAGGCACCCACGACCACCGGTTCGCCTTCCCGCGGGACGACGTACAGGAGGAGGAAGGAAGCCTCCTCCGCTTCCCGCGGCAGCAGCAGGGTGCGCTCGAAGCGCCCGCCATCGACGAGGAAGAAGTAGTACCAGTACGACTCCGCCTCGGACCCGAACTGGAGGAGGATGTCGGCGGGCGAGTAGTAGTCCTGCAGAGACCCGGCCACGTGCAGGGCCTCGCCGGTTGTCAGGCGGGTCGGCAGCGGCTCATCGAGATGGACCAGCGGGAAGTAGCGCCGGGGCAGCGCCACCGCTCCCTCCCCCCGGTCGGCCCGCAGGCCGTCGAATCGTCCCAGGAGGGACTCGGTCCCGTCATCGTCCTGGGCATGGACCACCAGGTCGAACTCGCCGGCCGCGCCGTGGGCGAAGACGGCTTCCCTCTCGAAGCGGCCGTCGACGACCCAGCACCAGAAATCCAGCTCGAGGCTGTCGACACCGAGAAAAGAGAAGCGGAGGAAGGAGATGCCGTCGTCCTCCACGCTCCCCGACAGCGGCAGGGTCTGCCCCGTTTCGAAGGCAGCGGGAATGGGGTCGTCCAGGACGATGCCGGAAAAGTGGTTCCGCGGTACCTCGTCGGCCCTTGCCAGGAAGGTGCTGAGCAGCACCAGGGCCATCGAGAGGGCGAGACGCATCGGTTTCTCCAGGGGAACGGCGGCGATCGCACCGAGCGAGTGCAGGCTCAAGGTAGCCATCGGCCGAGGCTTGTTGCCACACGGGCGGGCGGGGATCCCGCGGCTTCGTCCCGTCGATTGCTGCGGTTCATGCCCCGTGGTATCCTTCGCCCGCCGTTGAGAGAACCGGACTCCACCCAAGAGAGACCATGAAACACCCGGCGGTCATCGGCGCGCTCTCCTGCGCGCTGAGCTTCACCTTCCTCGGTGCGGCGACGGAAGGGTATGCCGCGGCTCCCGGCGAAGGGCCACCCGGCCCTGAAGAGCGGCGGTCCGGCCGAAGGGGCCTCGTGACCTGGGCGACGATCTACGGGTTCAGCCTCTACGGTCCCGGCACGGTGAGCCTGCTGGAGATCGAGTCCGAGCGCCAGGTGGCCGGACTGCAGATGCTCATCGGCGGCGGGTCGTTCTTCACGGCCCTCGAGACCACCCGGGACTACCGCCTCGGGGCGGGGCGTTCGCTGCTGATCCTCGGGGGGAGCTGGGCGGGTACGCTCTACGGCCTGGGAGTGCCCGTGTTCTTCGAGTCGGAGAACGACAAGGCCTACCTGGCGGCGGCGATGATCGGCACCCCGGCCGGCGGACTGATCGCCCACAGGCTCAGTTCTCACAGGTGGTTCCGCAGGGGCGAGACGGACATGCTGGTCGTCGGCGGGTTGACCGGCGGACTCTACGGCGTCGCCATTCCCTATGTCCTCGACATCGAATCCCTCGACGAGTGGACGCAAGCCCGGATCTACGTCGCATCCGCCATGGTGGGCGCCCCGGCGGGGGTGTGGACGACAACGAGATGGATGCGCGGCAGAGCGATGAGCCAGGGACGGGCCCATCTCCTCACCCTGGGGGGTGTCGTGGGCGCCGGCTATGCCAGTGGATTCCTCAGCCTCGGCGACGTGGAGAGCCCGCGGGCCCATGTCCTGGCCGCCATGATCGGCCTGCCCGTGGGGACGTTCTTCGGACATGAATGGACGGGCGAGGAGGAGTACACGCCGGGCCGCGCGAGATGGATCATCCTCGGCGCCTACGTAGGCAGCCTCTTCGGGACGGGGGTCGCGCTGATGGCCGATGCGGAAGATCACAAACCGTACGTCCTGGGCAACATCCTCGGCTCGGCCGCCGGGATCTGGTACTCCCACGGTTTCACCCGGGACAGCCAGGGGCCCGCGTCGGACGGGGTCTCCATCTCGGTGCCCTCCCTCGACCGATGGGTGACCATGGGCCTGACGATGCTCCACAAGCCGGCCATGGGTGAGGGGATTCCCATGGAGCTGGTGCGGATCGAGTTCTGACTCTCGAAAGGGGATGCAGAGGGATGACGGAAGCATACGTGGTCGACAAGAACCTGGGGCAGCCGCTGCGCGTGGAGGAGGGCGACCTGCCGACCCACAACGCCGACGGCGTACCCGTGGTGGAACTGACGGACGAGCAGAAGTACCTCTTCGACGTTCGAGGGTGGCTCCTGGTGCCCGGCGTGCTGTCCGACGACGAGATCGAGGCGATGCGCGAGTATGCACTGCGGGTGGAGAGAGACTCCGAGTCGCTGCCGGAGCACGAACGCTCCTTCGTGGCGGGACCGCTGGAAAAGCTCACCGACCACCCCGTGGTGGTGGGCTTCCTCAACGAGTTCCTCGCCTTCCCGGGGCTGTCGAGCGCGGAGTGCTACGGCTTCCGCATGGAGGGCAGCGGCCTGCGCAACCCCGCGGCGACGCCGGAGCGGCAGGGCGTCTTCAACCCCCACAACGGCAGCGGCCTCTTCCGCTTTGCCGTCGACTCCCACCATTACCAGAGCATCCCCGGAAAGTCCTTCAGCGGCCTGACCCGCGTCGTGTGGGAGCTGGCGCCGGTCAAGATGGGCCAGGGCGGCACGCTCCTGGCCACGGGGAGCCACAAGGCCGCGTATCCCGCGCCCGCCGCCATCCAGGACCCCGGGTCCGCGGCGTGGGAGACCTACGAGTGCCCCGCCGGGTCGGTCCTGTTCTTCACGGAGGCCCTGGCCCACAGCACCTCGCCGTGGACGAATGCGGACAACGAGCGGGTGGGCATCTTCAACCTCTACAACAGCGTCGGGTCCCGGTGGAGCTCCTGGTCGCCGCCGGCCGAGCTGGTGGCGCAGATGCCCCCCATGCGCCGGACCCTGTTCCGCGAGACCTGGTGCGCCGACAACCTTCCGGGTTTCCGCTACGGCGGGCAGAACCAGCGCGACCGTCCGGTGGCGTGATCTCCAGCCCGGCGGAGGACACCCCATCTACCTGCTCACACAAGGGGGAGTTGGGGAGTCTCGTCCCCTGTTGGATTGAGGGCCTCCGACGATCGGTCTCACGGGGTCCGCGGGTCACCGCGGGCCTCGGTCTGCTCGTTGGCCTCCTGCGGGCGCGCCGTGGTCCCGTTGAAGCCGCCCATGGCGCGGATGCGGCCGGCCTCCAAGTGCTCGTTGAGGGCCTCCGACGATCGGTCACACGGGGTGCGCGGGTCGCCGCGGAACCGCATCCCGGCGCACCGGGCTCCCGCCTACCGCAGCAGGGTCAGCTTGCGCGTCTGCGTGCGGTCGCCCGTGACCAGCCGGTACACGTAGACGCCGCTGGCCAGGGGGTGCCCCTGATCGCTCCGGCCCTCCCAACGAAGGCGGTGAAAGCCGGCCTTCTTCTCCCCCTCGTGCAGCACCGCCACCCGCTGGTTGGTGAGGGAGAACACCTCCAGGCGCGCCGGCCCGGGCCGCAGCTGGAACCAGGAGATCACGGTGCCGCTGTTGAAGGGGTTGGGCGCGTTCTGTTGAAGGAGGGGACCCTCGGGCAGGCCGATCCGCGCGCTGGCCATGGCCAGCAGCTTGGCCCGCTCCGGCTGCCCGAACCGCTCGGTGAAGAGGAAGAAGTCGGCGAAGTCCACGGTGCCGCTGCCGTCCAGGTCGAAGCGGGGCTCACTGCTGCCGAAGTGCCGGGCGAAGAGGAAGAAGTCCTCGAAGTCGACCTGGCCGTCGCCGTCGAAGTCGGGGGAGGCCTGCCCGACGGCGGTAAAGACCACCGGCTCCAGTCCCTCCACGGTGACCCTCACGAGGATGGTCCCCCAGGCCTCTGACGGCGTCAGCAGACTGGCAGCCTGGCCCTGCGCATCGGTGAGGGTTTTCTCCACCGACAGCGAGCCGTCGCCGGCGGTGACCGCAAAGGTGACCTCGGACCCTTCGAGCCTGTTGCCGTTCTCATCCAGCACTTGAACGACCAGCGGCTGGGTCAACGCCGTCCAGACCGGTCCCTGCTGCAAATCGCCCGAGACCTTGGCCAGGGAATGGGCCGCGGGCGGGACAGCGGTGAGGGTGAAGACCACCGGCTCCAGGCCATTCACCCTCGCCTCCACGGTGATGGTCCCGGGTTGCGCCCCGATGGTCGGAATCGTGGAGGCGCGTCCCCTTTCGTCGGTGGTGGCGGCCGAGGCCGACAGGGTCGCGTTCCCCTGGATGACGGCGAACTCGACGGCTGCTCCGGGAAAGCCGGCTCCGTTCTGATCCCGCACCTCGACGACAAGAGGGTCCTCGACCCGGGTGCCCGCCGGGGCCTGCTGGCCATCGCCCGAGAGCTTGGCCAGGCCCTGGAGAGTGCGGGGAAAAACGACCTCGACACCCCGGGCTTCCAACACTGGGATCTGCTCGTTGGCGGCGGACGAGTTCAGCGGATTGCCCTCGAGATTCAGGCGGGTCAGTTGCGTGGCCCACTCGAGGCCGGTCAGGCTGCGGATCTCCCGGTTGCTCACGTCGAGCGTGGTCAAGAGCCGCATCTCTTCCCTGGAGAGGGGGCCGTAGCCGGACTTGCCGAGGGCTTCCCGAAGGGCCGCCTTGAGGTTGACGTCGGCCACATGCACCACGGGGCCGACGTAAGGCGACAGGTCCCACAAGACGATGGTGTAATCCCCCGTTCCGTAGTTTCCCAAGGACGTGGCGAGAGTCGTGCCGTCGGGAGAAAAGGCCACGGAAGTGGAGGCCAGTCTGTCGCCGCTGGCCGCCTGAAAGGCTGCGACTCTCTCTACTTCCTGTTCCTCCAGGTCCGCCTCCCAGACCTCGATCACCCCTGCCTGCGTGGCGGAGACGACTCTCTCTCCATCGGGGGTGAATGACACATAGCGGAGGAGATTCTGTCTGTCTACGGGAAACCCGGTCTTGAAGGCCCTGTTCTCCACGTCCCAGAAAACAACGTGGTTGTCGAAAGCGCCCGAAAGGAGGGTTTCTCCATCTGGCGAGAACGCCACGGAAGTGATCGCTGCTCCATAGGGGAGGTAGCCGACCTCGGCTCCCGTGGCCACGTCCCACAGCCTGATGGTGCCGTCGAAACCACCGGAAGCCAGGGTCATTCCATCCGGCGAGAACGCCACGGTCCGGACACCCTCCTCATGCCCTCTCAGGGTGGCGATCTCGGTTCTTGCAGCCACGTCCCACAGCTTGATCGTGTGGGACGGACTTGTCCAGTAGTCGAACAACGGGGAGGCGAGGATCCCTCCGTCGGGGGAAAAGGCCAGGCCCAGGATCCGGCCTGCATCGCCGCCATGCCGGAAGGTGACGATCTCCGACCACGTGGCCGTGTCCCATAGCGTGACCGTGCCTTCCCAGGTTCCCGTGGCGAGGATCGTGCCATCGGGAGAAAAGGCCACGGACCAGACCTGGCGAAAGGCTCCTCTGCCCTCGTATCCCGAGAGTGTGGCGACACGTGAGCCGGTCTCGGCGTTCCACAGGGCAACGGTCTGATTCTCCAGCCCCGAAGCCAGGATCCTGCCGTCGGGCGAGAAGGCCACGCCAAGGGCTCCGGCTCTCGCCTGCCGGTCCAGGGGAATGATGAGCTTGTGGGTCGAGTCATGCAGCAGCGACAGGCCTATCCTGCCGATATTGCCGAGCATGTCCACGACCTCGAACTCCATCGTGTGCGTGAGAAGGGAGGAGAGACTCGTATGGTCCCTGTCGGATGGAATGACGCCGTCATACTCGAAGTCGACGACCGCCTCCGTGGCGCCCCTCAACAGGCGGCCGGTCTTCAATTCCAGGAAGCCCGAGGAAAAGTGGGTCTCCGGTGTCGTGAGAAACAGCGAGATCTGCTGAAGACCGTCCGGATCGCCGAGCTCGAGCCGGAGGGGGACGCTCGTCGCGCCTGTCGAATAGGAACGCGGTGAAAGGACCTGACCCGTTGGCAACTCGCTGTCGGCGGGTATCTCCGTGGGGCTGTCGGAATTGAAATGGGGGTGCACGGCCAGATACCCCGCGCTGAGCTCGGACAAAATGCTCATGCCGGGGCCGTAGGACATGATGTACGCCCCGTCGTTGAAATTGTGCTCCAATCCGAAAGCGTGTCCCAGTTCATGGGCGGCGATCCCGGCGATCGAAACCGGGTCGGTGTGTTGCCTCAACATCGCCCAGCCACCGGTTCTTGTATACTGCTGTCCCAGCGCCACGTTGGGCCCGTGAATGTCCTCGTCTCTGCCGAGGATGATGAAGTAGACGTTTGCGTCGAGATCGAATTCTTCTTGAATCTCTGCAAGGGCTCTCCAATGGTCGTAGTCGTCTCCAGAACCGATTCGGATGTGAACCATGGGTTCATCCTCGGCATCCCTCTCATAGCGGAAGGTCCTTTCTCCGAATCCGTGCCCCCGGATCTGGTCGGCGAAAGTGCGCTGCACCTCCCGGATCGTCGTCTTCATCCGGGCCACGACGTCCTCCCGGAAGACCTCCGGACCGGCCGCGAAGTAGATCATCCGCACGGTGCGCGGCTCTCCCGCATCCAGGAGGGCGGACTTGCCCGCGGGGCGTGGCAGATGGCGCTCGAGCACCTCCCGACCGACGGGGGCCGAAGAGGACGCTGGCTGGCCCAGGCTCGACAGCAGGACGGGTAGAAGGAAGATGAGCCTTCGGGGACGCGACGCCCGAGGTCTGCCGGCAGGCACGGCCGTCACCGCTCCTCACCCCGCAGGTCCAGCCACTCCATCTCCGCCGCCGTCAGCGGCAGGTCGAAGACCTCGGCGTTGGCGCGGCACTCGGCGCCGGTGCGGGCGCCGACGAGGGCGTACACGTCCAGGCCCGGCTGCCGCAGCACCCAGGCGAGGGCCACCTGGGGGACGGTGCAGCCCTTCTCGGCGGCCAGCTCGGTCACGCGGTCGAGGCGGCGCCAGTTGTCCTCGTGCCAGTAGGAGGCGACGCTGGAGGCGTCGACCTCGTCGCGCAGGGACTCGGCGTTGTCCCGCGTCAGCAGCCCCGAGAAGAACCCCCGGCCGAGGCTCGACCAGGTGAACAGCGGCATGCGCCGCTCCGCGTACCACTCCCGGTCTGCCGCCCGGGAGGGCCCGGAGATGCTGAGGCAGCCCTCCCAGGGGGTCTCCTTCTCGTCGGCGAGGCCGAAGTTGGGGCTCGAGGCGACGAAGCCGTGGAGGCCGCGGGCCTCGGCGTACTCGTTGGCCTCCTGCAGGCGCGCCGTGGTCCAGTTGGAGCCGCCCATGGCGCGGATGCGGCCGGCCTCGAGGTGCTCGTTGAGGGCCTCGACGACCGGGCCCACGGGGACCCGCGGGTCGTCGCGGTGCAGGCAGTGCAGGTCGTGGTAGCCGTGGCGCTGGCGGGCGAGGGAGTCGGCGAGGTCGGCGGCGATGTCGTAGGGGGTAACGCGCCGGCGGTCGGCGTTGTGGTGGCAGCTCTTGCCGAGGACGAAGGCCTCGTCGCGCAGGCCGCGGTCCTCCAGCCACCGTCCGAGGACGCGCTCGCAGGTGCCGCCGCCGTAGAGGGCGGCCGTGTCGAAGGCGTTGATCCCCGAGGCCCACACGGCGTCGAGGAACTCGAAGCCCTCCTCCTGCTCCTCCTCGCGCAGCATGATCGTTCCCTGCACGATGCGGGAGACCTTCTTCTGCGTCCAGGCCGGCTGTCCGTATTCCATCTGGCTCATCTCTCCGTCGGGTAGACGAGCCCCCACTGGGCCCGCAGGCGGTCCATCAACTCCATCAGCGCCAGGCTCTCGTCGAGGGGCATGGTCTCGCTCTCCAAGCGCCCCTCGCGCAGGCAGCGCTCGACCTCCAGGGCCTGGTAGTTGTAGCCGTTGCCCTCCACGGGGATCTCCAGGCGTTCCTCCTCGTCGCCCCGCTTGAGGGTGAGGGTGGAGCACTTGAAGAACGGGCTGTGGAGCAGCAGGGAGCCCTCGGTGCCGAAGATCCGCGCTTCCCCCGGGGTGCTGGTGCGCACGGCGCAGCTGAGGACGGCCAGCTCGCCCCCCGGCCAGCGCAGCGTCATCCCCGCCTGCTCGTCGACGCCGGTCTCGCCCAGGTGGGCGGTGGAGGCCACGTCCCTTGGGCGGGGGCCGAAGACCATGCTCGCCAGGGAGAGGACGTAGATGCCGATGTCGAGCAGTCCGCCGCCGCCGAGGTCGGGGTTGAAGAGCCGCCCCTCGGGGTTGAGGTGGGCGCGGAAGCCGAAGTCCGCCTGCACCATGCGGGGCTCGCCCACGGCGCCGGCGGCGATCAGCTCACGGACGCGGGCCACGGCGGGGATGTACCGCGTCCACATCGCCTCCATGAGGAACAGCTGCCGCCGGCGGGCCTCCACGATCACCCGCCGCGCCTCGGCGGCGTTGATGGTGAAGGGCTTCTCGCACAGGACCGCCTTGCCGTGCTCCAGCAGCAGGAGGGTGTTCTCGCAGTGCATGGGGTGAGGGGAGGAGACGTAGACGACGTCGACCTCCGGGTCGGCGGCCAGGGCCGCGTACGAGGCGTGGCGTCTCGGGACCCGGAACTCGTCTCCGAAGGCGTCGGCCGTCTCCTGCCGGCGGGAGCCCGCGGCCACGAGGTCGGAGCCGGCATCGGCCAGGCCGCGGGCGAAGACCCCGGCGATGCGGCCGGTGGCCAGGATGCCCCAGCGAATGGGATCGGTCATGTGGCGAACTCCTTTGCGTTTTCGAACATCCTGAGCCAGGGGCTGAACTCGCGGTCCTCCCACTCGGGCGGGCGCCAGCTCAGCTGCACGACGCGGAAGACGCGCTCGGGGTGGGGCATCATGATCGTCACCCGGCCGTCGGCGCTGGACAGGGCGGTGACCCCTTCCGGCGAGCCGTTCGGGTTGGCCGGATAGGCGGAGGCCGCGGCCCCGCGGCCGTCGACGAATCGGGCGCTGACGCGGCTCCCGGCGGCCAGGCGCCCCAGGTCGGCGGGGTCGTCGAACTCGGCGCGGCCCTCGCCGTGGGCCACGGGCACCGGCAGGCGGGCGCCCTCCATGCCGCGCAGCAGCACCGACGTCGAGGGCAGGATCTCCACCGACGACAGCCGCGCCTCGAACTGGCCGGAGCGGTTGTGGGTGAAGCGCGGCCAGCCCTCGGCGCCGGGGATCAGCTCGCGGAGGAGGGAGAGCATCTGGCAGCCGTTGCAGACCCCGAGGGCGAAGGTCTCGCCGCGGGCGAAGAAGGCCTCGAACATGCGGCGCAGGCCGTCGTGGAAGAGGATGGTGCGCGCCCAGCCGGCGCCGGCGCCGAGGACATCGCCGTAGCTGAATCCGCCGCAGGCGGCCAAGCCCGCGAAGTCGGCCAGGTCGGCGCGGCCGGCGAGCAGGTCGGTCATGGTCACGTCCACCGAGCGGCAGCCGGCGGCGTCGAAGGCGGCGGCCATCTCCACCTGGCCGTTGACGCCCTGCTCGCGCAGGATGGCCACGGGGGGCCGGGCCTCGACGACGGCCGGGGCGCCGGACTCCAGAGGGACGCCGCCCGTCCGGCTGGTGTCGCCGGGGCCCCCCGCGCCTCGCAGTTTCTCGCGCGCGCCGACTGGGGCGCCAAACTCGAAGGGGACGCCGCGCGTCCTCCCGGGGCCGCCGGTGTCGCCGGTGCTCCCGGGCTTCTCCCGCGCGTGGCCTGGGGCCCCGAACTCGAAGGGGACGCGGCAGGTGAGCCCGGGGTCGGCGCGGTCGGCGATCGCCTCGAACTCCTCGCGGGCGCAGTCCGGGTCGTCGCGCTGCTCCGCCATGCGGTAGCTCAGTTCGGCCCAGGCCTGCTCCAGGGCGCCCAGGTCCTCGCGGTAGACAGGGGTTTCACCGGCGCCCAGGCAGACCTCGAAGGTGTCGGCCTCGACCGGGGATCCGATGTCGCGCACGCACTCGCCGACTCCATGGGCGGCGAACTCCTCCCGCACGCGGTCCGCGTGGGCGGCGCGAACCTGGAGCAGGACGCCGATCTCCTCGCTGAACAGCGCCGCCAGCGGCTCCGCCCCCTCGGCCAGGCGCAGGCGCACCCCCCGCCTCCCGGCGAAGGCCATCTCCGCGGCGCAGGCGAAGAGGCCGCCGTCGGAGCGGTCGTGGCAGGCCAGCAGCAGGCCCTCGGCCAGCAGCGCCTGCAGGGCGGCGAAGAGTCCGCGCACGTCGGCGGGCTCCACGTCGGGGACCTCCTCGCCGAGGCGGCCGAACGTCTGAGCCAGGCAGGATCCGCCGAGGCGGTCGCGGCCGCGCCCGAGGTCGACGAGGAGCAGCCGCGTCTCTGCCTGCGGCTTCAGCTCCGGGGTGACGATGCCGCGCACGTCGGTGACCGGCGCGAAGGCGGAGACCACCAGGCTCAGGGGCGCGGCCACGGTGTGCTCCTCGCCGCCGCTGTCGCTCCACACGGCGCGCATGGAGAGGCTGTCCTTGCCCACGGGGATCGACACGCCGAGGGCGGGGCCGAACTCCAGGCCCACGGCGCGCACCGTGTCGAAGAGGGCGGCGTCCTCCCCCTCCTCGCCGCAGGCGCACATCCAGTTGGCCGACAGCTTCACCTTCTCTATGGCGCCCACCGGCGTGGCGGCGAGGTTGGTCACCGCCTCGGCCACGGCCAGCCGCGCCGCCGCCGGACCGTCCACCACGGCCACCGGGGTGCGCTCGCCCATGGCCATGACGGCGCCCGTGTGGCCGCGGAACCCGGTGAGGGTGGCGGCGCAGTCCGAGACCGGCACCTGCCAGCGGCCGACCATCTGGTCGCGGGCGATGCAGCCGCCCACGGTGCGGTCGGCGATGGAGATGAGGAAGCTCTTGGCCGCCACCGCCGGGAAGCGCAGCACGCGTTCCGCCGCCTCGGCCAGGTCGATGTCGTCGAGGGCGAAGCCGCCGCCGCCCCCGGGCCGCCGGCTGACGTCGCGCACCATGCGCGGGGGCTTGCCGAGGAGGGCCTCCAGGGGCAGGCCGTCCACGGGGCGGTTGCCGAAGAGCGGGTCCTCCAGGGTGAGGCGGCCGTCGCCGGTGACCCGCCCGATGACGGCGATGGGGCAGCGCTCGCGGCCGGCGATCTCGCGGAAGCGCTCCAGGCGGGCGGCGCCGACGACGAGGACGTAGCGCTCCTGGGCCTCGTTGCTCCACAGCTCCATGGGGCTCATGCCCGGCTCGTCGTTGGGGATGGCGCGCAGGTCGAAGGCGGCCCCGGCGCCCTCCACCAGCTCCGGGCAGGCGTTGGACAGGCCGCCGGCGCCGACGTCGTGGATGGAGCGGATGGGGTTCTCCGGTCCGAGGGCGGCGCAGCGGTCGATCAGCTCCTGGCAGCGGCGCTGCATCTCGGGGTTGTCGCGCTGCACCGAGGCGAAGTCCAGCTCCTCGAGGTTGCTCCCCGTGTCCATGGAGGAGGCGTAGCTGCCGCCGAGGCCGATGAGCAGGGCCGGGCCGCCGATCTGCACCACCGCGTCGCCGGCCTCGGGAGCGGCCTTCTCCACCTGGTCGGCGTCGATGAGGCCGCTGCCGCCGGCGACCATGATCGGCTTGTGGTAGCCGCGGTGGCGGCCGTCGACGACCTGCTCGAAGGTGCGGAACAGGCCGAGGACGTTGGGCCGGCCGAACTCGTTGCCGAAGGCGGCGCCGCCGAGGGGGCCGTCGGTCATGATCTGCAGGGGCGAGGCCAGCCGCGCGGGAGGCTCGGCCACGGGGGCCTCCCAGGGCTGCTCCCAGCCGGGGATGCGCAGGTGGGAGACATAGAACGCGCACAGCCCCGCCTGGGAGCGCGCCCCGGCGCCGGTGGCGCCCTCGTCGCGGATCTCGCCGCCGACGCCGGTGGAGGCCCCGGGCCAGGGGGAGATCGCCGTGGGGTGGTTGTGGGTCTCCACCTTGCAGAGGATGTGGGTGTCCCGGGCGTGGTAGCGGTAGCGGAAGCCGTCGCCGTCGGGCCGGAAGACCTCGGCGGGAAAGCCCTCGATGACCCCGGAGTTGTCGGAGTAGGCCTTCACCGTGTGCTCGGGGTGGCGGGCGTGGGTGTGGCGGATCATGTCGAAGAGGGAGCGCTCCTGGCGCTGGCCGTCGACGATCCACGCGGCGTTGAAGATCTTGTGCCGGCAGTGCTCGGAGTTGACGTTGGCGAACATCACCAGCTCGACGTCGGTGGGATCGCGGCCGAGGCGGAGGTAGGTGTCGGCCAGGTAGTCGATTTCCTCGGCGGAGAGGGCCAGCCCCCAGCGGGTGTCGGCCTCGACCAGGGCGGCGTGTCCGTCGCGGCCGAGGGGGACGGACTGCAGGGGACGGGGCTCGTGGCGCGCGAAGAGGCTCTCCGGGGCGTCGATCACCGCTTCCGTCATGCGGTCGTGCAGCAGCGGGAGCAGGGGGTCGAGGTCCGGGACGCCGACGCCCGCGAAGGTGTAGCGGGTGCCGCGCTCGATGCGGTCCACGGCAGCGCCGCAGTTGGCGGCGATGTCGGTGGCCTTGCTCGACCAGGGCGAGATCGTCCCCGGCCGCGGGGTCACGAGGAGGGAGGAGGTCGACAGGTCGGTCGAGAGATCGAGGGAGTCGCGCCGTTCCTCGGCGCCGAGGACCTCGCCCAGGCGGCGGATGGCCCCGGCCGCCGGCGGCTCGTCGAACCAGGCCATGTAGAGGAAGCGGGCGTCGAGGGCGCGTACGCCGGGGGCGCTCTCCCGACAGCGTTCGAGCAGGGCCGCCCGCCGGAAGGGGGACAACGCCGGCGGGCCGTCGAAGAGCTGCAGCGGCATCCGTGTTCCCGGGAGGAAGGCGGGGCGGGGAGGCGAGCCCAGAAGCTACGGGGGCCGGAAGACCGGCTCAAGGCGCCGGATGGGTCTCTTTACCCCATATCCGCGCGCCAGTATCTTCCAGTGCTTTCTTGCAGTTACGCTCACCGCGCACTCCCGGGCGGCGCCCTCCGGCAGCGATGTCTCCCATCGATCTGAACAGCTCGAACGCCGACTACGTCGAGGCCCTCTACCAGCGCTACCAGGCCGATCCCGCGTCGGTCGATCCCGAGTGGGTCGCCTTCTTCCGCGGCTTCGACTACGGCTATCTGCGCGCCGAGGAAGAGGAGGAAGGGGAGGGCTCCACCTCGGCGGCGGCTCCCGCCGCCCGGACAGCCGAGCCCGCCGCGCCGCCGCCCGAGCCCGTCCCGCCGCCGCCGGCCGTCGCCGGGCCAGCCGGCCACCTGGACCGCGGCGACCGGGACGTCATCGCCCTGGTGCGCGCCTACCGCCAGTGGGGCCACTACATGGCCCGCCTCGACCCCCTCGGCCAGGACCCGGCCTCCCATCCGCTGCTGGAGCTCTCCGAGTTCGGCCTCACCGAGGAGGACCTGGAGAAAGGCGCCGGCGCCAGCACCTTCGGCCACGAGACCGACGGCACCCTCGGCGGCCTGATCCGCCTGCTGCGCCGGACCTACTGCGGCAGCCTCGGCATCGACACCATGTCGACCTCCGACAAGGAGCAGGAAGCCTGGCTCGAGGAGCGCGTCGAGCCGATCCTCGGCCGCCTCGACTTCAGCCCCGAAGAGCGCCGCCGCATCCTCTTCCTGCTGATCGAGGCGGAGGAGTTCGAGCTCTTTCTGCACACCCGCTACGTGGGCCAGAAACGGTTCTCCATCGAGGGCGGCGACGCCCTGCTCCCCCTCCTCGACGCCCTCGTGGAGACCGGCAGCGGCCTCGGCGTCGAGGAGATGGTCATCGGCATGGCCCACCGCGGGCGGCTCAACGTCCTCGCCCACCTCCTGCACAAGCCCTACGAGGTGATCCTCGCCGAGTTCGAGGGCGCCTCCCGGGCCGAGGGGGCCGAGGACGAGGGCGACGTCAAGTACCACCAGGGCTACTCGTACGACTTCGTCACCTCCCACGGCCGCAAGATGCACCTCTCCCTGAGCCCGAACCCCAGCCACCTGGAGCTGGTGAACCCGGTCATCGAGGGCATGGTGCTGGCCAAGCAGGACTACCTGCAGGACCAGGAGGAGCGCGGCCGCGTCGTGCCTTTGCAGATCCACGGGGAGGCCGCCTTCACCGGTCAGGGCACGGTGGCCGAGACCCTCAACCTCGCCCAGCTCGAGGGCTACTGGAACGGCGGCACCATCCACGTCATCATCGACAACCAGCTGGGCTACACCGCCACCCCCCGCGAGACCCGCTTCACCCGCTACGCCACCGACATCGCCCGCCAGATCGAGGCGCCGGTCTTCCACGTCAACGCCGACGACCCGGAGCAGGTGGTCCACGCCGCGCGCCTGGCCATCGGCTTCCGCCAGGAGTACAAGCGCGACGTCCTCATCGACCTCAAGTGCTACCGCCGCCACGGTCACAACGTCGCCGACGACCCCACCCTCACCTCGCCGCGCATGTACCAGAAGATCGCCGCCCACCCCACGGCGACGGTCCTCTACGCCAGGCAGCTGATCGAGGCCGGCGTGATCACCGCCGGCGAGATGGAGGAGATGCGGGTCCACGTGCAGGAGGCGATGGAGCGCTGCCAGGAGAAGGCCCGCCGCCTCAAGGTGAAGCCGCGGACCAACACCTTCGGCGGCATCTGGCAGGGCATGACCTGGGCCGGTCCCGACTGGCATGCCGAGACCGGCGTCAGCCGCCGCACCCTCCAGCGCATCGGCGAACGGGCGGCCCGGGTGCCCGAAGGTTTCCAGGTGCACCGCACGGTGGCGCGGATCAACGCCGCCCGCCGCGAGATGGCCGCCGGCGAGCGCCCCGTCGACTGGGGCGCCGCCGAGATGCTCGCCTGGGGCAGCCTGCTCCTCGAAGGTGTGCCCGTGCGCCTCGCCGGGCAGGACTCCCAGCGCGGCACCTTCGCCCACCGCCACGCCGTCTGGCACGACACCGGGACCGGCGCCCGGCACGTGCCCCTGGCGCACCTGTCCCCGCGCCAGGGGGAGTTCGTCGCCCTCAACACGATGCTCTCCGAGCTCGCCGTCCTCGGCTTCGAGTACGGCGTCAGCTCCGCCGACCCGCGGCGGCTGGTCATGTGGGAGGCCCAGTTCGGCGACTTCGCCAACGGCGCCCAGCTCGTCATCGACCAGTACATCTCCAGCGCCGAGGCCAAGTGGCACCGCATGTGCGGCCTCGTGCTGCTGTTGCCCCACGGCTACGAGGGCATGGGGCCCGAGCACTCCAGCGCCCGCCTGGAGCGCTACCTGCAGCTGTGCGCCAAGAACAACATGCAGGTCGTCCATCCCACCACGCCGGGGCAGATCTTCCACGTCCTGCGCCGGCAGATGCACCGCAACTTCCGCAAGCCCCTGGTGGTCATGACCCCCAAGAGCCTGCTGCGCCACAAGAGCTGCGTCTCCGATATCGACGAGCTCGCTTCCGGCGGCTTCCGCAACGTCATCGACGACGGCCGCGCCGAGCCCGGCTCCGTCCGCCGCCTCATCCTGTGCACGGGCAAGATCTACTACGACCTGCTCGCCGAGCGCGACGAGAAGGGGCTCGACGAGGTCGCCCTGGTGCGCCTCGAGCAGCTCTACCCCTTCCCGGAGGCCGAGGTGGCCGAGGCCATCGGCCGCTACCCCAAGGCCGAGAAGTTCCTGTGGGTGCAGGAGGAGGCCCTCAACATGGGCGCCTGGTACTTCGTGCAGCCACTCCTCGACGAGCTGCTCCCGGAGTCGGCGGAGCTGGGCTACGTCGGCCGCGACGAGGCCGCCAGCCCGGCCGTGGGCGACGCCGGCCAGCACCAGACCGAGCAACACGAGATCGTCGAGCAGGCCCTCGACCCGGCGGGCAAGGAGCTGCGCATCGACGCGGCCCCCTCCGCCCGCAGGGCCGCGGGCGCCGACGCCGGCAGTTGAGGATCGGTGATGGCATTCGAGGTCGTCGTGCCCGAGATGGGGGAATCGATCAGCGAGGTCGTGCTCCTGGAGTGGCTCAAGGCCGGCGGCGAGTACGTGGAGAAGGGCGAGCCGATCTGCATCCTCGAGACGGACAAGGCCAACGTCGACCTGCCGGCGCTGGAGGCCGGGGTGTTGCATCCGTTGAAGGAGGTCGACGCGGCGATCTCCGTGGGAGAGGTGATCGCCCGCATCGAGGCGGGGGAGAGGCCGTCCGCCGCCGAAGCGGGGGTGTCCGTCGAGGCGCAGGTCGGGCCCGCCCCGGAGGCTGAGACACGCTCGCAGGAACCGCCCCGACCCGCGCCCGCTGATCCCGCGCCCGAGGCCCCGGCCGCGCCCGCCGCCGGGCGGTCGGCCCTGAGTCCGGCGGTGCGCCGCCTGGTGCAGGAGAGCGGCGTCGACCCGTCGCGCATCGAGGGCACCGGCCGCGGCGGACGGCTGATCAAGCAGGACGTGCTGAACTACCTGAAGAGCCGGGGGGCCGACGGGGACGGGGAGCCCGCCAGGGTCGAGGAACCCAGCGACTCGGCGCCTGAGCCCTCCACGGCGCCCGATGCCGCAGCCGCGCCTCTCGCGGCGGCCCCGGCGCCCGCAGCCCCTGCCGCGCCCGACGCCGCCCCCGCGCGCCCGGCGCAGGCAGAACCCTCGCCGCCGCCGGCGCCCGCGCCCGCACCAGCGAGTCCCGCCCCGGCCGCCGAGGCCCCGGGCGAGCGCCGCGAGCCCATGTCCCGCATCCGCAGGCGCATCGCCGAGAGGCTCACCGAGGCGCAGCGGGTGGCGGCCATGCTCACCACCTTCAACGAGGTCGACCTGACCGAGGTGATGGCCCTGCGGGCGCGCCACAAGGAGCGCTTCCAGGCAAAGCACGGCGTCTCACTGGGACTGATGTCCTTCTTCTCGCGGGCCTCCGTCGTCGCCCTGCGCGAGATCCCCGCCCTCAACGCCCGCATCGACGGCGACGACATCGTCTACCAGGAGTTCGTCAACCTCGGCATCGCCGTCTCCACCGAGCGCGGCCTCCTGGTGCCCGTGGTCCGCGGCGCCGAGAGCCTCTCCATGGCCGGCATCGAGTCCGAGATCAAGCGCCTCGCCGCCGCCGCCCGGGAGGGAGGGCTCGCTCTCGACGACCTGTCGGGGGGGACCTTCACCATCACCAACGGCGGCCTCTTCGGCTCGATGATGTCGACGCCGATCCTGACCCCGCCCCAGACCGGCATCCTCGGCATGCACGCCATCAAGGACCGGCCCGTCGCCGTCGACGGCCAGGTCGCCGTCCGTCCGATGATGTACCTGGCCCTGACCTACGACCACCGCCTCGTCGACGGCGAGCAGTCGGTGCGCTTCCTGGTGCGCGTCAAGGAGCTTCTCGAAGACCCGGCCCGCCTGGCCCTGGAGATCTGACCTTGGCCGGCCGCTCCTGCGACCTCGTCGTCATCGGCGCCGGCCCCGGCGGCTACGCGGCGGCGGCGAGAGCCGCCGACCTGGGCATGAAGGTCGTCTGCGTCGACCGCGGCTGGCTCGGCGGGACCTGCCTGCAGGCCGGCTGCATCCCGAGCAAGGCCCTGCTGGAAGCCAGCCACCGCTGGGCGGAGCTGAAGGAAGGCCTCGACGACCACGGCATCCTCGCCGGCGATCTGCGCCTCGACCTGGCGGCGATGATGAAGCACAAGCAGGGCATCGTCGGCCGCATGACCAAGGGCGTGGCCACCCTCTTCAAGAGCAAGGGCGTCGAGTACGTCGAGGGCGAGGCCCGTCTCGCCGCCGCCGGACGGGTCTCGGTGGAGGGCGCCGGGGAGATCGAGGCCGCCCGGGTGCTGCTGGCCACCGGCTCCTCGCCGGCGGAGCTGCCCGACCTGCCCTTCGACGGGCAGCGCATCCTCGGCTCCGAGGAGGCCCTGTCCCTCGACGCCGTCCCTGAGCGAATGGCGGTCATCGGCGGCGGCGCCATCGGCCTAGAGATGGGCTCGGTCTGGAGCCGCCTCGGCGCCGAGGTGGAGGTGGTGGAGTACCTGGACGCCGTGCTGCCCGGCGCCGACGGCGAGGTCTCCAGGCAGCTGGAGCGCACCCTCAAGCGCCAGGGCCTGAAGTGCCACCTGTCGACGCGGGCCACGGGGGCCGAACTCTCCGCCGACGGGGTGCGCCTTCACCTGGAGTCCAGGAAGAACCAGAAGGCCTCGGACGTCGAGTGCGACTGCGTGCTCGTGGCCGTGGGCCGCCGGCCGCACACGGATGGCCTCGGCCTGGAGGAGGCCGGCGTCGAGCGCGACCGCTCCGGATTCGTCACCGTCGACGAGGACTACCGCACCAGCGTCGACGGGATCTACGCCATCGGCGACGTCACCCCCGGCCCGATGCTTGCGCACAAGGCCGAGGCCGAGGGCGTCGCCGCCGTGGAGCGCATGGCCGGCATGGGATCGAGCGTCAACTACGGGGCCATCCCCAACGTCGTCTACACCCACCCCGAGGCCGCCTCCGTGGGCCTCACCGAGGAGCAGGCCCGCGAAGCCGGCCACGAGGTGCGCACCGGCCGCCACTCCTTCCGCGCCAACGCCCGGGCCCACACCATGAACTCCCCCGACGGCTTCGCGAAGGTGGTGGCCGAAGCCGATGGTGACCGCCTTCTCGGCGTGCACATCCTCGGGGCGCAGGCCTCGCACCTGATCGCAGAGGCTGTCGTGGCGTTGGAGTTCGGTGCCAGCGCCGAGGACCTGGCGCGCACGGTGCATGCGCATCCGAGTCTGTCGGAGGTGGTGAAGGAGGCCGCGGCGGCTGTGGGTCATTGAGATGACCGAGCAAGAGTTGAAACAGCTGCTGTCTCTGGGTCACGAGACACCGGGAGTGGAGTGCAAGGCGTCTGGGCCTCGGACCAACAAAAAAGGGTTCGCAAAGGTTGTCCGGGCTGTTCTGGCTCTCTCGAACCGTCGAAATGGGGGGCATGTTGTGATAGGGGTAGAGGAGGACGGAGGGGCACTCAAGCTAGTCGGTGTCAATGATGAGGATCTGAGCACTTGGGGTCAGGAAGGTGTTTCTGGTGGCGTCAATGCCTACGCTGATCCCTTCGTCACCGTACATATCGAACTGATGTCAGTCGACGGGAAGAGCCTCGTCGTCATCAGGGTTGACGAGTTCCCGGAAGTACCAGTCTTGTGCAAGAAGGAATACCAGGGAATCCTACGGGACGGGGCATGCTACGTCAGAAGACGAGGACGGATCGAGAGTTCCGAGATTCCCAACTCTGCTGAGATGCGCGAGCTTCTGGAATTGGCTACAGAAAAGGTTCTCCGTCGATTCAGACGTCTCCAGGCGGCCGAAGTCCCTGTTCGCAATGATGACGATCTCTTTGACCAAGAAATCAGGGATCTCGATGAGTGAGACCATAGAGACGCTCCGACAGATCAAGTCCAAGGGGCATTGGAAGCTCGTCCTTCGCCCATTCCCCCACAAAGAGCGCGTTCCGAGTATCACAGATCTTGAAGGGATACTCCAGCGCTCTTCGGTCCAGCTACGCGGCGGCTGGGACTTTCCGCATGTGGACCGAAGCAGAGGGCCCAAGTTTGGTACCGACTACATTGAACAGGCCGTCAATCTGGAGGGCGGCAGCGACTTCCCGGATATCAAGGAATTCTGGCGTTTTTGTCAGAGTGGCCAATTCATCTACTTTGGAGCGTTCCTTCTTGACTGGACGAGAAGCACCTCAAGTTGGACCCAGCAGCCGCCAGCCGATCCTTCCCGACAACCACTACTGGGTGCTGGGGACATCGTCTGTCGATATGCAGAGTTCATGGAGTTTGCTTCTGCCCTCTCTCTAAGCGAAGCGGGCTCAAGTCGTATCGGGGTTGAGATCACTCCGACGAGACTCTGTGGAAGGGTACTATGGCTGGATCACGGCCATCCGATTCCGACTTGGGAGGAACCCCCAACGGCACATATCGATGGATTCCCTAGGGGTCAGGAATTCCCGCGGGATGAGCTAGTCGCGGAGACACGGTCGATTGGATTGGCATGGGCGCGTGAGCTCTTCCGCAGATTTGGCTTGGATCCAGGGATTGACCGCCTGGAGCAGATCCGAAGTGATTTCCGATAGGTCTGAGAGCCCGGGGTCCGCTGGCAAATGCCCAACCCTCACCTGGGCTCAGAGACAATGAGAAAGCTGTTCCTGCTCGCCTTGACGGTGATCGCCGCGGCCTGCGACCTGACCACCACCACGGACATGGTCTTCGATTCCGCCCCCGAAGGGCCGGCGACCTTCGAGCGGGTACAGACCCGGATCTTCGATGTCTCGTGCGCCTCCAGCGGCTGCCATGGCGGCAGCGCCTGGCCCGACCTGTCCGCCGGCAAGGCGTACGGGAACATCGTCGACATCGAGAGCACCCAAGGTCTTCCCCTGGTGTACCCGGGCCTTCCGGACAGCAGCTACCTGTATCTCAAGCTGTTGCCTGAGGCCCCGATCTCCGGCGGGCGCATGCCCCTCGGCGGGCCGTACCTGGATGAGGCTTCCCTCGAGATCGTGCGCGCCTGGATCGAGAGGGGAGCCCCGAGGGACTGAGGGCCGACCGATGCGCGGGTTCCTTGTCTTGCTGATCTGCCTTCCTGCCGCGGTCGAGGGGGGCGAGTGGCACGTGGACAGGAAGGCCGGGGGGAACCAGGTCGAGTACACCTCGAGCGTGGCCGCCTTCACCTTCACCGGGGAGACCGACCAGATAGACGGCTTCATCTACTGGGAAGGGGATTCCCTCTCGGTGGAGAACAGCCAGCTCCACTTCGAGGTGAACCTGGCCAGCTTCGACAGCGGCATAGGCAAGAGGGACCGCGACATGCGCGAGGTCCTCGACACGGACAAGTGGCCCAAGGCGGTGTACAAGGGGGAGATCACCGGGCTGGCTGCCGTCGATTCGTCGGTGACCGCCCTTCGTGTCGAGACCCGGGGCACCCTGTCCCTGCACGGGGTCGATCGCGCCATCGGCGTGCCCGGCCTCGTGGTGGTGGAAGGGGAGCGCTCCAAGGTCGAGGCCGCCTTCTCGATAGAGCTGGCCGACTACGGCATCGAGGCTCCCTCCCTGGCCGCCTTCGTCAAGGTGAGCCAGAAGATCGACCTGGAGGTCTCGGTCTCCCTTGCCGAACCGGAGGTGAACGAATGAGACTGCGTATTCTCCGCCTTGCGGCCGTCTTCGGGCTCCTTCCGGCCCTGGCCGGCGCCCAGCCCTCGTGGCAGGCGAGCGCCTCTCCCGGGGCGGGTGTCGAGTTGTTCCGCGCCCTCGTCACGCCCAACCATCCCACCACCGAAACCCTCTACCGGGGCACCTTCCACTACGAGATCTCCCATCGCTTCCTGCCGCCCATCGACAGGGGCTACAAGGCCAACTTCGGCTTCGACGGGCCGGCCAACATCCGCATGTCCGTCAGCTACGGGATCAGCGGCCGCATGATGCTGACCCTGGGGCGGAGCAACGTGCTGGACAACTACGACCTGCAGCTTCGCTACCGGTGGCTGCAGTTCCGCCACGATCGCTTCCCCGCCGTCCTCGCCCTGAACGCGGGCGCCGCCTGGAACACGGACATCCCGGCCATCGTCGACCGGGGCGCCCTCGCGGCCGACAACTTCCAGTACTACGGCCAGCTCGTCCTCAACACGATGGTGGACGACAGGCTGGGCCTGGGCCTGGTGCCTTCCTGCGTCTACAACAGCGCCATCTTCAGCGTCGATCCCCAGTACACCGTCACCCTGGGCACCTATGTCCAGTACTTCTTCAACCACGCCTGGGGAGTCCTGGTGGAATACAGCCCCGCCCTGGCGGGCTACCAGGGCATCCTGTCTCCGGGCGAGAGCGGGCGCTCCCACCACTCGCTGGCCTGGGGTCTCTCCCTCGATACGGGCGGGCACACCTTCTACCTCATCGCCACCAACAACACGCGCCTCAGTCCGTCGCAGTTTCTCGTGGGAGCGCCTTACGACGCCGCGCCGGACAACTGGCGCACCGGCTTCGGCATCACCCGGTTCCTTTAGGAGGAGTGCTGGTGCGCAATTCCGGGGACGGCTTCGACAGCGATGAAGGCGTCAAGATGACGATCATCGTCTTCGATGCGGAGGGCCGGGCCCTGGATTCGGCCAGCACCACGCGGTACGGCATTCTCGGCAATGGACGCGCCACCCTGTTCGAGGTCGGACTCGAGCCGCCGCACGATCAGATCGACGCAGAGAGATACGAGGTCAACTTCGAGAGCAGGCGGGAAGATTGAACGGCGGCCTGCATGTCCCTTGACAGAGGAAGATTCTTCCTCTTTCCTTGGGGGCCATCGGCCGGCCGCATAGCGGCGCGACGCCGTCAATCGAGGCGGGGCCGGTCGCTCGGAGGGCCCGGGACAACTCCCGGGCCCTTCTTCATGTACAGGCCGGCACCAGCGTGTAGGAATAGAGCCGGTCCTCCGGTCCCAGGGTGAACCGCAGGGCCACCATGCGGCCCTTCAGCTCGCGCAGGTCGCGGGCCTTTCCCTTCCAGCTCACTGCTGCGTCCACGGCGTCGGCGCGGACGGGCTCCACGTCCCCGGTGGAGAAGCCCTCGAAGGCGCGGCCCGTCTCGTCCTCGAGCTGCGCCTTGAGGCCGCCGGTCAGCGACTGCACGTTGACCCGCAGCTCGAGGGCCCGCCAGTGATGGGGGCGCGTGACCACCACCCCTTCCGTGAAACCCTCGCTCTGCACGGAGACGAAGCCGTCCAGCCGCAGCGTGGCCAGGCCGAGGGTGGACGTGCCCCGCTGTCCGTGCCAGGTGCTGCCGCCGGTGTACAGGAAGTAGAGACGGTCCTCCGCGATGGCGGGGTACTCGCAGTAGACGCCGCCCCAGTCGAAGGCGCCCGGCTCGCCGCGCGGGATGAAGGGCTCGGGCCAGCGCTCCCAGCGGACCGAGTCGCGGCTCCAGGCCAGCTGGCAGTCGGTGACGCCGTCGTTGCGCGCCGGGTCGTACTTGCGCCGCAGGTCGGCGTGGTAGGCGCCGAGCATGCCGAGGTGAAGGCCGGCGTAGGTCTGGTTCCGCACCGCTCCCTGCAGGTAGTAGAACTCCAGGCCGGGGGTGTCGCCGGGGCGGCTCTCCAGGACGGGGCGGTTGCCGCTCCAGTGGACGAAGTCGTCGCTGTCCCGCCGCCCGATCTGGCGCGTCTTCCAGGGGGAGCCGCGCTGGCCGTAGAGGATGTAGCGGGCCTCGGGCCGCAGCTCTCCCCGCGGCTCCTCGTCGAGGTAGGCGAGGACGCCGAAGAGACGGGAGGGACCTCCCTGCTGCCGCGGCGTGCGGGTCCAGTGGATGCCGTCGGCCGAGTGGGCGTGGAGGCGGAGCTTCTGATCCGGCGCCAGGCCGCCGCCGGGGGCTCCGTCCTCGGCCTGGTCGAGGTAGATCATGCGGAAGCGCTGCTCCGGGTCGGGGTCGGCGGGGTCGTCCACCAAGTGCGACAACTCGGCGCGGCCGGGCGGGCGCATGGAGGGGATGACGATGTTGTTGCCGGGATACCTCTGTTGGGCGGTGATCCCCAGGTCCGGGCGGTCCCAGTGGACGCCGTCGGCGGACTCGGCGTAGCAGATGTGGGACTCCCGGACCTCCTTGGGAGGATTGTCGCGGACCAGCACGCGCGTGCCGATGACGGTGCCGGCTTGGGAGGTGTACCACAGGCGGAAACAGCCGCGGTCCCCGTCGTGGAGGAAGTGACCGGCGTGGACCGCCGTTTCCTCCCAGGGGCGCTCCGTCCCCAGGACCGGGTTGTCCGCGTGCTTCACCGGCTGGTGCAACACGCGGCGGGCGGCGCGCATCTCCTGGATGCGGAAGTCGTCGACGAAGAGGTGCTTGCCGGGATACAACTCGGTGCTCATCGCCATCCCCTCGCTGCGAGCGCGGTCGTGTCCGCCGTAATCGGCGCCCTTCGGGTCGACCGGTCAAGACGCCGGGCGGGAGGACCGGCCCCGCGACTGCGTTTCCCTCCGGGCAGGGCCGCCGTAACTTAGCGGCGCAGGAGGAACCACCCATGGCCAACGCGGTGATCATCGTCGACATGCAGAAGGGCTTCATGGAGCCCGGAGGCACCCTGTTCTGCGGTGAGGGAGCGCGGCAGATCATCTCGCCGGTGCGCTCCCGCGTCGAGCGCGAGAAGGCCGCCGGCGCCGCCCTGTTCTTCACCCAGGACACCCACGAGCCCGACGACGCCGAGTTCAAGATGTTCCCGCCCCACTGCGTGGCCGGCTCGGGCGAGGAAGAGATCATCGACGAGCTCGCCGACCTGGCCTCCGAAGCGAGGCGCGTGGTCAAGCGCCGCTACTCCGCGTTCTTCGAGACCGACCTGGCCGAGCAGCTCGAACAGCTGGGCCCCGAGCGGGTGGTGGTCATGGGGGACTGCACCGACATCTGCGTGCTGCACACGGTGGCCGGGCTGCGCAACCGCGACTACGAGGTCGAGGTGCCCGCCGACTGCGTGGCCAGCTTCGACCCGCGGCAGCACGAGTGGGCCCTGGATCACATGGAGAAGATCCTCGGCGCCCGGGTCACCAACCGCTGACCATGCCGGCCGCTCCCCCGGGGTTCGAGCCGTCCCCGGCGACTCTGACGGGAGAGAACGCCGACGTCTACTTCCTGCGCTCGCGCCAGGTCCTCGAGGCCGAGGGCCGGGACCCGGCGGCGGTGGTCGAGGTCTTCGCCCGCCGGCGGGCGCTGCTGTGCGGCATGCGCGAGGTGGAGCAGTTGCTGCGCAGCGCCCTGGCCGGGGCCGCGGCGGCTTCCGTGGAGCGACTGCCGGAGGGTTGTTGGTTCGAGCCGGGAGAGGTGGTGCTGCGCGTCGCCGGTCCGTACCGCGCCTTCGGTCTCTACGAGACGGCCCTCCTCGGCGCCCTGGCCAGCGAGACGGGATGGGCCACGGCGGCGGCGGCCTGCGTCGCCGAGGCCGGGGGGGTGGCCGTGGTCCACTTCGGGGCCCGCCACGTCCATCCCGACGTCAGCCCGCGCCTGGAGTACGCCGCCGTCGTCGGCGGCTGCAGCGGCTGCGCCACCCCGGCCGGCGCCGCCCTGTCCGGCCTGGAGGCGACGGGCACCCTGCCCCACGCCCTGGTGCTGCTCTTCGGCGACACCCTTGAGGCGGCCTTCGCCTTCGACCGGCACATCGATCCGGCGGTGGGGCGCACCGTCCTGGTGGACACCTTCCTCGACGAGGCCGAGGAGAGCGTCAGGGTCGCCGAGGCGATGGGGGAGCGGCTGTGGGCGGTGCGTCTCGACACGCCCTCCGAGTTGGGCGGGGTCACGCCCGAGCTGGTGGCCCGCGTGCGGTCGCGGCTCGACGCCGGCGGTCACGGCGGCGTGAGGATCCTCGTCTCCGGCGGCATCACGCCGGAGCGCATCCGCGCCTTCCGGGAGGCCGGCGCCCCGGTGGACGGGTACGGCGTCGGCAGCGCCATCAGCGGCGCCCCGGCCGTCGACTTCACCGCCGACGTGAAGGAGGTGGACGGCCTCCCCGTGGCCAAGCGCGGCCGGCGCCCCGGCCGCACCGACAATCCACGGCTCGAGTTGCTCGAGCTGACCTGAGACAGGAGATCTCCAGATGAGTGGCGTTTACGACTTCGGCGGCGGCTGCACGAACCCCGAGACCTTCCCCGTGGCGGAGCTGGCCGAGGCCGCCGCCCGGGGGATCTCCGGCGTGGGCGAGGGCTTCACCCTGTACCCCGGCGATCTGGGCCACCCCGGTCTGCGCGAGGTCATGGCGGCCCGCGAGTCCGACCGCGAGGGGATCGAGGTATCGCCCGACC
Source organism: Candidatus Latescibacterota bacterium (assembly GCA_965221775.1). GTDB lineage: Bacteria > Latescibacterota > UBA2968 > UBA8231 > UBA8231 > UBA8231. The sequence goes on along the minus strand of CBDCSU010000006.1, from coordinate 385,561 downwards.
ACATCTCCCTCATGAACGGCTCCATGCAGGCGGTGACCCTGGTGGCCGAGGCCCTCACCGGCGGCGGCGACAACGTGGTCGTCTGCGAGGAGTTGACCTACTCGGGCACGATCGGCGCCTACCGCCGCCTCGGCCTGCGCCTGGAGGGCGTCGCCCTCGACGAGGAGGGCCTGCGCGCCGACGCCCTCGACGACAGGCTGCACGAGCTGGAGCGGGCCGGCACGCCGGCGTGCTTCGTCTACACCCTGCCCACCTACCAGAACCCCACCGGGGCGGTCATGCCGAGGGCCCGCCGCCTGGAGCTGATCGAGGTGGCCCGCCGCCACGGGGTGCCCCTGGTGGAGGACAACTGCTACGGCGACGTCCACTTCGAGGGGCCGAAGCCGCCCGCCCTCTACGCCCTCGACCCCGAGGCCGACCACATCTACATCTGCTCCCTCTCCAAGATCCTGGGCCCCGGCGTGCGCATGGGCTACATCCTGGCGCAGCCGCCGATGCTGCAGCGCGTCCTCGACCGGCGCTACGACGGCGGCAACAGCCTGCTCGCCGCGTCGGTGCTGGCCGAGTTCTTCCGCGGTCGTCTCTGGGAGCACTGCGAGCGCACCAACGCCGCCCTCAAGCGCAAGCGGGACGACGTCTTCGCCGGCCTGCAGGAGAGCGTCGGCGACATCTGCACGTGGTCGCGTCCCGTGGGCGGGCTGTTCATCTGGGTGAAGCTGCCCGACGACATCGACCTCGACCGCCTGCAGGAGCTGGCCGACGAGCGCGGCGTCCGCTTCGCCCGGGGCCGCGGCTTCCACGTGCGCGGCGAGGACGTGCCGAACATCCGTCTCGCCTTCGGACAGGCGCCGGCGGACAGCGTCCGCGAGGGCATCCTGCTGCTCGGCGAGTGCATCCGCGCCGCCCGCCGCAGCGAGGCGGTGGCCGCCGGCTAGGCGGACCGGCCGCGGCATGTCCCGCCTCCATCAGCTGCCGCGCATCGCCCTGGCGCAGATGGAGGTGCTGCCGGGGCGGCCGGAGGCCAACGCCCGCCGCGTTCAAAGGCTGATCGCCCAGGCCCGGGAGGGCGGCGCCGAGATCGTCGCCTTCCCGGAGATGTGCCTCTCCGGGTACATCGTCGGCGACCTCTGGGAGGTGGACGCCCTCGTCGAGGACTGGGCCGCCTTCAGCGAGGAGGTGCGCGCCGCCGGCGACGGCGTGACCGTCCTCTTCGGCAACGTCGTCCGCGACCCCGGCGCCCTCGGGGAGGACGGGCGCCCGCGCAAGTACAACACGGCGCGCGTCTGCCACGACGGCCGCTGGGTCGAGCGCCCGGGCCTGCCGCCGGGGCTGCCGGCCGGCTGCCAGCCCAAGACCCTGCACCCCAACTACCGGTTCTTCGACGACGACCGGCACTTCTACTCGGTGCGCAAGCTGGCCGACGAGCAGGGGCGGCCCCTCTCCGACTGGACGGTGCCCTTCGAGGTGCCGCGCCGCGGGGGCGGGCGCTTCCGCTTCGGGGCGCAGCTGTGCGAGGACATCTGGTGCGCCGACTACCGCTGGGACGGCGCTGTCCTCGACACCCTCTCGCGCTACGCCGCCGCCGGCGCCGAGGCGGTCTTCAACCTCTCCTCGTCGCCGTGGACCTGGCAGAAGAACGACAAGCGCAACCGCACGGTGCGGGAGATCCTGCGGCAGTCGCCCCTGCCCTTCTTGTACGTGAACCACGTGGGCGCCCAGAACAACGGCAAGAACATCCTCGTCTTCGACGGCGACACCACCGCGTACGAGCCCGACGGCGCCATCGCCGCCCGGGCCCGTCCCTGGCGCGAGGAGCTGGTCTTCGCCGGCGGCGGGGAGCCGCCGCGGGTCGAGGCCGCGGCGGATGCGTTGCCCGGGGTCTCCGTGAAGGCTTCGGCCGGCGCGTCTCGGAAGGTCGAGGCGGGTTCATCGACCACGGTCCCGGTGCCGCCCGCCGCGTCCCCGGAGGTGGAGGCGGACTCCTCCCCGACGGTCTCGGAGCCGCTGTCCGCGCCCGCGCCGCGGGAGGTGGAGGCCGTGTACGGCGCCGTGCTCACCGGACTTCGCCACCTCGACCACATCCGCGGCGGCGCCAACCGCTGGCTCGTGGGGCTGTCGGGCGGGATCGACTCCAGCGTCGTCGCCTGCCTCCTGGAGCGCGCCTTCGGCGCCGAACGAGTCTTCGCCGTCAACATGCCCACCCGCTTCAACGCCGCCGTGACCCGCGGCAACGCCAAGGGCCTGGCGGAGAGACTGGGTCTCGACTACCTGAGCGTGCCCATCGAGGAGCTCTACGGCGCCGTCTCCAAGGTCGTGCGCGAGGCGGTCTTCCCGCGCTCGGCCGGCGACTACAGCCAGCTCGTGGACGAGAACCTGCAGGCCCGCATCCGCGGCTCCGACGTGCTCTCCGGCCTCGCCGCCAGGCACGGCCTGCTGTTCACCAACAACGGCAACAAGACCGAGATGGCCCTCGGCTACACCACCCTCTACGGCGATCTCGCCGGCGCCGCGGCGCCCATCGCCGATCTCTACAAGGTGCAGGTCTACGAGGTCGGGGAGTACCTCAACGCCGAGGTCTACGGCAGGGAGGTGATCCCCCGGAACCTCCTCGACCGCTCCACCGTGCCCAGCGCCGAGCTGTCCGCCGAGCAGGACGTTACGCGCGGCAAGGGCGATCCCATCAAGTACGGCTATCACGACGCCGTGCTGCGCCAGCTCATCGAGTACCGCCGCCATCCGGCGGACCTGATGCAGTGGCTGCTGGAGGGGCGGCTCTTCGCCGAGTTGGGCTGGTGCGGGAGCGACGGCGACTGCACCTTCGCCGACTACTTCCCCACGCCCCGGGACTGGCTCGACGATCTGGAGTGGGTGGAGGAGCAGCTGCGGATCAGCTACTTCAAGCGGATCCAGTCACCGCCGCTGATCGTGCTCAGCAAGCGCGCCTTCGGCTTCGACCTGCGCGAGACGCAGGTGCCGCCGTACCGCCCGCGCCGCTGGCGGGAGCTGGCGGAGCGGGTCCGCGGCCTGGAGCGGTGGCCGCCGGAGCGGGGGTGAGTCCGGCCGGCGGAGGTGCCGGAGACAGGCTCCGGTACTTCAAAGCCCCGGAGGCCCCTGTCGATCCCAGCCGGAGCGCCCCCGTGCACCGCGTCCTGATCGAGGCGAAGGGCTTCGGGCGGACTGAGCCCTGACCGGGTGACACGATTCTCGTGTATCCTTATTTTCGTGCCATTCAAGGGAGGATGACTCGCCAATGAAGAACGTGACGATCGCCATGCCGGAGGATCTGGCCCGCTGGTTGCGCGTCAAGGCGGCCGAGGACGACCGCAGCGTTTCCCGGTGGATCGCCGAGTTGCTCGAGCGAATGCGGCGCCAGGAAGACGAGTACGATGCGGCGATGCGCCGGGCTCTGGCCCGAAAGCCCCGCAAACTCAAGTGGCCGGAGGGCCGCAGGCCGACGCGTGAGGAGTTGTATGACCGTCCCGGTCTTCGTTGACACCAACGTTCTGGTCTACCGGCACGACAGCTCGGATGCCGTGAAGCAGGCCCGGGCCGAGACGTGGCACACACTGCTCTGGCGCCAGCGAATAGGGCGGCTGAGCTTTCAGGTGTTGCAGGAGTTCTATGCGACCTTGATCCGGGGCCGGCAGCTGAGCCTCGATCCCGCCCGGGCGCGTGACATCGTTCTCGACTACCTCAAGTGGCAGCCGATCCAGATTGATCTTGCCGTCCTGCGGCGAGCCTGGCTCATCGAGGAGCGCTTCCGCCTCTCCTGGTGGGACGCGCTCATCGTGGCCGCCGCACAGGCGAGCGAGACTCCCGTGCTGCTGACCGAGGACCTCCAGCACGGGCAGGTACTCGACGGCCTGCGGGTGGTCGATCCCTTCGCGTCGCCCGAGAGGAGTCCGCGGCAGGTCTTGGAGGAGTATCGTAACGGGGAAATCGACCTCGACGCCGGACAAGGTCCGGAAAGTCGGGAGTGATCTGGAGCTAACCTCGCAGCCGCAGGCCCTGTCGTCACAGCCCCCGAGCCAGGCTCCAAGGAGCTTCTTGGCTGAGACCGTAAAGAATCATAAATTGGCCCTTTCGACCTCTAACGCCTTCTTTCCTGTTCATGAAGTCCTCCCGATCCCGACAGGCGCTGCCCCCCGGCGTGCGGCGGGCCCTGCAGAAACTGGGCATGGATGTCTCCGCGGCCCGGCGCCGCCGCCGGATCCCCGTGGCGCTCATGGCGGGGCGCGCCTTCATCAGCCGCACCACCCTGGCGCGGGTGGAGAAAGGGGACCCGGGCGTGTCGATGGGCATCTACGCCTCGGTCCTCTTCGTCCTCGGTATGGCGGACCGGCTGGGAGACCTGGCGGACGCGGCTCGGGACCCGGTGGGGCTGAGCCTCGAGGAGGAGCGGCTGCCGCGGCGCATCCGTACGGCACGGGAGGCTCCGTCGGACGGCGGCCATGGAACGTGAGATCCTCGTATACATGGACAGGGGCGGTGAGACCGTCTCCGTCGGCACCCTGTGGGCCCGGACGCGAGGGGCCCGGCAGACAGCCTCCTTCGAGTACGACCGCTCGTGGCTGGAGCGCCGGGACGCCTTCGGTCTCGACCCGGTGCTCCCCGCGGGGCCCGGGCCGTTCCACACCGACCGGCCCCTGTTCAGTGCCTTCACCGACCCCGCCCCGGACCGCTGGGGGCAGACCCTAATTCGCCGCAACGAGCTGCGGAGGGCCTCGGCGGAAGGGCGCCAGCCGAGGACGCTGCTGGATGTCGACTTCCTCACCCTCGTGGACGACGAGACGCGCCTCGGCGCCCTTCGGTTCAGGGAGGCGGAGGATGGTGCGTTCCTCACCTCGACCGGCCGGCCGGTGCCCCCGGTCGTCGATCTGCCGCGGCTGCTGTCCGCCACCGCCCGCGTCATCGATGCCAACGAGACCGACGACGACCTGCGAATGCTCCTGGCCCCCGGAACCTCCCTCGGCGGTGCCCGTCCCAAGGCCACGGTCCGCGGCCGGGACGGAGATCTGCTGATCGCCAAGTTTCCCCGCCGCGACGACGACTGGCCGGTGACGCGATGGGAGGCCGCCACCATGGCTCTGGCCGAGGCCGCCGGGGTCCGGGTGGCGCCGTTCCAGCTTCGGCAGGTATCGAGCAGCCCCGTTTTCACGGCCCGCCGCTTCGACCGCGGGCCGGGCCGGCGCATCCCCTTCATGTCGGCCCTCACCGCCATCGAAGGGTCGGATGGCGAGATGCGAAGCTACCTGGAGATCGCCGAGTTCCTGAGGCGCGAGGGGCTCGAGGTGAAGGAGGACCTGTGTCAGCTCTGGCGGCGGATCGTTTTCAACATGTTGGTCTCCAATACCGACGACCATCTGCGCAACCACGGTTTTCTGCGGGAGCAGGGCGGCTGGCGGCTGTCACCGGCGTACGATCTCAACCCGGTGCCTGTCGACGTGAAGCCGCGCATCCATGCCCTTGCCATCGACGAGACCGACGGCGCGGCGTCCCTCGACACCGCCATGGAGGTGGCGCCCATGTTCGGCATGACCACACAGGCCGCGGGCGCCATCGCCGCCAAGGTGGGCGAAGCGGTCCGAGGCTGGCGAGAGGCCGCGGCTCACCTCGGCCTTGCGCCGCATGAGATGGAGCGAATGTCCAGCGCCTTCGAGCACGACGACCTGAAGGCGGCGGCCGGGACCATTTCGAACCACGAAAGGAGACGAGGATGAAAGTCTGTCTGGTGGGGGAGGGCGCCCAGGGCGTGACCCACATGGAAGCGCTGGGGAAGAGGGAGGACGTGGAGGTGGTCAGCCTGGCGGGAGGCATCGAGGCCGACGCCGAGGTGTTTGCCCGGAAGCACGGCATCCCCCACGTCTCCACCGACTACGAAGAGTGCATCGACCGGCCCGGGGTGGAGGCCGTGGTCATCACCAGTCCCAACCAGGTCCACTGCGAGCAGACGGTAACCGCCCTCGAGCGCGGCAGGCACGTGCTCCTCGAGTTGCCCATGGGGCTGTCACTGGCGGAATCGCGGCGCGTGGTGGAAGCCGAGGAGCGGTCGGGGAAGGTGGCCATGATGTGCCACACCCAGCGCTTCAGCCCCGCCTTCCGCCGGCTCCACGAGATGATCGAGGCCGGCGACCTGCACCTGCACCACATCGTGCAGCACACCTGGTTCTTCCGCCGCGTCAACGAGAACCGCTTCGGCCAGCGGCGCATCTGGACCGACGACCTGCTGTGGCACCAGGCCTGCCACATGATCGACATGGTCTACTGGCTCCTCGGCGACCCCCACATGGAGGCGTGGGGGCGCAGCGGTCCGGTGCACGAGAGTCTGGGAGTGCCCATGGACATCTGCATCTCCCTGGGCGCCGCCAACGGCTGCCTGGTGAGCGCCGCCCAGTCCTTCAACAACCACGGCCCGATCCAGGGGGACTGGCGGCTCATCGGCGAGGAGGAGACCTGGCTCACCGATGGCCAGGGCCTGTGGGATCACCAGCGCAACGAGGTGACCCTGCCGGACGGACCCTCCGGCGTGGACGCCCAGGACGGCGAGTTCTTCGCCGCCATCCGCGAGGGCCGCAAGGCCCTGACCAGCTGCTCGGAGGTGCTGCCGGTGATGGAGATCATCGACCGCGTGCAGCGAGCGATGGACGGGAGCGACGGGGCGCCGAGCACCGGCATGGTGGAGCGGCGCTGAAGTAGACTCGCCGGCCGGCCAGGAGGCGCCGCGCCGACGATCCGGGGCTCCGACTCAGACGCGCTTGTCCTCGGGGACCTCCGACCGGTCCTGGGGGTCGTAGCCGATCGCCCGCCGGCCGTGGTCGAGGTCGTACAGGGGCCAGTCGCTGTCGGAGACGCCGAAGACGATTTCGAAGCCGACGTCGGGATGGGTGATGGCCTGCTCGAAGAGGCGCACGCAGTCGGCGTGGCCGAGCTGGTGGGGGTGCTCCGGGTGGGGACGGTCGCGGTTGAAGTTGCCGATGCGCACGGCGACGAACTCGAGGTCGTGGCGGGCGGTGTACATGTAACCGATGGCCTCGGCGAAGACCTTGGTCACCGAGTAGTAGCTCTCGGGCCGCGTGGGCATGTGGACGGTGCGCTGAATGGAGCGCGGGTAGTACGACTGGGGCAGGACGCCGGCGCGGCTGGAGTAGACGACGCGCCTGGCGCCGTGCTCACGGGCCGCCTCGAGCACGTTGTAGGTGCCGATCATGTTCTGCAGGGAGTGCTCCCACTCCCCTCCGGGCACGTTGACCAGGTGGATGATGGCGTCCATGCCGGCGGCGGCACCCCTCACCTTCTCCTCGTCGACGATGTCGCCGACGACGTAGTCCTCGATGCCGGGGGTGGGCTCGCGGTCGAAGCCGCGCACCTCGTGACGATCCTTCAGGCCCTCGACGAGGGTCGATCCGATGGCTCCGGCGGAGCCGGTGATCAGTACTCGCATCTGCGTCTCTCTCTCCCTTTGTGTGTCAGTCGACGAGCAGCTCGCGCAGGTGGTCCTCGTCGGCCACCGGCTGCCACTCCTGGGACTGGTTCATCATCGCCGCCACGCTCTCCGGGTGCTCGCGCCGAGTGTACAGCCGCCGCGGCTCCTCGGCCCACGGCCGCTGCACGAAGGTCCCCCGGAAGGGGGGCTGGAGGTCGATGATTCCGAAGCTGTCGTCGCTCTCGGCGCGGTGAACGGCGGTGACCGCGCCGGCGCGGATCAGGGCCCGGGCCCGCTCGGGATGGAAGTGGATGGCGCTGACATTGCGCGCCCGGTACTGGTCCTCGGAGCACTCGTCGCCGCGGCCCGGTCTCGTCCCGCGCTTGACCCACACCGTCTCGATGCCGGGCACGAGGGCCTCGGCCTCCTCGGCCAGGGCCTTCTCGCCGGCGGCGTAGATGGTGCGCACCCCGAGCTCGCTGGCGCACATGGCGATCTGGCCGAACTCGCCGATGGCGGTGCCGTTGACCGAGATCTCCAGGGTGCGGTAGGACTGGGTGTGGGTCATGTTGGAGAGGGGGGTCCGCGACTTGGCGTGCTGGCCGACGACGGCCAGGTAGTCGTAGCCGCCCTCCTCCAGGCCGAGGGGCCACAGCTCCGGCCAGCCGCGCATGTACTCGGCGCGCGGGTCCAGGTCCTGCACGTCCACGGCGCTCGGCCCGTGGCCGTCGGCGACCAGCACCTCGTCGGCGCCGGCGGCGAAGAACCCGTCGAGGGCGGCGTTGACCTCCCGGGTCAGGAGCTGGCGGGCCAAGTCGTACCAGTACTGCCCCGGGCGGGTCCAGTCGAGCGAGTTCTGCACGCCCGCCACGCCTTCGAGATCGGTCATCAGGTAGATTCGCATACGTCTCCTCCGCTCGTCTCCATGAGGGGGCCTAAGTTACCCCCCGGCGTCTCGCCCTGTCACCTCTCAAGAGGAGCTTTCGCGCCTTGTCCGAGTCCCCCGCCTCCCACGATGCCGCGTCTTTCTTCGCTGCCGTCAAGTCCGGAGACCAGGAGGTCGTCCGCGCCTGCCTGGAGGCCGACCCGGCCCTGGCCTCCGCCACCGACGACGGCAGCTTCGACGCTTCCGCCGTCATCCTCGCCGCCGGCCGCAAGGACCGCGGCATGATCGACCTGCTGCTCTCCTTCGGGGCCGACATCGACCAGAAGAGCCGCTGGTGGGCGGGCGGCTTCACGGCCCTGAACTCGGGGCATCCCCGCGACCTGCACCGCGATGGCCTCGCCGACTTCCTCATCGACCGCGGCGCCACTGTCGACGCCCACTCCGCCGCCGGCCTGGGCCGTCTCGAGCGCCTGCGGGAGCTGGTCGCCGCCGATCCCGCCGTGGTCCATCAGCCGGGCGGGGACGGGTTGCGGCCCCTGCACTACGCCGCCGACCCGGAGATCGCCGCCTTCCTCCTCGATCACGGCGCCGAGATCGACGCCCGCGACGTGGACCACCACGGCACCGCGGCGCAGTGGAATGTCCTGGCCCGGCCGGAGGTGTCGCGCTTCCTTGTCGGCCGCGGCGCCGCGGCCGACCTCTTCCTGCACACCCCCCTCGGTGACGCCGCGGCGGTGCGCGGACTTGTGGGGGGCGACCCGGCGGCCCTGGAGGCCTTGTCCGAGCACGGCTCTGCCCCCGGCGGGCACGTCCACGAGTACACCGTGGCCGGCCGAACAGGTGCCACGCCGCTCATGGTCGCCTCCCGCTGGGGGGAACCGGAGATGGTGAATCTGCTCCTGACCCTCGGCGCCCGGGTCGACGCCGCGCCCCGGGGGGTGACGGCCCTGCACTACGCGGCCTGGGGAGGGCGGGTGGAGAACGCCCGGCGCCTGGTGGAGGCCGGGGCCCCCCTGTCGCCCAGGGACGAGGAGTACGGCGCCAACCCGCTGGGGTGGGCGAGGCACTTCGGGAACTCGGAGGTCGCCGGGTACCTCGCCGGCGCCGGCGCCGAGTAGATCGCGACGGAGCAGCCGTCCGGCCCCGGTCACGCCGCCTAGCCGCGACCGATGTAGGGCATGGTCGTGGCCATGACGGTGATGAACTGCACGTTGGCGTCGAGGGGCAGGCTGGCCATGTAGACGATCGCCCGGGCCACGTTGTCCACGTGCATCCGGGGCTCCACCATGTCCTGGCCGTGGGCCTGGGGGAGCCCGCTCTGCATGCGCTCGGTCATGCGGGTTTCGGCGTTTCCGATGTCGATCTGACCGCAGGCGATGCCGTACTGGCGGCCGTCGAGGGAGGTGGAGCGCGTGAGGCCGGTGAGGGCGTGCTTGGTGGCCGTGTAGGGAGCGGAGTTCGGCCGCGGCACGTGGGCCGAGACCGAGCCGTTGTTGATGATGCGGCCGCCGCGGGGATCCTGGTCCTTCATGATGCGGAAGGCCTCCTGGGTGCATACGAAGGCCCCCGTGAGATTTACGTCGACCACCGCCGTCCACTGCTCGTAGCTCAACTCCTCCAGGGGCACGGCGGGGGCGCCGATGCCGGCGTTGTTGAACAGCAGGTCGAGGCGGCCGAAGGTCTCCCTGGCGCGGGCGAAGAGGTCCCGGATCGAGGCGGGATCGCTCACGTCCGTGGGCACGGCGAGGGCCTCGCCGGCGGCCTCGGAGGCGGTCTCCTCCAGCACCTCGGCCCGGCGCCCCGCCAGGACCACCGCGTAGCCTTCCTCCGCCAGGGCGAGGGCCGACGCCCTGCCGATGCCGGAGCCGCCGCCCGTGATCAGTGCCACCTTCTCGGCCATCGCTGGTTCCTTTTCTGAAGGGTTGCGCGCAACCTGGGATCGGGTGGCCGAACTAGGGACGCCGGGGAGGCCCGTGTCAACGCGCCGCCGTTGCGCGTCGGCGGGCTCGGCAGAGGCGGCGCAGTCCTCGCGGCCAATCCAGGGTCGGCAGCATGCCATCGGACCAGGAGGTGCGGGCATCCCGTCCGGGCGGAGCGCGCGCAGCCGGGCACGGTGCGCCTGCGGCGCGGGAGAGCGTCTCCGCCCGCGGGCCGTGTCAGGAAGTGCGCCGCAGCCGCTCGCGGTCGATCCACACCCGCAGCACGTGATCGGACCGGCTCAGCAGGTCGAGGTATCCCGCCTGGGCGGCGCGGCGCAGGCGGGCGCTGTTCGGCCGGCGGTTGGGGAGGGCGTTGTACTTGCCCCGGGCCTGGGTCACCGCGCGCTGGTGCAGGTCGACGGCCACGGTGAGCACGTTCTCCCGCTCTTCGGCGCCGTCGCGCCGGGCGCAGATCGACCAGATCGAGGTCTCGCCGTCGGCGCACTGATCGGAGTAGGAGACGACGCAGTGGTTCAGGGCCGTGCCCTCGGCGGCCAGCTCCCAGCTCGACACCAGCTCCTGCACGGTCCAGCGGACCTTGCCCAGCTCCTCGGTCTCGTCCTCCAGCTCGAAGGGGCGGATGCCGCTCGGCTGCCAGGTCTGGAACTGGACGTAGCGCTCCCGGTTCAGGTCGCCGTGCCAGGCCTCGACTTGGCGCAGCAGCTTGGTGGCGCTGCGCCCCTTCATGGTGAATCCGGGCTGCGGCGGGGGGCCTTCCTCCACGCCCCCGCCTTCGCGCACGATCCGGCGCGGCGCGTACTTCATGTTGTGGACATAGTCGACGACGGGACCGGCCCAGCTCGGGTCCATCATGGCGTTGTTCACCAGGAACAGCACCACCGAGCTCCAGAACTCGTCGTTCTCGAAGCGGCGCCCGAGGCGGGTGCGCAGGATGGCCCGGGCCAGCCGCTCGTCGCCCCCCATGCCGATCACCTGGGCCCACCTCAGGTTGGTCATCAACGCGGCGCTGTTAGGGGCCTGCAGGAAGATGTGGGCCATCCGTTTCGTCAGGCGGACCGGCGTGTCGGCCCTGCGGATGTTGCCGCCCTGGGCGACCGTGATCCACCAGCCCTGCTGGCGCCGGCCGACTTCCGGGTCGACCTCGAACCACGCCGAGTCCATGAACCGCGGCACCTCGTAGCGGGCCAGCAGATGGCGCGCCAGGGAGCGGAAGAGGGGGCCGTGGTTCGAGGGGCAGTGGCGAGGCTCGGGCTCCCACGTGGCGGGGGGACGCAACCACTCGGCGTGCCGGGCGGCGAGCATCACCAGCCCCCACCCGAGCCGCGGGTGGCGCCCGGAGCGGCTGATCCGGCGCCGGTGCAGGACGTCGGCGTAGCCGTCGTACTGGAGCAGGAGGGCCCGCAGGGCCCGCAGCGTCCCGGCGTCGAGGTCGATCCCCGCAGCCGAGACCGGCGCTCCCAGGCGCCTGGACCCCGCGGCGTCGAGGCGCGGCGTCACCAGCCGCTCGATGATCTCCCGGCGCCGCTCGGTGTGGTGCGGCGCCCTCGGGCGCAGGCGCGCCGCTTCCCGCTCCCGGGCGCGCTCGGCGCGGTCCTTGTGCAGGCCGCTGCCGAAGCCCGAGCGGTGACACCAGAGCCGGTAGTTCAGCAACCCCTCGAAGCCGAGGCCGCGGGCGTGCTCCTCGATGGGAGGCAGTCCGACGCCGGGAGACGGGGCCGCCCCGCGGGGGCGCGCCGGCGCGGTTCCTGCGGTCGCCGTCATGACCGCTCCTCGGACTCGATCTCCCGGCGCAGGGCCTGCACTTCCTCCGCGGCGGCCAGCTCCGGGAACATCTGCTCCATCCGGTGCACGAACTCCCTCTTCAGCGCCCTCCGAGCCGGTCCCACCTCGTCGTGCCGCAGGAAGCCCAGCGCCGCGCGCAGGTGCCGCCGGGCGGCATCGAGATAGCCGCCCCGGGCCCGCAGGCCGGCGAGCCAGGCGTGGTTCTGGGACTGGCGCACCGGCAGGTTGTCGACGCTGCGCCAGAAGCTCCAGTAGACCTCGCCCATCAGCTGCCGCGACCTGTCCTGGAGGGCGGCCATCGCTTCGGGGGTGGTCAGCTCCACGGCCCGCTCGAAGTGGCCGATCGCCGCGGAGGGTCGCCGCCCATGGCCCGGGCCACCCCCATCTCCGAGTGGAGGACGCAGGCCAGCCAGGGGTACTCCGGCTCCAGGGCCCGGTAGTGCTCCAGGGCCTCCGCGGCGAGACCGCGCGCCAGGTGGCGGCGCCCCAGCTCGAGCCGCGCCACGGGCTCGAAGGGACCGCCGCGGGCAGCGGCGAGGATCTCCTCGTGCTCGCGGATCACCTCCTCGGCCGGGGCCAGGACGGAGCGAAGGGCCGCGCGCCGCAGACGGGCCAGGGTGTTCCCGGGCTCGCGCTCCACCACCTCGTCGAGCAGGGCCAGGGCGCGGTCGTACGCGGCGCGGTCTTCGGCCAGGTCCTCGGCGGTGCGCGTGAAGGTATGGGCCTCGGCCAGCAGCATCGACACGAGGCCGTCCCGAGGCGCGCGGTCGCGGGCCCTCGCCAGGACCGGCACCGCGGCCCCGTAGCGCACCTCGTGGAACAGTTCCCGGGTGCGCTGCAGCAGCTCGGCCACGCCGTCGCCGAACTCCTCGCCGGGCGCCCCGGCCCGAATCGTCTCCGCCAGCATCTCCTCCACCTCCTTCTGCATCTGCAGGCGCGCGCGCCGCAGCCTCTGGCGCACGGCGGCCTCGGTCAGGCCGAGCTGGGCCGCCATCCGCGGCGTCGGCAGAGCTTCCATGTAGTGCAGCACCAGCACCTCGCGGCTCCTCTCCGGCAGCCGGCCCATGGCCGCCCGCACCATCCGGCGCCGCTCGGCGCGCTCCAGCTCCTCGGCCGGTGAGCCCCGGCCGTCGGGGATCTCGTCCATCCGGATCTCCTCCCTGTCCGGCCGCCGCCGCCGCCGCTCGAGCCAGGTGCGGCCCCGGTTGCGGGCGATGGCGCGCAGCCAGGGCCCGAAGGAGGCCGCCTCGTCGAGACGGCCGAGTCCGTACCAGGCCCTCAGGAAGACCTCCTGGGCCAGGTCGTGGGCGGCGTCGAGGTCGCCCGTCACCGCCGCCGCCGTGGCGAAGACCGCGCCCTGGTAGCGTTCCACGAGGCGGCCGAAGGCGAGATCGTCGCCGCCGCGCGCCGCCTCGATCCAGGCCGTCTCCTCGTCGATCTCCGTCATCCGGGCTCCCTCACTCATGACCCCTCCAGCGGCGGTTGCGTGACATCCTTGCGGTCCGCCGGGCCCCTTGCCCGAGCCGGAACAGCGGCCTTTGGTTGTGCCCCATGGACGCTCCGATCCGCGTCGGCCTCATACGCTGCGACACCCACGGCGCCTACTACGCCGGGCTCTTCGCCGACCACGATCCCCTGCGACTGCAACGGCCCCTGCCGCCGGGCGATTCCGGCCGCCACTCGTGGCAGACGGGCGGCGCCCACTTCTACTTCTACACGAACTACGCCAACCCCGCGGCGATGACGGTGGAGCGGGTCGACGGGTTCTCCCTGGCCCGGGTGTGGGACGAGGACCGCGACGTGGCCGAGTGCCTGGCCGCGGTCTGCCACGGCAGCCCCCGCGTCTGCGACAGCCCGGAGGAGGCCAGCGACGACGTCGACCTCGTCTTCGTGGCCGACTGCAACGGCGATGGCAGCGACCACCTGGCCCTGGCCCGCCCCGGGCTTCGCAAGGGCGTGCCCACCTTCGTCGACAAGCCCCTGGCCTTCAGCACCGAGGACGCCCTGAAGATCGTGCAGCTGGCCGAGGGCCACGCCGCGCCCCTGTCCTCGATCTCGATCCTGCGGGTGCTGCCGGTGGCGGCGCGGTTCCGAGGCCGCCTGCCGGAGGTGGGGCCCCTTCAGTTCGGCACGATCCAGGGGGGCGGCACGAGCCTGGCCGGACACATCCACGCCGTCAGCCTCGCGCAGCTGCTCTTCGGCGGCGGCGTCAAGGTGGTGCGCTGCATGGGCGAGACCGAGCTGCACACCTTCCACCTCGACTACGGGGACCGCCCGGACCGGCCCGCCCGGGGCGTCACCGTGAGCTGCGACGTGGGCACCCCCTGGCACTGCGCCTTCCACGCCAGCGCCTACGGCCCCGGCGGCGCCGTGCACTCGCCGCCCATGAGCGACTTCGACTTCCCCTTCGGCGCTGCCGACATCCTGCGCAAGGTGCGCGGAATGGTGCGCGCCAACGCCTCGCCGCCGATCCTGCGCGATGCCGTGGAGGCCGTGGCCATCGCCGAGACGGCGCGGCGGGCCCAGGCCAGCGGCGCCGCCGAGGCGGTCCCGGAGCTGCCCCCCATATGACCCTGAAGGCCTGCCATCACCACGGTTTCACCGTCTCCAGCCTGGAGCGCTCCATCCCGTTCTACCGGGATCTCCTCGGCCTGGAGCTGCTGCGCGTCTCCGAGCGCCGCAACCTGCCGTCGTACGACCGCATGATCGGCTACGACGACATCGCCCTCGACGTCGCCCTACTGCGCCACCCGGTGAACGAGTTCCTGCTGGAACTGTTCGAGTACGTCAACCCGCCGGGGCAGGTGCGGCCCCTGGCCAACCCCTTCGTCGGCTCCTCCCACGTGGCCTTCGAGGTCGAGGGCATCGACGCCCTGTACGAGGCTCTGATCGCGGCGGGGTACTCGACGACGAGCCCCCCCGTCGACGTCGAGCGCGGCGGCTATGTGGTGGCCCGTGCCTTCTACGCCCTCGACCCCGACGGCATCACCGTGGAGCTCTTCGAGGAGTACGAGGACCTGGTGCGCCGGTGAGCGCTCCCCTGGCCCTGGTGACCGGCGCCGCCGGCGGCATCGGCCGGGCCACGGTGACGCGGCTTCTCTCGGACGGTCTGCGCGTCATCGCCCTCGACCTCGACGGCGAGGGTCTCGCCCGGCTCGCGGGGGATGAGAAGGCGGGAGGCGCGCTGGCGACCTGCGAGTTCGACCTCACCGACATCGCCGGGACCGGCGACATGCTGCGCGGCCTCGTGGAGCGCCACGGTCCCGTGACGCGCCTGGTCCTCAACGCCGGCGTCTGGCCCGGCGGACCGATCGTCGACATGAGCGACGAGGTCTGGGACCTCAATCTGGCGGTCAACGTCACCTCGCCCTTCGCCTTCCTGCGGTCCCTGGCGCCGGTCATGGCCGCGGCCGGCGGCGGCGCCGTGGTCTGCGTCGCCAGCCGCAACGCCTACCGGTCGAGCACCAACAACGCCGCGTACGACGCCTCGAAGGCGGCCCTCGTGGGCCTCATGCGCACCGCCGCCGGGGAGTTCGCCCGGCACCGCATCCGCGTCAACGCCGTCTCTCCGGGGGTGATCTCGACGCCGGCCACCCCCGAGGTCGAGGAGCCCCTGTTCAAGGCGGCCTACCTCAAGCAGATCCCCCTCGACCGCTACGGCACCGCCCGGGACATCGCCGCCGTCATCGCCTTCCTGCTCTCCGGCGACGCCGGCTTCCTCACCGGGCAGGACGTGATCGTCGACGGCGGCCAGATCGCCTGCCAGGACAACGGACGCTTCATGGAGATCCCCGGCCTGCGGGGATGACGGGAGGCTCGACGTGCACGAAGAGATCCGCTCCCTCCTCGACTTCAGCGGCCGGGTGGTGCTGGTCACCGGCGCCGGCCGCGGCATCGGCCGCGCCATGGCCGTGACCTTTGCCCGCGCCGGGGCCCGCGTCGCCCTGGCGGCGCGCAGCGCCGATCAACTGGAAGAGGTCGCCGCCGAGATCGGCCCCGAGGCGGCGCTGGTGCTGCCCACCGACGTGGGCGTCGAGGAGCAGGTGCAGGCGGCGGTGCGGCGCATCGTCGACACCTGGGGCCGCCTGGACGTGCTCGTCAACAACGCCGGCCTCATCCAGTTCGCGCCGTTGGAGGAGATCGAGCCGGACAGCTGGGACCGGGTGATCGCCGCCAACCTCACCGGCCCCTACCTGTGCTGCCGCGCCGCGGCGCCGGTCATGAGGCGCCAGGGCGGAGGCCGGATCGTCAACATCACCTCGGTGAGCGCCCAGACGGGAGGCGTCAGCGGCGGCGTCAACTACACCGCCTCCAAGGGCGGTCTCGAGACGATGACCAAGACCCTGGCGCGCGACCTGGCGCCGGCGGGGGTCACCGTCAACTCCATCTCGCCCGGGCAGATCGACGCCGACCCGGAGCTGCTCACCGACGAGCAGCGGGCCCACGTGACCGGGCTGATCCCCCTCGGGCGGCTCGGCGAGCCGGTGGAGATCGCCCACGCGGCGCTGTTCCTCGCCTCGCCCATGGCCGCCTACATCACCGGCGCCACCCTCGACGTCAACGGCGGCATCCTCAAGCGCTGAGCCGGCCCCTCGGGGGCCCCGCCTTCAGTAGGGGTTCCCGGGCGTGGTCAGCGGACACCAGTGCGACGTGAAGAGGTGGTCCATGAGGCCCGCCTCCGCCTCCGGCGAGACCGGCGCCAGGCGGCGCAGGCCGTCGGCGGCGTAGAAGCGGTTGTAGCGGTTCTCGTCCCCCAGCATCTCCACCAGGGCCGGCACCGTCTCCGCCGCCGGCGCGGGAGCGTGCCGCAGGGCGATGGCGGCGTTGCGGCGGACCCGGTAGTCGTCGTCGCGGAGGCAGCGGGTGGCCGCCTCCAGCGCGGCGCCGCCGGCATCGGGGAGCCGGCCGAGGGCCTCCAGGGCGTTGCGCCGCACCCACCAGTGCTCGTCGGCGGTGGCCGCGCACAGGGCCGCCGCGTGGGGGGCCGCCGCGGGCCCCATGTTGCCCAGGGCCCCCGCCGCCGAGGCCCGCACCAGCCAGTGCTCGTCGTGCAGCAGTCCGGCCGCCGCCTCGTCGCCCCCGGGGGCCAGGGCCAGGGCGTGGGCGGCGGCGGGCGCCGTGGGGTTGGTGCCGTGGGCGTTGTCGGCGGTCTTCGCCGTGGCCAGCTCCTCGGAGGCGGCCGCCTCGCGGCGCAGGCTGTCGGCGAGGAGACCGCGGCCCTCCCCGGCACCGGCGAGGGCGTAGGCGGCGTTCAGGCGCACCGGCTCGTCCTCGTCCTCCAGGGCCCGCGCCAGGGCGGGCACCGCGTCCGCCGCCGAACCCGAGAGGGCGATGCGGTCCGCGGCCCGGGCCCGCTCGGCGGGCGAGGACGAAGCCAGCTGGTCGACCCAGCCCCCGATGGGCTCCTCCGACCCGGCCGCCGGACCGTTGCCGGCCCCCGAGAGCCAGCGCCACACGTCGGAGCAGACGGCGCCGCTCTCCTCCCAGGACGGGTGGCCGTCGGCGGCCCCGGCGGCGGCCGGCTCGACGGTGCGCGCGAACTGGAACTTGAGCATGTAGCGCTTGCGGCCGCTGCGGTTGGCGATGGCCCGGTGCCAGCTGTCGAAGTGGACGATGGCCACCGTGCCGGCCTCGCCCAGCAGCGGTTCCTCCCTCTCGGTGGCTTTGTGCGGGTCGGGGTCGGAGATCGTGCGGTACCACTGCTGGCCCGGCAGGACCCCCGTGGGCCCCATGTCGGCGGTCACGTCCTGGGGATAGTAGAAGCCGAGGACCCACCGGAAGCGCGGGTGGCGAAGGTTGTGATCGAAGACGTAGCAGTCCTTGTGCCACGACTGCCCTGGCGAGCCGGGGGGGTTCAGGTGGCAGTGGCGGTGGGGGTTCATCACGTACCCGGGGCCCAGCAGGCTCTCCAGGGCGCCGGCCACGGCCGGGTCGTCGAAGACCCGCCGGATCTCCGGCAGCCGCGGCAGCAGGTTGTTGCCCGGGTTGCCCTCGTTCTCGAAGACCTCCTCGATGCGCCCGTAGAGGTCGGAGTGGAAGTCGGCGGGCAGGGTGGTGCGCACCGTCAGGCAGCCGTCGGCCACGAAGCGGGCCCGGGCGCCGTCGTCGAGGGTGTGGTCGTGACTGGTCATGGAGTACCCGTCCTCGTTGCAGGTTTCGGGGCTCTACATCTATGCGGAGGGTTGGCCGAGGTCAACGAGCCTCGCCCTTCGGCCGTCGCGTCATCCGGTGCCGCCATGCGGTAGCCGACTCCCCTCTCCGTCAGGATGTAGGTCGGCTGGCCCGCGTCCTCCCCGAGCTTGCGGCGCAGGTTCTTCACGAAGGTGCGCACGAGGGTCGGGTTGGCAGAGTCCTCCTCTCCCCACACCTGGCGGATCAGCGTGTCGTACTCGCACACCTGTCCCGCGTTGAGCGAGAGCACGCGCAGCAATTCGTACTCGGTGACCGTCAGGGGCACGGGGCGGCCGGCCAGGGTCACGCGGCGCTGCTCCCAGGCGATGGCCAGCTCCCCGAGCACGAACGGTTCCGGTCTGGCCTGCCGGCGCAGGGCGGCCCGGACCCGGGCCGTCAGTTCCGTGGCGGAGAAGGGCTTGACGATGTAGTCGGAGGCGCCGGTCTCCAGGGCCCTGGCCACGGTTTCGTCCCTGCCGTAGGCGGAGATGAAAATCACCGGCCGGTCCGCCAGTCCGGGGACGCTTTCCATCAGTTCGATGCCGTCGGTCTCGGGCAGCAGCAAGTCGAGCAGGACCAACCGGGGTTTCTCGGCGTGCAGGATGCGCGTCAGGTCTCGAGGGTCCCCGGTCACGATCGGGTCGTAGCCCGCTTCGTCGAGAGTGCCGCGCATGAAACGCAGGGCCTGCGGGTCGTCGTCCACCACCAGGATGCGGGTCCGCTCGCCTCCGGGGCGAGCCCGGAGCCGGGTGTTTGCGGCCGCGGCGCCGTCGCCGGCCTCCGCGGCCACCGGAACGGAGAACGTGACTCGGGCGCCCTGGCCGAGCCCCCCACTGTCGGCCCGGATGCGCCCCCCGTGGGCCTCCACGAGGCCCTTGCAGATGGCCAGCCCCAGCCCCGTGCCCCGGAGTCCGCGGTCCCCCTCGCCAAGGCCCGTGTACTTCTGAAAGAGGTACGGCAGCTTCTCGGCGGGCACACCCCGGCCTTCGTCGGCCACGGAGATCTCGACGTCGACGCCATGGAGCGCCGCGGCGACCCGAATGGTCGACGACTCGGGCGAGAGCCGGGCGGCGTTGGCCAGCAGGTTGTCCAGGACCTGGACGATGCGCTGCCGGTCGGCCATCACCCGGGGCAGGTCCGGCGGCAGGTCGAGGAGGACGGTGTGCCGGCGGCCCCCGCTCAGGAAGGTGGTTCGGGCCTGGTCCACCAAGTCGGCCAGATCGGAGGGCTCGGGGGTCACCGACAGGGTGCCGGCCTCGATGCTGCCGGCATCGAGCAGGTCGCTGATCAGGCCGCGCATGTGATCGGCCTGCTCGTCGATGATCCGGAAGAACTGCAGCACCTCGGCCGGGGGCGGCGCCGGTGAGGCCCCCAGCACGGTGGCGGTGGAGCCCTTGATCGACGTCAGCGGGGCCCGCAACTCGTGGCTCACCATGTCCAGGAACTCGGACCGCAATCGCTCCAGCTCCTCCAGCGGGGTCAGGTCCTGCAGGGTCACGACCACCGACTCGACCTCGCCGTCGCCCGACTGGATCGGCGTGGCGTTGATCAGGGTCCGGAGGCGCCGCCCGTCGGGCACCTCCAGGACGATCTCCTCGGCGCGCACCGTCTCTCCGGTTCCCAGGGCCTGCGTCATGGACAGCTTCTCGAGGGAGACCTCCTGGCCGTCGGCCCGCCGGAGGGTCAGGACTTCCAGGACTTGCTCCAGGGAGCCGCCCGGCAGGCGGAGACCTTCGACGATCCGCTTCGCCTCCCGGTTGACCGACACCATCCGGCCGGTCCGGGCGTTGAAGACCACGACCCCGACCGGCGAGGTGTCGACCAGGGCTTCCAGGTCGGCCCGGGCCCGCTGCTCGCTCCGGTACGCACGGGCGTTGGCGATCGCCGTGGCCGCCTGCGAGGCGAACAGCATCAGGATTTCCTCGTCTTCGCCGGTGAACTCGCCTTCTCCCTCCTTCTCGCCGAGGAAGAAGCTGCCCACGTCCACGTCCCGATGCCGCATCGGCGTGCCCTGGAACGTCCTCGTCAGGGCCGGCATCGAGGAAAAGCCGAGGGACCGGACGTAGGCGTTGAGGTCTGTCAGTCGCAGCGCTCCCGGCAGGCTCCGGAGGTGCTCGAACAGGCGCGGTCCACCGGGCCATTCGGCCAGCTGCCGGTGTTCCTCGGGGCTGATGCCCGAACTGACGAAGTCCTGGGCCTGCCCCGCCTCGTCAACGGTCGTGATGACGCCGCACCGGGCCCCGGTCAGGGCGCGGGCGCTGTCCAGGACCTCGCGCAGGACCGTATCGAGCTCGAGACTGGCGCTGATGCGCAGGGTCGCCGCGCTCAACCGGGAAACGAGGTCGCTCCGGGCCTCGCTCTCCGGCCCCTGCTTCGGATGGGTCTTCATGGGTCGATCTCCTTCTGACCCCCAGGTGCAAACGCGGTCAAAGGCTCCGGTCCGCCGCCCGGGGAGAGCTCGATCGGTTCGGGACAAGCCGCGGCACGGCGGTCCCCAAGGGATAGCCCCTCTGCGAGGAGAATATGCTCATTTCCACGATAATGCCACCCTTGACCCGCGTAAACTCACAGTAACTTCACAATAGGTTTTTGGTTCCTCCTTACCTTGGGAGGAGACGCGGTGACGGCCAGGCTCGGTTCTCGCGGGACTTCCGTGGAACGGGGCGTTGGCCGATCTGAGACCCGATGGACCGGCTGTCCAAGCCGGCGAAAGGAAGGAAGTCATGGGACGGAATCGTTTGCTGTGGGCAGCCGGGGCCTTGCTCCTGGTGGTCGCGGCGCTGTCACGGTTGGGGGCCCAGGACGAGGAGGGGGCCGTCCGAGCTCAGGCGTTTGCACTGGAAAATGCCGCCGGCGAACTGGTGGGGATGCTGGCCACGGGCCCGGACGGAGCCCCGTTCCTGGCCTTGGGGTCCGAGGAGGGGCCGCAGTTGATCCTGGGCGTCGGCGCGGGGGACGCCACCCTGCTGCTGTCGGCGGGGGACAACCATGTCACCGCCGCCGCCGCGGCCGACCAGGCCCTGATCGTGGTCACCAACGGCGACCAGCACGACTACCTCGGCATTGACCCCGACACGGCCACCAAGCCGCTGTCCTGGGGCGATCTGAAGGACCGGCTGCGGTAGGAGCGCCGCGCCCGGCTCCACCTCAATTGACAGGAGGACTCTGCAATGGTCTATCGGTGCGCGATGGGACTGCTGCTGGTCGCCGCAACCGGCTGCCAGGACTCTGAACGGGCCGCGTCGCCGGGGGATCCCCCACCCCGGGTCGTCGTGGCCGGCGACGACGCCGATCTGGGAGGGGACCCCTACGAACTGACCAGCGCGGCGATCACCGGCCACGCCCTGACCGTCTCCGTGTCGTTCGCCGGCGGGTGCCGGGAGCACGCGTTCACCCTCGTCATCGGGGATTCGTTCGCCGAGTCGTCGCCCGTACAGTTGCCGGCCGTGCTGAAACACGACGCCAACGGCGATAGCTGCGAAGCCTGGCTGACGGAGACGCACGTCTTCGATCTCGAACTCATCCGCAACCGTTACCGGGAGGCGTACGGCCCGGGCCCGGGCACGGTGGTGCTGCAACTCAGGGGCGCTCCCGACGTTCCCGACGCTCTCGTCGATCTCGTCTACGAGTTCAACTGAACGGATGGGGCGGCTAGCCTCGTGGATGCGCTGAAGGCGGTATTCCGCTGACGAGAGGGAGCAGCGTCTCTGTATGCGTATGAGCCTTCGGAAGGGCCTGTGGGCCGTGGCGGCGTCGTTTGCCGCATACTCCGCGCTGTACTGGCAGCACGTGATGGCGGCGGGCATGCCCTTCGACGCCCAGTTCTCCTACTTCGCCGGTTCCTGCTCGGTGATCTGCATGGTACTGGGGATGCTGCTCTCGACGCGTCCCCGTGCGGTGGAGACATCCTTCGGTGGCCTCGACCGGATGTACCGGCTGCACAAGCATCTCGGCATCGCCGCCATGCTTCTGTTCCTGGCGCACTTCGCGACGGTGCCGGGAGGGCCGGAGGGAGATGAGGCCCCGGCGCCCGCCGCGGGGATCGAGGCCGCCGGCTCGGAAGAAGAAGAAGAGGGCTTGCCCATCGACCTGTTCGGCCAGATCGGGATGATCGGCTTCCTGCTGCTGATCGTCATCACCCTGAACCGAAAGATCCCCTATCACCGCTGGATCACGACCCATCGATTCACGGGTCTGTTCTTCGCCGTCGTCAGCGTACATGTCTTCCTGGTGCTCTTCGACGGCGAGGAGCTCGCGCTGTTCTCGGGGCCGGGGGTGGCCCTGGCGCTGCTGCTTCTCGCCGGTCTGGCGGCCTACGGATACAGACAGCTCGTCCAGCTCAGGAGACGGCGACACGCCTTCACCTTGGCTGCGGTCAACCGGCTCGAACGGGCGACCGAGCTGGTGCTCGAGCCGAAGGACGGAATGCTCGCCTTCGAGCCGGGGCAGTTCGCCTTCGTCACCATTGACGCGGCCGGGTTCAGGGAAGCCCATCCCTTCACCATCTCGTCCGGCGCGAAGGAGCCCCGTCTCCGCTTCACGATGAAGGTGGCCGGCGACTACACCCGTCGAGTGCGCGACGATCTGGCCGAGGGTGTCGAGGTCGACATCGAGGGTCCCTATGGCCGATTCCATCCACAGAGAGGTCTGGCGAGGCAGGTGTGGGTGGCCGGGGGGATCGGCATCACGCCGTTCCTGTCGGTACTGCGGACGATGGAGCCGGGTCACGGCCGCACCATCCAACTCTACTACTGCGTGCGCCGGGCCCCGGAGGCGCTGTTCTTCGACGAACTGGAGGCGCGTGCGGACGAAGTGGGCGGCGTGACGATCCGGCGTGTCAGCTCGGAAGCCGGCGCGCGGATCAGCGCGGATGCGATCAAGGACGACCTCGAGGGCCAACTCGGTGAGCGGGACTTCTACCTGTGCGGCCCGAAGCCGATGGTCGCAGCGGTTGCCGGCGGCCTCAAGAAGCAGGGCGTGCCTGGGGGGCGCATTCACCACGAAGAGTTCGAACTGCGGTGATGGCGAGAATCGCATGAGTCCGCCGGGACGGGCTGGATGGGCGCGCCTGCCCGCGGCGCTTCTGCTGGTCCTCGACTGACCGCACCCGTCCCTCCTGCCTTCGGACGAAGGCGCCGCGTCCGGCTCACACACGGCTGTGCATCGGGCGGCTGATCCGGGGCTGCACGGTGTTGAGACAATGCGTCCTCGGCAGCCTCACCCACACCCGCCCCCGCCTGGGCGCAAGGAGAGGAAGACCATGTTCATCCGTAGAGCACTGTTCCCGCTGTTGCTGATTCTGTGGGCGTGTGGAGATGACGATCCTCCACCGGTGGCTCCGGACCCCGGGGCCGTCCTGCGGCCGAGCGGGGAACTGCAGCCCTGGGATCTGTCGGCCATCGTGCCCATCGACTCGGTTCGTTCCATGCCCGAGGGGATGCCCTTGTACCTGCGGACCGAGTTCGTCAACGGCGAGCTCGCCGATCTTGAGATGAGGTTCGTCACGGTGGTCGACGACTTCCTGCCGCCCATGCCGGTGATCATGGTGGAGGCCTCCGACCCGGTCCTGATCCAGCTCGGCGGGATCGCCCAGGGCATGAGCGGCTCCCCCCTGTTCTCCGAGGAGGGGACCTGGGGCGCCATCGCCTACGCCTTCAACAACCAGACGAGCGCCCCCTACTACTGCTTTGCCACTCCCATCGAATGGGTGATCGGCAAGCGCGGCACGGCTCCCGTGGCCAGGCCCGCGGCTGCTTGGGGCGGCGCCGGCATCGTGCCCCTGAAGGTGCTCCGGGTGGTGACGGGGCTCAACTCCGGATCCCCATGGGCCGGGGCCCTTCCGGCGACCCTGACGCAGGAGCGCCAGGAGAGCTTCGAAGCCGGGCGTCCCCTGGCGGTCGCCTTGCTTCTGGGGGAGATCACGGGAGGCGCCATCGGAACCATCTCCTACGTCGACGGGGACCGCGTGTACGGGTTCGGGCACCCGATGGACCAGTTCGGCTCGGTGGAGCTGCCCATCATCGAGGCGCGGGTGCTCGGCGAGGTCTCCAACCTCGCGGCGCCGTACAAGTTCGCCACCCTGAACCCCACGGTTCGGGGCACGCTGACCGAGGACCGGCTGCCGGCGGTTCGCGGGGTCCTCGACGACGGACCGGAGCTGGTGCCGATCCGGAGCGTGCTCACCCTGCCGTCGGGCGAAGTCGAGCTCGTGCACGAGATGCCGACGCGCGTCGAACAGGCCGGTCTCGTCGGCCTGGCGGCCTTCAGCCCCTTGTCTTCACGAGTCGACAACGAGGCCGGCCACAGTCTTCGAGTGGCGGTGGAGGTCTCCTTTGTCGAAACGGACTCGATGCTGGACCGGTCCCGCCTCTACGCCGGGCCGGAGGAGCGGCTTCATTCCCTGATCAGCCGAGCCGACTCCGATCTGGCCGATGCCCTGCAGCAGCTCTTGCACCACCAGGACGACACCCTGACGGTGCGGGAGGCGGAGGTCCGCGTCGAGGTCCTCCCCGAAGCCCGATTCGCCAAGGTCACGGGCGTGGCCGCCGACACCGTCGTCGCGCCGGGGGACATGCTCACGGTCACGACCACGCTGCGCGTGGGGCGGCGGAACGACCGGGAGATCGACCTCGCCTTGAGCCTGCCGAGCACGCTGGCTGCCGGCGCCTACCAGCTCGAGGTTGGCCCCGCGGCCCTCCTGGCCGCGGACGGGGACGGTGACGCCTTCGGGGATCTGGGCGTCTTCTTCGGCTCCCCGGTGGAAGACGCCGAAGAGACGCTGGAAGACGTCTTTGCGCGGCTGAACGGGGAGGATGAGAACGTCCTGCTGATGGCCCGGCTGACGCCCGTCCAGGAAGGCGACTTGGCCTTCGTAGGCCCGGACCAGGAGGAGGTGGAGCCCGCCGTCTCCGTCCAGGAGGATGTCGGCTTGGTGCTCGAGGGCACCGCGAGCCTCACGGTCCGGGTGGTGGCGGAGTGACCGGACAACGCCCCGGCGGCTCCCAGGCATCCAACCACGACGCTCCCGGCTCCAACGAAGGCCGCTTCCTCGTCCGCGTGGGCGCTGCTTGCAGGAGAAGAGAGAATGTCTGACGAGATCGCCGCTGTCGTAGGGGCCTACATCCTGCTCTACATCCTGCTCTTGGCCATGTGGTTTGTGTTCCTGTTCGCCTGGACCATCGCCGTGTGGTGGAGCCCTGTCATGGACCGTATCAACCGCCGATGCACAGCGTAGGCGTATCGCTTCTCGTGGCCTGGATGGCCGCCGGACCGGCTGGCGCCGGGCCGCTGCTCGAAGGCCGGGTGCAGCTGCCGTCGGGCGCACCGGTGCCCGGGGCGCAGGTGCGGCTCTTCGACCTGACCGATCTGCGGGCCTCCCCGCTGGCGGCGACCACGGATGCGTCCGGTCATTTCCGAGTGTCCCTGGACGGTCCGGGCAGCCGGTCGGTCTTGCCGGACCAGTTCGAGCTGGGGGCCAACTACCCCAATCCCTTCAACCCGTCCACGATCATCCCGTACCAGCTTCCGGCCTCGATGCACGTGCGGCTGGACGTGTTCAACCTCCTGGGGCAACGCATCGCCACGCTCGTGGACGGGGTGCGGCCGGCCGGATTTCACACGGCAGCGTGGGACGCCACGGATGCGGCGGGCCGGGCGGTGGGGGCCGGGGTCTATCTCTACCGGCTTCGAGGCGACGGTGTCAGTCTGACGGAGCGCATGGTGCTGGTCGACGGACAGGCCGGCGTACCGGCGCCCTCGGGAGAGGGGCAGGGGGAGGCTTCCCAGTGGGCGGCTTCGGCGATCTACGGCCTGACCGTCTCGGGCCCCGGGATGGTCGCCTACGTGGATCCAGCTTTCCCGGTGGCTGCCGCCGCAGGGCCGGTCGAGGTAGTGGTCCGGGCCTCCAGAGGCGGCCCTCGAGCGAAGACGGCCTCGACCGGGACGGGGGTGTTGGGGGACGTGGACAACAACGGCCGGGTCAACATCACTGACGCCCTGCTGGTGCTGCTGTACAGCGCCGATCCGACCACCGTCATGCCCAACGACGGCGACATCTCCCAAGGCGACGTCAACGCCGACGGCCGCGTCGACCTGTCCGACGTCTGGCTGATCGCCCGCTACACCATCGACCCGTCGGATCCGGTGCTGCCCGCCGGGATCGGGCCGCCGGTGGGCCCGGTGGTCGCACTGACCGAGATGTACTGGGCGGACTCCGGCACCGGCAAGATCCAGCGCGCCAACCTCGACGGGTCGCATGTGGAAGACCTCGTGGTTGCCGGCTTGGAGGAGCCCTCCGGGCTGGCCCTGGACTTGGCCGGGGGCAGGATGTACTGGACGGACAAGGGCACCGAGAAGATTCAGCGGTCCAACCTCGATGGGTCGCAGGTGGAAGACCTCATCAGCACCGGGCTGATCTATCCCGAAAGGCTGGCCTTGGACGTGGCCGGGGGCAAGATGTACTGGACCGACTACGGCACCGGCAAGATCCAGCGGTCCAACCTCGACGGATCGCAGGTGGAAGACCTCATCAGCACCGACTATGCCTGCGGGCTGGCCTTGGATCTGGCCGCCGACAAGATGTACTGGGTGGACTACGACACCGGGTATGTTCAGCGGTCCAACCTCGATGGGTCGCAGGTGGAAAACCTCATCAGCACCGGGGGGCCCTGCGGGCTGGCCTTGGATCTGGCCGCCGACAAGATGTACTGGACGGACTTCGACAGCCGGACGATTCATCGGGCGAACCTGGACGGCTCCCGGGTCGAAGACTTGGTCACCACCCTGGGCGATCCCAACGCGCTGGCCCTGGACTTGGCCGGGGGCAAGATGTACTGGACGGCCTGGGACTACGACGACTACTACGACACCGGGACGATTCATCGGGCGAACCTGGACGGCTCCCGGGTCGAAGACTTGGTCACCACCGGCCTGGAGTATCCAGAGGCCATTGCCCTGGGTGGTTCGGTCCCCAAGATGTACTGGGCGGACTGGACCAGCAACAAGATTCAACGGGCCAATGTCGACGGCTCCGGCGTCGAGGATCTGATTGCCACCGGACTGGTCAATCCCTATGGCGTGACGGTGGACAAGGCCGGCGGCAAGGTCTACTGGAGCGACTTCGGCGCCGACAAGATCCAGCGGGCCAACCTCGATGGGTCGCAGGTGGAAGACCTCGTCACCACCGGACTGGCCATCCCGGGAGCGGTGGTCCTGGATGTGGGACGCGGCCAGATGTACTGGACCGACCGGGGCACCGACAAGATCCAGCGGGCCAACCTCGACGGCTCACAGGTCGAGGATCTGGTCACCACCGGACTGAGCTTCCCCAACGGGCTGGCCCTGGATCTGGACCTGGGCCAGATGTACTGGACCGACTACGGCACCGACAAGATCCAGCGGGCCAACCTCGACGGGTCCCGGGTGGAAGATCTGATCACCACCGGACTGACCGGTCCCGCCGGGCTGGCCCTGGACCTTGTCGGCGGCAAGATGTACTGGAGCGACTTCGGTACCGACAAGATTCAGCGGGCCAACCTCGATGGCTCACGGGTCGAGGATCTGGTCACCACCGGCCTGACGACGCCTCGGGGACTCGCCGTGGATGTGGCGGAAGGCAAGCTCTACTGGGCGGATCCGGGCACCGACAAGATCCAGCGGGCCAACCTCGACGGGTCCCGGGTGGAAGACCTCGTGGCCACCGGGCTGGAGGGTCCTGTGTGGATTGCCCTGTCCGCGCCCGCGGGATACCGCTGCCCTCCTTTTTGACGGCGCCGTACCCGTGGGCGATCGAACACCCAAGAGGAAACAGGTCATGCGATCAACTTCGTTGCTCAGCCTCGCTTGGGTACTGGTCGGCGTTCCCTCAACAGTCGCACCTATCTCGCCTACCGCCTAGCCGGCCCGGCCCCGGATCACCGGGGCAGGAGAGTTCCCGAATGGGAGTGCGCAACGGACACGACCGACCCTACTACGAACGGCCGGGGATGCGGAGACGAGGGTGGCGGTGTAACGGTGTCTTGGGCCTCTCCCGTGTGCCACCCTTGACCTGGTACGGCACGACAGCAACGTCTTTGCAGGTTGGGGCACATCCATGAAGACCCCGGTCCTCCCTTGTGCAATCCTGCTGCCGATCCTCCCCTTACTCTCACCGTTCCTCCCTCCCACCCACGCCTCCCCCACCATCGATTTCGACCGCTGGGAACGCAACCGGCTCCAGGCGGTCGCCAAGCCGCTGGCGGACCTGGACGTGGGCGAGCCCCGCACCGTGCGATTGGTCTACTTCCGACCGCAGGACCGTCCCTTCCGCGCCGAGGTGGTCGATTCGATGAAGGACGCAATCCTCCGAGTCCAGACCTGGTTCGCGGCAGAGATGCAACGGCACGGGCACGGAGATCTGACCTTCCGCTGTGACGACCTGCTTCTCACGCGAGAGGAATGGGACGATGGCAACTTTGAGGACCTGATCCGCATCAGACTGCATTCTCTCAGTATTGAGCGAGAATAGGCGATGCCGGAAGTGACTTACGCGCGAACGGATCAGCCGAAGGGGTATCTGATCCAAGTCGACGGCCAGCCGGTCGGTGGCGTGGTGAGGAAGAGAGTCACAGAGGGGGGCGAGATGTTCTGGCGCTGGACGTTTACTCCTTCGGTGCCTGGCTACGAGGGTTGTTACATGGAGGACTTCCACCATCCCTATACGAGCGATATACACACGTCTTGGATACTGAAGTCCATCGAGGTTCAAGCGGACAAGTGTGCTGGAGAGGTGGAGTGATACCAGACGCAATAATGGTCTAGGCGGGTGACCGCCTAAACCATTCTGCGACAACAATTTGAAAATAAAGGTGGTGCCGGGGAGGGGACTCGAACCCCTACAGGCCCTGCGGCCTGGCGGATTTTAAGTCCGCTGCGTCTACCCGTTCCGCCACCCCGGCTGCCACAAAGGTAGCGAATGAGAAAGGCCTCACCCGCGTGGATGCGGACGAGGCCGTTGGAAGGTCTGGAGGCGGCGCCCGGAATCGAACCGGGGATATGGGCTTTGCAGGCCCTTGCCTTACCACTTGGCCACGCCGCCGGAATGCGGGCCGGCAGAACCTACCGGGCAGGCAAGTCCCTGTCAACGCGGTACTTGCGGTCCCTATATTCAGCGCATGCAGCCCCCATCCGCCAGCTCCCGGGGGGCCCGTCCTTCCCCGGGGCCTTCCCCGCCATGACCGACGCCGCTCTCACCGTGGCCGTCCAGGGCGAGCTGGGCAGCAACAGCGAGCTGGCCGCCCGCGAGTACTTCGACGGACGTGACGTCGACGTCCTTCCCTGCCGCACCTTCGCCGCTCTGTTCTCCGCCCTCTCCCGGGGGCGCGCGGAGGCCGCCATGGCCCCGGTGGAGAACTCCCTGGCCGGCAGCATCCACGAGGTCTGGGACCTGCTGCGCGAGCGGCCCCTGCCGGTGTGCGGCGAGATCCGCCTGCGCATCGGCCACCACCTGATCGCCCCCGCCGGGACCCGTCTCGAGGACCTGCGCCGCATCCGCTCCCATCCCCAGGCCCTGGCCCAGTGCCGGGAGTTCCTCGACGGCCTCGAAGAGGTCCAGGTCGAGCCGGTGTACGACACGGCCGGCGCGGTCATGATGGTCAAGGCCGAGGGCCGCTCCGACGAGGCGGCCATCGCCACCGCCCAGGCGGCGGAGGACAACGGCATGCAGGTCCTGGTCGCCGATCTGGCGGGGCGCCACAACTTCACCCGCTTCCTCGTCCTGGGCGAGGGCACCGAATCCGGCGGCTCCCCGAAGACGACGGTGGTCCTCGAGATGGACCACACCGCCGCCGGCCTGCCCGCCGTCCTCGGCCAGCTGACCCGTGCGGGGCTGGAGGTCCTGAAGGTGGAAACCCGCAAGCGGGTGGGCCGTCCCTGGGCCTACCTGGTGTACCTCGACTTCGCCGGCGACGCCGCCGCCGAGCCGGCCGCCGGGGCGCTGCGGGAGGTGGCCGGCCTCGTCGCCGGCCAGCACCTGGTGGGCACCTATCCGGCGGGCATCACCGCCGAGCCGCGTCTGTACCCGCGCTGACTCCCTCGATCGGCCTTCAGTCCTCCTGAAGGCGCTGCACCTCCGGCGAGGTCTGATCGATCCGCCAGACGCCGGGTCGCCCGTCGCCGTCGATGTCGGCGCGCACCACGACGGAGAAGGACTGCCGCCCCTCGTGAGCGGCCTCGACCTCGTAGAGCCGCATCCAGGTCAGGTAGGGAGCGTACGCCGGGTCCTTCGGGGGGAAGAAGCGCCCGTGCCGCCGCAGGTGGTCGATCTCCATCTCGTGGAGCTGTTGCAGACCCGCCTCCAGCTGGATGGTCAGCCTCTCGGTCACCGTCAGCCGCGAGAACCCCACGATGCCGATGCCGGCCAGGAGGGCCAGGAGGAGCCCCAGCTCCAGCCAGGGCCACCACCGCCGCCCCGGGGCAGGGGAGTCGACCTCGTTCACGGTGACGGGACTTCCCCGGGCACCCGGACCCGGAGACGCTGGCCGCGCTCGACGATCACCTCGCCGCCGAGGGCGACCGGTTCCGCCGGCGTGTAGGGGTCGAGGCGGCCGAGGCCGTGCTCCCCGTCTCCGTCGCGGTCGGCGAAGGCCGAGAGCCGGTACCTGCCGGGGGCGACCCGGGTGAAGATGAAGAGACCCGCCGAGTCGGCGGCGGCGGTCCGCGCCGGGCCCCCCGGCCGGTGGAGCCGCACTCGCACCGGCCCCTTCGCCGCCGGCCACGCGGCCTTCCCTTCCACCGTCGCCCGGTCGGAGGCCGCGAGCAGCTCGAAGTCGAAGACGGCCGTCGAGTCCCGCGGGGCGTTGCCGGCCCGGTCGCGGAGGCCGTCGAGCCGCACCTCCAGACGGTGGGAGCCGGGCTCCATGGGCGGCCCGGGGAGGAAGGCCAGGGTCAGGGCGTCCGACCAGCGCCAGCGGCCGGCGGGAGGGGGAGAGGTGGAGTCGGGCGCGGCCCAGTCCTGGCCGCCGGGAACGGTGCTGGCGTCCATCGCCTCGGAGAAGGTGAGCACGAGGGAATCCGCCTCGATCGCCGGCCCGCGGGGGCCGGACTCGACGACCTGGGGTGGGCGGCGGTCCTCGCGGTCTGTCCCGCGCACCGGCTCTGGCGGAACCTCCACGTCGCGGCCGGCCAGGAGCACGCTGACGCGGTAGCTCCGGCCCGGCTCCTGCTCGGCGGTGACCACGTGGACCCTCCTGGAATCCGTGGGCAGAGGGTAGAGCTGCTCCACGGCGAGGGTTTCGATCTCCACCCGCAGGTCGGCGGCCTCCACCCCTTTCTCGAAGGCCAGCAGGATCCGCCGCCGGTCGACGGCGCTGATCCGCTGCACGCGGTTGCCGGGCTCCCGGTCCGCCAGCACGAGCACCCCGGCGTCGGCCTCTCCATCGGTGGAGGCCGCGATGTCGCCGTGGGCGAGGCCGAGGGGCTCTCCCCGGTCCGGCCGCTGGTTCCGGTTGCCGTCGACGAAGGCGATCGTGCGGTAACGGCTGGCGGCGAGCCGGTCGAACCGGAAGCCGCCGTCGGTCCCGCTCTGGGTGACGTAGGCCGGCGGGTCGGTGCCGGTGCGGCCGCTGAAGTGGGCCATGTCGTAGGCCCAGACGAAGGCGCCTCTCCGGGGCTCGAGGTCCGCCGTCAGCACGCGCCCGGAGAGGCTTCCGGCGTCGAGCCGGCCGCCGGTGGCGAAGGCGAGCTGGAAGGACTGCTCGAGGCGGTTGCCGCGCAGGTCCCGCGCGTCGGTGCCGATGGTGACGACGTAGGTCCGCTCCTCGGCTAGCCCCGAGGGGACCGTGATCTCCAGGCGGCGGCCCCTCCACCTGGCGCGGAAGTCGACCCGGGGAGCCAGGAAGACCGCCGCCTCCGTCCGCTCTCGATCCATGGCCTCGCTGAACTCGATGGTCACGCTCCGGCGGGGATCGACGCCGGTGGCGTCGGCGGCGGGCTGGTGGGCCACCACGACGGGAGCGCTCTCGTCCACCGGCCCTCCCGTGGGCCGGCCCTGCTTGGCGCAGCCGAGGGCCGCGGCGAAGGCGGCGGCGCAGAGCAGGCGCGGCATGGGGACCGCTAAGCCCGGGGGTGGGCCTGCCGGTAGCGGGCCGTGAGCTCGGAGATGTCCCGGCCGCGGTCCGGGTCGGAGGCCGCCGTCCGGCGGTCCAGGAGGGCGGAGACGAGGCCCGGGTCGGCCCCCGCCTCGACAAGGTGCCGGGCGCAGGCGGCGCGCAGCTGGCCGGTGCCCCGGTGGCGGGGAGGTCCCGCGTGCGGCCGGCCCGGCGGCGCCTCCAGGTGGCGCAGGTAGCGGTCGACGATGCGCTGGATCGAGCGCGGGTGCAGCCTGCGGCCCCTGGCGCTGACGAAGAGCGCGCCGGCGTCGACCGAGGAGATCTCGCGGGTCAGGAGCATCTCGGCGCGGCGCAGCAGGTACGCCCGCAGCGCCTCCGCCGCCTGGGTCCCCAGGGGTACGGCGCGGGGGCTGGCGCCGGCGATGCGCAGCCGGCCATCGGCCAGGCCCAGGTGGCTCAGGTTCAGGTTCACCGCTTCCGAGAGCCGCAGCCCGCCGCCGTAGATCAACTCCAGCAGGGCCCGGTTCCGGGCGCCGGTGAAGGAGCCGCGTTCGGGAAGGGCGAGCAGGGCGCGTATCTCCTCGGGGGTGGGGGGAGCCGGGTCGGCGGACGGAGCGGGGGGCCGGACCCCCGCGGAGGGATCGGAAGGGCATACCCCTTGCGACCCCAGGAAGCGGAACAGGCGGCGCACGGCGGCGAGCTTGCGGGCCACGGTGCGCGGCGACCGTCCCGCCTCGGTCAGATGCCCGGCGAAGGCGGCCACCGCCTCGGCGGGGACGTTGGCCACGGTGGGCGCGGTGACCCGGGTGTGCAGGAAGCGGGAGAACTGGTCGAGGTCGACGCCATAGGCGCGCCGGGTCCCGGGGCTCAGGGGGGACCGGCCAAAGGGGCCGGCCTCGGCCAGGGAGGCGAGGAAGAGCTCGATACCCGTCTCGACGGCGGTATGCGGGCTCAGGGTCGGAGGGTTCACGGATGAGCGGCGGTCACGCCGCCCGCATCAGGCGGCCTGGGTGTTCTCGAAGCGGCTGTCGCAGACCTTGCAGTGGAGAGAGGGCGGACCGGTGCGGCTGGCCTTCTCGTAGAGCAGGGGGGCCTCGCACTGGGGGCAGGGGCCGTCCACCGGCTTGTCCCAGCTGGCGAACTTGCACTTCGGGTAGCGGTTGCAGCCGAAGAACACCTTCCCCTTGCGC
The DNA here is from genome assembly GCA_965221775.1 of Candidatus Latescibacterota bacterium. Classification (GTDB taxonomy): domain Bacteria; phylum Latescibacterota; class UBA2968; order UBA8231; family UBA8231; genus UBA8231. The sequence goes on along the minus strand of CBDCSU010000006.1, from coordinate 352,085 downwards.
GATTGCTTCTCCACTATGTCGCCCTCCTCGCAGTCGGGGCAGGAGATGCCCAGGGAGAAGGGTTTGACGTTGTGGCAGTCGGGATACCCGGAGCAGGCGAGGAAGCGGCCGTAGCGCCCCGTCTTCACGACCATGGGCTTCGAGCACCGGTCGCAGATCTCGTCGGTCTCCGCCTGCTCGCGCTGTTCTTCCAGGGGCTTCGTGTTCTTGCACTGCGGGTACCCCGGACAGGCGAGGAAGCGGCCGTTCCGGCCCCACTTGACGACCATGTTGCGTCCGCACTCCTGGCAGAGGATGTCGGTCTCCTCCTGGAGGGACTGCTTCAGCTCCCTGCGGCGCGCGTTGGCCTCCTCGAGGGACCCCTTCCACGAGCCGTAGAACTGGCGCACCGAGTCGACCCAGTCCTCGCGGCCGTCCTCGATGCGGTCGAGCTCGTCCTCCATCCGCGCCGTGAAGGCCACGTCGAAGATGTTGGGGAAGGTGGCCACGAGGAGCTTGTTGACCGTCTGGCCGCGCTCGGTGGCCTCGAAGTAGCGGTTGTCCATCTTCTCCACGTACTCCCGGTCCTGCAGGGTGGAGATGATCTGGGCGTAGGTGCTCGGCCGGCCGATGCCCTTGGCCTCCAGCTCCTTCACCAGCGACGCCTCGGAGTAGCGCGGCGGCGGCTTGGTGAAGTGCTGCCTGGGCAGCAGCTTCTTCAGGGCGAGGGTCTCGCCCTCGGACAGGTCGGCGGGCACCTGGGTGCTCTCCTCCTCGTCCTCCTCCTCCTTGCTCTCGGTGTAGAGGATGGTGAACCCGGGGAACTTCACCTGCGACCCCGTGGCCCGCAGCAGGTAGTGGCCGGCGGCGATGTCGACGCTGATGATGTTCATCACCTGGGGTTCCATCTGGGAGGCGACGAAGCGCTTCCAGATCAGCTCGTAGAGCCGCCATTGATCGGGGGACAGGCGGGACTTCATCTCCTCCGGAGAGCGTTCCACCGAGGTGGGGCGGATCGCCTCGTGAGCGTCCTGGGCGCCCCGGCGGGTCTTGTAGACGTTCGGCTTCCCGGGCACGTACTCCTTGCCGAAGCGCGTGCCGATCTCGGCCCGCACCTCCGCGATCGCATCGTCGGCGACGCGCACCGAGTCGGTGCGCATGTAGGTGATGAGCCCCACCGTCTCGCCCACGAGCTCGATGCCCTCGTAGAGCTGCTGGGCCACGGCCATGGTGCGTTTCACCGAGAATCTCAGCTTGCGGGCCGCCTCCTGCTGCAGGGTGCTGGTGATGAAGGGAGGCGCTGCCCGCCGCCGCTGCTCGCGGTGCTTGATCGACTTGACGGTGAAGGTCGATTCCCGCAGGGCCGCGGTGATGCGGTCGGTCGCCTCCTGGTCGGGGATCTCGAGCTTCTCGCCCTTGTACTGCAGCAGGCGCGACTTGAAGGCGACCTCGCCGTCGTCGGTGGCGTGGCCGAGGAGGGCGTCGATCGACCAGTACTCCTGGGGCTCGAAGGCGGCGATCTCGGCATCGCGCTCGCAGATCAGGCGCAGGGCGACGGACTGCACCCGCCCGGCGGACAGCCCGGCGTGAATGACCTTCCACAGGAGGGGGCTGATCTCGTAGCCCACGAGGCGGTCGAGGACGCGCCGGGCCTGCTGGGCGTTGACCTTGCACAGGTCGAGGACGCCGGACCGGTTGATCGACTCCCGCACCGCCTTGGGCGTGATCTCGTTGAAGAGGATCCGCTTGACCTCGCCCTCCTTGCCCGAGATCGCCTGCGCCACGTGCCAGGCGATCGCCTCGCCCTCGCGGTCGGGATCCGTCGCCAGGTAGATCGTGTCCGCCCTCTGCGCCGCCCGCCGGAGGTCGGTGAGGATCTTGCCCTTCCCGCGGATGGTCACGTAGCGGGGCATGAAGTCCTTGTCCACGTCGACGCCGAGTTCCTTCGGCGGCAGATCGCGGACGTGCCCCATGCACGACTTCACGATGAAGTCGCGGCCGAGGATCTTGTTGATGGTCGTCGCCTTGGCCGGCGACTCCACGACGACGAGTGACTTACCCATGGAGGATTGCGAGATCCGCTTCGTTCGGAGTTTCGGAGGAAAAAGGACGCGGCCCTGAGAGGCGGGGCCGAATGCGCCCCGCCCAGGGCCGCCGGTCTCGCAAGATAACCAGGGGCCGGGTGATCCGCAACGAGGGCCCGAGCCCTCTCCCGGGACGGGTCTCGCCCGCGGCTGTCGCGATTGCGGGCACCCTCCTTGACGAGATGGGGTCTCTCCCCGTGTTTGGTAACGCCTCGAAAGTCACCCCTTCCATCCACCAGGACCAAGGCGCTTGCATCGCCGCAGCCCCAGCGAAATCGACGGGATCCGCGCGGCCTGCGCCGTCGTTCACCAGGTGCAGGCCGCTGTCGAGGCCGCGGCTGCGCCCGGTGTGTCCACACTCCTTCTCGACGAGCTGGCGGAGGCCACGATCCGCGACCGGGGCGGGGAGCCGGCCTTCAAAGGCTATCACGGCTTTCCCGCGTCGATCTGCGCCTCCGTCAACGACGAGGCGGTGCACGGCCTGCCGCGCCCCGAACCTCTGCAAGCGGGCGACCTGCTTTGCGTCGACGTGGGCGTGCAGCTCGACGGGTGGTTCGGCGACGGCGCCTTCACCATCGCCCTCGGCCAGGTGGACCGGCCGGTGCGAGGCCTGGTGGACACGACTCGGGCCGCCCTCGAGTCGGGGGTGGCCGCCGCCCGGCCCGGGAATCGCCTGTCGGACATCTCTCACGCCATCGAGTCCGCCGCCGCGGCGGGAGGCGTCTCCGTCATTCGCGAGTTCGGCGGCCACGGCATCGGCCGTCACCTCCACGAGGATCCCCACCTGCCGAATCATGGGCCCCCGGGACGCGGCCCCGCTCTGAGGGCGGGCCATGTCCTCGCCATCGAGCCGATCTTCAGCCTCGGGCAATCCGGGATCGTGGTCGACGAGGATGGCTGGACCGCGCGCACGAAGGACGGTTCCTTCGCCGCCCACTTCGAGCACACCGTGGCTGTCACCGAGGACGGACCGAGTCTGCTGACCCTGTCCCCGGACATGGCGGCCACGGCCACCGCCGACTCCCGTCCGGTCTGCAGGCAAACCCCGGGAAGGGCGGAGGCCCCGCCCGAGGGCGCCGCGGACAGAGCCTGATGCGCGTCACCTTCCTCGGCACGGGCACCTCCGTCGGCGTGCCTCGCATCGCCTGCGACTGCGGGGTCTGCACCTCCACCGACCCGCGCAACAAGCGCCTGCGGTGCGCCATCGCCATCGAGCACCTGCACCGGTCGATCCTGGTCGACACGCCGCCCGACCTGCGCACCCAGGCGCTGCGCCACGACCTGCGGCGCGTCGACGCGGTGCTCTTCACCCACGGGCATGCCGATCACCTCCACGGCCTCGACGACGTGCGCTCCTACTGCTTCGGGCGCGACGAGCCGATCCCCGTCTACGGCGACCGACCCACCCTCGACCGCATAACCCGCGTCTTCGACTACGCCTTCGATTCGGCTTGGGCCCAGGCGGTGCCGCGCATGTCCCTCCATCCGATCGAGGGAGCACTCGAGCTCTTCGGCCTGCGCATCCAACCGGTGACCGTCATGCACGGACGGCTGCCCGTGCTCGCCTTCCGCATCGGCCGGTTCGCCTACGTGACCGACTGCAACGCCATCCCCGACGAAGCGATGAGCCAGTTGCGCGGTCTCGACGTCCTCGTCCTCGGCGCGTTGCGTCACAAGGGCCATCCCACCCACTTCACCGTGGACGAAGCCCTCGAGGTCGTGGCCGAGCTGGCCCCGCGCCAGGCCTACTTCACCCACATCGCCCACGATCTCGACCACCAGGCGACCAACGACTACCTCCCGGCGGCGGTGGAGCTGGCGTACGACGGCCTCACCCTCGAGGTCTCGTAGCACCGCACCCACCCGAGGCATCAGAACGACAACGGCACCGCCACTCCGGGTGACGGTGCCGCGCCGGCGATCGAGTCCATTCGGCTCGCGCTCACAAGGGATTGCGGTTCAGCACTTCGACCACCCGCAGTGCTTGCAGGTCAGGCAACTGGCCTCGTGGGAGACGGTGGAGCCGCACTCGGGGCAGGTGGCCACGCTCGCCGGACTCGCCGGACCGCCCCCGCCCGCCGGGGCCCGCGGACCCCTCTCGACGGCCTGGGAGCCCCCTTGCACGGGGTGCGGGATGTCGCCGCCGTCCCGGCGGTGCAGGTACCGCTCCAGGGCCCTGCCGATGGCGTCCGGCGTGGACAGGATCAGCTCGCCGTTCTCCCACACCGGGTTCGGTCCGGAGATCCCCTTGAGCTGACCGATGATCTCCTGCGGATCGATGCCCGAGCGCAGGGCGATGGAGATCAACCGGCTGATCGCCTCCGACTGGGCCGCCGCATTGCCCCCCGCTTTCCCTATGGTGCTGAAGATCTCGCAGATCCCGTGCTCGTCCTCGTTGATCGTGACGAAGATGTTGCCCTCGCCGGTGCTCACCCGCTCGGTGACGCCGCGGGTGACCGGCGGCCTCCGGCGCGGATGCGCGCCCGCTCCACCCTCGGCGGCGTCTTCCGCCGCCTCGGAAGGCTCCTCCTCCTGCTTCTCCGTCTGCAGGATCCCCTGCCGGCAGCCCTCGCGGTACACCGTGACGCCCTTCAGGCCCTCCTTGTAGGCGGTGACGTAGATGTCGGCCACCGTCTCCACCGAGGTCTCCTCGGCCAGGTTGATCGTCGACGAGATCGAGCTGTCGGTGTAGCGCTGGATCGCGCCCTGCATGCGGACACGGAAGTAGGGGTCGATGTCGTGGGCGGTCACGACATGGCCGGGCAGGTTCTCGTCGTCGCCGAAGAGGTCGCGCACGAGGGGATGGTAGACCTTGTATTCGCGGAAGCTCTCGCCGTCCTCCTGCTTCACGCGCCGCTTGTAGCTGGTGCAGAAGATCGGCTCCACGCCGGACGAGGTCTGGGCGACGATCGATCCGGTCCCCACCGGCGGCACCGTGATCAGGGTGGAGTTGCGCAGCCCGTGCTCGCGGATGCGGTCCTGCATCGCCCTCGGCAGGTCCCGCACGAACCGGCTCCGGGACACCCCTTCCCAATCGAAGAGCGGGAAGGGGCCCTTCTCGCGGGCGATGTCGATCGATGTCTCGTACGCGCAGTGGCAGATGGTGCGCATGATCTTGTCCACCGCCCCGAGGGCCTCGTCGGAGTCGTACTTGAGGCCCATGAGCACCAGGGCATCGGCCAGACCCGTGATGCCCAGCCCCACGCGCCGGTCGGAGGCCACCGCTTCCTCGATCTTCGGGAGGGCGTGGTTGGGCATGTTGTAGTCGATGACGTTGTCGAGGAACCGCGTCGCCACCCGGGCCGACTCGGCCAGATCCTCGTAGTCGATCTGTCCGTCCTCGCCGACGAACTTCGCCAGGTTGAGGTTGCCGAGGTTGCAGGCCGTGTACGAGGCCAGGGGCTGTTCGCCGCAAGGGTTGGTGCTCACCAGCGGGTTGGCGTATTCGACGTTGTGATACTCCCGCATCGTGTCCCAGAAGATGATCCCGGGCTCGGCGCTGGCGTGGGCGTTGGTGATGATCTTGTTCCACAGGTCGCGGGCCCTCAGCGTCTGGTAGACCTTGCCGCTCCAGCGCAGGTCGAAGTCGGTGTCGTCGATGACGGCCTGCATGAACTCGTGGGTGATGAGCACGCTGATGTTGGCGTACTGCACCTTGGTGCGGTTGGCGTCGTTCTTGATGGTGATGAAGTCGAGGATGTCGGGATGGTCAACGCGCAGGGTGAGCATGAGCGCCCCCCGGCGTCCGGCCTGGGAGACGGCGTTGGTGCTCTCCGACAGGAGGTTCATGAAGGCCGTGCACCCCGGCGACTGGTCGACGGTGGCGTTCACCGGCGCGCCCTTGGGCCGCAGGATCGACAGGTCCGTGCCGACGCCGCCTCCGGTGCGGTAGACGAGGGCCGACTCCTTGAGGCAGGTGTAGATGCCCTCGAGGCTGTCCTCCTGTATGGGGATGACGTAGCAGTTCGACAGGGTCGGCTTGCGCTTGGCCTCGTCGCGGCCGGCGCCGTGCATCACCCGCCCCCCGGGGATGAACTTGAAGTCGATCAGCAGGGAGAAGAAGCGGTCGTACCAGGCTTGGGGATCGGCCTCGACAGAGGCCATGGCCCGGGCGACGCGATCCCATATCTGCAGCGGCCCGGTCTCCCCCGGCGCCAGGTACTTGGAGCGCAGCACGTCGATGGCCAGGTCGTTGTCGCCGTAATAGGTCTGGGCGTCGGCGGCGCGCTGCAGGACCTCGTCGTGGCCGTTGCGCTGGTATCCGCGCCCTTCGACCTGGGCAAGGAGGTCTTCCAGACGGTGGACACCCGTTGGTGCGTCGGAGGCGCCGGGATCGGCTGCGGAGTGCTCGGTGGACATGCTCGAAGTCTCCCTGGGAACGACAAGGAGCCCCTGCTGCCGCGCCGGTGCGGGAGGGGCGGCAGAACTGGGGGCCAACTATCGTGGTTACAGGACGTTGCTTCGGGGAGGGCGAAAGGTTGTCTGCAACATGATCTGAAAGGTCGGCTCGGTCACTCTGTACACAAGATCTTGTGGCTCGAAGCTTGGACGTGCCAATATACAGGCCTCGATTCCGCCTTGTCAAGGGTTTTCGCGGCTTCGGAGGGGCCCGGGAAGGCCGGCCGCCGGGAGGGCTCAGGCAGAGAGCTGCTCGAGCTCCCTGACGAAGTCCTGCCGGTCCTTGAACTGGCGGTACACAGAGGCGAACCGCACGTACGCAACGTCGTGGAGGTCCTTCAGTCGTTCCATCACCAGCTCCCCGATCTGCTGGCTCGGAACCTCCCTCTCCGCGCGGTTGCCGAGATCGGACTCCACCTGGTCCATCAGCTCTTCGATGCGATCGCTCGACACGCTCGTCTTGTAGCAGGCCAGCTCGATCTTGGCCTGCAGCTTGGAGCGGTCGAAGGGCTCCCGGGTTCCGTCCCGCTTGATGACGGTGAGCGGCGCATGCTCGATGTACTCGTACGTGGTGAATCGCTGGCTGCAACTCGTGCACTCGCGGCGACGGCGGATCGCCTGGCCGTCGCGGCAGGAGCGCGAGTCGACGACGCGGTCGTCCTCGGTGCTGCAGAAGGGACAGCGCATGGAGCCCGACCTCCCGGCGAACCCCGGAGGGCGGGGTTCATGGCCTCGGGGAGAGGGTGGGGGAGGATGGGGGAGTTGTGGAATTGCTGGCCGCAGCCGGTCCGCGGCCCCTGGCGAGTCTTCCCTAATCTAAGATGGACGCCTGCAGTCCTGGCAACCGGCGCCTACTGCAACTGGAACTTGTAGGTGAGGGCGACCCAGACCTTCACGGGCTTGTCGTTCTGGATGGCCGGGGTGAAGGTGGTGGCCAGGGCGGCCTTGCGCGCGGCCTCATGGAAGACCTCGTTGCCGTGGATCTCTCCAACCTTCTCCACCTTGCCCTCGCGATCGACCAGCACCTGGATGGTGATGTTGCCCGTGATCCCCGCCCGGCGGGCGATCTCGGGGAACACCGGCCGCGGGTCGTTCTTCTTCTTGGGCGGTTTCTCCACCCGCCAGTACTCGACGATCTCCTCCTCCTCCTCCTCCAGGGCGACCTCGGTGGTCTTCTGCAGCTCCTCGAGGGGCGGCGGCGGGGCCAGGTCATCCAGACCAAAGTCGAGATCGGTCTCCATGATCGTGGCGTCCTCGGGGATCTCCTCGCTGGTGGAGGCGATGGGCACCACCGGCCGCGGCGGCGGCGGCGGCCGGCGCTCCTGGCGGGTCTCGGGGATCTCCTCCAGCTGGATGATCACCGGCTCCTGGGGCTTGGCGTAGGCCGAGGCCTCGAAGCTCGGCCAGAACAGGATCACCAGCACCAAGGCGACGGAGGAGGCGCCGAAGCAGGCCCAGAAGGTCCTGCGGTACTCCAGGCGCAGGTCGGCCTCGGGGGTCTTCGTGCGCACCATGTCGGCGGTCCGTCTCAGCATCTTCATCTCAGCCTCCTGCGGCGACCTCCCGCTCGCGGTCGGTGGCGAAGTTCACGCGCAAGGCCTCGACCTGGCGCAGTTCCTGCAGCACGTCGGAGATGGTGCCGAATTCCGCCTGCCCGTCCCCCTTGATGGAGATGATCAGCCGGGGATTGGCGACCAGCTTGGCGTGGATCAGGGGACCTACGTCCTGCAGTGCGACCGCTTGGTCGTCGATGTTGACGGCGCCGTTGGCGCCGACCCAGATGCTGGTCACGTGGCGGCGCATCTCCAGCTTCTCTACCCGCTCGGCTTCGGGCAGGGTGACAGGGATGCCGCGAAAACGGATGAAAACGGTAGAGACCATGAAGAACACGAGGAGCAGGAAGGCGATGTCCGCCATCGACGCCGTGGGGACCGCGGCTCCCACCCGGGACTTGCGGGTGAATCTCATGGGGGCTCAGCCTCCCTCTGGCTCGGCGATCGAGATCCGCGTGGCGCCGGCGAGCTTCAGCTCGTCGAGGACATCGACGAACATGCGGTAGCTGGCCTGGCGCTGCGCCTTCAGGGAGATGATCAGCTTCTCGTTGTCCGCCAACCGCTGCTGGATGTCGGCGCGCAGGTCGGAGAAGGCGATCTCCGTGAGCTCGGAGTTCTCGAAGAAGGCGATGCGGTCCTCATCGTTGATCCACACGTTGCAGATGTTCTTTTCCCTGACCTCCAGGGTCTCGGCGATGGGAGGCAGGTGCAGCGACAGCCCCTTGTCCTGGTTCATCGTCGTCGTCACCAGGAAGAACACGATGAGCAGGAAGGCGATGTCCGCCATGGAGGAGGTGGGGATCTCGGGCAGCACCCGGTTCCCGCGCTTGCGCAGGTTCACGCGTTGTCCTTCAGCTCGATCTCGATGAGCACGTCGATCAGGCCTGCCGTGTGCTCCTGCATGTCGGCGATGATCCTGTCGATGCGGGAAGCGAAGAAGTTGTAGCAGAACTGGATCAGGATGCCGACGATCAGGCCGGAGGCGGTGGTGATGAGGGCCTCCGAGATGCCACCGGCCACCAGGGAGGGCTCCACGTCGCCGGCGACCTTGATCGCCTGGAAGGCGCCGATCATGCCGCTCACCGTCCCGAGGAAGCCGACCATGGGCGCCAGGTTGGCCACCGTGGACAGCCAGATCATGCCGCGCTCGAGAAAGGCCATCTCCACGGCGCCGGCGTTCTCGATCGCCTTCTCCACGTTGTCGATGCCGCGATCGAGCCGCAGCAGGCCGGCGTGGATGACGCTGGCCACGGGACCGCGGGTCTCGGCGCACAGCTGCGCGGCGCTCTCGGCTCCGCCGGAACGCATCGCCTCTTCGAGTTGCCCGAAGAAGCCCTTGGCGTCGATGGCGGCGCGGGAAAGCGTGACGAGCCGCTCGAGGGCGATGGCCAGTCCCAGGGCCAGGAGAAAGGCCAGGGGCCACATGGCCCAGCCGCCGTCGATGAATAGTTGAAGCATGGTGGAACCTCTCTTGGGTTGGGGGTACGTCAGCTGTCGTTGTCGGTGGAGCCCTCTTCTTCGGCGTCGCCGCCTCCGAAGAACTGGCGGCGGAGCTTCTCCTCCTCCGTCTCCGGCGGGCGGAGTTGCCAGATCCGCTGCTGGGCGACGGCCGCCCAGTTCGGGTCGCGCAGGGCGAGCTCGTACTCGGCGATGGCCTCCTCCTCCGCGTCCTGGCGCCTCAGCAGGTCGCCCCGGAGCAAGCGCAGGTGGGCGTTGTCGGGGGAGCGCCGCAGGCCGCCCTCGATCCAGCGCGCCGCCGCCTTCAGGTCGTCCGCATTCAGGTGGATCTCGGCGATGGTGGCGACGGTCTGCAGATCCTTGGGCTGCTCGATCGCCATGCCCTCCAGGCCCTCGAGCCTGACCGCCGGGTCGCCGGCGGTGTCGCCCAGCTCCGACATGCGGACGTAGTGGGCGTAGCGGCCGGCCGAGTCGATGCCCACCAGCTGCCTCAGGGATTCGTGGGCGCCCGCGTAGTCCTCGGTGGCGATCTGCAGGTCCACGATCCGGGTCAGGGACTCCACCTGGCCCGTGCCGCCGCCGCCGGTCAGCCGCTGGCGCCAGGCCAGCGCCGCATGGGCGTCGCCCTGGTCCTCGGTCATCACCGCCAACAGCTCGTACAGCTCCCTGCGCGAATCCTCGGGCAGGACCGCCGACTCGGCGAGGACGCCGTAGTGCTCGATGGCCTCCACCGGCTGGCCGTTGCGGCGGTAGAGGTCGGCGAGCTTGCGCCGGTGCTCGGCGTACCTGGGCTCGTCGGGCCTGGCGCGGAGAACCGGGCCGAGGAACCGCCAGGCCGAGTCCGGCGCGGCGTCGTTCAGGTAGAGCGTGTACAGGGTCAGGTTGGTGTTGACGTGGGCCGAGTCGATGGCGGCCGCCGACAACAGGGCCCGCTTGGCGTCGGCCGGCCGGCCGAGCTCAAGGAAGGCCCGGCCCATGGAATAGTGGGCCCGGTGGTAGCCGGGATCGTACTTGATCAGCTCGGTGTAGTACTTGACGACATCGTCGTGTTCCTTCTCGACGCGGGCGTTCTTGCCGAGCCACCTGTACTTGATCACCGAGTCGGCCAGGCTCACCTCCGCGGAGGCCGCAAGATCCGGCGCCGCCATCACGCCGAGCAACAGGCAGATCTGCAGAGGTTTCTTCACGATCCTCCCTGATCGGGCTGGAGGGATGGAGACCACCATACAGCGCGCCCAAATATAGCCTTCCCCGCGAGGCCATCAACAATCCGCAAGTTACGACAGGGTTGCACTTTAGCCACAAAGGGCCGGCGCATTCGGTTTGACAATCCCGCGAGGGGCGGCGCAATTTCGGGCGAATTGTGAAGACGCGGCCACGTTTCGGTGTCTGCACGGAGGATGATGGCCACCACCACACGAATCGAGGTCCATCTCCCCGACGAGGATCTCGTGCGGCGCGCCGTCGAGGGCAGCGACGAGGCCTTCCGGCGGCTGATCACCGAGTACCACCCGCTGGCCTATGGACTGGCCTATCGGGCCCTCGGCGACCGCGAGGACGCGGAGGAGGTCGTTCAGGACGCCTTCGTCAAGATCCACGGGGCCCTGGGCGGGTTCCGCGGCGATTCCTCGCTGAAGACCTGGATCCTGCGCATCGTCTGGCGCCTGAGTCTCAACCGCCGCCGGGACCGGGCTCGCAGCCCCTGGCGGCGGCTCGGCCTGCACCGGGCGGACGAGGAGTCGGGTGAGAGACTCTCGGTGCCGCCTGGCGAAGGACCCGAGGCCCGGCTCCTGACGCGCGAGACTCAGCGCCTCGTTCGGGAGGAGATCGACGAGTTGCCGGCCGTCCTGAGGGAGGTGCTCGTCCTCCACGGCTTCGAGCAACTCGGCTACGAGGAGATCGCCCGCGTGCTGGACATCCCGTTGGGCACCGTCAGCTCGCGGATCCACACCGCCCGCCGCCGCCTGGCGGAGGGCCTGCAAAGACGCGGCGTGGTCTGAGGGCGCTGCGGAGGAACGACCGGATGTTGTCGAGATGGTGGCGCCGGGGCGGTGATGTCGACCCCCCCTCGGCCGGCGGTGGATCCGGGCCTGGCAGCGACGGGCGCAGGGTTCTCGGCCTGAGGGCGCGCCTGGAGGCGGCCAGGATGCGTACCGTCGAGGATCTCGTAGGCCGCGTCCTCGAGCCGCCGCGACCGCTGCCCGACGCGCAGGCCGCGGCCGACCGGGTCCTGGACCGCCTCCGCCGGCTGAGGGTTTCCGCGCCCGAGGCCCGCGGATCCTTCCCCTGGACGCTGGCCCTGGTCGCTTCGGGGGTCCTGGTGACTGCCGGAGTGGCCTTTGCCGGGCTTCGGCGCCGCGGGCTGGTGTGAGGTCCCCGTGAACTGGTTCGAAAGACTCAAGGCGGGAGTCCTGACGCGCATCAAGCGCGAGATCCCCGAGGCCATCTGGAGCAAGTGCAAGGATTGCGGCGAGACGGCCTATCAGCACGCCCTCGAGCGCAACAGCTGGATCTGCCCCCGCTGCGGCAGCCACTTTCCCATCGGCCACGAGAAGTACATCCGCATCCTGAGCGACCCGGGTTCCTTCACCGAGATCGACGCCGGGCTGTCCACCGCCGATCCCCTCAAGTTCCGCGATCACCGCCGCTACTCCGACCGGATCCGCGAGGCCCGCCGCTCCAGCGGCATCAACGAGGCCGTGCACACCGGCCTGTGCACCATCGGCGGCCACCCCGCGGCCCTCGGCGTCATGGATACGCGCTACATCATGGGCAGCCTGGGCGGCGCCACGGGCGAGAAGATCAGCCGGCTCATCGACAGGGCCCTGGCCGACGGCCGGGCCCTGGTGCTGGTCTGCCAGTCGGGCGGAGCCCGGATGCAGGAGAGCACGTTCTCGCTGATGCAGATGGCCAAGGTCAGCGCCCGGCTGCGCCGGTTCTCCAACGCCGGCGGACTGTATGTCGCCGTCCTGACCGACCCGACCTACGGCGGCGTGACCGCCAGCTTCGCCATGCTCGGCGACCTCACCCTCGCCGAGCCGGGGGCCCGCATCGGGTTCGCCGGCCAGGCGGTGATCCGGCAGTTCATGGGCATCGAGGAGCTTCCCGCCGGATTCCAGATCGCCGAGACCGTCCTCGAGCACGGTTTCGTCGACCGCGTCGTCCCCCGGAACGAGCTCGCCGCCACCCTGGGCAGCCTCATCGCCATGCTCGCTCCCGCCGGCACGGAGGGCCGGGCCGCTACCTGATCCGCCGGCCCGAGCGCCGATCCCCCCCTTCCCGGTCCGGTCTTTCCTGAACCCCCGGGTGCTGGTGCCGGTGGCGCTCATGGCCGCCCTCACCGCCGTGGGCGCGCAGTTACGCCTCCCCCTGCCTCATGTACCCATCACCCTGCAGGCGGCCTTCGTCTGCCTGGCCGGGCTGTTGCTGGGGCCCTGGCGGGGGGCGGCGAGCCAGGGGGTCTATCTCACGGCGGGGCTGGTGGGCCTGCCCGTGTTCGCCGGGGGCGGAGGGCTCCACTACCTGCTCAAGCCCTCCGCCGGCTACCTGCTGGGGTTCGTCGCCGGCGCCTGGCTGGCGGGGCGGTTGGCCGGGGAGGACCGGCGAGTCACCTTCCGGCGGGCCCTGGCCGCGACCTGTGCCGGGATGGCGGCGATCTATGCCGCCGGGGTGCTGGGGCTCTACCTCAACCTGCGTTTCGTGGCGGCCAGTCCAGCGGCGGCGGATCTCGCCCTGGAGCTCGGCCTGGCGCCCCTGCCGAAGGACCTGCTCGTGGGGCTCCTCGTCGCCTGGTTGGCGGTCCGCCTGCGGCCGGTGATGGGGTCTCCGGCGGGCTGACTCAGAAGATGTTGCGGTACTTGAGGATGGTGTAGAGCTGTTCCTCCGAGACGCCGAGGTCGGCGCGCACGACGAAGTCCTCGTTCCAGTAGGTGCGCAGGCCCCAACCGATGCTCAGGTGGGTGTCGAGGGGATGGAGATCGGAGAATCCAGGCGCCACCTGGCCGCTGTCGGCGAAGAGGATGGCCAGCAGGTCGAGGTGCTGCTGGAAAACGGTCCGGCTCCCGAGGTAGTAGCGCGCCTCCGTGTTGGTGAGGACGCGCACGTTGTCGGTGAAGCGCTGCCGGTCGAACCCCCGCAAGGTGTCGGATCCCCCGAGGCCCTTGATCCTCCGGCTGCCGCCGATCTCGCCGTAGGCGTACAGGGGCACGGTCCCCTTCAGGGCTTCCACGATGGTGCGATGGGCGATGTTCAGCCGCGGGGAGACGGGGTAGTAGCGGGCGTCGGTGAAGGTGTAGCGCTGGAAGTCGATCTGCTCGAAGAGCAGGCTCAGGAGGGAGTTTCGGGAGGTCTCGTAGCTCCACTCCTGAAACAGGCCCCGGCGCGGGATCGAGGGGTCGTCCCGGGTGTCCCACCGCAGGCTCAGGCCCACGAACCCCGTGATGCCGTCCACCACACCGTCCGGGGTGCCGGCGTCGAGGTAGTAGGAGCGCTGCCCCCTGCCGTCGACATCGGTCCGCTCGAGGCCGAGGCCGAGGGAAACGGTCATCGGACCGTAGAGGTGACGGAGGAGGTTGACGATCGCCCGGGGCGCCTCCAGGACATAGTGGTAGTAGTCCTCGTCGATGAAGTCGGGGTGGTCCGACTCGGTGAGGCCCTCGTTGTTCTCGCTGTCGTTCGACAGGCCGTAGTAGCGGGCCCGGATGTCGCGCTTGTTGCTCGCCGTCAGGATGAGACCGAAGCCGGTCCCCGCCATGTGGGGCAACCGGAAGCGCAGGTAGCTGACGCGCTTTCCCCGGGTCGACTTCACCCAATGGAGGCTGAGCTTGTAGCGGTACGGACGCCGGTGATAGTCGGCGATCTGCAGGCGCCCGCCGTAGTTCCACCCGGTGCCCGGGCTGTAGTAGACGATCGGCAGTCCCGTGAAGCCGTAGGGCGTGCCCCGGAGCACGAACTGCCGCCGCTTGGCCAGCCAGCGCACGGCGTCCACCGTCTGTTCCCCGGCCGCGAGCGGATCGGCGACCACCGCCGCCCCGCTCAGCAGGCTGTTCAGCCCGCGCGCGCGCGCCGAGTCGGCGGGCGCCCCTTGCACCTTGGTGGTGTCTGCCGCGGACGGTTCCGCCCCGGCCCCGGCGGCGCACGCCACGGTGGCCGCCAGGGCGATCCACACCCGGTTCAGCATCCGGAGGCGCGCTCGAAGCGGGACCGATCCCCTGCCGCCGCGCTGATGTCCAGCCCCAGGCTCAGGGGCGTGATCGAGACCCATCCCTTCTCCAGGACGTCCAGATCCCCGTCCTCCAACTCGCGGTGACGCCGCAGGCCGGAGGAGACGTGCTCCAGGCGGCCGTCGCCGTCGTGGCGGAAGAACCGCCCGTAGGCGCTCGGTGTGACCCGGGTCAGCACCCGGCGCGTGCCGGGACCCGCACCGGGGGGAAGGTTCACCGAGAGCAGCCGGGCCCCCTCGGGGAGCCCCCCTCGAAGAACCTCGGAGGTGATCTCGCGGGCCACCGCCGCCGCCTGCTCCCAGGCGCCGGGAGGCAGGGAGTCGCGCCGGTCGCTGCGCCAGCGAGCGTAGTCGTCGGGGCGCAACTGCAGCGAGAAGGCCACGGCGGGGACGCCGCTGAGGGCGGCCTCGACGGCGGCGCCGACCGTGCCCGAACTGAGCAGAAAGGCGAGGCCGGCATTGGCGCCGATGTTGATCCCGGAGACCGCGAGGCGGGGCGGCGACGCCGCCAGATTGTGGACTCCCGCATTCGCGCAGTCCGCGGGGGAGCCGTCGAGAGTGTGCAGCGTCCGATCCCCGGCGCTCACCCGGCGGAGCCTGAGGCGGCCGAAGCGGGTCAGCGTCTTGGAGGACCAGCTGCACTCGCGGTCCGGGACCAGGGCGCGCGCCGGGCCCAGCGTCCCGAGCGAGGCCAGCAGGGGGAGCAGGGCCGGGGAGTCGACGCCGTCGTCGTTGGTGACCAGAATCCACGGGTCTTCCCCGCGGGCGCGGTCCTCCCCGGGCTGGGGAAGGCTGTCTCTCACAATGGCTCGATCGGCAGGCGCGTTCAGGTGGCCGTATCGGCCGTATATTACCGACATGCCCCTCCCTGACCAACCGGACGCCGAGGAGGCCCGCCTGTTGCAGGAACTGGAGGCGGTGGCCTCGCAGCTGTCGGTGGAGATTCGCCGCGAGGATCTCGACGGCAGCCGGGGCGGCCTCTTCCGCCTGCGCGGACAGAACTGCATCCTCCTCGACCGGCAGCTGTCGCTGCCGGAGCGCGTCGACCTGATGGCCCGAGCCCTGGCCCGGTTGCCGCTGGAAGACGTGTTCCTGCGCCCGGCGGTACGGGAGTTCCTGGAAGAGCGGACCGCCTGACCCGCCGGCCTCACGGCAGGGGACGCTGGCCGAGGCGGCCCCCGGGGAGCGGCGATCCTCCAGATCACGCAAGAGCTTGTCGCTCAATTGGTTGGCCGACTGCTCCACGATCCCGGGGGTGCTTGGCGTCATTGACATAAGCGGAGCTCACCCCTATTCTCCTCTGGCTGACCAGCAGGGTCCCCTCAAGAGGGCCAGGATTGCCGTCATGCCAAAGATCAAGACTCACAAGTCCACGGCGAAGCGCATCAAGAAGCGCGGGAACGGCCTCAAGCGCCGGAGGGCCTTCGGCGACCACTTCCTGGGCAAGCGCTCCACCAAGCGCAAGCGCGCCCTGCGGAAGAACGAGAGCGTGTCACCGGCCAATCTCGACAACGTGCGGCGCTCGCTGGGTCTGAAGTAGGAGCCCGTCCATGCCTCGTGCGCGCAACCGCGTCGCCTCCCGCCGACGCCACAAGAAGGTCCTCAAGCAGGCCCGGGGGTACTTCGGCGGTCGCAGCCGCCTGTTCCGGACCGCCCGCGAGGCGGTCGACCGCGCCCAGGCCTACGCCTACCGGGACCGCCGCAACCGCAAGCGCGACATGCGCCGCCTGTGGATCACGCGGATCAACGCCGCCGCCCGGCTACAGGGGTTGTCGTACAGCCGGCTGATCAGCGGGCTCGACCGCGCCGAGGTGAAGGTCAACCGCAAGGTGCTGGCCGACCTCGCGGTGCGCGATCCGGAGGCGTTTACGGCCATCGTCGATCAGGCGAAGGCCCACTTGTAAGACCGGCGCCAGCCGGTGGACGGGGCCTTCGGGGCCCCGCCGGTCCCGATTTCCCGATCCCCCAGGACGAACCCCGGAGCCGACCGGTCTGTCGTCTCCGGCGTCGCCCCCGCCCGGCGCCCAGCTCGAGGGATCAGGACCCGTATGTTGAATGAGATCGAGGAAATCCGGCAGCAGGCCCTGGAGGCCGTCGACGCCGCGGAGGAGCTGAAGGCCCTCGACGAGGTGAGGGTGAGGTTCACCGGACGCCGCAGCCGGTTGCGGCGGATCCTCGGCGGCATCGGCGACCTCCCCGGCGACCAGCGCCCCTCGGTGGGCCAGGCGGCGGGGAAGGCGCAGAAGCAGATCGCCGACGCTCTCGAGGGGCGCCAGCAGGCACTGGAGAAGGCGGCGGAGTCGGCGGCGGCCATCGACTTCACCCTCCCCGGGCGGCCTCAGCGGCGCGGCCACACCCATCCGCTGTCGGCCACCGCCGACGAGCTCGTCGACGCCCTGCGGCAGATGGGCTTCACCGTCGCCGACGGCCCGGAGGTCGAGGACGAGCATCACAACTTCGACGCCCTCAACACCCCAGCCGACCACCCGGCCCGCGACGAGCAGGACACCTTCTACCTCACCGACGGGCGGCTCCTGCGCACCCATACCTCGACGGTGCAGATCCGGGTGATGGAACGTCAGCCGCCCCCGGTCCGGGTGCTGTCCGTGGGCCGCTGCTACCGCAAGGAGAGCGTCGACGCCACCCACCACATGGTCTTCCACCAGATCGAGGGGCTGTACGTCGACCGGGGGGTCTCCATGGCCGAGCTCAAGGGGACCCTGACCGCCCTCGGCCGACGTGTCCTCGGCGCCGACACGAGAATCCGCTTCCGGCCCCACTTCTTCCCCTTCACCGAACCGAGCGTCGAGTACGACTTCTCCTGCACCCTCTGCGGCGGCACGGGGAGCTCGGATGGGGGGCGCTGCCGGGTCTGCAAGGGCACGGGCTGGATCGAGATCGGCGGCGCCGGCATGGTCGATCCGGAGGTCTTCAGCGCCGTCGGTTACGATGCCGAGAAGTACACGGGCTTCGCCTTCGGCTTCGGGATCGAGCGCGTGGCCATGATCCGCCACGGGATCGACGACATCCGGCTCTTCCTCGAGAGCGACCTCAGGTTCACGCGCCAGTTCGGGACCGGCTGAGGGGCGGATGGGATGAAGATCACGCTGAACTGGCTGCGCGAGTACGTGGACGTAGACTCGACTCCCGAAGAGCTGGTCCACCGCCTGACCATGGCCGGCCTGGAGGCCGAGAGCGTCGAGGACCTTGGCGCGCGCCTGTCGGGGATCGTCGTCGGACGGGTGCTGGAGAGCGCCCCCCACCCGAAGGCCGACCGCCTGTCCGTCTGCCGGGTGGACGTAGGGCGCCCGGAACCGGCTCGGATCGTCTGCGGCGCCGCCAACGTGGCCGCCGGCCAGATGGTTCCCGTGGTGCTGCCCGGCTGCGCCCTGCCCGACGGCACCCGCATCGAGAAGGTCGAGCTCCGGGGCATCCGCTCCGAGGGCATGATCTGCTCCGAGGCCGAGCTCGGCCTCGGCGAGGATGACGAAGGCATCCTGGTGCTGCCCGGGGACTGCCGAGCGGGTTCCCCCATGGCGGAGGCGGCGGGCCTGGACGACGTCGTCATGGACTTCGAGGTCACCCCGAACCGGCCCGACTGCCTCAGCGTGGCGGGGGTCGCCCGCGAGGTCGCCGCCCTGACCGGCGCCCGACTCCGCCTCCCGGTCCCCGAGCTGTGCGAGAGCGGCGAGCCGGCGGCCGCCTCCACCGGGGTGGAGATCGTGGACGCCGAGGGCTGTCCCCGTTACGTGGCCCGGATCCTGCGCCAGGTCGCCGTCGGCCCCTCGCCCCGGTGGCTTCAGGACCGGTTGCGGGCCGTCGGCCAGCGCCCGGTGAACAACATCGTCGACGTGACCAACTTCGTCATGCTCGAGCTCGGCCAGCCGCTCCACGCCTTCGACCTGCATCGGCTGCAGGAGGGCCGGATCGTGGTCCGCGGGGCCCGCCCCGGCGAGGCGTTGCGGACCCTCGACGGCGGCGACCACGAACTCGACGGCTCGGCCCTCGTCATCGCCGACGCCAGCCGTCCCGTGGCCCTCGCCGGGGTCATGGGGGGCGCCGAGTCGGAGGTCAACGAAGGGACCATGGAGGTGCTGCTCGAAGCCGCGTACTTCGACCCGCGCCGGGTGCGCAGCCTCTCCTCTCGCCTCGGCATCCGGACCGAGGCCTCCTTCCGCTTCGAGCGCGGCGTCGACTGGGACCTCCCGGCGGCGGCCAGCGCCCGCGCCGCCGCCCTGATGGCCGAGATCGCGGGCGCCCGGCCCGCCCCGGGCTGCATCGATGTGATGCCCGCCGCCCTGCAGCGGCGCCGCATCCGGCTGCGCCCGTCCAGGGCCGCCTCGCTGCTGGCCGTCGACGTCGGCCCCGCCCGGTGCCGGCGGATCCTCGAGAGCCTGGGCTGCGCGGTGAGCGAGGGAGGCGCGGGGGTCCTGCAAGTGGAGGCCCCGTCCTTCCGGCCCGACCTCGAGCGCGAGATCGACCTCGTGGAGGAGGTGGGCAGGGTCCACGGGTACGAGGAGGTTCCCGCCCGGAGCGAGCTGCGGGGCCCGCCCCCCGGCCCGGCGGGAGCGGGCTACGACGGCCAGCGCCGAGTCCGCCGGCTGCTCACCGCGGCGGGACTGGACGAGGCCGTCACTTCCAGCATCGTCGCCGACGACTGGGCGGAACTGAGCGGACCCGTGGCCTGCCGCCTCGCCAACCCTCCCGCCCAGGGTGTGTCCAGCCTGCGCACGAGCCTGGTGCCGGGTCTGCTCGACGTGGCCCGGAGGAACTTCCATCAACGGTCCCCCGGCGTGGGGATCTTCGAGATCGGGCGGGTGTTCATCGCCGCCGACGGCGGCGGCCACGGCGAGTCCCTGCGGGCGGGCGGCCTGCTCGCCGGAGGGTTGTCGGCCTCCACCTGGCGGGCCGAACAGCGGGAGGTGGATTTCCTCGATCTCAAGGGCGCCCTCGACGGCCTCCTGCAGGGGATCGACGGGATCTGCTTCGAACCGGCGGAAGGCTCTCCCTGGCGCGCGGGGCACGGGGCCCGTATCCGCCTCGGGGACCGCATCCTGGGGGCCTTGGGGCAGGTCGATCCCTCCCTCGTCGCCCGCTTTGATCTCGATCGGGACACCCATATCTTTGAGCTTGAGCTCTCCGAGCTGTTCGACGCCTGGGCGCAGCGGCCCTCCGCCTTTCACCCGCTCCCCAGGTTCCCCGCGGTCGAACGCGACCTGGCGGTGGTCCTCGATGAGGCCATTCCCGCCGGGCAGGCGGAGGCCGCGATCCGGTCGGCGGCCCCCGATCTCGTGGAGCGCGTCGACCTCTTCGACGTCTACAGGGGGGACCAGGTCGAGGCGGGCAAGCGGAGCCTCGCCTTCTCCCTGCGGCTGAGATCGGCGGAACGGACGCTCGAGGACGGCGATGCCGACAGGATCCTGGATGACGCCCTCGAACGTCTGCGGGGGGCTTTCGGGGCACGACTGAGACAGACAGGGACACCGAGGAGACCATGACCGAGCACGTGGACAGCAATTTCCAGCGCCTGGAGGATGAGGTGAACCGCCTGCTGGAGGTACTCGAGCAGTTCCGCACCGAGAACGCGGCCCTGCGCAAGCAGGCCGCCGACGCCCGGCAGCAGATCGAAGGGTTGCAGACCCGCCTGAGCGAGGCCGGTGAGGAGCAGCGCCAGTCGACGGAGCGCAACCGGCAGGCCAAGGAACGCCTCGAGTGCCTGTTGTCCCGGCTCGAGGCCGTGGATTCCTGAGGCCGCGATGGCGCCCGCCGTCCGCACGACCAAGGTCGCCATCCTGGGCCGGCAGTACGCCTTCGCCTCCCGGGGGGAGGAGACGGACCGCCAGATCCAGAAGGCGGCCGAGCTCGTGGACGCCAAGATGCGCGAGGTCCAGTACGACGGCAGCACGCCGATCCAGACGGCGGTGCTCGCCGGCCTCGAGCTGATAGACGAGTTGCTGTACCTGCAGGACGAGGTCTCCAACGTGGAGGCCGACCTCTCGGAGCGCACCCACCGCCTCACCGAATCCCTCGGACGCATCTTCCGCGACGCCGAGGAGGTGGCGCCGCAAGACGCCGGCGTCTCCACCTCCGGCCGCGACGATTGATGTCCCCGGGCCAGACGATCGTGGTCCTCGGGGCCGGGGTTCTCGCCCTGGCCGTGCTGGGGCTCGGTTTCATCTCGGGATGGCTGGTCAACGGCCGGCGCCGGGGAAACCGGCTCGCTTCCTCGCGCGAGGAAGCGGCGCGCGTCCTCGAGGAGGCCCGGGGCGAGGCCGAGACCCTCAAGAAGACCGCCACCCTCGAGGCCAAGGACGAGTGGCGGCGGCAGCGCGAGCCCCTGGACCGCGAGCTGGAGAACGCCAGGCGCTCCCTGCGCCAGTTCGAGACCGATCTGCAGGAGCGGGAGCAACAGCTCGACCGCAAGGTCGACGTCCTCGAGAGCAAGGAGCGCAGCCTCCTCAAGACCGAGCAGGAGCAGTCCCGGAGGGAGGAGTCGATCACCGCCGAGGAGGCCCGCGTCGGCGACATGACGAGGCAGCAGCGTGAGCGGCTCGAGGAGATCGCCGGTCTGAGCATGCCCGAGGCGCGCCGCCTCCTCATCGAGCAGCAGGAGGCGAGGGCGCGCCAGTACGCGGCGCGCAAGGTCAGGCAGATCAAGGATCACGCCATCGCCAACGCCAACCGCGAGGCCAAGGAGATCATCGCCCGGTCGATTCAGCGCTTCGCCGGCCGGCTGGCCATGGAGAGCACGGTCTCCGACGTCTCCCTGCCCAACGACGACATGAAGGGCCGCATCATCGGCCGCGACGGCCGCAATATCCGTTCCTTCGACATGACCACCGGCGTCGAGGTCATCGTCGACGACACGCCCGGAGTGGTCATGCTCTCCAGCTTCGATCCCTTGCGCCGGGAAGTCGCCAAGAACACCCTGGAGAAGCTGATCCTCGACGGCCGCATCCACCCCGGCCGGATCGAGGAGGTCTACACCAAGTGCCTGGAGGACGCGGAGGAGCTGATCCGCGAGTCCGGGTCCCAGGCGGCTTTCGACCTCGGCATCCACGACATGGCCGAGCCTCTCCTGGAGCACCTGGGAAAGCTGCGCTTCCGCACCAGCTACGGGCAGAACCTGCTCGTCCACAGCAAGGAGGTCGGGCTCCTGGCCGGCATGATGGCCGAGGAGCTCGACATGGACATCGCCCTGGCCAGGCGCGCCGGCCTGCTCCACGACGTGGCCAAAGCCCTCGACCAGGAAGTCGGCTCCGATCCCGCCCAGGCCAGCGCCGCCCTGGCCCGCAAGTGCGGCGAGAGCTCCGAGGTGGCGGAGGTGATCGAGAACCACGTTCCGCACCTGCCGGGCCGGTCGGCCCTGTCCATCCTCGTGGAAGCCGCCGACGAGATCTCCACCAACCGGCCCGGCGCCCTCAAGGGGAAGGTGGAGGACTACATCCGCCGCATGCACAACATCGAGGAGATCGCCCTCGACCATCCAGGCGTGCGGCACGCCTTCGCCCTCCAGAACGGCCGGGAGGTCCGCGTCCTCGTGGACAGCGGCGCCGTCGACGACGCCTATGCCGACCAGCTCGCCGACGAGATCGCCTGCGACCTGGAGGAGGAACTCGGCCAGCACGGCCAGATCAAGGTCCTCGTCATCCGCGAGGTCCGCGCCGTCCACTTCGCCCGCTAGGCCGCCGGACCCGCTGCTTACCTTTCCGGTTTCGCTCCCCGATGTCCAACGGCAGGTGGGCCCGCACCCGACCCACAGGGACTTCGCTTGAGAATTCTCTTCGTCGCCGACATCTACGCCCGCCCCGGCCGCCGGGCCGCGGCGGAGTTCATCCCGAAGCTGATCCAGGAGCGGGACGTGCAGTTCTGCATCGCCAACGGCGAGAACGCCGCGGGCGGCTTCGGCCTGACAGACAACATCCGGCGCAAGCTCCACGCCTACGGCGTCGACGTGATCACCTCGGGAAACCACATCTGGAACCGGGCCGACTTCGTCGGCCGCCTCGACACCCTCGACCGGGTCCTGCGGCCCCTGAACTACCCCGTGGCGGCCCCCGGGTGCGGATCGACGGTAGCCGAGGCGCGCAACGGGCTGCCGGTGGCCGTCGTCAACCTGCAGGGGCGCACCTTCATGCCCGCCATCGATTGCCCCTTCGCCCGCGGGCGGGCCGAGGTCGACCGGCTGAGGGGACGGACGCCGATCGTGGTCGTCGACTTCCACGCCGAGGCCACGGCGGAGAAGGTCGCCCTCGGCTACCATCTCGACGGCCGTGCGTCGGCCGTCATCGGAACCCACACCCACGTGCAGACCGCCGACGAGCGCCTCCTGCCGCGGGGCACGGCCTACCTGACGGACGCCGGCATGACGGGGGTGCGCGACTCGGTCATCGGGACGCGCAGCGAGATCGCCGTCCGCCGGTTCCTCAACCAGGTGCCGGCGCGTTTCAAGCCGGCCGACGGCGTGCCCTGGTTCTGCGGCGCCCTGATCGAGGTGGACGACGCCAGCGGCATGGCCACCGGCATCGAGCGCCTTCAGATGCCCCTCACGGGCGCCGGCTCCGCCGACGTGGGTGACGAGGACTGAGATGAGCGGCGCCTCCGAGGCCCTCGCCGGCCCCCTCAGCGTCTCCGACGTCACCGCCCGCGTCCGCCAGGCCCTGGAGGAGGCCCTGCCCTTCTGCTGGGTGGAGGGGGAGATCTCGGAGCTGGCGCGGCCGGCTTCCGGGCACATCTACATGGGCCTGGCCGACGAGCGCAGCCAGCTCGGCTGCGTCATGTTCCGCTCCTACGCCTCGCAGCTCCGGTTCGATCCGGAACCGGGGATGAAGGTCCTGGCCTACGGCAACCTCTCCGTGTACGAGCGTGGCGGACGCTACCAGTTCTACGTGTACCGCTTGCGTCCCTCCGGCGTCGGCGAGATCGCCCTGGCCTTCGAGCAACTGCGCGCGCGCCTGGCGGAGGAGGGACTCTTCGAGGCGCGGCACAAGCGCCCCCTGCCGGACTATCCCCGCGCCGTGGGCGTCGTCACCTCGCCGACGGGGGCCGCCATCCGCGACATCGTCAAGGTCCTGGGGCGCCGGGCGCCCGGCCTGCCCGTGGTGCTGGCGCCGGCGCGCGTCCAGGGCGCGGGCGCGCCGGGCGAGATCGCCGCCGCCGTCGACCGGCTCAACCGCTTCGGAGGCGTCGACGTCGTCGTCGTCGGACGCGGCGGGGGCTCGCCGGAGGACCTGTGGCCCTTCAACGACGAGAGCGTGGCCCGGGCGATCCACTCGTCGGCCCTTCCCGTGGTGACCGCCGTGGGCCACGAGATCGACCACACCATCGCCGATTACGTGGCCGACGTGCGCGCCTCCACCCCTTCGGCGGCGGCCGAGCTGGTCACGCGCGAGCGCGTCCTCCTGCGGGAGCGTCTCGACGACCGGCGCGGGCGGCTGCTGCGGGCGGTGCAGGCGCGCCTGGATCACAACCGCCAGCGCCTCGAGGCTTTGCGCCCCGGGCGGCTGGCCGTCCGCCTGACCGATGGCGTCGACCAGCGGTCCCAGACCCTCGACGAGTCCCGCGCCCGGCTGGCGGCCGCCCTCGACGGCTGCCTGGGTTCCCACCGCGGCCGCTTCGAGCGGTCCCTGCTGCGCCTCGACGCGCGCAATCCCCTGCGCAGCCTCGCCGGAGGATTCGCCTATTGCCAGCGCGAGCGCGACGGCCGCCGGGTGCGCGCCGCCGCCGAGCTGCAGCCGGGGGAGCGCCTGCGCCTGCGCTTTTCCGAGGGAGCGGCGCGATGCCAGGTGGAGGAGGTGGAGAGCCCGTGAGCAGCGAGAGCCCGCATTCGGCCCCCAGCTTCGAGGAGGCCATGGAGCAGCTCGAGGACTGCGTCGCCCGCCTCGAGTCGGGGGAGCTCGGCCTCGACGAGTCCCTGGAGGTCTTCGAGCGCGGCATCGCCGCGTCGCGGGCCTGCGCCCGCCTGCTGGACGAGACGCGCAAGCGCGTCCAGGTGCTGGTGGAGAAGGCCGGCGGCGACTTCCAGCTGGAGTTCCTCGACGCCGAGGACGAGGCGGCCCTCGACGAGGATCCCGGCGATGGCGCCTGATCGGGCCGCCGCCGCCCGGCGCCTTCCGGCACGCTGCGCCGCGGCGGTGCCGGGACAGCGGTGAGCGGCGCCCCGGCCCGCCCCGGGCCACGCGAGATCTGACTCGGCCGGGGGCCGGCCCATGCTCGCCAACGCCCTGAGCCTGCTGCGCATCGCCCTGGCGCCGGCGGTCCTCTACAGCCTCCGCGAGGACGGCGGCCAGGCCGGCCCGGGCACCCTGGTCCTCCTCGGCCTCGCCGGCGCGACCGACC
Organism: Candidatus Latescibacterota bacterium; assembly: GCA_965221775.1. GTDB lineage: Bacteria > Latescibacterota > UBA2968 > UBA8231 > UBA8231 > UBA8231. Next base: position 327,054 of record CBDCSU010000006.1, on the reverse strand, counting down.
TCCTCGACGGAATCGCCGCCCGCCGCCTCGACCAGGTCTCCCGCCTGGGGCGGATCCTCGACCCGGTGGCGGACAAGATCCTCATCCTCTCGGTCTGCGGCGCCCTCGTCGCCTGGCGGTCCTTCCCGGCCTGGCTGCTGCTGCTGCAACTGGTGAGGGATGCCGCCATCCTCGGAGCCGGCGCCGTCCTGCTGCGCCGCCGCCGTGTCATGAGCCCGAGCCTGGCGGGAAAGGCGGCGACTTGGGCGATGTTCCTGACGATCCTGGCGTACATGGCCGCGCCGGCAGAGCCGCCGCTCTCCTCGTGGCTCCAGGGGATCACGGCCGGCCTGCTGCTGCTGTCGGCGATCGGATACGCCCGCCGGCTGGTCGGCTTCCTGCGGCTTCGGCAGACGGACTGATCCGGCGCGGCCAGGCCGGCCGCGGGCGCCGACCCCGGGGCGGAATCTGTCCGCTGGTTCAGTTCGGACGTACGAGGCGGCGCCAGAACCGGGCCGCTTCGGCCAGCTTTCTCCGCTCCGAGAGCAGGCGCAGCATCTCCACGACCTTCAAGCGCAGGGCCAGCTTCCGCAGGTCGACTTCGGCCAAGGGCGCCCCTTCCGCCGGCGTCAGTCGAAGAGGCGCGTCTGCGTGAGCCGCTCTCCGGCGGAGAGCAGGTCCGAGGGGAAGAACCCCAGGCCGAAGTAGTAGCGCCACTTGTCGATCTTCGGCGGCGCGTCGGGATCCTCGGGATCGAGTCCCACCTCCATGGCAGCCTCCCGCTGCAGCCGGTTGCGGCTCAGGGGATGGGCCACCTGCACGTACGCCCGCAGGGGGATCTGGTAGCTGGTGAACATCTCGACACGCAGCTCGGCGCCCACGTCGGACAGGTAGTCCTCCTCGAGGACGCGCAGGAAGTCGCTCACCGCGTTGCGGGGGTCGAGATCGAGGTCGCCGAGGGAGAGGGTGTTGTCGTTGGAGACCATGCCGGTCTCGGCGAAGATCTCGGCGTAGGCCTTGGCGAAAGTGAAGTTGAGGAAACTCGCGTTCATCCGGCGCAGGATCGGGAAGCTGTACGCGGCCCTCCCGTACAGGAGCTTGGACCCCGAACGGAAGAAGTAGGGATAGCCGCTGAGGAAGTTCCGGCCGCCGATGTAGTAGCGCAGGGGCCAGTAGAACCGGCCCTCGAAGGGACCCCCGCCCTCCACGAAACCCGGCTTCAGGCGGAAGTTGTGGTAGGCTCCCAGCACCTCCAGGGACAGGCGGTTGTAGAAAGGCAGGCCGATGCGCTCGGTGTATGAGAAGACGTACTCGTTGAGCGTCACCGGACGCCGTTTGGCGGAGTAGATGTCGAAGGGGGTGTCGAGGAGCGCGGACTGCTCGCCCAGGCTGTAGAGGGAGTCGGCGAGGGCCGCCTTCCGGTAGCGGTAGACCAGGGTCGCGGCGCGCCCCGTGGGGTTGATGAGATAGTCCTTCGTCGGCTTCAGGTAGCGGTGGCGCCAGACGAGGCTCAGGTCGTGGGCGTCGAAGAAGTCGAGCCCCCGGTACCAGGTGTGGGGATCGTCGGGACCGATGAGCAGGGTGTCCTGCTTGACCAGCTCCGGGGGCAGGGAACCGGAGATGTCCATGCTGTCCTGAACGACGAAGGTCTGGTACTGGTAGCGGCGCCGTTCGAGGTCCCAGCTCTCGGAGTAGTCCCGCCGCAGGTACTGGAGGATGAACTGGTTGCGCCGTCCGAGGGGGATCTCGAGGCCGAAGCCACCGAGGTCGAAGACATCCTTGAAGAGGTTCTTGCGGGTCTCGACATCGTAGATGTGCCGGGACGCGTCGGGGATGAGGAAGGCTGTGGAGTCGCTGGTCACGGCGTACACGGTCCCCGGCGCGACGACGGTGTCCCGCCTCGACTCGGTGCTGATGACGTAGTCGATCTCGCGCCTGCGGGCGAAGGCGTACATGGAGGGGCTGAAGGCCAGGTTGTTGCCCTGGGCGGGGAACAGCCGGCGCTCGTAGAGCAGCAGGAGGTCGGTGTTCAGGTCGGTCCTTCTGCGGAAGTTCTTGCCGAGGATCCCCTGGGCCATGAAGTCCCCGCCGAAGACGTTGGTGGTCAGGAGGAAGGCGCCGGCGCTGACCTGGTTGAGGCCGAACTGGTTGCCGATGAAGGTTGGCCCCACCTGCAGCAAGGGGATGAAGTCGTACAGGCGGCGACCGTAGGGCGGGTTGAGGGAGTACTCCTCGGACAGCTTGGGCAGCTCGAACTTGCTCTGGTAGTCCCGCCCCAGCGGCGCGGGCCAGGCCACCTCGCGCTCGAAGGCGCCGAGCTCGAACTCGCGCAGGTCGAAGTCGTTGGCGTGGTAGCCGGCATAGGCCACGCGGCCGTCGGCGGAGACGGTGGGCGTGAAGGCGCCGCCCACGACGTTGGTGATCTGCACCACGCCGCCGGAGGCGAGGTCGTGGCGGTAGAGGTTGAAGATGCCGCTGCGGTCCGAGGCGAAGACGAAGCCGCTGCCGTCGGGCAGCCACCAGGGGTCGCGCTCGTCGGCCCGCGTGGCCAGCACCAGGCGGAAGCCCGAGGAGTCGGCCGGGGGATAGTTGAGGCTGTCGGACCAGGCGCCGCCCTTGGCGGCGGCCCCGGAATCGGCGGCGGCGCTGTCGGCGGCGGCCGGGCTCCGGACCTTGAGCTTGCGGTCGCGCAGCCCCCAGTCCTTGGGCTTGGCCGGGCTGTCGGCGCGCATCATGGCGATGTCCCGGTCCTGCCCCCGGAAGATGCTGAAGAGCAGCCACTCCCCGTCGGGCGACCAGCGCGGACTGTAGATCTGGGCGCCGTCCTCGAAGTCGGTGAGCTGGCGCAGCCCGGTGCCGTCCACCTCCATCAGGCAGAGGTTCGAGTTGCCGTCCCGCAGCCGGGTGAAGACGACCTGCCGGCCGTCGGGGCTCACGTGGGGGTCGCGGGCCCTCAGCCGGGCGCTGAGGCGGTGCTCCTTCTCGGAGGCGAGGTCGTACACGGCCAGATCGTTGTGACCGCGGCGGCTGCGCAGGAAGTAGACCTTCTCGCCGTCGGGCGACCAGGAGACGCGCGTGTCCACCCAGCCGTCGAGGGAGCGCCGCTTGCCGGTATCCAGGTCGTAGATGATCAGCTGGGGGATGCGGTAGTCGCGGTCCTCGCTGCTGATGTACGCCAGCTTGCGGCCGTCCGGCGAGTACGCGGGGTGGTAGTCGAGGACGCCGCCGTTGACGTCGCCCAGGTCGGTGCCCTCGAAGAAGCCCTCGGTGAGGATCCCGTCGACCTGCCTGTCGTACTCCTCCCGGAGGAACCGCACCCAGTCGCGGTAGAGCTGGCCCGCCGATATGCCGAGGACCCGCCGGATGGCGACCTCGAAGCTCAGGAAGCCCACGTGCTCCTGGAGCTGGTCGAGCTTGTCGCGGCCGTACTGGTGGGCGATGTAGATGCACAGGGCGAACCCCTGGTTGTAGACCATCTCGGCGCGGTAGCCGCCGGTGCGGTTGCTCAGGGTCCCCAGCTCGTTGTAGCTGTGGAGGTCGTCCTCGAGCACCGCCATGCGCAGGATCATGTCGCGGTGGGAGTCCCAGGTGTCCCAGCCGAACTCGTAGGGACCCATCTGGGCGATGCCCTCGATCCACCACTTGGGGGTGTTGAGGTAATAGAGGGGAAAGTTGAAGGAGATGTCGGGGTTGGAGTCGAAGCGGCTGACCTGCACCAGGCCGAAGCGGAAGGGCCACTTCTTGCGCGCCTTGTCGATGGTCATCACGTGGGTGATCTCGTGGGTGAGCACGTTGCGGATCCAGTCGTGCTCGCCGCGGATCTCCCAGTCGAGGTTGGAGGCCCAGATGTAGACATCGTTGGTGTAGTCGGAAGCCGCGCCGTTGCCGTAGTCGGAGTCGTCGCGGACGCGGATGTGGATCGGCGCGTAGTCGTCGTAGTAGCCGAAGGCGGAGGCCAGGTGGGGGAAGACCTCCTCGGCGACCTCGGCCACGCGCCGGGCGGTGCGCTCGGTACCGGGGACATAGGTGATGATGAAGTGATCGGTTCGGAAGCTGCGCGACTGGGCGCCGGCGGCGGCGGCGAGCAGAAGGACGGCGGCAGCCACCCGGAGGGAGGGCTTCAAGAAGCGCTACCTTTCTGGTTTTACTGGAGTTAGCAATTGGACTGAACGGCTAAGGTACTCGGGGGCCAAATGGGAGTCAAAGCGGTGCGCGGGCGCCGGGGCAGGAGCCCTCACGCCGCGTACGCCTCGGCCACCTTGCCGACCGCCGCGACCGTGTCGGCCACCTCCGCCTCGCCCCAGTTCTCGTGGACGGCGAAGGAGAAGTGGCTCTCCACGGCCTCCACGGCGTTGGGGCAGGGGAACTGCGCGTTGCGGTCGCCGCCGTACTCCGGCAGGCCCCACGGATAGTCGCCGGGCGGGAAGACCCGCCGCCGGCGGAACCACTCGGCCTCGCCCACCAGGAACCGGTAGGCCGGGTTCACCGGGATGCCCTCGGCGGCCACGGCGCGGGCGAAGCGGTCCTTGCCGACGGTGAATCGATCCCCATCTACGTGGACACGCTGGAACCAGTACACGGCCTCGGCGCCCGGGAGCTCCGGGGCGCAGCCGACGCCCCCGATCGACTCCAGGCCCGCGGCGACCGCCTGCGCCACCCGGCGCCGTCCGGCGACGATCTCCGGCAGCCGCCGCAGCTGCACCCGCCCCACCGCCGCGGCCAGGTCGTTGCCGTTGAGGTTGAGACCGGCGCGCACGTTGGAGGAGCCGCCCTCCAGGCCGAGGGGCTTGCCGCGGTCGGCGAAGCGCTTGCAGCGCCAGCCGAGGTCCTCGTCGGCGGTGAACACGACCCCGCCCTGGGGTCCGGTGGCGTGGTGCTTGCCGCTCATGGTGGAGAACACCCCCAGCGTGCCGAGTGTGCCGGCCATGCGCCCGCCGAAGCGGGCCCCGTGGGCCTGGGCGCAGTCCTCGATCAGCGGCACGCCGCGGCCGCGGGCCAGCTCGAGGATGGCGCCCATCTCCGCCGGCTCCCCGGCGATGTGGGCCACCACGATCGCCCGGGTGCGCGGGGACAGGACCGCCTCGATCTGCTCGGGGCCGGCGTTGAAGCTGCCGGGGGCGGCGTCGGCCACAACGGGCACCAGGTTGAGCAGCGCCACGGGCATGACGCCCCCGGGGTCGCTGATCGGCGGCACCACCACTTCCGAGGCCGGCTCCAGCTCCAGCCCGCCGAGGGCGGCGTAGAGCGCCGAGGTGCCCGAGTTCACCAGGTCGGCGAAGCCGCCTCCGTGGGCGGCGGCGAACTCGGCCTCGTAGGCCTGCTCCTCGGGGCCGCCGTAGCCGATGGGGGATCCGCTTTCGACCGCCCCGTCGAAGAGCCGCAGGGCGGCGTCTCTCTCGGCGGCGCCGAACAGGGCGCGGGGCGGGAAGGGAGTCTCTCGAAGGGGCTTTCCGCCGTCGATGGCCAGCATGCACGCCTCCTGTCCGCGGCTCGGGTGGGGTGGTATAATAAGCCCCTCCCCGCCAACCCGTCGCCAGATCCGGAGTGCCTTGACCCCCCTGCTCCTGCTGTCCGCGTACGCCCTCGGCGCCCTGCTCCTGGCGTCGGCGGCGGTGCCTGCCGTCCGCCGCCTGGCCCTGCGCGCCGGCCTGGTGGACGACCCGCAGGACGCCGACTACAAGACCCACAGCCGCACCACACCCTGCGGCGGCGGACTCGCCATCTGGGTCGGCGCCTGCATCCCCCTCGGCGCCGCCGCCGCTTGGCTCGCCGCCGCCCGCCCCGACCTGATCCACGACGGGGTCGGGTGGATCGGCCCCTGGGCGCCGTACGCCTTCTTCCCCCTGGAGAGCTGGAGCCCCACGGTCCGCGAGGTGAGCCAGGTCCTGTGCCTGCTCGGGGCGGCCACGGCGATCATGCTCCTCGGCCTGGCCGACGACCGCCGGCCCCTGCCGCCGGCCCTGCGCCTGGGCGTGCAGGCCGCCCTCGGAGCGGCGATCGTCCTCTGGGTGCCGGGGTTCCGCCTGGCGGCCCCGGGCGGAAGCACGGCGCTGGCCGCGGTGCTGAGCATTCTGTGGATCGTGGCCCTGACCAACGCCTTCAACTTCCTCGACAACATGGACGGCCTGGCCGCGGGTCTGGCCGTCCTCGGACTGGGCGCCTGCGCCGCCCTCGCCCTGGCCGCCGGACACCTGCCCCTGGCCGCTCTCTGCCTGGCCTCGGCCGGGGCCTCGGGCGGCTTCCTGGTCCACAACTTCCCGGCCGCCTCGATCTTCCTGGGCGACGCCGGGGGGCTGCTCCTCGGCTTCCTGTCCGGAGCCGTCTCCGTGTCCCTCAGCTCGCAGCTGGCGGGGGCGGCCACCGGCCTCTCCGCCGCTCCCTTGCTGCTGCTGCCGCTGCTGCCCTTCGGGCTGCCGGCGTACGACCTGGTCACCGTCGTCTGGCTGCGGCTGCGCCGGGGGGCGGCGCCTTGGGTCGGCGACAACCGCCACGTCAGCCACCGGCTGGTGGCCGCCGGCTTCGACCGCACCCGGGCGGTCCTCCTGCTCCACGCCCTCACGGCGGCCGTCGCCCTGCCCTGCGCCGCCGCCGCGGGAGCCGGGCCGGCGGCGGCCTGGTGGGCGGTGCTGGGTGGCCTGGCGTGGCTCCTGCTCTTGGGCGCCGCCGAGATCGCCCTGGCCCGCCGCCGACGGGGCAGAATCCGATCACTCCTGTCCTCACCCGAAACCAATGGTCGAGAGAATGGCTGACCGTAAACGCATCCTGATCACCGGCGCCGCCGGTGCGCCGGGGGGCGGCGCCGTGGGTCGGCGACAACCGCCACGTCAGCCACCGGCTGGTGGCCGCCGGCTTCGACCGCACCCGGGCGGTCCTCCTGCTCCACGCCCTCACGGCGGCCGTCGCCCTGCCCTGCGCCGCCGCCGCGGGAGCCGGGCCGGCGGCGGCCTGGTGGGCGGTGCTGGGTGGCCTGGCGTGGCTCCTGCTCTTGGGCGCCGCCGAGATCGCCCTGGCCCGCCGCCGACGGGGCAGAATCCGATCACTCCTGTCCTCACCCGAAACCAATGGTCGAGAGAATGGCTGACCGTAAACGCATCCTGATCACCGGCGCCGCCGGCAAGGTCGGCAGCGCCCTGCGGCGCTACCTGCGCGACCGCTACGACTTCCGCCTCCTCTTCCACCGCACCGTGCCCGAGGTCGAGCCCGGAGACCAGGTGGTGGTCTCCGATCTCTCCAACCTGGAGTGCATGATCGAGATCGGGGAAGGCGTGCACGCCATCGTCCACCTGGGCATCGCCGTCTCCGGCCACGGCTCTCCGCGGACGCTGTACAACCAGATGATCTTCGAGACCAACATCCGCGGCACCTACAACATCTTCGAGTCGGCGCGCATCAACGGCGTTCCCAAGGTCGTCTTCGCGAGCACCAACCACGTCACCGGCTTCTACGAGATGGAGGGCGCCGTCTCGCGGCCCGAGCTGCCGGTGCGCCCGGACAGCATGTACGGCGTCAGCAAGGCCTACGGCGAGGCCCTCGGGCGGTTCTACTACGACAAGCACGGGATCTCCTGCTACAACATCCGCATCGCCAACTTCCCGGAGACGGACGAGGTGAACTCCCGGTACGAACCGGGCATGAACCGCTGGCTCTCGTCGCGGGACATGGCCGAGCTGACCCACTGCTGCCTGGCCGGCCCCGACCCGAAGTTCGCCATCGTCTACGGCGCCTCCCTCGGCGGCGAGCTCAAGTGGGACCTGGAGAGCGGCAAGGAGCTGGGCTGGCAACCGCGGGACCGGGGCGCGCCGTCGCCGTGACCGCCCCCGTCTCGCGACTGGGCGGCGGCTACGCGGAGTCCCGCCCCGACGCGGCGCCGACGGTGCGCGCCGTGCTCGAGGCCGCCGCCCCGGGGGCCCCGGGTTCCCGGCTGGTCGTCGTCGCGGGTCCCCCGGGGGTGGGCAAGACAGCCCTCGTGGCCCGGCTCCTTCCGGTGGTGCCAGGGTCCGTGTGCGTCGACAAGGACGCCGCCGCCGGCGCCTTCGTCCTCGAGGCGGCGCGCCAGGACGGCGTCCCCGGGGCCGGGGCCTACGGCACCGACCGCTACTGGCGGCGGCTGCGCCCGCTCGAGTACTCCGGGGCCGTGGCCACGGCCTGCGCCAACCTCGTCGGCCGGCGGGTGGTCTTCCTGGCCGGCGGCTGGGGCCCGGAGCTGGCCTGCCCGTCCCTGTGGCCCGCCCTCGGCGAGGCCGTGGCCCCGGCGCGGCTCACCGTCCTCCACCTCGACGCCCCGGAGCGCGAGAGCTGGCGCCGGCGGCTGCAGGCCCGGGGCTCGCGCTCCGACCGCCCCTGGTTCGAGAGCTTCGCCTCATCCGTGACCTCCCTGCCCGTCTGGGAAGGGGCGGTGCGGCTGGCCACCGACGGCCCGCCCGCCGCCGTCGCCCAGGCCGCCGTGGACGCCCTCGGCCTCGACTCCTGAGAGAGACCCATGGATATCCTTCACGGCGCCTTCGGTTACGCGGTCCTCCTGGGGCTCGCCTGGGCCGCGGGCACCCGGTCGGGACCCCCGCCCTGGCGCACGCTCCTGGCCGCCACCGGCCTGCAGCTCGTGCTGGCGGCGGTGCTCCTCCTCAGCGGCCTGCGCGGCCACGTCTTCGGCGTCATCGGTGCCCTGACCGAAGTGCTCAAGGTGACGGCGCTGAGGGCCAACGAGTCGCTCCTGTTCTCCGGCGTCAGCGGCTCCGAGTTCGTGCGCGCCTACGGTCCGGTCCTGGCCCTGGAGATCGCCGCCATCATCATCTTCGTCGCCTCCCTCTCCAGGGTCCTCTACCACTACGGGGTCCTGCCCTGGGCGATCGGCCAGCTCAGCCGCTTCATGCAGCGCCTCTTCGGGATCACCGCCGCCGAGAGCGTCTCGGTGACCGCCAACATCATCCTCGGGATGACCGAGGCGCCGCTGCTGATCCGTCCGTACGTGGCGCGCCTGACGCAAAGCGAGCTGTTCTGCCTGATGACCGCCGGCATGGCGACGATCGCCGGCACGGTGATGGTCGTCTATGCGAGCATGCTGGCGGGCGCCCATCCGGAGATCGCCGGCCACCTGTTCACCGCGTCCCTGATCAGCGCCCCGGCGGCGGTGGCCGTGGCCAAGCTGATGTACCCGGAGACGGAGGCGCCCGTCACCGCCGTCGGCGGCATCGAGCTGGAGAAGGAGGACACCCTCAACGGGCTGGACGCGGCGGCGCGCGGAGCCTCCGAGGGGATGCAGTTGTTCCTCAACATCCTGGCCATGCTGATCGCCTTCATCGGGCTCGTGGCCCTGGTCAACCTCGCCGTCGGCTGGACGGGGAGGATGGTCGCCGGAGAAGCGGGGGCGGCCTGGAGCCTGCAGGCGGCCAGCGGCTGGGTGCTGCGCCTGCCGTGCTGGCTCATGGGGGTGTCGTGGTCGGAGGCGGCCGTCATCGGCCAGCTCATGGGCATCAAGACGGTCCTCAACGAGTTCGTCGCCTACGTGGAGCTGTCGACGCGCATGGCCGGCGGCCAGAGCGGCCTGAGCGACCGCGCCTTCCTCATCGCCGTGTACGCCATGTGCGGCTTCGCCAACTTCGGGTCGGTGGCGATCATGATCGGCGGCATCGGCAGCATCGCCCCGGAGCGCCGGGGGGACCTGGCCCGGCTGGGACTGCGGTCGATCGCCGCCGGGACCCTGGCCACGATGCTCACGGGATGCGTGGTGGGCCTCTTCGTCTGAGGCCGGGGGCGGGAGGCGTCTTCGAGGCGTGCGACGGATCTTTGCTTCAGCCGCCGGGTCCAACGCAGGGCAGGAAACTTCGGAGCGGTATCAGGCGTCGAAGCGTCTGAAGAGCACTTGTCATCCGGCCGATGCGGTCGAGCTGTTTGACAGGAGGGACCCATGGCGATCGTCCTGGTGCTGGTGCTGGCAATCCTGTCAACCCAGGCCAGCGCGCACGTGACAGACCGAGTATTCTCCATCCCCTACGTATCCGCGGACCAGCTGACTATGGATGGTGATCTGGCTGACTGGAAGGACCTGTTCGGGGAACCCACCGCGACGCGGCTCGACTTCGATATGCACTGGCACGCCGAACCGTCGGGCGAATTCAATCCGCCGGTAACATACGATCCCGCGAACCTGGATTTCCGCTCCTGGGTGGCGTGGTCCGATGATGGCAAGGTGTACGTCGCCATCGAGGCGACGGATGACGTGTACCGAAACTCGGACGGGATAGCCGATCAGGTCGCCCTGATCGTGGACGGAGACCATTCCGGGTATCACGGTGACCCCCTGGATGAGTCCTTCGACCAGTATTACGACGTCATCATCTACCCGGATTGGGGCCGGCTAAGGCTTCCGTTCGTCGGAGCTTACTGGGACGAAGACGGTTACTGGGCCGTCGAGCCTCCCTACGCACTTGGAACGGCATCTGTCCTGGAGGGTGAAACCGTTTCGTGGACCGTCGAGTTCTACGTCACGGCCTTCGATCTCTTGCTCGATTCCGACCCCGACGGAAGCGAAACCTCCACGTTCCAACCCGGCGACACCATAGGGTTCACAGTGGGTGTTTTTGATTTCGACCACGACGATGTAGGGAGCGGTCAGTTCTATCTGGAAGACGTGGAAGAACCATCCGGCTTTGACAGAAAAGCTCACGGCGTCCTGACGGGATCGCCCAGGGCCGTCGAGTCCACCACCTGGGCCCGCATCAAGGCCACCTTGCGGCCCTGAATTCACTGGCACTACCCGGGATCCATTTCTCTGTCGGAACGTCCAATAATCAACTATATTAGAACGTTTCCCAAAAACCCGACCGTCGTTGTGACGAACCATGGCCAAGCAACGCAAGTCCGCATATCGGGCCCAGTTCGACGGACATCGTCGGCTGGCCGCCGCCGTCATCCTCCAGGCCATCAAGGACATGTCCGCCGCGCCGACCTCGCAGGACCAGGAGAGCGCCGTCGAGTTCCTGCAGGGGGACATGTGGCCCTTCTCCGACGTTCTCGATCTGCCCGCCGACGGCCGGGCCCTCCAGGACTACCTCAAGACCCTGGACGCAAGGCACCTCGAGAGCGAGACGCCGGGCGCCAACTGATTCGGCGCCGATGAGCCCCGCGCCCCTCCAGCGCCGCTGGGAGTCGGACCTCCCGGTGCGCGCGGTGACGCGCGGTCCCCGGCATCACTTCTTCGGCTACTACGACAAGTCCTGCTGGGACGGCGGCGGCCTCCGCCTCCTCTGCCTCGAGACGGAGTTCCTGGCGCGGCCTCCCACCGCCGCCGACAGCGCCGCCGTGGGCGTCGTCGACCTCGAGGGCGGCGGGTTCCGCGCCCTCGGCCGGACCCGCGCCTGGTGCTGGCAGCAGAGTTCCATGCTCCACTGGTTGCCGTCGCCCCATGCCAGCGGACATGTGGCCGACCGCGGCCCGGCGCCGGCGACCCCCTGGATCATCCACAACGACCGCCTGGACCCCGGCGAGGAGCCGCAGCGGCCCAGCGAGCGCGGCTGGGAGGACATCCCGGACGGCGAGGCCCGCTTCGTCTCCGTCGTGCGGGACTCGTCGACCGGGGCGGTGGTGCGCACCCTGCCGCGGCCGGTCTACGCCCTGAGCCGCGATGGCCGCCAGGCGGTGACCCTGAACTTCTCGCGCCTGCAGCACCAGCGCCCCGGCTACGGATACCCCGGGGTGCCCGACCCCGGGCGGGACGTGCCGGAGCCGGAGGACGACGGCATCTGGTGGCTCGACGTCGAGACCGGCGCGAACCGCCTGATCCTCTCCCTGGCGCAGGTCGCCGCCATCGAGCGCGGACCCGGCTTCGACGGCGCCGTGCACCGCTTCAACCACCTGCAGTTCTCGCCCGACGACCGCCGCTTCGTCTTCCTCCACCGCTGGCAGACGAGCCCCGACGCGCCCCGGCACCACCGCATGATCACGGCGCGGCCCGACGGCGGCGAGCTGGCCATCGTCGCCTCCCAGGGCGCGGTCTCCCACTTCGACTGGCGCGACCCGGACCACATCCTGGCCTGGGCCTTCCAGGAAGGCATCGGCCAGCGCTACCTCCTCTTCCGGGACCGCGCCCTGCACCAGGTGGAGGTGGTGGGCGAGGGCCAGCTCACCGAGGACGGCCACTGCAGCTACTCGCCCGACGGCCGCTGGCTGCTCACCGACACCTATCCCCGGGGCGGGACCACGCGCACCCTGATCCTCTACGACCTGGCCGGGGACCGCCGCCTGGACGTGGGGCGCTTCCACTCGCCGCCCGCCATCACCGGCGAGATCCGCTGCGACCTGCACCCGCGCTGGAACCGCGACGGCACCCAGGTCTGCATCGACTCGGCCCACGAGGGCCACCGCCAGCTCTACATCGTCGACGTGAGCCGCCTCACCGCCGCCGGCTGACAGCTCCGTCCGGCACTCTGCCGGCGGCGGTCAGCTCCCCGAGGTCACCGAATCACCAGCGCGCCAGGCTCGCCCCCGCGCTCCAGCCGGCGCCGTCCAGCCGCCGGGTGAGGTCGAGGCGCAGCAGGTGGAAGAGCACCAGCGACACCCCGGCCTCGTGGCGGAAGCCGTCCTGGTAGCGCGGCTCGTAGCCCAGGCCGGCCCGCCGTTCGGCGTCGATCCAGGTGCGGCCCGAGGCGCCGTGCACCACCAGCCCCGCCCCGCGCATGGCCAAACCCCACAACCCCAGCAGCTCGAAGGGGGCGCTGCGGAAGTCGTGCTCCCAGTAGAGGGCGGCGTAGTGCTCGCCCTCGTGGGGATGGCCGCTCACGCTGCGGAAGGCGCCGAAGGGGGAGAACGGCAGCAGACCCGCCTCCAGGGCGCCGAAGCGCTGCGGGGGCAGCCGGCCGAAGGCGTAGCCCGCCACCAGCCGCAGATCGAGGGTGTTGGGCCGCCAGCGGCGCCGGAGGAAGGTCCGGAACTGGCCGTCAAGGGCCAGGTGCAGGCGGGTGAAGGAGAAATCGCCCCCCAGCAGGCCGGCGTGCTCCACCTTCACCTCGGCGCGGCGGTTGGCCCGGATCCCGAAGGGACGGTAGGGACCGCCCCGTTCGAAGCGGGCCTCCAGCGAGCGCAGCCGGCCCTCCTCGACGGCGGGGTTCGGCCGCGGCTGCCAGTCGCGCCCCAGGAGATTGAAGCGGGTCGTCTCCGCCAGGGAGGAGTGGTCCTCGTCCCGGAGGGCCACCTCCAGGGCGGTGCGGCGCGGCAGCCACAGCCGCAGGCGGGACCGCAGCCCCTCGCGCCAGTGCCAGTCGAAGTAGTCGTCCAGGCCCAGCAGCGACTGGGCGCTGTTGATCAGCAGGGTGTAGCTGTCCGAAGGGATGCGCGGCACCTTGCCGCTGCCGTACTCCAGGTCCACCTGCCAACGGGTCGCCGCCATCTCCCATCCCCAGGCCGCCCGGCCGCGCCAGGACCAGCGCTTCAGGCCCAGGTCGTAGGCGCCTCCTCCTCCCGCCTCGACGCCGGCGAGACCCGCCCCGCCGGGACCAGGGCTCCGGACCACGGTCGTACCCGGCGCCGCCTCCTGCCGCCGGGGGGCCTGCCAACTGCGGTTCCCCTCCAGGCCCAGGTGCGCTCCACCGACGCGGTCATGGCCCAGGTCGGGCTTCCAGTCGATCCCGAGTCCTCGCCGCCGGACCGCCCCCTCGCCGGACGGCTTGACGTCGACGGTCTCCTCGCCTCCCTCCTCCCCCGTGTCGACCAGCAGGCGCGCGAGAAAGCCGGTGGGCCGGAAGGCCCGTTCGAGCCGGAAGGTGCTGTCGATGGCGGCATAGGCCTCCCGCTCCCTCTCGGAGAGGGGCACCTTGTCCGCCAGTCCGGCGAAGGTGCTGTCCCGGGCCACGGCCACGGTATCGACGCGCAGTACCTGCTCCCCGGCGTAGAGCGAGTCGGGCAGGCCGGCGTTGACCTCGTAGTCGTCGAGCCGCGTCAGGGAGGTGAACCGGGCGGCGGGGAAGCGCAGCCCCACGATGCCGATCTCCGCCTCCAGCGTGAACCGGTAGTCCACCGGCAGCCAGACCTCGCCGAAGCCGCGGAACTGCTGGCGCCAGGTGAGGTCCAGGTGTTCCACCACGGGCAGGGGCACGGCGGAGGCCACGGCGGCGCGGCTCGGCGCCAGCTCCACCTCCAGGAGGGCGAAGGCCTCGTCGAGGACCGAGACCCGGCCAACGAAGGCGGTGGCCAGCCGGCTCTTCGGCTCGACGGAGATGTCGAAGACCACCCGGTCGTCCAGGTAGCGCCGCCCCATCAGGCGGAACCGGTAGTGCTCGAGGGCTTCCGGGTGGGTCGGGCCGATCAGGCTCTGCCCGAGCATGGGGATGTCGTCGTCGTGGAAGTCGACGAATCCCTCGAGGGTGGAGACGAACCCGTCCCCGGGCTCCAGGTTGCGCGTCGTGCGCCGGGACTTGACCACCTCGCGAAGGCCGCGGTCCCGGTCCCGGAAGATCTCCGAGGCGGTCTCGCCGATGGAGACGATGCCGTCGTCGTTCTCCAGGATCCGGCGGGTGTAGGCGCGGGCGCGGTAGCCGGCCAGCAGGGGCCGCCAGGCCTGCTTGTTGCGGATCACCCGGGCCATGATGCGCTCCGCCGGGTCTCCGGGGGTCACTACCAGGGCTTCGAGGGGGTAGGGCGCCGGTGTCAGGACGAGGTCGACGCGTCCCGTCGGGGCGGTGAGGAGGCTGTCGCGGGAGGCGTAGCCGATGTGGCTCGCCCTCAGGGCCGCCGGCCACCTCCGCACCTCGATGCGGTACTCGCCCTCGTCGTTGGCGATGGTGCCGCGGTAGGCGCCGGCCAGCCGCACCGTCGCCGCCGGCAGGGGTTCCCCCGTGGCCGCGTCGACGACGGTGCCCTGCACCCACCAGGGCTGACCGTGGGCGGGAGCAACCATCCACAGGACGGCGAGGACCGCCAGTCCCCTCGTCACCGGGCCCATCAGAACCGGATGGCGAACCGGGTCGGCCCGCCCGCCGGGCTCTCCAGGGAGAAGGCGAAGCCGTGGCGGCCCAGGATCTCCTGCACCAGGGTCAGGCCGAGGCCGCGGCGGTTCTCCTTGGTGCTGAAGAAGGGGGTGAAGAGGCTCTCGGCCACCTCCGGGTCGATCCCCGGCCCCGTGTCCTCGATCGCGGCGAAGGGCCGCTCCCCGGCCCCCAGGCGGATGGTGATGCGGCCGTCCTCGCCGATCGCCTCCACGGCGTTCTTCAGGATGTTGACGAAGACCTGCTCCATCTGGCCCTCGTCCATGGCGACGGGCGCCAGGGCCTCCTGCACGTCCCAGTCCCATTCGATCCCGCGCTCCTCGCACTCGGCGCGCATGAGCAGACCGATGCCGCGCAGCAGGGCCTCCAGGTCGACCGGCCGCGGGCGCGGCGCCGGCAGCCGCACCACCTCGGCGTAGCTGCGCATGAAGGCGCTGAGGTGGTCGATGCGGCCGCTGGCCACCCGCAGGGCGTTCTCGAAGTCGCCGCGGTCGTCCTCGCGCAGCTGGTCCTTGTAGTGGAGGCAGGAGTGGAGCAGCGAGTTCACCGCCCCCGTGGAGTTGTTCACCTCGTGCGACAGCAGCCGGATCACCTTCTCGTACGCCGCCTTCTCCGAGAGGCGCAGCTCCTCGGTGAGCTCCTCCATGAGGAGGAAGCCGCGGGGGAATCCCTGGTCGAGGAACTGCGCCTTGCGGCAGCGCACCCGCCGCCCCTGCAGGGGCAGCACCTCGGACCCGCCCACCTCGAGATCCTCCAGGGAGCGGCCGAAGGCCGTGCCCAGCTCGCCGAGCCCGCGGCCGGAAGCCTCGTCCCCGGCCAGCCCCAGAAGGCGCTCGGCGGCGGGGTTGGCCAGGGCGATGCGGCCGTCGAAGTCGAGGGTGACGATCCCCGACGGCGACGCGGCGAGGATCTTGTCCATGAAGTAGTGCTGCTCCTCCAGCCGCGTGCGCTCCTCTCGCAGCTGGTCGATCATGCGGTTGTAGACCCCCACGAGGCGGTCCATCTCCGGCTGGCCCACCTCGATGAACTTGCTGGTGAAGTCGCGCTCGCCGATCAGCTCGGCGCCGGTGCCGATCAGGTCGAGGGGCACGCGCAGATGGTGGACCAGGCGGGCGCCGGCGAGGAAGGAGAGCAGGAAGAACAGCTCCAGGGCCAGCAGCCAGGGCTTCTCGTCGATCAGCAGGTACCCGGAGGCCCCGGCGAAGACGAGGTGGATGCCGAGCAGGTAGAGGACGAGCTTGAGGCGCAGGCTCAAGGCTCGATCCCGTACTTCTCGAAGCGGCGGTAGAGGGCCGCCCGGCTCAGGCCGAGGGCCTCGGCGACGCGGCTGATGTTGCCCTCGTAGTGCTCCATGGACCGGACGATCATCGACCGCTCCAGCTCCTCCAGGGTCATGGCGCCCGGCGGCGGCAGGCCCGCGGGCCCCGCCGCGGCGGCGGCGCCCTCCTCGGGCTGCATGGCCTGGGCGGCGGCGAAGTCGTCGGCCCCCAGCAGGTCGCCCTGGCTCATCAGGGTGGTCCGTTCCACCAGCTGCTTGAGCTGGCGGATGTTTCCCGGCCACGGTTGTCCCTGCAGCCACTGCAGGGCGTCGTCGTCGATCTCCAGGCCGCAGCGGCGGTAGACCTGGCCGGCGCCGCGGGCGAAGTGGCGGGCCAGCAGCGGGATGTCTCCCGGCCGCTGGCGCAGGGGCGGCATGTGCACGACGATGAGGTTGAGCCGGTAGAGCAGGTCCTCCCGGAACTCGCCCGACTCGACCAGCTCCAGCAGGTTGCGGTTGGTCGCCGAGACGACGCGCACGTCCACCGAGCGGGTGCGGCTCGACCCCAGGACTTCGAAGGTGCAGTCCTGCAGCACCCGCAGCAGCTTGACCTGGCAGCCCGGGTCGAGATCGCCGATCTCGTCGAGGAAGATGGTGCCGCAGTCGGCCAGCTCGAAGCGCCCCTTGCGGTCCTGCCGCGCGTCGGTGAAGGCTCCCTTCACGTGGCCGAACATCTCGCTCTCGAAGAGGGTGGAGGAGATGCCGCCGAGGTTGACCTTGACGAAGGCCTGGTCGCGGCGGCCGCTGTTGCGGAACAGGGCCTGGGCGATCTCGTCCTTGCCGGTGCCGCTTTCGCCGGTGATCAGCACCGAGGCCTCGGTGGGCGCCACGCGGCTGACGACCTCCAGGACCCTGAGCAGACCGGGGTCCTCGCCGATGACGTTGGCGAAGTCGCCCTGGCCGTCGAGCTGCTCGCGGGTGAGCGAGCCAGCGGCGGCCGGTCCCGCCGCGGCCAGACCGAGGGCCCTCTTCACCACCTGCAGGATCTGCTCGTTGGTCCACGGCTTGGTGACGAAGTCGGCGGCCCCGGCCTTGATGCCCGCCACGGCCAGCTCGATGGAGCCCCAGGCGGTCATGAGCACCACCGGCAGCCCCGCCTGCCGCCCCTTGATCTCCTGCAGCAGCTCCATCCCCTCCTCGCCGCTGGTCCGCCGCGAGAAGTTCATGTCCTGCAGGACCAGCTCGCAGCCGCCGCGCTCCAGGCGCCGCAGGGCCTCGGCCGGCGACGCGGCGGCGGCGGTGCGGTAGCCGGCCTGCTTGAGCAGCAGCGACAGGGACGCGGTCACCGAAGGATCGTCGTCGACCACCAGGATCATCGCTCTTCCTCTCATTCGGAGTGCAGGGCCTCGGCCGGCCGCACGCGGCAGGCCAGGCGCCCCGGGTAGAGACTGCAGACGACCACGAGCCCGTAGACCACCAGGGCCGCGAGAGCCAGGCTGAGGATGAAGACGCCGGCGCCGTAGTCGAGCAGATCGAGCAGCGGCAGCTGCACGATCAGCACCACGGCGGCGAGGACGCCGACGCTGGCCACCAACAATATCTCCCCCGTCAGCTGCCCGAAGATACCGACCGCCGACCCGCCCAGGGCCCTCCTCAGGCCGATCTCCTCGACCCTCAGCATGGCCCGCTGCCACAAGACGCCGCTCAACGACAGGGCCACCATGCCCAGGACCAGGGCCGAGACGACGCCGAGGGCGAAGAGGGGTACCAGGGTCAGCTTGAAGGCCGCGGCGCGGTGCTCCGCCAGGGGGGTGATCTCGACGCCGTGGCCCGGCGCCATCGCCCGCAGTCGCCGGTCGATCTGCTCCTGGGCCTCCAGGGGCGTGCCGGGGCGCACCCTGACCAGGAAGTGGGACCTCGCCTCCGCCTCCAGGCGCTCGAAGACGAAGAAACCGGGATCGGCCAGCTCGCCGCTGCGGCGGTAGTCGGAGACCACCCCGACGATCCGCCCGTGGAACCCCTGCCACTCCTCGATCCGCCGGCCGAGGGGATCCTCGCCGCCGAAGAGGGCCTCGGCGAGGGGCCGGGTGATGACGACCGGCTCCCAGTCGAGGGCCGCGTCCTCCTCGCCGAACCACCTTCCGTTCACCACCTCGAGCCCGAGGGTATGGTGGAACTCGTCGGAGACGGCGCCGTTGGAGACGAAGCGGCCGTCGACCATGAACTGGGCCTGGAGACCGAAGGCGAAGGGAAGGGACATGTACTCCGCGTGGGAGACCGACTCGACCCAGTCGAACCCGCGCAGGGCCAGGTAGACCTGCTCGCGGCTGACGGGGGCCGCCCCGCCCTCCGGCTCCATCATCCGGTCCGGGTGGAAGACCACGACCCATCGGTCCTCGTAGGAGTACCCCAGGGGCCGCCGGTAGTTGCCGGCCTTGTCCAGGGCGAGGGAGAGGGTGACGAAGAGCAGCACGAAGGAGATGAAGATCTGCAGGGCCGTCAGCGAGTTCGCCCTCTTGCGGTTCCAGACGATCTTGCACAGGTGGCGGATCATTGCTGCTTCCTCCTTCGGAAGGCGTCGACGACATGGAGGCGCGACATCTTCCACGCCGGCCAGACGCCGGAGACGAGACCGAAGAGCAGGGTCATCGTCAGCCCGTAGAGGAAGATGCGGTGGTTCAACTGGAACTCGGCGTACTGCACGATGGCGGCGGCGCCGAGCATCTGCAGGACCAGCCAGGCGAGGGCCAGTCCCAGGGCCCCGCCCAGGAGCGTGAGGATGACGTTCTCCGCCAGGAACTGCCCCACCAGGGTCAGCGACGAGCCGCCGAAGGCCTTGCGCACGCCGATCTCGGAGGCGCGCTCGAGGATGCGGGTGGTGTTGATGTTCACCAGGCTGACCACCGGCAGCAGCATGAAGAGCAGGGCGAGAACGACGACGAGCACCATGAGCCCGCGGCCGGTCACCGTGCCCAGGGTGAAGACGATGTTCGCCACCATGTCCAGCAGCGTCGTCGGACCGCCGCTCAGGCGGTTGATCTCGCCGGGATTGGGGTACTCGACGCGCGTGAGCACGTCGGCGAACTCCTCTTGGATGAGGGGGATCGCCGCCGCGCCCGGCGCCAGGATCAGCGCCTGGAAGTGTCCGAAGACCGAGTCGTACCGCCGGTACGCATCCGACTCGAAGGCGCTGTGGGGCACCCAGATGTCGGCGAAGGGAACGAGGCGGAAGGCCGGCACGTCGGGCACGACCCCGACGACGCGGAAAGAGAGGTCCTTGAGGTCGATGTAGCGGCCCACGGCCTGCTCCTCGCCGAAGAACACGCGGCGCGTCGCCTCGTTGATCACCGCCACCCGGCGGCCCTCCTCCACCTCCTGCTCCGAGTACGGGCGGCCCTCGAGGAAGTCGAACTCGAGGATCTCCCAGAAGGCCCCGTCCGTGCACTTGAGCTGCGACTCGATCTTCTCGCCCCCGCGGAAGGTCGTCGCCGTGGCGGTGGCACTGTAGACGGCGACCCTCTCCGCATGGGCCAGGGGGTAGACGTAGCGCTCGAGGAAGGCGTAGCTCGGCCCCTGGAGGCGATAGCCCGTCGACTCGGCGTGTTCCCCTTTCATGGAGCTCAGCAGCAGCGTGCGGTCCGAGCGCGTCTCCGGGGGGAAAGAGCCGAAGAGGTGGTCGAACAAGGACGCCGCCACCATCAGCACCATGAGGGTGAAGCTGATGGTGAAGAGGCTGATGCAGGTGAAGAGCTTGCGCCGCAGCAGCACCTTGAGGGCCATCTTCATGTAGTTCTTCAGCATGACGACCTCCCGCGTTTCGTTCAGTCGTGGTGCAGGGCCTCGGCCGGCCTGACGCGCGCCGCCAGCCAGCTCGGATAGAGTCCGCACACGAGCACCGCCAGGTAGAGCACGAGGGCCGTGGCCCCCGCGCCGGCGGCCGCCACCGGGCCGGGCACCCGGCTCCACAGCACCATCTCCAGCAGCCCGAGCTGGAAGAGCGGCACGCAGCCCAGGACGATGGCCGCGGTGACCAGCACCGCCGGCTCGCCGAGAAACTGCCCGTAGATGCGGCCAGCGGGCGCCCCCACGGCGCGGCGGATGCCGATCTCCCGGGTGCGGCGGCGCACGTTCTGCCACATGACGCCGATCAGGCCGAGGCCCACCATGAGCATCATCAGGCCGCTGAGGAGGGCCAGGAACCAGAGGCTGCTCAGCCTGTCCAGACGATCATCCGCGTTGCGCTCGGCCAGGGACTCCACCTCGAGGGACCAGGCCTGGTCCGCCGGGACGACCGCCTGGATGCGTGATCGGATCCTCTCGCCGGCCGCAGGTCCCGACCCTGCAGAGGTCTTCACCAGGAGGGAGGTCCAGCTCTGCCCCGGATCGGCCAGCCACTCATCGGAGAAACGCAGGAAGAGGAAGCCCGGGACGTCGGTATTGTGTTCCTTGTAGTAGAAGCAGTTCTCCACGACCCCCACGACGCGGACACTGTGGGGATCGGAGGGACTGTACCCACCCTGCAGATCCATCATCGGTGAGTCCCCGAGGGCCTGGCCCAACGGGTCTTCGTCGCCGAACAGGGCCCGGCTCAGCTCCTGGTCGATGACCGCCGGCGTCCAGTCGAGGGCTTCGTCCTCGGGCGCGAACCAGCGCCCGCTCACGAGCCCAAGGCCCAGGACATCCAAACCTTCGTCCGAGATCCGAGTCGCGTAGATCCTGCTCCAGTGGGCGGGAAAGCGGAGTGGCGCCTGGCTGGTCACTGCCACCCCCTCGACCTGGTCGAGGGCCCGCAGTTCCTGCATCGCCAGTTCGACATTTCGCCGGTCTTCGCCGCCGGCCAGAGAACCATCGCGGGCGCTCAACCTGGCGTGCCAGACGTCCTCGTAATGGAATCCGAGGGGCTTCGACTCCTCCACGGCGAAGAGGACCCAGCCGGCGATCATGGGGGCCAGGACCAGGAAGGAAAGCAGCAGCTCGGCCACGAGCAGCGCGTGGGTCCGCCGCCGGTTCCATGCCAGTCTGAAGAGGTGGGCGATCATGATTCTCTCCCGGTCAGGGCCTGGACGGGGTGCAGGCGTGCCATCCTCCAGGCCGGGTAGGCCCCGGAGAGCACCCCGAAGACCAGGGCCAGCAGGAGGCCGTAGAGGAAGGTGCGAGCCAGCACCCCGGCATCCATCTGCATGCCGATCGCCCCCAGGATGAAGACGAGGCCCCAGCACCATGCCAGGCAGAGGGCCCCGCCCATCAGGGTGAGCAGCACGTTCTCGGCGACGAACTGGCCCACCAAGGTGTGAGTGGAGGCGCCGAAGGACTTGCGGACGCCGATCTCGGAGGTGCGTTCCTCGATGCGGCCGATGCTGAGATTGACCAGATGGAGCGCGGGCAGGATCATGAAGAGCAGCATGTAGCCGCCCACCGCAAGCAGTCTCCAGCGGAGCTTGGCGGCGGCCGCCTCTTCCGCCTCTTCCGTACCTCGAGCTGTCTCGTAGGCCGAGGTCCAGTTCCCCTCACTCTCGCGAGCCCAGTCCTCCAATGTCGTGAGCAGCGGAGCCGACAGTCCGGTGAAGGGGAGACGTTCGTCGGCTGGCGGCTCCACCTGTCTCACCAGGGCGGCCCACTCCGCGCGTATGCGCTGCATGTCCCCCGGCCGGCGCGCCAGCACCGCCGCCTTGAAGTCCCCCCCGAGCTTGTAGGTACGCCAGCTCTCGGGGGGAGCGGCGGTTACGGGCACCCACACATCGGCCAAGGTCCTCCTGCGGAAGAGGTAGTCGGCCACCACCCCCACGACCCGGTAGCTCCTCCGGTCGATGGTGACGCTTCTGCCCACGGCGGCTTGGGTGCCGAAGAGGCGGCGGCTGAACTCGGCACGGATCACGGCGACCCTGTCGCCGGACTCGATCTCCGCCGCCGTGTAGGGCCGGCCGTGGAGGAAGTCGAAGCGGAAGACCTCCCAGAAGGCCCCATCGGTCAGTCTCACGGTCACGCCCCGCTCCTCCGCCCCGCCGTGCACGGCCTTGGACATCCCCTCCGAGAACAGGGTCACCTTTTCCGCGCTCTTCAGTCGACGCGCATAGCGGTCGAGGAATGCGTAACTGGGTATCCGGGTCGAACTGAAGGTCTCTTCGTCGGAGTACTTCACGAAGAGCCAGCCCAGATGCAGGGTGCGGTTGGCGTGGACTTCGGGCGGGACCGGCCCCACCTCCTGGTCGATGAAGGCCGCCGCCACCATGAGCGCCGCGAGGGTGAAGCAGATGCCGAAGAGGTTGACGGCGGTGAGGAACTTGTGCCGCCAGAACACCTTGAGGGCGATCTTGACGTAGTTCCTCAGCATGGCCGCCTCGCGCGGATAGGGTTGCCGGGGCACATGGTCAGTCGATCAGCGCGAGTGTGGTCTTCACGGAGAACACGCCGAGCACCGTGACGAATCCCCAGAACGATCCATGGTTGTGTCTCGCCGTTCTCTTCTTGCGGACATGCCTCCCATAGGCTTCGCGGTAACCCTGGACGTACTCGATTCCCTTCCCCCGGATGTCCTCGTACTCCTTCCTCGATATGGAAGCGTCCCTCGGAACGAGGACGTCGTCCACGAAGAGCAGGCCGACGATGCTGAAGCCGCACACGTAGCCGGACAGCCACCACCACCGGGTCCCCTTGAACTCGGCGGCGATCTCGCCGTCGAAGGCACCCTGGTCCCGCGTGTACCCCGGCAGGAGGGGCTGCGGCTCTCCGGACGGACCCTGGGCCAGGACGAATCCGAGGTGCCGCCTCTCGCCGGGTGGTTCCAGCCGCGCTTCCCCTTGCACGGGGACGGACCCGGGGAAACCCACAAGACCAAGCAGAAGAATCGCCAGAGCCGGTTTCACGATACTGCTCCTTTCTTCATTCATGGTGCAGGGCCTCGGCCGGCTTGACGCGCGCCGCCAGCCAGCTCGGATACAGGCCGCACAGCAGCACCAGCAGATGGAGCACCAGCGCAGCCGCGGCGAGACCGCCCATGGCGATGTGGATCGGTATCCAGCTGCGAAGGACCAGACTCAGCAGATCGAAATGGAGGATGGGCACACAGCCCAGGGCGACGGCTGCCGTGGCCAGCACGGCCAGCTCGCCGAGGAACAGGGAGTAGACGTTGCCGCCGCCGGCCCCTACGGCCCGGCGGACCCCGATCTCCCGGGTGCGGCGGCGCACGGCCTGCCACAGTATGCCGCTCAGCCCCAGGGCCACCATGAGCATCAGCAGGCTGCTGATCAGGGCGGTGTTCTTCAGACTCTCGATCCGGCCGGCTTGCTTGCGGTCATGCATCTCCGCCAGGGAGCGCACGTCGAAGCGCAGGGCCTGGTCCGCCGGCACGACGGCGCGCACCTTGTTCCGGAGTTCTTCACCGAAGTCCGCTCCCCTCCGCGAAGGGCTTCTCAGGAGGAGATGGACCCCGCCGTACGACTCAAACGTGTTGATCCCCGTGTGGGGAAGGAAGAGAAAGAGCGTGCCCGGTAACGTGCTCCGTGAGGACCCGTACTTCCCGTAATAGAGGCAGTCTTCCACGACACCTACCACGAGGAGCTTGAAGAACGGCAGATGCGGCATGTTTGTGGTCGTATATCCCTCCAGTCCGTGCTTCTCTATCGCCTCATCTGGGTCGATGATCTTGCCCACCGGGTCCTGGTCGCCGAATAGCGCACGGCTGAGCCGGCGGTCCAGGATGACGGGACTTCGGTCACCCGAGAGCGCCTCGTCTTCCGGCTCGAACCAGCGCCCGCTCTCCAACCGCAGTCCCAGCGTTTCCAAGCCCTCTCTCGAGATGGAGACCGCGAGAATCCCGTTCCACTCGGCCAGGCCCACGAATGGTGACTGGTTGGCAATCGCTACCGACTCGACGGCGCCGAGAGCCTCCATCTCCCGCCGGACCATGGCGACGGTGCGCCCGAAGTCGGACTCCTGCTCCTCGCCTGGATCCTGTATCCGAAGGTATTCGTGCCTCGCCAGGTTGACCGACCACACATCCTCGTAGTCGAAGCCCAGCGGCTCCAGGTTCTCGACGGCGAACAACACCCAGCCGACGCCCATGAAGGCGACGATCACGAAGACCAGGGTCAGCTCGCCGACGAGCAACAGGTTGGTTCGCCGCCGGTTCCACGCCAGCCGGCACAGGTGGAGAATCATGTGCTCCTCCCGGTCAGGGCCTGCACCGGATGCAGGCGCGCCATTCTCCAGGCCGGATAGGCGCCGGACAGGGCGCCGAAGAGCACGGCGCACAGGATGCTGTAGGCGAAGATGCGCAGCATCAGCAGAATGTCGAGGGTGCCCGGAGCGGAGTGTACCAACAGGCCCAGGCTGAGGAGCAGGCTGAGCAACGCGCCCACCAGCGTGAGCAGTACGTTCTCGGCGATGAACTGCCCCACGAGGGCCCGCGACGAACCGCCGAAGGCCTTGCGGACTCCGATCTCGCCGGCGCGCTCCTCGATGCGGCTGATGTTGATGTTGACCAGGTGCAGAACGGGAAACGCCAGTACCAGCAGCACCACGCCGGCGCCGATCAGTACGGTTCGCAGCACGATGCCGGCAATGGCCGAAGGCCCCTCGGCGAGTCGCCGCCATTCTTCCGCGAGCACCCATTCCTCGAAGGCGGTGAGGAGCGGGGCGGACAGCAGAGTATCCGCTTCCGCCGGCTCTACCCGCGGCAGCACGGCGGCGAATTCCGCCCGTACGCGCTCCCTGTCCTCCGGCCGCGGCGCCAGCACCGCGGCGCTGAATCCGCCCCCGTCCCTCAGCCGGTAGGGACGCCACTTCCCGGCTGGCGCCGTAGTCACCGGCACCCATACGTCGGTCCGGATGCTCACTCTCCGGCTGCGGCCGGGGGAGACCACCCCGGCGACGCGGTGAGCCCGCCCGTCGAGAGGCACGCTCTTTCCCACGGCCTCGCTCGATCCGAAGAACCGCCTGGCAAAGCGGTCGCTGATGACGGCGACGGAAGCGCCGGCGTCGACTTCGGCTTCCGTGTAGGGACCGCCCTGGATGAAGTCGAAGCTGAAGACCTCCCAGAAAGCGCCGTCGGTCGATCGCACTTCCACGCCGGCTTCCTCTGCGCCACCGTGCAACCCCCGAGTCTCTGAACGAGAGAAGATGGTCACGTTCTCCGCGGTCTCGAGGGGCCGCACATAGCGGTCCAGAAACGCGTAGGCAGGCGATATGGGCCATATACCCCGCCCATGGGAGAAGTCCCGGCTGCGATCTCCGACCACTACTCTCGAGAGATGCAGAGTTCGGTCGTTGTGGATCTCCGGCGGAGCGTTTCCTGTCACCTCCCCGATCTCCATATCGAGGATCATCGCCGCGACAATCGCCGCGACCAGCGTGGAGCAGATCCCCAGGAGGTTCACCACGGTGAAGTACTTGTGCCGCCAGAACACCTTGAGGGCGACCTTGAGGTAGTTCCTCAGCATGCCGTCCTCACTCGACCTGGCGGCCGTCGAAGAGGCGGACCGTTCGTTCGGTGGTCTCCGCCAGGCGCTGGTCGTGGGTCACCATGACGATGGTGGCGCCCTCGTCGTTGAGCTGCCGCAGGATGGCCATGATCTCGTCGCCCATGCGGCTGTCGAGGTTGCCCGTGGGCTCGTCGGCGAGCAGGATCCGCGGCTTGCCGACGATCGCCCGGGCCACGGCCACGCGCTGCTGCTGGCCGCCCGACAGCTGCGACGGGAAGTGGCGCACCCGCGAGCCGAGGCCGACCCGCTCCAGCGCCTCCAGGGCCATCTGCCGCCGCTCCTTGCCCGACAGGCCGCGGCGGTAGAGGAGGGGGATCTCGACGTTGTCCACCACGTTCAGGTCGGCGATGAGGTGGAAGGTCTGGAAGATGAAGCCCACCTCCTCGTTGCGGATGCGGGCCAGGTAGCGGTCGGCGTAGGAGTTGATGTGACGCCCGTTGAGGCTCACGTCGCCCGCGGACGGTTCGTCGAGCAGGCCCATGACGTTGAGCAGGGTGCTCTTGCCCGAGCCCGAGGGCCCCATGATCGAGATGAACTCCCCGGCGTCGACGGTGAGGTTGATGTTGCTCAAGGCCAGGGTCTCGATCTTGTCGGTGCGGTACACCTTCTCGATGCCATCGAGCTGGATCACGGCTGCCTCCTTTACTTGATCTGGACCTCGTCCAGGTGCAGGTAGTCCTTCATGCTGGAGATGATCACCTCGTCGCCTTCGAGGAGTCCTTCCACCACTTCGTAGTGCTCGAAGCTGGCGATGCCGACGCGGATCCCGGTCTTCACCGCCGTGCCTCCGTGGATGACGAAGACCTCGTGCAGGCCCGCGCCGCCGGCGATGAAGGGCCCCCGCTTGAGGCGCAGGGCCTGGTCCTTGCGGGCGGTGACGATGTAGGCGTCGACCCGCTGGTTGGGTCTGAGCAAGGCGTGTGCCGAGTCCTCCAGCTCCACCTCGAGAGTGATGATGTTGTTGTCCACCGTGGGCAGGATGCGGGCGACGCGGCCGCTGACGAAGGTCTCCTCGTCGATGCGCAGGCGCACCGGCAGCCCGGTGGCGAGGCGGCGGGCGTGGAGGTCGGAGACGGTGACGTCGGCGCGGAAGGAGCTGAGGTCGGCGATGCGGGCGATCTCCTCGCCCTGGCGGATGGGGGCGCCCACGACGGGTGAGACCGCGGTGAGGACGCCGTCCCGGTCGGCCAGGACGCGGGCCCGCTCCAGACGCCGGCGGGCCTCCTCGCCCTCGCGCTCCAGGCTCTTCATCTCCACCTCCAACGCCTCCACCTGGGCCTGGGTGGATTCCAGCAGGTTGCTGCGGTCCTCCTCGATCTGGCGCAGCTCGATCCCGGTGCGCTGCGCCTCCAACTGCACCTGGCTGAACTCCTCCTGGGAGACGGCGCCGATCTCCTGCAGCTCCACGTACTGATCGACCCGGGTCTGCAGGCGCTGCAGGTCGAGCTTCTTCAGGCGCCAGTGCGTGTCCAGGTCGCTCAGCCGCTGGCGTTCGTCCAGCTCCAGCTGGGTCCGGCGGTTCCGCTTCAGGGCCAGCTCCTCGGCCCGCTTCTCGACCTCGAGGCGCGCCGGGTTCAGGTCCAGCTCGACCACGGGCTGTCCCTTGCGCAGCACGGCGCCCGGCTTCTCCAGGATGCGCAGCAGGCGCGTGTCGATGGGGCTGAAGAGGATCTGCTCGAACTCGGGCACGATCGTGCCCGAGGCGGTGATCGTCTCCTCCACCGGCCCGCGCTCCACCGTGGCCGTGCGGATGCGGTCGGCGTCCACCGACGGCCGGATGAGCCCGGGGAGCCACAGGAAGAGCCAGACCGCCGCCGCCAGCCCCGCCGCCGAGACGGCGATGCGCTTGAGGCGCCGGCGCCGCTGGAAGGTCGGGTCCACCGGCCGGTCCATGGGGTTGTTTGAGGTCTGCTCGTCCATGGGAAGCTCCTTGAACAAATCCCGTGCCAGGCGGCACAGCGGCTGTTGCGGGGCGATTGCGGGCCGTGGCGGCCACGGGTGTGTCCGCTTTCGAACAGCGGCCTTTCCGATTCTGGACAATCCGGGGGGGTCGGAGGTCGGAGGTCGGAGGAACGATGGGGCGACGGGGGCTGCGGTGCGGTGCAACTCGGCCACGGTCTCGGGGGGTCCGGCTGCAGCCGGGGAAGTCGGGCGGCTGCCGGTGCCTGGGCCGCGGCTCCTTCGCGGGACCGGTGGGGCGAGGGGGGAGGACAGGGGCGCGGGGCCTGGCGGTGGATTCCTGCGGGCCGTGGTGCCAGGGGCCAAGCCTGGGGCCGCCGGTCCCGCCAAGGGCGGGTGGTGCTGAAGGACGGCCTGCCAGCACCTCGGCCGCCTGTCCTTCAAGGGACCGGCCACGGCCGCGGAGCTTGGGGGCGGCAGGGCCCGGCGCCCGGGGCCTGCCCGGGCGGGAGCTGATGAGGGCAGGATCAGGGAGAGGGGATCGAGCGAGGAGTCGGGCGGTGGCCGGCGGTGTGGTGCGTCCCGGAGGCGGCCTACGCCCCGCGCCTCGACCTCACTCCCGCAGAGGGTCCTCCCGCAGCCAGGTGACCCAGCTCATGATCTCGTCCTGGCGGCCGCTCATCTCGACCTCCACCAGGGACGGTCCGGCGGCGGCCATGGCCCGCTCCAGGGCGGGCCGGAAGCCGCCGAGGTCGGAGACCTTCTCGGCGTGGATCCCGAAGGAGCGGGCGAAGGCCACGAAGTCGGGGTTGGTCAGCTCCGTGTCGATGGTGCGGCCCTCGCAGTCGCGCAGCTGGGAGCCCTTGATCGCGGTCAGGGCCGAGTCGTTGACGATGACGATGGTCACGTCGATGCCGTAGCGCACGGCGGTGGCCAGCTCGAAGCTGCCCATGAGGAAGCCGCCGTCCCCGGAGAAGCAGACCACGGGCCGGTCGGGCCGCGCCAGCCGCGCCCCGAGGGCGGCGGGGAAGGCGTGGCCCAGGGAGACGCCGATGCAGGGGTAGAGGAAGCTCTCGGGGTCGCGGACGGGATACTCGGCGAAGGCCGAGTAGCCGATGCCGTGGACGTCCACGGAGAGGATGCCGTCGTCGGGCAGGACCTCGCGGATCTCGGGCAGCAGCGGCAGCGGCGGCTGCGCCGCGAACCGCCGGCGCCAGGTCTCCAGCAGCGGCATCCACTCGCCGCCGCCCCCGGGCACCTGTTCGCACAGGCTCCGCAGGCTGAGGCGCAGGTCCCCGGCGATCCCGATGTCGCAGTCGTACTCGCGGCCGATCTCACCGGCCTCGGGATCGAGCTGGATCAGGGGCCGCGGGAAGCGGCACTCCCACTGGCTGGTGTCGATGGAGGTGAAGCGGCAGCCCACGGCGAGGGTGCAGTCGGCGGCCTCCACCGCCTGCCGCGCCAGGTAGCCGCGGATGTCGAGCAGGGCCAGCTCGTGGTCCTCGGGCAGGGCGCCCTTGCCGCGGCGGGTCGCCACCACCGGCGCCCGGAGCTTCTCGGCCAGGGCCCGCAGTTGTTCCCGGGCCCGCCCCGTGATCACGGCGTTGCCGGCCAGCAGCACCGGCCGCGAGGCAGCTCCCAGACTCCGGGCCGCCTCGCGCAGCAGCGCCTCGTCGGGAGTCCCGGCGGAAAGCGAGGGCACGCGGTCCGGGACCTCCAGTCCGTCCGCCGGCCCGGTGACCGCGTCCTGGGGGAACTCCAGCATCGCCGTCCCGGGCCGCGGCGCCCGCAGGACGCGGAAGGCCTGCTCCACCACGCGCGGGATGTCGGCGGCGGTGCGGGCGATCTCCCGGTAGCGGGTGATGGGCTCGAAGAAGGACATCTGGTCGAGGCCGTGGAACAGCTTGGCGGGATCGCGCCCGTAGTGCCGCGAGTCGTGCTGGCCCGTGATCAGGAGCACGGGGACGCAGTCGGTGTAGGCCTGCAGCAGCCCGGTGGAGGCGTTGCTGGCGCCGGGGCCGGGCACGGTGAGGGCGACGCCCACGTCGCCGCCGGCGCGGGCGTAGCCGTCGGCCATCACCGTGGCGCCGTACTCGTGGCGGACCAGGTAGTGGTCGATGGCGCCGGCGCCGCGGCGCAGCAGGGAGTCGTAGATCTGCAGGTTCTGGGTGCCCGGCATGCCGAAGATGCAGCGCACGCCCTGCGCTCTCAGGCACTCGATGAGGAGGTCGCCGCCTCTCATGACTCGATCAGCAGCTCCGCGGTGGCCTCCACGCCGGGGAGCAGGCTGGTGTAGCCATCGCCCCTGGAGCCGGCCCCGCCGCGCACCAGGAAGACGCGGTGGGGATGGCTGTCCACGTCGACCCAGGCGCTGTCGGTGCTGCAGTAGCGGACGGTGTATCCAGCGCGCCTCCGGCCGCTGCCGTTGGCGTCGCTGCCGTGGAGGATGAAGGAGTCGTGGATCGACAGGCTGCCGGCGCCCATCTCCAGGGTCACCGCCGAGGCCTCCTGCTCCGGGGAAACGGGCACGCTGCGCCGGAGCATCTGGTCGTCGCCGGAGTCGACGGTCTCCAGCTCGCGCCAGCCGCGGTGGGAGCCGGGGATGACCTTCATGGCGCTGTTGCATGCGTCGGCGTCGTCGACGGCGAGCCACAGGGTGACGACGTCGGTGCCGTGGACGCTGGGCCAGTAGGTGTTGTCCTGGTGCCAGCCCACCTTCACCGGGGAGCCGGGCTGCTTGATGAAGACGGAGGAGTAGACCAGGACCAGGTTCGGCCCGAGGACCGACTCGACGGCGTCGAGCACCCGCGGGTGGCGGCAGAGGTCCAGCCAGCGCAGGTCCCTCACGTGGGGCTCACCCACGTAGCTGTCGCGGTCCAGGGCGCGGCCGGAGGGCTGCGGCAGCGGCGTCGCCAGGGCCTCCTCCAGCATGGCCCGCAGATCCCCGGCCTCGGCCGCGGTCAGGACGTCCGGAAAGAGGCAGTAGCCCAGCTCGGCGAAGCGCGCGGGATCGGTGTTCAGAGGGGTGGAGGGCATCTATTCGTCTCGAGGGTCAGGCCCGCCGGAGCGATCCCGGCCGGCGCGGGAAGTGTAGGCCCGTGCCGCGACCCGGGACAACGCCCGCGGCCGGGGGCGCGCCCGGCCTGTGGCGGTGACAATGCGGCGACGCGAACCCGCCCGACCTGGAGCGGCTGCGGATCGGGTCCGCGCGGCTTGCGGCGGCCACCAACCGGGGTAACGCCCGCCGGCTGGTCCCGCGCGGCTTGCGGGATTGTGGATAAACCAGCGCGTCTTGACTACTGCACATTAAATCCCTATCGTCGGGAAGAAACCACGGCTTCCCATACTGGAAGCCTGGAACCAAGCTATTGGAGGAAAATCGCATGAACGAGCGCGACACTTGGCGGAACTACGCCGCCGAGCCCTTCAAGGCATGCTTGCCGGATCTTGCCGAGATCCCGAGAAAAGTCTGGCCCTGCAGATAGAGGAGAGAGAGTAGGTCCTTCATACTGTCGCCAGCTTCCAAGTGATGGAAGGGCAGACCCCATGCCCGTCCTTAGCTGAGATCCACGCCTGACCCACAAGGTTGCTGACAAGCTCAGAAATTACACAGTGTGATTTATGTAGAGTCCGATCCTTCCAGTGGGAAGGTAGACGGAAGGGAGAGTTCACCCGCCGAGTATACAAGCGGCATGAGGCAGCTCCCCGTGCCTGGTGAATAGGTAGGGACCTTCCCGCAGTACCCTGCGCGAATGTTGACACACCGCCCGACTCCAGCGGGAACACTGCTGGAGTCGGATCAGGTCGTACTCACGTTCCATGCGGGTGAAGGGAGGCGTAATGTCCATCCTGAGAAGTAACTGCCCTAATCGTAGCTGTATCCATTCCAGTAACCCCTACCCGCCAATATCAACCTACCAAAGGGTGTAGCTCGCAAGTGAACCACTACGCCAGCACGGAAAACAGCAGTCTCTACTTGACGGAGGCGAACCTTACCAAGCTGTCAGGTCTGTTCCGGGCGCAGGAGTACCCGGACCCGTACGTGACGGTCCTCTGCCTGGAAGGGACTGCAAGGGAGCTTTCCGAGCTTTCCCTTGCAGTCCTTGGATCGGTATGCCATGAAGGGATGGAGCAAGAGACGGCCCACCTAAGCCCCTGCTCCACGAGGAAGAACCAACACGCCCTTACTGGAAAGGAAGTCTGATGACAGACCAAGGACACATCGAGAGGCTCGAGAAGATCCTCAGCGACATTGCAGAGCTGGACCGCCTTGAGAAGGACCACGACAGCGGTAAGAACGTGGTCCTGATGCCCGAGCGATGAAGTTCCTCTCCTACTTCGTCAGATCCGGATACATTAGCCGCTTCCCGACCATGCCGGCACCAGATCCCGCATTTGATCCACGGTTTCCTTTCCCCAAGCCCGCCGGCTGGTCCCGCGCGGCTTGCGGCGGCGGCGGACAGCACACGAGGTTTCCCCCATGGACCTCATCGCTCCCACGCACACCGTCGAGGTGCCCGGCTGGGTCACCTACCCGGAGGAGGACTGGGTGCAGGTCACGCCGGAGCAGGCCGGCCTCGACCCGGAGGGGTTCGCGCGCTGGCTGGCCGGGCTCGAGGTGCGCGGCGCCCGCTTCGGGGGCGAGGACCACGGCGGCAATCGCTACGGCGCCGTCCTGACTCGCGGCGGCTGCCTCGTGCACGCCTGGGGAGACCGCCACTACCGGCACCAGACCGCCTCCGTGGGCAAGGCCCTCACCTGGGTGGTCCTGGGCGCGGCGGCCGCCGACGGGCTCCTCGACCCGGACGAGCCGATCCACCGCACCTGGACCGGCGAGGGCCAGCTCTCTCATCCGCACAAGTACCTCACCGCCGGCCATCACGAGCGGCTGACCTGGCGCCACCTGGTGGGGCGGCGGGACGAGAGCGTGCACTGGGGCGGGTTCCCCTTCGAGATCGGCAACCGCTGGCGCGAGAAGCGCACCGGCCTGGAGGAGGCCGATGCCGTCCCCGGCGTGCCCGCGTGGGCCAGGTGGACGGGGGACCCCTTCTTCGACTGCTACTCCCACGCCGAGCCGGGCACCGTGGGCCTCTACAGCAGCGCCGGCTTCTGGCGCCTGGGGCAGGCCCTGACCGCGGCCTGGGGCCGCGACCTCAAGGACGTGGTGCAGGAGCGGCTCTTCGACGCCATCGGCATCCCCGCCGGGCGCTGGGACTGGCTGCCGGGGGGCGAGGTCAAGGAGCGGAAGTTCCTCTACCCGACGATCCCCGACACCTACACCTACCTCGACCCGCCGTACGAGATCGGCGGCCACGCCGTCCGCAGCGGCCCCGGGTGGGTGGTGATCAGCGCCTCCGACCTGGCGCGCTTCGGGCACCTCAACGCCACCCGCGGCCTCTGGAAGGGCGAGCGCGTCATCGACGCCGACTGGCTGCGCGGGCACAGCGGCGGCAACCGCAGCGGCGCCAGCGGCGAGAGCGGGCGCTTCACCGCCCTGGGCGTGGTCACCACCGAGGGGCTGCCCGAGCACCGGCACGCCGTCGAGACCGCCAGCATCCTGCCCGACGAGCTCTTCGCCGGGCCCGTCAGGCCTCCGGCGACGTCCTGAACTCCTCGAGGAAGGCCTCGTCGAAGTCGAGACCGAGGCCGGGCCGCTCCGTCATCTCCACCTCTCCATCGGTCACCGCGAAGGGCGGGTCGTAGAGCCGCGACCAGATCTGGTAGGGCTCGGTGTGGGGGCAGGCGGGGATGATCAGGCCGTTGGGCACGGCCGCCACGAGGTGGCAGTTGATCTCGGGGAAGCTGGCGCCGTGGGGAGCCACGTGGGCGTGGTGCGACTCGGCCACGGCCGCGATGCGCATGAGCCCCGTGAACCCGCCGCCGATGAGGATGTCGCTCTGCGCCACCTGCAGGCCCCCCTCGACGATGAGGCGGCGGGTCCCGTAGATCGTGCCCTCCCCCTCGCCGCCGGCCACCAGGGCGGGGCCGGCCGCCTCGCGCACCATGCGCAGCTGGCCGGGCTCGTCGTCGCCGCGGGTCGGTTCCTCGATCCAGTAGAGGTCGTACGGCGCGAAGGCCCGCGCCATGCGCGCCGCCAGATGCCCGTCCCACAGGCGGCGCACGTCGATCATCAGGCGGCGGTCCGGGCCCAGGGCCTGCCGGGACGCCTCGACCTTGGCCAGGGCGATCTCCGGCTCCGGTGAGGTGAGGTGGAACTTGACGGCCTCGTAGCCCAGGGCGGCGTGCTTCGCCACCAGTGCCGCCACCTCGGCGGCGTCGGCGTCGGCATAGCCGATGCCGTCGGCGTAGACCGGCACCCGGGAGCGGCAGCCGCCCAGCAGCCGCCACACCGGCTCGCCGCAGGCCTTGCCGTAGAGGTCCCAGAGGGCCACGTCGAGGGCGCCGATGGTGCTCATGGCGGCGCGCCCCGGGCCGCCGAAGCCCCAGGCGGCGTCGTACATCCTCTGCCACAGCCGCGCCGTGCGGCGCGGGTCCTCGCCGACGAGGAGTGGCGCCAGGTGGCGCTCGATCAGGTCGCGGCTGCCGCCGCGGCTGATGCCCACGAGGCCGTTGTCCGTGTGCACGCGATGGACGGGCCACGTGCGGGAGGCGCCGTTGCCTGGCGGACCCCAGGGCAGCTCCAGCTCGATCGTCTCGATCCTCTCGATGCGCATGGTTCCCGTCTCCTTCGGCTGGCTATCGATGCCCGCCGGGAGGCGGGTCGATCTGACGGTGGAAGAGCTTCTCCCCGTCGCGGATGGTCATGATCACGGCGCTCTTGGCGGGGTGACGGTTGTCGTCGTACCCGGCGATCCGCGTGGCCCCGGCATAGTCCTCGGTGGCGGCCAGTTGCGCCCGGATCGCCTCCGGGTCCAGGCGGCCGGCCCGCTCCACCGCCTGGGCCAGCAGCCGCACGGCGTCGTAGTTCACGGCGTCCCCGCCGGTGGGGGCGGCGCCGAACCGGGACCGGTACGCGTCGACGAAGGCGCGCGCCCCCGGCTCGTCCGTGTCCGGCGAGAAGTGGGTGCTGAAGAAGCTGCCCTCCAGCTCGGCCGCCGGGTGGGCCAGCAGGTCCGGGTTGTCCCAGGAATCGGCGCCGAGGAAGAGCGCCGGTTCGCCCGCCGGGTCGAGCAGCGGCAGGGACCGGGCCTGCCGGGTCACGAGGGCGATCTCCTCCACGAACCCGGAGATGAAGAGAGCTCCCGCCCCCGCCGCGGCCAGGCGGCCCAGGGGTTCGCCGAAGTCGGTCTCTCCCCGGTCGAAGAGCACCTCCGCAACCACCGTCCCGCCGGAACCGCGGAACCCGGAGACGAAGATCTCGGAGATCCCCTCGGTGTAGACCTCGCCGCGCAGGGTCAGCACGGCGACGCCCTCCAGGCCCAGCTCCTCGCGGGCGAAACGGGCCATGACGCCCCCCTGGAAGAGATCGGTGAAGGCGGCCATGAAGACGAAGCCGCCGGCCCGGGTCACATCCGGGTTGGTGGCGGAGGTGGTGATCATGGGCCGCCCGTGGCGCTGCGCCGTCTCGCCCACGACCAAGGCGTGGGAGGAGCGATTGGGCCCGATGAGGGCGATCACCTCGTCGTCGACGATCATCTGCTCCGCGGTCTCGACGGAGACCGAAGGCTCCTCGATCCCTGACCGGATGACGAGCTCCAGGGACCGGCCGAGCAGGCCCCCGCCGTCGTTGATCTCGTCCACCGCGATGCCGGCGGCGTCCGCGTACGAGGCGCGATCGCCCGAAACGAGGAAGCCGACCTTGACCGTGCTCTCCGGGCCGGCCGACTTGTCTCGGTCCCGGTCGCAGCCGGGCATCGCCGCCGCGAGGAGAAGGAGACAGGAGATGTACAGAGTGGTGTGCATGGCATGCTTCCGGGGTGGACCGAAAGATACGGCGCCACCTTGGCGCCGCCGCCGGGAATCCCTTGACCATCGCAGATGCAGCCCCTTTCGTGGTCCCGAGGGTTGCTCGCCCGCAGCCCCGGCGATGCCTCCGCCGCGCTCCGTCCTTCCTCTGGAGACCCCACATGACCCCCGGCCAGCGCAAATTCATCATCTTCGCCGCCGCCCTGATCGTGTCCTGGATCGTCGGCGCCAACGTGCCTCCCACCTGGACCGTGGAGCAGGTGGCCCTGGACGTCCAGACCGACGCCGACGGCCGGCTCTACTACATCTACAAGAAGAAGCCCGTCCACTTCGAGGCCGTCCCCATCAAGCAGGCCGTGCTCAATCCCGACCGGATCGAGGGCTCGAACGAGGAGCCCGCGGTCATGGAGGAGTTCGCCTATGTCGAGACCTTGATCGGTGGCGAGGCCCGGACCCTCTACTACCAGCTCATCGCCAAGCACCACTGGGGCTTCTGGTCCCTGCTGCCCGCGGTGGTGGCCGTGCTCCTGTGCTGGCTCACCCGGGAGCCGGTGCCCTCCCTGCTGGGAGGCATCGTCGCCGGCGCCCTGCTGCTGACCCGCTACGACTTCACCGGGGACGTGCTCATCCCCTCCCTGGCCTCGACCAACGCCGCCGGGGTCCTGCTCCTCTACCTGTGGCTCCTGGGCGGCCTCATGGGCATCTGGTCGCGCACCGGCGCGGCCCAGGCCTTCGCCGAGTTCATGACCGTGCGCTTCGTCCGCGGCCCCCGCAGCGCCAAGCTGGTGGCCTGGATGCTCGGCGTCGTGTTCTTCCAGGGGGGCACGGTGAGCACCGTCCTCGTGGGCACCACGGTCAAGCCGATCGCCGACAAGGAGAAGGTCAGCCACGAGGAGCTGGCCTACATCGTCGACTCCACCGCCTCTCCCATCGCCTCCCAGCTCGCCTTCAACGCCTGGCCCGGGTACGTGCAGGCCTTCATCTTCGTCTCCGGCGTCAGCTTCCTGGCCACCGAGAGCGACAGGATGAACTTCTTCTTCGATAGCGTTCCCTTCTGCTTCTACGCCATCTTCGCGGTCCTGGGGACGTTCCTCCTCAGCATCGAGAAGCCCTACTTCCTCGGCGGGCGGCTGCGGGCGGCCATGGAGCGCTCCCGCGAGACCGGCCAGCTGGACGCCGAGGGGGCCGCCCCCCTTAGCGCCAAGGAGCTGCAGGGGAGCAACGTTCCCGAGGGCTACAAGCCGCACATCCTCGAGTTCTTCCTGCCCCTGGGCTCGCTCATCGCCATCGCCGTGGGCACCTTCATCGCCTCCGGGTCGCCGAACGTGCAGTGGGCCTTCGGCTTCGCCCTGCTGCTGGCCGCCGGCATGGCCCTGGCCAAGGGCATGTCGCTGAAGGACCTGGTCTCCGGCTTCCACGACGGCCTCAAGGGGGTGGTCCTCGGTTCGGTGATCCTGCTGCTGGCCATCACCATCGGCGGCATCAGCAAGGAGACGGGGGGCGGCGTCTTCCTCGTCGAGCAGCTCGGCGCGGCGATTCCCTACTTCCTGCTGCCCGTCCTGCTGCAGGTCATCACCATCGTCATCGCCTTCTCCACGGGCACGAGCTGGGGCACCTACGCCGTCGCCTTCCCCCTGGCCATGCCCCTGGCCTGGGCGGTGGCCGGCGCCCACGGCCTGGCCCATCCCGAGCTGTTCATGACCCTGTGCTTCGCCGCGGTCATGGACGGCAGCGTCTACGGCGACCAGTGCTCGCCGATCTCCGACACCACCGTGCTCAGCTCGATGTGCACGGGCTGCGACCTCATGGACCACGTGAAGACGCAGATCCCCCAGGCCTCGATGGCCGCCGTCCTCGCGGCGGTCTGCTGGACCGTGGTCGCCTTCTTCACCGCCTGACCGCGGTGAGCACAGGTTCCCCCATGAGCCAGGCCCTGGACTACCAACGGCCTGCGGGGGACTACGATGTCCTGGCGCCGGACGGCTCGGAGATCCGGCTGCTGGCCCGCAGCCGCCGCGGCAGCATGGTCCACTGCACCCTGCACCCCGGGCAGGTCTCCCGGCCCGTGGCCCACCGCACCGTCGAGGAGTTGTGGTACGTCCTCGACGGCGCGGGCCAGGTGTGGCGCCGCCTCGGCGAGGAGGAGCGGATCGTCGACGTCTCCGCCGGGGCCAGCCTGTCGATCCCCGTGGGCGCCCACTTCCAGTTCCGGACGGTGGGCGACCGGCCGCTGAAGATCGCCATCGTCACCATGCCGCCCTGGCCGGGGGCGGAGGAGGCCTGCGCCGTGGAGGGTTGCTGGCCGGTGGGGGGTGCCGGTTCGTCGGGCCCGGGCGCGTAGGGCTCAACAGCGCCCTTCGCCCCGGGAAGCAACGCGCGCGGCAGCCCTCCACAGCCGCAAGGCGAACCGGAGTCGCGGCCCGGGGGCTCGGAGAGACAGATGGAACAAGCGGTCGAGCAGTACGAGCGCGACGGGTACTGCATCGCGGACGAGCAGGTTCCCCCGGACGATGTGCTGAAGAAGGCGCTGCGGGGGATGGCGGCGGTGCGCGACGGATCCTTCGACACGGGGCTGCCGCCCACCGAGCATCCCGGCTACGATCCGCGGCTCTTGTGCAAGATCAACAATCCGCACCGGTCGGATACGGGGCTGTACGGACTGGTGACCTGTCCCCAGGTGGGACGTGAGGTCGCCGGGATGACGGGCTCACGGCGGGTGCAGGTGTGGGCGAGCCAGTTGCTGATCAAGCCGCCGGGGTCTGCGTCGGCCGGGAATGTCGGCTGGCATCAGGACCGGCAGTACTGGCGCATGTGGCAGCAGGCCGAAGGGCTGTTCACGGCGTGGATCGCCCTGGGCGGGGTAGGCGCGGCGTCGGGGCCGATGCTCTTCGTGCGCGGGTCCCACCGCTGGGGGTTCCTCGACCGGGGGAACTTCTTCGACAAGGACCAGCACAAGCTGCGCGAGGAGATCACCGTGCCCGCGGGCCAGACATGGGAGGAAGTGCCGGCGCTGATGCCCATGGGCGGGCTCAGCGTCCACCACTGCCTGACCTACCACGGCTCCAACGCCAATCTCTCGAATTCGGCCCGTTGCAGCCTGGCCGTGCATCTGCGCGACGAGCGGGCCGTGCCGGTGCCCGGCGACCAGGGATACTACACCGCCCACCTCGACGACCCCCGGATCTGCCCGGTGATGTACGAAGCCTGAGGGGCTCTACCCCGTCCCCAGAGACAGGTAGTCGATCGGCTCGTCGCTGAAGACGGCGTTGTGGTCCAGGGCGCAGTCGGGGAAGGCGGACTCGCAGCCGCGGGCGAAGGTCACGACGCGGCTCCGGTGGAACCAGCGGATGTTGTGGATCATGGCGATCATGTGGCGCGGGCGGTCGGACCGGTTGGGCACGCCGCGGTGCCAGAGCCGCATGTCCCGGATCAGCACGCTGCCCTTGCGGGCGTTGCCGCGCACCGGCGGCACCACGGCGCGCCTCGCCGCTTCGGTCTCGGCGTCGATCACGGACCCGACATCAGCTATCCGATGAGTGCCGGGCCACAGCTCGACACTGCCGTTCTCCTCGCACACGTCGTGGGGTGAGACGTTGACCACCACCTGCGCCGCCGGGTGAGCCTGCTCGAGCCCAGGCCAGAGGTGATCGGAATCCCGGTGCAGCGGTTGGGTCCCGCTTCCGGGACAGTTGCTGTTGCCACTGTAGAAGTTGTTGAAGAGGCCATCGCCGAGCAGGGCGTGGCTCACCTGGATCACGAAGGGGTTGGCCACGATGTCGCGGTGGACGAAGGGCGCGAAGGGCGGCGGCCCCTGCTGCAGGTGTCCGGGGAGCCCCCCGGCGCCGCCCCAGCGTTCGGCGGCGATGAGCCGCTGGGAGTCCTGGTCCATCCGTTCCCGAAGCTGGTCCAGGAGGTCGTGGGCGATGATGTCCTCGAGGACCACGAATCCGTCGTTGCGAACCGCGGCCACCGCCTGGTCGAGGTGCGCCGGCGACAGGGCTTCCGCCGAGCGTTCCTCCGTGCTGAGCGCGATCTCCATGGGTGCCTGACTCCTCAGTCCAGCGGGTAGCTGACGGTTCGCCCTTCGCGATGGGCGCGGTAGGCGCCTTCCATCAGCTCGGTGAGCTGAATGCCCTCGGTGAGGCCGTAGTCGATGGGGCTGTCCTCGACGATGGCGTTGATCCACTGGGTCACCGGATGCACCAGCGGTTCGGGCAACTCCTCCGGCTCCACCCAGTCGTCGCGGCCGGACCACTTCGGGGCCTGAACGCGCGTCTTCTCCTCCGGCCCGCCGGTGACGTAGGTGCCCTCGGTCCCGTTGATCTCCAGGTAGAAGACCCCGCCGTGCTGCACGAAGCTGGTCTCGTTGATGGCGATCGCCTGACTCTCGAAGGTGATCACCGACAGGGTGTTGTCCTCCACGGCGCGCCCCGTGATGTGGTTGAAGGCGGAGGTGATCTGCCGTGGTTCGCCCAGCAGGCCGCGCGCGATGTACATGCCGTGGGCCCCCAGATCGATCATCGCGCCGCCGCCGCAGGCGACGGGATCGTAGAAGTGCGGCGGCAGCCAGCCGGCCGTCGCACCGCCGTGGGCGACCCGGATGCGCAGCAGGGTGATCTGTCCCAGGTGCCCGCCCGCAATCAGCTGCCCGGCGAGCTGGACCTCGGGCAGCCCGCGCCGGGGGAAGGAGATGCAGAACTTGACGCCCGCCCGGGTCACCGCGTCGGCGATGGCCCGGCACTCGCTCACCGTGGTGGCCATGACCTTCTCGGTGAAGATGTGCTTGCCGGCCCGCGCGGCCTGGATCATCACCTCGGGATGCATGTTGGTGGGCGCGTCGACGGCCACCGCGTCGATGTCGTCCCGCGCCAGCAGGCGATCCAGATCGGCCTCGAAGTCGACCCCCAGCTCGCCGGCCCAACCCTGGCCGCGTTCGGGCTCCTCATCCCAGACGGCGGCCACCTGCGCCCGCTCCTCGGCGTTGACGCGCGAGGCATACTCATCGGCATGGACATGCCAGCGGCTCAACATGGCTACCCTGACCATTCTCCCTCTCCCCTCCTCCGTGTGAATGTGCGGCGGTCCCAAGGCTCGTGTCGATTTCGGTGGCGGGCATGATTATACTCTCGCGCCTTCACCCGGACCACGACCCCGCGCACCGATGGAGAGGTGGGAATGCCTGCGCCTCGCGCGCCCTGACGACGAAGCGGGGTCTCTGGAGATTGGATGCTGAGAACAGCGATATACGCGGTTCTGGCAATCGGTCTGGCGCTGGCGCTGCAGCCGGCGCGCGCGCAGAGTCAGGACAGCGATCTCCACATCGGTCTGCTGCTTGATACCGCGCCCCGTGACACCGATTCCGGCAGCGATCTGGACTTTCTCAGGGTGGAGATCCACAAGGTGCTGGGGGCCGGCCGGTCGGTTCACTTCCTGCCCGAGCACCTGCGTTTCGGGGCGGAGCGCGCGGACTACCTGTCCCTTGCGAACGACCCCGCCGTCGATCTGGTCATCGCCGTGGGACCGGCGAGTGCGGCGATGCTCGCCGCCCTGGGCGATCTGCCCAAGCCGACGATCGCCGTGGGGGTCCTCGATGTGGAGCTGCAGCGGATGCCGCTGGCCGAGCCCGGCGTATCCGGGGTGCCCAACTTCACCTATGTCCTCGGTACCCATCCGATCGAAGAGGACCTGGAGGCCTTCCACCGCATCCATCCTTTCTCCCATCTGGCCGTCATCGTCAGCGAGAACCTGAGAGACCGGCTGGATTTCGACGGTTTCTTCCAACGTCTCGCCGCCCCTCTGGGAGCCGAGGTGGAGCTGGTCTACTGGGGACCGGAAACCCCCCTGCCGGCGCTGGCCGATTCAGTCGACGCGGCATACCTGACGATGGTGTTCGAGCGCAGTCCCGAGGAGGTCGCCACCCTGGCCGCGGCCCTTGCCGGGCGCAAGCTGCCTTCCTTTGCCATGAGCCGGTCTCATGTGGATGCGGGGATCATGGCCTGTATGGGCGACCAGGACGGCCGGGACCAGATCGTCCGCAGCCTCGCCCTGATCGTCGAAGGAGTCGCCCTCGGGGAGGAACTGGCGGCGATGCCCGTGCAGCGCAACCTCGACGACCAGTGGGTGCTGAACGCGGCAACGGTCCGCAAGATCGGCCTCGACCTCTCTTTCGAAACACTGTTTTCCGCCCGCTTCCTCAAGGCGGACGAACCGGCTGCGGACCGTCGCTTGAGTTTGCGGGAGGTCATCGCGGAGGGGTTGCGGAGCAATCTCGACCTGCGCATCGAAAGGAGCAATATCGATCTGGCCGCCCAGGACATGCGCCAGGCCAGGTCGTCCCTGCTTCCCACCGTGGAAACCTCGGCCACCCTGCTGCAGATCGACCCGGAGGCGGCGGACCGCGCTCTCGGCCAGCAGCCGGAGCGAACCGGAAAGGGCACCGGTACCGTGCAGCAGGTGCTGTTCTCCGAGCCGGCCCTGGCCAACGTACAGATCCAGCGGTACCTCGCCGAGGCCGCCCGCCATCGGGCCGACCTGGTGGCGCTCGACGTGGTGCTGAACCTGGCGACCGCCTACTTCGACATCCTGCTGGCAAAGACGGCGGGGCGGGTCCAGGACGAGAACCTCGAAGCCTCGCGCCGCAACCTGAAGATCGCCCGCACCCGCCATGCCGTCGGCTATGCCGGCGTCGCCGACGTGTACCGCTGGGAGAGCGAAGTCGCCCGGGCGACCCAGTCCTCCATCCAGGCTTTCAACAACCTGTACCTGGCCAAGGTGCAGCTCAACCGGCTGCTGAACCGGGCGGACATGGCCGAGGAGTTCGAGGTGGAGGATGCCAGTCTTTCCGACGATCTCTTCGACGGCCTCGACCCGACACGTATGGGAGATCTGATCCGCCGCGCGGGAGACGTGGAGATCCTGACCGACTTCCTCGTCGAAGAGGCCCTCGGGAACATGCCTTCTCTGAAGCAACTCGAGGCCAACATGAAAGCGGCCGAGCGCCGGCAGCGGATGACCTACCGGCAGTACTACCTGCCTTCGGTGGCCTTGCGGGGGCAGGCCGACCACACCTTCTGGCGCGACGGCAAGGGGATGCCGCCCGCTTCGGCGGCTCCCCTCGATGGGACCTGGAACCTCGCCCTCCACTTCACCTATCCCCTGTTCCAGGGAAACCAGCGCAAGGTGGCCGTCGACCAGACGGCGATCCAGCAGCGGCAGCTCCGCCTT
The DNA here is from genome assembly GCA_965221775.1 of Candidatus Latescibacterota bacterium. Taxonomy (GTDB): domain Bacteria; phylum Latescibacterota; class UBA2968; order UBA8231; family UBA8231; genus UBA8231. The sequence goes on along the minus strand of CBDCSU010000006.1, from coordinate 284,374 downwards.
CAGGAGGAGAGCCTGCGGCAACAGCTCTCCCAGGCTGTCCGGGTGCGCATGACGAACCTGGTTTCGAGGGGCACCAACATACACTTCGCCCAAGTGGCCGCGGCCAGCGCCCGCAAGAACTTCGAGCTGGTGCAGGATGCCTACGAGAAGGGCCTGCCGGGTATCGCCCAGCTGGTGGATGCGCAGCGGGCCTCCCTCTCCGCCAGCCAGGCGGAGGCCAGCGCGGTGTACGAGTACCTGGTCAGCTATCTGCAGCTGGAAAACAGCGTGGGGGGGTACACCATGTTCATGACTCCCGATGAGCGGGAAGCCTTCGTCGGGCGCCTGACGGCGTTCTTCTCCGAAAGGAACAGGGCCCCATGAAGCGAGTTGTGATTCCTGCCCTGGCGCTGGGTATGTGGGTTGGCTGCGGAGGGGAACCGCCGGTCCCCGAACCGGTCCGCCCGGTGAAGTACGCCGAGGTTCGTCCCGCGAGCGCGGTCCGGAGCCAGCGGTTCGCCGGCACGGCCAGGGCCGGCACCGAAGCGAGGCTCAGCTTCCGGACCGGAGGGCTCATCGAATCGATCGAGGTGAAGGCAGGGGACCGGGTCAAAGCCGGCCAGCGCATCGCCGCCCTCGACAGCCGGGATGCGGTCCTCGCTTGCGAAAGGGCGAGGGCGGCCCTGGAGAACGCCCGGGTGCAGAAGGCCAACGCCCAGTCCAGTCTCACCCGGGTCCGGCAGCTCTACCAGGCCGACAACGTCTCCCTCGCCGAGTACGAACAGGCCAAGGCCGGCTATGCGGCGGCCACGTCCAGCTTTGAGTCCGCCGAAAAGAGTCTGGATCTGCAGGAGCGCCAGCTGAGGTTCAACGAGATCCGCGCTCCTGTCGACGGCATCGTCACCGCGGTCCGCTTCGAGGTCAACGAGGTGATCCAGGCCGGAGCGCCCCTGGTGGAGTTGAGCGCGGGCGAGGATGTCGAGATGGAGGTGGGGGTTCCCGAGGGCCATATCGCCCGCATCCGGAACGGCGACCCGGTGCGGGTGCGTTTCTCCGCCCTTCCCGGGGTGGAGTTCGCCGCCCGCGTGCGGGAGATATCCTGGGCCCTCGACGCTTCCAGCACCTATCCGGTCAGGGTGCGGCTCGACGCCCCCTCACCCTCCATCCGGCCCGGCATGGCAGGGGATGCGGAGTTCCGCTTCGGCACCGGCGGGCCGGCGGACCCGCTCGTGGTCCCGGTCAAGGCCGTGGGGGAAGACGCCAGTGGCAGGTATGTCTTCGTCATTGACGGAGTCGACAACGGTGTGGGGACCGTCCAGCGGCGGCCGGTCCGCATCGGCAGCCTGCTGGCGGACGGTTTCGTCGTCGAAGAGGGGCTCGCCGAAGGGGAACTGGTGGCGACCGCGGGCCTCGGGTCCCTGATGGACGGGATGAAGGTGCGGCTCCTCGAATCGCCATGAATCTCACCCGGATCGCCCTGGACAACAGCCGGGTCACCATCGTGGCCCTGCTCGTCGTCGGAGTACTCGGCCTGGCAGGGTACCGGTCGATGCCGCGCGACAGCATGCCTCCCTTCACGATCCGCGCCGCCTCGGTAGTGACCGCCTTTCCCGGGGCCGGCCCCGAGCGCGTCGAGTCATTGATCACCAGCAGGATCGAGGAGGTCGCCCAGGAGCTGCCCGAGCTGGAGACCGTCACCAGCGAGTCCGTGACCGGCCTGTCGGTCGTGGTGGTGGGGCTCGAACCGGAAATATCGCAGAGGGAACTCCAGGCCGTGTGGGACCGGTTGCGGCGCAAGATCGACAACATCCGCCCGGATCTGCCCGAGGGCATCTATGGCCCCGAGGTGAAGGACGATGGTCTCGGGGTGGTGTACGGCATCGTGATCGGCCTTACAGGAGACGGGTTCACCTTTGCCGAACTGGAAGAGTTCGCCGAGGCACTGCGGGACGACCTGATCAAGCTGCCCGGCGCCTCCGAGGTGAGGATCAGCGGAATCCAGGAGGAGCGGATCTACCTGGAGTTCAACGACGCCCGCATGGCGGAGCTGGGCCTTTCGGCGCAGAAGATCCGGAACGACATCGCGACGACGAACATCGTCTTCCCCGGCGGCGAGGTCGGCCTGGAGGATGAACGCCTGGTGCTCGAGCCGACCGGCAGCTACGCCGATCTGGATGACCTGGCGGGGACGCTGATCCCGGTGGGCCAGGGCGGGCGGGTGTACCTCGGGGACATTACCCGCATCGTCCGGGAGTACGAGACCCCGAGGCGGCGCCGGGTCAGGATCAACGGTCAGCCGGGGCTGTCGCTCTCGGTGGCCCTGGCCGAAGGGGCCAACATCATCGAGTTGGGAAGGGAGGTCGACCGGCTGACAGCCTTCCACCAGGCGCGGGCTCCCCTGGGGATCACCTTGAACCGGGTGGCTTCCCAGGACTTCGAGGTGGAGAAGTCGGTGGCCGACTTCACCAGCAACCTCCTGCAGAGCGTCGCCGTGGTGCTTGTCGCCATGCTGCTCTTCCTGGGGCTGCGCACCGGCCTGGTGGTGGCCAGTCTCATACCGATGACCATCGTCGCCACCTTCTTCTCCATGGGTCTGTTCGATATCGGTCTCAACCAGGTGTCGCTGGCGGCGCTGATCATGGCGCTGGGCATGCTGGTGGACAATGCCATCGTGGTCTCCGAAGCGATCGTGGTGAAGATGGAAGGGGGCACCGGCGCCAGGGAGGCGGCTATCGAATCGGCCGGCGAGCTGGCGGTGCCGCTCCTGGTCTCCTCGCTGACCACCTCGGCCGCCTTCCTCTCCTTCTTCCTGGCCCCGTCGATCATGGGCGAAATGATGGCGCCCCTCTTCAGCGTGATCTCCATCGCCCTGCTCTCGTCCTGGCTGCTCTCCCTGACCATGATCACGCTGCTGGCCCAGTTCTTCCTGCGGGTGAGACGGCAAACGGCGGAGTCCGGCAAGAGCAGCCTCATCGAGCGCTTGAACGGCCTGTACAATGAACTGCTGCTCAAGGCCCTTCGGCGCCCCTGGTCGTTCTCCGGAATCATCGCCGGGCTGTTCCTGTTGTCCCTCCTGGGGTTCGGTTTCCTGCCCTTCATCTTCTTTCCCGACAGCCAGCGCAACCTGTTGACGTTGAATCTGAGCCTGCCCCTGGGCACCCGGATCGAGACCACGGCCGCCCGCGTGCAGAAGATCGAGGGGTATATCGCCGACAGTCTCCTGGTGAGCCCGCAACGGCTGCGCGGGGTAACCGACTGGGCCGCCTTCATCGGCGAGGGGCCTCCCTCCTACGATCTGGGGTACCAGCCGGGGGAGGGCAATCCGAGTTCCGCCCATCTGTTGCTGAACACCAGCTCGGGCGAGGACAACCAGTCGATCATCGACCGCCTGGACGGCTTCTGCTTCCGCACCTTTCCCGATGCCGAGGCAAGGGTTTCCAGGCTGTCCGGGGGCGGAGGCGGCGGAAGCGACGTGGCCGTGCGCATAACCGGGCCGGATCCCGACGGACTGTTCGCCATCGCCGGGCGCATCAAGCGACAACTCAACGCGATGGCGGGAACGAAGAACATCGGCGACGACTGGGGGCGGAAGATCAAGAAGGTCGTCGTCGACATCGACCCGGCCAGGACCCGGAAGGCGGGCCTGACCAACCAGGACATCGCCCTTTCGCTGCAGGCAGCCCTCACCGGGTTCGATGTGGGTGCCTTCCGCGAAGGGGACCGGAGCATTCCCATCGTGCTGCGCCACGAGGGCAGCCAGGAGGTCGACGTGCGCCAGCTGGAGAGCCTGAGCATCTTCGCCCAGGGATCGGGGATAAACGTACCCCTCGGACAGGTGGCGCAGGTCGTTACGCAGTGGCAGCTGCCCAGGATCAAACGGCGCGACCTGAACCGCACCATGACGGTGACCTGCGATGCGGCGAGGGGATTCACCGCGAGAGATGTCACCGACGCCCTCGTCCCCTGGCTCGAGGAGGACAGCAGGTCCTGGAAGCAGGGCTACCGATACGAGCTGGGCGGCGAGTCGGAGGAAAGCGGCGATGCCATGGGCGCGGTCATCTCGAAGCTGCCCCTGTCGGCCTTCATCATCCTGGGGCTGCTGGTCCTGCAGTTCAACTCCATCCGCAAGACCTTCATCGTGCTGAGCACCATTCCCCTCGGCCTGATCGGGGTGGTCGCCGGGTTGCTGGTCTTCCGTTCCTTCTTCGGTTTCTTCGCCTTTCTCGGGCTGATCTCCCTGGCGGGCATCGTCATCAACAACGCCATCGTTCTCCTCGACCGCATACAGATCGAACAGGACCGTTCCGGGAGGGCTTCCATCGATGCCATCGTCGCCGCGGCCCGGCAGCGTTTCCGCCCCATCCTGCTGACCACCTGCACGACGACCCTGGGGCTGGTGCCCCTCTACCTCGGCGGCGGGCTGATGTGGGAGCCCATGGCGGTGGCCATCATGATGGGCCTGCTCTTCGCCACGGTGATCACATTGTTGTTCGTGCCGGTGCTTTACAAGATCCTGTTTCGCGTGAGAAGCTGAGCCATCACTGATCTCTCCCTGGAGGACGAGCATGCCCACGGACCTGGCGCAACACATCGAAGAGACGCCCCTGTGCGACACCCACGAGCACCTGCGCAGGGAACCCGACTGGGTCGACGACGGCCCGGACATCCTCCGCGATCTGTTCGAGAACTACGTGCCCGCCGATCTGCGCAGCGCCGGGGCCCCGGAGGAGGCGGTGGCGCGGCTGATGGACGCGGCGGACCCGGACGTGGAAGGCCGCTTCGAGGGCATCCGGCCGGCCTGGGAGGCGGCGCAGTTCACCGGGTACGGCGAGGCCGTGCGACTCATCGCCAGCGAGATCTACGGCCTGCCGGAGTTGACCGCCGGCGGTCTGGCCGGGGCCCAGGAGACCCTGAACGGCCTGCGCCAGCCGGGTCAGCGCCTTCGCCTGCTGCGAGATGTGGCCAACCTCGACCACGTGCAGGTGGACGACTTCCGCTGGCTCTGCGAGCCGGATGCGTCGGGGCCGGACTTCTTCCTGTACGACCTCTCTTGGGCGAACTTCTGCTCGGGGACGATCGACTTCGGGGCCGTGGCGGCCGAGGTGGGGGTGACGGTGACGGACCTGGCGTCCCTGCGGCGGGCGATGGAGGGTTTGTTCGAGAAGCACGGGCCCTGCGCCATCGCGGTGAAGGCCCAGCACGCCTACAACCGGACCCTGCTGTGGGAGGAGCGCAGCGACGCCGACGCCGCCCGCGCCCTGGAGGCGGCGCTGAAGCCGGACCCGGAGAGCGGGCTGGACGAGGGTGCCCGCCTCTGTCTGGGCGACTGGTGCTGGGCCCGGGGCGTGGAGCTGGCCACCGAGCACGACCTGCCCTTCAAGCTGCACACCGGCTACTACGCGGGCAACGACCGGATGCCGGTGGACCGGATCCCGGCGGGCAACCTGTGCCGCCTGCTGGCGAAGTACCCGGACGCCCGCTTCGTGCTGATGCACATCGCCTATCCGTACTGCGACGAGTTGGTGGCCCTGGCCAAGCACTACCGCAACGTCTGGGTCGACCTGTGCTGGGCCTGGGCGATCGATCCTTACAGCTCCTGCGATTTCGTGCGCCGCTTCCTGCACACGGCGCCGGCGAACAAGCTCTTCGGCTTCGGCGGCGACACCGGCTGGCCGACGAGCGCCGCGGCGTACGCGATGCAGGCGCGGCGCTGGCTGACGCGGGCCCTGGAGGCGGAGGTGCGGGACGGCCTGTTGACGGAAGCCCAGGCCATGGGGGCGGCGACCCGCCTCATGCAGGAGAACCAGCGCGCCTGCTTCGACCTGGAGGGCACGCGCGCGGCGATCCGCAAGGCGATGGCGGGATGAAGATCGTCGACGTCGGGGCGGTCCTGCTGCAGCCGATGCCGTGGGTGCTGGTGAAGGTGCGCACCGACGAGGGGATCACCGGCCTCGGCGAGGCCTACCACGGAGCCGGCGTTCACCACATCGCCGTGGACGAGCGCCTCACCCGGCGCGCCCTCATCGGCCAGGACCCGCGCAACGTGGACCGGCTCTTCCGCGACATGAAGGACTCCATGTCGGCGTCGGGGTACTACCAGGGGGCGGTGATGAGCGCCATCAGCGGCATCGAGATGGCCCTGTGGGACATCACCGGTCAGGCCCTCGGGGTGCCGATCTGGCAACTGCTCGGGGGCGCCTGGCGCGACTCGATCCGCGTCTACAACGACTGCCACGCCGGCGACGAGGACGACGATCCCGGGTCGTGGGCGGCCAAGGCCAAGGCGGTGGAGGCCCGCGGCTTCGACGCCATAAAGTTCGACATCGATCCGCGCCCGGACCGGCGCGACCGCTACAACCGCACCATGAGCAATCGCGACATCACCTTCCACGTCGAGGTGGTCACCGCGGTCCGCGAGACTCTGCATCCGAACACGGACCTGCTCATCGACGCCCACTGGGCCTACGCGCCCCACGACATCCTCAAGGTCGCCTACGCCTTCGAAGAGCTGGACCTGATGTGGCTGGAAGACCCGGTCCCCGCGGAGAACGTGGCCGCCCTCAAAGAGGTGAAGGCGGCGACGCGGGTGCCGATCTGCACGGGGGAGAACCTGTACACGCGGCACGGGTTCCGGGAGCTGGTGGAGACCCAGGCGACGGACATCATCTCGCCGGATCTCGCCAAGGCGGGAGGTCTGTCGGAAGGGCGGCGGATCGCCGATCTCGCCGACATCTACTACATGCCGATCTCACCCCACAACATCTGCGGACCGATCGGCACGATGGCGATGGCCCACGTCTGCGCCGCTTCCCCCAACTTCCAGGTACTCGAGTTCCACCACCTCGACAACGAGGTCTGGAGCAGCCTGACGGTGGAGCGGAACCTGATCGTGGACGGGCACATCCCCTTGCCGCGCGGGCCCGGTCTCGGCGTCACCCTCGACGAGGAGGCGGCGCGCAGAGCCGCGCGCGAGGACCTGGGGTTCTTCGACGGGGACGGCGCCGGGTAGGCTACCAGGTCCTCTCCTTCAGCAGGTCCTGGATCGCCTCCCTCGGGACCGGCAGCTGGTCCATGTGGTCCTCCAGCCACTCGGAGAAGTCCGCTTCCATCGCCTCGGTCCAGCGGTCGTCGACCTGGCCGGGGGTGTACTTCCCTTCCCGCAGCCGCTGCTGCCCGAACATGTCCCGGAGACGGACCAGCTCCGAGGTCTTCACCACCGTTTCCGCCAGGTGGGGCGGGATGAAGACGACCCCCTCGCGCTTGCCGAGCACCACGTCCCCCGGCATGACCGTGGCCTGTCCGATGCGGACCACCGTGTTGACGCCGGTCAGCATGATGGTGGGCGACGCATAGGAGGGATGCCACCCGCGGACGAAGCAGGGGAAGGCGGGCATCTCCTCGATGCCTTCGAGGTCGCGCACCGACCCGTCGAAGACCACACCGTTGCCGGAGTTGGCGTAGATCGCCGTCGCCAGGTTGTCGCCGATGATGGGGCCCTGGTCGACCTTGCCGAACATGTCGGCCACGTACACGTCACCCGGCACCAGCATGTCGATGGGCCAGGAGATCTGGTCGCCGATGCAGCCGTGGGCGGCCCCCTTGGCGTCCATGACCGCGCGCACGGCGGGCCTCCTGGGCATGTACATCGCCGTGAGGGCCCGGCCCACCAGCGTCTGGCCGGGATGCGTCTGCTGCCATCCCCCCTCGTACTGGTGCTGGTACCCCGCGCCGCCCACGACGCCCCAGGCCTGGGTGATGGTCACGCCCTGCATCCGCTCGAGGATCTCGTCCGGCACCTTCGGGCGGCCGTCGGCAGAGCGCTCGCCCTCCCAGTCGGGCGTGTACTCGACCAGCTCGTCGGGGGTCAGGTTGAGGGGGCAGAATCGATCGGACATTCAGCCCAGGTCCAGATGGAAGTCCGCGGGGTCGAGGCCGCTGTCCTCGGCCAGTCCCCGCAGGCTGATCAGGACGTCCTCGGGCATGACGATACCCTCGGCCAGGGCCTGCTCCCGCTGGTTCCACTCGATCTCGCCCGGCAGGAAGATCGTCCCCCCCGTGGCTGGAGAAGCGCTCTTGATCTCCTTGCACATGGCGTCCATGCGGGCGTGGAACTCCTCCAGCGGCATCATGGCGCCCACGTCGATGGCGACGAAGGCGTGACCCTGGTTCGAGGGCTCGTCCGTGTCGGCCACCCAGCTGTGGACACCGCTCATCATCGCCGCTCCGCTGAGGGTGGCCGTCAGCAGCTCCACCAGCACGGCCAGGCCGTACCCCTTGTGGCCGGCCATGGGCAACTGCGCCCCCTTCTCGGGGAACTCGGTGGGATCGGTGGTGGGGATGCCCTCCTCGTCCACCAGCCAGGTGTCGGGAATGCTGCGCCCCTCGTTCTTGGCGGCGAAGATCTTGGTCGCCGCCACCGCGCTGGTGGCGATGTCGAGCATGACGGTGCGGCCGGTGCCGGTGGGCGCGGCGTAAGCGATCGGATTGGTACCCAGAACCCGGCTCTTGCCGCCCGGCACGGTCATGCAGGGTTCCACGTTGCACATGGACAGACCGATCATGTCGTTCTCGGCGATCATGTTGGCGTAGAACCCGGCGGCGCCGTAGTGGCTGCTGCCCCGGATGCCGATGTAGCACATGCCGCTCTGGCGGGCCTTGGCCATGGCCAGCTCGACGGCGCGGCAGGAGATGGCGGGGGGCATGCCGTCGCAGGCGTCGATGATCGCCCAGGACGGGCCCTCGCCCACGACCTTCTCTCTCGCGGCGGCGACCAGGCGTCCCCGACGCGCATTCTGCATCAGGCCGCGGATCTGCCGGGTGCCGTGCGTGAAGGTGCCCCACGTGTCGGTGGTGACGAAGACATGGGCGCTGAGCTCGGCGTCCTCCTGGCTGAGACCGGCCTTGACCATGGCGGCGGTGCAGAACGCCTTCAGGTCGTCCGGCTGGATGGTTGGGCGAGTAGATTCGGTCAACGGATCGGCTCCCTATTCGTTGGGTGTGTTTCGCGCCTATGCATAAAGAGATTCCTCGTCGCCCAGTCAAGGCGGGGCGGCCGTCCCTTGACCGCCCTCCGAGGGGGCCCTTTCATGCCCTGCGCCGAGGCGCAGCGACTCGCACCGGGTGAGCACCAGGAGACACGAAGATCATGAAGGGCAGTACGGGGGTGGAGCAGTACGTAACGATGGAAGAGTACCTCGAGGGCCGGCGCTGCATCATCACCGGCTCCGGCGGGACGATTGGCAGACTCTTTGCATCCTACATCGCCTCGCGCGGCGGGACTCCCATTCTGGTGGATGTCGCCTCGCAGGAGGAGACCGAGGAGGCCGTCGCGTCCCATGGCGGCGAGTACAGCGCCCATCGCGTTGACCTCAGCGATGTGGGCCAGATCAAGTCGTTCTACGCCGAGATCGCCGAACGCTACGACAGCCTCGATCTGCTCATCAACAACGCCGGCCTCCTCAGCGAGGTGAAGCTCCTCGACATGACCGAGGACAACTGGGACCGGGTCCTCGACGTGAATGCCAAAGGCGCGGTCTTCATGAGTCAGGGCGCGGTGGGCCTGATGCAGCATGGCAGCGGCGACCGGCAAATCATCAATATCGTGTCCCTGGCCGCATTGGTGGGTGGGCTGTACGTGGGAGCGCCCTATGTCTGCAGCAAGGCGGCCCTCCTCGGGCTCAGCCGCAACTATGCGGTGCAGGCGGGCAAGGAGTTCGGCATCCGCGTCAACTCCATCAGCCCGGTCATCGTCAGCGGCCAGATGATCTCCAACACGCCGCGCGAAGCGATCGACGGGGTGAAGAACCTGATGAAGGTGTGGAACCAGGAAGTCCCTCCCGCGCACCTGCTCTACGTCTTCGAAATGCTGTGCAGGACTCCGTCGATGACGGGAAAGAACATCGTCCTCGACGGCGGCATTCTGCTGGAGTAAGGCACAACCTGCCATGACCGCTCTCCACGCCCCCAAGCTGAGCGCCGCCGAACTCGGCCGGTTTCGCGAGCAGGGCTACGTGCGCCTCGGCCACGTCGCTCCCCGGGACGAGATCGACGCCCTCTGCAGGCGCATCGACCAGATCATGCTCGGCGAAGTGTGCTACGATGACATGCTCATGCAGCTGTGCCCTTCGGCCGGCGATCCCGAGCTCTCGCGGCAGACCAGGAAGTTCAAGGGCTCCTCCCTCAAGTACCGCAAGATCCAGGATCTGGAGCAGGACCCGCTGTTCCTGGACTACATGCAGAAGCCGCTCTTCCGCGACCTGACCGCCAGGATCGTCGGCGCGGAGGTCTCGGTCTTCCGCGCCATGTTCTTCAACAAGCCCGCCGAGCAAGGCGTGGTGATCAACTGGCACCAGGACGGCGCCGGCGGCTGGCAGCTGAGCATCCCCCCCAAGGTCACGGTGTGGACGGCCCTCGACGACACGTGCGTTGCCAACGGCTGTCTGCAGATCATCCCCGGCTCGCACCACACCATGATTCCCGAGAAGGGCGATCAACTGTCGGCGGAGGAGCGGGCGCTGCACGCCCCGGACGAGAAGCGGCTGTACCTGGAGATGGAGAAGGGCGAAGTGGTGCTCCTGCACAACTGGACCTTGCACCGCTCGGAGACCAACAGCACCGATCGCCCGCGCCGCGCCTTCAGCGTCTGCTACATCGACGCGGCGACCCGCCAGGAGACGACGGGCCGCGCCTATCCCCGCGTCTTCCCGGCCTACCAGCCCATCAGCGATAGTTGATGAAGGCGACCTTGTGCTCGGTGAAGAACTCGATCCCCGTGTCGCCCGCTTCCGGGATCCCGTGGCCGGACGCCTTCACCCCGCCGAAGGAGAGCTGGGGCTCGCGGTAGGCCGTCATCATGTTGACGTGGGTCAGCCCCACGTCGGTCTCTTCCAGGAACCGGAAGGCCCGGCCGATGTCCCGCGTGAAGATCGATGACGCGAGGCCGAACTCGACGCCATTGGCGATCTCCAGGGCCTCTTCGTAATCCTCGGCTGCCATCAGGCATAACACCGGGCCGAAGATCTCCTCCTGGGCGATGCGCATCTGCGGCTGGACGTCGGTGAAGACCGTGGGCGCGATGAAACACCCTTTGTCGAGGCCCTCGTCGGTCAGGCGCTCGCCTCCATGGGCGAGGCAGCCCCCTTCCGCCCTGCCGATCTCGATGTAGCCCTCGATGGTCTCGAGCTGGTCGGTGCCGCATACCGGCCCCATGTCGACCCCATCCTCTGTCCCCTTTCCCACGCGAATCCGCTTGACGCGCTCCAGCACCTTGTCGGTGAAGGCGGCGGCGACCTCGCGCTCGACGATGGCGCGGCTCGTGGAAGTGCACCACTGGCCGGCGCAGGCGTAGGCCGCCTTGACGACGGCATCCGCCGCCATGTCGAGGTCGGCGTCGGCCAGGATCACCGCGGGGTTCTTGCCCCCCATCTCCAGCTGCGTGCGGGTCATGCCCTGGGCGGCGCTCCGCTGAATGCCCCGGCCCACCTCGGTCGATCCCGTAAAGGAGATCGACTGCACCAGGGGATGGGTGATCATCGTTTCTCCGACGGTGCTCCCCCCGCCGCAGACGAAGTTCAGCACTCCCGGAGGCAGCCCCGCCTCGGCAAAGATGTCGACGAAGGCCCGCCCGGCTCCGGGTGTCAGACTCGCCGGCTTGAAGACGATGGTGTTGCCGCTGACCAGGGCCGGCGTGCACTTCCGTCCCGGCACGTTGAAGGGAAAGTTCCAGGGGCTGATGATCGACGCCACCCCGAGGGGCCGCCGCACGCTGTAAGCGAAGACCCCGGCCTGCGCCGAGGGCGCCGTCTGGCCGCACATGGAGACCCCCCGGGCGATCTGAAACTCCATCTCGCGCACCGCCGACGCCACTTCGGTGCGCGCTTCGTCGAGGGTCTTGCCGTTCTCCGCGGTGAGGATGGCGGCAACTTCCTCGGCCCGCCCTTTCAGCACGGCAACCGCCCGCGACAGGTACTCCGCCCGCTGGTACACGCCCATTTCCGCCCAGGCCGGAAAGACCGCGTGCGCCGCTTCGATGGCCTGCTCGGCGTCGGCGCAGGTTCCCTGGGGCCACTCGCCGGTCACGTGCTCCAGGTCGGCCGGATCGCGCTGAGCAAAGGTCTTTCCGTCCGAGGCGCCGACCGACTGGCCGTCGATGTAGTTCAGAGGTTCCATGAGAAGCTCCAGTCAGGAAGTGATTCGATGGTGCCTTGCGGCCCGGATGCACGCTCTCCCCGGGTTGTGGTATCTTGGGCCGGCCCGGAATCAAGGAGGTTCCGGCCTGCCGCCGCCACTCCGCCGCGAAGGGTGGACGCCATCCGAGTCGTGTGCAAGGCGAGGGACCCGCAGAGCCCCCCAGCAAACACAAGGATCGCGTCCCATGCGCCGACTGGGCGCCCTTAGCGCCTCGGCTATGGCGGTCGTCCTCTGCCTGGGCCCGCCGCCGGGCAGGGCCGCTCAACCCGCACCCCTTCCAGCGATAGAGTACGTCGACGTGGCCGCCGAGGCCGGTGTCGACTTCCGGCACGTCACCGGGGCCAGCGGCCGGCGCTACTTCCCGGAGACGATGGGCTCCGGGGTCGGCTTCGTCGACTTCGACGGCGACCAGGATCTGGACATCTACTTCGTCAACGGCGCCGCCTTCCCGGGCTACACCGGTCCGCCGAATCCGGTCAACGCCCTCTTCCGCAATGAGGGCAGCCGCTTCGTGGAGGCGGCGGGCGACGCCGGGGTGGATGACCCGGGCCACGGCATGGGGTGCGCCTTCGCCGACTACGACAACGACGGCGACGCCGATCTCTACCTGACCAACTATGGCGGCAACGTGATGTACCGAAACGAGGGCGATGGGAGGTACCGCGATGTCACCGGCCAGGCCGGGGCGGCGGACACCACCTGGAGCACGGGCAGCGCCTTCGTCGACTACGACAACGACGGCGACCTCGACCTCTACGTGGCCAACTACGTCCACTACGACCTCGCCTTCGCGGGGAAGGACCTGGAAGCCTATCTGCCCGTCTCACAGCGGGCCCCGGAAGAAGGCATCGAGGCCTACCCCCATCCGCGGAACTTCGCCGGCGCCGAGGATCACCTGTTCCGCAACGAGGGCGGCGGCCGTTTCCTCACCGTGACCCGGCTGGCCGGGCTGGTGGACACCTCGGCCGCGGCCGGGCGGGGTCTGGGCGTGGTGGCCACCGACTACGACAACGACGGCTGGAGCGACCTCTACGTGGCCAATGACGCGGTGCCCAACTTCCTCTACCACAACGAGGGCGGCGGGCGTTTCACCGAGGTCGGCGGCGTGGCCGGCGTCGCCTTCGGCGAGGACGGCCAGGAGGAGGCGGGAATGGGGGTCGACGCCGCCGACTACGACAACGACGGCCGCGTCGACCTGGTGGTCACCAATTTCGAGAACGAGCCCAACAGCCTCTACCGGAACCGGGGGACCGGGTTCTTCCCCCACGCCTCCTATCCCGCGGGCGTCGGTCTGGTCAGCCTGCGCTGGCTCTCCTTCGGCATCGCCTTCGTCGACTACGACAACGACGGCTACCAGGACCTCTTCGTGGCCAACGGCCACGTCCTCGACAACGCCTCGGCCTTCCGCGAGTCCAGCAGCTACGGCCAGCCGAACCAGCTGCTGCGCAACCAGGGCCCCGACGCCGCCGGCCGCTACCGCTTCCGGGACATCTCGTCGCGGGCGGGGGCGGCCCTGACCCGGGCGCGGGTCAGCCGCGGCTGCGCCGTGGGCGACTACGACGACGACGGCGACACGGATATCGTCGTCAGCAACAGCGGCCAGCCGGCCGCGCTGCTGCGCAACGAGGGGGGGAACTCGCGCCACTGGCTCACCATCGCCGCCCGGGGCGGGGCCGGCAACCGCGACGCCATCGGCGCGCGGATCGAGGTGTGGGCGGGGGACCTCCACCAAGTGCGGGAGGTCCGGGGCAGCTTCAGCTACCTGTCGCAGCGGGACCTGCGGGTGAGCTTCGGGCTGGGCTCCCGGACGCGGGTCGACTCGCTGCGGATCCACTGGCCCGGCGGCGCCGTCGAGCGCCTGGCCGGCCTGCAACCCGACCGCTTCATCACGCTCGTGGAGGGCGAGGTGGGACGCCCCGCCCCGGCTCCCGGCCCCTGAGGCCGTACAGGAGGAAACCACGCATGGCAGTCACCCTGGAGGCGCGCGAGTCGGCCGCCGCACCGCCGAAGTGGGCCCTGCTCCAGCGCCGGCTCTTCGACGCCATCGAGGACGCCGCGCCGAGGGCGCTCGAGAGGTACACCCATCCGGACGGGCGCCTGCTCTGGCCCCCAAGCCCCGACTTCCAGAGCATCGACGCCCTGGACGACTGCTACGAGAGCTTTCACAACTGGCCCCTCTTCTACCTGCTCGGCGGCAGCGACCGGTTCCTGGCCGACGGCCAGCGGGAGTTCGACGCCATCAACGAGCAGATGAGCCGGCACGGCACGGGGCACGGCTACCCCATGGTGGTGGGGGAGTACCAGCCGGGCTACGACTGGTTCCACCAGGGCGAGGGCAACTACCTGTTCTACATGCTCTGCATGGCCGATCCGGCCAACGAGGCCAACATCGAGCGGGCCCGGCGCTTCACCGGGCTGTTCCTCGGCGAGGACCCGGAGGCGCCCAACTACGACCCGGAGCACCGCATCATCCGCTGCGCGAGGAACGGCAGCAAGGGGCCGGCCTGGTGGGCCTTCGACGAAGGTCCGCACTGGCCCTACGAGGGCTACAACCTGCCGTTCTACGACGTGCCGGGGTGCACCGACCACGACACGGTGCGAGCCAACCCCGAACTGGGCGAGCGGCTGGGCGAGGCCATGCGCGACCGCATGGGCCGCGGCGACGCGGTGGTCAACCTCCTGGCCACCACCCTGGCGGCCAACGCCTGGCTGCTGACGGGGGACGGGAAGTACCGCGACTGGGCCGTGGAGTACACCGAGGCCTGGATGGAGCGCGCCGCCGCCAACGGCGGCATCGTGCCCGACAACGTCGGCCTCTCCGGAGTGGTGGGGGAGCACACCGGCGGCAAGTGGTACGGGTCGATGTATGGCTGGGCCTGGCCCCACGGCTGGCACAGCGTCGGCCAGGCGGTGGGGGTGGCGGCCCAGAACTGCGCCCTGCTGACGCGGCGGCTTGAGTACATGGAGTTTCCGAGGTCGCAGATCGACGCCCTCGTCTCCCGCGGGATCGAGCGCGACGATCAGCTCTACGTGCCCCACAAGTACGACGATCCCGGGCGGGTCGACTTCAAGCCGGGGGAGTGGATGTGGTACGTGGTCCGCAAGGAGGACGGCACCGCCCTGCAGCAGGACGGCTGGTTCGAGTTCATGCCCATGTACCCCTCCGACATCGCCCACCTGTGGTGCATGTCGATGGACCGGGGCGACTCGCGGCGGTTCGAGGGGACCCGCAAGCGGTCGGGCGATCCCTTCGCCGTCAACTCGTGGCACCACACCAAGGACCAGGGCGGCCACGACTGGGGCTGGATGGCCTTCCTCCACGGCGAGTTCCCCGAGTATCCCGAGCGGATCCTCGAGCACAATCTGGACCAGGTGCAGGCGCGCCTCGACTTCATGGCCCAGGACGAGCAGGACCCCGCCACCTACAACGACGCCTACTTCCAGCAGCGCAACCCGGTCACCTGCGAAGGCCTGGTGCAGCTCACCATGGGCGCCCCTCTGCCGCACTACAACGGCGGTCTGCTGGTCACGAGACTGCGCCACTTCGACATCCAGCGGCGCCGGCCGGGGCTGCCGCCCGACGTGGCCGCCCTGGTGTCGGGACTGAGCGGCGACCGGGCCGAGCTGACGGTGGTGAACACAAGCGCGGCGGAACACCGGGAGATGCTGATCCAGGCGGGAGGCATGGGCGAGCACGAGTTCACCGAGGTCGAGGTCGACGGGGGATCGCGGCGCGTCCCGGTGAACGGCAAGACCCTCGCCCTGGCCCTGCCGCCGAGTACCTGCGTCCGGCTCGGGCTGGGCATGAAGCGCTTCGTCCACGACCCGGGCCTGGCCCCGCCGTGGTGAGGGTCGAAGGCGCTACAGTCCGGACGCCCACTCCTCGTACGCCCGCCGCACCGCCTCGCGTCCGGCGAAGGGTTGGTACAGGAGCCGCGCCCGGTAGCGGCAGGTCCGGCCGATCTCCGGGTTGCGGATGACGTACTGCCAGTCCCAGGCCGGGCTGTGCGGGTCCGGCCGTCCGCGCTCGTCCTGTATGAAGTTCCACAGGGCGAAGCGGATCGGCGCTTCCTGATCGAACATCATGGCGTAGACCATCCCGCTCTCCGTCAGACCGTAGTAGAACGGCAGCAGGAAGCGCTTCCGGGGATCCTCGACGAGGTTGAGGGTTTGGGCCCCGGCTTCGTACGGCAGTGGATCTACCGAGGCGTGGGCGACGGTGCCGGTCTCGAAGCCGCCCTCCGCGAGGTCCTCGCCGAAGCGGACCCAGCCTTCCTCCCCTTCGCAGGTCCCGTAGAAGTGAATCTCCCGGCCGCGGGTGCGGTTCATGTAGGAAGCCCACATGAAGGCCACGTACCCGAGGGGGGCGCAGCCCTCGTCGGTCAGGCGGGCGCTGAACTCCATGTCGACGCAGTCCGGACCGAGGCGGTAGCGCATCTCGCTCTCGATCCCCCAGGAGGAGTCGGCGGCGGGGTGGCGGACCGAGGCTTCACCGGGGGAGTGGGAGATCAGGAGACAGCGGTCCTTCCGGGGGGTGAACATCGAGCGCTCGGCGTCGGCCGCGGCGCCGTTCATGACGTGCTCGAGGTTGAGGCCCACGGCGTCGTCCCGGAAGAGGTTGTGGTCCGGGCGGCCGCGGTGGCACAGGGGGGTGAAGCCGCTCCCCTGGCGGTCGGCGTTCGCCTCGTTGTCGAGGAGCAGGCCCCGGAAGGAGCCGCCTTCCAGTTCGACTGTCTCGGCCATGCTGAATCCCCTTGTCTGGCGGGCGCGGGCCCGCCGCCGACACCGGCTTGGGACCGGTCTCCCAAGGCCCTGTGGGGCGGCTCCTCGTCCGAGCCTCGCCCGCGACGCTCTTGCCTATACTAGAAGAACCCGACGTATCAGGGGAAGCCGGCGCTGGGCGCGCTGATCCGCCACGGGTACCGCCTCCCCGCGCCCCCGTGGGATAGCCGCCGCAGCGCCCTCGGGTCAAACCCAGGCGTGGCTGGATGCGAACACATGGACGGCGCGGAGGACGCCAGGACCAGTCGGAGCGCCTCGGCGCGGCTGACCCACTCGACCCGCTGCCCCATCCAGTCCATCTGGCCGCGGGAAGGGGGGACCTGAAGCCGTTGATCGAGTCGAAGCCCGGCGCGATTGCACCGGCGTTTGCAGCCCTGCTGCGCCCCACCGCCGCCGCTCTCCTGGCGATCTGGCCGGGCGCGTGCCAGGCACCCGAACCGCCGCCGCCGGATCCGGAGATAGAGCGGCTTCGCGCCCTCGGGAACAGCTTGTACCGCCAAGCCCGGTTCCGGGAGGCACTGGCCGCGTATCGACAGGCGCTGGCCCTGGACACCCTCTCCGCCGAAGCCCACCACAATCTGGCCACCGCCTACATGAAGCTGGGACGCAGGGATTCGGCCCGGACCGCGTACCTGTCCGCCCTTCGGCTGGATTCCATCTTCGTTCGCGCCAGCCACAATCTGGCCGTGGCCTACGGGGAGGAGGGACGCCACCCGGAAGCGGTGGCCCTGCTGGAGGAGGCCGTGCGCATCGATCCGGGAGCGGCTGCCTCGTACCGGCTCCTGGCCGGTCTGCACCAGGAACAGGGGGCGTACGACCGGGCCGAGGCGGCCCTGCTGCGGGCCGTGGCGGCCGACTCGGCCGATGCCGCGGCGCTGTCGAGCCTGGGACGGCTCCTGCGGCTGCGGGGGCGCACGGCGGAGTCGGAGAAGATGCTGAAGCGCGCCGTCCGGTTCGCTCCCGCCAACAGGGAAGCCTGCCGGGAACTCGGGGTGCTCTACACCTACGCGGAACGCTACGCAGAGGCCGAAGGCATGCTGCGCCGGGCCCTGGAGATCGACCCGGACTGGCCCGAGGCGCACCACAGCCTGGCCAACCTCCAATCCGCCCGGGGGCGCGTGGAGGAGGCGCGGATCCTGCTGGACCGCTTCTCCGAGCTGAACCGGCGCGCCGCCCGGGTGCGGGCCCTGGAGAAACAGCTGAACCAGGCCGCCGGCGGCCTGGACTCCTACCTGGCGGCGGGGCGCTCCTATGGCGAGCTCGGGCGGTGGCAGGAGGCCGCCGGAATGTACCGGGCCGTCCTGGAGCGCGAGCCCGGACATGTCAGGGCCCTGGCGGGGTTGAGCCATGCCTGCCTGAACCGGGGCGACCTGGACGAGGCGGTGACCCTGGCCCGGCAGGTGATCTCCCTGGCCCCCGGTCGGCGCGAGGCCCGCGAGGCCCACTACACCATCGGCTACGCCGCCGCGCGGGACCGGCGCCTGCACCGGGCGCGGCAGGCCTTCGAGCAGGCCCTCGGGGTGGACACGACCTTTGCCAAGGCGCACCACGCCCTCGGCAACGTGGCCCTGCTCCAGGGGCGCCCGGCCGAGGCCGAGGAGGCCTACCGCGAAGCGATCCGCCATCGACCGGACTGGGTCGAGCCTCGCCTGAGCCTGGGAGGGCTGCACATCCGCCAGGGGGACCACCCGCAGGCGATCGAGGTGTTGCAGGCCGCACTCCGGCTGGACTCGACCAACGCGAAGGCCTACCTCGCCCTGGGAGACGCCTGGGAGAGGCTGGGGGAGGTGGAGGCAGCAGCGACTGCCTACCGATCGGCGGCGGCCCACTGGCGGGGAGGCGCCGGCCAGCTCGCTGCCATCGAGGCGCGGATCGCGCGGCTTTCGCCATAGCGCCCCGGGGGGGGGACTATTGTTAGGTTGTCTGTCTCCGGGGCCGGCCGTACCGTTGAGGGATGCAAGTTGGCTCCCCGCCGCGGCGGGCGCCCCGAGATTGCAACGGACACATGAAGTCGATACCCGACTACCGCATCTCAACCCGATTCCCGCGGTCCCAGAAAGCCTGGGGCCGGGGAGTCAGCCTCATGGAGGTTCTGCAGCAATGAAGAAGATCTCACTCGCCCTCTGCCTGACCGCGGGCCTCGCCGTCTCGGCCGGGGCTCACGTGCCGGAGGGCCAGGTTCTGCTCGCCTTCCAGTTCCCGGCGGGCGCGGAGCCGACCCTGGACGGGGATCTGTCCGAGTGGGCCGTGGTTCCCTCGGACTACTGGATCGGACCGGAGCTATACACGGCCCCGGACGGATCGCAGTGGACTGACCTGTCCGACATGAACAGCAAGGTCATCGTCGGTTACAGCGCCAGCACCGACCGTCTCTACATCCACCACGAGTACTTCGACGACTTCCGCAAGCGGGACTTCGCCAATCTGCCGCCGGTGGCGGGCCTGTTCGGCGACGAGCAGAACCTGCCCGACACCTTCGAGATACAGGTCGACGGGGACCACGGCGGCGAGGACTCCTGGTTCGACCCGGCGGAAGTGCCGGAGGACGGCTCGCGCTGGGCCCAGAACATCCACTTCCGCATCCCGGATCTGGATCCGTCGGCGGAGAACGTGAACAATGAGAAGACGGCGTGGGCCTGGTACTGGCAGAGCCAGGCTACCTGGACCGGAAACCTGCCGTGGGCGACAAGCGGGTACACGTCGGATGCCGTCGAGCCCAACGCCCCCGACGTCAACGGCCAGGCGGAGTGGATGTTCACGGTGTGGGACAACCTGCAGTGGGATGATCCGGACGCCAGCGTGGTGCACGACATGGTGGAAAACCAGATCATCGGCATGAACTGGCAGATCTCCGACTACGACGCCCTCGACGAGAACTCGAAGGAGGATTGGCTCCTGAACGGCCAGGCAACCATCTGGCAGACCTCGTCGGTAGCCACCGACTTCCTCCTGGCTCCGGTGGAGGATGTCGAGTTCGGCACCGCCGTCGAAGCCAGGAGCTGGGGCCGCGTCAAGGCTGCCTTCACCGAGTAGCAGCAGGCGGCGGGCAGGTCTCGCTGCCGGCGATCAGGTTCCATGGCACGAAGGAAGGGGGGATGTGAAGTCAACATCCCCCCTTCCCTGAATCAGCCCCATACGACAAGAGGGTGACATCTTGCCAGCAGGGCGATTGGCCGGCCTGCTCCTGTGCCAGTTGGCGGGCGCGGGGACGTGGGGCGCCGCGGAGGCGGTGACGATCTACCGGCTCGGCGGCGAGGACCACGCCAGCTTCCCCCTGCCGTCCGAGGTGGCCGACGGCCGCGCCGGCTTCGAGCAGTTGAGCTGGGCCCACGTGGACCCCGCCGCGGCCGGCGCCTCCGACAACGTGAACCTGGATGGAGCCCTGGCCCCGTTCTACCACGGCAGCCACGAGAACGTCCTGGACTCGGCCCAGGAGCGGGGCGGCTTCCTGAGGACCGAGCGTTACACGGGATATGGCCACGATCCGGACCTGGACGTAGTCGCCGATGGGGACTTCGCCACCTTCATCCAGGGGCATATTGCGTCGTTGGAGTACAGTACGGCTTCCGGTACCCACGGCTTGACCATGTACTTCGACCTGGGCGGCCTGTTCCCGGTGAACCGGGTGCGCGTGTCGCCGCGCCCCGGCTCCCCGCACTACATCGAGCACATCGCCATCGCCACCGCCAGCGGCGAACCCCACGGGGGAACGCCGAACCGGTCCCACCTGGAATTCCACAGAAAGCTCGTCCGGGAGACGCCCTTCGACTTCGGTCTGGTGGCGGAGATCACCCAGAACAAGAACCCGGTGGTGGAGATCCCCCTGGACCGGACGCCGGTGCGGCAGCTGGCGCTGTGGGTCGACCCGTTTCAGCGGGAGCCATGGGAAATCGCCGAGGTGGAGGTCTTCGCCGAGGGGTATGTGCCGTTCGCCGGCTATATCTCGAACACCATTCCCCTGGGCGCCCTGTCCAGTCTGGGCCGGGTGCGCTGGTCGGGCCGGCAGGACGGGACGGCCCGGGTATCGATCCGCAGCCGCGGCGGCGACGATCCGGACCCGTCCCGGTACTGGCGGCGGACCTTCCGGTCCGACGAGGAGGTGCCGTACGGCGCGGACGGATCGCCGCTGACCCGCGCCCAGTACGACAAGCTGCAGGGGAAGGAGAAAGGCCGCATCACGCACGACGCCGAGAGCTGGGAGCTGTGGTCGGCGCCGTACCCCTTCGGCGACAGTCTGGGGGTGGCGATGGTGGCGCCGAGGCCGCGCACCTACGTGCAGTTCTCGATCGACTTCGCCAGCGACTTCCTCGACGGCGGGCAGGTGAACTACCTGGAGTTCGCGGTATCGTCGCCGCCGGCGGCGACGGACCTGGTGGCGGAGGTCGACCCGTGGCGGGTCGAGGCCTCGGAGCCGACGGAGTTCACCTGCGCCGTGCGGCCCACCCTGTCGCTGCAGGACCGGGGATTCGACAGCCTGGAGCTGCGGTTCCAGGGCGGCCGGGTGGAGGAGGTGACCGGCGTCGAGGTGGCGGGAGCGGCGGCGGCCTTCACCGAGGTGGACAGCCTGCGCACCGGCGACCGGGTGGTCGTGAGCTTTCCGCGGCTGGGAGTGAACGAGAGCGGTGAGCTGCTGCGGGTACGGCTTCGGGGCGAGGCGTACCGCTACGCGGCGACCTTCCAGGTCCGGGTCTTCGACAGCGAGGCGCCGGAGGAGGTCTGGCAACCGGTGAGGGCCGGCGACGCCACCGACGCGCTGGACGGCAACCGGCTGTCGGTGGAGACCCTGTCCCTGGGCGCGTCGACGGTGGGCAGGCTCCAGATCGAGCCGGCCGCCTTCACCCCCAACGGCGACGGGATCAACGACGAGGTGGCGATCCGCTACGACCTGCTGAAGCTGACCGAGGACCGGCGGGTGCAGGTGAGGGTCTGGGACCTGACGGGCCGGCTGGTGCGGGAGGTGTACGAGGGCCGCGACCGTTCGGGGCGCTACATCCGGCCATGGGACGGCCGCGACGGCAGCGGCCGGCGGGTGCCGCCGGGAATCTACCTGTGCCGGGTCGCCGTCGACCGCGAAGGGGGCCGCGACAGCGAGACCCGCCTGATCGCGGTGGCGTATTGAGGCGCGGGCCGATGAACGGCAGGACCGGCGCGGCGCTGGCTCTCGGGGTCCTCTGGGGCGGTGCGGTCTGGGGCCAGGGGTATCTGCTCCGCGGCAACCAGATCGTGGTCGAGGGCCGCCACCTGAAGACCTGGGAGTACCCCGCGGGCACGGTGGAGTTCCCCGCCCCGGGCGCCGCCGCCCGGCCGCACTTCGTGGCCAAGGACATCGACGCCGCCCGCGACATCGTCGAGCACCTGCGGCGGCATCCGCCCCAGGGAGTGCAGGCGGAAGAGGTCGGCTTCCCACACGCCGTGAGAGCCGGCACCAATGCCGCCGGGGTGGCCAACCTCGTCGACGGGGATCCGGCCACGTACTGGCAGCCCGACCCGGACCAGCCGCTGCGCGACTGGTGGTTCGAGCTGGACCTGGGGCGGGTCGTGTCCGCCACCCGCATCCGCCTGACCTTCGTGGACGAGGATCTCGGGGATCCCTTTCTCCAGTATACCCTTCTGACCTCGGACGGCGAGCGTCCCGAGCAGGGCCTGCGCGACGTCAAGAGCTTCGTCGTCGCCTACGCGTCCCCGGGCGCCAACAAGAGCCGGCGCCTCTTCGACATCGAGGTGGAGCCTTCGGGGGACTCCCGCGATCCCGCGTGGCGGGGGGACGAGATCCGCTACGTCCAGCTCGTGGTGACGGAGAGCGACTCGGTGCGCGGCGCCGAAGTGTCCCGCCCGGTCTACGACGCCCTGGAGCCGGCCCGCCGGGGGACGGTGGACTACTACAAGGAGGTGGGCGATGGCAGCATCCGGGTCGAGCGGGAGGTCTACGAGGCGATCGACCCCGGATTGCGCGGGGAGGTCCGCTACTTCCGCCGCGAGCGTCCTCGTCTGGCGGAGATGGAAGTGCGCACGATCGGCGAGAACATCGCCCTGGGGTTGACGGCCCGTCGCGGGGTGGCGCAGAAGATCGAGACCGATACCACCGCGGTCACCGGCCTGGTGGACGGCCTGTACGAAACGACGGTCCTGACCACCGTCCGCACCCCCGCCCTGCGCTTCTTCTACTTCGACCTCGGCGCCTACTACTGGGTCGATCGAGTGCAGATGTTCTTCCAGAACAAGGGCTTTCAGGGACCGATCACCGAGTACGAAATCAGGACCTCGGACGGCGCCCTGACGCCCGAGGGGAGACTCGCCTGGACCAGCCAGGCCCTCGGGGGCCGGGACGGCATGGACTACCACGCCAAGGTCTTCGCACCCACCATCGCCCGCTACATCAGCATTCCCTATTCCGGCGGCATGGCGGGAGGCCAGGCGGACACGCGGGAGATGCAGTTCTACGGTGAGGGATACCAGCCCCGCGTCTGGCTCACGTCCCCCCTGATCGCGCTGGACGGCGCCCGCACGCTCAGTTCGATCGAGTGGGAGGGAGAGACGCCTCCCGGGACCTCCATCGCCCTGCGCAGCCGCACCGGCAACCAGCTCGTCGATGTCCTCCGCTATTTCGAGCAGGACGGCGGCCAGATCACGGAGGAGCAGTACGACAAGCTGAACAAGTTCGCCAAGAAGGAGATCGAGATCGTCACCGAGCAGGTGCCCGGCGCTGACTGGAGCGACTGGAGCGAGGCGTACGAACACTCCGGAGCCCCCGTCACGTCGCCGAGCCCCCGGGAACACCTCATGCTCCAGGCCTGGCTGACGACGGACGATCCCCGCCAGGCCGCCTCCCTGCGGTCGATCCGCCTGAACTTCCTCGATCCCCTGGCCCGGCAGGTCCGGGGCGAGCTCGAGCCGGCCCTGGTATCCGGGCTGGGCGCCGCCGACACCCTGTCCCTCTTCGTCAAGGCCGACTTCCTGCGCAACGGTCCGGGGATGGACCAGATCCGCCTGTACGCTCCCGGCGTGGACCTGGAGTTCCAGCTTCTGCGCATGGGCCGCGAGTCGCAGTGGGAGGCCGGCCCGGCGGCCGAGCTGGGACCATCCGACCTGGAGCGGGTCCCGGCCGGGTCCGACTCGCTGTGGGTGCGCCTCGACTCGGCGGTGGGGGCCGAGGTCGACCTGATCGAAGTGCGCTTCACCGCGACCCTGTTCCGCCCGGGAGCCATCCTGCAGGCGGAACTGGGAAACTCCTCCGAGGCCGGTCGATGGCAACGGGTGGACCCCGGCGACGCCACCGCCCTGGCCTCGAGTCAGGGGATGATGTTGCGGGGGCCGTTGGAAGCCGGCCCGGTGATGGGCCCGCTGAGGGTCAGCGCCCCGGTCCTGACCCCGAACGGGGACGGCATCAACGACGAGACGCGCTTCGAGTTCCCGGTGCTCCGGCTCGGCGGGCAGCGCACGGTGCAGACCCGCCTCTACGATCTCGGCGGCGGCCTGGTGCGGGAGTGGAAGGAGCGGCGTCCCCTCGTGAGCGGATCGTACACGGTCCGCTGGACCGGCGACGACCAGAGCGGCCGGCGGGTGCCTCCCGGCATCTATCTGCTGGAGATCGAGGTGGAGGCGGACGCGGAGGGGCCGGGCCGCAAGGCGCACCGCCTGGTGCAGGTAGCGTATTGAGCCGTCGAGGGGGAGTGCGGAAGATCAGCCTCGGCCTGGCCACGGCCGCGGCATGCTGCCTGGTGGCCCCGAACCTGGCGGCCGAGAGCCGGACCGTGGGCGGCGCCGGCGACCGCCCCTGGAGCGGCGGCGGCGGAGAGATCCCGGCGGCGGTGGAGACCGGCGTCGACGGGGCGGCGGTCACCACCACTCCGGGCGACGTGGTGGACTTCGACTTTCCCGGCCGGCCGGGCTGGATCTTCCCGCAGAAAGCCGACTCCACGAGGAATATCGCCGCCGAAGCCGCCCTGACCTCGCCGAACATCCTCACGGAGGGCATCGACGAGGAACTGCTCCTGATGGTGGACGGGGATGTCGAGACCGCTTTCAGCCAGAAGGGCGAACCCGGGGGGCCGCAGGTCCTCGCCTTCGGGGCCATGTTCGACGTCGACCTGGGGGCGCGCTTCGGGGTGAACCGGGTCCGGTTCTTTCCGAGGAACGCCCCGGGATTCGAGGCCCCCGGCTTTCCCTTCCAGAATGACTATCTGCGCGCCTACGAGCTTCTGGTCAACGACGGCAGCGAGAGTTCCAGGGACGAGTCCGGCCGGCCGGTGCTGACCACCTTCAAGCTGGAGCTGCAGAACGACCGGCCCGTGGTCGACCTGCGGATCCCGCCTCAGTACCTGCGCTTCCTGCGGCTGAAGTCGCAGACGGTCGTCGGCTACGAAATCGCCGAGTTCCAGGTCTATGGGGCGGGGTTCGTGCCCGAGGCCCGGTACATCTCCAACGTATTCGACTTGGGGACCCGCTGGGGGGTGTGGGGCAGGATCCGGTGGATCGAGGAAACCCTGGGCCCCGAGGGGCTGTCGCAGGCCCGCATCACCACCCGCGCCGGGCACGACGACACGCCCCTGGAGTTCACCCGCCCGAGTCCCGATGGTTCGGTGAACCTCCCTTGGAAGCAGGGCGCGGTCGCCGCCACGGCCGGGGGAGAGGAGATCGCCCTGGACGATCTCGACCCCCTCGAGGCGCTGCGCGCCTACCGGGCCCTGCCGTTGGCGGAGAAGAACCGGTGGGCCCTGACCCTGGAGGACTATCTCGGACTGAACCCCCGGGGAGAGATCCGCGCCGATCCGGACGCCTGGACCCCGTGGTCGGCTCCCTACGGGCCGGAAGGCACCCGCGGCATCACCGCCGGGAACATCGATGACGAGCGGCTCGGGGCGCCGATCACCACTCCGGGCCCGCGGCGCTATTTCCAGGTCCGGGTCGAGCTGATGAGCCGGGACCTGGAGGCAGCCACCGGCATCGGGCAGCTGGCGTTCACGGTCCATCCCCCGGCGGCGGAGCGGATCGTCGGCGAGATCTACCCCCGTCAGGCCGGGCTGGCCGTGGCCGAGACCTTCACCTACGCGGTCATGCCCACCCGCATACGGCCGGGCCGGGACAGCGGCTTCGACACCTTCGAGATCGCCACGCCGGTCCGCGTCGAAGCGATCGAGACGGTGCAGGTCCTGTTCCACGACGGCCGCACCGAGTCGGCGGACTTCTCCGGCCGGGACCTGGCCTCGACGGCCCTGCCCACCGATCCGGCCGCCGACTTCGGCATCGAGGCGGTGGAGGAACGGCGCTTCCGGGTGCGCTTCCCGGCGATCACGGCCAGCGACCTGGAGGCCGGCGAGACCGCCGTCCTGACGATCCGCTTCCGCTGCCGCGTCCTCCGCTACGGGACGACCTTCCCCGGGTGGGCCGGCCGCGCCGGGGCCGGGGGGGCCGGCCAGAAGGTCGTCGCCGGAAACGCCGCCCACCTCGGCCCCGGGGACCCCGCCTTTCCTCCCCTGGGCACGGCGGACCCGCGGATCCTCTCGGTCGACGTTCCCCTCGCCGGCGGCGGCGTCCTGA
This sequence comes from Candidatus Latescibacterota bacterium, assembly GCA_965221775.1. Classification (GTDB taxonomy): domain Bacteria; phylum Latescibacterota; class UBA2968; order UBA8231; family UBA8231; genus UBA8231. The sequence continues at coordinate 257,887 of CBDCSU010000006.1, read as the reverse complement.
TCAACGCCCGGGTGTGGCCGCGGCCCTTCAGCCCCAACGGCGACGGGGTCAACGACGGGACCCGCATCTCCTACGACCTGTCCCGCGTCATCGGTCCGGTGGCCGTGGAGGTGAGGATCCTCGACCTGACGGGGCGCGTCGTCCGCCGCCTCTTCAGCGGCGACCAGCCGGGCGGACACTGGTCGATCCCCTGGGACGGAACCGACGGCGGCGGCGCCCAGGTGCCGCCCGGGATCTACCTGGCTCACGTGGCGGTGAACAGCGCCGCCAGCGTCGAGACGGCGGCCGCCGCCGTCGAAGTGGCATACTGAGAGAGGGGGTCGACGTTGACGACCGGCAGGACGGCGGCGGCGCTGAGTCTCGTGGTGCTCCTCGCCACGATGCAGGCATCCGATCTGTTCGGTCAGACCGGCCGGCGTCTCGGAGTGCGGCGAGGCGGGGAGATCACCTATGAACCCAGGGGCCCCGGGGTCATCTTCGACGCCCTGGACCCGGCCCTCAAGAAGTGGTACGTGCCGCAGGAGCTGTACGAGCTGTACGGCTGGAAGCAGTGGGAGTATTCCAACTATGCCCGCTCCCATTACCAGGGGTACGTGGCCACCGACCGCGAGGGCGACCCGTTCTACGATCTCTACGGCAACTACCTGACCCGGGGCTGGCTGGTCTGGGACTGGAACCAGAGCCAGCCCGGCCAGTTCGGTTCCTCCCTCTACAAGGATCCCAGGTTCGCCGGCTGGTTCAGCAGCGTTCTCGTGAGTTCCGACTCCAGGGGCCAGTTCCACTACGCCATCACCGCCGGCAACCAGATCCGCACGGCGTTGACGCCGCTCACCTTCTCCAAGCCGATCTTCAACGGCATACAGATGGACCTGGCCACGGACAAGTACCGCGGCACCCTGCTGTTCTCGCGGATCAGCTCCCCCGTGGCGAGCACCACGTCCTCGAGGGAGCCGACGACGGTGACCAACGCCACCAACCTGATGGGGGGGCGGGTGGTGGCCGAGGTCGGGGACTTCGTGCAGGTGGGAGCGACCCTGGTCAACGCCCACAACTCCCAGACCTTCGAGGACGCTTTCGAGCGCAACCCCCTCAAAGGCGCGCTGGCTGCCAACCAGGGGGCGGTCCCGGTGCGCGGCCTGGCCCTTGTCCTGAGCGACGATTCACCGGAAGACGGCGTCGCCGGCGCCGCCCTGTTCTCGCACGAGATCATCGTCACCACGGAGGACCCGGCCACCGGGAGGCGGGAGGAGATCCGCCAGCGGGCGATGGTGACCGATCCGGCCAGGTGGCCCGTGGTCAGCGGCGGGTTCCACCACGAGGGTTTCCAGAGCGCCGACGGGGACGAGAAGATCGTCATCAGCTACGACCTCAACGACATCTCCTACACCGGGCCGCGGCCGGGCGCGATCACCAAGATCACCTTCGAGCTGGTGGTGGCCAACGACTACCGCATCCAGGTCTGGTCCGACCGTCAGACCGGACTGCGCCCCACGCCCGGCCTGCCCCTCAGCGGCGAGGATATCGACGACCTCGCGCCGGCGCTCTTCGAAGTGGCACGGGCCGAGGGCAACGTGTCGGACAACTCGAACCAGACCCGGCTGGTCTTCGAGTACGGCCTGCCCACGGCGAACATGGTCTACGGGTTCACCGTCGACGTGAAGGAGGTGATGGGCTTCGACGCCTATGCCGAGCTGGCCATGAGCCGGTCCTGGCACCAGTTCCCCAGCCCCGGCCTGGCCCAGGCGGACCGCGCCCTGTCGGGCCACTCCAGGGATGCGGAGGCATGGATGGTCAACGTGTCGAAGGTGGCCTGGCCGTTCTTCGCCTTCGGAGAAGCCTTCAGCCTCGATCCCGACTACTCCACCACGGCGTACCTCGTGGACGGCGAAGGGGACGTCCTCTACGACCATACGACGCGGCACCTCTACGAGTTCGTCGAGGACAATGACGACCAGGACCGCTTCCCCGACTGGAGCCGGTGGCAGCAGGGCTCCGGCGATGCCAACGTCTTCCCGGGATGGGACGAAAACAACGATTTCGTGTCGGACTTCAATCAGAACGACAGCAACATCCTGGCCAACCGCATCCCCGACTACGAGGAGCCGTTCTTCCGCTACCACTCGGACCGGCCCGAGTTCCTCTTCGGCATCGACCTGAACAACAACGACTGGGTAGACCGCTTCGAGAACGACGATCTCGCCGACTACCCCTACAAGAGGGACCAGCGGGGGTACAACGTCTACGGCGGCCTCTTCCTGACCCCCGGCATCAAGGCCACCTTGGGGCGCATGCGGGTCAACTCCCTCTCCTCGGACCGGAGAAACCACACGACGTACGGACTGGTCACCTTCACCCACGACGACCCGCGCTTCGGCAGGGTCCGGGTCTACGACATGCTCAAGCGGGCCCGGGACACCATCCCCGACGACCGCCGGGAGATGACTCCCTACCTCGGTCTCGCCCCCGGCAACCTGGCCAGAGTCGAGGACCTGCTCCCGGCGCGCGATGCCTGGGTGAACTCGACCTACCTGGAGCTGAACTACCGCCTTCCGGGTGAGCTGAAGACGACGGCCAAACTGAAGTACGACCTGTACGCCCGGCAGGGAGACGCTCACGAACGCGGGGTCGGCCCCTTGCTGGAGGACCGCACCCATTTCTTCGGGTTCATCAACAAGGCGGATGGCACCTGGCGCGCCGGCAGCCTGGAGGTGCAGCCCCGGATCAAGAGCGAGTACCTGAACCAGACGCCCTTCATTCTCGACGGAGACGGGCGCCGGGAGTGGACGGGAACGGGCATCCTGCTGCTGCGGCATCCCATGTTGGGCGCCTCCTCCCTGGAGGCGGGGCTGGAGTACCACCGCGTTGCCGACCTGATGCTCGACGAGAAGGGGGCCCTCGCCGCCAACCGGGTGGGGGCCACGGGCGACTCCCGCAGCCTGGTGCTGGCCGCCCAGTGGTCCACCGTCGGCGATTACCAGGGATACACGCTGATCACCCGGTTCGGCATCATGTACACCCGGGCCTGGGACGAGTTCATCACCGCCGGCGGCCAGGGAGCCTCGGTGAAGGAAGACCGGGGGCGCGAGCTGAGCACCACCTTCATCACCATAAACGCCGGACTCTGATGTCCGAGGTTCCCGGAGCGCGCACGGTGCGGCCCGGCCCGGCCGCCGGCCGCTGGCCGATCCTCGTCGTCGCCGCCCTCGCGGTGATTCTGGGCGCCGGCCCCGCCGCCGCCCGCTGGGACTACGGGAACCGCCTCGGCCTCCGCGAGGGCGGCCGGGTGAGCTACTACCCGGCGGCTCCCAGCGTCGACGGGTCGATCTTCGATCCCTCTCTGAAGAAGTGGTACAGGCCGCGGCCGACCGCCAACCAGTACCGCTGGCGCTGGGAGGAGACCAACTACGCCCGCCAGCGCTACCTGCGGTACCTGGCCACCGATCAGGAGGGCGACCATCAGTACGATCTCTACGGCAGGCTCCTCACCCGCGGCTGGCTGATCTACGACTGGCAGCAGAGCCGGCCGCGGACGTCCGAAGGGAACCTGCTCCACAAGACGGGTGAGTACAAGGACCTCCTCGGCTCCCTCGTGGTCTCTTCCGACACCAAGGGGCAGCACTACTTCCGGGTCACCGTGGGCGACGAGATCCGCACGACCCTGACGCCCATGACCTTCCGCAAGACGGCCTTCAACGGGGTCCAGTTCGACTACATGTCCGATGTCGGCTCGGCCACGGCCCTCATCTCCCGGGTCAACGTCCCGCTGGTGGAGCCGAGGGCCAGTTTCGTCGACGAGTTCACCACCCTCGCCGGTCTCCGGGCGGTGTGGAACGCAACCGACTTCGTGCGCCTGGGGGGGACCTTCGTGAACGCCCACAACGGGCGCAGCTCGACCCGGCCTTTCGACGGCAGTCCCTACACCGGGAGGCTGAGCTCCCACCAGGCGGGGGCGCGCATCAACCGGATCACGGTGCAGATCACCGACGACTCCCCGGCCGACGGCGAGGCGGGTCCCGCCCTCTTCGCCCACGACATCGAGATCACCACCCGGATCGGGGAGCTGGACACGGTGCTGGTGGGCAGCCGGATCGGCTTCCACCCGAGGGTTTCGGGAGGTGTCGCCCGGGACGGCTTCCTGGCAGCCGAAGGCGCCGGCGACCCGGGGCGGATCCGGCTGGAATACGTCCTCGCCGATCCGGACCCGGCCGTCCTCGACGATCTGGAGACGGTGGTGCCCCTGGCCGACGTGGTGAACAACATCCGCAGGGTCCGCTTCCGGATGGTCCTGAGCAACGACTACAAGGTCGAGGTCACCTCCGACCAGCAGACCGACAACGCCCTCTTCGACCCGCGTCCGGTCTTCCGCACCCTGGCGCGGGCGCCGGGGAACGTGCAGGACCATTCCAACCTGGGCTCCGTGGTCTTCGACTACGGACTGCCCACGGCCACCCAGGTCCTCGGCTTCACGGTGGAGGCCGACGACCTGGCCGGGTTCCGGCTCTACGGCGAGTTCAACGTGAACCACCGCTACCGCAAGTACCCCGACGTGAGCCGCGCCAGCCACACCACCTCGTCCGGCATCGGGGGCGATCCCTACGCCGAAGGGTGGATGGTCAACGTGGCCAGGGACTTCTACCCGTACTACCTCTTCGGCGAGGCCTTCGGCATGGACGCCGAGTACTCGACCTCCATGCGGTTCCTGGACACGGCGGGGCGCGTCGACTACTCGGACACGCCCCGGGCCCATTCCCGCTACCTCTACGACCTGGTGGACGACAACGACGACAACGACCGCAAGAACGACCAGAAGCGCATCTTCGACGACGGCCGCACGGCAGGGGAGCGGGGCCTGGGCGTGGTGCGCGGGTTCGAGGGCTACGCCGACGAGGCGGTCTTTCCCGGCCTCGACGAGAACAACGACTTCATCTCCGATTTCAACCAGAACGACACCCGCGAGCGGCCCAACGACATCCCCGACTACGCCGAGCCCTTCCTGCGCTACGGCGTCGACCGGCCCGAGTATCTCTTCGGCCTGGACATGAACAACAACGGCTGGGGGGACCGTTTCGAGAACGACGACGAACCCGACTACCCGTACCCGCGGGACCGCCGCGGATACAACGTCTACGGCGGAGCGTGGATCCTGCCGGGCGCCAGGATCACCGCGGGCCACCAGCGGCAGCGCCGCCCCTCCACGGGCGAGACGAACGTCACCAGCTATGCCCTGCTCGCCTTCGAGCGCAGCTGGCCCGGCGTCGGCGAGGTGACGGTGTACGACATGCTGAAGCGGGTCGAGGACGACATCCCGGACGACCTGGTCCAGTGGCTCCACGGGCGGTTCCGGGCCGCGGGCATGACCCCGGTCCCGGACCCGCTGGGCCTGCCGGACACCTGGGTCAACAAGCTGTCCCTCGGCTTCGAGCGCCTCGGCGACAGCGGCATCAACTCCGAGAGCCGGCTGATCCACGAGGTGCTGCGGCAGCGGCAGGAAGTCACCGTGGACCGGGGGGGGCGGAAGATCCCGAGGCACACCCGGCGCCTCGGTCTGATCAACAAGCTCGACTGGCTCCATCCCCTGGGCCGCGGCATCCAGCTGCGTCCGCGCTTCAAGCACGAGCTGTTCGTCGACGATACCCCCTTCAACACGGAGTGGCTCCTGAACGACCGGGTCTTCGAGCGCCGGGAGTGGGCCGGCATCGCCTCCCTGCGGCTGGACATCCCGGTGCTGAGCCACAGCACGGTGATCGTCGGCCTGGAACAGGTCGTGTTCCGCGACTTCGCCCAGCGGGAGGTCGCCTTCGACGAGGATCCCGTGGCGGGCCTGAATCCGGGCGATGCCACGGGGGACTTCGATGAGCTGTCCCTCGCCTTGCAGCTGGCCAATGCGAGCACCTACCTGGGATACAGACTGATGGCCACCCTGGGGATTCGCGTGGACAGACGGAAGATCGACACCTTCGCCGGCAAGGACCGTTCGGATACCAGCGCCCTGTCCTTTTTCACCGTCTACACAGGATTGAGGGATTGATGAGACCTGCCGGACCGGCGCTGATCCTGGCCGCGGGGGCGGTCCTGACCGGTTGCGGGGCAGACCCCCGCGGCCCGGTGCTGGCCGAGGTGGGGGACTCCCGCATCCACGCATCCGACCTGCGCCGCTACGAGGAGCGCCTGGCCGAGAGCCTGAGGTCCAGGGAGGCGGGCATCGAAGGCCGGCGGCAGCATCTGCAGGCCCTGATCGACAAGGAGATCCTCCTGCGGGAGGCGGCGGCGCGGGGATGGGACCGCGACCCCGACATGCGCCGCGGGCTGGAGCGCGAATGGACCCGGCGGCTGGTGCAGGAGTTCCTGGCCCGGGAGGTGGACGCGAAGATCACCCTCGAGGAGCAGGAGGTCCGCGACCACTACCTGAAGACCGGACGAGACCGCGCCGTCAGGTGCGGCCGGATCGATGTGGGGAGCAGGGAAGAGGCCGAGGAGATCGTGCGCCTCCTCGAGGGCGGCGCCGATTTCGAGGAGCTGGCGAGGCAGCGCTCCGTCCACGGTCCGACGGCGGCCCAGGGGGGTCTGTACACCGGGTACGTCACCAGGGACCAGATGCCCCTGCCCGTCATGCGGGAAAAGGTCTATCCCCTCGGGGAGGGTGAGATCTCCGAGCCGCTGCCCCTGCCGGGCGGCTCCTACGGCGTCTTCCAGGTCGTGGAGGAGGTGACGGTCCCCCTCGAGCGGGTGCGGCGTCTGGTGGAAGCCGGGCTCCACCGGGAGAAGGCCCGCGTCCGGTCCACGGAGCTGGGCCGGGAACTGCGGGAGGCCCTGGACGCGCGTCCCCGGGAAGACGGTTTCGAGCTTCTCGCCGCGCGTCTGGAGAGCGGCGGAGCGCTCTCCGGGGCGGAGCGCGCCACGGTGCTCTACGAGTTCGACGGCGGCGCCATCACGGTGGGGGAGTTCGTCGACTCGGCCCGCGAGAACTACCGGGGGTTCTCCGGAGATGTGCGCGGGCAGCTGCGGGGGTTCGCCGAGTCCGTCCTGGTTCCCCGCGCGCTGGCGGTGAGGGCCGCCCGCGAGGCCGGCATCGACCGCGAGCCGAAGATGGCCGCCTGGCGCCAGGCCAGAGAACAGGAACGCCTGATCGGGGTCATCCGGAAGGAGGTGACCCGCGACGTCGCCGTGGACGAGGCCGAGGCCCGGCGCTTCCACCACGAGAACTCGCGGCTCTTCGTCCCCCAGGAGAGCCTGACGCTGGACGAGGTCCTGGTGGCCACACGCGAGGAGGCGGTAGCGCTGCGCCGCCGGATCGAGGGCGGTGAGGATCTGCGGCTCCTGGCTTTGGAGCACACCCTGCGGCGCCGGGCCATCCCGGACAGCGGCAGGTTCCACCTCCATGGCTACGAGAGAGCAGCGCACGAGGCCCTCTTCGAAGCCGCGCAGGGAGCCGCGCCGGGCGACCTCCTGGGCCCCGTCGAAGTGGCGGTGCCGGCCCCCCGGTTGGCGTCCCCCCCCGGGGCGGCGGGAGACCGCTGCCACTCGGTGTTCAGGGTCGTCGAGTCGAACCTCGGAGCCGGCCCCCGGCCCTTCGCCGAGGTCGAGACCCGCGCCCGGGCGCTGGTCCTGCGCCGCAAGCGCGATGCGGCCTTCCACCGGTTTCTGGGCCAGCTGCGGAAACGGTACGAGCCCCGGGTCAGGATCCACGAAGAGAGCCTGAAAGCGCTGGTACAGCAGGAGGGTGGCGGCAGCGCCGTGCGGCCCGGGGGCTGATGCGACGGCTGATCCTCTGGCTGACGCTGCCGGCGCTGTGCGCCGCCGCCCGGGCGGAGGCGGACGGCATCCGCGCCACCGTGGAGTTCATGGCCTCCGTCGGCTCCCGGGTCAGCGGCTACCCGGGCAGCGACCGGGCCGCCGACTACGTGGCCGACGCCTTGGCCGCCGCCGGCGTCCGCGAGGTCACCGTCGAGGAGTACCCGGTCACCGTGCCCCTCGACCGCGGCGGCGACCTCACCCTCACCGCCACGGGCGAGCGCTTCCGCCTCCACGGCCTGTGGCCCAACCACGTGCGGACCCCCACGGTGCCGGCGGCCGGGCTCTCCGGGCACCTGATCTACGGCGGGGCAGGGCACCTGTCCGAGTACGCCGGCCTCGACCTGGCCGGCAGCATCGTCCTCCTCGAGTTCAACACGGGCCACCGCTGGCTGGAGGCCGCCTCCCTCGGCGCCCGCGCCATTGTCTTCATCGAGCCGCAGGCCACCTCCGGGCGCGAGGCGGGCGCCAAGTTCGTCTCCGTCCCCCTCGACATACCCAGGCTCTGGATCGGCGCCGCCGCCGGCGCCCGCCTGAGGGCGCTGGCCGAGGACGGACCCCTCGACGCGCGCCTGGGGAGCCGCATGGACTGGGTCTCGCGCAAGGGCCGCAACGTCTGGGGCGTGATCCCCGGTCACCACCCCGAGCTCGGCGGGGAGACGATCGTCGTCCAGGCCTACTACGACGGCATCTCCATCGTGCCGGCCCTGGCGCCCTCGGCCGAGACCGCCGGCGGCATCGCCGCGCTGCTGGAGCTGGCCCGGCATCTCCAGCGCCGCCCGCCGGCGCGGACCGTCGTCCTGGTGGCCGCCGGCGCCCACTTCCTGGCCCAGCGGGGGATCGTCGACTTCCTCGACCGCCATGCCCGCACCCACCCGGACTACGCCGGGCTCATGGAGAAGCCCCTGAATCCGGATCTCTTCATCGGCCTGGACCTGACCAGCGGCAGCGACCGCATCGGCCTCTGGAACAACACCGACCGCTACGACATCAAGCGGTTCTACGTTCCCTTCGGCCGCGCCTTCACCGCCTACGCCGAGGAGGCGGCGCCGCGACTGGGGCGCCGGGCGGAGCGCGCCCTGGTCAACGGCATCAGTCCCCACAAGGGCCTCGACTGGTCGACCTACGTGCCGGGGGGAGTCACCGTGGACGGCCAGGTGGCCATGGCCGCGGGGCTCGTGGCCCTCTCCTTCGTCACCATCGGCGACGGCCGCTTCGTCGTCGACACGCCCCTGGACCGGCCGCAGCGGGTCGACTTCGACAACCTGTCCCGGCAGAGCGCCTTCCTCAACCAGATCCTGACCCGGGCCTTCGACGATCCCCGGCTGCTGGCCGACCTGGAGGAGTTCGGCCCGGTCCTCGAGGACGAGCTGCGCACCTTCCGGGTCGACGTGCGCGCCTTCCCGCGCCGCAGCCAGGTCCCCGACCGGGTCGTCGAGGGGGCCATCGTCGCCCTGGGGGCCGGCGCCGGGCGGCGGGCCGAGCTGGGCTTCAAGCCCCACAAGGGCGTGCGCGCCTTCCGCTTCCACCTGGCCGACGGCAACGGCAGCGCCGTGATCCCCGGCCTGCCCCTCGGGGCCGTGCCGGTGAGCGCCTACGTCCTCGACCCCGAGACCGGCGGCATCGTCTACGCCCCCGACAGCGGCGAGCGCGCCCGGAGACACCACGGCCAGAGGCTGGCCCAGGCCATCCGCTTCGCCGGCGAGCACAAGACCCTCGTCGTCTTCCCCTGCGTGCCGCGGCCCTTCTACGGCCTCGTCGACCCCCGGTCCCTCACGGCCGTCGGGCCGATCCGGGTCGCGACCCACACGGGCGTGGCGCCCAAGGAGTACGGCGTGGCGAAGGGCGAGGGCGTCCTGGAGCCGGTGGCGGTGGCCTTCGCCGCCGCCGGCGACAGCCTCGTGTACCTCATGTCGGACAGCATGATCCTCACCAACAGCCGCACCGACCCGCGCGGCACCGGGTACGTGGTCGGCCGGGATCCCCTGGAGCGCACCGACTACCTGGCGGTGCGGGACATGTGGCGGATCAACGACGAGCGCCTGGCGGCGATGCGCGACCACGCCATCGAGAATCCGCGGCTGGCGGCGCTGCACGCCCACGGCCGCGAGCTGATCGACCAGGCCGGGGCCGCGGCCGAGAGGCGGGAGTGGGACGCCTTCATGGCCGGGGTGCGGGCCGCCCGGGGAGTCACCTCGCGGGCCTACCCGGACGTGACGGCGACCCTGAACGACGTCATCAAGGGGCTCGTGTTCTTCCTCGCCCTGGTGCTGCCGGCCGCCTTCTTCGGCGAGCGCCTGATCTTCGCCGCCGCCGACATCCGCTGGCAGCTGTCCGGTTTCGCCCTGATCATGGCGATCGTCTGGGCCGCCATCTCCCAGGTGCATCCGGCCTTCGACATCGCCCACCCGGCGATCATCCTCCTGGCCTTCGCCATCATGGCCATGGCCGTCTTCGTCTGCGCCATGATCTTCTCGCGCTTCAACCACTACGTGGAGGAGTTCCAGGCCCGCGCCTCCCAGGTGCGCCGCGCCGACATCAACCGCCTCAGCGCCTCCTACGCCGCCTTCATGCTGGGCATCTCCAACATGCGGCGCCGCAAGCTGCGCACGACTCTGACCCTGGTGACGCTGACCCTGCTCACCTTCACCGTCCTCTCCTTCACCTCCTTCCGGCAACAGCTCGCCTTCCTCGCCTTCCCCACCGCCCACGAGGCCCGCTACGAGGGCGTCCTGATCCGCCACCCCGGCTGGAAGGAGCTGTCGCCCCCGACCCTGGACTACGTCCGCTCCCACTTCTCCGGCCATGGCGTGGTGAGTCCGCGCAACTGGCTGGTGGCCGAGGCGGGCAAGCCGAAGAGCTACATCGAGGTCCAGGGGCCGGCGGGCGCGACGCTCGCCGCCGGCCTGCTCGGACTGTCGCCGCAGGAGACGCGGGTCACCGGCATCGACGAAGCCCTGGTGGCCGGCCGGTTCTTCGAGACGGTCGACGAGAGCACGTGCCTCCTTCCCGAGAGGATGGCCGCGGCCCTCGGCATCGGCGTGGACGACGTGGGCCGGGCCGCGGTTCGCGTCTTCGGCCGGGACCTCGTGGTCGGCGGCATCGTCGACGCCGGCCGGCTGGCCGCGATCCGCGATCTCGACGCCGAGCCGCTCACGCCGGCCGACTTCCAGAGCGGCGAGGTGGGGCTGCCCGGGGGCCGGGAAAGGGTCTCCATGGAGATCGAGGAGGAAGCGGGTCCGGACCGGATCGAGCCCTTCCTCCACATGGCGGCCGACAACGTCCTGATCGTGCCCTACGGCGCCGTGTGGGTCGCCGGCGGCACCCTGCGCTCCGTCGGCGTCCGCTTCGACGAGACTGCCGACGGCCGGCCCCTGCTCGAGGGCTTCCTGACGCGCGTGGCGGCCACCCTCTTCGCCAGCCTCCGCGACCCCGGGACGGGCGAGCTGGAGGTCTCCTCCTACACCTCCGTGGGCCTGACGGCGGTGGAAGGACTCGCGGCGCTGCTCGTGCCCATCGTCATCGCCGCCCTCATCGTCCTCAACACCATGCTGGGCGCCGTGTACGAGCGTCTCCGGGAGATCGGCGTCTACTCCTCCGTGGGGCTGGCGCCGATGCACATCGCCCTGCTCTTCGTGGCCGAGGCCTGTGTCTACGCCGTTCTCGGCGTCACCCTCGGATACCTCCTGGGCCAGGGGTCGGCCAAGCTGCTGCTGGGCCTCGGGCTGGTGCAGGGCATGGACCTGAACTACTCCTCCACGGCGGCGGTCACCGCGGCCCTCATGGTCATGGCCCTGGTCCTGCTGTCGACCCTCTACCCGGCGCGAGTCGCCGCCGCCAGGGCGGTGCCGGACACGGTGCGGCGCTGGGTGCCGCCGGCGCCGGAGGGCGACCGCTGGGAGTTCGACTTCCCCTTTGCCGTGGGCACCGGCGAGGTCCGGGGGCTGAGCGGGTTCCTGGCCGGCTGGTTCGAGTCTTCCAACGAGGATTCCATCGGCGACTTCTGCGCCGAGAAGGTGCGCCTCGTCACCGGGGGGGAGGCCGGCGCTCGCGAGTACTCCCTGCAGATGCTGACCTGGCTGGCCCCCTTCGACAAGGGGGTGAGCCAGTACCTGCAGCTCGACTTCGTGCCCTCCCCGGCGGCCGCCATCTACCAGGTGGAGGTCTTCATCGAGCGGGTCAGCGGCGAGACGGCGTCGTGGCGGCGGCTCAACCAGGGCTTCATGAACACCCTGCGGAAGCAGTTCCTGCTGTGGCACACGTTCACCGAGGAGGCCAGGGCCCATCACCGGAAGGCGGCCGAGGGGATGCTGGCGGAGAGCGCTGCCGCGGCCGCCGCCGGGGAAGGTTGACGTCCCTTGGTGGCCATGGCCGGCGCGGCCGACTCCGCCCCCCACCTGCCGAGGTGCCTCGCGTGAAGGCGATGCCCCGGGTCTACCGCCGGCACCTGCGGTCGCGCTCCGAGCCCCTCCTCGAGTCGCGCCACCGCCTGACGTGGCGGGGGTTCTTCGTGGGGAGCTTCCTCAGCTTCTTCCTCGCCATCGGCGCCCCCTACAGCAACATGGTCATCAAGGGCGCCTACGTGGCCGCCGACATCAGCACCCCGGGGGCGATCTTCGTCTTCGTCGTCCTCATCGGGTTCCTCAACCTCGCCTTCAAGCTGGCGGCGCGCAGCAAGGCGTCGGCCCTCTCCTTCGCCGCCGCCCTGGGGGCCGCCTGGCTCTGGGCCTGCTGGCCCCTGAGCGGCGTCGACGTGCATTCGCCCGGACTGATCTTCTCCACCTTCGCGCTGATCTGCGCCATCGCCAGCGTGCCGCTGGCGTGGTGCGGCCGCAGCCTGGCCCTCAACCGGGCCGACCTGATCATGGTCTATGCCATGCTGGCCATGGTCTCGGCGGTGTGCACCATGGGCCTCACCGAGCTGATCCTGCCCTCTCTCACCGCCGTCTTCTACTACGCCTCGCCGGAGAACCAGTGGCGGGAGAAGCTCTTCCCCCACTTCCCCGAGCACAGGATCCTGGTCGACGACGGCGCCGGGAACGCCCTGTTCTACGAGGGCATCTCCCGGCCCGGCCAGAGCATCCCCTACGGCGCCTGGGTCGAGCCGCTCATGTGGTGGGCGGTCTTCCTGCTGGCCCTGTACGTCTGCATGATCTCCATCGCCGTGATCCTGCGGCGCCAGTGGATGGAGCGGGAACGCCTGAGCTACCCGGTCGCCCAGGCCGGTCTGGCCATGATCCGCGGCGAGGACGAGCAGGGCCTGGTGAACGGCTTCTTCAAGCGCCGGTCGGTGTGGATCGGCATGGCCGTCCCCTTGTTCGCCGGCAGCTTCAGGGCGATGTCGAACTACGACTCCTCCATACCGATGGTGTTGCTGCGCCTGCCCATGCCCTACGCCTCCGGCAAGGTCGACTTCGCCCTCACCGGCTTCGCCTACCTCATCGACACGAGGATATCCGGCAGCCTGTGGGTGTTCTACCTCCTCGGCCGGGTCCAGAAGAGCCTGCTGGCCACTGCCGGGATCAAGTCGGAGCAGGTGATCTCGGGCGTGCACGACGCCCCCCTGGTCGGCTACGAGGGGCTGGGGGCCCTGCTGGTGCTGGTGGCGGTGGTGCTGTGGACCGCCCGCGAGCACCTGAAGGCGGTCTGGCTCAAGGCCCTGGGCCGGGCGCCCGGCGTCGACGACCGGGACGAGATCCTCTCCTACCGCGGCGCCGTCATCGGCGCCCTCGGGGGGATCGCGGTCATGACCGCGTGGCTGTGGATCATGGGTACGCCGCTGTGGGTCTCCTTGCTCTTCATCGTCCTGGCCATGGCGATCTTCATCGGCATCACGCGGATCATCGCCGAAGCCGGGCTGGCGACCCTGCGGACGCCCGTCAACGCCCCCGACTTCGTCATCCTCGGTCTCGGATCCTCTCTCGTCGGCCCCACCGGCGTCTTCAACCTGTCCATGGCCTACATCTGGGCCAACCAGGCGGTCCGCTGCTTCGCCATGGCGACCTGCACCAACGCCCTCAAGCTGATCGAGGACATGGACGCGCGCAGCCGGCGGCTGGTCTTCCTGGCTCTCATCCTGGCCCTCCTGATCGGGACGCTGGGCTCGTTCTGGATGATCTTCCACGTCGCCTACCGCTACGGCGGGGTCAACCTCGACATCTGGTTCTTCAACCTGGGACCGGCCAAGGCCTACGACAGCGCCGTGCGCAACCTCGAGCCCGCCGGCGTCTACTGGCCGGGCATGGGCTTCCTCTTCGGCGGCGGCGGCATCATGGCCCTGCTGTACCTGGCCCGCCAGCGCCTGCCGTGGTGGCCCCTGCACCCGATCGGCTTCCCCATCGCCGCCGTGGACCTCATGTACTACACCATCACCAGCGTCTTCATCGCCTGGCTCATCAAGGTCATCGTTCTCCGTTACGGAGGCGTCAACCTCTACCGCCGCACCCAGGGGGTGTTCCTGGGGATGATCGCCGGCCAGATGCTGACCATGGGTCTCTGGCTGATCATCGACTACTTCACCGGCAAGACCAACAACTGGGTCTTCGCCTGGGTATGAGGGCAGCCGCCGGCAGCCGTCCGGCTCCGCAAAGAGGGACCTGCCTTCGCACCTGCCATGGCGGCCCGCCGTGGCGCGCCTGACCAACCCATCCGGGAGACCACCCATGTACCTCAAGCACATGCGTCCTTACCAGTTGAGAGCGGCCGTGGCCGCCGACCAGCCCCTGCTGGTGCCCGCCGGCTGTATCGAGACCCACGGCCCGCACATGGCCATCGGCCATGACACGATCATCGTCGAGGAGGTCTGCGCCCGCATCGCCGAGCGCGTCGACGCTGTCATCGCGCCTTCCTTCGACTACGGGCCCACGGGCTACGCCCTGGGCGGGCCGGCGGAGGGCACCATCGACCCCGACTACGAAGGCTTCCACCGCGTCGTCAAGTCGGTGCTGCGGAACTTCCTCGAGATGGGGTTCAAGCGAGTCGTCGTCATCATCATGCACCAGGGAATGGGGGGCCCCCTGGCCCAGTCGTTCTCGAAGGCCGCCTCGGAGCTGTCCGGGGAGCGGGTGCTCGAGGTATACCCGCGTGGCTGGTGGGCGGACCCGGCGCTGCGCGACAGGTGGGGCGACTTCGGGAGCGTCCAGGTGGAACCGATGATCCTGCCGGAAGCGTCGCCCCCGGCCGGCGGCGACCACGCCGGCTACAACGAGACGTCCTTCCTCATTGCCACCCGTCCCGAGCTCGTCGAGCAGGACCGCCTCGACGGCAACGCCCCCTGGTACTGCGGCGTCGAGGGCGAGGAGCGCACGAGCTGGAGCGCCAACGCCGGGCACGGTCAGGCCATGGTCGACGCCGTCGTCGACGCCTGGGTGTCCCGGCTCGGTTAGCGCGAGCGGGCGCGGGCGCGGCAGCTGGGGGGCAGCGTTCCGCGAGACCTCACGAGTCACCTGTGCGCGGTTCGACGCAGGCTGACGATCTGGTCGGCCCGGAAGGGGCCGAAGAGTTCCCGATGGCCGTCCTGCCACGTTACGCGCACCTGCCGGACCTCGTCCTGACGGCCCAGTCCGAAGTGCACGCGGGGATCGTTGGCGGCGCAGTAACTGGATGCGACTCGCACCGATCGCGTCACCATGCGATCGCCGAGGGACACCGTCACCCGGGCATGGTGGGCGATCCCTCCATCGGCGTCTTCCACACGGAACATGATCCAGTGTTGCCGCGGCGCGATGTTGTGGAGCACCCAGAGCCGGTGATCGCGGTTGACGATGACGATATCCATTCCGCCGTCGTTCTCGAGGTCGCCAAAGGCCGCCGCCCGACTGGTGGCGATGAGGGACGCCACCGTCCCGCCCGGTGGCCCGAAGGGCTCGAAGCGGCCGGAGGGCCCGCCCGCAAGAAGCAGGTCGGCCTCGGCATAGGGATCGGCGTGGCCGGTTCGCCCCGTCTTCGGCCGGGTGACGCGGCCGTTCGCTTCGAAGAGATCCAGCCAGCCATCGTTGTCGAAGTCGTACAGACCGACGCCGAACCGGGTCGCCTTGCGTGTGATCAACCCCAGGCCGACCCGCGGGGTGTCGTCCAGGAAATACGCACCTTCGTTGCGGTAGAAGGAATCGGACTGGGTCTCGAGATTCACCACGAGCAAGTCGGAATCGCCGTCGTCATCGATGTCCGCCGCGGTGACGCCCATGCCCGCCTTGGCCTGC
Source organism: Candidatus Latescibacterota bacterium (assembly GCA_965221775.1). Taxonomy (GTDB): domain Bacteria; phylum Latescibacterota; class UBA2968; order UBA8231; family UBA8231; genus UBA8231. The sequence goes on along the minus strand of CBDCSU010000006.1, from coordinate 241,895 downwards.
CCGCTGGCGTCGATGGCAGCACCGGATTCCACGGCCACGTCCCTGAACGTGCCGTCGCCGTTGTTGCGCCAGAGCTGGTTGGGCAGCTGATCGTTGGCGACGAAGATGTCGATCGATCCGTCGTTGTCGTAGTCGTCGCAGACCACCCCGAGGCCATTCCCGAAAGCGGTGCGCATCCCCGCTCTCGCGGAGATGTCGAGGAATCGCCCGTCCCCCTGGTTCTCGTAGAGCACATCCGCCGCGGGCGCCTGGTAGCTGTTCGGACTGCAGTAGTCCGGCAGGCCGCTCTCCCTGCACTGCAGTTCGTCCTCGGGCGACCAGACGATGTAGTTGGCGACGTAGAGGTCGAGATCGCCGTCGTGATCGGTATCGACGAAGGCGCAGCTCGTCCCCCACCCGTGGTGGGCGACATTGGCGCGGCGGCTCACATCCTCGAAGGCGAGGCCGCCGCGATTGCCCAGGAGGGCGTTGGGCCCGACGTTCGTGACGTACAGATCGGTGAGACCGTCGTTGTCGTAGTCGCCGGTGGTCACCCCCATTCCATAGCCGCCATCGCCGGCGCCGCTGCCTTCGGTCACGTCCTCGAACTCGCCGGCCGCGTCGTTCCGAAACAACCGATTGCCCGGCTGATCCGGATCGCCGCCGCCGATCCGGCCGCTCTGCACGAGATAGATGTCGAGGTCCCCGTCGTTCTCGAGATCGAAGACCGCCGCCCCGCCTCCCATGATCTCGGGGAAGTACATCGCGTCGGAGGCGCCGCTCACATGCGTGAATGACACGCCCCGCTCCTCGGCAACGTCCCTGAACCACGCATCCCCGACGGTTTCCACGGACTCATCCGGGGCCGGCGCTCGCGTCGAGCCGTCACATCCCGCGCAGAGCAAGGGCAGCACGAATACGTACCGGAGGGCGCGCCGCGACTGCACTCGGCGCGAGTCAGTCATTCCCGTTCCCGCCCATCTCGACACGCAAGCCCCGGAGCCGCCCGGCGGCGTGCTCCCAGAGTCTGCCATGGTCGTGGCGCAGGTGGAGCGCTTCCTCCAGCAACGCGCCGGCTTCCTTCACGTCCTTCCGGTCCATGGCGATCATCGCCAGTCCGACGCGCGGGGATCCGGCCTGCCGATCCAGCTCGCACACCCGGCGGAAGAGCTGTTGCGCCTCGTCCCCGCGCCCCTGCTGGTAGAGCAGGAACCCGGCCTGGGTGAGAACCGAGGAGTCCCGGCTGTCCACTTCATAGGCGTGCAGGAAGGCGTCGATCGCCTCGTCGAAGCGGCGCATGGCCTGAAAGGCTCGTCCCACGAGGGCCCACGCGTCCCCGGACTCCGGCCGGGCCCGTGCGGCGGCCCGGGCATGCCCGTAGGCGGAACGCAGGGCCTCGGCGCCGGCGTGCCCCTCGGCGAGGAGCATGTCGGCGCGATTCAGGTTCGTCCAGTAGTCATCCGGGGCGAGCCGCAACGCTTCGTCGAGAGCCGCGGCGGACTCCCCGGTCCGCCCCTGCTGCCGGTAACAGGTGGCCAGGGCGATCAGGATCCGCGTGTTCCCGGGCTCGGCGCGGAGAGCGCGCTCGAGGAGACTCGCCGCGTGCGCATACTCGCCTCGACTCATGTGCCCGCGGGCCGCCCTCCTGAGCAGCCTCACCCCCGTCTGATGCGCCCTGACCGCATCGTTCCAGGGGTCGCGCCACTGGGGGCGAACCTCGCCTCCCGGCCCCGCCTCGGAAGCGCTCACCCGCTCTCCCAGTTGCCGGCGGATGTTCAGGTCGAGGTGTCTCGCGTAGCCGGAGTTCGAACCGTTGAGAAGATCGTGCTCCAGGAGCAGCTTCGAGGCCCGCTCGGGCGCGCGCGCGCGCATCGCGTGAAGCACCATTCCGAAGAGCGCCGCCTCGTTGCGCTCTTTCTCGACTACCTCGCGAAAGTGTGCCGCCGCTTCATCCATCCTGCCGTCATCGAGGAGCCAGAGACCGAGCTGGGCGCGGGCCGGCGGGTAGGAGGGATCGAGCTCGACGGCCTCCCGGGCCGACTCGATCGCTGCCCCCAGGTCTCCACTACGTTCCTCTACGTGGGCGATCCGGTACCGGACCCGGGCATCGTGGGGGCGGGCCTCTGCCACCTCGCCGTAGCACGCCATGGCGAGGCCGAGCATGCCGTTCGCTTCGTACACCATGCCGAGTCTCATTCGGCGGCTCTCGTCACCGCGCTGGCGGCGGGCGGATTCGAGGGCCTCGCGGACGGCTTCGGCGACGATGGGGTCCATCCGGTCGAGAGCGGCCGGCTCGGGCACCGGCGGGCCGACGAAGAGGTCGAAGGCCCACGACGCGGCGATCACCGCCATCAGCGGTGCCGCAAACCAGCTGGTTCGGCGCAGCGTTGCCCGCATCGGAATCTCGGCACATCTCCGGGAGGTGACTCGCAATGATAGGGATACGGGGGGCATGCGTTGCCCGGCGCCGCCAAGTGGCCCATTGCCCTATCTTTGACCGACTGCTGACCATGCCGCCCGTGGCGCTGTCCGTTTCGCCGCCAAGCGGCCCCACCTGCGAGAGGACGCGCGGTATTCACACCTTCGAGTCGGGCCAAGGCATGGCGGGGCTCTCCCGACGGGAGTCGACCATGCCGACCGGCGCGGCCCGTCACGGCTGCAGGACCCTCCGGACCACCGCCGTCGCGGCGGCTCTCGCCGCCATCGCATGCGGTTGCGGTGATGGAGGATCAAGGGCGTACGGCGAGGCGGTGGACGAGTCCTCTGCCATCCCCCTGAAGGACCTCATGGTGGATCTCCCCGCCAAGCGCGAGGAGCCCATCACCGTCTCGGGCACCATCGGCACGGTCTGCCGGTCGGATGGCTGCTGGTTCACCCTGCGCGATCTCACGGGGGAGGAGCCGGTGGAGATCTTTGTCGATCTGAGGGGGGGAGCGGAGTTCACCGTAGCGGCGGGAATCGAGGGGAAGAGGGCGATCCTCGCGGGCCGGCTCGTGGGAGAGCGGCCGGACCTCGCCATCCGCGCCGTGGGACTCGTGGTGAAGTAGGGGAGGAGCATGGGTTCCGCCCGACGGTTGCGGATGACCGCCTCCTGGGCCTTGCAGGGCCTGGCCTTTCACAAGACCCGGACCCTCCTCACCATCGCCGCGGTGGGGCTCGCCACCGCGCTGGTGGCCGGCATTCTCGGCTTCCAGGCCGGCTACCGGCAATCCCTCGACCACAACATCGACTCCATGGGCTACCAGATCCTCGTGACGGGGAAGGGATGCCCTCACGAGGCGGCGACCCTGATCCTGCGCGGAGGGTCGATTCCGATGTACATCCGCGAGGAGGTGTACCGCCACATCGTGGAGCAGCCCGAGGTGAAGGACGCGACGCGGTTCTTCATGCAGGCCGTTCCCGACCGCGGCGGCAGCTCCCACCAGCTCCATGTCGGAATCGACGAGAGCTTTCTGGCGCTGAAACCCGGCGTCGGGTTCCAGCGGGGGGAGTGGTTCAGCGGCGCCCTGGCCGACGAGGCCATCCTCGGATTCAACGTCGCCGAGTACCGCCGCCTCGGAATCGGGGATACCATCGGCGTGAGGGACCGGACCTTCCGCGTCCAGGGGATCCTCGACAAGCTGGGAACCCAGGACGACGGAACCGTCTTCCTGCCCCTCGAGGTGAGCCAGGACCTGTTCGAGCGGCGGGACCGCCTCACCGGGATCGGAATCCGCCTGCACGACATGGGCGATGCCGGCCCCTTCATCGATCGCCTGTACGACATTCCGTCGCTGCAGGTGGTGCGCATGTCCCAGGTGCAGGGTGCGATCCTCAACATCCTGAGGGGGGTGCGGGCCCTGCTGCTGGCCTTCGGGGCGGTCTGCCTCGTCGCCGCCCTCATGGGGGTGTTCAGCGTCGCCCTGATCACGGTGAACGAGCGGACTCCGGAAATGGGGGTGCTGCGGGCCCTGGGATGCCCGGGCTGGACCCTCTTCCAGCTCGTCTGGGCCGAGTCCCTGCTGCTCAGCCTGGCCGGCGCCGTCGTCGGAGCGGGGCTCACCCTGGCGCTGCGGGGGGCCGCCGAGTGGGTCGTGCGTTCCACCCTCACCTTCGTTCCGGCGGGACCGGTGGTGGCCGTGACCCCGGAAACCCTCCTCGGCAGCGCCGCCGCGGTCGTGGTTCTCTGCCTTCTCGCGGGGGTCTATCCGGCGCTCAAGTCCTCCCGCGGGGCCGCGTGACGGCGCTGCTGTCGGCGAGCGGGGTCTGGAAGGAGTTCCCCCAGCCGGGAACCAGCGTGACGGCCCTCGCCGACGTGACCCTGGCCATCGGTCGGGGAGAGTTCGTCGTGGTGACGGGGGAGTCCGGGTCGGGGAAGTCGACGCTGCTGTCGCTCCTGGCGGGGATGGACCGGCCGACGCGCGGGGCCGTGAGGTTCGACGACGAGGCCCTCGAGTCGGCGGCGCCGGGGCGGCTCGCCCGGATTCGCCGGGAGCGCATGGGGTTCGTCTTCCAGGACTTCCGGCTCGTGCGCCATCTCACGGTGCTGGGAAACGTCCGGCTGCCGCTGTTGTTCGGCGGTCGCGGCGGGGACGCGGACGAGGCGGAGCGCCTCCTGGAGGGGGTGAACATCGCCCACCGGGCGCGCCACCGGCCGGACGCCCTGTCCCGCGGGGAGATGCAGCGCGCCGCCCTGGCGCGGGCGCTGGCGAACCGGCCGGACGTGCTCTTCGCCGACGAGCCCACGGCGAACCTGGACCGGCGCAACGCCGGGATCCTCTGGAAGCTGATCGCGGATCTCCACCGCGGCGGACTGACGGTGGTGGCGGCCGCCCACGACGTCGAGGTGATCCCGGAGGGGAGACGGATCGTCCGGCTCGACGATGGCAGAATCGCGTCGGATGAGCATCGGTAGGACGATCCTCCGTCGGGCCGCGTGGACCGGCCTCGTGCTGGCGGTTCCCCTCGTTCCCGCCTGCAGCGGGGGAGGAGGCGGCGGCTCGGAGCCGGGAAGGGAGCCGCAACCGCAGGCCGGCATGGAGTTCAAGCGGCGCCTGCGCCTCGGCATCGAGCAGCTCCGCCGAAACCTGCCGGAATCCGCCCGCGCCGAGTTCGAAGCCTGCGCGCGGCTGCGGCCCGATGATCCGGAGCTGCTCTTTCAGCAGGCCCGGCTCCTCATGGCGACGTCGGCGAGGCCGGCCGACATCGAGGCGGGGATCGGGTTGTTGCGGAAGGTGCTCGCCCTGCGGCCGCAGAGCGTGAAGGCCCATCGCCTGCTGTACGAGCTCGAAAGGCGCCGCCGCAACGAGGCGGCCGCCCGCGCTCACCGGGACGCGGTGCTGGCGGCGTACGGCCAGATGGGCGAGCTGGAGATCGCCTCCTTCGGGCGCTACTACGAAGGCGGAAGCGGGCCGAATCTCCGGCTCGTGGAGGTGAGGGAGGGGTCGAAGAACGCCGCCGACCTGCGCCGGTTCCGCCAAGCGGTGCAGGGCCTCTACAGAGAAGGGCAGTACGCCCCGAGCAGGGCGGTCCCGGTGATCGAGGAGATCCTGGCGAAGTACCCCGATCTCGCGGCGGTGCGCCTCTATTTCGCGAAGATGCTCGTCCTCGGGCAGATCCGGGTCGACTACAGCGATCGTCCCGGGCTGCGGCCCATGGCTTCGGCCCTCATCTTCGACATCGCCCGGACCGAGCTCGAGAAGGTGTACGACCAGGTCCACCCCGGATCGCCCATGGCCCGGGACATCATCCACATGCTGAGCCGCGTGGCGATGCTCATGGCGGACTACGACGAGTCGATCGCGCTGGCCGATCTGCTCCTGGGGGACCCGCGTGTGGCGGGGGACTTCCGGCAGTTCCAGATCGGGCGCAAGGGACTGGCGCGCCTCAAGCAGGAGCGCTACGCCGAGGCCGTCGCGCTGCTCGAGGAATCCCTGGCCGGAGCGCCAAGGAACTCCCGGCGGGAGCTGGGCCATCTCTGGCTCCTTCACCTGGCCCACGAGGGGCTGGGGACCCCGCCGGACGAGCGGACGGCGTTCCGGTTCCGCAGGGACCTGGCCCTGCCGGGGGATCCGACCCCCCTTCTCTTCGAGGACGCGGCGGCGGCGTACGGCATCGACAAGTACGACGGCCTGGGGCCGAGCGCCTGGGGCGACTACGACCGGGACGGCGACTACGATCTGTTCGTCACCGGCAGCGACAGCTACGGGGCCCTGTACCGGAACGACGGCGAGCGCTTCACCGACGTCTCCCGGGAGGCGAACCTGTTTCACGTGCAGTCCGGCTTCAGCGCCACCTGGTCGGACTACGACAACGACGGCTGGATCGATCTGCACGTCGGCCGCGACGGTTGGCACGGCCCCATTGCCAACTCGCTCTTCACGAACAACGGGGACGGGACCTTCACCGAGACGACGGACGCCGCCGGACTGGGGGACCCGGGCTCGACCTTCGTGTGCCAGTGGTCGGACTACGACCGGGACGGCGGCGTCGACCTCTACGTCGCCAACGGCATCACCGGGGGCGGCGATACCAACACCCTGTACCGGAACAATCTCGACGGCACCTTCACCGACGTGACCGCGGCGGCGGGGCTCCGGGAGGACCCCGGGACCCGGACGATCGGGAACTGCTGGGGCGACTGCGACGACGACGGCTGGCCCGATCTCTTCGTGAGCGGGTACGAGACGGCGAACCGGCTCTACCGGAACAACGGCGACGGCACCTTCACGGACCGCGCCGCCGAGGCCGGCCTCCTCGACGACGAGCTGCTCACCACCGGCTACACCTGCTTCTTCTTCGACTACGACAACGATCTCGATCTCGACATCCTGCGCCCGGCGCTGGCCCCGTGGAACGACGTGCTGCTGGGACTCTCGGACCGTTACGACGACCTGCCGGCGCAGAAGAAGAAGGCGATGCTCCGGCACTGCACGAGGCTCTACCGCAACAACGGAGACGGGACGTTCACCGATGTGTCGGTGGAGGCCGGGTTCCTCCACCCGAACGGGGCCATGGGAACGGGGGTGGCCGATCTGGACAACGACGGCTACCTCGACATCTACTTCGGGACGGGTGATCCGGCGATCGAGCGGATGGAGCCGGACCGCCTCTACCGCAACAACGGGGACGGGACCTTCACCGACCTCACCTTCGCCGCCGGCGTCGCCAACGTGGGCAAGGGGCACGGCGAGACCTTCGTCGACATCGATCTCGACGGCGATCTCGAGATCTACGCCCCCGAGGGCGGGTTCGTCCACGGAGACCAGTTCCCGAACGCCTTCTACCTGAACCTCCAGGAGTCGGGCAACCACTGGATCCACATCGACCTCGAGGGCACGAAGAGCAACCGGGACGCCCTCGACACCCGGATCTACGTCACCGCGGGGGGACGGACCCTCATGCGGGAGAAGCACAACGGGGAGGGATTCGGCAGCTCCAACTCGCCGCCGGTCGAGTTCGGCCTCGGCAAGGCGGCGAAGATCGACCGGATCGAGGTCCGCTGGCCCGGGAGCGATCCCGAGATCTTCACGGACCTTCCCGTCGACCGCAGGATCTTCATCCGCGAAGGGGAGGGGATATGGACCGGGATGTAGAGGCCGCGGTCCGGATGCCGAGGTCGATTGGCTGACCAGGGGCTGACGAGCAGGCAACAGGCCCGGCTCGAGCGGGAGTGGGAGGAGGTCAAGGAGTACCGCGACCTGCTGCAGCCGCCCGACCGCTTCGACGAGGGCTTCACCATGCGCACGATCATCGGGGTGCTCTTCATCTCGCTGATCATGACGCCGGGAGAGATGTACCTGGGCCTGGTCACCGGCGGGGGCATCGGCGCCGCCGCCCAGTGGGTGACGGTGATCCTCTTCCTGGAGGTGGCCAAGCGCTCCTTCACCTCCCTCACGCGCCAGGAGATCTACCTGCTCGTCTACGTGGCCGGCGCGCTGGTGGTGCGCGAGGAGGGCGCCTTCCTCGACCTGCTGTGGCGGCAGTACTTCGTGCGCTCGCCCGAGGCCGAGCAGTTCGGCGTCTCCGAGGTCCTCCCGTTCTGGTGGGCCCCGGGGCCGGGGTCGGAAGCCCACGGGCTGCGCACCTTCCTCCACCCGGACTGGGCCTGGCCCATCGGCCTCCTCGTCCTCGGCACCATCGTCGGGCGGGTCTCGTGGTTCACCTCCGGGTACGTCCTCTTCCGCCTCACCTCCGACCGCGAGCAGCTGCCCTTCCCGACGGCGCCCATGTCGGCCCTGGGGTCGATGGCCCTGGCCGAGGAGAGCGGCCATGAGAAAGAGACCTGGAAGTGGCCGATCTTCAGCGTCGGGGCCGTCATCGGCGTCGCCTTCGGCTTCCTCTACGTCGGCATCCCGACGCTGACGGAGGTCCTCGGCCAGAGGCAGGAGCTGATCCCCATCCCCTTCGCCGACCTCACCCCCTACTTCGGCAACTTCCTGCCCGCCGCGCCCCTGGGCGTCACCCTCCATCTGGGCCCCATCTTCGCCGGCCTGCTGATGCCGTTCTGGTCGGTCATCGGCTCCTTCGCCGGCGTCGTCGTGCACACCGCCGTGAGCCCGGTCCTCCACCAGCTGGGCCTGCTGCCGCGGTGGGCCCTGGGCATGGACACGATCAGCACCCAGATCGCCACCGGCATCGACTTCTGGCGGGCCTTCGGGATCGGCATCACCCTGGCCGTCACCCTCATCAGCTTCTACCAGCTGTGGTCCACCCTGGGCCGCCAGAAGGACCAGATCCAGCGGTACTTCGGCGACGGCGGCCCTCCCGCTCCGTCCACGTGCCGGCACGAAGGCTGCAACCGGCCGTCGGAGGTGCGGGGGTACTGCATCCGGCACCTGGGCCGGGGCGACTTCCACATCTGGGCCTGCATCGCCCTCTTCAGCCTCTCCGCCGTCTACCCCATCGTCCTCGCCAAGACCCTGTTCCCCACCCTCGTCGGCGTCGGCCTGCTGGTCACCTTCTGCCTCATCGCCTTCGTATACGCGCCGATCATGTCCTTCGTCAGCGCCCGCCTCGACGGCCTCATCGGGCGCGAGGTGTCGATCCCGTACATCAACGAGGCGATCATCTTTCTCACCGGGTACCGGGGCGTCGACGTCTGGTTCGTGCCCTTCCCGGCCCGCAACTTCGGCGGCCACGCCGAGGGCTTCCGCGTCGTCGAGCTGGTGGGCATGCGCTTCACCAGCCTCCTCAAGGCCGAGCTGTTCATGCTGCCCATCGTCCTCGGCGTCAGCCTGATGTACTGGACCTTCCTGTGGCGGCTGGCGCCGATTCCCTCGGAGAGCTACCCCTACGCCCAGCGCATGTGGCCGCTGCGGGCCTTCGATCAGGCCCTGTTCTACTCGAGCACCATGTACAGCAAGACGTGGCGGGCCGGTGAGCGCCTCGAGGACGAACTCCTGGGCCACGGCCAGGTCGCCTGGAGCCCGAGCAATCTGCAGGACGGCCACTGGTGGTACTGGCGGGTGCGCGCCACCCGGGAGCACCACATCCCCGACGAGCTCAAGCGGGAGTACGGCCCGTGGTCGGAGACCCGCTGCTTCTACACCGACTTCAAGGGCGGCAACCCGCCGCGCGCCGGCCCGGACCCGCAGGCTTTCGAAGGGACGCGGCCGCCGCCGGCCCCCGACACCGCCGCCGGCCCCGGGCGGCCCTCCCCGGGGCTCGAGCCGCCCCCGGCGCCGGGGCTGGTGTGGCCGCCCCACGGGGCCGTGCTCCAGGGCCGCGAGGCGATGAACCCGAACCTGCGCGCCCAGCTGGCGCTGGCGCCGGCGGACTCGGTCGAGTTCTACCTCGAGATCGACCTGCGGCCCACCTTCGACGGCACCTTCCTGCAGAGGTCGTCGGACGTTCCCATGCTGTACGAGGTGCTGTGGGAGGACGTGAAGTACACGGGGGACGGCAAGGACGACGACGGCGACGGCCTCATCGACGAGGAGGTCAGGAACGGGAGCGATGACGACGGCGACGGGCTGGTGGACGAGGACATCCACCATCCCCTGGGCGGCAAGAAGTGGAAGATCATCCTCCTCGGCGCCGGCTTCGGGCTGACGGCCTACTTCACGCTGGCCGCCTTCGGCGTTCCCATCTTCCTGATCTGGGGGTACGTGCAGAGCGTCAACGGGATCCCCCACGCGCTGCTGCCGCAGATCATCGGCGCCCTGCTGGGCCGCTACTACTTCTGGAAACGCTACGGCAAGCAGCAGTGGCGGCGCTACGCCATGGTGCTCAGCGTCGGCTTCGGCGTCGGCATGGCCCTGGTCGGCATGTTCTGCGCCGCCCTGGCGATGATCAGCAAGGCCGTCTCCACCCTGACCCGCTGACGCGCCTCCCGTGAACAGGGAAATCGCGCCGAGCTACCGCCAGTACCTGAAGTCGCGCTCGGAGCCCCTGCTGGAGTCCCGGCACCGCCTGACGTGGCGGGGGTTCTTCGTGGGGAGCTTCCTGAGCTTCTTCCTGGCCGTCAGCGCTCCCTACAGCAACATGGTCATCAAGGGCGCCTACGTGGCCGCCGACATCAGCACCCCGGGGGCGATCTTCGTCTTCGTCGTGCTCATCGGGTTCCTCAACCTCGCCTTCAAGCTGGCGGCGCGCGGCAAGAGAGCGGCCCTCGCCCTTGCCATCGCCCTTGCGGGGGCGTGGCTCCACGTCTACTGGCCCCTGAGCGATGTCGATGTCCATTCGCCGGGGCTGATCTTCTCCACCTTCGCCGTGACATGCGCCCTCGGCAACGTGCCCCTGGCGTGGTCCGGCCGCAGCCTGGCCCTCAACCGGGCCGAGCTGATCATGGTCTATGCCATGCTGGCCATGGTCTCGGCCGTGTGCACCATGGGTCTGTCCGAGCTCATCCTGCCCTCTCTCACCGCCGTCTTCTACTACGCCTCGCCCGAGAACATGTGGCGGGAGAAGCTCTTCCCCCACTTCCCCGAGCGCGGCATCCTTGTGGACGACGGCGCCGGGAACGCCCTGTTCTACGAGGGGATCTCCCGGCCCGGCCAGAGCATCCCCTACGGCGCCTGGGTCGAGCCGCTCATGTGGTGGGCGGTCTTCCTGCTGGCCCTGTACGTCTGCATGATCTCCATCGCCGTGATCCTGCGGCGCCAGTGGATGGACCGGGAGCGCCTGAGCTATCCCATCGCCCAGGTCGGTCTGGCCATGGTCCGCGGCGAGGACGAGAAAGGCCTGGTGAACGGCTTCTTCAAGCGCTGGTCGGTGCTGGTGGGGATGTCCATCCCCATCGCCGCCGGCAGCATGAGGGCCCTGTGGAGCTACTACCCCTCCATCCCCCTGGTCTCCCTGGACCTGCCGATACCGTACCTGGGGGGCAAGTTCAACTTCGCCCTGGCGGGCTTCACCTACTTCATCGACACGCGGATATCGGGCAGCGTCTGGGTCTTCTACCTCTTCGGCAAGGTGCAGAAGAGCCTGTTGGCCACCGCCGGGATCAAGTCGGAGCAGGTGCACTTCCACGGGGTGTACGACGCACCCCTTGTCGGCTACCAGGGGCTGGGGGCCCTGCTGGTGCTCGTCGCCATGGTGCTGTGGACGGGGCGCGAGCACCTGAAGGAGGTCTGGCTCAAGGCCCTGGGCCGGGCGCCCCGCGTCGACGACCGCGACGAGATCCTCCCCTACCGCGGGGCTGTCATCGGCGCTCTCGGCGGGACCGCGGTCATGATCCTGTGGCTGTGGATCATGGGCACGCCGCTCTGGGTCTCCTCGTTCTTCGTCGTCCTGGCCATGGTGATCTTCATCGGCATCACCCGGATCATCGCCGAGGCCGGGCTGGCGACGCTTCGGGCCCCCGTCAACGCTCCGGACTTCGTCGTCATGGGCCTCGGCTCGTCTCTCGTGGGCCCCACGGGCGTCTTCAACATGGCCATGGCCTACATCTGGGCCAGCGAGGTCCGCGCCTTCGCCATGGCCACCTGCACCAATTCCCTCAAGCTGATCGAGGACATGGACGCCCGCAGCCGGCGGCTGGTCTTCCTGGCCCTCGTCCTGGCCCTGCTGATCGGGACCCTGGGCTCGTTCTGGATGATCTTCCACGTCGCCTACCGCTACGGCGGCGTCAACCTCGATGGCTGGTTCTTCAAGGCCGGGCCGGCGGTGGCCTACGACAGCGCCGCGCGCAACATGGAGCCCGCCGGCGTCTACTGGCCGGGCATGGGCTTCCTCCTCGGCGGCGGCGGCATCATGTCCCTGCTCTACTGGGCCCGCCACCGCCTGATCTGGTGGCCACTCCACCCGGTCGCCTTCCCGGTATCGGCGGTGAACCTGATGACCTTCACCATCACCAGCGTCTTCGTCGCCTGGTGCATCAAGGTCCTCGTCCTGCGGTTCGGGAGCGTCACCACCTACCGCTGCACTCAGGGGCTGTTCCTGGGGATGATCGCCGGCCAGATGCTGACCATCGGCCTCTGGCTGATCGTCGACTACTTCACCGGCCACACCGGCAACTTCCTGTTCGCCTGGGGGTGAGGGGCGCGCCGGAGAGCTATGTCAACAGGATGCCACACATGGACTTACGGGGAGCTGCGAAGGGCCGCGCAGCTCCCCGAAGAGCCGGAAGTGGTGCGCCCACAGGGACTCGAACCCCGGACCAACTGATTAAGAGTCAGCCGCTCTACCAACTGAGCTATGGGCGCAGATCGAAGGGGCGCCGAGTATAGCGGCCGGGTGACATTCCGTCAACCGTTCCGGCGCCTGCGCGAATCTGCAAGTGGTTGTCCTGCCTGACGATATGCGTGTCCCGCGGGCCCCCGGGGCGAGTTGACAGTACGCCGGTTCGGGTTTAGGATGGAAGGCTGTTCAAACCCCCGTGACAGCTGTTGAGGCAAGGTTCCTTCGGTGCCAGTCCGCTCGTCCACAGGCTGCTGAGATCTGGTGTTCGCACGCACCAGCAAGGTGGAGAAGGCCTTTCGGCGTTTTCCCCGGATCCCCCTGTTCGCGCGCCTGGCCGAAGAGTACCTGCGCAAGGGCCGCCCCATGCGCGCCCAGGCCCTCTGCGAGGAGGGCTGCCAGCGGTTTCCCGGCTACCCCACCGGGTTCTTCGTCCTCGGCCGCTGCTACGAGGCCCGGCGCATGTGGCAGCAGGCGCGGGCGGCGATAGACCAGGGGTTGCAGCTCGATCCCGGCAACCTCGCCGGGCTCCGGCAGCTGGCCGGGGTCCACCGCCGGCTCGGTGAGGGGGAGCGGGCCCTGGAGTGCCTGGAGCGGGCCTCCGCCCTCGACCCGCTGGGCCCCCGGCTGAAGCGCGAGCTGGCGTCGCTGGCCGCCGAGGTGCGTCCCCGGCCGGCCGCCGCCCCCGCCGCGGCCTCCGCGCCGCAGCCGGCGGAGGTGCCGATTCCCGCCCCCGCCCCGGCGCCCTCCGTCTCCCGCTTCGGCGCGCCCGGCGATGCCGAGCTGACGGCGCTGCTGCGGCAGATCGACCGTCCCCCCGAAGCCGGCAGAGAGCTGGATGCGGAGGGGATCGACGACCGGGGTCCGGTCCCCACGGTGACCCTGGCGCGGCTGTACGCCAGGCAGGGATTCCCGGACCGCGCCCTCGAGATCTACCGGCGGGTGCTGTCCGCCGACCCCGGCAACCAGGACGCCCGGCGCGACGCCGAGGCGCTCACCGCCGCTTGAGAAGGGAGAGATGGCCGACACCACCAGTTTCCGCAACGGCTTCACCATGCGCCTCGACGGCGCCCTGTTCTCCATCGTCGAGTTCCAGCACGTCAAGCCGGGCAAGGGCGGCGCCTTCGTGCGCACCCGCCTGAAGAACATGAGCACGGGCGCCGTCATCGACCGCACCTTCCGTTCCGGCGACAAGGTGGAGGAGATCCGCGTCGAGAGGCGGGAGATGCAGTTCCTCTACTCCGATACCGGCACCTACCACTTCATGGACGCCGAGACCTACGAGCAGGTCGGTCTCGAGGCGGCCCTCTTCGGCGACTCGGCGGGGCTGCTGCAGGAGAGCGAGAGCGCCTTCGTCATGGTCGTGGAGGGCACGCCCATCGGCGTCGAGTTGCCCAACTTCGTGAACCTCAAGGTGGCCCACACCGAACCCGGAGTGAAGGGCGATACCGCCACCGGGGCCGTCAAGCCGGCCACCCTCGAGACCGGGGCGGTGGTCTCGGTGCCGCTCTTCGTCAATCAGGGCGACACCCTCAAGATCGACACGCGCACCGGCGACTACGTGGAGCGGGTGTGATGGGGGCGGGAGGAGCCGCCATGTTGCCCGCGCCGGGCGGTTGGAATACGATCAGCGAACACTCGGCGAGGCGGCGTTTCGCGGCGACGCGGGTCCACGCCGCCGCCGTCTAGCCATCCGGAGAGGAGCGAGCATGGCAGAGTCGGAAACCAGGGTTCCCGACGATCTCCGCTACACCGAGCAGCACGAGTGGATCTCCCTCGACGGGGAGCTCGGCACCATCGGCATCACCGACTACGCCCAGTCCGAGCTCGGGGACATCGTCTTCGTCGAGCTTCCCGAAGTGGGGGATTCCCTGGAGAAGGGCCAGGCCTTCGGCACGGTGGAGGCGGTAAAGACCGTGGAGGAGCTCTACTCCCCGGTGAGCTGCCAGGTCATGGAGGTCAACGAAACCCTCGAGGAGAGCGCCGAGCAGGTGAACGCCGACCCCTACGGAGACGGCTGGCTCCTCAAGGTCCGCCTCGACGACCCCGAGGAAGTGGCCGACCTCCTGGGCCCTTCCGAGTACGCCGAGTTCATCGAGGACGCCTGAAGCCCCATCGTTCATTGGTTGACGATGTGCGCGGGCTCCCCTTGATTCTCCGGGATATATGGGATGATCCGCGCCATTCACCATACCGCCGCACGCAGGCAGTCCGCCGTCCTCGACGAGGCGGTCCTCGTGCTCAACCAGAACTACGAGCCCCTCAACGTCTGTTCCGTCCGCAGGGCCCTGAGCCTCGTCTTCGGCGGCAAGGCGATCAGCGTCGAGCCCGCCGACCGCCAGGTGCGCTCCGTGTCCGACGCCTTCCCGGTGCCCAGCGTCGTCCGTCTCGAGCGTTACATCCGCGCCCCCCGGCGCCGCGTCGTGCTGTCCAAGCGCAACATCTTCAAGCGCGACAACTACGAGTGCCAGTACTGCGGGACCGCCGACCGCAAGATGACGATCGACCACGTGGTCCCCAGGAAGCACAGGGGCCCGGAGACCTGGGAGAACCTGGTCACCGCCTGCGCCGCCTGTAACGCCCGCAAGGGAGACCGGCCGCCCGAGCAGTCGGGCCTGCGGTTGCGCCGCAAGCCGAAGCGCCCCAACAACGTCACCTTCATCCGCAACTACGTGGGCGTCGCCGATCACCGGTGGAAGCCCTACCTCTTCCTTGACTGAGCCGACCCTCCTCGAGTCCGAAGGCTCCCCCGACCCGTACGGCGTCCGGCTCGAGGTCTTCGAGGGGCCTCTCGACCTGCTCCTCTACCTCATCCGCAGGAACGAGGTGGACATCTACGACATCCCCGTGTCGACGATCACCGCCCAGTACCTCGTCGTCCTCGGGTCCGAGGTGCACCTCCTCGATCTCGAGCGCTCCGCCGACTTCGTCCTCATGGCGGCCACCCTCATGAAGATCAAGTCGCAGATGCTGCTCCCCCGGGAGGCCGGCGGCGAGACCGACGACGACAGCGGCGAGGACCCGAGGGAGGAGTTGGTCCGCCGGCTGCTGGAGTACCAGCAGTTCAAGGAGATCGCCCACTGGCTCTCCGACGCGGGCCTCGAGCAGCGCCGCGTCTACAGCCGCAGCGGTCAGGCCGACGAGTCCGAGGCCGGGCTGCATCCCGTCTCCCTCTTCGACCTGCTGAAGGTCTACAAGCACGTCATCGACAACGTGCCCCGCTCCCTGGTCCACCGCATCGTCGAGGAGCGGGTCACCGTCGAGGAGTGCATCGACCTCATCCTCGGCGCCCTGAGCAGCCGCTCCCGCCTGCGGTTCCACGACCTGGTGGAGGGCCGCAACCGCCACGACCTGGTGGTCACCTTCATCGGTCTCCTCGAGCTGCTCAAGTCCCAGCGCGTGCGCGTGCAGCAGGCGCGGCCCTTCGGCGACATCTGGATCGAGGGCGGCCAGGGCGGGGTTGCGGCGGGACCAACGTGAGTGGAGCCCCCCATCCCGGCGAGCTGCGCGGCATCGTCGAGGCGGTGCTGATGACCTCCGACGCCCCGGTCACCCCCGGCCGCCTGGAAGCCGTGGTGAAAGGGGTCAAGGGATCGCAGCTGCGCCGGGCGGTGAAGGAGCTCAACGAGAGCTACCGCGAGGGCGGCCACGCCATGACCATCGCCGAGATCGCCGGCGGTTACCAGGTGGTCACCCTCAAGGAGTTCGCTCCGTGGCTGCGCAAGTTCCACGACCGCGGCCACGTGCGCCTCTCCCAGGCGGCTCTCGAGACCCTGGCCATCGTCGCCTTCAAGCAGCCCGTCACCCGCCTCGAGGTCGACAACCTCCGCGGCGTCGATTCCGCCGGGGTCGTCCGCAACCTGCTGGAGCTCGATCTCGTGCGCATCGTCGGCCGCTCCGAGGGCATCGGGCGCCCCATGCTGTTCGGCACCACCCGCCACTTCATGACCCACTTCGGTCTGCGGTCGCTGGCCGACCTGCCCAAGCCGAAGGAACTCGAGGAGCTGCTGGCCGAGGGCGAGCGCAAGGCCGAAGCCGGGGCCGGCAACGGCCAGGTGGAGGCCGGAGGCCCCGCCGAGGGGCAGGATCCGGAGGCGGAAGACCCGCCGGCAGAAGGCCTGCCCCATGGGGGCGGCCCGGTGGACGGAGACCCCGCCGGGGGGCCGGGTCCGAGGGCGGAGGAACTGCCGGAGGCGGACCTGCCCGAGGTGGGCGGCCGGATCGAGGGCGAAGTAGAGCTGCCGGAGGAGGGGAGTGCCGAGGACCGCCGAAGCTGAGGGCCCCCGGACGGAGGGCATGCAGCTCAACCGCTTCCTCGCCCGCGCCGGTGTGGCCTCCCGGCGGCGGTGCGCGGCCCTGGTCTCCGCCGGCGCCGTGCGCGTCAACGGCGTACCCGCGGTGGGGCCGGGGGACCGGATCGACCCCGCCAGGGACCGCGTGGAGCTCGAGGGCAGGGGCCGCGTGGCCCTGCCCGAAGGCTTCGAGTACGTTCTGCTGCACAAGCGCCGCGACACCCTGGTCACGAGCCGCGACGAGCGCGGCCGGACCACGGTGTACGAGGGGCTCCAGCTGAGGCCCGGGACCGTGGCCGTGGGGCGCCTCGACCGCGACACGACGGGGGCCCTGCTGCTCACCGACGACGGCGACCTGGCCTACCGTCTGACCCATCCGCGCTACGGGATCGAGAAGCGCTACGTCGCCGTCCTGCGGGGGAGGCCGGACGACGGCGCCCTGCGGCGGCTGCGCCAGGGGCTGGAGCTCGAGGACGGACCGACCGCCCCCGCCGGCGCCCGCCTCCTGGGCCACACCGCCGAAGGCCGGGGCCGGATCGAGCTGGTCCTCACGGAGGGCCGCAAGCACCAGGTCAAGCGCATGTGCCTGGCCGTCGGCCACCAGGTGACGAGCCTGCGGCGGCAGAGCTTCGCCGGCCTGGCTCTCGGCGGCCTGCGCGCCGGCCGGTGGCGCCGGCTGCGCCCTGCCGAGGTGGCGCGCCTTCGCCGGCTGGTGGGCCTGGGGCCGGATCGGTGACCGCGAAGGGGTTGACGATCGCCATCGACGGGGTCATCGGCGCCGGCAAGTCCACGGCGGCACGGGGGGCCGCCGCCGCCCTCGGCTACCGCCATCTCGACACCGGCGCCATGTACCGGGCGGTGGCCCTGGCCGCGACCCGCCGCGGCGTCGAGCCCGGGGCCGCCGCGCTCGGGGCGTTCCTCGAGGGCCTGAGCCTCGAGTTCCCGGCGGGCCGGGGCGGGGGCATCCACCTCGGGGGGGAAGATGTGAGCGCGGCCATCCGCAGTCCCGAGGTCTCGCGCTCGGTGGGCGCCTTCGCCGACGATCCCGTGGTGCGCCGCGCCCTGGTGCGGCGGCAACGCGAGATCGGCCGCTGCGGCGGCGTCGTCGCCGAAGGCCGCGACATGAGCACGGTCGTCTTTCCCCATGCGGACCTGAAGGTGCGCATGGTCGCCGACCTGGAGGCCAGGGCCCGCCGCCGGCACCGGGAGTTCGTCGCCGCCGGCGTCGAGATCAGCCTGTCCCGCGTGCGCGCCGACATCCGCCGGCGCGACCGGGAGGACGCCGAGCGCGACTACGGCGTCGCCGAGGCCCCGGAGGATGCGGTGGAGGTGGACACCAGCGGCCTGACGGCCGCCCAGGTGGTGGACCGCATCGTGGCGCTGGCGCGCGCGCGCGGCGCCTGAGAGAGTCCCGTTCTGCCGGCCCGCCACGAGGGCGAGCCGGTTCTTCAACCCGGGTTCCCGGCCTGGCCGGAGCCCACAACCCCCCGGCGCCGGCCTGACGGGCGGCCCCGGAGGCGAGACGGAAGAAGTCCAATGACCGAAGAGACCGCCGCGCCCGTGTACGGGCAGGCCAGCATCGAGGAGCTCGACCGGCCGGAGTACGACGAGCAGGAGTTCGAGCAGCTCGCACAGATGTACGACGACAGCTTCTCCGGCATCAAGGAAGGCGAGATCGTCAAGGGGAAGGTGGTGAACGTCAACCCCAACGAGGTCCTCGTCGACATCGGCTTCAAGTCCGAGGGGGCGATCCCGATCCGCGAGTTCGGCGACGATCCCTCGGCGATCGACATCGGCCAGGAGATCGACGTCTTCCTCGAGAACGTGGAGGACCTCGAGGGGTGCGTGGTGCTGTCCAAGCAGAAGGCCGACTTCATGCGCGTCTGGGACAGCATCAAGGACGCCCACGAGGGCGGCACGACGGTGCGCGGCCGGCTGATGCGCCGGATCAAGGGCGGCATCGTCGTCGACCTCCTCGGCGTCGAGGCGTTCCTGCCCGGGTCGCAGATCGACATCCGGCAGGTGAAGAACTTCGACCAGTACCTCGGCAACGAGTACGAGTTCAAGATCATCAAGCTCAACAAGGCGCGGCGGAACATCGTCGTGTCGCGGCGCTCCGTCCTCGAGGAGGAGCGCGAGAAGATGCGCCAGGAGCTGGTGGCCGAGCTCGAGGACGGCCAGATCCGCGAGGGCGTGGTCAAGAACATCACCGACTTCGGCGCCTTCATCGACCTGGGCGGCCTCGACGGCCTGCTGCACATCACCGACATGTCCTGGGGGCGCGTCTCCCACCCGTCGGAGATGGTCTCCATCGGCGACCGCATCCGCGTCAAGGTCCTCAACTACGACCGCGAGCGGGAGCGCATCTCCCTGGGCCTCAAGCAGCTCACCCCCCATCCCTGGGACGACATCGGCGACCGCTTCCCGGAGGGCACCACCACCAAGGGCAAGGTGGTGAGCATCACCGACTACGGCGCCTTCGTCGAGCTCGAGGAGGGCATCGAGGGGCTGGTGCACATCTCCGAGATGTCCTGGACCCAGCACGTGCGCCATCCCTCCAAGCTGGTCACCATCGGCGACCGGGTGGAGGTGATGGTCCTCAAGCTCGACGTGGAGAACCAGAAGATCTCCCTGGGGATGAAGCAGACCGACCCCGATCCCTGGGAGACCCTGGACAACCGCTATCCGGGCGGCACCCGCCTGGAGGGCACGGTGAAGAGCCTGACCAACTTCGGCGCCTTCGTCGAGATCGAGGAGGGCATCGACGGCCTCGTGCACATCTCGGACATGTCCTGGACGCGCCGCATCCGCCAGGCCAGCGAGATGTTCAAGAAGGGCGATGTCATCCCCGTGGTGGTCACCGACATCGACAAGAAGCGGCGCCGCATTTCCCTGAGCCACAAGGTCGCTTTCGACAATCCGTGGCCGGAGCTGGTCAGGATCTACGCCGTCGGCACCGAGTCGAAAGGGACGGTGTCGCGCATGCTCGAGCGCGGTGTCGTGGTGAGCCTGGAGAACGACGTGGACGGCTTCGTGCCCCTGTCGCAGCTCGCCATCGAGGGGCTCGAGACTCCCCGCCAGAGTTTCGAGGTCGGCCAGGAGCTGCCGCTGAAGGTGATCGAGTTCGACGAGGAGCAGAAGAAGATCGTCCTCAGCGTCCTCGAGTACCTGCGCGACAAGGATCAGAGCGAGGTCGACGAGTACACCGCCGCCCACCCGGTGCGGGAGGTCGAGGAGCCCGAGGAGCCCGAGGACGAGGACGAGGAGATGGAGAGCTGGGGCGCCGAGGGGGAGGGCGAGACGACGGCCTGAGCCCCGGCACTGCGGAATCGATGGAGCGCGGCCGGTCTTCGGGTCCGGCCGCGCTCTTTTCGTGTTCGGGGGGGTGGTTATCTTAGCGCCCATGGCCGAGTCCAAGCTGTCGCCGGCGATGGAGCAGTACATGCGCTTCAAGCGCGAGCACGACGACGCCATCCTGTTCTTCCGCATGGGCGACTTCTACGAGATGTTCTTCGACGACGCCCGCGAGGCGGCCCGTCTCCTCGGCCTGACCCTGACCTCGCGCAACCACGGCAAGACCTCCGGCGACGTTCCGTTGGCCGGCGTACCCCACCACGCCATGGAGGGGTACGTGGCCCGCCTCATCGGCATGGGGCGCAAGGTGGCGATCTGCGAGCAGGTGGAGGATCCGAAGAAGGCCAAGGGCCTGGTCAAGCGCGACGTGGTGGAGATCGTCTCCCCCGGGACGGCCCTCTCCGACAGCATGCTCGACGGCCAGCGCAACAACTTCATGGCCAGTCTCTGCGCCCGGGGGACGGCGGCGGGCATCGCCTGGGTCGACCTGTCCACCGGCGACTTCGCCGTGGAGGAGGTGGCCTCCTCCGACCTGGACGACGAGGTCGAACGCTCGGCCCCGGCGGAGCTGGTGGTGGGCGAGGGCTTCGACGGGCAGCACCTCGAGCGCCTCAAGGGGGCCCTGCCCGGCGCCGCGGTCACCCGCATCGAGGACTGGCGCTTCGAGTACCACACCGCCCGCGAGGCGCTGCTGGAGCAGCTCGGGGTCCGCTCCCTGAAGGGGTACGACTGCGAGGACCTCGACCTGGGCCTTCGCGCCGCGGGGGCCGCCGTCGCCTACCTGCGCGAGAACCAGCGTTCCACCGTGGCCCATGTGCAGCGGCTGCGCCGGCGCCGCCGGGAGAGCTGCCTGCTCCTCGACGCCGCCGCGCAGCGCAACCTCGAGCTGGTGGCCAACCAGCACGACGGCGGCCGCGAGGGGTCGCTGCTCAACGTCATCGACCGCACGTGCACGCCCATGGGGGCCCGCCTGCTTCGGCAGTGGCTGCTCTCGCCCCTGCGCGACCCCGCCGCGATCGGCCGCCGCCACGACGCCGTGGAGGCCCTGGCCGCCGGCCGGCCCGAGCGCGCCCGCCTCCGCGAGCAACTGGAGCGCGTCGGCGACGTGGAGCGCATGATGGCCCGCCTGTGCTGCCGCCGCGGCACGCCCCGCGACCTCTCGGGCCTGGCCGCCTCCCTCGAGGCCCTTCCGGACATCGCCGCCGTGGCCGGGGGCTTCGACGCCGCCTTGCTGAGGCGCCTGTGCGGTCCCGACCTGCCCGACCTGGGGCCCCTCGTCGCCCTCGTGCGCAGGGGCCTGGTCGACGACCCGCCCGCCGTCGTCGGCGACGGCGGCGTCATCCGCGAGGGCTACGACGCCGGCCTCGACGAGCTGCGGCGCGTCTCCTCCGGGGGGCGCGAGTGGATCGCGCGGCTGCAGGCGCAGGAGCGCCGGCGCACCGGGATCAACAGCCTCAAGATCGGCTTCAACCAGGTCTTCGGGTACTACATCGAGGTGAGCAAGGCGAATCTCGAGCGCGTGCCGGAGGACTACACGCGCAAGCAGACCCTGGCCAACGCCGAGCGCTTCGTCACCCCGGAGCTGAAGGAGCAGGAGGCCAGGGTCCTGCAGGCGGAGGAGCGCATCGGCGCCCTCGAGGCCGAGCTCTTCGCCGATCTGCGCGACCGGGCGGCGAGCTACTCCGCCGAGGTGCAGCAGGCCGGCGCCGCGGTGGCCGCCGTCGACGTCCTCGCCGGGCTGGCGGAGGCGGCCGTGGCCGGGGACTACGTGCGCCCCACCGTCGACGACGGCCACGTCATCGAGATCGAGGCTGGCCGCCACGCCGTCGTCGAGGGCCGGCTGCCCCAGGGCCGCTTCGTGCCCAACGACGTGAGCCTGGACTGCGACGGCGAGCAGATCCTGCTGGTGACGGGGCCGAACATGGCCGGCAAGTCGACGATCATCCGGCAGGTGGGGCTCATCGTCGTCCTCGCCCAGATGGGCGCCTTCGTCCCCGCCCGCGGCGCCCGCATCGGGGTCGTGGACCGGGTCTTCACCCGCGTCGGCGCTTCGGATGACCTCGCCCGGGGCGAGAGCACCTTCATGGTCGAGATGAACGAGGCCTCCACGATCCTCAACAACGCCGGTCCCCGCAGCCTGATCCTGATGGACGAGCTCGGCCGCGGCACCAGCACCTACGACGGCCTCAGCCTCGCCTGGGCGGTCGTGGAGTACCTCCACGACAACGGCCTGGCGCGCCCGCGAACGCTCTTCGCCACCCACTACCACGAGCTCACCCAGCTGGAGGACCGCCTCGACCGGGTGCGCAACGTCAACGTCCAGGTGCGCGAGGAGGGCGACCGCGTCCACTTCCTGCACCGCCTCGCCCCCGGCCCCTGCGACCGCAGCTACGGCATCCACGTGGCGCGCATGGCGGGCATGCCCGCCGCCGTCCTGCTGCGCGCCGAGGAGATCCTGGCCGGCCTCGAGGAGGGTGACGGCGCTTCCGCCGGGAGCGGCCGGCGGGCCGTCGACACCTCGCAGATGGACCTCTTCGGCCAGGGCCCGCCGCCGGAGGCCTCGCGCCTGCTGCAGGAGCTGCGCGACCTCGACCTGGACCGCACCACCCCGATGGAGGCCCTGGAGCTTCTGAGCCGGTGGCGGCGGCAGGCCGACGCCGATACCGGGGAGCCGGCCTGACCGTGCCCGCCGCCGCCGGACCTGCGACGCCTTGAGCCGTCCCGGCGGCGGCGACGTCCTCTTCGGCCGGCGGCCCGTCCTCGCGGCGCTGCAGTCCGAGCGCCCGGTCCACCGCCTGCTGCTGGTGCGCGGCGGCCGCGGCGACGTGGTCGACGAGATCCGCCGCCGGGCGCGCCAGCTCGGCGTGCCCGTCGACCTGCGCGACCGCCCGGCTCTCGACCGGGCCGCCGGGGACGGGAATCACCAGGGAGTCGTGGCCCTGCTCGCGGCCCGCTCCTACGCCGACTTCGGGCAGGTTCTGTCCGGGACCCGGGAGTCCGGCTTCCTGGTCTTCCTCGACGGCATCCAGGACCCGCACAACCTCGGGGCCATCCTGCGCACCGCCCACGCCCTGGGGGCCGACGCCGCCGTCGTCCCCCGCCGGGGCAGCGCCGGCCTGACGCCCGCGGCCGCCAAGGCCGCCGCCGGGGCCGCCGAGCAGCTCCCCCTCTGCCGGGTGGCCAACCTGCGGCAGGCCCTCACCCGGGCCCGCGGGGCCGGCCTGTGGGTCACCGGTCTCGACGCCGCCGGCGACCGCTCCTTCGACTCCCTCGACTTCACCGGCCCCGGGGCCCTCGTCGTCGGCGCCGAGGGGCGCGGCCTGCGGCCCCTGGTCCGCCAGAGCTGCGACTTCGTCGCCCGCATCCCCATGGGCCGCGAGCAGGCCGCCTCGATGAACGCCTCCGTCGCCGCCGGCATCGCCCTCTACGAGGTCTTCCGCCAGCGCCGCGGCGCCAGCCCTTGAACGCCCGCGGCCGACTCCTCTCCCCGGTGATCGCCCTCTTCGCCGCCGGGGCCGCCGCCGCCGGGGAGCCCGACGAGGAGCTGGACCGCCTCCGGGAGCTGCTGCGGGCGGCGCCGGACAGCGGCTTCGCCTACCGGGCCGACCGCTACGTCGACTACGCCGAGCAGGACTCGATCCTCCTCGACGGCAACGCCGTGATCGAGCATGGCGGCGCCCGGCTGGAGTCGGCGCAGATGGTCTACCTGAGAGACCGCCGCATCGTCGTCGCCCGGGCCGGCGTGGACAGCAGCGGCCAGCCCTTCGGGATGCCCACCCTGACCCGGGGGGACGACGTGCTGAAGGGGGAGTCCATCGTCTACGACATCGAGTCGGGGGAGGGCCTGATCCGCCAGGGCCGCATCGGTCACGGCGACGGCTTCTACGCCGGCCGGCGCATCCGCACCCGCACCGAGGAGGAGTTCCACGTCGGCTCGGGATCGTACACGACCTGCGACGAGGAGCACCCCCACTTCGACTTCTACAGCCCCCGGATCAAGGTCCTGGTGGGGGACATGGCCATCGCCCGCCCGGTCTACTTCCGCGTCGCCGGGCGGCGGTTGTTCTGGGTGCCCTTCTACGTGTTCTCCCTGCGCGAGGACCGCCAGTCGGGGGTTCTCACCCCGGGCTTCGGCCGGCGGCCGGTCTCGTACGGCAGCTCCCTCACCGAGTGGGAGGTGCGGGACCTGGGATACTACCTCGCCCCCAGCGACTACTGGGACCTGACGGTCGCCGCCGACCTGCGCCAGCGCTCGGGGTGGCTCGCCCGGGGGGCCCTGGCCTACGCCTGGCGCTACCACTTCGACGGCCGGCTGCAGACCCGCCTGCAGAGCTTCCAGTCGGGGGACCGCACGAGCTGGTCCTGGTGGCTGTCCGGCAACCACCGCCAGGACCTCGGCCCGGGGTCGAGTCTGCGCGCCACGGGGACCTTCGTGAGCGACCGGGACTTCCTGCGCAACAACGCCACCCGCCTCGGCGACCGCCTGCAGCGGACCCTGCGCTCCAACCTCCGCTACGAAAAGCGCTGGCGGAAGGCGGGATGGTCCCTCAGCGCCGGCGCCGGCCGGACGAAGTACCTGGACTCGGGAAGGTCCGACGACGTGCTGCCCGAGATCAGCCTGCGATCGAACCGCAGGGCCCTCTTCCCGTCGGCGGGGACCGACCGGCGGGGCTGGGGCTCGCGCGTCTTCTACGACGGCAGCCTGCGCCTGCGCCACACCCGTCGGCACAGCCCCGAGTCGCGGAGCGAGCGCACCCGCGGCGAGGCCAGCCTGGGCCTGTCCTCGCAGCAACGGCCGTTGAACTGGCTCAATCTCAATGGCGCGGTGAGCAGCCGCTGGCTCGACCCGGACCTGCGCGCCGGCGACGCCGAGGGCGTGCGCAGCGACCGGCTGCGAGCTTCGGCGGCCCTGTCACAGACCCTCTACGGACTGTTCCATCCGGCCCTGGGACCGGTGACGGCGCTGCGGCACGTGCTCAAGCCCGACGCCGGACTCTCCATCAGCGCCACCCGCGCCGACAGCGGCGGCATCGGCTTCCGGGGGCGCGCCGGCGACTGGCGCACCAGCCGCCGGCTGAACCTCCGGCTCAACAACACGTTCCTGGTGAAGCTGCTGCAGGGGGAGGAGGAGCTGAAGCACCGATTGGCGCAGCTGAACCTGTCCACCTCCTACGACTTCGACCGCCGCAGCCGGCCCCTCTCGGACCTGGCCACCCGCCTCACCCTGGAGGCGGGCCGGCGCCTGAGGACGAAGCTGAGCCTGCGCTCCGAGTTCTACGACGACGAGGACAGGCTGATCCCGCCCCGGGTGCGCCGGTTCGAGGTCGACACCTCCCTGCGCCTGGCCTCGAGCCCCGCCGGCCCGGGAGGCGGCCTGGAGGAGGACCGGGGGAGAGCCTACGGTCCCTCGCGCCGCGGGTCGAGCTACGGGGAGGACTCCTACGGCGCCTACCGCGCCGGCGGCGGGTTCGGCTACGACAGCGGCCTGCAGCAGGACATCCGCCGGGGGCCGGGCCGGCGGCTGCGGGTCGGCCACTACTACTCGCGCCAGCGCCGCGCGGGGGCCGCCGACTTCGAGAGATCCCGGCTGCAGGCCTCCGTCGGGGGCCGTCTCTTCGGCGGCTGGCACCTCGACTATTCCGTGTACTACAATCTCAAGGCCCCGGGGACCGCCTTGTTCGACGCCGGACGGGTCACCGCCGAGCTTCTGTCCCTGCAGCGCTCCTTCCACGACTGGACCGCGACCCTGAACATCGAGCCGAGCCGCTTCGCCGAGGACCGCGCCTTCTACTTCAAGGCGCAGCTCAAGGACATCCCCCAGATCCGCTTCGAGCGCGGCGACCGCCGGCGCCGGAGGTTCTGAAGGTGCGCGTTCTCCTGCAGCGCGTGCGCCACGGGAGCGTCGCCGTGGACGGGGAGGTCTGCGGGCGCATCGGCCCGGGCCTGGTGGCCCTCGTCGGCGTCCACCGCGACGACGGCGCCGAGGAGGTCCGCTTCTGCGCCGACAAGTGCGCCGGCCTGCGCATCTTTCCCGACGCCGGCGGGCGCTTCAACCGCTCCGTCCTGGAGGCGGAAGGAGGGATCCTGGCCGTCTCCCAGTTCACCCTCTACGCCGACTGCCGGCGCGGCCGCCGTCCGAGCTTCTCCGAAGCCGCCCCCCCGGAGACGGCGGAGGGCCTCTTCGAGGCCTTCGTGGAGCGCCTGCGGGCGGAGCACGGGCTGCACGTGGAGTGCGGGCGTTTCGGCGCCCACATGGACGTCGAGCTGGCCAACGACGGGCCCGTCACCGTCCTCGTCGAGAGTCCGCGCCGGGAGGGAGGCTGAGCCCCTGGCCAATCCTGCCATCGTGCTGGCTTCGGCCTCGCCGAGGCGCGCCGGCCTGCTCCGGCAGCTGCGCATCCCCTTCCGGCAGGTGGTGAGCCCCGTCGAGGAGCCCGAGCCCGACGGCGGCGACCGGGAGGCCTTCGTGATCCGGTCGGCCACCGCCAAGGCGCGGGCGGTGGCCGCTCTCCTCGCCCGGACCGAGGGGACGTTCGGTGACCCCGGGGGCTCGACCCTGGTCATCGGGGCGGACACCGTGGTCTGCTGCCAGGACAGGATCCTGGGCAAGCCCGTAGGCCCGGAGGAGGCGGCGCGCACCTTGCGCTGGCTCGCCGGACGCCAGCACGCCGTGTGCACCGGAGTGGCCGTGCTCGGTCCTGCGCCCGACCGGGTCGCCACCGCCTGCGAGACCTCCCGGGTGACCCTGTGCGCCATGTCGGAAGCCGCCGTCACCTCGTACGTGGCGACGGGAGAACCCCTCGACAAGGCCGGCAGCTATGCCATTCAGGGTCTGGGCGCCCGCTTCGTTGAACGTGTGGAGGGGTGTTACTATAATGTCGTAGGTCTGCCCTTGGCCCGGCTCTGCTCTCTCCTCCGGTCGGCGGGGTACGACATCGATTCGATCCAGGATTCAGGATGAGCGAGGAACTCAGCCTGTCCGAGGAATTGCGCCGCGCCCGCGAAGGCCGCGGCGAGTCCCTCGATCAGGTTCACCAGCGTACGGGCATCAGCGTGAAGATCCTGCAGGCCCTCGAGGACGGGGACCTGGAGGCCGTCGAGGCGGTGTACATGCGCATGGGCGCCATCCATTACGCCACCTACCTGGGGCTCGATGGCCAGGCCCTGGCGCAGGGCCTCGGGGGACCGCGGTCGAAGGAGAGGGTGCGGGCGCGTATGCCGCCTCCCTGGGGGGGACCGGTTCTCGGCGACGGCCTGTTCAAGTGGGCGGCGGGTCTCGCCGTCGTCGCCATTGCGGCCCTCCTCTACCTGATGACCGGCGGCGAGGCCGACCCCGCGCCCCCGGCGGTGCCGGTGGTCGACGAGCTTCCCCCTTCGGGCGATTCCTCCCCTTGGGAAGAGCCCGCCGCCGCGGAGTCCCCGGAACCCGTAGAGTCCGGCGCTGCGGCGCAAGCCGAGCCCGGGGACCTGTCCGAGCCGGTGGCGGGTGAAGCTCCCGAAAGCGGCCCCGAGGGGTCCGGCGACGGATCCGAGCTGGCCCGGGCGAGCCCGCCCGAGGGGACCTCCGCGGGCCCCGGCACCGAGGCCGCCATCGCCGAGGCGGCCAGCCCCGCCCGGATCGAGCTGGAGGCGGAGGCCTTCGACACCGTCTGGGTACAGGTCTCATGGGACGACGTGGACAGCGCCATGGAGACCATCTCCGCCGGCGAGCGGCGAACCTGGACGGCGGAGCGCTACTTCCGGGTTCACGCCGGCCGCTCCGGTAACATCCGCTTCCGCTTTCAGGGCCAGCTGCTGGGCGAGGGACGCCTCGGCGACCCCGACCGGACGCTGCGTTTCCGCGTCTCCGACGACGGGTACCAGCTCCTCGGCCCCGATTTCCAGCCCATCGGCCCGCTCACCGGGTTCCCGCCAGAGAGGACGGAGTCGAGCCAGTCGGAGGCCCGCTGATGGGCAGGCGCCTCGTGGAGGTCGCCCTGCCGCCTCCCCTGTCCCGGCAACTCACCTACAGCGTTCCCCCGGAGCTCGGCGCCCTTGTCGGGCCGGGGGCGGTGGTGCTCGTACCCGTCCAGCAGCGCCTGGTCACCGGCTTCGTCGTCACCGACGGTCCCGCCGAACCGGGGGTTGCGCCCGGCCGCATCCGCGACATCACCCAGGTGGTCGATACGGAGGCTCCCATCAGCGCCGAGGTGGTGCGGCTGTGCGCCTGGCTCGCGGACTACTACATGGCGCCGGTGGGCGCCGCCCTGGCGGCGGCCCTGCCCCCCGGGGTGCGCCTCACCTCCAGCCGCACCGTGCGGCTGACGGAGGCGGAGGGCGGCCCGGCGGCCCCGGACCCGGCGCAGGACCGGGTCCTCTCCGAGCTCAGGCGCGCCCGTGGTCCGCTGAAGGTGACCACCCTGCGCAGCCGTCTGGGCAAGCGCGGGCTGGAGGGCGCCCTCCGGCGGCTGCTTCAGCACGGACGGATCGAGATGCGGCCGGACCTGGCGGGCGGAGCGGCTCGAGCCCGCCGGCGCCAGCTCGTGCGCGTGGCCGACCCGGACCGGGCCCGGGACGACCTGCCGGCGGTGACCCGGCGCGCCCCGGCCCAGGGGCGCTGCCTCCGCCACCTGCTGCAGGCCGGCCCCATGCCCAAGCGCCGCCTCCTGGAGGAGGGATTCGGCTACGCCGTCCTGAAGGGGCTGCAGGGGAGGGGGCTGACCGAGACCGTGGAGCAGGAGGTCCTGCGCGACCCCCTCGCCGCTCTCGAGGCGGCGGATTCGCCGGCGCCGGAACCCACCGCCGACCAGCAGGAGGTCCTGCGGCGCATCCACTCCGCCCTGGATGCGGGCCGCTTCGAGCCGCTTCTCCTGCGCGGGGTCACCGGCAGCGGCAAGACCCTGGTCTACCAGCTGGCGGTGGAGCGGGTCCTGCGGTCGGGCGGCAGCGCCATCGTCCTCACCCCCGAGATCGCCCTGGCCTGGCAGATGGTGCGCCGCTTCCGGGCCCGCTTCGGAGCGACCGTGGCGGTCCTGCACAGCCAGTTGTCGGCGGGGGAGCGCTACGACACCTGGCGCCGGCTCCGGCGCGGCGAGCAGAGACTCGTCATCGGCGCCCGCTCCGCCGTGCTGGCCCCGGTGAACAAGCTGGGGCTGATCGTCGTCGACGAGGAGCACGACGGCTCCTACTTCCAGGACGACCTGGAGAGTCACCAGCCGCTGGTCTACAATGGCCGCGACCTGGCGGTGGTGAGGGCGCGCCTGGCCGGCGTTCCCGTCATCCTCGGGTCGGCGACGCCGAGCCTCGAGTCGTGGTGCAACGCGCGCAGCGGCAAGTACACCTGCCTGAGCCTGCCGCGGCGGATCGACGACCGGCCCCTGGCGCGGGTCGAGGTGGTCGACATGAGGCGGGAGCCCTTCCAGGGACGGCAGCGCACCCTGTTCTCCAAGACCCTGCGCCTCAAGATCCGCGATCGCCTCGAGCGCGGCGAGCAGATCGTGCTCCTCCAGAACCGGCGCGGGTTCTCACCCGTCGTGCAGTGCGCCAGCTGCGGCGAGGCGATCGCCTGCGGCCGGTGCCAGGTCTCCCTCACCTACCACCGCCGTCAGGGGGAGGGCCTGCGCTGCCACTACTGCGACTACCGCACGCCCGTACCCGGCCAGTGCCCGTCCTGCGGCAGTGCCGAGGTCAGGCTGACCGGCGCGGGGACCCAGAAGGTGGAGACCGCCCTCGAGGAACAGTTCCCGGGGATCCGCGTCATTCGTATGGATGTGGACACCACGGGATGGAAAGGCGCCCACGACCGCCTGGTCGAGAGATTCCGCCGGCGGGAGGCCGACGTGCTGCTCGGTACGCAGATGGTGGCCAAGGGCCTCGACTTCCCGGAGGTGACTCTCGTCGGCGTGATCTCCGCCGACACCGGCTTTCACCTCCCGGACTTCCGCGCCGCCGAGCGCAGCTTCCAGCTGCTCACGCAGGTGGCGGGACGCTCCGGGCGAGGCTCGAACCGAGGCGAGGTGGTCATCCAGACCCGTCTTCCCGAGGACCCCGTGCTGCTCGCCGCGGCGCGCCAGGACTACGACGCCTTCGCCGAGGGCGAGCTCGTCGAGCGGCAGGCGGCGGGGTTCCCGCCCTTCGGGCGCCTCATCGTCTTCCGCTGGCGCGGCGAATCGGAGGAGGCGGTGAGCCGGGCGGCGGAGCGGGGGACGCAATTGCTGCAGCGCGCCGGTCCGGCGGGGGTTGCCGTCCTCGGACCGGCGCCGGCGCCGCTGGCGCGCCTGCGGGGGCGCTACCGCTGGCAGGTCCTGCTCGCCGGCGCCGGCGGGCGTCAACTGCGTCTCACGGCGGCGTCGGCCCTGGGCCCCATGCGCCGTGAGGCCAGCCGCCGCGATGTCGATCTGGGCGTCGTCGTCGACCCCCAGTCCACCATGTGAGACCGTCCGGTGATCCTCCTGGTCTGCCTTGGACTCCTGCTGAGTTCCTCCGCCGGCGCCCGCTGTGACCGCGAGTGGGCTGCCTACACCAGCATGAAGCAGGTCGAAGGCGTGCTCATCGACGGTGACGAGGTGTGGGCCGCCACGACGGGCGGGGTCCTGCGCTACGACCGCATCCAGGGCCGCTACGACCGTCTGTCCCGGATCGACGGACTCGCGGGCAACCGCATCCTGTCCCTGGCCGCCGACGGCGACGGCCACCTCTGGTTCGGCAGCGACGGCCAGGGCCTCAGCCGCTACCGTCCGGCCACCTCGACCTTCGACCGGACCTATCGGGAATTCCGCGGTCTCGCCATCACCTCGCTTCTGAGCCTGGGCCGGAGGCTCTTCGTCGGCACGAGCACGGGCGTCAGCCTCTTTCTGACCGACCGCGAGGAAGTCAAGGAGACGTATCGACTCCTCGGCAACCTCCCGAAGGACACGGCCGTCCGCAGCATGGCCATTCTCGACGGCACCCTCTTCGTGGGTACCACGGTGGGGATCGCCTGGGCCCGGATCGACCACCCGAACCTGCAGGATCCCGAGAGCTGGCGTACCCTCGACAACATCGGAGCGGTGGGTACCGTCATCGCCGTCGACGGGGTCCTCTACGCGGGCACGCTGCGAGGTGTCCTGATCTACGATCCGCAGGAGGACGGCTTCCGGCGGGACCACGAGGAGACCATCGTGAGCCTCGGGGCCCGCGGCGGGCAGGTCGTGGCCGCCACCGCCGAGGGTCGACTGCTGGCGCGCACCGGGAACGGTGGATGGGCGAGGGTCTCGGCACCGGAGATCGCGGAGATCAGGGCCATCAGCAGGACGGATGAGGACGTGCTGTGGCTGGGCACCGGCACCGGTCTCCACGCCATCGGGGACGAGTCCGTCCTGCCGTCGAGCGAGCCGGGGTCGAGCCGGTTCTACGAGATCGCCGTCACGGGGGAGGAAGAGGTGTGGGCGGCCAGCGTGCCCGACGACCTGCGTACGGAGGACGACGCCGGCATCTACCACCTGTCGGAGGGAGGCTGGTCGGTCCACGAGCGCCGCACCGTCGTCGCCCTCGAGACCGACGCGGAGGGGCGCCTCTGGACCGGCAGCTGGGGGGCTGGCGCCTTCATCCGCGAGGGGACGGGCTGGACGAGGGTCCCCACCGAAGGCACCGTCCTGAGACCGAGCGCCACGAACAACCCGAACTTCATCGTCGTCAGCGACATCCACCGCGACCCCGCGGGGCACATGTGGCTGCTCAACACCTTGGTGGGGGTCGCCGTCCTCGACGGCTATCCTCCGCAGCGGGAGTACCTCTTCGACCAGAAGGAGCTGGGGCTGCTCCCGACCTTCGATCTCTACCGCATGGACATCGGCCCGGACGGCCTCAAGTGGATCGTCAGCCGCCGCTCCGGCCTCGTTCTGCTCGACGATGGCGGCACCCCCTTCGAGGGCGGCGACGATCGCATGGTCAACCTCTCCCAGGCCGGGGAGAGCCGGCTCACGAGCGATCGCCTCTTCGCCGTTCTCGCCAGCCGGGACGGCCGCGTCTGGATGGCAGCCGAGAACGGGGTGAACGTCCTGACGCCGGACTACGACCGGGCCTCCGGAACCCTGGAT
This sequence comes from Candidatus Latescibacterota bacterium, assembly GCA_965221775.1. Classification (GTDB taxonomy): domain Bacteria; phylum Latescibacterota; class UBA2968; order UBA8231; family UBA8231; genus UBA8231. Next base: position 209,614 of record CBDCSU010000006.1, on the reverse strand, counting down.
GTGGCCGCCTGGCAGGTCTACGACACCTCGGACGGCCTCCCCTCGGCCGACATCAGCTCCCTCGAGGAGGACGAGGACGGGAATGTATGGGTCGGCACGTCGGCCGGTCTGTCGCGCATCCGCGCCGACGGCCAGGTCGACCTCAACTTCACCTCGGGAAACAGCTGCCTCATCGGCAACCAGGTGAAGGGGCTGCGCTACGACGCCGATGGCGGAGATCTCTGGATCGGCACCCTCGACGGTCTCAGCCGCCTGCGCCTGAGAGCGGTGGACGACGGCCGGCCGGAGGTGGCGAGCGTCTATCCCAACCCCTACGTGACGGCCGGGCGAGAGGAGGTGTCGATCACGGGGCTGCCCCTCGGGGCCACCCTGCGCATCTACTCGGCCTCCGGCGATCTCGTGGCCACCCGGCGGGGGGAGGCCGGGCGCGGCACCATCACCTGGGACGGTCTGAACGAGGCCGGGTACCTCGTGGCGGCGGGCGTCTACTACTACGTCGCCGAGAGCGAGTCGGGCGAGCCGGTCTCGGGCCGCTTCGCCCTGGTGAAGGGGGCCCGCCCTTGACCGCGGGCCGGGCGTCCGCCGCCCTGCGGGTGGCGATCCTGGCGGCGGCGGTCCTGACTCCGGCGGCCCCGGGCCATGCCGGGCCGACCGACCTGTTCACCATCGCCCGGCTCCAGTACGACGGCGGCGGCGACTGGTACAGCGACCCGTCGTCCCTGCCCAACCTGCTGGCCTTCCTCTCGCGCCACACGAGGCTGGCCACGGCCTCCTCCGAGGCGCGCGTGCGCCTCCTCGACCGCGAGCTCTTCGCCCATCCCTACCTCTACATGACGGGGCACGGCAACGTCTCCTGGACGGCCGACGAAGCGGCCCGCCTGCGGCGTTACCTCGAGGCGGGCGGCTTCCTGCACGCCGACGACAACTACGGCATGGACGAGTCCTTCCGCCGGGAGATGCGCAAGGTCTTCCCCACGAGGGAGTTCCTCGAGCTGCCCGCCGGCCACGACCTGTTCCGCTGTCACTTCGAGCTGCCCGGCGGCCTGCCGAAGGTCCACGAGCACGACGGCCGGCGGCCCCAGGCCCTGGGCCTCTTCGGCGGGGAGCGCCTCCTGGTCCTCTACACCTACGAGTCCGACCTCGGCGACGGCTGGGAAGACGCCCACGTCCACGGCGACCCGGAGGAAGTGAGGCAGCAGGCTTTGCGCATGGGAGCCAACATCGTCCTCTACGCCCTCACCCGCTAGCCCATCGTGAACGAAGCCCCGGCACGCGATCTGCTGCTCGAGCGGCTCCGCCGGCTGCGCCGCCGCCGGCTGCTGCTCGAGGCCGCCGCGGGCCTGGCGGCGGGCCTGTCCACCGCCGTCGCCGCCGGCGTCCTCGCCGTCGGCCTGGAGGCCCTCCTCTACCTGCCCTCCCCCTGGAGATGGGGGCTGATCCTGGTCACCGCCGCCGCCGGCGCGGCCGCCGCGGCGCGCATCCTGTGGCCGTGGCGCCGGGGCTTCCCTCTGAGGGCCGCGGCCCTGACCATCGAGGACCGCGCCCCGGAGCTGTCGCAGCGGCTGATGACGGCCCTGGAGGCGGGCGGCGGCCCGCGCTCGCGGCTCTACTCCTCCGACCTGCTCGCCGCTTCGGCCTCGGAGGCGGCCGCCGTCCTCGACCGCCACGGAGAAGCGCGGCTGGTGCCGGCGTCGAGGCTGCGCCGCGCCGCCCTGAGGGGCGCGGCCATCGCCGGGCCGCTGCTGCTCCTGCTCGCCCTCTCCGGGACCGCCGGCGGCGAGGCCCTGCACCGCTGCCTGCACCCGGGGACGGCCTTCGAGCGCCCGCAGCGGACCCGGGTCCATGTCGAGCCCGGCCACCAGCGGGCGATCCGCGGAGAGGACGTGGCCCTCTCCATCCGCATCGAAGGCGACCGGCCGCCGGCGCTGCGGGTCCGCCGCCGCGACGTGCGCGACGGGGACTGGGTCGAGGAGGAGGTGATCCTCGAAGCCGGCGGCGCCGACTCGCTGCGCCACCTCTTCGAGGAAGTGCGCTCCACCTTCGACTTCGAGGTCGCCGCCGGCGACGGCGAGGCCGGCCCCTACCGCGTCACCGTCATCGATCCCCCCGAGGTCACGCGCTTGCGGCTGCGCTACGACTATCCGGAGTACAGCGGGCTCCCGGCGCGGGTCGAGGAGCAGGGCGGCGACGTGCGCGCCCTCGCCGGGACCGCCGTCGAGTGGGCGATCCACGCCAGCAAGCCCCTCTCCGCCGCGGCCCTGGTGATCGACGACACCCTCCGCCTGCCGGCCCGGGTGGTCGACGACGGCGCCGTCGTCAGCTGGACCCTGCCGGCCCCGGAGGACAGCGCCGGGGCCCGCCGCGAGTACCTCGTGGCCCTCACCGACCGCGAGGGGGTCGGCAACCGGACCCCCATCCGCCATGCCCTCCAGGTGCTGCGCGACCAGCCGCCGGAGGTCGTCATCTCCGAGCCCGGCCCCGAGGCCGACCTGCCCGAGAGCCAGCAGGTGCGGGTGCGGGTCGAGGCCGCCGACGACTTCGGGGTGAGCCGCGTCGACCTCGTCTTCCGCGTCGGCCAGGGTCCCGAGAGGCGCCGGCCCATGCCCGTGGAGGCCGGCCCCCGGGTGGTCCTCTCCCAGCCGTGGGACCTGGCGCCGCTGGAGCTGCTGCCGGAGGACCGGGTGCGCTACCGCGCCGAGGCCTTCGACAACGACGCCGTGGGCGGGCCCAAGCGGGCGGTGAGCCCCGAGCACGTGCTGCGCTTCCCCTCCCTCTGGGAGTTGTTCGACGAGGCTTCGAGACAGCAGGAGGAGCGCCTGGCGTCGCTGGAGGAGGTCGCCGCCGAGGAGGCGGGGGCCCGGGAGTACGTGGAGCGGCTGCGGCGGGAGGTGCTGCGCACCGAGGAGCTCACCTGGGACCAGAAGCAGGAGCTGGAGAGCGCCCTGGCCGCCCAGGAGGAGCGCGCCCGCGCCGTGGAGGAGGTCGCCCGGCAGATGGCCGGCACCCTGGAGAAGCTGGAGCAGGGCGGCGCCGACTCGCGGGACCTGCTCGACAAGCTCGACGAGATCCGCGAGCTGATGGCCGCCGTCGCCTCGCCGGAGCTGCTGGAGGCCCTGCGGGCCCTGCAGCAGGCGGCCGAGCAGCCCGACGCCGAAGAGCTCGCCGAGGCCCTGAAGCAGTTCGCCGAGGACCAGGAGGCGTTTCAGAAGCGCCTGGAGCGGACCCTGGACCTGCTCCGGCAGGTGCACGCCGAGCAGCGCCTGCTGGCCGTCGTCGAGCAGGCGGAGGACCTGGAGGACCGCCAGGGGAGGATCAACGAGGCCCTCGAGCAGAGCTCCGCGGAGGCCGCCCTCGGGGACGAGGCCCTGGGGGAGCAGGAGGGGAGGCTCGCCGGCGACACCGACCGCCTGCGCCGGGAGATCGACCGGTTGGGGCAGGAGCTGCAGGACCTGAGCGCGCCGACCGCCGAGGCCCTGCGCGCCGAGGCCGAGGGCATGGAGCACCAGGCCCTGTCGGAGCGCATGCGCCGCATGGAGCGCCTCCTGGCCTCGGGGCAGCGGCCCCGGGCGGGAAGGATGGGCGCCGCCCTGCAGCAGGACCTGGAGGAGCTGTCCGCGTCCATGGGCCGGCTCCGCGAGGAGTTCTTCGGCGACCAGCGGCAGGAGCTGGCCCGCCTCCTGCGCCGGGCCATGGCCGACCTGGTGGACCTCTCCCGCCGGCAGGAGGAACTGGCGCAGGAGACCTCGCGCCAGCCGGGGCGTCCCGCCGCCGCCCTGGCCGCCGGCCAGCAGGCCCTGGCCCAGGGCGCGGAGCTGGTCACCGAGGACGTCGCCCGCGTTGGCTCGAGGACGCTGGCCCTGGAACCTTCGCTGGCCGCCACCCTCGGCGGCGCCCTGCGCCGCATGGAGGAGGCCGCCGGGCGGCTGGGGCAGCTGGAGAGGGGCCGCGCCGGACAGCTCCAGACCGAGGCCATGGGCTACCTGAACCAGGCGGCGCAGCAGCTGCGGCAGAGCCTGGACAACCTGAGCCAGGCGCGCACGCCCTCCTCCTTCGGCGAGGCCATGGAGCAGATGATGGCCCTCTCCGAGCAGCAGTCCGCCCTCAACGAGGCGACCCGGCAGGCGATGCAGCAGGGATCCCGGAACCCGCGCGGGCCCGGGGGCCGGATCCCGGCCATGCCGGGACTGGCCGCCGAGCAGCGGCGCATCCAGCAGGCCCTGGCCGAGGTGGAGCGGTCCCTGCGCGGCCAGCGCTCGCTGCAGGAGCGCATCGGCGCCATCCAGCGGGAGATGAAGGAGGTCCTGGCGCGCATGGAGCGGCCCCGCGCCGACGCCCGCGTCACCGAGGGGCAGGAGCGGATCCTGCAGCGCCTGCTCGACGCCAGCCGTTCCATCCACTCCCGCGGCTTCGAGAAGCGCCGCCGCTCGGAGCAGGGGGAGCAGCGTCCCTTCACCGGCCCGGGGTGGCTGCCCGTCGATCTCGGCCAGCGTCCGGAGGCCTGGCGCGAGGCGATGCGCCGCGCCCTGGCCGGCGACTATCCCGCCGAGTACCGCGAGCTGATCCGCCGTTACTACGAGAGCGTCTACCAGGATCTGCACCCGGAGGACGGGCCGGAGGCCCTGCCGTGAGCCGCGCCGCCGCCCTCGCCGCGGCCCTGCTGTGGCTGCCCGCCGCCGCCGCCGGCCAGGCGTCGTGGCCGCAGATCCACGGCTCCGTCTCCGAACTGCGCCAGGCCTCGCGGTTCCAGGAGGCGGCCGAGCTGCTGGCCGGCTGGATCGACGACCATCCCCGGGACGAGGAGGCCCGCCTGGTCCTGGGCGAGGTCCTCGCCGAGGCCGGCCGCCCCGCCGCGGCGGTCGAGGTCTGGACCCGGATGCTGGAGGAGCTGTCCCCGGACCTCGAGCGCTACCGTTCGGTGAGCGCGCGCATGGCCGGTCTGGGCCACGTCGAAGAGGCCCTGGCCGTCCTCCGGGAGGGCGCGCGGCGGGTCGACGGCGACGACCCCTTCCCCTGGGAGCGGGCGGAGCTGGCCCTGCGGCTGGACCGCTTCGAGGAGGTCCTGGCGGCGCACCTCGAGTTCCTGCGCCAGCACCCCTGGCGGCTCCCCCTGGTGGAGAACCGCATCGCCGACATGGTCCGCGGCGGCTCGGGGGAGGGGCAGGAACCGGGGGATCCCGGGCAGGGGTATCTCCGGGCCGCCGAGGACGCCCTGGCCCGGGCCGAGGGCGAGACCCGCGTCCTGGCGGCGAGACTCGCGGCGGCCGCCTCCCTGGAGACCGGGCGCCCCGGGCGGGGCGTGCGGGCCCTGGGGCGGGCCCTCCCCGAGGAGGGGGCGCTGCAGGCCCTCTACTCCTTCGCCTCCCGCTGCGAGGCCCGCGGCGATGCCGCCGCCGCCGCCGAGGCGTATGCCCTGATCGCCGCCCACGGAGGCGACTCGGCGCAGCGCTACCGGTCGCTGCTCAAGCAGGCGGAGATGCGCGAGGTCCTCGGCGACGGCGACGGCGCCGTCGAACTCTACACGCGACTGGCCGCCGGTCATCCCCGCCGCGCCGAGGCGGCGGAGGCGCTGCTGCGCGCCGCCCGTCTCCAGGCCGGGGGCCACGGCACGGCGGCGGAGGCGATGGAGACCTTGTCCACCCTCGAGAGGCGCGCCGTCACCCCCGACCTGCAGCGCCGCTGGCTCGACCTGCGGGCCGAGTGCCACATCCTCCTCGACGACCTGCCGGCGGCGCGCCGCGAGCTGAGGCGGCTGGCCGCCCTCGAAGGAGGCCGCGCCGAGGCCGCCTACCACCTGGGGCTCGTCGCCTTCTACCAGGGCGACTTCGAGCACGCCGAGGCCCTCGTCGACTCGATGGTCACCGCCTCGCCCTCCGATCCGCTGGCCAACGACGCCCTCGCCCTGCTGCTGCTCCTGGAGGAGTTCGGCCACCAGCCGGAGGCCCTGGCCGTGCTCGCCCGGGCGCGGCTGCGCCAGCGCCAGCAGCGGACGCAGGAGGCCGAGGCGGAGTGGCGGTGGCTGCTCACCGAGGCGCCCGCGGCCCTGAGGCAGGCGGTCCGCCTCGAGCGCGCCCGCGACCTGGAGGACCGCGACCCGGTGCGGGCCCTGGCCCTGTACGTCGAGGCGGGATCGGCCGCCGAGGACCGCAGCCGCGCCGCCGTCACCGCCTCCATGGGGCGGGCGCGGGTGCTCGAAGGCCTCGGCGAGGCGGGGGAGGCCCTGCGCCTCTACGAGCAGACGCTGCTGGCCTCGCCCGAGGACTCGCGGGCCCCGGAGATCCGGCGCCGCATCGAGGAGCTGCGGCGGCTGCTGGAGCCCAGCGGATGAAGGGCCTCCTCCGCCTGGCGTGCGCCCTGTGGCTGCTGGGCGCGGCCCCCGGCGGGGCCGAGCGGCTGCTGGTGCCGATGGATCTGACCCAGCAGCAGCACCTCAAGGCCTACGGCCTCGCGTTCTGGGTCCTGGAGCGCGGCATCGACGTGGAGTGGCTCCTCAACTACCGCGGCGGCTCCTTCGCCGTCGAGGCCCACGACCTGATCGCCCGCGAGGCGCGCATCCGGGGGGTCACGGTGCAGACGATCTCCGAGGCCGACATGGCCCGGGTCTACTCGGAGATCGAGGGCGCCAACATGGACGTGGTGCGGCTGGAGAAGGCGCCGCGCATCGCCGTCTACACCCCCCCCAACAAGCAGCCCTGGGACGACGCCGTGACCCTGGCCCTGGAGTTCGCCGGCATCGACTACGAGAAGCTGTGGGACGAGGAGGTGCTGGCCGGCCGCCTCCAGGACTTCGACTGGCTGCACCTGCACCACGAGGACTTCACCGGCCAGTACGGCAAGTTCTGGGCCAGCTTCCGCAACGAGGCCTGGTACCGCGGCCAGCAGCGGCTCTACGAGGCCCAGGCGCGCAGCCTCGGCTTCGCCAAGGTGTCGGAGCAGAAGAAGGCGGTGGCCCGCCGCATCCGCGAGTACGTCGCCGGCGGCGGCTTCCTCTTCGCCATGTGCTCGGCCACCGACACCTTCGACATCGCCCTCGCCGCCGACGGCGTCGACATCGCCCACTCCGTCTTCGACGGCGACGGCATCGACCCCGGCGCCCAGGAGGCCCTCGACTACAGCCGCTGCGTCGCCTTCGAGGACTTCACCATCGTCACCAATCCGCTGGTCTACGAGCACTCCGACATCGACACGACACCGAGAGACGCGCGCCTCATCCGCACTCCCGAAGCCGAGTACTTCACCCTCTTCGAGTTCTCCGCCCGCCACGACCCGGTGCCGACCATGCTCACCCAGTGCCACACGAGCGTCGTCGACGGCTTCCTCGGCCAGACCACCGCCTTCCACCGGCACCTGATCAAGGACCACGTGGTGGTCCTGGCCGAGGTGGAGGGCACCGACATCGTCAAGTACATCCACGGCCAGGTGGGGCGCGGCACGGTCACCTTCTACGGCGGCCACGACCCCGAGGACCACAAGCATCACGTGGGCGACCCCCCGACGCAGCTCTCCCTCCATCCCACATCCCCGGGGTACCGGCTGATCCTGAACAACGTCCTGTTCCCGGCGGCCCGGAAGAAGCAGCGCAAGACGTGATCCCAAGGAGACTCTGAATGTCCGCCAACCACGTGCAGGCCGTGGCCGACCTGGCTTCGGCGCGCCGCCAGCTCGAGGAGGAGATCGGCAAGGTCGTCATCGGTCAGCACGGCATCGTCGAGGGGCTCCTCGTGGCCCTGCTGGCCGGCGGCCACTGCCTGCTCGTGGGTGTGCCCGGCCTGGCCAAGACCCTCCTCATCCGCACCCTCGCCCAGGCCCTGGACCTGAGCTTCGGGCGCATCCAGTTCACCCCCGACCTGATGCCCTCCGACATCACCGGCACCGAGGTCCTGGAGGAGGACCAGGAGACCGGCCACAAGGCGTTCCGCTTCGTCCACGGGCCGATCTTCCACAACGTGATCCTCGCCGACGAGATCAACCGCACGCCGCCGAAGACGCAGGCGGCCCTGCTCGAGGCGATGCAGGAGCACGCCGTCACCGCCGGGGGGAAGACGATGAGGCTGAAGGAGCCCTTCTTCGTCCTCGCCACCCAGAACCCGATCGAGCAGGAGGGCACCTATCCCCTGCCCGAGGCGCAGTTGGACCGGTTCCTCTTCGAGCTGCGCATCGACTACCCGGAGGCGGCGGAGGAGGAGGAGATCGTGCGCACCACGACGGCGGTGTCGCCGGAGCCGGTGAGCCGGGTTCTCGACGGCGAGCGGATCGCGGCCTTCCAGCGGCTCGTGCGCCAGGTGCCGGTAGCCGACCAGGTGATCGAGTACGCCGTGCGCCTGGTGCGCGCCACCCGCCCCGGCGACGGGGCCTCGCAGCAGGTGAAGGAGATGGTCAACTGGGGCGCCGGACCCCGGGCCTCCCAGAACCTGGTGCTCGCCGGCAAGGCGAGGGCCGCCCTCCAGGGGCGCCACGCCGTCTCCCTCGACGACGTGCGCGCCGCGGCCCTGCCCGTCCTGCGGCACCGCATCGTCGTCAACTTCCACGCCGAGGCCCAGGCCGTCGGCGCCGACGACCTGGCGCGCCGGCTCCTGGAGGAGGTCCCCGCCGAGTGACGGAGAGCGCCGCCGGCGGGCTCACGGGGTACCTGGATCCCGAGACCGCCTCGCGCCTGGGCCGCCTCGACCTGATCGCCCGCCTCGTGGTCGAGGGGTTCATCACCGGCCTGCACCGCTCCCCCTATCACGGCTTCTCCGTGGAGTTCTCCGAGCACCGGCCGTACATGCCCGGCGACCCCCTGCGCGACCTCGACTGGAAGGCGCTGGCCCGGACCGACCGCCTGTACGTGAAGCGCTACGAGGAGGAGACCAACCTCAAGGCCTGCCTCGCCGTCGACGCGAGCGGCTCCATGGCCTTCGCCGACTCGGACCGGGTCAGCAAGTTCCGCTACGCCTGCTGCCTGGCGGCGGCCCTGGCCTACCTGATGCTGCGCCAGCGCGACGCCGTGGGCCTGGCCCTGCTGCGCGGGGGCCTGCTATCGCTGGTGCCGCCGCGCTCGGTGGGCAGCCACCTCAACGTGCTGCTGCGCCAGCTCTCGGGCGCCGAGCCCGCCGCCGAGACCACCCTGGCCCCCGGCCTCCACGACCTCGCCGAGCGGCTGTCGCGGCGCGGCCTCGTGGTCGTCCTCTCCGACCTGCTGGACAGTCCCGATGAGGTCCTCGGGGGCCTGCGCCACCTGCGCCACCGCGGCCACGAGGTGCTGGCCCTGCAGGTCCTCGACCCGAGGGAGGTCGACCTGGAGTTCCGCCGGTCGGAGACCCGCTTCGTCGACATGGAGGACGCCGAGGGGGGCTCGATCGTCACCCAGCCGTGGCACGTGCAGGAGAGCTACCGCGCCCACGTGGAGTCCCTGCTGGCCCGCTACCGCCGCGGTTGCGCCGAGGCCGGCGTCGACTACGTCCCGATCGACACGGCGACCCCCTTCGACGCCGCCCTGAGCCGCTATCTCGTGCGCCGCCGGCGCATCGGCTGAGAACCCTCCGCTCCAATCTTGCAGTTTCCTGCAAGATTCTTAGATTCCCTTGACGGGGATCGCGTCCCCGGCCTGCAACTTCCTGTAAAGCAAACAGATAGGACCACATGAGCGAATCGACTCCAGGCGCTTCCGCGCAGAGCCTCAGCGACACCGAGGTCCTCGAGCAGTTCGCGCAGCGCGAGTACAAGGAGGGGTTCTACACCGATGTCGAGGCCGAGTCGGCGCCCCCGGGCCTCGACGAGCAGACGATCGCCTTCATCTCCAAGGTCAAGGAGGAGCCCGACTGGCTCCTGGAGTGGCGCCTGAAGGCCTACCGCAACTGGCTGAAGATGTCCGACCCCACGCGGCAGCCGGCGCCGCGCCAGTGGGCGATGGTCGACTACCCCGAGATCGACTACCAGGCGATCTCCTACTACTCGGCGCCCAAGCGCCCCGAGGACGGGCCCCAGAGCCTCGACGAGGTCGACCCCGAGATCCTGGCCACCTACGACAAGCTCGGCATCCCCCTCGAGGAGCAGAAGATGCTCGCCGGCGTCGCCGTCGACGCCGTCTTCGACTCCGTCTCGGTGGCCACCACCTTCAAGGAGAAGCTCGCCGCCGAGGGCATCCTCTTCTGCTCCTTCACCGAGGCCGTCCACGACCACCCCGACCTCGTGCGCCGGTACCTCGGCTCGGTGGTCCCGGCCAACGACAACTACTTCGCCGCCCTCAACTCCGCCGTCTTCACCGACGGCTCCTTCGTCTACATCCCGAAGGGCGTGCGCTGCCCCATGGAGCTGTCCACCTACTTCCGCATCAACGCCGCCAACACGGGCCAGTTCGAGCGCACCCTGGTCATCGCCGACGAGGGGGCGTACGTCAGTTACCTGGAGGGCTGCCTGCCCGCGTGGGAGGAGGTCAGCTGCGGCGACCGCCTGCGGAACGTGCGCGACATCGCCGTCTCCGACACCGTGCTCGACGAGGACGGCGAGGAGGCCTCGGTGGGCAAGATCATGCGCCGCCGCTTCCGCGGCGACCTGATCGAGATCACCCCGCGCAGCCCGGGCAACCGCTTCCACGTCACGCCGGAACATCCCGTGCTGACGATCCAGCGCGAGCGCGTGCGCAGCTCCCTGCGCGAGGCCGGACGCTGGCCGGACATCGATCGCAAGAAGCTCGACGCCGCCGAGCCCGCCTACGTGCCGGCCGGCGATCTGCAGGCCGGCGATCTGCTCGTCTTCCCCGTCAACCAGGTCGAGCGCGACGACCCGGACCTGAGCGACGACTTCCTCAGACTCCTCGGCTACTACGTGGCCGAGGGCTGCGCCACCCACTTCAACGGCTGCAAGGCCGTCGAGTTCTCCTTGGGCGCCCACGAGACCGAGGTCATCGAAGAGGTGCGGGAGCTGACCGCCCGGGTCACGGGCAAGAGTCCTTCGGTGACCCACGACACGAAGCGGAACGGCGTCTACGTCGTCGTCTACTCCAACGAGCTGTGGGACCTCCTCCACGAGCACGGCGGCCGTTACGCGGCGGGCAAGCGCTTCAGCAAGGCGGTGATGGACCTGCCGCCGGCGCGCCAGAAGCTCGCCGTCGACACCTACTACCTCGGCGACGGCAGCGTCTCGCAGGAGGGGCGAATCACCCGCGTGCGCGCCGCCACGGTCTCCCGCGAGCTGGCCTTCCAGCTCCAGGAGATGCTCTCCCGCCAGGGGACCTTCGCCTACATCAACGTGCGCGAGGCCTTCGACGAGACCATGAAGGACGGGCGCACCATCCACCACAAGAAGCGCTACCTCCTCTACTACACGAGGAACGCCCGCAGCCAGCGCGCCATCCCCCGCGACGGCTGCTTCCTCGTCCCCGTCACCGCCGTCGAGCGCCAGCCTCACGAGGGATTCGTCTACAACCTCGAGACCCGGACCGACCCCCACTCCTACTTGGTCAAGGGCTTCGCCGTCCACAACTGCACGGCCCCAATGCGCGACGAGAACCAGCTCCACGCCGCCGTCGTCGAGCTCGTCGCCCTCGAGGACGCCCAGATCAAGTACTCCACCATCCAGAACTGGTACCCCGGCGACAAGCAAGGCCGCGGCGGCATCTACAACTTCGTCACCAAGAGGGGCGCCTGCCGGGGCGCGCGCGCCAAGATCAGCTGGACCCAGGTCGAGACCGGCTCGGCCATCACTTGGAAGTACCCGAGCTGCATCCTCCAGGGCGACGACAGCGTCGGCGAGTTCTACTCGGTGGCCGTCACCTCCGGCCGGCAGCAGGCCGACACCGGCACCAAGATGATCCACCTCGGCCGCAACACGCGCAGCACCATCGTGTCGAAGGGCATCTCGGCCATGAACGGCCAGAACACCTACCGCGGCGCCGTGCAGGTGCAGAAGCGCGCCGCCGGCTCGCGCAACTTCACCCAGTGCGACTCGATGCTCATCGGCGACCAGTGCGGCGCCCACACCTTCCCGTACATCACCGTGCGCAACCCCACGAGCACGGTGGAGCACGAGGCCAGCACCAGCAAGATCGGCGAGGACCAGATCTTCTACTGCAACCAGCGCGGCCTGAGCACCGAGGACGCCGTGAGCATGATCGTCAACGGCTTCTGCAAGGAAGTCCTCGCCGAGCTGCCCATGGAGTTCGCCGTGGAGGCCACCAAGCTGCTGGGGATCAGCCTCGAAGGCAGCGTAGGCTGAGGCGCTGCCGTGGGTGCTCCACAAGCGCCTTGGGCCGCCGCTGCAACCCGGCGCCGTGAGCGCAGCGAACTGGCGCCCAAGAAGGTCCCGCAAGAGGAGGCAGCCGCTGTTCCCCTCCTCGAAGCCGGGACCGGCGTGAGGCCCTTCGCGGAGTGGCTACCCGCGGTCGAGGCGCCGAGTCCGGGTCTCCGATGGCGTCGGGCGTGGGCCCGCAGGCGCATTACGCCGGCAGACCCACGCACCCAGGTTTGAAGGACCGCGAGACTCGCCGCAGGCGAGGCTCGCAAGCACTGCAGAACAACTGAAGGCAAAGCAAAACTGACGAAAACCGGCGTACCGCGCCGAAGGGCCCACGCCCGACGCCCACCAGGAGAACAACCAATTGCTCGAAATCACCAACCTCCACGCCGCCGTAGAAGAGACCCCCATCCTCAAGGGGGTGGACCTCACCGTCGGCCCCGGCGAGATCCATGCCGTCATGGGTCCCAACGGCTCGGGCAAGTCCACCCTCGCCCAGGTCCTGGCCGGCCACGAGGCCTTCGACGTCACCGGCGGCTCCGTGAGCTACGAGGGCCGGGACCTGCTCGACATGGACCCGGAGGACCGGGCCCGCGAAGGCCTCTTCCTCGCCTTCCAGTACCCCGTGGAGATCCCCGGGGTCAACACGACCTACTTCCTGCGCACCGGCCTCAACGAGATCCGCCGGCACCGCGGCGAGGAGGAGGTCGACGCCATCGACTTCCTGGCCCTCATCCGCCAGAAGCTGGAGCTGGTGGAGATGGACGAGAGCTTCCTCCGGCGCTCGGTGAACGAGGGGTTCTCCGGCGGCGAGAAGAAGCGCCACGAGATCCTGCAGATGGCCGTCCTCGAGCCGCGCCTGGCGATCCTCGACGAGACCGACTCCGGCCTCGACATCGACGCCCTGCGGGTGGTCGCCGACGGCGTCAACAAGCTGCGGGGGCCCGACAAGAGCGCCGTCGTCGTCACCCACTACCAGCGGCTGCTCAACTACATCGTGCCCGACTACGTGCACGTCCTCCTCGACGGCCGCATCGTCCGCTCCGGCGGCGCCGACCTGGCCCTGCGGCTCGAGGAGCAGGGCTACGACTGGATCCGCGAGGAGGCCGCCGAGACGGCGGGCTGAGCCGATGAGCGCAGAGGATACCCGCCGCGGCCCGGCCGCCGTCGTCGACGCCTATGTCGCCGCCTTCGAGGGCTTCGAGCGTTCCCTGAACGGCGCCGCCGGCGGCCGGCTGCACGCCCGCCGCCGGGCGGCGATCGCCCGCGTCGCCGACATCGGCCTGCCGACCTCCCGGTACGAGGCCTGGTCGCACACCAACCCGGCGCCCCTGACCCACACCTTCTTCGCCCCGGTGGCCGAGCCCGGCCCCCTGACCGCCGCCGAGGTGCGGCCCCTGCTGGCCGCCGGCGTCGACGGCCCGGTGCTCGTCTTCGTCGACGGCTGCTTCGCCCCGGACCTGTCCCGGGCCGGCGACCTTCCCGGCGGGGTGCAGGTGCGCTCCCTCGGAGAGCTGGGGCCCGGGGAGTGGGACGGGCTCGACGACCTGGGGGCCCACACCCTCGACCTCGACGAGAGCTTCGCCGCCCTCGGCACCGCCTTCGTGCGCGACGGCGCCTTCATCTCCGTGCCGGCGGATACCGCCGTGGAGGCGCCGATCCAGGTCCTGCACGCGGCCAGCGGCCAGGGCCTGACGACACCGCGCACCATCGTGGCCACCGGCGCCAACAGCCGGGTCACCCTGATCGAGACCTTCGCCGGCACCGGCACCGGCGGCGGCGACGGCCGCCTGGCGGCCCCGGTGACCGAGATCTCCGTCGGCCCCGGCGCCGCCGTCGAGTACGGCCGGGTCCATCTCCACGGGGAGGCGGCCTGCCACGCCGGCACCCTCCACGTGAAGGAGGCCGCCGAGGCCCGCTTCACGGCCCACACCCTCTGCCTCAGCGGGCGGGCCGTGCGCGAGGACGTGACCACCCTCATCGACGGCGAGGGCATCGACTCGACCCTCAACGGCCTGTTCCTGCCCCGCGGCCGGGAGCTGGTGGACAACTACACCACCATCGAGCACGCCGCCCCGAACTGCAGCAGCCACGAGCTCTACAAGGGGATCCTCGGCGGCCGGGCGCAGGGCGTCTTCCGCGGCAAGATCCACGTCCACCAGGCCGCCCAGAAGACCGACGCCTTCCAGTCCAACCAGAACCTGCTGCTCTCCGACGACGCCCAGGTGACCTCCAAGCCGCAGCTGGAGATCTACGCCGACGACGTCCGCTGCAGCCACGGATCGACCACCGGTCAGCTCGACGCGGGGGCCCTGTTCTACCTGCGCTCCCGCGGCGTGGGGCTGGCCGAGGCCCGGCGCGTCCTCACCCGCGCCTTCGCCGGCGAGCTGGTGGAGCGCGTCACCCACGAGGGGTTGCGGGCCCACGTGGAGGCCCTGGTTTCCCGGCGCGTGGACGAGGTCCTGGCCGAGGAGGAGACCCTGTGACCGCCCCCCAGCCGGTGATGACCGCCCCCGGCCGCGACGAGGGGGCCCTCGACGTCGACGCCGTCCGGCGGGACTTCCCGATCCTCGGCCGGGCGGTGCGCGGCCGGGCGCTGGTCTACCTCGACAACGCCGCCACCACCCAGAAGCCGAGGCCGGTGATCGACGCGGTGGAGCGCTACTACGAGGAGGAGAACGCCAACATCCACCGCGGCGTCCACTTCCTCAGCCAGCAGGCCACGTTCTCCTACGAGCGGGCCCGCGGCCGGCTGGCCACCTTCGTCAACGCCGCCGAGAGCGCCGAGGTCGTGTTCTGCCGGGGCACGACGGAGGCCGCCAACCTCGTCGCCCACGGGTACGGCAGGTCGCGCCTGGGCGAGGGGGACGAGATCCTCGTCACCCACATGGAGCACCACTCCAACATCGTCCCCTGGCAGATGCTGTGCGAGGCCACGGGGGCCCGCCTGAAGGTGGCGCCCGTCACCGACGACGGCGAGCTCGACCTGGCCGCCTTCGCCGACCGCCTGTCGCCGCGCACCCGCCTCGTGGCCGTGACCCACGCCTCCAACGTCCTCGGCACCGTCAACCCCGTGCGCCGCATCTGCGAGCTGGCCCACGAGTACGGCGCCGTGGTCTTCGTCGACGGCGCCCAGGGCGCGCCCCACCTGCCGGTGGACGTGCAGGCCCTGGGCTGCGACTTCTACGCCCTCTCGGGGCACAAGCTGTTCGCGCCCACGGGGATCGGCATCCTCTACGGCCGCCGCGAGCTGCTCGAGGGCATGGCTCCCTACGAGGGCGGCGGCTCCATGATCCGGTCCGTCTCCTTCGAGGGCACGACCTGGGCCGAGCCGCCGGCCCGCTTCGAGGCCGGCACCCCGAACATCGCCGGCGCCGTGGGCCTGGCCGCCGCCGTGGACTACCTCAACGGCCTCGGCATGGAGCGCGTCTCCGCGCACGAGGAGGACCTGCTCGCCCACGCCTCGGAACAGCTCGCCGAGGTCGAGGGCCTGCGCCTCTTCGGCGAGGCCCGGCCCAAGGTCCCGGTCCTCTCCTTCGCCCTCGACGGCGCCCATCCCCACGACATCGGCACCATCCTCGACGCCGAGGGCGTGGCCGTGCGCACCGGCCACCACTGCGCCCAGCCCCTGATGGCCCGCTTCGGCGTGCCCGCCATGACCCGGGCCTCCCTGGCCTTCTACAACACCCCCGGCGAGATCGACCTGCTGGTCGAGGCCCTGCGCCAGGTGGATGCGGTGATGGGAGGCGCGTCGTGACCGAGCTGCGCGAGCTGTATCAGCAGGTCATCCTCGACCACAACCGCAGCCCGCGGAACTTCGGCCCCCTGCAGAACGCCAACCGCCGCCAGGAGGGCTACAACCCGCTCTGCGGAGACCACCTCCATGTGCATCTCCTACTCGGCGACGAGGGGGTGATCGAGGAGATCCGCTTCGAAGGCTACGGGTGCGCCATCTCCAAGGCCTCGGCCTCGCTCATGACCCAGCAGTTGAAGGGCCGCAGCGTCGAGGAGGCGAAGGCCGCCTTCGCGAGCTTTCTCGAGCTGGTCACGGCGGACGTCTCCGAGCCTGTCGATCCGGTGAAGGCCGGCAAGCTCGCCGTCTTCGCCGGCGTCCGCGAGTTCCCCATGCGGGTCAAGTGCGCCACCCTGGCCTGGCATGCCATGAAATCCGCCCTCGACGGCGACGCCGCCGAGCCGGTCACGACGGAGTGAGCAACGTGGAACCGACCGAACCCCAGGAACACCCGCCCGGCAGCGTCGCGGCCAAGGTCGTCGACGTCCTCAAGACCTGCTACGACCCCGAGATCCCCGTCGACATCTACGAGCTCGGCCTGATCTACGCCGTCGACGTGGAAGAGGAGGAGGAAGGGGGCCGCAAGGTCCACGTCACCATGACCCTCACCTCGCCGGCCTGCCCGGTGGCCGGCACCCTGCCCGGCGAGGTGCAGCGCAAGGTGCTGGAGGAGGTGCCGGAGGTGGACGACTCCCAGGTCGACGTCACCTGGGACCCGCCGTGGAGCATCGACCGCATGTCCGAGGCGGCCAAGCTGCAGCTCGGGATGATGTAGGATGAAACTGAGCGCCCAGGAGGAGTACGGACTGCGCTGCCTGCTGCAGGTGGCTCGCCGCCCCCCCGGCCGCAGCGCCACGATCCCGGAGATCGCCGAGGCCGAGGGCCTGTCGCCCCACAACGCCGCCCGCTACCTCGCCACCCTCCGGCGCAGCGGCCTCGTCGACAGCGAGCGCGGCCAGCACGGCGGCTACAGCCTCGCCCGCCCGGCCTCGCAGATCGCCGTGGCCGAGGTCGTGGCCGCCCTCGGGGGGCCCCTCTACGACCCTACCTTCTGCGACCACTTCACCGGCGCCGAGGAGAGTTGCTGCCACACCCCCGTGGACTGCTCGATCCGCGGCCTCTGGATGCGGGTGCAGGAGGCGGTGGACGGCGTCCTGTCGCGCACCAGCCTGCAGGACCTGCTCGATGCCGCCCACGGCGTTGAAGCGTCCCGGGCGGAGGAACCCGGCGCCCTGCTGCAGGTCGAGATCTCCTAGAGCCGGTCCACCTCGAACCGCTCCACGCTGTTGTCCCCGGTCTCGTAGAGCAGGAAGGTCTGCGGCTTGCCCATGGCCGCCAGGGTCCCGGGGTTGGCGAGCAGCACCCGGCGCTCCCCGGCGGTCAGGACTTCGGCGCGCTGGTCGTGGTCATGCCCGAAGAACACGGCATCGTACTCCCCCGTGAGGGCGAGCCCCCGCGCCAGGGCGGGGTAGTGCTGCACGGCGACCCGGCGATCCCCCAGCTCCAGCTCCGCCCGCTCGGCCCCGTGGAGGTGCAGGTTCGGGCGGTCCCCGAAGCGCGCCGCCATCAGGAACGGGTCGCCGTCGACATTGCCGAAGGCGAGGTGCACCTGCCCCTCGTACTGCTCCAGCAGGTGGCCGAGGGTCAGCGGAGCGCAGACGTCGCCGCAGTGGATCAACGTGCCGATGCCGCGGTCGGCCATGAAGCGGCAGACCCGGTCCAGGGTGGGCCAGTTGTCGTGGGTGTCGGAGATGATGCCGATCTGCATGGGGGCCTCCTTGGGGAAGGGAGTAGAAGGGATCCGCGGACACTACCCCGCGTCGCGTTGTCCACCGTCCAGCCTCAATCCGTTCCAGGTCCCAGGTCGATGCCGAGGGCGGCGAGTTGGGCCTCCACCTGTCCCGCCCAGCCGCGGTTGGCCGCGGGACTCGCCGGGCTCGGGTGCAGGATCTCGCCGATGACGAAGCCGCCGCCGTCGAGGGCGGCGCGGGCCCGGTCGCGCCCGAAGCGGCCGACGCCGAGGACGCGGGCCGGCTCGAGGTGATCCACGATCCGCAGCAGCGCCCGGTCGCAGGTGTCGAACAGAGGGGCGCGCTCTTCCGCCGGGAGCTTGTCGGGCGTGCGGTTGCGGCCGCTCTCCTCGAGGAAGGCGAGAGGGCAGTAGTTCCACACGAAGAACCGGTCGAAGAAGCGGTCCGGGGTGCCGAAGCGGTCCCGGGCCCACCCCCACAGGCGCCGGCCGCTGACCTCGCTGCGGCGGCAGTCGAAGCCCTCCACCGGGCGCCGCGGGTGCTGCGACCGCGGCCGGCGCACGCCGCCGCCGATGCCCAGCCAGTCGCGGACCAGGCCGACCTCGCCGAAGGGGACGCCGGTCTGCACCATGCCCCAGGGGCCGGGGTTCATGCCCACCAGCAGGGTCTCGGCCGTGGGCCGGCAGTAGCGCTCCAGGTAGGCCTTGTGAGCCTCGAAGGCGTAGACCAGGGGGTTGTACACGTGCGCCACGGGGGCCGAGAACCGCAGCCGTCCCGCGGACCGGCCGAGGCCGCGGGCCACGGAGACCGGCGGCGAGGGGCGGGGGCTCACTCGCTGTAGACCGCCTCGATGAGGCCCCGCATGTAGCCGATGGCGTAGAGGCGCTCCATGGAGTGCGTGTCCTCGAAGTCCTCGTAGGTCAGCTGCGGGAAGTGGTCGGGGCGTGCCACGCCGCCGTAGCCGACGTCCTTGTAGGCTCGGACACAGGCGGCCATGTCGTGCTGGCCGTCGTCGTGGAAGGCCTCCTGGAACTTCTCCGGCGTGCCGCGGATGTCGCGGAAGTGGACGAAGTGGATCTTCTCCTGCCCGCCGAAGTGGCGGATGACGCCGGGCAGGTCGTCGGTCATGAGGCCGAAGTTGCCCTGGCAGAGGCCGATGCCGTTGGCCGGGCTGGGCACGAGGTCGACCATGCGCTGGTAGTTGTCGACGCTGCTGATGATGCGGGCCACGCCCTGGATCGGCGACAGGGGCGGGTCGTCGGGATGCATGGCCAGCTTGACGCCGGCCTCCTCGGCCACGGGCACGACGCGCTCGAGGAAGTATCTCAGGTTCTCCCACTGATCGGCCTCGGTGATCTCGCCGTGGACGCCGGCCTCGTGGGTGCGGTTGAACTCCTCCAGGTCGAATCCCGTCACCCTGGAGCCTCCCCGCGACGGCAGCTGGCGCGAGGTGCGGATCACCATGTGGACGGGCATCCACGCCGGGCACCACACCGGGATGCCGGCGGCCCCCATGTTGCGGATGAGCTCGCAGCAGACGGCGATCTCCTCGTCGCGCCCGTCCCGCCCGAGCTTGATGCTCTCCATGGGGGGGCGGCTCTCGATCACGGCCAGGTGATAGCCGTTGCTCTCGTACTGCGACCTGCGGCGCGCCAGGGAGACGCGGCTGAAGGGCTGGGCGTCGTCGTCGACCGGCTTGTCCGCCAGCGGCGTCAGGTCGAAGGTGCCCACGGCGTGCTCGACGCCGCACTGGGCGCCGAAGGTGGAAACGGCGGTGGCGTCGGGTTCCAGGGCCAGGGCGATGTGCATGGGGTCGTCCTTTCTGCTCGAGGCTTGTCTCCGGCGGAGGGCTGAAGAAACGGCCCGCCGACGGCGTGTCAATCAGGAGAGGCTGCTCCCCGGCCGCCGCCGGGACCTGCCGGCCATCCGCGCGACTCACCCCCGGCCGGGCGAGCCGGACGTCCCCGCTTCGGCCCGTTCCGGGGCTGTTGCCGGGGAGGTAGAGACCCCGTAGATTCGTCGGGCTTTGGTCGCCGCGTCGGCGGTGGCGCTCCACCAGGATTCGAGGAAGTGACGAGGAAATGATCAAGACCCGCGCACATGGCCGATCGGCGTCGGCGCGGGGGACCCGCATGGCGGGGACCTGCTGCTGTTGTTGTTGCGAGCCCACCCCGGGGCGGGAGGCCGTGCCTTAGACGCAAGCCGGCCTCGCCAACACGGCAGCGCCAATCCCTGCACGCAGGAAGGCGCATCCACCGCCCCGATGAGCCAGTCATCGGGGCGGTTTTTTTGTTCAGAGTGACGAAGAAGAGACGGAGGAGTCATGGAAACAGAAGAATGGACCGGGGAGAGGCTGGCCCAGGTCAGCGCGGGGCTCGAGACCGCTCACCCCCGCCAGATCATGGCCTGGGCCCTCGACAACTTCCAGCCGGAGATCGCCCTCGCCTGCAGCTTCGGCGGCGTCTCCGGCATGGTCCTGCTCGACATGGCCATGAAGAGCGACCGGTCCGTGCCGGTCTTCTACGTGGATACCGGCTTCCTGTTCACGGAGACCCACGCCCTCAAGGACGAAGCCGCGCGCCGCTACGGGTTCCTTCCCCTGGCCTTCAGGCCGGATCTGTCCGCCGGGCAGCAGGCCGTCCTGCACGGGCCGGAGCTGTGGAAGGACGACCCCGACCTCTGCTGCCAGATCCGCAAGGTCGCCCCGAATGAGCGCGCCCTGGAAGGCCGGAGAGCATGGATCACCGGCCTGCGCCGCGACCAGGGCGAGACCCGCCGCGACGTTGCCATCGCCGCCTGGGACACGAGATTCGACCTCGTCAAGATCAACCCCCTGGCGGCGTGGACCGAGGATGACGTCTGGAACTACGTCCGCGAGAACGACGTGCCCTACAACGACCTCCACGACCGCGGATACCCCAGCATCGGCTGCACCCACTGCACGCGCGCCGTCAGGCCCGGTGAGGATCCGCGGGCGGGCCGTTGGTCGGGCGGGGACAAGGTGGAGTGCGGCATCCATATCGACCCCGTGACGGCCGAAGTCGTCTCAACGACCGGCAACCGGGGCGAGGCAGACGCGGCCCCATCACGACACACTACTCTCGGAAGGAGATGAAGCGTGACCATCGATCACAAAGGTGTGACCGTCTGGTTCACCGGGCTGTCCGGCGCGGGCAAGAGCACGATCGCGGAGCGGCTGCTGGCGTTGCTGCGGGAGCGCGGCGTCAAGTCCGAGCTGCTCGACGGCGACGTGGTGCGCACGAACCTCAGCAAGGGACTCGGATTCAGCAAGGAGGACCGCGACACCAACATCCGCCGCATCGGGTTCGTCAGCCATCTGCTGACCCGCAACGGCGTCGTCAGCATCGTCTCGGCCATCTCGCCGTACCGCGAGGTGCGCGACGAGGTCCGCGGCGAGATCGGCCGCTTCATCGAGGTCCACGTCCACGCCTCCCTCGACGAGCTGGTGCGGCGCGACGTGAAGGGACTCTACGAGAAGGCCCTGAAGGGCGAGATCCCCAACTTCACCGGCGTCTCCGACCCGTACGAGGAGCCGCTGAACCCCGACGTCTTCCTCGACACGGAGGCGGAGAGCGTCGAGGAGAGTCTCGCCAAGGTGGTGGCCGCCCTGGAGATGCGGGGCTTCATCCCCTCGGGCACGGCGAAACAGCCGGCGGAGGCCGCGGCCCGATGACGATCCCCATCGCACCCCACGGCGGCGAGTTGGTCCAGCGGCTGGCCTCACCCGCGCAGGCGCGCGAGATCCGCGCCCGCGCCGGCGGCCTGCCCCGCCTCACCCTCTCTCTCCGCGAGTCCGCCGACCTCGACCTCATCGCCGTCGGCGCCATGAGCCCCCTCACCGGCTTCATGGACCGCGCCGACTACGAGCGCACCGTGGGCGAGATGCGCCTCGCCGACGGCACCCTCTGGAGCCTGCCCATCACCCTGTCCGCGCCGCCGGAGGCCGCCGCCGCCCTCGGCGTCGGCCGCGAGGCCGCCCTGCACGACGCCGCGGGACGGCTCGTGGGAATCATCGAGGTCGACGAGGTCTACCCGTACGACAAGCAGGCCGAGGCGCGGAACGTCTTCGGGACGGATGACGAGGACCACCCCGGCGTCGCCTCCGTCTACCGGCAGCACGACCTGCTCGTGGGGGGCGCGGTCACCGTCGTCGAGCGCGAGGAGCTGGAGGAGGTGCTGCGGCCCTACCGGCAGGACCCGGCCGAGACCCGCGCCGCCTTCGCCGAGCGGGACTGGCGCACCATCGTCGGGTTCCAGACGCGCAACCCCGTGCACCGGGCCCACGAGTACATCCAGAAGGCGGCCCTGGAGATCGTCGACGGGCTGCTGCTGCATCCCCTCGTGGGCGAGACCAAGCCCGACGACATCCCCGCCGACGTGCGCATGCGCTGCTACGAGGCGCTGCTGGAGGGCTACTACCCCGCCGGCCACGTGCACCTCTCGGTGCTGCCCGCGGCGATGCGCTACGCCGGCCCGAAGGAGGCGATCTTCCACGCCCTCCTCCGCAAGAACTACGGCTGCACCCACTTCATCGTCGGGCGCGACCACGCCGGCGTCGGGTCGTACTACGGCACCTACGAGGCGCAGGACCTGCTGCGCAGCGTGCCGCCGGAGGATCTCGGCATCACGCCCCTGTACTTCGACCACTCCTTCTACTGCAAGCGCTGCGAGGGCATGGCCTCCATGAAGACCTGCCCCCACGGGCCGGAGGACCGGGTGATCCTCAGCGGTACGCAGGTGCGCGACATGCTGGCCGCCGGACAGGTGCCGCCCATGGAGTTCACCCGGCCGGAGGTGGCGCGGATCCTGATGGAAGCGGCGGCATAGCCGGGGTCATCGGCCGCGGCGAGCGGGCGCGCACCGGCCCGCGGGAGGAGCCGCGGGTGCACGGGCGCTACGGCGGGGGACCTGGTACGGGGCGTGGCAGGCCGATGCCCGCTCAGGGCGGGAGGAGCCGCGGGCGTAACCGCCGCACCGGGGCGACCTGGCACGGGGCGTGGCCGGCCGCGGGCGGCCGCTGCTCGCGGGCGATCCTGCACGAGGGCGCGAGCCCCGGCCGCTGATCGGCTAATCGACTTCCACCTGCACCCGGCGCTGAGCCGGGTCGAAGGCGGCCAGGACCGCTCCGTCCTCCGCCAGGAAGGTCCCGCTCCGAAAGGCGGCGCGATTCGGGGCCCGCGCCAGGGGGCGGCGGTCGACGCGGACCGCCCGCACCTCTCCACCTGTCAGACGCAGGGTCAGGTCCGGGGTCCGCACCGGCAGGTCGAGGCGGACGGTCTTCCCCTCGACCGAGACCTCGGCCATCTCCCGGGCGCAGGCGTAGGTGGTGATCTGGCTGCAGGTGCGCCACTCGGTGCGCTCTCCCCGGGGGTCGCGCTCGGCGAGGCGGCCCACCACCTGCTGAAAGGCCCGGTAGCCGCGGCGGTCCTCGTCGTGCATCCCGTAGAACCCCTGCCAGTGGCTGATGAGCACCGCCGGCTCGCCGGCGTCGATGAGGGCCGGCAGACGGCCGCCTTCCAGGTCGGGGGTGATGTACTTGTCGGCGTCGACCTCGCCGTACCCGGTCCAGCTGCCGGTCCAGTCGCCGGTGGAGGCGATGATCTCGCCCGTGGCCCGGCCGGTCTGACGGTCGGGGTACCACACCGGGATGTCGACCGCGGCCTCCGAGGAGACCCGCTGGAAGAAGTACGGCACCGGGTTGCCCGTGACCTGGCGGACGGCCTCGCCGGCGCAGCGGGCGTAGAACGGCAGGGTGCGGCCGCCGAAACCGCCGGGTGAGGTCACCCCCTGGGGCGTCAGGCCCACGGCGTCCAGGATTCGGCAGGCCCGGGCGATGTACTCGGTGACCAGCTCCTCCTGGTCTTCGGGCAGGGCCGCCCAGTCGTACTGCTCCCAGATCCCGGAGGGGAGAGGCTGCAGGGTCTTCGGATCGACGACGAAGGTGTGGGTCAGCATCTCCGGGGTGATGTCGAAGGCGGGGACGATGACCTCGCGGCACATGGCCAGCCACTCCTCCTGCTGGGCCCGGCTGAAGAGGGGGAGCCCCTCGTCGATGCGGCCCAGAGCGGCCGGGCAGGGCACCACCGAGAACTTGCCGCGCACGCCGCTGGCCAGGCACCACTCGGCGAACTCGCGGGTGAAGGAGGTGGGATGGACCACGGGCAGGTCCTCCCAGCGCCGGTTGCGGTCCTCCGCCATGGTGCGGGCCGTCGTGCGGTCGCGGAGGAAGAAGTAGTTGAGGTTCACCAGGACCGTGGAGTCGTCGAAGATGATCGACAGGGGGACCCGGTCGAGGGCGTGACGGGCGATCTGGGCGGCCAGGAGCGGACGGTCCTCCCGGTCCACGGTCGTCGTGACGTTCATCTCCATCATCTCCGCTGTCACCCGCCGACCATGGCGGCCGCCAGACGATCCAGGAGTTCATCATCCGCCGGCATCAGCCCGGAGGCGGGCAGACGCCGCAGCAGGTCGACCCAGCGGTCGTTCTGGGCCTGCGCCCGTCGCAGGTAGGGCACGGCCTCCTCCTCGCACCCCTCGCCGGCCAGGGTCACACCCACCCAGAACGGAGCCTCGCCGCCGGTTGCCTCATCGGGCACCAGTTCGGTGGCGGCGCGGTACGCATCCATGGCCGCCTCCATCTCTCCCGCGGTCACCCATTCGTCACCCTCGTTGAGCTTGTGGTAGGCGCGCGCCAGGCGCACCAGCCGTCGCAGCTCTTCCACCGGCTCGGGATGATCCTCCACGCGCAGGTCGAAGACGCGGTCGACCCACGGCCGGCCGGTATCCTCGGCGGAGACCACCAGGATCGCCGCCGACTGGCGGCCGCGCAGGTCGCCCCCCTCGGCCTCGGCCACTTCCAGGGCCGCGAGCAGCCGCTCGGCCAGATCGCCCTCGGCACTCTCGTAGGCCTTCGCCATGGCCGGCCAGACGCTGTCCCGGTCCATCAGGTTCGCCTGAACGCTGTACTGGGCCCCGGCCTGGTGGCCGGCGGCGGCAATGGCGCGCTCACCCGTGTGAACGGCCACGGTCCCTTGGGCATCGACCATCGCCACTTGCCGCACCGCGGCGTCGGCATCTGCCGCCAGCAGGGCGGTGAGCGCCTCCCGGGCCGTCTTGCCCATGGCCATCAGCTCGAGGCCGAGGGGACCGTAGGCCGGGTCGACGAGGGACTGGGTGGCCACGGCGCCGACACCGGGACGGGCCCACGGAACGATGGGACCCACCGAGAACCAGTGGGACTGCACCGCCACGCCGAGCTGACCGCTGACGGAGTCGCGGGCGACGATGGAATAGGTGGCCACCGGCCGCCGCCAGTCCGGCGCGTCGGCGGCGGCCAGCTGTGTCGTGGCGAGAATCA
This sequence comes from Candidatus Latescibacterota bacterium, assembly GCA_965221775.1. GTDB lineage: Bacteria > Latescibacterota > UBA2968 > UBA8231 > UBA8231 > UBA8231. The sequence continues at coordinate 184,482 of CBDCSU010000006.1, read as the reverse complement.
GAATGATCAGGCGCATGGCGGAATCCTCCGGATCGATCGACGTGGCGGGGATGCGCGGGAATACAACAGAAGCGCTCCCATTTTCAGAAGATCTCCAGAACCGGCCGACCTTCCCAGTCTTCCGGCAATGGCAGATCCAGAACGTGGGCGAGGGTTGGCGCGGTGTCGATGATGCGCACCGGCTGCTCGATCTCGCCGGTCTTGCGGACCTTCGCTCCCGCCGCGATCCACGGGATCGTCAGGTCCTCGGGCATGTCCGTCCCGTGGCTCTGCCCGTGTCCGCCGTGGTCGCTCTGGACGAGGATGAAGTAGCGGTCCAGGAGACCGGCCTTCTCCAGTTCTTCCAGCAGGATCCCGATCGCCCGGTCGGCGGCACCGATCTGCTCGATGTACTCCGCCGACATCCACCCGTGCCGGTGTCCCGCGATGTCCACGATCCCCAGGTAGACGAAGCAGAAGTCCGGCTCCTCGGTCACCACGTGTTCCGCCGCAACTCTCGCAATCGTCAGGTCGCCCTCCGGTTCGTCGAGGTTGGCCCTGTAGTAGGAGAAGTCGAGGGAACCCGGCCCCGCCAGGTCCCGGAGCTGCTCCCAGTTGTAGACGAAGGCCGTCTTCAGGTCCCTGGCGTGGGCGGCCTCGGCGATGCTCGGCACGGGGCGCACCATGGGGACCCAGGTGTTGGTGGTGATGCCGTGCCGCGACGGCGTCACGCCGCGGAACATCGAGGTGTGACACGGCAGGGTGGAGGAGGGGACGACGCTCTGCGCGTCGAGAGCGTGGGCCCCCCGTGCCATCAGGCTGTCGATGGCCGGCGTATCCGCCTGCTGGATGCCGTCGGGGCGGCAGCCGTCGATGACGATGAGGATCGTGCCGCAGTTCTGCATGAAGATCTCCTTCTCTTCGCGAGCCTCAGCTCGCGCGTCCCGCGTGCGAGGAGTCGCCGCGGTAGAGGTCGTCGAAGCGATGGAGAGTATCAGGCGCCATGCATCGGTGCAAGGGTGTCCGGGCCAGCGTTCCTCCGCGAGGTTCGCGGAGGTGCTGGCCGGCTCGTAGGTTCAGGTCATGCGCATCATCACGTGGAACACGCAGAACCGCACCGATACACGGTCGCAGGCCGAGTTTCTGCGAGAGCGCAGGCCGGAGGTTGTTGCAGGAGGTCACCCCACGATCCCTCGAGAGTTGGAAGGAGAAGCTTCCGAAGGTCGGCCTGCCTCACGTCATGAGCCCCGTAACGCAGCCGATTTCCGGCAACAGCGGCGTGCTCATCGCATCGAAGGCACCCGTCGAGAGGCTCGCCCATGCCGACGGAGCGCTCGACACGGAGTCGCGATGGCCGAAGACGCATGCGTCGCTGTCGTTGCTGCTCGCCGGACGAGTCAGGCTGCACACGGCGTGCCTCTGTGGAGAGCTTCCTGACCGGAAGGAAGTGATTCACTCGGCCATGCGAAGGGGCCGGCATCCGACCATCCTGGCCGGCGACCTCCACGGGGATGAATCGGACGATCCTCTTGGGCTGAGGAAGTTCGGAATGCGGGATGTATACCTCGAATTGCATGGCCACGATGAAGCCGGGTGCAGCTTCGTTGCGGGCACGCGGATCGACCACGTCTTCGCGAGCTCTGATCTCCACGTGCGGTACGCGAAGTACTGGACCGCGAAGATGGGCACGATCGCCGGGGGCGGGCTCAGCGATCACGCCCCGCTGGAGGTGGTGTTGGATCTCGTCGGCGCAACCGCCACATACCCGGACTGAGGCTCAGGCCGAGGATTCCAACGTGGAAAGCGAAAGCAGGCGGTCGAGCCGGCCGATCTGGGAAGCCGAGATCCTTCAGTACCGCCCGACCTTCGTGTCCGAGGCCCTGGGAGGCGACGGCGCCGTCAGGAGCTTCGCGCGCAACGAGCGGGGCCGGGACTTCGTCGTCGGCGACATCCACGGGATGTACTCCGCCCTCGAGCGCTTCCTCGACGAGCTCTCCTTCGACCCCGGCGGGGACCGGCTGTTCTCGGTAGGAGACCTGATCGACCGCGGTCCGGAGTCGGAGGCCGCTCTCCAATGGCTGACCGGGCGCGACTGGTTCCACGCCATCCGCGGCAACCACGATCAGTTCCTGCTCGACGCGGCGGCCGATCCCGCGGGGGAGCGGGGCGAGGAGCACGGTTTGTGGGACTACAACGGCGGAGGCTGGTGGGAATCGGTTCCGGCGCCGGGGCGGGAGGCCTGGGTGCGGGCTTTCTCCGCCCTGCCCTTCGCCGCGGAGGTGGACTGCGAGATCGGGCCCGTCGGCATCGTCCATGCGGACGTGCCGGAGGACCGCACCTGGGAGGAGTTCCTCTCGGCCCTGCGGGAGGGGAGCCGCCAGGACAGCTACCACGCCATCTGGTCCCGCCGCCGCATGGAGCGCTACGTCCAGGGCGGGGCCGCGGAAGCGGCGCCTCCGGTCGAGGGGCGGGTGGCCTGCGTCATCTGCGGGCATGCGCGCGGCGAGCGGGCGGTGAGGATGGCCAATCTGTGGATGATCGACACCGGGGCGGCCTACACCGGGGCGATGCCGGGCTCCCGCTTCACCATCGCGCGGGTCCACCCCGGGCCGATAGAGCTGTTCGAGTGTCCGACGTAGCGTTGTGGCCGGGACAGTCGTCCGCATAACTCCCATCCGAGCCCCGCCTCCGCAGGAACCGCCCCGGTTGCGGAACGTCGGCGGTCCGGGCATATTGGCCATGACCGGAGTCGAGATGAGAATCGCCCGAATCATCGCGCTGGCAGTGCTCGTCGCCGCGCTGCCGGCCAGCAGCGTCGCCGCTTCGGCGGACTGCGCCCCCTGCGCGCTGGCGGCGGCGGCCCCCGGGTGCCACGCGCCCCCGGCGGCCGATGCGCCGCAGCTCGGGGCCGACTGCTCCTGCTGCCCGGCCCTGGCCTGCGCCGGTGACTCGTCTCCTTCCCCCGAGGCCGCCGACCAGGTCCTTCCTTCCGGCCACGGGTTCCCCGCCATTCCCCTGGCGGGCACGACCGGCCGGGCCCTCGGCGCCGCGGACCTCAAGCCTCTTGAACCGCGGACTCCGCCCGGGGCCGCAAGGCTCCCCCTCTACGCCCTCCACGGCATCTACCTGATCTGATCCTTCTCCGCGCGGGACGGTCCGGCCCCCCAGGGCCGGGCAGCGCGCCCGTGCGTGCCGCGTACCGGCCGGCGTCCCCATACCGGGGTCTCGCCGCGCCCCGGACCACAGGAGAAGGAGAATGCACCGGAGAATCACCTGCGCCGCGGTCATGACCCTGGCCGCCGCCGCAGCCGCCGCGGAAACACCCGACCTCGACCTCGACCTCCTCATCGAGGAGGCCCTCACCTCCAACCTGTCGCTGCAGGTGCTGAAGCACAGCGCCGCCGCGGCCCAGGCCGGGGTCCCGGCGGCCGGGGCCCTGCCGGACCCGGGGCTGAAGGTGGAGCTGAGCAACGTCCCCTTCCGCCCCCTCGACATCGACGGCTCGCCCATGAGCGGCCGCCAGGTCACGCTCTCCCAGAAGCTGCCGTACCCGGGCAAGCGCGCCGCCCGGGAGCGCGCCGCCAGCCACGCCGCCGCCGCCGCCGAGGCCGCCCGGCAGGAGCGCGAGGGGACCGTCGTCAACCTGGTGAAGCAGGCCTACTTCGACCTGGACCTCCTCGACCGCTCGATCGCCATCACCGAGAACAACCGGGCCCTGCTGCGGGACTTCGTGCGCATCGCGCAGACGAAGTACTCCGTGGGGCGAGTGCCGCAGCAGGACGTGCTCAAGGCCCAGGTGTCGCTGTCCGGCCTGCGGCGGCGGCTGCTGCACATGGAGGGGGAGCGCCGGCGCACGGCGGCGCGGCTCAACACCCTGCTGGACCGGGACCCCCGGGAACCGGTGGGCCCCACCCCGGCGCGGGAGCAGACGCCCCTCGACTTCGAGGCGGTGCAGCTGCTGGACCTGGCCCTCGATGAACGGCCGCTGCTGAAGGGACTGCACGAAGGCCGTGAGCGCTGGCGCGCCGCCGAGGAGCTGGCCGTCCTCGACCGCCGTCCCGACTTCTTGGTGAACGCCGGCTGGCGCCAGCGCGGCTTCGAGAACGATCCCGTCTCGGGGAGCGACTTCTTCTCCGTCGGGGTGATGCTGACCCTGCCCGTCCACCAGGGGCGCAAGCAGGACTCCAAGGTCGCCGAGGCGAGGGCGAGGGTCCGCGAGGCCGAGGCCCGCATCGAGGCCCAGGTCCGCGAGCTGGCCCTGCGGATCGAGGAGTTGCACGTCGACGCCCGGACCCACCTGCAGGAGATGGCCCTCTTCCGGGACGTCATCATCCCCCAGGCCGACCAGTCCCTGGCCGCGGCGGTCGCCGGCTACCAGGTGGACGAGGTCGACTTCCTCACCCTGCTGGACAACCAGATGACGCTGCTCGACTTCGAGATCGACTACCACCGCCACTTGACGCAGTACGAGAAGAGCCTGGCCCACCTGGAGTCCGTCGTCGGCCGGCGGCTCTTCTGAGCGCGGAGGATGACCATGTGGAAATACGCGATCGCCGTGATCCTGTCGCTGGCTGCCGGCACCGCCCTCGGCCTCTGGCTGGGAGGCGCCGGCGGGGCAGCGATGCACGCCCACGAGGAAGAGGCAGAGGTCCACCGCTGTCCCATGCACCCCACCGTCGTCTCCGAGGGGCCGGGGAGCTGTCCGGTCTGCGGCATGGACCTGGTGCCCGACAAGCCGGCCGGGGACAGCGCATCGGACGGTGAGCGCGCCATCGCCTACTGGCGGGCGCCGATGGACCCGTCGTACACCTCCCACGAGCCGGGGAAGTCGCCCATGGGCATGGACCTGGTGCCGGTCTACGAGGACGAGCTGCAGGCCGAGGGTACCGTGACCATCGACCCGGCGACGGTGCAGAACATCGGCGTCCGGACGGCGCCGGTGGAGCGGCGCACGCTGCACCGCACGGTGCGCACCGTGGGCCGCGTCGACTACGACGAGACCCGCATGACCGACGTCAACACCAAGATCGCCGGCTGGGTGGAGAAGCTCTTCGTCGACTACACGGGGCAGATGGTGGAGAAGGGGGAGCCCCTGCTGCAGATATACAGCCCGGAGCTGGTGGCCGCCCAGGAGGAGTACCTCACCGCCGTCGACTACAGCGAGCGGCTGCGGGCCGGCGCCGGGGGCGAGGCCGCGGCCGGGGCGCGGGACCTGCTGTCGGCGGCGCTGCAGCGGCTGCGCTACTGGGACATCAGCGACCGCCAGATCGAGGAGCTGCGGCAGACGGGCGAGGTGCGGCGCACCATGACCGTGGACTCGCCCCAGCAGGGCACGGTGGTCCACAAGGCGGTCTACGACGGCCAGCACATCGGCCCGGGGCAGCACCTCTACCGCATCGCCGAGTTGTCGCGGGTGTGGGTCTACGCCGACATCTACGAGTACGAGCTGCCGTGGGTGCGGGAGGGCCAGGAGGCCGAGGTCGAGTTGTCCTACCTGCCGGGCCAGAGCTTCACCGGGAAGGTGACCTACGTCTACCCCTTCCTCGAGCCGGAGACGCGCACCGTGAAGGTGCGCATGACCTTCGCCAACCCGGAGCTGGAGCTGAAGCCGGAGATGTACGCCAACGTCACCATCCAGTCGCCGCTGCCGGCGGACAGCGTCCTCACGGTGCCGGTGCAGGCGGTGATCCACTCGGGGCCCCGCCGCCTGGCCGTGGTCAGCCTCGGGGAGGGCCGCTTCCAGCCGCGGGAGATCCGCGTCGGCGCCGAGGCGGAAGGTCTCTACGAGGTCCTCGAGGGCCTGCGCGAGGGGGAGCGGATCGTCACCTCGGCGCAGTTCCTCATCGATTCGGAGAGCAACCTGAAGGCGGCGGTCAGCTCCCTGGGGGAGGGCACCTGAGATGATCGGCCGCATCATCGAGGCCTGCGTCGGCAACAAGCTGCTCACCGTGCTGGTGACCCTGCTGGCCGCCGGCGCCGGCTTCCTCGCCATGTCCAGGACCCCCCTCGACGCGATCCCCGACCTGTCGGACGTGCAGGTGATCGTCCTCACCGAGTACCCGGGGCAGGCGCCCCAGGTGGTGGAGGACCAGGTGACGTTTCCGCTGAGCACGGCGATGCTCGCCGTGCCCTACGCCAAGGCGGTTCGCGGGTACTCCTTCTTCGGCCTCTCCTTCGTCTACGTCATCTTCGAGGACGGCACCGACATGTACTGGGCGCGCAGCCGCGTCCTCGAGTACCTGAGCTTCGCCGGCGACCGCCTGCCCGAGGGGGTGCAGCCGCGGCTCGGTCCCGACGCCACCGGCGTCGGCTGGGTCTACGAGTACGCCCTCGTCGACACCAGCGGCCGCCGCGACCTCGCCGAGCTGCGCTCGATCCAGGACTGGTACCTGCGCTACGAGCTGACCAGCGTGCCCGGCGTCGCCGAGGTGGCCAGCGTCGGCGGCTTCGTCAAGCAGTACCAGGTGACCGTCGATCCCAACAAGCTGCTGGCCTACGGGATCTCGCTGCAGCAGGTGAAACGCGCCATCCAGCGCAGCAACAACGACGTCGGCGGCCGTCTCATCGAGCTGGCCGAGACCGAGTTCATGGTGCGCGGCCTCGGCTACATCCAGTCCCTCGAGGACATCCGCAGCGTGCCCGTGAGCGCCGGCCGCTCCGGGACCCCGGTGCGGGTGCGGGACATCGCCACCGTGCAGGTGGGGCCGGAGCTGCGCCGCGGCCTGGCGGAGTGGAACGGCGAGGGCGAGGTGGCCGGCGGCATCGTGGTCATGCGCTACGGCGAGAACGCCCTCGCCGTGATCGACGCCGTCAAGGCGAGGCTCGCCGAGTTGCAGGACGGGCTGCCGGAAGGGGTGGTGGTGGAGACCGCCTACGACCGCTCCGGCCTCATCCGCCGCGCCGTGGGCCACCTGCGCGAGAAGCTGGTGGAGGAGTGCCTCGTGGTGGCCGCCGTCTGCGGCCTCTTCCTGCTCCACTTCCGCAGCGCCTTCGCCGCCGTCTTCACCCTGCCCCTGGGCATCCTCGTCTCCTTCATCGTCATGTGGGGCCAGGGGATCAACGCCAACATCATGTCCCTCGGGGGGATCGCCATCGCCGTGGGCGCCATGGTCGACGCCGGCATCGTGCAGATCGAGAACGCCCACCGCCACCTGGCGCGGGACCGGGGGCGCAAGGACCACTGGGCCAGCATCGCCGCCGCCTCCAAGGAGGTGGGGCCGGCGCTGTTCTACTCGCTGCTGATCGTCACCCTCTCCTTCCTGCCCGTCTTCACCCTGGAGGCGCAGGAAGGGCGGCTCTTCAAGCCCCTGGCCTACACCAAGACCTACGCCATGGCCGCCGCCGCCATCCTGTCGATCACGGTGGTGCCGGTGCTCATCGGCTTCTGCCTGCGGGGCCGGGTGGTGGACGCCGACCGTAATCCGCTCAACCGCGGCCTGACGCGAGGATACGTGCCGGTCCTCGACTGGCTGCTGCGCCACAAGGCGGCGACCCTGGCCGCCGCCGCCGCGGTGATGTTCGTCTCCGTCTTCCCCTTCCGCAGCGTGGTGGTGGAGCGCTTCGCCGACCGGCCCGGGAGCCTGGCGCACACTGCGCTGTCACGCCTGCAGCAACTCTTTCCCCTGGAGCAGATCGGCTCGGAGTTCATGCCGCCCCTGTACGAGGGGGACCTGCTCTACATGCCGACCACCCTGCCGGGGGTGTCCGTGACCAAGGCGCGGGAGCTGCTGCAGCAGACCGACCGCATCATCCGCACCTTCCCGGAGGTGGAGAACGTCTTCGGCAAGATCGGCCGCGCCGAGACCGCCACCGACCCGGCGCCGCTGTCGATGATCGAGACCACCATCACCCTGCGGCCCCAGGACGAATGGCGGCCGGGCATCACCCCGGAGAGGCTGGTGGAGGAGCTGGACCGCGCCGTACGCTTCCCGGGGCTGACCAACTCCTGGACGATGCCGATCAAGACGCGCATCGACATGCTCTCCACCGGCATCAAGACCCCCGTGGGGATCAAGGTGGCCGGCGACGATCTGAAAACCCTCGAGGAGGTGGGCCGGCGGATCGAGCAGGTGGTGCGCGAGATCCCGGGCACGGCCAGCGTCTACGCCGAGCGGGTCGCCGGCGGCAACTACGTCGACTTCGAGATCGACCGCGAGGAGGCGGGGCGCTACGGCCTGACCGTGGGGGACGTGCAGGAGGTGATCCTGTCGGCCATGGGCGGAATGAACATCACCCACACCGTGGAGGGCCGCGAGCGCTACCCGGTGAACCTGCGCTACGGGCGCGAGCTGCGCGACAACCTGCCCGCCCTGCGGCGGGTCCTGGTGGCCACGCCCACCGGGGCGCAGATCCCCATCGGGCAGGTCGCCGACCTGCGCATCCGCAAGGGGCCGCCCGGCATCAAGAGCGAGAACGCCCGCCTCAACGCCTGGGTCTACGTCGACATCCGCGACGTCGACGTGGGCACCTACGTCGAGGGCGCCCGCCAGATCGTGGCGGAGGAGATCGACCTGCCCCAGGGATACAGCCTGATCTGGAGCGGCCAGTACGAATACATGGAGAGGGCCAAGGAGCGGCTGAGCCTCGTCGTCCCGGTGACCCTGGCCATCATCTTCCTGCTCCTCTTCCTCCACTTCCGCAGCGTCGCCGAAAGTCTGATGGTGATGCTCACGCTGCCCTTCGCGCTGGTCGGCGGGATCTGGCTCATCTACATCCTGGACTACAACATGAGCGTCGCCGTGGGCGTCGGGTTCATCGCCCTCGCGGGTGTCAGCGCCGAGTTGGGGGTGGTGATGCTGACATATCTCGACCAGGCGCTCGAAAGCCGCCGCGAGGAGGGCCGGCTCCGGGACCGGGCGGATCTTGTTGCCGCCATCGTCGAAGGCGCCTCCCGGCGCGTGCGGCCGATCTTCATGACCGTGGGTTCGACGGTGGGCGGGTTGCTGCCGATCATGTGGGCCACCGGCACCGGGTCGCAGGTGATGAAGCGGATCGCGGCGCCCATGGTGGGAGGGCTGGCGACGGCCACCCTTCTGGCGCTGCTGGTGCTGCCGGCGGTCTACGCGTTGTGGCGCGGGCGGCAGATGGACAGTGGCACGGAACCGACAACGGATACACACAGCCCCGAGAAGGAGACAGCCCCATGAAACGCGTGATGACCAAAGGGAAAGCCGCCATCGTCACGGCGGCGGTCGTTGCTGTGCTGGCCGTCGGCAGCTACCTCCTGCAGGGGCAAGGCCAGCCGCCTCCCCTGCCTCCGGACGGACTCGCCCTCTACCAGACCTTGCTGAGGGAGATCCCGGAGGTCGTGAGCCAGGTGCCGTGCGCCTGCTGCAACCAGAGCCTTTCCTGGTGCTACGAGGGAGGCTGTCCCCCCACCTGACGGCAGTGCAACGAAGAGGGCCGTGACGCCTTCAAGTGGCACCACGAGGGAAAGGACATCGAGGAGATCAAGGAGCTGATCATGGCGAAGTACTTCCAATGAGAGAGGTCTGACTGCCGATGACTCCGACCGGCGACCCCACGACCATCACCCTGAACGTCGGCGGCATGAGCTGCGCCGCGTGCGTCGGCCATGTCGAGGCAGCGCTGCGCGGCGTCGAGGGAGTGGAATCCGCGGCCGTGAACCTGGCGACCGAGCGGGCCACCGTTCGCTACAGGGCGGAGCTGGCCGGCATCGAGGACCTCCGATCCGCCGTCGAGGACGAGGGGTACTCGGTGCTGGAGGTGGGTACAGGTGAGGACGCTTCGGTGAACCGGGGACAGACCGCCGGGATTCGCGGAGAGATGGCTTTCAGCCTCGGGGCTGCGGCGGTCGTCATGTTGCTGCCCAAGGTGCCGTCCCTGCTCGCAGCTCTGCCCGTCCGCCTGGACATCCTGCTGCTCATCCTCGCCACCCCCGTGCAGTTCTGGGCCGGGAGAGGGTTCTACGTCGGGGCGTGGAAGGCCCTGCGGCGAGGCACGAGCAACATGAACACGCTCATCACGGTCGGTACGACCGTGGCCTACGCGTACAGCGCCGCTGTCACCCTCTTTCCCCATGCTTCGGCTTTCGCCCACTACGAAGCCGCGACCTTCTTCGAGACCTCGACCGCGATCATCGGCCTTGTGCTTCTCGGCCGATACCTGGAAGCCCGGGCCAAGGGCCGGGCGTCCGAAGCGATCAAGGCCCTCCTGCGCCTGCGCCCCGAGCGGGCCAGGGTCATACGCGGCGGCAGTGAAGTGGAGGTTCCGATCGAAGATGTCGGGGTCGGCGAGCAGGTCCGGGTTCTCCCCGGAGAGCGCATTCCGGTGGATGGCAGGGTGGCGGCCGGCGCTTCCTGGGTCGACGAGTCCTTGCTGACGGGCGAGAGCATGCCGGTGCGCAAGGGGGAGAACGACGAGGTCTACGGAGCGACGATCAACACGACGGGGAGCCTGACCCTCGAAGCGGTGGGAGTCGGCGCGGACACCCTGCTGGCGCGGATCGTCCGGCTGGTGGAAGAAGCACAGGGATCGCGGGCGCCCGTACAGAGACTGGCGGACGTTGTATCGAGTTGGTTCGTCCCCGCCGTCATCGCCGTGGCAGCGGTCGTCTTCCTCCTCTGGCTTTCCGTCGGGCCTGCTCCGTCCCATGTCTACGCCATGGCAGCGGCCGTCGCCGTGCTGATCATCGCCTGCCCCTGCGCCATGGGACTGGCCACGCCGACGGCGATCATGGTGGGCACGGGCCGGGCCGCGGAGTCGGGGGTGCTGATTCGCAGCGCCGAGACCCTGGAGCGGGCCCATGAGACCGAGGTCGTGGTGCTGGACAAGACGGGCACGCTGACCACGGGCGTTCCGAAGGTGACCGACATCGTCGCGGGTGGACTCACCGAGAACGAGCTCCTGACCCTGGCGGGCCGACTCGAACGCGCCTCCGAGCATCCCGTGGGGAGGGCGATCGCCGCCGCGGCGCAGGAGCGGGGTCTTCCCGTGGAAGCCCCGGTGCGCACATCCAGGGCGGTGCCGGGAATGGGCATCGTGGGTGAAGTGGACGACCGCCACATCGCGGTGGGAAGCCTCCGACTCCACGAGGAGGCCGGGGTCCCCATGAACAGCCTCGTGGAGACCGGCCAGGAGCTGGCACGCTCGGCGAAGACGGTCTCCTACGTGGCCGTCGACGGCGAGGTCATGGGCGTGGTCGCCGTCTCCGATACGGTCAAGGAGGGGATCGAGGACGCCCTGGCCTCGCTGAGGGGCCAGGGGGTTGACGTGCTCATGCTGACCGGAGACAGTCGACGGACGGCCGAGGCGGTGGCCCGCTCCCTCGGCATGGAGAAGGTCATCGCCGAGGTGCTGCCGGCGGACAAGGCCGACCACATTGCGGCCCTGCAAGAGGACGGGACGGTGGTGGCCATGGTCGGAGACGGCATGAACGATGCGCCGGCCCTGGCGCGGGCGGACGTGGGCATCGCGGTAGCCACGGGAACCGACATCGCCATGGAGGCGGCGGACATAACCCTCATCCATGGGGACGTCATGGGCGTGGCCCGTGCGATCTCCGTCAGCAGGGCGACGATGAGAACCATCCGGCAGAACCTGTTCTGGGCGTTTGCCTACAACGTCGCGCTGATTCCCGTTGCGGCAGGGGTCCTGTATCCCGTTTTCGCGGCCCAGGGAGTACCGGAGGCGCTTCGCCCGGTACTCGGGGAGTTCGGATTTCTCAACCCCATACTGGCGGCGGGAGCGATGGCCGTAAGCTCCGTCAGCGTGATTGTGAACTCATTGAGACTGAAGCGGATCAGGCTCTGAGCCATGACCCGGATCGAAGCGAACGTCCTGATGGGAGGAGGGGAAGCCGCCCATGGTGGGAAGGCTGGCGACGGCCACCCTGCTGGCGTTGCTGGTGCTGCCGGCGGGGGTACGCGATCTGGTGGGGACGGGAGGTGGCTGGTGGGCGTGGCCCGGAATCGGGCGACATGGGAGAGTCGGTGCCCTGAGGCCTCGGTCGACGGCCAGAGGAGCATGTGACAGGTACCGCGTGCGTTGAGGCGGGCGTGCATCTGCCTTACCCTTCCGCCCCCAGACGGTCCGAGCGCACGATCCGTAAAGGGTGACTCTGATGAGACTCCCCATTCTTCATTCCGCCTTCTTCGCTCTGATGGGCTTCCTCCCCTCCCCGCTGGCGGTCGTCCATGCTTCGCCCTCGCTGGCCGATAGTGCGCATTCCTGCCTGCTTCTCGATGTCGAGCAGTGGGATTTCGATCGGCCCCGCCCTGCGGCCAAGCGGCTGGCAGACCTGCAGGTAGGCGAGCCTCGCACGGTGCGGATGATCTACTTTCTGCCGAATGACCGACCGTATCGCGAAGAGATGGTTCAGAAGATGAAGGAGGAGATTCTCCACATCCAGACCTGGTACGGCGAGCAGATGGAGGCGCACGGGCACGGACCCAAGACCTTCCGTATTGAAACCGATTCCGAAGATGAGCCGCTGGTTCACCGCCTAGATGGTCAACACGCCGAGAGCTACTATTTCGAGGATACGGCCAGTACCGTATTTGCCGAGATCGATGGGACGTTTGATATCAGGAAAAACATCTACTTCGTCGTCATCGACAATGGCCACAGTAGCATCAATAACACCGTTCAAGGTCAGACGACGGCAGGCGTGGCAGGCGTGGCTGACTCCTACGGAAAGAACGGGGGGCTGGTCATCGTCCCGGAGGAATTCGATCTCAAGACGGCCGCCCATGAGCTGGCACACGCCTTCGGACTGACTTGGCACGATTTCAGGAACAACGCGTACATCCTGTCGTATGGGTTCTCACGGGATCGATTGTCTTCCTGCCATGCGGAGTTCCTGGCTGTCAGTCCCTACTTCGACCCCGATATTCCCGTTGAATCGGGATCGCCGCCGACGATCGAGCTTCTTTCGTCCTTGATCTTCCAGCTGGGATCATCGAAGAGCGCTTCCATCCGCCTGAAGATCAGCGATTCGGATGGACTCCATCAGGCGCTGCTCTTCAATACGACAAGGGGATTGCTGCAAGGCCCCGCCTCTGGATTGCATGAAGTGCGGGACTGTCGTGTATTGGACGGTGAGACGGAAGCCGTCGTCGAATTCGATTTCAGCCACAATCTCCGTTTCTATTTTGAGCATCCCTTGCAGGTGCGGGTCGTCGATATCCATGGTGACGTGAGCACAACCCGTTTCACCCTCATGGTGGTTTCTTCCCAGTATGTCGGTTCCCTCGAAGCACATGGGGGGGAGGTCTACTCGGTGGCCTTTGCCCCAAGCGGAGCCCTGCTCGCTTCCGGGTCGGGGGACGGCACGATAAGACTGTGGGACGTGGCCACGGAGACGAATACCGCCACTCTTGAAGGGCATGCGGACGGAGTCTCGTCGGTGGCCTTTTCGCCCGACGGAGCCGAGCTGGTTTCGGGATCATGGGACGGCACCGTGAAACTGTGGGACGCGGCGGCGGAGACGAATACCGCCACTCTTGAAGGGCATGCGGACAGAGTCTCTTCAGTGGCCTTTTCGCCCGACGGAGCCGAGCTGGTTTCGGGATCATGGGACGGCACCGTGAAACTGTGGGACGCGGCGGCGGAGACGAATACCGCCACTCTTGAAGGGCATGCGGACAGAGTCTCGTCGGTGGCCTTTTCGCCCGACGGAGCCGAGCTGGTTTCGGGATCATGGGACGGCACCGTGAAACTGTGGGACGTGGCCACGGAGACGAATACCGCCACTCTTGAAGGGCATACGGACAGAGTCTCTTCAGTGGCCTTTTCGCCAAGAGGGGCCATTCTGGCTTCCGGGTCCGGTGACGGAACGATCAGGTTCTGGGACCCGGCCTCGGGCTCTGACACCGCTACTCTAAGGAGGCACAGGGCCGCTGCGGTTGCCTTTTCCCCCGGCGGGGCGATCTTGGCTTCCGCGTCATGGGATGGCACGGTGAGGCTGTGGGACGTGGTGACGGGCACGTATAGCCGCCCAAGCCTGCGAGAGGACGGATACGCGATCTACTCCGCCGCTTTCTCGCCTGACGGGACAACGCTGGCTACCGGATCGGCGAATCACAGCATCCAGTTGTGGGATACATCCGAATGGACGAGTGCCCGGCCGTTCGGTCTGGAGAAGATATCGGGCGATGACCAGCAGGCCGCGCCCGGTACAGCCCTGGCAGATCCGTACGTGGTAGAGGTAAGGGATCAGTACGGTCTCCCATTGCCGGGTGCTGTGGTCACCTTTGTCGTCACCGCAGGTGAAGGCAGACTGGGCGGTCGCTCTGATGGGGGGACCTCAACCACCGATGTCCATGGCCGGGCCGAGATGACCCTCACGCTCGGTCCCACGCCAGGCATCAACACCGTTGAAGTCTCCCTCTCCGGGCTCGGGCCGGTGACCTTCGATGCACTGGGTGTCGGAACCATCGCCCCCAGGGAGGGCGATTACCGGACCTGGCACCTGCCCGAGAATGCCATCATGCGCCTGGGAAAGGGACGCGTCAGTGTAGGTGAAAGGGCGGCCGTCTTTTCTCCAGACGGTCAGAGCCTGGCCTTGGTGAGCACCATCGGTATCTGGCTGTACGAAGTGGCGACGTTCCGTCCCCTCGCCTTGTTCCCCACTGCTGAGAACAGGTTCGGATCGGTGACCTTTTCCCCCGATGGGAGCCTGCTCGCTTCCACTCCGGACGATCGGAGACCAGAGACCAAGCTGTGGAACATCGCGACAGGAGAGGTCATCGCTGCCTTCGGGGGACATACTGCTTCTGAAGCGGTATTCTCGCCCGATGGGAAGATCCTTGCTTGCGGGCTGTGGAATGGGACGGTCAGGCTGTGGGACGTGGCTACCGGTCAGCTCAAGACCAGCCTGGAAGAGGAAGGGGGCTCGGATGGAATCCAGGCGGTGGCGTTCTCGCCCGATGGAACGATGCTCGCCTCCGGTACAGGCAACGGCGCGCTCGGACTCTGGGACGTGGAGACGGGTACCCGAACCGCCACTCTGGTGGATCTTGGGGGTGGGATCAAGTCCGTAGCGTTCTCATCCGATGGCGCAACCCTGGCTTCCCATTCAGGGGGGAACACGGTGAAGCTGTGGGACGTTGCGACAGGCACCGAAACCGCCACCCTCGATCCGGCGGGGGACGTCCTGGCCTCTTCTCCCGTCGGGGGGCTGCTCGCTACCGGTGGCTGGGCTGACATCATCAAGGTGTGGGATCTGGCGACGGGCAATGAGACCGCTGTTCTGGAGGCACATACAGGTCCGATTTCCTCCCTGGCGTTCTCGCAGGACGGCACCACTCTGGCTTCGGTGTCGAGGTGGGACAATACGGTCAAGGTGTGGGACCTGGCGACGGAGAGCGCCGCCACTATCTCCGGGCACACGGACAACGTCGCTACCGTGGCCTTTTCCCCCGACGGGACCAAACTGGCTTCCGGGGGCGGAGGAAGCTTGGGCGGCTATCGCGACGCGATCAACCTGTGGGAGCCGGCGACAGGAAGGCATGCCGCCATCCTGAACGCGCACAGGACCAGCATCTACTTCCTGCGGTTTCTGCCCGGTGGGACGACACTGGTTTCCGGGACATGGGGCACGGTGAAGATGTGGGACGTGGCAACACGCGAAAACTCCTCTACCCTGTCCGGCGAAAGTGCGGTCATGGCAGTGTCGCCCGACGGGGGAACCTTCGCAATGGAGAGGCACGATGGTACCATAGACCTGCTGGAAGTAGCCACGGGCACGAATGTCGCCACCCTGGAGGGCCATGGCCATTGGGCCGGCTCCGTGGCCTTTTCACCAGATGGGGCAGCCATCGCTACAGCGACGGTGGATGAGGGCACTGTGAAGCAATGGGATGCAGCCACGGGCACCAATACCGCCAACCTGGAGGGGCATGGGAATGGAGTCTACTCCGTGGCCTTCTCACCTGATGGTGCAACTCTGGCCTCGGCGTACTCCTGGCAAGGGTCGGTCAGGCTGTGGGACCTTGCAGCGGGCACCCATTCCGCCACCTTGGGGGGGCGACACAATGACGTAGTCCGCTCGGTCCGGTTTTCCCCGGATGGCACCGTCCTCGCTTCCGGATCTGACGATCAAACAGTCATTCTGTGGGATGTGGAGAGGAAGTCATGGCTCGCCACTCTGGCGGGAGGGCATGTGGGTTGGGTCCAGACGGTTGCCTTCTCCCCAGATGGGACAACGCTCGCTTCCGGGTCGGATGACGGCACGGTCGTGCTATGGGATGTGCAGTTCTTGAAACCGTACGCCCGGACTCTGGAAATACTCACCGGCCTTGACCAGCACGGGTTGCCCAACGCCACGTTGGAGTATCCCTTCATGGTTCAAGTGAAAGATCAGAATGGGGAGGGACTACCAGGGGCGGCCGTCACCTTCGTCGTCACCGCCGGCAGTGGGACGATGTCTCCTGCCACCAGCACGACCGATGCGAACGGCGTCGTCGCCAGTTGGCTGACACTCGGAAGCCAGCCGGGGACTCACACAGTCGAGGCAACTGTCTCTGGCCTCGACGAATCCGTGACCTTCACCGCGACGGCCAGGGCAACCGCCGACTTCGACGGCGACGGGGAGATCGGTTTCTCCGACTTCTTCCTCTTCAGCGAGGCCTTCGGGAGCAGCGACCCCCGGTTCGACCTGGACGCCAGCGGCACGGTGGACTTCGCGGACTTCTTCCTCTTCGCCGAACACTTCGGGCAACCGGCGCGGGCCAAGCTGGTGGCGATGGCCCGGGAGCTGATCGGCCTGCCGGAGGGTCCACAGTTGGCACAGAACGCGCCAAATCCCTTCAACAGCGGGACCGTAATCTCCTGGTTCCAGCTGCAGTCCGGACCGGCGCGTCTTGAGATGTTCGCCCTGACGGGTCAGCAGGTCGCCGTGCTGCAGGAGGGTCCGGTGAAGGCGGGCCTCCACAGCCTGCGCTGGGACGGTCGCGACGACCAGGGTCGACCGCTGGCCAGCGGAATCTACGTGTACCGGCTTGTGACGCCCGAGGCCGTGCAGACGCGCAAGCTGACCCTGCTGCGGTGAGCGGACACACGCCGGAATCAGGATTAGGACTGCAATCTCAGGAGGACTGAGGTGCCCAGGCGCGCTGCATGGTACGCTGAGGTAACCGTTCAGTCCCCTACGGCGCTCCTTCGAGGAGTTCGATGCCCGGCGGCGAGGCCGCCTGGGTCGGCTAACGGCTGCTGGATGCCGGCGATGATGTCAATGTCAAAGGAACCGGCGTCCGCGCCCGACAGGGAGTAGGTCAGCGCGTCGCCGTCCGGGTCGTCAGCGCTAACGGGCGTGCCGACGTTGAGGCCGCCGGCGCTGTTCTCGGCCAGGCTGCGGTTCGCGCCGTCCCGTCGGCAAAGGCCGGCGCGTTGTTGACCGGCGGGGACTCCGGTTCCCATGCCGCGGCGGGCAGGGACACGGTGAGCCGGAACGCACCGCCCGCGCCGGTGACGCTGAACATTCACAACACCCGCCAGCCAGCGGGTCACGGCTTGGTGCGCGTCGGCAAGCTGGCCCTCATCCGGTAGGAGGGGCGGAGCAGCGGAACTTGCCTCCCTTCCCGTTCAGCCACCAGGAACAGTGCCCCCGCAGGACTCGACCCGCCCCTCGACGGCGGCGTGGCGGCGGTGACCGCCGCCGCCTCAAGGCCCTCGATCAGCCGTCCGCGTACCCGGCTTCGACCTACCCTGACATGTTCCGAGGCGGCCATCTCCTATATTTCCATGCATGTGCCAGCCGCCGGAAGGTGGAGTCCCTCCAGACGCTCGCAGAGGCAGCCGGGCAACGGAGCGAGGCGACGATGAGGATTGACAGAGAGGAACGCATGAGCTCCATCCGGGCGGGGGAGGACACCCAGCTCGAACTGAAGGAGATCGTGTTCCGGGGGGACAGGGTCTCCTTTGCCAGGGAAGAAGGACGCGCCGCGTCCCGGCTCGCCGAGGTATTCGTCAGCATGGCCAACACGAAGGGGGGCGAGGTCGTGATGGGCGTTCGCGACAGCGATCGAGTGCCCGTCGGGATCGACCCCGAAAAGCGTGATCTCCTGGAGCAGTTCGTCATCAATGTGGCGCTGAACAACTGCAAGCCGATGATCGTCCCGGCGTTGACTTGGGAGTACCTGCCCGGAGAAGGCGACGCACCGAAGCTCTGCCTCATAGTCGAAGTCCCCATGTCCAGGTTCGATGTACACCAGACCAGCGACGGGCGCTTTCTTCAACGATTGGGCAGCCACCGGCAATCCATCCCTGCGGAACGGCTGGCACGCCTGTTGAGTGCTCGTCGCCTGGCCGATCCCATAGAGGAGCGGCCGGTCCTGGGCAGCGATCTGAACGATCTCAGCGAGGTCCGCCTGGAGAGATATTTCCGCGACCGCTTCCCGGACTGGTCCTGGCCCGAGGATCGGGGCTCCACCCTCGTGGCCCACAAACTCGCCGTCGAGCTGGATTCGGGTGTGACGCCGACGCACCTCGGCCTGTTGCTCTTTGCCGAAGAGCCCGAGCGGCACATGAACGGCGCCTGCATCGATCTGGCCGCCTATGCGCACGAGGATCCCGACGGCAATACCATTGATACCAAGCGGATCGTCGGTCCCGTGCCGGAGCAGATCGCCCAGGCCTTGTCGTATATCCGGCTGTCTCCCCTGGTTCCGACCCTGTCCCGGAAAGATGGAGAGGGCCGCATGGACTATCCGAGCTACGTGGAGACGGCTCTCCAGGAGGCGGTGGTGAACGCCGTCGTCCACCGGGACTACGAGATCAAGGGGTCGCAGATCATCATCCGCATGTTCCCCGACCGGATCGAGTTCCAGAATCCGGGCGCCCTCTACAACACGCTGACCATCGAGAACCTGTACGCGGGCTGTCAGCCCGTCCGCAGGAATCAGCTTCTGGCGGGATTCATGCGCGACTACAAGAGCGCCCTCACCGGCCGCAGCTACATGGAAGCGAGAGGGGAGGGATTCCTGAATCTGGTCAGGGACAGCCTGCGCCTGTCCGGGCGCCGCCCCGAGCTGGAGCAGATCGGTGAAGCGACCCGGCTCACGATCTACGCCGCGCGCCATGAAGAGGTAGCCCAGGAACCATGACCCGGATCGAAGCGAACGTCCCCTTTGTCGAGCCGCCGGAATGGGCCCTGCTCGAGCGCAGCCTCATCGACCTGATGGACGACTCCGTCGCCCCCGTGATGGAGCGCTACGTCCACGGCGACGGCTCGGTCATGTGGCCGACGCGGGAGGACTTCACCGGCATCGACGGTCTCGACGACGCCTACGAGAGCTTCCACAACTGGCCGCTCTTCTACCTGATGGGAGGGGGGGACCACCTGCTGGAATACTCCCATCTCGCCTGGGAGGGGATCACCCGGCAGTTCAGCCGCTACGACACCGGGCACGGTCACCCGATGGTGGTCAAGGAGTACGAGCAGGGGTACGACTGGATGCACCAGGGGGAGGGCTACGCCTTCTTCTACAACCTCTGCCTCGCCGACCCGGGGAACGAGCGCAACGCCGAGAGGGCGAGACGTTACGCCGGCTTTTACCTCAACGAGGACCCCGAGGCGCTCAACTACGATCCGGAAAAGAAGCTCATCAAGTGCGCCCACAACGGATCGATGGGGCCAGCCTTCCGCAACTTCGACAAGCACTACACCGTCTACCGCTACGACCAGTGGAAGCCGTGGCCCCTGCCCTTCCACGACCTTCCCGGTATCGACTCGGTGGAAGACCTGCAGAAGCCGGGCATGGAGGAGTTGATGGGGCGCGCCCTCGTCGAGCGCATGGGCCGCGGCGACGTGGCCACCAACCTCGGCGCCACCACGCTGGTCACCAACGCCTACCTCTTCGGGGGCGAGGCGAAGTACCGCGACTGGGTGGTGGAGTACACCGAGAGCTGGATGGAGCGCACCCGGCAGAACGGCGGCGTAATTCCCGACAACGTCGGCCTGTCGGGCGAGATCGGCGAGTACATCGACGGCAAGTGGTGGGGCGGCTACTACGGCTGGACCTGGCCCCACGGCTGGCACCTGATGGCCGACGCCGTGACCGCCGCCGCCGAGAACGCGGCCCTCATGTGCCGCGACCCCGGGTACATGGAGTTCCCGCGCTCGCAGATCGATCTGCTCATGGAGAAGGGGGAGGAGCGCGGCTCCACCCTGTACCCCCCCCATCACTACCACGACAAGGGATGGGACGGGTACGCGCCTATGCACCCGGCGCCGATGACGCACATCTGGCAGATGACGATGAGCGCCGCCGACGCGGAGCGGCTGGTGCGGCAGCGCAACCACGAGTCGAAGGACTGGCGCCGCATCCGCTCCCACGGCTCCAAGCACGGCGCCGGCCACGAGGCCGCCTGGTTCTCCTGGCTGCGGGGGGAGTATCCCGGGTTCCCCTGCGACATGCTGCGCCACAACCTCGCCCAGGTGCACCAGCGGCTGGCCTTCATGCGCGACGACCGCCAGGACCCCGCGACCTACGGGGATTGGTACCTCCAGGTGCGCAACCCCGTCACCGTGGAGGGGCTGCTGCAGCTGACCATGGGAGGGCCGCTATACCTCTACAACGGCGGGTTGCAGATGGCGCGGCTGCGCTACTTCGACTGCCAGCGCCGGCGCCCCGGACTGCCGCGCGACGTGGCTGCCCTGGTGGAGGTCCTGGAGGAGGACCGAGTCGTGGTGCAGCTGGTGAACCTCAGCGCCACCGAGGCGCGGGAGATGCGGGTGCAGGCCGGCGTCTTCGGCGAGCACTGGTTCACGACTGCCTCCTGGCAGCAGCGCCGTCCTTTGAGCGCCGAGGAGGCCGCGGCCGGCCAGACGCACGAGGCGCAGTTCCGGGAGGTGGTGCGGGGGCAGTTGGAGGACCGGAGGGTGGAGGTGAAGGACCGGCAGTTCACGGTCGGGCTCGCGCCGGGCGCGGGAGTCCGCCTGGATTTGGGGATGGAGCGGTTCGCCAAGGAGCCCTCGTACTCACTGCCGTGGTAAGGAGCAATCGTGCAGGTATGACGACCAGGGATGAACTACTGAACCGCATAACAGCCCGTCACGTGGTATTCGGCGGTAAGCCCATCGTGCGGGACATGCGGATTCCTGTGGAGGTGAAGGATCGGCAGCCCACCCTCGGGCCTGCGCTTGGGGTGGCATCCGCCTCGATCTGGAGATGGAGCGGTTTGCCAATGAACCGTCGTACTCGCTGCCGCGGTAGCGGTCGGGAGCGCAGCGTGGCGACGGAAAGAGCGAGTCCGAGCCGGAGTCTCCGTCAGGTCACACCCCTATTGCACCGGAATCCAGTTCGATGAGACGTTCTGTGTCTCTCTGGAGATGGCGCTCTGCCCAGGACAGTGTTTCGGGCTCTTGGCTGAACAGGATGATCTGCCGTTCGGTGCTGATCTCCTGCAAGAGGTTGAGAATGGCAATCTGCCTTTCCGAGTCGCAGTGCACTGTTACGTCGTCCAACAGCAGTGGGCAAGTCTCACCGGATGCTCTGGTAAGCAGGCAGGCCATCGCCAACCGCAGAAGCAGGTAAATCTGCTCGCTCGTGCCGTGGGAGAGCAGGGGCGCATCCCGTAACTCGCCCCCGTCACTGGAGACCCGGACCATCAGGCCCTGAGGATCGACCATTACCGTGGAGTACCGGCCCCCTGTGACTCTCCTGATCCATGGCGTCAGAGCCTTGACAAGGTGTGGTGCGATGTCCCGGTGAGCTTCTACCTCGGCCTGTTCGAGGAGTTGCTGAGTCTTGGACAGGATGTCGTCCAGATTGGTAACCCTCTCGCGCTCCACCCTGGCACGTTCGAGTTCCTCCTCGGCCTCTGCCACACTCGGAAGGTTGCGGGCAGCTTCCCTTCTCTCGCCCTTTCCGGTATTCAGCGCCTGATTACACTCTGATTCGAGTACCCGAAGTCTCTGTAGTTGTGCCCCTGGGTCGGGTTCAAGAACCACAGAGCTGATCGCGCTCCGGTCCAGGCCCTGGGCCGCTGCTTCGGCGTCGCTGCGCCTTTCCTCTGCAGCCGTCTCCAAGCCTTCAATGCCGAATTCACCGAGCAAGTTCCGCAGCTTGCTCCACTCCTCGGTTGCCACCTGACGGTCTGGAGCCGTGGCCTCGTAGCTCTGGACCCAGTCGAGGAGGCATATGGCCATCCTCTCGTCATCTTCGTGGTGGATTCCGAGCGCCTCACCGGCTTGCCGAAGAGCATCGGCGGCTTCACTGCGCTGTCTTTCGGCCTCGGCTGCGGCAGCTTCTTCACCCTTCCGCGCCTTGAGTGCCTGCTCCAGATCTGGACGCCGAGACGCTTCTCGATACTGCTCGGTGCGCTTGGCGCAAGCGGCTTCGTAAGTGGCCAGAGCATCGGCGGCAGGGTGAAGGTCAGTAACTCCTCTTGAGCCCAAGGCGTCCACCAGGGCTTGCTCCGCCTGTTCAGCTTTTTCGCGCAGGGAGCCTTCTTGGTCGCTCCAATTGCGGAGGTCACGTTGAGCCCGGGATGCTTCTTCTGCTTGCCTAGCCACGGCGCGTAGCTCCTCGGGATCGTCTGGCAGGCCGTTGTCGGCTGCCTTGGCCGCAGCATCCTTCTTGCGCTGGCGTTCGATCCTCAAGCGTTCTTCACCCAGCGCCGCCTGCCTGGCTGCAGTCTCTGCTTCCAATCTGGAGGCAAGCGCCCGTTCCAGATCTTGACGCCGAGACGCCTCTCGAAGCTGCTCGGCTCGCCGTTTGCAGGCGACTTCGTAAGCGTCCAGAGCGTCGTTGACCGGGTGAAGGTCAGCAACTCCCCTTGCGCAGAGGGAGTCCTCAAGGGCTTGCTTCGCCTGTTCAACTCTCTCGCGCAGGGAGCCTTCCTGACCGCTCCAGTTGCGGAGGTCACGTTCGGCTCGGGATGCTTCTTCTGCTTGTTCAACCAGAGCGCGTAGTTCCTCGGGATCGTCTGGCAGGCCGTTGTCGGCTGCCTTGGCCGCAGCATCCGCTTTACGCCGGCGGGTTTCATCGATTCTGTAGCGCTCTTCGCCCAGCGCATCCTTGGCCTCCGCCAGTTCCTTCTCGGCTCGCAGCCCGGCACTGTCGTCCTCTGTTCGTTTGCCCTTGAAGAGGGCCAAGATCGCGGCAATGAGCCGGAACAGCCAAGCGAAGGGACCTGATCGCTTGCGTGCTTTCTGTTTCTTGAAATCGTTCACCCTCGCCTGCGCTCGGTCGATCCGCCCTTGCAGACCCGGGTCCACTTGGGGCTCTTCCAAGCTGAGATCCGCAATGAGGACGCGGATATCCTCCAAGTCCAATTCACCGGTGTGCACTTGCTGTGGATCCGGTGGTCTACGAGCACGATGGTCTGTCCGGCTTGCCTCGGCGTTGCTGAGGTCGTCCCTTGCCTTCACAACAGTGGCATGCGGTTCCGTGTCTCCTTCTGGTGGGGCCGGCAGGTCGTTCAGTTGCTGGCGGAGTTCCTCGGCGGTGGGTCCAGTCAGATCGCTACGCCCCTGCAGACTCGGGTCCACTTGGGGTTCTTCCCAGCTGAGATCCGCAATGAGGGCGCGGATATCATCCAAGTCCAATCCACCGGTGTGCACTGGCTGTGGATCCGGTGGTCTACGAGCATGATGGTCTGTCCGGCTTGCCTCGGCGTTGCTGAGGTCGTCCCTTGCCTTCACAACAGTGGCATGCGGTTCCGTGTCTCCTTCTGGTGGGGCCGGCAGGTCGTTCAGTTGCCGGTGGAGTTCCTCGGCGGTGGGGCCATTCAGGTCGACAGGTTCGAGCTGGTTGTCCCGGAGTTGGAGGGCCAGCTTGGCCTGCTGGGCCAGCTTGGCTTGCCGCGAATGTCCGGGTGCCGGGTCGTGGGGATGCTTGGCCATCAACTCCCGGGTTCGGTCGAGGTTTCCTTGCGCCTCATCGGCATCCTTTTTAGCAGCCGCGGCCTCGACAATCCGCCGCTTGCACTCAGCCTGGGCCGCTTTGACTTCAAGTGCTTCCAACCCGACCTGTCGGGCTACGTAGTTCTCGTGGGCAATCCTGGCCTCTTGGAGACGATCTCGTGCGTCCTTCAGGCGGACGGTCGCGGTTCTGAGCGGCTTGGTGCTGTTGCTTCGGTTCGAGCCGACGTTGTCGCGGTGGAACTCTTCAATCGCAGCGAGTGCCGCCGCTGCGGTAGCGTCTCTGCCGGCGCTGGCTGCCGCGCGCTGCATGTGTACCTGGAGCGCATCGGCGTCGTTCATGATTGCTTGAATGTCGGCCTGCTTGACGCAGGCGGTGCTCAGGAAGGATCGGCGGTCGAGGCCGAGCCAGACGGCGCCGTCGGGCGCGCCATCATTGATGATTTCGCTCGTATAGTCGTGACCTGTAACCGTAGCGCGAGCCGTACCGGTCTTGCTTTCCAGGTCCTGCCGCAGTTCCATCACGCGCCCGTCGTCAAGAGTGATGATGGCGGAGACCTCCCAGGCGTCGCCGTCCCAAGGGCGATGATGCTTCTTGAAGGCTCCGTCTTCTTTCATGGCCCTGCCGCGTCCACGCCGCATGCCACAGAGGGCAGCGTAGAGGGCGGCGTGCCAACTCGACTTGCCGGACTCGTTCGGCCCGTAGACGATCGTCAAGCCAGGGGCAAGGTCCAGGGTCTGATCGACGAGAGGCCCAAAGGTGTGGGCGGTGATGGAATCGAACCGCATCAGAGGACTTCCAAGTCTTCCCGTCCGTCCAAAGCGCGCAAGCCAGTGATCAGGACTTTGCGCTCTTCCGCCTCTGGCATATCCGCCGCCATGACGTTGGTGACGAACTTGCCGCTGACCGTTGGTTCGTTCTTGAGGACCTCGAAATCATAGCCGTGATGGATGTCCCCGATTCGGAACTGACAGGCAAGAAGATCGGGGCTGAATGAGAGGGACTGGAGGTCGCGGACTTGGACATCTGCGTTCGGCTCCAGCTCGCCTCTCAGGGTAACGCGCACGACTCCCGCAAGGCCCTTGATGCTCTCCTCGACGCGTCCGCGAATGTCCTGCTGGTTGGCGCAGCCGCTGATGTCCACATCGATGTCGTGGGCCTCGGTGCCTGGCACCCTGAAGCGTTCGGGTCGAATCCTGGCATCGCCGTGGACGCTGGCCAGGACTATTCCGCGCTCGCCGTCTTCGCCGAAGCTGAGTGGGGCAGGGTTGCCCGGGTAGGTGAAGTGTGGGTCGTCTTTGGGATGGTGAAAGTGTCCGAGGAAGGCATGATCGATGCCAGCCCGCGCGATCTGCTCGGCATCGAATGGCGCGTGAAGGGCCTTGCCCTTGCCCTGTTCGGTAAACCAGCCCCGCTCCGAGCCATGGAAGAGGGCGAGGTTCACTCCTCCAGGGTCTACCCTGAAGTTGTCGAGAAAACCGGGCGTGTTGGCCGGGCTTGTGTGGGCTGCCCCCCAGAGGGTCAGCCCGTCATCGATCTCGACAGGCCGCAGGTGACTCTCGGTGAACACATGGACGTTGTCGCTCCACTCAACACTGCGATAGAGGCTCCGAGGGCCGTACCAGTCATGGTTTCCAGGGGCGATGTAGACCTGGACAGGCTGGAGCCGCTCGAACTCCGACTTGAGGAAATCCGCAGTGTTCGGCGTGAAGCGGTCGTGCTCGTAGAGGTCGCCGCCACAAAGCAGGGCGTCCACTCTCAGTTCTATGGCCTTGTTGACAATGCGATTCAGCGTGACCCGGAGGGCTTGGCGCCGGGCCCTCGAGGCGTCCTGGTCGCCCGCCATCCAGGCGAATGCGCTGTCCAGGTGGAGGTCGGAAAAGAGAAGGAGCCTTGTCATCGCGGCATCACGGCTCTCCTGGTCCTGGCTGCCATTCGTCCTACACCACCGCCCCCAGATCGAACGGATTCGACCAGGCCTTCTCCCCCTCCGGCCCCATCACCTCGAAACGCACCCAGCGGGCCTTGGGCCGCAGAGCCCAGACCGCCTCCTCGAAGATCTCCCCGTGCTCGTGGTACTCCTTGCCGACCACGTCGTGCACCGCGGTCACCCGTCGCGCCTCCGAGCAACGCACCCGAGCCTCCACTTCGTCCTCGCTCACACGGCGCAGCTCGATGGCGTGGATCTCGGGGCCGGTGGAGGCGTAGGTGGCGCCGCTGGCCAGGGCCTGGAGCACGGCCGCCGGGGTGCGCTCGCGGACGCGGGCCATGGTCCATCCGAGGTAGGTGTCGTGGCGGGCCTCCTGGGCCTGGTGGGAGTCGTCGTTGCCCAGGCACGGGTAGAGGCGCTCCTCCTGGGCCATCCAGTCGTCCCAGTGGGGGCCGGACTCGCCGCGGCCGTGGCGGCGGCAGGTGCTGTTGAAGACCTCGATGCCGGCGAAGCCGCTCAGGGGCAGGGTGTCGCGCAGGATGTTCACCGAGCTCCAGTAGGGGTGGGCGAGCCAGACCTGGCCGCCCTGCTCGTTGCAGGCGTCGATCACGTGCTGGGGCGGCATCGCCCTCGAGTCCATGTCCTCGTGGATGTTCAGGCAGAGGAAGTGGTGGACCTGGCCGCCGAAGGGGTTGGCCGGGTGCAGCTCGGCGCCCTGGATGAGGACGAAGTCGTCGGGGGCGTCGACCGAGTCGGTGCGCGTGATCTTGTGGTGGTCGGAGAGGCAGAGGAAGTCGTAGCCCTCGCCCACGTAGCCGTCGAGGCGCTCCTGCGGGCCGACGCGGCCGTCGGAGTTGGTGGTGTGGCTGTGGAGGTTGCCCTTGACCCAGGTGTAGCCGTCGTCGTCGGACAGGGCGTAGGGGTTGATCAGGGGGTGGGGGGAATCGACCATGGGAATCTCTCCGGAGGTTGGGGCGTCGTGGTGGATGGAGCCGCTTAGCATAGCCCGCCCCGGAGTCTGCTGTCCACCGCGAGAGGGCCGGCGTAGTTTCTCCGGCGAGCGAACCCGTGCCCCGATCCCTTCCCGACATCCTGCCCCTCGAGCCGCACCTGCGCCGCACCGTGTGGGGCGGCCGCCGCCTCGGCGAGCGCTTCGGCAAGGACCTGCCGCCGGACGTCCCGGTGGGGGAGTCCTTCGAGGTTTCGGCGCTGCCGGGGGCGGAGAGCGTCGTGCGCTCGGGGCCGCTGGCCGGGCGCGGCCTTGCAAGGCTGGCCGAGGAGTTCGGACAGGCCCTCGTGGGCGCCCCGGTGCGCGCGCGCTACGGCGACCAGTTCCCCCTGCTGATCAAGCTCGTCGACGCCGCCGATGACTTGTCGATCCAGGTCCACCCGGACGACGGGTACGCCCGCCGCGAGGGACTGGGCGCCCTCGGCAAGACCGAGGCCTGGTACGTGCTGGACTCCGGGGGGGCGCGGATCGTCCTCGGGCTGCAGGAGGGCGTCGACCGCCCAGGCCTGGAGCGGGCCCTGGCCGCCGGCCGCGCCGAGGAGGCCGTCCGCTACCGGCCGGTGGAGGACGCCGACGTGGTGCTGCTGCCGGCGGGCACCGTCCACGCCCTGTGCGGGGGCGTGATGGTCTACGAGGTGCAGCAGGCCAGCGACCTCACCTTCCGGCTCCACGACTACGGGCGCCCCGGCCTCGACGGCAGGCCCCGCGAGCTGCACCTGGAGCGGGCGATGGAGGTGATCGACTTCGAGGCGCACGCCCCCGAGCCGCGGCCGGCGCCCCCGCCCGGCCCCGACGGCGAGGTCCTGGTGGAGGCCGACTCCTTCCGGCTGACCCTGTTCGGCGGGGGACCGCGGCTCCTGGGCTCGGAGGTCTTCGCCGCCGTCACCGTCGTCGCCGGAGAGGCGCGCCTCGGGGATGTGTCCCTGGCGGCGGGAGACTCGGCCTTGGTGTCGGCGGACCGCCGGGTCGCGGTGCAGCCGCAGGATCCCTCCCTTCAATACTTGGTGGCCGAGCCCGTATGCTGAAGTTCGTCATCCGCGCCGGCGGCGTCGGCACCCGCCTCTGGCCCTGCAGCCGCAAGAAACGGCCGAAGCAGTTCCAGGCCCTGGCCGGCGAGTCGACGATGCTGCAGGAGACGTACTCGCGCATCGCGCGCATGGCGGGACCCGCAGACGTCTTCGTCTCCACCGGCCCGGACCATGTGGGGCTGGTGCGCGAGCAGTTGCCCGCCCTGCCCGAGGACCACCTCATCGTCGAGCCCGCCCTGCGCAACACGGGGCCGGCGGTGGCCCTCGAGTGCGCCCTGCTGGAGGCGCGCTGGCCGGGGTGCACGGTGGCCAGCCTCGGCTCCGACCACTACATCGGCCGCCCGGGCAAGTTCCGGCGCCTGCTGTCGGCGGCGGTGAGCGCCGCGGGCGAACACCCGGAGTACCTCTACCTCCTCGGCGTGCGGCCCACGCGGCCGGAGACCGGCTTCGGGTACGTCGGCAAGGGGGAGGAGCTGTGCCGGGTGGGGGAGGAGACGGTCTGGCGGGTGACCGAGTTTACCGAGAAGCCCGGCCTGGAGCGCGCCCGCGAGTACACGCAGAGCGGCCGCTACTTGTGGAACACCAACATGTTCGTCTGGAAGGCGCGCACCGTCCTCGACCTGTTCGCGCTCCACGCCCCGGAGATCCACGAGCGCCTGCAGCCGATCATCGAGGCCGCCGCCCCGGGACCATCCGTCGGCTGGCAGGCGGCGGTGGAGCGCGAGTACCCGGCCATGCCGTCCATCGCCGTGGACCACGCCATCATCGAGCCGGCGGCGCACGTGGCCGCCCTGGAGGGCGACCTCAACTGGGGGGACGTGGGCAGCTGGGCGGCCGTGGCGGACGTGCTCGAGGCCGACGGGGCGGGCCACCTGCTCAGCGGCCGGGTCCTGGCCATCGACGGGCGCAACCTCATCGTCCGCGGCGCGGCGGAGAAGCTGATCGCCCTGGTGGGGGTGGAGGACCTCGTCGTCGTCGACACCGAGGACGCCCTCCTCGTCTGCCGGAGGGACCAGGCCCAGCGGGTACGCGAGATCGTCGACCGCCTCGGCGGCGACCCGGACCTGGAGCGCTACCTGTAGGCGGGAACCGTCATCCGCCGGCCGCCGCCGGGGCGGAGCGGCCGGCCTTCTCGTGGACCATGCGGCAGATGCGCGTCAACCCCTCGCGGATGTTCTCCTCCGGCGAGGCGATGGAGATGCGCACGTGGTCGGCGGACACCCGGCCGAAGGTGCTGCCCGGGGCGGCGGCCACCTTGTGGCGCTCGATCAGCTCCAGGCAGAAGTCCCGCGAAGCCATGCCCGAGTCGGAGATGTCCACGAGGAGGTAGAAGGCGCCTCCCGGGGTGTAGCGGTAGAGGCCGTGGTCGCGCAGCACCCGCAGGGCCAGGTCGCGCCTCCGCTGGTAGGCGCCGCGCATCTCCTGCACGCAGTCCTGGGGCCCCTCCAGGGCCTCCACCGCGGCCATCTGGGCGAAGGCGACGCCGCACGAGACGAGGGGCTCCTGGAGCTTGCTGGCCATCTCCACGTAGTCGGGCCGCGCCCGCGTGAAGCCGACGCGGAAGCCGGTCATGGCGTAGCTCTTCGACATGCCGGTGACGAGGATCACCCGTCCGTCCGGGTCGTGGCTGGCGCAGCTCACGTGACCGGCCCCGTCGAAGACGATCTCCGAGTAGATCTCGTCGGAGAGCACCCACAGGTCGTGGCGGCGGGCGACCTCCATCAGCTCCGCCGTGAGCTCGCCGCCGTGGACCTGCCCCGTGGGGTTCGACGGGCTGCACAGCAGCAGCAGCTTGGTGCGCGGCGTGATGAGCGACTCCACATGCTCCGGGTCGGGCAGGAAGCGGCGCTCCGGCCGCAGCTCGTAGAACACGTTGCGGCCGTGGAAGAGGGGCACGGCCATGGCGTAGTTCGGCCACCCCGGGTCGGGCAGCAGCACCTCGTCGCCGGGCTCGAGGAGGGAGAGGAAGGCGGTGGCGACGCCGAGGACGGCGCCCTGGGTGACGAGGATGTGCTCCGGCGTGGTGGGAACGCCCGTGCGGCCCTCCACGCAGCGGGCGGCGGCGGCGCGCAGGGGGTCGATCCCGGCGTTGGGCACGTACCGCGTGTGGCCCTCGCGGGCGGCGCGGCAGGCGGCCTCGACGACGTGGGGCGGCGTGTCGAAGTCGGGCTGGCCCACCTCCAGGTGGATCACGCCCGGCGTCGCCCAGGCCAGGTCCATGATCTCGCGGATGCCGGAGCGGGGGATCCCCGCCGGGGCCGCGGCGTACGGTTTCACCGGGCCGCTATCTCAGGTGGATGCCCGGGCCGGTGGAGCCGATCATCTGCACCGTGTTGTAGATCGAGGCCGGGGTGCTGGCGCCGGTGACGCCGGTGATCCCCTCGGTGCGCTCCACGTTCAGCTCCAGCCCGGGGCCGCGGGCCTCGATGGCGACGATGGCCGTGTCCCACTCGGGGTTGACCAGCAGCACCGAGTGGGTGCGGTCGAAGCCGATGCCGGCGTAGGCGATGGCGGCGTGGGTGTTGACGTTGCGGGGGAACTTGGGGCAGATGCCGCGCGTGGGGCCGTCGTAGAGGCAGGTCTCCTCGGTGATGCTGTCGGGGTCGAGGCCGACGGCGGCGCAGTCCACGTTCTTCGGCGGCTTCTTCATGATCACGTCGACGCTCTCCCACACGTCGCGGTTCTCCAGGAGCGCGTCCATGCCCACCACGCCGCCGTGGGGCACGAAGGCGCGCGTGCCGTGTTTGGCGGTGGCCTCCTCGATGGACGTCTCGAGCTCGCGGTCGGCCAGGGCCGTCACCGAGATGAACATGTAGTCCGTCTTCTCCAGGATCCTCGTCCCCCACTCCCGGGTCACCGCCGGGTGGGCCATCTCCACCACCAGGTCGGGGCCGCGCTCCTCGAAGCGCGACAGGTCCTCCAGGGCCAGGCCCTCGGGCAGGTCCTGCAGCAGCGAGGGGTCCTGGTCGTGGATGAAGACGATCTCCATGCCGTTGCCGGCGTCGGCGTCGATCATGCCGCGCACGGCGGAGCCGATCTGACCGTAGCCGATCAGGCCGATGCGCGTCGTTTCCTTGGCCATGTGGGGCTCTCCTTGGGGTCGGGAAGGAAGGCGGGAATATACGGGCGCCTCGCTGGGGGCGTCGAGACAGGAACCCCCTCGGCGGTGGACGGGCCTTCCGCCCGCAAGCCCAGCGCCGGGCTGGCCCCGGAGCGGAGGCTCCTCGCAGGCTAGTGCTCCGTTAAGGATTGGGGCTTGTACTTTTCCGTAAGTCGTTGTATCATGGGGACCTATGGCCATTTTGCCTGGGAGGGTCCGCCATGTGTCTCCATGCTCGAGCCCCGAACGCCGCGGAATCCAAGGAACTGAGCCGGTGGCTGAAGCGGCCTCGCAATGCCGTGCAGATGCGGCGAGGGCAGTTGATCTCCTTCAGCGCCCAGGGGATGCGCGTGCAGGAGCTGTCGACGACGCTGCATCTGCACGAGGAGTACGTGCGCCAGCTGCTGCGTCAATACAACGAGGAAGGGCTGGCGTCGCTTCGCACGCGGGCCCATCCGGGACGCCCCCCGGCGCTGACCCCGGAAGACGAGTCCGTGGTCGTGGAAATCGCCACCATGCCGCCTCGGGCCTTCGGCCAACCCTTCAACCAGTGGTCGCTGCGCAAGCTGACGGACCATCTGGTGGGGCGGCAGATGATCCCCAAGGTCTCGCACGTGACCATCGCCAAGGTCCTGGACCGGCATAAGGTCACCTACCAGCGGACTCGTACCTGGAAGGAGTCGAAGGATCCGGACTTCGCCGCTAAAAAAAACGAATCGACCGACTCTACCGGCGGGCGCCGAAGGACTCGGTCGTAGTCTGCTTCGACGAGATGGGGCCGGTGCAGATCAAGCCCCATGCCGGCTCCTCGTGGGCGCCGCAGAAGCGCCCGGTGCGCCATCGGGCCACCTACCATCGGCACGCCGGGGTCAGCTACTTCTTCGGCGCCTACAACGTCCACGAGGACGAGTTGTGGATGCATCACAAGCGCAAGAAGCACGCCTCGGAGGTGCTCACCTTCCTCAAAGCCATCCGGCGCCGCTACGACCAAACCCGACGGATCTACCTCGTCCTCGACAATCTGTCGACGCACACGACCGAACCGATCCGGCAATGGTGTCAACGGCATCAGGTCGACCTCGTCTTCACCGCCACCAACGCCTCCTGGATGAATCGGCTCGAATGCCATCTGACGGCCGCCCACTACTTCGTCATCAAGAACAGCGACCCGGAGGACCATCGGGACGTAGGCCAGCGAATGCAGGAATACCTCGCTTGGAGACGTCGCAACAAGGCGGATGCGAAGCTGGTGAAGGTCCAAAACTCAATGCCCACTCTTTAACAGAGCACTAGCTGTCGGAGCCGGGCTCCTCCTCGTCCGGGGGATCCTCCGCCCTGCGGCCGGCCAGGTGCGCCACCCAGATGCTGATCTCGTAGAGGACCATCAGGGGCAGGGCCATCATCAGCTGCGAGAGCGGATCGGGCGGGGTGAAGACGGCGGCCACCAGGAAGACGCCCACCACCGCGTAGCGCCGCACGCGGCGAAGGGTGTCGGCCGTGATCAGCCCGAGGCGGGCGAGGAAGAGGCTGACCACGGGCATCTCGAAGACGAGGCCGAAGCCGAAGAGGAGGCGCAGCACGAAGCCGATGTACTCGTCCACCGCCCACTGGGAGGTCATGTCCTTGGGCTCCAGGCTCAGGAAGAACCTCAGGCCGATGGGCAGCACGATGCTGTGGGCCACGGCGGCGCCGGCGGCGAAGCAGCCGACGCTCATCGTCATCAGGGGCACGAAGAGGCGTCTCTCCGTGTCCAGCAGGCCGGGGGCCACGAACCGCCAGAACTGGTAGAACACCACGGGCAGGGCGAGGAGGAACCCGCCGAGGAGGGAGACCTGGAGGTAGACGAAGAACCAGGTCATCACCCGCAGCGACTGCAGCTGGCTTCCGTACGGCACGGCGGGCTCGGTGGCGGTCTCGATGGGCGGCTCTTCCACCTCGACGCCGCGCAGCTCCGTCAGCCACCCCCGGATCGCCTCCACCACCCCCGGCGAGCCCTGTTCCTTCAGGCTGAGGACGGCCTCCTCGTAGGGCTGCACGAGCAGGCCGAGGAGGGGCTCCACGAAGAGGAAGCAGAGGCAGGTGCCGGCGAGCACGGCTGCCAGGGCCTTGAGGATGCGCCAGCGCAGCTCCTCCAGATGATCGAGGAAGGGCATCTCCCCCTCGCCGGGGCGCCGGTCCGGCGCTTCCTTCGCCTCCCCCGCCGGACCGGGACCGGCCTCGCCAAGGCCCTCCGCCACTTCGGGTGCAACGGCCGCGGCCGCCACCGGGCTCCCGGGTTCCCCTGGCGCCACCGTTCCTCCCTCGCCCCCTGGCGTCCCGAGCGGTGCTTCCGCCGGCTCGCCGGGCCCCCCCTCCGCCGCCGGCCCGGCGGGATCTCTCCCGGCGCCTGCACTCCCGGGCCGACGGCCGGTCCACCAGGCCCCGGCCACGAGCACAGCGGCGAGGAGCAGGTTCGTCACGGCGAACCAGTCGCCGAACCGGGTGTACACCGTCGGCGAGCGCCGGGTGCCCACGACCTCGGTGCGCACGTCCACGGTGCCGAGCTCCGTGCGCTGGCGCGTGCGCCCGTAGCGGTCGATGAAGAGGGAGACGCCGCTGGTGGCGCAGCGGGCGATGGCGACGCGGTTCTCCACGGCCCGCAGAACGGCCAGCTCGGCGTGCTGATAGGGCCCGGCGGTGGGCCCGAACCACGAGTCGTTGGTGATGTTGACGAGGAAGTCGGCGCCCTCCCGCACCGACTGGCGCACGAAGTCGGGGAAGACCGACTCGAAGCAGATGAGGAGGGCGAAGCGCGACGAGTCCGGTCCCGCGGTGAACAGGGTGCGGCTGCGCCCGCGGGCGAACTCCGCCGGCGCCAGGTCTCCCGTCAGCGCCGACCAGTCGATGTTGCGCACCAGCGGCAGGCGGTCGCGCAGGGGCGTGCGCTCCCCGAAAGGCACCAGGTGCATCTTGGCGTACGCCGGCACCTCCTCCCGCCCGGGGGAGAACAGGAAGGCGGCGTTGAGGGGCTCGCCGGTGGCCGGCTCGGTGCCGGGGGCGCCGGTGAGGATCGGCGCCTCGAGGGCGGCGGCCAGGTCGTGCATCCGCCGGCGGCAGTCGGCGCGGCGGTCGAGGTTGCAGGGCAGGGCCGTCTCCGGCCAGACGATCAGCCCGGGCGCCTCGGCCCGGCGGCTGAGGGAGTCGAGGGAGGCGAAGCTGGCCTCGAGCCCCCCCGGCCGCCACTTCTCCAGGCCGAGGTTGTTCTGCACGACGGCGACCCGCAGGCCCGTCCCGTCGGCGGGGCCGAGGACGAAGACCCCGTGCAGGGCGGCCAGGGCGGGCACGGCGGCGGCGGCGATCACGGCGCGCGAGCGGTCCCGGCCCCCGGAGGACAGGGCCAGGGCCAGCAGGGCCCCCGCCAGGGCCGCGGCGAAGGAGACGCCGAAGACGCCGGTGTGCTCGGCGTACTGGACGACGGCGGGCCACGGGGCCTGGCTGTGGCCGAGCAGCAGCCAGGGGAAGCCGAGCTCGCCCACCGACTGCAGGTATTCCATCGCCGTCCACAGGACCGGTGCGGCGAGCAGCGCCCGGGGGCCATGGCGGCGGCACAGGCTCGCCTGCCCCATGGCGAAGAGCCCCGTGAAGACGGCCAGGTAGACGGCCATCAGCCCGGTGCCCCCGACCACGGCCGGACCGCCGCCCCGGGTGTGGGCGACCCAGTAGAGACTCAGGAGGTAGAAGACGAAGCCCGCCGTCCACCCCAGCCGGAAGGCCTCGGCCGGGCGCGGCTTCCCGGCGAGGAGGTGAAGCAGCGGCGCCAGGGCGATCCAGGCCCAGGCCGGACCGTAGGCGAGGGAGGCCGCGTTCTCCGGGTGACAAGGGAAGGCGAGGGCCAGCAGGACGCCCGACAGGACGGCCCGCGGCCAGGGCCCCCCGAGCCGGCGCGAGAGAGAGGGCGGGAAGGTCATGGGGAGGGAATATAGGCCCGCCCCCGTGGCTCCGGCCGGCGGTGGCACGCCCTGTGCATGCAGTGTGGCTCGGGGCAGGCCGGAACAGGGGGAAGCCGCCCTCCGGCGTGTGCCTCGGCACACACGGCCGTGTGCTACCGTGCACGTACTCATGCGCCCAGGGGGGGACCGATGTCAGAGCTGTACGCGAACGATCCGGGCCGGGCGCCCGGCGACGGCGGCGACGGGGACGCCGGGCATCCCGAGGACCTGCCGCGGGAGCGCCTCAACCGCTTCGGGCCGGAGGGCCTGCGCGACCACGAGCTGCTGGCGGTGGTCCTCGGCACCGGCTACCGGGGCCAGAACGTGCTCGAGGTGGCGCGCACCATCTGCGACCGCCACGGCGTCGAGGAGCTCGTCGCCATGGAGGCCGGACAGCTGTGCCGGCTCAAGGGCATCGGCCGGGTCAAGGCGGGGGTCCTGGTGGCCGGCTTCGAGCTGGCCCGGCGGGGCCTGCACAAGGGGCTGGGGGTGCAGCCCATCGTCTCCTGCCCGGCCGACACCCTGCCGCTGCTCACCGAGCTGAAGGACCAGCGGCGCGAGCACTTCCTCTGTCTCTATCTCAACGCCCGCAACCAGGTGGTCCACAAGGAGCTGATCTCCATAGGCTCCCTGTCGGCGTCGATCGTCCATCCCCGCGAGGTCTTCCAGGTGGCGGTGACCCGGGCGGCGGCGAGCATCATCCTCGCCCACAACCATCCATCGGGCGACGTGACGCCGAGCAAGGAGGACGTCGAGCTCACCCGGCGAATGGTCGAGGCCGGGGGCATCATGGGCATCGACATCCTCGATCACATCATCCTCAGCGAAAGCGATTTCCTCAGTCTCAAGGAGCGTGGACTGATGTGATCGGCGGTCCTCGTCGTGCTTGATTCTGCCTATCGAGCGGGTATATTTGGTGCCGTCGCGGCGGTGACGCCGCGCTCCTTCCGATGAAGAAAACCAAGAACGATCACCTCATCCCCGTTCGCATCTGGCGCATCTACTCGGTGCCCGACGTGACGCCGCCCGAGAGCCTCATCGTCGTGCTCAAGGGTGAGGAGAGCCGCTTCGTCCCCATCTCCATCGGCTGTCCCGAGGGCCGCTACCTGGTGATGGCCATGCAGGACGTCTCCTTCCCCCGCCCCCTGACCCACAACCTGCTGCAGAACCTGCTGGAGAAGGTCAAGGGCAAGGTCCACCAGCTGGTGATCCACACCCTGAAGGACGAGACCTTCCACGCCTACCTGCTGATCCAGACCCAGGACGAGGTGTTCTACCTCGACTGCCGCCCGAGCGACGGCATGATCCTGACCACCCTCATGGGCATCCCCATCTACATGAGCCCCGAGGTGATGGAAGAGGCGGGCCGGCAGTTGAGCGTGCTCAACATCGACGAGCTCGAAGAGCTCTCCGGCGCGGCGCCGGCGGCCCCGGGGGAGGAGCCGGAGGAGGAAGAAGAGCCGGCCCCGGCCTCGCAGGCCCTCGACGGCGGCGCCGCCGCGGCCCCCGAGGCCGCCCCGGTGGAGGAGCCCACCGAGCTCGACAGCCTCAAGGCGCAGCTCGACCGCCTGGTGGCCGAGGAGGCCTACGAGGAGGCGGCCCGCCTCCGCGACCAGATCAGCGAGTTGGAGCAGGGCTCCCGCGACTGAACCTCCGCCTTCTCTCCGACATCGCTCCGCCGGGTCAAAGAGCCCCTTCCAGCTTCCTGGGAGCGGGCTTTTCTCATGGCCGCCGCCGGGCCAGCTCCCAGGCGCGGCCAGGCTCCTCGACACGGAAGACCTCGACGTTGCCCCGGTCCTGCAGGGTGACGTAGCAGGTCCTGCCGTCGGGCCCGCCGAAGGCGAGATTGCTCGGCCTCTCCCCGGTGAGCGCCACCTCCCGCAGCAGCTCGCCCTCCGGCGAGAGCTTGGCGACGGTGCCCTTGCCGTAGCGGGTGACGTAGAGGTTCCCGGCCGCGTCGCAGCGCATGCCGTCGAGGCCGTGGTCGGCAAAGCCGACGAGGAGGCGCCGGTTGGCCAGGGTGCCGTCCTCCTCCAGGTCGAAGGCCCACACGCTGCGCTGCACCGACTCGTTCACGTACAGGGTCCGGTCCCCGGGGCCGACCTCGATGCCGTTGGTGGTCCCCATGCCCGCCAGCACCAGGGTCACCTCGCCGTCCGGGTCGACGCGCCACACCCGGCCCGTGGACCCGCCCCAGTCCGGATCGCTGGCGTAGATCACGTCGGCCGCGGTGACGGCGATGTCGTTGGGCTGGTGGAAGGCCGGCTCGTGGGCCAGGACCTCGACGGCGCGCGTCGCCATGTCGACGCGGAGCACGTTGTGGCCGGTGTAGTCGGCCACCAGCAGGCGCCCCCGGCGGTCGAAGCGGAGGCCGTTGCCGGTGCTGCCCGGCGGCAGCTGCAGGAAGAGGCCCGCCTCGCCGCCGGGCGTCACCCTGCCGATCGTGCCGGACCGGCCGTAGTTGACGGCGTAGAGGTTGCCGGCGCCGTCGCAGACAGGCCCCTCGATGCCGCCGGTGAACACGCCGGGAGGCAGCAGGACCCGGCTGACGTAGAGCTCCTCGCTCGCGGACGCGCCGGTCTGCGCCGCGGGACCGCACCCCTGGTTGCAGATCAGGAGGAGGGCGGGTAAGATTGCGGAACCCCGACACCAGAGAGGAGAACGTGTCATGTCCAGGCTAGCGATCCTGTGTGCGGCCCTCTTCATCGGCGCCGCCGGCGCCTACGGCCATTGCGAGATCCCCTGCGGCATCTATGGAGACGACCTGCGCTTCGCCGCCCTCGACGAGGACATCCGCACGGTGGAGAAGTCGATGCGGCAGATCGCGGAACTCTCCGCCGATCCGGGGGCCAACGCCAACCAGATCGCCCGCTGGGTGATGAACAAGGAGGTCCACGCCGACCGCATCCGCGAGAGCGTGGCCCAGTACTTCCTCGCCCAGCGCATCAAGCTGCCCGACGAGGGCGACGCGGCGGCGGTCGAGGCCTACCGCGATCAGCTCGCGCGGCTCCACAAGCTGATCGTCCACGCCATGAAGAGCAAGCAGACCATCGACCTGGACCACCCGGCCGCCCTCCGGGAGACGCTGAAGGCCTTCCGCGAGGCCTACGAGAGCTGAGGGTTCGCCGTGCGAGCCGTGAGAGTCTCCGCCTCGGCGTGCATCCTGACGGCGGCGCTGCTCTCGTGCCGCCCCGACCCGGGCGCGCCGGGAATCCCGGCCGACGCCTGGGAGGGGCCGCGCCGGGAGATGGTGCGCACCCAGCTGCAGGCCCGCGACATCACCGACGAGGCGGTCCTCGCGGTCATGGAGCGGGTGCCCCGGCACCTCTTCGTCCCGGAGTCGGAGCGCTTCCGCGCCTATGCCGACCACCCGCTGCCCATCGGTCTGCGGCAGACGATCTCCCAGCCCTACATCGTCGCCTACATGACCCAGGCCCTCCAGGTCGAGGAAGGCGACCGCGTCCTCGAGATCGGCACCGGCTCCGGGTACCAGGCGGCGGTCCTCTCCCACCTCGCCGCCGAGGTCTACAGCATCGAGATCCTTCCCGCCCTCGCCGAGCAGGCCGGGGAGCGGCTCTCCGTCCTCGGGTACGACAACGTTCGGGTGCGCGCCGGGGACGGCTACTTCGGGTGGCCGGAGCACGCCCCCTTCGACGGGATCATGGTCACGGCGGCGCCCGACCACGTGCCGCCGCGGCTGGTGGAGCAGCTGGCCCCGGGGGGCCGGCTGGTCATGCCGGTGGGCGAGAGCTACCAGGAGCTGATCCGCATCACCCGCGACGAGGGCGGGGAGACCGCCCTCGAGCGCCTGCTGCCGGTGCGTTTCGTGCCGATGACGGGGCGCGCCGAGGAGGGCCCCTGACCCGCCGCCCGGAGGGCCTCCAGGCTCTCGACGCCTAGATCCGTCCCCTGAGGCTCAGACGGTGGATGCGGCCGAGGGCGGGCAGGGAGGAGTAGGCGTAGTCGACCCGCAGGTTGTTCATCTCGACACCGCCGCCCGTGGACAGCCCGAGGGTCTCCTCGCCCTCCTGCCGGAGGCTGTAGCCGGGGCGCAGGTAGAGGCCCCCCGCCAGCTGCAGCTCCGCCCCGAGGGTGACGTAGGG
Source organism: Candidatus Latescibacterota bacterium (assembly GCA_965221775.1). Lineage (GTDB taxonomy): Bacteria > Latescibacterota > UBA2968 > UBA8231 > UBA8231 > UBA8231. The sequence continues at coordinate 145,537 of CBDCSU010000006.1, read as the reverse complement.
GTCGTTGTCGTTGGGCACGGTGAAGTCGACGGAGAGCATGAGGGGGATGGGGAAGTGGGCGGGGTGATGGCTGACGCCGGCGCGCATGAGGACGGGCAGGGCGTCCTCGTAGCCCTCGGTGAAGCCGCTGCGCACCGACCCGAGGTTGGAGATGGAGCCGCCGAAGGTCATCCCCGCCACCGGACCGCGGATCAGAAAGCCGAGGTCGACGGCCCAGGCGTCGGAGGTGTAGTCGTGGATGCCGGAGTAGATCCACTTGGCGCTGCCGCCGAGGGTGAGGCGGTCCTGCCAGACCTTCTGCGCCGCGGTCACGGCGGTGGCCATGTCGAAGGCGGCGAAGGTGCCCAGGTCCTGGCCGTCCTCGTCGGTGTGCGCCATCTCGCCGTAGGTGACGTAGTTGGCGCTCAGCGCCCACATCCGCGGCCCCTCCGGCAGGCCCACGGCGAGGAACCCGGCCTGCGTGTCGATGACGTAGCGGGTGAGGGAGACCGCCGCCGAGCGGCCGCCTGTCTCGTAGACGCCGGCCGGGTTCCAGGCCGCCGACTCGAGATCGCCGGGAACGGCGGTGAAGGCGCCCCCGAGGGCGGCGGCTCTCGCGCCGACGCCGATCTTGAGGAAGCTGAACCCGGCGGTGCCGGCGTTCTCGTTGATCGCCGCCGCCGGGGCGGCGAGGAGCCCCGCCACCAGGGCGAGGCGCAGGGCGGTGGAGGACATGGCGGACTCCATGGTCGTCAGGCGGCCTGCTCGAGGACCCTGGCGCCCCGCAGCAGCGTCGCCTCCTCGAAGGGGCGGGCCATCAGCTGCACGCCGATGGGCAGCCCCTCGGCCGAGGTGGCCGCGGGGACCGAGATGCCGGGCAGGCCGGCCAGGTTCAGAGACGTGGTGTAGATGTCGTTCAGGTACATCTGCAGCGGGTCTTCCAGCTGCTCGCCGAGGGGGAAGGCGGTGGTGGGAGCCACCGGCGACAGCAGCAGGTCGCAGCTGTCGAAGGCGCTCTCGAAGTCGCGCCGGATCAGGGTGCGGACCCTCTGCGCCTTGAGATAGTAGGCGTCGTAGTACCCCGCGCTGAGGACGTAGGCGCCGATCAGGATCCGCCGCTGCACCTCGGCGCCGAAGCCCCGGCTGCGGGTCCGGCGGTAGAGGTCCTGCAGGTCGTCCGGCGCCTCGGCGCGGAACCCGTAGCGCACGCCGTCGAAGCGCGACAGGTTGGCCGAGGCCTCGGCCATGGCGATCACGTAGTAGCAGCTGACACAGTAGTCCGGGTCTCCCGCCACCGACAGCGAGACGTCGACGATCTCGGCCCCCGCCCCGGCCAGCCGCCGCGCCGCGGCCTCGGCGGCGGCGCGGATCTCGGCGTCGAGGCCGGGGCCGTAGAACTCCTTCGCCCAGCCGATCCTCAGACCCTCGACCCCCGCGTCGAGTTTCGCCCGGTAGTCGGGAACCTCGCGGTCCACGGAGGTCGCGTCCCTCGGGTCGCGGCCGGCGATGACGGTCAGCAGGAGGGCGGCGTCCTCCACGTCCTTGGTCACCGGGCCGATCTGGTCGAGGGAGGAGGCGTAGGCCACCAGTCCGTACCGGGAGACGCGGCCGTACGTCGGCTTGAGCCCGACGACGCCGCAGTAAGCCGCCGGCTGGCGCACCGAGCCCCCCGTGTCGGAGCCGAGGGCGAGGACGGTCTCGTCGGCGGCCACGGCGGCTGCCGAACCGCCGCTCGACCCGCCCGGCACGCGCCGCGGATCGACGGGATTCCGCGTCGGCCCGAAGCAGGAGCTCTCGGTGGAGGAGCCCATGGAGAACTCGTCCATGTTGGTCTTGCCCACGAGGACGGCGTCGGCCTGCCGCACCCGCTCCACGGCGGTGGCGTCGTAGGGGGCCACGTAGCCGCGGAGGATCTCCGAGCCGCAGGTGGTGGGACCGCCGCGGACGCAGAGCACGTCCTTGACGGCCAGGGGGACCCCGGCGAGGGCGCCCACGGGCTCGCCGGCCTGCCGCCGGCGGTCGACGTCGGAGGCCCGCTGCAGGGCGCCGTCGGCGTCGACGCTGATGAAGGCGTTGACCTCGGCGTCGCGGTCCTCGACCCGGTCGAGGACCTGCCGCGTCAGCTCGGTGGAGGTGAGCTCGCCGGCCTCGAGCCGGTGCAGCGCCTCGTGGGCGGTGAGCTCGGCGAGACTCAGTTGCGGGCCTCTTCCCGCGCCGGGGGGGCGCCCGGGTCGTCGGAGGGGGAAGCCTCGGCCGGGGAGGCGCCGGCCTCGCGGGCCACGGAGCCGGAGGCGGGGGTGGCGATCCGGTTGGGCGGCGCCTCCTGGCCCGCCGTCTCCACCTCGTCGCGCACGTCCTTCACGGCGCCCCGGAACTCGCGGATTCCCTTGCCCAGGCCCCGGGCCATCTCCGGAATGCGCTTGGCCCCGAAGAGGAGCAGGACCACGAGGAAGATGATGAGCAATTCCCAGTGACTCGGAAACATGGTCGGTCCTCCGGAAGGTTCAGTACGAGTACTTGAAGTAGTACCAGCCCGCGAAGATGCCGAGCAGGGTGATGACGTTGAAGCTCAGGCCCAGCTCGAACTGGAAGGAGAGGATGATTAGGTCCAGGCGGTGGGGCCCGATCTCGTAGCGGAAGAAGTCCAGCAGGGCCCGCTCCACGATGCTGCTCTCACCGGCGACGAAGCGCAGGACGATGCGCAGCGACTCGCCGATGACGCTGCCGCTGACGGCGCTCACCAGCAGGATGAGGACCAGGTAACCGACCGGCTTGTCCCTGAACATGGGCCGCCTTCATCCCCTCAGGCGTGCTGCGTCACCTCGTCGCTGAACAGGCCGGCGACCCAGCGGTAGAGCCCGGAGAGCAGGTAGATCAGGGCGATGGGGAAGAAGAACTCCTTCGACGTGGCCGGATGAACGATGAGGGCCACGGCGACGACGAGGAAGACCTGCTTGCAGCGGTCCCTGAGCCCGCCGGACCGGAAGCTGGGCATGGAGTCGTACTCGACGCGGCTGACCATCAGCATCGACAGGGCAAAGGTCAGCAGCACGCCGAGGTGGGCGGCGTGGGCCGTGGCCCAGGAATGCCCGGTGAAGACGATGTACTGGCTCAGGACGATGGCGGCGGCGGGGATCGGCATGCCCGTGAAGTACTCTCCCTTGCCCCCGTCCTGGCTCATGACGTTGAAACGCGCCAGGCGCAGGGCGCCGCAGACGAGGAAGACCGAGGCCAGGACCGCCCCCCACCCGGTGGGCAGGAGTCCGTGGTAGAGCATGAAGGCGGGGACGACGCCGAAGGTGCAGACATCGGCGAGGGAGTCGAACTCGATGCCGAACCGCGAGTCGCGGCCCATGTAGCGGGCCAGGCGTCCGTCCATGTTGTCGAGGGCGCTGGCCAGGACGATCAGCCAGGCGGCGGGCACGTAGTTCCCCTCGACGATGTAGCGCAGCGCCAGGAAGCCGCAGAGCAGGTTGCCCACGGTGAACAGGTTGGGAATGAGGCCTCGGTTGATCACGCCAGGACTCCCATGACGGTTTCGCCGCCCCGTACCCGGTCGCCCACCGAGACCTCGATCCGGGCGGACTCCGGAAGGATGAGGTCGACCCTCGAGCCGAAGCGGATCAGCCCGAAGCGCTCGCCCCGGCGCACCTGCTGGCCGGGGGCCAGGTAGCAGGCGATGCGGCGGGCCAGGATGCCGACGATCTGCTTGACCACCAGCCGGTGGTCCCCGCAGCGGATGCCGATCACGCTCTGCTCGTTGTCCTCCGAGGCCTGCTCCGCGTAGGCCACGCGGTAGCGCCCGGAGCGCCGGTCGACGAAGTCGACCTCGCCCTCGTGGGGGACGCGGTTCACATGCACGTTGAAGACCGACAGGAAGACGCTGATGCGCGTGCCCGGGCCGCCGAGGTAGTCGTCATGGGAGAGGCGCTCCACGGAGACGACGCGGCCGTCGGCGGCGGAGACGACGGCGCCCGGCAACGCCGGCGCCTGCCGCCGGGGATCCCGGAAGAAGAAGGCCATGAAGGCCGTGGCGGCGGCGAAGGCCGCCGCGCCGAAGCCGAGGGCGGGGTTCCATTGGCGGGCGTACCAGCAGGCGGCGCACAGCAACAGGCCGGCGGCCACGAAGGGGACTCCCTCACGGGCCATTCAGTTCCATCTCGTCCCCTTCGGACGCTCCTGGATGGTGAACTCGATCGTCCGGGGCTCCTTCCTGCGGAGGATGTCGAGGGCGCAGGTCTGGTCGACCCTCAGTCCCCCGAGCACGCTCCAGGCCTCTTTGGTGGAACGGACGGCCTCGCCGTTGATGCCGGTGATCACGTCGCCGCGGGCCAGATCGGCCTCGTACGCGGGACTGTCCGCAGTGACCCGCATGACCACGGCGCCCTCGCGGATGTCCAGTTCCAGGTAGCTCGCCCAGCGCGGGGTCAGGTCCTGGAGGTCGACGATGCCGTGCCAGGGCAGGCGAACCTGGCCATGGACGCGCATCTCTTCGAGGAACCTGCGGGCGTCGCCGATGGGGATGGCGAAACCGATGCCGATGGAGCCGAGGCTGTACTCGCCGCCGGTGTAGATGAAGCTGTTGACGCCGACGACCTCGCCCAGGGCGTTGACCAGGGGGCCGCCGCTGTTGCCCGGGTTGATGGCTGCGTCGGTCTGGATCATGTCGCGGTAGTAGTAGTCGCCCTGGGGCTCCTCGAAGTCCCGGTCGACGGCGCTGATGACGCCGATGCTCACGGTGGGACCGAGGTCGAAGGGGTTGCCGATGGCGATGGCCCATTCCCCGACCAGAAGATGGTCGGATCGGGCCAGAGGCGCAACCGGCAGATCGGCGCCTTCGATCTTCAGGACGGCCAGGTCCAGGGCCACGTCGCGGCTGCCCGAACGGACCTGGAACACCCGGCCGTCGGGCAGCGAGACCTCCACCTTGCGGATGCCCCGGCGCCCCAGCAGGTGGTCGTTGGTCAGGACGAAGCCCTCGCCGTCGACGATGAAGCCGGATCCCTCCAGCACCCGGTCCCGATGGCTCTGGTAGTAGCGCGGGGCGAAGGGAAGACCCATGAACAAGTCGAAGCGGTCCCGGTACCTGCGCAGGACCTGCTCCCGGTGGACGACGCGGACGCTGACCACGGAGGGCTGCACCCGTTCGACGGCCCGGACCACGGCGTTGCGGCGCGAGGCGGTGACCGGGTCCTCGGCGGCGGCGCCGGCGGATACCAGGGATACCAGGAGCGGAATGAGCGGGGACCAGGCTCTCATGGGGCTTCGACTAACCTGCTAAAGAGCGCCGGGCGTCTCAAGGGGTTCGGGCCCGGAGGCGCCGCCCACCTCTTCGGGGTAGCGCACCCGCAGCAGGCACAGGCCCCGCGCCGGGGCGGTGGCGCCGGCGACGGAGCGGTCGGCGCCTTCGAGCAGCTCCAGGAACCGCCGCGGGCTCCGCTGCCCCCGGCCCACCTCCACCAGGGTCCCCACGAGGGACCGCACCATGTGCCGCAGGAAGCGGTCCGCCTCGATCTCGAAGCTCCACCGATGCCCGCGGCGGCGCCACTCGGCGGCGTCGATCCGGCAGCTGTAGCTCTCCGGCGGCGGGTCGGCCTTGCAGAAGGCGCGGAAGTCGAGGGCGCCTCTCAGACCCGCCGCGGCCTCGGCCATGGGCTCCAGGTCCAGTTGCCGCGGCAGGGTCCACACGGCGTGCCGGCCGAGAGCGTGGCGCGCCGTGTCGATGCGGTAGCGGTAGCGCTTGCCCAGGGCGCCGTAGCGGGCGTGGAAATCGGCGGGCACCTCCAGGACCCGGAGGACGGCCACGTCCTCCGGCAGCAGGGCGTTCAGCCCCCGGAGGATGCGGTCCGCCTCCATGGACGACCGCACGCGGGCATGAGCCACCTGGCCGAGGGCGTGGGTGCCGGCGTCGGTGCGTCCCGAGCCCACCGGGGCGGCCTCCTCCTGCAGCAGGGCGCGCATCGCCGATACCAGCGTCCCCTGCACGGTGCGCCCCTCGGCCTGGTCCTGCCAGCCCACGAAGCCGGAGCCGTCGTACTCCAGGTCCAGGCGCAGGGTCCGGGGACTCGCGGGGGCGCGGCTCACGGCCGGCCCACCCACAGGATGCCGGCGGCCACTGCCGCCGACAGCAGCGCCGCCGCGGCGTCGAGCCGGCCCAGGCGCAGTTGCCGGTAGCTGGTGCGGCCCTCGCCGCGGTAGCCGCGGGCCTCCATGGCCACCGCCAGGCGGTCGGCGCGGGCGAAGGCGGAGACGAACAGCGGCAGCAGCAGCGGCACGAGCTTGCGGGCGCGGCGCACCGGGCCGCCGCTGAACTCGGCGCCGCGGGCCATCTGCGCTTTCTGCAGGCGCTCGGCCTCCTCGGCCAGGACCGGGATGAAGCGCAGGGCGATGGAGATCATCATGGCCAGCTCGTGGGACGGGACCCGCAGCCGGCGCAGGGGCCGCAGCAGCCGCTCCAGGCCGTCGGTCAGCTCCAGGGGCGAGGTGGTCAGCGTCAGCAGCGCCGCGGCGGTGACCAGGGTCGCCAGCCGCAGGGTGAAGAGGGCCGCCGACTGCAGTCCCTCGCGCGTCGCCAGAAGGTCGAGCCAGGGCACGCGCCAGACCGGATGCCCCGGCGTGTTGAAGGCGTGGAGCAGGGCGGTGATCACCAGCAGCCACAGGAAGGACCGCAGGTTGCGCGCCAGCAGCGCCGGCGGCAGCCGCGACAGTCCCGCGGCGAGGAGGACGAAGAGGCCGAAGGCGCCCACCGGCGCCAGGCCGCGGGAGCCGAGGGCGACGGTCATCATGACGGTCACCGTGACCAGCTTGGTCCGCGGGTCGAGCCGGTGCAGGAGGGAGTCGCCGGCGACGTACTTGCCGAGGGCGATGTTGCCGAGGAGCGGCACGGGTCAGGGGGGGGCGGGCGGGCTCGGTTCGGGATCACTCCCCGCCTGGGCAAGCCATCCTTCCACGTGCTGAGAGAAGATCTCGAAATCGTTCAGGTGCCGGCTGAGGACTTGCCCAACGAGGTCGAGATCGACATCGAGGTATCCGTGGACCAGGACGTTGCGGAACCCGGCTACATCCCTGAAGCGCGCTGCAAACTCACCGGGCAACACGCCCATCTCCGCGAGGCGGTCAATGGCCGTCGTGTAGTCTGCGGCATCGCGGCCATCCGACTGTACCAGATGGGTCGCTATGTCGAGGGAGTTCTGGGCACAGAGTTGAAGTCCCCGCTCGATCAGCCAGCGAAGATCTGCGTCATCCCGGAGCTGGGTGGCCGTTGTACCCGCGTGCCGGCGCAAGTTGCCGACGGCGAACCTCAATGCCGTGAGGTGGCGCCGCACGGCAGAGTGATTCGGCCGTCCGGGTGTCACTGTTCGCCGCCGGAGGGTGAACTCAGCAGGTCCATCTTTGCCAGATGGGGAACGAAGTCGCAGTACCGGGAAACCGCATAGCCCTCCCGGGTCGTCGTCTCCATGAGATCACGGGACAGGACACGTATGCCGTCGCGGAGCACATGGTAGTAGAGAACCGGGGGGGCGTGGTTGAGGACCAGCAGATCGATGTCGTTGTCGTGAAGGCCGCCGATCAACACGGTCGTGAGATGTGCCCGGTATCCGAAGGCGCTCTCTTCGACCCGGCTTTCGTCAATGTACACGGCGATGTCGATGTCGCTGTGGGGCTGCGCAACGCCTTGGGCGTGGGAGCCGAACAGGTAGGCCTCCAGGACCTCAGAGCGAGGCTCGAGGACCTTCGCGATGCACTGGTGCAGGTCTTGGCGAGGGTTCATTTCCTGTTCGGCGATCCGAGGACTCTCGGCAGGCAGGTTGTTTCGTCTGCTCAGGAATATAACCCTCACAGGCCATCCTGCCGTCCCTGGATCTGGAGCTCGCGCACGGCTGCGGAAGATGCCGCCACATGGCCATCGCGACTATGGACGCCGTCCATTATCTTGTGAACGTCCTCTATCCTTCCCGCCGTACAGTTCTTGAGTCCGAAGTCCATCAGGCGAGTTGACGCTGCCAGTGCCGCTGCCGCTGGCAAGAGCAGCAGGCCGCGGCTACTCTGAGAGACCCCCATCATGGCCACCAAGACGGCCCGCCTGACGGCGGCGGTCGAGCATTACCTGACCGACCTGCACCGGATCCGTGCCTCCGGCAGCGCCACCGGGGAGCGCTCCAGCTACGGGCCGCTGGCCAACCTGCTCAACGCCGTCGGCGGCGCCCTCAAGCCCAAGGTGTTCTGCGTCGGCGAGCTGGCCGACCAGGGAGCGGGCCACCCCGACTTCGGGCTCTACTCGTCGCGGCAGGTACAGAAGGGGCAGCCCCGGCCGGGGCAGAGGCCCGAGCGCGGCGTAGTGGAGGTGAAGTCCGCGGACGACGACGCTTGGCTGACCGCGCACAGCCGACAGGTCAGCCGCTACTGGGACCGCTACGGCCTCGTGCTGGTGACCAACACCCGCGACTTCGTGCTCGTCGGGGAGGACTCGGCGCGCCTTCCCACCAAGCTCGAGGCCTTCCGGCTGGCGGAGAGCGCCGAGGAGTTCGAGCAGCGCCTGGAGACGCCACAATCCTTCGCCCGCGACATTGGCGCCGGCCTGGCCGAGTACCTGGGCCGGGCGCTGGCGCACCGCGCCGCGCTGTCCGAGCCGAGGGACCTCGCCTGGCTGTTGGCCTCGTACGCCCGCGACGGGCTGGCCCGAGTCGAGGCCGCCGGCGACGCACAACCGCTGAAGGCGGTGCGCTCCGCCCTTGAGGAGGCCCTGGGGGTTCGCTTCGAGGGCAAGCGCGGCGAGGCCTTCTTCCGCTCGACCCTCGTGCAGACCCTGTTCTACGGCCTGTTCTCTGCCTGGGTGCTGTGGGCGCGGCAAGCCAGGCAGGATGACCGCTTCGACTGGCGCACCTCGGTCTGGCACCTGCGCGCCCCGGTCCTGCGGGCGCTCTTCCATCAGCTCTCGGGCCCCGCCCGCCTGCGGCACCTCGACCTCGTCGAGGTGATGGACTGGACCGCGGCGGCCCTCGACCGGGTGGACCGGCCGGCCTTCTTCTCCCGCTTCAACGAGGGCGAGGCCGTGCCCTACTTCTACGAGCCCTTCCTCGAAGCCTTCGACCCCGGCCTGCGCAAGCAACTCGGGGTCTGGTACACGCCGTCTGAAGTCGTGCGCTACATGGTCGCCCGCGTCGACCGGGCGTTGCGGGATGACCTCGGGATCTCCGACGGGCTGGCCGCCGACAACGTCTACGTCCTCGACCCCTGCTGCGGCACCGGCGCCTATCTGGCCGAAGTCCTGCGCCGCATCGCCGCCAACCTCGAAGGCCGCGGCCTCGGCGCCCTCGCCGGCGCGCGGGTGAAGCAGGCGGCCCTGGAACGGGTCTTCGGCTTCGAGATCATGCCCGCCCCCTTCGTCGTCGCCCACCTGCAAGTCGGCCTCACCCTGCAGGACCTCGACGCGCCGCTGGCGGAGGACGGAGACGAACGCGCCGGTGTCTTCCTCACCAACGCCCTCACCGGCTGGGAGCCGAAGACCGACAAGCCCCTGCCCTTCCCGGAGTTGGAGGAGGAACGGGACCGCGCCGAGCGCGTGAAGCGGGACACCCCGATCCTGGTGATCCTCGGCAATCCGCCCTACAACGGCTTCGCCGGCGTGGCGGTGGAGGAGGAGCGGGAGCTGTCCGAGGCCTACCGCACGACGAAGCGGGTGCGCCGGCCCGAGGGACGAGGGTTGAACGATCTCTACGTGCGGTTCTTCCGCATGGCGGAACGGCGCATCGCCGAGAGGACGGGCCAGGGTGTGGTCTGCTTCATCTCCAACTACTCCTGGCTCGACGGGCTGTCTTTCACCGGGATGCGGGAGCGCTATCTCGAGGCATTCGACGCGATCCGCATCGACTGCTTGAACGGCGACAAATACAAGACCGGCAAGGTGGCGCCCGACGGCTCACCCGACCCGAGCATTTTTTCGACGGAAGGCGACCCGGTCGGCATTCAAGTTGGGACGGCGATTGCGACGCTGGTGCGCAAGGCCAACCATGTGCCAACTGGAGAGGTCGGCTTTCGACATTTGTGGGGACAAGCCAAGCGCGAGGAACTGATTGAGACTGAGGAGACGGAACCGGACGTGCTCTACAAGCATATTGCACCGGTGCTGCCGCTGGGCCAGCCGTTCATGCAAACGGCGGTGAGCGAGGGCTGGTTCGACTGGCCGGCCTTGACCGATCTGTTCCCAGTTCGATTTCACGGAGTTCTGACCAACCGTGATGCTTTTCTCGTCGACGTTGACATAGATCGGCTCAAGACTCGGGTCGCTGATTACTTCAATACGGAACTGAGCCATGACCAGGTAGCGCGGCGCTATCCAAGTGCGATGAAATCCACGGCGCGGTTTGACGCTGATTCTGGGCGGAACGCACTGCTTGCGCGTGGAGGTCCAGTCAACGCCGGTTTTATACGCCTTGCTTACCGGCCATTTGACAATCGCTGGCTCTATTGGGAAGCGGAAACAAAACTGCTTGACGAGAAGCGCGTTGACTACCGGCCGCATGTGTTCGATGGAAATATGTGGCTGTCAGCCGCGCAGCATCTGCGGAAGGACGCAGAAGAACCACAAGCTTGTTTTACGAAACGAATCGGTTCACATCATCTGATTGAGCGCGGTGCTAACATGTTCCCTGCCTACCTCCGTGACAGGGGCCTCGGAATCAGCGGCAACGAAATACAACGCCGCCCCAACTTGTCCGGTGCCGCCCAACGCTATCTCCACCGAATCGGCGCGAGCGTAGAAAATCTCTTCCACCATGTCCTCGCCACCCTCCACGACCCCGCCTACCGAGAGGCCAACGCCGGGGCTCTCCGCATGGAATGGCCCCGCATCCCGCTCCCGGGCTGGCCCGATGGCGATGCTGACGGCGCAGCAGAGACCCTCGCTGAATCAGCGGCGCGCGGCCGGGAACTCGCACGCCTGCTCGATCCCGACACGCCGGTGCCCGGCGTTACCCAAGGCACGTTGCTTCCAGAGATCAGCGCCATCGCCGTACCGGCCACGTCCGGCGGCCGCAACATGACCGGCGACGATTTCGCCCTGACAGCGGGGTGGGGCCACTTCGGAACGGGTGACGCGGTGATGCCGGGGCAAGGCCGTATCGTCGAACGCGAATACACCCCAGAGGAACGCGCCGCCCTCGGCGATGCCATCCCCACCCTCGGCGCCACGACGCTGGACGTCTACCTGAACGACCGCGCCTTCTGGCGCAACGTCCCCGCCGCCATCTGGGACTACAAGCTCGGCGGCTACCAAGTCCTCAAGAAGTGGTTGTCCTACCGGGAACGCGATGTCCTCGGGAGGCCCCTGTCGCCGGAGGAGGTGCTGTACTTTGCGGAGATGGCGCGGAGGATTGGGGCGATATTTCGCGCTACGTCGTCGCCTGGACGGTGGCCACCCGGGAAAGCGCCGGTCGTGCCCGGCGCCTGATCCAGGCCGTCTGCCACGAGCAGGCCATCGAGCCGGAGCAGCTGACCCTACACCAGGACCGGGGCGCGCCGGTGTCCTGCAGGCCGAGCGGGAGAGCGTCATTGAGGACGCCTACACACGCCATCCCGAGCGCTTCGTCCAAGGGCTGCCCCACGCGCTCGAACGAAGTGTGGATCACACCCGCCTCCCAGACACGTTCCGCGATCCTCATCTAACGGATTCTTCGCACATAGTCTCCGGGTTCGGGATCAACGAATTCGCTATAGACCTTTCGCTTCCTTTCCTTGACCAAGGAAAAGACCGCCGCAAATTCAGGGACTGGTTCTATCACCATGTCGAACTCGAAGGTCTTAATGGTACACATTCGATCCTGAACATGAACAACCTCTCCTTTGCCCTTGATTTCTTCCAGTATTCCAAGGCTTTCTCCTGTCCGAGGATCGTGTATTTCCTCCCCTACCGTGTACACCACGAATCTGGTGCCCATCGTGATGTTGTCCTGCGCTCCCTTGTTGATGACAAGCCTTCTGTCATCAAGGACATGGGCGACAAGGCCGTCGTGTTCTATAGCGTCTTCAGACATTCCAGTGCCCTCCTTGTTATGCCACGTTTTGCCTGCAGTTGTTCGAGTCTGCTCTCATCACGGAGATATTGTGATGTTTCATCAGTGAGTCCATGGAGTACTATGCTCTGGGGGAAGCCCTTGCTTGACATGGCCTCGACTGATACAAGGCAGATCGGTGTCTCAGTATCACCTTCCCGTACAAACAAGGTCAGAATGTCGCCAACAAGGACAGTATCACGGGCCTCCAAGATGACCATCAGTTGATCCTTGTAGTAGTGCTTCCCCTCGGTTACCCTGCGCACACTGAGTGGACGGTCAGACTTCTTGAGGAGGGAGTAGGACGAGAAGAGAACGCTCACCAGTAGGGCAGCTAGGAGTAGGGAGACCGGCACAAGTGTTTTCTCGAGGGGCGTCCAGTTCGCGCCTAGGCCAGCCCACGACGAGATGGAGAGTAGTAGAGCAATCAATCCCGATATTGCTGATCTGGGTCGCCACAATACCTCTCGCAAGAACCCTTGACTACTCCTCATGACAGTCTTTCCTAGAGAGCACGTCTGTCAGCCACATAACTCTGGATCGATCGATTGGGTCACTTGGTCCGCAGAGCTCAAACCCAAGGTAGCATCGCAGGACGTCCAGTTTCGCCTTGCTGTGTGGCTCAGGGTAGAGGCGGGGGTTCGTCAGGATGCCTCCTGAAATCCATGGGGTTCCTCTCTCTCTGTCAATAGGGGCATCGCGTTATGTGCGACTCCTTGTAGCAGGCGTCCTCCGGCTTTCGGGGTCGGTCCTCCCCATTGCTTGAAGAAGAAGTCGACTCCCGCCCGGTCACAGGTCTTCTTGATGTCGAGTACCCAGTGCAGCTCCATGGGGCGGGCCTTGGGACCGCTCTCCCCGCCGACGATGACCCAGGATATTCCCTCGAGGTCGATGTCGCCCACTGGACCGAGAAGGGGTTCTATCGAGAGAAAGCGAACTGGAATCGGCGCCCTCTGGAGATGCCGGATTCTTGCTGTCCCCAAGTGATCTTCTACGGAGACCCCGCACCAGATATGGCGTGGCCCTTGCCCAGATCCATACCTGTGCTGGAGATAGTTCTTCATCAGCGAGCTCCGCTTGGTGAGCACCTGGAAGATGTGCTTTTCCGCGGCTTCCATGGTGTCGAATACGCGGTCTATGAACTCAACCGGGATCCTCTTGTGAAACAGGTCGCTCATTGAGTTGACAAAGACCCTGCGCGGCCGTCTCCAGGAAAGGGGTTGAGCCAGACGCTCCGGTCGCAGGGTGAGATCGAACCCATTCTCAAAGGGATGCCCCGGTGTACCTCGGAACCGCTCGGCTATGCGCTCGGCATAGCAGTGGTCACAGCCGCGCGTAATCTTGGTGCAGCCGGTTACCGGATTCCAGGTGGCGTCGGTCCATTCGATTGCGGAGTTGTAGCTCATCGAAGAAACCCCATTAGGTTCTTGGACAGGCGGGTCAGTATTCTGGCCAGACGGCCGATGGCTGGGTCGCTGAATACAGTACCAGGACAGTGGTACCGTGCCTCTCCGACGTTGATGGAAGATCACGGGGGCCCCGGCGCAAGAGGGCGGCGACCCCCGTTGACCTCGAGCCAGAGCGCAATCGCCTCCTGCATCCGTTCGAGCAACTCGTCAATTGACTTTCCCTGAGTGTGGCAGCCTGGGAGCACGGGGACACTTCCAAGGTAGCAATCGTCCTCGTCTCTCTCGATGACGATCGTGTACTCAATGCTCATGAGGGCCCGTTTTCGGTCGATTCAAGGCGCACATCAGCCGTGGCGCCTTGACCGTGATGGATCATGCCAGGTCCAGGGCATCGTCAGGTGCGGGTGACTGCCCCCCGTCGCGGCGCAGCAGCCGGCGTGCCGCCTCGATGTCGGCCTCCCCCCCGCGCGTGGTGAAGAACTCCGCCGTTTTCATGGCAGAGACCCTCTCGGCGACGGCCGTCGTGACGAACTGATTCATGCTCGTGCCGTTTTTCTTGCTGATCTCCGCGACCGCTGCCTTCAGGGAGGCGGGCAGCCGCAAGAGGTAGGTGCTGCTTCCTTTGCTCATTCCCATGTTCTCCTCAGAGCCTGCTGGGGCGATAGCAGGCCCGAGATGATGCGTTGGGCCGGGTCCTGGCATACGGCCTCGTACTCGAGGGCAAGGCAGCGAGAGGACCAACTCGAGTTGGCGGCGCAGGGCTCGGTCAAGCAGGCCGGCGGAAGCTCTGGCCGGGCTGCTCAGCCCCGCGACGGCGACATTGGTGTCCAATGTCGGGCGTATAGTGTCATCTACGATATGACATAGTCTGCATATCGCAACGGCGGCAAGTAGATCTGGGCAGCGTCGGTGGACGCTTCAGCAGGCGCTCCCGCAGGGCGCGGCGGTGGTGGGAGGCAAGCCATAGTAGGGGCCGGCGGGGAGGCCCGAGATTCCCCAGCCTGCAGCGACCCCTTATATTCCGGGCAACGCTCCGGACCGGGGCCTTCACTCAGGGAAGCAGACGATGACCGAAGTTACTGCCGGGGACCACGGGGAGCGCTTGTCCCGCGTGGAAGGGGCCGTTGAGCAGATCAACGGCACCCTTCAGCAGTTGGGCGCGCGCCTCGACAGCATGGAACGCCAGACGAACGTCCGTTTCGACAGCTTGGAGAGCCATACGGGCTCCCGTTTCGACAGCCTGGAAAAGCGCATCAACTGGCTGCTGGGCTTCCAGTTTACGACTCTGGTCACCCTGGGCACGCTGATTCTGCTGAAGCTCTGACGGACCTGTCCCAAGGTCGAACCCGGCACAGCCCCGCGGTCCGCAGTTGAGGGGCAAGGTGAGGTCGGCGGTGCGCCCGCTGAACCTTGCTCAATCCAGCCAGTCCTCGAAGATCGCGACTCGATCATCCACCGGCTGAACCCCCCGCGCCTCCCCCTCGCCGATGATCACCCGCCGGGCGCCGCCGGCCCACACCTCCGCCCCCACCGGGTGACCCGCGTCCACCGTGAGCGCATCCCCCTCCCAGAACAGCTCCAGGCGCGGGAAGGTCTCCTCCGCGGCCACGAGCAGCCGGCCCTCCAGCTTGACGTAGCTGCCGTTGATCAGCGCCAGCTCACGGGGCCGTCCGTCGCCGCCGCAGCGAACCAGCACCAGCTCGGCGTCGCTCACCAGCGGTCCGGCGGTGCGCAGGGCGCGGCGCTCGTGGGAGACGTAGCAGTAGTCCCGTCCTCCGTCGACGTGCACGCAGAGCGCGGACGCCTGCCACGTGGGCACCGCCTCTCCTTCCTCGTGCACCTCCAGCCGTTCCACCGACAGCGCCGGAGCGCTGTCCCCGGGGTGCGGATAGAGCACCGCGTCCCAGGCCAGCGGCAGCTCTTCCTCCGCCGAGTAGATGGCGACCGGGGAGGGACGGTGCTCGCCCCAGCCGGCGGGGACCCATCCCTGGGGCGGATCCTCCTGGCCTTGGACGATGCGCGCCTGCAGCTCTGGCCCCGGGGCGGGCAGGATCACCAGGCCGGCGCGGCCGTTCACGGTGCGCACCGAGCCGTCCTCCGGCTCGACGCGGGCCGTGGCCGAGGCCTGGAAGTGGAACAGGGACTCGGCCTTGTGGCGGCCCTTGCCGAGGAGCCGGTCGGAGAGGATCCAGTAGTCGGGCTTGACGAAGAGGATGCGGCGCTCGTGATCGACGAACACTCGCTTGTGGGGCGGCACCTGCAGGTCTTCGCCCTGGCTCCGCGTCCAGGGCTGCATCCGCTCCACGCCGTCGACGCGCTTGCTCTCGTAGGCGAAGCCGCGGCGGCGGCTCTGCTCCGAGCCGTAGGCGGCGTACCCGTCCTCGTAGCGGCTGCCGGCGTAGTCGAAGCGGCGGCCGCTTACCCAGGTGTTGGGCAGCGGCTCCGGCGCGATCTCGTGCCAGGCGGTGCGCCCGTGCAGGCAGGGGATCTCGAAGAGGGGGAGGCCGGCCACCTGGCCGCGGCTGTCGACCATGATCGTGTTGTGTCCCGCGGGGCCGACGAAGTACTCGCTGCGCCAGGCCGAGGCCCAGGGGCCGCCGCAGCCGCTGTCGGTGACCAGGGTGTTGCCGTAGGCGTAGAGCTCGAAGCTGAGCTTGTCCACGTGGTTGTGACCGCCGGCGCTGCGGCCGCCGTCGAAGACGAGGTAGCGGGCCTCGGCGGACCAGTCGGAGCGCATGACGTGGAACCCGGCGTAGGGGAAGGCGCGGGAGGTCCGGGACGGGGGCTCGCCCTCGGCGCCGAAGGAGGCGATGTAGCGCAGGTCCCCACGGCCGGTGATCTCCACGCCGAGGTCGATCAGGCCGCCGCGGCGCTCGGGCGGCTTCTCGGGGTCCTGGGCGGAGTAGTTGTCGTTGACCGAGGGATAGCTGCCGTTGGGCTTCACCATGTACGCGGGGAAGTCGAAGATGCCCTCCACCTTCTCGCGGAACCCCGGCGGCAGCTCGATCTCGCCGGCCTCGCCGCGCTCCAGGACGCGGGTGAAGCTCTCGTGGGCGAAGTAGCACAGCTCGATGTAGGCGCCGTCCGGGTAGAAGTAGTCGTCCAGCAGCTCCCGGAGCCCTTCCACGCCGGCGCGGGACCAGCCTTTCGACTCGGCGAACTCCGGCCACTGCTCCCCGAGGCCGATGAGCTGCTCGTGGAGGTGGACGATCATGTTGGGCATGCCCGGTACCCGGTTGTTCGCGGCGTAGCGGAGGTGATGGAGGACCGCCTTGAGAAGGGTGATCAGCTCGTCGTCGGTGACGGCGGGACAATGGCGCAGGAGCATCAGGCAGCGGGTCCAGTTGGCGGTGCGGGGGAGGGTGTAGAAGATGGTCCGCCAGAAGGCGCCGGTGGGGCCGGTGGGAGGCCGGTCCGGCAGCGGCCCGTTGACCTCGATCCACTCGACCATGCGGGCCACGCACTCGCGGGCGTAGCGGTGGTTGCCGGTCGACCCGTACTCCTGGGCCAGGGCGGCGAAGTCGTGGTGGTCGTTGAGCCCCATGACCTGGGTGCTGTGCAGGCGCTCGGGGACCTCCTCCGGGTGCGGCACGGTGAGCCAGTCGCGGCCGGCGAGGTCGCGGCACAGCGCCTCGCCCCGTTCGGAGACGGCCTCGGGCCTGTCGCCGGGTCCGCTCTCGGGACCGTCACCGCCTCCTTCGCGACGGCGGATGTAGCGCGCCAGCGCGGCCTTGGCCGCGGCCGTGCCGCCGGCCGTTCGGGCCTGGCGCATCGGCTCCAACTCCGGGAACTCCGGGTCGAGGGCGTCGAGCAGCTCTTCGTCACTCATGACCAGGGACACGATCGACATTCTCCGGGCGATGGTTGAGGGAGGCGCCGGCAGCAGGCGCCGAGGCCGCCGGTCGACGGGCCGGTCGGCATGTAACGGCCCTCCGTGCGGCGCGGCAAGCCGGACCGGTCCGGGTCTGGTGGTCCGCGGGGACGAGTGTTGCCGCCGGCTCTGCGGGCCGCTAGTGTAGGCGGCCCTCACCCGACCCGGAGACGACCCGTGGCCGTCCTCTACATCCCCGTCCGCTACTACAAGGACTACCCCGGCGGCTACGACTACGGGTACGAGACCCTCGCCCTGCCGCTGGCGGAGTGCACCTTCCTCCTCGTCGACGTGGACGGGACCTCCCCCAACCCGGTCACCGAGAATCGCATCGCCCCGGCCCTGGAGGCGGCGCGGGACGTGGGTCTGCGCGTCGCCTACGTCCACAACGACCTGCGCCTGGTGGCCGACCCCGGCAACATCGTCGGCGAGTTCTGGGGCAAGACCAAGCACGGCCACGGCCGCGACGGGCTCCAGCCGTGGCGCGAGGCGGGACCGGACTTCGAGCCGCGCTACCTCGACTGCGTCGCTCCCCGCGACGGCGAGCCGAACTTCCCCAAGTGGATCTGGAGCGGCTTCCACGACACCTTCCTCGATCAGCACCTGCGCAGTTGGGGCACGCGCACCCTCATCGTCGTCGGCTACAGCCGCCGCGCCTGCATGCACTACACCTGCGCCGAGGCCGTGGGCCGCAACTACCGGGTGGTGCTCCTGCGCGACGCCTCCAACGGCGCCGAGATCGAGTTCCCCGACACGATCGACGAGAGCATCCCCGAGGGCGGCTGGCTCAACAAGATCGTGCTGCGCAACTTCGAGCATCTCATCGGCTACACCACCACCTCGGCGGAGTTCGTCGACGCCTGCGAGACCCTGCCATGAAGATCACCGACATCGACACCCTGATGATCGCCTCCCCGGGCCGCAAGTGGACCATCGTCCGGGTCCACACCGACGAGGGGATCACCGGCCTGGGCGAGGCCACCTACTCCCTCAAGGAGCCCGTGGTCTGCGCCGCCGTGGAGCACATGAAGCAGGAGCTGGTCGGCCTCGACCCGGCGCGCATCGAGTACCTGTGGCACCACATCTACAAGCGATCCTCGGTGAGCGGCATCTGGCGCATGGCCGGCCCCGTGTGGATGAGCGCCCTGGCGGGCATCGACATCGCCTTGTGGGACATCAAGGGCAAGGTGGCGGGCCTGCCGGTCTACGAGCTGCTCGGCGGCGCCTTCCGCGAGGCGGTCGACGTGTACACCCATTTCGGCGGCGCCACCCCCGAGGCGACGGCGGCGATGGCGAAGGCCAAGCGGGACGAGGGCTACTTCGCCCTGAAGGGAGGCGCCAGCTGGCGCGACCGGGCCGGCCTCGACTGGGACACCTACCTCGACGACGGTCACCCCGAGAAGACGGCGGCCCACTTCGAAGCCGTGCGCGAGGCCGTGGGGCCTGAGGTGAAGCTCTTCATCGACTGCCACGGCCGCTTCACCGTGGCCAACTCCATCCGTCTGGCCCGGCGCCTCGAGCACCTCGACCTGTTCGCCTACGAGGACCCGGTGGCCCCCGACGACCTGACGGCGTACCCGAAGATCCGCCGCGAGATCTCGATCCCGGTCATGGGCTCGGAGCGGCTCAACACCAAGAGCCAGTTCCGCCGCCTCCTGGAGATGGAGGGTATCGACATCGCCCAGCCCGACCTGATGTACTCGGGCGGTATCACCGAGGCGAGGAAGATCGCCGCCATGGCCGACACCTTCCACGTGCCGATCTCCTTCCACAACACCAAGGGGCCCGTGGGCATCCTGGCGGCGGCCCACGTGATGATGTCGATCCCCAACGCCGCGCCCATGGAGTTCGTCACCGGCATCGACTGGCGGGACGAGGTGATCGACGAGCCCCTGCAGGTCGTGGAGGGGCGGGTCGTGGTGCCGAACCGGCCGGGTATCGGGGTGGAGCTGGACATGGAGGGCGTGGAGAAGCACCGGTGGCGGGCGGGGGATCCGCACTGAGCCGCCAGTCCCGAAACGACGGAGCAGACTCATGAAGATCGCCGTGCTGCACGGGCCGCGGGACCTGCGCATCGAGGAGCAGCCCCTGGACACGGACCTCGCCCCCACGCAGATCCACGTGGAGACCGAGATCTCGGCGCTGAAGATCGGCACCGACCGCGGCAACTACGAGGGCGCCGAGCGCGTCCCCGGGGCGCCGGACTACCCGCGCTGGGTGGGCGACAGCAACCTCGGGGTGGTGCGCGCCGTCGGCTCCGAGGTGAAGCGCATCCGGGTGGGGGACCGGGTGGTGACGCGGGCCCCGCACCAGTCGGAGTACGTCGTCGACGAGGCCCAGAGCGTGGTCCGCGTGCCCGAGGGCGTCGACCCGGAGGACGCCGTGTGGGCCCACCTCTACACCCTGAGCGCCCACTGCTACCGCAAGGCCTGGTTCACGCCGGGGGAGAACGTGGCCGTCGTCGGACTAGGAGTGCTCGGCCTCGGGGCGGTCGCCCTCGGGCCGTTCTTCGGGGCGCGCGTCGTCGGTCTCGGCAATCACCCTGGGCGCCTGGGCATGGCCACCGACATGGGGGCCGAGGCGGCCTGGCTCTCCGACGATCCCGACCTGGAGGCCCGTCTCGACGAGTTCACCGGCGGCGCCGGCATCGACCTGGTGATCCTCACCGCCAACCCCTGGCCGGCCTGGAAGGCCGCCTGCGAGGTGGTGCGCGACAACGGCCGCGTCTCCGTCGTCGCCCTGCCCGGGCGGGGCGAGGAGCCCCTCGACGACTTCAACCCCGTGGGCATGGAGTGGTTCTACAACAAGGGGATCGCCCTCGTCGCCGTCTCCGGACGGGGCGGCTATCTATTCCCGACGGCGGAAGGCGACCGCTTCGACGCGGTGCGCACCTGCGAGCACACTCTGTCCCTCATGGCGCGCGGCCTGGCGCCGAGCCGGCTGATCACCCACCGGCTGCCGTACACGAGAATGGCCGAGGCCTACGAGATGATCTACCGCCGCGAGAAGGGGATGCTCGGCGTCATCTTCCAGTGGCAGGGCAGCCCTCCCTGAAAGGAGGATCGCATGCGTGGGAAATCTCATATTGTGCTTCACGGTCTGATCGGATGCTCGTTGTTGGGCATGTCGATGGCCTGGGGCCAGGCCGTGAGCAGCAACCAGCACCAATCACCGCGCGAGATCACCTCGGAAACGCTCTCACCGGCCGGCCCGCCCACGATGCAGCGCGGGCATCGCTGGGTGCGCAGCCATCCCTTCACCATCATGGGGCTGACCCGGATGACACCCAGGCCCTTCGATGCGGATCAGTACCGCGAAGCCAACATGAGCGCGCTCCTCGCGTGGGAGCCGAGCACCTTCGACGAGCTGCTGCCCATCGCATCTGCGAACCGACTGCCCTATCACCTCTACCTCGACCATTGGGGCGACGAGCAGACCAACCGCGAAGGCGCCAGCGAACAGTCGCTGCGCGAAGCGCTGGGCGAACTGGACAGTGAAGAAAACCGTGCTTACATCCGGGACCTGATCAGCAATCCGGGATGCATCGGATGGCTCGTCAATGACGAGCCCGTGGTCTCCACCTACATGCGCTACACCCGGCACATGCTCAAGTGGCTGAGGCAGCTCCACCCCGAAGCGCTCGCCTACTGCAATGCCAGGCCCGAAGGCGAGATGCTGCTCGGCCCCGATTACGAGCGCTACATCGACGACTTCGCCGCCATCATCGATCCCGATGTCCTGATGGTCGATGTCTACCCCCTCGGCGACCTGGAAGAGGTGGACGGCTGGGTCCATGCAGAGAGCTACTTCAAGGTGCTGGAAGTCGTCCGACACGTGGCCCTGGAACAGGGCATGCCCTACTGGCTCTTCATCCAGTCCTTCGAGACACACAACGGATGGCATCGACGCCTGCCCAGTGAATCAGACATTCGATTCCAACTCTTCACACCGTTGACCTATGGCTACACGGGCATCGCCTATTTCACTTACGACATCGCATTCGAGCGCGGTCTCATCGAAGCAGACGGTCAGCCGAATCGCCTGTATCACCATGCGGCCCAGGCCAATGTCGAGGTGGCGAATCTCGGTACGGCACTCCGCTTTCTCACCAGCACCGATGTGCGCTTCGTGCAGGGCCGGCACGACGAAGGCTCCTCGCGTGTGGGCAACCCGACCCCAAGGGGGGCCACAGCCTGGTCCTACGGTGCAGGCAACGATCACCAGATCACAGATGTGGTAGTCGAATCACCGGGCGAATACAAGGATGGCCTGCTGGGGTTCTTCACCGATGATCGAGGAGAGCCCTATTTCATGCTGACCAACCTCTGGCACGACAAGGGCGGCACCGCGGAAGACTTCGAGCTGACCT
Source organism: Candidatus Latescibacterota bacterium (assembly GCA_965221775.1). Taxonomy (GTDB): domain Bacteria; phylum Latescibacterota; class UBA2968; order UBA8231; family UBA8231; genus UBA8231. Next base: position 123,859 of record CBDCSU010000006.1, on the reverse strand, counting down.
TCACCGTCAGGTTCAAACCCGAGGTGAGCGAGCTCTATCGCCTGAACCGCCTCAGCGGCAACGTCGAGACCGTCAAAGTGAGCGGGGGCGCACTGACGATCCGTCTGCCGGGGGGAACCGGTGATCTGTTCAGATACACGCCGGGGCCATTTCCTGGACGAAGCGCAGATCGCCAACACTGAGTCACCTGGCCCTGCTAACCGAACTGTTCTTCCAGCCATGCTACCGCGAAATCCGTCAGATCCCTGGCGTTGAACAGATACGAGTCTGCGGCACCGACCCGTCCCGTCGCGTAGCTCCTGCAAGCCATGTACTCTCCTGTGATGGACTGGAAATAGCTGCCACCGGGCCAGTCGGCGATTCCGTCGGAAGTGTCAAACTGCTCGAACTCCATCCATTCGCACGAGCCACCACGCAAGACCGGCCACCGATAGCGCTCGGTTCTCTTGGCGGGCACGTCAGCAATGTGCTCTGCGTAGTGAAGGATGGTGAGGCTATCGAAAGGTCATCAGGGACTCGGTTGCGCCGCCTCGCGCTCCGGCCGCAGTATATTGGGTCCCGCTTTGGTGTTGACGAAGCGTCGCTCGCGATTGGGGTTGCGCCAGCTGCGCACGCCGTGCGTCGTCGTGCCCGTGTACATGATCACCGTCCCGGCAACCCCCTGCATATGCTTGACCTGCGGCAGGTCGCAGCTGGTTTGCTTCGGGCGCGGCAGCGGCAGCCGCGCTTTGTGGCTTCCGGGGACTAACATCAGTCCGCCGTCGCCCGTCGCCGTCTCGACGTCTTGGAGCAGCCAGCCGATGTTCACCTGCTCCGTACGAGGCTGTCCGTCCCGGAAGTGATAGGTAGGGCCGGCGCCGTAAAACCAGCCGCCATGAAGGGGCTGGCCGGCCGCCCCGTCGCGGCTGACGATGGTGTAGCACGTCGTCATGACGAAGCCCGGGTCGATCATCCACTTCAGCCGCGCGTTCACGAGCGGATTGTCGATCATGCGTCGAAAGCCGTCGCTGAAGGGTGAGGGATGGGTCCAGGTCTGCGAGATGCGCTCTTCGGTGCAGCGCGTGCCCGGGGCCGGGGCAATAGTCTGAGAACAGCCCTCGTAGTTCGGGTACTCGCCCACGACACTGCTCGAAAGGCCCACCGGCCGACGGTTGGCTTCGGCGAAGGGCGAGTCGAGCGCTGCATTGCACTGCGCTAACCACTCGCGGTCCATCACGCCAGGCAGCACCAGGTAGCCTCTTAGGTCCCAGAACCACACCTCCTCGTGGTTCGGAGCGTCAGGCCGCGTGTTGACGCCCAGCAGCGACGGCGCCAGCTGCTGGTCGTTGCTGAGGGGCTGGCCGTCGTGGCCGAGGCCGCGTGGTGGGCCGGACACCAGCGCTCGGCGCGCCGGCGCGAGCTCATCCAGCCAGCTGTCCACACCCGTCGTGCCGTGGCCGAAGGCCCCCCCAGGGTAGCGGGAGTCGTCGCAAAAGATGCACTCCTGCAGCGAGGAGCCCGGGGCGGCGCCGACCAGCGTGGTGGCAACCGCGAGCAGACAGTCGCCAGCGCGGAGCTGCACGCACTCCGTCGCCCCGAGCTCCTCGGCGCGCGCCATGCTCGGGGGCGGCTGGACGTTGGCTTTGTGCGACGCGGGGCACACCACCGCGCGGCTGTCGCCCACGGCCCACAGCGCGCGCAGCCCCCAGACGCACACCCGGTCGGGCCGGCTGGTCGTGTCGTAGCCCAGCCGGCGCTGCTCATCCACCGTCAGATCATTGGCCCACTGCCCCTCTTTGGTCAGGCGGCGCGACGGCCGGTCCAGCTCAAACTTGATCGTGTGGAACTCCTGTTCCTTCCCTTCAGTACCGTCGTACGCAGCGCGGTGCCACAGTGGTAACTCCCCGCCAGCTAGCTGATCAATCGCAGCCAGCAAGTCCGGATGCTCAGCCAGAGCGGCGGGTGTGGCGTGCGCCGCTGCCGGCGCGCCGAGCAGGCTCGGGAGGAGGATATAGCCGTCGAGCTCGAAGGCCCACCTCTGCTCCTCGGTCATCAGCGCCATGGACCCGCTCCGTGGACATCGAAGAGGTATTTTTCCGTTTCGGTCATGAGGCAACCCTTTCTCTCACAGATCGTCGCATTTGGGATTTGAGTTTGTTAGTGGGATGTGACATTCATCGGAACAAGCGGACTGATTCGAGGCGTGACCCCGAAGGGGGACCCATCACTCCTGTCCGCCACGGTAGGCCTCCACCTCGGCCCGCGCCGCCCGCTCCAACAGCTCCAGCTCGCTGCCCAGCTCGAAGAACCCGGCGCCGCGACGGACCCAGTCCCGCGCCGTCCCGGGGCCGGAGGGCGTCGTCCCGAAGCAGACCCGGCGCTCGCGGCACAGCCGCAGGATGCGCCTCATGGGGCCGGTCACGTCGGGGTGGTCGTAGTCGCCGGGGCGGCCCATGGCGATGGAGAAGTCGTAGGGCCCCACGTAGACGACGTCCACGTGGGGGCTGGCGGCGATGGCGGCGGCGTTGCGCAACCCCTCGGCGGTCTCGATGTGGGCCACGATGCTGACGGACTGGTTGGCCCGCCGCAGCCAGGCGGCGTGGTCCTCGGGGATCCGGTAGTCGCTGCTGGCGTATCCCGGGGCCCCGGCGCGGGAGCCCTTCGGCGGGAAGAGGGCGTACTCGGCCAGCTCGGCGAGCTGCTCGGGCGACTCGGTGCGCGGCAGCTGCAGGCCGCACAGGCCGGCGTCGAGGAGGCGGGTCACCTCGCCGCGGTCGAGGTCGGTCTTGGCGATCGCCGGCAGGCCCAGGCCGCGGGCGGCGTGGACGAAGCCGGCCAGCTCCGGGGTCTGCAGGAAAGCGTGCTCGGTCTCGACGAAGAGGAAGTCGTACCCGGCCTCGGCGAGCAGGGTCGCCATCGACGGCCGCAGGTACTCCGAGACCATGCACCCGAGGGCTGGCGGCCCCCCGGCGCCGGCGCGGCGCAGGCGCCGGCGGAAGGCCCGGCCGAGGGCGGTGGGATCGGGGGGTTTCCTGCTCATCAGGCGGCGCAATCAAGCCGCCTGCGCGCCCGGAGGCAAGGCGCTTGATGAGGTTCGAGGGCGTCGTTAGGTTGGGTGCTCTCCATGACGACCGCCGCCGCCCCCTCCGACGCCGCCGGCCGCGCCCTCGGCCGCAGCGGAGAGCTCGACCTCGACGACCGCCGCGTCCTCTGCCTCCTCGACGGCCTGGCCCTCGCCTACCGCGCCCACTTCGCCCTCATCAACAACCCGGTGACCAACTCCCGGGGGATGAACACCTCGGCGCCCTTCGTCTTCACCAACACCCTGCTGGAGCTGCTGGAGCGCTTCGAGCCGACCCACCTGGCCGCCGTCTTCGACACCGGCGAGCCGACCCACCGGCACGAGGAGTTCGCCGAGTACAAGGCCCAGCGCGAGAGCATGCCCGAGGACCTGGGCATGGCCATGCCCTACGTCTTCCGCATCCTCGAGGGGTTCAACATCCCCGTGGTGCGCGTCGACGGCTGGGAGGCCGACGACGTCATCGGCACCCTGGTGGGCCGCGCCGAGGCGGCGGGCATGACGACCTACATGGTCACCCCCGACAAGGACTTCGCCCAGCTCGTGTCGGAGCGGACCCTGCTCTACCGTCCGGGCCGCTCCGGCCGGCCGCCGGAGCTGCTCGGCCAGGACGCGGTGCTGGCCAAGTGGAAGATCGAGCGCATCGACCAGATCCCCGATCTCTTCGGGCTCATGGGCGACGCCATCGACAACGTGCCCGGCGTGCCCGGCATCGGCGAGAAGACGGCCCAGAAGCTGCTCGCCGACTTCGACACCGTGGAGCAGCTCCTCGACCGCGTCGAGGAGATCAAGGGCAAGCGCCGCCAGGTCCTGCAGGAGCACGCCGACCAGGCGCGGCTCTCCAAGCGGCTGGTGACGATCGAGACCGACGTTCCCGTGGAGCTCGAGATCGAGTCCCTCAAGCGGGGCCCCGCCGACGACAAGCTCCTCACCGGCCTGTTCTCGGAGCTGGAGTTCAACGCCCTCGGCAAGCGCCTCTTCGGCGACGACTTCGAGGCCGGAGTGCAGCGCCTCCACGCCGGCGTCGAGGATCCCCACGAGGTGCGCTCCATCGCCGACGTGGAGCACGACTACCGCACCGTGGAGGACGCCGCCGGCCGCGCCGCCCTGATCGCCGAGCTGAAGCAGGCCGGCGCCTTCGCCCTCGACCTGGAGACGACGAGCCTCAACCCGCGCACCTGCGAGCTGCTGGGGATGGCGGTGAGCCACACGCCGCACGCGGGGGCCTACGTCCCCTTCCCGGAGGACGAGGAGGAGGGCCGCGCCGTCCTCGAGGAGCTGCGCCCGCTGCTGGAGGACCCGGCGGTGGCCAAGATCGGCCACAACCTCAAGTTCGACCTCGTCGCCCTGCGCTGGAAGGGCATCGAGGTGCGGGGCCGCCTCTTCGACACCATGGTGGCCGCCTTCCTCGCCGTGCCCGACCTGCGCCGCTCCCTCGACTACCTCTCCCAGGCCCTGCTCGGGTACAAGCCGGTGCCCATCGCCGACCTGATCGGCGAGCGCGGCGAGGACCAGCGCAGCATGCGCGAGGTGCCGCTTGAGGAGCTGACGGAGTACGCCGCGGAGGACGCCGACGTGGCCCTGCAGCTGAGCCTCAAGCTCGAGCCGATGCTCGAGGAGTCGGGGCAGATGCGGCTGTACGAGGAGGTCGAGGCGCCCCTGATCCCGGTGCTGGCCGCCATGGAGCACGCCGGCATCCGCGTCGACCCGGCCATCCTCAAGACGATCTCCGACGAGCTGGCGGCGCGCATCGAGTCGGCGGCGCAACGGATCGAGGAGCTGGCGGGGGAGCCCTTCAACCTCAACTCGCCCCAGCAGCTCGGCAACATCCTCTTCGAGAAGCTGCAGCTCGACCCCAACGCCCGCCGCACCTCCAAGTCGAAGCAGTACAAGACCGACGAGATGGTCCTCACGCGGCTCTCCCACGAGCACGAGATCGCCGCCCGGATCCTCGATCACAGGCTGTGCACCAAGCTCAAGTCGACCTACCTCGACATGCTCCCGGGGGCGATCTTCCCCGGCACCGGCCGGGTCCACACCCACTACGAGCAGGCCGTGGCCGCCACCGGCCGCATGCAGTCGAGCGGCCCGAACCTGCAGAACATCCCGATCCGCACCGAGCAGGGGCGCGAGATCCGCAAGGCCTTCGTCCCCGGCGGCCCCGAGTACACCCTGCTGGCCGCCGACTACTCGCAGATCGAGCTGCGCATCATCGCCGAGATCTGCGGCGACGAGCGCATGACCCGCGCCTTCCGCGAGGAGGAGGACATCCACGCGGTGACGGCGTCGCGCATCTGGGGGGTGCCGGAGGAGATGGTCGACGACGAGATGCGGCGCCAGGCGAAGACGGTGAACTTCGGCATCATCTACGGCATCTCCGCCTTCGGCCTGTCGGAGCGGCTGGGCCTGCCGCGCAAGCTGGGGCAGCAGTTCATCGAGCAGTACTTCGAGGAGTACCCCGGCGTGCGCCGCTACATGGACGAGACGATCGAGTTCTGCAAGGAGCACGGGTACGTGGAGACGATGCTCGGCCGCCGCCGCTACCTGAAGGACATCCACTCCCGCAACCGGGCGGTGCGCGCCGCCGCCGAGCGCAACGCCATCAACTCGCCGATCCAGGGCACGGCGGCGGACATGATCAAGCGCGCCATGGTCGCCATCCACCGGCAGCAGGTGGAGCGCGGCTGGAAGACGCGCATGCTGCTGCAGGTCCACGACGAGCTGCTCTTCGACCTCCACCGCGAGGAGGAGGAGGAGGTGCGGGAGGTGGTGGAGCGGGAGATGAAGGAAGCGATCCCCATGGAGGTGCCCATCGTGGTGGAGATGGGCACCGGCGAGACCTGGCTCGACGCCCACTGAGCGGAGACTGAGAGGAAAGGAAGAAGAGTGAACGAGAACGGCTGGATGCAGGTCGCCGCCGTCGGGGAGATCGAGCCCGGCCAGGCCAAGGCGGTTCGTCTCGGCGAGGAGGGGCGCAGCGTCGCCCTCTTCAACGAGGCCGGGCGCATCTACGCCACCGACAACCAGTGCCCCCACATGGGCTACCCCCTCACCCGCGGCGTCGTGCGCAACGGCGTCGTCACCTGCGACTGGCACGGCCGGCGCTTCGACCTCGAGGGCGGCGGCTGCTTCAACAACATGTGCGACGACCTGGCCGTCTTCCCGGTGGAGATCCGCGGCGGAGACCAGGTGTGGATCCAGGTGGAGGAGGAGGGCTACCGGCGCAAGGAGGTGCACCTGGAGCTGCTGCGCGAGGGGCTCCTTCATCAGGACCGCTGGACGATCTCCAAGGCCCTGGCCCTGCTGTCCCGGGGCGGGGTGCCGCGGGAGGAAGTCGTGGCCGTGGTGCTGCGCCACTTCGGCCGCCGCGTGGCCAGCTCCGGCGGCGACGAGGCGGGCACCGACCTGGGGCGCCTGGTGGGCGGCCTGGCGGTGGCCGACCGCTACGACGGCGCCGATCAGCTCGCCTGCCTGGCCACGGCGGCCACCGCCGCCTCGGGCGGGGCGGCTTCGCGGCTGCGGGTGGTGCCCCTGCCCGAGCCGGTCACCCAGGAGCGCATCGAGGACTGGGTGCGCGTGTTCTCGCGCAACGGCCAGGCCAACCGCATCGAGCGCTGCCTGTTCACGGCCCGTTCCCGCGGCGACACGGAGCGCATCCTGCCGCTGCTCTTCGAGTGCGCCGTGCAGCCGGGGTTCCTCGGCTTCGGCGAGAACCTGGTCACCCTCGCCTGCCTGGCCGACGCGGTGGACCGCTTCGGCTGGGAGGCGTCGTCGGAGCTGGTCCTCAACCTCGGGTCCCGCACCGTGGGCCAGGGGCGCGGCGAGCCGGAGCTGTTCCGCCGCGACGCCATCCGCAAGATGCGGGATCTCGCCGGCGTCATCGATCAGGCGGCGGAGTCTCCCGGGCAGGGGCTCGAGTTCGACGAGGACGCCCTGGCGGCGGACCTGCTCAGCGGCGATCTGGAGCGGTCCTTCAGCTCCCTGGCCGGGGTGCTGCAATCCGGGGTCTCCCTGCAGCGGCTGATCACCACCTTCCTGCTGATCGCCGCCGACCGCATGGCGCGCACCCCCGTCAACGTCGACGCCGGCTGGAACTGCCTCACCCTCGAGCTGGACCTGGCGCGGTCGCTGCGCACGGCGCTGCGCATCGGCGGCCCCCGGGTCGCCGCCATGGGGTTGTTCCACGCGGCCTGGCACCTCTTCGCCGACCGCTGGCTCAACATCCCCGCCCGGCCCCTGTCGGAGCCGCCGGAGGCGGCGCCGTCGGCCTCCTCGGCCGGGGAAGGGGTCGAGGAGGTGGCCCGGGCGGTTCAGACCCTGGACGTCCACGCCGCCGGCGACAGCGCCGCCGCCTACCTGGCCGCCGGACTCGACGCCGACCGGCTGCTGCACCGGCTGGGGGTGCTGATCCTGTGGAACGACACCGGCGCCCGCCTGCTGCCGACGCTGTCCACGGTGGTCGACGAGTTCGCCGGCACCCGGGGCGGGGACGCGGCCCTCGGCGCCGGCCACCCGGCGGCGGCGCAACTGGTGGCGGGGCTGGCGAGGTACGCCACCGACGTGCGCACCAGCAAGGCCAGCGGCGCGGCGACGACCACGGCCCTGCGCTTCGCCGAGGGCCTCACCACCATCGACGTATTCGCCGACGAGGAGCCGGCCCAGCCATGAGCACGAATGCAGACTTCGTAAGGGTCGCGTCAGTCGACGAGGTCGTCGAGGGGCAGCCGAGAGCGGTCCGCGTCGAGGGGCGGAGCGTGGCCCTCTTCGAGCACCAGGGCCGCTACTACGCCACCGACAACCAGTGTCCCCACATGGGCTACCCCCTCACCCGCGGCATCGTGCGCGACGGCGTGCTGACCTGCGACTGGCACGGGTACAGCTACGACCTGGGCGGCGGCGGCTGCTTCACCGGCGGCTGCGACGACCTCGACACCTATCCGGTGGAGGTGCGGGACGGCGGGATCCACGTGGACGTGAGCAGCGGCGGCTCCCGGCGGGACGACGCCCACTTCCTGCTGCTGGAGGAGGGCCTGAACAACGGCGACAGCTGGACCCTCTCCAAGGCGATCGCCATCCTCCTGGCCCGCGGCGTCTCCGAGAGGGAGACCCTCGAGAAGCTGGTGCGCCACATGGGCCGCTACGCGGCGACGCAGCTCGACGCGCGCCAGGCGGGCAACGAGGTGGCCCAGTTCGTCAACGGTCTCGCCGTGGCCCGGCGCTACGAGCCGGAGGAGCGGCTGATCCCCCTGATGATGGCCGCCACCGCCGCTTCGGGGCGGGCCGGGGACCGGCCGCCCCTGCGGGCCCTGCCCGGGGTCTCCGAGGGGGACACGGTCCCGTACGACAAGCTCGCCGGCTGGGTGCGCTACTTCTCCGAGGACAAGATGTGGGAGGGGATCGAGAAGTGCCTCCTCACCCTCCGCGGCCAGGGCGGCCGCGACGACGACATCCCGCCCCTGCTCTTCGAGTGCGCCGTGGCCCCCCACTTCATCGCCGTGCGCGACAACCTGCGCAACCTCGGCTGTCTCATCGAGCTGCTCGACGAGTTCGGATGGGGGATCAGCGAGGAGCTGGTCTGCAACACGGCGGCGAAGATGCTCGGCCGCGGCCGGGGCGTGCCCGGCGACGCCCTGCGCGAGGCGATGGACATCTTCGCGGAGACGCCGGTCCCCGACGATCCGGACGACGCCGCCGGCGACTACGACGAGGCGGCCTTCGTCGAGGGGCTGGTCAGCGGCAACGTGCGCACCACCTTCGACGCCGTGACCCGGGCCCTGGAGGAAGGAGCCGGCGTCGAGCAGCTGGCCACCTCGATGGTGATGCTCGCCGCCGACCGCATGGCGCGCACCCCCGTGGGCATGAGCCCGGGGTGGGGGGACCTGGCCTGGGAGATGTCCCTGGCCTCGGCGGTGCGCACCGTCAACCGCCGCGCCGGGGCGGGGGCGGCGCGCAAGGCGCTCTACCACGCGGCCTGGCAGTTCTTCGACGACCGCTGGCTCAACATCCCCCAGCGCCGGCTCGCCGAGGCGGACGCCGCCTCGGGCAACGGCGCCCCCGGGGAGGAGGAGGCCGCCCTCGAGCGGATCGTCGAGGCCATCGAGTCGATCCAGGTGCGCCGCATCGGCCGCATGACGCGGGACTACCTCAACGCCGGCCACGACGGCGACCGCCTGCTGCGCGAGCTGGGCCGGGTGATCCTCAACGACGACAACGGCTGGGATCTGCTGCACACCCTGCGCACCGCCTTCGACGAGTGGGAGCGCTGCGCCGGCCACCCGGCGCGCAACCAGCTCCTCGTGGGACTGTCGCGCTGGGCGGCGGACACGCGCCGCCGGATCGGCAGCCAGTCGGCGGCGGCCACGGCGCAGCGCTTCGCCCGCGGCGAGACGGCGGTGGAGCTGTACGAGTAGCCCGGCCACAGAAGCCGCATCATCACGGAAAGGGCACCATGGCAGAAACAGCCTCATCGAAGAACGGGCCCCGGGACCGCCGCCGGGCGGTCCTGTGCGGCGCCATGCTCACCTGGCTCCTGGCCCCGGCGGCGGCCGGGGCCGAGGGCCTCGACTCCGGGGACACGGCCTGGATGCTGACCTCCACGGCCCTCGTGCTGTCCATGACGATCCCCGGGCTGGCTCTGTTCTACGGCGGCCTCGTGCGCACGAAGAACGTGCTCTCCGTGCTGATGCAGTGCTTCGCCCTGGCGGCGGTGATGACCCTGGTCTGGGTCGTCTGGGGCTACAGCCTGGCCTTCGACACCGCGGGGATGGAACTGGGCGTCACCAACGCCGCCTCCTTCGTGGGCGGCCTCGACAAGGCCCTGCTGCGCGGCGTCGGCATCGACGCCCTCACCGGCACGGTGCCCGAGACGGTCTTCGTCACCTTCCAGCTGACCTTCGCCATCATCACCCCGGCCCTGATCGTCGGCGCCTTCGCCGAGCGCATGAAGTTCTCGGCCATGCTGCTCTTCATGGTCGTCTGGTCGACGGTGGTCTACGCGCCGATCTGCCACATGACCTGGAGCGGCGACGGCGCCTTCTTCTGGGACCGGGGCATCATCGACTTCGCCGGCGGCACCGTGGTCCACATCAACTCCGGCGTCGCCGCCCTGGTGGCGGCCCTGGTCATCGGCAGGCGCCGCGGCCATCCCGACACCCTCATCCCGCCCCACAGCCTGGTGATCACCGTCATCGGCGCCTCCATGCTGTGGGTCGGCTGGTTCGGCTTCAACGCCGGCTCGGCCCTGGCCGCCGACGGCGCCGCGGGCATGGCCATGCTCGTCACCCAGGTGGCCACCGCCGCCGCCGCCGCCGCGTGGATGGTGGCGGAGTGGATCAAGCACGGCAAGGCGAGTGTCCTCGGCATCGTCACCGGGGCGGTGGGGGGCATGGTGGCCATCACCCCGGCCTCGGGCAGCGTCGGCCCCCTCGGGGCGATCGCCATCGGCGCCGCCGCCGGGGTGCTGTGCTTCCTGGGCGTCACCAGCCTCAAGCCGCGTCTCGGCTACGACGACTCCCTCGACGTCTTCGGCGTCCACGGCATCGGCGGCATGGCCGGCGCCATCCTCACCGGTGTATTCGCCGCCGAGTCTCTCGGCGGACAGGGCTTCTCCGGCACCGCCGCCGGAGTGACCCACACCATGGGCAGCCAGGTGTGGGCCCAGGTCGTGGGCGTGCTCGTCACCACCATCTACTGCGCCGCGCTCTCCTTCGTCATCCTCAAGGCCGTCGATGCCGTCATCGGCCTGCGCGTCGACGAGGAGGAGGAGGACCGCGGTCTGGACATCTCCCTGCACAACGAGCAGGGCTACTATTCGGAGGTCTGAAGGGAGGAGGCCATGAAGCTGCTGAAGTGCATCGTTCGTCCCAACGCGCTCGAGAGGGTCAAGGAGGCCCTGAGCGAGCTGGGCGTGATGGGCATGACGGTGAGCGAGGTGAAGGGATTCGGGCGGCAGAAGGGGCACCGGGAGATCTACCGCGGCTCCGAGTACAACATCGACTTCACGCCGAAACTGCAGATCGACGTGGTCGTGGCCGACTCGATCGCCCAGCGCTGCATCGACGCGGTGAAGGAAGCGGCCGGCACCGGACAGATCGGCGACGGCAAGATCTTCGTGCTCTCCGTCGACGAGGTGGTCCGCATCCGCACCGGGGAGACCGGGGAATCGGCGATCTGACGGCGCCGGCCGGGGCGGACCGGCCCCTGCTCTGCGCCGACGGCCGCCCCGTCTCCCGCCTCGGGCTGGCGGGCCACCCGAAGACCGACCCGGGTTGCGTGCCCGCCGCCCTCGAGGCGGGCGTCAACCTGTTCTTCTTCTACAACCTCGGCTTCACCGGTCTCGTCGACGGCCTCGCCGGGCTCGGCGGCCGGAGGGACGTCTTCCGCGCCACCGGCTCCGAGAGCCGGGACCCGGCGCAGGTGGAGGACTACCTGTGCCAGGTGGAGCAGAGGCTGTCGCCGGCTCCCGTCGACCTGTTCTACGCCGAGTACGTGCATCCCGGCGACGACGTGGACGGGCTCCTCGCCGACGACGGCGTCGTCGGGCTGTTGCACGGGTGGAAGGAGGCGGGCCGGATCCGCTACGTGGGCGCCACGGCGCACAGCCGGCCCCTGGCGCGGCGGCTCCTGGAGAGCGGCCGCATCGACGTGCTCATGCACCGCTACAACATGGCCCACCGGGGCGCCGAGGAAGCCGTGCTGCCCGCCGCCCTGGAGCGGCGCATCCCCGTGGTCGCCTTCACCTGCACGCGCTGGGGCGGGCTGCCGGCCGGTCATCCCGGCTGGTCGGGGCCGGTCCCCACGGCCGCCGACTGCTACCGCTTCGCCCTCGGACACGACGCCGTGCAGGTGGCCCTCACGGCGCCGGGGAGCCTCGAGGAGCTGCGGGCCAACCTCGCCGTCCTGGGGGCGCCGGATCCCACCGAGTCCGAGATCGCTGGCTGGCGCGCCTACGGAGACCTGGTCTACGGGTCCGGCCGGGACGAGTTCGAGACCCGGTGGCCTTGAGGCGGTGTATCCGCGAGGTTGGAGCGGCCGTATATTCTCGCGAGACGACGGGATGGACTCTGGTGACGACAAGTGACAGAGACGGCGGCCCGGCCTGGAGCCGCGCCGCCGGGCCGGTGAACTAGCTCGATGGAAGGCGCCGTCCGCCACAACTGCGGATTCTGCGTCGCCCATACCCTCCACGACGCCTACTCCTTCCTCCGAGCCCTGCAGCACCGGGGCCGGGAAGCGGCGGGGATCGCCGCCGTCGGCGAAGGCCGGATCGACGTCATCAAGTGGGCGGGCGGCGTCGACCGCTTCGACATCACCGACCTCCACAAGATCTTCCCCAGCCCCAGCTACCACACCTACATGGCCCACGTGCGCTACGCCACGCAGGGCCGCAAGGACGAGATCCTCGACGACGCCCACCCCCACGTGCTCGGGGGCCAGGTGGAGGACCGGGGCAGCCACATACTGATCCGCGACTGTCAGATGGCCGCCGTCCACAACGGCCAGATCGACTTCGAGTACTTCGACGGCCTCGATCTCTCACAGATGAAGTCGACCTGCGACACCGAGGCCCTCCTCTACCTCTACCGGCGCGACGGCGAGGAGGCCTTCCTCCACCGGGTCCCCGGCGCCTACACGATGGCCATCGCCGACTGGCGCAAGCGCGACGTGATCGTCCTGCGCGACCGCACCGGCATCAAGCCGGGGGTCCTGGGCTGGAAGGACGGCAAGTACGGCGTCGCCTCCGAGGACATCGCCTTCCGCAAGAACGGCGGCGAGTACATCGAGGATCTCGACCCCGGGTCGCTCTACTACCTGTCCCCGGAGGGGGAGTACTCCAAGGAACTCCTGGTCGAGCCGCAGCCGCGTCACTGTTTCTTCGAGTGGAACTACATCTCCGACGTCGACTCGATCATCAACCACGTCGCCGCCCGCCGGGTCCGCGAGCAGCTGGGGGAGATCCTGGCCGAGGAGTTCACCCCCTCCGACGTGGATGTGGTCACCTTCCTGCCGCGGTGCCCCGAGGTGGCGGCGCGCTCCTATGCCCAGGTCCGGGGTCTGCCCTTCATGCCCGTCTTCTACAAGATGCGGGGCGAGCGGTCCTTCCAGGGGTCGACGGCCCGGGACCGGAGGCGGTCGATCGACGACAACCTGCATCTGCTGCCCGGCCTGCGCCCGCGCCTGTCGGGGAAGACGGTGCTGTTCATCGACGACAGCATCGTGCGCGGCAACAACCTGGTCCGCGCCCGCAACCTGCTCTACGACGACCTCGGCGTGAAGAAGGCCTACGTGGCCTCGTACACCCCGCCCATCGGTATCGTACCCGAGGACGGAGTGCCGCGGGGATGCATGTTCGGGGTGGACATGCCGCCGGCGCCGCCGAAAGGCGAGGAGTTCATCGCCCGCGGCCGGGAGTCCCGGGAGATCAGCGAGAAGATGGGCCTGCCCGTGGTCTACATCTCCACCCGCGGCATGATGCGCGCCTTCGAGCGGCTCGGCCTCGACTCCGGGCGGCTGTGCACCTACTGCATCGGCGGCGGCCACCCCTTCGCCGGCTGCGAGGCCACCGATTCGGCGGGGGAGAGCCAGCTGGACCTGCTCACCGTCTCCAGTGCCGCCGCGGCCGGGTCTGCGGGCGGCTGAGGTCCCGCTCCGGCGGGCGTCGCGACCGGGCGTCGGCAAAGCCCGTGCCCGCAGGCCCGCGGCACCGGGAGAGCGGGAGCGGTGACCCCTCGACTCCCGGTGGTTCGGCTCAGGAAGGTCCGGTCAGCACTCGGCGCCGCGCACCTCGCCGCCGTAGACCTGCATCCGTTCCTCGGTGGTGGTCTCTTCGGCGGCGGCGGGCCGGTAGTGGAACTGCAGGGCCCGTCGCCGGCGGCGGGAGTGGTTCACCGGACTGCCGTGGTGGGTCAGGCCGTGCCACAGGAGGATGCCCCCCGGGGGGAGGGGCACGACCACGTCGCGGCCGGGGGCGACGTCGGTGTCGCAGATCTGCCAGTCGCGGCGGCTGAAGTGGTTCCTCGGGCCCTCGCGGTGGGAACCGGGGATGACGTGGAGGGCGCCGTTGGCCGCTGTCGCCTCGTCGAGGGCGATCCACAGGCCGATGACGGGCGTGTCCAGCGACACGTTGAAGTAGGCCATGTCCTGGTGCCAGGGCTTCTCCCGGCCCCCCGGCGGCTTGAGCAGAGCCATGTCCTGGAACATCCGCGGGGTCTGCCCATCCATGAGGTAGCTCACCAGGCCCAGCAGGTCCGGGTCCTCGCTCAGCTCCTTCAGCGCCGGATGGTAGTCGACGAACTTCATCAGCTTGCGCACGCCCAGCCGGCGTCGGCGAATCGTCGCCTGCCGGCGGCCGCCGGCCTCGAACTGCACGCCGCGGAACGAGGGATCGCCGCCGTCGATGAGGGAGTCCACTGCGGCCGACGCGGCCCGGATCCGCTGCCGGGAGACGGCCCGGCGCACGGCCAGGTAACCCTGGTCGTGGAAGAAGGCGCGTTCCGCCTCGCCGACGGAGTCGAGACTCTCCACCAGCCGGGCGGCGCGCTCGGCGTTGTAGAGGCCCGCGGGGTGGGGGAGGGTGGCTTCCGTCATGATCGCGGCTCACCGGCCTCGGAATCGCCGGTCGTCTCACCGCCGCCGTTGCGGTTGCGGTGGCGGACCAGGATCGCCGCCGGCAGGATCACGCAGTAGCCGGCCACCAGCAGGATGGGCGCCGCCGTGAGGGACAGGAATCCATCGACCGGGGGGATGCGCAGCAGCACGTAGCCGACGGCGATGACCCCCAGGCCGGCGAGGAAGAGGATCCAGTTCCGGCGGGTGAAAGGCAGTGCGGGAGGTGCTGACACGGGGCTCTCCTTCAGCGCTTCTCGCGGATGCGGGCGGAGCGTCCCTTGCGGTTGCGGAGGTAGAACAGGCGCGCCCGGCGCACGCGGCCCCGGCGCAGGCGCTCGATCCTCAGGATGCGCGGCGAGTGCAGGGGGAAGATCCGCTCCACCGCCACGCCCTGGCTCACCTTGCGGACGGTGAAGGTCTCGTGGATGCCGCTGCCCTTGCGCTGGATGACGTCTCCCTCGAAGACCTGGGTGCGCTCCTTCTCGCCCTCGATGACGCGGACGTGGATGCGCAGCGAGTCTCCGGGCAGGAACTCAGGGAGATCGGTGCGCACCTGGTCGGCCGTGATCTCCCGCATGATACCTGTGTCCATTCAAACCCTCTCTCTCTCCAGTGATGGTTGGGACCGGCCCCCGCCGGCCTCTCGCTCCTTTGACCACTCCTGCACCAGCCGCAGCTCCCTCTCGTCCAGGTCCGCCGCGGGCAGCAGGTCGGGCCGGCGCTCGAAGGTGCGGCGCAGAGCCTGCCGCCGGCGCCAGGCCTCGACCTCGCCGTGGTCGCCGCGGAGCAGCTCCTCGGGGACGCGCTGGCCGTCGAACTCGGCGGGCCTCGTGTACCACGGGCAGTCGAGGAGCCCGTCGTGGAACGAGTCGGCCATGGCCGAGCTGAAGTCGCCGAGGACGCCGGGCAGCAGCCGGGTCACGGCATCGATCACCACGAGGGCGGCGGTCTCGCCGCCGGTGAGCACGTAGTCGCCGATGGACAGCTCGCGGTCGATGCAGCGCTCGCGCAGGCGCTCGTCCACCCCCTTGTAGTGGCCGCACAGCAGCACCAGGTGCGGCTGCAGCGACAGCTCCACCGCCGTCTGCTGGCCGAAACGCTCGCCGTCGGCGGTGAGGTAGATGCCCAGGCCCCGGTGGAGTTCCAGGTCCTCCCAGCAGGCGGCCACGGGCTCGGGCTTGATGAGCATGCCGCCGCCGCCGCCGAAAGGCGCGTCGTCGACGGTGCGGTGCCGGTCGGTGGCCCAGGACCGCAGGTCGTGCACGGCCACCTCCAGGTGGCCGCCGGCGGCGGCCCGGCCCAGGATGCTCGTCTCCAGGGGCTGGGTGAAGAACCCCGGGAACAGGGTCACCACGTCGATCCTCACGTCAGCCTCCCGGCTCCAGCAGTGCCTCGACGCCCCGCACGTCGATCCGCCGCCGGTCCACGTCGATGCGGGTCACGAAGTCCCGGACCGCCGGCAGCAGGATCTCGCCGCCGTCCTCCAGCCGCACCGCGAAGACGTCGCTGGCCGGCATCTGCAGCACCTCGGTCACCTCGCCGAGACAGCGGCCGCGGTCGTCCCGGACCCGGCAGCCGATCACGTCGAAGACGAAATAGCGGCCCTCGGGAGGCGGGGCGACCTGATCTCCGGGGACCGTCAGGTATCCGCCCGTGATCCCCTCCCGCACCTCCTCCGGGGAGTCGACGCCGGCGAACTTCACCAGTACGCCCCCGGGGCCCGAACGGCACCTCTCGACCCGCAACTCGAGATCCGGCTGCCCGTCGCGCTCGAGCCGCACGGCGCCCAACCCGTCGAACCGGTCGGGGTCCCAGGTGAGGGGCTCCACGAGGACCTCGCCGCGGACGCCCTTGGCGCGCCGGGCGAAGCCGACGGCGACGCGTCCCGGCGCCCGCCCGTCGGCGGCCCTACTCCTCTGCCGGTTCGCCGCCCTCACCCGACGCGGCCTCGGGGGACTCCTCCGGGGCTCCCTCCGCCTCCGCCGGCGCGGCGGCGCCGAGCTTCTTGCGGCGTTTGGGCTTGTCCGTGGTCAGCGCGCCCTGGCGGTCGACGCCCTCGAAGCCGCGCCAGCGGGCGAGGATGCCCTTGCTGCGCAGCAGGTCGTGGACCGTGGGGGTCATCTGGGCGCCCTTCTTCAGCCAGTCCACGGCGGCCTCCTCGTCGACCTCGAAGCGCGCGTGCACGGGGTCGTACGTGCCCAGCTCCTGCAGCGAGTGGCCGGAACGGGGGAGATTGTCCGTCGTGGCGACAATGCGGTAGAAGGGGCGCTTCCTGCGTCCCATTCTCTTGAGTCGAAGCTTGACCAAGTGTCGATCGCTCCTGGAGTAGGTGGTGGGGTTCGGAGTGGATTCAGGGGGCCGGCATGGACAGGGGCAGGGGCAGGGACCTCCGGCCCCGTCCCTTGCGCCCCGGCCGGCTCATCTGGCGCAGCATCTTCTGCATGGCGTGGAACTGCTTGACGAGGCGGTTCACGTCCTGGATGGAGGTGCCGCTGCCGCGGGCGATCCGCCGCCGGCGGCTGCCGTTGAGGATCTGCGGACGGCGGCGCTCCTGAAGGGTCATGGAGTTGATGATCGCCTCGGTGCGGGTGAAGGCGCCGTCGTCGACGGGGGCCCCCTTCAACGCCTTGCCGGCGCCGGGGATCATGCCCATCAACTGGTCCAGCGGCCCCATGCCCCGGACCGCCTGCAGCTGCTGCTGGAAGTCCTCGAAGGTGAAGGCCTCCCTGCTCAGGCGAGCCTCCATGGCCGCGGCCTGCTCGCGGTCGAAGCTCTGCTCCGCCTTCTCCACCAGGGAGAGCACGTCGCCCATCCCCAGGATGCGGGAGGCGACGCGGTCCGGGTGGAAGGGCTCCAGTCCCTCGAGGGTTTCGCCCGTGCCGACGTAGCGGATCGGCTGCCCGGTGGTCTGGCGGATCGACAGGGCCGCGCCCCCGCGGGCGTCGGAGTCCATCTTGGTCAGCACCACGCCCTGGAAGGCCAGCCGCTCGTGGAAGCGGCTCGCCGTCTCCACCGCGTCCTGGCCGAGCATGGCGTCGGCGACGAAGAGGATCTCGTGGGGCTGCACGGCCTCGCGGATGGCCGTCAGCTCGGCCATCATCTCCTCGTCGATGCCGAGGCGGCCGGCGGTGTCGAGGAGGACGATGCTGCGGTTGTTGAGGCGGGCCTGCTCCACGCCGAGGCGGCAGATCTCGACCGGGTCTTCGGAGCCGGCCTCGGAGGGGCCGAAGACGCCGACGTCGATGGAGGCCCCGAGGGTGCGCAGCTGCTCGACGGCGGCGGGGCGGTAGGTGTCGGCCGCCACCAGGTACGGGAGGCGCCCCCGCTCCTTGAAGTGGCGGGCGAGCTTGGCGGCCACCGTGGTCTTGCCGCAGCCCTGCAGACCGACGAGGAGCACCGCCGTCGGCGGCTGCGGCGCCAGCTCCAGCGGCGCGGCGGTGCCTCCGAGAAGGGCGACGAGCTCCTCGTGGACGACCTTGATCACCTGCTGTCCGGGGCTGAGGCTGCGCAGGACCTCGCGTCCGAGGGCGCGCTCGCGAACGCGGCCGAGGAAGCTCCTGGCCACCTTGAAGTTGACGTCCGCCTCGAGGAGGGCGCGGCGGATCTCGCGCAGGGACTGGTCGAGGGCCTTCTCGCTGATGCGCCCGTGGCCGCGCAGCTGGCGGAAGACATCGTCGAAGCGCTCTGTCAGTCTCTCGAACAATCCGCCTCCGGGGCTCGTAACCTCTTGGGGCAAAACGACTAAATATAGACGGAGGGGGGCGGATCCGCCACGGCGGGCCGAGCGGAGGCAGGGGTATCCCGGAAGGGGTCCGGATACTTCCGGTCCGGTGGCGCAACTATCAGGGTGACCATGGACGGGGACGGGAGAGAGCAGGTGCGGGCCGCGGCCGCGGGTGATGCCGAGGCCTTCGGCCGCCTGGTGGAAGATCACGCGGGCTGGCTGCGGGCCCGGATCACCTCCAGGCTCGGTTCGCCGGAGACGGCGGAGGACCTCCTCCAGGAGGTCTTCCTGGCCGCCTGGGAGCGGCTGGCGACGCTGCGCGACCCCGGCCGTTTTCCCGCCTGGCTGCGCTCGATCGCCGACAACCAGGTGCGCCTGTGGCAGCGCCGCCGGCTCACCCAGCTCGACCTGCTGGCGCGGTTCGGGAACGAGACGCTCCCGGCGCCGGCGCCGGCACCCCGGGAGGAGCGCATCCGCGGCCTTCTGCGGGAGGCCCTGGGGAGGCTCGGCGACGCCCACCGGGAGGTGATCGTCCACCACTACCTGAAGGGTTACTCGTACCGGCAGACGGCCCTCCTCCTGGACCTCGAGACCGGCACCGTCCGCAGCCGCCTGCAGAAAGCCCGATCACGACTTCACAAGGAGATCACCGCCATGCCCGACTCCAGCTTCTCCCAGAGCTACGAGCTGACCGCCTCCGACCTGACCGGGCTGCGTCACCTGGCCCGCTTCCAGGGCCGGGACCACCGGCGGATCCTGCGGTGCATCTGCCTGGAGGCGGGGGGCCGCATGGTGGCCTGCGACGGCGCCCGAATGCTCATCTGGCCGAGCCGCGGCCTCGTCTCGCTGGCGGCCCCCGTGATCCTGGAGTCGGTGACGGCGGAGTCGGTCCCCGAGGGCGATGGGGGCACCCTGGTGATCGACGAGGACGAGGCCGCCCTCAACACGGGGGACGGCGCCGGCGTGACCTTCCCCCTCCATCCCGGACCTTACGTGCGCTACGAGGAGGCTGTCGGCCTCCACCCGCCCGGATCGGTCTCCGTTGCCGCCGGCACCGCGGAGCTGAGGGCCTGCGTGGAGGAGATCGAGCCGTACCTGGGGCCCCGGCACCGGGCCAGCCGGGGATGGGCCTACAACCCTCTCGTGGAGATCCACCTGTCGGGGCTGGAGAGCCGGCTGACGCTGCGGACGAGCCGGGACCAGGGATTCGCCCGCGTCGAGGAGGCCGCGCCGGACCTGGATCGCGAGGGGCCTGAATGGACCCACTCGGTCTCCTGCCCGGTGCGGGTGACGGGTCTGGAGGAAGAATCCCTCCGGGTGGGAGTCAACCACGACTTCCTGAAGGCGATCGTGGCGGCCCTGGGGGAGGCGGGCGAGGAGATCCGGGTCCGCTACGGGAAGGGCCGCCTGCCGGCCATCCACTTCGACGTGGGCGATGGCGGTCCCGGCGCCCTGCTCATGCCCATGCGCATGGAGCCGCGGGAGCCGCGCGAGGCTGCCGCGGAAGAGCCGGCCGCACGGGTTTCCCCGGCCTGAGGACCCGGCTCCGGCCGGCGGCAGTCGCCCGAGGCGCCCCTAGCGCTCCGCCCCGCGGATCCGGCGGATCGCCTCGGCTGCATCCCCGGCGCCGAAGACGGACGACCCGGCCACCAGCCAGGAGGCCCCCGCGGCGCGGCAGTCGGCGGCGTTGTCGGGGCCGATGCCGCCGTCGATCTCGATGGGGACATCGAGGCCGCGTTCGGCCAGGGCGGCGCACAGGGCGCGGACCTTGTCGAGCACCTCGGGCATGAAGGACTGGCCGCCGAAGCCGGGCTCCACGGACATCACCAGCAGCAGGTCCAGACTCTCCAGATGAGGCAGCAGGGGGTCCACGGGCGTGCCGGGGTTGACGGCCAGGCCGCGGCCGAGGCCGAGGCGCCCGATCTCGGCCAGCAGCGGGGCCGGGTCGGCGTCGATCTCCACGTGGACCGTGAGGGAGTCGGCCCCGGCCCGGGCGAAGGCCTCGAGGTAGGCCCCGGGGTCGGCGAGCATCAGGTGGGTGTCGAGCCGCAGGCGCGTGCACCGGCGCACGGCCTCGACCACGGGGATCCCGTAGCTGAGGTTGGGGACGAAGCGGCCGTCCATGATGTCCAGGTGGAGGAAGTCGGCGCCCGCCGCCTCCACGCGCTCGATCTCGCTCTCGAGGCGGGCGAAGTCGGCGGCCAGGAGGGAGGGGGCGACGGAGACGGCGCTCATCGGGTATCCTCTCCGGCGTTGGCGGCGGGCGGCGCACTGACGACCACTTCGACGGCCGTGTGGCGGGTGGCGCGGGCGCCGGCCTCGGGGGTCTGGGACAGCACCCTTCCGCCCGGCCCGTCCACCGTCCGCCGGCGGACGGTGCCGAGGGTCATCTCGTACTTGCGAAGGCTGTCGGCCACGACGCCGATCGGCAGGCCGACGACGTCGGGGACCCGCTTCGGGGCGGAAGGAGAGCCGCTGCTCACCACGAGATGCACCGTGGACCCGCGTTCGACCCGCTCGCCGGCGGCGGGGCGCTGCCGAACGACCACGCCCGAGGGAACGGTGGTGGAGGAGGCGTACTCGACGGTGCCCCGCCGGAGCTGGCCTCCCTGGATCTTGAGGCCCGCCTCGCGCTCGCTGCCGCCCGTGACCTCCGGCACCGGGTAGAGCCGCGGACCCCGGCTGACGTCGACGAAGACCCGCCGCGCGCGCTTGATCTCCTCTCCGGTCCGCGGCGCCTGGTCGACGATGTGGCCCATGGGCGCCGATTCCGAGAACACGCTGTCGCGCAGGGCCAGGCGCAGGCCCTCGCCGGCCACCCGCTCCCGGGCCGCCTCCGCCGTGCCGCCGCGCAGGTCGGGCACCGTGACCATCGGCACCTGGACGATGGCGGGCATGATCAGCTTGTCGAGGGCCGCCAGGAACAGAAGGCCGGTGCCGCCGGCCGCCGCCGCGACCGTCAACAGGGTGCGCAGGAGCCGATTCACGGAGTCCTTCCGCGGGAGGGGGGGAGCTTGTGGATCAGGGCGGCGTAGGCGCCGTCCCCGGCTTCCCGGCCGGGAAGCGTCTGGATCGTGCGCGCCGCCCAGGCGACGCCGGGGAACCGCCGCGAGGCCGGCTCCAGGCGGGCGTCGGACCTCCGGGCCAGCAGGCCGTCGACGACGGTGTCGTTCTCCTCTTCCTCGAGGGAGCAGGTGCTGTAGACGAGCCGGCCCCCGGGCCTCAGGGCCTCGAAGGCGGCCCCGAGGATGGCCGACTGCCGCTGCGACTGCCGCGCCAGGTCGGACTCCGACTTGCGCCAGCGCGCCTCGGGCCGCCGCCCCAGGACGCCCGTGCCGCTGCAGGGCGCGTCCACCAGGACGCGGTCGAAGGCGCCCGGGGGGTGGGGTCCCGCGGCGGCGTCCCCCGCAAAGAGATGGATCCCCTTCAGACGCATGCGGTCCCTGTTCTCCCGCAGACGCCGCAGACGGGCCCGGGACAGGTCTCCCGCCGCCACCCGCACCGGCCCCGCGGCGAGGGCGAGCTGCACCGACTTGCCGCCCGGGGCGGCGCAGGCGTCGAGGACTCGGTCCCCCGGTCTCGGGGCCAGCAGCTCGACGGCGAGTCCGGCGTTGAGGTCCTGCACGAAGCACCGTCCCTGACGAAAGGCATGGGAGTCGAAGAAACCTCCGGGCCGTTCGAGCCGGCAGGCCTCCGGTCGGGCGTCCACGAGCACGGCGCCGAGGCTCTCCGGGAGGGACTCGACGAGCCGCTCCGCGTTCCCGAACCGCGGGTCGGGGCGCACGAAGAGCGTCGGCGGCTCGTTGTTGGCCCGCAGCAAGGCCTCGGTGCGGGCCGGCCCCCAGCGGTGGAGCCAGCGGCTCACGAGCCACTGCGGGTGCGAGTGGTAGACGGACAGGTAGCCCTCCGGATCCCCGCCGCGGTCCGGGTAGGCCACGCGGGCGCCCTCCGCCGAGACGCGCCGGAGGACGGCGTTCACGAAGCCGGCGGCCCCGGAGTGGCCGCGGCGCCGGGCCAGATCGACGGCGGTATGGACGGCGGCGCTCGGAGGCACGCGATCGAGCCAGAGCAACTGATAGGCGCCAAGGCGCAGGATGTGGAGGACGCGGGGCGTCAGGGAGTCGAGGGGACGGCTGGAGAACGACGCCAGGATCCAGTCGAGGCGGCCTCGCCACTGGAGGACCCCGGAGGTCAACTGGCGGACGAAGCGCCGGTCGCGCCCGTCGAAGCGGCTCTCCAGGCCCTCGAGGAGAGGTGCGAGCCGGGCGCCCGACTCGACCTCCTCCAGCAGGCGCACCGCCTCGGTGCGGACCGGGTCCGTCCTCGTCATCTCCACAGGGCCGTCACCCCGGCCAAAGGTAGATCCCGGTGCGATCGGGGCAAAGGCCCAGGGCCGCAGGGGACACCTTGACCCTGCGGGGTCCACGGCTATATTCGGCGACTCTCCCCCCCAGAAGGGTCTCGTGCCGGCACGGTCGGGGCCCCTCCTCCACCGCCTGCGTCAGAACCCATCTTGCGTACCTACCCGGTGTGGCACCTGGCCCACGAGGGGGAATACGGCGATCTGCTCGACGCCCTCCTCTCGGGCCGCCGACTGGGCCTCGACGAGCTCGACCCGGGCCCCGAAGGTCTGCACCGGCCCGAGCTGCTCACCGACCTCGACCGTGGCGCCCAACGCATCGAGCGCGCCGTGCGCCAGGACGAGACCATCGTCGTCTACGGCGACTACGACGTCGACGGGGTCAGCAGCACCGCCCTGCTCCTCGACTTCCTCGAGCACGTGAAGGCGCGGGGCCACGCCCTGCTCCCCGACCGCCGCACCGACGGCTACGGCCTCAGACCGCCGGGCGTACGCAAGGCCCTCGATCTCGGCGCCGACCTCGTGGTGACGGTGGACAACGGCATCTCCGCCGGCGAGGCCCTCGAACTGGCCCGCGACGAAGGTCTCGACGTGGTCGTCATCGACCACCACCGGCAGAACGAGGAGCTGCCGCCGGCGCACAGCATCATCAATCCCAACCGGCTGGACTGCGACTACCCCTTCAAGGGACTGGCCGGGGTGGGCGTGACCTTCAAGGTCGTGCAGCGATTGAGCGAGTCCCTCCTCGAGTCCGGGGAGCGCCGCCGTTACCTGAACGACCTGCTCGACCTCGTCGCCCTCGGCACGGTGGCCGACATGGTTCCCCTCCTCGACGAGAACCGGGTCCTCGTGCGCCACGGACTCAAGGCCGTCGAGCGCAGCGCCCGGCCCGGCCTGCAGGAGCTGCGCATCGCCGCCCGCTGCCCCCGGGGGCGGGTCGACAGCACGGCCGTGGCCTTCTACCTGGGACCCCGCCTGAACGTCGCCGGCCGCCTGGAGAAGCCCGACCTGGCCCTCGATCTGCTGCGCACGCGGGACCACGAGAAGGGCCGCCTCCTGGCCGGCCGGCTCAACGAGCTGAACCTCCGGCGCCAGCGGCTGCAGCGGGAGGGCGTCCGCGAGGCCCGGTCGCTGGTCTCGGAGGACCAGCTGGAGCGCGAGCGCCTGTTGTGCGTCCTCGGCGAGGAATGGGACCTGGGCGTCATCGGGCTGATCGCCAGCGACCTGTCGGAGACCTTCTGGAGGCCCGCCGTGGTCCTCACCGACGTGCAGCGCGACGGGACCTACGTCGGATCGGCGCGCAGCATACCGGGGTACGACATGAACGACGGCCTCCGCCACTGCTCCCGGTTCCTCACCAGGTACGGCGGCCACGCCGGCGCCGCCGGGTTCTCCCTGCCCGCCGAGGCCTTCGAGGAGTTCCGGGCGAGCCTCATCGACCACGCCGGCACCGAGCTGACGCCGGAACACCTCGAGGCCCACCTCGACATCGATCTGGAGCTGCAGCCGGGGGACATCGACATGCGCACGGTCGAGGTGCAGCGCCGGCTCGAGCCCTTCGGCCAGGAGAACCGCATGCCCCTGTTCCTGACCCGCGGTCTCGAGCTGGCCAGCCGGACCCGGGTCGGCAAGGAGGGAGAACACCTCAAGGTGGCCTTCCAGGCCGGAGGTGTGCGTCCGGGGGTGTGGTGGCACCAGGGGAGCCTGGCCCGCGACCTGGAACCCGGCCAGCGCCTGGACGTGGCCTACGAGCTGTCGGAGGACACCTTCAACGGCATGGGCACGGTGCAGATGGTGATCCGCGACATGGACTTCTCACCCGGATGCGAGCCTGCCCCGGCGCCGGGAGAGAGCGTTCCCTCTGCCATGCTCGATGCCGGGATCCCGTGATCAGCTCCGATCTCACCCGGGAACTCTTCGTCACCGGTTCCGGGGCGCGCATCCTCCTCCTCGTCATCGACGGTCTCGGAGGACTGCCCCACTCCGAGACGGGAATCAGCGAGCTGGAGGCCGCCTCGCTGCCCAACCTCGACGGCCTGTGCGGCCGCTCCAGTTGCGGCCTCCACTCCCCCCTCGGGCCCGGGTTCACCCCGGGCAGCGGCCCGGCGCACCTGGCCCTCTTCGGCTACGACCCGTGGCTTCGGAGGATCGGACGCGGGGCCCTCTCCTGCCTCGGCCTCGGTCTGGACTTCAGGCCGGGAGACGTGGCGGCGCGGCTGAACTTCTGCACCGTCGACGGCGACGGCCGGGTCAGCGACCGGCGGGCGGGGCGGATCCCGACCGAGACCTGCCGGCGGCTGTGCGGTCTGCTCGCCGATGTCGACATCCCCGGCGTCGAGGTGACCGTGGCTCCGGAGATGGAGTATCGGGCCGCGGTCCGCTTTCGCGGCGAGGGGCTGTCGGACGGGGTCGGCGACTCGGACCCCCAGGTGACCGGCAAACCCCCGCTGCCGCTGCGGGCGGAATCCGCCGATGGCCGGCGCATGGCGGCGGTGGCGGAGTCCTTCGTCGCCCGGGCCGGGGAGCTCCTGGCCGGTGAGAGCCCGGCCAACATGGTGCTCATCCGCGGCTTCGGCCGCTACCCCGAGCTGCCCTCCATGCAGGAGGTCTACGGCCTCGATCCGGTGGGCATCGCAGGGTATCCCATGTACCGGGGCATCGCCCGCGCCGTCGGCATGGACACCCCCGCCTGCGACGCCCGCATCGACGCCCAGCTCGACCTGCTGGCGGCGCGCTGGCAGGCGGGCCCCGAGGACTTCTGGTACGTCCACTTCAAGCCGACGGACAGTGCCGGGGAGGACGGCGACTTCGAGCGCAAGGTGTCCCTCCTGGAGGAGATCGACGGACACCTGCCCCGCCTCCTCGACCTGAAGCCCGAGGTCCTCGTGGTCACCGGCGACCACTCGACGCCGTCGCGGATGGGCGGCCACAGTTGGCACCCCGTGCCGGTGCTGATCCTCGGCGAGGCCGGCTTCCCCGTCGCCGGGACGAGCATGACCGAGCGCGGCTGCGCCGGCGGCAGCCTCGGCCGCATCGCCACCACGGAGCTGATGGCCCTCGCCCTGGCCCACGCCGGGCGCCTGGCCAAGTTCGGCGCCTGAGCGCCGCCGCCATCGAGGTCGGGTGATCCACCCGGTGCGCATCGCCCACCGCGGGGCCTCCGGAGCCGGTCTGGCGCCGGAGAACACCCTGACCGCCTTCGAGCGCGCCATCGAGATCGGCGTCGACGCGGTGGAGCTCGACGTGCGCTCCACTCGCGACGGCGCCCTCGTCGTCCTCCACGATCCGCTGCTGGACCGCACCACCGACCGCGAGGGGCCGGTGCACGAGCTGACGCTGGAGCAGGTCCGCCAAGCCGATGCCGGCGGCTGGTTCGGCCGCCCCTTCGCCGGCGAGAAGGTGCCCACCCTGGCCGAGTCCCTCGACCTGCTGCGGCGCCGGGCCCTGGCGGTGATCGAGATCAAGGCCGACCACCTGGCCGAGGCGGTCCTGCGCGTCGTGGACGACCTCGTCGTGGCCGACCAGGTCGTCATTCAGTCCTTCTCCTCCGAGACCCTGCGGCGGGTGAAGGCGATCGACCCGGCCGCACCGACGGCCCTGCTGGTGGGGAAACTGCCCACCTCCCCTTCACGGATGCGGGCCCGGCGCATGGTCCGCGAGGTACTGTCACTGGGCGCCAACATCCTCAACATCTGGCACGCGACCCTGACGCCGGCCTTCTACGAAGAGGTGCGCAAGCGCGGACTGACGGTCTGGACCTGGACCGTGGACGAGGACGTCGTCCTGCGGGACGTGGTCCAGATGGGGGTGCAGGGGATCGCCACGAACCATCCCGACCGCCTCAACGGCGTCCTCGAGGAGCTGGCGCGGGAGGGAGCGATCCTGGTCCCCCTGGGCCGGCGCCAGCGGCTCAAGCCCGGCCGCTGGCGCCGGCGCCGCGAGATCCGCAGGGCCAGCCGGCGCCGGGACTCCTGAGCCTCCCCGGGGCGGCGGTTTTTCGCGCTTGACGCTTCCGCGGGGGCGGGGGTATAATTGGCCCGTCCCCGCCCTGTTCTTCCCGTCCGTTTCCAGCATACGCGTCCCACCGTGAGCCAAGACGAGGTGTGGCCGTACCCTGTTCCCCTCCGACCGGGGGGTGCGGGGGGCCGCCCAACACCGAGCCATGGATCCTCCGTCCGGCCGGCCTGTGACGCCGCCGTCACCGCTGCCCCGCGGACGGCCGATCTCGCGCCGTTGATTCCGAGCCCTTGCTGGTCTCCGCCGCTTTCGCCGCGCTTCTCATCCTGGTGGTCATCGCCTACTACCTGGTTCCACGGAAGGCGCGCTGCCCGGAGTGCGGCTCACCCAGGGAGGAGGGCCCTCTGTGCCCCTCCTGCGGCTGGATCTTCGACGACGACGAGGACGACGACGAGGACGGCGGCGAGCCGGAGGTGATCGACGCGTGGGAGGATCGGTAAGCCGATGGAATGGGTAACGGCCCTGCTCGCCGTGGGATGTCTGTTCATCGCCGCCCAGGTCGTGGTCGACTACCTGCGCTACCGCAGGGCCCTGGAGCCGCGGCTGGAGACCGCCCGCAGCGCTGGCGAGCAGCTTCGACACCGCATGGAAGCCGCCCGCAGGGAGCTGGCGGAGAGGCGGAAGGAGGGGGATTCGGTCCGTCTGGAGCCGGGGGACGGTCCCGGCGGTCCACCCCGGGGGGAGGTGCGGGTAGCCCCGGAACGGATGGCGCCGGCGCGGGCCGACGGCTAGGGCGCGCCTCCGGGCTTTTCGCTTGACAATCCCGAGAACCGATATGTAGCTTCCCCGCCGTCAGTTACGGCCATCACGCCATCAACGAAAATGGTCTGGAGGATGTCATGATGCGGGCAGCAAGATACCTCACCCTGCGGGTTGCAGGCCTGTTCGCCATCGCCGCTCTCGTCGGCTGCGGAGGTGAGCCCCCCCAGGCCGATCTCGACGCCGCCCAGGCGGCCCTCGCCGCGGCCGAAGCGGCCGAGGCCGAGAAGTACGCCGGCAGCGATCTCTCCGCGGCTCAGAAGGCCTTCGACGACGCCAAGACCGCCTTCGACGCCGAGGCCGAGAAGATGCTCTTCAAGGACTGGGAATCGGTGGTGCCGCAGATCGCCGACGCCAAGTCCAAGGCCGACATGGCCCGTTCGTCGGCCGAGGCCGCCAAGGCCGCCGCCATGGCCGCCGCCGAGGCCGCCATCGCCGACGCCTCCATGGTCATCCAGGGGGTCCGCGCCAGCCTCGAAGCCGCCCCGGCCGGCAAGGGCACCGAGGTCGATATCGAGCAGTTGCGCGCCGACCTCGACGCTGCCGACGCCGACTTGAGCGCGGCAAGAGCCGCGGCTTCCGCCGAAGACTTCGACATGGCCACATCCAAGGCCGGCTCCGCCAAGACCGCGGCCTCGGCCGTCAGCGAGGGCATCGATGCGGCCGTGGCCCGCTATCACCAACTGGTCGAGGAGAGAACCCCCTGGTACGAGCGCGGAATGGGCGGGTAATCCAGCCTGGCCACACCGGGGTCCGCGGCGGATCCCGCGCTTTCCATCTCGACGGCCGGAGAGGGCGATCCTCTCCGGCCGTCCTTGTTTTTTGTGCGTCTGTCGCGCTGATCCTGCTCGTGTCCGCACCCCCGGGGGCCGCCCGGTCCGAGGGCGAGGCGGGAGGACCCCCCGGCGGCTCGGCGGTGGATTCCCCCTCCGATCCGGCCCGCGAGCACCGGGAACTCCTCGCCCGCGTGGCTTCCCACCGCCCCATGCCCACGCCCTACGTGGTGATCGACACGCGCGCCAACCTCCTGGTGCTGCGGGACTCCGTCCATCAGGTGAAGCACAGGGCGGTCTGCTCCACCGGCGCGGCCCGGCGCTTCGAGGGACGCAAGCCCTGGCAGAAGTGGGTCTTCGCCACGCCCAAGGGCCGATTCGAGATCCAGCGCAAGGTGGAGGACCCGCTGTGGACGAAACCGCCGTGGCACTTCCTGGAGTCGGGAGAGGAGATACCGGTCCTCCCGGAGGACTTCCGCCGGTTCCAGCGCGGCGTTCTCGGCCGCTACGCTCTCTACTTCCTGCCCGACTACATGATCCACGGGACGCTGTACGAGACGAACCTGGGGAAGAGCATCACCCACGGATGCGTCCGCGTCGGCGACGAGGACCTGAGCCATCTCTTCGAGCGCGTGCGGACCGGCTGGCCGGTCTACGTATTCTGAGTCCGCGCCCGGGGGAGCGCTCCTCCGCTGCGGGACCCGGCTTCGGTCCCTCCATGCCATCGTGGCGGTGGCGCTCGTCGGTTGGAGTTCCACCGGGCGCGTCCAGGCCTCCGAGGATCTCGGCCGCATCAACGAGGCCCTGAGGGAGTGGCTGCAGCTGATGGAGGCGGATCGGGTCTACCTCCTCCTGGACCGGTCGGCGGGGCAGCTGCGGGTCCAGCACGGGGCCGCGGTACTGCGCCAGTGTCCGGTCGTCTCCGACTCCCTTGGCGCCGGCGCTCCACTGCGGCAGCGGCTGACGGCCAGGCTGCGCCGCCACCGCAGGGCCGATCCCTTCACCGCCATCGAGTCCGGCCCCTTCGACTGGGAGCACTACCTGGTCTCGGAGGCCACGGCCGAGGCCGCGTTGCTGTTCTCCGAAGGCCTGCTGCTGTACGCCGCGCAGGTCTGGAGTCCCGCGCGTCCTCCATCGATCCGGCTGCGGAGCGAGGATCTGCGGGCCCTCTTCGACGCCGCGGCGGACAGCGTCGACCTGATCCTGCTGCCCTCCGGCTGGGAGCGCGCGCGATGACGGGACTGTGCGCCGGCTGGGCGCGGGAGGAGATCACGCCCCCGGCCGGGATCCACATGGGCGGCTACTGGGGACGCCGTTCGGGCGCCACCGGGATCCACGATCCGCTGGCCGCCTCGGTGATCCTCTGGCGTTCGGGCCGCCGAGGGGCCCGAGGCGCCGCCCTGGTCGCCCTCGACCTCGTGGGCGTCACGCCCGGCCTGACGGAACGCATCCGGGCCCGGGTGGTGTCGGCGGTGGGCTCCGCCCTTTCCATCCGCCCCGAAGCGGTGACCGTCTGCTGCAGCCACACCCACGCCGGCCCCCTGACCATTCCCTTCCGCGGCATGGGGGAGGTGGACACCGGCTACCTGGAAGCGGTCTGCGAGCGCGTGGGGCGCTGCGCCGGGAGGGCCGCGGAGGGCCTTCGGCCGGCGCGCCTGCGATACGCCCGTCCGTCGGTCCGCATCGGCATCAACCGGCGGCAGGCCCGGAGGGGCGAGGTCGTCATCGGCGAGGATCCCCTCGGGCCGGTGGCCTCCCACGCGCACGTCCTGGTAATCGAGGCGCGCTCCGGCGCCCCCCGCAGGGCCGTCCTGTTCCAGCACGCCTGTCATCCCGTCGTCCTCCCCGGCTCCAACCACGAGATCAGCGCCGACTTCCCGGGGGCCGCCTGCCGCACGGTGGAGGAGCGCACCGGCGCCCTGGCGGTCTTCGTCAACGGCGCCGCCGCCGACATCAATCCCCGCGGGGGCCATGGCTCCTTCGACGCGGTCGAGTCCCTGGGCGCCGAGCTGGGCGCCGCCGTCGCCGCCGCGTCCCTCGGGGCCCCGGAACTCGAAGGGGACGGCATCGCCTGGAGCCAGGCCCGTCTCGACCTGCCCCTGACCGCCCCGACCGCGGCCATGGAGGAGGAGGTCCGGCGCTCCATGGACGAGCTGGAGGAGGCGGTGACCCGCGCTGGTCCGGACCCGTGGGACCGACGGGTCCCGGAGGCGTACCGGGACTGGGCCCGGCAGTGGCTCGCCGAGGCCGCCCGGGGCGGTCCCCCGGGGAGCCAGGCCTTCGAGATCCACGGCCTGCGGATCGGCCCCCTCGCCCTGCTCGGGATGGAGGGCGAGATCTTCGTCCGCTACCAGATCGACCTGGAACGCGAGTGCGCCGCGCCGCTGGTGCTGTGCGGATACGCCAACGGCTGCGTCGGGTACGTACCCACCGCCGACGAGTACGAGCGCGGCGGCTACGAGATCGACCAGGCCTGCAAGGTCTATCCGAGCGTGCGCATGATCGCCCCCGAGAGCGAGGGGATCGTCCGCGCCGGGGCCTGGCAGGTGCTCGAGAGTCTGGGGATCGGCCGGCGCTGATCGAGACCGGCGCCCGGGTTTGCCCCGGCTCTGCCCTTGAGACATCTTCATCGACCGATGAGCCAATCGCTTCCTCCGCCGGCCATGGATCTGTCCCGCGATCAGCTCGACACCCTCGCGCGCGAGCTCGAGGCGCTCTACGAGCAGGTGCCCTCCACCTGCTGCGCCAACTCGGGGGAGTGCTGCGAGCTCACGGAGGAGGAGATGGTGGAGGGCTACGCGACGATGTTTCCCCTCTACCGGGCCGAGTACGCCCACATCGTCGATCACGTCCGCTCGAACTTCCCGGAGGAGCGGCAGCGCGAGCTGCTGAGCTTCACCGAGGAGCGGCCCCGGCGCTGCCCCTTCCTGGGCCCTGACCGCGGCTGCACGATCTACGCCGCGAGGCCGCTGATCTGCCGGACCTATGCGGTGATGAACCCCGAGACCATCCGCGAGGCGGCCCGGCGCCACGAGGGCGAGGTGCCGGAGGAGTGGGTCCGCCGCTTCGTCCGCCGCGAGAGCGGCATGGTCTGCCCGCGGGTGACGGTGACGCAGCCGGAGAAGCTCGTCCGCCACGCCCGCAACCTCGTCACCGGCGCCTACGAGCACGCCCTCGCGCGGCTGAGCAACCGCCTCTCCCTGGTCACACCGCAGCGGCAGAGCCTGGTCCGCCGGCTCATCCGGCGCCGCTCGTGGCCGCTGCGGTGGACCTGGGGCGGGTACAACGCGCTGACCCTGACGCCCGTCGAATGGGTGCAGTCCAAGCTGAAGGTCTACTGGCGCCGGGCCCAGTTGAAGGATCTCGATTCCTGAAGGAGGGGAGGAGCATGAAGACCTATCGCGTAGCCATTCTCGGGTGCCGGGGCCGCGGCGGAGCCGCGGGACGCGCCTACTTCCAGCATCCGCGGACCGAAGTCGTGGCCCTCTGCGACCTGGTGCCGGAACGGCTCGAGGAACTCGGCGGGGAGCTGGGTGTGTCGGCGCGCTACGACGACTACCACCGCATGATCGAGCAGGAGGCCCCGGACATCGTCGCCATCCCCACGGGCACCGAGTTCCACTACGCCCTGTCCATGGGCGTTCTCGAGCACGGGGTCTCCATCGACGTGGAGAAGCCCATGTGCCAGGCCCTGGACGAGGCCGACCGGGTCATCGACCGGGCCGCCGGGAAGGGGGTGCGCATCGCCGTCCACCACCAGGGGCGCACGGGAGGGGCCATGCGCGCCGTGAAGAAGGCCGTCGACGAGGGCGCCATCGGCGCCCTCCGGTTCCTCCTCGGCAGCTGCAAGGGGTACTACGCCGGCTACGGTCTGATGAACATCGGCACCCACATGCTCAACAACATGATCGGCCTCGCCGGCCACTGCCGGTCGGTGCAGGCCACGGCCCTCACCGCGGGCCGGCCGGTCACCCCCGAGGACGTGGTCCCGGCGGCCTCGGGCATGGGCATCGTCGCCGGCGAGCACGTGACCGCCAACCTGCGCTTCGATCCCTGCGAGGGCCACGGCCTCACCGGCGTCCTCGTGCAGCACCGCTTCCCCGTGGTCGACTCCACCGGGTACTGCCTGGAGGTGTACGGCTCGGAGGGCCGCCTGTTCTGGACGATGCGCAACGCCTGGCTCCTGCCGGCGCCCCACGACGTGCCCGGCTCCGGGGTCGAGTGGCAGCACCTGGAGAGCATCGTCCCCGATCACTACGACCCGGAGGGCCCGTCCACCGAGGCCGACTACAACTACGCCGACGAGTACGTGCGCGCCCTCGACGAGGGCCGCGAGCACGAGTGCAGCGGCATCGAGGGCCGCCACGTGATGGAGATCCTCATGGGGATCTTCGAGTCCGGCGCCCACCGCCGGGAGGTGGAGCTGCCCCAGGCCGACCGGGGCCACCCCCTGGAGGCCTGGCGGGCGGCGGCCGGCCTCGGCGAGCCGGCGGAGATGCCGCGCCCCTACGGGGAGTGGCTGCAGGTCGAGGACCGGCGTCTCGGCCGCGCCTGACCGGCGCCCGAAGTCCGCTCCCGACTCCGGCCCGCCCCTCCGACGACCTCCCCCGCACCCGCCGGGGAGGTCGTTTGCTTTCCGGCGGTTGCGCGATCAACGCGTATATGGATGTTCTGGTGAATCCGCTCTCGGCCGCGACAGGGAGGCGGGGAGGGGGAACAGACCGGTCTCCTGCAACCCACGAGGAACCCCATGGTCATCCACGTCGACGACGACGCCGAGGTCCTGCGCCGCTACTTCCACGACATCGAGGACTCCCAGCCCCTGTCGCGGGAGCGCGAGGTCGAGCTGGCGGAGCGCATCACCCGGGGGGACATGGAGGCCCGCGACGAGCTGGTGCGGGCCAACCTGCGCTTCGTCGTCGACGTGGCCCGCCAGTACCAGAACCGCGGGCTCACCATGGCCGAGTTGGTGAGCGCCGGCAACATGGGCCTCATGAAGGCGGCGGACCGCTTCGACGGCGAGCGGGGTTTCAAGTTCATCTCCTACGCCGTCTGGTGGATCCGCCAGTCGATCATGCAGACCCTGACGGATCAGACGCGCACGGTGCGGGTGCCGGTGACGCGCCAGAACATGATGCGCGACATCAACCGGGCGACTCACCATCTCGGCGGCGACCAGCGCGATGTCACGGTGGCCGAGATCGCCGAGAACCTGGGCCTGGCCGAGGCCGAGGTCCTTGAGACGATGCTGAAGGGGCGGCCCGAGACCTCCCTCGACCGCACCTTCGAGGAGGGCGACGACCGCAACCTGCTGAGCACGATCCCCGACGAGTCCGTCGACCTGGCCGACGACGCCGTCTCCGAGCGCGACTGCCGGGCCCGGATCGAGGGCGTGCTGGCCACCCTCGAGGACCGCGAGCGCTACATCGTGCGCTGCTATTACGGTCTCGACGGGGAGGAACCCCTGACCCTCGAGCAGATCGGCGGGTCCATGGGTCTCACGCGGGAGCGCGTGCGCCAGTTGAAGGAGCGCGCCCTCGGCCGGATGCGGGGTCCCGAGCGCTACCAGCTCCTGGAGCAGGCCGCCGGCTGAGGCCCCCGGACCGCTGCGGTCCGCTCTCCCGCCAGGCGGCGCAGGGTCCCGAGGTTCATCACGTCCTCGGCCAGGTCGGGCCCCTTCGGCGTCTCCAGGATCATGGGCAGCCCGCGCAGGCGCGGGTCGGCGAGGACGTTGCGGAACCCCCGGAGACCGATGCAGCCGGCGCCGATGTGCTCGTGGCGGTCCCGCCGCGAGCCCAGGGGCGTCTTGCTGTCGTTCACGTGCAGGACCTTGAGCCTCTCCAGGCCGACGGTCTCCGCGAGTCGATCCATCATCCCCGCATAGCCCTCGGCGCCGGCCAGGTCGTAACCGGCGGCGAAGACGTGGCACGTGTCCAGGCACACGCCCATCATCGCCCGGTTGTCCACCCGGTCGATGATCGCGGCCAGTTCCTCGAAGCGGGCCCCCAGGTGGGTGCCGGTCCCGGCGGTCGTCTCCAGGCAGAGGACGACCTCGCTGCCGGGCAACTCGTCGAAGACGCGGTTGCAGGCTTCGGCGATCCGCGCCACCCCCGCGTCGACGCCCGAGCCGAGGTGGGCCCCGGGGTGGAAGACGAGGTTGGGGATACCGAGCACGTGGCAGCGCTCCACCTCCTCGCGGAAGGACCGGCACGACTTCTCCCGCAGCTGTGCATCGGGCGTCGCCAGGTTGATCAGGTAGCTGTTGTGGGAGCAGGCCACCAGGACGCCCGTCTCCGTCATCGCCTCGAACCAGAGCTCCAGCCCCCCGGGCTCGAGGTCGCGCGCCGCCCACTGGTGGTTCGCCTTGTTGAAGACCTGCATGGCGTCGCAGGTGGCCTCCAGGGCCCGGTCGAAGGCCCGGTGCAGTCCGCCGGCGATCGACACGTGGGCGCCGAGGAGGTGGGCCACGCCTCAGGCACTCGCCGCCGGGGGCATGACCAGCTCTTCCTGGTCGCGGACCCCGTACGTCGGCGGCAGCTCGCGGTAGTCGGTGCCGGAGCGGGCGTTCCAGTCCCAGACGACCTCTCCGTCCTTGAGGGTGAGCTCGCAGAGCAGGCGGCGGTCGCCCTCGAGCCGGCCGTCGAAGGAGTCCATGTAGCCGAAGCGGCCCTCCTCCAGCCGCAGGACGGCCACGTCGGCGGCGGCGCCCACGGACAGGGTGCCGTGCTCCGGCCGGCCGATGACGCGGGCCGGCTCCACCGTCGACAGCCGCACCACGTCGGCCAGGGGCATGCCCAGGACGAGGAACTTCGACATCGTCGTCGGCATGTCTAGCATGCCCAGGTTCATGCTGCTGTGGTGCAGGTCGGTGGAGATCGAGTCCGGCCAGAAGCCCTGCTCCACGCACGGCACGGCGTTGCGGAAGCAGAAGCTGCCGGCCCCGTGGCCGACGTCGAAGAGCACGCCCCGCTCGCGGGCGGCGGGCAGGTAGGGCAGGACCCGTCCCTCGGCGTCGACGCAGGGCACGGGACCGCGGTAGACGTGGGTGGAGATGTCCCCGGGCCTGAGCCTGCGCCCCACGAGCTCGTAGTACGGGCGCTCCCGCTTGAAGAACCCGAAGTCGACCATGACCGGCATCTCCGCCTGCTCGCCGGCCTCGAGGACGCGGTCCACCTGGGTCCAGTCGGGGGGGATGTAGTGGGCGCACTTCAGGCCCACGACCACGTCCTCGTGCTCGCGGGCGACGCCGGCGCAGGCCTCCGGGTCCATGTCGTGGACGTTCTGCTCCGCCGGCATCATGGTCATGCCCAGGCCGACGATGTTGACGAGGGCGTAGGTGCGCGTCTGGAAGCGGTCGAGGACCCGGTTGCGGAAGTCGGGGAGGTTGCGGTACCCGGCCGATCCGGTGTCGACCATGGTCGTCGTGCCGGCGCGGAAGCTGAAGCCGTCGGGCAGGACGCTCTTGTCGCCGGCCCACCCCTGGGGGTTGCCGGGGGTGGCGTAGAGGTGGACGTGGATGTCCACCAGGCCGGGGGTGACGTAGAGGCCGCTCACGTCGATGACGCGAGCCGCCTGGTCGGGCGGGATGCGGGTGTCCACGGCGGCGACGCGGCCCCCGGCGGCGGCCACGTCACGGACTTGGTCGATGCCGTTGGCCGGGTCGATGACGTGCCCGCCGCGCAGCAACAGGTCGAAGCGCATGAGGTCTCCTGGGATCGATCGGGGTGAGCGGGTAAGATAGAGGGATCGCCGCCGCACGGCGCCAGGTGTCATCCGGCCGAGTGCCATGGGAGGGCGGTACGAGGCCCGGCGTTGATCGGCACCGCCGGGTAGACTTGAATCTCCCGCTCCACTGACCGCAGGCCATCCGAGGAGGCACGAGTGAGCGACATGATTCGAGAGGGAAGGCGGGTGCTGGTCTTCAGCGCCCACGCCGCCGACTTCTGCTCCCGCGCCGGGGGCACCATCGCGCGGCTGACGGACAAGGGCAGCGAGGTCCGCGTCTACGACCTCAGCTACGGGGAGAAGTGCGAGTCACCCGCCCTGTGGGCGCGGCAGCCGGCGCCGACGATGGAGGAAGTGAAAGCCGAGAGGGGACGGGAGATGAGCGCGGCGGCGCAGGTCCTCGGCGCCGAGATCGAGTGCCTCGACTGGGGCGACAGCCCCCTCGTCGTCGACGAGGACCGCCGGCAGCAGCTGCTGACCCTGTTCCGCCGCTTCCGGCCCGACCTGGTGCTGAGCCACTGGATCGACGACGTCCTGCACCCCGATCACATGGAGACGACCCGCGCCGTGGTCTGGGCCAGCCGCTACTGCTCCCGGCCCGGCCTCGAGCTCGACGAGCCGCCCACGCCGGCGCCCCAGGTGGCGTTCTACGAGACCACCCTGGGCACGGCGCCGGTGGCCCGCTTCCTGCCCAACCTGTTCGTCGACATCGGCCCGGCGCAGGCCCGCAAGCGCGAGGCCCTGGAGCACCTGAAGGCCCAGCCGGACCTGCCCGACCGCTACGAGACCCTGGCTCGCTACCGCGCCCTGGAGGCCCAGTCCACGGCCTGGATGAAGGGCTGCGAGTTCGCCGAGGCCTTCGTGCGCCTGGGCACGGAGGCGGCCGGCTTCGAGGGCCCCAGCGGCTTCGGCCCCTAGTCCGCCGCCGCGGCAGGGGGCCGCCGGAAGAGGAACAGCAGGGGGCGCGTGTCCCCGGGGTCGGTCTGCCGGCCGCGGTCGTTGTTGTCGAGCACGACGTACACGTGCTCGGCGTCCATGCACAAACCCTCGGCCCGGCCGGAGCGCTGGTTCAGGTATCGGTACTCCGGCGCGCCGGTGACCTCGCCGAAGCTCCAGAAGGCCAGCTCCCGCAGCTCGCCGGCCTCGTACTCGATGCGCAGCACCGCCTCGGCGTTGCGGCTCAGGGCGTAGAGGTCCTTGCCGTCGTAGAACAGGTCGGAGAAGTCGGGCTCCAGCGGTTCCGGCAGCTCCAGCAGGGACTCGCCGAAGGCGTGGGCGGAGACCGCCGCCTCGCCGCCGCCGGGAGCGATGACGACCTCCACCAGGCCCCGGGGGGCGCGCTCGGCGGCCAGCAGGAGGCGGCCCCCGCCGAGGAGGGCCAGGCCCTCGAGGCGGGCCTTCCGGTCGCCGAAGAGCCCGGCCTCCAGGCCCTCCTTCTCGACGCCGGGGGTGACCCAGGCCAGGTCGGTGCC
Organism: Candidatus Latescibacterota bacterium; assembly: GCA_965221775.1. GTDB lineage: Bacteria > Latescibacterota > UBA2968 > UBA8231 > UBA8231 > UBA8231. The sequence goes on along the minus strand of CBDCSU010000006.1, from coordinate 86,364 downwards.
GGTCTCGTGGACCCGCAGCACCCGCAGGATGGCCTCGCTCACCAGGAAGAAGAAACCGTCCTTGTAGGCGATCCCCTCGAAGTCGAGGGAGAGGACCCAGGCGCCCGACCAGGGGGCGTTGAAGGTGACGTGAGGCTCGAGGACGGCGCGGTCGGGGTGCAGGCGGATGCGGCAGACGGCGTGGTCGTGCTGGTCGGAGACGGCGTAGAGCTGGCCGTCGACGATCGTCAGGCCCGAGGGGTGGGCGTTGTCGAGGCCCTCCACCGGCAGGGCGCGGACCAGCTGCAGGGGGATCGTCTCGGCGGACCACGCCGCCTCGGCCGCCAGGGCCGCGGCGCATGCCAGGGCGAGCAGCCGGCGGCGGCTCGACGAGCCTCGGAGTCCGGGGAGATCCATCGGCCTTTCCCATCCCCGGGGGGCCACGCCGCCGGTTTCGTCCTCCCGCCGGCGTCCCTCCCGGGCTCACACAATACCGCCTCGGGATGGCGCGGGAAAGCACCCTCCCTTGCGCCGGGAGCGGGCGAGGGCGAGGGCGCCGCCGCGCCAGGGCCGCGGCCTCGCTCAGGGGCTCGCCGCCAGCAGCCCCTCGACCTCTTCCCGGCTCGGGAGTCCGGCCTGTCCGCCGAGGGCGCGGCAGTTCAGGGCGCCCGCGGCGCAGGCGAAGGGCAGGGTCCGCTCCAGGGGCCAGCCCTGGAGCACTCCGAAGATGAACCCCCCGTGAAAGGCGTCTCCGGCGCCGGTGGTGTCGACCACCTCCACCGAGGGCGCCGGAACCTCGACCCGGCCGCGGTGGTCCTCGGCGGCGGCGCCGCGCTCGCCGCGGGTCAGGACCGCGGTGCCCGCCCCGAGGGCGCGCAGCCGCCGCAGCACCTGCCAACGCCCGGCGCCGGGGAGCCAGCGGCGGGCGAAGAACCCGCTCACCACCGCGTGGTCGACCAGCGGCAGCAGCTCCTCCAGGCGGTCGCTCTGCCAGGTGCCGTCGAGGACGACGGCGGCTCCGCCTGCGCGCGCCCGGCGGGCGGCGCCGATGGCGGCGTCGTCGGCGTCGTCGAGGTGCAGGACCCGGGCGCCGGCCACGTCCTCCGGCTTCAGGTCGGCGCCGGTCAGGGGCGGAAAGGACTCCGGCCGGGAGACGAAGGCGCGCTCGCCCCCGTCCTCCTCGACGAGGACCAGGACGAGGCGGGACCGCCCCCGGGCCACCCGCACCCGGGAGACGTCGACGCCGCGGCGGCGAAGCTCCGACCTCGCGAAGTCGCCCTCCTCGTCGTCGCCCACCTTGCCGACGAAGCGGGTCGAGACCCCGAGGCGCGACAGGCACGCCAGGGCGTTGGGCACGGGGCCGCCGCAGGCGCGCGCGTGGCCCGAGGCCCGGCGGGGAGCGCCGACGGCGGGCAGCTCCGGCACCCGGAAGAGGTGGTCCACGGTGATCATTCCGAGACCGGCGACGTCGACGGGGGAGGCCACGGAGTCAGTCCGCGCCGGCGGTCCCGAGCCGCGCCTCCAGCTCCTCGATCGTCCGCGGCCAGTCGTTCTTCAGCATGCGCGACAACTGCCGGTCCGCCAGCACCCGGCCCCCGGTCTGGCACCGCGGGCAGTAGTTGGTCTCCTTCGAGGCGTAGGCGATCTCCTGCACGGCGGTGCCGCAGGCGGGGCAGGGCTTGCCGTAGCGGCCGTGGACGGCCATCTCGGGGCGGAAGGCGGTGACCTTCTCGGGGAAGGCCTGCTCGGCCTCGGCCCGGAGGCGGGCGCACCAGTCCTCCAGGGTCGAGCGCGCGGCCTCGTAGAGGCGCTCCACTTCGTCGTCGCCGAGGCGGGAGGTCCACTTCACCGGCGACAGCCCGGCGGCGTGGAGGATCTCGTCGGAGTAGGCGTTGCCGATGCCGGAGAACAGCCGCGGGTCGGTGAGGGCCCGCTTGAGGGTGTGGTTGCGGCTGCGCAGGACGCTGGCGAACTCGTCGAGGTTCGCCTCCAGCACCTCCAGGCCGCCCGGGTCGTGGTCGGCCAGCCCGCCGGCGCCGCGGATGACGTGCAGGGAGGCCCGCTTCTTCGAGCCGGCCTCGGTGAGCATCAGCGTTCCCGTGTCGAAGTGGAAGGCCGCCAGGTCGACCTTCCGCGTCGGCCGGGTGCCGGCCTTCTTCCAGTGAAACCGGCCGGCGATCATCAGGTGGAAGACGAGGAACAGGTCGTCCTCCAGCTCCCAGACGATGCGCTTGCCGATGCGGCGGAAGGCGGCCACCCGCAGGCCCTCGGCGGCGTCGAGCCGGGGGTCGACGGTGCGCACCAGGAAGGGGCTGCGCAGCTGGATCGCCTCGATCACACGGCCGCGGACCCCGCGCTCCAGGGCGGTCAGGTAGGCGAGGACATCGGGCAGCTCGGGCATGGCGTTCGGGATCCCCGGGGGCAAATGTCTATACTGGAAACCCCCGGCGCCACGAGCGGCGCGGGGGGGCGCCGCTCCAGCTCCGGAAGCGGCTCTACCGCAAGCCCGCGGGGGAACGGAGACGATGGACGCGGTGGCCGTGGTGCTCATGGGCGTCACCGGATGCGGCAAGACCACCGTGGGCCGCCTCCTCGAAGAGCGCCTCGGCTGGCCCTTCCTCGACGGCGACGACTTCCACCCCGAGGCCAACGTGGCCAGGATGGCCGCCGGCATCCCCCTGCGCGACGAGGACCGCTGGCCCTGGCTCCGCCGGTTGTCCGATGAGATCGGCGGGCGCCTCGACACCGGCCGCAGCTGCCTCCTCGGCTGCTCGGCCCTCAAGGAGAGCTACCGCGCCGTCCTGCGCGGCCCCCGCCGGGACCGGGTCCGCTTCGTCCACCTCTCCGCCCCCGAGGCGCTCATCGCCGATCGCCTGCGCCGCCGCGTCCACCGCTACATGCCCGCCGGCCTCCTCCGCAGCCAGTTCGAGGCCCTCGAGACGCCCGTCAACGCGCTCCTCGTGGACGTCTCCGGCACCCCGGAAGAGGCCGGCCGAGGCCGTGCTGGCGGCCCTCGGGCTCGAGGCCTGAGGCCGGGTCACGCGTCCGCGGCCACCCGGGGATGCAACCCCCGCCGCGGTTCGGGCGGAGGCGCGGGCCGGCCGTGGCCGGTCAGAACGTCCGGTAGACGTAGAGCAGGTACGCCGCCAGGACCCCGACGACGACGAGGACGGAGGTGCTGGTGAGCCAGGTCCGTTCCGCCCAGGCGGCGGGTCCGTGATCGGGACGGAGGAAATCGATCGTCCACGCCGCCAGGCCCCGGCCCGCGCCTGAGAGCCCCTCGCGCAGCGGCGCGGTGAGATCCACCAGTCTGCGGATCCCCCGGGGCAGCAGCTTCCGCCCGAGCCAGTCGACCTCGAGGTTCACCGAGCGCAGCTCGGGCGGGTAGAGGTGGGTCAGCTTGAGGGCGGCGAAGGCGAGGGCCGAGAAGAACAGGAGCTGCAGCTGGTGCAGGACGTGGCTCGGCTCGAAGGGGTGGTACACGGTGCCGTCGGAGAACACCACCGGGTAGGGCAGGAGTCCGTAGAGGACCCCCGGCCAGATGCCGTTGAAGAGGCAGACGGCGGCCCCCAGGCCCATGGCGATCAGCATGTTCCGCGGCGCCTCGCGGCAGCGGATGCCGGCGTCGTGGGAGAAGAAGGCGAAGAAGGGGATCTTGATGCCGGCGTGATGGAAGACCCCCGCCGAGGCGAAGAGCAGCATCAGCCACAGCACGACGTGCCCCTGGTGGGCGGCCTCGGCCATGACCATCGACTTGCTGACGAAGCCGCTGAAGAGGGGGAAGGCCGAGATCGACGAGGCGCCGACGATGCAGAACCCCGCGGTCCACGGCATCGACTTGTAGAGGCCGCCCAGGTCGGAGCCGTTCATCCGTCCCGTGCGCAGCAGGACGGCCCCCATGGACATGAACAGCACGCCCTTGAAGAACACGTCGTTGAAGGCGTGGGCCACGGCGCCGTTCACCCCCAGCCCCTCGCCGAGGCCGACGCCGACGACCATGAAGCCGATCTGGTTGATCATGCTGTAGCCGAGGACCCGGCGCAGGTCGTTCTCGATGACGGCGAAGAAGATCGGGAAGAGGGTCATCGCCGCCCCGATCCAGATCAGCACCTCGGCGCCGGCGAAGCCGCGGGCCAGGCAGTAGACGGCGGCCTTGGTGGTGAAGGCCGAGAGGAAGACGGTGCCCGTGGGCGTCGCCTCCGGGTAGGCGTCGACGAGCCACGTGTGCAGCAGGGGGAAGGCGCACTTGACGCCGATGGCCAGCAGCAGCAGCCACGCCGCCAGGCCGTCCAGCTCCATGGGGCCGAAGGCCAGCGACCCGGTCTCGTGGTGGCGCAGGGCGGCGGCGGCCAGCAGCAGCAGGCCCGAGGTGACGTGGACGAGGAGGTAGCGCATCCCCGCCCCCAGGGCGCGCTCGGTCCTCCGGGCCCAGATCTGGAAGACCGCGGTGACCGCCAGCAGCTCCCAGAACAGGAACAGGGTGACCAGGTCGCCGGCGAAGACGGCGCCCACGGCGCTGCCGGCGTAGGCCAGGCCCGTCGTCGGCTGCAGCCAGTCCTTCAGATGCAGGGCGTAGACGGCGCCCACGAGGGCCGCCAGGTGGAAGAGGTATCCGAAGATCAGGCTGAGCCGGTCGACGCGCAGCACGTGCAGCTCGAGGCCGGCCAGGCCCAGCCGCAGCTCGTCCCCGGTCTCCAGCCCCAGGAGGTTGAGGAACCCCGCCAGGGGCAGGACCACCGTCGCCGCCCCCCGCCAGCGGCCCCGCAGCAGCGGCAGCAGCAGGGCGCCGGCCACCAGGATGAGGGCCGGGTGGAGGCTACCGCTCATAGTAGTCCTCGCCGCGCATGAGGAACTTGCGCATCTGCCGGGCCGCCAGCACCAGCAGGACGCAGGCGACGAACCCGTACACCGGGTAGAAGCCGTACCAGCCCTCGGAGTCGAGGAGGCCCTCCCGGAAGCTCAGGTGGCGGTGGATCACGAAGTCCGACGCCAGGAGGACGGCGCAGCAGGCGAAGAGCAGCCGGATGATGCGCTTCACGTTGCGCGCGTCGTCGAAGAGGTGGCGCTTGCCGGAGGATTCCATCGGTCAGTCTCCCGCCAGACCCGGGGCCAGTGCCGCCAGGAACCGGTAGATCGGCCCGGCCTGGAAGAACAGGACCACGCACCCCAGGGCCGTGAGCGCGAGGGGCAGGAGACACAACACCGGGGCCTCCCGGAGGCCGGTACCGTCCTCGCCGGGGCGGGAGAAGAAGGCGCGCACCGGGATCGGCACGAGGTAGGCGATGTTGAGCAGGGAGCTCACCATGAGCACCGCCACGAAGACCCGCTGCCCCGCCTCCAGGGCCCCGAGGAACAGGTACCACTTGCTCCACAAGCCGCCCAGCGGCGGCAGGCCGATGACGCACAGGGCGCCCACGAGGAAGGCGGCCATGGTGAAGGGCATCCGCCGGCCGATGCCGCGCATGTCGCTGACCTCGGTCTTGTGGAGGGCCACGTCGATGGCGCCGGCGCAGAAGAACAGGGTGATCTTGCCGAAGGCGTGCATGACGATGTGCATCGCCCCGCCGACCACGGCCAGCGGCGTGGCCAGGGCCGCTCCGAGGACGATGTAGGAGAGCTGGCTCACCGTCGAGTAGGCGAGCCTCGCCTTGAGGTTGTCCCGGGTCATGGCCACCAGGGAGGCTGCCAGGACCGTGGCCCCGGCGGCGTACATGAGCCACACGCTGGCGCCGGTCTCGCTCAGGTAATCGAGGCCGAAGAGATAGACCAGCAGCTTGAGGATGGTGAACACCCCCGCCTTGACCACGGCCACCGCGTGCAGCAGGGCGCTCACCGGCGCCGGAGCCACCATCGCCGCCGGCAGCCAGCGGTGGAAGGGCATGAGCGCCGCCTTGCCGGTGCCGAAGGCGAACAGCCCCAGGAGCAGGTAGAGACCGGGGCCCTCCACCTTGCCGGCGAGGATGCCGCCGGCCTCGAAGTCGAGGGTGCCCGCGGCGGCGTAGGTCCAGGCCACGGCCAGCAGCAGGAAGGCCACCGACGTGGTCATGAGGATCCCCAGGTAGACTCGGCCCCCGGCGCGGGCCTCGTCCGTGCGCCGGTGGGTGACCAGGGGATAGGTGGAGAGGGTGAGGACCTCGTAGAAGATGAACAGGGTCAGCAGGTTGCGGGCGAAGGCCACGCCCAGGGCGGCGCCGATGGCGACGGCGAAGAAGAAGAAGAACCGGGTCTGGTTCCCCTCGTGGTGGCCGCGCATGTAGCCGATGCCGTAGAGGGTGGTGACGATCCACAGGCCCGAGGCCACGAGCGCGAAGACCATGCCCAGGGGCTCGGCGTGGAAGGCGAGATCGAGGCCGGGCACCACTTCGAGGAGGACCACCTCCGGAAGCCGGCCGGCGGCGACGGTGGGCACGAGGGTGAGGACGACGCCGAAGGTGGCGGCCCCCGCCGCCAGGCTCAGACCGTCCCGGAGGTTCGGCCGCCCCCCGGCCAGGGCCACCAACCCCGCCGCCCCGGCCGGGAGCAGGACGGCCAGCAGGAGGGCGGTCTCGGCGGTCACGGCGCCAGACCTGCCATGAGCACCTCCGCCCCCCGGCGGGCGACGCCGGCGGTGAAGACGGCGGTGATCCCGAACCAGAGGGTGGCGCCCACCAGGATCCAGGTGGGGACCAGCATCGAGCCGGGCGCCTCCGAGACCTCGGCGGTGCGGCCCTCGGCGGGCTGGAAGTAGGCGGCCTCCACGACCCGCCAGACGTAGCCGACGGCGATCAGCGAGCCGAGGAGGACGAGGACCGCCACCGGCCACCAGCCGCGCTCCACGGCGGCGAGCACCAGGTACCACTTGCTGACGAAGCCCGCCGTGAGCGGCACCCCGATCAGGCTCAGCCCGCCGAGGACGACGGCCGCCGTAGTCACCGGCATGCGCCGGCCCATGCCCCGCAGGTCATCCAGCTCGCAGGCGCCGAGGCGGGCCACCATGCAGCCCACGGCGAGGAACAGGGCGCCCTTGGTCACGGCGTGGTTGAAGAGGTGCACCAGGGTCGCCGTCAGCCCCGTGGCCGAGCCCAGCCCGACGCCGACGATCATGTAGCCGACCTGGGCGATGCTCGACCAGGCGAGGAGGCGCTTGAGGTTCTCCTGGGAGAGGGCCACCAGGGAGGCGACGAAGACCCCCGCCAGCCCCAGGCCGACGAGCAGCGCGTCCATGCCGAGGGTCCCGAAGGCGAAGGCGGGGCCGAAGATCCCGTAGTAGAACCGCAGGAAGACGTAGACCGAGACCTTGGTCGCCGTCGCCGCGAGCAGGGCGGTCACCGCCGAGGGGGCGTGGGCATAGGCGTTGGGCAGCCACAGGTGCAGCGGGAAGAGGGCCAGCTTGAGGCCGACCCCCACGGTGAGGAAGGCGAAGGCGGCCAGCACCGTGCGCGTGTGCACCACCGGCTGCAGGCGCTGGGCCAGGTCGACCATGTTGAGGGTGCCCGTCATCATGTAGAGCAGGCCGATGCCGATGACGAAGAAGGTCGCCCCCACCGTCCCCATGATGAGGTACTGGAAGGAGGCGCTCAGGGCGCGCCGGTCCCGCCCGAGGGCGATGAGGGTATAGCTCGACAGGGAGGAGATCTCGAGGAAGACGAAGAGGTTGAAGACGTCCCCGGTGATCGCCATGCCCATGAGCCCGGTGAGGCAGAGCAGGCAGGCGCTGTAGAACAGGCCGGCCCGGATGTCGGGCAACTCGGCGGCGAGGCTGCGCGGCGTGTAGAGCAGGACCACGGCGCCGATGAGGGCCACCAGGAGCAGGACGAAGGCGTTCACCGGGTCGACGCGGTACTCGATGCCCCAGGGCGGCTCCCAGCCGCCGAGAGCGTAGACGACGACGCCTTCGGCCAGGGCCCGGTGGAGCAGCAGGGCGGCGACGCCGAAGGCGGTCCAGGCGGCGGCCAGGGCCAGGCCCCAGCTCCAGCGGCGGCGGCGCAGGAGGACGCAGACCGGCGATGCCGCGAGGGGCACGACGATCTGCAGGACCGGCAGGTGCTCGGAGAGGCTCACCCGGCGTCGGCGGCGTGGATCTCGTCCTCCTCCACGGTGCCGTAGGCTTCCTGGATGCGGACGATGAGGGCCAGGCCCAGGGCCGTCGTGGCGATACCGACGACGATGGCGGTGAGGATGAGGACGTGGGGCAGGGGATTGGAGTAGGCGGCGCCCGCCTCCGTGAGGATCGGCGCCGTCCCTCCCTCCATCTTGCCCATGGTGATGTAGAGGATGAAGACCGAGGTCTGGAAGAGGCCCAGGCCGACCATCTTCTTGATCAGGTTGCGGCTCGACATGACGATGTAGAAGCCGGTCATCATCAGGAAGACGACGACCCAGTAGTTCATCAGCCCGACGTGCACGAATCCCCCTTGCGCCCGGCGAAGGCGAGGAAGACGGCGATCATCACCGCGGCCACGGTGATTCCCACCCCCAGCTCGACGAGCAGGATGCCGTGGTGCTGGCCCTCCACGGCATCGGCGGCGAGGAAGTCGTAGTCGAGGAAGTGGCCGCCCATCAGCATGCACGCCAGACCGGTCCCCGCGAAGAGCAGCACGCCGCCGGCGATCCCCGCCTCGAGCAGGCGGGCGGGGGCGATCCGCCGGGCCGCCTCGACGCCGAAGACGAGGGCGTAGAGGACGAAGGCGGCGGCGAAGATCACCCCGGCCTGGAATCCCCCTCCGGGGCCGTAGTCGCCGTGGAACTGCACGTAGAGGGCGAAGATGAGGATGAAGGGGATCAGCAGCTTGGCCGCGACCCGGAGGATGAGATGGTGGCTCACGAGGCACCCCCCCCGCCCCGGGGCCGCGGGCGTCCGCCCAGGAGCAGCAGTACGCCGACGCCGGCGGTGAAGATCACGGTCAGCTCGCCGAGGGTGTCGTAGCCCCGGTAGCTGGCCAGCACGGAGGTGACGATGTTGGGCACGCCGATCTCCTCGCCCGAGCGCTCGATGTAGCGCGGCGCCACGTGCCGGTGGACCGGCGCCGCGGGGTCGCCGTAGCTCGGCATGTCGAGGGTTGCGAAGACCAGGGCGGCCCCGGTGATCACCACCACGAGGAAGGGCACGACCGTGGGCTGTCCGTGCTTCTCCTGCCTCGTCGTCAGCAGCAGCGTGGCGAGCATGAGGACGGTGGACACGCCGGCGCCGACAGCGGCCTCGGTGAAGGCCACGTCGACGGCGTCGAGGACCGTGAAGAGGGCGGCCGAGACGAGGGTGTAGAAGCCGAGGAAGACGACCACGGCGAGGAGGTTGTGGAGACGGGCCACGGCCACGGCGATACCGGCCAGGAAGAGGAGGAGGCTGAGGTCGATCAGCCCGGTCACGAGGAGTCGCCCTCCCTCCCGGAGGGGGGGGCCTCCGGCTCTCCGGTGTGGGGCTCCAGCCCGTCCTCGAGGGCCGCCTTGGCGATGGCGTGCGCCGCCGTCGGACCGGTGATCCACAACAGGGCGAGGACGAAGACCAGCTTGACCAGCACCAGCGTCCACCCCGCCTGCAGCATCAGCCCCCCGAGGACCAGCCCGGCGCCCAGGGTGTCGGTGACGCCGGCGCCGTGCATGCGGCTGAAGAAGTCGGGCAGCCGGTGCAGCCCGACGCCGCCGACGACGCAGAAGAAGGCCCCCGACATCAGCAGCACCCAGCTGGCCAGGTCGATGAGGTCCATGGTCAGCGGCGGCCCACCCGCCCGGGTCCGTGGAAGCTCCCGTACTGGACGAACTTCAGGATCGCCACGGTGGAGATGAAGTTGATGAGGACGTAGATCAGGGCCAGGTCGAGGAACTCGGGCCGCCCCGTGAGGAAGCCGAGGACGGCGATGAGCAGCACCGTCTTGGTGCCGCACATGTTGGCCCCGAGGACGCGGTCGTACACCGTTGGACCGAGGGCGGTGCGCGCCAGGGCCAGCGCCATGGTGAACAGCACGGCGGCCATGGTCATCGCGAACACGGCTCTCAGTCCTCCCGGCCCTCTAGAAGCCGCACCCGCCGGTCCATGGCGCCCGACTCCAGCTCCTCGGCCGCCTCCCGGGTCAGGGCGTGGACCGTGAACCCCTCGCCGTCGGCATCGCAGGTCAGGGTCCCCGGCGTCAGGGTGATCGAGTTGGCGTAGATGGCGCGGCCCACGCTCGTCCTCTGTCCCGGCCGGACCCGCAGCAGGCGCGGGGAGATGGGCGTTCCCGGCCGCAGGATGCGCAGGGCCACGTCGATGTTGGCCCGGACGATGGCCCACATGAGCCAGGGGAGGTAGAGGAGGAGCCGCGGCCCGACGTGAACGGGCACCCCCTCCTCGTCGAGGACCTCCATGCGCCGGGCGATGAGGACGACGAGGAAGCAGGAACCGGCGCCCAAGGTCAGCAGCAGGGGGGTGTAGTGGCCGGACCAGAGAAGCCAGACGGCGAAGGAGAGGAGGCCCAGGCTGACGGCGCGTATCAAGTGGCGCGACTCCGGGGAGGGTGCTCGGGACCGGTGGGGAAGGCGGCTGCGGTGCCTCGGCAAGTCCGCCAAGGTGCAGAATCCACAAAAGGTTACGCGGGGTGGCTCGAGATCGTCAAGCGGTCCGGGAGCCTGCCAGCGTCCGCTTGTGACCGGGCCGGGAGGCTCCTACCTTGGCGGCCGAGAGCCCTTGGCCGCCGGCCTCGGCCCTGGCGGCCCGGGTCCGCCGGCCGGGGGTCCTGCCCCGGGCGGGAACCATCCCGCCCCTCACCCTCCAGCCTGGAGAGTCCCATGCCCGCCCCCCTGCGCATCCAGGAGGTCGAGCGCATCACCGTGCGCGTGCCCTTCACCGAGCGCGTGAGCCGCTGGAACGCGCTGCTCGTCTGGCAGTGGCAGATCGTCGAGATCATCCGCGTCACCACCGACGACGGCAGTGTCGGCTACGGCGAGACCCTGCCGCACTACACCTGGGGGCCGGTGAGCGACGCGTCGCTGGAGGGCGTGCGCGGCCGCAACCCCGCCGAGCTGCTCGGCGACGACAGCCTCGGCGCCGGTCTGCAGATGGCCCTCTACGACGTGGTCGGCAAGGCCCTGGGGGTACCCGCGTACAAGCTGTTCAACCTGCCCAAGGTGCGCGACTGGTGCCCCATCGCCTGGTGGAACACCAAGATGGGCCCCGAGGACCTGGCCGAGGAGGCGAAAGACGCGGTGGCCCAGGGCTACATCTTCCACAAGTTCAAGACCCGCCCCTGGATCGACGTCTACCAGCAGGTGGAGGCCGTCAGCGCCGTCACCCCCCGCCACTACCGCCTCGACCTCGACTGGAACGGCATGCTCCTCAACGTCGGCACCGCGGCCCCCGTCCTGCAGCGCCTCGACGGGTACGAGCGGGTCTCCATCTACGAGGGCCCCATCAACCAGGGCGACGTGGAGGGCCAGCGCGAGCTGCGGCGCAAGGTCTCCCGGCCGATCGCCCTCCACTTCGGGGCGCCCCCCTTTCCCACGGCGGTGAAGGAAGCGGTCTGCGACGGCTTCGTCATCGGCGGCGGCGTCTCCGCCGTGCTGCGCCAGGGCCAGCTGGCCGCCGAGTTCGAGAAGCCCTTCTGGCTGCAGATGGTCGGCGTCGGCCTGGTGACCGCCTTCGCCGCCCATCTCGGGGCGGTGCTGAACTTCGCCCAGTGGCCGGCGATCACCTGTCTGAACAACTACACCGACGACCTGCTGCGCGAGCCCCTCACCATCCGCGGCGGGTACCTGCGCGTGCCCGAGGGGCCGGGTCTCGGCGTCGACGTCGACGAGGAGGCCCTCAGCCGCTGCGCCATGGAACCCCCGTACCAGGTGGAGACGCCGCGCCACATCCTCTCGGTGGTCTGGGAGGGCGGCCGCGTCGTGCACTTCTCCAGCATGCGCGACCAGTGCTGGCCGCACTTCCGGCAGGCCGGCAACGATCCGGCCCAGGAGCCGGGGGTCAGGCTGGAGATCCGGGAGGACGACGGCTCCAAGGAGTGGGCCGACTTCTACGCCCGCCTGCAGCACGGGCCGGTGCGCGAGCAGCGGTCCTAGCCCGGGGTGGCGACCCGGCACCCATCGGATCGATGAACCGGAGCCGCGTCCTGGCCACGGAACCTCTCACCCTGAAGCTGCGCGTCGCCGGAGAGCGCGTCCACGGGGACCTGGAGCGCTTCCCGGTCCGCGTCGATCTCGTCCTGCCCGCCGGCGCGCGGGCAGCCGCGGGATCGGGCATGCGCGTACGGGACTCGGAGGGCGAGGTGCCCCACCGGCTGACGGCCGACGAGGCCACCGGGCGGGTCGAGGGCTGGATCGAGATCCGGCGCCTGGAGCGGGGGCGCGATGCCCGGCTGTTCCTGGACCTCGGCGAGGCTTCGGCCGCCGGGGGCGGGTTCTCCGACTACGCCTTCTTCGCCAGCAGGGAGACCGGCCGCGCTCCGGCGGCAGACGACTTCGTCGTCGAGGGCTGGCTCGCCGCCGAGGAGGTGCGGGCCGAGGCGGCGCAGGTGATCGCCGCCCAGTGGGTCTTCGCCGGGGAGATGGCCGGCTTCGCCACCTTTGACGCCGGGTCCACCGACGGCCTCCTGACGCGGGGCTTCTTCGGCGCCGTCTTCGACGGCCGCCATGTCTACTTCGCCCCCCAGTGCAACGACGAGGGCCGCCACGGGCAGGCCCTGCGCTACGACACGCGCCGGCCCTTCGACGACCCCGCCGCCTGGGAGGGCTGCGACGCCGGCGCCACGGAGGGCCTGGCCACCCGCGGCTACTACGGCGCCGTCTTCGACGGCCGCTGCGTCTACTACGTGCCGCGCACCGACGGCGAGGCGATGCACCGGCGGGTCCTGCGCTTCGACACCGCCGGCGACTTCCGCGACCCGGCGAGCTGGTCCGCCCACGATGCCGGCGGCCCGATCTCCAGCCAGGGCGGCGCCTTCGACGGCCGCTACGCCTACTTCGCCCCGGGCTATCACCAGGCCGGCGGCGCCGACGGCCGCGTCCTGCGCCTCGACACCGGGGGGCGGTTCCACGACGAGGCCAGCTGGGCGGTTCACGACGCCGGGGCCACGGGCGGGCTCAACTGCACCAACTACGACGGCGCCCTCTACGACGGCCGGCACGTCTACTTCGCCCCCCTCGCCGGCGGCGCCGTTCTGCGCCACGATCCGCGACGGCCCTTCGACGACCCGGCCGCCTGGGAAGCCTTCGATACCGGTCGGCTGCCGGCGGGGTCCTTCGGCCAGTGCGTCGGCGCCGTCTTCGACGGCCGCTGGATCTACTTCACGCCGTACGCCCACTCCAGCGTGGTCCGCTACGACACCCGGGCCCCCTTCGCCGACCCCGCCGGCTGGCAGGTCTTCGAGGCGGGCGGGATCGGCGGCCTGCGCACCCGCGGCTACGACGGCGCCGCCTTCGACGGCCGCTTCGTCTACTTCATCCCCTTCTGGGAGGGCGATGACCCCGGTCTCGGGTTCCACGCCCGCACCCTGCGCTACGACACCGCCCGCCCCTTCGACGACCCGGCCTCCTGGCAGGCGGCGGACGGGTGCGCCCTGGCGCCGCCGAACCCCGGGGGGTTCAACGGCGGCGCCTTCGACGGCAGGTTCCTCTACATGGCGCCCTGGCGGGAGGACGACCCATCGGGAGAGATCCGCTCCCACGGACAGGTCCTGCGCCTGGACACGGCCGGCGAGGGCGCGCGGTTCCAGCTGCGGTGGATGGACTGCGGCCACAACGGCGGCCTCGGCGGCGCCCTTCCGGGGGCCTCCTTCCTGGTCAACTGCGAGGACGGACCGGTCTCGGTGCGGGCCCACCGCCTCCCGGAGGCGGGGCGGCACCACGTGGCCGGGGTCTACCGCGCCGGCCGCGGGGCCGAGTTGTGGATCGACGGCGAGCTCGTCGGCGAGGCGCCGCCCCGAGGGCGCCCGGTGGAGGGCTCGGCGCCCCTCACGGTGGGGCACCTGCCGGGGGGTACGGGACGGCTGGCGGGCGATCTGCTGGACGTCCGGGTTCGGGTGGGGTCCGTGCCCGGGGGCTGGGTGCGCACGTCGTGGGAAAACCTGCGCGACCCCGGGGGCTTCGTCGGGCTGGAGGCGTAGCCCGGGAGGCGTCAGGCCAGCAGGCGCCCGAAGTCGTACTCCCTCGACTCCACCAGGGCGGGCGGGCCGGACCACAGGCGCAGGCGCCGCTCCACCGGTTCGAAGAGGACGGCGAAGTCGGTGTGCAGCCCGTCCTCCCCCTGCTGGCAGACGGCCCCGACGGGGCAGCGGTCGGCCAGGATCCGCTCGATGGCGGTACCCTCCCTCGCCAGGCGCAGGGCGTTGTCGAGGCGGCGCCGGCCGTTGGTGTCGATGGCGGGGCTCTGGGGCGGGTTTCTGCGGGCGAACTCAGCGTTCAGGATGTGGTTCGTATGGCCGAGGGGGCGGCCGTCCTCCGCCTCGACCACGGTCATCCCGGCGCCGGTCTTCTCCACGAGAGCGAGGCGGCCCGAGCCATCCCCGAGCATCAGGCTGAAACCGTAGGCGTTCACCGGCAGGTCCCGCAGGTGCTCGATCGCCTCGCCCACATCGGCGCAGGCCGGCAGCACCGTGTGCAGGGCCATCAGCGAGAACAGGCCGTCCTCCTCCTTCATCGGCCCCGGAATGCCGGTCATGCCCATGGCCAGCCCCGGGCGGTTGAAGCCCGCCACCGTCCACGGCGTGCCGGCGAAGTGGAAGTGGCCGTGGTCGTGGCCGTCTTCGGGGCGGCTGATCTCGAGCAGGTTCAGGCCCAGCTGGTGACGCTCGATGTCGTCGGTCTTGCCGAAGCGCGCCGACCCGTTCTGCCGCCGGCCGACGAGAGTGCACTGGGGCAGCTGGCCGGAGAGGCGGTGGTGGCAGAGGGCGGCCAGGTAGAGATCCTCGTCCCAGCCCAGGCCGGCGGCGATGCCTCGGCACTCCTCCGCCCCGGCCGGGTAGACGGCGGCCCACTGGTCGGTCCAGCGGCGCGCGTTGCGGCCCAGGGCCTCGACCAGGGCGTCCCAGGAGGGCGCCCGTTGCTGCGCCGCCAGGCTGGCCAGCACCCGGCGAAGCCAGCCCTCGGCGAGAGCGCGGCACTGCTCTCCCTGCTGGCGGCCGCGGTCGCGCGCCGGTCCACGCGTCTCGATCGTCAGCACCGGGGGCTCAGTAGGGCGTGCCGCTGGCCGTGATCGGGCACCAGCGGGAGGTGGCCAGGTGGTGGTAGAGCAACTCGCGGGCCCCGTCGCTGTCGATGCGCTGCAGGCAGCGGAGGGCGTTGGCGCGGACGTAGCGGTTGTCGTGGTCGAGGGCGTGGTCCAGGGCCGGGAGGGCGCCCTCGGCGGCGGCGCCCAGGCGCGCCAGGCTCAGGGAGGCGTTGCGGATCACCCACTCGTCCGCCTCCGAGCAGGCCTCGGCGAGGCGCGGCACCGCCGAGTCGGCTCCCATGGTCCCGAGGGCATGGGCGGCGAGGCGGCGGACCTCGACGTCGCCGTCTTCCAGACTCGCGGCCACGGCGGGTTCCGCCTCGGCGGCCTGGCGGCCGAGGTCGCCCAGGCAGTCGACGGCCGCGGCCCGCACCCCGGCGTCGGCGTGCGCCAGGCACTCCGCCAGCCCGGGGACGGCGGCGGCCCCCGCGGCGGTCAGCCCGTAGGCGGCGTTGCGCCGGACGGCGGGATCGCCGCCGCGCAGGCCGTCCAGAAGGGCGCTCACGGCGGCGCCGTCGGCCGACTCCCCGAGGCGGTAGGCGGCGCTCAGGGCCCGGGTCTCGTCCCCGGCGCCGAGATCCCCGGGCAGGTCCTCCGCCTCCGCGGAGGAGACCGTGGCCGCCGCCGCGCCGGCCTGGCCCGTGTGCCAGCGCCACATGGACCGCCACAGCGGCGCCAGCCGGTCCTCCCCGTCGAAGGAGGCCGGACCGCGCCCGTCAGCGGCCGGCTCGTCGAGGCGGGTGAAGAGGAACTTGACCATGTAGCGCTTGCGGTCGCTGGTGTTGGCCAGGCCGCGGTGCCAGAGGTCGTAGTGGACGATCGTCACCGTGCCGGCGCCGCCGGCCAGGGGGATCTCGCCGGCCGGGTCGGGCGGTGAGTTCAGGTACTGCGATCCCGGCACGACGCCGGTGGGGCCCATCTCCCCGGTGGTGTCCTGCGGGTAGTAGAAGGCCATGCACCAGCGGGTGCGGTGGTGCCGCCGGGACCAGCTGTCCTTGTGCAGCTGCTGGGCCTCGCTCCCGGGCTGCCGGTAGTGGCAGAAGCGGTGGGCGTGCAGGTAGTAGTCCTCCCCCAGCAGGCTTTGCAGGGCGCCGTGGACGGGGGGGCTGTCGAGGACGCGGCGGATGCCGGGGACCCGCGGCAGGATGTTGTTGCCGGGGTTGGACTCGGCCTCGAAGACGCGGTCCACCTCCTCGAACAGCTCCCGGTGGAAGTCGGCGGACAGGCCGGCGTCGAGGGTGATGTAGCCGTCGCGCAGGAAGCGCTGCAGGGCGTCGTCGTCGAGCGGGATCGGCCTGGGGCGCATGGGGCCTCCTCTCTGTCCTCGCCAGCGGCGGGACCTATCTTTGGCGGCTCGCAAGACTCGGAACCAATGTAGCACACCGCCCGGTGCGAGGCAGGGAGCCGGCCGGGGGAAAGGTCCGTGATGAACGACTACGAGCCCGTGGAGCTGACCTCCTTCTGCAACGCCGGCGCCGATCTCTTCGGAGCGGAGGTGCCCACCGGTCAGCAGTGCTGGCAGGGTCTGCCCTTCCAGGTGGGCGGCGGCGGCGGGCACTGCCTCGTCGCCTTCGGTCCGGGCCACCGGACCTCCAGCCTGAGGATCCCCGTCGGGCGTTCGGCCCGCCACGTCGTCTTCGCCCAACGGCTGGCCGAGTCCTCCATCCGCGACGGCGCCCCCACGGGCGACACGGTGGCCACCTACCGCTTCCACCTGAAGGGCGGCGAGGTGGTCCCGGCGCCGCAGCGGGAACGCTTCGAGATCTGCACCGTGCCCAGCGACGGCGGACGCCCCTTCGTCGCCTTCCCCGATCAGAAGGACGAGCTGCTGCCGCGCTGGGAGGGCCGCTGGGACGCGGCCGGACGGCGGCAGACGGAGACGGCGGCGGCCAGCAACATGCACTTCGCCCTCTACGTGTGGTCGAACCCGCACCCGGAGCAGGAGCTGGAGGCGATCGAGGTGGAACCGGGGGACCGGGTCTTCGCCGTGGCCGCCGTCACCCTCGGGCACGCCGACGAGTTCCCCATCTGCCGCGAGGGGCTGAGGGACGTGCGCATCACCCTCACCGATCCCGAGGCGGCGGACCGCCCCTTCGACCTGGAGGTCGAGGTCGACCGCGGCGTCACCACCTATCCCTATCCGCTTTCGCGGAAGACGCCGGAGGAGTTCGTCGCCGACCGCAAGGGCTGGGGCGAGGCGCAGAATCAGGCCAGCAGCCCCGCCGGCCTGCAGATCGCGGCGTCACCGTCGGCGACGGTGAAGGTCCGCCAGGACGGCGAGCCCGTGGGCGAGACCCGCTGGGGCGACGTGGTGGAGGCCGGGTCGGCAGAGAGCGCCGACGGCCGCGTGCGCGTCGAGATGATCGACCACGGCCGCAACTGGGTGCGCACCCGCGTCCTCGACGGCAAGACCGGCCGGCCGGTGCCGTGCCGCATCCACTTCCGCTCTCCCGAGGGGGTGGCCTACGCCCCCCACGGCCACCACGGGCACGTCAACTCCGACATGGACAGCTGGCACATCGACGTCGGCGGCGACGTGCGCATGGGACAGCTCTCGTACGCCTACACCGACGGCACCTGCCAGGGCTGGCTGCCCCGGGGCCGGGTGATCGTCGACGTGGCCCGGGGCTTCGAGTACGAGCCCCTGCGCCGGGAGGTGGAGATCCGGCCCGGCCAGACCGAGCTGGACCTGACCCTCGACCGCTGGGTCGACATGAACGGCGAGGGCTGGTACTCGGGCGACTCCCACGTCCACTTCCTCTCCGCCCAGGGCAGCCACCTGGAGGCCAACGGCGAGGACCTGGACGTGGTCAACATGCTCCAGTCCCAGTGGGGCAGCCTGTTCACCGACACCCAGGAGTTCACCGGCGGCGTCTCCAGCGACGGCGAGAGCCTGGTCTACGTCTCCCAGGAGAACCGCCAGCACTTCCTCGGGCACCTGATCCTGTGGGGCCTCAAGGAGCCGGTCATGCCCTGGTGCTCGGACGGTCCCGGCGAGGCCGAGATCGGCGGCACCCTGGAGGTGACCATGTCCGACTGGGCCGACCAGTGCCGCGGCCAGGGCGGCACGGTGGTGATCCCGCATCTGCCCAACCCCAACGGCGAGCCGGCGACCCTGATCGCCACGGGCCGCGCCGATGCCGTGGAGATGCTGCGCCACGGCCCCTTCGAGCACCAGGAGTACTACCGCTACCTCAACTGCGGCTACCGCCTGCCCCTGGTGGGCGGCACCGACAAGATGTCGAACGAGGTCCCCGTGGGGCTCTACCGCACTTACGTGCGCATCCCCGAGGACGAGCCCTTCACCTATGACAGCTGGTGCGCCAACGTCGCCCGGGGCCGCACCTTCCACAGCGGCGGCCCGATCCTGCGGCTGAAGGTCGACGGCTGCGACATCGGCGACACCCTGCGCCTGCCCGGCAACGGCGGCACCGTCGAGGTCGAGGCGCAGGCCGGGTCGGTGGTGCCGATCCACACCCTGCAGATCGTGCAGGAGGGGCGCGTGGTCGCCTCGGCCAACGACGCCGGCGGCACCCGCGCCCTGAAGGTGGCGGCCAAGGTCGAGGTGAAGGGGAACTCGTGGATCGCGGCGCGCTGCGCCGGGCCCGGGTACACGGGGGTGGCGCACCACGACGGCTGGGGCCGGTCGATCATGGCCCACACCTCGCCGGTCTACCTGACCTGCGGCGACGGCGAGTGGTGGATGTTCGACGAGAGCACCGCCCAGTACATGCTCACCCTGGTGGACGGCTGCCTCCAGTACATCCGCGGCCAGAGCCGCCAGCACACGCCGGGCACCGCCACCCACCACCACGGCGGCGGCGACCACATGGCCTACCTGGAGTCGCCCTTCCTGGAGGCGCGGGAAGCGATCCACCGCCGTCTCCACCAGCACCGCATCCCACACTGAGAGGTGGAGTTCGAATGATCGTCGACAGTCATCTGCACGTCTGGAGCGCCGACCTGGAACGGTATCCCGTGGCCGAGGGCCGCGAGCCCCGCGAGGCGGCGCCCGTGGAGCTGCTCAACGAGAACATGGCCGCCGCCGGCGTCGACCAGGCGGTGATCGTGCAGGCCGTCGGGTACATGCACGACAACCGCTACGTGGCCGACTGCCTGCGGCGGTTTCCGGGCCGCTTCGCGGGCACCGCCCTCATCGACCAGAAGGCGCCGGACGCCGCGGACGTCCTCGAGAAACTCGTGCGCGAGGACGGCTTCATCGGACTGCGCATCCACCTGGCGTCGCGGGTCGACCACCCGTCCCTGTGGGCGACGCCCGACCAGGACCCCTTGTGGCGCAAGGCCGAGGAGATCGGCGCCAACTTCACCCTCTACGGCCCCGCCGCCCACCTGGAGGTGGTGGAGCCGATCGTCGCCCGCTTCCCCGGCGTCAAGGTCGTCCTCGACCACGTGGGCGGCGTGCCCCGTCCCGACGAGGACGACCACGACCGCCTCCTCGAGTACGTGGTCGGCTTCGCCCGCCACGAGCACGTCCACGTCAAGTTCACGCCCCAGCGCCACCGCTCGCAGGAACCGTTCCCCCACCGCGACACCTTCGACCTCTACCGCAGGCTCTTCGACGCCTACGGCCCCCGGCGGGTCATGTGGGGGACGAACTTCCCGGGCGTGCTCAGCAGCACGGGGTACGCCCCCGCCCTGGAGCTGTTCCAGCGCCACCTCGACTTCCTGAGCGACGAGGACCGCCGCTGGCTGCTGGGCGAGACGGCGCGGGAGGTCTTCGGCCTGCGCTGATCCGTCGGCCGACCCAGGCTCAGGTGGCCAGGACCCGTCCCTCCTTCTCGACGCGGGCGTGCATCTCCTCGAACCCCGGGGTGCCGTCGTCCTCCCACAGCTCGGAACGGAAGCCGCGGACGCCGGCCTCCTCGGTGCCGGTGACGCTCGTGGGGGAGACGTAGCCCCGGCCGTACCAGGTGGCGCCCCCGGGCATGTGCAGGATGCCGATGTGGCGGGGCCGCTCGGCGGGCGCCTGCGCCGCCAGCCGCTCCACGGCGGTCTCGTCCACCTCGTACCCCAGGCCGATCCCGGAAGGCACGGGCGAGGATCCCTCGACGACGGGGATCGTCGCGGTGGTCACGTCCTCCTCGTACTGGTCGTCGAGGTTGATCGAGTGGGCCGAGTGGCTCGGCAGGACGGCGGCCATGTGCATGGCCATCGCCTTGCCCAGAGTCCCCGACTCGTGCTGCAGGATCACCTGGATGTTGGCCCGGCCCAGGGCCCAGCCGATGGTCATCGTCTCGTACATGGTGCCGCCGATCATGTAGATGTCGGCCAGGTCCTGCCGGTACTCCAGCATTCCGCCCTGGGGGGTGCCGTGCATGATGATGGGGATGCGCGACTTGCGGCGGATCGCCGCCCAGCCCTCGACGTCGCCCTTGAGGATGGGGTCCTCGATGTAGCCGACGATGGGGTGGTTGCGCTCCAGCTCGGCGACGATCGGCAGCACCGCCCCGAGAGAGCGGTTGTGGTTGAAGTCGTAGTGGATGCGGAAGCCCTCGGGGGCCACCGCCTCGGCCGCCTTCGTCTGCTCGAAGACGTCGTGGTAGGTGCAGGTGTGGATCTTGAAGGTGCGGTAGCCCTGGGCGGCGGCGCGCTGGATCTCGGCGGCGAACTGTTCCGGCGACGCGGGCCGGGTCCAGGCCGCCACGGGCACCCAGTCCCGCCGCTTCGGCCCCATGAGCTTCCAGGCCGGCACCTCCAGGCACTTGCCCATCAGGTCGTAGGCCGCCGTGTTCAGCCCGCCGGAGAGGTTGCCGTTGAGGTAGTCGAAGGGGTCGCGCCCCACCAGCTCCTGGCCCATGTCGGCGGCCGGCTCGAACCAGGGACGGACGCGCTGGTCGCCCCAGCCCACGAGGCCGGAGTCGGTGGCCACGCGGAACAGCAGGCGGCAGTCGATGCCGTAGAGGTCGACGACGCGGCCGGCGTAGCGGCGCGCCAGGCGCGGGTAGATGGGGATGACGTCGACGGAGGTGATGCGGTGGGAGGACATGGGAACTCGCTTTCGGTTGCCGGGTCAATGGACGGCGGGGGGTGAAAAACTGTCCGGCCCGGGCCCTCTTGTCTACCCGCCGACGGCGACGTTGTTTCCACACCACACCTGATGATGGGAGTCTCGGAATGAAGGTAGGACTGTACGCATCGATGTTCGGCAAGGACCGCAACAGCTTCCCCGACATCGAGAGCTTCATCAACCTCGCCTACGAGCTGCGCCTCGACGTGATCGACCTGCGCAGCGACGTCGGCTTCGAGGAGCACGGGTCCGGCTACCTGCTGCGGACCAAGATGGACTGCCTGCGCAAGGGGCTGAGCATCGGCTACCTGGCCACGGGCGGACACTTCGTGGGCACCGAGTCCGAGCTGGAGGAGAAGGTCCGGCGGGTGCGCACCGACGTGGACGTGGCCGTCTCCCTGGGGGCGCCCATGGTGCGCGTGTTCTGCGGCTCCACCCCCGAGGACGCCGGCGCCCGCCGCCGCGAGGTGGAGTGCTTCCAGGCCTGCTGCGACTACGCGGCCTCGCACAGCATCGCCGTGGGCCTGCAGAACCACCCGTGCACCGGAGACGGGATCCTGCGGCTCTTCGACGAGGTGGGGCGCGACAACTTCACCTTCATCCTCGACACCGGGCAGTGGGAGGGATCGCCGGCGCGCACCCAGGGCCGGCCCGACCCCGACCACGACATCTACCGGTACATGGAGCAGACCGCGCACCACGCCGCCCACGTGCGCGCCAAGTTCTACAAGATCGACTCCGGCCGCGAGGAGTGGCTCGACTACGACCGCATCGTCGACATCCTCGCCGGCGCCGGTTTCAACGGCACCTTGGGGGTCGTCTTCGAGGGCAAGGACGCCAACGCCTGCGACGACCGCGAGGTGCTGACTCTGGCCGCCGCCCAGTTGCGCCGGCTCGCGGGGGAGCGTTCGTGAACCGCCCCCCGGAGGAGTTCGTCCGGGTCGCCGAGGAGCGCGAGCTGGCCTTCCTCACCGAGTGCCTGGTCAAGTCCGGCATGAAGAGCCGGGACCACGCGGCGCGGACGGCGCGGCTCCTGACCAACTCGGAACTGCGCGGCGTGCGCAGCCACGGCATCAACTTCGTCCCCGGGTACTGCCGCCACTTCCGGGAGGGCCGCCTCAACCCCGATCCCCGCATCCGGGTCGTGCACGAGACGGCGACCACGGCGATCGTCGACGGCGACGGGGGCCTCGGGTACGTCCCCTCCATGCTGGCCGCGGACCAGGCCGTCGACAAAGCGAAGTCCGCCGGCGTCGGCATCGGGCTGGTGCGCGGCATCGGCCACTACGGGTCGGCGGGGCACTACACGCGCCGGTGCATGGAGGCCGGGTGCGTCGGCTTCTCGGTGCAGGGGTACCGCGGCGCCGGCGGCCAGCCGGGCCAGGACCCCAAGCCCTCCGCCGGATGGACCGGGGCGCCCCCCATGTCCTTCGCCATCCCCGCCGGCGGCGAGCCCGGCATCGTCCTCGACATGGTGGCCCACGCCGTCTCGGGCGAGGGCCCGAAGAAGGTGGAGGACCTGCTGGAGCGGGTGCCGGCCACGTTCTTCAAGAGCATGGGTCTGGTGGCGGCGGCCACCCTTCTGGGCGGCGCCCTGGCGGGGGTCACCCTGCCCGAGGCGGACGAGGTCGTCGAGCGCTGGCCGGGGGCCAATCTCGGCGGCCTGGTCCTGGCCATCGACGTGGACAGCCTGTTGCCCGGGGATGCCTTCAACGCCGAGGTCGACCGCTACGTGCGCGCCATCCGCGACAACTACGCGCCCCTGCCCGGGTACGACGAGGTCCTCCTTCCCGGGCACGTGGAGGAACGGATCATGGAGCTGCACCGCCGCGAGGGGATCCGCTTCGGAGAGCACGAGCAGCGGGCGGCCAGGGATCTGAGCGAGTACCTCGACGTGCCCCTGCCGTGGTGAGGCCAGGGGGCGCCGCCTTGCCTTCACGGCCGTCTCTGCGGAGTTTCGCATGGCCCGAGGGGCGGCAGGATCCTGCGCCGTCCTCCTCCCGCCACGTCCAGGCCCGAGGGCCCACCACCACACGAACCCCTTGAGACGATTCACCCGCACGCCCTGTTACACCGGTCCCGACGACCCGGAGCGCGGCCAGGTACGCGGCCGGCTTCAGCTCGGAGAGACGGTGGTCATCGAGACGGTGGGCGGCCACGACCAGGACTACGCCAACCAGGACAGTCTCCGGCCGGGGGCGGTCTTCGAGGTCCGCGAGAAACGCGACTCCCGCCAGGGCGGCCCCTTCTTCGTGGAGGGGATCGAGGCCGGCGACTGGCTTTCCCTCCAGATCATCGACATTGAGGTCGGGCCCTACGGGTTCTACCGCAACGGCGGACCCCTGTGGGGCAGCATGCGCTGCGTGGCCCCGGTGCGCGACGGGCTGGTGCACTTCCCGCCCGACTTCGTCGTGCCCGTCCGTCCCATGATCGGCTACGTGCGCCTGGAGTCGGTGGCCCCGTACGAGATCGATACCGGCGGCAACCTGGACTACAACTCCGTCCAGCCC
Source organism: Candidatus Latescibacterota bacterium (assembly GCA_965221775.1). Taxonomy (GTDB): domain Bacteria; phylum Latescibacterota; class UBA2968; order UBA8231; family UBA8231; genus UBA8231. Next base: position 62,690 of record CBDCSU010000006.1, on the reverse strand, counting down.
GGAAGCACCGTCCACATCCGCGCCCAGAAGAAGGGCGGCCTCTTCCTGCTCACCGACGTGCACGCCCGCATGGGCGACGGCGAGCTCACCGCCACGGGCGTGGAGATCGACTCGGCCGTCACCCTCAAGGTCGACCGGTCCCCGGGATTTCCCTGCCACGCCCCGGTGGTGGAGAAGAGCCGCCACGTCGAGGACGGCGACGAGTGGCTCACCAGCGGCCAGGGGGGCAACTGGCAGGAGGCGGTGAAGGCGGCCTGGATCGACATGGTGGCCCTCATCGCCGACCGCTACGACTGCACCGTGGAGCAGGCCAACCTGATCGTCGGCACCATCGCCGACGCCCGCCCCGGCTACTCGGCGGGGGATCTGAACGTCCGCGGCCGTCCCCATCCGGGCGGCTACATCACCGTGCAGCTGGCGGTGACCAGGTCCCTGCGGCGCACGGGCGCGCCGTACGAGCCCTGAGCCGGAACCGTTCCTGCCCGCGAATGCCACTACGCCAATCGGCGACAGGAGGAATCATGCTGACATGGTTACTCGGCCTCGCACTCGCCCTGACACTGCAAGGTATGGCGGGTCCCGCCCATTCCCAGGACGAGGAAGAGCTGCAGCGGATGGTCGACCAGGGGGAGCAGGAAGAGGCCGAACTGCAGCAGATCCCCGGGGCCGACCTGCAGGGGCTCGGCCAGGACCTGGTCTCCGGCAAGCTCCGCCTGCCCACCGGCGAGGAGGTGGAGAAGCTGCGCATCAGCCAGGACCGGGAGGTCGACCCCGATACCTACATCGTCGGTCCCGGGGACGCGCTGCAGCTCTATATCTGGGGGGAGTTCGATCTCTCGTACATGGTTCAGGTCGACCCGGTGGGCAGCGTCCTCGTCCCCACGGTGGGCGCCTTCCACGTGTCGGGCCTGTCCCTGGCCGAGGCGAAGAGGCGCATCCTCGCGGCGGCGGAGGACAAGTACCCGGCCGTGGAGATCACCCTGACCCTGGCGAGCATGCGGTTCTTCACAGCCTACGTGACCGGCGCCGTGCTCAACGAGGGCGGCTACATCATCCACCCGACCACGCGGGTCTCGGACCTGATCGAGCTGGCGGGAGGGTTCACCGACGAGCTGCGGGGCACGACCTTCCAGGACGAGGTGGGGGGCAAGAAGGTCACCCGCGTGCGCCAGATCATCGAGCAGTCCACCGCCCGGCGCTCGATCCGGCTGCATCACCGCGACGGCACCACCGAGACGGTCGATCTCGACATGTTCCTCTCCACCGGCGACGTCGCCCACAACCCCTACGTGCGCATGGGCGACGTGATCCACGTGAGATACCGCGACACCGCCGTCTACATCTTCGGCGCGGTCAACCAGGAAGGCGAGCAGGAGTACCGGCCGGGGGACACGGTGGAGGACCTGGTGAACCTGGCCAAGGGGATTCGCCTGGACGCGCCCCTGATCCGGGCCGAGCTGTGGCGCTTCAAGGAGGGGACCGAGGAAGACGAGGTCATCCTGCTGGGCAGCAACGAGCCCGGGGAGGCGGGGTTCGGCTACGACGACATACGCGGCGTCGAGCTGCAAGCCAACGACATGGTCTTCATCCGCGCCCGCGCCCAGTGGCAGCTGATGCCCACGGTCATGGTCCTGGGCGAGGTCCGCTACCGGGGCCGCTACCGGGTCGTGCCCGGGGTCTCGCGCATCAAGGACGCGGTGGCCATGGCCGGGGGCCTGACGGACCAGGCTTCCCTCGTGGGGTCCAAGGTGATCCGCACCAAGATGCGGACCCAGATCGATCCGGAGCTCGATCGCCTGCAGACCCTGGCCAGGGTGACGGGAATGGCCGACATGAGCAAGGAGGACCGCGCCTATCTCCGCACCAAGGGCCGCGAGGAGAAGGGGCGGGCCTCGGTCGACTTCGAGCGGCTCTTCAGAGAGGATGACGAGGAGCAGAACATCTTCCTCGAGAGCGGCGACGTGATCTACATCCCTCCGCAGCGGCGCACGGTCAGCGTCAGCGGCGAAGTGCAGAAGCCCGGTCTCATCGACTTCGTGCCCGGGAGCGATGTCGGCTACTACATGGAGAAGGCCGGCGGTTACTCGTATGACGCCGACAAGGGAGGAGCCCGGCTCATCCGGGCGCGCACCGGGATCCGGGAGAGGCTGGACTTCGATCTCGAAGCCGAGCCCGGAGACGAGATCTGGGTGCCGCAGAAGGAGCGAGTCGACTTCTGGGAAGCGACCCAGTCGACGATGCGCACCATCGCCGAGACCCTGACCCTGGTGGTCCTGGTGCAGTCCCTGAGACCCTGACCCTGGTGGTCCTGGTGCAGTCCCTCCGGTAAACCAAGGAGCCCAGCTCAAATGGAGACGGAAAGACAGAAGGAAGCCGATTTCCTCGACCTCCTCGCCGCCCTTTACGCCGGCAGGCGCCTCATCCTGGGTGGAACCTTGATGCTCTGCATCCTGGCCGGGGCGGTCAGCTTCCTGATACCGGTGGAGTACGAGGCCAGGGCCCAGATCCTTCCCCCCAAGGAGCAGAAGCAGGGATTCGGCTTTTCCGACCTGCTCTCGGCCCTGCCCATCCCGACCCTGCGTCTGGGCGACAAGGGCACCCCCGCCGACATCTTCATCGCCACGCTGAAGAGCCAGAGGATCCGGCGCCAGATGGTCGACAAGTTCGGGCTGCTGCATCGCTACGAAGTCGAGACCATGACCGATGCCATCGAGATCCTGGGCAGCAAGACGACCGTGGACAAGACGGAGGAGGGAACGATCGAAATCGCGGTCCTCGACCAGGATCCACAGAGGGCTGCCGAGATGGCCACTCACTACATCGAGCTCCTCGACCTCACCAACAAGCAGATCTCACAGAAGACCGCCTCCGAGCGTCTCGACTTCATCGGGACCCTCCTCCAGCAGGAGGACGACAAGCTCGAGGCGAAGATGAAGAAGCTGGAGGAGTTCCAGTCGGAGTACAACGCCATCTCCATCGAGGACCAGGCCAGGGCGGTGATCGGGGCCGCCGCCGGCATGCAGACCGAGGCCATGGAGCTGGAGGTCGCCCGGCTGGGCCTGATCCTCTCGGGGCTGGACCCCGACCACGACAGGGTCAAGAAGCTTCAGCAGGAGATCAGGCTGCGGGAGATGTGGATGGTGGTGCTGCGCGAGGGCCTCGAAGGCGCTTCCGACGACCTGCTCCGCGACAAGACGCTGCAGTTCGAGCTGGACGAGAACCTCTTCCTCCCGCTCAGGAAGATCCCGGGCGTGGCCCAGGAGTTCGCCACCCTGGAAAAGGACGTGCTGGTCCAGAAGGCCCTGCTGCAGCTCCTGCTGCAGCAGGAGGCCGAGGCGCTCATCGAGGCCAACAACACGACGTCCACCGTTCAGGTCCTCGATCCACCCGTGCCGCCCGAGATCAAGGCCCGTCCTCAGCGGCTGCTCATCGTCCTCATCACCGGCGTTCTCAGCCTCTTCGCCACCATCTGCTACACCCTGGGGGCGGGGTACGTGCGGGCCGTCGGGCAGCACTGGCAGGAGCGGCCGGCGGCGGGCCCGTAGAGGGGCACGGCCCCGGGACGGGGCCCTGCCTGCCGGGCAGGAGAGCCGGCGGCTCGTCAGCCGTCGTGAGGGTCCGGTTCCGCTCGTCGCCTGCGGCCTGTCCCGGTCCGGGAGGCAGTGTGCCCAGAGTCGTCCACCTGACCACCGTCCACGACCGTTTCGACAACCGCGTCTTCCACCGCGAATGCAGGAGCCTGGCCGACGCCGGCTACGAGGTGGTGCTCCTGGCCCCGGGGGAGGGCACGGTGACGGAGGGCATCCGTGTCGGCGGCCTGCCGCGCCATGGCAACCGGTTCGTCCGCATGAGCCTGGGGGTGGCGCGCACATTCCTCAAGGCCCTGGCGACGCCGGCCGAGCTCTACCACTTCCACGACCCGGAGCTCATTCCCGCCGGTCTGCTGCTGCGGCTGCTGGGCAGGCGGGTGGTCTACGACATCCACGAGGACAACCGCACCGCGCTCCAGGAACGGGAGTACCTGCCCCCGTGGCTCCGCGCCGCTTTCGCCGGGCCTCTCGGGTGGATCGAAGAAGGTGCGAGCCGGCACTTCCACCTCGTCCTGGCCGAGCGCTACTACGCCGAGCGCTTCCCCCGGGGTGAGGCGGTCCTGAACTACGTCCGCTTCCCCCGTCTCGACGAGGACCGGCTGGCGGCCCGGCCCCGCGGGCACGTCCCGCGCCTCATCTACACCGGCAACGTCAAGTCCTACCGAGGGGCGCACCTCCACGGGCGGCTCCTGCAGCACCTGCCCGATGCCGAGCTCTTCCTCGTGGGCCGCTGCGATCCGGAGATGGCCTCCGAAGTGCAGGCTCACGGCGATGGGAGCCGCCTCCACCTCGACGGCGTGGGCGGCTACGTGCCCCACGAGCGCATCGTCTCGTACTATCTCCGGGAGAGTTGGACCGCCGGTCTGGCTCTCTTCCCCCCCGGCCCGCACACCCGGCGCAAGGAGCTGACCAAGATCTTCGAGTACATGGCCTTCGGTATTCCCGTGCTGTGCGCGGACTTCCCCAACCTGCGCAGGATCGTCGAAGAGACGGAATGCGGGATCTGCGTCGATCCGCAGAACGCCGAAGAGGCGGCGGCCGCGGTGCGCTACCTGTGGGAGAATCCGGAGGTGGCGCGGCGCATGGGGCAAAAGGGGCGGGAGGCGGCGCGAACCACCTACAACTGGGATTCGCAGGCGGAGAAGCTGGTGCGCCTCTACGAGACCATCCTGAAGGCCGGCAACTCCTGAGGGGCCCCTAGGCGTTGCTCTCGAGGATCTCCTCGTAGAGCGCGTGGATGCGGGCTGCTATCCCGCGGTAGTCCCAGAGCCCTTCGGCACGCCGGCGAATGGCCGGTCGGTCATAGCGGCCGTAGCCCTCGATGACCGCAAGGATGCCGGCGGCGAGATCCTCGGCGTCGCCTACGGCCACAAGTCTCCCCGATCCCTCCTCCACCAGTTCCTCGGGCCCGCCGCACCGAGTGGCCACCACCGGAAGGCCGCAGGCCATCGCCTCTGCCACCACCACACCGAAGCTGTCGTAGTAGCTGGGCAGGGCGAAGAGATCGGCCTCGGCCATGAAACGCGGGATCTCCTCGTGGGGCTGCTCATCCACCAACTCGACGCAATCGCCCAGGCCCAGGTCGTCGATGGTTCGGCCGTAGGCGGCAGCGGTTCCACCCAGGGAGCTCGCGCCAACGAGCTGCAGCCGCACGTCGCCGCGGTGCTGCCGGACCCGGTGCATGGCCTCGAGCAGCACATCCAGTCCTTTGCGCGGATCGTAACGCCCCACGTAGAGGACCCGCCAGCCACCCTCCCCTCCGACGCGCTTGCCGATCCGGAAGAGCCTGCAATCGACTCCCTGGGGGATGGCGCGAATGCGTCCGTCTTCCACGCCGAGTGCACGGACCCGTTCCCGAATGTCCCCGCTGCTGGCGATCACCGCTGCCGCCTGACCGAGGGCCCTTGCGACCAGGGCGCGCCAGCTCGCCCTTGCTTCGGGGATCTCCCGCACGTCGTGGCCGTGTACGGAGATGACCACGGGACAGCCGAGTTGGCGGGCGTACTCCACGGCGGCCAGACCGTCGGGATAGGCGAGGTGCGCGTGGATCAGGTCGGGCCGAGTCCGGACGGCCCCCTTCAGCGCCGCCAGGTAGAAGCGCCATGCCTGGGAGAACAGCAGCCGGCGGGGCAGCGAGAGGTAGCGGGGATAGCGGATCTCGAGCCCGTCAAGAAGTTCGGAACCCGGGATCCTTGCGTAGACGGCCCGGCGCCCGAGGCCCCGAAGGGGCAGGGAGAACGGCGTGGGAGAGACGACCTCGACCCGGCAGTGGGTGTTGAGGAAGCGCGCCTGCTCGTGAACGAAGGTCCCCCGGGTGGGAAGGGGGGAGCTCGGATAGAGACGGGAGGTGACCAGGACCTTCACGGGGAGCGCGAGGCGGCCTCTATGCGCTGCACGGCGAACAGCATCCCGATGTAGAACCAGAACATGTTGTTGGACAGGTCGCCGTTGAAGGACTGGTTGACCTGAAAGGCCGCGAAAGTGGAGATCAGTCCGATGGTCACGGCCCGCAGATAGGGGTCCTCCATCTCTCGGAATCGACGAAGGCTCAGGAAGAAGGTCCGCCCGACGAACCACATGAAGGCCGCGAAGCCGACGATGCCCAGCTCGCCCAGGACCATGGTCACCACCGTGTGGGGCTCGTTGACGTAGCTCCAGTGGGGATACCCGGGCGGCGCGTACTCGGCAAAGACGTGGGGGAAGGCCCGCCAGCCGATGCCGAGGACCGGATGGTCGAGGAACATGTCCAGGGAGGCGATGACGAGGTAGATCCGCGCCGTGCTGGAGGCGCGGCCGATGGTGCCGAACTCCTCGAAGAGGGTGAAGATGGAGATGAAGCGCTCGAAGATGTACTGGGCGAAGGGCACGAACTCCTTCATCCCCAGAACCAGGACGATCGACGCGATGACGAGAATGAAGAAGTAGCGGAGCTTTCCGCTCAGCCAGAGCATGACCATCACGCCCACGGCCATCGCCACCCAGCTGGAGCGGCTGAAGGAGGCCAGGAGTCCCCCGACGCCGATCAGAACCGCCAGGCCGAAGAGCGACCGCTGCCACAGGGGCTGGCGGAAGTTGAGCAACACCGCCAGGAGCGGCCACGCCGCCCATCATGAAGATGGCGAAGATGTTGGGGTTGTGGAACGTGCCCGTCGCCCTGGGCACGTTGCCCCCCAGGGCGGTGATGACCTCGGCGGGCAGGTGGAACTGGCCGGTCAGGACCTGATAGGTCCCCATGACCGCCCCGGCCACGGTAAGGACGACGATCGACCAGATGGTCACCGACACCGTCTGCCTCGAGTCGATGACGATCTGGATCATGTAGGTGAAGAGCACCAGGGCGCAGAGTCTGAAGAAGCTGACCGTCGCCTCCGGCTGGTTCGGCGAGTAGGTGAGGGAGACGGCGATGCAACCCAGGAACAGGATCAGCGGTGCCTTGATCTCGAAGTCGGGGAAGCGGGTACGCCGCGTCAGACAGATGTGCACCGCCATGGCGACGATCAGCAGGGCGAAGGCGAGGTGGAACCCCGTCAGGTAGAAGCTGCCCCCCACCTTGCCCGCTTCGGCAAAGAGCCGGCCCGTGCTGTCGAGGCCGGTGGTGAGCAGCACGAGAGGAACGATGAGCCAGGGTTTCGACAGCGAAGCGAGGAGATAGGCCGCCGCGCACACGGCGCCGATGACGAAGACGGGCAGCAGCCAGGTGAGGAAGAGGCTGCCCGCCGCCAGGGCGGCCTGGAGAACGAGAAAGAGGACGAACCAGCGGCGGTCGAAGAAGGCCCTCGAGTCTCTGTCGGCCAGGGTGCTCATGATCCGGGATCAGCCTCGCGGGTCCATGGCCGGCGCCGCGCACCACCGACGAGAAACGCGCCCCACCCAACGCCCTCGGAGCGCAGGTAGCGTCGTCCGATGAGAAAGGCCCAGGCGGTGTAGGCGATCGACTTCGACCAGGCGGCCCCGACCAGTCCCCACCCGGGGATGAGCCAGAGGCCGAGGCCGACATTGAGGGCGAAAGCGAGGGCCGCCGCCCACATGGTGACCGCAGGATACCCCTGCCCCGCCAGCTTGGTGTTGCAGACCGAGCCCAGTCCCAGGAAGACCAGCCCTGGCAGCATCCACGCAAGGGGCAGGAAGGCTTCGCCATAGGGTGGGAAGAACCAGCCGATCAGGGGCCTGCCCGCCGCCAGGAGGGCGACGGCGGCGACCAGGGAGAACAGCAGAATTCCCCTGGCGACGCGCAGGCTCAACTGACCGTCCTCGCCGCGCACCACCTTGGCCAGCAGCACGGCGCCGGCCACGTCGGGCACGCGCTGCATCATCTCCGCGAAGTTGAGCGCCACCCGGTAGCTGCCGACGGCGGCATCGTCGAGGAAGTGCTTGATCACGAAGATGTCCCCCCGCAGGAGCAGGAGGACCAGCGACACGGAGACGGCGCCGCGCCATCCCACGGCCAGGGTCCGTTGCAGGAGCCGGCGGTGGCCCCATGTGAACCTCCCCGAGCCGCTCAGCGCGGCAAACGCCGCAAGACCCGACAGCCCGGCGCCCCCGGCGCAGGCGATCAGCGCGTTCGGCAGGCGCAGCTCGCCCGCGGCCAGGAGCGCCGCGTTGCCCCCGAGGTAGACGGCGATGAAGATCACGGGAACCGCCGCGTACAGGCGGATGCGATCCATGCCCAGCAGGATCGCCTGGCCTGCACGCTGCAGGACCATGAGGGTGGGGAGCACCGCCAGCAGCGGCCACCAGGAGAGGGCCTCCGGGCCCAGATGGCGAGAGACCACTCCGGCGCCGAGGAAGGCGCCCCCCAGGCTGGCCGCAAGAAGCACCAGGAGACAGATCAACGCGTTGTCGCGCGCCTCGGCCCCGGCCTCTTCCCGCCCCACCACGTAGGTGGTCCCGCGGCGCAGCCACTCCCCCAGAAGGGTGGCGCCGACAACGGCGGCGGTGGACCACAGGGCCAGCTTCCCGTAGCCGTTCTTGCCGAGATGGTTGGCCAGCAGCCACTGGTTTGCCAGTCCGAGAGTGTATACCAGTCCGGTCGAGACGGCGGTGAGCGAGAAACCGCGGAGGAAGTTCATCCGCCAGGGCTCCGCATCTCCTCCCGACGAACCCCGGTGGAGCCGGGGTCTCCGCCTTCGGGGTGGGGCGCTCCTCCCGCGGGGTGCCTGGGAGATGTCCCGGAAGGTCCGTGACGACGGACCGCGTTCGTCACAGATGCGCCGCCGGGGGGCGAATTCGGGGGATCACGGGTTCCGGTGGTGGCTGAAGAGGAATATCACCTCGACCCTGCATGGGGACAAACCTCCGGGTCGGGTCCCCCGTAGTCCGGCCGGGCTCGAGGCGTCGCCCGTTCACGGAGTGCCGCGAGCGCCCACTGGACCATCGGAGAACCGCACCACGCCGAAGCCCTCCGGCGCGTGGAACTGGGGCTTCTCGGTGCCCGTGTCGGACCAAGTGATGTACTGCAGGTTCACGGCGCCGCCCGTGCGGTAGAGGTTCAGGCGCCACACGTCGCCGTCCTCGGGGGGAAGCCTCGGCGCGAATCCCTCGAAGGTGTCGAAGGGGATGGCGATCTCGGTGGTCCACAGGCTGTCGACGTCGTCCTCCTGGTTCAGGGTGCCGTCGATCCGGATGGCGACCTGGAGGCCTTCGGCATTCCACTCGGAGCTGCGCCCGTCCCGCGGCGAGCGGTCGAGAATCGTGCCCAGGGCGTTGAACTCGAAGTTGTAGTAGATGCTCACGTCGGCCGTGTCGGGGGCGATGAAGACCTCGACGCAGTCGTCCCTGGAGACCGGGTCGTCGCGCTCGGTGTGGACGGCGGAGATGTGGGGGTCGAAGGCGCGGAAGGCGACGTAGAGAGCCTCGTCGTTCCACAGCAGGTGGGCCTCGGTGCGGTCCTTGGCCCCGGAGGTGTACCAGGGGAAGACGAAGCTGTCGATCATCGGCGCCGCGGCCCACGAGGGCTCGTCGAGGACGCCGTCCACGGCGATCGGACCCGCCGTGCGCTGCACCACGGCTCGCGGCACGTGGTCGGGGATCGGCTCGGCGGGAAGCGGCGGAGGGCTGCAGGCCAGGACCAGCAACGGGACGAGGAGTCTCTCAGGGCGAGTCATTCAGGCGCTCCGGGGCAGGGATGTGGAGGACCATGCAGGCGGGATGGCCGAAGGCGCTCTCGGGCGGCCGCGCATCCGGCTCGAGCAGTTGTCCGTTCATGCCGATGAACAGACGCTCGCCGCCGGCGTCCAGCTCCAGGCAGTAGGAGCCGCCCACGCGGTAGCCGAAGCGGCTCTCGAAGAGGGGGCCGAGGAAGGCCAGGACCTTGCGCTGACGCGTCTTCAGGTCGAACTGCACCACCGGGGCGCCGTGGCTCCAGGCCTGGCCGTGGGCCCACGGCACGGCGTAGAGATAGCGGCCCCCGGGGCTGATCTCGAGGGCCGTGGTGTAGGCACCGCGGTGCGCGCCTTTCTCGCGGAGGCCCCCTCGGTCAGGCCAGACCGCGCCCAGAGGCTCGGAGCTTCGCCCCTCCGGGTCGATGCGCACCAGGCGGCCTTCGCAGACGCCGTAGAACAAGCCGCGGCCGTCGCGCTTCTCGGTGCCGGCGCGCATGGGGCCGTAGCCCTCGGGAAGGGGCAGGGCGCGCTCCTCCACGGTGTTGGTGGCCGCGTCGTAGCGGGCCAGCCACACCTGCCGTGACGTGTCGGGGCGCACCGAGAACCAGGCGCCGCCGCCGGCCTCGTCGACCAGGACGAAGCGCCGGCTGGCCTCGGTCTCCACATGTCCGTAGTAGATCGTGCGCCCCTGGCGCAGGTCGAAGACGGCGAACCCCTGCCCCTGCCAGTTGCGGTCGCAGGGCAGGGCGTAGAACAGGCCGCGGCGGGTGTCGGCCATGGCCGCCGGGATCACGTACGGCCGCCGGAGGATCCCGAGGACGTCGAGGCGGCGGGAGACGGGATCGGCGGCGACCACCATGCCGTGGTGCTCGTTCTCCTGCTCCCAGTCCTCGGGGGGCGCGTTGCCCCAGTAGGTTCCCCAGCAGATGCGGCCGTCCTCGAGCTCCTCCAGGCGGCAGTGGATCTTGCCGAACCCCCAGTCCCCCTGCCGCTGCCCGAGCAGTTGCTGCTGGTCGAAGACCAGCTCCAGGCGGCGGTCCTCCGGGTCGTAGGCGTAGACGTAGCTGCGGCCCCCGGGGCCGCCGTGGTCGCCGATGGCGGACCAGAACCGCCCGTCGCTGGCGATCAGGCCGTCGCCCCACTGGGACCAGAGGTTGCCCTCCTCCCGCAGCGGGACCGGGTAGAGGACGGCGTCGACCCGCGGCGCCTCTGCAGCCGGGACGTATCCGAAGTCGGCGGCCGACACCGAGTCCGGGGCCTGCAGCAGGGCGGGACCGCCCAGTGCGACGACGTCTCCGCCGCGGAACCGCTCGTGGTCGTCTTCCGCGGCCAGCGTACCGGCCCACACCAGCCACGGCGCCGTCCACCGGCAGAGCCGGATCAGCTCAGGACCAGGCGTCACGGGCTCCCCGGATCCAGTGGAGGTGATGCTCGCGCAGCTGCCCGTAGGTGTAGAAGGCGAATCCGTCCACCCCGGCCTCGGCCTGGGCCTGGATCAGCCGCCGGGTGTACGACTCGCTCTCGAAGCCGCCCGGACGCACGATGGAGACCAGGCGCACCTCCGGCGTCAGCTCGTCCCGCCGCTGCTGCACCCCTTGGTCGGCCTCCTCCGGCGGGCCGGGCACGGAGGTGTACACGGCGTCGACGCAGGCCAGCACCCGGTGCCGGTCGAGGCCGGTGACGCCACGGTCCAGGGAGCCGAAGAAGGTGACCCCGGCGCCGCCCTCACGCACGGCGGCGGAGACCTCCTCGAAGAGAGAGGTGGCGGTGTCCACCCGGGCCTCCAGGTAGCCCTTGAGCCGGCCATCGTAGGCGCCCTCGATCCAGTCCTCCCGGTCTCCCTTGTGGGCCGCTCCGTGCCCCGGGTCCGGGCGCAGGTCGCGGTCCAGATCCCGTGCCACCTCCGCCCGCAACCGCTCTCCGTCGAGGTTGGCGCCGTTGGCGGCGTCGATGCAGTGGCGGCAGAAGCACAACCCCATCAGGAACTGGTGCAAGGGGTCGATGGCCACGGCCACCTTCGGGTTGCGGAAGCCGTAGCCGAAGCCCAGGTAGCCGGGTGACTCGATCTGCACGTGCCGCGGAGCGAAGCGGACCATGTCGCGGGTCAGGGCCACGGCATAGGCGCGCACGTCGGGATGGGCGGGGCACAACTGGCCGAGGTGGGGCTGGCCGAAGCAGTCGCGCCGGGCCGTGCCGGGGAAGGCCTGGGAGAGGTGGTGGTTGTAGAGGTAGATCGCCCAGGCGGAGAACTCCAGCCCGCTCTCGCCGATGCCGCGCACCAGGCCGGGCATGTAGTCGGGGCCGCTGACGAGATGGGATACGAGGGGGCGGATTTCGGTGCGGCCGTAGAGGCCCTCGTCGGGCTGGAAATAGACGGCGCCTTCCTCCCCGAAGTAGATCTTCCGCGTCGGGTTGTGGGGAGAGAAGTAGGTGGAGACGTGGTAGCTGAGGGTCAGGAGCACGCCGCCTCCGGGGCCGAGGGTGTCGGCGATCACCCCGGAGGCCGCCTCGACGCCCTCATCCGACAGGTCCCACGGGTAGGTGTAGAACTCGGCGGAGGTCGCCACGTCCACGCCCGGGGAATCAGTCCCGCGCCGTGAGCTCCACGGTGCCGTCGGCGTAGAGGCGGCCCACGTCGCGCACGAACTCGTAGGCGATGTCGACGCTCTCGACCGGCTCGTTGCGGTAGTCGAAGCGCAGGTTGACACCGTGGAGGACGACCCGCATGTGGTCCACGTCGGGATGGAGGGCGGGAAAGACCACGAATCCGCCGACCTCCTGGCCGCTGAAGATCGGCTCGGAGGGGAACATCGTGTTGAGCAGCAGATCCTGGCGCGCCCGGAACCGGGCGTACTCGTTGCCCCGGAAGCCGATGGCGTAGGCCCGGTAGTAGCGCTCGAGCTGCTTGTGGCGGAGGCTCCAGTAAGTGCGCCCGTTGGACGCGGCCAGCTCGATGCGTGTCGGGTCGAGCTGCACCTTGGGGTAGGCGTAGTTCTTGACGCCGAGGCTGAAGACCGTGAAGCGCTGGCGGGTCTCCTGGCCCTCGTAGAACTGGTGGTCGCCGAAGGTGTAGGGGTTGGTCGACCGCGGTCCCGAGTTCGACAGGGAGGCGAACTGCCGGTTCAGCTCTTCATCGGTCAGGGGCCGCATCCGGACCTCGAGCCGGCCTTGCACGTAGGTGACGCCGCCGTCATCGGCGATCGTCATGGCGGGGTCCTGGTCGTCGATGGGACGCAAGGGGCCGGCGTAGTGGTGGTAGCCGCCCCCGCAGGCGGTGAGCAGCGCCAAGGCGAGGGCTGGGACCGCCGTGGCAGCCCGCAGGCCCTGGAGGCAGGTAGGCAGTCGGCGGTGGACGGTCTCGGCAAGCATCGGATCCTCCCTGGCGTTGCGACCACGTTACGGGGAGGGGTTCGACCTGTCAACGGCTGGCGGAAGCCGCTTGTGTCACAACCAGGTACTGATTCGGCGAGACGGCGGTGAGGACCTGCACGCCGCCCCCGGGCCAGTGGACGGTCAGGCTGTCGACGAGAGTGGCCGCGCCCAGCCCGAAGTGGAGGCGTGGGTCCTCGCTGCCGAGGAAGCTGCTGCCGCGCCGGCTCTCACGAACCTGCCGCTGGCCTCCGGCGTGGACGGCCACCCGGGCCCCGATCCCCTCCCGGTTGCTGCGAACACCCACCAGCCGGAGTCCCAGCCAGTTGCCTCCCGGCGCGTCGTTGCGGTAGAGGGCGGGCCTGTCGTCGAGGTGGGCCACGAACAGGTCGAGGTCGCCGTCGTCGTCGAAGTCGAGGGCCGCCGCTCCGCGGCTGACTCGAGGCGGGCCGAAGGGGTCCGAACCGTCGTGGAGGACCCGCTCGAAGCGGCCCGAGACGTTGGCGAAGAGGTGATCGGCCTGGGCGTACGTCGAGTTCGTGCCCGACGTGTCGATCTGGGGGTAGACGTGGCCGTTGGCGACGAAGAGATCGAGGTCGGCGTCGCGGTCGTAGTCGAGGAAGGCGGCCCCGAAACCGACGAAGGGGAGGCCCTCGCGCCCCAGGCCGGCGGCAAAGCTGACATCCTCGAAGGTGGCGCCGCCCCGGTTCTGGTAGAGGGTGTTGTAGTCGTCGTCGAAGTTGGTCACCAGCAGGTCGGGGAGTCCGTCGCCGTCGAAGTCGCCGGCGGCGACCCCCATGCCGGCCTGGGCGTTGCCCATGGCGCCGTGGCTTGCGCGCGCCCCCAGGCCCGTCTCGCTGAACCGGCCACGCGAATCGTTGCTGAAGAGGAAGTTGGGCGACGAATCGTTGGCCACGTAGAGGTCGGCATCGCCGTCGACGTCGAGGTCCGCGAAGAGCACGCCCAGCCCGTAACCCGGGTCCACGCCGGTCACGCCGGAGGGAGCGCTCACGTCGGTGAACCGGTCGCCCTCGTTGCGGTAGAGGCGGTCGGGGAGGGCGCGCAGGCCCAGGGGGCCGATGAAGGCGGGAACACCCTTCCAGCGGGTGCCGAGGTGGGCGACGCTGTCGGGGTCGAAGTCCACGTAGTTGGCCACGTAGAGGTCGAGATCCCCGTCCAGGTCGTAGTCGCCGGCCGCTGCTCCCGTGCTCCACAGGGGCAGGTCCACACCGGCCCGGGACCCCCACTCCGCGAAGCGGCCGCTGTCGTTGCGGAACAGCAGGTTGTGGGTGAGGCAGGTGACGTGGAGGTCGGAGTCACCGTCGTTGTCGAAGTCGGCGGCGAGGGCCCCCATGCCCCAGCCGCGGCCCACGACGCCCGCGGAGGCGGCCACATCGCGGAACCCCTCCTTGCCGTCGTTGCGGTAGAGGGCGTTTCCCGCCCCCAGGGGATCTTCCAGCGTCGCCCCATTCACCCAGTAGAGATCGAGATCGCCGTCGCCCTCGGCGTCGAGGACGGCGACGCCTCCACCCTTGGCCTCCACGATGTAGCCCTTCTCCGCCGTGCCGCCCACGTGGGGCCGGTGCAGCCCCGCATCGTCGGCCACGTCGACGAACAGCGGGCCTCCCTCCGTTGCCCGGTCCGGGACCGGGTCGGCGCACGACAGCAGGGAGGGGATTGTCGCCAGGGCAAAGAAAAAGCCCCCGGGCGCCTGGAGCAGGCGCCCGGGGGAGGAGTCGCTGCCACGGATGCGGCGGCGCAAGCGGTGCTTGTTCAGTGGGCGGCCTTGATCTGGCCCCAGCTGATGTCCTCGACGGCGGTCAGGGCGGCGATGGAGGGCTCCACCTGGGCCATGACGACGTCGTTGGTGGCGGTGCAGCAGCTCTCGGGCGACATCGTCCAGAAGCCCTGGTAGCTCTCCAGGGCGCACTCGGTGCAAGGCTCATCGAAGTCGCCTACGGTCACGGAGATGTGGATGACCTCTTCCTCCGAGAGGTCGTGGACGACGACGCTGCTCTCGTCGACGTCGTCACCCCTGGGCATGCTCAGGATGGGGGTGATGGCCAGTTCGTAGTAGTAGGTGCTCTCGCCGAACTGGTCGCCGTCGAAGTCCCAGCCGAACTCGATCCACTGGGAACCGTCGACGAACCAGGGGATGGCCCGGTTGGGACGGTAGAACTGGTAGGCGCCTTCCACAGGGGGCACGGCCCACTTGTAGCTGAAATTGTTGGCTGGCTCGCCCTCGAGGTTGTGCTCCTCCGTGGGCGTGTGGTCGGGATTGACCTCCACCTCCCAGGCGTCGTCCTGCCAGAAGGCCGAGGGGTTCTCGCGGTCCAGGTTGTGGACGTTGTCGAACACGGAGGTGGCGAAGTAGAGCTTGTTGAGGTTGTCGTTCCAGCCGATGATGTTGCGGATGTTGATATCGCTGGCGTCGATCTCGCCCCGGCCCACCGGCTGGATGTCGGCCACGGGGGAGTAGAGCCGGTCGTTGCCGACCCAGTATGGGCCATCGATGGGCACGATGTCCCAGTCGGACAGATCGCCGTCCATCTGGGGCACGAGGTTGTCGGGGAACTGAGCGGCGAAGAACAGCTCTCCCGGCGGATTGTGGGCACCGGCGGATACGGCGACGACCAGCGACGCACACAGGACAAAGCGTTTCATGGCGGGATCCTCCTGATTGCGAAATGCGGCCACAGGCCGCTCTTGGGGGGATAGGAGACTCCAATGCAGGGCACCAACTTACCAACGGGCCGGCAGAAAATCAAGATTTCTGGACGGGCCTGCCAGCGCCCCTTCGCACCTTCAGTACACCACGGACACCACGCCGACCCGGCGTTCGGTTTCCTCGGCGCTGAGGGCTACTTCGTAGAGGTAGGTTCCGGGCGCCACCAACTCACCTGCGCCGTCCCTTCCGTTCCAGCTCTGGCTGCCGAGGCCGCTGGCCCCGGAGCGGGGCTCCAGGACGCGGACCAGGCGGCCCCCCAGATCGTAGATGCGCAGCTGCACGGGCCGCTGCACGGTCAACTGGCGAAGCTCGTAGGTGAGCAGGAGCTCGTCGTTCACGCCGTCCCCGTTGGGGGAGATGGCCCGGCTCGAAGCGGTCAGATCGCCGAGGAGACCGCCCTCCAGGGGCGTGGCCACGGCCAGCACGTTGCCGCCGAACCGGAAGGTCGCGTTGCCGGGACGAACCTGCTGGCGGATGCGGTCCGGGTCGTCGCTGTGGAAGACCCAGCCGCGGAACTCGGCTCCATAGCGCAGGACCGGAACCTCGAAGGTCGCCTCGATCGGCTTCAGGCGGTCGGAGCGTCCCTTGAGCTCGTCGAAGGACAGGATGAGCCGGTCTTCCCGCAGGTCGGGGGGATGGAGATCGAAGTCGACCGGCGCGCCGTCGACGGAGAGGGAGAGGCGATCGGGATCGACGGGACTGTGGGTGAGGATCTCCAGGCGGTTGAAGCCGAGGTCCGAGGCTTCGAAGTCGGGCCGCACCACGTAGGTGAAGGGGGTGGGATCGAAGGAGGTCACCTCCGTGGGCCAGATCTCGCCCAGGACCTCCCGCGCCAGGGGGGACTCGCTGAACTGGAGCCACAACTGGTCCAGGCGCGCCGCCCGGGTGAAGGTGCTGTACAGCTGGATGTCGATCTGCAGGTACCGGCTCGGCCCCGGGGACAGCAGTGAGGTGCCGTCCTCCCAGCTCTCGGCGGCGGCCGAGGAGTCGCGCAGGCCCGCCTCGAAGGTGTACGGCGGCGACCAGAAGCTCCAGTTGTCCACGTCGGGCCGGGGGTCGAGACGCCCCGTGGCGTCGATGGCGAAGTACTCCTCGGTGGTAATCCTGCGGATGTCGCCGTTGACGCTCTCGGCGACGTAGAAGTTGGGGTCCGGTGTGTGCCCCGTGCGCGTGCGGATCTCGACGCGCGTGCCCTCGGGGGCCTCGCCGCTCCAGCGGATCTTGCCCCAGTTGACGGCGCTCCCCGAGTCCTGGCCGAAGTCGAGTATCTGCGTCCGGAAGGAGGTGTGCTCCACGTAGCCCTCGCCGAAGACCTGGAACTCCGCCACCTCCCAGTTGCGCAGGGGGAAGGTCTTGAAGGTCATGTAGCGCACCGACCGGGTGGGGAAGGTCAGGTCGACGACACGCTCGAGGTTCTCGGGCCTGGATTCCAGGACCTCGAGACTGGCGTCGCCGGTCCGGATCCAGCGCAGGCCGCGGGAGAAGCCGACGGCGTCGCAGGGGCTGTTGGCGAAGCGCTGGCTGTCGTCGGCCACCCGAATCTCGTAGCCCTCGACGAAGTTGGCGGCGAAGCTGCTCTCGCCGAACTCCTCGAGGGGGGGGCTCGGCTCCTGCAGCTCCTCGATCAGCAGCCGGTCCTCGACGCGGCTCAGGCGCGGGAAGAACCGGATCCGGTTGACGGGGACGGCGGCGCCGAAGTTCAGGACCACGGCGTTCTTCCAACCCTCGCCGGTGACCCCGGCGACGATGCGGCCGCCGCCCGCGAAGATGCTGGTCCCCGGGGTGAACCGGCGGAAATGGGCGGTGGTGACATCGCCGTCGAACTGTCTCTTCACCGCCCGGATCTGATCGTCGATGGCGGAGCAGCCGTCCGTCGTCCAGGCGAGTCCACGGGTGATGGGAAGGGGGATCCTGATCTCGGGGGAGTCGGGATCGGTGAGGGCCAGGTTCTGTTCGGGATGCAGGTACAGGGGGAGGATGCTGCCCGGAGAGGCCTCGTACTCGACAACGCGGTCACCCCCCTCGCCGTAGGGGGTTGTGGGCACGGCGACGCGGCGCACCGCCGCACCCTCCTCGTCGAAGACGACGAACTCGCCGGCGGCGTCTTCGGACAGGGCCGCCTGCCAGGGGTTGCCCTCGGCGCCGCCGAGGACGTACTCGGTTCGGGCGAAGGCGGCGCCGGCCTGGAGGGAAAGGCCGAGGATGAGGCAGCAGTCGAGGAGGTGTCGCATGGGCGAGGTCTCTCCGTCAGGCAAGGCCGGGCTCCGGACCGGCTTCGGGGCAAAACGGTACGGCGGCCATGCCGGGGGGACAAGGCAATTGACAGTCCTCCCGCGGCGGTTTTTCCTAGCGGGCATGAATCGCACATCTCCTCTCATCGCCGCGGCGGTCCTGGCCGGCATCGGCCTGTCGGAGGCCGCGCCGGCTGCGGAGACGGTCACCATCGGCGCCGGCGGCGAGTTCGGCTGGGCCGGAGGGGGCTCCGCCGTGGTCGCCACGATCCCCGCCCGGCACCGCTCCCTGCTGGAGTCGGACAACCTCCTCGAGGGCAACGCCCCGGGAGCCCTCCTCGATTTCGACAGCCAGGACCACCCCGGCGCCATCCTTCCCCTGCGCATCGCGCCCGGCCAGAACGTGGCCCACGGCACCCTCGAGCGCGGCGGTGAGATCACCGCTCCCAACGTCTTCGACTTCAGCGGCACCTTCAAGCCCCTCGACCTCAAGCAGGCCCTGGAGGAGCTGATCACCCCGGGCGGGGAGCTGGAAGCCTTCGAGCGCAAGAACCTCAACTCCCTCGGTATCCTGGTCATCCTCAACCTGGGGGGCCGCTTCGGAGTCGAGAGGATCCGCTTCTATCCGCGCAACACGGTGCAGATAGCGCCGGCGACACCGTTCCAGAACGACTTCCTGCGCTCCTTCGAGCTGTACACGAACGACGGCCTCGCCCTCACCCAGGCGGGCCTGCCGATCTGGGGCGAGCCGGTGGCGGCGGAGGAGGAGAACAAGGAACCCGTCGTCGATGTGCGGCTCGACCCGCCGCGGTACGTTCAGCACATCCGCCTGCGCTCCAAGTCGACGATCTCCTACGAGATCGACGAGTTCGAGGTCTTCGGCACCGGGTTCCTGGCCACGGCCGCCTACGTCTCCGACATCTTCGACGCGGGACAGCCGGCCGTGTGGCACCAGCTCCGCTGGACGGAGCAGGTCCTGGGAGACCCCCGGTTCTCGGCGGTGAGCATCCGCACCCGCACCGGCACCGACGCCGATCCCTTCGTCTTCACCCGGACCCTCCACGGGCAGGCCGACCCGGAGGAGATCCCCCTGTCGGTGGAGGACCCCTCGCTCGAGTTGAGCCTGGAGGAGTACAAGAAGCTGCCCGTCTTCGACGCCCAGGGCCAGCAGTGGAACGCCGGCCCCGTCAAGGACGACCTGGTCAACTGGAGCCCCTTCAGCACGCCCTTCGACGCCGAGGTGGCCAACACCCCGGGGGCCCTGATCACCTCCCCGAGCCCGCGGCGCTACATGCAGTTCCAGATCGCCTTCGAGAGCAGCGACCTGGAGGCGGCGAGGGCGATCGAGTCCCTGAGCTTCGATGTGCTCCGCTCGCCGCTGGCCGATTCGCTCAAGGCGGAGGTCTTCCCGAGGGAGGTGGACGAGATCCGCGCGGTGCCCTTCACCCTCGCCGTGCGGGCCCGCTTCGAGTCGGAGGACCTGCTGGGATTCGACCGCCTGGAGATCCGCACGCCCCTGCGAGTCGCGGCGATCGACGAGGTGCGGGTCCTCGACAGCGAGGGACAGCCGGTATCCGGCCGGACGTTCTCCAGCCTTGCGGACACCCTCGACGAGGGCGGCTTCCGCATCGTGGAGGTCAGGGAGGACCGCTTCGAGATCGGCTTCCCCCCCATCTCTCGGGACGGGACCGAGGTTCGCATCCACTTCCGCAGCGACGTCCTCACCTACAGCACCGATTTCACCGGGTCGGCCAAGCTGTCGCCGGCGGACGGGGTGGGTGAGCCGGCCATCCAGCCCCTGGTGGGGGGCGACACGGGCCAGCTGGCCCCGGGGGACGAAGCGGCCCTGTCGGGCACCACGGTCCTGAGTCCGACCCTGCTGGGCGGGCGGCTGCTCGGGCAGGTGGAGCTGCGGCCCAATCCCTTCAGCCCCAACGGCGACGGCGTCAACGACGCCATGTCCCTGAGCTACAGCCTGCTGTCGCTGGAGGCGCCTCGCCAGGTGGCGCTGAAGGTCTATGACCTGGGCGGCCGGCTGGTGAGAGTCGTCAGCCAGGGGTTGGAGAGCAACGGGCGCTACGAGGACAAGGCCTGGGACGGCACCGACGACGCAGGACAGCTCGTCCCCCCCGGTCTCTACCTGTTCAGGGTCGCCGTGGACGGCGACCACCGGAACGACGAGGTGCACCGCCTCGTCGCCGTGGTCTACTAGGACGGGTCCCGCCACACGGGGCCCGTCCTCACCCTCCACCCTTCTCGAAGAGCTGTTCCACGAGGCCGCGCGTCTGCGCCTCTGCCTCCGACTGCATCCGCCGGCGCCGCTTGGCCGCCGAGTAGCGCTCGAACTGAGTGGCGGCGGCCTCGGTCCGGCCCGTGCGCTGGTAGAGGTGCCCGAGGAAGAGGTGGGCCGCGTGGTCCTCGGGAGCCAGCTCGAGGATGCGCTCGAAGTGGGGCACCGCGTCGGCGTACCGGTGCGACTGACGGGCCAGCAACAGGCCCAGGCTCCAGCGGGCGTGGAGGGACGCGGGGTCGAGCTGAACGGCCCTGCGCAGGTGATGCTCCGCCCGCAGCGTCCGGGGCGTCTCCTCCAGGCTCACCCCGGTGCGGCCCTCCGCAGCCAACTCCACGAGCGCCTCTCCGAGCCCCAGATGGGCCCGGGCCCGGTGGCCCTCCGCCCGCAGCAGAACCCGGTAGTGGGCGGCGGCCGAGTCGGGGCGGTCATGAGCCTGGTGCAGCCGGGCGAGCTGGTAGCGCACGAGCAGGGAGTCGGGTCTGAGCTCGAGGACGCGGCGGTAGGCCCGGGCGGCGGTGCCGGGGCGCCCGGCCATGAGCCTGGCGTAGGCCAGGCTGCCGTGAAGGTCCGCCCGCTCCGGGAGCATCTCCACCAGTCTCTCGTACTCGGCCACCGCCTCGACGGCACGGCCGCCCGAGAGCAATGCGTCGGCCAGGTCCCGGCGGAGGGGCACCGAGTCGGGAGCGATGGCCAGGCGGCGGCGGTAGAGGTCGACGGCGGCGCGCGAATCGCCGCGCTCCACCTCCAGGGTGGCCAGGCGCGCCAGCGCCTCCGGCAGCGCGGGGTCGAGGCGCAGGGCGGCGCGGTACTCCCGGGCGGCCCCGACAGGCCTCTCCAGCGCCTCCAGGGCCTGGCCCCGCCAGTAGTGCTCGCGGGCGGGACTGGCCACCGCCAGGGGCGTCGTTCCGGCGTTGAGGGCCACCCCCGCGAGGGCGGTTGCGGCGAGGGCCCCCCGGCGCAGCGGCCGCCGTGTCAGGACGAAGGCGCCGTAGCAGGCCATCAGCAACAGGGGTGGCACCACGGGCAGGCGATCGCGGGAGGTGACGTGGGACAGGACGACCGCCGCCGCGTACACGGTGACGAAACCGACGACGAGGATCCCTTCCCGCGTGCGCCCGGCAGCTGCGCCCGAGGCATCGCCTGTCCGCCGGCGGACGAAGAACACCAGCCCGGCGAGGGCCAGAGGCGCCACCAGGCCGAAGGGGAAGGCCAGGCCCCAGTCCCATAGGAGCACCGCGAGGATCCGGGAATCGGCCCGGGCGAAGTAGGGGTCGAGGTTGCGGGGGATCTCCTCCCCCCGCCAGAACAGGTACGCCTTGCGCGCCATGAGGCCGGCCCAGGTCCACGGTTCGCCCCGGACGAACTCCCAGGACCGCTCCTGGAAGTACCGGGAGCGCGCCGAGGGCGGCTCGATAGCCGCCTCCCGCCGGGGCGTATCCAAGGCCACGGTGCGGTCGTGATCGAAGTCGCCGCCCAGGAGCAGGTTGCGCACCGTCACCGGCGCCATTATCAGCGCGCACCCGGCAGCGAACCACAACCCCCGCTGCCAGCGCCGTCCGCGCACCTCCCTCTCCGGCGGCAGACGCCACAACCACCAGAGCACGAAGGGGGCCAGCAGGAGGATGCCCGCCGCCGTCAGGGCCGAGAGCCCCAGCACCAGGCCGGGGAGGGCCCACCTCCAGGTGGGGGCGGCCGGCGTGCGCAGCAGAGTCCACAGCAGGAGGAGACCGAGGAAGGCCGCCAGCGTGACGGGCAGCAGCTCCCCCGCGAAGTAGACGAAGGGCCCGTAGAGGGCCGCGGCCAGGCCGGCGGCCACGGCCACCGGGGCGGGGAGGAGACGGCTGCCCACCACCACGAGGAGCCCGCACGAGGCAGCGCCAAGGGCCGCCTGCAGCAGGCGCGGCAGCCACGGGGACTCGCTCACGGGGCACAGGGCCGCGAGCAGATACGGATAGAGCGGGGGTTGGCGGAAGGGCTCGGGCCTGCCGGCCCAGGAGACCTCCGTCAGGTAGCGGGCGTCGTCGAGGCAGGCGGCCGCGTCGGCGACGGGGGCGTGGAAGAGCGGCGTCTCGTCGATCTCGAAGAGGTAGCCGAGGCGTACGGCCAGGGCCAGGGCGCCGGCGAGGAGAGCCCAACGGACAGACTTCCGGGAGACATCGGTGGCCAACGCTGCGTCGGGAGGCTCCGGCGGCCTTTGGGACTACAGGTCGATGCCGGCGTACGCCGAGAGGAAGATCGTGTTGATGGTGAGAGTTTCGCCCACCTTGGGAACCTGCCGATCGATCTGCATGCCCAGTTGGGTCGTCACCCCGTAGCCCAGGTAGGCGGACAGGTTGGTGAACTGCACGGCGCCGACGACGCCGCGGAAGTCCCGCGAGTCGCGCAGCATGTCGTTGTGGAGGGTCAGCTCCAGGCCGGCCTGCAGGTCGGTGGAGCGCAGCAGGGGAAAGCCCACCAGCAGGCCGCCGAGCTCGGTGAGGGAGCGCTTCCGCTCGTTGGAGACGACATCGATCGTCTGGTGTCGGAAGATGCTCTTCCACCGCGGCTCGAAGCGGAGCCGGCCGACGTCGAAGCGGTAGCTGACGCGGTTGATGACCCCGAAGAAGTAGTTCGTCTTCCGCTGGCTCAGCCGCGAGCGTTCCTCGGCGTCGAGGCGGGACTGGAAGAGATCCCACTTCAGGAAGTTGTCCGTCTTCAGTCCCCGGTAGTCGTACGCGTGGCCCGCCCACAGGGAGTTGACGATGGCGTCGCGCGCCAGCAGGAGGTCCTCGATCTTGGTCGCCTCGCCGGTGCGGATGTTGGCGTTCGGCAGCCACTGCACCAGCTCGTTGGGGATGTCGTCCTTCACCGACTTGATCATGTCGAAGAGGCGAAACCGGCCCCAGCCGGCCACGTCCCGGTCGATGCTGAGGAGGGCGTAGTCGGCGTTGTTCCGCTGGTTCGAGGAGATCAGCCCTTCGCGCAGGATGCCGACGCTGACTCGGACGTCGGGAGTGACGTTCACGCCCCCGTAGAGGTTGAAGCCCCGATGGTCTCGCCGGTACGGATAGTCGGGCTCCTCGTCGTTCTCGAAGCGGTCGATCCAGAAGTTGTTGTTCAGGTCTACCCCGTACAGGAACTCGGGGCGGTCCACGTTGTGGCGCAGGAAGGGCTCGTCGTAGTCGGGGATCGAGTTGCTGATGAAGCGGTTGTCGTTCTGGTTGAAGTCCGAGATGAAGTCGTTGTTTTCGTCCCAGCCGGGAAAGACCGTGGGATCTCCGGCCTGCCAGTCCTTGCGCACCGTGTCCGGGAACTGGTCCTGGTCGTCGTTGTCCTCCACCAGCTCGACTACGTGGATGCGCTTGTCCTCGTAATCGATGAAGCCGTCGCCCTGGGCGACGTAGGTGCTGGTCGAGTAGCGCGGGTGCATGCTGTAGAGCTCTCCCCAGGCGAACCACGGATAGCGGTTGCGGGAGATGTTGACCATCCAGGCCTCGGCAGCGCGGTCGCCGCGGATTCCGGAGGCGGTGCGGTGGCCCTTCCTCACCACGCTCGGGTACTTGCGGTAGTTGTAGCTGAGGTCGTACTCGCCGTAGACGTCGAAACCGGCGACTTTCTTCAACTCCAGGGTGGCGCCCCAGATCTGGGTGGCCGTGGGCAGCCCGTACTCGAAGGAGACGATCCGCAGGTTGGTGTTGTCCTGGACGTTGCCCTCCGCCTGGGTCACCAGGAGCGCCACGTTGCCCTCCGACTGGTTGAGCTGGTTGTCGGAGGTCATCCACACCTGGTAGTCGTTGCCCAGGACATAGCGGAACTCGATACCGACGATCTCCTCCTTCGAGCCGCTGGCGTGGTTGACGAAACCGGGGCTGTCGAAGTTGTAGCGCAGACGGATCTCCTCGGGGCCGTCGGCGGCCAGGTAGCCGTCGCGCTCGAAGCCGCCCTCGATGACCGGCGCGAAGCCGATCTGCTTGCCCCGGTCGACGCTGCCGTCGTCGAAGGTGATGATGATGTCCGAACCGGCGGGGAAGAAGGATGCGCCGCCGCCGTCCTCGGGGGAGTCGTCGCGCAGGATCACCTCGATGAGGGACAGGGTCTTGTTCTGGTCGACGGTGAGCTCGCCGCTGATGGGGTTGCCGGTGAAGCCGTCGATGAGGGTGTTGGACTGGTGCGAGTTGACGGCTGTCAGTCCCAGGGTGGCGAAGTCGCCCACCTGCACCGTGCCGCGGCCGCCGACGAGGGAGGTGAGGTTGGTCACCAGCGACTCCTGGTCGTTCGTGCTGCTGCCGCCGGTGCGGCTGAGGCGGGAGTAGAGGACCGTGCCCTGGTACTTGTCGGAGGCATAGTCGAACTGCACGCCGTCCCACTGGGGCTTGGAGAAGGTCATGGGCGTCAGGGTCGTGCGGATCTTGGCGCCCATGGTCAGGGCATAGTGGTGCTGCCCCTTGGAGTCGCTCGAGATCAGGACGCCGTCGAACCAGCGGCTGAAGTTGGCGCTCTTGAGCACCGACGAGCCGAACTGCTTGGGCTGGGTCTGGGAGTTGTTGAAGATCAGCCAGCCCTTGGTGACGAAGTTGCCGTAGAGATCGTAGTAGAAGTCGCCCTCGCGGGTGACGCTGACGTACCGCTGGTAGTGGTCGCGGGCGTAGTTCGAGTAATCCCACTGCCGCCAGCGGTACTCGTTGAACAGCTCCTGGGGGACGTACCACCTGCGGACGGCCGGGTCGAGGGCGCCGTGGAGCACACCCGGACCCTGGGGCTGAAAGGAGACCTCGCCGCCGCGCTGGATGTCTCCCATGCGTGCGCCGTAGTCCTGGGCGGCGGCGGGCGCTGCCGGCGCCAGGAGGCCGAGGGCGCCGAGGGTGGCCAGGTGGATCAGGGTCTTCCTTGGGGACACGGGTCTCTCCTGATTTGGCTTCAAGAGGCCTGGGCCTTCAATAGGCGACGGCCAGGGTGCGCACCACGGATCTGCCCGAGTCTCTGCTGTCGATGTCGAGGTGCAGCTTGACCAGGTAGATCCCCGGGGGAACGAGGTTCCCCCTGTCGTCGCGTCCATCCCACGAGATGGACCGCAATCCGGGGGTGACGGTCTGCTCCTGCTGCCAGACCCGGCGGCCGGCCAGGGTGTGGATGCTCACCCGCAGGCTGCGCTCATCGGTGATGCGGAAGACGGACAGGCCGATCTCGGTGCGGTCGTTGATCAGATCCCCATTCGGCGAGAAGGGATTCGGTGAGATCCTCACGTCTTCCACCGCCTTGCCGTCCAGGGGGACGGAGAGGGTCAGGGTATTCGACTCCATCTCCGGAACCGCATCGCCGGCCTCCACGCTCTGCCAACTCGCGTCCGGGTCCACCCCCGCGTTGCGCACCGCCAGGCCGAGGGTGGTGCCGTTGAGGAGCACGGGGGCCTGGAAGCGGACGCGCACCCGGGGGCCCGGGCCGACGACGCGGCCGCGCTCCTGGCTGGAGAGACGGGAGTAGTCGCTGGCGTCCAGGGAGTCGCCGCGTTCGTCGAAGGGGTACTGGGCGCCGTCTCCCTCCAGCACGCGGAAGTAGCGCGCCAGCCGCTCGCTCTCGTCCAGTTCCTCCCATGATCGCTGGTCGGTCTCCTCCAGCTCCCCGGACTCGAGCCTCCTGAAGTAGAGGACTCTCCCCTGCTCGTCGTCGTCGAGCAGTCCCCACGAGGCGGCCGACAGGGGGATGCCGTCCTGGGTCACCGGGACCTGGGTGCTGTCGGCGGTAATCCGGTAGTAGGCCCGGCTGGTGTCGGGCAGCAGCGTCACCGCCTCGGGCAGGCGCACCCAGATCGAGTCGGCCTGCTGCCGGAAGACGGTCAGGCGACTCCCGCCGCCGTCGGCGTAGCCGCCGTCGCCCCCGCGGCGGAAGTGGCGCCGACCTCCCTCCTGGCCGCCGTCGACCTCGACCTCGATCAGCTCCATGCGGCCGGAGGCGGGCATGGCCAGCAGGACCTCGTCAAAGCCCAGGCTGGCCTCCGGCCTCGAGATGAAGGTCGGTTGCATGAAGACGTCGAAGGTGTCGAGGACACCCACGGCGGGGACCTCCGTCGGCGTGATTTCCGCCAGGATGCGCTCGGCCACCGGGTCGAGGAGCTCGATGCGGATCGAGCGGATGGCGGAGGCGAGGTCCCGGTCGGTCGTGGTCAGGCGCACCTGGATCTGGGCGAAGCGGCGCAGCCCCGGCGAGGTCACGCGGTCTCCCTGGCGCTCATAGGCCCGGCTCCAGGAGGACCACCCGGCGGTGGGCACGAGGGTTGTGTCCACCGGGCCCTTGAAGCTGCCGATGAGGTTCTTCCAGGCGGTGAAGGCGATCTCCTGTCCCTGTTTGTCGAAGTAGCGCACGATCCGGCCCAGCAGGTCGCCGGATCGGGTGCGGATCTCCATGCCGGTGCCGGGGGGCACGTCGCCATCCCAGGTGATGGCGCCGAAGTGGCGCGGCCCGGGCAGCTCGATGAGGTCGGAGGTCAACAGGACCTCCGCGGGATGTCCCTTCGAGTAGAGCTGATACTCGGCGATGGTGGGGCCGGTGTTGTAGCCTCCGCGCCGCCTCGGGTCGACGGAGACGATGCTCACCTCCAGGAAGCGCAGCGGCGGCAGGTCGTACGGGTCGAGGAGATTCCGGAAGCCGGAGACGCTGTTGTCCTCCCGGCTGCGCGGGCTGATCCGCGTCCACTTGATCCGGCCGTTGGCGTCGAGAGAGCCGTCCGACGCGCGCACGATGTAGCCGTCGATGTAGGGCCGCGGGCGGGAGGTGGATATGCGCATGGCGTCGAGCCAGAAGGTGGCGGCCAGGTCGACGGTCAGGACCCCGCGGTCGATCGTGGGCGACCAGACGAGGTGCAGGAAATTGGTGGAGTAATCGCCGTCGAAGCCCGGGCCGGGCGCGAAGGTGCCGCCCGTGAGGAAGATGCTGCCGCCGCCCTCGATGATGCCGGGGCTGATGTTGTCCCCCGCTCCCCAGATCTCGATGTCGGCCAGGCGCGGGCGTTCACGCCGGTAGTAGTCGCGGCGCCCCTGGCGGTCGGTGCCGAGGGACTCGTAGACCTCCCGCTCCACCGGCTCCTCCGTGCCGGCCAGGTCACGGATGTAGTAGAGGATGTCGCCGCGGTCCCCCGGGTCCAGGGCGAGCCAGGCCTCCTCGCCGTCGAGGAGCTGGCCGCGCCCCTGACGCGAATCGGTGACCACGACCCGTATCGTCTGCACCATCCGTCCCGTCCACTCGGCGCTGGACCTGTCCCGCGGGAAGTCGAAGGAGAAGGTGCGCCGGCTCTCGTTCGGCGCCGCGGTGCCCCCGACGCGAAAGAAGTCGATGCGGTCGGCGTCCTGGGTGACGGGTTCCTGATCGGGGGCGGCGAGGAGGCGGAACTGGCGGAAGGGATCGCCGAGGTCCTCCTCGACGAAGTGGAGCCGCAGCGTGTCCACCGGGACGACCCGCCCCAGGTCGATCTCCAGCCACCAGTCGTCGACGGGGTCGCGGGGGTCGGGCTCCCAATAGGTGCTCGGATCGCCGTCGAGGACATTGGCGGCGGCCTCCGGGTTCGAGCCGACGCGGCTGATCCCGGGACGCAGGAAATAGGTGTAGATCGGGTTGTCCTTGCGGTCGAGGATGATCTCGCCGCGCACGTCGAGGGTCTCGGTGCTGTCCACGTTCAGGATCGCCGTCTCGCCCTTCTTCCTCTTCAGCCCGGGCAGGGTGCGGGTGAAGGTCTCGCGGTCGTCGAGGATGTTGAAGCGATCGCGGAACCGGTGGGGCCTCGCGGTGCCATCGCGGTCCAGGTCGACGGCGTGAACGGGCACGCTCCACCGCTGCCAGTGCCGGTGGCTGTCGACGACGATGGCGTCCTGGGTGAGCCGGTAGCCCGTACGACGCTGGGCCTGGGCGGGATCGGGTGGGATCAGGGCCCAGGCGATGGCCGCGATGAGCAGCCAGGGGGCGAGGGAGTGGGGGCGGGAATCAGGCGCTGGCATCGGTCGTCTCTGCGGCCGTCTCGGGGCCGCGGGTCTACCGCTGCGAGGGCGGGTCAGGGCGAGATTTAGTGAAGGGCCCTCCGGTCTGTCAAGGCGGTCCGGAGCCGGCTTGGCCGATCTCCGCCTCGGCCCGCCCCTGGCGAACCAGCACCTGCGCCCCGGCCGGCAGGGTCCCCCAGCTCTGGCGCTGGCCGCCGGGCCATACGACCTCCAGGCGGTCCACCTCTTCCGCCGTGCCCAGGCCGACGGTGACGGCAGCGGCGTTGGAGGAGCCGAAGCCGAAGCCGCTGGCCACCTGCGCGTGGACCCGGGAGCCGCCGGCTTCGACCAGGATCCGGGCCCCCGGGGCGTCACGCGGCCCCGACAGGGCGCGTACGGAAATCGAGCGCCCCGCGGGGCCGTCGTTGCGGTACAGGGCGTTGGCCCAGAGATCGGCGTCGTAGTGCCCGCCGAGGCCGGCATAGAGGTCCTGGTCCCCATCCTCGTCGTAGTCGGCGAAGGTGGCGCCGTGGCCCTTGCCGAGGTTGGCCACCCCGGCGGCCCGGGAGATGTCGGCGAAGGTCCCGTCTCCCCGGTTCAGGAACATCACGTTGGGCTCCAGCCGGAACATCTCCGGCCCCCCGTTGGCCAGATAGAGGTCGGGAAACCCGTCGTTGTCGACGTCGCCCACGCCGGCCCCCATGGAGCCGAAGGAACGTCCGAGGCCGGCGGGCCGGGCCACGTCCGTGAAGGTGCCGTCTCCCTCGTTGCGATAGAGGAAGGGCCGGTTGGGCTCCACCGCCCGCCCGTTCACGGCGCTGTGGAGGACATCGTCGAAGGCGCTCATGGTCGAGACGAAGAGGTCGAGGAGGCCGTCGTTGTCGAAGTCCAGGAAGAAACAGATGTAGCCGCCCTCGACCGGAAAGACCACCCCGGCTGCGGCGGCGGTCTCCTCGAAGAGCATTCCTCCCTGGTTCCGATAGAGGCGATTGGGCCCGCCGATGTTGGCGCAGTAGATGTCGGGGAGACCGTCGCCGTCGTAGTCGCCGCTGGCGGTGCCGATGCTCTTGAGGGAGTCGTCGGCCCCCGCCTCCGGGGCGACGTCGGAAAACAGGATCGCCCCCCCGGGCGCCGTGCGGTTGTGGTGCAGGCCGTTGGCGCCTCCGTCGGCGATGACGCCGTTGGCGACGTAGAGGTCGAGCCGGCCGTCGATGTCGAAGTCGCCCCAGGCGGCGGTGAAGCTGGCCTCCGCCCCCGCCAGCCCCGCCTCCGGCGCGACATCGACGAACCCCGAGGCGCGGTCGTTGCGGTAGAGGGAGTTCGGCGCCGCCCCCTCCCAGGCGTCGCGCGTGACGAAGAGGTCCGGGTCGCCATCGTCGTCCACGTCGGCGGTGGAGGCCCCCCAGCCGCCGCGGGGATCGTCGAGGCCCCGGGTTCCGGTGACGTCGTCGAACCGCCCACCCACGTTCTCGTAGAGGGAATGCGGGACGTGGATGCCGACGCTGAACAGGTCCCAGTCGCCATCGCCGTCGAAGTCGAGCCAGCTGCTGCCCCGGCCGCGGTCGACCTTGGCAACGCCGGCAGCCACGGCGACGTCGACGAAGCGGGGCACCGAAGGGGGAGGAGGGGCAGGAGCATAGGGCGTGAACTGGTAGCGCGGTTCCGGCAAACCCGGCGATCCCGCCGCCTCCCACGCCAGGCTCAGCAGCCACAGGGCCCGCCGCCGCTGGAGGGCGGCTTCGCCGGAGAGATCGACGGCCCGGCGAAGGGCGCCGATGGCCCCCTGGGGATCGTCCGCCCACAGGGCGGCGGTGCCCGCCAGCATCCACAACTGCCCGTCGGAGTGCCGCTGGGCCAGCTCGCGCCCCCGCTCGGCGGCCGCCTCGAACCGGCCGAGCCGCAACTCGGCCTGCAGCAGCATGCCTTCGGCGACGCGATGCCCGGGCACCTCTTCGAGGACCTCGGCGCTCCATCGAGCCGCCGCTTCCAGGTCCATCGTGGCCGCCGCCTGCAGGGAGAGGCTGGCCAGCAGCACCCGGCCCTCGACGGAATCCGGCGAGCGGGCGAGGATCCCCTCGGTCTCGCTCCGGGCCTGCAGCGCCTCTCCGTCGAAGGCCCGCACCCACGCCCGCAGCACGCCGTAGAGGGGTCTCTGCCGCGTTTCTGCCGGCAGGCTCTCCAGTTGCTCGAGGGCCGCCTGCCGCCGGCCGCTTCCGAGATGCGCCTCGGCGAGCCTGAGGCTCACCTCGGCCGGATCGGCACCCTCCCGCGCGGCGGCCTGCAGACAGTCCGCCGCGGCCGCAAACCGACCTTGGCGGGTCAGCTGCAGGGCGTGGCGCAGCCGGGGGTCGCCCGCGGGGCCGGGGGGTGGCTCGGGGGTCGAGCAGCCCGCCGCCGCGGCCAGCCACAGGGCCAGGACCGCCCTCCAGGGGGACCGCCGGGGGCTCACGGGGCAGCGACGGCGGCCAGTCTCTCCTCCGCCCGGGAGTGGCCGGGGTCGAGGGAGAGGACCCGGGACAGGTGCCTGCGGGCGCCGGCGGCATCACCCGACTCCGCCAGCAGTGTCCCCAGGGCATAGTGAGCCTCGATGTGATCCGGGTCCACGGCGAGGCTCTGCCGGAGACTGGCCGCAGCCTCCCGGGCCCTGCCCTGGCGGGCGTAGATCAGGCCGAGGTGGAAATAGGCGGCCAGGGCGTCGGGATCTAGCTCCCGAAGGCGGCGGAAGACGCTGGCCGCCTGCTCGTCCCGCCCGAGGGCGAAGAGGGCCCGCCCCCGACCTGAGATCGCCGGGGCCGACGACGGAACCAGGCTCTCGGCGGCGGCGAAGGAGCCCAGGGCCGCCTCGGGGCTGCCGAGGCGGAGGTGCGCTTCGCCCAGCAGCTCGTGGGCCCTCGACCCCCGGGGCCGCAGCCCCGCGGCCTGTTGCAGAGGCTCCAGGCTGTCGTGCGGGCGGCCGTCCGCCAGACGGAGGACGCCCAGCTGCAGCCAGGCTTCGGCGAAGGTCGAATCGACCTCGAGGGCGCGGAGGAACTCCGCTTCGGCGGCGGGTCTCCGAGACCGGCCGGCGTAGACCTGCCCCTGGTCGAAGTGACGGCGCGCGGCTGTCAGGCGCTGGAAGGCGCGCCGCGACTCGGCGGCCGCGGCGGGACGCCCCTGCTCGTCGGCGACGCTGGCCCGCAGGTAGTGGGCGCGATCGCTGCGCGGGTCCAAGGCCAGGGCCGCGGCAAGGTCCGCCAGGGCGGCGTCGAGGTCTCCCGAGCGGCGCAGGACCTCGGCGCGGCCCAGCAGGCCCCCGAGGTGGCCCGGTTCGAGGGCGATCGCCCGGCCGTAGGCAGCCGCGGCCTCGTCGAGCCGCCCCGAGGCGGCCAGCAGCTCACCGCGGTAGCGGTGTCCCGCGCCGAGGGTGGAATCCCGCGCGACGGCGTTCTCGAAGGCGGCCAGCGCCGAGTCGAGCCGGCCCATGGCCCGCAGGACCTCGCCGCGGCTCAGATGGAGGTCGGCGCGCCCCGGCGCCAGGGCCAGGGCGCGCGCAAAGGCGGCGCCGGCCTGGGCGTAGCGGTTCAGGGCGCGCAGCGAGGTGCCCATGGCCAGGTGCAGCCCGATGCCCTCGAAGCCGAGATGGCCGGCGCGCTCGAAGGCGGTGACCGCTTCGGCGTGCTCGCCGAGCCGCGCCAGGACCAGGCCGAGGTTGAAGTGGGCGTCGGGGAGCCCGGGCGCGAGATCGACGGCCCTCCGGAGAGCGGTCAGGGCCCGCCGGGGGCTGTTCTGCTGGAGGAAGATGGCGCCGCGGTTGCTGAGGGCCAGGGCCTCTCTGGAGGGCGCGGAACCGCCTCCGGCGGGGGCCGAGCCGGTGTCGGGGGCTTCGGTGGCGCAGCTCCACAGGGCCATGGCCGCGGCCATGCTGCGGCAGCTGGCGCGCATCCCTACATCACCTGGTCGGGCAGCGCCTCGTCGAGGCGCTCTGCGTAGATCTGCACCCGGTCGCCGTAGCTCTCCCGCAGGCTCTGGAGAAAAGCCCTGAAGACCTCCTGCTGCCGTTTCCTCACCAGCAGGGCCCGCGCCCGGCGGGCCGCGCGCTCGAAAGGCTCCAGACCGCCCTCGTCGAAGTGGGCCACGCGGAAGATCGACCAGCCGCCCTCCACCTCCGCCGGCCCGGTGAGGGCCCCGGCCTCCGCTTCCATCAGGGCCGGAAGCAGGCGCGGATAGAGAGCGCTCTCGTGCGGGTGATAGTGGTGGCGGGCGCCGCGCTGGGCGGCCTCCGGCCGCAGGCTGCGGGAGGCCAGCTCGGCGAAGTCGGCCCCTTCCTCGATCAGACGCAGCGCCTGGTGAGCTTCCGCTTGGGAGGCGAGGAGAAGCTCCTCCGCCCAGACGGACCGCTCGTGGACGAACAGCTCGGGGTGGTCGTCGTAGTACTGACGCACCTCGATCTCGGAGACCTCGCGGGTCCCCGCGGTCTCCTGCCGGCGCAGCGCTTCCAGCAGCGCGTCCTCCAACAGTCGCCGGTGCCGGTGCTCCAGCTCCGAGGCCTCGACCAGTTCCTGTTCGCGGGCGGCGCGCTCGAAGAGCAGGGGGCGCAGCACGGTCTGCTCGAGAATCACCTTCGCCCTCGCCGGCGGGGAGAGGACCTTCACCCGGCCGAGAAGGGCCTTCTGGGCCTCGCCCACGGTGATGGCCAGGTCCTGCCCCGCGTAGAGGCCGAGGGAGCTGGTGTCGAGTCCGGCCGTCTGCCGCAGGCGGTACGCCTCGAGGAGGTGGGAGAAACCCTCGTCGAGGAGGCTGACCCCGTAGCGGGCTCGAAGGGTCTCGATCTCCTCGGCCTCGGCCCGCCTCAGGCCCACGGCGAAAAGCTCGTCCTGCAGGCGCTGCCGGTAGTCGGCCAGGTCGGAGGCGCGCTCCTCCGTGAAGCGGACGAGGTGCCAGCTGGTGCCGGCGGCCATCGGCTCCGAGACCTGGCCGGTGGGCAGCTCCAGAAAGACGTCCCGGGGGACGTGGATCCGTTGCGCGGCCTCGGCGTCGATGAACCCCAGCTCCCCTCCATTGGCGGCCGATCTCCTGTCGAGAGAGTGCTCCCGGGCGAGCTCTTCGAAGGAGGCGCCCCGCCGCAGCCGGGCGGAGATGGCGTCGATCTCTTCCCGGGTCCGCACGAGGATGGCGTTGAGCCGGCGCTGGCGCTGCAGCCCGAGGTCGGCGAAGCGCTGGCGCAGGTCGCTCTCGTGGATCTGCACCCGCGGCGCCACCACGGCTCGCTGGTACATGGTCATCAGCCTGGACCGGATGGTCCTGTCGGCGAGGCCCGCGATGGCCGGGTCTTCCGGGAGGCCGCGGGAGCGGGCCTCGATCAGCAACAGCCGGCGGTCGATCAGCGACTGGAGGTACTGGCGGCGAGCGTCGGCACCGCGGTCCGGGCTCTTCAGGCCGGAAGGGAGGTTGTCGACGAACTCACGGAGGTCGGCCGCGGTGATCGGCTCATCATCGACTCTCGCCACCGCGTCACCCTCTCCGCAGCCGGAGAGGATGGAGGAGACAGGGAGGGTCAGGACTGCGAGGGGCCGGGCCAGGGATACCATTGCGGAGCCTTCTCAGCGCATGTTGAGATGACCAGAGTCAAGTGGCCCTGGCAAGGGAATCCGGACCAGGAGCCCGTCGATGCCCGGGGGGGGACGCTGGAGCACCCGAAGGCCGGACGGGAATCCCCGTCCCCGTGGGAGTCAGTCGTCCCCTTTGAGGTCGTCCGTGGCCAGGGGGATCTTCTCGATCCCGACCCGCTTGGCCACCTCGAACAGGTCCAGCAGGTGCCGGTGCCGGGTCTTCTTGTCGGTGCGCACCACCAAGGTCAGGCTGTGGGTGCCCGACTTCTCGCGCAGGAGCACCTGCTCGAGGTTCTCCAGGGTCACGGGGTGGCGGTTGATCTCCATCCGGCCGTCGGCGGTGATGGAGGCCACCAGTTTCTTCTCCTCCACCACCTTGGCCTGCGTCGCCTCGGGCAGCTCCACCTGCAGACTGTAGGGCTGCTTGAACACGGTGGTGACCATGAAGAACACCAGGAGGAGGAAGACGCAGTCGATGAGCGGCGTCATGTCCATGCCATCCTCCTCGTACACGGACCGGCGTCTGGGCACTATTCCTCCTCCTGCTCCCTGGCGAAGGCGATTCCCGCCACTCCCACACTCTTGCCCGTGTCGACGACGAAGACCACGTGCTCCTGGGGGCAGTCGCCGTCGGCCTGGATGATGATGTTCTCGTTGTTGGCCTCTTCCATGGCCGTCGCCAGGCGGTCACCCAGCTCCTGGGGGGCCACTTCCTCTCCCTTGATCTGGATCCTGCCCTCGCGGTCGAGGACCACGTTGATGTCCTTCTTCTGCTCCTCCGTGGCCTCGCTCTTGGCGGGCATGTCCACCTCGAGCCCCTTGGTGTGCAGGAAGACCGTGGTCACCATGAAGAAGATGAGCAGCAGGAAGACGCAGTCGATGAGAGGGGCGAGGTCCGGCCCCCCCTCTTCGCCGAAACCCTTCAGTCTGCGATGTCTGCCCACGGTCCGCGCGCCGGGAGCCTACTGCCCGGCGGCCTCCTGTCGCTGGCCGGTGGTGATCAGGGCGTTGGAGAAGGCGTGGCCGTACATCTCCACGTGCTCGAGCATCTTGTCGGCCCTGCGGGCCAGGTAGCGGTAGGAGACGATCGTCGGGATGGCGATGATCAGGCCCGACGCCGTCGTCACCAGCGCCTGGGAGATGCCTCCCGCCACCACCCTGGGATCACCGGCGCCGGCCACGGCGATCGACTCGAAGGCGATGATCATGCCGAGGATCGTGCCGAGGAGTCCGATGAGGGGGCTGATGTTGCCGATCGTGTTCAGGATCGGCAGGTGCTTGCCGAGATAGGCCCGGGCGGACTCCTCGGTCTCGATGACCAGCTCGTCCTTGAGATCGGTCAGCTCCCGCTGCATCACCATGAAGCGGCTGACCTCGCCGCCGCCGCCGGCCTGGGCCAGGCGCATGATCTCCTCGTTGGTCTCCTTGAACTCCTGCTGCTCGATCCTCAGGGTGTCGTAGCGCCGCAGGAGAGAGGCGAACACGAAGTTCAGCAACCCCCTGCCCTCGTTGCACTCCGCCACGACCTGGGCCGTGCCGCCGTCCCGCAGGGCGTGCTCCAGGCGTTCCAGGCTCTCCTGGGCCTCCCCGTGCGAGGGCAGCTGGCTGAAGACCCAGAACCGCTCGATGGAATAGCCGATGGCCAGGATGGCACAAGCGGCCAGGGGAACCATCAGGGGTCCACCGCTCTGAATGACCTCCCACATCTGTCCGTCTCCTTGTGAACTTCTGGAAGTTCAGGTTTGATGCTCCGAGGCGGTCCTCACTCCACGACTCCCGTCCTCGAGAGGCGCTGCCCGATCCTGGACCCCGCCTCGACCCGGGCGGCGCCGTCGACGATCACCGCCTTGCTCAGGTGGGGGCCGATCACCTCGCTCACCCTCGCCAGGGCCACTCGCAGGCTGTCCTGGTAGAGGGGCAGCAGGTCTCCGTACTCGACGTTGTCCTCGAGTCCGATCCCGAGGAACACCTCTGTCCCGTCCACCGCCAGGACCACGGCGTTGTCACTCGTCAGGTCGATGGGCGGGCGTTCCGTCAGCAGGGCGCCGATCTGCCTGCGCAACTCCTCGAAGGCGGCGTCGGCCACGATGCCCAGGGGCAGCTTGTAGAACCGCTCGGAACCGAACTCGAGGTGGAACAGCTCCCGGAACTCGCGGTCCTGCCGGCGCGGGCGTCCGAAGAGGTCGAGGCCGAGAGGCGTCTCCGTGGAGTCGCGGCTCACCTCGACGGTTCCCAGGAGCTGTTCGGTGGCCACGCGAATCACCTCCACCTCGCCGATGCGGACTCTCGAGTGGTAGGACTTGTATCCCGCCAGGTTCGGGTCTCCCGCGGTGACCCGGCGCATCCCGAAGGTCTCCACGACCCCCTGAATGACGATGTCGGCCTCCAGCAGGCGGCCGGCGGCCACCGCCAGGTCCCGGCCCTGCAGCCCCGAGAGGCCGGGGTCGGCCTGGGCTTCGACCACTCGCTCTGCGGACACCACGTCAAAGGCGTCTTCTCCGTCCAGGTACCGGCCCAGGAACTCGGGAACGTCCCGGGCCAGCTTCCAGCGGCCCTGAAACCCGGCCCGATCCTCGAAGTCGAGCAGGGCGATGCTCAAGGGCGGCGGCTGGGCGATCTCCTCGTCGGCGGCCGGGCCGAGGGCCGAGGCGAGGAGGATCGCCGGGGTCCATCTACGGAGCCTGGCCACCGCCCGGCGGTACCTGCCTCGCCGCGGTCTGCGGCGCCACTCTCCTGTCGATCTCCTGGTCGAACTCCATGGAGATGTCCACCGACTCCAGGGGCTGACCGGAGGCGTCGAACTTGGTGACGAAGTCCCTCAGGGTCAGCCGGACCTGCCGGACCTCTTCGTTCAGAGGGTTGAAGGCGAGCAGTCCGGAGTAGCTCTCGCCCTTGAAGACCCTCACGTCCTCGAGATAGGCGGTGCTGCGCACGTTCCCCATGCGCAGGTCGAAGCGGTAGAACTCGTTGCCGCTCTGCCCGCGAATGGCCCGGTAGTAGCGCTCGAAGCTGTTGTGGGGAGAGACCGACGGCAGGCCGTAGGAATGCAGGACCTCGCCCTGGTCGGTGTAGAGCATCGCCTTGATCGGGTCGAGGAGCACCTTGGCGTAGATGTCGTTGATGATCGTGACCCGGAAGACGGTGAAGCGCTTGGGCGTGTGCCCCACGAGGGGGTCGATCCAGTTTCCGTAGGTGTAGGGGTTGGTGGAGAACTGGCCGCGGGTCGACTCCTCGGGGAAGATGGCGTTGAGCTCGTCGTCCTCCATCGGTTCGACCCGGACGCGGAGCCCCTCCAGAACGTATGTGACCGACCCGCCCTCGTCGACGGCGTAGCGGTCCTCGCCGGCCTGGTGGGAACTGGGCACCAGCTCGTTCGAGTAGAGGATCGTCTCGGGCTGGAAGTGGCTGCAGCCGCCGAGGATCAGCAGCGGCAGAAGGAATGTCGAACGCATGGCCACCCTCTCTCTCACTGGGTGCGCTGGCTGAAGAAGTCGATCTGTTGCTGGGCGATGGAGCCTTCCTGGGTGAGGGCGAAGACGACGGCGTTGATGCCGAACCGCAACTGGGGCTCGTTGCCGAAGTTTCGCGCCCACATGTGGACGTACCCCTTGTCGGAGTACACGCCCACGAGCCGGTCGCCCAGGAAGACCCCTTCGAGATAGTAGGTCTGCTGGGCGAAGACGAGGTAGTCGCGCTCCCTCTGCTCGGTGAAGGTGGGGTTCTCCATCTCCGTGCCCACCGGCGGGCCGTCGAAGTCGTAGAAGGTGTGGTAGATGGGGTGGTTGTTGGAGATGGGCCGCAGCTGCCCCTCGGCCCCGAGGGCGTCCCGGAAGATGCGCCGCAGGGAGGCCTCTCCCTGGCTGAACTCGGTGAGGGGGGTGGCGTTGTCGACGAAGATGAACCCGCCCCGCCTCAGGTACTCCCCGAGGTTGCGCAACTCCCGCTCCGTCAGCTCGAAGGCCTCCTCGGCCGTGACGTACACGAAGGGTGTGCGGAACAGCTCCTGGGAGTCGAGGAAGAGGTGGGCGTCCACCTTGGCGGTGATCCCCGTCTGGGCATTGAGGGCGTCCACCAGGTTGGGGATGGCGCGGGCGGCGCTGTCGAAGGTCGGCTCCAGGTCGTTGGCCCAGGCCGTCCCCAGGTAGACGAAGCCCTTGACGTTGCGCCGGTCCGTCGGGTCCTGGATGATGAGCCCCTTGTACTTGCCCGTGTCGAGGGCGTTCAGGTCGATCAGCTCCTCGCGCATGGCGATGCGCTTGCCCGGCTCCTTGGTGCCCCGGATGGTGGCGGCGGAGAGCTCGATGGGACCGGACTGGAGGTTGATCTGCACGTCCGTGTCGGGGGCGTAGTCGAAGGTCTGCACGGTGCCGAAGACCGAAGGCCCCGCCAGGCGGCGGGCCGACGGCAGGGAGAGCCGGGGGGTGAGGGCGGTGACCTGCTTGGTCAGGGCCCGCGGGCGCAGGCGCTGGCGCTTGAGGGTGAAGGACTTGGTCGACCGGGGCTTGCGGATGATGAGGCGGGCCACCGCCGGCGGCGGCGCCGCCCTCTCCTCCACCCTCAGCACGAGATACAGCAGGACGCCGGCCACGACGGCGAAGCCGATGAGGAGCCCGCGGGCGGTGTAGGTGACCGTGTCGCGCCACAGGCGCTGCAGGTCGAGGCCGTCACTGGGCGCGCTGAAGCGCCGCGAGTCAGCCATGCTCACCACCTTGATGCGGGGTCGCCAAGGTCATTCCCCCAGCCTCACTCCTGGACCACCAGGGTGTCGGCCACGGACCGGGGGCCGAAGAAGCCCCGGGCATCGAAGGCCCACACCCGGACCAGGTACGAGAGTCCCGGACTGACGTCCAGCTCCTGCTCCGAGTGGGCCCTGGCCGCCGGGTCCTCCACCGACCGGGTGTGCTCGGCGCCGCTGGAATCGGTGAAGCCGACGACGAAGCCCTGCACGTTGGCCTCGGACGCGATCGCCCAGGATACGTGGATGGCGCCGTCCTCCACGGAGGCGGCCACGTCGGAGGGCCTCGGCAGGAGGCCTTCGTGGTAGGCCGTGGGCAGCTCGATGTCGTCGCTGCACCCCCAGGCGAGGATGACGCCCGCCAGGGCGATGCTCACGCCCGCTCTCTTCAACATGAGGACTCCCTTCTCCCTTCCGGCATCAGAAGCGGGTCACCAGGGCCAGGCCCGTCCGTTCCGGAGTGGCCGTCGGCACCAGCCCGACGCGGCCGCCGCCGGGCGGCTCCAGCCCCCCGAGGAGCAGGGCATCCACGAGGTTGTAGCCGTAGACGCCGATGGCGATGACCCCGAAGAGCCGCCGCCGCAGGTGGGATCCGTCGGCATCCTCCCTGAGCCTGTTCAGGCGCTGCCAGCTCTCCTCCGCCCCCTCGTAGGTCCCGCCCTCGCGAATCGACAGGTAGAGCGCCTTCTCCACGTCGATCTGCTCGGACTGGGTCTTGTAGTCGGCGTGCGATGTCAGCCAGACCACGAGGCCGAGGATCTCGGCGGCCACGAGAGCCGTGCCTTTCCCGCGGTGTCCCGTGGCCAGGTGACCGAGACCCGGAAAGGCCACGGCGAGGGCGACGGCCTGCTTCCTGGAGGCGTATTGCTCGCGTACCTGGAACCTCTCCTCCGGAGCCTGGCCCAGGGCCAGATCGCCGGTCAGCAGGGTCGCTGCCAGGACCAGCGGGAAGAGACGGCGGTAATCTATCGAAACCATGCGAACCTCACGAATGGGAGTTGCTCACAGCCGCGCGCTCACGATCCAGTCCCGGTGGGCCTTGGCGAACTGGAAGGCGTCCCGGGTGGCTCGCTCCTCCTCGAACATGCCGATGACCCGGTCGTAGGCCCCGACGGCGTCCTGCCACCGGCCGAGTTCCTCCAGGCAGACGCCCATGTTGCTCAGGGCGCCGATCTCGCTCTCCGTGCCCGGGTACCTGGCGATGACGTCCTGGAACACCTCGATCGCCTGCTGGTAGTACTCGCTCTGTCCGCCGGCCTCGGCCGAGTCCATCAGGGCGATCCCGCGCTCGTAACGCTCGTAGGCGATCGCCTCCTTGAGCTCGGCCACGAGCCGGGGCACCTCCGCCGTGATCTCGGCGTCGGGATAGCGCTGCTGAACGAGGAGGTAGGCCTCCATCGCCTCCTGGTAGCGGCCGAGGTTGTAGGCGTGGTCCCCGAAGGTGAACTGCGCCGAGGCGGCGTACTCGCTGCCGGGGAAGCGGTCGAGAAGCCGGCGGAAGCTGGCCATGGCCTCGTCCTGCCTGTCCAGCTCGATGAGGCACCAGGCCATGTTGTACTGGGAATCGTCGGCCGTCGTCTCTCCCGGGAACTCGTCGATGAGCCGCCGGTAGTGTCCGATGGCGCGGTCGAAGGCGCCGAGCTGGTAGTTGCTCTCGGCCACGCCGAAGAGGATGTCCGGCAGCTCGCGGGCGTCCGGATTGCCGGCCAGGAGTCGCTGGAAGAGGGTGCGGGCCTCCTCGAACTCCCTCAGGCTGTAGTGGGTGTTGGCCAGGTAGAAGGAGACGAGCAGGGCCTGCTCCGGAGTCATGTCGCCCCCCGACAGGTCCTGGAAGAGGGCCTTGGCCTCGTCGAGCTCTCCCTCGGCGAAGTGGAAGGCGCCCAGGGTCAGGCGGATGTCCAGGGCGAAGGGCGAGTTCGGATGGGCGCGCAGGGCCTCGCGGAAGGTGCGCACCGCCTCCGAGCCGCGGTTGAGCCGCATGAGGGCGTCCCCGAGGAGGTAGTAGGCCTTCTCCTTGGTGCCGTAGCCGCCGCGGGCGACGGCGGCGTCGTCGAAGTCGAGGGCGATGAGGCGCCGGGCGGCCTCGATCGTCTGGGGGTAGCTCTCCTCCTCGTAGTAGAGGTCGAGCATGCGGTTCAGCAGGTCGGCGCGCTGCTCGTCGCTGGGGGCGGCGGCCACCATCTCCTCGAGGATCCGGACCGCGTCGGTCCCCCGGTCCCGCCTCACGTAGGAGAAGGCGAGGGCGTCCTGGGCGTAGCGCACCTTGTCGGGATCGGCCACGTTGGCCACCACCCACAGCAGGTCCTCCTCGCCCTGGGCGAGGTCCCCGGCGGCCAGGGCGGCGCTGCCCCGGTTGAGGCGCAGGGCCTCCACCAGCCGGGGGGTCGCGGGCCTGGCGAGGGCCTCGGTGAAGTGGTTGACCGCCCGGGCGTGCTCGGCCTCGCCGTTGTAGGCCTGCCCGAGCAGGTAGTGGAGGCTGCCCTGCTGGGCCGGGTCCTCGGCCGGGGCCAGTCCCGCCAGGAGCACGGGGATGGCGTCGGCGTAGCGCCGCTGGGCGAGCAGCACGTGGCCGGCGCCGGTCCGGCTGCGGACGAAGAAGGGGGAGTCCGCGGCGACCTGGAGGAAGGCTCCCACCGCCGGTTCCAGTTGCTCGGAGGCCTGGTGGGCCAGACCGATGCGCATGTGCGCCTCGTCGGCGAAGTCGGTCCCGGGGAACTGCCTCAGAAGCTGCCGGCTGCGCTCCACCGCCCCCTGGTAGTCGCCGAAGTCGAAGAGCAGCTCGGCGAGCTGTCCGAGGGACCGCTGCACGTAGAGCTCGTCGCCGGCGGCATCGATGATCGCCTCGAACTCGCCGCGGGCCCTGGCCATGGCCGCCGGCGTGCCGAGGGCCTGGAAGGCGACGGCGCGGTTGAACTGCGAGTCGAGGAAGTAGGGGGAAGCCGGATCGGCGCACAGGGTGTCGTACTGGGCGATGGCGAGGTCCAGCCACGAGGCCGCCGCCGGCGCGTCTCCCGACTGCAGGTGCGGCTGGGCCAGCTGCTGGTAGCCGCTGCCCACGCGGTAGCGCACCCGGCCCTCGCTGAAGCCGGCGCTCCGGGCGATGTCGCCGTATCCCTGCAGGTAGATGCGGTACTCCTGGATCGCCCGCTCGTAGTCCCCCTGGCCGAAGAGGCGCTCGGCGAGAGCGTACTGGATCCTCGCCCTCAGGGTGCGGTCCTGGGACTCGTCGATCGCCTCGCGGTAGGTGCGCAGGGCCGCGTCCTCGTCGCCCCGGGCCTGGTGCAGGTCGGCCAGGCGCAGGTAGGCTTCCTCCACCAGCTGGCGCTCGGTGCTGAAGAGGGAGATCACGCGCTGGTAGGCCTCCAGCCCTTCGTCGAAGCGTCCGAGGCTGGTGAAGCAGGTGCCCACCCGGATCTCGGCCTTGGCCGCCAGCTCGAGGGCGGTCTCGTCGACGAGGCCGGCGAGCTTCTCGCGCTTCATCTGCAGCAGCTCTTCGTCGGTCAGCTCGCCGATGCGCTGGCGTTCCACGAGGCGGCGGTAGGCCTC
The DNA here is from genome assembly GCA_965221775.1 of Candidatus Latescibacterota bacterium. Lineage (GTDB taxonomy): Bacteria > Latescibacterota > UBA2968 > UBA8231 > UBA8231 > UBA8231. The sequence goes on along the minus strand of CBDCSU010000006.1, from coordinate 20,566 downwards.
GATCGCTTCCTCGAACTCGCCGCGCTCGCGGTGGCACTCGCCGATCTGGAAGAGGCTGCGGTCGGCGCGGTAGCCGCTGGTGAACCGGGACAGCAGGGCCTGGAAGGACTCGATGGCGCGGGCGAACCGCTTGGTCTCGTAGTAGGCCCAGCCGGTGTTGTAGTAGGCGACGATGACGTGGGGGTCGTCGGAGTGGGCGGCGGTCATCTCGCGGGAAGCGATGATGACGTCGGGATAGGCCTCGGCGCTGAAGTAGAGATCGATGAGGCGGCCGTGGGCCTGCACCGTGAGGACCTCGTTGCCGCCGCTGGCGATGACCCGGCGGAAGGCGGCGATGGCCCGGGCGAAGGAGGTGTCCGCCAGGGAGCGGTACTCGGCCCTTCGGGCGGCGTTGCGCGCCTCTTCCGCGAACCGGTCGTACTCCTCGTAGAGCTTGGAGTAGGCGTTCCCGATCTGGTAGGCGGCGGCCTCCTGGAGGGGGAAGCTCTCCTCGCCCACCACCACCTGCACCTGTTCGACGGCCAGCACCCGGCTGCGCACGCGGGAGACGTCGGTGTACTCGTCGATGGCCTGGTCGTAGGCGCCCTCGGCGTAGAACCGCTGGGCCTCCTGGAAGGAGCTGACCAGCTCGCTCTCGGTGGGAGTGCGGGTGGCCAGGTAGGTGCCGGCGGCGGCCAGCAGGCTGAGGAACAGGGTCAGGCCCATCCCTAGTAGGTTTCCTCCTCGAAGCCGAGGATCACGTTGATGAAGACCGCCGTGAACTTCTCGTCCTTGACCTCGGCCACCGCCGGCTCGTCGAAGACCCGGTTCCTGCGGCTGAGGCCGGCGTTGGTGGAGAGGATGTAGCCGAAGTACTTGGAGTTGTTGGTCAGCATGAGCACGTAGTCGTACTGCTCGAAGTCGTTCTCGGGTTGGGCCAGGTCGACCACCGAGTAGGGCAGGAGGCTGCCCAGACCCTCCACCCCGAACTGAAGGCGGGTCCTCAAGGTCAGGTCGTAGTTGAGCTTGAGGATGGGGATGATATGCCGCTCGTGCTGCGTGGTCACGTCTCCCGTCTGCCACTCCCGCAGGAAGCGGTACTTGAGCCCCGAGAACAGGCTCAGCTTGGGCCGGATCGGCCACAGGTAGTCCAAGCGGTGCACCATGGCCCACCTCGACAGGGTCCGGCCCTCCTGGAGAGTGCCGTCGTAGAGCTCTCCGTCGTGCTGCTGGTTGATCTCGTACTTGACCTTGTTGTGGAGGTTGAGGCCGGGCAGGGTCGTCCAGCGCGCGTCGACGAAGAAACGCGAGTAGGTGCTGTTCTTGAACAGCAGCGGATCCTCCCGCGGCACCTCGAGGAAGGGGGAGATGCGGATGTTGCGCTGGAATCCGCCGAACTCGCGCCGGAGCTGCTCGGCCGCCGTCAGGACCTCGTCGCTGTAGACGCTGAGGGGATCCTCGACACCGTCTCGCACGCGCTCGGTGAACAGGGCGCCCTGGAACCGCCCCAGGCTCGGGATCCGGCGCTGGTAACCGACCTTGGCGTAGAGGGACTCGTTCGGGTCGCCGGCGGCGATCTGCTCGGCGTCGAGCAGACCCAGGGTCATCTGGGCCCCCGTGATCGGCTTGAAGGTCCCGTAGATGTGGCGCCCCCGCAGCCCCGGGTCGTAGGGCAGGTCCGGCTGCAGGTCGTTCTCTCTGGCGTCGATATAGTCGTTGTGGTTGAGGTCCGCGCCGTAGTCGAAGATCTGCGGGTCCACGTCGTACGTCAGGAAAGGCTCGAGGTAGTCCGGCGTGGCGTCGAAGTCCCGGTTGGTGTCGGGCACGCCGTCGTTGTCCTCGTCGAGACCGGGGAAGACGCCGTCGAGGTCGGACTGGCCGTTCCAGATGAAGGGCCGGTTGGTGTACCACGTGTCCGGGTACCGGTCGTTGTCGTCGTTGTCCTCCACCAGCCGGTGCAGGTAGGTGTTGTTGTAGACCACCGGGTTGCCGAAGCTGACCTCGCTGCGGCCGATGTGGGAGCGCAGCTCGGTGTTGAAGTGGGCTCCCATGGAGAACACCTCGCCGCCCACGCCGAATCTCCGGAAGTCGCGCTTGATGGTCAGGTAGTAGGCGTTGTCGTCGATGTTGGAGTGCACCCCCGGGTTCTCCTCCCGGCGCAGGGCGTTCACCGTCTGCCCGCCGTCCGTGGGGTAGACCCGCGGCCCGGGAACGCCGCTGGCGTACTGGTAGTAGCTGTGGCTGCGGCTGAACTCCCCGTCGATCTCGAAGCCCTTGAAGACGCCGTACACGTTGGCGCTGTAGAGGCTCAGTCCGGTAGACGCCCCCACCTCGACGCGCACCCTGTCGATCGTGTCGCTGCTCGAGTTGCCGGGCGCCGAGGCGACGGTGCGGAAGAAGCTGGCGTAGTTGTAGCGCTCCCGCGGGTTCAGGAAGAACAGGTCGTCCGGCTTGCCCGCCAGATCGATCTCCGAGACCTCCACGTGGTAGTCCCGGGACAGCTCCAGGTCGATGTCGACGGAGTTGATCTGCTCCTGGAAGGGCTCCAGATCGACGTAGAGGACGGCGTACTCCTCGCCGTCGAAGGCCTGGGGCAGGTCGGCCTCGGTGATCAGGGCGAAGGCGCCGTCGGGCTCGGCGAGCTCGTGGGCGAACTGGTTGTGGACGGTGACGCCCTCCTCGTACTCGTGGTCCGGGCCGTAGCGGGCGAAGTCCCGGTAGTAGAGGTGGTCGATGAAGTAGGGGTGCTCATAGCCCCTGTAGTAGGCGTCGGTGTCGAAGGCGGCGTAGTTGATGTACACGGCGAAGCTGTTGAAGACCGCCCCCTTGTTGATCGTCTGGTAGTCCGGCTCCAGGGGCCTGCGGCGCTCGTTGTCCTTGCCCTCGTCGAGGAGGCCGGCCACGTACGTCTTGCGGCCGGCGCCGCTCTGGTTGAGACGGAGGACGAAGACATCGGCCTCCGGCCGCAGCTCGCCGTTGACGTAGACCCTGAAGCCGTGGAGCACCGGCCCGTCGCGGCCGTCCTGGGGCGAGCCGTCGGAGATGCGGACGGCCACCATCGCCGTGGGGCGCTGGATGTTGCCCACCGAGCCCTTGAGGGACTGGTGGCGGTTCGACATCTGGTGCTCGTACTGATGGGCGTTGACGAAGCTGGCGCCGAAGTTGAGGAACCCCACCTTGCGCTCGTAGTGGGCGCCGAGCATGGTGGTGGGCACGATGAAGCCGCCGCCCGTGGGCGTGAGGTTGGAGAACAGGGCGGAGAACTTGTCGTGCTCGGTGCCCACGTCGAGGCGCAGGCCGTCGACGTTGGACATCTTGAAGGTGAGGGGCGTGAACTTGGAGCGCAGCTCGTTGGCGTAGATCGCCCGGGCCTGCCAGGAGTCGGTGCCGTCGGAGCCGACCATGACATAGTTGAAGAGGTTGGCGAAGCTGCCGCCGGGGGGCGCGTAGTCGGTGCCGCCCCGGCCGGTGCCGTGGGATCCGCCTTCGCTGACCGAGCTGTAGCCTCGGGACGTGCCCAGGCCCCGCGACTCGACCCAGCGGATCGACTGGGTGCCGTAGACCAGCGGGTCGCCGAGGTAGTTGTAGCGGTGGCTCAGGTTGCTGGTGGCCACGGGCCGCCGCGAGTAGTCCTCGAAGCCGTAGTTCTGGTAATGCTGCCGCCCGATGCGGCCGATGAAGGGCTGATCCGGCATCAGGCGCACCGGCCCCAGGGCCGGGTGCTCGGGCCGGTCCTCCTTCTCCTCGTCCTCGGCGGAAACGGGAGCGAGCGTCACCAGCAGCAGGCCCACCAGCAGCCAACACACCATGGAGGGCTCCCACCCTCGGGGACGGCCTCCACGGCGGCGCCTCCCCCGGTCCCCGGCCCTGTGTGCGATCACGGCTCTCATGGCATCAGAACTGCGGCCTCAGGCCGACGATGACGCGCAGGAAGAGGCGCGACAGGTCGATGTCCTGATCGGACCGGCTCTCGTCGAGGAAGGTCCGGATGCGCTTCTCGTAGCCCAGGTTGACGTTGATCTGGTAGCCCACGTAGGTGGAGGTGTTGCTCAGCAGCGCCAGGTACACCTGGGAATCGAAGTCCACCCCCGGGGCCGCCTCGTTGCGGTAGGTGCCCGGAAGGAAGGGGAAGCCCTGGGCGCCTAGCTTGATCTCGGTGCGCGAGGAGAGGGGGTACTCCAGCCTCAGGATCGGGTAGAGGTAGTCCTCGGCGATCTCCAGGATCCGCTCCTCGTCGTCCTGCAGGCGCTGGCGCATCCACTTGAGCTGCGGAACGACACGCAGCCGGCTCCAGGGGTTCCACGTGTAGTCGGCCTTGACCACCGTGGCCAGGTCGGAGACGCGGTTCTCCGGCTGCAGGGAGGTGCTCTGCTGGAGGTTGGTCTCGTACTTGACCGAGAGCTCCACGTTGAGGTTCGGCGCGCCGATGTAGCGCGTCCGCGTGTAGAGCGTGTTCACCCAGCTGTCGCGCATCGTCAGCGGGTCCTTGAGCAGCTGGGCCTCGCCGAGGGGATTGAAGATCTGCTCCTCGGTGAGGGGCACGATCGATATGATGTCGGGCTCGAAGTAGATCGGGTCCCGCCCCAGGCCGAAGATGTCGTCGGCCACGTCGTCGCGCACGCGCTTGAGCCGCTCCACCCCGTAGATCTCCGCCAGGAAGGGGATCCGGCGCTCGTACTCGACCTTGCCGTAGGTCGACTCGGCGCGGCCGCCTCCGAAGGGCGCCCACGACCTGTGGTGGCCGACGGTCACGGTGGCGCGGCCGTGAAGGAGCCGGGAGAACCCGTGGAATCCGCGGCGGTCGATGTCGTAGGGGTAGTCGGACTTCAGGTCGTTCTCGCGCTCGTCGATCTTGCCGTTGTTGTTGAGGTCCTCGCCCCACTCGTAGGCGTCGGGATTGACCTTGTAGAGCAGGAAGGGCTCGTAGTAGTCGGGGATCAGGTTGTTGTTCTCGTTGATGTCGGGCCGGCCGTTCAGGTCGGCGTCGAGCCCCGGGAAGACGCCGTCCGGATCCTGGATGAAGCGCCCCCCGGTCTCCGGGTTGGTGGTCTTGCGCAGGTAGTAGGTGTCCGGGTACTGGTCCTTGTCGTCGTTGTCGTCGACGGTGTCGAACTCGCGCGTGTAGGTCTGGTCGGTGATGTTGCGGCCGACCTTCGTCGGCAGCCGCGGCTCGTGAATCTGCTGCGGGTAGTTGAAGGGCGCGGAGGGGAAGCCGGCGCTGGTGTTGAAGGCGTCGTCCTGCACCGTGAGCACGGTGGAATAGGCGGCGTCCACGTTGAACACCTCGCCGCCGACGGCAAAGCCGTTCCAGTCGCGGCGGACCACGGCGAACCACGCCTGACTCTCGTTCTGGTAGTGCTCCAGCTCCGTGCTCAACAGCGCCGGATAGGCGCGGAAGGCGAAGTTGCGCACGTACTCCGTGTGCAGCATGAAGCCCTTGACGTCCAGGTTCAGGTGGGCGCTGGCCAGGGTGCGGCCGGTCTGGCGGCCGTAGTGGGCCCGCACGCGGCGGAAGTCGGCGAGGTTGTCCGGCCGGCCCCGCGACCGGGCGGCGGTGTAGAAATAGGTCGCCGGGTTGTTGGAGATGCCGTCGAAGACCTCCGACAGCTCGATCACGTAGTCCCCCGCCACGTCCAGATCGACGTACGCCTGGTTGATCACCTCGGCCTCGGCGGCGTCATCGAAGGTGTGGGGGACCCGGAACCAGAACAGCAGGCTCCCCGGACCCCGGGTCTCGTAGAAGCCCTGGGGTGTGGGGGAGACGTGGTCGTGCTCGATGATCGGATCCTGGGCATCCCGCCAGAGGATCGGCGGGATGATCGTCCGGTCGGAGTGCTCGGTCACCGTGAGGGTGGGCGCGTCCGGATCCAGGTTGTCGTAGGGTCCGAGATGGTGCTGCAGCCGGCGGCCGTTGAGGGTGATGGTGGGCACCTTGACGCGCACTCCCACCTCGTCGTCGGGCTCCTGGTCGGCGACGCGCACCACGATCCACTCGGGAGGGGCGCCGGTGGTCGGGAGGGTGCCCTTCCAGCTGTTGTCGTTCAGATCCTTGAAGCTGTCGGTGCGGTACTGGTTGACCCAGCTCAACCCCATGTCGAGGCCCGGCAACTGGGTGCGCAGGTCGCCGCCGAGAAGGTAGGTCGACCATCGCGGCCGGGTCTCGTAGCGCTCCTCCACGCCGTGGACCCGGTGGTCGACGTTCTGCTGCCCCAGGGCCTCGAAGATCGGCCGGTCCACGCGGGAGACCGCCAGGATCGCGGAGCCGCTCTCGAAGCTGGTGTCGAAGCGCAGTCCGTTCATCGACGCCATGTCGAGGGTGAGGGAGGTGAACTTGGTGCGCACGTGGTCGCCGATGATGAGCTTGCTCGTGGCCCCGGCGTAGGCGTCGTCGGCGATGAGCAGGCGGTTCAGGTAGTTCTGGTAGAGCCTGGGCTTGGAGATGAGGGTGCCTGGCGCGGGCGCGACGGTCCGCGTCTCCTGGAGCTTGAAGACCTGGGTGCCGTTCATAACGAACTGGCCGAGGGGATCGAAGACGGGCAGGCGGTCCCGGGCGAAGATCAGGTTCTGGTAGCTCCGGTAGCCCTCGTAGGCGTAGTTGACGTACGGCTCGCCGGGCTTGAACAGCAGTTGCGCCTGCGCCGGACAGACAGCTCCCGTCATCAGCCAGCAGGCCGTGGCCGCAGCCGCCGTATGTCGAAGGATGCGCGCCATCAGCCGATGAAGACCCGGAAGAAGTACTGGAGGTAGCCGTTGCCCGGCCGGTCGGAGCCGGCGTAGTCGATCTCGGTGCGGTAGGTGCCCATGAGCAGGACCAGATCGTAGCCGAGGTAGTTGCTCCGGTTCTGGATCATCGCCGTGTAGGTCATGCGCGTGTACTGGCTCTCGGGCCGCACCGCGTAGGTGGTCTTCTCAGGCCAGAAGGGCAACCCCTGGATGCCGGTCTTCAGCTCGGTTTTGGGCGTGAGCCGGTAGTCGGCCCGCAGGATCGGCCGCACCTGGCGGCTCTGCGAAGAGGGCAGGGTCTCCTCGGGCGAGGTGCTGCGCGAGTAGATGTGCTTGAACTGGGGCCGCACGGTCAGCCGTCCCCGCCTCCAGGTGTAGTCGATCTTGTTCATCACCGTCACGCCGGTGTAGCGGCCCGGCCTGGTGATGAAGGGATCGGCCACGGGACCACCGACCAGCTCCGAGAAGCCGAAGGTGATGATGTTGCGCAGGTTGACGTCGGGCACCGCCATCAGGCCGGTCTCGAAGAAGGTGTAGTTGCTCACCGTGTCGCGGCTGCCCAGCCGGTCGGGCCGGAGGGAGCCGACGCTGCCGAAGTTGAAGACGGTGTTGCGGATGGTGTCCTCCATCCACTTGACCCGGTGGTTCAGCCGCAGGTACCCCAGTCCCGGCCAGTCCCGGCGGTACTGTCCCTCCACGTACTCGGTGTCGTTGCGCCCGCCCATGACCGGCTGGCGCACCCGGTACAACCCCGTCTTCAGCTGGGTTCGCTGGTTCACCTCCACCGTGCCGTAGGCGTGGAATCCCCGGTGATCGAGGGGGTAGGCGTAGTCCGGCAGGTTGTCGTTCTCGCGGTAGTCGACGACGCCGTTGTTGTCGAAGTCGTCGCCGTAGACCAGACCGGACGGCTCCGAGTAGTAGCCGAGGAAGGGCTGGCTCGAGTCGGAGCCGAACTCCAGGTCGAGGTTGTAGTCCAGGACGCCGTCGTCGTCCGGGTCCAGGCCGGGGTAGACACCCTTGCCGGGGTAGCCGAACCGGCTGGCCAGCGGATCGGAGTACGGAGCCAGCGGATCGTTGTGCTCGATCCGGTCCGGCCAGAAGTCGAGATCGTCGTTGTCCTCCACGAGGGCGAAGGGCGTGTAGAGCCGGCCGCCGACCGACTTGGTGGTGCGCTGGTTGAGGAAGAGGGGGAACTCCGTCGTGTAGTCGTCGGGCATGTCGAAGTACTCGAACCCCAGCTCCGCCCGGTCGCGCAAGGGGCGGGTGAGGCGGAAGTAGAAGGTCGAGCTCTCCCGGCGGTGGCGCTGGGCGTCGCGGTTGGGGACCTGGAGGAACCGCAGGCTGCGGGCGAACTCCCCCTCCAGGTGGAAGCCGAGGGCCTCGAGGTCCCAGTCGAGGCCGGCGACGGTCAGCCCCGTGGGGAAACCGTAGCGGAAGTCGACCCGGTGCCGGTTCGACCCGTGCCCGGGCTGTCCCCGGGCGCGCCGGGCGTTGTACCAGTCGTAGTAGAAGTCGTCGTCCCCCGGGGCCAGGATCGGCACCTGCATGGCCCCCACCACGTCGACGTTGTAGTCGTCGGCGAGGACGGCGCTGAAGTCGATGGAACTCACCGTGTCGGGGACTTCGTACTCGAAGAAGATGACGTCGGTCCCGTCGGCGCGCAGGGGGGCGCCCCTGGAGGCCATCGCCGCGGCGCTGATGTCGGTGGTGATCTTGTCGAGGAGGGAGGAGAAGAACCGGTCGCGGCTGGCCTCGACCACGGCGCGCAGCCAGGAGCGGTTGCGGCGCAGGTAGTCGACCTCGTGGGGCTCGAGCAGGATCGTGCTGGTGGGATCGGAGGTGACGGGAATCTGCTCGATGAGCCCGTCGATCCGTCCGACCCGCAGGGGCATCACCGGCATCCCGTCCACGGTCATGGTGAGGTCGTGAACGGCGGCGCCGGCGAAGGCGTCGTGGGGGGAGTCGTCGCTGAAGAACACGTAGACCTTGTGAAGCCCGCCCTGCATCACGCCGGGGATCGTGCCCTTGAGGCTGTTGACCCTGGCCGCCGCCTCGGAGTCGAAGCGGTGCACGTTGACGTAGGTGGTCCCGAGCTTGAGGAGGCCGCCGATCTGGCTCTCCCAGTGGACGCCGAAGAGGCTGCCCCCCCAGATCCGGCGCTCCTCGATGTTCTGGTCCACCGACAGCCCCCCGCCCAGCACCACCGGATCCCTCAGGTGGCTGGCGATGACGCTGAAGCGGCTCTTGCGGGAGGCGCCGTCCCAGCGGATGCCGTTGTAGTTGGGCAGGTTCAGCGTCATGGGGGTGAAGAAGGTGCGGATGTGGTCCCCGATGATCAGGCGCGTCGACCAGTTGCCGAACCCCTCGTTGGCGATGACCAGCTTCTTGAAGAAGCGTTCGTAGCGGGCGTTGCGGGTCTCGAAGCTGCCCCGGATGCCGGGGGCGTCCCGCCGGATCTCGCTGTACTCGATGATGTCGACGCCGTCGATGAGGAGATCACCGAAGAGGTCGAAGCGCCGGTTCTCCTCCTCCAGGTCGTAGTCCCGGTACCCCGCGGCCCCGTAGTTCTCGAAGATCTGGTTGGCCCACAGCCGCCGGAAGTCCCGGGACAGGAACTGTCCCTCCGACGGCTGCGGCGCCGAGGCCAGCAGGATCAGGAAGATGGAGGCGAGAGAGGCGCGCATGGATTCGTGTCGGGTGGACCCTGGATCCTCGGGGCTCAGTAGGCGAGTCCGACCACGCCGGTGGCCACCTCGTCATCCGGTTCCAGGTCGACGACGATCCGGTACAGGTAGAGGCCCGGCGGCAACAGGTTGCCCTCGTCGTCGCGGCCGTCCCAACGTCCGGGCAGGCCGGCGTCCCGGCCGCCGATGGGGGAGTAGCTGCCGGGATCGAGACGACTCGGCGGCAGGCTGCGCACCAACGTCCCGCCGACATCGTAGATCTCGAAGCCGACCGAGGACCCGGAGACGCGCCCGAGGGTGAAGGCCAGGACCGCGGAGTCGTTGACGCCGTCGCCGTTGGGGGTGAAGACCGCGGGCAGGGCCTGCACGTGGTCGAGGATGGGAATGCCGAAGTCCGCCGCCTCGGTGATGGAGGTGAACGGCAGCTCGGTCGCCGGATCGGTGCCTTCCCGCGTCCCGACCTGAAGGGAGGCGGCGCTCCCGGGAGCGTAGAGCAGGCCCTGGAAGTCGTGGCTGGCGGAGAGCAGCCGCGTGGTGAAGGGGATGACGACCTCCGTCGTCCCCGTGGCCGAGGTGATCGGCGGATCGAGGATCAGCACGAGGGAATCGGCGGTGGCGTAGCTGGAGGCGATCGCCGCGTCGCCCAGACCGTGCACGCCGCCGGCATCGAGCCGGGCCGGCCAGGGGGTGAGGATGGCCAGGCGCCCTACGCCCGCATCGGTCTCCGCCAGTTCCAGCTGCAGCGTATAGGTGAACACGGTGTCGACGCCGATGGAGGCGCGGGCCGGCGAGATGGAGCCGAGGGCGCTGGAGACCGGAAAGGGACCCTCCTCGAACCAGACCACGAGGCTGTCGAGCCGCGGCGTGGCGTCGAGGACCCGGCTCAGCATGCGCGCCTCGAACTGGAGGTAGTTCCGCGGCTCGGGCACGTTCAGTCCGACCTCGGCCAGGGAGCTCCACGGCGACCAGTCGCTCCAGCTCTCGCCATCGTCGCCGCTGCGGAAGCGCAGGTCCATCTCGGTGTTTGCGGGCACCTCGCCATGGCGGACGGCGCGCTCGAAGTTCTTGACCTCGGAGGAGCCCAGGTCCAGCGGCTGGGAGAGGTATCCGCCGCGGTCGTCCCTCCCTTGGGCGAAGACCTCCAACTCGCCGATTTTCGGATTGGCGTCCCGGGAGGAGAACTCGGTGATCCTCAGGCTCACGTGGCGGGCCGGGGTCGGCGAGAACACGATGTCGCTCTCGCGGTAGGTGGTGATCTGGTTGCGGGCCCCCGCTTCGCGGTAGCTGATGCCGTTCCTGCTGATGAGGACGCTGTACCCCCGGATGGAGAGGTCCTCGTAGGTGTCGTTGCGGCCCGGCGGCTGGGTGATCACGCGCACCCGCTCCAGCAGCAGGAGCCGGCCGAGGTCGGTAGCCACTCCCTGGCCCAGGGAGGCGGCTCCCTTGCGGAAGGCGACACCCCTGGTGATGTCGCCATCGACCAGATTGGGGTCGGAGGTGCGCGAGTTGAGGGCCATGTTCTGCCCCGCCAGGCTGCGCAGCTGCAGCCCCTGCTCCTGGCCGGACAGGCCTCCGGGGAAACCGGCGACGCTGCCGGCGCGGGTCAGGTCGAGGTCCTCGAACTCGGCGTAGTCCCCCGGCTCGAGGGTGCCGCGCTGGGCCGCCTGCCAGGTGATGAGCCGTCCGTCTTCCTCGTGCTCTCCGAGCTTGCTCAGCTTCAGCTTGGTCCAGCCGTCCTCCTCGTTGGGCAGGGCGTCGCCGGACCAGAACCACGGCATGGCGCGGTCGGTGGGAGAGCTGACGAACTGCTCCTGCTCCCCGTCAACGACGAGATAGACGCCGTACGGAGTCAGAGTGCCGTCGTGGTCCACCACCACGGCCACCTGGTTCTCCTTCTTCTTGAAGGAGAGGTCCGTCCAGACCTCCACGGTGGCGGGATCGGCGTCGCTGCCCACCAGCTCTCCGTTGAGGTACAGGGTATACGACCCGCCCGCGGTGATCCGGATCTGGCCGTCCTGCTTCTCGAGGAACTCGGGAAAGCCGAGATACTGGGTCGTGGAGGGCCAGGTGGAGATGGAGAGGCTGGACAGGTCCTGGGCGTGGAGGTTGCCACAGCACAGGAGGAGTCCGGCCATAGCCAGGGGTCGGGCCCAGTTGAGTCTGGCAGTCTTCACGGTGAGAACCTCGCGTGGAGGAGGGTGGATCGCCGCCGCTGGATCGACCCTTGCGACCGGGTCATCGCCATCCAGGGCGTATCGACTCGCCGCTGCCGGCCAGTCGTCCAGGGGAAGAAAAAAAAAGAGGTGCCGCCGGCGCGTGGCCGGCGGCACCTCCGAGGCCCTCCTATTTCAGGAGGGTGACCTTCTTGTTCAGTCTCAGATCGGGGGCCTCGATCTTGTAGAGGTAAACACCGGAAGCGACGGCGGCCCCGTTGTCGTCGGTGCCGTCCCAGGTGATGTCGAAGTTGCCCGGGCCGAGGCGCTGGTCGGCCAGGGTGGCCACCTTCTGACCCTGCTCGTTGTAGACCGTAACCCGGATATCCGCCTCCCAGGGCAGGGAGAAGCGGACCGTGGTCTCCGGGTTGAAGGGGTTGGGGTAGGCGTCGCTGACCGAGTAGCCGGCGGGCACCGTCCCTCCCACCTCGGCCACGTCGGTGGACATCCCCAGACTCACCTTCTGCTGGTCGTACGGATAGTGGGCGAGGGGATGGTGCGGCGAGATGGTGATGTCGTCGGAGACCCAGTCGTTGGACGGGATGGCGTCGCCGAAGCCGCCGATCTGCATGTGCAGGCCGTCCCAGTCGGTGTCGTCGTCGATGATGCAGACGTACTGGGACCAGGTGAGAGGCGTGTTCTTGGGCTCGAACTTGAACAGGCCCGACCCGTCCGAGCCGAGCATGGCGCCGAAGCTGGTGTTGTCGCGGCCGTTCTCGCAGACCGAGACCCAGCCGTCGGGGGCCGAGAACAGGGAGTACTTGAAGTTCGGGGCCTCGGTGTGGCCGTAGATCAGGTCGCCGAAGGTGCCGTCGGCGCTGTTGTAGGCCTGGGTGTCGCCGAAGCCGTCACCGTTGCGGTTGGCCCACTTGAGGTTGCCGTCGTAGTCGAAGCGGGCGATCACCGAGGTGTGGTGGGAGGTCATGGTGAGCCCCCACGGATCCGGGCTGCCGTCGTAGAAGGCGGCCAGCTCCATCGGCCCGCCCACGCGGTCGGCGCCCTTGTTGTCGTACAGGAAGAGGTCGGTCATGTCCCAACTGTCGACCTTCTCGCCCGTCTCGATCGAGTACGCGGCGAGCTGGGCCTCGGTGCCCGACACGCCCGCGGTGAGGTAGGCGATGGTCTTGTCGGGGTTGCTGGCGATCGTCCGCTGGCCGGCGCTGCCGCCGAGGTCCTCGACGTTGATGACGCCGTTGACGCCGCCGAAGTCCTCGCCCCAGTCCTCGACGGTGGCGGCGCGGTTGGCGTCCCAGTCGATGGTCAGGCGCTCGAGCCAGTTGCTCTGGCCGATGGCGATGGCCTCGCTGAAGTCGTCATTGAGGAAGACCGCCGAAAGGGGCCTGGCGCCGCCGGCATCGCTGACGGCCGCCAAGTCCATCGTGTCGTAGCCCTCGAAGTTCTCGACCCAGTCGTTGTTCATGTCGTTGACGAAGTTGAAGTCGAAGATCTGCTCCCGGCCGAGGTCCCAGTACGGGCGCCCGGGGGCCCCCAGCTTGCGGAAGACGGCGCCGGCCACCAAGTGGGGGAAGGCCTCGTCGTCGAAAGCGGCCAGGTGCAGCGTGTAGGAACCAGGCCCGACTACGTTGCCGGCGTTGTCGCGGCCGTTCCAGGTGATCGTGTTGTCGCCCTCGTCCATGCGCTCGCCGACGGACTTGTACACGAGGTAGTCGACGCCCTCGTACACGTGCCAGCCGGGCTGGTTGCGCACCGGATCCTTGTACGGAGCATCGCCCTCGCCCTCGATCGTCAGGGGCGGGTTCTGGCCGGAGGTGTAGACGATGAGCCAGACGGTGGCCCCGCTGCCTTCCAGCGTGAAGTTGACCTCGAGATCCGAGCCGTCGAAGGCATAGTCGGGGAAGTCCGACAGGCCTTCGATCTTGAGCACGGTGGGCGCGCCGCCGCTGGTCATGTCCGAAAGGGACGTGACGTCGGGGTTGCCTGCGTGGAGGAACTGGGCACTCGCGGTCCCTGCGAGGAACAGGAGCGTTGCCGCACCCGCGATGCCGATGCGTCTGAGTTGCATGGGACTGTCTCTCCGGAAGTGGATGGAAAGGATGATGGTGAGCGATCTCGCGCGAAAACAGTCAGTTACGGGCTGTGGCCAGGGCCCGCGTCGGGCCGGGCCGGGGAAAACAGACCGAACGGTAGGTCACCTGCCGGTGGAAGTCAAGCGATTTTCCTGCCCTCAGCGGGAGCCGGCGGACCCGGCCGGGCGCCCGGAGAACACGGCGATTCCGAACCGCTCGGGGACGTGGAACTGGGGCTTCGGCGTCCCCGAGTCCGACCACATGGCGTACTGACCCGCCGTCCGGCCGGCGCAGCGGTTCAGGTTGAGGCGCCAGCGGTCGCCGTCCCGCGGCGGGATGCGGCCCCCGAGATGGCGGAAGTTGTCGAAGGGAATGGCGATCTCGAGGACCCAGCCCGTGTCCCGGTCGGAGTGGTCGTTGAGGGTGCCGTCGATGGTGGTGGCGATGCGCACCCCCTCGCTCTGCCACCCGGCTCCCCCGGTGAGCCGCTGGCCGTCCCGCCAGAAGGTGATGTAGTCGAGCAGGGTCTCGAGGACGTTCATCTCGTAGCCATAGTAATTGAACACGTGATCGGGGTTGGGGGTGGCGAAGATCTCCACCGTGTCTTCTAGGTAGGTGGCCCCGTCGTGGTCGACGATCTCGGCGCCGATGTAGGGGTCTGCACACTTGTATACGATGAACAGGTCGGTCGCGCTCCAGAGCATGCGCACCTCGGTGGCCTGCACGGGCTCGGCCGCGTCGTGGAGCCAGGGCACGATCAGCTCGATGGGGGCCGCGGCCTGCCAGTCCTCCTCGTCGGCGCGGCCGTCGACGGTGATCCCCGAGGAGACGCGCTCGATCGTGTACGAGGGCAGCTCCGACGGAGCCGGGAGCACGCGGCCGGGAAGGTCGTCGCCGGCCCGCAGCGGCAGGGCGGCCAGGGCCAGCAGGGCGGCGGCCGCGGCGAGGCGCGGAGCCTCCCTCGCGATCGGCGGATCCGGCCTGTGCCGGCGGGGCGCCGTCATGCCACCAGGCTCACGGAGCTGACCACGCCGGTCCACCCGGAGCGATTGCGGCTGCGCGCCTCCAGGGTGTTCATCCCCGCGCGCAGCGGCCACTCCAGGGGGGCTGCCGTTTCCTGCCAGCGGCCCCGGTCGAGACGCGCCTCGAAGGCGGCGAAGTCGGGCGTCCGCGTCTCCAGGTGCACCCGCGCCATCATGGGGTCGGCGGTGGTCTCCACGGTCAGGCGGGTCTGGTTGAGGGTGGGGTAGAAGTCGGCGCGGCGGTTGGTGTGGTGGGAGAAGTGCGGCAACGGCGGCACCTCGTCGTCGGCCCAGTTGAGGTAGCCGTCCCAGGACCAGACCTCGGTCCCCTGGCTCACCGGCAGGGGCCGCTGGCGGCTGAAGACGTCGAAGCGCGGCACGACGCGGAAGTGGCAGAAGCTGCGGAACAGGAACAGGGCGCCGTGGTCGCCGGCGTTGCAGGGGTGCTCGTAGTCGCCGTCCCAGTAGGCGATGGGCAGGTCCTCCACCAGCTTGTCGAGATCCTGGTAGTAGAGGTAGGGGCGGTCCCAGCGCTCGACGCGGTCGAGGCGGTCCACGAGGGCGCGGTGGATCTCCTCCGTGTCCAGCGGCACCAGGGTCCTGCGGTCATACCAGTAGTAGTCGCGGGTGGCGTCGAGGTGGATCCACTTGCCGTGGTCGTTGGACCAGACCTCGGCGATCTCGTGGCCGGTCATGCCCTCGCTGTGGAAGTTCAGGTGGCGGGCGGGGATGCCGAAGCTCTGCAGGGCGGCCACCAGCACCACGTTGGGGTAGAGGCACATCCGGTCCCGCCGCCGCTGCGAGTACTCGTTCATCACGATCTGGCAGTCCGGCCCGCGCTCGACGTCGATCCAGGAGAGCACGTCCCAGGGGAAGTGGCGGCAGTCCCCGAGGGGGATGTGGTAGGCCCAGCGGTGCAGCCGCTGGATCGCCTCGAACTCGGTCTGGGCGCCAGCGACGACGGCATCCAGCTCGCACTCCCGGCGCAGCTGGACCAGCGGCCGGCAGCGGGGGTTCTCGTGGGGCATCTCCCAGGAGGAGCGCAGGATGGCGGGATTGTGGCTCTGCGCCACGCGCGGCGCCGGCTCCGGGCCGGGCAGGACCTCCGCCTCCATCTCGACCCGGCGCAGGGCCGGGGTCACCGTGGGGTCGGCGGTGTGGAAGCGCGCCTCCCACTGCAGGTAGCGGCCCCGCAGGTCGGCCACGGGGCGGCCGGCCTCGCAGGGTTGCCAGTCGCTCCAGCCGCCGGCGTCGGGACAGGGCCCGGCGCCGCTGCGGCAGACCAGGTCCAGGCCGGCCGGCTCCGGGGAGTCGGCATCCCAGGCGAGGCGGGCGGACTCCACGCGATGAAGGCTCCGGAGCACCGAACCGCCTTCGCCGGTGGCGTCGACAACCGGTGAACGCAGGCGGCCGGAGGGGCGGTAGCGGTCGAGGGCCAGCCGGAGCACGAGCTCTCCCCGCTCCCCGGTCCAGGTGCGGCCGCCGTCGTCGCTGCGTTCCGTGGCGTGGGGCAGGACGACGGGGTCCTCCATGCCTTTGTGGAAGTCGCGGTAGTCGGCGACCATGAGCTGCCACCCGGGACCGCCGCCGTCGCACCGGACGGTGATCTCGTTCTCCCCCGGCCGCAGGGCGCCGGCGGGGAGGTCCACGTAGTACCAGCGGCTCCAGTTCAGCTCCTGGTACTGCCTTGCCTCGGGGGCCGCCTCCGTGGAGGGGGGGCGCCGGACCTCGCGGCCGTTCACGGTAAAGCACAGCGTGGTGGAGTTGTCCTCGGCCTCGAGGGCGATGAAGGCGAGCTGCGCCCCGTGGCACGCGGCATCGTCGAGGTGGAGGCGCTTGCGGTAGACCCTCTCTCCCGACAGCTCCACGAAAGGCTCGATCCCCGGCTCGTCGGAGCGTCCCGAGCCGGGGGAGTCGTTCTCCGCCACCTCTCCGCGGAAGAGGTGGATCTCCTCCTCCCCGCCGCCCTTCCACAACCCGGCCGCCGACTCGGCCTCGGCGTACAGCGCCTCCGCCTCCCACGACTGCCGGATGGTCCGCAGCCCGGTACCCGTCTCTGTGGTCATCCTCTCCTCCGCGCGCTTGTCACCCGGTGGCGCCGCCACTATCTCAACTCCGGAATACCGGCCGAAACCTATGTCGACCTCGACACCCCACGCCACCCGCGGGTCCGGCATCACCCCCCGCTCCCTGCTGGTGGGCTCGCTGATGACGGTGTGCATCGGCGTCGGCGCCCCCTACAGCAACATGATCCTCCGGGGCTCCAACTTCGCCCTCGACTTCAGCACCGCCGGGGCGATCTTCCTGTTCTTCCTCTTCGTCCTCGGGGTGCAGACGGCCCTGCGGCTGCTGCACCCGGGCCTCGGACTGCGGCGGGAGGAACTCGTCGTCGTCTACGTGATGGCCATGGTGGGCTGCGCCATCCCGAGCATGGGGCTCACCGAGTACCTCCTGCCGATCACGGCGGGAGCCGTCTACTACGCCACCCCGGAGAACGACTGGGCCACCGTCGTCCACCCCTTCATCCGCGACGGCCTGGTCCCGGAGCCGCGGGCGGCGAAGGACTTCTACGAGGGCCTGCCCGAGGGCGCCCCCGTGCCCTGGGAGGCGTGGGTCGTGCCGCTGGCCCACTGGATCCCGCTGATCCTGGCGGTGTACCTGGCCATGATCTGCATCGTCGTCGTCCTGCGGCGCCCGTGGATCGAGACCGAGCGCCTGAACTTCCCCCTCGTGCAGGTGCCGAGCGCGATGATCGAGGAGGGGCCCCGTCCGCGCGCCCTGAACCCGTTCTTCCGCAACCCGGTCATGTGGGCCGGCTTCGCCATCCCCTTCGTCATCGGCTGCGTCAAGGCGCTGCACAACTACTACGACTTCTTCCCCGACATCGTCCTCGAGACGATGGTGCCTCTGTTCCGGGGCACGACGCAGCAGAAGATCGCCGTGAGCTTCCCCATGGTCGGCTTCGCCTACCTGGTGAACCTCGACATCGCCTTCAGCATCTGGTTCTTCAACCTCGTGGGCCGCGTCCAGGAGGGGACCTTCGGCATCCTCGGCGTGGCCAGCACCGAGCGCCTCAACTTCGCCTCCTTCCCGATCTTCGCCCACCAGGGGATGGGAGCGATGATCGTCCTCGTCCTCCTCGGCCTGTGGACGGCTCGAAGCCACATCCGCCGGGTGGTGCGCAAGGCCCTGCGCGGCGACCCGCAGGTCGACGACAGCGACGAGATCCTCTCCTACCGCACCGCCGTGCTGGGGCTGCTGGCCAGCGCCCTCTTCGTCGGCGCCTGGCTCTGGCACGCCGGCATGGCCCTGTGGGTGGTGCCGATCTACCTCTTCGCCATGTTCCTGCTCTTCGCCGGCATCACCCGCGTCGTGGCCGAGGGCGGGGTCGCCGCCACCCGGGCGCCGCTCATCGCCTCCGACTTCGTCACCTCCGGCTTCGGCAGCGCCGTCCTCGGGGCCCAGACGCTCACCGCCATGGGCTTCACCTACGTGTGGGCCGCCGACATCCGCACCTTCGTCATGGCCTCCTGCGCCAACGGCCTCAAGCTCGCCCAGGAGCACCTCGGGAGACGGCGGCGCGGCCTGTTCTGGGCGATGGTCCTGGCCATCGGCCTGAGCCTGGTCTCGTCGATCTGGGCGGTGATGTACTGGAGCTATACCCACGGAGGCGTGAACCTGGAGCCCTGGTTCTTCCTCAGCGGCCCCCAGGTGCCGTTCAACTTCGTCACCCGCGAGGCGGCCACCCCGGACGGGCCGGACCTGGTGGGGTGGATCTCGACCGGCGTCGGCAGCGCCGTCATGGCGGCGCTCATGCTGGCGCGCCAGCACTTCTTCTGGTGGCCCCTGCACCCGCTGGGCTACGCCGTCAGCGCCAGCACCTACCTGACGAACCACATCTCCTTCAGCGTCTTCCTCGCCTGGCTCCTGAAGGCGGTGATCCTCAAGTACGGCGGCCCCACCCTCTACCGCGCCGCCCGCCCCTTCTTCCTCGGCCTCATCGCCGGGCAGTTCACGGTGGCCGGGCTGTGGCTGGTGATCGACCACTTCACCGGCATGAGCGGCAACAGCATCTACTGGGTCTGAGCGCCCGCAGCGGCGCGGCGGGCCTCGCGGATGGCGGCGGCGGCCCGCTGGTGCCCGGGGTCCAGGCGCAGGACCTCCTCCCACTCGGCCACCGCCTCCTCCAGGCGCCCCTGGCGGGCGTAGACCTGGCCGAGGGCCTCGTGCAGGTCGACGGAGTCCGGGGCCCTC
Source organism: Candidatus Latescibacterota bacterium (assembly GCA_965221775.1). Lineage (GTDB taxonomy): Bacteria > Latescibacterota > UBA2968 > UBA8231 > UBA8231 > UBA8231. The sequence goes on along the minus strand of CBDCSU010000006.1, from coordinate 1,664 downwards.
TCCAGGCCCTGGCGGAAGGCCTCGGCCGCAGCCTCGAAGCGGCCGGCCATGGCGTGGGCCATCCCGAGGTTGCTGTAGACGAGGGGCCGCTCCGGGTCGAGGGCGAGGGCGCGCCGGTAGGCCTCCACCGCCTGGTCGTAGCGGCCCGACCGGTGGTAGGCGGTGCCGAGATCGACGTGCGCATCCAGCAGCTCCGGGTCCAGCTCGCAGGCCCGCTCCAGGGAGCGGACCGCCTGGGCCAGCCGGCCCCGGGCCTGCAGCACCCGCCCGATGGCGTGGTGGGCGGCGGCGAACCCGGGATCGAGACTCAGGATCTCCCGGAATTGCTCAAGGGCCTCCGGGACCCGCCCCTGCTCGAGGTAGAGGAGCCCGAGGAGCTGGCGCGCATGGGGGCTGTCCGGATAGTCGCCGACCTTGCCCTCGTAGAGCTCGGCGCGGTCCTGCAGGGGGCGCAGGCGGGCGAAGATCCGCCGCTCCCGGCCGCTCTCCCCGGGGCGGCCCCGGCGGTCGTACAACTGCGCCAGGTGGAGTCGGGGGGCCGGGCTCCAGGGCGCCGCCCGGGCGGCCTGGCGGAAGGCGGCCTCGGCGTCGTCCGGGCGGCCGGCCCGCAGATAGGCCATACCCAGCCAGTCGGCGTATTCCCACGACCCCGGGGCGAGGCGCCGCGCCGCCTCCAGGGCGGCGACGGCCTCGGGCAGCCGGCCCTGGTTCAGGTAGAGCTTGCCGAGGACGTGGTTGGCGCCGGCGTGCCCGGGGTCCCGGGACACGGCCTCCTCCAGCACCCTTCGAGCGTCCTCCTCCTCGCCGAGTCCCGAAGCCAGCACCAGCCCGAGGTTGACGTAGGAGCCGAGCCCCTCCGGATCGAGGTCGATCGCCCGTTCGAGGGCGGCCTTCGCCTCGGCGTAGCGGCCCCGGCGGTAGAGGTCCTCCCCGGTCTCGCGGTAGCGCTCGGCGCTCCAGTCCTCTCCCCCCGGGTCGGGGGAGGCGGCCGGCGGCGGCGAGGGAGCGATGGTCCGGCGAAGGGCCGCCGGCGCCGCGGGGGCCGGGGCGGGGGCCGCGTACGCCGGCTGCAGCCGTCCCTCGCCTTGGCGCAGGCGCCAGTAGCGGTTCGCCGCCTCCGGGACCACCCTCTCGCGGGACCCGGAGGGCCAGGAGACGACGAGGCTGTCCACCGCGGACTCCGGCCCCAGGCCGAAGAGCAGGCGGGGATCGTGGCTGGACTGGAAGCCGTAGCCCCGCTGCACCTCCCGCAGTTGCCGGCGGCCCGCCGACCACAGCTCCACCCGGGCGCCGGTCGCCTCGGGGTCGCCGCGGCCGGCGGCCAGCTCCAGTCCGATCCAGCCGTTGCCGCCGCGGCCGTCGTTGCGCAGCAGGGCCGGCCGGTCGTTGAGGTTGACGAAGAGGATGTCCGGATCGCCGTCGTCGTCGTAGTCGGCCACCGCCGCGGCGCGGCTGACGCCCTCGGCCTGCCAGTCCCCCCCGGCCTCGCCGCCGACCTCCTCGAAGCGGCCGCCGAGGTTGCGGTAGAGGAGGTTGCGCTGGGCGTAACGGAGTCCGGAGGGCAGCTCCCGCAGCTGCGGGTAGACGTGGCCGTTGGCGACGAACAGGTCGAGCCAGCCGTCGTTGTCGAAGTCGAGGAAGGCGGTGCTCCACCCCAGGAAGGG
>CBDCSU010000005.1:0-1509179 GCA_965221775.1 Candidatus Latescibacterota bacterium | reverse complement strand
TCGGACCCTTCTGATGCGGCGCGGTTCAGGCGAGGAGGCCGTTGCGTCACTTTCGGGTGACGGAAGCGCGCTCCCCCGTCGGGCCAGGCCCGGCAGCCGCCCGGGCCGCATCGGCCAAGGGCCTCCACTCCCTCGACACATGACCCCGGTTGTCCCTGTCCAACGCTGATCCAGAGGCGCCATTCCGCCCGGGCGCCGCCGCTACCTGGCCCTCATGGGCCGGCCGCCTCCGCGGGCGGCCGGCGCTACGCGCCGCCGGCGTCCTGTTCACGGCGGGCGTCGCCGGGTGGGTGATCCACCAGATCACCGAGGCGGGGTGGCGCCAGGTGGCCGACTCGCTGCCGGCGACGCCGTGGTTCTACCTGATCTTCGCGGGGATGTACCTGGCGCCTCCCCTGTCGGAGGTCTTCGTCTTCCGCCGGCTCTGGGGGCCCGTCCCGGGGCTGTGGCCGGCGATGCTGATGCGGCGGCTCTACTCGGGCCACCTCATCGACTACTCCGGAGAGGCCTGGCTCTACGTGTGGGCGCGGCGCCGCCAGGACCTGCCCCATCGCCGCATCGTGCACGGCATCAAGGACAACGTCATCCTCTCCTCCGCCGTGTCGACCCTGTTCGCCGCGGCCGTCCTCGGGATCCTGGCCGCCGGAGGCTGGCTGGTCCTGGACGCGGGTCCCCTCGCCGGTCACTGGGGCTGGCTGCTGGCCGCTCCCGCCGTCCTGGGGGCCCTGTTCGCCGCGGCCCGGGCCATGCGCCGCCGCCTGCTGTCGGCGCCGCCGCCGGTGGCGGCCGCCGTGGGCGCCGCCCACCTGCTGCGCCAGGCCGCCGTGCACGTGCTGCAGGTGGCCCTCTGGGTGGTGGTCGAGCCTTCGGTGCCGCTGACTTCGTGGCTCACCCTGCTGGCGGCCCAGATCGTGCTGACGCGGGTCCCTTTCCTGCCCGGCCGCGATCTCCTCTTCGTCGGCGCCGGACTCGGCCTGTCCGGGCACCTCGGCATCGAGTCGGCCACGGTGGCCAGCATCCTGCTCACCACGGCGGTCCTCGACCGCGGTCTCAACCTGGTCCTCTACCTGCTGTGCAGGTGGTGGCGGCCGCTCCTCTCCGCGGCCCGGGCCGGCGGAGCAGACTCCGGGCGCCGTTGCCCGTCGGTGGAGCCGAAGCGAGATTTGGCCCCCTCCCCATGAGCCTCTCCGACGCCGTCCGCCATCCTCCCCTGCGGGTCCTCTTCGTCTCGCACACCTTCCCCCCGGAGGGCCGCCCCCTGTCGAGCGTGGGCGGCATGCAGCGCGTGGCCATGGATCTGCACGAGGCCCTGCTGCAGCATCCGGAGGTGACCGTGAGCACCCGGGTCCTGCGCAGCTCGTGGCGCTGGATCTACCTGCGCACGCCGGCGTACCTGGCGCGGGCCTACGGGCACATCGAGGGGCTGGCCCGCCGCGGCGAGATCGACGTCGTCCTGTTCTCCTCGGTCATCCCCGCCGTCCTCGTCAGCTTTCCCCTGCACCGCACCCTGCGCGAATGCGGCGTGCGCACCGTGGCCGTAGCCCACGGCGACGACGTCACCTTTCCCCTGGGGCCGTACCAGCGGCGCCTGCGCCGCGTCTTCGACGGCCTCGACGCCGTCGTCTCCGTGAGCCGCGCCACCGGCCGCGCCTGCACCGACCGCGGCCTCGACCCGGCCAGGCTGCACGTGATTCCCAACGGCATCCGCGAGGACCGCTTCCCGGATGCGGACCCGGAGAGCGCCTCCCGCGGCGACCGGCTCGCCGCCCTCGACGCCTCGGCCCGGCCCCTGGACGACGACGCCTTCCTGCTGTGCAGCGTCGGGCGCCAGGTCCCGCGCAAGGGCTTCGCCTGGTTCGTCGACGAGGTCATGCCGACCCTGCCCGACCAGGTCCACTACTGGCTGGCCGGCAGCGGCCCCCAGACCGGGGAGATCCGCGCCGCCGCCAGCCGCCGCGGCCTCGACGAGCGCCTGCGCCTCCTCGGCCCGGTCTCCGAGGAGCACCTGGGCCTCCTCTACCGCAACTCCGACCTGTTCATCATGCCGAACATCGCGGTTCCGGGCACCATGGAGGGCTTCGGCGTGGTCATGCTGGAGGCGGGGTTGTGCGGGCTGCCGACGATCGCCTCGCGCCTGGAGGGGATCCAGGACGTGATCTCGGAGTCGGAGAACGGCCACCTCGTGCCGAGTGGAAGCGCCGACGGGTTCCGCCGGGCGATCATGCGCTACGTGGAAGACCGGTCGATCCTCGAGCCGGTGCGCAGCCGCGCCGTGGAGCACACGCTGCGCTTCCGGTGGCCGGTGGTCGCCGACCGCTACGTGGACCTCATGCGGTCCCTGGCAGGTATCCGCCGGGGCCCGGGCGCCGCCGGCTGATCCCGTCCCTCACGCCGGGCCCTCGCCGCCGCGGCGGGTCTCGCGGTCCTCGAGCCACTGCAGCAGCGCCGGCGTGAACAGCACCGCCGCCAGCCAGGTGGAACCGATGCCGACGATGGCGAGGACGCCGATCGTCTCGATCCCCGGGTGGAAGCTCAACAGCGGCCCCGAGAACCCGATCGCCGTGGTCAGGGAGCCGACGCTGATGTGCTCGCCGGTGGAGCGCAGCACCGGGAGGATCGAGCCGCGGCCTTCCTGCCGGTAGCGGTGCACGAGGTGGGCGCCGGCGTCGTTGCCGATGCCGAGGACCGCGGGCAGGACGATCATGTTGTAGAAGTTGAGACGGATCTGCAGCAGCTCCATGAGCAGCAGCATCCACAGCACGCCCACCACCAGGGGCAGGCAGGCCAGGACGCCCCAGCGCAGCTTCCCGAAGTTCAGCCACATCAGCAGAAAGACGAGGACCGCCGTGGCCAGCACCATCCACGGCGACTCCCGCTGCACCAGGCGCAGCACATCGGCGGCGACGATGGTGGGCGAGGCCGCGTGGTAGGTGCGGCCCTCCACCTCGATGCGTGACACGTCCTCGGCGAAGGCGATCGAGTTGCGGCCGTCGGAGAGCCCCACCGAGGGGTAGATGCGCAGGAAGTTGCCCGCCTCTCCCGACTTGCTCAGGAAGGGGTCGCGCAGCGATCCCGGTACCTGGTCGAGCGTTATCGCCGCGCGCGTCTGCGAGGCCTGCCGCAGGCGGCGCAGGTCCTCGGAGTCCACGCCCTCGAGCAGGGGATCGTCCAGCAGTTCGCGGACCCGGGCGATGCGCTCCAGCCTGGCGCGGCGGGACTCCGCGTCCATGGGGAAGCGGTCCTGGATGGTGACGACCTCGGCGATCGTCGGCGACAGGGTATCCTGCGCCGCCCGGCGGCGCAGGGCGGCGGCCACGGCGGGCACGTGGGCGGGGGTGTCGGTGACGATGTAGGCGGCGTTGCGCCGGCCGTCGGGCGGGAAGACGGCGCGGATCTTCTCCCGGCGGGCGTTGTACTCCGAGTAGGTCGGCTCGAGCTCCCCGAAGCGGTACTCGAAGCGCACCTTCCCGGGGGCCAGGACGACGGCGGCGGCCACGGCGAGGAGCCCGGCGGCGATCACGGTGCGCGCCAGGGGGAAGCGGCCGCCGCGGGCCTCCGGCCGCCCGCCGCCGGCGCCGGCGTCGAAGCGCAGCAGGGACCACCGCTCGAAGAGCGAGACCAGCGCCGGCAGGATGACGATCATGGCGAAGAGCGCGAAGAGGATGCCGATGCCGGCGATGAACCCGAACTGGCTGAAGCCCTTGAAGCTGCACGCCATCAGCACGAGCAGGGCCCCCGCCGTGGTCAGGGCGCTCACGGCGATCGCCTGGCCCGTGCTCGTGAAGGTGACCTCCGCCGCGCTCACGGCGTCCCGCCCCGCGCCCCGCTCCTCGGTGTAGCGGGCGTAGAAGTGGATGCCGTAGTCGATGCCGAGGCCGAAGAGGACCAGCCCCAGGGTCGACGTCATCAGGTTCAGGTCGCCGTGGACGAGGCGGGCCAGGGCGAAGGTCCACGAGAGGCTCATGAGGAAGGGCAGCCCGATGAGGACGGCCATGACCGGCATGCGCGCCGCCGTGGCCAGGGCCAGGCGCAGGCTGTGCCGCCCCCGGGAGCGGGCGCGGTACGACTTCCAGGCGAAGTAGGCCACCACCACGAGGAGGACGGCGGTCACCCCGGCGCCGAAGGAGCGCCGCACGTCCCCGGTGATCGTGCGCACCTCCGTGAGACGGCGCAGGAGCCGGCCCGCCGTGGTCACCTGCATCTCCGCGTGCCAGGCGGTGGGCCCCACCGCGGCGGCCAGGGAATCGACCGAGCCGTAGAGGCCGGCGATCATCCCCAGGTCGGTCTGCGACCCCGCCGGGTGGAAGCGCAGGACCAGGGTGGTGCTGTCGGGAGAGACCGGGTACTCGCGGACGACGATGCCGTCGTAGATGGCGCGCAGCTCCCGCTCCTCCTCCTCCCGGCCGTCCTCTTCCAGCTCGTCGTCGAGGCCGAAGAAGAGGGGATTGGCCGCCAGCCGCGCCTCCTCGATGCGGTCCTCGAGGTAGATCTCCAGGCGGTCGAGCTCGCCGTCGGTGGCGAAGTAGAGGGCGTTGCGGCGCAGGAAGTCGGCGTCCCGGCGGTACTCGACGCGCTCGAAGCAGGGCGTTGTGCGGCAGCGCAGATCCATCGCCCGCGCCAGGAACTCCTCGGCGTAGCCCCGGTTGGCCTCGAAGGAGGGACTCTCCACGGCGACGTCGACGCGGTCCTCGCCGCCGACCACCTGGCGCAGCCGGTCGAGGGCGATGACGCTGGGGTAATCCCGGGGGATCAGGTTCGCCAGCTCGGCGTCGATGCCGAGCTGGAGGGTGAAGCGCAGGGAAGCCGCGGTCAGCAGGGCGCAGGCCGCAAGCACCCGGCCGGGCCGCCGCATGACCCACCGGATGAACGGCCTCAGCGAGTCGAAGAGGCGTTCGAGCACGTCAGGGCGGCCAGCCTACAGGGGGGCGCCGGAGGTCTGCCAGGGCTGTTCGCGGAGGTTGAGCTGGCTCAGGTTCCGGCGCTCGAACCGGGGGCCGAGGAAGCCGTAGAAGTACCAGTCCTGCAGGCGGTAGGGCGTCAGGTGGTAGAGGCAGCGCTCGAAGAGGTTCCAGCGCACGCGCCGGCGATCGCTGCGCCGGGGGGAGGGGACGCACCACAGGTCCATGTGGTAGAGGCTGTGGCCGTAGCGGAAGATGCGGTTGAGGATCTCGTGGTCGAGGAGGACGTAGTTCCAGTGGCGGGTGGAGAAGCCGCCGGCCTTGCGCAGCGCTTCGGCGCGCATCACCTGGCCGTAGCCGCCGACGAAGCCCTGGCGGCTGAAGACCCGGGACAGGGCGACGCGCGCCCCCCGCCGGAGGCGGGAAGACGGGCCGCACGGGTTCTCGTTGGCGGGCAGGGCCATGAGGCAGACCACCCCGGGGGACGCCTCGGCGGCCAGGCGGGCGCAGGTCTCGATGTAGTGGGGCGGGTACCAGGTGTCGGCGTCGGAGAGGACGACGAAGTCGCAGGTGACGCGGGCGCAGCCGGTCTCGAGGGCGTTGGTCTTGCCGGCCCGGTCCTCCCTCGTGTGGATGACCTCCAGGTCACCCGGAGTGCCGACCAGTCGGCGGCAGATCTCGGCGGAGCGGTCGGTGGAGCCGTTGTCGACCAGGATCAGCTGATCGGGGCGGCGGCCCTGGTTCAGCCACGATCGCAGGGTGCGGGGGAGAAAGTCCTGCTCGTTGTAGTAGGGCAGGACGACGGCGAAGGTCGAGGACAAGGCGGCTGCTCGGGGCGGGGAGAGGTGCTCGCTGCGGAGGGGAGAAGATAGGGGACCGAAAACGGCAAGTCTACGGCCTGTCGCCGCGGCGGCGGGACGCGCCGGCGCCGCTCAGGAGACGGCCCGCAAGGTGAGTCCGAAGGTCGATCCGCGGCCCAGATCGGTGTCGACGAAGACCCGCTCGCCGTGGAGCTCGACGATGTGGCGCACGATCGAAAGACCGAGACCGGTGCCCCCCAGGACGCGGGAGCGCCCCTTGTCGACCCGGTAGAACCGCTCGAAGACGCGCCCCACCTCGTCCGAGGGGATCCCGATCCCCGTGTCCGCCACCTCGACCACCACGGCATCGAGGCCCTCCTCGCCGTCCGTCCAGCTCACGGTGGGACTGCTCCAGCCGCGGCCGGCCAGCTCGGTCTCCGCCCGCGGCCGGGGGAGCCGGCGGGCGGATATGCGCACGGCGCCCCCCTCGGCGGTGTACTTGACGGCGTTGTCCACGAGGTTGATCAGGGCCTGCTCGATGAGCCGGCGGTCGCAGCGCACCGCCAGCCCGTCGGGCACCGCCGCCTCGAGCCGGATCCCCTTGTCGGCGGCGACCTTGGAGACCGCGTCCCGGGCGGTCTCCACCAGCCGGGCGACCGGTGTCTCGGTGGGCTCCAGCGTCGTCTGCTCGGACTCGAGGCGGGCCAGGTCGAGCAGATCGTTCAGCAGGGTCGTCAGGCGGTCGGCGTGGTTGGCGATGACGTCGACGAAGCGCCGGGCCGCGGCCGGGTCCCCGAGGGCGCCGTCGGCCAGGGTCTCGGCGCAGCCCTTGATCGCCGTCAGCGGCGTGCGCAGCTCGTGGGAGACGTTGGCCACGAAGTCCTCGCGCATCCGCTCCAGGCGGCGCAGGCGGGTGATCTCGTAGAACACGGTGACGGTGCCGGAGACCCCCTCCGGCCCCGGGAGCGGCGCCGTGTGGACGTCGAGGTAGCGGGGCGTCCCCGTGCCCTCGCTGATCTCGCAGGAGGTGGGACCGCGGCCGGCGAGGGCGTCCTCGATGGCGTCGCTGACGACGGCGTTGCGCACCGCCTCGACCATCCTGCGCCCCAGGGGGGGCCCGGTCAGGCCGTAGAGGTCGCGCAGGGCGCGGTTCGCCACGAGCACGCGGCCGTCGCCGTCGGTGACCAGGATGCCTTCGGTGATGCTGTCGAGAATGACCTCGAGCCGTTCGATCTCGCCGCGCAGCTCCGAGGTGTCCCGTCCCTGCCGGGCGTGGAGCTCGCCGAGGGCCCGCTGCAACTCCAACAGCTCCGTCGGCGACAGCCGGGGGGGCGTCCAGGCGCCCGGGCCGCCGTCGGCCATGGTCCGCACGGCGTCCACCACGCCGCGCAGGGGACGCGCCAGGACGACGCCCATGGCCAGGCCGCCGCCGCCGCCGGCGAGGGCGGCGCAGAGGATGAACAGGGGATCGGTGAGCCGGTTGCGGGCGCCGTCGCCTGGCCCGGCGTAGAGGTGGCAGAGGAGGAGCACGCCCACGGCCAGGACGGCGCCGCCCATGGCCAGCTGCCAGTGCAGTCGCACACCCACGCTCCGGGCCCCCGGCGGCAGCGGTCAGCCCAGGTCCCGGCGGAACCGGTAGCCCACCCCTCGAACCGTCTCCACCAGGAGATGGGCGCCGCCGAGCTTCTCGCGAAGCCTGCGGATGTGGGTGTCCACGGTGCGGCCGTACCCCGAGTACTGGTACCCCCACACCACGTTGAGCAGCTCCTCGCGGCTCTGTACGCGGCCGCGCCGCTGAAGGAGGGTCAGGAGCAGCTTGAACTCGGTGGCGGTCAGACTCAGGGGCCGGCCGTCGACGAAGGCGTGGTGGCCCTCGGGATCGACGGTCAGCGGCCCGGCGGTGATGCGGTCCGCCGAGCCCGCCGCCGCCGCCGGCGCCTCCCGGGAGCGTCTCAGGATCGCCTTCACCCGCAGGACGAGCTCGCGGGGCGAGAAGGGCTTCACGACATAGTCGTCGGCGCCCAGCTCGAGGCCGACGATGCGGTCCACCTCCTCCGCCTTCGAGGTCAGCATGAGGACGGGGATGTCGCGCACCGAGACCCGCTGCTTCAGCAGTCGGCAGACCTCGAGGCCGTCGATCCCCGGCAGCATCAGGTCGAGGATGATCAGGTTCGGCTGGCTCTGCTCCGCCATCTCGAGGGCGGCTTCGCCGTCCTCGGCGGCCTCCACCGCCATGCCGGCCTGCCGCAGGTTGTAGGAGACGAGCTCGACGATGTCGGGCTCGTCCTCCACGACGAGGATGCGTTCGCTCATTTGGGGTCCTTCTGGTGGCGGATGATCCGGCCCTCCGCCAGGAACACGGTGTTCTCGGAGATGTTGGCGCTGTGGTCGCCGATGCGCTCGAGGTGCCGCGACACGAGGATCAGGTGGATGGCCCGGTCCACCGTGTCCGGCTGGCCTCCGCGCATGTAGGTCAGCAGCTCGCGGAAGATCTGGTCGCGCAACAGATCGAGCTCGTCGTCGCGCCGGCAGACCTGCCGGGCCAGCTCCGGGTCGAGCTTGACGAAGGCGTCGAGGGCGTCCTTCACCATGCCCTGGGCGACGTCGGCCATGCGCGGGATGTCGATCAGGGGCTTGAGCAGGGGGAGCCTGTTGAGCTCCAGGGCCCGCTGGGCGATGTTCACCGCCTGATCGTTCATCCGCTCCAGGTCGTAGTTGATCTTCATCATCGTCGCCACCAGCCTCAGATCGCGGGCCACCGGCTGATGGGTCGCCAGCAGGGTGAGGATCTTCTCCTCGATCTCCACCTCCCAGGCGTCGATCACGTCGTTGCTGGCGATCGCCTCGCGGGCCACCTCGTCGCTGCGCTCCGTCAGGGAGCGGATCGCCTGGGCGATCGACGCCTCCACGGCGGCGCCCATCCGCAGGAACTCGCCGCGGAGCTCGTCGAGCTGGTGGTCAAGCTGCCGTTCCATGTTCACCTCGATCAGCCAAAGCGCCCGGAGACGTAGTCCTCGGTCTGGCGCAGTCTGGGGTTGGTGAAGACGCGCTCGGTGTGATCCATCTCCACGAGCCGGCCGAGGTAGAAGAACGCCGTGTAGTCGGAGACCCGGGAGGCCTGCTGCATGTTGTGGGTGACGATGACGATGGTGTAGCGCTCCTTCAGCTCGGCGATCGTCTCCTCCACCCTCGAGGTGGCGGTCGGGTCCAGGGCCGAGCAGGGCTCGTCCATGAGCACCACCGAGGGGGAGACGGCCAGGGCCCGGGCGATGCACAGGCGCTGCTGCTGGCCGCCGGAGAGGTCGATGGCGCTCTCCTGCAGGCGGTCCTTCACCTCGTCCCACAGGGCCGCGGACCGGAGGCCGCTCTCCACCGCATCGTCGAGGACGCGGCGGTCGGTCTCGCCGGCGATGCGCAGGCCGTAGGCGACGTTCTCGTAGATCGACTTGGGGAAGGGGTTGGATTTCTGGAAGACCATCCCCACCCGCCGTCTCAGCTCGATCACGTCGTAGGCGGGGTGGTAGATGTCGTCGCCCTGCAGCGTCACCCGGCCGGAGATGGTGACGCCGTCGATCAGGTCGTTCAGCCGGTTGAGACAGCGCAGGAGGGTCGACTTGCCGCACCCCGACGGGCCGATCAGAGCGGTCACCTGCCTCTCGGGCACGTCGAGGCCGACGCCGAACAGGGCCTGGGTCGAACCGTAGTGCAGGCTCAGGTCGCGCACCGTGACCACGGGGCTGTCGATCGCCACCGTCGCCGTCTCGGGGATCTCGGGAATCCGCGGCATTCCGGGCCTCAGAAGGCGGTCATGGCGTATCGCTTGCGCAGCCTGCTGCGCACGACGATCGCGGTGAGGTTGAGGATGAGGACGACCACGAGGAGGAGGAAGGTCGTGGTGTAGACCATGGGCCGCGCCGCCTCGACGTTGGGCGACTGGAAACCGACGTCGTAGATGTGGAAGCCGAGGTGCATGAACTTCCGTTCCAGATGCAGGAACGGGAAGATACCGTCCAAGGGCAGGTCCGGCGCCAGTTTCACCACACCCGTGATCATCAGGGGCGCCACCTCGCCCGCGCCTCTCGCGGTGGCCAGGATCACCCCCGTGAGGATTCCGGGCAGGGCGCTGGGCAGCAGCACCCGCCAGATCATCTGCAGCTTCGTCGAGCCCAGGGCCAGGGAGCCCTCGCGCAGGCCCATGGGCACCGAGGCCAGGGCTTCCTCCGTGGCCACGATCACCACGGGGAGGGTCAACAGGGCGAGGGTCAGCGAGGCCCACAGGATGCCGCCGGTGCCGAAGGTCGGCGTCGGCAGCGACTCCGGATAGAAGATGAGGTCGATGGTGCCGCCCACGCCGTAGACGAAGAACCCGAGGCCGAACATGCCGAAGACGATGGAGGGCACGCCGGCGAGGTTGTTCACGGCGATGCGCACGGCGCGCACGAGGAGGCCCTGGCGGGCGTACTCGCGAAGGTAGAGGGCCGCCAGCACGCCGAAGGGCACCACCGCCAGGGTCATGAGCAGGACCATCATCACCGTGCCGAAGAGGGCCGGGAAGATCCCCCCTTCGGTGTTCGACTCGCGGGGCTCGCCGGCGAGGAACTCCCAGACCTTCTCCGCGTAGAGACCGGTCTTGGCGGCCGGGCCCATGTCGTTGGGACGATAGGCGCGCACCACGTGGGCCACCTTGAGGGGGCGCTCGGCGCCGCCGTCGATCTGGAGAAAGGCCACGTAGCGCTCGCTCCGGTCCCGCAGACCGGCCAGGTCCGCGGCCAGCTCTTCGTAGCGTTCCCAGAGGTGGTCGCGGCGCCTGTCGACCTCGGCGAGGGCCCCGGCCGGGGCTCCCGACATCTCCAGCCGCCGGCGGTCGAGGCGCAGGGCTTCGATCTCGGCGTTGACCGCTCCGAGCTCGCCGGCCGCCAACGCCTCGATCCGCTCCTGCAGCGCCGCCGTCTCCGTCCGCGCCCGGTGCAGCGCCTCCCAGGCGCGGCCGCCTTCCCCGAGGCTGACCCCCGCTCTCTCGACCCGGCGCAGGTAGCCGTGGGCGTCACCCCACTCCAGGCGCTCGAAGACGGCCGCCGCCGCCGGCCGCTGCCGCCCGGCGATTTCCGCCTCGTCGATCCAGCGGAAGTCGAGGCCGTAGAGGTCGCGGTTGCCGACCTTGGCCTGCACCCGGAAGGCCCCCGGCTGGCCGGGGATCTCCTGGCGGTCGACGGTCCGGGCCAGGAGGACCTGGCCGTCGGTCAGCTCGAGACGCTCCAGATCGCTCGGCCAGAAGAACCCCAGCCCGTTGACGACGACCACCACCACCAGCCCGCCGATCATCACCAGGCACAGGGCCAGGGCGCTGCCCGCCAGCCAGATGAACGGTTCGCCGGACCGGAAGAAGCCTCTCATACCCGTCGATACTTCTCGCGCAGCCGCAGGCGGATCTCCTCGGCCGCGGTGTTGACCGCGAAGGTCACGAGGAACAGCAGCAGGCCGCTGAGGAAGAGCACGCGGTAGAGCGTGCCCTGGTGCGGCGCCTCCGGCAGCTCCACGGCGATGTTCGCCGAGATCGTGCGCATGCCGGTGAAGATGCTCCACTCCATGACCGGCGTGTTGCCCGTGGCCATGAGCACGATCATGGTCTCGCCCACGGCGCGGCCGAAACCGATCATGGCCGCCGAGAACACGCCGGGCAGGGCCATGGGCAGGACAACTCGCGCGGCCGTCTGCCAGCGGGTGGCGCCGAGGGCCAGGGAACCGGCCTTGAGGCTCGCCGGCACGCTCGCCAGGGCGTCCTCGCAGATGCTGAAGATCAGGGGGATGACGGCGAATCCCATGGCGAAGCCGATGACCAGGCAGTTGCGCTGGTCGTAGCGCAGAGCGGTCTCGGCCGACAGCCAGCGCGCCAGGCCGCCCTCGAAGAGGGCTCCCTCGAGGGCGGGGCCGAGCCACAGGGCCAGGGCGCCGCCGGCGGCGGTCAGCAGCAGCAGGGCGATCAGCTCGGCGTTGGCAGGCAGGTGGGCGCGGACCCGGCGCGGCAGCCGGCGCCACCCCCAGGCGCCGGCGACGACGAGGAGCGGCACGAAGAGGAGGGCCAGGGCGGTGCCGACGACGTGGTGCTCGAGCAGGGGCGCCAGCCACAGGCCGGCGAGGAACCCCAGGATCACGCTCGGCAGCGAGGCCATGATCTCCACCGTGGGCTTGACGGTGTTGCGCACTGCCGGCGTGGCGAACTCGGCGGTGTAGATCGCCGCCAGCACCGCCAGGGGCAGGGCGAAGAGCATGGCGTAGAGCGTGCCCTTGGCGGTGCCGAAGATCAGGGGCACCAGGCTCAGCTTCGGCTCGAACTCGTCGGTTCCCCCCGTCGACTGCCAGACGTGCCGGGCCGCGTCGTAGCCCTCGTACCAGACGCGCCCGAAGAGCGATTTCCAGGTGACCTCGGGGTGGGGATTGTCGATGTCGTAGTCGAGGATGCGGCCGTCCCCGAGGACGGCCAGGAACCCGTCCGCCTTGGGCGCGAAGGTCAGCTGGCGGACCGGGACCCGGCCCAGGTCCTGGCGCCAGAAGGTCTGTTCGGTGGTGGCGTGGTGCAGGGCGACGGCGCCGGACCCGTCGGCGGTGAGGAACTGCTTGTCCCGCTGCGACGGGGCCGCGGCGAGGACCGCGGCGTCGTGGCGGGCCAGCTCGTGGATGCGCCGGAACCGGCGATCCCCCCCGGCGCCGACGCGGAACCAGGTGTGGACGCCGCCGCCGGCGTCGCCCACCACGAGGGAGAGGTCGCCGAGGATGTAGGCCAGGGCGGTGACCGCCGCGCCGGCCTCGAAAGCCTCCTCGAGCCGGGGGGGGCCTGCCTCGGCGAGGGCCCACACCTGCACGCGGCCGTCGGCGGTGCCCACCGCCAGCTCCCGGGCCGAGCCGTCGAGGGCGACCGCGGTGACCGCTGCGGTCAGCGCCAGGTCGTGGGTGGAGGCCCGCCCTCGGGCGGCCCCCATCGGGGTGGTTCGCCAGCGGGCGGTACGGACGACCAGCCGTCCGGAATCGCCGACGGCGGCCATGGCCGAGCGCCGCCCGCCGTCGTGGCGGTAGACCACCGAGGAGGGGGCCCCGGGGAGCAGCCGGACCTCCTCCTCCAGGTGCACGCGGGGACGCACGACGCGGCGGCCGCCGCCGTAGGTGGGTTCGAAGACGACGCGCACCGCCTGGATGCGGCCGTCGCTCAGGCCGAGGGCGACGCGGCCGTCAGGGGAGCGGTCGGCGGCGGTGACCGCGGCGCCGCCGAGGGCCGGCGTCTCCACGGCGAGAGGGGTGGAGGTGGCGATGTCGGCGAACCGGAGGCCGTTCGCGTCCACCGCGAGCAGGACCTCGCGGTACGGATCGACCGCGGCCAGCAGCACGCCCGCGCCCGGCGGGGCCAGCTCTCCGGCCCCCGGCTGCACCCGTGCGGGCCGGAAGAGAGGCGCCGTCTCGCGGCCGATGAACACGAAGATGCCGAGGACGGCGGCGATGATGCCGATGCCGCCCGCCGCGATCACCAGCCGCCCGAGCCGGTCGTAGAACCGGACCCGCCGGTTCAGTCTCTCGTGCTTGGTCGGTCGAACCATCCCGGTCGGCGGTCACTCCCCCAGCATCGCGAGCTCTTCGACGACGACCTCGAAGGGCACGGGCATGTACCCGTCCTTGATGACGATCTCCTGGCCTTCCCTGGAGAACACGAAGCGGGCGAACTCGCGCACCAGCGGATCCAGGGGCTCGCCGGGGGTCTTGTTGACGTAGAGATAGAGGAAGCGGCCCAGCGGGTAGGAGCCGTCGAGGACGTTGGCCAGGGAAGCGTCCTCGAAGGGCATCTCCTCCGCCTCGGCCAGGGGCACGACGCGCACGCCGGAGGTCCGGTAGCCGATGCCGCTGTAGCCGACGCCGTAGCGGTCCTCGGTGACGCCCTGGACGACGGAGGCGGAGCCGGGCTGCTCCTTGACCTCGTCGCGGTAGTCGCCCTTGAACAGGGCGACGCTCTTGAAGAAGCCGTAGGTGCCGGAGGCCGAGTTGCGCCCGTAGAGGCTGATCCGGGCCGTGGCCCACTCGCCGCCCAGCCCGAGCTGCCCCCAGCGGGCGATCGGTTCGCCGTGGCCGCCGCGCCGGGTCTTGGAGAACACCGCATCGACCTGGGGCAGGGTCAGGCCCTCGAGGGGGTTGTCCTTGTTGACGAAGACCGCCAGCGCGTCGAGGGAGGTCCGCAGCGGCGTCGGGGGGTAGCCGAACCTCTCCTCGAACTTGTCCTTCTCCGTGGACTTCATCGCTCTCGACATGGGGCCGAACTGCGCCGTGCCCTCGATCAGGGCCGGCGGCGCCGTGCTCGAGCCCTTGCCCTCGATCTGGATGCGGACGTTGGGATAGTGTCTGCGAAAGCCCTCCAGCCACAGGGCCATCAGGTTGTTCATCGTGTCCGAGCCGATGCTGCTGGCGCTTCCCGAGATGCCGCTCGCCTTCTGATACGGCTGGATCCGGCTGTCCACCTCCACGGCCTGGGCCTCGAGGGAAACGGCCGTGCCGAGCAGGCACAGGGCCAGGATCTTCGGCGACGGGGGGCTCATGATTCCTCCTGTTGTGGTTGATCTGCGCTGCCGCTGTAAACGAAGCTACAACCTCGCGTCACATGGGAGTCACCTTCGTGTTACGATTCGGTGTCCGGCGCGACATCGGCTCACGTTCGCGGCCAGCCCGGCACACTTCCGCCCCTTCGTGACCTTTCCGTAACGTGGCCTTCGTAACTTGGCCCGCCCCGCTCTTCCCACGGCCACTCGACGGAGGATCAGAGGATTCACATGTCACGCTACGGCTGCGTCCTGCTCGTCGGCGCCCTCCTGACCGCGGGCGCAGAGGCCCGGCAGCGGGGCACCATGAGCGGCACCGTCTTCGCGGACTACTACTTCGTGGTCTCCGCGGACGACCGCACGGGACTGGAGAGGCGCAACGCCTTCCAGTTCCGGCGCATCTACCTGACCTACGACCGCGACCTGTCGGACCGCTTCGCCGCCCGGGTCCGCCTGGAGGCCCGGGACGCCGGCTTCGGCGAGCGGAGCCGGATGACGCCCTTCGTCAAGCACGCCTACCTGCGCTGGCGCCGGGCGGTGGCCGGAGCCGACCTCTACGCGGGCGAGTCGTCCACGCCGACCTGGGGGGCCTCCGAGAAGCTCTGGGGCTACCGGTCGGTGGAGAAGACCATCCTCGACCTGAACGGCATCGGCTCCTCCGCCGACATCGGCCTGAGCCTGAAGGGGCGCGCCGCCGGGCTCGGCTACCACCTGATGGTCGCCAACGGCCCGGGACAACGGCCGGAGAACGACAACGGCAAGAAGCTCTACGCCGCGGTCCGCTTCGAGTCCGGCGGGGGCGGCCTCTTCGAGCTCTACGGCGATGTGGACATGCGCCCCGGGGGCCGGGACCACCTCGTGGCCAAGGCCCTCATCGGCCTCGCCCGCGAGCGCCTGCGCGTCGGGGTCGAGCCCTTCGTCGGCGTCCGTCGCCTGGCCGAGGACGAGAGGCTCACGGGCGTCTCCGTCTTCGGGTCGGCGGCGGTGCCTCCCGCCGGGTGGGTCTTCGCCCGCCTCGACGCGTTGGAGGAAGGGGGCCGCAGCGACCGCCTCGTCATCGCCGGGTTCGACTGGGAGGCGGCCGCGGGCGTCCACCTGCAGCCGAACGTGCACGTGCAGCTCCCCGACGGATCGGACCCGATCCTGCAGGTCCGGGCCACCGGCTTCTTCCGCTTCTAGAGCCGGCAGGTCAGGCCCCGGTGGCGGCGGCCCACCGGGTGCGCACAATCGTCGCTGCGCCGTAACCGGTCCTCAACACCCCTGTTGTAGAATCGTGCATCCGATCCGCGGACCCGGTCCGAGGGCACGGGTCCGCCCCTACCCACCCGCACGAGGAGACGGCATTGACTCGGGCCTCCTGGCCGGCAGGGCTTGCGGCCGCCACGGTTCTCGCGCTCTGCACCGCCGCCACGGCCCAGGAGAGCGGTCGCATCGCCGGCACCATCGTCGACGGCGAGACCGGCGACCCCCTCATCGGCGCCTTCGTCATCCTCAAGAACGCCGACGGCACGCGCACCGATCTGGGGGCGGCCACCGACCTGGAGGGCGACTACCGGATCGCCGGCGTCCCCGCCGGCACCTACACCATCGAGAGCTCGATGATCGGCTACAACCGGACGACGATCACCGAGGTCGTCGTCGAGGCCGACGGTGTCGTCGACCTCGACTTCACCCTGAAGTCGGAGGCGATCGAGGTGGAGGCGGTGGTCGTCGAGGCCCGGGCCCTGCGCAACACCGAGGCGGCGCTGCTCAAGGAGCGGCAGAGGGCCCCGGCCGTGAGCGACGCCATCAGCGCCGAGGACATCTCCCGGGCCGGCTCCGGCGATGCCGCCGAGGCCATGACCCGGGTCACCGGCGCCACCGTGCAGGACGGCAGGTACGTCACCATCCGCGGCCTCGGCGACCGCTACAGCACGGTGCAGCTGAACGGCGCCGAGCTGCCGAGCGCCGACCCCAACCGCCGCGCCGTGGCCATGGACATGTTCCCCTCGAGCATGCTCGACAACATCGTCACCGTGAAGAGCTTCACCCCGGACAAGCCGGGCAACTTCACCGGCGGCGCCGTCGACATCGGCACGCGGAGCATGCCCGACGACTTCCACTTCTCCTTCTCCACCTCGACCTCCTGGAACACCAACACGACCTTCGAGGAGGTCCTCACCTACGAAGGCGGCGGCACCGACTGGCTCGGCATCGACGACGGCAGCCGCGCCATCCCCGCCGAGGCTTCCGGCGACATCCCCGACTACGCCGCCACCTTCGGGGATCGTTCCCGGGCCGAGTCCCTCGACCGGATCTCCAAGGCCTTCACCAACGTCATGGGCCCCACCCGCGGGACGGCCCCCCTCAACTACAGCACCTCCCTGG
The DNA here is from genome assembly GCA_965221775.1 of Candidatus Latescibacterota bacterium. Lineage (GTDB taxonomy): Bacteria > Latescibacterota > UBA2968 > UBA8231 > UBA8231 > UBA8231. Next base: position 1,492,541 of record CBDCSU010000005.1, on the reverse strand, counting down.
CCTTCGGGGATCAGTACCGTCTCAACGGCCGGCCCTTCGGCTTCATCGCCAGCCTGACGTCGAGCCGCAAGCACGCCCACTACGACGGCGGCACCCGCGCCCGCTGGCAGCTCCCGGGCCGCCTCGACCAGTCCGAGACCCTGGTGGACCAGCTGAACCTGGTCGACGCCAGGAGTTCCGAGGAGGCCCTGTGGGGCGGCATGGCGAGCGCCGCCTGGCGTCCCCACGCCGCCCACGAGATCGGCTCCACCTTCATCTACAACCGCAGCGGCGAGGACGTGGCGCGGTACCTGGTGGGCAAGTTCGACGAGACCCTCGACGAGGACGACTTCTACGAGACCCGCGTGCTCCACTTCACCGAGCGCGAGATCCGCTCCTTCCAGGTCTCGGGCAAGCACCATCTCCAGCCCCTGCGGGGGATTCGCCTGGAGTGGTCGGGCTCGACCTCCTCCTCCACCCAGGAGGAGCCCGACCTGCGCTACTTCAGCGACAACTACACCATCCGCGACGGCGACACCCTCTACTCGATCAAGCCCTCGAGCTATCCCGACCCGACGCGCTACTTCCGCGACCTCGACGAGACCAGCCGCGAGGCCGGTCTGAGGCTGAGTCTGCCCTTCCGGCCGTGGCACGGACGGACGGGGGAGATCAAGGCGGGGGCTTTCGCCCAGGATAAGAGCCGCGGCTTCAACGAGACCCGGTTCCGCTACCAGCGGCCCAGCTCGCACCGCTTCGGCGGCGACGTGAACGGGTTCTTCACCGACGCCAACGTGGGCATCATCGACACCACCGGCGCCCTGCCGCGCTTCGGCAACTACATCGTCGACGCCACCCTGCCGTCGAACACCTACGACGGCGACCAGCGGATCGCCGCCGGCTACGGCATGGTCGAGCTGCCCCTGAACCGCCGGTTGCGGCTCATCACCGGGGCGCGCTTCGAGGCCACCCGCATCGACGTGGCCAGCGCCAACCCGGAGCTGCCCGCCGGCGAGCTGGAGACCAACGACCTGCTGCCCTCGGTCAATCTGGTCTACCAGGTGGGCGAGGCGAATGTGCGCCTCGCCTACGGCCGCACCCTGGCGCGGCCGACCTTCCGCGAGCTGGCGCCGTTCTCCTCCTTCGCCTTCGTGGGGGACTTCATCCTCACCGGCAACGACGAGCTGAAGCGCACCCTCATCGACAACTTCGACCTGCGCTGGGAGTGGTTCCCCAACCCCGGCGAGATCTACGCCCTCAGCGGCTTCTACAAGCTCTTCCGGAACCCCATCGAGCGGGCCATCCTGACCACCAACGGCGAGATCCAGTACCAGAACGTGGACGAGGCCGCCGTGGCCGGCGTCGAGTTCGAGGCGCGCGAGAACCTGGGTCTTCTGGGGGAGAGGTGGGGCGACTTCTTCGCCGGCGGCAACCTGTCCCTGATCCATTCGAAGGTCGACATCCCCGAGAGCGAGATCGCCATCATCCGGGGCTTCGACCCCGATGCGGAGACCAGCCGCTCCCTCCAGGGCCAGTCGCCCTTCGTGGTCAACCTCGACGTCATCTACGACAATCTCGAGACCGGCACGGCGGCGGGCCTGTACTACAACATCTTCGGGCGGCGTCTCTCGGAGGTCAGCCTCGGAGGCACGCCCAACGTCTTCGAGGAGCCCCGGTCCAGCCTGGACTTCACCCTGTCGAAGCGCATCAACGGGTTGTACACCGTGAAGCTGGCGGCCAGGAACCTGCTCGACTCGGATCACCACTTCGCCTATCCCTTCAAGGGACGGCAGTACATCGCCCACAAGTACCGCAAGGGCCGCTCCTTCTCGGTCAGCGTGTCGTACAAGCTCGGCGACTGACCTCGCCGACGCCGCACCGACTTCGGGGACCGTCCGCCAGCCGCGGGCGGTCCCTTCCTGTTACATCGAATCCTCTGCTTCGTGACGCGGGGTTCACCGAATCGCCACCGGTCCGCCAACGGCGTCCCCCACCTTTTCCGGCGTTCGGCAATTCCGCCCATTCCAGCGCAACGAGGAGGAAAGATGAGACGCAGAGGAACCAGGATCCCGAGGCCGGCGGTGCTGGCCGGGATCGTGTGGACGGCCTTCGCCGTCCCGGCGGCGGCCCAGACCGTCGTGCAGGTGACCGAGGCGATCGGCCAGGACGCCGTGTGGACGCCGGACAACACCTACGTGCTCAACGGCTTCGTCTTCGTCGAGGACGGCGCGTCGCTGACCATCGAGCCCGGCACCGTCGTCCGCGGCAAGCCGGGCCAGGGCGAGAACGCCAGCGCCCTGATCGTGGCCCAGGGCGGCAGGATCTTCGCCGAGGGAACCCGCGAGAACCCCATCGTCTTCACCGCCGAGGCCGACGATGTCTCCGATCCCTTCGACCTGCCCCTCGACACCCGCGGCCTGTGGGGCGGCGTCATCCTCCTCGGCAAGGCGGTGATCAACACCTCCACCGGCGTCGGCGCCATCGAGGGCATACCCACCACGGAGCCGCGCGGCGCCTACGGCGGCTCCGACGACAGCGACGACTCCGGCGTCTTCCGCTACGTCTCGATCCGCTACGGCGGCACCGACATCGGCGCCGGCAACGAGATCAACGGCCTGACCATGGGCGCCGTCGGCAGCGGCACCGTCGTCGAGTACGTGGAGGTCTACAACAACCAGGACGACGGCTTCGAGTGGTTCGGCGGGACCGTCGACAGCCGCTACCTGGTGAGCGCCTTCAACGGCGACGACTCCTTCGACATCGATGAAGGCTGGCGCGGCGACAACCAGTTCTGGTTCGCCGTGCAGGCCGAGGAGATCGGCGACCGGGCCGGGGAGCACGACGGCGGCACCGATCCCGAGGACGGCCAGCCCTACGCCACCCCGCAGATCTGGAACGCCACCTTCATCGGCTCCGGCGTGGGCGCCTCCAACCCCGACAACCCCGAGGCCCTGAAGCTGCGCGACAACTGGGGCGGCAGCTACTACAACAGCATCTTCACCGACTTCGTCGGCGCCGGCGTCGACGTGGAGGACCTGCCCGACGGCGAGGACAGCCGCAACCGGCTGGAGGAGGGCACCCTCAAGCTGCGGAACAACATCTGGTGGGGCTTCGGCGCCGGCGACGATCTGGCCGGCGTCGCCGACTGCTCCGGCGACGGCTGCGGCGACCCGAAGGACGACGGCTTCGTGCAGACGGCCCTGCAGGACGGCGGCAACCGCATCGAGGCCCCGCAGCTGCGCGGCATCAGCCGCACCACCGACGGCGGCCTCGACCCGCGCCCCGTCTCCGGAAGCCCCGCGACCTCGGGCGCCCTGGCCCCGCCGTCCGGCGGCTTCTACACGTCCACCAACTACCTGGGGGCCTTCTCCCCGAGGGATTCGGAGTTGTGGATCGCGGACTGGACCTTCATCAGCCAGCTCGGGATCGTGGTGCAAGGCGACTTCACCGGCCCAGACACCAGCATCCTGTTCGAGGAGAGCAGCCTCTCCTCCTCGGTGCCCGCGGCCTACCAGCTCGACAACAGCCCCAACCCCTTCAACCCGGGAACGACGATCCGCTACTCGCTGCCCGTGGGCGGCGAGGTGACCCTGACCCTCTACAACAGCGCCGGCCAGAGGTTGGCCACCCTGGTGCAGGGCTTCCGCGAGGCCGGCCGCTACTCGGTGCAGCTCGACGGCGGCGACCTGGCCAGCGGCCTCTACCACTACCGCCTGGTCAGCCCCGGCGGCATCCTCAGCCGCAGGACGACGCTGCTGAAGTAGGCCTCCTCCCCCCAAGGCCCTCCGGCACCGCGCCGGGGGGCCTTTGCCCGTTCTGAGCGGACGCGCCCAGGCCTGTGGGCAGGACCCGCTCTCGGAGGACCCGCTATATTCATCCGGTCCCGCCCGGCGTCCTCATTCCCCGCCGGGCCCAACCGGGGAGTCTGACCGTGGCCGACGTGCTGTCCATCGATCCCGAGCACCTCAAGGGCCGGCACCTGCGCCGCGCCGTGGAAGTCCTGAGCGGCGGCGGCGTCATCATCTACCCCACCGACACGATCTACGGCCTCGGCTGCGACATCACCCACAAGAGCGCCATGGAGCGCATCCGGCGCATCAAGGGCCGCGACGCCCGCAAGCCGATGTCCTTCGTCTGCGCCGATCTCAACGACATCGCCCGCTACGCGCGCGTCTCCAACTACGCCTACCGGACCCTGCGGCGACTGCTGCCCGGGCCCTACACCTTCGTGCTGCCGGCCACCAAGGAGACCCCCCGCCTGCTGCGCAGCCGCCAGAAGACGGTGGGCATCCGCATCCCCGACCACCCGGTGACGGCCGCCCTGGTGAAGGAACTGGGGCAGCCGATCCTGAGCACCAGCGCCAACCGCTCCGAGCAGGAGGCGATCACCGATCCCCTGCAGCTGGAGGAGGAGCTGGGCCACGACGTGGACCTGATCCTCGAGTGCGGCCAGCTGCCGGTGCTGCCCTCCAGCGTCGTCTCCCTCGTCGGCGACGAGGCCGTGGTCCTGCGCCGGGGATCGGGCGACCTGAGCCAGTTCCAGGAGTCTGCGTGAGGCGCCCGACCCGCCTGGCCTGGTCCCTGCTGCTACTGCTCGCCGCAGCCCCCGCCGCCGGCCAGCTCACCCCCTACGCCGCGCGCAGCGAGCTGGCCCCGGCGCCGCCGGGCGTGGCGCCGGCGGGGATGCTGGGCTACCTGAATCCCGCCGTCCTCGCCCGCCTCGAAGCGGCGGAGTCGGCCGCGGCCTGGTCCTCCGGCGACGGCGGGGACGGCGCCGCCGAGTGGGGGATGTTCACCGCCCTCCCTCATCTCGGTTTCGGGTTCCTGCGCCGCACCGAGGGCGGCGAGGAACACCGGGACTACCGGCTCGGCTTCGGCGCCGGCGACCGCGGCGCCTCGGCCGGCCTCGCCTGGGGCTGGTCGAGCGAGGACGGCCGCCGGCCCGTGTGGGTCGCCGGCGCCGTGTGGCAGCCGTCAACCGCGCTTTCCCTGGGCGCCACGTGGACGGCCACCGTCGACGGAGACGCCGGCGAGTGGGCCGGCCACGTGGGCCTGCGCCCCCTGGGCTCACGGCGGCTGACCGTGTACGGCGAGGCCGTCCGCGCCGACGCCGGGGAAGAGAGCTGGAACGCCGGGGGCCAGGTGCGCCTGTGGGAGGGGATGCACCTGTCGGCGCGGTACCACGAGGACGGGGCGGTCACCGCCGGCCTGCGCCTCGAGCTGGGCGGACTGGGGCTGTGGACGCGGTCCCGGCGCGACGGGGAACGCTCGCGCAACCTCTTCCTGGTTCGCCTCGGGCCCAACCGCGGGACCGTGCTCGCGCCCCTGCACCGGCGCCGGCCGCGCATGGCCCGCCTCGACCTGCGCGGCCCGGTGAAGCACCGCGTCGCCCCCCTCTTCGACGACGGCCGCTCCCACCTCGACCTGCTCCTCGCCCTGCGCCGGGTGGAGCGCGATCCCGCCCTGGCCGGCGTCGCCGTCAATCTCTCGGAGGTGCGGCTGGACCCGGCCATGTCCTGGGAGCTGCGCCGGCGCCTGCAGCGCATCCGCCAGGCGGGCAAGCGCGTCGTCGCGCACGTGGACCGCGCCGACCTGCGCGGCTATCACCTCGCCTCGGCGGCGGACCGCGTCGTCCTCGACCCGCTGGGGGGGATCGCCTTGCAGGGGTTCGCCGCCGGCCGGCTCTACCTGCGCGGCGCCCTCGACAAGCTCGGCATCGGCAGCCAGACCTGGCACTATCACGAGTACAAGACCGGCCCCGAGCTCTTCACCCGCACCGACATGTCCGAGCCGGAGCGCGAGCAGATGCAGGCCCTCGTGGACGGCGCCTACGAGCGCGCCCGGGCCGACATCAGCGAGGCCCGCGGCCTGACGCCGGAGGCCTTCGACGAACTGTTGGACGAGGTCGCCCTGCTCACGCCCGGGGCGGCCCTGGCCCGCGGGCTCGTGGACTCGGTGGGACGCTGGGACGCCGAGGAGGGCCCGTCCCTGGACGAGCTGCCGCCGCCGCCGGTGGACGAGGCGTGGGGGGCGCCGCCCACGGTGGCCCTCGTGTACGCCCTCGGCGTCTGCGCCATGGACACCGGGATCCGCGCCCGCCGGCTCTCCCGGGAGCTGCGCGACCTGGCCGGCCAGGGGCGGATCGGCGCCGTGGTCCTGCGCATCGACTCCCCGGGGGGGGACCCGCTGGCCTCGGACCTGGTGGCCGAGGCGATCCGCCAGGTCCGCGCCGAGAAGCCCCTCGTCGTCTCCCAGGGGCGCTGGGCGACCTCCGGCGGCTACTGGGTGTCGATGGAGGCCGACGCCATCACCGCCACTCCGGAGACGGTCACCGGCAACATCGGCGTCTGGGCGAGCTGGCTCTACAACCAGGGCTTCCGCGAGCGGCTGGGGCTGACCATCGACTACGTGCAGGCCGGCGAGCACGCCGACCTCGGCCTGGGGATGCCCCTGCCCCTGCTCGGCGGGACCCTGCCCGACCGCCCCTTCGACGAGGAGGAGGCGGCTCTCTTCGGGACCGCCCTGGAGACGCTCTACGACGGCTTCGTCGACCGCGTCGCCGAGGCCCGCGGCCGCACGCCGGAAGAGATCGAAGCCGTCGCCCGCGGTCGCGTGTGGTCCGGACCCGGCGCCCTGCAGGCCGGCCTGGTGGACACCCTGGGCGGCCTGGAGACGGCCCTGGCCGCCGCCGGCGAGCGGGCCGGCCTCGACGCGGGGCGGTTGCGCGTGGTGGAGCGGCCGCCGGCGGGTCCGTTTTCCCTGCCGGTCCTCACGGACCTGATGCGGGGCGCCCGGGGCTCTTCCGAGGCCCCTTTCTGGATCGACTGGCTGCGTCTGAGGCTGGACCACAACGGCCGGCCCCTGCTGATGCCGCCGGAACCCGTTCTCGACGAGCTGGGCCCGCCCCGGCCGCACCCCTGAAGGAGAGACCCGTGGACCCGACGCAGTCCCGAGAGCTGTACGCCGACCTGGGCGCCGTACCCGTGATCAACGCCAAGGGCAACCTCACCATGCTCGGGGGCTCGGCGCCCTCGCCGACGGTGGCCGCCGCCATGGAGCTGTCGAGCCGCTACTATGTCGACATGGACCAGCTCCTGGCCGGCAGCGGCGGCGTCGTCTCCGGCCTCCTCGGCTGCGAGGCGGCCCTGGTGACCCCCGGCTGCGCCGCCGCCCTGGTCCTCGGCACGGCGGCCTGCATCACCGGCGACGAGCCGGAGCTCATGGAGCGCCTCCCCGACACCTCGGGCCTGAAGGGCGAGGTCGTCATCCAGGCGCCGCAGCGCTACAAGTACGACCGCGTCGTGCGCATGACCGGCGCGCGCCTCGTCGAGTCCGGCACCGCCGAGTCGTGCACCCGCGACGACTTCGCCGCTTCCCTGGGCAGCGGCACCGCGGCCGTGCTCTACCCCTGCGTCGCCGAGCCCGAGGGATTCCTGTCCCTGGAGGAGGTCCTGGAGATCGCCGGCAACGCCGGTGTGCCGGTGATCGGCGACGCCGCCTGGCGCGTGCAGCCCCTCGACGTGTTCCGCCACTTCGCCACCTGCGGCGCCGACCTCGTCGGCTTCGGCGCCAAGTACTTCGGCGCGCCCAACTCCTCGGGGCTCCTGTGCGGCCGCCGGGACCTCGTGGAGGCGGCCCGGGCCCACGCCTTCGCCGCCTTCGAGCGCCGCGGCTTCTCCGGGTACGGCCGCCCCCTGAAGATCGACCGCCAGGAGGTGGTCGGTGTGGTCACCGCCCTGAGGGAGTGGCTGCGCGAGGAGACCCAGACGGCGCGGGACGAGGCGGCCAGCCGCCGCGGGCGGGCCCTGCGCGACCGGCTCGCCGGCCTGCCGGGCGTGAGCCTGGCGCCGGCCGCCGGCGACAGCGTCACCAGCCTGGGTCTGACCCTGGGCGCGGAAGCCCCGGTCGACGGCGCCGGCCTGGCCGATCTCCTGGAGCAGGGCAACCCCTCGATCTGGGCCCACGGCGAGGGCGCCTCGGTGGGGTTCTCCATGTACACGGTGCAGGACGGCGACGAGGCCGAGATCGCCCGCCGGGTGCGGGAGATCCTGGAGGGGTGAGGGCAGGGGGCGCGCAACATGGCGTCCCGTCGCGGCGGTCCGGCCTCCTCCCCCCGGAGGGGCCCCGTATTCGTCTCCACCTGGGCCTTCGGCCGGGCGGCCAACGAGACCGCCGTCAGGACGCTGGACACGGGCGGCCTGCTGGACGCGGTGGAGCAGGGCATCCGCCTCGTGGAGGCGGACCCGGAGGAACACTCCGTCGGTCTCGGAGGCACACCGAACGCCGACGGGGTCGTGCAGCTCGACGCCAGCTTCATGGACGGCGAGGGACAGCGGGCCGGCAGCGTCGCCGCCCTCGAGGGGATCGAGCACCCCATCTCGGTGGCCCGCCGGGTGATGGAGGTCACCCCCCACGTGATGCTCGCCGGCCAAGGCGCCCGGAGCTTCGCCCTCGCCCAGGGGTTCGAGTCCGCGGAGCTGCTGACCGAGGACCGACGCCAGCGCTGGGAGGCCTGGCGCCGGGAGCAGCAGGGGCCGCCGCCGATCCCGGAGAGCCACGACACCTTCGCCCTCCTCGGCCGGTGCGGCGACGGCCGCCTGGCCGGCGGCTGCTCGACCAGCGGCTGGGGATACAAGCTGCCGGGCCGGGTGGGCGACTCGCCCATCGTCGGCGGCGGTCTCTACGTGGACGGCGAGGTGGGCGCCGCCGGGGCCACCGGCCTCGGCGAGAACATCATGCGCTACTGCGGCTCGTACCGAGTCGTCGACCTCATGGCGCGCGGCGCCGGTCCGCAGTCGGCCTGCGTCGAGACGGTGCGCCACATCCTGCGCCGGGACCCGCGCCCGGCGGAGCAGCTCTCCTGCTTCTTCATCGCTCTCGACAAGCAAGGCCGCAGCGGCGCGGCCGGGACCTCCGGCGGGTTCAGCTACTGCGTGACCACCGACGAGGGCAGCCGGCTCATCGACGCCGAGGTCGTCACCCTGTAAGCGGACTGGCGGCGGCCTCTCGGCCGTCTGCAGCGAACGATCCAACCTGAGGAGTCCGCCATGGAGCGACGCGGGTTCGTCAAGACCCTGGCCGCGGCCACCCTGCCCTGGTCCCGGCTGTCAGGCACCGCCCACGCGCTGGAGGAACTGGAGAAGGACCTGGCCGCCGCGGGGGAGGGGGCCTCCCGGTGGAGCCGCCTGCGGCAGGAGTTCCAGTTGAAGCCGGGCTTCGCGCACTTCAACACCGGGAGCTGCGGCGCCGCGCCGAAGGCCGTCACCGAGGCCGTGGCCCGGTACAGTCACGAGCTCGAAGGCGATCCGGTGCGGAATACCTTCGGCGGCCTGGGGAGCGGGATGGAGGATGTCCGCCGTCTGGCCGCCGAGTTCCTCGGGGCGGACCTGTCGGAGACCGCCCTCACGCGCAACACCACCGAAGGCATGAACGGCGTCGCCACCGGCATCGACTGGGAGCCGGGCGACGAGGTGCTCACCACCAACCACGAGCACGGCGGCGGCATGGTCTGCTGGCAGCATGTCAGGAAGCACCGCGGCATCGTCGTGAAATACCTGAAGATGCCGACTCCACTGAGGGACAAGGACGAGTTCCTCGATCTCCTGGAGCGGCATCTGACCCCCCGCACGCGGGTGTGCAGCCTCATGGACGTCGACACGATCACGGGCCTGCGCTATCCGCTGGCCGACGTGGCCCGGATCACGCGCCCCCGGGGCGTCCTGCTCGTCTGCGACGGCGCCCAGTCCCCGGGGATGCTCGACGTGGACGTCAAAGCCCTCGGAGTCGACACCTTCGCCTCCAGCAGCCACAAGTGGATGCTGGCCCCGAAGGGCAGCGGCCTGCTCTACATCCGCCGGGAGGTGCAGGACCGGGTGCAACCCGTCTTTCTGTATTCCGGATACGGCGGCTACTCCGCCTCTTCCGGCACCCGCGACGTGGCCGGCATCCTCGGCCACGGCGTGGCCATGGAGTTCCACAACCTCCTTGGGCGGGACCGCGTCGAGGCCCGCTGCCGCGAGCTGAGCGCCCGCCTGCGAGGACATCTGGAGCGGATCCCGAGGGTGAGGATCCTCACTCCGGCGCAGCCGGAACTCTGCGGGGGAATCCTCACTTTCTCGGTGGACGGCCTGAGCGCGGGTCTGTTGGCGCGCCGGCTCCTGGAGGAGCACGACATGGCCGTCAAGGTCGCCCAGGGGACCTACGCCTTCGTCCCCGACGAGGGCGTGGAGGGCGAGAGCTACAACGCGCTCCGGGTCTCCACCCACATCTACAACGACGAGGCCGACGTGGACCGGCTGGCGGCCGCGGTGGAGGAGATGGTTGGCTGAACGGGGCTGCTCGGGGGGCTTCCCTAGTGCTCTGTTAAAGAGTGGGCATTGAGTTTTGGACCTTCACCAGCTCCGCATCCGCCTTGTTCCGACATCGCCAGGCGAGGTACTCCTGCATGCGTTGGCCCACGTCCCGATGGTCCTCCGGGTCGCTGTTCTTGATGACGAAGTAGTGGGCGGCCGTCAGATGGCATTCGAGCCGATTCATCCAGGAGGCGTTGGTGGCGGTGAAGACGAGGTCGACCTGATGGCGCTGACACCACTGCCGGATCGGTTCGGTCGTGTGCGTCGACAGATTGTCGAGGACGAGGTAGATCCGTCGGGCCTTGGCGTAACGGCGCCGGATAGCCTTGAGGAAGGTGAGCACCTCCGAGGCGTGCTTCTTGCGCTTGTGATGCATCCACAACTCGTCCTCGTGGACGTTGTAGGCGCCGAAGAAGTAGCTGACCCCGGCGTGCCGATGGTAGGTGGCCCGATGGCGCACCGGGCGCTTCTGCGGCGCCCACGAGGAGCCGGCATGGGGCTTGATCTGCACCGGCCCCATCTCGTCGAAGCAGACTACGACCGAGTCCTTCGGCGCCCGCCGGTAGAGTCGGTCGATTCGTTTTTTTTAGCGGCGAAGTCCGGATCCTTCGACTCCTTCCAGGTACGAGTCCGCTGGTAGGTGACCTTATGCCGGTCCAGGACCTTGGCGATGGTCACGTGCGAGACCTTGGGGATCATCTGCCGCCCCACCAGATGGTCCGTCAGCTTGCGCAGCGACCACTGGTTGAAGGGTTGGCCGAAGGCCCGAGGGGGCATGGTGGCGATCTCCACCACCACGGACTCGTCTTCCGGGGTCAACGCCGGGGGGCGCCCCGGATGGGCTCGCGTGCGAAGCGACGCCAACCCTTCCTCGTTGTATTGGCGCAGCAGTTGGCGCACGTACTCCTCGTGCAGGTGCAGCGTCGTCGACAGCTCCTGCACGCGCATCCCCTGAGCGCTGAGGGAGATCAACTGTCCTCGCCGCATCTGCACCGCATTGCGAGGCCGCTTCAGCCACCGGCTCAGTTCCTTGGATTCCGCGGCGTTCGGGGCTCGAGCATGGAGACACATGGCGGACCCTCCCAGGCAAAATGGCCATAGGTCCCTATGATACAACGACTTACGGAAAAGTACAAGTCTGAATCCTTAACGGAGCACTAGCCGGGAGTCCCGGAGCGGAACGGCTAGTCAAAGAGCCGCTGCTGAGGATCGTGGGGGATCGGGAACACACCGACAACGACCCACGGATTCGGCCCGACTTGGTGAAACTGCTGGGTTGTGCCAAGGAAGAAGTGTAGATCGGTCCTGAGGAACTCCTGGTAGTACTTGCCCCGTACCTTGGCAAGGGCTTCGCTCTCGTCACCGTTCGTCGACTTCAAGCAGTTCCAGTAGAGGGCGCCAACCTCCCAGTCCAGCACCTGGAGTTCGCTGGATCGTCCGGTTGCATCCTTGAATCGATAGGAGAAGGCATAGGGGAGCTTCTTGATGAGCCGGAAAGTCTGTCGCCAAGGATCGTCCTCAAAGAGGCCGAGCTGGCTATGCCTGGCCCGCATCTGGTCAAGACGGTCCTGCGACCAGTCCCGATCGTCGTCTTCCCAGATGAAATCAGTAACCCTCGTGGGTTTGAATACAGCAAGGGAAGCCACATTTTCCTTGGCTGCGGCAATGAGCTCTGAGAGCGTGTCGTAGACTCTCGCGGTCTTGAGCAGTATGCGTCGCCGTTCACTCCACTTATCGGAAGTGCCGATGTGTCCGACGCGAGTGAGCTCGCTGAAATCAACCAAGCTGAAGGACTCAGGCCGCGGGTCACTGGCTCTTCGCTTCAGCCGGCATTCAATCCAGTCGAACTTGCGGTATTGCTCCGCCTCATCCAGCCGGCGGAATGGCACGGGGTAGATCCGCACCCATGTCCCGTCCGCTCTCACACCTGCCGTGCAGACCGTTTCGCCGTACTTCCTGGACAGGGTCGGGTAGGTCTTGACTGTGACGAGGATGCGGTGCTTCTCCGTGCCTGTCATAGATGCCGTGCGACATATCCCTGATCATCGGGCTTGGTTCCGGACACCTGCGCAAGGGCACCCGCTACACAATGCCGATGACACTGTCCGGCATCACGCTCGAAGCAGGTCAGGGCAACGGAATCTCCCGATCGCAGCCAGGCGCGGATCGTATCAAGAGCGGCCTCCCGGTTCGGCAGGATGGACCGCTCGTAAGCGCTGAAGAGAGCCTCGAAGTCCGAGGCCGTCTTGAGACCCTTGCGCTGTTGTGATTCGATCCCAAGCTCGGGAAGATGCTCATAGCGAATCCCGACGCCCTCGCATGCTCTGGCAAGGGTCCTCTTGGAAAAACCGTACTTGCGGCTGATGGCGTTCTTTCGGACATCGCACAGTATGGTCACGGCCTCTTGAATCAGCACATTCAGATAGCACTCAAGGGTTCGCCCTTGGTAGCCGATTGTGAACAGCCGCGATGACCGTGTGGCAGGGGCGGCCTTCAAGACCCGGACGTATGCCGCGTTGTCCTTGTCGAGCACATCTTTGGCAAGGTCGCTCCGCACTGCATAGTAGGGGTACTGGCGGTAGGTCTCGGCGATGAGGGCGCTGCCTCTGAGTCCTCGGTGCCGATGCGCGAATTCACGCGTCCTGCGGTCCGGCAATGGCCCCGCGACACTCCGGCCCTGGTCGGTAAGCACCCAACTTTGGTTGTCGTCGGCAAGGAGGCCCTGCTCGATCAGACGGCGGCGATCGGCATAGCAGGTGAAGGAGAAGGCGCCGTATCGGTATGGCACGAATTCGTAAGGGGCACGGTGGTAGTGGGCGCTGTCCGTGAACAGCTGCTTGCAGAAAAGGAACAGCAGTTTCTGGAAGTCCAGATTACCCACGTTGCCGCCAAGAGCAGACAGCAGAGCCAGAAGGCTGCGTTGGCGCGAGTACAGCCAAGGGGCCTTGGGAGGTGGGGGTGGTTCTTCGGGCGGTATCATCAAACTGTCCGGGGGCTCGACCGCCACCCAATCCTGGAGTGCGGGTGACCGGATCGCCAGAAAACCCGCCAGTGGGCCACGGGCATCCTCGTGGCAAGATCAGTCGAAGAGGACAACCCTGTCAACGACCGATCAGTCCTTGCCGAACCCGTTCCCACTCCAGGACCGGATCGGCCGGATCGCGGAGCCTCTCCCCGGCAAAAGCGAGATCGGCGAAGTCCTCCAGATAGCGTTCCAGCGCCTGCCGGACGATGTCGGCGCGGCTGCGTCCGAGCTCGCCGGCGGCCCTGTCCACCGCTTCGAGGAGTTCGGCGGGTACACTTGCGGAAATCCGGGTCATGGCTCCCCCTTTCTTCAGGTCCGTGGTGCGGCTCCTTCAAGATAGGGACCGGTTGACACCGGCGGACCCGGTCGTTACTATCGGAGACTCGATTTCAACGGGCACTCACAAATGACCGACAATCGCACCGACAACCCGCGCCGATGGTGGTGGCGCTTCTGGTCCTACGAGATGGGACAGAGGTGCGTCCACCCGTAAGGCGGGTACCGGCAGACGGAAACCACACAGGCCGCGGGCGCATCGACAGCGCTCGCGGCCTTTTCCGTGCCCAACGGTCCTCGCCGTGTCGCTGCCGGTGACTCGCGTCCGCAACGAGCGGAGCAGTCGAGATGAATGACATCACAGCCACAGCCACAGCCGCGGGCCTCGGGCCCACGCTGGAGCGTTTCGCGGAACTGGCCGCCGAGGGCTTCACGGTGCCCGTGTACCGCGAGATCCTCGCCGACACCGAGACGCCCGTGTCGGCCTACCTGAAACTGCGCGAGGAGAGCGACTTCACCTTTCTCTTCGAGAGCGTCGAGGGCGGAGAGCGAGCCGGGCGCTACTCCTTTCTCGGGATCCGTCCGAGTCTGCTGTTCCGGTCGCGCGGCCACCACGTGTCGATCGAGGACCGCGAGACGGGCAGCACGCGCGACTTCGAGGCCGATCCGCGCGACGCCCTGCGCCAGATCATGGAGTCGCGCCGGGGCGCCTCCCTGCCGGGGCTGCCGCCGTTCACCGGCGGCGCCGTGGGCTACCTGGCCTACGACGGCGTCCGCCTGGTGGAGGAGATCCCCGACACGGGGGAGGACGACCTCGGCCTCGAAGACATGGTCTTCGCCCTCTACGAGACGGTGGTCGCCTTCGACAACCTGCGCCACACGATGATGATCATCACCAACGGCCGCGCCGGCGGCGGGACCACAGCGGAAGAGGCGTACGAGGAGGCCGGCCGGCGCATCGCCGAGGTCGAGGAGATCCTGGCGCGGCCGGTGCCGCACCGGGCCCTGCAGGGGATCGGAGAGCCGGGAGAGGTGCGCTCCAACATGACGCGGCCCCAGTTCACCGAGGCGGTGGAGCGCTGCCTGGAGTACATCCGCGCGGGAGAGGTCTTCCAGGTGGTCTTCGCCCAGCGCTTCGAGCTCGACCTGACGGGGGATCCCTTCGACGTCTACCGGATCCTGCGCACCGTGAACCCGTCGCCGTACATGTTCCACATGACCCTGCAGGACCTGCAGGTCCTGGGCGCCTCGCCGGAGATCCTGGTGCGGGTGCAGGACGGCACCCTCGAAGTGCGGCCCCTCGCCGGCACCCGCGGCCGCGGCCACACCGAGGAGGAGGACGCGCGCCTGGCCGACGAGCTGCTGGCCGACGCCAAGGACTGCGCCGAGCATGTCATGCTCGTCGACCTGGGGCGCAACGACGTGGGGCGGGTCTCGGCGTACGACTCGGTGCGGGTCACGGAGATGATGGAGGTGGAGCGCTACTCCCACGTGATGCACATCGTCTCCAACGTGCGCGGCCGCCTGCGGCCGGAGATGGACGCCCTGGAGGCCCTCTTCGCCTGCTACCCGGCGGGCACCCTCTCCGGCGCGCCGAAGGTGCGGGCCATGGAGATCATCGACGAGCTCGAGCCGACGCGGCGCGGGATCTACGGCGGCGCCATCGGCTACCTCGACTTCTCCGGCAACCTCGACACCTGCATCGCCATCCGCACCATGGTGGTCAAGGAAGGCACCGCCTACGTGCAGGCCGGGGCCGGCATCGTCGCCGACTCGGTCCCCGAGGCGGAGTTCGAGGAGACGGTGAACAAGGCCAAGGCCCTGCTGCGGGCCGTGGAGATGGCGCACGGCGGCGGCGTCGCGCCGCCGCCGGCGGCGGCCCCCGTCCTGCTCGCGGAGGACGGCTCATGATCCTGGTGATCGACAACTACGATTCCTTCACGTACAACCTCGTGCAGTACCTGGGCGAGCTCGGCGCCGAGCTGTCCGTGTACCGCAACGACCGCGTCACCACCGACGAGATCGCCGGCCTGGCGCCGGAGCGCATCGTCATCTCGCCGGGGCCGTGCACGCCCGACGTGGCGGGCATCTCCATCGAGGTGGTGAACCGCTTCGCGGGTGAGGTCCCCATCCTGGGGGTCTGCCTCGGGCACCAGTCGATCGGCCAGGCCTTCGGCGGCGTCGTCACCCGCGCTCCGTACGTCATGCACGGCAAGACATCGGAGATCCACCATCACGGCCGGGGGATCTACGCCGGCCTGCCCAACCCCTTCGTGGCCACCCGCTACCACTCGCTCATCGTCGAGCGCGAGTCGCTGCCCGACTGTCTGGAGGTCGTCGCCGAGACCGAGGACGGGATCGTGATGGGGCTGCGCCACCGCGAGCTGGACGTGGAGGGCGTTCAGTTCCACCCGGAGTCGATCCTCACCGCCGAGGGCCAGCGCCTGCTGGGCAACTTCCTTGCGCGGGATTGAACCCGGGATCTTGCTTTCCGAAGGAGGAGACCAACCATGATCCAGGACGCGATTCAGCAACTCATCGCCGGCCGCGACCTCGACCGGGAGACGGCCACCGCCGTGATGGACCAGATCATGAGCGGCGAGGCGACGGACGCCCAGATCGGCGGCTTCCTCGTGGCCTTGCGCTGCAAGGGCGAGACGGAGGACGAGGTGGCCGGCTTCACCGAGGTCATGCGGGCCAAGGCGACGCGCATCTCCGGCGGCCGGCCGCCCCTGCTCGACACCTGCGGCACCGGCGGCGACGCCTCGGGCACCTTCAACATCTCCACCACCGCCGCCTTCGTCGCCGCCGGCGCCGGGTGCACGGTGGCCAAGCACGGGAACCGCGCCATCTCGAGCCGGTGCGGCTCCGCCGACGTCCTCGCCGAGCTGGGCGTCAACATCGAGGCCGACCCGGCCCGCGTGGGGACCTGCCTCGACGAGGCCGGCATCGGCTTCCTCTTCGCCCAGGCCCTGCACGGCGCCATGAAGCACGCCATCGGCCCCCGCCGGGAGCTGGGCACGCGCACCGTCTTCAACATCCTCGGGCCGCTGACCAATCCCGCCGGGGCGACGCGCCATCTCATGGGCGTCTTCGCGCCGGAGCTGACCGAGCTGCAGGCCCGCGTCCTCGGGGCCCTGGGCTCGGAGCGGGCCTTTGTCGTCCACGGTCTCGACGGTCTCGACGAGATCACCCTCACCGGGCCGTCGCGGGTGAGCGAGCTGGCCGACGGCGAGGTGCGCACCTACGAGATCGAGCCCGGCGACTTCGGGATCGACCGCGCCGAGGCCGCCGCCCTCGAGGGGGGTGACCCGGCCGCCAACGCCGCCATCCTGCGGGAGGTCCTCGACGGCGGCAGCGGACCCCGGGCGGACGTGGTGCTCCTCAACGCCGCCGCCGCCCTCGCCGCCGCCGGAGTGGCCGCGGACCTGGCCGGCGGCATCGAGGCCGCCCGCGAGTCGATCGCCTCGGGCCGGGCCCGGCAGGCCCTGGACCGGCTCGTGGAGGTGAGCAACGCCTGAGGCGGCGGGCATGGCCGGCATCCTCGAAGAGATCGTCGCCAGCAAGCGCGACTTCCTGGCCCGGCGCGTCCACGACGCGCCCGCGGCCGAGGTCCGCGCCCGGGCCCTCGACGCGCCGGAGCCGGCGGACTTCGCCGGGGCGCTGGCCGCGGAGGGGGTCTCCCTCATCGCCGAGGTGAAGAAGGCTTCCCCCTCCAAGGGCGTGATCCGCGAGGACTTCGACCCGGCGGCGATCGCCAGCGCCTACGCCGGCAACGGCGCCCGCGCGCTTTCGGTGCTCACCGACGAGGCGTATTTTCAGGGCTCCGACGCCCACCTCCAGTCCGCGCGGCAGGCCGCCGGGATCCCGGTGTTGCGCAAGGACTTCACCATCGACCCGTACCAGCTCTTCGAGGCCCGCGTCATCGGCGCGGACGCCGTGTTGCTCATCGTCTCCATCATGGACGGCGGCCAGCTGGAGGACCTCCAGGGACTGGGCCGGGAGCTGGGCCTGGCGGTCCTCGCCGAGGTCCACACCCGCGAGGAGCTGGAGCGCGCCCTGGCCGCCGAAGCCTCCCCCGTGGGCATCAACAACCGCGACCTGCGCACCTTCGAGACCAGCCTTGACACGACCTTCGAGCTGCGGCCCCTCGTGCCGGAAACAGTGACCCTGGTCAGCGAGAGCGGCATCGAGCACCACGAGCATCTGCGCCAGCTCGGCGAGGCCGGCGTCGACGCCGTCCTCGTGGGCGAGTCCCTCATGCGGGCGGAAGACCCGGGCGCCGCGGTGCGCGAGCTGCTCGGCGGCGGCGAGGAGGGCTGACGTGGCGGCGCGCGTGTTCTCCGGCATCCAGCCCTCGGGCCAGACCCACTTGGGCAACTACATCGGCGCCATCCGCAACTGGGTGGCCGACCAGGAGCGCTACGACAACTTCTTCTGCGTCGTCGACGAGCACGCCATCACCGTGCCCTTCGAGCCGGCCGAGCTGCGCGACAACGTGCGCGAGCTGGCGGCGGTGCTGGTGGCCTGCGGCATCGACCCGGAGCGCAGCGTCCTCTTCGTCCAGTCCCACGTGCCCGAGCACACCGAGCTGACCTGGCTGCTGATCTGCAACACGCCCATGGGCTGGCTCGAGCGCATGACCCAGTTCAAGGACAAGGCCGGCAGCCGCCGCGAGCGGGTCGGCGCCGGTCTCTTCACCTATCCCGTGCTGATGGCGGCCGACATCCTCCTCTACCAGACCTCCGTCGTGCCCGTGGGCGAGGACCAGAAGCAGCACGTGGAGCTGGCCCGCGACATCGCCGGCCGCTTCAACAACCTCTACGGCGAGGTCTTCACCGTGCCCGAGCCGGTCATCCGCGAGGTGGGGGCCCGGGTCATGGGGCTCGACGACCCGACGAAGAAGATGTCCAAGTCGGTGGAGGGGCAGCACCACGCCATCGGCCTTCTCGACGAGCCCGACCTGATCCGCCGCAGGATCGGCCGCGCCGTCACCGACTCGCTGCGGGAGATCCGCTTCGACGAGGAGCGCCCCGGCGTCCACAACCTGCTCACCATCCACCACGCCCTCTCCGGGCAGGACAAGGCCGCCATCGAGGCCCGTTTCGAGGGCAAGGGCTACGGCGATCTGAAGAAGGAGGTGGCCGAAGTCGTGGTGGAAGCCCTGGCGCCGGTGCGGCGGCGCTACGCCGAGATCACCGCCGATCCGGCGATCGTCGACGGGATCCTCGAGGCGGGGCGGGACCGGGCGCGGCCGGTGGCCGAGGCCACCATGGAGTCCGTGCTCCGCGCCATGGGACTGCGCTGAACCCATGCCCGAAGGCAAGGACATCGATGACTGGCGGGCCCGCATCGACGAGGTGGACGACAGGATCGTCGGCCTGATCAACGAGAGACTCGGCTACGCCATCGAGATCGGCGAGTTGAAGCGCGCCAGCGGCCGCCAGATCCGCGACCGGGCGCGGGAGCGGGCCCTCATCGAGCGGCTTCAGGCCCTCAACCGGGGGCCCCTGAGCGAGGAGGCGATCGCCGACGTCTTCGCCCGCATCATGGCCGAGGCGCGAATCCTCGAAGGCGGGGGGGACGAGGAGCGGTGAGCACCGCCAACCGGTCCTCGCGCTTCCGGCGGGTCGGCATCGTCGGCGTCGGGCTCATCGGCGGCTCCATCGGTCTGGCCCTGCGGCGCACGGGGTACCCCGGCTCCATCGTCGGCATCAGCCGGCCGCAGACCGTGGAGAAGGCCGTCTCCCTCGGGGCCGTGGACGAGGGCTGGGACTACGACGCCGTCGACCGGGGGCTGGCCGAGGCGGACCTCGTCTTCCTGTGCTCGCCGATCCGCCACATCATCGACTTCCTGCCGCGGGTGATGGCGGCGGTGCCCGCAGGGGCGCTGGTCACCGACGCGGGCAGCACCAAGCGCCGCATCGCCGCCGCCGCGGCGGCCAGCGGCCGGTCGGACGCCTGGTTCCTCGGCGGCCACCCCATGGCCGGCTCCGAGAAGTCGGGGGTGACGGCCGCCGATCCGTTCCTGTTTCAGAACGCGATCTACATCCTGGTGCCCGACGCTGCCGTGCCCGGGGAGCTGCACCAGGCCCTGCGCGACCTGATCCGCGGCCTCGGGGCCCGCGTCCTCGAGCTGTCCGCCGAGGACCACGACATGGTGGTGGCCGCCATCAGCCACCTGCCGCAGCTGCTGGCCACCTCCCTCGTGGAGATGGTGGGCCTCCTGGACGAGGAGCGGCAGGGCCTGCTCCTGACCCTGGCGGCCGGCGGCTTCCGCGACCTGACGCGGATCGCCTCCAGCCCCTTCGAGCCGGTCTGGAACGACATCTGCGCCACCAACCCGGACCGCATCCGCGAGATGGTCGACCGCTTCCAGGCGCGCCTGGCCGAGGTGCGGGACAAGGTGGGCGCCGCCGCCCTGGAGGCCGACTTCGAGTACGCCAACCGGATCCGCGACGGCATCCCGAGGGACGCCAAGGGATTCATCCACCGGCTGGCGGAGGTGCTGGTGGTCTGCGAGGACCGTCCGGGGGTGATCGCCGAGATCGCGTCGGTGCTGGCGGCGGAGGAGGTGAACATCAACGACATCGAGGTGATGAAGGTGCGCGAGGGGGAGGGAGGGACCCTGAGACTCGGGTTCGACGCCGATGACGTGGCCGACCGCGCCGTGGAGACCCTCGAGGCCGTGGGCTACCGGGCGAGGCGCCCCTGATGGTGCGCACCGTTTCCAGGGCGGCGCGCCTGAGGGGCGAGGTCCGCGTGCCCGGCGAGCGCGACCGGGCGATCCAGGCCCTGTGGATGGCGGCCGTCTCCGAGGGAACCAGCCGCATCGGCGGCGTGCCCCCCGGGGCGGCGGGGACGGTGGACGTCCTGCGGCGGCTGGGCGTCGGCGTCGAGGGCGAGGACGGCGGCTTCCGCGTCGACGGCCGCGGACTGGCGGGGCTCG
Organism: Candidatus Latescibacterota bacterium; assembly: GCA_965221775.1. GTDB lineage: Bacteria > Latescibacterota > UBA2968 > UBA8231 > UBA8231 > UBA8231. Next base: position 1,471,963 of record CBDCSU010000005.1, on the reverse strand, counting down.
AGCCGGCGGACGATGTCCTCGACCTGGAGGGCTCGGAGGAGGCGGTGCTGCCGGCGCTGGCGATCCTGGCGCGCCAAGCCTTTGGCAGCCGGGTGCGGGTCCCGGCGCCGGCGCGGGACCGGGCGGATCAGCTCCTGCGGCTGCTGGCGGTTTCCGGCTCCACGGGCACGGCAGAGGCCGGGGGCGTCTTCCGCCTGGAGGCGGCTTCCGGCGCCGGAGGCGCCAGCCACGAAGAGGCGGACCTGCCGGCATCGGTGAAGCTGGGCCTGCTGACGGCGGGCCTCTTCGCGCAGGCGCCGACGGTGGTCCGCGAGCCGTCGTCCTGCCGCGACCGCGCCGAGGCGCCCTGGAAGGAACGCGGCGTCCCGGTGGAGAGCGGCCGCGAGGGCGATCCCCCGGTGCGCACCCTGACACTCACTCCCGGCCCGGCGCCGAAGGCCCTGGACGTGGACGTCCCCGGGGACTTGGCCGGGGCCCTGCCCGTGGTGGTGGCGGCCCTGGCCGTACGCCGCGCCGAGGTCGCCGTGCGCCGCGTGATGGTGCGCCCCGGCAACCGCCTCTTCGTCGACCTCGTGCGCCAGATCGGCGGCGAGCTGGAGATCGCCGGGGCCGACGACGGCAGCGTCGATCTGCTGATCAAGGGCTCCGGGCGGCTCAAGGCGACCCGGGTGGCCGACCGCCGGGCCCGGGAGCTGCTGGAGCACGTGGCCCTGCTGGCGGTGCTGGCGACCCAGACGGAGGGGGAGTTCATCATCCGCGACATCGGGTCGCTGCGCCAGGGCGAGTACGACTTCGTCGACCACCTCGTCGGCCAGCTGCGGCGGGTCGAGGCCAAGGTCGGCGAGTATGCGGAGGGTGTGGTCATCGAGGGCGGACGGCCGCTCAAGGGGGAGCGCATCGACGGCCGGGGCCACGCCGGCCTGGTGCAGGCCTTCGCCGTGGCCGGTCTCGTCGCCCACGGGGAGATGGAGATCGACGACGCCGAGTGCGTCGACGCCTCCTTCCCGGGATTCTTCGATCTACTCGACGGGTTGCAGGCCCCAAGGGCCAAGGAGAATGCGTGATGAGAACGATGTTGCGGTTGCTGGTGCTCGGAGCCGTGGTCTTCGGCGGCGGTGTCCTGATGATCAAGGTCCTCTACGGGGCCAGCTGGAGCGAGTCCCTCGAGATCGCCGACCAGTTCCTGGAGGATCTCCTCGGTTGATCTCCGGACGGACCGGGGTCCTCGGCGTCATCGGCCATCCGGTGGCGCACTCGGCGTCCCCGGCGATGCACAACGCGGCCCTGGCCGCCACCGGCCTGGACTACGTGTACGTCGCCTTCCCGGTGCCGCCGGAGGGCGCCGCCCACGTGGGCGCGGCCATGCGCCACCTCGGGGTCCGCGGCCTCAACGTCACCGTGCCCCACAAGCAGGCGGTCATCCCCGGCCTCGACGAGGTCGCCCCCGAGGCGCGGGCCATCGGCGCGGTGAACACCATCGACCACCGGGACGGCCGCCTGGTGGGTCACAACACCGACGCGTACGGGGTGCTGGCCAGTCTGGGCGAGGGCGGCCTGGAGCGGCTGCCGCCGAAGGTCGCCCTTCTCGGCGCCGGGGGGGCGGCGAAGGCCGTCCTCCACGCCCTGCTCTGCCGCGGGGAGGTGGAGGAGGTGATCCTGCTGAACCGCACCCTCTCCCGGGCGGAGAGCCTGGCCGAGGCCATGGACGATGGCCGCCGGGTGCGTGTCGCGCCGCTGGCGGAGACCGGCTCCGTGCGCGAGGCGGGACTGGTGATCAACGCCACCTCCATCGGCATGGAGCCGGAGGCCGGGGTCTCGCCCCTGGGCGACGGGAGCGTCCTCCACGACGGCATGGTCGTCCTCGACATCGTCTACAAGCCGCTGCGCACGCGCCTCCTGGAGCAGGCCCGGGCCGCCGGGGCGCGGGCCCTGGACGGGTTGGGGATGCTGGTCCACCAGGGCGCCCGGTCCTTCCAGATCTGGACCGGCGTCCAGCCGCCGGTGGACGCCATGCGCCGGGCCATCGAGCCGTGAGGGCAGCCGGGTGAACCCCTTCCTGGAGGAGATCGTCGACAGGACGGCCGCCGCCGGAGGCCTGGACCCGTCCACCGTGCGCGGGCTGCTCGCCGTACCCCCGGACGAAGGCATGGGCGACTACGCTCTCCCGTGCTTCGTCCTGGCCAAGGAGCTTCGCCGCAACCCGGCCCAGATCGCCGCCGAGATCGCCGCCCGCATCGAGCCGGAGACCGGCCCCGGGGGACGCATCGCCGCCGTCGCCGCCGCCGGCCCGTACGTCAACTTCACCCTCCACCGGCCCGCCTTCATCGGCCACACCCTCGACGAGATCGCCGCCGGCGGCCGGGAGTACGGCAGCCGCCGCCAGGGCGCCGGCCGCACCGTGGCCATCGACTTCTCGTCGCCGAACCTGGCGCGGCCCTTCTCCATCGCCCACCTGCGCTCCACCGCCATCGGCCACGCCATCTACCGCATCCACGAGTTCCTCGGCTGGCGCTGCGTCGGCATCAACCACCTCGGCGACTACGGCGCCAACTTCGGCCAGCTGCTGGCGGCGTACGCCGCCTGGGGCGACGACGAGCGCATCCGCGCCGACCCGATCCGGGAGCTGGTCGCCCTTTATGTGCGCTTCAACCGCGAGGCCGAGGAGCACCCGGAGCTGCGCGACCGGGCCCGGGACTGCCTGCGGGCCCTGGCCGCCGGCGACGACGAGATGACCCGGCTCTGGCGCTGGTTCTCGGAGGAGGGCCGCAAGGAGGCGGAGCGCATCTACGGCATCCTCGGCGTGCGCTTCGACGAGAGCCTGGGGGAGAGCCACTACGCCGGCCAGCTCGACGAGGTGATCGCCTTCTTCGAGGAGCGGGGGCTGGCGGCGGAGAGCGAGGGCGCCCTCATCGTGCCCCTCGAGGACCAGCCGGCGCCGCTCATGCTGCGCACCTCCAACGGCACCAGCACCTACCACAGCCGCGACCTGGCGGCGCTCCTCTACCGGCACCGGCAACACGCCTTCGACAAGATGGTCTACGTCACCGACAAGCGGCAGAGCCTGCACTTCGAGCAGCTCTTCGGCGCCCTGCGGCGGGCCGGCGTCGACTGGATCGGCCGCTGCGAGCACGCGCCCTTCGGGCTCATGTCCTTCCGCGGCCGGGCCCTGGCCACGCGCAAGGGCGAGATCATCATCCTCGAGGAGGTCCTCGACCAGGCGATCGCCCTCACGGAGGGCATCATCGCCGAGAAGAACCCGGACCTGCCCGGCGCCGCGGAGGTGGCGCGCCAGGTGGGGATCAGCGCCGTCGTCTTCGCCGACGTCAACAACCGCCGCACGCGCGACATCAACTTCTCCCTGGAGGAGGTCCTCAACTTCGACGGCGAGACCGGGCCGTACGTGCAGTACACCCACGCCCGCTACTGCAGCATCCTGCGGCGCCACGGCCGCCCCGTGGACCCGGCCGCCGACACCGGCCGCCTGGGAGAGGACGGGGAGATGCGGCTGGCGCGCAAGCTCTCCGAGTTCCCCGGCGTCGTCGAGTCCGCGGCCGAGGAGAACGAGCCGTCGTACGTGGCCGGCTACCTGCTGGAGCTGGCCACGGCGGCGAACAAGCTCTACAACGAGGTGCCCGTGCTGGTGGCCGGCGACGAGGCCCTGACGGCGGCGCGGGTGCGGCTCGTGGACGGGACGCGCGGGGTCTTGCGCACGGGGCTGGACCTGCTCGGCATGAGCGCCCCCGAGGAGATGTAGTGGAGCGCCCGCGGCCGATCTTCCTCACCGGCTTCATGGCCACCGGCAAGAGCCGCATCGGCCGGCTGCTGGCGGCCCGTCTCGGCCGACCCTTCTACGACACCGACCAGATGGTGGAGCAGCGCGCCGGGCAGACGGTCCCCGAGATCTTCGCCGACCGCGGCGAGGAGGCCTTCCGCGAGCTGGAGTCCGCCTGCGTGCGGGAGGCCGCGGCCCTCGACGGGGCCGTCGTCGCCCTCGGAGGCGGCGCGATCACCCGGAGCGGGAACCGCGAGGCGATCCGCGGCGCCGGCGCCGTCCTCGTCTGCGTCGAAGCCGACGTGGAGACCATTCTCAAGCGGCTGTCCCGGAAGGAGGACCGCCCCCTGCTGGCCGGCCTGACGCCGGAGCAGCGGCGGAGCCGGATCGAGGAGATGCTGGCCGAGCGCGCCCCCTTCTACGGTGCCGCCGACATCACCGTGCGCACCTCGGAGCAGACCTCGGCCGCGGCGGTGGCCGGCGGCCTGGTCCGGCGCCTGGAGGAGCGCGCCTCGTGAAGGAGGTCGCCGTCCGGCTGCCGGGCGGGAGGGACTACGACATCGTCGTCGGTCACGGCGCCGTCGGCGTCCTCGGGGAGCGCTGCCGCGGCCTGGGGCTGGGGAAGGTCTGCGCCCTCATCGGGGACGCGGCCCTGGCGGAGACCTTCGTGGAGCAGGTCCGCCGCAGCCTGGGCGACGCCGGCTTCGAGGTCCTCCTCCTGGAGTACGCCACCGGCGAGGAGGGCAAGAACCTGGCCTCGGTGGAGCAGCTGGCCTCGGGCATGTCCGCCGCCGGCCTCGACCGCGGCGCCTGGGTCGCCGCCGTCGGCGGGGGCGTCGTCGGCGACCTGGCCGGCTTCGTGGCCGCCAGCTACCTGCGCGGCGTCGACGTGGTGCAGGTGCCGACGACGATCGTCTCCCAGGTCGACGCCAGCATCGGCGGCAAGACGGCGGTCAACCTGCGCCAAGGGAAGAACCTGGTGGGCGCCTTCCACCAGCCGCGGCTGGTCCTGGCCGACACCGACAGCCTGCGCACCCTGCCGCGCGAGGAAGTGGTGGCCGGCCTGGCGGAGGTCGTCAAGCACGGCGTCATCCGCGACGAGGAGCTCTTCGCCTTCCTCGAGGAGCGCCTGGAGGAGGTCGTGGAGATGGGCATCGGCGCCGCCGAGCTGGACGACCTCATCGCCCGCAACGCCCGCATCAAGGCCGGGGTGGTCGCCGCCGACGAGCGCGAGGGCGGCCTGCGGGCGATCCTCAACTACGGCCACACCCTCGGCCACGCCATCGAGGCGGCCTCCGGATACGGCTTCCGCCACGGCGAGGCCGTGCTGCTCGGCATGGCCGCCGCCGCCGAGATCGCGGCGCGCCTCGGCCTGTGGGAGAGCGAGGGGGCGCGGGGCCGGCACGACGCCCTGGTGGAGCGCCTGGGCGTGCGCCCCGGGGTCGGCGGCATCGACGCCGGGCGCATCTTCGAGCACACCCGGGCCGACAAGAAGCGCGCCTCCGGGCGCAACCGCTTCATCCTCGCCCGCGGCATCGGCCGCGTCGAGGTCGTGGACGGCGTCGACGACGAGATCGTCCGCGAGGCCGTATCCTTCCTGCAGCGCAGGTACCCATGAGCGACTCCCGCGTCCACCTCATCAGCCTCGGCTGCCCCAAGAACACGGTCGACTCCGAGCGCATGCTCGGCCTGCTGCGCGGCAACGACTACACCCTCACCGGCGATCCGGATGACGCCGACGTGGTCATCGTCAACACCTGCGGCTTCATCGAGCCGGCCAAGGAGGAGTCGATCGACACGATCCTGGCCGCCGCCCGCCTCAAGGAGTCGGGCCGCTGCAAGGGGGTCGTCGTCACCGGCTGCCTGTCGACGCGCTACGAGGAGGAGGTGAAGGCGGAGCTGTCCGAAGAGGCCGACGTGGTCCTCACCCTGCGCGAGGAGCGGGACATCGTGCGCCACGTGGACCGCCTCCTCGGCCGCAGCCGCGGCCACTACGTCGACCGCCTGCCGCGCACCAGCCTGACGCCGCGCCACTGGGCCTACCTGCGGATCTCCGACGGCTGCGACCACCAGTGCGCGTTCTGCGCCATCCCCGCCATCCGCGGCCGCCACGTGAGCGAGCCGGTGGAGGAGCTGGTGGCCGAGGCCGAGCGGCTGGCGGCGGCGGGGGTGCGCGAGCTGGTCCTGGTGGCCCAGGACTCGGTGCGCTACGGCGCCGATCTCTACGGGCGGCCGCGGCTGGTGCCGCTGCTGGAGCAGCTGGCCGGGGTGGATGGGATCGAGTGGCTGCGGCTGATGTACACCTACCCGGCCTTCTGGACCGCGGAGATGCTCGACTTCTACGCCGGCCACCCGAAGATGTGCCGCTACGTGGACATGCCGCTGCAGCACATCGCCGACCCGGTGCTGCGGCGCATGAAGCGGGCGACCACGCGCCGCAAGACCCTCGACCTGCTGCACCGCCTGCGCCGGCGCATGCCCGGCGTCGGCCTGCGCTCCTCCTTCATCGTCGGCTTCCCGGGCGAGACGGAGGAACAGTTCGAGGAGCTGCTGGAGTTCATCGAGACGACCCGCTTCGACAACGCCACCTGCTTCCTCTACTCCGACGAGGAGGGCACCGCCGCCTTCGAGCTGGACGGCAAGCTGCCGGCCCACGTCACCGCCGACCGCTACCGCCGCCTGACCCAGCTCCAGGAGCGCATCTCGGCGGCGATCAACCACGACATGGTCGGCACGCGGCGGAAGATGCTGATCGACTCCGTCTCCGAGGGGCGGATCACCGGCCGGCTCGAGCGCGACGCGCCGGAGATCGACGGGCAGGTGGTCCTCGAGGCGCCGGGGCCGGAGGGCCTGACCCCCATCGAGGGGGCGGCGCCGGAGGCCCCGGACGGGGACCGGCTGGTGGGCCGCTTCGCCGAAGTGGAGATCACCGGCGCCCACGCCTACGAGCTGGAGGCGCGCCTGGCCGGGGAGGTCTGGTGATGAGGGGTCTCGAGGAGCGCCGGAAGCGCCGCCCGGCGCGGATCGACCTGGGCGACGAGGCCCTGACCATCCGCTGGCAGGACGACCGCGAGAGCCGCTACGACCTGCAGGACCTGCGGATGCGGTGCCCCTGCGCCATCTGCCGCCAGAAGCGCGGCGAGCCCCACGGGCCGCAGCTGGTGGCGGCGGAGCTGCCCATCGTCACCACCGAGGAGGTGACGCCCACCTCCGAGGCCCGGGGCTTCGACCCGGTGGGCCGCTACGGCATCCGCATCCACTGGGCCGACGGCCACGAGGACGGCATCTACACCTTCGAGATGCTGCGCGGCCTCGACGGCTGATCAGGCCCCCCGGGCCGCCGCCTTCGGCAGCGGCGCCCGCGCGATCCACAACTCCAGCAGCAGCAGCGCCAGGGCCAGGACCAGGCACTCCCGCCACAGCTCGCGGCCGTGGCGCAGGGCCAGGACCCGCTCCCCCAGGGGCGTCCCGTCGTCGAGGAAGTGGAGGCTCGCCCCCGGGAGCCGATCGCGGATCTCCTGCTCGGACAGGGCCGTGAGGTCGGACTCGGCGGGGTCGACGTTGACGGCGAACTCGTCGCGGACGCTGCCGTCGGGCCCCAGGAGGCGCCAGATGCCCGCCTCGTCCAGCGGCGGCAGGGCCCAGCGCAGGTCCCCGAGAGAGGTCTCGGCGCGGATGAAGCGCCGGCGGCCGGAGGGCGCCTGCGCCTGCACGCGGTCGTCCACCCGCGAGCCGGGAAGGCGGCGCCAGGCGCGGTCCCCCACGGTGTAGGCGGCGTCCCCCGCCGGCCGCGCGAGGTAGCGGCACAGCCGGTGCAGCAGCGGCACGAAGGAGCCGCGCCGGGGCCAGTCGCTCCAGGCCAGGTCGAGGGGCACGGCCCACAGCAGGGCGCGCCCCTCGCCGGGCCGGCCCTCGACGAGGGCGGGCCTGCCGTCGTCGAAGCGGGCGAGGACGGCGAGCTGGCGCCGGGTGACCACGTCGAAGCGGGCCTGAAAGCGGGGCCGGTCCCCGGGCTCGGCCAGGAGGCCGGCGAAGAGCCCGGCGTCGGCGCTGTTCGAGTCGAGAACGGCATAGGCCTCCTCGCCCGGCCGTCCGGCGACGCCGGCGAGGGTGGCCGGCACCAGCCCCGGCAGCCAGTCGCGGTTGAGGCGGGCCAGGTCGGCCGCCGGGCCGGGCAGCAGCAGCAGCCCGCCGCCGGCCTCGACGAAGCGCCGCACCTGCCTCGCCTGTGCGGCGGTCGCGTTCTCCAGATGGCACAGGACCAGCACGTCGACGCCGGCCAGGCTGTCGTCGTCCAGCTCGTCGAGGGTGGCGGCCTCCACCTTCAGGGCGGCGTCGCCGGTGGCCGCGGCGGCCAGGGCGCGGCGGGCGTAGTAGGTGTCGCTCCGGGCCGGCCCCGCCACCAGGACGGCGACGCCTTCGGGCACCTGGAGGATGAAGTAGCGGCGGTTGTCGGCGGGCAGGTCGTCGGCCTCGACCTCCACGAAGCCGGGGAGCCGGCCGCTGCGCCGGGGGGCCACGGTGAAGGCCGCCTCCGCCGCGCCCGACGCCGGCACCTGCACCCGCCGCCGCTGCACGCGCTCGCCGTCGAGGAAGAGGTCGACGGAGAGATCGGCCTCGCCGCCCCCCGACTGGCCCACCCGGGCGCCGATGCCGAGGCGCGCGCCCGGGGCGGCCAGCCAGCCCGCGGCGCGCACCTCGGGGACGTGGAGGTTGCGGCGCCGGCCGCCGGCGGCAGAGACGACGAAGAGGGTCCGCGGGCCGGGGCCGAGGAGGCCGGGGCGGACGTCCTCCCAGCCGGCCCGCGCCAGGTCGGTGAACAGGTAGATCTCCCCCCGCGCCGCCGGCGTCCGGGCGAGCTGCCGTGCGGCGGCGCGCAGGGCCCGCGACACGTCGGTGCCGGCCTCGCCGGGGGCGAGATCGGCCAGGCGCTCCCGCAGCAGGCCCACGGCCGCGCCGTCGGCGCTGTCGGGGCGGGCGGCGAAGGGGATCACGCTCACCCGGTGGCGGCCGTCCTCGTACAGGGACAGGACCTCGTCGGCGCGCTGGCGGAGGCGGTCGAAGAGGCGTCCGCCGGGGGGGCTGTAGCGGGCGCTGAAGGAGTGGTCGAGGAGCACCACCGCCGAGGTCGGCCGCGAGCCTCCCAGGAGGCTGGCCCCCTCCTGAAGGGCGGGACGGGCGCAGGCCAGGGCCAGGCAGGCGACGGCGAGCATGCGCAGCAGCAGGACCAGCCACTGGCGCAGTCGCAGGCCGCGCATGTGGCTGAGGTGGACCCGCCGCAGGAAGGCGACGTTGCTGAAGGGAACGACCCGCGGCCGGCCGCGGTGCAGGAGGTGGACGGCGAGGGGGACGAGGGCCGCCGCGAGCCCGGCCAGGGCCAGGGGGTTGAGGAACTGCAAGCGCCGCCGCCGCTACCCGGCGGGCGGGTGGTTCTTCTCTTCTTCTCCGATGACCTCGAGGATCGACTCGGAGGACTCGGCCTCGATCAGCTTCTTCTTGAAGCTGTCGTTCTTCAACATGCGGGAGATGCGCGCCAGGGCCTTGATGTGGGGGCCCGAGATGCTGGCCGGCGAGACGAGGAGGAAGAAGACGAAGGTCGGCTCGCCGTCGAGGGCCTCGAAGTCGACGCCGCGCTTGTGGATGCCGAGGGCGGCGGCGAGCTCGAGGACGGCGTCGGACTTGCCGTGGGGGATGGCGATGCCGTCGCCGATGCCGGTGCTCATGATCTTCTCGCGCTCGAGCACGGCGTGCAGGACCTTGTCCCGGTCGGTGATCGAGGCGCCGACCTCGAGCGAGTCGACGAGCTCCTCGATGATGTCGTCCTTGGTCTCTCCCTCGAGGCCGACGATGGCCGATTCCACGGAGAGGATATCGAGCAGGCTCATGGCTTCCAATATAGGCCGAGTCTCGTTGAACGGCTACCGGCGCGATGGCCGTCGAACGGTTTGAGTCAGCCCCCGGGGACACCTTAGTTTCGGCCTCCTCTCGACTGATGACGCCACCGCCGCAGGCCCCCCCGGCCGACGGGGCCCCGCCCCTCCGGACCGTTCTCTTCGTCGCCTACCACTACCCGCCGATGCGTTCGCCGGGCGTGGAGCGCTCCGCCCGGTTCACCCACTATCTGCCGGAGTTCGGCTACCAGCCGCGGGTGGTGGGCACGGGCGCCTTCGGCAAGCCCGGGGACGGAGTGATCCGCGCCTGGGAGCCGCTGGGCCTCTACCGCCGCCTGTTCAACCCCGCCGCCCGGGCCAGGGGCGCCGCCGCCACCCGCACGCGCACCCGGGGCCCGGTGGCCGGCCTCTCCGCCGGGGCGCGGCGCTGGCTGCTGGTCCCCGACGGCCAGATCACCTGGGTCCCCGGGGCCGCCCTCGCGGCCCTGCGCTGGGTGCGGCGGCACGGGGCGGAGCTGATCTACACCACCAGTCCGCCGGCCTCGGCGCACCTGCTCGGCGGGCTGCTCAAGGCGCAGACGGGGCTGCCGTGGATCGCCGACTTCCGCGACGCCTGGCTCTACGACCCGCTCGACCCGGCCCTGCTGGAGATGCCTTTCCGCCGCGAGTTGGAGCGCCGCCTCGAGGAGCGCGTGATCGCCGAGGCCGACGCCGTGATCGCGGCGACGCGGACCGCCGCCGACGACTTCGTCCGCCGCTATCCGGCCGAGGCCGCCAGGGTGCGGGTCATCACCAACGGCTTCGACCCCGCCGACGACGAGCCTGCCGCAGGGGAAGCCGATCTGAAAGGCGCGCCGGTGTCCGGGCGCCTGAGCCTGGTGCACACGGGCAGCTTCGCCTACAGCCACCCCGGCCGCTCCATCGAGCCCCTGGAGCGGGTCCTGCGCCGGCTGATCGACACCGAGCCGGCGTGGTGCGACCGCCTGGAGGTGATCCTGGTGGGGGAGCTGTCACCCGCCGAGCAGGAGCGGGTGTCGGCCCTGGTCGAGCTGGGGGTGGTGCGGCTCACCGGCGCCGTGGACCGCGCCACCGCCCTGGCCTTTCAGCGCCGCGCCGACGTGCTGCTCCTCGTCGACCACCCGCGGCCGTGGCCCGCCTCCAACGCGCCGGGCAAGCTCTTCGAGTACCTCGCCGCCGGCCACCCGATCCTCGCCCTCTGCGGCGAGGGCGAGACCCGGCGCACGGTGGAGGAGCTGGGCGCCGGGTTGTGCGCGGCGCCGGGCGACACCGACGCCATCGAGGCGAGCCTGCGGCAGCTGTGGGCGGGATGGCGGGAGGGGTCTTTGCCGAGAGCGCAGGCCGGCCTGGAGCGCTTCCACCGGCGCGAGCTGACCCGCCGGCTGGCCGATTGCTTCGACGAGGTCCTCGGCGCCTGATGCGCCGCCCCCGGATGGGCCCCGCCGGCTGGCTCTTCACCGGGGCCGCGGTGCTGCGCATCCTGTACGTGAGCGCCGCCCCCGAGGCGCCGCCGCAGGATACCCCCGACTACGACGAGATCGCCCGCAACCTGCTCGCCGGGGAGGGGTTCGTCTCCCACGAGAACTGGTTCGGCCACCCCGTGCGCTCGTGGCGCGCCCCGGGCTACCCGCTGATGCTGGCCGCCGTGTACGGAGCCGCCGGCTTCGATCACCAGGCGGTGCGGATGGTGCAGGCGGTCCTGGGGGCGGTCACGGTGGTGCTGGTCTACCTGCTGGCCCTGCGGCTGCGGCCGTCGGCGGCGCCCCTGGCCGGCGCGGCGGCGGCCCTCTACCCGCCGCTGCTGGCCAGCGCCAACGAGGTGATGAGCGAGTGCCTCTTCACCGGCCTGCTGGTGGCCGCCCTCTGGGCCGCGGTCGAGAGCCGCCACCGTCCCGGCCGCCGCTGGGCCTTCGCCACCGGCGTGCTGATCGCCCTCGCCGGACTCACGCGGCCGGTGGGCCTGCTCGCGGCGCCGGCGGTGCTGGCCGTGGCCGCCTGGGAGGACCGGGCGGCGCTGGCGGCCTGGCTGCGGCGGTGGGCGCTGCCCCTGGGCGCCGGCCTCGTGGTGACCCTGGCGCCGTGGACCGCCCGCAACGCCCTGGTCCACGGTGCCTTCGTCCCGGTCTCCACCCACGGCGGCTTCATCGTCGCCCGCAGCAACGCCGACCAGCCGGACTGGCGGCGGCCCGACGGCTGGCGCATCGACGGCGCCCTCTTCGAGGCCGTGCCCGGCGAGGTGGAGCGGGACCGGCGCTGGCTGCGGCAGGGCCTCGGCTGGATCGCCGCCAACCCCCTGGCCTGGCTGCGTCTGGCGGGGGAGCGCCTCCTGCGCTTCGGGTACTTCTTCGGGCCCGGGTACAACGCCGCCTTCGTGCTGGCCGCGCCGTTCCTGGTATACGGGTTCTTGCGCTGGGCGCGGTCCCCCGGGTTCCGCTATCCGGCGGCGGTCTTCGTCCTCTCGACGGCGGTCTTCTGTTTCGTGCTCTACGGCTCGACGCGCTTCCGCCTGCCCCTGGAGCCGCTGCTGCTGATCTTCGGTGCTGCCGCCGCCCACGAAGGCTGGCGCCGCGGGGGCCGCCTCTTCGCGGGGGCCTGCGCCGTCTGGGCGGGGCTGCAGGGCGTGGTCTGGTGGCAGGAGGAGGCGGCGCGGGCGGCGGTGATCTCCCTGCTGGAGGCGGGGGGCCTGAGGTGAGCGCCCCGGAGCTGTCGATCTCCATCGTCAGCTGGAACACCCGCGAGCTGCTGCGCGACTGCCTGGGCGCGATCCGCGAGGACCCGCGCAGCGCGGGGTGGGAGCTGTTCGTCGTCGACAACGCCTCGGGGGACGGCAGCGCCGACATGGTGGAGGAGTGCTTCCCGGGGGTGGAGGTCATCCGCAGCCGGGAGAACCTCGGGTTCAGCGGCGGCCACAACCTCGCCCTCGCCCGGGCCCGCGGCCGTTACCGGCTGATCCTCAACCCGGACACCCGCGTCGACCCCGGGGCCCTGGGCGCGATGGTGGATTTCGCCGACCGCAACCCCGCCGTGGGCGCCGTCGGCCCGCGCCTGGAGGACGACCGCGGAAACCTGGAGCGATCCTGGGGAGGGAACCCGGGGACGCTCCCCCTGATTTCCCATAAGCTGTTGTTGCACAGACTGTTCCCCTACCGTAGATTGGCCCGTCTTCGCAGCGGGGCGGCCGATGTGGGCTGGGTCACGGGCGCCTGCCTGATGGTCCGGCGGGAGGCGGCCGAGGCCGCCGGGCTCCTCGACGACGGCATGTTCATGTGCCACGAGGACGTGGAGTGGTGCATGCGCCTGCGCAGCGCCGGCTGGCGTGTCGTCTACTTCCCGCGGAGCCGGGTCGTCCACCACGAGGGCCGCAGCATCCGCCAGCGCCTGGGGGAGATGCTCGTCGTGAGCCAGCAGAGCCAGTACTACCTGTTCCAGAAGCACTTCGGCCGCCGCCGCCTGCACCTCCTGCGGCTGCTCACCGGCGTCGAGATGATCCTGCGCGCCGGCCTCTGGTCCCTGCTCTGGCTGGTCCGCCCCCGCACCCGGGGCGAGGCCCGCGACCGCCTCGGCGCCTACCGCCGCATCCTGTGGCGCACCCTCGCCGACCGCGGCTTCTGGGCGCCGCGGGACCCGCGGCCCGGAGAGGCCTCTTGAGCGAGCGCATCCAGCTCTTCCGCCCCACCATCGGCGACGCCGAGAAGGCCGCCCTGTGCGAGACCCTCGACAGCCGGTGGGTCGGCCGGGGGCCGCGCAGCATCCAGTTCGAGGAGCGCTTCGCCGAGTACATCGGCGTCGACCACGCGGTGGCCCTCAACTCGGCCACCGCGGCCCTGCACCTGGGCCTGCTGTGCGCCGAGGTCGAGGGCCAGGAGGTCCTCACCAGCTCCCTGACCTGGGTCTCCTCGACCCAGGCGATCCTGCTGGCCGGCGGGCGCCCCGTGTTCTGCGACATCGAGGCCGACACCCTCAACCTCAGCGTCGACGACGTGGCCCGGAAGATCACCCCCACGACCCGGGCCATCGTCGTCACCCACTACGGCGGCCAGTCCTGCCACATGGACCCGATCCTGGAGCTGGCCGCCGCCCACGGGCTGACCGTGGTCGAGGACGCCGCCCACGGCTGCGGGGGGCTCTACCGGGGCCGCCGCCTCGGCTCCCTCGGCGACGTGGGCTGCTTCAGCTTCCAGGCGACCAAGAACATGACCACCGGCGACGGCGGCATGCTGGTCACCGGCGACGAGGCCCTCGCCGGGCGGGTGCGCAAGCTGCGCTGGTGCGGCATCACGCGGCCCACGTGGGAGCGCTTCCGGCCGGGACAGCCGAGGCGTTCGTGGATGTACGAGGTCGAGGAGGTGGGCTGGAAGTACGAGATGAACGACCTGGCCGCCGCCCTCGGCCTGGCGCAGATGGAGAGCCTGGAGGCCAACAACCAGCGGCGCCGTCAGCTGATGGCGCGCTACCGCGAGGCCTTCGCCGGCCTCGACGGCGTCGACTGTCTCGCCGCCCGGGAGTACGCCGTCAGCTCCTGCTACAACGCCGTCATCCAGGTCGACGACCGCGACGGTCTCTTCGCCCACCTCGACGCCTGCGGCATCGACTCCAACGTCCACTTCTACCCCAACCACCTCTACCGGCTCTTCCGCCCCTACACGACCCGCCTGCCGGTGACCGAGCGGGTGTGGCAGCGCATCCTCTCCATCCCCCTCTACCCGGGCCTCACCGACGGGCAGCAGGACCGCGTCATCGGCGCGGTGCGCGCCTTCGCCGAGGGCGAGCGCCGGCAACCGGCGGCGGCGGGCTGATGGAGGCCGGGGGCGCCGTCCCGCGCAGGGTTGCGGCGCGCGCCTTGCGAGCCCTGCGCCTCGCCGCCGTCCTTCGTACGCGAACCTGCGCGCGCGGGCCGTAAGCGCCCGCTCAGCGCCGCCGTGCGCGTCCTGTTCGTCACCAAGTACGGCCCGGGCGCGGCCAGCAGCCGCACCCGCGTCTTCCAGTACCTGCCCTTCCTGCGGGCCCACGGCGTCGACTGCGAGGTCCTCACGGTGCTGCCCGACGAGGCCCTGGGCGGCGCGCAGCTGGCGGCTTCCCGCCGGCCCCTGGCCAAGGCCCTCTACTACCTGGGCGCCGCCTGGCGCAACGCCGCCTGCGGCCTGCGGGCCTGGCGCCGCGCCCGGGGCGCCGACGCCCTGTTCCTGCAGAAGGTGATCTTCCCGGCGCCGGTGCGCTGGCTCCTGCGCCGCACCGGCGTGCCCGCGGCCTACGACTTCGACGACGCCATCTTCACCACCGAGGGAGGCTCCGCCGGCCTGCTGGCCCGCTGGCGGGAGCGGCGCGCCGCCGCCGGTCTGCCCGCCATGCTGCGGCTCGCCCGACTCGCCGTGGTGGAGAACCCCTACACCGGGGAGTTCGCCGGCCGCTACGGCCCGGTGCTGACGATCACCGGCCCCATCGACACGGCCCCCTTCGCCGGGATCCGCCGCGGCGGGGGGACGGGCCCGGTGGTGCTCGGCTGGATCGGCAGCGCCTCCACCGCCGGCTACCTGGAGCTGATCGCCGCGCCCCTGCGGCGGCTGGCGCGCCGGGAGCCGCTGCGGGTCTGCGTCGTCGGCGCGGAGTGGAGCCTCGAGGGGGTGGAGGTCGAGTGCCGCCCCTGGAGCCTGGAGCGCGAGGCGGAGGATCTGGGCGGCTGGGAGATCGGCCTCATGCCGCTGCCCGACGACCCGTGGACGCGGGGGAAGGGGGGCTACAAGCTGCTCCAGTACATGGCCGCGGCGCTGCCGGTGGTCGCCCATCCCGTGGGCGTCAACGGCGAGATCGTCGCCGACGGCGAGACCGGGCTCCTGGCCGCCGACGAGGCCGCCTGGGAGTCGGCCCTCCTGCGGCTGATCCGCGATCCGGCCCTGCGCCGCGCCTTCGGCGAGCGCGGCCGGCAGCGGGTGCAGGAGCGCTACGCTCTCTCCGTGCACGCGCCGCGGCTGCTGCGCATGCTGCAAGATCTCGGGGCCTCCCGGTGACCGCCGCGCCCGGGGCGGCGGGGTCCCCGGTCCACGCCTTCACCGTCGACTTCGAGGACTGGTACCACGGCCTCGAGATCGACGCTGCCGACTGGAGCGGCTTCGAGAGCCGCCTGGCCGTGGGCACGGACCGCCTCCTCGAGCTGCTGGCCGCCGCCGGCGCGCGGGCCACCTTCTTCGTCCTCGGGGCGGCGGCCGAAGCCGCCCCCGGCCTGGTGCGCGAGATCGCCGCCCGGGGCCACGAGATCGCCACCCACGGGTACGGCCACGGCTTCGTGAGCCGCATGGGCCCGGAGGCGTTCCGCGCCGACCTGGAGCGCTCGCTGGAGGTCCTGGCGGGCCTGGTCCCGGCCCCGGTCCGGGGGTTCCGCGCCCCCTACTTCTCCATCCGGCGCGGGTCGGAGTGGGCCTTCGAGGTGCTCCGGGAGTGCGGCCTCCGCTACGACTCCAGCGTCTTCCCGGTGCGCAACTACCGCTACGGCGTCCCGGGGGCGCCGCGGTGGGCCCACGAGACCGGGTCCGGCGTCATCGAGCTGCCGCCTTCCACCTGGCGCCTGGGCGGGGTCAACCTGCCCGTGGCCGGTGGTGCCTACTTCCGGCTCTACCCCTATATTGTGACCCACTTCGGCCTCGGGCGGATCGCCGCCGAAGGCCACCCGGCGGTGTTCTACCTGCACCCCTGGGAACTCGATCCGGACCACCCCCGGATCCCCTTGCCGCGCCGCATCGCCTGGACCCACTACCTCAACCTGGGCCGCACGGAAAAACGGTTGCGCCGACTCCTGTCCGACTTCCCCTTCACCACGGCGGCCGAGGTCCTCGCCGCCCGGGGGTGGACGCTGGCGGGGTCACCGGAGACGGGGTGAGCTCACCCGCCACGGCCGAGGCCGTCCGCCGCCACTTCGACGGCGAGGCGGCGCGCTTCGACGCCATCTACGACACCGACAAGGGGATTGCCCGGCGTTGCCTGGACGGCCTGTTCCGCGGCGTCGTCCACCAGCGCTTCGCCCTCACCTTCGCCCGCTGCGGCGACGTCACCGGCCAGCGGGTCCTCGACGTGGGCTGCGGCTCCGGCCGCTACTCGGTGGAGTTCGCCCGCCGGGGGGCCCGCGTCACCGGCCTCGACATGGCGGCGGCCATGCTCGACATGGCGCGGGCGGCGGCGGCCGAGGCCCGGGTCGAGGGGCGCTGCCGGTTCGAGGCGGGGGAGTTCCTGCAGTGGCAGGCGCCCCACGACTTCGAGATCTGCCTCGGCATCGGGTTCTTCGACTACGTCTCCGATCCCGCGCCGGTCCTGGAGCGCATGCGCGAGCTGACCACGGGCCGCGGCGTCTTCAGCTTCCCCATCCGCTGGCGCCTGCGCACGCCCACCCGCTGGCTGCGGCTCAAGGCGAGGGGGTGCCCCGTGTTCTTCTACGACCGGCGCCAGGTCGAGAACCTGCTGCGGGCGGCGGGCTGGCGCCACGTGCGGGTCACGACGCTGAGCCGGGACTACCTGGTGGAAGGGCGGGCATGAAGGTCCTGATCACCGGCGGGGCGGGCTTCATCGGCTCCCACCTGGCCGAGCGCCACCTGGCCATGGGGGACGAGGTGTCGATCATCGACAACCTCTCCACCAGCCTCATCGAGAACATCCAGCACCTGCAGGAGCACCCGCGCTGCACCTGCCGCATCGACGACATCCTCAACGCCGGCGTGATGCGCGCCCTCGTGGAGGACTGCGAGCTGATCTACCACCTGGCGGCGGCGGTGGGGGTGGAGTACGTGCTGGAGAACCCGCTGCAGACGCTGAGCACCAACATCCGCGGCACCGAGATCCTTCTGGAGCTGGCCAACGAGCGCAAGAAGCGTGTCGTCCTGGCCTCGACCTCCGAGATCTACGGCAAGAAGAACGGCCACGTGCCCTTCAAGGAGGACAGCGACCGCATCCTCGGGCCGACGACGGTGCTGCGCTGGAGCTACTCCACCACCAAGGCCGTGGACGAGCTGCTGGCCCTGGCCTACTGGCGCGAGAAGCGCCTGCCCACGGTGATCGTGCGGCCCTTCAACGTCATCGGCCCACGCCAGACCGGGCGCTACGGCATGGTGGTGCCGCGCTTCATCAAGCAGGCCATGCTGGGGGACCCGATCACCGTCTACGACAACGGCGAGCAGCGCCGCTGCTTCACCTACATCGACGACGCCGTCGACGGCCTCGTGGCCATGGCCGCCAGCGACCGCGTGGTGGGGGAGGTCCTCAACCTCGGGTCCAACTACGAGAGCAGCATCCGCGACCTGGCGGACAAGATCAAGGAGCTCACCGGCTCCAACTCCGAGATCGCCTTCATCCCCTACGACCAGACGCGCCGCAGCGGCCTCTACGAGGACCTCGAGTACCGCGCCCCCGACCTGCGCAAGATCCGCGACCTCATCGGTTACGACCCCAAGGTCGATCTCGACGAGGCCCTGCGCCGGATCATCGAGGACTTCAAGAGGTAGTGCGGGCGCCGGCGGGCCGGCTCACCAGCCGAGGCTCCGCAGCAGCCGGGGCGTGACCAGCCACTGCAACGCTCCCTCGTCCAACGGACCCTCCCAGCGGGGCACATCCAGGTCGACGCGGGCCACGGCCGCCGTGGGCAGGCGCACCCGGGCCCCGGTGAGCCGGGCGATCCACTGCTCCAGGCCGGGGTTGTGGGCGATGACCAGGGCCGTGCCGGCCTTTCCCGCGGTGGCGGCCAGCACCTCGGAGAGGGCCTCCGGGCCGGCCATGTACAGGCGGCCGTCGAGGACCAGCTGCGGGCCCTCCTCCAGCTCCTCCACCAGGCGCACCGCCGTCTCCTGGGCGCGCACCGCCGCCGAGGCCAGCACCAGGTCGGGCGGCTCGGCGCAGGCCTCCAGGAACTCGGCGACGCGGGGCACGTCCTTGCGGCCGCGCTTGTTCAGGGGGCGGTCGAAGTCCGCCCGGTCCGGGCGCGACCAGTCCGACTTTGCGTGACGCATGACGAGGAGTCTCTTCACTCTCATTCCCTCCCGGCGGTAAACTAACGGCATGCGCGTCGATCCCTCCATCTTCAAGGCCTACGACATCCGCGGCCTCTACCCCTCCCAGCTCGACGAGTCCACGGCGCTGGCCGTGGGCCGCGCCTTCGCCACCCTGCTGCAGCCGCGGCAGGTCGTGGTGGGCCGCGACATGCGCCTGTCGAGCCCGGCCGTCTGCGCCGCCCTCGTCGAAGGGCTCACCGGCCAGGGGGCCGACATCCTCGACCTCGGCATGGTCAGCACCGACCAGTACTACCACGCCTGCGCCACCCGCCGGCGTCCGGGGATCATGGTCACCGCCTCCCACAACCCGCCCGACTACTGCGGCTTCAAGATGGTGCGCGAGATGCCTTTCCTGCTGTCGGGGGACGAGGGGATCCAGGACTTGCGGCGGCTCATCGAGGCCGAGGACTGGCGCCGGGCGCCCGGCTCCGGCCGCGTCGAGAGCCTCGACCTGGGCGAGGGCTTCGTCGACAAGGTCCTGTCCCTGGTGGAGGTCGACCGCCTGCGGCCGCTGAAGATCGTCGCCGACACCGGCAACGGCATGGTGGGCCCCGTCCTCGAGCGGATCTACGGCCGTCTGCCGGTGGAACTGACGGGGATGTACCTCGACCCCGACGGCTCCCTGCCCAACCATGGTCTCGACCCCATGCAGGAGGAGAACCGCGCCGAGCTGCAGCGCCGGGTGGTGGCCGAGGGCGCCGACGCGGGATTCGCCTTCGACGGCGACGGCGACCGGTTCTTCGCCATCGACGACCGCGGCCGCTTCGTCCCCGGCGACTTCCTCACGGCGCTGATGGGCGCCTGGCTGCTGCGCCGCGAGGGCGGCGGCACCATCGTTTACGACGTGCGCTGCTCGTGGGCCGTGAGGGACGAGATCCGGGCCGCCGGGGGCGAGGCCCGCCAGGAGCGCGTGGGCCACTCCTTCCTCAAGCCGCGGCTGCTGCGCGAGGGCGGCGTCTTCGCCGGCGAGCTGTCCGGCCACTACTACTTCCGCGACTTCTACGGCGCCGACTCCGGCATCGTGCCGTCCCTGGTCCTGATGCAGATGATGTCGGAGAGCGGCCGCTCCCTGTCGCAGCTGCTCTCGCCCCTGGAGTCCCGCTACTTCCTCTCGGGGGAGATCAACTCGCGCGTGGACGATCCCGCCGCCATGCTCGAAGAGCTGGCCCGGCGCTACGCCGACGGCCGCATCGAGCGCCTCGACGGCGTCTCCGTGAGCTACGACGACTGGCACTTCAACGTGCGCGCCTCCAACACCGAGCCCCTGCTGCGCCTCAACCTCGAGGCGCTGACCCCGCGGCGGATGGAGGAGAAGCGCGACGAGGTGCTCGCCGTGATCCGCGCCTGACCCGGCCCACCCCGGTCAGTAGAACACGGGGATGACGTTGCCCACCGTGCCGGTGAAGCCGTCCACGATCAGCCACAGGCCGGCGATCACCAGCTGCCCCAGGATCAGCCCCACGAAGAACGGCTTGGTGCGCTCGTAGGTCCGGGCCCCGCAGAACCGCAGCACGGCGCGCTTGATCACCCAGGCGAGGAAGATGGAGGACCACAGCACCCCCATGGTCCAGCCCGGGGCGACGGCGAACCCGAGGGGGTGCAGGGGCCAGCCGGCGAAGTGATGGCGGGCGACCATAAGGCCGGCCATGACCGCGGCCCCGCCGAGCATCCACGCGAGGCCGGTGAGGCTCGGTCCCGCGGGGTTGTCGAGCTGGTACATGGCCTGCTCCCCGGGGTAGCGGGGGAAGGAGCCGAAGAACTGGCCGTGCAGGTTCAGGCCGCCGTGGTCGTAGGCCAGCCTCAGGGTGAACCAGATCGACACGGCGAGGGTGACCAGCATGGCCAGGGCGATGGCGGCCAGCAGCCGCCGTTGGTTGCCGGAGGTTTCGCTACCCAGGCGCAGACCGTTGGCAAGGGGCGCCATCATGAAGACCAGCAGCTCCCCGCACCACACCAGGCTGTGGCCGGTCGCCAGCAGGCCGGCGGGACCGAGGGCCGGCCCCCCCACGGTGGCGACCACGAAGCCGGCCGGCACCATACCCGGCGAGATCGTGGGGATGCCCCCTTCGGCCACGGCCCGGGTCAGCCCGGTGAAGATCACCAGGGCCGACAGCACCAGGATCGGCGCCGCCCACCCCGGCATCCCCGCCCGCCACAGCCACACGGTCATGCCCCCCAGGCCGGCGGCGCCGCCGATGACGGCCCAGCGGAAGGGGAGGATCTCGCCGCCGTCGTCGATCGAGGCATCCCCCCGGACCGCTTTGCGCCACACCGCCCGCAGGTGGCCGCGGGCGTACCAGAGCCCGGCGCCGATGAACACGATCAGGGCCCCCATCGACTGGTGTCCGAGGACCGGCTCCGTCCAGTAGCCCTGGCCGAGATGGGTCGTGTCGATGCCCACCATGTGCAGCACCTTCCTCTGCACCGCGGTGAGCAGGTAGAAGAACCAGAGGCTGAAGGCGATGCTGGTGTTGATGAAGTACGCGAAGCCCAGCATCAGGAAGTTCACCCCGATCCGCACCGGCACCCCCGGAAGCAGGTCGACGCTGGTCGCCAGGCGGGGCACGGGAACCTCGGGCAGGTAGTGCTGCAGGCCCTGCAGGCCGCCGACGGCCATGGGCACGGCGAAGCCGACCCACAGGCTCAGCCGCCGGAAGACATCGGGCAGGATGGCGCCGCGCTCCTGCCGGAACAGGGCCAGCGGCACCTGGGCCATGGGGAAGGGCAGGCGCTCGTGCTCCACCCACTGGCGCCGCAGGACGGCCATGACGCAGACCAGGGTCAGGTAGAAGGCGGCGTAGAACACCAGCCACCCGAGCAACGGCGGGATCCAGCTCGCCCAGGGGACCGCCATCCCGCCCTCGTAGAGCCCCTGCACCGCCTCGGGATCGCCCAT
The DNA here is from genome assembly GCA_965221775.1 of Candidatus Latescibacterota bacterium. GTDB lineage: Bacteria > Latescibacterota > UBA2968 > UBA8231 > UBA8231 > UBA8231. The sequence goes on along the minus strand of CBDCSU010000005.1, from coordinate 1,450,360 downwards.
GAGCGTCCACTCCGCCAGGTACGGATGGAGCTGCTCGGCCCACCGGTTCTCGGGGGAGGCGTAGTAGTAGATCCCCGTGATCATGGGCAGGATCATGCCCGTCACCCCGCGCGTGGGGATCGCCGCCGCCACCATCATCATCACCGTGGCCGTGATCAGCTCCCCACGGGTGAACCCCCAGGAGCGGTGGCAGCACCGGAGCAGGACGTGGGCGACCATGACCAGGAAGAGCAGGAAGAAGGCCGCCGGCGTGCTCGAGGACATCCCCATGGGCGTCCCCCGCAGGAGCATGGTCGTGTACGGGGCCCCGACGCCGATGACCGCGCACAGGAGGCAGCCGACGGCGATCCCCCGCAGGGTGACGGCGGACTCGGGGCCGGTGGGAGCGCGGGTGAGGTGTCGCTCGTGGTTCATCTGATTCAGTAAAGCACGGGGATGACGTTGCCCACCGTGCCGGTGAAGGTGTCCACGATCAGCCAGAAGCCGGCGATCACCAGCTGTCCCAGGATCAGCCCCACGAAGAACGGCTTGGTGCGTTCGTAGGTCCCGGCCCCGCCGAAGCGCAGCACGGTCCGCTTGATCACCCACGCGGCGCAGATGGAGGACCACAGCACCGCCATGGTCCAGCCCGGGGCCACGGCGAACCCGAGGGGGTGCAGGGGCCAGCCGGCGACGTGCTGGCGGGCCACCATGAGCCCCGCCATCACCAGCCCGCCGCCGAGCATCCACAGGAAGCCGGTGAGGCTCGGACCGGCGGGGTTCTGCAGCTGGAAGATGGTCTGCTCCGCCGGGTAGCGGGCGAAGGAGCCGAAGTACTGGCGGTCGAGGTTGACGCCGCCGTGGTCGTAGGCCAGCCGCAGCGTGAACCAGATCGACACGGTGAGGGTGATCCCCATGGCCAGGGCGATGGCCGCCAGCAGTCGCCGCCGGTTGCCGGAGGTCTCGCTGCCAAGGCGCAGGCCGTTGGCCAGGGGCGCCATCATGAAGACCAGCAGCTCGCCGCTCCAGATCAGGCTGTGCCCGGCCGCCAGCAGGCCGGCGGGGCCGAGGGCCGGCGCGCCCACGGTGGTGATCACGAAACCGGCCGGCACCATGGCCGGCGAGATCGTGGGGATGCCCCCCTCCGCCACGGCCCGCGTCACCCCGGTGAAGATCACCAGGGCCCCCAGCACGATGACCGGCGCCGCCCATCCCGGCATCCCCGCCTGCCACAGCCACACGGTCATGCCCCCCAGGCCCGCGGCGCCGCCGATGACGGCCCAGCGGAAGGGGAGGATCTCGCCGCTGTCGTCGATCGAGGCATCCCCAAGGGCGGCCTTGCGCCACACCCGCCGCAGGTGGCCGCGGGCGTACCAGAGCCCGGCGCCGATGAGCACGATCAGGGCCCCCATCCCCTGGTGTCCGATGATCGGTTCCGTCCAGTAGCCCAGGCCGAGGTGGGTGGTGTCGACGCCCATGACGTGGAGGATCCTCTGCTCCACGGCGATGAGCAGGTAGAAGAACCAGAGGCTGAAGGCGATGCTGGTGTTGATGAACCAGGCGAAGCCGAGGGTCAGGAAGTTCAGCCCCACCCGCACCGGCACCCCCGGAAACAGGTCGAGACGGGTCACCAGGGTCGGCGCCGGCACCTCGGGGAAGTAGTGCTGCAGGCCCTGCAGGCCGCCGACGACGGCGGGCACGGCGAAGCCCACCCACAGGCTGGCCCGCCGGAAGATGTCCGGCAGGACGGCGCCCTGCTCCTGGAGGAACAGGGCCAGCGGCACCTGGGCCATGGGGAAGGGCAGGCGCTCGTGCTCCACCCACTGGCGCCGCAGGATGGCCAGGACGCAGACCAGGGTCAGGTAGAAGGCGGCGTAGAACGCCAGCCACCCCAGCAGCACCGGCATCCAGGCGCCCCAGGGGATCGCCATGCCGCCCTCGTAGAGCCCGCGCACCGCCTCCGGATCGCCCACCATCGTCCACTCCGCCAGGTGCGGATGGAGCCGCTCCGCCCACTCGTTCTCCGGGGAGGCGTAGTAGTAGATCCCCGTGACCAGGGGCAGGAGCATCCCGGTCACCCCGCGCGTGGGGATCGCCGCCGCCACCATCATCATCACCATGGCGGTGATCAACTCGCCCCGCGTGAATCCCCAGGTGGGCCGGCAGCAGCGGAGCAGCACGTGCCCGAGGATGAGCACGAAGAGCAGGAAGAAGGCCGCCGGCGTCGACGACGAGAACCCCATGGGGGTGCCCCGCAGGAGCATGGTCGTGTACGGGGCGCCGACGCCGATGACCACGCACAGGAGGCAGCCCACGGCGATCCCCCGCAGGGTGACGGCCGACTCCGGGCCGGCGGTGGCGCGGGCGGGTTCGCGCTCCTGGAGGGCGGTCTGGTAGTCGGGGGGGATGCGGCGGTTCATGGCGGTGGCGGCCTCGCGGCTCTGCTTGTCAGGGGCGAGCCAGGTCCCGCTAATTAACATCATGACCGCACCGGGCAACGGCACGGGCCCCAGGCGCAGGCTGCCGATCGGCGTTCAGACCTTCCGCGAGATCCGCGAGGAGAGCTGCTATTACGTCGACAAGACCGACTACCTGCGCCGCCTCGCGGAGGGCGGCAAGCACTACTTCCTGTCGCGGCCCCGGCGCTTCGGCAAGAGCCTGTTCCTCGACACCTGCAAGGAGCTGTTCGAGGGCAACGAGCCGCTCTTCGAGGGGCTGCACGTCCACCCCCGATGGGACTGGTCGAGCCGCCATCCGGTGGTGCACCTGAGCTTCGGCAGCGGCCACTTCCAGGGGCCGGGCGACCTGCGCACGGAAGTGACGGACCGGTTGAAGGCCATGGAGGACGACGCGGCGGTCACCACTCGCCCCGACTCCGTGCCCGCCCGCCTCCGCCACCTGATCGAGTGGCTGCATCAGCGCACGGGCCGGCGTGTCGTGGTGCTCGTCGATGAGTACGACAAGCCGATTCTGGATGCGCTGGACACACCGGAGACGGCCCGCGCCAACCGCGATTTCCTGCGCGGCCTCTACGCGGTCGTCAAGGACTGCGACGCCCACATCCGCTTCACCTTCATCACGGGGGTGAGCAAATTCTCCAAGGTCAGCCTGTTCTCCGGCCTCAACAACCTCTCCGACATCACCCTGGACCCGCGCTATTCCGCCATCTGCGGCTACACCGAGGAAGACCTGGACGCGGTCTTCGCCCCGGAGCTGGCCGGCCTCGACCGCGAGGAGATCCGGGACTGGTACAACGGTTACGGCTGGCTCGGCGACGACAAGGTCTACAACCCCTTCGACATCCTGCTGCTCTTCGACAAGCGCCGCTTCGGCGCCTGGTGGTTCGAGACCGGAACGCCGGCTTTCCTGGTCGAGACGCTGATGGAGCGCGGAGTGAGCTCCGTTTCCCTCGAAGGCATGCTCGGCAGCGACGCGCTGCTCTCCCGGTTCGACGTCGACGACATGGCGACGGAGGCGCTGCTCTTTCAGACCGGGTACCTGACCATTCACGCCGTCGAGCCCCGCGGCGGAAGGACCTTCTACCGGCTCGGCTACCCGAACCGGGAGGTGCGGCAGAGCCTCAACGAGAGCCTGCTGAACGGGCTCGCCGGGGACTCGACCCGCGGGGAGGAGCACAGCGCCCGGCTCTACGACCTGCTGATGGTCAACGACTTCGCCGGTCTGGAGGTCCTCTTCCGTTCGTTCCTCTCGGGAATCGACATCGCCGGGTACGAGGGGTACTACGCCAGCGTCTTCTACTCCTGCTTCGCCGGCCTCGGCCTCGATGTCACCGTGGAGGACAGCACCAGCCACGGCCGCCTCGACATGGTGGTGCTGTTCAACGGCAACGTGTACCTCTTCGAGTTCAAGGTGGCGGAACTGACGACGGAGGGCGCCGCCATGGCCCAACTGAAGGAGCGGGGGTACGCGGACAAGTACCGGGGCCGCGGCGAGCCGATCCACCTGGTGGCGGTGGAGTTCAGCCGCCAGAGCAGGAACATCGTGGCCTTCGAGGTGGAGCGGGGGTAGGGGTTGGATCCCGTTGACTTCCCGCACGTTCCCGGCATTGATCCCTCGATTGAGTCTGGATCGACCCGCAAAGCCGAGATTCAATAACTGAAGGAGGAGGAGAATGAAGACGATGACGTGGATGAGTTGGATGAGGATCGGTGTCGCGGTCCTGACCATGACAGCGTGCGGAGAGAACCCGCTGACTGACCGAGTCGAGAAGCTGGAGGCGAAGGTCGATGAGCTTGAGGCGAATCAGGAACAGCAGCAGCAAGAGTTGCTGGCCCGGCTGGACCAGATCCCGGTCACTGCCGATAACTCCGCAGAGGTGGCAGAGATTCGCGCCAAGCTCGCTCAGACCGGCATCTCGAATTCCGAATTCCAGGCCCTGCGCAGGCGCGTTGAAGCCCTCGAGAATCTGGTGTACAACTGGAGCCAGATCGTCTCCCGATATCAAAGGTCGGTGTATACGGTGATCCATTACATCCGGCATGACGATGAAGATGTGGAACCTTTGCTCACCTTCGTAGGCACTGCGTTTGCAGTGGGCAATACTGCGGTGATAACCAACGGTCACATCCTGGATGCCCTCCGCGACTTGGACGATGAGATCGCAGACCTCAACGAGAGGTGGAAGATGAGTCTCAAAGTGCATTGGCTCTTGGTCCAGAACCTGACGAGTAGCCTGAGATACAAGTCCAACTACTACTGGGTAGGCCGATGGCAATACCACGAAGATTGGGATGCCGAGGATGTATTCTCTCCAGATGTGGCTCTACTGAGGCCGTTGGAGGGCACCATATCTACCTACCACACGATGCCTCTCGTCACGTCCAGTGCGGCCGGAAGGTTGAAGATAGGGACCCCGATAGCCACGCTCGGTTATCCAGGCGAGCTGCAGGTCAGCAACCTGAGTGATCTCCATCCTGTTGCAACTTTCAAGAATGGCACAATTAGTGCGATCAGGATGCCAGACGAAGCGAGCAATTACAGTGTTCGAGGAGCCTATATCGTGCAGCACAACCTGAACCTGAGTGGAGGAACGAGCGGAAGCCCGATCTTCAACACGGGGGGAGAGGTGGTCGCGATAAACAACTCTGGTATCGAAGCATTGGCTCTTACATTCGGCGGAGCTCCAACTCGAGTAAACCAAGCGGCTCTCGACTTCGGAATCCGTGCGGACAAGATCCACGAGCTTCTGAGACAAGCTGGAGTTGCGGCGAAGCCCGTAGGAGGCGATGCGCCGGGCGCAAGACGACTCGATGGTAGAGATCTCTCCGATATGGAGATCGGGAGTCTGGACGACGACCTGACGGAGAGGCTCAAGGAAAGGCTTGGACTCTGATGTCCCGAGCGGTGTGCTGCCGTTGATCGGCCGGCGTCCGGCCTCATTCGATTGGGAATCGGGCGACCACAACTCACCGGCGTCGGTCGCCTCGCAGCGCCGGGGCCGGCGGCGGGAAGGACCTGCACCCGAAGCTGCGCGGCCACCGAGGCCGGCTCCTGTTGGCCGTGAACGTGCCATCCCCGGTCACGCGCCCCGGGATCAAGGCCGCATGCCTCTCCTGGCAAACCTCCCCGCCCTCCTCCTGGCCCTCACCGCCGCAACCACCCATACCGCGGCCGCCACCCCCACTGCCGCCGCCACCCCCGCCGACCCCTCACCCTCCGCCCCCCAACGCACTTGGAGCTGGCATCTCTCCGAGCACGTAACCCGGATCTACACCGGCCAGAACAGCCTCGCCCACGTCGGCGCCGTCGGGGCCACCTGGCTGCTGATCGAGTCCGGCGTCGACGCCGATGTCCAGACCTGGGCGGAGGGGCATAGCGAGAGCTTCTCCATCGCCGCCAGTGCTCCCGCCCTCATCGGCGGCTTCCTCGCGCCCGTGGCCGTGCCGCTCTGGATGATGCGCTCCGACGCCGCCCGAACCCGCGACGGCGGGCTGGCCGCGGCCCAGGCGGTCCTCGTCAGCTTCGCCGCAACCAACCTGCTCAAGGCCGTCACCGGACGCCTCCCGCCCGATGCCGAGACGCCGGCCGAGGTGGGCAGGCGCAGCCGGCGGTTCCGCTTCGGGTTCCTGCGGGGCGGGGTCTACCACGGCTGGCCCTCCGGACACACGATGACCAACATGGCGCTGGCCGCGTCCCTGGGCAGCTACTACAGCGATTCGAGGCGGGTCAGGTATTTCGGCTACGGCTGGGCCGCCTATGTCATGGCGGCGGCCACCCTCGGTGACCGGGGCGGCGTGCACTGGCTGTCCGACGTGGTCGCCGGCGGTCTGATGGGCTGGACCATCGGCAAGGTGGTGGGCGAGGGCTTCGCGCGGGGGCGGCTGCAGCCAGTGGCCGCTCCCGGCCGAGTGGGACTGAAGCTGACACTGAACGCCGGTTAGCGGCTGGGAGCGCACAACGGATGAGTGACCGTGAGCACGGATACGAGTGGCGCCGCGTCACGGGGCAGGCCGCCTTCGCCGCCCGGGACGGCGCCGGAGCGCTGGTCTTCCGGGACAGGATGTGGCTGCTGGGCGGATGGAATCCCGGGGACAAGACCCACTTCCCGCTGATCTGCAACAGCGAGGTCTGGTCGTCGGCCGACGGCGCCGCCTGGACGCTGGAGAATCCCCGGGCGCCATGGGAGGGGAGGCACTGCGCCGGATATGTGGTCCACGACGGCCGCATGTGGATCGTGGGCGGCGACTGCAACCAGGGTCACTATCAGAGCGATGTATGGAGCAGCGCGGACGGCATCCGCTGGGACCTGGTCAGCGACCACGTGCCGTGGGCGCCGCGGGCGCTGCACTACACCCTGACCTTCGACGGCCGGATCTGGGTGATGGGCGGCCAGACGATGCCCGAGTTCGCCGGCGGCGACGAAGTCTTCCACAACGATGTGTGGAGCACCGTCGACGGCATCGGCTGGACCCGCGTTGTCGAGAGCGCCCCGTGGCCGCCAAGGGGCATGATCGGGGGTGCCGCGGTGCACGACGGCCGGATGTGGATCCTGGGCGGGGGCACGTACGATACGCCTGCAACACCGGTCCGGAAGTTCTACAATGACGTGTGGAGCTCGGAAGACGGGATCAACTGGGAACGGCACGTCGCGCACGCTCCCTGGGCGGCCCGGCAGTACCACGAGGTGGCCGCCTTCGACGACCGCATGTGGGTGATGGAAGGCTGGGCCGCCGAGAGCGGCAACCGCCGCGACGTGTGGCACTCAGCCGATGGCGTGGAGTGGACCGAGTTGCCTCACACCCCCTGGGCGCCCCGGCATGCGGCGAGCGTCTTCGTCCATGACGGGTCGCTGTGGATGGTGGCGGGCAACAACATGGAGCCGGATGTCTGGCGGCTCTGGCGCGAGGGGTAATGCAGAGACGGGGCCGAATGTTGGACTTCAAGCGGCCTGAGCCGAGTACGGCGGTGATCCGCGTCGTGCGAGCCGTCGTACCCCTGGCGAACCGCCTGTTCCTGAAGGGGTTGAAGCTGGATGTCGATGCCGAGTCCATCTCCCGGCTGGAGGCGGTACAGGGGCACTCCGCGGTCCTGGCCCCCAACCACCCGGCCTCGGCCGATCCCGTGGTCATGTTCCTGTTGTCCACGCGGGTGTCGCAACCGTTCTACTACATGGCGGCGCGGGAGGCTTTCGACAAGGGCAGGTTCGGGGCCGTCCGAGCCTGGCTGATGCAGCGCGTCGGCGTCTACTCGGTGGTGCGCGGCACCGTCGACAGGGATGCCTTCCGGACGACGCGGGAGCTGCTGTCCAAGGGGGAGTGGCCGGTCGTCATCTTCGGAGAAGGGGAGATCTCGCGCCAGAACGACACGGTCATGCGTTTCGAGAGAGGGATCGTGCAGATGTGCTTCTGGGCCCTGGACGACATGGTGAAGGCGGAGGTCAGGAAGCCGCTGTATGTCGTGCCCGTGGGCATCAAGTATCACTACCCGCGCGACATGTGGAACGCCATCGACGCCGCTCTCACGAGGCTGGAACGGCATATCCTCCCCTCCGCCGAACGGACGCCGGCCGAACGCTACGAGCGGTTGCGCCGCATCGGGGTCGCGGTATTCCGAACCCTCGCATCGGAATACCAGTACGAGGTGGACGAGAGCGTCTCCCTCGAAGTGCATATCGAGCGGTTGAAGGATGCGATCCTGGTCCGCGCCGAAGGGATCATGGGCCTTCAAAAGGGGGCGGACATCCTCACGAGGACTCGCGCGTTGAAGAACCTGGTGGATGCCCAGGTCCACCAGGACACCGAGGAGATGACGGAGTACGAAGGCCGGATACACGCGGAGCAGCTGCAGAAGATCCAGCAGTTCTATCCCGACCTGGAGCGGCTGATCAACTTCATATCGATCACCGACGGGTATGTCGCCGAAGAGCCGTCGCCCGAGCGGTTCGTCGATGTGATCCTGCGCCTCGAGAGGGAGGTCTTCGGCCGTTCGGAGCCGCGGGGGCCACGGGTGGCATCGGTCCGCGTCGGTGAACCGGTAGATCTCCGGGAGCGTTACGATTCCTATCGAGCCCGGAAGAGGGAGACGGTGGAAGAGATAACCGATGACGTCGAGACAGCCGTTCAGAACCTGGTCGGCGGGTCGAGAAAGGAACAGGAATGCACTTGACCGCGAAGGTGAACTTCGGGCAAGACCTGGGGCAGAACCTGGGGACCGTGTTTCAGGCCCGGGACGACGACGGCCGGGTGGTCTTCGGCGCCGGGTTCATGGGGCTCTTCAACACCCACTTCCGCATGGACCGGTGGACGCTGCAGCTCTTCGTGCGTCACGACGGCGCCGAGGCGCGCTGGGAGAAGCTGCCCTTCCCGACCGAGGACGGCGGCAACTACCTCTTCGATCTCGACGGCCGGGTCTACCAGTTCAGCCCTCATCACGATCGCACGGCGCGATGGTTCGATGACGAGTCCGGCGCATGGGTCGTGGACGAGAGGTTCGGCATCGGGGAGACGGCGAGCGGCGAGGGGGCGATGCGCCTCGCGGGCCAGCTGCTCCAGTTCAAGGGCGGCGAGGCATGGTACGACGGCGCCAGGATCCTGGACCGGGCGGAGGAGGGCCGTTACCACCACTTCTACTACTCCCACGGACACCTCGTCTTCTATCAGAACAACACCCCGGAGTGGAGCAAGCTGCATGCGGTTCCCTGGCGGCCGGGAGACGGTCCTCTCGACCTGGGCCGGGCGATCACCCTGGATCTGCGCTATGCGGGGGAGAGCTCGTTCTCCGCCGGGCAGCTGGGGGACGAGATCATCCAGTCCTCCAACCTCGGCGGAGTCTACGCCTTCGACGGCTCAGGGTGGCGGATCATCCGCCAGTCGCTGACGGGGGTGAGCCACCAGCTCTACTCGATGCTGAACTGGTACGACCGCATGCTCATCGGCCACTATCCGACGGGGAACCTGCTGGAGTACGTGGAGCGGGGGCCGGAGCTGCGTCACCTGCAGGACTGGCCGCCGGTGATGCCGGGTGTCTCCACAGAGGTCCGCGAGGCGCAGACGACCTGCCTCTTCGGCGGAGACCTGCACGTGGGGGTCTGGCCTTGGGCCGAACTGTGGCGCTACGACCACCACGGCGCCGAGTGGGACTTCGTCCGCAGGATGTTCGAGCATCCGCCGATCACGGACGAGTGGAACCACCCCTGGGAGGACCGGACCGTGGGCTACAACGAGATCCACGGAGACAAGATCGTCTGGAACGACTGGGGCAACCGCACCACCGGCCTGGCCCCGATGGGCGATTCCCTCTTCATCTCCACGAGCGCCAAGGGCTGTCAGCAGCGGGACATGAGAATGGAGTTCCTCCACGACGACCAGATCTGGGACGAGTACCGGACCGTGCACCGCATGCGCAAGCCGGGATGCGCCGCGGGCGCCGTGGCCTGGCGGGAGGGGGAGACGACGCTCGAGTTCATCGCCGACGGCGACCGCATCGCCATCGCCCAGGATGGGGCCGAGATCGCATCGGCGCCGGCCGATCCCAAGGTTGTGGCAAGTCTGGAAGCGGCGCGGATCGAATGGGGGAAGGGCATGTACGGACCGTTCGCGGGGGAGGTGACGCCGCAATGACCCAGACTTACGCCGAGCAGGGATTCCTCATCCTGCGGCAGGCCTTCTCCAAGAGCCGCATCGGGTCCCTGGTCGAAGGGGTCGAGGGCATGATCGACAAGGGGCTGGCGGGAGAGTGCGAGTTGGGCTGGATCGACCGCGAGCGCCGGCTGCCGTCACGGACCGGGCACATGCTGCACCCCGGGAAGTACCACCCCGCCTTCGGCGACTGGATCGACGAGGATCTCGCCCCACAGCTGGAGGCCCTGGTCCGCGGCCCGGGGGTGCGCCACAGCCTCTTCGGCATGCTCGCCGCCGGCGGCGGGCAGGCGTACACCCAGAAGTGGCACCGCGACCTCGGCCGCCCGGGGGACCCGGACGAGACCGCGTTCCTGCGCCGCCACGAGGGCCGCTCCGTGCAGTTCAACGCCCCCCTCGTGCCCGGCGACCGCTTCCTCCACATCGTCCCCGGCAGCCACCTGCGGGCGTCCACGGAAGCGGAGATCGAAGCCTCCCGCAGCGAAGGCGGGGAGATGCCGGGCGCCCTGGTGGTCGAGCTGGAGCCGGGGGACATCGTCCACTACAACGCCAACCTCTGGCACCGCGGCTGGAACCCCGAGGGCCGCAAGCGCTGGACCCTGCACTGCGCCTTCTGGAACGCGGGGGCCACGGTGATGCAGCACGAGCACGGACAGCGGGAAGCCCTGACGCGGCCGGGGCACCTGGAGCGGATGCCGCCGGTTACGCGGAGTTACATCCAGCGCTACCTGGACAACTATCCCGAGGGTGACCCGCCTTCACTGTTCGACCTGCACTGACCTTGGCGGTCCTGCTGCCGAGTCTCGGCCCGCGCAGGCCCACCTGCCCGCGGCCACCGTCCGCGCTGCGAACCACCCGCCGCGCCGGCGGCACCTCCAGCGCGACCGTGGCGCAGCGCCGCCACTGCTGGCGCCGTCAGTCCTCGGGGGGGCTCGCGAGCTTGCCGGCGAAGAGGATGGTGCCGGAGAGGCGCTCCCGGATGAAGAAGAGAAAAGGGCGGTCGGCGCGAACGATGGAACCGGCGCTCTCGGCCACCGAGACCACGGTGGTCGCGGCCGCCTCGGTGCCCTCTTCGTTGACCTCCACCCAGGACTTCTGCTTCACCTCGGAGATCCACAAGCCGCCGGCCGGCGAGAGTCTTGTGAAATCCGCCCGTTGATCGAAGGCGTCGACCATGCCGAGGGCGGCGAGGTCGTCGTTGAGCGTGCGTTCGTAGGCCATCCGGAAGCGCGGCAGGAAGAGCCGCACATCGGTCTCGTGGAAGCTGCCGGCGATCTCCTCCCACTCCCCTGCGTCGAGGGATGCCGCGAGGTCGTCCACGCTCACGCCACGCCGCGGCAGGAGCACGGTCATCGAGAACGCGCGGCCCCCGTACGGCAGGTCCACGGCCTGGAACCGGCTGTTCTCCTGGTAGGGGAGGTCTCTCCGGAGGGTCATGAGTTGCGCCGTCCGGGTGGACCCGTCGTCCAGGTGGAAGGGCTCGGCCCGCGTGTCGGACGGATCGAACCGCAGGGCCCACGAACCCTTGAAGTAGATCGCGTTGATCAGGTACATGACGACGGCGCCGGGAATGCTCGCGGGAACGATCTCCTCGATTCGATCACCTGTCGCGGCTTTGACCCACCCGTTGATCCGCTCGGCCGCCGAAGGACTCCCGAAATCGAGTTCCGCCACCTCGGCGTCGAAGGTCTCGCGCACGGCGTCCAGGAAGTCCGAATGCACCGGGAAGCCCTGCCGGGTCCACACGGAGTTCCCGATCGCGGTCTCAACGGCCGGATCGAGGCCGACGAGGAGCCCGAGCAGGGACTCGTAGGAGGCGTTGATCTCTTCCTCGGCGAGGCTCCCGAACCCCAGCGCGTCGCGCATCTGGCTCCAGGTCTCCCCCGCGGCTCCGTTCATCGTCATCCCGAGCGCCATGGACGCCGAGAGCGGAGAAAGGAAGAGGTTGCCGTCGGGGAGGTTGGCCTGCGCGAGGAGGCCGAAGGCGAAGCGGTTGTTCGCCGCGATGACCTCGACCTCGGCGGTGCTCAGGGCGCGCGGAAGCTGGGTGATTTCCTCTACGCCGTCGGACGGATTGGTGACGGAGTCTCCGCACCCGGCTGCGACGAACAGGAGAAGGGCTCCTGGAATGAACCGGAGGCGGCGCGCGGCGCGGTGGGCACGGTCGGTCGGATCTGCAAGTTCACGCTTGGTCATCTTTTCCCCCTGATCGTCTCTGAGAGCAGACGATCGAACGGGTTCCACGGTTCCACGGCTGCAGGTTCACTCCCCACCCCCGACCACCGCCCGGTTGTTCCCCCGGTACAGCTCCCGGATCCCGTCCCCCGGATCCACCGCAACCACCAGCTCCCCCTCCCCAGGCAGCCCCGCCACCTCCACCCACGCGGACCTCTCCACGAAGTCCGTCGGCGCCGCAAGCGGCGGCACCTCCGCCTCCGCCAGTTCCGCCCCCTCCGCCGACCGCACCACCAGCCGCGTCGGCGGTGACGCCGCTGCGCCGACGTTGGAGACCCGCACCCTCAGGGCGGAACCGCTCCGCTCGCAGTCGTAGGCGGCCACGGCCAGGTCCGGCAGCAGGCCGTCGCCGGGGGCGGGCTCGACCCGACGCACGCCGAGAATCATCTCGCGGCCGGGCGGCACCTCCAGCGTGATCGTGTCGTAGCGCTGCAGCTCCTGCCGGCGGCTCCACAGCATCTCTCCTGCGGCCCCCTCACCAAACTCGTGGAGGGTGATCTCGAAGGCCCCGGGGTCGATCCGGTAGAGCCGCGCCGTCACCCGGCGGGGCAGGGGATCGAAGGAGAACAGGCGGCACTCCAGGCCCGTGCTGTCGGCCCAGGTCACCCACTGGGCCAAGTCCCGCCCGCCGCCCTCGGGCCAGGAGAGGGTGATGCTCAGGTCGTCGGAGTCGGGGTTCCGCGTCCGGCGGCCCCAGCCGCCGAGGACCATGCCGGTGATCGCCTGCTCGCCGCCGCGGCGGGCGTTCCAGGCCTCGGTGAAGCGGTGGAAACGCAGGTCGCTGCTCTCCTTGTAATAGTGGGTAAGGCTGCCCATGAGCTGCGCCTCCGGGGGGCTCTGGTATGCGTACCGCGGCCCCGTGCCCCAGTACCAGCGCAGGATGTTGTAGTCGTACACGAAGGGCCCGCCGTCGAAGTAGTACTGGGGCGTGCGCTCCGGCTTGCCGAAGTGCCATGCGGTCTCCAGGGCGCGGCGCACGATGTAGGGGTCGCCCGGCTTCATCAGCACGGAGTGGAACCGCGTGCTCGTGAGGTCCTCCGTGTGGAAGTGGTCCATGGGCGAGATCCGCACCCAGCCGCCGCCGAGCATGTGGGTGCGGTCCAGGCCTTCGAAGAGCCGCAGGTACATCCGCCGGGCGCCAGGGTGGCTGTCGAGGGGCACGTCGTAGCGGCCCACGAGGAGGAAGACGTCGTCGTTCCAGCCCTCGCCGAGCTGGCCGTCCGAGTTCTGGTTGCGGACCATCCAGTCGATGACGCGCAGGCGGAACGCCTTGAGCCGGTGCTGCAGCCACGCCCAGGCGGGCACGCCCTCGGGTACCTGGTCCGGCGAGAACGAGGCGCGGGCCGGCACGGCCAGCCCGTAGGTATCGCGCGCCTTGCCCAGGACGCCCGCCATGTCGAGGTAGTCCTGGGCGATCACCGAGTAGGGCAGCACGCGGCTCACGGCCAGGGCCGGCATGACCGAGTCGTAGTGGCCGCCGAGGGTGTGGGGATTGTCGAGGTCGGGGGTGATGCGCTCGAAGATCCAGGGCCGGTAGTGGGCCTTGGTGGCCTCGGCGACGACGGGCATGAGGCCCTTGCTCTCGTACGCCGCTTCCGAGGCCTGGAGGGGCGCCTTCCTCAGGACGATGCGGCTCCCCGGCTCGCCGCCGATGCGGATGCGGGCGTTGTCGTGGCTGGCCACATCGAGCCAGATGCGGTCGCCGGCGGGCAGGATGAGGGGCGGCGGGTCGAGGAGCAGGCGCAGGCGGCCGCCGTCGCCGTCGAAGCCGCGCAGCTTCACCTCGGCGTGGGTCCAGACGCGGTGGGGGAGCCCGGGGTCGCGCAGGCGCACCACGAGCAGGTCCTCCCGGCTCCGAGTCCGCACCCGCAGGTCGAGGAGGATGGCGCCGACGCAGGTCTTGCCCGTCACCGGCGCGGTGACGAGGTGGACCCGGTTCAGGTAGCCCGTCTCCACCCACTCGGGGTCCCCGCCGGGCGGGGTCCGGTAGCCGAAGAGGGTTTCGCGCTCCCCGAGGCCGTGCTGGGTCCGCAGGGCCAGGTCGTAGCGCGGCTCCAGGCGGCCGCCGCGGCGCAGGTGGAAGCTGAGGTCTTCCTCGGGATCGGGCGACCAGGGCTGCACGGTGACGTCGAAGAGGCCTACCTCGTGGACCCGCGTCTGGCCGGTGAGGGGCAGGTGGAGGTCGCCCTCGAAGCCGGGGGGCGCGCCGTAGCCCTGGAGGAAGGGCAGGTGGAAGGGGCCGTGGGCCTGGCGGGGCAGGGTGGCGGCGAAGAACAAGCGCTCGTCCCGCGGCAGATCGAGGAAGACCTCGCCCTCGAAGAGGCCCTCGTCGCCGCGGCGCAGGTCCGTGAGCGCCGCCGGCATCTCGGCGAGATTCCCCTCGACGGTGAGGTAGTTGAAGACGGCGCCCTCGCCGGGGTCGACGTCGAGCCTCTCGGCCTGGTGGGCGGCGTCCCCCGGGATCGGCGTGAACACGTCCTGCGGGTGCGGCCAGGCCAGCTCGTAGCGGCCGTCGCGGCAGAAGAAGGCGGGGATGTTCTCCTCGCCCACGAAGGCGGGGACGATCTCGGTGAAGGTCAGGACGCGCCCGGAGTCGAGGGGCTCGAGGACGGGAAGATCCGCCTCCGGTCCCAGGCCCGAGGCGCGGGCCAGGCGGTCGCGGTCCTTGCGGCTGCGGCGGACGGTCTCGGTGGAGGCGGGCGGTGTGTTGGTCCGCGCCAGGGCCTTGATCTCGTCCCGCTCCAGGGGGCGGGAGAAGGCGTGCAGCTCGTCGTACACGACATGGGGCATGGGCAGGTGGAACAGCCCCGGCAGGGCCGTCTCCCACCAGGCGTCCCGGCCCCGGGAGGAGGCCGCGCTGCGGCCGTTGACGACAAGCTCCAGGCCCCGGGCCTTGTCCCAGTTGAGGACCACGTGGTTCCAGCGGTCCGGGTCCCACTCGCGCCGGGAGCGGATCTCGTGGCGCGCGTAGCGGGCGTCGACGAGGTGGGCGCCGAGGCGCCCGTCGGCGCCAACGGTGATCGCCAGCAGGTGCTTCTCGGCCCGCCCCCAGGCCATGGCCGACTGGTTGAACAGCTCCCCCTCGGACAGCTCGCCCTTCACCCAGAAGGCCACGGCGCCGCTGCCGGTGTTGAACCGACCGGCGCCCCAGAGGAAGGGCTGGTTGTCGACGGTCCAGTGCTCGCGGTGCCTCCAGGTTCGGAACATGACCGCCACGACTTCGTCCAGTTCGCCGCCGCTCATCTCGTCGCGCAGATCGATGTGCGGGGTGAGGTTCATGCGCAGGCCCTTGCCGAAGCGCCCCTCCTCCAGGGTCAGGCCCCGGTCCTCGATGGACTTGTGGCCGTTCCGGGCGACGAAGTCGTGCTCGAGGAAGTCGAAGTCGTCGAAGGAGAGGTGAAAGGTGGCCGGGCCCGCGGCTTCGGCGCCGGCGGGCAGAAGGGCGGTGAGGAAGAGGAATCCCCAGGTGGGCATGCGTCGGTCCGTCATGTGTTGGCTCCGTCCTTGCGCGGGTCGGGCGGGAATGATAGCGCCGAAGGAAGATGGCCGTCGCATCGGCACAGGGTCACGCGGTGAGGAAGCTGGCCTGGGTGCCGCCTCCCGGGGATATCCCGCGCCGGCCGGTGCGGCGGGAGCTCTCAACATCACCCTGGGCCAAGGGCTGCGGCTGCTGGCGAAGCTCGGCCATAGGGGACTGCCTTGTCCCGCTCCGCGGAGCCGCCAAGGGGCGACGAGGGCGGGCCCACCGTCCAACAGCTGCTGAAATCTCCGGCGACAAGGGCCCTCTGCCGGCATTATCTCCCGGGGTCCCACCGCAAGGCTGCGGCACACTACCTTCTCTCACCGCAGCCGGCCATGTCTGCAACTCGTGTCCACCTTGGACCTGGCCCCCCGGTGGGACTCGAGCAACCAACACGGGAGAGAGGGAGTCATGGCGCGCCACCGTCTCCAGGACGTCAACACAACCGATCTGGCGGACGCCATCCGCCTGGGCTGCCGGAGCATGTCGCGCTGCTTCAACGCCGACGACGGCGACCTGCCCTTCGGCGGCGCCCGGGTGCGCCCCGACGCCCGCCTGGCGGGCAGCTTCGAGTCCCACATCCCGGGCCGCCACCTGAACGCCATGCTCAGCGCCGAGGAGGCCGCCGGCGTCACCCTCGACGAGAGCGCCGTCGACAAGCACGCCCGCGCCGCGTTCTTCTCCTACTCCCGGGCGCCCCTGCCCCTGCAGCGGGGCGGCGAGCGCACCGACGGCCGGGGGGATCCCGTCCTGCTGCAGGACCACGACGTGCGAGAGGGCTTCCACGCCCTGTATGCCCTGGCCCGCTACCGGGACTCGTCCCGGGCCCTGGAGCTGGCCGAGGCGAGCATCCGCCTCATCCGGGAGTACTGGCTGCCGCATGAGCGGTGGGACCTGCCGCGGCTGCAGAGCGACCTTCCCGTGCAGGTCCTGCGCGACGAGGCGGGCACCTTCATCCAGCGCCTGGCGCGGGCCATCGGCCCCCTCGTGAAGATCCACCGCGCCACCGGGAGCGAGCCGGCCCTGGAGCTGGCCCTGGCCCTCGAGGAGAAGGCGACGCGCGAGTTCTTCCGCGAGGACGGGGCGTTCTCCAACGATCTCTTCGGCCCCCACGCCCACTCCACCACCTGCGTCCTGTCGTCGCTGGCGCAGCTGGCCGACCACACCGGCGACGCCGCCCTCCTGGCGCGGGTGAAGGCGTTCTACGACAACGGCCTGTGGGAGATGCGGGACCAGATCGGCTGGTCGATCGAGGTCACGGACCCGTCCAGCGACTGCCTTCGGGGGGAGGCCAACAACACCGGCGACATCGTCGAGACCGCCCTCATCCTGGGCGCCCACGGCCACCCGGAGTACTACGAGGACGCCGAGCGCATGCTGCGCTCCCACCTGCTGCCCAGCCAGTTGCGGGACGTCTCCTTCGTCGTCGAGCCCGACAACCCGGAGGGGGTGGACGGCCTCCAGAACGTGGGCGAGCGGCTGCGCGGCGGCTTCGGCTTCCCGGCCCCGTACGGCCACGAGCCCGTGGGCCTGTGGCAGTCCAACAAACCCCGCGTCGGCTTCAACCTCGACATCGTCGGCGGCGCCGTCGGCTCGCTCTGCGAGGCGGTTCGCGAGGTAACCCGCCGCGGCGAGGACGGCCACTGGGTCAACCTGCTCTTCGACAGGGTCACCCCGGACATCGAGGTGCGCTCCCCCTACACGCACGACAGCCTCGGCGTCCGCCTGCGGCAGCCGGGAGCCCTGCACGTGCGCCTGCCCTCGTGGGCGGACGCGGAGCGGATCACCGTGGACGGGGCGGGGCCCGCCCGCGTGGCCGGGGACTACATGGTGGTGGAGGAACCCGCCGTGGGCCGCTGGATCGAGTTCGACCTCGACCTGCCGACGCGCGAGACGGAACTGACCTGGCGGGACCAGCGGACCCGGGTCCGCTTCCGCGGCGACGAGGCGGTTGCCATGGACGACTTCGGAACGGACCTGACCTTCTTCGAGCCCTTCGAGTAGCGGGCTCGCCTCTTACCCCCGGTCGAGGAGCCGCCTCACCTCGTCCCGGAACCGGCCCACGAGTGCGAGCATGTCCGCATCGTCCATGCCGACGTTATCGTGCACGGACAGATTGCGGGCGTTGAGGAACTGGTTCCAGTCCTCCAGCTCCTCGATGATCCCCAACTGGGCCGCGGACTTGATGGCGTCGCGGGGACTGTAGGCCTCCAGCCCGGCCTGGCCGGCCTCGCGCTTGAATCCTCTCCAGGCGTGTTCGAAGGTGGTCTCGAAGGCCTTGGCCAGGGCCGCGGCCTTCAGCGCATGGCCGGGTTCCGCCCGGCACTCGTCCAGGGCGGCCTCCAGCAGGTCGAAGGACTGTTTCAGCTTCGCGTCAGTCATGCAAGAAGACTCCCGCTTCTCGCAGGAAGGCGCACCAGGAGGCGTGGCAGCCGGCCAGGAAGAGGGCGTCCTCCGCGATCTCCGCGAGGAAGGACGGCTCCGCCCGGGTGAGGTCGACGAGCTGCGCCGTGAGCAGGGACTCCTCGTTCCACGCGGCCACCCGGTCCAGGAGCCGCGAGTAGAGGGGGAACTCCAAGGCCGAGCCGGTGAAGAGACCGAGGTCATGGTCGGAGTAGGGCTTGGCGTCGCCGCGGGCGCGGGAACCGAAGAGAAGGAAGGCGGCGCCGGGAGCCTCCGCGTGCAGGGCGCTCACGAGGCCGGAGACCGCGAGGCCGGGGATGCGGCGGCGGCGCCGGTCCCAGGAGAGCACCTCCGCGGGGGTCAGGTCGAGGGCGTCGAGGATCCTGGAGAGGCCCTGGGGCAGGCCCGCCTTGCCCGACAGATAGTTCCCGATTGTGTTCCGGTGGATGCCCACGGCCTCGGCCAGGCCCGTCACGGACATGCCGCGGCGGCGGATCTCGAACTGAAGGCGCTTCGAGTCCAGGACAATCTGGGGAGATGCGCTATCCATGTGCATAGTATCGATAGTCAACAGCACAAAATCAACGGGCTCACCTCAGAGCCTCAGCTCTCGCTGGTGCTCGCGGATGTGGCTTCGCGGCGACGGCAGCGCACCGGTCGTCCCGTTGGGCTCGAAGCCCATGCGGGCGTACAGGGCGATGGCCGGGCGGTTGTGGTCCCCCACGTCCAGCAGCAGGCGGCGGGCGCCGCTGGCCCGCGCCCACTCGACGACGGCGTCGACGAGGGCCTCGCCCACGCCTCGTCCCCTGACCTCCGGGGCCACCCACATGGAGATCAGCCAGGCGGCGTCGGTTCGCGCTTCATCGGGCGCCCCCCGCACCAGGCCCACGTCCTCTCCGTCCACGACGGCTGCGAAAGTGGCCATGCTCTGAAGCTGCGCGGCCCAGCTGTCCGGCGGGAGGGCCGCGGCCTCGTCACAGGTGCTGCCGAAGGCGTCGGGCGACTCGGCCAGGGCCCGCAGCCGGATCGCGCGCAGCCGCGGCGCCTCATGGGCCGCGAGTCGTTGGATGTCGATTCGGCATTTGCCAGGTGGCGGCACAAGGCTCCTCCCGCGGTGATCCGGCGCAGAAGGTAAGCTCCGGCGCGCATCACCATTGGCGATGGCGCCGAGAGGTGGAGCCCTCTGGCCCGCCTCCGCCCGAGAGCCTAGCCTTCTCCCCCCATGTTCAACGCCCGTTCCACACTCCACGGACCGACCCGCGTCGGCCGCGGTGCCCGCGCCTGCGGCGCCTCCGGGAGCCGCGGCTACCCCCTCGGCGGCGGCGCCGGGTACCGCGAGGTCGTGCGGCCCACCAACCCGCCAGCGCGCAACCTCGACGAGCTGCTGGAGGCCCTGGCCTCGGCCCGCGCCGGCGACACCGTGTACGTGGCGGGAGACGCCGTCATCGAGTGCACGGAGCGGGTCCACGTGGAGGAGCTGGTCCTGGAGCTGCCCGGCGGCGTGACCCTGGCCAGCGACCGCGGCATCCGCGGGGCCCCCGGCGGCCTGATCCGCTCCGACACCTTCGCCACCAATCCGCTGATCCGGGTCACCGGGCCCGACGCGCGCCTCACCGGCCTCCGCCTGGAGGGGCCGAATCCCCGCCAGTGCCTGGAGCACCACTCCCGCGCCTACTACGAAGGCCGCGGCGCCGGCTACTACTACAAGTTCCCCACCTCCGCCGGTATCGAGGCGCGGGAGCCGCGGCTGCGCGTCGACAACTGCGAGCTGGCCGGCTGGAGCCTCGGGGCCGTGTACATCCTGGCCGGGGACGGCCACCGCGTGCAGCACTGCTTCATCCACCACAACCAGTACCAGGGCCTCGGGTACGGCGTCTGCCTCGACGAGGCGGAGACCCTGATCGAGGGCAACCTCTTCGACGCCAACCGCCACTCCATCGCCGGCACCGGCCGCAGCGGCTCGGGGTACGAGGCGCGTGACAACGTCGAGATGGGACGCAGCCTCGGCCACTGCTTCGACATGCACGGGGGCCGCGACCGCCAGGACGGCACCGACATCGCGGGGGGCTGGATGCACGTCCACCACAACACCTTCCGTGTCCCCAACCGCCGCGCCCTCCTCATCTCGGGCACCCCCGAGGACCGGGCCGTGGTCGAGCACAACTGGTTCCACCACCGGACCGAGGGCGGCGCCATCGTCTGCGAGGACCGGGTCACGGTGCGCCACAACGCCTGGGGGCGGACGGACCCGGTGGTGCGCTGAGGTCTTCCACGATGGCCGTCCATCGGATCCTGTGGCTCTCCGCCGTTGCCTCCGGTGTGCTCGCCCTGCCCGCCTTGGCGGTGGGGGCATCCAAGACGAGTGACTTCGACGGCAACGGCACCGTCGACCACGACGACTTCGACATCTTCGTCTCCGGCTTCGGGGCCCGGAGCGGCGACCCCGGGTTCCGGTCCGATCTCGATCTCGACGGCGACGGGCGGGTCGACTTCAGCGACTTCTTCCTCTTTGCGGCGACCTTCACGGGGACGCGGGCCACGCTGCCGGCGACGAGCACCGACTGGTACGCCGCCTTCGCGGAGTGGGACGAAACGCACGGGGACAGGTACCTGGACGGCCATGACGGGGGGACCTACGCGTGGGCGCCTTCGGGCTACGTGCAGAGGATGTATCTCAATCTCTACCGCACCTTCGGTGAGACGGTCTGGCTGGACAGGCTCGCGGGACAGATCGACCGCATTCTGGAGGCTCGCTCGGACGTGCCGCCCTACGAGAGCTACGACCCGCGCTACGTGGACGGCTACGAGGGGTGGGGGCAGGCGCGCTACACCCAGTACGCCCCCGAGTACACCGAGTGGTTCAGCGACGACGGGCTGATCATCAGCCCCATCGTGGCCTTCGTCGAGCTGGTCTGGCAGGACCCGGCCCTGCACCCGGCCTACAAGTCCCGGGCCGACGAGTACCTCCGCATCGTGGAAGAGGAGGTGATCGCCAAGTGGCACGCCAACTGGGAGCCGCACCCCGGGTGGACGGAATCGGACAACAGCCGTTTTGGCGAGAACGGGGGCTACCACCTGTATGAGTGGTCCGGGTGGAGGAACCAGCCCCTCAACATGTTCCTCTCCTTCGCCGATGCCCTCGTGACCCTGAGCCGCCTCTCGACCTCGCCCTACTACACGCCGCACGAGCAAGACTACGCGACCTTCTACGCCGAACAGAGCGAGCAGATGCTGCGGTTCTTTCACGAGCAACTGCAGCACGACGCGGAGGCGGACGCCTACACCTGGAAGTACGGCCCCAACAGCGCCTGGCCCGACCTGATGGAGGACGTGGGCCATGGGTTCATCGACATCCAGGCGGCGCTGCAGGGCGTGCGCAGCGGGTTCAGCTTCACGGAGAGGGACCTGGCGAGGATGGCCAACACCTTCGTCCACAAGGTCTGGAACGGCCGTCTCGACAAACCCGCCTTCGCCTACTATGTCGACGGAGTCCCCAACGCGCTCGACGAGGACCGGGGCCACTGGGGCTGGGGGTTCCTCTACCTGGCCGGGTACGACTACCGCATCCGGGAAGCGATGGCCGCGTACTACGACAAGGAGGTTTCCATCGAGGGGAAGGCGGCCCATATTGCCGCCACGGCGGCGATGCTGGCGGTGGCCGCGCAGCTGCACGACACGTGGGCGCCCGGCGCTCCGCTGCAACCGGAGCTGGTCTGCACCGGACCGGACGTGCAAGTCTCCTGGCAGCCGCCGGCGGCGGATGCCGACGGCACAACCCTCACCGGGCTGCGTGGATACACCGTCCATCGCGCGCCCGGGCCGGAAGGACCCTTCCATCCCCTGCACGAGGAGCCGCTGGGCGCGACGCAGTACGTGGACCGGGACGCGGCATCGGAGTCCTGGTCCTACCGGATCACCGCCGTGGACTACAGGCGGCCTCCCAACGAGGGACCGCCTTCCGCGACGGTCTCGACACTACCACTCACCAACTGACGGAGAGATCATCATGAGCGAGCTGAACGTGGGAATCGTGGGACTGGGTTGGGTGGCCGGCGCCCACATCGAGGCCTTCAAGGCGGTGGAGGGCGGGAACGTCACCGCCATCTGCTCCCGCAGGGAGCACGACGAGGCCGACCTGGCGGCGCAGTTCGGCACACCCCTGAAGGCGTACACCGACTACGACGCCATGCTGGCCGACGGCGACATCGACGTCATCGACATCTGCACCCCCCATCCCTTCCACGCCGAGCAGGCGATCGCGGCGGCCCGGGCCGGCAAGCACCTGATCATCGAGAAGCCGGTCTCCCTCACCTGGGAGGACGCCCTCGCCATGGGCGCAGCGATCCGCGAGACCGGCGTCAATGTCTGCGTCTGCTTCGAGTGCCGCTACAGCGCCCACTTCACCATGATCCGCTCGGTCATCGACGAAGGCCTGCTCGGAGAGCTGCACTACGCCGAGGTCGACTACTATCACGGCATCGGGCCCTGGTACGGACAGTACGGGTGGAACATCAAGAAGGAGATGGGCGGCAGTTCCCTGCTCACCGCCGGCGTCCACGCCCTCGACACCTGCCTGTTCTTCATGGACGGCGAGGTGGAGGAGGTGTCGAGCCACCAGGTCAAGTCCAAGGGGACCGACTTCGCGCCGTACGAGTACAACACCACCAGCCTCAGCACCCTGAGGTTCGCCGGAGGCGACAAGCTCGCCAAGGTCACCTCCTGCATCGACTGCCTGCAGCCCTACTACTTCCACATCCATCTCGTCGGCAGCGAGGGAAGCCTCCTCGACAACCGGATCTACTCGAAGAAGCTGAAGGGGATGGTGAAGGACCGGTGGAGCACGCTGGAGACCTCGCTCATCGACTCGGGCGACGTGAGCGATCACCCGTACGAGCCGCAGTTCCAGGCCTTCGTCGACGCCATCGGCCGCAAGGAGGCGATGCCGCTCACCGACTGGGAGACCGCCCTCGAGACATCGAGAGTGGCCTTCGCCGCCGATCTCGCCGCCGCCGAGGGGAGGCCGGTGAAGGTTGCCGAGCTGTGACTTCGCCCGAGCTGTCCTTCGAGTGCCCCAAGTGCCGTCACACCCGGTGCGAGATCGGCGAGATCCGCGCCGCGGGAGGGTTCTGGTCGAAGTTGTTCGACGTCCAGAACCGAAAGCTCTCGACCGTGACTTGCGGGAAGTGCCGCTACACCGAGTTCTACGCGGCCGACAGCTCCACCCTGGGCAGCATCTTCGACCTCTTCGCGGGATAGCGGCCGCGTCAGCCGTAGTCCGGCCCGCCCACCGGCCCCAGCAGGGCCCGGTTCTCCGCGGGTGTCTCCACCTCGTCGAGGAACTGCGCCAGGGCCTGCCGCATCCGTCCCGCCACCTCGGGACGGGCGCCGATTACGTTGGCTTCCTGCCGCGGGTCGGCCCGCATGTCGTACAGCTCCGGCGCGTCGCCGTCCTCGCCATGGGCGAGGTAGGTCCAGCCCTCGCCGGTGACCGTGGGCCCGCCGTTGCGGAGGAAGGTGGAGCTGAAGGCGTACTGGCGGGGCCAGTCGGCGGGTCCGCCCATCAGCGGCGCCAGCGAGTGCCCGTGCATCTCCAGGCCGTCCGGATCGACGCCGGCCAGGGCGATCAGCGTCGGCAGCAGGTCCACCGACTGGGTCAGGGCGCTCACCCGGCTTCCGCCCGCGGCGCCCGGAGCGGCGATCATCAGCGGGATGTGGCTGATCTCCTCGTACAGGGGCCAGACGCGGTCGTCCTCGGGATGGATGTTCGACTTGCCGGTGCGGTCGTGCTCGCCGACGAACATGCCGTGATCCGATGTGAAGACGACGACGCTGTCCTCGAACAACCCCAGCTCCTCGATCTTGTCCAGCACGTACCCGATCCACTTGTTGACCAGGTAGATCTCGGCGGCGTAGTGGGCCCGCAGGTTGGCCAGCTCCTCTGACGTGTAGGCGGAGGCCGGCCCGTAGTTGGGGTGGATCATCGGCGGGCCGTCGTACCCGGAGTTGTCGTAGCGGGCCACGAGATGCTCCGGCGGGTCCCACGGCTCGTGGGCGTCGAAGAAGTCGACCCACAGCAGGAAGGGCTCGCAGCCGCGGTTCTCCTCCAGCCAGCGGCTCGCCGTGCGCGCCGTGCGCGCGCAGAAGCGGTCCTCCTCCCAGGCCCAGTCGCGGTTGGTCCACGAGTGCTGCGTGGCCAGGTTGCCGAAGCGGGTCTCCGCCATGCGCGGATCGACGCGGGTCTTGGCGCCGTCCACCTCCAGCCTCGGCGGCAGGTTGCCCTTCAGCAGCGGCTTGTCTCCCTCCTGGCCGCGGATCCAGAACGCGCCGTCGAATCCCCGGTCGAAGTGGTGGACGCCCTTCATCAGGTGCGGCGTGTCACAGATGAGCTGGCTCTGCCAGCCGGCGCCGCCGAAGATCGTGCTCAGCACCGGGAGGTCCGGGTCGAGGGGCTTCCAGCCGTGGAAGGGGAAGCTGTAGCGGCCGCTGAAGAGGTCGGTGCGGTTGGGGATGGTGGGGAAGCTGGACAGGTAGTGCCGGTCGAAGCAGACGGCGCGCCCGGCGAAGCGGTCGAGGGCCGCCGTGCCGATCCACTCGTTGCCGTTGCACCCCAAGTAGTCGTAGCGGAAGGTGTCGCTCACGAGGACGATGATGTTCATGGCTCGGGCTCAGGTGGCCAGCGGCGGACCACCGGGGATGGTGATGGGTTGACGTTTCCGGGGGTTGGAGCGGACGGCGGTGAACCGGGCGGTGAGGTACTCCCCGAGGTGGATGGATCCCGAGATCCGGTCCCCCTCGACACGTCCAGAGAACAAGAAGGGCACGGAGTCTCCGGGCTTGCTGACGGCGCTGCTCAGCCGCACCCGGTCCCCCTCGACGACGCCGGACAGCTCCTGGACGGAGAACTCGCTCTGGTGAGAGCCCTCGATCCAGTTGCCGTCCTGGGCGATCGTCAGCCGGTGGCGGCGGGTGCTGGTGAAGTAGTCGACGTCCAGGTCCCAGTTGCCGCTGATCTCCGCGGTGGCCGGCTCCAGGTCGTGCGAGCGCGGGCCCCGCGGCTCGGTGAGGATGCGGCGGATGCGGTCGATCACGACCTCCTCGTCGCCGGGCTGCATCTGGCTGGGGTTGATGCGGATGCCGGCGCCCTCCCCCGAGTCGGCGGCTCCCACGGCGACGCGCGGCTTCTTCCGCGCGAACTCCTCGGCCACCTCCGCGCCGGTGATGTTCAGGCGTCCCGGGTCCCAGCGGATGGTCAGGGCCGGCGCCCGGTTGGACATCCCCGCCGGGTCGTCGACGCGGCTGGCGACGGTGTCGATCTCGGCCACCGATCCCGAGATCCGCTCCAGGATCCCGAGCCACTCCTGCCACTCGGCGTCGTGGTCGCGCCGCACCCAGGCCTCCACGGCGGCCAGCATCCCCAGGATCTCCTCCTTGCCGATCTTCTCCGAGCGCCCGGGGCCGTGATGGGGGGCGCTGGCCTGCCAGGCCGCCATGAGCAGGTCCCTGCTGCCGAGGACGAGGCCGGCGGCCTGGGGGCCGCACAGGGCCTTGCCGCCGCTGTAGGCCGTGACCGTGGCGCCGCGCTCCAGGTGCACGCAGGGGATGGTCAGGTTCTCGGCGGCGGCGTCGGCCAGGATGGGGATCTGCCTAGGCCGGGCGATCTCGGCGATCACCTCCAGCGACAGGGGCTGCCCGGCATCGGTGGCCGGGCCGGTGACGACATAGATCATGGCCGTTCGCGGGTTGATGGCGCGCTCCATCTCCTCGGCGGTGTCGACCATCACCAGCTCGACGCCGACCACGCGCAGGGCGTGGTCGTAGGCCGTGCGCGAGGTGCGGGGCAGGATCACCTGGGTCTTGTCGAAGCCCTCCAGGTTGGGCACCCGGATCAGCCGCTCCGGGCTGCCGCCGGTGACGCAGGCCGTGGTCACGTGCTTGAGGCCGGCGGCGCAGCCCGCCGAGATCAGCCCCCACTCGGCGCCGGTGATCGCCGCCAGGTGCCGGCCCACCGCCTCGGCCAGCTCATCGAACTGCGCGAAGTAGCCATGGGCGGCGTCCATGGCGGCCACCACCTCCGGCAGCTCCACGGAGCCGCCGAGGATGGTGAAGGTGCCGCGGCAGTTGATGATCGGCTCCACGCCGATCGCCTCGTAGATGTTGCCGTTGTCCGCGTCTCCGTCGAGGAACGGCAGGATCGCCAGCCGCTCGTCAGCGTCGCCCAAGGTGAGCTCCTTTCAGGGGGATCGGTGGCAGGGGCGGGAGTAGCCTAGCGGTTTCCCTGCTCTGCCGCCACGCCAGCAGGGCCGGGTGAGGCTGGCCTCGAAAGGGCTGGGTCACGGTTTACCAGCGGATCGTGGAGGGGCCCCCGGCCTGGCCTGCGTCTGGCCGCTCCCGGAGCAACTGCGTATCCTTCCAGCATGGCAGAGCTGTCAACCTGGTTACCGTGGGGCGTCGTCTTGGCCGTCGTCCTCTATGTCTGGCGGCGACTCGACGCCCGCATGGACCGGCTGGACGCCCGGATCGACGGCGTAGACGCCCGGATTGACGGCCTTCGGGCGGTGGGCGCCGTGTCGGAGCGGCTGGCCCGCCTGGAGGGAGCGGCCTTCGGCCCCTGGCCTGCCCGCCCGCCGGATCCACCCGAAGCCTCGCCAGCGAGCTGACCCCCGCGTCGGGAAAGCCACCAATCTGGTCTCGCGCCCTTTACCGCCGGTGTTCCTCCCAGGCGGGTACAGCCCCCCCGAACTCGTCGACACCATCCCAGCAGTAGCACCCTGACGTCATCCCCCGGCGCGTTGCGTCGGTGAGCGAGGAGGCCTCCCATGTTCAACGCCCGATCCACCCTCCACGGCCCGACCCGCACCGGCCGCGGCCGCCGGGCCTGCGGTGCCGTGGGCACCCGCGGCTACCCCCTCGGCGGCGGCGCCGGCTACCGGGAGGTCGTGCGCCCCACCGGCTCGCCCGTCCGCACTCTCGACGAACTGCTCGAGGCCCTGGCATCGGCCCGCTCCGGCGACACCGTGTACGTGGCGGGAGACGCCGTCATCGAGTGCACCGAGCGGGTCTACGTGGAGGAGCTTGTCCTCGAGCTGTCCGGCGGCGTGACCCTGGCCAGCGACCGCGGCATCCGCGGCGCCCCCGGCGGCCTGATCCGCTCCGACACCTTCGCCACCCGGCCCCTGATCCGGGTCACGGGGCCCGACGCGCGCGTCACCGGCCTGCGACTCCAGGGGCCGAACCCGCGCCAGTGCCTGGAGCACCACTCGCGCGCCTTCCGCGAAGGCCACGGCGGACACCGCTACTACTACAAGTTCCCCACCTCCGACGGCGTTCAGACGGAGGAACCCCGCCTGCGCGTCGACAACTGCGAGCTGGCCGGCTGGAGCCACGGCGCCGTCTATCTCGCGGGCGGCGACGGTCACCGCGTGCAGCACTGCTTCATTCACCACAACCAGTACCAGGGCCTCGGGTACGGCGTCAGCCACGACCGCGCCGGGTCCCTGATCGAGGGCAACCTCTTCGACGCCAACCGCCACTCCATCGCCGGCTCCGGTCGCCCCGGCTCGGGGTACGAGGCGCGCAACAACGTCGAGATGGGGCGCAGCCTCAGCCATTGCTTCGACATGCACGGCGGCCGCGACCGCAAGGACGGCACGAACGTGGCCGGCGGCTGGATGCACGTCCACCACAACACCTTCCGCGCCCCCGGCCGGCGCGCCGTGGTGATCCGCGGGACCCCCGAGGACCGGGCCGTGATCGAGCACAACTGGTTCCACCACCGCAGCGAGGCCGGCGCCCTGCGCTTCGAGGAGCACGTCGTCGTGCGCGAAAACGCCTGGGGTCGGCGGGACCCGGCCTATGGCTGAGGGGAGGGGCGGTCCGCTCCGGCCCATGGGTGCACCGAAGCTTCTGGCGGCCGCCTGGCTGCTGCTGGCGGCCTCCGTCTCCGGCGACGACCGGGTCGCCGGCCACTGGGAGGGGGAGATCCAGGTCCCCGGCCAGCCCCTGGTCGTCAAGGTCGATCTCGAGAGCAGCGGCGGGCTCTGGAGCGGGTCGATCGACATCCCCGCCCAAGGCGCAGCCGGCCTCCCGCTGAAGGCGATCGAGGTCAGCGAGGACGCCTCCAAAGTCAGCTTCTCCATCGGGGGCGTTCCGGGCCATCCAACCTTCAGAGGCACCCTTGACGGTGACGTCATCAGCGGCCGGTTCACCCAGGGCGCCGCCGACCTCGGCTTCCGCCTCTCGCGGCAGGCCGTCCCCGGGCCGGCCCGCCCGCAGGAGCCCCGTCCCCCCTATCCCTACGAGACTGAAGAGGTCAGCTTCCGGAGCGGTCCCGTCACCCTCGCCGGCACCCTGACCGTGCCGCCGGGCGAGGGCCCCTTCCCCGCGGCCCTGCTGATCTCGGGCAGCGGCCTGCAGGACCGCGACCAGACGGTCTTCGGCCACCGGCCCTTCCTCGTCTGGGCCGATCACCTGACCCGTTCCGGCGTGGCGGTGCTGCGCGTCGACGACGCCGGCGCCGGCGGGTCGACGCCTCATCCGCAGCCGCCCACCACCGCCGACTTCGCCGGTGACGCCGCCGCGGCCGTGGACTTCCTCCGCCGCGACGGGCGCATCGGCCCTGTCGGTCTGATGGGACACAGCGAGGGCGGAGCCATCGCCGCCATCGTCGCCTCGCAACGGGAGGACATCGCCTTCGTCGTGCTTCTGGCCGGGCCCGGGGTGCCGGGCGCCGAGCTGCTGCGCCGGCAGAACGAGCGTCTCTTCGAGGCCGCCGGCCTGCCGGTGGGCCACCGCCAGGCGTTGCTCGCCCTCCTGGACCAGCTCTTCGCGGCCCTGACCTCAAAGCGGGATGGGGCGGATCTGCTCCCCGAGGTGGAGGAGATCGTCCGCCGCCAGTTCGAGGCCAACGGCGTGCCTGCCGCTCAGCAGGACGAGAGCCAGGTGCAGGCCGCCGTGGACCAGGCCCTCGATCCGTGGATGCGATACTTCCTCGCCTTCGATCCGCGTCTTGTCCTTGGAGCCGTCCGGGCGCCGGTCCTGGCCCTCAACGGCGAGCTGGACCTGCAGGTCGACGGCCGGCAGAACCTGACCGCCATCGCCGCGGCCCTCGAGGCGGGCGGCAACCGCAACATCACGGTGCGCAGCCTGCGCGGGCACAACCACCTCTTCCAGCGCGCCACCACGGGCCGGATCGACGAGTACTCCGCCATCGAGGAGACGCTCTCGCCCGAGGTCCTCGACCAGGTGCGCGACTGGATCCTCACAGCAACTGGAGAATGACATGGAGACCCGCACCCTCGGACAGACCGACCTCACCGTCACCCGCCTCGGCTTCGGCGGCGCCCGCATCGGCTACGAGGACGTGACCCCGGAGCAGAGCGACCGGCTGCTCAACGGCCTCCTCGACATGGGGGTGAACTTCGTCGACACGGCCGCCTGCTACCACGACAGCGAAGAGCAGATCGGCAAGGCGATCGGCGGCCGGCGGGAGGAGTACGTCCTCGCCTCCAAGTGCGGCCACGTGACCGGCGGCGCCACCGGCAAGGAGTGGTCGGCGGAGGTCATCGCCCACAGCATCGACCGGTCCCTCGAGCGCCTGCGGACCGACCGCATCGACCTGGTACAGCTCCACAGCTGCTCGACGGAGGTGCTGGCCGAGGGCGAGGCGGTGGAGGCCGTGCTGCGGGCGAAGGAGGCGGGCAAGGTGCGCTACGTCGGCTACAGCGGCGACGGGGAGGCCGCCCTTCACGCCATCGGCATGGGCGTCTTCAGCACCCTGCAGACCTCGTACAACGTCGTCGACCAGGAGGCGCGGCGGGAAGTCCTGCCGGCGGCGCGGGCGGCCGGCATGGGGGTCATCGCCAAGCGTCCCCTGGCCAACGCCGCCTTCAAGACCGAGGCGTCGCGCTACAGCTACGCCGACGTCTACTGGGAGCGGGCCAAGAGCATGGAGGTCCCCGAAGGCGCCCCCGCCGACGGCGTCGAGATCGCGCTGCGGTTCTGTCTCTCCCACGAGTCGGTGGACACCGCCATCGCCGGCACCTCCCGCGTCGAGAACGCCGAGAGGAACATGGAGATCATCGCCAGGGGCGATCTGCCCGAGGGGGTGGTCACGTCGTTCTACGAGCAGTTCGACCGGGCCGGCGGCGACTGGGCACCGCAGATGTAGCGGCACCATGACCTGCAGAATGATCCAGGTCGGCACGGGCGGGCGGGGCCGCTCCTGGTGCCAGGGCATCCTCCCTCCCAACATCGCGGACGGTCTGATCGAGGTGGTCGCCGCCGTCGACACCAACCCCGAGGCGCTGGCCAACGCCCGGGGCTTTCTCGGTCTGCCGCCCGAAAAGTGTTACACCGACCTTCAGCGGGCCTTCGCCGAGAACGACGCCGACTTCTGCAGCATCGTCGTGCCTCCCGCCTTCCACGAGGAGGTCGTCGACGCGGCCCTGGCCCGCGACATGCACGTCCTCTCGGAGAAACCGATCGCCGACACCCTCGCGGGGTCTTGCCGCATCGCCGAGAAGGTGCGGCGGGCGGGGCGGAAGATGGGCGTCACCATGAGCCACCGCTTCGCCCAGAGCAAGAGGACCCTCCACGACGCCCTCAGGTCGGGCGGCTGCGGCGCCATCGACTACCTGGTCTTGCGCTTCACCTGCGACATGCGCGAGCACGGCGACTGGGGAGTCTTCCGCTACGAGATGGAGGATCCCCTCCTGATCGAAGGCGCGGTCCATCACCTCGACATCCTCGCCGACATGGGCGGGGCCGACTGCCGCACGATCTACGCCCAGACGTGGAATCCCCCGTGGAGCGCATACCAGGGCGACTCCCAGGCCCTGGTGACGATGCAGCTGGAGAACGGCGTGCGCGCCGTCTACGAGGGGGCGAAGACCAACGCCGTGGGCCTCAACGGCTGGTCCCGGGAGTACCTGCGCGCCGAGTGCGAGCTGGCCACCCTGATCATGGATCACGGTGAGATCGAGCGCTTCGACCACGATGGCAAGGCCCGCTCGGTCGGCGTCCGCCACGGCGAGGGCGAGCCCGTCCCCTTGCTGGAGCAGCGCAAGTGGAGCGACGCCTGGCTGGTGGAGAAGTTCGTCCGATGGCTCGACGGGGGAGAGCCGATGGAGACCCACGTGGAGGCCAACCTGCAATCGGTGGCCATGGTCTTCGCCGCCATCGAGAGCTGCCGCACGGGCGTCCCCGTCGAGGTGCAGCCCTTCCTCGCCGCGGCGCGGGCCCGGGCGGCGGCGGAGCTGGATGGCTGAACGTGTCGCGTCAGTACCGGGGGACCTCCCGATGGTCCGAGGTCAAAGGGGCGTGCATCGAGTTGGCCAGGGTTCACGTGTCCCCTGTACACTCCTGTCTATCTCACCTCCCGTCACCTGAGAGAATCGCCATGACCCGCTTCTTCGCCAGGGCATGGTGGATCGCGGCCGTCCTCGCCGTCGCCACCACCTCCTGGTCCCAGCCCACGCTGATTCATGCACCGGATCCGGCCGATCCCATGGCCGTTCACGTGTACCGGTTGAAGAACGGCCTCACCGTCTATCTCAGCGAGAACGATCAGAAACCGCGGTTCTACGCCGAGATCGTCGTCAGGGCGGGCAGCAAGCACGACCCGGCGGTATCGACGGGGATCGCCCACTACCTCGAACACATGCTGTTCAAGGGGACCACCCGGCTCGGCACTCTCGACTACGAGGCCGAGGGGGTTCATCTCGACAGCACCGTAGCTCTCTACGAGCAGCACTTCGCAGAGATCGATTCGACGAAGCGCCGGGAGCTGTACGCCCTGATCAACGAACAAGGGCAGCTCGGATCCCGGTACGCCGTCCCCGGCGAGCTCGACAGGATCTACAGCGCCCTCGGCGCCGAGGGTCTCAACGCCCACACCTGGGTCGAGGAGACGGTGTACAAAGTCGACCTGCCATCGAATCGTCTCGCCCACTGGGCGAAGCTGGAGGCGGAGCGGTTTGCGCAGCCGGTCTTCAGACTGTTTCAGACCGAGCTGGAAACGGTGTACGAGGAGAAGAACCGCTCCCTCGACAACAAGCACCAGCTCATCCGGGATGCGGTGAACCGGCACCTCTACAAGGTGCATCCCTACGGACAGCAGACGACCCTCGGCTCGGTGGAACACCTGAAGAACCCATCTCTCAAGCTGATGTACGACTACTACCGGACGTGGTACGTGCCGAACAACATGGCCGTGATCATCTCGGGCGACGTCGACGTGGAGCGAGCCATCGAGCTGATCGACCGGGAGTTCTCCAGGTGGGAACGGCGCGAGCTGCCGAAGCCGAAGAAGTGGAGAGAGAAGAAGCTGAAGGAGATCGAGCGCGTCGAAGTCGTCTACCCGGGCGAGGAGTACGTGTTGCTGGCCTTTCGCACCGCCCCGAGCACCCACGAGCACACCGAGGCGCTGCAGGTCCTCGACTACATCCTGGACAACGCCACCGCCGGGCTGATCAACCTCAACCTCAATCAGAGACAGCGGGTGCGCCGCGCCGGCTCGTGGACTACGTCACACCACAACCGCAATGACTACGGAGCCCAGTACCTGTATGGAGTGCCCAAGGAGGGACAGACGCTGGAGGAAGTCGAGGCGCTCCTGGTGGAGCAGCTGGACCTGATCAAGTCGGGCCGTTTCGAAGACTGGATCATTCCGGCCATCGTCACCGATTGGAAGAAGACCTACCGCCGGAGGCTCGAGTCGAACAGCTCCCGAGTGGCGCTGATGCACCAGGCCTTCCTGTCGTTCCAGGAGTGGGACCACGCCCGCCGCAAGCTCGAACGCATGGCGGCACTGCGCAAGGAGGATATCGTCAAGGTGGCCCGGAAGTACTTCGGCGACGGCTACGTTGCCGGCTACCGCCGTGATGGCGAGCCCTCCCTTCCGGTGATCGACAAACCGGTGCTCGATGCGATCGCCATCGATCCGGCGAGAGAGTCAGCCTTCGCCGCCGAGATCCTCGCTCTGCCGAGTGAGGAGATCGAGCCGGTATTCGTGATACCCGGCAAGGACTTCACCAGGAAGAGACTGCGCGACGGGGTCGATCTGTACTATGCGGCCAATCCGCTGAACGACCTGTTCTCGCTCGAGATCTCGGTCGACGTCGGCAAGCTGGCTGCGAGCCGGCTCGCGATGGCGGGGCGGCTGCTCGACAAGTCCGGTGCCGGTGGCCTGAGCTCCGAGGAGCTCAAGAAGGAGTGGTATCGTCTCGGGACCGAGTTCTCCTTTTCCCCCGGCGATCACTCCACGGCGATCTCGATCTCGGGATTGGACGAGAACTTCGCGCCCTCCATCGATCTGATGATGTCGGCGCTGCTGCAGCCAACGGCGCCGGATTCCACTCTTGACGAGCTGATCGAGATCCTCCTCGTGGAGCGGCAGGATGCCGTCAAGGATCACAACACGGTTCACCGGGCCCTGTTCGGGTTCAACCGTCACGGCGACAACTCCTCCTACCTGCGGGTGCTGTCGAACGAGCAGCTCCAGCACCTGACGGTGGGGGAGCTGCATGCCGTGGCCGGCAACCTGTTGTCGCACGAGCACGATGTATCGTATACGGGTTCCCTGCCGATCGATCAGGTCGTGGAGACGCTGTTGGAGCGCTACGTCCTCCCCGCGGCCGAGTTGAGGGCCCCGCCGCCGTTTGAGGCCTTGGAGATACGCCGTCCCGCGGAGACGGAGATCCTGTTCTTCGACAAGGAGATGGCCCAGGCCCTGGTGCGCATCGAGTCGGGGGGTGAGACCTACGGCGAGGACAGGCGCCCTCAGATCGATCTCTTCAACGAGTACTTCTACGGAGGCATGGCCGGCATCGTCTTCCAGGAGCTGCGCGAAGCGAGGGGCCTGGCGTACTCGGCCTGGGCCTGGCAGTTCCACGGAGACCGCAAGGAGGCCTACGATCTGTTCTCCGGCTTCATCGGCTCTCAGGCGGACAAAGCGCCTGAGGCCGCGGGAGCGTTCATCGCGCTGATCGACGACATTCCCGAATCGGAGGAGCGCTTCGCCGCTGCGAGAAAGGCACTCGTCGAGCAGTACCGCACCCGGCGGCTCGGGTTCAGGGACGTGCTGGGGGCGGTGCGCAAATGGGAACGTCAGGAGGTCCCTGTCGATCCACGGGCCTGGCGTTTCGAGCAAGTCAGGATCGCCTCACTCCCCCAGCTGCTCGACTACCATGCGGGACATATCGAGGGGCGGCCGAAGATGATCTCCATCGTCGGGGATGGATCGAAGATCGACTTGGACGAGCTCAGGCGTTTCGGAGAGGTGGTCGAGGTCGGAGTCGAGGAC
The DNA here is from genome assembly GCA_965221775.1 of Candidatus Latescibacterota bacterium. Lineage (GTDB taxonomy): Bacteria > Latescibacterota > UBA2968 > UBA8231 > UBA8231 > UBA8231. Next base: position 1,415,826 of record CBDCSU010000005.1, on the reverse strand, counting down.
ATCTTCGGGTATTGACACGCCCTACAACTCCAGCACTTCCTCCCAGAACCGCCGCTCCACCGGCACCCCGAGGCGCAGGGCCTCGCGCCGGCGCTCGGCGCTGCGCTGGCCGGGCCAGGCGACCCGCTGCCCGGGCAGTGACCCCGCCGAGGCCAGGTCGGCCAGGGAGTCCTCCACGGCCGCCTGCACCCGCTCGGGATCCCCGACCCGCCGCAGATCGATGGCCAGGAACATCTGCGACACCCCCGCCTCCTTCGGCTCCCGCGAGATCTCCGCCGTCGTGCGGCCCCCGGAGACGAGGGCGGCCACCAGGTCCAGGCACAGGGCCAGGCCGCTGCCCTTCCAGAGGCCGATGGGGAGGGGGCGCTCCAGGGCCGCGGCGTCGGTGGTGAGCCGGCCCTCGGCGTCGTAGCCGCCGGGCACGGGCAGGGGCTCGCCGCTGCGCTCGTGGATCTGCACGCGGCCCCCGGAGAACTGGCTCATCGCCATGTCGAGGAGCACGGGGTCGCCGCCGGGCGCCGGCACCGCCATCACCAGGGGGTTGTTCCCCAGGCGCTTCTCGGCCGAGCCGTGGGGCGACATCAGGCGCGTCGTGTTCGTCCAGCAGATGCCGATGCAGCCCGCCGCCGCCGCCCGCAGGCCGTAGGTGCCGGCGCGCATCCAGTGGCTGGTGTTGCGCAGGGCCACGGCGCCCACCGCGTGCTCGCGGGCCAGCTCGACGGCGCGGTCCATGCAGGCGAGGGCGTTGAGGATGCCGGGGCCCCGGTGGCCGTCCCACTGCTCCAGCGCCCCGAGGGCCGCCACCCGCCGGGCCCGGGCCGCCGGGTGGAGCCGCCCGCCGCGCACGTCGCGCACGAAACCGGGGAAGCGGTTGATTCCGTGGGAGGCGACGCCGTCGCAGGTGTTGTCGGCGAAGACCCGCGCCAGCGCCGCGGCGTCCGCCTCGTCGAAGCCGGAGGCCGCCAGGGCGCGCTCGAACTCGCCGAGCATGCGCTCATAGGGAACCCGGAAGGTCATGGCCCCAGGGCCCCGACGGGGATCACTCCCACGTCCGCGGTTCCCGCGGTGCCGTACCCGGCCGGCACGATGACCGCGAGGGCGGAGGGCCGCTCGTGGTCGCTGTTCTCCAGCCGGCGGGCCAGCCGGCGGAGGTTCCTGGCGCCGTCGTCCACCCAGCGCTCCCCCAGCTTGATCTCGAAGGCGGCCCAGCGTCCGTCCGCCGCCTCGACGATGGCGTCCACTTCCAGCCCCTCCTTCTCGCGGTAGTGGAAGACCTGCGCGTCGGCGGCCTGGGCGTAGACCCGCAGGTCGCGGATCACCATCGACTCGAAGAGGAGGCCGAGGAACTCGAGATCCGCGGTCAGGCGCTCCGGGGTGGCCCGCAACGCCGCAACCGCCAGCGAGGGATCGACGAAGTGCCGGACGGGCGCCTCCCGCAGTGTGGTGCGCGACCGCAGGTGAGGGGACCAGGCCGGCTGGTTCTCCACCACCATGAGCCGGTGCAGGGCGTCGAGATAGCCGGCGGCCGTGTCCGCCTTCAGAGGCGCGCTGGGGTCGCCGGCTTCGATGGTCAGCTTCGACATGGCCACGGGGGTGGCGATGTTGCGCGCCAGCGACCGCAGCAGTCGTCCCACCTTGACCGGGTCCCGTGTCCCGCCGCTGACCGTCGATACGTCGGTGCGGCGGATCTCGTCAAGGTAGGCGCGGTTGGCGCGCAGGGTCTGCGGAAGCGCCTTGCCGATGTTGGCCGGCCAGCCCCCGGCGCAGACCAGCTCGGCCACCGTCCGAACCGGCAGCTCGGATCGCTCCGCCCGCTGTTCGCGGCCGTCCAGGAGGCGGCGCAGGGAGATCTCACCGGTGGAGTGGCCGCTCTCGAAGAGGGACATGGGGCGCATGTGCAGGCGGGCGAAACGGCCGGCCCCGGTGTGACGCGTGATCTCGTCGGCGGGGACGGCCGAACCGGTGAGAATGAACCGCCCGGGGGCCGCGCTCCGGTCGACGGCTCTGCGCACGTGGTTCCAGATGGCGGGTTCGATCTGCCACTCGTCGATCAGCCGCGGCGTGTCCCCCATCAGCAACGCTTCCGGGTCGGCGCCGACCAGCCGCCGGGCATTGTCGTCGACATCGAGCAGCACCTCGCTGTGGGCGGCCTGCATGGCAGTGGCCGTCTTCCCGGACGCCTTGGGCCCTTCCACGAGGACCGCACCCGCGGCTCCGAGCAACTCGGACAACTCGGCATCGGCGATTCTCGGCAGGTATTCCATCCGGGGGTCTAGAGTAGACCCGTCCACCGAGTACCGCAAGCCTCAATGGGTGATTCGGCGGAAACTCAGCGGGTGATTCGGCGGATATTCAACGGGTGATTCGGCGGAAACTCAGCGGGTGATTCGGCGGACCCTCAAAGCCGCGGGTCCACGGGCTCGCTCTCCAGGGCCAGGACCCCGAAGACGCACTCGTGCACGCGGTAGAGGGGCTCCCCCTCGACGAAGCGGTGCAGCGCCTCCAGGCCGAGGGCGAACTCGCGCAGGGCCAGGGAGCGCTTGGTCGACAGGCGCCGCTGCCGCAGACGCTCGATCTGCCCGGGCAGGGTGTACTCGGGGCCGTAGATGATCCGCAGGTACTCCCGCCCCCGGCACTTGAGGGCCGGCTGGGCCGGTCCCCTCCGGCCCTGGGCGAGCCAGTCCAGGGGCTTGACCACCATGCCCTCGCCGCCGCTCTCCGTGAGCTCCCGCCACCAGCGGGTGCCCCGCTCCTCGCTGTCGCCGTCGGAAGTGTCGACGAGGAGATGGCGCGTCTGGAGCAGAATCTCGCCGTCCGCCCGGCACAGTTCGGCGAGGGTCTCCATGTGCCAGAGGTGGTCCTGGCCGTTGTGGACGCGGCCCTCGGTGGCCAGCAGGTGAAAGGGGGCGATCCTGAGGTCCGAGAGACCGTCGACGGACCAGCAGTAGCGCCGGTAGGCGTCGACGTAGCGGGAGACGCAGCCCTGCCGCTGCCGCAGGTGCTCGGCCAGCTCGTCGCTGCCGCCGCCCCTTGCCCCGGCCTGCCCCAGGGCGGCGAGGGCGGCCTCGAGACCGGCCGAGGCCGCCGCCCCCGCGGGGGCGTACTGGCTGCGCAGCAGCTCCTGCGCCTTGTCCGACCAGGGCATGATCTCGGCGTCGAGGCAGATCCAGTCGCTGTCGAACCGCTGCCAGAACCCGGCGCTCTCGACGGCGGCGCGCAGCCGCGCCACCACCTCCCGGCCGCGGTCCGGGTCGCTGAAGAAGGGGCGGCCGGTGCGGGTGTACACCACCCCGGTCTCGCCGTCTCCGGCGCCGAACCTGCGCCGCGCCGCGGCCTCGTCCCGGCAGAGCAGGATCACCGCCCGCGATCCCATGTGCTTCTCCTGGCAGATCACCCTGGAGACCCCCTGGCCCCGGTAGTAGGCGAAGGTCTCGCGCGGGTGCTCGAGCTCCTCCCCCTCGGGGGCGGTGTCGGAGGGGGCCATGGTCGGCGGCAGGTAGACGAGCCAGCGCGGGTCGAGGGCGAAGCGGCTCATCACCTCCAGGGCGGCAGCGGCGTTCTCCTGGCGGATGGCGACGCCGCGGTGCAGGCGGGTGGAGACGACCCGCCGGCCGAGGACGTCGCCGATGTCGAGGAGGTCCGCGTACGGCCGTGACTCCGCCGCCTCCCGGGCGGCGGCCAGGGGCCGCACCGGCTCGCACCAGACCTGCCGCGCCGGGACCTGCACGATCTCCCTCTCCGGGTAGCGCAGCGCCGTCAGCTGGCCGCCGAAGACGCACCCGGTGTCGATGTTGATCGTGCCGTTCACCCACTCCGCCTCCGGCACCGGGGTGTGGCCGTAGACCACCGCCGCCCGGCCGCGGTAGGCGGCGGCCCAGTCGTTGCGCACCGGCAGCCCGAACTCGTCGGTCTCGCCGGTGGTCTCGCCGTAGAGGGCGAACTCGCGGACCCGGCCCGAGGCCCGCCCCTGGAGGGCCTCCTCCATGCCCGCGTGGGCGACGACGAGGTTGCCGCCGTCGAGCACGTAGTGGCTGACCAGGCCTCCGATGAACGCCGCCGCCTCCCCGGCGAACTCCGCCGGCTCGCGCTCCAGCTGCTCCAGGGTCTCGGCGAGGCCGTGGGTGATCTGCACGTCCCGCCCCTGCAACTTGCGCAGCAGCTTCACGTCGTGGTTGCCGGGGACGCAGAGGGCCGTTCCCGCCTCCACCATCCCCATGACCAGGCGCAGCACCTCCGGGGAGCGGGGCCCGCGGTCGACGAGGTCCCCCAGGAAGACCGCCTTCCGTCCTTCGGGATGGCTCGCCTCCGGCCCCGCTGATCCGGAGCCGACCTCCCAGCCGAGGGCGGCGAGCAGCTCGACCAGCTCGTCATGACACCCGTGGACGTCGCCGATGATGTCGAAGGGGCCGCTCTCGCCGCGCCGGTCCGGCCACAGGGGCTGGCGCTCGATGACGGCCGCGTCCGCTTCTTCGGGGCTGCCGAGGACGGTGACCGAGTGGAAGCCCTCCCGCCGGAGGTCGCGCAGGGAGCGGCGCAGGGCCTGGCTCTGGCGGCGCACGACCTGGGGAGGAATGTCGCGGTCGTCGCGGCTCTCGTTGCGCTCCTGGCACAGCCGCGGCGGCAGGTCGAGGACGATCGCCGCGACGAGGAGGTGGTGCTCGCGGGCCAGGGCGATCAGACCGGCGCGGTCCTCCGGCTTGACGCTGGTGGCGTCGACCACGGTGAGACGGCGGCCGGCCAGCCGCTTGGAGGCGATGTAGTGGAGGACGTCGAAGGCGTCGCCGGTGGCGGACAGGTCGTTCTCGTCGTCGGAGACGAGGCCGCGGCAGTAGTCGGAGGAGATCACCTCCGTGGGCCGGAAGTGGCGCCGGGCGAAGGTCGACTTGCCGCTCCCCGAGGGGCCGGCGAGGACGACGAGGGAAGGCTCGGGAACGGTGATCTTCATCGCGAGAACACGGCCATCTGCGTCGGCGCACCGAGATCCTCGTCCTCTTCGCCTATCGGCAGGAAGCGGACGGAGTATCCGAAGCGGGCGGCGGCAGCCTGCGCCCAGTCCCGGAACTGCCGCCGGGTCCACTCGAAACGGTGGTCGCGGTGGCGGAAGAGCCCCGCGGGAAGGGAATCGAAGCGGCTGTTGTAATCGGCGTTCGGCGTGGTGACGATGACCGTGGCGGGCTTTGCGAACTCGAAGAGGACACGCTCGAAGGCCGGCAGCCGCGGCGGGTCGATGTGCTCGATCACCTCGACGGCGCAGGCGGCGTCGTACCCGGAGAGGCGGTCGTCGCGGTAGGTGAGGGAGCCCTGGAAGAGCTCGAGTCGCTCCCGCTGCGGCGCGGGCCGCCGCTCGAGGCTGAGTCGCTCCCGGGCGATCTCCAGGGCGCGGAAGGAGACGTCCATGCCGGCGATGCGCTCGCACTCGCCTTCGTCGAGGAGGGCCCTGAGGAGCTTGCCCTCGCCGCAGCCGAGATCGATGACGCTGCGCGCCCCGGCCTCCCGGAGCGCCTCCCTCACCGCGGCGAGGCGCTGCTCGTTGAGGCTGATCGGGCGCTCGAGACTCTCCTCCTCCTGCTCGTCGTCCGGCCCGGCGCCCGCCGGCGGATCCTCCTCGGCGGTGAGCCGCTCCAGCGCCTCCCGCGCCAAGTAGCGCTGGTGCTTGAGGTAGCGGCGGGCGATCTGTTCCCGCTCCGGGTGCGAGGACAGCCAGCCCTCTCCCCGGGCCAGCAGCTTGTCCAGCTCCTCCTGGCCGACCCAGTAGTGCTTGTCGTCGTCGAGCACGGGAAGCAGCACGTAGAGGTGGGAGAGCAGGTCGCGGAGCCGGCAGGTCGCCGCCAGCCGTACCTGGTAGTAGGGGCTCTCCCCCCACTCGGGGAAGCGCTCGTCGAGGGGCCGCCGCCGGGCCTCGACGGCGTAACCCAGCGGTTCGAAGAGGCGCCGCAGGAACGGCTCGCCCCCGCGGCAGGGCAGCACGGCGACCTCCGCCTCGAGGGGGATCGGCGTGTCGGCGAGCTCGGGCCGGTCCTTGCTGTTGCCCTTGAGGGCGGACCCGAAGACGCGGGCCAGGGCGACGCTGAGGAAGGAGGACGCCACGTAGGGGCGGTCGTTGACGTACTGCCTCAGGGCGCCGCCGTCGCCCGAGTTGGCGCCCCGGGGGCGGCGCACCAGACCGACCGGATCGAGATCCAGCAGCAGCGCCGCCTGGCAGCGGTCCTCGCCGGCCTCGGGGTAGAAGACGTGGGCCTGCCCGAATGGCAGCGGGAAGGACTGGCAGCGGGCCGGGTTCTTGACCAGCAGGTACCCGAGGTCGGTCGCCGGCCGCCAGGTAGTGGCGATCGTCAGCAGCATCGGTCAGGGCTCCCCCAGGGAGTTGACGAGATATCACACTGTGCTATCATCAAGGGATGAACCGGCGCCATGCCGTCTTCCACCGGCCTCATCCGGGTCCGGAGATGAGCAGGGGCGCGGTGAGGGATCTCCGCCGATTCCTGCAGAGTACAGGGGTGACACCATGATCGAGTACAAGGGATATCTCGGCGTCTTCGACTTCGAGCCCGACAGCGGCTCGTTTCACGGGACCGTGGTCAACACGAACGACATCATCACCTTCTACGGCTCCTCGGTGGCCGAGCTGCGGCGCGAGATGCGCCGATCGGTCGAGGAATACCTGGCTTTCTGCCGGGAGCAGGACCGTCCGCCGGAGAAGCCCTTCTCCGGGAAGCTGATGCTGCGCACGACGCCGGAGCTGCATCGCAAGGTCGCCCTGCAGGCCGCCCGTCACCGGCTGAGCATGAACGCCTGGGTGCAGCAGGTCCTGGAGAGAGCCGCCGAGGACTGAGGCATCTTCAGCCCCGGTCCAGCATCCACGCGACGAACGCTTCGACCCGCTCGCGAAAGGCCGCGAGAGTCTCCGGCAACCGCCTCTCCAGGGACGCCATTCGCTCCGCATCCAGAACGCCTCCGTAAACGTTCCGGAACAGGTGACGGAATCGGAGGTAGTCCCCGAGAGTCCTGGCGAGATCCAGATCGATGACAGCCGGGCGGACCTCGGCGATCTCGAGCGTCATGTCGTCGACGAGGTCCCGATGCCACTGGTCCCCCCGCGGGACCCCTCCGTTGAGCTCCCGCGCGATGCGCAGGAAGACGCGTTCGACGCCGTTGTAGAAGTCGTGGAGGATCGAGCCGCGGGCCCTCACCGAATAGGTGTCGTCCTTCCGTGGAGCCTTGGCGAGCTCCTCGCCCAGGGCCGCAAGGCTCGGTAGCTCGGACTCGATCTCCGCGGCCAGCCTCCGGGCCACTACCTCTTCCAGTTTCACAGTTCGACCCCGCTCTCGCTGACGACGCGGCGCAAGGACTCGGTGGCCACTTCCAAGGCGGTCAGATCGAGCCTGAAATCGGTCATGGCGGCGGCGCCGGCGGAGACCGAGAAGAAACGGGCCGGCTCGATGCCCTCGACGACGAGGTCGATGTCCGAGCGGTCCGTGAACGGGCGGGAGGGCTCGAAGGCGGACCCGATTCCGACGACCCGGCTCGCCCCCTGTTCAGCCAGGTACGCGGCGATGCGCCGCGCATCGGCGAGGGCCAGCTCGCCGTCGCCCGACTCGAAGTGGGTCGCCCGGATGTGCTTGAGCAGCGTCTCGCGGTCCATGCTTTGAATCTACTTGATCGCCGTGAACAGTGGGAAGGTGGCGTGCAGCCGTCCGCCGCCGGCTGAGGCGAGCGTGGCCGGGGACTGACTCTACCCCAACAGCGCCGCCACCGCCTCCGCCGACCGGTCCCAGAACCACCCCGGCGCCGCTCCCATGGCCAGCACCACCACCGTGGCCGCGGCCGCCGCCGCCAGCGAGGCGCCGCCGGCGCGCAGGGGCGCCTCGTCCTCGGCCGGGGCGAAGTAGGCCTGGCGCATGACCAGCAGGTAGTAGTAGAGGGCCACTGCCGAGTTGACGGCGGCCACCAGGACGAGGGCGAACTGGCCCTGGGCGATGGCCGCCGAGAACAGGAACCACTTGCCGGTGAAGCCGACCGTCGGCGGCAGTCCGATCAGGCCGAGGAGGCCCACCAGCAGCAGCGCCGCCAGCACCGGCGAGCGCCGGTGCAGCCCGGCGAGGGACTCGATGGAGACCAGGTCCCGGTCGCGGGCGATCTCGCAGACCACCAGGAAGCAGAGGAAGGAGACGGCGGCGTACCCGAGGCCGTAGAACAGGGCCGAGGTCAGCCCGGTGCCGTCGAGGGTCTGCACGCCGATCAGGGCATAGCCGCCGTGGGCCACGGCGGAGTACCCGAGGAGGCGCTTGAAGTCCCCCTGCCGCAGGGCCGCCAGGTTGCCCAGGGTCATGGCCAGCACGCTCATCCACATGAGCACCGTCCGCGCGGCGGCCGGATCCTCCTGGGGCATGGCCAGGGAGACGATGCGGCAGAGGACGGCCACGGCCGCCACCTTCGACGCCGAGGCGATGAAGGCCGCCACCTCGTGGGACGCGGTCTGGTAGGTGTCCGGCGCCCAGAAGTGGAAGGGGAAGACGGCGAGCTTGAAGAAGAAGCCGGCCAGGGCCAGCAGCAGGGCCAGCCAGAACAGGGGCTGCTGCGACAGGGTGGGGAGCTGGGCGGCGATGTCGTTGAAGTAGGTCGACCCGGCCAGCCCGAAGAGGAAGCTGAGCCCGTAGAGCGACACGGCCGAGGCCACCATCCCCTGGATCATGTACTTGGTCGAGCTCTCGCCGCTGACGGCGCGGCTGCGGTGCAGGGCCACGGCGATGTAGAGCGGATAGGCGGACAGCTCCATGGAGATGTAGAGGGTGAGCAGCTCGGTGGCGCTCACGAGCATCATCATCCCCACCGTGCTCAGCAGCAGGAACAGGGGCAGCTCCGGCCAGGCCTCCTCCCGGGTCGTGCGCGGCTGCCGGGCCACGGCGGCCACCACCAGGAAGCCGGCGGCGAGGAAGGTCTTCACCAGCTGCGAGAAGAAGTCGACGCGGTAGATGCCGGGGAAGAAGGGCTCCCCCGACAGCGGCCAGGTGTGGATGCAGGCGGCCACCGCCGCCAGACCCCCAACCAGGGACAGAACCCAGGCCACGGTATAGCGCGCCCCGGCGACCTGGGCGACGAAGACCGCCAGCGCCGCCAGCAGGCAGACCGTCTCGGGCAGGAAGAGGACGAGGTCGGTCATCGGAAGCCGGCGATCATCGCCGCCGTGGTGCCGTCGATCACGTCGAGGAGGGCCCGGGGGTAGAAGCCGAAGAACAGGAGCACGGCGATGAGGATCGCCCTCGGCACCAGGTGGACGCCCGCAAGGTCGAGGTCGCGCAGGCCGTTCCAGCGCTCGTTGACGGGCCCGAAGAAGGCCAGGGAGAACACGCGCAGGACGTAGACTGCGGTGAGCACGAGGCCGGCGATGACGGCCACCCCCAGGACCGGGTAGGTCTTGAGGGCCGCGAGGAAGACGAGCAGCTCGGCCCAGAAGCTGGCCAGCCCGGGCATGCCGGCGCCGCACAGGCCGGCGACGATGAAGACCGAGACGGCTCGCGGCATCTGCGACCCGAGGCCCCCGAAGTCGGAGATCGTCTTGGAGCGGGAGCGATCGTAGATGAAGCCGACGATGGAGAAGAACAGGGCCGTCATGATGCCGTGGGCGAACATCTGGAAGACGGCGCCGTTGAGGGCGTCAGCCCCGGCCTTGCCGAGGACGGCGAGGTTGAGGCCGAGGATGACGATGCCCATGTGCGACACCGACGAGAACCCGACGACGAACTTGAAGTCGCTCTGGCGCATGGCCACGAAGGCCCCGTACACGACGCCCACGGCGGCCAGCACGGCGAAGACCGGGGCCCAGTGCACGGCGCCGTGGGGCAGGATGCGGATACCGGCGGCCAGGATGCCGTAGGCGCCCAGCTTCATCAGCACCCCGGCGTGCAGCATCGACACCGCCGACGGCGCCGCCACGTGGCCCGTGGGCGACCACCCGTGGAAGGGGAAGAGGCCGGCGAGGACGCCGAAGCCGACGAAGACGAAGGGGTAGACGAAGACCTGGAAGTCGGGGTCGAAGGCGTGCCGCGACAGGACCACCATGTCGAAGGTGTTCAGGCCGGAGGCGTGGTAGATCGACAGCAGGGCCGGGAAGAGCAGGGCCGAGCCGGCGAGCAGGAAGAGCATCAGCTTCATCGCCGCGTACTCGCGGTTGCCCGAGCCCCAGATCAGGATCAGGGGATACATGGGCACCACGGCGACCTCGTAGAAGAAGAACAGGAAGAACAGGTCCTGGGAGAGGAAGACGCCGTAGACGCCGATCACCAGCAGCAGCATGAAGGCGAAGAACCCCTTCACGCGCTCCTCCAGGTCCCACATGGTGAGGACGCCGGTGAGGTAGACGATGGAGTTGAGCATCACCAGGATGGTGGTGAAGCCGTCCACGGCGAGGTGGTAGGAGATGCCGAGGCGCTCCACCCAGGGGATGCGCTCGACGAACTGCATGCCCCCGGCGGCGGCGTCGTAGCCGAGCCACACCCACAGGCTCAGGACGGTGGCCGCCAGCGACGACAGCAAGCTGATGGCGCGCACCGCGGACCGGGCGTTCGCCGGCACGAGCAGGACCAGCACCAGGGCTGCCGCCGGGCACAGCAGGATGGCGGTGAGGACGGGCATCGGTCAGCGCATCCCCAGGTACGCGGCCACCAGGCCGACGAGGACCACCGCCCAGCCGCCGTAGAACTGGACCCAGCCGGTCTGCAGACGCGTCGAGCCGGTGCCGGCGCCGAGGATGCCGAAGCCGAAGCGCTCGAAGTTGAGGTCCAGGCCCCGCACCTCGAAGGCGTGCAGCACCCGGGCGGCGAGCACGGTGATGCGCACCACCACGGCGCGGTAGAGGGCGTCCACGTACCACTGCCGGGCGAACAATGTCTGCAGCGCCGGCACGCGGCGGACCGAGCCGGTGCGCGGCGCCCCGGCGCGGCCGAAGTCGAGCCACGCCCACACCACGCCGAGGGCGACCACCGCCAGGGCCGGCGCCATCGTCGCCAGGCCGTGGGGCGCGGACGCGACACCGAGGCCGGCGGCGATCTCGCGCCCCCAGAAGCCGGCGATCACCGACCCGAGGGTGAGCACGGCCACGGGCGCCGCCATGACCCGGGGCTCGGCGCGGCCCCCGTGGCCATCGTCACCGCCCGCCGCCTCGATCCGCCCCGGGCGCGTCACCAGGAAGATCATGCGGAAGGTGTAGTAGGCGGTCAGCAGCGCCGCCAGGAAGGCGACCACGTAGGCTGCCATCGTCACCGGGTCTCCGCCGCCGGGGCCGAGGCTGGCGAAGATCTCCTCCTTGCTGAAGAACCCGGACAGGGGCGGCACCCCGGCCAGGGCGGCGCCGCCGGCGACCAGACCGACGGTGGCGAAACGCAGCCGCCGTCCGCCGCCGCGCCCGATCCCCGCCATGTCGTTGGTCCCGCAGTGGTGGATGAAGAGCCCCGAGCACAAGAACAGCAGCGCCTTGAAGAGGGCGTGGGTCACCAGGTGGAAGACGCCGGCGAAGAGGCTGCCGGCGGCCAGCCCCATGAGCATGAAGCCGAGCTGCGAGATCGACGAGTAGGCCAGGACCCGCTTGATGTCGCTCTCCACCATGGCCATGGTCGCCGCCACCAGCGCGGTCAGCGCCGAGACCGCCAGGATCACGGAGGGCGCGTAGTCCGCCGCCATGAAGAGGGGGTGCAGCCGCGCCATGAGGAAGACGCCGGCGGCGACCATCGTCGCCGAGTGCAGCAGGGCGCTCACCGGCGTGGGGCCCTCCATGGCGTCGGGCAGCCAGGTGTGCAGGGGGAGCTGGGCGCTCTTGCCGGCGATGCCGGCGAAGATCAGCAGGCTGATGACGGTCAGCAGCAGGGGCGCCGCCGTGCGCACCATCCCCGACTGCGGGTCGAGCAGGGCGGGGAGGTCGAAGCCGCCGGCCACGTGCAGGACCATCAGCAGGCCGATGAAGAGACCCACGTCGCCGATGCGGGTCATGACGAAGGCCTTGGTCGCCGCGTCGCGGGCGGCGGGCTTCTCGTACCAGAACCCGATGAGGAAGAAGGAGGAGAGCCCCACCAGCTCCCAGAAGATGAAGGACTGCAGCAGGTCGACGGCGTAGACGAAGCTGAGCATCGACCACTCGAAGAGGCCCAGCAGGGCGAAGTAGCGGGTCCGCCCGGGGTCCCCCCCCATGTAGCCCACCGAGTAGACCATGACGCACAGGGTCACCAGGGCGACGGCGGCGCCGAACATCAGGCTCAGGCCGTCGAGCCAGAACCCGAAGCGCAGTTCCACCGGCCCGCTGGTGAACCACAGGAAGCGCAGAGGCTCCACCGGCCCGGCGGCCAGCAGCGCCAGCGCCCCCAGCAGGGAGACGCCGCCGCCGGCCAGGACCACTGCCTGCGCCAGCCGCGGCCGCCCCACCAGGAACAGCAGGGAGACGACACAGGCGGCGAAGGGCGCGAAGGTGGTGGCCAGGGCCAGGCTCAGGGTGTCCACGGTCAGCCCTTCAGCCCGGTGAGATGTTCCACGTCGATGTCGCGGCGCAGGCGATAGAGGTTGAGGATGATCGACAGGAAGATGGCCACCTCCGCCGCCGCCAGGCCGATGATGATGAGCACGAAGACCTGCCCCGTGCTCGGGTCGGTGACGGAAAAGCGGTTGAAGGCCATGATGTTGAGGCTCGCCGCGTTCATCATCAGCTCGACGCCGATGAGCACGGCGATCAGGTTGCGCTGGGCGACGACGGCGTACAGCCCCAGGCAGAACAGGGCGAGGCCGACCAGCAGGTAGCCCTCCAGGCTCACGGCGCCGGCTCCCGCCCCGAGCGGGCGATGAGGATGGCGCCGATGATGGCCAGCAGCAGCACCACCGAGAGGGTCTCGAAGACGAGGTTGTAGTGGGTCAGCAGGGCGTGGCCGATGCCGGCCACGGGCCAGGTCTCGTGGGGGACCGTAGCCGCCCGGGCCTCGAAGGGGGCCGCCTGCACCAGCGGCAGGACGGCGGCTCCGAAGGCGGCGGCGCAGACCCCGGCGAAGACCGCCTTGAGGCGGTTGCGCGGCGCCGGCGCCACGGTCATGGCGATGGACAGCATCATGGCGAAGACGATGGCCACGGTGATGCCGCCGATGTAGATGAGCAGCTGCATGGCGGCCACGAAGGGGCTGCCCAGCAGCAGGAACAGCCCGGCCACCCCGAAGAGGCTGACGCCGAGGCCGATGATGGCGTAGAGGATGTGGCGCGCCCAGGCGGCGGCGAGACCTCCCGCCAGGACCAGGGCGGCGAAGAGGAAGGGGGCGTTCTGCTCCAGCACCCGCTCAGCTCTCCGGACCGGCCTCGGCCGCCGGCTCCGCCTTCGCCTTGGCCGCGGCGGCCTTGCGTTTGGCGGCCTTGGCCTTCCTGGCCGCCGCCTGCTCCGCCTCCAGGGTCCGCAGGCGGTCGCGGGCTTCGGGCTCCCCCTCCCGCCAGGGGATCAGCAAGTCGTACATGAAGTCGCCGCGCTGGTACCCGGCCTGGTCGTACTCGCGGACGTAGCCCAGGGTGTCGGTGGGGCACACGTCGAGGCAGAGTCCGCACTCCGAGCAGAGGGCGAAGTCGACGTCGAACTTCGTCGCCCGCCTGCGCTTCATGCCCTCGGGGCGCTCGCCCTCGATGTAGATGCAGTCGGAGGGGCAGACGCGCTCGCAGGCGCCGCAGTCGATGCAGTCGTGGGAGCCGATCCCGTCGATCTCGATGAGGGCGATGACGTTGCGGAAAGCCTTCGTCATCTCGATCCGCTCGCGCGGGTACTGGGAGGTCAGCGGCGGCCGGAAGACGTGCTGCAGGGTCACCTTCATCCCCGTCAGCAGCGACCAGGCGCCGAGGAAGGTCTGTCTCAGCATGTTCCCCGTCTCACAGTTTCAGGACCACGGTGGTAACCAGCAGGTTGATCAGCGCCAGCGGCACCAGCACCGCCCAGGCGAAGGTCATGAGCTGGTCGAAGCGCAGGCGCGGGAAGGTCCAGCGGAACCACATCATCACCAGGATCAGGCCGTAGACCTTGACGAAGAACCACAGCCACCCGGGAAGCAGCGGCCCGTTCCAGGCGCCGAGGAAGAGGATCGTGGCCACGGCGCAGACGATCACCATGTGGGTGAACTCGGCGAGGAAGAACACGCCGAAGCGCATCCCCGAGTACTCCGTGTGGAACCCGGCCACCAGCTCCGACTCGGCCTCGGGGATGTCGAAGGGGGCGCGGTTGGTCTCGGCCGTGGCCGAGATGAAGTAGATGAGGAAGGCCAGGGGCTGCACGAGCACGAAGGGCCAGGAGGCCTGGGCGCTGCCGATCTCGTGCAGGCTCAGGGAGCGGGTCATGACCACCACGGGGATCACGGCCAGCAGCAGGGGGATCTCGTAGGAGATGTTCTGGGCCACGGCGCGCACCGCGCCGAGGAGGGCGTACTTGTTGTTGGAGCCCCAGCCGGCGGCGAAGATGCCGATCACGTTGAGGCCCGAGAACGCCAGCAGCAGTACCAGGGCGATGTCGTAGTCGTGGAAGACCCAGCTCTCGGCCATCGGCAGCAGGGCCAGCAGCGCCAGCAGCGGCGCGAAGACGAGGACCGGGGCGGTGAGGTACAGGGGGCGGTGCACGTGGTCCGGCGTGACCAGCTCCTTGCCCACCAGCTTGACCACGTCGGCCAGCGTCTGCAGCAGGCCGAAGGGCCCCACCTCCGTGGGACCGTAGCGGCGCTGGATGCGGGCGCTGACCTTGCGCTCCAGCCAGATCAGGGCCAGGGCGTTGACGGTGATGAAGCCCATGATCGCCGCCGTCGCCGCCAGCACGCCGATCCAGACGTTGGGGAGGCTCTGCACGAGGCCGGTCGACATGGGCGGCGCCTCTACCGGTCGATCTCGGGGATGACGACGTCGACGCTGCCCAGGATCGCCACCGTGTCGGCCAGCATCGTCCCCGGCAGCACGGCGGGCATGGTCGAGACGTTGGCGAAGGAGGGCGTGCGCATCTTCATGCGCACCGGGATGTCCGTCCCGTCGCTGCGGATGTAGATGCCGAAGTGGCCGCGCGCCGACTCGCAGGCGAAGTAGTGGTCCCCCGCCGGCGGCCGGATGCGCTTGGGCACCTTGGGCGCCTGCACCGGCCCCTCGGGGATGCCGCGCAGGGCCTGCTCGATCAGGCGCAGGCACTGCTCCATCTCGGCCATGCGCACCATGTGGCGGTCGAAGCAGTCGCCGTTGCCGCCGGTGGGCACCTCGAACTCCAGGCGGTCGTAGATCCCGTAGGGCTCGTCCTTGCGCACGTCGCGGGCGATCCCGGCGGCGCGCAGGCAGGGCCCGGTGACGCCGTAGTCGAGACCCAGCTCCTCGCCCATGACCCCCACGCCGCGGGTGCGGTGGCGGAAGATGACGTTGCGCGTCACCAGCTTGTGGTACTCCTCCAGGCGGTCCTCGAAGTAGCCGCAGAAGTCGGAGACGTTTCGCAGGAAGACATCGTCCACGTCCATGGTGACGCCGCCGAAGCGCCCGTAGCAGTAGGTCAGGCGCGAGCCGGTGACGTAGTCGAGGAGGTCGAGGATCTTCTCGCGGTCGGTGAAGGCGTAGAGGAAGGGCGTGAGCCCCCCCAGGTCGAGCAGGTAGGTGCCCATCCACAGCAGGTGGCTGGAGATGCGGTTCAGCTCGCCGGCGATGACGCGGATGTACTCGGCGCGCTCCGGCACCTCGATCTGCATCGCCCTCTCCACCGCCTGGCAGTAGCCGAGGTTGTAGATCATCCCCGAGAGGTAGTCGATGCGGCTGGTGTTGGGCAGGAACTGCAGGTAGTCGCGGTTCTCGGCCATCTTCTCGTGGGCCCGGTGGCCGTAGCCGATGACCGGCTCGCAGGCGAGGATGCGCTCCCCCTCCAGGTGCAGGCGCAGGCGCAGCACCCCGTGGGTGGAGGGGTGCTGGGGCCCCATGTTCAGGTAGTAGGTCTCGCGGTCGGCCTCGTCGGGGACCAGCTCCATCGTCGGGGAGGGACTCACGGTCACGGCTGTTCCTCCTCCTCCGTCTCCTCGACCACGACCCCGGAGAGCTGGTAGCGCAGGGGATCCTCGTCGACGAAGTCCTTGCGCAGGGGATGGCCGCTGTACTCCTCGGGCATGAGGATGCGCTTGAGATCGGGGTGCCCCTCCACGGGCACGCCGTGCATGTCCCAGACCTCGCGCTCGTACCAGTCGGCGCCCGGGAAGACCCCGGCGATGCTCACCGCGGGCCGGCCGCCGTCGAGGCGCACGCTCACCAGGTGGCGGTCGGCGCCGCCCGGCCGGTTGAACTGGTAGGCGAGGGTGAAGGCGCCCACCTCCTCGTCGCCGCGCTCGTCGAGGCAGGTGAGGTGCTCAAGGTGGTAGCCGGCGTCGCGGAAGGTGCGGGCCACCTCGGGCATGTCCGCGGCGGCGGCCTCGTGCCGGTGGTGGTGGCCCCGGGCCGCGTAGTCCTCCTCGGAGGAGCCGGTGACTCCCGCCGGCGGGGGGAGGGGGCCGCTCACGCCACCGTGGCCGGGGCCGTGTCCCCGGACTTGATCTTCTCTTCGAGCTTGAGGATGCCGGCGAAGAGCGCCTCCGGCCGGGGCGGGCACCCCGGGACGTAGACGTCGACGGGGATGATCTTGTCGGCGCCTTCGACGATGGCGTACTGGCCGGGGTACTTGAAGGGCCCGCCGTCGATGGTGCAGCCGCCCATGGCGATCGACCACTTGGGCGACGGCATCTGGTCCCACAAGGTCTTGATGACGGGGCCCATCTTCCGCGAGATCGTGCCCGCCGTGATCATCACGTCGGCCTGGCGGGCGCTGGGGCGGAAGACGCCGGCGCCGATGCGGTCGAGGTCGAAGCGCGAGGCGCCCACGGCCATCATCTCGATGGCGCAGCAGGCGAGGCCGAAGGTCAGCGGCCACAGGGAGTTGGCGCGGGCGTGGTTGAGCAGGTTCTCGAGCTTGTCGAGATGCACGAGGGGCCGCGCCTGCTCCAGCAGGACGTCGGACGATTCCCTGGCTTCGGTCACCTTTCTACCTCCAGTGCAGGACGCCCTTGCGCCAGGCGTAGATCACGGCGAGGAAGAGGATGCCGATGAACAGGGAGAGCTCGATCAGGTCGCGCCAGGCGTACTCCCCGAAGACCACGGCCACCGGCAGGATGTAGAGGACGTCGACCTCGAAGGCGACGAAGATGAGGGCGAAGAGGTAGTAGGCGATGTCGAAGCGCACCCAGGCGCTGCCCTCGGTGTCCACGCCGCACTCGTAGGTGTCGCGGGTCTTGGCGCCCAGGGAGCGGGGGGCCAGGAAGAGGGGGGCGATGACCGGGGCCAGGCCGAGAACCGCGCCGATGATCAGCAGGGCGCCGAAGAAGCCGTACTCGGAGACCAAGAGAACCTCGTTTCGGTACTGCAGTGGAACACGGCGGTCGGGGAAATATCCTGTACTCGGCGGCCTTGTGCCAGACGCGGCCCGCTCAGGGCTCGGCCCGGGGCTCGGCCAGGGACCGCGCCCGCCGCTGCCATCCGTAGCGGCTCTCCCCGGTCAGCAGGGCCCGGTGCTCCTCCGGCAGGCCGGCGGCGAACTCCGGGTCGGGCTCGTACCCGTTCCACGTCTGGAACATGGTCGGCGTGTAGCCGCCGATGATCAGCACCCGGTCGCGGTCCGAGCGGATGATCCCCGAGGAGTGCATGAGGGACTCGTAGAACAGCAGCGTCGACCCCGCCGGCGCCTCCACCTGGTGGATCAGCCCCGGGTCGGCCAGGGCGGCCTCGGTGATCGCCCGTCCGCCGACCTCCTCCGGCACCTTGTGGGTGCCGGCGATGACCGCGGTGCCGCCGTCGTCGGGCCCCAGGTCGGTCAGGTTCGTCAGGGTCTTGACGAAGCTGAAGTGGTAGAGCCCCTGGTCGGTGTGGTGGAAGCCGGGGTTGATGCCGCGGTGGAAGCCGTAGCGCTGCTCCTCCGCCGCCACCGGCCGCCGGATGTGGGCGTCGGACTGCTCCAGCCGCACCGAGCCGCCGACGATCTCCCGGACCATGCCCAGCAGCCGCGGGTGGGTCAGGTAGTCGAAGTAGCAGGGGGCCAGGTGCGGCAGGTTGTCGACGCGGAAGAAGTCGTCTTGCGTGGCCGAGAGGTGGCAGCTGGGGCCGGGCGGCTTGCCGGTCTCGCGGTAGCGGCGCTCGATCTCGTACGTGGTCTCCCGCAGGGCCTCCACCTCGCCGGCGCTCAGAACTCCCTCGACGACGACGTACCCGTTCACCTCCAGGTGCAGCCGCTGGGAGGGGGTCAGGGCGGGGAAGGGGACGGTCACGGGGTGCCCGTGCCGGGCACGTCGACCTCGACCGCCATGATCCGCCCGTCGCCGGGATGGCGCTCGTGGCCGAGGACCGTCGACTGGCACAGGAACAGGGTCCGCATCTCCGGCCCGCCGAGGGTGCAGGCGTACGAGGCGACGCCGTCCACGTCGATGCGGTCGACGATCTCGCCGCCCTCGCGCAGGCGCAGGTAGCCCCCCGGGCCGCCGTAGGCGTAGCAGGGCACGGCCACCCACAGGCAGCCCTCCGCGTCCATGGTGATCCCGTCCGGGGGCGCGCCGATGTCGGCCCAGACGCGGCGGTTGGTCAGCGAGCCGTCGTCCTCGACGTCGAAGGCGGTCAGGCGGTTGGCGAAGGTCTCGGCGACGATGTAGGTGCCGCCGTCGGGGGAGAGGACGGCGCCGTTGGGGTAGGTCACGCGGTCGGCGGCGATGCTCGCCTCGCCGCCGGGCTCGACGCGGATGATGTGGCTGAAGCCGGGCATGTTCCCCGGCCCCCAGGGGATCGACTCGTCCAGGCCCTGCCAGCTGCCGACGTAGGCGCCGCCGCGGCCGTCGACGACCATGTCGTTGCACGGCAGGCCGTCCACGGCCTTCATGTCCGCCGCCACCTCCAGGGAGCCGCCGTCGCCGACGGCCATCAGCCGGCCCTCCATCACGGAGACGACGAGCAGCGTGCCGTCGGGGCGCCAGCCGAGGCCGGAAGGCCAGCCGGGCACGGCGGCGATCGTCTCGAGGCGCCCGTCCAGGTCGGCGCGCTTCACCTCGCCGCCGAGGACGTCGGAGAACCACAGGCGGCCCTCGCCCCCGGGGCCGACGCGCCAGCGCGGGCCCTCGGGGAAGAAGAGGCCGTCAACGAGAAGTTCGGGGGTGCCCGCCATCAGGAGGTGGGGGCGCCCGCGGCCACCCAGTCGACGAGCATCTGGATCTCCTCGGGGGTCAGGGGGTCCAGCCCGATGGGCATGCGCTCGCCGGAACCCGTGCCCTTGACCTTGCTGATCAGGTAGGAGCCGTCGGGGTTGCCGGGGTCGATCAGCAGCGCCCCCTCCTCCTGATGGCTCTTCGCGCCGATCATCTCCGCGAGCCGGTCCGCCTCCAGGGAGAGGGCCGCCGACGGGGCGCCCCCGGCGTGACAGCCGCTGGTGGCGCACTTGGGGGTGAAGATCTCGGCGGCCAGCCGCGCCAGGGTGACGGGGCCCGGCTCCTTCGGGGGCGCGACGGGCGAGTCCTCGCCCCCGCAGGCCGGCAGCAGGGCCAGCATCAGCAGCACCGCCATCGATTCTCGAGCTCTCATGGGCCGCTATCCCGTGAAACCGGCGTCGCGGTGGGCGCCGTCGCAGAAGGGCTTGTTCTTCGAGGCGCCGCAGCGGCAGAGGGCGTAGTGGTCCTTGGAGACGGGGGCGGGCCCGCTCGCGTCCACCAGCTCGGGACCCCCGCGCACGTGCAGGGGGCCGTCCTCCGAGACGAAGATCTCGGCCTCGGAGAAGTACTCGTCGTGGAGCTGGTCCCCGAGGCGGTAGGCCAGCGAGCCGGAGGGGCAGCGGCGGATGGTGTCGATGATCTTCTGCCGGTCGGCGGCGTCGGGCTCGGCCCGGCGCTCGTCCCCCTCCCACCGGAAGAACACCTCGGGGGCGCCGTCGACGCACTCGCCGGCGTGGCAGCAGGCGCCGACGTTGTCGACGATGGTCAGCTCCTGCCCCTCGCAGACCCGGACCTCCTCCTCCTCCGGGGGGCCGCCTTCGCCCGTGAAGCCGTTCTCCTTGTGGGTGCCGTCGCAGAAGGGCTTGTTCGCCGAGCCGCCGCAGCGGCACAGGGCGTAGACGCTCCTGTCGCTGTCCTCCCGCCCCACGGGCTTCTCCACGGGCCGGTCGTCGGCGCCGGTCAGCTTGTCCAGGTTCTTGACCAGCAGGGGACCGCCCTCCAACACCTCGATGCTCGCTCTCTCGTCGCTCATCTCGCAGCTCTCCTCTCCGGGGTCTTCTTCACCTCGTTCCAGACCGAGTCCATCTCCTCCAGCGTCGCCTTTTCCAGGTCGCGCCCCTGCTCGCGGAAGACCGCCTCCACGCGGCGGAAGCGGCGGTCGAACTTGTCCACCGCCGCGCGCAGGGCCTGTTCGGCGTCGACCTCCAGGAAGCGGGCGGTGTTGACCAGGGCGAAGAGCAGGTCGCCGAACTCCTCCTCGACCCGGCTGCGCGCCCCGGACCCGCCGGCACCGCCGCGCCACTCGCCGCGCAGCTCCTCGAACTCCTCCGCCACCTTGTCCAGGGGCTCGTCGATGCGGTCCCAGTCGAAGCCGGCGCGCGAGGCCTTGGCCTGCACCCGCTGCGCCCGCAGCAGGGCGGGCAGGGGCTTCGGCACCCCGTCGACGGCCGAGGCGGGGCGGCCGGCCTCCTCCCGCTCGGACCGCTTGATCGCCTCCCAGTTGGCCGCCACCTGTGGGGCGCCGCCGACCTGCGCGTCGCCGAAGACGTGGGGGTGGCGCCGCACGAGCTTGTCGTGGATGGCGCGGCAGACGTCGTCCATGGTGAAGCGCCCGTCCTCGGCCGCCACCTGGGCGTGGAAGACGATCTGCAGCAGCAGATCCCCGAGCTCGGCGCACAGCTCGCCGCCGCCGTCGTCGATCGCCTCCAGGACCTCGTACGCCTCCTCGAGCAGGTAGGGTTTCAGGGTCCGGTGGTCCTGTTCCCGATCCCAGGGACACCCGTCCGGCGAGCGCAGGCGGGCCATGATCTCCACGAGCTCGGAGAAGGGGGAGGGCGGGCGCGGATCGGTCAAAGGGGGTCCCTGGTGGGGGGTGGTGTCACCTGCCGGGGCGGCAAATGTACGCGCCCCGGGCCCGGGCGCCACGAAGGGTTCGGATGGGCAGGTTGACGCCCCCCGGAGGGGGGGATACCTTGCCGCGCACGGCTGCTACGCTCCTGGAAAATCCGACTCTCCGGCGCGTCCGGGCGCGGTTCGTTCCCTGTGAACCGCGCTATTCCTGCGTTCCCTCAGAGGCTGCGAGACCCATGGGTAGAATCATCGCCGTCGCCAATCAGAAGGGTGGAGTGGGCAAGACGACGACGGCGGTGAACCTGTCGGCCTGCCTGGCCGCCGCCGGCCGTCCCACCCTCCTGATCGACATGGACCCGCAGGCCAACGCCTCCAGCGGCTGCGACGCGGGCCCCCTCGGCATCGAGGGCTCCGTGTACGAGGTCCTCCTCGGCCACGCCCCCCTCGAATCGGTGATCTTCCGCACCGCCATCCCCGGCTTCGACCTGGCGCCCTCCCACATCTCGCTGGCCGGCGCCGAGGTCGAGATGGCCTCCATCCTCGGGCGCGAGAGGCGTCTGGCCGAGGCTCTTGAGTCGACCCGGGAGGACTACGACTTCGTCATCGTCGACTGTCCTCCCTCCCTCGGCCTGCTGACCCTCAACGCCCTGACCGCGGCCAACTCCTGCCTGATCCCCGTGCAGTGCGAGTACTACGCTCTCGAGGGGCTCAGCAAGCTGCTCAACTCGATTCAGCTCGTGCAGCGCTACCTCAACCCGTCCCTGGAGATCGAGGGGGTGTTGCTGACCATGTTCGACGAGCGCCTGCAGCTGTCGCGCAGAGTCGCCGCCGAGGTCAAGTCGTACTTCGACGAGAAGGTCTACTCCACCGAGATCCGGCGGAACGTCAGCCTGGCGGCGGCGCCGAGCTTCGGCCGGCCGATCATCCTCCACGAGCCGCGCTCCACCGGCGCCCTCAACTACCACCGCCTCGCCGAGGAGGTCGGCGGGGTCCCGCCGATGGCCGTGGCCTGATGCTCATCGTCGACACCCACTGCCACGCCGGCCTGCTCAAGTACGAGCCCGTCGAGTCCCTCCTCTACCACATGGAGACCTCGGGGGTGAGCCAGGCGGTGCTCATCCAGTACGGCGGCAACAGCGACAACAGCTACCTCGTCGACTGTCTGCGGCGCCACCCGGGGCGCTTCGCCGCGGCGATGATCGTCGATCCCGACGACGACGGCACCGCCATGCGGCGCTGGGCCGAGGCCGGCCTCACCGGCATCCGCCTCGGCGTCGAGTCGCGCGCCCGGGGCGCCGACCCGCTGGCGCACTGGCGCACGGCCGACGAACTCGGGCTGGTGGTCAGCGCCGTCTCCACCCCGGAGGAGATGCGGTCGCCGGCGTTCCGCGAGGTCCTCGACACCTTCCCGGAGCTGTCGGTCTGCATCGAGCACCTGGCCAGCGTCGGACGCGCCGACACCGACGCGGAGTACCGCAAGGGCCTGGACGAGATCGCCCACCGGCCGAACCTGTCGATGAAGCTGCCGGGCTTCGGCGAGTTCTGCACGGGGCCGATGCCCTGGGACCCCATCCCGCCGGTGGCGCGCCTGGCCCTGGAGGCCTTCGGGCCCGAGCGGCTCATGTGGGGCTCCGACTTCCCGCCGGTGAGCGGCCGCGAGGGCTACCACAACTCCCTGCGGGTGCCCCTCGACTACTTCGGCGACCTGGGCGACTCCGACCGCGAGTGGATCTTCGGGGGCGCCGCCCGCGCCGTCTGGGACCTGCCGCCGCTGCCCCGCTAGCGCGGGCGCACGACCACCGACCGCAGCCTCCCCCGGGCGCCGCCGCAGTCCTGGCCCGGTCCCGGCGCCGGCTCCATACGGCCCCCTGCCGCGAGCCCCCGGCGCACGGCGCCTTCGAAGGCGCCCTCCTCCCAGCTCTCGCAGCCCGACGAGACCAGCATCCAGCCCTCCGGCGACAGCAGCCCCACGCACTCGCGCACCACCGCCGGGAGGTCGCGCTCGACGCGCCAGGGCCCCGCGTCCCGGCCGCGGGAGCGGGCGAAGGCGGGGGGATCGCAGATGACGGCGTCGAACCGGCGGCCCCGGCTGCGGCAGCCTCCCACCAGCAGGCGGGCGTCGACGGCGGCGTACTCGACGGCGGCCGCGCCCATTCCGTTGAGGGCGGCGTTCTCCCGGGCCCAGTCGAGGTTGGTGCGGCTCACGTCGTTCTGCACGACCTCGGCGGCGCCGCCGGCCAGGGCGGCGATCCCGAAGCCCCCGGTGTAGGCGAACAGGTTGAGCACGCGGGCGCCGCGGGCGTGGTCGCGCACCCAGCCGCGGTTGCGCCGCTGATCCAGGTAGAGGCCGGCCGACTGGCCGCCGCCGGCGCGCAGCTCGAAGCGCAGGCCCGCCTCGGCGGCGACCCACGTCTCCGGCGCCCCGGGGGAGGACCAGGTCCGCCGCAGGCCGGGGTCCCGCCCGCGGTCGGGCATGTGGCGCAGGTGCCAGTGGACGGCGCCGGCGGCGCGGGTGAAGGCGGCGAGGCGCCCGAAGTCCTCCGGCCCGGGGGAGGCGCCGCCGTACCAGGAGAACCAGCAGACCGGACCGTAGCGGTCGCAGCGCAGGGACGGGTCCTCGTCGTCGAGCATCCGCGCGCAGAGACCGGAGTCCGACAGGTCGAAGAGCGGGCGCCGGCGGTCGAGGGCGCGGCGCCAGGGGGCGGGCAGAGCGGTCATCCGGGCCTCGGCGGGGTGCGCAGGCCGCAGCGGCGCAGCCGGTCGTAGAGGGTGGAGCGCTTCATGCCCAGGAGCCGCGCCGTGGCGGCGACGTTGCCGCCGCAATGCTCCAGGGCCTGACGCAGGCGCCGGCCCTCGTCCACGGCTTCGGTGGGGCCGGGTTCGCCGCGGACCTCGTCGCGGGAGCACGCCGCCCACAGGTGCTCGGGGGTGATCACCGGGTCGTCGCACTCGAGGACGACGCGCTTGATGACGACGTTGAGCTCGCGCACGTTGTTGGCGCGCCAGTCGCGGCTCTTCAACCACGAGACGGCGCCCTCGCTCAGGCCGTGCACGTGCTGGCGTCCGAAGCGCTCCCGGAAGTGGCCGAGGAAGTGCCGGGCGAGGTCGGGGATGTCGGACCTCCGCTCCCGCAGGGGAGGCACGGAGATCACGTAGTCGGCGAGGCGGTAGTAGAGATCGGGGCGGAAGCGGCCCTCCTCCATCGCCTGCGACAGCTCGCGGTTGGTGGCGGAGACGACGCGCACGTCCACCGGGACCTCTTCGGTGCCGCCCAGGGGACGGACCCGCCGCTCCTCGAGGGCGCGCAGCAGCTTCGGCTGGGAAGCCGCCGGCAGCTCCCCCACCTCGTCGAGGAACAGGGTGCCTCGCCGCGCCTGCTGGAACAGGCCGGGGCGGTCGGCATCGGCGCCGGTGAAGGCGCCGCGGCAGTAGCCGAAGAGATTGGACTCGAGCAGGTGCTCCGGCAGGGCCGCGCAGTTGACGGCGACGAAAGGACCTGTCCTGCGCTCCGGGTCGGCTTCGTGCAGCAGGCGGGCCACGAGCTCCTTGCCGGTGCCGCTCTCGCCGACGACGAGCACGTCCACATCGAGTCCGAGGACGCGGTCGACGGCTTCGACGACCTCTCGCAGGCCCGAGTCGGCGCCGATCAGGAGGTGCCCGCAGGAAGGCCTGGCGTGGGTCTTGAGGGCGGGCATGTGTTGAAGTATGCCCCTGCCGCAGGGGGATTCAAGCAAACGTTCCAGTCCGCGCGCCGCCCGGAAACCGCACCGCGCAGGCCGCCTGGTGACGGCCGGTACCGGTATCCATCGCCCCGGTACCGGATCGGCGGCAGTCCCCCCGAGAGACCGCCGTGCGGGCGCGAGGGCACGGAACTCGCTGCGGATGCGCTCTCGCTTCACGACCACGGCAAAACTCGAACGGCGACGGAGAGCCTGCCCATGCAGCGCCCCCCCACCCACCGGGAACCCCCGGTCAAGGTCCACGCCAACCCCGTCCCGGTGCAACGCCGCCCCAGCGACCCGCTGCTGGCGTCGGAGAGCGCCAGCATGCGCAGCGTCCTGGTGCAGGTGCTGCGCGTGGCCGACGCCGAGGCGACGGTCCTGCTGCAGGGGGAGAGCGGCACCGGCAAGGGGGTGCTCGCCCGCGTCCTGCATGACCGCAGCCCGCGCTCGGGCGGCCCCTTCGTGGAGGTCAACTGCGCGGCCCTGCCCGAGGGCGTTCTGGAGTCGGAGTTGTTCGGCCATGAGAAGGGGGCGTTCACCGGCGCCGTCCGCCAGCGCCCCGGCCGCCTGGAGCAGGCCCGCGGCGGGACGATGTTCCTCGACGAGGTGGGCGCCGCCGACCCGCGCGTCCAGCTGCGGCTGCTGCGGGTGCTGCAGGAGCGGCGCTACGAGCGCGTCGGCGGCGATCACACCATGGTCGCCGACGTCCGCGTGGTGGCCGCCACCAACGTCGACCTGGCCGCCGAGGTGCGCCAGGGGCGGTTCCGCGAAGACCTGTTCTACCGGCTCCACGTGATCCCCGTCGAGCTGCCGCCCCTGCGGGACCGCCGCGAGGACGTGCCCCTCCTGGTGGAGTTCTTCCTGCGGCGGCGGCGCCCCGGGGCGCCGCCGCGGTTCCCGCGGGAGATCGACGACGAGGCCGTGAAACTGCTGGTCGACTACCCGTGGCCCGGCAACATCCGCGAGCTGGAGAACACCCTCGAGCGCATGGTGGTCATGTCCCGGGGGGCGCGGCTGACGGCGGCGGACGTGCCCGTGGAGGTGTCCGCCTGGCGCCAGGGGCGGGCGGCGGAGGCGCTGGAGGACCTGGGGGAGGTGAGCTACCGGGAGGCGCGGGAGTGGTTCGACCGCCGATTCCTGAGCCACGCCCTGCGGCGGCACAACGGCGTCATCACCCACGTGGCCGACGCCATCGGCTTGTCGCGGAAGTACCTCTACACGCGGCTGGAGCAGCTCGACATCGATCCCGGGCACTACCGGCCCAAGCCGCTGCGCACCGGCTGAGTCCGGCCCCGGGCGGTGGGGCGGGAGGGTCAGTCGGCGTCGAGCTGGTCCCGCATCTGGCGCACGAAGGAGTTGTCGTCGAAGCCGCCGCGCACCGCCGCGAAGTCGCGGTCGCGGTCGCTCTCGTCCCCCTCCAGGCCGTAGCCGAAGCGGGCGATGGGATCGAACTCCTTCTCGGCGTCGGCCAGGATCCGGCGCACGAAGGAGGCGGTGGCCTTGGCGTGGACGGCCTCGATCTCGTCGAGGCAGGCCGGCGTGAGATCCTCCGTCGAGGTGCCGGTGCGGTCGCGCCAGACGGCGCGCACCCACTCCCACTCGTCGGCCTCGTACGCGGCGGCGGCCTCGGCGAAGGCCGCGTCCAGGGCCGCGGGGGAGTCCAGCTCGCCGCCGGCGACGGCGGCCTCGATGCGGCGCAGACGCTCCCGGGGCATGAGCAGGCCCCCCACGTCGGTCCAGTCGGCGCCGTGCACGCCGTCGCCGGCGGACAGGACCCGCCGCAGGGCCTCGGCATCCCCGGAGCGGCGCGCCTCGGCGGCGCGCCCGAGGACCCGGCCGCGCAGGTAGGCGTCGATGCCGTCGGCGTAGTTGCGGGCGCTGCGGCGCAGCAGCAGGCGCTTGATCACCACGCCCTTGTGGCGCACCAGCTCCACCTCCCGGCTGGTGCCCTCGTACAGCTCCTTCAGCAGGGCCTCGCCGCGCAGCATCTTGCCCACCGTGTAGGGGCTGAAGACCTCGAAGCGGATCCGGTCGCGCTTCACCGAGCCCTGGCGGCGGTCCCGCGTGGGCCACTTGTCGCCGTCGCGCACGGTGCCCACGGTGAACATGTTCATCGCCGGCGTGCACAGGGACTCGCCGTCCTCCTCGGTGACGTAGGAGAAGGGCAGGTCGCCGATGTCGAAGTTGCCCAGGTGCTTGCCGAGGATGACGCAGAACGGGCCGACCACGGTGGGCCAGCGCATGTACGAGAACGAGCCGCTCTTGGTGCCGCGCTGGATCACGCCCTGGTGCACCGGCCCGAGCTTGTACATGTGGTTGGACTGGTTGGTCCCCGAGCCGGCGTTGTAGAAGGAATAGACGCCGGCGATGAGCAGCGTCGACTTGTGGTGGGTCACGGTGTAGGGGCCGGCGAAGATCGAGCAGGCCTCGCCGTGGAAGCCCTCGCAGTTGGCGAAGAACAGGGAGTTCTCGGCCGAGAACTGCTTGCCGAGCCGCACCCCCTGGCCGACGAAGGCGGTGTGCAGCACCACCCCGTCCTCGACCTCGGCGCCCTCGGCGATGATGAAGTCCTCGGCGCAGACGCCGGCGCCGACCCGGGCCGGCGCCTCCGGCTCCGACAGGATCGTGCCGTTGCCCAGCCGCTCGGCGCCGAGCACCTCGGCGGCGGGTCCCACGTTCACGTCGATCATGCGGCCCACCTGGTCCACCCGGGCCCCGGCGCCGATGCGCCCGTGGTCGGAGGCGGCCCCCTCGGCGTAGCCCTCGGCGATCTGCCGCAGGCCCTCCACCAGGCCTTCGCCGTGCCGGTGCATGGCCATCAGGTAGGCGTACTGGCTCGACATCTCCGCGTAGAGGGTGACCTCGCGGCCGCCGCCCTCGTTGACGGGGCTGGCCTCGACGCCGTTGCCGAAGCGGGCCCCCGGGCGCGTGACGGCGGAGCCCACGCCGGTGACCACGGCGCCGTCCTCCACGCGGTAGCGGGCGAGGCAGCCGACGCCGGAGATCAGCACGTCGTCGCCGATCTCGCAGTCGACGAGGGTGGCGTCGGACAGCCCGGCGGGCAGCGGCACCCCTTCCTCGACGGCCGCCGATCCGCCCAGGCCGCCCAGGCGGATATCGCCGTCGAAGTGGACGTTGCGCACGCGGGCGGGGTCGAAGCCGGCGGAGACGCGGACGCGGCTCCAGTCGTGGCAGGTGCAGCCGCGGGTCTCGAGGGCGGAGACCGCCTCGGCGGTCAGGGGCAGGTGAGTGCTCATGGCGGAGCGCGCCAAACTAGCCGCCCTCGGGGGAGTGTCAAGCTCGCACCCGGGGGGCGCCGGCGGTTTACCAGATTCCGGCCCTGTCGTACATTCGTGCCCTTCAAAACAGCGATTCCCTCCCCAACCCCATTCCCCTGCTCCCCAATGTCCGGCAACATCAAGCTCGAAATCTGCGACCACGCGGACGGCGTGGCGCATAAGGCGGCGGCCGCCCTGGCCGGCGTCATCCGTTCGCGTTCCGAGACCGTCCTCGGCCTGGCCACCGGGTCCACCCCGGAGGCGACTTACGCCGAGCTGGCCCGCATGCACCGCGACGAGGGCCTCAGCTTCGCCGGCGTCACCAGCTTCAACCTCGACGAGTACTGGGGCCTCGGCGGCGACCACGAGCAGAGCTACCGCCACTTCATGAACGACCGCCTCTTCCGGCACGTCGACATCCGGCCGTGGAACACCCACGTCCTCAACGGCCGGGCGCGGTTCCCGGAGCTGGAGTGCCGCTCCTTCGAGGACAGGATCCTGGCGGCCGGCGGCGTCGACTTGTGGCTCCTCGGCATCGGCGGCAACGGCCACATCGCCTTCAACGAGCCGGGCAGCCCCGTCGACTCGCGCACCCGGCTCGTCAGCCTCACGCAAGAGACGATCGACGCCAACAGCGACGGCCGGTTCTTCTCCGATCCGGCCGAGGTGCCCCGCTGCGCCCTGTCGGCCGGCATCGGCACCATCCGCGAGGCCCGCTCCATCGTCCTGCTGGCCACGGGCGGCAACAAGGCCGACGCCGTGGCCGCCGCCGTGGACGGCCCCTTCACCGAGGACTGCCCGGCCAGCCTGCTGCAGGACCACCCGGACTGCACCTTCATCATCGACGCCGGCGCGGCGTCCAAGCTCGCATCGAGATAGGGGAACATGGACAGGGACGACGTCAAGCAGAGGGTCTACGGAGTGATCGCCAGCGTGCTCAAGATCGACGCGGGCCGCATCGAGGAATCCCACTCCTTCACCGCCGACCTCGGCGCCGAGTCGGTGCAGTCGGTGGAGCTGATGGCCGGGTTCGAGGAGGAGTTCGAGATCGAGATGGACGAGGACGACGCCCTCGCCGTGCAGACCGTGGGCGGCGCCATCGACTTCATCGGCAAACATCTGGATTAGCGACAGGAGGCGGAGAGATGACGGTGGCCACGACAGGCCGGTTCGAGCTGAGGGAGGTGGAGGAGCCGAACCTGCTCGACGAGATGTTCGACTATTCCCTGCCCCCGAAGATCGAGTTCGACGCTCCGATCCACGAGGAGATCGACGGGCAGGTGGTGACCTTCGACCCGGCCGAGATGCTGACCCGGGACCTGGTGATCACCGACACCACCTTCCGCGACGGGCAGCAGGCGCGGCCCCCGTACACGGTGGAGCAGCAGGTCACCCTCTTCGACATGATGGCCCGCCTCGGCGGCCCCAACGGGGTGATCCGGCAGACCGAGTTCTTCCTCTACACCGCCAACGACCGCAAGGCGCTCGACGACTGCCGCGCCCTCGGCCACGAGTATCCGGAGGTCACCTCGTGGATCCGCGCCGACAAGGGCGACTTCCGGCTGGTGAAGGAGGCGGAGGTCAAGGAGACGGGGCTGCTCACGCCGTCGTCGGACTACCACATCTTCTACAAGCTCAAGAAGGACCGCCGCAAAGCCTTCGACGACTACATCGAGGTCATCGAGGCCGCCTGGGAGGCGGGCATCCGGCCGCGGGTCCATCTCGAGGACGTGACCCGCGCCGACTTCGACGGCTTCGTGCTGCCCTACGTCTCGGAGCTGAAGCGCCGCTCCGAGCAGGTGCCGGCCGACCTGCACGTGAAGATCCGCCTGTGCGACACCATGGGCTTCGGCGTGCCCTCCCCGGGCGTGGCCCTGCCGCGGTCGATCCCCAAGATGATCCACCGCATGACCCACGACCTGGGGATGCCGCACGAGTGCCTCGAGTGGCACGGCCACAACGACTTCCACAAGGTCCACGTCAACGGCGCCACGGCCTGGCTGTACGGCTGCAACGCCGTCAACACCACCCTCTTCGGCTTCGGCGAGCGCACCGGCAACCCGCCCCTGGAGGGGGCGCTGATCGAGTACGTCGCCCTGCGCGGCGACCTCTGCGGCATCGACACGCAGATGATCCAGGAGATGGCCGACTACATGCGCTCCATCGGCGTCGAGATCGCCCCCAACTACCCCTTCGTGGGCCGCGACTTCAACACCACGAGGGCCGGCATCCACGCCGGCGGCCTGCGCGCCGACGAGCGCATCTACAACATCTTCGACACCACCGCCCTCTTCAACCGGCCGCCGCGGGTGGCGATCACCGACAAGTCCGGCGTCGACGGCGTCGCCCTGTGGGTGAACGACTTCCTCGGCCTCGAGGGCGGCGAGAAGCTGTCGAAGATCAAGGTCCACAAGGTGGCGCGCTGGGTGATGGACCAGTACGAGGTCCACGGCCGCATGAGCGCCATCACCGACGAGGAGCTGGAGGAGCAGGTCAAGGAGCACCTGCCCGACTACTACGCGAGGCGCGTCCGGCGCGCAGGCTGAAAGGGTGAACCGATGCTGAGCGAGACCATGGAGCGGGCCCTCAACAAGCAGGTGAACGCCGAGCTGCAGTCGGCCTACCAGTACCTGGCGCAGTCCGCCTACTTCGAGTCGATCGACCTCAAGGGTTTCGCCCACTGGATGCGCATCCAGTACCAGGAGGAGCGCGCCCACGCGCTGAAGATCTACCAGTTCATCATCGACCGGGAGGGGCGCGTGAAGCTGCTGCCCCTGGCCGAGCCGGTGGGCGAGTGGGACAACCCGACCCGCGCCTTTGAGGCCGCCCTCGAGAGCGAGCGCGACAACAGCCGGCGCATCCACCAGATCTGCGACCTGGCCATGGGCGAGACGGACCACGCCACCCTCGCCTTCATGCAGTGGTTCGTCAACGAGCAGGTCGAGGAGGAGGCCGTCGCCTACGACCTGCTGCAGAGGCTGAAGCTGGTGGCCGACAGCAACGCCGGCCTCTTTATGCTCGACCAGGAACTCAGCCAGCGCACGCCGGCGCCGGAAGCGGCGGACATGCCCGGCGCCTGAGGCGCGCCCCGTGAGAGTCGCCGTCACCGGCAGCGCCGGCCGCATCGGCGCCGCGGTCGTGGCCGATCTCGCCGGCCGCGGCCACGAGGTGACGGGGCTCGACCTGCGCCGCGGCGGCCGTCCCGGCGTCCGCCACCTCGCCTCCGACCTCACCGACGCCGGCCACGTCTACTCGGGCCTGGCCGGCGCCGACGCTGTCGTCCACCTCGCCGCCTGGTCCGGCTCCGTCCCCGACACCGAGGTCTACACCGCCAACAGCGCCGGCGTCTTCCACGTCCTGCGCGCCTGCGCCGACCTCGGCATCCGCCGCGTCGTCACCGCCTCCAGCGCCCAGGTCTACGGCTTCAAGCTCAGTCCTCCCGTCTACCTCCCCGTCGACGAGGACCACCCCCTGCGCCCGCAGAACAGCTACTCCCTGGCCAAGATCGCCGGCGAGCAGGCGGGCGAGTACTTCAGCGAGCGCCACGGCCTCGAGGTGGTGACCTTCCGCTTCATGGGCATCCGCCGGCCCGAGGAGATCCCGCCGCAGATCGAGGCCCTGAAGGCCGATCCCGCCTCGGGCGTGGGCCTGCTGTGGACCCGCACCGACGTGCGCGACGCCGCCCGCGCCTGCACCCTCGCCGTCGAGGCGGCCAACGTCGAGCCGGGGGTCTACAACCTCACGGGCCGCCGCACCATCGCCAGCGAGGACACCTCCGTCCTCGTGGAGCGCCTCTTCGGCGCGGCGACCCAGGTCCGGGCGGAGCTGCCCTGGCGCATCTCCCCCATGAGCTGCGCCAGGGCGGAAGCCGCCTTCGGCTGGCGCCCATCCTTCGTGTGGACCGCCGACGGCCTGTCCGAGGCGGGCGCACCATGAGTTTGGCGGGCATCGGGACGCCGCGCACCTCCACTCCCCGGAGCGCACGCCACCGTCCGGGGGCTCAGCTGCCATGATCCGCGCCGGCACGTTGTCTGCCGGCAGCCGCGGACCTCGGCCTGTCCGAGGCGGGGACCGCATGAGCGGGCGAGCACCCGCCGCGCCTCCGCCCGCCCGGGCGCGGCCACCCCTTCCGGAGGAACTCACCCCATGAGATTCGGCATCATCGGCTGCGGCTCCATCGCCGCCAGCTCCTTCGCCCCCAGCCTGCTCAACTCCCGCGAGACCGAGCTGACCGCCGTCTGCCGCCGCGACGCCGGCGGCGCCCGCGACTTCGCCGCGCGCTTCGGCGGCTGCGCCGCGTACGACTCCGCCGCCGGCCTCCTCGCCGACGACGCGGTGGAGGCCGTCATCGTGGCGACCCCCACCGACACCCACTGCGAGCACACCCTCGCCGCCGCGGCCGCCGGCCGGCACGTCCTCTGCGAGAAGCCCATGGCCCGCGACCGACACGAGGCCCGCCGCATGGTGGAGGCCTGCCGCGAGGCCGGGGTCGCCCTCGGCGTCGCCTACCGCCGCCGGGTCTTCCCCCAGGTGCTGGAGGCCAAGCGGCGGCTGGCGGCCGGCGAGATCGGCCCCAAGGTCTTCACCCGCACCCACTACAGCGGCGGCGGCGGTCTCGGCTCGGGGCCCTGGCAGATCCAGCCCGGCATAGGCGGGGCGCTGATGGAGATGGCCGTCCACCGCATCGAGGTGCTCCTCAACCTCGCCGGCAGCGAGCCGGTGGAGGTCTGCGGCCTCCTCGACACCGTCCACCACGACTGGCCGGTGGACGACACCGACGCCCTGCTGCTGCGCTTCGCCGACGGCACCGCCGGCGTCCACTCGACGATCCTCACCTCCAACCCGCGCCGCGACTTCGCCCAGGTCGACGGCGTCGACGGCCGCATCGTCATCGACGGCCTGGAGTACGGCGGCGAGGCGATCGAGGTGGAGACCGCCTCGGGACGGGAGTCCGTTGGCGTTGAGCCGCTGCAGGCGCCGTACTTCGATCAGCCCATGATCGAGGACTTCGTGAACGCCGCGCGCGAGGGCCGCGAGCCCGTCTGCGACGGCGTCACCGGGTACCGGGTGCAGGCCGTGGCCGACGCGGCGAGGGAGTCCTCGGCCAGCGGCGCCCGCGTCGCCGTGGAGCCTTGGAGCTGAAGGAGGGCGGCAAGCCGCGGCTTTACCCCGCACCGGTGAGGTGATCTCCATGACCGAGCGCCCCAACATCCTCTTCATCCTCACCGACGACCAGGGACCCTGGGCCCTGGGGTGTTCCGGCAACGACGAGATCCGCACCCCCGGCCTCGACCGCATCGCCGCCACCGGGGTCCGCTTCGAGCACTTCCTCTGCGCCTCGCCCGTCTGCTCGCCGAGCCGCGCCAGCTTCCTCACCGGGCGCATGCCGTCGCAGCACGGCGTCCACGACTGGATCCGCGAGGGCAACGTCGGCGACGACGCGGCCCTCTACCTCGAAGGCGAGACGGCATACACCGACGTCCTCGCCGCCCACGGGTACGAGGTCGGCCTGTCCGGCAAGTGGCACCTCGGCCACAGCCAGCTCGTGCAGCACGGGTTCTCGCACTGGTACGTCCACCAGCTCGGCGGCGGCGACTACAACCGCCCCCCCATGATTCGCGACGGGCAGCTGCTGACCGAGGACGGCTACGTGACCAACCTGATCACCGACGACGCCCTCGCCTTCCTCGACGCCCACGCCGGCGGCGCCGCGCCCTTCTACCTCGGCGTCCACTACACGGCGCCCCACTCGCCGTGGACCGGCCACCCCCAACAGATCGTCGACTCGTACGACGACTGCCCCTTCGACAGTTGCCCCCAGGAGCCGATCCACGAGTGGGCGAAAGGCCACGGCCTGTCCGAGAGCTGCCTCGGCAACCGCGAGATGCTCAAGGGCTACTTCGCCGCCGTCACCGCCATGGACGCCGACGTGGCGCGTCTCCTCGACCGGCTCGAGGCCTTGCGCGTGCGCGAGCGGACCCTGGTCGTCTTCGCCAGCGACAACGGCTTCAGTTGCGGCCACCACGGCTTCTGGGGCAAGGGCAACGGCACCTTCCCCCTGAACATGTACGAGAACTCGGTGACCGTGCCCTTCCTCGTCAGCCAGCCCGGACGCGTGCCCCAGGGCGCGGTCGAGCCCGGACTGTTCAGCGCCTGCGACCTCTTCCCCACCCTGCTGGAACACGCGGGACTGCCGGAGCCGGACGACGGCGGAGGGGGCCGCTCGGGCCGCAGCTTCGCCGGGCTACTGGGAGGTGGAGCGGATGCGGGCGGCGGCACGGAAGGCCGCGAGGCGGTCGTCGTCGACGGCAGCCGCTGCGCCGAGTACGGGGCCTCGCGCATGGTCCGCACCCAGGAGTGGAAGTACGTCGACCGCGGCGAGGAGCTACCCGCGGAGCTTTATCATCTAGAAGAGGACCCGGGCGAGCGGGTGAACCTGGCCGACGACGCGGGCTACGCCGCCCGCCGCCGCGAGCTGCACGGCGTGCTGGAGGACTGGTTCCGCCGCCACGGCGCCGGCGGCGAGCGGGACGGCCGGCGGTGGGAGGTGACCGGGGCGGGGCAGCTGCGGCCGGTGGGCGGGGGGTGGGAGGAGGACGGAGGGGAGGCGTTCGCGGGGCGGGGGCAGTAGATAGAGGTAGCCCGTAGCGAGGTGGCATGGAACTTGCGAGCCATGCGGGTTGGCCGGTGCTCGCCCCGGCCCTTACCATTGCCCGAAAGGCTGTCGGGACCCAGAAGATGCCGATCTATGTCGTGATTCCGTCGCAAGAGCCCCTCGACGAAGAGATCAGGGCGCTCGTTCCGGAAGATCTGCAGTCGAAGATGAAGCCCTCATTGTTCATACCAGATCCAAGACACCTGGGTCGGACCAAGGACAGAGGGTTGGGGCCAGACAAGTCTCCTTGCGATGACAAGAGGCAGATGTCTCTCCTGGAAGCCAGGAGGCTATTCCGGGAAGGAGTTCGTCGTCGAACAGTGAGTTCCAGATCGATCAATGGTCTTCCCAAAAACGTCTGGGCGGTAGATCATGAAGGATGGGTCTATGAGGCCAATCAGTCTCGTGGCACATACCACGGATACCGGTTGGATGATCGGAATGACAGAGTTGGCAAGAGACTAAGCAGGGAAGTCCGCAAGAGATGGGAGGGTGCCGGATGAGTCTGGACTTCAGCATCAGCACCTATGGGGCTTCTGAGCCCGCCGTGGGGTTGTTGAGAATCATGGCTGACGACCGGTGCCTGACTCAGGGCTTGGTCGCGGGACAGGATGGGCAACCCATCTATCGCGAAGGCCCATTGATTGATCCGAAGCCGTTGGCCTACTGGCTGGTCTGGAATTGGTGGAGGCTGAACTGGGAGCCTTACCCGTCAGGTCAGTCAGGCCATGACGAATGGGATCTTGCCCACTCCATGCTCGCCGTAGGAGAAGGATGGCTCTGGCCCCGGATCACGATTCATTCGGACGGGGTCTTTACCTATCTGGAATCCAAGCCGTCCTCTGATGACGAACATCCCATGATCTTCAGGTACCTGGCAGACAAGGTCGTGCAGGTTCCTCGCCCAGACTTCGTTGCCGAAGTCGACCGCTTTGTCAGAGAGCTTCTGGATTCGACGGAGGGAAAGGGCTCCGACCTGTCCGTTCTTTGGGAAGACCTCTCTCGCGAAAGAGAAGATCGCGAGCTTTCTCGGTTCAGGAAGTTCGAAGCACTGCTCGGTGCGGACCCGGACGATCTTGACTCTGATGATCTGATCTCCCGACAAAGGGAGATCAGCGAGTTGGGTAGAACCGCGGCAGAAGAGATTGCCTTGGGATCGGATGGAGTTGACCACCTGATTTCCGCCTCGGAGATAAGGTCTCTTACTCAAGAGAAGGGTTTCGATGTTCGAATTGAGGATGGGATCGCCGGGGACAGTGACCTCCCAATGGAAGGGGTCAACACGGAAGGCTTCGAGGGAGGCGATTCTGGTGCGCATGCCTTCACTACCCCCGCGTGGAAGGTCGGCTCTGACTTGGCCAAGGAGGTCCGCAGCGCGGCAGACTTGAATGGCGATCGGGTGGAAGACCGCAAGCTCGCTGAACTCTTGGGAACGACCCCGAGTGCCATCAGCAGCCAGAAACTGACCGATCGATTCTCTTGGATCCTCGGGAACAAGGGCGGCAGGAAACTGGCTCTTCGTTCCCGCAGCAAGACCGGGAGAAGGTTCGATGCCGCTCGCCTCCTGGGTGACAGCTTGCAGTTTTCCATGCGCGGAGAAGCACTGCTTCCTGCCACGAGGTCCTACAGCTATCGCCAGAAGATGCAGCGAGCCTTCGCTGCGGAGTTTCTCAGCCCTTGGCATTCTGTAGACGACAGGCTCAGGGGTGACTATTCGCCGGAGAGTTTGGAACGAGTCGCCAATGGCTTCTCCGTATCATCTTGGGTGATAGACAATCACCTCATGAACCATGGCATTGAATCCCCTTTGGGGCGTCCTCCTAGGTGGTGATTTGCGTAGTCCCTCGGTAGTGTCCGTTCGCCGCCTGGAGAGGCAACTGGCCAACCTCGAGGAGCGATGGAGGCACATGCCGACCAAGGCGTTGGTCCTGGCGGGCGTCTTGGGGGGCCTGGTGGCAGCAGTTGGACTGGCCCTGACCGTAGCCAAGCTCTTCTGAGGATCCGCTACATGCCGATCTATGTCGTGATTCCGGCCGAAGAGCCCCTCGACGAAGAGGTCAGGGCGCTCGTTCCCCAGGAGGAGTCCTACCAGATGGAGTCCGGGGTCTGGTTTGTCCGAAGTAACCATCGGACCTGCTCCGAGCTTGAGAGCGCCCTGGGCATCGAGGTGGAAGGGAAGGGAGGCATCGTCGTGGCGCCCTCGCGCTACACTGGCGCGGCCGACAAAGCCCTCGCAGAAAAGCTCGAAGTGTGGGAGGGCAGGAGGTGAGCCTTCGTCCGCAGGCCAGGGACGATGGCGGGAGCGACGATTCCTGGGACGCATGCCTGAGAGCTGTTGAGGGCGATGTCCGGGAGATCAGGACGCGCATGGAAGAGAGTGCAACCCAGACGGATATCGCCCACCTGAAGATGGACATCGCCCACCTGAAGATCTGGGTCCTCGGGGGTGTCATCACGACACTGGGCGGCATCGTGACCGGGTTCCTCTGGCTGATTCAGCCCATCCTGAAAGATCTCGTGCAGGCGCTCATTCAGATAAAGCCCCCGGTCTGAACCTGGACGAGATGGCTCAGGGCTGCCGAAGGCCCTGCCGGCTGCTTGGCAGATATACGTTTGTGCAGTAAATTAGTAACGGAACCTGCGCCACCACACCACATCTTGAGAAGGCACTTGCCCCCCTCCCCGACTTGGGGGTAAGGTTTCGCGCGCAGCCTCCCCCTCTCCCCGGGAGACCACCAGACCTTGAGCAACCCGCCCTCCGAGGTCTATCTCGACAACAACGCCACGACCCCGCCCCTGCCGGAGGTCCGCGCCGCGGTCCTGAACGCCCTGGCGGCCTTCGGCAATCCCTCCAGCAGCCACACCGCCGGCGAGCGCGGGCGCGAGCAACTGCGCATGGCCCGGGAATCCCTGGCCTCCCTTCTCGGCTGCGGCCCCGGCGCCATCATCTTCACCAGCGGCGCCACCGAGGCGAACAACACCGTCCTGCGCGGATTCTCCGGTCCGGGCACGAGGATCATCTCCACCGCCGTCGAGCACTCCTCCGTCCTCGCCGGGCTCGACAGGTGCAGCCGCCAAGGGACAGAGGTGGTGCTCCTGCCCGTCAGCGGCGGCGGCCTCGTCGATCCCGAGGATCTGCGGCGAGCGCTGGCCGGGCGGGCCGACTTGGTCTCCATCCAGTGGGTCAACAGCGAGACGGGCGTCGTGCAGCCGATCGATCAGATCGGGCGGTTGTGCGCCGGGGCGGGGGTGCCCTTCCACACGGACGCGGCGCAGGCGGTGGGCAAGCTGCCGCTGGGCCTGCGGGATCGGCCCGTCGACTACGCGTCGATTGCGGGCCACAAGTTCCACGCCCCCGTGGGAGTGGGCGCCCTGTACGTGGGCGGCGCTACCCGGCTCGAAGGCCTCATCGAGGGCGGCGATCAGGAGTCGGGTCTGCGCGCCGGCACCGAGAACGTGCCAGGCATCGCGGGCATGGGATGTGCAGCCAGCCTGCGGGAGAAATCCCTCGACGAGACGATCGCCCGCCTCGGCAGTCTGCGAGACCGCCTCGAGAGGGAGATCATCGATCGCTGCGGCGGCGTGACCGTGAACGGTGACTCCCGGGCCCGTGTATGCAACACCACGAACCTGCTCTTCCACGGCGTGGACGGAGAGGCCCTGGTGGCGCGACTGGATCAGCGCGGCATCCGCTGCTCCCAGAGCTCGGCGTGCACCAACCAGCGGCCGGAGCCGTCCCACGTGCTGCGGGCCATGGGGCTGTCGGAGGAAGAGGCGTACGCCAGCGTCCGCTTCAGCCTGTCGGTGCTGAACGACGGGGAGGAGGTGGCGGCGGCCTGGGCGGCCGTGGCGGAGGAGGTGGACCGCATCCGGGCGTTCTCCGGGTGGAGGGGGACGGAGCGGATGGAACTGTCGGAGGTGGCCGAATGAGGTTCGCAGGGCACGAGACCTTCCCCGTCCGGGAAGGGTGGCTGCACAAGGGGCTGAAGCTGGTGGCCGAGGAGCCCGAGAAGCTCTGCCACGAGCACGTCGCCGATTGGCTCGGCGTGGGCCGCAACATGGCCAAGTCGATTCGTCACTGGCTACAGGCGACCGGCCTGTGCCAGCAAGTCGGGGGAGGCCGGCACCGCAAGGGAGCCATGTTGGAGCCCACGGGCCTCGGCCACCTCGTCTGGGAGCGCGACCCCTACTTCACCGACATCGGCACCTGGTGGGCGCTTCACGTGAACCTGATCAGCAGCCCGGAGCACGCCGTCACCTGGGACTGGTTCTTCAACAACTTCAAGCTGCCTCGCTTCGACAAGGCCGTCTGCATCGAAGGCCTGCAACGGTTCCTGCAGATGCAGGGCAGCCGGGTCCCGAGCCCCCGCACCCTCGACCGGGACGCGAGCTGCCTGCTCCTGAGCTATTCGAGGAGTATCCCCGACCGGGGGGTGGACCCCGAAGAGGCGCAGGAGTCTCCCTTCACCGAGTTGGGCCTACTCTCCCACTACCGCACGAGCGGGTACTACGAGGTCAACAAGGCCACGAAGGCAATCCCCGCGCACATCCTCTGCTACTCCCTGGCCAGGGCCTTTGGAAGTGACGCGCATGACGGCCCCATCCAGGCATCGGTGCAGGAAGCGTCCCAGCGGCGGGGCGGTCCGGGGAACGCCTTTTGCATGACGGCCGAGGGCCTGTACGAGACGGCCGTGCAGGTGGAGCAGCCACAGGTCAGTCTCGAAATCCAGGGACTGGCGGGGCAACGAAGGCTAGTGGTGGAACGTCGGGATGAGATCGACTGGCTCGAAGCGCACTACACGAGTGAGGGATTGAGTCGCCATGCCGCGTAGGAAGGCCGTGGCGAGCGAGCCCGTCTCCCGGGACGCCTTTCTGCGCTCCATCAACCTCGTCTACGACGCCGACGAGCCGGAGCGCATCGGCCACTTCCGCCCCACCGCCAAGACGGTGCCCCTGCTCAAAGCCCTTTTCGGAGAAGAAGACGATCACGCCTTCTTCGTGGTGGCTCCCTACGGCAGCGGCAAATCTCTCACGGCGACCTACGCTCTGCAGGTGATCGAGAACCGGGCGGACGCCGCCGACTGCATCAAGCGGATCGCCGGCCGCCTCGATTCGGTCAGCCCGGAGCTGGGTCGGTCCGTGCTCAGGCGAAGCAGGAACAAGGAAAAGCGCGGCATCGCCATCGCTCTCCACGGATACTGCCCGGATGTGGCCGGAGCGCTGCGGGAGTCGGCGGTGCAGAGCATGAAGCGATTGAGGCTCGGCCGGGAAGCCAAGTCCATCGAAAGGCTTGAGACCGCTGGACCGGACGGTCTTGCCAACGTGCTGGCCGCCCTGCACAGGAAGGCGGCCGATAGCGGGTGCGATCAGGTCGTCCTGTTGTGGGACGAGTTCGGGCGGCACCTGGAGTCCCTGCTAAGGGAGGGGAGGGCTTCCGCTCTGGCCGAGATCCAGGTGCTGGCGGAGTTCGTAAGCCGGACCCGGAAGGTTCCGGCCACCATGGGGCTGTTCCTCCACCAGAGCCTCCTGCTATACGCGGGGGGCATGACCCAGTCGGTCCGTTCGGAGTGGACCAAGATCGAGGGCCGCTTCCGGACCCTGCAGTACGTCGATGACAGCAAGGAGATCTACCGGCTCATCGCCGAAGTCGTGGCTTCCCAGAGAGGCGAGGCCACCTTGGCGTTGGCAGACGCCCGCACGGCGGCCAGAGATAGCCGGGAGCATGGGTTGTTCGGTGAAGCCACCCTCCCCGAGATTCAGCAGTTGCTGCGCGGCGCCTTCCCACTCGAACCCGCCGCCCTGCACCTGCTGCCCCGTTTGGCCGCCCGTGTGGCTCAGAACGAGCGCACCCTCTTCAGCTTTCTCTACTCCGTCGACATGGCGGCGCCGGTCCGGCCGGCGGACCTGTACGACTACTTCTCCCCGGTGATGCGCGCGGATACATCGGTGGGCGGCACCTACCGCCAGTGGCTGGAAACGGAGAGCGCCCTGACCAAGGTCTCCAGCGAGGCGGAGATCGCGGCCCTGAAGGCTGCCTGCCTGTTGAGCCTCGGCACGAGCGGCCAGCGCTCACGTGCAGGGCACGGCCTGCTGAGATTCGCGGTCAGAGGCTACAACGGCGGGAGAGAGGAAGCGGCCGCGGTCCGGCAACTCGTGGACCGCAAGCTCTTGCTCCACCGTCGCCACAGCGATCAAGTGGCCGTCTGGCACGGCACGGACGTCGACCTGCGGGGCCGGCTGGAGGAGGAGAAGCGAAGGCAGGAAGAGCACTTCGACGAGCTGGAGTTCCTAGGCAGGGAAGCCAGGCCGCCTGCTTGGCGCCCCGTCGAGTTCAACGACCAGCACCGCGTCAGGAGATTTCTCGCCGGCCGGTATGAGTACGTGGCCACCCTTCCCGAGTCCCTCCGACAGGACCAGTA
Source organism: Candidatus Latescibacterota bacterium (assembly GCA_965221775.1). Lineage (GTDB taxonomy): Bacteria > Latescibacterota > UBA2968 > UBA8231 > UBA8231 > UBA8231. The sequence continues at coordinate 1,374,678 of CBDCSU010000005.1, read as the reverse complement.
TCTGAGGCGCCTAGATCCCGGCACCGATGGAGAGGTGCTGTACGTGCTGTCCGAGACCCACGAGGAGATTGCCCAGGCCGAGCTGGCGATCCGGCTCGACCTGAGCGCCGACAGGATCGTGGTAGCCCTGCCGCAAGAACCGCTGCCCATCCGGGAGGCGGCCTTGGAGGTGTGGTGCCTGCTACGGATGCAGACCGACGGTGAGCTTGTCGGGACCGACCCCCTCGTCGGCCCCGAGTTGCAGCAGATGACGGATGACGCGAGGGGCCACCTGCAGCAGTTGCTCGACCGGCTCGTGTTGCCCGGCGCCGAGGGCCCCCAATGGTTCCACAAGGGCGAGCCCCTGAAACGGGCGGACTCGCCCCGCGGTCTGCGAACGGCTCTGTCCAATATCATGGAGGAGGTTTTCGCGAACTGTCCACGCATCAACAACGAGATGATCGTCCGCCACCGGCCTTCGGCCATCGTGGTGAACGCACGCAAGAAGCTGGTCCTAGGCATCTTGGAGCGTTCGGGCATGGAGGGCCTGGGCATCGAAGGGAACTTCCCGGACTCGTCCATGTTTCGTTGTGTCCTGCTTCACACCGGGCTCTACCGGCGGGACAACGGCCGATGGTGGTACGCAGACCCGGAGGAGTTGGAGGATCCCGGCTTGAAGCTGGTGTGGCGGAAGATCCGTGACTTCCTCACCAACCCTACCGCGATGCCCGAGAACCCCCGGCCACTGCTCCACACGCTGATGGAGCCGCCCTATGGCGTGCGGAGAGGCCTGCTTCCCATCCTGCTCGCGGCGGGACTCAAGGCCTTCCCTAGCGCCCTGTCGCTGATGAAGGATGGGATCTACGTGTCGGACATCCTGCCCTCCGTCATCGAGAGCCTGTGCCGCGAGCCGGATCGTTTCCGCGTGAGTGTGCTGAGGCTGGATGAAGAGCGCGAGGAATACCTGCGCGAGCTGCACGACATCTTCACGACCGGCCCCCAATATGAAGTCCCGGAAGCCGACCTCATCAGGCTCTGTCACGACGCGCTGGAGGCTTGGAAGGCGCAACTCCCAGCAGCGGCTCTGACCAGCCGTCAGTTGACCCCCGCCGGCCAGAGGCTCCAAGAGCTCATCCGCAAGGAAGGCGATCCCGTCCGGCTCATCCTGTACGACCTACCTCGCCTTGCGGGCGAGCAAAGCGCGAACGGCAATGCGCTTGAGGGAATCAGGTCGGCAAGGCAGGAGTTGATGGATGTCACCCGTACCTACGTGAAACAGGCGGGCGCCGCGGTTCGACGCGCAGTCAGATTGGGTGATCACGATGGCCGAAAGGGCCTGCGCCGGGTGGCCAGGGAGTGGGCGGGCTGCTTTTCGCAGAGCTTCGTGGAGAGGATGGGCACCGCGACAACGACTGCAAGCATGCTGAAGATCATGCAGGTGCATTACAAGTCTGACGCAAAGCTGGTAGACTCCTTGGCCACCGTGCTCGTCGGTCAGCCGCTTGCGAGGTGGGACGACAGCACCATCGCCCAATTCGAGCGCGAGTTGCAGGCGACGGTGCAGCAGATCGAAGAATCAGCCCTAGAACGCAGCGGTTTGCTGGGGGACAGCAGCGCGGCCCAGGGCCTGTCCAAGTTGGTCGAGGGCCGGATCGATGAGCTGTTCGGCAAGCTCGTCGACCTGGTTGGCGAGGTGGAGGCGGAGAAGAGGCTGTCCATGATTCAGGAGATGAGGATGGAAGGGGCCTACCATGGCTAGCATGCAGGATGCGGTCGACAGCCTGTCCGACAAGAGCATCCGCCACATCATCAGCATCTCCGGCGGCAAGGACTCGACCGCCCTCGCCCTGTACATGCGCCAGACCTACCCGGAGATCCCGGCGGAGTACGTATTCTGCGACACCGGCTGCGAGCTGCCCGAGACCTATGAGTACTTGGAGCGGCTCGAGGCTCTCTTGGGCGTGGAGGTGAAGCGCCTCAACGCACTCGATGACCTGAAGGTGGCCAGGAAGCCCGGTCGCAATCCCTTCGACGTCTACCTGAATGAGCTCTACGGTGGCTTCCTGCCCAATCCCCGATCTCGGTGGTGCACGCGAGTGTTGAAGATCCAGCCCTTCGAGCGGTTTGTCGGCGACAGCCACGCCTTCAGCTACATCGGTATCCGCGCCGATGAGGACCGGGAGGGGTACCAATCCAAGAAGCCCCCGGTAATCTCCCAGCGGCCGAACATCCTGCCGGTGTACCCCTTCAAGGATGCCGGGATGATCCTGGAGGACATCAAGCGGATCCTGACCGAGTCAGGCATCGGCATACCCGGCTACTACCGCTGGCGATCCCGCTCAGGCTGTTACTTCTGCTTCTACCAACAGGTGGGGGAGTGGCAGAACCTGAAGGAGGTGCACCCGGATCTCTTCGAGAAGGCGATGGGGTATGAGCGGAGCAGCGTTGGCGATCGCGGATACACCTGGGTCGACGGCCGACCGCTGCTGAGGATCGCGGAGCTGCCGGACCGGGAGGAAATCCCCGCCCCCGATCTAGCAGAAGGGTGTGCGGTGTGTCACTTGTAGCGCATGAAACTGATCAGATGCAGAAGCGGCCTCTTCGTGAGACCCATCGGATGGCGTAGACAGGAACGGGGGTGACCAATGGCACTTCCTTCGCTCATTTGGTATCCATTCGACACATACTCTCGTAGCCGAGGTCTGGCCGATGCCTACTACAAGTACAGAGCACTAGAGTCAATCGGTGCGACTCTGATCAAATACCTAGGCACCGCCTTTTCCTCAATTGCCGCAGATCAAGGGGGGTTGTTGGAGGAAGAGACATCGGGACGGATCATATCCTCCAATAGCCTTGGAGGATGGGTGTCGGCTATCGACTACGTTTGTAGTCAGTCAAAGCAATTCCCTGACCCAGTGAAGGAATACTGTGCTCTCTTTTCGGATTACAGAAGACATCCTGAGAAAGATAGTCTCGATAGGCTAAGCATCAGCCTGAATAGAATCAGCCTCCTGCTCAAAGACAGAGGTTACCGAACTGATGAGGCAAAGTCTCTCAATCTCTGCAGAGCCATGAACCACTTGGTTGTGATCAGGAACAAGTGCGCACACGGATCGTTAGACGTCCCCTTCTTTTCAGTTGCAGAAGCCCACTTGTTTCAAGCCTTGCAGGTCCTATTGCAGGTAATTCCCTTCGATGTCTTTACCCTCTGGGGGCAGTACGGGAATTACTCAGTTCGACTGAGAGGCCGGCCTGAGTATATGCAGCGCCGGCCGGACTCCCATTTCTGGTTAGAGAGCGAACTGCTAAGGGATGGACTTACCGAGAGGATCCCCTTCTTGCTATATAGATCGCAAGATACTCGGATCTATTGTCTGAACGATGCTGTCAGAGGAGATGGCGGGGAGTGTGAATTCATCGACTATGGCACTGGCAATGTTGTCTATCGCGAGGTAGGCTACGACACAAAGGGGTCATCCACAGGTGACAATAGGCTCTTGGGGCTACAACCGGCCAAATTGCTCGAGCATCAAGAAGGGCTCAAAAGGAATCTGAAGTGGCGGGAAGTTCCTATTACTCAGTCGGCCATTGAGTCGCAATCAGAAGAGGCTGGTGTCTACTTGTTCACCGCGTGTGCTAGAATCTATGGGCGGGCAGTTGATACAGTGCTCTACGTAGGCCAGACTCGCTCAATGAAGGAGCGACTACGACACTATGTCCGCACGAAGAAGGGATATGATCTCACGAGGCCTGAAATCGCGAGGATGTTTGGGGAGTTTGGCTCACACCTCAGATTGTATTTTGCCAGCGTAAAGCCCTCTGAGTTAGACGTGGTCGAGAAGTCGATTTACGAAGTGCTGCGGCCGAGATTCAACCAGAAATCACCCCCCAACTCTACGGAGGAATAGAAGTGGCTGACCTAATTCCAGTGATACGAGGCAGGATGGGAGGACGCGACTACTACATCGGCAAGATGACCTTTCAGGAATTGGCGTCGAAAGTTCAGTTCTACGAAGATCTGGATGCGTCTCCAGACCTAGATGAGCTACTGCAAAGACGCTTGTCAAAGCGTGCGGAAGAGATGACAGATTACCTCCTGAAGCAACCTGAACGGTTTTACGGCGCGATAATCGTGGCTGCTTGGGGAGGAAAGCCGGGGTACATAAAGGTGAGAATGGAGGATCATCCGTTACTAGATGACGATTTTGAGTTTGGCCTTCTGAAATTCGATGGTCGACAGGAGTACTTTGCTTTGGATGGACAGCACAGATTGAAGTCTGTTGAGCAGGCAATCAGGAGGGATTCAACGCTTCGGCGCGAGGAAGTGTCAGTGATCTTTTTGACTCACGACAGAACAGAGGAAGGCAATATCCAGACTAGGAGGCTATTTCATACACTTAACAGGTACGCCAAGAAGACAACAACGGGTGAGGAGATCGCGCTAGACGAAGACAACGTAGTCTCGATTGCAACCCGGATGCTGCTCAAGTCCGGCATCAAGTTACTTAATCCGCAGTCATTGGAGCTGATTCAGAAGAATCTCAAGAAGGCCCAGCATGACAAGTTCACCTCTTTGGCTGCTCTGTGGGACTTCAACTTTGCGGTTCTTGATGCGGTTTACGGATATGACAAGACCTATTTGAGGTTTCGGCCCGATGTGTCGCACGTAGAGAACACATATAACGCTTTGGCATCCCTATGGATGGCTCTTCGTGACAGCTTCGATGTTCTCAGGGATTTGGAAGATGAGACACGGTCCCCAGGCGAAATTAGAGAGCCGGATGGTGATGCGGCAGCCGGACACCTCCTGATGAGGCCCGTAGGCTTGCGCATTTACGGGACGATACTAGGTAGCGCAATTTCGGAGGAAATGGAGAGCCCCATCGCGCGGGGTTCTGAGCTGGATCCGCGAGTTTGGCAGACGGTGATAAAGCGTGTAGCGAGACTACCTATGGTGGTTGGAAGTGTACCCTGGCGGGGGACCATTTTCCGGAACAATCGAATGGAGACGGGTGCCCGTAGTCTTGCAGTACGACTCAGTCTCTACATGCTGGGTTTCGGGAACGTGGAGGAAGATAAACTACGGAAGGATTATCAGGGTCATCTTGAGGATTCTGAAGCCGCTTTACCCGCGCAGCTTTAGGGCGAGTCGCGGAGGGAAGGTAAGTGGGGGCAGCTGAACCTGAGGAGGTTCTTTCTCCTAACATAGGAGCCGGTGCACGGGAGCTTCGGGTATTCTTGAGATCTTTCATGAAGGGGTTGCTCAATGGTTGATCGCTTTGTACGTCCGGACTTCTCTGATTTCGTTGTGCATTTTACAAAGGGCACGGCTCCATTCTCATTCAAGGAAGAAGGACGGGATCTGGAGTTGGACAGAGTCCGGGGTCTTTCGGCGGGTGAGAGGCTAATAGCCATTCTTCGGGAGAGAAGACTGCGGGCGACCAAGATGCCTTGGACCAACAAGCCCGCAGTGTGCTTCACGGAGTGTACCTGGGGGAGCTTGCTGGATCATGCGAACCGGTACTCTCGATTTGGGTTGGGCTTCAGCAAGGCATACTTATTTGGCCGAGGGGGCGCACCTGCTATCTACCTTACACCGGGATTGATGGAGCACCAAAAGCAACACACAGGTTCAGACAATCAAGCGTTTCATGGCACCCTGTTTTCCTTCGTCACCCCCTTTTGTCCTTCATATGCTCCCCAGGAATACAAGGACCGATTCTGGGATAAGAGAAGAGCAGTGGACTATACGCACGAGAGAGAGTGGCGAGTGCCGCATGATCTAGACTTCCAACTCCAGGACGTTGCTTTCGTAATTGCCCCTTCGTATGAGGAAATGGCACGGGCTCCAGCGGAGATTAAGGATGAAACGGGGAGGGCCAACTGGCTCTTGATGGATAACTATGAGAAGATCGAGTCGCTGTGGCCTGTACACAGGCTTCCACGGAGCCGAAAGAACTGAGCCCTGACGCGCCAATTGCGGGACGGGGAGCAAATAGACCTCAAGGCCGATCGGGCGTGTTCGTCCGATCCCTCTAAGGGCAGGAGGGGACAGCCCATGCCCTACATCGACTCCCACGTCCACATCTGGACCGACGACTACCAGACCTACCCCTTCGCCGAGGGCATCGATCCCGCCGACGCCGACCTCCCCACCTTCCACGTGGAGGACATCCTCGGCCACGCCCGGCCCAACGGCGTCGACCGCGTCGTGCTGGTGCAGATGAGCTACTACGGCACCGACAACCGCTACATGCTCAAGGCCATGGGCGACTACCCCGACGTCTTCGGCGGTATCGGCATCGTCGACTGGGACGATCCCGCCGTCGAGGACCAGATGACCCGTCTCGCCGCTGAGCGGGTCTACGGCTTCCGCGTCTATCCGAAGGACGTCCCGCCCGAGAGCTGGTGCGACGGCCCCGGCTTCGAGAGGATGTTCGCCGCCGCCAGCCGCCATCGGCTGGCCGTCTGCCCCCTCATCGGCCCGGACGCCCTTCCCGCCCTGGCTCGGCGCTGCGAGCAGTTCCCCGGCGCGCCTGTCATCATCGACCACCTGTGCCTCATCGGCGCCAAGGGCCCGATCCTGGAAGAGGAGGTGGACGCCCTGTGCGCCATGGCGCGGTTCGAGAGCGTCATGGTGAAGGTCTCCGCCTTCTACGCCCTGGGCGAGAAGAAGCCGCCCTACCACGACTTGGCCGGTCTCATCCGGCGGGTCGTCGACGCCTACGGCCCGCAACGCCTCATGTGGGCCAGCGACGGGCCCTACCAGATGCTCGGTGAGCACACGTACGCGGCCAGCGTGGCTCTCATGGAGGAGGGGCTGGACTTCCTCTCCGCCGCCGACCGCGCCGAGATCATGACGGGCACGGCGGAGCGGTTCTTCTTCCGCTGACCTGACTCTGGGCGCAGTCGCTCGTAGGTTCTCTGCACCGTTGAGCCTGGAGTCCCTCATGCGTCCTCTGTCCCTCGTCCTGGCGGTGATCGCCGCACTCTCCGGCTGCGCCGAGCCGCCGTCATCGCCCACGTCCCCACTCCCGAACCAACAGGACTACCGGCGCCTGGTCGCCTGGTTCTCCGAGCGCGGGGTGGTCCTCCCCGCGGAGCTTCCCGCCCGCGAGCCCGCCGCCAAGGCCGCCACCGACCACGAGGAAGAGAGACGGCGCCACCTCGGCGACGTCGACGGCAATGGCGTCCTCAACTTCTGGGACTTGTGGCCCCTGTGGCACTACCTCACGGGGTTCACCTACCTGGCCTCGTACTACGACTTCGACCTGCTGGACATCGACCGCGACGGCGACAACGACTGGGACGACCTCAAGTACTTCGGCGAGTTCCTCTACGGCGGCGCCTCGGAGAATCCTTGGAGGATCGGATTTCCCTTGGGGCCGTCGATCCGGGCTTCCCTGTCACCGGACCCGGGGGAGACGAGGTTCACGGCCGACGGCACCCTCTGGCACCGCTTCACCCTGCAGGTGCAGACCGCCTCGGGCGATTCGTCGGATGCCCGGGTCAGGATCGTCGCCAACCCCGGCGAGCTTTCCGATCTGGCCGTCGAGATCTCCACCGCTTCCTCGGCGCCGTCGCGGAGCTTCTGCGCCGCCGAGCGCGACGACAGGACGAGGACTCTCGGCCACGGCGACACGGTCTTCCTCGCGGGCTGCCTGGCGGGGGAGTCGAGCATTCTCATCCAGGACGGCGATGGGGACAGTCTGCGCGCCTACTCGATCACCGTGGTCGAGGCGGACCAGGCCTCGGTGCCCGAGGCGACCTTCGACATCGAGCTGCAATTCGTGGATGACTTCAGTCCGGGCCACCGGGCCCTGATCGAGGAGGCCGCCGAAGTGTGGGAGACGGTCATCTCCCAGGGAGTCCGCGACATCGACTTCGGGGTGGTTCCTTTCGACAGCGACGACCACGACTGGTTCGAGCGCCACAACTGGCTGGGGCGCCTGATCATCCGGGATGAGATCGTGGATGACGTGCGCATCTATGTGGGGCGCCTGCCCGACGACGCCAGCGTCCTGGGAACCGGCGGCCCCATCTATGTCCGGCAGAACTACCTTCCCATACTGGCGTTCATCCGGATCCACAAGGACTCCTTCACCCGCCCCCTGAAGGACATCGCCGTCCACGAGATCGCCCACGCCCTCGGCTTCAGCGTGGCCATCTGGTACGCTCTCGATCTCGTGGACCTCGACGACCCCGACCACCACTTCAAAGGGCAGCGCGCGCGGTCCGCCTTCGACGTCGAGGGCGGATGGAGGTACGAGGGCAAGAAGGTCCCCCTCGCCCCCGATTTCTCTCACTGGCGCGAGTCCATCTTCGGTGACGAGGTGATGACCCCCTACCTCGACTGGGACAACGGCATCTTCAGCGCCACCACCCTGCACGCCATGGGCGACATCGGATACCGAGTCGACCCGAGCCAGGCGGACGCCTATACCCTGCCGGGAGTGGGGAAGCCGGCGGCGGCCGGGACTCGCCGGGCGGTCTGCGGCGCGAGTGGGATCGGCGGGGTGGGGGTGGTTCCGAACTGAAGGACGGCCAGCCTTACTCCATCTCGGGCGGCGCCTGGCTCGGCTCCTCGCCGTTGAAGGCGACGTTCAGCAGAATGGTGGAGTAGTAGGGGCGGCCGGCGCCGGGGCTGCCGCCGGACCGGCGCCACTTCGTGGGGTACAGGACACCCTGCACCTCCTCGTACTCCTCGAAGCGGGTCGTCCACGCCGGACTTCCCCTTCCCTGGTTGCCCCTCTGGTTCCGGAACCACTCCGCTTCTCTCTCCGACAGCTCTTCCTCCACGGCCGCGAGCAGGGCGTCGTCGGCATCGAAGTGGGCCGCGAAGATGCGGCCGAACTTGCGGTCGTCGACGCGGACGGAGTGCACGGGACGGCCATCGAAGGTGCCCCGGCCAAGGTATCGCAGACGGATCCCCTCGCCGAGAAACCGCTCGACGAAGTTCCACCGCTCGCCCTCGGAACGATCGCGGAAGGAGCGGCTCCACGGAGGGGAATTCAGCATCCAGCGCCCCTCGAAGAAGCGGGAGAAGGCCCCGAGCTCGTAGTAGGGGACCATTGAGGGATAGCCGGGGAAGACCTCCTCGCGCACGTAGGGCGCGCGCTCCCAGGGGTGGCCGCTGCCGGGGTCGAAGCTCCAGACGGACACGGGATGGGCATAGGGGCGGACGTTGTACACGACTCCCGACAGAAGGCGGCTCGTGGCCCGTACCCACACCACGGCGGACATGGAGCGGAGGGCCTTGAGCCGCTCCACGCCGCCCATGGCGTCAAGGCACGCGAGGACGATCTGGCGGGCCCTCCGGGCGGGGGCGCTGTCCTCATCGGTCGTGTCGGCGTCCGGCAGCCACAGCCGCGCATAGGCATCGCGCTCCTCCATGGGGAAGGAGGGCCCGAGGTCCTGGGCCTGCACTTCGACCGAATCCTCTGCCGGCACCCGGATCTCGAAGGGACGGTGCCGCCCGCCCACCTCGATCGGTCCCGCCAAGGTGTCCCCCGGTGCCCGGCGCGGCGCGACACTGTCGGAGACGGCGGAGGTGACGGCATCCACGGTGCGGGACAGATCCGGCATTCGGCCCGCCACTCTCTGCATGACGGGAGCACCGGCTTCCGGCTCGGGGCCGGAGAGGCGAGGAGCGGAGAGCGCCCGGGGGCCGCGGAAGAAGGGGAGGTGGTCGGCTGCGGGCGTGGGGGCGAGCAGGTGGTATCCGGCTATGAGCAGCAGGTGCAGGAACGCCGACAGGAGGAGGGAGAGACCAAGTCGGAGCCGGCCCGGAGCGCGATACCGCATGGGGGCCCCGTCACCGGTCGGCGGAGGACGCGGAGAGGCTGTCGTAGGTCACGGCGAGGGACTTGTAGGCGGACCTGATCGTCTCCTCCAGCAAGTCCGCGATCTTGATTCTCTCTGTGCCGGGGCGCCGCGTGCGCCTGGCGGCGATGACCTCCGAGCTGAGCCGGTCCCCCGTTTCAACCGCCCGCAGGACGAACCGCGTGGACAGCGTAACCTCCACCCCCGGATGCCCCTGGGCTTGCGCCTCCGCCCTGGCCTGAAGGCGCTGCGCGCGAGTGCGGGGGGCGTTCCGCATCTGGAAGCGGAGGACAGTGAGGGAGACCTCGTAGAGGCCGTTCCATTCCGATTTCCGCAACGCGCCCCGGATGATCCTCCCCCGTACTCCATCGAGGATCCGGACGTGCAGGTCCTCCAGGCTCTCCGCGAGCCGCTCGGCCTGTTCTTCGCCGAAGGCCGTCTCCAGGATTTCCGGCCGGTTGAATTGCAGCCTATGGACCAGGGCTTCCCAGTCCCCGGAGGGCCAGTAGGCGTTGACCGCCCACAACACGATCCCCTGGGAGAGGGAGTCCCGGACGGTGATTCCCAGGCTGTCGACCTTGGTGATCTCTGCAGGGGCAGGCCCGGGTTGCGCAAGGGCCACTGCGAGGGCTAAGGCTGCAATTTGTAAGGCAATACTTGACAATTTCGCCGCTTCCCGTCATCTTGAGTCATGATCGGTAGCATACGCCACAAGGCCCTCAGAGACTATTGGGCCCGCGGCCAAACGAGGGGCCTGAACGCCGAGTGGATGGGGAAGCTGCGACGGATCGGCCAGAACAGATGAACTATCCAGGATCGTACTTCCATCCTCTGAAGGGTGACCGCGAGGGCCGCTACGCCGTTCGCCTGACGGCCAACGTGCGCGTCACCTTCGGCTGGGACGATGAGGGCGCCTCGAACGTGGACATAGAGGACTATCACTGATGGTCAAGAGACACGCTTCCATCAATCCGGTGCATCCGGGGGAGATTCTGCGCGAGGACATCCTGCCTGCCCTGCCCATGAGCAAGACGGCGGTGGCCGGTGCGCTCGGGATCTCCCGCCAGACCCTCTACGACATCCTCAACGAGAAGCAGCCGGTCACGGCCGAGATGGCGGTCCGCTTCGGCAAGCTCTTCGGCAACGGGGCCGCCTTCTGGGTGAACCTGCAACGCAACCACGATCTGGCGCTGGCGGAGCGCATGGTGGACGTCTCGGGGATACCCACCCTCGAAGTGCAGGTGGGGGATCTCCGCTGATACGGCCCTGCGTCTGGCTCGCTACTTCGGCATGTCGTCCCAGTTCTGAGCTGGATGTAGCGGCAGACGAACTCTGATCTGGACCCGGAGGGTGACCCGGCTCGTCAGGACGGACCTTGGTTGCGGCCTCCTGCCTATGCTGGTATATTCGTCACGCAGAAATTAACGCAAAAGGCGAATTTATCCTCTCGGAGTATAGCGAAAATCACCGAGGAACAGCCCATACCGCGCGGCAGACGCCGTCTCGTGTCGGTAATACGAGACGCTGGCGATGTCATTGGGGCCGACGACGTCGTCGCCACGCTGTCGGTTGATCGGACCAGAGCATCCCAGCTTCTCTCACGCTGGACCAGCCAGGGCTGGCTGCGCCGCGTGGGGCGCGGCGCATACGTGTCCGCCTCCTCTTTGGATCTGCTCGACAGCGCGCAGGTTCTGGACGACCCGTGGGTGCTGGTTCCCGCCCTCTACGGTCCGGCCTATGTGGGCGGCCGTACAGCAGCAGAGCACTGGGACCTGACCGAACAGCTGTTCCGCGACATCGTGGTCATGACGGCCCGGCCGGTGCGCGAGAAACACCAGGTGCGTCATGGCGCTCATTTCACTCTGCATCAGATCCCCGAGCGGAGAATCTTCGGCACCCGGCCGGTCTGGCGTGGGCGGTCGAGGGTCCTGGTCTCCGACGTTCACCGCACCATGGTGGACGTGCTCGACGATCCCGCCCGCGGCGGTGGGATACAGCATGTCGCAGACTGCCTGCAGGGCTATCTGAATCGCGAGGACCGCAGTGACGATACCCTGATCGAGTATGCCGAAACCCTCGGCAACGGTGCCGTCTTCAAGCGGCTCGGATTCCTTGCCGAGAGGCAGGAGAGGGCCGGTGGCCTATCCGAGAGTTGCCGCACGCGGCTGACGCAAGGCAACGCCCGGCTCGACTCCGGCCTGGACTGCACCCGCCTGGTTTCACGGTGGCGCCTCTGGGTGCCGCCGAGCTGGCTGTCCGAGCAGCGCGCAGATCGACAAGCGTGAGATCATCGAAGAGGCATCCGCCCTCGGCCTCAATCCCCACGTGTGCGGCCGTTACGCCGAGTGGGTTGATACGAGGTACTGAGGACTTGGAGACGCGTCAGACCGCCCCACGCGCAATATCCACCACCAGTTGCACGTCGTGCCGCGCCTCCCCCAGCGGCGTGCGGCAGGTCTCCCCCTCCGTCACACACGCGTGGAAGTGGCGCAGCTCGGCGACAAAGGGGCTCTCCCAGTCGACGGCGGGCCGGCGCTCGAAGGGCTCGCCCTCCTCCGAGACGCCGCGGATCACCACTTCGCTCAGCAGCCCCCGCGAGAACCCCGTCGGGTAGGACAGGATCACCCCGCGCTCCGGACCGTAGACCTCCAGGGTCTCGCGGAAGTGGCGGATGCGCTCCAACTCCACCCAGGTGGCGGCGCAGCGCAGGCCGCCGGCCCACCCGAGGATCGTGCTGATCCCCAGGCCGCCGTTCCAGATCTCGGTGGCCGCCACCCGCTCCGGCGGGCCGAAGAGGTGGCGCAGCCCGTAGAGGTCGTGGATCATGCTGCCGGCGAGGTGGAAGAAGGCGGAACGCACGTGGCCGGGGACGTCGCCGAGGGCGCGGGCGGCGTCGGCGTCCCGCTGGGTGGCCCGTTCCCGGAGGGCGGAGTCGGGCAGGTCGCCGGCGCTGCGCAGCCGGAAGTGGGCGAGGTGATGGCGGTTGTCCGTGTGCAGGTGGTTCACCTGGGCGAAGCGGCGCTCCCCCATGGCCCGCACCTCGCGCTCCAGGAGGCGGAAGGCGGGATCGTAGAGCTTCATGTACGCGGCCTGGGCCACCACCCCTGCGTCGGCGGCAGCGCGGGCCATGCGGTCCACGTCTTCGGGCACGAAGGCCACCGGCTTCTCGATGAGCAGGTGGCGGCCGGACTCCAGCACCTCGAGGGCGGCGCTCACCTTGGGGTCGGACTGGCACAGCAGGACGGCGTCGAGATCGGCCGCCAGCAGGTCCCGCAGATCCGTGAACCAGGCGGGGACGTGGTACTCCTCGGCCGCCGAGCGCGCCAGCGTCGGGGACAGGTCGCAGAGGCCGGCGATCTCGAACTCCTCGCGCAGGAAGGCGAGGTTGGGCAGGTGCTGCACCTGGGCCACGGCGCCGCAGCCGACGACGCCGATTCGCAGCCGGCGGGTCCCGCTCATCCGGTTTTCCCCGCCCGCGGCGCCAGCCGGTTCCACTGCTCCGCCGTCTCGTGGAGCTTGTCCACCACGCCGCGCAGGGCCAGCCACATCGCCTCGCGGTGACGGCCGGCGGCTTCCTCGTCGCCGGCGGCGAGGGCCTCCCGCAGGCGGGCGCCGGACTCGCGGTGCTCCCCGGCGGCGGTGGCAGCCGCGGAAGCCAGTTCCTCCGCCAGGCCGACGAAGCACTCCACCAGCTCCTCCACCGGGGCCGGGTCCTCCTCCACGTCGTACGCCGCCGACGGCTGGAAGCGGACGGGCAGCCGGCCCCCCTCCTCGGTGCGGCCCGTGTGCGTGGGCTGCACGTGCGGCGTCACCGAGAGATACATGGTCATCGGCTCGTCGCCGATCACGCTGACCCGGTGGGGCTCGTGGGCCAGGGCGAAGCACGCCTGTCCGGGTCCGAGGTCGGCCACCTCCCCCGAGATCTCGAACCGCGCCAGCCCCTGCAGGATGAGGAAGACCTCGTGGCCCAGGTCGTGGCTGTGCAGGTCGGCTTGCTGTCCCGGCTCCATGCGCAGAAACCGCGAGCGCATCTGCGAGGAGACGAAGATGTTGCGTACGTCGCGGCGGTAGTCGAAGACCTCCATCAGTCCGGCTCCAGTTCGTTGCGGGTTCCCACTGTTGGGCGGCTCTACCTCCAGGCCAGAACTCGGGGTTGCGGGCGTCGCAAACAATCAGCGCGTGTCCGATGTTCCGGCTTGGATCTCCGCCAGTGCGCACCGGCTGTGGCATGGGATCGTTCGGGGCGCAGCGATCTAGATGGGCACTCCAAGGTCGGCCAAGCGCTGCTCCGCCTGTCCCACATCCCTCCGCTGTGCTGAATGGCCTCCAGCTTCTCCTCAACGCAGGCAATGGTTCTCTTGGCCTTGGCACGACGACGCATCTCGGATTCTATCGAGCTGCCGCCCTCTTCCTTTGACATCTATCTCATTTCCTATCTCGGCTTCGGGGCTTTGCTTTCCAAGTTCCAGCTCGGCCCACAGTTCCGCCCGGTGTGCGATAGGACATCACCGATGGCCGGAACAGGGGCAAGGTCAACCGAATAGAGCACGGGTGTGCGGAGGAGCTTCGGCTTCTGCCTGCAGTGAGTGACATCGGCATCGCTGAGCGCAACACACTCCACGGCGACACCTAGTTGCATTTCGATATCCCTTGTGAGTTGGCTGAACTCACGCTCCCAGCATCCGGCGGCCTTGCGAGTCGAGCCGCCGAGGTTCAACCAGCCTTTCCACCAGTCCTTTGGTGCGAGTACCTGCACAATCGGAGGGCTCTTGGAGATCTCCCCGTGCCAACGAGTCTGACAGTCCTCCGGGTCCTTCGCTTCTCGGGCGATGGCGCACAGATTGGCCTTCACGATGGCGGCGTAGCGAAGGCCCTCGATCAGTGCCCTCGCAGGAGTCTCGCCGCGGTTGCTCTGTACCGGGGGTTTCACCTTCAACTCGATCACCACGATCCGCCCCTCATCCGTGAGGCCCAGCAAATCGACCTTGCCGATGCCACTGTCACGCCTTTCTGCTTTCAGCGGAAACTGGTAATCGAGCAGCCGAAGCCAACCGCCTCCTGGACGTGCCCAACATCCTTTGTGATTCCAGAGAGCGAGGGCCAGCAGTTCCTCGCCCCGGTTGCTGCAACCCGTCGAATGCTTGCCCTCATGTCCGACGAAGTAGCTCTTGCCACTCTCTGAGCGCCGAGGCGCCTCCCGGACCAGTTTGCGGAACTCCTCGGAAAGGGCCTGCCGCTCAAGCTCCGCAAGCCCTTGAGCGAGCCCCCTTGTATTCCAGTCATCCTTGAAGAGGATCTTGTAATCGCATGGATCGAAGGCTGACATTCGTGCTCTCCGTGTCAGTATTTCCCGATCGCGTCAAAGTCGATTTCGATCGTCGAGTCCTCCATCTCGGCGGCAGCCGAGACGCGGATGAAGCCCATCTCTGCCAACCGGATCAGTTCCCGCCAAAGCGTACGGCGCTTGACATCCTTGTAGACGGCCTGGACATAGGCCGCCTGGACCAGTTCGGAGAGTCCGATCTTCCTGGAGGGCGCGTCGGAGAATGGATCGATCGGTTCCGTTTCCTGCAGCAGGAAATCGAGCAGATCGTACTCCCGGGTGTTAAGAACGCGGCGGCGCTTCCCGGCGCGTTGCCCCAAGGCCCTGACCATGGTGTCCCTGTAGACAAGACGGTTGAGCTTGGCCTTGATGAAGTCGTTGATGCCGCGCAACTCGGCCGCGAAGCCCTTGATGCCGAAGGCCACGAAGGCGGTCAGGTCGAAAGGCTGGGTGCGCCGGCTCTGCTGAAGCAGATGCTTGTACTGGTCCGCGTTGCGGTAGAAGAAGTTCGACAGTCCGTAGAATCCCAGGACGTTGTAACCGCCTTGGAAGAGGATGCCAGCCTCGACCAGCCTGGAGACTCTCCCGTTCCCGTCGCCGAAGGGATGGATCGTCACCAGGAAGAAGTGGGCCAACAGGGCCCGGACCACGGGGTGCTGATCCAGGCAGCGTTTCGAGTTCACGAACTCCACGAACTCGTCCATGAGCCGGGGCAGGTTCTCCGGGGGGGCTCCTCGATGCACCCCGCCCAGCTCCTCCGTCCCGACGACGACCCGGTGCATCCTCAGCCGCCCCGGGACGTTGTCCTTCTCATCGGATCCCTCCGTGAGACGTTCGTGCAGGTAGAGGATGTCCGGGAGCCTGAGAGGCTCGCTTCCGGGTGACAGCCTTTCCCTGACCCACTCCTGGGCCAACCCTGCGTTGCTCACCTGACGCTGCTCCATGGACTGGTTCGCGGGCGGCTCCTCGGACTCCTGCAGGTGTTCCATCTGCAGGCGCACTTCGGCTTCGGTCAGAGGATTCCCCTCGAGGGCGGTAGTCCCGTGGACCGCGCGCACACGGTTCAACTGGTCCAACTGTTCCTTCCAAGGCGGAGGGAGGACCAGATTGAGCGCAGCCTGCCTGTAGGCCTCAATCGCGATCAGATCGGAGGTCAGGCTCTCGAGCTGGATGGAGTACTCGAATCGGAACCGTCTCCAGTTCATCTATCTGGCGGCCTTTTTGGCAGGTTTTTTGACAGGCATTTAACATACTGATAATAATTCTCTTATAGTACTTTATCAAGGCATATTTGACACCTTATTTGGCACGTAGTTTGACCGAACTTTCCGACCGGACCGCACCGGTCCCGCCCCCCTCAATCCAGATAGTCCATCTCCGGCCGCAGGTCCCAGCGGCACACATCCGCCGGCTGCACCCGCCGCCCCCACTCGGCCAGGATCCGCCCCTCGGCCCGCCGCCGCGCCATCTGCTCCCGCACCCGGGCCGGGTCCCAGCCGTCGAGCACGAGTGCCTCCAGCTCGGCCCGCACCCCGGCGCAGGACGGGTCCGCCGCCCGGTCGCGGGTCTCGCGGGGGTCCTCCTCCAGGTGGAAGAGCTGGCTGGGCTGGCCGTCGTAGTAGTTCAGCTTCCACGGTCCGCGGCGCACCATCCGCTGCACCACCTCCCCCGCCACGGGTCCGGCGGCGCCCGCCCCGTCGAGGCAGAACTCGCTGAAGGCGATGTCCTCCCACTCGGCCGCCCCCGGCGACTGCAGCAGCGGCAGCAGGCTGCGGCCCCGGGAGTGGGGCAGGGGCGGGCACGCCAGGGCGTCGAGCATGGTGGCGTTGAGGTCCAGGCTGCTGGTCACGCGCCCGCAGCGGCCGCCCTCGGGCAGCCGTCCGGGCCACGACAGGATCGCCGGCACCCGCACCGAGTCCTCGTAGAAGGTCTGCTTCCACCAGAGTCCGTGCTCGCCGGCCTGCTCGCCGTGGTCGGAGGTGTAGAGGACGAGGGTGTTCTCCGCCAGGCCGGCGGTCTCCAGGGCGCCGAGGATGCGGCCGATCATGTGGTCGAGGCGCGTCACCAGGGCCCAGTAGGCGGTGCGCGCGCGCAGGATCTCCTCCTCCGTCACCTCCTCGATGCCGCAGGCCTGGCGCCAGGCGCGCAGGTGCGGGTGCAGGGCGTCGGAGAACGGTTCCGGGGTCCGCGGCAGGGTCATGCGGCCCTCGTAGCGGGAGTAGTCCCCGGCCTTGGCCACGAAGGGCTGATGGGGCAGCATGAAGCCCACGGAGAGGGAGAAGGGGGAGTCGTCCCCGGCCTTGCGGCGGGCCCCCTGGGCCTGCAGCCAGTCGACGGCGCAATCCGTCACGTCCTCGTCGTGGACTTGGTAGGCGCTCTGGCCCGGCCCCGACTTGACCAGGCTGACCCGCGCCGGACCCGCGGTGCCGGTCAGCTCGCCGTGGTCGACGCCGCGGCCGCCGAGGTGGTTGGGGCCGTGATCGCCCACGAGGCGCTCGGCGTAGCCGTGGAGCTGGTCGGGGCCGAGGGCGTGCATGCGGCCGATCAGGGCCGGCCGGTAGCCGCCGGCGCCCATGGAGTGGGCCAGGGTGGGGATGGCGGAGTCGAGGACGTGGCTGTTGGTCCAGACCCGGTTCTCGAAGGGGTGGCGGCCGGTGAGGGCGGACATGCGCGACGGCACGCACAGGGGAGAGGGGCAGTAGCAGGCGTCGAGGACGACGCCCCGGGCGGCGAGGCGGTCGAGGTGGGGGGTGTGGACCAGCTCGTCGCCGTAGCAGCCGGCCACGAAGGGGCTGTGCTGGTCGGAGTGCAGGTAGAGGAGGTTGGGCCGCTCGCTCACGGGGATCTCTCGCGGAAGGCCCGCGCCGGTGGCGGTGCGGGGCGTCGGGGAGCCGGAAATCTTAGGGGATGGAGTGGGCCCCGGCGACGGCGCGGGGCCGTGCCCGGGGAGGCGGATCGTGTCTATTCTATCGGCTGGATCCGTGAACCCCCACCAAGACGAAACGAGGCGATGGATGGAACTGAACTGCCCGGAGCGCAATGCCGAGCTCACCCGCGACTGCGACCTGCCCAGGGACCGCTTCGGCCGGCCCCTGGTGCCCGACGACATCCTGGAGCGCATGAAGAGGGTGACCACCGAGGAGGCCTGGGGCGTGCTCATGGGCCACGAGTTCCGGCTCCAGTACGACGGCGGCTGGATGAACCTGCACCCGGAGCGGATCCTCGTCGGCCGCGCCGTCACCTGCCGCTACGTGCCGCAGCGCCCCGACCTGCACGCCCTGGTGGAGGAGGAGGGCAAGGAGAAGGAGCGCGTGGGCGGCCAGAACTCGTGGGTCATCGACACTCTGGAGAACAACGACGTCCTCGTCGTCGAGCTCTTCGGCAAGATCGAGCGCGGCACCTTCATCGGCGACAACCTCGGCACCGCCATCGCCACCCGCACCGGGGGCACCGGCCTGGTGGTGGACGGCTCGATCCGCGACGCCCAGCGCGTCGCCCAGCTGCCGATGAACGTGTTCTGCCGCGACGTCCACCCCACCGCCATCGGCGACGTGACCCTGGCCGAGATCAACGGCCCCGTGCGCATCGGCGAGGCCACGGTGATGCCCGGCGACGTGGTGCTGGGCACGCCCTCGGGGATCGTCTTCGTGCCGCCGAAGCTGGCGGCGGAGGTCGTCGAGAAGTCGGAGGAGACGCGCATGCGCGACTACTTCGGCAAGATGCGCATCCGCGAGGGCGTCTACACCCCCGGCGAGGTCGACCGGGCGTGGTCGGAGGCGATGACGGCCGACTACGACGAGTGGAAGGGGACGGTTCGGGTGGAGGACCTGGAGCCCTGACCCTCACTCCCGGCGCAGGGTGATGTCCCGGCCGGCGTCGATACGGACCTTCAAGGAGCCGCCGCCGGTCTTGAGCCGGGCGCTGCGCTGGTCGGTGGAGAGGATCACCGGAAAGTCGGAGACGATGCGGCCGTGGCGCGTCCTCAGGGAGCCGCCGGGCTCGGCGCCGGCCGGGAGGGTGAGGGTGACCGGCTTGCCGGAGGTGGCCAGGACGATTCTGCCGCCCTCCTTCGGGCGCGCGATCCGCGAGACCTCGATGGGGCTGTGGTTGCCGCGCACGGTGATCGAGCCGGAGGCGTTCTTGATGACGACCGGCTTGTAGGAGTTGGTCACCGTCACGTCACCCTCCACGCCCTCGACGGTCACGCCGGCGGAGTTGGCGTTCACGGTGAGGCTGCCGGCCACGTCCTCGACGCGGACCGGCTTGTACGAAGTGACGATGACGGCGTCGCTGTCCACGGACTCGACGGTCACGCTGGCGGAATTGGCGCTCACGGAGAGGCTCCCGGTCACCTCCTCGACGCGGATCGGCTTGTACGAGGTGACGATCGCCGCGTCGCCCTCGACCCGGTTCACCTCCACCTCGCTGGAGTTGCCGCTGACGGCGAGCCCGCCGCGGACGCGGTATACGCGGATCGGCTTGTAGCTCGACTCGACCCGGGCGCTGCCGCCGATGCCGTCCAGGCGCACGCTGCCGCTCGGGCTTACTACCTGCACCGAGCCGGAGACC
This sequence comes from Candidatus Latescibacterota bacterium, assembly GCA_965221775.1. Lineage (GTDB taxonomy): Bacteria > Latescibacterota > UBA2968 > UBA8231 > UBA8231 > UBA8231. Next base: position 1,354,985 of record CBDCSU010000005.1, on the reverse strand, counting down.
TCCTCGAGGTCCACGCTCTTGTAGGAGTTGCGCACGGTGCAGTCGCCCTCGATGCCGCGGCCGATGACCTCCCCGCTGAGGCTCTCCACGGCCACGTGTCCCCGCACCCCCTCCAGGCGTACCCCCTTGTAGCTGGTGCGGACATTCGCATGGCCGTCGACCTCCGAGAGGGCGACCTGGGTGCTGTTGCCGCTCACGTCCACGGGTCCGCGGAAACGGCTCACCTCCACCTCGCCGTAGTCGTTGGCCACCGACAGGGAGCCGCCGCCGTCGCGGATGTCCACGCCGCCGGAGCTGTTGTCGAGGTGCAGCTCCCCGTCGATGCCCTCGACGCGCACGTCGCCGTAGCGGTTGAAGAGATCGACGGAACAGCGCGAGGGCACGCGCACCCGCAGCCGCGCGGAGGTGGACAACCGGAGGTTGCCTCCCTCGTCGTAGAACATCCTGCGCAGGAATCCGACGGCCGACCGGCCCTCGCCATCGACGTGTGGTTCCGGGACGTCGAGACGGGCGTACATCCCGCCCCCTTCCCGCTCCAGGACCAGGGAGGCGGCCCGGAAGTACTCCTCCACCGCCGCCGAGTCGCCGCCGGTGATCTCGATCACCGCCTCCACCGCCACCGAGTCGCCGCCGGTGCCGGTGATCGTGACGTCGGCGCCGTGGGCCTCGATGCGCAGGCTCTGGCCCGCCGCGGCCGGAGCGCTGCGGACGTAGGTGTGCCGCCTCGTCTCCCGGTCCTCGGCTCTCGCCTGGCTCCAACAGGAGGCCGCGAGCAGGAGCAGCACCGTCAGGTTGGGAATGCGTCTCATGGGGTCCTCCTCTACAGGTGCGCGTTGACGAGAGGCAGCAGGCGCGCCCAGCGGGGGTTGTTGCCGGCGTAGTTGAGCACGCCGAGCTGCACCCCCTTCAGATCGCGGCTGTAGTTGACCAGCCCCACGGAGAGGCCGGTGAAGCGCTCGTTCACGGGCTCGAACCAGCGGCCCGAGCCGCCGGGCAGATGGCGGCCGCCCACGGCGATGCCGTTGGCCGCGCTCACGGAGAGCCCGCGCATACTCGGGGCGAAGGCGGTGACCCCGCCGGCGATGATTCCGCTCAGTCCCTCGCCGGCGCCGACCCCGACGAGGCTGACCAGGATCCCCCGGCCCGAGCCGCCGGCGCCGACGCCGACCCCGCCGACGGCGAGACCGGTCAGGTCATGCCCCGCGCCGACGACGCCAACGGAGCAGGCGGCGCCGCGCAGGTCGTTGCCCACGCCCGCGCCGAGGCCCCCGGCGAGGATCCCGGTGAGGTCGTGGCCCACGCCGGCGCCCAGGCCGCCGAAGACCAGGCCGCGGGCGTCGTGACCCGCCCCGGCGCCCAGACCGCCGCCGACGATTCCCGTCAGGTCGCCGCCGACGCTGGCGCCGGCGCCGCCGAGGACGATGCCATGGGCGTTGCGGCCGACGCCGGCGCCGACCAGACCGATCACGGCGCCGGCCTGCAGGTCGTGTCCGACCCCCGCGCCGAGTCCGCCTGCCGCCACCCCCGCGAGATCGTGCCCGGCGCCGGCGCCCAGCCCCCCGGCGGCGATCCCGTGCAGGTCGTGGCCGACGCCTGCGCCGATTCCGCCGAGGATGAGGCCGCGCCCGTCGTGGCCGGCGCCCGCGCCCACGAGGCCGATGACGGCGCCGGCCTCCAGGTCGTGCCCGGCTCCGGCGCCGAAGCCGCCGACGACGATCCCGCTGACGTCGTGCCCCGCGCCTGCGCCCAGCCCTCCGGCGAGGATGCCCCGCAGGTCGCCGCCGACGCCGGCGCCGAGCCCCCCGAGGATCAGGCCGTCACCGTCGCCCCCCGTCCAGGCCCCGCCCGCGGAGAGCAGGGCGCCGCCGGCGTCCCCCCGGGCCCGGGCGATCAGCCCCCCGGCAAGGATCCCCCGGGCCTGGCCCCCGGCCGAGGCCAGACCCGCGGTGACCGCCGCTCCGTGAACGTCGCCCCGGGCCCCGGCGCGGGCCCCGGCCAGGGCGATCCCATTCAGGTGGCGGACGGCGACCACGCCCCCGAGGCCGACGCCGATCCCCTGGATGTCGCGGCCGGCGTCGACGCCGATGCCGCCCACGGCGATACCGCTGAGGTCCTGCTCGGTGATGGCGAACAGGCCGCCGAGGGCGATGCCGTCGAGACGCCGCGCGTACGGCCCCACGAGGCCGAGGGCGGCGCCCTGGATCACGGCGTCCGGATTCCGGCGCGCCTTCCACAGGGTCAGGTTGAGGCCGGTGACGCGCCGCACGTCCTCGTCGACGAGGTTGACGCGCACCCCGGTGATGCGGCTGGAGTTGCCCAGGCTGAGGCCGACGCCGCCCACCGCCAGGTCGAGGGAGCCGGCCCGCGCGGGAAAGGGCGCGGCCAGCAGGGGCAGGAGCAGGGGCAGGAACGCTCTTGGCAAGGTCATCGGTTTCCTCTCTCTACAGCTGGAGCTGCACGATCTCCTCGAGGGTCTCTCTCTTGTCCCGCAGGGCCAGCAGCAGGTAGCGGCGGATGTGGGTGTTGGCCGGGTTGCCGTGCAGGGCCCGCAGGCAGCGGTCGATCTGGGTGTCGATGGTGGCGATCTTGTCGCGGTAGAGCAGGGCCAGCTCCGGGTCCATGCGCTCCATGCGCTCGCCGGCGATCTGCTCCAGCTCCTCGATGGCGGCGGCGTACTCGCGCTCGCGGTCGCGGACCTTCTCCAGGGCCTCGGCGGTGTAGAGGCCGGTGGCCGGCTCCGGCGCGCTCCATCGCTGCTGCTGCTGCACGAGCGCGCCCAGCCCCAGCCCCACCACGAGGACCGCCGCGGCGCGGTAGACCCAGGTCCGCCGCCGGGCGCGACGCTGCTCGGCGCGCAGGGCGCCCTCGACGCGCTCCCACAGGAAGGGGGGTTCGGTGATCTCCGTGAGGGTGGCGGCCAGCTCGGTGATGATCTCGTCTTCTCGCAGCTGCTCCCGGCAGTCGGGGCAGTCCTTCAGGTGGGCCTGGAAGGCGGCCTCGTCCAGGCGTCCTGTCTCGCGTTCCTGGTAGCGGTCGCAGCTCACGGCGAATCCTCCTCGTCGGTCAGGATGGCGCGCAGGCGCTCCTTCGCCTGGAAGACCTGGGCCTTCACGGTGCCCTCGCGGATCTCGAGCATCTCGGCGATCTCCTTCTGGGGGAAGCCCTCCACGGCGTAGAGGACGAAGCAGGCGCGCATGCGCTCCGGCAGGGAGAGGATGGCCTCCTGCAACTGCAGCCGCAGCTCCGGCCCCGGGCCCGGCGGGGGCTCGGGTGGCCTGAGGTCGAGCCGTCGCTGCCGCGCCCTCAGCGTGTCGTGGCAGACGTTGATAAGGATGCGCATGAGATAGCTGCCGATACCGGCCTCGCCGCGGAAGCGGCCGATGTTCCGGTGCAGGCGGACGAAGGCGGTCTGCACGGCGTCCTCGGCGTCGGCCTGGTCGCCGAGCATGCGCAGGGCCACGCTCAGCAGCCGCCGCCAGTGGTCGCGGAAGACCCGTTCGTAGGCGCCCAGGTCGCCCCGCCGGCAGGCGGCGATGGTCTCGCGCTCGGCTTGCTGGGGATCGGCGGGCAAGGGGCCCCTCTTCGGGAGGCTCGCCTCGAGGGCGAGTGCGGCTGGCATCGGCGACCTATTGACAGTTGGACGGCCCCCGGGGGCCGGAGGTTTAGTCGCCGGGAGGAAAAACCCGCGGCGCCCCGGGAGGGGTCCGGTCGCCGCGGGTCAGGCCAGGAACCGCTGCAGCACGTTGCGGGTGATGCGCGAGACCTGCTCGTCCACGGGCAGCGACGCTGGCCACGAGATCGAGCCCACCGAGAACACGTGCCCGCCGGAGGGGGTGTCGAAGCAGACGATCTCGGCGCCGCCGTCGTCGGGGTTGAGGCCCTTGGCCAGCGGCTTGGCGTTGGCCGGCGAGCTGGCCGAGACCTTGTCGGTCTCGTGGCCGGAGGCGCCGCCGGGGCAGCGCATGTGCAGGCACTCCTGGCCGAAGAGGTCGCCCTGCCGCAGGCCGGTGTTCTCGAAGATCCAGTGCTCGGGCTCGATGACGCGGTACGGGGCGCCGGTCATGATCCCGGTCTCCGAGCAGGTCACGCCGAGGAGGTTGGCCTCCGACTCGTGGCGCAGATGGAAGCGGCTCTCGTAGCCGATCTTCTGCAGGTGGAAGAAGCCGCCCCCGTAGGGTCCGTTGTGGACGGTGATCGTCGTGTCGTCGAGGAACTCGACCTCGCAGTTGAGGCCGTTGCCGCCGAGGTAGAGGAGCTTCCCGCCGCCCTCGAAGACCCACTCCTTCAGCGCGAAGTACATCTTCGCCGACCAGTACTCGGGGTGGGCGCTGACCGCCAGGGCCCGGTACTGGCCCAGGTCGAGGGTGCCGTCGTGGAGCTGGGTCTCGGCGTAGAGGTCGTAGTCGCAGCCCTCGCGGTCGAGCCAGCCGAAGAACCGCCACTCCGCCGGGGCCACGTGGCAGTTGCTGCGCCCCTCGATGGGGTCGGTGATGCGCTCGTCCTCGTCGATGTGGTTGATCGGCTCGGGGCGGTCGAAGGAGAGGGGCGGGTAGTGGTCGGCGGCGAAGAGGGCGTGGTCGGGGTCGGTGTAGCGCGCCAGCTCCAGGCGCGCGTTCATCGCCGGCGAGGGCGTGAAGCCGTCGGCGTGGATGTAGTTGGAGCGGCCGCCGAAGTTGTTGTAGCAGTTCCAGTTGATGTTGGCCGCCAGGACCGCCAGCGGGGCCCGCGGACGCTCCGGCGCCACCAGCCAGGGGAAGGAGAAGAACGCCCCCGACTCGCCCTTGGCGTGCAGGTAGTAGAGGCCGGAGCGCTCCGGGGCGGTGAGGTACTGCTTGTGGGCGCTGCGGGCGTATCCCCGGTGGTTGAACTGCACCCCCGTCTGGGTGTAGTCGCCGTCGGGGGTGATCTGCACCGTCGCCCGCGGGCCGTGCTCGTCGTACCAGCCGATGGTCCGCACCAGTTCCTTCTCCCAGCCGTAGCGCCACAGCTCCAGCTTGTAGGCCTCGTCGGAGTGGACCCGGAACTCGGACTTCTCCCCGGAGCGGACCCACTTGGGCCACATGTAGCCGATCAGCTGGTCGCGCAGCAGGCGGAAGTGGTGGGGCTCGGCCAGCGGCAGCTCCAGGGTGGTGCGCTTGGCGCCGTAGCCGTCTCGCCCGAGGGCGACGTGCCAGCGCCCCGGCTCCAGGTCGGCGCGCACGGCGCCGGTGATGCTCGACCGCGCCTCGACGACGCGGCCGCTCTCGTCTTCGAACTCGAAGAGGACATCGGGGACGGCGACGTAGCGCTCGTCGCTGACGTATCCGATCAACAAGGCGGATCTCCTTTCAGGGGCGTCCGAGGTCCGCCTCGAGGCCGGCGTACCAGGTGCGTCCGGGGGCGGGCTCGAAGAAGCGGGCGCCGAAGGCGTTGGGTGTGATGGAGCCGTTGTACGCGGCGTCGAGGAGGTTGTCGATGCCGGTGAAGAGGCGCACGCGCCCCAAGCCGAGGGAGAGGGGGGCGGTGAGGCGCAGGCCGGTGACGGCGTAGGTGTCGTTGTGGAAGTCGGTGGGGGCGGCGGCGCTGCCGGGCGGCGGTCCGTTGTGGTCGTTGGCCCAGTACCCGGCCACCCACTCGGTCTCGATCTCGGCGCGCAGTCCGAGGGGCAGGTCGCCGCCGGCGTCGAGCAGCAGCCGGTGAGGCGGCAGGCCGGGGACCCGGTTGCCGGAGAGCTGCACGGCTTCGTCGCCGGAGCCGACCACGTAGTCGTCGAAGCGGAAGTCCATGAAGGTGTAGGAGAGGTCGGCGCGCCAGGCGCCGCGGCGGGCGCCGAGGGCGGCCTCCAGCCCCTGGCTGGTGGTGCGGCCGGCGTTGCGGTAGTAGACGGCCTCGCTCGCGGGATCGTCCACCTGGAAGGGGATCAGCATGCCGTCCACGGCGAGCCGGTAGAGGGCCGCGTCCCAGGTCAGGCGGCCGGTGCGGTCGTGCCCCCTCAGGCCGACCTCGAGGCTGGCCACGCTCTCGGGATCCAGGTCGGGGTTGAAGCCGCCGCCGCCGTCGGGGCGGTTGCCCAGCTCCACCGTGGTCGGCGTCTGGAAGGCGGTCCCGTACGAGGCGTAGAGCAGCGTCCGCGGCGTCAGCTGCCAGCCGAGGCCGGCGGCGGGGCTGAAGCGCGAGAGGCTCCGAGTGCCGGAGTCGTCCCCGTCGGCCAGCAGACGGTCGGCGGCCTCGAAGCCGTAGCGGTCGAAGCGCCCCCCGAGGCTCAAGGTCCATCCGGGCTTCGGGTGCAGGGCCAGGGCGGCGAAGGCCCCGGCGCTGCCCACGGACTCCTCCTGGTCCTGCAGCAGCCTCCCGAGAGCCACGCTCTCCGGCACGCGGGCGGGTTCCGTGTCGGCGTCGGCGAGCCCCTCGTTCTCGTGCTCCCGGCGGTCGTCCCTCTGCGCCTCCAGGTCGACCCCCGCCTTCCAGCTGCCCGCCAGGCCGGCGAGGCGCAGCGGCCGCCCGTGCACCGCCCGCAGGCCGCCGGCGCGGCGCTCCAGGTCGATCACCGCCCCGGGGATCGGGTTCAGCAGGCCGCGGTCGATGCCGTAGAGGGTCAGCTCCGTCCTCCCTCCGCCGCCGGTGTGGCGCAGGGTGATCCCGCCCTGGCTCTGACGCGCCTCCTTGGAGGCTCCCTGCCGGACGATGAATCCGCGGGCGAAGCGCGGCCGGTCGCGCGCGTCGCCCCGGATCAGGGAACTCGGGTTGAGCAGGTACGGCGCGTCGTAGAGGTTGAGCACCCACACCAGCTCCCACGACGGGCGCAGGCGCGAGCGCACCACCGCGTTCAGCCCGCGCACCCGCGCCTCCGAGTGGTCGCGGTAGCCGTCGAGGTCGAGCTGCCGCGCCGACAGGTGCCAGGAGTGGCGTCCGCCCCCGGTGAGGGTGGCCTGGCGCAGCCACAGGCCGTCGCTGCCGGCGACCAGGCGCGGCTTCACCCGCAGGCCCGCCGCCTCGGGGTGTTCTGTGTGCACGGAGACCACGCCGCCGCCGGCGTTCCCGTACAGGCTCGAGTTGGGCCCGCGCAGCACCTCCACGCGGCCGGCCGCGGCCAGGTCGATGTTGCCGAGCTGGGTCTGGCCGTCCGGGGTGGTCAGGGGCACCCCGTCGAGCAGGACCTTGACGCCGCGCACCCCGAAGGCGGCCCTCGCCCCCAGGCCGCGCGCCATCAGCCGCGGACCCTGGGACGGGTTGTTGCGCTCGGCCACGTACAGCCCAGGCACCTGGCGCAGGGCCTCGCTCAGGGAGATCGCCTTCTCACCCGGCGCGAAGTCATCCCGCCCGACGGTGGAGACCGCCAGCGGCAGGCGGTCCAGGGGGGCCGTGTCGCGGGTGGCGGTGACCACCACCACGGGCGCCGTGTACTGCGTTGAGTCGGGGGGCTCGGGGTCTGCGGCGAAGGCGGCCGCCGGCAGCAGCCAGAGGGCCGCCCGGAGGGAGGGCCGCCGCCGTCGGCCGGGCGCCGTCGGCAGGATCCTCCCAGCGAGGGCGGGGCTCCGCGGGTGGTGGGCCGGGGGGGCCGCGGCCTGCGGGCCTGGCGCCCGGAGCGAAGGGAGGCGCATCATGCGGCGCCCGTCAGGAGCGAGAGCCGCCCCATTCGGCGGCCGGAGGGAGCCGCCATCCGATGGGCGGACGCCGAGAGGGAACAGGCGCAGCGTGGGCGACGCCTTGCCGAGGGCGCCGTCGCGGTGCGAAGGGCCGCCGGTTGCGGGACGGGCGCGAAGAGCGGGGCAGCGCCCGCGGGACGCCCTGTGGGCGGCGCGGTCCAGCCGGCGGCTGCCGGGAGCGAGGCGGCGCGCATCACCTGGCGGCGGGCTCCGTCGCCGCCGGCAGAGCCGGCCCCCGTAGGCAGGAGGCGCTCCCCATTCGGCGGCCGGCGGGAGCCGCCATCAGCCGCCGGACCGCGGGCCTTGCCATCGCGACCCTCATGGGGGCGCGCTCAAGGGGGCGCATCCGCTGGCGCCAGACCATCGGTTGAATCCGTCCTTCCTCCATCTTGGCGCGGGGGTTGAGCGGGGCCTATGGTAGTGGCCAGCGTCGGACCGGCGCCACCAGCCGGCGTGCCCTCGTCCCAAGCCGCACCCATGCCAGACAACCCCATCCCCTCCAGCGGCCGCCGGGTCGTCGTCCGCCCCGACGGCCGGATCGGCACCGAGTCCTTCGAGATCACGCCCCCCGGCCCCGGCCAGGCGCTCGTCGAGACCGTCCGCACCCTCATCAGCGCCGGCACCGAGCTCGGCACCCAGGAGCAGGACCGCACGCGGGACTACATCCCCGGCTACTCCAACACCGGCCGCGTCCTCGCCCTCGGCGACGGCTGCGAGGGCTACACCGTCGGCGACCGGGTCCTCTCCCTGGGGGCCCACGCGAGCCACGTCACCGTCTCCACCGAGCCGCGGTCGCTGGCACGACTGCCGGAGGGCGTCTCCTTCGACGACGGCGCCTACGGCGTGTTGGGGAGCGTCTCCATGCACGGGGTCCGCAAGGCGCGCCTGGAGCTGGGGGAGTTCGCCGCCGTCACCGGCATGGGCCTGGTGGGCCAGCTCGCCCTGCAGCTGGCGGCGCGCTCGGGGTGCGAGCTGCTCATCGCCGTTGATCTCAGCGCCGTCCGCCTGGCGATCGCCTCCCGCTCGGGGGCCACCCACACCATCCAGGCGGACGCGGATCTGCCCTCGCGCGTCGCCGCCATCACCGGGGACCGGGGGCTGGATGTCGCGATCGAGGCCTCGGGCTATCCCGAGATCCTGCCCGTGCTCTTCGACATGGCCCGCATCGGCGGCCGCATCATGGCCCTCGGGTCGATCTGGCACCGCAAGGTCGAGGTCGACTTCATGGACTTCCATCAGAAGGAGCTGACCCTGGTGGGCTGCCATCAGCCGAAGTGCCCCACCACGGCGACGCCGGCCTGGCCCTGGACGCAGCAGTACAACCGCCGCCAGGTGCTGAAGATGATCGCGCGCGGAGAGCTGGACGTGGCCCGGCTGACCACCCACCGCCTGCCGTACACCGAGGCCGCCGAGGCCTACCGGCTCCTGCGCGACGAGCGCGACCAGGCCCTCGGCGTCCTGCTCACCTGGGGACACTCATGAAGGTCACGGAGATCGAGGTCCACCGCATCACCCTGCCGTACGTCGACTGGATCGCCTACCAGCTCAACCACTACTACGGCCCGTCGCAGCGGACCATCTACGTGGCCCACACCGACGACGGCCTCACCGGCCTCGGGGAGAGCGGCTCCACCGAGCCGCGGGAGACGGTGGACCACTACATCGGCACCAACCCCTTCGACCACCTGGGCGACGAGGTCTCCCTGGGGCTGGGCACGGCGATGTACGACCTGATGGGGCAGGCCGCGGGCGTGCCGGTGTACAAGCTCTTCGGCCAGAAGTACCGCTCCTGGGTGCCGGTGGGCAGCTGGACCGTCTCCACCCATCCCGACCGCATGGCCGAGGCCGTGCGCGAGTACTCGGCGCAGGGCTACACGTGGCTGAAGTACCACCTGTCACCCTTCGAGAACGTCATCGACCAGACCGAGGCGATGCAGGCCGTGGCGCCGAAGGGGTTCCGCATCCACTACGACTTCACCATGCACGGCACCGACGACCACATGTTCGCCCTCCTGACGAAGCTGGCCCGCTATCCGATCGCCGGCTGCTTCGAGGACGCCCTGCCCGCCGAGGATCTGCCCGGCTACATCGAGCTGCGCAAGCGCAGCCCCCTGCCGGTGGTCCTCCATCACTGTCCCCTGGGGGCGACCTACGAGGTCCTCATGGGCGCCGCCGACGCCTACATGCTCGGCCACTCCCGCATCGGCGACGCCGCGCGCCGGGCCGGGCTCTTCGCCGCCGGCGGCATCCCCTTCATGCTGCAGAACGTGGGCGGCGACATCACCCGGGCCATGACCTGCCACATGATGGCCGCCTTCCCCACGGCGAATTTCCACTTCTTCAGCGACTGCGAGACCTGGGCCGAGGACGTGGTCCACGAGCGGTCGCAGCCGGTCAACGGGTTCCTGCGGGTGCCGGAGAAGCCGGGCCTCGGCGTCACCCTGGACCGGGAGGCCCTGGAGCGGTTGAAGCGGCTGGAGCTGCCGGCTCAGCCGAGGTGGATCGTCCGCTCGCGCTTCGCCAACGGCGCGCGGATGTACAACATCGCCGATCCCGCCGAGTCGATCTTCATGGTGCGCCCCGACCGGCGGCGGCTGATCCCCATGAGCTACGACGCCCCCATCGAGACCGACTACTGGGACGACGACGGCTCGCCGGAGTACAGGGAGATGTTCGAGCGCATCGAGCGCGAGGGGATGGTGCTGGAGCGCTGAGCCGCAAACTCTTGCGACACGCCATTGGATTGGCCGATTATGCAAACATATGCAAGATCGGCCGATCGATGGATTCCGGGGCTGGTCCCAGACCCCGGGACCGCTTGTGGCGATGCTGCTCTCGGCAGCCACGCTGTCAGCGCAGACCAAGGACGATTTCGAGTACTGGGACACCAATGGCAACGGGGACCTGACCTGCTCCGAGGCTTACCGTAGTGGGGGTTCCACCGGTCTCAAGCTGCCCGCCCACCGGGACGATCGCAACGGAACCGCCATCACGTACGAATGGCTTCAACGCAGAGGAGCCAGCGACGGCGATGGCGATGGCGACGCCTGTGAGACCAACCCCAATCCCGGCGGATACGTCCCGAAGCGCGTCGACACTCCAGCACCGGACGGCTGCCCGGCTGACGCGGAGACTTGGCGCGGCCTGAAGATCTGTGAGGAACAGCCCCGGACCGGCTACGACCGGGACGACTACGGGACGGGCTACAGCACCCTGGAAGACGAGATCATCTCCCTGCTGCCCGGCACCATGAAGCACGCCGGGCAGGTGTACACCCCGTACTCGTGTCTACTGTTCACCATCCGGCTCGCCGGCGACGCAGCGACGGACATCGAGCACATCGTGGCCCTGGCCGAGGCCCACGACAGCCATATCGACAACGACCGCCGTCGAGCCTTCGCCAGCGATCTCGACAACCTGACCATCGCGGACCCAACCGTGAATCGAACCCTCAAGAGAGACTCCGACGCCGGAGAATGGACGCCGGATCATCACGGCGCGTGGTTCGCAGAGCGGGTCATCGCCGTCAAGCGGGAGTACGGGCTCAGCGTGGACCCGGCGGAACGGGACTCACTGATCGCGTTGCTGGCCGGCGGTGGGCGCAGACTGGACTGCTCTGACGTGGATACCACCGTGGGGGAGCGGGCTTGGGGACGGGTGAAGGGCCGCCGCTGAAGAGGGCGACCGGCGCCAGGTCTTCATCACTCGTGCGGGGTGGGGACCCCGCGCCGCTCTACTTGGGGTAGGCGCTGATCTTGCAGGAAGGACGAACTGGGCAACGGCTGCCGTCCCCGCCTTCAGAGCCCGGCCGCGTGCCGTCCCGCCTCCGGATCGCCGGCGGCCAGGAACCCGCCTTCATCGACCCGCAGCATCACCGGCGTGGAGATCGCCCCCGACTTCACCCGCAGCGGGTGGCCCCGCCTTTCGAGCTCGTCCCGCACCCTCGGGTCCACCGTGTCGTTGATCTCCATCGCACCCGCCTCGTCGAAGGTCTGCTCCCGCCGCGGGTTGGGGTCGAAGGAGTTCTGGTGATGGAAGGTGCAGAACCGGGGCGCCCGCACCGCCTCGGCCGGGGTCATGCCGAAGTCGATGGCGTCCAGCAGCAGGGCCAGGGTGGTCTGGTCCTGGCGGTCGCCGCCGGCGACGCTGACGGCGAAGGCGGGCTTGCCGTCCTTGAGGACCAGCGTCGGCGTGAGGGTGATGCGGGGCCGCTTGCCGGGCTGGATGCAGTTGGGGTGGCCCGGCGTCGTGTTGAGGCTGCGCAGGCGGTTGCCGTAGGTGACGCCGGCCTCGCCGCCGTCCATGCGGCTGGTGTCGACGTTGGCGCTCGGTGTCGCCGAGACGACGTTGCCCCAGCGGTCGGCGACGACGCAGGTGGTGGTGCCCTCGCCGCCGGGGCGGAAGACGCCGCCCGCCTTCACCGCCTCCATGGCCAGCGGGTCCCCCGGCCGCGCCTCGGGGGCGGCGGAGGCCATGTCGATCAGGGGCCGGCGCAGGCCGGTGTAGGCGTCGGAGAGCAGGGCCTCCAGGGGGACGTGGACGAACTCCGGGTCGCCGTAGTGGGCGTCGCGGTCGGCGAAAGCGAGCTTGATCGCCTCCACCACCGCGTGGACGTAGTCGGCCGACAGGTGGCCCATGGCCGCCAGGTCGAAGCCCTCGAGCAGGCGCAGGGCCTGCAGCAGGGCGGGGCCCTGGGTCCAGGGGCCGCACTTGCAGACGGTGTAGCCGCGGTAGTCGGCGGTGGCCGGCTCCTCGATGGTGGTGCGGTGCGCGGCCAGGTCGGCCCGCCGCAGGAAGCTGCCGTGCCTGACGAACTCGGCCTCCAGCTCTTCGGCGATGTCGTTGCAGCGTGAGGAGCGGCCGTAGAAGCGGTCGCAGGCGGCCTGCAGCCGGTCCTCGCGGGACCCGCCCGCCAGGCCCTCCTCCTCCACCATGCGCCGCAGGGTATGGGCCAGCTTCGGCTCCCACTCGCGGTCGCCGGCGTCGAGGATCTCCAGGGTCGGCGCCACGACCTGCTCCAGGGACATCGTTCCGTAGCGCTGCATGGTGGTGATGCACAGGTCCACCACCGCCGGAACGGGAGCCATCTTCATGTCCCCCCGGCCCGGGATTCCGTTGGCCATGTACCAGTCGATCGCCGCCGGGTCCAGCGGCGCGCGGCCCTGGCCCGAGAGCGACTTCACCTCCCCGCGGCCGGCGTCCCAGATCAGCAGCGGCACCTCGCCGCCGATGCAGCAGGCGATGTGGTCGGTCACCTGCAGGGCGAAGATGGTGGCCGCCGCCGCGTCGGCGGCGTTGCCCCCCTGCTCGAGGATCCGCATCCCCGCGGCCACGGCGCCGGCCCCGCCCGCGGCCACCGCGCCGGCGTCGCTGGACGCCTCCCAACCGATGTGGTCCGTGCCTTGCGTCATGCTCGCTGCGTCTCCCTTACGGGTGGCCCTCCAGGTGACGGTCGATCCGGGCGTTCAGGGCATCGAATCGCCGCTCGAGGCTGTCGATCCGGGCCCCGAGGACCTTCCAGAGGAAAACGGTGGCAGCCACTACGACCGCCGGGGTCACATAGGATTCCAGGCTCATTGGGACGGGTGGCCCTCCAGGTGACGGTCGATCCGGGCGTTCAGGGCATCGAATCGCCGCTTGAGGCTGTCGATGCGGGCCCCGAGTCCGTCGATCCTGGCTCCAAGAACCTTCCAGAGAAAAGCGGTGGCAGCCACTACGACCGCCGGGGTCACATAGGATTCCAGGCTCATTGGGCAGCCCTCCTTCCGCAAGAACCTTCCCGCGGGAAAGCCCCATGTCAAGCCATGGGAGGAACGCGTTTTCAGCGGCGGCGGGACCCGTCCTTCACCCGCCCCCAGGAGCGGGGCGTCACCCCGGTGCCGGCCGAGACCACCAGCTTCACCCGGGGCAGGTCCTCCTCGGCGGGGCCCTCCAGGTAGCGGCCCTCGATGTCGAACCAGCTCTCGTGGCAGGAGCAGGCGATGAGGCCGTCCTCGTCGGGCAGGGTGACCTCGCAGCCCCAGTGGGGGCAGGCGCTGCTGAAGGCGATCAGCTCGTCCTCCGACAGGCGCACGACGATCACCGGCTCGAAGCTGCCCTCGGGGACCACCTTCATGGCGCCGCCCACCTCGCGCAGGGCGGCGAAGCGCGGGTCGTCGAGGTCGACGACGACCTCCACCTCCCGCCGCTGCAGGGTTCCGGCGTCGCCGGTCCCGCGCCAGACGGCAGCCCCGGCGACGGCCAAGGTCACCACGCGCCGCCCGAAGCAGCGCCGGTCGATCGGTTGCCGTTCCACGGTGGGCGAATATGCGGGCTGGCCCCCGGTCCGTCTACTCGCAGAACAGGCGCACCCGCTCGCCGTCCTCGCCTTCGATGTTGACCTCCAGCTCGGCCAGGGAATCCACCAGATCCTCCGATGCCATCTCGAAGAACCGGTCGATGTCGAAGCCCTCCTTCTTCAGCTTCTTCAGTTTCTTCAGCTTGCCCTTGGCCGAGTCCGGCACCACGGCGCCCAGGCGGATGCCGGTGCGGATGAGGGCCAGGGGGATCTGCAGCTCCACCTTGTCGTCGTCGTCGACGATGTGGATTCGCAGGTAGCGGGGCCCCTTCCGGGGCAGGGGATCGTCCTGGGCGACGGCCGGCGCCGGCGGGGGCTCGACCTTGTCGAGCAGGCGCTGGGCGTCGTCGACGCTGATCTGCTCGGCGGCCAGCATGTCCAGGATCTTGCGGCGGTCTTCACTCATGGGGGTCTCCTTCTTCTAATGGTTACAGCACGCGCAGCAGAAAGCGCTCCCCGGAGCCGCTGCGCAGGCTGACGCGCAAGCCCCGCGCCGCGGCGGCCAGGCGCAGGAGGGCGATGCCGCGGGGATCCCGCGCGATGCGGCCGTGGGCGATGACGAGCGGCGCCAGCGGCCACAGCAGCAGGACGGGGATGGGCACGGGCACCATCCAGGGACCGCGCCCGAAGGCGACGAGGACGAGCACGGGAGGGATCAAGAGAGCTCCTCGAGAGCCTGATCGGTGGTGATCTCCCCGCGCGCCAGCCGGTCGAGGACCTCGGCGTTGTCGGAGGGCGGGGGCGTGAAGGCGGCGTCGAGGCGGGCCACGATCCGGTTGAGCCGGTTCTTCACGGTCGGGTAGCTGACCCCGAAGAGGGACTCCATGCGCCGGATCGAGCCGTGGCTGCGCAGGAAGGCGGTGACGAAGACCTGGTCGTCGAGATCGAGCTGGCCGAGGGCCGAGACCTCGATCTCCCCCTCCACGGCCACCCCGCAGGAGCGGCAGACCATGCGGTCGACCTGGAGGGCCCTGGAGCATTCGGGGCACTGTGCCTTTGAGATATCCATCACCCTCGATCCTTCCTTGACTATTGGCCACCAATCTACCTCGAAGGTTAAAAAAGTCAATATGCATATTGAATAATTCAACTTCTCTCGGTGAATGGACCTCTTCAGGAGCCAAGGCGACGGAGGATGGGTTTTTCTCCATTGGATAAAAATCATTGCGCCTTTCCCTCAAATGGTTAGGATAATTCTCCCATTCGGAGAAAAATCGTGAGAAAGGCCCTCGAACACTGCCCCGCCTGCGGGGGAGAGCTGCAGATCACGCGCCTCCACTGCGGCAGCTGCGACATCGAGATCAAGGGGCGGTTCGCAGCCACCGTCTTCGACCGCCTGTCGCCGGGGTCCCTGGCCTTCGCCGAGGCCTTCCTGCGGGCCCGGGGCAATGTCAAGGAGATGGAGCGCGAGTTGGGGGTGCCCTACGCGGCGGTGCGCAATCGCCTCGACGAGGTGATCGCCGAGCTGGGTTTCGAGCGCCGGGGAGAGACCCCCGAAACCCCTCCGGAGGAGGGCGGGAGCAAGCGAGTGCTGGAGCGCCTCGAGAGCGGCGAGATCGACGCCGAGACGGCGGTGGCCAGGCTGGAGCGACTGAAGGAGGACGGACGATGAGCGAGGAGCGCGCCACGGTGCTGCGCATGCTGGAGGAGGGGAAGATCTCGGCCGAGGAGGCCGAGCGCCTGCTGAGGGCTCTCGGGAACGGGGACCCGCCCCCGCGCCGGAGGAAGCCCCGCGATGGGTTCTCCCCCTTCGAGGATCTCGAAGGCGAGATCCGCGACCAGTTCGACCGCGCCCGGCGGACGGTGCGGGCGTCGATGCCGGGGGTGCGCCGCGCCGTGCGCGACACCATCCCCGACGTGGACAATCTGGTGGACGAGGCGCTTGCCGCCATGCCCGATGTTGGCGAGGCTTTGCACGAAATGGGACGGACCATCAGCGACGCTTTCCACGAGGCCGGCAACGGCGACGACGACCGCGAGTACGCCTTCACCGTCGAGCACAACCTCTCCGATCAGGTCCCCCTGTCCCCGGGCGAGCGCCTGGTGCTGCGCAACCACCGCGGGTCGATCCAGGTGCGGACCTGGCACCGCGACGAGGCCCGGGTGGAGTTGCGGACGGTGACCGGCGCCCACGACGAGGAGACGGCGAAGAACGACGCCCGGCGGGTGGGACTCGGCGTCGACCGCTCCGAAGGCGTCCTGCGCGTCGAGGCCCAGGGCTCCGGTAGCGTCAACGAGGGGCCGGGCCGGGTGACCTGTCACTTCGTCCTGCGAGTGCACCCGAAGGTATCGGTGGACCTGCGCAACGCCCGCGGCGAGGTCGACGTCGCCGGCCTCGAGGCCGATGCCGCCATCGACGCCAGCCACGGCCCCACGACGCTGGAAGGCATCGGCGGCGACACCGTCCTCCGGCAGCGCCACGGGAAGGCGGACGTGCGCCAGCTGGGGGGCGGGCTCAACCTCGAGGCCCGTCACTCCAAGGTGAACGTGAGGTCCGTGGAGGGGTCGGCCACCCTGCGCCTGCAGCACTCCCCGGCCAAGGTCCGGCGCGTCGTCGGCTCCCTGGAGTTGTCCGGCGCCCATGGCCCCGTGAGCATCCGCCGCGTCAGCGGCGACGCGCGCCTCCGGGTGCGCCACGGCCCCCTGGAGGCCGAGGGCCTGGGGGCCGGTCTCTCGGTCGACGGCAGCCACTCGCCCATGAAGATCTCCGGCGTCGGCCAGGAGCTGCAGCTGACCACCTCCCACGGGCCCGTGAAGCTCTCCGACGTCGGCGGCGGCGCCGTGGTGCGCGCCAGCCACTCCCCGGTGGCGGTCTCCGGCGTGGGCGGCCAACTCGTGCTGCGGGCCTCGCGGTCGCCGGTGAGGGCCCGCGCCGTGGGCGGCGAGGCCATGGTCCGCAGCGACCACGCGCCGGTGGAGCTGCGCGAGGTCGCCGGCCGCGTCGCCCTGCGTTGCGGCGGCGGCCGCGCCCTGCTCCGGAGCCCGGGCTCGGAGGTCACCGTCCACAGCCAGCGCGGCGACGTGGAGATCCGCTGGGAGCAGCCCGTGGAGTCCCCGTGCACGGTGCAGTGCTCGCGCGGCAGCGTCCACCTGCGGGTGCCCCGCGAGTCGTCCCTGGAGGTCCTCGGGCACGTGGAGCGCGGCCGCGCGGCGACCGACCTGCCCCTCGAGGTGGCGGCCACCAGCCGCGGCGGCCACACCGTCAGCGGCCACCTCGGCGCCGGCGGGTCGCAGCTGCAGATCGAGGTCGACCGGGGGCACCTGTCCCTCATGGCCGCCCCCGAAGAGAGCAAATGAGGGCGCGATCCCTGTTCCTGCTGGCCGCCGGCCTGGGGCTGGCTCTCGAGGCCGGGGCCGGCGACGTCGAGCGGCGCACCGCCAACGACGGCCAGGTCGTGCTCGAGAACGTGCCCGAGGTGCCGGAGGAGCTGCGCAGCAGCCTGAACCGCTACCTCAACACCCGGGGCGCCGGGGTCCGCGACTGGACCGCGGACGGCGGCGGCCTCTACCTCTCGACCCGCTTCGGCAACGTCTACCAGCTGCACCGCGTCGACCGGCCCGGCGGCGCCCGCCACCAGCTCACCTTCTTCGAGGAGCCCGTGGGCGGCGCCCGCCGCCGCCCCGGCAGCCGCCAGCTGAGCTTCACCATGGACGCCGGCGGCAACGAGGTCACCCAGATCTTCCTCCTCGACCTGGAAACCGGCGATCACCGGATGATCAGCGACGGCGAGTCCCGGCACCGCTCGGCGGTCTGGAGCGACGACGGCGGGTGGCTCGCCTTCCAGAGCACCCGCCGCGACGGCCGCTCCAACGACGTCTGGATGATGGACCCGGAGGATCCGGAGTCGGCCCGCCTCGTGGTCGAGTCGCCCGACGGCACCTGGTGGGGCCCCATGGACTGGAGCGCCGACGGCGGCCGGCTGCTGATCGCCAACTACGTGAGCATCGCCGACTCGCGCATCCACCTCCTCGACCTGGCCACCGGCGAGCTCACCCTCGTGGCCGGCGACCCGGAGAGCCCCGTCAGCGTCCTCGGCGTCGGCGGCTGGTTCGACGCCGGCGACGGCGGCGTGTTCTTCGCCACCGACGAGGACGGCGACTTCCGGCAGCTCGCCCACCTCGACCTGGGCACCGGCGAGCGCACCGTCATCACCGCCGGCATCCCCTGGGACGTGGACGACTTCGAGCTCAGCGACGACGGGGACCGGGCGGTCTTCGGGGTCAACGAGGGAGGCCTCTCCCGCCTCTACCTGCTCGACCCGGAGAGCCTCGAGTACCGGCCCGTGGAGGGCCTGCCCGTCGGTCTGGTGGGCGGCCTGGAGTTCAGTCCCGACGGCCGCCGGCTGGCCATGACCCTCAACACCGCCCGCACCCCGAGCGACGCCTTCACCCTCGACCTGGGGGACAGCCCCCTGGAGCACGGCGACCTCGCGCGCTGGACCTTCAGCGAGGTCGGCGGCCTCGACACCGATTCCTTCGTCGAGCCCCGGCTGGTGCAGTATCCCACCTTCGACGGGCGGCAGATCCCCGCCTTCCTCTACCAGCCCGCCGGCGACGGCCCCTTCCCGGTGATCGTCTACATCCACGGCGGCCCCGAGGCCCAGTACCGCCCCAGCTTCAGCAGCACCTTCCAGAGCTGGATCGCCGAGCTCGGCGCCGCCGTCGTCGCCCCCAACGTGCGCGGCTCCAACGGCTACGGGAAGGAGTACCTGACCCTCGACAACGGCATGCTCCGCGAGGACTCGGTCCGCGACATCGGCGCCCTCCTCGACTGGGTCGCCGCCCAGCCCGGCCTCGACGAGTCGCGCGTCGCCGTGTACGGCGGCAGCTACGGCGGCTACATGGTGCTGGCCAGCCTCATGCACTACGGCGACCGTCTGCGCGCCGGCGTCGAGATCGTCGGCATCAGCAGCTTCGTCACCTTCCTGAAGAACACCAAGGCTTACCGGCGCGACCTGCGGCGGGTGGAGTACGGCGACGAGCGCGATCCTCGGATGGAGGCCCATCTGCAGGCCATCAGCCCCCTCAACAACGCCGCCCGCATCACGGCTCCCCTCTTCGTCGCCCACGGCCAGAACGACCCCCGCGTGCCGGTCACCGAGGCCGAGCAGATCGTCGCCGAGGTCCGCGGCGCCGGGTACGACGTCTGGTTCATGAACGCCCTCGACGAGGGCCACGGGTACCGCAAGAAGGAGAACTCCGACCTCTACCGGCAGGTGGTGGTCATGTTCCTGCGGCGGCACCTGCTCGGCGAGGCGGCGGACCCGGGCGGCGGGTGAACCGAAGCGGACCCGGGCGCCGCCGCGGCACCGCCGGCGCCCGGTCCAAGGTCGTCAAGGACTCCACGCAGGCAGCCGGCGCCCCGGCGGGCACCCGTCCGCGCGGAGGGCCGAGGTCCGCGGGACCCGCCCACCTCTGGACGGCAGCCGCCCTCGACGGCACCCAGGACATCCTGCGCGGGGAGCTGGCCCGGCGTTTCGGCGGCCAGTGCCGCGTCGTTCCCCACGACCGGCCGGACGAGGTCCACTTCACATACTCCGGAGAGCCGCAGAGCCTGCTGCGGCTGGCCACGGCCCAGAGCCTGCTGCTGCGCCGCGACTTCGCCGTGCAGCGGCCGCGCACGCTGCTGAGCCCCGAGCACATGACCGCCCTCGTGGAACTGGTGCAGCGCGCCCGGGGCCTCGGCCGCTCCCCCGGCGGATTCCGCTTCGACGCCGCCGGCGCCCGGTCGCCCACCATGCGGCGCATCGCCGCGGCCCTGGAGGAGCGGCTCGGCATGCCCTGGGACCCGGAGGCGGGGGACTGCCTGATCACCTTTCGGCCGGGCCGCCGCGGCTGGGAGGTGCTCTGCCGCGCCGGCAACCGTCCCCTGGCGTCGAGGGACTGGCGGCGCGTCGACTGGCCGGTGAGCCTGAACGCCGTCATCGCCGCCTGCATGGTGGAGCTGAGCCGCCCCCGGCGGGAGCAGCGCTACCTGAATCTCATGTGCGGGGGCGGGACCCTGCTCGTCGAGAGGCTACTGCGCCGGGGAGCGGCCGCCGCCGTGGGCCTCGACATCTCCCGCGAGGCCCTGGCCGCCAGCCGCCAGAACCTGGCCGCCGCCGGTCTGGCGGAGCGGGTGCACCTGCTCCAGGGCGATGCCGCCGCCACGGGGCTGCCCGGCGACTCCTTCGACGCGGTGACCGCCGACCTGCCCTGGGGAGAGCGGCGCGGCCCCCGGGGCTCGAACCGCGCCCTCTACGACGCCACCCTCGCGGAAGCCGCGCGCCTGTGCCGCTCCGGGGGGATCCTGGTGGTGCTCACGCAGGACAGCGCCGCGCTGCGGGCGGCCCTGGCGGAGCGGCCCCCGGCGTGGGAGGTCCTCGACGAGCGGCGGATCGTGCAGCGGAGCTACCGCCCCCTCTGCCTGACCCTGCGCAGGAGCCGGGGCCCGACGTGAACGAAGAGCTCACTTGGATCGAGGACCTGCGCTCCGGTGTGCCCGGCGCTGCGCCTCTGAGGCCGCCTGTTCGACCGAATCGGGCTCGGAGCAACCGTTGCGCAGCGCCCTTGCCAGGATTGCGATTCCGAGGATGAGCAGCGGTATGCTCAGGACCTGGCCGACACTGAGGGCAAGGTCCGCGCCGTACGCCGCCTGTCGTTCCTTGACGAATTCGATCAGAAACCTGAACCCGAAGACGGAGACGAGGAAGAGGCCGAACAAGAGCCCTCGTGGCGTTCGGGCTTCGAGCTGGATGTAGAGTCGATACAACCCCACGAAGATCGTTCCGTAGGCGATCGACTCGTAGAGCTGTGCGGGATGTCTCGGTGTAGCGTCGATCCGGTCGAAGACGACGGCCCAAGGGAGATCGCTGGGGATTCCGAGAATCTCCGAGTTGAAGAGGTTCCCGAGTCGGATCAGCAGTCCGGCGAGGGCGACGACAATGACCATCCGATCGAGCAGCCACAGATACGGTTGATCGGGGTGGCGTCGGGCGTAGATGAACAGCGCGGTCAAAATGCCGATCGCGGCACCGTGGCTGGCGAGCCCGCCTTCCCACACCATCAGAAGCTTGTGCGGATTGCCGAGGTAGTATCCCGGGTCGTAGAAGAGGCAATGACCGAGGCGCGCGCCTGCGATGGTGCCGACCATCATGTGAACCAGGAGCGTTCCGAGATCGGATTCCGGCTTCCCCTCTCGCCTGAAGACGGAACGGATGATGTTGTGTCCGATGAAGAACGAGAGCGCGAAGAGGATGCCGTAGTACCTGATCGTGAGCGGACCGATCTGGAAAAGGTCCGGGTCGACACTCCAGATGATTGCGTCAGATTGAGGCAGAGGATCGCCCACGGCCCGCCCCGGCGGACCACGGCGGTCTTGCAGGCACCCCCTGCACCGCCTCGTGGGCCCGATTGTGGGCCTCGTGGCAGGACAGCGGACCCTGGTCCAGCCGCCACTGCACCGACCCCCTGCGCGAGCTGAGGGACCGGCCGAAGGCGCTCAGCCGCGTGCGACC
Organism: Candidatus Latescibacterota bacterium; assembly: GCA_965221775.1. Taxonomy (GTDB): domain Bacteria; phylum Latescibacterota; class UBA2968; order UBA8231; family UBA8231; genus UBA8231. The sequence goes on along the minus strand of CBDCSU010000005.1, from coordinate 1,333,527 downwards.
GCCCGGCTCGCGCACCTGCACCCAGGGCTCGACCCCGTCCACCTGCGCCTGGCGGCCCGGCCTCACCTCCACCCGACGCAGGGGCCGCACCTTGGGCAGCGGACGGCGCCGCCGCACATGGCGAGCCACCGCCTTGCAGGTCCCCCGGTAGCCGCGCTCGCGGACCAGGGTGTCGCACAGGGCCCGCACGGTTCCGGCCGCTGGCCCTCTTGCAGACGCTCTTGCTGTCCCTGGATGCACGTCTGAATCACCCTGTCATGGGCCGCACAGGCCTCCGGCTGGCGCCGGCGACCGTCCTCCGCGTCCTCGGCCCGATTCGACTTGCGCCTTAATGATAATGACTTATCATTATCATTCAAAGCCCGAGCTTGGGATGGTCGAGGGAGTGGGTGCTTGAGCACCTCGACTCCGGATCAACTGTACGCGACAGCCTGGATCGGCGGATCATCGGCGGTGGCTCGTGAGCTGACACAGCCAGGAGAGCAAGTGAGCAATCCCCCCTCTTCGGGAAGAGAGAGCGTCGAGCAGGTCGAGGAAGGAGCCGAACTGGCCCCCAAGTTCGATGAGCACGGGCTGATCCCCGCAGTTACCACGGACTTCACATCCGGCGAAGTACTCATGCATGCCTACATGAACGCCGAGGCGCTCAGGCAAACGATCACCATGGGCGAGGCCGTCTATTGGAGCCGGAGCCGCAGGTGCCTCTGGCACAAGGGCGCAACGAGCGGCTTGGTGCAGCGCGTCCGCGAGATCCGAATCGATGACGACCAGGATTGCATCTGGCTGCGTGTGGACGTCCAGGGCGGGGCCAGCTGCCATGTAGGGTATCGCTCCTGTTTCTACCGCGCCGTGCCCTTTGGCGATCAGGCCGGCCAGCCGCTGAGATTCACGGAGACGCAGAAGGTCTTCAATCCCAAGAAGGTCTATGGTGACGCCCCCAATCCCACCCAGCTCTAAGCACACTACAGGAGGAGAAATGCGAGAGTATTGGACGAAGTGGTTGCCGTTTTCCGTGGCCGTGATCCTCGGCCCCCTGAGCAGTCCCGCTTGGGGCCAGCAAGAGGCAAGAGTGTATGCCATGCCCGAGACGGTCGTCACCGCCGAGCCTGACACGGGCTACTCCTCGACCCACAGCGGCACGGCCCTGGGGGTTCCCATTCCGCTGGAAGACACACCGCAGTCCGTCCTGACGGTCAAGAGACAGGTACTCGAAGATCAGCAGGCCACCACCCTGTGGGATGGCCTGAAGAATGTGAGCGGCGTTTACAGTCGCGGTACGAATTCGGCGGTCTCCGAGGATTTCATCATTCGCGGTTTCCGGTTGGATCCCAGGCGCAACTACTACCGCAATGGAGTGCGGTTCTACAATCGGTTTGCCGTTGAGCCGGGCAATCTCGAACGGGTGGAAGTGCTCAAGGGGCCGGCCTCCATCCTCTATGGCGCGATTGAGCCGGGGGGAATCATCAACACCATCACCCCCCAGCCGTCCACGACCCCCACGCGCCGGTTGCACCTGAGCGCGGGCAACTATGGCCATATGAGTCCCCGACTCTCGGCGTCCGGTCCGCTCGACAGCGAAGGCAGGGTGCTCTACAGGCTGTACGGCTCTCAGTTGGCGACGGAGAGTTTTCGCGATTTCGTCGAGCAGGATCGCTGGTATTTCAGCCCCACCGCCTACTGGGGCTGGTCTGAATCGACCACGCTGGAACTGAACCTGGAGTTGTTGCGAGACGAAAGAACGGCCGATGCGGGCATCGTCGCCATCCTCGATCAGCCTGCGGCGGTACCGATCGATCGCTTCTACGGAGACCCGCTCTACAACAAGGAGACCATGGGCAGCCGCGCGGTCACCCTGCGCGCTACCCGGCACTGGACTCGCAGCCTGACGCAGACGTCGACCCTCAACCACTACAAGACCACCTGGGACCGCGAGCAGGTGTCGGTTGAAGCAACGCGGGGCGGTGTCGTCGGCTTGCCCGGCGGGGCAGGACACCCGGACACCGACACGGACCTGCTCAATCGCGCCATTTACGACAACGAGATCTTCTATCGCGAGACCACGATGCGTCACGACCTGAGCTACAAGCAGGAGGGGGGCGCCCTGGAGCATACACTGTTGTTGGGCGCGGCACTCTCCTTCTATAAAGAGCGCGAAGTGCTCGGCGACCGGGTCCATCGCGAGGGCACGCCGGAAGCGGCGGATGCCGACGCGCTGAAGATCGACATCTACGACCCGGAGCCGTACTACGGGCTGACCATTCCCCAGGACTTTGCCCTCTTCCGCAACCGCGAGCGCGAAGAGACCAGTTGGGGCATGTATCTGCAAGACCTGGTCGAGTTCGGCGACCAGTGGGTTCTACTGGGGGGCTTGCGCTATGACGGGGTCGATTTCGACGAGCGCACGAATCAGCGCGGCAGCTACCGAACCAGCGACCGCAGTGACGGCAGTCTGAGCCCGCGCCTGGGCGTCGTCTTCAAGCCCGGGAGTGGTCTCTCCCTTTACTCCAGCTACAGCCGCTCTTTCACACCAAGATCGGGCGAGAAGATCCTCGATGAACCGGAGGACGACGCCACACCGATAACTCCCGATCTGGTCGAACCCGTCGACCCCGAATCGGCGGTGCAATTGGAGGTGGGAGGGCGCTGGACCGGTGCCGACAACCGCTTGAGCGCGACCCTGGCGCTATACGACCTGGCGCGCAACGATGTAGTCGAAACCAATCCCCGCTACCGCATTTACCGGGTTCAGATCGGGCGCCAGCGCAGCCGGGGCGTCGATCTCGACCTGACGGCGCAACCGATCCCCCAACTGCGTGTGATCGCCAGCTACGCCTATGTGGACGCGCGCATCGAAAAGGATGCTGACCGCCCCGAGTGGGAGGACAACCTTCTCGACAATGCACCGGAACAGAGCGCCAGTCTGTGGAGCAACTACCGCCATACCAGTGGCCTGGCCGCGGGACTGGGCGTGTCCTATGTGGGAGAGCGCCAGGGCAACCTGGACAACGACTTCATCCTCGACGACTACGTGCGGGCCGATGCCGCCCTCACCTACCGGCTGCAGAGCCTGAGAGTGGACCTGAGCGTCAAGAATCTCACCGATGCGGGGTACTTCCAGAACGCCTGGCGCCGTGACCGGATCATGCCGGGAACGCCCAGGAATTACCTGCTGTCACTCAGCTATAGCCTGTGAGTGCATCCTTTGAGGACCCGCGATCGCCGACAGGTGAAGGGACGTTACAAGAAAGGGGTGCGCCGCTGGCATGCCTGGACCTCCATCTTCGCGATCGTCTTCACGATACTCGTGTGCGTGACCGCCATACTGCTGGAGCATCTCAGTGGCTGGGGCCTGGGCAGCGTCGGAGTGCCCAGCCGCTGGTTCCCCGGATACTCTACCCCCGGGAGCCACCTGGGACAGATCAAGTGTGCTCTGCTCACCGGCGGCGAAGAGGTGTACATCGGCACGCGCAAAGGGCTGCTTCACCTGAGTGGGAGCGACTACCGCAGTGTTCCGGAACTGAAGGGCCTGGACATTTTCAACATCGATCAACAGGGAGAGCGCATCCTGGTGGGCACGCGGGAAAGCACCTGGCTCTTCGAGGCGGAGCAGTGGAAGCGCATCTCCAACTTCAGGGGGGCAGCAACCTTTGCCGAAGATGGTCGCATCGTCCACATCCAGGGCAGCAACGGCCTCTTCGTCACCGCGGACCTGGGCGCGACCTGGACGGAGCTGACCGCCGTGAATGCAACCATGGTGGCAGCTCCCCTTCCCGAGGTCGTCAGCTTCAGCAAGCTGGTCCTGGACCTGCACACCGGCCAGGCCCTCTTCGGCCCCGAGGGTGAGTGGATCTACGTGGACGTGCTGAGCAGCGCCCTCCTGGCGTTGGCGATAACGGGTTTCATCATCCGCCCCGCCTATGTGAAGCTGAGGACGTACCGGCGTAGATCGCGTCATCCAGCGGCCAAAGAAGGACGCCCATGAATGCTCAGACTCAACGCATCGACGAGACGCTCAGCAGGCACGGAGCCCTGGTTACGGCACGAAGCCACGTTCTTGGGCAGATCGTGTTCTGCGAAGGCTGTTGCTGCGGTCAGACAGACATGCAGTCACCCACCCCAGGCCGCCGCTGTCAGGAGAAATCCTCATGAGCAACAGACGCACCAGCCAAGGCAGCGCCATCGTGAGGGTTGTTCGCGACGCCCCCGGCCCACTTCGCCCCTTGGAAATCCTCGCCCTCGCGTCCCGCATAGTGCCAACGCTGGGCATTGCAACGGTCTATCGGCAGCTCAGGCGCCTGCAAGACGCCGATGAAGTGCGGGCGGTGGACCTGGGCGTCAATGATGTGCGCTACGAGCCGACCGACCGCGGTCATCATCACCACTTTCTCTGTCGTGAGTGCGAGGAAGCCTTCGATATCCACGAATGCCCGGGAGAGATGGCGGAGCTGGCGCCGCCGGGTTGGGAGGTCGAAGAGCACGAGATCACGCTCTATGGACGATGCGGCGAATGCAGCGCCGCGAAGTGAGAAGCGATAGCTCCAGGCCGCTTTCGCCAGGACCGGCCGCACGTGGCCATTGCCGGCCTTGGTCTAGTACTTGTAGTGCTCCGGCTTGTACGGCCCTCCCGCCTTGATCCCCAGGTAGCCCGCCTGGCCGCGGTTCAGGCGGTCGAGCCGGATCCCCAGCTTCTTCAGGTGCAGCCGCGCCACCTGCTCGTCCAGCTTCTTGGGCAGGCGGTAGACGCCGACCTCGTGCTCGCGGTTGTACAGCTCGATCTGGGCCAGCACCTGGTTGCAGAACGACATGGACATCACGAATGAAGGGTGGCCGGTGGCGCAGCCGAGGTTGACCAGCCGGCCCTCGGCCAGCAGCAGGATCGAGTGGCCGTCGGGGAAGGTGTACTCGTCGACCTGGGGCTTGATCTCCGTGTGCCGGATGCCGGGGAACTTCTGCAGCGCCTCCACCTGGATCTCCACGTCGAAGTGGCCGATGTTGCAGACGATGGCGCCGTCCTTCATCGCCTTCATGTGCTCGATGGTGATGACGTCGCGGCAGCCGGTAGTGGTGACGAAGATGTCCCCCTCTCTCGCCGCCTGCTTCATCGGCATCACCTCCAGGCCTTCCATCGCCGCCTGCAGGGCGCAGATCGGATCGACCTCGGTGACGATGACGCGGGCGCCGAAGCCCTTCATGGAGCCCACCGAGCCCTTGCCCACGTCGCCGTACCCGGCGACGACCACGGTCTTGCCCGCGGTCATGATGTCGGTGGCGCGCTTGATGCCGTCGAGGAGCGACTCCCGGCAGCCGTAGAGGTTGTCGAACTTCGACTTCGTCACCGAGTCGTTGACGTTGATCGCCGGGATCTTCAGCTCGCCCTGCTCCAGGCGCCGGTAGAGGGTGTGGACGCCGGTGGTCGTCTCCTCCGAGGTGCCGCGGATCTCGGGCAGCAGCTCGGGGCGCTCGTCGTGGACCCAGTTGGTCAGGTCGCCGCCGTCGTCGAGGATCATGTTGGGCCCGAGGCCGCCGGGCCAGTTCAGGGTCTGGTCCGTGCACCACCAGTACTCCTTCTCCGTCTCCCCCTTCCAGGCGAAGACCGGGGTGCCCGTGGCGGCGATCGCCGCCGCCGCGTGGTCCTGGGTGGAGAAGATGTTGCACGAGCACCAGCGCACCTTGGCGCCGAGGGCCTGCAGCGTCTCGATGAGGACCGCCGTCTGGATCGTCATGTGCAGCGATCCGGCGATGCGCGCCCCCTTCAGCGGCTTCTCCTCGCCGTACTCCTCGCGCAGGGCCATCAGGCCCGGCATCTCGCGCTCGGCCAGGCGGATCTCCTTGCGGCCCCATCCGGCCAGGCCGATGTCGGCCACCTTGAAGTCCCCGGCGCTCCCGTTCCGGCCTTTCGCCTTGCGGGTCCTGCGTGCGGGGGTCGCGGTCTTGCTCATGGTTTCCGTCCTCTGAATGTGATGAGTTGAAGGGCTTCCGAATCCGGTGCGGTGGTGCCGGCCTCGATCACCTCGAAGCCGGCCGCCTCGAGCCAGCGGCGCAGTTGGTCCGGCTGGAACCCCAGCCACAGGTCGGCGAGCTGGTCGCGCAGACTCTCGTCCGTGTGCGGGGCCAGGTCGATCAGCGCCAGCTCGCCGCCGGCGGCCAGGGCCCGGTGCGCCTCCTCGAGCGCCTGGGGGGGCGCCGAAACGTGGTGCAGCACCATGCACGCCAGCACCGCGTCGGCCTCGCCGTCGGCCACCGGCAGGTGCTCCAGGTCGCCGAGGCGGAAGTCGCACCGGTGGGCCTCGTCGCCCGCCGACTTGCGCGCCAGGTCGAGCATGGTGGTGCTGGAGTCGACGGCGATGACCCGCCCGGCGCGCTCCAGCAGGCCGGGGAGCATCAGGCCCGAGCCGGTGCCGAGGTCGAGGATGGTCCCGGCCTCCGCGGGCAGGACCGACAGCGCCACCCGCCGGTAGTAGGTGCCGTCGAGGGAGCGGTGGCGCAGCTCGTCGCCGGGGGAGAGGCTGTCGAAGAAGCTGCGCGTCTGCTCGCGGCGGCGCTCCACGGCGGTCTCCAGTCGCTGCACGTCGGCCTCGTAGTGGGGCAGGCCGCGCTCGTGGCCGTCCAGCAGCGCCAGGGTGTCGCTCACCAGCGGGGATCCGCTCTCGGAGACGCGCTCGTAGTAGATCCAGGTGCCCTCGCGGCGGCTGGTGACCAGCCCCGCCTCGGCCAGGATGCGCAGGTGGCGCGAGACCCGGCTCTGGCCCATGCGCAGGATGCCCAGGATCTCGTTGACGTTCAGCGGCCCCCGCGCCAGCAGGCGCATCAGGCGCAGGCGCGTCTCGTCGGCGAGGGCCTTGTGGATCTGGAGCAGCTCGGGCACGGGGATTCGGGGGGGTGGGCTGGGGGTCCCTGAGGCGGGAGGCTGAATGTAGATCAGATGAAGCTATATATCAAGATTTATTGATGTTAGGCCGGGCAGCAAGAGCTTGGCTCTGGAATCCGCACGGGATCTTCACGTACCTTGAACTTGTGTGAACCGGAGATCTTCAGGAGTCCAGCGATGAGCAACCGGGGGACCGCCGGGGTGACGTCCCCGCGGCTGAGCGAGGAGCAGTACCGGGAGCTGTTCGAAGAGTCGCACGACGCCATAGTGATCATCGAGCGGGACGGGGTCATTCTCGACGCCAACCACGCGGCCAGCGAGCTGTTCGCCTGGCCCCATGCCGACTTCATCGGCATGAATGTCCGCCGCATCTACGCCAATGCCGAGGACCGTGCGCGCTTCCAGGAACAGATCGAGCGCGAGGGCTACGTCCGCGACTTCGAAGTCGTCTGCGTCACCCGCGATGGGCGGCGGCTCGACTGCCTGATGACCACCGTCGTGCGGCGCGCTCCCGACGGCAGCGTCAGCGGCTACCAGGGCATCGTCCGCGACATCAGCGAGCGCAAGCAGCTGGAGCGGGAGCGGCGCGAGTACCATGACCAGTTGCGCTCGCTGGCCACCGAGCTCGTGGTGATCGAAGACCGCGAGCGGCGCCGCATCGCCCTTGATCTGCACGACCGCATCGGGCAGATCCTGGCCGTGTCGCAGATCAAGGTCGAGGCGCTGCGCCAGGCCGCCGGGGACGGCGAGCGTCAGGTCCTTCTCGATGACCTGCACGGGCTGCTCGACCAGATGAACGATGACGTGCGCTCCCTGATATCCGACCTCAGCCCCCCCGTGCTTCATGACCTCGGGCTGGTCCCCGGACTGCAATCGCTGGCCGGGAAACTCGAAGAGGAGCTGGGTCTGCGGGTGCGTATCGAGAGCGAGGGGGACTGCGAGGTCCCGGACAAGGATCTGCGCGCCTCGCTCTACCGCTGCATTCGCGAGTTGCTGCTGAACGTCACCCGGCACGCCGGCACGGACGCGGCGGGTGTCGCCTTGCTCCGCGAGGGGACCGAGCTGAGCGTGGTCGTGGAGGACAGCGGCCGGGGCTTCGACCCCCATCCCGAGGGCATCCGGCACCGGTTCGGTTTCGGCCTGTTCAGCATCCGGGAGTGCATGACCCAGGCGGGCGGCTCCTTCCACATCGAATCGACACCGGGCCGGGGGACCCGCTGCCAGCTGAGGGTTCCCGGGGCGGGGCGGTAGAGAGGCTCTCGATGACGACGCGCGTGGCGCTGGTGGATGATCACGAGCTGGTGCGCGACGGGCTGCGCGCGCTCTTCGCCAAGGACAGCGAGTTCGAGGTAGTCGGCGAGGCGGAGACCGCCCGGCAGGCGATCGAGGTGATGGCCGCATGCAAGCCGGAGGTTGTGGTCATGGACGTCGCCCTCCCGGATCTGAGCGGAGTCGAAGCGACGAGGCAGGTGCTGGCCCACGCCCCGGGGGTGAAGGTGGTGGCCCTGTCGGTCCACGCCGACCAGCAATACGTGGCCGGCATGCTGGAGGCGGGCGCCTCGGCGTACGTGCTGAAAGAGGAGGCCGCCGTCGAGTTGCTGAAGGCGATCCGGTCGGCCCTGGCCGGCCGCACCTACCTGAGCCCGGAACTGGCCGGAGCCGTGTACGACCACGTGCAGAGCCTGGCCGGGGAGGCGGAACTGTCGGAGCGAGAGCGCGAGGTGGTGCGGCTCATCAGCGAGGGCAGGACGACTCGGGAGATCGGCGAGGCCCTGAACCTGAGCGAGAATACCATACACACCCACCGCCAGCACATCATGCACAAGCTCGACAGGCACAGCATCGCCGAGTTGACCAAGTACGCCATCAGGACAGGGCTCACCTCGCTGTAATTCCCCTTCGGCGCCCGGGGGCTCCTGGCTCCCGGTCCCGCCATCCCCACGAGAGCACGGCCAGCACCACGGGCGACTGCAGGCCAAGCCGCACCAGGTTTCCGGCTGGCGGCGAAGCTGGTGGATGCCCGTCTCCCACTCGGTGAGGGAAGATCCCCTTGGTGCGCGGTCATCGGGAGGCAGATCGCAATCACCCGATCAGGTGACGAAAAATCACCCGATCGGGTGACCAGGAATCACCCGATCAGGTGATACCGGCCACGCTGTGTCCGTTGCGATCTTCTTCACAAGACAAGGGTTGAATGGGGCCAAGGGAGGAGTTGTTGATGCTATTGGCGATGGTGATCGCTGTCACGGCGTGGGCGCTCCCGGTGAGAGCCCGATGATTCCCCGAGCCCTGAGCCGGACGCTGGTGGTTCTACTCTCCGGGACCGCCAGCGCAGTAGGCGCCCTCGGCGCCGGACGCGGTGTGGATGACTCTCGCTTGGACGGCTGTCGAGAGCGCCGATGCGTAGACGGAGAGCCCGGCCAATCGTTTTCTCTTCCAAATAGGGAGGCTCCCATGAAGAAGCTCCTGCCCCTGTTCGTCGCCTGCTGCCTGCCCACTGGGATCCTGGCTTCTCCCCTCGTGGACACATGGCAAGCCGACGCCACCGCACTCCTCACGCCGGGCTGCGCCGACTTCTGCCCCGAGCAGGTCACGATGACGGCGACCTTCTCCGAGAGGACCGAGGATGACGTGACCGCCGTCACTCGAGCTGTCTGGGGAGACGCAAAGGCCCACAGATGAACACCCGCCGTTCCTGCAAGGTGGGAGCCACGATCTGGTTGGTCGCGATCCGGGACGCCAAGGAGCGGGTCCCGGACGCAGACGGCGAGTTCACGGTCGATCAGCTTCGGCCGTCGTTGTACGACGTCCTGGCGTCGTCCGGGGCCGGGCGACCTCCTCACCGCTCGGCCCCCACGTCCCGACAGAGCACGCAACTCAGCCAACGGCGATCTCGACCTGGGTCACGTAGACCTCGCGGCGCAGTTGTCCCGCGCTTCGGCCACGGTGTCGCCCTGGCTGGCGATGTCCCGTTCGGGGCACAGGGCGACGTATCCATCCCCTTCGCGTTCAACGATCGCGGTCAGCTGTCTGGTCATGCCATCTCCTGCAGGGTGGGAGAGGGTTAGTCACTACCGAGTCTATCCCCAACCATACCCACGAAGCGGTCGAATGCACCTGGACCTGTTAGTCCAATGCGGCGGGTACACGAATCCTCAATCGTTCCAGGGGACTTAAGTCCCCGGCCATCGGCAACCTTCTTGAAGGCTTCGCGCACGACCTCATTGAGCGGCCGACCTCCTCTCCGCCGACAGTACTCTATGACCGCGGCAATGTCCTCCGAAGCCTGTAATGTGATCGTCCCCTGTTGCGTATCCGTCCCCTTCGCGTTCAACGATCGCGGGGAGGGCTGCTGGCCGAGGCCGGCGCGGATCTCCTCGATCCAGGCGACGACCTGCCTCACCCTGGCCGTGAGGCCGGCGTAGTCGCCGCTGGCCACGATCTCCCGCGTCACCAGGTTGGAGCCGATGCCGACGCAGGCGACGCCGGCGGCGAACCAGGCCTCCAGGCTCTCGCGGGTGGCGTCGACGCCGCCGGTGGGCATGATGCGCGTCCACGGGCAGGGGCCGAGGACGGACTTGACGAAGGCAGGGCCCCCCACCTCGCCGGCGGGGAAGACCTTGACGATCTCCACCCCCAACTCCTCGGCCTGGGCGATCTCGGAGACGGTGCCGCAGCCGGGGGAGTAGGCGATCTTGCGGCGGTTGCAGAGGCGGGCGACCTCGGGGTTGAGGAGGGGGCCGACGACGAAGTCGGCGCCGCTGGAGATGTAGAGGCCCGCCGTGGGCGCGTCGACGATGGATCCCACTCCCAGGATGATGTCCAGGTCCTCGGCCACGATGCGCTCCATGGCCTCGACGAAGACCTTCCACGCCAGGTCGCCGCGGTTGGTGAACTCGACGCAGCGGGCGCCGCCGTCGGCGCAGGCCTTGATGATGTCGATGGCGGTCTGCGGGTCCTTGTTGTAGAACACGGGCACGACGCCGATGTCGCCCATGGCGCCGAGGACGGTCATGCGGTCGTAGCGTGCCATCAGAAGGGTGCCGGCGTGTCGGGGTAGTGGTGGAAGGCGTCCTCGCCCCGCAGCAGGACCGGCCGCCACGAGAGGCCCACCGAGTTGGGGCGCACCTGGCGCGCCTCGGGCGGGATGTAGCGCACCGTGAGGCCGCAGCGCCGCCGCTGCGAGTTGTTCGGCTGGCTGGCGTGGAAGAGCTGGCCGTTGTGGATGGAGATCTGCCCGGCCCTCAGCTCCAGCGGCACGGCCTGGCTGGAGTCGACCAGCTCGTCGGGGATCTCCTGGTTGATGCTCAGCAGGTTGCCGCCGCGCTCCGCGGTGCCGTGCTCGGCGATGCCGTCGCGGTGGGAGCCGGGGATGACCTGCATGCAGCCGTTCTCCACGTCGGCGTCGTCCACGGCGATCCAGGCGGTGTGGGCCTCGGGCGGCTCCAGCCCCCAGTAGGTGATGTCCTGGTGCCAGGCGACGAACTTCGTCGAGTCGGGGTCGGGGTACTTGCAGAAGAAGTGGGTGGACAGCAGCATGATGTCGCCGCCCATGCAGGCGGCCATCGATTCGACGATGCGGGGGTCTGAGGCCATCTGCCAGATGAACTCGTCGTCGAAGTGGCGGCCCTGGAGGCCGATCTGGCACTTCTCCCGGCCTTCGCGGGCCTCGAGCTCGTCGAACTGGTCCCGGAAGGCGGCGATCTCGGGCTCGGTGAAGATGTCGAGGCGGGTGACGAAGCCGTCGCGCTGATAGGCGGCGGCCAAGTCGGTGGTGGTGACGGTCATGGGGTCAGCTCCTGCGAGGGGGTGAGCACGGCGAGTATAGGCGCCGGGGATCGGCAGGGAAAGGAGGAGGAAGGTGAGCACGGAACCGCTGGTGAACGAGCAGTTGCTGGAGCCCGAGGAGTACTTCGCCGCCCCCGGGCGGAGGGGGGAGATGAGGGAGATGTTCCGCTTCGAGCGGCGGCGGCTGCTGCTCGGGGAGGGGGCGGCGGCGCGGTTGCCGGAGGAGTGCCGGCGCCTCGGCGCCGGGTCGGTGATGGTCGTCCGCGACGCCGCCCTGGAGGCGGTGGCGGCGTCGGTGGTGAAGGGGCTGGAGGAGGCCGGCCTGCGCGTGGCCGCCACCTTTACCGGGATCGTGCCCAACCCGACGGTGGCCTCCGTCGACGCCCTGGCCGAAGCAGCTGACCGCAGCGGCGCCGAGGCGGTGGTCGCCATCGGCGGCGGCAGCACCATGGACACCGCCAAGGTCGGTCTGTGCGTGGCCGCCAACGGCGGGTCTACCGCCGCCTACTTCGGCTTCGACCTCTTCGAGCGGGGGCCGTTGCAGCCGCTGATCTGCCTGCCCACCACCGCCGGCACCGGCGCCGAGGCGAGCTGCGTCTCCGTGGTCGTCGCCGAGGGTGGCAAGCAGGCCGTCTACTCCGAGCACCTCCACCCCGCCGGCGCCATCGTCGACCCGCGCCTGTCGGCGGACATGCCCCCGGCCCTGACGGCTACCACCGGTCTCGACGCCCTCGGTCACGCCCTGGAGTGCACGGCCTCGAAGAAGAGCGGCCCCCTGGGCGACGCCGTGGCCCGCGCCTCCCTGGCGGCGGGGATGCCCCACCTGCTTCGGGCCATCGCCAACGGCGCCGCCGACCCCGAGGCGCGCCTCCAGATGTGCCGCTGCAGCCTGCTGGCCGGCCTGCTGCTGAGCCCGATCAACACCGGCGCCGCCCACGCCCTCGGCTACGGCATCGAGAAGCTCTCCCACGAGAAGGGCCGTCCCGTGCCCCACGGCACGGCGGTGGCCCTGGTCCTGCCGGGGGTGATGGAGCACAACGCCCCGGCGGCGGCCGACAAGTACTACTACGCCGCCGGCGCCGCCGGGCTGGACCTGGCGGGCAAGAGCCGCGAGGAGGGCGCGCGCCTTGCCGCCGGCTGGATCGATGGCGTGCGCCGCCGCCACACCCCCTTCGCCACCCTGGCCGACGCCGGCCTCGGCGAGGACGACCTGCCGCGCATGGTCGAGGTGGCCCTGCAGGTGCGCCGCCTCCTCGACCCGAACCCGGTGGAGGTGACGGCGGCGGACGCGGAGCGGATCTACCGGGGCGTGCTCGCCTGATCGAGGGCCCAGGCGATGCCGTTGCGCACCAGGCGCAGGAAGTCCAGCTCCCAGAAGTCGCGCTGGTGGCCGAGGGAGGTGTAGAACGCCCGTCCGGCGCGCTCGCAGGTCCAGGCCACCGGCTCGCAGTGCTCTCCCTCCCGGCCGATGAGCAGGGGGGTGGTGTCCGCCGCGAGGGGCGTGTTCCGGTAGAGGGATCCGTACGCCTCGAAGGGCTCCACCTCCTCCAGGACCGGGTGGCCCTCGGCGCCGTCGGCCACGGTCACCCGTGTCACGGCCCCCGCGCCGAAGTGCCCCTCGTAGTTGCCGCCGAGGACCTGCGCGTCGAACTCGAGCCAGTGCTGGAAGGCGTGGCTGGCCGTGCGCAGGCCGACCACGGGCCGGCCGTCCCGGCAGTAGCGCCGGAAGTGTTCCAGCTCGGCGCCGGCCGTGCGCAGCCGGCGCGTGAAGAGCACCACGGCGTCGGCGCTCTCCAGCGGCTCGAGGGAGACCTCGTCGTCCTCGCTCCGGTAGACCAGCAGCTCGCAGGACCAGCGCGAGTTGGCCAGCAGGTAGTCCCGCAGGATGACGAGGGACTCCTCCGAGTCGTACTCGAAGGAGCCGGAGATCAGCAGCAGGAGGGCCGCGCTCACGGCTGGATCTCGATGACCCGCGGCTCGGTGGGGCGGTCCCGGCGCCGCGGCCGATGGTCCAGGGGGATCCGCTCCAGGGCCGCCGCCCACTCGCGGCGCCACTGCTCGAAGTCGGTCAGCTCCGACGCCGGACAGGCGCGGCTGCGGGCGATGAAGGCCGGGTAGTCGTCGCGGCCGGTGGGGGTGCCGGCGCGCTGGTAGCGCAGGTCGAGGCTCCAGCGGATGCCGCCGGTGCGGTTCGGCGTGGAGCGGTGCGGGATCAGCTTGTCCATGAGCAGCACGTCGCCGGCGGCCATGGGCAGGGTGACGGCCCCGCCCTCGGGCAGGTGCTCGTCGCTGACGCCGAAGCCGTCGCTCCAGTAGACGCGGCGCCGATGGTGCACGCCGGGGATAACCTGCAGGCAGCCGTTGGCCGGGGTGGCGTCCACCAGCGGGACCCACACGGTGACGATGGCGTGCGGGTCGGCGGCCTCCAGGTGCACCTGGGCGTCCTGGTGCCAGGGAGCCACGTTCTCGCCCACCATGGCATCCCGCTTCCGGCGGGCCTCCTCGCCGTCCGCGGCCGGGCGCAGCGACCCGGGGAGCTTGGCCCGGGCGTGCTGGATGGGGCTGCATGTGATCTCGGGCCCGACGATCCCTTCCACCAGGTCGAGCAACCGCTCGTTGCGCAGGAACTCGAAGACGCCCCGCAGCCGGCAGTACATCAGGTCGATGCGGTCGTAGATGCTGGTCTCGTGCTCGCAGATCCGGGCGAGGCGGCGGTGGAAGGGCTCCTCCTCCCACAGCCGCGGCAGGACGCCGGCCGCGTGCAGGCGCCGCGCCTCGCCGTCGATGAAGCGCTCGTAGTCCGCGATCACCGGGGCCAGGTCGGCGGCGGTCAGGCCGCCTCTGACCACGACGTATCCGTGCTCTTGGTAGTGCTGCCGCTGTCGGCTCGTGAGGCTCATGGCTATTCTTCGCTTCGCGTGTCCGCCGGCCTCACGATACCCCGCCTCACCCCGATCGGCAAAAGCCCTGCAGAGTGATGCACACGCTGATCCCGCCGCCCGCGTTGGTTCGCGTCCTGCCCGGCGCGGTCCCTTGCCGAAGACTCGCGCCGTTGACTACCCTCGCGCCATGACCGCGCCCGACACCTCCGAGGCGATCGAGCACCTCGACACCTACGGCTACTGCCTGCTCCCCGGCCTGGTGCCCGGCGAGCTGGCCCGCGGCCTGGCGGAGCGCTGCCTGGAGCTGCACGCCGAGGAGCGCTGCCAGGAATACGTCGTCGGCGACGAGCACTACCAGACCCTCTTCGGCATGCTCAACCTCGACGACCGCACCTGGCAGCTGGCCTTCCATCCGGCGGCGGTGGCCGTGGCCCGCCACTTCCTGGGGCCGCGCTGCCGCGTGGTGGAGGCGTGCTCCAAGCCGACCTGGCCGGGCGCTCCCCACCAGCCCCTGCACGTCGACTCGTCCGGGCACTTCCACGAGCTGCCCGGGGTGCCGTGGATGATCAACTCCATCTGGATGCTCACCGACTTCACCATCGACAACGGCGCCACCGGGGTGGTGCCCATGAGCCACCGCTCCGGCCTGCGGACGCCGCCCCCCGACCTCGACGTGGACGGCCCCCTCGTGCGCACCGTGACCGGCACCGCCGGCAGCCTGCTCATGTGGCACGGCGGCGCCTGCCACATGGCCCGGGCCAACACCGGGACCAGCGTGCGCGTCGGTCTCAACGTGGCCTACTACCCGAGGTGGTTCAACAACTGGGTCGAGAACAACCACCAACCCGTCTGGCCGGAGACGTTCGCGCGCATGCCGGCCCAGATGCAGGCCCTGTGCACGGGCCGGCAGGCCCGCGGCCGCGACGAGGCGTACGAACGCTGAAGGAGAACCCCATGCGACTGACACCGCAGCAGCTCAACTTCATGGAGACCTTCGGGTTCCTCCACTTCCCCGGCCTCATCGAGGACCGCATCGAGGCCGTCATCGACGCCTTCGAGGAGATCTGGGAGGGCCACGGGGGCGGCCACGACGGCCGGCCTCACGACGGCACGGCGCGCTCCTGCATCGTGCCCTTCGCCGGGCAGAGCGAGTACCTCTCCAGCCTGCTCGACGACCCGCGCATCGACGGCATCCTGGGCAGCCTGCTCGGCGACGACTACGTCTACCTCGGCAGCGACGGCAACTACTACGTGGGCGACACGGGCTGGCACTCCGACGGCGGCTGGCCGCGGCCCATCGTCTACTACAAGATCGCCTTCTACCTCGACCGGCTGACGCGCGACAGCGGCGCCATCCGCGTGATCCCGGGCAGCCACCGCTACGGCGAGGGCTACGCCGAGGCGCTGCAGGCCGCCGTGCGCGAGTCCGAGGAGACCTGGGGCGTCGCCGGCGACCAGGTGCCGGCGGTGGCGGTGGAGACGTCGCCCGGCGACGTCGTCGTCTTCCACCAGGGGACCAAGCACTCGGCCTGGGGCGGCGGCGACCGGCGGCGCATGTTCACCCTGAACTGCACCCGGCGCCACACCGAGGAGGAGCTGCCCATCATGCGCCGGGAGGTGGCCAACTTCTCGCGCTTCCTCACCGACTCGGTGTACGGACCGGCCATGGTCGACACCGCCACCCCGGAGCGCATGCGCCACCTGGAGCAGCCCCTGGCCAACCAGGACCACCTGCCGGGCCTGTCGGAGCAGGCGCGTCGGGAGCGAGGCGAGCCCTCCCGCGGCTGATGATCGTCGACGCCCACAGCCACGTCTTCCCGGAGCCGCGGGGCCAGGTGCGGGAGGGCCCGACGCGCGGCGGCGGCTACGGCCGCATGCGGGTGGGCGAGCGCCTGATGCAGCTCATGCCGCCCCTCAATCCGCGCACCGAGTTCACCACGGAGATGCTGCTGGCGAACCTGGACTGGGCGGGGGTGGAGCGGGCCGTGTTGCTCCAGGGGACCTACTACGGGGAGTGCGACGGCTACGTGGCCGAGGCGGTGGCCGCCAATCCGGACCGGCTCGTCGGCGCCCTGTGGTGCGACCCCTGGCGGCCGGGGTTCCGGCCTTACTTCGAGGCGCAGGTTGAAGGCGGGGCCTTCGCCGCTGGCAAGATCGAGTTTTCCGAGGAGACGGGGCTGACGGGGGTGCACCCCGGGGCGCGTCTCGACGACGAGGAGGTGGGCTGGCTGTGGCCGGCCCTGGAGGCGCGCGGCATGGTCCTCACCCTGGACCTCGGTCCGCCGGCGCAGGAGGCCTACCAGACGTCGGCGGTGAGGGCCATCGCCGAGGGGCACGAGGGACTGCGCGTCGTAATCACCCACCTGGCCCACCCCCGGCTCGCCGACGAGGCCGACCCGGAGCTGCGCCGGCGCCGAGACCAGCAGCTGGCCCTCGGCGAGCTGCCCAACGTCTGGTTCGACTTCGCCTCTTTTCCGGCTATCCTGGCCGGGCTTGAGGAGTTCCCCTATCCCACGGCGGCGCGGTGGCTCCGGGAGGGCCTGGAGCGCCTCGGCGCGGAGCGGATCATGTGGGGCACCGACCAGCCGGGGATGCTGTCGCACCTCAACTACGCGCAGCTGCTGCGCCTGGCGCGGCTGCACACGCAACACCTGCCCGCCGCGGACCAGGCCCTGGTGCTGGGGGAGACGGCGCGGCAGGTCTACTTCGGAGAGAGCTGAAGGGAGAGTCGCATGCCGGATGAGTGGCCAGGAACTCTCGGGATTCCTCCGCTGTCTCGGTTCCCCTCGGCTCGGTATATTCCTGCCATGCAAGCAGAGGACCACCGAGTCTCAGCACCGGGCCACCAGGATCCCGACGCCGGCGTCTACGGCAAGGACGAGTGACAATGAGCGCTGAGTTGATCGGCATCCTGAGCGTCGGCGTCGCCCTGGCGGCGCTGCACATGGCCAGCATGCGCAGCCTGCGGGAGGAGATCCGGAAGGAGATCCACCGCCTGGATGCCCGGCTGGATCGCCTGGAGACCCGCCTTGACGGCATGGAGAGCCGTCTCGACTCCCTGGAGCAGCGCATGGCCCGCCTCGAAGGCGTCCTCGACGGCCTGCGGGAGGCGCTGTTCGGGCGGGCGCGGGAGGCGGCGGAGTAAGGCCGCAGGACGTCCAACTCACCCGAGGGCCTGCGGTTCTCCCCCACCTCGCCCACCACCCCCGGCTCCGCCGACGAGGCCGACCCGGAGTTGTCGCCGGCGCCGCGACGAGCAGTTGGCCAACGTCTGGTTTGGCTTCGCCCCCCTTCCGCCCACCCAGGCCGGGCGCGAAGACTTCCCCTGAGGGGCAACCGTCTGGCGGGACGCTCCCGGCTGGACACAGGGCGAAGCCGAGGCGATCGCGCTGGCGAGCGGGCGAGGTCTCGGTCAGATCCTGTGGCTCTCCCCCGCCGTCGTTGCGGAAATCTTGAGACTTGCCCGGGAGACCGACAGATGAAGAAGGATCGGATGGTGGGGACCAGGCTCCCTTTGGATTTGGTCCGAGAATTGGAGCTTATCGAGAATGTCGAGCAGGCCGATCGCTCAACCACGGTGCGCCGGCTGTTGTCGAAAGCGATCCAGCAATGGAAGCTGGAGCATTACGTCCGGCTGTATGGGGATGGGAAGCTCACCCTTGCACGAGCGGCTCGCGAGGCCGGGGTGTCCTTGTGGGAGATGATCCGGTCCAATACGACCTCGAGGATCTCCAGCGAGACGTGAGAACCATCCATGGAGAAGCCTGATGAAGGGATTCCTGCCTGACACCAACGCCGACGGCCTGCCCGTGGTGCCCATGACCGACGAGCAGCGCTACTTCTTCGACCTGAAGGGGTGGCTGCTGCTGCCCTCGCTGCTGACGGAGGAGCAGCTCGGCCCGATCCAGGAGCACCAGATGCGGTTCCTGAAGGACCGTGAGTCGCTGCCCCCGGAGGAGCGGGACAACCACGGGGGGCCGTCGCAGGTGCTGGTGGACCACCCGGCCGTGGTGGGCGTGCTCAACGAGATCCTCTCCCACCAGGCCCTGGCCACGCCCGACTGCTACGGCTTCCGCTACGACCACACCTACACCAGCTTTCGCGAGAAGGGCCACGACAACTTCAGCCCCCACGGGGGCGGCGGCTACTTCAACTTCGAGGGCAACTCCCACATCTACCAGATGCTGCCCGGCAAGGTGCACGCCGGGCTGACGCGGGTCGTGTGGGAGCTGAACGAGGTCGTCCACGGCGAGGGCGGCACCCTGCTGCTGTCGGGCAGCCACAAGACCGCCTTCCCGCGTCCCGAGGGGCTCAGCGGCCGGGACAGCCCCGTGTGGGAGACCTACGGCTGTCCCGCGGGATCGGCCCTGGTATTCACCGAGGCCCTGTGCCACTCGGGGACCAAGTGGACGGGCGCCGACCCCCGGTTGAGCCTGTTCACCTGCTACAACACGGTGAACGCCAAGTGGGGCAAGGGGCGGCCGGCGCCCGAGGTGATCGCCGCCATGCCGCCGAAGCGCCAGACCCTGTTCCGCGGCGTCTGGCACGGCATGAGCGAGGTCCCCGGGATCAACCAGTACCGCGACGAGACGAACACGGCGGTCTAGTGCTCCGTTAAGGATTCAGACTTGTACTTTTCCGTAAGTCGTTGTATCATAGGGACCTATGGCCATTTTGCCTGGGAGGGTCCGCCATGTGTCTCCATGCTCGAGCCCCGAACGCCGCGGAATCCAAGGAACTGAGCCGGTGGCTGAAGCGGCCTCGCAATGCGGTGCAGATGCGGCGAGGACAGTTGATCTCCCTCAGCGCTCAGGGGATGCGCGTGCAGGAGCTGTCGACGACGCTGCACCTGCACGAGGAGTACGTGCGCCAACTGCTGCGCCAATACAACGAGGAAGGGTTGGCGTCGCTTCGCACGCGAGCCCATCCGGGGCGCCCCCCGGCGTTGACCCCGGAAGACGAGTCCGTGGTGGTGGAGATCGCCACCATGCCCCCTCGGGCCTTCGGCCAACCCTTCAACCAGTGGTCGCTGCGCAAGCTGACGGACCATCTGGTGGGGCGGCAGATGATCCCCAAGGTCTCGCACGTGACCATCGCCAAGGTCCTGGACCGGCATAAGGTCACCTACCAGCGGACTCGTACCTGGAAGGAGTCGAAGGATCCGGACTTCGCCGCTAAAAAAAACGAATCGACCGACTCTACCGGCGGGCGCCGAAGGACTCGGTCGTAGTCTGCTTCGACGAGATGGGGCCGGTGCAGATCAAGCCCCATGCCGGCTCCTCGTGGGCGCCGCAGAAGCGCCCGGTGCGCCATCGGGCCACCTACCATCGGCACGCCGGGGTCAGCTACTTCTTCGGCGCCTACAACGTCCACGAGGACGAGTTGTGGATGCATCACAAGCGCAAGAAGCACGCCTCGGAGGTGCTCACCTTCCTCAAGGCTATCCGGCGCCGTTACGCCAAGGCCCGACGGATCTACCTCGTCCTCGACAATCTGTCGACGCACACGACCGAACCGATCCGGCAGTGGTGTCAGCGCCATCAGGTCGACCTCGTCTTCACCGCCACCAACGCCTCCTGGATGAATCGGCTCGAATGCCATCTGACGGCCGCCCACTACTTCGTCATCAAGAACAGCGACCCGGAGGACCATCGGGACGTGGGCCAACGCATGCAGGAGTACCTCGCCTGGCGATGTCGGAACAAGGCGGATGCGGAGCTGGTGAAGGTCCAAAACTCAATGCCCACTCTTTAACAGAGCACTAGATGACCAGTCAGACTCTGGGACGAGCCGCCCCGGGTGCGGTGCTCTCCGAGCACAGCCTGCTCCGCTACGCGGCCTTCACCCTCCTCTACGCCGCCCAGGGATTCCCCTACGGCCTGCTCTCCGTCGCCGTGCCGGCCTACATGGCCCAGCAGGGACTCACGCCGGCCCAGATCGGCTCGTACATGGGCATCATCCTGCTGCCCTGGAGCCTGAAGCTGATCAACGGCCCGATCATGGACCGCTGGAGCTTCCTGGCCATGGGCCGCCGCCGGCCCTGGGTGCTGGCGGCCCAGGCGGGGATGATCGGCACCTCGCTGGTCCTGGTCCTGCTGCCCGATCCGCTCCAGCACCTCGCCTGGCTCACGGCCTGCGGCTTCGCCATCAACTTCTTCACCGCCTTCCAGGACGTGGCCACCGACGGCATGGCCATCGAGATCGTTCCGGTGGAGGAGCAGCCGCGGGCCAACAGCTTCATGTGGGGCGGCAAGGCCCTGGGCAAGTCCGGGGCGATCGCCGGCGGCGCCTGGCTGCTGGACGGCTACGGCCTGGCCGGCGCCATGGTGGCCCATACCGCGGCCGTGGGCGTGGTGATGCTGGTGCCCCTGCTGCTGCGGGAGCGCCCGGGCGAGCGCCTGCTGCCGTGGACCCGGGGGCAGGCGTCGGCGGTAGCCCGCCAACTGCAGCTGGAAGGCTGGCGGGACATCGGACGAAGCCTGCTGAAGGTCTTCGTGTGGCCCGTCAGCCTGCGGGCGGCGGCATGCATGTTCCTCTTCAACCTGGGGACCGGATTCCTCGACGCCCTGCTGCCGGTGCTCACCGTGCAGGAGCTGGGGTGGGACCACACCGACTACTCCGAGCTCAACGCCACCTCCGGGGCCGTCTCCGCCATCATCGGCGCGCTCACGGGGTGGATGCTGATCGAGCTCCTCGGCCGGCAGCGCACGATCGCCGCCGGCGCAGCCCTGCTCGGCCTGGCCTCGGTGGCCATGGCCCTGATGCCCGAGCTGTGGGCTCACCGGCTGACGGCCCAGACCTACATCGCCGCCTACCTGCTGATGGACGTGCTCGTCACCATCTCCTTCCTGTCGCTGATGATGGCCATCTGCTGGCAGCGGGTGGGCGCCACCCAGTTCTCCCTGTACATGGCGATCGCCAACATGGGGATGTCGGCGGGCTCGGCGATGCTGGGGCCCCTGGAGGCCGCCCTCTCCTACCCGCACCTGTTCCTCGTCCCGGCCACCTTGACCGCCATCGTCCTCTTCCTCGCCCTGGGCGTCGACCTGGCGGGGCAGCGCCGGCGTCTGGCCGAGCTGGACGACGGCGGGGACCGGCCCTGGGCCCGGCCGCCT
Source organism: Candidatus Latescibacterota bacterium (assembly GCA_965221775.1). GTDB lineage: Bacteria > Latescibacterota > UBA2968 > UBA8231 > UBA8231 > UBA8231. The sequence continues at coordinate 1,311,874 of CBDCSU010000005.1, read as the reverse complement.
GACGAACCCGGCATGGGATGAGAGGGGGTCCGGGTCCGGGCCGTCGAAGCGTGGACCTCGCGCCGCAACCGGCTGACCGTCCTGGCCCTGGCCATCGGCGCCTGCGGACCGGCACCTCACCCGTCGCCCGCCCCCAGCTCGTCACTCCAGGAGCGGTAGCGGCGGTAGGCGTCCTGCAGCGTGCCCTCCTGCACGAAGAGGATCCCCTGCCGCCGGACCTGGCGCCGCGGCTCGACCGTCCCGAACTCGGGGTCCGAGTGCAGGCAGCGGGCGCGCCCGGCGCCCAGGAAGAGCCGCCGCGCCTGCCGCCACGCGTAGCCGAGCACGAAGCGCCCGTCGAGGGAGACGGCGAAGACCGGCGGCTCAACCAGCCGCCTCCGGGCGCCGCTCTTCATCGGCAGCTCCTCGCCGACCCAGCCGTAGAGGGAGTCGCGCCGCGGCGGAAAGGCCAGGTCGGCCGCGGAGACGAAGCCCTCGTCGGTGCAGAGCCAGGTGCGGGTGTCATCCGCGTCCAGGTAGTCCGGGGCCGCCGGGCGCTGCAGGCAGGTGCTGGTGACCACGCGCTCCCATGCCATGGGCCCGACGTTGGTGATCGTGAGGTCGAGATCGATGTCGACGCCCCGCCATCGCACGCTGCAATCGATCAGGGCCAGTCCATCGACCGTCTCCACGCTCCGCAGGCTCTTGTGGATCTCTCTGCCGCCCTTCATGTCTCCCATGGACTCGTTCACGTAGCGCCACGAGGGCTGGGATTCGAAGGTGTGCTCCCACAGCAGGTTGTCCCCGGCGTCGTACGCCTGGAGCGACTCTGGAAACCACAGGCGCAGGAGGTTGGCCGGAGCCGCGCGCTCGGGGGCGATCCGCGGCTCGTTCACGTAGATGTCAAGGGTGGTGGGCGCGTAGACGTTGAGCTGCTGGTGTGGGGTCTCAGTCATGGCCTCTCGGGCTCCGATCCTGCCCGGGGGCGCGCCCGTCGCGCGAACCTTGCCGCTGCGGATGCGCCGCGCTAACGTCGGATGCCATCCCGCCGGCCGTTCCGTAGAGAGGGGAGCAGGAGAGATGATCGACGCGAAGATGGAAAGCTACTTTGCCGACTGGTCCAGGCGGGAAGAGGTCGCCGAGTCCATGGTCCCGCTCATCGGCAGACTCTATCGGGACTACGGCGTGGTCACCACGATCTACGGCCGCTCCCTGGTGCACAACTCCGCCATCGACATCCTCAAGGCTCATCGCTTTGCCCGCCAGGTGATCAAGGACGAACTCTGCATGTCTTCGAGCTCTGCGGTCCTCCAGGCCCTGTCCCGGCTGAACCTGGCCCCGACGCGGATAGATATCGGCAAGTTGACCACCAGGTTCCAGGAAAGCGAAGCGAAGGGGGATGTGGACGCTTTCGTGCGCCGGGAACTGGCTGAAGTCAATGGCGGGAAGACGCTGCCCGGCAAGCCGCAGGACGTGGTGCTCTACGGCTTCGGCCGGGTCGGACGCATACTGGCGCGGATCCTGATCGCTCGCAGCGGCGGGGGCGACAAGTGGCGGCTGCGGGCCGTGGTGGTGCGCACGGGCTCGGAGGACGACCTGGTGAAGCGGGCCAGTCTGCTGCGGCGAGACTCCATTCACGGCCCCTTCAGGGGGACCATCGTCATGGACCCGGAGGAGAACGCCATCGTCGCCAATGGCAACATGATCCGCCTCCTCTATTCGGATAGCCCGGAGGACGTGGATTACAGCAGCTACGGCATCGAGAACGCCATTGTCCTCGACAACACCGGTGTCTGGCGGGACCGCGAGGGCCTCGGGCGCCACCTCCAGGCCCCAGGGGTCGCCAAGGTCGTCCTCACCGCGCCCGGCAAGGGCGATGTTCCCAATATCGTCTACGGCATCAACAACGACTGCATTGTGGAGGAAGAGCGGATCCTCTCTGCCGGCAGCTGTACCACCAATGCCATCACGCCGGTGCTCAAGGTCGTGCATGATCGCTACGGCATCGCCAGCGTCCACATCGAGACCTGCCACTCCTACACCAACGACCAGAATCTCATCGACAACTTTCACAGGCACGAACGGCGGGGGCGGGGGGCCCCGCTGAACATGGTCATAACGGACACGGGGGCGGCCAGCGCCGTGGCCAAGGTCCTGCCGGAACTGGAAGGCAGGGTCACGGCCAATGCCATCCGCGTGCCCACCCCCAATGTCTCCCTCGCCATCTTGAACCTGAACCTGGAACGGGAAGTCGGCACAGAGGAGATCAATACCTACCTGCGGGATATCTCTCTCGATGTGCCCTTGGGAGGCCAGATCGACTATACCAGCTCGCCCGAGGTGGTATCGAGCGACTTCGTCGGCAGTGAGAGAGCGGGCATCGTCGACTCGGGAGCGACCATTACCCAGGGCAGACGCTGCGTGCTGTACGTGTGGTACGACAACGAGTACGGGTACAGCGCCCAGGTGATCCGCATCCTGCAGCACATCTCCGGTCTCGAACTGCCCCACTTTCCCAAGGGATGAGCGTCAGGTCGCTCCTCTTGCACGCCAGGCCGTCGTCGCCAGCAGGGCGGCGCCCATGACCGGCGAGTGCCTGGCCACGGGGCGCCGCGGCAGGCCCAGGCGCTGCGTCACCCGCCGCGAGAGCGCGTTGTCGTTGTCGAGCAAGCCGCCGGCGAAAGCGATGGGCGCGTTCTCGTAGTCGAGGCGGGAGCGCATCAGATCGACCTGCCGGGTGAGCTGCTCGGCCGCCGATTCAACGCACGTTGTTGCCCACCTGCAATCCGCCGCCTCGTTGAGAACGAGCTCGGCGAGGCCTGCTACACGTGTGGCCGGCGCCTCCTTCGACCTGTACAGCCACGCGATCAGCTCGCGCGGATCCGTCAAGCCAAGCACATCCATGCAAGCGCGGGTGAGCGCGTCCTCCTCGCTTGATGCGCCCCGGTCGTGCCGGGCGATGATGTGGCGCAAGAGCTGCGAACCAATCCAGTAGCCGCTGCCTTCATCGCCCAGCAGGTAGCCCCAGCCGCCGATCTGCAGGCGCTGACCGCCGGGCGCGGCGCCATAGACGGCGCTGCCGGTCCCGGCCAGGAGCAGGATGCCCTGGCGCTGCCCAAGAGAGCCGACCAGGGCGATCTCGAGATCGGAGCTGGGCACGATCAATGCGCCGGGCAGGGTCGGCTCCAGGGTCTCGAGCAGCCAGTATTCGCTGTGGAGGTTGGAAGCGCCGGCGATGCCGATCGCCGCGGCGGCGATGTCCTGAGGCTGGAGGCGCGCTTGCCGCAAGGCGTGGGCGACCTCGTGTCGTATGTGGGGTCGCGCCTTGTCGTGTCCGATGACACTCGGATTGGCGGAGGAGCTCTCAATCGAAGCGAGGGACTGGAGGTCCGCGTCGGTGACAGCGATGCGGAGTTTGGTGCCGCCGCCATCGATGCCCATGAACAGCGGCTCGTTCATCATGGGTCCAATGCCTCAGCGGCGTGAATGCCTTCCGCGTCCGGTCGCTGGTGGATGCGGCTCAGGACATGCCTGACGAGTTGAGCGAGCCTGGGGGCGGTCGCTCTCTCTTCCCCTCTCGTCATAGCGCATCGTGCCTGCAGTGCATCATATCCCACCAGGCCCCTCGGCAGAGATTCAACCTCGGCCAAGCATCCTGCCCAGCAGGCCGGTGCCGCGGCCAGCGAGATTCCGGCCCAGGAACTCCTCCAGCTCGGGGCGGTTCAGGACTGTCCGGCCTCCGACGCTGGCGTTGTCGTCAATAAGGGTGGAGGGCACGTTCTCCCACTCGAACTCCCGACGCCCGAAGGTGTCAGTCTGCTCGATGACGATGACCTTGTCGCCCTCCAGTATCCAGCCAGTGGGCTGGTGCCCCTCCTTCTTCATCCTCGTGGCACGCCGCAGCAGGTGGTCTACCTGGGCCTTGACCCGCTCATGGCGCTTCTCGGCGTAGTCGTTCCACCTGATGGGGGAGCACCACTTGGGCGGGCTCTCCTCCAGCAGGTCGGCGACAAGCCCGGAGAGGAGGGTGGAGGAGAACTCCAGCCAGTCGTCGGGCACGGGGGTGTCGTCGAGCCGGTCCAGCGCCCTCGCGAGATACTCCCGGTACAGGTTGGTGGACAGGCCTCGACGAACCTCCTGTATCTTCAGGTGCAGTTCGTGCCGCAGGCTCTCCTTGTAGGAGGGGAGTGCCGTGGTCGTGTAGATCATCAGGCTCCGCTTGACGATCTGGTCGGTGAAGGCTTGGAGATCCTGGTTCATGGACAGGACGAAGCAGGGGTACTCGGAGACCGGTGGGGGCACCTCGTCCTTGATCACCTCCTCCCCGTGGTTGCGTATGGCGGGCCTGCCGATGTCGTCGAAGACGGCAGGGAACCGCCGGTAAGCGTGCTGGATGTCCCGGAGCCTGCCCTTGGTGAACTCCCGCTTGTCCACGTTGTGGGCCCTGCCGAACATGGAGGTCATCAGCGTGTCGATGAGGCTGGACTTGCCGCAGGAGGGTTTGCCGTAGACGATGGCGAAGGACGGGTACCGGAAGATGTCCCCCTCGTGTCCGGCCAGGGTCCGCATGTCGCACATGAAGGGCGAGAAGTAGAGCCAGGACCAGAGGATGAAGTAGTCCCGCTGGAGCCTCTCTACCCCCATGCCGCCCTCGAAGGTGCCCTCGTAGTTGCCGAAGAACTCCACCAGCAGCGCCGCGTCCTTCCTGGCGGCGGCGAGATCAGCGTCCAGCGAGAAGGGCTCGCGGAGGAATGTGACTGTCTTCGCGTCCCGGTCGATGGACAACTCCCGGTGGTCGGCTTCCTCCTCGGTCTGGACCACGCGAATGCGGCTGTACTCCTTGACGATCCGGCGTCGGATGTCGCGGGGCACCTGCTGCCGTCCGTTGCGGGGCGCAGGGATGAGGCTGGCCACCACCGGGGGCATGGCCTCCTTCATCCTCTCTATCCGCTCTATCTGGTGGGGCACGTTTACGTGGACGACGTTGCCCTCCGCCTCATCCTCCGCCGAGTCGATCACCAGGGTCGAGTGGTCGTCGGGGGCCAGGACGGGGACCTCGACGAGGCTTATCTCCGCATGGTCGACCCGCTCCGGCGGCAGGGGCATCTCGTCTGAGGCACGATCCCTGATGGACTGGTACATGCCCATGTAGTGGCCCCAGGCAGCATCGTCATCGTCGAAGCAGACCAGGGTCTCGTGCTGGCGGCCGCCGAAGGCGGTCTCCGACAGGTTGGCCGAGCCGATGAGGACGCGGGTGCGGCCGGACTCCGTATTCTCCAGCAGGTACAGCTTGGCGTGGGCTATCTGCTTGCGCAGCACCCGGAAGCGGGCCTGCCCCTTCCGGACCCGCCTCAGGATGAAGGCGTGGCGCTCGCCGGGCAGGTTCTTGATGGCCGCCCTGGCGTCGCCGATGGCGACTTGCTGGAAGGCCATGACGTCCGTCAGGGTGCGCAGGGTGTTCTCGCAGCCGAACACGCACTCGAAGTCGCTGAATCCGTGCTCGTCCAGGAGGCGGACGATAGCGCTCACCCCCGCAGAGTAGGTGAGGATGCGGATACGGTCGTAACCGTCGAAGAAAGCCCAGGAGAACCCTGTATCGGACTGGAAACGGGCGCGGGCCACCCGCAGGCCTGTCCCGTCGTCCAAGTCTAAGCCCAGGGTCTCACCATGTCTTGGATCGCTATGGCCCATGCCCTTCTCCTCACCAGTCCCTTGGGCAGCCCACTCTCAGCCCGGATGAGCCTCTTCCTACTCTCTCGGGCTTGGCGCAATGACCACCGGGACACCGGTCGGGCATCTCGTAGGACCGCAGGCCTTCTCCGCCGAGACTCAGGAGGACGCCGTTAGCTGGGCCGCGGTGCGCCCCTCCACAGTGGGCTGCTTGGACGGAGCCGAGGAAGCGAACCAGAGCGGGAGCCCGACGGACCAGAGCGGGGTCCTTGGCAGTCGCCTTGGTTCGTTGATACTGTGCTCGTCATGTCTACATGCAATGTTCCGTGTGGCTCACAAGATGCTGGATACCTTGATTTGACGACCCATAGCTGACGATGGCGACGTCAAGAGCAGCCTGCTTGTAGAGATCCAAGGCGCGGTGGAGGCTATCCATGATCCAAGCGGCTTCGTTGCAAAACGCTCCGCCTCCGATCAGGGTCAGGAATACCGTGTTGCTGCCGGTTTGGCGCGCATTCACAAGGGCCGCGCAGAGCGTGGCCTCATAGGTCGCCTCCAGAATGAGCCGCGCGAACTCCGCCCAATTTTCAGGAGTCGACGCACGATAGGCGATCGGCAAGGCAGAGCAATAGGCTTGAGAGACCAAGTGTGTGCAGCCAGCGAGTGTCACTTGCGTTCCCCACTGCAGGCCGATGCGAAGCAAGGCGCGCAACGCATCCAGCTCCGCTTCAGTCGATGCTCTCAGACGCTGTCGGATCTCGACCAACCCCTCCTGTGAAGGCAACGCATACCCATTGCGCATGTCCCACAGACGGTTCTCGGTATTGCCCAAGGCTACGCCGATATCGGCCAGGCAATCGATCTGGTTGGTGGCGGATTGCCCGGCCCGCCCATTCACGGGGACAAAGTAGTTGCGATAGATCGTGCCTGCTCCCGCCGCAATGGCACACGCTGGTCCTTGGGTGCGGTCCTCCCTATACCGGGTGACCCCGTCCTCTGGGGTGACATCCGGGCAGACCATTTCGAGCAGATTGAACTGGGAGGCGACCTGAAAGAGCGCACCTACATTCTCCGCATCCGCGTGCAGGTCCTGGACGTCTGCAACGACTTCGCGGATCGTCAGGACTCCGGTCTCATAGCCGCTCGTTTGAACCCGGTGGCGTAGCTCGGCCAAGGACGGCGTCTCCAGCTCTCCGAAAGTCAGAGTCCTGCCGTTGACCCGAGATTCCAGGACTCGCCCATTGACGCTGAGATTCGCCCGCACTTGCTCGGGGGACTCTTCGGCAAAGCCGGTCAGTTTCTCAAACCAGGTCTCAGATGCGGCATGACCATTGGGCATGTGGGTCTCCTTCCCTCTTCGGCAAAGCCGGGCCATTCATCAGAACCACTCATCCCTCTTCGGCCCACTCTCTGACATATCGGCGCTGTTCCTCAGTCTCCGGTGAGCGGGGCTTGGTAACGGACTTGGGACACTTGACCCAGAGTTCCGCCAAGTGCTCCAAGGCCGCAGCCCCGGGCGCCCCGTGCCGGGCCAGCCAGCAGCCCACTATGGTCCCCGTGCGCCCCACCCCACCCCAACAATGCAGGTACACAACCTCGCCCTGGGCGATGTGGGTGTCGATGGTGTCGAGGATCTCTACGGTCGTCTCCGGCGTGTCCGGAATACGCACGTCCTCGATTGGGAAACGGTGATGCGTCTGGCTCTCCGACTCCAGCCACTGGGCATAGGGCGAGAGCTCTCCAGCCTCGGTCAGGTCGATAAAGGTCGTGACCCCTGCTTCAGTGAGCGCCGCCAGTCTGGCCTTGGACGCCGCCTCGTCGTCCTTGACCATGGGATACTCTCCGGCCAGGAGTTGGCCCGGCTCCACCCAGTAACAGTATTCTATCGGTCGCCTCTTCACACTCTCTCCCTCCTTCCCCGGCTCTCTTCGCCGGAAATGTCCAAGCCGACCTGCACGACGGTGCCGCCTCTTGCAGCGCCATCATGTGTTGATGCGCTCCAAATCCGATCCATGCACTACTGCGTCGCTTTCCTCAGCGCCCCCCTGAAGGCCTTCTCGATCTCGCCGCGTGCGACGATGGCGTCCTTCCACACGTCAGGGAAACAGGCGAGGGCATAGCCGGAACCCCTGGGCCCCAACTCGACGACCGCCCACAGCTCGGTGGCTCCGTGCTGGCCCTTGACCCAGTTGTAGAGCAGGTGCTTGAGGAAGTTGTCGCGCCAGGTGATGAAGTCCGCGTCGAGCACCCCGCGGCCATTGGTGACCGGTGTCTGGCAATGGCTGCCGGTGAAGGTGCGAAAGTGAATCAGCTCACTCATCTTGAGCAGGTCCGGGCGGTACTCGGCAATGCGCTCCCAGAAACTCTCGGGCCGCAGCTGCTTGATGATCGCCGGATGGGAGTGGTCGAAATTCGTGCGCAGCGGCTCCTTGTAGCGCTTCTCGTACTGCGCGGCCAGGGCCAGTCCCTTCTCCGGCGTCTCGGTACAGGTATCGCGGTGCCACTCGATCGCCGGCTTGAGCTTGAGCTCCTGACCCGCCTGCATGACCGCCCGTGCCACCGTCACCGCCCTGGGAATCGCCGTGTCGTGGTCGCAGAGTTGGACGTTGATGTGAATGGCACCGGCCTCCTTGAAGGCGGCCAGCTTCGGCCCGGCTTCTTCTACCGTGGCTATGTCGACTCCGCCGACGAGTTGCAGCCCGTGCCTGGCGCAGGCCTCGGCGATCTCGGGATCCGCCCCGGCGCTGAAGCCGACAAAGCCGGCGTCCCTGGCGGCGCGGACTTTGCGGTCCATCGACCACTGCTTGTCCTCTGACGGGTAGTTGGTCAGCGTCCATGCCGCAGCACAGAGCTTGAGTTGCGGTCGCTTCTTCCTGGCCATGGTTTCTCTCCTGTTACATCCGCTATACGCCGCAAAAGGCGGAAAAGCCGCCGTCGATGGGCACGATGGCACCGGTGACAAAGGCGGCGGCGTCCGAGAAAAGCCAGAGCGCCGCGCCGACGACTTCGTGGGGGTCGCCGAAGCGGGCCATGGGGACGTTCTCGAGTATGGTCTGGCCGCGATCGGTCAGCTCGCCGCTGGCTTCGTCGAGGAGCAGGAAGCGGTTCTGCGTGGTGATCATGAAGCCCGGGGCCACGGCATTGACGCGGATCCTGGGCGCGTAGGTGGTGGCCATGTGCACGGCCAGCCAGCGGGTGAAGCTGTCGGCGGCCGCCTTGCCATTGGAATACGCCAGGGCCCGCGACAGCGGCAAACCGCCGCCGATGGAGGTGATGTTGACGACCGCCCCATCGCCTTTGTCGGCGAAGACGCGGCCCACGGCCTGCGAGGGCAGGACGGCGCTCAGATAGTTGAGATCCATCACCATCTTGACCGCCTCCGGATCAATATCGAAGAACTCGAGCTCCGGAGAAGTGGTGGTATCCTTGTGGCTGCCGCCAGCCCCGTTGAGCAGGAAGTCGATGGTGCCGAAGTGCTCGATGGTCTCCGCGAGAGCGGATGCGACGCTGTCCTTGTTGACGACATTGCACTCGACGGGGAGGACCTTGCCGGGAAAATCCTGGTTGATCTCGTCGGCTTTGGCGCGGGCCGCTTCGGGTGAGATGTCCCAGATCGCCACCTCGGCGCCGGCCCGGGCGAGGCTGCGGGCGATCTCGCCGCCGATGGCACCGCCGGCGCCGGTGGCCACCGCCTTCTTGCCGTGGAAGTCGAAAGTCGTCAAGGGGATGCCGCTCCTTCGGTTGAGACTTGCGGGATACGGGCCGGGGCCGTCAATTCGGGCCCATCGCCGGTGCCAACGCCGCGTAGCCGGCCGCGCAGGATTCGTCGAAGTCCATGGTGACGAACGTCTCTATGGCCAGGGCTTCCGCAAAGCCGATCTCCCGGAGCCCCTGCACGATGCGCGGATAGTCGAGACTCCCCTGACCGGGGATCTTGTGGTCCCAGTCCGGATGGGCGCCGATGTGGTCCTTGAGATGGGCGTGAACGATGCACGCCTGCCACTGGTGGGCGACCGCCACCGGATCCAGGCCGAGGAGCGTCAGATAGCACGGATCGAAGTTGACGCCGAAGGACGCGCTGCCGACTTCGTCGTGCATCTCCAGGAAGCGCTCGGGGGTGTCGGTGAGCCAACCGGCCCAGACGCCATCGACGGCCAACCGCACGCTGCGCGGCTCCGCGTAGGCAAGCGCATCCTGGAGATGGGCGACCACCCGCCGCCAGGCCTCGGCTCGCCGGGCGGCATCGTCCTTGGGGCCGCCCATGTGGAACACGACGAGCGGTGCGCCAACGTCCGCGGCCAGATCGACGGACCCCTTGAGGTCGAGCGGTTCGGCGGTGAAGAGCGAGTCGGCGAGATTGGCGTGGGTGATGACGGCTTCGATGGTGAGGCCCAGCCGCTCGGCAGTGCCCCGCGTCTGCGCGCGCAACTCGGGCGTCACCGAGCGCGGGTCCGCCGACGGCCCGTGGGTGCCCGAAATGTCGATGCCGTCGTAGCCGGTGGCGGCGATCTTTGTCAGTGCCGGCTCGAGCGGCATTCCGAGCCGGTCGGTGTAGCTGTATGTGTAGAAGGCGAGGCGCATAGCTCAAATTATGCAGAGGAGGCACGGCATGGCACAACCGTTGGGCGAGGCGTACAGGCAGATTGCGGCGACGCAGCCGCGCGGGACGTATCGCGGTGCAGTGGTCGGCTGCGGACGGATGGGCAGCACCATCGACGACGAGCACATCGGGATGCCGCACTATCCGTGGCCGTGGGCCCACGCCCCGGCCATGATCGAGGCGCGGGGCATTGAGCTGATCGCCGCGGCCGACGTGGACCGGGCCAGACTGGACGACTTTGCCCGGCGCTGGGGGGTGGGCGCCCTGTACGAGGACTACCGCGAGTTGGTCACCCAGGAGCAGCCCGACGTAGTGGCGGTGACGACGCGGCCCGACGAGCGGGCCGAGGTGGTCGTCGGTCTGGCCGAGGCCGGAGTGCGGGCGATCTTCGCCACCAAGCCGATGTGCCGCTCCCTGGACGAAGCCGATGCCATGATCGCGGCGTGCAAGGCCAAGGGCACCATTCTGTCCATCGCCTGTCATCTCAACTGGTACAACTGGTACACCAATGCGCGGCAGGTCATGGCGGACGGAGCGATCGGCCGGTTGCGCTCCATGGTCTGCCACAGCCCGCACAGCCTGTCGAATCTGCAAAGTCACACGCTGGCCTTGTTTCGGCTCTTTGCCGGAGCGCCGGCCGAGTGGGTGATGGGCGAGATGGACGACGAGGATCAGGCCGCGGCCGACGGGGACTTGTCCGGATCGGGCTACATCGCCTACGCCAATGGCGTGCGCGGTTTCCTGAACTCCCGCGCCGACCGCTCGGGGCATGCGTGGACCCTGGAGTTCATCGGCGAGGGCGGGAGGATCGTCTCGCGCAACGCCCACGCGCAGTTCGAGCTGTGGGCAGCGCACCCGGAGACCGGCGAGCCGATCCAGCGGCCCTTCCCCAACCCGTGGCACCCGCGCTCGTCCATGGTCGATGCGATGGAGGGCGTCTGTCGGGCGATCGAGGAGGGGGAAGAGCGGACTTGCCCGGGAGAGTTCGGGCGGGAGGCGCTGGAAGTCGCCATCGGCTTGCGAGAGTCGCATCGGCAGGGCCATGGGCGGGTGGACTTGCCGCTGTCGGATCGGGACCTGCGGATGGGGTAGCGGCGCGAATCGGTCAGCGGGCCAGCACCAGCCGGTTGTTGTGCTCGGTGATCTCGGGGATGCGGTCGTCGGGATCGACGACGATCACGTCGCCGGCGCGGACTCCCTCGAAGCTCACAGTCACCCGGCGGGGATGGAGGTCGAGGGGGGCCTCGATCCTGTCGATGATCCGGCTCCCAACCACACGATCCCCGCGCCGGAGCTCCACCCGGATCTCCTCGGCTTCCACGCTGCCGATGTTGTGCACCCGCACGCTGCCGGAGTCACCCCGCGACAGGGCCAGGTCCGGCCTCCGGCGGAGGCCGCCCAGGGCCTGCAGCTGCTCGACGCGGACCACCGTCACCTGCCGCGGCGGCAGGGCGAGGGGAATGGCCGAGTACCGTTGCAGGGTCCGTGTTGCCTGGCTGGCCGCCTCCTCGAAGCGCCCGTCGTCGTCGAGGTCGGGGCCGGCCTCGACGCGGTAGCGGCCCGGCTCGAGGCGCCAGACGCGCATGCGGCCCCTGACCTCTTCCTCGCGGAAGTTGTAGAGGGCCACCCGCAGCGACCGGGGCCCAGCCTCCCAGACGAGACCAGCGAAGTCCTCTCCCTTCAGGCCCTCGTAGCTCACCGCCGTCAGGTTCAGCCAGCGGTTGCGGTTCGGGGCGTCGCCGAGGTAGCAGGAGATGGCGGTGGTGGCCCGGTAGGTGAGGATGCGGTCGGTCTTCTGCTCGGCGGCGGTGGTCATGTAGCGGTAGCGGCGGTACCAGGTGAGGGAGTCGGAGAGCCAGCGCTCCAGCAGAACCTGGTCCTGGTTGACGAAGAACCCGGCATAGCCGCTCTGCAGACCCGAGAGCTTCTCGCGCAGGTGGCTTGTGTAGGGCTCTTCCCAGGGCACCAGGGCGTGTGGGGTGCGGCCGTACCTGGCCTGGACGCCGGTGAACCCGCCGCCGTCGACGCCCATGCGGTAGGCCCGGTGCCACTCGGGGTCCCCCGTCAGCACATAGAGCCCCAGCAGTTCGATGAGGGGCGCGATGTTGGCCGACGAGGGCAGGTCCGTCACCCGGATGGGCTCGCCGGTGGGGATGTCCACCTTCTCGACGAAGGCGCCGGGCTTCTGGTAGTCGAGCCAGGTGCGTCCCCACGCCGCGTAGCGCTCCAGGACCGCCGGGTGTCCGTTGTAGTCGGCCACGACGTGCATGGGATGGAGGAAGAGGCGGGCCGGCGCCCATCCGAAGGCGCCGGGGCTGGCGCCGATCTCGGCGAAACCACGGCGCGCCTCCTCGATGCCGAGACGGCCGCCGCCGAAGTGCACGCGCCCGTCTTCTGTCTCCACCATCAACCGCATGGCCGAGCGCGCCGACGCCAGGATCCGCTCGAAGTGGAGGGGATCGCCGTAGTTCCACCAGGCGTTCAGGGCGAGCTGGTTCACCCCTTCCTCGTAGGCGTGGAGGGCGTCCATGGAGCGCTTGTTGATCCCCTCCTCGAGGCGGTGTTCCACCACGAGGTCCGCCAGCTTGGCGGCCGCCGCCCGCAGCCGCGCGCCCAGGGGCTCGCTCTCGATCATGGGCAGGCACTGCCAGACCTGGAACAGATCGGTGTCGTCCTGCGGCCCTCCGCCGAACTCGCCGTTGATCACCAGCCGGTGGTCCAGCCACCACCGGGCGATGCGGGCCTGCTCCTTCCAGTTCTCCCGGACCAGCACCGCCCAGCGGGGCGCGCCCGGCTCCTCGGGCAGGACCGGCGAAGGCAGGGGTTTGCGGCGGTCCATGTTCTGGTAGATCCAGTCGTGGTACTGCGCGATGAGGGAGTCCCCCGGCGCCAGCAGCCGGGCGGCCTCCACCGTCTCCAGCAGCTCGGTCAGCGAGGTCCGGTAGCGCTCGATGGCGGGGCTTGAGGCGATCTGCTCCCGCACCGGCGGGCCGTGCCGCAGATGCATCCACGGCCGGGGCTCGCTCATGGCCGAGAACAGCCCCCGCAGCAGGAACTTCCGCCAGGCCGCCGCCTCGGGAAGCGCCTCCTCGCGCGGCACCGGGTGCGCCTTCAGCTTCACCGACGCGAGCCGGCAGGGGGAGCCGGACTCGATCGACACCCGGACCCGCGGCTCGGGGGTGAAGGGTCCCGCCATCCTCGGGGGCCGCGCCCACTCGTGCCGCCGCGGCAGGAAGACCTGGTCGGGCAGATCGAGGCTGGCCGCGTAGCGGCCCGGACCGTGGAGCCGGAAGACGACGCGGATGGCGTCGCGGCGGGCGTCGAGGACGTCGCCCACGCGGACGGACAGGACCAGGCCCGGATCGGCCTGGAGGATCTCCAGCTCGAGGGTGAGAGCCGCCATCGCCAGGGCGGGGTCGGTCCAGGGTGCAGACAGCTCCGCCGGAGTGCCGGGCGCCAGCTCGAGGCCTGCGGCGCCGGCCAGGTCTCCCAGGTCCGCGGCCGGGAGACCGATCTCGCCCGGGTCGACCCGGAGGACGGTGAGGTCCCTCAGCGCCCCGTCCTGGCCCGGCTCCTGGAAGAAGGAGAGGCGGCGGGACTCCACGCGCGGCTCGAACCGCCGGTGGAACGCGCCATCCCGGGGCCTCACCTCGCACAGGGGCGGTCCGTCGGGCGGGTGCAGTCCCTCGCGGCCGGCGTAGACCCCGCCCCGCCAGAGGCCGCGGATCTGGATCGCGTCGAAGCCAGCTTCCGCCAGGGTCACGTGCAGTCCGTCGTTGCCGTTGAAGAGGCGGTAGTTCACCGCCGGGGTCCCGTGCAGCCCCTGCCACTCGCCGACGGTGCCGGTGGGGTAGCGCGTGTCCACCCGCCCGTCCACCGGCGCGTGGGTGAAGCCGCGGACGAGGCGGCAGTCCACGGGCTGGATCTTGTGCACCCGCAGGGGCTCGCGGGGGTAGAGGTCGATCCCGGCCGAAGCTGCAGGCGCGGCGCCGAGGGAGGTCCAGCCCAGGAGGCAGATCAGCGCCCACGGCCGACCCCGGGAGCCGGCGGGCCCGGCGCCGGCGAGGGAGCAGCAGAGCCAGATCAGTGCGCCAGGCCGGAGCAGGGTCCCGCCTGCGCGCGCGGCCCGGGCGGACCCGACGAAGGTCAGGAGGGCAGGCAGATCAGGCACAGGGAAGAGCTGGGTCGGGCGGCGGGATGCGCCGGACGTGGCCAGCACGAGGCCGGGCCGCGGACCGGCGCAGGCGAAGATCCAGCAGAGAAGGCAGGCCGGAGCCCCAGGCGAGAGCCGGAGTCTCGGCGGGCAGTGGCAAGGCGGTCGCCGGCGAAGGTCCTGGTGAAAGGCGAGACCGCACGAGGTCAGAGCCGTGGCGCGGGACGGCGGCGGCGCCCAGGGCGATCCGTCCTGCCCGCGGGCTCCCGCCCTTCAGCCGTCCCTCCGCGGAGGCCAGGTGACGAAGTACTCCGGCGCCCAGCGCCGGGCCAGGTGGAAGCGGCGTTCCTGGTGGGCCGCGGCGGGCGGCGCCGACTCCGCCTCGATCCAGGCCTCGGCGCCGGCCAGCTCGGGGAACTCCAGGATCCAGGCGAACTCGCCCTCGGGGCTGGGAGCGCAGAGGCGGAAGACCTCCCCGTGGATCAGGCCGTGGTCCTCGGCCGTCTGGCGCAGCAGCTGACGGCGCTCCTCGTCGCCCCGGGTTCGCGGGTCGATCTGGTCGGAGCCGCGGCGCCAGCCGCCGAAGGCGAGGACCACGACGGAGGAGGGATCGGGCGCCAGGGGCGCGATCACGTGCGGGTCGGCGTCCGGCGGCACGGGGGGTTCGGGGCGGCGGGGCAGCCAGGACAGGCCCTCCGGCTGCCAGCGCCGGGCGAGGCAGTAGTCGTAGTGGCCGTAGCGTCCGTAGGGCGGCTCCATCTCCGCCGTGATCCATGCCTCGGCGCCGGCCAGCTCCGGGAACTCGATCGTCCAGAATCGCACCCAGTCGCCCAGGGGCGCCAGCAGCCGGTAGCCGTGCAGCCCCATCAGGCCGTGCCGCTCCGAGACCGCGAGCATCAGGTCCACGTGGAGGCGTTCGTAGTCGGTCTGCTGGGCGTCGTCGAGCAGGTGCCACGTGGGCAGCCGCCCGCCCTTGAAGAGGATGACGACGCTGTCGGTGGGTGAGGAGCTGGTCATCTGGGTTCCTTGATCATGGGGAATCGGCCTGGGACAGGAATCGAGAGAACCGATGCTCCAGAAAGGCGGGTCTCGGCCAATCTTCCCGGTCCGAAGGCAGGTGGATGGGGGTTTCCTCAAGTCCCTTGAGGGTGGCAAGCAAGTCGCCGTCCCTGCGTTCCTTGAGGGGCGGAGAAATGTGGATTCGGAAGTCGGGATCAACCCCGATCAAGTGCGTGTCGAAGGCGGTATGGTGAAGCGTGGACATACAGATTCCATTCTTCACGGAGGCAGGCCCCCCGTCGGCGTCGGGAATGATATGGGCCCCCACCAATAGTTCACGCACCGGCAGGCCACTGAAGGCGCACTGATACCCATAGGCGGCCTTGGTGCGGGCGCTGAACCATGCCTGATGGTTCCTCGATCGGGCGGTCGTAAGTGAGTACGACCTTTCCGGTCCTTCGTGTGCAAGACTCGCCGCGGAATCCGGATTGTCGGCCGTGGCGAGCAGCACCTCGCTCTCGTGGAACTCTTCGACCCAGACGGGAAACACCGGCTGATACTCCGATGGTGAGAGACCGGCGAAGTAGATCAGCGGTGCGCCCCGTTCCATCGCTCTTCTCAGAGACCGGTTGGTAGGCTCATCCGGGCCGCCACGCGCGAGGTCATAGCGCAAGAGGCCCGTTTCCTGATCGGTGTTCCGTGCTGCGAGGCCCTGATCGCGGTACCAGACATCGCGCCCGGATCGGGGGATGACTGTCTTGATACTGAGGGCGGCGCTCATCTGTTTCGGTTTGAAGATGCCCTTCGCACGAGTGGCGAAGTGGACTCGTTGACCGCCCGCGTCGAATCCTCTCTCGATCTCGCCCCAGTGGACCCTGCCACCATGCTGGCGGGAGAGCCGTTCGATGGCGGCGAGAGCCGCGGCTCGAATGTGCTGATCCGGATCGTTCGCGGAGATGCCTTGTGCCAGATGCACTCCCGACTCTCTGTTCCAATCGCCCGTATACGGCCTGTCCTGAATGAACGGAAAACCCTCTTGCCCGTCATCCCGGAGCGGCCCGGCCAGTGGCTTCGCGTTGACCGCAGACCTCGAGCCGGGGTACCTTGAGAAACAGTGCTCCGGGGGAGCGTCCACGTTCGCGGTCAGGGCACAGCCCACCCCACCTCGCTCCACTTCCCGACCTTCTTTCTGCCGGTCCTGGCGAACCCCCCGGCGCTTCGGAAAGAGGGTAGGCATGTCCCGTTCCCTTCCCGGTCGTCCAAACAGGGAGCATCTCAGGAACCAGGCGCGGCAACTTCAGCGCGCCTGCCGCTCCGGCCAGGTGTCCGCCATCCGGCTGCTGCGCGCACACCTTCCGCGCCTGGCCGGCCAACCTCGCGATGGTGGTGGCTGGCACACCGGCGTCACCGTTCAGGAGGCGCAGTTCACGCTGGCCCGGGACTACGGCTTCGAGAGCTGGCCGAAGATGATGGCCTTCGTCGATGAACAGGCCGCCCAGTTCCGCTTTGCCGAGTCGGTGAAGAAGATCATCGAGTTGGCCAACGCGGAAGCCACGCGTCGAGGCAGCCCCGAGGTGGGCCCCGGGCATCTGCTGCTGGCCCTGGCGGGAGAGGAGATCCGGCCCCTTGCCGGTCCCTTGCTGGAGGGACTGGGCGTCGCGCCCGACGAGGTCCGGCGCCTTGCGGAGAGCCGGGTGTCCAGTGGAAGCTCCCATTGCGACGAGAGCCGATTCAACCCAGCCCTCAGGAGGGTCCTCGAAAGTGCCGCAGACGAGGCCCGGGGCTCCGGCCGTCATGACGTGCACGTCGAGCACCTCCTTCTCGGGCTGCTCAGGGATCGGGTTGGATTCGCGGCGCGGGTCCTGGAGTCAACGGGTCTGCGCTACAAGGCCGTGAAGGAGCGATTGACCAAGCGAGTATCGCCGAAGTAAGGTGCTCGACCACGACCACGAATCCATGGGAGACACAATGCCCGCTCTCGACATCGCCGACTGCATCAACAAGACCTGCCCGTGGTCGGGCAAGCCGGTGCAGGCAGACTCGCTGACCGAGTATGACGGCCAGGTCGTCGGGTTCTGCAGTCCCGGCTGCCGAGACAAGTTCGAGACTGCGATCCGCCACTTCGACCAGGCGAAGAGATCGGGGCGCGTCTCCTTGAAGACCTTCAAGGGGCGAGGTGTGAGACCCGGCGTCGATCTGGACGATAGCTCTGCTCTGTTCGATCTGACCGACCAGGACGGTGGTCCTTCCTGACCAGGATGCCCCGGCCCGGCGCTGGCCAGACACGGTGAACCTCCTCGTCGACACGGGGCTGCCCCCGGCCGCCCACCGGGCCCTCGACGAGCTGACGCGCGTCCTCCGAGCCCGCGGCGAATCCCCCGGGATCACCGCCGCCCCCGGCGCGGGTCCGGCCATCGTCGTCGGCCTGGCCGGAGGATCTCCGGCCGCGGCGGACGCCCTCGCCCGCGCCGGGGTCTCCTGCCCCGATGCGCCTGAATCCCTGGTCCTTCAGCCCCTGGCCGGCGGCGGGTTCCTCGTCTGCGGCCGCGACGAGCGCGGCCTGACGTACGCCCTCCTCGAAGCGGCTCGCGCCGTCGAGCTGGCGCCGCCGGAGACCCGCGCTCTCGCGGCGATCCATCCCGCGGTCGAGTCTCCGCACCTGGAGTGGCGCAGCATGCAGCTCTTCCTCTGCAACCGCCGCCTCGAGGAGGAGTGGTTCTACGACGACGCGTTCTGGGAGGAGTACCTGGGCCGGTTGGCGCGCAGCCGATACAACAACCTGAGCCTCACCTTCGGCCACCAGATCGCCTACCTGTCGCCGCCCTATCCCTTCCTGCTGGAGGTCCCGGGGTTCCCGCGGGTCCGTGCCATCGGCTTCAGCGCGCAGCAGCGGGATCGTCACCTGGAGATGCTGGTCCGCGTCGCCGGGCTCACCCGCCGGCGGGGCCTGCACTTCACCTTCGGCGTCTGGTCCCAGCACGCCCACGACTACGGCGATCCCCAGGTGGAGGGCCTCACGCCGGAGATCCTGGCGGAGTACAACGCCGCCGGCCTGGGGCGGCTGCTCGCGGCGTGCCCGGGGATCGACGGCGTGCAGTTCCGCATGAACCACGAGTCCGGCGTCGCCGAGGACCGCCAGGCCGGGTACTACGAGCCGCAGTTCCGCGCCATCGCCGGGTGCGGCCGGCGGATCCGCCTGGACCTGCGCGCCAAGGGACTCGCCGACGACACCATCCGGCTGGCGCGGCAGCTGGTCCCCGACACGGTGGTCTCCACCAAGCACTGGTGCGAGCACCTCGGCATGCCCTACCCGATGCCGGCGATTCAGCGGTTCGACCGGAGGAACTACCGGCGCTACGGCACCTGGGACCTGCTGCGCAAGCCGCGCTCCTTTCCGCTGATCCACCGACTCTGGAGCGCGGGCAGCCAGCGCGTGCTGCCGTGGGGCGATCCGGAGTGGGTGAGGCGCTTCGCCCGTTCCTGCACCTTCGGCGGCGACGGCTTCGAGGTGATGGCGCCGCTCACCAACAAGGGAGTCCGCGACGACGGGCCGCCGTGGGCGGTGAGCATCGATCCTGCCTTCGCGTCGCCCGCGGCCGAGCACCGGCGCCACTGGATGTTCCACCTGCTCTTCGGCCGCCTCGGCTACGACCCGGAGGCTTCGCCCGAGGTCTGGCGGCGGGAGCTGCGCCATCGCTTCGGGGAGTCCGCGGCGGCGGTGGAGGAGCTCTACACCACCGGGGGCAAGATCCTGCCTCTGCTGACGGTAGTGCTGCAGCACTCGGCCAGCCTCTGGACCTTCTGGCCCGAGCGCTTCGCCGGCCGCGGCCTGGAGGAGGACGCGCGCACCGAGCCCAGCGACCCCACCCGGTTCTACGGGATCGACGAGTACGTGGAGGATGCCATGGGTGACCGGCTCCGCGGCAAGTGGACGCCGCCCCAGGTGTCCCATCACCTGCGCCGGATTGCCGCAGAGGTACGCGGCCTTCTGTCCGGCCTCGATGGAGGACATTCGGAGCAGCCGGAGCTGCGACACATCCTCCTCGACTTCACCCTGCTCGCGCACTTGGCGGAGTACCATGCCTGCCGTCTGCTGGCGGCCGTGCACCTGGCCTTGCACCGCAAGGCGGGGGAGACTCACCGCCTGCCCGCTGTGCGCGAGTTGCTGCTACAGGCGCGCGGCCACTGGATCGCCCTCTCATCGGCGGCGGAGAGCGCCTACAGCGGCGACCTGATCTTCGGGTTCCGCGAGAAGGGCCATACCGGCCACTGGAGGGATGACCTGCGGGTGGTCGAGCGCGACTTGGAGGTCGTGGATGCGCTCATGGCGGAACAGCCGGAGATCGGATCCGCGGACCCGGGGCCTTTCCCCGGCGGCGAGGTCCATCCCGACCCGCCGGAGGTGACCTTCGTTCCTCCAGACCGCGCCGAGGTGGGTCGCGACCTGGAGCTCCGCATCCGGTGCGAATCACCAACGCCGCGCGCCGTTCGCTGCCACCACCGGATCGCCCATCAGGCCATGGACTTCAGCTGCGTGGACATGGGACCCGCCGGGGACGCGCATCGAGCGGTGATCCCGGGAGAGGCCATCGATCCCGCCTGGGACCTGATGGTGTTCTTCGAGTTCCATTTCGAGGATGGGCGGTCCACCCGCTGGCCCAACTGGCGCACCCGGACACCCTGTTTCGTCATCGGGACGAGTGAGGCTGATCCTCTGTAGCTGCCTCCAAGCCAGGGTTCGCAGTAGCAGCGTCATTCTCCGCCGCCGCCTCTGAAGGCAGCCAACCTTCGGACCCCTTGCTTTCTTACTACGCTTGACGTGCTACGAGACCCGTCCTAACGTCTGAGGGTGATTCTGTCTTTCGCCAACAGTGGAACCCGGCGGCTCTTCGAGGAGGGTCGGCAACGGGGTTTTCGGGGTCTGGACTACAGTCGGGCGCTCATACTGCTCGACGCCTTGGACGCGACTCCTGCGCTGGAGCCGCTCCGATCGGTGAGAGCAGCTCGCCTGCATGCGCTGAAGGGCTCAAGGCAAGGCCAATGGGCAATGACCGTGAATGGCCGGTGGCGGGTCACGTTCCGCTTCCATGACGGCAACGCGCACGACGTCGCCATCGAGGACTATCACAAGGGCTGAGGAGGATTGCCAATGCCACGCATCAAGACACACCCCGGACAACTACTCCGGGCCGAGCTCGACGCCCGGGACATGAGCGCGAATCAGCTGGCCCTCGCCATCCGGGTGCCCGCAAACCGGATCACGGCGATCCTTCGTGCCGAGCGGTCGATCACCGCCGATACGGCCGTCCGCCTCGGGCGCTACCTCGGCACGGGGGCCGCCTTGTGGATGAATCTGCAGAGCCAGTTCGACGTCTCTCTCGTCGAAGCCACGAAGGGCGATGTCATCGACCGGGAGCTCGCCGGCGCATCGCCCACCTGACGCGGGCGGCCACGCGACTCAACACCCGCACTTGATCTCGGTCCCGGGCCGCCCCCCGGTCCCCGCCGTGGCGTAGCCGTCGCGCTTCCACCAGTCCAGCCCGCCGATCAGCTCGCGCACCTCAAAGCCCAGAGTGAGCAGCTTCAGCGCCGTCTTCGTGGAGGCGTTGCAGCCGATGCCGTCGCAGTAGCGGACATGGATCCGGGATCCGGTCCGGTGTACCGGGCGCGCGGGCGTATCAGCCGCCCGGTCTGGTATTGCTCAATGGCATGGGCGATCCAGCCGATGGTCCGCCCCAGGCAGAACAGCAGCAGGGCGCCTCCTCTCTCCAGTCCCAGGGCCCGGCGCAAAGCCACCAGCGCCAGGTCCACGTTGTGAGAGAGTCCCGTCCGCTTTCCAACTTCCTCGATCAAGGCCCGTGCCGTTTCCAGTTGGCGGGCCTCGGGGACCGCTTCATCCAGTAGTCCCATGAGGATCTTCGCCCGTGGGTCGACGCCTCGGTAGACCACGTGTCCGAAGCCCTCGACGGGATCCCCTCTCCTCAGCCTGCTGTCGACCGTCTCCCCGGCGCCGCTCGCTTCGGCTTCGTCCCAGAGGGCCTCCAGGCGCCCGGTCGATCCGCCGTGACGGGGCCCCTGCAGGGCGCTGAGTCCCGCCGTCACCACCGCGTAGAGGCTGGCCCCGCTCGACGCCACGGTGCGGCAGGTGAAGGTGGAGACGTTCAGCTCGTGGTCGGCGCAGAGGATCAGGGCGGCTTCGATGAGCGGGGTGGTCTCCGGCCTCTCCGGCAGCCAGGCGGTCTGCAGGGTCCGGGCGATTCCGTCGCGGGTCCGCGCCCGGCCGGCGGCGATCAGGGTCATGAGCCGCAGGATGCGGGCCCCGCAGCGATGGATCTGCGGAGGCGCCGTGGCGTAGGCCGCGGGATCGGCCGCCGCGATCACCGGGAGCAGCGCCTGCATCCGCTCGATGGCTGACAGCGGCGCCAGTTCCGCGCCGAGCCCCGGTCCCACCCCCTGCATCCGGATCTCGCCGGTGAATCCCTCGATGGGCCGCGACCGGTCCCCCGTCCACAGCAGGGCCGCCACCTCCTCGGCGGTGCCCCCTCGCGCCAGCTCGCCGACGCTGATCCCCCGGTAGTGGAGGTCGTCGTCGTCGATGCGGCTGAGGGCGGACTCCAGGACCGGGTCCCCGGCCCGCAGGGCGCGCCCGGCGGCGGCCTCGGGATGGGCCCGCAGCTCCTTCTGGTGGCGGAGCCGCTCGATGTCCTCGCGGTGGTACTGGCGGGTGCGGCGCCGCTGATCCCCGGTCTCGGAGCGGACCAGGCCGCGGCTCACGTAGGAGTAGAGGGTCTGCGGCCGGATTCCCAGCTCGGAGCAGGCCTCGGTGGAGGAGAGGTAACGGGAAGGGGGCATGGAGGCAGATAGATTGATTATTGAATCAACATTGACAATGTATGAGCTCGCGGTACAATCGTCAATCGAACCCGATCGAAGGGAGCCGGGCATGACGGTTGCGATCGAGGAAGGGCTGGAAGGAGTGGTCGCCGCGCGCACGCGGTTGAGCGGGATCGACGGGGAGGAGGGCCGGCTCTGGCTGGGCGGATTCCCGGTCGAGGAACTTGCGCCGAAGGCCTGTTTCGAGGAGACGGTCCACCTGCTGTGGAACGGTGAGCTCCCGGACCGCGAGCAGCTTCGCCAGTTCCAGGGGCGGATGTCGGGCTGGACCCTGCCCGCAGACACGCGGTCCCTGATCGAGGCCGCCGCGGCGGCAGGCCAGAGACCGATCGACGTTCTGCGCCTGGCTCTCGACTCGCTGTCTGTCGAAGACCCGGAGGCGGATGTCACCCTCGTGGGCGCCACTCCCGTCATCGTCGCCGCGGTATCGCGATCGATGGAAGGGAGACCGGTGGTCCAGCCGGACCCGGGACTCCACCTGGCGGCGAACTTCCTCTACATGCTGACGGGCCGGCGGCCGACGGAGGCCCGGGCGCGGGCGCTGGACACCTACCTCAACACCATGGTCGACCACGGCATGAACGCGTCGACCTTCACCGCCCGCGTCATCACCTCGACGCGCTCCGATCTGAAGTCGGCCGTCGTCGGCGCCCTCGGCGCCTTGAAGGGCCCGCTCCACGGCGGCGCACCCGAGCCGGCCCTGGCCATGCTGCAGGCGATCGGGGTTCCAGACCGGGCTGAGCCGTCCATCCGAGCCGCCCTCGAGCGCGGCGAACGCCTGATGGGCTTCGGGCATCGCGAGTACAAGGTGCGGGACCCCCGGGCGGCGGTCCTCGCACAAGCCGCCGAAGATCTGTGCGCGGCCAGGGGAGAGGCGGGCCTGCTCGATCTGGCGGGGACCGTGGAAGCAGAGGCGGTGAGACTGTTGGCGGAGTACAAGCCCGGCCGGCGCCTGTTCGCCAACGCCGAGTTCTACACGGCCGTGCTGCTCCACGAACTCGGAGTCCCGCCGGGGCTGTTCACCTGCACCTTCGCCGTGAGCCGCATGGCCGGCTGGATCGCCCACTGCCGGGAGCAGGAAGCCACGGGCCGGATCTTCCGGCCCCAGTCGGAGTACGTGGGACGCGGGGACGGAGAGTGGGTGGCGCTCGAAGAGCGCTGCGCGAAGACGGGGACCGCGGCGGCTGTCCCGGCAGGCGCCGCGCGCGACTCGGCCCTGGGCTAACCCTGGTCCTGCTCGAGGGCCGGCGCGCGGCGGACGAACTCCGCGACGGGCTCGAGATCGCGGATCGCCCGGACCACCTGCTCGTAGTCGAGGGCGACGTACTCGTGGATCAGGGTATCGCGGAACCCGGGGAGGCGGGCGAGCTGGTCCACCAGGTCCGGCGGGAACTCCTCGTACGCCGACAGACTCCGTACCGCCTTGGTGTAGTCCTCGAAGCGCTGCCCGCGGCGGGCGGACAGTTCTCCCGAGATGTCGATGACGCGTTGCGCTGTGATCAGCAGGGAGAACAGGACATCGTTGTGCAGGCTCAGGTCCCGCTGCAGGAACTCGGGCCCGTCAACCCTCGGCTCCAGCACCCTCAGGTGATCAAGGTGTTTGCGCAGCTCGGCGAGCCGTTCCACGAGGTAGGTCACGTGGAAAGAGCCCTGAGCTTGATCTCCCGCATTCGTCGCAGGAATGGATCGAGATCAGCGGCGAGCAACTGCACGTCGCGGCAGAAGGCGTGATCGGCCTCGTGGTCGGCCACGTACACGCGGACGCCCGCGGTGATCGCATGGCGTCCGAGGCCCGGCGGGACATCGTTGAGAACGACGAGGTCCACGTCGTTTCTCGCGAGCGCGTGGATCAGCTCGGCGGTTAGCCGCACCCGCTCGTCGGCCCGCTGCTCCCGCGAGGGGAAGCAGGCGCGGTCCAGAAGCACGGCCACGTCGACGTCGCTCTGCGAATGCTCCTGCCCCCGGGCCGCGCTTCCGTAGAGATAGACCGACGCCACTCCGGGAGGGCGCTCCCGGTGGAAGAACGCATCCAGGGCCTTCCCGGCCGGTCTCTCATTTGTGTGCTCGGGCCGCATCACCTTGGGTTTCTCCCTATCCGGTGGAATTTATGAAGGCCGTCCTGTTCGATCTCTACGAGACCCTCGTCACCGAGAACCACCCGGAGTGGCATGTCCCGGCGCCGACGCCGGGCGAGCGGCTCGGATTGCCGCGGGAGGAATTCAACCGCGAGTGGGCGGCCCGCTACGGGGCGCGCATGTCCGGCAGGCTGCCCCTCTACGGCGACGTGCTGAGGGACATCTGCCGTGCCTGCCGAATCGACCCGCCCGAGGAGGAGATCGCCGCGATGCAGGCGGAGCGGGTGGCCGCCAAGGCACGGCCCTTCGAGCGGCTGGACCCGGCGGTCGTGGAGACGTTGCGGGCCCTGAAGGCGGAGGGATACCGCGTCGGGATGATCTCGAACTGCTCCCATGACGAGACCGCCGCCTGGGACTCCTGCGGGCTCTCGGCCCTGGTCGAGGAGTCGGTCTTCTCCTGTGTGGAGGGGTTGATCAAGCCGAATCCCGCCATCTATCACGTGGCCTGCGACAGATTGGGCGTCGACGCCGGTTCCGCGGCCTTCGCGGGGGACGGCGGCAGCGACGAGCTGCGCGGCGCCGACGCGGCGGGCCTGACGGCGATCTGGGCCACCTGGTTCATCGAGAGGTGGCCCTGGAACTGGGTGGGCAAGGCGGCCAGGACGTCGGACGCCTTTCCCCGGTGCCGGAGGATCGAGGACCTGCCGGCCCTGCTCGAATGAAGATCGGATTCATCGGCTGCGGCCGGGCGGCGCAGACCGTGCACCTGCCCTGGTTCGCCGCCTCCGGCCAGTGCGAGATCACCACCCTGGTGGACCGGCGGGTGGAGCTGGCCTCCGAGCTGGCCTCGCGGTACGGCATCGGCAAGATCGCCGGCGATCACCGCGTGCTGTGCGACGATCCCGACATCGAGGCGGTGGTCATGATCCTGCGCGAGCCGCTGCACGCGCCGGTCGGGATCGACCTGCTGCGTGCCGGCAAGCACGTCTTCACCGAGAAGCCCCTGTCGGACCGGCTGCCCGAGGCGCGCCGGCTCGTCGACGCCGCGGCAGAGACCGGCCGCCTGCTGATGGTGGGCTACATGCGCCGCTACGACCCCGGCATCGACAAGGCCCGCGAGCTGCTGGCCGAGGTGCGCGCCTCCGGGGAGCTGGGCCGGGTCGTGCAGGTGAGACTGCACATTCACGGCGGCGGCGGATCCGGCCACGAGTTCGGCTCCAGCGAACCGGTGACGACGGCGGAGGAGAAGCCGCCCGTGCCGACCGGCCCCGACGACGGCCTTCCCGCCGAGGTCCACGAGCTGTCGTGGAGCACCAACTTCTTCGACACCCACCTCAGCGACATGCTGATCCACCTCCTCGATCCGGTCCGCGAGATCCTCTTCGCCGACATGGACCCGGAGACCCGCAGCCGCATGTTCATCTACGACCACGGCGGCTACAAGAGCGTGCACACCGGCAGCCGGTCGGTGGTGGGCCCCCGCGACGAGAGCATGGTCGTCTACTTCGAGAAGGGGCGCCTGACGATCCGGCCCTCGTCCAACTTCCGCCGCGACGAGCACGCCCGGGTGGAGCTGCTGCGCGGCGCCGGACCGTCGCCGGTGATCGAGCGGCCCCTGGTGGCCGGGCCCTGGTGTTTCCGCGCCCAGGCCGAGCACTTCCTGCGCTGCGTCCGCACCGGGGAGCGGCCCCGCTGCACCGGCGAGGACGCGATGGCCAACGCCGAGCTGCTGCACGCGACCCTGGGCAAGCTGGCCGGTCAGGGCCCTGAGTCGATGCTCGACAAGCCGAGGGCTGCCGACCGCCGCCGGTGGGCAGGTTCGCCGCTGCTCCTCGTCAAATGAACCCGACCCGCTCGAAGGCACCACCTGGCGCCGGGGCAACGGTCAGCCTGCGCGAGGTCACGGCGGAAACCCTCATGTCCATTCTGGAGCTTCGGGTGACCAGGGGGCAGAGACGGTTCGTCGCTTCGAATGCGGTCTCCATCGCCCAGGCCCATTTCTCGCTGGAGGCATGGTTTCGCGCCATCCATGCGGGAGAGACACCCGTCGGATTCCTGATGATGTCCGTCAACCCGGAGCACGGGGAGTACTACCTGTGGCGCTTCATGATCGATGCCCGGCATCAGGGGAAGGGCTACGGACGCCGCGCCATGAAGCTCCTGATCGAGCACGTGAAGGGACAACCGAACGCGAAGGAACTCACCCTCAGCCATGTTCCCGGGGCTGGCAGTCCGGAGGGCTTCTACCGCAAGCTGGGCTTCGAGCATACGGGCGAGGCAGAGGGGGGAGGAACTGGTGATGAAGCGGACCCTTGATTGAAGGGACGCCCTGGTGAGGCGGTGCCGACGGACCCGGGCAGCCACCGGAAGCCCTTTTGCCGCGCAGGTGGTTGCGGCGATGGCCGAAGCGCCGGGGGCTCCCTTGGCGCCCGGACCAGATCGGACTATATTCCGATTTGGTCTGACCAATCAGGAATAGATTCCCCCTGTGCCCTACATCCGCAACCTCCGTCTGGACCTCCCCCGGGGGCAGTCAGCCTTTCTGTGGGGGCCCCGCAAGACCGGCAAGTCGACGCTGCTTCGCCAGCGGTTTCCGGAGGCCCCGCGTTTCGATCTCCTGGACACGCGCCAGCTGCTGGAGTTCACCCGCGCCCCGTGGGTGCTGGCCGACCGCCTGCGGGCCCTCGGTGGAGCCGCCCTCGCCGGCCCCGTCATCATCGACGAAGTGCAGAAGGTGCCGGCCCTTCTCGACGAGGTCCACCGGCTCATCGAGAGCGAGGGCTTCGGCTTCGTGCTGTGCGGCTCCAGCGCCCGCAAGCTGAAGCGGGGGCGCTCGAACCTGCTCGGCGGACGGGCCTGGCGCTTCGGGCTCCACCCTCTGGCCTGGCCGGAAGTCCCCGGATTCGATCTGCTGCGGGCCCTCAACCGCGGCCTGGTTCCGCAGCACTACGACAGCCCCCGGTACCGCCGGGCCCTCGCCGGCTACGTGGACGACTATCTGAAGGAGGAGGTCTTCGACGAAGGGCTGGCCCGCAACACCGCTGCCTTCTCCCGGTTCTTCGACGCCCTCTCCTTCAGCCATGGGGAGCTACTGAACTACAGCAATATCGCCAGGGACTGCGGCGTCGATTCCAAGACGGTGCGGGAGTACTTCCAGATTCTGGTGGACACGCTCCTAGGCACCTTGGTGGAGCCCTTCAGCCGTCGGCGCTCGCGCCAGGTCATCACCCGGGCGCCCAAGTTCTATCTCTTCGACGTCGGCGTGGCCGGGCACCTGACGGGCCGCCGGATCGAACGCCCGGCGGGACCAGAGTTCGGTCGCGCCCTCGAGCATCTGGTGCTCATGGAACTGCTCGCCTACCGCAGCTACCGTGAACGCGATTTCCCGCTGCGGTTCTGGCGGACCAAGTCGGGTCTCGAATGCGACTTCGTCCTCGGCCGCGGCGGCGAGATCGCCATCGAGGTCAAGGGCAGCGCCAGTCCGCGGCCGGCGGACCTGAGGAGCATCCGGGCTTACGTGGACGAGCATCGTCCGCGTCACGCCATCGTCGTGTGCAACGAGCGCAAGGCCAGGCGCGCCAGCGACGGGATCTGGATCCTGCCCTGGGAGCGGTTCTTCGAGAGACTCTGGTCCGACGCCATCATCGATTGAGCCACGAACAGGAGAAGCTGCATGAGACGGCGCAGGACGATCTACCACAACGACGCGCGGCACTCCTATCTCTGGTATTTCGAGCCGCCCATGCGGCTCGAGGACGCCTGGATTCCCGTCGACGAGGTGGCGGGGACGGCGGTCGACACCTTCAGCTACTGTGTCGAGCGAGGGGACGGCGCCTACTACCCGACGAAGGTGGGGAAGCTGTTCTCCGTCGAGGACGGCAAGCCGCGGTCGAAGCACAACTACGAGTGGAGGGCCGCCGCGTGCATGCTCAGCCTCATGGAGCGCGGTCTCGACCCGCTGCGGGTGCTCGTCGACCGCGCTCACGAGCACGGCATGGACTTCCTCGCCGACGTGCGCCTGCAGCGGCTCGGCGGGGTCTACCCGGAGCTGGAGATCGAGAACGGCGGCCCCGGCTGGGCCGACGAGCGCGTCCGGGACCTCAAGCTCGAGGTGCTGCGCGAGCTGGCTGTCGGGTACCCCATCGAAGGTGTCGAGCTGGACTACACCGCCGCCTTCAGCGAGAGTGGGTACTTCTACTTCAGGGACGGGGGGACCCCCGAGAACACGGCCACCATGACCGAGTGGGTCCGGCGCTCGGCCGAGATGGTGCGCTCACGGCCGGGGGAGCCGGGGCTGATCGGCGCCCGCATCTTCCCCACGGAGAAGGGCAACCTCGAGCAGGGCCTCGACGTGAGGACGTGGCTCGCCGAGGGGCTGCTCGACTTCGTCGTGCCCGTGGCCTACGTCTACACCGCCCTCGACCCGGACATGCCCTTCGACTGGGTGGTCGAACCCGCCCACGACGCGGGCGCCTCGGTCTACGGGTTCCTGCAGCACTACACGCAGGACAGCATGGTCGGAGCCAGCGGCCGGCGGTACGCCAACCTGGAGCAGTTCCGGGCCGCCGCGGCCAACTACTGGGAGAAGGGCGTGGACGGCCTCTACACCTGGGCCTTGGACTGGCCCCTCGGCGACGCCGAGCGCAACCTCCTCACCATGGTGGGGTCTCCGGAGCTGGTCCGCGGCCGCGACAAGCACTACGTCCTGGCCCGCCAGTACGACGGTGCGGCGCGGGTCGACTATCACCATCACATACCCCACGAGCTGTCCCCGCCCCTTCCCACCGCGGCCCACGAGATCCCCTTCACCATCGCCGACGACATCGCCGCCGCCGACAGCCGCGTCAGCGGGACGAAGTTGCGACTCTATCTGACCAACACGGTCTCCGCGGACCGCTTCAAGGTGTCCCTGAACGGGCAGTCCCTGGAGGGCGAGACCTGCCGCCGCGTCTGGAAGGAGAAGGAAAGCGACGACGCCTTCCCCTTCACCAACCCGCGGAACCACTGGCTGGAGTTCGACCTCGTCGACGTCCTGCCCCGCAAGGGGGAGAACGTCCTGCGGGTGTCGCTGGAGAGCCGGCCGGAGGGCCTCACCGGCAGCGTCACCATCCAGGAGGTCGAGGTGGAGGTCCGCTACAGCCCGTATCCGGCGGGGCTGGCGGCTACGACAGCTCCCCGATGAGCCGGCGGATGTTGGCGTAGTTCGTCTCCATCGCCTCGAGGCGGGAGCCGCTGGCCGGCAGGAAGTGGGTGGCGATGGAGAGGATGACGTCGCAGCGGTTGTCGCGCAGGTTGCGCAGGATCGCGGAGTAGTCCACGTCCCCCTCGCCGATGGGGGTGTACTCGAAGTCGAGCTTCGAGCCGTCGAGGGTGCGCAGGTCCTTGGCGTGCACTCCGTGGAGGTAGGGGCGCAGGTTCTCGAAGCCGGCGGTGGCGTTGTCGACCTCGCCGCAGTTGAGGCTGTCGGCGGGGCACCACAGGGCCTTGAACCGGCGCGAGCCCACGGCCTCGACGATGCGCCGGAAGTTGCGGCTCGTGTTGCCGTAGTTCCACTGCATCATCAGGAAGGCGATGTCCACGTCGTGCTTCTCGGCGAGGTCGGCGAACATGGAGAAGGCCTCCACCAGCTTGGCCATGTCGCCGTCGGAGATGATGCCGCCGCGGGTGGCCCAGCGCATGGGCCAGGTCGGCTTGCCGCCGGTGTACTCGGCGGGCCAGGCGAAGCTGCTGCAGCCGACCGCGCCGATCCCCAGGCGGGCGGAGACCTGCATCGCCCGTTCCAGCCTGGAGAACTGCTCCCGGAACTGTTCGTGCTCCAGCATGCGGCCCGGCGCCAGTTCGGCCAGGTGCACCGTCTTGAACAGCCCGGCGCCGTCGAGGAGGAAGAACTCCAGCCCGTGGGCGGCGACCTGGCCGGCGGCGACGTCGATCTCGGCGTCGGAGAGCTCGTAGAGGCTGCGGCCGTTGGAGTGGGCGCCGCACCAGACGTAGCGGGCGCCGAGGTCGCGCGCCGTGGCCAGCGATTGCTCCCAAGGCTGCTGCAACTCCCCGAGGTAGATCCCCATCTTGAACTCGTAGTCGTTCATGGTCTCCTGTCTCCGCGAGGCAGGCTGAGCCTGCCCACGTCTGCGGGTTATCCCGGACCGACCCAGTGCTCCGCCGGCCTGGAAAGAAACTCCTCGACGGGGATCCCGTCACCGCCGACGAGCAGCCTGCGGTTCGGCCCGAAGGCCTCCGCGAAGGCGGCCATTCCCGGCAGGGACCCGCGAGCCCGTCCGCTCTTCACCTCGATCGCGGTCAGGAACCCTCCCGAGCGCACCACGAAGTCGACCTCGCGGTTGCGGTCCCGCCAGTAGAACAGCTCGCAGGAGCCGCCGGCCGCGGCATTCGCCAAGTGGGCGCCCACCGCCGACTCGACCAAGCGCCCCCGGAACTCGGCGTCGGCGCGGGCCTGCTCCGGCGTGAGGCGCGATCCGGCGGTCATCAGGGCCGTGTTCAGCACTTGGAGCTTGGGGCTGGAACTCCGCCGGCGCACTGTGGCGCCCGAGTATTTCTGCAGACCCGTCAACATGCCGGCGCCGGCCAGCAGCTGGAGATAGTGGGCCAGGGTGGTCGTGTTCCCGGCGTCCTGGAGCTGGCCCAGCATCTTCGTGTAGGAGAGGATCTGGCCCGAGTACTCGCAGCCCAGATCGAAGAGGCGCCGCAGGAGGGCCGGTTTGTCCACCCGCGAGAGCAGCAGCACGTCCCGGGCCAGGGTCGTCTCCACGAGGGAATCGCGGATGTAGCGGGCCCAGCGGTCGGGCTGATCCACCAGCGGCGCCGCGCCGGGATAGGCGCCGTGGAACAGGAACTGCTCCAGGGACCAGCCGAAGGCGGTCCTCATCTCCGACCAACTCCAGTGGGGCAGGTGGAGCAGCTCGAAGCGCCCAGCGAGGCTCTCGGTGAGCCCGCGCCCGATCAGCGGCTGCGCCGAGCCGGAGAGCACGACCTTGAGGGAGAGCCCGCTGCGGGTGTCCTCGTCCCACAGCCGCTTGACGGACTCCGCCCAGTTGGGGGCCTTCTGCACCTCGTCGATCACGAGAAGCGCCCCCCCGGGTCCGGCATCGGCCGCTGCCAGCCTCGCGGCCTCCCATTGCTGGGCGATCCAGTCCGGGCCTCGCAGGGTCGGCTCGTCGGCGCTGCCGAAGCGGTGGGGCAGCCCGGACTGGCCGGCGACCTGGGTGATCAGGGTCGTCTTGCCGACCTGCCGGGGCCCGGTGACGACCTGGAGGAATCGCCGCGGCTCCTGGAGCCGCCGGAGGAGATCCGCGGCCTGGGGGCGGATATACGAATTACTCAACATATATACGAATTACTCAACATGATGAGTAATAATACTCAGTAGATCGAGTAAACAGAAGGGCGGGCAGGAACGGGCTGGCTGGAGCGAGGCATCACCCGCCGGCCGTTCGCCGAACCGAGTGGCACCGTCGAAGGGCGAGCCCTGGGAAGCGAAGGCCGCACGGCATCCGGTCGGCCGTGTCTGGCTCGCCACTGGCCTTCGGTCTCAACTACCAAGGAATCCTTGGTAGTTGCCTCGGCCACCAACTCCCCGCCGCAGAACACGCTGCGCCAGCGCATGGACCTTCCCGGTTGGACGCGGGTGGGCGAAATCCCGCGCCTGACAGTACAATAGATCGCGCCCGCAGCCTCCGGCCGCCGCCCTCGGCCTCGCGCGGGCTCGCCGTTGATTCTCGCCGCCGGCGGTCCGGGGTCCCCTCCCGGTGATGCCGCGGCGCGGGCTCCCGGCCGGTGTTTCCTCCTCCCTGGGAACGCCGGGATCTCCTCAAACAGTGGAACCAGTGCCTTTCCGCGCCCCTGCGGCTGCCGGCCATCGGCCGCCTGCGAGGGCGACGGGATCCTCTCGCCAGAACAGGTGGCCTCCGTGCCCTCCCACGTCAGAATCGCCAGCGACTGCAGGCCGCGGCCCCTCCCGACAGTGATCCGCCTGGCCCCGGTACCCCTGCGCACCCGCGCCACCACCCTCGCCACTGCCCTCCTGGCGCCGAACTCGGTGATCCGCTTCACCTCGCTTCACGTGGTTTCTCTGGCGGGCCTGCTGGCCGCCGCCCTCCTGGCGCCGAACTCGGTGATCCGCTTCACCTCGATCCACGTGGCTTCCCTGGCGGGCCTGCTGGCCGCCATCCCCCTCACCCTCACCCCCGTCGCCGCCGAGACCGGAACCCCAACCCGCACCCCGGCCGTGCACGCCCTCGCCGTGACCGGCGACCTCAAGTACGGGCCTGGCTTCACCCACTTCGAGTACACCGACCCGCAGGCGGTCCGTGGCGGGGAGGTGCGGCTGGCGCGGGTGGGCACCTTCGACAGCCTCAACCCCTTCATCCTCAAGGGGGTCGCCGCCGCCGGTACCTGGAGCCTGATCTACAGCCGCCTCTGCGAGAAGGCCCAGGACGAGCCGCTGTCGGAGTACGGGCACCTGGCCGAGTCGATGTGGCTGGCTCCGGACCGCAGCTCGGTCACCTTCTTCCTGCGCCCCGAGGCGCGCTGGCACGACGGCGAGCCGGTCACCGCCCACGACATCGTGTTCTCCTTCTACACCCTCGTGCTCCACGGCACCCCCTTCTACCGCACCTTCTACGCCGACGTGGACACGGCCGTCGCCGAGGACGACCGCACCGTCACCTTCGAGCTGGCCGCCACCGACAACCGCGAGCTGCCCGTTGTCCTCGGCCAACTGCGCGCCCTGCCGAAGCACTACTGGGAGGCGCGGGACTTCACCAAGACGACGCTGGAGCCGCCCCTGGGCAGCGGCCCCTACCGCATCGAGTCGGTCGACCCGGGGCGCTCCATCACCTACGCCCGGGTCGACGGCAACTGGGACGAGGGCCTGCCGGCGCGGCGGGGGCAGCACAACTTCGACCGCATCACCTACGACTACTACCGCGACGACACGGTCGCCCAGGAGGCGCTGAAGGCCGGCGAGTACGACCTGCGCGCCGTCGGCTCGGCCCGCGAGTGGGCCACCGGCTACGACCATCCCGCGGTGCGGGAGGGCCGCCTGGTGATGGCGGAGCTGCCCAACCGCCGCATCCGCGGCATGTCGGGGTTCGTCTTCAACACGAGGCGCGCCCGCTTCGCCGACCCCCGCGTGCGCCACGCGCTAAGCCACGCCTTCGACTTCGAGTGGACCAACGCCACCCTCTTCCACGGACTCTACACGCGCACCGAGAGCCACTTCGCCAACTCCGAGCTGGCCGCCACGGGCAGGCCCGAAGGCCGTGAGCTTGAGATCCTGGAGAGCTACCGGGGCCGTGTGCCGGACGATGTCTTCGGCGAGGCCTACCGGGCGCCGTCCACCGACGGCGACGGCTCGATCCGCGCCAACCTGCGCAAGGCGCGGCGCATGCTGCGCGACGCCGGCTGGGTGCTGCGCGACGGCGTCCTGGTCCACGAGGAGACGGGGGAGGCCATGGCCTTCGAGTTCCTCCTCGTGCGGCCCTCGTACGAGCGCGTCGTGGGACCGGTGCGGCTGCACCTGGAGCGGCTCGGCATCGCCACCACGAGCCGCACCGTGGACGCGTCGCAGTACTACCGGCGGCTGCAGGAGTACGACTACGACGTGATCGTCCGCGCCTGGAACCAGTACCTGTCGCCGGGCAACGAGCAGCGCAACTACTGGTCCTCGGCGGCGGCCGATACGCCGGGGACCCGCAACTACGCCGGGGTCCGCGACCCGGTGGTGGACGAGCTGGTGGAGGGCCTCATCGCCGCCCAGACCCGCCCCGATCAGGTCGCCGCCGCCCGCGCCCTGGACCGGGTGCTGACCTGGGGCCACTACGTGATCCCCCACTGGCACACCACCGTCCACCGCCTGGTCTACTGGAACCGGTTCGCGCGGCCGGCGGTCGTGCCGATGATCTCCCTCGGCTTCCCCGAGACCTGGTGGATCGACCCGGCCCTGGCGCGGGCCCTGGAGGAGACGCGGTGACCGCCTACATCCTGCGGCGGCTGCTGCTCATGGTGCCGACCCTGCTCGGCATCATGGTCCTCAACTTCATCATCGTCCAGGCCGCCCCCGGCGGTCCGGTGGAGCAGGTCATCGCCCGCATGCAGGGCCACGACCTCGGCGCCGCCGGACGCGTCACCGGGGGCGCGGGAGAGGTCGCCGCCGCCGACATCGCCGGCACCGAGGCCACCGCCCGCTACCGCGGCGCCCGCGGCCTCGACCCGGATCTGATCGCCGAGCTGGAGGCCCTCTACGGCTTCGACAAGCCGGCCCCCGCGCGCTTCGTCGAGATGATGGGCCGCTACCTGCGCTTCGACTTCGGCACCTCCTTCTTCCGGGACCGCTCCGTCGTCGACCTGGTCCTCGACAAGCTGCCGGTGTCGATCTCCCTCGGCCTGTGGACGACCCTGCTCATCTACGCCATCTCCATCCCCCTCGGCGTGGCCAAGGCGGTGCGCCAGGGGTCGCGCTTCGACGTGTGGACCTCGGGGGCGATCGTCGTGGGCAACGCCATTCCCACCTTCCTCTTCGCCATCCTGCTGGTGGTGCTCTTCGCCGGCGGCCAGTACTGGCAGTGGTTCCCGTTGCGGGGGCTGGTCTCGGCCAACTGGGAGGAGCTGTCCCTGGCGGGCAAGATCCTCGACTACCTCTGGCACCTGTGCCTGCCGGTCCTCTCCCTCGTCATCGGCGGCTTCGCCGGCCTCACCCTGCTGACGCGCAACTCCTTCCTCGACGAAATCGGCAAGCAGTACGTGGTCACGGCCCGGGCCAAGGGCCTCGGCGAGGGGCGCGTCCTCTACGGCCACGTCTTCCGCAACGCCATGCTCATCGTCATCGCCGGCTTCCCCGCCGCCTTCGTCGGCATCCTCTTCACCGGCGCCCTGCTCACCGAGATCATCTTCTCCCTCGACGGCCTCGGCCTCCTCGGCTACGAGTCGGCCGTGAACCGCGACTACCCCGTCGTCTTCGGCACCCTCTACGTCTTCACCCTCCTCGGCCTGGTCCTGCAGCTGGTGGGCGACCTCACCTACACCCTCGTCGACCGCCGCATCGACTTCGAGGCGCGCTCGTGAAGCTGTCGCCTCTGAACCGCCGCCGCCTCGCCGTCTTCCGCGGCCACCGCCGGGGGTGGTGGAGCCTGTGGCTGTTCCTGGCACTGGTGGCCGTCACCCTGCCGGCGGAGTTCGTCGCCAACGACCGCCCCCTGTTGGTCTCCTGCGGCGGGCGCTGGTACTTCCCGGTCTTCGCCGAGTACGCCGAGACCGAGTTCGGCGGCCAGTTCGAGACCGAGGCCGACTACCGCGACCCCTTCGTGGCCGGACTGGTCGAGGCCGGGGACGGGTGGATGCTGTGGCCGCCGGTCCGCTACGGCCCGCGCACCGTCAACTTCGACCTGCGCCGCCCGGCGCCGGCGCCGCCGTCGGCGGCCAACTGGCTCGGCACCGACGACCAGGCCCGCGATGTCCTGGCGCGGCTGATCTACGGCTTCCGCCTCTCCGTGCTCTTCGGGTTCTGCCTGACCGCGGTCAGCTCCGTCGTCGGCGTCGCCGCCGGCGCCGTGCAGGGCTACCTCGGCGGCTGGGTCGACCTGCTGCTGCAGCGCCTCATCGAGATCTGGCAGGGCATGCCCACCCTCTACCTGCTGATCATCCTGGCCAGCCTCGTGGAGCCCAACTTCCTGTGGCTCCTCGGCCTGATGCTGCTCTTCAGCTGGATCCAGCTCGTGGGGGTGGTCCGCGCCGAGGTCCTGCGGGCCCGCAACTTCGACTTCGTGCGCGCCGCCCGCGCCCTCGGCGTGCCCGAGGGGAAGGTCCTCTTCCGGCACGTCCTGCCCAACGCCGCCGTGGCCGCCCTCACCTTCCTGCCCTTCGTCCTCACCGGGTCGGTGGCGATCCTCGCCTCCCTCGACTTCCTCGGCTTCGGCCTGCCCGCCGGCTCCCCTTCCCTCGGCGAGCTTCTCGGCCAGGGCAAGCGCAACCTCCACGCCCCGTGGCTGGGGCTGACCGGGTTCTTCGCGCTGGCCGTGCTGCTGTCGCTGCTCGTCTTCATCGGCGAGGCCGTGCGCGACGCCTTCGACCCGCGGCGGACGGCGGAGCCGACATGAGCCTCCTCGCCGTCGACGATCTCCACGTCTCCTTCCACGGCGAAGGCGGCCAGCCCGACGTCGACGCCGTGCGCGGCGCCAGCCTCGACATCGGCGAGGGCGAGACCGTGGCCCTCGTGGGCGAGTCCGGCTGCGGCAAGTCGGTGACCGCCCTCTCGGTGCTCGGGCTGCTGCCCTACCCGAAGGCCCATCACCCCGGCGGCTCGGTCCGCCTGCGGGGGGAGGAGCTGCTCGGGGCCCCCGCCGACCGGCTGCGCGAGGTCCGCGGCGACCGCGTCTCCATGATCTTCCAGGAGCCGATGACGTCGCTGAACCCGCTGCACACGGTGGAGCGGCAGGTGGCCGAGACCCTGCGCGTGCACCGGGGCCTGGACCGCGGCGAGGCCCGCCGCCGGGTGCTGGAGCTGCTCGACGAGGTGCGCCTGCCCGAGCCGGAGCGCATGCTGGAGGCCTGGCCCCACCAGTTGTCGGGAGGGCAGCGGCAGCGGGTGATGATCGCCATGGCCCTGGCCAACGAGCCGGACCTGCTTATCGCCGACGAGCCGACCACCGCCCTCGACGTGACCGTGCAGGCCCGCATCCTGGAGCTGCTGCGGAGCCAGCAGCGGCGCCTGGGCATGTCGATCCTGCTGATCACCCACGACCTGACGATCGTCGGCCGGCTGGCGGACCGCGTCTTCGTCATGACCGAGGGCCGGATCGTCGAGCACGGCGAGGCCGGCCCCCTGATGGCGGACCCGCAGCACGCCTACACGCGGCGGCTGCTGGCCAGCGAGCCCCCGCCCCGCGAGTCCGCCGGCGAGGCGGAGGGACCGCCCCTGGTGGAGGCCAGCGGCGTGCGCGTCCACTTCCCGATCCGCACCGGCGTCCTGCGCCGCACCACCGGCCACGTGCGCGCCGTGGAGGACGTGAGCCTCGCGGTGCGCCCCGGGCGCAGCGTCGGCGTCGTCGGCGAGTCCGGCTCCGGCAAGACCACCCTCGGGCTGGCCCTGCTGCGGCTGCAGGCCTGCGAGGGCGAGCTGCGCTTCGACGGGCGGGACCTGCAATCGATGCCCTCCGCGCGGCTGCGGCCCCTGCGGCGGCGCATGCAGATCGTCTTCCAGGACCCCTTCAGCTCCCTGAGCCCGCGGCTGACGGCGTTCCAGATCGTCGAGGAGGGGCTCCTCGTCCACGGCATCGGCGCCACCGCCGCCGAGCGCCGGGAGCTGGTGGCCCGGGTCCTGGGCGAGGTCGATCTGGACCCGGAGGCGATGGACCGCTACCCCCACGAGTTCTCCGGCGGCCAGCGCCAGCGGCTGGCCATCGCCCGGGCCGTCGTCCTGGAGCCGCGGTTCCTGGTCCTCGACGAGCCCACCAGCGCCCTCGACCGCACCGTGCAGCTGCAGATCCTGGAGCTGCTCCGCCGCCTGCAGGACGAGCGCGGCCTCGGCTACCTGCTCATCAGCCACGACCTGCGCGTGGTCCGCGCCCTGGCCGAGGATCTGATCGTCATGAAGGAGGGGAGGGTGGTGGAGGCCGGCCCCGCGCGGCAGCTCTTCGAGGCGCCGGCCAGCGACTACACGAAGGCGCTCATGGCCGCCGCCTTCGAGGCCCGCGCCCTGGGGCGGGACGAGGGGGACTGACCTAGACCGGCATCATTCGCCCGGTGTGGGCCCGTCCGAGGCGGGTCTGCTCCTCGCCGGCGCCGGGGATGATGCGCACCCCTTCGTCGATGCGCTCCACCAGGCCGCCGGTGCCGTCGAGGAAGAACAGGCCGTTCCGGCGGCTGGCGTCGAAGACCCGCTGCCGCGCCTCCATGATCTCCTCCGAGTAGCTGCGGTCGGCCGACATGTGGCCGAAGGACATGTGCATGTCCCCCGGCCCCCACTCGGCGAAGGCGACGCCGGGCACGCTCAGGGTCTCGTCTACGCGCTCGACGGCGCGGCGGTTCTCGATCTTCAGCCCGATCAGCAGCTCGCCCTCGGGGTTGAGGGGCCACGGGTCGGCGAGGCGGGCGTACTCGTCCACGTCGACGCCCCAGGCGTGGGCCGCCATCCCCTGGCCGCCGGCGCCGCGCCGGCCTTCGGGGGCGCCCCCGGTCTCGCCGCGGAAGGCGTAGCGGCAGACCTGCACCAGGGTGCGCACCGCCTCCGGGTCCTCGGCGTGGCACAGCAGGATGCCGTGGACGCCGCGGGCCAGGGCCTGCTTGAAGACCCAGGCGTTGGCGCGGATGTCGGCGGCGCTCGTGCCCTCCGGGGGCAGGTCGACGATCACCGCCGGCGTGCGGTGGCCGCTGGCGGTGGGCCCGCCGTCGACGAGACCGCGCATGAAGGCGGCCAGTCCCGGCATGTCGAAGGCGCCGTGCTCCATGCTGACGTTGATGTAGTCGGCCAGGGTGCCGGCCATCTGCCGGCCGGTCTCGTAGTCGACCTCGTGGGCGCTGGCATAGTACACGGGCTGGTCCTGCGCCAGCAGCTCGATCGCCTTGTTGATGCGTTCCGCCATGTCGCCCTCCTGTTGGCGCGCAGACTAGGCCCGGCGGTCCGGCGCGTCAAAGGGGATGGGCCGGTGGCCGCCGAGCGGCGTACATTGCCGCCGCTCAATCCACCGGCCGAGAGGAGGAACCCCCATGAAACTGCTCGTCCCTGGCGATCTCGAAGCCGATCTCGTGGAGCGTATCCGCGCCGTCGAAGGGGTGGAGGTCCTGCAACCGGCCACGGACGACGCCCGGGCCGAGGTCGTGCCCTCGGTGGAGGTCGTCTTCGGCGGCATCTCCCGCGAGGAGCTCCGCCGCGCCGGGTCCCTGCGCTGGGTCCAGGCGCCGGCCGCCGGCGTCGACGGGGTGCTGTCGCCGGAGCTGCGCGCCAGCGACGTGATCCTCACCAGCGCCAAGGGCTTCGTCGGCATCCACCTCGCCGAGCACGCCATGGCCCTGCTCCTGGCCCTGAGCCGGCGCATCGCCCGCGCCGCGCGCACCCGCACCTGGGAGGACAAGTGGCCGATCCGCGACTCCTCCATCGAGCTCTACGGCGAGCGCATGGGCATCGTCGGCCTCGGCGGCACCGGCCGCGAGCTGGCGGTGCGCGCCGCCGCCTTCGGCATGGAGGTGATCGCCGTCGACCCCGAGCCGGTGGAGGTCCCCGAGTGCGTCTCCGAGTGCGGCTCCATGGACCGCTTCCACGACCTGCTGCAGCGCTCGCGGGTGGTGGCCGTGTGCGCGCCCCTGACGCCGGAGACGGAGGGCATGTTCGACCGCGACGCCTTCGCCCGCATGCGCCCCGACGCCCTGCTCGTCAACGTCACCCGGGGCCGCATCGTCGACGAGGAGGCCCTGCTCGAGGCCCTGCGCGAGGGCCGGATCGCCGGCGCCTGTCTCGACGTGGTTCCCGTGGAGCCCCTGCCCGACGACCATCCCCTGTGGACGATGGACAACGTCGTCCTCACGCCCCACACCGCCGGCGCCTCCCCGGCCCGCGACGCCCGCGCCGTCGACCAGTTGTGCGACAACCTGCGCCGCTACCAGGCCGGCGAACCGCTGGTGGGCCTCATCGACAAGGAGAAGGGGTACTGATGGCGCCCACCGTCGCGCTGCTGAGCCCCGGATCGATGGGCGCCGTCGTCGGCGGGGTGCTACGCCGGCACGGGGCCGAGGTGATCACCTGCCTCGAAGGCCGCAGCCCCGCCACCGCCGCCCGCGCCCGGGAGGCCGGGATCGAGGCGGTGGCCGACGATGCCGCCCTCGTGGAGCGAGCCGACCTGCTGCTGTCGATCCTCGTGCCCTCCGAGGCCGTGAGCACCGCCCGGCGCATGGCCGCCGCCCTCGAGGCCACGGGCGCCGACCTCGTGTACGTCGACTGCAACGCCGTGGCGCCGGAAACCGGGCGGGAAGTGGCGGAGGTCATCGCCGCCGCCGGGGGGCTGCCGGTCGACGCCGGCATCATCGGCGGCCCTCCCAAGCGTCCCGGCATCACCCGCTTCTACGCCTCGGGGGAGCACGCCGCGCGCTTCGCCGTCCTCGGCGACCATGGTCTCGACGTGCGAGTGCTGGGACCCGACATCGGCCAGGCCTCGGCCTTCAAGATGTGCTACGCCGCCCAGACCAAGGGCCGCTACGCCATCTACCTCGAATCCCTGGTGACGGCGGCGAAGCTCGGCCTCTACGACGCTCTCGTGGAGGAGCTGCAGCTCAGCCAGGAGGCGGTCCTGGGCGACACCCGGCGGTCCCTGCCGGGGATCCCGTCGAAGGCGGGTCGCTGGGTCGGCGAGATGGAGGAGATCGCTGCCACCTTCGGCAGCATGGGACTGACGCCGGAGATGTTCGCCGGAGCCGCCGACGTCTACCGCTACGTCCACGACGCCGCCGGCGGCGGGGAAGGCGACCCGGAGGACCAGGGGGAGGAGCGGCTGCGGGCCCTGGTGGAGAAGCTGGCCCGCGCCCTCCCCTGAGGGTCAGCCCTCCTCTTCTTCCTCCTGCTGCAGGGCGTAGATCGAGGTGTAGCCCCCCGACCAGTCCGGCGGCACCAGGCACGGCCGCGGATCGTGGCGCGCCCAGCGGGCCGGCCGGCCGCGCACGATGTCGCCAAGGTGGGGGCTGGTGATGCCCGGCGACGTGTAGGGGAAGGCGTCGGCCGCGGAGTAGGCGTTGAGCAGCAGGGGCCGCCCCCGCGCGGAGAGGTTCTTCTTCGAGCCGTGGATGGCGCGGCAGTTGTGCACCGTCACCGACCCCGCCGGCCCTTCGAGGTAGCGCACCCTGTCCGCCGGAATCCGCGCCGCGTCCTCGTCGCTGAGACAGCCGACCCAGTTGTCGTCCTCGTCATACTGGTTGAACAACTCGCCCTCGTGGCTGCCCTCGACCACGGCCAGCGGCCCCTGGTCGGGCCCCACGTCGGTGAGATACACGCCGATCGTCAGGGGGCTGTAGTTGGTGTGGGGCCAGAACGTGATGTCCTGGTGCCACTTCACCTCCTCGCCGCCCTCCAACCACTTGAAGTTCAGCTTCGAGTGGTGGTAGCGGACATCGGGACCCACCAAGTCGGCGGCCAGGTCGACGATGGCCCCCTTGGAGGCGAACTCCCAGAACAGGGGATGGTGGTCCACCGGGCTCGACACCCGCCGCAGACGCGGCGCCTCGGCCGTGTGCCCCGGCTCCAGGTCGAAGATCTCGTCCGAGACGGTGACGGCGCGGCTGCGCTCCACCATCTCCTCCGTGGCGGCGAGCAGCTGCTCCAGCTCGTCGGGGGGGATGTACGACTCGACCAGCAGGTATCCGTTCCTCTGGTACGAGTCGCGCTGGTCGTCGGTGATCCGTTTCGGGGGCGGCAGGGTGGGCTGGGTCATGGGGGATTCTCCTGATGATCTCCTTGCCACCGAGAGCTCCCCGAAGGCCAGCGGGCTCGGGGAAGGGGTCCAAGTAGGGAAGCAGTCCGCAGTGGGGGCAAGGGATCGCAGGTGCGTCCGACCTGGCGCCTATCCTGGGTCCAAAGGCTGTGGACGCCTAGACACCTTGGCGGCAGGTAGAGGGAATAGAGCCAAAGAACTTCGAAAAACGCGGGCCCCTACGTAGGGGCCCGCGTACCAAATCCAACCAATTAGACCCGGCCATCCCGTCGGGGCAACAAACGACCCCGACGAGATAGGTCCTCGACCGTCACCCTCCCGAAGGAAGGCCCGGGAGTTGCCTACATTCGAACAACAAGTATACAATATAGCCATTCTGATCCCGTGGTCAAGTCCGCAGACCTGCCGACTAGAGAGACCGCAATGGAACCATCACATTTTCTATCGATGGAAATTCGGAGGTGGCCATGACCTGTGACACAGTGATGATACTCGGTGCCGGATTCTCTAAGGCAGCTGGACTTCCTCTCCAAAGTGAACTCTCCAATGCACTGATCGAGAACCAAGAGTCCAACCAGCTAGAGCAAACCATTACCCGGGCAATAGGGGAGTACCTCGACCACTGCTTCGGCTGGGATCCAAGGAGCCCTCCGCCGTCCCTGGAGGAGATGTTTACAATGCTTGACCTCTCCGCCAACAATGGCCATAACCTTGGGCGACCGTTTCAGCCAAAGCGACTTCGAGCGCTACGACGAATGATGATCTACCGAGTCCTGACCATTTTGCGGCCGCCCAAAGCGATGCAGGCAAGCCTGACCACGCTCCTCCAGCACTTTGTCTCCACCGAGAATCCCTCATGCAGTTTTGTCGTCTTGAATTGGGATATCGTTCTCGAGACGCACTTGAGGTCACTAACTGAGATGGGAGTCGATTACGGATTCAGGGCGCATCCATGGAACCCAAACCCACCCACCCCTCACCCGCTTGTCAAGGTCGCAAAGGTTCACGGCTCCGGAAACTGGGCCTACTGTGACAATTGCCACATGCTTTTCTTCGATATGGCGAGGCAGCTTCCGGTAGAGATTCGGGCAGGTCTAGTTAAGGCCGATTTCCGGTTGTATGAGGAAAACCTGCAGGACAGCACCTTCGATGGAGAAGTCGGGCTCCCGGACGTGGA
This sequence comes from Candidatus Latescibacterota bacterium, assembly GCA_965221775.1. Taxonomy (GTDB): domain Bacteria; phylum Latescibacterota; class UBA2968; order UBA8231; family UBA8231; genus UBA8231. The sequence goes on along the minus strand of CBDCSU010000005.1, from coordinate 1,268,901 downwards.
CCGTTGTTGCAGGAACTGTCAGTGTGCAGTTGGCCCTCACATTGCAACCTTCTCGTATGCGAAATCGTACCGGACCCATGCCTTTGCTGCAACTTGGCAGGCTGCTGAGTGGATTCTCAGCGAAGCTCAGCGATGGATCTTCATTGGGTACTCACTACCCGAGGCCGATTTTGAGTTTAAGCACCTGCTCAAGGTTGCCGAACTCAAGACTGCTAGTATGCGACGAAAACAGATCGATGTTGTTCTGAAGGAAGACTGTGAGGCGGAGACCTCCTACTCAACGTTCTTTGGTGCTGACAACGTCAACATTGTACAGGACGGGGTAGAGGGGTTTGTCTCTCGTCTCTGGGGCAAGAAGGAGCACCTGTAGGACGGGATCGAGTCGGGGGGTTCCATCACCGGATCCAAGGAAGGTGGGTTGCATGTGCCGGCGATGTCCGCTCAATTTCGGTTACAGCGCTTTGGTGTCTACTTGTCCGCCACCTCCCCCTGAGGATAGCGCTGAGCTCAATTTGGGGTCGGCGACGGCGGGGGCGGTCCTTGGACTTAGGGGTGTCCCGCACGGCAACAGGGAAGCGGGGCTGTGAAGTTGATGCAGGTGTGAGATGCGGTTACCCTCAAGGTCGAGCTAGGCCTCGGGGAGAGCAGGTCTGGCGCCGACACGCTTGCTGGAGCGACAGTGACCCACATCGATGAGTCCTGGTATCAACGCCCCGAGGGTACACCTGAGCGCATAGCAAGCGGCGGGGTCGTTGTCCGTGTATCGGGCGGTCAGGCCTTCGTCGCCTTCACCCGCGAAGGCGACATTCGGGGGTTTGTCCTGCCGAAGGGCGGGGTCGAGCCTGGCGAGAGTCTACTGGCGGCTGCAAGGCGCGAGGTCGAAGAGGAGACCGGGCTGTCGGAGATCACCTTGATCAGGAAGCTCGGCGTGGTGGCACGCTTGACGTTCGACAGGCGCTGGTGGAATGTCATGCACTTCTACCTGTTCCGGACAGATCAGGTCGACGCCACGCCTACCGAGACCGACAATCACCGGGAGATGGGCTGGTTTCCGATCGATGGACTTCCCGAAACTCTGTGGCCGGAGCAGCGGCAGCTGATCGAAGCGAACAGAGATGCCATCGTGCGCGATGCCAGGGAGGCGGGTCTCTCGGACTGAGTGGCAATGGCGAGGCAACCACTGCAGGTGATCGTGATACCCTTCAGGGAGAGCGAGGAGGCCGGGTACCAGTTTGCCGTCTTCCATCGGGCGGACGGCTCCATGTGGCAGTTCATCGCGGGTGGCGCCGAGGAGGGCGAGACGGCCGAGCAGGCCGCCCGGCGTGAGGCGGCGGAGGAGGCGGGAATTGCCGAGGGGGCGCGGTTCCTGCGGCTGGACTCTCGTGCATCCGTCCCCAGGACCGCGTTCTGTCCGACAGAACACTGGCCGAAGGACCTCCTCGTGGTTCCCGAGTACTCGTTTGCCGTTGAGGTATTGGATCAAGAGCTTGGATTGTCCCATGAACATGACAAGGTGACTTGGTCGTCCTTTGAGGAAGCCATGCGGCTGCTGACATGGGATAGCAACCAGACCGCCCTCTGGGAGCTCAACGAACGTCTGAGGGCGGACAGTTGAGGACCTTGCGCAAGATGTGAGAGAAGTGAAGTGTACCGTTTGAGGGTTGGGTAACGGAGAAACGATAGAGACCATGGAGAAAAAGGTGCCGCCAGAAGCCAGGATACACCCATTTCGTGCCGCGCGCCGTGCATCAATACTTCGTCACTGTCCAGGGGCGAGAGCAGGTGTTCGCCTTCGATAGGGAGACGGGAGAGAAGTTCACAGTGTCCATCAAGGATGCGGCAGCTGAACGCGATTTCAATCGGGTAGTCATCGGCAAGGCCTGGAACTGGAAGGGAGATCTGGCTGAAGATTTGGCGGAGGAAGTCAACAGCGACGGGTTTGTGAGCCTCGGCCGGGCCTAACAGGAGATCCTCACTCTTGACTCCCCTGTTCTTTGGGGAAGTGGGGCACGGCCGACGCTCCTCGCTGGGTGATCCAATAAGGCATCCGGGAGGCAACACCTACACCATCCTGATTGCCTTCGTGCAGGTCACCGAGCCCGAAAGGCCATGGCTTGGCAGCAAGGTGTCACCCCTGAGGGTTGGGGAGAGCGGCGGGTCAAGTTCGAGTGAGAGCCCTCGTCCTCGGCCTCCTGGCCGCCGGCCCGATCCTCGCCGCGCCGGCGGAAGGGTAGCTCCCTTCCCTTGGCGGGTCGGGGAGAGTCCACTATCTTCCCAAAGCAGAGTACTGGAGCGCTTCTCCGGCAAGGAAAGATGGGCAAGGAACTAGGGAGTGAAGAGGCTGCCACGGCATCATAACTTGAGGAAATCGAGTGTGTCTTGCCAGGGACAACCGACAGATGGAGCTCTTTGAGTCCAGCAACGGGGAGGAGGATTAACTGAGATGGCGTTTCATATTCCTATCACGATCATGACGGCCCTGCGCTCTATCGAAGAGCGCAAGTACGTGCTGCCCGACATTCAGCGCGAGGTGGTCTGGTCCACTGACCAGATTGAGAGGCTCTTTGACAGCCTGATGCGCGGATATCCAATAGGGTCCTTCCTATTCTGGAAGGTCCAACGTGACATCATGAAGTACAGGTTCTACGATTTCATGCTCCACTATCACGAGAAGGACAACCGGCGTTTGCAGAGAACAGGCCGGATCACACGTGAACAGATCGTCGCGGTATTGGACGGCCAACAGCGGTTGACCGCTCTGAACATAGGTTTGCGAGGGAGCTATGCCTACAAACTCCCATACTACTCGGCAAAGAGTGACCATGCTTATCCCGAGAGACATCTGTATTTGAATATCCTTGCCGATGCGGAGGAGAACGAAGACGGATTGAAGTACGATTTCCAATTCCTCACAGAGGACGAGGCGAAGGACAACGACAAAACACACCATTGGTATCGTGTCCGCGACATACTTAGTGCCAGAGGCATCGATCTCCATCGATTCTTGATCGAGAGGAACCTGGGCGACGAAAGCCAAGCCTTAGATGTCCTCGATGGGCTTCATCGCATGGTGCACACCAATCCAGTCATCGCTTACTATGAGGAAGAGGGACAAGATGTCGGCAAGGTATTGGACATCTTCGTCCGCACGAACAGCGGCGGTACGCCCCTGAGCAATTCGGACATACTTATGAGCATCTCCATCGCCCAGTGGACACGGGATGCCCGAGAGGCAATCCACAGTACAGTGGACCAAATCAACCGGCTCGGAGATGGCTTCAACTTTTCCAGGGACTTCGTGCTGAAGGCAGGCCTAATGCTCGCTGGCATACAGAGTGTCGGATTCAGGGTAACCAACTTCAACACTCGCAACATGCAACGTCTGGAAGAGAGATGGGATCATATCACGCACGCGATCGTCACAGCTGTGGGACTGATCGTAGACTTCGGCTTTTCTCGGCAGAGCCTTACGGCAGACAACGCGGTTCTGCCCATCGCTCACTACGTATACCAGCGAAAGATGTCCGGGGATCTACACCGAGAGGACCGAGAGGCCATCCGAAGCTGGCTGATACGATCCCTGCTTAAGCGTGGTATCTGGGGCGCGGGTCTGGATACGCTCCTCACTCGGCTTCGGAGCGTAATCGATGAGCACGGCAGTGAAGCGTTCCCGGTTGCCCGTATGGAAGAAGCAATGCGTGACCAGGGCAAGATCCTGACATTTGTCGATGAAGAGCTCCAAGACCTCGCTGAGTCTGGAGACCGCACGTTCGGGCTGCTTTCCTTGTTGTACCCGTTCGTGGATCTCCGAAACAACCACTTCCATATCGACCACGTATTTCCGAAGAGCCGGTTCTCGCCCAGCAAACTGAGGCGGGCGGGCGTAGCCGAAGATGACATCGAAACCTTCCAGGACTGTGCGAACCGCCTGCCAAACCTGCAACTTCTCGCTGGAAACGAGAATCAGAGCAAGCGCGATAAGATGCCCACGGAGTGGATCAGTAGTGCCTTTGATTCCAAGGCAAAAGCGATAGAGTATGTATCCCTTCATGATCTTGGAAACCTTGAGGAGATCCCGGAGGATATCCCTGGCTTCATTGTGTTCTATGAGGCACGACGAGACCGAATTCTCGCCAAGCTGCGTAACCTGCTTGGCTCGTCAACATAGAGTGTGGGAACTCAGTCAGCGTCTGACTGCCGACCACAGCGTCTTGTGCGCTATGCGTCACTTGCGCATAGGAGGCGCATGATGAGTGAGCCCGACCTCGACCACCTTGTGGCCAGCGTCAATCAGGCCGGCGCGATCAAGCGTGGCAAGTTGAAGCCGGGGCGCACGAGACAGTGGCGCGATCGTTGAGTGCTTGAGCAAGCGCGGGCGATGGACGAGTTAGGCTCGGGCAAGATCGGCCGGCGCATCCACGTGATGGGCAACAGCTGCTCCGGCAAGAGCGTCTTTGGCGAACGGCTGGCGGCCGCCCTCCAAGTCCCCTTCGTGGAGCTGGATGCGCTCAACTGGCAGCCCGGCTGGGTGGGCCGGAACGAGACGGATCCCGAGGAGTTCGAGAGTCTCATAGCGAAGGCGACGGCTGGGGATGCATGGGTCGTGGCCGGCTCGTACTCGAGCTTCTCGCAGCGCGTCTTCTGGCCGCGGTTGGAGACTGTCATCTGGCTGGACCTGCCCATGCACCTCCTCGTCTGGCGCGTGCTCCGGCGATCGTGGACCCGCTGGCGGTCGAAGGAGCTGCTGTGGGGCACCAACTACGAGCGGTTCTGGCCGCAGCTGATGGTCTGGAAGAAGGAGGACTCCCTCGTGTGGTGGATCGTCACCCAGCACGCGCGCAAGCGCCGCGACATGCGCCTCTACATGTCCGAGCCCCGCTGGCGGCACATCCGGTTCCTGCGTCTTGGGTCATCGGCCGAGGTCGAGGGATTCTATCAAGCGAATGGGCTGACGCCTCAGGAGCCATGAGACATGAAGCTGTTGAAGGGTGAGGCATTCGAGAGAGCAAGGACCTTCGTGGCCGAGCAGGGGCGCGACCTGGATCGACGGCTTCTGTCCCACTACTTCGACAACGGTCCCGCCGCCGCGGTCATGGAGGAACTCCCCAACTATCAGAATGACGATGGCGGTTTCGGCAATGGCCTTGAGCCCGATGTCCAGATGCCTGGCTCATCCGTCCTTACGACAACGATGGCGCTGCGCATTCTCAGGGAGGTCGGCGCAACCAGCGAGGATGAGATTGTGCAGAAGGCCATCGAATACCTGATGGCGCAATACGACTCGACCCGCAGGATCTGGCCCATCGTTCCGCCCGAGGTGGATGACTTCCCCCATGCGCCGTGGTGGAACTTCGAGAATACGGCGGATACCTTCGGCCATTTCCTGGCCAATCCTCGCGCCGAGGTCGTGGGTTACCTGCATGAGTATCGCGAGCTTGCACCCGCAGCTCTGGTCGAGCAGCTCACGGAAGAGGTCGTGGAGCATGCAGGAGCACTGCCGGACGAGATGAACATGTACGATTTCCTCTGCTATGTTCATCTGGCCGAGACAGCGGGCCTGCCGCAACCGTGGAAAGGCACCTTGACGGAAGTGCTGGCTCGGAGGGCCCGGTACGTGGCCGCGGGCTCACCCGAGGAGTTGGAGCAGCCTTCGGCCAGACCCCTCTGGTTGGCCCCTGCGCCCACCTCCATGCTGGCAGACGCGCTGAAGAGCGAAGTGGACATGAACCTGGACTTCGACATCGAGCATCAGAACCCGGATGGGTCCTGGTCGCCCGCGTGGAGTTGGTATGGCCAGTATGAGGAAGCCTGGGAGCAGGCGGAACAGCAGTGGAAGAGCTGCCTGACCGTGGAGATACTGAAGGCGCTGAAGGAGTTCGGGCGCATCGAAGGTCTCGAGGGGTGACGGCCGGCCTCATGCGACGGGAAGACTACTATCCATGGGCTGAGCGGGCGGCCCGGTGGGGCGCCGAGTACCTGGCCACGCTCGAGGAGCGGCCCGTTCGGGCCCAGACGTCACCGGGTGAGATCGCGGCGATGCTGCCGGCCGCTCCACCGGAGGAGCCGGTGGAGATGGAGACGATCTTCGCCGACTTCGAGCGCATCGTCCCGGACGGCATGACCCACTGGCAGCAGCGGCGCTTCTTCGCCTACTTCCCCGCCAACGCCGCGCCGGTCTCGATGATCGCGGAGAACCTGACGTCGGCCATGGCGGCCCAGTGCATGCTCTGGCAGACCTCCCCGGCCGCTACCGAGATCGAGAGCCGCATGGTCGACTGGATGCGCCAGGCCCTCGGGCTGCCGGAGGGGTTCCAGGGGGTCATTCAGGATACGGGGACCACTGCGAATCTCTGCGCCGTGCTGACCATGCGCGAGCGCGCCCTCGGCTGGCGAGGGAACGACTCCGGGGTGGCGGCGGAGCAGCAGCTCCGCGTATACGCTTCACCCGAGACCCACTCGTCGATCGACAAGGCGGTCCGCATCGCCGGCATCGGCCAGCAGCACCTCGTCAAGGTTCCGACCGATGGTTCGTGGGCCCTCGATCCGGAGGCCCTGCACACGACAATCGAGGTGGATCGCGCGGCGGGGCTCCTCCCGGCCGGGGTCGTCCTGTGCGTCGGCGGCACATCGATCGGTGCCTCTGACCGAATGCGCGAGTCCATCGAAGTGGCGCGTGAGCACGATCTCTACGTTCACGTCGACGCCGCGTGGGCGGGTTCGGCGATGATCTGTCCCGAGCTGCGGGAGTTGTGGGACGGCGTCGAGGGAGCCGACAGTATCGCCTTCAATCCCCACAAGTGGCTCGGTGCGCAGTTCGACTGCTCGATCCAGTTCCTGGCGGACCCCGAACCGCAGATCCGCACCCTCGGCGTCCGCCCGGACTACCTCCAGACCCTCGGCCAAAGCGAGATCACCAACTACAGCGAGTGGACGATCCCCCTGGGGCGGCGGTTCCGCGCCCTCAAGCTCTGGTTCCTGCTGCGCGCCCACGGCCTTGAGGACCTCCGCCAACGCATCCGGAACCACATCGCCTGGGGCGGGGAGGCCGCCGCCGCCATCGCCTCGCTGGAAGGCTTCCGCCTGACGACGGAGTGCCACCTCTCCCTCTTCACCTTCCAGTACGCCCCCGAAGGCGAGGATGCCAACGCCGCCACCGAGGGCCTGCTCCGGGCGGTCAACGACGACGGCCGGATCTACCTGACCCACACCATCCACGAGGGGCAGTTCGTCATCCGCTTCCAGGTCGGACAGTTCGACTGCCGGCGGGAGGACGTGCTCTTCGCGGTCGACGTGTTGCGGGAGCTGGCCAGTGCGGCCCATTCCAAGCGATGAGCAGCAAACCCAAGTGCATCATCGTCACCCATGTCTCGACGGAAGAGGGATACTCACCCGCAATGGATAGCATTGTGAAGCGAATCCGAGCACTGCCATGACGGCCGAGTGGTGGGAGACCTTCTTCGCAGGCCACTGGCTGGACCTTCAAAGAGAGGTGCGGGCAGGCCGCACCCCGGAGGAGGTGGACTTTCTCGAGCGCGTCCTCGACTTGAAGCCGGGATCCCGGGTCCTCGATGTGCCGTGCGGCAACGGCAGACTGGCGATTCCCCTGGCTCAGAGGGGATGCAGCGCGACCGGTGTCGACATCACCACGGCCCTGCTTCAGGATGCGCGATCCGCTTCAGAGGAAGGGAACCTCGATCTTGAGCTTGTCGAGACGGACATGAGGGACCTGCCGTGGTCCGACAGGTTCGATGTGGCATTCTGCTTCTGGGGCAGCTTCGGATACTTCGACGACAGCGGCAACAGGCGGTTTCTCGAAGCCGTGCATCGAGCCCTGAAGACGGACGGGCGGTTTGCCCTGGACATTCCCAACGTGGCGGAGACACTGCTGCCAAGATTCGAGCCCCGCAGCTGGAGCAGGACAGGTGAGACGCTTGTCCTGGAGGAGAGGAACTACCGGCACGAGGAGGCCCGCATCGATTGTGAATGGACCCTGATTGCGAAAGGAGTCACCGAGACCAGGACGAGTTCGATGCAGGTCTACGGATTTCGGGAGTTGACGCATCTCTTTGCCGAGGTGGGCTTCGAGGTGTGCGATGTCTATTCGTCACTCGACTGCGATCCCTACGAGCTGGGGAGACGGGCATTCTTCGTGGTGAGGAAGAGGTAGTCGGCCGTGAGATCCCTCCGCCACAGAGCCTACGCCTATATCACCAAGGGGCACCGCCTTCTGCTCTTTACTCAGCCCGGGGCGCCGGAAGCGGGCGTTCAGGTGCCCGCTGGGACGATCGAGGCTGGCGAGATTCCCGACGATGCCGTGATGCGGGAAGCAAGGGAGGAGACCGGTCTGACTGGACTCCGACTTGAGCGGCTTCTGGCGCAGGATACGCGGGACATGCGGGATTGGGGGAGTGATGAGCTGCAGTATCGGTGGTTCTATCATTTGTCCGTGGAAGGGCCGACAAAGGAGATCTGGTGCCATGGGGAATTCGCAGAGGACGGATCGGTCATCCACCCCTTCGAATTCTTCTGGGCGGATGTCAACGCGCTTCCCGAGCTTTCCGGCAACTGTGGGGACAAGATCGAGTTTCTCCGCGAGTCAATGGGATGAGTTCCGTGTTGCTCTTCGATGTTGGGGAGACGATTCTCGACGCCGTCGGTCACCAGGACGCCCTCATGGAAGCCCATCGAGGCGCGCTCGCCCAGTTCGGCTTCGAGTTGTCTGTTGATGAGTACAAGCAGTTGGATCGCGAGAAGATGCTGCAGTTCGTTCCAAGCCCCATGCACGCCATCACCTGGCACTTCGCCAGGCCTGACGTGGGACTCTTCGATGAGATCACCGCCGAGGTCCGATCGCACTACCCGGAGATCCGGGCCCTCGGATTGGAGCTGTATCCCGGAGCCGCTGCAGCTCTCGAGCAGCTCGCCCAGGAGTACACCCTTGCCCTGGCGGGAAACGCTCCGGCCAGCATCACGGAGGTCCTCGACGAGCTGGGTGTGCTGCGCTGGTTCCGCCACAGGGAGGTGTCGGGAACCATCGGGATCAAGAAGCCTGATGAGGGGTTCTTCCGTACAATACTCGACCACGCAGGATTCCCGCCTTCAGAGGCGATCATGATTGGCGATCGGCTCGACAACGATGTGATCCCGGCAAAGAGGCTGGGCATGCGGACCATCTGGTTCCGGCAGGGCAGATATGCTGCCCAGGAACCGCGAGTGCCGGATGAACTCCCGGACGAAACGACTTCCGACTGGGAAGGCCTTCCCTCGGCGATAGGACGAGCATGCTGCTGACAACCGCGCAACTGGACGAGTTCAAGGCGGAAGGGGCGGTCCCGGTCCCGGGGCTGGTGCCTCCCGATGTGCTGGAGGGATGGCGGGGGGAGTTCCGCCGCGCCTGCTCCGGCGACGGCGTCGATCTCGACGACCCGGCCACTTGGCCGGCCGGGCGGTATGCGCCCCAGGGCGGGTGGCCGGAGCTGAGCCCGTGCCTGTACGACCTGCCCGGCCTCCAGTCCATCGTGGCGCAGCTCGGCGGCGGCGCCTTCGCTCCCTCCCATCCGGCGGGGCGGCCGTGGTCGCCGCAGGTGCCGATGACGCGGGTGATCCTGCCGAGCGCCCCGGGCACGGAGTGGGCCCCGCCTGTCGACGGTCACCTCGATGGGTACGCCACGGGCTGGGGCGGTGGGTTCATGGCGTTCTTCGTGGTGCTGCTGTGGGACGTGAGCAGCCCCAGGGGCGGCGGCACCGCGTACTGGCCGAGGTCACACCTGGCGAACCACCGCTACTTCCTGGAGCACCCGGAGCGCTTCGACGGCTCCTACCTGTTCACGGAGCCGGTGCGCAGCGGCGGACACCGGGCGATCCTGGATGGGGACCCGCGTGTGGGCGAGGTCGAGTGCATGACGGGGAGAGCGGGGGACGCGATGCTGCTCCACGGCCTCACCACCCACGTCAACTCGGCGAACGAGGCGGGGTCACGCCAGCCGCGGGTGGCGCAGTTCGCGCGCTACTCCCACCGGAAGATGCGCGAGCAGGCGCCGATGGTCATGTTCCCGGACAAGGACGGCAAGCCGTGGACGCCCCCGCCGCCGGACAAGGACCGGCCCGCGGAGAAGGCGCATGGGACGGGCTTTCTGCCGCTGGATCACCCGGGGCGGAAGCTCGAGCGCTACGACGTGCCGCGGAACCTCTGGAAGTACTGGGGGCCCGCTCTCAACACCTGACCCCGCGCAGGGAACTCCCCCCTAAGCCGGCGGCGGATGCCGCCCCCCGAGCAACTGCTCCAGGCGGCTGCCGGCGGGCGGGCCCTCGCTCTCCGGGACCGGGACCCGGTTCATCCAGCCGAATCGACGGTAGGCCCAGTCCACGGCGTACTGTGACTGCATCAGGTAGCGGGTGCGGCCGGATGTGTTCGGGGCCCCGCGGTGCCAGCACTGCGGATCCTGCAGGTAGATGTCTCCCGCCTTGCAGAGCACGGAGACCGGACCGCACCCCTCGAACTCCGGGTTCTCCGGGTCGTTGGGGTCCTTCCCCGAGAGGTGGCTCCCCGGGACGTATTGTGTGGGCCCGTGTTCCATCCGGTCGATGTCGGTGAGGGCCATCTGCACCGTGATCCACAGCACCGGCGGCGGGATCCGGGGGTCGTGGCGGGGCACGTCCTCGGGCACCGGGAAGTGGAGGGAGCCGTCGACGTGCCACCTCTCGATGGCCACGCCGGTCTCGTTGCGCAGCACGTTCTGACCGCAGAACCGGCAGTTCGGTCCGACCACCGCCTCGGCCAGGCCCAGGATGGGCTCGCGCACCAGCATGTCCCTGAAGATCCCGTCCAGGGCGATCGTGCCGCGCAGGATGAAGGGGCGCCTCGTGTCGCCGCGGGACATCTGCACGTGGCGGCGGTCGTGCAGGCAGGGATCTTCCACTTCCGCGAGCTGGGGATCATCGAGCAGCTCGTCCGTCTTGTCCCGCAGCGCCTGCATCTCACCCTCTTCGAGCACGCCGGGGACGTGAGCGAAACCGTCCTTGCGGAAGGCGGCGGCGATCTCCCGCGTCTTCTCTTCCGGGAAGCGCTCGCCGGACTGTATCGGAGTTGTCATGTGTCCTCTTTCGGGTATCGTCCTGCTTCTCGGCGTGAGGGTATGGCGCGCCTCCCGGCGCGGCAACTTGGCGGAGGCAACATTCCGCCAGCGGCAGCAGCATGCCGTCCTCGCCGCCGATCATGTCGGCTGTCCCGATGTAGAAGTCCCGTCCCACGAGGGCCGCGGCCACCGCGTCGAGCTCGTGTCCGCTCAGTCCGGCCCGCAGCCCCCGCGCTCCCAGCCGGGCCAGACCCCTGCGCAGCCCCTCGCGGTCGTGCTGTTGCCGCGGCAGCCCCCACACGTCGAGGGCTCCGCCCGGGTAGCACTCCACGGGCACGAAACCCTCCGCCTCGATCTGAGCCTTGAGCCTGAGCCCGCGCTCGGTGAGCATGCGCATCGGCCCCAGGGTGATCGGGAAGAAGCGGATGCCCCGCCGCTGCAGCTCGCGGTCGCACGGCCGGAAGTGCTCGCCGTTGCGGTCGCCGATCTCCCGACGGCCCGGCGGCAGGCTGAGGGGCGCGTCGATCGGCACGAGGTCCGGGCCGGTGGCGCGGATCAGGTCCAGGATCTCGGTGTCCTCGAAGGCCAGCTGCGTGCGTGCGCGGTCCCCGGTCAGGATGCAGACGCCAGTCGGTCTCGCGGGCGAGCCGGCCAGGTCGATGCCGGCGATGACCCAGGGGGATTGGATCGGAGTTGTCATCACTCAAGGATAGTCCAACGGCGGGTGACTCGTGGTCCCGCCCATGGTGGATGCCTACGTTCTGTTCACCATGCAGAAACTCGTTTCAGAGACGGAAACCCCCGCCACCGTGGCATCGCTGACCGCCGATCTCCGGGCCCTCGGTGTAACGCCGGGCATGGTCGCATTTGTCCATTCCTCCCTGAGCGCCATGGGGTGGGTCTGCGGCGGGCCGGTGGCCGTCATCCTCGCCCTTCAGGAGGCCCTGGGCCCGGACGGGACCCTGGTCATGCCCACTCACACGAGCGACCTGACCGAGCCGAGCCGGTGGGAGAACCCGCCCGTGCCCGAGTCGTGGTGGCCGGTCATCCGCGAGAGCATGCCGGCCTTCGACCCGGACCTCACGCCGACCCGCGCCATGGGCGTCATCCCCGAGACCTTCCGCAAGCAGGCGGGGGTCCTGCGCAGCGACCATCCCCACGTCTCGGTCTGCGCGCGCGGCCCCCGGGCGCAGGTGATCACCGCCGACCACTCCCTGGCCAACGGCCTGGGCGAGGACTCGCCCCTCGGGCGGCTCTACGACCTGCACGCCCATGTCCTGCTCCTCGGCGTGGGACATGAGCGCAACACCTCCATGCACCTGGCGGAGTACCGGGCCGACTATGCCACCAAGCGGACCATCGAGGACGGGGCGCCGGCCGCCGCGGGATGGGTCGCTTTCTCCGAGTTCGAGACCGACAGCTCCGACTTCGACCGCGTGGGCGAGGACTACCTGCAGTCGGAGGCGGGCCATGCGGTCCGCCGCGGCCGGGTCGGTCTCGCCGACAGCCAGCTGATGCCGCAGCGGGACGTGGTGGACTTCGCGGTCTCCTGGCTGGAGAAGAACAGGACGAGCTGAGTGGCGGACTGGGACCACAGCCGAACCTGGTATCACGGCTCCCAGCAGGAACTGACGCGGCTGCGGTCCGGCAGCTCGATCACTCAGAGCGCGAACTTGGCCAAGGCCTTCTCCCACAGACCCTCCCTCCTATCCATGTCCGAGGCGAGCCTGAAACACGACGGCGCCACTCCGGGGTATCTTCATATCGTGGCCGAGGAGATCGCTCCGGAGGACGTTCATCCGCATCCCCACCCGGTCAACGCCGCCCGCTGGGAGTGGCTGACCCGCCGGGAGTTGAAGCTGGAGTTGATCGAGCGGACGACGGTGACGGCGGAGGAGAGCCTGACGGCCGGGGAGATCGCGGAGTTGAGGCGGAAGCAGGAGGAGAGGGGAGAGGAGTCGTTCGCGGATGGAGCCGCGAAGGAGGACTCACCATGAAGACACACATTTTCCTGCCACTGTCGGTTCTGCTCTGCGTGGGGTGCTCGCAGAGCCGCTTCGTCCTCCATGACCCGGCACGGCCGGGGCCGGCGGACTCTCGTCGGTTCGAGCTGACCAGCAAGGACCGGCTGTCCATCTTCTTCCGCGAGGACGGAGGCGTGGACAGCACCTGCGCAGTTGATGAGGGCGAGAGCCGGCCCGTCACCGTGAACGCCATCGAGGCGGACGGGGAGTATCTCCTCCTGTCATCGGAGGAGTGGAAGACCGTGCGGCAGATCCCCCGCCGCTATCTCTCCATGCGCGAGGTTCGCGTCCGCTCGCCCAATTCCGTTCACGACAGGCCCACCGTCGCCCTGTCCCTGGCCGCCATCGAGGAGATCCGCGTCGAGGGGAGGAGGCGGGGATGGCCGTCCGTCCCCGAGCGGCTGGAGGAGGTCCCGCGCTGGTCCTTCCAGGGGGCTGTCACCGGATTCACCGCCGTGGGTTCCTTCCTGTACAAGGACCGCTGGAAGGGAGACCGGGAAGTGGCCGCTGCCTCATCGAGAGGTTTCAGCCCCTGGGACAGCGACGACCGGGCGTTCCTGCTGGCGGCGTCGGTGGTGGGCGGCGTCGGCGGCGCGGTGCTGTACCCGGCGGCGAGGTTGCTCTGGCCGGAGTCCCGCAAGACCTGGCGCAGCCATCGCGCGGGGGGTCAGGGATTCCGCCTTGCCGAGGTGATCACCTCTCCCCGGGCCGACGCTCAGTAGCCCGGATGGCAGCGGCACAACGCGACACATGAAACGGCGAGCCCTCATGCGCGATTCTCGGCGGCGCGAGTATCTCGATAGCGAAGGAGGCCCGCGGGTGCCCCGCCTCGCCCGCCTCGCCCTGGCCGCGCTGCTGGTGTCCGCCGGCACCACCTCCGCCGCACCACCCATGACCGAGTGGAAGACCACCCTCGAAGGCGAAGCCCTCGCCGGCTGCACCCGCGACCGCTTCACCGGCTACTGCGCCGACGAGGGCGGGCTCTGCCTGGCGCCGACGTGGCTGATCGCCGACGCCATGGCGCGCAGCTCCAAGATCCGTGAGAGCCTGACGCCCGCCGTGGAGGCGAAGAAGCTCTTCGACCTGCCGGCGGCGGTGGAGTCGGCGGAGGTCCTGTTCCACGGGGGCGGCGGCACCGAGGAGGAGCCCCTGCTCATCTCGGTCAACGGGCACGAGATCCGCCACGTGCAGGACCTCGAGAGGATGCTCACCGGCGGCTGGGACCGTGAGACGATCCCCGGCCGCTGGCTGCGCCCGGGCCGCAACGAGCTGGTCTTCTCCGGCGCCGGGTCGCTGGTCATCGACGCCGACGAGCCCGGCCGCAACAGCTTCAAGCGCCTCGAGGGCCGCGGCGAGTGGAAGGGGGACATGCTCGGAGCGGACAACGACCTCTCGGGGGAATACGTCGTCCGCCTGAGGGTCCGCGGCCATCCGCGGGAGGGTGTGGCCACCTCTCCTGTCATCGACCTGGCCGCGGAGGAGGCGGTCGCTCCCGGCCTTGACCTGAAGGCCCTGCGCCTGTCGGCCGCTACCGAAATGCCGCCGAGGACCTCGGTGCGCTTCGAGGTGAGATCCGGCTCGACGGCGTTGTACGCTTCGGACGAGTGGACCTCCTGGCGCGCCGCCGATTCGGGGGAGCCCTTGCCCGGGGCGCGGTTCTTGCAATGGCGGGCAACCCTCTCCAGCGGCGATCCCGCCGTCACGCCGCTGTTGAAGAGCGTCACCATCGAGGCCTCCGGGCGCGCCGTCGGGGCGAACCGCCGCCGGATCGAGGTGATCTCGGCGCCGGAGAACGACCTGGCCGTCTCCTCCTACCCCTTCGACTACGCCGACCCGCACCACCCGCGCATGCGCCACCTGCGCGAGAAGTACCGCCTGGAGGAGGTCGTGGCCCCCGGGCAGACCGAGATGGAGAGGTTCGCCCTGCTGCGCCAGTGGGTCCGCCGGCAGTGGGAGGGGTGGAACGACAACGAGTACAACTACTGCCCCCAGTGGGACGCCCTCGAGATCCTGGAGCTGGCGCCGCAGAACCTGGCCCTGGGCATGTGCACCCACTACGCCGCCGTCTTCAGCCAGTGCGCCGGCTCCCTCGGCTACCACGCCCGGCCCGTGATCGTCGACCACCACTGCCTGGCGGAGATCTGGTCCGACGAGCACGGCAAGTGGATCCTCCAGGACCCGGGCCTCCTGCCCGGCCACGAGGTCGCCTTCCAGTACGAGGAGGCCGGCGTGCCGATCAACGCCTTGGAGATGCACCGCCTCGGCGCCGCCGGCCGGATGGAGGACCTGGAGTTCGTGCCGCCGCCGCCCGTCCCCGACGAGCGGCTCCGGACGATGTTCGCTCAGCTCTACCAGCGCTTCGGCATGCCGTTGCGCAACGACCACCTCTACCGCCCCGAGCCGCAGGAGCTGGAGCAGGGGATGGACCAGTACCACTGGGACGGCCACTTGTGGTGGACGGACAGCCTCGACCCGAGGTATCCCGAGTACTCGCTGCAGACCAACCGGCCCGAGGACTTCTACTGGGACCTGAACCGCACGCGGATCGACCTGCAGGACACGGAGACGGCGGCGGCGCTGACGGTGCGGCTCTCCGGCCCCATCCCCCACCTGGACCGCTTCGAGGTCAGCCTGGACCGGGGGAAGTGGGAGGCGAGCGGTCCCGTCTTCGAGTGGGAGCTGCGCCCGGGGCGCAACCGCCTGCGGGCGCGGGCGGTGAACACCATGGGCCTGCGGGGGCCGGAGAACCGGGTGGTGCTGGAGTACCGCCCGGGCTGAGGGCCGGCCGGCGCCCCTCGCCATCCCCGGTGGATGGGCGTCTCTCGCAGGTTTTTCCCCATCAGAGAGATTCCGCCGACTCGGGATGCCATCTCGGCAGCGGTCCGGGTCGCCCGGTCTCAGTACGCCGAGCGCGCAAGGCCCAGGCGGAAAAGTCCTTGAGCACACGCTCACACCCCAAAAGATGAACCCACAGGTAGCAATTCACCAATTGTGTTATCAAACACTCTCCGAAGCCCACCTGCAATCAATGGCCGCTCTCTGGGTAATTGTTAGTTGCATACCTCCCACAGCAATTGCTATCGTAGCGATGAGAGGGATAGCAACCCCTCACGGGCTCAAAACCCAGTAGGGTCTCTCGGTCCCTCCTCCGGGAGGTTCCTGTAGGAGTGAGGGGCTGCTATCCCGATTCGTTCAAAGGAGGATCGATACAAGGGGATCACGCTCGTGGGTCCTGCTCTTGCAATGGTTCACAATCGGCCCTATGTACAGTTTGCAGAGTCGAGCATCGAGCCCTTCTGGTCTCCTGACTGGCCAGGTGCCAGCATGAATGGTATAAGCGTGTTATCAATAAATGAAAAACCTTGAAAGTGTCCACTTTGCGTGAGTTATGTGTCTGTGTGTGTGCGTCTCGAAGGGACAGCAACCCCTCCCGGGCTCCTGCCCGACAGGGCGGCCTCCCGAATCGGGTGGGCTACTCGGGCATGAGGGGTTGCTGTCCCGACTTCAAACTCAGGGACCAGGATCGTTGTGGACAGCTCTGAAGGTATAAGCGTGTTATCAATCACTCTTCGAGGCAGGCCTTCCATACCATCCCACGCGCCTGGAATCGAAGCACGCAGTCTCGGCCAGCTGATAGGGGAATTCTCTCGAGGCTGAAGGCTCTGCCACGAAACAGAAGGAGGCGAAGTGAAGTGAACCATCACCGTTCCCTGCGCATACTCCTGTGGAGCCAGTTTCACGAGGGAGTACCCGATGCCGAGATCCGCTCCTGGGCGCTCGATCTGATCGCGGGTCTGCCGGAGCGCGCGCGGCAGATCCTCTCGGAGTACTACGGCCTCAAGGGGGAGGAGCTCCGAGTCGACGCCATCGCCGCAAGGCACGGAATCTCGCCGGTGCGCGTCCGTAGTCTCGTGCGCGAGACGATCCGAGCCCTGGCCCTCGGCCGACGCCGCCGGGAGTGTGCGGATTGCGGGGTCTCTATCGAGCACAGGGGACCGGCGGCCCGGCGATGCCTCGTCTGCGCGGAAAAGCGCACGAGGTCCCTGGAGGCAGGCCGGAAGGGACGCATCAAGCGGCAACTGGCCAAAGCTCGGGCCAGCATTGCACCCGAGGAAAAGGCGGAGCTGGGCACTCCAGTGGCGAGTACACACACCTGCGCCCGGAGGCGCGCGCCCAGCGCCTGCCCTCCCTGAAGCCGCACACAGCCTTTTTCAGGAGGCTGAGGGTGTCGCGACTCACATTCGATCGCCTGTTTGATGCTGTCGCCGGCGGCGCGGTGGCCTTGCGGTCCCGCATGACATTGCAGCCTGCTGGTGGCGAGGGAGACAAGGTCTTCCCCCCATCTTACAGGGTGGAGGGACGCCTCGAGCACCGGTACGCCATTGAGGAGCGTCAAGTTGGACAAGGGGAGAGGACGAGCATTACGGTCCTGCTGGACTCCGTGGCGTCACAAGCCAACAGGGCGGAGCTGGCCCTGTTGGAGGGGTGGGAGCGAGAGGAACTCTCCTTCCCGGTCCCGTACGTGGACTTCTCTGGGACCGGGAACGCAACGGACTATGACAAGGTCACCGTCCTCGAAGCGCCGCATCGCCTGGCAGATGCGATTTTCCGGGACAGCCTGTTCGGCGGAACGCTGTTTCGACTGTCGGATGTGGGACAAGCGATTACCGACGCAACCCCGCGCAATGCTACCGATCTGTTCCGGTACTCGCCGACCTCCCTGTTGTTCGGTATGTGGGATTCGACGGGCCCGAAAGGCGGACTCGGCCCGCGTTTCCAACGCGCCTATGTATCGGAAATCGTCGGTTTCGACGCCGCTGTGGGGAAGAAGGTGGGAAGCCGCATAGACCCACTCCAGATCGAAAGGGTTGCGCCGGAGGATCGCGTGCTCAACAGCGAGGATCCGGCCGAGGTCTGGACTCACGACCCGGAGGCAGCGGAGAAGGACAAGAAGGGGAACCCTGTATACGCTTCGCGGGGCAGCATGAGCGGGGAGGCTGGTCAGCCGTCAAAGATCAACCACGGGAACATCGTTCCTTCCATAGACGCCGAGGCTGGCGGCGTCACGATCTCGAAGGCCCGGCAGACCACCGTTATCTCTTTCGCGGCACTTCGCCGCCTGAGGTTCAAGGGGTTCGACAGCGAAGCAGAGACAGCGGCCCGCACCGCGGTTGCAGCATTGGGCGTCGCTGCCATTGCCTATCAGTACGAGAAGGACTTCGACCTGCGGTCACGATGTCTCCTCCTTCCAACCCACCCGCTACGGGCCAGCATGCTCTCCCGCGACGGCTCTGCCAGCGAGGTCGTCCAGTTGGACAAGAGCATGGCTGCCGAAGTCCTGTCTTCTGCTGCCGAGCGCGCGGAAGCGGTCGGAATCGGTTGGGAAACCGGTGGCCTTCGCCTGACACCAGCACCAAAGCTGATCGAACTGATTCTCCGCAGCAGAAAGTTGTCGGCCACCGAACATTCCCCTGAGTAGGCAGCATGTCTCGCTTGGCGAATTTCGGCATCGAAGTGAACTTCCTGACGGAGCGGTACGTGGCCACGTTCCACAACGACCGCCGGCGGGGGGAGTGGCCACCGCACCCGGCGCGTGTGTTCTCTGCACTCGTGGCGGTCTGGGCCGAGGATGGTCGCGATCCCGAGGAACGCGATGCCCTGGAATGGCTCGAGGCCCAGGGAGCACCCGCCATCGCCGCGTCGGAAGCCGCGCCGCGCAGGGTAGTCTCGCATTTCGTTCCGGTGAACGATGTTCGCATCATCGACTCGAACCCCTCTTCATCGATGCGCATACTCCCGGACCATCGGACTGAGCCAAGAGACAGCAGGGACAAACAGGACAGGAACTTTCTCCCCCAGGAGCGGTTCTTCCCGTCCGTGACTCCCCGCCGGCCCCGGGCTACATATCTCTGGGAAGAGGCTGCTCCAGGAGGCATGGGCGAGACCATGGACCACCTTCTCAGCCGAGTTGCCCGGCTGGGCCACTCCTCTTCCCTCGTTTCCTGCCGTGTGGTGCGGGAGTCTATTCGCGCCAGTTACACGCCAGGCCGCGGTACAGATGGCCTGCGCGCTGTAAGGCGGGGCCAACTTGGAGCGCTCCAACGGCAGTATCTCCGACACCAGGGCGTCAGGCCCCGAGCCCTGCCATACACGGACGTTCGATACAGTTCCACAGCGGAGACCGTGCAGGATGAGCCAACCTTGCAGCCCAACACTC
The DNA here is from genome assembly GCA_965221775.1 of Candidatus Latescibacterota bacterium. Classification (GTDB taxonomy): domain Bacteria; phylum Latescibacterota; class UBA2968; order UBA8231; family UBA8231; genus UBA8231. The sequence goes on along the minus strand of CBDCSU010000005.1, from coordinate 1,249,585 downwards.
TTGGCGAATGGATCGTCTTCGCATTCGCGCAGAACTGCCGCTTCCTTCCAGCTACACGAGCAGTGGATTCTGCGGCGGCCATGCGAAGAGCCACTCTCAAGCACGCCGAGGATCCGATTCCCGAAGAGCTGAGCGGCCACAGGCCGGATGGCAAGCCGACCTGCGACCCCCATGTGGCGTTCCTTCCTCTGCCGAACATCGGCTCTGAGCGCGGGGACGCGCGTCTGCTCGGTATCGCCCTGTCCGTGCCGAGATCCCTGGGAGACGACACGCGCCGGGCCCTTTTCCGGGCGGTCCGCAGGTGGGAGCAGGGGGCTCCCCAGCAGCCCTATCCCCTCAGGCTCACTCTGGGATCTCAGGGCGTACTCCGCATGGACCGCCACCGCGGGCCTCCCGACGCGGCCGACCTGCGGCCAAGTGCCTGGCATCGTCCTTCCCGGCGGTGGGTGTCGGCGACGCCCATTGCGCTGCCAAGACATCCTGGCAGCCTGAGGGCGGGGAGGGTCGGTGCGCGAGCCGAGGCCTGGAGACTGGCCGAGGGGGCCGTCGCAGCCGCCTGCGTGCACGTCGGATTGCCGGAACCCTCGGCAGTGGAGATTGCGCTGAGCCCGTTCATCGCGGGGTCCACGCCGGCCGGGCGCTATCCGCCATTCAGCCAGAGAGGGCGGGAGGGCACACTGGTCAGACGCCAGCTCGTTCACGCAGCGGTGACATTCAAGCACCCCGTAGAGGGGCCACTGATGCTCGGGGCCGGTCGATTCATGGGGCTGGGACTGATGCGCCCAGTGCCGGAGTCTCGATGAGTGAAGACCTCCTGCCCGGCCACTTTCCGTTCTTCTTCCAGGACGTGCACGGTCAGAGTCCCTTCCCCTGGCAGCAACGTCTGGCGAGTCAGGTCCTCGAGAGCGGAGAGTGGCCGAAGGTGATCGACCTGCCCACCGGCTCCGGGAAGACCGCCGTGCTCGATGTGGCCGTCTTTGCCCTTGCCCTCAGGCCCGCAGATGCGCCACGGCGAATCGTCTTCGTCGTGGACAGACGCGTCGTCGTCCATCAGGCATGCAAGCGGGCGCTACGGATCCTCGACCGCATAGAGGCAGGCGACACGCCGATCCTGCGAAGAGTGAGACAACGGCTTGAAACCTTGAGCCCGGGAGAACCGTTGGGATGCGCCGCCTTGCGGGGCGGCGTTCCCGTGGACGAGTGGAGTCACCGCCCGGATCAACCATGGGTGGCTGTCTCCACCGTGGATCAGTTCGGCTCCCGCTTGCTCTTCCGTGGCCAGGGCGTGAAGCCGACAATGTGGCCGATTCACGCGGGCCTTGCAGGCAACGACTGTCTGGTGATCCTTGACGAACTCCATCCAGGCCTTCCCTTCGCAGAGACACTGGCGCAGGTAGGAGCCTTGCGGTGCTGGGGGCCGCCTGAACGCTACGGCCTGGTTGAGATGTCGGCGACCCCCACCGACAGCGACGCTGAACCCTTCAGGCTTGATCCTGTCGCCGACTTGGAGAGGTGTGCTGAACTGCGCCGCCGGGTGCAGGCGGCCAAGGAGGCGGAGCTGGTGCCGCTGGCGAGTCACGACCTCATGCCGGGTGCCGTTCTCAAGATCGTCAAGTCAGTGGGCAAGCTGGAATCTCGCCAGGACATCCGAACCGTCGGGGTCGTGGTGAACCGGGTGCGAATGGCCCGGGAAGTCCATCGAACGCTCCGAGATAGAGGCTATACCACCTTTCTGGTCACCGGACGCATGCGGCCATTGGACCGCTTGGACACCGTGGCAAGAATCGGTTCCGCCCTTGATCCGGATGGTGCAGGGCGAGGGGAGGGACTGACCATCGTCGTTTCCACGCAAGCCATCGAGGTCGGGGCCGACTTCACCTTCGACGCCCTCATCACCGAGTGTGCTCCCATAGACAGCCTGCGACAGCGACTCGGCCGCCTCGACCGGCGTGGCAGGTACTCCTCGCGGACGGGAAGGTCCGCTCGAGCCTGGATCGTGGGCTGCAGGCCGGTGGTTTCCTCCGTCAAGGCGACCTGGGCCGAACTCGAACGCAGAAGCAAGGATGGTCCGATCGATGTGGGGCCAGCCTCTCTCCAGGACTTCCCAAGCGAGGCTCTTGCTCCAAGGGCTCGAGCTCCCCGGCTGCTGAAGACGCACATGGACGCCTGGACCCAGACCAGCCCGCAGCCGATCGTGCAGCCTTCCGTTGATTGGTTCCTGCGCGGTCTGGGGAGGAGGTGTGCTCCGGATGTCTCCATCGTCTGGCGATGGGACAGATCCGAGGAGGCACTTCGGCTGGTCCCGCCGCGGCCGTCGGAGTTCCTGCCAGTTTCCATCGATGCCGCCAAGTCCTGGCTTTCCAGCTGCGGCGAGGTGGACACCGCGGATGGTGATCGAGGTGCCGACCGAGAGACCGAATGGGTGCGCTGGATGGGATTCGACAGCGGTCCGGAGTGCATTCCGGCTGATGCGGTTGATCCAGGGGACATTCTCATCGTGGATCCCCGTCGAGGCGGCCTGAGAGCCGCGAACTGGGATCCCTCTTCGAGAGAGCATGTGGCCGACCTTGGAGATGTGGCGCAAGTCGCCTGCAGCCGAAGAGCAACCTTGCGCCTCGATCCGCGACTGCCCGGCATCGTGTCCCCGCCGTTGCCTTCCGTCGATCCTGCAGAGGGTTCATCCAATGAGGAACGAGTCGGAGACTGGCTGCATCGATGGAGCGCCGACTCTGGCCAACGACTCGACTGGGAGCGCGAGACCCTGGAGAGGTTGGGCGACGGCTTTGAAATAGACTCGGTAGGGCTCGGGGAACACGGTTCAGACCATGGCTATTACGTCTTGACAGAGCGGCATGGCGGGACCAAAGGCCCGATAGTGGACACTGCTGCCATGGACGGCTCGGACCAGTCGGGCTCCCTGATCGGTACGGGTGTGACGCTGAGCCGGCATCTCGATGGTGTAAGGGAGCGGGCAGGCCACATCGCCGAGTCTCTGGGCTTTCCCTCCGAACTGCGGGGGGATCTGCGCCTGGCCGGCCTTCTACACGACCTCGGGAAGGTGGACAGGCGCTTCCAGGCCGAGTTGGTGGGGGGTGATCCAGTGGAATTGGAAATGCAGAGGGAGCCCCTTGCCAAATCTCTGCGGAGGGTTGCAAGAGGGGGCCACTGTCCGACGGGAATGCGACATGAAGTGGCCAGCGTCGCCATGGCAGCGTCGAACCCGGGCATCCTGGAGGGTGCCCACGATAAAGACCTGGTTCTCTACTTGGTCGGAACTCACCACGGATGGGGGCGTCCGTTGTTGCCCATAGTTGAGGATCCGGAGCCTCGGAGACTCACCTGTACCTTGGCCGGACACCTCCTGGAGGCCAACTCCGATCTCGTGGAAAGCACCCTGGCTCTCGACATGGCCGACCGTTTCTGGCGCCTGGTCGAACGGTACGGATACCACGGCCTGGCCTGGTTCGAGGCGATCCTGCGGCTGGCCGATCATCAACAGACCGGCGAGGAGGCCGAGCACCATGAACCAGACCGACCTCACGGGTCTCGAAGGAACAAACCCCTTGGGCTTTCTCGCCGCCGTCGGCGTTCAACTTGCATTTGCCACTGAGCGTGAGAAGCCTCGGCTCTGGTGGAAGGATGGCGTCGTTCCCCATGCAGTCGTGGATGGAGAGTTCAGCCTTGAGCGCCTGGCGGATCAGTGCATGAAGGCCCTTGTCCTGTGGAGGGACAGCCACGCAACCAACCCCAGGCTACGGAACGGCGCGGCCATGCCCAAAGGGGATGAACTGAAGCTCACCCCTGACGATCTGCGGACGTATCTCTCCTCGGCCGACCGGTGCGTCTTGACCGGCGGTCTGATTGCCGCCCTGGTAGCCGAAGGAAGTCTGGACAATCAAGGCGTCGCCAAGCCGTCGGACCTCTATTTCTCGGCGGGGCAGCAGAAGTTCCTCGCCACGGCTCGCCGAATCCTCAGCGGAGTCTCACGTGGGGACTTGCTCTCCGGTCTCCAGGGTCCATGGGAGTATGCGAGCAAGCTCCCTTCTCTGGGCTGGGACATCGTTGATGACCGGGTGTATGCTCTGAGAGCCTGCAATCCCGCGCTGAAGTCAGGACCCGACCCGAAGCTCACGAACCCGGGCCCCGAAGCCCTGGCTATCCTGGGATTGAGCCGGCATCCCGTATTCGGAAGCCCGAAACGAACGCTCACTCAGGGATGCTCCGGTTCGTGGAAGGCAGGGGCCTACTCCTGGCCGCTCTGGCACATACCGGCGTCGCCCCATGCGGTCAAGTCGCTGTTGGCGCATGGCTATGACCCGGCCGCCTCCGACCGCGGCCGCTGGTTCCGTTCCTGGGGGATCTTCAGGATCCTCCGGTCCCCCATCCGCCGGTCCGGACAAGGCGGCTATGGCACCTTCGGGCCCCCGGAGGTGTCATGGCAGCCATAGCTCCACCTTCGGGGCGAAGGTTCCCCGGCCTCACTGAAGCACGGATGGTACCCGGCTCCTGAAGGCCGGAACCACCGGGTCTCCGGGGTGAAGGTTCCCCGGCCTCATTGAAGCTCCTCGAACCGTCGTATGAAGAACCGGAATCGGCAGTTTCCGGGCGAAGTAGCCCCGGCCTCATTGAAGCACAAGCAGCCCATCAGCCGTGGCGCGAGGGTAGCGTCCAGTTTCCGGGGCGGAAGGTGCCCCGGCCTCACTGAAGCCCGTCATGCCGCGGGTTTCCCCTGAAGGTGTAGCCACAACGGAGGAGTCCATGCGGTCTTAGGAATCGCCGAGGCTCCCCGCCTTGTATAGCAGCATCTCCGTGGCTATAGTGTCGAGCCGACCCTGACCGGTTTCCGTCCGGCCGCGGAGGGTGCGCTCGCCTGACCTCTACTCGCATGGACACACCTCGCGTCTTCGGCTGCACCTACCGCGGGCTCATCGTCGGCACCCTCGGGTGCATCGTCGTCGGGGCGGGGTTCAACTACTCCACCTACGTCCTCCGCGTCGGAGCTTTCTCCACCTGGCACTACACCATCGGCGCCAACCTCATGCTGTTCCTGATGGCGCTGGTCGTGAACCCCCTGCTGGGACTCCTCAAGCGCGACTGGGTGCTGACGCCGCCCGAGCTGGCCCAGGTCTACGTGATGTGGATCGTCGGCTCCGGCGTCGCCACCAACGGCCTGCCCGACTACCTGCTGCCCCACATCACCTCCATGGCCTACTACATCTCCCCGGAGAACGCCTGGGCCGAGGCAGTGATCCCCTACATTCCGAGCTGGGTGGTACCCTCCCATTACTTCCAGGACATCCGCGGCTTCTACGAAGGGTCCGGCGACGGCACGGTGCCGTGGGGGATGTGGCTGCCGGTCCTGCTGATCGGCTGGGGGCCGATGGCGATGTGTCTCTGGGTCGCCATGGTCTCGGTCGCCGTCATCCTGCGCAAGCAGTGGATCGACCACGAGCGGCTCGTCTACCCGATGATGCAGCTGCCCATCGCCATGATCCAGGACGACGCCGACGAAGGCAGGCGCCCCGGTCTGGTCAAGCCCCTGTTCCGCAACTGGATCTTCTGGCTCGGTTTCATCCTCCCCTTCATCATCGGCCTCAACAACGGTCTGACCCGCTACTTCCCCCTGGACCCGATCCACGTGGGCGGGCAGTACGTCTACCTGTTCCGCGAGGTCGCGCAGGTGCGCCTCGGCATCAGCTTCATGATGCTCGGGTTCGCCTACTTCATCCGCCGCGACGTGACCCTGGGGATCTGCTTCTACTACTTCGTCTACATGGCCTACCAGGTCATCTCGACGCTGACGGGGGGCGGCGACACGGACCCGCTCATGAGTCCGTGGACGCGCTCGCCGACGACCTTCTCCTTCGAGGGGTTGGGCGCCTTCATCGCCCTGGTGGTCGTCGGCCTGTGGAACGGGCGGAGGCACATCGTGGCCGTCGGGCGCCGCGCCCTGGGTCTGTCGTCGGAGGTGGACGCCAGCGAAGGGGACGAGATCATGTCCTACCGCACCGCCGTCCTGCTCTTCGCCGGCAGCTTCTCCTTCATCTGCTTCTGGCTCTGGCTCCTCGGACTCCCGGCCTGGATCGCGTTCCTCTACCTGGGGCTGGCCTTCCTCCTCTACCTGGGGATCACCCGCGTCGTCTGCGAAGGGGGGATCCCCTGGTTCGCCTGTCCCATCATCGCCTCCGACGCCATCGTCGGCGGCCTCGGGACCCGCGCCCTGGGGCCGACGGGGATCGTCGCCCTCGGCTTCACCTATGCCTGGGCGGCGGACATGATCATCCTGGTGATGACCTGCGCGGCGCAGAGCCTCAAGGTGGTGGAGGAGAGCATCCGCCGACACCGCCGGATGCTCCTGGCCAGCATGCTGATCGCCATCGCGGTGTCGATCTGCGGCGGCATGGCCGTCTTCCTGGGCACGGCCTACGAGCACGGGGGCCTGAACATCACCCACACGCTGAAGGAGCAGGGGTACTACCAGTGGCAGGACGCGGCCGCCCGGCTGCAGACGAGTACCGGGACGAACTGGGGCTATTGGGGCCACACCGGCATCGGGGCGCTGGTCATGGGGCTGCTGATGTTCGCCCGGCAACGCTTCGTGTGGTGGCCCTTCCACCCGATCGGCTTTCCAGTGAGCCTGGCGACCCACAAGATGTTCCTCAGCATCCTCATCGCCTGGGCGATCAAGACCGCCGTCCTGCGCCTTGGCGGACCGCGGCTCTACAACACGCTGAAGCCGCTGTTCCTGGGACTCATCATCGGCGAGTGGAGCCCGAAGATCGTCATCCTGGCCTGGGAGTGGGCGCTGCAGAACCTGTAGACGATCCGGCTTGCGGCGCCGTCACCCGGAGGACGGGCGTCTCGGCGCGGGTTGCCCCATCAGCAGGCTGCCGTCGACGCGGGATGCTATCTCGTCCTCGCGGTTGAAGAGCTTGCACGTCCGCAGGGACAGGCAGCCGCAGCCTATGCAGCCGGTCAGGCTCTCCTTCAACCTCTCCAGCGTCTCGATCCGCTCCTCGAGCTGATCCCTCCAGCCCCGGGAGAGCCTCGCCCACTCCGCCTTGTTGGGTGTGCGTCCGCTGGGCAGCCCGTCCAGGGCCGAGCGGATCTCCCGCAGGGACACGCCGATCTTCTGGGCGGCGCGGATGACGGCGACGCGGCGCAGCACCGCCCGTGGATAGCGCCGCTGGTTGCCGCCTGTCCGCTCCGAGGAGATCAGTCCCTCCTCCTCGTAGAAGCGCAGGGCCGAGGCGGCGACCCCGCTTCGGGCCGCCACCTCGCCGATGGTCAGGGACTCCGAAAGCTCGGCCATGAAGATTCTCCTTGACTTCAAGTATACTTGAAGTTGCAGATTCGGTCCACGGCTCATGGGGAGCCGCAGAGCGAGAGGAGAGAATCATGGATGGATCAGCGGCGAGAATGCTGGACGCGGGGACCCTGGAGGAGATCAGGCAAAAGGGACGAGTCCTGGTCTCCGGCGGACCCGTACCGATCGTCGTCTTCCACTCCGACGGGAACCTGCACGCCGTCGACAACCGCTGTCCCCACATGGGTTTCCCGTTACACCGCGGGACCGTGGAGGACGGCATCCTGACCTGCCACTGGCACCACGCGCGGTTCGACCTGAAGAGCGGCTGCACCTTCGACCTCTTCGCCGACGACGCCACCGTCTACCCGGTCGAGGTCCGGGACGGGCGCGTGTACGTCGACGTCTCCGCGCCCCCTCGCGACCCGGTCGAGGGCGGTCTGCGCCGGCTCGAGGAGGGCATGGACCAGAACATCCGGCTGGTGATGGCCAAGGCCGTGGTGGCGCTCCTGCGCGCCGGGGCGGACCCGGACGACGTGGTGCGGGCCAGCGGCCTCTACGGAGCGCGCCGGAGGCGCTCCGGGTGGTCCAACGGCATGACGATCCTCTCGGCCATGGCCAACGTCAGCGACCACCTCGAAGGCGACGAGCGCATCGCCCCCCTGTACCAGGGGATCCTGCACGTGGCGTCGGACACCAGCGGCCAGCCGCCGCGGGTGCCGCTGCGGCCTCTCGAGAGCAGGGAGATCCCCCACGCCGCGCTCCGGCGGTGGTTCCGGTACCTCATCGAGGTGCGCAACGCCGACGGCGCCGAGCGTACCCTGCTGGCCGCCATCGAGGGCCCTTCGAGCCCGTCCGACCTGGCGGAGATGATGGTGGCGGCGGCGACCGACCACTTCTACCTCGAAGGCGGCCACGTCATCGACTTCATCAACAAGGCCTTCGAGTTGCTCGACCGCATCGGCTGGGAGCACGCGGCCGAGGTCCTGCCCTCGCTCATCCGCCAGTTGAGCGCCGCCCAGCGCAGCGAGGAGCAGAACAGCTGGCGCTCCCCCGTCGACTTGGTGACGCTGCTGAGGGATACCTTCGAGTCGTTGGAGCAACTGTTGGAGGAAGGCCGGGCGATGGAGTGGCAAGGCGGTTGCGAGTTCACCGAGACGCTCATGCAGGACGATCCCCACGCGATCGTGGAAGAGCTGAACGCGGCGCTGAAGGAGGGCGCGCGCCCCGTGCAACTGGCACGGGCGGTGACGATGGCCACGGCCATGCGCATCACCCGGTTCCACGTGAACAACGAGTTCTCCGACTGGATCGCGGTGCTCCACACCTTCTCGTACGCCAACGCCCTGCACCAGATGCTGAAGAGGGCCGAGTCGCCGGAGATGCTGCGCGGCGTCTATCACGGGGCGATGCGGGTCTACCTCGACCGCTTCCTCAACGTCCCGCCCGCCCGCCTGCCCGACGAGGGAGCGGCCGCGGCGAACCCCGGCGAGGCGCTGGAGGAGTACCTGCGGCTGCTCGACCAGCAACAGCAGGTCGACGAAGCCGGGCGGCTCGTCTCCGGCTACCTGGTGTCGGGGGGTGAAGCGGGACCGCTGTTCCGAGCGCTCACCGAGTCCCTGGTGCGTGAGGACGCCGAGTTCCACAGCTTCCAGATGCTCGAGGCCGCCATCCGCCAGCACGGCGAGCGCACCGACGCCGGCGAGCAGCGGATCCTGATGGTGGCTGCCGCCCGCTACCTGGCGGCCAAGGCGCCGACCCAGCGCGAGCTGCTCCAGACGCTGCAGATCGCCCGGCGGCTCCACCGCGGAGAGGCGGTCTACGAGACATGAACCGGGGGGACGGCCCCATCGAGCGGGAGCGCATCGAGCGCGCCGCCCGCCTGTACTCGACCAACGAGGCCGCCGGCCGGGCCCTCGGCATCGCCCCGCGCAGCTTCAGCCGGCTGTGCCGCCGCTACGGCGTGGAGACGCCCTACGCCCGCCGTCTGCGGGAGCGCCGGGAGGCCCGGCAGGGCTGCTCCTGAGCTGGGAGGAGCGGGGCAGGGGCCGAGACTTCAGATGCCGAGGTCTCGGCGCAACTCCTCGGCACTGTTGAAGCGCTGGCCCCTGCCCTCCTCCAGCTCCTCCATGGACTCGACAGTCGTCGAGTTGGGAGCTTCCCGCCCCCGCTCCATCTCGAACCCCTGGAGCAGGTCCCGCGCCACCGTGCCCTGGCTCTGGGCCGGGGCCTCGGCGCCGAGGAGGTGGCAGAAGGTGGGGACCACGTCGGCGGCGTGGATGTAGCCGAGCTTGTCCGACGGGCGCTCGTAGCCCGCCTTGACGCCGGGGCCGGCCAGCAGCCACGAGCCGAAGCTGGAGGAGTCCCGGCTCTGGGTCGGCAGGAAGCCGCCGTGGTGGGCGCCGTACACGTTGGGCGCTCCCACGCTGGCGTCGCCGGCGATGCCCCGCCACTGGCCGTAGTAGCCGCTCACGTAGCCGTGGTCCCAGGCGAAGACCACGTCGCCGCACTGGTCCCCCCACTGGCCGAGGAGCCAGGCGTCCCTCCGCGGCAGGGCCACGGCCACGGGGTTGCGCCCCACCTCCTCGTCGACCCAGGTGCGCAGGGCCAGCAGCAGTTCCGCCTCGATGCGGTCGAACTCGGGCCCCGGCTCGGCGTTGATGAAGATGTCGAAGCCCTTGTCGTCCTTCAGCCAGGCCCGGGTGCGCTCCCAGTCGATCTCTTCCTCGCGGACCTGGTCGCGCACGAGGTTGTCGTGGCCGCCCTTGAGGACCAGGAAGCCGCGCTCGTGCAGGAACTGGCGGATGTTGGCGACGCGCACGTCGGGGGAGCAGCCGTGGTCGGAGAGGACGCCCACGAAGGTGCGGTCGTCGGCGTCCTCCCAGAGGCGGCCGAGGATGCGGTCGCCCACCTGGTAGGCGCGGCGGAAGTAGTCGAGGTACACATCCGCCCGGTCGGCGTCGTACCCGGGACAGACGGGGTCGACGTCGCCGAGGTGGATGTGGTTGAGGTAGTCGTAGAGGTGCCAGTGGCAGATGAAGAAGGAGCAGCCCCGCTCGCGCAGCATGTAGCGGGCGACCTCGGCGAACCACATCCCCTGGTACTCGCACTCCTCCAGGGCCGTGTCGAAGTCGGCCATGCCCGCCGTGTAGGGCAGCATGGAGGCGTGCTCCTGGTAGGGGCCGAAGCGCTCGATCAGCTCCGCCGCCAGCTCGTCGGGCACGGTGAAGCCGTCGGCGAAGGTCGCCTGGGTGCGGTAGAGCTTGAGCCGGCTCCCGTCCGGGGCCAGCTCCATCAGCTTGAAGCGGACCGAGGCCCGCTGCCGGCCGCCGTCGATGGCGAACTCCTCCACCGCCCACTCGCTCCACTCGCCGGTCCGCGCCTCCGCGATGCGGCTGGCGCCGTCCCTCCCGCGGCAGACCAGCACCCGGTCGTAGCCGCGGCCGGCGCCGTCCACCGCCAGCAGATGGAAGGCGGTCACGTCGCCGCCGAGGCGGGCCTCCACCTCGATGCGGCTCTCCAGGGGCGGCGCGTGGCTGTCGGGCAGGTTGCGCCACCCTTGCGCGGGCCGGAGCGGCGGGACCGGCTCGACGCCGCTCTGGGCCGCGCGCACGGCCGTGCCGTCGTGGTCCATCTCGATCTCGGCGGCCAGCTCCGCCTCGGTGGTGTAGGCCTGGCAGGTGGCCACCTCGAAGTCGGTGCGCCGGTGGCTGGGGTGGCCGAAGCCGTCGACCACGAAGCCCTCCTCCACGCCGGAGGGATGGGCCGCCGGGTAGTGGACGGCGACGCTCGTCATGCCGGCCCGCTCCAGGGCGTTCCAGATGCGCTCGGCGTTGTTGGCGCGTCCGTCGAAGCTGTCGATCCGCCGCCCCGGCTCGACCTCCACGCGCCAGCGCGTCACGCCGTGGGTGCCGGTGTGGGCGCCGGTGGAAGGGGTGGCCCAGTTGGTGGGGGTCCACACCGGGAAGGAGGGCAGGGTCTGGTTCACCGCCCCCTCCCGCAGCATGCGCTCGAAGTGGGGAACGGCCCCTTCGGCGGCGAAGCGTTTCATCATGGGGACGATGAAGCCGTCCATGCCGAAAGCGTAGATCTTGCGTGTCATTCGCTGGCCCCGTGGGTGGGTAGTTCCTGCGGGTTGGCCCCGTGGTCGACGAGCAGGTCGCTGATCTCGCGGCGCGAGACCGTGGGCGGCCAGTTCTTCACCAGGGCCGTGGGCAGGTGGTGATCGCGGCTGCGGATCGTGACGTCCGCGCCCCTTTCCAGCAAGAGCCGGACGGTCTCGGTGGACTCGCTGCTCACGGCGTGGTGCAGGGCCGTGTTCTGGTACCAGCCGACCTGGCGGTCGATCCCGGCGCCGCGGTCCAGCAGCAGCGCCGCCACCTCCGCCCGGTCGTTCATGGCGGCGACGATGAGGGGCGAATGTTCGTGCCAGGGCAGGTGCTTGTTCCAGTCGGTCTGTTCGGGGGTCAGGCGCCCCTCCACCAGGGACGGGTCCGCCTTCAACATGGAATCGAGGAGCTCCACCCGCCCGAGCGCCGCGGCGGCGCTGATCGTCATGGGCGCGCCCAGTTCCACCAGCAGATCGACCACGTGGCCGTGACCCCGGCTGGCGGCCCAGTGGAACAGCTCGTCCCTCACCAGCTCCCTCTCGAAGAGCTCGGGTGCCTCCGCCTGCACGGCGCGGAGGTCGCCGGTGCGCCCCTCGATGACCGCAGCCATGAGGTCCTGGCGGAGGCGCAGCGAGCGCGTCTCCCGGGCGGACCCGTGGACGAGCCCCATCAGCTCCTCCAGCAAGGCGGTCGTCTTGACCCGTCCCTCACGGCGCGGCCGCCCGTCGGACTTGCCCGCCATGTCGAGCAGGCCCCGGCCGTCCGCGTCGATGGTGTCGATGTCGACGCCGTGGGTGACGAGCAGCTCGACCATGGGCCGCCGGCACAGCTGCACCGCCAGGCGGAGCGCGCTCTCGGCGCAGGGGCTCGACGGATCGCCGCCCCGGTCGAGCAGGAGCTTCACCCGCCGCAGATCGCCGCCCCGCGCCGGCCACTGGAGTCCGGCCCAACCCGTCAGGGTGCAGTTCGGGTCCGCGCCGGCTTCCAGCAGCATCTCCACGGCGGCGATGGTTCCGCCCCGCAGGGCCATGTAGAGCGGCACGTGGGGCCGGGGCAGCCCCGGTAGTGACAGGGGGCGGTACGGGGGGTAGGTGGAGGCCCCCGGCCAGTCGGAGCAGTCCGCGCACTCGGGCGAGGCCCCCTTGTCCAGCAGCATGCGCACCATCTCGTCGTAGCCGTAGGAGATCGCCGTGTCGAGCGGGTTCGGCCGGGTGTCGAGAGGCACGTCCTGCTCCAGGATCAGCTCCAGAATGCGCGTCGATCCGGACCAGATCGCCCAGAACACGGGCGGGAGAGGTCCCCGCTGCGGCCAGCAGCCCACCGGGTGCGCCTGCGCCGGGTCGGCCTTCAGGATCGCCTCGACCCGGGCCTCGTCGCCGGCCGCGAGGGCTCCGTAGATGTCGTCCTCTACACCCATCTCCAGCAGGGTCCGCACCACCTTGTCGCTCTTTGGAGTGCGCGCCGCCTTCAACGGCGTCAGGCCGAGGGAGTCCTGGGCGTGGATGTCCGCCCCGTGGCGCAGCAGCAGCTTGAAGATCCCCGGCTTGCCCACCGCCAGGTTCAGGGGCAGCCCGTGGTCGGTCTCGATGTTGGCGATGGCCGGGTCGGCGGCGAGCAGGGCCCGCGTCTCCGCCATCATCCCCAGGCGCAGGGTATGGGAGATGTCGTACTTCGCCCCCGCCGCGATGAGGAGCTTGAAGATGTCCCGTCTATGGTAGAGGACGGCCACCTCCACCGGCCGCACCTCGACATGCAGCTCCACGTCGGCGCCGTTGGCGATCAGCAGTTCGGCCATCCCCGGGTGCCGCGACCAGGCCGCCATCTCCAGCGGCGCCAGGGCCCCTCCCTCGGTGCTGTTGACGTCGGCGCCGTGATCGATGAGGAGCTGCGCCACCTGCAGCTCGCCTTCGCGCCAGCCGAGGGCGGCCCGGTGCAGCAGCGTCGGCAGGGGTCTTCGAGTGCGGCCGTCGTGCGGCAGAGGGGTGTTCACGAGGGAGGGGTGGGCCTCCAGCAGGGGGCGGAGGGCCTCGGGATCGCCGGCCTGGACGGCTTCGAGGGCGGCCTGGAGATGTGGGGTGACCACTGGCTTCGGCTGGGTCAACTACCCGAACAGATCGGCGTGTGTTCCGGTTCGCACCAGGACGAGGATGTCATCCCTCTGGTCCCAGATCAACAGCCAGGCGGGTTCGAGGTGGCACTCCCAGCAGGCAGACCAATCGCCCGATAGACGATGTGGCCGATGCCGTGGATCGAGGCGCACGGGTCAACCATGCTCGGCTTTGAGGGCCTCCACGTCGGCGTACTCGGTGAGCCCCTCGCCCGCACGGGCCTGGCGTAGCGCTTCGATGGTCTCGGCATTGGGAACCCGCACCGCGAAGGGCAACCCCCGATGCAGGGTGACCTGTGTATAGAACAGGGTGATCGCCTCCGTTGCGGACATCCCCAGCTCCGAGAAAACCGCCTCGGCCTGGAACTTCAGCTCCGGTTCAACCCGGGCACGGATCATTTCGGTCTTGGCCATACCCACCCCTCCTTCTTCATACCACGAACGGGGAACACGAGCAACCTCCCCCTGCTGAAGGAACCACATCGCCGACGCAGGGCCTCGGCGTAGCCGGCGTCCACCGCGGCGACGGCGGCCTGGAGGGGTGGGTTGCTCATCCTGCTCATTCACCTGCCGTGTGAGGGAGCTGTTCCTCGGGGTTGGCCCCGTGGGCGACGAGCAGGTCGCGGATCTCGCGGCGCGAGACCGTGAACGGCGCGTTCTTCACCAGGGCCGTCGGCAGGTGGTGGTTGCGGCTGCGGATAGCGACGTCCGCGCCCCGGTCCAACAGCAGCCTGACGGTTCCCGTGGACTCGCTGTCCACGGCGTGGTGCAGGGCCGTGGTCTGGTACCAGCCGACCTGGCGGTCGATCCCGGCGCCGCGGTCCAGCAGCAGCGCCGCCACCTCCGCCCGGTCCTTCATGGCGGCGACGATGAGGGGCGAGTACTGGTGCCACGGCAGGTGCTTGTTCCAGTCGACCTCCTCGGGCGACAGGCGCCCCTCCACCAGCGACGGCTTGTCCGCCAACATGGCGTCGACGAGCTCCACCCGCCCGAGGGCCGCGGCGACGCTGATCGTCATGGGCGCGCCCAGTTCCACCAGCAGATCGACCACGCGGCCGTGACCCCGGCTGGCGGCCCAGTGAAACAGCTCGTCCCGCACCAGCTCCCGCTCGAAGAGCTCGGGCGCCTCCGCCTGCACGGCGCGCAGGTCGCCGGTCCGGCCCTCGATGACCGCGTCCATGAGGTCGCCCCGCAGACGCAGGATGCGAGCCTCCGGGGCGGCCCCGTGGACGAGCCCGATCAGCTCCTCCAGCAAGGCGGTGGTCAGGACCCGCTCCGGGCGGCGCGGTCGCCAGTCGGACTTGCCCACCATGTCGAGCAGGCCGCGGCCGTCCGCGTCGACGGTGTCGATGTCGACGCCGTGGGTGACGAGCAGCTCGATCATCGGCCGCCGGCACAGCTGCACCGCCCAGTGGAGGGCGCTCTCGGCGCAGGGGCCCGCCGGGTCGCCGCCCCGGTCCAGCAGCAGCTTCACCTGCTGCAGATTGCCCGCCAGCGCCGGCCATTGCAGGCCGGCCCAGTCCGTCAGGGTGCAGTTCGGGTCCGCCCCGGCGTCGACCAGCATCTCCACGGCGGCGATGGTTCCCCTGCGCAGGGCCGTGTAGAGCGGCACGTGGGGCCGGGGAGGATCCGACGGAAAGACGAAACGGTACGGCCGCAGCCTGGAGGCCCCCGGCCAGTCGGAGGGGTCCGGGCACTCGGGCGAGGCCCCCTTGTCCAGCAGCATGCGCACCATCTCGTCGTAGTCGTACCCGATGGCGGTGCTGAGCGGGTTCGGCCGGATGTCGAGAGGCACGTCCTGCTCCAGGACCAGCTCGAGGATCCGCGTCGACCCCGACCAGACCGCCCAGATGACGGGCGGGACCGGCCCCCGTTGCGGCCAGCAGCGCACCGGGTGCGCCTGCGCCGGGTCGGCCTTCAGGATCGCCTCGACCCGGGCCTCGTCGGCGGCCGCCAGGGCCCCGTAGATGTCGTCCTCGACCCCCATCTCCAGCAGGGCCCGCACCTCCTTGTCGCTCTCCGGGGTCCGCGCCGCCTTCAGGGCCGTCAGGCCGAGGGAGTCCTGGGCGTGGATGTCCGCCCCGTGGCGCAGCAGCAGCTTGAAGATCCCCGGCTTGCCCACCGCCAGGTTCAGCGGCAGCCCGTGGTCGGTCTCGGTGTTGGCGAGAGACGGATCGGCGGCGAGCAGGGCCCGCGTCTCCGCCATCATGCCCAGGCGCAGCGTATGGGAGATGTCGTACCTCGCGCCCGCCGCGATCAGGAACTTGAAGATCTGCCTTCTCTGGTAGAGGACGGCCACCTCCACCGGCGGCACCTCCACGTGCAGCTCCACGTCGGCGCCGTTGCCGATCAGCAGCTCGGCGATCCCCGGGTGCAGGGACGCCGCCGCCATCTCCAGGGGCGCCAGGGCCCCGCCCGCCGTGCTGTTTACGTCGGCGCCGTGATCGATCAGCAGCTGGGGCACCTCCGGCTCCCCTTCGCACCAGGCGAGGACGGCCCGGTGCAGCAGCGTCGGCATGGGTCGCCTGGTGCGGCCGTCGTGCGGCAGGGGGGTGTTCACGAGGGAGGGGTGGGCCTCCAGCAGGGGGCGGAGGGCCTGGGGGTCGCCGGCTTCCACGGCTTCGAGGGCGGACTGGAGGGGTGGCGTCCTCATTGGGAAGCGGATCTTGCCGGGCCTGTCCGAGTCGCGGGTGGAGGGGCCGGGTGAGCAGGGATCCGAAGTCGGCGGATCCTGGCTCCTCGCTGCTCTACTGGATTCCTGGCAACGCCATCAGCATTGTGGTTCCGTTCTTGGCCAGGTAAGAGAGTTTCACATTACTGATTGTTACGTCCAATCTTCCTCTACGTTCCACTGAGAATTCCCTCGTGTATGGCACTGCAACGCCATTTACGAATGAGCCAGACACATGGAATTCGTCCGCCTCTCTACCATCATTCATTACTATGAATCCGAATTCGGACTTTTCAATGTTTACGTCATCACTCAGGTCTTCGTACGCCACTAGATCCAACATAATATGCACGCCCACTCTATCCCCATCCTCATCCGCATAGGACACAATCCCAAATAACGAACGGTGTTTCACCCGATTCCACTCTTCCACAGAATGAACTAGGGGCAGAGAGGCATTGGCGAGAAGGTACGAATCCATCCCTTGGTCTTCACATCCCTTAGTGGTAAAACCCACAAAGTTCGCTCCTATCTTCTGAGTGACTTGTCGGGTGTATTTTGCACACTCACTCGATGAAGGGATTTCAATTGACAGAGTAGCTAGAACCGTCACGTTCTGCGTCTTGTTCACGGCTACGTCTCGTAGGTCTGTCAAATACAGCTCCGGTACTATGTGCATCTTGCAGCCTACTGTCATCAGAACGGCAATCATCAGCAGTAATCTACGATCCTTGCTTCTCATTTTGGACTCCTCATTTGTCATTGAAGTCGGGTTCCATAGTCAAACCGGCAACTCTATCAGTAGCCCTAAAGGGGAGCCTTGAGATCACGCTTCTGTTGGCCAGTAGGGAGAGGTTTCCTTGCGGCTGGGGGAACTGATGTCGAGGTCAGACTGGCCCTCGTCCACGCGATGAGATGCTTCACGTGCTTGTCAGGTGCTGTTCCTCATCCCCGCTTGAAGAACAAACAGTCCTTGCGCGCCACCTGCAAGGGCGTCTTCCCCCGCCGGTTGGGGACGCGCACGTCGGCGCCGAGGACGATCAGGATCTCCGCCTCCTCGAGATCGCCCCCGTACATCGCCTGGTGCAGCGGCGTGCGGCCCTTCTTGTCCCGGGCGTTCAGGTCCGCGCCCTTCCCGGCCAGCAGCCACAGCATCTCGGCGCCGGCCATGTGCAGGGGGGTCCGCCCCGCCACGGTCTGCGCGTCGACGTCCGCTCCGTGGTTCAGCAGCCATCGGGCGCAGCGCAGCGCGCCGGCGCGGGCGGCCCAGTGGAGGGGGGTCATGTCCGCCTCTCCCAGGGACCGCGCCACGCCGGGCTCTTCGCGCGCGCACTGGCGCAGGCGGTCGAGGTCGTCCCGGGCGCTGGCGGAGAACGGGTCGTAGTGGGCGCCGTGGTCGATCAGGGCCTGGACGATTCCGTCGCGGTTGCTCCTGCCGTGCACGCAGGCTTCCTGCAGGGCTGTGCACCCGCGCTCGCCGTTGCCCTTGAACTTCACCTCGGGGTCGGCGCCGTGCTCCAGCAGCAGCCGGGTGAGGGCCTCGCCGTCCCGCTGGATGGCCGCCCAGTAGAGGAGGGAGACGTTGTCGGGCCAGCCGGTGTGCGGGTTCGAGGTGCTCCTGGCGTCGGCCATGCCGCGCTCGAGTAGGATGCGCAGGTTGTCGGTGGAGACGGCCCAGGCGGCCTCGTGGACGATGTCGTACTCGGACTCCTTGCCGCCCCTGGCCCGGTGCTCGGCCACCGAGAACACCAGCCCCCGGTCGAGCAGAAACTCCAGGGCCGGCGCGCAGCCGCCCCGGTACGCGGCGATGTTGAGCACCGCGGGGCCGATCGTCTCCAGCAGCGAGGGATGGCGCTCCACGAGGGCCGCCATGCGCTCCACGTCGCACTCGCCGCTCCAGCGGTCAGAGGTGTGGCGGACGGAGGCGTCCACGAACTCCTCCTCAGCCGGTGTCAGCGGGCGTTCGTGCTCCGACATCCAGGCTTGCCGCCAGAAGGCGGCGGTCTCCCCGTCGTCCATGCGATCCTCTCCTATCCCTGCCTGAGGTACTTGCAGCCGAGCCGCGCCAGCTCGATGGCCGTCTTGCCGGCGCGGGTCCGGAGCCGCGTGCCGGCTCCCAGGACGATGAGCGCCTCCGCCGCCTCGACCTCCCCCAGGTAGGTGGCGCGGTGGAGGGGGGTCCGCCCCTTCGTGTCCCGCGGGTTCAGGTCGGCGCCGTACCCGGCGAGGAGCCAGACCATGTCGTCGAGTCCCCACTCGGCGGCGATGTGCAGCGCCGTGCGGCCCGAGAGCGACTCGGCGTTCGCGTCGGCGCCACGGTCCAGCAGCCAGCGCGCGCAATCGAGGGACCGGCCGCGCACCGCCCAGTGCAGGGGGGTCAGGTCGGCGGCGCCCCGGGTCTCGATCACCCCCCGGTCCTCGGCCGTCAGGGTCCGCAACCGGTCGAGGTCGCCGCGGCCGCACGCGGAGAAGACATCGTAGTACGCCCCTTCCGAGAGCAGGAACTCCGCGAAGCGCATTCCCTGCGCCCACCGCTCCGGGTTGTGCCAGGGCAGGCCCGCCCCGCCCACGGGAGGCGCCACCGCGTTCTGCAGCGCCGTGCGGCCGCTCTCCTCCTCGAAGGGGAGCTCCTCGTCGGGGTCGACCCCGTGCTCCAGGGCGAACCGCGCGTACTCCAGGGGCCGGTAGATCGACATCCGCAGCAGGGTCGTCTTGTGGGGCCAGGAGATCCACGGCATGTTGGCGAAGGAGGCATCGGTGACGCCGGCCTCGAAGAGGGTCCGCAGGGTCCGGAAGTTGCCGCAGTAGAAGGCCCCCGAGACCGCCTCGTGATTCCCCTTGCCGGCCAACCCGGTCTCGCAGTCGTAGAGGGTGCGCACGCCGCGGTCGAGGAGGAAGACGACGGCGTCGTGGGTGCCGTGGTAGGTGGTGGCCATGGACAGGGCGAGGGAGCCGACCGTGTCGAGGAGCGATGGCTGCTCCCGGAGAAGGGACCGCATGCGGGAGACGTCGCAGGTGGCGTGGCACTCGTCGGCGGCGTCGTGGGCGGAGGCGATGGCGAACCGCCGCTCGCGGTCGGTCATGCCGCGGCCTTCCCGCAGGTGGAAGGCGCCCTCCATCTTGGCCAGCAGGTAGGAGTCGTCCGTAGCCACGCTGTCAGCTCTTCAGGAACTTGCAGTCGAGACGCGCGGACTGAAGCGCCGTCTTGCCCGTGCGCGTCTCCAGATGCGTGTCGGCGCCGAGCACGATGAGGGCCTCCGCCGCTTCGACCTGGCCCAGGTAGGCGGCCCGGTGGAGAGGCGTCCGGCCCTTCGTGTCCTGCGGGTTCAGGTCCGCCCCGTGCCCGGCCAGCAGCCAGATCACGTCGGTGAGTCCCCATTCCGCGGCCAAGTGCAGGGCCGTGCGCCGCGAGACCGTCTCGGCGTTCACATCCGCGCCCCGGGCCAGCAGCCACCGCGTGCACTTGCCGGCGCCGGCCCGTGCCGCCCAGTGCAGGGGCGTCATGTCGGCCTCTCCCGGGCGGGTGACCGCGCCGGGGTCGCCGGCGGTGAGGGCGCGGACGCGGTCGAGATCCTCGCGCCCGCAGGCGGAGAAGATGTCGTAGAAGGCGCCGCGGGAGAGCAGGAACTCGGCGAACCTCAGCCCCCGCTTCCATCTCTCGAGGCTGTCCCATGGCGCGCTCGCACCGTCGAAGGGCGGCGCCACCGCGTGCTGCAGCACCGTCGTGCCCCGCTCCCCGTTCCCGGAGATCGGCGCCTCGGGATCGGCGCCGTGCTCGAGGGCGAACTCCGAGAACTCCAGCCGCCGGTAGACGGCCCAGAAGAGCAACGAGGTGTTGCCGGGCCAACCGACATGGGAGGTGGAGATGACCGAGGCGTCGGCGATGCCCGCGTCGAACAAGGTCCGCAGGATCCGGAACCGCCCGGCCCGCGTCACCAGCTCCGCGTCCAGCTCCGCGTTCTCCCCCATGCCCACGTAGAAGGCGTGGGTGATCGGCTCGTGCTGCTCCTCTCGCGGCCTCCCCGTCTGAGCGTCGTACAGCTCCCGGACCCCGCGGTCGAGGAGGAGCCGGACCGCGTCGTAGCTGTTGCAGCCGACGGCCTGGCTGAGGGCGACGGGGCCGACCGTGTCGAGCAGGGACGGTTGTTCGCCGAGCAGCGCGCGCATTCGGCCGACGTCGCTGGTTGCGCCCCGGCCCCGCGAGTCCGCGCCGTGCCCCGCGGCGTGCAGGAACCGCAGCTCGCGGTCCGTGAGCTTCCGTCCCTCCCGGCTCTCGAAGGCCCGGGTCAGCTTGTTGTCCATGGTTCCCTGGCCCTTCTCCCGCCCCGCTGCCGCAGGAAGTCCGCCACCGGCCCGGAGTCGATCTCCTCGGCGTAGTCGAGGGCGGTCATGCCCTCCGCCGACAGGGTGTTGACGCCGGCGCCGTGTTCGAGGAGCAGCTCCATGGCCAGGATGTGCTCCCCGTTGCGGGCCAGTTCCCGCGCCTCGACGCCGTCGGGGGCGACGAGGGACTGCAGGGTCGTGGTGCCGCCGCGGCTCTTCCCCAGGCGGTCGGGGTCGGCGCCATGTTCGATGAGCAGCCGCAACAGGCCGGCGTGGCCGTAGGCGGCCAGGTGCACGGCACGGCTGGTCTGTTCCGGGGCCCGCTCCCACCCGGAGGCTGTCCGCCTCGGGCCGCCGATCCACGCCCGGCCGTGCAGGTCCGCGTCGACGAGGCCGGGAGCGGCGGTCAGCATCTCGGCGACGCCTTCGAGGTCGAGGCGGCTCACGGCCTTGACGAAGGGATGCTCCAGGGGCAGGGGTCCGGCCTGGACCGCCTCCGGAGCGGGGGATTCCATCATCAGTTCCCGTCGAACTCCGGGTTCCCCCGGTCCTCGATCTCCAGGGACTCCCTGGCCCGGCGGACCACCTTGTCCTCCAGCTGCCCCTGCCTCGCCAGGTCGGCCAGGGCGGCGTAGGCGATCATCGCCGCGTCGACCTCGAAGAACCGGCGCAGGGCGGCCCTCGACTCGCTACGGCCGAAGCCGTCGGTGCCGAGGGCCACCGGCGGCCGCGGGAACCACCTCGCCACCGAGTTGGGCAGGGACTTCACGTAGTCGCTGGCGATCACGAAGGCGCCGGTCTCGCCCTCCAGGCACTGCTGCACGTACGGCGCCCGCGGGGCCTCGCCGGGGTGCAGCAGGTTCCAGCGCTCGGCGTCGGCCCCCTCCTGGTGGAGCTGCTTGAAGCTGGTGACGCTCCACACGTCGGCGGCGACGTTGTACTCCTCCTCCAGCATCCGCTGCGCCTCCAGGACCTCCATCAGGATCGCCCCCGAGCCGAAGAGGTGGGCCCGCTTCTTCCGCCGCGGGTGGGCCGTCGGCCGCAGCCGGTACATCCCCTTGAGGATCCCCTCGCGGGCGCCCTCGGGCATGGGCGGCATCTCGTACGAGGCGTTGGTCACCGTCAGGTAGTAGATGACGGGCTCGCCCTCCTGCTGCATGCGGCGGATCCCCTCCTCGACGATGACGGCGACCTCGTAGCCGAGGGCGGGGTCGTAGGCGATGACGTGGGGATAGCCGTAGGCGGCGATGTGGCTGTGGCCGTCCTGGTGCTGCAGGCCCTCGCCGTTGAGGGTGGTGCGGCCCGAGGTGGCGCCGATGAGGAACCCCCGGGCGCGCTGGTCGCCGGCGGCCCAGATCAGGTCGCCCACGCGCTGGAAGCCGAAGATCGAGTAGAACAGGAAGAAGGGCAGGGTCGGCACGCCGTGGGTGGAGTAGGCCGTGCCCGCGGCGATGAAGGTGGAGAGCGCCCCGGCCTCGGTGATGCCCTCCTCGATGAGCTGGCCGTCCCGGGCCTCGCGGTAGTAGGTGAGGCTCTCGGAGTCGACGGGCTCGTAGAGCTGGCCGATGTGGGAGTAGATGCCGTACTGCCGGAAGAGGGCCTCCATGCCGAAGGTGCGGGCCTCGTCGGGGACCATGGGCACGATGAGGCGCCCCAGCCCCGGGTCGCGCAGCAGCTTGGCGAGGATGCGCACCAGCACCATGGTCGTCGAGGCGCGGCGGCCGCGGCTGCCCTGGTGGAACTCCTGGAACAGGCCCTCCACCGGGGGCTCGGAGGGGG
The DNA here is from genome assembly GCA_965221775.1 of Candidatus Latescibacterota bacterium. Taxonomy (GTDB): domain Bacteria; phylum Latescibacterota; class UBA2968; order UBA8231; family UBA8231; genus UBA8231. Next base: position 1,227,290 of record CBDCSU010000005.1, on the reverse strand, counting down.
CGGCGGCCTCGGAGCGCTCGGGCACGAACCCGCCCAGGGCCCGCCGCCGCTCCAGCAAATAGTGGATCTCGGGGCTGTCCTCGGGCGGCCGGTAGAAGGGCAGTTCCTCCACCTCCTCGTCGGAGAGGGGGATGTCGAAGCGGGTGCGCATCTCGCGCATCACCTCCATGTCGAGGCGCTTGAGCTGGTGCGCCGTCATCGCCCCCTCGCCGACGCGGCCCATGCCGAAGCCCTTGATCGTCTTGGCGAGCACCACCGACGGGGCGCCGCGGAACCCGGTGGCGGCGGCGAAGGCGGCGTGGACCTTCTCGGCATCGTGGCCGCCGCGCCGGATGGTGCGGATCTGCTCGTCCGTCAGGCCCTCGGACAGCCTCATCAGGCGCGGGTCGCCGCCGAAGAAGTGCTGCCGCTGGTACTCGCCGGTGGAGACGGAGTACTTCTGGTACTGGCCGTCCACCAGCTCGCCCATGCGGCGCGACAGCAGTCCGTCCGGGTCGCGCGCCAGCAGCGGGTCCCAGTCGGAGCCCCAGATCACCTTGATGACGTTCCACTCGGCGCCGCGGAAGAAGGTCTCCAGCTCCTGGATGATCTTGGCGTTGCCGCGCACCGGGCCGTCGAGGCGCTGGAGGTTGCAGTTGATGACGAAGACGAGGTTGTCGAGGCGCTCGCGCGCGGCCAGGGAGATCGCCCCCAGGGCCTCGGGCTCGTCCATCTCGCCGTCGCCGAGGAAGGCCCAGACCTTGGCGCCGCCGGGCTCCTTGAGGCCGCGGTCCTCGAGGTAGCGGTTGTAGCGCGCCTGGTAGATCGCCATGATCGGCGCCAGACCCATCGAGGCCGACGGGAACGGCCAGAACCCCGGCATCAGCCGCGGGTGGGGGTAGGAGGGCAGGCCGCCGCCGGGCCGCAGCTCGTGGCGGAAGTTGACGAGCTGCTCCTCGCTCAGGCGGCCCTCCAGGAAGGCGCGGGCGTAGATCCCGGGCGAGGTGTGGGCCTGGAAGAACACGTGGTCGCCCTCGAACTCGTCGGTGCGCCCGCGCAGGAAGTGGTGGAAGGCGACCTCCATCAGGGTCGCCGCCGAGGCGTAGGTGGCGATGTGGCCGCCGATCGTCGGGTCTTCGTGGTTGGCCCGCACCACCATGATGGCGGCGTTCCAGCGCAGGATGTCGCGCAGCCGCTGCTCCAGGCGGTGGTCGCCGGGGTAGGGGGGCTGGCGGTCGGCGGGGATGGTGTTGACGTAGGGGGTGTTCGTCGCCAGGGGCAGGGTCACGCCCCGGCGGCGGGCCCGGTCACGGAGCTGGTCGAGCAGCTCGACGACGCGCTCGGGCCCGGAGGCGGCGAGGACGTACTCCAGGGAGTCGAGCCACTCGCGGGTCTCGATCTCGGCCGGCGTCGCCGGCGGGCGGATCGGCGGGCTCATGGGCCGGCCCCGGGGGGCGTCACCCCTGCCGGTAGAGGCGTCCGTCCTTCACCACCGTCACCGGCTCGAGGTTGCGGGAGCCGGTGCGCGCCAGTCCGCGCGCGTCCACCAGCTCGAAGCTGCCCTCCTGGATCTCGGCGACCACGGCGTCGCCGATGGCGCCCGGCGCCAGGGTGCCGAGATCGTTGCGCCGCAGCACCGACGCCGCCGGCACGCTGGTCACCATGGCGATGACGTCGTCGAGGGAGAGGCCCAGGTGCAGGAACTTGGTCATCACGTTGGCCAGGTCGTACACGGGGCCGTGGAGGTTGTAGATGTGAAGGTCGGAGGAGATGGTGTGAGGAAGCACGCCCTGCTCCAGGGCCGCCTCCACCACCGGCCAGGAGAACGACCCGGCGCCGTGGCCCACGTCGAAGATGACGCCGCGCTCGATCGCCTCCCGCACCGACGGACGGATGCGGCCGCCGTCGTCGAGGATGCCGCAGGTGCTGTTGTGGAAGCAGTGGGTGAGGATGTCGTCCTTCTTCATCACCGCCAGGATGTCGTCGAGGGACTCGCACCAGGCGGCCTGGGGGTGGATCATGATCGGCAGGCCCACGGCGTCGGCCGCCTCGCGGGCCCGGTGCAACGGCTCCAGACCGGCGGCCTCGCCGACGATGGTGTTCCTCGTGAGCCGCGCCTTGACGCCGATGAGCAGGTCGCGGTTGGCCTCGATCATGCGGCGGCAGGCGTCGACGTCGGCCAGCTCCAGCAGGGACAGCTCGCCCACCTTGACGGTGATCATGCCCTGGGAGGAGATGTTCAGCTCCGCCAGGATGCGGGTCTGGGACGCCTCGATGACGTACTTGCGGAAGCCGGGGAAGATGTCGGCCCCCGCCGAGCCGGCGTCGACCACGGTGGTGGCGCCGCGGGCCAGGCAGGTGGGGTCGGGCTCGATGCCGTAGTGGGTGACGTCGGGGAAGACGTGGACGTGGACGTCGATCCACCCCGGCGTCACGTAGCGGCCCCTGGCGTCGATGACCACGCGCGCCTCGCTGGCGGGCAGGTCCGCGCCGACCTCGGCCACGACGCCGCCGGCGAAGGCCACGTCGCGGCGGTCGTGGATGCCCTGGGCGGGGTCGACGAGGGTGCCGTTCTCGATGAGCAGGTCGTATTTCATGCGCGGTGATCCTCTCGCGGTGACGTGGGGTGAGGTAGAATTAGCGGCCGTGCCTTGATCCGTCAAAGAAGGAGGTCCCCGTGGCAGGATATGGAGCGCCATGCTGAGAGCCATTCTCTGGGACAACGACGGTGTCCTGGTCGACACCGAAGGCCTGTACTTCCAGGCCTGCCGCGAGACCTTGGAGCGCCTCGGCGTCCACCTTAGCGAAGCCCGTTTCATCGAGTTCTTCCTCAAGGCCAGCGAAGGCCTGGCCAGGATCGCCGCCGAACACGGAATAGACGAACGGGCGCTGGAGCCCGCCCGCATCTGGCGCAACGCCCGCTACACCGAACTCTTGCGCGCCGGCGTACCCGTCATCGACGGCGCCCGCCAGGTGCTGGGCCAACTCCACGGCACTGTGCGCATGGGCATCGTCACCAGTTCTCGGCGGGAGCACTTCGAGATCATCCACGCCGCCACCGGCCTGCTGGACTACATCGATTTCACGCTCGTGCGCGAAGACTACCGGCATTCCAAGCCCGACCCCGAGCCCTACCTCACGGCCATGCGGCAGAACGGCCTTGGCGCCGCCGAATGCGTCGCTATCGAAGACTCGGACCGGGGGCTGCGAGCCGCACTGGCGGCCGGGCTGCGCTGCATCGTCATCCAGCAGGGCCTGACGCGCGGCCTGGACTTCACCGGCGCCCTGCGGCAACTGACCGATATCCGTCAGGTCCCACCGCTGATCCATGAGCTCATGCAGACTTAGTACTGCTTCAGGTGTCGGCCGCCGCCGAGCCGGCGTCGACCACGGTGGTGGCGCCGCGGGCCAGGCAGCTCCGTCCATGATCCGTCAAAGGAGGAGGTCTCCGTGATCCCCGCCATCCACGCCGCCCGCCGCTGCGAGCCGCCGGCCTGGGCGCCGCTGCAGCGCCGGCTCCTGGCCACCATGTCCGATGCCGCCCGCGAGGCCTCGGCCCGCTACAGCTTCCCCGACGGCACCGCCACCTTCGTCGACGACGTGGACGACGGGTACGAGGCCCGCGCCGGCCGCGGCGCCCTCTACGCCCTCGGCGGCGGCGACGACCTGCGCGGCATCGCCCGCCGCGAGTGGGAGGCGACCACCCGCCTCTTCGACGACGCCGGCCCCGGCTGCGATCATCCGAAGTACGTCGCCCAGCTGACGGACGAGTACTACAACCTCGCCGTCCCCTTCGAGTGGTTCCACCAGGGGGAGGGCAACCAGTCCCTCTACGAGCTGGCCCTGGCCGAGCCGGACTCGGCCGCCTTCCGCGAGAGGGCCGCGCGCTTCTCGGACCTCATGATCGACGAGCGCAACTACGACGCCGGCCACCGCGTCTTCCGCTCGCCCTTCCCGTCGAGCGCCGGTCCCCTGACCAGCGCCCGGGACCGCGTCGGCCTCGCCCGGGCCTACCTCACCTCCCACTACCGCAGCGCCCCGGAGAGCCCCGCCCTGCGGGCCTCCCTCCACCCTTTCGTGGGCCACCTGGAGGAGGACTGGTCCGCCGACCCCGAGCGCCGCCGCCGCATCCTCGACCTCTTCGACCGCGTCGTCCTCGGCGGCGACGTGCCCACCAACCTGACCGCCGCCGGCCTGGTCACCCACGCCTTCCTGTTCACCGGCCACGACCGCTACCGCCGCTGGGTCCTCGACTACGCCCAGGCCTGGATCGAGCGCATCGACGCCAACGGCGGCCTGCTGCCCGACAACGTCGGTCCCACGGGGCGCGTCGGGGAGCAGCGCCGCGGCCAGTGGTGGGGAGGACTCTACGGCTGGACCAGCCGCTGGGCGGGGGACATCAACTTCGGAGGTCCCACCGTGGCCGCCGAGTGCGCCCTGCTGCTGTCCGGGGACAGCGGTTACCTGGAGCTGCTGCGCCGGCCCCTGCTGGCGCTGCTGGAGCGGGCGCGCACCACCGCCGAGGGCCGGCTGGAGTTCCCCAAGCGCATGGGGCCCGAGGGCTGGACCGAGTGGGCGCCGCCGCGGCTGCTGGAGTTCGCGCACCTCTACCACGCCTCGATGAGTAACGCCGACCGCGCCCTGATCGAACGCCTGCGCGAGGGCGACCCCGGCGGCGACTGGAACCACGTGGAGAGCCTCCCCGACCGCCGCAGCCAGCAGGCCGAGCGCGGCCGCTTCCAGTACTACGACGGCCGCAACCCCGACTGGCCGGAGCGCGTCCTGGGCGCCGAGCTGGCCTGGTGCGAGAGCCACTTCGAGCGCATACGCGCCGAGGAGCGGGACCCGGAGACCCTCCTGCGCGAGAACCGGTGGCCGCCGAACCCGGTGGTCACCAAGGGGCTGACCCAGGTGACCACCGGCGCGCCCCAGACCGTGTACAACGGCGGCCTTCTGCGCGCCACGGTGCGCCACTTCGACCTGGACCGCTGCCGGCCGGGCCTGCCGCCGGAAGTGGCCTGCCTGGTGGAGGGACTCTCGGCGGAGTCGGTGGACCTGCGGCTGGTGAACACGGGGCGGGCACGGCGCCGGGTGATGGTCCAGGCCGGCGCCTTCGGCGAGCACGAGTTCACCCAAGTGGAGGCGGGCGGGGAGAGCCGGGAGGTGGGGGGGCGCCACTTGGCGGTGGAGCTGGCGCCGGAGGCGGGGATCCTGCTGCGGGCGGGCCTGCGCCGCTTCGTGAGGGCACCTTCCTACGGAGCCGCCCTGGGCCCGCTGAAGGCGGGTTCCGCGGCTCAAGGATCTGGTTGATCCTCCCGAAACCGGCGTCTACTCTTGGGGCATGGACTGGCTCCCCTACATCGGTTTTGGCACGGGCGTGGTGGTGTCCCTGGCCGCAGTGATGAGCTGGATGTTGCGCGACCTGCGCGCCGACCTGGGCGGACGCATCGACCGGCTGGGAACCCGCAGGGGCCAGCCGGAGACCCGCATGGACCAGTTGGAAGCCCGCCTCGACCGGCGCATGGACCGGCTGGAAGCCCGCATCGACGGCCTGGCCGCTGACCTGCGCACCGTGTCCGCTGACCTCGGCAGGGTGTCGGATCGGGTGGCGCGAATCGAAGGCGCCCTCTTCGGCCCCCGGCCCGTCTCGACACTGCCGCCGCGGCCCCTTCGCAGCCGGCCTTCCCGCCGAACAATTCCCGCTTGACCCGCCAGGCGCGGTCGGTGACCGTGCTGGACCCTACCCACAGTCATTCCGGATGAGCCACCCCTGGTGAGTCGCGTGCGCCTGCCGCTGGTCCTCGCGCTCTGCCCGGCCCTGGCGGCCCCGCTACCGCCGGCCCAGGCCGCGCAGCCGCCGAAGCACGAGTTCCGGGGGGCCTGGATCGCCACCGTCTTCAATCTGGACTGGCCGAGGGCAGCGGCTCCCGCCGATCAGCAGGCCGAGCTGCGCCTGATGCTCGACGGCCTCAGGGACGCCGGCATCAACGCCGTGTTCTTCCAGGTCCGCTCGGCATGCGACGCCATGTACGACTCGCCGCTGGAGCCGTGGTCCTACTGGCTCACGGGGCGGCAGGGCGCGGCGCCCGATCCGTGGTACGACCCGCTGGCCTTCGCCGTGCGGGAGGCCCACCGGCGGGGCATGGAGATCCACGCGTGGTTCAACCCCTACCGCGCCCAGGCGAGCTCCGCGTACGAGCCGTCCGCGGACCACGTGACCCGGACCCGTCCGGAGTGGGTCCTGGAGTTCGGCGATCTGCGCGTTCTGGATCCTGGCCGGGCCGCCGTGCGGGACCACGTCACCGGCGTCGTCATGGACGTGGCCCGCCGCTACGACATCGATGGCGTCCACTTCGACGACTACTTCTACCCCTACCCCCCGAACCAGATCGGCACCGAGGACGCGGCCACCTTCGCGGAGGAGAGCCGGGGGTTCACCAGTCTCTCCGACTGGCGCCGCGACAACGTCAACCTCTTCATCGCCCAGGTCGCCGACAGCCTTCGTGCCCTCAAGCCGGCCCTCAAGTTCGGCGTCAGCCCCTTCGGCATCTGGAAGAACGGCGTGCCCGAGGGCATCCGCGGACTCGATGCGTACGACGTCATCTTCGCGGACCCCACGGCCTGGCTCGCGGCGGGGAGCGTGGACTACCTCGTGCCGCAACTCTACTGGCCCTTCGGCGGCCCCCAGGACTATGGCAGCCTGGCATCCTGGTGGGCGGAGCAGGTCGGCGGCCGGCATCTCTACACGGGACACGGGCTCTACCGGGCGGAGAGCGAGACCTATTCGGGGGAGCTCTTCTCCCCGGACGAGATTCCCGCGCAGGTGCGGTTCAACCGCGGTTCACCGGCCATCCTGGGAAGCGTGTTCTTTCGAGCCAGGAACATCACGCACCACCACTCCCAGGGGATCTCCGAGGTGCTGAAGGCGGACCTCTACCGGAATCCCGCCCTCACGCCGCCGATGGCCTGGAAAGGGTCGGAGCCTCCCGCCGCGCCCCGAGTACTGGAGCTGGCCTCGATCAGGGAAGGGGAGGTGGAGCTGTCGTGGCATCCCGTGGAGGGCGCGCGCCGCTACGCGGTCTACCGCGTCCGCTCGCCCACGAGCCCCGACCCTGGCGCGGCGGCCCTCGACGCGCGCAACCTGCTGGCCGTCACCGGGGAGACCGTCCTCGTGGACCGCCCCGAGGGGCCGGAGCCGCACCACTACTTCGTGCAGGCCGTCGGCGGCAATTCCAGCGAGAGCGCACCGAGCGCCCTGGTCAGCTCCGGCGGCCCCGTGACGCACGTGGCGATGGAGCCGGAGGTCTCGAGGGATGGCCTTGCCGTCTACCCGAACCCCTTCAACACGACGACACGGATCGCCCTCAGCGTGGGGGAGACCGCTCCCGCGGCGCTGCGCATCTACAACCTGCTCGGGCAGAGGGTGCGGACCCTGGCCGAGGGCGAGTGGCTCAGCCCCGGGGCGCACGCCTTCGAGTGGGACGCCGCGGACGACGCCGGCCGGCGCGTAGCCAGCGGAGTCTACTACTTGGTGGTAGAGCTGGGGGACCGCCGCCTGGCGAGGGTCCTGGCCCTGGCGCGGTAGACCTGCCCTGCTACTCCACCGGCACCGCCTCCAGGCTCACGCCGTGCCGGGCGTCCTGCAGGTCCATGCGGGCGCCGTGGGGGTTGCGCACCCGGATCGAGCCGGTCACGTCGAAGAGCCCCTCCGCCGGCTCCTTCTGGAGCGCTGACAGGAAGGGCCGGTCGCGGCCGTCGACGATCTCGCAGTCGACGAAGTCGATGCCGCCGTGGGTCGGCGTGATCAGCTCGGGGCGCCTGTTGTAGATCAGCAGCGGCGCCCGGCTCTCGACGCTGTCGACGCGGGCGAAGGCGTTGTCCAGGCCGGTGCCCACGTCGATCCAGCGGGTGCGGGTGAAGCGCACGCGGGCGCCCTCCGGATGCTTGTCGTAGACGTGGGCGCCGACGCCGGCCACGTCCTCGACGACGCAGTCGCGGAACTCGATCAGGCCCCCGGGTCCCTCCGCCTTCAGGGCGCCGAAGACCAGGCCCGAGCCCAGGCGGCTCGTGACCCGGCAGCGGTCGAAGAGGATCGACACGTCCTCGGCGTCGGGCTCGTTGAAGCGCAGGTAGACCTGGATGCCGGCGCCGTAGTTGTCCCGGAAGAGGCAGTTGCGGAAGACGATCTCCTGCGCCCTCTGGTCGGGCCGGTCGGGCTCGATGTCGACGCCCGCCGACGGCGGGGTGCCCCACGTATTGGCGAACTCGCTGTCCTCCACCGTGAGACCGACGACGCTGATGACGCTGATCCCCTGGCGGTAGTGGTTGTCGCAGACCACGTCGCGGATGGTGATGTCGCGGCTGTGGTCGCGGCCGCCGCCGCCGTCGATGTAGATGCCGTCGCCGCCGCTGTCCCGGATGGTCAGGCCCTCGACGAGGGCCTTGTGGACCCCGCGCAAAGAGAGGGTCATGCGCCACTCCGCCTTGGGGTAGACCTCCCGCTTCGTGTAGTCCATGTAGTCCTGCTTGTGCATGCGGATCGTGGCGCCGTACCCGCGGATTGTCACGTCGTCGACGGCGGTGGCCTGGAAGAGGCAGTCGCCGCCGCCGCGGAACGCCCCGCGCCGGGCGCTGACGACGGTCCCGCGCTCCAGGAACAGCTCCTGGCGCCCCGCCAGCCGAATCGGCCCGACGATCCAGTCGGAGCCCATGTTGGGCACGACGACCCGCCGGGCGCCGGAGTCGATGGCGGCCTGCAGCGCCCCGGTGGCGTCCTCGGCGTCGAACCCCCACCAGGCGGCGTTCGCCGTCGCGCGCCGGCCCTCGGCGACCTCGCGCACCGCCTCCGGGCTGGGGATGTTGCCGGGAATCGTCAGGTCCGCCGCGGCCGGCGAGGCCAGCAGCAGGGAGCAGCCGAGGGGGAGGGAGGACTTTGCCATGGTTGGGTCTCCTGAGACTGTCCGGCGAAGGCGGGCGAGGCCGTCTGCATCGCCCGGGGCCGGGTGCCGACCGCGCCGGAAAGTGGGACGGGGTCCGCTAGCGCGCCAGTCGGTTCGGACCCCGCCGCGCCGCCATCCGTGTCTCCGGCGGCATGGCTTGCCGGCAGCAGACGGCCGGGTGACCTTTCGCCGGGCTGCCATGCCGTCCCGCCCCTCCACCCGTCCGGCACACCCCCCATGAGCCTCTCCCGCCAGCTCGCCGGCCTGGCGCCCGGCCACATCACCACCGTCGCCGGCGTCGGCTACCTCGATGGCGTGCCCGCCCGAGAGGCGCCCGCCGGCACGCCGCAGGGGGTGGTCCGTACCGCCGCCGGCGACCTGATAGTGCTGGACATGTGGGGACACCGCATCTGGCGCATCGACATCGAGGGGGTGCTGCACCTCTTCGGCGGCGACGGCGTGCCCGGGGGCCGGGGCGACGGCGGCCCGGCGGCGGAGGCCCGCTTCCACGATCCCCACGACCTGGCCCGCGACCGGCATGGCCATCTCTACCTGACCGACCTCGGCAACCACGCGGTGCGCCGCATCGACATCGACACCGGGATCGTCACCCGCGTCGCTGGCTCCGGCCGCGTCGGCTGGGGCGGCAACGGCGGCCCCGCCCTGGAGTGCGAGATCGACAACGACTCCGGCATCGCCGTCGACGACGAGGACAACGTCTTCCTCTCCTGCGAGTGGTCGAACGTGGTCCGCCGCATCGATGCCCGCACCGGCGTCATCGACCACTTCGCCGGCCTCGAGGCCCGGCATCACGGCCTCGAGCGCGGCCCCAGCCGGCCGTTCTCGGGGCCGTGGCTCAGCCTCGGGGGCTACTCGGGGGACGGCGGCCCCAAGGAGCAGGCCGGCTTCCACCATCCGGAGCATCTCGCCTTCGACTCCAAGGGCGATCTCTACGTGTGCGACAACTCGAACGACCGCATCCGCAGGATCGACATGACCACGGGCCTGGTCAGCACCGTTCTCGGCAACGGCATGCGGGCCTCCAGCGGCGACGGCGAGCTCGGCCCGGACGCGGCCGTGCTGATGCCGGACGCCCTGTTCTTCGACGCCCATGACAACATGTACGTGGGCGAGAAATACGGCTTCCGGGTGCGGCGGGTGGACGCGAGGACGGGCCGCGTCTCCACCGTGGCCGGCAACGGCCAGCCGGGCTGGGGCGACGAGGGGCTGCCGGGGCCCGAGAGCCGCATCAACTCGGTGGAGGCCGGCCTGTGGGCCGACCTCGACGGCACCGTGTTCTGGGGGGACTCCTCGGGCCGCCTGCGCCGGTGCGACGGCCGCACCGGGATCGTCACCACGGCCCTCGGGGGCACCTCGATCCACGACGGCGGACCCGCCGCGGCGGCCTTCCTGCGGGGGCCCGGCGGCCTCTCCGTGGCCGCCAACGGCGACATCTACGTCGCTGACACGTGGAACCAGCGGGTGCGCGCCATCGACGCCGGCACCGGCGTCATCCGCACCGTCGCCGGCGAGGGGGCCCGCGCCTACGGGGGCGACGGCGGCCCGGCGACGGAAGCCTTCCTCGGCAACCCGGCCGACGTCTCCGTCGGGCCCGGCGGAGAGGTGATCATCGCCGACACCCGCCACAGCCACGTGCGCCGCGTCGACGGCAGCGGCGTGATCCACAACTTCGCCGGGGCCGGCTTCCCCTGGGACCTCGGCGACGGCGGGCCGTCGATCAACGCCTGCCTGATCTCGCCCTCCGCCGTCGAGCACGGGCCGCGGGGCGACGTCTGGATCGCCGACGCCGGCGCCCACCGGATCCGCAAGGTCGACGCCCGGACCGGGATCATCACCACCGTCGCCGGCAACGGCCTCGACGGCCGCACCGGGGACGGGGGTCCGGCCCGCCAGGCCCGCATCGGGCGGCCCGAGTCCCTGCGCTTCGACGGCGCCGGCAACCTGTTCTTCGTGGACAGCGCCGCCTGCGTCGTGCGCCGCGTCGACGCCGCCTCGGGCCGGATCGAGACCGTCCTCGGCTGCGGCGCCGAGGGCTTCTCCGCCGACGGGACGCCGCCGCGGGAGGCCCGCCTGGGCAGCCCGCGGGGCCTGGAGGTCAGCCGCGACGGAGGCACGCTCTACGTCTCGGATACGGCGAACTGCCGGGTGCGCGCCGTCAGGGCCGACGGGGTCCTGCGAACGATCGCCGGCAGCGCCGACGGGGGCGATGCCGGGGACGGCGGCCCGGCGACCAAGGCCCGGCTCAACCACCCCTGCAGGCTGCGCCTCTACGGGGACGGCCTGCTGCTCATCTGCGACCACTGGAACAACAAGCTGCTCGCCGTGCGTCTGGGGTAGGTCTGGCGGCTATCCGTCGTCCAGCGGATAGCGCTCATCACCCACGGCCGCCTGGAGCCGGTGCAACTCGTCCGTCAGCTCCCGGCGCACGGCCGCGTGGGCCTCGTCGTGGTAGAGGCTGCGCAGCTCGTTGCGGTCGGCCTGCAGGTCGAACAACTCCCACTCCGGCGGCTGCCGCTCGTCGCCGGTGCCCGCTTGGCCGCAGCCGTCGTTGTAGAAGTAGATCAGCTTGTGGCGGTGGGTGCGCACGCCGTAGTGGGCGTACACGTTGTGGGCGCCGTCGCCGTGCATCCAGTAGCGGTAGTACATCGACTGCTGCCAGTCGGGAGGTGTCTCGCCGTGCAGCAGCGGCCGGAAGGAGCGGCCCTGGAATTCGTCGGGGATTGTCACCCCCGCCAGGTCGAGGAAGAGCGGCGCGAAGTCGACGTTGAGGACGAACTCGTCACAGGTGGTGCCCGCCTCGATCTCCCGCGGCAGGCGGGCCACGAAGGGCATGCGCAGGGACTCCTCGTACATGAAGCGCTTGTCGAACCAGCCGTGGTCGCCGAGGAAGAACCCCTGGTCGGAGGTGTAGATGACCAGGGTGTCCTCGGTCAGTCCCTCCCGGTCGAGGTAGTCGAGGAGGCGTCCCACGTTGTCGTCGACGGCGGCCACCACCCGCAGGTAGTCCTTGATGTAGCGCTGGTAGCGCCAGCTCCTCTCCTCGGCGGGCGACAGGCCGGAGGGGACGTCGGCCTTCAGGTCCTTCCACTGCAGGTCCTCCATGCGCATGCGCGCCGCCGCCGCCGCGGCCGAGCGGTTCTGGTAGTCATCGTCGAAGGTCTCCGGCTCGGGGATCTCCTCGCTCTCGTACATCGCCGCGTGGGCGGCGTCCGGCTCCCACTCGCGGTGCGGCGCCTTGTGGTGCACCATGAGGGCGAAGGGCCGGGAGCGGTCCCGGTTGCGGAGCCACTGCAGGGACATGTCGGTGATCACGTCGGTCACGTAGCCGACGCGCACGCTCTGGCCCGAAGGGTCGATCATCACCGGGCTGTGGTAGAGGCCCTGCCCCGGCAGCACGCACCAGTCGTCGAAGCCCGCCGGCTCGTGTTCTGGCCCCTGGCCGAGGTGCCACTTTCCGAAGAGCGCCGTCTGGTAGCCCGCCTCGCGCAGCAGCTTCGGGTAGGTCGTCAGGCGGTTGTCCATGTGCGTCGACAGGGTGGTGACGCGGTTGACGTGGTTGTAGGTGCCGGTGAGGATGGCGGCCCGGCTGGGGGTGCAGATGCCGTTGGTGCAGAAGCAGTTGTCGAAGCGCATGCCCTCGTCGGCGATGCGGTCGAGGTTGGGCGTGCGGTTGATGCGGCTCCCGTAGCAGCTCATGGCGTGGGAGGCGTGGTCGTCGGACATGACGAAGAGGATGTTGGGTCGGTGGTCCATTACGAAGCCTTCGATTTGTCGGTCACTATTGGCGAACGGGGGAGACCTCAAGGTCTCTTGCCCCGGAGCCGTCAAGGGCAGGGGAGCCGCCCGGCCGGATAGTATACATGAATGCATGCATGCAGAGGTAGCTCCCTCTCGCCCTTCCGATCGGCTCGCGCAGAAGCCTGAGCCCGCATGGCAACCCCCTTGACGTCACCTCTGGAGGCTCCCTTGCGGATGGCGGCTCCCGGTCCTGAGCCCGCCCTTGGTAGCTGCCCATCAGGAGCCGCCGTGGCTGCCTCTGCTCCTCCGAAAGGGCGGAATTGCTTGGGGGAGAGGATGCCGCCTCGGCCACCACTTGGTTTGGGGAGCGGTTCCGCGGAGTCTGGTCGCGAGCCAACTGCGGCGCCCACCCGCGGCGGTAGGGGGAAATTCCGGGTCCCGCCAGAGATGGGGTTACTCCGAGTAGCTGATCCGATAGATCATGCCGGCATGGTCGTCTGACACCAACAGGGAGCCGTCGTTCATGACGAGGATGTCGACCGGCCGGCCCCAGTACGTTTCTCCCTGTAGCCAGCCTGTTGCGAATTCCTCGTAGCTGGTCGCTTCGTTGCCATTCAGGCGCACCAGGGTTACGCGGTAACCGACCTTGCTGCTTCGGTCCCACGACCCGTGTTCTGCGATGAAGATCTGGTTGCGGTACTGCTCTGGGAACATGCTGCCGGTGTAGAAACGCATTCCCAGAGCCGCAACGTGCGGCCCCAGTTCCATGACCGGCGCCACGAACTCGCTGCAGGGACGCTGAGAGCCGAATCGCGGATCGGCAGTATCGGCGCCATGGCAGTAGGGATAGCCGAAGTGCTGACCATCGGCGGAAATTCTGTTCAGTTCGTCAGGCGGCTGGTCATCACCCATGCGATCTCGTCCGTTGTCGGTGAACCACAATTCGTGGGTGTCCGGGTGCCAATCGAAGCCGACGGTGTTGCGAATGCCGCGCGCCACGGTAGTGAACGTGCTATCGGCGCTTACCCTGCCGATTACGGCGTATCGATTGCCCGGATTGCAGATGTTGCACGGCGAGCCCACCGGCACGTACAGTGAATCGTCGGGGCTGAAGCGGATGAATTTCCAGATATGGCCATCTCCGCTTGTGAAGGGAAAGTCGTCGCTGACGACTTGCGGCTGCGGCGGGTTCGTGAGGCGATTCTCGACGTTGGGGTAACGCAGGATGCGGAGGGCTTCGGCTACGTAGAGACTGCCGTCCTTGAAGGCGACACCGTTGGGGTAATAGAGGCCGCTGGCCAGGGTGATGATCCGCTCCGCGTTGTGGTCGCCATCTTCGTCGCGTATCGCGTACACGTGGCCCCTGGAGCGGGTGCCGACGTAGAGGGTGCCGTTCGGGCTGAGGCTCATCGAGCGTGCGCCCCGCACCCCTTCGGCGTACACACGAATCTGGAACCCTTCGGGCAGATTGATCTGCGCCAGACGTTGGTCCAGATTCGTCACCGTTTCGTCTTCCAGCGCAATGGCCGGGTTCTTGGACCGGTCGCGGATCGGGTTGGTCCCGGGCGTGTAGCCAAGCAGCACGACCTGTACCGACGTCACGTCCGACGCGAGGTCGAGCTTCACCTTGCTGTCGCGTACAGCAACCGACTCGACATTCCGCGACCTGCCATCTACGGTGACCGCGAAGTCGGCGGGCGCCGGCGTTGTATCCCCGTCGAGCACTTCGTCGTACTCTATCGTCAGCTTGTCGTCATTCACTTCGGCCTTCGTGAACATCGGCGCGATACCGTCGACCTTGTGGCGGGACTGACTGGCGACGGCCGAGTGGACCAGATCGGCGTTGACCGTGGTGCTGTTCCTGAGCATGAAGATGCGGCCGCTGTTGAGCTTGAGGCCGTTCTGGTTGATGGCGGCGCCGTTGTCGTCCTCGTCGGTGTCCTGCACCACATACTGGAACAGCAGCTGGGTCGTGGTCGAGCCGCTCTCGTAGTCGGCCGGGCGCTCGGTGGAGCCGAGGGTCAGGTCGACCTGCGGCGTTCCGGTGACGGTCGCCGCTTCGCTGAAGGTGACGGTCACGTCGAGGGTGTCGTTGAGCTTGTAGGCGTTGCTCTGGCCCGTGGCCGGGGTTGACGTGAAGGCGACGCGGGAGACGGTCGGCGCCTCGTGCGTACGGCCGCTGCCGGCATTCGACCAGAGTCCCTCGCCCTCGTCGTTCTTGGCCTGCACCTGGATGTGGTAGGTCGAGCTGGAGCGCAGGCCGGTGATCGTGCGCGACCTCGCTGCCCCGCTGTCGGACCAGGCGATGTAGGCGCCCCTGCGGCGGTACTGCACGTGGTAGTTGCTGATGACGGGGCCGGTGTTGGCCGGCTCGTCCCAGCTCACGGTGAGGCTGCTCTCCGTCTCGTCGCTGACCGTGGGCGGATCGGGCTGGCCCGGCGGCTCGTTCACGTCCTCCACGAGGACCACGACCGTCTTGGCGGCGGTCAGGTCCCGGGGGTCGGCGCCGCCGGTGGCCGTGACCTCGACGCTGTAGTCGTTGCCGCCCCCGGAGTCGGCCGGGCGCTCGAAGTCGGGGTCCGCCGTGAAGCGCAGCTGGTTCGTGCCGGCGATCTCGAAGTCGTCCTGGTCGGCGCCGCCGGTGACGGCGTAACCGGTGATGCCGTCAGCGGCATCGGCGTCCCGGGCCACCACGGGGCCGGCGAGGCGGATGTTCTCCTTCACCTCGATGGTGTCGGCGCTGGTGAAGACGGGCGGCTCGTTCTCGTCGGTTAGGGTGACGGCGATCGCCTGCGAGGCCGTCAGGGCCCTGCCTCCCGTGCCGCCGGTGGCGGTGACGGTGACGTTGTACTGTCGGTTGCCGCCCGCGTCCGAGGGACTCTCGAAGTCGGGGGCCTCCTGGAAGGTCAGGGTGCCGGCGCTGTTGACCTCCAACAGGCTCTGATCGGCGCCGCCGGTGATCGTGTAGCCGGTGATTCCGTCGACGCTGTCGAGATCCTCGGCTTCCACGCGGCCGGCGAAGGTCTGGTTCTCGGCCGCTTCCAGGGCCGCGGCGCTGGTGAAGACCGGCGGCTCGTTGAGGTCGTTCAGGTCGATGGTCACCGGGATCGTGCGCTCCCCCTTGTGGCCGTCGATGGCCTTCACGTCCACCGAGTACCTCGACTTCGTCTCGTAGTCCCAGGTCTGGCCGCTCCTGGTGCGCAGCTGACCGTTGCGGGTGTCGACGGTGAAGGAGTCGGCGTCGGCGCCCTCGAGGCTGTAGGTCAGGGTCGTCTGCTCCGGATCCGTTGCCCTCACCGGATCGCCGACGGTGTGCACGCCGGCGGTGTTCTCGTCGAGGCGGCGGGTGGCGCTCGACCCGTCGGCGAAGACCGGCAGCCCGTTGGGGTCGGTGGTGCCCGAGCCCGACGGCGACCAGCCGCTGGCGCCTTCGGCGTTGCGGGCCCGCACCTGCACCTGGTAGGTGGAGTCCGGGATCAGAAGGTTGATCGTGGCGCTGCGCTCGGCGCTGTTGTGGGTCCAGCCCCGGAAGCTGCCGGTGTCTCTGAGCCGGTACTGGATGTCGTAGTCGCTGATGTCGGGTCCGGTGTTGACCGGCTCCGACCAGGTCACGGTCAGGCTGGTGGAGGAGGCCGCCGAGACGCCGGGCGCCGAGGGGGTCTCGGGCGGTTCCTGCTGATCCGTCAGATGGATCGCCACCTCGATGGTGTTGCTGCCGCCCTGACCGTCATCGGCGCGCACCGTTACCTCGTAGCGGGACTTCGCCTCGAAGTCCCAGGTCTCGTTGGATCGGGTCTGCAGCTGTCCATTGTCCGCGTCGATGTCGAAGCGGGCCCCATCGGTGCCGGCCAAGGCGTAGACCGGGGTACCGCCGTCTGAGTCGGTGGCGGTGATCGGGTTGCCGATGTCCTGGGTCCCGGTGGTGTTCTCGGCCAAACGGCGCGTGGTGCTCGTCCCCTCGTTGAAGGTGGGCGCCCGGTTGGCGCTGGTCGTGGCCTCGACCGACTCGGACCAGGGGCTCTCGCCCTCGTCGCTGCGCGCCAGCACCTGTACTTGGTAGAGGGTGTTGGCGGTCAAACCGGTGATCGTCGTGCCCGTGCCGGGGCCGGTGTGGGACCAGTCCTCGAAAGCCCCGCTATCCTCGCTGTACTGGACATCGTAGTCGTTGATGGCCGGTCCCGGGTTGTCGGGGGCCGTCCAGCGGATGGCCAGACTGCTGGACGTCGAGGCCGTCACCGTCGGCTTGTCAGGCCGCTCGGGCTGCTCGTTGTCGTCGTCGGTCACGTCGATGGTCACGGTGATCGTCGTGCGGCCGTTGTGCTCGTCCTCGGCCTGCACCCTCACCGAGTAGCGGCTCCTCGTCTCGAAGTCGTAGTCGACGCCCGAGCGCGTGCGCAGCTGGCCGCTGGTCTCGTCGATGGTGAAAGAGGCCGCGTCTCCTCCAGAGAGCTGGTAGGTGATGGAGGTGAACTCAGGATCGGTGGCGGTCACCGGACTGCCGATGGCCTGGGGGCCCGCGGTGTTCTCCGCCAGACTGCGGGTGGGGGCGGACTCGTCGAAGACGGGCCGCTGATTGGCGCTGGTGTTGCCGAAGCCCGAGGCCGACCACCCGCCGGTGCCTTCGGCATTGGTGGCCCGCACCTGCGCCTCGTAGCGGGTGCCCGGGTCCAGGTCCGGGATCGTGGTGGAAGTACCGGGGCCGCTGTGCGGCCAGGGGAGAAAGCTGCCGCTCTTGCGGTACTGCACGTCGTAGTCATCGATGTCGGGGCCGGTGTTGACTGGCTCCGTCCAGGTCACGGTCAGGCTCGTGGAGGAGGCCGGCTCGACCTGCGGCCGGGCCGGCGGCCGGGGCGGCTCGTCGATGTCGGACAGGTGGACGGTGACGGCGATGTCGGCGGTGTCGCCGTAGCCGTCGGCGGCTTCCAGGAGCAACTGGTAGCTGTCCCGGAGCTCGAAGTCGTAGGTGATGCCCGAGCGCGTGCGCAGCTGGCCGCTGGTGGAGACCACGGAGAAGCTGTCCGCGTCGGTGCCGGAGAGCAGGTAGGTGAGGCGGTCGTTGTCAGCGTCGGTAGCGCGCACCGGGTGCTGGATGTTCCGGTTGGCGGGGGTGTTTTCGGCCAGGGTGCGCTCCGCGCTCGGCGCCTCGGGGAAGACCGGGGCCTGGTTGGTGGTCCGGGGCGGAGGAGGCGGGGGAGGGGGGATGAAGAAACCTCCACCACCTCCTCCCCCTCCGCCTCCGCCTCCGGGCGGTGGGGGCGGGGGGCGGCGCCGGACGGTGAGGGCGAAGGACCCGGCCGCCTGCAGGCCCTCCGGATCGGTGGCCGTCATGTCGATCGCCGTCTGGCCGGCGGCCACCGGGGTGATCGTCAGGGTGTCGCGGGAAACCTCGACCGTGGCCACGTTCGAGTCCCGCGAAGCCGCGGTGTAGCTCAGGCTGTCGCCGTCGGGGTCGGTGAACTCCCGGCGCAGGACGATCCTGGCCACCCCGCCCAGGAACACCTGGCGGGCCCTCAGACGGCCGGGCTGCGGCGCCCGGTTGGGCCACGCCACCGTCACCCCGAAGGTGTCGGCCACGGCCAGGCTGTCGTCGCGGACCGTGACGGCGACCGTCGTCTCGCCCGCCGCGATGGGAAGCAGGGTGATCACCGAGTCGGCGGTACCGGCCTGGGCGATGGCGGTGTCGGCGGAGGCAGCCTCGTAGCGGAGACTGTCGCCGTCGGGATCGGTGGCCTCGATGCCGACGGTGAGGGTGTCGCCGGCGAGGGCGGCCAGGTCCGAGAGCGGCGACAGGACCGGTGGCCGGTTGGCGGGGGGCAGCACGCGCAGGGCCAGGGGCAAGGTGGTCTGCAGCCCCTCCGGGTCGCGGGCGGTGACGGCGATCGAGGTCTGTCCGGGGGCCACGCCCGTGATGGTCAGGGTGTCCCGCGAGACCTCGGCCGACGCCAGCGACGTGTCCCGTGAGACCGCGCCGTAGCTCAGGGCCCCGCCCTCCGGGTCGAGGAAGCGGCCGGCCAGCGACAGGGTGTCCGGCTCGTGGCCGGCCCGCACCCGCCGCGCCGGCAGTCCCGCCCCCAGGGCCAGGCCGTAGGGCGTGTCCAGGTCTTCCGTGATCACGTCCTCCACCTCGGACCCGTCGAGGTTGGCGCGCTGGATCCGGCCGGTGCCGTAGTCGGTCCAGTAGAGCCCGCCGCCGGCCGCGTCCAAAGCCAGGCCATGGGGGGCGTGCAGCCCTTCGGCGACCAGATCCTCCACCTCCGAGCCGTCGAGGCGGGATCGCTGGATCTTGTCGGTGCCGAAGTCGGCCCAGTAGAGATGGCCGCCGAGCGGATCCACGGCGATGTCCTGCGGAGACTGCAGGCCCGTGGTGACCAGGCTGCGCACTCCGCTGCCGTCAAGGCGGGACTGCTGCACACGGTCGGCTCCCCAGTCGGTCCAGTAGAGGCGCCCGGCGGACGCATCCACCGCCAGGCCCAGAGGCTCGCGCAGGCCGCGGGTGACCACGTCCTCCACGCTGGCGCCGTCGAGGTCGGCCCGCTGGATGCGGCGGGCGCCGTAGTCGCTCCAGTAGACCTGGCCCCCCGCCGGGTCCACGGCCAGGCCCGAGGGCGACCGCAGCCCTTCCGTCACCAGATCCTCGATCATCGACCCGTCGAGGGCTGCCCGCTGGATCTTGTCGGCGCGGCTGTCCGTCCAGTAGATCCGCCCCCCGGCCGCGTCCAGGGCCAGGCCCCGCGGTTGCCCCAGGCCGGCGACCACGTCCTGCACCTGCGACCCGTCCAGGCGCGAGCGCCGGATGCTGCCGCTGCCGGCGTCGGTCCAGTAGAGCCAGGTTACCGCCACCGGAGGCCGGTTGGACGGCACGGTCACCGTGAAGCCCTGCGCGGCTCGGAGGCCGTCCGGGTCGCGGACGGTCACCGTGGTCGCCGCCTGACCGGGGCCCACGGCCTCAACGAGCAGCACCCCGGCCGCCACCGAGACCGTGGCCACCTCCTCGTCGCTGGACTCGGCCTCCCAGGTCAGGTCGTCGCCGTCGGGATCCTGCCCCTCCAGGCGTAAGCGCACACGGTCACCGGCGAACAAGGTCTGGTCCGTGATCGGCGCCAGGGTCGGGGCGCGGTTGGTCGGACCGGTCAACGCCAGGTCCAGGCCCCAGGGCAGGAGCAACCCCGTGACCAGATCTTCCACCCCCGTGCCGTCCAAGTTGCAGCGCTGGATCTTGCGCGTGCCGGCGTCGACCCAGTAGAGGTGGCCGGCCGCCGCGTCCAGAGCCAGCGCCTGGGGCAGGCGCAGGCCGGTGACCACGTCCTCCACCCCGGTGCCGTCCAGGTTGGACCGCTGGATCCTGTCCGTACCCGAGTCCGCCCAGTAGATCATGCCGGCCCCCGGGTCCAGAGCCAGGTCCTGGGGCGTGTGCAGGCCGGAGACCAGATCTTCCACCCCGGCGCCGTCCAGATTGCACCGCTGGATCTTGTCGGTGCCCGAGTCGGCCCAGTAGAGATGGCCGGCGTCCGGGTCCAGGGCCAGGCCCACCGGGATCTGCAGGCCCTCGGTGACCAGGTCCTGCACATAGGAGCCGTTCAGGTCGGACCGCTGGACCCGGTCGGTGCCGGCGTCGACCCAGTAGAGGTGGCCGGCCGCCGAGTCCAGAGCCAGGCTGCGGGGATGGCGCAGGCCGGTGACCACGTCCCGCTCCCCGTAGCCCTCCAGATCGGACCGCTGGATCTTCCCGGAGCGGCGGTCGGCCCAGTAGACCCGGCCGCCGGCCAGATCCACGGCCAGGCCCCGAAGCTGGCGCGGACCGGTGACCACGTCCTCCACCTCGGAGCCGTCCAGGAGGGAGCGCTGGATCTTGTCCGTGCCCGCGTCCGTCCAGTACAGACGAGAGGGCACCGCCTCCCCCCCATCCTCGTCTCCGCCCTGTCCCTCCACCTCCGACTCGGACAGGGTTCCCGGCAACAGACACAGAAGACAGACGGCCGCCAGCCTCGCCAAGACGGAGGCAGCCCTCAGGTTGGTTGTGCAGGTCATCTTCTGCCGGCAACCAGGACTTGCGTCCGTCCGGCTTGTTACCTCCGCCGCCTACATCAGGGGACCGCCACTCTGACCGGTGGCTTTGCCTTTGGCGTCCACCCGGGGCCGCGGGCACGCTCCGGAGCGCCCCCTCTCAAGGGCTGAATCGCATTCCTTGGGTGACCCCGGGGCCCGTGCTCGCATCCCTCGTGGAACGCGCGAAGAGGGAAAGATCCTGATTTACACGTGTAGAACAGTGAGGATATACACGTGTGAAAGCAAGTCCCCTCGATGACCGCGGGAGTGTTCCAAGTGGGACTCCCCGTACGGGGAGCGGCGGAGCGAGCACTGTGCTGGGACTAGATGGGCTCAGGCGTGGTCACCGGGTCAGCACGGCGAGCGAGAAGGCGGTTCATGCCCCTCCCTATGGACGGGGGAGAGATCCTCGACATGGAGGCTCGCAAGCCCTGGCAGATACGGATACGGGAACCACGTACACGTACCGAAAGAGTGCTCCGTCCAAGGAATCGGCCGTGTTGGCCGGGCACTTCGAGGGGTTGAGCGGCTCCCGCAGGTCTTGCAATAGCGTGAGCCCGGAAGGCCGTCCGCAGATTGTGGCTCCCGATCCTCGCCAGTGCGCAAACGATGCGGACTATGCGCACGTGCTTGAGAGAGCTGATGGGCTCTACAATCTGCGCTTGCTCAGGAGCTCGCTCCGCAGGACTCCCGCACGATGAGGCGGTAGGTCAGGGTGGCTTTCCGAGGGCTGGCGCCGCCTTGCAGCCACTCCAGCATCAGGTCCATCACCGTGTCGGCGATCTCTTGGTAGGGGGTGGCCAAGGTGGTCAGGGCCGGCGTCATGTAGGCTGACACCTCCAGATCGCCTTGCCCCACCACGGCCACATCCTCGGGAACGCGCAGCCCCGCTTCCCGCAGCCCGCGGCAGAGCCCGATGGCAATGTAGTCGGTCCGGCAGACATAGGCCGTGAACCGGTCGAGGGTTGTTTTTCCCAACTGATAGCCTGATCGAACCAGATGAGTAGCAGGCAGGCGCTCCGGGGTCAGGTGGTGCTCTTGCATGGCCCGGAAGTAGCCTTGCGCCTTGGCGGAACCGACGCGATCCAGATGCCAGTCCGAGCCGATGAAGCCGATCCGCTCGTGCCCGAGTCGGATCAGATGCTCTGTGACCTCGAAGAAACCCGCCGTCTCGTCCAGCTCGACGCCGCTCAGATCCTTGCTCGTCGTATAGCCAAACGTCACTACGGGCAAACCCTCGGCCGCCTTGAGAATGCGCTCGGACTCTCCCCCCTCCCCGCGGGTATAGATCAGGAGACCGTCGACGCCGCGGGCCACCGTCTGCTGGATCTGCCGGCCCTGCTCCTCTGGTAGAATCGGAGCACGCGGATAGGCGTCCAGGCTCACCAGGAGCCGGTAGTTCCGCCGGTCCGCCGCCTTCAGAATCTCATCGGCGTACGTGCCATGGATCTCGCGGTTGAGCTGGTAGGTCAGCAGGCCCAGGGTGCCCGTGCGTCCGGTCACGACCCCCTTCGCCATCAGGTTGGGGGTGTAGCCCAGGTCCGCGGCCAGCCGCTTGATCCGCTCTCGGGTCTTCTCGGTCACCAGGGCGGAAACCTCGGGGTTCTGAGACAGGGCCCGGGACACCGTCGGGTGGGTAATCCCCAGCTCCCGAGCGATGTCCTTGATGGTGACCCGTTTCTTGCTCATGGCCCTTGCCTGTCCCCCAGAAGGCTCGCCGTGCCAACCCGGTGACCACGCCCGACCCGCTCCCCAAAGAGGGAGTTCCGTTGGACACTCCTGCGACCATCGAGGATGGACCCTCGGAGGAGCGAAGTCAAAAAAGCTTGATTTACACGTGTATATTCCCCATTATACACGTGTAAATCATCTCCCTCCTTTTCCTCCGCGCGTTCCACGTGGGGATGCCAGCACGGGACCCGGGGTCACCCTCAAGGGATGAGATTCGGCCCTTGAGGGGGGGCCGGAGTCTGTGCCCGCGGCCCCGGGTGGACGCCCAAGGCGAAGCCGCCGGTCCACAGCGATGCCGGGCTCGAAGATGAGTGCTCTATTGTGCACCCGAAGAGTGCGATGGAACGCAACTGGACAGGAATTGAGCTTGTACAAGCGAGAGTGTCGAGATACAGAGGCCTGGTCGGCCAGGGCCATCGTTACGCGAGTGGTATCGCTGTTCCTACTCTATCCGCATGTGGCCGATGCAGTCCCTCCCTCTCCCCCTACCGGCAAACGCTGGGTCCTGGTATGGAGCGATGACTTCAACGGCACCACGTTTGATGCGTCGAAGTGGAATCACAGGAGTGAGGCATTTCGATCTGAGCGCTGGCATGGCGGACACCGAATCAGGTGGAGATATGAGCACGACAACGTCAGCCTGAGAGACGGCCACTTGGTGTTGCGCAATACCCGGGATCCTCAGACCTCTGACCAGACATCTGACCTGGTCAAGGCCGCTGCGATCGACTCCAAGGGAAAGTTCGAGCAGACGTACGGATACTTCGAGGCCAGCGTCCGGATCGCGCCGACCGCAGACGGCATGCACACTGCCTTCTGGCTCCAGAACGACAATCGAGACCGAACGGCTGCAGATGGCGGTGTCGATGGGCCCTCCGACGGAG
Source organism: Candidatus Latescibacterota bacterium (assembly GCA_965221775.1). Lineage (GTDB taxonomy): Bacteria > Latescibacterota > UBA2968 > UBA8231 > UBA8231 > UBA8231. Next base: position 1,203,952 of record CBDCSU010000005.1, on the reverse strand, counting down.
CCGAAATCGACATCCTCGAGTCGGTGTACGTCAGCAATCACTATACCCTGGCCGTGCATTGGGAAGGCAATTCGCACGCTGCCGATTTGGAGTTCGCTCCGATGCACGACGGACAGTTTCACGTCTTCGCCGTAGCGTGGACACCGGACAGTTACACCTTTTACGCGGACGACCAGCTCATGGTACAAAGGTACCAGGGCCTGTCGCACAGTGATGGATACGTCATTCTGTCCACCGGATTGAGTTGGCGCCAAGGCAACGCTCATACCGGCACGTTTCCGAACGAGGCCCTGGTGGACTGGGTCCGGGTCTACGAGCTTCAGGATGCCCCGGTGGCTACCCCTGTCGTGCTGGAGCCGCCCGACTCGCGTGGCACTCGCGACATAGGAAGGATCATCCTGGTCAGCTCTCAGCCGGGGACGATCCAGGCCAGCTGGGAGGCACCCACGGAGGAGCCTGCCGACTACCGCATTTCATGGGCCAAGGAGAGCGAGAGTTTCAAGACCTGGACCGACAACACCGGCAACGCCTTCCCCACCGAACCTTCCTGCACGATCACCGGCTTGGAGGGGGGCGAGAGGCATAAAGCCAAAGTGCGCGCCCGATACGACGGCTCCTCGGGGGATTGGAGTGGGGAGGCCGTCATCACCGTCGCGGCTTCTTCTGCCAACGCCGCGCCGACTGCCGATGCCGGATCCGACCAGATCGTCCAGGAAGGCTCCGCAGTGACGCTGTCCGGAACGGCCTCTGACCCTGACAACGATACTCTCACCTACCAGTGGACCCACGACCGGGGCGACTTGGGCATCTCACTTGGAGACCCGGCGGCCCTCTCGACCACGTTTGCTGCGCCCCAGGTGGACTCTGATACCACCATCACCTTCACGCTCACCGCCACCGACGAGCACGGCGCCGCGGGCTCTGATGCCGTTGCCGTCACAATTCAGGACGTTCCTGCCGATCCGCCCACCAGTGGGGGCGGGTTGGTCCTCTCGCCCGGCGTTGTCATCACAGTCCAAGACATCTCTTCCGGACCGGCGCAGGGGAATACTGTCGTGCTGGAGCCGCCCGACCCGCGTGATTCTCGCGACATAGGGAGGATCACCTTGGTCAGCTCTCAACCGGGGACGATCCAGGCCAGCTGGGAGGCACCCACGGAGGAGCCTGCCGACTACCGCATTTCCTGGGCCAAGGAGAGCGAGAGCTTCAAGACCTGGACCGACAACACCGGCAACGCCTTCCCCGCCGAACCTTCCTACACCATCACCGGCTTGGAGGGGGGCGAGAAGCACAAAGCCATGGTGCGCGCCCGATTTGGCGGCTCCTCAGGGGATTGGAGTGGGGAGGCCGTCATCACCGTCATGGAGTCGCAGGCGTCCAAGCCCGTGGTGTCAAGTCTGACCTTCGGGCTTGGGGAGAACTACCCCAATCCGTTCAATCCCGTAACCCGGATCGCCTATACCCTGTCCACGGCCGGCCCTGTGGAGTTGGCGATTTACAATGTCCTGGGACAGCGGGTACGCATCCTGGTGCAGGAGATACAGGCCGCCGGCAGCTATCAGGTTGCCTGGAATGGGCGCAACGACAGCGGTGCGCCTGTTGCCAGTGGGATATACCTGTATCGGTTGTCCACCACACAGGAGGTGCAGACGCGGCGTCTGTTGCTGCTGAAATAGCGCGTCCGAATCTCGGTGTCCCTCGACCCGTGTCGGGGCGCTCGGATCGTATCATTCGCAGACCTGGCCATGGGCTTGGGGAACGCCTTCGAGCCACTCCTGGAAGGCGGCGTCTGCCGGCGCGCAGAGCCCGGTGCCGCGGAAGTCGATGTGCTTGAGATCCGACAGCTCGATCAGACTCAGGGGAAGAGGGCCGGTCAGTTGCGGGTTGACGGAGAGATCGAGCGTCCACAGCCGGGAGAGGGTGCCCAGGGTGTCGGGGACGCTTCCTGACAGATCGCAGTGGGAGAGGTTGAGGAAGACGAGGTTGGAGAGATTGCCCAGGGCCTCGGGAATCTCGCCGGTGAGATCGTTGTCCTGGAGGAAGAGGCCGCTGAGGTTGGAGAGGCGGGCCAAGGCCTCGGGAATGGGTCCGCTCAGATCGTTCTCTGCCAGGCTCAGGTGCCCGAGGCTGGAAAGGCCGCCCAGGGCTTCGGGGATGGGTCCCGTGAGGTCGTTGCCGTCCAGCCGCAGGAAGGTGAGGCTGGTCAGGGCGCCCAGGGCCTCGGGAATGGGTCCGCTCAGATCGTTCTCTGCCAGGCTCAGGTGGGAGAGGGCGGAGAGGCGGCCGAGGGCTTCGGGGATCGGTCCGTGGAGGTCGTTTCCCGGGAGGTTCAGCCCCTGCAGGCTGTCGAGGCGGCCGAGGGCCTCCGGGATCGGGCCGCTCAGGTCGTTATCCCGCAGATCCAGGAACCGCAACGGCTCCAGACCGGCCAGGGTGTCGGGTATCTCTCCGCTGAGTCCGTTCGAGGCGAAGAGGGCCGCCTCCAGGTGATCCAGGCGGCCGAGGATCCCAAGGGCCTCGGCAACGGCACCCTTCAGGTTGTTCTCTTCGAGAAGCAGGGCCGTCACCCGTCCGTCTTGGACGGTGACTCCGTGCCAGCTCTCCAGGTCGTCGGTCGACCAGTTCGCGGCCGTCTTCCAGTCGGGGCCGCCGGTGGCGCGATAGAAGGCGGCCAGGACCTCGCGTTCGCGGGCGGCCCTCTGGAGTTCCGAATCGACGGTGACCCGGAAGACCGCCGCGTGCAGCCGCCTCCCGGTGGGGGCGGAGACGGAAACGGTGACGGTGGCGGTCCCCGTTCCGACCCCGGTGAGAGTGAGCAGGCCTTCGCTCACGGATACGGTGACCACCGAGGTGTCGCTGGAGTAGGCATGCAGAAAGTGGTCTCCCGGCCCTCCGCTGAGGCTCACCGTCAGCTGCACCTCGTCCCCCGTGTCGAGGGTTTGATCGTCGATGGGATCGACGGTGAGCTGAATGACGACCCGGTCCTCGCTCTGACAGCCGCCGAGGCACCACCCGCCGCCCAGGAGCACCGGCAGCACGAGGCCCGCCCGGATGGATCGCCGGCCGAGTCGCATCCCTAGTCCGTACCCGGCCGGATCAGCAGGTTGCCGTAGGTGTCCACCTCCGCCCGGTACCCCGGGTGCAGCAGCGTCGTCGAGTCCAGCTCCTGCACCACCGCCGGGCCGTCGATGCGGGCCCCCGCCCCGAGGCCGGAGCGCTCGTACACCGGGCAGTCCACGAATCCCCCCGACTCCTCGAAGTACACGAGCCGGGACCCCGCCGGCCCGGCGCCCGAGTCCGCCTCCAGCCGCCGCAGCTCCGGCCGGGAGATCTCGCCCACCGCCGACAGGCGGATGGTGACGATCTCCACCGGCTCCCCGGGCGCCTTGAAGCCGTAGGCGCGCTCGTGCTCCTCGTGGAAGCGCCCCGCCAGCCGGCGCACCTCCGCGGGAGGAAAGCCGGCGTCCTCGACCTCCACCCCCAGCTCGTAGCTCTGCCCCACGTAGCGCAGGTCGAGCTGGCGGACGAAGCGCATGCGCGCCGGGTCGACGCCGTCGGCGGCCAGGGCCCGGCGCCCCTGCGCCTCCAGTGCCTCCAGTGCGGACGCCAGGCGATCGGCCCCCGCCGCTGCCAGCGGCTCCAGGTGGGTGGCGTTGAAGTCGTGGCGCAGGTCGGTGCTCAGCAGGCCCATGGCCGAGAACGTCCCCGGGCTCGGCGGCACCAGCAGCTCCGGGATCTCCAGCTCCCGCGCCAGCCGGTTGCCGTGCACGGGTCCGGCGCCGCCGAAGGCGACGAGGGTGAAGTCCCGGGGGTCGTACCCCCGCTGGATGGAGATCCGGCGCAGGGCGCCGGCCATGGCGGCGTTGGCGATCTCCACGATGCCGCGGGCGGCCTCCACCGGTTCCAGTCCCAGGGGTTCGGCGCAGCGCTCGCGGACGGCGCGTTCCGCCGCCTCCACGTCGAGGCGGATCTCGCCGCCCAGGAAGTAGCCGGGGTCCAGCCGGCCGAGGACCAGGTTGGCGTCGGTGATCGTCGGCTCGCGGCCGCCGGCGCCGTAGCAGGCCGGCCCCGGGTCGGCTCCGGCGCTGCGCGGACCGACCCGCAGGGCGCCGCCGCGGTCGATCCAGGCGATGGAGCCGCCGCCGGCGCCGATCTCCACGAGGTCGATGACGGAGCTGCGGATCGGGTAGCCCCCGCCCCGGGCCCCGTGCTCGCTGGAGACCGCCGCCGAGCCGACCTCGTACTCCTTGGTGATGCCGGGGGCGCCGTCCTGGACGAGGCCCGCCTTGGCCGTGGTGCCGCCCATGTCGAAGGAGATCAGGTCCCGGCGCCCCAGCCGCTGGCCGAGGGCCCCGGCGGCGATCACCCCCGCCGCCGGACCGGACTCGACCATGAAGACCGGCTTCTCCGCGGCCGCCCGGAAGGAGTAGACGCCGCCGCTGCTCTGCATGAGCAGCAGCGGGGCCTGCAGCCCGGCCTCCCGCAGGCGCGTCTCGATGCGTTCCAGGTAGCGGGCCACCGAGGGCCGGATGCCGGCGTTGATCACCGTGGTGCTGGCGCGGAAGTACTCGCGGAAGTCGGGGGCCACCTCGCAGGAGAGGGAGACGGCCTCGGCGCCGAACCGCTCGCGCAGGATCTCGCCGGCGCGGCGCTCGTGGGCGGGGTTGACGTAGGAGTGGAGGAAGCAGACGGCGATCGACTCGACGCCCTCGTCCCGGAGCCGCGCCGCCGTCTGGCGGAGGGCGGCCTCGTCGAGGGGGCGGACGACCTCGCCGGAGGCGTCGAGGCGCTCGGGCACGCCGAAGCAGCGGTGCCGGGGCACCAGGGGCGGCGGCTTCTCGAAGTGGACGTCGTAGAGGGAGGCGCGGATCTGGCGCTGGATCTCCAGCAGGTCGCGGAAGCCCTCGGTGGTGACGAAGCCCGTCGGCGCCAGGCGGCCCTCGATGATGGAGTTGGTGGCGACGGTGGTCCCGTGGACGACGTAGCTCACCTCCCCGGGCGAGACCCCCGCCTGCTCGAGGATGCGGGAGGTGATGCGCAGGAAGCCGTCGGAGGGGTCGGCGGGGGTGGAGGAGAGCTTGCAGATGTGGACCCGGCCGCTGGCCTCGTCCACGAGGGTGGCGTCGGTGAAGGTGCCGCCGATGTCGACGCCGAGGCGGAAACCGGCGGCCGGGGGCGCGGCCATGCTAGGCCTGCCCCTGGCCCCTCAGCCGCCGGGTCTCCTCCTCGTCGACGCTCCAGGAGTCGGTGTCGACGGCGACGCGGTAGATCTCGCGGGCCCGGGCGGGATCGACCTTGCCGTCGCGCACGTCCTTCAGGACCCGCTCCGGGTCGCGTTCCTCCGGCGAACCGTAGCCGCCGCCGCCGCAGGTGCGGTAGCTGAGGACGTCGCCGGGCCCGAGGGTGACGGTCACCTTGGAGCCGAGAGGGGTGGTCTCGCCGTCGCGCTCCACCGCGTAGCTGGCCCGGCGGCCGTCCTGCCCGCCGAAGAGGCCGTGGGGGCCCCAGCGGTCGCGGTCGGCGAGGATCGTGAAGGTCGCCTCGCCGGAGGGGAACCGGTAGTCGCGGCGCATGCCGAGGCCGCCGCGGTGGCGGCCCGGGCCCTCGGAGTCCTCCACCAGCTCGTAGCGCTCGATGCGCACCGGGTAGTTCAGCTCCGTCTCCTCCACGGGGGCGTTCTCCGTGTTCTGGCCGTGGGCCTGCACCGCGTCGGGGCCGTCGCTGCCGACACGGCCGCCGTAGCCGCCGCCGAGGGTTTCGAGGAAGCAGAAGTACTCCCCCGTGGCCGGGTCGAGGCCGCCGAAGCCGGAGTGGCAGATCATGCCCTTGGTGCCCGCCGGCATGCGCTCCGGCAGGGCCTGCGCCAGGGCCCGGAAGGTGACCTCCACGAGGCGCATGTGGGTCTCCCAGCCGCCGACCACCGGCGCCGGCGGCCGGCAGTTGGCCACCGTGCCCTCCGGCGCCACGAGGCGCACCGAGCGGTAGAAGCCGGCGTTGAGGGGCACGTCGGTGCCGATGGCGCAGCGCAGCACGTAGGCGGCCACGGCGTAGGTCATGGAGAGGGTGGAGTTCACCGGCGCCGGGCGCTGCTCGTCGCAGCCGCTGAAGTCGAAGAGGATCCCCTCGTCGTCGACGACGACCTTCACCGCCAGGCGCACCGGCCGGTCGGTGAAGCCGTCGTTGTCGACCACGCCCTCGGCGGCGAACGCCCCGCGCGGGAGGCGGGAGATCTCGTCGCGGGTCAGCCGGTCGGCGTAGTCGATGAGCCGCCGGGCGTACTCCTCCACCGTCTCGCGGCCGTACCGCCGGTAGAGGGCGGTGAGCCGCCGGATGCCGGTGTTGTTGGCCGCCACCTGGGCGCGGAAGTCGCCCGCCGTCTCGCGCTTGGAGCGGATCTGCCCGAGGATCAGCCGGAAGACGTCGGGGTTCATCTCGCCGCCGGTCACCAGCTTCACGGGCGGGATGATCACCCCCTCCTGGTAGACCTCCTGGAAGGCGCCGACGCTGGCCGGGGCCCCGCCTCCCACGTCGACGTGATGGGCGAGGTTGGCGACGAAGCCGCACAGCTCATCCTCATAGTAGAAGGGGGCGATGAGGAAGATGTCGTTGAGGTGAACGCCGCCCCGGTACGGGTCGTTCATGACGATGGCGTCGCCCGGGGCGAGGTTGTCGACGCCGTACTCCTCGAGGGCGAGGGGGACGAGGCGCACCATCGATCCGAGGTGGTTGGCCTGGGCGAAGGCCTGGGCCAGGACGTTGGCGTCGCGGTCGAAGATGGCGCAGGAGAAGTCGCAGCGGGTCTTGATGTTGGTCGAGTAGGCGCTGCGCCGCAGGGCGGCGGACATCTCCTCGGTGGTCTCGCCGAGGGCGTTGCGGATGACCTCGAACTTGATGGGGTCGGTCTTCACGGGCTTGGTGGCGGGTGCCGCGTCAGGCGCGGTTGCCGCCGCCCCAGACCGAGGTGAAGTAGTCGCCCTCGTGGAACCGGTTCGGGCGCAGGGCGTGCAGGTCGACCTCGGGCTCCTGGCCGGCGATGTTCTGCGCCAGCGACTCGCCGATGGAGGGGCCGAGCTTGAAGCAGTGGCCGTTGCCGGCGACGCAGGCGTAGTACCCGGGGACCTCGGGCTCCGGGCCGACGAGGGGGTGCCAGTCGTCGGTGATGGTGTAGAACGAGGCCCAGCCGCGCACGAAGGTCCCCTCGCGGGCGGCGGGGACGCGCTGGCCGAGGAGATCCTCGATGCGACGGCGGGTGGGCTCGTCGATCCCGGGGTCGTAGCGCTCGATGTCGAGGGGCTCGATCTCCTTGGGGAAGCCGAGGCCGGCCAGCAGCCGGCGGGGCCCCGCGGGCCTGGCGTAGAACCGCAGCCGGGGGTCGGAGAGCCACGGGAACCCGTCGGTCTCGAAGGGCACGTCGAGAACGATGTCGGACTCGCGGCTCCAGCGGAAGGAGTAGTTCAGCCCCACCCACGAGGCTACGACGCGGCCCCAGCCGCCGGCGGCGTTGACCACCACCGGCGTCGAGACCGGTCCCGCCTCGGTCTCCACGCCGGCCACGCGGCCTCCCTCCAGGGTGATCCCGGTGGCGCCCACGCCCTCGCGCACGGTCAGGCCCAGCGGTTCGGCCGTTGACGCCAGCAGCCGGGTGGTGGCCAGCGGGTCGGCGTACCCGGACCGCGGCTCGAAGATGCCGGCCCGCACCCGCTCCAGGTCGACCACGGGGAAGCGCTCCCGCAGCGCCCCGGGGGAGAGCTCCTCCACCGGCACGCCGTGCTGCCGCTCCATGTCGGCCACCTGCCGCCCCTGGTCGAGGCTGTCCTCGTCGAGGAGGGTCAGATAGCCGGACTGCCGGAAGCCGCAGGAACCGCCGAAGGTCTCCTGCGCGCCGGCGAACATCTCCGCCGAGCGCACGGCCAGGCGGATGGTCAGGGGATTCGAGTAGAAGGTGCGGATCGCCGCCGCCGAGTGTCCGGTGCTGACCGCGGCGAGGCTGCGCTTTTCGAGCAGCACCACCGATCCGAAGCCCGTCCGGGCGAGGAAGTGGGCGGTGCTGACGCCGAGGATGCCGCCCCCGATGACGACGGCGTCGGCGGTCTGTGACATGGCTGTCTCCGGTGAAGGGGGCTGGTTGCCCCGTGCGGTCAATTAACGCAAGTTGGATCGCATGGGCCACGCGCCCCCACAGACGAAAGGAACGTCCCAGTGAGCGATGATGGAGCACCCCGGATCGAGGGCGCCGTGCCCGTCCTGGCCATGCCCTTCGACGACGAGGGGGTCATCGACGAAGACAGCATGCGGCGGCAGCTCGACTTCTGCGTCGAGGCCGGATCGCAGGCCGTGGCCTTCGGCATGGGCAGCGAGAGCGCCGTCCTCACCGACTCGGAGAAGAGCCGCATGTGGAGCCTGGCGGCGCGCCACGTGGACGGCCGCGTGCCGGTCATCGCCGCCACCGCCCACGCCAGCCGCCCGGGGACCCTGGAGCACACGGCGATGGCCCGCGACTGCGGCGTCGACCTCGCCATGGTCAACCCGGACCGCCACGGCGGCGACGAGCTGGTGCGGTTGTTCCGCGACCTGTCGGAGCAGGTGAAGCTGCCGCTGATGGTGCAGGACGCCGGCGGCAACGCCCCGGCCGAGGTGCTGCTCCAGGCCGTGGACGAAGCCCCGCAGGTCTGCTGCCTCAAGCTGGAATCGCAGGGGGCCCCGGACAAGATCGGCGCCGTCGTCGACGGGCTGCGGGAGCGCGGCCTCCTGGGCGGCGGCCCCCGGGAGCTCACCGTCCTCGGCGGCGGCAACGGCAACTGGCTCCCCGAGGAGCTGGACCGCGGCTCCGTGGGCAGCATGCCCCACCCGGCCCTGATCGACTCCTTCCGCACCGTCTGCGACCACTACGCCGACGGCGATCCCGAGGCCGGCCGGCAGGCCTACCACGGCATCGTGGCGCCGGTGCTGCGGACCCTCATCGTCGGTGCCGCGTCGCCCCTGTGGCTGCACAAGACCCTCTTCGTGCGCGCCGGCATCTTCCGCAGCGCCTACAGCCGCCGCGGCGGCTCGGCCCTGCCCGACTGGCTCATGGAGCGGGTCATGGAGCATATCGAGGCCCACGACTTCGCCATCTACCGGCGGATCGCCGGGCAGGGGGGCTAGGCGGATGCCCTTGGCGGCCCAGCGGCGCCCAGGCCGGATCGGCGCCCCCGAACCGGCGCGCGGCCCCCGGACCGGACAGCGGAACCTGCCGCGGCCCTCCCTGTTGCGGCGTGGCTTCCCGCGCCGGGCCACCGCGGCCGTGGCGGCAGCCCTCCTCTGCGGCGCCTGGGCCGAACCCGCCGCTGCCGCGGACTCCGCCGAGACCGGCGCCTCGGCCTGCGGCGATGTGACCATCGCCGAGATGAACTGGGCCTCGGCGGCGGTGGCCGCCCACGTGACGGCGATCATCCTCCATGAGGGCTACGGCTGCACCCCCGACCTGGTGCCCGGCGACACCGTGCCCACGGTGACCTCCATGACCGAGAAGGGCGAGCCCGATGTCGCCCCGGAGGTCTGGATCAACGCCGCCCGCGAGGCCGTGGACAAGGCGGTGGCCGAGGGGCGGCTGAAGATCGCCGGCGAGATCCTCTCCGACGGCGGCGTCGAAGGCTGGTGGATCCCCGACTACATGGTGGAGGAGCACCCGGAGCTGACCACCCTGCAGGCGGTGCGCGAGCGGCCGGACCTCTTCCCCGACAAGGAGGAGCCGGGCAAGGGGCGGTTCTACGGCTGCCCGCCGGGCTGGGCCTGCGAGCACCTGAACGTCAACCTCTTCGCCGCCTACGGCATGGAGGAGGCGGGCTTCACCCTCTTCAACCCGGGCTCTTCCGAGGGGCTGAAGGGGGCCATCGCCCGCCAGTTCGAGCGCCGGCGGCCGATCTTCACCTACTACTGGGCGCCCACGGCGATCCTCGGCCGCTACCCGCTGGTGCGGCTCGGCGGCATGGAGCACGATCCCGAGACCTGGGACTGCATCGCCGACAAGGACTGCGCCGACCCGCGGCCCAACGGCTGGGAGCCCAGCGTCGTGCTCACCGTCGTCACCTCGCGCTTTGCGGAGGAGTCGCCCGAGGCCTTCGACTTCCTCTCCCGCCTCTCCTGGTCGAACGAGGTGGTCAACGGATTCTTGGCCTGGCAGGACGAGCGCCAGGCCACGGCCCGGGAGACGGCCGAGCACTTCCTCGGCAGCCGCGAGGAGATCTGGGGAGCCTGGGTGCCCGAAGAGGTAGCGGAGAAGGTGAAGGCCGGCTTGTAGCCCGCCCGGGAGGCCCGCCTCTGCCTCCGGCCGGCGGCTGCCCGGCCGCGGAATCCAACAACAGGCCGGCGGACCGCCGGCAGGACGGAGAAGCGCCGATGGCGGACTGGCTGCGGGAATTCCCGACTCTCGAAGTGGGCGAGCTGCGCGCCCTCAAGAAGTCCTTCGACGCCGCGTACCGGGGTTTCTCCCGCGAGTACGGCGAGGCGATCGAGGCGTTCTTCGACCCCCTCCTCTACCTCCTCATCCGCTTCGAGCAGCTCCTGCTCGCCACCCCCTGGTGGCTGATGATCGCCGTCATCGCCGGGCTCTGCTACCTGGCGAGCCGGAGCCGTTGGCTCACCGCCGGCGTGGTCGTCACGTTCTTCGCCATCGGCTGGTTGGGCATGTGGGAGGACACGATGCGCACCCTCGCCATCATCCTCGTCTCCACCCTCATGGCCGTCGCCGCCGGCATCCCCGTGGGCATCGCCATGTCGCGCTCGGACCGGGTGCAGGCCGTCATCACCCCCGTCCTCGACGTCATGCAGACGATGCCGATCTTCGTCTACCTGATCCCCGTGGTCATGCTCTTCGGTCTCGGCAAGATCCCCGGCGTCATCGCTGTCGTCATCTACGCCGTGCCGCCGGTGATCCGCCTTACCAACCTCGGCATCCGCCTCGTCGACGAGGAGGTCCTGGAGGCGGCCGACGCCTTCGGCGCCGACGCCCGCCGCCGGCTCCTGGGCGTGCAGCTGCCCCTGGCCCTGCCCAACATCATGGCCGGCGTCAACCAGACGATCATGATGGCCCTCTCCATGGTCGTCATCTCCTCCATGATCGGCGTCAAGGGACTCGGCCAGCCGGTGCTGCGGGCGGTGACCAACCAGTACTTCGCCCTCGGCCTGTTCAACGGCGCCGCGGTGGTGGCCCTGGCCATCGTCTTCGACCGCATCACCCAGAGCTGCGGCCGGCGCCTGCAGGCCAACCGCTGACCATGGCGCGTCCCGGCGACATCGAGATCCGCGGCCTCTACAAGGTCTTCGGCCCCGATCCGGAGGCGGCCATGGACCGGGTCCGCGAGGGGGTGGGCAAGGAGGAGCTGCTCTCCGGCTACGACCACATCCTCGGACTGCGCCACGTCGACCTGGCCATCGAGGAGCACACGGTGCAGGTCGTCATGGGCCTCAGCGGCTCCGGCAAGTCGACCCTCATCCGCCACATCAACCGCCTCATCGAGCCCACCGAGGGCGAGGTCCTCGTGGGCGGCCAGGACGTGCTCGCCCTCGACCGGCTGGAGTTGCAGCACTTCCGCCGGCACGAGGTCAGCATGGTCTTCCAGCGCTTCGCCCTGCTGCCTCACAAGACGGTGCTGGAGAACGTCGCCTACGGCCTGAGCATGCAGGGGGTGCCGCGCGCCGAGTGGACGGACCGCGCCGGCGGGTGGATCGAGCGCGTCGGCCTGACGGGCTACGAGGACTCGTACCCGGCGCGGCTGTCGGGTGGCATGCAGCAGCGCGTGGGACTGGCGCGGGCCCTGGCCACCGACGCTGGCATCCTGCTCATGGACGAGCCCTTCAGCGCCCTCGACCCGCTGATCCGCACCGACATGCAGGCCCTGCTGCTGGAGCTGCAGCGGGAGCTGCACAAGACGATCGTCTTCGTCACACACGACCTGGAGGAGGCGATCGAGATCGGCGACCGCATCGCCATCCTGCGCGACGGCGAGATCGTCCAGAACGGGGACCCGCAGCAGATCGTCCTGGAGCCGGTGGACGACTACATCGCCGAGTTCACCCGCAACATCAACCGCGGCCGCGTCCTGCGCGTGGGCTCCCTCATGGAGCCGGCGAAGGAGGGCCTGCGGGGGCCGCCCCACATCCCCGCGGAGATGTCCCTGGGCGACGCCCTGCCCCTGCTGACGCCGCCGGCCCCGAGCGAGGCGCCGGTGGTGGACGACAGCGGCGAGACGGTGGGCTCGATCTCGGCGGGGCGGGTTGTGGCGGCCCTGGGGGAGGGGAGCGGGACCGAGAGTTCTTGAGAATTCGCATCCATCGCGGCACCAAGGAGATCGGCGGCACCTGCATCGAGATCGAGGCGCAGGGGAAGCGCGTCGTTCTCGACGTCGGCCTGCCGCTGGACGCGTCCGACGCCGCCGATGCGGATGTGTACGAAAGCCTGCTCCCCAAGGTCTCCGGCTTCCGGGAGCGGGACGACAGCCTGCTGGGCGTGGTGATCTCCCATTCGCATCCCGACCACTACGGTCTGGCGCGGAACATCCGCCCGGAGATCCCGGTGCATATCGGCGAAGCGGCGCACAAGATCCTGGCGGCGGCGCGGCCCTTTGTCCCGCAGGGCTACGCCTTCGCGAGTCCCCGCTTCCTCCATCACCGGAGGCCGGTGGAGATCGGGCCCTTCCGCATCACCCCGCACCTCGTCGATCACAGCGCCTTCGACGCCTACGCCCTCCTCGTGGAAGCCGACGGCAAGCGCGTCTACTACTCCGGCGACTTCCGCGCCCACGGCCGCAAGGCGTCTCTGATAGAGGCGGTGATCCAGCATCCGCCCCGGGGCATCGATGTCCTCCTGATGGAAGGAACGACGATCGGCCGCACGGGCACGGGCGAGGGATTCGTCACCGAGGCGGAACTCGAAGAGCAGTTCGTCCAGGCCTTCGAAGAGACTCGGGGTCTCCACCTCGTCTGGACCTCGGCCCAGAACATCGACCGCGTGGTGACGATCTTCCGCGCCGCCCGGAAGACGGGCCGCGCCCTGCTCATCGATCTCTACGCGGCCCTCGTCCTCGAAGCGACGGGAAGGGAGAGAGTCCCCCAGTCCCACTGGGACGGCGTGAAGCTCTATCTCCCTCAGCGCCAACGGGTGCTCGTCAAGACCAACAAGATGTTCGATGAACTTGGACGGCATGACTCGAACCGCATCTACCCGGAGAACCTGCCCGGACTGGGAGGCAGGGCCGTCATGCTCTTCCGCACCGGCATGATGCACGACCGCGGCCTTCAGTCCGTGCTCGACGGCGCCGCCCTCACCTACTCGATGTGGGAGGGCTACCTGAAGGAGGAGAGCACCCGTAGAGTCACGGGATGGCTGGAGGAGAAGGGCATTCCCTGGCAGGTGCTCCACACCTCCGGCCACGCCTCGGTGGCCGACCTGCAGCGCTTCGCCGCCGCCCTCGCCCCGCGCCGGCTGGTGCCCATCCACTCCTTCGAGACCGCGCGTTTCGGGGAGTTCTTCGACAACGTGGACCGGCAGGAGGACGGGGTGTGGTGGGAGGTCTGAGGGTGGGTCAGGCGGCGGTTTTTCTTCAGGATCCGTAGTGAGAATCGCTGAAATTGCGTATATGGTCACGGAGGGCAGCAGCAATCACGACCTCCGAAAGGAGGCGAGAATGGAGGATTCAACCATGAAGACCCAGCCAGCAGGCATCTCGGGCCAGTGCAGGCGTACGGACCGTCTCCTGTGGGAGGCGTACGCACGGAGCGGAGATCAGTCCGAGATCCCGGACAGATGCCGTCTCCTTTTTCCGCGGTACCGTGGGAAGAAGGGCGAGAAGGGGAAACTGCGAGTCAGTGAGCAGGGGGCCAGGTTCGCTTTCGTGGAAGCCTTGTGCACGGCCGGGCGGTTCAGGTACTCCGTCGAGACGCCTACGGACAAAGGCTACAAGTTCACCGGCAAACACGAGGAGTCAGCTCAGACGGACCTCACTCTATATGACCTGGAGACGAAAGACCGCCGCTGCAACGTCGAGTTCAAGGCGGGAGGGATCAGTCCGTCTGCTCAGGAGAGGAACAAGGAGAAGATCTACAAGGACGTGCAGAAGCTGCTGCGCGAGCCAGTATGGGGCCTCTGGTTCCATCTCCTGGAGAGTACGGACAACTCGACCATTCCAAACTTCCTGGAGGTGATCAGGGATGGGATCGGTGAGGTGCGCGGCGAGTTTGGAGACGAGATCGACACACCGGGACTGACCATCCATGTGTGCGTATTGAAGCACGGATTCTCGCTGCAGAAGGACGTGCCCCTTTCTCTCAGCGACGCCGAGCTGGAACGCCAGCTGAAGGTCGATCTGGAGGTGTCTCGGGAAAAGCTGCTGAAAGTGAAGAGGCTGAACGGCTGGAGACTGAACGAACGGAAACCCCAGGATTGACGGTGGGCTCCACCCCCTGAGCCGCAGCGACATGCCTCCCCCCGACCCCGAGCGCCTCCCCCAGCAGATCGAGTTCATCGTCGCCGTGGACCGCCTCAAGCAGGTCTTCCGGCGGTCCCGCCTCACCGACGACAGCCGCTGGGAGAACGACGCCGAGCACTCCTGGCACCTGGCGCTGATGGCGGTGGTGCTGCGCGAGCACGCCGCCGAGGAGGTCGACCTGTGCAAGGTGCTGACCATGCACGTGATCCACGACCTCGTGGAGATCGACGCCGGCGACACCTTCGCCTACGACGAGGAGGCCAACGTCGGCAAGGAGGAGCGCGAGGCCGCCGCGGCGGAACGCATCTTCGGGTTGCTGCCCGCCGATCAGGGCGACTCCCTGCGGCGGCTGTGGGAGGAGTTCGAGGCCCGCGAGACGCCCGAGGCCCGGTACGCGGCCGCCCTCGACCGGCTGCAGCCGCTGCTGCTCAACTACCACATGCGCGGGGTCACCGGCTGGCGGCGGCACGGCGTGCGCGCGCCCCAGGTGGTGGACCGCAACCAGCACATCGCCGACGGCTCGCCGGCGCTCTGGGAGTTCGCGCGGCGGCTGATCGCCGATTCCGTGAAGGAGGGAAAGCTGGAGGGTTAGGGGCCGGTCTCGCTGGGCTGGAAGCGCTCCAGGCTCCAGCGCTCGGCCCAGGCGCGGCCGAGGCGCACCCGCAGGTGGACTTCGCGCGGGTCGTAGGACTGCTCCAGGACCTCCCCCTGCTCGTGCAGCTGCGACAGCAGCCGGCCCTCGGCCTGGGGGATGCAGAGGTCGAGGGTGACTTCCTGCTCCTGGCAGTGGGCGCGGATCGCGCCGCGCAGGTCGTCGAGCCCCACCCCGGTGAGGGCGGAGACGGCGACCTCGTCCTCCCCGGCGCAAGTGAGTTCCTCCTCTTCTTCTCCGTCGGGATCGAGGCGGTCGATCTTGTTCTTGACCACCAGCAGCGGCCGGTCCTCGATTCCGAGCTCGGCGAGGACGCCTTCGACGGTGCCCATCTGGTGCGCGTACTGAGGGTGCGAGCGGTCGACCACGTGCAGCAGCAGGTCGGCCTCGGCGGCCTCCTCGAGGGTGGCGCGGAAGGAAGCGAAGAGATGGTGGGGCAGGCGGTTGATGAAGCCCACCGTGTCGGTGAGCAGGATGCGGGGTCCGCCCTCGAGGTCGACGGAGCGGGTCGTGGAGTCGAGGGTGGCGAAGAGCTGGTCCTGCACGAGCACGCCGGCGCCGGACAGCGCCCGCATGAGGGTCGACTTGCCGGCGTTGGTGTAGCCCACGAGGGCGACGCGGAAGAGGTCCCCGCGCCCCTTGCGCGCATTGGCCATCTGCGAGCCGATGCGGTTCAGCTCGCTCTGCAGCGAGCCGATGCGGGTGCGCACGAGGCGGCGGTCGACCTCGAGCTGGGTCTCGCCGGGGCCGCGGCCGCCGGCGGCCCCCATGCCGCGGATGGCGCCGCCCCCGGCCTGGCGCGACAGGTGGGTCCAGGCGCGGGTCAGGCGCGGCAGCAGGTACTTCAGCTGCGCCAGCTCGACCTGCACGTGGGCGGTGCGGGTGCGCGCGTGGCGGGCGAAGATGTCGAGGATGATGGCGCTGCGGTCGAGGATGCGCATCTCGGTGAGCTTCTCGAGGTTGCGCATCTGGGCGGGGGTGAGGTCGTTGTCGAAGAGGATCATGTCGGCCCCGCAGCCCTCGGCCAGCTCGCGCAGCTGGTTGGCCTTGCCCTTGCCGATGTAGTAGGCGGCGTCGACGCGGGGCCTGGTCTGCAGCAACCGGTCGGCCACGGCCAGGGTCGCGGTGTCGGCCAGGCGGGCGAGCTCGTCGAGGGACTCCCGCACTTCCCACGCGGGCATGCCCGGCAGGGCCAGGCCGACGAGCAGGGCGGACTCGCGGGGCGGAGCGGTGGGGTGACTCATGCAGCCACTATACCCGGACCAGGGGAACGATGTCAAGCGCCGGACCGCTGCGCCGGAGGCCGCCGGGGGCCCCCCTCGACCTTGACACGGGACCACACAGAAGTGTAGATTTCTCCGTTACTTACGAGCTCAACGGAGGGCCCTTTCCGGCCGTCCGGAGCGACCCAGGAGAGAGTCTTGAGCCAGGCCTCCGACACCCCCGAGAACCCTCCCGCCGATCCTGCCCCGGAGCGTCGGATGGCGCTGTTGCCGCTGCGCAACACCGTCGTCTATCCGCACATGCCCAACCAGCTCACGGCGGGGCGCGAGCGCTCCCTCAAGGCGCTGGAGAGCGCCGCCGAGGAGGACTCTCCCGTCGGCATCTTCACCCAGCGGCAGGTCGAGGTGGAGGAGCCGGGGATCGACGACGTCTTCCCCGTGGGCACGATCGCCAAGATCCACCGCATCTGGCGCCTGCCCGACGGCTCGGTGCGCTTCATCATCCAGGGGCTGACACGGGCCCGGCTGCAGTCGATCGAGACGGCCGATCCCTTCCTCGTGGGGCAGGTCTGCGAGCTGCACGACACCGGCGACGAGGAGTCGACCGCGGTGCAGGGGCTGATGCGCGGCGTCAACGCCCAGTTCCAGGCCGTCGTCGACCTCTCGCCGCAGCTGCCCGAGGAGCTGAAGGTGGTGGCCGTCAACATCGAGCACCCCGGGCGGCTGGCCGACCTCGTCATCTTCTACCTCGACGTGCCCCTCGAGGAGAAGCAGAAGGTCCTGGAGGAGGTCGACATCTCCGAGCGCCTGCAGTTCGTCTCGCGGGTGCTGGCGCGCGAGCAGGAGATCCTCGAGGTCGGCGCCAGCATCCAGAACCAGGTGCAGGAGAAGATGGGCAAGACCCAGCGCGAGCATTACCTGCGCGAGCAGCTCCGCCAGATCCAGAAGGAGCTGTCCGGGTCCGATCCCTCGGGGGCCGAGCACGAGGAGCTGCGCCAGCGCGCCGAGGACGCGCAGCTGCCGGCGGAGGCGAAGGAGGCGGTGGAGCGCGAGCTGGGGCGGCTGGAGCAGATGATGCCGGCGTCGCCGGAGTACTCCGTGGCCCGCACCTACATCGACTGGATCCTGGACCTGCCGTGGGCGGTGTCGACGCCCGACCACCTCGATCTGGGCGAGGCCGAGGCGATCCTGGCCGACGACCACTACGGCCTCGACAAGGTGAAGGAGCGCATCCTCGAGTACCTGGCGGTGCGCCGGCTGCGGGCCGAGACCAGGGGCCCCATCCTCTGCTTCGTCGGACCGCCGGGGGTGGGCAAGACCTCCCTGGGGCGCTCCATCGCCCGCGCCATGGGCCGCGCCTTCACCCGCATCAGCCTCGGCGGGATCCGCGACGAGGCCGAGATCCGCGGCCACCGGCGCACCTACGTGGGCGCCCTGCCGGGGCGCATCGTGCAGGGCATGAAGAAGGCCGGCTCCAACAACCCCGTCTTCATGCTCGACGAGATCGACAAGGTGGGCGCCGACTTCCGCGGCGATCCCTCGGCGGCGCTGCTCGAGGTCCTCGACCCCGAGCAGAACTCCGCCTTCGAGGACCACTACCTCCACGTCCCCTACGACCTGTCGCAGGTCATGTTCATCACCACCGCCAACCTCCTCGACCCGGTGCCGCCGGCCCTGCGCGACCGCATGGAGGAGATCCCCATCCCCGGGTACACCCCCGAGGAGAAGCTGGAGATCGCCCGGCGCCACCTGCTGCCGCGGCAGATCACCGAGCACGGCCTGACCCCGGCGCGGCTGAAGATCGCCGACGACGCCGTCCTGCGGCTCGTCGCGGAGTACACCCGCGAGGCGGGGGTGAGGAACCTGGAGCGCCTGGTCGGCACCGTGTGCCGCAAGTCGGCGCGCCGGTTCGTCGACGGGCGCAAGAGCCCGATCAAGGTGGCGGCCCGGCGCCTGGACGAGTACCTGGGGCCGGCGCAGTTCCACCCCGAGGTGGCCGAGCGCGGCGACGAGGTCGGCGTGGCCACGGGCCTGGCGGCCACCGCCGCCGGCGGCGAGATCCTGTTCATCGAGGCCACCGGCATGCGCGGCAAGGAGAACCTGATCCTCACCGGCCGCCTCGGAGAGGTCATGCGGGAGTCGGCCCAGACCGCCCTCAGCTACCTGAAGTCGCGGGCCGGGGACCTGGGGATCGACGTGGACAGTCTGGAGAAGTCCGACCTGCACCTGCATGTGCCCGCCGGGGCGACGCCCAAGGAAGGCCCCTCCGCCGGGGTGGCCCTGGCCGTGGCCCTGGTGTCGATGCTCACCGGCCGCCCCGTGCGCAGCGACGTGGCCATGACCGGAGAGATCACCCTTCGCGGCCGGGTCCTGCCGGTGGGGGGCATCCGCGACAAGGTGCTGGCGGCGCAGCGGGCCGGCATCGGCACCGTGGTGCTGCCGCGGCGCAACGAGAAGGATCTGGGGGAGGTGCCCGCCGAGGTGCGCGGCGCCGTCTCCTTCGTGCTGGTCGACGACTTCGACGGCGTGCTGAAGGTGGTCCTCGCCGGCCGCGGCAAGGCCCGGCCGAGGCCCCGGAAGACCCCCGCCGGCAAGCCGGCCGTCCGCGGTGGCGGCAACGGCCTGCGCAAGCGCAAGGCCGCCTCGCCCGCGCGGCGGCCCCGGGACAAGGCGCGGAGCCCGGACAAGTGAGCGCGGGCGGACCCGGCCTCCGGACTTCTGCTGCCGGGCGGCCCTGAGCGGCCCCGGCGAGCCTCCCAGCCCGGGCCATGACCCCTCCCGAAGGCGACTCCCCGGACGGACGGCTGCGCAAGCTGCGCCGGCAACTGCGCGACCGCGGCGCTTCCACCGAGGCGCGCCTCGGCTTCTGGGAGTCGCGCATGGAGGAGCTGTCTTGCGCCCACCAGGCCGGCGCCGGCGGCCTCGAGACGGCGGCGGGCATCGCCGCCACCGCCGACGCCGTCGTCCTCGACGCCTGGGAGGCGGGGGCCGCCCCCCACCACGACGTGAGCCACGCCCTGGCCGCCCTCGGCGGCTACGGCCGCGGCGAGATGGCGCCCCGGTCCGACGTGGACCTGCTCTTCCTCTTCGCCCGCAGGCGCGACAAGAAGGCGGAGCTCGTCGCCGGGGTCCTGCACCCGTTGTGGGACCTCGGCTTCGACATCGGCCACAGCAGCCGCACCCTCTCCGAGTGCGTGCAGATGTCCCGCGACCTGGAGTCGTGCACGGCGATGCTCGACGCGCGCCTGCTGGCCGGCGACGCCGGGCTCTTCGCCGACTTCCGCAAGCGGCTGCTGGCGCGGCTGCCGAAGGGCACCGCCGGGCGTCTTCGCCGGCTGCACCTGGAGCGCGGCGCCCACACCGGCTCGGTGCAGCTGCTGGAGCCCAACGTCAAGGAGTCACCCGGCGGCCTGCGCGAGATCCACCTGCTGGAGTGGGCCGTCAAGGCCCGCGAGCGCACCGCCGACGCCGCCGAGGGCCTCGGCCGCTACCTCGACGAGCAGGACCTGGAAGCCCTGGCCAAGGGGCGCGGCTTCCTGTGGCGCATCCGCCACGAGCTGCACTTCTCCATGGGCCGCAAGCACGACGTCCTCGGCAACGAGATCAAACCCGTCGTGGCCCGCAGCCTCGGCTACTTCGACCGCGCCGTCGGCGCCCCCGGCGAGCTGCCGAGGCAGGGGGACCTGCTGCGCGTGGGGACGCCGGACCGCACCGGCCCCGACCGCGGCCGCGAGCTGGCCGTGGAGGCCTTTTTACGGGACTACTACCTGCATGCGAGCCAGGCCTTCCACGCGGCGCGTCTCGGTTTCGACCGCCTCGCCGCTGGGCCCCGCCGGGGCCGGCGGCTGCTGCTGGAGCCGGGGGTGGTGGCCGTGGACAACCAGATCGAGCTGCCCGGCGGCGCCGAGTGGCTGGCCGCCGACCCGCTGCGGCTGCTGTCGATCTTCCGCCTCTCCCAGACCCGGCGCCTGTACCTGTCCGAGCCGGTCTGCCGCCTCCTGCGCCAGTCGACCCACCTGATCGACGACGGGGTGCGCCGCCATCCCGGGGCCCGCGACCTCTTCCTGCGCATCCTCGAGCGCCGGCGGAACACCGCCGCCACCCTGAGGGCGATGCACGAGCTCGGCGTCCTCGGCGCCTACCTGCCCGAGTTCGGGGACCTCACCTGCCTGGTGCAGTACGACATCTACCACCTCTACACGGTGGACGAGCACACCCTGGTGGGCCTGGAGAAGCTCGAGGAACTCCTGCGCGGCGAGGGACCGCCGTCGCTGGTGCAGGCCGCCGCCGGGATCGAGCGCAAGGAGCTGCTCTTCCTGGGCATGCTCCTCCACGACATCGGCAAGTCGCGCCGGGAGGAGCACATCAGCGTCGGCCTGCGCATGGGCGCCGAGCTGTGCGAGCGCATCGGGCTGTCCGAGGCCGACACGAGGCAGGTCCTGTTCCTCATCGAGAACCACCAGGAGATGGTCACCATCTCCAAGCGCCGCGACCTCGACGATCACCGCATGATCGCCGACTTCGCCGGCCGCTTCGCCGAACCCGAGTGGCTGCGCGCCCTCTACCTGATGTCCTACGCCGACCTGTCGGCCGTCGCCGCCGACGCCTGGACCGACTGGCAGGGGGCCCTGCTGTGGGAGCTCTACCACAAGACGATGGAGCAGCTCGCCTCGGGGATGGAGAGCCTGGAGGGGCGGGCCCGGGCGCGGACGATCGTCGAGGGCCACCTGGAGCAGGTCCGTGGCCGCTGGGCGCCGGGGAAGGTGGCCGCCTTCGAGGCCCACGTGGGGAGTCTGCCCGAACGCTACCTGCTGGCCTACGACCGGGATCAGATCGAGCGCCACCTGGCCCTCGTGGAGGCCCTCGCCTCGGGGCAGGAGCGGGTGCTGCTGGAGTACGTGGAGCACCCGGGCCACACGGAGGTCGCCGTCTGCGCCGCCGACCAGCGCCACCTGCTGGCCGAGATCTGCGGCGTCCTCGCCGTCCACGACATCGACATCCTGCGCGCCGACGTGCAGACCCGCGACGACGATGTCGTCATCGACACCTTCCACGTCACCGACGTGGACGGCACGGCGGTCCTGCCCCCGTGGAAGAAGCAGCGCCTCGAGCGGCGTCTGTCACAGGTGATCGCCGGAGAGCTGGCCGTGCAGGAGCTCTTCGACCGCTACAGCGCCAACTGGAGCCGCCGCCGCGACCGGCCGGTGCGCGATCCGGAGGTGCTCTTCGAGAACCAGGTCTCCGACCGCTACACCGTGGTCGACGTCAACGCCCAGGACGAGGTGGGCCTGCTCTACACCATCACCCACTGCCTCGGCGAGCAGGGCTGCCACATACACATGGCGATCATCAATACCGTCACCGACCGCGCCACCGACGCGTTCTACATCGTCGACGCCGAGGGCGCCAAGATCGTCAACTTCGACGTCCTGGAGTCGCTGCGCCTGCAGCTGCTGGAGCGGCTGGCGCCGCGCTAGTGCGGCGTCCGACGACAGCGGTCTCCACGTCCGTGCCCCAAGGCCGCGGCGCCGGCGCCCCTCGAGGTCGCCGACTACCTCCAGGTGGGGGAGCCCCACCCCTACCGCGTCGATTACGACGCCGACGACGGGTCGGTGGTCGACTGGTAGAGATGGCCAAGTCCCGACTTGGGTGGTCGAAAGCCGTATATTCTCTCAAAAGGAGCAGGAGTGAGATGCTTGCGCAGCAAGAGCCGATGATTGGATTCAATGAGGCAGTGAGGAGTGTCGCGGGGACCATGATCTGGATGTCGAAACCCGCCTCCTTGTCGATTGCTGACCGGCAGGACCAGATGCTCGTGAAGGAGTATACGAGAAGCCTCAGGCTGCGGGCGGCGAACCTGTCCAATATCCCGGACATCCGAGAGACGTTCAGGGAGGCGATCGACATGTATCCCGAAGATGAGGAAATGGATCCGGACGACACTGGGGTACCGCCATTGGAACGCGGCGAGGGATACTTCCACAAGGAGAGAGAAGAGTTACACAGCGTCCGGAGGATTCTGGAGAAGAAGGGGGGAGAGAGGAAATACGGCTCGGAGGTCTTCCTTGAACTGGATCGATTGGACTCTCTCTACAGAGAGCTTGTTTCGCTGTTTCAGGATCTACGTTGGACCATCCTGATGCATGACGGGAGAATGGCCGAGAGTGTGGGAAGGATAAGGGGAGGACAGGAGTTCCTGAAGTCCTTGGAAGAGAAGTGGTCAAGGTTTTCGATGAATTCAGTACCGGCGAATTGTCGCCCGGTCGAAACCTGGAACCACTTGGACAGTATCCTGGCTCCTATTCAGTCAGACTGAATCGCCAGTTCCGATTTGTCTTCGAGATGACCGGGGATGGTGCAGGCAAGGCAATCTCCGTTGGTCCTCATGACATGAGCCATACCTTTCTAGGGATAAAGCAGAGAGTCTGGAAAGCACGTGAGGAGAATTGACCTCGTGGCGCCTGCTTCCAGACGTCTGAGCTGAGAGACCTTCGGCGGCGTAGATCTGGGTGGGACGGGCGTACAGCCGTCACCTCACTCACTCCGTCGGCGACCACAGCATCACTGGCGCCGTGATCCCGCCGGTGCCGATCTCGTTCAGCTCCACGTTGACTATCCGCACGGCCACGGTGTTGGCGCCCGGCCGCAGGGCGGCGGTGGCGTCGAACTCGAAGGGCAGGAAGCTGCGGCCCGGGCTGTCGCCGAGCAGCCGGCCGTTCACCCACACCCGCGCCTGCTCGTCGACGCTCCCGAAGAAGAGGTGGATCCGCCGGCCGACCGAAGCGGCCGGCACCTCGACCTGCGTCCGGTACCAGGCCGCTCCCTTGTAGTAGTGCAGACCCTGCTCGCTCCAGCTGGCGGTGCTGGTGCGCAGCGGTTGCCAGTTGCCGCCGATCTCCCCCTCGCGGAACCAGCCCAGGCTCTCGCCGACGCCGGCGGGATCGATGAGGAAGTCCCAGACCTCGGGCAGGGGGGCCACCAGCTCTCCGCGCTCCACGGCGCGCTCGTGGGCCTGCTCCACGGCGGGGCTCCAGAAGCGGTCGAGGTAGGAGTGGGCGATGCGCGGCCACAGCAGGTGGGCGTTCTCGGCCAGGGGGTAGGCGAGCATGGTATCGGTGAGGGCCCGCACCTGTAGCAGATGCTCGTGGGCGGCGGCGAAGTCGAAGGCGTCGCGCGACGCCAGCATGGCGAGGAACGCCTCCAGGCGGGCGTGGGCGAGGGCGTAGATGCGCACCCGCTCGGCGTCGGCGCCCTCCGCCAGAGCCGCGGCCTCGGCCAGCAGGCCGGCGGCCCTGCCGCGCCAGTCGTCGTCGAAGACGCGGGGCAGGCAGTGGCTGCTGCCGGCGTGGCAGTCGGTGTCGCGGTAGGCGTGGTCGATGCTGCCGAGGTAGGCGCCCATGGGCTCGGCGGCGGGCCCGAAGAAGGCGGAGTAGAACTCCCGCAACAGCGCGTCCACGTCGGTGTCGACGTCCCACATGAGCCGCGCCGCCACGTAGAGGGTGGGGGTGTGCGCCGACCACGCCGGCATGCACTCGACGCGCCAGCCGCTGATGCCGGCGGCGTGGGCGAAGGGCGTCTCCTGGCGCAGGGCGTGGACCTTGCTGAAGGGGAAGCCGGGGTCGGCGAGGTTGAAGTAGTAGCCGCGCTCGAAGACCTCCGGCACCAGCTCCCCCCAGCGCCGCATCAGGCTCTTGTAGAAGGAGCGGTCGGGGCAGACGGGGTTGTCCAGCCCGTGGAGGCGGCACAGGGTGATCGGCGCGAAGGCGGGCACGATGCGGGGGTCGGGCTTCACCCGGCGCGGCGGCAGCTTGTACGAGTCGTAGGCGTAGAAGCCGATCCTCTTGTCGGGGAAGCGCTCCTCCATGCCCTCGAGGATCCGGTTGAAGAGCCAGACGTAGCGGTCGGTCATCGACGGGCCGGCCGCGTGGGGGTCCCACTCGCCGCCGTCGAGGGCGCGGCAGCGCTCGTCCTCGCAGAACCCCCGGCCGTCGTCGGGGCCCAGCCCGACCCAGGGCCGCTCCGGGTGCTCCTCGAAGTAGGCGATGACGGCGGCCGTGGCCCGCCGCACGACCTCGGGATGGCCGACGCAGAGCTGGCCCGAGACCCGCCTCCCGTCCACCAGGGCGAACAGCTCGGGCTCGGTCTCCAGCGCGGCCGGCGGCTCGAGGGGGATGCCGTGGGCCCCGGGGAACCAGTCGCCGCCGAGGCGCTGCCGGCGGTACCAGGGCAGGGCCCGCGTCACCGCCTGCAGGTTGCGGGCGGCGAAGGAGGGGAAGCGCACGGTCCGCTGCGCCGCGGCGGTCACCCTCGTCCGGCGGGGCACCACCGTGCCCAGCTCTCCGGGCATGTACCAGCGGCAGCCGAGCTGCTCCAGCAGCTCGTAGGCGGCGAACAGGGTTCCCTCGGGCGTGAGCCCGGCCAGGGTCACCCCTTCAGCCGTCACCTCCAGGAGGAAGGCGGCCCGGTCGTCGCTGCGGGTCCGGATGACTTGCTCGGACTCCGGGCGCAGCTCCAGGCCGAGGCGCACCGGCACCAGGCCATCGGGCGCACGGCCCTCCACCAGGGGAAGCTCGACCCCGCTCATGCGCCGCAGGTGCTCCCGCAGCTCGAGCGCGGCCAGCTCCTCGTCCTCGTGGGGGTGCGGCGGCAGCACCACGGCGGCGAGGGGCTGCCGGCCGTCGATCAGGGTGGTCCCGGCGGCGGCCGGTCCGCAGAGGGCGGCGATCCACAGGGCGATGGCGGCGAATCTCAGTCTCATGGGGGACCTTCTCGGGCAGAGAGGCGCGGCGGGCGCCAGTCGCATGGGGAGCCTTCCCGGGCGGCGGGGCTCGGCGGCGGCGAATCCCATGGGGGACCTTCGCGGTCAGGCAGGCAGGCGACGAATCTCATGGGGCGCCTTCTCGGGCGGCAGGGCTCGGCGGTTTCAGGGTGCCCCACTGCCTCCTCACCCTAGAGCAAGGGAGCGGTCCGGTCGAGGCGCCTCGATCACGATCCGTCCTCCGGCAGCGCCAGGGCCAGCAGCTGCGGCGCTCCGGGGGCGCCGTTGACGGGGACGACCAGGTACTGGCGGCCGTCGACCATGTAGCTGACGGGGCTCCCCTCGGGCTGGTCCCGGAGCTTCACCTCCGCCAGGACCGCTCCCGTCTCCAGGTCGAAGGCGCGCAGGCAGGCTCCCAGGTCGACGAAGGCCTCGGCTCCCGGGGGCAGCGAGCGAGGCATCCCGGTGGCCAGGATCAGCACCGTCTCGGTGGCCAGCGGGAAGCTGCGGTCGAACCAGCCCAGTGGCGGCAGGTCGAGTCCGCGCAGGGCCGGATGGTTGACGGGGCCGCGGCCCACGGGGCTCATCCACAGGTGCTCGCCGGTGTCGAGGTCGATGGCGGTGACGCGGCCGTAGGGGGGCTTCACCAGGGGCAGGCCGTCGACGTACACATCGCCCCTCGTGAAGCTGCCGTACTCCCCCGGGGCCCCCGCCTGCTCCAACCAGACGACGTCGGGTTCGGTGCGCGAGGCCACGTAGAGCACGTTGGTCCCCGGCACCAGGGCCGGACCGTTCCAGTCCGCGGCTCCCTGGGCCCCGGGCAGGACCAGCGCGCCCCGCTCGCTGGGGGGCGTGTACAGGGGCCCGTGGTCGAACCGGCGGAGACGGTCCAGGGCCTTGCGCCTCAGCTCGGGGGTGAAGTCGATGAGGTCCTCCTCCTGCAGGCCCTGGCGGTCGTAGGGCGCCGGCCTCGTGGGGAAGGGCTGGGTAGGCCAGCTCCGTTCCCCCGGGACCCCGGACGCCGGCACCGGACTCTCCTCGATCGGCCAGACCGGCTCCCCGGTGGTGCGGTCGAGGACATAGCAGAAGGCCTGCTTGCTCACTTGGGCCAGGGCCTTGACCGTGCGGCCGTCCACCCTGATGTCGGCCAGCACCGGCGGCGCCGACAGGTCGTAGTTCCACAGGCCGTGGTGCACGAACTGGTAATGCCACACGCGCTCCCCGGTGGCGGCCTTCACGCAGACCAGGCTCTGGCTGAAGAGGTTGGCCCCGGGGCGGTCGCCGCCGTAGTAGTTGTGGGTCGTCGCGCTCGTCGGCAGGTAGACGTAGCCCAGCTCCTCGTCGGCGCTCATGGCCGACCACACGTTGGCGTTCCCGAAGGTGCGCCAGGCGTCGTTCTCCCAGGTCTCGTTGCCGTCCTCGCCCTCCTGCGGCACCGTGTGGAAGACCCACAGCTGCTCGCCGGTGCGGGCGTCGAAGCCGCGCACGTCGCCCGGGGTGGAGTACTCCTCGGGGGGCTCGGCGTGCCAGTCGGCGATGCCGGCGCCGACCACCACCACGCCGCGGCAGACGATGGGCGGCGAGGTGACGCAGTAGCGCTCGCGGTCGATGGGCCGCCGCAGGCCCTCGCCCAGGTCGACGAAGCCGCCCTCGCCGAAGGCCGTGTCGGGCCGGCCGGTCTCGGCGTCGATGGAGTAGAGGCGGTCGCTGGCGGTGCCGTAGAACAGCCGCTTCACCGGGCCGCTGCGCCAGTACGCGACTCCCCGGGAGGTGCCGCGGAAGCCCCCGGCCTCCCAGGCCCGGGGGTCGAAGGTCCACAGCTCCTCGCCGCTGGCCGGATCGACGGCGCAGAGCACGTTGAAGGGGGACCCGTAGTAGAGCACTCCGTCGGCGACGAGGGGGCTGCCCTTGTTGGCGTAGGTCCCGAGGCCCTCGGCCGCGGCGATCGCCTTGTCGGGCGCGGTGTACCGCCAGGCCTCCCGCAACTGGTGGAAGTTGCCGCCGTCGATCTGCGACAGGGGCGCGAAGCGGGTGCTGGCGGGGTCGGCGGCGTACGAGGACCACTCCCAGCCCGGGGCGGCGCAGGCGGCCAGGAGCAGCAGCGCCGCAAGGCAAGGTATCCTGAAGGCACTCACGGTCCGGCCTCCGGCAGCGCCAGGGCCAGCAACTGCGGCGCCCAGGAGTCGTCGCTGTTGATGGGGATGACCAGGTACTGGCGGCCGTCCACCACGTAGCTGATGGGGTTCCCCCCGGGTTGGTCGCGGAGCCTCACCTCCGCCAGGACCGCTCCCGTCTCCAGGTCGAAGGCGCGCAGGCGGGGCCCCAGGTCGACGAAGGCCTCGGCGCCCGGGTGTGTCAGCCCGCGAGCCCACCCGGTGGCCAGGACCAGCACCGTCTCCGTGGCCAGGGGAAAGCTGCGGTCGAACCAGCCGAGGGGCGGCAGGTCGAGGCCGCGCAGGGCCGGATGGTTGACGGGGCCGCGGCCCACCGGGCTCATCCAGAGGTGCTCGCCGGTGTCGAGGTCGATGGCGGTGACGCGGCCGTAGGGAGGCTTCACCAAGGGCAGGCCGTCGACGAAGGGGTAGTCGCGCTTGAAGCTGGCGTAGTCCGAGGCGCGGGACCAATCCATGATGGCGTCCAGAATCCCCACCTTCTCCACCCAGACGACGTCGGGCTCGGTGCGTGAGGGCACGTAGAGCACGTTCGCTCCCGGCACCAGGGCCGCTCCGTTCCAGTCGGTGGCGCCCTGGGTGCCGGGCAGGACCAGAGTGCCCCACTCGGTGGGCGGGGTGAACAGGGGCCCGTGCTCGAACCGGCGGAGATGGTCCAGGGCCTGGCGCCTCAGCTCCGGGGTGAAGTCGATGAGATCCTCCTCCTGCAGGCCCTGGCGGTCGTAGGGCGCCGGCCTCGTGGGGAAAGGCTGGGTGGGCCAGCTCCTCTCGCCCGGGGCCTTCGACACCGGCACCGGGCGCTCCTCGATGGGCCAGACCGGCTCCCCCGTGGTGCGGTCGAGGACGTAGCAGAAGGCCTGCTTGCTCACCTGAGCCAGGGCCTTGACCGTGCGGCCGTCGACCGTGATGTCGGCCAGCACCGGCGGCGCCGACAGGTCGTAGTTCCAGAGGCCGTGGTGCACGAACTGGTAGTGCCAGACGCGTTCCCCGGTAGCGGCCTTCACGCAGACCAGGCTCTGGCTGAAGAGGTTGGCCCCGGGGCGGTCGCCGCCGTAGTAGTTGTGGGTCGCCGCGCTCGTCGGCAGGTAGACGTAGCCCAGCTCCTCGTCGGCGCTCATGGCCGACCACACGTTGGCCTGCCCGAAGTTCCGCCAGGCCTCGTTCTCCCAGGTCTCGTTGCCGTCCTCTCCGTCCTGCGGCACCGTGTGGAAGACCCAGAGTTGCTCGCCGGTGCGGGCGTCGAAGCCGCGCACGTCGCCCGGGGTGGAGTACTCCTCGGGGGGCTCACCGTGCCAGTCGACGATGCCGGCGCCGACCACCACCACGCCGCGACAGACGATGGGCGGGGAGGTGACGCAGTAGCGCTCGCGGTCGATGGGGCGCCGCAGGCCTTCCCCCAGGTCGACGAAGCCGCCCTCGCCGAAGGCCGTGTCGGGTCGGCCGGTCCCGGCGTCGATCGAGTAGAGGCGGTCGCTGGCGGTGCCGTAGAACACCCGCTTCAGCGAGCCGCTGCGCCAGTACGCGACTCCCCGGGAGGTGCCCCTGTAGCCCTCGTCCTCCCAGGCCCGGGGGTCGAAGGTCCACAGCTCCTGGCCGCTGGCCGGGTCGACGGCGCAGAGTACGTTGAAGGGGGAGCCGTAGTAGAGGACGCCGTCGGCCACCAGGGGGGTGCCCTTGTTCCACCACGGCCCGAAGCCCTCGGCCTCGGAGATCGCCAGGTCGGGCGCCGTGTACCGCCAGGCCTCCCGCAGCTGGTGGAAGTTGCCGCCGTCGATCTGCGACAGGGGCGCGAAGCGGGTGCTGGCGGGGTCGGCGGCGTACGAGGACCACTCCCAGCCCGGGGTGGCGCCGGGGGCCAGGAGCAGCAGCGCCGCGAGGCAAGGAATCGTGAAGCCACTCATGGAGGAGTAGTCAATGCAGCAGACCGCATGGGCGAGCGTGGAAGAGAGCGATCTCGCCATCAAGGTCGAGACCGACAGACTCGAGGCGGTCATCCCGAAGAAAGACCCCGGGCACTGGATGACCGGAATCGAGAAGGGATCGTTCCTCGACAAGGCCACCGGTTTCCGGGAGATCGGCGATGGCCTGATGGTCGTCGACTGGCTGATGGAAGCGGGCAGCGACGAGGAGTACGGCGACCGGGTGGTCGCGCCGGACGGGGAGGGTGTGGGCCGGTACTCGTGGTACGAGAACGAGACCGACCCGGAGCGGCGGTACTACACCCGCATGTCTCACGGCAGCAGCCACCGCAAGCGCATGGTCGAGGGGCCGCAGCTCTGCCACCGGATGAAGCCCGTCCAGCCGGAGGTGATCCAGGGGGCGGACTTCGTGGCGGTCACCACCACGTACCGGTTCGAGTACGCCGCCCCCGGACGCCAGGCCGGATCGCGCTGGACGCAGCGGATCGTCTTCCCCCGGGGGGAGCGGTTCTTCGTCCTCATGGACCGGATCGACAGCGTCAACGACTCGCCGGAGATGTTCCTCCGCGGGGACATGCCGGGCTGTGTCCGCCACGAGAAGGGGGATTCCTTCAGCGAGATCTTCCTCAGCTACCTGGGCGGCCCCAAGGGAGTGCGCATCCCCTCCAGCGAGTTCCTCACCCCCTTTCCGCCGGACCTGAAGTTCGGCTATCGGCGGGACCTGAACGCGACGCCGGAGCACTTCATCCGCGCCTACCGACCGCGGGACAAGCGGACGGGCGAGCAGGGTCCCTGGCTGGCGGGGATGACCCTCGAGCCATCGGTGGTCTACGAGGCCTGGTGCAGCCAGCGGCCCGGAGGCATCATCGTCATGATCGAGGAGATTCACGGAGAGCCGGTGAAGGCGGGGGACTCCTTCAGTGCCGCGCACATCGTCGGCTGGTTCGACACGATCGAGGAGATGCACCGGATCTCCGACCAGCACAAGGGGCACACCGCGCTGACCGCTGACGCCTCGGGTTGGCAGCTGGTGAGATAAGGGATCGGCTACTCGGCCTCCGCCAGAACCGCCTTCAGGCGCTCCGGGTAGTTCGTCAGGATCCCGTCGACGCCGATGACGATGAAGGCGCGCATGTCCTCGGGGGTGTCTGCATAGAAGACGTGCACCATCCGTCCCGCCGCGTGGGCCTTCTCGACGAACTCCCGGGTCGTGATGTCCCGCCCCGGCTGCATCGTCCGCAGCCCCATCTCCACCGACTTGTGGATGTACTCCTCCGGCGTGCGGTTGGCACGGAAGATCCGGCACTCGATCCGCGGGTCGATCGCGGCGAAGATCCCCACGCTCTCGTCCCTGCAGGTCACGACGGAACTCTCCACCATCCCGAAATCGCGCAGCGGCCCTGCGACCTTGCCCTCGTAGGTGCCGTCCGGATCGCCCCCCTCCTTCAGGTGGACATTCAGTCCGACCTTGCCTTGCACGAGGTCCAACACTTCCTCCCACGTGGGCACACGCTCGCCCTTCCCGGCATCGAGGGCCCTGATCTCGGCCAGTGTCATCTCTCCGATCGCCCCCGTGCCGTCGGTCGTTCGATCCACGGTGCCATCGTGCATGACGACCAGGTGGCCGTCCTTCGTCGAGTGGAGGTCGAGCTCGATCTCGTCGGCACCGATCTCCACCGCCTTCCGGAATGCGAGCAGCGTGTTCTCGGGGTAGCTTCCCGACGCCCCCCGGTGGGCCACGTTGACAACCATCGCTCCTCCTACAGACGCGTGATCTCTACACGGACGGGGATGGCGCTGCTCCAGGCCCGGCGCCCGTTCTCCTGCTCCAGGCAGACGAAGACCCAGTCCTGCATGCGGTAGCCGTCCACGGTCAGATCGACCTCGAAGCGCTCCGCCGGCGTCTTCGACTGGACGCTGCGGACCCCGAAACCGATGGAACGGACGTGGCACGCCGTGCACGGACTGCACTCCACGACGATCGCTCCCCGCGGCTCCATGCGGATGCCGCGGATCTCCGGCCCCTCGCTGGCGTAGGTGCGGTGGGCCCGGATCGCCTCCAGGACTCCCTCCGCCCCGGGGCGGCGGACCAGCGCGCCGGTCCAGGTCTGTCCCGTCACCGCCGCGTCCTCCAGCACGGTGGCATCGTCCACGCCGATGGCGGGCAGCCGGGCCCCGGCGTTGAGGAGCATCTGCCACAACTCCTCGGCCCGCTCCTTGCCGTTGATCTGCCACGCCAGCCGGTTGCTCAGCTCGAAACCCGATAGGCCGGAACGGGCCAGGGTGAGGGCCTTCTCCCAGGTGTAATCGCTCCAGGCCGGGTGGGGGAGCGTGGCCAGACCGCCCTGCGCCTCGGTGTCGCGCGCCAGCCGGGCCACGTCCTCCACCGTGCCGTCGAGGGGCCGCGGCACCTCTTGCAGGCCGAGGCAGATGATGTGCATCAGGTCGTCGTATTCCGGCCAGAACACCTCCGCTCCCGGAATCGTGAAGAACGACTCCGTCGCCTCGGGCATGGGCGTGATGCTGAGGTAGTCCGTGGTGGCGAGGAAGTCGAAGCCCAATCCTCGATAGTGGTCGCAGACCGCTTCCGGTTCGCCCATCTGCGCCACGTGGCTGTGCAGGCCGCCCCGGAGCCACCGCCCCCCGCCCTCGAACTGGTTGTCGGCGTCGATGGCCAACCGGATCGGCCCCACCTTGTCCCGTCCTTCAATCTCGAAGGTCATGAGAACGGCATCCTCAGCGGCGCCGTCCTCTCCGCCTTGTCGTACCACCCCTGGGGCGCGTAGTCGCTCATGTGGAGGTAGCACTTGATGTCGACCTCCGCCGCTCCTTCCGAAAACGTCAGCAGCCGGCTCATGGAGATGTTCCTCCGTCCGTGGTATCTCGATATGGCTGACACATTCACGAAGGTCACGCCCCACTTCCGCTCCACGTGGGACCGCCCGCCGTGTGTGTCGTCCGGGTTCGTGTGGGTATGCCCTCCCAGCCAGAGGTCGATGGCGCCCGGGTTCGCCTCTAGGTAGGACTCGAAGGCCCCCGCGTCGGGCTCTCCCCCGACAAAGTGGAGATACGACGCGCCCATGGGGGCCCCGTCCTCGAAGCGGCCGTGGTAGCCGCCGTCGACCCCCTCCCAGGGGCCGGAGGCGACGGTCGTCTCCCTCAGCATGTGGTGGTGAGCGGTCACGATGATCTTGTCCTGGTTCTGCTCGACC
The DNA here is from genome assembly GCA_965221775.1 of Candidatus Latescibacterota bacterium. Classification (GTDB taxonomy): domain Bacteria; phylum Latescibacterota; class UBA2968; order UBA8231; family UBA8231; genus UBA8231. The sequence continues at coordinate 1,171,552 of CBDCSU010000005.1, read as the reverse complement.
TTCTCTCGCCACCACTCGAAGGTCTCCCGCGTCACCGCGCCCGCGGGGTACCCGCCTCTCTCGCCCCGCCCCACCGGGGGCCCGCCGTCGTTGCGGTCGCCCATGGCCAGGAAGAGGATGTTCCCCACCTGGAAGGAGTACCGCTCCCAGGTCCCCTCCACCGGCCAGGGCCTCCGGTGGGCGTGAACGCCTGAATGCCCGGTGTGCTCCCCGGTGGGATCCACCCACTTGCGGAACCACCACTGGCACGGCTCGTCCGGGCCGCTGGCGTCGTGGTTGCCGACGATGTTGTAGAAGTCCTCCCTGGGATGCAGGGTCGACGCGCCGTACTGCCGCACCACCTCTTCCCCCTCCTCGTCATCCGGCGGCGTCTGCGAACCCGACAGGTCCCCGATGTCGAGCATGATGTCCCACTCGAAGGGGGGACCGCCCTCGGCGCCGCCCCGCTCGGCTTGCAGGATCGCCTCCGCAAGGCTGCGGCGATGGCCGCGGGCCAAGTCCGTGCCCACGTGCGCATCCCCGCCCGCCCACAGCCGGAAGGTCCTCACACCAGCTTCCTGAACACGAGAGCTCCCAACTCATAGCTGACGACCCGGTCCTCATCCAACGTGAAGAGGGCCGTCTCTCCGGCGGCGCGGCCCCCGCGGACCACCCACTCCTGCTCCTGGTCCGTCGCTTCGAGGATCGCCGGGGCATGCAGCGAGAGTGCGGACCCACCGTGGGGGACCAGCCGCAGGGCGCCGTCGCGCCACTCGATGTTCACGTCGATTCCGGGTTCGGCGCGGTAGTACCCGACGAAACGCCGCAATGCCTCCGGCGTCGGCTCGAGCCTCGGCGGTTCGGGTGCGGACGGCGCCGCCTCGTCGGCCTGCAGCACCATCTCCAGAACCTCCTGCGCCGTCTCCAGGCCGCCGTGGGGAGGCCACATGTTGATGAGAAGAACCACGCCCGTCCTGCCCGGAATGTTGTACCACACCTGCGTCGCGAAGCCGTGGATGCCGCCGCCGTGATTGTGATGGACGCGGTCGCCGATGCGGGTGGCGCGCCAGCCGATGCACTGTCCCGCCGACCAGTCCGGCTCGACGTACTGGGGGCGCTGGATCTCCCGCAGGGTCTCGGCCCTGAGCACCTGCGCGTCGCCGCGGAACTGGAACGACACCCATTTCGCCAGGTCGCTCACGGTGGAGTGCAGCTGGCCCCCCGCCGAGATCCCCTTCAGGTGTGCATAGGGGGCGCGCTCGGGGCGGTCCTGCCAGGGGGACGGGTTGTAGCCGGTGAAGAAGCGGGGGCGCAGTTCGTCGGTGAGGTCGAAGACGGTGGAGGTCAGGCCGAGGGGATCGATGATGTGGGTGTGGACGTACTCCGTGTAGGGCGTGCCGGTGACCCGGTAGACGACCTCGCCGAGCAAGCCGAAGGCGAGGTTCGAGTACTTGAAGGCGGAGTCCTGGGGGATGACGATCCCCGTCTCCGGCAGCTTCGCCAGAATCTCCTCCCGGCTCGGGAAGTCGAGGGCGGCCCAGCCGTGGGTCGGCGACTCGGTGACCAGCCCCGAGCGGTGGGTCAGCAGCCGCCGGAGGGTCACGCCTTCCACGTCGCCGCGGACGGCGCGGGCCGAGGCGAACTCGGGGACGTGCCGCGCCAGCGGGTCCTCCAACGTGAGCCGCCCCTGGTCCCGCAACTGCAGGATCGCCGTGGCGGTGAAGGTCTTGGTGACGGAAGCGACGCGGGCGATCGTCTCCTCCGTGGGCGTTGCGCCCGAGTCGAGATCGGCCGCGCCGAACCCGCCGAACCAGGCCAGCTCCTGGCCGCGGACGATGCCGAGGGCCATGCCGGGGAGTCTGTGCCTGGCGACCTTGGTCTGCGCCAGGCGCTCGATCTCCGGGATCAGGCCCTGGAGAGCTGGATCACTCATTCGGAGTCCTCCTGCGCCAGGACCGCTTCCGGAGTCCTGCCGACGAGGTTGAGGTAGACCTCCGGATCGGTGGCCCCTTCGGTGGCGATGACGACCACGCGGCTGCTGGAATCCAGTCCAAGCTGCTGCTTCAACTCCTCGTCACGCATCGCGGCCAGGAATCCCGCCCACGCCGCGATCCCCGTCTCGCCGATGACGAGCGGGGGATCGCCGCCGACACCGGCCGCCGCCTGCCGCATGGCATCGACAGCGGCCTCGTCGGGAATCGCGAGAAAGGCGAAGGCGCCGGCCCTCAGGATCTCCCAGGCCTGGGGCGAGGCGGCCTCGACCACCAGTCCGTCCATCACCGACCGCCCGTCTCCGCCGAGGGTTGCGGCCCTGTCGTCGAGGGCGCTGTGATACAGGCACGCGGAGTTGGCCGGCTCGACGACGACCACCCGCGGATGCCTGCTCCCGTACCGCTCCCACAAGTGGCCGCAGGTGGCAGCCGCCAGGCGGCCGCCGCCGCCGGGGACGAAGACATGCGTGGGCGGCCGGCCCCCGCCGAACTGCCGAACGATCTCGTCCGCCACCATGGCGTAACCCTGGATGATGTCGCGCGAAATGTGGGGGTACTCCGTGGACTTCTCATCCGATATGGGGAAGTAGCCGAGCCTCTCGGCGTCCGCGTAGGAGCGCTGCACGGTTCGATCGTAGCTCCCCGCCACGCGCACCACCTCCGCTCCGTAGGCGGCGATCGCCTCTTCCCGGCCGGCGCTGACCCCGTCGTTCATGTAGATCACGCAGCGGCAGCCGAACATGCGGGCGCCCCACGCCAGGGCCCGCCCGTGATTGCCCGATGTCGCCGCCGAGACGGTGATCTCCCTCGTCACGGATTCATGCTTCCGGTCCATCAGGTCCCGTGTGGTGACCGTCTCCGCGCCGGTGGCCTTCGCGACTTCGCCCTTCAACACGGCCAGCATCGCGTAGACCGGTCCCGTCGGCTTGAAGCTGCCCACCTCGAACCGATGCCCTTCGTGCTTGCACCACAGGCCGTCGACAGCGCTCGCCGACGCGAGACCGTCCAGCGCGATGAGCGGCGTCGGCCGATACCCTGGGAAGCGTGTCACCTCCGCTTCCACATCCGCGAAGGCCTGGCGGTTCAGCAACGCCTGCTGCGCCGGGCCGTACTCCGGCGGAGGCTGGGCCCGCGGGTTGACGAAGAGATAGGTCGGATAGGGGGCCATGGCGCTCAGGCGGGCATGTCGGGGGCGTTCGGATCGAGACAGGCGCCCACCGGACGCGGACCCCGCGGGCGCAGGGGCATCTCGTCGTAGGACTCGTAACGGATGTCGAGGTAGGGCGTGTCGACGACGCGGCACCCCTCGCTGCGGGAGATCATGACGGCGTCGATGACACCGGTGATGAGCAGGGTGCGCTCGCAGGGGTACGGCGGCACGCCGGTGCGGAAGAACTGCTCGATGTTGCGGGTGAGGTAGCCGAAGTGGGCGAAGGGCCCCCCTTCCTGGGTGTGGGCCTCGCAGGCGTCGACGGTGCCGTCCCGCCGGCGCGCGGCGTAGGCAAAGGTGCCCACGCCGTTGAGATGCAGGACGGATGCCTTCAGCCCGTCGGCGTAGCGCACCAGGAAGAGGGTGGGGTCGTCGTACTCCTCGGGGTCGTTGCTGCGGGCCTTCTCCGTGGCGGACAGCATGGCCGCGGCCAGGTCCCCGGACCACTCGCCGCGGTCCCGGGCCCGCCACACATCGTCGCCCTCCAGGCACTGCACGGAGACGACGCCGGTCTCGCCGCCGGCGCGGCGTTCGGCCATGCACTGCATGGTCTCCAGGGCGTGGTAACCGTAGGCCTCCACCGATCCGTAGCTGAGGGCCATGACCTCCTCCAGCTCGACGCCCTTGTCGTATTCCAACCACGGCCGGCGCCAGCACAGGGGCAGGGAGGACCCGGCCATGAGGGGGATGCCCAGCTCCTGCTTGCGGGCCCACATCCAGGCGGCGTCGTCCCAGCTGTAGGCCAGGTGCTTGTCGCTGAAGACCGGCGCCACGCGGCCGCTCTCGGCGAAGACCCCGGCGATCTGCTCGAAGAAGTAGCGCCGCGGGTACATGTGCCGGCCGCGCTCGTTCCACGGGTAGTCCCCGTGCTCGCCCACGAGGAGCACGGCGTCCACGTCCAACTCGTTGGACCCGGCGTGCAGGGCGCGGCGGATGCTGGGGTGATGGGGGACCCCGTGCTTCGCCAGGCGCCCGAGGCCGACATCGTTCTCCAGCACGTGGTCGATGTACACGGAGGTGATGCGCACGTCGTCGAAGGGTCGGAAGCCCTCGTCGGTGGAGGCCCCCTCCAGGAACTTGGTGACGATCACGTCGGCGTGCGACTTGGGGTAGTAGATGGTGCAGATGGCGGCGACGCGAAGGGGATCCATGGGGCCTCGGGTCGGGTGCGGGGTGCGGATCGGGGGTGCTGCCGGGGCGGCATAGGTTCCGCGTGGGCGCGGGCAGCGTCAAGGGTTCGGGGGGCCGGGCGAGCAGGAGTGAAGGTGGCGAGGGACGGCCACGCCAGCCGGAAGCCTTGGCCGATGGCTGGGCGATTGGGGCGATTGGTCCCGTCTTTCGGGCGGGCCTACCTTGCCGAGGCTGGAAGGCCGACTCGAGGAGGCAACCCGATGAGATCGATCCCCGCATGGCCGGCCGCCGCCGCCGGCCTCGTGCTGCTGACCTTTCAGGAAGGACGGGCGCAAGTGACCAAATTCGACCGCGAGGCCCTGATCGCCGAGTTCGTCGCCTTCGACAACTCGCGGAACGAGGGCAGGGCGTACTCGGACCAGAAGACCTCGTCGGCCCTGGCCTGGGGCGAGAGCTACTACCTGAACGGCTACATCAAGATGTACCGCGTCACCGGGGACGTGCGCTGGCTGGACAAGGTGATCGACCACTTCGACCGCATGGCGGCGAACATGAGCGACCACGACGGCGACGGCATCCCGGGGTGGCAGGCGGACCGCTACTCCGTCTCCCGCATGCGCGCCGAGGAACTGCACAACCGGGGGACGGCGCGGATCCTGCCCGGGGCGGAGGTGGAGACGAACATCCAGCAGGCCCACCAGGCGGTCGACGCGGAGTACATCGTCGAGCGCACCGGGGAGGACCGCTTCACGGTGCGGCAGCTGAGCGGCGGCCCGTGGGAAGTGGTCCACGACGGTCCGCAGGCCGAGGGAGAGCCGATTCCCGGCATCGCCGGCTTCGAGGTGCGGCTGGAGGGCCGGCCCGAGATCGGCGACCGCTTCCGCGTCGAGACCCGGGGACCGGCTCCGCTGGAGTACGCCGTGCACGAGGGGATGATCCTCTACCCCGTGGCCCAGCTCATCGAGCTGGCTCTGAAGGACCCGCGCCTGCAGGGCCGGTACGAGGAGAAGGCGCGCTCCTACCTCCAACTGATCGAGGAACGCGTCCTTCAGAAGCAGGAGCGCCACTGGCAGGAGGTGGGGCCGGGCATGGGGGCCTACCGGTTCACCGAGTCCCCCTCCGAGCGCTTTCCCAACCGCGTCATGCCCCACAACCAGTACCTCGCCCCGGCGCGGGTCTGGCTGGTGCTGAAGGACGTGTCGGAGAACCCCCTCTACCTGGAGCGGGCCACCCAAATGGCCGCCCATTTCAAGCACTTCCTCGAAAAGACGGGAAATGCCTGGACCTGGAACTACTGGGACTGGACCGAGGCCGGAGAGCCGGACCACAGCCGGCCCGAGGACTCCAGCCACGGGCAAATCGACGTGACCTTCGCCGTCGAGGCTTTCCGCCGGGGCGTGGTCTTCACGCGGGAGGACATGCTGCGGTTCACGCGCACCTTTACGGACCAGATGTGGAACGGCTCGCTGGAGGAACCGCGCATCGGCGGCCGCGTGGACGGGCCCGACGGCGACAGCAAGATCATCCGCGGCTGGATGGAACTGTGCCGCTGGGACCCGCGGATCTGGGAGATCCAGTGGGCCCGGTTCAACCGGCTCGAGCGGCCCGGGCTGGACATCCCCCACATTCTGTACGGGCGGGCGCTGCTCGACGGGGAGGTGGAGTGATGCCGATCCGCCATCTGCCCAACGATCCCGACCTGGACCACCTCAGGGGCCAGGCCAAGTCGCTGCTCGCCGCGTACCGCTCCGGCGACCCCGACGCCCGGTCCGACTTCGAGGAGTTCCATCCCCGCGGGGTGGAGCCCCCCGAGGCGAAGCTCGCCGACGCGCAGCTCGCGCTGGCGCGGGCCTATCAGCAGGCGAGCTGGCCACGCCTGCGCGTGAAGGTGGACCTGCTGCGCGCCATCTGGCGCGACGACGTGCAGCGGGTCCGCGACATCGTCGCGGAGCACCCCGACCTGCTGGGCGAGAACGTGCGCAACGAGGACTGGGGCCCGCCCATGTCACAGGCCGCCAACCTCGGCCGGGATGAGATCGTGGAGATGCTCGCCTCCCTCGGCGCCAAGGACCTGGAAAGGGCTTTCTCACGCGCGGCCCTGCAGGGAAAGGTGAGCACCATGCGCAAGCTGGCCGCCCTCGGCGCGCCGGTCCCGCGCGGCATCATCATCGGCTGCTGCGAGACGGTGAACGGGGACGGCCTGAGGGAGCTGGTCGAGGTCGGCGCCGAGCTGTGCGACTCCGAGGGCGACCGCCTGGCCCCCGTCGCCATGGCGCTGAGCACCTACTCCCGCAACCCGGCCGGCAAGCACGAGGTCCTGCACATCCTGGAGGCCAACGTCGACTACCCCGACACGCCCGCCATGGCCGTGCACCGCGGGCGGATCGACCTGCTCGAGGCCCTGTACGAGCGCGACCCCGGCTTCGTCGGCCGTCCGCTCACCGGCGAGGAGATCTTCCCTCGGGCGTGCGGCTGCGGCGGCGACGACGGCTACGGGCTGCACGGAACGCCGCTGCAAGGCGCCACTCTGCTGCACATGGCGATCGACTACTACGAGCGCGAGATCTTCGACTGGCTCCTGGCTCACGGCGCCGACCCGAACGCCCGCGCGGCGGTCGACGCCGACGGCTTCGGCGGGCACACGCCTTTGTTCAGCGCCGTGGTCGTGCAGCCTGCGACGGTGAGGGGCCTCGAGGCCGATTACTTCATCAGGGCGCTGCTCGAGCGCGGGGCCGATCCCTCCGTGCGGGCCTCGATCAGAAAGCAACTGATGTTCATCGACGACGAGGCCCACGAGTACCGCGAGGTGACGGCTCTGGAGTACGGGCGGGCCTTCCACGAGGAGCGCTGGGTGAACAGGGCGGCCCTGGACTTTCTGCAGGCGCAGATCGAGGCCGGCTGAAGTTGACCCTGCTGCACTAAGGGAGGAGGGGTTGTGCCAACCCGTCTTCATGGCTTCCCCGCCTTGTGGTGGCTTGCCCTGGCGGCCCCGGTGGGGGCGCTGCCGCCGTGCGGGGAGCCGGGCACGATCAGCACCGTGACCGCCCCCGACGGCGGGGACTACATAGCCGCCTTCAGTGGCTACAAGGTCTACCCGCCGCAGGACGTACCCGGCTACGGGGACCTGGCCGCTGCGCCGGAGTATCGCAGTCACTATCCGCAGTACCTGTCCGTCGGCCCCCAAGGGCGCGTCCATGTCGCCGACTGGACGATCATCTACCGTTTCGAAGCCGATGGCAGCGCCACCCGCATGGTCGGCGTACCCCAGTATCGGGACAGTGACGAAACCGGCATAGGCCATGACCGGTACTGGCCACCCCGTCTGCAAAAGGGGAATGTCCTCGTGGACACGGTGGCGGCGCTGGACGCTCGCATTGCGCCGGGCCCGATGGCCTTCGACAGGCAGGGGCAGCTCTACTTCGTGGACTACGTCGACGCGTCGCAGTTGTTTGGGCCGCCCGAAGACCTTCCGATAGCGGTGTCACGCATTGCGCGCGTGGAGACCGATGGTCGGGTCGTCACCTTCGCCGGCCCGGAGGCGTTCGGTTGGGCAAGCTCGCTGGTCTTCGATCTGGAGGGACATCTGCTGTTGTCGGGTCATGGAGGGATCTGGCGCATTGACGACCAGGGAGATGTCTCCGCACCCTCCGGGCCCATGGAGTCAGCTCATCGAGCGCAAGTAGATGGCCAGGGGAGACTGTATTTCGCCTCGGGCAACCAGGTCTTCCGTCGCAATGGCGACGGCATGATCGAGCACCTCGCCGGGTCGACCTGGGATGGCCGCAGGGCCATGCGTGAGGCGGCGTTGGAAGGGGAGTGGTCGGAAGAGCGCCCGGGCGGGTACTACGCCGCCAACGGTGGTCCGGCGACCGAGGCTCCCTTCAACTTTGTGTCGGCCCTCGCTCTCGACTCGGACGGGTCCCTGTATATAGCCAACTACTACTTCCACCGAGTCCATCGGGTCCGTCCCGACGGCGCCATCGAGACCGTCGCTGGCAACGGTCTGGACTTCGGTTGGTCACCCGGCTGTGCGGCGTCCGAGAAGCGGGTGGCCGGGGGCATCCCCATTCCCCCATGCCTGGACAACATCGGCGACGGCGGGCCGGCGCTGGAGGCCCCGGTCTGGTCTCCCCATCTGCTGCAGATGACGCCGGAGGGCGATCTTCTCGTGGGGATGTGGCCGGGGGGCATGATGTGGGCGGGGGGCGACATCTCCCACCTGCGCCGCATCTGCCGGGTCCGCGAGTGGATGGTCGCCACGGGCGTCGAGGCGGTCGAAGAGGAGGAGCTGCCTGCGAGTGGCGCCGAGGCAGGGAGACTCTCACTTCGCCTGTACCCGAATCCCTCCAATGCCTCAGTCACCGTCGCCTTCGAGTTGGACCACTCAGCCTCCGTATCGGTACGGGTCTACGACGAGTTGGGCCAGCGGGTGCGGGTGCTGGCCGCCGAGGCCGAGTGCCCACCGGGCTCCTACCAGTTCGTCTGGGACGGGCTCGACCAGGAGGGGCGATCCCAAGCCTCGGGCACGTACCTATTGGTGATCTCGGTCGATGGGACGACCGAGAGCCACAAGCTGACGCTGCTGCACTGAGGGACATGGCAACCCGGCTCCTCTGCCTGTCGTGGCTTGCCTTGACGGCCCCGGTGGGGGCGCTGCCGCCGTGCGGCGAGCCGGGCACCATCAGCAGCGTGACCGCCCCGGACGGCGGGGACTACCTGGCGGCCTTCGGCGAGCATAGGAGCTACCTGCCCTTGGGCCTGGCCTTGGACCCGGCAGGGCAGGTCCATGTGTCCGATGGTTCCGTCATCTACCGCCTCGAATCCGACGGCTCGGCCACGCGCATCGTGGGGGTGCCGCAGACCCGCGAGGAACGGGCGGCCAATGTCCTGCGGGACAGCGTCGCGGCCCTGGATGCCCGCATCGGACCGGAGGGATTGGCCTTTGACCGGCAGGGCCGGCTCTACTTCGTGGACTATGTCAACCGCTCGTGGCCCGACTGGGGGAGGAAGCTGTCCAGAATAGCGAGGCTGGACCCGGACGGTCAGGTGGTCACCGTCGCGGGAGGCGAGTATGGGTCCAGCGGCGACGGCGGGCCGGCCAAGGAAGCCCGGTTTGGCGTGATGGCCGCGCTGGCGTTTGATCGGGAGGGCCGCCTGCTGGTCGCCGGCACGGACGGGATCCGGCAGATCGATGGCCAGGGCGTGGTCACCACGCTGGTGGAAACCGACTTGGTAACCGGGGTGCTCGTGGATGGCCAGGGAGTGGTGTTCTTCTCGCAGGGCAACCAGGTCTTCCGCCGGTCCGCCGATGGCGTCATCGAGATCGTGGCCGGCTCCCGGGTGTATGGAGACCACCCGCCCTCCGTGCAGGACAACAGAAGTTACTCTGTCGGCGAGGGCCGTCTGGCGACAGAAGTTCCTCTCTACCAACCATGGGAGATCACGATCGACGAACAGGGGGCGCTGTACATTCTCGATCAGGGCTTTCACCGCATTCATCGCATCTGGCCGGACGGTGTCATCGAGACCGTCGCCGGTAACGGACTGGACTACGTTGCACGGGGCTGCGCTGCCGTGGAGAAACGGGCGGTCGCCGGCAAGCGAGTCTCGGAGCACCGCTGCCAGGACAATATCGGCAACGGCGGTCCGGCGCTGGAGGCCCCGATCTGGTGGCCCTTTCGCCAGTTGCTGACGTCCGAAGGTGATCTCCTCGTCTCGATGCTGAATGACTTTCGGGGCATCTATTGGGGGGGAGAGGAGTTCTCCCAGTTGCGCCGCATCTGCCGGGTAAGGGAGTGGAGGGTGGCCACGGCGGTGGAGGCGGTCGAGGAGGAGGTGCCGGCAGGCCGTACCGAAGGAGCGCTACCCTCTGTGCGCCTGTGGCCGAATCCCTTCAATGCCGCTGTCACCATCGCCTTCGAGTTGGACCAGGCGGCCTCCGTCTCGGTACGGATCTACGACGAGTTGGGGCAGCGGGTGCGGGTGCTGGCGGCGGCGGCCGAGCGCCCGGCGGGCTCCTACCAGTTCGTCTGGGACGGGCTCGACCAGGAGGGGCGGCTGCAGGCCTCCGGCACCTACTTCCTGGTGGTGTCGGTCGATGGGACGGATGAGAGCCACAAGCTGACGCTGCTGCACTGAGGGACGGAAGGGGCCTTTGCCTTGGCCAGCCCCGCGGAAAGGCCCGGCGGCCGAGCGCATCGTCAGGCCCGCGTCGGAGGGGTGGAGGGCCCCGTACGGCCGGTCCGGCGGCTACTCGCCCGAGAAGTCGCGCACGACCTGGCCGTAGCCCTCGGTGTAGTCCATCTCCAGGTACCAGGCACCGTGGATGGAGAGGGGGGCGAAGTCGGAGAGGTCGAAGACGGGGGAGGGGTTGAACTGGACGATGCCGTCGCCGGCGCGGCAGAGATGGACCTCCCGGTCGGTGCTGACCTCGTCGGTGTCGATGACCTGCATCACCTCGGGGCCGCGGCCGTCGGCCCGGGGGATCACCTTGAGGCGCCAGTTGGGGCTGGTGGGGGGCACGTCCTCGGGGCGGGCCTCCCGGTGCATGGTGGACCGGATGCTCATGACGGAACCGCCGCCCGCCACCGTGTCGGTGCACATGACGCGCTCGTCCATGGAGACGGCGATCTGCGCGTGGACCTTCGGGGTCCCGTAGATCTCGCGGCCGGCGGGAATGCTGGAGCGCGAGTTGAGGAAGGCCACGGCGCAGAAGTAGCCGGACCGCCCCTCGAAGGCGCAGGGCACGGAAAGGGCGCTCTCCTCGAAGGCGCCGTAGCTGGAGCTCCAGGGAACGGCCAGGCCCATGGCCACGCACAGGCCGTCCTCCGGGGTGAAGCACTCGGGAAGGACCCGGTCGACGGCCGCCGGATCGGCGCGGAAGAAGACGAGCTGGAACCGGGCTTGGCGGTAGCGGCACGGCGGCATGGGGTAGCAGGAGGAGAAGGCCGGCATGCCGGTGATCTCGCGCAGGGGGATCGCCATGGGGTTTCTCGTGGAGAAGGGGATCGCAGAGACCCGGAATTCATCGGACGGGAAGGGGCAGGTCAAGCGGCACTTGGTGCGCCGCGCGCGCAGGCAGCCGCTCCGTTGACCGGGGTTTGAAGGCCCGTCTATACTCCCGGCCCCGCCCGACCCCCGACAGCCTTCCCACGACCATCCCCGGGAGACGCCATGACGACGGAAGCACTCCCGAAGGCTCCATACAACCCGCCGAACCCGGGCTTCGGGTTCACGGATGTCCCGGAGAAGGAGTACGACTATCCCTTCCCGGCGCTGACTCTCGAACAGAGGATGCGCTTCGAGCTGTATGGCTACACCGTCGTCGAGGACCTGTTCACCGAGGAGGAGCTGGACTCCATCGAGGCCGCGGCCGGGGGGCTGAAGGGGGAGCTGCTCGAAGCCGCCGGCGACGCCCCCTTCGAGCCGCTGCCGCCGCCGGAGAAGTACCACCCCTTCCGGGACGGCGCGAAGTGGCGCGGCAACCGGACGAGGACCCCCTCGGGCGGGCTTCACCTGGACCGCTTGGAGATCGAGAGCGTCCTCGGCCTCGATCCCGTCTTTCGCGCGGTCCTCACGAAGCCGCGTCTCGTGGGCGTCGCCACCGAGCTGCTCGGCGGGACCTACCGGTACCACTCCCTCGCCGTGCGCTTCAACCGGCGCTCGGACAATCCCGTCCTCGGCTGGCACGGAGGCGTGAGCCGCCACAAGGACCGGGCCGTCTGCGTCAACGGCTGGTTCCACACGCAGATCCTCGGGCTGATCCTCTATCTCACCGACGTCGGCCCCGAGGACGGGGGCACCGGCATCTTCGCGGGGAGCCACCGCATCCACGTCCCCTTCGACGACCTGAAGCGATACATCACCGACAACCCGGACTCCGAGTTCTTCCACCAGATCACCGCCCGCCGCGGCTCGGTGCTGCTCTTCGCCGACGGTCCCCTCATGCACCGGACGATCCCGATCCGCAGCGACCGGGAGCGCCTCATCATGCTCTGCCGCATGGTCCACTCCGACTACGAGTTCGGCAACACCGACTGGCTGGGGCGGACGGATGACGTGCCCCACGACCTCATGCCCCTCTTCCACGGGCGCGCCTTCACCCCCAGGTACCGGCCCCGGGGCCAGTAGCTCCCGCTCCCCACATGACAGGAGAGGCCCAGGTCGAGAGCCGGGTGCCCGCGGCCTGCGCACCATGCAGGAGCTGGTGGACTTCTCCTTCGACGTGCACGCGCCGGGGCGCATCCTGCAGATGCCGGAGCGCAACATCGGCAACTCGGCCACCTCCCACGGGATGGACTACACCGAAATGGCATTGCGATGAACACCAACCGAGGCCGCGGCGACGGATTCCTGCTCATGGACGGAGTCGAGTCCACCCATCACGTGGACCGGACCGTGTGCGAGGCCGAGAAGCATCCCCTCAACCCGGTCCTGCCCCTGGGCGACGTGCACGAGTGGGACTCCTCCCACTGCGGGCCCTGGTCCTCGCCCACGGTGCTCTACGACGAGGAGGACGGGCTCTTCAAGGCGTGGTACGCCGGCTCGGACATCACCACCCGGCGCTGGTGGGCCATGGGCTACGCCGAGAGCGAGGACGGCGTCAACTGGCACAAGCCCGTCCTCGGCCTGCACGAGTACAACGGCAGCAAACAAAACAACATCGTCCTCGACGGCCGGGGACCGATCATCAGGGACGACGCCGAGCCGGACCCGGCGAAGCGCTTCAAGGGGATCAAGCGGCCTTTCTCCAAGCCGATGCCCGTCGGCCAGCGCGATCCGGAGTACGTGGCCATCGGCGCCCGGGCCAACTACTCGCCCGACGGCATCCACTGGACCGAGGGCCCGCGGATCGACCTGCCGGAGTGGGTGAAGGACGGACCGCCCGACATCGGCGTTCTCGTGCGCGACGACCAGGACCCCGATCCCTCGCGGCGCTACAAGGCCGTCTTCCAGGAGGTTGTCCCCTTCGGCAAGCCGGACATCAAGCGCCGCGCCAGGAAGTACCATGGCCTGGGGCGGGCCAAGCTGCTGGCGTACGGCCCCGACATCGAGCACTTCCGCCGGGCCGAGGAGAATCCCCTGCTGTCACCGGCGGACGGCCTGGAGTACGAGGACCACCACATCATGATGTCGCCCTACGGCGGCGCGTGGATCATGGCCTACGAGTACGGCTGGTACGTGCCCAACCGCTACGGCCTCTACGGCATGTACGCCGCCGACATCCGCCTGGCCGTCAGCGGCGACGGCCTCCGCTTCGACCGCGTGAACCCGCACCAGAAGGTGATCCCCCGCGGCGCCCACAACGAGTGGGACGGCGGGTTGCTGGTGATCACCGACAAGCCGGCGGTCAAGGACGGGACGATCCACCTGTTCTACGGCGGCGCGGGCGAGGACTTCACCAGCTGGCCGCCGGAGAACCAAAGCCCCGAGTTCCGCCACGAGCTGGGCAGCGGCGGCGCCCGGGTGATGCGCATGGGTCTGGCCACCCTGCGCGAGGACGGCTTCACCTGCCTGGAGACGCCCGACCGCGAGACCCCGGGCCACGCCACCACCACGCCCCTGCAGCTCACCGACCGCTCGACCCGCCTCACGGTGAACGTGGGCGGCGTGCGCCAGCACCGCAGCTGGGTGGAGGTGGAGGTCCTCGACGCCGACACCGGCGAGCCCCTCCCCGGGTACGGGTGCGAGGACTGCGGCGACATCTTTGTCGACGGACTGCGCCGGCCGGTGGAGTGGGCGGGGAGGGGTCTGGCCGAGGTGGGGCGGGACCGCTTCAAGCTGCGTTTCTGGCTCTACGGGGCGGCCCGCCTCTACGGGTACCGCTTCGTCTGAGGGGCGCCCGCCGCCCGCGACTTCACGGAGCGAATCATGAAGAGACTCATCCTTGCTCTCATCCTCTCGTCCCTGGCCGTCGGCCACGCCTCGGAGCCTCCCGACCGCCAGCACTCCGGCCTCTTCCTCGACCCCGAGTTGCACCCGCCCGTCACCTACGCCGCCGGCAAGCGCCTGTCGGACCTGGACGCCGGCGAGCCCCGCACGATGCGGCTGTTCTACTTCCTGCCCAACGACCGTCCCTTCCGCGCCGACGTGGTTCAGCGGATCAAGGACGAGATGCTCAGCCTCCAGGCTTGGTACGGGGAGCAGATGGAGGGCCATGGGTACGGGTACAGGACCTTCCGGATCGAGACCGACGAAGAGGGGGATCCCGTCGTTCACCGCGTGGACGGACAGCATCCCGACAGTCACTACATCGGCAACACGTGGGACTCGGTCAACGAGATCAGGGAGGCCTTCGACCTGTCGCAGAGCATCATCGTCGTCGTGGTCGACAACAGCACCAACCGGATCGGCCGTACGGCCAGCGGAGCGGCGACCTGGAGCTCGAAGCAGAGCGGCATCGCCCTGGTGGGGGGTGAGTTCGCCTGGGATACCCTGGCCCATGAACTGGCCCACACCTTCCGCATGGGTCACGACTTCCGCGACGACTCCTACATCCTGTCCTACGGGTGGTCCAGGGACACCCTGTCCGCGTGCAGCGCCGGAGTCCTGGCGGTTCATCCCTACTTCAATCCCGACGTCGGAGTCGAGTGGACCGAGGCGCCGGTAGTGGAGTTGCTCTCGGCGCGCGCCTATCCGGCCGGGTCGGAGAGCGTCCCCATCCGGCTCAAGCTCAGCGCCGCCCATGGGCTGCATCATGTGCGCTTGCGAGTCCGCTCGGTAGAGACCCACAGCGCCAGGATCAGTGCAGGGGGCACGGAGCTGAAGACATGCCATGCGATGATGGGGGAGGATCAGGCCGTCGTCGAAATCGACTACGATGGCGTGGTTCCGTCGGGCGCTGCCTGGGGCTTTACGGATCTCGCCGACCCCCAGGTGCATCCGATCTTCATCAGCGTAGTGGACAGGGACGGAAACAGGGCGGGCATCAGCTTCGATCTGTGGGAGCTGTCCCGCCAGCATCTGGCCACCCTCGAGGTCGGCGAGGAGGTCCATGGGGCGGTCTTTGCGCCCGGCGGCAGGACCTTGGCCTCCGGCTCGGGCAAGGGGTTGGAGCTGTGGGACCTGGAGACCCGGACAGGCACCACGACCTCTCTGGCCAGCGGCGCCACGGCCGTGGCCCTCTCGGAGGACGGGGCTGTCCTGGCTTCGGGATCCGGCAGCGGCCAGGTCCAACTCCATGATCCCGAAGGCCGAGTGACCGCAACGCTCTCCGGACACACGCACGAGATCCGCTCCCTTGCCTTCACGCGGGACGGCAGGACTCTCGCGTCGGGGGCCGGTGACGGCATTCGGCTGTGGGACGTGGCAGGGCGGAGCGGTAGCGCAACCCTTCCCGTGGACGCCACGTCGGTAGCCTTCTCCCCCGACGGGTCGATGCTCGCCTCGGGCTCCGGGGACGGAGTGCGGCTGTGGGACGTGGCCACGCGGACCGAGGTGGCCACCCACCGGCATGGCAGCGGCGGTTGGGGCTCCGGGGTCAACAGCGTGGTGTTCTCACCTGACGGGACCCTGGTCGCCTCCGGGGGGGACGATGCGACCGTGAGGCTGTGGGACGTGGAGACGGAGGAGAGCGTCGGCGTCCTGGAGGAGCACGACGGGCCCGTGCGATCCGTGGCCTTCTCCCCCGACGGGACTCTGCTCGCTTCCGGGAGCGGACTGGGCGTGCACTTGTGGGACCCGGGGACGAGGGAGCAGCTGGGCATCCTGCGGGGCGAGGGCAGGGGAGTCGGCACCGTGGCCTTCGCCCCCGATGCCGCCACCCTCGCCGCGGGCACGGAAGATGGCAGGATCGGCCTGTGGGACACGTCGGAGTGGCTGAACTCCCGTCCAGGAAGGGTGCTGGTGGTCTCGGGCGACGACCAGCAGGGGACCAGTGGAGAGCCCTTGGCGGAGCCGCTGGTCGTCGAGGTGAGGGATCAGTACGGCGATCCCCTGCAGGGTGTGGAGGTCACCTTTGTGGTCACCGAGGGGGATGGCCGGCTCGGCGAGAAGTTCACCCGGGAGAGAACGACGACCGACATCAACGGTCGGACGGAGGTCCTGCTCACCCTCGGCCCGTATCCGGGACCCAACTCCGTCGAGGCGGTGATCTCCGGGCTGGAGCGCGTGACCTTCGGTGCCGCGGCATCCGGCATCTCTTCCACGAGGCCCCTGGATGGCGGGTACCATACCTGGAGCCTGCCGGACGGGGCCAGGGCCCGACTCGGGAGGGGGCTGCTCGACACGAGGGGGATCGGTCGGGGGAACCGGATGTTCGCCTTTTCCGGGGACGGACGGCTCCTCGCCATTACGACCCAGATCGGTATCTGGGTATACGCTGTCGAGACGGTCCAACCCCTCGTGCTGCTGGGCCCCCTGGAATACGTCACTTCCCTGGCCTTCTCCCCCGATGGGCAGACGGTGGCTGCCGCAACCAGTGAAGGATTCGAGCTGTGGGACGTGGCGACCGGCACCAATACGGCAGTCCTCGATGGATACGACAACCGTCCTCGCTTCGTGGCGTTTTCCACTGATGGTGCCACACTCATTTCCGCAGGCTCGTCCATCAAGCAGTGGGACGTGGCAACGGGGATGAATACGGCCACTGTTCCCGTGGAAAGGAATTGGCCGGTGGGGAACACGGCGGCCTTCTCCCCCGACCGGACCATCCTCGCGGGGGGATACTCCGAAGGTCCCTGCCGCCTGTGGGACGTGGAGACCGGGACCCTGATCGCCATCCTCGAAGGACACACGGATGAAATCAGATCCGTCGCCTTCTCCCCCGACGGAAGAACGCTCGCCTCCGCATCTGGCGACCACACGATAAGGCTGTGGGACGTGGCTGCGCACACCAGTATGGCCCCTCTCGAGGGGCACACCTCCTGGGTCGAGTCCGTCGAGTTCTCGCCGGACGGAAGGACCCTCGCCTCGGGGGCCTTCGATCGCACCGTCAAGTTGTGGGAGGTGGCGACAGGGACCGAGATCGCTTCTTTCGAGGGGCATGGTTCCTCGGTCCGGTCCGTGGCGTTCTCGCCCGACGGGAGGACCCTGGCCTCCGGGGAGCAGCGTGGCACGGTCCTGCTCTGGGAGGCCGCCACGGGCAACGCCACCACCATCCTTGCCAGGGAGCACCATCACACGCACCGGATCGCCTCGGTGGCTCTCTCTCCCGATGGGAGAACCCTGGCCTCCGGATCGAGGGACCTCACCGTCAGACTGTGGGACGTCGAGACGGGCGCCATTACCGGCCGCCTCGAAGGGCACGTGAACGTCGGGCACCCGGATTGGATTCTGGCCCTGGCCTTCTCGCCCGATGGCAGGATCCTGGCCTCGGGATCCTCGGACAACACGGTCAGACTCTGGGAGAGGGCGACCGGCGCCAATACCCTTACCCTGGAATCACCCGAGCCTGAGAACTGGGTCAGCCGGGTGGTCTTTTCGCGTGACGGAGAGATGGTAGCCGCGGGACACAAGACGGGCGCCATCCAGTTGTGGGACGCGGCTGCCGGCACGCCTTCCGTCTCTCTCGAGGGACACACCAACCAGATCGGCTCCATGGCTTTCTCTCCCGATGACAGGCTCCTGGTCTCCGGGTCCTCGGATGGCACGGTGAGGGTGTGGGACGTGGCGACGGGGAACCAGACGACGCACTTTGAGATGCCCCTGGATCGGGTGGTTTCCGTGGCATTTGCGGACGATGGCCTGCCCTTGGCCGTCGGCGGATCGTGGAGAGTCCTCGAGCTGTGGGACGTGCTGCCGGAGCGCCGAATCGGCAGCCTCCCCGCGGAGGGAACGGCCGATTCCGCGACCCTCTCGGCCGATGGGAGAACTCTCGTGATCGGCGAATACGCCGGTCCCTTCCAGGTCCAGGTGTGGGACCTGGAGACCCGGGAGAGCATCGCCACCCTCCGAGGACATTCCGGCCCCATCACCGCGGTGGCATACTCCCGGGATCTCCCGATCTTCGCTTCCGGGTCAGTGGACGGGAGCGTCCTGGTGTGGGACATGCGGCGGATCCTGCCCCATCCCAGGAGCCTGACCATGCTCTCCGGAGATGAGCAGGAAGGGACACCGGGGCTCGCCCTGGCGGAGCCCTTCGTCATCGAGGTGAGGGACCAGAAGGGCCAATGGCTGAGCGGCGCCGAGGTCACCTTCGCGGTCACCTCCGGCGGGGGCACCGTCTCCGTGGAAAGGGCGACGACCAACCTCCGCGGCCGGGCGTCTACGACTCTGACCTTGGGCAACGCACCCGGACCGAACACCGTGGTGGTGGAGGTGGAGGGAGTGGAGCCGGTGAGCTTCACCGCCCACACCCGGTCCATTCCCACGACCCTGGGCAAACTCGGCGGCGACGGCCAGCAGGGGCCGGGAGGCGAACCGCTGGCCGAGCCTTTGGTCGTCTCTTTGCTCGATCAGATCGGATCCCCCCTGGCGGGCGTGGCCGTCACCTTCGAGGTGGCCGCCGGCGGGGGCACCCTCTCGGTGACCACCGCAACCACCGACCCCGAGGGCCGCGCCGCCAGCACCCTCACCCTGGGGGGTGCGCCGGGCCCCAACAGTGTGCGCGTGACCGTGGCCGGACTCGCCCCTGTGACCTTCACCGCCGTCGGCATTGCGATTCCGCAGACTCTGACCAAACTCGCCGGGGACGAGCAGCAGGCAACGGAGGGCGAGCAACTGCCCGAGCCCCTGGTGGTCGAGGTGCGCGACCAGAACGGAGCGGCCTTCCCGGGCGCGGTGGTCACCTTTGCGCTCACCGGCGAGGGCGGATCCCTTTCGACCATCACCGACACCACCGATGCCGAGGGCCGGGCGGTTACCACTCTGACGCTGGGAGAGGAGCTGGGAGCCTACAGGGTGGTGGCCACGTTGGCTGACCTCGAGCCGGTGACCTTCACCGCCACCGCCAAGGCATCACCCGACTTCGACGGCGACGGCGAGGTCGGGTTCGGCGACTTCTTCCTCTTCGCCGAGGCCTTCGGCGGCAGCGACCCCCGCTTCGACCTGGACGGCAGCGGCTCGGTGGACTTCGCCGATTTCTTCCTCTTCGCCGAGCACTTCGCCCAGCCGGAGCGGGGCAAGCTGGTGGCCATGGCGCGGGAGCGGATCGGTCTGCCGGAGGGACCCGGGCTGCAGCAGAACGCGCCGAATCCCTTCAACAGCCAGACGGTGATCCCGTGGTTGCTGCTGCAGGCGGGGCCGGCGCGGCTGGAGGTGTTCGCCCTGACGGGGCAGCGGGTGGCGATGCTGCACGCGGGACCGGCGAAACCCGGGTTGCACCGTCTGCGCTGGGACGGGCGCGACGACCAGGGCCGGCCGTTGGGCAGCGGCGTCTACGTGTACCGGCTGGTGACGGCCGAGGGCGTGCAGACGCGCAAGCTGACGCTGCTGCGCTGAAGGTATCTTGCGGCAGCCGAAAGGCTATCCGCCCCCGGCCCTCCGTTTCGAGCGGTCCCTTGACGAAGCGTATCGACTTCCGTTACGTAACGTGATGATCAGGAGTTTCGCGGACAAGCTCGCGGCGGCGGTCTTTGCGGGCGATGCTGTTCGCGGCATGCCCCTGCATCTACAGAGAAGAGCGAGGGCGAAGCTGTTGATGGTTGACGCCGCCGGTCGGCTTGACGATCTGCGGGTGCCGTCCGGCAATCGTCTGGAGGCCCTGCGAGGGGACCGTCGTGGTCAATACAGCATTCGCGTCAACGACCGATGGCGGATCTGCTTTGCTTGGCGTGCCGGGGAGGCGTGGGACGTGGAGATCGTCGACTACCATTGAGGAGGTCAGGAGACTATGCCCATTAAGCGTGAAGACCTGGACCGGGGGAAGGTCGATTTCTCCGACGTGGTCTCCGGCCGGCGGCTGCCGCCGGTGCACCCTGGAGAGATTCTGCGCGAGGAGTTCCTGGAACCGATGGAGATCAGCGTGTACCGGCTCGCCCAGGCGCTCAAGGTTTCGCGACCGAGGCTGAACGATGTCGTGCTCGGACGGCGAGGAGTCACGACGGACACCGCTCTGCGCCTGGGCCGCTACTTCGGCACGACGCCCCAGTTCTGGATCAATCTCCAGACCCGCTACGATCTCGAGGTCGCGGAGCGCACGACCCTGCGCCAGATCGAGCGGGAGGTGGAGCCGCGGAGGGCGGTCGAAGCCTGAGACCCCATGGGCCGGAACACACAGAGCGACTGCTACACCGCCGCCTGGCGGGAGCGGCTGGACCGCGAAACCGCGGAGCTGGACAGGGCGCTTGCGGATGCCCGCGCCAAGGCGAAGGACTGTGCGGCGCTGCTGGCGGCGCCGGAGCTGGTCCGCCGCGCCAAACGGGAAGGAGTTCTGCTCCATGGGCGCCCGGAAGTTCCTGCTTCTCAAGGCTGACATCGACCGGGAACTGGCGCAGGTCGAGCGCCTGCTCCAGGAATCGCGAAGCGACCTGAGGGACGTGGACGGAGTGCCGAGCCGCCTGGAAGTGCGCGGGGTGGCGAGCGTACTGCAAGACTTCTACTCGGGGGTCGAGCGCGTCTTCGAGCGCATCGCGGTGGAGCTGGACGGGGAGCTGCCTCGGGGCGGCGACTGGCACAGTCGAGGGCGTCCGCCCCCGGGTCCTGACCTCCGACCTCGCGGAACGGCTGCGGCCGTTCCTGCGTTTCCGGCACCTGTTCCGGGACATCGGCGGCGGACAACTGAGCTGGGAGCGCAGCACCGAGTTGCTTGCAGAGGCGGATGAGGTGTGGCCGCTCCTGGAGCAGCAGATGCAGGAGTTCAAGGGCGTGCTGGGGCAGCTCCAGGACGGCTGCCAGTGAGGGATTCCCTCCGCATCCGACGGCCCTGAGCGTCTCACGGACCTGCACCGGGACGACCCCTGCGTCCGTCGGGAAGTGGAATACCCCTATTGAGTAATTTCACTCAATGGGGGTAATTCTCTGGACCATGAGCGGCCAACTGTTCACCCACTACTTCCTCACCGACGGCATCAGGGCCACCCCCGAGTGGCAGGCATCCGCCCGCCGACCCGGAGACTTCGCCGCCTTCCGGGAATCCGTGCTCCGCCGCTACGAGGCCCTCGCCCGTTCCGCCGACCCCAACGAGGCGGTCACGGAGCAGGATCTCATCCGGCCGGTCCTGGAGTTGCTCGGGTGGGCGGACTACCTCCCGCAGCAGGGCACGGCGCGCAACGAGGACATCCCCGACCACCTGCTCTTCGCCGACGCCGGCTCCAAGGAGCGCGCCTCGCCGAGCCCAACGCCGCCGCCCGCGCACGGCACGCCGCCGTCGTGGAGGAGAGCAAGCGCTTCGGCCTGCCATTGGACGAGCGCGACAGGGAGGCCGGATTCCACGCCCGGTCCCCCCACAGCCAGATCCTCCGCTACTTGGCCACCGCCGAGATCGAGTCGGAGAGCCGCGTGCGCTGGGGCCTGCTCACCAACGGCCGCGTCTGGCGCCTCTACGACTACCGCGCCCGGCCCCGAGCCAGCGGCTACTTCGAGGCCGACCTGGAGGACCTGCTCGAAGCCGGCCGCGAGGAGGAGCTGCGCGTCTTCCAGCTGCTCTTCCGGCGGGAGTCCTTCACGCCCCAGGAGGGCGCCGCCGAGTCCTTCCTCGAGGCGGCCCTGGCCGAGGGCCGCCGCTACGAGGAGCAGAGGTCGCCCAGGATCTCTCGGGTGTGGTCTTCGAGAGCGTCTTCCCGGCGCTCGTCCAGGCCCTCGCCGAGGCCGCCGAGAAGAGAGGGGGAGAGGCCGACCTGCCGGAGGTCCACAAGGCGGCGCTCATCTTCCTCTACCGCCTGCTCTTCGTGCTCTACGCCGAGGACCGGGGGCTGCTGCCGGTCAACGACTCGCGCTACGACGACTACGGCCTGCGCAAGCGGGTGCGCGACGACGTGGCCCGCAGGATGGCGGAGAGCGACACCTTCTCGGCCGTGGCCAGCAACTACTACGACCGTCTCCTCAACCTCTTCCGCATCATCGACCAGGGCGACCCGTCCATCGGCCTGCCTCCCTATAACGGGGGCCTCTTCGCCCGGGAGGCCGCGCCCCTGCTTGAGACCGTCCGCCTCCCCGACGCCGCCGTCGCGCCCGTGATCCACGACCTCAGCCACGCCAGGGACGCGTATGGCGAGCGCCGCTTCGTCAACTACCGCGACATGTCGGTGCAGCAACTCGGCTCGCTCTACGAGCGCCTGCTGGAGCGCGAGCCGGTCCGCGGCGGCGACGGCATCGAGATCCGCCCCAACCCCTACGCGCGCAAGGACAGCGGCAGCTTCTACACGCCCCAGGAACTGGTCGATCTCATCGTCGAGCGCACCCTCAAGCCGCTGGCCGAAGAGCGTCTGAAGGCTTTCGAGGAGAAGGCCGAGAAGCTCAAGAGCGATCGCCGGCCAAAGGCCCAGCGCGAGGCCGAGTTGCGCAAGCTCGACCCGGCCGAAGCGGTGCTGGACCTCAAGGTCCTGGACCCGGCCATGGGCAGCGGCCACTTCCTGGTGACCGCCGTCGACTTCCTCTCCGACTACATCGCCGAGCTGATCGCTTACCTCCCCGCCGTCCCGGAGTGGCTCGACGGCGAGTATGCGTCGCCGCTGGTGGGAAGGGTGGCCGCGATCCGCGAGGAGATCCTCCGGCGGGCGGCGGAATCGGACTGGGTCCTCGACGAGGCCCAGCTCACCGACCAGGCCATCATCCGCCGCATGGTGCTCAAGCGCTGCATCTACGGAGTGGACAAGAACCCGCTCACCGTGGAGCTGGCCAAGGTCTCCCTGTGGCTGCACAGCTTCACCGTGGGCGCGCCCCTCTCCTTCCTCGACCACCACCTGCGCTGCGGCGACTCGCTGGTCGGCCTGCGGGTGTCGGAGGCGGTGAAGGACCTGCACCGCCTGGCCGAGATGTTCGCCCAGAGCGCCATCCAAGCAGCCGAGAACGCCACCGAGGGCATGCAGCGGATCGAGGAGATGTCCGACGCCGACGTGGCCGAAGTGCAGGCATCGGCGGAATTGTTCAGCGGCGTGGAGAAGACGACCGCGGACCTGCGCGGCCTGCTCGACATCCTCTGCGGCTGGCGGTGGCTGACCGCGGGCATGAAGCAGAAGGAGCGCGCGGCCTTCGAAGGGCCACTGGCCGTAACGCTCGTCCGGCAGCCCGCGGAGGCGTTCAAGCTGTTGGCCCAAGGACCGGGGTCTCTTGAAGGCGACCCACCCAAGTACAAGGAATGGGCGCGGTTCGTCGAGCGATGGAAGGAGGCCCGGGCCCTGGCCGACCGGGAGGGCTTCCTGCACTGGGAGGTCGCCTTCCCTGGCGTGTGGCGCCGGTGGCAGGAGAGCCGACCGCAGGGAGGGTTCGACGCCGTCATCGGGAACCCGCCTTGGGACCAGATAGAGCAGCCGGAGGTAGAATGGTTCGCAAGCCGGGACGAACAGATAGCCGGGACGGTGATCGGAGCCGATAGAAAGGCACTGATCAAGAAGAAGAAGGAATCAGGGGGTAAGCTGGCTCTGGAGTACGAGATGGTGAGGGATCGGGCTTCAGCTATGCGCCAGTTCGTACGTGCCTCTGCGGAGTATCCCCTCCTGAGCGAAGGTCGCATCAACCTATACTCTCTGTTCGTAGAGCGGGCAATGGGACTGATCAAGCAAGACGGGCTCGTCGGGCTGCTGACTCCGTCGGGCATCTACGCCGACAAGACCGCGTCCCGATTCTTCAGGTCCCTCTCGATCAGCGCACGGGTCAGTGGCCTGTTCGACTTCGAAAACAGGAGGATCTTCTTCAAGGATGTTCATGCCTCTTTCAAGTTCTGTGTCCTCGTCTTCGGCGGCGAGGAACGGAGCTTCGACCGCACCGAGTGCGCCTTCTTTCTCCACGACATTGATACACTGGCTGACGAGAACCGCTGCTTCCCCTTGACACCAGCGGACTTCCTCCGGGTCAACCCCAATTCCGGAACCGCGCCGGTGTTTCGCACTCGACGGGACGCGGAGATCACCCGGCGGATCTACGAGCGTCAGCCGGTGCTGGTGGACCGTTCAGGAGACAAGGAGCGCCGCGCATGGCCGGTGCGGTTCATGCAGGGACACTTCAACATGACCTCCGACTCTCACCTCTTCCACACCGCGGGACAACTCGAGGCCAAGGGCTTCTATCCGGTGGAAGGCAATTGTTGGAGGCGAGGGGAGGAGTTGTATCTGCCGTTGTACGAAGGGAAGATGGTGCAGGCTTTCGACCACCGCGCCGCAAGCATTACCACGCGGGAAGGAAACCTGTTTCGACCCGGACAGCCGGACAGGACTCTTGAAGAAGAGCACCGAGACCCTGCCTTCTCACCTCGCCCCCGCTACTGGGTCAACCAGCAGGAAAGCGACCTCCAAGGAGTACGATGGCTCCTGGCGTTCAAGGACATTACGGCGTCAACGAATGTCCGCACCATGATCGCGGCCGCCATTCCCCAAGTTGGATGCGGGCATACATTGCCGGTCCTTCGTCCTTCCGACGACGGCATGGACGCGGAGAGCGCAGCCTGCTTCCTCGCCAATCTCAACAGTTTCGCGCTCGACTACGTGGCTCGTCAGAAAGTCCAGGCGACTCATCTGACCTGGTACACCGTCGAACAGTTCCCCGTCATCTCACCCGCCGGCTACGACCGCCCCTTCGGCGCCACCACCGCCCGCGACCTCGTCAAGGACCACGTCCTCCGCCTCACCTACCACGCCCGCGACATGGCCCCCTTCGCCCGCGACCTCGGCCACGACGGCCCGCCCTTCCCATGGGACGAGGAGGAACGCCGCCACCTCCGCGCCCGCCTCGACGCCCTCTACTTCCACCTCTACGGCCTCACCCGGGAGGATGCGGCGTACGTCCTCGACAACTTCCCCATCGTCCGCCGCGAGGACGAGGCCGCCTTCGGCCGCTACCGCACCCGGGAGATGATCCTGGCCTACATGAACGCGCTGGCTGCGGGGGACGTGGAGACGAGAGTGGCGGTGTAGATGGACGGTGAGGAGCCGCGCCTTGCACATGTACGATGACCCAGCAGCGGTGGGATTCTTACTTCCTACTGCCCACCGGGTCGAATCGGTCCTGTTGTGCCTCTTTCTTGACATGGTTTCCCAAGTATGCGCAGGTTCTCTGCAACCTTGATTGGGGGAAAGATATGGCACATGAGTCACCGGCGTCAGAACTATTGGTCAAAAGCCTATGCGAACGCTCGTTCTTGAAGCTCTGGACACATCCGAACCCCTTGGGAAAAAAGGGGAAGGAGCTTTGTGATTGCTTGATTGTGTGTGGGCCTCATGTCATTATCATATCGGTTAAGGAAATCGCCTACAAAGACACCGGAGACACAACGGGATGGGAGCGCTGGGAAAAAGCCGCCATTCAGAAGTCGGCTGATCAAATTCTCGGAGCCGAACGTTGGCTCAATACGGCCGACGAGGTCGTTCGTCGTGATGGAAGAGTCATTACACTACCACCGAGATCCAAGAGACAGTACCATAGGATATCTGTTTCACTCGGTGGTCGAGGTCAAGTCCCACTCCGATGGGGTGACTTGGGTCATGGCTTCGTGCATGTGTGCGATGAGTATAGCGTAGAGATACTATTCAAGGCTCTTGATACCATAACTGACTTTGTTCAATTTCTTTCTGCGAGCGAGGAGTTGATAGCAGAGGGGGTTCTACCACTCTTCGCTGGTGGTGGTATTGAGGACCTCGTCGCTCTTTACTTGTCATTTGGTCCATCATTTGACATCCGCTCCGAGTCCAATGAACGACCAGACATGCTGATTCTTGATGACGATCTTTGGAAGACCTTCTCCACGTCTGAAGAGTACAGGGATATCCAAAGTGAGCTACGCATTTCCTATGCTTGGGATCGTCTGATCGAACACTTCGCAGATGACCTCCTGTCGGACGGGATGTTCGACCTGCATAGCAATCAGGTAACGAAAGATGAGTTGGCTCTAGCCACGATGGCCCTGCAACCAAGAGGTCACCGTGCGAATCTTGCAGAGATCTTTATCGGATTTGCTCAGGAACAGAATCCCAGAATTGCTTCACGAGTTGTCCTAGGACACAACCATACCGCATTTGTGTTCTTGTTCGGACAGACCTCGGACAGAGAAAGAAGGTCCCAAGAACTGGGACTGAGGTGCTTTGTTGTTCGTGGCAGACTGCCCGAGGTGACCACTGTTGTAGGGATTGCAACAGATAGGCCAGGCACCTCAGACATTGGTTACTCATCGGACATTGCATATTTGCGCATTGGGGAATGGACCAAGGAAAACGAACAGCAAGTTTCGAAAATCCAAGACGAACTCGGTCTCTTTCGGAATGCCAGATGGGAAAGACCCTGACGATCGTGGGACTGGTGGGTGGAAAACTCCGACCGCCGGAAAGGGCTGGATCAACCCCGCCTCGGGGGCGCTTGTCCTCTCGAGGGCAACCAGTAGTGAATGGCTTGCCTGGGTGGTTTAGTTGGGACGCCCCCGGTGAAGAGAGTATGGGTTCTTCAACTTGATGTGCTCGTGCGATCATGATGAGGGCTCCTGTTGGAAGCTGTAAGCACCCGTATCGACAAGCTCACCATTCAGGCGGTGGCCCGGCTGATCGTCGAACGCTTCGATCCGGAGCAGGTCATCCTCTTCGGCAGCCACGCCCGCGGGCAGGCCGGGGTGCACAGCGATGTGGACCTCTTGGTCGTGATGCGAGGAGAGGCGGAAGAGGGGAGGGGGAACCCTATTCGCCGAGCGATCGCCGAGCGATTCGTGCTGCCCGTCGATGTGATCATCCGGTCTCCCGAAGCCTTGGCCCAACAGCGGCAGGATCCGTACTCCTTGATCCACAAGGCCTTGGAGGAAGGAGAAGTGCTGTATGAGCGATCCCCGGCCTGAGCGGGATGGTTTCGACGGCCTTCCTGATCTGGACCATGGGCACCGCCGGGAACTCCTGCAAGACCAGGAGGCGGCCAAGAGGACGCTGGAAGAGTACAGAGCTGCTGGGATAGAGGACACGATCCCTTACCGTGAGTACCGCGCAGAGCGACTCGGGTCGGACTCCTGAGCAAGAAGCCCCGCGAGCCGGGCTGCTTCCCCCAACCAGATTCCCCATATTCAAGCTGAACCCGCAGGGGGGCCGCCGCCACCGGAGGCCCGGGAGCCTGATCCGTGAGCGAGAATCACCACGACTACGACCTCGTCTGCATCGGCAGCGGGCCCGCCGGCCAGCGCGCCGCCATCCAGGCGGCCAAGCTGGGCAAGCGGGTGGCCGTGGTCGAGAAGCAGCAGATCGTCGGGGGGGTCTGCATCGAGAGCGGCACGATCCCCTCGAAGACGTTCCGCGAAGCCGTGCGCCGCGGCTACTCCCGCCCCGGGCTGGAGGCCCACGAGCAGTTCCGGCCGCGGGCGCGGCCCACCATGCAGCAGCTCGTGGGGCACGTGGAGCGGGTCATCGAGCGCGAGCTCTCCGTGGTGCAGGAGAACCTGTCGCGCAACGATGTCGAGGTCATCCGCGGGCGCGCCTCCTTCGTCGATGCCCACACCGTCCTGGTGGAGGGGCTCCAGGGCCGGCGCCGGCTGTCGGTGGACAAGGTGCTGGTCGCCGTGGGCACGCGCGCCAGCGATCCGCCGAGTCTGCCCCCGGACGGGCGCACGATCCTGACCTCGGACCACGTCCTCGACATCGACAACCTGCCGCGCAACCTCGCCGTGGTCGGCGCCGGCGTGATCGGCATCGAGTACGCCTCCATGTTCGCGTCCCTGGGGGTGCAGGTGACGATCATCGACCGCCGCCCCCGCCCCCTGGAGTTCGTCGACCAGGAGATCGTGGACGAGCTGATCCACCAGCTGCGCAGGGCGGACGTCACCTTCCGCTGCGGCGAGGCGGTGGAGCATCTGGAGGTGGTGGAGGTGCCCCAGCCCAAGGGCCTCATCAAGCTCGAGTCGGGCAAGAACATCGTCGCCGACGTGGTCCTGTTCTCGGCCGGCCGCATCGGCGCCACCGAGGATCTCGCCCTCGAGGCGGTGGGGCTGGAGGCGGACGAGCGCGGCCGGCTGGTGGTGGACGAGCACTACCGCACGGCGGCGGATAACATCTACGCCGCCGGCGACGTCATCGGCTTCCCCGCCCTGGCCTCGACCTCCAGCGAGCAGGGGCGCCTGGCCGCCTGCCACATGTTCGGCGTCGAGGCCCAGCCCATGGGCCGCCACTACCCGATCGGCCTCTACGCCATCCCGGAGATCTCCATGGTGGGGGACACGGAGGAGGAGCTGACCCGCAACCGCGTGCCCTACGAGACCGGCATCGCCCACTACAAGGAGATCGCCCGCGGCCAGATCCTCGGCGACGACTCGGGCATGGTGAAGCTGATCTTCCACCGCGAGGACGGGCGCCTGCTCGGGGCCCACTGCATCGGCTCGGGCGCCACCGAGCTGGTCCACGTGGGGCAGGCGGTGCTGGGGCTGGGGGGCGGCCTCGACTACTTCATCCGCACCGTCTTCAACTACCCCACCCTGGCCGAGGCCTACAAGGTGGCCGCCTTCAACGCCGCCAACAAGCTCGCCCTCGTGCGCAGCGCCATCATGACCCAGGAGACGGCCACAGCCGTCGCCGTGGACGCCTGAGGCCGCCGCCAGCGCTGTCGCCGCCGCCGGCCCGAGGTATCCCCGATGCCGGCATCTTTCCCCACTCGCCAAGTAGGTAGCCGCATGTCCCTGTCCTGGTCCCGAGCGGCCTTCGCCGCCGCGTCCGTGTTCCTGGCCGCCTGCTCTTCTCCCAGCGATTCGCCGCCCGGCGCCGCCTGCGGCGAGGGCCGGGTCCTCCAGGCCGGGTTCTACGCCTTCTTCGAGCCGGTCAGCTACAGCGCCGACCCGAACCCCGGAGTGGACGGGTTCGACGAGCATCGCGGATACGAGGCGGACCTGCTGACCGCCTTGGCCGCCATGGACGGCGCCGGCCTCTCCTTCGCCCGCCGCGGCATCGCCGAGTGGTCGGAGATCTGGCTGCGGGCGGCCGGGGCGGAGTACGACCTGGTGGGCGGCGGCATCACCATCCTCGACTCGCGCACCCGCAATGCCGCGGGCGAGCGCGCGGTGATCTTCACCTCCGGGCACATCCTCTTCCGCCAGTCGCTGCTGGTCCGGGCCGCCGACGCCGGGCGCCTGGCCCGTCACGGCGACCTGACGAGCGCCGACCGGGTGGGCGTGCTGCGGCTCACCACCGGCGAGTTCCGCCTGCTGGAGCTGACCGGCTTCGTCGACGCCCGCGGCGTGCTCGCGGCCGGCACCCGCATCGAGACGGACCGGGGCGAGTTCCTGGCCGACGGCACCGATGCGCACACCATCACCCCGGCAGGCGCCTCGGACCATCTGAGCGGCCGCCTGCGGCTGGTGCCGCCCGCCGACGACATGCCGCAGGTGATCTACCTCGACGGTCCGGAGGGGCAGGAAGCCAGCGAGTTGGACCTGCTCGCCGCCCTCCGGGCCGGCGACATCGACGCCATCGCCCGCGGCGAGATCGGCAACCGCGACGCCAGCGTCGGTTCCGAGGGGGAGTTCGTCGTCACCGCCCTCGACGAAGCCGTCGAGCGGGGAGGCTTCGCGCTGGCCGCCGAGGACGCGGAGCTGGCAGCCTGCATCGACGACAAGCTCGACTATCTGACCGACGACCGGCGCATCGGCTACGGAGACTGGCGCGCCGATCCGGCGGTCTTCCTCGAGCGCGCGGCGCAGTGGAGTCCTTGAACGGCCAACCTCGACGTGCGTGCAAATTTGGAATCTGATTCCTGATCTGCAGTGTTCGCACCGGGCCTGATGCGTGCAAATTTGGAATATAATTCCCAATTTGCTTGCATCGGACTGCACCCTCGACGACGTGACCCTCCGCGAGCAGGCCCGCGCCGACGCCCCGCTGCTCCTCTCCCGGTTCCCCCCGCCCGTGATCCTCGACGAGATCCAGTACGCGCCGGAGATGCTCCACGCGGTCAAGATCGACGTGGACGAGCACCGGGGGGAGAAGGGCCGCTACGTGATCACGGGGTCCCAGGCCTTTCCGCTGATGCGGGGGGTATCCGAGTCCCTGGCCGGCCGCGCCGCGGTGCTCTCCCTGCAGTCGATGTCCCTGGCGGAAACGGGGGGCCGCGCCGCGCCTGACACGCCATGGCGGGAGGTGCTCGACGGCGCCGGGCGCGGGAAGGGCGGCGCCGGGGGCGACCCGGCCGAGGTCGCCGGGCGGCTGCTCCGCGGCGGCTTTCCCGAGCCCGCCCTCGACGCGCGGGTCGACCCGGCGTTGTGGCTCAGCAGCTACGTCCAGACCTATCTCGAGCGCGATGTCCGCTCCCTGCGGGCCGTCGGCGACCTAGGGGACTTCCAGCGTGTCCTCTACGCGCTGGCCGCCCGCTCCGGGGCGCTGATCAACTTCTCCGACCTGGCCCGCGACCTCGGCGTCACCTCCAAGACGGTGAAGGCCTGGGTCTCGGTCCTGGAAGCGAGCGGGCAGGTCCTGACCCTGAGGCCCTACCACGCGAATCTCGGCAAGAGGCTGGTGAACCGGCCGAAGGTCTTCTTCCTGGACACCGGGATCCTCGGCTATCTCCTCGGACTCACCGAGCCCGGCCAGGTGCTGCAGGGGATGGCCGCGGGCGCCATGATCGAGAGCGCCGTCCTGGGGTCCCTGTACCGCCTGCTCGTGCACCGGGGCGAGGTGCCGCGCCTCCACTTCTGGCGCACCGCCGGCGGTCACGAGGTGGACTTCCTACTCGACGACGGCCGGCAGCTGATCCCCATCGAGGCGAAGCTCACGGCCACGCCCCGGCCGGAGCACGCCCGGGCCATCGAGCGCTTCCAGGCCCTCTTCGGCGACCGCGCGGGCCCCGGTCTCCTGGTCTGCCTCTGCCGCGAGCGCTTCCGCCTGACCTCGTCGGTGGACGCCGTGCCGCTGGATGCCATCTGAAGGCGTCATCCGCATCCCGTTGAGGGATTGAGGGCTCACTCGGGGGCCGCCGGCTCGGCCCATGCGGCGGGGCCGGGGGCTCGGGCTTCTCCGCAGGACGCGAGCCCCGGTACCGCGGCGCCACCGCGCTTCGCCGCGCGAGAAACCCCCACCTCGCAGGTGACACCTCGCGCCGCTCCAGGTGTTGAATGTCTACACCGCCAGGGAATCGATGGACGTAGATGCGCTCTACCGCCGCAACGGGCCGATGGTCATACGGCGCTGCCGGCAGATCCTGAACGACGAGGAGGAGGCCCTCGACGCCACGCAGGATGTATTCGTGCAGCTGTTGATCAAGCACAGGCGCCTGCGGGACGAGGCCCTCTCCAGCCTGCTCTACCGCATGGCCACCAACCACTGCCTCAACCGGGTCCGCGACGCCAGGCGCCGGAAGACCACGCCCGACTCGGCCCTTGTCGAGCAGATCGCCCGCTGGGACGAGACCGAAAGCCGGACCGAGGCGCGGGACATGCTCGCCAGGCTCTTCGGCCGGCAGCGCGAGTCGACGCGCACCATGGCCTTCCTGCACTATGTCGACGGCATGACCCTGGAGCAGGTGGCGGGAGTTGTGGGCCTGTCCGTGTCCGGCGTGCGCAAGCGGCTGCGCGGCCTGAGAGCGTCCCTGCGGGAGTTGGAGGAAGCATGAACGAGCGAAATGAGCGTCCGGTGAGCGACTACCAGTTGGAGCGTTACCTGCTGCGCGAGGGCAGCGCCGCCGAGCTGGCCGGCCTCGACCAGCGGGTGGCGGACGACCCCGTGCTCGCCCGGCGGCTGGAGGACCTCCGGCGCTCCAACGAGGAACTGCACCGGCGCTACCCGGCCGGGTGGATGGGCCGCCGCATCGAGGGGAGACTGCAGCGCGGCCGGAGCGGGACCGCCCGGCGCGGGTGGAGCGGGTACCGCCCGTGGGCCGTGCCGGCCTCGGCCCTGGTCCTGGCGGTGGTGGCGGTGCCCGCTCTCTTGGACGAGGACCGGACCGGCACGGGCGGCGGGGCGGAGACCGCGCTGCGGGTAAAGGGCGATGGGGAGGGGCCTCGCCTGATGATCTTCCGCAAGCTGGCCGGCGGCCACGAACGCCTGGAGGACGGGGCCCCGGCCCGAAGCGGGGACCTGGTGCAGATCGCCTATCGCTCCGACGGTCTGGCCTTCGGGGCGGTCCTCTCCGTCGACGGCCGCGGCGCCGTGACCCGCCACCTTCCCGTCTCCGGCGAGGAAGCGGTGCCCCTGGCGCCTGCGGACACCCTCGACTTCGCCTACGAGCTGGACGACGCGCCGCTGTGGGAGCGGTTCTTCCTGGTGGCGTCCGACCGCCCCTTCGGCCTGGCGGCGCTCGAAGAACAACTGGCCGCCGGCGACCTGGCCCCGGCCGGCGACCTTCGCCTCCACCAGTTCACCTTGAAAAAGACGGGTTCACCCTGAAACGGGTCGATTCCAGTCACCGGGGAGTTGTGGCTATGTACGTGGTGCGCCTGCTGCTGTCCGTCGCCGCCGCGGCGGGTCTGTCCCTGCCGGCGGAAGCCGCCGAGGTGCGGCGCCTGCTGCTGGCCGCCGGGTCCAACAACGGCGGCGTCGACCGCGAGCTGCTGCGCTATGCGGTCTCGGACGCGGAGAGCATCGTCCAGGTGCTGCAGGAGATGGGCGGCCTGGCCCCGGAGGACGCGCTGCTGCTGCGCAATCCCGACCTCGCCGCCTTCGAGCAGGGCCTGGCCGAGCTTGAGGAGCGCGTGCAGACGGCCGGCCGGCGCGGAGACCGGCTGGAGGTGCTGCTCTACTACTCGGGACACGCCGACGCGAAGGGCCTGCTGCTGGCCGGTGACCGCCTGGAGTACCCGCTCCTGCGCGGCGCCCTGGAGAGGGCCCCCGCCGACGTGCACATCGCCGTCCTCGACGCCTGCGCCTCCGGGGCCATCACCCGCACGAAGGGGGGCCGGCGGCGCCCGCCCTTCCTGGTGGACGAGTCCTTCGACATGGAGGGCTACGCCTTCCTCACCTCCAGCTCGGCCGGCGAGGCGGCCCAGGAGTCCGACCTGCTCCAGGCCTCCTTCTTCACCCACTACCTCGTCTCGGGGCTGCGGGGGGCCGCGGACGGCGACGGCGACGGACGGGTAACCCTCAACGAGGCCTACCAGTTCACATTCAACGAGACGCGGGCCCGGACCACGGGCACCGCGGGGGGCATCCAGCACCCGGCCTACGAGGTCGAGATGCGGGGCACCGGCGGCGTGGTGATGACCGACGTGCGCCGCAAGGCCGCGGGCCTGCTGCTGGAGGAAGCCCTCTCCGGCCGTCTGTATGTCCGCAACGCCCGGCAGCGGATCGTCGCCGAGCTGGAGAAGCCCGCCGGCCGCGCCGTGGACCTGGGAGTGGAGCCGGGCTCCTACGCGCTCTACCTGCAGGAGGACGGCGAGGACTGGCGACTGGCGGAGCTGGTCCTGGCGGATGGCGATTTCGTTGAGGTGACGGCCGGCCGATTCCGCGCCCTGGCCCCGGAACAGACCGGACTGCGGGGCGGTTCGAAGCGGGGCCTCGCGTTGGGGATGAACGAGGACCGTCAGATCGAGGTCGTCACCGGCGAAGGCCGTACCCTGACGATGGGGCTGGTGACCAATACCCAGGACGAGCCTTTCGACGGCGTCCAGGTCGGCTGGATGGCCAACGTGGCCCGCGAGCGCACCGGCAGCCAGGTGGGCTGGGTGGGCAACCTGGCCCTTGAGGAGGTCGCCGGCTGGCAGACGACCATCTGGGGCGTCAACTGGGCGGTGGGGCCTCTGCAGGGAGGGCAGGCAGGGCCGATCAACATCGCCTCGCAGGTGCGCGGCTGGCAGGTGGCGGCCGGGGTCAACGTGGCCGATGAGATCCGCGGCGGCCAGTTCGCGGCAAGCGGCAATGTGGCCGGTGAGGTCAGGGGGGCTCAGATCGGTCTCCTGAACGTGGCGCGCCGGGTGAAGGGCTGGCAGGTGGGCGTGACCAACATCTCCGGCCGCATCGACGGCGGGTTGCCCATAGGGTTGATCAACTACTCGCGCAACGGCGTCTTCAGCCTCAGCACCTGGCGCGACGAGGTCGGCTTCAACCTGCTCACCCTCGCCTCCGGCAGCCGCCTCTACCACACATCCTTCACCACCGGCTTCGCCAGCGAGGACGGCCGGCGGCTCTGGGCCATCGGTCTGGGGGCCGGGGTGCGCAAGAGCGGGCGCAGGCTCTCCATCGGCCTGGATGTGCACGGCCTCCGGATCAGCCGCGATCTCGGAGAGGACTACGACGCCGACATCGACTTCTGGCCGCCCCTCAGCATCCGGGAGGTTCGGTCGGACACGGACAACAGCCTGTGGCGGATCCGGCTCGAGACGGGGGTGGTCCTGGCCCAGGGGGCCCCCCTCCCCGGCCGTCCGTGGCTGTTCGGCGGTCTCTCGCTGAACAGGTGGTCGACCAAGGGCCATCCCCGTCTGATCGAATCGGGCAGCCGCTTCGAGGAGGAACCGGAGGACGGGGTCTTCGTCTGGCCGGGGTACTTCATCGGCCTGCGCTTCGGGCGCTGAGGCCCCCGGGGCAGCCCTCGCCGAGTCAGTCCACCGAGGCCAGAAGCTCGCCCCGCCGCCTATTGGCCTGGAGCTCCTCCGGGGTGATCAGCCCCGAACAAGTGCCGGCGTGGCGCGTGAGCTCGGCCACGGCGCCGACGATGGCCTCGCGCTTGGTCTTCGCCTTGGTGAATCGGATGGTCCTCGAGCTCGTTGTCGGGAATATCGACAGTGGTCTTCATGATGCTAGATTCGAGGACAAGAGCATCTCAATCAAGTGGAATATGCTTCCCCGAAGGCCTGGCGCCGTACCACCGGAAGCTTCGAGCTCGAATCCTGATCCGGGGTCAGGCGCCCGGGCCGCTGGCGAACCTCGGCGCCGGATGGGCCAACTGGGGTTCCGCGGCCAGGAGCCGGTACACGTCGCCGCACGACGTTAGGGTCAGGCCGGCGCGGCGAGCGTGGTCCAGCAGCAGGTCGATCTGCCCGGCGCCGCGGTCGATGCGGTGGATCGACCAGGGATGGAAGCAGGGGGAATAGGTGAGCAGGCCCTGGTCGCGGACGTGCTCGATGCCGGGAGCGTAGGCCTGGTAGACCTCCCGTGCGGTAGCGGGCGTGCGCGCCGGATAGCCCCAGGGCAGGGCCGGAGGCCAGGCGGCCGCCGAGGGCTGGCCGGTGAGGATGTTGTCGTGCCAGGCGTGGGCGGAGATCTCCAGCAGCTTCGGGAAGCCGTCGTCGGCGAACCAGAAGGGCTGGGTCAGCGGCGCCGGCGCAAGGTTGCCGGGCTGCCAGCTCAGGGTGCGGACGTAGCGGTAGCCCGCCTCCCACAGCGCCTCCAGCAGTCGTGTCTCCCCCAGGAATCCGCGGTCGGAGCCGCCCGGCGCCGTGAAGCCGATCACCTCGCGTCCGAAGAGGTCCTCGACGACGGCCTTGGAGTCGACCAGCTCGCGGCGCACCGCCGCGCCATCGTCACGGATGGCGAGCATGTTCTGGTGGGTGGAGCTGTGGGACTCCAGCTCGAACAGGTCGTGGTCGAGGATCTCCCGCAGCCGGGCCCCCGCGGCCTGGGCGAGGCGGCCGACGATGAAGAAGGTCGCCGGCGCCCGGTGCCGCAGGTGGACCTCGGCGACGGCGCGCACGCCGTCGAGGCACTCGTCGAGGCGGGCGCCTTCGTAGGTCATGCCCGGCTGACCGGTTTCCCACCAGGGATAGACGGCCTCGGTGTCGTACGCGGCTACGTAGAAGGTCATTGGGGACGGACGCTACGGTGGCCGGTGGCCCCGGACAAGCCGGATGCCTGCCGAGCGTCGGGTGCCGCGGGAGTGGTGGTACCGGCCGGAGCAGGCCCTATGTTCTGCCGCCATGATCGAGGCCACAGCCAGCACCATCCAGCAGCAGTACCGCACCGACGGCTTCTACATCGCCCCGGACCCCGTTCTGCCCTCTGACGTCGTGCAGGCCGCCGTCGCCGGCATGGACGCCGTGCGCGAGGGACGCTACGACGCCGGGCAGCCGCCCCAGCACTCGCGCTGGAACCCGGGGGACGACCCGAACGAGCTGTGCAAGATCGAGCTGCCCCAGCAGGCCGACCTCGGGATTCGCGCCCTCGTGAGCCATCCCGACCTGGGCCGGTGGGCCGCCCGCGTCACCGGGGCGCGCATGGTGCAGGTGTGGTGGACGCAGCTGCTCTACAAGCCGCCCCAGCCCGAAGAAGGGGAGGCCGAGCTCAACATCGGCTGGCACCAGGACCGCCACTACTGGCGGGCGTGGGAGGAGGGCAGCGAGCTGTTCACCGCCTGGGTGGCCCTGAGCGACGTGACCGCCGAGGCCGGCCCCATGCGCTTCGTGCGCGGTTCGCATGGATGGGGCCTGCTCGACGACGGCGGCTTCCACCGCCAGGACCTCGACGACCAGCGAGCCGCCATTCCGGTGCCCGATGGCCAATCCTGGGAGGAGGTGCCGGCCCTGCTGCCGCCGGGCGGCGCCAGCTTCCACGACTGCCTCACCTTCCACGGCAGCGGTCCCAACCGCTCGGCCGGTCCCCGCCGCAGCCTGGCCATCCACATGCGCACGGAGAACTCGGCCCCAGTGGACGGCCGCCGCGCCGGGCTCACCGCCTTCATCGACGACCCCGAGCGGAATCCGGTCATCTACCAGGCGTAGCCCCGCCCCGTGACCAGCACCCACGACCCCGAGCCGCCAGCCGCCCCCGAGCCCCGGTCGCGCGGCCAGCGCATCGGCCTGTGGCTGGGGCCGCTGCTGGCCGCCCTCACCCTGCTGTTCCTCGACCTGGAGCCGGGCAAGCCCGAGGTCACGCGCATGGCGGCGGTGGCCCTGCTCATGGCCACCTGGTGGATCACCGACGCGATCCCCCTCTACGCCACGGCCCTGCTGCCGCTGATCCTCTACCCCCTCCTCGGCATCGAGCGGACCCGCGCCACGGCGCCGATCTACTTCAACAGCACCATCGTCCTCTTTCTCGGCGGCTTCATGATCGCGCTCACCATGGAGAAGTGGGACGTCCACCGGCGGATCGCCCTGTGGGTCATCCGCTCGGTGGGGGGAGGGCCGGCGCGGATCGTGCTCGGCTTCATGCTCGCCGCGGCCTTCCTATCCATGTGGATCTCCAACACGGCCACGGCGATCATGATGCTCCCGGTGGGTCTCGCCGTGATCCTGCGGATGGAGGAGCAGTTCGGCCGGGAGCGGACCCGCGCCTTCTCGGTGGCGGTCATGCACGGCATCGCCTACGCCTGCTCGGCGGGGGGCATCGCCACGCTCGTGGGCACGCCGCCGAACCTCTCGCTGCAACGGATCTTCCAGATCACCTTCCCGGAGGCGCCCCACATCTCCTTCGGCGTGTGGTTTGTCATGGCGGCGCCGATCACGCTGATCATGCTGGCCTGCGCCTGGGCGCTGATCACGCAGGTCTTCTTCCGCATCCCGCGGGAGGTCACCGTCGACCGCGAGGTCCTGGAGTCGGAGGCGCGCAAGCTCGGGGAGGTCCGCTTCGAGGAGCGGGTGATCCTCGCCGTCTTCGCCGCCACCGCCGTGCTCTGGGTCTTCCGCGCCCCCATCGTGATCGGGGGGCTCACCATCCCCGGCTGGTCCGGCCTGCTGCCCTTCGGCCACCTGATCGACGACGGCACCGTGGCCATCACCATGGCCTGCCTCCTCTTCCTGGTGCCGGCCCGCTCTCCCGGCGCGCAGTCCCGGACGCTGATGGGTCCCGACGTGGTGCGCGGGCTGCCGTGGAACATCGTCCTCCTCTTCGGGGGCGGCTTCGCCCTCGCCCATGGCTTCCAGATCACCGGACTGGCCCGCTTCATCGGCGGCGGCTTCAGCGGCCTCGGCTCGGTGCCGCCCGTCGTCCTCATCCTCGTCATCTGCCTCTCCATCACCTTCCTCACCGAGCTCACCTCGAACACCGCCACCACCGAGATGGTGCTGCCCATCTTCGCCGCCGTGGCCGTCGCCACGGGCCTGCACCCGCTGCTGCTCATGATCCCCGCCACGCTCTCGGCCTCGTGCGCCTTCATGATGCCCGTGGCCACGCCCCCCAACGCCGTCGTCTTCGGCAGCGACCGGGTGAGGATCTCCGAGATGGCGCGAGTCGGCGTCGTCCTCAATCTTGTGGGGGCCGTGGTGATCACTCTCATCTTCAGCTTCATGGGCCCGCACCTGTTCGGGATCGAAGCCGGGGTGCTGCCGGACTGGGCCCGGCACGGCGGCTGATGGAAGGACCCCGCGCCTGCAGGCCCGAGGAGTTCGACGAAACCCTCGCCCTCATCAACTCCGTCTTCCGCGCCGGCTCCGACCAGGACATCCGCACCGACTACCCCCTGATCTTCAACGACCGCGGGTTGCGCTACATGCGCATCCTCAAGGTGGCGGGCCAAGTGGTGGCCCACGTGCCGGTGGCGCCGCGCAAGATCATCGCCGGCGGGGACACATTCACCGCCGGCATCATCAGCCCCACCGTCACCCATCCCGACCACCGCCGCAGGGGCTACGCCACGCGCTGCCTGCGCGACTGTGTGCGCATCATGAAGGAAAACGGCTGGCCCGTCTCCGTCCTGTGGACGGTGCCCGCCACCTTCCCCTTCTACCACCAGTCCGGCTGGGAGGCGGTGGCCAACCAGGGGTGGGTCTACACCCTTGCTCCCGGTGACGAAGCGCTCTTCGAGCGCGGGGAGTTCGAGATCGTCCCCTTCGACGCAGGCAGGGATGAGCACCTCGACGCCGTCATCCGCTTCCACGACGCGGAACCTTGGCGCGTCGCCCGCGACAGGGAGGAGTACGCCGCCCTGCTGACCCTCCCGAAGATCAGCACGCGGCTGGCCCTGGCCGGCGGCGAGGTGGCCGGCTACCTGTGCGTGGGATCGGGGAGGAACAAGCCGGGCCTGAACGAGGCCGGGGGAAGCGCCGCGGCGGTGGAAGCCCTGGCGGCCGAGGCGGTGAGGACGCACGCGCCGGTGCAGGCGGTGACGAGGCTGAAGCCCACGGTGCTCGGTGACCTGCTCGCCGCCCGCGTGGGATCGACGCGGCAGGAGATCGAGCGCGGCTCCGGGGTCGGATCGCAGATGATCCGCATCAACAGCCTGGAGTTGCTGCTCCGAAGCATCGAGGGCCACCTGCGCTCGCGCTCGGACGGTGTGTCGGGCGCGGTCTCGCTGGAGTGCACGGATACCGGCGAGCGCGTCACCGTGGGGTTCGGCGGAGGGGAGGTCGGCTTCGACGCCGATCCGGCCGCGGAGAGGGTTGCGCTGACGGAGCGGCAGATGGTGCAGCTGGTCTTCGGCGGCCACTCCTCCTGCGAGCCGTTGGACCTGCCCGCGAGGGCGGCCGACCTTCTGGGCCAGGTGTTCCCCTTCAACTTCCCCATCTGGGAGCTGGACCGCTCATGAATCGCACCTTTCCCGTGGACCTGCAGACCCACACGAAGTTCTCCGACGGCACGGACACCCCGGAAGAGCTGGTGGCCAAGGCGGCCGCCCTCGGCATCCGCGTGCTGGCCGTGACGGACCACGACAGCGTTCGCGGCGTGGCCGCGGCCAGCGCCGCCGGCGCAGATGCGGGTGTGCACGTGCTCCCGGCCATCGAGTTGAGCACGACCAAGGAGGAGGAGCGGGACTTCCTGGACATCCACATCCTGGGATACGGCATCGACCCGGACGATCCGACGCTGCTGGAGACGTTGAAGGAGGTGATCGAGAGCCGGATCGAGCAGAAGATCCGCCAGGTCAGGCGCCTCCACGACTACGGACTGCACGTGCCGGAGCAGGACTTGATGGATCTGGCCGGCGACGGAGTCCCCGGCCGTCCCCACATCGCGCAGATCGCCATCCAGCACAATCCGGGCCGGTTCTCCTCCATCGATGACGTGTTCGAACAGTACCTGGCTCCCGACGCCCAGGACTCCGTCTGGGTGCCGCGCCGCTTCAGTCTGAAGGTGGAGGACGCCATCGAGCTGATCCACGCGGCGGGCGGCAAGGCGGTGCTGGCTCACCCCGGCGTCTACCATCGCGTGCGCGATCTCGACGATGCCGTGCGCCGGATGGCCGAGGCCGGCCTCGACGGTCTGGAGGTGTCCTATCCCTATGGATCAGAGGCCGGGGGAGGCGAGGCCGATGAGCTGATTCCCCGTTTCGCCGGGGTCGCGGAACGCCACGGCCTGTTCGCCACGGGCGGCAGCGACTACCACGGCGAGAGCAGAAAGAACCGCCTCGGCGAAGCCGGCCTCGAATGGGAACAGTGGGAGCGGCTGCGGGATGCGAACGGGTGGTAGCAGCGGAGGATCACTGATGACCGAGGCCATCTCCCCGGGAGAGCTCGACGCGATGTCGGCCTGCCCGTTCTGCAGTTCGTGGCCGAAGGCAGCCCCCAGGGGAGCCTTCGGCCCCTCCCACGCCGCGAACCCGACCAGAGTGTTCGATGGCGCTCGATCGGGCTGCCAAGTGTCCGCCAGCGTTCATCCTGACGGCCGCCGCCCGGCCCCGTTTCGGGGGGCATCGGGGTGGCACGGTCCTTGCCTGAGGAAGGGCGAACCTCACCCTCTCACAGGAGAAGGACCATGCATCGGGTCAGGAGGAAGTGCTTCATGCTCGCGCTGTCCGCCTTGCCGACTGTCGGCCTCGCATCCGCCGCCCTGGCGGACGACTACATGCCCGTGGACGAGGTCACCGTGACCGAGGATGGGAAAGTCAGAGTCCTCACTTCGGGGGAGGCCGAGTGCATTTCCCTCATCACCGGATCGTTTTCCATCGTCGAGTCCAGGTGGCAGAGGCGAGGGAGCGAGGACGAAGAGTGGAACGATGTCGCGGGAACAAGAACGACCGGCGGCGCCTGCGGATACATCCCCACGGAGCCCGGAGAATACCGCCTTGTGGCCGATGTCGTCGTCGATGGCGTGGCGAAGAAGTGGGCCAGCGCCAACATCCTCAAGGTAGCAGGCGAGGGGGACGTCCCGGTGACCGCGGTCTCGTCCATGTCGTGGGGCGAGCTCAAGTCGAAGGGGCTCCACTGAGCAGGTCGGGCGCGGCAGGCCACTCCCGGCGATGCCCCTGGACACTGTCGCGCCACGGCTTCGCCGTCATCGCCGGCCTGAGGGAGGCCGTGCGGGACGGCACGGACCCGGATCACACCCTGGGTCAGT
This sequence comes from Candidatus Latescibacterota bacterium, assembly GCA_965221775.1. Taxonomy (GTDB): domain Bacteria; phylum Latescibacterota; class UBA2968; order UBA8231; family UBA8231; genus UBA8231. The sequence goes on along the minus strand of CBDCSU010000005.1, from coordinate 1,130,129 downwards.
CCCGACAAGAGCGGCGCTTGACAGTATCCGTTTCACTTTTTACAGTGTTCCATATGACTCGTAACACAGGATATTCCGAGACAAATCTTCTGGCCGAGACAACGACGGCCCTCCGCAGCCGTATGCCACCGGGATGGTCGCTGAAGAGACTCGGCAAGAAGAATACGGTGTGGCCCAGGAGGACCGAGATTGACGCCACCCTTTCCCTGGCGGACTCCCAGGGTGTCTCGGCAACCGTCATGGTTGAAGTGAAGGTACGGCCGGTTGAGGCGCGACAGGTCCTCTTGCTAATGGACCAATGGCAACGGCTCCTCCTCCCCTGGGGCAGAGAGGTCCTGGGGTCCGACAACCTGACCTTCATGATCGTCGCACCCTTCCTGGGGCCTTCAGCCAGGGAGAGATTGGCCGAAGCGGGCATCAGCTACGCCGATGCCACGGGAAACATCAGGTTCGTCACCAACCAGCCCGCTGTCTTCATCGAGACCCAGGGAGCAGTCCGAAATCCTTGGCGAGAGAAAGTCCGTCTGCGTTCACTCCAGGGACGGCGCAGCGGGCGGGTGGTGCGCGCTTTCCTGGACTATCGCCCTCCTTTCGGCACCCGTGAGCTGGCTACCCTGACCGCGAACGCTCCCGCTTCGATCTCGCGTGTGGCCGACCTGCTCGACCGAGACGGCATTATCGAGCGAGAAGCCCCCAGGAAGGCCATAGTCTCGGTTGATTGGGAACGGCTGCTGCAGCGATGGGCCCTTGACTATGAGTTCCCCAAAGCCAACCGGATGACTCCCTGCCTTGAGCCTCGAGGGTTGCCGAGGCTCTTCGACAAGCTGCGCGACTTGGACCTGACCTACGCGGTCACCGGATCCTTTGCCGCGGTCCGCTACGCTCCTGTAGCCGAGCCGCGGACTGCTGTCGTCTATGCCGGAAATCCCGAAGAGGCCATCAAGCGGCTCGGACTGCGACCGGCCGACACGGGCGCCAATGTCCTCATCGGGCAGCCCTTTGACCCGGTGGTCTTCGACCGGACGGAGTACGCCGACGGCATTACCTACGCCCGAGTGACCCAGGTTGTGCCAGACCTCATGACAGGACCCGGTCGGGGTCCAGCCGAAGCGGAGAGTCTGGTCGAGTGGATGCGCTCCACGGAGGAACTGTGGCGACTCCCGTTGATGCAGACTACATAAGGGCCAGGACAGGTCTGCTGGACGCACTGGAAGCCTTGGGGCCACTGCGTCAGGCAGCCGTTCTGGTGGGCGCCCAGGCGATCTATGAACATACTCGTGGCATCGATGCGCACTTCGGGGTCTCCCCCTTCACTCTCGATGCGGATGTGGCCCTTGACCCGGAGCTGCTGGTCGACGACCCGAGAATTACCGAGGCCATGCAGGCTGCCCGCTACTCGCTGGCCGACCAGCCCGGGATGTATCGAAGGGACGACGACGCGCAGGTGGATATCCTGGTACCGGAAGCAGTCGGCGGACGACGTGGCAGGGGAGCAAAGCTCGGCGTCCATGGAACCCGGGCCGCGAGGCAGGTGCGCGGACTCGAGGGGGCGCTGGTCAGGCGAACGTCGATGACCATCAGTGCTCTGGCGCCGGGGGACGACCGGGCTTACGAAATCAAGGTTGCCGGACCTGCGGCTTTGTTGGTGGCCAAGATCCACAAATTGGCCGACCGCGCCGATGCGCCCGGACGAGACAGATTGAGAAACAAGGACGCTTTCGACATCTACCGGCTCCTCCGGGCAGTCGACGCGCCGAGATTGGCGACTGAACTCAGGAGCCTGCTGGAACATGAGATGTCCGGTGTGGTCACGACCGAAGCGCTGTCGTGGTTCCCCGAATTCTTCGGGGCAGCCACGTCCACTGGTACTCAGATGGCGGTTCAACATGTCGAGGGCCTGGAGGACTCCGACTTCATCGCGGCCTCAGCCATCAGCCTGGGTCAGGAACTGATGGACTTGGTCGCGGGAGAGCAGCGAGTAAGGGGCCCCTGAAGAGGCAAGGATGACCGAAACCATCGAGAAACCGGATCCTGGTTATAGATACGAGTTCTCCTTGGGAGAGCTCGACGCCATGTCGGAGTGCCTGGAGGCGCACGGCTTCGCCATCATCAAGGACGTGCTGCCCGACGCGGTCGTCGCCGGCCTGAGGGAGGCCGTGTGGGACGGCACCGACCCGGAGCGCACCCTGGGGCCCGGGGAGTCGCGGACCCGCCACGCCTGGATCGAGTCGGGGCCGGGGGCGTGGTCGCTGCTGGAGCACGAGCCCTTCATGGAGGTTCACCGCCACCTGATCGGCACGGATCAGATGACCGTCCACCGGTCGGCGGCCATCATCCGCATGCCGGGGTCGGCGCCGGTCCGCTGGCACACCGACTGGAAGGGGTTCACCGGGGGACCGCCGAAGAACTCGGGCGAGGTCCTCAACCGCGGGCTGTGGCCCTCGGGGAAGTGGTTCTACATCACCGGCTCAAGGCCGGTCCACGGGGGGCTGTGCGTGATCGAGGGTTCCCACGTCGAGGGGTGGGAGGGGCCGGAAGGGTTCACCCTGACCGGCGACCGCGGCTCCTTCTATCCCGAGGGAGAAGAGGAATCGCGCTACGACGGGTTTGACATTCCGGGGCTCATCCCTCTGTTCACCGATCCCGGGGACATGATCGTCTTCGCCCACCGCACCTATCACGGCGCCTTTACGAACAACCTCGATGAACCCCGGCTGTCGTGCGCCATCGGCTTCCGCGACCGCAACCACCGCATCGACGTCCCCTGGGAGATCCCGGAGAGCGGCCAGCGGTTCCTCGCCGAGCTGCCCGCGCACCTGAAGCGCTACGTCGACGGGTACACCAGCATCAGCACGGCGTGGAGCGGCAAGTAGCCGCTTACCCGCCGAACTGGAAGGGTTCCACCCCGCGGCAACCCGGACTTGCCTTGAACAGCCCGCCGGCGTCGGGCTCCTTCAGTTCGTTGCGATGGCCTGCAGCAGATCCGGCGGGTGCCGTGCGTGCCAGTCGGTCAGCCCCTGGTAGGCGGAGGCAACGGCCAGCACCACGTTCTCGTCATAGGCCCGACCCAGGATCTGCAGGCCCATCGGCAAGCCCTCGTCCGAGAATCCCATGGGCACCGAGATCGCCGGCAGCCCGATGCAGCTACCGAACGCTCCCAGCGGATCGGCCGCCTCCCCGGGCTTCTTGACCCAGGGCCGGTCGGCCGGCGGCGCGACCGTCGGCCGCGTCGGCGACAGCAGCGCGTCGTAGCGCGCAAGCAGCCGGTCGGCCGCCTCCGCGATGGCGCGCCGCAGCCGCAGCGCCCGCAGGTAGTCGGCGGCCAGCACCGCGGTCCGGGCATAGGTCCCGATGCGCGCCTCCGGCGCGGTGAGCCCCGCGGTGAGGCCGCTGTCGATGAGCCCCTCCATGACGCTGGCCGACTCGGCCAGGAAGATCGTGCTGGACACCTCGGCGTACGGCAGGTCCGGAAGCCCGACCTCCTCGATGTCCGCCACCTCGGCCAGCGCGGCCAGCGCCTCCCGGAAGCGTTTCTGTACGCCCGGCCGGGAGCTGTCAGGCACCTCTTTGGGCACCCCCAGACGGTAGCGGCCACGCTCCGGGCGGTGCAGGCGATACTCGTACGGCCGCGTCGTGGTCGCCTCGTCGCGCTCATCAGGGCCGGCCACCGCATCGAGCACGAGTCCGCAGTCGTCGGCGGTGAGGCACATCGGCCCCGGCTTGTCCATCCCGTAGGTGAGCGGCATACCGCCGTGCCGGCTCACGCGGCCGAAGGTGGGGCGCAGGCCGGACACGGCGCAGTTGGACGACGGTCCCACGATCGATCCCCACGTCTCCGTGCCGATCGCGAACGGCACGAGCCCCGCGGCGACCGCCGACCCGGAGCCGCTCGAGGAGCCGCCGCTCCACGTGCCGGGGTCCCACGGGTTGAGGCCGGGCCCGGTGAACGAGGCCTTCGCCCGCCGGTACCCCGTGCCGCCGGCCAGCTCCACCAGCGCCAGCTTGGCGGCCAGCACGGCGCCGGCATCCCGCAGCCTGCGGACTATGGTGGCGTCGTAGTCGAAGGCCTGGTCGCGCAGCGGCCCCGCGCCCCACGTCGTCGGGTAGCCCTCGGTGGCGAACACGTCCTTGAGTCCGTACGGGATGCCGTGCAGCGGACCGCGGTAGCGCCCCTCGACGATCTCCCGCTCGGAGTCCTGCGCCTGCTTCTCGGCCAGATCGGCGGTGAGGGTCACGACCGCATTGTACCGCGGCCCGATCCGCTCCAGCCGGTCCAGGAACAGCCGCGTCAGCGCCACCGGCGACACCTGCCGCGTGCGCACCCGCTCCGACAGCTCGCGCACCGGCCGGAAGACGGCGTCGAGCTCGGTCACCGGTCGTCGCCGCGGTAGGGCCTGAACGGCGGAAACGGCTCCTGGCCCGGGGCGGCCTCGGCCTCCCGGAGCGTCTTGGAGACCCTGACCAACTCCTGGACCTGCCTGCGGACCTCCGCTTCCTGGTCCGGCTCCGCGAACCGGTCGCCGTACCGCTCCCGGAGCAGGGCCATGCGCAACTCCACCTCGCGCTCGTCTCTCCCTTCAGGCTCAGCCATCACCTTCCCCCGCATCTTGCAGGTTGCCCAACGTGTAATCCTGCGTGACTGCCACCAAGCCTCTGGTTGGTCCGCCGGCGCTCGCCTCGTGAAGCGAACGCTGCACGGTACGCGACCGGCACCTCACAAGCAACGGTGCTCTCGACGACTGCAGAAACGGGTACACCAGCATCGACCTGCCTGGCGGGGAGAGTAGCCTCACCCGCCGAATTGGAACGACTCCACCCCGCGGCAACCCGGACTTGCCTTGAACAGCCCGCCGGCGTGGGGCTCCCGCTCCCGCTCTTCCTCCGTCATCCCCAGGCAAGCGCTGGTGATGTAAAGGGTGTCCAGGTCCCGGCCTCCGAAGGCGCAGGACGTCACCTTGGAAACGGGCAGGTCGATCGTCTGCAGGATCTCGCCGGTGTCGGGATGCCAGCGGCAGACCTTGGACCCGCCGAAGTGGGCGATCCACAGCATGCCCTCGGCATCGATGGCCATGCCGTCGGGCAGCCCCACCTCCCGGGGGATCGGGAAGGCGATCCGCTCATCGTCGATGGTTCCCGTCTCCACGTCGTAGTCGTAGGCCAGCACGTCGTAGCGGAGGGAGTCGATGAAGTACATCCGCGCGTTGTCGAGGCTCCAGACGATGCCGTTCGAGATGCTCACGTCGCCGCGGACCTTGCGCACGCTCAGGTCCGTGTCCATGCAGTAGAGAGCGCCGGCTCCCTCCACCGGATCGATGGCCATGGTGCCGGCCCAGAAGCGGCCGGCGGGATCGCACTTGCCGTCGTTGAAGCGGTTCTCCGGCAAGTCGGCTTCCGGATCGTCGAGGATGGTCAACTCCCCGCTGGCTGGATCGAAGGCGGCGAACCCGTCCTTGAGGGCCAGCATCAATCCGCCCGAGGCCCGCACCACCACCGTGCCCACCGGCTGCCCCACGTCCATCACCCGATCGCCCCCGCCCGCGGGGTCGTGGACGTGCAGCTTGCTGCCCATGATGTCGACCCAGTAGAGCAACTGCTCGGCGCTGTTCCAGAGGGAGCCTTCGCCGACCAAGGCGCCGGCGTCCACGACCAGTTCCACATCCGTGCTCATTGCGAATCCTCCTCTTTTCCGCTGGCGATTGTGTCCGCGAGGCGGGTAAGATAGAGCCCCATGAAGCGATTGCCCGCCTATCCGCTCTCGATCGGCATGTCGGCCGTTGACGGGCTCGCCGTGGCCACGGTGATCACCACGAGCCTGGTCTACCAGGTGGAGACGGTCGGCCTCAACGCCCTCCAGCTCGTCCTGGTCGGCACCGTTCTGGAGGCGACGATCTTCGCCTTCGAGATCCCCACCGGCGTCGTCGCCGACGTGTACAGCCGCCGCCTCTCCGTCGTCATCGGCCTGGCCCTCACGGGGGCCGGCTTCCTGCTCGCGGGTTTGGTCCCGCTCTTCGGCGCCCTGCTCGCCGCCTCGGTCGTGGGGGGACTGGGAGCGACCTTCCTCAGCGGGGCCCGCACCGCCTGGCTGGCCGACGAGATCGGCGCCGAGCGGCTGCCTCACGCGCTGATGCGGGGATCGCAGGCCAGCCTGGTGGGCGGACTGGCCGGGGCGGCCCTGTCCGTGGCGCTGGCGAGCGTGGACCGCAGCTGGCCCCTCGTCGCCGGCGGATCCATGTTCCTGGCCTTGGCCCTGTTCTCGGCCTTCGCCATGACCGAGCACGGCTTCCGGCCGCTGCCCGCCCCCGAGCGCCAGACCTTCCGCACCATGGGCCGCACCCTGGGTCAGGCCCTGGGCGTGATCCGCCGCCGCCGCGTCCTGGTCCTCATCGTCATAGCGCCCTTCCTCTTCGGCGCCTCGAGCGAGGTCCCCGACCGGCTGACCACGCCCTTCCTGCTGGAGACGATCACCCTGCCGCCCCTCGGGCCCCTCGACCCCGTGGCGTGGTTCGGCCTCAGCAGCTACGTGACGATGGCCCTGGGGTTCGCCCTGCTGGAGGTCGTCCGGCGCACCGTGAACACGAACGACGACCGCGCCGTGGCGGGGACGCTCTTCGTCCTGCAAGGCCTCTACGTGGCCAGCCTCGTCGCCTTCGGCCTGGCCGCGGAGTTCGCCTTCGCCATGGCCATGTTCTGGGCCCGGGGACCGTTGCGGCGCGCCAGCGGTCCCCTGCTGAGCGCCTGGCAGAACCGCTTCGTGCCCTCCCGCGTCCGGGCCACGGTCCTCTCCTTCGGAGGGCAGATGGACGCCGTGGGCCAGATGATCGGCGGACCCTTGCTGGGCGCCGTCGCCCTGGGCCTGTCGCTGCGCGCCGGGTTCGTGGCCGCGGCGATCGTGCTCCTGCCGGTGGTGATCGCCTTCGCCGTGATGGCGGGGATTCGCAGGCCGGCGGGGGGGCAGGGCTGAAGCCGTCCCGCCGGACACCCCTTGCATCTGCAAATTTGAGCACTTACATTCAGTATGGATCTATCCATCCACCAGAAATCACCAGAAGGGAGACAAATCAAAGTGGCCCGCAAGATCTTCGTCACCTACAAGCACTGCGATGACTCCGTTGAACCGCTCAACTATGGTACGACGGCCCGGGCTTATGTAGATGAGCTCATCGAGCAATTTGAAGGGGATGAGATCTACAAGGGAGAAGGGAACGAAGATTTAAGCCAGTTTAAGGATGAGACCATTGAAACTCATCTAAAGGACAAGATTTACGATAGCAGCATAACCCTTGTTCTGATCTCCCCACGGATGAAAGATCCGCTGGAGAGGCAATCTGACCAATGGATTCCTTGGGAGATCTCCTACTCCCTCAAAGAAGTCTCACGGAGCGGCCGAACGAGTCGCACGAACGGAATGCTAGCGGTTGTCTTACCAGACAGAACCTCCTCCTACCGATACTTCATCGACGAAGACAGTTGCGCGTCTTGCCACTATACACACTACCATACGAACAAGCTGTTTCAGATCCTACGGGAGAATATGTTCAACAAGAAGCGGCCTACCTTTAATGGCTGTCCACATCATACAGACATTCCCGTGCACATGGGACTATTCTCCTATATTCACTCAGTCAAGTGGAGTGACTTCTTGGCAGAAAGAGAAAGATACCTTCAGGTGGCCGAAGATCTGAGGGATCGGGTAGATGAGTACAATCTTGTGAAAATTGTGAGAGATTAGTGCGAGTCCCTATAGGATGGTTGGAGATTTCCCTGCGGCACGAAAGGACGTCGGCCAGATGGAACCCTCTGATCGAGTAGCAAAGCACCTGGAGTTCATTCAGGGAGTCCTGAATCGTCTAGGCGGAAACGCCTTCCTGCTTAAGGGTTGGAGCATGACCGTCCTTGTGGGCGGCTCCCTATTGATGGTGCGAATTGTCCCAGACCAGCCTCTACTGGCATTGACGCTTCTCGTAGCTATCTTTGGATTCTGGCTGCTAGACGCTTACTTCTTGTGGCAAGGTCGCCTATTTCGAGCCGAGTATGACCGAGTACGCCAGCAGGGTGACACGGACTATGCAATGAATCCTAAACAGCATACGGACAAGTATACTTGGCGAGCAGCTTTTTTGTCCGTGACGCTAGGGCTTTATTATGTCACTGAGATTGCCTTCGTCGCACTTCTTGGTTTCTTCCTCTGCTGTTACCCAAGATGCGCGACAGCCGAATTGCCTCCCGTGATGGGATTGCATCAGTAGTGAGAAGAAGTGAATGGCACGCAAGCCACGTCAGACACCCAGCAACAACCTAGACCGTATCAGGGGACTGAAGGATGCTGTCGAGGCCGTCTATTCGACCGACAAGGAGCTGACCGGATCGTCAATGAGGCGATCCGCACGCAGGTGCCCGGCGATGACCAAGCTGACGGCGTGACTTTCGACCTCAGCTAGATCGACATGGAGAACCTGCGCGACGAGTTCGCGAAGAGGGTCCGCACAAGGCGACTGCCCTGCAGGACATCCGCGAGATCATCGAGCAGAAGCTAGCCGAGATGCTAGCTCGAAACCCTTCGCGCATGGACTATCAGCAGAAGTACGAAGAGATCGTTGCCGACTACAACCGGAAGAAGGATCTCGTCACCATCGAGGAGACTTTTCGTCGGCTGATGGAGCTCATGGACGAGTTGGACACGGAGCAGAAGCGGGGAGTGGAAGAAGGCCTGAGCGAGGATGAACTCGCGCTGTTCGACCTGCTGAAGGAGCAGCTCGGCAAGGGCGAGCGCGAGCGAGTACAGCAAGCAAGCCGGGATCTGCTTCCATCGATCAAGGCACGCTTGGCCGAACTCGACCGGTTTTGGGAGAAGGAGCAGACGAAGGCCGAGGTGGAGGTGGTTATCCTCGACGAGATCTACGCCAACCTGCCGACGCCGCCGTTCACGCCTGAAGAGAAAGAGGCGGTGGCCGCCGAGGTATATGCCCATGTCTGGCAGCAGGCTATCAGCGGTGGATTTGCGATGGTGGCGTGATGAGCCAAGCGCCGGTACGGCTGGTCGATAGGGGATGGGACCGGGAACTGACGGCAGCTATCCGCTCAGAGCCTAATGAGGTCCGCATCGTCTCCCCATTCATCAAGGAGGGTCCAATTCAACGTCTCCTGTCGCATTCGAACGGCGACCTTCACGTTATCACCCGGTTCAACTTGGCCGATTTCGCCGAAGGTGTCAGCGATATCGAGGCCCTCCGAAGGCTACTCGACGCCGGCGCCAGCATCCGCGGAATCCGCAATCTGCACGCCAAACTGTACCTCTTTGGGAAGGGTCGAGCGATCATTACGTCGGCAAATCTGACGGAGGCCGCACTGACCCGAAACCAGGAGTTCGGTGTTGTCGCCGAGGACGCAGCCATCATCGCGGCCTCTCGGAGCTATTTTGTCGAGCTATGGCGGTGTGGCACGGCCCTAACCCACGACATGCTCAAGACGTGGGCGGACCGTGTTACCCGACATCGTGTGAGCGGTGGTAGACCCAATCTCGCGAGGGGGCTTGGCGACTTCGGCGCGGAAGTGGGGCTTGGGATCGCACGATCCGATTCCCTTCCCGCGGTAGTGGCGGATGCGGGCCAGGCCTTCGTGAAGTTTCTCGGCAAGAGTGATGAGCGGGTGCCGGTTTCTCGGGGCACTATCGACGTGATCGTACACGAGGGTTGCCATTGGGGCCTTGCCTATCCCGCAGGCAGACGCCCTAGGAGCGTTGAAGAGGGTGCAGCCATGTATGTCGCACGACTCACCGACGAGCGAGACATACGTATTTTCGGTCGTGCCGTCGGCATGAAGCATCACCCGGGGCGGGACGACGCATCGGCGGAGGACATTGCGCGTCGCCCATGGAAGAGAGAGTATCCAAGGTACATCCGCGTGCATCGGGCCGCGTTCGTTGCTGGGACCATGGCAAACGGAGTTTCGCTGAACGAATTGATGGATACACTTGGAAGCGACTCCTTTGCGTCGACCCAGCGCAATGCAGCCATCGGCAGCGGAAACACCGATCCTCGGCGTGCATACAGGCAGCATGCATCCGTTGAACTTACTCCGCAAGGCAGTGCTTGGCTTTGCGAGCGGCTTCAGGCAGCGTTCGACCAACACGGGAAAGTACCGGAGGACATTCTTGACCAGTTCGACTGGCCTGCGTCGCAAGGCCACGGCCCCGAGGCCACCTTCACCGCACCGTGATCGTCTTCCGGGCGATCGTCCCTCCCTCCATCTCGAGCCTGTAGACATACACCCCCGACGAGCGACCGCGCCGTGGCCGGGACGCTGTTCGTCCTGCAAGGCCTCTACGTCGCCAGCCTCGTCGCCTTCGGCCTAGCCGCGGAGTTCGCCTTCGCCGTGATGGCGGGGGTTTGCAGGCCGGCGGGATGCTCAAGCTCTCGATGATGAAACCCCTGCATCTGGCCGCCTCCTTCGCGGCCCTGGCCGCGGTCGGCTGGCTCCTGTTCGGCGACGTCCGCCACCACGGTTTCGCCTTCGACGACGAGGACTACCTCGACAACGCCCGCAGGGCCTGGTCCGACCTGGGCCACCTGGTCTCTCCGGAGATGGAGAAGCCCTGGGCGAGCCGGGTCGGCGTCCGTGTCTACGCCTGGCTGGCGTACCCCCTCTTCGGCTCCGCTCCGGGCCCCTACCACCTCGTCAACGCCGCCGGCCACCTCGTCAACGCCCTGCTGCTGCTCCACCTCGTGTACCTGCGACGTTCGTCGGCGCCGCTGGCGTTCCTGTCCGCCCTGCTGTTCCTGGCCAACACCAGCCACTTCCGGGCGGTCTACTGGATCTCCGCGGTTTCCCTGGTCTTCGGGGTGTGCTTCGTGCTCGCGAGCCTGCTCCTCGTGTGCCGGTACCTTCGGGGCGGCGGGAGAGGCTGGCTCGCCGGGGCGGTGTGCAGCTACTGCGCGGCGGTCCTCTGTCACCAAGCGATGGGGATGGCCGCCTTCTTTCCGGCCTTGCTGGCCGCCGAAGAGGGTCGGCCGCGGCGCCGGCAGCTGCGGCTGCTGATCGTCTTCCTGCTGCCGGGATGCGCCATCCTCGGGGCGGAACGCCTGGTCTACGGCGGCGCCTTCACCGGGGACGAGACCTACTCCTTCGGCCTGCACGCCGTCCGCAACCTCGCCGTGTACACCTTCGTCCTGTTCGCAGGAGGGTACACCGGGGGTGCCGTCGGGCTCGAGCCGCCGGTGGAAGCCGCCCTCGCCGCCGGCGGTCTGGGGGCCCTGTTGCTGGTGCTGCTGATCCGGGGGCGGACGACCCGCTTGTGGGCCTTGTGGGTCCTGTGCGCCGCCCTGCCGTTCTGCTTCTGGGACAGGGGCGAGGCTCTCTCCCGGTACTGCTACTTTCCCGCCGCGGGCAGCGCCGTGCTGCTGGCCATGGGAATCCTGTCCGTCTCCGCTCGCCTGGAGAGGGCCGCGGGAGAACGGGTTGCGCGCGTCTGTCTGGCGCTTCTGCTGGCCGCCGGCCTCTGGGTGAACGCCGACACCATGGAGAAGCTGCAGGCGGTGCAGTACTACGACTCGGGGAAATACCTGTTGTTCAAGGAGAATCCAGGGGCCGCCGCGGCCCCGCTGGCCAAGGCGATCCGCCGCGATCCCGACGTGCCGCCGCGTGTCTACTACTGGCTTGCCGCCGCCCGCTATCAGCTGCGGGAGTACGACGAGGCGGCCTCGGTTCTCGAGGAGCTGTTGCGGCGGTATCCCGGTTACCGTCCCGCCGGGAAGTTGCAGAGGCGGGTGCTGCGGATGCTTCGCGGGCAGCCTTCGCAGGCCGGCGGGGGCCCAGGCTGAATGCTGACCTCAACCCATCGCCCGATGGACCGCGCCGACCTTGTGTTGGACTGGAACTGTTCCGCGGGTGCAGATCGAAGGAGCACATCCATGAGAATCGCCCCTCTGTTCGCTATCCCCTTCCTGCTGGGGGCGCTGTGCACGCAGGTCCGCGCCGGTGACCCGCATTGGAGTCGTGTAAGGGCCGAGCAGCTCGACGACTACGAGAGCTTCGCCGATGCGGTGGAGTGGAGCCGGGAGATGGTGGCGGAGTTGCACCAGGCCACCCGCCTGCTGGCTGAGCACAGCAACCTGGAAGAGTTCCGCCGGCAGGGGTCCATCCATGCCGGGAGCCTGCCGCAGGACACGACCCTGGTCTTCGAGCTGCCGGCGGCAAAGCTGGCCCCGTACCGATGCCTCGACTGGATCACGCTGAACCTGAGCTGGCCGAACCAGCTGCTGAGGATGGGCGGATACGGGATGGTCAGCCGGGCCGAGATCCTGCGGCTGAAGGTGGAGAACATGAAGCTCTCCAACGCGCCCAGGGACTCGACGGAGGCGATGGAGGCGAGATACCTGCAAGCCCGAAAGGATCTCGACGCGTATCTGGCTGCGCAGCGCTGGGTCGACTGAAGGGAGTTCCCGCTTGACTAAGTCCATGATCACCCCTCTACTCGATGCGGACACGGTAATCGAGGGGAGAGCCATGGTACTTCGGACACCAGGAAGGACACCTACCCAGATCTTCGGCGGAGTGATGCTGGCCGCCCTGGCGCTGGCCGGCTGCGGCTCGGAGCCGGACCCCATCGGCCCGGGGCCCGGCCCCGGAGATGATTCCACGGGGGTCGCCCTGGTCTTCGCGGACTCGGCCCTGCAGGCGGCGGTGCAGCAGGCCGCGGCGGAGACCGGCGACGCGGGGGGGCTGGTCTCGCTGACGGCCAAGGAGCGGGGGATCGCCGACCTGGGCGGCATCGAGCAGTTGGCGCAACTGGAGGCTCTGGACCTGTACGGCAACGAGGTCCGGGACCTGTCGCCGCTGGCGGAGTTGACGCGGCTGCGTTACCTCGACCTTGGGAGCAACCGGGTCGAGGAGGTGACGGCCCTGGCGTCGCTGAAGAGCCTCCAGGTGCTGCTGCTGGCCGACAACGCGGTGAGCGACGTGTCGGCCCTGGCCGGTCTCGACAGCCTGCAGAGCGTGGACCTCACCGGCAACCCGCTGAGTGCGTCGGCGGCCGAGGCCCAGGTGGCGGCGCTGCGGGAGCGCGGCGTGACCGTGGACATGACGGAGCCCGGGGAGCCGGAGCCTCCCGGCGGGGTCGTCCTGGGGGACCTGCCCATCGTCTTCGCCTCGAGCCGGCGGACCGGGGAGGAGTGGGAGCTCGAGGTGCATTCGCTGGACCCGAGGACCGGCGTGGTGGTGAACCTGTCGGAAGGCCTGGCCACCGCGCCTTTCTCCGATGGCTCGGAACCGGATACCACGTCGGACTGGAGGTACCTGCCGGAGACCGGCAGCATCGTCCTGGTGAGGTGGAGCGAGGAGCCGGCCCAGTCGCCCGACGGGACGAGGATCGCCTTCACCTCGCGCCGGGATCTCAACCCGGAGGTCTACGTGATGGACGCCGGCGGCGGGGCTCCGCGGAACCTCACCTTCCACGAGGCCTGGGACGAGGCTCCCGCCTGGTCGCCCGACGGGCAGCGGATCGCCTTCGTGTCGGACCGCAACGGCGAGGTCGAGGAGTTTGGGGGCCTGCGCCTCAACACCGACCTCTTCGTAATGAACGCCGACGGCAGCGGCGTGGAGCAGGTCACCTCCGACCCCCTCAGCCGGAGCGCCGAGGAACCGGCCTGGTCGCCGGACGGATCGTCCATCGCATTCAGAAAGGACGGCGGGATCTTCGTTCTGGAGTTGTCCAGCGGCGAGGCGCAGGAACTCACGGACGACGGGTGGGCTCCTTCCTGGTCTCCCGACGGCCGCTGGATCGCCTTCATGAGGACCGTGGAATTCGAGGAGAGCCACGTGTGGAAGATGCCCGTCGCCGGCGGCGAGGCCACCCGGCTGACCCTGGACCGGTTCTTTCGGAGGAGCCCCACCTGGTCCCCCGACGGCGCCCGCATCGCCTTCGCGCGGGAGGACCGGGTGGCGGGGACTGCCTACGACCTCTACGTCATCCCGGCGGAGGGGGGAGCCGGAGAGCCACTCACCGACGATCCGGGCCGCGACACGGACCCCTGCTGGGCGCCGTTCTGATTACGTCGTATCGGCCGGCGCCTCCGCGCGGGTCGCTGGCTCCGGCCCGGCTTCCTCACAGGGAGTGGAGGAGCAGGAGCAAAGCCAGTAGATGTCGCCTTCGTCGTTCTCGTACCGGGTGCAGTGCCGGTACGGCTCGTCGGAGTTGAACTCCGCGCAGTCGTCGAACCAGCCGCACTCTTCGGTGGTGGAATAGCCGATGCACGGCCCGGGCATCGGGTCGTCCGGCGGGGCCGGCGTGTCCTCCCCACAAGGGGTGGATGAGTACCAGCAGTCTCCCGTGATGTAGTAGCTGCACTGCGCGTCCAGCCCGTGGGTGCAGTAGCGGTACTTCTCCGTCGAGTCCGCGGGCGCCTCCTCGAAGCAGGGGTCGGGAGTGGAGCTGGGGGCGCAGACGGTCCAGGTGGTCGGGCACCTCACGATGGTTTCCGATGTGTCTGCCCGTGATTCCGCGGTCTCGGCTCCAGTCTCCGTGGCGCCGTGGAGGATCGCGAGTCCTGCCAGGAGACTTGCGACCCGGGCGAGCCCTGGTTTCTGCGGCGTCGGATTGCGCAATTCACTCATTCTCATCTCTCCCCGGTTGCCAGGTGTGCGAGCCGCCGGCCGCGGTGGTGGCGGCCATGCGGCGGCTCATGGGCAGAGCTATCGCCAGAAGTAGACATGGTCAAGGAGGAATCGGGATGGCCCGTCGCCGGGATGGAAGCGCCCGTTGACGCGGGTCCGCCGGGAGACCGGGCGCCTCGGAGCGGCGGTGGCCCCTATCTTACCAGCCACTCTCAAGGGGGAAGCCAATGAACAGCCAGACATCGGGTCGGCCGGTCTTCCGCAAGCCGCCGCCCGAGGGTGTGGTGGAGGTCCCGGGCATCGGCCGCGAGTGGAGCATCGCAGGGCTCGAGGACGGGTCCCTGCTGGCGGCCCGCCAGCGGCGGTGCCGCCTCTCACGTGACGGGGGCGAGTCCTGGTCGGAGGAACGGGACCTGCCCGAGCCGGTCAGCGCCTGGGGCCTGCTGCGCCTGAACTCCGGCGCCCTGGGCGCGTTCTCCGACGACAGGCTGTGGCTCTCCGGCGACGAGGGCCGCACCTGGGGCGAGGGGCGGGCGATCCCCCTGCTCGGCAGTCCCTACTACGACACCTTGATCCAGCTGTCGAACGGCCGCCTCCTCTACCCGAACCGGGCCTGCTTCGGCAACCAGAACCACCCCGACCTGCCGCTGGAGTACGTCCGCAGCTACGGCCTCTGGAAGGGCCTGCGCCGCCAGGTGGCGGGACACTACCACTGGCCGGAGATCGACATCGCCTCGGTGAGCTGGTCCGACGACGAGGGCCGGAGCTGGCGAATGTGCGAGGGCGAGCTGATGGGCTGGTTCGACGAGCACGGCGTGCCCAACGGCCAAGGCGGCGTCACCGCCTGCGACGAGCCGAGCCTGGCCGAGACCAACGATGGCCGGGTGCTGTTCCTGGCGCGCTCCACGGTGGGCCGTCTCGTGTGCAGCTACAGCCGCGACGGCGGTCTCACGTGGTCGGCGGTGCGCCCCACCGAGCTGGCCGCCTCGTACTCGCCGCCGGCGATCACGACGGTCCCGGAGACCGGCGACCTGCTCTGCGTGTGGAACCAGGTCTCCCGCGAGGAGATCCGCCGCGGTTACCGCCGAGGGCGGCTGTCGGCGGCGGTCTCGCGCGACTCGGGGGCCACCTGGCAGGGGTTCCGCACGATCGAGGTCAGCGCCGGCCTGGAGGACGTGGACCGCGTCCCTGCTGAACACCCGGTGACGCCGGTGATCGGCCTGCCCGACGTGGGTCAGCTCCCCGACGACTTCGCCGTCTTCCGCTACCCCAACGTGCGTGTCATCGGCGGCCAGGTCTTCATCCTCTACGCGCGGGAGTGGTTCGAGCTGGCCGCCGGGGCGAGGTCGGGCTTCGAGGACGAGCGCGACGGCGGGGTCGTCCTGGGCCACGAGAACGTTCTGCGCCGCTACCCGCTCCAGTACTTCTACGAGTAGACCTCCTATGAACCTGAACCTGCCGAAGGTGGCGGTATCGGACCGGGTCAGCCTGTCGCGGCGGATCAAGGCCGGCGAGCGGACCACCATGGCCAGCCTGGAAGGTCCGGGCTGCATCCGCCGCATGTGGGTGACCGATGGCCGCCGCGGCAACGGACGGCAGGTGGTCATCCGCATCTACTTCGACGATGAGCCCGTCCCCCACGTGGAGGCGCCCTTCGGCGACTTCTTCGGCGTCATGCACGGGCTGCCCTGGTATCCGATCAACACGCCCCACCTCTCGGCGCAGAACTACAGCGGCTACAACTGTTACTTCGACATGCCCTTCGCCCGGTCGGCGCGGATCGAGATGGACCGCGGCGCCGGCGACACGCCGATCTTTCTCTTCGTCGACTGGCACCGCTTTCCCGGGCAACAGCTGGAGGAACCGCGCCGCTTCTGCGCGCGCTGGCGCAGGGAGGCGCCGGCCGAAAGCTACGGCGAGGACTTTCTGCTGTTGGACGCGGATGGCCCCGGCCGGCTGGTCGGCTTCGTCTACGGCGTGCGGCTCTACGACGACACCGACCGCTGGAGCCACGGCGGGGCCGACAACATCTACATCGACGGCGGCGGCGAGCACCCGGCGTACCTCCGCGGCATCGGAGGCGAGGACACCTTCGGCACGTCGTACGGCGGGGCCCTGCACACCCCCGAGACCCATCTCCACACGGGCATGCCCTACTACACCCACGCCGACGTGGGCCAGGCCCGTCCGGCGCAGCGGCTCGTGGGCTACCGGTTCTTCGAGCGCGACACGATCGAGTTCCGCGAGTCGATCCACGTGCGCTTCGGCTCGATGCGCAACGACATCTGCGCCACCTCGTACTGGTACCAGGAGGGGCCGGTGCGGCCTTTCTTCGAGATGCCCGACTGGCCGCTGCTGCAGCCCGCCGAGCGCTTCGAGCCGCCCTGGGGGCAGCTGCCCCGGGGGACCTTCGACCTGCCGCTGCCGGACACCGGATGCTGGTGGGTCTGCGGGCCCTTCCGGAACCACGGCGAGCGCGCCATGGAAGCCGATCTGCCCGCCGAGACGGAGTTCGCTCCCGACGCCACATTCGATGGCGGGCACGAGGAGGATTCCCCCTGGCTGACGGAGGGTTCCCGCGACCTGGGGAGGGACGTGGCCCGCTGGCGGAGGCGGGGGGCCCTCCGCGGCTTCGTGGACTTCAACCACCTCTTCCGCCCCCACATTTCAGGGACACCCGGCAACAGCGGCGAAGCGGCGGCGATCGCGAGATGTGTGTTGGAAGTGGAGGAGGAGACGACGGCGGAGATCCGCCTGGCGTGGGACGACCGGCTGATCCTCCGTGTGAACGGGGAGGACGGGATCGACCTGGGGCATCACGACGCCTTCCGGCCGCGGACGGTCCCCGTCGATCTGGGGAAGGGCCGCAACACCATCGTCCTCAAGCTGAGCAACACCGTGGGGTCCAACTACTGCGGATGGGCCTTCGCCTTTCGCGCCACTCTGCCGGACGGGAGTGTGGTGCTTCCTCGTGCGGAGCGACCATGAGACGGCCCACGGAGAGCGGCAACATCCGCTGGCCCGAGAACCTGGAGACCGAGGAATACGACGGCTGGTACATGGGACGCGGCCGATCGGTGAAGAGGGCGGTGAAGGCGGCGATGGAGGGCGACCTGGACACCATCCGGGCGTGCATCGACGCGGAGCCCGAGCTGGTGCACTGCAACATCCGCTACCGGGAGCCCCTCTACTTCGCCGTGGGGAACAACCATCTCGAGGCCGCCCGCTTCCTGATCGACAGCGGCGCCGAGATCACCTACAAGTCGGGCAACCGGCATCACCAGCGGCCCATCGAGAGGGCGGAGGACCGCGGCTTCGGGGAGATGGCGGATCTGCTGAAGAGCAGCCTCGAAGAGCAGTTCAACGTGCTCTACCGGCCGGAGGGGGAGGAGATCGCCGCGCTCATCCGGGATCATGATCTGGCCGCTGTCCTTGAGTACCTCGACCGGTCCCCCGAGTCGATGCGGGCCGTGGACGAGCGGGGCAACCAGCCGATCCACTGGGCCGTGCTGGTCAAGGACGTGCGCATCATCCGGGCCCTCGCGGCGCGGGGGGCGGATCTCGACGCCCGACGGCCCGACGGGGCGCGGCCCATCGACCTGGCCCCGGGCGACTACTTCCACAGGGGCCGCCACCGGGCCGACTTCCTGCGCGGGTTCCTCATCGGTCTGGACGCCGAGTGTCCCATCGAGCACGCCGCCGCCCTCGGGGATCTCGGGCTGGTGAAGGAGTGCGTGAGAGCGGACCCCGCCTGCGCCGGCCGGGTGCCCGACTACTTCACCTGGTACACGAGCACCTGCCTCGACAACGCCGTCGCGTCCGGCGACGCCGCCGTCGTCAGGTACCTGCTGGAGCAAGGCGCCGACCCGAACCTGCGCCAGCCCGGACTCGCCCCCCGCGGCAGCGCCCTGCTGGGCGCCGTGGCCAAGGGCGACATGGAGATCATCGATCTGATGCTGGAGGCCGGCGCCGACCCGAACCAGGAGGTGGAGTCCTCGGGGAATGTCTGCGGCTGGGCCAAGGAGGATCCGCGGTTGCTGCGGAGACTCGCCGAGCGGGGCGGCAAGCTGGGCGACTACGACGACCTGAAGGGGGTGGAGCCGGAGGTCCTGAGGATCATGTTCGGCGGGCTGCCGCTGAAGTACCACGTCGCCAATGACGACATGGAGGGGTTGCGGCGGCGCCTCGGCGAAGACCCCGCGGGGGCTCGCGAGATCTTCCCCCGCACCATCGGCAACCGGCCGCTCATGGAGGTCTGCCTCGGGGCCGACCCCGGCCTGTTGCGAGATCTCTCACCCGACGTGGTGAGGCAGCTGCTCCGCGACGAGAGCCTGAAGGACTACAGCGAGCCGGCCCTCGCCCTGACGGACCTGTCGCGGCCCGACTGGATGGGCATCACCCAGCTGCACGACATCGCCGCCTTCGGATCGGTGCCGGAGGCCGAGCGGTTCCTCGCCCACGGCGCGCCCTTGGAGGTGCTCGACGAGGAGTACTCCAGCACGCCCCTGGGCTGGGCCGCGAGGCAGGGTTGCAGCGAGATGGCGGTGTTCCTGCTCGAGAAGGGGGCCAGTCCGCAGGGGGCCGGGACCTTCCCATGGGCCGCGCCCCTGGAGTGGGCGCGCAGGCGGGGCCACGAGGAGACGGCGGCGGTCATCGAGCGGTGGTCCGCGGAGAGACGGTAGAGACCGGTTCATGCGCCGTCCTTGCCATAGCCCAGGATCTCTTCCTCTTCATCCCGGCCGAGTTTCCTGCCCAGCTCCGAGGGCGGCACATAGGGCCAGACCTCCGTCTCCAGGAATCGGCGCAACCGTCCGCCGCGGTCATCGGCGGCGCCCTGGCAGGCCAGGCGGGAGAGGCGCTCCTCCAGGGAGCGGCGCACTGCCTCGGTCTTGCTCTCTCCCGTGAGGAGGGAGACTTCCTCGATCAGCCGCTCGACCTCCTTGTTCTTGATGTTCAAGCTCATGGGATGCCCTCCGCTTTAAGGTAGAACAGTCGGCCGAGTCCTTGACGGACCGCTACCGCCGGCCCCCGGCCAACTGCTCCGCCTCGGGCAGCCGGCGCAACCGGAGCATCGCCGCGGTGCCGAAGACGGGACCGGCGGCGAGCATGAGGAAGGCCGCGGGCCAGCCGCCCATCTCCACGACGAGCGGCACCAGCTGGATCGAGCCCAGGGTCAGCAGGAAGCCGACCGAGGTCTGGATGGTCAGGGCCGTGCCGGTGTACTCCGGGGGGCTCAACTCGGTGATCGACGCGGAGAACTGGGCCGAGTCGGCGACCACCGAGATTCCCCAGATCAGCAGGATGACGGTGAGCAGCGGCAGGGGGGCGGCGTGGAAGACCGCGGCCAGCACCGCCATGCAGCCGCTGACGATCATGGCGGCGCTCGTCGTCGCCGTGCGGCCCACGCGGTCGGCGCCGGCGCCGCCGGCGAGGCAGCCGATCCCGCCGCTGGCGATGACGGCAAAAGCGAGCAGGGCCGCGAGAGAGGTTGAGCCGCCGCTTCCGGCCACCCTCTCCGCCAGGAAGAGGGGCACCCACGTCCACATGGCGTACAGCTCCCACTGGTGGCCGAGGTAGCCGAAGTTGGCCAGCCGCAGGTCCCGCCGGGTGAAGATGGAGAGGGCGAAGCGCGGGTTGAAGCGGGCGCCGCCGGCGGCAAAGGGCCCCTCCCGGAAGAACAGGGCCACGATCAGCCCCCCCGCGGCGGCGAGGGCCGACGAGACCAGGACGACGCGGGTCCAGTCGGAGGCCGCGCCGCCGACGGCCTGGTGGGACAGGGAGCGCACGAGATGGGGGGCCGCCGAGCCGACGGTCAGGGCCCCCACCACCAGGCCGATGGCGAGACCGAGGTGCCGCCGGGTCCAGGTGGCGGCCAGCTTCATGCCGGGGGGGTAGACCCCGGCGATGAAGAAGCCGGTGAGGAAGCGCAGGACGAGGCCGGACTCGAGTCCGGTGGCGAAGAGAGCGAAGCCGGCGTTGGCCGCGGCGCCCAGCCAGGCGCTGATGACGAAGAGGCGGCGGCTGCTGACGATGTCGGGCAGGTTGAGGACGCCGCTCAGGGCGGTGCCGGCGACGAAGCCGATCTGCACGGCCATGGTGAGCCAGGCGGAGCCGGCCACCGACAGGCCCCAGGCCTCCTGCAGGGCGGGGGAGACGGCGGAGGCGCTGAACCACAGCGACATGCCCAGCACCTCGGCCAGCGCCAGCAGTGCCAGGTTCCGCCACTGCACCCGGCTGCCTTCGAGGGCGTCTCTGCCCGGGGAGCTCACCCGGTCCAACCGATCAGCTGGATGGGCCCCGGGTAGCGCCCCACCACTTCGTCCATCGTCACCAGGGTCATCGCCTCGATCTGCGCCTGGGCCACCAGGAGCCGGTCGAAGGGGTCACTCGCCCCCCCCTCGAACAAGGTCTCGATCTCGGTCGAGCCCATGCGGTCGAAGTTGTCCGGCAGCGAGATCCGGCCCGCCAGAAACCCGGTACGGCCGGCGGGTCCGGCCTCCGGAGCGTCTACCGCCAGGACCTTGACCAGCGGCTTGCCGGCCCGGGCGATGACGAAAGGCTCGCCCCGGGCGGCGCCTTCGACCAGACATGTCTACGGTGCGCATGGGCGGCTCCTCAGTCCATTTGTCTCTCGTCTGTCAAAGGCGGGACGATCTCCCATCAAGGAATGGGGACTCGAGCAGGCTTGCAAATCTAATCTCCCGCGTTAGATTTGCACGAATCCGGGACTCGCACCAAGATGCCCTACCTCGCCCGCCACCTGACTCCGACCATCCACCGCGCGGCGGCCACCTTTCCCGCCGTGCTGATCACCGGTGCCCGCCAGACGGGGAAGACCACCCTGCTGCGCCGCGAGTTCGGCGGGTCCCACCGCTATCTCTCCCTCGAGCGGCCCGATGTCCGGGAGCGGGCCCGGGCCGATCCGGTCGCCTTCCTCGCCGAGGCCTCCCCGCCGGTGATCCTCGACGAGATCCAGTATGCCCCGGAGCTGCTCCACTACGTCAAGGAGGAGATCGACGCCGACCGCCGGCCCGGCCGCTGGCTCCTGACCGGATCGCAGAGCCTGGCCCTCATGCAGGGGCTGAGCCAGACCCTGTCGGGTCGCGTCGCCGTCCTGACGCTGGACCCGCTCTCCACGGCGGAAGTCGAGGGGCGGCCCCCGCCCGGCGGAATCGATGCGCTGCTGGAAGAGGTGTTCGGTGATCCGCTGGCCGGTGACCGGCCCCGGAAGCCGGTCGACCTGGTGGACTGGCTCCTGCGCGGAGGCTTTCCCGAGCCCCGCGTCAACCCGCGGGTGGACCGCCAGCTCTGGCTCGGCGGCTATGTCCAGACCTACCTCGAGCGCGACGTGCGCGACTTGGCGCAGATCGCCGACCTGGGGGCCTTCACGCGCTTCCTCATGCTCGCCGGGGCCCGCACGGGCACCACCCTCAACATGGCCGACCTCGGCCGCGAAGTCGGCGTCAGCGGCCCCACCATCCGCCGCTGGCTCTCGGTGCTCGAGACCAGCCAGATCGTCCATCTGCTGCCGCCGTACTACCGCAGCCTGGGCAAGCGCCTGCGAAAGAGCCCCCGTCTGTTCCTGATCGACCCCGGGCTGGCCACCTTCTTCATGGGTCTTCACTCGGAGGAACCCGTCCTCCACGGTCCCGCTCTCGGGCCCCTGGTGGAAACGGCGGTGGTGGGGGAGTGGCTGAAGGCCTTCCGGCAGCAGGGCGAGAGACCCGGCCTCTACTACTGGCAGTCGAGCACCATCGCCGAGGTCGATCTCGTCATCGAGCGCGGCGGCCGCCTCTACGGCGTCGAGGTGAAGGCCACGGCCACCCCGACCCCGGGGCACGCCGAGGGCCTGGCGCGCTGGCTGGCCCTCGCCGGCCCCGAGGCCCGGGGGGTGCTGGCCTGCCGCGTCGAGGAGCCCCAGGCCCTGCGGCCGGGCATCCGCGCCGTTCCCTGGCACCTCGCCTGGTAGCCGGGGCCGCGGCCCTTCTCCCGACTCTACAGCTTCAGCAGGCGCCGGGCGTTGCCGCCGAGGATCAGGCGCTTGTCGTCGTCGCTGATGTCGGCGGTGATGATCTTGCCCAGCTGCGCCCGCGGGTCCATCAGCGGGATGTCGGAGCCGAAGAGGACGCGCTCCGCCCCGGCTTCCTCCACGAGCTGCTCGATCACGCCCGGCGTGCGGAAGGTGGAGCAGGTCTCCAGGTAGACGTTGGGGTGGTCCAGGGCGACGTCGATCGCCTGGCGGCGCATGGGCGGACAGTTGCCCGAGTGTCCGGAGACGAAGCGGGCCCCGGGGAAGCGCCCCGCCACTTCCCCCATGTACCTCGGAAAGGACCCGGGCTCGATCCCGGTGTGCCACAGCACGACCAGCTCGCGGTCGTCGGCGAACTCGTAGATCGGCCACCAGGCGGGGTCGCTGAGCGGCGGCTCGACGAAGGGAGGGTAGAGCTTGATGCCCTTGAGGCCGAGCCGGTCGATGGCCCGCTCCAGCTCGGGGACGATCGTCTGCGGCATCAGGGGGGAGACGTAGGCGAAGCCGAGGAGACGGTCGGGATGGGCGGCCACGAGGGCGGCGGTGATGTCGTTGGCGCGCCGGCCCTCGGGATGCCAGATGTCGAACAGGACGGAGCGGTCGATGCCGACGGCGTCCATGGCGGAAAAGAGCGGCACCGGGTCGAGGTGGGAGACGCCCCAGCGCCCGGGATGGCCGTGGAAGTCGATCACCTCCGAGCCGGCGATCATCGTGCGCCTCCTTCCAGCAGGCGTTCCAGGTTGCCGCTGCACACGGCCCCCAGGGTCGCCTCGTCGAAGCCGACGTTGTGGATGTAGTAGAGCATGGGACCCATGGCCAGACGCGGGTAGAAGGAACCGTAGAGGAAGCGCTCCGCCCCGAACTCGGCGACCAGCACCTCGAGCTCGCGCAGGACCTCGTAGCGGCTCAGCTCCAGGCGGGCGCTGGTGAGCTTGAGGAAGGGCCGCACGTAGTAGGAGTGCACGAAGTGGAGCCCGAGGAGGACGGTCACCAGGCCGGGGAAAGCGCGCAGGATCTCCATCACCTCCGTCACCGGCGTGTTCTTGCGCACCATCCACGAGGGGTCCCAGGTATCGTGCAGGGAGATCCACACGGGGATGCCCTCGGCCTGCAGCCACTCCAGCAGATCGCCGTAGACCCAGTCGACGAAAGGCACACTGGCGGCCCCCGAGTCGTGGATGCGCACGCTGCTGACCCGGCCCTCGGCGCGCAGCTGCTGCAGCTGCTTGAGGCTGTCCGGCTCCGGGCTGGCCATCCACTGGGGGATGAAGGCGTCCTCGTGGCCGTCGAGCCACTCGTGGAGGAAGTCGTTCCCCGTGACGGCGCTGAGGCTCTCGCCGTGCTGGTGGTGGATGACCGCGCGCTCGACGCCGTGGCGGTTCAGCTCGGCGCGCAGCTCCTCCGGGGTGTCGACCGGGGCCGGCCGCAGATGCGAGTGACCGACGCCGACGTTGGCGTCGATGACCGGCACCCGGGCCCGGAAGCTCAACTCGCTCGTCAAGGGAGTGCTCTCCTGGTCCAGGGGCTGGGGAGCGGGAGCCGCGAAAGGTAGTGGTTCTCGCGGCGGCCGGGATTGACGGACGACAACAAGGGTTGTCATACTCGTCCGCATGGCACGACTCATCGTCAGGAATCTGGAACCGGAGGTCGTCGCCCGGCTCGAGGAGCGCGCCGGCCGGAAGGGCCGCTCCGTCGAGGAAGAGCACCGGGCGATTCTGCGCGAGGCCCTCCTCGGCACGGAACCCAAGTCGCCGGAGATGTCCTTCGAGCAGTACCTCAGAGCGATGCCCGACGTGGGCGATGACGAGGACTTCGAGCGGAGAGATGGCACGCATCCCCACCCACCGTGAGCCGACCCATCCCGGCGAGATGCTGCTCGAGGAGTTCCTCCTGCCGATGGACGTCACCCAGCGGCAACTGGCCGACGCGATCCACGTGCCCTACCAGCGGATCAATGAGCTGGTCAACCGCCGGCGCGGCATCACCCCAGGCACGGCCCTGCGCCTGGGGAGGTTCTTCGGCATGACGGCTGGCTTCTGGCTGAACCTGCAGGCCCGGTGGGACCTGTATCACGCCCAACGCGCGGAGGAAGCCGACCTGGCGGGAATCCAGCCCCTGGCCGCCGTCGGAAACGACTGACATGGCGAAGGATCGACTGCGCGTCGCCATCTGGCTCGACGAGCTGGCCCTGCCCCTGGACGAGGGGCTGCAGGTGGCCGTCGACTTGGGCAGCGAGTACGTGTGGTTCTCGCGGCTCCCCGGCGAGACGCCGGTCCCGGAGTTGACCGACGCCCAGGCGGACGACATGGCCCGGCGCGTCGACGCCCGGAGCCGCAAGCTGTTCACCCTCGGCGCCGGCCACGCCTTCCACGACCTGCGGCTGACGGACCTGTCCCCGGGCCGACTGCGGGAGCACGAGGTCTTCCGCCGCGACTTCGACGCCGTCGTGCGGACGATGGAGATCGCCGCCCGCCTCGGCGTCGGCGCCGTGACGACCCACGGCTTCCTGTGGCCCGGCGAGTGGACGGACTGGCCGGATACCTGGTCGCGCTCCCCCGGCTGGCCGATGCGCTGGGCCACCGGCGGCGGCATCGTCTCGGAGGCCGAGTTCCGGGGCCTGGTCGAGATCTTCGGAGCGCTCCTCGAGCGGGCCGAGAAGCACGGCGTCGACCTGATCGTCAACCAGCGGCCGTTCCACTACACGAACACGACGGCACATTTCCAGCAGCTCGCCGAGCGGCTGGGCTCGCCGCGTCTGCAGGCCTTCTGGGGTCCCGCCGACAACGTGCTGTCGGGCGAGCGCGAGGTGCCCACGAAGGGGTACGACCGCCTGCGGCCCCTGCTGGCGGCCCTGCACCTGAAGGACGTGCAGGTCCACGACGGGGCCGGCGGCGAGTTCGCCTGGCGGCCGATCGGGGAGGGGGAGGTGGGTTACTCGACGGTCTTCCGCCGCCTCGTCGAGGACGGCAGCGACGCCGTGCTGGCCGTTGCCACCCACTTCGAGCCGCCCGGCGGCGGCACCCGGGCCGAGGCGATGGCCATCAACCACGCCCGGGTGACGGGCCTGCTCGAGCAGGTGCGGCGGGAAGTCGAGGCCGAGGAGGCCCGGGCGCGGCGCGAGGGCGCGGACCGGTGAAGGCAGCGATCGAGGCTCGCATCGAGGAGCCCGCCGCCGTTCCCGCGGGCGGTATCCGCTGACCCACGGCGGCCCCTTCGCGCCCGGGGCGCTCACCGATCCCGGCGGAGTGCAGACGCGGCGGGTGCTCCATCTCAAGTAGCTGGTCGGGGCTCGGCTGAGCTTGGCCGGCCCGCCTTGGGCGCGGAGCGTCTCACCCCGGAATCACCGGCAGCACCAGTCGGGAGGGCCGGGCGGCGTCGTGGAAGATCCGCTGGCGCGCCGTCCGCAGCTCCGCCTCCCGGTAGTCGTCGCCCCCGGTGTTGTGGTTGCGGTCGAAGTTCGGGAAGTCGCTGCTGCTGATGTCGAGGCGGATGCGGTGGCCGGGGCGGAAGAGGTTGCTGGTGGGGTTCACCCGGATGCGAAGCTCGTACGGCCGCTCCGGCTCCAGCGGGGACGGTTTGTCCAGGGAGTCGCGGTAGCGGCAGCGCACGATGCCGTGGCACAGCTCCTGGGCGAAGCCGTCGGGCCAGACGTCGATCAGCTTGGCCACGAAGTCGGTGTCCGGCGCCGAGGAGGCCGCCCACAGCACGACCTCCACCGGGCCCGTGACCTCCACCTCCCGCTCCAGGGGCGGGGTCTGGTAGACCATCACGTCCGGCCGTCCGTCGAGGGCCCGCTGGTCGAGGGGGGCGTGCTGTCCCGCCGGCGTGTACAGGGTCATGAGCGGATCCCGCGGATCGTAGACGTACTCGTCGGCCGGCTCCTCGCACGGCGCCTCGCGGGACAGGCGGCCGGCGCCGGCCCTCATGTCGGCGTGTCCGTCGCTGCGCAGGAAGTACTCGGTCGCCCGCGCCCGCGCCAGGGGCCAGTCGTCCTCCGAGCGCCAGCGGTTGGCGCCCATGACGAACAGCTCCACCGGCGGCCGCTCCGGCTCGCCCGGCGCGTCCCCCTTCAGCCAGTGGCCGAACCACTCGTCGGCGATGTCGAAGTAGCTGCGCTCCGCCTGCGGCCCGAAGTCGACGTCGCCCACGCGGCGGTCCAGGTCCACCAGGGTGTGGGTCCAGGGGCCGATGATCAGCCGCTGGCCGGCGCGGGCGCGTTCGGTCCGGCCGTTGGCCCTCATCCCCGTGAACTGCTGGATCGTGCCGATCTGCTGGTCGTACCAGCCGACCGTGCTCAGGACGGGCACGTCGACCTCGGCGTGGCGTTCCTGGAAGCGGAAGTGGTCGGCCGTGTGGTCGTCGAGCCAGCGCCGCCAGTGGCCGCGCATGCCCGGCATGGCCGCCTCGGGGATGTCGTAGAGAGGCAGGTACCACAGCCACTTGCCGCGGTCGCGCTCGACCCACAGGCGCGACGCCTCGTCGGTCGTCGCTGCCTTCCAGCGGTCCCCCCGGCGCCGGGCCGCGTCGACGGAGAGGTTGTTCACCGTCCAGTCCAGGACCCGGCCGAGACGCAACACGCCGCCCAGCTCGCGGTCGAGCAGGTTCGCCGCGATCCCGCCGGCGAGCATGCATACCAGGTGCGGGGGCCGGGTGGTGGCCAGCTCCCACTGCACCCAGCCGTCGTAGGAGGCGCCGAAGGTGCCGACCCGGCCGTCGGACCCCGGCAGGCCCGCCGCCCACTCGACCGCGTCGTACCCGTCCTCGGCGTCGCGGTGGTCGGCGCTGTAGAACCCCGGGAGGAAGTCGCCGTCCGAGGCATGCCTCCCGCGCACGTCCTGGAGGACGACCACGTAGCCGCGCTCGGCCAGGCGCCGGCCGGTCTCGACCTGCCTCGGGGCGCTCTTGTCGTAGGGCGTGCGGCACAGCAGGACCGGGAAGGCGCCCGGCGCGTCGGGACGGTACACGTCGGCGCGCAGGACGGTGCCGTCGCGCATAGGGGCGGGCAGGTTGGTGTCGGAGAGGGTTGGGTGTGTCACGGCGCTGTATCGGCGAAGACGGCCTCACCGGCCTCGATCGTCGTATGTCTCGCTGCGCGACCAGGTGGGCGAGCGGCGCCCGGTCTCCACGGTATGCCAGCTCAGGTCGGCTTGCTCCTCGGGAGGGGCCGTACGCGCCGCGCGCTCGAGGATGGCGCGGAGCTCTTCTTGAAGCGACCGCCGGCGGCACCTTGCCAGGCGCTTGAGGGCCGCCAGGGTGGCTGCTTCGATACCTCGGATGTGTACCGATTTCATGCTGGTATCAGTATGATACCACCAGGGCTCTGTAAAGCTGGAACAAGCCCCTGAGCCTCCGATGCGGTCACCCCACCGCTGGATCAGCAGTCCCGAGACGATGACGGCAAGACCGGCCGACATGTGGCCAACGAGGTTCATTGGGCGTTCCAGACGTGCCCGGCGGGCAGCGCGGGCGCAAGAGACGCCCCGACGATGACCGCCGGAACGTCTCTTGCTACTCACTCACCCGCCCGTCGCTCGATCGTACGAAAGGGGGAACAGAGGGGCCGTCACTAGTAGAGCCCGCCCCTCTCCTGAAACCCGCCGACATGTACCACCACATCGTTCAGTGCCTGGGCGACGCCTACTTCCAGGAGCGGCCTGCTGTAGGTATGCCGCCCCTGGGTGTTGTCGAAGAAGCGGCCGCGCGGATCGACCATGACGTAGCTGCCCGTCATCAGTTCGTTGCTCTCCGGCACGACCGCGATTCCGCAGTCTTCGACGGTGCGATTGCGCTCTACGTACCATCGGAACTCGTCGTCGGTCACCGTCATTTCGGCGATGCGGCCGTCGTTCTGACCCTCTACCGGAAGGGCCTGGAACATCTTCCAACGCTCCGGCCGAATCGCCAGGATGAACGGGCGAAGGTCCTCGGCACAGTTGTACCTGTTGACAACCGTGTTCACCTTCAGGCGGATGCCGTGCGCCCGGATCATCTCACCCAGAGCCAGGTAGTGAGCCTCGCTCAAGGGCTCCTTGCCTCTGCCTTTCTCGACCCGGCCGATCTTGCGCTGCGTCTCTACAGCCACGCTATCGATGCTCAGCGCAGCGATGTCGAGACTGCCGTCCAGGCTGTCGAGCCAGTCCCCGGAGATTCGAGAGCCGTTGGTCACGATGGAGGTAGTAACGCCGTGTGAGTGGGTCCGCTGGATCAGCTCGTGCAGCCAAGGCAGAAGAGTTGGCTCGCCACCGGCGAAGTTGATCTTGCGGAAGCCGGCCATGCACAACGCGTCCACAATGGCAAACGCGTCATCCTCCCGGTTCGACCAGGATAGGCCGGGGATGTCCTGAAATGTGGCGAAACAAAACCCGCAACTCATGTTGCAGGATGCCAGCAGGTGAAAGTTGACTGTTGGCGCGTTCAGAATTACGTGGCGGTGCATTGCGGTCTCCTTTCGCAGAGGACCTGTGTGGGGACGAGATTGCCGTCGCCCAGTGGTCTGAAAGGACGCGCCCTACACGATCTCAGAGAGATCAGGAGTGCGGCTATCAAGGCGCTAAGTGTGGGCGCATCGAGAGTGCGGGCTGATCAACTCAAGAGATCATCGATCAACCACTGTCGGACTCTGCCGAGTCCTGAGTCTCGCGAGATTCCCAATCATCGGGTCTCTGCTCGTGCTCTCGCGACTGCCAATAAGCATCGTTATTGGAATTCAGCTGATTGGCGCGATTGTCAAGATCAGCTTGACTGCGTTCGCTACCAGAGTTGGCCATCCTTATCACCTCCTTTCCTATTGGGATTTGTCGGCTCATGGGGACACCATTCTTCCCAATTGAGGACCGACGAGTTGATTCCGCTATGGGTGACACCTGAGTAAGGCAAGAGTTCCTGGCCTGTGATGCGATGGGCTCTGCCCGGTCTACCCTTCCCAGCGGGGGCGGTCATCCTTCTCCCGGGTACGCTGCAGTTCCTTGCGGCGCGTCCGCATGGCGCCTGCGGCATCAATCTCTATCCCGAGGGTTAGGAGGTGGGCCTGACGGAGCCACCAGAATGCCTCAAAGAGGGGGCGGCGAGGCGAGGCACCGTCATCCAGGTTGGGTTTCTTGCGGTCCAGGTGCCGGATTCTCTTGTGCGCCTTCTTGGCATAGGCGCGGACCGTCTCGTCCGGATCGTTGTTGAGCAGCCAGAATACGGTCCGGTGCGCCCGGCCTCCGGGGTTGACGCGCAAGGCCGCCAAGGCCCGTACGTAGGACTGACGCCAGTAGGGTCGAGGCTCGACGAACTTGGCCTCGGCGTCTGTCTTGAGACGCCCGAGACAGAATGCGGCGAACTCTTCGCGCAGGCCGTGCAGGTAGGGGTCCCTCTTGAGTTCATCTTGGAGATACTGGGGATACATGCTGATTGCGATCCACAGAGGTATCCGACTATATGAATGCGGCGGGGGCTCTCTGCCCGATTCGGACCAAGGGCGCAGGTCTGGGGCAACTGCGGGGATCTTCATTCCGGTGAAGACCAGCAGCAGGGGCTTCAGCCGCTTCCACGGGGGGGCGAAGATGCGCAGCACGCGGAATGCCTCGTGGTAGAAGTCGGAGACCTGGCCGGTGCAATCCTGGCCCGCGAAATGTTCGGGCGATTCCCGCAATACCTTGCGCAGAAGGCCGAATTGCTTGGCTGCACTCTCAACGAGTTGGTCTCTCCGTTCGGGGGAAAGCTCCTCTTCCAGCCCCCCCATGCTACGGCCGTGAACCTTTACGGCCAGCGCCCACCATGCCTTGAGCAGGATCGACGGTTCCCGGTGCGAGTGGGGCTGTTTCTCATGCAAGAGCTCCAGGAAGGGAGTCAACTCGCGGGCAACCAGTCGCCATCCTCGATTCATGGGATCCAGTCCAGCGGTACTCCTGGCATTCGCAATGTTCAGCGCATAGTCGATGGCGTTCAGGAGACCTAGCAGCTTTTCCCCCAGGACCTCTGGCGGAAGATCGACAAAGGCCGGCAGCAGTGTGCGCAGGTTGACCGTGCCGCGATGCTCCTCATCATTGCGAAAGCGCCAGATCAGCCAGAATTCGAGAGCTCCAGGGTCCCTGAAGTCACTGCTGGACCACTCCGTTCGCTTGACGGGATCGAGGGCATCGAGGTTGACGACCTCTGTCAACGGCAGACCATCAGGGAAGAGATGTGGAATCAGCTTGGCGAACAGGAAGGACGAGGAGTCCTTCATTGCGTCGAGGGTATGCCAGTCCAGACTTCGCGCACAGAACCCTGCCTGCCTCCGGAATTCGGTTGCCCAGGATCCTTCGACAGAGGGGCGAAGCTCCTCCCTGTAGTAGACCGGACCACAGTTGAGCATGAAGCCGAACAGGATGGCCAGGCGGGTCTGACGGTCCTCTGGCTTCGTCCCATCCAGAATCTGCCGCAGGACGCCCTCGAAGGTATCCACGAAGCCCTCTTTGAATGCGGCGTCGCGTGCAGTACTCCCAAAGCAGTCCGGGCGTGCAAGGACGCGCAGCAGCCAGTCCTGGTCCTCCGAGGAGAAGCCCGCATCGCGCAGGCACTCCTGGATCTGGCGTGTCTCTAACTCTCTTGGATCGTTTGGAAAATCAACAAGGCCGGAGCGGCCCTCTTCAGCTTTGCCCATTCCTCTTTCTCTACTTGGCGAAACTGCATCCTGTGTGAACCAACTGATTCAGGCGCCAAGCGCCTGCGTCAGATGGTGAACCCGTAGGATTTCCGGCCAGAAGGCGGCTCGGAATCGGAAGAGATGCACAAGGCATCAGAGCACGAGGTTCAGGCGAATAACCTACGTGTCACTGCCAAAAAGGCAAGGGCCCTCAGCCAGCATCCGCGAAGCGTCCGCCCTTGCCGCCCCCGCCGGCGGGCCTCACCGCCCCCGCGCCGCCCCCCGCCGCTGGATCAGCAGACCCGCGACGATGACGGCGAGACCCACCAGCGTGGCCGTCTCGATCCTCTCCCCCACGAGGTGGTGCAGGAAGACCAGGGAGAGGAAGGGGGAGAGGAAAATCAGGTTGGCCACGCGGGAGGCGTTGCCGGCGCGGCGCAGGGCGGCGAGCCAGAGGAGGAAGGTGAGGCCCATCTCGAAGAAGCCCACGTAGGCGGCGCCGGCCCAGCCCTTCCAGCCGAAGGCGAAGTCGGCGCGCAGGCCGCAGACCAGGGCCGCCCAGGGCAGTCCGAGGAGGAAGTTGAGGAACAGCCGCGTCGCCGCATCCACCGGATCGCGGGTGATCCCGACCCAGTAGAGGCCCCAGATCAGGGTGCTGCCCAAGGCGAGGGCGACGCCGAGGCCGTCGTCGAAGCGCAGCTCGAGGAGGTGACCGCGGGTGGCGACGACGAGGGCGCCGCCGTAGCAGATGAAGCCGGCGAGCACGTCGGTGCGCAGCAGCCGCTGGCGCAGCAGCAGGGCCGACAGGTAGGCGAGGACCAGGGCCCAGGTGTAGTTGAGGGCCTGGGCCTGCTGCGCCGGCAGCCGGTGGTAGGCTTCCAGCAGGACCAGGTAGTAGAGGCAGGGGTTGAGCAGCCCGAGGCCGGCGGAACGCAGCCACTGGCGGCGGGGCAGGGTGAGCAGCTCCGGCAGGCGGCCCTGCAGGGCGAGGACGGTCCCGAGGAAGGCGGCCGACACGAGGCTGCTGGCGAAGACGAGCTGCGGCGGCGACAGCTCGCGCAGGGAGAGCTTGAAGGCGGAGGCCACCGTCGACCACAGGAGCACCGCCGCCAGGGCGTGCAGGGCGCCGCCGCGCGCCAGGCCGCTCACGGGCCGCCGCCGCCGAGGATATAGCGGGATTCGGGCCATCCGTGTATCTTCTGTCGGCTCAGGACAGCAAACCTCCCACCGGAAGCAATGCCATGGCCAAGAGCGGCCCCCGCAATCAGATCGCCTTGAAGAGCACCGAGAGCGACCACCGCTACTACACCTCCAAGAACCGCCGCAACCAGCAGGGCCGCCTGGAGATCAAGAAGTACGATCCCACGGTGCGCAAGCACGTCGTCTACCGCGAGGAGCGGTAAGGCCGTCCGGCCGCCGGCGCCCGCCCGGGCTCCGGCGCTTCGCCCGACGCCATGGCGGTCGACTCACCGCTTTGGCCGGCACAGCTCTCTCGCCGCACCTCCCACGATCAGCCCATACGGTACCCACCCCATCCCCGGGCGCGGTACGACAGTTTCCCGAACCCCGCGTTCCGTCCCTCCGCATCAGCCCAGTACGGTATCTGCCATCCCGGGGTCGGCACGACCGCTTTGCCGCGGCTCTCGTTCCGGTGCCCCGGCCCAAGCGGTATCTCGGCCCGAGGTTCGCACGGCCTCTTGTCTCGGACCTCGCACCGGTTCCCCATCAGCCCATGCGGTGCCCGCCCCTCCCGAGGTGGGCAGGCCGCTTGTCTCGGACCTCGCTCGGTCCCCCATCCCTTTTGGGAGGCGCCCCATGAAGAAGAGCCGGCGCCCGCCATCCCTGTGGCGGTGCATCTGTCTGTCGATCCTGACGCTGCAGGGAGCTGAGACCGTGTCCGCCGAGAGCGCCTCGACCGGCACCAGCCCCAGCCCCGGGAAGGTCATGGGCCTGGAGAAGGTGATCGCCTTCTACGGGGCCTACCCGGAACTCGCCTCGCAGACCTTCACCCGGGGCGGCGACTGGAGGCACTGGGAGGCCAGGGGCGGGATCGTCTCGGAGGGCGTGGTCCACTACAACTTCCTTGGCAAGCCCGTCGACGAAGCCTCCGACGTCCTGGCGAACATGGACTTCGGGGACAATCCCAACCCCGTGATCAACATCGACGAGTTCGGCTGGGACTACGACGGCGGCATCGACCGGCACACGGCCGCCATCCTCACGGCCGTGCACGAGAAGAGGCCGGAGCTGGGGATCACGGTCTGGCAGATGCGGGGCCCGGTGGCGCCGGAACTGGCGGCGGTCTACCGGCAGACGGTCGACCTCGTCCTGCTGGAGACCTACTTCGACCTCAACGACGCGTGGATGATCCCCTTTCAGCTTCAGGCCGCGCGTCTCGTCGGCCTCCTCGACAGATCCGTGGTGGCCCTGGGGTTGGGCAAGGAGGCCGCGGACAAGGGCGACTGGCGCTGGACCCAGACGGCGGAGGAGCTGGACCAACAGGTCCGCCTGATCCGCTTCGTCGCCCCCGAGTCGCCCGGCGTGGGGTTCTTCGGCAGGTGGAAGCTGAAGGAGAACAACTGTCCGCTCACCGACGAGCAGCTCGACGGGATCTGCGGCCGCTTCCTGGAGACGCCCACCGACGGCAGCGGGCTTACGCCCGAGCTGCTGGAGCTGGGGAAGGCGTTCACCCGGCGCTACGAGGGGCCGGCGGTGTTCTGCTCGTCGGAGTTCGCCCTCCCGTACTTCCACTCCGGCCACGACGGCGGCGACTGGGGCACCATGCGGGATCCGCCGACGGTGCGCCTGCTGATGATGAACCTCGGTCAGCAGGACGCCCGGGGCGTCAAGGCGCGGCTGCGGACTCCGGGCGAGGGGGGCGAGGTCTGGGCCAGCGGCGAGGCGGACATGCCGGCCCGGTCGGTGGTGGTCGCCCTGCTGGGAATCCTGCCGGGCAAGCAGTACAGCGGCTGGACCGGCACCGAGATCCTGGAGGTCGAGGCGCCGGGAGCCGCGGTCTTCAACTTCACCGACTCCCGCTTCCACGGGAAGTAGCGACGCCCCCGACGCTTGCGAGGCGCCGGGCGGATCGGCCGCGCAGGGGCGCTGTTGCCCCCGTCGGGCGGACCCGGCTCGCAGATCAGTAGGAGCACATCAGGTCGTCGAGCAGCAGGTGCCGGCTCGTGGCCGGCACCATCTCGTCGATGTAGACCAGCTTCTCCCGCAGCTGCACGTAGAACCCCTTCAGCCGCAGCGGGTGGTCCACCAGGCCGTCGCCGCCGGTGGCGCGCCAGTTGCACTTGCGCGGCCACTGGTAGCGGTCGACGGGATGCTCCCCCGGCAGGTCGATCCCCATGTAGCGCCAGCCGTCGAAGTTGACGAAGGAGGTGCTCTCCGTGTCGTTGGTGTTCCAGTCGGCGCGGCCGTGGAGGGCGGCCCCCAGGTGGGTCCACTCCTCGCCCTCGGCGTCCTCCAGGACGAAGACGATGCGGCTCCAGCTGGAGTTGCCGTGGACCCACAGGCCGATCTGGCGCGGCTCTCCCGGCAGCGGGACGGGCTCGTCCAGCTCGGAGTAGTTGTACCAGGCGGTCACGTCCGGGCCGCCTTGGGGTCCGTCCAGGGCCACGCGGGTCACGGCGCCGCGCTCGGGGTCCTGCACGGAACTCCAGGACAGACGCCCCGGACGGCGGAGCACGTCCCAGGTGTAGTTCTCGAAGGCCGTATCCCGGCGGGCGCTCACCCGCCAGGCGCCGGGGTCGTTCAAGTCGTGAAGCAGGACGGCCCGGGGTCCGGGCGCCGCGGTGTAGCGCGAGGCCCCGGCCTTCACCGCGATCACCTCGACGCCGCTGAGGTAGCGCGGTGAATCATCCACGAGGACGACCCCCTCGCCGTCCGCGACATCCGCCGGAAAGCTGTTGCCCATGCCGTCCGTCACCAGGGCCGCCGCGGGGCCGCTGACGTTACGCGGTGGATCGTCGTCGTCGACGGTCACCTCGCCGTCCGCGGGCGCCGCCGCAGGAGTGCTGCCGTTCGTCACCCGGGCGGGCCCCGAGCCGCGCACGGACAGGCGGACCTCCCTCTCGCCGCGGATCGTCCACAGGGCGTAGACCGGGCCGCCCTCGGGGCGGGTGAACTCGAGGGCGAAGAGGCTGGTGGAGCCCGTGTCCAGTTTGCGCGAGAACCGGGCCCGGTCGAGCTGAGCCGTCAGCGTGGCGTAGGTCACGTACCCGGGCTTGGGGTTCAGCTCGGGCGGGCGGTGGGCGAGGCCGGAGGCGCCCCAGTTGGAGAAGTAGTAGGCGTTGCCCACGTCGTAGGCGAGGGCCGGGTTGACGTGGGGCACGCCGTAGGCCAGGGCCAGCAGGCAGTCGCGGACGTTGTAGGCGGCGGCGGTGCGCGGGTGGAGGTTGCCGGGGTTGGTGGAGTGGTACATCCACTCGAAGGAGACGGCCAGCCCCACGTCGCCGTACCCGTAGTGGCGGGCCATCTCCTTCATCCACCAGAGGCTGCCGAAGCCGGCCACCTCGGGCTGGCGCTCGGGCATGCGCATGAAGCCGGGGGACTCCTCTCCCAGGCGGTCGATGAGCTCACGCGGATACCCGCGCGCCAGGAACTGCTCGATGGAGGGCTGCACCATGTTGCCGAAGACCAGCTCCATCTCCGGGTCGATGCGCCGCACCGCCTCGCTGGCCGCCACCGCGTGCTCCCAGCGCCGCTCCAGCTCCGCCGTCTCCGCCGAGTCCAGCGGCGCCGGTCCGTCCCCCGTCAGGAACCCCGGACGCGTCTTCAGCAGCCCGATGTTGCTCTCGTGGAAGACCAGGGCCTGGCGCGTCTCCGGCCACGCCTCGAAGGTGCGGCGCAGGGCCTCGGTGTCCGTCTCGCCGACCTTGTGGGTGCCCACGATGCTGGAGTGCTGGCCCTTCGTCAGGCCGTGCTCCCGCAGCGCCTCGTAGCCGAAGCCGAAGGTGCGCCGGATCCCCGCCTTGTACATCAGCGGCCCGGCCTGGTCGACGGTGGTGCCGCGGTGGCCCTTGCCGAAGCACCAGATACCGAAGGGCGAGTCCCGGACGGTCGCCCGCCGGCGGTCCTCGGGCAGCAGGGCGAAGGTGGTGCGGCGCTCGACGGAGACCTCCTCGCCGTCGAGGAGGCGGAAGACGACCTCGAACCAGCCGAGCGTCTCCCGGGGCAGCTCCAGGCGCAGGGTGTCGGCGGCCAGTGGCGGCAGCAGCAGGCTCCCCCGCGTGCGGGTCTCGCGGCCATAGTAGTCGGTGGCCACCGCCTCCACCCGGGCCCGCCGCGGCTGAGAGGTGATGTTCCGCAGGGCCGCGGAGAAGACCGGCGGCTGCGCCACGAAGACGTTCCCCACCTCCGCCGAAGAGACCCGCATCTGCATCGGCGCCACCGCCAGGGTGAGGGCGACCACGCGCACGGCGCTGCGGCGGCCCAGGGGGCGCACGCGGAACCGCGCCGGGTCGGGATTGCGCACCGCCACGTGCAGTTCCTTGGTCAGCTCCAAGTCCAGGTGGTCCCCCGGCTCGGCGATGTCCTGGATGTCCCCCGAACGCAGGGGCGCCTTCACCACGAACAGCCGCCCGTCCTTCTCTCCACCCTCCCCGGTGAGGCGCAGCGGCCGGTGGGCCAGGACCCGCTCGTTGTCCGGCTCGTCCCACCGGGGCACGGTGACGCCGCTGTCGTAGAGGATCCCGTGGCCGTCGTGCAGCCCCAGCCGGAAGGAGACCACCGGGGTCTTCGCGGGATCGGTGTCGGCCAGGCAGAGCAGGTAGAGCCCCGAGTAGTTCTGCCGCGGGATGCGCACCACCGGGCACTCGGGATCGCCGTACCCGTCGGGTTGGTAGTGGGAGTAGAACCCCACCGGGTCCTCCTCCACATCGGGCCAGCGGGCCAGGCCCACGTCCAGGTGGTCGCCGCCCTCCCGCGTGCCGATGTGGAAGGGGATGCCCCCGATCTCGACGCGGGAGCCCGCCGCGGGCAGCTGCCCCTCGGCGATCCGGTAGCCGTCGCCCATGTCGGCGCCGATGAAGCGGCCGTGGTAGAGGTCGGTCAGATCGACGGTGACGAAGGCCTCGCCGGCGCCGGCGCCTCCCGCCCAGAGCCAGAGCAGGGCCGCCGCCCGGCGCTCGATGCCAGCCTTCCTCATGGCGGGACTTCCCGTAACGCCGGTGGCTCCCCGTCTCGCAGCACCCGCCGCCCGGCGAAGCGCAATGCCAGCCTTCCTCATGGCGGAATCCCTCGTAGCGCCGGTGGCTCCCCGTCTCGCAGCACCCGCCGCCCGGCGAAGGGCGATGCCTGCCTTCCCCATGGCGGAACCCCTCGTGGCGCCAGTGGCTCCCGGTCTCGCAGCACCCGCCGCCCGGTTAAGCGCAATGCCTGCCTTCCTCATGGCGGAACCCCTCGTAGCGCCGGTGGCTCCCGGTCTCGCAGCACCCGCCGCCCGGTGAAGGGCGATGCCTGCCTTGCGCATGGCGGGACTCCTGGCGGCTCAGCTCCAGGGCCGCACGAAGCGGCCGGGGGTGGCCCCGGTGTGCTCCCCGTCGCGCAGCACCCGCCGCCCGGCGAAGGGCGAGGCCTGCCTTCCTCATGGCGGAACCCCTCGTAGCGCCGGTGGCTCCCGGTCTCGCAGCACCCGCCGCCCGGTGAAGGGCGATGCCTGCCTTCCCCATGGCGGGACTCCCGCGGCTCAGCTCCAGGGCCGCACGAAGCGGCCCGGCGTGGCCCCGGTGTGCTCCCCGTCCCGAAGCACCCGCCCGCCGTTCACCCACACATCGCGCACCCCCGTCGACAACTGGTGGGGCTCCTCGAAGGTGGCGCGGTCCGAGACCGTCTCGGGGTCGAAGATCACCACGTCGGCGAGCAGGCCCTCGCGCAGCAGGCCCCGCTGGCGCAGGCCCAGACGGTCGGCCACGGCCGAGGTCATCTTGCGGACCGCGTCCTCCAGGGGCAGGACCCCCAGGTCGCGGACGAAGCGGCCGAGGACGCGCGGATAGGTGCCGTAGCCGCGGGGGTGCACCGGCCCCAGGTCACGCGCCCAGGCCGGGTCGACGCCGCCGGCGTCGGTGGAGATCTTGACCCACGGCTGGACGAGCTGCAGGCGCAGGTTGTCCTCGGTCATGGAGTAGTAGATCGTGCCGATGCGCTGGCGTTCCGACAGCAGCAGGTGGCAGACGGTGTCGAACCAGTCCTCGCCGCGCTCGGCGGCGATCTCGGAGAGGCGCCGGCCCACGTACGCCTGGTTCTCCGGCTTGCGGAAGCCGATCGGCATCACCCCCTCGGGGCCGTGCTCGGTGACCATCGGCTCCCAGCCGCCGTCGGGGTCGATGACGGCGCGCCGGATCCTCTCGCGCTCGGCCGGGTCCTCCAGACGCTCGAAGAGCTTCCCCCCCTCCGCCGTCCACGGCGGCAGCACCGCGGTCAGGCCGGTGCCCGAGGCGTCGTAGGGGTACATGTCGGCGGCCACGTCCAGCCCGCCGGCGCGGGCCCGGTCGATGCGGCCGATGACCTCGGGCATCTTGTCCCAGTGGTTCCGGCCCGCCGCCTTCAGGTGGTAGATCTCCACCGGCACACCGGCGCGGACGCCGATCTCGAAGGCCTCGTCGAGGGCGCTGAAGATCTCCGCCCCTTCCGACCGCAGGTGGGTGATGTAGCTGCCGTTGCAGCGGGCCACGACCTCGCAGACCTCGACGATCTCGCCGGTGTCGGCGTAGCAGTCGGGCGGGTAGATCAGCGCGTACGAGAGGCCGAAGGCGCCGTCCTCCATCGCCTCCGCCGCCACCCGCGCCATGAGCCGCCGCTCCTCCGGCGTGGCGGCGGTCATGTCCATCCCCTTGGCGCAACTGCGCAGGGTGCCGCCGCCGAGGTAGGAGCCGACGTTGGGCGAGGTGCCGGCGGCCTCCACCGCCTCCAGCCAGTGGCGGAAGCGCGTCCACTTCTTCGCCGGCTCCACCCAGTCGGCCAGCAGGCCGCCGTAAACGGCGGTGCCGATGCCGCCCTCGTTGCGGCCGGTCACCGGCGCCGGGGTGGTGGCCTCGCCCATGATCTCGGTGGTCACGCCCTGGGTGATCTTGGAGAGGCAGCGGCCGTCCGCCATCAGCGGATAGATCGAGTGGGACTGGATGTCGATGAAGCCCGGGCAGACCACGGCGTCCCCGGCGTCGACGACCTCGCCGGCGTTCTCCGGCGGGACGGCCCCCGGCGCGGTCACCGCGGCGACGCGGTCGCCGGCGAGGGCCACGTCGCCGCGGAACCAGGGGTTGCCGCTGCCGTCGACGACGCGGCCCCCCCGGATCAGCACGTCCCAGGCCATCAGCTGATCACGAGGTACGAGAGCCAGCCGTCGTGGCGGTCGTTGAGGATGGCGTGGGGCACGCCGATGGGCAGGTAAACAGTGTCGCCCTCCCTCACCGGGTGGGCGTCGAAGCCGGTGACCACCGTGCCCTCTCCCTCCAGCACGTAGTAGACCTGCTCCTTGTCGTTGTGGACGTGGAAGTCGGAGGCCTTGCCCCGGCCCACGGCCTGCCGAGCCAGGTACCAGAAGGCGAGCAGGCAGGGCTGGTCGGTGACCGGCTCCTCCGCCTCCAGCCGCTCCAGGAGCTGCCAGGTCACGGCGTTGCCGTGGACGCCCATGTTCGGCTGGGCGTCGCGCCAGTTCAGCACCCGGGGCTCGCTGCCGCGCCGGCCCTCCGGCACCGGGCAGGTGATGATCAGGTACTGCATCCAGTCGGGGTTGGTCTCGCCGAGGAGCTGGTGCGAGACCCCGGGAGGGAAGTAGGCCACCGATCCCTCGCTGACGGCGTGGCGCTCCGTGCCGATGAGCACCTCCGCCTGGCCGGAGAGGATGTAGTAGTACTGCTCGGAGTCGGCGTGGGCGTGGTAGTTGGTGCTCTTGCCCCCCTGCAGGGAGTGGCCGGCGAGGCCGCTCAGGTGGGTCAGGCACCGGAAAGGCGAGCCGTCGCCGGCGGGGTTCAGGATCGGCCAGACGATGGCGTTGTCATGGCCGAGGTAGCATTCGCTGTCGCGCCAGTTGCGCACGACCGCTCGGGGGCTTTTCACGGAGGGTTCCTTTCGTCGGGGGGTGGGTAGCAGGGGCGCGCAAGTATAGGAAATGGCTGACCGGCAGAGGCGCGGGCGGGACCCTTTTGCGGCGGATCCCATCCGTATTAGCCTCCTTGGGGGAGGCGAGGCGGGACGGTCCGGCCAGCCGGCCTCCGGAGTCGATACCGGGGAGAGGAGATGAACATGCAGAGCACTCTCGGCGGCGCCCGGGCGGCCTTCCGCGGCCCCCGCCCGGGCCCCGGCCTTCGGGTCCTTCTCCTGGGGGCGCTGACCGCGGCGGGGGCCGCGGCGGAGTCGGTGGAGAAGCGATTGGACGCCGATCCCCGCGGCAAGGTCGAGGTGAGCAACATCTCGGGCCGCGTCGAGGTGCAGGCCTGGGACCAGAACGAGGTCGCCGTCACCGGCCACCTGGGCAGGGGCGTGAAGGAGCTGCGCTTCGAGCGCCGCGGGGGGACGATCG
Source organism: Candidatus Latescibacterota bacterium (assembly GCA_965221775.1). Lineage (GTDB taxonomy): Bacteria > Latescibacterota > UBA2968 > UBA8231 > UBA8231 > UBA8231. Next base: position 1,089,356 of record CBDCSU010000005.1, on the reverse strand, counting down.
AGGTGGAGGTGATCCACGACTCCCGATTCGAGGGATTCAGGGACCACGGAAGGGCGCGCCTGGTGGTCCAGGTCCCGCGTGCCAGCGAGGTGGAGGTGGAGTGCGTGAGCGCCGATGTCTCCGCCTCCGGGCTCACCGGCGACCTGGAGGTGGACGTGGTCAGCGGCGACGTGGCCGTCGATGTCGGCTCGAAGGCGATCGACCTGGCGTCGGTCAGCGGCGACCTGGAGGTGCGCTCCCCGGATGGGCGCGTGGAGGCCAAGTCGGTGAGCGGCGCCATCTGGATCCGTCTCGATGCCGGGGAGTTCGAGATCGACACGGTGAGCGGCGACATCGACGCCCGCGTCGACACGCTGCGCAAGGGGAGCGCCGAGTCCCTGACCGGCGACTTGGGCTTCGAAGGCGACCTGGCCGCCGCCGGCCGCCTGAAGCTGGAGACGAAGAGCGGCGACATCGGCCTGCGGCTGCCCGCGGAGGTCAGGGCCCAGGTCGAGCTGGAGGTGTTCTCCGGGGAGATCGACAGCGACTTCGGCGGCGGAGAGCGGGAGCCCGGCGCCTGGGACCTGACCCTCGGCGCCCGCATCGGCGCCCACATCGAGGGGGCCACCCTCGGCGGCGGCGGCGCCCGCATCGAGGCGGCCACCTTCTCCGGCGACATCGAGCTGCGGCGCCGGGAGTAGCCGGCGGCCGGGGCCTCAACCGCCGCCGATCACCCCCTCCTCGAGCATGTTCAGCAGGGGGGAATCTTCCACCTCCAGGGGCAGGTCGACGCGCCCGCGGCGGCGCGACGACTCGTAGGTGGCGAAGATCAGCTCCGTCGCCTGCAGGGCCTTGCGGCTGGACAGCTCCGGCTCCTCGCCGCTGTGGAGGCAGTCCACCAGATCGCGGACGCTGGCGATCGTGTGTCGGGGTGCCGGCACCCCCGAGGTGTGCTCCACCTCCTCCCAGCCGCCGCCTCGCTGCATCCGCAGGCCGCCGCCGCCGCCCTGCACCTCGATCACCCCCTCCTCGCCGATCAGGCGGTTGGCCGGTCCGGCGTGGCCCGCGTCGCCGGTGGTCAGCAGGCCCTCGACCTCGTTCTCGAAGCGGACCCACGACAGGCCGCTCGTGTCCAGCCGCACGCCGAAGATCTCCCGGTGCTCGGAGACGTCGATCTGGCCCATGACCCAGCGCGCCGGGGTCTCGTCGTTGTAGAAGAACATCATGTCGAACCAGTGGGTGCCCCAGTCGAAGAGGTTGGCGCAGACGCCCTCGAAGCGGCGCAGGGGGCCGATGGCGCCGTCGCGGAGCAGGTCCCGCGCCGTGGCGAAGCCGTCGCCGAAGCGGCGCTGGTGGCAGAAGGTGAGCAGCACCCCGCGCTCCTCGCAGGCCGCGTGCAGGGCCCGGGCGTCCCCCCAGGTGGGGGCCATCGGCTTCTCGGCGTGGATCGCCCGGGCGCCGCCGCCGGCGGCCGCCTCGATCATCGGCCGGTGCAGGTGGGGCCAGGTGCAGACGCTGACGAGGTCGAGGCGCTCCCGGTCCAGCATCTCCTCGTAGTCGGCCCAGGTCCGCTCCACCCCGAAGCGTTCGGCGAGGGCGGTCCGGGCCTCCTCGGAGGGGTCGGCGCAGGCGGCGATCGTGACGCGCTCGTCCTCCGCGTAGCCCTCGGCGTGGGCATGGCCGCGGCCGCCGCAGCCGATGACGCCGGCTCGCAGCGTCCCTCCTCCCGTCTCCTTGCCCATGGTCATCCCTTCCTCGACTTGCCCGTCCGCCCGGGATTGGGGGCCGGGATCTTCGCGGCCACGGTCTCCCGCCAGGCCGCCAGTTCCTCGTGCAGGTCGCGCGCCACGTCGGGGTTCTCCGCGGCCAGGTCGTGGTCCTCGGACAAGTCGTCCGCCAGGTTGTAGAGCTCCCGCCGTCCGTCCTCGAAGAACTCGATCAGCTTCCAGTCCCCGCGGCGCACCGAGGAGCCCGGGGTGCCTCCCTGGTTGCCGTAGTGGGGGTAGTGCCAGAAGATCGCCTCCCGTTCGAGGGCGCCGGCGCCTTCGAGGAGCGGCAGGAAGCTGACGCCGTCCACGTGCTGCTCCGGGATCGGCGGCAGGCCGGCGGCGTCGAGCACCGTCGGGTAGAAGTCGGGGGAGGTCACCGGCACCCGGCAGCGGCTGCCGGCGGCGAGCCGCCCCGGCCAGCGCACGATCAGGGGCTCGCGGGTGCCGCCCTCGTACATCCAGCCCTTGCCCTCGGCCAGGGGGGCGTTGCAGGTCGGCGAGCCCTCCGACGTGGCCAGCCCGCCGTTGTCGGAGGTGAAGATGACCAGCGTGTCTCCGGCCTTGCCCGTCTCGTCGAGGGCGTCGAGCACGCGGCCGATGTTCTCGTCGAGGGCGTCGATCATGGCGGCGTACACCGCGTCGGAGTGCAGCAGCCGGCGGCGTACGCGCTGGTTCCGCTTGTGCTCGCAGGGGAAGGGCTCGCCCTCGGCGAAGCTCTCGAAGCGGTCGAGACCGAGGCCCTTCGCCTTGTCCTCGTAGCGCGCCACCGTCCCGGCCTTGGCCTGGATCGGCGTGTGTACGCTGTAGTACCACAAGTTGAGGAAGAAGGGCCGATCGCCGGCGTGGCGGATCAGGTCGACGGCGCGGTCGGTGAGGTAGTCGGTCAGGTAGGTGCCCTCGGGCACGTCGACATCGGCGAGCGGTTCGATCGTCCACGGGCTGAAGTAGCCGCCGGCGCCGGGCGAGCCCCTGTGGCCGCCGCCGACGTTGACCTCGAAGCCGTGATCCTCCGGCAGGTGCCCCGGCCCTCCGAGGTGCCACTTGCCCACGTGCCAGGTGGAGTACCCGGCGTCGGACAAGGCGGCGGCCAGGGAGTGCTCGGAGGCGGGCAGGTCCTTCAGGTAGGGGACGTCGACGACGGCGCCCCGGGCCGGGTGCACCAGCCCCTGCCAGTCGATCCAGTCGGTGACGCCCACGGTGGCCGGGTACTTGCCGGTGAGCAGGCTCGCCCGCGTCGGCGAGCAGACCGGCGCGGCGGCGTAGGCGTCGGAGAAGCGCATCCCCTCGCCGCACAGCCGGTCGAGGTTGGGCGTCTCGTAGAACTCGCTGCCGCAGCAGGCCAGGTCGGTCCACCCCAGGTCGTCGATCAGGATGAGGAGGATGTTCGGCCGGGTGGGGGTCAGGGCTCGTCCTCCAGCGGCGGGGCGGCGTCGGGCGCGGTTTCGAGGAAGGGCAGCATGTCCCCGGGCACGGCATCGCCCGAGCGCCGCCGGAGGAACTCCGCGGCGGTCTCGACGGCGCCGATCTTCTGGGCCACGGCCGATGCGATCCACTGGTTCAGGGAGACCCCGTCCTCGCTGGCGAGCCGCTGGGCCGCGGCCTTCACGGAGGCGGGCAGCCTGAGGGGGTATGCGGAGTTGCTCATCCGGGTATCTCCGCCAGCAACCGGCCCGGCGTCAGGGTGCCCAGGCCGAAGCGCCGGACCGCCGGCGCGAAGTGCCTGACGTTGTGGGTGAGCAGCGCGTCGGCCTGGCCGTTGGCAACGCTTCCAGCACGATCTCGTCGTCGGGTTCTGCAACTATGCCACGCGCAACTGGTTTCCCTAACCTCAGACGCAGGGCACCACGGCCGCAACAAGGGCACCGATCCCGAGGAGACCCCAGATGAACCCGACCACCGACCTGCCGATCCGGGTGGATCACCCGCGCCGCCTGGGCACCTGGACGATCGAGGCCGAGCGCCTCGACCTCGGGGAGGGGTACAAGCCGAGCTTGGCGCTCCTGCCCGGGGGCGAGCTGGTCCTCGTCTCCCTCGACAACAAGGGAGACCCCGAGGCCGGCACCTGGACCGAGACCATGCCCCTGCGGCGGTCCGTCGACGGCGGCCGAACCTGGACGGAGCCCGAGGTGGCCGATGACGTCATCGGCCGCGAGCAGTGGCTGACCTGCACGAGCGCCGGCGTTCTGTTCTCCAGCAGCCACATCCTGGAGAGGGACGCCCGCAACGAGGACGGCAGCATCCACAGCTACCTGCACCGCTCCACCGACGGCGGCCGCACCTGGGAGCGGACGAAGCTCCTGCTGACGGGCGAGGCCCGCCGCGGCGAGCCGGAGGAGAAGTGGACGCACACCAGCCGCAACGTCGTGGAGCGGCCCGACGGGACCCTGCTCTACGGGGTGAGCCTGGGGGACTCGGCCTTGGCCTGGATGTGGCGGTCCACGGACGAAGGCGTCACCTGGGACCAGACCCGGCGGGTGGCGATCCCCGACTACGGCGAGCGGCCCTACGACAACTACGACGGCTTCTTCGGCGAGGACTTCAACTATCTGACCCGCGGGGGCGACCTCATCCACTGGATCCGCTGCGGGCCCCCGAGCCCGATGTTCCCCATGGAAGACGGACGCGCGGTCCCCGCGGGTGACGACGGCATCGACCGGACCTTGGTGTGCCGATCCGCCGACGGCGGCCTCACTTGGTCGAGCCTGAGCGACTTCGGGGACTACGGCTTGCACTACATGCGGGCCCTGCGGCTGGCGGACGGGCGGGTGCTACTGACCTACACCCAGCGGTCCACCTTCCAGCCTCTGGGCCTGCGGGCCCTGGTCAGCCACGACGACGGCGAGACCTGGGACTTCTCGGCGGACCGGATCACCATCGAGGGGCGCACGCCCTGGGGCCTGGCCCAGGGAGGCGGGTTCGGCAACACGGTGGAGCTGGAGAATGAAGAGCTGCTGACCTGCTACTCGTACCGGGAGTCTCCGGAGCAGACGCGCCTGGAACTGGTGCGTTGGCGCCTGCCGTGAGCGGCGGGTCCATCCCAAACGGGTGGGCTCAGCGGGACTTCGGCTGAGCCCCGCAGGCCGCCGGCTCGGCGCCCGGCGACCCCTACTCCTGTTCGGCCATCTCTTCGACCACCCTCTCGCGCCAGCTGTCTGTGTCTCCGGCCAGGGCCTGACCCGCCAGAGTCAGCCGCTCGTCGAGGGTGGCGAACTTTCTCTCCACGATCGTCGTCAGAGACCGGATCTCCGTCCTCAGATTGCGCTCAAGTTGTTCAAGGTCGGCCTTCGTGGCTGGCTGTTGATCTGCGCGCATGGGCGGTTCCCTCCGAGGTCAGGGGTGTGAGCAGAAGAGCGGCGATGCTCACCTTGAATCGAAGGTGAGCATCGCCCCCCTAAGCGTCAAGGCTTCTCCAAGCGGTTCCCGCGCAAGCGTTTTCGAGCTCGCCATGCACCGCTGCTCCCGCCTCGGCGCCGGAGGAGACGCGCCTGGAGCCGGTACGCTGGCATCTGCCCTGAGCGGCGGGGCTCGCGCGACTCAATCTCCCCCTTCCTGCCAGTTCTGGATTCGGCCCTTTGCTCCTTCCCACTCCAGAACCCGTTGAATCGCCTCCACACTCCGACGAGCTCGGCGAAGCTCCCACCACAGCGATACGGCCCAGGCTGTCGATAGCAGGAACCAGAGAATCACTATCAGGAATTGAGCGCCCTCAAAGAGGCCCATATCTCCTCCTTCAATCTGAGAGTCAGCCGTCTTCGGCATACTCCTCCCGCTTCACCGTGTCCGCGAACAGCAGTCCCGCGCTGTCCTCCAGGGCCCCCGCCGCCGCCCCCCGCTCGCCCAGGCGGAACATGGCCCGCGTCGCCTGACTGACGTCGATGTCGGCCACCAGGACCTCCTCGCGCTTCAGCTCCGTGCGGGCGTGGATGCGGCCGTCGGGAGCCACGACGAGGCTGCGGCTGTTCTGGTGGGGCAGACAGGCGTTGCACGAGGCGAACCAGACCGTGTTCTCGGCGGCGCGGGTGACGATCATGGCGTGGTGCAGGGGGATCTTCCAGTCGTTGGGGCGGGTGGTGTTGTTCTGTGGGTGGAAGACGACTTGGGCGCCGCGGCGCACGCACTCGGCCGTGGTGCCGGCGAAGCGCAGACCCTCGAAGCAGATCACCACGCCCACGGTGACCCCGAAGAGGGAGAAGGTGTGGGCGCCGGTGCCGGGTTCGTAGGCGAGCGCGTCCAGCGGCGTGAGCATGGTCTTGTGGTGGGCGCCCAGGAAGACGCCGTCCTCGTCGATGACCAGGGCCGAGTTGTAGGGCCGGCCGCCTGCCGACGGCACCTCGGTGCCGAGGATGCAGGCCATGCCGAAGCGGGCGCAGCGGTGGGCCACCTCGGCGTGGAGGTCCTCGAGCCAGGCGAGGGGGGTCGGCTCGGCCGGCTCGGCGATGTCCACCCGGTAGCCGAAGGTCTGGGCCTCGGGGAAGCAGAGGATGCGCGCGTCCTGCTGCCCGGCGCGATCGATCGCCTCCACGATGGCGCGGTGGTTGTCCTGCCGGTCCGCGGTCTGGCGCGTCTGGGCGAGGGCGATGCGCAGCGGAGTCATCGCCCTGCCTCCGGGCCCCTGCCCATCAGCTCGGAGATGCGGTCCGGTGTCGGCAGGGCCGGCCCGAAGTGGCCCATGGCAGTGACGGCAATGGCGCCGGCGGCGTTGGCGAAAGCGCCGATGCGCTCCGGCCCCCAGCCCTCGAGAAAGCCCACCGTCGTCGCTGCGGCGTGACAGTCGCCGGCGCCGGTGGGCTCCACCACCGGCACGGGATAGCCGGGGCAGCGCACGGGTTCCGCGCCCTCGGCCAGGACCACGCAGCCCTCGGCGGCCAGGGTCACCACCGCCAGCCGCGGACCCCGGGCGAGCAGCTCGCGGCCAGCCTCCACCGGATCCTCGCGACCCGTGATCGCCGCCGCCTCCTCCAGGGTGGGGGTGACCACGTCGGCAGCGGCCACGGCCTCCTCGAAGGCAGCGGCCGTTCGGGCGGCGCCGGGGAGGGCGCGCACGTTCGGGTCGAAGGAGACGGGGACCCCGGCGTCCCGGGCCGAGGCGATGGCCGCCAGGGACGCCTCGAGGGCGCCGTCGCTGATCTGCAGGGTGGTGCCGGGCACGTGCAGGGCGGCGGCGCCGGCGATGGCCCCGGGGTCGATGTCCTCCGGGCCGAGGGTGGTGGCCGCCGAGTCGCGGCGCTGGAAGGCCAGGGTGGTACGCCCCTCGATGCACTCGTGGAAGCAGATCCCGGCCTGGCGCCCGGGGACGCGGAAGACCCGCGACACGTCGACCCCTTCTTCCGCCAGGGCGTCGACCAGGAAGTCGCTGAAGGCGTCGTCCCCGAGGCGCGTGATCAGGGCCGCCGGCCGGCCGCAGCGCACCACCGCGGCGGCATAGGTCGCCGGCCCGCCGCCGGCGTACTTCCTCCAGCTCACGGCGCGGCGCATGCTCTGCCCCGCCGGCTCCGGCATGAACTCCACCAGGGCCTCGCCCAGGGACAGGACCGGGGCGCCGGGGGGGGCGGCGGGGCTCACGGGGCGGCGGGACCTCCGCCTGCAGCGAGGTCGCGGGGCTGCTCCAGGCCCTGCCGGACATCCTCCAGGAAGCCGGCGGCGTAGGCGCCGTCCACGGCCCGGTGGTCGCAGGCCAGGACCAGGGTGATCACCTCGCGCACCGCTGCGGCCCCCGCCCGGGCCACGACCCGCTCCTCGCTGCGGCCGGCGGCGAGGATGCCGCACTCGGGGGGGTTGATCAGGGGCAGGAACCGGGTGATCCCGTGGCCGCCGAGGTTGGTCACCGTGAAGGTCGGCGCCGGTTCCGGCGGCACCAGGCCGCGGCGGGCGGACTCCACGAGGGCGGCCCGGGCCTCGGCGAGCTCCGCCAGGCTCTTGCGGTCGGCGTCGGCCAGGGCCGGCACGAGGACCCCCTCGTCGACGGCGACGGCCAGTCCCACGTGACACCCCGCCTTGAGGACGAGGCCGCTGTCGCCGACGTGGGCGTTGATGCGCTCGTGACGGCGCAGGGCCCGGGCCGCGGCGGCCACCAGCAGGTCGGTGAGGGAGACGGCCGGATCCCCTCCCAGCCCCCGGCGCAGGGCCTGGGCCTCGGTGACGTCGACGTCGGCGAAGAGGTGGAAGTGGGGGATGTGGCGGGCGCTGGCGCTCATGCGCTCGGCCACGGCCCGCCGCAGCCGCGAGTGCGGCGCCGGGCGGTCGCCCTGCTCGACCACGGCGGGCACCGCTGCCGCCGCGGGCACGGGGCCGCCGCTGTCGTTCAGCGCCGCCGTGAGCACGTCGCGGCGCACCACGCGGCCCCCCGGGCCCGAGCCGCGCACCGAGGACAGGTCCACGAGGAGCTGGCGCGCCAGCCGGCGGGCCGAGGGGGAGGCGGGGGCTCCCGCGGGGGCAGGGCCCGCGGCCCGGCTCCGGGGCCCCGGGTCCAGGCCGGTCACCGCGGGTGCATGCGCCCGCGGCGGGGCGGGTGCGGAAGTAGCGCGAGGGGTTGCTGCCGGCTCGGTGCGTGACTCCCGAGGCGGCGGGGCCGCCGCGGCCTCCGGTGCCGGCGAGGGCCGCGGGTCCACTGCAGCCCCGGCTGCTTCCCGCTCCGGCGCCCTGGGACCCGCCGCGGACTCCGCCGCCGTTTCTGTCCCGGTCGCGGATCCCGGCGCGGCGGACGACGGACTCGCGGCGGATGGCGTCCCGGCGGCAGCCTCTCGCTGCGGCGGCCGGGCCGCGGAATCCGCGTCGTCCGGATCCTCCCCCGGCGCGCCGATCCAGGCGATCGGCTCCAGCACCCGGGCCTGGTCGCCGGCGGCGACGTCCTGGCGCAGCAGCACGCCGTCCTCCTCGGCCACGATCTCGAAGGCCGCCTTCTCCGACTCGACCACGGCGACCACGTCCCCCCGCGACACGGCCTCGCCCTCGGCCTTGCACCACTCCAGGAGCACGCCGGTGGTCAGGTTCTCGCCCACCTGGGGCATGAGCACGGGCCTCATGCGTACACGGCGCGGCGCACGGCGGCGAGGATATCGTCCACCTGCGGGATGCAGGCCTGCTCGAGGCCGCGGCTGAAGGGGATCGGCGTGTTGCGCCCGGCCACGATCTCCACCGGGGCGTCGAGGTAGTCGAAGGCCTCGGCCTGGATGATGGAGGCCATGTCCGAGGCGACGCCGCCGCGGCGCACGGCCTCCTGGACGATGACCACGTGCTCGGTGCGGCGCACCGACTCCAGGATCGCGTGGCGGTCGAGGGGGACCAGGCTGCGGGGATCGATGACCTCCACCTCGATGCCCTCGGCCGCTAGCCGCTCGGCCGCCTCCAGGGACCGGGGCACCATGTTCGACCAGGCGACGAGGGTGCAGTCCCGGCCGGCCCGCCTGACGTCGGCCACGCCGAGGTCGATGGCGTACTCCTCCTCCGGCACCGGCCCCTCGGTCATGTAGAGCAGCTTGTGCTCGATGAAGATCACCGGATCGTCGTCGCGGATGGCGCTCGTGAGCAGGCCCTTGGCGTCGTACGGCGTCGACGGCATGGCCACCTTGAGGCCGGGGATGTGGTAGAACAGGGCCTCCAGGCTCTGCGAGTGCTGGGCGGCGACGGAGTCGCCGACCCCGCCCTGGGTGCGCAGGACCAGGGGCACCGAGCCCTTGCCACCGGACATGAGCCGGAACTTGGCCGCCTGGTTCACGACCTGGTCCATGGTGAGCAGGGTGAAGTCGACGAAGAGGACCTCCACCACCGGGCGCATGCCCGTGATCGCCGCGCCGACGCCGGCGCCGACGATGCTCGGCTCGGCGATGGGGGTATCGATGACGCGCTTCGGTCCGAACTCGGCGTGCAGGCCCTTGGTGATCTGGTAGGAGCCGCCGCGCTCGCCGATGCCGACGCCGATGCAGAACACCGAGGGGTCGCGGGCCATCTCCTGGCGCAGGGCCTCGTTCACGGCGTCCCGGTAGAGCAGGGTCCGTCCCTGCTCCGTGGGCGGAGGGGCGGCTGCGGTCACGGCGGCAGCTGGTGGACGAAGGCGTCCACGTCCGGCTCGGGGCTGGTGCGGGCGAACTCGAGGGCCGCCTCGATGGCGGCTTCGACCTCGGCGTCGACGGCGTCCACCTCGCTCTCCGGCGCTCCGGCTTCGGCCAGGTGCCGCCGGCAGAGGATCAGGGGGTCCCGGGACTTGTAGTGCTCCACCTGGTCCCGGGGCATGTAGTCGCCGGGGTCGTTCACGTGGTGCCCCGCGTGGCGGTAGGTCATCGCCTCGAGCAGGAGCGGCCCGTCGCCGGCGAGGCAGCGTTCCCGGGCCTCGGCGGCGCGCTCGTACACGGCGGCCACGTCGTTGCCGTCGACGCGGGTGCCCTCGACGCCGTAGCCGAGGCCGCGCTTGTGCAGCTCGCTGAGGCGGCTCGACTTGTCGACGGTGGTGGAGACGGCGAACTGGTTGTTCTCGATGACCAGCAGCAGCGGCAGGTCCCAGATCGCCGCCAGGTTCAGGGCCTCGCCGAAGGTCCCGTGGCAGGCGGCGCCGTCGGAGGAGAACACGACGCACAGGCGGCTCTCGCCGCGGATGGTGGCCCCGAGGGCGGCGCCCACCCCGATGGGGATGCCGGCGCCGACGATGCCGTTGGCCCCCAGGTTCCCCGCCTCCACGTCGGCGATGTGCATCGATCCGCCGAGGCCGCCGCAGTAGCCCGTGGCCTTGCCGGTGATCTCGGCGAACATGCGGTCGAGGCGGCCGCCGCGGGCCAGGCAGTGGCCGTGGCCCCGGTGGGTGGAGACGATGTAGTCGTCGGGGCCGAGGGCGGCGCAGACGCCTGCGGCGATCGCCTCCTCGCCGAGGTAGGGGTGCAGGTAGCCGCGGATCCCGCCCTGGCGGTAGAGGTGGATGCAGGACTCCTCGAAGCGGCGGATCGTGCAGAGGGTGCGGTAGAGGTCGAGGAGGAGGGCGCGGTCGAGGTCTGGCATGGGCGGCAAGATAGCGGCGGAGAGGACGCCTCCCCAAGTGGCGGACTCCGGGCTGGGCCGCGGGGGCCGGGACTCGAGCAGCACCCGCCCCGGGCGCAGGCTGTAGCTGCCCCCCGCGAGAATCGCAACGAAGATCGCTTACCCGGCCGGCGCACGCGCGCGAGGTGCTGGCGACCCCTGCGCTTCAGGCCCGCCCTCATGGCCGATCCGGGGCTGCGGGGCCAGCGAAGGGTTGCGCAGCGGCCGGCGTAGCGGGAGCAGGGCCGCCTCACCAATTCGCGGTCCCCCCGGCGGGAGCGGCTCCGGCAGGGGTCAGGCGCCGGCGTAGCGGGCCAGGGCGGCCTCGTCCATCTCGACGCCGAGACCCGGCGCGTCGGGGAGCCGGAACCCGCCGTCGGCGTACTCCCAGGCGGTGGTGCCCACGAGGGCGGCGCGCTCCGCCAGGCCGGCCTGGAACTCCTGCAGGCAGGCGTCGCTGCAGGCGGCGGCGAAGTGCAGGGTGGCGGCCTGGAAGGGGCCGAGGCCGTTGCCCATGTGCGGCGTCGTCGGCACCCCGGCGGCGGCCGCCTGGTCGCGCTGGCGCAGGCCGTCGCTGAGGCCGGTGCGGCCCACGTCCGGCTGGAAGACCTCCAGGGCCGGCGGGTCGAACCAGGCCTGCGTCTGCCAGTGGGTGCGGAAGTGCTCGCCCAGGGCGATCGGCGCCCCCGGGTGGCGGAGCAGCTCGCGGTGGCCGTCGAGATCCTCCGGCTCCAGGGGGCACTCTAGCCAGCGGCAGCCGAGGTCGCCGTAGCGCTTGCGGGCCTCGGCGGCGCGCTCGGGAGCCACCATCCACAGGGTGTCCACCATCCACTGCTCGATAGCCGCCCCGGACTGCAGGAACTCCACTTCCGCCGTACCGGCGTCGAGGTCCCCGTCGAAGAACAGCTTGACCCCGCGCAGGCCGGTGTCGAGCCAGGCGCGCAGGTGCTCCAGGCGGTCGTCAGGCGAGGCCCGGCGCAGGCCGGAGAGGTACACGGGGATCTGCGCCCGGGGCTCCTGGCACAAGAGGGCGGCGGCGGGCACGCCCTCCCGGCGGCCGATGGCGTCGTACAGGGCGATGTCGACGGCGGCCATGGCATCGAGCCAGTACCCGGCGGCGTAGCCGCGCCCCCGCTGGGCGTCGTAGAGGAACTCCCAGAGTTCCGCCGGGTGGCCGAACTCCCGGCCGGTGGCCATGGGCAGGACCAGGCTCTCGGCCACTAGGGCCGCCACCTCGGGGCCGATGGGGCAGTTCGCCTCCCCCCAGCCCGTGGATCCGTCGGCGAGCTGGACGCGCACGATCACGCTCTCCACGAGGCGCGGGTAGACGGTGCGCCAGCCGTCGCGAAACTCGAAGCGGGCGCCGGCGGCGGCGGCCACGCCGCGCCTGTAGTCCTCCCAGTACGACGGCTCGTCGCTGAAAGCGACGTGGAAGGCGGTCAGCCCGGAGATGGAGAAGTCGGTGGCAGCCACGGTTGCCTTGGGACGACGCTACATCGGGTCCGTCGCCGCCGCCGCTCCGGCCTGCGCTTCCGCCCAGGCCTTGAGGGGGACGTCGTCCCAGTTGCGGGTGATCCAGTACTGGGAGGCGGGGTGGAACTCCGGTTCCTCCCCGAGCGGGTGCGACCCGGGACTCAGGGCCCCCAGCAGCTGGCGGCGGGTCGGGGAGGAGCGCGCGATCAGGGCGTGGTCCTGCTCCACGTAGTCGGTGGGGCGCAGCCAGCGGTAGTGGTAGCCCACGTGCATGATCTTGCGGGTCCGGTCCGACAGGTTGGGACCCACGCAGTGCCAGGTGGCCGTGCGCCAAAGCACCGCCGTGCCGGGCGGGGTTCTCAGCTCGACGGCGCCCTCCATGTCGACCCCGCCGCCCTCCCTCAGCTCCCGCACCGGACGCAGGTGGCTGCCCGGCATCATCCACAGGTTGCCGCGGTTCGGCTCGCTGAGGTCGGAGAGGGCGTAGAAGATCTTGATCTCCATGAAGGGCAGCCGCCCGTCGAGGGAGGGGGCCTCGAAGAGGTAGTTGCCGGCCAGGTCGGGGTGCCAGTTGACGTTGCGATAGGCTTCCTGGTCCTCCCCGTCGCCGAGGCCGACGGCGCCGGCGCGCATCCCCTCGGGATAGGGAGGGCGGTAGTCGAGGTGGGAGGTGCGGATCTGGATGTTCCAGCCGATGGCGTCGACGACGAGAGGCAGGGCCTTGGGGTGATCGACGAGGTCGAGGAAGGCCTCATGGTGGGCGAGGGCGTTGCGCACGGCGAAGGGCTCTTCGGGGCCGAGTCCCGAGGAGTCCCTGACCCGGGCGGCGACCTCGTCGACGGCGGCGAGGAGGCGGTCGACCTCCGGCTCGTCGAGGAAGTCATCGAGGACGACGAACCCCTTCTCCTCGAAGTCCCGCTGCTGGGCGGGGGTCATGGCGATGGCCATCGATCATCTCCGGGCGGCGGCGACACCCCGTCCTGGCGAAGGGATGGGGCGCGCGGAATCTGCCGCCGCCGTCGCCCCTGGTCAACCGGGATCGATCTCCCGGGGACCCTGCCGATCGCGGCCGGCCGGCAGATGTGCTGCCGCACGATCCCCACCGGGGGCGACACTTGCGAGCTCGACACCCTTCGCCCTCGTCGTGGCTCGACCGCCGCGCATCCTCGGCGCCCCACACGCCCCCGTGTGCCGAGGCTCACACGGACGAGGCCCCCGCAGCACGGATGCGGGCCGAATCCGCGGGTCCCGGAGAGGGCGGGTCTGGCATCCCCTTTGCACTGTGAAGCGTGCAGCCCGCCCCCTACATTTCACGGAATCACGCCATGGCGCAGCCCGAGAGCGGTGGACCGCCGCAGGAACCCCCGGCCGAAGAGATGCACTGGGCCATCCATATCAGCGAGGACATCAAGGATCTCCGGCTGGAGGTCCGGGACCATCGCGAGCAGCACCGGCACGACCTCCGTGAGCTGCGCACGGAGGTCCGCGGGGACATCCAGGGCCTGCGCACGGAACTGGGTGAGCTTCGGGCGCAGGTGGACGCACGCTTCGCCCAGGTAGACGCGCGGTTCGCCCAGGTCGATCGCCGCCTCGACGAGCTGCGCCGGACCATGGACACCCGGTTCTACTGGACCATCGGGATCATGGTCACCCTCTTCGGCGCCCAGACGGCGCTGATCGCCGCCCTGGCCCAGCTCTGACCCCGGCCGGCTCGGCCCGCCTCAGTCCAACGCCGTCACCTTCTCCCGGAAGTCCACGGGCACCCGCATCCGCCCCTCGCCGCGGCGGTCGAAGAGCAGGTAGCCGTGGTCGCGGCCGAAGCGCCAGATGTCGCGGGTGATGCGCACGTCGTTGCGGCAGTACTCCTCGATCAGGTCGAGACGCCCCTGCTTCCACCAGCGCAGGGCCTGCAGGCCGTCGGCGGACTTCTCCTCCTCCAGGGTGGCCTGGGCGAGGCTGTTGAGGCTGACGCGGAAGTTCAGCTGACCGCGGATCTCGCGCAGCATGTCGAGGGTGTCGAGGTCGCGGAAGTCGAAGCGGGTGTAGCCGCGCAGGACCGAGTAGTCGAAGCCGATGCAGTTGAAGCCGACCACGAGATCGGCCGACCGCAGGTGCTCGATGAGCCGGGGCACGCCGTCCTCGAAGTAGGTGACGAACTCGTCGCCGCGGCTGTCCCAGAGGATGCCGCAGCTCACCCTCATCAGGTAGGTGCGGTTCCAGCCGCCGACCTCGGCGGCGCTGAGCTGGGTCTCCAGGTCGAAGACGACGATGTGCCGCTCCTCCGGCTCCGTCGCCCCGGGGCCGTCCTCGCCGCCGTCCGACTCCCAGTCGGCGAAGAGGGGCGGCTCGGCCTCGAGGCCGTCGACCTCCAGGGACTCCTCGTCGAGGCTGGCGCGGCCGGAGAGCAGCTCCAGCAGGTGCACGCAGCCGGCCTTGTCGAGGGGGTGGTTGCCGGCGCCGCAGGTGGGGAAGTGGATGCACGAGGGACAGCCCTCCTCGCAGTCGCAGGCCTCCACCAGGCCGAGGGTCAGCTCGAGAAGGCGGTCGAGCATGTCGAAGCCCTTCTCGGCCAGGCCGATCCCCCCGGGGTAGTGGTCGTAGACGAAGATCGCCCCCTTGCGCAGCTGCGGGTGCATGGGATAGCAGATGCCGCCCACGTCGGTGCTCTTGCTCAGGGCCAGCAGCGGGAAGATCGACTTGGCGGCGTGCTCGGCGGCGTGGAGCGATCCCATGTAGTGATGCCCCCGGCGCTTGAGCTGCTTCTTGAAGGGCGCGTCCATCTCGAGCCAGAAGCCGACGGTCTCGAAGGTCTCCACCGGGCACTCAAGAGGGTGGCGGGAGATCACCGTCTGGTCGCCGGCGCGGACCTTCTCGAAGGCCGTCACCTGGGAGCGCACGAGCAGGCGCCCGAGCTTGGCCTGGTAGCCGTGCATCGGCCGGCAGGCCAGCTCCTCGAGGATCTCCGTCTCCTTCTCCCTCTTGGGCCGGGTGTGGTAGGGGACGTCGACGACACGGGCCTCGATCTGCCGCTTCGCCGGGTGGCGCCCGCCGATGAGATACTGTCGGCCCCGGTGCAGGTAGACGGCGCCCTCGTGGCACTCGGCGTGGAGCTGGCCGCCGGAGACCGTGCCGATGGCGCGCCCTCGCCCGGCGGGCGCTGACTCCGCCCCGCCGGCCGCCCCGTTGCCGGCAGAAGCCTCATGTCGACGCCGCTCCGACCCGCCGGCGACGATCGACCAGCTCTCGCCGATGGAACGCATGCTCACCCGCCGGTGGGGCCGCTTGCGCGAGGCGAACCAGGTGTCGCCGTCGGCGCTCTGCAGCAGCTCCCCGCCTTCGGTCAACCGCTCCAGGGCCGGCGCGTATCCGGCCAGCTCGGCGTATCCCGGCTCGTCGCGGGTCAGGGGCCGCTCGCGGGCGGCGCAGGGCAGGTGCTGCTCGAGGACGTAGCGGTTGGAGGGGTCGGCCACGGCGTCCTCGATCTGGCGGCCGAAGAGCTGCTCCGGGTGCCGGGCGAAGTACTGGTCGAGGGCGTCGCGGCCGGCGAGCAGGACGACGACGGACTCGCGGCCCTGGCGGCCGACGCGTCCGGCGCGCTGCCAGGTGCCGACGATCGACCCGGGGTAGCCCACGAGGACGCAGAGGTCCAGCCCGCCGATGTCGATGCCGAGCTCCAGGGCCGAGGTGCTGACCACGCCGAGCAGGTCTCCGGAGAGCAGCCGCGACTCGATCTGCCGGCGCTCCTCGGGCAGGTATCCGGCCCGGTAGGAGCTGATCCGTTCGCGCAGCTCCGGACGGTGGTCGGTGGCCCACCGGTAGATCAGCTCCGTGGTCACGCGGGCGCGGGTGAAGACGATCGACCGCAGCCGCCGCAGGACGGCGGACCTCAGCAGGCGGGCGGCGGCGGTGTTGGGACTCTCCACGGGATCGGCGATCAGGAAGTGGCGCGCCGCCTCCGGCGCCCCGGAGCGGGTCACGGCGGTGAAGGGCCGGCCGAAGAGCCCTTCGGCCAGCGGCCGGGGGTTGCCGATGGTGGCCGAGCAAGTGACGTAGCGCGGCTCGGAGCCGCTGGCGGCGCACAGCCGGCTCAGGCGCCGGAAGAGGTGCAGGACGTGGGAGCCGAAGATGCCGTTGTAGGTGTGCAGCTCGTCGACCACCACCCAGCGCAGGTTGCGCCACACCTCCTCCCAGGCCTCGTGGAAAGCCAGGAACCCGGAGTGCAGCATGTCCGGCGTGGTGATCAGGATGTTCGGCGGCTGGCGGCGGATGCGGTCGCGCACGTGGCGTTTGGTGTCGCCGTCGTAGATCTCGGCGGTGAGGCCGCAGGCCATCGCCGTCAGCAGGCCCCGCAGCTCGTCGAGCTGGTCCTGCTCCAGGGCCTTGAGTGGGAAGACGTAGAGGGCGAAGCCCGAGGGGTGGCGCAGGAGATCGGCGAGGACGGCGGCGTTGTAGACCAGGGTCTTGCCCGAGGCCGTGGGCGTGGCCACCACGACGTCGCGCCCTGCCTGCAGGTGGCCGATGCCCTCCTCCTGGTGGCTCCAGAGCCGGTCGATGCCAGCGGCGGCGAGGACCCGGCCGACACCCTCGCCGAGGTGGGAGAGGCCGCGGGAGTGACGCGCCGGCCGCGGCGGCAGGGTCTCCCGGTGGACGATGCTGTCGGAGAGGGCGGTCTCTTCGAGGTAGCGCAGGTAGGCGGCGAGGTCCGCACCGGCCGGGGACCCGGGCTGGCCTTCGTCGGGTGACACTCTGCGGATCAAGGGGGAATCGACCGGGGCTGGGGATGGAATGAGGCTCAAACAAGCACTGGTTCATAAGTATACCCAGGGCCTCGCTCGACGGGCAAGAGAAAACCGGGTCCGCCTTTCTCCGGCTCCGGGCATCCGCTATGCTCACGCCAGACGCGGACCGCAAAGGGAGGGGACGCTCGTGGCAGAGGCAGAGAAGACCGTCGACATCGGGTTCATCGGCTGTGGCGGCAACGCCCGGGGGCACATGAACCGCTTGGCCGGCATGGAGCGGGCTCGCCTGGCGGCGGTCTGCGACATCGACGAGGCCCGGGCCCGGGAGGCGGCCGAACTCACCGGCGCCGAGGCCTTCACCGACTTCCGCCGCATGCTCGAGCGCGACGATCTCGACGCCGTCTACCTCAGCCTCCCCGTCTTCGCCCACGGCGAGCCGGAGCTGGCCGTCATCGACCGGGGGCTGCCGTTCTTCGTCGAGAAACCGGTGGCCCGCCACCTCGACCCGGCCCTGCGCATCGAGGCCGCCGTCGAGGACGCCGGCCTGATCACCTGCGTCGGCTACCAGCTCCGCTACCTCGGCTCCACCGACATCGCCCGCCAAGCCCTGGAAGGCGCCGCCGTCAGTCTCGCCAGCGGCCGCTACTGGAGCGGCTCGGGCCGTATCGCGCCGGACCGCAAGAGCTGGGTCACCACCCTGGCCCAGTCCGGGGGGCAGCTGGTGGAGCAGGCGACCCACACCCTCGACATGATGCGCTTCCTCGTGGGCGAGGTCGGCGCGGTGACGGCGCGCCACGCCAACCGCCAGATCCCCCACATCGACTGCCCCGACGTCCACGCCGTGATCCTCGAGTTCGAGTCCGGCGCCCTCGGCACCCTGACCACGACCTGGGCCTACGACAACCTCGACTGGAGCGAGACCAACATCGTCGACGTCCTCTACGACCAGTGCCTGCTCACCTGGGGGCGGGAGCGGGTGGCCGTCCGGCAGCGGCGCCCCAGGGAAGAGGGCGAGGGGGAGGAGATGGCCACCGAGACCCGCACCGCCCCGGGTCCGGGGATCGACGAGGTCTTCGTCGAGGCGGTGGCCGCCGGCGACGGCTCGAGGATCCGCTCCTCCTACGCCGACGCGGTCAAGTCCCTGGCCCTCTGCCTGGCCGCTCTGGAGGCGGGACAGACGGGCCGGACCGTGACCCTGTGAGCCTCTACAGCGACCTGCTGGCCGAGCGCGAGCGCCGCGGGCGTCCGGTGCGCGCGGCCGTCATCGGCGCCGGCAAGTTCGGCGGCGGCCTGATCGTGCAGCTCGCCCAGTCTCCGGGGATGGAGACCGCCGTCGTCGCCGATGTCGACCCGGAGCGCGCCCGGCAGGTGCTGGCCGCCTGCGGGCAGCAGGAGCGGGGGGTCGCGGCGGATTCAGAGAGCGCCGTGGCCGACGCCGTGCGCTCGGGCCGGTGCGCGGTGACCGGGGACCCGCTGCTGGCGGCGGGCTGCGCGGAGGTCGACGTCGTCGTCGAGGCCACCGGCGTGCCCGAGGCCGGCGCCCGCCACGCCCTGGCCGCGATCGAGGCCGGCCGCCACGTGGTCATGGTCAACGTCGAGGCCGACGTCACCGTGGGCGCCCTGCTCCGGAGGCGGGCCGACGCCGCCGGCGTGGTCTACACCCTCGTCGACGGCGACCAGCCCGGCTGCATCATGGAGATGGTCGAGTGGGCCCGCACCCTCGGCTTCGAGATCGTCGCCGCCGGCCGCGGCACCGTGCGTTACGCCGACGACGAGGCCGGCACCCCCGACTCGGTGCAGGACCGCTACGGCTTCGACGACGACCTCATGGAGCGGCGCACGATCAACACGAGGATGTTCAACTCCTTCCGCGACGGCACCAAGGCGCAGGTGGAGATGACGGCCCTGGCCAACATGACCGGCCTGCCGCCCGACGTGCGCGGCATGCACGAGCCCTCGGTCAACGTGGAGGAGATCCCGCGCCGTTTGAGCCTGCGCGAGGAGGGGGGCCTGCTGGGCCGCTCCGGCGTCGTCGAGCTGGCCAACAGCGTCGCCGCCGACGGACGCACGATGCTGCCCGACCCGCTGGGCACCGGCGTGTTCTGCGTCATCCGCGCCGAGCACCCCTTCATCCGCGAGGACCTGGCCGGCTACCACTGCCACGCCGGCGGGGACGGCCGCAACTTCCTGCTCTGGCGGGCGTATCACCTCGTGGCCGTGGAGGCGCCCCTGTCGATCGCCCGGGCCGCCCTCTACCAGCGGCCCACGGGGGCGCCTCTCGAGCGACCGGTGGCCGACACGGTGACCGTGGCCAAGCGGGACCTGCGCGCCGGCGAGGTCCTCGACGGCGGCGGCGGCTACACGGTGAACGGGGTGATCGAGACCGCGGCGGCGGCCCGGGCCGAAGGGCTCCTGCCCCTCGGCCTGTCGTCCGGCGCGAGGCTGAAGTCAGCCGTGGCCGCCGGCGAAGTGGTGCGCTACGCGGATGTGGCTCTGGAGGAGGGCTTTCTGCTGGCGCTGCGGCGGGAGCAGGACCGCATCCTCGATCCCTGAGATCAGCGGAGGGACGGGTGGCCGTAGTTGCAGTGAGCTGGAACATCGCCAAACGCGACGAACCCTGGCGTCAACTCCTGGAGATGGACGCCGACGTGGCCCTGCTGCAGGAGGCGGGCCAACCACCGCCGCCCGACGTGGCTGACAGAATTGATACGGGGCCTGTGGAACACTGGGACGCGCATCTCTGGAATTCGCGTTGGTATGGCGACCGGTGGCCGCATCTGTACGACCGTTGGGCGATGGTGGTGAAGCTGTCAGACCGGGTCGAGGTCGAGTGGTTCAAGCAGGTCAGCCCGATATGCGCTACGGCTGAAGACGAGATAGCCGTCAGCGGGATCGGGACGACAGCGGCAGCCCGCATCATCCCGAAGGACGCCCCGCCCTTCATCGCCGTGTCCATGTACGCGCGCTGGACCACACCGCATCCGCGCGCCGACAGCAAGTGGCCCGTGGGCTACTCGGACGGCTCGGCGCACCGCATCATCTCGGACCTGTCCGCCTTCATCGGCAGCACCGACCCGGGTACGCACCGCATACTCGCCGCGGGCGATCTGAACATGATCTACGGAGCCACCGACGACAATCGCCTGGCGCTGCCGGCTCGCGACCGCACCGTCACGGACAGGATGGACGCCCTCGGCATGGAGTTCCTGGGGCCCCGGCACCCCGCGGGCCGGCGGGCGAGTCCCACGCCGCCAGGCCTGCCGCCGGACACCCTGAACGTCCCCACCTACTACACGCGCGGAAGGAACCCCGGGACCGCGCAGAACCAGCTCGACTACGCCTTCGCCTCCCGCGGTTTTCACGAAAGCGTAAGCGTGCGCGCCATGAACTCGGTCGAAGAGTGGGGCGCGAGCGACCACTGCCGTCTGCGGATCGAGGTCGCGGGAGAGTGAGCCGGCAGCGGCCGGCCGCCTCGCGAAGGGCGGCTCAGCGCCGGGAGCAGGACCACCCGACCGCCTGACGCCTCAGCGGTCGCGCACCACGGCCAGCGGCCGCCGCAGGGACACCCCCTCGGCCTCCAGCACCGCGTAGTAGATCCCCGAACCCACGGGCTCGCCGGACTCGTTGGTGCCGTCCCAGCTCACCAGGTGGCGGCGGGCCGAGCGCGCCCCCAGGTCGAACTGGCGCACCCGGCGGCCGTCGGCGGCGTACAGGGTCAGGCTCCCGGCGGCGCTGGGGAGGTGCAGGGCGAAGGGGATCCGCGCGGCGCCATGCCCGGCGGGCCGGAAGGGGTTCGGCCACACGGGGTCGAGGCTGGCCGCCGCCGGCGGCCCGACCTCGTCCACCAGCCCCGGGTCGTACTCCACCACCACGCCGTAGTCGTAGCCGATGCCGGTGCGGTCGACGTTGCTGAGGACGAGGACGACCTCGTCCCAGGCGTCCCATCCCCGCACGGTCACCCTGCCGCCCGCCCGCAGGTCCCGTTCCTCGAGGCTGTCGGGCGAGGCCAGGAGGAGGCGGTTGCGCCAGCGGCCCCCGGGCTGGTCGATGCGCAGGGTGGCGCCCCCCGGGAGCAGACGCGGATCGAGGCGGACGTAGCGGCTGGCCATGTGGTCGATGGCGCCGCTGTCGGCCGCGGCGGCGCCGGCGCTCACCGGGAAGGCCGGCTCCTCCCGGGAGGGGTAGCGGTCCCCTTCGGTGAAGAACTCGTCGCGGTGGCGGTCGCCGACGAACCAGGACCAGACCGCGAAGTCGGAGAACGCGCGGTCGAGGCCGGCCTCGGGGCCGCTGACCCCGGCCTCGCCGTGGAAGTCGCGCAGGGCGCGGTCGAAGTTGTCGAGGCTGACGGCGCGCCTCCGGGCGTGCTCCTCCCAGGTGAAGCGGATCGTCTCGCGGCCGTAACGCTGGTCGAGGAAGAAGGCGAAGATCGAGCTGCCGTAGGCGTGCAGGTCGACCCGTGGGTCGCCGCTGTCGAGGGCGCTCTTCGGGGACTCCAGGAAGATGCACACGTACTGGAGATAGTCGTTCACCCCGGGGTGGAGGACGTCTTCCATCCACGTGGCCGAGGCTTCCTGCCACCAGGCGCCGTCGTAGCCCTGGTAGTAGCCGAACTGCACGGCGTGGAAGAACTCGTGGGCCAGGGTGACGCGCAGGGCGTCGTGGCCGCGGGAGCCGCTGTAGCCGGAGCAGACGCCGTCGGCGGTGCCGAAGACCGGGTTCTCGAAGTCGTTGTCGATCTCGAGATAGCTGGGGCCGCTGTCGCCGCCCGACAAGGGATAGGTGAGGCCGTAGCGCCGGGAGCGGCCCAC
The DNA here is from genome assembly GCA_965221775.1 of Candidatus Latescibacterota bacterium. GTDB lineage: Bacteria > Latescibacterota > UBA2968 > UBA8231 > UBA8231 > UBA8231. The sequence continues at coordinate 1,067,585 of CBDCSU010000005.1, read as the reverse complement.
GTCGGTCAGGAAGATGTCGATCTCGTCCCCCCCGCCGAAGCCCCCGTCCTCCGGCGGCTCCTGGTAGCCGAGGACCTCCACCTGCACGTGCCAGGCGCTGTCGGCCAGGGTCATCGCCAGGTCGACGTAGTCGGGCACGCCGTTGCCGTCGGCGTCGGCGGCACCGACGGCGTCAGGGCCCTCGGTGTCGTAGTGGAACCGGAAGTGGCCGGAGGGCGAGACCGCGTGGTGGGCCAGGGACGGCGGCTGCAGGGCGCGGGCCAGCAGGCGGCCGGCGAAGGGGTCGGCGCCCTCCAGGGCCTCCACGGCGGCCACCGCCAGGGGGGTGGCGCAGTAGTGGGCCGGGCCGCCGCCCGTGAAGTCGGCGGGCACGGCCTCCGGATCCCTGATCTCGAGCAGCTGGTAGGCGGCGGCGGCCTCGGCGCTGATCCGGCTGGTCTCGCCCGCGGCGGCGGCGGCCAACCCGAGGCAGGCCGCCGCCGCGGCGCCGGCAAACCGTCTCCTCCTCCGTCTCGCGCTCATTCCCCTATCTCAGCACGGCGATCTTGCCGCCCTCGATCGAGTCGCCCTCGAAGCTGCGCACCTCGTAGAAGTAGACCCCCGATCCGAGGAGGTTCCCGGCGGCGTTGACGCCGGTCCAGCGGATCTCGCCCCGCTGGTCGACGCTGCCCGACTCCTCCCGCCCCTGCCACACCAGCACCCCGTGAGAGTCGTAGATGTCCAGGCGGGAGAACTCGGGCACGAAGAACCGGGCGAAGCCGTCCCGGGAGCGCTGAAGGGGGTTCGGGAAGACGAGGACCTCCTCGTCGGGTACGAGACGCACGTGGACGAAGGCGCGGTTGTCGGCGGTCTCCACCTCCTCGGCGATCCGGTCCCCGGGGTCGACCTCGACGAGGAACAGGGCCTCCCCGTAGCGCCCCCAGGGCACCCGCACCTCGACGGCGGCCCCCGGCGGGACGGGCCCCGGGTGGGCGCCCTCGTAGACCACCTCGCAGCCGCTGGAGTCGCTGCGGCAGCGGCGCAGGCGCAGGCCCACGGGCCCCTCGGCCGGGACCGGCCCGAGGTTGGAGATCCGCGCCAGCAGGCCGCCCGCCCCGTCGCCGGCCAGGTCGCCGCCGAAGACGGCGAGGTTGGGCAGCCCCTCCTCGGCGCCGAACTGGGCCAGCGTCGCCAGCGTCAGACGGGTCACGCCCGTCACCAGTTCCCAGTTGATCGAGTCGGGCAGGTCGGCCACGGTGTGGTAGTGGGTGTTGATCCGGTAGGCGCCGTCCACGACGCCCGCCGAGGTCGAGTCCGTGGGCAGGTAGTTCTCGATGGCGAGGATGGCGTCGTAGCCCTCGGCCCAGAAGGGGGCGTGATCGCTGAGGCCGGCGAAGCGGTCCTCGAGGACGTCGGTGCGCAGGCCGAGGTCGTAGCGCTGCGCGGCGGCGACCATGAGGTCGACGATCCAGGCCGAAGACGGGTTGGTGACCAGCTCGATGCGCTCGGCCAGGTCGTTGAAGCCGATCATGTCGAAGTTGAGCACACCGAGGACGCGGTCGCCGCGGGCCCCGGCCCGGCGCGCGTAGCTGCGGCTGCCCCACAGGCCCAGCTCCTCGCCGGAGAAGGCGATGAAGCGGATGGAGAAGGGGAAGCTCCGGTCGCTGAGGATGCGGGCGGTCTCGAGCAGGAGCACCACCCCCGTGCCGTTGTCGTCGGCCCCCGGCGCCGGGTGCCGCCGCCAGTCCCAGGCCGTGCGGCCCTCGCCGACGCGGTCCATGTCCGCGAGCCGGGAGAGGGTGCCGATGGCGTCGTAGTGGGCGCACACGACCCAGTAGCCGGCCTCCGGATCGGTGCCGCGCAGCTCGCCGACGACGTTGTACATGAGCGAGTCCCCGGGGACGGCCTGGAAGGTGTCGAGCCGGACGGCTTCCTCCCCCAGGACGGCGGCCAGCTCCTGCCGCAGGTAGGTGGTGCTGGCGAAGGTCTCCGGACGCCGGGCGTGGCGGGTGCGCACGTTGCCGGCCACGGCGCCGGCGGCCGGGTCGTGGAAGACCAGCCGGTCGAGGTCGGCCTGCATGCGCGCCACGTCGACCTGCTCCAGGAGGCCGCGCACCTGGCTCGACGGGGGCCGCTGCGCCGGCTTCGGGGCGGCCCTCGGCGCCCTCGCCCGCGACGGCGTGGCGTAGCGCTCGGGCAGGGGGTAGAGGAAGTGCTCGAGATCGAGGGCTTCGGTCAGCCGCTGCGAGGGCAGCCGGTGCAGGGCCCAGCCACCCGGATCGCAGTAGACGGTGGTGACGGGCGGGCCCGCCGGCCGGTCGTGCACGTGGTCGGAGAGGTAGTAGGCCTCTCCCCGACGGGCCCGGTCCGTGAAGCGAACCTTCGCTCCCAGGGCCGCCAGCTCGGCGGGTCCGGCGTCGACCAGGGCGATCCCCGGGGCGACGTGGCGCAGGGTCGCCGCCGCGGCCAGGCGTCGCAGGTCGTCCAGGGAGTCCCACTCGACCCCGGCCAGGGACTGGCCAAGGGCGGTCCCGGCGCCAAGCAGCCCGAGGAGACAGCCTTGGAGGAACCGCGTCACGGGGGCGGGAAGGGGGCGCCCGGGTTCAGCCGCCGGCCGCCGCCGCCGCGGCCGGCTCGCGCCGCAGCAGCAGACCCAGGGCTTCGACGGTGAGCCAGATCTGCAGGGCCAGGGCGACGCCGCCGATGACCAGACTCGGCACGTTGCCGCTGCCGTAGAGGCTGCCCAGGGTGTGGGTCAGGGCCCACGCCGTGCACACGAAGATCGCCAGCGACGGCAGCAGGGTGACCAGGTAGTTGCGGGCCTGCTGCTTGAGCCAACAGGTGACGACGATCAGGGCGAGGCCGGCCAGCAGCTGGTTCATGCTGCCGAAGAGCGGCCACAGCAGCAGCGCCCCCTTGCCGCCGGCGCCGTTGTAGAACGCCAGGGCCGCGGCGCTGACCACGGCCAGCAGGGTCGCCGGGTGGCGCCGCGTCAGGGGCTCGATGCGCAGGTCCGCGGCCAGCTCGCTGATGACGTAGCGCTGCAGGCGCGTTGCCGTGTCGAGGGTGGTGCCGGCGAAGGAGGCGACGAAGACCCCCATGACGACGATGGCCAGCTCCCGGGGCAGGCCCAGGGCGGAGATCATGTTGGCGGCCCCCACGACGAAGGCGGCCACCTTGGAACCGAGGCCGCTGGAGGCCTCCCAGGTGCCGTAGTGGGCGGCGAAGGCCGCCGGGCCGGTGAGGGCCGTGCCGTCGGCGGCGGTGTAGGCGAGGGCGAGGCCGGCGCCGCAGGCGATGAGGACGATCGTCGCCAGGAACCCCTCGGTGAGCATGGAGCCGTAGCCGACGAAGCGCGCGTCCGGCTCGGAGGCCACCTGCTTGGAGGAGGTGCCGCTCGACACCAGGCAGTGGAAGCCGGAGATGGCGCCGCAGGCGATGGTGATGAAGAGGAAGGGCATCCACGGCGGCGCCCCCTCGGGGGAGAGGTGGAAGGCGGGGGCGACCATCTCCGGCGCGGCGGCGAAGACCCCGAGCACGAGCAGCCCCAGGGCGATGAAGAGCTGCCAGGCGTTGATGTAGTCGCGCGGCTGCAGCAGGGTGGTCACCGGCAGGGTGGAGGCGATGTAGGCGTAGGCGAGCAGCAGCAGGGTCCACACGCCGGTGGCCGGGATCCCGGCGATCTCCGGCATCTTCACCGGCATGTAGTGGCCGATGACGACGGTGACGTACATGGAGACGACGGCCAGCGCCGTGGCCGCGGTGAGGTTGATGCGGCCCCGGAGGATCGCCCGCCCCAGGGCGATGGCGATGGGGATCTCCATCCACACGGGGAAGACGGCCTGCGGATACAGGTCGAAGAGGACGGCGATGACCAGGCCGAAGATGGCGATGACGATGAGCAGGGCGAGGAAGACGATGACGAAGAACATGATCTTCAGGTGCCGGTTCATCACCATGCCGGTGATGTCGGCCATGGTGTGGCCCTTGTGGCGCAGGGAGATCACCAGGGCGCCGAGGTCGTGGACGGCGCCCATGAAGATCGAGCCGAGGAAGACCCAGAGCAGGGCCGGCACCCAGCCCCAGATGATGCCGATGGCGGGGCCGACGATGGGGCCCGTGCCGGCGATGGAGGTGAAGTGGTGGCCGAAGATGACCTGCTTGCGGGTGGGCACGAAATCGACGCCGTCGCTCTGCTCGCGGGAGGGCGTGACGTTGTCGGAGCTGAGGCCGAAGACCTTGCGGCTCAGGTAGCGGCCGTAGGTGTGGTAGGCCGCCAGGTAGCCGACGAAGGCGGCCACGGCGATGAGGATGCTGTCCATCGGGCGTCTCCGGGAGGGGTTGGTGGTAACGATCGACGCCGGACCCCCGGGCGGCAAGCCGCCGCGTCGGGCCTGACCGGGGCCGCGGCGGTCAGGGGCCGGCGGGCGCGCTCCTTGGCGCGGCGGCCTCGACGTCGATCTCGAACATCCAGGGCCACAGCTTGCCGGTGACGAAGAGGCGCCCCCCGGCGGCGTCGAAGGCGATGCCGTTGAGCACGTCCGCCTGGCGCCGTTCCCGCGAGGTCAGCAGTCCCGTCAGGTCGACCCAACTGACCACGGCGCCGCTCTCCGGGTCGATGCGGGCGACGCGGTTGGACTCCAGCACGTTGGCCCAGACCTCGCCGTCGACCCACTCCAGCTCGTTGAGCCGGCGCACGGGCTCGCCCTCGTGGCGGACCTCGACGCCGCCGGTCTCGGCGAAGGTGGCCGGGTCCCGCCAGGACAGTCGCGCCGAGCCGTCGCTCATGATCAGGGCGGAGCCGTCGTGGGTGAGGCCCCAGCCCTCGGTGGCGTAGCCGAACTCCCGCTGTCGGGCGAAATCGTCGAGAGCGTACACGAACCCGACGCGCGACCTCCAGGTCAGCTGGAACAACTGCCCCTCGAGCAGGGCCAGGCCCTCGCCGAAGAACCGCGGCTCGAGGGTGAGCTCCCGCAGCACCCGTCCGGTCTCGATCTCCACTTGGCGCAGGCTGGAGGGGACGGACGGGCGCGAGGTCAGCTGCACGCCGCCGCCCGTGCTCTCGTAGAGGAAACCGCCGTGGTAGACCAGGCCCTGGGTGAAGGCCCGCGGGTCGTGGGGGAAGACGTTGACGATGCGGTACCCGTGGGTGGGGACGGCATCGGCGAAGGACGGGGGCGCCCGGCGCGAACCGTCGCCGTCGGCGGGGTCGGAGGCGGAACAGGCCGACGGCCAGACGAGGGCGAGCAGCAGGAGGGCGGGGCGGGCCATGGCTTTGAAGGTAACGCCGAAACCTCTTGTTTACCCGCCATCATGCAAGGCATCGACTGGAACGCCGTACGCGCCGAGGTGACCGCCCACCTGCAGGCCCTGATCCGCATCGACACCACCAACCCGCCGGGCAACGAGACCGAGGCCGCCCGCTACCTCGCCTCGGTGCTGGAGGGGGAGGGCTTCGAGGCGGAGATCACCGAGTCGGCGCCCGGGCGCGGCAACGTGACCACCCGCTGGGAGGGGGGCGGCGAGCCGCCGCTGTTGCTGCTCGGCCACACCGACGTGGTCGCCGCCGACGCCGGCGCCTGGACGCACCCGCCCTTCGGCGGCCAGATCGACGACGGCTTCGTCTGGGGCCGGGGCGCCCTCGACATGAAGAACATGGTCGCCGCCGAGCTGATGGTGCTGCTGCTGCTCAAGCGGCAGGGCCTGCGCCTCGACCGCGACGTGATGTTCGCCGCCACCGCCGACGAGGAGGCCGGCAAGGGCGGCCACGGCCCGGGGTGGCTCCTGGACCACCACCCGGCGGGGATCGAGGCGCCGGTGATTCTCACCGAGGGCGGCGGCCACGAGGTGCGCCTCGGCGGGCGCCGGTTCACCACCTGCCAGGTGGGCCAGAAGGGGATCTGCCGCCTGCGGGCCACGGCCCGGGGCCGGCCCGGACACGGCTCGGTGCCCCATGCCGACAACGCTGTCCTCACCCTGGCGGCGGCCCTGGCGCCGCTGAAGGACCACGCCCTGCCCGTCCACCCTTCCGCCACCCTGCGCACCTTCTTCGAGGCGGTCTCCGAGGGCCGGCCGGAACTGCGCGCCGACCTGCTGGACCTGTTCGACGGGGAGCGCAGCGACGCGGCCCTGAGGCGGCTGCCCCTCGACGACGCCGAGCGCGCCGGCTGGAGCGCCCTGCTGCGCAACACCGCCTCGGTGACCATGCTCGCCGCCGGCTCGGGGATCAACATCATCCCCGCCGAGGCGACCGCCTGGATCGACGGCCGCCTGGCGCCGGGCCAGACGCGGGAGAGCTTCCTCGCCGAGCTGCGGGCCGTCGTCGGCAACGGCCTGGAGCTGGAGGTCGACCAGTACAGCCCGCCCCTCGAGGCGGAGGCGGCGGGGGAGTTCTGGGACGTCATCGCGTCGGTCATGGCCCGCCACGAGCCCGAGGCCCCCCTCGTTCCCGTCCTGTCCACGGGCGGCACCGACGCCAAGCACATCGTGCCGCGCCGGCCGGGGACCCAGGTCTACGGGTTCATGCCCTACCGCCGGCAGGCCGGCTCCGGCGAGCTGGGCCTGCTCCACGGCCACGACGAGCGCACCTCGATCGACGAGCTGCTCTTCGCCACCCGTGTCATCCACGAGATCGTCTGCACCTACGGAGGAGTCCAGGCATGAGCGACTGGCTGCAGGACGGCACCACCGTCCTCTTCATCGGCGACAGCATCACCGACTGCGGGCGCCGCGACGCCGAGACGCCGTTGGGCAACGGCTACGTGCGCACCTTCACCCAGCTGGTGACGGCGCGCTGGCCGGAGCGCCGCATCGAGTGGATCAACAAGGGCATCGGCGGCAACAAGGTCTCCGACCTGCACGGGCGCTGGCACGACGATGTCCTCTCCCACCGCCCCGACCGGCTGTCGGTGAAGATCGGCATCAACGACCTGCACTCGGCCCTGGGCGGTGCCCCCGACGCCGTGCCGCCGGAGCGCTTCGAGGCCCTCTACGACGAGATCCTCGACCTCACCCGGCGCGAGCTGGACTGCCCGGTGGTCCTCATCTCGCCGTTCTACATCTCCCTGAACGAAGGCGGCGACGCCTTCCAGGCCCAGGTGCTCGACCTACTTCCCCGGTACATCGAGGTGGTGGAGCGCATGAGCGAGAAGTACGGCACGCTGCTGGTGCGCCTCCACGACGTCTTCCAGGAGCAGCTGCGCTACCGCGATGCCGAGAGCTTCTGCCCCGAGCCCGTGCACCCGAACCACGCGGGCCACACCGTCATCGCCCAGGCCCTGCTGGAAACCCTGGAGAGCTGAGCGGACCCGGCCTCGTGCGCATCACCGCAATCCACATCCACCAGCCCTGCGGCCTGCTGCGGCTGCGCACCGACACCGAGCTGGAGGGCTGGTGCCCCGGCGTCGACGAGAGCAGTTCCCGCCACATCCTCCAGTCCTGCCGCGACACCGTCGTCGGCGCCGACCCAATGGAGCGCGAGCGCCTGTGGAACGAGTTGGTCCGCCTCGACCGCTTCGCCTACCTGCCCCACTCCGTGCGCGGCTTTCTCGACGTGGCCCTGTGGGACCTGGCCGCCAAGGCCTGCGGCGTGCCGGTCTTCCGCCTCATCGGCGGTTTCCGCGACCGCCTCCCGGCCTACAAGATGGGGCCCAACCTGCCGGCGGTGGGCGACTTCGTCGACGCCGCCGTCACCGCCCGCGACGAGGGGTTCTTCGGGTACAAGGACCACTGCTACCACGGCCCCGAGACGATGATCGAGGTCGCCCGCCAGGCCCGCCGCGCCGTGGGGCCGGACTTCCACCTCATGCACGACGCCGTGCAGACCTACACATATCCCCAGGCCCTGCGCGTCGGGCGGGTTCTGGAGGAGGAGCGGTATTTCTGGTTCGAGGAGCCCCTGCGCGACTACGACCTGATGGGCCTGAAGCGGCTCGCCGACGCCCTCGACGTGCCGATCGCCGCCGCCGAGTACCTGCCCGGCTCGGCCTTCTCCACCTCGCAGATGCTGGCGCGGCAGGCCGTCGACATCGTGCGCGCCAGCGTGCCCTGGCGCGGCGGCATCACCGACATGCTCAAGATCGCCCGCCTGGCGGAGAGCTTCGGCGTCAACTGCGAGATCACCTCCAAGGGGGTGGGCTTCGGCTTCGTCCACGCCCACGTCATCGGCGCCCTGCGCAACTGCACCTGGTTCGAGGCCACGGCCACCGGCTCCCAGGGCGGCGAGCCCCTCATCCGCAACCCCCTCCAACTGACCGACGGACACCTCCCGGTGCCGCAATCCCCCGGCCTCGGGCTGGAGCTGGACTGGGCCGCCGTGGAGCGCGAGACCGCCACCGTCATGGGGGCCTGAAGCGATGCGGATCCGGGACGTGCGCATCTACATCCGGCCGGGGGAGCCGCAGGCGCGGTCGGTGGGAAACCGCGGCGGCATGGAGAAGGCGCCTCCCGGCCTGTCGGGGCTGTTCACCCACGCCGCCGGCTTCGGGGCGCCGCCGGAGCTGCCCGCCGGCTGGCTCGAGGCATGTACGGACGACACCGTCCATCCCACCTGGACCGCCACCCTGCGCCTTGTCACCGACGGGCCGCTGGACGCGTACACCTCCTTCGGCAACGGCTTCCACCCCGACGACCTGACCCACCAGGCGCGGCGCTTCAAGGTCGAGATCGGACCGCTGCTGCTGGGGGTCGACGCCTTCGACCGCGAGTACATCTGGCAGCGCCTGTGGTACACGCAGCGCTTCTACTACACCGGCCGCGGCGTCGTCGACATGGTGGACCGAATGTTATGGGACCTGGCCAGCCGCCACGCGCGGCAGCCGGTGTACCGCCTCCTCGGCGCCTGCCGCGAGAAGGTGCCGGCGTACCGAAACTACGGCGGGAACACCATCGACGAGATGGTGGCCAATGCGGTGAAGGTGAAGGAGGACGGCTTCAAGGGCGCCAAGGACCACTCCTACCGCGGTGTAAAGGGCAACGCCGAGCTGGCCCGCGAGCTGCGCGCCGCCCTCGGCGACGACTTCATCCTGCTCCACGACCCGGTGGAGTCCTACACGTACGACGAGGCGGTGCAGATCGGCCGGGTGCTGGAGGAGTGCAACTACACCTGGATCGAGGAGCCTCTGCAGGACTACGACCTGCTCGGACTGAAGAAGCTGTGCGCCACCCTCGACCTGCCGGTGCTCGCCCTGGAGTGGATCGGCCACCTCGGCGGCCAGCCCTTCCAGACCGCCCCCTACCTGGCCCTGGAGGCGGTGGACATCGCCCGCCAGCGCGGCGTCGGCATCACCGGCCAGATCAAGCAGGCGCAGCTGGCCGAGGCCTTCGGCGTCGAGGTCCACGGCGGCGATCCTCATGCGATTCTGGCGGTGGCCAACGATCCGCTCTTCGAGACCGGGGGCCAGGGTCCCCGGCCGCCGGAGGACCAGATCGACTGCCGGGGTACTGCCTGCATCGAGGACGGGTACATGTCCATCGCCTGGAACGACCGCGTCCCCGAAGAGCTCGACTGGGATCAGGTGGAGCGGGATTCGGTGGCGGTGGTGTGAAGGGGAAGGTGATCATGCACGCCGCCATCGCTGACAAGAAGGATGAACTGGCGGAACTCTGCCGGCGCTACGGCGTGGCTCGCCTTGAGGTCTTCGGCTCGGCGGCGCGCGGCGTGGACTTCGATCCAGAGACCAGCGACGCCGACTTTCTCGTGGAATTCAATCCCCACAGCGGACTGGCCCCGTTCGACCAGTATTTCGACTTCGTCGATGCCCTGCGCCGCACCCTTGCGCGCCACGTCGATCTCGTCGAGTCCGGCTCCGTCCACAACCCGTATTTGTGGGCAGCCATCGAACGCTCCCGTGAGTTGGTCTATGCGTCCTGATCCTCGCGTCCTGCCGGTGGATATCGACCGGGCGTGAAACCTGCATGGATGACCTGGCCATACCTGAGCTCCTGTCCTCGCTTGGCTTCGAGGGTGAGGGCGCCAAACGGGCGCTGCAGCGGCTCTACGGGGAAGGTCTGACCCGGCCCGGCAAGAGCCGCATCGCCACCACCAAGATCGAGGCGGTGAAGCGGGCGCTCGGCGCGGCCTTCGTGCGGCACTGCCACAAACCGGCGTGCGAGCCGGTGCGCGGCGAAGGGCGCGATCCGGTGATCGTCGCGGCCGCGCACTGCGAGACCTGCGGCGGCAGCGACAACCGGCGCGCCGTGGAGCGGATGCTGAAGGCGATGCGGAAGGTCGGCTGGAGGAAGCTCCTGGTGGCAGGCGGATCTCCCGGCACCCGCGGCGAGCTCGAACGGCTCTGCGCCGATGGGATCGACCTCCGGTTCGTCACCGCAGAGACCAACCCCAACAGGCGGACCGTGGCGCCTCTGCTCGACTGGTCGGACGTCGCCGCGATCTGGGCCTCCACCCAGATTCCGCACAAGGCGACTGCGGTGCTGCGCGGCCCAAAGGTGCTGATGGTGCCGCGGCGCGGAGTGGCCGCGCTGGCCGAAGCGGTGGCGGAACGATGCGGCATCAGCACCCGAGCCGGGAACGTGTAACGACGACAAGGCGCGGGGATCGCAAGGAGAGTCCATAGATGCAGTACAGGATTCTGGGCCGCACGGGGGTCAAGGTGTCCCGCCTGTGCTGTGGAACCATGGCCTTTGGCGGCGATGCGGACGAGGCGGCCTCCGGGCAGATGTACCGCTACTGCCGCGACCTGGGGATCAACTTCTTCGACTCGGCCAACAACTATTCCAGGGGGCTCGCCGAGGAGATCCTGGGGCGCTTGATCCAGGGCGAGCGCGATGAGCTGGTCATCACTTCGAAGGTCTGCAATGCGATCGGTGACGGCCCCAACGACCGGGGCCTGTCGCGTCGGCATATCGTGCAGGCCGTAGAGGCCAGTCTCCGGCGGCTGCAGACGGACCGCCTCGACCTGTACTTCGTTCACAACTTCGACGAAGACACGCCGATGGAGGAAGCCCTCGCCGCCCTCGACGACCTGGTGCGCGGCGGCAAGATCCTCTACCCGGCGGTGAGCAACTGGGCCGCCTGGCAGATCGCCAAGGCCCTTGGCCACTGCGCCCGCGAGGGGCTGGCCTCCTTCGCCTGCATTCAGCCCATGTACAGCCTGGTCAAGCGGCAAGTGGAGGTGGAAGTCCTGCCGCTGGCCCGCTCGGAGGGCCTGGGCGTGATCACCTACAGTCCCCTCGGGGGCGGCTTGCTGACCGGCAAGTACGGAGTCGACAAGCGGCCGGCGCGGGGTCGTCTCCTGGAACTGGACAACTACATGAAGCGCTACGCCAACCCCGTGTTCTACGAAGTCGCCGAGCGCTTCGTGCGCTATGCCGGCGACCGGGGCGTGCATCCGGTGACCCTGGCTGTCGCGTGGGCCATGGGGCATCCCGACGTGACGGCGCCGATCGTCGGCGGGCGCGATCTGGATCAGCTCAAGCCGTCCCTCGCCGCCCTCGACTTCGCCATGTCGGACGAGATGCGCGAGGAGGTGTCGGCGCTGTCGATCGCGCCGCCGCCGGCTACCGACCGCGACGACGACCTGTTCAAGGGGAGAGCAACGTGAGACCCAACATACTGCTCGTCCTTTCGGACCAGATGGTCGCCGCACTGACCGGGGCGTACGGCCATCCCGTCGTGCGGACGCCCCACCTGGACAGGCTGGTGGAGGAGGGCGTGCGCTACGACGCGGCGTACACCGCCTTTCCCCTCTGCGCACCGGGCCGCGCATGCCTGATGACGGGACGGCACGCCTCCGAGATCGGGGCCTGGGACAACGGCGCGCTGCTGGCGGCGGACCAGCCGACCTTCGCCCATTACCTGTCCGATGCGGGCTACGATACCGTGCTCTCCGGCAAGATGCACTTCATCGGCCCGGACCAGCTGCACGGATTCCGGAGGCGTCTGACCACGGACATCTACTCCTCCGACTTCAACTGGGTGAAGCCGGAGTGGATCCGCCTCAAGGAGACCGGGGGACGGGACTGCGAAGAGGTGATGAGCAACCGGTCCATGTACAATGCGAGAGGCTACACCGGGGACGGGGTGCGGATCGGGGTGTGGCACAACGCCCTGAGCTACGACGAGGAGACCCACTTCCGGGCCGTCGAGTACCTGCGGGCCCGAGAGCAGGATGAAGGTGACGCTCCTTTCCTGCTCTGCGCGTCCTACCACCACCCCCACGAACCCTTCTGGCCGCCCCTGGACTACTGGAACCGGTACGAAGACGCCGAGATCGACCTGCCTTCCTTTCCCGCGGATCTGGACGATCACTACACCATGATGGACCGGAACCTGAACGCCTATCACGGCACGGGGCGGTACGACCTGCGGGACGAGGAAGGCCTCTACCGGCTCCGGCGGGCCTACTACGGCCTGGTGAGCTACATGGACGACAAGGTCGGCGGCCTGCTGGACGCCCTCGACGAGACCGGACTGGCGGAGAGCACGGTGGTGGTCTTCGCCAGTGACCACGGCGACATGCTCTGCGAGCGGGGCATGGTGCAGAAGCGGTGTTTCTACGAGTGGTCCTGCCGAGTGCCCCTGATCGTCCGCTATCCGGACGGCTGGCGCGCGGGTACGACCAGTCCCCACCCTGTTTCACTGATCGACCTTCTGCCGACGTTCTGCGATCTCGCGGGGGTCGAGGATCGCCTGCCCCACGACGGCCGCAGCCTCCTGTCACCGACCGCCGGGAACGACGCCGACCGCGTCGTCTTCGCCCAGGCCCACGAGGCGGTGGGCATGCCGTGCATCATGGCGCGGCAGGGGCGGTACAAGTACCTCCACATTCACGGTTTCGAACCTGCTCTCTTCGACCTGGAGAACGATCCGGGCGAGTGGCACGATCTCGCCGCCGAAGGCACGCACCGCCAGGTGGCAGAGAGCCTTCGGGGCCATATCCTCGACCGGTTCGACCCGGACGCCATGGCGCGGGAGAACCTGGCCAGCCTCTACCGCAGGCGGCTCATCAGGGACACCATGAAGCGGCACGGCCATACCTGGAGCCACGACCCGGCCTTCGACCATCGCCGGGGCGCCATGGACCAGTACCGGTGATCGGCTCCGGCCGGTCCGCGGAGCGGGAGTGATAACAACGCCGGAACGCAGGAGGGGCCGACGGTCGCCTGTGCGCTATGGGTACACCGCAGAGGGATGTATCATTGAGCCGGCTTCAAACTCATACCGTACGAAGGATGAATCATGAGGCAAGTCGTTGTTTTCCCTGGCGAGGATGGTTACTGGGTTGCGGAGTGTCCCAGCCTGCCCGGTTGCATCAGTCAGGGCAAGACAAAGCAGGAAGCCATTGCCAACATCAAGGAAGCAATCGAAGGATACATCGCGTCTTTCGAGGAAGACGGATTGTCCGTTCCTGATGAACACTTCGAGGCGATGGTGGTAGCTGTTTGAGCAGTCTGCCCAGGATTTCGGGGAGAACATGCGCCAAAGCGCTCGGCAAGGTCGGATTCTACCTGAAGCGGCAGCACGGCAGTCATATGATTCTGCGCCGTGATCGACCGTTCTCGCAGGTCGTTGTTCCCGATCACAAAGAGCTGGACAGGGGCACCCTTCGGGCGATCATCAGGCAGGCGAACCTTGGTGTGGAGGAATTCGTGAGGTTGTTGTGAAGCTCGCCGATATCCACGCCCTGCACCGCGAGTCGATCGTGATCGACGGTCACTGCGACATCCTCATGCCGGTGAGCGACGGCAAGATGACTCTCGATCAACGGGTGGAACTCCCCGACCCCGAGAGCTGGGAGCCGCCCCTCGGTTTCGACGCCGGCCCTTTCGCCCAGTTCGGGATGTCGGCCCACACCGTCTGGTTCGGGTGCATGGGCCAGTACGACCTGCCGCGGTGGCGTGAAGGCGGCATCACTTCGCAACTCTGTGCGGTCTACCTCGACGACGACCAGCTCAACAGGCCGCTGCACCGCGGCCTCGAGATGACCTGGCACCTGCACCATGAGGTCGACCGCCTCGACGGGCTGGTGCTCGCCACGTCGGCGGCCGGGATCCGGCAGGCCAAGGAGGATGGGCGGGTGGCCCTCGTCTTCGCCTTCGAGGGCTGCGAGGCGCTGGGCGCCGACCCGCGCTTCCTCGATCTCTACCACAAGCTCGGACTGCGGGTGGCGAGCCTGACCCACACCCGCCGCAACATCTACGCGGACGGCTGCAGGGCCGCCGACGACCAGGGCGGGCTGACGGCTGCCGGCAAGGCACTCATCGACCGGATGGGAGAGCTCGGCATCGTCGTCGACCTCGTGCACATCGGCGAGCGCGGCTTCTGGGAGATCCTCGACCGGGCCGACCGTCCGGTCATTCTCTCCCACACCACGCCTACCATGTTCGCCAACAGCGATCCGGCTTCGCGCCGGGCCGGAGGCAGTCCGCGAGCACGCCTCGAACTCCCTCGCGACCGGGAGATGCTCGAGGCGATCGCCCGCAACGGCGGCGTGCTGGGGCTGATTCACATCACCCACCGCAACCTGTCCGAAGTGGTCGACGACATCGAGACCGCTCTCGACGTGATGGGCCCCGACCACGTCGGCCTGGGCAGCGACCAGTACGGCGTCGACCTCGCGCCCGAGGGCCTCGAACACATCGGCAAGGTCCCCGCGGTCACCGAGGAGCTCGTGCGGCGGGGCCACGGCGACGACACGATCCGCAAGTTCCTCGGCGAGAACTACCTGCGCGTGTTCGCAGAGGTCTGGGGGCAGTAGGAGAGAGGACCCACTTCATGGCAACTCTCAGAGGCGTAATTCGAGACAGCGTTTCAGGTGCTTCCGTCGAGGCGAAGGTCCATGTCCTGACCAGCAGCGGCCACTTTGTCCACCCGGCGGACAGTATCCTGAAGATTGGTCCGGGGGACCCGTTCTTCTACTGTCCGGGGGAGTTTGTTGTGGACGTGCCCCGTGGTTCAACGGACATCGTGGTTGAGCGCGGCACGGAGTACGAACCCCTTCGGAAGGTCGTTTCCATGCCCGCAAAGGGGGCCGTCGAGGTCGAGCTGCATCTCAAACGATGGGCCGATCTGCCATCGCAGGGGTGGTACCCGGGGAATACCCATCTGCACTACAATGAGACGGAGGCACGGCCCGATGACCGCTTGCGGCTCGATCCAAGAGTCCACGACCTCAGCGTAACCGTCATCAGCATCCTGCAGCGGGGCGAGCTGCCCTATGCCAGCAACAAGTATCCCCTCGGATTCATGACCGACTATTCCACCGCACACCATCTGGTCGATTGCGGTGAGGAGAACCGCCACAACTCCCAATTCGGCGGCGGGTCCGGACATGTCATGTTCCTGCGCATCGAGAATCTGGTAGAGCCGGTCAGCCGGGGTGATCTTGTCAGCCACCTCGACCCCGACTACCCGCCGATCTGTTACGCCTGCGACGACGCCAGGCGCCAGGGGGGCCTTGTGCTGTGGTGTCACAACGGCAGGGGAATGGAGGCGCCGGTGGCGGCTGCCTTGGGGAAGCTGGATGCCTTCAACCTCTTCGATCCCTCCTGGAAAGATCTCGAATACGACATCTGGTATCGCCTGCTCAACTGCGGCATCCCGCTCCCCGCATCGACGGGGACGGACTGGTTCATCCGTTCGAACAACCGCGTCTATGTCCAGACCGATGGGGAATTCACCTATGAAGACTGGTTGAAGGGCTTGCAGGCGGGACGGACCTTCATCACGAACGGACCGGCACTGTTCCTGAATCTCGATGGGGAGTCCCCCGGAGGAGTCCTCGAATCGCCGAATGGGTGTCCTCGCACGGCGTCGGGGCGAATCACCTGGCAATCGCACTACCCGCTCAGCCGCGTCGAGTTGGTATACAACGGCGTGGTCGCCCAGACGGTGCCACTCGACGGGCTGAGACAGGGTGGGGAATGGGCCTTCGACCTCCGGATCGAGTCCGATGGCTGGGTCGCGGCACGCGCCTTCGGGGAAGCCCGTGACAGCTTTGCGCAGCCGGTCTATGCGCACACGAGTCCCGTCTATATCGGTACAGGTCTCCCCGTCGACAGGGCGCAAGGTTCGGCGGCGTTCTTCGTCCGCTCGATCGACACTTCAATGGAGATCGTGAACCGGGATTGGCGGTTTGCGAACGGTACACAGCGGGAGGAAGTCATGCACCTGTTCAACGAAGGGCGAAAGGTCTACCAGAATCTGGCCGGGCCGCGATGAAGGAATGCTTCGAGTCCGATCACGGCGACGACCACGTGCTGCGCTACCGCCGGCTGCGCGTCGAGCGCCAGGAAGTGCTCTTCGGCGATGCCGATCCGCTGCTCTGCCGGCAGGGAGACGACCTCGTCCTCGCAGGCCGCGGCGGATCACTGGCGCGCAGCGCCGACGGCGGCGTGACGTGGTCGCAGCTCGCCGACCTGGCAACGCCCGCGGCGCCGGGTGGCGTCGTGCTTGCACTGGCCGCCGGGCGGGAGGGGACGCTCCTCGCCGCCATCCAGGGGAGCGGCGCCGTGCTGATCGTCAGCGCCGGCGAGCCCGCCGGACCGTGGCAGGTGATCGCCGCCCTGGACGCGGAACTGTCCGACCCGCCCCGCGCCTGCCTGACCGCCCTGGCCGACGGCGCGCTGCTGCTGTGCCTGCCGGGCCGCATCCTGCGCTCGACCGACGGCGGCGCGGCGTGGCAACCGGCGGCCGGGCTTCCGGCCGGATGGGGGCCGCTCCACCCGCTTCAGCTCGGCTCCGGCCGGCTGGTCGCCCCCGTCGGCGGCGCCGCCGGCGAGATCGCCCTGGGCGAGTCCGATGACGGCGGCGCCACCTGGAACGTGCCGGAGGGATTCGCGCCGCTGTCCGCACCGCTGGCGGAGCTTCCCGACGGCCGCCTGGTACTCAGCTACGGCCAGCCGCACTTCCCCTACGGCGCGCGTGCGGTCGTCGGTTCAGCCCCCGAGGACGGCGCCGGCACCTCCTGGGGCGACGAGGTCTACGTCCTCGCCCTCAGCCGCTACGCCATCCGCGAGAAGGCGCGACCGGTGCTGGCCGGTGCGGGCGTGAGCGCCGCCACGGCGGTGACCGCGGACGGCGCCATCGTCTCCGCCTTCCACCGCGGCCCGGCGCTGGGCTCGTATGCGCCCACCATCTACGGCCCCGGCATGGACGAGTGGGGCCGCCGGCCGGCGGTCGGCGTGGTGCGCTGGACCCCCGAGGGCCTGGAGAAACCGCCGCTGGTCTACCCCAACCTGTGGAGCGACCGGGTCGACGCACGGGGCTACCTGGACAACGGCATGGTGCGCATGCGCCCAGATGACCGCTACGAGGGCGGCGACTACGTCGAGAACTTCGAGATGACGGCCTGCCGGCGCGTGCCGGCCGAGCACCGCTACTTCGCCGGCGCCGGCGCCAAGGGGGTGGTCGTCTGCCGCCATCCCGACGGCAGCCTGGTCTACTCCAGCCGCGACTGCCGCATCCATCGCTCCACCGACGAGGGCCGCTCGTGGGACTTCGTGGCCGAGATCCCGCTGTCCGGACGCGACCCGGCGGTCTTCGGCTTCGGGGTGACCGGCGCCGGCACCTTCCTCGCGAGCTACGCCGCGGTCATCGATGACGCCGACCCGGAGCGCGGCACGTTGCCCACGCGCGAGCCCCGCGTGGCGCGCAGCGACGACGGCGGGCGGACGTGGACGGACTCCGAGCTGGCGCCGCGGCCGACGCGCTACTGCGGCCAGGGCGACGGCAGCCGCATCGTGCAGCTCGCCGACGGCACCGTGGTCTGTTTCTGCAGCAACGCCTGGAACGATGCCGCGCACCAGGCCGGATACGAGGGAGACGTCCTGCTGCGCTCGCAGGACGACGGCAGGAGCTGGGGCGACTGGACGGTGCTGCCGCCCGGGAGCTGCGAGTCGAACCTGCTGGAGCTGCCGTCGGGAGAGCTGCTCTGCGCGACCCGCTTCCAGCGGGAGTACCTGCACCCGGACCTGTTCGACGCGCCCGCCGGGCAGGGCGGCGGCAAGGAGACCTGGCCGGCCCCGTCCCTCAACCGGGTCGGACCGGGCCGCTACAAGAACGAGGCGATCATGCTCTCCGCCAACGGCGGCTACGACTGGACCACCCCGTTCCTGGTCACCCGCATGCACATGGTCTCCGCCGATGCCGTGGGGCTGCCGGACGGCCGCGTCGTGCTGACCTACGACCACAAGGACGCCGTCGGCGGTCCCCGCGCCCTGGTCAGCCCCGACGGCGGACGCACGTGGGACCCGGAGCCCTGGATCCTCGCCTACCACACCATGGACGCGCGCACCAGCTCGGTGCTGCTGCGCGACGGCCGCGTGCTGACCCTGTGGGCCGGCGCCCGCGACCAGGGCGTCCACGCCACCACCTGGACGCCGGAGTGACGACGATGCCCGCCGCGAAGCCCCCCGACACCCGGCCGCCGCGGGACTGGGAGCTGGTCTATGTCAGCGATCCGTCCAACGTGGCCAACTACGACTTCGACCCGGGCGACGCCCGCCCGCTGATCACCTCGCACCCGGCCAAGCCGGAAGAGCTCCGAACGTTCATCGACCGAGTGGCCACCAGCACCGCCGACGTGTTCGTGCAGGAGGTCTACAACGCCGGCTGGACCATGTACTTCCGCTCCGAGGGCTTCGAGTACGACGCGCGCCCGCAGCACCGGCGGTTCCTGCCGATGATGGACGACGGCATCATGCCGCTGCGGGTGATGCTGGAGCGCTGCCGGGAGCGCGGCATGCGCTTCGTGGCCGGGTTCCGGGTCAACGACAACCACGGCGCGCCCGACCAGGGCGGCATGTTCCTGCACCGCAACCCGCAGTGGAAGATCACCGACGTGCCGCCCGGCGGCGCCTTCCTGCCGGGCAACCGGATGGACTTCACGGTCCCCGAGGTGCGCGACTACCTGTACTCGGTCGTCGCGGAGGTGGTGTCGCGCTTCGACGTGGACGGCGTCCTGCTCACCATGCGCGACGGCCTGTACTTCCCCGCCCCCGGCGGCGACCGGAGCCTGGCCCGCGAGCGGCAGCCGCTCATGACCGGCCTGATCGAGCGGCTGCGCGCCATGCTCGACGAGCATGGCGGCGAGCGCGGGCGGCGGCTGGAGCTGGGCGTGCTGGTGCCGGAGACCCTGGAGGACTGTCACGCCGTCGGGCTGGACGTGCCTGCATGGATCGGCGGCGGGCTGGTCGACTTCGTCGCCCCCATGGACTCGGCCTTCACGAACTTCAACGCCGACTACGAGGAGTTCCGTGCCCTCACCGCCGGGACACCGTGCCGGCTCTACCCCGGCGTGCAGCCGTACTGCTGCTCGCGCGAGAGCTTCGGCCCGCCGGCGACGGCGGAGAACTACCGCGCCCTCGCCCATGCCCTGCGCCAGCAGGGCGCCGACGGCATGTCCGTCTACAACTTCCAGAAACACTGGGGCGGGTTCCGTTCCGGCCGGCGCGGCGCCGAGACCGGCTGGCCGATGGCCTTCCGCCTGCTGCGAGAGGCGCGCGACCCCGAGCGCGTGGCAGGCGGCGTCCGTCACTACACCTACCGCTCGATGTGGGGCGGCTACCACGGCATCAGCCCATCCGGCACCAACGTCTGCGGGACGATGAAGGACCGGAAGCTGGTTCTGCCGCGCGAGCCGGGCCGTCCGTCGGCGAGCTACCGGTTCCGGCTGTTCGAGGAGGTGGGGGATGCCGCCAGCGCCACGCTGTTCCTCCGCGCCGTCGGCCTGGGACCGGCCGACCGGATCGCCGTCCACCTCAACGGGACCGAGGTTGCCGCCGATCAGCTCCGCCGCGTGTACCACCGCGAGGGGCGCCCGGCCGAGGCGGGCCGGCCGCTGCCGCCGCACACCACCGTCGTCATCGACCTGACCCCCGGACTGGTGGTGCCCGGCGACAACGATCTCACGCTGACGCTCCTGTTTTCCGGCATGGTGGACGCCGGCGCGGTGCCGGACCCCGACCCGATCGTCGTCGACGAGGTGGACGTGACGATCGTGCCGGCCAACCACTCCCCTACCACGCCAACCCCACCCCTTGCCGCCGCAGATCCTCCCGCCGGCGCTCATAGTCCGGCATGATCCGCCCCAGGGCCTGCCAGTAGTCCCGCCCGTGGCCACGGTGCCGCAGGTGCACCAACTCGTGGACCACCACGTAGTCCACCAGGCGCATCGGGGCCTGGATGATCCGCCAGTTCAGCCGAATGGTCATGTACAGGGCCGATCTCTCATATCTCTCCCGTATACCTCGTTGATTCCGTCCAGGTAATCCGCGAAGGGCATCCCTCCCCGAGACAGGCCGTGGATGGATGCCGAGCCCTCCACCCCTTGCCTGGAATCCCCCCGTCCCTCTGATTCACAGGTCGAACACCATCTTGGCAGGAAAGGAGAAACCATGAGACTTCTGACAGCAGCAACCATCCTGGCGCTGGCCGCCCTCTGGACCGCCCCGCATCCCGCCTCCGCCCAGGACTCGGAGATCACCGCGGCGGACGTCGTGGACCGGGAAACCCTGAGGGACTTTGTCCACGCGGCGGTGGCGTACGCCGAGCAAGCCACGACCGTGGCCGAGTACATGGGTCTCCTGCAGGAGTTCCGAGTCGAGGGACGCTGGAAGCACGGATCGATCTACATCTTTGTCGGGCTTCTTGACGGCACCCTTCTCTTCCACGGAGCGAATCCCGATCTCGACGGCCAGAACATCTATGACGCGGAGGACGCCAACGGCGTCAAGTATACCCAGGAGCTGCTCGCCGCGGCGGCCGAGGGGGGCGGCTACGTCGAGTATCTCTTCGACAATCCCGCGATAGAGGGGGACGAAGAGAGCGGCTCGCCGAAGGTGAGCTACGTCGTCCCCTTCTCCGCCTTCGGCCAGGATGTCGTCGTTGGCTCCGGCTTCTACCCGGAATCCCCCGGCACGGCGGTGACGGGACAGTCCTGGGGACAGCTCAAAGGACGACTGTAGGCAAGGAGAGGAGAAGCCATGAAGCCTCTGACAGCAGCAACCATCCTGGCGCTGGCCATCCTGGCGCTGGCCGCCCTCGGGCCGGCCGCCCATCCCGCCTCCGCCCAGGACTCGGAGATTACCGCGGCGGACGTGGTGGACCGGGAAACCCTGAAGGAGTTTGTCCACGCGGCGGTGGCGTACGCCGGGCAGGCCACGACCGTGGCCGAGTACCTGGGTATTCTGGAGGAGTTCCGGGTCGAGGGACGCTGGAGGCAGGGGGAGATCTACATCTATGTCCTGCTTCCCGATGGCACCATCGCCTTTCACGGAGCGAATCAGGCTCTCGAGGGCGTAAGCCTGTGGGACTTCGAGTACGGCAATGGGGTCAAATTCATCCAGGAGCTGCTCGCCGCGGCGGCCAAGGGGGGCGGTTACGTCGACTATCTCTTCGACAATCCCGCCATAGAGGGGGACGAGGAGACCGGCTCGCCCAAGGTGGGTTACGCCGTCCCCTTCTCCGCCTTCGGCCAGGGTGTCGTCGTGGTCTCCGGTTTCTACCCGGAATCCGCTGGCACGGCGGTGACGGGAAAGTCCTGGGGCCGGCTCAAAGGACGATGGTAGACGCGGTCAACGCGGGGGCCACAAAATGATAACGGGCATTGCGTACATCGAGATGCGGACGCGCCTCCTGGAGGAGTGCAGGGAGGTCTACGGCAGGAACCTCGGCCTGACGGAGCTGCAGAACACGACGGCGGTGCTCAACGAGAGGGGCGAGTGGGTCGACAGCGCCGCTTCCGGGAGCGGCCACCGCGAGGCCGTCCTCCAGGTGGGAGACTCCTTCCTCGTCCTGCGCGAGGACGAGACCGCGCCCATGAAGCCGCCCGAGGGAGAGAGGATGCAGGAGGCCTGGGGCTCCGTCGGCCACTGGTCCTTCTACGTGGAGGGCAACTTCCACGCATGGTCCCATCTGAAGGACGGCTTCGCCTGGTCTCCCGGCGCCAAGGACGGGCCCAGCGTGCAGCCGATGAACCACGCCTACATGCAGAGGAGCCTGCTGGAGTTCGTCGACCCCAACGGATACACCATCCAGATATCCGAGATCATCGATCCCACCCTCCACAACCAGGAGCGGCGCAGGGAGAAGCAGAGGATCGCCAACCTCTCCACGGGCGGGCTCATCAAGGGCTTCGACCACATGGCCATGCAGTGTCCGGACATGGCGAGGGGGAAGGAGTTGTACGGCGACCAGCTGGGCTTGCCCGTCATCCACCACTCCGAGAGCGCCACGCACGAGCAGAACGTCTTCGCCGCCGGCATGTGCGACATGGAGCTGGGCGCTCCGAAGAACGGCGCCAACACCGACCGCCTGGGCCGCGGTTTCGTGGGCTCCTTCGGCCTCTGGACCGATGACGTGGACGCCCTGGCCAGGGAGACGGGCCACCCCGGACCGCCGGCGGAGCGCGATCTGGCCCTCGGCGTGCCCATCCGGTCGATCACCCTCGACGCCGGGGACGGCCTGCCCGTGGAGGTCGCCCAGCGCCTGTAGCGCGCGATCCCGACGGCCGACGGCGATCCTCAGCGCGACTCCGCTTGGACCAGCGACGTCGTCTGTCCCCATTGGCCGGCAAAGACGAACTCGGCCAAGGCCTTGCGGCTGCGTGGCCGTGCCTCTCCCTCGCGGTAGCGCTCAGGCAGATCGGCCGGGTCCCCGAGGTAGCCGAGGGCGATCGCTGCGGCGGGCTCGAACCGGGCCGGGATCGCGAAGACCTGCCGGGCCTTCTCCACGTCGAAGCCGGCCATCTGATGCATGTAGAGTCCCAGGTCGAGGGCCTGGAGGGCCATCTGCGCCACGGCCTGACCCACGTCGTAGAAGGCGTGACGGTTGGGGTCGCCGTCTTCGTCGACCAGCTGCGCCACCGCCAGCATGAGCACCGGGGCCTTGCCGGCCCAGCTGGCGTTGCCGCGTGAGAGGCAGCCCACGAGCCGGTCGAAGGCCTCGGTGTCGTCTCTGGGGGCGAGGAGGAAGTGCCAGGGCTGCTCGTTGTAGGAGGAGGGAGCCCAGCGAGCCGCCTCGAGCAGAGCGACCAGCCTGGCTGGCTCCACCGGGCGGTCGGCAAAGGCGCGGGGACTCCAGCGCTGGCTCAGCAGGGCGTGGATGGGTTCGGAGGTTCGGGCGGTCTTGTCCATTGGAGTTCCTATATCGGAGGGGAGATGGCCACGAAGGCCCCTCAGACCGTGATCCGGATCCCGGCCCGTTCACCGGCGACGCGCACGTCCTCCAGGAACGACGCATCCGAACCACCGTCCCGAACCGCTGCGATTTCGAGGTCCGCTTCGGCCACACGGTCCCCGAAAAGAACGAGAACGTCATCGGGGTCGCACTGGTTCGAGGTCCAGATCAGCCCTTCTACATCCGGGAACCGACCATGGATCGCCCGGGCCCACTCTACCGTCCGGCCGTAGCAGGTCGGCGGGCTGGCTATCAGGTCCGCTCGCGTGACGTTCCACTTCCTGAGGTCTGCAGCGCGCAGATTGGCCAAGCGGATGGCGCGCCGCAGTTGAAGCGTGCCGTGCGACCGGCGGTGGATCTGGTATCTCGGCACGGTCTTGTGCTCCACCGCGGCCGGCACGTCATGGAAGACCGTCTCGTAGATGGCCGAAACGAGTGTCCTGCCGGCGTACAGGGATGGAACGCACCGCCCGTTGCCGTCCCGGATGGGGGCAAAGCGTGTGGGGCCGCCCTGGCAGGGGTTGAAGGCATTCGGGGCGAGCCCCCGGTCGTGGACACGATGCAACTGAGCCCCGGCCTCTAGCAGGGTGAGATTGGGTTTCGCCAGGACGGCCGGGGGCCTTGGGAGAGACTCCACGGCCGGCCCTTATCCGAACGCGGGCTGGGCGAGTCGTCTGGCGGCCTGGACTACCTGATCGCCGTCATCCAGTCGCTGCTGCGGTTCGGCGCCGTCGAGCCAGCCATTACCGGAGGCGAACCACAGCGCCGTCTGCCATGCCGTCGTCCCTTTGGGAAGGGCGGCGAGTATGTCCTTGATCGCGGGACGCGGCGCCCCGTCCTGGAATTGAAACGCGGGGTAGCGGTCGATGCCCTGGCAGCGCACCGCGAAGATCCTGCCTTCCCGTTTCCAGCGCGATGCCGGTTCGCTCCTGTTGCGCGGCCTGAGGTCGGACGCGGCACGGACTTCGGCCGCCGTCAATACCGAAGTTCGTTCCAGGTAGTCGGCACGAAGCTGGACGTTGTCGATATCGAGGTCGGTCTCGACATCGGCATGAGGGGCACGCGACAGCAGGAAATCGACCAACTGCTCGATGTTGCGCTCGCTGAGATCGCGGGCGCTTTCCGCCCCCTTCATTGCCAGGACCCGGATCACGTGATCGGCCAGCCTGGCAAGCTGTCGGTCCGCGGTGCCGAGGAGAATCCACTCGTCCGCCGACTCGAACCTGGTTCCGAACCTCTCCTTGAGCCCCGCCGGCAGCTCCTCGACCTCGTCGGACCGGAGATGGAGAAAGGAGAGTTTTTCGTACTGGCTGGCCATAGCGCCACCTTTCATGATATTCATGACTAGTGCCGATAGTACCCTATCTCATGCCATGGTGCAAACATCGGAGCCTCGCCTCCATGTCCCCGGATTCGCTACCTTGTCCGCTCCACCCCAAGTATCCGTCCCGAGCACGAGCGCGCATGCCGGTCCTCGATGGACCGCTCGCCGGAGTGACGCGGCCGGTTCCAAGAGGAGCAGCTGGTGTCAGACGACGGTCTGCAAATGCCTCCCGAGGCGATGCTCGAACTGGCCCAACGGACGGCCGAGCTCATCGTGGAGCGCATCGAGAGCCTGCCCGAGGAGAGCGCCTGGGAGGGAGACTTCCGCCAGGAGCTGGAGGCCCGACTGGGGGAGGACCCGCCCGAGAACGGCCGTCCCGCGGCGGAGGTCCTGGAGCACGCCGCCCGACAGATCCTGCCGGTCGCGGCGCGGATCGATCACCCCCGGTTCTTCGGGTTCATCCCCTCATCGCCCACCTGGCCGGGAGTGCTGGCCGACTTCATGGCCGCCGGCTATCACGTCAACCAGTGCACCTGGCTGACCTCCAGCGGTCCGAGTCAGCTCGAGCTGGTCGTCCTCGACTGGGTCCGGCGCTGGGTCGGCTACCCGGAGACCGCGGGCGGGCTCTTCACGAGCGGGGGATCGGCGGCCAGCGTAGATGCCTTCGTCGCGGCACGGGAGGAGGCCGGCCACCCCGAGGGCGCGACCGTGTACATGAGCGACCAGAGCCACAGCGCCCACCTCCGCGCGGCGCGGATCGTCGGCGTTCGCCCGGAGTGCGTGCGAATGATCCCGGTGGACCGACGCTTCCGCCTGGACGTGGAGGCCCTCGCGCGCGCTGTCGCCGACGATCGCACGGCCGGGTTCCACCCCATCGCGGTATGCGCCAACGCCGGTGCGGCCAGCACCGGGGCGATCGACCCCCTCGAAGCCATGGCCGACTTCTGCGAGGCCGAGGGAGTCTGGCTGCACGTGGACGCCGCGTACGGGGGCTTCGCCATGGTGACGGAGGAAGGCAAGGGGCTTCTGCGCGGAATCGAGCGCGCCGACTCGATCGGGCTCGACGCCCACAAGTGGTTCTTCCAGCCCTACGAGGCGGGCCTCCTCCTGGTGAAGGAACTGGGCGCGCTGGAGCGGGCTTTCGCGGTCAAGCACGATGTCCTGCAGGACACGGTATGGGGCGCCAATCACCCGAACTTCTCCGACCGCGGCCTGCAGCTGAGCCGCTCGGTCCGCGCCCTGAAGGTCTGGGTGTCGATTCAGACCTTCGGGATGGCCGCCTTCCGAAGCGCCGTCTCCCGGGGGATGGAGCTCGCGTCCCGGGCCGAGAGCTACGTCCGGGAGAGTCCGGACCTGGAGATCGCGAATCCCGCGTCTTTGGGGATCGTCTGCTTCCGGGTCAGGCCCGCGGAGACCGACCTCGATGAGGAGGTGCTGAACGAGGTCAACAAGACCGTCCTGGCCCGCGTGTTCTGGGACGACCGTGCCTTCATTTCATCGACCAGTCTTCACGGGACCTTTGCCCTCCGGCTGTGCATCGTCAACCACACCACCACCTGGGTGGACGTGCGCGAGACCCTGGAGGCCGTCGAGCGGTTCGGGAGGGAGGCGCTGGCCGGCGTCGCCTGAGCCGCGGCGCCGTATGGAGTTGGCGCCCTGCCTCCTCAGTACAAGCTCATCAGCCCTTCCGCGCCCTTGATCTTCTTGTTCTCGAAGCTCGGAGTGAGCCACCGCGCCCGCGACTCCCGCCCCGGGTTGCGGTACGCGTAGACCACGCACCAGCGGGTGTCGCTCTGATCCTTGCGCGGGTTGACTCCGTGGGCCGCATGGGTCCACATGAGCACCACCGTCCCCGGCGGCACGGAGAGCTCCTCGATACGGAGTGGTTGGCCGCTGGCCGGATGCGCCTTCCCCGCCATCCATCCCTGCTCCAGGGCGGCATCGGAGTCGGCGGTGATGGCCGGGTCCCGATACAGGTGGCTCCCCGGAACCACCTTCAGGCCGCCGTCGTCGGCCGCGAAGCCGTTGACGTAGAAGAACACGCGCACGAAGCCCAGGGACGGGTCGTCGTCGGCGTACTCGTGGCTGTGCCAGCGGCTCCCCTGGTTGCCGCCCTCGCGGTTGAGGGCCACGCAGTGGTCGTAGCGGATCTCCGCCCCCAGCACCCGGCGCACGAGGTCCAGCAACTGCGGATGGCCGATCAGGCTCTCGAGGCAGAAATCGAACTCGGCGGAGAACCGCTGGGGGGGATGGTCCTCGTCCTCGCGCGGCATCGCCTGGATGCGGGCCAGGGCCGCGGTCAGGTGGGTGCGGGCCGAGTCGGTCAGGATCCCGGGCAGCGCGAAGTGTCCGTCGCGGTCGAGGACGGCCCGCTCGTCGGCGCCAAACTCATAGGGGCGGAACAGGGTTTCCATTTGCTCTCGGTATCTCCGGTCGAGGCCCTCCCGGTGCGGGCGCCCCGGGGCTATACTCTCGGCCGAAAGGAACGCGCCATGCGGCTGACGACCGACGAGATGCGCTTCTTCAAGCGCAAGGGCTACCTCATCAAGCGGGGCGTGCTCGACCCCGGCCTCATGGAGCGGGCCCGCGCCCGGCTGTGGGACGGCGCGCCCCCGGCCCGCCGCCGCGACGACCCCGACACCTGGGTCGGCCCTTGGCGCGAGGAGGAGGAGAACCCCGAGAGCGACAACCACCGCCGCGGCTTCCGCTGGAACTTCCGCGAGCCCGGCGGCGAGCCGTGGATGGTGCGCCTCCTGGCCACCGAGCCCAGGGTGTGGGCCATGGCCGAGCAGATGCTCGGCGAGGGGCAGCTCGTCCAGCCGGAGCGCATCCGCGGAATCTACTGCACCCTGCCCTACGGCGACCACCCGCCCCAGGCCCTGGGCTGTCACACCGACGGCCACCCCTTCCACCTCGGCGTGGTGGGCTACATCGACGACGTGCCGCCCGGCGGGGGCAGCTTCATGGTCTGGCCCGAGAGCCACCGGGCCTTCTACCCGACTTTCACCTCGCAATACCTGCGCGACAACGACGAGGCCGCCTACGAGAAGGTGCGCACGGCCTTCAACGAGCGCACCCCCATCGACACCCACGGCCGCGCGGGGGACATCGTCTTCTGGCACCACCGCCTCGGCCACATGGCCAGCCCCAACACCTCGCGCCAGCTGCGCCAGGCCGTGCTCTACGACTTCGTGAAGACGGAGATCGACCAGACTCAGCAGGAACCGCCGCAGGAAGACATGTGGCGCGACTGGTCCGACGAGATGCGCGCCATCCCCATGTAGCTGACCCGGAGAAGGAGGGAAGAATGAGTGTTTCCTTGGTGGTCGCGGTAGCGCTGGCCAGTATCCTGTTGGCGGCGATGGGGTTTTCGGAGGCCGGCGAAAAAGAGGGGAGGATCACCAAGCGAGAGATCCTCGAGGCCCAGGGAAGGTGGGGCGACGCCATCGTCGCCATCGGCAAGGCGCAGGCGGCAGGAGAGGACTACCGGGCGGTGGCGGAAGAGACCGTCGACGCCCTCTACGGATATGCCGAAGGGGCGGTGCTCTTCAAGCCCACGAAGGCGTCGGCAGAGCAGTTCCGTTCAACGAGGGAAGAGGCGGTTTCCTACTTCGTGACCGGGGCGGTCCCCGAAGACCACGGGTTCGCCATCCAGCCCTGGAGCAAGGTCCGGTTCGAGAACGCCGGATTCGTCATCGACGGCGACTCGGCCCTTGCCATGGGCAACTACTACTTCACCGACGCGAATACCGGACAGGAAGCGAAAGTGGAGTTCACCTTCGGCTACTTCAGGGACGGTCAGGGCCGGCTGCGCATCAACCTGCATCACTCCTCGTTCCCTTACCAGCCCTGACGCAGGGTGGCGTCAGTAAGTGACGAAGACGCCTTTTGCTCGAAGGGCGGGGATGTGCACGTTCAGAGCTTGGGGTCCGAGTGGGTTGTTCCGCAAATACACCCATTTGAGGCGGTCCATTGTGGTCAGAGAGCTCACATCAACGATCTGGTTGTTGACCATATCTGCCCCGGTCAGGTTGTCCATGTATCTCAATGGCTCCAGATCAACGATCTTGTTATCCTTCAGACTCAGCTCCCTCAGGTTGCTCAAGGCGGCCAGCGGCGCCAAATCCGCTATTTGATTCCGGCCCAGCAATAGTGTCTGCAGGTTGCCCAGGCCAGCCAACGGAGTCAGGTCCTGGATCTGGTTTCCGTGCAGTGAGAGCCATGTCAGCCCCTTCAGAGTGGCCAACGGGGTCAGATCCCGAATCCGGTTGCCTCCCAGTCGAATAGATGTCAGGTTGCTCAAGCTGGCCAGCGGCAACAGATCCGTTATCTGGTTGTCCCTCAGGTCAAGCACTTCAAGATTGGTGAGAGCGGTCAGGGGTTCGAGATCGCTTTGTAGGTTGTATCCCAAACCCAGCTCCTTCAGGTTTTTCAGCTTTGTGAGTGAGCTTATATCTGTCATACGGCTGCCGAATAAGTGCAGCTTGGTCAGGTTGACCATCCTGGCCAAGGGGGACAAATCAAGACCCTTGGTGTTATTCAGCTCCAGGTATGTCAGGTTTTCCAGGTTGGCCAGCGGAGTCAGGTCGTCGAGAAAGTGGTTGCCTCCCAGCCCCAGGGATATCAGATTGTTCAGCCTCGCCAGCGGTGTCAGGTCGTCTATCGGATTCTCCCGCAACGACAGCCATGTCAGGTTGTTCAG
Organism: Candidatus Latescibacterota bacterium; assembly: GCA_965221775.1. Lineage (GTDB taxonomy): Bacteria > Latescibacterota > UBA2968 > UBA8231 > UBA8231 > UBA8231. The sequence continues at coordinate 1,038,443 of CBDCSU010000005.1, read as the reverse complement.
ATTGGCAAGTGGCGCAAGATCGTAGATCCGGTTCTGCGAGAGTGATAACGCTGCAAGGTTGTTCAAGTCGGCGAGGGGCGTCAGGTCGCTTATCTGGTTCTGCCCAAGGGACAGCGATGCCAGATTCGTCAGGTTGGCCAGCGGTGTCAGGTCCTCGACTTGGTTCTTCCTCAGCGACAGGGATGTCAGGTTGTCCAGATCGGCCAGCGGTGTCAGCTCTTCGATCTCGTTGAAGCCCAGCGACAGGGACGTCAGGTTGCTCAAGTTGGCCAGCGGTGTCACGTCTTCGATCTGATTCTCGTTCAGCGACAGGGTTGTCTGATTGCTCAAGGCAGCCAGGGGCGTCAGGTCCTCGATCTGATTCCTGACCAGCGAGATCTCCTCCAGGTTGATCGCATGCTCAAGGCCCTGCAGAGTACGGATACTGTCATCCCAGGCACTGATCCGGGTCAGGGAGTGGAGGTCCTCTTTCCTGAGGGGGATTGGCGGATCATGGCCCATGGCTCTCTGTACCACGCGTTCCAGGTTCGGGTCGAGGATCGGAGAGGTATAGAGGACAACCGTCTCCTGAAAACCGGAGACATCATCGATATCGTGCACTTCGAGACCGAAGGGCCTTTCGCGGGAATCTCCCCATGAATGCAACTGTTGGAGATAGGAAAAGAGCCGGTCCATGACATGGGGCTGATCCAGTGAAATCCTCAAGGAGATGCTGTCGTTGAAGTCGAATCGGAAAGCCACGGGTCCAGTTCGGCCTTCCCAATGGGCTCGCAGGAAAGACTCCACCTCCTCCCAGCCAGTGACCTGAGTCTCGGCCGACAACTCCAACTTCAACGGAGCGGTCGGGTCAATCTGCAAATCAAGGGGGACCAATCCGGCCGGCAGTTCTTCGTCAGGTTCCCGGGCCTTCAGTGTCAAGGGAAGAGCGTTTCCCGATGGCCGGCTCCAGAGGAGCGTTTCCCGCACCTTCCCCGCCGGATCGACACAGTGCAGAGCTACCAGGCTGTCGGGCAAGCCTCTGTAATCGACCTGGAGGCCAGCGAGGGCCAGGCCGGAGGAATCGACCAGGCGCAGCCACAGTCCCCGAGGATACTCCGGCGACTCGATCAGCACGTAGCCGTCCGCATTGCTTTGCGCCTGTGCCCGGCCGGTGCTGTCGACGCCGGCGAAGAAGGCTCCGGGCGGGTCCGTTGCCGTGGAGGGCACCGGCCCCGCCAACATCAGGAGAAGGCCTGATCGAATGGTTGCTCCGGCAAGGCACCGAGCGCCCGGCAATGCGATGCGATTTGCCATCACAGCATCTCCTCCACCAGGGTGCGGCTGGCCGGGTCCAGGCGCCGGTAGTCGGGGATCTCGTAGCGGTTGCCGTCGGCGTCCTGCACCAGCACCCGGCCGCCGTCGAGCAGGCGAACGTCGCGGCGGCTGGAGTAGATCTCGAAGGCGCGGGGCCCGCGGTCGGTCTCCACCTCCCAGCGCGGCACCCGGTGAGCTGTCGTCACTTTGGCGATGCGCTCGATGCGCGGGGTGAAGTAGGTGCGTTTCAGCTCTTCTTCCACGGCCTGGCGGCTGGCCGGATCCAGCGCGTCGAGGCGGGCCAGCGAGCCGATCTCCTTCCCGTCGCTGTCCTGGACGACGATGAAGCAGTCGTCCCGCGTCAGCGGGAAGGCCCGCTTGACGCGGACCCTGGAGTAGGTCCGGTCCCCGGCCAGCGTCAGGTTCAAATCCTCGAAGGCATCGACGTGGAACCGCGCCTTCTCCGGGTCGAGGTAGGTCACCTCCGCGGCCAGGTCGTGGCGCTGCTCCATCTCTACCAGGCCCTCAGCCGGGACATCTCGGCCTGCATGCGGCACAGGTTCGCGTAGATGCCGTCGCGCGCGGTCAGCTCGTCGTGGGTGCCGATCTCGGCGAGCCGGCCCTTCTCCAGGATGAGCAGCCGGTGGGCGTTCTTCAGGGTCGACAGGCGATGGGCGATGGCAAAGGTCGTCCGTCCCCGGACCAGGCGCTCCAGGGCCTCCTGGATCTGCGACTCGGTCTGGGTGTCGACGTTGGATGTCGCCTCGTCGAGGATGAGGATGCGCGGGTCCCGCAGGATCGCGCGGGCGATGGACAGCCGCTGGCGCTCGCCCCCGGAGACGCGGAGGCCGCGCTCGCCGACCATGGTGTCGTACCCGTCGGGCATGTCCATGACGAAGTCGTGGGCATTGGCGGCCTTGGCGGCGGCCACGATCTCCTCGAGGGAGGCCCCGGGATGGCCGTAGGCGACATTGTCGGCCACCGTGCCGTTGAAGAGGAAGGGGTCCTGCAGGACCACGCCGATCTGCTCGCGCAGCGATCGCAGGTTCACCCCGCGGGTGTCGCGGCCGTCGATGAGGATCGCCCCTTCCTGGGGCTCGTAGAAACGGCAGATGAGGTTGATGAGGGTGCTCTTGCCGGCGCCGCTGTGGCCGGCGAGGCCGATCATCTCGCCCGGCTCGACGGTGAAGCTCAGGTCCTCGAGGACGGGCTTCTCCTCCTCGTAGCCGAAGTGGACGCCGCGGAACTCGACGCGGCCCTCGATGGGCGGCATGGCCGCGGCGTCGGCCGGGTCGATGATCTCCGGGTGCGTGTCGAGGACGTCGAAGACGCGCTCGGCGGAGGTGGCGGCGTGCTGGAAGCGGTGGTTGAGGCGGCACAGGCTCTCCACCGGCCCGTAGAAGCGGTACATGTACATGGTGAAGGCGACGAAGTCGCCCAGGGTCAGCTCGCCGGCCAGGATGTCGCGCCCCCCGACCCACCAGATGATGATCGTGCCGATGGCGGTGACGAAGGTCATGACCGGGCCGAAGAGGCTGCGCATCCACGCCACCCGCAGCTCGCCCCGCAGCAGGTCCAGGCTGCGTCCCTTGAACTTGCCCACCTCCCGCCGCTCCTGGGCGAAGGCCTTGACCACGCGCACCCCCGGGATGGTATCGGCGAGGAGGGCGCTCAAGCCGGCCCAGCGGCGCCACAAGGGCCGGTAGATGGCGTGCAGCTTGCGGCCGAAGCGCAGCGTCGCCCACACCAGCAGGGGCGTCGGCAGGAGCACCAGGGCCGCCAGCCCGGGATTGAGCCAGAACAGGATGATGCAGATGATGGCCAGGGTGAGCACATCGCGGATCGCTTCCTGCAGTCCGTCGCTGATGAAGTCCTGCAGGCGGCCCACGTCGTGGGTGACGCTGGCCATGATGCGCCCGGTCTCGTTGCGGGTGTAGTAACTGAGGGAGAGCGCGTGGAGATGGGAGTACAGCTCGTTGCGCAGACCGTAGGTGACGCGCTGGCCGATGCGGGCCATGATGTAGCCGCGCAGGGCCGACAGGACGCTGACGGTGAGGTGGATGGCTGTCAGCAGGCCCACCAGCCAGGCCAGCGCCGACAGCTGGTCGTCGTTGGAGACCGGCAGCAGAGCCAGCAGATCGAAGCGGTCATCGAGGGCCGTGGAGGAAGGCGCGTCGACGTTGAGGACATCGTCGATGAGCACCCTCTGCAGCAGCGGCGGGCTCAAGCCGATGACCGTGGCCGCCACCATGAGGGACAGGCTGAAGGCGATGAGCCGCCAGTGCGGCCTGGCATAGCCCAGCAGCCGGAAGAGGAGCTTGCCCTTCTCCAGGCAGGCCGGGCATACCCCGTAGCGGCGCGGGATGACTTGGCCGCAGCGGTCGCAGCGCTGGCGCCCGGCACGGGCCCCGGCCAGCCGCCCGTGGAGCACCTGGCCGTCGGAATCTTCCGAGCGGGCCTGCCTGACCAGGCGCTCGACCTGCTCGGGCAGCTCCGACAGGGCCGGCACCAGGCTCTTGGAGAACACCGCCATGGTCGAGCCCCGCTCGCCGGTGCGGACCTTGAGGGCCGCCGTCCCCAGGTCCTCGCGGACCTCCACCCCCCGGATCTCGGCCAGGGGCAGGCAGACCAGGTCGGGCGGTCCGCCGCTGTCGGGGCTGAAGGCCACCAGCAGGTCGTCGGTGGCCATCAGCCAGGCCTCGCCGTAGCGGCCGTCGAGGCGGATGTCCGTGGTTACGGCGAGACGGAGCTCTTCGCCGGGAGCGACGAATTCGGCCAACTCGCGCCGGACCCGCGGCGGCACGCTGGCGCGGAGAGGGGACGCCCTCTCGGCCCCGCGGCCCTCAGTTGCCTCCATGCATTGGCCCCCTGGTCTTCACAAGACGCGCACCCGCCGCCAAACGGCCCGTCTGGGGCTGGACGACCGCCGGCGGCATCGAGGCCGAGCCGGTCGGTGCTTCAGGGCGTGGCGCCGCCCAGGGTGGAGATCTCAGCAAGTGCCCCCATTACTACCCTTACTCAAGGGTTGCTACCCTCATTCCCGAGGAAACGCCACCGCGCACCCGGCCCCCGGCCGCTGCAGGTTACATCGCCTGATTTCTTCAGTTCCGCCAAGAGGGTGCGCGGTGTCGCGGAGCGCTTTGAGGGCCTGTGGCGACTGGTGTGTGAACAGCTCCTGTTTGCCCCTCGACTCGGCGATGTCGTTGAGCAGCCACACCGTGCTCAGCGGCATTTCATGATCGCGCAGGCGGTTGTTGCGGAAAGAGTTCATGGGGTCAGATCCAGCTCGGATTTAGTATAGGAGGTCGCCAAGGGGCCGTACGAGGAAGGAGACCAGGGGAGAGCCATCTCCTTGAGCGTTGACCACTGAGTAACAATAATTACCTTACTCCCCGTGGCCACGTCATGGACCTTCTACGGACGCACCGACGAGCTGGGCAGTCTGCTGGCCCGGCTGCGCCAGCCGAGATGGTTCTTCGGAACCATCCGGGGCCGTCGCAGGGTCGGAAAGACCGCCCTCGTCCAGCAGGCCCTGAGGATCCTCGAGGAGGATGAGCCCGACGGAGTCCCCTGCCTTCTGGTCCAGTTTCCGGACAGCACCCCCGCGGACCTGGCCACCGTGTTCCGGAACGCCGTGCAGGAAGCCGGACTCGAAGGCCACCTGGACGAGTCGAGCGCGGCCCCAGGTCTTCCAGGAGTGGCCAGGGCCGTGGGCTCCCTCTGTTCGGCCGGCGTGGTGGTCATTCTGGACGAGTTCCAGACCTGCCACGGCGGTCCGCTCCGCGGGCTGCCCTCCTTGCTTCAGGCTGAGGCCGACAGGCTCCAGGACCTGGCCACGGCCGGTGGACTGATCCTCCTGGGCTCTGTGCAGACGGAGATGGAGGATCTGCTCAATGATCGGCGGGCGCCGTTGTTCGGGCGCACGACCTTCGACATCTGCCTCGATCCCTGGGATCTGGCCACGGTGTTCGAGGTTTGCCGCGAACAGGGTGCAGCCGACCCCGCGCGGTGCCTGACCTTGTGGGCCCTCTTTGGCGGGGTGCCGAAGTACTGGCGCCACTACGCCGAGCAGGGCGCCGATCTCCACGGAATCCCCGAGTGGGAAGCCTGGGCGCAGCAGGTGTGCGAGCGGCTGTTCCTTCGTTCCGACTCGCCGTTGCGCGAGGAGGGCGAGGGTCTGCCGGGCCGGGAGTTGCGCCGCCACTATGTCGCGCTCCTTCGCGTGATCGCAGAGCGAGGGCCTTGCACTCATGCCGAACTGCAGGAATCCGCGCCTGAGCTCTCCCTGGGACCGTACCTCAAAACCCTCGGACAGGAACTTCGGCTGGTGGAGAGACAGGACCCCATCTTCGGAGAACGACGGCGCCGTGCCCGGTACGCTGTTTCAGACCCGTTTCTACTCGCATGGCTGAGCGTCATTCACCCCGCCTGCCAGGCCGCCCGAATCGAGCCGGTATCCAGAGTGGCGAAGCGTCTGACTGCGCGACTGAGGACACTTGAAGGCTTCGCCTTCGAACGAATGGTGCGGGAGGCGACCGAGGCGGCGTCACGGGCGGGTGTCGACTTCCCCGTTTCGGATCGCGTCAGAGGCTACTGGAACCGGCCGCGGCGGACCAACGTGTCGGTGGATATCGACCTCATCGCATGGAACGAGGAGGATCGAGTCGTCCGTTTCGGCTCGTGCAAGCGGAATGCGGCAAGGCACGATGCACAGGCGGTCGGCAACTTCCGCGAGCAGGTGGATCTGTTTCTCGGGTCGGAGCCCGGAAGCCGGTTCCGGCGGTGGCGCCGCGAGTTCGCCCTCTATTCGGTGCAGTTCTCTCCCGAACAGCGGGCCGATCTGGAAGCCGGGGACTATGTCTGCCACGACATGATCGACTTTCGGAGCATGCTGGGTCCGCGCGAACGCGGTCCCCACGGTGCGCGGTCGGCATCCCCCAAGGTCAGCGGGGCCGAGTGATGGAACAGGAACGACTGCCGATAGAGAACGGCAACTGGGGAGGTGCGAGCCTCTCTGCCGTTCAGGCGGTCCTGGAGTCCGCGTACGAGGTGCTCGTCCAGGCCTTCGGCAGGCCTCCGGATGCCCCAATTCAGGTCACCTGGTGGAACGAGGCGCCTCGAGTTTTCTACGGCTGCAGACCTTACCAGATGAGAATCAGCGCCCGGGACACATACTGGTGCCAGTACGTGTACCAGTTCTCGCACGAGCTGTGCCATGTCATGACCAATTTCGACCGCCACAGGGAACACAAGCACAACTGGTTCGAAGAGAGCTTGTGCGAGCTGGCGTCGCTGTTCGTGCTGCATCGGCTTGCGGATCGCTGGAGGGAACGTCCGCCCCCTCGCGTTTTCCAGGCAGAGGGGTTCGCACCGAACTTCAAGACGTACGCCGAGGAGATCGCGCAGGGGTATGAACAACCCGGGGAGGGCGATCTCCGATCCTGGCTGGCAGGCAATCTGGGCAGACTGGAAGAGGACCCATTCATCCGCGAGCTCAACGGAACCCTGGCCGTCGCCCTGCTGGGTCGGTTTCTCGAGGACACTTCGCTTTGGCGCGACTGTGGCTGGCTGAACGGCTGGGATGTGACCGCAAATGAGACGTTCGAGAGCTACCTCGAGGCATGGGCGGAGCATCTTCAGGCGCAAGGCACCAGGCCGCGGGTTCCCGCCCTGGTGGAAGGACTGTTATCGCCCGCGCAGAGCGCCACGCGCGACTGACTCTGCGCGACCGGACACGTACCCAGATCACCACAGCCGAAGGAGTCTTCATGTTGCGCTCACTCCTCGCCTCCTTGCTCTGGATCGGCGTCGCCCACGCCGCCGACAATCCTCCCGCCCCCGGCTTCGACGCCGCCGGTTCCGACCCGAAGGCGATCGCCCTGGCCGACGAGGTCATGGCCGCCATGGGCGGACGCGCCAACTGGGACGCCACCCGCTACATCAGCTGGCGCTTCTTCGGCTTCCGCCTTCACGTGTGGGACAGGTGGACCGGGGACATCCGCTTCGAGCACGACGACCTGACGGTGCTGATGAACATCCACAGCAAGGAGGGACGCGCCTTCTCCGCCGGCGTGGAGATCAGCGATCCCGACACCCTGGCGGCGAAGCTGGATCAGGGCTACCGCGCCTGGATCAACGACTCGTACTGGCTGGTCATGCCCTACAAGCTCAAGGACACGGGAGTCACCCTGCGCTACCGGGGACTGGAGGCCATCGAGGACGGTCGCCCGGCCGAGGTGGTGGAGCTGACCTTCAGGGACGTGGGCGTCACCCCGCAGAACAAGTACGCCGTCTGGATCGACCAGGAGTCACGGCTGGTGACCCAGTGGGCCTTCTACCGGGAGGCGGCCGACGCGGAGCCGCGCTTCACCGGCCCTTGGACCAACTGGCAGCGGTATGGATCGATCCTGCTCTCCGACGGCCGCGGCGAGCGCGGGCACACGGGTGTGGCTGTCTTTGAGGAGTTGCCGGAGTCGGTCTTAACCAGTCCTGCGCCCGTGGTACTGCCCACGCCCTGAGGAGACCCGCGGAGGCTGCCCTTCTGCTCCTATGGCTCCGCCGGCGGCATCTCGAAGATGGCAAGGTTGTTGTGCAGGATGGTGCACAGGTGGTCGTCCACCGGAAAGACCTCGGCTTTGGGAAAGCTGAGGGTGACAGGCTCCCCCTGCCCTCGCTGGCCCCCGAGCTGGAGCCAGGTCCGGGGCACGGAGCCCCGGCCCGCGTCATCCCGCCCTGATATGGTCATCGACATTGAGACGGTCTCTTCCTGGATCAGTTGGTACGCCCGGCCAGAGGATGTCTCCGCGATCCACCGTGGAAGCCGGACGTAGTCGACTTCCATCGGTCGTTGGGGATCGCCGATGTCGATTACGGCCAGCTCCCGGGGCCAGTGGCGAAGGACGTATGCCTTGTCTCCTTTCAGGGAGACGGTCCCCAAGGCCTGGGGCACGTAAATCCATTGGGTGCGCTGGCTGCGGGCACCCTCGTTCTCCAGGTGTACCTCTGGCCCTCCACGGCTTCTCACCACAAAGGCAGTCTCGACCGGCAGTTGAGCCCGCTGTAGTTGAGCCAGCTGGAGGTGGAGTGCTTCCATCTGCTCTTCATACTGCCTGGCGGAGCGGCCGAATCGGCGCAGGGAGGTCCGGCCCAGCTCTCCCATGGCCGCGGGGTCGGTCAGATCGAGGACCACGAAGTCGTGGCCCAGGGTCAGGAAGGCGTTCTCGCCCTCCAGGTGCATCTCCCAGTCGTCATTCCAGACATGCCTGGCCGTCTCTTCGATCCGCAGCACCTGGACCGGTCGAGGGAGGCCGCCTTCACGTACGTCGAAGCTGTGCAGCTCGAGGAACTCGCGGGCGAGCAGGCCGGCGTACAGGTATCCCTCGCGGACGGTCCAGGTCGTCAGGCGGGGAGTCTGCCTGAGCCAGCGGGTGGGGCCCGGCTCGACGGGATGGATCAGGTGCTGAGCTCGCAGCCGGGGGCGCTCAGGCCGGCTCAGGTCGAATACGGCCACCCCAGCACTGTCCTGTTTCCCAGTCCATCCCCAGACATACGCTGCGGAGGCTGAAACGGCCAGACTGTGCAGTCGCCAACCTTCCATTTCCACCCGCCCGACTTCCCTCGGAGCCTGCGAGTCCGACACGTCCACGATGCTCAGCCCCGATGTCAGCAGCACCATCGCCATTCTGTCTCTCACCACCAGTTCCACGATGCCTGCTCGATAGGGAACCAGGCCCACAAGATGGGGGAGACGGCCCGCAGGTTCGGCCGGTTCGGGCTCGGGAGGGACCCACCGCGACCCGTACGTGACGATCAGGCAGATCAGGGCCAGGGCACCCATGATCCAGTGGAAGCGACGGCTCCCCTGGCCTCGGAAGGCACGGCAGGACCAGCCCACCACGCAACCTGCCAGCAGGAGTGCCGTTGCGGCCCTGGCAAGCAGCAGCGCTGGATCGAAGGCCGGCCGCAGGATCAAGCCATCGTAGAAGCCATTCTCCAGGATCTGCCCGAAGTAAAGGGACACTGGATCAGACAGGTCTCTAGCGCGATTGAGGAGGAACCCCCCGACGAAAGCTGTCAGCAAGCCGGTCCCGGCGGCTTGGAGGGGGCGGTTGCTCAATGTGGACGAGAGGAACGCACCCGAGTACGGGATCAGGTAGAACAGGAACCAGAGCAACAGAATCCGGCCGTACCCGACCTCCGTGAAGACTTCCCTTGCGAGTGGGTGTCGCAGGGGATGCCCACGGCTCCAATCCCCCCAGTAGGACATCCCGAGGTAGACCCCGGCCCAGTACGCGGCCAGAACGACAAGGAGCCCCGCGGCGCCGACTGCGTACTTGCCCCCCAGCACCCAGGCCGTCCTCACCGGCAGATTCGACAGGAAGGGCAGGGTCCCGCGGCTGCGTTCACCCGCCACCAGGTCCATGCTCATCAGAAGGGCGGCGAGGACGCCTACCAGTTGGGCTCCCGCCTGGGGGGAGAAGTCGCTGTCGGTATGGGCCAGTCCGACAAGCAGGGCCAGGCCGGCAACGGCGGCTACCCTGCCAGCTGCCGCCCGTCCTTCCTTCCACAGAAGAGCACCTATCGGACTCATGGCCCTCATCCTCCACCTGCCCTTGCGTAGGCCAGGAAAGCCTCCTCCAGCCCCAGGTCCTCCACCTCGACGATGCGTCCGCCCTGGGCCTGGATGCGGGCGGCCTGTTCCTCGCCGTAGCCCACCACCGTCAACAGCTGGTGCGCCCCCGTTCCGCGCACCTCCCCCAGTCCGGGGATCCCGGTCAATGGCCCCGCGTCCTCCGGCAGGCGGACCGACACACGCTTGACCGAGCCCTTCACCTCGTCCACCGGCCCCTCGGCGACCAGGCGGCCTCGCTCGATGATGGCGACCCGGTCGGCCACGCGTTCCACTTCGTGCACCAGGTGGGACGACATGAAGACGGTCCGCCCCTCCTCCTGGATGAGGCCGATGATGCCCTCCAGGAAGTCGCGACGGACCACCACGTCCAGCCCGGAGGCGGGCTCGTCGAGGATCAGCAGGCGAGGGTCGTGTCCCAGGGCCAGGGCGAGGGCGAGCTGGGCGTTCATGCCGCGGGAGAGGTGCTTGACCTTCTGCTCCGGATCGAGGCCGAAGCGTTCGATCATGCCCGCGACCTTTGCCGAATCCCAGGTGTCGTAGAACTGCCCGGCGAACCAGGCCAGCTCGCGCACCTTCATCCACCCGTACATGACCGGACTCTCGGAGACGTACCCCACCTGGCGCCGCAGCGCCAGCGAATCCCGCGCCGGGTCCAGTCCCAGCACTTCCGTCCGTCCGGCCGTTGGGCGGAGCTGGTTCATCAGGATTCTGATGGCCGTGGTCTTTCCGGCCCCGTTGCGCCCCAAGAAGCCGCAGACCGCTCCGGTGGGAACCTCGAGGTCGAGATCCTCCAGGGCGGCGGTCTTTCCGAACCGGTGGGTCAGGCCATCCATGGCGATGGCGGCATCAGTCATCTCTCTTCACCGAACTGGTGCAGTTGCTCACGGAAGACCTGGCGCATCTCCGCGGGGCTCATCCCCAGCTCGACGGCCTGCACCAGGGCCTTGTCGAGCAGTTGCCGCACGATCGCGAACCGTTCCTTCCGGCTCATGGTCACCTTCCTCTCGGCCACGTAGGTGCCCATGCCCCGCTTCTTGTAGATGAGCCCGCCGTGTTCCAGCTCGCGGTAGGCCCGCGCCACCGTGTTCGGGTTGATCAGGTACTGCCCGGCCAGGGCGCGCACCGACGGGAGCTCGTCGTGCGGCCGGAGCACCCGGGTGGCGATCTGGTACTTGACCTGCTCGATGACCTGCAGGTAGATGGGGACCCCGCTGGAGGGGTCCAGGGTCAGGTGCAGGATGGGGACGCTCCCATATGATCAGGTCCTTCCGCGGTTACGATCCGTAGCGGTTTCGGCATTGCTGTATTAGTGAGATAATACAGTGATACGATACTGACCTGCCTGGGTTTGGGCAAGTGCTTTCTTTGCTCTCGGGACCGGCGGGCCTTGACTTGACCTGTTGATGGTCCATATTCGGTCCGGACAAGGAGGTGGCCCATGAAGCTGTCCAGTCAGATCAAGCCGATCAGTTACCTCAAGGCGCACGCTGCCGAGATCGTGCGAACCCTCGGGGAGCAGCAGGAACCCCTGATCATCACCCAGAGTGGCGAAGCCAAGGTGGTGGTGCAGGACATCGACAGCTACGAGCGGATGCAGGAGACCGTGGCGTTGCTCAAGATCCTCGCGCTGGGGAACCGCCAGATCGAAGCGGGTCAGGTGCAGCCGGCCGCCGACGTGATCGCTCGACTCCGGGAGCAGCGACAGGCCGGGTGATGTCTTTCCTGGTCCACTTGACCGATGACGCGGCGCACGACCTGGAGGAGATCTGCGACTACATCGATCGGCATGACTCGCCGGGTCGGGCGAATCATGTGCTGGAGCAGATCGAGAAGGCTTTCGGCCGTCTTTCCGAGTATCCCGAGCGCGGCAATCACCCGAGGGAACTGCTGGACGTCGGGGTCCGGGAATACCGCGAGGTCCATTCCAGGCCCTACCGCATCATCTACCGGGTGATGGAAGAGAACGTCCATGTCCTCGTGATCGCCGATGGGCGGCGTGACATGCAGACGTTGCTGCAGCGGCGCCTCTTGCAGGCCTGAGTCCCTCTCTGGGACTGGCCGGCCGACGTACCTCCCACCCACCACGATGCCCCCGCCCCTCTCCAGCACCGCCCTCCCCTGGTACCAGGACATCCGCCCGTCGCGCACCGAGGCGAGCGCCGCCGCTGACTGCATCCACTCCGCCTTCGAGCGGCAGGCCGGCCGGACCCCCGACAGGGCCATCCTCGTCGACGAGAGCGGGTACTTGACCTATGCGGAACTACGCTCCGCCGTCGACGCCCTTGCCGTAGCCCTGCTGAAGCGTTGCCAGGGTCGCCCGGGGCAGCCGGGTGTCGGCGTCCTGCTGGAGAACGACGCCGGCAGGGTGATCACCTACTTCGCCTGCCTGAAGGCGGGCCTCCCCTACGTGCCGCTGCAGCCGGGTCGGCGGGTGCTCCCGGAGCAGGTGCCGGGGCTGGCGCCCCTCGGTGCGCTGGTCACCTCGCGGCGCATCGCCGCGGACCTGCCCTGTTCACTGGCGGAAGGGGTACCCCGGATCTGGATCGAGGACGAGGCGGACCCGCTGCCTGACAGCGCAGGCGCCGTCTTCCCGGATCCCGACCCGCGGCGCACGGCGCACCTCGCCTTCACCTCCGGCACCCGCACGGGCATCCCCAGGATGGTGGCCACCGATCATGCGGGGTCCATGCTCTCCCACGCCTGGCGCGGCCGGCTCTGGCCCTTCGACGCGGCGAGGGACGTGGTGGGCTGCAACATCTTCGGGATCTGGGACGTGGTGCCGGCCCTGTGCCGTGGCGTCCCGGTAGTGCTGGTCCGCGACGAGACCATGCGGGACCTCTTCGCCCTGGCCTCGGCCATCGTGCGCTTCGGGATCACGCGGATCATGATGACGCCGAGTCTGCTGGGAGCCTGTCTCGACTGCGGGGAAGGGGTGGAGGCCCTGCGGCGCCTGCGTCTGCTGGTCCTGTGCGGCGAGATCGCCGCGCCGGCCATCGTGGAGCGCGCTTGGAAGGAGCTGCCGGCGGTGCGGATCGGCAATCTCTACTCGACGGCGGAGTGCCACGATGTCGCCGGGGGCGAGTTGCGGCCGGGGAAGGAGATCACCTGCGGCGTGGTGGCGGACTTCGCCGAGGTCCACCTCTGCGAGCCGGACGATCCCTCCCGCCTCGTGCCCGTGGGCAGCCCGGGACGGATCCTGGTGGGCGGCGGCGCCCTGGCCCGCGCCTGTCACGGTTCCGGCGGGGAAGAGGGCGACGGCTTTCTCGAGGTGGACCTGCCGGCGGCCGACGGGAGCTTCCGCCCGGCGCGCGTCTTCGACACCGGCGACCTGGGGGTGCTCCACCCCGGCGGCGAGCTGGAGATCCTGGGGCGCTGCGACAGCGGCCTCAAGATCCGCGGCTCGTGGGTGGAGCCCGCCCGCATCGAGCAGGTCGTGGAGGAACACCCGCTGGTCCGCCGGGCCTGCGTCACGGCGGAGACCGGCCACCGGGGGGAGACGGAGCTGGAGGCCTACGTCGTCCCGGGGCCGGAGGGCGCGGAGGCCGCGGACCTCGACCGCGAGCTGCGCCCCTACGTCGCTTCCCGGCTGCCGCCACAGGCCGCGCCGGCCCGCTTCATCCCGGTCGACGAGCTGCCGCTCCTGCCCTCGGGGAAAGTCGACCGCCGCCGGTTGCGCCTGACGGCACGGAACTCTCGCGTATCGCCGAACCCGCGCTCCGAGGCGGATCCTCTGCAGCGGCAGGTCCTCGCCGCCTTCCGGCAGGCCCTCGACGATCCCGCCATCGGCCCGCGGGACGACTTCGAGGCCAGCGGCGGCCACTCCCTCCGGGCGGTCCGACTCTGCGGGCTCCTGCACCAGGCCACCGGGCGCCGCGTGGCGGTCGCCGACCTCTACCGGCACCCGACTCCTGTGGATCTGGCCCGCTGCCTGCGGGACCAGCAGGGCATGGAACCGCCGTCGAAATGGACCCCGCCCGAGCTGGAGATCGACGCTCCTCCAGCCCCTGGCGCCGAACCCCGGACTCCGGCGCGGACCGTGCTGGTGACGGGCGCGACGGGGTCTCTCGGGGCGGCTTTCGTGAAGGCGCTGCTGCGCACGACTTCGGTGGACGTTCTCGCCCTGGTACGGGCCGAGGACGAGGGCCTCGCCCGCCGGCGGCTGGACCGGGCGCTGGAGCGGCACGAGGAGCTCGGCCTGGATGCGCGGGGTCCGGACCAGCGGCCAGAGGCGACCCCGGGAGATCCGTCGAGGCCCGGCCTGGATGCGCGGGCTCCGGACCAGCGGCCAGAGGCGGCCCCGGGAGATCCGTCCAGGCGGGGGTCCTCTACTGTGGGCCGGACAAGCGTTGTGGTGCGCCCGCAGACGGTTTCTGGCGATCGCTCTACTCCCGGGCCTGGCGCTGCTGACCGAAAGAGCCATTCGGGGAGTCCGACGGCGGTTCCGCCCGATCCGTCGAGACCCCTGCCCGGGACCGAGGCCCGGGACATCCCGGGGCGACTCCAGGCCATCCCGGGCGACCTCTCCAAACCTCTGATGGGGCTCGCCCCCCATGCCTTCGCCGCCCTGGCCGACAGGGTCGACGCCGTCTTCCACCTGGCCGCCGACCTCGACGCCTTCGCCTCGTACGCCGACCTCGCGCCCGCCAACGTGGGCGGCACGCGGGAGGTGCTGCGCCTCGCCTTCCGCCGGGGCGCGCCGGTCCACAACGTCTCGTCGAGCGCCGTCTTCCCCCTGGAGACCTCGTGGCCCGAGGAGACCTTCGGCCTGCAGGCCATGCGCTCCCTGGGCGCGCACCTCGAAGCCTCGGGCGCCGACGGCTACTCCCTCTCCAAGCTCGGCGCGGAGCTGCTCCTGTGGTCGGCCTTCGAGCGGGGGCTGCCGGTGTCGGTGGTGCGGGTCCCGCACCTGCTGGCTGACTCCGGCGGGGCAACCGTCAGCTCACGGGACCGCCTGACCGCGGCGGTGCGGGCCTTCGCCGCCGCGGGGGTGTTCCCCGAGGGGGACTGGAGCTGGCAGCTCGCCCCGGTGGATGCCGTCTGCCGGGAGCTGATCTCCGGACTGCAGAAGGGACCGCCCAAAGAGAGGCCGGTGCGCCACCTCGCCATGGAACCCCTGCCCGCGGCGCAGGTGCTGGACGGCCTGCGCGGCCTGGGGATGGAGCTCGAGCCCCTGCCGCTGCCCGCCCTGGCCAGCGCGCTGATCTCCGCGGCGCAAGGCGGTGCCGGCTGCGAAGCCGCCCGGAGCGATCCGGGGTTCGGGGACGTCTGCGCCGCGGCCCAACTCATCCTGCAGCACGGCCCCCGGGCGGCGCTCAACCTCGCCGACGCGCGGCTCCTCACGGAACGGAACCTTCCCGGGAACCCCGCCGCCCTGTTCCTTCATTCTATCGGGCGCCATGCGGAATTGGCGCCACCCGATGAACCGTTGACCTGAACCGGGGAAGACCGGGAGGCGACAGGAGAACGGGAGATCCGGCGTGGCGGAGTCGGTCCTGCCCCGGGCGGCGCTCAACCTCGCCGACGCGCGGCTGCTCACGGAACGGAACCTTCCCGGGAACCCGGCGGCCCTGTTCCTTCATTCTATTGGGCGCGAGCCGGTATCGGGCGAGACACGACACATGCACCAAGAGAGCGGGACTCCCGCATGATGGTGGGTCCTGGTCTGGGACGGCTGCCGCTGACTGCGATGCAGGACCGTGGGCCACTTACCATGAATCAACGGGACCCGGCGTGGCCGAGTCCCTCCTGACCCGGGCGTCCGCCGCCGCCCGCGCAGGCGATCTTGATGGCCTGGAGCGGATCCTGTCCGAGCACCCCGAGGTGATCGCGGCGCGGGACGGGCACGGCCGCGCGCTGCTGGACCTCGCCTGCCGGGCCGCCACCGGCGACATCGCCATTCCCCTCGTGCCCGGCACGCCGGCGCAGCACGCCGCCGTGGACCGCATCCTCGCCGCCGGCGCCGACCCCTCGGCCGCCGATGACGATGGCTGGACGCCGCTGCACACCGCCGGCATGGCCGGTCACATCGACCTCGCGCGTCGCCTGGTCGTGGCGGGGGCCTCGGTCCACGCGAACGCCCACGGCAGGGAAGGCGGCTCGCCCCTTTCGTATGCACTCTTCTACGCCAAGGCCTACATGGCCGAGGCCCTGGCACCCGTCTATCCCGACAACCTGCGGACCGCCGCCGCCCTGGGCCGCGGCCTCGACCGCTTCGTCGGCCACGGCGGCGACCTCACGCCAGCGGCCCTCGGGGGGCTGGACTTCTACGCGCCCGTCTTCTTCCCGGCCTTGGAACGGACCTTCGAGCGCCAGGAGGTCCTCGACGAGGCCCTCTGCTGGGCCGCCCGCAACAACGAGTGCGGATCGATGCAGGTCCTCGTCGACCTCGGGGCCGATGTCAACGCCAACCCCTTCCGCGGCACGCCCCTGCTCTGGGCCTGCTACAGCGACAAGGTGGAGGCCGCCGCCTGGCTGCTGGACCACGGCGCCGACCCGGACCTGCGCCACGACTGGGGAGGCGAGGGCCACGGCGTGCAGGCGGTGGCCATGCACCTGGCGGCGCAGCACGACGCCGTCGACTGTCTGAACCTGCTCCTCGACCGGGGGGCCGATCCCACGGTCGTCGATGCCGCCCACGGAGGCACGCCTCTCGGGTGGGCGGAGCACGGCGGGGCCATGGCCGCGGTGGAGATCCTCGAGCGGCGGGCAGGAGGGTAGCTGGATGAACCAGGAATTCATGGTCAGGGCCATCGAGCTCGGGCGCACCCACATGCGGGCGGGGGAAGGCGGGCCTTTCGGGGCGGTCGTCGTCAAGGACGGAGAGATCATCTCCGAGGGGTACAACGAGGTCCTCGCCGGCAAGGACCCCACGGCCCACGCCGAGGTCGTGGCCATCCGCAGGGCGGCCTCCCGGCTCGACTCCGTCCATCTCGAAGGATGCGAGATCTACGCCAGCTGCGAGCCCTGCCCCATGTGCCTGGGCGCCATCTACTGGGCCAGGATCGAGAGGATCTGGTTTGCGTGCACCTCGGAAGACGCCGCGGAGATCGGCTTCGACGACGAGGTCATGCACCAGGAACTGAAGCGGCCGCCGGCCGAGCGGCGGATCCCCTCCCGGCAGCTGCTGCGGGAGGAGGCGTTGGCCGTCTTCCGGGAGTGGCGGGAGAAGGCGGACCGAGTCGTGTACTAGGACCCGACGGCTGCCCTGACCGCTGCCGGGTCCGGCACAGCGCCGCCGCCGCCCAACCTCATCCGTCCAGGCACCACGCCTCTCTTTCCGGGGTGGAGATAGAGGCCGTGAGCCAGCTCGCTCGGGCGAGCCGACGGGGAGGCGCAGGAGGCGGTTCTCGAAGCAGATCCCGCCCTCGGCCAGCCGGTTCAGGATGCGGGGTCCGCAGGTTGGGGCTGCCCATGAACCCGGCGCATCCGTTCCCATGAAGCTATGCCGGCCACAGCCTTTCGAAGGACCACGCCCCCGGCCACTCTTCCCTCAGCAGGTACACGTCGGGGTTGGTCAGCGACTTCCACCCCTCGTAGCCGAAGGCGGGATCCAGGGAGTGCAGGACCAGGGCCATCAGGTTGCCGTGGGTGACGACCAGGGGCAGAGCGTGTCCTCCTCCAAGCACCTCGTCCAGCCCCGCCCAGGCGCGATGCAGCACTTCCCGCGCCGACTCGCCCCCGGGGGCGCGCAGGTCCGGGTCGTCGAAGGAGTCGCGCACGACGGCCTGCCAGTTCTCGAGGGGCTCGGCCGACAGGGTCCGCTCGTTGAAGCGGCGGTCGATGTGGATGGGCAGGGCCGCCTTGGCCGCGTACGGCTCGAGGCTCTGCCGGGCCCGGCGGAAACCGCTGGCGGCGAGGAAGTCGATCTCCCGGTCCGACAGGAACCGGGACAGCTCTTCAGCCTGGGCGAGGCCTTCGTCGGTCAGGGCGGCCTCCGGCTCCTGGCCCGCGGCCCGGCAGTGGCGCACCAGGATCACGTCCCGCGGCAGCGTCGGCACGGTGTCCCCGCGGCTCAGGACGGCGCTGCGAGGGCCGAGACCTCCACCAGGAAGTCCTCGTTCGCCAGTCCGCCCACCACCAGCAGGGTCGCCGGCGGGTAGTCGCCCTCCGGGTAGACCTCGTCGAACACGGCGGTCCGAGCGTCCATGAAGCCCTGAAGGTTCTCGCGGCCCACGATGTAGTAGGTGAACTCCACCACGTCGGCGAAGGACGAACCCGCGCCGGCGAGGACGGCTTCCATGTTGCGGAAGATCTGCCGCGTCTGGGCGGCGGCGTCGTCGGCGCCGACCAGCTCTCCGTCGATGTCGGTGGCGACTTGTCCCGCCACCACGATCAGGGGGCCCTCGACCCTGGCGGCGTGGGAGTACTTGCCGGGCGGTGCGTGGACCCCTTCCGGCTGGGGAACCCTGAATCTCGGCATGGCGAATCTCCTTGCTACGTCACGAGGCCGAGGAGCCTCGCTCCGTTGTCGTGGGTGATGTCGTCGAAGTGGTCCTCCGACTCGCAGAGGTCGCGCAGGAGCGGCAGCATGAGCGCCGCCAGGCAGGGGCGGTAGCTGCCGTCCTGGAGGTTGCCGCGCCCGTCGATGCAGGGGCAGTCGGTGCCCCAGATCAGCCGCGAGCGGTGGCGCCGGAGGAAGCCGCGCGCGAAGTCGGTGTCCCTGTGGAGGCCGCAGTAGCCCGAGCGCGCCGAGAGGTCGCAGTAGAGGTTGGGGCACTCGCTCAGCATCCGGTCGGTGAGCCCCACCGGCTTCACCGGGCCCGCGGGATAGTCGGCGAAGTCCGGGTCCCGCGGGTCGGTGACGGCATCGGCGCTGATGTTCGTCCACCAGGCCATGGCGTGGCCGATGAAGGTCGTCTCCGGCAGGGAGCGGACCACCGTCTCCAGGGCCGGGAAGTTGGAGCCGAAGACGCCGGTGTAGTCCATGTGGATCAGCACCGGCCAGCCGACCTCGCCGCACAGGCGGTAGATCTCCAGGCACCGGGGGTGGTCGACGGGCAGACGGTTCTTCTGCTCGCCGAAGCCCTTCACGACGCCGGCCTCGTGCAGGGCCCGGAGCCGCTCGAGGGCGTCCGGGCTCATGGGGTCGACATTGCCGAAGGGGATCGTCTCCTGCGGGCAGGACTCGTGCGCCTCGAGGGCGCCGCGGGTGGACCAGGACTCGTCGTCCCCCAGAGCCGAGGTCGGTCCCGCCTCGATGGGCAGGAGCACGGAGAGGCCGCCGCCGTGGGCGTCGATGTGGCGGCGCACGCCGTCGAGGGTGCGGCCGCCGTGGCCCAGGTGGGTGTGGAAGTCGATCACCCGCCGGCTTGCGCCAACCGGCCGGCGTGGGCGGCGACCTTGGCGAAGGCCTGCGCGTACTGGTCGATCAGCTCCTCCGCCGGGCGGGTGAAGGCGGGCAGCTGGATCGTGTCGCAGGGGACCTCCGGGTCCTCGGTGACGGGGAGGGTGAGACTCTTGTAGTCGATCGGTCTCACCGCCGGGCCGAGGACCTCCCACAGGATCTGCTCCGTCCCGTGCTCGTCGCCGGCGAAGACCGGGTGCTTGTGGAGCATCCGCTGCAGGTCGGTGTGGGGGATGCGGGTGTCCCTGCGGGCCGGCGACGTCACCTGCGCGCCCTCGGCGTTCAGGACCTCGATCAGCCGTTCGCGGGTGATGCCCCCGAGTTTCTGCGGCCGGAAGGTGACGCGCCCGCTGTGGAAGGGCGAAGGGAAGTAGTCCGGGAAGTCCGGGGCGGCGAAACCGTCGATCCGGGCGACGGCGCGTCCCAGCCTGACGGCGTTCTCGTGACGCAGGTCGATGCGCCCGCGCCAGTGCTTCATCTGCACCACCCCGATCGCCGCGGTGAGCGTCGCCATGCGGTACTTCTCGCCGAAGCTGAAGCCGCTCACCGCCCGCCACCTGGGGTCCGGCAGGTCCCGCAGCCGCTCGTAGTGCCCGAGGGCGGCGGCGCGCTGGTAGATCTCGTCGGAGTCGGTCAGGAAGACCCCGCCCTCGCCCGCCGACGTCAGCTTGCCGTGCTGGAAGCTGAGGGCCGAGGCGTGCCCGATCGACCCGCCCATGCGGCCGCGGTGGGTCGTCCCCTGGGAGACGGCGCAGTCCTCCACCACCTTCAGGCCGCGGCGCCCGGCGACTTCCATGATGGCGTCCATGTCGGCGGGGATCCCGTTCCAGTGGACGACCATGATCGCCCGGGTCCGCTCGGTGATCCTGGACTCCAGGTCCGCGGGGTCGAGAGTCATGGTCAGCGGGTCGATGTCGGCGAAGACCGGCACGGCGCCGCAGCCGATGATCGGCAGGCAGCCGAAGGGATGGACCGCCGACTGGCAGATGACCTCGTCGCCGGGGACCACGCCGACGCCGAAGAGGGCCGAGCGCAGGGCCGCCGTGCCGCTGGAGTGGGCCAGGGCATGGCGCACGCCCCAGGTCTCGGCGACCCGCTCCTCCAGCTCGGTGATCGGGCCCGTTTCCCCCTGGGAGCTGGAGAGGGCGTGGCGGCGGATGAGATCCGCCACCGCCTCGACCTCCTCCTCGGTGTAGATCGGCCACTGCACGTACGGACCTTGGTCGATGGTCACGGCGGGGGTGCCGCCGAGGGCTGCGGGCGTGGCGCTCATCTAGACCTCGTTGCCCTGGGCCGGGCCGCTGTCGACCTCGGGATGAAGGTTGTCCGGCGTCACCTGTTCCAGCAGATCGTCCAGGTCCCTCGGAAGGGGCAGGTCGATCCTGGCGTTGCCCCGGGCCTGCGAGTGCAGGGCGGCGAGCATGATCTCCAGGGTGTGGCGGGCTCTCCGGGCCGGCGAGCTGCTCTCGGCCTTCCCGTCGATCATCTGCGCCAGCTCGTCCACCGCGGGGATCAGGGCGGTCCCGAAGGGGTCCGGGTAGGCGGAGCCGGTCTCGGAAGAGACCGGGACCAGGGCTCCCTGGGACTCGGAGGTGGTCCAGACCTGGCAGAGCTGGTCGCTGACGACGATGCGGCCCTCCGGCCCCTGAAGGTCGAACTCGAAGAGCTGGGGCGTCAGCTTGGCGCTGTTGATCAGGCCGCGGGCACCGTTGGCGAACTCGACGATGATCGTGGACCCCGGGTCGTACTGCGGGTCCCGGCCGCCCTTGCCGTCGTACACCAGCCCGTACTCCTCGAAGCCGCGTTCGTGGGCGGCGATCACCCAGACGGGCTCCGCCTCGGCGAAGTAGCAGACCGCGTCCACGAGGTGGGTGCCGTTGCGGAACAGCATCGACCGCCGGCCCCCCATGTGGGCGAGGATGCGGGTCAGGTGGCCGAGGGCGCCGTCGCGCACCGCCTGCCGCATCTCCTGGTAGCGCGGGATCCAGCTGCGGGTGTGGTCGACGGAGAGGCAGGTGCCGTTGGCCTCCACGGCGGCGACCATGCGGTCGGCGTCCTCCAGGGTGGTGGCCAGCGGTTTCTCGCAGAGGATGCCCCGGACGCCGGCCTCCGAGGCATGGCAGACCGCGTCGGCGTGCAGGTGATCGGGCGTGGCGACGCTGACCACGTCGAGATCTTCCCGCTCCAGCATGAGGCGGTAGTCGGTGTACTCGCCGATGCCGCCTGGAGGGACCTCGGCGCGCTCGTAGAAGCGCGGAATGACGGCGGGATCGATGTCGCAGACGGCCGCCAGCTCGTACCGCGGCGAGCGGGAATAGGCGTAGCCGTGGTAGCCGCCGAGACCGCCGCCGATGACGGCGGCCCTCAAAGTGTGGTCACCCATGATCCTCCTCAGACGACGCCGAAGGCGAGCATGGCGTCGGCGACCTTGCGGAAGCCGGCGATGTTGGCGCCCGCCAGGTAGTCGATGGTTCCGTCCTCGCCGCGGCCGTGCTCGGCGCAGCGGCCGTGGATGTCGGCCATGATCTGCTCCAGCTGGCTCTCCATGTCGTGGAGGGTCCACGACAGGCGGGCCGAGTTCTGGCTCATCTCCAGGCCGGAGACGGCGACGCCACCGGCGTTGGCCGCCTTCGCCGGGCCAAAGAGCACGCCGGCCTCCCGGAACCGCTCCACCGCGTCCGCCTCGCTCGGCATGTTGGCGCCCTCGCAGACGGCGCGCACGCCGTGGCCGATCAGCGCCGCGGCGTCGTCACCCGACAGCTCGTTCTGCGTGGCGCACGGCAGGGCCACGTCGCAGGGCACGCCCCAGGGGCGGGCCCCGGCGTGGAAGGCGGCGTTGGGATACTCGTCGGCGTACTCGGAGATGCGCCCGCGGCGGACCTCCTTGAGGTCCTTGAGGAAGGCGAGCTTCTCCTCGTCGATGCCGTCGGGGTCGTGGACGAAGCCCCCGGAGTCGGACAGGGTCTGCACCTGGCCGCCGAGCTGGAGCACCTTCTCGGCGGCGTGGAGGGAGACGTTGCCCGAGCCGGAGATGTTGGCGCGCAGTCCCTCGATCCCCTCGCCGCGCTCGGCGAGCATGTGCTTGAGGAACAGCACCGCGCCGTACCCGGTGGCCTCGGTGCGGATCAGGCTGCCCCCGAACTCGAGCCCCTTGCCGGTGAGCACGCCCTCGAAGGTGCCGGTGATGCGCTTGTACTGGCCGAACATGAAGCCGATCTCGCGCGCGCCGACGCCGATGTCGCCGGCGGGCACGTCGACGTTGGGCCCGACGTGGCGGTAGAGCTCGGTCATGAAGGCCTGGCAGAACCGCATCACCTCGTCGTCCGACTTGCCCCTCGGGTTGAAGTTGGCGCCCCCCTTGCCGGCGCCCATGGGCAGGCCCGTGAGGCTGTTCTTGAAGGTCTGCTCGAAGGCCAGGAACTTGAGCACGCTCGGCGTCACCGTGTGCGAGAACCGCAGGCCTCCCTTGTAGGGGCCGATGGCGTTGTTCATCTGCACGCGGTAGCCGCGGTTGACGCGGATCTCGCCGGCGTCGTCCCGCCAGGAGACGCGGAAGGAGACGATCCGGTCCGGCTCGGTCATGCGCTCGAGGATGCGGTACTCCCGGTAGGCGGGATTTCGGTCGATGTAGGGCAGCAGCGTCTCGGCCACCTCGCCCACGGCCTGGTGGAACTCCTCCTCGCCGGGGTTGCGCACCTCCAGGCCCTCCATGAACCGCGCCAGCTCGGGATGGGGCTTCTTGTGGTCGCTCATGCTCCGTCCAGTCTGAATGAGTTGCCCGCGTACGTTGTCAGTCGCCCGGGAGGCTATGGAAGTTCCGGGTCCGGAGCCCGCCTCATGCCGGCAGCCCGGACTTGCGCCGGAGACTCTCCTGGCGCGGCTCCTCGGCCCGCAGCAGGGCCAGCTCGGGCACGCGCAGCTCGCCCAGGGTCTCGGCCTCGGCGCGGACGAAGCCCTCGGCGTAGGCGACCTGGGCGTACCAGCCGGCGGTGCCGGCGCCGATCTCCACCCGCTTGCGGGCGAACTCCTCGAACTGGCCCTGGCTGGCGAAGAGGGTCTCCGCCTGCACCCGCTTGTCGCGCCACTCGGAGATGTCCACGTAGAAGTCGATCTCCTCGCGCGTGAAGTAGATGCCGAGGTAGAAGGTCGCCGCCACCGTGTGGGGCCGCTCGCGGGTCTCGTGGTCGGGCATCGCCGCCAGTCCCTTGGCCTCGAGCACGGCGATCGCCGTCTCGCCGTGGTCGTCGCGGGTCATGTTGGCCATGCCGTGGCGGGCGTCGTAGTAGGGCTTCTGGGTGATCAGCACGTGGGGGCGCACGTCGTGGAAGATCCGTCTGAGCTCGTCGACGGCGCCGGGGCTGCTCTCCAGGCGGAAGGGCTGGGGCCACTGCAGGATGCGCACGTCGGTGACCCCGAAGAGGCCGCAGACGCTGCGCACCTCGTCGGCCTTGATGCGGGCGTACTCCTCAGGGCCCTGGGCCAGGACCGCGGGGTCGCGCTCGGACTCGGGCTTGAGCAGCTCGTCGTGGAGGCGCTCGTTGTGGGTGCGGGCGCCGCTGGTGACGGTGACCACGGTGACCGAGTCGCCGCGGGCGGCGTGGATGCCGCAGGTGGCGGCGCAGTGGGTGAAGTCGTGGGGATGGGCGACGACGACGAGAATGCGCAGGGGGGTCTGGCTCATGTGGTCCTCTGTTCGATGGCGGGTACCGGTGTGTAGAGGTTGTGGCCGCCGGTGCGGTCATGGCCGCGCACCAGGTAGATCTGGTGGCGCCCGGGGCGGTCGTCGTTGTCGGCGTGGCGCACGTGGGCGGGGCAGTAGCGCATGGTGTACCCGCACCGCCGGCGGTCCGAGCGGTTGGCGTTGGAGGCGTGGAGGGTGAAGGCGTCGTGGAAGTGGCACTCGCCGGCGGCCAGCTCCAGGTCGACGATGTCGGCTTCGTCGATCTCGCCGGCCTCCACCTCGCGGCCGAAGAGGTAGCCCTCCTTCTGGATCGCCTCGTAGCGCAGCCCGCGCCGGCGGTGGCTGCCGGACACGACCCGCATGCAGCCGTTGTCGGCGCGGGACTCGTCGACGGCCAGCCACATGGTGATCACCTCCATGGGGTCGAGCCGGTCCCCCCAGTAGACGCCGTCCTGGTGCCAGGGCACGGCGAGGCCGTCGTCCTCGCGCTTGCTGATGAAGTGGCTGGACCAGAGGACGATGTCGGGGCCGACGAAGCGCTCGATCACGTCGAGCACCCGCCGGTGTGCGAGGTAGCGGAAGAGGTAGGGATGCGCGAAGTGGGGCACGTCGAGGGACTCGGGGCGCCGGTCCGGAGGCAGGGCGGCGATCAGGCCGTCCACGTAGCCGCCCAGGTCGGCCAGCTCCGCCTCGGTGAAGATCCGGCCGAAGGTCAGGTAGCCCCTGTCCCGGTAGAAGCGGACCTGCTCGTCGGTGACGGTCGTCTCGGTCTCCCAGCTCACGGAATCCCCCCGCGGGATTGAGGCGTCCAAGATGACAGGACAGGCAGGGGAATATGGAAAAAAGAGGAGGGGGTGACATGAGCACGCACGCGCGGTGGCTGGCGATTCTGGCGGTATTCGCCGCCGGCTGCTCCTCGGTGAAGACGGAGCACCCGGTGAGCGCCGATCCCGAGGCCCTGGACAAGGAGCGGCTGGAGGGGATGTGGCTCGTGGAGGACGAGATCGTCCACCTGAGGTTCGGCGACGACGGCGTGGGGAGGCTGGCCGCCATCGACTGGCACGGCGGCGAGTTCCGCCTCCGGCGCTGCGAGTTCATCGTCGCCCGGGCCGGAGAGGGCCGCTACGTGAGCCTCCGCGAGGAAGGGGAGGAGGAGTACGACCTGCTCGCCTACGACTTCGCGGAGAACGGCGATGTCGTCGTCCACGGCGAGGCCACCGACGCCTTTGCCCGCGCCGTCGGCGAGGGGCGGCTGCGCGGGGAGGTCCGCCGGAAGGAGGAGGATACGGACGTGGTGGTGGCCAGCTCCACCGACAGCCTGCTCTCGTTTCTGGCGTCGGCGCCCCCGGGGGATCTCTTCGAGGGCGCGACCTTCGTCCTGAGGCGGCTACCCGTCTCCGAGGACGAGGAGTGACAGCGGCCTGGCGGGCGCCAGGGACCGCCTCACCAGGGCGCCGAAGGGCGTCAGCCGCGAGCGGCTGCGCGAGGTGAACATGCTCGGCGTCCAGGAGTGGTCCCAGATCCAGGCGGTCCAGCCGAGGCCCATCTCCTCGCAGTAGCCCACCAGGGCCTCGCCGTAGTTGCGCTCGCTCGCCGGGTGCTCGTCGCCGAAGCCCCACTCGCCGAGGAAGACCGGGTGGGTCATGGACAGCTCGGTGACCACCCGCTTCCAGGACTCGCCCACCCAGGGATAGGGGTGGATCTCGTAAACGATGCCCTCCCGGCGCACCGGGTCGGCGAGGGCGCCGTCCAGCTCGCTGGCCCAGTTGACCCCCGAGACCAGGACCAGGGCGCCGGGGTGCTCGTCCCGCACCGCGTCGACGAGGCGCTCGGCCACCGGCCGCCACTCGCTCCAGGAGATGAAGGCCGGCTCGTTGAAGACGCTGTAGAGCACCCAGGGCCTGTCCCGGTAGCGGGCGGCGATCTCGGTCAGGGAGGCGAGGGCCAGCTCGAGGTCGGGGTTGTAGGGGTTCCCCCGCCAGGGGGGATCGAAGCCCCAGGGGGTCTCCTCCACCGCGCCGGTGAGCGGGTTGCCGTGGGCGTGGTAGCCCAGCAGCAGGTAGAGCCGCTGCTCCCCGGCCCAGTTGACCAAGGGGTCGACGAACTCCCGCAGATAGTCCGGGTGGTTGGACATCAGGTCCGGATGCATGGGCACGCGCACGATGCCGGCCCTCCACTCGCGCGCCAGGGTCTCCAGCTCCTGCTCGCCGAGCCGGGTGGAGTGGCGGTATCCCCGGCCCACCAGCGGGTCGACGACGGCCACCCCCCGCAGGACCACGTCGGCGCCATCGGCGTCGACGATGCGGTTCTCCTCGACGCGGAGGGCGGTGAAAGAGGGAGGCGGCCCCGCCGGCGCCGGGGCCGTCGGCTCGGTGGGCGTGTCGCCGCAGGCGGCGGCCAGGAGAGCCAGGGCCGCGGCGGAGAGTCGGAGGAGGTTGTTGTACATGGGTGTTGGTTTCTATTCTAGCCCGGAGCGACGGCGTACCCCAGGAAAGCGAGGTGGCAGTTGCCGGCGAAAGCGATTCCCGACGAGTACCGCGCCGATGTAGCCCGCGCGGTCGAGATCTGCAAGGAGGAGGGATGCGGGGATGTGTTCGTCTTTGGCTCGGTGGCCTCCGGCAGCTTCCGGTCGCGATCCGATCTCGACATAGGAGTGCGCGGCTGCCCGCCCAGGCACTTCTATCGCCTGCTGGGGCGGCTGATGGATGAACTCACCCATCCGGTGGATCTGGTCGACCTGGACCTTGAGCTCCGAGTTGCCGAGTTCCTGGATCGGGAAGATCAACTCGTCCATGTCGGATGACCCTCTCGGCCGGCTCATCGGCCGCCAGCTCCAAGACATCGATGCGTTGCTCCACAGGTCCTCTTCATTGCTGGAGACCCCGGTCGATTCGGAGCCATCCTTCGAGCGCCTGGCAGCCCTGACGACGGTTCTGGACTCGTTCTACAACAGCCTTGAGCGGATTTTTGAGGACATCGTCAAGGCGTATGACCCAACTCTGCCAGAGGGTGGTCGCTGGCACACGGAGTTGCTCTACCAGGTCGCTGGCCAGACCGAGAAACGCCCGGCCCTGATCTCGGAGAAGTCCAGGCAACGTCTGCGCGACTACCTTGCTTTCCGCCATCGTTCCCGTCATTCGTCGGTCAATTCCATCGTCTGGGATCCCATGGCCTGGTTGGTGGCAGAGATGCCGCAGACCTGGAGTTCCGTCCGCGCGGAGATCTTGCAGTTCCTGCAGGAGCAGCAGTCGTCGACAAGCTCCGGGTGAACCCGGCTCCCTAGTCCTCCAGCTTGTGCCCGCAGTTGGGGCAGTGCCGCTCGCCGCCGTCGCGGCCCTGCAGTTCGTCGACGAAGCCGGCCCCCAGCAGGCCCGCGGGCAGGGCGAACATGCCGATGCCGAGCACGGCGATGCAGGCGGCGATGAACTTGCCCGCCCCCGTCACCGGGTAGTAGTCGCCGTAGCCGACGGTGGTCAGGGTGATCACCCCCCACCACATCGTCTGCGGGATGCTGGAGAACTTCTCCGGCTGGTCGTCGTGCTCGACGAAGTACATGAGCGACGCCGCGATCACCAGAAGGGTGATGAGCACGATGAAGATGCTGGCCAGCTCCTCCCGCTTGCCCAGCACGACGCGTCCGAGCAGCCTCAGCGCGCGAGAGTAGCGGAAGAGCTTGGCCAGCCGGAAGAACCGCAGCAGCCGCACGATGCGCATGAAGCGCAGGTCGAGCCCGACGAGGGGCAGGAAGAGGGGCAGGATCGCCAGCAGGTCGATGATGGCCAGGGGCGTGAAGACGAACCGCAGCCGGCCGAGCACGGGACCGCGGAACCTGGCATCCGCCGTGCACGACCACAGGCGCAGCCCGTACTCGATGGTGAAGATGATCAGGGAGATGCGTTCGAACCAGGTGAAGGCGGCCGGGTGCATGGCATGGATGGGGGCCACCGTCTCCAGGGTGAGGGCCACGACGTTGAGGAAGATCAACCCCAGGATGCCGAGGTCCACGGCCCGGCTGCGGAGATCGCCGTCGGCCGATACGGCCAGGAGATGATGCACATGTTGCTTCAGCGGCATGGGTTCCTCATGGGGTGGGTGGAAGGAACTGCAGCACATACGTCGCTTCGGCGTGGTCGTACCACGCCACCCGGAAGCGGTCCGCGTACTCGCCGATGGCCGGACCAAGGTAGTCGGCGGTCTGCCTGAAACCCAGGCTCTCCACGACGACGTAGTCCACCCCCGCGCGCTCCATGTGGGCGAGCACCGCCGCCGGCTCGTCGTAGGGGAACCCGGTGGTTCGCCGTCCGGAGACGACGTGCATCCAGAAGCCCTTCCGGCACAGAACGACGGCTTCTACCGGGGCGTTGGCCTCGAGCCATTTTCCGGCATCGTAGTAGCGCTGCCAGTTCGGCGGGTAGTCTCCGTCCGCGTAGTCGGCCAGGCGTTTCGCGCCACCCGCGTGGGCGATGAACCACGCCACCAGACATCCCCATACGACGAGTCGAGCTGCATACCGTTCAGCCCTGCCGTACGCCGCCAGCCGGTCCTGGATCTGCACGACCGTCCAGACGCCCAGCAGGAGGACTACCGGAAGGATGGGCACCAGGAAGCGGTCACTTGGCCAGAACCACAGCAGCAACATGCCCATGGAGAAGGCCGCGTAGAGCAGGAGCAGCTGCTCGCCCCGCCGGAGGCAGAGCACCGTGGCGGCGGTGGCCAGCACCAGCAGCAACAGGGGTGCGGGGTGGAGGATGGTATCCGTACCACTGAGGGAGGGCACGAGGGTTTCAGCCCATCCCCTCAGGTAGCGATCGGAATGTCCGATGAAGCGCTCGAGGAAGCCGGGCAGGTCGAGCCAGCCCTGCTCCGGATAGTAGGGGTTGACCATGAAGAGCTGCTTGAGATAGACGCCTCCGCCGCCCACCGCCTGGTTGCGCAGTGTCCAGGGCAAGAGGCACAGGCAGGTCGCACCCACGAAGACGAGACAGCGCCGGAAGTCTCGCCGGAGGAGAAGATGGGCGGCCACGGCCGCCACCAGGGCGATCGCGGAGGTGCGGATGCAGCAGGCCCAGATGGCGCAGGCCATGCCGCCCAGGAACCGCCAGTTCCCCCTGAGGCCCTCGCGCCCGACTCCCAGGTCGACGAGCCAGAGGGCGAGGAGAGAAAAGGTCAGGTAGGGGACTTCGGACATGACTTGGTGCGCGTAGTGGAGCAGAGTCGGGCCGTGTGTCTCGCCGGCCGCCCCTTCGGTCAGGTAGCTCTTGCCCGCCAGCAGGCTCAGGGCCACCACCGCCAGGCCGGGCCAGACGCCCACCCGCTCCCTGGCCAACTGGTAGAGCACGCCCATCCCCAGTGCGAACAAGGCCAGCACGAGGGCCTTCATGGGCACCCAGTCATCCGGGAAGGCCCATGCCAGGGGGGCCAGCAGCAGGGGGAAGCCGAAGGGGAACTTGGTCGCGGGTCCCGGCTCCGGGGAGTGGAGGTAGGTAAGGCCTTCTCCCTGGGCGAGGCTGCGGGCGAGGACGATGTACTCGGCGTTGTCGCCGCTCAGGGAGAGCTTGGAGTCGAAGGTCCAGACCCCCAGGCCGAGGGAAGCCGCGATCACGAAGAGGGGGATGCCGTAGCGCGCCCTTGACGTCTCCCACCAATGAGGCGTCCGGGAGGTATCCGGCTTGGGCTCCCGGCGGGGGGTCTCGCCTGATCTCTTCCTCCGGGACTTCATCGGTCCACGGCCCGGCGGAGGAGGTCGCCGTCGGCCGATACGGCCAGGAGGTGGCGCATGTCCTGCTCCAGCATCATGAGAGAAGTCTCATGGGGTGGGTGGGAGAAAGCGCAGCACCACGGCGAACCCATCGGTCTCGACGAGGCCGTGCGTCGTCGGAACGGCATGATCGTACCACACCACCTGAAAGCGGTCCGCGTACTCGAGGATCGCCGGACCAAGGTAGGCGTGGGTCTGCCTGAAACCCAGGCTCTCCACGACGACGTAGTCCACCCCCTCGCGCTCCATATGGGCGAGTACCGCTGCCGGCTCGTCGAAGGGGAACCCGGTGGTTCGCCGTCCGGAGACGACGTGCATCCAGAAGCCTTTCCGGCAAAGAACGATGGAATCTTCCGGGGTGTTGCTCTCGAGCCATTCCCCGGCCTCGTAGTAGCCTTGCCAGTTGGGCGGGTAGTCGCCGGCGGCGTAGTCGGCCAGCCGGATGACGCCGCCTGCATGGGCGATGAGCCAGGCTGCCAGACATCCCCATACCGCGAGCCGGCTCGCATGGTGGGCCGCCCTGCCCATCAACGCCAGCCGGTCGCGAACCTGCAGCACCGTCCAGATCCCCAGCAGGACAACCACGGGAAGGATGGGCACCAGGAAGCGTTCCCCCAGCCAGGGCCACACCAACACCATGCCCATGTAGAAGGCCGCATACAGAAGCAGCAGGTGCTCGCCTCGCCGGATGCAGAGCACCGTGGCGGCGACGGCCAGCACGATCAGCAGCAGGGGCGCGGGATGGAGGATGGTATCCGTGCCCCCGAAGGAAGGGATCAGTAACTCGGGCCAGGCCCTCAGATAGCGATCGGAATGTCCGATGAAACGCTCGAGGAATCCGGGAAGGTCGAGCCAGCCCCGATCCGGACGGTAGGGGTTGACCATGAAGAGCTGCTTGAGATACACGCCTCCGCCGCCAACCGCCTGGTTGCGCAGTGTCCACGGCAACCAGCAGATGAGTGCCGCGCCCACGAAGAGGAGGCAGCGCCGGTAATCGCGCCGGAGGATCAGATGGGCCGCCAGGGCCGCGGCCAGCGAAATCCCGGCCGTACGGACGTAGTAGGCCCAGATGGTGCAGGCCATACCGCCCAGGAGCCACCCGTTGTCCCTGATGCCGTCCCGCTTGACTCCCCGGTCAACGAGCCACAGGGCGAGGAGGGAAAAGGTGAGAAAGGGGATCTCGGACATGACTTGGTGTGCGTAGTGGAGTAGAGTCGGGCCGAAGATCTCGCCGGCCTCCCCGTGGGTCAGATAGCTCTTGCCGGCCATCACGCTCAAGGCCACCACCGCAAGGGAGGGCACGACGCCCACCCGCTCCCTGGCCAGCTGGTAGAGCACGCCCATCCCCAGCGCGAACAGGGCCAGTACCAGGTGCTTCATGGGCACCCAGTCATCCGGAAGGCCCATGCCAGGGGAGCCAGGAGGAGGGGAAAGCCGAAGGGAACCTGGGTCGATGGCCGTGGGTCCGGGGAGTTGATGTGGGACAGGCCCTGTCCCTGGGCCAGACTGCGGGCCTGGATGATGAAGGCGGCGTTGTCGCCGCTCAGAGAGAGCTTGGAGTCGAAGGTCCAGACCCCCAGGCCGAGGGAAGCCGCGATCACCAGGAGGGGGATGCCGCAGCACGCGGCTCGGCGGCGGAGGTCGCCGCCGCCGGCCCCGGTCAGGAGACGGTGTACCTGTTGCTTCAGGGACGTGGTGATCCCGCCTGTTTTCATGTCCTCGCCCAGATGCGCCCTCGTGGCATGCCGGAGAGTAATTCTGGCAATGGCAAATTTGGCAAAATTTCCATTGTCAATTCGTGCCTGCAGCATTCCCCGGGATCACCGGCCATACCACCCCGCCTGCAGATCCCACATGCGCGCGTACTCCCCACCCCGGGAGACCAGCTCGTCGTGGGTGCCGTCCTCGACCAGGCGGCCCTCCTTCAGCACCAGGACCCGGTCGCACAGGCGCGCCGAGCCCAGCCGATGGGAGACGACGATGGTGGTCCTGCCTCCGGACATGGACAGGAAGCGGCGGAAGACGTCGGCCTCGGCCTGCGGGTCCAGGGAAGCGGTCGGCTCGTCGAGGACGACGAGGTCCGCCCGGCGCATGAACCCGCGGGAGATGGCGACGCGCTGCCACTGGCCGCCGGACAGCTCCGTGCCGCCTTCGAACTCGCGCGTGAGCAGGGTGTCGTAGCCCTCGGGCAGGCCCCCGGCGACGGTGTCGGCCCCGCCCTGGCGCGCGGCTTCCTCGATCTCGCGGCGCTCCCCCATCCTCTCGCTGCGGCCGAAGCCGATGTTCTCGCCGAGGCTGAAGGCGAAGCGGGTGTAGTCCTGAAAGACGGCGGCCGACTGGTCCCGCAGTTGGCCGCGGTCCACCTGATCCGCCTCGAGGCCGCCGTACCTCAGTTCGCCCGCGGTGGGCCGGAACAGCCCCAGGAGGATCTTGACGAGGGTGGTCTTGCCGGCGCCGTTGGCGCCCACCAGGGCGACGCGCTCGCCGGGCCGGATGGTGCAGGTGATCTCCTCGAGGGCGGGGCGCTCGGCCTGGGGATACTGGAAGGAGAGGCCCCGCGCGGCGATCGGCGTCCTGTCGAGGGGGCCGATGTCGCTGCCTCCCCGGGGCTCCTCGGGACCGAGGTCCAGGTAGATGAAGAGGTCGGCGATGTTGAGCAGCCGCACCGCCAGGAAGCTCATGCGGTTGACGAGCCGGGCGACGCCGAGCCGCACCTGGCGCAGGGCGACGATCATGGCGGCGAACTGTCCGGCCGACAGACCGCCCTCCAGCACCGCCCAGGCCGACCAGCCGACGGCGGCGCCCAGGGCCGCAAGGCTGAAGGCGGCAAGGGACCCGCCCACGGCCTCGTGCCGGCGCCGCTGCCGGTAGACCGCCGCGGCCACCCTCCAGTAGAGGTGCTCCCACCAGCCGATCAGGGCCGGGCCCAGGCCGAAGACCCGCACCTCCTTGGCGGCGCCCCGTCCGGTGAGCGTCCCCTCCAGGTAGCCGCGAAGCCGCTGCGCCTGCGTCTGCTCCCGATGCAGGTAGAACTGGTGCAGGTTGTGGACCATGCCGGCCAGCGGCGGCGGCAGCGAGACGAGAACGACGGCCAGGAGCAGGAGCGGGTCCCAGAGTCCCACGACGACGGCCACGGAGACAACGGTCAGCGCTCCCGTGATGATGGCGTAGGTGGCGCCGAGGACGTTGAGGAAGAAGCCGGGGGTGGCGGCCTCGCGGGCGCGGCCCAGGAGATCGTGGAAGTCGGCGCGCTCGAAGACCTCCAGGCGGAGGGACCGGGACTTGGCCTGCAGCTGCTCCAGGAGCCGGTCCTCCATCTCCTGCTTCAGCCGTTCGAGCAGGACCGTCCTCGACCACTGCTGGATGCCGGTCTCGGCCAGGGTTGCCGCCGCCCACAGGGCCAGCCACGGGAGCATGGCCTCGACGGGAAGCCGGCCCTCGTAGACGTGGAGGCCGCGGTCGAAGAGTTCGCGCACGACCCACACCATCGCTGCCGGCAGCAGGCCGGCGGTGAACTGCAGCCCCAGCGAGGCGGCGGCGCGCCAGGGGTCGGTGCGGACCATCCACACCAGGAAGCGGAGGAAGGTCCGCGGCGCCGGCGGGCGCCGGAGAATCGGGTCGGGCGCTACCGGTACCACGACGCCTGTTCCTCCCACATGGCGGCGTACACCCCCCGCGCCGCCAGCAACTCGTCGTGGCGGCCCTCCTCGACGATGCGGCCCTGCCGCAGCACGAGGATGCGGTCGGCCATGCGCGCCGACCCGAGGCGGTGGCTGATGAGCAGGGCCGTGCGCCCCTCCAGAAGCTCGGCGAACTGCCGGTAGAGTTCGGCTTCCGCCATGGCGTCGAGAGAGGCCGCCGGCTCGTCGAGGATGAGCAGCTCCGGGTCGCGGGTGAAGGCGCGGGCGATGGCGACCCGCTGCCACTCGCCGCCGGAGAGACCCTGGCCGCCGTCGAGGACGTGCCCGACGGGGGTCTCGTACCCGTCCGGCAGGCGTTGGGCCAGCTCCTCGGCGCCGGAGCGCCGCGCCGCGTCGGCGACCACCGACGGGTCGGGTTGCAGCCACCGGGGCCACAGGTCGGAGGCGGGTCCCTCCGCGCTCGATGCCGGGGCGGCGATGCCGATCGACTGCCCGAGGGTCAGCTCGAACCTGTGGAAGTCCTGGAAGGCGGCGCTCACGGCGCCGGTCAGGCTCCCGGGGTCGATCTCGCCGTAGTCGCGGCCGTCGGCCAGGACGCGGCCGGCCGTGGGCGGATACAGGCCCAGGAGGATCTTGGCCAGCGTCGACTTGCCGGATCCGTTCTCGCCCACGAGGGCGACCCGCTCTCCCGGGGCCAGGTGGAGATCGACGCCCTGCAGCACGGCCGGGGCCTCCTGGCCGGAGGCGGATGGCGGGTAGGCGAAGTGGACGCCCTCGACCTCGATCCCCTGGCGCAGAGGCCGCGGGAAGGCAGCGCTGCCGGACGGCCCGGCGGGGGCCGCGGCGGCGCCGGCCTCCTCCGCCAGATCGAGGAACTCGCGCACGTACCCGACCTCGGCGGACTGGCCCTGCAGCTCCCTGGAGTTGTAGCCGAGACCGCCGCCGGCCTGGAACATGTCGTCCACCCCCTGGAAGAGGGCGACGAAGGCTCCGGGAGTGAGGACCCGGCCGCCGAGCAGGTACGCCAGGACCCCGGCGACACCGACCCCCACGGCGATGCGCAGGCCGGTGCCCGGGAGCACGCCCAGGATCTGGCGTCGGCGCTGCTCGAAGAGCCGCTCGCGCAACACCTGGCGCATGCCCCGCCAGCGCTCGGCGAGCGGGGCGTGGAGGGCGAAGAGGCGCATCTCCTTCTGCTCCCCCCGCCCGGTGAGGATGCGGTCCACGTACCCGGCGCGGCGCTCCTCCGGGGTCTCGCCGTAGGTGAAGCCCATGAACTTGCGGCTCTCCTCGATCTCCAGCCGCACTTGGGGCACCAGCACCGCCAGCAGGGCCAGCGAGATCCAGGGGCTGACGGGCGCGAACATGGCCGCCACCGAGACCGCCGTGACCAGGCTCTGGAAGAACTGCATGGCGGAGAACAGCAGCCGGCTGACCTTGCGCCCCGGGTTCCCGGCGCGCTCCAGGCGGTCGTAGCTCTCGCTGGCTTCGAAGAACAGCAGCGGCAGCCGCGACGACTTCGTCAGCAGACGGCGGCCCAGGACGTGGGCGAGGCTCTGCTCCAGCCGCAGGTGGAGGGTGTCGCGCACGGGCCACAGGACCTCGAAGGTGAGCAGTTGCAGCAGGCCGAAGGCGATCAGCCAGGGGAGGGCGTCCCCGAAGCCGGCCGAACCGCCGCCCGCGGCGGCGGCCACCGTGTCGACGAGGTTCCGCGTCACGTGGATGAGCAGGGCCGGCTGCAGGCCGAGCAGGAGCTGGACGGCGAACACCCCGAGGGCCGCCGATCTGCCATGGGCCCAGGCCTGGCTCCAGGCCCAGCGCAGGTTGGCGGCGATGGGGCCGATACTCGTGCGGCGGTTCCAGTACTCGAGGTCAGGTCTCGGCATGAGGCGCGGTTCTCAGACGATCCCGGAAGTCAGGGACCGGCCCAATCCCGGACCCGGCCTCAGCCGATTTGACGCGATCCCGCCCCGGCCCTTCTTAGTGCGCCGGCAACCCGAAGCCGGCCGCCAGGCCGCGGCCATGGAGACGACATGAGGATCACGGCGGAAGGAAGGACTCTCAGGGCGCTGACGGAGGACCAGGTCACGCGCTTCGTGGTGAACGGCTTCCTGGTGGTGGAGGATCTGCTGGCGCCCGGGGAGGTGGAGGCCGTGTCGGCGCGCGCCGACCTGATCGCCGCGGGGGAGGCGGAGCACGTCTCCGGGGGAGTCCAGCTGGAGCGCATCTACCGGGAGGGGGAGGCGGAGGTCGGGGACCGGGTGCTGGCGGTGCGCAAGCTCCACCAGGTCGCCGTGCAGGACGAAGTCATGTGGGCGCACGCGAGCAACCCGAAGATCGTCGACATCATCGCCGACCTCCTCGGCACGGAGGACATCAAGCTCTACGGCGACCAGCTCTTCATGAAGCCCCCCGAGGTCGGCGCCGAGCAGCCCTGGCACCAGGACTCGGCCTCGTGGCACGACATCTTCCCCATGGACCTGGTCTCGTCGTGGACGGCGATCGACGAGGCCGACCACGCCAACGGCTGCCTGGAGTTCGTGCCCGGGACCCATCGCTGGGGGATGATGCAGCGCCCGCGCCTGCGGACCTTCCACGAGGACTTCGGCCGCGAGCCGTGGACGCCGGTGGCCGTGCCCCTGAGGCCGGGCAGCGTCAGCTTCCACCACAGCCTCACCGTCCACCGCAGCGGCGCCAACACCTCCGGCCGCCGCCGCCGCGGCTACGCCGTGCACTACATGCGGGCCACGTCGTGGAAGGACGAGTCCGTCACCAGCGCGCCGAAGCAGCCGCCCTTCAGGCAGGTGCGGGGCCGCTCCTACCCGGGGCGGGTGTAGGCGCCGAGGCCGTCCTCGGCGCGCTGTCCCGCCCGTTCACTTCAGACATCCCTGCACGGCCTCCCGGCAGCTCTCCAGGCCCGGGGTCTCCAGGCCCTTCACCTTGGCCAGGTCGTCCCACTTCCTCAGCTGCACGGCGGATTCCCAGTGGGGGTTCGCCTCGAAGGCGGCCCTCTCGGCGTCGGACATGAAGCCGCCCTGCAGCTCGAAGCTCCGTTTGGAGGCCCGCGACAGGGTCTCGTAGTAGTCCCGCTCCACGGTGCAGATGTAGCGCTTCGCCGGCACGTGCAGGCCCACCGCCTCGGTCACGGCGTCGATGAAGAAGGGCTTCAGGTACTCCGCTCCCACCTCTTCGTGGCACAGGTCCTCGGTGAGGAAGTCGGCCTTCTCGTCATCCTCGTCCACCAGGAAGTGGCCCACGTCGTGGAGCAGGGCGCCCGTCACCCGCACGCCATCGGCCCCCGACAGCCGCGCCTGGTGGGCGCACTGCAGGGCGTGCTCCAGCTGGGTCACGGCCTCGTCGTAGAAGGACTGCCCCCGGCGCTCCATGTAGGCGAAGAGGACGTCCACCTTTCCCTCCGGCCCGGCCTGTTCCAGCTCCCGGGCCAGGGAGGGGTCCACGATTTCGTTCATGTGCGCCAAGCGAGAGGCCTCCCTACTCTATCGTCTTCCATCATCGAGGATCTCAATAAACCGAGGAAGGATGGTCATGCCAAACCCCGTGGTGCACTTCGAGATCACCGGCAGGGACGCCGACGCGCTGCAGCAGTACTACCGAGACCTCTTCGGCTGGAGTCTGACCCCCATGGCCCCGGACGTGCCCTACGGCCTCGTCGGCGCGGAGGAGACCGGCGACGGCATCGGCGGCGGCGTCGGCGCGAGCATGGACGGCGCCTCGCTGCTCACCATCTACGTGCAGGTCGACGACATCCAGGGCGCCCTGGATCGGGCCGTCGAGCTTGGCGGCCAGATCATCCAGCCTCCCACCGTCATTCCCGGCGCCGTCACCTACGCCCGGTTCAAGGACATCGAGGGCAACATCGTGGGCCTCGCCGCCTCGGAGACGCCGCCGGAGGAGTGAGAAGAGGCCCCGGCTGACGACGCAGGGGGTTCGTCGGAGAGCCGGGGGCTTCAGCTCTGGAGGTGGAGTCTGTGGTATTCCCGGCACGACTCTTCGAGAGATGGCGGTGCGGGTTCTCTGAGCTGTTGGGCCCTGTGGCACATCCGGTACAGCTCTTCCGCAAAGCGCCGGGGGGGCTTCGTTCGCCAAGCGCTGTAGTCCTCGGTTTCATCTACCGATTCGCCGTCCAGGTAGGCGAACCAAGTCTCGATATTCCGCCTCGGAACGAGGATGATCACGGGGTCCATATCTGTTCTTGGCGGGACCTCTTGGGCCTTGCATTCCTCATCGAGTTGGGCTATCCGCTGCTGCGTCGTGTGTCTGTCCGCGTCGATGACGACGATCAGCCATGCGCCTTGTTGGCTGCGAATGGCTCTCAGTTGATCAGGGTACTTTTCTCGAACCCACTGCTCTCCGGATTGGGAGCCGTGTGGAAGGTCCTCCGTATGGATGGCGCGACTGGTGAGACGTGCTGCGCGCAGACGCAGGAATCGACGTACGAAAGAGTTCGTGCTCTGATCCTCACAGAGCAGTACGATCTCAGCGCTCATTCCCAGCGTCTTGCCATGGTCTCTGACAGCGAAAGGCCGTCGACGACATTCTTCGGTTCCTTGCTCACCCGCACGGGCCCGTCTCCGTCACGGGAGAACCACCTGCCGCTCGCGCCGGCCATGTAGTCGATGGTCACGGGGTGATGGGATGCGACGACGACCTGTCCCAGGGAGTCGCCGACCCGGTCCTCCGCTTCGGCGAGCCAAGGCTGTATTTCGCCGAGGGCGAGGTAGTTGTCGGGCTCGTCGATGAACAGGGATACGCGGCGGTCCGAGGAGAGATGGGTCAGGCTGTACATGGCGATCAGGGCTCGCTGGCCATCGGAGAGCTGATCGAGACCATAGCGGACCAGCTCGGAAGAGGGGCTGCGAAAGATCGCCTTGAGGGCCCGGGAGTTCTCGCCGGATTCAGCCAGATTGATGGAGTCGAAGCCCGGAAGCGCTTCACGAAGAACCCCGAAGAGCGAAACGATGCCGCTCATATTCTCCTGCGCGGCCCGGCGGTACCAGCCGACGAAGTTCTCCATCAAGGGCTCCAGGAACTCGTCTTCGGTTCTCGTCTCCGGTGTCATGATCGGCGGGCAGCAACTGACGATGATCCAGTTGGCGAGGTCCTTCTTGAACCGGGTCAGCTTCTGGTTGTCGGGCCTTTCGTTCAAGGAACCAAGCCCGGACTGGTCCCAGTCAAAGGGATAGGCGGGCCCCTTCACGTAGTCGTCGTGGTACAGCTGCGCTTCCCCGTGCTTGAATTCGAAGATCGGGCGGCCCTCGTGCTCCAACCTCTCTTCCCAGACTCGCATCTTGCCAAGAGAAAGGTCGTGCTGCACCGTGAGCGAGTACCCGTAGGTCTCGTCATCGAGGTGGGTCTCGATCTCGTATCGTTGTTCGTTGCGTTGCCTGTTCAAGGAGATATCCCGGGAGGGTAACACCGCCTCCACTTTCAGTCCGCGAACGACCAGGTTCTGGATCTTGCTCAGCACGTTCAAAACGGAGGTCTTGCCCGTGCCGTTCCGGCCCAGGAGGACGTTCGCGGGATCGAGCTCGAGCTCGAAGTTCTGCAGACAACGGAAGTTGTCGACGTAGAGTCTTGTAAGCACGAGGGTTACCTCTTGCGGGGCGCATCCCCGCCGCTGCCACGGCCACTTCCTGCCAAGGTCGCCGGGAGGGTTTTCTCTGTCAAGTTGCGTCTCACAGCGTGCCTCTCAGATGCGGGTATCTCCGCCTGGCCAGGCCAGGCTCAGCATCCCCACGTAGGCGTCGTACATGCTCTGCACGTTGCGGACGTAGTGCACGGGCTGGCCGCCGCGGCAGAAGCCGTAGCGCGCCCGCTTGTAGTAGGCCGGCCTGGCGAGAAGCTTCATCGCCCGCTCCACGTGGCCGAACCACTGGTCGGGGTCCCATCCCTTCTCCCGGGCCAGCTGGCGCGCGTCGAGGACGTGTCCGTAGCCGACGTTGTACGAGGCCAGCGCCAGCCGCACCCGTTCCTCCATGGGGAGGGCGGGATCGAAGCGGTCGACGAGCTGGTGCATGTACTTGATGCCGGCGTGGATGTTGGCCTCGGGGTCGTGAAGGTCGTCGAAGCCCAGCTCGCGCCCGGTCTCGGGCATGATCTGCATCAGCCCGAGGGCGCCGACCCAGCTCGAGGCCCGGGGGTCGAACTTCGACTCCTGGTACATCTGCGCCATGATCATGCGCCAGTCCTGTCCGTAGCGGCGGGCGTACTTCTTCACCAGCTCGTCGTAGGGTGACAGGCGTCCGCTCAGATCGACGCGCAGGGAGTCCTTGGCCGTGGCGATGGTGCGGCGGTTCTTGAAGTACCTCTTCTTCATCATGTTGAAGTAGAGGCCGCCCTTTTCCTCCCTCACATACTGGTCGAGGGCCGCCAGCAGGGCCGGGTTGTCCTTGCGCACCGCCCATCCCAGGCGGGTGGGCTTGATGCTGAAGGCCGCCTTGAGCCGGCGTCCGTAAGCCAGCTCCACGTCGAGCAGGTTGGAATCGCACAGGGTGATGTCGTAGAGGCCCTCTTCGACGCCGGCGAGGATCTCCTCCGTCTCCATGGCGTCGGAGACCAGGGCGATCTCCAGGTCGATGGAATCCTGGAGGGCTGTCAGGGTGGTATAGAAGGAAGCGCTCCGGCGCACGTGGACCGTGCGTCCGGCCAAGTCATGGAGACTGTTGATGGAATCCACGCCGGCGCGCACCACCACCAGCTCGTCCACCTCGTTGTAGGGAGGCGAGAACGCCGCCAGGGCCCGGCGCTCCGGGGTGATGGTCATGGCCGCGGCCACCACGTCACCCTTGCCCTCCCCCAGGTAGGTCAGCACATCGGCGTGGCTGTCGGGGATGACGATGTCGAGGCGCAGGTCGTGCTGCTCGGCGAACTTCCGCATCAGCTCGTATTCGAACCCCACCTGCCGGCCCCGGTGTATGAAGTAGGTCATCGGGTTGTTGCGGGTGATCATGCGCAGCCGGCCGCGTTCCTTCAGCCCGGGCAGGTCGTCGGTGAAGGGCTGCTGGGAGTGGCGGCTGAACCGCCGGGCGAGCAGGTAGTCGTCGACGCTCGTCTTCAGTTGCGTGTCGGTGGGCCGCATCATCAGGGCGATGGGGCGGTTCTCGGCGAGCACCAGGGGTGTGGCCAGCTCGGGGTAGTGGTTCGCCACGCCGCGCCAGATGTGCTCGTCGGAAACGGTGGCCCCGTAGTCGCCGCGGACGACGCCTTCCACGAGCAGATCCATACCCAGCTGCTCCGGCGCCTCGTGGATGCGCAGGGACGGCACCAGCCGCTGGATCTCCAGCAGGGTCCGGTAGTGGGAGCTGGAACGCCGGACGCCGATCTCCATGCCCGCCAGGTCCTCGACCGCTGCCGGCAGGTCGCCTCCCGCCTTCGTCACCAGGTACTCGTCCACGTGGAGGTAGGGCAGGGAGAAGGCGGCCTTCTCCTGCCGCTGGGGCGTGATCGTCAGGCTGGCGGCGACGATGTCCCCTTCTCCCTGCAACAGCTTGGTCATCATTTCGGCGAAGTTCTGGGCTTTGACCAGTTCCAGCTTCAGCCGGAGCGCCCCGGACAGCCCGCGGGCGACGTCGTAGTCGAGGGTTACCGGTTCGCCGTACCTGGGCAGGTGGTCCACCGGCTCGGGGGGGACGATGACGCGCAGGACGCCGCGCTCCTGCAGCACCGGGAGGTCGCCGGTGTACCTGGGCGGGGGCGGCGGCATCTCCGGCTCCGGCGCCGGCTGGCCGCACTGGACGAGGGCCGCCAGGGCGAGCCCCGCGAGGGGTAGAATCCGGGGGAGAAGCATGGGGAGTCGCCTACTCGAAGAGGGGGCTCAGGGGCCGGGGAACAGGTCCAGGGCCAGGGAACGGAAGTCGGGGAGCCGGTGGAAGGTGATCAGGTCGTTGTCGTGCTGGTCGCGGCCATTGCGGGAGGTGCGCGAAACGATGAGCAGATCTTGTCCGTCGACCAGCGGCGTCGTGTAGTTGAAGGCCTGGGCCGGGCTCGGCCACTGGGCGACGCAGCCGGCGGGGAACCAGTTGAGGGCGTCGACGCCGTAGAACAACATGAGGAATCGCCGTTCGTTGCCGGGTGTCCCCCGGAAGCCGGGTGGCCTCGGCAGGCCGTCCGTATCCCAGGTGCGCGTGGGAAGGTTGCAGACCATCCAGTAGAGGGAGGTCACCTCGTCGTGGATGATGTGGAAGTGATTCTGCGCACCCGGTGTTGGATAGAACTGGGAGAACCGGAGGTCCAAGTGCTCGCCGTCGTCGGCGAGATCGCAGACCGCCGCCAGGCCCGAGGTGGCGTAGCCGTCGAGCCGCAGGCGCGCGATGACGCGCAGCCCGTCCGCTGTGTCGACCACGTTGGGCTCGAGCCAGTGGTCGCGCTCTCGCGGCCACCCGGGCCGTACCAGTTCGGCGGGGGTGCCGGGATAGTCCAGGTTCTCGGAGCGGCGCCACGCCGCCGGCGAGGTCAGGTCCGCGGACAGGTCTGCCGCCACGGCAACGAGCCGGGACCCCTTGCGGTTG
Organism: Candidatus Latescibacterota bacterium; assembly: GCA_965221775.1. GTDB lineage: Bacteria > Latescibacterota > UBA2968 > UBA8231 > UBA8231 > UBA8231. The sequence continues at coordinate 996,567 of CBDCSU010000005.1, read as the reverse complement.
AACTCGCCTTCGGCATTGACGGCGCCGAAGGCCCAGTAGAGCCGGTTGTCTCGCAGGGCCATGCCGGAAGCAGCGGCGTAGAACGAGCCTTCGAACAACTGCACGGGCCCGGTCCATCCTCGACCGCCGTCGTCGGAACGGCTGATCCAGAGGCCCTTGCGCTCGGGACCCACGCCCAGGAAGAAGGCCGACCCATGGTGCAGGAACAGCCGTCCCGCGAGAAAGGGGAGCCGCTGGCGTTCCTGCCACGAGTCACCGTGATCGGCGCTCGCATAGACGCTCAGCGTGTCGGGTCCCAGCCGCTGGAGGGTGGCCTGCAGGTGACCGGCGCCGCCCACGAGACGGGGGCAGGCACACAGGAGGCCGCCGCCGGGAAGCCGCACCAGCGACGGCGCATCGGTGAGCACATCCGGCTCGGGTACCGTGTCGATGACCGCAAATTCGTCGGTGAGAGGGCTGCGCCAGCGGGAGTAACGGGGGCTCGTCACTACATTCGCCATGGGCCAAATCTACCGGGGACCCTGGCTGAGGACAAGGTGCCGGGTTAGGTTGAGCCGCCATGGCAGGCGACCTCTCATCCCCCGGCAACGTCCTGGTGACAGGTGGGGCGGGGTTCATCGGCAGCCACCTCGTCGACCGGCTGATCGAGACCGGGCACCGGGTCCACGTCATCGATTCGCTGGAGACGGGGAATACCGCCAACCTCCATCCGTCGGCAGAGCTGATCGAGGCGGACATCGGCGACGACTCCGTGGGCGGAATCGTGGCGAAGGTCGCTCCCAAGGCGGTCTTCCACCTGGCCGCCCAGGTCAGCGTGGCCGTGTCGGCCAGGGACCCCGAACTCGACGCCCGGGTCAACCTGATGGGCACGCTGAACCTGCTGCAGGCCCTGGTGGCCCTGAAGTCCCGGCCGAGGTTCATCTTCTTCTCTACCGGCGGCGGCATCTACGGCGACCTCGGCGAGGAAGAACTGCCGGCGCGAGAGTCGATGGACGCGAGACCTCTGTCGCCTTACGGAGCCTCGAAGCTGGCGGTGGAGACCTACCTTCGGGTCTACGGCCATCTCCATGGAATCGACTACGGGATCGTGCGGCCCTCCAACGTCTACGGCCCGCGCCAGGATCCCCATGGAGAGGCCGGGGTCATCGCCATCTTCGCGCAGGCCATGCTCGCAGGCCGGCAGGTGACGATCTTCGGCGACGGCGAGGACGTGCGCGACTACATCTACGTGTCGGACCTGGTGGAAGGAGCGCTGGCGGTGTACCGCTCCGGGCGGCCGGGGCCGTACAACCTCGGCACGGGGACGGCCGTTTCGGTGAATCAGCTGCATGCCTCGCTATGTGAGTTGATCCCGGACCACGGCGGCGCGGTCCACGGCCCGCCGCGGCCCGGGGACATCCCCAGGATCTGGCTGGACGTCGCCGCGGCGGAGGGGGACCTGGGTTGGCGGCCGGGGATCTCGCTGATGGAGGGGATGGGGCGGACGGTGGAGTGGTTCAGGGGGGGAGGGGCGCGGTAGGGCGCTCACATGGACGCACGAGCCATACTGAGACGGGTGCTTCCGAAGGCAGTCCGCGAGGCCTTGCGCTCGCTGCGCAGCCGAGTGCGCATGAGGCGCATCGGGGTTCGCAGGCTGGCAAGGATGCCGGGCGTCGTCTACCTGGGCTCCGCCTACGGGGGGTACGCCGTTCCTGCCGAGCTGGTTCGGGGACGCACCGGATTGAGCTTCGGCGCCGGCGAGGACATCAGCTTCGAAGTCAAACTCGCAAGCGAACTCGGGGCCACGGTCCACATCTACGACCCGACGCCGAGGGCCGTGGAGTACTGCACGGGCGTCATGGCGGAGGCCGATGGCGAATGCGCAGGGCGGCTCTTCATCCATCCTTACGGCGTGTGGTCGGAGTGCAGGACGGAGAGGTTCTACGCGCCCTCGGACCCGGCCCACGTGAGCCACTCCATCGTCAACCTGCAGGACACCAGCGACTACTTCGAGGCGGAGTGTCTCTCCCCCGAGGAGATCCTGGGCCGGCTCGGCCTTGGGGCGGTATCCTTCGTGAAGCTGAATATCGAGGGGGCCGAGTACGAGGTATTGGGGGCGATGTTCGACAGGGGCATCAAGCCCGATGTGGTGTGCATCACCTTCGACGAGTTGCACTCGCCCATGGATGGCGAGGCCACGGGACGATTGAGGGGCATTGTCAGGAGATTCAGTGAGGAGTCATATGTCCCGGTGCATGCGGCAGGATGCAAAGTGACCTTCGCCTGCCCGGACCTTGCATCCCAATGACGGGTGGAAGGGACGCTATTCCAGGGCGATAGCCACTGGGATGTGCAAGCCCGTAAGGAGGTCTTGCACGTTTGACCCGTCGAGACTGGCACGCTGAATCTTGCCCGTCCCGATGTCAGTCCAGTACATCATTCCAGCTTCCAGATCCAGGGCTAGTCCTCTGGGTTCACCTAGGCCTACGACGAGGTCCTGGAACTCGGATCCATCAAGCCTTGCCCGCTGGACCTTGGCGCCTCTGCTATCCGTCCAGTAGATCCAGTCCCCAAGCAGGTCCAAGGCCAGTCTATCTGGGTTGTCCAATCCGAAAGTAACGAGGTCTTCGATGTTTGAACCGTCGAGATCGGCGCGATGGATGGCATCGGGATCCTGGTCTGCCCAATACATGTGACCTGCTGCAGTGTTCAAGGCCAGCCCTCTGGGCGTCCCCAATCCGGTGACCAGTACTTCAAGGTTGGAGCCGTCGAGATCTGTCCGCTGAATGCGGTCCGTATGCAAGTCTGTCCAGTACATTTTTCCTGCCCGCAGGTCCAGGGCCAATCCAACGGGATAGCCTAAGCCAGTTGTGATGAGGTCTCGGATATTGGAGCCGTCGAGGTCTGCGCGCTGTATCTTGTCCGTTTCCTGATCCATCCAGTACATCCTCCCTCCGGCCAGATCCAGGGCGATATCGATGGGGGCCCCCAGTCCTGTGGTGATGAGATCCTCGATAGCGGATCCGTCGAGGTTTGACCGTTGAATCTTGTCCGTGCCAGCGTCAACCCAGTACATCTTCGACTTGGCAGAGACCCTGAAGGTGTAGGTTCGCAGGAGGGCTTGATCCGACGCTCTTCGCAGTTCCACCGTCGCCTCCCCCGGCTCGCAAGCGGCTAGGTAGACGTCTTGGCCATCGTAGCGGGTGACGGTGTCCTCCGGTTGCGCCGGACAATCGCTAGTGGCGCCACCGGATGTCGCTACCAGGACCCGAGCCGGCGTTCCGGTGGGGTTGGCCACCACGAGCACGGGTTCCGTGCTCTGCACCTCGAATCGCCGCCAAGTCCCGGACCGGTGCAACGTCACCGCGGCGAGGTTCGGCGAGAGAGAGGCGATAGGGCTGGCCAAGGCCAGGCTGGCCGGGGTCTCGCCCGAGCGGCTGACGAGGTCTTCCACCTCGGACCCGTCGAGGTTGGCCCGCTGGACCTTGCCGGTCCCCGAATCGGCCCAGTAGATCTTGCCCCCGGCCACATCCAGAGCCAGCCCCTTGGCGATTCTCAGTCCCGTGGTGACGAGGTCTTCGACGTTGGATCCGTCCAGGTCCGCCCGCTGGATCTTGTCGGTGCCGTAGTCCGTCCAGTAGATCTTGCCGGCCGCCAAGTCGAGAGCCAGCTCCCCGGGGATTCTCAGTCCGGTGGAGACCAGATCCTCGACGTTGGATCCGTCGAGGTTGGCCCGCTGGATCTTGTTGGTGCCGTAGTCGGACCAGTAGACCTTGCCCCCGTCCACGTCCAGGGCGATGCCCTCGGGGCTGTGCAGGCCGACGGAGACCAGGGTCTGGACGCGGGAGCCGTCGAGGTTGGCCCGCTGGATCTTGTTGGATCCGGCGTCGGTCCAGTAGATCTGACCTCGCGCCAGGTCCAGGGCGATGGCCACGGGACGAATCAGGCGGGCCTTGACGACCGCCTCGGTGTCCGATCCGTCGAGGTTGGCGCGCCAGATCCAGCGGGAGTCCTGGTCGGACCAGTAGATCTTGCCCTCCAGCACGTCGAGGGCCAGGCTCCGGGGCGAGCCGAAGGTGACGAGGTCTTCCACGTTGCCGCCGTCGGCATCGGCGCGCTGGATCTTGTCGCCGTCGGTCCAGTAGATGGCGGCGATGCCGGGTCCCGTGGTGGCCGTGGGCGGCTCCTCGATGGTGAAGGTGTAGGTCCGCAGGAGGGTCTGGTCCGACGCGCTCCGCAGCTCGACTTTGGCTCCTCCGGCCGAGCACCCGGACAGATAGATGGTATCGGTGTCCTCGCGGGTTATCCCGTCCTGGGCAACGGCAGGGCATCGGTTGGAATCTCCGCTGATGCCGGTGATCTCAACCCTCGGGGTAGTGCCGGTGGGATTGGCTACGACCTCGACCGGCCCATCGGCCCGGACGGTAAAGGCGTGCCAGGTGCCGTCGTCCAGGAACTCCACGGAAGAGGGGTCCGGCGACAGCGTGGCAGCGGGGGTCTCAGCGCCTGCGATCTCCAAGGCCAGTCCCGATGGCTCGCTCAATCCAGTAGTGACGAGATCCTCGACATTGGACCCGTCGAGGTTCGCCCGTTGGATCCGGCCCCTGTCATGGTCGGTCCAGTACATCTTGCCGGCCCCCAGGTCCAGCGCGAGCCCATGCAGGATGTCCCCTCGCGTAGAGACGAGATCCTGTACGTTGGACCCATCGAGATCAGCGCGTTGAATCCTGTCCGTACCCCAGTCGGTCCAGTACATCTTGCCGTTCTCGGTATCCAGGACCAGAGCCGTGGGAGCGCGAAGTCCCGAGGTGACCAGATCCCGTATCTCTGATCCATCCAGGTTTGCCCGCCGGATCACCTTCGCCCCCTGGTCGGTCCAGTACATCCTTCCGGCGGCGATATCCAAGGCCAGTCCCTGTGGGTCACTCAGACCGACTACGAGATCCTCCACGCCGGAGCCGTCCAGGTTGGCCCGCTGGATCTTCCCGGTCCTCTGATCGGTCCAGTACATCCGGCCCGCTGCCAGGTCCAGTTCGAGCGCCGCAGGTCCGATCAACCCGACGGTGACGAGATCCTCCACCTGGGACCCGTCGAGGTTGGCACGCTGAATCTTGTCCGTGCCATCGTCGGTCCAGTACATCTTGCCTCCGGCCACATCCAGGGCCAGCTCCTTGGGCCCGCTCAATCCGGCCGTGACCAGGCTCTCGACGTTGGACCCGTCGAGATTGGCTCGCTGGATCCTGTCCGTGCCCCGGTCCAGCCAGTACATCCTGGAGGGCCCGGCGTCTGGGAGCTGCTGCCCGCCGATCTGTTGGAGCACGAACTGGGTGACAATGAGCCAGACGTCGACGTAGTCGATCCGGCCGTCATCGTTCATGTCTCCCTGCGAGACGTCCCCGTTGTTGGGCATTGTCACGGAGCCGTCGGCGATGTAGGTGGCCACAAGCAGGGCGTCCACAATATCGACCCGGCCGTTGTTGTCCACGTCGCCCGGCACCCCGCTCTGGGCGACCTTCTCCCTTGGGATGTTCCCCATCTCCAGGAGGACGAGGTCCAAGGGGCCCGATACAGCCGGAAGCTCAAGAGCCGGGTCCACGTGGGAAACCAGGCCCGGTGCAAAGACGGTCAGACCATAGACGCCCAGGCCCGTCGTCGAGGGCTCAGCGCCAAGGGCAACTCCTGCGTGCGGAGCCACCTCCGGGGCCGGGATCCCGGCCTGCCCGTCAATCAGCACCATGCGTTCGGTGGCCACCGTCTGCCCGCTTGCCAGCCGGTAGAGATAGACCCCGGCCCCCACGGCCCGTCCCGCGGCGTCGGTGCCGTCCCAGCGGGCGCTGTGGAAGCCGGCGGGCTGCTCCCTATCCACCAAGGTGGCGATCCGCTGACCGAGGAGATTGAAGACCTCCAGGCGCACGTGAGCGGAGACCGGCAGCTGATAGGGAATGATGGTGGAGGGGTTGAAGGGGTTGGGATAGTTCGGGCCGAGAGAGAATCGTCCGGGCAGGGGGGACGTCTCCAGAGCCGTTTCAAGTGACAGCGTGAATCTGCCGGCCCGGTCCGTTGCGGTGCTGCCTAGAAGACGGTACTCGGCCAGATCGAAGAGCATCACCCGGGCGCCGGGGACCCGGTCCCCGGAAGGCAGGCGCACCTGGCCCTCGAGCAGGGGATCGGACCCCGCCGGCAGGCTCGATGCCCATCCAAGGACGGCAATACAGCTGAGGACGCGTTTCAAGGCTCCAGCATCCATGCTCCACTCCGTTCATCCATGGCTCGCCCAGTCGGCAACGTCTTCAGTCCGTTGAGTCCAAGAGGACCAAGTCGCGGGCGAACTCCAGTCCGGTAGTCACGAGATCCTCGACCTCAGACCCGTCGAGGTTGGCTCTCTGGATCTTGTCGGTGCGGACATCAGTCCAGTACATCTTGCCGAGGGCGACATCCAGGTCGAGCCCTTCCGGACTGCTCAGTCCGGTGATGAGATCTTCGATATTCGATCCGTCGAGGTTGGCGCGGCGGATTCTGCGCGAGCCCTGCTCCGCCCAGTACATCTTGCCGCCCGCAAGATCCAGGACGATCTCTCTTGGATCCCTCAGTCCTCTGGTGATCAGGTCTTCCACATTGGACCCATCGAGGTTGGCCCGTCGGATCCTGTCTCCACCAACCTCCGTCCAGTACATCTTCCCCTCCGACAGATCCAGGACGAGGCCGTGTGTCGCGAAGAGTCCACTGGTCACGAGATCTTCCACATGGGACCCGTCAAGGTTGGCCCGCTGGATCTTCTGTCCGTTCCAGTTGGTCCAGTACATCTTGCCTCCAGCCACATCCAGAGTCATCCCCACGGGTTGTTCCACACCGAGGTCGACGAGGTCTTCCACATTGGACCCGTCCAGATCGGCTCGCCGAATCTTGCGTGCGCGGTACCCGGCCCAATACATCTTGCCATTCACGGCATCGAGTGCCAGCCCAATAGGATGGTTCAGTCCGGTAGTGACGAGGTCTTCGACATTGGATCCATCGAGATCCGCCCGCTGGATCTTGTCCGCATCCGCGTCCGTCCAGTAGATCTTCAACTTGGCCGATACCTGTACGGTGTAGGTCCGAAGGACCGCCTGGTCCGACGCCCTGCGCAGCTCCAATCTTCCCTCCCCGGTCTCGCAGGCGGCCAAGTAGACGGCTTGGCCGTCGTAGCGGGTGATGGTGGCTTCCGGTTGCGCCGGGCACTCGAGGGCTGCCCCTTGGGACTGGGTAACCAGGATGCGGGCCTGGGCCCCGGTGGGGTTGGCCACTATGGTGACGGGCTCGGTGGCCTGGACCTCGAAGCGGCGCCAAGTCCCCTGCCGGGGCAGAATGATGGAGGAGGGACTTGGCGACAGGGAGGCGGCGGGACTGGCCAGGGCGACGCTGGCGGGAGTGCCGCCCGGGCGGGTCACAACGTCTTCGACCTCGGACCCGTCGAGGTTGGCCCGCTGGACCTTGCCGGTCCCCGAATCGGCCCAGTAGATCTTGCCCGCGGCCACATCCAGAGCCAGCCCCTTGGCGATTCTCAGTCCCGTGGTGACGAGGTCTTCGACGTTGGATCCGTCCAGGTCCGCCCGCTGGATCTTGTCGGTGCCGTAGTCCGTCCAGTAGATCTTGCCGGCCGCCAAGTCGAGGGCCAGCTCCCCGGGGATCTTCAGTCCGGTGGAGACCAGATCCTCGACGTTGGAGCCGTCGAGGTTGGCCCGCTGGATCTTGTTGGTGCCGTAGTCGGACCAGTAGACCTTGCCCCCGTCCACGTCCAGCGCGATGCCCTCGGGGCTGTGCAGGCCGACGGAAACCAGGGTCTGGACGCGGGAGCCGTCGAGATTGGCCCGCTGGATCTTGTTGGATCCGGCGTCGGTCCAGTAGATCTGATCTCGCGCCAGGTCCAGGGCGATGGCAACGGGGCGAATCAGGCGGGCCGTGACGACTGCCTCGGTGTCCGATCCGTCGAGGTTGGCGCGCCAGATCCAGCGGGAGTCCTGGTCGGACCAGTAGATCTTGCCCTCCAGCACGTCGAGGGCCAGGCTCCGGGGCGAGCCGAAGGTGACGAGGTCTTCCACGTTGCCGCCGTCGGCATCGGCGCGCTGGATCTTGTCGCCGTCGGTCCAGTAGATGGCGGCGATGCCGGGTCCCGTGGTGGCCGTGGGCGGCTCCTCGATGGTGAAGGTATAGGTCCGGAGGAGGGTCTGGTCCGAGGTGCTCCGAAGCTCCACCCTGGCCTGCCCGGCGGAGCACCCGGACAGATAGATGGTATCGTTGTCCTCGCGGGTGACGCCGTCCTCGGCCACGGCGGGGCATCGGTTGGAATCTCCGCTGGTGCCGGTGATCTCAACCCTCGGGGTGGTGCCGGTGGGATTGGCCACGACCTCGACCGGCCCATCGGCCCGGACGGTAAAGGCGTGCCAGGTCCCGTCGTCCAGGAACTCCACTGAAGAGGGGTCCGGCGACAGTGTGGCAGCAGGGGTCTCAGCGCCCGCGATCTCCAGCGCCAGCCCGCCGGTCCCGCTCAGGCCGGTGATCACGAGATTCTCGACATTGGAGCCGTCGAGGTCGGCCCGTCGAATCCTGTCCGTGCCCGAGTCCGTCCAGTACATCTTCCCGGCCGCCGTATCCAAGGCCAGTCCCTCCGGGAGACTCAATCCCGATGTGACGAGGTCCTCGACATTGGATCCGTCGAGGTTGGCGCGCTGGATCTTGTCTGTGCCCGAGTCGGACCAGTACATCCTGCCGGCGGCCACGTCCAGGGCCAGCCCCTGGGGGTTGCCCAGTCCCGTGACGAGGTCTTCGACGCTGGATCCGTCGAGGTTGGCGCGCTGGATCTTGTCTGTGCCGGCGTCGGACCAGTACATCCTGCCGGCGGCCACGTCCAGGGCCAGCCCCTGGGGGGTGCCAAGTCCCGTGACGAGGTCCTCCACGCCTGATCCGTCAAGGCTGGCTCGTTGGACCTTCCCGGTCCTCTCATCCGTCCAGTACATCCAGCCGGCGGCCGCATCCAATGCCAGTCCTGCAGGTCCGGCCAACCCGGCGGCGACGAGATTCTCGACCTGGGACCCATCGAGGTTGGCGCGCTGAATCCGGTCCGTGCCGTCATCGGTCCAGTACATCTTTCCCGCGGCCACATCCAGGGCCAAATCCCTGGGGGCGCTCAAGCCGGTGGTGACCAGGCTCTCCACGTTGGACCCGTCGAGGTTGGCGCGCTGGACCCTGTGCGTGCCCCGGTCCACCCAGTACATCCTTGAGGGCCCGGCATCTATACCGTCCTGTTCCCCGATCTGCTGAAGCACGAACTGCGTGGCGATGAGCCAGACGTCGACATAGTCGATCTGGCCGTCGCCGTTCATGTCGGCCTGGGAGATATCCCCGTTGTTGGGCATGGTGACGGAGTTGTCGGCGATGTACGTGGCCACCAGCAGGGCGTCCACGAGATCGACGCGGCCGTTGTTGTCCACGTCTCCCGGCACGCCGCTCTGGGCGGCTTTTCCTCTTGGGCCCCGGCCTGCTGCCTCTTCGAGTACGAGGTCTACAGGCACCATGCCGGTTCCCACTCGGAAGGCCGGTTCCACATAGGTGAGCAAGCCCGGACCGGAAACGGTCAGACCATGGACGTAGGTGCCCTCCCCGAGGGCCTGGGGCCCACGGGCAGGGGTGTGGCCCACCCAAGGCGCGGGAATCCCGGCCTGCCCGTCCACCAGCACCATGCGTTCGGTGGCAACCCGGGAGCCGCTCTGCAGCCGGTAGAGGTATACCCCGGCCCCCACGGCACGGCCTGCGGCATCGGTGCCGTCCCAGCGGGCGCTGTGAAAGCCGGCGGGCTGCTCCCCGTCCACCAGCGTGGCAATGCGCTGGCCCAGGAGGTTGAAGACCTGCAAGCGCACGTGCGCCGCCACCGGCAGTTGATAGGGGATGATGGTGGAGGGGTTGAAGGGGTTGGGGTAGTTCGGGCCGAGGGAGAACTGGTCCGGGAGGGCGGATGGGCCCAGGGCCTCTTGGGAAATGGAGAAGCGGCCGGTTGCGTCCGTTGTGGTCCCGGCCAATAGTCGAAACTCCGACAGGTCGAAGAGCATCACCCGGGCACCGGGAGCCGGGGCCCCGGAGGGCATGCTCACGCGCCCCTCAAGAAGGAACTCCGCTCCGGCCGGCCGGCTGGACAGTGACCCGACAACGGCAAGGAAAGGGACGGCGACTCTCAGGATTCCGGGCTTCATGTGGTAGCTCCCGCTGGTTGGCCGCAGACAGCTTCCCCCAGGACAAGAGGAATCAGCTTGGCGAGATGTTGCTCCCTGGTAAAGGCTTGCCGGTACCGGTCGATGGAGGTGCGACTCATCGCCTCGAATCTGTCCGGATCTCGGACATAGGAGGCGATCACCCCGGCCATCTCAGCGGGCCGTTCAAAAGGGATCAGTTCGCCAGCTCTGCCATCTTCGATCATTTCGGGTATTGTGCGGAATGGTGTCGAAATCACGACCAGTCCGAAGGCGAGGGCCTCAATGATGGAGATCGGTTGGGCCTCGTACCTGTAACATGTGGGAAGGAGGAAGAAGTGACTCTCTTCGAGAAATCTCGCTTTTGCCCTTCCGTCGACAGGTCCATGCCAGAAAGCGCGGTCTTCGAGTCCCGATGTGCTGACCTGGGCACGGAAGTCGGCCTCTGCCTCTTCGGGACTGGAGTACGGGCTGATGTCGGAGGCGAGAACGAAGCTGCCGCAGAAATGGCACTCCGCGTCGATCCCCATCTCTTGCACAAGGACCCGAAGTGCTTCGAGCGCCTGAAGGTAGCCCTTGCTCACGATCAGGTTGGACAGGAAGAGAAGCCTTGGGCGTCCTTGGAGCGGCGCCGGCAGGCTCTTGGGTTCCCCGGGAGTCTCCTCCCGTCCATAGGGTAGTCCATTGAACACGACCACGGTCTTTTCCCGAAAGGAAGGCCCGAAGTCGAACATGCCCGAGAGGGCCCTTCCGAGGATCACTATCCTGTCCACGTGCCCGAGCACTTTGCGAACGCAGTACTGTTGCACTGGCCGCAGCGAGTTGTAGAAGCCGTCGTAGTGCCCTCCATGGACGTGGATGACGATTCGCTGGCCGCCCGCGACAGCAAGAAGGATGAAGACGCTGTCCCGGAGAAACCCCATCCAGTTCTGCGCCGCACTCAGATAGAGGATCTTGCTCCCGGAAACCAAGGTGAGGGCCTGCTGGAAGGGTCTGAGGAGTTGCCACACGCGCACCAGGGAGAATTGCCCGTCGGGCCTGGTGTGGGTTCCGCCACTGAGGTCGACGACTCGACAGGGGAGTCGACGCTGCCGGAAGCCCTCGCAGACCATCTGGAATGCGACGGTCTGCCCGGTGAGCGGGGGAGGCAGTGATCCGATCAGGACTGTCTCGGAGGCGGCCATGGCACCCAGTTCAAGTCAGAGGAGGCAGTGCCCTATTTGAGCTTGACATAGCAGATCCAGGTATACCACTTGGCCTCCTCCAGGAAAGGACGATGGGAGGGTTTTTCCGGCCGCTTGAGCAAGGGCTCTGGAGTCGGATAGGAATCATCCCACAGATCACCCCAACGGGTTCTTTCCGGCTTGATGACCGGAGGGAACTCGAAGTAGGTCTCGAGGTGGGCCTCCAGCATGCGCGCATCGATGACGTTCGGGGAGACTCGGATGGTTTCGTACTGGCCACTGAGATCAAGAAGTGATCGGCCGAATCTACCGGCCAGGCGATCCAAGAGTGCACGAGCGGAGCCGGCAGTCGGAGCGACAGGATCGAAACCGGCGCTGGAAAACGCCTTCTTCAGACTGTAGAAGTCGCCTTGGGAGGCGGGATAGTTGTCTTCGAAAATGGCATGCTTGATTCCGAACCACTTGCATTGCTGCAACCGTCTGTATGCATTTTGGTGATCATCGAAGAACACAAGGGAACGATCGGTTATCTCCGACCAGTCCTGCTCGGAGAAGTCACGATCAGAGTATATCGCCTTGTCTGAGATGTATTCCCTTGCATCTAGCTCCAGATCAATCGAGATCAACTTCGCTTGAGGGCAGGCCACTTCAAGGAGCCAGGTACTTTGCCCCTTCCATATTCCACTCTCCACGATCAGGTCCGGCTGCAAGCTCTTTGCCATGAACCAAACGGCGAACATGTGAGGTGCCTTCATTCCCGCATAGTTGTCCCCTATTGGTCGGTCAGCGTATATCGATGAAAACTCGTCAATGTGTTGCAGGATGTCGGCCCTGCTCCAAGGGGGGCAGCCGATCATCTTCACAGGTTCCATCTAGTCGCTGCCTTGTCTGGACGACTCGGTCATTGAGACGGTCGTCACCTAGTGAGCCCGGAGTAGACCCGCAGACTGTCGGCGGCAATCGCCCGCCAGGAGAGGTGATTTTGAGCGACATAGAGTGACTTTGCGCCATGCTGTTGGCGGAGATCCGGTCGCTGGACATACTGCAGCATGGCCTGGCTGAGGCGGGATGGATCGTCAGGTGGAAAGGTCAGGCCGTTGCCATGCTCGATGAAGTAGCGCGTTGCCAGATGGTCCGGGACGATGAGTGGACGTCCTACCGCGAGGATTTCCCGGATTCCCCCCAGCTTGCCCGGGAGGACTCCCACGTCGGCGGCATTGTAGTGCGCGCAGAGATCGTCTTGAGCCATCCATGGCAGGAGAAGGAAGGCCTCCTCTACGCCGCACTCCGCGGCGAAGTGCCTGAGTTGAGTCTCGTATGCCTCCGAACCTGATCCGATGATCATCAGTCTGCTGGCACCGCAGGTCCGGTGGACTTCCGAAAAGCGCTCTATCAGGAGCTCGAAGCCCTTGCCCGGGGTCAGGCGACCAGAGGTAATGAACACACATACGTCGGGCGGAAGGCGGAGCTTCCTTCGCGCCTCCGTGCGCTGATGGGGATCCGGGTAGAAGGTCTGGGTATTGATTCCGAGAGGCAGGAAATGGACGTTGCCGGGAGGAGTGCGCAGTACTTCGGTCACGAACCAGCGGGAGAAGGGATTGACGGAGAAAATCTTGCTGCCTTCTCGACAAAGGCGCTTGCAGACCCAGCGGGCCAAGCCGAAGCGGATGAGGTTTCCTGGTCCGGTCGGGAGATTCCCATTGTCCGCATGGTCATCGGCAACGAGAGTAGACCGGACGCTGCCAGCCATGACCTGCAGGGTAGGCAGGCACCAGAGCCCGTGGATGTGAATGATCTCAGGCTCGATTTCCCTCAAGGCCGGAATCAGGTTTCGAAGGTAGACTTGGCCTCGGCCCTTGATCGGCATGATCGAGGGCAAGCGCCGTATCTGGACGGAATCTTCCTCGTAGCGGCCCGGAGTAAACCGGTCTGGGTCCACAGGAAGTCGGGGAGGAACACGATCACTGGTCAGAATCCAGACATCGTGTCCCAGTCGTGCCTGTTCTTGGGGCAGGAAGTTCTCCTGATAGCTCAGGCCGGGGATGAACCACTGACAGATATGGGCAACGCGCATGCGTACTTCCGCCTACGGTTAGGCGTCCTTCCTGAAAACCCTTCCGAGCGTCCGCATTTCCTTCAGCAGGCCGCGGCCCTCCATGCAGAAGAGGGCAAGCCCGTAGGAACATACAAAAAGGCCGGAGCCCAGTACCAAGGCCGCAGCCGTTGGCCAGCCCTCGATGAGCGGGGCCGCCGCCAGGCGTGCGCCAGCGGCCGCTGCCGCCGCAACCAGGGGCGGAGCGAGGCTGCGCACCCAGGGGACCTCGACGAAGCGGGCGCTGCGGTGCAGAGCGGCGACGGTGCCCACCAGGGCGGCCAGGTTCATGGCCATGGCGGTGCCTTCGATGGCGTGAGAGCGAGTGAGCAGGGGGGCGGCCACGAGGAGCACGGCCGCCTGCACCGCGACGAAGGCCGTCGAGCCCCGCGGGTCCCCGATGCTCCGCAGCAGCGCGTGGACCGCCTCCAACAGGGGGCGGCACAGGGAGTAGAGGAGCAGCCAGCGCAGAATGGAGGCCAGGGGCAGCCGGCTCTCGTCGAGGAGCAGTCGGGTGAGGTTGGGGATCTCGATGGCGAGGAGGATGGAGAGGGGCACCGCAGCGCGCATGATCAATCGCAGGGCGCGGCGGAAGGCGCCGCCGAGCTGTTCCCGGTCCTGCTGGTAGCGCGCGAAGACGGCGAGCATGACGCCCGTGAGGGCGTGGGTGATGGCGCCGGTGGGGATCTGGGCGAATACGTGGGCGCGCTCGTAGAAGCCCAGGGTCTTCAGGTCGAGCACGGCGGCCACCACGAACCGGTCGAAGTTGAGCACCAGGGCCTGCAGAATCGTGCCGAGCCAGATCCAGGCCCCGTAGCCGAACATGCGGCGGGCCTCTTCCGGGCGAAACTCGGAGAGGCGGAAGGAGAGGGGAGACCGGCGCCGCCAGAGCATCGCCGAATAGACGGCGACGTAGCCGATCCCGTAGACGGAGTGACTGAGGATCAGGGCCCAGATGCCGCCCCCCAGCAAGGCCAGGGAGAGGCCCGAAGCGGCGGCGACGATCAGGGCGAGGGCATGGGCCCCGGCGAGTGGGCCGAACTCCAGGTCGCGCCTGAGTTGGGTCTCGGCGGTCAGGGCCGTGGCCCGGAGAAGGTCGAAGGCGGCGAAGACGGCCAGGGCCGTGGCCACTCCGCGGCTGTCCACGAAGAGGACGGCCCATGCGATGGCGCCGACGGTGCCGAGGATGGCGAGGGCGGAGTTCAGAAAGAAGTGGGTAGGGGCGAGGTCGTCGACGCGGTCGTAGCGATGCAGCAGGGCATTGTGGAGACCGAAGCCGCGCAGGGCCCCCACCACGGCGAGGATCGAAGCGGCGAGGGCGATCTGGCCGAAGTCCTCGGGGGGGAGCTCGCGGGTGAGGACGACAATGGCGACCCAAGTGACGACCCGGCCCGCGTAGGCGCTGCTCAGGGTTTGGACGGCACCCCGAGCGATCCGTCCGACCGCCGCCTTTTCCTTGCCTTGTAGGCTCTGCACTGCCTCAACTACCTGCCCCGCGCTTCCCGGGGCAAGATACTGTCGGCGGAACCCGGCGGGAGGCCCGCCGGCCACATCGGCGACTCGAAACAGACGTGTTGCAGACCGGCCTGCAGAATCTCGCGCCGGCGCTACTCGAAGTAATCATCCTCCCGGAACCGCGTCCACGATCGGAAGACCGGGAAAGGCGGAGGAAGCCGGTTCTCGTCGTCGTTCAGCCTGAAGGAGATTCGTTCGCCGTCGAAGACGTTGCGCACGGAGATGGAGAAGCGCTCGGTGGGAATGCAGCTGGAGCACTCCTCGGGGAAGAGCTGGCTCGACTCCGGTTCCTCGAAGCGAATCACGAACTCCGCCTCCTGGAACTTGGCGTTCCCGGCCTTCTCGAGTCGGTAGTCGCCGGCGGAGACCTGCCACTCGTTGACGGCATGCTCGTCCTCGGCGTACTGGGCCCAGAGGCTGACTCCCTCGAAGAAGTCGAGGACAACCCCCCTCCTCGGGCTCGCGTCCAGGGAGGGATCGAACTGGCGGAAGGACCGGTTCTGCAGCGCCGCCTTGACCTGCTCCTCCTCTTCGCCGCTGACGGGAGTCGGCTGCACCGGGTCGTCGCCGCCGCAGGAAGCCGCCAGGAGCAGGGCGGCCGCCGAGGCCAGCGCCATCCCGGTCTGGATCAGCCGGCCGGGATGCTCGGGACAGGGCAGGGCCCGGGGGCGGGATCGGAGGTGAGGGGCCATGGTTGTCCTCATCGGCAGGCTGCGAGCTTCGCTTGTGCGACGACCCGCGGAGCTCACGAGTTCCGTGCCCCGCCTCAGGCCTCGACGCCCCCTCCGCCCACGTGGTAGAGCAGGGGGTTCAGGTCGTCGTTGTCGAGCACGTCCCCCTCCGACAGGGTGGACAGGTATTCCTCGGGCAGCACGTTCGGCTGGCCGTTGAAGGTGCTGCCGTCGGGCATGTAGCCGCAGGTCATCGCCCGCCGCCGGCCGGGGGTCATGTTGGCCCCGGCGCCGTGGGCGAGGAGGCCGTTGTGGAAGGAGCAGGACCCGGCCTTCATGGGGGCGGCATCCGCCTGGAGCGCCGCCCACTCGGGGTAGAGCTCGAAGAGGGCGGCGATGTTCTCGTTGATGGGGCCGTTCTCCCAGGTGGCGGTGCGGTGGGTGCCGGGGAGGAAGTAGAGGCAGCCGTTGTCGCGGGTGACGTCGTCGAGGGCGACCCACAGGCTGATGGCGTCGCGCGACGAGAACGACCAGTAGGGGTTGTCGAGGTGCCAGCCGGTGGGGTTGGCCCAGGGCTCCTTGATCAGGGCCTGGTCGTGCCAGATGCGGATGCCGTCGACGCCGGCCAGCTCGGCGGCCATCTTGCCGATCCGCCGGTCGAGCATGAGGCCGCGGACCCCCTCGTGGTCCATCCACAGGTTGATGCGCTGGGTGAAGACCTTGTCGTAGTAGGAGTCGCCGGCGCGCCAGTCGCGGTTGGCGAGCTTGCGGTCCTGGCGGACGGAGACCGCGGCGTCGATCCGGCTCCGCCAGAGGGCCAGTTCCTCTTCGGAGAGAAAACCGTCGATGACGACGTACCCGCGCTCGCGGTAGTGGGCGATCTGATCGGGGGTGAGGTCGGTCTTCACGGGGTGGCTCCGGCGAGGGGGGGTGACGCTGCCGCGCTAGGATACGGAACCCTGAAAGGCCGTCAAACACGGGCCGGAGGCGTTGCCGCGGCGCCCGCGCCTTGACCGCCGCATCCGTGTTGGTGAGGGTTCGCCGCAGATCACGAGCCCGCGCCGACACCCGGAGGATCCGCCGTGAAACGACTCGCCAAGCCCGAAGGGAAGTACAACCTCGTCCTCGAGGAGGCGCCGGTCCCGGAGCCGGGCCCGGGGGAGGTCCGCGTCAAGGCGGTGCGCTCCCTCATCAGCCGCGGCTCCGAGATGGGGGCCCGCTACACCCGCGAGCACGCCGTGAGCCCCGACATCATGGGTTACTCCATGGCCGGCACGGTCGACGCCGTCGGCGCCGGGGTGTCGCACCTGGCCCCCGGCGACCGCGTCGTCTCCCTGTCCCCCCACGCCGAGTACACCGTCCAGCCCGCCGCCGTGGACGGACCCGCGGGCCAGTCCAGAGTGGTGGCCCTGCCCGACGATGTCGACTTCGACCGCGCGCCGTACTACCCCCTCGCCGTGGGGGGCGTGACCTGGGTCGAGATCGGGGGCGCCGGACCCACGGACACGGTGGTGATCCTGGGACAGGGCCTGGTGGGCAGTCTCATGCTGCAGGTGATGAAGGCCTCGGGCCGCGGCCACGTGATCGCCGTGGACGCCCTCGACCGCCGCTGCGAGCTGGCCGCCGAACTGGGCGCCGACCGGGTGGTGAACGCCGGCGAGGAGGACCCGGTGGCGGCGGTGCGCAGGCTGACCAACGGCGCCGGCGCGCACCTCGTGGTCTATGCCGTGGGCGGTCCCGCGGGGCCGAAGGCCTTCGAGCAGGGCCTCGACATGCTCGGCGTCGACGGCACCCTGCACCTGATCGGCCTCTACGAGGACCAGCCCCTCTCCCTGCCTTCGGGCAAGATCCAGCGCCGCCGGCTGCTGGGCGGCTACTACGGACAGCGGTCCGGCCTCTCCGCGTACCGGCGGGCCATGGCGCTCCTCGCCTCCGGGGCGATCGACACCGGCCGCATGACCACCCACCGGTTCCCCTTCACCGAGGCGGCCGCCGCCTTCGACCTGCTGTGGAACCGCCCGGGCGAGGCCCTCGGCGTGATCCTGGAGTGGGACTGAGGCGCCTTCTGTCCGGCAGCGGACAGGGATTGTACCGGAGGCGGACAGTCCCCGGTCACCCCCCTTCCCCCTAAGCCACGGCGGATCAACGAGTAACGGCTGTGGCACGCAAGTTGCATACCCCTCCGAGCCATCCTGCGCCGCAGGACACACTGAAAGGGGGGGTCCGCAATGGCCCAAGGGGAACGCCGAATCGACCGCGAGCGCATCCAGCGCGCCGCCCGCATGTATTCGACCAACGAGGCCGCCAGCCGGGCCCTGGGCATCGAGCCGCGCAGCTTCAGCCGGCTCTGCCGCCGCTACGGCATCGAGACGCCGTATGCGCGCCGCCTGCGTGAGCGCCGCGAGGCCGGCCAGGGCCAATAGGACCGCCCGGCCGTCCGAAGGTCCCTAGTAGTCCGCCACGGACCCGTCCTCGAGGCGGTTGTCCGGCCACTGGAACTGCTGGTCGGGGCGCTCCCCAACCTCCCGCGCCAGGGCCTCGTCGATCTCCACCCCGAGGCCGGGACCCTCCGGCAGGGAGACGTATCCGTCGCCGTCCATCTCCCAGCTCTTGCGGGCCACGCCCTCGGGCAGGCGGCCCGTGTAGCCCTCGTGGATCAGGAAGAAGGGGACCGACGCCGCCACGTGGAGGCTCGCCGTGAGCCCGAGGTAGGACATGGTGCAGTGGGGGGCGATCGGCACGTGATGGGCCTCGGCCAGGGCGGCGACCTTCTTCATCTGGGTGATGCCGCCGCCGTGGCCGCAGTCCGGCTGCAGCACGTCCACGACCTGGGCCTCCAGGATCTCGCGCACCTCCCAGATCGTGCGGTCCCGCTCGCCCGTGGCCAGAGGCACGGGGATCGCCTCGCGTACCCGGCGCATGACCTCGATGTTGCCCGGCACCCAGCCCTCCTCCCAGAACAGCAGGTCGTCCGACTTCAGGCGGCCCCCCACCTGGCGGGTGATGGGCGGCGGCATCTTGCTGTGGGCGTCGAACATGACGACGCCGGCGGAGCCGACCTTGGCGCGGCCCTCGCGGATGCGGTCGAGGATCTGCTGCACCCTGTCCGGGGAATCGCCGTGGGAGCAGACGCCCCCGGGGCCGACCTTGATCGCCTTCGGGCTGGGGTACATCCACACCTTGTGGCGGCAGGGACCGCCGAGGAGCCGGTACACGGGCACGCCGTGGAGCTTGCCGGCGATGTCCCAGAGGGCCATGTCGATGGCGGCGATGGTGTGCACCATGAGGCCGCCGCCGCGCAGGTTGCGGTGGGCGCGGAACAGCCGCTGCCACAGGTGCTCGACGGCGGTGGGGTTCTCGCCGACGACCATCTCGCCGAGGGACTCGGCCAGGGCGCAGGCGACGCGGGTCTCCATGTTGTTGATCTCGCCCCAGCCGGTGATGCCGTGGCTGGTCTCGATCTTCACGTACCCCTTGGGGCCCACGGGGATCGCCCGCAGGGCGGTGACCCGGATGCTGGCGGCGCGGTCTTCGACGGGATCGGTCATGGGGTGGGTCTCTCCTCGGGTTGGCGGCGGCGGGTTCGACTCCGGGCTGCCGTTGGCCAAGAATAGGCAAACCCGGGAGGGGTGAGTCGCGGCTTCCGCCGCTGGCCACGGCGGGCACCCCTCATCCGTCTATGTTTGGCAAGCCGGCGAACCTGCCGGCCCGTCGTGGAAACCCTCGCCGCGGGCGACCCCTGATCCTCAGCACATAGCCGGCGCCGGCCAGGAGCACCTGAGCGCCGCAGGAAGAGCCACCCCCATGCAGTACACCACCCTCGGCCGCACCGGCCTGCGCGTCTCCCGCGTCGGCCTCGGCGCCGGCGGCCCTTCCCGCCTCGGCCGGTCGCGCGACGCCACCTTCGACGACATGGACCGCCTCATCGGCCGCGCCCTCGACCTGGGCGTCAACTTCATCGACACGGCGCGCACCTACGGCACCGAGGACGCCATCGGCCGGGCCCTGCATGGCCGCGGAGCCGCCGACGTGATCGTGGCCACCAAGGTCTGGCTCTACGACTGGGCCGACGGCGAGAACCCGCAGCGCAAGCCGCACACCGATCCCCGGCGGGTCATCGATGCGGTGGAGGAGAGCCTGCGCGACCTGCGCCGGGACCGCATCGACCTCTTCCAGTACCACGGGGTGCCTCCGGCCTCCCTCGACACCTTCGTCGAGCACCTGCTGCCGGTGGCCGAGCGGCTCCGTGAGCAGGGCAAGGTGCGCTTCATCGGGCTCTCCGAGCAGCCCATGTTCGACTACTCCCAGGAGATGGCCACCCGGGCCTGCGCCTCGGGCCTGTGGGACTCGGCGATGGTCCAGTACGGGATCTTCGACCAGGCCGGCGATACCTGCGCCTTCCCGCCGGCCCGGGCCAACGGCACCGGGGTGATCTGCATGAGCGCCGCCCGCGGGGCGCTGGTGAGCGAGGAGGCTCTCGCCCGGACCCTGGCGAAGCTGGACGCGGGTACTCCCGACGACCTGCGCTTCCTCCTCGGGCAGCCGCCGGGCACGTGGCCGGAGCTGGCCTTCCGCTTCGCCGCCGCCTGCGACGGGATCGATGTCGTGCTGGTGGGCACGGGGGACCCCGCCCACCTCGAGGCCGGCGCCCGGGCGATCACCGGACCGCCGCTGCCGCCCGAGCACCTGGAGTGGCTGCGGGACCGCTTCGGCCGCTGCCGCGGCGAGGCCTTGTACCCGGAGTGAGGCGCCAGCCCCTTCAGGCGAAGCGCAGGGGCTGGAAGAAGGCGGGCTCGTGGAAGGAGGGCTCGGCCAGCTCGATCGGCGCCCAGGTCCCCCAGTGGGGATGCGACGTCTTTCCGCCGCACTTGTAGAAGTTCCCCTTCCACTCGGTGCCGGCCGTGGGCCGCGGAAGATCGACGAAGTAGCGGCCGAAGAGCTCGAAGGGGACGTGGTACTCCACCGTCCACGTAGTGGGCGCGGCGATCTCGGGCTCGACCCGCTCCGGCATGGAGTGGGCGATGCGCACGAGGCGGGCGTCCTCCTCCGCCAGGAGCGGGTTGGGCCGCCCCCAGCCGCGCTCGGTGGTGGACGAGCACCGGCGCAGGAGCAGCACGCCGCCGCAGTTGACCTCGAAGTTGAAGTAGGCGTCGGTCCCGCCCATGGCGAAGGGCGACAGGAAGAACTCGACGCAGCTGTCCTCGCTCACCGGGTCGCCGAAGCGCTCGGCCACGGCGCGCACGTAGCGGTCCTCGACGCGGAAGATGACGGCGAGGCAGTCGTCGTCGTAGAGGATCCGCGCCGAGGTCGGCGGGTGGTGGCCGGAGTCCTGCCAGGGCCAGCAGCCCAGCTCCAGGACGTCGGCTGACGGCCACGGGGGCCGGTCCCAGTCGGCGGCGGGTGGCCCGAGGGGGGAGGCGGCGCGCCGGATCGTGTATTCCATCGGGCCCCTTCTCTCAGGCGAAGTGAATGGGGCGGAAGGAGCCGGGGCGGTGGAAGTTCGGCCGCGGCGAGTCCACGGGCGCCCACGATCCCCAGTGGGGATGGGAGGTGCGGTCCCCGCACTTGTAGAAGTTGGCGCGCCAGGCGCTGCCGGCCCTCGGCGTCACCGGGCCGAAGTGCTTCTCGAAGAGGCTCCACGGCACGTGGTACTCCACCGCCCAGGTGGTGGGGCCGACGACCTCGGGATCGACGATCCTCGGCTGGGTGTGGGCCATGGCGATGGTGGCGCCGTCGGCTTCCGGAACCTCCACGGTGGACGTGCCGCAGCGGTAGAGGAGCATGGTGCCGCCGCAGTTGACCTCGAAGTTGAAGTAGGCGTCCTCGGCCGGGTCGGCGGCGGGGGCGACGAAGAACTCGACGCAGCTGTCGTGGCAGACGGAGTCGTTGAAGCGTTGCGCCACGGCGCGCACGTAGCGGTCGTCGACGACGAAGAGGACGGCGAGCCAGTTGTCGTCCCAGAGGAGGCGGGCCCGGGTGCGGGGACGGTGGCCCGAGTCCGGCCACACGTAGTGGGTGACCTCCAGCTCGTCGGCCGCCGACCACAGGGACCGTCCCGCTGCGGCGGTGGGATCGCCCAGGGCCTCGGGGGCCCGCCGGATCGTGTAGGGTCCGGGACTCTCCTCGCCGCCGCTCACAGCCTCCCCTCCCGCTTCCACCGGGCGAACAGCTCCTCGCGGTAGCGAGCGGCGCGCTCGTCGTCGACCTTGGCCGATCCGGCGTAGTAGACGAGGCCGAGAGCCGAGCGCCCGCGGTCGGACTCGTTGGCGTCGGCGCGGTGGATCACCATGCAGTGGTGGGCGAAGAGGTCTCCCGGCTGCGCGTGGATCGGCGCCTCGAGGGCGCGGTCCTCGTCGCCGTAGTCGGGCAGCCCCAGGGAGAAGCCGAGCACGTCGGAGGGCTGGTGGGGGCGCAGGCCGCGGCGGTGGGAGCCGCGCACGTAGCGGATGCAGCCGTTCTCCTCGTTTATGTGATCGAGGGCGAGCCACAGGGTCACGGCGTGGTTCGGCTCGAGCATGAAGTAGAACCCGTCCTGGTGGGGCGGGGTCACGGCGCCGGCCCGGGCCGGCTTGTTGAACCACTGCAGGTTGCGGACCACGGCTTCCTCGCCGAGCAGTTCGGAGGCGAGCCCCAGGAAGCGGTCGGAGCGGCACAGCTCGTCGAACCAGGGATCGAGATCCGCCATGTTCTGGAGCCTCTTGATCGTCGACGGGTCCGCCGGGTCCTCGTAGAACGCCGTGTTCTCGGGCGCCCCGGGCAGCACCTCGTCGACGAAGCGCTCGATGTTGGCGCTCACCTCGTCGGCCTCCGGCGGCGACAGGTACTCGCGCAGCAGGACGAAGCCGTCGCGGTCGAAGTCGGTCCTGGCGCCGGTTGTGTCCGTCATCTTCCAGCTCCTTTCAGTCCAAGCAGGTTCGCCGCGTTGCGGAAGGCGACGCGGTCGCGCACCCTCTTCCCCCGGTCGAGTAACTCCAGCTTCAGCAGGGCCGGGTCGGGGACCTTGAAGACCATGCCCGTGCCGAAGGCGAGCTTGTCGTTGCCGCCCTTGTCGAGGAAGGCCTGCATCGAGCGCTGCAGCACCGCCGCCATTCGCGAGATGTCGGCCACGTAGCGGGCCTCGGGGAAGGCCCTCACCGGCAGGCCCAGGGCGTTGAGGAACATCCACTTCACCTGTGGCCGCGCCTGAAGGGCCTGGAGGAACTCGTCGCCGGAGAGGTCGCGGGCGCGGTCCCAGGGGTGGCGGGTGCGCCGGTCCTCGACGCGCTGCGGCACCTGCACGACGAAGCCGCGCTCGCTGGCCGCGTCGATCAGCTCCAGGGCCTCGGGGTCGGTGAGGCGGTACTCGTGGTACTGGGGATAGAGCCGCAGGCCCACCATGCCCAGCTCCTCGGCGCAGCGCCGCAGGTCCTCGCGCCAGCCCGGGAAGCCGGGGTCGAGGGTGGCCACCGGCAGCAGGCGGTCGCGGTGGCGGCGCACCTGGGCGGCCAGCTCCTCGTTGGCGACGTGGCTGTTGCGGTAGAGGGCGGCGCTCACGTCGGCCACCACCGCCATGTCGATGCCCTTGCGGTCCATCCGCCGCAGCAGGCCGCTGGCGGTGGCCCTGGCGAGGCGGCGGAAGGGCCAGTGGCCGATCCAGGTGTTGATGTCGATGAGCACGCCTCAGCCCCTCCGGCGCCGGTCGAGGATCCCCTGGAAGTTCCGCCAGAAGATCCTCTCCTTCTGCGCCTCGGTCAGGTCGGCGCCGAGGACCTTGCCCACGCCCCCTTCCATGGTCATGTCGGTGCCGAAGAGGATGCGCCCGGCCCCCAGCTCGCGGACGCAGGCCTCGACCATGCCGTCGTCGATGATCGACCCCGAGGTGTCGAGGTACACCGAAGGGGCGCCGCGCAGCTGCTTGAGGGCCCACTCCCAGTCGCCGCCGCCGCCGATGTGGGCCTCGATGAGCATGCACTCCGGGTAGCGGTGCGCCGCCTCGACGAAGTGCCCCGCGTCGGAGATGTTCGGCTGCTGGTCGAGGAAGTCGCGCGTCGTCGGCCGTCCCGCGTGCTCCAGGACAGGCACGCCCTCCTCGATCGCCTTCTCGAGGACGGGGAAGACCACGGGATCGCAGATCCGGTACTGGTTGTAGAGCTTGACCCCGGACATGCCCGCCTCGAGGCAGCGGTCGATCTCGTCGAGGGACTCCCGGTGCCCCGGGACGACGAAGCAGTAGCCGAAGAGGCGGCCCTTGTAGCGCCCCATGGCCTCGAGGACGGCGTCGTTGCACTCCCGCACCCGGGGGAAGTCCGGCATGCCCCGGGTGACCGGGATGCTGGCGTAGAGCTCGTCGATGCCGAGGGCGTCGGCGGCCTCGATGATGCGGTCGTTGTGGTCCCAGCCCCAAGAGATGCCGGCGCCGTTGACGTGCATGTGGCAGTCGATCTTGCGCATGGCGGCGGGGTCTCTTCGGGAGCAGATGTCGCGGTTTCCGGCTAATCAAGGGTCCGCCGCGAGCCGGGGAAAGGCCGCGCGATCTGCCTCGCGCACTCGCCCCGCGGGGCCCGGCGCCGCTTACTTTCTCCGCCTCCACCGCCAGCGCCGGGCGCCGCCTCGCGGCCCCGGCCGCTCACCAGAACAAGGAGACCGCCGCCATGAAGGATGTCTTTCTCGACGCCAGCGGGCAGCCGCGGAGGGTGCGCGGCGTCACCGTGAACAGCGGCTCCCCGGTGCTCGTGCGCCTGGCGGCGCAGATCGGCTGGGAGGCGGTCTGGATCGAGATGGAGCACGGCCCCTCGGGCTTCGAGCGGGTCGAGGCTTTGTGCACCGCCGCCGAGGCCGGGGGCGCCCTGCCCCTGGTTCGCCTGCCCGACGGCGAGCGCCACCACGTGCTCCGCGCCCTCGAATCGGGAGCGCGCATCGTGGTGGTACCCATGGTCGACGACGCCGAGCACGCCCGCCGGGTCGTGGAGTACGGCATGTACGCCCCCGTGGGGGCCCGCGGCTTCAACACGCGCACCCCGGGCATGGGCTTCGGCCTCGCCGACCCGTTGGAGGCGATGGCGCGGGCCAACGAGGGCACCCACCTCTTCACCCAGGTGGAAACGGTCCGGGCCGTGGAGAACGTCGACGAGATCCTTCAGGTGGAGGGCCTGTCGGGGATCTTCCTGGGGCCGGGGGACCTGTCCGTGAACCTCGGCGTCACCGGCCAGATGACCGATCCCCACCTGCAGGGGATGGTGCTGTCCTGCATCGACAAGGCGAAGGCCGCGGGGCGGCACTGCGGCATCTTCACCCTGCCGGGGCCCCTGCTCGATGCGGCGATGGAGGCCGGCTGCGACCTGGTGGTCTGCGGCGGCGACGTGATGGACCTGGCCCGGGCCTGGACCCGGCTGCTGGAGGAGATCCCCGGGAACTGAGGTCAATCGAGCCGCACCGGCAGGCCCTCCAGCATGCCGCTGCGGTGCATGTCGATCCACTCGTCCATGAAGGTCTGGTTCCACTGGTCGGTGAGCGGGTGCTCCATCATGTCGCGGTAGACCGTCCACATGGTGACCAGCTCGTCGCAGCCGTCGCGGAAGGCGGCGTACGCGGTATCGACGGAGCGGATGAGCGCCGCCTGGATGAAGGGGCGCTGCTCCCAGCCGCTGAACATCTGCACGCACTCGCGGATCAGCTTCGTGGGATCGCCGCCTACGGCCTTCACCGGGTCGCAGAACGGCAGGATGTGATCGACCCCCGCCGCCGCCACCGCCGCGGCCTGGGTCAGGGAGAAGCAGGTGGTGCAGTAGGTCTCCACCCCTTCGTCGCGGAAGGCGGCGAAGGCTTTGAGGCCATTCACGGTGCACGGGATCTTGAGGATCACCTGGTCCGACATCTCCGTGAAGACCCGGCCCACGTCGAGCAGCTCCTCGACGCTGTGGCCGTCGATCTCGACGACCACCGGCTTGTCGGTGATGTCGAGGTAGGCGCGGATGACGCTGGTCACGGGGCCGTAGATCTTCACCATCTGGTTGAGCACGACCGTGTTGGTGACGATGCCGGCGATGCCGAGGGGCATCCACTCGGCCAGGTCCTTCGGGTCGCCGGCCAGCCAGATCAGCGGACCGCGCCCGCCGCGGCGGGCGCGGGTGACCGGTCCGTCGCCATCGAGGGCATTCATCTCTCTCTCCATTGTCGGGATCGGGTTTCTCCTGCCCGCAACGCAGGATGTTGGAAAACGTAAACAGCTCCAGCAGAGCGGCAAAGAACATCGCCCCGACGAAGCGCGCGCTTCTCCCTTGGCGCGGAGCAGGACGGTCGGGGGCTGCTCATGCCACCTCCAGCTCGTCGGGGCCGCCGACGATCTCCGCCCCCGGATGCCGCTCGGCGAGGCGGGCACCGAGCTCCTCCTGGGCGGCGGGCTCCCCGTGGACGAGGGCGATGTGCCGCGGCCGCAGGCGCCCGGCGTAGCTCACGAGTCCGGGCTGGTCTGCGTGCCCGGAGAGGCTCGCCTCCTTCGCCGGCAGGGCCGCCCGGATCTCGAAGCTCTCCCCGGCGCCGTTGGAGAGCCGCACCCGGCGGGCGAGTCCGGGGGAGGCCAGCTCGCGCAGGGCCCGGCTCGGGGCGCCCTCGTCCTGGTAGCCCGTCAGGACGATGCGGTGCCGTGGCTCGGGGAGCAGCCGCCGGGCGTACTCGACGACCGGCCCGCCGGTGAGCATGCCGGAGGTGGTGACGATGACGGAGGGGACGGTCCGCGCACCCTCGGCGGCCTCCTGCCGGCCATGGGGCCCGGAGACCTCGTGGAAGCTCCCGGGGAGGCGGAGGTCGGCGTGGTCGGCATAGATCGGGTTGATCTCGCGGATCATGCCGTCGAAGTGGACGGGCAGCGAAGGGGAGAGGTCGCCCTGGACCTGGGCGGCGGCGACGAGCTGGAGCAGCTCCTGGGCGCGGCCGAGGGCGAAGGAGGCCAGGATCACCGAGCCCTCCCGCGTCTGGGTCGTCTCGCGGATGAAGGCCACGAGGTCGGCGCGCACCCGGTCCATGGGCTGGTGCCGCCGGTTGCCGTAGGTGGACTCGAGGACGAGCAGGTCGACCTCGCCGAGGTCCTCGGGCCAGGAGGCGGCGGGCGTGGTGAGCTGGGGGAAGGAGGAGAAGTCGCCGGAGAAGAACACCCGGCGGCCGCGCCCGTCCTCGACGAGGATGCTCGCGGCGCCGAGGATGTGGCCCGCGGCGAAGAAGCGGACCGAGATGTCGTCGAAGGGCAGACGCACCTCCTCCTCGAACCCGCAGGCGTGCACCTGGAAGGGGATTCGGTCCACCTCTTCCTGGCCGTAGGCGTCCCGGGGCCCTTCCTCGTCGGAGCCGTACTGCGCGTTGTCCCGCTGCAGGCGCATCTTGTGGAGGTAGTGCTGCCGGCAGTCCTGCAGCTGCACCGGAAGGAGCGCCGCGGTGGCGCTCGAGCAGTAGATGTCGAGGTCGTCGCCGAACCTGCGCACCAGGGCCGGGACCCAGCCGATGTGGTCGGTGTGCGCGTGGGTGAGCAGGAGGGCGTCGATGCGGTCGAGACCGCCGAAGCCGGGGTGCAGGTCCCGGGCGGCGCCCGGCTTGATCCCGCAGTCGACCAGGATGCGGCGGCCACCAAGCTCGAGGAGGTAGCAGCTGCGGCCGATCTCCGAGGAGCCCCCGAGGGCGTCGAGCCGCAGGGGCGGCTTCGGCCGCCGCACGGAGACCGCGCGCACCGGCCGGTAGCGGGGATGAGCGGCGAGGAAAGCCTCCTCCAGGCGGAGGTGGGCGGTCCACTCCTCATCCGCGCGCGCCCCTCCGGCGCCGGCCCCGGCGAGATCCGCCTGGATGCGCTCCTTCTCCCGGCGCAGGAACCTCCACACCGCATCGGCCCCCCTCGGACGGCTGGCGGCCTGCTGCTCCAGGCGCTGCAGGCGCGTGTTCTCGTTGGCCAGCCGGGAGGCGAGCCGGCTGCGCTCCTGCTCCTTGCGGCGGATCTCCTTCTGCAGGCGCCGCCGGTCGCAGAGCAGGTCGGTGTTCACCCGCTCGGCCTGGTCCGCCTTGAGCTGGTGGTCCTCGATGGCGGAATGGTCGCGGCGCAGGCGGTCCTCCAGGCGCCCGACCTCCGCCGCCGCGGCCTCCGCCCGCTCGCGGGTCTCTCCGTGATCGCGCCGGACCTTCTCGAGGGCCAGCTCGCTGCGCCGCAAGGCCGCCTGGAGCCTCCCGGCCTCGTCGGCGGATCCCTTCAGCTCTCTGCGCAGCTTGCGGCGCTCGGCCTTCAGTTCCTTCATCGACTCCCGGTCCGCACCGGGCCCCCGGGGGGCGCCGGCGCCGGAGGCGGAGGCGCCCACGGCGACAGGCACGAGGCAGCGGAACAGCTCCTCGGCCGGGGGGGGCTGGAATCGCGATGCCCAGAGGACGGCGGTCAGATTGAAGACGCCTTCAGGGTCCTCCAGGAGCTCCCCGAGCCGGCCGCCCTGAAGCAGATCGCCCTTGGAGACCAGGCTGGCCAGCTCGTCGTACTCGTCGAGGATCGCCGCGCGGACGGTGACCACCAGATCGTGGTCGGGCCAGTCCCAGAGGACCTCGTGCACCAGGCCGGCGGCGCCCCGGATCGCCTGCCGGCGCATGTGCCGGTAGGGCCGCAGGGGCGGCGGCAGGTGGTGACAGTGGAGGTTGGTGCAGACCTTGCCGTGGTACTCGAAGAGCTCCATCGCCGCCTTGACGGGCAGGGCGAGGACGCTCTCGGGGACCGTCGCCGGACCGAGGGGGCCGTCCGGCACGTCCTCTCCGTGGAGGGCCCGCAGGAGGGCGAGGGCGGCGGTCAGGTCCGCCGCCGGGGGGGGGTGCGGGTTCTCGGAGTTGTCGGACATCGAAGCTCGGCCGGTGCCCGCGCCCGGCGCCGCCGGAGGGCTGAGAGGTTGACGTAACCTGTTGAGAAACAGTATCTTAGTATATACGATCCGCCTTGCCTGAAGAAAGCCCGAAAGAGGATGGAGCGCAAGCTCTCCACATGGCCGGGACCATTCCGAGGGCGCCCTCGGTGAGCGGTCTGCCGCTGACCCGGGTGGTCCGCGCCCTGCCGCCGCTGGTTCCCTTCGTCGGCCCCGAGGCCCTCGAGCGGCGCCACGGCCGCCCGCTCCGGGTGCGGGTCGGGGCCAACGAGAGCCCCTTCGGGGTATCCCCCGCCGCGCGCGCGGCGATGCGGCAGGCCGTCGACGAGGTCTGGATGTACAACGACCCGGAGATCCACGACCTCATCGAGGCCCTCGCCGCCCATCACCGCGTGCCGCCGGCGCGGGTCCACGTGGGCGCCGGGATCGACGAGATCCTCGGCCTGCTGGTGCGCCTCTTCGCCGAGGCGGGGGATCCGGTGGTCACCTCCCTCGGCTCGTACCCTACCTTCAACTACCACGTCCACGGCTACGGCGCCCGCCTCGTGGAGGTGCCGTACGTGGACGACCGGGTCGACTTCGCGGGCCTCGGCGACGCCGCCCGGAAGTCGGGCGCGCACCTGGTGTACGCCGCCAATCCGGACAACCCCATGGGCACCTGGGGGACGGCGGAGGCGGCCCTGGAGCTGCTGGCGTCGCTGCCGGCGGAGGCCATGCTCATCCTCGACGAGGCGTACAGCGAGTTCGCGCCGCCGGCGGCCGTGCCGGCCATGGACGTCTCCGACCGGCGCCTGGTGCGCACCCGCACCTTCTCCAAGGCCCACGGCATGGCGGGCGCCCGCATCGGCTACGCCATCGCCCACGAAGAGGTGGTGGCCGTCCTCGACCGCGTGCGCAACCAGTTCGGAGTGAACCGCGTCGCCCAGGCGGGCGCCCTGGCGTCTCTCGGCGAGCCGCAACACGTGAGGGGCGTGGTGCGTCAGGTGCGGCAAGGTCGCGGGGAGCTCGCCGCGCTGGCGGGGGAGCTGGGGCTGGGGCACGTGGAATCGGCGACGAACTTCGTCAACCTCGATCTCGGCTGCGGCGAGCGCGCCCGGGCCGTTCAGGCGGCGCTCCTCGGGCGCGGAGTCTTCGTGCGCATGCCCTACAAGCCGCCCGGCGACCGCTGCGTGCGCGTCACCGTGGGCACGCCGGAGCAGCGCTCGGCCTTCGCCCACGAGTTCCGGGCGGCCTTGTCGGAGGTCGACGGCCGATGAGGGTCCTGGTCTCCGGCCCCACGGGCCTGGTCGGCTCGGCGCTGGTCGAGTCCCTGACCGGTGCGGGGGACGAGGTCCTCGGGCTGAGCCGCTCGGCGCCGGAGCCGGGAACGGCGGCCGTGCGCTGGGACCCCGCCGCCGGCCGGCTCGACGCCTCCGGGCTGGAGGGCCTCGACGCAGTCGTGCACCTGGCGGGTGAGAACGTCAGCCACGGACGCTGGACGGCGGCGCGCAAGGAGCGCATCCGGGTCAGCCGCGTGGAGGGCACGCGCCTGCTGAGCGAGGCTCTCGCCGCCTGCGAGCGCAAACCGGCGACCCTGGTGTGCGCCTCGGCCATCGGCTACTACGGAAACCGCGGCGACGAGATCTGCGTGGAGGACAGCGCCCCCGCCGACGACTTCCTCGCCCGCGTCGCGGTGGACTGGGAGCGGGCCAGTGCGGCGGCGGCGGCGGCGGGGATCCGCGTCGTCAACCTGCGCATCGGCGTGGTCCTGAGCCCCCGGGGCGGCATGCTGGCGAGGGTGGGGCCCCTCTTCCGGCTGGGCCTGGGAGGCCGGGTGGGGAGCGGCCGGCAGTACCTCAGCTGGATCACGCTGGAGGATCTGGTGGGGGTCATCGAGGAGACCCTGAAGAGCCCGCATCTCGCGGGGCCGGTGAATGCCGTGGCCCCGGGGCCGGTGACCAATCTGGAGTTCACCCGGACCCTGGGACGCCTGCTGCGGCGCCCGGCGCGGCTGCCCCTGCCGGCGCCGGTGGTGAAGCTGGTCTGGGCGGAGATGGGAGAGACCCTGCTGCTGGCCAGCACCCGCGTCGAGCCGGCGAGGCTGACGGCGGCCGGGTACGCCTTCCGCCATCCCGACATCGACACCGCCCTGCGGGATCTGCTGGGGAAGGCCTGAGCGGACCGATGCGCGTCAGCTACAGCGACGGCTACTTCGTGCCCCTGCCCGAGGGGCATCCCTTCCCCATGGCCAAGTTCCCGGCCCTCCACCACATCCTGCTGCGCGAGGGGCTGATCGGCAACGGCGACCGCGTGGAGCCCTCCCCGGCCGGCCGCGAGGTGCTGCGCCTGGTGCACACCGACCGCTACCTGGACGAGCTGCAGACGGGCCTGGAGCGCGGCGCCGAGCGGCGCCTGGGACTGCCGTGGAGCCAGGCCCTGGAGCGGCGCTCGCGGCTGGCCGTGGGCGGCACTGTCCTGGCCGCGCGCATGGCCCTGGAGGACGGGATCGCCGCCAACCTGGCGGGGGGCACCCACCACGCCTACCCCGACCACGGCGAGGGGTTCTGCGTGCTCAACGACGTGGCCGTGGCGATCCGGCTGCTGCGCGGCGAGGGCCTGCTCGACCGGGCCCTGGTGATCGACCTGGACGTGCACCAGGGGAACGGCACGGCGGCGGTCTTCGCCGGCGATCCGCGGACCTTCACCCTCTCCTTCCACGGGCAGCGGAACTACCCCTTCCAGAAGGAGGCCTCCTCCCTCGACGTCGGCCTGCCCGACGGCACCGGCGACGACGACTATCTCGAGCGCCTGACGGCGGCCCTGCCGGAAGTGCTCCGCGGCGGCCGGCCGGACCTGATCGTCTACCTCGCCGGGGTCGACCCGGTGGCCGGCGACCGCTACGGCCGCCTGTCCCTGAGCCGCGGCGGCCTCCACCGGAGGGACCGCGCGGTGCTGCGCGCCGCCCGGGCGTCGGGGGCCGCCCTGCTTCTGGTGATGTCGGGCGGCTATGCCTCCTCCCCCGAGGAGACGGCCGACCTCCACGCCGTGGCCCATCGCGAGGCCCGCCGGGTCTACGGAGGAGCGGCATGATCCTGCTCATGCTGCACGCGGCGGCGACCGTGTACATGACCGCCATCGCCTGGTTCGTGCAGATCGTCCACTACCCGCTCATGCACCGGGTGGGCATGACGCGGTTCCAGGAGTACGAGAGAGGGCACGCGCGGCGCTCGAGCCTGGTGGTGACGCCGGTGATGCTCTTCGAGCTGATCACCGGCGTGTGGCTGGCCCTGGATCCCCCGGAAGTGGTCGGTGAGCCGCCGATGCTGTTGAACGCCGTCGTCCTCGGCGGGCTCTGGCTCTCCACGCTCGGGGTGCAGCGGCCCCTCCACCGGGCCCTGGCGGGGGGCTACGACGAGGGCAAGGTGAACCGGCTGGTGGCCACCAGCTGGGTCCGCACCGCCGGCTGGACCTTGCGGGCGGTGCTGCTGGTGGCGCTCCTCGTGGTCTTCGCCGAAGGCCTGGGGACCGGCGGCTGAGCCTTCAGCCGGCCGGGGTCCTCCAGGGCAGCCACGCCGAGACAGCCACCAGGAAGACGGTCAGGACCACCGCGTAGAGCACCGAGTGGAGAGGCACCCTCCAGGCGCGCCGCACGAGCGCCAGCCGCCGCTCGTCGTCCTCGATGCGCTGCGTGCCGGACTCGGTGGAGCAGACGCCGCGGGCGGCGTTGAGGACGCAGACGCGGGACCGGGACTCGGCCATGGTGAAAGTGCCGATCCAGAGCGGCACGAAGACCACCAGGCGCAGGGCCAGGGGCACGCCGGTCACGGTGAGCAGGGCCATCAGGCCGAGGGCGAAGACCAGGAAGAGGACGCCGAAGAAGAGGCGGAAGCGGGCGCCGTCGGCGCCGATGTTCCCGTCCGTCATGGCCGGTCCCGTCCCGCGGGCAAGGCGCGATTCGGTTCTTCCGTGAGGCGGCGCCGGGTCCAGTCGCCGATGAGCCGGGCCGTCTCGTCCGGGTACTCGAGATGGGGCGCGTGGCCGCACTCGTCGAAGACGTGCAGCTCGGCGTCGGGCAACTCGGCTTCGAAGAGGGCCGCGAACCGGGCGGGCACGATGCGGTCCTCGGCACCCCACAGGACGAGGGTGGGCACGTCGATCTCCCGGTAGGCGTCGGTGAAGCGGGCGATGTCGCCGGGAACCAGGTTGCGCGCCGCCGCCTGGTAGGCGTACACCGTGTTCGGCCCCCGCAGGATGTCGACGGCCTCGTCCACCAGCTCTTCCGGGATCTTGCCGGGGTCGTGGAAGACGCGCCGGAAAGTCGATCGCACTACGACCCGCGCCAGGCCGGTGCCCAGACCGATGCCGAGGACCCGCCGGTTGAGCAGCAGCCGTCCGGGCAGGTCGCCCAGCAGCCGGATGTAGGGGGGCCGGGCCTGGGGGTAGCCCGAGGCGCTCTCCAGTACCAGGCCCCGCACCCGGGGTCCGCCGGGCCACGGGGTGCACAGGCTGCGCAGGAAGACCCCGCCGCCGAAGGAGTTCCCCGCAAGGACCACGTCGTCGAGGCCGAGGCCCTCGACGAAGGCGCGGACGAATCCGACCTGGGCCTCGGCGCCGTATCGCCGGGAGGCGGGCCAGGAGCGGAACTCGGGCTTGCTGCTGCGGCCGAAGCCGACGAGGTCGGGGGCGATGACATGGTACCCCGCCTCGGCCAGGCGGGGTGCCAGAGCGGACCAGGTGCCCTTGTGATCGAAGAGGCCGTGGAGGAGGACCAGGTGCAGGGATGCGCCGGGATCCCCGTGCTCCGAATAGGCCATTCGGACTTGGCGGCCTTCGTCCTCGCCGACGACGACGGAAGGCGAGCCGGCCGCCGGGGAGGCGGGCCGGGCCGAGGCGTTCAGGATGGGCGCAGGCGAGACCGGGAGCTGCGGGTCGGTGCCGAGATGGGAGTCCATGGCGTCAGGACTTCTCTCCGGTGTGCGCGGCAGTATAACGGCGGCTGTCAGGGGCGGCAAGGCTCGCCCCCGGCGGCCCGGTTCCCGCCGCTCAGCTCCGCCAGCAGGTCGCTCCAGGCCTCGCTCTCCCGCTCGGGATCGACGAGGGAGGCGCGCTCGCGGCAGGCCTGCCGCAGCCGCTCGTAGAAGGCGGCGTCGGTCTCGGCGCGGGACAGCAGGGCGGCCAGGGCCCCGGTGTCGCCCACGGGGAAGTACCCGGGGTAGCCGGGGCCCAGCAGGCCGATGGAGCCGGAGATCTCCGAGGAGACCACGGGCACCCCCAGGGCCAGGGCCTCGCAGACGACGTTGGCCCCGCCCTCCATGCGCGAGGTCAGGGCCAGCAGGTGGCTGCGCCCCAGCAGCCGCAGGGCCTGCCAGCGGGGCAGCTCTCCCAGCCAGCGATAGCGCTCGTTGCGGTCCTCCTCGCGCCGGGCGCGGACGGCCAGGTCCTCCTCCAGGGCGCCGCCGGCCTGGACGACGCGGATCCTCGACGCAGGCGGCAGCCGCCGCGAGGCCGCCGCCGTCCTCAGCGGGTCCTTCACCGGCCGCAGATGACCGAGGACGCAGACCCGGAAGGCGCCCTGCACCGGCCGGGAGGCCCGCCGCGGAACCGGCAGGGACTGCACGATGACCCGCGCCCGCGCCCGCAGCCGCTCGGGAAGCTCCGCCGCGCCGGCCTCCTGCAGCACGATCAGCCGGTCGGCGCGCTCGAGGCTGTCGCGGGCCCCGGCGTCGGTGCGGATGTCGCCGTAGAGATCGGTGCCGGTCAGGGCCAGGACCAGCGGCCCCTCGGGCCGCCGCTGGCGGAAGCGCAGGATGGAGTCGCGGCTGCGGCGGGCGTGGAGGGCGACCATCAGGTCGCAGCGCTGCCGCGCGAAGGCGGTGGCGATGAGCGTCTCGTGCCCGAGGCCGCGCAGGAGGCGGGCCCAACGCAGGGCCGTCACCCGGTTGCCGGAGCGCGACCCGGGGGGCGCCGGGGTGACGATCAGGACTCGCAAGGCCCGGGACTCACGCGGCGCAGGTGCGAAAGCCGGTGAGGACGTCGCGCCGGTCGGGGGTCTGGAAGTTGCGGTACCCCGTGCGGATCAGGCGCGACCGGGTGGTCCAGCAGCCGCCGCGCATGACCCTGCGGGTGTCGAAGCAGGGCTCGGAGTACTCCTTGTAGGGGTCCGGCTCGAAGCCGGGGAAGGGGCCGAAGACGGTGCTCGTCCACTCCCAGACGTTGCCGATCATCTGGCGGCAGCCCCAGGGGCTGTCGCCCTCCGGCAGGCCGCCCACGTCGACCGTGCCCATGGCCCTCCAGTCGAGGTTGGCCCTCTCCGGGGAGGGCGGCGCGCCGCCCCAGGGATAGGGGCGGCGGCTCCCCGAAAGCCCGC
Organism: Candidatus Latescibacterota bacterium; assembly: GCA_965221775.1. Classification (GTDB taxonomy): domain Bacteria; phylum Latescibacterota; class UBA2968; order UBA8231; family UBA8231; genus UBA8231. The sequence goes on along the minus strand of CBDCSU010000005.1, from coordinate 961,706 downwards.
CGCCGGCAGCGGGCTCGGCCACGGCGGCGGCCTCCCACTCCGCCTCGGTGGGCAGCCGGCGGCCGGCCCAGCGGCACCAGGCGTCGGCCTCGAACCAGTTGACGTGGATCACCGGGCGGTGCGGCTCGAGGGGTTGCCAGCCGTCGAAGTGGCGGCGCTCCCAGCCGCCGTCCCCCCGGCGCCAGTAGCAGGGGTGCCCGGCCCCCGTCTCGGCGAGCCAGGCCCGGCCCTGCTCGCTCCACAGGCGCTCGTCGGCGTAGCCGCCGTCGTCGACGAACTCGGCGAACCGCCCCTGGGAGACGGCGGCGCGGTCGATGCGGAAGGCCGTCAGCTCCACGGGATGGGCCCACTTCTCGTTGTCGAAGACGAAGGGCTCGCCGCGCTCGGAGCCGAGGCGGCAGGGGCCGCCCGGGATCTCGACATCTCCCTCCAGGCCGCCGCCGCCGATGCCCTCGTCGGAGCGGGGCACGCCCAACGGGGGCGCCGGCCAGCCGTGGGTCTGCCGGGTGTACGTGAGGGCCTCGGTGTGCATGTCCTCGTGCAGCACGGAGTAGAGGGCGTGGAAGATCACGCCGTCGTCGGGCGGGTCGGCCAGCAGCAGTCTCTCGGTGCGGTCGAGAACCTCTTGCACGTAGGCCAGGGTCCCGTCCCGCGACGGCAGCGGCAGGTCCCAGCGCCGGTCGTGGGCGATGGCGATCGAGTCGTAGAGGTCGTCCTCGTCGTCGCGCACGGGGGGCTGGCCGCCGGCGTGGCGCAACACCCACCGGGACTGGAACCAGGCATGGTGGCCGATCTCCCAGACCCCAGGGTTGACGATGGCCAGCTGCGGGCCGAGGAGCTGCTCGTCGGTGAGGTCCGAGACCAGCTCCAGGGTGCGCTGCCGGGCGTCCCGGACCCAGCGGGCCAGCTCTTGGCGGGTGACGACGTCGAGGATTCGGTGTTCGGGCATGGTCTCCCTTTCGGCTTGCGTTGTCTCAATAAGATAGGCCTCGCGAAGACAGGCCTCGCGGCGGAACCGCTTTGCCTCCCCCGCGGGGGATCAGTAGGTTCCGGCGCTTCACCAACGGACCTGAGGACGCAATGGCGCTGACCGACAAGGACAAGACACTCACGAGCCTGGCCCGGACCTGCGGCTGAGCGGCGAAAGTGAGTCCGGTCGGACTCGCCAGGCTGCTGGAAGGGCTCCCGGAGCAGGTCGATCCGGACCTCCTCGTCGGCTTCGAGACGAGTGACGACGCGGCCGTGTACCGCCTCGACGACGAACGCGCCCTCGTGCTCACGGCGGACATCATCACGCCGCCGGTCGACGATCCCGTGCTCTTCGGCCGGATCGCCGCGGCCAACTCCCTGAGCGACGTCTACGCCATGGGCGGCCGCCCCCTGGCGGCGCTGAACCTGCTGGGCTTCCCGGGGGATGTCCTCGGCCCCGAGGTGCTGGCCGGCATCGTCGCCGGCGCCCGCGAGAAGGTCCTGGAAGCCGGCGCCGTGCTCGCCGGGGGGCATACCACGGATGACGAGGAACCCAAGTTCGGCCTCTCCGTCACCGGGCTCGTGCACCCGGAGCGCTACTGGCGCAACGTCGGCGCGCGCCCCGGAGACGCCCTCGTGCTGACCAAGCCGATCGGCAGCGGCGTGCTCTTCAACGGCAACCTCAAGGGCTGGGTCTCGGCCGGGGCCCTGGCGGCCTGCGTCGAGTCGCTGACGACGCTGAACCGGGCCGCCGCCGAGGTCCTGGCCGGCTTCGAGGTCCACGCCGCCACCGACGTGACCGGCTTCGGCCTGGCGGGCCACGCCTTCGAGATGGCCAGCGGCTCGGGAGCGGCACTGCATGTCGACGCCGGCGCCGTGCCGGTGTACGACGAGGCCCTCGACATGTACCGGCGGGGCGTGTCCACCGGCGTCAACCGGGCCAACCGCGAGCTCGTCGAGGCCTCCACCCGGTTCGCCGCGGAGCTGCCGGAGGAGTGGCGCGCCCTGGCCGTCGATCCGCAGACCAGCGGCGGACTGCTGGCCGCCCTGCCGGCGGATCAGGCGCCCGAAGCCGTCGGCGCCCTGGTCGATGCCGGGGCCGCGGCCTCGGCGGTCGTCGGCCGGGTCCGGCCCAAGGAGGGGGAGGTGCACCTGGTCTTCAGTTGAAGGCTCCGGATCTTCCCGCTCCGGGCGCCGCCGCGGCGGCACCCTCGTCCATCGTCCATCATCCACGTCCACTGAGAGAGGAGCGCAGCAAAGCATGATACGCTCGATTCCGTCCCTCACCGTGCTTTCCCTGACCCTGCTTTCCCTCGCGATCCCGGCGGGCGCCGCCGAGAGTCTCTTCCGCTTCACCGCGATCCCCGACCAGGACACGGCGAGACTCAAGGAGCGATTCGACAAGGTCGCCGTGTACCTGGGCTCGACGCTCGGCGTCTCCGTGGAGTACGTGCCGGTCAAGTCCTACGCCGCCTCGGTCTCGGCCTTCAAGAACGGCGAGGTCCAGCTGGCCTGGTTCGGAGGCCTCTCCGGCGTGCAGGCGCGCCGCGGCGTGCCCGGCTCGCAGGCGATCGCCCAGGGCGAGGAAGACGTGGAGTTCGTCACCTACTTCATCGCCCACGCCAGCACCGGCCTGCGGGAGAAGAAGGCCTGCACCTGCAGCGGCGAGGATGCCGAGGCGGCCTTCCCCGCCGGCATCTCGGGCAAGACCTTCACCTTCGGCTCCAAGGGATCGACCTCGGGCCGGCTGATGCCGGAGTACTTCATCCGCCGGCACTTCGGCAAGCCCCCGGCCGAGGTCTTCGAGCGCGTCGGCTTCAGCGGCGACCACTCCAAGACCCTGGCCCTGGTGCAGTCCGGGGCCTACCAGGCGGGCGCTCTGAACTACAAGGTCTGGGAGAAGGAGATCGCCGCCGGGATCGTCGACACCAGCAAGGTGCGCGTCATCTGGCGCACGCCGACCTACCCCGACTACAACTGGTCGATCCGCGGCGACGTGGACGCCCGCTACGGGGAAGGCTTCACCGACCGCGTCCGCCAGGCCCTGCTCGGCATGGAGGACCGGGACCTGCTCGACTCCTTCCCGCGCGCGGCCTTCATCGCCGCCGACAACTCCATGTACGCGCCGATCCTCGAGACCGGCAGGACCATCGGCATCCTCGAGGACTGATTGGCCTCCATGCCCGCCGCGGCCGCCCAGGGCCCTCCGGCGGCCGGAGAGCTCTTCGACCTGCGGGACGAGCACGTCCGCGCCGGGGCCACCGAGGCCCTGCGCGGCGTCGACCTGCGGGTAGACCGCGGCGAGAAGGTGGTCGTCATAGGACCCAGCGGCGCCGGCAAGACGACGCTGCTGCGGCTGCTCCAGGCCCGCCGGCCGGCCGACTGCGCCTGCGTGCACCAGGACTACGCCCTGGTGCCGCAGCTGTCGGCGTTCCACAACGTCTACGCGGGCCGGCTGGACCGCAACTCGACCCTGGCCAATCTCGTGGACCTGGCGCGGCCCCGGCGGCGGGTGGTGGAGGAGCTGCGCCCCCTCTTCCGCGACCTCGGCCTGGAGGACAAGCTCTTCGAGGCGGTGAGCCAGCTCTCCGGCGGCCAGCAGCAGCGGGTCGCCGTGGGCCGCGCCCTCTACCAGGGGGGCGCCGTCGTCCTCGCCGACGAGCCGGTCTCGGCGGTCGATCCCCACCAGGCCGGCGACGTCCTCGAGCTGCTCAAGGCCGGCTGCGAGACGGCGGTGGTGGCCATGCACGACGTCGACCTGGCGCTGCGGCACTTCGACCGGGCCGTGGGACTGCGCGAGGGGCGGGTCGCCTTCGACCTGGGCTCCGCCGACGTCGGAGCGGCGCGGCTGGAGGCCCTGTACCGCGGCGAAGCGGGCGCCGAACCATCGACCTGAGCCGTCCGCCGTGCTGAAGGCGAGCCTGTGGTTCCTGGCGGTGGGCCTCGCCTGCCTGGCGCTGGCCGACATCGAGATCGTCACCCTCGACCCCTGGGGCGAGCTGGGGCGCCTGCTCTCGGGGTTCGCGCGGCCCGACCTGCGGGCCCTGCCGGCCATGGGCCAGGCCCTGCTCAACACCGTCACCTTCGCCTTCTGCGGCCTCTCCCTGGCCGTGCTCCTCGGTTCGGGGCTCGCCTTCGTCTTCGAGCACCGGGTGGTGCGCCTCGGCTGCGCCGCCGTGCGCGCCGTCCACGAGATCTTCTGGGCCTTCCTGTTCCTGCCCATGGTGGGGCTCAACCCGGTCTGTGGCGTGCTCGCCATCGCCATCCCCTACGCCGGGGTCTTCGCCAAGGTCTACGCCGAGATCCTGCAGGAGGCCGACCGGCGCCCCATGCAGGCCCTGCCGCCGGGCTCGAGTCCGGTGAGCCGGTTCTGCTACGGGATCCTGCCCACCATCTGGCCCAACCTGAAGGCCTATACCTCCTACCGCCTGGAGTGCGCCCTGCGCTCCAGCGCCGTCCTCGGCTTCATCGGCCTGCCCACCCTCGGCTTCCACCTGGAGACCGCCTTCCGGGAGGGCCTCTACGGCGAGGCGGCGGCCTTGCTCTACGTCTTCTACCTCCTCATCGCGTCTCTGAGATACTGGGTCCGGCCGCGGCTGGTGGTCCTCTACGCGGCCCTGTCGGCGTGGGCCGTGTCGCCCGAGGTGCACCTCTCCTGGGTCAACGTGAAGCGCTTCCTGACCTGGGAGATCCTGCCCTGGCCGATGCGCCGGGAGGGGTTCCAGGACGGCAGCCTCGACATCGCCTTTCCCGTCGAACAGGTGTGGTCCTGGTTCGACGTGCTGGTGCGCCACCAGGCCCTGCCGGGGGTGTGGAACACGGTCCTGCTCACCCAGGCGGCGCTGGCGGCCACCGGCCTCTTCGCCGTCGTCTTCCTCGGCGTGGCCTGCCGCCACGTGAGCCCGGCCCCGGTGCGGCGGCTGGTGCACTTCGGCCTGATCGTCGGGCGCACGACGCCGGAGTACCTCCTCGCCTACGTCTTCCTGCAGCTGTGGGGGCCGTCGATGCTCCCCGCCCTGGTGGCGATCCTGCTGCACAACGGCGCCATCCTCTCCTACCTCGGCGCCGGCTCGGCGAACGTGATGCGCCTGAGGCTCGACGCGCCGCGCCGCGCCCTCGACCGCTACGCCTGGGAGGTCCTGCCCCGGGTCTACGGGCAGTTCCTGGCCTTCCTGTTCTACCGCTGGGAGGTGATGATGCGGGAGTCGGCGATCCTCGGGATCCTGGGGGTCACAACCCTCGGGTTCTTCATCGACAGCGCCATCGCCGAGGACAAGCTCGACCAGGCGGTGGTCCTCATCGGCTTCACGGCCCTGCTCAACATGGGGATCGACTCGATCTCGCAGGTGGTGCGGCGGCGGCTGCGGCTGGCCTCGGGGGCCTCCCTGGCCGTGGCCGACTGAGGACGCCCTCCCCGAAGCGCGCTCAGGTGCCCGATGCGCCGCCGCGGGTCATCAGACTGAGGCTGAACCGGCTGCCGCCGTCGAGCCACTGCCTCTCGATGGCGAAGCCGGAAGCCGCCGCCAGTTCCTCGATCCCTTCGAGGGAGTACTTGCAGGAGCTCTCGGTGTGGATCGTCTCGCCCTCGGCGAAGGAGACCCGCAGGCCGATGTCGGCGATCTCCACGCTCTGGCCGCGCAGGGAACGCAGGTGCATCTCCATGCGGCCCCCGGCCTCGTTCCAGCGCGCCTCGTGGGCGAAGGCGTCGAGGTCGAAGCGGCCTCCCAGCTCGCGGTTGATGCGGGCCAGCAGGTTCAGGTTGAACTGCGCCGTCACCCCCGCTGCGTCGTCGTAAGCGGCCACCAGGGCCGCCGGGTCCTTGCGCAGGTCGATGCCGATGAGCAGCGCGTCCCCGGGCCGCATGGCGCCGCCCAGGCGCCGCAGGAATCCCACCGCCTCCCGCGGGGTGAAGTTGCCCACGTTGGAGCCCAGCCACAGGACGAGCCGCGGCGGACCTCCCTCGGCCTCGAGGTAGTCGAGGCCGTCCTGGTACTCGCCGGCCACGGCCAGGACCTCCAGGCCGGCGTAGGTCTCCACCAGGGCCAGGGAGCTCTCCCGCAGCATGGAGCTGGAGATGTCGACGGGGATGAAGCGCAGCCGCCCCTGGCGGCGCAGCAGGGCCTCGACGACGAGGCGGGTCTTGCCGGAGTTGCCGGAACCCAGGTCGACCAGGTCCACCGGCCCCGCGAGGAGGGCGCCCAGCTCGTCGGCACGGGCCTCGAGGATGGACCGCTCCGCCCGCGTCAGGTAGTACTCCGGCAGCTCGCAGATGCGCTCGAAGAGCCGCGATCCCCGCTCGTCGTAGAAATAGAGGCAGGGGAGCCGCTTGGGGCTGGCGGTGAGCCCGGCGCGCACGTCGCCTGCGAAGTCCGCCCCCGGCCGGCCCTCCGGGGCGGCGATCAGGGTCAGGCTGTCGGAATCGGTGGGAAGTTCCCTGAAGCCGTGGATGGGGTTCTCCGGGAGGTGGTTCCGAGGAAGGCGGCCCCGGACATCGGCGGTCTTGGGGGCATCGGGCGGCGGAGTATAGCGAACCCGGGAGACAGGGGCGACCCGCCAGGGCGGAAGTCCCCGGCGCCCGGCGCGGCGACGGGCACGGCTCTTGCGGGCCCGTCTACCTCGGGGCAGGGAGCCCCCATCCCACCGTCACCTCCAGGAGCCGCAAACGTGTCCCCCGGCACCCGGATCTCCGGCCTCCTGGCCGTCCTTCTCGATTTCGTCTATCCCCCCCACTGTCCGGCCTGCGAGTCGTGGCAGGCCCCGGGGGACCGCGAGGCCCTCTGCGGCGGCTGCATCGCCGACCTCCAGGAGCCCCTCGGGCCGCGGTGCCTGCGCTGCGGGGCCCCGCAAGCCTCGCCGCGGCAGGAGAGCGGCTCCTCCGGGCCGGAGTGCCCGAACTGTGCCGGCTGGCGCGAGGTGGACTTCTCGCGGGCGGTGGTGCTCACCGACCTGGAGGGTCCCGCCCAGTCCGCCGTCCACGCTCTCAAGTTCAGCGGGATCCGGAGGATCGGACCCCTCCTCGGCCGTCTGCTGGCGACCGCCCCGGAGACCGCCGGGGCCTTGTCCGACCTGGATCTGATGGTACCCGTGCCCCTGCACCCGGCGCGGCAGCGGGAGCGCGGCTTCAACCAGGCCGATCTGATCGCCCGGGGGGCCGCCGAGGCCCTCGGCGTGCCGGTCCGCGGGGACCTGGTACGCCGGGTCCGGCCGACCCGCCAGCAGGCGCGCCTGGAGGCCGCGGACCGGGCCGGCAACCTGGCCGGAGCCTTCGCCCCCGCGGGTCCGGCGGCGGGCTCCCCGCGCATCATCGGCCTGGTGGACGACGTGCTCACCACGGGCTCGACCTTGTCCGCCTGCGCCGCCGTCCTGGCCGAAGCCGCCCCCGGTGCCGAGGTCCGGGCGGTCGCCGTGGCGGGCCCCTTTCGCCGGCCGTCGTTGACCTGACCTCCGGGGAACCTAGCTTTGTGCATTTGCCCCGGCGGCGGCCGCGGCCCCGAGAGCCGGGGCCGCGCGCTTCCCGGCCTCCGGGGCCGCGATCTGCCGATGGAACCCCTCCGCAGGCCAGGAAGATGACCATCAAGACAGTCGGCATCCTCACCGGCGGCGGCGACTGCCCGGGACTGAACGCGGTCATCCGGGCGGCCGTCCGCAAGGGGATCTCCCACTACGGATACCGGTTCCGCGGGGTCGAGAAGGGCTGGAAGGGCATGCTGGAGTGCCTGTGGGAGCCCCTGGGCCACGAGGAGGTCTCCGGCATCCTGCCAAAGGGCGGCACGATCCTGGGGACCTCGCGAACCAACCCCTACAAGGTCCCCGACGGCGGCGACATCGTCCTCGAGAACATGAAGCGCATGAAGCTCGACGCCCTGATCGCCATCGGCGGCGACGACACCCTCAGCGTGGCCCTCAAGCTGGCCGCCGCCGGCGCCCCCGTGGTGGGCGTGCCCAAGACGATCGACAACGACATCTCCAACACCGACTACACCTTCGGCTTCGACACGGCCATCAACATCGTCACCGAAGCCCTGGATCGCATCCACACGACGGCCGAGTCCCACAACCGGGTGATGGTCGTCGAGGTGATGGGCCGGCACTCGGGATGGATCGCCACCTACGCCGGCATCGCCGGGGGCGCCGACCTGATCCTGATACCGGAGCAGAGCACGTCGATACAGGAGATGGTCGACACCATCAAGATGCGCCACGACCGCGGCAAGGACTTCAGCATCGTCGTCGTCGCCGAAGGGGTGAAGTTCGGCGGCGGCGAGTACACCGTGCAGGAGGGGGGTACCGACGAGTTCGGCCATGTCAAGCTGGGCGGCGTCGGACAGCTCGTGGGGGACGTGATCGAGAAGGAGACCGGCTTCGAGACGCGCGTCATCGTCCTCGGGCACCTGCAGCGCGGCGGGACTCCCACCGCTTTCGACCGCGTCCTCGGTACGCGCTACGGCATCGCCGCCATCGACCTGGTTCGCGCCGGCGACTGGGGCAGGATGGTCGCACTCCAGGGCGACGAGATCGTCACTCTGCCTCTGGAGAAGGGGGTCGGTGAGCTGAAGAGGGTGGGGCAGGAGCTGTACGACATCTCGCGCGTATTCTTCGGGTGACCGGAAGGAGCCATGTGACATGGCCAAGCGGACGATAGACGACATCGATGTGGCGGGGAAGCGCGTGCTGGTGCGCGAGGACTTCAACGTCCCTCTCGACGGCGACGGGCAGATCATCGACGACCGGCGGGTCCTCGCCGCCCTGCCCTCCTTGTGGCAGCTGCTCGAGAAGGGCTCCTCCCTGGTGCTCATGTCGCACCTCGGCCGGCCCCGCGGCCAGGTCCGGTCCGGCCTCTCCCTGGAACCGATCGCCCAGGACCTGCACCGGCATCTGGGCACCAGCGTGCACCTGGCGCCCGACTGCATCGGCGAAGAGACGGCGGCCCTGGCCTCGGAGGTGAGACCGGGCAGCGTGCTGCTTCTGGAGAACCTGCGCTTCCACCCCGGGGAGGAGGCCAACGACGGCGATTTCGCCCGGCAACTGGCCGACCTCGGCGACGGCATCTACGTCAACGACGCCTTCGGAGCCGCCCACCGCGCCCACGCCTCGACGGAGGGCATCACCCGGCACGTGGACCACAGTGTCGCCGGCTACCTGATGAAAAAGGAGCTCCGGTACCTGCAGGAGGCCCTCTCCGAACCGGCGCGCCCCTTCGTCGCCATCCTCGGCGGCGCCAAGGTGGCGGACAAGATCGAGGTGATCGAGAACCTCCTCGGCAAGGTCGACGCCCTGCTCATCGGCGGCGGCATGTCCTACACCTTCCTGAAGGCGCGCGGGCAGGAGATCGGCGAGTCCCTGTGTGACGAGGAGTCGGTGTCGGTGGCCGCCGACCTGCTGGCCAAGGCCGGCGACAGGCTGATCCTGCCCGAGGACATCGTCGTCGCCCGCAAGGTGGCCCCGGGGGCCGAGCACGAGGCCGTCCCTGTCGACGCCATCCCCGGAGACCGCGCCGGCGTCGACATCGGGCCCCGGACCCGGGAGCGCTTCATCGAGCACCTCAGCCAGGCCGGGACCATCCTCTGGAACGGCCCCCTCGGCGTCTTCGAGATCGACGACTTCGCCGCCGGCACCACGGCCGTGGCCCAGGCCCTGGAGCAGGTCACCTGGGAGTCGGGGGCGGTGAGCATCATCGGCGGCGGCGACACCGCCGCGGCGGTGGACAAGGCCGGAGCCGCCAAGCGCATGTCCCACATCTCCACCGGCGGCGGGGCCTCCCTCGAAGCCCTGGGCGGCCGGGTCCTGCCGGGGGTCGAGGCCCTCGACGAGGGGGGATGACGCGGTCGATGCCGAGACGGCCTCTCGTCGCCGCCAACTGGAAGATGAACCTGCTGCCGCAGGAGGGCGCCGCCCTGGCTCGCGAGCTGCTTCCGCAAATCCGCGAGGAGACCGGTTCCGTCGACGTCGTCCTGTGCCCGCCGTACCCCGGCCTGGCGGCCGTCGCCGCCGTGCTGGAGGACGGAGCGGTCGGCCTGGGGGCCCAGAACTCGCACTGGGAGGAGAGCGGCGCCTACACCGGCGAGGTCTCCCCCGGGATGCTGTTGACCCTTGCGTGCCAATGGGTTATACTAGGCCATTCTGAGCGGCGGCAGCTGTTCGGAGAGACCGACGAGGGCGTGAACCAGCGTACACGGGCTGCCCTCGCAAGCGGTCTCAAGCCGATCTTCTGCATCGGCGAAACCCTCGGTCAGCGCGACGCCGGTCAGGCGGAGAGCACCGTGCTGGGCCAGTTGGACCGGGGCCTCGACGGGCTTGCTGCCGAGGAAGTGCTTCCGGTCGCCGTGGCCTACGAGCCGGTCTGGGCGATCGGCACGGGCCGCACCGCCACCCCCGAGGAGGCCCAGAGCGTTCACGCTCTGATCCGTGACCGCCTGCGCGAGAGATTCGGCGAGGCGGCCGACGCCGTCCGCATCCTCTACGGAGGCAGCGTCAAGCCCGAGAATGCCGCCGAGTTGTTCGGTCAGGCCGACATCGACGGAGGCTTGATCGGCGGCGCCTCCCTGCGGGCCGGAGATTTCGCCGCCATCGTCCGCGCCGCTACCTGAGAAGCAGAGCCAGCCATGACCATCCTGCTGACCATCCTCCACATCCTCGTCTGCATTCTGCTGGTCGTCGCCGTGCTGCTCCAGTCCGGCAAGGGCGGCGGCCTGGCCGCATCCGTGGGCGGCGGCCTGAGCTCCTCCTCCGTCCTCGGGGGCCGGGCGGCGAGCACCTTCCTCACCAAGACGACGACCTACCTGGCCGCAGGCTTCCTGCTTCTGTGTCTCGCCCTGGCCGTGGCCTACGACGAGGACGAGGGACTCCCGACGACGGCGAGCGAGCGTCTGCTGCAGGCGGAGGAAGGGGCGGCGCCGGTCGCTCCCACCCCCTATCAGCCGCAGGAGGGGGATCAGCCGGAAGAGTCGGATGCGGCCCTCCCACAATAGCTTGCGGAAGTGGTGAAATTGGTAGACACGCTGTCTTGAGGGGGCAGTGCCTTCGGGCGTCGGGGTTCGAATCCCCGCTTCCGCACCACTCATGAGAAAGGCGCCTGCAGATCAGCTGCGGGCGCCTTTCGTCCATCGGCAGGGATCGGAGCCGCCCGGACGGGGCGGCGTCAGGGCTGGCCGGGAGCGTCCCCCTGGCCCTGCTCGATCCCCTCGAGCGGGATCGCCTCGTCGATCAGCATGATGGGGATCTCGTCCTCGATCGGGTAGAGGTACCTCCGGTCCTCCCGCACCAAGCCTCCGTCGATCTTCCGTTCGACCTTCGATCCTCCCCGATTGGTCAGCTCGCCGCGTTCGATCCGGGCGTTGACCTCATCCACCAGGGCCTGATCGGCCACGTGGATCGGCTCCTTCGTCTCGGGACAGGCGAGGATCTCCAGCAGTTCCTTGTCGATCATCTCTCACCGCTCCAGGTCCGGGCTCGGGGCACCAGAAGATAGCGGGGGGCCAGCGATCCGGACAGCCGGCCCCGGGGGGAAATTCCTTCCCCTCGAGGTCCGGATTGTTCCGGTCCGGCCCACCTCGAGCCCTGCCATACCCTCTCGGGGGAAGTGTCTCCAAGGGGCAGTAAAATATGGTACTTGCGGCACTCTCTCACGGGCTTTTCCACGGTCCGGCCCGGGCATTGCATGGGAGCCAGGGAGCCAGTCCTTCGGACCCCTGTCGAAGAGAGGACGACCGTGGAAACGATCGATACCCCGCAGACGCCCGGCCGCGAGGAGAGGCTCGCCGCCGTCGTCGAACGCTGCCTCGAGAGCGAGGCGGCGTACAAGCTGTTCGAGAGGCTGGGAGCCATCGCCCGTCTCCCCATCGAGGACCGACTCGCGTACGTGGCGCGCGTAAGGGACTCGGGGTGGTACACCGAGGATGAGGTCCACGCCATCGAGAGGCTCGTGGTGAGCGGTACGGCGAAGTCCTTCCAGGAGGTGATCGACCAGATCCGGGAGGAACGGGTGCAGCACGAGATCGAGAGGCTGACCCGGTAGGCCGTGGAGAGCGCCGCCTAGTCGGCCAGCCGGTGGGCGTGCTGCTGGATCTTGGCGACCGCCTCGGCGATGCCGGCCGTGTCCTCCTCGCTGCCGAGGAGCAGGTTCTGGGTGAGCCAGACCGCCTCCTCGGCGCAGATGCGCTCCGTGACGGGGTGGTTCACGGTGGAGTAGTCCGGGCGTCCGCCGAAGGCGGGGGAGTCCAGAGGGTAATCGCGGAAGCGGGCCTGGAAGGCCGGCTCGCGGTAGAGAGGTCTGTACCCGGAGGCGCAGGGGATGCCCTCGGCGCTCAGGGCTTCCAGGAAGCGCTCCCTGGACACGCCGGCGAAGGCGGCTGGGTCGTAACGGAAGACGAACAAGTGGTAGGCGTGGCGGCTGACGCGCGCGTCCACGTCGAGGGGGCGGATCCCCTCGATCTCGGACAGCCGCTCGGCCAGGAGGGCCGCGTTGCGGGATCGCAGCAGGCTCTGGTCCTCGAGGTTGCGCATCTGGCTGAGGAGCAGGGCCGCCTGGAACTCGGACATGCGGTAGTTGCCCCCCACGAGGGCATGCTCGTACCAGGCGCCGGTGCGGGTGCGCCCGCAGTTGTGGATCGACCAGGCGGCCTCGGCCAGATCGTCGTCGTCGCTGAGGATGAAGCCGCCCTCGCCGGCGTTGAGATTCTTGCTGGCCTGGAAGCTGAAGGTGCCGAGATCGCCGATGGCGCCGACGCGGCGGTTTCGCCACTCGGCGCAGTGCGCCTGCGCGGCATCCTCGATCAGAACGATGCCGCGGGACCGGCAGTGCCGGGCCAAGGCGTCGAGGTCGGCCGGCTGGCCGGCGAAGTGGACGGCGACGACGGCGCGGGTACGCTCCGTGACAGCGGCTTCGACGGAGTCCGGATCGATGCAGTATGTGGCGGGGTCGACGTCGACGAAGACGGGCACCGCCCCCACGAGGGCGACGGAGGCGGCGGTGGCGACGAAGGTGTAGGAGGGGACGATCACCTCGTCCCCGAGGCGGACGCCGGCGGCCTCCAGGGCCACCTGCAGGGCCGCCGTGCCGCTGCTGACGGCGATTCCGTGCCGTGCCTGGTGGAAGCGAGGGAACCGGCGCTCGATCTCGGCGACGCGGTCGCCGAGAAACCAGCTCCCGGAGCGCAGGACCTCGAGGATCGCGGACTCGTCCTCGGCGCCGAAGACGGGCCAGGACGGGAACGGATCGGATCGGAGGGGGGCGCCGCCGAGGAGGGCGGGTCCGGCGGCCGAGGCGGACGCGGTGGTCACTGCGAATCCCCGCTCAGACCCGGACGCCCTGCTCCTTGAGGTACTTGAGGACACCCTTCTTGTTCATGGTGCGAAGGGCCCGCGCCGACAGCCGGAGGGTGACCGTGCGGCCTTCCTCGGGGATGTAGATGCGCTTCTTGATGAGATTGGGGCGCTGAACGCGCTTGGTCTTGCGTTGCGAGTGGCTGACGTTGTTGCCCGCCATTCGGCGTTTGCCGGAGACCTGACAGACCCTGGCCATCGTCACCTTCCATCAGCGGAGTGGAAACGCAAAATGATAGAAATCACAAGGAGATAGGTCAACCCGGCAGGCCTTGACAGTCCAGGGTGGCAGAGGGAACTTCTCATGCTTCTCAGGCTTCTCTATCTGAAGCCCAAGAAGGTCCCCACCGGCTGAACCGACTCGAGAGCGCTCACCTGCGGTTGCATCGCCCCCATCTCTGTCACCGAACGGCAAGATTCGGGATCGCGGTCCTTGCGGCGGCGGCGTCCACCCTCTCCGCGGAGGTTCGCCTCGTCGCCGCCGGCCCGGGTTTCGCCCGCGTCCTCTACGAGGGACCTGGGCTCGCGGACTCGCTGGCGGCGCCGCCCCTCCACCGGTTCGTGGACTCGGCCCTTCTCGGCGTGCCCCTCCAGGGACAGGCGGAACTGGAGGTTCTGGCGGCCCGGGAGGCCGGCACAACCACCCTCGCCGAGGTGCCGGAGGACGCGCCGCCGGACGGCCCTGCACGCCTGGAGCCCCCGGCGATGCTGCGCCACCAGCGGGTCGTGACACTCGCCTTCGGGCCCCGTCGGAACGCGGACGGGTCGGCCGTCATCTACGACAGCGTCCTGGTGGAGGTCCGGTTCGCCCAGGACCCGGGCCGGCCGCCCCGGCCGGACGCCTTCGAGACATCCTACCGGGCGACCATCCTCAACTACGAGCAGGCCCGCCGATGGCGGCAGCCGAGGCCCGCGGCAGCGAGACCGGCGGCCCCGGCGGTGACTCCCCGGACCGGGATGTTCCGGGTCGAGGTTCGCGGCGAGGGGATCTACCGGGTGACGGCTGCTGACCTGGAGCAGGCGGGGGCCGATCTCGAGGGCGTCGACCCGGCCCGGATCCGCCTCCTGTACGGCGGCGGTTGGGCCATCGGGATAACCAGCGGCATACCGTCCGGCCCGTCCCTGCGGACGGTGGCGTCAGTCGTGGAGTCCGGCGGCGACGGCCGCTTCGACGGGGAGGACCACATCCTGTTCTATGGCGTGGGACCGGAGCGGTGGGTGTGGAAAACCGGCCCCGGCTTCGTCTGGCAGAAGAACCCCTACACGAAGGACAACGTGTACTGGATCGACCTCTACGGTGACGTGGACGGTCTCCGTGCCAGCGAGGGATCCGGCCCCGGCGGTGCTCCCTTCGCAGTCGTCGACCGCTACCGGGTGCGTCTCCACGAGGAGGACGATCACCTGATCGCCTTTCAGTTGAATGGGGCCAGTTCGGGGTACGAGTGGTTCTGGGAAGAGTTCGCAGGCAACGCCCGCAACTTCACCTTCGTCGTCGACGACGCGCTGCCGGAGATCCCCGTCCTCGCTAGGGTGCACTTCAAGGGGTCCAAGAACACCTCCCAGGCCTTCGAGCTGCGCTGGAACGGCGACAACCTGGGCCGGTTCTCCTTCAGGACATCCAGACCGCACACGATCGAGGTACGCGCGGATGAAGCCCAGGAGGGGCTCAACCAGCTGGGGCTGTTTCACCGGTCCTCGGCCCCCATTCGACTGGACTGGTACGAGGTGGAGTATGTCCGCCGCCTGAAGGCCCTGGGCGGAGAGATCCGGTTCAACGGACCGGGCCGGGGGGACGGGGCCGGGGGAAATGCCCAGGCCGGGTCGGTGCTGGAGTTCCGGGTGGAAGGGTTCCCCGCGGCCGACGGTGCGCCCAGGGTCTTCGAGGTCTCCAGGGGCATGCGGGAGCTGGGGGGCCTGGAGCACGCCGCCGACGGCGTGCTGACCTTCCGGGACTGGGCTGCCAGGCCGCAGCCGCGCAGATACATCGCCCTTCAACCAGGACGGTGGAAGCGCCCGGCGGCGGTGGTGAGGGACGTGCAGACTCCCCGCGGTCCGGAGGGTGCCGAGTACGTGATCATCACCCATGCCGAGTTCGCCTCGGCCGCGCGGCGGCTGGCCGACTGGCGCGCCGAGGACGACCGTTTCGGCCCGCCCTTGAAGACCATGGTCGTGGACGTGCAGGATATCTACGACGAGTTCTCCGGGGGGCTGCTGGACCCGGCGGCGATCCGGATCTTCCTGGCCCAGGCCGTCCGCAGATGGCCGGTCCCGCCCGTGTACGTCACTCTCCTGGGCGACGGGACCTACGACTACAAGAACAACTCCGGCCTCAGTCACACGAACTGGATCCCCCCCTTCCAGGACGGCCCGAGCACCTACGACGAGTGGTACGCCAGGGTGGAGGGCATTGACAGGATCCCCGACCTGGCGGTCTCCCGCATTCCGGTGCAGTCCGCCGCCGAGGCCGACGGGGTGGTGGACAAGATCCTGCGCTACGACCAGACACCCGAGCCGGGGCCCTGGCAGACCCGGATCCTGCTCGTGGCCGACGATGTCTCGAACCCCGAGTTTCCGCAGCGCAAGGAGAGCTTCTTCGTCCACGACGCGGAGAGGGTTGCCCGAAACGGCATGCCGAGTGACCTCGACATGACCAAGTTCTACATCGGCGCATACCCTCTCGAAGGCCGCACCAAGCCCCAGGCCAGGGAGGAGTTCCTGCGCCTCTTCAACGAGGGCGCGCTGATCCTGACCTACATCGGGCACGGCCACCCCGAGGTCCTGGCCCACGAGCACCTCTTCCTGCTCAACCGCGACGTGGGGCGCATCGACAACGGCGGCCGGCTGCCCTTCGTCTACACCGCGGCGAGCGCCGTGGGGGTCTTCGACGACCCGGCGCAGGACTCGATGCCCGAGGCCTTCCTGAAGATGCCCGACCGCGGGGTGATCGGTTTCATCTCGGCCACTCGTGTCGGCTACCACAGCAGCAACATGGTGCTGGCTCTCCAGTTCCACCACCAGATGTACCACAGCGGCAGGGAACACGTGCCCCTGGGGTTGGCCCTGATGGAGGCCAAGCAGGTCCACGTGAGCGACCTGTGGCGCACCAACATCCAGCGCTACTCCCTCTTCGGGGACGCGGCGCAGCGCCTGGCTCGGCCCCGAGTAGGCGTGGCCCTCGACCTGCCCGACTCGATGGAGGCCCTGATGGAACTGGAGGTGAGGGGCACCGTCGTCGACGCCGAGGGCCGGCCGAAGACGGACCACGAAGGCCATGCCCTCGTGCGGCTCTTCGACTCCTCGGCGCAGAGCCTGATCGAGGGGATCTCGTACGAGAAACTTGGTGCGCCCCTGTTCCGGGGCCTCGTGCCGGTCGAGGGAGGCCGCTTTCAAACCCGGCTGCGCATCCCCAAGGACATCACCTACCGGGCCTCGCAGGGTCGGGCGAGCGCCTACGTGACGAGCTCCAACGGGGCGCCGCCGGCCTTCGGGGCTCGCTCCGGTCTGGCCCTGTCGGGTACCGCCTCGGACGTGGTGGCGGACGAGGAGGGTCCGGTCATCGAGCTGGCCTTCGCCGGCAAGCCCCGGTTCCGCAGCGGAGACCGGATCTCGCGTCGTCCGGTCCTCGCCGCCCGCCTGGCGGATCCGAGCGGCATCAACATCACCGGCGAGACGGGCCACGAGATCGAGCTGTGGGTCGACGAGGCCGTGACCGCGGTCACCCGGTTCTACACGAGTCTGGGCGACCACCGCCAGGGAATCCTGGAGTATCCCCTGGGGGAGTTGGAACCCGGAGACCACACCGTCCGTCTCAAGGCCTGGGACGCCTTCAACAACTCTTCCATCGCCGAGGCCGACCTGGTGGTGACCGAGGGGGCGGATACGGCCCTCGACGAGGTCCTGTTCCATCCGAACCCGACCTCCGACGGCAGTGGGCACTTCACCTATGTCCTGGCCGCTCCGGCCGAGAGCGTCGACATTCGGGTCTACGCCCTCTCGGGACGAGAGGTGGACCGCCTCGAGGGAGGGGTGGAGGAGGGATTCAACCAGGTTCCCTGGTCCCCCCCGGAGCTGGCGGGTGGAACCTACCTGTTCCGAGTCTCCGCCCGCCTCGGCGAGGGGTCTCCCCGGGAGGCCGACGGGCGGATCCAGGTGGCGCCCTGAATACGCGGCTCCCGGCTCGGAGGGTTATCTTCATTTCTGCGGTGCCCGGGCGGATCCGGCGCACCGAACCGGAGGACGACCGAAAGTGACGACTCGACGGATGATCGCCGCCCTGGCGGCGCTGGCCTGCCTGGCAAGTACGACCGAACGCGTCTCGGCCACCCCCGAGAGCCGGGCCGCGGTGCTGTTCCTGCTCATCAAGCCCGGGGCCCGCGCCAGCGGCATGGGGGAGACCTACGTGGCCATCGCCGACGACGCCACGGCGACCTACTTCAACCCGGCAGCGCTGGCCGGGCAGGGGCAACGCAAGCTCAACTTCACCCACCAGAAGTGGCTCCCCGGCCTGGCCGACGACATGTCCTACGAGTTCCTGGCCTATTCGCAGCCCCTCGAGGGCTGGGGGAACGTCGGCCTCCACGGCACCCTGATGAATCTGGGCGAGCAGATCCGCACCGGGGAGCGAAGCGAGGTGCTGGGCACGTTCTCCAGCTATGATCTCGCCTTCTCCGGGGCCTACGGCGCCGACGTCGGCGACAACCTCGCCGCGGGGATCGGGCTCAAGTTCATCCGCAGCCACCTGGCCGACCAGGGCGCCGGGATCGAGCGCGGCAAGGGCACGGGCAGCAGCTTCGCGGCCGATCTCGGGCTCCTGTGGCGCGCCACCCCGGCCCTGACCTTCGGTGCGGCGCTGCGCAACCTCGGGCCCAAGATCAACTACATCGACCCGCGGCAGGCCGACCCCCTGCCCCAGCACATCGTCGTCGGCGCCGCCTACGACCTCATGGAGACGGAGTACCACAGCGTGCTGCTGTCGGCCGACGTGTACAAGCCTCTCATCGACGACGGGCACTTCGCCCAGAGCCTGGTCACCGCCTGGGTCGACGAGCCCCTGGGCAACGAGTTCAAGGAGATGGATCTACACGCCGGCGGCGAGTACCGCTACGGCCTCTCCGCGGTCAAGGACGAGTCCTTCCTGGCCCTGCGCGCCGGGTACTCCCTCGACTACGACGGCGAGCTCCAGTCCCCGACCTTCGGCCTGGGCCTCAAGTACACCATGCTGCAGGTCGACGTGGCCTACGTGACCGGCGAAGACACGCCCCTCCAGGACAGCACGCGATTCTCGCTGAACCTGTACTTCTGAAGCCAAAGCGCGGCCGGCGGACACCCGAAGGGCGTCTCGGCCGCCGGGCGGGTTCGTGCGCCCGGCAGCTGACTTCGCTCCTGTGCCGGATCGTCCCTCTTCTCCTGGCGGTTCCCAGTGGAGCCCAGAAGGTCGAGGACTGGCGCATTCTGGCCCTGCGCGTCGACTTCCCTGTCGAGGAGCCCGACGAGCCGACCACCACCGGGCGCGGCGGCTTCGACCTGCGCAGCCTGGCCGAGGCCCTTCCCGACTACACGCAGCCGTACGACACCCCGCCTCACGACCGGGTCCACTTCGAGCACCACCTCGAGGCGCTGGCCCGCTACTACGACGTCGTCTCCCAGGGCCGGGTGCGCATCGAGTCCAGCGTCTATCCCAGCGCTCTCGAGGAGGCCTACACCCTGCCCAGATCGGCCCTGTCGTACGGCAACGGCCGCTCGCCCGAGGAGATCGGCCGTCTCTGGCGCGAGCTGATCGTCGACGCCGTCGACCTGGCCGCCGCCGATCCCGACGGACCCGACTTCGCCGCCTTCAACAGCTATCTGATCATCCACGCCGGCCGCGGCCACGAGACCGGCCAGCTGAACGACATCCGTTCCGTCTTCCTGCGGCCTGAAGACCTGGACGAGCACGGCGGGCCGGTGGAGGCGGGCGGGGCGGTGATCCGCGAGGCCTGGATCCTGCCGGAGGCCGTCGACTTCAGAGGGGTTGGGGGGCTCAACGGTCTCCTGGCCAAGTTCTTCGGCCATCAGCTCGGCCTGCCCGGCCTGTCGAACTTCGCGCGCGGGCTGCCCGCCGTCGGCGGCTGGAGCCTGATGGACGTGGGAGTCAACCGCAGCGGCTTCGTCCGCGTCGGGGACAAGCTGGAGTTCGTCGTCGGCATGGTGCCCCCCCATCCCATGGCCTGGAGCAAGGCCCGCCTCGGGTGGATCGAGCCCCTGGAGGTTCGCCGCGACACGGTCGTGCAGATCCTCGCCGGGGACCGGCCGGCGGATGGCGGCGGGGAGGTCCACGCTGTGCGCGTCCCCCTGTCGCCGACGGAGTACCTGCTCCTGGAGAACCGCCAGCAGCGGGGCCTCACCGAGCACGACCTGCCCCCCGGGGTCGAGGCGCCCATCTCGGGCGAGTTCGCCTGGATCGAGGCCGGCGAGGCGGAACTGTCGCACCGGATCACGGCGGCCGAGTCGGATTCCCTCGCCGGCCGCGGCGCCGGAGTCTGGCTCCAGGCGGACGAGTACGACGCCTTCGTCCCGGGATCGGGTGTGCTGATCTGGCACGTGGACGAGGCCGTCATCGCCGCCGCCCCGGCGGAGGGCATCAACAACGAGCGCGAGCGGCCTGGACTGATGCTGGTGGAGGCCGACGGTTCCCGCGACATCGGCAACCCCTACTTCGACCGCCAGGAGTTCGTCGAGGGGACCCGTTGGACACCGTTCTTCGCCGGTCGCGCTCCCGGGCCTGGGCCCGACATCACCGGCGTCAGCCGCTTCGGCGCGGACACGGCTCCGGCCACCGTGACCCACACCGGGCTGGTCTCCGGCCTGGAGGTCGAGGTCCTCTCCGGGCTCGACGACCGCATGTCGGTGAGTCTCCGCTTCACCCGCAGCGCCGCCGGCTGGCCGCGCCCCCTGGCAGGCGTGCGCCGGCTGCAGGCCGCGGACGTCGACGGCGACGGACGCCCGGAGCTGCTGGCCGAGGGCGAGGACGGGGTCCGCGTGCTGGCGCCGTCCGCGGCGGACGGGCCACCCGTCGACGAGGTGCTGCTGGCCGCCGCCGAAGGACTGCTCTTCACCCGCTCGGCCGCGGGTCGGGTCGCGGCCCGGCCTCTCGGCGGCGGTCCCGCCTGGGAGACGCAACTGGAGGGACGGCCCTCCCACGCCCTGTACGCGGCCGATCTCGCCGGCCGGGGCGCGGTCCTCGCGGTGGGCGGGCCCCAGGGCCTGTCCGTCCTCGACGCGGCCACCGGAGAGTTGCGCTTCACTCACGAGGCCCCGGTCCTGGGGATGGCCGCCGCCGACAGGGACGGCGACGGCGCCGAGGAGCTGCTGGTCCTGGGCCCGGGCGAGTTGCTCCGCTACGACGGGACGGAGGCCGCCGTGTCGATCGGCGGTCTGTCCGGCTTCGGGCTGCCGCCCTCGGCGGCCGACCTCGACGGCGACGGTCTCGCCGACCTCGTTCTCGCCGACAGCGACGGACGGCTCCGCAGCTTCGGCCAGGGGGCCGGCGACCTGCAGGTCTCCTCCGGAGCCCCCAACATGGCGGCTGCCTCCTTCGCCGATCTCGACGGCGACGGGCAGCTCGAGATCCTGGTCCCCACGGCGGAGGCGGTGCACGCCTGGTCGGCGGCCGGCCTGCGAAGTCCCGGCTTCCCCGTGGCGCCGCCGATGCACCAGGAGTCGGGACCACTCCTCGGCGAAGTCGTGGCGGCAGACCTGGACGCCGACGGCGTGCCCGAGATCTTCGTCTCCGCCGGCAACGGCGTACACGGACTCGATGGAAGCGCCGTGCCCCTGTCCGGGTTCCCCGTCGCCTCCCCGGCCATCCCCGCGACGGCGCCGGTCCTGGTCGACTTCGACGGGGATGGCGGTCTGGATCTGGCAGTGGGCGACGGAGAAGGGCTGAACCTGTGGCGCCCGGTCTCCTGGGACCCGGCCTTTGCCGCGGGTCTGCCGACCGGCTGGTCCCAGCCCGGCGGCTCGGCCTCCGGCCAGCGGACCCACCCCTCCGCGGTGGAGCCTCCTCCGCCGCCGGAGGACCTCGACCTGCTGCCCGCCTCCCGGGCCTACTGCTACCCGAACCCGGCCGGAGGCGAGGAATCGGCCCACGTGCGGTTCTTCGTCGCCCGGCCGGCCCGCGTCACCCTCACGGTCCACGACGCCATGGGGGAAGTGGTGGAACGCCTGGAGGCGGACGGGGTCAGAGCGGCGGAGGCGAACGAGATCACCTGGTCGGTCCGCGGCTACGCCAGCGGCCTCTACCTCTGCCGGCTGGAGGCGCGCGGCGACGACGGCAGCCGCGGCGAGGCCACCGTGCGCCTGGCGGTGAGCCGGTGAGCGCCCGGGGCTTCCTCGCCTGGATCGTGGTGGGAGCCCTGGCGGCGGGGTCCCCGGCGCCGGCCCAGAACCACCCCGAGCTCACCTGGCGGACGCTGGAGAGCGAGCACTTCCGCGTGCTCTACCACGACGGCCTCGAGCTCACGGCGCGGCAGGCGGCCGAGGTGGCCGAGGCCGCCTACGGCCCGGTGACGCGCCTCTACGGGTATCGTCCGTCCGGCCCCGTGCGGATCATCCTCAAGGACTACGACGACTACAGCAACGGCGCCGCCTTCTTCTACCACGACGCCATCGAGGTCTGGATCACCCCCCTCGAGCACGACTACGAGCTGCGCGGCACCTCCGACTGGCTGCGCAACGTGATCACCCACGAGCTCGTCCACATCGTCTCCCTCGGCGCCGCCCGCAAGGGGCCGCAGAGGGTGCCCGCCGCCTTCCTGGAGTACTTCGCCTACAAGCCGGAGAGCGAGCGCGACGACATCCTCACCGGGGCGCCGGACCGCCTGGCCCTGGTGCCGCTGGCCAACACGGTGCTGCCCATGTGGTTCGCCGAGGGCGTCGCCCAGCACCAGATGGAGGAGGTCCGCCACGACCGTTGGGACAGCCACCGCGACATGGTCCTGCGCACGGCGGTCCTCGACGGCACCCTGCTCTCTCTCGACGACATGGGCGTCTTCGGCAAGCCGGGCTTCGAGAACGAGTTCGTCTACGACCACGGCTACGGCCTCGTGAGGTACCTGGCCGCGACCTACGGCGACTCGTCCCTGGCCGAGATCTGCGACCAGATGGGACGCTGGACCGCCACGGACATCGACGGGCCCCTGCACGCCGTCACCGGCCGGTCGGCGGACCAGGTGTGGCGCGACTGGCGCGACTCGATGGCGGCCCGCTACGAGGCGCAGGTGGCGGCCCTCGGAGAGTTGCGCGAGGGCGAGCGGCTCACGGGGAAGGGCCACTCGAACACGCGCGCCGTGTACGCTCCCGACGGCGCACGCCTGGCCTACCTCTCTACCCTCGGCCGCCGCTACGGCCCCCACTTCCTGGTCCTGCGCGACCTCCACAGCGGCGAGGACGAGGTCGTCGCCGGCGGCGTGGCCTCCGTGCCGGACTGGTTCCCCGACGGCGAGAGTCTGCTCTTCGTCCGCAAGGAGAAGGCCGACCGCTACGGCTCGCGGCGGGCGGACCTGTTCGAGCACGACCTCACCGGGCCGGAGCGGTCCTGGCCGGGCCGGCTCCTGTGGACGCTGCCGGTCCTCACCGGGGTCTACGCGCCGAAGGACCCGCGCACCTTGCGGATGAGCCGCGGCCTTCGCGCCCTCTACCCGGCGGTGTCGCCCGACGGACAGAGCATCGCCTTCGTGCGCCTCGGGCCCGCCGGCGCCGCCCTGGGCCTGGCGGACCGGGACGGCAGCGGGGTCCGCTACCTGTTCGAGTTCGACGACGGCACCCAGCTCTACACGCCCCGCTGGTCGCCCGACGGCCGCTGGCTGGCCCTGTCCTACGGCAGCGGAGGGAGCCGGGACATCGCCCTGGTCGACCCCAACGGCGAAGGGCCGGTGCCGCCTCGCCTGCAGCCGCTGATCGCCTCCGCCGGCACCGACCGCGACCCCTCGTGGTCGCCCGAGGGGGAGCTGCTCTTCGTCTCCGACGTGAGCGGGATCTTCAACGTCTACGCCCGGGACCCCACCAGCGGCGCCGTGGAGCAGGTCACCAACGTGCGCGGCGGCGCCTTCTTCCCAACGGCCAACGACGCCGGGGACGTGGTCTACAGCGGCTACGGCGGCGACGGCTTCCACCTCTACCGGATCGACCGCTCGGGGGCCGAGCCGGTGGACTCCGCCATCTTCACGCCCCCGGCCGCCGCGGCGGCCGCACCCGGCCTGCCGCCCCTGCCGGCCCCGGAGAGTCCGCTCGCCGCGGCCCGCTCCTCCGGCACCGAGATCCTGCGGACCACCGTCATGCCGCGGCTCACCCACGACGAGGGTTACGCCAAGGTCGGGGCCTACGTGGCCACGGGCGACGCCCTCGACCGCCAGTCCATCTTCGGCAGCCTCTCCATGGCGCCCGGCAACGGCGACCGCGACATCTACGGCGAGTACCGGTTCCGCGGTTTCCGGCCCACCGTCCGGCTGAGCTTCATCCACCTGAAGCGCCACTCGGCCCGCGGTGACAGCTCGGAGGCGCGGGACTTCTTCATCCGGGGCATGAACTTCAGTCTCAACCGCCTCACCCTCGGCGCACGGGGGCAGCTGAACCGAGCCAGCTCCCTCGCTCTCTCCCTGGCTTACGACCGCTACGACGCCAGCCTGGAGAACGACCAACTCTTCCCGCGCCGCGACGGGCGTCCCGGCTTCGAGCGCGTCCCGGGCAAGCCGGTGGGCTACACCTATCTCCACGGCTTCGACCTGGCCCTGACCTACCGGCACGACTCCCTGCCCCGGCGCGTCGACCGCGAAATCAACCCCCGGGGCGGCCGGCGCCTCTACCTCCGCTACGACCGCATGCACAACTGGTTCATCGAGGGCTTCGACGAGGAGAACATCTCCTTCCTGCAGGAGGAGTACAAGAGGCTGTTCTACAACCAGCTCACCCTCGACTGGCGGGAGTACCTCGCCCTGCCGGGCGACACCGCCCTGGGCCTGCGCGCCTACGGCGGCTGGATCTTCTCCGACAGCGTCGACGACGAGTTGGTGGGCGGGTTCTTCGACTTCCACCTAGGGGGCCTCCCCTACATGCGGGGCTACACCTACTACAGCATCGAGGGACGCAAGGCGGCCATGGCCAACGCCACCTTCCGCTTCCCGCTGCTGCCGCGGCTGCGCCAGCGGCTGGGACTCCTCTACCTGCACCGGGTGCACGGGGCCGTGTACGGGGATCTGGGCAAGGCCTGGGACGAAGATCTCGGCGGCCCCGATCCTATGTACGGACGCGAGGGGCCGCTGCGCGATGCCGGCCTTCAGTTGCGGGTCGACGGCGTCTCCTTCTACAGTCTGCCCACCCGTCTCGAAATCGACCTGGCCTACGGAATCGACGAGGTCGAAGAGAAGGAGCCCTGGAAGCTCTACCTGACCCTGCTGTTCAACTACCTCAACTGGTTCGACTCCGGGAGTGATTTCACGCGATGAACACACTACCCCTGCTGCTCGCCGCGGTCCTCGCCGGCTCCGCCGCCTGGGCGGAACCGCCCGACCCCGCCCCATCGAGGTCCGTGGAGGTCCTTCCGTCTCTGCTGCCGCCGGTGGCCCTGCCCGACCGCCCCGACCCGGTGCTCCTGCGCGTGGCCCAGGCGGCCGGCGCCGAGGGGGAGGAGGATGCCTCCGAAGCCGCTCCGCGCAAGGCGGTGCGCTCGCCGAAGAGGGCCTTCCTCTACTCCGCGCTGGTGCCGGGGGCCGGCGAGTTCTGGGCCGGTTCGAAGATGAGGGCGGCCCTGTTCTTCGGCCTGGAGGTCCTCGGCTGGGGGACCTACATGAGCTGGAGCGCCAGGGGGGACGACCTGGAGTCCGAGTTCCGGGCGCGGGCCGACACCACCTGGAACCCGTGGAACTACCTCGCCTGGCGCGACTCGCGGCAGGCGCGCCACTCCTCCAGGACCCACACCCTGCCCTGCGACTCCCTCTTCGTGCAGGCGTCGTCCACCACCCCCGTGGCCGACGTGCTGAATGACTGCAGCACCACCGAGACCCAGCAGTACTACGAGTTGATCGGGAAGTACGACCAGTTCATCACCGGCTGGGGGGACATCACCGACCGCGCCGGCAACCAGGTCCACTACACGGAGGTCGACTCGGCGGAGAACTTCCACTCCGCCACCCGGCTGGAGTACGAGGATCAGCGCGACGACAGCAACAAGTACCTGAAGCGCGCCGGCAACGTCGCCGGCCTGCTGCTGGTGAACCACGTCCTCAGCGCCATCGACGCGGCGCGCGTGGCCCGGGCCCGCAACCAGGGCCAGGAGGAGGCCGCCATCGCCCGGCGCATCCGCTTCCACGCCACCCTGGACGGCGACCGCACCGCCCGGCTGACGGCCTGGCGCCCGTTCTTCTGATGGCGCCTCCCCTGCGCCCGAGCCTCCTGGCGCTGGCCGCCCTCCTGCTGGCCGCGCCCGCCGGCGCCGACTCCGGGGCGGGGGGGTTCTGGCGCTCCCTGCTCATCCCGGGTTGGGGGCAGCACGCCGCCGGCGACGGGCACGCGGCGCGGCGATTCCTGTCCACGGAAGCCGCCCTGTGGCTCGGGTACTTCGGACTGCGGGCGGTGGCCGACATCCGCGAGGACAACTTCCGCACCTACGCCGCCGTCCACGCCGGCGCCCGGACCGGCGGCAAGGCCGGGGAGTACTTCGACGACCTCGGCTTCTACGACAGCCACAACCAGCACAACCTCTTCGCCGAGGTCGAGGACGGCCCCGAGGCCGAGCTCTATCCGGGCACGCCGGAGTTCGCCTGGGAGTGGGATGCCGAGGCCTCCCGCCTGCGCTACCGCGAGCTGCGCAACGGCGCCACCGGCATGAAGCGGAACGCCCTCTACCTCACAGGTCTCGTCGTCGTCAACCACCTGGTCTCGGCGGTGCACGCCGGCCGGGCCATGGGCCCGCGGGCCGGTGAGGCCGCCGCCCTCTCCCTCGACTGGAGGTTGCGCCCGGACGGGGCCGGCGTCGGCCTGCGCCGGAGGTTCTGAGGCGTGGCCGCGGCTGGCCGGTGGACCGTGCTCGCCCTGGCCGTCCTGCCGCCGGCCCTGGCGCAGGCGGCGGAACCGGTCCTGTGCGGCACCCGCTGGCTCGCCGAGCAGCGGGCGTCCGGAGCCTTGCCCCCCCTGCCGGCCGCCCGTCCGGCGGCCCCCCGCCAGGCCGAGCCGCCGCCCGTCGCCGTGGGCACGGAGCAGCTCTTCCCGGTCTACGGATCGGTGACCCCGGTGCGCGCCACCTGCCGCTACGCGGGCACCCGCTGCTTCGTCTTCGTCGAGAACGCGCAGTGGGACACCGAGGGGGGGCCGGTCCTGCAGAGCGACGTGGACAAGCTCGCAACGCTGTTCGAGGCCAGCACCCCCGCCGACCCGGACCGCGGCATTTACGACCTGGTGGTGGAGGCCTTCGGAGAGGCGGAGGACGTCGACGGCTACGAGCAGATCTTCCTCCTCGTTCTCGACCTGGCCGATCCGCACCTGGTGGGCTTCTTCGACCCGGCCGTCTCCGTTCACGACCTGCCCGAGTATCGCCGGGACCTGCTCTACCTGAGCCAGTACCACCTGCGCCGCCAGGCCTACCTGGCGCGCGGCACCCTCGCCCACGAGCTGCAGCACCTCCTCCACTGGGGCTCGGACCGCAACGAGGAAAACTGGGTGAACGAGGGCCTCTCCGGTTACGCCGAGGCGGTGGCCGGCTTTCCCGAGGCGGACCCGGCCGCCGTGCCCGCCTTCCTCGACCGGCCCGAGACCTCCCTCACCACCTGGAAGGGGGCGCCGCGCAACTACGGCGCCACCTACCTCTTCGCCGCTTACCTGGCGGAGAGGCATGGCCCCGACCTGATCCGCGCCCTGGTCTCCGAGCCCGCCAACGGAATCGCCGGCGTGGACGGGGCCCTGGAGGGGATCGGTTCCGGCGACCGCTTCGTCGACGCCTGGTCCGGGTGGGTCGCCGCCAACTACGCCTCGGACGACCCGCGACTCGCCTACGGAGCCCTCGGGGGGCGAAGGGTGCGGACCTTCGACTACGACGCCCTGCCCCAACAGCGGCTGCCCTTCGCCCTGACCGATGCCTGGGGCACGGTGAACGTCCTCTTCCGCACGCCCGGAGATCTCGCCATCGATTTCGAGGGAGAAGAGGGGGCCGGCTTTCTCGCCTGGACCTACGCCATGTCTCCGGGGGCCTCCCGGCTCGAGGAGGTGAGCCTCACCGGCAACCGCGGGCAGGCGCAGGCGGCGGGCATCGACAGCCTGGTGCTGATCGTCGGGGGCACCTCGCCCCGGGGCGGGGGCTTCGAGCTGTCCGCCGAGATCTCCACGAACCTGGCCGCGGCGGGACTGCCGGGGGCGGGTCCCGCATCGTCCACGCTGGGGGAGGCCTACCCGAACCCCTTCAACGCCGAGGTGCGCATACCGTACTCGCTGGCCGGGCCGGGACCGGTGGAGTTGAGCGTTCTCTCTCTCGGCGGGCAGCGGCTGCGCGCTCTCGTGACCGGACCACGGCCCGTCGGCCGGCACGAGGCGGTCTGGGACGGCCGCGACGACGCCGGGCGCCGGGTGGCCTCGGGCACCTATCTGGTCCGTCTGCGGACCGGCGGATCCACCAGCGCCGGCCGTCTGGCGCTGATCCGCTAGGGCTGGCTCACCCCGGCTACCTCGATCCTCAGCGGACCTGACCGCCGCACCCGCTCTCCCGTGGCCAGATCGGCCAGGACCCCGGCCAGCCGCTCCCCGCTGACCGGGTGGACCAGGTCGGGGGCGATCTCCAGGAGCGGCTCGAGGACGAAGCGGCGCTGACTCAGGCGCGGGTGCGGGACCGTCAGTCCCGGCTCTTGGAGGCGGCGGTCACCGGCCAGCAGCAGATCCAGGTCCAGCGTCCGCGGCCCCCAGCGCTGCCGCCGCCGGCGTCCGTGGGAGACTTCGGTCGACTGCAGCACCTCCAGGAGGCGGCGCGGCTCCAGGGTCGTCCGCAACTCCGCGGCGGCGTTGAGGTAGTCGGCCTGCGCCACCGGCCCCACGGGGGAGGTCTCCCAGGCGCTGGAGACGGCGGCGATCTCGATCGCCGGCTGGTGATGCAGGTCGGCCAGGGCCGACTCGAGGGTGCGGCGGCGGTCCCCCATGTTCGAGCCGAGGCCGATGTAGCAGCGCTCAGCCGACAAAGTGGCGTTCGATCTCGACCTCGAGGCCGTCGAAGTGGCCGTCAATGGGGGGATTCGGCTTGCGCACCCGGACCCGGGCCGAGGCCAGGGCGCCGAAGCGTTCTCCCAGGGCCGCGGCCACGGCTTCGGCGAGGGCTTCCACGAGGCCGTACCGCCTCCCTCCCTTCACGACCTGCGCCACCACGTCGTAGACGGCGGTGTAGTCGACGGTGAGGGAAGGGTCGTCCCGCTCTCCGGCGGCGCGCAGATCGAGCCGCAGCTCCACGTCCACCTCGAAGCGCTGCGTCAGCCGCGCCTCCTCGGGCAGCAGGCCGTGGCAGGCGTGGAAGGTCATGTTGGTGAGGCGGAGCAGGTCGGACATCGTCAGGGACCGGCGGGATCCGCCTTGGCCATGGCCGGTCCTTGCCCGGCGGCCAAGCGGCGGAGGGCGCGGTGGCCGATGTCGCGCCGGTAGTACGCGCCCTCGAAGGAGACCTCGCCCACCGACCGGTAGGCCGAGGCCACGGCGGCGGGCAGGTCGTCGGCGAGGGCCGTGATGGCGAGGACCCGTCCCCCCGCCGTCAGCAGGGCCCCGTCCTCCACCGCCGTGCCCGCGTGAAAGGGGAGGATCTCCTCGGAGCCGGCCAGGGCCTCCAGGCCGGAGATCGGCTTGCCGGTCTCGTACTGGCCCGGGTAGCCCGCCGACGCCATGATCACGCAGGCTGCCGCCCGGTCGGCGTCGAGCTCCACCGGTCCCGCCGCGGACAGATCCCCCCGGGCGGCGGCAGCCAGCAGCACGGCCAGGTCCGAACGCAGAAGGGGCAGCACCACCTGGGCCTCGGGGTCGCCGAAGCGGCTGTTGAACTCGACGACCTTCGGCCCCTCGGCGGTGATCATCAGCCCGCAGTAGAGAGCGCCCCGGTACGGGGTGCCGCGGCGCCGCATCTCGGCCAGCACCGGCTCGATGATCTCGCGCGAGACCCGGTCGACCATGTGCGGGGTGAGGACGGGGGCCGGCGCGTACGCTCCCATGCCGCCCGTGTTGGGACCCGTGTCTCCTTCACCGATCGCCTTGTGGTCCTGGGCGGGCACCAGGTTGACGTAGCTCTCGCCGTCACAGACGGCGAACAACGACGCCTCCTCGCCTTCCATGAACTCCTCCACCACGACCTCGTCCCCCGAATCTCCGAACCGGCGCCGGTCGACGATGTCGATCACGGCTTCCACCGCCTCCTCCTCGGTGGCGCAGACGACGGCGCCCTTGCCGGCGGCCAGACCGGAGGCCTTGACCACGATCGGCGCCCCCCGGGACCGGATGCAGGCGATGGCGTCGGCGCTGGCGGTGAAGCTGCGGTGGGCTGCGGTGGGCACGCCGATGGAAGCCATCAGGCCTTTCGAGAAGCTCTTGCTGCTCTCGATGCGGGCCGCCGCCTCGGTGGGACCGAAGGCCAGCAGGCCCGCCGCCGCGAAGCGGTCGACGAAACCCGCCGCCAGGGCGGCGTCGGGCCCGACCACGGTGAGGTCGATCCCCTCCTCGGCGGCGAAGGCCGCCAGGCGGTCGATCTCACCCTCGAGACGGGGCCGCTCCGCCAGGTCGAGGTCGACCCGGAAGCCGGGGAGGCACTCGGCCACCTGCGCCATCCCCGGAGAGCCGGGAGCCGCCCAGAGCCGCCGGACCTCGGGGGACCGGGCCAGCTTCCAGGCGAGGGCGTGTTCCCGCCCGCCCTTGCCGACGACCAGAACCTTCATCGAGAAGAACCTCCTTCCGGGCGGGGCCCGGCGCCGGCAGCGCCGGGGAGGACGATCAGAGGTAGCCGAACTCCTTCAGGTCCTTCTCTCGCCGGCGCCAGTCGGGGCGCACCTTGACCCGCAACTCGAGGAAGACCGGGCCATCGACCAAGTCCTCGATGCTCTCGCGCGCTCCCGTTCCGATGCTGCGCAGCCGTGTTCCCTTGCGGCCGATGACGATGCCCTTCTGGCTCTCGCGTTCGACGAAGAGGGTGGCGAGAAGGTAGGTCTTGCGTCCGCCTTCCGCATTGGGCTCGCGGAACTCCTCCACCTGCACCTGGATCGAGTACGGCAGCTCGTCGGCGAGCCGCTCGAAGGCGGCCTCGCGGATCAGCTCGGCGGCGAAGAACCGCTCCGGCTGCTCGGCGATCCGGTCCGCAGGGTACATCGCCGGCCCCGGCGGCAGCAGCTCCTCGAGACGGGAGAGCAGGAAGGCGACGTTGGTGCCGGTGAGGGCGGAGATCGGCAGGAGGCCGGAGAGTCCGTGGTCTCCGGAGAGGCGCGCCAGCAGCGCTTCCAGCCCTTCGGGTTCGACTCGGTCCACCTTGTTGAGCACGGGCAGCACCGGCTTGCGGTTGCGCCGGAGGAAGGCGTCCACGAGGCGGCCGCGGTCGTCGGGCCGGGTCCCGTCGAGGAGGAGGACGACCACGTCGGCGTCGGCGCAGGCCCGTTGGATCTGGCGTTCCATCGTCTCGTGGAGGCGGTACCTGGCCTCGAGCAGGCCCGGTGTGTCGAGGAGGACGACCTGACTGGCGGGACGGGTGAGGATGCCGAGAATCCGGCCCCGCGTCGTCTGGGGCCGCGCCGTGACGATGGACAGGCGCTGGCCGAGGAGGGCGTTGAAGAGGGTGGACTTGCCGGCGTTGGGACGGCCGACGAAGGCGACGTACCCGAAACGCGAGACCGAACCGGGGCCGCCGCCGCGATCAGAAGCGGACGTCGGCGGAGAGCAGATAGGTGCCCTCGAGGTCGTCGTGCTGCAGGTAGGCGAGATCGACCTGCAGCCGGCGACTGACCCGCAGACCGACTCCGAAGGTCTGGCGCAGTTCCTCCAGACCGGCGCGCAAGGCCAGCCGCCCGGCGTCGTACTCGATGCCGGCGTGGACCGGGGCGGTGCCGGCCTCGTCCTCGGCGTCGCCCCCGGAGCGCGAGCCGATGGCCACCGAAGCCGTGCCCCCGGCGAGAGCGCGTCCATAGGC
Organism: Candidatus Latescibacterota bacterium; assembly: GCA_965221775.1. GTDB lineage: Bacteria > Latescibacterota > UBA2968 > UBA8231 > UBA8231 > UBA8231. Next base: position 930,259 of record CBDCSU010000005.1, on the reverse strand, counting down.
AACTCCCAGGAGGATGGAGGGCTGGATGCGGTCGGTGGTGCCGTCCCAGAGGATTGGGGTGGTGGTCACGTCGCGGATGTTGGCGGCCAGGGTCAGGGAGGGGGCCGGGCGGTAGCGCAGCCCCAGGTCGAGGCCGCCGCCGTAGGCGGTGAGGTCGGCCACCGAGCGATGGATGAGCTTGGCGCTGGCGCCGATGTCGAGACGCTCGCCCAGGCGCCGGCCCGCGGAGAGGTACAGGGCGTAGTCGGCGGCCGACTCGGTGGACGAGACGAAGGGGCGGTTGTCGGGCCCCAGAGGCGCGGAAGGGTCGGGCAGGTCGGTGAAGTGGATGCCGTCGACGCCGAGGCGCAGCAGGCCGATGCCGAGGCCGTCGAAGTACGGTCCGGGGGTGACGAAGGCCACGTAGTCCTGCCGGACGAGTCCGTTGAAGCGCTCGCCGTGGGTGAAGTGGGCCTGGCGCTCGGGCGAGCCGGCGAGACCGGCGCTGTTCCAGTATCCGGCGGTGGCCGCGTCTCCCAGGGCCACGCAGGCGCTGCCGAGGGCGAGCCCCCGGGCCCCGGCGCCGACAGCCAGGAACTCGCCGGCGTAGGCGCTGGCCCCGTGAGCCGGGGCGGCGGGCCAGGACAGGAGGGCGGAAGAGAGCAGCGCCGTGCAGGAAAACCGTCGAGTCACGTATTCAAGTCTAGAGGTGGGGCCCGGGGACTTCAACTCGCGAGGCGCCGGAAGGGTTGCTCAGCCGATCAGCATCAGTCTCAGGTCCATCACGTTGGTCCCGGTGGGCCCGGTGACGATGAGGTCTCCGAGAGCCTGGAAGAAGGGGTAGGAGTCGTTGCGCTCGAGGTGATCACCCGCCGACAGTCCGGCGGCGGCGGCGCGGGCCACGGTCGTCCCGTCGGCGATGGCCCCGGCGGCATCGGTGGGCCCGTCGGTGCCGTCGGTGCCGGCGCTCATGAGCGTGATCCCGGTGGTTCCCTGCAGGCCGAGGGCGGCGGCGAGGGCGAACTCCTGGTTGCGCCCGCCCTTGCCGCCGCCCCGGAGGGTGACCGTGGTCTCGCCGCCGCTGATGAGGCAGGCGGGGGCGGGGACGGGCTGCCCGCTGAGGGCGATCTCGGCGGCGATGGCGGCGTGGACCCCGGCCGCCTCGCGGGTCTCACCCGCGATGCGCGTCGACAGCACCAGGGCGCGGTAGCCGCGGTGGACCGCCTCCTCCCGCGCCGCGTCGAGGGCCAGCGAGTTGTTGCCGATCACCAGATTGAGGGCCGCCTGCACCGACGGATCCTCGGCGCCCGGCGTCTCGGGGAGGTGTCCGCCGGCGCCCCCCTCGAAGCGCGCGACCACGGACGCCGGCAGAGCTTCCCGCAGCCGGTAGCGGTCGACGAGGCGCAGGCAGTCCTCGAAGGTGGTGGGATCGGCGCAGGTCGGTCCCGAGGCGATGGTGTGCACCGGGTCGCCGATGACGTCGGAGACCATCAGGGAGACCACCCTCGCCGGCGCCGCCCTCCGGGCCAGCTGTCCGCCCTTGACCTCCGACAGGTGCTTTCTGACGGCGTTGAGCTCGTCGATGGTGGCCCCACAGCGCAGCAGGGCGTCGGTGGCGGCGACCTTCTCCTTGAGGGAGATGCCGTCGGCGGGCGCCGGCATCAGCGCCGATCCCCCGCCGGAGAACAGGCACAGGACCACATCGTCGGGGCCGAGGCCGTCGACGAGCCGAAGCATGCGCCGCGTCCCCTCCACCCCGGCGTCGTCGGGCAGGGGGTGGCCGCACTCCACCGTGTGGATGGTCGCCAGACTCAGGCGGTGACCGTACTTGGTGTTGATGGAGCCGGCCGTGAGGCGGGGCCCGAGGACAGCCTCGGCGGCGGCTGCCATGGCCGGTGTGGCCTTGCCCGCCCCCACGACGACGATCCGGGAATCGCGGGCAAGGGGCAGCCGGTGGTCGCCGGCGACCAGATCCGTTCCGTGCAGGGAGAGGGCGCGGCCGACCAACTCCCCCGGCTCGACGGCGGCGATGGCGGCGCGAAGAATGGCGAGGGCGTCCTCGCGGTGGCGGGCGGCGACCTCCTGCGGCCGCCTCATGAATGGGTCACATCCTTCTCATGAGGCCCACCACCTTGCCGGCGATGCGCAGCTGGGTCCCCTCATCTCCGGAGAGGACGATAGGTGCGTAGGCGGGGTTTTCCGGGAGCAGCCGGACGGCCCCCGCCACCGGATCGAAGCGCTTGACGGTGGCCTCGTCGTCGAGGAGGGCGACGACGATGTCGCCGCGGTCCGCCGTCTCCTGCTGGCGGGCGACGACGATGTCGCCGTCGAGGATGCCGGCGTCGGTCATGCTGTCGCCGCGCACGCGCAGGGCGAAGGCTCGTCCCGAAGCCGGCGCCAGGGACGGATCGACGTGGATGGTGTCTTCCACGTTCTCCTCCGCCAGGATCGGGGCGCCGGCCGCGACCCGTCCGAGAACGGGAACCTGCACCGTCGCGTGCTCGGGCAGGTAGGGGCCGTCCACCAGCTCGATGCCCCGCGACAGCCGGGGATGGCGGCGGATGTGTCCCTTCTTCTCGAGGGCGGCCAGGGTGGTGCGGACCCCGTTGGTGGAGCTGATGCCGAACTGCTCCATGATCTCGCGGATCGTGGGCGGGGCCCCTCGCCGGCGGATGATGCCGGCGATGAAGTCGAAGATCGCCTGCTGGCGCTGGGTCAGTTGCTTGGCCATGGCCTGGCCTCCTCTCTCTCCGTGATGTCGGGCGCGCGTCCCGATCCAGGCTGCCGAATCGCATCAACGATACTGAACATTCGTTCATTTGTCAATGCCTCAGACGCCCGGCTCCGGCGAGACGGAAAGGCCTCCCGGACCCTGGTTGACAAAGTCCACCCTAGTCTCTACCGTAGTCTCCGCAACCTAACGTAAGTCCACAAGTTTCATGGAGTTGGCGCATTCCCGGGCGCTTCACGGCCGTGCAGATGACCCTGGTTCCCCCCAGTGCTTCCACCCTCCTTCGGGCCCTGCCCGCGTGCATCGCCCTCGGCCTGCTGCCCCTGGCCGCTGCCGCGGCATCCGACGCGGCGCCGCCCCCGGGGTCCGGGGCCGCCGTCGAGCGGCCGGCGGCCATGCAGGGCTCCGAGGCCGACGGGTCCGGGTCGCTGATCACGTTTCGCCGAACCCTCGGCCTGGCCTTTCTCGCGGGCGGCGCCGCCCTCACCGCCCGGGGATTCGATTACAAGGACGAGGCCGACGCCTTCTACGAGGCCTACAAGGCCGCCGACGACCAGGCCGAGATCCAGAAGCTCTACCAGCGCACCACCAACCGGGACGTGAAGAGTCAGGTCAGCTGGGCCCTGGCCGCCGCCTGCGGCGTGACCGGCCTGCGTCTCCTGTTCACCGGCGGTGGCGAGTTCCGCGGCGCCGCCTCGGCGGGCAGCCCCTCCCTCTCCCTGGTACCGGTCGCGGCGCCCCGGGTACTCGGGCTCCGGCTGCAGCGCCGCTTCCACTGATCCGGGTGAAGCCCCTGCCATGAAGAGCATCGCCGCCGGCGCCCTGCTGCTCGCCCTCCTCGCCGTGGGCTGCGATCGCGACCGCAGCAACCCCCTAGATCCCCAGGCCGATCTGGTCCAGGGCCGGCCGGCGACCCCGGCGGAGGTTTCGGCCCGGGGAGAGATCGGACGTATCCGCCTGGCCTGGCAGCCGGTGACCGACCCGGATCTGGCGGGCTACGCCGTCCTGCGCTCCGACCGCTCCAACGGCACCTTCACCTTTGTCTCCGGAGAGGGCGATTCGACGGCGGGGATCACGACCGGCAAGACCACCTTCGACGACACCATCCGCGGCGAGATCCGCACCTTCTTCTACCGGGTGGCGGCCGTCGACACCAGCGGTCTTCGCAGCGAGCTGTCGGGTTTCGTGGGGGCTACGTCCCTTGCGGACGAGCGCGCGCCGGAGTCTCCTCATTCGGTCTCGGCGGTAGCGTCGGAGACGCCGGGGGAGGTGGTGGTTCGCTGGAGCGCTCCGGAGTCGGACGCGGGGGGTGAGGAGCTGTCGGGTCTCTCGGGGTACGTGGTGCTTCGTTCGGAGGGGACGGGGGGCTCGGTGGCGGTGGACACGCTGTCTCGGGATGAGCGGGCGTATCGGGACACGGGTCTGAAGAGCCGGACGACGTATTCGTACAGCGTGGTGGCTTTCGACGGCTCGGGGAACGCGAGCCGTGCGAGCGCCTCGGTGTCGGTGACGACATCGGGGTTGCCGTCTCCCTCGGGGTTGCAGGCGGCTTCGGGGATCGGGCGGATCGAGTTGAGCTGGACGGCGGTGGGGGAGCCCTCGCTGGCCGGCTACGACGTGTATCGCTCGTCGACGTCGGACGGGGAGTATCGTCGCCTGTCGGGGGCGGAGGGTACGTCGTTCACGACGGGTCTGACGAGCTACGTGGACAGCAACCTGTCGGGGGGCCAGCGGTATTACTACAAGGTTCGTTCAGTGGGCAGCGACGGTGTTCTGAGTGAGCTGTCGGGCTTCGTGGGGGCTACGTCCCTTGCGGACGAGCGGGCGCCGGAATCCCCTCATTCGGTCTCGGCGGTAGCGTCGGAGACGCCGGGGGAGGTGGTGGTTCGCTGGAGCGCTCCGGAGTCGGACGCGGGGGGTGAGGAGCTGTCGGGTCTCTCGGGGTACGTGGTGCTTCGCTCGGAGGGGACGGGGGGCTCGGTGGCGGTGGACACGCTGTCTCGGGATGAGCGGGCTATCGGGACACGGGTCTGAAGAGCCGGACGACGTATTCGTACAGCGTGGTGGCCTTCGACGGCTCCGGGAACGCGAGCCGTGCGAGCGCCTCGGTGTCGGTGACGACCTCGGGTTTGCCGTCTCCCTCGGGGTTGCAGGCGGCTTCGGGGATCGGGCGGATCGAGTTGAGCTGGACGGCGGTGGGGGAGCCCTCGCTGGCCGGCTACGACGTGTATCGCTCGTCGACGTCGGACGGGGAGTATCGTCGCCTGGCGGGGGCGGAGGGTACGTCGTTCACGACGGGCCTGACGAGCTACGTGGACAGCAACCTGTCGGGGGGCCAGCGGTATTACTACAAGGTTCGTTCAGTGGGCAGCGACGGTGTTCTGAGTGAGCTGTCGGGTTTCGTGGGGGCTACGTCCCTTGCGGACGAGCGCGCGCCGGAGTCTCCTCATTCGGTCTCGGCGGTAGCGTCGGAGACGCCGGGGGAGGTGGTGGTTCGCTGGAGCGCTCGAGTCGGACGCGGGGGGTGAGGAGCTGTCGGGTCTCTCGGGGTACGTGGTGCTTCGCTCGGAGGGGACGGGGGGCTCGGTGGCGGTGGACACGCTGTCTCGGGATGAGCGGGCGTATCGGGACACGGGTCTGAAGAGCCGGACGACGTATTCGTACAGCGTGGTGGCCTTCGACGGCTCCGGGAACGCGAGCCGTGCGAGCGCCTCGGTGTCGGTGACGACCTCGGGTTTGCCGTCTCCCTCGGACTTGCAGGCGGCTTCGGGGATCGGGCGGATCGAGTTGAGCTGGACGGCGGTGGGGGAGCCCTCGCTGGCCGGCTACGACGTGTATCGCTCGTCGACGTCGGACGGGGAGTATCGGCGTCTGGTGGGCGCGGAGGGTACGTCGTTCACGACGGGTCTGACGAGCTACGTGGACAGCAACCTGTCGGGGGGCCAGCGGTATTACTACAAGGTTCGCTCGGTGGGCTCGGACGGCGTGTGGAGTGAGCTGTCGGGCTTCGTGGGGGCCACGTCCCTTGCGGACGAGCGCGCGCCGGAGTCTCCTCATTCGGTCTCGGCGGTAGCGTCGGAGACGCCGGGGGAGGTGGTGGTTCGCTGGAGCGCTCCGGAGTCGGACGCGGGGGGTGAGGAGCTGTCGGGTCTCTCGGGGTACGTGGTGCTTCGTTCGGAGGGGACGGGGGGCTCGGTGGCGGTGGACACGCTGTCTCGGGATGAGCGGGCGTATCGGGACACGGGTCTGAAGAGCCGGACGACGTATTCGTACAGCGTGGTGGCTTTCGACGGCTCGGGGAACGCGAGCCGTGCGAGCGCCTCGGTGTCGGTGACGACCTCGGGTTTGCCGTCTCCCTCGGACTTGCAGGCGGCTTCGGGGATCGGGCGGATCGAGTTGAGCTGGACGGCGGTGGGGGAGCCCTCGCTGGCCGGCTACGACGTGTATCGCTCGTCGACGTCGGACGGGGAGTATCGTCGCCTGTCGGGGGCGGAGGGTACGTCGTTCACGACGGGTCTGACGAGCTACGTGGACAGCAACCTGTCGGGGGGCCAGCGGTATTACTACAAGGTTCGTTCAGTGGGCAGCGACGGTGTTCTGAGTGAGCTGTCGGGCTTCGTGGGGGCTACGTCCCTTGCGGACGAGCGGGCGCCGGAATCCCCTCATTCGGTCTCGGCGGTAGCGTCGGAGACGCCGGGGGAGGTGGTGGTTCGCTGGAGCGCTCCGGAGTCGGACGCGGGGGGTGAGGAGCTGTCGGGTCTCTCGGGGTACGTGGTGCTTCGCTCGGAGGGGACGGGGGGCTCGGTGGCGGTGGACACGCTGTCTCGGGATGAGCGGGCGTATCGGGACACGGGTCTGAAGAGCCGGACGACGTATTCGTACAGCGTGGTGGCCTTCGACGGCTCCGGGAACGCGAGCCGTGCGAGCGCCTCGGTGTCGGTGACGACCTCGGGTTTGCCGTCTCCCTCGGGGTTGCAGGCGGCTTCGGGGATCGGGCGGATCGAGTTGAGCTGGACGGCGGTGGGGGAGCCCTCGCTGGCCGGCTACGACGTGTATCGCTCGTCGACGTCGGACGGGGAGTATCGTCGCCTGGCGGGGGCGGAGGGTACGTCGTTCACGACGGGCCTGACGAGCTACGTGGACAGCAACCTGTCGGGGGGCCAGCGGTATTACTACAAGGTTCGTTCAGTGGGCAGCGACGGTGTTCTGAGTGAGCTGTCGGGCTTCGTGGGGGCTACGTCCCTTGCGGACGAGCGGGCGCCGGAATCCCCTCATTCGGTCTCGGCGGTAGCGTCGGAGACGCCGGGGGAGGTGGTGGTTCGCTGGAGCGCCCCGGAGACGGACGCGGGGGGTGAGGAGCTGTCGGGTCTCTCGGGGTACGTGGTGCTTCGCTCGGAGGGGACGGGGGGCTCGGTGGCGGTGGACACGCTGTCTCGGGATGAGCGGGCGTATCGGGACACGGGTCTGAAGAGCCGGACGACGTATTCGTACAGCGTGGTGGCCTTCGACGGCTCCGGGAACGCGAGCCGCGCGAGCGCCTCGGTGTCGGTGACGACATCGGGGTTGCCGTCTCCCTCGGGGTTGCGGGCGGACTCGGGGATCGGGCGGATCGAGTTGAGCTGGACGGCGGTGGGGGAGCCCTCGCTGGCCGGCTACGACGTGTATCGCTCGTCGACGTCGGACGGGGAGTATCGTCGCCTGGCGGGGGCGGAGGGAACCTCGTTCACGACGGGTCTGACGAGCTACGTGGACAGCAACCTGCCGGGGGGCCAGCGGTACTACTACAAGGTCCGCTCGGTGGGCTCGGACGGCGTGTGGAGCGAGCTGTCGGGCTTCGTGGGGGCCACGTCCCTTGCAGACGAGCGCGCGCCGGGGGCGCCCCGGGGAGTGGAAGCCGAGCCGGTCCCCTCGGATCCTTCGCGGATCACCCTGCGCTGGAGCGCGCCCTCCCACGACGCGGACGGGGGCCCACTGACCGGCCTGTCGGGGTTCGTCCTGCTCCGCGCCGAAGGGGAGGGCTCCTTCGTGCGCACGGCCACCCTTGGCTCGGACGATCGCCGCTTCGAAGATTCCGGACTTGCGGGGCTCACGACCTACCGCTACGCCTTGATCGCGGTCGACGGCGCCGGCAACGAGAGCGTCCCGTCCGCCGCCGTCCGGGTGACCACGTCAGGCGTTCCGGCCCCGGGGAATGTGGCGGTGGTGGACGGCATCGGCCGCATCGAGTTGAGCTGGGGGGCGGTGGACCACACCGACCTTCTCGGATACAACGTCTACCGGGCGGCGCGTCCGGACGAGCCCTTCTCGCGCCTGGAGGGAGACGGCGGAGAGGCGTTCAGCACGGGCCGCACCACCTTCGTCGACTCCAGTCTCGGTGCCGGCGAGTTGGTCTACTACAGGGTCACGGCCGTCACCGCCCAGTTCGAGGGCGAGCCCTCGGTGATCGTCAGCGGTACTGCGGGGGCTGACGATGTGGCTCCGGACACCCCCACCGGCCTCGTGGCCATCGCCGACGAAGGCCGGGCCGAGGTGTCCCTCCGCTGGACCAGGCCTCGCACCGACCTTGGGGGCGGCGATCTGACCGGCTTGAGCAGCTTCATCGTCTACCGGTCCGAGGATGGTCCGGAGGCCCTGACCGCGGTCGATACGGTCGATGCCGGATCGATCACCTTCACGGATACCGGGCTCGAGCCGGCGACGATCTACTACTACTCGGTCAGCGCCGCCGACGCCTCCGGCAACGTCAGTCCTCGGGCTCTCGCCGTGTCGGCCACCACCCCGGGGATCGCCTCCCCGGCCGCGGTCTCCGCCACCGGCGAGGTGAGCCGCGTCGTCCTCACCTGGAGTCCCAGCGACGACGACGAGCTGATCGGCTACAACGTCTACCGTTCCCGCCGTCCCGACGAGGGGTATGCGCGTCTCGCCGGCGCCGAGGGCACGCCCTTCACCACCGGCCAGACGAGCTACATCGACTCCAACCTGACGAGCGGACAGGTCCTCTACTACCGTGTCACCGTGGTGACCCCCTCCGGAGAGAGCGCGCCCTCCGCCTTCAGCGGCGCCACCGTCCTGCTGGATGTCCAGGCGCCGGAGGCGCCCTCCCGGGTCACGGGGCGGCCGGTGCCGGAGCATCCCGACCAGCTCGAGCTGTCGTGGCGGCCCCCGAGGCGCGACGAGGACGGGAGCAGGCTCACCGGCGTGAGTGGCTATGTCATCTACCGCGCCGACGAGGAGGGCGGCGAGTTCGCGACGCTCGACTCGAGCGTGACGAGCACCTTCGTCGACACCGCCCTGTCGCAGCAGACCACCTACTACTACCAGGTGCAGGCCTTCGATGCCGAGGGCAATGTCGGCCCGAGGTCGGAGACCGCCGAGGCGACCACGGGCGGCGTCGAGATGCCCACCCACGTGCGGCTCGTCGCGGCCACCCCGTCCAATCCCAACGACCGACCCGTGGTGACGATCACCTGGACGGCGTCGAAGGGCGCCATCCTGCACTACGAGGTACAGCGGACGACGGTGGCCAACAGCACCTGGGACGGCGACTACACCGAGATCCTGCCTCACGAGTTCAGCACCACCCGGGAAGACAACACCGTGAGGCGCGGTCAGACCTACTATTACCGTGTGCGGGCGGTCGACATCGACGACCGTGTCAGCGAGTGGACCGAGCCGCTCGGGATCACGGTTTCCGAATGATCTAGGCCGGGGCGATTCCCCAGGGGGGCGTGGCCGCCGCCCACCCGGATCTGACATGAGCCCAGCCAGCGGACCGCAGAAGGACCTCGAGGCCGTCCTCGACCATGCATTGGGGGAGGCCGGGGTTGCCCATGGAGACGGTATCGTCGCCGCCGTCTCCGGCGGCCTCGACTCCATGGTCCTGCTGGATCTCCTGCACCGGACCCGCGCATCGCGCCGGCTGCAGCTGCACGTCGCCCATCTGGATCACCGGTTGCGCGCGGAATCCGCCGAGGATGCCCGCTTCGTGGCCGCCGCCGCCGAGGGGCTCGGGCTGCCGGTCACGGTCGAGGCCGTCGACGTCGCCGGAGAGGCTCGGCGGTCCGGGAGGTCCCTGGAGGAGGAGGGCCGGGAGGCCCGGTACGCCCTGTTCGAGCGGGTCCGGCGGCAGTCCGGGTGCCGGTGGGTGGCCGTCGCCCATCACGCCGACGATCAGGCCGAGACCCTCCTCCTGCGGCTGCTCCGCGGGGCGGGTTCCACCGGGCTCGGGGCCATGTCCCCGGTGCGCGCCCCCGGTGTCCTCCGTCCACTGCTGTCTGCCAGCCGCGCACAGATCCGCGATCACGCCTGCCGGGAGGACATCGAGTTCCGCGAGGATCCCGGCAACCGCGACCTGGCGGTGCCCCGGAACCGGGTGCGCCACGAGTTGCTGCCGAGCCTGCGACGGCGCCACAACCCCGCCGTGGTCGATGTCCTGTCGCGTACCGCCTCGCTGCTGCGCGACGAGGACGACTATCTCGACGGCGTCGCCCGCAAGGCGGCGAGGCAGGCCCTGGTGCGCCGGGACCCGGAGGGGGTCACACTTGATGCCGGACGGCTCCTCGGCTATCATAGGGCCGTCCGGCGGCGTGTGTTACGTCAGTATATTCAAGAGCTTGCGCAACACGCCCCGGTCTCCCGGGCAGCCGTGGAAGCGGCCTCCGAGGCGGCGGCCAGGGGCTCCGGCCTGCGGTCGGTCGCCGGCGGTCTGTGGGTGCAGGGCACCGGCGCCAGCCTGATCCTCCGTCGCGGCCCGGCCTGCCGTGTCCACGCCAGAGTCGAGCTCCCGGGGCGCACCCAGGTTCCGGAGCGCAGGGTCACCCTGGAGGCGCGGTTCCTCGATCCGGCGCGGTTCGACGAGGTTCGCCCGTCCCTGGACGGCTGGCGCGCTGCCTTCGACGCCGGGGCGGCGGAGGGGGAATTGTCGTTGCGCAGTCCGCGGCCCGGCGATCGCCTGCAACCCTTGGGCATGAAGGGGCGTCACAAGAAGCTCAGCGACTGCTTCATCGACGCCAAGTGGCCGAGGATCCTCCGGCCAGAGGCCCTGCTGCTGACCCGCAGGCCGCCCACCCCGGACGCCGAAGAGGAGATCCTCTGGGTCGCCGGCCTCGCCCGGAGCCACCGCCATCGCGTCGCGGCGGGCAGTCGGCGAATCCTCTACCTCGAGTTCGAGTCCTAGGAGCCCCGATGTCAGAGCGCGAAGGTCGACAGGGCGAAGGCCGCGACCAGGGCGGCGGCCCCGGGGAGGAACGCCCCCAGGTGCCCTGGCGCTGGCCGTCGCGGAGCCGGGCCTTCTGGATCTTCCTGATCCTCGTCCTCATCATCGCCGCCAAGTTCTTCGGCAGCATGCCGACGGACAGCCGCGAGGTCTCCTACGTCCAGTACCGCGAGTACCTCAAGGACCGGCAGATCATCAGCGCCAGGATCATCGGCGACGAGGAGTTCCGGGGGATTCTCACCGACGGCGGTCGGTTCGTGGTCAAGCTCGGTCCCATCGACTCCGAGACAAAGCGCGAGTGGGAGGAGGCCGGCGTCGACTTCACCTTCGAGGAGAAGCCCTTCCAGTGGTACTCGGTGCTCATCTCCTTCCTGCCGTGGCTGCTGTTCATCGGCTTCTGGATCTTCATGCTGCGGCAGATGCAGGGAGGCCCGCGCGGCCTGTTCTCCTTCGGCAAGAGCCGTGCCCGCCTGCTGATGGAGGACAAGCGCAAGACCACCTTCCGCGAGGTCGCCGGGGCCGACGAGGCCAAGGAAGAGCTCAACGAGATCATCGAGTTCCTCAAGGACCCCAAGAAGTTCCAGCGCCTGGGCGGCCGCACGCCGAAGGGGGTGCTTCTGGTAGGGCCCCCGGGCACCGGCAAGACCCATCTCGCCCGAGCGGTGGCCGGCGAGGCCGGGGTCCCCTTCTTCTCGATCAGCGGCTCCGACTTCGTCGAGATGTTCGTCGGCGTGGGCGCCTCCCGGGTGCGCGACCTCTTCGAGCAGGGCAAGGCGAGCGCCCCGTGCATCATCTTCATCGACGAGATCGACGCCGTCGGCCGCCACCGGGGAGCCGGCATCGGGGGCGGCCACGACGAGCGCGAGCAGACCCTCAACCAGCTTCTCGTCGAGATGGACGGCTTCGAGTCCAACGACGGCGTGATCCTCATCGCCGCCACCAACCGCCCCGACGTGCTCGATCCCGCCCTGCTGCGGCCCGGACGCTTCGACCGCCGGGTGGTCGTCAGCCTGCCCGACGTGCGCGGCCGCAAGGGTATCCTCGAGGTCCACTCGCGCAACGTCCCCCTGAGCGAGGACGTCGACATGGAGCGCCTGGCCAAGGGCACGCCCGGTCTGTCGGGCGCCGATCTCGAGAGCCTGGTGAACGAGGCCGCCCTGCTGGCTTCGAGGCGTGACCGCGAGCAGGTGGTGATGGTGGACATGGAGGACGCCAAGGACAAGGTCATGCTCGGCGCCGAGCGCAAGAGCATGATCATGACCGAGGAGGACAAGAAGCTGGCCGCCGTGCACGAGGCCGGCCACGCTCTGGCCGCCAAGCTCACCCCGGGAGCCCCGCCGATCAACAAGGCCGTCATCGTGCCTCGGGGGCAGACGATGGGCATGGTCTCCTTCCTGGCCGAGGAGCGGCACTCGGTGACCGAGTCCCGTCTTCGCGCCCACCTCGTCACCGGCCTCGGCGGCTGCTGCGCCGAGTCCCTGGTCTTCGGCGAACGTTCCACCGGCGCCCAGGCCGACTACAAGCAGGTCACGGCCCTGGCCCGCAGCATGATCTGCGACTGGGGCATGAACAAGGACCTGGGGCCCCTGTCCCTGGGCGGGGAGGAGGAGGAGGTCTTCCTCGGCAAGGAGTTCGCCCGGACCCGCAACTTCTCGGAGCAGACGGCCCAGACCATCGACCGCGAGATCAGGGAGCTGGTCCTCGACGCCGAGAGACGGGCCACGGCGCTGCTCACGGAGAACCGCGGGCACCTCGACGACCTGGCGGCGGCGCTCCTGGAGTACGAGGTCCTCGACGACGCCGAGATCGACCTCATCCTGGACGGCCAGACGCTGAAGCGCCAGGCGGTGCCCCAGGCCGCTCCAAAGGACGAGGCCGCCTCCGGCAACGGGGCGGCGGAAGCGCCCCCCGAGGAGGGCTCCGGCGGCGAGGCGGAGGCCGGCCCGGGCGCCGCCTCCTCGGCGCCCCTCGGCGGCCCCTCGCAGGGGTGATCTGGGAGCTGGCAGGGGGCCGCCGGATCGACTTCGGCCAGCGGGTGCAGGTCATGGGGGTCCTCAACGTGACTCCGGACTCGTTCTACGACGGCGGCCGCTACTCCGAGCCCTCCGCGGCCGTGGAGCGGGCCCTGTCCCAGGCCGAGGCGGGCGCCGACATCGTCGACGTGGGCGGCGAGTCCACCCGGCCGCCGCTCTACGGCCCGGCGGCCGAGGTGCCCGCGGCGGAGGAGGAGCGGCGAATCGTGCCCGTCATCGAGGCGATCCGGCGGCACAGCGACATCCCCCTCTCCGTCGACACGGTCAAGGCCGAGGTCGCCCGCCAGGCGCTGGCCGCCGGTGCCGACATCGTCAACGACATCAGCGCTCTCGCCCACGACGAGGAGATGGCCCCGGCGGCGGCCGAGGCCGGCGCTCCCGTGATCCTCATGCATCGTCGCGGGACCCCCGCCACCATGCAGCGGAACACCCATTACGACGACCTGACCGGTGAGGTCGCAGGCTACCTCGAGGGCCGGGTCGATCACGCCGCCCGCCACGGGATCCCGGCGGAGCGCGTCGCTGTGGACCCGGGGATCGGCTTCGGCAAGTCCTTCGCCGGCAACCACGAGCTCCTGCGCCGGGCGGGGTCGTTCTCGGTGAGGGGCTGCCCCGTGGTCGTGGGCGCATCGCGCAAGTCCTTCCTCTGGAAGCCGATGGGCCTCACACCCGGCGACGCCCTCGAAGCCAGCCTGGCGGCGGGGGTCCTCGCCGTCATTCACGGGGCCCGGGCCCTGCGCGTTCACGACGTGAAGGAGACGGTCCGCGCCGTGCGCTTTCTGGAGGCGGCTCCGTGATCCAGAGCGACAGCCTCGTCCTCTTCAAGCTCTTCGGGTTCATCCCGGTGACGGTGGTGTCGGTCCTCGACTTCCTGATCGTCACCCTGATCATCTACCGGCTGCTCACCCTGGTCCGCGGCAACCGCGGGGCCCACATGCTCGTCGGCCTCTTCCTGCTCGTCTCCGTGGCCCTGGCGGCGCGATGGCAGGAGCATGAGATGATGGCCCTGGCGTGGATGCTGGAGCAGGTGCAGTCGATCCTCCTGATCCTGCTCGTCATCCTCTTTCAGCCCGAGCTGCGCCGGCTCCTGCTGGCCATCGGCCAGAGCCCCCTCCTCAGTTGGTTCTACAAGACCGAGCCGTCGCGCGTGATCGACCAGGTCGTCAACGGCTCGGTGCAGCTGGCGGAGCGCGGCTACGGCGCCCTGATCGTCCTCGGCCGCGAGGCGGGCCTGGGGGCCGTCGTCGATTCGGGGGTGCCGATCAACGCCCAGGTCTCCGCCGATCTGCTCACCGCCATCTTCACGCCGCGTTCGCCCCTCCACGATCAGGCGGTGGTCATCCAGGGGGAGTCCCTCCTCGCCGCCCGCTGCACCCTGCCCCTGGCGGAGGAGGTGGAGGACCAGCGTCTGGGAACGCGCCACCGCGCCGCCCTCGGCCTTTCCCAGGAGACCGACGCGGTGACGATCGTGATCTCCGAGGAGACCCGGGCGATCTCGATCACCGTCGGCGGCGGGCTCGTGCGCGGCCTCGACGGGCCGGAGCTGAAGCAGCGGCTGTCGGAACTGCTCTCCCCGCGGGAGGCAGCGGGCCGGAGGCGCCGCTCCTCCGGCGATTGACAGTCCGCGGAAGCGGCCTATATTGAATACTTATTCCAAAAAAGAGAATAGTTATTCAGGCCGTGAATACCCGAAGGGCACGCCAGGCAACGATCCGGGAGTTGCTGCAGGCCGAACGCATCGACACCCACGAGCGCCTGGCGGAGGCGCTGGCGCGCCGGGGCATCGAGGTCAGCCAGTCCACCCTTTCCAAGGACCTGCGCGAGCTCGGCGTCGTGCGCGTGCCCCGCGCCGGCGGCGGTTTCCGCTATTCCCTGCCGGAGATCCGGGGAGCCTACAACGACCGCGGCGTCTTCGAGCGCGAGCTGCGCGACTACGTGACCGGCGTCGACCGCGCCGGCAACATGACGGTCATCCGAACGCTCTCGGGCCATGCCCAGGCCGTGTGCGAGGCCGTCGATCGACTGGAGTGGACCGAGGTGATGGCAACCCTGGCCGGCGAGAACACGATCTTCGTCCTGTCCCGCAGCGCCTCCGAGGCGCGCGCCGTGGTGCGGCGGGTCACCGCCATCGGCGGCCGGGAGGAGGACGGGTAGGTCCGCCGATGGAGCTTCAGAGCTACATCGACAAGGCGTCGGTCCTGGCCGAGGCGCTGCCGTACATCCAGGCCTTCCGCGGCAAGACGGTGGTCGTCAAGTACGGCGGCAGCACCCTGGCCTCGGAGGGCGGCGCCGACACCGTCCTGCGGGACCTCGTCTTCATGGAGCACGTGGGCATCAACCCGGTCGTCGTCCACGGCGGGGGCCCGGCCATCGACCGGCGCCTGCGCGAGCGCAACGTGGAGACCCGGCGGGTCAACGGCCTGCGCATCACCGACCGGGAGACGATGCAGGTGGTGGAGGAGGTCCTGGCGGGGGAGGTCAACAACGGCCTGGTGGGAGAGATCGAGTCCCTCGGGGGGCGCGTGCGCGGCCTCTCGGCCCGCGAGGCCGGCGTGCTCCAGGTACGCCCCCATGTGGCGCAGACGCGGGAAGGCCCCGTGGACCTGGGTTTCGTGGGCGACGTGGTCCGCGTCGACGCGGCGCCGCTGCGGGAGCTGATCGACGGCGAGACGATCCCCGTGGTGGCCCCCATCGGCCGGGGGGAGGACGGCGAGGCCTACAACGTCAACGCCGACACCGCGGCGGGAGAGATCGCCGCGGCCCTGCGGGCGGAGAAGCTCGTCTTCCTCACCGACGTCACCGGGATCCTCGAGAATCCCGCCGACGAGTCGACCCTGATCTCCACGGTGCGCGTCGACGAGGTGCAGGGCCTGATCGACAGCGGCGTGCTGCAAGGGGGGATGATCCCCAAGGTGCGCGCCGGCGTGCGCTCGGTTCGAGCCGGTGTGCGCAAGACCCATATCGTGGACGGACGCATCCCCCACTCCCTGCTCCTCGAGTTCTTCACCGACGAGGGCGTGGGCTCGCAGATCCTTCGCTAGCGGAAAGAGGGGAACGACATGACGATAAAGACCGAGAACCTCATCGAGCAGGAGCACAAGTACATCCTGCAGACCTACGGCCGGCCCGACTTCGTCCTGGAGCGCGGCAACGGCGTCTACCTCTTCGACCTCGACGGCAACCGCTACCTCGACTTCGTCAGCGGCCTGGCGGTCAACGCCCTCGGCTACGGCGACTACGACGTCCTCAAGGCGATCGAGCAGCAGTCGGCGCAGCTCATGCACGTCTCCAACCTCTACCACACGGTGCCCTCCACCCGCCTGGCCAAGAGCCTGGTGGAGAGCTCCTTCGCCGACCGCGTGTTCTTCTGCAACAGCGGCACCGAGGCCTGGGAGGCGGCGCTGAAGTTCTGCCGCAAGTGGGGCCACACCTCCGGCGGGCGCCACAAGCTGATCGCCTTCCGCAACTCCTTCCACGGGCGCACCCTCGGCTCCCTCTCCACCACGGGACAGCCGCGCTACCACGAGGGCTTCGGCCCGCTCCTTCCCGGCGTCGACTTCGCCGACTTCAACGACCTGGCATCGGTGGAGGCCCTCGTCGACGACCAGACCTGCGCCGTCCTCGTGGAGCCGATCCAGGGCGAGGGCGGGGTCCACGTGGCCACCGATGACTTCCTCCAGGGGCTGCGCAAGCTGTGCGACGACCGCGGCCTGCTGCTCGCCTTCGACGAGATCCAGGTCGGCATGGGGCGGACGGGCACGCTGTGGGCCTACCAGCAGTACGGGGTGGAGCCCGACGTGATGACCCTGGCCAAGGCCCTCGGCGGCGGGCTGCCCATCGGCGCCGCCCTGATGACCCAGAAGGTCGCCGACGCCCTGCAGGCGGGGGACCACGCCGCCACCTTCGGGGCCAACCCGGTGGTGGCCAACGTGGCCCTGGCGGTGCTCGACAAGATCACGGCCGACGGGTTCCTCGAAGGCGTGGCCCGCAACGGCCAGCGTCTGCGGACGGGGCTGGAGAAGCTGCAGCAGCGCTGGCCCGAGCGGATCTCCGAGCTCCGCGGCCGGGGGCTCATCCAGGGGGCGGTGGTCACCGACCGGCCGGCCGCCGACTACCTGGCCGACTTCCGGGAGCGCGAGATCCTCGCGGCGCCCTGCGGCCCCGACATGGTGCGCTTCCTGCCGCCGCTGATCGTCGACGAGGACCGCATCGACGAGGTCATCGACGTCTTCGACGAGATCCTCCGGCAGAGCTAGTCCCGCCGCGCCGATCATGTCCGGTTCCGACAAGGCATGGGGCGGCCGGTTCTCCGGGGCCACGGCCGAGCTGATGGAGCGCTTCAACGCCTCCATCGGCTTCGACCGCCGCCTGCTGGAGGTCGACGTCGCCGGCAGCAAGGTCTACGCCCGCGCCCTGGAGCGGGCCGGCCTGCTCACGGCCTTGGAGTGCGCCCGCCTCCTCGAGGGCCTCGACCAGGTCCTGCGGGAGCTGTCCGCCCCCGGCCACGAGTGGGACCCCGGCGTGGAGGACGTGCACATGGCCGTCGAGGCCCGGCTCACCGGGATCCTCGGGCCTCTCGGCGGCAAGCTGCACGCCGGCCGCAGCCGCAACGACCAGGTCAGCCTCGACGAGCGCCTCTACCTGCGCGCCGCCACGGAGGCCGTGGGCGGGCGCATCCGCCGGCTGCAGGCGGTCCTGGTGGCCGGCGCCGAGGACCACCGCCAGACGGTGCTGCCGGGGTACACGCACCTGCAGCAGGCGCAGCCGATCGTGTTCGCCCACTACGCCCTGTCCCTGTTCTGGGCCCTGGAGCGGGACCTGGGGCGGCTGCGGGACGCCTTGGGCCGCAGCGATCGCATGCCCCTCGGCTCCGGCGCCCTGGCGGGTTCCGCCTTCGCCCTCGACCGGGAGTTCATGGCGCGGGAGCTGGGGTTCTCGGGGGTGACCCCCAACAGCTTGGACGCGGTCTCCGACCGCGACTTCCTCCTCGAGGCCCTGGCGGCGCTCTCGATCCTGATGATGCACCTGAGCCGCTACTGCGAGGACCTGGTCCTGTTCTCCTCGGCCGAGTTCGGCTTCGTCGAGCTCGACGACGCCTGGGCTACCGGCTCGAGCATGATGCCGCAGAAGAAGAACCCCGACTCCCTGGAGCTGGTGCGCGGCAAGACGGGGCGCGTGTACGGCGATCTGGTCGCCCTGCTGACGGCGATGAAGGGCCTCGGTCTGACCTACGGCAAGGACCTGCAGGAGGACAAGGAGCCCGTCTTCGACGCCTTCGACACCGCCTCCGACTGTCTCGAGGTCTTCGCCTCGGCCTGGGAGACGATGGAGATCAAGCCCGGGCGCATGGCCGCGGCGGTGGACGCCGGCGCCCTGGCCACGGAGCTGGCCGACTTCCTCGTGGAGGCGGGGGTGCCCTTCCGCGAGGCGCACCGGGTGGTGGGGGCCGTCGTCCGCGAAGCCGCCTCCGAGGGGCGGGCGCTCACCGACCTGGCCCTGGCCGACCTGCGGGCCCACCACGCCGCCTTCGACGAGCACGCCCTGGGGCGGCTGGATCTGCGGGCGAGCCTGGACCGGCGCAACATCGACGGCGGCACCGGCCCGGCCGCCGTGGAGCGCCAGCTGCAACAGGCCAGGGAGATCCTGGCCGGGGCCGGACCGGACGGGTGACGCCGCGGCCGACCGACGTCCGGGTCACCGGCGCGGCCCTCCACCTGCTGCCGGTGGAGACCCGGGTGCCGCTGAAGTTCGGACCGGAGACCACCACCAGCGTCACCGTGGCCCGCGTCCGCCTGGAGGTGGCCGCCGCCGACGGCCGCCGCGCCGAGGGGTGGGGGGAGACCCCACTGAGCGTGCAGTGGGTCTGGCCCTCGGAGCTGTCCTACGAGGAGCGCCACCAGGCCCTGATCGCCTTCACCGTCGAGCAGGTCTGCGCCTGGAGCGACTTCGAGGCCAGCGGCCACGCCCTGGAGGTGGGGCACGCCTTCCAGCTTGAGCTGCCGGCGCTCCTGGAGGAGTTCCGCCGGGGCCGCCTCCCGGTACCGCTGCTGGCGGCGCGGGTGTGCAGCTCTCCCTTCGACCTCGCCCTTCACGACGCCTTCGGCCAGCTCTGCGGACGGCCGGTGTACGAGACCTACGACGCCGCGCACCTCAACGCCGACCTCGCCCACTTCCTCGAGGCCGAGGCGGGCGTCGACTTCTCCGGCCGCTACCCGCGGGACTTCCTCGCCGCCGAGCCGCTCCGGCGTCTTCCCGCCTGGCACCTCGTCGGCGGCCTCGACCCGCTGACTCCGGACGAGTTGACCGG
The DNA here is from genome assembly GCA_965221775.1 of Candidatus Latescibacterota bacterium. Taxonomy (GTDB): domain Bacteria; phylum Latescibacterota; class UBA2968; order UBA8231; family UBA8231; genus UBA8231. Next base: position 910,994 of record CBDCSU010000005.1, on the reverse strand, counting down.
GGACGAGCCCGAGGACGGACACCCCGTGCTGCTGGCCGACTGGATCCGCCGCGACGGGCTGAAGTGCCTGAAGGTGAAGCTGCGCGGCACCGACGAGGCCTGGGACTACGAGCGCCTCGTCCGCGTCGGCGAGATCGGCGTCGACCACGGTGTCGACTGGCTGTCGGCCGACTTCAACTGCACGGTCACCGAGCCGGCCTACGTCAACGACATCCTCGACCGCCTGCGGGACGAGCACCCGCGGCTCTACGGGATGGTGCTCTACGTGGAGCAGCCCTTCCCCTACGACCTGGAGGCCCACCGCATCGACGTGCACGCCGTCTCGGCCCGCAAGCCCCTGTTCATGGACGAGAGCGCCCACGACTGGAAGCTGGTGCGCCTCGGGCGGAGTCTGGGCTGGAACGGCGTCGCCCTGAAGACGTGCAAGACCCAGACCGAGGCCCTCCTGAGCCTGTGCTGGGCGCGGGCCCACGGCATGGGGGTGATGGTGCAGGACCTGACCAACCCGATGCTGGCCCAGGTCCCGCACGTGCTGCTGGCCGCCCACGCCGATACCATCATGGGGGTGGAGACCAACAGCATGCAGTTCTACCCGCAGGCCTCGGCCGCCGAGGCGGAGGTCCATCCGGGGCTGTACTCGCGGAGGGAGGGCGCCCTCGACCTGGGCTCGCTCCGGGGGGCCGGCTTCGGATACCGCGTCGACGAGATCGAGCGGGTGCTGCCGCCGCCGGCCGCTGCCGCCGGCAGTCTGGCGGTGTAGGCCCATGGTTCCGGTCAGCCTTCACGAGGCCGTGCTCTCCGTGCCCAGCCGGCCCGTCCGCTTTCCCGCACGCCTCGGCGGGGCCGACCGGGAGAGGCTGGACGAGATCCACCTCACCCTGGAGCTGAGCACCGCCGACGGCCGCCGCGCCCGGGGGGTGGCCGCCGACGTGCTGGCGCCGGCCTGGTTCGACCCCCTGCTGCCGACCGGGGCCCGCGCCCTGGCCGCCGGGGCGCGCACCGCCGTCGACGTGGCCGTGGCCTCGGCGCGGGTGCCGCGCCCGGTGTACCGCATCTGGCGCGACGCGTACGAGGCCTCCGTCGCCCTGGGCGGGGACCGCGGCATGAGTCCCCTGGCCGCCGGCCACGGCGCCGCCCTCCTGGAGCGCGCCCTCTTCGACGGACTCGGCCGGGCCCTGGACCTGCCGTATCACGAGGTCCTGCGCCGCAACCTCGGCGGGATCGACCTCGGCGACGTCCACCCCGAGCTGGCCGGAGCGGCGCCGGCGGATGTCCTGCCCCCGCGTCCGGCCGTCCGGCTCCAGGTGCGCCACACCGTGGGCCCCGGCGACATTCTGGGGGAGGCGGACCTGCCCCAAGGGGCCGGTCCCGGCGGTGACACGCCGGAGCCGCTGGAGGCCAGCGTCCGCCGGCAGGGGCTGCGCCACTTCCGCATCGAGCTGGAGGGCCGCGCCGAATCCGACGGGGACCGCCTCGAGCGCATCGCCGAGGTTCTCTCCGGGGTGGAGGGGCTGTCCGTCGTGCTCGACGGCGGCGAGGCCTTCGACGACCCGGCGCACCTGCACGGCCTGCTCGACCGGCTCGAGTCCGGGCCGGAGGCGGGGCGCCGGCTGTACTCCGCCATCGCCTGGGTGGAGCAGCCCTTCCCCAGGGCCGAGGCCCTGGGCGCGGCCTTGGGCCGGGAGGTGGCGGCGCTGGGCGCGCGCAAGCCGGTCTTCATCGACGAGTCCGACGAGACCCTCGGCGCCTTCAAGCGCGCCGCCGGCCTGGGATACGCGGGCACCTCGGCCCGCATCGGCAACGGCCTGACGAAGGCGCTGGCCAATCAGGCCCTGTGCCGGCTCTGGAACGGCGCCCCCGGGTCTGGCCTGCCTTTCCGCCTGACGGGGGCGGAGCTGCTCAGCCTCCCCGTGGCCGGCCTGCACCAGCACCTGGCCCAGATGGCGGCCCTCGGCGTCGATCCCGTGGAGTGCAGGGGAGCCTGGCACGAGCCGGGCCTCGGGCACCTGTCCCCGGCGGAGAGAGGGGCCTGCCGGCAGATCCACGGCGGGCTCTACGAGGAGCTGGCGGAGGACCGCGCCTCCCCGGCAGAGAGCGGGGCCCGCAAGCGGAGCCGCGTCGGGCTCTACGAGGAGCTGGCAGAGGACCGCGCCTCCCCGGCGGAGAGAGGGGCCTGCAAGCGGAGCCGCGTCGGGCTCTACGAGGTCCTGGCGGAGGACCGTACGTCCCTGGCGGTGCGCGGCGGGTGTCTGGACGCGGCCAGCCTGAACCGGGCGCCGGGACTGGGGATCGGCTTCCCCGTGGACCCGTCGAAGTGGACGGCCCTGTCCGACTGGCAGCCGGAAGCCGCCGGAGAGGCCCTGGCCCATGCCTGAGCGGGTCTCTCTGCGCGAGGTCGGCTTCACCATGCGCAACGTGCGCACGCGCATGCCCTTCCGCTACGGCGTGGCCACCCTGACGAGCGTGCCGATCCTGCACGTGAGGGCCGAGGTGGAGCTGGCCGGCGGCTCCAGGGCCGAGGGCCTTTCGGCCGACATCCTGCCGCCGAAGTGGTTCGACAAGGATCCCGCCAAGAGCTACGAGGAGAACGTGGAGGACCTGCTCTTCGCCGCCCGCCAGGCGGCGCGGGCCTTTGCCGGGGCCTCGCGGGAGCCGCGCCCGGTCTTCGACATCTGGCGCGACGGCCATGCCGAGACCCTGCGGGCCGGCGACCGGCGCGGCCTCGACCACCTCACCGCCTCCCACGGCAGCACCCTCATGGAGCGCGCCCTCATCGACGCCGTGGGACGGGCCGCGGGCCGGACCTGGCACCAACTGCTCACCGATCCCGCCAATCCCCTCGGCCTCGACCTCGGGGCGATCCTGCCCGCGCTGGCCGGTTTGCCGCCGTCAGCGGCCGTGGCGCCTCGCCCCTCCGCGAGCATCGCCGTGCGCCACACCGTGGGGCTGACCGACCCGATCGGGGACGCCGACGTGCCCGAAGGGGAGGTCCTCGACGACGGACTCCCCCAGTCCCTGGAGGCCTACCTGGCGGTCCAGGGGCTCCGCTGGCTCAAGGTCAAGGTCGGCGGCGACCACGAGGCCGACCTCGAGCGGCTCACCTCCATCGCCCGCCTCCTCGACGAGATCCCCGGCGCCGGCCGCTACGCCGTCTCCCTCGACGGCAACGAGCAGTACACGGAGCTCGACGGCTTCACCGAGCTGCTGGCGCGCCTCGCGCAGGATCTGCCCGCCTTCCACGAGTCGATCGCCTATGTCGAGCAACCCCTGGAGCGGAGCGTCTCCCTCGACGGACAGCAGGCGGCCGGCATCACCGCCGTGTCGGCGCGCAAGCCGATGATCATCGACGAGAGCGACGGAGATCTCGACTCCTTCCAGCGCGCCGTGGAGCTGGGCTACCGCGGCGTGAGCACCAAGAACTGCAAGGGGCTGTTCAAGGCCCTGGCCAACGCCGCCCTCACCCGCCGCCTGAGCCGCGAGCGGGGCGTCCCCTTCCTCATCACCGCCGAGGACCTGATGAACCTGCCCGTCGTCCCCCTGCACCAGGACCTGGCCCACGTGGCCGCCCTGGGGCTCGACCACGCCGAGCGCAACGGCCACCACTACGTGCGCGGCCTCGACCACCTGTCGCCGCCGGAGCGGCAGCGGGTGCTGCGCGAGCACGAGGGCCTCTACCGGCGCTCGGGCGAGAGCGGCTTCCTGCACGTCCACGGAGGCGCCGTCGACGTGCGCAGCCTGCAGTGCCCCGGCCTGGGAGTCGGAGGCGCCTTCGACCCCGCCGCCATGGTCCCCCTCGAGGACTGGCGCTTCGGGAGTCTGCGATGACCGCCCTCACGCCCGGCGCCGAGGCCGTCGCCCGCCTGCAGGAGATGCTGCGCTTCGACACCACCAACCCGCCCGGGGACGAGTTGCCCCTGGTGCGCCACCTGGCCGCGGAGCTGGCCGCCGAGGGGCTCGAGCCCGAGGTCCTGGAGGCCGGCGAGCAGCGCGCCAGCCTCGCCGTGCGCCTGCGCGGGGACGGGTCCGAGCGCCCCCTGCTGATGATGTCCCACCTCGACGTGGTGCCCGTCGAGCCGGAGCGCTGGAGCCACCCGCCCTTCGCCGGAGAGATCGCCGGCGGCGTGCTCTACGGCCGCGGCGCCATCGACTCCAAGCTGACCGCCGCCGTGCACCTGCAGGCGCTGCTCATGTGCCACCGCAAGAAGCTGCCCCTGAAGCGCGACTTGGTGGTGATCGCCGCCGCCGACGAGGAGCGCGGGGGCGTGAACGGGATGGGCTGGATCGCCGGCAACCGCCCGGAGTGGCTGGACGCCGAGTACGGAATCAACGAGGCCGGCGGCTTCGCCGTCCTCGTCGACGGCCAGCCGATCTACACCTGCCAGGTGGCCGAGAAGGGCGGCGCCGACGTCGACCTCATCGCCCGCGGGCGGCCGGGCCACAGCTCCGTGCCCCACGACGACAACCCCATCGTGCACCTCGGCGCCGCGCAGATGCGGCTCGGCGGCAAGCTGCCGCACCGGGTCACGCCGGCGGTGGCCGCCTTCTTCGAGGCGGCTGCAAGGGCCGCGCGGCCCGAGGTCGGCCGGCTGTTGCTCGATCTGCTCGACCCGGCGCGTGCCGAGCAGGCCCTGGAGGCGCTGCCCGTGGAGCCGCCCGTTCGCGGCATGTTCGACGCCATGCTGCGCAACACCTGCGCCCCGACCCTGCTTGAGGCCGGGATGAAGCGCAACGTCATCCCTTCGGAGGCGGCCGTGCGTCTCAGCGGGCGGCCCCTGCCGGGGGTGACGGAGGAGGAGTTCACCGCCGAGGTGCGGGCCCTGGTGGGGGAGGGGGTGGACCTGGAGATGGAGAGGTTCCGGCCGGGTGTGGCCTTCGACCACGGGTCGCCGCTGCTCGCGGCCATGGAGGCGGCCCTGGCGCGCCACGAGCCCGGGGCCGTGCTGGCGCCGTACATGCAGACCGGCGGCACCGACGCCCGCTTCCTCACCGACCTCGACATCACCGTATACGGCTTCGTGCCCATGCGCCACGAGCCCGGCTGCGACTTCTTCGAGTTGTGCCACGGCCACGACGAGCGCGTCTCGGTGGCGAACGTGGGCTTCGCCGTGGACGTCACCTTCGACCTGGTGGCGCAGCTGGCGGCGGACGGGCCCTGAGGGGACCCGCCGGGCGCGAGATCCGTTCCGTCTGCACCTGGCGGCCGTCCTAGTGTGGGCTGCCTGGTTCGCCGGGAATCTGCTGGTGCTTTCGGCGGATCAGGGCGCTGAGAGTTTTCGGGGGTCCGAGCGACGCTGAGCTCTGAGCCTCCGCCCTCAGACGCGGGGCTCGCGGCCTGAGGCGGTCCGGGGGGCGATCCCGGCTTCAGACGTCGAGTTTGCCCGCCTCCTCCAGCCGCCGCCGGAAGTCCTCCTCATCGAGCACCTCCACCCCCAGCTCGACCGCCCGGGCGAGCTTGGAGCCGGCCTTGTCGCCGGCGATGACCAGGTCCGTGTTGCGGCTCACGCTCGAGACGACGCGCCCGCCCTGGCTCTCGACGCGAGCCCCCGCTTCGTCCCGCGTGAATCCTTCCAGCGTCCCTGTGATCACCACGGTCTTCCCCGCGAATACTCCGTCCGCCGCCGACTCCTCCTGCGCGGCGGGCTCGGCGTCCAACTGCAGCTTCGCCTTCCTCAGCTTGCCGAACAGGGTCCCGGTGGCTTCCTGGTCGAAGAACTCCCGCACCGAGCGCGCGATCACCGGGCCGATCTCCTCGACCTCCTCCAACTCCTCCACCTTGGCCTCCTGCAGCCGTTCCACCGAGGGGAAGCGGGCCGCCAGGGTGCGGGCCACGGTGCTGCCCACGTGCAGGATCCCGAGGGCGAAGAGAAGGCGGTCGAAGGGGCGCCCGCGGCTCTCGTCCAGGGCCTTCACCAGGTTCTCCGCCGACTTCTGGGCCAGCCGGTCCAGGTCGGCCAGAGTCTCCACGTCGAGGCCGTAGAGGTCGCCCACGTCGGCCACCATCTCCTTCTCGACGAGCTGTTCCACCACGGCGGTGCCCAGCCCCTCGATGTCCATGGCGTTGCGCCCGCTGAAGTGCTCGAGCCGCCGCTTCAGTTGGCCCTTGCAGGCGGGGTTGACGCAGCGGGGGGAGACCTCCTCCTCGTGGCGGACCAGGCGGGACCCGCAGGCCGGGCAGTCCTCGGGGAACCGGAAGGGTTGGCTCTCCTTCGGCCGCTCTTCCATCACTACGCGGACCACCTTGGGGATCACGTCGCCGCCCTTCTCGATCACCACCAGGTCGCCGACGCGGATGTCCTTGCGCTCGATCTCGTCGGCGTTGTGGAGAGTGGCGCGCTGCACCGTGGAGCCCGCCACCGTCACCGGATCGAGGACAGCCACCGGGGAGATCGTCCCGGTGCGGCCCACCTGCAGGCGGATCTCGCGAAGCCGGGAGCGCACCTGCTCGGCGGCGAACTTGAAGGCCATGGCGCTGCGCGGGCTCTTGCTGGTGCTGCCGAGGCGCTCCTGCTGATCGAGGGAGTTCACCTTGATCACGACGCCGTCCACTTCGTACGGCAGCTCGCCGCGGGAGGCTTCGCAGCGGTCGTAGAAGGCGAAGACCTCCTCCAGGCCGGGGCACATCTCATGCTCCGGGTTGACCGGAAAGCCGAGGCGCCGGAGGGTGTCGAGGCGCTCCTGGTGGGTGGCGCAGCGGTGGCCCGCTACGTCGATCCAGTAGGCGAAGTAACGCAGCCGCCGGCCGGCGACGACCTTCGGGTCCTGGAGCTTCAGCGTCCCCGCCGTCGAGTTGCGGGGGTTGGCGAAGAGAGGCTGATCGGCTTCCTGCTGCCGCCGGTTGAGGTGGGCGAAGTCCTTTGACGTCATGAAGACCTCGCCGCGGACCTCGCAGCTCACACCCGGCTCGCGCAACCGCAGCGGCACGGCGCCGATGGTGCGGGCGTTGTTCGTCACCTCGTCGCCCTGCACGCCGTCGCCGCGGGTCACCGCCCGCAGCAGCCGGCTGTCCTCGTAGATCAGGCTCAGGGCGACACCGTCGATCTTCAGCTCCACCACGTACCCGACCTCCTCGCCCTCGTCGAGGGCCCCGCGCACCCGCCCGTCGAAGGCGACCACGTCCTCCCGGGAGTAGCTGTTGTCGAGGCTGAGCATCGGCGTGGCGTGAGCCACCGTGGGAAAGTCGGAGGTCGGTTCGCCCCCGACGCGGCGGGTAGGGGAGTCCGGTTGGGCGAGGTCCGGCCAGTCCTCTTCCAGACTCACCAACTCTTCGAGAAGGCGATCGTACTCGACATCGGGAATCACCGGATCGGCGAGCACGTGGTAGCGGTGGTTGTGCTCCTCGATCTCGGTGGAGAGTTGCTCGATGCGTTTCTGTGCCTGCGCCTTGTCCATGGGGAGGGGCAAGCTAAGGGGTGGCGATTTGGATCGCCAACGGACAGCCGGACCACTCGGCCGGGGGGCGCTCACCCGTCGTGTGGGCCGGCGCCTTGATCGTATTTCCGCCAGGCTTGTTATTCTCCCCCGGGCTCCCGACATCACTCTGTGGCAACCCGGGCAATGTTCGATACCAGCATCCTCGACAAGGCCGTGAGAGAGCGACGGCAGCGGTTGGCGGCGGAGCAGGCCGCGATGCTCGACTGCGTCCGCCGTACCCTGCTGGACCTGCGGGAACCGCTCGGAATCGAGGCCGCATACATAGTGGGGTCGTTGCGTTCGCCTGACTCCTGGGATGAATCGTCGGACGTGGATGTGGCCGTGGGAGGCTCCTCGGCCATCGTCCTCGAGATCATGAAGGCCCTCGAGGAGGCTACTGGCAGAGAGGTGGACGTGATCGACCTCGACCGGCATCCTTCCGCCGAATCCTTCATTCGGTCCGGAGCCAAGGTATATGGCTGAAGGAACCATGGCGGTCCTCGAAGCCGACTTGCGGGCCCGGTCCCGGGACATCGCCCGCATCGGCGAGCGCATCCAGGCGCGCCTTGAGACGTTTGCCCGAAGCGCCGAAGGGGTGGACAGCATGGGCTACCAACTCCACAACCTCTACGGCGCCTTCGAGCAGCTGTTCGAGGAAACGGCGCGGTTCTTCGAGAACCGCGTCAACGACAGCAGCTATCACGCGGATCTGCTCAGGCGCATGCAGCTGGAGATCCAGGGGATCCGCCCGGCGCTCCTGTCCGCCGAGACCGCTTCCGGCCTGGATGAGTTGCGGCGGTTCCGCCACTTCTTCCGCCACGCGTACACGGCGGACCTGGACCCCAGGAGGGTGGCGGACCTGGCTGCCAGGGCGGCGCGAATCCGGGGCGGATTCGACCGGGACTTCGAGCGGTTCCTGGCTCGCCTGCAGCCGGAGTAGCCCGCCATCGGGCGCCGGTGACCCACAATGTATGTAGCTTTTTCAGAAGGTCTTCGAAAGTTAGTGAATGAGAGAAATCCTTCAGAACTGTGTCACTGAGGTTCATCCCACTCCAGCCAGAGCCTCACCCAGCACCCGCACCTGCCCCGCGTCTTCGGCGTTCACCGTAAACAGGCACCCGTCGCACCCGTGCCCGGCCACCGCCGCTCCCAGCGCCCGCACCAGTTCAGGCGCCGCTCCCGCTGACACGGGCGGATAGAGCGGCACCGCCCCGCTGGTCTGCGCCTTCAGGCGGGCCACTTCCCGCTCGTAGAGTGCGGCGATCGGCAGAGGTCCTCCCGCCGCCGCTGCCGCGGTCTCCGGCAGGTCTAGGTCCTCCACGCCGAACCTGCGCCACAGCAGGGGCAACACCTGCCTCTCCGCCAGCCCCTGGCCGTGCCGGCACAGGGCCGCGGTCCACTCCCCCGCCAGGTTGGTGACGCCCGTCGCCCATCCTACCACACCTCCGTGGGAACTGCCTCCGGTGAGGAAATCCGTCGCCTCTTCCCATTTGTTGTACCAGTGGCCGCCCAGAAGCGCCGTGGAGGGCGGGAAGACATCGCTGCCGAAGAGCTTGTCTCGTCCCCCGGCTTGCTGCACCGCCGCGCGGAACTCCGCCATGCGCTCGGCCAGTACGTGGGCGCGAAAGCGCACCCAGTCGAGGACGGATCCATCTTGGGCCAGTATCCCGAGGGAATCCAGCAGGCCGGGACGCCCCGAGGCCAGGGCCCGCACGTCGGCCGGGGTCAACCGCTCCAGGCGCCGGCGCAGGGCCAGGACGCCGCCCCGCATGGCGGCGAAGTCGTAGCCCAGGCGGGCGGCTTCGTCCTGGCAGGCGGGGCAGCCGCAGGCCGTCAGGCTGTGCACGTTGGCCGGGGCCGGGTAGCGGGCGTGGTCGACGTCGAAGCCGTCCACGGCGTAGCGCTGCACCGCCTCCACCAGACAGTCCCGCGTCCACTCGTTGACCTCCTTGCGGCTCGGGCACAGGCCGATGCCCCACTGCTGGTAGCGGCGGTCCAGCGGCCGTCCCTCCAGGTCGCGCAGGGCGAACTCGGGATAGACGTCGCCGCCGTAGCTCCACAGGCCGATGTGGCCCCACACCTCGATCCCCGCGGTCTTGCAGGCCTCGATGAGGCGCAGCAGGGGTGTATCGTCGAAGCCGCTGACGATCCCCGCCACGGGCGGGTACACGCCGTCGGCGCCGCGGGGCCAGGCATCGAGTCGCCGGCGCCAGTCCTCGAAGGGCCCCCGCCGGGCCAGCTCCTCCGAGAGGCTGAAGCCCGAGGTATGGCAGACCGGGCTCTCGGGCATGATCGTCGTCAGACCGACGGCGTCCTTGAGTCTCTGCAGGGACTCGGGATGCCGGGCCACGTACTCCGTCTGGCAGAACCAGATGCGGCGGGACTTGTGCGCGGGCCTCGTGCCTGCGGCGGTCACGGGCGAACCTCGAATCCGTTCTCGGCGAGTGCTCTGCGGAAGGGCTCTTCCTCCAGGGCGAGACCGAATCCGGGCTTTGGCGGGACACTCACGAGGCCGCCGGAGATGGTGTATCCGGAATCGTCCAGGCCCGGGGTTGTGGCGTGGTCCCACTCGACGAACTCGAAGCGTTCCACCTTTGCCGCCAAGTGGCACGAGACGTAGTTCCCGTAGTGGCCGCCGTAGTGATGGGGCGCCGTGCCGACGCCGCAAGCATCCAGCTCGGGACCGAGTTCGAGCCAGCGTGAGAAGCCGGGGTGGAAGATGTCGTACTGGAGGATGTCGACAAGACCCTCTTTCGCCCAACCGAGAAGGCTCGGCGAGGCATCGCCCTCGCCGTCGGCGATGCGGGTCTCCAGGCCTTCGGCGCTCAGCCACTCTCTCAGCAGGCCGTAGAGACGGGCATCTTCGTGGAAGGCCTCCTCCATCCAGTAGACCTTCGCATCCGCTGTCGCGCCCAACACGCGCCTCGTGAGGTTGAGGTTGTAGCCGTTGTTCGCATCCAGCAGGATCGCGGCCTCCGCTCCGACGGCATCGCGCACGGCGTGGACGACATCGATGTCCCGCTGCGTCCCCGAGTCGAGGGGCATGTGCACGGCTCCGCGCCCCACCTTGATCTTGAAGGCCTTGTGCCCCCGGGCCTTCCCCTCCAGGGCCTCGGAAGCGATGAGCGCCGCCGCTGCTGCACTCTCCTCGAGGTGCAGGTCATCGATGTAGAGGGACGTGTCGTAGCAGGGAACGCGGAAGTCGTCCTTCTCGCCGGAGAGCATCTCGTACACCGGCCTCTGCGCCAGTTGCCCCACGAGATCCCACAGGGGGTACTCCAGCGCTCCGAACCCCTCGGCGACGCCGCTGGCGGTGAAGGCATCGCTGAGCCGAACCCCGACGATGGACGCGGCTTCCTCGCGCGAGATCCAGGAAGCGCCGAAGCCGCTGGCGCCGTCCGCCGTGGTCAGGCGGGCGATGGCGGGACGGACGCGGAGTCCGTGCTCGCCGAGGCGGGAGTTGCAGCCGGCCTTCCGCGGCCGTTCGCCGGTGAGGCGGGCCCATTCGATTCGTTCGATCCTGACGTTCTCCATGCCTCCCGCTTCCTGTTGACCGCCTCGAGCACGGGCGGTTTCCTTTCTGACATGCACGAAGCTGCAAGAGAATGGCTGGCCCGGTGCCGGGACAAGCTCCGCACCGAGGCGATCACCGCCGAGGACCTGGACCGTCTCGACGAGCTGCTCGCCGAACCCCGGCAGCAGATCCTCTATCTCTACTCCAAGTCGACCAACATGCGTTCGCAACTGGCCAGCTGGGCCCTGTACGATCCCACGCAGCCCCAGGCGCCGACCCTGCCCGTCGACGAGCCGCCCTATGAATCGGTCCTCGCCGCCGTGGCCGACGGCTGGCGCGTGGTGCAGTTCCCCATGGCAAAGCTCTACGCGTACGAGGGTCAGGACAACGACTACCTCGGCTATGAGTTCATTCTCGAAAAGTCCGTACAGGAGAGACGATGACCTCGATTGAACCGACGCTGAACGACGACGGCGTCATGGACTTCGTCGCCTCCGGCGTGGTCGTCCTCGAAGGCGTCATCGACGGGAGCTTCAACCGCCGCTGCGACGATCTCGCCCCCGGCAACTGCGACGCCTTCATCGCCTCGGACGACTTCACCCGGCAGGTGCTCCTCCATCCCCGGGTGGCCGGAGTGGCGCGCTCCCTTCTGGGGGAGGACTTCCTCGTGCCCCGGGGCGGCCACCACCACTTCTTCAAGGATCCGCACCTCGGCCAGACCTGGCATTCCGACGGCCTCTCGGGCAGCGGCTACGATGTCTTCGAGCTGCAGTGCTACTACTACCCTCACAGCGTCGCCCTCGACGACGGGCCGACCATGGTCCTGCCGGGCTCCCACTGCCGCGCCGTCGACCGCGAGGCGATCGCCCACTACGGCGACATCCGCGGCCAGGTCTCGCTCACCGTTCCCGCCGGCACCGTGGCCATGACCCGCTACGGCATCTGGCACAAGGCCGGCCCCAAGACCAACGACCGCGCCCGCAGCATGATCAAGTTCTCCTACCACCGCACCGCCGAACCAAGGCGGGACTGGCTCTGCGATTCGCCGGAGATCCCCGCCTACCGCGACCGGCCGCGCCTGGCGTACGTGACCGAGGTCGAGTCCTACCGCGACCGGGTGCGGTGCATGCGCACCTGGAACTGGCTCTGCGGCATCGACCAGGAGGTCGCCCTGCGCTGGGAGAAGTCGCAGCCGGTCTCGGAGCTGGTATAGCGCCGGCGCGCGGAGTCGGCGCGTGCTCGCGGCTCATGGACCAGGGCGATGCCGCCTACCAGCAGGGGCTCAGGGTGAATCCCTTCTCGGGCGGATCGTAGAGCCAGACGCCCGGGGAAGGCTCGTCGAGGGCCCGGAGCAGGGCCCGGATCGCGCGGAGGCCGGTTACGCGAGTGTCATCCGGCGTTCGGCCGAACCAGGGGAACTCGAAGGCCACGCCCCCGGCGCCGAACTCGCGGCGGCAGTATCCACCCATCAGCTCGCGCTCGGGCCGGCCGGGGCTCACAGGCCGCGGCTCCCGGATGTGCCACTGCTTGCCGAACTCCACCTGGTCCGGCATGAACTTCAGGAACCGCTCCCGCAGCAGCGGCTCCAGCCCCAGGAGTCCGTCGCTGTGCTTGTTCTGCCAGTTGTGCAGGTCGACGAAGAACTGGGGTCTGACGCGGTCCACCATTCCCCAGAGCGCCCGGTGGGCCTTGTCCGGCGCCGTGGACGACATGATCAGGTCCGCGCCCCGGGGGGCGGTGAGGCGGCCCAGGCCGTTGACCACCCCATCGGGATTGGCCATGGGGACGATGAAGAAGACGTTCCCCCGCAGCGCCGCCACCGCCCACGGGTCCTCGCCCAGAAGCCACTCGATCATGCCCTCCACGGCATAGCTCGAGGCGCTCTCGTACGCGTGGAAGCGCGACACGATCAGCATGCGCCTCTTCTCCCGTTGCCCTGAATCCGTGATCCGCAGCAACGGCAGACGGCGCCCCTCCTCGCTCTCGCCGATCTGCTCGACCTGCACCCGGGGATCTTCCCGAAGGGAGTCGACGAAGGCCTCGCTCTGCGTATAGGTGTAGGGCGGATGCCAGTGGACCTCCGTCTCGCCCGGCGGCAGACTCACCTCGAAGGCGGCCACCGAGCCCTCCACATCTCCCATCACCGTCCGCCAAGTTTGACGCCCCGGCTCGCGGACGACCACGAAGTCGCGGTAGGACATGAACCGGTCCCGGCTCAGGCCCCTGGGCATGTCGGGCGGCGCCTCGTCGTACTGCCAGTCCACCAAGAGCACCGCGCTCTCCGCCCCGGGCGACTCGTTCACCAGCCTCAGGCCCAGCCGGGTGCTGTGACCGACGGCCTCCTCGCTGATCCCCGGACTCGGGCGCCACGAGGGGAAGACGCGGAACCGGTTGCCGCCCTCCTGCCGCACGCCCTCCTCGCTCTGCGGACAGCTTCCCTCGAAACCGACGACGATCCTGGTCATGCCTCCTCCTCGGGGCTGACCGGGCAGGCCAGCCGCCTCGCCCGGGTCAGTGATGACCTTCGACCGGGCCGCCGATGCGCAGGACATGGCCGTCCAGGTCCGCCACCAGCATCTCCCGGGCCCAGGGCTGGTCGAAGGGCTCTTGAGTTATCCGGGCCCCAGCCCCCAGGTAATGCTGGTGCAGGCTGTCCACGTCATCGACGCCGTAGTAGATCCACACGGGCCGGGCGCCCTGGTTGTTCTCGGCCAGGAAGATGCGCGCCCGGCCGTTGGACAGGGAGGCGAAGGTCTTGTCCTCCTCCTCGGCGGGCCAGTCCCACTCCTTGCGGAACCCGAGGACCGAGGTGTAGTGCTCGATGCTCGCCTCGACGCTCTTGACGTTGAGGATCGGCGTCATGGCGGTGAAGGCCGTGGGTCCGGGCTCGGCGGGCGTGTGGTCGTCCTCGTGGGCGGCGGCGATCGAGATGAGGCCGGCGGCGATGGCCGCGACGGCCGCGGCGGCCAGTCGGCGAACAGTCATTGGTTTCTCGTCCTTGATGGAGTCAGATGGATACCGAGAACAGCTTGGCCTTGTAGAGGTGAAACCGGAGGCCGACGCTCTCGCCCCGCAGGGCCGCGAGACCGGCCCGGCCCCGCCAGCGCGCCGCTTCGCAGATCGAGTCCCCCGAGAGGGGATCGGCCTCCTCCAGCGAGAAGCCGGGGTGGGCCTCCACGGGGCGGGGAGGCGTGTGTATGGTCCGCACGATCTCCGCCTTGATCCAGCCGTCGGGGGCCGTTCGATAGTTGAGCCGCAGCTCGCCGCCGGCACAGGTCCGCTCGATGAGGGTGACCCGCCCCTCGCCGCCGGCCTCGATCCCCGCGAGGCGGTCCGGCTCCCAGCAGGCCCAGCGGAACTCCCCGTCCTCCGGGTAGACGGCGCCGCGGCGGAGGAAGTCGTGGCGGCGCTGGTAGCCCCTGAAGGGCAGCCGCCAGCGGCCGCCGTGGGCGACGAGGTTCGGGCTGGCGTAGAGCTGGCCGTACGATCCCCCCTCGCTGGCGAGGTCGATGATGGGCCGGCGGAAGGGCCGCACCCAGTGGTGGCTGTCGCGGCTGACGGCGAGCTGCACGTCGACGGTGGAGGCGATGCGGTGGTAGACCGACGGGAACATCAGGTAGCGCGGCTGCGCGCCGGGGTACGGTGTGTAGCAGGGGTTGTAGATGTCGTCGTCGATCGGGTCCAGGGGGTCGGGCAGGAGGCAGGGGCGAGGCTCGCCGAGGGACTCGAACCGCGCCCCCGAGACGCGGCGCACCAGGCGGCGGCGGTCGATGTGGCCGCGCAGGTAGGCCACGTACCGCGCCTCGTGGGGGTCGTAGGCGCAGAGGTTGTGGGTGTCGAGCTGGGTGGCGCCGGCGTCGAAGACCGGGGCGCCGAGGTTGGTCCAGTGGATGCCGTCGGGAGAGGTGGCGCCCAGCAGCTGCTGGCGGATCTCGATGCCCCGGGCCTTCTCGCCGGCCGACACGTCGCCGAGGTCGCGGGCGGCGAGCAGTTCCTTGAAGCGCGCCGAGTCCATCTCCGGGTCGGGCCGGCCGCCGCGGAAGTAGCGCGCCCCCGGGCCGACGGCCTTGTAACGCTCGGCCGCCGGGGCGGCGGGGTCGAGGAAGACGCAGCCGAGGGGATGATCGCGGTCCTCGCTGATGATGTTGTTGCGGGTGGAGCCCTCGAACTCGCACAGTCCCAGGTCCGGCCGCCGCCAGGCGAAGCCGTCGTCGCTCTCGGCGTAGCAGACGTAGGCGCGGGTCGTGTCGTCGAGGCGCTGCGCTCCGTACCAGAGGCGGTAGCGCCCGCCTTCGTGGAGCATGGTGTTGATCTGCAGGTTGGCTCCCTGCTCCCAGGGGCGCTCCTTGTGGAAGAAGACCTCGGACTTGCGCGCCATCTCGGGCGCCAGGTCGATGCCCCGGGGCGGGTCCTGCGACCAGACGGTGCCGTCGTCCTCGAGCTTTCTGTGGGACGGCCAGATGCCGTACCAGTCGAGGAACGGGGTGGGTGGGGGTTGCATTGGGTCAGACCGAGGGCCGCGGCTCGTAGACGATCTGCCGCATGCTCCACTCAAGGGGGTGCTGATCTTCGCGTGTGGTCCTGGCATCGAGGGCCCGGGCCAGTGCCGCCAGTCCCGCGTGACCGGCCGCGGCCTGCACTGCCGGGTCCTCGCGGAGGGTCTGGAAGGTCATCCCGAACATGGCGGCCGCGTCCTTGGCGGCCACGCTCTGCGGCGCGACTCGGCTGGAGCGGACTCGCAGGCCGCGCAGGGATCCGGTCGCGGCCAGCTTCCGGCCCACGTAGAGCTCGCCTCCCCGGCTGGCGATCGCTTCTTCCACCAGGGCCAGGTACTCGACGAAGACCGGGTCATCCGTCTCGATCGACTCCACCTCGTCCACCAGGATCACACCCGCGGGGGCCAGGCAGGCTCTCCAGGACTCGATGGCCTCCACCGGGTCCGCGAGGTGCGAGAGCAGCAGATGGCAGAACAGGAGGTCCGCGGCTTCGACCGGCGGCGGGCCCTCGGTCAGGTCGTGCCGCACGAACCGCAGCGCCGGGGCGGAGTCCGCGGCCACCCGCAGGAAGTGCTCCGACAGGTCGACGCCGACGGCCGCGGCGGCGCCCGACACCTGCCGCAGGAGCCGGGTGGTGCAGCCGGGGCCGCAGCCGAGGTCCACCGCGACCCCGGGCCGAGGGGGCGCGGTGTCCCGGATGAACCTCCTCATCTCGGGCTCGAAGAGCCGCGCCACCAGCTTCAGCCGTTCGGCTGCCAGGCGGGAGTCACCCAGGGCGTACGCCTCGTCGCTCATGGCCGGCCCTTCTCGGCGATGATTCCCACCATGGGCGGCGGCGACAGGAAGGCCCCGGGATCCTGCTCGCGCTCATGCCACTCGGCCTCGAAGGCGCGGCGCTCCGCTTCCGTCAGCAGCCCGGCTTTCACCAGCCGCGGGATGTAGCCGAAGAAGAACCCCGTCGGCCACTCCCACAGCGCCGTGCCGGGCCGGGCGAAACGCACGATGGGGACGAGATCGACCACGTTGCAGCCGGCTGCCGCGAGCAACCCGGGAAGCCGGGCGCCGACGTCGAGATCCCCTCCGGTGAGCCGCCAGCTCTCGTGCACCGCCTCGAGGACGCGGTCGCACGCCGGGCTGTGCGGATGCAGCTTCGTGGCGCGGTAGTTCAGGTAGTCCCAGACCACGAACCGGCCCCCCGGCCGCAGTCCCCGCATCACCCTCTCGATGACCGGCGCCGGGTCCGGGAGAAAGCAGAACAGCCAGCGCGCGAAGGCGCCGTCGAGGCAACCGGGCTCGAGCCGCAGGGCCTGGACCCGCTCCCGCCGCGCCTCCAGGTGCGCGAGCCCGCGCCGCTCCGACTCCCCGGCCAGCGTCTCGATGAAGCGCCGCGACTCGTCCACGGCGAGCACGTGTCCGCCGGCGCCGACCCGGTGCGCCAGCTCGACAGCCGCGAATCCCGGACCGCAGCCGAGATCCAGCAGACGGGCGCCCGGACCGAACCCGGCGCGGTCCCAGAGGTCGTGGGCCTCCCGCGACCACAGGCGATGCTGCGTCTCCAGGCGCCGGCCTTCCTCGGGATCGGTGCCGAGGAGATAGGGCTCCTCCGGGGCGGGTCCGGTGTGCTTCACTGGCCGAGGTCGGCGGCGGTGTCGGGCGGCGCCTGGGCCGAAGAGTCAGGTGTCGAAGGCCTGTAGTACTCCAGCATCTCCACCAGCCCCGGCACCAGCTCCGCCCCGGCCGGGACCTCGATGGTGGAACCTCCGAAGGCGTGACCATACGGCTCCCGGCGTCCTCCCAGGTGTTCCGCCAGGAAGGTCTCGGCTACAGAGCAGAACGCGAGCTGGTTCGAGCCGCCAAGGCCGTGCCCCTCTCCCGGAAAGAGCAAGTAGGTCACGGGGATGCCGCTGGCCTGCAGGGCCCGGACCATCTGGTCCGCCTCGGCCGGGTCCACGTACGGATCGTTGGCCCCGTGTACGATCAGCAGGGGGCGCACGATGCGGCCGGCGTGGGTCAGCGGCGAACGCTCGGTCAACAGGGCCCGCCCCTCTTCCGTGCGCGGATCGCCGATGCGCGAGGTGTGAAAGTCGAACCACGGCTTCCAGTACGGAGGGTTCGTCTCCAGCATGGTGATCAGGTTCGACGGTCCCCCGAGGTCCACGCCGCAGGCGAAGACCCCGGGCGTGAGGGTCAACGCCGCCAGGGTCGCGTAGCCGCCGTAGGAGTAGCCCATGATGCCCACCTCGCCGCGCCGGGTGACGCCGGTGTCGATGGCCCATTCCACGCCGTCGATCAGGTCGTCCTGCATCCGCCCGCCCCACTCCCGGGTGCCGGCGTTGGCGAAGGCCTTCCCGAAGCCCGTGGAGCCACGGAAGTTGACGCTGAGCACCGCGTATCCGCGGTTGGCAAGCCACTGGTGCCAGCTGTGGAATCCCCATGTGTCTCGACTCCAGGGCCCGCCATGGACGAGCAGGACCATCGGCAGAGGTTCTCCCGGAAGGCCGTCCCCGTCCGGGTCGGACCACGGCGGCAGGCTCAGGTAGCAGACCATGTCGAGACCGTCCCTCGAGGGGATGATCCGCGTGTGCATGCGGGTCAGGGGATGGCCCTCGAGGGCGGGTATTCTGTGGAACAGGAAGGTGGCCTCCCGCTCCCCGGGATCGTAGAGGTAGAAGAGCCCGGGGGAATCGTCCCGGTTGTACTTCACGATCCAGGCGTCGTCCGCCAGCGTACGGCTGACCACCTCGAGATCCCCGTCGTCGACCTCGGCCAACCTCTCCAGGTGATCTCCCATGGCCTCGTCGAGGACCTCCCATCTCGGCCGGTCGTAGTGGAAGGAGACGGCCTCCACCGTGCGGCGCGCCGGGTGGAGGAGCAGGTCCTCCGCGTCGGCCAGGAGGTCTTCGGCCAGCAGGCGTTTCTCTCCCGTGTCGAGGTCGTGCGAGACCAGGGCTGCCGTGTTGCGACCCCGCGAGTCGATCCAGTAGGCCATCCGCCCCGTGGCGTCGAAGGCATCCACCCAGGTGGTGAGCACGTCCTCGTAGGGGATGGTCTCGAACTCCTCCCACGTCGAGTCCGGGCCCGGCTGCATGAGCCGCTCGCCGCCGTCCGGCATCGTGACCCAGGCATACCGCACCCGGAAGGAGCGGTCCGTGACGAATCCCGTCACCGAGCCGCCGCCGAGCTCGCCGGGATTCTCCATCACCAGCTCGCGCTCCCCCGTGGCCAGGTCGATGCGGTGGATGTCGAGCAGCTCCGGCACCCGGTCGTTGAGACCCACGAGCACCTCGCCGGGAAACCGCGGGCTCAGCTGCTGGATCTCGGCGCGCACCCCTTCCGGGGGCGTCAGGGCGCGCTTCTCCAGGCTGTTGACATCGACGCTGTAGAGCCGGTGGTCCCCATCGCCGGCCCGGTCCTGCAGGTAGAGGATGTGGTCGTTGGTGTAGGCCCAGTAGTAGCGATATATGCTCTCGGTCGAGTCGCTGGTCACGGCGCGGGCCGACCTCCAGTCGCCGGGCGGCGCCACCCACACGTTCACCTTGACCCCGTGCACCGCCAGGAAGGAGAGCCAGGTGCCGTCCGGGCTCAGGAGCGGCCTGGATCTGCCGGGGCTGCAGAACAGAGGCAGCCGCGGGATCAGGGGAACCTCGTCCGGCACCGAGGTGATCACCAGCCAGATCAGGAGGATCACCAGCAGGCCGGCCGCGATCTTGCGCATGTCGATCTCCGGTCTCCGGGCGGGGGAAGATAGCTCCGTCGACGCGCGGGTGCGTGGACAGCGTCAGCCTTCGGGAGGTGGACCCCCGGTCAGCTCCCGCCGGACTCGGACAGGCGCGCGAAGAACTCGCCCGGCGTGATGCCCTCGATCCGCACCCGCTTCTCCCGCCCCTTGTGCCCACGCACGATGCGCACCCTGCCTCTGGCGACCTTGAGCCGCTTCGCCAGCAGGGCCACCACCGCGGCGTTGGCCTTGCCGCCTTCCGGGGCCGCCGTCACCCCCACCGTGACCCTGTCGCCGTCGACCTCGACGCCGTTGCGCCCGGCCTTCGGCCGCACACTGACAACGAGCTCCAATGGGAGTGGACGATCTTCCGTGTCGTTCACGGGACCCGCTTGATCGAGCCCGCGATCAGGGTCTTTCTTGCCATGGGCCGCAACCTGAGAGCGGATGGTCTCATGACGTGTGAATGTGCGGATGCAAGGACCTTCATCGGGAGAGCAGTCTTCCAGTCGTCCGTAACGCGCGAGGCGATCGGCCAAGGAGGCAGGCAACCGTGACGAAACGCTATCACCCCGCCATCCTGGTCAGCTGCGAGATCCCCTGGGACGAGGGAGAGCGCTTGATCGAGGACGTCTTCCGTCACCAGGTCCGGGCGACGCTGGACCACTTCGACAACCTCTACATCTTCGGCACCGCCGGCGAGGGCTACGCCGTGACCGTCCCCCTCTTCCGGGAGATCGTCGCCGTCTTCCGCGAGGAGACGGACCGTGAGGGCGTCCATCCCATGGTCGGCTGCATCGGCATGTCCACGGCGCAGGTGGTGGAGCGCGTCGGCATCGCGTACGACGCCGGCTTCCGGGTCTTCCAGATCTCCCTGCCGCCGTGGGGAGCGCTCAACGACGCCGAGCTGCTGGCGTACTTCACCGATGTCTGCGGTTCCTTCCCGGATGCGAGGTTCGTGCACTACAACCTGCCGCGGCCGAAGCGGCTGCTCTACGCCGCCGACTACCGCCGGCTGCAGGATGCCGTGGGCAACCTCGTGGGCACCAAGAGCACCGGCCTCGGCATCGGCGAGACCCTGGAGCTGGCGCGGGAGACGGAGCTGATGCACTTCTACGGCGAGGCCAACTTCCCCCTCGGCTGCCAACACGGGGAGTGCGGGCTCCTGTCCTCGTACGGCGCCATGTTCCCGGGGCGCACGAAGGAGCTCTTCGAGCTGGGCCGGCAGGGCCGCTTCGGCGAGCTGGCCCGCCTGCACGCCGAGTACCTCGCCGTGGCCGACGTGTTCTGGGAGCCGGCGAAGGCCTTCGGCGACCTGATCGACGGCGCCTGGGACAAGATGATCGTGCGCGCCAGCGGCATCGACATGCCCCTGCGGCTGCTGTCGCCGTACCAGTCCTTTCCCCTCGAGGTCTACGAGGCCTGCGTCGCCGGCCTGCGGGCCCGTCACCCGGAGTGGCTGTCATGACCACTGAAGAGTTGAAAGAGCGCCTCTTCGCCGAAATCGACCGCAGGATGCCGGAGTTCCTGGATGTGCTGCGAGATGTCGTAGCCATCCCCACCGACAACCCGCCCGGCGACACCACGGCCTGCGTCGAGTACCTGGTCCGCTACCTGAAGTCGAAGGGTTTGCCCGCCGACGCGTACGAGCCGAAGCCGACGGTGCAGAGCCTGGTCTCGTGGATGGAGGGCCGCGAGCCCGGGCGCAACCTCGTCCTCAACGGCCACCTGGACCAGTTCCCGGCGGGCGACCCGGAGGACTGGTCCTTCGACCCCTACTCCGGCGAGTGCCGGGACGGCCGCATCCTCGGCCGCGGCGTGGGCGACATGAAGGCCGGGTCGGTGGCCTCCCTGCTGTCGCTGGTGCTGCTCCACGAGCTGGAGGTCCCCATCCGGGGCCAGCTGACCCTGACCCTGGTGGGCGACGAGGAGACGGGCGGGTTCCTGGGCTCGGACTGGCTGCTGGAGCACGTGCCCATGACGCGCGGCGACGCCTGCCTGAACAGCGAGCCCACACGCATGGACCAGGTGCTGATCGGCCACAAGGGCAAGTACACGCTCATCGTCGAGACCCGCCACGGCGGCGGCCTGGCGGCGGTGCCGGTGGAGGACGACGCCATCGCAAGGGCGATGACCGTGGCCGCGGCGCTGATGACGATGAAGGGCTGGCATCTCGAGACGCCTCCCGATGTGGCCGAAGCCGTGGCCCGGGGAAAGGAGCGGTCCGTGCGCGGCGGCGAGCTGGCCGGCAAGGGCTGGGTCTCCGATTCGACGACGGTCAACGTGGGCGTCATCCAGGGCGGCGTGCAGAGCAACACCATCCCCACGGCGTGCCGCATGGAGGTCGACTTCCGCACCCCCATCGGCGTGTCGACGCGGGACCTGCAGGAGAAGGTGGAGGAGGTCCTCTCCGGCACCGGCCTCGACCGCGGCGAGATCGGCCTCGAATGGACGGACTGCCTGGAGGCGGCGTACTCGTCCCCCGACGAGGAGATCGTGCGCGCCGTGGCCGCCAACGCCCGCGCCATCACCGGGCGCGAGATCGAGATCAACACCAGCTACGGCTCGACGGACACCCGCTTCTGGTGGTGGCGGGGCATCCCGGCGGCGGTCTACGGGACGGACCTGGAGAACGTCGCCGTCCCCGACGAGTACATCCTCGAGCCGGAGTTCGGGCAGGTGCTGAAGGTCCACGCCGCCACCTGCGTCGACTACCTGTGCCGCTGATTTGAGGGGATCGGCGAGAACGGTCATCTTCTACCGGCGATGACCCTCCTTCAGGCCTGCTTCGAGCTCACCAAGCCGCGCATCGTGGCCATGGTCCTGGTGGCCGCCGCCCTCGGCTTCCACCTCGGCGGCCAGGGTGAGGCCGGCCTGGGCCTCCTCGCCCTGACCCTGCTCGGCACCGCCCTCACCGCCTCCGGCTCCGGGGTCCTCAACCACTACCTCGAGCGCGACGTGGACGCCCTCATGCGGCGCACCCGCTCCCGGCCCCTGCCCGCCGGCGATCTGCAGCCGTCGACGGCCCTGTCCCTCGGGTTCCTCCTGATCCTCGGCGGACAGATCGTCCTCGTCCTCGGGGTGAACCTGCTCACCGCCTGGCTGGGCCTGCTGACGGCCTTCCTCTACGTGGTCGTCTACACGCCGCTGAAGCGGCTCACCTGGCTCAACACCTCCCTCGGCAGCATCCCCGGGGCCCTGCCCCCCGTCGGCGGCTGGGCGGCGGCCACGGGCGGCCTCGACACCGGCGCCTGGGTCCTCTTCGCCATCCTCTTCGCCTGGCAGCACCCCCACTTCTACGCCATCGCCTGGATCTTCCGCGACGACTACCGGCGCGGCGGCTTCCGCATGCTCCCGGTGCTGGAGGAGCGCGGCGACCGCACCTGCCGCCACGTCCTGGCCTTCAGCCTGATGCTGCTGGCCTTCTCGGTGCTGCCCGCGGCGCTGGGCATGTCGGGGATGCTCTACGGGGCGGGGGCCCTGGTCCTCGGCCTGCTGCTCCTGGCCCCGGGTGTGACCCTGGCGCGGTCGCGGGCCACCGGCGACGCCCGCCGCCTGCTGCGGGCCTCCGTGCTCTACCTGCCGCTGCTGTTCCTGCTCTCCATCGTCGACCACAGCCTGTAGCGCCTGCGCGTGCAGGCAGCTGGGCGGGCCTTCAGTCGCCGGCCTCCTCCAGCCACCGCAGGGCCTGCCGATAGTCCGCCGGCTCGTTGAGGTTGGCCAGCAGCCGGCCGTCGGCGTCGAAGCGCTGCCAGAGGGGCCGCGGCAGAGTCCGGGCGCCGATGGCGCGGACGAAGTCGTGGGCCCGCAGCCGGCGCGCCTCGATGCGCTCCCGCAGCTCCCCGCGGCAGGAGGCCGGGTACACGGCGCACAGGGGGTGGCAGCGACCGTCCTCCTCGGCCGGGACGACTGCGGAGGCCTCCGAGCCCTGGGATAGCAGCCAGGCGAGGAAGGGCCGGGTGAGGAAGGGGAGGTCGCAGGCCAGCAGCAGCACGCGGCCGGCCCCGGTGGCGGCGAAGGCGGCCTCGAGCCCGCCGAGGGGTCCGGCGTCGGGGTGCAGGTCGCGGACCACGGGCCGGCCGAGCCGCTCCAGGAGCCCCGCCAACTCGCCAGAGTCGGCCGCGGCCTCGCGGCCGGCCACCAGTTGCACGGGACAGCCGAGGCCGTCGGCCTTGTGGAGGACTCGTTCGAGGACGGTGCGGCCACCGAGAGGAAGGGCCGCCTTGGCGCGGCCCCGCATGCGCCGGCTGCGGCCCCCCACGAGGACGGCGACAGCCGTGTCGACCACCAGAGGCTACTCCGCGGCGGCGTCCGGCCCGGCGGAACGGGCGTTGATCACCGCCGCCGCGTACCCGGCGCCGTAGCCGTTGTCGATGTTGACCACCATCACTCCCGGGGCGCAGGAGTTGAGCATGGTCAACAGCGCCGCCAGGCCGCCGAAGCTGGCCCCGTAGCCCACGCTCGTGGGCACGGCGATGACGGGAGCCTCCACCAGACCGCCCACGACGCTGGCCAGGGCGCCCTCCATGCCGGCGGCGACGACGATCGCCCGGGCCTCGAGGAGTCGCTCGCGGCAGGCGAGGAGCCGGTGGATGCCGGCCACCCCCACGTCGAAGATGCCCTCGGCGCGGGCGCCCATGGTCCGGGCCGTGACCAGGGCCTCGCGGGCCACGGGCACGTCGGAGGTGCCGGCCGACAGGACCAGAACGAGCCCGGTGGGCGCCGGGGAGGGCGCGTCCTCCGCGCGGATGACCACCGTGCGCGCCTCCTCGTCGTGCTCGGCCGCGGGAAAGCGCTCGGCCAGGGCCCGGGCGGTGGCGGGCTCGGCCCGGGTGGCCAGCACCAGGGAGCCGGCGGCGGCGAGGCGCCCGGCGATGGCCACCGTCTGCCCGGGGGTCTTGCCCTCGCAGAAGATCGTCTCGGGATAGCCGCGGCGCAGGGCGCGGTGGTGGTCGACGCGGGCGAAGCCGAGGTCCTCGAAGGGCAGGTTGCGCAGGCGCTCCAGGGCCTGCTCCGGGCTCGCGGCGCCGGCGGCGACCTGGTCGAGCAGGGCTTTCAGCTGGGCTGCTTCCACGGCGGTCCTCAGGGACTCTCCGCCGCCTCGACGACGAGGGTGAACCGGGCCGAGACCGTGTCGGAGGGGGCTTCGATGGCGTCGGTCACGGCGATCTTGATCTCGTGCCGGCCCGCGGCGAGGGGGGTGAAGCGCACGCCCGACGAGTCCTCCTCCGCCGCCGAGCGGTGCTGGCGGATCCACGCCGCCCCCTCCTCGTCGGCCTCGTGGACGCCCACGCCGAGGGAGAGCACCATGGCCAGCTCCTGCTCGGCCTCGTCGAGGAGGCGGACGCCGGTGTAGTCGGCCCAGGTGGGGGTCCCCGCGCGAAACCGCCACAGGTAGGTGAGATCGTCGCCTTCGGGGTCGATGGCCCGGGCACCGAGATCCAGCGTGTCCCGAGTGGTGATCGTGCGGCTCTCCGGAACCGACCGCCAGACCGGGGGCCGCTGCACGACCTCGATCTCGAAGCTCTCCCTTGGGTCTTCGGTCTCCAGGTCGCCGTCCTGGATGTCCACCGTGAGCAGGAAAGTCTCGGAGGAGCCCTCGATCTGGTTGGGGGCGATCCAGTCGGTGACGTTCCCGGTGGAGTCGGTGAAGGTCCCGGCCTCGGCCTGCCACAGGTAGGTGAGGGGGTCGTCGTCCTCGTCGGAGGCGCCCACCCGCAGGGAGACCCGTCCGCCGCGCTTCACCTGGGTGGTGTCGGCCTCGGTCAACTGGACCATGGGGGGGACGTTGGGCAGGTCCTGGTGGAAGACCGAGCAGGAGCCGGCGCCCAGCACCGCGGCCAGGACCACGGCGACGGGCGGCGACCGCCGGGGCCCGTTCATTCCGGGAGAAGCAGCCCCAGGAGGCGCTCGAGGTCGTCGTCGCCGTAGAACTCGATCTCGATGCTTCCCTTGCCGCGCCGGCGGCGGATGGCGATGGCCGTGGCGAAACGCTGCCGCAGCCGTGACTCGAAGTCGGACACGACGGCGTCGGCGGCCCCGCCGCCGGGGCTCTCCTCCTTTGGGCGGCGCTTGCGACCCTTGCCGAGGCCGCGCACGGCGTCCTCGAGTTCGCGCACGGTCATGCTCTCGGCGGCGCAGCGGCGGCCGAGGTCGAGGGCGGCCTTCTCGTCGAGGCTGACCAGGGCGCGGGCGTGGCCCATCAGCAGCTCGCCGGCGCGCAGCATCTCCTGCACCTCTTCGGGCAGGCGCAGCAGGCGCAGGGCGTTGGCCACGGTGGAGCGGTCCTTGCCGACGCGGGCGGCGATCCGCTCCTGGGTCAGCATGCAGGTGCTCATGAGGGCGCGGTAGGCCTCGGCCTCCTCGATGGGGTTCAGGTCCTCGCGCTGGATGTTCTCGATGAGGGCCAGCTCCATCAGCTCCTGGGCCGAGTCGATCTGGTGGACGACGGCGGGCACCGTCTCCAGTCCGACGAGGCGGGCGGCGCGCAGGCGGCGCTCCCCGAGGATGAGGTGGTAGCTGCTGGCCGAGGTGCGGTTCACGGCCAGGGGCTGGATGATGCCCTTCTCGCGGATCGAGTCGGCGAGCTCGCGCAGTCCCTGGTCGTCGAAGTCGAGGCGCGGCTGGTGCGGGTTGGGCTCGATGTCGCCCACGGGCAGCTCGACGATCTGCGCCTGCGGGCCGTCGTCGCTCTCCGGGTACTCGGTGATCAGGGCGTGGATGCCCTTGCCGAGCACCTCGCGGCGGCGCTTACCCATGCTGGATGATCTCGCCGGCGAGGCTCATGTAGTTCTGGGCTCCGGCGGAGACGATGTCGTAGAGCACGATCGGCTGGCCGTGGCCCGGGGCTTCGGCGAGGCGGACGTTCCGGGTGATCTCGGTCTTGAAGACCTTGTTGCCGAAGTAGGAGCGCACCTCGTCGGCGACCTGGCGGGAGAGGTTGAGGCGCTGGTCGAACATGGTGAGCAGCACGCCGGCGATCTGCAGCTTGCGGTTGAGGTGGCGCTGGATCAGGCGGATCGTGTTGAGCAGCTTGCCGAGCCCCTCGAGGGCGTAGTACTCGCACTGGATGGGGATCAGCACCGAGTCGGCGGCGGTGAGGGAGTTGAGGGTCAGCTGGCCGAGGGAGGGGGGGCAGTCGAGGATGATGTACTCGTAGTCGTCGGCCACCTCGGCGAGGATGTTCTGCAGCTTCTGCTCGCGGGCGAGCATGTTGACCAGCTCGACCTCGGCGCCGGCGAGGTTGACGTGGGACGGCGCCAGGGTGAGGAGGGGGATCTGGGTCTGGCGGCAGACATCGGCCAGGGAGGCGTGGCCGAGGAGGGCGTGGTAGATGTTGGCCTCATCGACCTCGCCGGCCTCGAAGCCGCAGCCGCTGGTGGCGTTGGACTGGGGGTCCATGTCGACCAGCAGGGTCGGCTTCTCGGCCACCGCCAGGCAGGCGGCGAGGTTGACGGCGGTCGTGGTCTTGCCGACGCCGCCCTTCTGGTTGGCCACGGCCATGATCGCCGCCCTCGGCGCCGGCTGCCCGCCGGGTTGCTCCCTGGAAACGGCGCCCGGCGCCTCCTCGGTGATCTGGCTCATCTCCGCATACGCTCAGGACAGCGCCGCCTGGGCCGCGGCCAGGCGCGCGATCGGCACCCGGAAGGGGGAGCAGGAAACGTAGTCGAGTCCGACACCGTGGCAAAAGGCCACCGACGAGGGGTCGCCGCCGTGCTCGCCGCAGATGCCGACCTTGAGGTCCTTGCGGGTGCGCCGGCCCCCGGCGGTGCCGATCTCGAGGAGCTGGCCCGTTCCCTCCTGGTCCAGCGACTGGAACGGATCGGCGGGCAGGATGCCCTGCTCGACGTAGTGGGGCAGGAACTTGCCGGCGTCGTCGCGGCTGTAGCCGAAGGTCATCTGCGTCAGGTCGTTGGTCCCGAAGCTGAAGAACTCGGCCTCGCGGGCGATCTGGTCGGCCACCAGCGCCGCCCTCGGCACCTCGATCATGGTGCCCACGAGATAGGGCACCTCGGCCTTGCGCCGGCGCATGATCCGGGCGGCGACCTCGTCGGTCATGCCCTTCAGCTCGGCCAGCTCCGCCACCGTACCCACGAGGGGGATCATGATCTCGGGCAGGGCCTCGACGCCGCGCTTGCGCACGTTGAGGGCGGCTTCGATGATCGCCTCCACCTGCATCTCGTAGATCTCGGGATAGGTGATCCCGAGGCGGCAGCCGCGGTGGCCGAGCATGGGGTTGAACTCGTGGAGGGAGGCGATGATCCGCCGGACCCGGGCCGCGGAGACGCCCATCTGGCGGGCCATCTCGCGCTGCTGCGGGGCCTCGTGGGGGAGGAACTCGTGCAGCGGCGGGTCGAGGAGGCGGATCGTCACGGGGAGCCCGTCCATGGCCTTGAAGATGCCTTCGAAGTCCTTGCGCTGCATCGGCTTGAGCTTGGCCAGGGCGTTCCGGCGGCCGGCCTCGTCGGCGGCCAGGATCATCTCGCGCACGGCGTCGATGCGGTCGCCCTCGAAGAACATGTGCTCGGTGCGGCACAGGCCGATGCCCTCGGCGCCGAAGAGGCGGGCCACGTTCGAGTCGTGGGGGGTCTCGGCGTTGGTGCGCACCGCGAGCTTGCGGGCGCGGTCGGCCCAACCCATGAAGGTGTTGAAGTAGCGCAACAGCTCGAGGGCCTCCTGGGTGTCCGCTTGGCCCAGGAGTGCCTTGAGCAGCGGGGCTTCACGGGTGGGCACCTCGCCCAGCATGACCTCGCCCGTGGTGCCGTCGATGGAGATCCAGTCGCCCTTCTGCACGGTCCGGTCACCGGCCGTGAATTGTTCGCGCCGGTAGTCGATGGACAGGCTCTCGCAGCCGGCCACGCAGCACTTGCCCATTCCCCGGGCCACGAGCGCGGCGTGCGAACTCTTGCCTCCGCGAGCGGTGAGAATGCCCTGGGCCGCGTCCATGCCTCCGATGTCCTCGGGGGAGGTCTCGAGCCGTACCAGGATGACCTGTTTGCCATCTTGCTTCCATCTCTCGGCTTCGCCTGGCTGAAAGACCACCACCCCGGTGGCCGCGCCGGGCGAGGCCGGCAGGCCCTGGCCGATGACCGTCCTCCTGGCGGTCTCATCGAAGATGGGATGGAGCAACTGGTCGAGGTCTTCCGCCTCGACGCGGAGCAGTGCCTTGGAGCGGTTGATCAGCTTCTCGGCCGTCATGTCGACGGCGATCTTCACCGCCGCCGCGGCGGTGCGCTTGCCGGTGCGCGTCTGCAGCATCCACAGGCGGCCGTTCTGGATGGTGAACTCCAGGTCCTGCATCTCCCGGTAGTGGCGCTCGACCTTGCGGCAGATCCTCTCGAACTGCCGGTAGGCCCGGGGCATCACCTTCTCCAGACGGGCGAGCGGCTCCGGCGTGCGAATGCCGGCGACCACGTCCTCGCCCTGGGCGTTGATCAGGAACTCTCCGTACAGGGTCTTCTCTCCGGTGGAGGGGTCGCGGGTGAAGGCCACGCCGGTGGCGCAGTCGTCGCCCATGTTGCCGTAGACCATGGACTGCACGTTGACCGCGGTGCCCCAGTCGTGGGGGATGCCCTCCAGCTCGCGGTACGTGATCGCCCGGTCGCCGTTCCAGGATTCGAAGACGGCTCCGATGGCGCCTTGGAGCTGCTCGGCGGGATCCTCCGGGAAACGGCGCTTCAGCCGGCGCCGGATGAGGGCCTTGAACTCCCCCACCAGCTCCTCGAGGTCGGCGGCGGAGAGCTCGCTGTCCAGCTCGACTCCCCGCGCTTCCTTCTTCTTCTCGAGCAACGCCTCGAAGGGATTGGTTTCCTGGTCTTCGGCGCGCAGGCCCATCACGACGTCGCCGTACATCTGCACGAAGCGGCGGTACACGTCGTACGCGAACCGGGCATCGCCGGAGCGCTCGATGAGACCGGCCACGATGCGGTCGTTGATGCCGAGGTTGAGGACCGTATCCATCATCCCCGGCATCGAGACGCGGGCTCCGGAGCGCACCGAGAGCAGGAGCGGGTTGGAGGGGTCGCCGAAGCGGCCGCCCATGGTCTCCTCCACGGCGGCCACGGCGGCGTCGATCTGCGTCTGCAGCTCGGCGGGGTACTCGCCGTCGTGGTCGTAGTACCAGGTGCAGACCTCGGTGCTGAGGGTGAATCCGGCGGGCACGGGCAGCTTCAGGCGGGACATCTCCGCCAGGTTGGCGCCCTTGCCGCCGAGGAGCTCCCGCTGGGTGGCGTCGCCCTCGGTGCGGGCGGTTCCGAACTGGTACACGTACTTGACGGACGGGTGGCGCTTGCTCTTGGCCATTCTCTCAGATCTGGGTTGGGGGTGGTGTGGTCTCGGGGGGCGCGCGAAGGGGGGACCCCCCGCCGCGGTCCGTTCGGAATGTACCGGGCCCCGGCAGGGGCGCAAGCAGGTCCCGCCCGCCCCGGGGGGCGGCGGTCAGTCCCAAACCTTCTCCCAGGCGCCGCTGGCCCCCGACCGGTACAGGGCCAGGGCCGTGCGCAGCTCGCCCAGGGAGTGCTCGGCCGGGGCCGCCGGCTCGGCGCCGTCGAGGACGACGCGGGCGAAGTCCTCCAGCTGGGGGCCGAAGGACTTGGGGTAGCCGGCCGGCTCCATGACCGCCCGCCCCTGCCGGTGGCCGGCGTCGAAGAGGCGGATGCCGCCCTCGAAGGCGCCGTCGATCAGGATCTCGCCCGTGGTGCCGGTGATCCGCCACCACGGGTCGGGGCCGAGAACGGTGTCGAGCATGAGGGCGTCGAAGCCGGCCACGACGCCGGAGCGGAAACGGAAGAGGGCGCGGCACAGGGACTCGCCCTGCATGCTCCGCAGGGGATGGCCGAGGACGGCCATGACCTCGTCGATCTCGCCGAGCCACATGCGCAGGGGGCGCATCCAGTGGGAGCCGCCGTCGATGACGATGCCCCCTCCCGTGCGGCCGCGGTCGAGGCGCCATGCGCGGGCGTCGGGGAACCAGTAGGTGTCGAACTCGCAGACGAAGGCGGCGCGGGCGGTGACCACCTCGCCGATGGCGCCCTCCTCGACGAGCTCGGCGGCGCGCACGATCTCGGGCCAGTACTGGGCGTTCTCCGCCACCATGAAGGCGGTGCCGGCCCGGGCGGCGGCCTCGAGGATGCGGTCGCAGGCGTCGAGGGTGGGGGCCATCGGCTTCTCGAGCAGCACGTGCCGGCCGGCGGCCAGGCAGGCGGTGGCGGCCCACTCGTGCAGGTCGTGGGGCAGCATGATGTCGACGGCGTCGAAATCGCCCGCCTCGAGGGCCTCTTCGAGGGAGGTGAAGACCGCGGCGCCGGTCTCGGCGGCGACGGCCTCGGCCTTGGCCGCATCGGTGTCGACGGCGGCGGTGACCTCGATGCGGCCGCTGCCCTCGGCGATGCCGTCGAGGTGGTACCGGGAGATGGCGCCGCAGCCGATGAGGGCGAGCTTCAGGCGTCGAGTCATGGTCGCGAATCCTTCCGGAGGGTATCGGAGCGATCATACGGCGGTGACGGTACCCCGGCAAGGCGTCTGTGTGGGGCGCCTCCATTGCCTATAATTCCGGGCTGTCCGAGCAAACCGGCGCGAAGCGAGGGGCTTCGCCGCAGCATCTCCAGGGAGGATCCCATGAGCCGTTCAGCACTGGCCGTTCTGGCCGCCCTCACCATGACCACGTGGTCCGTCGCCGCCGGCGCCGCGGACCTGAAGGGCACGATCACCGACAGCGACGGATCGCCGCTGCCGGCGGTCAACGTGGTGGTCACCGGCGGCGGCCTCCAAGAGCCCCGCGGCGCCGTCTCCAGCGGCGAGGGGAGCTACACCGTCTCCGACCTGCCGCCGGGCCTGTACGACATCCGCGTCACCCACATCGGCTACCGCACGCTCAAGCGCTCCCGGGTGCGCGTCGATGCGGCGGGAACGAGCCTCGACTTCGAGCTCGAGGCCGCGGTCATCGACCTCGAGAAGAGCGTGGTCTCCGCCTCGCGGAGCCAGGAGAAGGCCCTCGACGCGCCGGCGTCGATCTCGATCGTAGAAGGCGCCGAGATCCGCGACCGCCCGGGCCTGACCGTCTCCGAGCACGTGCGCGACCAGCCCGGCGTCGACTTCGCCAGGACCGGCCTCGTGCAGAGCAACATCGTGGCCCGCGGTTTCAACAACGTCTTCTCGGGCGCCCTGCTCACCTTGACGGACAACCGCATCGCCCGCGTCCCGTCGCTGCGGCTCAACGCCCACAGCTTCATCCCCGTCACCAGCCAGGATGTCGAGCGCATCGAGGTCGTCCTCGGGCCGGGGTCGGCCCTCTACGGGCCGAACAGCGCCAGCGGGGTCATGCACATCATCACGCGCTCGCCATTCAACTCCGCCGGCACGGCGGCCTCCATCGGCGGCGGCGAGCGCTCCCTGGCCAGCGGCTCGGTGCGCCACGCCGGCGTCGTCGGTCCCCACCTGGGGTACAAGATCTCGGCCCAGTACCACACCGGCACCGACTGGGAGCACGCCGATCCACTGGAGATCGTGGACCGCGAGGCCGAGGTCGAGCGCCTGGGCGTCGAGGCCCGGATCGACGTGCGCCCCACGGAGGACCTCACGGCCATCTACACCTTCGGGTACAACCGGGGCACTCAAGTCGAGCAGACGGGTCTCGGGGCTGGCCAGGCCAAGAACTGGACCTACAACTTCCACCAGCTCCGCGCCGTCTACGGCGATCTCTTCGTCCAGTACTACCGCAACCAGAGCGACGCCAAGGACACCTACCTGCTGCGCACCGGCCAGAAAATGGTCGACCAATCCACCCTGGATGTCTTCCAGGTACAGCACGCCTACGGGCTCGGCGACCGCCAGCGCTTCACCTACGGCCTGGACGGTCAGTTCACGCGTCCTCGCACCGGGACCACGATCACCGGCGGCAACGAGGAGGACGACGCCATCGACGAGATCGGCGCCTACCTGCAGAGCGAGACCGGGCTCACCCCGCAGCTGGACCTCGTGCTGTCCCTGCGGCACGACAGTCACAGCAGCCTCGACGAGGGCCAGATCTCGCCGCGGGCCGGGCTCGTCTACAAGCCGCAGGAGACGCAGTCCTTCCGGCTCACCTACAACCGCGCCTTCTCGACCCCCTCCACGAACAACCTGTACCTGGACCTGCTCGCCCAGCCGGGGGTCTTCGCGCCGCTGGCGGCCTTCGAGCCCGTCCTCGGCTACAACCCCAACGTCGACGTCCGCGCCCAGGGGAGCTACCGCAGCGGAATGGAAGGCGGCTTCACCTTCCGCAGGGGAGCCGACGGAAGGGCGATGTACCGCTCCTCCTTCCAGCCGACCATCGGCGGCACCCTTCAACTGATGGGCCTCAACCCCGGTGATCCGGGATACTCGATCGACGGCGACGGCTATATCGCCCTCGACGATCCGGTGGCCACCAACGTGCAGTGGAACATCGGCCGCAGCGCCGTCCTCGCCGAGCTCACTCCGGCCCTGCAGCTCCTGGCCCCGGGCCTGATCGCCCCGATGCTGGTGGCGCAGGGCGTGGACGCCGAGACCGCCCAGACGATGGCCCAGCAGCAGACGGAGGCGGTCCTGGCGGCGCTGCCGTCCCTCGTGCCGGAGCAGCTCCCCGGCCTGACCAACAGCCTGGGCGCGCTGAACCTGGCGACCCAGGGCTTCGACCCGGTGACCGACGCCACCGACGTGCCCGGCACCGAGTCGACCATCACCCAGACCGTGGAGCTGGGCTACAAGGGGATCCTCTCCGACGACCTGGTGGTGTCGGCCGACCTGTACCAGTCCAGGATGGAGAACTTCGTCGGGCCCCTGGCGGTGGAGACCCCCAGCGTCTTCCTCGACCAGCGGAGCCTCATGGCGGTCCTGGAGCCGGCGGTGGCCGCGCAGCTGGCGGACCCGGCCAACGCCCAGATCGCGCCGATCCTCGGGGCGCTGGACGCGCTCTCCCTCCCGGGCCTGATCGAGGGGGACAACGACGGCAGCGCCGCCGACGAGCTGGCCGCCATCTTCGCCGCGGGCGCGGCCGGGATCCCCTTCGGCACGGTCTCGCCGGAGCAGGCCTGGGACCCCACGGCGGTGCTGCTCACCTACCGCAACTTCGGCGAGATCACCCTCTACGGGCTCGACCTCGCCTTCGGCTACTACCCGGGAGAGAGCTGGAACCTGACCGGCGGCTACTCCTTCGTGAGCGACGACTTCTTCCCGAACCTCGACGGGATCGACGACATCGCCCTCAACGCGCCGAAGCACAAGTTCAACGTGGGCGGCAGCTGGCGCCTGCCGCGGTACGACCTCGGCCTCGGCGCCCGCCTTCGCTACACCGGCGGCTTCCCCATGAGCTCGGGGGTCTACGCGGGAGACGTGGACGCCAACACAACCCTCGACGCGCAGGCCCGGTACGACCTGCCCTTCGCCGAGGGCCTGCACCTGCTGGTGAGCGTCGACAACGTCCTCGACAGCCGCTACCAGTCGTTCATCGGCGCCCCGGAGGTGGGCCGCCTGGCCCACGCCCAGCTCGGCGTCGAGTTCTGAAGGGAGGCGGGGACCCGGCCGCGCTCGCGGGAGGGTCCCCGCCGGTCAGAGGCCGGCCCGGGTCGACAGACCGACGGTCAGCTGGTTGCCCGCCGGAAAGTTGCGCCCCGCCAGGGTGCGCCGCAGGGCCAGTTCCGCCGCCGTCTCTCCGAACAGGGTCCAGCTGGCGGTGGGCGCCAGGTAGAGGATCCGCTTCTTCAGGCTGGGGTTCTCGAAGCCGAAGGAGGTGCCCGCCTTGCCGTGCAGCAGCTCCAGCTTGAGGGCCAGCAGCAGCCGGGGCCGCGGCGACCAGCCCGCCTCGGCATTGACCAGCCACTCGTCGCCCGGGTCCCGCTGCACGTCCGCGTTCTCCATGCGCAGGCGGTACCCGGCCTCCACGTTGGCGTACGCCGGCAGCGGCCAGAGGGACCGGCCCGCCTGCACGAGGAGGTCGAAGTCCCACTGGCCCTCGCCCACGGGGATCAGGCCGTCCTCGTTCCGGAAGTCGCCCGTGGGGACCTTGGCCCCGAGCTTGAGGGTCAGCACCGCCGGGCTCTGCCGGACCCGGAGCTTGGTGTAGATCCGCAGGTCGCTGAAGCCGGCGTCGCTGGGCGCCTCGGTGCGCGTGCTGTCCTGGTAGACCTGGTCGAAGTACGGGACCTGCACGCCGAGGTTGAGCCAGTCCGTGACTCCGTAGAAGCCCTCGGCGAAGACCGCCATCGAGCGGTACTGGCCGCCGAAGCGGTAGGGGCGCCGCGTGCCGGCGGGCAGTTCGGTGAACTCGATGCCGTCGGCGGTCTGGATCACCCGCGGCTCGGGGCTGTCGATGTACCACTCGCTGGAGGTCTGGCGGAAGTAGCCGACCTTGCCCCAGAAGCCGGAGGCGGGCACGGTCCAGGCGCCCCCGAGGGCGGGGGCGGCCCACAGGCCGACGATGGCGAGGGCCCGGAGGGCGGCCCCCGCGGCGTGGTTGTGTCCGGCGCCGGGCACCGGATCAGGTCACGTCCGTGCCTCTGGCCATGACCACCTTGCCGGTGCGCACCATCTCCCGCAGGTCGAACCGGGCCAGCATCTTCTCCAGAGCGTCCATCTTCTCCGTGGTGCCCGTGACCTCGACGGTGATCGTCTCGTCGGAGATGTCCACCGTCTTGCCGCGGAAGACCTCGGTGATCTGCAGGACCTCGCCGCGCTGGGCGATGGTGCAGGCGACCTTGAACAGCGCCAGCTCGCGGGTGACGGCGGCGTCGTCGGTGTGGTCGTGGGCGTGGATCACGTCGACGAGCTTGTCGAGCTGGAGGATGATCTGGTGCAGCACGTCCGCCGGCCCCGAGCAGGTGATCGTCATGCGAGAGGTGGCGGGGATGACGTGGGCGGGGGAGACCACGAGGGACTCGATGTTGTAGCCCCGCCGGCTGAAGACCTGGCTGATGCGCATGAGGACGCCGGGGCGGTCGTTGACCAGCAGGCCGATCGTCGTCTTGCGGACCTCGCCGCCGAGGCCGACACCGCGGCGGTAGGCGGCGTCGGCGACCTCGGTGGACCTGCCGTTCTCCGGGGCCGCGGGTTCCTGTTGCCGTTCCATCAGGTGCTCCCCGTCGGCTTGGCGAGCTTCCGCCGCGGAGGCTCGATCAGCATCTCGTGGACGGCGGCGCCGGCGGGGATCATGGGGAAGACGTTGTCCTCCTTCTCGCAGTGGCAGTGGACGACGGCCGGACCCGAGTCGTGCTTGAGCATGCGCGTCAGGATCTTGTCGATGTCGGCGGTGCGCCTCAGGTGCCAGGCCTCGATGCCGTAGGAAGCGGCGAGCTTGAC
The DNA here is from genome assembly GCA_965221775.1 of Candidatus Latescibacterota bacterium. Classification (GTDB taxonomy): domain Bacteria; phylum Latescibacterota; class UBA2968; order UBA8231; family UBA8231; genus UBA8231. Next base: position 875,545 of record CBDCSU010000005.1, on the reverse strand, counting down.
GAAGTCCGGGTTGCCCTCCAGGTCGACCCCGGAGAGGCGGTTGTCGAAGAACAGGTTCTGCCACTGGCGGACCATGCCGAGGTAGGCGTTGTCCATGATCAGCACCTTCACCGGCAGGTCGTGGACCGCCGCCGTGGCCAGCTCGCACATGGTCATCTGGAAGCCGCCGTCGCCGACGATGGCGACCACGGTCTCGTCGGGGCGGCCGAACTGGGCGCCCACCGCGGCGGGGAAGCCGTAGCCCATCGTCCCCGCGCCACCCGAGGAGAGCCACTGGCGGTGGTGGGCGGTGCGGTAGAACTGGGCCGCCCACATCTGGTGCTGCCCCACGTCGGTGGAGACCACCGCCCGGCCCGCCGTCAGATGGTAGAGGCGGTCGAAGACGGCCTGCATCTTCAGCCCCCCCTTCTTCCCGTACTTGAGGGGGTACTTCACCTTCCACTCGTCGATCTGGCCCAGCCAGTCGGCGGTGTCGAGGGGCCCCACCATGTTGATCAGCTCCTCGAGCACCTCGAGGGCGTCGCCCTGGAGGAAGACGTCGGGCATGACGACCTTGCCGTACTCCGCCGGGTCGATGTCGACGTGGATCTTCACCGCGTCGGGACAGAACTCGTCGAGCTTGCCGGTGATGCGGTCGTCCCAGCGGCCGCCGACGGACATGATCAGGTCGCAGCCGACGACGGCCTTGTTGGCGTAGGCGGTGCCGTGCATGCCGAGCATGCCCACCGACAGCTCGTGCTGCTCGGGGAAGGCGCCCTTGCCCAGGAGGGTGTTGGTCACCGGCATGCGCGTCTTCTCGGCGAAGGCCTTGGCGGCCTCGTGGGCCCCGGCGGCGATCGCTCCGCCCCCCAGGTAGAGGAGGGGGCGGCGGCTGCGGCGCAGGAACCCGGCGGCCTCCTGCAGCCGGTCGGGGTCGGCCTTGGAGCGCACGCTGTACCCGGGCAGGTAGACGCGCTCGGGGAAGTCGGCGCCGCACTCGGCGGAGGTCACGTCCTTGGGCAGGTCCACCAGGACCGGCCCCTTGCGGCCGGTGGTGGCGATGTGGAAGGCCTCGTGCATGACCCGGGGGATGTCGTCCACCGCCTTGACCAGGTAGGAGTGCTTCACCACCGGCATGGAGATGCCGAAGACGTCGGCCTCCTGGAAGGCGTCCTTGCCGAGCATGGGGGAGATCGTCTGCCCGGTGAGGACGACCATCGGCACCGAGTCCATCTGGGCCGTGAGCAGCCCGGTGACGGTGTTGGTCGCCCCCGGGCCGGAGGTGACCAGGACCACCCCCGGCTTGCCGGTGGCGCGGGCGTAGCCGTCGGCCATGTGGGTGGCGCCCTGCTCGTGCCGGGTGAGGACGAAGCGGATGTGCTCCGAGTCGACGAGGGCGTCGAAGATGGGCATGGCGGCGCCGCCGGGATGGCCGAAGATGAAATCGACCCCCTGGCGTTCGACCGCCTGGATGACGGCGTCGGCACCTCTCATGGGGAGAAGGCTCCGGGTTGTGAGGCACGGATGCGAGGAATCATGCGAGTTTCGCAAACATTATGTTTCTTGCAAGGGCCAAGTATAGAGATGGCGAGTGATATCCGCAAGCGGTGAGGCGGGAGCCCGCCTCGTTTCCGGGAAACATGCTGCCACCCACAGACCGTTCGTCGGAAGGAGGGATCAGTCGCGCCAGTTGCGGCGCAGCAGGCGGAGCCAGTTGCCGGAGAGGATCCCCGTCAGGTCCTGCTCCCCGTAGCCCCGGTCCTGCAGCAGGGGGACCAGATTCTGCAGGTCGGCGATCGTGTTCAGGTCGCGGGGGGCCTGCTCGGCGCCGAAGCCGCCGTCGAGGTCGGTGCCGATGCCGCAGTGCCGGCTGGTGCCCGTGACCTGGGCCACGTGGTCGATGTGGTCGGCCACGCTCCGCAGGGTGGCGCCGGACCGCTGCTCCCACGCCTGCAGGTCCCGCCGCCATCCCGGGTCGAGCATCCACGAGTCGAGGGCGGCGCCGATGACGCCGCCGCGGCCAGCGATGTCGCGGATCATGTCGTCGGTGAGCTGCCGCTGGCCGGGGGTGAGGGCGCGGCAGTTGTGGTGGCTGGCGCAGACCGGGCCGTCGTAGATCTCGAACAGCTCGCGGTGGGCCTGGTCGGTCAGGTGGGTCACGTCGACCACGATCCCCGCCTCCTGCAGCGCCGCCAGCAGGGGCCGCGCCGGGGGCCGCAGCCCGCCCTCGGTGGCGGTGCCGTGGGAATAGGTGCTCCTGCCGTAGTGGGACAGGCTGACCATGCGCAGCCCCAGGGCGTGCCACTCCGGCACCTGGTCGGGGCCGAGGATCGGGTCGGCGCTCTCCATGGCCAGCACCAGCCCCACCGGGGGGCCGGAGCCGTCGGCGCCGACCTCCGCGCTCTCCCACAAGGCGGCCGTTTCGTCGAGCTGGGCGCGGGTGCGGCAGAGGCGCACGTGGCCGGCGCGCTCCAGGGCCTGGTAGTACGCCAGGTGTCCGCGACCGACGCCGTGGCACTGGCTCTGCGCGTACATGCCCGTGCGCGTCGCCCGGTCCCCCGGGTCGATCCGCGACATGACGGTGGCGCAGACGATGCCGACCCGCCCCCGGCGCAACTCGGGCAGGGTCACCGTGCAGCTGCCGAAGGACTCCATCGTCTCCACCGGGTCGTGGACCCGCACCGTGGCCGCCGGCTGCGTCAGGTCGCGGTTGAGCTGCAGGGCGTTGAAGGACAGGTCGAGATGGCTGTCGACGATCAGCGGCGGGTTCACGGCATCACCTCCGCGAAGAACCGGAGCAGGTTGCCGTGGGCGATGCGGGCCACGTCCTCGGCGCAGTAGCCGCGGCCCTCGAGGATGGCGAGGAACTTCTGCAGGTCGGCGATCGTGTCGTAGTCGATGGGGGCCCACTCGCGGCCGAAGCCGCCGTCGAGATCGGAGCCGATGGCGACGTGGTCGCAGCTGCCGGTGAGCTGGCAGACGTGGTCGATGTGATCGACGACGCCGGCCATGGTCCGGCGCGCCGTGCGCGGGGCGCTGCGCAGGTCGTCGAAGTCGATGTCCGGGTTGAGCATCGGCTCGGCGAAGACCATGCCGATGACGCCGCCGCGCTCGGCGAGGGCGCGGATCATGTCGTCCGACAGGTGACGCTGGCCGCGCACCAGGGCCCGGCACATGCAGTGGCTGGCGTGGACGGGACCCTGCCAGGCGTCGAGGATCTGCCAGAAGGTCATGTCCGAGGCGTGGGTCAGGTCCAGGGCCACGCCGGCGTCGGCGAGGGCCTCCATCAGCGGGTAGGCGCAGGCGTAGAGCCCGCCCCGGGTGCCGGTGCCGTGTCCCCAGGTGTTGGCCCCGAAGTGGGTGAGGCCCACCGAGCGCAGTCCCGCGTGCCACCAGTTGGCCACGTCCTCCGGCCCCAGGATCGGGTCGGCGCTCTCCATGCTGAGGATCAGCCCCACGGGCGTGTCGGGGGCGACGCTCTCCGCCTGCCAGAGCCCGGCGGCGCGGCGCAGGTCCTCCGCCGTGCGCACGAAGGCGAGGGCCCCTTCGCGCTCGAGGGCCTGGTAGTAGTGAAGGTGGGCCTGCCCCATGGCGTGGGCGGCGAGCTGGTTGCGCATGCCGTCGGAGAGGGACTCGTTCGGCAGCTGCACGCGCGACATGATCGTCGACAGGACGATGCCCACGCGGCCCTGGCGCATCTCCGGCAGGGCGACGGTGGCGACGCCGCCGAACTCCGCCCGGGGCCGCTTGTTCAGGGCGTCGCGGTGCGCCGCGGCGGGAGTCACGCCGTCGCGCCAGGGGTCCTCGCGCTCGCGCAGGACCTGCACCGGCCGGGTGAGGTCGCGGCGGAAGAACAGGGCGTTGAAGGCCAGGTCGAGGTGGCCGTCGATGATGAGGTTCATCGGTGGCGGCGGGGATCCGTCGAGGTCAGAAGCTGAGCACGGTCTCGATGGAGCTGATCTGGCGCCGGCGGATGCGGCCGTCGGCGTCGCGGTCGAAGAGGAAGTGGGTGTCGAGGTAGACGGCGGCCCCGTCCAACTCGAAACCGATGGAGTACCCGTAGAAGGTGTCTTCCGTGGATTCGAGGAAGGCGTCCTCGGAGCCGGGGGTGCCGTCGCTGTCGAGGCGCCCGCCGATGTGGTTCTTCTGGTAGTGGAGGGCGAGGCGGCTGAGCCTCTTCACCGACTTCATCACCACGGGCGACAGGCTCAGGGAGCCGTGGAACTGGCGCTTCGAGGCGTTGTCGCCGAGGAGATGCTCGTAGTCGGCTGAGCCAGTGGCCAGTCCGAGGAAGTTGGATGCCACGCGGCCGTAGACGCCTTGCAGACTCTGGCTTCGGTTGAGGCCGGCGTCCTTCGGCGCCGCCCGGCCGGTGACGCGATCGAGGCGCGCCCGGTCGAGGTCGTACAGGTTGTCGAAGTAGCCGGCCTCGAAGTCCTCCAGGAAGTAGCGGTACTCGATGCGTCCTTCGAAGGTCCCGGTACGGGCCCTCAGGCCCGGCGCCGCGATCCCGAGGCCCGTGGACCTGCGGTTGCCGCCGGCCACGTTCTGGACGCGGGCCTGGCGGAGGGTGAGCTCGTCGTCATCGTCGTGGAGGATCCCCATCTGGCCGTACAAGGTCAGGTCCCACTGCGCGCCCTGCTTCCAGTGGTAGCCGGCGTCGACGCCGAAGATTCCGAAACGGTCGGCGCCGGCCTCGTCCTTGTTGAAGGGGTTCGTCCGCTGCACGTCGCGGTCCAGGCGGAGGCCTTCGTCCTCCAGCGCCTCCAGACCGTTGACGACATTGCGGCTCAGCCCGCTGAGGGGGTCGAAGTCGATCACCCCGTCGTTGTCGTCGTCGATGTCGCGGCTGTCGGGGACCCCGTCGCCGTCGTTGTCCCTGGACGCCCCGTCGTCCCCGGGAAAGGCGTCGACGGCGTCGGGATAGCCGTCGCCGTCCCGGTCGAGGAGTCCGGCGTACTGGTTGATGTCGAGGACGTACGTCGCCCCCAGTTCCACGCGCTCGGCGACGTAGGTGAAGACCCGCGTGCCCAGGACGGCGCCGCCCTGCTGGAAGTCCTGGATGTTGTTGATCATCCCCTGCAGGCCGAAGCGGTTGCCGGCGAGCCGGTCGAAGTGGAAGACGGCGCCCGTCCTCTTGATCCCCGGGTACTCGAGGGTGTTGCGGTAGCGGTCCATGATCAGACCGTAGCCGAGGGTGACGCGGTCGAGGGCGCCGATGCGGACGAATACGGGCTCCCGCGGCTCACCGTAACGGACGTAGTAGATCTTGCGCAGGAGGCTGTCGAAGGTCTCGGCCGGGGTCGCGAAGGACCACCCCAGGCTCTCGACGGATCCGTCCTCGCCGAGGAACAGTTCCAGGTCCAGGACCACGGCCGCCCGCCCCAGCGGAAACTGGGGACGCAGGGCCAGGCGGTAGAGCTGGCGCTCCTGCACCGTCACCGAGCCGATGCTGGCGCTGTACTTGGAGCCGGTCTCGTAGCGGTTGTCCCGCAGACCATCGCGGACGTCACCGGCCGCCGGTCCGGCCGCCAGCAGGACCGCCAGGAGGGCGGAACACAGCGTCCATGGCCGCCCGGACAGGGGCGCCGGCCGCCGGTGTGTGAACTTTTCCGGGGTTTTTGCCGTTATCGGTTGTCGCCGCCAGGAATTCATCTGTTATTATGCGGTTTATGATAGGCAACCTGGGTAGCCGCCACCAAAAGCGATCGAGGTGATTCCCGTGGAGACTCTCAAGGACCTTCTGGAGAGCAGCTTCTCCTCTCGCGCCGGCCATCCCGCGGTGCGTTGCGTGACCCGTAGCGACGCCGGCGAGGCCTACACACCGATCACCTATGCCGAGCTGCGGGGACTGCGCGACAGCCTGGCCGCCGGCCTCGCCGCCCTCGGGCTGAGCAAGGGCCAGCGCCTCGGCATCCTCACCGACGGCGGCTTCGAGCCGCTGCTGGTCTTCCTCGCCGCCGACGCCCTGGGGCTCGTCTCCGTCCCCCTGTGCCACAAGTCCTCCACCGAGGTCCTGGTGCACAACATCTCGCGATCGGAGATGGACCTGCTCCTCGTCGACGACCGCGGCCGGGAGCCCTACAGCCGCGTGGCCCCGGCCCTCACCCGGCCCCCGAGGCTGCTGCTGAGCCCGGGCACCGAGGGCGACGGCATCCCCTGGGAGGAGGTGCAGTCCGAAGACGATCCTCCCGAGGTCGAGGTATCCGCCGACGACGAGTCGAAGATCCTCTTCACCTCCGGGTCCTCCGGTCTGCCGAAGGGGGTCGTGCAGACCCACGGCAACATCGTCGCCAACGTTCGCTCCGTCTGGGACCTCATCGCCGAGCGGGAGGTCTGCCGGTTCTTCAAGTCCGCCCCCGACTACCACTCCATGGGCGTCCTCAACATCTACTACCCCCTGGCCAAGGGATGGGTCCTCGACCTGGCGCGGTCGCCGGACCGGGTGCTCTCCGACATCCGCATCTCCGAGCCGGAGGGTTTCCTCACCGTGCCCCTGGTCCTCGACAAGGTCTACGGCAACGTCCGCAAGGAGATCGACGCCGGCGGGCTCAAGGGCCGGCTGGTGGATCTGGCGGTGCGCTCCCGCGACAGCGTCTCCCGGGGGACGGCCGGCCTCGGCTCCCGCCTCGTGGACCGCACCCTCGGCGGCAAGGTGGTGGCCAAGATCAAGCAGCAGCTCTCCAGCCGCGTCGGCGCCGAGCTCGAGATCCTCGTCGTCGGCTCGGCCAAGGCCGACCCCGACGCCCTCGACTTCTTCCACTACGTCCTCGGCATCAACTCCTACGAGGGCTACGGAGTCACCGAGTGCGCCCCGCTGATCGCCGCCAACCACCTCCGCGGACGGCGCGCCGGCACCGTGGGGCGGCCTCTCTTCGAGGTGAAGCTCGTGAGCGAGGAGGGCGGCGAAGTGGCCCGCGCCGAGCCGGCGAGCGATTCCTTCCACACCACCGACCCGGCGGCCGTGGGCGAGCTGTGGGTAAGCGGGCCCAACGTCATGCGGGGTTACCTCGACGAGCCGGAGCAGACCTCCCGCGTGCTGGTGGAGGACGAGGAGGTGCCGGGCAAGCTGTGGTACCGCACGGGCGACCTCTTCAGCATGGACGAGGACGGATTCCTGACCTTCCGAGGCCGCGTCGGCCGCCAGTTCAAGATCGCCAACGGCGAGTTCGTCAACCCCGAGCTGCTCGAGCGCATCTACTCGCGGGCGGCCCTCGTCGAGCATGTCCTGGTCACCGGCCAGCAGGACTGGAGCCACCCGGTCATCGTCGTCACCGTCGACGCCGAGGAGGCCGGCCGCCAGACGGACCTGCCCGGCCTGCCGTCCGAAGAGGATTCTCTGCGGGCCTTCGAGCCGCTCCACCAGCGCATCCGCGAGCAGCTGCTGGCCGAGGCCGACGCCGCGGGTCTCTCCGGCCACGAACGCCCCGTGCGCCTGCTGGTCCTGCCCGAGGCGCTCTCGGAAGACGCGGGCACCCTTACCCGCGGCCTGCGCAAGATCGTCCCCAAGTCGATCACCGAGCGCTTCGCGGGACAGATCGAAGCCGCCGCGGGCTAGCCCCGCGGCAACGGGGGAGCACCGGCACAAGCTCCCCTCGCGCGGCACAACGGCCGCGCCTCCCTGCGCCGGACGGCCTAGGCGCCCGCCGCAGGCCCCTCGCCGCGGGCGGCGCGGGCCCCTTCGCGCTCGTCCACCCGAAGCAGCAGCGCCCCTCCCACCACGAAGAAGATCACCAGCGCGACGATGCTCAGGCGGCTGTCGCCGGCGGTCTGGCTCACCAGCGCGAAGATCAGGGGGCCGAAGATCCCGGCGAAGCGCGAGCTGGTGCTGTAGAAGCCGAAGAACTCGGCCGACCTCTCGGGCGGGATCATCGAGGCGTAGAGGGAGCGGCTCAGGGCCTGGGTGCCTCCCTGCACGAGGCCGACCAGGACCGCGAGGATGTAGAAGTGGAGGGCGGTCTCCATGAAGTAGCCGCCCAGGGCCATCAGCGTGTACACCCCCAGCCCGGCGAGGATCGACCTCTTGGTCCCCAGCACGCCCGCCAGCCTCCCGAAGAGGAAGGTGCAGGGGATGCCGACGAACTGGGTCAGCACCAGCGCCGTGATCAGGTCGGTGCGGCCGATGCCGACCTCGTCCCCGTAGGCGATGGCCATCTTGATGATCGTGCCGATGCCGTCGTTGTAGACCCAGAAGGCGACGAGGAAGAGCAGCAGCTGCCGGTAGCGCCGCACCTGGCGGAAGGTCTCCGCCAGGCGCGAGAAGGCGGCGCCGATGCCGGCGTCGCCCGCGCCCTCCCCGGAGAGGCGGGGTTCCTCGACGCGGCGCAGCAGCGGCACGGTGAAGACCGCCCACCAGACGGCGACGCTGAAGAAGGTCAGGCGCAGGGCGAAGCCGGTGCCGGGAAGCAGGAACCAGGCGGGGTGCATGATCCAGAGCAGGTTGATCACCAGCAGGATGCCGCCGCCGATGTAGCCCATGGCGTAGCCGCGCGTGGAGACGCGGTCCAGGTCGCCGGGGCGCGCCACGTGGGGCAGCAGCGACTCGTAGAAGATGTTGCCGGCGGCGAATCCGATGTTGCCGGCGATGAACAGCACCGACCCCAGCAGGTAGTCGTCGTCGCCGAGGAAGACGAAGAGGGCCGAGGCGCAGATACCGAGGCCGGCGAAGAAGACGAGGAACCGCTTCTTGGTGCGGGCCTGGTCGCAGTACGACCCGAGGACGGGGCCGATGGCGGCGACGATGAGCAGGGCCAGGGCGGTGGTGTAGCCCCAGGCCGCGGTGGCGTCGGCCTCGCCGAGGCCGGCGGTGGTCGCCATGGAGCGGTAGAACAAGGGGAAGACGCCGGCCATGATGGTGGTGGCGAAGGCCGAGTTGCCCCAGTCGTAGAGGCACCAGGCGTTGATTTTCCTCTTGTATTCGCGGTAGGTGTCGGGAACGGTCATGATCAGAAGAGCTGGGAAAAGGTGATGTAGATGCCGCTGCCGCCGCTCGAGAAGCCGTGGTCGGCGCGCACGATCGTGCTCTGCCAGAGGAAGCGCAGCCCGAGGCCCGCCCCCCGGCGCCAGTTGTCGCGGGAGGGCCCTTCGCCGCCGCCGAAGATCTGGCCGGCGTCGGCGAAGAGCAGCCCGCCGACATGGATGTTCTGCGCCGACGACAGGCGCACGCCGCGCCAGCGCAGCTCCCCGTTGAGCAGCACCCGCGCCTCGCCGCGGTCGCGGGCCTTGGGGAGGCCGCGGATCGTGCTGCTGCCGCCGAGTTCCAGCTCCTCGAAGAAAGGCAGGTCGCCGGCGGTCCAGTCGAGGGCGATCCGGTGGGCGGCGACGATACCGGGGAGGAGGGCGGCGAAGTGCCGGTGCTCGAGGCGGGCCTGGAGACCGTTGTAATCGCCGCCGGCGCCGAAGGTGTACTGGACGAGAGCCTCCTCGAGGAGCCCGGAGGAGCTGTCGTTGTAGTTGTCCCGGGTGTCGTAGCGCAGGGCGGCGCCGGCCTGAGCGAGAGGGCCGCCGTCGGCCCCGAGGGGGTTCCGCTCGAAGAGGATGTTGCCGGCCTCCGCGTTGGGGGTGATCTCGTGCCAGCTCAAGCGGCTGCCGAGGCGCAGCCTCCACGGGGTGGAAGCCCGCGGCGATCCCAGGGGGCGGATCCACCTCGCCCTGAACTCCGGGAAGGCCCGGGAGAAGGTCCTCCGGTCGCGGTCGAGGCCGCGGGTCTCCTCCTTCGTCAGACCGCCGTAGTAGTTGGCGAACTCCTCCTTCTCGAAGACCAGCTCCAGCTCCAGGCGGTCGCCGCCGCGGAACCTCGGCGTGTCCATCAGCAGCCGGTGCACCCACTTGCCCCGGGTGGTGAAGAACAGCTGCGCCGAGTACTTGCGGCGGTAGGGAACGGTGCGGCCGTCGTACTCGAAGAGGTTGGCGCGCAGCCCGTACCCGGCGCCGTCGTCGGAGCTGAAGTTCAGCAGGGGGATCGCCGTCGGCCGAAAGCCGGTGCTCTCGTACGCGGCCCCCGCATCGACCGGGGCGGGCCGGAACAGCAGACCGGCGGCGCAGAAGGCCCCGAGGAGCGTGGCGCCGCTGCGAGGGGCCGGCCGAGGGTTGCCCGGACGTGGAAGCACCATCCTACCTGCGCTGACTCATGAGGGCGTGAGCGATGCCCCAGATCCTGAACAGACCCGGGATGACGTCGGTGACGAGGGCGCGCAGGGAGGTCCCGTCGATCTTGATGTCCACGTGGGTGAAGAGATCGACGATCGAGACGTCCGGCGGGGGCGCGTTCGGCAGGTCGGCGGCCAGGGCCAGGCTCTCCGGGTAGGGGATGACCTTGTCGGCGCTGCTGTGGGCGATCAGCAGTTGCGTCCTCACGTTGGAGGTGTGGTGGCGCAGGGAGAAGGTGTCGACCCAGGCGCGGAAGCTCCCGGGCAGCCGCGGGAAGAGCGAGTCGAAGCGGGCCGGGTCGGTGTTGGCGGTGAACTCCAGCATGAGGCGTTCTTCGGCCGAGAAGCGGGCCCGCAGCCCCGGGTCGTCGTAGGCGGGGGAGTCGGTGCGGGCCTCCACGAAGGCGGCGAACTCGCCGCTGGTGGGAGAGGAGGGCACGAGGCCGAGGTGGCCCCGCAGGAGGCGCCAGCGGTTGCGCCGGTTGCTCGAGTCGAAACGGACCGGCGGCAGCCCCGGGGCACCGTAGGCGCCGGTGAGGGTGAAGCGCAGGGTGCGGCGCATGTCGTAGTAGCTGCCGAAGAGCAGGCCGAAGCGGACCTTGCCGCCGGGACCCGGCCGGCCGAGGGCCATCAGCATCGGCCCGGCGCTGAAGCTCGGGGCGACCACGCCGACCCGGCCCCCGTCGACGACGGCGGACTCGAACAGGTAGTCGAGGCAGGCGGCGAGCGCGTCGGCGTCCTCGAACCCCAACCGGTAGCTCTTCATCTGCAGAAGGTCCGGGGTCATCACCGCGAAGCCGCCGCGGGCCAAGCGCCGGGCCATGGCGATCACCCTGGCGTCGCGGTAGCCCTCGTGGACGACGCCATGGGCCAGCAGGAACGCCGGCAGGCGGTCGCCGTCGGCGGCGACCTCCTCCGCCGCACGCGGGCTGTAGAAGTCGAAGGGGACGCGCAGGCCGTCGTCGGCGGTCAGCTCGCCGCTGGTGACCTTCGGCTCGGGGGTGATCAGGTCGAAGGGGGTCGTGCGCTCTCCGGCGACGAAGTCGCCGAGAAAGAGCAGTCCCAGGCAGGCGTCGCGGGCAGACGGGATCAGCAGCACCAGCAGCAGGACTCCGAGTGAGGCGAGGGCGCCCCGGACGAGCAGGAGGGCGGCGGCTCTCATGCCCACAAGACACGAACAACCACGCCGGCGGGCAACCGCGCGACGGATGCGGCGGGCAAGGGGGGCGCGCACCGTCACGGCAGGGGCCCGCGGTCAGAACATGGGATCGAAGGTCAGGTAGATGCCGGTGCCGCCGTCGGCCCGCCCGTAGTCGGCGCGCACGACCATGCTCTGCCAGCGGCCTCTCAGTCCCAGGCCCAGCCCCCGCCGCCAGCGGCCGGGTGCGGCCAGCGCGCCGCCGCCGAGGACGCGGCCGGCGTCGGCGAAAAGGACAGCGCCGAGACGCATGCTGTGCCTCGCGGAGAGGCGCACGCCGCGCCAGCGCAGCTCCCCATTGGCCAGCACCCGCCTGCCGCCTCGGTCCCGCCCCCGCACCAGGCCGCGGAGGGTGTCGCCGCCGCCCACCTCGGGCCACTCGTAGAAGGGCAGGTCCCCCGTGGTCCAGTCAAGGGTGATGCGTTGGGCGGCCACCAGTCCGGCGAGGAGGGCGGCGAAGTGCCGGTGCTCGAGGCGCACGGTCGCCCCGTTGTAGTCGCTGCCCGCTCCGTACTCGATGAGCAGCTCTTCGAGCAGGCCGGTGGAGGTGTCGTTGTAGTCGTCCCGCGTGTCGTAGCGCAGCGAGGCGTTCACCTGGCCGAGGAGGCCGCCGTCGATGCCGGGAGGCGCGGCCTCGGACAGGACGTTCCCGGCCTCGGCGTTGGGGGTGATGCCGGCGCGGCTGAGCCGGCCGCCGAGGCCCACTCCCCACGGGGACGCCGCCGGCCGCGGCGGGCCCAGCCGCCGGATCCAGCGCGCCTCGACCCACGGGAGGCTCCGGGAGAAGGTCTTCTGCCCGCGGCTGAGGCCTCGGGCCTCCGCGTCGGTGAGGGAGCCGAGGAAGTTGGCGAAGGCCTCCTTCTCGAAGCGCAGGACCAGCTCGAAGCGGTCGTCGCCGCCGCGGAAGCGCGGCGTGTCGATCGACAGGTGGTGGACCCACCGGCCCCGGCTGGTGAAGAACAGCTGCGCCGAGTACTTGCGGAGGTAGGGGACGGTGCGGCCGTCGTACTCGTACAGGTTGGCGCGCAGGCCGTAGCCGACGCCGTCGTCGGAGCTGAAGTTCAGCAGCGGGACCGCCGTGGGGCGCAGGCCCGTGGCCTCGTGGGGGTCCGAGGCCTCGCATGGCGCCGCCGGCAGCAGGGCCGTGGCGAGGGCCACGGCCCTCGCCAGACTGGCCAGGGGCGGTCTCACTCGGAGTCGAGGTTGGACTCGAAGTCGGAGTCGGGCTCGAAGTCGAACTCGAAGTCGAACTCGAACTCGAAGGTGCGCGAGCTGTACCCGGCGAAGATCCCGTACCCGTTCTCGACGTTGCCGCGCACGCTCAGCGGCTCGGCAAAGACATTCTCCCGGGTGTCGTCGTGGAGCCGGGCGCTCTTGAGCCACTCGTAGTAGGTCCCGCTGATGTGCAGGACCTGCAGATGGAGCTTGTTGTCTCCCGAGGGCCAGTATATCGAGCCGGTCAGCTCGATCTCGTGGGCCTCACCGTCGAACAGGGTGTCCTTGAAGAACGGCGCCGCGCCCTCGAAGATCGGATCCTCGAAGGGCTCGTCCCGGGTTGTCGAGCCCGTGATCGAAGGGTCCTTCGTGGAAAACAGGAGTTCCTGCCTCACCCACTGACGGGGCAGGCCCTCGTCCGGGCCCTCGGGGTCGGCGAAGACATGGACCAGGTAGAGGCTGACCTGGTAGTAATTGGTCTCCCCGGGGGGATCCTGGATCCCGATGTCGATGGCGTAGTCGAGCCAGTACTCGGGGCGGGTGGACGTGGTGACAAGGGCCTCGGCCGACGTCGGCACGGGCCGGGGAATGATGTCGCTGGCCCGGATGGCGGCGAAACCGGGGGCCGACACCCGCAGGGAGTAGGAGAGGCCCGCTTCGAGGGGGTTCTCGTCGAGGATGTAGAGGTCTTCCCCTTCGAGGAACCGCAGCTCCTCGACGACCCGGTCGCCCTCCAGCAGTTCCACCGAGGCGTCGGTCACCGGCTGTTCGCTCTCGGGCAGGGACTCGAGGATCCCGGCCGAGCGGCCCACGTAGGCGGTCCAGGTGCTGTCGGCCGTGAAGAAGGCCTGCAGCACCAGCCGCGGGGTGTGCTCGGGCAGGTCCGGCTCGATGACCTGCTCGCAGGCGGTCAGGGCGGCCAGCAGCGGCAGGCCGCGCAGTGCGAATCTCCTGGAAGCGGCGGAGTTCAAAACTTGAACCGGTAGTTCATCCACGGCAGGATCGGGAACAGGCTCACCTGCTTGGCGCGGAAGGCGGTCTCGTCGCCTCTGCGATCGAAGTAGATGAAGAAGGGGTTCTTGCGGTTGTAGGCGTTGTACACCCCCAGGCCGAAGCCGTGCCGGCCGCCTGTCCGGCCGAGGTTGAGGCTGAGATCGAGGTGGTGGAAGGCGGACATGCGGTAGCCGTTGCGGTCCCCGTAGACCACGGTCTCAGGGGGCAGGAAGTAGGGACCGGGCACCCGGAACCTCTCGTGCCCCGTGACTTCCTCCCTGTCGTAGTAGTGGGCCACGGGAAGGGTGGCGGCCTGGCCGGTCCCGTACACCCAGGTGACGGACAGGGAGAGGGACCTCGACATCTGGTGGGAGAGGACGAGGGCGGCGTCGTGGCGGCGGTCGTAGCGGTAGGGGAAGGTCCGCCCCTCGTTCAGCCCGTCGAAACGCCGCCGCGTCCACGAGAGGGTGTAGCCGGCCCAGCCGGTGGTGCGGCCCCGCTTCTTCTGCAGGAACAGCTCGGCCCCGTACGACCAGCCCCGCCCCGTCTCCACCTTGTCCTGCCAGTCCTCGCTCTCGCCGAAGGCGGCGAGAAAGCTGGCCCCCTCGCGGTACTCGATCAGCTCCTCCATGGTCTTGTAGTAGCCCTCGACGCTGAACTCGTACTGCTCCCTGAGCTGGCGGGCCAGGCCGACGCCGACCTGCCGCGAGCTCTGGGGGCGCACGCGCTCGGTCGCCGGCAGCCACAGGTCGGTGGGCAGGCCCACGGTGCTGTTGGAGAGCAGGTGGATGTACTGGCGCATCCGGGCGTAGGAGGCTTTCACGGCCCAGTCCGAGGGCAGCAGGTAGCGCATCGACAGCCGCGGCTGCAGGGAGGTGTAGAGCTCGCCGTCGACGAGGAAGCCGGAGACGTGCACTCCGAGGTTGGCCTTCAGGAGGCGGGTGAGGCGCACGTCGTCCTCGCCGTACAGGCTGTACTCCAGCGCGTCGGTGACCTTGGCGGTCAGGGTCGTGTCCTCGGGGGCCCCGTCGAGAGGATCGGACTTGATCTGCGCCGCCCCGGGGCGATAGGTGTGCAGGGTGGCGCTGCCCCCGGCGCGGATGTAGTGGTCCGGGTCGGGGATGTAGTCGAGGTCGAGCTTCAGGCCCCAGTCGCGGATGCCGGAGCGGTAGCGCAGCCGCAGGCTCTCCGACTCCCGTTCGCCGCCGCTGATCACGGTGGAGCGGTCGTCCACGTCGGTGGAGAACTGGTAGCGGCTGTAGATGGCGGTGAGGTTGCCGAAGAGGCGGTTGCTGAAGAGGTAGTTCCAGCGCAGGGTGGAGGTGACGTTGCCCCATCCGAAGTTGGCGGCGATGGTGTTCTCCTCCTGGTAGCTGCTGCCGCGGTCGCGGTACTGGTACTGGTCCGTCACGTCGTTCCAGAAGCGGTCGTCGCCGCCGTACCAGCTCAGGTAGACGCGGCTGCGGGGCGAGAAGATGTGGTTGACCTTGGCGTTGACGTCGTAGAAGTGGTAGCCGCCCCGGTCGTCCTCGGGGAGGAAGGGGCGTACCAGCATGTCGACGTAGGTGCGCCGGCCCGACAGGATGAAGGAGGTGCGGTCCCTGCTCAGCGGCCCCTGCACGGTGAGCTGCGAGGCGATGAGCCCCACCGAGCCCTCGGCCTCGAACTCCTTCATGTTGCCGTCCTTCATGTCGATCTCCAGCACCGACGAGAGGCGGCCGCCGTAGCGGGCCGGGAAGCCGGCCTTGGTGAGCTGCACGTTCTTGATGGCGTTGGCGTTGAAGACCGAGAAGAAGCCGAACAGATGGGAGGCGTTGTAGACCGGGGCGTCGTCGAGGAGGATCAGGTTCTGGTCGGGGCTGCCGCCGCGCACGTAGAGGCCGCTCATGCCCTCGGCGCCGGACTGCACGCCGGGCAGCAGCTGCAGGGTCTTGAGGACATCCACCTCGCCCATGAGGACGGGTGCGCTCTTGATCTGCCGCACCGGCACCTGCACCACGCTCATGCGGCTCTCCATCTGGATCGGATCGAGCCGCTCCGCCTCGACCTCGACGGCCTCCATCTCCAGGGCCTCCGGCTCGAGGGCGATGTTGAGCTGCTGGTCGGCCTCGAGCTGCGTGGCGAGGGTGTCGCTCTGGTAGCCGATGTGGGAGACCACCACCCGCAGCGACCCGGCGGGCAGGGTGAGGCTGAAGAACCCGTAGCGGTTGGTGGTGGTGCCCTGGCGCAGGTCGGGCTCGTGGAGCACGGCGCCGATCAGCTTCTCGCCGCTGGAGGCGTCCTCCACGTAACCGCTGAGGGTGTGCTTCCGCCCTCCCTGGGCGCCGGTGCCCGCGGCCAGCCCGAGGACCAGCAGCAGCGCCGCGAGTGGACGCGTCCATCCACCGCATCGCCGGGCGGGCTTCATGCAACTCTCCACGAGTAGAGGTGGGCGTTCTCGAGGGTGAACCGCAATAGTAACGGCCTCCCCTGCAGGGTGTCCAGGGGGGCGCCGGGCCACTCCACCTTCAGGTCCACGCCGTCGGCTGTGACCGGCGCCGACCGCCCCCCGGGAACCGGGTTCCCCCCTTCGTCCAGGATCTCCACGGTCACCGCCCCCCACGGGGACCTGGCGTTCACCCGCAGCTCGCCCGCGGGCAGGACCACCGGCCCGGTGACCACGGTGCCGCCGTCGTAGCCGGCCTGCAGGCTGCACCAGCCGTCGAGGCGAATCGAGGCCAGGCCGATCCTGGCGAAGTTCGGGCCGCTGTCGCCGCGGGGGATCTCCGGCTTCCACTCGGGGCAGCCGAAGTACTCGCGGTGGCGGAAGGAGCGGCCGCAGTAGTAGACCCACAGCTCGTCGCCGACGCGCAGGGGCGCCGTCGCCGTGCACTGGTTGAAGCGGTCCCAGTCCCCCACGTCGCCGCCGGGCAGCACGACGTGGTCCTCCCGCGTCCAGTCGACGCCGTCGCGCGAGTGGGCGATCGCCATGTCGATGCAGGCGAGGTGGGGCAGGGAGTGGTGCATCTGGGTGAGGGCGACCCACTGGCCGCCGGCGGGGAAGGCGGAGCAGCCGTAGATCTCGGTGCCGTCCGGATCTCCGTCCGCCGCGTGCATGACGTGGGGCCACTCCGCCGACCAGCTCTCGAAGTCGGGGCTCGTCCCCCGGCCGACGGCGCGGCCGGCGTAGTTGGGACCTCCCCGGGCCACCAGCTCCGGCGGCGTGTGGCGCGACCGGCCGAACTGGGTGAACTGCCGCCGGAAGGGGTCCCAGGTGAAGCAGCCGCGGTCAGGGTAGGTGGGCATGGCGGGCTTGAAGGCGCCGTGGAAGCTCCAGCGCCAGCCGTCGGGGGAGGTGCCGCGCACGAGGTGCTTGCCCTCCAGGCCCTCCAGGGGCTCGTCGATCTCCACGGCGCCGCGGGTGTCGGCGGAGACGATCAGCTTGTACCGCTCCCCTTCGGGCACGCCGGGGCGGGGGTCCCGGACGATGCCGGAGAAGTCGATGAGGCGCCACCCCGGCGGGGCGAAGACGGCGTTGCCCGGCAGCCCGCGGCCGGCGGGCAGCAGGTTCAGCTCCGGCTTCTCCCAGTTCAGGCCGTCGCGGCTGCGCGCGTAGGCGACCCAGCGGACCTTCTCGGAGCGGGCGTAGTACCACATGCGGAAGAGGGGGTCGCCGCCGCCGGGCTCCGGCTCGTGGAGTACCGTCCCCGAGAGGTAGACCTGCGCTTCCTCGCCGGAGCGGCTGAAGAGGGGGTTGGCCGGGTGCTTGCGCAGCCGGTGCCAGCGGCGGGTCACGTTGTTCCCCTCGGCGATCCCCTCGTCGTCGAGGAAGAGCCGGGCCTGGCCGCGCTCGACGGCGGCGGGGGTCCTGTCCACGGCCGTCGCCATCAGCAGGAGTCGGGCAGGTGGGTCTCGAAGAACCGCTGCCAGTTGCCGTACAGGACGCCGGAGATCTCCTCCTCGCCGTAGCCCCGCCCCTCCAGGACCTCGCCCACCTTCTGGTAGTCGGCCACCGTGTCGATCTCCCAGGGGGCGCCCTCGCGGCCTCCCTGGCCGTCGGTGTCGCCGCCGATGCCGGCGTGGCCGGCGTTCCCGGCGAGCTGGCAGATGTGGTCGATGTGGTCGGCCAGGTCCTGGAGGGTGACCTCGCGGCGCTCGAAGACCTCGCGGCGGGGCGGGATGTCCGCCCAGTCGACGCCGGGCCTGTAGAGCATCCAGGTGTCCATGGAGACGCCGATGACGCCGCCCCGATCGATGATCGTCCGCAGCTGGTCGTCGGGGAACTGCCGCTCCCCCGGGACCAGGGCGCGGCAGTTCTGGTGGGTGGCGACGATGGGGCCGGGGAAGAGCTCCAGGGCCTGGCGCACCGAGGCGTCGGAGGCGTGGGTCAGGTCGAGGACGAAGCCGAGCCGGTCCATCGCCTCCAGCAGCTCACACGCCGGGGGCAGCAGGCCCTTCTCGGTGCCGGTGCCGGTGCCGTGGCAGTAGGCGCTGGGGCCGTAGTGGGAGAGGCTGATCACCCGCAGGCCCTGGTTCCACCAGTCCTCGAGGTGGCCGGGCCACAGCACGGGGTCGGCCCCCTCCAGGCCGAGGACGAGGCCCACGGGCAGGCCCTCGCCGGCCGCGGCCTGCCACTCGGCGGTGTGGGCCCGCAGGTCGGCGGCGGTGCGCAGGATGCGGGCCTCGCCCCGCTGCTCGAGGAGGCGGTAGTAGGCGATCTGGCCGAGGGCCGCGGCGCAGGCGTTCTCGGGGCTGCGGTATCCCCAGATGATCTCCGAGCGCTGCACCCGGCCCACGGCCTTGACCAGGGCCGCGGCGATTCGCCCGCGGCGCATCTCGGGCAGGCTGGCCATGGTCTCGCCGTCGGGCCAGCGGCGGTTGCCGCGCTGCCGGGGCTCGGCGGCGCGCACCTCCTCGATGGGGCGGGTCAGGTCGCGGTCCATGTCCAGGGCGCCGATGGCCATGGGGTAGTCGCCGTCGAAGATGAGCCGTGGGGCCATGGGGGTGCCTTCAGATGTCGTCGAGGGGATAGACCTTGCGGCCGAGGTTGCGGTAGGTGAGCCCCTCGGCGCTGTGCACGCAGGGCTCGGAGACGACCTGGATCCGGCCGGCCCAGGGCTCGAAGCCGGCGCGGAAGTGGGCCGCCGACTTGACCCCCACGTAGCGCATCTTGCGCGGGTCCAGCCCCATGGTCAGGGAGAAGGCGATGCCGTAGGGCTGCTCCCGGCGGGTCACCAGCAGCACGTGGACGCCCTCCTGGCGGATGTGGGCCGACGGCCCCATGGTGCCGGCCAGCCCCCGGTTGCGCGGCCCTTCGTAACGGAAGCTCCCGTCGCCGAGGGCGACGACCTCGGCGTCCATGGTCACGGGCTGCCCCTGGAGCGGGGTCGACTTGCCGCCCACCTCCAGGCTCAGGCGGGCCCCCACTCCGGCGCGCTGGCAGAGGTCGACGGCCTCGGGGTCGACGATGTAGAGGATGCAGGCCTGGTCGAGCTTCTGCTCCAGGAAGGTCCGCAGCATGCCGGTGCTGTCCCCGGGGGCGCCGCCGCCGGTGTTGTCGTTGCGGTCCGCCAGGATCAGGGGCAGGGGCCCCCCGGCGGCCTCCCGCAGCGCCTCGGCGGTGGACGGCATGGGGGTCTGCCAGTCGGCGCGGCGCTCCCAGATCCAGGCGGCCAGCTCGTCGGCGCAGGACTGGGCCAGCTCGGCGTCGCCGTCGGCGGCCACGTAGACCGAGGCGCCCATGTGGGGGATGTCGGCCAAGGGGAAGCAGGTGGCGACGGAGCCGCAGATCACGCCGGGCCGGGCCTCGATGCGGTGGAGGTACTCGATGAGCTGGCGCATCGGCGGGTGGGCGGTGACCTGGTTCATGCCCCACATCAGGGGGATCCGGCTCAGGGCCATCCGCGGCCGCAGGCCGTGCTCGAGGACGCGGTGCATGACCTCGGCGCACTCGCGGCCCCGATCCTCCTGGTCGATCTCCGGGTAGGTCTCGTGGCCGATGAGCACGTCGCCGGACTCGACCATGGCCGGCGAGACGTTGGAATGGATGTCGAACTGGGCGATGACGGGGATCTGCCCCACCAGCCGGCGGACGGCGGCCAGGATGTGCCCCTCGCCGTCGTCGATGCCCTCGGCCACCATGGCGCCGTGGAGGTCGAGGAGGACGCCGTCCAGGGGCCCGGCCGCCTCGATGCGCGCGAGCATGTCGCCGAGGATCTCGTCGAAGACGGCGCGCGGCACCGGGGCGCTGGGCGGGGCCCCGGCGTAGATGGTGGGGATCAGCTCGTAGCCGTGCTCCCGGCAGCCGGCGAGGAAGCCGCCCACGGCGGAGTTGGTGCCGTCGAAGCGTTCGAGGACCTCGTGGCCCCGCAGATAGCCGAAGCGCTGGGTGTGGAAGCTGTCGCGGGTGGTCTCGACGGTGGTGAAGGTGCTCGACTCGTGGGTGAAGGAGCCGGTGGCGATGCGCATGGGGTCTCCTGCCCGGCGTGACGGTGCTATCTTTGGCGCTCGGCTCCTAATAGAACCCCACGGGCCCGGGTTGTCCAAGAAGGCCGGGACCACCGGCCCCACCGCTTGCAGGGCAAGGCAGGTGGCGGCTCGGCCCTCTGGCACAAGCGATTGTGACTTCGACGAGATCCCCCCTTCGCCTCCCGATCTTCCTCAGCGTCTCGCTGACGGCTCTCCTGGCGCTCGCACCGTGTGGGGTCCTCCGCGCCGACGCGGAGAGTCACGGCGAGCCCGGGAAGAGGGTGAGCCTCACCCCGGCGGAGCGGGCCGAGTTCGAGTCCCTGCTGGTCCTGGTGGGCTACTCGGCTGCCATCCTCCTCGCCGCCATCGCCGGCGGCAGGGTGTCGGCCCGAGGCACGATGACCCACGTGCGCACCCAGGTGCTGATGAGCCTGGTGGCCGGCTTCATCCTCGGCATCGCCATCTACCATCTCCTGCCTCACAGCCTGGAGTACATCCCCGGTCCCGGCGCGGTGAACAAGGCCGTGGGCTGGACCATGGCCGGCATGGTCCTCATGGTCTTCCTGCTGCGCGTCTTCCAGTTCCACCAGCACGACTTCAGCGCCGAGGCCAGCGACTACCACCACCACCACCACCACGGCCACGACGAGCCCGACGGCGATTCGGTCATGCCCCGGCGGCGCCTGATCGGCATCGGCTTCGGCCTGGGGGTGCACACCGTCACCGAGGGGGTCGCCCTGGGCACCAGCGTCCGCCTCGGGGCGATGCCGGGCGGCGAGGCCCTGGCGGGCCTGGGAGTGTTCCTCGCCATCCTGCTGCACAAGCCTCTGGACGCGTTCTCCATCATCGGCATGATGAAGTCCGCCGGGTACGGCCGGCGCGCCCTGGCGGCGGCCAACACCGGGTTCGCCCTCCTCTGCCCCCTGGTGGCGGTGATCTGCTTCATCGGCGTGGGCTGGCTCGATCCCTTCGGCGCCGCGGCCACCGTGGGCTGCGTGCTCGCCTTCGCCGCGGGCGCCTTCCTGTGCATCGCCCTGAGCGACCTGCTGCCCGAGATCCACTTCCACAGCCACGACCGCGGCAAGCTCATCCTGGCCCTGGTCGTGGGCATCGGTCTGGCCTATGCCCTGCGCCTGGTGGAGGCCGCCGCCCACGGGGTGGAGGCGCACTAGGTCCAGCACCTTCCCTCTCTTCCGGAGCCCAAGCCCCATGCTGATCGTCGATTCACACCTCGATATCGCCTTCAACGCCCTGGAGTGGGACCGCGACCTGCTGCAGCCGATCGCGGCGATCCGCGCATCCGAAGCCGGGATGGGCGGCAAGGGGCGAGGCGCCAACCTGATCAGCTTCGACGAGCTGCGCCGCGGCCGAATCGGTCTCTTCATGGCCACCTGCCACTGCCGCCTGGCCTCGGTGGGCAAGAGGTTCTCCGGCGTGCGCACCCAGGAGATCGCCTACGCCAAGTGCCATGGCGAGGTCGCCTACTACCGCCTGATGGAGGCGAAGGGCGTGCTGCGGCAGATCCGCGACACCGCCGGCCTCGACGCCCACCTGGGGGAATGGGAGCGGGACCCGGCCTCGGCCACCCTCGGGTACGTGCTCGCCATGGAGGGGGCCGACGGCATCGTCGACGAGGACCAGGTGGGGGAGTGGTGGGACGAGGGCCTGCGCGTCGTCAGCCTCTGCCACTACGGCGTCAGCGCCTACTCCCACGGCACCCAGGCCCCTGGCGGCCTCACCCCGAGAGGGGCGCCCATGCTCAGGGCGCTGCACCAGGCCGGCATGGTCCTCGACGTGAGCCACCTGGCGGAGCAGGCCTTCTGGGAGGCCCTGGAGGTCTTCGGCGGGCCTGTCATCGCCACCCACAACTGCTGCCGCGCCCTGTGCGACCACGACCGCCAGCTCGACGACCGCCAGATCGGGGCGCTGGTGGAGCGCGGCGGCGTCATCGGCATCGCCTTCGACGACTGGATGCTCTCGCCCCTGTGGGACCACGAGGCGGCCGACAACACCGGCATCACCCTGTCCACGGTGGCCGACCACATCGACCACATCTGCCAACTGGCGGGCAGCGCCCGCCACGCCGCCATCGGCACCGACCTCGACGGCGGCTACGGCAAGGAGCAGGCCCCCGCCGACATGGAGACGATCGCCGACCTGCAGCGCATCCCCGCCATACTGGAGGAACGGGGCTACTCGGCGGATGACATCGCCGGCATCATGCACGGCAACTGGATCCGCCGGCTGAGGGAGGCGTGGGGGGCGGCACCCGCGTGAGGAGCCCGGCCGACTCAACCTCCGGCGCGGGGCGTCCTTGCCGCGAATCTGGCTCCAGGTGACGGGCCTCTCCCGGGACAGGGTCCGCCGGTGAAACAGCCCAACATCCTGTTCCTGATGACGGACCAGATGCAGGGGCGGGTCCTCGACCCGGACCACCCCTGCCGGACGCCGAACTTCGACCGCCTCGCCGCCAGGGGGGTGCGCCTGCCCAGGGCGTACACCCCCAACGCGGTCTGCTCGCCCGCGCGGGCCAGCCTGATGACCGGGCTCCTGCCCCACTCCCACGGCGTCCTCGAGGTGACCCACACGGTGGACGACGACCAGTCGTGCCTGCGCACCGAGTTTCCCCACTGGGCGCAGCGGCTGGAGCGGGCCGGGTACCGCACCGGCTACTTCGGCAAGTGGCACGTGGAGCGCTCCGGTGACCTGGCGCGCTTCGGCTGGCAGGTGGCCGGCACACCGCAGGCGGCCGGCAAGCAGGACGGCCGCTTCTCCCTGCAGAAGTGGGACGAGGACCCCGAGGGTTACCGGAAGACGCTTCTTTACGGCGTGACCGACGCGCCCCCGGAGCGGCGCGGCGTGGGCCTCACCACCGGCTTGGGACTCGGCTTCCTCGAGGACGCGGCCAACGGAGACGCGCCCTGGTGCTGCTTCGTCAGCATCACCGAGCCCCACGACCCCTTCGTCACCGGCCAGGAGGCCTTTGCGCAATACGACGTGGACAGCCTGCCTCTGCAGCCCAACGTCGGCAACGACCTCAGCGGTCAGCCGGGCCTCTACCGCAAGGCCGGTGTCACCTGGCGGGACATGGACGAACGCCAGAAGAGAGAGGCCGCCGCCTGCTACTACGCCTCGATCACCGAGATCGACACCCAGTACGGGCGCCTCCTCGACTACCTCGAGTCCTCGGGACAGCTCCACGACACGATCGTCGTCCTCACCAGCGACCACGGCGAGCTGCTCGGCTCCCACGGCCTCTACTGCAAGAACTTCACCGGCTTCGAGGAGGTCTACTCGATCCCCATGGTGGTGGCGGGTCCGGGGGCGCGGCGGGGCGTCACCAGCCAGGCGCGAGTCGGCCTACACGACCTGTGCCCCACCCTGCTGGAGCTGGCCGGCCTGGAGACGATCGGCGCGCCGGACTCACGCTCCTTCGCCGGCGCCCTGCAGGACCCCGGCGGAGGGGCCGGCGACTTCACCCGCGGCTTCGCCGAGTACCACGGCAGCCGCTACCGCGTCAGCCAGCGCATCGTCTGGGACGGCCCCTGGAAGCTCTGCTGGAACGGCTTCGACTTCGACGAGCTCTACAACCTCGACGACGACCCTTACGAGATGACCAACCTGATCGACGTGGACGGGCACGAGGAGGTGGTCCGGTCCCTCATGCGCTACGCGTGGCAGGTCGTGCGGGACACGGGGGACGAGACGCTGCTCAACTCGCACTACCCGATTCTGCGGCTGGGGGCGTACGGGCCGGGAATCCTGGGGGAGTGAGATGAGACTGAAGGAAGATCAACTGCGCCAGTTCGAGACCGAAGGCTGGCTGTTCCTGCCCGATCTGTTCACCGAAGAAGAGGTCGGCGTGCTGAAGGGCCAACTGCCGGTGATCTTCGACATGCACCGGGAGGAAGTCTGGCGCGAGAAGGATACCGACGCGGTGCGCACGGCCTTCGCAGCCCATACCTACAACGAGGCCTTCGCCCGCCTCGGGAGCCATCCGCGCCTGATCGGGCCGGTGATGCAGCTCCTCGACGGGCCGGTGTACATGCACCAGTACAAGATCAACGGCAAGGCGGCTTTCAGCGGCGATCTCTGGCAGTGGCACCAGGACTACGGAACCTGGGCGCGGGACGACGGGATGCCGGAACCCAAGGCGATGAACATCGCCCTCTTCCTCGACGAGGTGAGCGAGTTCAACGGCCCCCTGTACATCATCCCCCGCAGCCACAGGCAGGGCGTGATCGAGGCCGGCCACGACACCCTGACCACCTCCTACCCGTTGTGGACCCTCGACCAGGAAACGGTGACCCGGCTGGCGGAAGCAGGGGGCATCGCCGCGCCCAAGGGGAAGGCGGGCGCGGTCCTGATGTTCCACTCCAACATCGTCCACGCCTCCCCTCCGAACATCAGCCCCTGGGGCCGGGTGATCGTCTATCTGAGCCTGTGCCGCGTCGACAACCACATCCGCCGGTTCAAGCGGCCGGAATGGATCGCCCACCGCGACTTCCGGCCCATCCAACCGCTGAGCGACGACTGCCTGGTGCGCTGGTAGCAGCCATCGCGCCTGTCTGGGCCTGCGCTTCGCTGTGCAGCAGCCGGGCCGGTATCGTTTCTACGTGGCGCCCCGGTCCCCAGGCGGGCTCCTGCCCCCGGGCACGCAGGTTGGAGACCCCCTTCATCACGTCGTGGACAGGACAGTCCCGAGGGTTGTGGCACGAGGAGGTGATCCGCTCCCCGATGCGCTACACATAGCAGAGGGGGTGCGACAGGGGGACCGGATGTGGGTGGGGTGCCGTCTGGTCTCAAGCCTCGATGGCTTGCCCTTCGATCCCCGCGTAGCGAGTCTGCAAAGCCCTCTCCAATTGAGAGGCAAGCGCGTGTTCTCCGATCGATCTCAACTGATCTGGCAATTCAGGGCGAGACGCAGGATAGGCATCTGACCTTATCAGACATGCGCGGGCCATCTGGGTCAACATCGTAATGTACTGCTCCTCGGCGGCATCTTCGTCACCAATCACCCTGAGATCATTGAGAATCTGCTTCGCTCTTGCCGCACGTTGGTCCGCTACTCTGGCCGACGGGAAGGGCAGTCGATCCTGCCAGATGTCGCAAAGGGTCCTCCAGTATGAGTCTCTCTCATACAAGACTCTTCCAAACCGGATTGTCCAACACAGAAGTTCATGTCCCTCCAGAACAAGGCCTTCTATATCCTCTTGGCGATAGGACCGAATATCGACATCGAGAGGTGGGAGGCCATAGTCCGGTCTCTCGCTCTCGTGAATGACCAGCAAGTCGACATCGAAACTGTGCTTGGCCTGCCGGCGAGCTATGGACCCGAGGATGACAATTGCCCAGATGTCAGGTCTCTGACACCACGTCTGAAGGAATTTCTGAACCCACGCCTTGGCAGGCATACTGGGCCATTTGTCAATTGTCCTGAGCACGTCAGATGGGTCCTGGCGCGTATCATGCATCAGTTGACTCGCCTGACTCGTCTGACTCGTCTGCAAGTAAGGTAGCAACAGCTTCGACATACTCCTCAATTCTGGCAGCCAGGTCCTCTGCATCCAACTCCGGAAAGTCTACATCACCATAGGCGGCGGCCTTGCGAGCCATATTGAGATCGGAAAGCAAATCGGCAACATCGGGCAGACCGTGAGATTGAAGAGAATGCGCCGCTTTGGCTTTCCCTGGGTGAGATCTACTGGGCTCCACGCCCACTTTCAACGCTGCCGCGACAATGGAGGCTTCCAGACAATAGAACCCATATAGTGAAAGGTCTGCCCAATCGGTAGGGTCATCCCAAGCAACGAGAACTCGTTCCAGGTGCTTCTTGGCAAGTACCAGGCGTTTCTCAGCTTCGGTGTGCGACATAGCTACTTCTTCTGTCCACTGCATTGGTTGTCTGGTGGAGGCGGCGGGAATCGAACCCGCGTCCGAAAGTGAGTCCTTCGAGACCCCTACGTGCGTAGTCGATCTACTCTGTTGCCGTCTCGTCCACACCGGTTCCGATCGACAGGATCCGGATAGGACCAGTCCCGAAGGTCTCGCCGGCGGCGCAGGGACGGGCGCCGCCGACCAGCCTGCTGAGATGTCGTCGAGACCGGCGGCGCAGGCTCCACCGGCCCCGACGGGCTACCTGATTGCTCAGGCGGCCAACGCGTACGAGTTATCGTCGGCGTTTGAAAGAGTTCCCGAGGATTAACGAGGTTGTCGGGGACCTCGGCACGCGCTCTCGAATTCTCCACCCCCGTCGAAGCCAAGTCGCCCCCACGAAGCCGGAACATCCGTTCGCTTTCGGCGAATGTACCCGGCGCTTTCGCTCCCTGTCAACGGGCGGATCCGTCACGCCTTCTCGCGGTATTCGACATCGAGGTAGACCGCCTTGAGCACCACGGACCGCCGCGGGGAGTCGGGTCTCTTCACCAGCCGGACGCGCAGCCGGTTCTCGCCCCGGCGCGGGAGGGGCTTCCCGGCGTCCAGCTCGACGAGGGTGCCCGCCTCGGTGACGGAACCGACCGTCGTCTCGAAGGGGCCGCCGGCGAAGACCGCCACGGGCCAGCCGTCGCGGGAGACGCGGGCCTCCGGCCACGGCAGCAGCCGCCCGTTCCACTCGACCTCCAGCGCGTCGCCCTCGGCCAGCCCATCCAGCCCGAGGCCGAGGACACAGCGGTCCAGCTCGCCGGCGGCCGAAGCGGCCTCGGCGTCGTCGGTGATCTCCAGGGTCAGCTCGCCGCCGCCGCCGGGCAGGGTCTCCTCCAGGACGACGGGCAGCGACAGCAGAGGGTGGGCGTGGTTGAAGGCGCCGCCGTGCCCCTCCTTGCCGCCGAGGCAGTGGTCGAGCTGGTAGCGCTTGCCGCGCCGCCGCAGCCCCTCGCGGTCGGCGAGCTCGCCGAGGACGCGCTGCTTCCACTCCTGGCTGGCGCTGTAGTAGTTGAACAGGTAGAGGCCGTCGACGCCGGCGTCCCAGTAGCGCGCCGCCAGGGCCCGCAGCACGCGCTCGTCGACGCACGGTCGCAGGGCCTCCAGGCTGCCGTAGACGCGGCAGTCCGTGCCCTCGGCGGCGGCGACGAACTCGTGGATGGGCATCTCGAAGGGGGTGAACCCGCCCCCGGCCACCACCGAGTCGACGAGGCCGTCGCCGATCCAGCGCTCCGCGTCCAGGCCGAGGCGGCGGGAGTCGGCCAGGCTCGGGGGGACCCGCACCAGCAGCTCCACCGGCCGGCCGCGGCGGGACGACTCGGTGTCGAGGCGGCGGCGGATGCGGCGCAGGAAGTCGGTCATCAGGTAGCCGCAGGCCAGGCCCTCGTCGACCCGGAAGAAGGCCGGGTGGCGCATGTAGTCGAGCTCGACGCCGTCCACGTCGAAGCGCTCGAACAGCTCGCAGACGACGTCCTCCATGTGCTCGCGCACGGCCGGGAACCGGTAGTCGACGCCGCGGTGGATGGCGTGCTCCACGCTCGGGGCGGGGATGTGCTCGTCGGGCCGGCCGATGAGGCAGTCGGCGTGGCGCCGGCGGAACTCGCCGAACCCCGGCGACGCGTACTCGGCCACGTAGTGGCTGTTCATGCGCACCGAGGCCAGCAGCCCCATCCCCGCCTCGTGGAACTGGCGGGTGATCTCGGTGAGGGGGCCTCCGGCGGCCTCGATGAGCCGCTCGCGGTTGGCCTTGCGCACCGCGTCCGGCCCCTCCAGATCGTCCCGGCCCTCGCCGAAGCGCTCGCCCACCTCGGTCTCGTGGTTGTATACCTCGCGGTTGCCCACGCACCAGCTCACGGCGTCGACGGGGGAGCCCGCGTAGGTGCCGACCATGTGCTCCTGGATCGCCTCCGGCGTGGCCTCCACGTCGCCGTTGGATACCAGCCAGCCGTCGTCGTTGCTGATCATGCGGGGGCCTTGCGCGGCGCCTGCCGATCCTCGATGGTCCGTCATGTCGCTCCTCCCCGACATCGCGGGAACCGGTCATGAATCTCAGATACGGCCTGCTGGCCGACTCGGTGGCTCCGGGGCCGCAGGGCAAGAAGAACATCATCGGGACCTTCCAGGCGATCCACGCCGGGAAGTTCCCCTGCCTCCATCCCAGTCTCTCCCTGCTCGTCCGGATCGAGGGAGACGCTTCGGAGACCGGTTCGCACGAGATCGAGCTGGTCTTCGTCGACGCCGACTACAAGCCCGTCGGAAAGCCGGTGAAGGCGGAGTTCCGGCTCGACAAGGCGAGCCTGCTCCAGGGCCAGCCCCCCTTCGCCGAGGCGGTCATGAACATCCAGAACCTGCCTTTGCCGAAGGCAGGAGCGTACGAGTTCGTCGTGAGGGTGGACGGGCGTCATCTGGGCGGCGTTCCGCTCTACGCGCTGGAGGCGAAGCAGCCGGCTGAGTGAAGGGCGCGAGGACGTCTTCGGGCACGGGCCGGCCGGAGGTCTGTCCGCCGCTCACGGCGTCCCCGATTCAGTGATCCTGGCGGAAGTGGTGGTCCAACGTCAGGATCTCGTCATGACGGGCGGCGGCATCCCCCGACCCCGACGCACCGACGGCTGGCGCCTGGTAGAGCGAATCCGATTCCAGGGGCGTCTTGTCGGTCGGTGGACTCCCAACCGGGACAATGTCGAAGGCGGGACGACTGCGGTAGAGAACGGTGAATCGCTCCCCGTGCCGAACTTTCATTACCACTTCCTGCAGGCGCTCTCGGAGTTGCTTGGCACTGATGATCTCTGGCATTGCGATCCCCCCCCTTCAAGTTCAACTCAAGTTAATTTCTTCTCAGAGTGAGGCAATCGCCGAGGTTCACCTGGAGGAGGCGCGACGGCAGTGCAGGCCGCCGGCCGGGACCTGTCGGCGCGCAGCTCGCGCCTGGGAGTGTTCAGGCCGGCTGAGTGATCCCCGGGTCCTCAGGCCCGCTCGACGTCGAAGGCCGTCAGGTTGCGGGTATCTCTGCTGAACTCCACGGCGACGAGGTGAATCGGCTCGCCCAGGCCCCGGTACTTGTCGGCATAGCGCCGCTCCTTCAACTGCGCCATGGCCGCGCCTTCGGGCGCCATCTCGACCACCTTGAACTCGAAGAGGTAGACGTTGCCGTTGAAGCGGACCGCCATGTCCAGGCGGCCGTGGCTGCTGCTGTCTTCGACGGTGATGTCCAGGCCCACGGCCGCGAAGTACGAGTAGAACACGCTGGCGTAGTAGCCCTCGTAGTTGGCGATGTCGTTGCTGGTGTACCACTCGTAGGGGATGCTGGCGAAGAAGGCGTGGAACAGGGCTTCCAGCCCGGCGAAGTCGTTGGCGAGCAGCAAGTCGTGGAGCTCGGCGCTGTGCTCCACCTCCTGCTGCGGGTTTCCCGTCAGGTGCTTCAGCAGGCTCTCGTTCAGGCTTTGCCGTACCTCCAGGTTCGGGTAGCCCAGCCGGTAGTATGTCCTTGTCCTGCGCCGCTCGGTGCGGCGAATCGTGAGGTAGCCGGTCTGAAACAGCAGCGCCTCCGTCGCGATGTGATCGACGTCGAAGGTCGACAGCAGATCGCTGCTGCCCAGCATGTTGTCCAGGGACAGGGAACTCACCCGGCGCTTGAAAAGGGTCTCGACCAGGAACGCCGGCGTGCCGGTCTCGAACCACCATGCCTCGAACTCGCGGTTGCGAAACAGCAGCAGAATGTCGAAGGGGTTGTAGACCTTCTCCTCGCCGAGCCAGCTGTAGCCGTTGTACCAGGCGCGGATTTCGTCCCGGTCGAGGTCCGGGAGCTCCGGCGCGAACACGTCATCCAGATCCCCCTCGGTATAGCCACAGATAGCCGAGTATTTCGAGTCGAGGGTGATGTCGATGAGGTTGTTGAGCCCGGAGAACAGGCTCACTTTGGAGAGCATGCTCACGCCGGTCATGAAGCTGAAGCGGATGTCGGCGTCGCTGTCCTTGATCGTCGAGTAGAGGCCGCGGAGGAAGTCGCGGTTGGCCCGGGCGACTTCCGGCGTCTCCAGGGCGTCGAGGATCGGCTTGTCGTACTCGTCGATCAGCACCGCCGCCGGTTGTCCGGCCTGGGCGTGCAGGGCCTCCAGCAGAGAGGCGAGACGCCGGGGCGCCGTGGCGTACTCGGAAACCAGCCCCTCCCGGCGCTCGATGGCGGTCAACTGATCCATCAGGTTGTCCTGCAGGGAGCCCGGCTCCGTGAAGTTGCCGCCACCGAAGCTCAGGCGCAGGACGGGGTGACGAAGGGACCAGTCCCAGTGATCGTGGATGTGCAGCCCCTCGAAGAGGGTCTTGTTGCCCTCGAACAGTTCCTTGCAGGTGTCGAGGAACAGGCTCTTGCCGAAGCGCCGAGGCCGCGACAGGAAGTAGTGCTTGCCCTCGTCGAGAAGCCGCCGGATGAAGGTGGTCTTGTCGACGTAATAGCAGTCCTGCTCGCGGATCTCGCGGAAGGTCTGAATGCCGATGGGGAGTCTGCGTCTGCGCATGAGGGCGTCCTGGCCGGTGATCCCGCTACTGCTGGTCATCGCACACCGGTCGTCTCTCCGAGTGTCGCCCTGTTCCCGAGGCAGGCCGTGTTTCGCTTAGACTACGATCGTACAAGTATAGCCACGAGACGACAGGTATAGCTGTACCTACTTCCCATGCAACCCTGGACCTCCGCCCTCCCCCCGCTCCTGCTCCCCCTCCTGCTGGTCGCCCCGTCCCCCGCGGACCCCTCCCCGGAGTTGGAGGAAAGCCTCCGCCGCACCGTCACCGCCCTCTCCGCCCCCGAGTCGCGGATGACCGGCTATCCCGGGATCGCCGAGGCCGCCGACTGGCTCACCGCCGAGCTGGAGACCATGGGCATCGCCGAGATCTACCGCCACGAGTTCCCCGTGCCCGTGCCGGTGGACGAGGGGTTCCACCTCCAGGCCGGTGGCGAGTCGCTGAGGCTCTTCGGCGTGTGGCCCAACCTGGCGCGGACGCCGACCCTGCCTCCCGGCGGCCTGGAAGGTCCTCTGGTCGACGGCGGAGACGGCCGCGGCCTCGAAGGCCAGCCGGTGGCCGGGCGCATCGTCCTGCTCGACTACGAATCCGGCCGCGCCTGGGTCGACGCCTTCGACCTGGGGGCGGCGGCCGTGGTGTTCCTGGAGTCGGCGGGGGCCCACCGCAAGGAGGCGGAGCTGAAGTTCCTCGATGTGCCCGCCGATCTGCCGCGGCTCTACGCGCCGGCGCCCGAGGCCGACCGCCTCCGGCAGCTCGCCCGCGAGGGAGCGCAGGTCCGCCTCTCCGGCCGCATGACCTGGCGCCAGGCCACCGGCCGGAACCTGGTGGCCGTCGTCGAGGGGCGGGACCCGGCGCTGCGCGGGGAGGCGGTCCTGCTCACCGCGTACTACGACGCCGTCTCGCCGGTGCCGGCCCTGGCTCCGGGGGCGGAGCAAGCCTCCAGCGCCGCGGCCCTGCTGGAGCTGGCCCGGCGCCTGGCGGCACGACCGCCGGCGCGCACGTTGGTGCTCCTGTGGACGGCGGGCCACTTCCAGGGCATGGCCGGCATGCGCCACTTCACGCCCCTGCTGCTGCAGGCCGCCGGCCGGCGCGAGGACCCGACGGAGGACTCGCCCCTGCTGCGGCGGCTCTCCGGCCTCGACCTGCGCTTCCTCGCCGGCCTCGACCTGTCGGCGCGCAGCTCCCGCCTGGGGGTGTTCCGGCCGCGGGACCCCTACCGCACCTCGCTGCTGGTGCCCCCGGTCACCGCGCGGGTCCTGGAGCTGGCCACCGTGTACGAGGACTCGGCCGCGGGGGGCGCGCCCCTGCTGGTGAACGGGCTCAAGCCGGACCTGTCCCGCCAGGGTCTCGGCGGCCTGGCGCTGACCGTGCCCCTCGACGCCTCCGTCGCCGCCCTCGCCGGCTGCCCGTCCCTGAGCTTCGTCACCGTCAACGACAGCCGCGCCGGGTTCGACTCGCCCACGGACCTGCCTGAGCAGGTGGACTGGGCCGGGCTGGCGCGGCAGGTGGACCTGCTCGCCCACCTGCTGGAGGGCCTGGCCGGGGACCCGCAACTCCCCGACTGGCCCTGGGGCGACGACGCCTTCGGCACCGTCCACGGCGAGGTCGTCCACTACGGCCCCCGCAGCTACCTGCCCGACCAGCCCACGGCCGGGGCCCTGGTGCGGGTGCGCCTGCGGCAGCCGACCCTGGCCGGGGTGCGGCCCGACTTCTGGGCGGTGGCCGGCGACTCGGGCCGCTACCGCATTCCGGGGCTGGAGTCGGGCATCATCTACACCCAGCCGGTGCGCCTGGAGGCCTACGGGCTGGACGCGGAGACGGGAGCCGTGACCCAGGCCCCCGACTGGGGCGTCAACGGCGAGCGCCGGCTGCCGCGGCGGGCCCTCACCGTGACCATGGACGGCGAGGAGGAGGAGGTGCAGATCGTCACCGCACCGCTCCGCGGGACGGCCCTGTTCTCCCTCTTCGACCCGCGCAACCTGATCACCCCCGAGCGGCTGCGGGTGATCGACGCGGCCCTGGAGGCCGAGCCCCCGGTCTTCGGCGCCTGCCTGCCCCTGACGGCGCCGGAGATGGAGCTCTTCGGTTACCGCAACCGCGTCGGCTCCTGGACCGAGCCGGTGGGCGTGCTCTTCGCGCCGCCGGGGACGCGCTTCAAGGCGGTCATGTCCACCGGCCGCTACGGCCTGGGGCGCCGGCTGCTGCTGGTCAACGGCTCGCCGGAGACCCCCGGCGGCGCGGGGTACGCCGCTGAGCTGGGACGGCTGCCGGAGACGGCCCACCGGGTGGCCGCCGACATGCACGGCCTCAACGGCGAGCGCATCGAGGGCCTGCTGCGACACGGGGTGCGCAACGCCCGGCTCGCCGCCTTCCACGAGCGCTCCGGCGAGCTTCTCGAGGAAGCCGGGGTGGCCCGCCTCGACCGGCGGCACCGCGAGTTCGTCGACCGCGCCCGCCGCGCCTGGGCCCTGGCGGCGGCGGCCTACCGCGAGGTCGAGGGCACGCGCTCCGGCGTCGTGCAGGGCGCCCTCTTCCTGCTGGCGGCGCTCATCCCCTTCGCCCACTTCGCCGAGCGCCTGGTCTTCGGCTTCGTCGGTCTGCGCCGCCAGGTGGCGGGCTACTTCGCCCTCTTCCTGCTGGGCTTCGTCGCCCTGCGCTACCTGCACCCGGCCTTCGAGCTGTCGATCTCGCCGGTGATCATCCTCCTGGGGTTCGTCACCCTCTCCCTCGGGATCCTGGTGGCCGCTCTCGGCGTGGGGCGGCTCAACCGCGAGCTGCGCGAACTGGCCGGGGGGCGGCGGGCGCGCGCGGGAGTGCGGCGCTCGGGGGCGGTGCTGGCCTCGGTAGCGGTCGGCCTGGCGCAGATGCGGCGCCGGCCGTGGCGCACCGGTCTGACCTGCGCCACCCTGGTGATGCTCACCTTCTCGGTCCTCTCCTTCACCTCCATCCGCGATTCCCTGCGCACCAACTGGATCGACGTCGGACCCGGGGCCGCGTACGACGGCGCCCTCGTGCGCATGCCGGGGTGGAAGACGATGGAGCTGGAGGGCTGGCGCATGCTGCGCGACTGGTTCGGCGAGGAGCGGGTCTCGCCGCGGGCCTGGATGACGGCCTCCTCGCCGGGGGCTGCCTTCCGTGTCGAGCGGCAGGGGGAGGAGGACCGGGCCGTCGGGGTCCAGGGCTTTGCCGGTCTCGCCGCGGGCGACGAGGTGCTGCTGGGGGCGGGGCTGACCGCCGGACGCTGGCTGCGCCGGGGGGAGGAGGACGCCTGCCTGCTGCCGGTGAACCTGGCCGACTCGCTGGGGATCAGCGCCGCGGGGCTGGAGGAGGCGAGGGTGCGGATCTTCGGGGAGGTCTTCCGCGTGGCGGGCCTGCTCTCGCGGGAGGCGCTGGACCGCCCCGACCTCAACGGCGAGCCGTTGACGCCGCTGGACCCGGAGGCCCAGCAGCCCCGCGAGGCCGAGGTCGGCGGTGAGAGCGGGGAGCCCCTCGTCTTCGCGCACCTGCCCGGCAACTCGACGCTGGTCCTGCCCTTCGCGGCGCTCATACGCTGGGAGGGGGGGAGCCTGACCTCGGTGAGCATCCGGCTGACCGGCGGCCGCGAGGAGATCCGGCGCGACCTGGAGGAGCTGGCCCGCACCCTCGACCTGAACCTCTTCGCCGGCCTGGAGGGGCGGCGGCTGCTGATCAACACCGTGGGCGCCGCCTCGGTCTCGGGCCTGGCCGGGCTGGCGGTGCCGCTGCTCATCGCCGCCCTCATCGTCCTCAACACCATGCTCGGCGCCGTCTGGGAGCGCACCCGCGAGATCGGCACCTTCAACGCCGTCGGCCTGGCGCCGGCCCACGTGAGCGGGCTGTTCATGGCCGAGGCCGTGGCCCTGGGGGTGGTGGGCGCCGTGGCCGGGTACCTCCTCGGACAGACGGCGGCCCAGCTGCTCGGATCTCGGGGATGGCTGACCGGCCTGGAGTTGAACTACTCCTCCCTGGCGGCGGTCCTCACCCTCGGCTCGGTGGTGCTGCTGGTGGCCGCCTCGGCCCTCTATCCCGCGCACCTGGCGGGGCGCATCTGCACCCCCGGCATCGAGCGCCGCTGGAGCCTGCCCGCCGGCTTTGCCGGAGACCGCCTGGAGGTGCCGCTGCCGTTCTCCCTGCCGCGCGGCGAGGCCTTGGGGCTGGCCGCCTTCCAGGCCGGGTTCTGGGCCGAGCACCGGGAGCAGTCGATCGGCGCCGGGTTCTACGTGGAGTCCCTCGACCTGCGCCGCGACGGCGACCGGGTGCGCCTGGGCGCCCGGGTCTGGCTGGCCCCCTTCGACCAGGGGGTGGTGCAGCGCGCCGAGCTGTGGATCGGCCCGGGACAGGACCCGCGGTTCCACGACCTGGAGATGCGCCTGGAGCTGCTGGAGGGCGACCCGTCGGCGTGGCGGCGGGTGGTGCGCGCCTTCCTCGACGATGTGCGGCAGCTGTTCCTGGTCTGGCGGACCCTGGACGACGAGGAGCGGCGGCGCTACGCGGCGGAGCTGCCGCGCTGGGAGGGGGCGGAAGACGCCGAGCCGGAGGCGGCGCCGGCGTGAGGCTGGCCTTGTTCATCGTCGGCCTCACCGCCGGGGCGGCCTGGCTGGCTCAGCGCGTCGAGCTGGTCGCCGGCGGTCCCTGCCTGGCTGGGCCGGAAGCGGCGCCGGCGTGAGGCTGGCCCTGCTCATCGTCGGCCCCACGGCCGGGGCGGCCTGGCTGGCTCAGCGGGTCGAGCTGGTCTTCAACGGACCCCACCTGGCCGGGGCGGGGAGCCAGCCCGGCGGCCAGGTCTTCCTCGCCGTGCCGCTGGCGGCGCTGGCGGCGGCGGCCCTCTTCCGGCGGCTCCTCGGCCCCGGCGACCGGGCCGTGCTCTACGCAGGTCTCGCCGTGGGCGCGTCGGTCACCGCCTCGGGGATGATGCACCGCTTCCTGCCGGCCCTGGTGACCGGCTTCTACGGCGGCTTCGCGCGGCCGGACGGCCCGTATCACCGCTTCCTGCGGGTGGTGCCCGGCTGGCTGGTGCCCGGCGGGCCGAACGAGCCTGCGGCGGTGGGCGCCTTCGAGGGCGGGGCGGCGGTGCCCTGGGGGGCGTGGCTGCTGCCGCTGGCGGCCTGGACCGCGTTCTTCGGCGCCTTCTTCCTCACCTGCTTCTGCCTCGTCTGGCTGCTGCGCCGCCGCTGGCTGGAGACCGAGCGCCTCGGCTTCCCGCTGCTGGAGATGCCCCGGGCGCTGATCGAGGGCGGCCTCTTCCGCCGGCGCCCGTTCTGGTGGGGGGCGCTGGTGCCGGTGGTGCTCCTCGGCGTCAACGGGCTGCACCACTACGCACCCGACGTGCCCGAGATCCCCACGGGACTTAACCTGGCCAACTTCCTCCTCGACGATCCCTGGAAGGCGATGGCTACCTTCGAGTCGCCCTTCTGGTTTGACTTCGACCCGCTGCTGGTGGGGGTGGCCTTCCTCATGCCGGTGGAGGTCTCCTTCAGCACCTGGGTCTTCTACCTGCTGACCCGGGTGCAACTGCTGGTGGGCCACTTCCTCGGCCGCTCGGAGTACCGGGGCGACTTCATCCCCGGCCACGGGTCGCCGTGGCTCGACTGGCCGGGGCACTTCCCCTTCTTCATGAACCAGGCCCGCGGCGGGCTGCTGCTGCTGGGGCTCATGAGCCTGTGGGCGGCGCGCCGCTCCCTGGCGGCGGCCCTCTCCTGGCGCAGCCGGGCGACTTGGGGACTGGCGGCGGGC
This sequence comes from Candidatus Latescibacterota bacterium, assembly GCA_965221775.1. Classification (GTDB taxonomy): domain Bacteria; phylum Latescibacterota; class UBA2968; order UBA8231; family UBA8231; genus UBA8231. Next base: position 839,380 of record CBDCSU010000005.1, on the reverse strand, counting down.
TTCGCCTTCCTGTGGGCGTGGACCACGGCCCTGGGCGTGCCGGCGCTCATGGGCGCGGCGGCGCTGGCGCTGATCCTGCTCGTCTGCCTCGCCTTCGCGCGCCTGCGCGCCGACGGCGGCCTGCCGGTGACCGGCACCCCCATGCTCGCCGGCTACCTGTTCTTCGTCGCCGCCGGCACCGGCGCCGGGCGCTTCGCCGACTCCACCTACGTGGGCTTCGCCTTCCTCGCCGTCTTCGGCTTCACCATGATCGGCCTGTGGCCGGCGCTGCAGCTGGAGGGACTGAAGCTGGCCGAGACCAGCGGCGCGTCGGTGCGGCGCCTGGCCTGGGGCATGGGCCTGGGGCTGCTGGCCGGGCTGGGGGCCGGCTACCTCTTCGCCCTGGAGACGATCTACGAGCACGGCCTCTTCGCCCTGCAGGAGCAGGGCGGGGCCCGCGCCGAGGCCCGCATCGGCCGCTACTACAACTACCTCTTCAAGGACGCCGGCAACGTCACCGGCCCCACCGACTGGGTGCGGCTGGCCTTCCACGCCGGCGGCGCCGCCTTCACCGGGTTCCTGGCGCTCATGCGCCAGCACTTCCTGCGCTGGCCCCTGCACCCCATGGGCTTCGTCTTCGGCACCGGCTTCGGCTGGCTCGTCTGGGGGTCCGTGCTGTGCGGCTGGCTGTGCAAGTGGCTGGCCGTGCGCTACGGAGGGGCGCGCACCTACCGGCGGGTCCTGCCCTTCTTTCTCGGCATGATCTTCGGCGAGGTCTGCATGCGCCTGCTGTGGGCGGCGGTGGCCCTGTGGCAGGGCGAAATGGGGGAGGGGTACCGCATCTGATGGCCGAGCCCGCCATGCAGCCGCCCGAGCGCTACGCCGAGGGCTTCACCCTGCGCACCGTGGCCGGCGCCTTCTTCGTCGGCTTCATCATGATGCCGGGGGCGATCTACATGGGCCTCATCGCCGGCGTCACCATGGGCGCCGCCGCCGAGTGGGTGACGATCATCCTGTTCTCGGAGCTGGCGCGCCGCTCCTTCGCGCCCCTGACGCGCCAGGAGATCTACCTCATCTACTACATCGCCGGAGGGCTGGCCGGCGCCGTGGGCGGAGCCATGCTCGCCGGCGGACCCTTCGGGCAGCTGATCTGGCACCAGTACCTGGTGCAGTCCCAGGCCGCCGCCGGCTTCGGCATCGCCGAGCAGATGCCCGCCTGGGTGTCGCCGCCGCCGGGCTCGGAGGCGCTCACCGGGCGCACCTTCCTGCACCGCGCCTGGATCCCGCCGATGGCGGTGCTCGCCGCCTCGCTGGTGCTCTCCCGCGTTGAGTGGTTCACCCTCGGCTACATCCTCTTCCGCGTCACCTCCGACGTGGAGCGCCTGCCCTTCCCCCTGGCTCCGGTCGCCGCCCAGGGGGCCACGGCCCTGGCCGAGGGCGACGACGGCCGCGGCGGCTGGCGCTGGCGCGTGTTCTCCGTGGGCATGGGCATCGGCCTCCTCTTCGGCGCCGTCTACCTCGGGCTGCCGGCGCTGACGGGGCTCATCGCCAGCGACCCCATCGCCCTCCTGCCGATCCCCTGGATCGACCTGACCCGCACCACCGAGTCCTTCCTGCCGGCGGCGCCCCTCGGCCTGGCCACCGACCTGGGCCTGGTGCTGGTGGGCACGGTGCTGCCCTTCTGGATCGTCGTCGGCTCCTTCGCCGCCGCCATGGTCCACTCCCTCGGCAGCCCCGTCCTCTACCACCTCGGGGCCCTGCCCCACTGGCGCCCGGGCATGGACACGATCCTGACCAACTTCTCCAACGATGTCGACGTGTGGATGAGCGTCTACATCGGCGCCGGCGTCGCCGTCGGCCTCATCGGCGTCGGCCACGTCATCGTCACCCTGAGGCGGTCGCGAGGGACGGGGGAGCGGGGCCGACTGGGCCAGGCGCCGCCGGGCCGGGGCGACTTCCCCATCTGGCTGGCCGCCGGCGGCTATGTCCTGTCGACCCTGGCCATGATCGGCCTGTGCCTGCTGCTGCTCGAGGACGACGAGTTCCCCCTCGCCTTCCTGCTGCTCTTCGGCTTCGTGCTGACCCCGGCCATCTCCTACGTCAACGCGCGCATGGCCGGCCTCACGGGGCAGCCGATCAGCTTCCCCATGATCCGCGAGGGCGCCTTCATCCTCAGCGGCTACCGGGGGGTCGACATCTGGTTCACGCCGATCCCCTACGCCGACCACGGCCGCCGCGCCCAGCTCTTCCGCGAGGTGGAGCTGACGGGTACGCGCTTCACCTCCATCCTCAAGGCGGAGCTGCTGCTGCTGCCTCTGAGCCTGGTCTGCGGCTTCCTGTTCTGGTCGCTCATCTGGCGCATGGGGCCGATCCCCTCGCCCGCCTTCCAGTACGCCCAGACCTGGTGGCACCTCATCGCCCTGCGCCAGTGCCTGTGGTACTCCGCCACCCTCGGCGGCGACTCCCTCTTCGCCGAGGCGATCAAGGCGGAGTGGATCGCCGGCGGCTTCGCCTTCGCCGGCGGGACCTTCGGCCTGCTGTCGCTGCTGCGCCTGCCCGTGGCCCTGATCTACGGCTTCGTGCGCGGCCTGCCGGGCCTGCCCCACCTGCTGATCCCGGAGATGGTGGGCGCCCTCCTCGCCCGCTACTGGCTGGAGAAGCGCTTCGGCACGGCGAAGTGGCGGCGTTACGCGCCGGTGCTGCTGGCCGGCTACGCCTGCGGCATGGGCCTGGTGGGCATGTCGGCGGTGGCGGTGGCGCTGATCTCGAAGTCGGTGACGCAGCTGCTGTATTGATGAGCCTGTGCTCCCGGTGCAGTCGTGGGCGTTGCACCGGCCATGCAGAACCGCTATATCGCTTCGGCGTCTACTGTCTACTCCAGAGAAAGGACCCTTCCATGAATCTCCGAGCATGTCTCAAGGCGCCGCACCTGCCGGCGCCGGCCGACGGCGCCCTGCTGCTGATCCGCCTGGTGGCCGGTCTCGCCTTCGTCTTCCACGGCTGGGGGAAGATCCAGAACCCCTTCGGGTGGATGGGCCCCGACGCCTTCGCCCCCGGCCTCTTCCAGGGCCTGGCGGCCGTCTCGGAGTTCGGCGGCGGCATCGCCTGGATGATCGGCCTGCTGACGCCTCTGGCCTCCCTGGGCATCGGCTGCACCATGGCCGTGGCCGTGGGCATGCACGTCCTTACCGGTGATCCCTTCGTGGGCCGGGGAGGCTCCTACGAGCTGGCCGCCATCTACCTCTGCCTGTCGATCCTGTTCGTCGCCTGCGGCCCGGGACGGTTCTCCGTAGACGCCAACCTCTTCGGGCGAGGCTGCCGGGAGGTCTGAAACCGGAGCGGGCGCGGCGAGAGTTCCCGCGCCCGCGCCGGAGTCCACATGTCACGCAACGGAGTTCCCCGGCCGGCGCCGGACGGCTCCTTCGCCCCGGGCAAGGCCCGCCTCACGCGTCCCACCGCCATGGACACGGACCACTACGGATGGTACGGTGCTCGCTTCCGCGTCGTGGGATGGCACCGCCCTGCTGTGGGATATGGAGCTTGTTGTGCCACACCCGGGAACTTTGAAGCTGCTGGCCCTGGCCCGGGACCGGCTCGGGCTGTCCGACGGCCCGCAGCTGCAGCAGAACCACCCCAACCCGTTCAACAGCGGCACCGTCATCTCCTGGTTCCAGCTGCAGGCGGGTCCGGCGCGCCTGGAGGTGTTCGCCCTGACGGGCCAGCGGGTGGCGGTGCTGCACCAGGGGCCGGAGAAGGCGGGACTGCACCTGCGGGATGGCCGGGACGACCGGGGGCGGCCGCTGGCCAGCGGCGTCTACGTGTACCGGCTGGTGACGGCCGACGCCGTGCAGACGCGCAAGCTCACCCTGCTGCGTTGATTCGTGACACCCGACCGGGAGGGACCGCCATGAGTGTGTTCACAATCAGCCTCATCGGCCTTCTGGCCTTTCCCGCCGGCGCCGATTCCCGGCTCGAGGGCCGGGTGCTGTCGTCCTCGGGCGACCCCGCGGCCGGGGCGCAGGTGCTCCTGTTCGACCTGACCGATCTGCGCGCCGCCCCGCTGGCGGCGACCACGGACCGGTCGGGGCGTTTCACCCTGCCCTTGAGTGGAGCGGCTCTGCCGCAAGGATTCGAACTCGGGTCGAACTACCCCAATCCGTTCAACCCGTCGACGATCATCCCGTACCAGCTGCCGGCGTCGATGCACGTGCGGCTGGAGGTGTTCAACCTGCTGGGTCAGCGCATCGCCACCCTGGTCGACGGAGAGCGGGGAGCCGGTGCTCACACCGCCGAGTGGGACGCCACGGACGCGGCGGGTCAGGCGGTGGGCGCCGGGGTCTATCTCTACCGCCTCAGCGGAGAGGGGGCGAAGATCACCCGGCGCATGCTGCTGATCGACGGGCAGGCGGGGATCGCGGGCGGCCGGGCCGGGTCATCCGGCGTGACCAGCGGGGCCGCCGGGGGAGAGGAGGCCGGCGAGGCCCCGGTCTACGGGCTGACCGTCTCGGGGCCGGGGCTGGTTCCCTACGTGGACCCGGCCTTGCGGGTGGAGGCGGGCCTGGCCCCGGTGGAGGTGGTGCTCGAAGCCCCGGGCCCCGCCTCCTCGGCCAAGGCGGCCTCCTCGGGCGGGATCCTCGGCGACGTGGACAACACCGGCGGCGTCGACTTCTTCGACGCCCTGCTGGTGGCCCTGTACAGCCAGGACTCCCGCATCGTCATGCCCAACAACGGCGTCATCTCGCTGGGCGACGTCAACGCCGACGGCCGGGTCGACCTGGCCGACGCCTGGCTGATCGCCGCCTGGCTCAACGATCCCTCCGATCCGTCGCTGCCGGCCGGCATCGGCCAGGCCGTGGGTCCGGCCGCGTCCCTGTCCCCGGACCCCGCGACGGTGACGTTTGCCGACGACGGGGCCTGGCACCGGTTCACCGTGGAGGCGCGCGAGCAGGTTTCGGTGGTGGTCAACCCCGGGGCGGATACGCCGAGGCTGGAGATCTCCCGCAGCAGCGGGAGCAACTACTGCCCGGCCGAAGCCGACGACGACGTCTCTCGCCGGGACGGCCAGTCCGTCTACTTGGCCGGGTGCGCGGAGGGCCCGGCCACGGTGGAGCTGCGGCGGCGATCGGACGGCTCGGTCCTGCAGACCTACACCTTCGAGGTGATGGGCAGCCCGGCGGATCTGATCGTGGAGTCGGTCGCGGTCAGTGACAGCACCCTGACGCCGGGGCAGTCCTTCACGCTCCGCGCCACGGTGCGCAACCAGGGCACCGGGGCGGCAGCGGCCACGACCTTGCGCTGGTACCGCTCGTCGAACCGGACGATTTCCACGCGCAATGCGGAAGTCGGCACCGACCCGGTGAGGGCTCTTGCCGCTTCCCGCACCAGTGCCGAGTCGATCCGCCTCACCGCCCCGTCGAGCGAAGGCACCTACTACTACGGAGCCTGCGTCGACAACGTCCGCGGCGAGAGGGCCGGCAACAACTGCTCCGGCGGACTCCGCGCGATCGTCGAGCAAGGCCGGCCCGAGCCTCCATTTGCGGGCACGGTCTGGATTGACCCGGACATCATCACCCCATCCGACCCGACTGCATTTCAGGATGTAACGGCCGCCGGACGAGGGGAACGCTCGATGTACGACAGGAGAGTTGATGGCTGGATCACGGTCAATGCCTATCTGTTCGATGCACGATTCGACGATGGCCTGGCTGCCGAGATTCAGGTCAATCCAGAGTTCGGCAGTGTATCCGCCGCGATGGAGGAGGCAAATGAGTACGGACGAGCCATCGGCCAATTGCCGAACGTTCTTCGAACCAATGTCGAAACGGTTTGGATACATAAAGGCGACTATCAGTGTGGAGGCGGAAGCAAGAGTATCCTCATTCACGTAGGCAAGATGTCAGGTACTCGGAAGGCGTACTTGGAGGAGCTGTTGGTTCACGAGAGCGCGCACGCTTCCCTGGATCCGGACTGGATGGGGATTGTCGACGCCGTCGATTGGCGCGCCGCCCAGATGGCCGACGGCAACTTCATTTCCGACTACGCACGCGACCAGCCGGAAGGGGAAGACATCGCCGAGTCATTCCTGCCGTATCTGGCTGTTCGGTACCGAACAGCTCGCATCTCTCCGTTTTACGAACAGACAGTACTGGAAACGATGCCGAACAGGATCGCTTACTTCGATCGGCTTCTCCAAGTTTCCGCATCCAACGCCATGCACCCGGTCACGGAAGATCTTCGACTTCCCCAGACGTCGACGGATGTTGACGCTGACGAACCTTTACCGCGTTGACCCTTGGGCGCGAACCGGAGACCGTCACCGTGACCGCGACGGGGACGCCGAAACTCTCAACGCACGCTTGACAGAGGGTGCGCCGTGGATTACTCGATCCTGATAGCACCCGGCGCCGTCGTAGCCTCAACCCTGTTTCTCTGAGGGCCGCCTCGACCCCGCCGGCCCGCCCGATGCCTGAGGGCGCGCCGATCCTGGCGGACTGGCGCGCCTGCTCCGCCGGGGGGCATTCCCCAAGTCGTCCGTCGAGACCGCCAATAGCGTCACCGCAAGGGTCGGCGACCGGCGATTCCCGCCGGCGTCTCCTCTCAGAGAAAGGATGCTCATGAACCTTCGGGCCTGTCTCAAGGCGCCCCACCTGCCCCCGCCGGCCGACGCCGCCATGCTGGTCATGCGGATCGTGGCCGGTCTGGCCTTCGTCTTCCACGGCTGGGGGAAGATCCAGAACCCCTTCGGCTGGATGGGCCCCGACGCCTTCGCTCCCGGCCTCTTCCAGGGCCTGGCGGCCCTCTCCGAGTTCGGCGGCGGCATCGCCTGGATGATCGGCCTGCTGACGCCCCTGGCCTCCTTGGGCATCGGCTGCACCATGGCCGTGGCCGTGGGCATGCACGTCCTGACCGGCGATCCCTTCGTGGGCCGGGGGGGCTCCTGGGAGCTGGCCGCCGTCTATCTCTGCCTCTCGATCCTGCTCATCGCCGCGGGCCCGGGGCGGTTCTCGGTGGACGCCAGACTCTTCGGCCGGGGCTGCCGGGAGTCCTGACCGCGCCGCGTCCGCGGCTCCGCCCGCCCCGGTTCCCCATGCGGGATCTCCTCGCCCGCGACCCGGCCCTCGTCAACGCCCGGTTCCTCCATGACCGACGAAGCACCGAGACCCGGGCGCCACCACCTGCACATCCCCGGGCCCACGCCGATCCCCGACGCGGTCACCCGCGCCATGGCGCGCCCCCTCATCGACCACCGGGGGCCCGGGTTCGCGCGCCTGACCCGGTCGATCCTCGAGCGCCTCGGCCCGGTCTTCGGCTGCGGCGGCCCCATCGCCGTCTACCCCTCCTCCGGCACCGGCGCCTGGGAGGCGGCGCTGGTCAACACCCTCTCCCCGGGCGACCAGGTCCTGTGCTGCGACAACGGCCACTTCGCCCGCCTCTGGGGCGAGGTCGCCCGGCGCCTGGGCCTCACCGTGGAGCGGCTGGGCTGCGACTGGCGCGATCCCGTCGATCCGCGGCGCCTGGAGGAACGTCTCGCCGCCGACGGCGACGGGCGGATCCGCGCCGTCCTGGCCCTGCACAACGAGACCTCCACCGGCGTCCTGAGCGACGTCGCCACCCTGCGCCGGGCCCTGGACGACGCCGGCCACGGGGCGCTGCTGCTCGTCGACGTGGTCTCCTCCCTCGGGGCCGCCGACTACCGCCACGACGACTGGGGGGTGGACGTCACCGTCGCCGGCTCGCAGAAGGGCCTCATGCTGCCCCCCGGCCTCGGGTTCAACGCCGTCGGCGAGAAGGCCCTGGCCGCCTCGAGGCGGGCCGGGCTGCCGCGCGCCTACTGGGACTGGGGTCCGCTGCTGGAGGCGGAGGAGCGGGGCTTCTTCCCGTACACGCCGGCCGTCCCCCTGCTCTTCGGGCTGGACGCCGCCCTGGACCTGCTCGCCGCCGAGGGCCTGCCCGCGGTGTATGCCCGCCACCGCCGCCTGTCCGGGGCCGTCCACGCCGCCGTCGACGGCTGGGGGCTGGAGCTGTTCTGCCGCCGCGAAGAGGCGCGCTCGCCCACCCTGACCGCCGTCCGCGTGCCGGAGGGCTCCGACGCCGACGAGCTGCGGCGGGTGATCCTCGAGCGTTTCGACCTGTCCCTCGGCACCGGGCTGGGCCCCCTGGAGGGGCGCGTCTTCCGCATCGGCCATCTCGGGTCGGTGAACGACCTGCAGGTGGCGGCCGCCCTCTGCGGCGTGGAGATGGGCCTGGCCCTGGCCGGGGTCCCGCACCGGGCCGGGGGGGTGGGTTCCGCAATGACGCGCCTGGCCGCCGAGTGAGCCCGGAGAGAGGAGAGTGACGGATGACTGGATCCGTGCGCCGGAAGCGCGAGGCTGACTCGTGACCCGCGTCGCCGTCATCGGACTGGGCGGCATGGGCCACCACCACGCCGAGGCGATTCGGGAGGAGCCGGGCTGCGAGCTGGTGGGCGGCGCCGAGATCGATGCCGAACGCGGACGCGCCTGGGGCGAGCGCCACGGCGCCCCCGTCTTCGACGACTACGAGCGTCTCCTCGACGAGACCGCCCCGGACGTGGCCGTCATCGCCACCCAGGCGCCCCTGCACGAGGCGCCGGTCCTGGCCGCCGCCGGCCGCGGCATCCACGTGTTCTGCGAGAAGCCGATCGCCCTCGACCTGGTGCAGGCCGACGGCATGGTCGCCGCCTGCCGGGAGCACGGCGTCAAGCTGGCCATCAACCACATCAAGCGGGCGAGTCCGTACAACCGCCATGCGAAGGAGTGGATCGAGACCGGCCGCATCGGCCGCGTGATCCGCCTGCAGGCCGCCAACAAGGGGGGCCGCAGGGCCGGCAACGAGCTGATGGAGATGGGCACCCACCTCTACGACTGGCTGCGCCTCTTCGGCGGCGGCGTGGAGTGGCTCCACGGCCACCTGACCCAGCTCGACGGCCGCGAGTCGGGTCTCGCCGACATCCGCCGCACCCAGGAGGTGGACCCGCGGGACCGCGACGCGGGGCTCGTCCTCGGCGAGCGCGCCTTCGTGAGCCTGCGCTTCCGCGGCGGCGTCCACGCCGACGCGGGGTTCGCCGCCGAGAGGGAGACCGACGACCGCAACTACGGCCTCGACATCGTCGGCACCGAGGGCCGCATCGCCCTGCGCCACAGCGTCGGCACCAGGATGTTCCTCCACCGGGGGGCGCACATGGGGCCCGCCGACGCCTGGGAGCCGGTCCCCCTGCCCGAGGAGGACCTCGACGAGGCGGGGAATCCGCGGGACCGGGAGTCGAAGCGGCGGTTCCTGCAGCGGCTCATGCTGCGGGACCTGATCGAGGCGGCGGCCCAGGGCCGGGAGCCGCTGTCGAGCGGCGCCGACGGGCGCGACGGCCTGGAGATGATCCACGCCACCTACGAGTCGCACCGGCGGCGGGCCCGGGTGGAGATGCCCCTGACGCCGCGCGAGCACCCCCTGGAGCGCTGGCGCCGGGAGGCGGCGGGGGAGGGCAGTTCATGAGCGCCGACAAGGTCTACCGCACCGAGCTGACGCCCGTGGACTTCCTGCGGCGCAGCGCCCGCGTCTTTCCGGGGAAGACCGCCGTCGTCCACGGCGAGCGCCGCTTCACCTACGCCGCGGTCGAGACCCGCGTGAACCGCCTCGCCTGGGCCCTGCGCGGCGCCGGCCTCCGCAAGGGGGAGCGCGTCGCCTTCCTGTCGCCGAATACGCCGGCCCTGCTCGAGGCCCACTTCGCCGTGCCCGCCGCCGGCGGCGTGCTCGTCGCCGTCAACACCCGCCTGGACAGCGGCGAGATCGGCTACATCCTCGAGCACTCCGGGGCGCGCTTCCTCTTCGTCGACGAGGCCCTCGCCCACCTCGTGGAGCCCCTCGACCTGGCGGCGATGCAGGTGGTGCGCATCGCCGACACCGGCGCCCCCGACGATCCCTACGAGGCCTTCCTCGCCCGCGGCTCCGAGGAGGACCCGCCGCCGGTGCTCGAGGACGAGGAGGAGCCGATCTCCATGAACTACACCTCCGGCACCACCGGCCGGCCCAAGGGAGTCGTCTACACCCACCGCGGCGCCTACCTCAACGCCCTCGGCGAGGTCGTGGAGACGGGCATGACCTTCGACACCGTCTACCTGTGGACCCTGCCCATGTTCCACTGCAACGGCTGGTGCTTCACCTGGGCGGTGACCGCCATGGCCGGCACCCACGTCTGCCTGCGCCAGGTCGATCCCGGGCGCATCTGGCAGCTCCTCGAAGCCGAGGGCGTCACCCACTACTGCGGCGCCCCCACCGTCCACATCAACCTCCTCGCCCACCCGGCGGCGCGCCCCCTCGGGCGCCGGGTCACCGCCGTCATCGCCGGGGCGCCGCCGTCGCCGACGCTGCTGGGCCAGCTCCAGGAGCACGACATCCGCCCCATCCACGTGTACGGCCTCACCGAGACCTACGGACCGACCTCGGTCTGCGCCTGGCAGGAGGAGTGGGACGGCCTGCCCGCCGACGAGCAGGCGCGGCAACTGGCCCGCCAGGGGCAGGGCTACGTGGTCTCCGACGAGATCCGCGTCGTCGACGAGGAGGGGGAGGATGTGCCGCGCGACGGGCAGACCATGGGCGAGGTGGTCATGCGCGGCAACATCGTCATGAAAGAGTATTTCGATCAGCCGGAGGCCACGGCCGAGGCCTTCCGCGGCGGCTGGTTCCACTCCGGCGACCTGGGGGTGCGCCACCCCGACGGCTACGTCGAGATCCGCGACCGCGCCAAGGACATCATCATCTCCGGGGGCGAGAACATCTCCACCATCGAGGTCGAGCAGACCGTGGCCCGCCATCCCGAGGTGCTCGAGTGCGCCGTCATCGCCGTGCCCGACGACAAGTGGGGGGAGCGGCCCAAGGCGTTCGTCACCCTGAAGGCCGGCGGCGGGGTGAGCGAGAGCGGGATCATCGACTTCTGCCGCGAGCGCCTGGCCCACTTCAAGTGCCCGGCGGCCGTCGAGTTCGGCGAGCTGCCGAAGACCTCGACGGGCAAGGTGCAGAAGTTCGTGCTGCGCGAGAAGGAGTGGGAGGGCCGGGAGAGGCGGGTCAACTGACCGGCCCCGCGGCTCCCGCGGTCAGTCGGCCGGCGAGGTGCGCGCCTCGCCGTGGATCCGCGACGCCCGCAGGGTGCGGAGCAGCTCGGCGGCGGCTTCGGCCTCGGCCTCGGACGCCAGCCCGCAGAACCGCTCCACCGCCGAGACCGCCGCGGCATACTCCTTCTGCAGACCCAGCACCAGGCCGAGGTTGTAGTGGACGTTGGGGAACTCCGGCTCGACGCCGGCCGCCAGCTCCCAGTGGATGCGCGCCGAGTCGTGCTGGTCCTCCTCGAAGAACAGGTTGCCCAGGTTGTAGTGCGACTCCCAGTGGCGGGGGTCCTGCTTCAGGGCCTGGCGGAAGCAGTCGAAGGCCTGGCGGGAATCGCCTCCGGTGAACTCCAGGATCCCGAGGTTGCACCAGGCGTCGGGGACGCTGTCGCCGGCCTCGATGCAGGTCAGGTACCCGGCGCGGGCGGCGTCCCCCCGGCCGGCCTCGTCGAGGGCCAGGGCCTGCTCGAAGGAGGCGGCCGCCGCCCCCGGGAAGGGCAGCACCTCCGTCGACGGCGGGCGGCCGGCGAAGAGGTCCATCTGGTCCCGTGAGCCGCCCCGCCGCCGGCGCCGCACCCGCGTGAGGCCGAGGGTCGAGGGCCGTCGCGACGGGTCCCCGCCGGGCGCCGGGGCCCCCGGGAAGCGCAGGATCTTCGCCATCCTCAGGCCGTCTTCCTGGCGGCGGCTTCCTCTCCCTGCGACTCCTCCGCCGACTCGCCGGTGGCCCGCTCCATGGGCCGGGCCTCGCCCTTGGCCAGCTCGATGCTCTCCTGGAGGGCGGTCATGATGTCGACCACGGGAGCGACCTCCTCCTCGCCGGCGGTGACCACCTCCTTGCCCGCCACCTTGGCGTCGATCATCTCGCGCACGGCGTCGTGGTAGGCGTCCTTCATCTCGATCTCGCTCAGCGACCTCGTCATCGAGTCGACCAGGCTCTGGGCCAGTTTCAGCTCCTCGGGGCTCACCTCGCCGTCCGCGAGCCCGGGCACGTCGCCGACGCTGCGCAGGAACTGGGGGTAGCGGACTTTGTAGACCACCAGCCCCTGCTCCTGGCAGCCGATGAGGACCATGTCCTCGCGGTCGCGCAGCACCAGCCGGCCCACGCCGAGCTTGCCGCTCTCCCGCAGGGCGCCGGCGAGCAGGGCGTAGACCTTGACCGCCACCTCGCCGTCGGGGCCGGCGAAGTAGGGGGTGTCGTAGAGGCTCACGTCGACCTCGCCGGTGCTGACGAAGCCCTCGATCTCGATGATCTTCGAGCTCTTCACCTTGACCTTCTCGAAGTCCTCGTCCTCGACGATCACGTACTCGTCGGGGGCGTACTCGTAGCCCTTGACGATGTCGCCGCCGCCGAGGGTCTCGCCGCAGCTGCGGCAGACCTTCTCGTAGCGCACGCGGCCGTTGTCCTCCTTGTGGAGCTGGTTGAAGCGCAGGCTCGAGCCGGAGTCGACGGCGTTGTACAGGCGGATGGGGATGGTCACCATGGAGAACCGGATATGGCCTTTCCACAGGGATCTCATGGGGCTTGCTCCTCTTTCTCGGGGGGATCGGTCAGGTCGGGCCGCAGGCGCAGGAAGACGGCCTCGCGCAGGGCGCCGGTGTTGGCGTGGCTGGCGTACTGCACCTCGCAGTACAGCCGGGGCTCGACCCAGGTCGTCTCGGCGTCGTCGGGCGGCCTCTCGTCCACGGGCCGCTCGACCTCCGGCAGGCTCCGCAGCTGCGCCAGCACCTCGGCCAGCTTCCGGTCGTCGAAGCCGCCGCCCACCTTGCCCCGGTACGTCAGCGCGCCCCCGTTGGGCTCGGCCAGGTGCAGGGCGCCGAAGGTTCGGCTGCGGTCGCCCTTGCCGCGGGTGTAGCCGACGATCAGGCACTCCGCGGTGTTGCGCACCTTGACCTTCCGCCACGCGGAAGCGCGCTGTCCCGGAATGTACCGGGCGTCCCGCTCCTTGGCCACGATTCCTTCTACCCCAAGATCTTTCGCCGCCGCGAAGAGGGCCTCGCCGTCGTCGAAGGCCTGGCTCAGGCGGTAAGAGCCGCCCGGCTTGCGCAGGATGTCTTCCACCCACGCCCGGCGGCGCTCCAGGGGCTCGTCGACGACCGGCCGGCCGTCGAGGTAGAGGCAGTCGAAGAGGTAGCAGACCGCCGGGTTCCCCGCCCTCGCCTTCTCCACCGCCCTCTCGCCGCGGGCGTGGATGCGGCCCATGACGTCGGTGAAGACCGGGCGCCCGGCGTCGTCGAGGCAGACGATCTCGCCGTCGAGGACGGCGCCGTTGGCATGCAGCTCCTCCTCCGTCCGGCCCAGCTCCGGGAAGTGGGCGGTCACGTCCTTTCCGGGGCGCGTGCGGATGCATACCTGGCCGTCGTCGATGGCGATCGTGGCGCGGATGCCGTCCCACTTGACCTCGTGGAGCCAGTCGCCGCCGGCGGGCACGTCGTCCTGGCTCTCGGCGAGCATCGGCCCGGGGGGCTGCTGCAGCCAGTCGACCTGGGGCGCGTCGACCCGCTCGAGCAGCCAGTCCTTGCCGCGCGTGTTGATCAGCCGGTACTCGGCGGTGAGCTGCTTCGACTGCAGGCGGAAGTAGAAGGAGGCGTCCTTCTTGTCGCGGGTGATCACGTAGGTGCCGGTGGCGTAGACCCACATGGGGCCGGCGCCGTACTCGCCCTTGGGGATCTCGCCCTCGAAGGTGAGGTACTCCAGGGGGTGGTCCTCCACGTTCACCGCCAGACGCTTGACCCCGGGCCGCGGCGGCAGGCCCTTGGGGACGGCCCAGGAGCGCAGCGCCCCGTCCTGCTCCAGGCGCAGGTCGTAGTGCAGGCGCGAGGCGTGGTGGCGGTGCAGGACGAAGGCCATGCCCTCGCCGCTCTCGACCCCCGGGGCGGGCTCGGGGCTGCGCTGGAAGGAGCGCCGGCGCTCGTACTCCTCGAGTTGCTCCGGCGTCTTGTAGGTCCGCGACTCGCCGGTCTCCCGCTTCTCCTTGGGCGCCGCCTCGCGGTCGGTGTGCAGGCGCGTGGCGTGGGCGGCCATCGCCTCCCACGGGTCGCCGCGTTCCAGGACTTTCTGCCGCGCCGTGTGGACGTTGTGCTCGCGCGGGTCCTGGAGCCCCTCCAGTTCCTCCCACGTCACCGGCATGGACACCGTCGCTCGGGGGGAGCCGCGCAGGCTGTAGGCGCCGACGATCGTCTGGGACCGCCGGTTGCGGTAGACGTCGACCAGCACCTTGTCCGGCCGCTTGTCGCGGCGGATCTCCAGGGTCGTGGCCGGACGCGCCTTGACGAAGGGTTGGGCCAGGGCCTTCGCCGTCTCGAAGACGGTGCCGAAGTCGTAGCGCGGCTCCAGGGGCGCCACCACGTGGATGCCCTTGCGGCCCGTGGTCTTGCAGAAGGTGTGATAGCCGAAGGACTCGAGGTGGTCCTTCAGCTCGAAGGCGAGGGCGGCCACCTCGGGGAAGGGGGTGCCCTCGGGCGGGTCGAGGTCGAAGACGAAGTAGTCGGGCCGGTCGAAGTGGGGCCGCCGCGCGTGGACGTGGTGCAGCTCGATGGCGGCGTGGTTGGCCAGCCACACGAGGCTGGCCTCGTCGGAGGCGACCACGTAGTCGATGCTCTTGCCCTCGGCCTCGTCGTCGCCGATGCGCTCGTGGTCGAGCCACTCGGGGCTGTACCGGGGGCGGTTCTTCTGGAAGAAGCTCTCCCCGTGGATGCCGTCGGGGAAGCGCACCAGCGACAGGGGCCGCCCCTTGATGTGGGCCAGGATCGTCGGCGCCATGGCCAGGTAGTAGCGCACCATCTCGGCCTTGAGGACGCCGTCCTCCGGCCACAGCACCTTCTCGAGGTTGGACAGCTCGATGCGGCGCTTGCCGACCTGGGTCATGCGCGAGGTGCGGGGCATGGTGGGAAATATACGAAGGGCGGAGGCGCATCCGGGGGTTGTCCGAAAGGCCCTGGCCGGCAGCCTCCGCCCCCGGGCGGCTCGAATGACCGGGGCGGGTTGGACGGCTCTCCCCGATGCCCGGCCGAACCCCCGATGCCGACCTTGCCGCCCCCCGGAGCCCCGGCTATGCTTGCCGCCCCATGATCCGACCGAACTCCATCGACGCCCCCGGCCGCCGCCCATGAGCGGCCTGACGCGGGACCTCTTCGGCGCCACCGCCGCCGGCGAGGAGGTCGCCGTCTTCACCCTCACCAACGACGGCGGCGGCGTGGTGCGCCTGCTGGAGATCGGCGCCGTGATCGCCGGGATCGAGGTGCCGGACCGCACCGGCGCCCTGGCCGACGTGGTCCTGGGCTTCGACACGGTGGCGGAGTACGAGGCCAACCCCGCCTACTTCGGCTGCGCCACCGGCCGCGTGGCCAACCGCATCGCCGACGGTCGCTTCGAGCTGGACGGGCGCGTCGTGCAGCTGGCCGTGAACGCGCCGCCGAACCACATCCACGGCGGCGAGGGCGGCTTCCACCGGGCCTTGTGGCGCGGCGAGCCGGAGGACGCTCCCGAGGGCCCGGGGGTCCGCTTCCGCCGCGTCAGCCCCGACGGCGAGGACGGCTATCCGGGCACCCTGTCGGTGGAGATCCTCTACACCTTGACCCGCGCCAACGGCCTGCGCATCGACTACCTGGCCACCACCGACCGGCCGACGCCCGTCAACCTGACCAACCACTCCTACTTCCACCTCGGCGGCCACGGCGCCGGCAGTGTCCTCGACCACGTGATCTCCATCAGGGCCTCCCGCTGCACGGCGCGCGACGACACCGGCCTGCCGGGGGCCATCCAGCCGGTGGAGGGCACGCCCCTCGATCTGCGCGACCCGGCCCGCGTGGGCGGGCGCATCGACGCCCTCTCCGCTTCGGGCGGCTTCGACCACAACTACGTGATCGACCGCTGGGACGGGGAGGCCTGCCGTCTGGTCGCCGAGGTCATCGAGCCTTTGAAGGGGCGCCGCATGGAGGTCTTCACCACCCAGCCGGGGGTGCAGCTCTACACGGCCAACATCCTCGCCCCCACTCGGGGCAAGGCCGGCGCCGCGTACGATCGCCACTGCGCCCTCTGCCTGGAGACGCAGCACTTCCCCGACTCGGTGAACCGCCCCGACTTCCCGAACACGATCCTGCGCCCCGGCGAGATCTACCGGGAGACGACGGAATACCGGTTCTCCACCCTCTGACAGGAACGCCATGATCACCCAGGAAGAGTCGCGCCGGATCCACGAGCGGATCCTGGTCTTCGACGGCCACAACGACACCCCCGTGGAGCGCGTCGCCCGCGGCGAGGGGCCCTTCCGCTGGATGGAGCGCGACACCGAGTACGACATGGACGTGCCGCGCATGCGCGACGGCGGCCTCGACGGCGGCTTCTTCGTCGTCGGCAACGGCGCCGTGGCCAACGTCTGGGTCACCCTGGAGCGGACCCTTGCGCAGGTCGAGGCCCACCCGGAGGTCTTCCAGGTGGTGCGCGCCTCCGGCGACGTGGAGGAGGCCCGCGCCGCCGGCCGGATCTCCATCCTGCTGACGGTGGAGGGCGCCGGCCGCTGGCTGGAGGGCGACGCCGACACCCTGCGCCTGCTCTACCGGATAGGCCTGCGGGCCCTGGGCATCACCCACGGCGAGGGCGGCGACGACGCGAAGCTGCTCCAGGGCAGCGCCAGCTCCTTCGGCGCCTGCACCGCCGCCGACCGCGACGAGGCGCGCCGCGAGCTGAAGGGGCTCACCGCCTTCGGCCGCGAGGTGCTGCGGGCCAGCAACGAGATAGGCGTGGTCACCGACCTGGCCCACGTCAACGACCGCGCCTTCTACGATGTCCTGGAGCTGTCGAGCCTTCCGGTGACCATGACCCACACCGCCGTGTTCTCCCTCTGCCCCCACTGGCGCTGCATGACCGACGACCAGATCCGCGCCCTCGCCGGCGCCGGCGGCGTCCTCGGCATCGCCTTCGCGCCGATGTTCATCGACCGGGAGCACCCCACCGTCGAGCGCCTGGTGGACCACGTGATCTACGTGGCCGAGCTGGTCGGCGTGGAACACGTGGCCATCGGCTCCGACTTCGACGGCCTGGGCCGCGGCACCAAGCCGGTGGTCCCCGACGTCTCGCGGCTGCCGGAGCTGACCCACGCCCTGCTCGCCCGCGGCTTCAGCGAGGACGAGACGGCCCTCGTCTGGGGCGGCAACTTCCTGCGCCTCCTGGGCCGCACCATCGACGGCTGAACCCGCCGGCTCCCCGAACCATGCGCCGCCTGAGGCTGGCCGCCGGCGCCGCCCTGATTCTGCTGATCGTGGCCGGCGTGCTCTCCCGCGCCGGCATGACCCGCCGCTGGGTCGAGGGCCTCACGGGCGAGTCCCGCCCGGTGCAGCTGCGGGTCTGGGACTGGTGGAGCCCCTCCACCAACGAGGAGTACGGGCGCTACTTCGACGAAGTGGAGGCCGAGTTCGAGGCCCGCCACCCGGACGTGGACGTCATCCTGCAGATCGTGCCCTTCGGCACCTACGTGCAGAAGCTGTCCACGGCCATGGTCGGCGACTCGCCGCCGGATGTCTTCCAGTCCTCCGTGTACTGGGCCGAGGGGTTCTACCAGCGCGGCATGCTGCGGCCCCTGAACGACCTCCTCCAGACCGACGGCGCCGCGCCGGGCACGCCCGGACACATCGGGCGGGAGGCGTTCCTGGCGCCGGCGTGGCGGCACAACCAGACGGAGAGCGGCGCCGTCTTCGGCATCCCCCAGATCATCGACGCCAGCTGCCTGCTGTGGAACCTCGACATCCTGCAGGAGGCGGCGGCCGGCGACGACGAGATCCGCGATCTCTTCGCGCGCCGGGCCGACGGCAGCGTCGACTGGCTGCGCCTGCGCTGGGACGCGGTCACCAGCTGGGACCACTTCCGCCGCATCGCCGGCAAGCTGACCCGCCGCGACGCCGACGGCGAGGTGGTGCAGGCCGGCTTCGTGGTCTCCGCGTCGAGCGGCGCCGGCCTGTTCAGCCCGTGGCTGGCGGCCAACGGCGGGCGCTTCCAGGACAGCGCCGGCACGCGGGCCCTCTTCGCCGAGCCCGCCGGCGTGGAGACCGCCGAGTTCCTGGCCCGCCTCTACTGGGTGGACCGCGTCTGCCCGCCCTTCCACCGGCAGCTGAC
The DNA here is from genome assembly GCA_965221775.1 of Candidatus Latescibacterota bacterium. Classification (GTDB taxonomy): domain Bacteria; phylum Latescibacterota; class UBA2968; order UBA8231; family UBA8231; genus UBA8231. Next base: position 821,179 of record CBDCSU010000005.1, on the reverse strand, counting down.
GAACTCGGAGCTGTTCAAGGAGCGCCGCGTCGCCTGCATCGCCGCCGGCACCTGGTCGGGCAAGGACATCATGCGCGACACCATGGGCTGGGGGCACTTCTCCAAGACCGCCTTCCCGCCGGGGCCGCGCGGCGACGGGCCGGCCACCGTCACCTGGGGCAACATGCTGGTCATCACCCGGCGCAGCCCGAACGTGGAGGCGGCCTGGCGCTACCTGAAGTTCGTCTGCGGCCTGGAGGGCAACCTGCTGCGCTCGCGGCACCTCGGGTACAACGGCCCCCGCCGCGACTTCTACGAGAGCCGGCGCTGGGCCGAGGCCCTCGCCGAGCGGCCCTACCTGTCCAACGTCCGGCAGATCTGCCTGGCCGGCGACAAGCTGCGCCACACCGAGATCATCGCCGCCGACCACCAGGCCAACCCGATCGTGGAGACGATCCTCCTGCGCTATCCGCAGATCGCGGCGGGGGAGGGGCCGTACGCATCGGTGGCGGAGGCGATGGAGGTTGCCGCCCAGGGCGTGGACAACGTCTTCCGCCGCTACGGCGAGCAGGTGGAGCGCTGGCTCGCCGCCCGCCGGGAGCCCGCCCCCAGATGATGGCGCTGAGGCAGCGGCTGGTGCCCTACCTCTACGTGGCCCCGGCCCTCACCGTGGCCTGCGTCTTCAGCTTCGTCAGCATGGGCATCAGCCTGTGGGTCAGTTTCCACGACTACGACGCCTTCGCCGGGGCCTCCGGCTTCGTCGGCCTGGACAACTACCGCCGCGCCCTCTTCGAGCCCGACAGCTACTTCGCCCTGGCCATGCGCCACACCGCCGTCTACGTGGTCCTCAGCGTCGCCGGCACCCTGGTCACGGCCCTGCCCCTGGCCTTGCTGTGCCTGCGCGCCCACTACGGGCAGGCCCTGTTCCGCACCCTCTACTTCCTGCCCTCCATCACCCCGGGCGTCGTCCTGGCCCTGGTGTTCTACCACATCTTCGGCAACTACGGGCAGCTCCTCGACCGCTCGCTGACGGCGCTGCCGGCCCTGGTCCTGCTCGGTGTCTGGGCCGGGGCGGGATACAACATGGTCATCTTCCTCGCCGGTCTGACCGAGATCCCCCGGTTCCTCTACGACGCGGCCCTGGTGGACGGCGCCAACCGCTGGCAGCAGTTCCGCCACGTCACCGTGCCGATGCTGCGCAACACCCTGGTCTTCGTCACCGTCATGACCGTCATCGGCTCCTTCCAGGTCTTCACCTCGGTCTACATCATGACCAGCGGCGGCCCGGAGCGCAGCACCGAGGTGATCGCCTACTCGATCTTCATCAACGCCTTCGCCGTGGCCGGACAGATGGGCTACGCCTCGGCCCTGGCCTGGCTGCTCTTCGCCGCCACCTTCGTCTTCGTCTTCCTGCAGATGCGCGTCTTCCGCTCGCGCCGGATCTACGACGAATGAGCGGCCGGCGGACGGCCCTGCTCGCCATGGTCCTGGGGGCCGTGGTCATGGCCTACCCCTACGCCTACATGGCGGGGTCGTCGATGAAGACGCGGAAGGAGTTCGCCGAGGACCGCCGGAGCCTGGTGCCGGCGCGCTACCAGATCGGCGAGCGCCTGGCCCACGCACGGGGCGAGGCCAGCGCCCTCGACTGGCCGGGCGCCGACTGGTCGGTGCTGCGCAACTACGTCGAGGCCATCCGCTACGGCGGCATCGACCGCTTCCTGGGCAACAGCTTCCTCTACGCGCTGCTCATCACGGCGGTGCAGTTGTCCTTCAACGTCCTGGCCGCCTACGCCTTCGCCCGCATGCGCTTCCGCGGCCGGGACCTGCTCTTCGGCATGCTGCTGGCGACGATGATGGTGCCCCCCGCGGTGCTGCTGATCCCCAACTTCCTGGTCGTCAGCCAGCTCGGCCTGGTGGACACCATGTGGGGCGTCGTCGCGCCTTCCTTCGCCGGCGCCTTCGGCATCTTCCTGCTGCGCCAGGCCTTCCTCAACATCCCCGCCGACCTGGAGGACGCCGCCCGCATCGACGGCTGCGGCTCCTGGGGCATCCTGGTGAACGTGGTCCTCCCCTTGTCGAGGCCGGTCCTCGTCACCCTCGGGCTGTTCACCTTCATGGGCGCCTGGAACATGTTCGAGTGGCCGCTGGTGGTGCTGAGCAACGAGGACTACTATCCGCTGACCGTGGGGTTGAGCCTGTTCCGCTCGGAGACCTCGGCCGACTGGCCGCGAGTCTTCGCCGCCTCCGTCATGGGCGCGGCGCCCCTGATCCTGCTGTTCCTCGTCGCCCAGCGTTACCTCGTGGGCGGCATCAGCCTGAGCGGCATGAAGACCTGACCACCATGAGCGACCGCACCGTCGATCTGCGCAGCGACACCACGACCCGCCCCACGGCGGCCATGTTCGAGGCCATGGCCCGGGCCGCGGTGGGCGACGACGCCTTCGGGGAGGACCCCACCGTCCGGCGCCTGCAGCGGAAGGCGGCGGCCATGCTGGGCAAGGAGGCCGCCCTCTACGTGCCCAGCGGCACCATGGGCAACCACTGCGCCCTGCTGGCCCACGTGGGGGAAGGCGACGCCGTGTTCTTCGAGGAGCGGGCCCACCTCTTCGGCGGCAGCCGCCGCGCCAGCTGGAGCCTGGCCGGCGCCGCGCCCCATCCGCTGCAGGCCGAGCTGGGGGTGCCCGATCCGCGGCAGCTGGAGGAGGAGGTGAGCGCGGCGCGGGCGCAGGGTCAGCGGCCGGCGCTGGTCTGCATCGAGAACACCCACAACCACAGCGGCGGTTACGCCTGGGCCCCGGAAGAGGTGGAGGCGGTCTCGGCGCAGAGCCGCGGGCACGGCATGAAGGTGCACATGGACGGCGCCCGGCTGTTCAACGCCGCCGTGGCCATGGGCGTCGAGGCGGCGGAGTACGCGCGCCACGCCGACTCGGTCATGTTCTGCCTCTCCAAGGGGCTGGGCGCGCCCGTGGGCTCCATGCTCTGCGGAGACGCGGAGCTCGTCGACAAGGCCCGGGCCGTGCGCTCGGGGCTGGGCGGCACCATGCGCCAGGCCGGGGTCGTCGCCGCCGCCGGCCTGGTCGCGCTGGAGGGGATGGTCGACCGCCTGGCCGCGGACCACCGGCGGGCCCGCGCTCTCTGCCGGGCCCTGCAGGGCCTCGACGGCCTGGCGGTCTGGCAGCCGCCGAACCCCACGAACTTCGTCATGCTGGAGTCGGCGGCCCCGGGAGAGCCGGCCCGGGGGCTGTGCGACGAGCTGAAGGCCCGGGGCGTCCTCGGCCTCGCGCGGCCTCCGGCGAAGATCCGCCTCGCCCTGCACCGCCACATCGGCGACGACGACGTCGAGTTCACCGCCGCCGCCGTCCGGGAGGCCGCCGCCGCATGACCATGCAGTTGATCCTGAACCGCCATGGCCTCACCGAGTTCACCGCCGCCGCCGTCCGGGAGGCCGCCGCCGCATGACCATGCAGCTGATCCTGATCCGCCACGGTCTGACCGAGTTCAACCGCGCGCGCATCTTCCAGGGGCAGTCCGACAGCCGGCTGACGGAGGAAGGCCTGAGCCAGGCCCGGCAGCTGGCCCCGCGCATCCGCGCCCTGACCACCAGCCCGCGCCTGTACACCTCCGACCTGGGCCGCTGCCGCCAGACCGCCGAGCTGATCCGCGACCCGGACCACCACGAGCTGATCGAACAGACCGGCTTGCGGGAGCGCGGCTACGGCCTCTTCGAGGGGCTGCGCAAGGAGGAGATCCCGGGGCTCCATCCGGAGGTCTGGAGCCGCTACGAGTCCGGCGACCCGGACTACGCCGTGCCGGGAGGGGAGAGCGCCCGCGACTTCCGCAAGCGCGCCGTGGAGGCGGTGGACGCCATCGCCGACCGCCATCCCGGGGAGCTGATCGTCGCCGTCACCCACGGCGGCGTGCTCTCGGAGTTCGTCGCCCACATCCTCGGCCTGGACTTCTTCGACGGGGCGGCGCCCTTCGAGGTCGGCAACACCAGCTTCAACCGCTTCCTCCGCGACGACACCGGCCGCTGGACGATCCGCTGTCTCGGGGACCAGGGCCACCTCGGCGACCCTGCCGCGGCCGAGGTCGGCGAGGGTTGATCCCTCCACATTCGAAAGGAGCCATTGGATGAGCGTGCCAACCGTCGACCGCATCGAGGTCTTCACCCTCGAGCCGCCACCCCCCGAGCACGAGGGCACCAAGCCCTGGCGCAAGCGCTGGGGAGCGCAGCAGGGGACCCCCTTCGACCGCTTCGTCGACGGCGTCCGCCGCCGCGAGCCGGGAGGCATCATCTGGGTGAAGGCCACCTCCTCGGACGGCACCTTCGGCCTCGGCAGCACCGACACGGGCGACACCGCCGCCGTCCTCATCAACCACACGCTCGCCCCCGCGGTGATCGGCCAGGAGGTGGGCGCCGTCGACGCCTGCAACGACCGCATGTGGTACTCGTGCCTCTCCTTCGGCATGGAGGGCCTGGCCGCCCGCGCCGTGGCCGCCGTCGACCTGGCCCTGTGGGACCTGTGGGGCAAGACTGCGGACCAGCCCGTGTACCGCCTGGCGGGGGGCCCTCACCGGCGCTCCCTGCCCTGCTACCTCACGGGCAACGACGTCGACTGGGGCATGCACCTCGGGTTCACGAGGTTCAAGCTCGCCCGCCCCTACTCGGCCTACCACGGGCAGGCCGGCCTCGAGAGCACCGTCGAGCTCATCGCCAAGACCCGCGAGACGATCGGCCCCGACGCCGAGCTCATGCTCGACTGCTGGATGTCCTACGACATCGATTTCTCCGTTCGCATGTGCGAGGCCCTGCGTCCCTACCGCATCGGCTGGATGGAGGAGATGCTGCCCTACTGGAACTACGAGGGCTACCGCGAGATCCGTCGGCGGGTGCCGTGGCAGACGATGGCCACGGGAGAGCACTGGTCCACCCGGCACCCGGGGATGCGCGCCGCCCGCGAGGGCCTCGTCGACATCATGCAGGCGGACATCAAGTGGGTGGGCGGCTTCACCGAGGCCCTCAAGCTGTCTCACGCCTGCGAGGTCTCGGGGATCCCCATGTACCTGCACTGCGGCGCCAACGAGCTCTTCGGCCAGCACTGGAGCTTCGCCGCGCCCGGCTCCCGCCTCATCGAGTACATCCAGTCAACCGCGCCGGGGGTGCCCCTGGAGGAGTGCTACAAGGGGTCGCCGTCGGAGGCCGGGCGCCGGGCCTACCGCGCCACGCCGGGCACCCCGATCCCCGTGAACGGCGAGGTGGGCCTGCCCCCGGGTCCGGGCTTCGGAATCCATATCCCCGACGAGTGGCTCGTGCCCTGGTCGCTGTAGGGGTGTCCCCGCCGTGAGCGATCCCCTGCTGGCCGGCTTCGCCCGGGTCGATGTCACCCCGGCCCTGGACGACCCGCCGAGCTTCGAGATCTTCGACCCCATCTACCTGCGGGCCCTGCACCTGCGCCAGGGGGGCCGGCGGGTGACCTTCCTCGCCGCCGACCTCTTCGTCCTCGACGAGGCCATGCTCGCCTCGGCGGAGCGTCGCCTGGCCGCCGCCGGCGTCGATGCCGGGTGGATCCTGCCCGGCGCCAGCCACATAGGCACCGGCCCGACGCTGTTCTCCAGCTACCACAACCAGCCCACGGAAGCCCTCAAGGAGTTCGGCCGCGACGAGGACTACGCCGGGGCCGCCGCCGGGGCGGTCGAGGCCGCCTGCCGCGACGCCGTGCCGGCCCGTCTCGCCCTCGGCGCCGGGACCGCCGAGCCGGACCTGCAGTACAACCGCCGCGCCCACGACGAGGAGGGCCGCCTGAGGATGGTGAGCCTCACCGAGTTCCCGACGCCGCCCGCGGAGCTGCGCTACGACGCCGTGGACCGGCAGGTCGCCGTCCTGCGGGTCGACCGCGAGGGCCGCCGGCCCGCGGCCCTCGTCGCCTTCGGCTGCCACGCCCTGGCCCTGTGGGACGACCGCGGCAACATCTCCGGCGACTACCCGGGCCGCCTGTCGCGGGAGCTGGCCGCGGACGGGATCGATTCCCTGTTTTTCCAGGGAGCCCTCGGCAACGTCCATCCCGTGCGCCGCGAGCAGGACCCGGCGGCGCGCATCGGCCGGTCCCTGGCGGCCACGGTGCGGCAGGTGTGGTCGGGCCTGGAGCCGGGACCCGCCGACCTGGAGCTGCGCTCCGCCACGGTGGAGCTGGAGCCGGCGGCCACCGCCGGCGTGGAGGCGGCGAAGGCGGAGTGGGAGTCCCGCCCCTCCGAGGCGGAAGGGCTGGCGCGCTACGACTACTGGCGGGCCCGCCACTTCGAGGGGAAGGGCGCGCAGCCGGTCACCCTGAGCGCCGTGGGCATCGGCGGCGGCGTGCTGCTGCACGTGCCGGGCGAGCCCTTCGTGGAGACCGCGGAAGCGATCCGCGCGGCGGTCGCCGCCGATCCGCTGGTGGTCCTGTCCAACCCCTGTCCCGAGGTGGGCTACCTGCCGACGCCGGAGGCCCACCGGGAGGGCGGCGACGAGCCTCTCTTCGCCGCCCTGGGCGCCGGCGAGGAGCCGCGGCTGCGCCGGGCCGCCATCGAGCTGCTGAGTTGAAGGACCTGCTCCAGCGCCTCGAGGAGGGGCCCGTTCTCGGCGACGGCGGCTACCTGATGGCCCTGCGCCTGCGCGGGTTCCTGCAGGCCGGCTCCATGACCCCGGAGGTGGTGGCCACCCATCCGGAGGAGGTGCGCCGGCTCACCGCCGAGTTCCGCGAGGCCGGCGCCGAGGTCCTGCAGACCCTGACCTTCTTCGGCACCACCAACATGCTCGCCCGCGCCGGCTTCGGCGATTGCGCCGAGGAGATCAACCGCAGCGCCTGCCGCATCGCCCGCGAGGCCGCCGGCGACGGCGCCCTGGTGGCCGGCAACCTCAACAGCCCCAGCATCGTCGAGGGCGACTACGACCCCACCGACGAGTCGATGCGCCGGCGCACCCGCGACTGGCTGGAGGAGCAGCTCCCCTGGATCTGCGGCGAGGGGGTGGACTTCCTGGTCCTGGAGACCTTCGAGTGGCTCGACGAGGCCCTCGTGGCCCTGGAGGTGGCTCGGCGGACGGGGCACACCCTCGTCGTCACCATGAGCTTCGCCGACGAGGGCCGGCTCACCCGCGACGGCGCCGACCCGGCCGAGTGCGCCCGCCGCCTGGCCGACGCCGGCGCCCACGTGGTCGGCGTCAACTGCCTGTGGCCGCCGGACCGGCAGATGGAGTGCGCGAAGCAGATGCTGGCCGCCGTCGACGTGCCCGTCTGCTGCCAGCCTTCGGCGTGGCACTCCTGGTGGACGTCGCCCGGGGCGGCCGGACCCGAGACCTTCGCCCGCTTCGCCGGACGCGCCGCGGCGGCCGGGATCCGCTACGTCGGCGCCTGCTGCGGCGCCGGCCCCGACCACATCCGCGCCATGGCGCGGACCCTGGGCAAGGGAGGAGGGGCGTGACCGAGGTCGAGAAGGCGGTGCAGGAGATCGACGTCTACGGCTTCACCATCCTCGAGTCGGTGCTCACGCCCGCGGAGACGGCGGAGATGCGGCGGGCCCTCATCCGCTGCGAGCGGGAAGTCGGCACCGACCACCGCCACCGGGGCGCGGCCCGGCACGTGGCCAACCTGCCCACCCTGGACCCCGTGTTCTGGGCGGCCATCGACCATCCCCGGACCCTGCCCGTCCTCGAGCACTTCCTCGGCCCCGGTTTGGTCCTCGGCAGCCTCAACGCCCGCATCGTGCGTCCCGGGGACGGCGAGCAGGGCCTCCACAGCGACATCCCCGACGACATGCTCAACCCGCGCGGGCCGGTCATGCTGAACACGGTGTGGATGCTCGACGACTTCACCGGGGAGATCGGCGCCACGCGGGTGATCCCGGGGACCCACCGCAGCGGCCTCGCGGAGCCGCCGCCGGGGCTGGAGCTGAAGCACGTGGTCACCGCCGTGGCCCCCGCCGGCAGCGTCCTCGTCTTCAACGGCCAGACCTGGCACGGCGGCGGCGCCAACCGCGGCGGCCGCAACCGCCACGCCCTCTTCGGCCACTACCGCAAGCGCATGCTGGTCTTCCAGGTCGACCCCCACGACGGCTTCCCGCCCGAGTGGCTGGGGCGGCTGAGCGAACGCCAGAAGCAGCTGCTGCGCATGGACCGGGGCCTGGACGCGCCGCGCTCCGCGGACGCGCATCTGACCTGAGGAAACTGCTGCTGCAAACCGCTGTCAGCGTGTGACGGGCGGCTTGACCTTGACCCATAAAACCATATCCTCACCCATATGAAGACGACCATCGAGCTTCCCGATGCTCTCCTGCGGGCGGCCAAAGCCATGGCGGTCCGCCGCGGCACCACTCTGAGAGCCATCATCACACACGCTCTCGAACGCGAGGTGCACGACGGCGCTTCAACGCCCGCGCTCTTCGAGGTGGACGATGACGGTTTGCCGCACCTGCCTGCCCGGGGTGCCCGCGTTACCGCCGACATCGTTGCAAGGCTGCTTGACGAGGAGGCCGAATGAACCTGCTGGACGTGAATCTCCTCGTCGCGCTCTGCGACGCCGATCACGTCCACCATCGGGCGGCAGCGCAATGGTTCCGCGCCCACAGGGCGGAAGGTTGGGCAACCTGCCCACTGACCGAGAACGGACTGCTGCGGGCCATGGGTCACCCCGGGTACCCGGGAGGGCCCGGGTCGCCGGAAGAGGTCCGGCCTCTGCTCCAGCGCCTGCGCTCGGTCCCGGGGCACCTGTTCTGGGAGGACAGCATTTCCGTGGCCGACGGTCGCACACTGCCTTCACTGCAGGGCATCACCTCGAAGCAGCTCACCGACATCTACCTGCTTGCCCTGGCCGTTCATCGCGGCGGCGGATTCGCAACTCTCGATTCCCGCATCGATCCCTCACGAGTCCCGGGGGGCCCCAGGACACTGGTTCGGATCGAGCACTGATCTGCCCGCGCCGGGGGCGACCTGCTCGAGGTCGAGCAGCGGGTCCTTGCCCTGCCGAGAGAGCAGCTGTCAGCGTGTGACGGGCGGGTCCTGGCGGTTGCCGGCGATGACCCCCTCGTCCCACAGGCGCGAGAACTTCAGCGCCCGCGGGCAGTGGGGGTAGGACTCCTCCACCTCGATCAGCAGCCCCTGGAGCAGGGCGGCCTCGTCGTCGGGGTTGAAGATCTCCATCGAGAGGCCCCTCGCCTCGAGATCCTCCCGGTCGACGACGCGGGCGCGGCCGTTGACGCGCGCCGTGTAGTCGACGCCGGGGATGAAGAAGACGAGGCCCACGTTGGGGTTGGCGTCGAGGTTCTCGTAGCTCTGGAAGAGCTTGTTGCCGCGCACGTCGGGCAGCAGCAGGCGGCGGTCGTCGAGGACCTTGACGAAGCCGGGGCGCCCGCCCCGGGGACTGGCGTCGCAGCGGCCGTCGCCGTCGGCCGTGGCCAGGACCGCGAAGGGCGCGTGGCGCACGAACTCCTGCACGTACGGGTCCATGCGGTCGGCCACCTTGAGGCGGGCGCGCTCGCTCGGCTCGCCGAATCGTTCCTGGTAGCGGTTGGCCGCGGCGCCCGCGCTCTCCGCCGACTTGCGCCGCCTTCCTCCGTCTTCGAGCGTTCCTTCCATCTCATCCACCTCTCGGGAGTCCTCCATGATCATCGATGTCCACGCCCACGTCTTCGCCCGCCCCGTCCTGACGAAGAGCCGTACCAACACCCTGCGCTTCATGACCGCCGAGGAGCAGGTGCGGCGCATGGACGAAAAGGGGATCGACATGGCCGTCATCCTCCCCCTCAACGGCGCCGAGGGGCCTGCCGAGCGCCAGAGCATGGGCGAGGTGCTGTCGATCTGCGAGCGCTTTCCCGGCCGCTTCATCCCCTTCTGCGAGATCGACCCGCGCCGCCACGACTGGACCACCCCCGACCACTTCCAGTGGGGGCTGGAGCAGTACAAGGAAGCCGGCTTCAAGGGCCTCGGCGAGCTGACCACGCGCCTGTGGTTCGACCACCCGAAGATGATGGCCCTCTTCGCCGCCTGCGAGAAGGTCGGCTTTCCCGTGACCTTCCACACATCGCCGCCGGAGAAGGTGACCTACGGCGTCATCGACACCCTGGGCCTGCCCCGCTTCGAGCTGGTCCTGCGCACCTACCCGGGTCTCGTCTTCTTCGGCCACAGCGCCTCCTTCTGGAGCGAGATCAGCGGCGACGTCACCGCCGATCAGAAGGAGGGTTACCCCGGCGGGCCGGTGGCCCCCGGCGGCACCGTGGTCCGGCTGTTGCGGGAGTACCCCAACCTCAACGGCGACCTGTCCGCCGGCTCGGGGTTCAACGCCATCACCCGGGACCCCGCATTCACCTGGGAGTTCCTCGACGAGTTCCAGGACCGTCTCCTCCTCGGCCTCGACCACACCGACGTGGAGCTGGACTTTCAGCAGATCGAGTGGCTCACCCAGGCGCGCGACGACGGCCACCTGAGCACGGAGATCCTCGAGAAGATCCTGTGGCGCAACGCCGACCGCCTCATCGGCCTGGGCCTGGAGGGCTAGTCGGAAAGACGTCTTTTCCCTGGCAAACATTGACATGGGACGTCCGCGCTGTCTAAGGTCGGAGCAGGTCCTCAGGAGGCTCAGACCATGAGATATGCGCCCGGGCAAGTACGCGACGCGATCCTGCAGATTCTCGCCGGCACGCCCGACGGGTTGCCGGTCCGCCAGATAGAAGAGAGGGTAGCGCAGGCCATCGGCCCCACCCCGAGGTCATCGGTAAGGTCGTACCTGCGGCTGAACACGCCCGCGACTTTCCTCCGTGAGCAACGAGGTGTCTACCGGGTCAGGCCCGAAGTCCTCGCGGACCTTCAGCCCAACCTGGAGTTGGAGGTCGAGTCGAGGCGGCAGCCATTCGTCCTCGGTCGATCCACCCTGATCCATGCCGACTGCTTCTCCTGGCTCGAGGAGCGGGAGAACACCAGCATCCACGCCGTCGTCACGGACCCACCCTATGGACTGCATGAGTACACGCCGCAACAACAGTTGAAGATGCGGAACGGCAGGGGCGGCGTGTGGAGGATCCCGCCGTCATTCGATGGTCATACCCGATCCCCCTTGCCGCGGTTCACGACGTTGACCGAACAGCAACGGGGCCAGCTGGGGCGGTTCTTTTCGCTGTGGGGCACGCTTCTGCTGCCCAAGCTCGTGCCGGGTGCCAACGTGATCGTCGCCTCCAACCCTCTCCTCTTCCACATCCTGGCAACTGCCCTTGAGGACGCCGGTCTGGAGTGCCGGGGAAGTATCACGAGGTTGGTCATGACCATGCGAGGTGGTGACAGGCCCAAGGCCGCCCATGAGAAGTTCCCCGATGTGAGCGTCATGCCCCGTTCCATGTGGGAGCCCTGGATTGCCTTCAGGAAGCCTGTCGAGGGGCGGGTGCAGGACAATCTCCGGAAGTGGAAGACCGGCGGTTTCCGACGCCCGTCCGAGGACAGACCCTTCGGCGATGTGATCAAGTCGGCTCCGACACGCAAGGCGGAGAGAGACCTCGCACCCCATCCGAGCCTGAAGCCACAGGCCTTCCTCCGGCAAGTGGTCCGCGGAGTCCTGCCGCTGGGGGAGGGTATCGTGCTGGATCCCTTCGCCGGCTCGGGTTCAACCCTTGCAGCAGCCGAAGCGATCGGATACGGCAGCATCGGTATCGAGAAGGATTCCCACTACTTCGACCTGGCCGCACGGGCGATTCCAGCACTTCGCGACTTCGAACCGAAGGACCGCTCCTAAAGCCTGTAGATCCAGTTGGCGCGCAGCTTCTTCACGCCATCTCTGTCCAGGGTAGCGGTCCTTGTGCCAAGCTCACTACGAGGATTCCTGCGGAAGTCCGTAGTGAGAACGTGACTCAAGTAGACCTCCTTGAAGGACATCGGCGCTCGGTCGACGGCAGGCTGCTTCTCCGTGTCAACCTCATAGACGAAGACACACATCCACTGCTCGCGGGCCCCGTGGGTGTCCACTGCGCCACCCGCCTTCCGGGTGGTCTTGATCTCGATGCCGTCCTCGCCCGCCTTGACGGCATTGTCCCGATACCTCCCCTGAACGACCAGGTCAGGATGACCGTTGAAGTACTGGTTCTCGGTCAAGGTCCTCGAGTGCTTCGCGAGACTGGCGGTAGTCATGTCCGAGAGGACCCCCGACATGATCGCTGGACGAAGCATGTCGTCGAGGCGCTGCAGTCCCTTGGCCGCGAGATGTGAGTTGACGTCGTAGAAGAAATCGTACACATCCTGCATCGCCATCTCGAAGTCCCTGAGCCGCAACTCATAGGGCAGATCCGCCTCTTCGTTGAATCTGCCCGGGTCGACTTCGTTCCGTTGGATCGCCATTCAGCCTGCTCCATTCAGGTGTGCGATACCCTGCAATTTGGAAGTCGGACCTCCGATTTGCAGGGTTGTTCCCACGTCGCCCTAGTCCGCCAGACCGAACTCCTCGTTGCCGGCGGCCACCTCCTCCCAGGGGACGATCTCCACGTCGCGGCCCAGCCGCCGCCGCTCGGGGGTTCGCGCCACGACCCACCCTCGCGGCGCATCGAAGTCCTTCATGAACTGGCGCAGGCCCGCCACCGCGTAGTGGTCGACGGCCGCCCCGAGCTTGACCTCCACCGGGATGGGCCGCCCCCGGTGGTGGAGCACCAGGTCGACCTCGGCGCCAGCCTGGGTGCGCCAGAAGCAGACTTCGGGCCTCGCCTGGTGCTGGGCGGCGAGGGCGGCGATCTCCTCGATGACCAGTCCCTCGAAGGAGTGTCCCCGCTTCGGCCAGGTCTCCAGGTCCGGGGGCCGCCGCAGGCCGGCGAGGAAGTGCAGCAGCCCCGTGTCCCGGATGTAGAGCTTGGGGCTCCGGGTCAGCCGCTTCTGCAAGTTGGCGTGGAGCGGCGCCAGACGGCGGATGAGGAAGGCCCCTTCGAGCACGTCGAGGTAGTGGTTGACCGTGTGGGTGGAGGCGGTCAGGGAGCGGGCCAGGTCGGAGACGTTGAGCAGGCTTCCGTGGACGTGGGTCAGCATCGTCCAGAGGCGGCGCAGCCGCGGCGCGGGAAGGGCCAGCCCCATGGCCGGAAGGTCCCGCTCGAGGAAGGTGGTGACGTAGCCGTCGAGCCAGTCCATGCGCGCGGCGAAGCTCTGAAGGCCGTGGACCGGCGGATAGCCGCCGAAGAACCAGCGGTGCCGGGCGTGGCGCCCGGCGGCCAGCTCCCGGGCCCGGAAAGGGGTGAGCTCCAGCAGGCCGATGCGGCCGGCGAGGGTTTCCGAGACGCGGCGCGTGAGCTGCGGGCTGGCCGATCCCAGGAGCACGAAGCGGCCCTTCTTCGGCTCGCGGTCGACGACGTGCCGCAGGAGGGGGAAGAGGTCGGGCAGGCGTTGGGCCTCGTCGATCACGACCTGCCGCGGGTGGGCGTCGAAGAAGCCCTCCAGGTCGGACTCGAGGAGCAGCTGATCGGCGGGCCGCTCCAGGTCGAGGTGCCGCCAGCGCGGCAGCATGTGACGCACGAAGGTGCTCTTGCCGCACTGCCGGGGCCCGGTGACGAGGACGCAGGGGAAGGTCCGCAGGAGCCGGAGGAAACGCCGGCCCAGGGCTCTGTCGACGAATTTCATACCTTGTAATATGGAGGTCAGACCAACAATTTACAAGGTATGACGGATGCCCCGGAAGAGGGTCCGTCCCCCCTCAGACCCCGTAGATCGACGCCAGATTGCCCCCGAGGACGGCCGCCTCGTCCGCGGCGACGAGACCGAGGCCGCGGATTCCGCGCACGCCGTTGACCGCCGCGCCGCTGGGGGCGTTGCTGCCGAAGACGATGCGGCCGGCGCCCACCCGGCCCTCCTGGATGATGTTCTTGATGGTGATCGGCTCGGCCGCGGCGATCAGGGTGGTGCCCAGGAAGATGCGGGGGTTGGCGGCGGCGGCCTGAACCGCCAGGCCCACCCACTCGCGGTAGCCCATGTGGTCCATGATGATCGTCACCTCCGGATGGCGCGCCGCCAGGGTGCCGATGTAGGCCGGCGAGCAGCCCGAGACCTCGGAGCCGGAATGGATGGTCACGGGCAGGCCGATCTCGGCGGCGACGGCCATCACCGCGTCGGGCGCCGGGCCGTCGAGGCGGTACCCGTGGGCGGCGGCCATGAGCTTCATCGAGCGGGCGCCGGCGTCGACGCAGCGGCGCAGCTCGTCCACAGCCAGCGGCCCCAGGGTCGGGTTGATCAGGCAGCCGGGCAGGAGGCGGTCCTGGCCCTTCAGGGCGGTGAGCAGCTCCGCGTTGATCGCGCGCGGGTCCGGCGGCAGGCCGCCCGGGAAGACGACGGAGAAGTCGATCCCCGCCTCGTCCATGGTGCGCAGTATCCCGTCGCGCCCGTAGGGAGCGCCGTCGAACTCCTGCGGCATGTAGGCTTCGAAGTCGCCGACGGCCATCAGCCTTCCTCCCCCTCGAAGTCGAGGGCCGCCGAGTTGATGCAGTAGCGCAGCCCCGTGGGCGCCGGGCCGTCGGGGAAGACGTGCCCGAGGTGGCCGCCGCAGCGCGCGCACAGGACCTCGGTGCGGGTCATGCCGTGGCTGTGGTCGGCCTCCAGATCCACGCCCTCCTCGGTGCGGGGCGCGGTGAAGCTGGGCCAGCCGCTGCCGGAGTCGAACTTGGTGTCGGAGGCGAAGAGCTGCGCCCGGCAGCCGGCGCAGACGTAGGTGCCCCGGCCCTTGTAGTCGCAGTACTGGCCGGTGAAGGGCCGCTCCGTGCCTTTCTGCCGCAGGATGGCGTACTGCTCGTCCGTCAGCAGCTGCCGCCACTCCTCGTCGGTCCTGTCTATCCTGTCGCTCATGAGCCTTTTCCCGTGGGTGGGGGTTCCGCCGTAAACTGTCGAGGCGGCCACGGTCGACGCAAGATGGCCCTGCCGGGCCGCGAGGCCGGGTGAGACAAGCCTGCTTCGAGATCGAGAGAGCCTTCCCTTGAACCTCGCACCCCTGCTGGCCCGGCGCACCCCCTTCTTCTACGGCTGGGTGGTCCTGCTGTCGGCGGGCTCCTGCAACTTCGTGCGCAACGCCGCGGCGAGCCTGACCATCGCCGTCTTCGTCTACCCCCTGTCGCAGGAGCTGGGCTGGAGCCGCACCCTGATCGCCGGCGCCGCGAGCCTGGGGGGCCTGGCGGCGACCCTGGCCTCGCCGGCGGTGGGCTGGACGGTGGACCGCTTCGGCGCCCGCGCGGTGCTCACCCTCAGCGTCTTCGTCCTCGGCCTGGCCACCATCTCCCTCGCCTGGGCCACCGCCACGGTCACCCTCTTCGGCGCCGCCGTCCCCTGGGCCTTCTACCTCGCCTGCGGCACCGGCCGGGTCATCTTCTCCAGCCCCGTGCCGATCGCGGCGTCGGTGGTCGTCTCGCGCTGGTTCGTGCGCATGCGGGGGCGGGTCAACGGCATGCTCTCGGCTACCCACTCGGCGGGGATGATCCTCTTCCCGCTGCTGGCCTCGGTGATCATCGCCCGCGAAGGCTGGCGGGAGGCTTGGGTGGTGCTGGGTCTGGTGGTGTGGGGTGTCGCCCTGCTGCCGTCCTGGCTGCTGACGGCGCAGAGCCCCGAGGAGGTGGGCCTGCGCCCCGACGGGGACCCCGCGGACCCGCCGGAGGACTCCGCCTCGCCGGGGGAGGAGCCCGGGTGGACCCTGGCGGAGGCGGCGCGAACGCCGGCCCTGTGGATCCTCGCCATCGGCACGGGCGCCCTCTTTCTCGTGCAGGCCGGGACCAACACCCACGCGGCGGCCTTCTTCCGCGACCAGGGGCTCGACGCGGCGACGGCGGGCCTGGCGATCAGCCTCAACGCCGCCTTCCTGGGGATCGGCGGCCTGGTCTGGGGACGGGTGGTAGAGGGATGGGCCCCCCGCTACGTTATGGCCGCCGTGGCCCTGGTCATGGCCGCGGGTTCGGCCCTCTTCGTCACCGCCGACACCGGCGTCGAAGCCCTGGCCTGCTCGGCGGTCTTCGGCTTCGGCCTGGGCGGCATGCTCACCGTGCCGCCCGTGGTCTATGCCGACTACTTCGGCCGCCGGTCCCTGGGCGCCATCCGCGGCGCCACCGAGCCCTTCACCACCTTCGGGCAGGCCGTGGGCGCTCTCGTGCCGGGCGTCGTCTTCGACCATCTCTCGGCTCCGGGCGCCCGGAGCTACGTCCCCGCCTTCGCGGCCTTCGCCGTCCTCGGCGCCGCCACCGCGCTCATGCTCCTGCTCGCGAGGCCGCCCCGCAAGCCGGCCGCCGCCGCATGAAAGGAAGACCGTGACCACGCCCCTTCACCGCCTCCGATGGCAGCGGCCGGACCAGCCCGCCCTCTCGGCCATGACCACGGACCAGGCCTGGTGCCGGGTGCAGCTCTACTACCCGACGGTGGTCTTCGCCAAAGGCCGCTACCGCATGTGGTACCTCGGCAACAGCACCGCCACGCGCACCGCCGACATGTGCCTGGGCTACGCCGAGTCCGCCGACGGACTGAGCTGGAGCCCCCACGAGGCGAACCCGGTCCTGACGGCGGCGGACATGCCCTTCGGCAGCTCCTGGGGATCGCCACACGTGATCTTCGACGAGGAGGAGGACTTCTTCCGCATGTGGTTCGTCAGCCTCGCCGGCCGCCGCAGCGACGAGGGCCGCCTGGTCGACATCGATCAGAAGCTCGGCTACGCCTCCAGCCCCGACGGCCTGCGCTGGGACGTCCATCCCGAGCCCGTCCACCCCGAGGGCCACGGCCCCTTCGTGATGAAGGACGGCCCCGCCGCCTGGCGCATGTGGATGAACTCGTCCCCCGACCCGGACGGCGACTTCCAGGCCCGGGTGAGCCACATCTACCGCTTCGAGTCGGCCGACGGCCTGAGCTGGCAGCGCGACCCGGAGCCGATGCTGTCGGCCACCAAGACCCGCCACTCCGTCATCTATCCCTGGGTGATGCGGGACGGAGGGGGATACACCATGTGGTACGCCTGCCACGTGGGGGAGAGCCTCTTCGAGATCTTCTGCTCCACCTCGGAGGACGGGCTGACGTGGACCCACCACCCGGAGCCGGTCCTGCCCGCCACCCGCGATCCCGACACCTTCGACGGCCGCTACACCTCCACGCCCTGCGTCCTCGACGACGGCGGCCGCTACCTCATGTACTACTGCACCCGCGACCACGGGAACCTCTACGGCGCCGGCGACGGGAGGGTCCTGTCCGACCGCGCCGGCATCTACCGCCACATCGGCGTGGCCCACTGCCCGAAGGAGTGACCAGATGACGACGTACACCGAGACCTTCGACGACGGCCCCGCCGGCTGGTGCGGCTGCGAGGACAACGTCCGCGGCCCCCGGCGGCTGGAGTGGGCCCCCGGCACCCTGACCTCGCGCAGCCCTTGGTGGGTCGACTACAACCACGCGCCTCCCGGGGCGGGGTACCTCCACATCCTCTACGGCTCCAACACCCGCGGCGCCCTCGACGAGCGCACCCTCGACGCCGGCGGGCGCAGCAGCCTCATCGACAGCGGCTGCCCCACCGACTACCGCGGCGCCCGGGTGACCCTGCGCCTGCGCGGCGAGCTGGAGACGCGGGGCTCGCAGCTGGTCTTTCTGGGGCAGGGCCGCTGCGACGGCTTGACCTCGGGGTGGGTGTGCACGGGCCGGCCCTTCCCGGTCACCGCGGACTGGAGCGAGCCCACCGTGACCCTCGACCCGGACCCGGCCCTGTGGCAGTGCCTCGGCACCCGCCACGGCCGCGGCGAGACCTACGGCGAGCGCCCCCTGGAGCGCATCCTCGGCGACGTGAACCTCAACATCCTGCTGATCCTGTTCCCTCTCACCGTCGATCCCATGGGGCCGGTGGACGGGGACCCGCACCGGCTGCGGGCGGGGCGCGACTACCCGATCTGGCGGTCCCGACTGCCCGAGGGCTACGTCGTCCTCGACACCCTGGAGATCGAGTTCGCCTGAGAAGGGCGGCTAGCCGGCGAACTGGTGGGGCACCACCAGGTAGTTCACCAGGCCCACGGTGAAACCGGTGATCACCAGCCACTTGAGGCGGCTGCCGTGGCGGCCCCTCATGCCGCGCAGGTAGAGGTAGGCGGCGAAGAAACCCCACGTAGGCAGGGCCAGGAGGATCTTGGGGTCCAGGGCGCGCAGCGACTCGCCCGGGGCGCCGAACATCCACGCCGCCCCCATGGCCAGCCCCATGGAGAACAGGAAGAAGCCCCAGGCGGCGGCGTGGAAGGCGGCCTGCGCCGACGTGTCGAGGGCGGGGAGGAAGCGGTTCAGGCGGCCGCGCTTGAGGGCCCGGCTCTGCAGCAGGTAGGCGGCGGCGGCGCAGAAGGAGAGGGCGAAGCCGACCTGGCCGAGGAGGGTGGTGAGGACGTGGGTGCCGAGCCACGGGTAGCGCAGCAGGATGGAGGCCGACTCCTCGAAGCGGACCGGCATGAGCAGCGGGTAGAGGGTGCCGAGAAAGGCGAGGGGCGCCAGGACGAGGTTGAAGTGGCGCAGGGGAGTGAAGCGCTCGAGGAGCAGGCCGGCGGTGACGAAGGCGATGACCACGAGAGAGGTGAGGAAGGTCATGTTGGCCAGCCAGGGCGGCGGCGCGAAGAGGACGTGGAGCAGCAGGCCGAGAGCGTGCAGGGCGACGGCGGTCAGCAGGCCCCTCCGGCCCCAGCGCTCCCAGGCGGGATGGCCCAGCCACAGGTGGCCCTGGAAGGCGAGGGAGGCCGCCAGGTAGAGGGCCAGGGCGATCCCCAGGAATGCGAGGCAGGCGGTGGTCACGGGGTCTCGTCGAGGTCGAAGAGGCGCCGCACCGTCTCCAGGTGCAGGTGGCCGTCGGGCCCTGCCGAGAGCTCGCGGATCTGCACCAGCGGCTGGTGCAGCAGCTTGTTGGTGTAGTCCCGCAGGATGCGCTCCACGAGGGCGCGGTCCTCCTCGGACAGGTGGCCGAGCCGCGCCGCCCAGCGCTGCAGCTCCGTCGATCGCAGCTCCGAGCTGTGCTGCCGGAGGGCGCGGATCACGTCTCCCGAGCCGAGGGAGTTCAACCACTGCAGGAAGCCGCCCAGCTCCTCGTCGACGATCGCCTCGACGCGGCGGATCTCGCCCTCGCGCTCCCGCCGGTTGGAGGCGACGACGCTCTCGAGGTCGTCGATGTCGAAGAGGAAGACGTTGTCGAGGCCGCGCACCTCGGGATCGACGTCGCGGGGCACGGCGATGTCGATGAGGAACAGCGGCCGCCCGCGCCGCCCGGCCATGGCCGCGGCCACGGTGCCGGCGTCGATCACGAAGCCGGGGGCGGTGGTGCCGGCGATGACGATGTCGGCCTCGAGGAGGCGCTCGCCCACGGCCTCGAGGGAGACGGCCTCGCCCTGGAAGCGGCGGGCCAGCTCGTCGGCGTTGGCGGCGGTGCGGTTGGCGACCACGAAGCGGGTCAGCCCGGTGTCCAGCAGGTAGCGGGCGGTGAGCTCGATCATCTCCCCGGCGCCGATCAGCAGGGCGCCGTGGGACGACAGGTCGTCGAAGATCTGTCCCGCCAGCTCCACCGCGGCGGTGCTCACCGACAGGTGGCCGCGGCCGATGTCGGTCTCGGCGCGGGCCCGCTTGCCGACGCGCAGGGCCCGCTGGAAGACCTCGTTGATCACCAGCCGCGCCGATCCCGCGGCCTGGGATGCCTGCAGGGACTCGCGGACCTGGCCGAGGATCTGTGACTCGCCGATGACCAGGGAGTCGATGCCGGAGGCCACCCGGAAGAGGTGGGCGGCGGCGTCGCCGTCGAGGTACTCGTAGGTGCAGGAGGAGAGGCCGGCCACGTCGACGCGGCGCTCCTCGGCCAGGAAGCGGCGCACCTCCTCGAAGCCGGAGCCGTTGCCGGCGGCGTAGATCTCGGAGCGATTGCAGGTGGACAGGATCGCCGCCTCGGCCAGGCCGTAACCGTCGCGCAGGCGGCGCAGGGAGTCGGGCCGGTCGCCCTCGGCGAAGGCGAGGCGTTCCCGCACCTCGACGGGGGCGGTGGTGTGGTTGAGTCCGAAGGTGAGGAGGCGCACGGCGTCAGCAGCCAGGGCGGCCGGCGTCAGCACCGGCCGGGGCCGGAAAAGATGCCGGTTGCCCCCGGTGGCGGCAAAGCGGTCACAGGCGCGCGGCGATGCGCCGCGCCGCCTCCGCGGCGCCGGTGACGCAGTCGCCGATGGAGATGCCGCCGCGGAGGTTGCCGCCCACGAACAGGCCCGGGCAGCCGGCCTCCAGGCGGTCGATCCCGGCCATGAGGGCGCGGTGGCCGACGACGTACTGGGGGATCGCCCGTTGCCAGCGGTGGATGAGGACCACGTCCGGCGCCGGCTCCACCCCCATCAGCTCGCGCAGCTCGCCGCGGACGGTCTCGGCGAGGCGGCCGTCGTCCCAGGCGGCGATCTGCGGCTGGCGGCGGCCGCCGACGAAGGTGGTGAAGGCGGCGCCGCCCTCCGGCGCCCGTCCCGCGAAGGCCGAGGAGTTCCAGAACGTGCCCAGGATGCGGCGCCCCTCGACGCGCGGCACCAGGAAGCCGAGGCCCTCCGGCGGCGGGTCCAGGGGATGCCGCGCGTACCCGAAGAACACCGCCGTCACCGGGGGATAGGGGATCTCGGCCAGCCCCTCGGGCAGGTCGGCGTCGAGGCGCAGCTCCCGGTAGGCGTGGGCCGGCAGGGTCAGCAGGACGGCGCGGGCGGTGACGCGGGCGGGGGCCCCGGGCCCCTCGAAGGCGAGGCGGAAGCCGCCGGACCCGCGGCTCACGGAGATCAGCCGGGCGCGCGTGCGCAGCCCCTCGCCAAGGGGCGCGGCCAGCCCCTCCACCAGGGTCTGCATGCCGCCGCGGAAGCTGACGATCCCGCCACCGGGACCGGTGGCGCCGGTGGCGGCCGACGGCTCTGTCTGCCGCCGCCGCGACGCCTTGGCGGCGCCGCGGATCAGGCTGCCGTGCTCCTGCTCCAGCTGCCACAGGCGCGGGAAGGCGGAGCGCACGCACAACTCCGAGGGCGATCCCGCGAAGGTGCCGGCCACGAAGGGGTCGGCGGCGTAGTCGACGACCTCGCGGCCGAGGCGGCGCCCGACGAACTGCTCCAGGCTCTCCTCGGCATCGGCGGGCGCCCGCCGCACCAGGGGCTCGCGGGCGGCGCGCAGCTTGGCGGCGGCCGACAGCAGATCCGACTTCAGCAGCGCCGGGGGACTCGCCGGGACCCGCCGCAGGGCGCCGTCGCGGACGATGAAGCGGTTCCGCGCGGCGGCCTCCCGCGCCTGGATCAGTCGCCCGGTCAGGCCGGTGCCGGCCAGCAGCCGGCGCAGATCGGGGGAGTTGTCGAGGAGGCTGGAGGGCCCGGCGTCGAAGAGGAATCCGTCGCGGCGAAGGGTGCGCACGGCGCCGCCCGGCCGCGGGGCCGCCTCGAAGACCGAGACCTCGCTCTCCGGGGCCAGCCGGCGCAGGAAGTGGGCCGCCGCCAGCCCCCAGAGGCCGCCGCCGACGATGGCGGTCTCGGTGTGGGCGCTCTGATCCATGATCCAAGTGTACAACTTCTTGACTTCGTTTCGGGCGGCGAGGTAGATTAGCGAGGCGCGGACACGACACCGCGCACGCTGGGCCGGCGAAGGACGCCGGCCCCGGGCAGAATGCCAACTGGCCCCCTGATCCCGCCCTTCGGGCGAACGCTGCAGGGCCAGGGATGAGCGCGCGGGCCCACTCTTGCGGCGGCACCCCGCAATCCGGTGCCGGTGTCCAGGGCTCTCGCAGCCGATACGAAAGGAGGTGGTCCGTGAGCAGTTGTATACCCGCAGGAGGTGCGACCACCTGACCTGACGGTTTCAGTAGGTCCAGGTGGTCGCCCACCTGGCGCGGCGCCGGCGGTTCGCCGGCGCCCAAGTGGTATCCCGGCGCGTCGCAGCGGCGCGCCGGTTTTTTTATGCCAACCCTCGGCGGCGCCCCTCGGCCGTGACTATCCTTCAACACATGCTCGATATCGGAATCTTCGCCCCCTTCGGCAGGGACCACGAGCGCAACCGGGCCTTCTGCCGCGACACGGCGGTGCGCCACATCGTGCTGAGCGTCTCCGACGCGTCCGGCGACGAAGTTACGCCGGACGCGGGGTACCTGGCCCGCCTGGCCGGAGAGTACGCCGCCGAGGGCGTGACCCTGGCGGCGCTGACGCCGCCGCGGGTGCCCCAGCAGGCCTTCGCCGACGCCGAGGTGCGCGAGCGCGAGCTGGAGTCCATGGGCCGGCTGCTGGAGTCGATGGGGACCGCGGGCGTGCCCTATGTGCATTTCTACCTCAACGTCGACCCCCTCGCCGACGATGGCGAGCGCGCCGCCCTGTGGCGGGGCCTGGTGGAGTACTACCGCGGCCTGGCCGAGCGCGCCGAGGCGGCGGGGGTGAAGGTCTCCACCCATCACTACCACGTCCCCGACCGCCTGTTGTGGAACTACGAGTCGATGTCGCGGCTCCTCGACCAGGCCCCCAGCGCCAACACCGGCGTCACCTTCTGCCAGGGCAAGTCGCAGATGGCCGGCGACGACCTGGTGGCCAACATCCTCGACTACGGGGACCGCATCTTCATGTTCCACGCCCGCGACGTGGAGACCCGCCCGGCCGGCCCGGTGCCGCCGGAACTGCGCGAGCGCTTCGAGCGGCTCGGCTACCTGGAGGTCGCCTTCGGCACCGGCGAGGTCGACATGGCCGGCTGCTTCCGGGCCTTGAAGCGGATCGGCTACAAGGGCCAGGTCTACCCCGAGCACTACCCCTCCATCGCCGGCGACTCGGCGGCGGGGCTGGCGTGGACCGTCGGTTACATGCGGGCCCTGGACCAGGCCATCGAGGTCTGACGCGCTCACCCATGAGGCCCTTCACCGGCCTGCTGACGCTGTGCCTCCTCGCCGCCGGCGCGGCCTCGGGACAGCCGCCCTCCCCCGCCCACACCGACAGCCTCCGGGAGGACTTCCACCGCCGCCTGGTTCTGGCCCTCGACCTCGGCGACGCCCAGCGGCAGTCTCTGCGGGACCTTAGACAGCGCCTGCAGGAGGAGCTCGACCTGCTGCGCCTCCAGATCGCGGAGGGCCTCATCTCGCCCCGGGGGGGCCGGGTGCGCTACCGCCAGGCGATCGACGCCTACGGGGCGGGGCGGGACTCGGTGCTCACCGCGGACCAGCTGGCCCTCATCGACCGGGCCCGCCGCTACCAGCGGCAGCGCTGGCTCGATCCCGGACAGCACCTGGAGCCCATGGGGCTGGCGGACGTCCTCTACCTGTCGCCGCAGCAGCGGCGGCAGTGGCTGCAGCTGCTTACGGAGCTGCGCGGGGAGGTGGCCGCCCTCAAGAAGGCAGGCCGTCCGCCGTCGCCCGACGACTACGAGGACCTACAGGAGCGCCACCGGACCGGTTTCGAGGAGCTCCTCACCCGCTCCCAGCGGCAGGAGCTGGAGCGCCTGGAGCTGGCGGAGCGGAGACGGCAGCAGAGGCAGGAGCGCCTGTCGCTGCTGGAGCAGTACGGCGCCATGGCGGACTCGACCGCCGGCGCGGACTCCACCGCCGTGGCGGGAGGGGAGTAGATCATGGCCCTGGTACCCTGGATCCGCATCGGACAGCCCCTGGAGAACGTCCTCGACGACTACGAGCGCATCCTCGACGCCTGGGACGCGGGCGGCATCCGCGGCCTCGTCTTCGGGCGGCTGGTCTTCGCCAACGGCGAGGGCGGGTTCACGGTGCCGGCCTTCCGCCCCGACCCGGAGCCCTTCCGCCGGCGCGGCCTGGAGCTGGCGCCGGCTTCGGCGGAGCCCGACGCGGCCCGGGAGAAGCAGCTCCACGCCATGCTCGACGACGTCAAGCGCCGGGGCTGGCCGGTGCTCGTGTTCTGCCCCGGCCAGAGCACCCACAGCGTCTCGGCACCTCCCGGGCACGATCCCTTCGGCGCCCTGTCCCACGCCGCCGTGTGGGAGGACGTGTTCAGCGCCTTCCCCCAGGCCGACGGCGGCGTCATGGACGGCTGGGCGGAGCTGCCCTACGAGTACGGCGCCGTCTTCCGCGAGCTCACCGCCGCCGACCGCCGCCGGGCGGAGGCCACCGGCCACGACGCCGACCGCCTGGACAACGGCCGCCGTCAACTGATGGAGGCGTTCTCGCGGCTCACCCCCCGGCGGGTGCGCTACTACGGCCACCACGGCATGCTCTCGGCCGTGAACCTCTTCGACCTGCGCGAGGACGGCCTCCACTGGCTGCGCTGGCGCCGCGAGGCGAGCCTCGCCGAGGGCCGGGCGTTCCGCGCCGAGGTCGACCGGCTGCCGCGCAAGCTGCTTCTCGGCAACGGCCTGCGCACCGCCATGTTCACCGGTATCACCGGCATCGACTACGCCGCCTGGGACGAGATCCTCGACCTGATGCTGGTGAAGCACTACTTCTGGCAGCGCGGTTTCGACGGCCTCTACGGCACCATCACCCGCTGGGTGGAGAAGGTGAAGGAGCTGAACCCGGGGCTGACCGAGGCCGACTGCTTCACCGTGGTGCGCGCCTGGTTCGGCACCGACCTGCCGGAGGTCGAGTCCAGGGCCGACATGGACCACGGCTTCCCCCAGGCCTTCTTCGACGAGACCGTGGCCGAGGAGACGCGCCGCGCCCTGGCCGCGGCGAGCCGGCCCGAGAAGGTGCTGCCCTGGGTCGACACGGGCCGCATGCCTCACCGCGGCGACCCGATGACGGCGGGCGACCTCAAGCGCATCCTCGAGGCCTCGGAGGCGGCCGGCCTGCGGCGCTTCCTGTTCCACAACCACGGCCACCTGACGGCGGCGGAGTGGAAGGTCATCTCGCGCATGTGCGGCCGCGAGTGGGACGAGGACGCCGAGGGCTACTGGCCCCCGAACTCGCCGCCCAAGGAGGTCTTCCGGTGACGGTCCTGGCCCTGCCGGTCCGCTGGTACCGCGGCGCCGGCTACTACAAGGGAGAGGCGCGGGACGACGGGCTCGTCCACGGCACCCTGGACCTGGAGCTGGAGCGCACCGCCTTCATGATCGTCGACAGCGACTGCGGCGCCGGGAACCCGTACGTGGAGGAGGGGATCGCCCCGGCCCTGGCGGCGGCGCGCGAGGCCGGCATGCACGTGATCTACATCCACAACGACTTCTCCCTGTGCGACGAGCCCGGCAGCATCAAGCGCGAGATCCACGGCACCCGCTGGGGAGACGCGGAGGCCGGCCGCCGCGGGGCCCCGCCACGCGAGCCGGTGAAGCCGGACTACTCGCCCTCCATCCGGCCCCTGCCCCACGAGCCCGACTTCCCCAAGCGCGAGTGGTCGGGCTTCCACGAGACCCACGTCGACTACCACCTGCGCTGCCACGGCATAGAGAGCCTGGTGGCCGTGGGGTTCTCGCAGCGCTCCTGCCTCTACTTCACCTGCGCCGGCGCGGTGGAGCACAACTACCGCGTCATCATGCTGCGCGACTGCACCTCCTCGGCGGAGTATCCCGACACCGTCGACGACTCCCTCGAGGAGGGCGGGTGGCTGCGCAAGGTGATGCTGCGCAACTTCGAGCACGTGGTGGGCTACACCTCCACCAGCGCCGAGTTCGCCGGCGCCCTGAAGGCCGCGGGCCGGCCGTAGCTCCGGGGCACCACGGCGGCCTAACCAGAGGCCATGCGCGTCTCCATGTCCCCGGCCGTCACCTGCCGGCACACCTCGGCTGGCCAGGCGCCGGTCCTGGCCGGCCACCCCTTCCAGTCCACCCGGCGCAGGCCGCCTCTGGCGGCCCCTCCCGAAGAACGAGGAGGCTGACGGGATGCACCTGTTCGCTTATCTGGTCCTGCTGTTGTCAGGCAGCGCGCTCCAAGCCGACGAGGCCCTGCGCAGAGCCGCCGTGGAGACCATGGTCAAGGCGGCGCGGTATTTCCGCGGCCATGTGGCCGCCAACGGCGGCTATCTCTGGCTCTACAAGAGCGATCTCACCCGAAGAGAAGGCGAGGGCATCGCCTCGCCCACCACCATCTGGGTCCAGCCCCCGGGCACGCCTTCCGTGGGCATGGCCTTCCTCGGGGCGTACGAGGCCACCGGCGACACCCTCTTCCTCGACGGCGCCGTCGAGGCGGCTCGAGCCCTGGCCTGGGGGCAACTGGCTTCGGGGGGGTGGGACTACCGGATCGACTTCGACCCGGCGGCGAGCGGGAAATGGCACTACCGGCGCGATGTCGAAGAGGGCGACGCCACCACCGGAGAGCGCCGCAACCGCTCGACCCTGGACGACGACAACACGCAGAGCGCCCTGCGGATGCTCATGCGGGTCGACAGGCACCTCGGCTTTGCCGATGCCGACCTGCACCGCGCCGTCCTCTACGGGTTGGAGTCGCTGCTTGAGGCCCAGTACCCCAACGGCGCCTGGCCCCAGCGTTACAGCGGCCGTCCCGACCCCGGCGAGTTCCCCGTCCGCAAGGCTCGCTATCCGGAGAGCTGGTCACGGGAGCATCCCAAAGAGCGCTATCTCGCGTACTACACTTTCAACGACAATACCATTCCCGACGTCATCGCCACCATGATCGAGGCCCACCACATCTACGGCGGCGACCGCTGGCGCCGCGCCGCCGAGAGGGGCGGCGACTTCATCCTCCTGGCCCAGATGCCCGATCCCCAGCCGGCCTGGGCGCAGCAGTACAACCTCGACATGGAGCCGGCCTGGGCGCGCCGCTTCGAGCCGCCCGCCATCACCGGAGGCGAGAG
Source organism: Candidatus Latescibacterota bacterium (assembly GCA_965221775.1). Lineage (GTDB taxonomy): Bacteria > Latescibacterota > UBA2968 > UBA8231 > UBA8231 > UBA8231. Next base: position 794,512 of record CBDCSU010000005.1, on the reverse strand, counting down.
TTTCGGCGTCATGCGGATCCTGCTGGAGCTGTACCTCGCTTTCGGGGAGCCGCGCTTCCTCGAACCGGTCCCCCGGGCCCTGGCCTGGGCCCGGGCCTCGCGGCTGCCCGATGGCCGCATGGCCCGGTTCTACGAGTTGAAGACCAACCGGCCCCTCTACTTCACCAGGGAGTACGCCCTCACCTACAGCGACGCGGATCCGCCGACTCACTATGCCTTCAAGGTGGGCAACCGCACGGACCGCATCGAGAGCCTGTACCTGCGCATCCTCGAGGAAGGACGGGAAGCCATCCTGGCCGAGCGCGCCCGGGTGCGCCCGGTCTCCGAGGAACGGGTCCGGGCGATCGTCGACGCCCTCGACGAGGAGGGCCGCTGGCTGGAGGAAGGGCGCCTGCGAAACCCGGAGGACCGCAACGCCCCCATCGCCGCCGAGGTCATCAGCTGCCGGACCTTCAACCGAAATCTCACCTTGTTGTCACAATTCCTGGTCAGCCGGAATCAACCCTGAGGGAAGCCAGGACCGTTGCAGAATGCGACAATTTGTTGCAGGTTTCGTCGAATCGTCGAGAGAGAGGCCCTCCGCCGTGAGACCCAAGAGGAGAGTATCGTGAAACACCTGACCGCAGCACTCCTTGTGGGGTTGGCGGGCCTCGTCGCTGCCCGCCCCGCCGCCGCCCAGTCTCCGGAGGTGACGGCCCGCGACGTGGTGGACGCGGAAACGCTGGCGGCCTTCGTGGAAGGCGCCAAAGCATGGTCGGCGACGTTTACCGATCCCAACGACTTTCCGTCCTATGTGGCCACCATCAGTACCGAGGGCGACTGGAAGCACGGGAACACGTACCTCATCCTCATGTTGCCGAACGGGACGGTGATCATTCATGCCGATGCCCCGACTGCGAGCGGCAAGAACCTGTACGAAGCAGAGGACGCCCGTGGGAACAAGGTCGTGCAGCAACTCCTTGCGGCTGCCGACATGGGCGGAGGCCTTGTCGAGTATTTCTGGGACGATCCGGAGCAGGAGGGGGACGAAGAGACCGCGAAGATCGCCTACGCCACCAGCTATACCTCCGGGACAACGGCTACCACGGTGGTCCTGATCGGCGGCTATTACCAGGACCCTTCGCAGGCCGTTGCGGCGACCTTCGATCCTTCGATCATCGCCCCCCCCGAGGTCACGGCCGCCGACGTGGTGGATCGGGAAACCCTCAAGGCTTTTGTACACGGGACGGTGGAGAGCTATTTCAATGCTCTGGAAGAAGTCGGGATCGATGAGCTCCTGCCCCATCAGGACATCTTCAGGCAAGAAGGGGGGCCCTGGAGGGACGGTTCCATCTACTTCTTTCTCTTCACCACCGAGGGCCATGTGATCTTCCACGGCGCCAACAGGGCGCGAGAGTTGAGAGATGCATCCCTTTGGGAGGATGTCAACGGAGTCAAGGTCGCCCAGGAGCTCATCAAGGTGGCCCAGGCGGGCGGCGGCTTCGTCGAGTACTACTTCGACGATCCTGCGGTGACAGGAGATGAAGACGTCGGTTCGCCCAAGGTGGGGTATGCGGAGCTGTTCACGTTCCAGGGCCGGGAATACGTCCTCGGTGCCGGGTTCTATACCGGTGACCCCGACCGTGCCCGGAGGACCGTTTACCGTGCGGAAGTGGAGGTCACGGTCCTGGGCGACGCCGTCGAGGGGTTCATCGTCGAGTTCTCCCGCGCCACCTCCGGCCGCCGGCCCAATTACGCCTGGAACGGCTTCACCGATGCCGACGGCGAGATCTCCCTGACCATCTCGAGCACGAGGCGGGTGACCGGCTTCTACCAGGCCCGTGTCCGCAACGCCGTCGGCGAAACGGTCGGCCGCTGGCGCAGCATTCCCCTCAACCAGAACCGGCGCCACGTCGTGCGCCTGACCCTGGGCGGCGGCGCGAGGGTTGTCCGCGTCGAGCCACTGGCCGCAGGCAAGGCGGTGGCCGCGGCCAGTGGTCTGGCGCCCGGCGGGCCCAACCCCTTCAACAGCTCCACCCAGATCGCCTATCGCTTGTCGAGCCCCGGTCCCGTGCAGCTGGTGATCTACAATGTGCTGGGCCAGCCGGTGCGCACGCTGGTGGACGAGCTCCAGGGCGCCGGCTCCTACCGGGTCCGGTGGGATGCCCGCGACGAGCAGGGTGTGTCGCTGTCGTCGGGGGTCTACATCACCCGCCTGAGCTATCCGGGCGGAGTGGAGACGCAGCGGCTGCTCTACTTGAAGTAGCGAGAGCCTTCGGCCGTTGGAGCGTCACGGAAGAGCCGCCTGGAGTCGCCTGAGCCTCGAGGATGAGGGGTCCCATGGCCGCAGGCAGACCGAATCTCGTACTCGTCCTGACCGACGATCAGGGCTACGGCGACCTGGGGTGCCACGGCAACGACGCCATCCGCACCCCCAACCTGGACCGCTTCCCCGCCAGCTCGGTACGCTTCACCGACTTCCACGTGGGCACCACCTGCGCCCCCACCCGCGCCGGCCTGCTCACCGGCCACTTCTGCAACAGCGCCGGCGTGTGGCACACCATCGGCGGGCGTTCGCTGCTGCGAGAGGACGAGTGGACCCTGGCCGACGCCCTGCGGGAGGCCGGCTACCGCACCGGCCAGTTCGGCAAGTGGCACCTGGGCGACAGCCAGCCCTTCCGCCCCCACGAGCGCGGCTTCGAGCGCGCCGTCTACCACAACGGCGGCGGCATCGGCAACATCGGCGACGCCTGGGGCAACGACTACTTCGACGACACGTACTACGTGAACGGCGTGCCGACGAGGTTCGACGGCTACTGCACCGACGTGTTCTTCCGCGAGGGCCTGCGCTTCATCGAAGAGCACCAACACGAGCCGTTCTACTGCCACATCGCGACCAACGCGCCCCACGGCCCGCTGAACGTCGAGCCGCGCTATGCGGAAGCCTACGCCGACTCCACCCCCCACGAGGACCGCGCCCGCTTCTACGGCATGATCACCAACATCGACGAGAGCATCGGCGTGCTGCTGCAGCGGCTGGACGATCTCGGCCTCGCGGACAACACCATCGTCGTCTTCATGACCGACAACGGCACCGCCACCGGCGTGGAGCTGGACGCGCACGGGTTCCCGCGGGAAGGGCCGGGCAGCTTCAACGCCGGCATGCGCGGCAAGAAGGGGTCGCCCTACGAAGGCGGGCACCGCGTGCCCTTCTTCCTGCGCTACCCTGGCGCCGGCGCCGGCGGCGGCCGCGACGTGGGGCATCTCACCAGCTACGTCGACTTCATGCCCACGATCCTGGACCTGTGCGGGGTGACGCCGCCGGAGGAGCGCTCCTTCCACGGCCGCAGCCTGGCGCCGCTCATGCGCGGCGACGACGACGGCACCTGGGGAGAGCGGGTCCTGGTGGCCGACACGCAGCGCATCGCCCATCCCGCGAAGTGGCGCCTGAGCTCGGTGATGCGCGGCCCCTGGCGCCTGGTGCACGGCCAGGAGCTGTACCACCTCGGCGAGGACCCCGGCCAGCGCCGCGACATCGCCGCCGGCCATCCCGGTGTGGTGGCCGAGCTGCGCGCCGGGTACGAGCAGTGGTGGGAACTGGTTTCCGGGCAGTTCGACTGCGACGTGCCGATGGTGGTCGGCGGCGGCGCCGAGCCGGTGCGGCTCACCACCCACGACTTGCGCAACGAGGCGTGCAACGGCGCCTGGAACCAGCGCCAGGTGCGGGCGGGCCACGTCGCCAGCGGCTACTGGGCGATCGATGTGCGCCGCGCCGGCCCCTACCGCGTCGAGCTGCGCCGCTGGCCGGAGGACGCCGGCCATGCCCTGGACGCCGGCATCGACGGCGACGACGTCGAGTGGCGCCGCGACGCCATCCAGGAGCGGCACGCCCCGCACTACAGCGGCGGAGTGGCGCTGGCCATCGGCCGGGCGGCGCTGACGGTGGGCGGCAGGAGCTACCACCAGGAGACTTCTCCCGGCGAAACGGCGGCGGTCTTCGAGGTATCCCTCGCGGCCGGTACCGATCAGCTCTCGGCGGCTTTCCACGACCGCGGGGAGCGGACCATCGGCTCCTACTACGTCACGATCCGCCCCGCCGACGGCTGACCCCCGGCCGCCTCCGGCCGGGAAGCCTGCCTGTCTTCGCGAGCGGCGATCACCACCCGGAAGAGAGTACTCCGATGATCATCGACACCCACACCCACTTCTACGATCCCAGCCGGCCCGAAGGCGTGCCCTGGCCGTCGCCGGACGAGGAACTGCTGTACCGCACCGTCCTGCCCGAGCACTTCCTGGCCGAGGCGTCCCCGTGCGGGGTGACCGGGACGGTGGTGGTCGAGGCGGCCTGCACGGTGGAGGACAACCAGTGGATCCTCGACATGGCCGACGGCGACCCCGTCATCGTCGGCTACGTGGGCCGGCTCGAGAGCGGCACCCCGAGGTTCGCGGAGCAGGTGGAGCGCTTCGCCGCCCATCCGGTCTTCCGCGGCATCCGCGCCTGGGGCGACCTCGACGGCGGCTTCCTCGACGAGATGAAGCTGCTGGCCGATCACAACCTCGTCCTCGACTGCGTGCCGGCCGACGACGGGGCGCGCGCCGGCTTCCTGCGCCTGGCCCGGGAGCTGCCGGAACTCACCCTGGTGATCGAGCATGTCGCCAACGCGGCTGTCGACGGCGGGCCACCCGACCCGGAGTGGACCGGCTTCATCGAGGCGGCAGGCGCCCACGCCAACGTCTACATGAAGGTGTCGGCCCTGACCGAGAACAGCGCCGAGCAACCCGCCCCCGGCGACGTCGGCTACTACCGGCCGGCCCTCGATGCGATGTGGAACGCCTTTGGCGGGGAGCGCCTGTTCTACGGGAGCAACTGGCCGGTGTGCGAGCGGGCGGCGCCCTACGCCACCGGTTTCAGCATCGTGCGCGAGTACTTCGACGAAAAGGGGGCCGAGGCGGCCGCGAGGTTCTTCTGGAAGAACGCCAGGGCCGCCTACGAGTGGCCGGACCGCTGAGCACGACGCCCCGGCCGTGAGCTCCAGGTCCTGGGTCAGTTCCGCCCAGCGGCCCAGGTGAAGCGGCGCGTGCCCGCCCACCTGCAGGTTCACGGCCTCACCCTCGGCTCCTGTTGCGCGAGCGCCGGCGATTCGCCGATTTTCGGCGCCGGAAGGAGGGCTGAGAATGGCCATCACCGACGCACAACTGGCGGAGTACGAGGAGCGGGGCGCTGTCACCATCGACGGCCCCCTCACCGACCGGGAGCTGGACCGGGTGGAGGCGGCCTGGGACCGGCTGAGGGCGAGGAGGGGAGCCCCGTATGAGGAGCCGGACTACCTCGACGCCCTGCAGCACCCGTTCTTCGAGGAGGTGGCGGCGAGGGTGCTGCGCGCCCGGGCCGTGCACTTCTGGTGGAGCATGGGGCCCCATGCGCGCGCCCCGGCGCAGCCGCCCTACGCCGACCCCCGCGAGCAGTGGGCGGCCGGGTGCCACACCGACGTGCAGGCCACCTGGTCGGACTTCACGGCCACGCCCCGGCGCATCCGCGTCGAGCTGTGGTTCTGGCTCAACGACGTGCCCGCCCACCGCGGCGCCATGCGCGTCCTGCCCGGCAGCTACCGGCCGATCATGGAGTACTGGGACCGCGTGCTGACGCCCGAGCACAAGGCGATGCTGCCCCGCGTGCACGGCCTGCGGCCGCCGCCCGTGCCGCCGCAGGCGCCGGCCTTCCCCGAGCACCTGCCGGACCCCGAAGGGGCGCCCTGGATCGAGCGCGAGCCGGTGCCCTGCGTGGCCCGCCGCGGCCAGGTCCTGGTGCTGTGCAGCAGCGGCCTGCACTCGGCCTGGCAGAACGAGGACCGGGTGGCGCGCAAGGCGATGCTCTCCCCGTGGGTCGCCGAGGGCGTCCGCTGCGGCCTGCCGAAGGGCCAGCGGGACTCGCTGATGGCCTTGTTCCCGGCCCTGGCCGAACGGCTCCGCCCCGACCGCTCCCACCTCGTGCCCGACGGCTTCGACTGGCTCTTCGAGAGCGACTACGAGCCGAAGTGGCCGGAGACCTTCCTGCCCGGCCACTCGGGGTGAGGAACCGCGGCCGGGGCCGGCTCCGGCTCCGGCGCCTGCTGATCCCCCCTCTGGCGCTGCTGACGGGCGCCTGCGGCGACCCCGTGGAGCGGAGCATCGCCCGCATCGTCGAGGGCGGCGAGGGCGTGGAGGAGGCGCGCCTGGAGCTGAACATGGCCAAGGCCCGGGCCGTGGAGCCGCTGGTGCGCGCCCTCGACGACCGGAGCCTTCCGGTGCGGGCGCGCATCGACTTCGTCCAGGCCCTCTACCGGCTGCACCTGCGCGAGGAGCAGCCGGCCATCCTGCCGGCCCTGCTGCGGGCCGTGGCCGACCCGGAGCCGGGGGTCCGTGCCGCCGCCGCCCGGGCCCTGGGCAACCTGCGGCGGCCGGAGTCGGTCGACCCCCTGCTGCATCGGCTCTCCGTCGAGGAGGACCCCGTCATGCAGGGCGAGATCCTGCAGGCCCTGGAGCTGATGTGCCTCGACGACAACCGCCTCGATCTCTCCCTGTTCAGCGCCTCCCAGGTGGACAGCCTCACCGGGCGGCTCGTGCGGATGGGCGCCGTGGAACGGCCCGACTCCCTGGACCGCGAGCGCCGCGAGTGGCTGGAGGTGGTGGCCGATCACATGGCGGTCGAGGCCCGCAAGCTCTACCTGGCGGCCGACGCGGCCGGCGCCGAGAGCCTGCTGCGGGAGGCCCTGGACCTGGTCCCGGGGAGCCTGAACATCGGCCAGAAGCTGGGCCGCCTCTACTACGAGATGGGCGAGCGGCGGCGGGGACTGGAGCACCTCGCGGCTCTCGGCATGGTGGCCGCCGCCCGTCCCCTGCCGAGTCCGCCGGCGGTCGACGGCCGGCTCGACGACCCGGCCTGGGGCGCGGTCGAGCCGATCGAGGAGTTCTACCAGTGCATCCATCGTCTCGCCCCGCATCCGGCCAGGGGACGGGCCGAGGCCCGCCTCGGCTACCACGGCCAGACCCTCTACTTCGCCGTGAAGGGGTACGAGGAGGACACGGCCGGCCTGGTGGCCGACGCCACCCAAAGGGACTCCCGGGAGATCTACAGGGACGACTGCATCGAGATCTTCCTCGACACCAACCACGACTCGCGGTCGTTCTTCCAGTTCATCATCAACAGCCTGGGAACGGTGGCCGACGACGCCGACGGCGCCTACGGGGAGGGACGGTCGTGGAGCACCCGGGTCGAGATCGCCACCTTCGTGGCCGACACCTTCTGGGTGGCCGAGGTGGCCCTGCCGGCGGCAGGTCTCAAGGGGGCGGCCTTCGCTCCCGGCGACGTGTGGGGCTTCAACATCTGCAGGGTGCGCACCGGCAACGCCTCGGAGTACGCCCAGTGGGTGCCCACCTACGGCTACGCGGAACGGCCGGACCGGTTCGGGTACCTGCTCTTCGAGTAGGGAGGGGCCCCACGGGAGTCGGCCTTCCACCGCGCCGGTCCCCCGCCGCGGCCGGGGCCGTCTGTTGACGTTTCGGATGCGTTTCCACTATTCATTCACTTGTCTTGAAATCACCTTCGAGTAGGAGAACCCCATGAAAGCCGGAAAACCACCCGTCCCGAAACCGATGATCCTGGTTCTCGGCCCCCTCGTGCTGGCCAGCGTCTTGTTCCTGGCCCTCCCCCCCCTGGCGCAGACACAGGATGAATGTGGGCTCCCTGAGGGCGCTGATCCTCCCGAGGAACCGCATGTGACGGCGCGACAGGTGGAAGACGGCAGCGCCACCCTGATGGACTTCGCGCTGGCCGCGAGAGATCAGTTCAGCGGGGGTCAAGAGACTCCGGAAGAATCGTTCTACTTTGGATGTCTCATCAGGCAGGAGGGGAGCCATTGGCGTTCCGGTTCCACCTACCTGGTGTCACTGCTGGCCGACGGCAGGGTGTTCACTCACTCGAAGGACATGTCTCTGTCGGGCAGGTTGCTCAACCCGGTGATCTATGGGACGATCCTTTCCTCTCTGGGAGTACCCGTAGCCAACTTGGTCAATCTGGCTTCTCCAGATTCGGCTACCGCCGCCCAGGCTTTCGGCGCCGTCATGGGCACGTTGTTGCAGGGACCGGATGCCCCATTCGATGCGACCTCCCCTATACCGGGTCTGAGTGAGGGTATACCAGGCGCCTCCGGCTATGCAGTCGTCTATCGCTCGGCCAATTTCGGGGTTCCCATCGTGCTGCTTGCAGGATTCGAACTCGATGAATCTCATGTGATTGGAGAAGAGATCGATTACGGCGACCCGGCCGTTGCTGCCGGGGACGTGGTGGACCGGGAAACCTTGAAGGCCTTCGTCACGCAAGCGGGGGAGTTCATCGTCAAGTTCCAGCAGAGCGGCGATCTGGCTGCGTCCTCGAAACTCAGGATCGCCCTGCGGGATCCGAACGGACCCTGGAGAGAGGGGTCCGTCTACCTCTACGTCCTGGATCTCGCCAGCAGGATAGTCCTGTTTCACGGCGCGGATCCGGACAGATTCGAGCTGCGGCCCCTGGTGGGGATCGCACGGGACGGCCGTACCGGTGAGCTCATCCTGCCGCAGGTCCTCGCTGCGGCGGCCAGCGACCCGGAGGGCGGGTTCGTGGAGTATTACTACGACGATCCCGGTGACGACACCGACAGGGCGGACATCCCCAAGTTGGGCTACGCCCGTGAGTTCAAAGGTGAATTCGATACAGGCGAACGGGTAGTAACCCTCAACTTCGTCGTCGGGTCGGGCTTATATCGGAGCTCACCCGAGGATGTGCCGACGGGTCCCCGTATGGAAGTGGAGGCCACGGTCCTGGGCGACGCCGTCGAGGGGTTGACTGTCGAGTTCTCCCGCGCAATCTCCGGCCGCCAGTCCGACTACGCCTGGAGCGCGGTCACCGATGCCGACGGCCAGGCCTCCCTGACGATTTCCGGCGGGAGGCAGGTGAGCGGCTTGTACCAGGCCCGGGCCCACAACGCCGCCGGCGAGACCGTCGGCCAGTGGCACAGCATCCCTCTCAATCGCAACCAGCGCCACGTCGTGCGCCTGGCCCTGGGCGGCGGCGTCTGGGTTGTCCGCGCCGAGCCCCTGGCCGCAGCCAAGTCCCTGGCATCGGCCGCCGGTCTGGCACTCGCCGCGCCCAACCCCTTCAACAGCTCCACGCAGATCGCCTACCACCTGTCCAGCCCCGGGCCGGTGCAGCTGGTGATCCACAACGTGCTGGGCCAGCCGGTGCGCACGCTGGTGGATCGGTTCCAGGGCGCCGGCTTCTACCAGGTGGAGTGGGACGCCCGCGACCAGCACGGCGTCTCCCTGTCGTCGGGGGTCTACATCACCCGCCTGAGCCATCCCGGCGGGGTGGAGACGCAGCGGCTGCTCTACCTCGAGTAGCGGAGCGGTCCCGCGGCATCAGCCGAGAAGCCGTCCGGATCCACCGAAAGCCTCGGGCACGAGGCGGACGGGGTCTTCGGACGGCTTCTTCCATGGGGGGCCTCGGGGGGCCGGGGGGGCTCAATGTTCCGGGACTTTCTCCCCCATGCCCGATCCGCTTTCTTCCAACGCTTCCGCTCACCCTGAAAGCCCGGCCCCGGGATATCGCCCCGACTTGAGCCTCAACTACGTCCTCCGCCGCTTCGGCGTCTTCCTCCTGGTCATCTGGGCCGGGGCGACGATCAACTTCATGATGCCCCGCATGGCCCCGGTGAACCCGATCCGCGAGCGCCTGCTGCAGGCGGTCTCCTTCGGGGGCGCGGGCAAGACCGACATGGAGGCGGTGGTGGCCACGTACGAGGCCCGCTTCGGGCTCGACCAGCCTCTGTGGAAGCAGTACCTGCGCTACCTCGGGGACGTGGCCCGCCTCGACTTCGGGGTCTCCATCGCCAACTTCCCGAGCCGCGCCTCCGACATCATCCTGCGGGCCCTGCCGTGGACCCTCGGCCTGCTGACCACGGCCACCCTCATCGCCTTCGCCCTAGGCACCGTCCTCGGCGCCCTGCTGGCCTGGCCGCGGTCGCCCGGGGCCCTGCACTACTTCGCCGCCCCCTTCCTGGCCCTGTCGGCGATCCCCTACTACCTCCTCGGGCTGGTCCTCGTCTTCCTCCTCGGCTTCACCCTGCGCGCCTTCCCCCTCGGCGGCGGCTTCACCCTGGGGACCCTGCCCGGCCCGAGCCTCTCCTACGCCCTCGACGTGGTCTACCACTCCATCGTGCCGGCCCTGTCGATCGTGCTCTCCTCGGTGGGGTTCTGGGCCCTGTCCATGCGCGGCATGATGGTCACCGTGCAGGGCGAGGACTACGTCAACTACGCCGAGGCCCGGGGCCTGAAGAGCCGCGACATCTTCTTCCGCTACGCCCTGCGCAACGCCATGCTGCCGCAGACCACGGCCCTGGCCCTGGCCATGGGCTACGTCGTCTCCGGGGCGGTGCTGGTGGAGGTCGTCTTCGCCTATCCCGGGGTGGGCACGGTCCTCTACCGCGCCGTGCAGACCTTCGACTACTTCGTCATCTACGGGGTGGTGGTCATGGTCATCCTCGCCATCGCCACGGTCACCCTGATCCTCGACCTCGTCTACCCGCTCCTCGACCCGCGCATCGCCTACCGCCGATGAGGCTCTCGCGGATCTCCGCGGCGGCGCGCCGCCACCCGCAGCTGGCGGCGGGTCTGGCCATCGTCTTCGTGGTGTTGGCCTTCGGCCCCGTGGGGTCCCTCTTCGTCGACACCGATCAGGCCCGCGTCGGCTCGGCGGCGGCCAACCTGACGCCGTCCCTGGAGCACCCCCTCGGCACCGACGCGGCGGGGCGGGACCTGATGGCGGTGATGGTGGCGGGCACGCCCCTCACTCTGCGAGTCGGCTTCCTCGCCGGCGCCGTGGGGCTCGGCATCGGCATCATTCTCGGCTTCGTGGCCGGCTACTTCCGAGGCCTGCCCGACACCCTGATCCGGGGCGCCGCCGACGTGCTGCTCACCGTGCCCGGCCTGCTTTTCCTGGTGGTGCTGGCCACGTCGCTGCGCACGGCGGTCACCGTCGACATGATGGCGCTGGTGGTCGCCTCCCTGGCGTGGATGCTGCCGACGCGCACGATCCGCGCCCAGGTGCTGTCCATGCGCGAGCGCGCCTACGTGCAGGTGGCGCGGCTCTCCGGCATGGGCGACCTGGAGATCATCGCCCGGGAGCTGCTGCCCAACCTGCTGCCCTACCTGGCGGCCAGCTTCGTCAGCGCCGTGGCCGCGGCGGTGCTGGCCTCCATCGGCCTGGAGGCCCTGGGCCTGGGCCCCCAGAACGACCCCACCCTCGGCATGACCATCTACTGGGCCCTCTTCTACACCTCGCTGCTGCGCGGCATGTGGTGGTGGTGGGCGCCGCCCATGGTGATGATCGTGCTCATCTTCATCGGCCTCTTCCTGGTCTCCATGGGGCTGGACCGCATCGCCAATCCGCGGCTGTGGCGGTCCTCGTGAGCGGCGCCGGGGGCCGCGTGGTGCTGCGCGTGGAGGAGCTGCGCGTCCACTACCACACCGGCGGCGGACCGGTGCGCGCCGTGGAGGGCGTCGGCTTCGAGCTGCGGGCCGGGGAGCGCCTCGGGCTGGTGGGGGAGTCGGGCTCGGGCAAGTCGACGACGGCCATGGCCCTCATGCGCCTGATCCGGCCCCCCGGGCGGATCGAGGCGGGGCGGGTCCACCTGGACGAGCTGGAGCTGCTGTCCCTGCCGGACGAGGAGATGCGAGGGGTGCGGTTCTCGCGGATCTCCCTGATCCCCCAGGGGGTGATGAACTCCCTCAACCCGGTGATGCGCGTCGGCGCCCAGATCGCCGACACCATCGAGGCCCACGAGGAGCGGCCGGACCGCGACGCCCTGCGGGAGCGCGTGCGGGAGCTGCTGTCCCTGGTCGAGCTGGACCCCGCCGTGGCGCGCATGTACCCCCACGAGCTGAGCGGCGGCATGAAGCAGCGCGTGGGCATGGCCATCGCCGTGGCCCTGCGGCCGCGGGTGATCATCGCCGACGAGCCGACCAGCGCCCTCGACGTGGTCGTGCAGAAGCGCGTCATGGACACCCTCTTCCGGGTGCAGCGGGAGCTGGACGCCGCCGTCATCCTGGTGGGCCACGACATGGGGCTCATGGCCCAGTGCGTCGACCGCATCGGCGTGATGTACGCCGGCCGGCTGGCCGAGCTGGGCCCGGTGCGGGGCCTGCTCGAGGAGCCCCTCCACCCGTACACGCGCCTGCTGGTGGAGAGCCTGCCGTCCCTGGACCGCCGGGGCGAGTTCCGCGGCATCCCCGGCCTGCCGCCGTCGCTGCTGGAGCCGCCGCCGGGGTGCCCCTTCCACCCGCGCTGCCCGCAGGTGTTCGACCGCTGCCCCGAGACCGTGCCGGCCCTGGAGGTGGTGACCGCCGGTGACGGGGGCGCCGAGCGCCGGGCGGCCTGCCACCTGCACGCGGAGGCCCCGTGAGCGCGCCCCTGCTCGAGGCGCGCGAGGCCAGCCGGGCCTTCGGCGGCGGGCTCTTCGACCGCCGGCGGACCGTGGCCGTGGCCGGCGCCTCGCTGGTGATTCCGGAGGAAGAGCCGGTGGTGGTGGCCATCGCCGGCGAGAGCGGCAGCGGCAAGACCACCCTGGCGCGGCTGCTCCTCGGCATCCTGCCGCCCACGGACGGGTCGGTCCGCTACCGGGGCACGGACCTGGCCGAGCTGGACGCCGCCACGCGCAAGACCTTCCGGCGCCAGGTGCAGGCCGTCTTCCAGGACCCCTTCGAGGTCTTCAACCCCTTCTACCGCGTCGACCACTCGCTGACGGCGCCGGTGGCCCGGTTCTTCCCGGAGCTGTCGCGCGACGAGCGGCGGGCGCGCATCGAGGAGGGCCTGCAGGCGGTGGGCCTGCGCCCGGAGGAGACCCTGGGCCGCTACCCCCACCAGCTCAGCGGCGGCCAGCGCCAGCGCATCATGGTGGCCCGGGCCCTGCTCCTCGACCCGAAGGTGATCGTCGCCGACGAGCCGGTCTCCATGGTCGACGCCTCCCTGCGCGCCACCATCCTGGAGACGCTGTTCCGCATCCACCGGGAGCGCGGCATCAGCCTCGTGTACATCACCCACGACCTGACCACGGCCTACCAGTTGAGCCGCACGATCCTGGTCATGTACCAGGGGGAGGTGGTCGAGGTGGGAGACGTGGAGCGGGTCATCAAGGCGCCGAAGCACCCCTACACGCAGCTGCTGGTGGGATCGATCCCGCTGCCGGACACGAGCCGCCGCTGGGGTGGCGAGGAGGGCGCCGACGGCGCGGAGACCGCTGCCGCTGCCGGGGAAGAGAACGGCGCGCCCCACGCGCCGGGAGGCGGCTGCGCCTTCGCCGGGCGCTGTCCCCACGTCATGGACCGCTGCCGGCAGCAGACCCCGCCCCTGGTGCGCACCGACGAGGGCCGCGCCGCCGCCTGCTTCCTCCACGAGGAGGCGGAGGTGCTCTCGGAGGAGCAGGTCGCCGCCCTGTCCCACGGAGGCGGGTGATGGGGACCGGAGAACACCGGGAGGCGATGGGCGGGATGCGGGCGGAACGCGGGGGCGCCGGCGGGCGCAAGCCAGGGACCGGGCGCCGGGTGGAACGCGGGGGCGCCGGGCGGGGCAGCCCCCGGGCCGGGCGGCAGGGCTTCCAGGCGGTGGCGCCGGGGAGCTGCGGCAGGTCGAGTCTCCGCGGCGGCGGCGGACGCAAGCCGCGGGCCGGGCGGCCGGGGCGCAGGGTGCCGCAAGCGGTGGCTTGGGGCTGGCTCCTGCTGGCGGCGTGGGCGGCCGCGGCCGGCTGCGGGCCGGGGATCGTGCTGCCCGAGGTGCCCCGGGACCGCACCATGATCCTGATGAACGGCGGCCCGAACCAGTACGCCCTGTTCGACAACCAGAACCCCTACATCCCGGGCTCGGACCAGGGCTTCCACATGGGCACCCTGCCCTCGATCTTCGAGCCCCTCATCATGTACAACGTGCTCACCGGGGAGCACGAGAACTGGCTGGCCGAGAGCTGGGAGTACGACGACACCTGGACGGTGCTCACCGCGCGGCTCCGCAAGGGCATCGAATGGGCCGACGGCAGGCCCTTCACCGCCCGCGACGTGGCCTTCACCTTCGAGATGGTGCGGGACCACGCCGAGTCGATGGTGCACCTGGCCGACCTGCCCGAGTTCTTCGACTTCGCCGAGGTCGTCGACGACCACACGGTGCGGTTCCATCTCAAGAAACCGGGCCCCGCCTTCTGGGCCACGACCCTGAGCAGCAACCACGGCATCCAGGTCTTGCCCGAGCACGTCTGGCGCCATGTGGACCCGCTGGAGTTCACCTTCCACGACATCGACGCCGGCCTGCCCCTGGGCACCGGGCCCTACCGCCTCGTCTACGCCTCGCCCTACCAGAAGATCTACGACCTGCGCCGGGACTGGTGGGCGGCCCGGGAGGGGTTCAAGCGCCTGCCGAGGATCGAGCGCATCATCTACGTGCCGCAGCAGGAGGAGAGCCAGTCGGCGCAGCTGCTGCTCACCGACCAGCTCGACATGGCGCCGATCATGCAGGTCCTCACCCTTGAGAGCGTGCTCGAGCGCAACCCGCGGGTGGTGACCTTCAGCGGCCGGGAGGCTCCCTACGGCTACCTCGACTGGTGCCCCATCGACCTCAACCTCAACTGTTCCGAGCCGCCCTACGACGATCCGCAGATCCGCCGGGCGATCAGCATGGCCATCGACCGCGACAAGGTGGTGCAGCTGGCCGAGTCGGGGGCCGGCGTCGTCGCCCTCCACCCCTTCACCCCCTACGAGTGGTTCGCCCCCTTCGATGAGGCCCTGCAGCAGATCCTCGCCCGCCACGGGTACGACAGCCGCCCCCACCCGGAGGAGGTGGTCCGCATCATGGAGGGGAAGGGCTACGCCAAGGACGAGGAGGGGTTCTGGATCGACGCGGAAGGGGAGCGCGTCGAGATCGCCATGTACGTGCCCCAGTGGCTGCGGTCCTACGGTCCGCCCCTGACCCAGCAGCTGCGCGACGCCGGCTTCGACGCCAACTTCGACACCTCGCCGGGCCTGACATCGCTGGTGCAGACGGGGGAGCAGAAGGCCTCCCTCGGCTGCAAGGGGCCCAGCGGCGTGCGCGGCATGGACCCCTACCTGATGCTCTCCTACTACACCTCCCAGTACTACCGCCCCACGGGCCAGCCAGCGCCCCTGTGGTCGACGATCTCGCGCTGGCGCAACGACGAGTTCGACCGCATCGTCGAGCGCACCGCGCCGTTGCAGGTGGGCGACCCGGAGCTGCTGCAGCTGTTCACCGAGGCGATGGAGATCTGGGTGCGCGAGATGCCCGACATCTTCCTGGCCCAGCTGATCATCCGCTACCCCTGCAACACCACCCGCTGGAGCGGCTGGCCGAGCTCGCGGGACCCCTACGGCTTCCCCCACTCCTGGCAGTGGGAGCTGCTCAAGACGTTCATCCGCCTGGAGCCGGTGGGCGGGCGGGGGGCGTGAGCCAGGCGTGATCCGCACCGTCCGCATCCGCGGCTTCAAGCGCTTTGGCGAGGTCGAGTTCCGGCTGCCGGGACACGTGGTTCTCGCCGGCCCCAACAACACCGGCAAGACGACGATCCTTCAGGCCATCGCGTCGTGGTCCCTCGCCCTTCGACGCTGGCGCGAGCTCAACGACTACAATCCTCGAAAGGGCTATGCGCGGGCTCCCATCGCCCGGCAGGCCTTCGCTGCGGTCCCCCTTCGGAGCTTCGACCTGATGTGGAGGGACCGCCGGTACGGGGGGCAGATCGAGATCGGGATCCGGCACGACGCGGGCTGGTCCGTGACGATGGAACTCATCGCCGACAGCACCGAGCAGATCTACGTCCGGCCCGGGGCGGAGGTCCCCGCGGACCGGCTCCGGGAGCTGGATCCCGGGATCGTCTACGTACCTCCCATGACGGGACTGGAGACAAACGAGCGGCTCCTTCAGCCCGCCGCCGTAGAGCAGATCCTCGGGCTCGGCCGGCCTGGTGAAGTCCTGCGCAACCTGCTCGTCACCGCGAGCCGGGAGGACTCCGCCTGGGCCGCGCTCCAGGACTCCATCGGGAAGCTCTTCGGCTATGAACTGCTGCCCCCTGATGCCAGCGGACCGTACATCCAGGCCGAGTACAGAGCGGCCGGGGGAGCCCGGCCCCTGGACATCGCCAGCGCGGGCAGCGGCTTTCAGCAGGTGCTGATGCTGCTCGCCTTTCTCCATGCGCGCGAAGGCTCGGTGCTCCTCCTCGACGAGCCCGACGCGCATCTGCACCTGATTCTCCAGGACGCCATCTATCATGAGCTTCGCGCGGCGGCCGCGCTGCACGGATCGCAGCTCGTCGTCGCCACCCACTCCGAGGTGATCATCAATTCGGTGGAGCCTCGCGAACTCTGCCTTACCCTCAACCAGCCGAGGATGGCCGCCGACAGCGTTGAGCAGGGCCGGCTGATCTCCTCCCTTCGCGTTCTCAGCAACACGGACGTGATGCAGGCCCTGCATGTCCGCGGGATTCTGTATGTCGAGGATTATACGGACATCAACATCCTGCGCGCGTGGGCGTCGACCCTTGGACACCGGGCCGAGCGGCTGCTCACCACCGAGATCATGTGGAAGCCGCTGGTATTCCAGGCGCAAGAGGGGCGCCCGGGCATCAGGGCGCGCGATCACCATGAGGCCCTGCAACTCGTGCGCGAGGGGCTGCCCGCGCTCGAACTTCGTGACGGCGATGCGAGACCTCCCGTGCCGGACAGCGAGATCACCGGCACCGGGTTGCAGCGTCTCCGGTGGCGGCGGTACGAGATCGAGAGCTACCTCATCCACCCGGATGCGCTGACCCGGTTCGTCGAGGCCGAGGTTGGCGTCGAGGCTGCCGAGTCGCACGTCGAAGACATGCTCGCTTGCTGGCGCGACGAGTTTCCACCTGCGGTAGTAAGGGAGCCGCTGGGGAATCATGGGTATCTGAATGAGACGAAAGCCCGCACGATATTGCTCTCTTCGCTGCTCGAAGCGGCCGGACTGCACGCTCTGCCTTACACCCGCTACCACGAGATCGCAGCTCTGATGCTTCCCCGGGAGATCCACCCCGAGGTGGTCGAGAAGCTCGATGCCATCTGCCGGGCCTTCGGCGTCGAGCCATGACCACGCATGAAGCGCGGTTGCGGATTACGGCGCGGTGGGCGTGACGGTGGACTCCGCCCTTCCCGCCGTCCGGGATGGCGGATGAGTCCTTCGGGGCGGACAGCGGTTCTCCTCTGGGTTCTGTTCCTCGCGGGTGCCCGGGGCCATGCTCAGATCGTGGGCGACCCGAACTCCCATTCCTTCGACACGGTGACCAACCCTCGAAGCCTGGCGATGGGCGAGTCCTCGGTCGCCGATGCGGAGGACCCGGCGGCGGCCTTCTCCTCCAATCCCGCCAACCTCGCCTTCCTGCGGGGGCCGGGTTTGTTCTACAGCTACAGGTCCTTCGACGGGGTCGAGAAAGATCTGGGAATCGAGGACCTGCATGCGTGGAGTCTGGGAGTGGCTTCCGCCGCTCCCTTGGGCGGGGCGGCCCTTTCCTTCGGCAGGAGAGAGCATGGCAACTCCAGGGAACTCCGGGTCTACGACCAGACCCTGGCCTTGGCCTATGCCGCCTGCCGCGGGCATGTGGCGGCGGGAGGGGCCGTGGGGTTCTTCAACCGGTATGCGCTGGGAACGGACCTCGAGCGCGAGTCGAGCTACGTCCCCTCCTTCGATCTGGGTGTGCTGTACCACGCCGGGGAATCCGCGGACGGGCCTTTCGGCGGCCTCTCCATCGGCATGGCGCTGCAGAATCTCGCACCGGACCACACTTGGACGATCACCTCCGATGGCCGTGAGTTCGATGGCAGGATGCCGCTTCCCCGCTATCTCCGGACCGGTTTCCGGTACGCCGTCGACCGGCCCCCCGCGGGCCTCTTTCCGGCGCTGCGGACCGTCTTCGCCGGGGAGTACCGGTGGTACTTCAATCCACCCGAGGAGCAATTCCATTACGAGTCTGGCAGCGGGGGCGCCGGTCTGGAGCTGACCGTCGCCCATTGGCTCTGCCTGCGAGCGGGCTGGATCGAGTACCACGACAAGGGGCTGCGAAACCGCTATGGCCTCGGAATCAACCTGTCGCCGGACAGCGGATTTCTTCCCGCGAAGGTCCGCTTCGACTACGCGCCGGTGCGGCTGCCCGACGGGGAATTCTACGCAGGGAGTCACGTCCACTCCTTCGGTCTGAGGCTGTCCTGGTGATGCGGGAGACGCGAGCGCGATTCCTGGCCGGCGCGCTGATCCTCGCCCTTCCTCTCTCGGGCTGCTATTCCTTCGCCCTGCACCAGACGGCCCACCGGCTGGCCCCGGGGCAGACATCGATCACTCCAGGCATCAGCCGCCAGGCCTTCATCGACGGGGATGAGTGGGACTACCACGACGGGTTCTCGGTGGTGGACGTGCAGGTCCGTCACGGACTGGAGAGGTACGAGATCGGCGGCCGGATAAGCCGCATCAACCTCCAGGACGGATACCAGTTCGTCTCCTTCGACCCCAAGATCTCCCTGGTGGAGGATCGACTGGCCTTTTTCTCGCCCTTGGGCGTGTTCTTCAGTGATCCCTTTCCCAGTGAGGTCGAGTCCATCGACGTCCTCGAGTCCTTCCAGGTCCACCCCTCTCTCATCGCCACGATTCCCCTCGGCAAGTCGGAGCAATATCTCAACCTGGGCGTGAGGGGCATCGTCGGCGTGGACAACCCGGCAGAGTACGTCACGGGGATCAATCTCGGACTACGGTTGACACCCGATGAGGAGACGCGGGGACAGGCGGTCCATCCGGAGATCGGACTGTTCACCGACTCGAACGGCAACTACTACTTCTACTTCGGCATGGCTCTCTCCTTCACCTTCGGCGGACCCTGAGCGGCGGGGCTCGATGGGCGGCTCTCCCCGGCAAGTGGCCGAGTCCGCGGCGCTCGAGGCGGGGGCCCTGCTGCGCGACAACCTGCACCAGGCCGTCGTGGTCGAGACCAAGGGCCGCGCCGACTTCGTCACCGGCCTCGATCTGCAGGCCAACGACGTCATCGGCGCCCGCGTCGGCGCCGCCTTCCCCGACCACCGCTTCCTCACCGAGGAGACGGTCAACGATCCGCTCTCCGACGCGCCCACGTGGGTCGTCGATCCCGTGGACGGCACCCTGAACCTGGTCCACGGCTTTCCCTACATCTCCGTGAGCCTGGCTCTCGTGGTGGGCCGGAGGCCGGTGGCTGGCGTGGTCTACGATCCGTTGCGGGACGAGCTGTTCTCCGCGTCGAGCGGCGAGGGCGCCACCTGCAACGGGAATCCCATCTCCGTGGACGGCGCCGGGGATCTGCCCGCGGCGCTGCTGGCCTTCGACCTGGCCCACGACGAGGAGGCCGCCCGCCACAGCATGGACCTGGCGTCGGCCCTGCGCCCCCGGGTGGCGGCCCTGCGGCTGGCGGGCTCGGCGGCCCTGGCCCTGTGCCACGTCGCCGCCGGACGGCTCGGCGGGTTCTTCCACCACCGCCTGGACCCCTGGGACATGGCCGCCGCCCTGCTCATCGTGGGCGAGGCCGGCGGCTGCTCAGCCGCCTTCGACGGCGCGCCCGTGACCTGCCCGCGGACGGGGCCGCTGGTGGCCGGCAACGCCGGCATCGTCGAGCAGGTCATCCGCGCAGAGCGGGAGCGCCGCGCGGCTCCCGGTCCCGGCGCGGCGCGGAGCCACCAGGCGAGATAGCAGGAAGCCCCGGCCGGGCCCGGGGGCGCGGCTCTCAGAAGTGCCAGGCCAGGCTCGAGGACAGGCCGATGCCTCCGGCCTTCAGGACCGCCGGCACCGTGACGCCCACCTCCGCGAGAGGCGTCGTCCACCCCTGGTCCCCGTGGCGGGTGCAGCGCGTCTCCAGCCGCAAGGCGAGCTGCCTACGGATGACGGGCTCTTGCCGCGCATGGACGGGCGCACGCGCCGTTGGGTCCTCGCCGGTGGTCTGCGGCTGAACCGGGCGATCTGGAGGCAGCCGATCGGGCCCCCCGGAGCCTTGCCGCTGCGCTTGCCCGCCGCCGGACCCGGGCCTTTCATGCACGCCCCGCGAGAAGGCAGCGCCCCGAAGGATTCCCGGAGATCCCATGGACCGGATTCGAATCGCCCTCGTCGGCTGCGGCGGCATGGGCACCCGCCACCTCTACGGACTCGCCGAGCTGGCGAAGAC
This sequence comes from Candidatus Latescibacterota bacterium, assembly GCA_965221775.1. Lineage (GTDB taxonomy): Bacteria > Latescibacterota > UBA2968 > UBA8231 > UBA8231 > UBA8231. The sequence continues at coordinate 774,278 of CBDCSU010000005.1, read as the reverse complement.
CCCCTTCGCCAACGTCGAGCTGGCCGCCGTATGCGACATCCGCCCGGAGAACGCGGAACTGGCCGCCAGCGAGGCGGAGAAGCTCCTCGGCGTTCGCCCGCGGGTCTTCACCGACCTGGAGCGGATGGTCCGTGAGGTCCCCGACCTCCACGCCGTCGACGTCGTCGTCGACCCCGGCGACCACCACACGGTCGCCTGTCAGGCCCTCGACCTGGGGCTGCACGTCATGGTGGAGAAGCCCCTGGCCATCACCGTCCGCGGCTGCCACCGCATCATCGAGGCGGCGCGGCGCAACGACCGCATCCTCTCGGTGGCCGAGAACTTCCGGCGCGATCCCTCGGCGCGGCTCGTGCGCCACCTGCTGGACCGCGGCGCCATCGGCCGTCCGTACATGGCCATCTACCACGCCCTGTCCCCGGGCAGCGAGGTCTTCATCACGCCGTGGCGGCACGACAAGGATCGCGGCGGCCTGCTGCTGGACGTGGCCGTCCACTACACCGACCTGATCCGTTACCAGCTGGGCGAGGTGGCGGAAGTCCACGGGCAGGTCAGCCTGGCCACGCCGGTGCGCAGGCGGCCGGCCCGCCTCGACAGCCCCTACGAGTTCTACCGGCAGCGGCACACGGCGATGGAGGAGGAGGTGCACGCCACGGCCGAGGACAGCTCCATGGCGACCCTGCGCATGGCCGGCGGCGCCATGGTCAGCTGGGTCGTCGGCCTCGGCGGCCACGGAGGCTGCGGCGGCCAGGCGATCCTCGGCGACCAGGGCGCCCTCAGGAGCTTCGGCAGCCGCGGCGCCAGGGCCGTCCTGCAGGTGGCGGGCGAGGAGGAGAAGGGCCAGGAGCAACTGGTGGCCGAAGCCGAGGGCTTCGAGCTGGAGCCCCTGGCCGCCCACTTCTTCCCCGACGGCGTGGCCACGGCCGACGTCGACTGGAAGCTGCTGGCCCTGGAGTACTACGAGCTCGGCGAGGCGATCCTCCACGGGCGGCCGGTGGAGGTGGACGGCACCGAAGGGATGAAGGCGGTGGCCGCCGTGTACGCCATCTTCGAGTCGAGCGTCCTCGGCCGCGCCGTCAGCATGAGCGAGGTGGAGAGCGCCGAGGCGTACGAGTACCAGGCCGGGATCGACGCCGCCCTGGGGCTGTGATCCGCCGGGAGTCGAGCGGAGCCCGGCCACAGGGCCCGAACTCCGTCATGGCTGCATGGCGTCCGACAGGCCCCCGAGGCCGGCCTGGACGACGAGCACCACCGCCCACAGCATCAGCAGCGGGACCAGTGCGTTGCGCGTGGAGCGGCCGGACATGACGCCGGTGCCGACGGCCATGAGCAGGACCTGCCAGAACGTGAAGAGGTCCACCCCGGACAACAGACGTCCCGCGAAGGTGGCGATCATCTCCTCGGAGAGGAACAAGCCCGGGCCGATGACCAGCAGGGTCCCCGTCTTCAGCAGAAAAGGCAAGGTCACGATCGCCTGGACGACCTTGACCAGCGAAGCGTAGGCGGTCACCGCCAGCATCTGGCCGTAGTTGGCCTCGCCGCCGAGGATGGGGTTGGCCAGCAGGAGCAGGACGCCTCCGAGGAAGAAGAGCACCAGGAAGGAGAAGACGGGAACCGCCACCAGGGCCATGCCCGGCGCCGCCTGGTGCATCTGCTCCGCCATCGCCCGCTCCGCCTCGGTCATCTCTTCGTACCGCTCCTGCAACATCTCCGAGCCGGCCTCCATGGTCGCGGGCAGGGCCAGGATCCCGGTCACCAGGCCCGCCACCACCACGACGAGGGTCGGGATCAGCCAGTCCCGCCAGGTCGACTGATCCCGGACCGAGGCGAAAGTCCGGCCGGGGGCGGTGAGGGTTCGAATCATCCGGCCGGCGATGCCGATGGCCGGATCATCGTACATGCGCGATTCCATTTCTGTCCTCTCTTCTCGAAGAGTGTGAGAGCCCGGCGAGCGGCTCCGCTCTCACCGTCCCATCGACGCCTTGAGCGCTGACAAGGCGGCCACCAGCAGAATACTCCAGAGCGCCCACAGGATCAGCACGGGGACCAGCGCCCGGCGCGTGGAGCAGCCGGCCATGACGCCGGTGCCGATGGCCGTGACCAGGATCTGCCAGAGCCCGAAGACGTCCACAATGCCCAGCAAGAGGCCAGCGAGGGTGTCGCGCATCCCGTCGGGGAGCAAGGGCCTTAGCCCGATGGAGACCTGGGTACCCGTCACCAGGGCCAGGAGCCCGGTCACGATCCGATCGGCCGCGTTCACCAAGGAGGCATAGGCGGTCACCGCCAGCATCCGGCCATAGGTGGCCCCGCCGCCGAGGATGAAGTTGGCTACCAGGAGCAGGACCGCTCCGGCGATGAAGAGGTGCAGGAAGGGGTTGACAGCCTGCATCAGGAAGGCCGGCGCCATTTCCAACCAGGCGCCCATGTATTCCGTCGGTACGCGGGCAGCCAGGTGGGCCACCTCCGCGGCGACGACGATCAGGGTCGGCGCGAACCAGTCCAGCCATCCGGATCGCTCCCGGACCGAGGCGAAGGTCGCGCCCGGGGCGGTGAAGGTGCGGATCATCCGGCCGGCGAGGCCGAGGCCCGGATGCTCGTTCGTGCCTTGTTCCATGGCGGATCCTCTGTGGCCAAGCGCCCGCCCAATCTAATCGGACGCCCGCGAGCCGGTCCATCGGCCCGCGGCCGCACCGGGAGTTGACCCGGCTCCCGGCGCGGACTACCAGTAGCCGAATCGGTTTGCGCCCGGCTGGGGGCGGCGAGTGGCCCCGGGAGAGGCATGGAATACGTCGAGTTCGGCCGTTCCGGCCTGAAGGTGTCGCGTCTGGCCTGCGGCCTGGGTTTTCGCGGGCAGGACGACGCCGGCGAGGCCGAGCGCGCCATCGAGTGCGCCGTCGAGCTGGGGATCAACTTCATCGACTGCGCCAACGTCTACGGCCTCGGGGACGAGCACAAGGTCCGCGGCACCTCCGAGCAGGTCCTGGCGCGGGTCCTCAAGCGTCACCGCGACGACCTCGTGATCACCTCGAAGGTGGCCGGCCGCATCGGCGAGGGGCCGAACGACGGCGGCCTGTCGCGCCATCACATCCTGCGCGAGATCGACCGCACCCTCTCCCGCCTCGAGACCGATCAAATCGACATCTACATCCTGCACGCCTACGACGACCAGACCCCTCTCGAGGAGACGCTGCGCGCCATCGACGATGTCGTGCGCGCCGGCAAGACCCGCTACATGGGCGTCTCCAACTTCCAGGCCTGGCAGGTGCTCAAGGCGCTGTGGACCCAGGACCGACTCGGGCTCGATCCCCTGCTCTGCATCCAGAACCGCTACCATCTTCTCAACCGCGACTTGGAGCGCGAGATGTGGCCGGCGCAGCGTGCCCAGGGCTTCGGGGTCATGACCCACAGCCCCTTGGCGGTGGGTCTGCTCTCCGGTGCGTATACCCCGGACCATCCGCCGCCGACCGGGATCCTGTACGCCAGGGGCCGCGCCGGAGACCCGGAGAAGGACTTCCGCGAGGCGGCGCGCCGGACGCTAAGGGTCCTGCGGGAGGTCGCCGACGCCCACGGCCGCACCGTGGCGCAGACGGCGATCAACTGGGTCCTCTCCCACCCCGAGGTGACGGCGGCCGTCACCGGCGGCGACACGGCGGCCCACGTGGAGGAGAACGCCGGCGCCGCAGGCTGGTCGATCACGGCGGAGGACCGGGCCCGCCTCGACGAGGCCTCGGTCGGACAGCATCCCGGACCGACAGCGTTCCACGACAATCCCAGGAGGAGAGCATGGAATACGTGAATTTCGGCCGTTCCGGCCTGAAGGTGTCGCGCCTGGCCTACGGCCTGGGCCTGCGCGGGCAGACGGACCCCGGCGAGGCCGAGCGCGCCATCGAGCGCGCCGTCGAGCTGGGGATCAACTTCATCGACTGCGCCAACGCCTACGGCTTCGGCGACGTGTACGAGACCCGCGGCACGTCGGAGCAGGTCCTGGCGCGGGTCCTCAAGCGCCACCGCGACGACCTCGTGGTCACCTCGAAGGTGGCCAGCCGCATCGATGACGGGCCGAACGACGCCGGCCTGTCGCGTTACCACATCATGCGCGAGATCGACCGCACCCTGGCCCGCCTCGAGACCGATCACATCGACATCTACATCCTGCACGTGTACGACGACGACACCCCCCTTGAGGAGACATTGCGCGCCATCGACGACGTGGTGCGCGCCGGCAAGACCCGCTACATGGGCGTCTCCAACTTCCAGACGTGGCAGGTGCTCAAGGCGCTGTGGACCCAGGATCGCCTCGGCCTCGATCCCCTGCTCTGCATCCAGAACCCCTACAACCTCCTCAACCGCGACCTGGAGCGCGAGATGTGGCCGGCGCAGCGCGACCAGGGCTTCGGGGTCATGACCTACAGCCCCTTGGGCGTGGGGCTGCTCTCGGGTGTGTACACCCCCGGGCAGCCGCCGCCGGAGGGCACCCTCTACGCCAGCGGCCGCGCCGGAAACCTGGAGAAGCACCTCAACGAGGCGGCGCACCGGACCCTGGCGATCCTGCGTCAGGTCGCCGACGCCCACGGCCGCACCGTGGCGCAGACGGCGATCAACTGGGTCCTCTCCCATCCCGAGGTGACGGCCGCCATCACCGGCGGCGACACGGCGGCCCACATGGAGGAGAACGCCGGCGCCGTGGGCTGGTCGATCACCCCGGAGGAGCGGGGGCGGCTGGACGAGGCCTCGGCGGGGCAGGACCGGGTGCTGGATAGTTGAGGGGGGCCGCTGCTCGACTTGGACGCCCGAAAGGGCAGTGCGCCGGTGCAAGAGGTGGCATAGCTTCCTGATAGCCTGATCAACCCGGACAAGAACGAGGACTGCAGAACGATGCCAAGGGTCAACCCCGCCATCATGATCTGGGCCCGCGAGACGGCCGGCCTTACCCAGGAGGAGGCGGCAAGGCAACTGCGCTTCCGAGACAGCCCCAGATCGTCCGCGGTAGAGAAGCTTGCCCGGATCGAGCAGGGAGAGAAGGAGCCTTCCCGCCCCCAAGTGGTCAGGATGGCGGGACAGTACCGCCGTCCGTTGCTCACGTTCTACCTCTCCAAACCACCGAAGATGGGTAAGCGGGGAGTGGACTTTCGCACCCTGCACCAAGGCGATCGAAGGTCGGATGAGGCGCGGCTGGACGCGTTGATCCGGGAGATCCGGGCACGTCAGAGCATGGTTCGCGTCATGCTGGAGGATGAAGATGAAGCGGAGGCGCTGGCCTTCATCGGCTCTCACCGCAGGGAAGATGGCCGCGCAGCAGTCTTGAGGTCATTGCAGGCGCTACTGGGCCTCGATGCGACGGACTATCGCGCCCAGTCGAGTGCGTCGGCCGCTTTCGGCTTGTTGCGCGGGAAGGCAGAGGATGCAGGGGTATTTGTCCTGCTCAAGGGGGACTTGGGAAACTACAAGACGGCGTTGGATACGACGGTCTTTCGAGGATTCTCCATAGCGGACGAAGTGGCTCCTTTCGTTGTGATCAATGATCGCGATGCACAACCTGCCTGGTCCTTCACCCTGTTGCACGAGACCGTCCACCTCCTGCTCGGTCATACAGGGATCAGCGGTAGTAATGCGGAAAGCGAGGTGGAGCGGTTCTGCAACGATGTGGCCGGGGAGTTCCTGCTACCTGAACGAGAGCTGAAGGGGCTCGCCCTCGACAGTCACTTCGACATTCGCCAGATCTCAGAACAAATCACAGCGCTTGCAATCCAGATGAAAGTGAGCAGCGCTATGGTTGCCTACAAAGCATATCGCCATGAGCTGATCTCTCAGGCGACCTACCACCAGTTGGCTGGCCTTTTCCGCCAAGCATGGCATGGAGAGCGGGAAAGGCGCCGGGCACAGGCACGCGAGCAGGAGAGTGGGCCAAGCTACTACAGAGTGCGCCGCCATCGCCTGGGCCATCGGATCATCGGGCTGGCGGAGCGCATGATGGCGGCGGATACTCTGTCGACTTCCAAGGCGGCACAGGTCTTGGGGGTCAAGCCCAGGCAGGTTCAATCACTGCTGGACGCAGGTCGTGCACGGTAGAGAATGCCCGTGCTCTACCTCCTGGACGCCAATGTGCTCATTGATGCAAATCGCGATTACTACCCCATTGAGAGAGTCCCTGAGTTCTGGGATTGGTTGCTGGAGATGGGCACCCGCGGCCGGATCAAGATCCCGCAAGAGTTCTTTGAAGAGGTCATGCTGCCCCCGCCGCCAGAAGACCGACCGGATCCATTGGTCGACTGGCTAAAGGAAAACAGGAATGCCATCGTACTTGATGAAGAGGCTGGGGTGGACTTGGTGGCCTGCATCACCGAGCAGGGGTATGGCAGGGATCTGACCGATGAGGAGGTTGAGGAGATTGGACGCGACCCGTTTCTGGTTGCCTACGCTCTCGTGGACATCCAGAAGAGATGCGTCGTAACTACCGAGCATTCCAGGCCAAGCCGAACCCGGGCAAACCGGAGGTTGCCTGACGTAAGTCGTGAATTCAATGTCCGGTGCATAAACACCTTCGCGCTGATCCGCGATCTGAACTTCCATACCGGCCTCTATTGACCCTCACCCCAGCTCCCTGGGCACGGTGACGCTCCAGCTCTTGTCGAAGTAGCGTTCCCCGTCGACGGTCACCACCACCTCCGTCGAGAAGTGGTACGACTCCGCGTCGCTTCGCAGGACCTCCTTCGCCTCGACGACGATCCGCTTCTCCGGATGGGGCGGCTCGTACACGTATCCCGCCTTCAGCACCGTCTCGGCCGGATTCGTCGGCGACACCGTATATCTCGACCAGGCCCGCCCGGCCACCGCGCTCCCGGTGCTGCCCCGCGCCAGTTCGGCGGTCACCGTGCCGGCCACGTGGTCGTGGGTGATCTCGTGCCGGCTGGGGGGCAGGTCCTCCATCGCCGCCGGGGTCCGCGGCGAGGCGTGAAATGCGGGCTCCGGCAGCGATCGGTCTCGCGCCGGCGTCACCGGCAGAACAACCCTCGACGGACAGTCCCGGCTGCAGTGCACGCTGTTGACCGCCGCCAGCGGGGTGGGCCAGGCGTTCTGGAAGTCAGCGCCGGCCACGCTCAGGCGGATGCGGTGGCCCTTCTCGAAGAGGTAGGAGACGTACTTCATCTCGATGCGCAGCTCGTAGACCTTCCCCGGCTCCATCGGCTCGGGACTCGAATGCGAGCCTCGGTGGGTCCCCAGCAGGCCGCCGTCGGTCAGCCACTTGGAGGTACCGTCCGGGGCGACGGCGGTGAGCTTCACGTGGAAGTACGCGGTCTCGGCGCTGGATGAGACGTGCAGCATGGCCACCGGAATTCCGGTGACCTCCAGATCCCCGTCCAGCGGGAGAGTGCTCCAGGTCAGCGACAGGGCCTCGTCCAGGCGCTGGTCGACCGGCATGGCCCAGGGCATGATGCCGCCGCCCCAGTAGATGCCGGCGGTGATGCCGACAGCCGGGTTGTATGTGTACTCCCTCGCGGAACTCTCGCAGTCCGGAGCCTCGCGGCCGAGCTCTCCCCCGGCGTGGAAGTAGAAGGGGGTATCCCGGTTTCGCGCCGGGGGCCACTCCTCCTCCGATCTCCAGAACCCGGCGTCCTCGAGGTACATGTGCGCCGCCGGCTCCTTGTATTTGCGCACGAAGAGGGAGACGGCGGGCTCATCGATCACGCCGGTCTCCTCCCCCTTCAGCCAGCGGTCGTACCACTTCAGCATCTCGTGGCGGAAGTCGATCCGGGGACCGGGCAGGGCCTCTTCGGGCCAGTAGTGGCCCCACGGCCCCAGCAGGATCTTCTTCGGGACGTCGAGCCGGGAGAACGCCCGCAGGATCGGGGTGGGGTAGGGATCGGCCCAGCCGCACCAGAACAGCACCGGCACCTCGACGCGGCTGTAGTCCGGCTCCAGGGAACGCTCCTGCCAGTACGGTCCCTGCAGCGGATGGGTGATGTAGCCGATGCCCCAGGGGACGTTGCTCTCCAGGCGCTCATGCCACAGCTCCTCCCACAGGGGCCCGGCGATCTCCACGTCGGGGGGAGCGAAGTTGTAGGCCGTCATCAACGGCGAGTAGCTGTCGAACATGTAGGGGCGGATCGAGCCGCCGGGATGGGTCCAGTCGAGGTAGACGTCGGTGTTCGAGGAGCCCATCACCAGGGTCCTGAGATGGGGCGGCCTTTGGGCCGCCACCTGCCACTGCACGACGCCGCCGAAGGACATGCCCCACATGCCCACGGCGCCGCTGCACCACGGCTGGGCGGCGGCCCACTCCACCGCCTCGTACCCGTCCCGCCGTTCCCGCTCCGAGTAGATGTCGGTCGTGGAGCCCCCCGAGTTCCCGGTGCCGCGGGCGTCGAAGGAGACGACGGCGTAGCCGCGGCGGGCGAACCAGGCGGGTCCGTGCCGGCGGTGGTCGTAGCCGCTCTCGGAGACGTGGGCCTCGATACCGGGCAGCCGGCGGTAGGGGTTGTACGCGACGATCGCCGGAAACTCCCCGGACGTGTCGGGGCGGGCGACCACGGCCGCCAGCTCGACCCCGTCGCCCATGGGCATGCGCACCCGGCGTTCCAGTCTCACCTCGTATTCCGGCGGGGATACGGGCCGGCTCTGTCCGTTCATGACATCCTCCAGGTTGGCGTGGCCTGGGCGCGGGATCGGCTTGACAGGGAATCAAGATAGAACCCTCTGTATCTCGCATGCCCAAGGCCATGGGGAAATACCTGTCCATCGCCCTGCTCGCCTGCTGCCCGCCCGCCTTCGCGCTGGACCAGGCTGCCCTCGCGGCGCTGCTCGAGGACGCGCGCGCCGAGATGAAGATGCCCGGCCTGAGGGCCGCCGTGCGCTTTGCCGACGGCCGCATCGTGCGCGCCTCCGTGGGCCTCGCCGACGTGGAAGAGGAGATCCCACTCGACGACACGGTGCGCATGCCGGGCGGGAGCACGGGCAAGACCTTCGTCGCGGCGCTGACGATGTTGCTGGTGGAGGACGGCGTGCTGACCCTCGACGATCCGGCCTCGAAGTGGCTGGACGGCGAGTCGTGGTACAGGAAGGTGCCCAACGCGGACGACATCCGCGTCCGACACTTGCTGTCGCATTCCGCCGGGATCGGCGATTACCCGCGATCGGCCCGCTACCGGTTGAAATCGATCTATCGCGCGATCCGCCACGGCACGATCCGCTTCGAGCCGGAGGAGCTGATCGCCTTCGCCGGACGCAAACCCCTGTTCGCGGCGGGAGAGGGATTCTCGTACACGGACTCCGGATACCTCGTCCTCGGACGTCTGATCGAGGCGGCCACGGGCCGCGCCTGTTACGATCTGCTCCGGGAGCGCATCCTCGAGCCCCAGGGCCTGCACCAGATCGGGCTCCAGGACCGGTCGGTCCTGCCCGACATCACGCCCGGCTACATGGGAGGGGCCCGTAACCTGAGGAAGGACGGCACCATGAAGATCGATCCCTCTTCCGAGTGGACCGGAGGCGGGCTCACCACGAATCCGACGATGCTCGTCGAGTTCTACGGCGCCCTGACCGAGGGCCGCATCGTGAAGCCGGAGAGCCTCGCCCGGATGCTGCACGGCGGCTGGCGCGACCCGGCCACGCCCGGCTGGCACTATGGCTTCGGTCTCTTCGTGTACGACGGCGGGACGAGCTTCGGCCACGGTGGCCTGTGGCCCGGCTACCGCACCCACGTGACTCACCACGCATCTTCGGGGGTGACGATCGCCGTGCAGACCAACAGGGACGGGCGCCTCGACATGCAGTCGCTGGTGAAGCGCATCGCAGAGGAACAGTGATGGGAAGACTGGAGCGTGACGGACGAATCACTGTCGCCGAAGCGGGGAATTTCCCCCGACGCGGCGACGTGGGCTGAGGAGGACTCCTGCATGGCAAGTCAGTTTCTCATCGACGGCGACCTCTTCGTCGAAGTGGTGGACAACGACGACGGCGGAGGTATTCCGCAAAGGCGGGTTGACGAGCTCTATCGAGCGAACAAGCAAGGGCGATTCGACGACGTCGCTTTCCCCTTCGAACGGGCGAACGGCTACAACGGGGTGCGTCAGCTCTACAGCCGCCGCGGCCCCGAGGAGAACATCTTCCGGTCATCGTACTCCAGCAGCCTCAACTTCGAGTTCATCTATGACCGGAACGGCCGGTCGATGATCCCCCGTTGGCTCGGGGGCAAGCTCGGGACCCCGCCGACGCCGAGCCGACTCACCCGGCTCGACGACAACTCGGTGCAGCTGACGACCTCCATCCCCGAACCGCACCGCATCGAGGTCAGCACGATCTTCACCCTCGTTCCACCTCACTACATCGATCTGGAAACCACGTACGTCGCTCATCCCGGCTCCTTCGAGGGGGACTGGCTGGGGCTGTTCTGGGCGAGCTACATCCACGAGCCCGAGGACAAGAACACCTGCTTCCTCGGTCGCAGGGACAGCAGTGGCCCGGAGGAGTGGGTCGAATCGTTGGCGGAGCAACCGGCGCACGGGCCGGTCTTCGCGAGTGAAGCGGATGCCCTGGTCGAAGGCGAACCCGATCCACGGGGCCGGTTGTTCCACAACATCCGGCCTGCTCGATACATCGATCCGTTCTTCTACGGACGCTGGCGCAACATGATGCTCCAGATGATGTTCAGGAGCACCGAGTCCCTTCGGTTCGCGGTCGCGCCAGGAGGGGGAGGCCTGAACAATCCGGCGTGGGACTTCTCCATCCTCATCAGGGACTGTCGACCGCTGACCGAGTATGGCTACAGTGCCCGCGTGGTCTTCAAGCCCTTTGTGGGCCGTGAAGACGCCTTGGAGGAGTACCGGAAGTGGGCGGACGCTTAGGCGGTTGCTTCCACCAGGGAGACCGTCCTGTGCTCCCTGGCCGAGACCGAGACGGCTGCGGCGATCTCCACGTCCAGCAGGGCATCTTGCGGCGGATTGCGGGCCTCGCGGCGGTTCTCGAGGGCATCGAGAAATGCGGATGCCTGCCGGACAAAGGGGGAGGGCTCGCTCGCGAAGGAGCGGACCTCGGAGCGGCCCCCGCGGAAGAGGGTGATGGAGTCTTTGCCGGGAGGGCTGTCGCCATTGGGCAGGACGCCGCCGTCGGCGCAGATGAACCGCGGCTGCGGGTCGGGCATGCCCTGCGGGCCGATGTAGCTTGCCGTCGCTGACACGAAGGCGCCGTTCTCGAAGGCGATGAGGGCCCCGCAGGTCTCTTCCGCGACGTGGCCGGGAGCCGTGTTCCGCACGCGGTTGGCCAGGGCGGAAACGGTGGTCGGCCGGCCGAGGATCCAGCGGACCGCATTCAGATAGCAGTAGCTCATGTGGGTCAGGGGCATCCCGCCGCTCGCCTCCTGATCGTAGTACCAGGCGCCCGGGTCCGCGTTCCAGAGGGCCATGGTGACGGCCATCACCGGGGGGCCCAGTTCCCCTCCCGTCACCAGGCGCCGGATCTCCTCCCAGGCGGGGTCGTAACGGCGCTGGAACCCGGCCTCCACGACCCGGCGGTACCGCGTGGCTGCTGCGACGATGCGGCGCCCACTCTCTACACTCGAAGCCAGAGATCCGCCCACGAGCAGGTCGAAACCGGCATCCAGCGCCCACAGGGAGACCTCGTCCTGCACGCGATGGGGAACCTCGATCAGGATCGCGTCCGGTGCGGTCTCTGCCAAACGGCGAAAGTCGTCGCAGAAGACGTCGCACCCCAACTCGGCGGCGCAGCTCCCGGCGCGCTCTGCGCGGCGGGCGGCGACACCGCAGATCTCGGCACGGCCGGTGTCCAGAAACGCCTGGCCCCGTGTCCGCGCCATGTTCCCGGCCCCCACAATCGCTATCCGCTTCTTCGGCACTGTGATCAGTCGTACCTGGTGAAGATCGATCCGTCCGGCAACTGCACCGAGCTCGGGTAGCCCATGTCGTGGTCCAGGCCGTCGTCGGCGGTCTGGGCGATGGCGCAACCGTTCCCGGCGTACGGGTGAGGCGTTACCTGCGAGTGCCAGGTCTCCCCGCCGTCGGTGGAACGCACCATCGACGTGCGTGTCGTATGCTCACCTCCAAGATGCAGAATGTAGTGTCCACCGGGACTCGACGCGCTGTCTGCTCCCTTCCCGAAGGCTGGACGGTTCGCAGGCAGCCCGATACATTCCAAGCCCTCTCTTCAAGACTGGTCAGCCGGTACAACACGCTGCCCGAACGGTCGAACCCCCGCTCCTCCTGCCGACCACCGCAAGTCCCGATCTGACACCCCGTGCCCGAGAGTGTCCGACTCCATCAAGGAGCATCCTGGCGATCCGCTGGCACATAGGGGTGGCTGACGCCGACCGCCGCCGGTGGATGGCCCTCACCTTGGCGGCCCTCGTTGCCTGCGGGGTGTACGTCAACTCGCTGGGCAACGAGCTGGTCTACGACGACCGCAAGCTGATCCCCGCCAACGAGCTGATGCACGACCCGTGGCGGCTGGACCGGATCCTGGCCGGCCGCTACTGGGGCGAGGTCCTCCACTCCCACCACTACCGCCCTCTCACGGTCTGGACCCTGGCGCTCAACTACCGGGCCAACGAGTCCCTGAGGCTGCCCGGCGCGCACGCCGTCGGGTTCCATCTGGTCAATGTGGCGCTGCACGCGGGCGCCAGTTGTGCGCTCCTTCTCCTGGTACTGCGGCTGGGCCTGGCCCTTCCCGCCGCTCTCGCCGCGGCTCTGCTCTTTGCCGCCCATCCGGTCCACACCGAGGCCGTGGCCTTCATCACCGGCCGAGCCGAGCCCCTCGCCATGTTGCTGGGCGCGTCCTTCCTGCTCCTGCACCGCCGCGGGAAGTGGATCGGGGCCGGCGCGCTCTACGGGCTCTCCCTGCTTGGCAAGGAGTCGGCCGCCGCCTGGCTCTTCGTCGCCCTGTGGCTGGACTTCCGCACCGGTCAGCCGCTGAAGGCGCGCTGGCGTGTCTATGGCGGATACGTCCTGGTCCTGGTGGGCTGGCTGGTTCTTCGCCATGCGGTCCTCGGGCCCACCGACAGCCAGATCCATGCGCTGGACAATCCCCTGGTGGATGCCGCACCGCACGAGCGGGTGCTGACGGCGGCCTCCGTGCAGTTCGCCTACCTGCGGCTGCTGGTCTGGCCCCTGGGGCTCTCCTCGGACTACTCCCATGCGCAGATCCCGCTGGTGAGCGGTCCGCTGGACGGGGGAGCGGCCGGCTTCCTGGCGGCGGTGCTCATCGCCGCCGCAGCGGCCTGGCGCCTGCGGCACCGGTCGCCGATGGTCGCCTTCGGGGTGGGGAGCTATGCGATCCTGGCGGCGCCGACGAGCAACTTCCTGGTGCTGGTGCCGACGATCATGGCGGAACGGCTGATCTACGTCCCATCCGCCGTGTTCTGCGTGCTGCTGGGTTGGGGTATCTGGCGGCTGGCACAGCGCTGCGGCCGGGGAGTCTGGGCAGGAGGCCTGGTACTGCTGTGCGCCTATGTGGTTCTGACGGTGGCGCGCAACTCTACCTGGGCCGACGGCGAGAGCTTCTACCGGGCGCAGCACCAGTCCGCCCCCCGCAGCGCCCGGGCGCACCTGGGGATGGGACGGATGCACGCGGAGGCCGGGCGTCTCGACAGTGCCGAGGCGTTCAACCGTTCCGCTCTCGAGATCTACCCCGACTACGCGATGGCCTGGCACAACCTGGGGCTCGTGCAGGTCCGGCAACGGGACTGGGACGAGGCCCGCCATTCATTCGAGCAGGCGGTGGCGCTCGAGCCGGCGTACCTGAAGGCCTGGTACAACTTGGGCGGGGTCCATCTGCAGCGGGGTTCGTGGCCCGGGGCACTGAAGGCGTTCGAGCAGATGCTGGCCCTGGACCCGGAGAATGCCGGCGCCTGGAACGGCGTCGGCGTGGTCCGTATTCGCCAGGGGAAGCTGAAGGAGGCGGCGCGGGCCTTTCGCCAGGCCCTCGAAGCGGATCCCGACCACGCGCAGGCCCGCTACTACCTGGGGCAGGTGAGCGAGCGGCTTCGGCAGCCATAGCCGTACTTCCTCAGGGGCGAGTGGGTGCGCCAGCAATAGCGGAAGGTCGTCGGGGCGCGCGGCCTGCCGGCTCGGGTGGCGGGTGACCCGCGCTCAGGCTTCACAACGGGTTCCGCCCTGGCGTCTTGACAGGGTACCCGGCAAGAGCCCTCTTATCCGTCCCCTGCGGGGACTCCCAACAAAAGTTCGGCCTCCAACAGGAAAGGCACATGCTCACACAGATCGACTATGTCGTGATTGCCGTGTACGCCGCATTGATGGCCTGGATCGGCATCGTGGCGAGGCGGAAGTCAAGCAACGTGGAGCAGTACTTCGCCGCGGGCCACGGGTTGCCCTGGTGGATGGCGGCCATCTCTCACCACGTGTCGGGGTACAGCGCGGTCGTATTCGTGGGCTTTGCCGGCCGCGCGGCGGTCACGGGGTTCAGCATGTGGACCTTCTTCTCCCTTGGCGTGTTCGTGGCGCTGGTGATCGGATGCCTCATCTGGGCGCCGAGATGGTCCCGGCTGCAGGTCCTGACGCCGGTAGAATACCTGGAAGAGCGCTACGGCAATTCCGTGAGGGGCCTGATTGCGGTCGCCGGCATTCTCCTCAAGTTCATCGACCTCGGCCTCAAGCTCTTCGCGATCTCGATCATCGTCCACGTGGTCACCGGCTGGGAGGTGCTGCCGGTCATCATCGTCTCGGGTCTGATCACCATCGCCTACGTCTTCATCGGCGGGCTGTGGGCCACGGTACTCACGGACCTGGTGCAGTTCGTCGTGCAGCTCGTCATGAGTCTGGCCGTGCTGTTCATCGCCCTGGACATGGTGGGAGGCTGGAACGCCATGTGGGACAGTCTGCCCCCGGAGCGCGCCGGGTTCTTCAACCCCTCCGAGGGTATCAGCGTGAGCTTCTGGCTCGTGTACCTGGTGGTGATCATTCTCAGCTACAACGGCGGCACTTGGGGGCTGGCACAGCGGTTCGTGTCCGTGGAAAAGCCGAGGAACGCCCAGAAGGCGGCGCTCCTGTCGTCGATCCTCTACCTGTTCTATCCCATCGTCATCTTCGTCCCGGCGTGGGCGGCGCCGCTGCTGCTGCCCGAGCACTTCGATCCCGCCACCCTGCAGCCGGTGGCCGGGTTCGATCTCGATCAGACATATATCCTGGTCACACAGAAGATCCTCTCGGCCCTCGCCCCGGGCCTGATCGGACTGCTGGTATGCTCCATGTTCGCGGCGACCATGTCCATGATCGACAGCGACATCAACGCCCTGGCCGCGGTCTTCACCAAGGACTTCTACCAGCGCAACTTCAGACGTGAGATCGACGACCGGGCGTTGTTCAGGGCGGGAATGGCCATGACCGCCATCTTCGGTCTGGCTGTCGTGGTGACCGCCGTGGTGATCTCCCAGAGTCCGGGAATGAACAAGGTCTTCAAGATGACCATAGAGCTCTTCGGCGGCCTCCTGTCACCGATCGCCATCCCCTTGATGTTCGGGATGATTTGGAAGCGCCCGACCGCCCGGGGGGCGATCCTGTCGTTCATCGGTGGTGTCGCCACCTATTTCATCATGAGACAGTTCACCGATGAGTTCGCGATCTACACGGGGGCGGAGCTCCTGGTGGCGTTGACCATCTACTTCGGCGAGGGCTATCTCTCCAGGCGCAGCGAGGAGAAGGAGGCGGAGGTGGCGGCGCTGTTCGAGAGGATCGAGGGCTGAAGCAGCCTGTCAGGGGGAATAGCTGATACGGTAGACGAGCCCGGCCTGGTCGTCCGAGACCAGCAGAGAACCGTCGGGCATGACGAGAACGTCCACCGGCCGACCCCAGCTCGATTCCCCCTGGAGCCAGCCTTCGGCGAAAGGCTCGTAGCCGACGGCCTCGTCGCCTTCCAGACGCACCAGAGTGAGCCGGTAGCCGATCTTGCGGCTGCGGTTCCAGGATCCGTGCTCGGCGATGAAGATCTGATTGCGGTATTCCTCCGGGAACATGGAGCCGGTGTAGAAGCGCATTCCCAGGGCCGCTACGTGGGGGCCGAGATTCTGCACCGGCGCCACGAACTCGTCGCAGCCGCGCTCGCCGCCGAAGCGGGGATCGGCGATGTCGCTGCCGTGGCAGTAGGGATAGCCGAAGTGCTCTCCTTCGGCGCCCAGTCTGTTCAGCTCGTCGGGAGGAGAGTCGTCACCCAGCCAGTCCCTGCCGTTCTCGGTGAACCACATCTCCCCGGTTTCCGGGTGCCAGTCGAAGCCGACGGTATTGCGGACCCCCCGCGCCAGGATGGTGAAGCCTCCACCTGATTCCAACCTTCCGATGGACGCGTAGGGATCGCCTGAATCGCAGATGTTGCACGGCGCCCCGACCGGTACGTAGAGCAGGCCATCGGGTCCGAAGCGGATGAACTTCCAGCCGTGATGGCCGTCCGTGGGGAACCCGTCGTTGACGACCTCGGGCCGGGGCGGGTTGTCGAGGTTCGCTTCGATGTCGGGATAGCGCAGGACGCGGTTGATCTCGGCCACGTACAGGTCGCCGTCCTTGAAGGCGACCCCGTTGGGCGAGCGCAGGCCGCGGGCCAGGGTGATGACCCGCTCCGCCTTGTGGTCGCCGTCCTCGTCGCGGAGCGCGTACACCCGGCCGTGGGAGCGGGTGCCGGCGAACAGGGTGCCCTCCGCTCCCAGGCTCAGGGAACGGGCGCCGTCCACCCCCGCGGCGAAGACGCGGATGTGGAATCCCCTGGGCAGCTCGATGCGGGCGAGGCGCTGGTCTTCGAGTGGGGGCGGCGGTAGCGGCTCCACCACCGCCGGGCCCGGCCCGTCCCCGGTTCCCGAGGGCGCCTGGCAGGCGCAGGCGGCCGACGCCAGCAGGGCGAGACAGCGGATCAACGACCCGGCGCGGGCACTCACGGACTCAAGGGTATGGGCCATGGTTCACCAATCTGCCTATGTTCAGGCGCCATGAAGAGTCTGAATCTACGCGTCCGCTACTTCCAGGACAGCACACCCGCCGATGTGCCGTGCCGGGAGACGGCTTTCATCCGCCGCGAGCTCGACATGCGGCTGCCCATCGAGGAGACGTCGCTGGTCCTCGTCGACGTCTGGAACGTCCACTTCATCGAGAGCTGGATCGAACGAGCCGCGCAGATCACGGCCGACTGCATCGTGCCGGTGCTCGACGCGGCACGGCGCACGGGACTGACGATCGTACACGCCCCCTCGCCGCCGGTGGCGGAGCAGTATCGGCAGCTGCAACGGCACAAGCCGCCCGAACCGTCGGCCGAGCCCACGTGGCCGCCCGCCGCCTTCCGCAACCGGGAGGGCGATCATGCCGTCTACCGAGGTCCCCGCAGTCAGCCGCCGGGGATCGGCGTGCACTGGGACGCGCTGGCCCCGCGGCTCTCCGTCTCCCCCGCCATCGATGTGCAGCCCGAGGAGTTCGTCATCGCCACGGGACAGCAGCTGCATGAGCTGCTGGAGGAAAGGCGGATCCTGCATCTGTTGTATGCCGGTTTCGCGACGAACTGGTGCGTGCTGGGCAGGGACTACGGCATCCGCTCCATGGCGAGGTACGGCTACAACATGGTGCTGCTCCGCGATGCCACGACAGGCGTGGAGTTTCCCGATACCTACGACGACCTGCTCACGACGGAGATCTCCATCCGGGAAGTGGAGCAGCAGTACGGCTTCAGCGCATCGAACGTCGACTTCCTCCAGTCGGTCGAGAGGGTTGACATGAAGTGTGGTCCGTGAAGCGCGCGGCCCTCCTGTCCTGGGCCCTGTGGTGCTGTACGGCCATGCCGGTATCCTCCCAGATAGTCCATGTGTGGGACCTGGCCGATACCGCCCGGGCGGGGCAGTTCACGGTGTACAACCCCGACGTCAACGATGCCGAGTTCGGGACCCCCATCACCGCCGGAGACCTCGATGGCGACGGGCGCGACGACCTGGTGATCTCGGCCATGGCCGGCGACGGCCCCGCCAACGATCGCCACCACTCCGGCGAGGTGGCCATCTGCTTCCGCACCCTGCCATCGGGGGGAGGGCTCGACCTGGCCGCCGACCCGGACGATGTGATCACCCTCCATGGCGAGGCCAGCCGCGACCTCTTCGGCATCAAGACCCATGTGGAGGATCTCGTGGGCGACGGACGGGCGGACCTTCTGGTGGGCGCCTTCTACGCCGATGCCCCCGAGCGCGCCGACGCCGGCAGGCTCTATCTGTTCTCGGCCGAGCTCATCGCCCGGCTGCGCGGCGCCGGCAGGCGCCTGGACCTGGCCCGACGCCCCTGGCCCGAGGGGGTGAGCGTCGTCACCGGCGCCGAGGGCAACGGCCGTCTGGGTGTCTGGATGACAGCGGGCGACTTCGACGGCGATGGCCACCGGGATGCGGTGGTGGGGGCCGACCAGGCCTCGGGGATGAGGGGGGAGGTCGAGGCGGGACGGGTCTACGTCCTCTACGGCCCCCTGGATGCGGACGCCGCCATCGATCTGGCGGCCGCGGAACACCCCCATACCATCATTTACGGCATCGATGCCCTGGATCACGCCGGCTCGACCGTGGCCGCCGGCGACTTCGACGGCGACGGATACGACGACATCGCCATTGGCGCGGCGGCTCTCGGTACCCTGCGCAACGCCTACCGGCGCAGGGGCGGCGCCGGCGACGGCCCGCGGAACCAGCGGAAGAACGCCGGCGAGATGTACGTGGTCTACGGCGGTCCCCGGCGTCCGCCGGCCATCGACCTGGCAGGGGACCCGCCCGCCGATCTGACCATCGTCTACGGCGCCGACGGCGGCGATGACGACTCGCCCGATCGCCTGGGGGAGGAGATCGTCCTGGCCGATATCGACGGCGATGGGATTCAGGACCTGTTCATCGGCGCGTACCGGGCCGACGGTCCGGGCAACATGCGCCCCGACGCCGGCGAGGTGTACGTGGTGTACGGCGGTCCCCGGCGGCGCGGACAGCGGCTGGACATGGCCGCGCCGACGGAGGACATGACGGTCATCTACGGGGCCCGCCCCAAGGCGATCACGGGGGACGCCGTGGCGGCCGGCGACATCCACGGCGACGGCTACGACGACCTCTTCGTCGGCGTGCCCGGAGACGAGGGGCCGCTGAAGCGCCGGCGGGCGGGCGGTTTCGCGGTCCTGGCCGGCGGCCCGGACCTGCCCCGGGAGATCGACCTGGCCGATCCCGCGGTACCCGTCGTGTGGATCCAGGGGCCCGACCCGGTCGACTACTCGGCCTATTGGGGGGCCAGCGGCGACATGGACGGCGACGGACGGATCGACGCCATCCCCAACGGCATGGCCGGCGACGGCCCCGACAACCAACGCGACAACGCGGGGGAGGCCCACATCATCAGCGGCGCCGTGCTCTCCGGGTACCTGCCCGCGGTGGTCGGCACCACCGCCGGGGAGGAGGTGGACCAGACCGCCCCCGGCCGGCCGGCCCTGTGGGCCAACTACCCGAATCCGTTCAACAGTTTCACGAGAGTCCCCTTTTTCCTGCCGGTGGAGGCGGAGTATGCCTTGGGGATCTACGGGGTCGATGGCCAGTTGGTGCGCCGGCTGGCCGCCGGCCGGGGGGTGGGCCGCCACCTGGCCGGGTGGGACGCGCGCAACGACCGGGGGAACCCGGTGGCCCCGGGGCTCTACTGGGCGAGTCTGAGCGTCGGCGGACAACGGCACCGCCGGCCGCTGGTGCACATCAAGTAGAAGTGGCCGAACACTCAGGAGACGAACCTTGACCGAGGCGGAACAGACCATGGAAGAGCTGCAGGCGGGACTGGCCGACATTCGTCAGTCGCCAAAGACCAAAGGTGTACTGGAGCTGATCGTGCGCAGGCCGCAAACGGAGACGCGGGAGGTCCTCGACGAGGGCGAACTCGATCCGGCCGAAGGACTGGTGGGCGACAACTGGAAGCAGCGCGGCAGCTCCCGGACGGCGGATGGATCGGCGCACCCGGAGACGCAGATCACGCTGACCGGCGTGCGCCTGATGGCCTTGGTGGCGCCGGACAGGCAGCGTTGGCCCCTGGCGGGGGACCAGCTCTACGTCGACTTCGACCTGAGCGTGGACAACATTCCGCCAGGGACCCGCCTGTCCATCGGCGAGGCCGTGATCCAGATCACCGAGCCGCCCCACACGGGCTGCAAGAAGTACGCCGCCCGCTTTGGGCTGGAGGCCCTCAAGTTCATCAGCACTCCCGAGGGCAGACGGCTTCAGCTTCGCGGCGTCAACGCCAAGGTCGTCCGCCCGGGCGCGATACGGGTTGGAGACGCCGTGACGAAGCTGTGATGGCCTGCAGAGTAGAGGAGAACTACCAGAGCAAGGCGCGCAAGCCCGACGACTTCGACGCCTTCTGGGCGGACGTGATGGCCCAGGCCGCGCGCGTCGACCTCAACCCCGAGGTCGAGCCGGACCCGCTGCGCTCGGACGACGAGGTGGAGGTCTTCCAGGTCTTCTACGACAGCATCGACCACGTGAGAGTCGCGGCCTGGTACTGTCTGCCGAGGGAGAGGCGAGGGCCGCTGCCGGCGATCCTGATCGGCCCCGGGTACCTGGGCGATCCGGCCATCCCCAAAGGGTGGGCGCAAGGGGGCTACGCCACGCTGTGTGTGGCGCCGCGGGGCAAGCTGCGCTCCAACGCCCAGTTCAACCCCGGGTACCCGGGTCTTCTGACCTACGGGATCGTCGACCGCAACGTGTACTCGTACCGGGGCTTCTACGTCGACACATGGCGCGGCATCGACTTCCTGCTCTCCCGGGACGAGGTGGACTCCGACAGGATCGGGGTGAGGGGGAGCAGCCAGGGAGGCGGGCTGGCCCTGTGCACCGCCGCCATGCGCGGCGAAGTCAGGGCCGCCGCCGCGGGAGCGCCGTACCTGACCGGGTTCATGGACTCCATCGAGCTGACCGGCACCTACCCGTACCAGGAGATCAACGACTACCTCAGGCTGCATCCGTCGAGCCGGGAGCGGGTGGAGCGGACGCTGAACTACTTCGACTGCATCAACTTCGCGGACCGGATCACCTGCCCGATCGTCGTCAACATCGGACTTCAGGACAACATCTGTCCCCCCGAGACGGGGTACGCCCTGTTCCGCGAGATCGCGAGTGAAGAGAAGCGGCTGTACGCCTACGACGGGGCGGGACACGACGCCGGCAGTCACGAACACGGGGCGATCGAGGGCGAGTTCTTCGCCCGTCATCTCGGTCTGGAGGGCTCGGATGCCTGACGCATACTGGGACGACGTTCTCGCGGAGCTGGACTCCGTGCCGGCGGAGCCCGAGGTCGAGGCGATCCCGCTGCGGGAGACGGAATTCGCCACCATGAGCGGCATCCGCCTCACCAGCATCGGGCCGTACCGGTTGTTCGGATACCTGAACGTCCCGAAGGGAGACGGGCCGTTTCCGGCGCTCTACTGGCCGCCGAAGTACATGAGCGTGCATCAGATGATCCCCCAGGGATCGGCGGCTGCCATCCGCAGCCGGTTCGTGACCTTCTCCCTGGCCGGCAGGGGCCAGCGCAACTCGGACAAGCCCTTCGCGGCGATGTTCCCCGGCCTGCTCACCGAGGGGATCGAATCGCCGGGCAGCTACATCTTCCGGGGGATCGCCGCCGACGCGGTGCGCGGCCTGGAGTTCCTGAACTCCCTCGAGTGCATCGACAGGACGCGGGTTGTGGCCATCGGCAACGATGTGGCCATGCAGAGCCTGGCGCTGCGGCCGCTGGCCACTCACCTGGTGTGCACCCCCGAGCTGTTCTACGATCCCCTCGGTCTCGCCCAACGCAGCCGGGCCTACCCTCTGGAAGAGTACAACGACCTTCTGAGGAGCAATCCGTCAGCGCGGAGTTCAGTGGCGGCGACGCTGTCCCACTTCGACCTGCGGGCCTTCGCCCCCAAGGTAGGGGCGACCACACTCATCATGGCGGGTCCGGAAGGCTCGATCCTGGCGCCGGAAGCGATCCGTCCGCTCACCGGGGCCATCCGCGGCGAGACCACGGTCCACGCCTCTGAGCGCTCCGGCTACAAGGACGGCCTGTACGAGGAGAGCTGGGTGGCCGAGAAGCTCGGGTTCGACGCTCCCATCGTGCCGCCGCACTGGCGGTAGGTCCGCAGACCGCCGGGCCCCGCCACGGGTTGGGGAGCCGGGCCTCGCCTCCCCTGCAGTCACGCGCACGCCCCCCGAAGGTGGGGGCGGTCCAGCGAACGGGCCCGGCAGGGGACCGGCCGCCGACCGCGGCCCTCCGGCGCAGGCCATCTCCCTGACGCCGGTCCCTTGCGCGGGCCCATCCTGGAGCAGCTGGGCGCCAAATCTAGTAGCCCCGCGGGGGCTCCCCGCGCGGCCCTGCACCCCCTTGGCCCATCCCGGGCGGGAGCGGCGGCTTATTCAGCGCCGCCTTCAGGGCGGTCATCTGGTCGGCGGTCAAGGTTTCGGCGACCGCGGCCAGGACCTTGTCGCGCATCTTGTTCTGCTGCTGCACCAGGGCCTGGATCATGGCCTGAGGGTTGCCGGCGCCGCCGCCGAGGGCGAGTTGCGCCATCGACTGGCGCTGCTCGCCATACAGCGGCCGCAGGGCCTCGCGCAGCCCCGGCAGTTGTTCGTCGGTCACGTTGAACTTCTCGTCGAAGGCCAACATGGCGAAGACCTGGTCCGGGGATGCGGCCGCCGCCTTCGAGAGCGTCTGCATCATGCCGCCGCCCGGGAATCCGGGACCACCCGGCGGCTGCGATTCGAGCACGGCGACGGTGGACAGGCAGATGGCGGCCGCGCATGCGGCCGCTTTGCGAAAGCTCATGGCGAATGGCTCTCCTTGCAGAGGGGTTGAGGGATGAGTGTTGCTAACAGGGGTTGGAGGGCATCAACTCCCAGGCGTTGACGCTGGTCGCGCGGGCCTCGCCTTCCTCGGCGATGACGCGCACGCTGCGGCCCCCGAGAGTGGGGTACACGGCGCGGGCCAGGGCCTGGCGCTCGTTGGCGTAGACCTCGACGATGGAGCGGTCCACGAAGACCCGCAGGCGCAGGGGCTCTCCCGGCGCCAGCTCCAGGGGGCCGGCCTCCACCACCTTGCGGCCGAAGCCGAGACTGCTGCGGGTGGTGTCGCACTGAAGCTCCCCGGCTTCCGCGTCGTAGAGCAGGGTGGTCTGCTCGCGGCCGTCCTCCGAGCAGCAGACGCGGACGCCGCAGCGCCGGGCCGATCCCGGATCGATGGTGATCTCCAGCTCCATCAGCTCGCGGCCGAAGTCCTCCAGCTCGACCTCTCCGCCGGCGGGGACGGTGAAAGCGCCCCTGGAGCGGTGTCCCTGGCGCAGCAGGGCCAGCTCCTCCACCGGGGCCATGCGCAGGCCGCCGTCGTCGCCGAGCCACAGGGAGCGCGGCAGCCCGTACATGCCGTTCCAGCCGCTGGGCCGCCACACCTCCTCGGGACGGTCGTCGAAGATCCAGGCCCACATGATCTGCCGGCCCTGCCCGTCGATGAGGGCTTCCGGGGCGAAGTAGGCGTTGTCGCACCAGCTCATGCGGCCGTGGCGCTCCGGCCGGAAGCGGTCGCCGGCGGTGTCGTAGGTGCCGATGTAGTACTGGCATCCCTTGTTGTGGGAGATGAACAGCAGCAGGTGCCGGCCGCTCGGCTCGCCGCCGCTCTCGCACGACGGCAGGGGCAGGAAGCTGGGGCACATGTTGTCCTCGCTGCGGTCCGTCCAATCCCGGTGGGACTCGTAAAAGGGGTGCAGGTAGTCCCAGCGCTCCAGGTCGTCGGAGACGAACAGGTAGAGACGGTCCCCCTGCTGCTCCGGCGGGGAGTCGTCGGCGCGGCCGAGCTTGTCGAGGACCTGCAGGTTGCCGGTGAGCAGGTAGTAGCGGCCGCCCTTCCTCCAGATCTGCGAGGGGTCGGAGGAGCCGTACACCAGCGGCTGGCCGCGGTCGTCCACGGTCTCGGTGAAGCCGCGGCCGGTGGAGCGGATCACCGGGTTGGCGGCGCTCTTGGTCCAGATGTCGTAGTGCTCGTCTTCGGAGAAGGCGAGGCAGATGCCGCGCTCTTCCCAGAGCCCCCAGTAGGAGAGCACGGCGCGGCCGTCGCCGTCGACGAAGGCGCCGCCGCTGAAGCAGCCCACGTCGCCCTCGCCGGGACCGATGGCGTACGGGTGGTGGCGCCAGTGCAGCAGGTCGGCGCTGGAGACGTGGCCCCAGACGAAGCCGAGATCGGCGTGGTTGTAGAGGTACATCAGGTGGTAGCGGCCGTTGGCCCAGAAGGCGCCGTTCGGGTCCCCCGGGTGGCCGTTGTCCTCGGGGATGGTGAAGTGGTACCCGGGCCGGTGCGGGTCGGCGAGCATGCGGTAGCGCAGCTCCCGGGCCGCGTGCAGGACCCGGTTGTCGGCCGGCTGGTCGGCGGTGTAACGGCTGGAGTCGGTCATCGGCGGTTCTCCTCGGCCTGGGCTCGGATAGAGCTTCGTATCCGCGCCGGACCGCGTCCACCTGCGCGCCGCGGCGGACAGGAAGCGTTTCCAGCGGCAGGGACGTGCCGCCGGGAGAGTGGTTCCTCCGGGATCCGGGCCTGGTTCCCTGCCGCCCCGGGATACCCGGCGAGCCCTCCTTCCGCTTTCCTTTGGCGTGACACCGCCAGCCCCGGGAGCCGCCCGATGAGAACCGTCCCCCCCAACCAGACCGTCTTCGTGGCCCGCGACCCGGCCATGTGGCAGGGCTTCGCCGGCCTCTGCCTGACCCCCGGAGGCCGCCTCGTGCTGGGCGTCAAGCAGGCCTACGGCCACGGCGCCTCGCGCTGGCAGCGGGTCGTGGCCGTGACCAGCGGCGACCGCGGCCGCACCTGGACGCCGCCGGAGACCCTGGCCGAGGGCGACTTCGACCGCGGCCTGCCCTTCGTCGCCACCGGCGGCCTCTACCTGACCGCCCTGGGCGATGGCCGCGTGCTCATGCACTACTTCTCCGAGGGCTGGCCGGAGCGCCGTCCCACCACCCCCCTGCTGCGCATCAGCGACGACGCCGGCCGGACCTGGTCCCCGGAGCGGACCATGGCCCCCGGCCTGGAGTTCCGCCAGGACGGCGCCATTCTGGAGGCCCGCAGCGGCGAGCTGCTGGTCTACACCGGCCTCAACCGGGTGCTGCGCTCCCTGGACCGCGGGCTCACGTGGGAGCCCTTCGGAGATCCCGTGGTGCCGGAGGACTGCCCCCTGCAGCTGGGCGAGGTCTGCCTGGCCGAGACCGCCGCCGGCCGCCTGGCGATCCTCATGCGCGAGAACCACTACGCCAACTTCCCCATGTTCGCAGCCGACTCCGAGGACGGCGGCCGCACCTGGAGCCGGCCGCGGCCGACCCCCTTCATCGGCCACTGGCCGGCGGCT
This sequence comes from Candidatus Latescibacterota bacterium, assembly GCA_965221775.1. Taxonomy (GTDB): domain Bacteria; phylum Latescibacterota; class UBA2968; order UBA8231; family UBA8231; genus UBA8231. Next base: position 748,934 of record CBDCSU010000005.1, on the reverse strand, counting down.
TTCGACCTCGGCGACGGGACCCACCTGCTGGCCTACCGCAACGTCGGCGGCCGCGCCAACAGCGTCGTGTGGCGCGGCGATCTTGGAGACCTGCCGGGGTACCGGGTGTCGTCTTGCCGCTATCCGGCGGCCGGGGCCTCGCCGGTGCGGCTGGCCGACGAGGGCCTGCTGCTGCGGACCGACGACGACCCCGGCGCCTTCGCCCAGTTCTTCCTGATGCCGGCCGACGATCCGGCCGCGACGGTGGTCCTAGAGGCCGAGGTCCGCTGCCTGGCCAACGCCGGGCAGGCCTGCAGCCTCGGCCTGAGGGGCGCCGGATGGCTGCGCATCTTCCCGGACCACATCGACCTGGAGCACATCCCCGGGCACAGCCGCGTGGCGGTGACCGGCGACCAGTGGCACCGCTACCGCCTGGAGCTGGAGCGGGGGGTGCTTCGCGTATGGGTGGACGGCCGCCAGGTCCTCGCCTGTCCCGCCATCGACCTGGCGCCGGTGAGCCACGCGCCGTGCAACGCCTTCGGCTGCAAGTTCGACCACCGGGAGCTTCCGCGCCCGGAGCTCTACCCGATGCGGGTGCGGCTGCCCCGGTACGTCCAACCCTCCAACGCCGGCCGCAGCCAGTGGCGCTCGGTGAGCCTCGACATCACCGGCAACCGCTGGCTGCCCGACCACCGCTACCGCTGGCGCCACGACCGGGACGGTCTCCCCGACGCCTGGCAGGAGGACCGCCTCCTGGAGCTGGAGCACTGTGTCGACGCCGGCGACTGGGGCAAGCCGGTACCGGTGGTCTTCCCCGACGGCGAGTGCTTCGTCGTCGACTACTTCGGCAACGGCATGCCCGTGGGCTTCCCGTCCCTGGCCTGGCTGCAGCCGGACCGCGGCCGCAACTGCTACGTGAGGGGCTACCGCTTCCGGCTGGAGGAGGTGCCCGGGTGAGCAGCGCCCCCGCCCGAATTTCCTTGTGATTCGGCCTCTGAGGTACCATCATATCGGCGGCCCCAGTTCCCCGGGGATCCTCGACAGTTGGTGTCTCCCACCCGGCGCCGGCCTGTCCGGCGCCGAGGTCCGCAATTCGACGGTGCCAAGTCAAGCAAAACCGATTCTTCGAGACGATTCTTTGCCACTGGTGTACACGTCCGGCGGTTCCGCCGCCGGTGATCGTCACGGGAGGTGAAGCCCAGGGCGTGACGCCGATTTCTCAGGGAGGAAGAAATGGCAACTCGAATCCTGGTAGGCCTGATCACACTGGCAGCCATCGTGCAAGGCTTGGCTGCCGACTCGGTGGGCGACTTCATGCCGCTCATCCTGGTCATCCTGGGCCTGGTGTACGGGGCCATGGCGGTCGACGCGGAGGACGCCACCGCCTACCTGGTTGTCACCCTCGCCGTCGGAGGGGCGGCGGGCATGAGCGTGCTGAGCAACATCCCCGCCGTCGGCGATTACCTGGATGCCATCCTCGACCAGGTGAGCCTCGCCCTGTTCAGCGGCGCCGTCACCATCCTCTGCCAGAGGGCGATCAACCGTCTCAAGGGTTAGAGACGGCGGGCGCCTGAGCGCGGGCCGCCGCGGAATACAGGCCGCCGGGCCTCGGGCCCCGGCGGCCTTTTTGCGTGAAGAGGGGAGCCTCGCGGGCCAGGCCTGACGCCGGCGCCGGGGAGTCCCTATCATCAGGAGACGCCAGGGACCCCTTGCCAAGGACGGATCCAGGAGATGCCGCAGCGCCGACAGAAAGTGATGATCCTCTACCTGTCCTACTCCGCCCTCGACAGCCCGGTCAAGGGCTGGACCTTCTACGACGGCACCGGCCGGGAGCACCACACCACCGGCGACAGCACCGAGCCCCCGTACGCCACCGGCCTCGACGCCCTGCTCGACGGCTGGCGGGTGATCCAGTTCCCGCAGCTGAACCCGCCCTACCCGGGCACCGAGTACACCACCTCGTTCCAGAAGAACGAGTTCATCTTCGAAAAGCTGGAGGAGATCGACTGATGGTGGACAAGCAACACCTGCTCGACTCGAGACAGATGGCCGAGTTCGTGGCCCGCGGCGTCCTGCGGTTCGACGAGATCGTGCCGGAGGAAATCAACCGCGCCGTCATCGCCGAGATCGACGGCGACGGCATCGCCAGCCAGCCCGCGGGCACGCCCTTCTCGAAGTGCTATCCCCACCCGGCCCCCATCGGGCGCATGCTCCGGATGCCGGAGGTCCACGGCATCATCCGGAGCCTGGTCGGCGCCGACCCGCTCTTCGATCACCAGGCCGTCCACGTGCGCCAGCCCAACGAGGGCCACGCCCAGGGGCTGCACGGCGACTCGATCATCGACACGCGCATGCACTTCGACATCCAGCTCATGTACTTCCCCCACGACGTGCCCCTGGAGATGGGCGGCACCATGCTCCTGCCGGGGAGCCACTTCCGCCGCGTCAACGAGCTCGACGTGGGCCGCTACCAGAACTTCCTCGGCCAGCTGCCCATGGTCTGCAAGGCCGGCACCCTGGCGGTGGTCCACCACGGCATCTGGCACTGCGGCCGCCGGAACGAGACCGACCGCGTCCGCTACATGTTCAAGATCCGCCTCAATCCCGCGGTGCGGCAGCTGCGCCTGTGGAACACCGACGACCTGGAGGAGGGCGGCAGCCCCGAGATCATCTACGGCGGGTCGAGCCACCAGCAGGGCGTCGCCACGATCCTCAACCAGCAGGAGCCCTGGTTCGAGGCCGCCGACGGGCGCCTGGAGATCGTCAACCGGATCAAGCTGTGGCGCTTCCTCACGGGCGACGACAACTTCGACGCCCACTACTGGCTGACGCGGCTCGAGAACATGCCGGAGAACCTGCCGGAAGCGGCCTGAGGACTTCACCCGGGGGTGGGTGTTCCTGCGCCCGGCGGTGACGAGGACTGCTGCAGGAGCGCGGCTCGGGCACCGCTCGATGAGCGCGGGATGAGAGGAGAAGGAATCATGCAGCTTCGTCCGATGCTGGCCTGTCTGTTGGCTCTCATGCTGGTCTCGCAGGCCACGGCCCTCCAGGCCAAGGAGGGAAGCCTTCGAACGGAAGTGGGGATGCTGTTCGGGGTGGTCAGCCGTGGCGCAGACGATACGGGGGGTGGGACTTTGATTGAGTTGCCGGGGGGGGAGAGTGCAGGGCCTGGCCGGTCTCTGCCCTCGCTGCATGTTTCCTGGCTTGCAGGTGAGCGATTGGCTATTGGTCCGGAGTTCGCTTTTCGGAGGACTTCGTCGGACTTTGAGTATGTAGGAGAGAGTTTCGACGCAACGTTCAATGAACTCTGGCTGGGAGGCCGGGCCGCCTTCTTTCCGGGAGGCAGCTCAATGCCCGGCATCTACCTGTTGGGGCAAGGCTCCCTGAGTTGGTATGACTGGGATGACCGTGTCTCCAGGAATGATGCGTCCGAGACCGATTACAGCGCCGGGTTGGTTACCAATGGCGCATCGGGCCTGCCCTCCTGCTGCGAATGGAAGGGCAATATCGACGATGGCTCGATGCCGAAGCTGACGTCTTCTCCCTCGTCCTCGGGCTCGGCACCCGGCTTGGCGGCAGCTAGAGCCAACCCCTGACCGGGGCCAGCCACCGATTCCCCGTTGTCCATCGGAGCCGCCGCGCCTGAGCTCCGGCCGGCCCCCACGCCTCCGTCTTGAAGCAGTCCACCCTCGTCATCCTGGTCAGCGCGGTCATCGTCGCCGTCTCCATGGGCGCGCGACAGTCCTTCGGCCTGTTCCTGCAGCCGGTGACGGAAGCGCTGTCCACGGGCCGCGAGACCTTCAGCCTCGCCATGGCCCTGCAGAACATCCTCTTCGGGCTGCCCATCGCCGGGATCCTCGCCGACCGCATCGGCCCGCGCCGGGTGGTGGCCGGGGGAGCCCTCCTGTACGCCGCCGGCTTCGCCCTCCTCGCCGTCGCCAGCGCTCCCTGGCTCACCTTCCTCTCCCTCGGGGCCCTGGTCGGCCTGGCTCTCAGCGCCACCTCGTACGTCGTCCTTCTCGGCGCCGTGGCCCGCGTCGTGCCCGCGGAGAAGAGGGCCTCGTCCTTCGGCATCGTCACCGCCGCCGGCTCCTTCGGCACCTTCGCTGTCGTGCCGCTGGTCCAGTGGCTGATCCAGACCGTATCCTGGCAGGCGACCCTGCTCTACGGCGCCGCCGTGGTCGCCGTCATCGCCCCCTTCGCCCTCGGGTTCCCGCGAGCATCGCAGGCCACCGAGGGTACCCACGCCTCCGACCTCGAGGACAGCTTCTCCCGCCAGTTGTCCCGCGCCGGCCGGCATTCGGGTTACCTGTTCCTCAACGCCGGCTTCTTCGTCTGCGGCTTCCACGTCGCCTTCATCGCCACACACCTGCCGCCCTACCTCGGCGACCACGGGCTCCCCGAGATGGTCGCGGCCACGGCCCTCGCCCTCGTGGGGCTGTTCAACATGGGGGGATCGTGGCTCTTCGGCCGCCTCGGCGACCGCTACCGCAAGAAGTACCTCCTCAGCTTCCTCTACCTCGCCCGGGCCGTCGTCATCAGCGGCTTCCTGGTCGTGCCCGTCACCACCGCCACCGCCCTGGTCTTCGCCTGCGCCATCGGCTTCCTGTGGCTGGCGACGGTGCCCCTCACCAGCGGCATGGTGGCCCAGATCTTCGGCCCGGCCAGGCTCTCCTCCCTCTACGGCATCGTCTTCTTCAGCCACCAGGTCGGCGGCTTCCTCGGGGTCTGGCTCGGGGGCCGCATCTACGACGCCACCGGGTCGTACGACGCCGTCTGGGTCGGGGCTGTGGTGCTGGGGGTTGCGGCCGCGGTGGTCCACCTGCCGATCAGGGACCGCGCCCTCGGCGGCCTGCCGGCAGCACCTGCAACGGGCTGACGGGCTCCCGCGGCCGATTCCCGGAAGAGCCAGAGATCAACTGCCGCCGGTGTGCAGCGCGATCACACCGCAGCCGATTCGCGGCCCCGCGGCGCCCGAAGGCTGCGAGGTGAAATCGTCGGCTCCCTCATGGACGATCATGGCCTTGCCCAGGACATCCCGGTCGGACCCCGTGTCCAGCTCCCAGAGGTCCGTCGTCAGTCCAAGGGCGCCCTTGCCATCGTCGCCGACGGTCATATTGCCGATGTCCCCGAGATGGAACTCGCCTTCCCCCCACTTCCCGTGGGCGACGTCGGTTGGGTTCCAGTGGCCGCCGGCCGAGGTCCCGTCCGCGGCGCTGCAATCCCCTTTCTCGTGGATGTGAACGGCGTGTTCGCCCGGAGCGACGTTCTCCACCTCGATGAGGAACTCGATGGCATCGCCCCTCTGGGTGAAGGTCACCCTTCCGGTCATGCCGCTGTCGTTGGCCGGCTCCATGGCGGCGACGGCGACGGCCGGACCGGGACTCGGGGAGACCGGGTCTGCGTCTTCGCCGCAAGCCATCAGAGCCATGGAGACTCCGATCAGCGGCAGCCGCAACAAGGGCCTTGCGTGCAGGGCCTGCCGGGGACTGGTGATACGAGCGGGCATGGTGCACCTCCTCATTGTGGGTTGTGGTGTGTGCCGAGAACGGCGCCGGTCACGGTGCGGAGGCGGTCTCGCCCAGCCGCTCCGCGACCCGCGTGAACTGCGCCAGCGCTGCCGGGCCTCACGGATTGCCAGACAGCCCCACAGGGGCGAAAGAGATGGTCATTCGCTTATCCCCATATCAGCCCATTCCCTAACGGAGAATTGGTCCGTTCTCTGAGGACTCCGCAGTAGCCGACTTCGGGATATTTCCCTTACGGCTTCTTCTACAGCCTCTACGGTATGCCCGGTATCCGCTGCTATCTTCGTCTTGTGAGGAAAGGGCTTTCCCTCGGCGTCCCACTGCTTGAGAAGCTCCAGAACCTCTTCGGTCAAATCCCCTGCTTCCGTCAATTCCTGTGCGTCTCCCTGCTTCTCCTTTGCGTCCTGCTGCTTGAAGAGCCGCAGGAGTTTCTCAATCAAACCCATTGGGGTAAGCCCTCCCTTTCCGTTTACGAAACTACTTGAACTCTCTAAGACTTCGGTAGCAGCCTCCAGCCGTGCCTGCCAGTTGCTGGTGATGCCCAAGGCCGGAAGTGTGCCCGGCCCGGCCTCTACCCTCGCCCCGTGTCCGTCTCGATCTCGCCCAACCGCTCCGAGATCCGGGTGAACTGCTCCAGGGCCGCCTCGAGGTCGTCGGCGATCTCCGCGGCGATGACGTCGGGCGCCGGCAGCGAGTCGGTGTCGGTCAGGCTCTCGTCCTTGATCCAGAACAGGTCGAGGCTCAGCTTGTCCCGCTTCAGCAGGTCCCCGTAGTCATAGTAGCGCCAGCGGCCGTCCGGGTTGTCTTCGCTCCAGGTCTCCGCCCGCTCGTGCAGCGCCCCTGGCTTGTAGCACTCGACGAAGTTATCGAAGTCCTGCCGCTGGATCGGTTTCTGCTTCAGCGTGAAGTGCAGGTTGGTGCGCAGGTCGTAGACCCACAGGCGGTCGGTCCAGGCCTCGGCCCGGCCCTCCTTCTTGTCGAAGAAGACCACGTTGGCCTTGACGCCGGGGGAGTACCAGATGCCGGTGGGCAGGCGCAGCAAGGTGTGGACGCGGCACTTCTCCAGCAGGTTGCGGCGCACCCTCTCCCCCGCGCCGCCCTCGAAGAGCACATTGTCCGGGAGCACCACGGCGCCGCGGCCGTCGATCTTCAGCAGGCTGTAGATGTGCTGCACGAAGTTGAGCTGCTTGTTGCTGGTGGAGGTCCAGAAGTCCTCGCGCACGACGACCGAGTCCTCCTTCTCCGTGTCTCCTTCCTCGTTGACGAAGAGCAGGCTCTGCTTCTTGCCGAAGGGCGGATTGGCGAGGACCATCGAGTACTCGCTTCCCCACGGCGCCAAGAGACTGTCGTGGCCGGTATGCACGACCACCTTCTCGCCGCCGATGCCGTGCAGGTAGAGGTTCATCGCGCACATGCGACCGACCTTGGGCGAGATCTCCATGCCCTCGACAAGATCAGTCTGGAGCGCCCGCTTCTCGTCGCGGTCGAGTCCGCTTCCGTGCCGGTCCAGGACGTACTGATAGGCGTTGCACAGGAAGCCGCCCGTGCCCGAGGCCGGATCGCAGATGCGGTCCTCGGGGGTCGGCTGCATGACCTCGCACATGGCCTGGATGACTGGGCGCGGGGTGAAGTACTGGCCGGCGCCGCGCGAGGACTCCTGCGCCGAGCGGGAGAGCAGCTCCTCGTAGATCGTGCCCTTCACGTCCACGGGCAGGGACAGCCAGTCCACCTGATCGATCAGGTTCGCGATGAGCTGCTTGAGCCGTGCCGGGTTGCGGATCTCGCAGCGGGCCCCCCGGAAGATGACTCCGAGCATTCCGTCCTCGGCTCCCAGCATCTCCAGGCTCTTGCGATACTGGTCCTCCAAGGCCGCGCCGTCGAGCGGCAGCAGCGCTTTCCAGCCGACCTCCGGGGGCACGAGGGCTGAGCGGTCGTGGGGGGGCTCGGTGAGCTGGTCCGCCATCTTGAGGAAGAGCAGCAGGGTCAGCTGCTCGACGTACTCGAAGCAGGAGAGCCCGTCGTCCCGCAGGACGCCGGCGTAGTTCCAGGCTCGCTGGCCGATCTGGGATGCGTCCATGCGTCCCTATGCCGTTTCCTCACCGTCGAGACCGAGCACTCGACGGCTGAAGGCCGCGTCTTCGAAGTCCGCCTTCCAGGCGGCCACCTCTTCCGGAGAGGCGTCCTTGATCCCGAGTTCGCGACGGATGTCGTTCAGCCGGTCCCAGTCAATACCGCGGCGCTGCGTTCGTTGACAGCGCACGAGTTGAACGGCCGGCTCCCCGCCCTTCGTAATCACCACCCGTTCGCCGTTTTCGGCGGCGGTCACTAACTCGGCGAGGCGGGTCTCCGCCTCATGCAGGGACAGTTCCATGGTCCATGCTCCTGAATGTGTGATGCAGGTGCAGCCGGGCCTTCTGAACAGTCGTCGACCTTCATAGAGCCTCCTCCTCTTTGGCAGCGAAGAGCATCTCGCGGGTAACTACCTGTCGATCTCCAGGCTTCTCTTTACTCGCACTAGGTCGATTTGGCCCTATATCAATAGGCAAGAGGAAGTAAGTATTACCCTCATGCAAGATACGAGGAGGGAATTCAAGTTGGTCCGACGGCTGATCTGACGGGAGAATCAATGGCACATCCGAACAGTTGAACACAACCAGGTATCCCACACTCTGATTAAAGTCATGAGCGTACCGCGTCAATTGATGAAACCCCTGAGACACACCGCTCACACGCCTACTCTGACCATCGAAGACTTTGACCTCAAGAACCAAGGGATCTTCTGAATCAAGCAGGGATAGAACATCTGTCTTCCCTGATGGGGAAACAGGCTCAGAGAAAGGATACTCAACACCGCCATCAAAGAGAGATTCCCGAAGAGCACGGTTCATGGCGGCTTCTCCACCAGCCTCGTAGAGTTCGTAATACTCCTGTGCTCGAAACCACTCCACCTTCATCTTGAACCGCTCAAGCACATACAGCAGGTTGCCAGAATCTTCAATCCTCTCGTGCAAATAGCTCACGAGAGGATCAAGAACCGCTTCATTAAAGTCCTGAAGCATGGCGTCAAACTGCTGTTCGTTACTGAACCGGTGAGCCCATCTGATTGGACGATCTGAGTCTTCAATGCAGTCAGATAGGATCAAATAGAAGAACTTCGCCCTCTCCGCTTCTGACTGGGTGAACTCAAAGTACCCACCGCCTATGCCTTGCTCCGGAAGGTTCTTACAGAGGTCGTTATAGTTGATCTCAGGCAAAGTCTCCAACAGAGACTTCGTGTAGGGATTCGACTGGAGGAATTCCAGAAAGAAACGGAGTTCCACCCTATAGGACTGGTATGCGGTCCGGCGAACCCGATTACTTTTCTCCTGCAACTTCACTCGAAGATTACGAAGGTAGAGCACAGAGAATCCTCTACAATTCAAGCGTCAGAGGTTGGCCTATTCCCGATAGGGACGATGACAGATTGTCACAGGCTCGCTGTATCCCGCCACTCTCGTCTATCAAATCTACCTGCACCTTACAGCAGGGACAGAACACTAATTCCTCAAGGCAGATTGATCTGATCTGAACAGACATGGTGTAACTGCAAACAGGGCACGGCAAGTCTACATAAGTACGTTGAAGCACTTGCCTTTGCCTTGTCCGTGGGAAGGGTTCACAGGTGGCCTTCATTCCTCGTTGAATCCAGGCGCCGCATCGATCTACCGTTTGCCGCCACGTCTGAGGCACGCCGCCCGTGGTGGGTCCTCATCATACCGTGCTTCGGTTTGTACTCTGCGTGGCGCTCCCGGACAATGTTGCATGGCCGTCAGCCTATTCCTCGTCCTCAAGTCCCAGCACGCGGCGGCTGAGGGCGGAGTCGTGAAAGGCGGCTATCATCGCCTCTGCTTCTTCCGTGGGGGCGTCCTTGATCCCGAGTCGGCGACGGATCTCGTTCAGCCGGTCCCAGTCGAAACCGCGCCGCTGCTCTTTTTCACAGCGCACGAGTTGAACGGCGGGCTCACCGTCCTTCGTAATGACCACACGTTCGCCCTTTTGGGCTGCGGCGACCAACTCCGCGAGACGGGTCTCGGCCTCCTGCAAGGATAGTTCCATGGAAGCGATGTTCCTGAGTGTGATGTCGGTGCTGGTCGGCTGCCTATTCCTCTTCCTCGAGTCCCAGCACTTGGCGGCTGAACGTCGGATCGTCGAATTCCTTGGGCCACCTCTCTTCGTCTCCCTTGATTCCGAGAGGACGGCGCTCGGTCTCCAGCTTGTCGAAGTCGATGCCGCCACGCCGTTGCGGAGTCCGGGAGCGCCGGCGCCGGCGCGCCTTGCCGGCGGCCCCTGCCGGTCGCTTTGCCGAGGCGGCTTTTTCCTCGTGTGCTTCCCGCTCCGCGGCGATTCGCTCCAAGATCTCGGAGGCGGGTTGATCGTTTGGATCCTGGGGCACCAGCTTGCCGCTGAAGGCGTGCTTCAGAATGGCTTGGCGGAGGGCTTGGGCGCTCTCCAGCTTGGTCTCGATGTCGGCTTCGAGGTGCTCGATGGTGGAGAGCTGGTCTTCGACAGCTTCAACGACGACCTCCTGTTCGGTCATCGAGGGGAGTGGGAGTGGCAGTCTCTTGATCTTGGTAATGCTGAGCGTGTAAAGGCCACTTGTAGAACTTGCCACATTCTGAATCGCTAGCTGCCCCGTAGGCGAATTCAGAAAGATGTCAAGATACCTTGGAAGAGATCCGTCGAATGGACGAACCCGGATGATGTGATTCTGATGAACGCAGTCTGCGACCTCGCCGGACCAAATCGCACACCTGCCAATCTCGGTGCGGCTTCCATTTCCCTCCACGACAAGGATGTCTCCCGGCTCCAGTCGCAGTCTACCAAGCTCCTCCGTCGTCATCTCGAAGCGATGTAGATTGGAGAGGTCCAATGAACCTCGATGGACGTTCGCGACCCGAAGATAGGGGTAATGGGTCTCTCTGGGTGCACGAGCAGGCGTCTTCTGAATGCCTCCTTGTACACTACCAATCTGATCGAAACTCGCCCAGCACCACCCCGGGGGCAGCGCCGGCAACTCTGCAACATCGGGCGCGACCGGTTCCTTGTACCTAGCCTTCCAGTTCCTCGGCGGCGTCTTCCCCTTCTCGTGAAACTTGCGGATCTGATCCTTCTCCCAGCGCCGCCGGCGTTCCACGAGGATTCGCTTCAGGAGTTCGCCGCCCGATTCGATCGGTGGATTCCGCTGTCGCCACTCGGCGGTGAGCGATCCTTCCACCGCGGCCTTCAGCACCGCGGCGCGATAGAGACTCAGCTTCTCCCGTGCCCGTTGCAGCGCCGTGACGCCGGCGTGCAGATCGGAGAACAGTTCGTCGAGTGCTTCGCCGATGCGGGATTGCTCGGCCGTCGGTGCGAGCGGAATTGTGGCAGTCTTGAGAAATGCCGCGGGCACTCGCATTTGTCCTACACCACCTGTCATTGCCCGCTGGGCGTTCCGACGGGTCTCGTGCTGCAAGAGAAACTGCTCTATCCACTCCGCCTGCACGCCCCGTTCCGGTCGGATCGTATGGAACTCCGTTGAGCCGAAACACACCTCGCCGGGGACGTCAGGCACAACGGTCGTCTTGCCGTTCTCCGCGCACGGTGTGATCTTCGCCATGATTACATCGCCGGACAAGAACGCGGTGTAGCCCTTTCTCACATCGCGGTACTGGCGTGTCTCTGGGGAGACCAAACCGGCACCTTCGGCTGCCACCGCACGCATGGGGACAAAACACACCTCTGTATCATCGTCGATGGTGCTCCGGTCAAACGGAGGATTGATAGTTGCGACTTCACCAAGGGGAGTAGCCGACCATCCCGCCGGAAGTCCCGGACCCTCGCTCACGCGGTCCCTCCTTTCGCTAAGTTCCGTCATCAATCGTCGAAGCCGATCACCGACGAGGAGACAGGGCGCTTCCCTCTCCACGGGAGTGCCTGCGGACGACGGCCGCGGCGCGGATAGGCTTGGGCATACAGGGGCGCGGCCGTGATCTGCGCCTCGGTCAACCTTGGGTAGGCGGCCTGGAGTTCAGCCACGGTGTCGCCGTTGGTGAGCATCGCGGCGATATCGTGAATCGGGATGCGCGTCCCCTTGAAGCAGGGCGTGCCGCCAAGGACCCGGTCGTCGACCTCGGCCATCTGCTTCGCCCGTGCCAGCTTGGCGATACCACGGCGCACCTCCTCCGCCATGGGCCGCACGTCGATGGAAAGGGCTTCGTCGCGCACGGCCTCGGCAGCCGGCTTGTCGATGAGGTGCCGGATCAGCCGCCGCCGCCCTTCGCGGGTCAGGACGGGACCCATCTGATGGGCCAGCTTCAGGCCGACGAGGCCGGCGCCGAGGACAAAGCGCGCACCGTTGCGGATCTCGACCGCGTCAGCCAATAGACCGGTGTCGATGATGCGGTGCACCTGCTTCAGGGGGACGCCGGTGACGCAGGCCGCTTCGTTCGCCGACCAGGAATCCGTCAGTTCTTTCGCCGTGACCATATATCTTCCTTTTGCGCGGAAGGATTATACGGGTAGCAGGCTCACGCCGCCAGCCTCTCGTTCAACTCCGTCATCAGCGGTTTCAGTTCCTCGCCGAACAGCGCGTGCGCCCGCCCGAGGCTGCCCTGCTGTCCGAACCATCCTGTCTCGAAGTCTTCCCGCTCGATGGCCAGGCTCGTGGCGATGTGCTCGGCCATGCGGTCGAGCCACTGCCGCTGCTCGGGGGTGAAGGCGTTGTCGGCGTCCCGTTCCCGCAGCCACGCCTGGTAGCGCTGGTCCAACTCCTCCCGATACGGGGCCAGTGTCCGGCTCGGGACCAGGGCGTGACGCACGAGGTTGACGAGATCCGCCAGTTGGAATCCGCCTTGCCCCTCGACCTTGTCCGCCTCTACCGCCTCGAAGGCGCGCCACAACTGGACCGGACTGGCGGAAATGGGCGGCCGGCTCAGGGCATCTCTCAACTCGCGCAGGTCCCTGAGGGACAGCCTGAGCGGACGGGTCCCGGCGTATAGCACTTGGAGAGCCATGAGTTCGTCCTTGTGGTCCTCGATCCAGGCGCGGAAGTCCTGCACCTTGGCCCGCGCCTTCTCGACGGCGGCGGCGTCGAAGCCGGAGTAGAGCACATCGTCGATGGTGTGGCGGTCGATGGTCTGCTCGTTCTGCTGGCGGATCTCAAGGATGCGGCGGCGGAAGGCGGCGTTGAGGAAGGGCGTCACCGCCTCCCGGGCGAGCTGCTTGCCGGCCTGCTCGATCTCCTCCTCGGTGGGGCTTCTTGTCGCGAACTGCTCTTGGGCGGCCTTGAGCTGGGCGTCGGGATCACAGGCGTTGAGCAGATCGCGGGCGAGATCGGGGAAGGACTTGCCGTCCGCCATGTCCTTCAGTTCGGCGAGTTGGGGCGGGGTGAACTCCCGCTGCAGGCGGCCGAGCCGGCCGGCGAGGGTGGTCAGGGCCTCGGGATCGATGCCGCCCCGTGCGATGTAGCTGAGCACCTGTTCGAGGGTTCTCGACGGCTGGCGGTTCAGGGTCCGGGAATCGGTCTTGTCCTCCTCGCACACGCCCACCGCGTCGACGACGATGAAGCGGTCCTTGCCATTGGCGCTGGGGGTGACTGCGCGCAGCTTGTCCGGCGAGATGACGCGGACGCCGCGGCCCTTCATCTGCTCGAAGAAGCCGGCCGACCTCACGTTGCGCATGAAGAACACGCACTCGATGGGCCGCACGTCGGTGCCTGTGGAGATCATGTCCACGGTGACGGCGATGCGCGGGAAGAAGCTGTTGCGGAAGTTGGCCAGGATCTCGTCCGGGGTGAGAGAGGCGGTCTTCACCCATTCCGTCACCTCCCTCTCGGTTCCATCCTCGTCGGTCACCGGCTTCGTGACCCGGGTGAAGCCGGTCCGGTAGGTGATCTTCTGACAGAAGTCGTTGCCCTCGCCGAACTCCTCGCGGGCGATGCGGACGATGTCGTCGGCGTGGGAATCGTCCTTGGCGAAGATCAGGGTCTTTGGCACTTCGTCCCGGTCCGGGAAGGCCTCGGGCAGCACCTTGTCGCGAAACTCCCGCAGCACGGTGCGGATCTGGCTTTCCGAGACCACGTCGCGGTCTAGCTGGTTGGCCGTATAGGTGAGATCCTGGTTGAGCAGCTGCAGCCGTTCTCTGCGTGTCAGCCTGTTGCGCATGTCCACGTAGACGCCGGTGTCGTCGGCCACGATGGTCGCGCCCTGCTCGGTGACCGCCGTCTGGATGCGGTACACGTCGAAGTCGACGTTGACGCCGTCCACCACCGCCTCGTCGTGGCCGTACTGCATGACGAGGTTCTGGTTGAAGAAGCCGATGGTGCGCCCGGCGGGCGTGGCGGTCAGGCCGATGAGGAAGGAGTCGAAGTAGAGGAGCACTTGGCTCCAGAGGTCGTAGATGGAGCGGTGGCACTCGTCGACGATGACGAAATCGTAGAATTCCGGCGGTACGGTGGCGTTGTAGGACACCTCGGGTGGGTCTCCGCGCCATCGCCCCGCGGACTCGAAGCCCGAGCCTTCCTCGTTGCCGGGGTCGTAGTCGGGTTCGCCTCGCAGCATCGAATAGAGCCGCTGGATGGTGGTGATGACCACGTTGGCCGCGGGGTTGATCGAGTTGGCCGTGAGGCGGTGGACGGTATAGAGCTCCGGGAACTTCCGGGCGTCGTCCGGCGGTGTGAAGTTGGCGAACTCGTCCTCGGCCTGCTTGCCGAGATTGGTGCGGTCCACCAGGAAAAGGATGCGCCGGGCCCCACCGTGCTTGAGCAGGCGATAGACGACGTTGACGGCGGCGAAGGTCTTGCCTGACCCCGTCGCCATCTGGATCAACGCACGAGGATCGGCCTTGGCAAAGGACTGTTCGAGGTTGCGGATGGCGCGGGCCTGGACCGACCACAGGCGGGATTCGTCCAGGGGCGGCAGCTCTCTCAGCCGAGCGCGCAGGGACGAGGGCTGGTCCATCCATGCCCGAAGCGTCTGGGGCCTCGGGAAGTTGAAGACCGGGCGGCTCCTCGGCACCGGGTCGAGCCCGTTGGTGAAGTAGGCTACGGAGCCGTTGGCCTCGAACAGGAAGGGCAGGGGGATGCGATAGGCGTTGAGATCGTCGGCGACGCCCTCGGCATACTTCGCCGACTGCGCCTCCACGCCGGTCAGGGTTCCCTCCGCCTTGGCTTCGATGGCGCCGGCGATCGTGCGGTCGACGTAGAGCAGGTAGTCGGCGGTGCCGAAGCCGCGCTTCATGGGGAACTCGCGCACGGCGACGCCGAGGCCCGAGGAGAGATCGACCTCATCCTTGTCCTGGACCAGCCACCCAGCCGCCTCCAGGTTCGCGTCGATGTCGCGGCGGGCGCGTTGCTCGGGAGTCTCGCTCATCTCACAAGGCCGGGTTGTCGTAAGGTCTCCGAGTTCCGGTGGTCCTATAATGGGCCGCCGAGACACATAGTCAACCCGGTCCCCGGGAGCCAGGCAAAGCCGGCCCTTGCACGCCCGCCCGCCCCGGGATACTCTTGCCCGCTTCAGGACCGCAAGGGAGATCAGATCGATGAACAAAGTGCGCATGGCCCAGATCGGCACCGGCCACGGCCACGCCGCGGGCAAGATGCGCTCCATGAGGAGCAACCGGGGCGTCGAGGTGGCCGGCATCTGCGAGCCCGACGCCGAGGAGCGCCGCCGGGCCGCTGACGATGCCGTGTACGAGGGCCTGCATTGGTACGAAACCGCCGAGGAAATGCTCGGCGACGACAGCATCGCCGCCGTCGCCTCGGAGGGGCGCAACTCGCAGAGTCTCGACCAGACCGAGCAGGTCGTCGCCGCGGGCAAGCATGTGTGGTACGACAAGCCCGCAGGAGACGACTACGGGCAGTGGGAGCGCGTCCTCGCCCGCGCCCGCGAGCAGGGCCTGCTCGTGCAGATGGGCTACATGCTGCGCTACAACCCGGTCTTCGCCCAGGTGATGGAATGGGCGCGTTCGGGGTTTCTCGGCGACGTCTTCGCCGTGCGCGCCCACATGTCGACCAGTGTCCCCGCCGAGGCCCGTGCGCGCATCGCCGAGGCCCACGCCGGCGGCGTTCACTACGACCTCGCCGGCCACATGCTCGACCTGATCGTGTGGATGCTGGGCCGGCCCACGCGGGTCACCGCCTTCCTGCGCAACGACACGGGGCAGGTTCCCGCCTTCAGCGACAACACCCTCGGGGTCTACGAGTTCGACCGGGCCATGGCGATCGTCGACATCGCCGCCATGGAGACGGCGCCCATGGCGCGCCGCTTCGAGGTCTACGGCACCAAAGGCAGCGCCATCATCGTGGAGCCTTTCGAGCCCGCCCACACCGTGCGGCTCTGCCTCGACGAGGACCGCGGCGGTTACCGCAAGGGCGAGCAGCTCCTCGAGGTCGAGGGCCGCGACCGCCAGAGCTGCTACGACGCGGAGCTGGCCGCCTTCCTGGCGACGATCGCCGGCGACCAGGAGCCGGATCGGCCGTACGAGCACGAGCTGCTGGTGCAGGAAACCCTCATGAGAGGGATCCGCGGCTGACGCGGGTCCCCTTCCCGGCGCCCGCCGGGAGATCCACGCAAAGGGGAGGATGTTCATGTCGAGCCGCCGGGTCTACTTCAACGGGGAGTTCATCCCCGAGAGCGAAGCCCGCATCTCCATCTTCGACTCGGCCCTGATGTACGGCGACATGGTCTTCGAGATGACGCGTTCCTTCGGGCAGAAGCCCTACCGCCTGCGCGACCACCTCGATCGCCTCTACGCCTCCATCGACTACGCCGAGATCGACCTGGAGATGACCATCGACGAGATGGAGGAGGCCACGTACGCCACCATCGAGCGCAACCGCGAGGCCCTCGGCGACTACGACTACCAGATCATGCACGACGTCACGCGCGGGGCCCTGGGGCTCTATGCCGAGCTGGTGCCCGAGGGGGAGAGTCCCATCGTGACGATCAACGTCATCCCCCTGGTGCGCCACATCGGCGGCATGGCCGACAAGTACGAGTCGGGGGCCCACTTCATCGTCCCCCAGCAGCAGTCGGTGCCGGCGCGCTACATCGACCCGAAGGTGAAGAGCCGCAGCCGCATCTTCTACAAGCGCGCCGACCTGCAGGTGAGCCGCATGGAGGAGGGGGCCATGGCCCTGCTCACCGACGAGCGCGGCTTCGTCACCGAAGGCACGGGCAACAACTTCTTCATGGTGAAGGAAGGGCAGATCCTGACGCCCCATCCCCACGACATCCTGCGCGGCGTCTCCCGGGCCGCCTGCATGGAGCTGGCGGAGAAGCTCGGCCGTCCCGTGATCGAGGCCGACCTGGAGCCCTACGATGTGCGCGGCGCCGAAGAGGCATGGTTCACGAGCACCTCCATCTGCATGGTGCCGGTGACGCGCTTCGACTTCCGCCCCATCGGCGACGGCCGCCCCGGCCCGGTGTTCCGGGAGATCCTCGACGCCTGGTCCGCGGAGGTGGGCGTCGACATCGCCGGCCAGGCTCGGGAGTACTCCGGGCTGGCCGGGACCTGGACCCCCTGACCCGTCAGTCGGAGAAGGGCGGCCCGGCGGGGGAGTCCCGCTTCGACTTCGACCCCTTCCGCCCCGGCGCCTTCGAGGTCCCCGTGACGCGGGTGACACCTCGGGACGCCCCGTACGTCCACACCTACTACGACGTCTGCCCCTTCAGCCCCTCCCAGCGCTACCTCGCCGTGACCCGCCTGCCCTTCGAGGACCGGACGGCGGTCCTGGGCGACACGGCGCAGGTCTGTGTCATCGACCTGCAGGAGCAGGCGCTCCGCACCGTGTACACCACCCGTTGCTGGGGGTTCCAGACCGGGGCGCTGCTCAACTGGGGAGCCACGGACCGTCACCTCTACACCAACGACGTCGTCGACGGCGAGGCCCGCTGCGTGCGCATCGATCTCGCCACCGGGCAGAGTACCGTCTTCGCCGGGCCGATGTACCACATTTCCCCTGACGAGTCCTGCGTCATCGGTTTTCCGCTGGAACTGCTGGACGCCACCCAGCCGGGGTACGGCGTGCCCTGCGCCGCCTCCGCCCGGCCCCGCCTGCTGCCGCCCGGTGCCGCCGAGGACGAGGGCATCTGGCGCACGGATCTAACCACCGGCGAGCGCACCCTGCTGCTGAGCCTGGCCGAGGCTGCCGCCCACCTGCCGCGCCCCCTGCCCCGGGGGGACGGCACCTTCTACTTCTGGCACTCCAAGTTCAACCGCCAGGGCACCGGCATCATGCAGGTCCTGCGCTGTCTCTTCCCGGACGGCACCGGGGGGCGGAACCCCGCCACCTTCGCCATGGACCCCGACGGCGGCAACCTGTGCTTCCTGCCCTTCGACTCCCCCTGGAACGCCGGGGGAGGGCATCCGAACTGGCACGGCGACGGCGAGCACTTGGTGCGCAACGTGGAGGAGGAGGGCGGGATCCGCTACTGCCAGGTGCGCCGCGACGGCACCGGCCGGCGGCTGCTGAGCCACACCCTGGAGGGCGGGGGCCACCCGAGCGTCGAGCCCTCGGGCCGCTGGCTGATCACGGACTACCTCGCCGGCAACGGTGGCCAGGAGGTGGTGCTGCGCCTGGCCGATCTCCACGCGCAGGAGCAGCGCGGCCTGTGCTCCCTGCCGACGATCGACCAGCGCTCCCTGGAGCAGCGGCCCCTGCGCCTGGACGGCCACCCGGTCTGGAGCCGCGACTACCGCAAGGTCTGCTTGCAGGCGTGCCCGGAGGGCGTGCGCCAGCTCTTCGTGGCGGATCTGTCGGGAGTGATCTGAAGCAGCGGGCGCGCGGCATCCTGCCGGCGCGAATCTTCAGCGCTGCGCTCGACCGCACCCGGCGCCCGCGAGGGTGTCACGCCTGCGCGGCAGCAGTCCTCGCTGGCCCTCAGCGGCCTCTTGCTCGACCTGTCGCGCACAACCGCGGTATAACCGTGGCGCGGCAACCGGCCCGCAGGTCCTCAGCGGTCGGCTCGAGCCCTTCTTCCTTCGCGCACGCGCGGGGT
This sequence comes from Candidatus Latescibacterota bacterium, assembly GCA_965221775.1. GTDB lineage: Bacteria > Latescibacterota > UBA2968 > UBA8231 > UBA8231 > UBA8231. The sequence goes on along the minus strand of CBDCSU010000005.1, from coordinate 730,411 downwards.
GCCGCTACGCCGGCGCAGAGCTCCTGGCCTTCAGCGGCCTTGCTCGACCCGCCCGCATCTCCGAAACGCGCGGGGTCCAGCCACCTCGGCCCCAGCCCCGCGCAGATCCTCAGCGGCACCCGGCTCTCGCGCAAGCTCGGGATGTCACCAAGCCGCCGGCATCCTGCCCGGGCCGGCCCTCAACTCCCGTGCTCGACCCGCACCTCTGTCACCCTCGGGGTGCAGCCGCCGCTGACCGCCCCGAGGGCCAGCCGGTACTGGATCCACCGCCCCTGGGTAGCCTCCTCAGGCACCGCCTCCCTCCGCTCCAGCCACTCCTCCTCCCGGCCGGTGGTCCACGGCGCCGCCTCCAGCCCCTCGGGCGACGGGGCGCTGCGCAGTTGGGCCCGCACCCAGGTCTTCGGCCCCAGCTCCGCCTCCCAGTCCAGGCGCCGCACCCGCGCCCCCTCGGGCAGGTGCTGCGGCTCGGAGACGTAGTACTCCTGCTCGGAGTTGTCCGTCATGTTGCGGGTCTGGGCGAAGGCGAGGTCGTGGGGGCCCGACGTGGGCAGGCGGGTGCAGCGCTCCTCGGTGAACCCCTCCGGGCCGTTCCAGTAGACGAAGGACTCGCCCACGTGATCGCCGAAGGTCTTGTGGTTGGCGATGGCGATGTCGACGTAGCCGTTGCCGTTGAAGTCGGCCGCCAGGCAGCCGGCCGAGGAGTGGGCCCGGAGCCGCGTGAAGTCGCCGGGGCGGAAGCCGGTCTCGCGGTTGCCCCAGTAGATGAGGGCGTCGATGTCGCGCTCGACGGTGCTCGTGTAGCCGCAGCACAGCAGGTCGGGGACGCCGTCGCCGTTGAAGTCGGCCACCGCCACCCGGTGCCCGGTGTTGCAGGGCAGCTGCGTCTGGCGGTCGGCGCGCAGGCCCTCGGGACCGTTCCAGAAGATGTGGTTGAAGGAGTCGTGGGGCTGGCCGAAGGTCGGCTTGCCGCCGCCGAGGAGCAGGTCGGGCCAGCCGTTGCCGGTGAGGTCGTGGGCCACGGGGTAACCGGAGATGTTGGAGGTGGGCAGCGTCCAGCGCCGCTCGGGGCTGAACCCGTCGGGGCCGCCGCGCAGGATCACCAGGCGGTTCAGGCCGGTGCCGGAGATGACCAGGTCCAGCCACCCGTCGCGGTCGAAGTCGGCCAGGGCCAGCCGCCGGGGCGGGATGTAGTCGCCGGGGCCATCCAGCACCGTGAACACCTCGGGCGACTCCAGGTCGAAGCCGCCGGGGACGCCGCGGTAGATGTTGATCTCCGGTCGGTGGAAGTGGGAGACCACGAGGTCGAGGTAGCCGTCGCGGTCGAGGTCGGCCGTGGCGGCGAACCAGCCGTAGCGCGTGGGGATCACCAGGTCGGGCTCGTTGTGGAAGCCCTCCGGGCCGCCGCGGTAGAGGTAGGAGCCGGCGTCGAGGTGGATGGCGTTCTCCCAGCTGTTGATGAACAGCAGGTCCGCCCAGCCGTCGTCGTCGATGTCGCAGGCCAGGGCCCCGGCGGTGCCGGGGCTGCGCAGTTCCGTGCGTCTCTCGGGCGAGAACCCGTCCGGCCCGCCGTAGTAGAGGTAGCTGTCCACGCCCTGGTCGGCGCGCCGGCCCTCGGCGTTGGCGAAGACTACCTGGGGCAGGGGATCGTCGGAGAACCGCGCCGCCAGCACCCGCCGGGCGCCGTGGGCGGGCAGCCGCACCGGCTCGCCGAGGCGGCGGGCGCCGCCGGCAAAGGCCAGGGAGTCGACGCTGAAGAGCCGGGCCGTGCGCTGCTGGCAGATCACCAGGTCGCTGGCGCCGTCGCCGCTCAGGTCGGCCAGGACCGCGTCGCAGGCGCGGTGGGTCGGCACGGCCAGGCGGGCCTCTTCGGAGAACCCATCATTGCCGCCGAAGTAGAGCCAGCTGCACTCGTCGCCGCCGTCCACGTCGCGGCAGGCGAAGGCGAGGTCGAGCTGTCCGTCGCCGTCGAAGTCGCCGGCGGCCACGGAGAGGGCGTTGCGGCAGCCGAAGGTCAGGGGCCGGCCGAAGGCGCGGTCATCGCCCACAGGCACCAGGAACTGGGAGGGACCGCCGGCCACGAAGAGCAGCCGCTCGCCGCCGATCTCGAGGGCGGTCGCCAGCGGCGCCACCGGCCCCACTCGCTCCTCCTCGGAGAGCAGCTCGGTCTCGGCCAGGCCGGACGGCTCCCAGCCCTCGGGGGGCGGCACCTCCGTGCAGCGGTCGGGGTCGATCCCGCCCTCGCCGCCCCAGTAGATCCGCGGCGGCCCGTCGTCGGCGGTGACGATCAGCTCGTCGAAGCCGTCGCCGTCCAGGTCGGCGGCCCCGAGCTGCACCCCCTCGATCTCGGTGTCGACGTATCTCTTGGCCTCGATCCCCAGCTCGGTCTGGCAGAACAGCCGCACGCGGCCCTCGGTCAGGAAGGCCAGGTCCACCCGTCCGTCGCCGTCGAAGTCGCCGGCGGCCACCGAGGTGCACTTGTGGGCGGGCAGCAGCTTCTGGTAGCGCTCGCTCAACCCCTCGGGCGAGCCGAAGTAGATGTTGGCGTTCAGGCGCCCGGCGTTGCCGCTCTTCTCGTTGCCGATGATCAGGTCGGCGTAGCCGTCGCCGCTGATGTCGGCCACCGCCGCGGTCGGGCTGCCGCCGGCGGGCAGCTCGGTGAGTCGGCATTCGCCGAAGACGTCGTGATAGACGTAGGCGGGCGGCGCCTCCATGTGCACCTGGGCGTTGCAGAACACGAGGTCCACGTAGCCGTCGCGGTCGAGGTCGAGGTGATGGATGCGCTGCAGCACGCCGGCGCGCGAGACGTAGAGGTTCTGGCCGGCGTTGCCGAAGGTCCCACGGCGGAAGGCCTCGAAGCCGCGGGTGACCCAGACGTGGTCGTGCGATGGCATGGAGAATCCTCAGCCGATGGGAAACGAGAGACCTGCGTGGTCGCGGGGGCCGACGCCCGGCTTCCGCTTTACCGTCCCGTCCCGGCAGAGCATCTTGTAGCGGCGCTCCGGATCCGTGTCGCGCGGGTCCGCTATACCGTCGGGGAATCCCTTCAAGCCTGCACCGAGTCGGGCCGCCGTCCCACGGAGGGTGGGGCCATGATGCGGATCTGTTGCTCCGTCGCTCCCGGGTAGTCGGCGGGATCGTACCAGGTGTCGCTCCAGGCGGAGTGGCCGGGGCTGTACTTGTAGAGCAGGGCCCGGCGTTCGTGGCTGGCCGTCCAAGGGAGGGTGCCGTGGATCAGCGCTTCGGTGAAGATGAGGAGGTCCCCCGCCTTCGCCGGCGGCTGCCGCACATAGTGGGCGGGGCGCTCGAAGCGCATCACCTCCCGGGGCACGCTGGAACGCAGGTTGGTCTTGTGGCTCCCCGGGATGCAGGCGAAGCCGCCGTCGCCGGGATTGCAGTCGCTCAGGTTGTAGGTGAAGACGGTGAGGCCGTTGCGGATCGTGCCGTCGGGGTAGTAGCGGTACCAGTGGTCGCCCTCCCCCGACTGGGGCGCCGGCCCGCCGTGCAGGCTGCCCCGGGAGGTGCCGGGGCTCATGAAGATGCAGTAGTCGTGATCGATGCGGAACTTCGGCCCCAGCCATTCCACCAGGTACGGAAGGATGCGGGGATGATCGATCAGGTCGCGGAAGTCAGGGCCCCATTGCGAGACCCGGCTCGTACGCCGCAGGCCGCCCTCGTCCGGCTCGCCGGCCCATACCTCGTCGGCCAGCTCGTTGAGCCGCGCCACCTCCCGGCCGTCGAGCACGCCGGGCACCACGAGATACCCTTCGAGATCGAACTGGAACCTCTCCTCGGGGGTAATACCTGCCATCAGCAACCGTCCTCCCCGTGAGGCACGGGAGATAGAGAGATGACGAGAGAGATCACCCGCGACGACCTGCAGGCCGCCCTGCCCGACGTGACGTCGCCCCTGTCCCTGCCCGGACTGCGGGAGCCGGTGGAAGTCCTCCGCGACCCCTGGGGCATCCCCCACATCCGCGCCGCCGACGAGTGGGACCTGTTCTTCGCCCAGGGCTTCGTCACCGCCCAGGACCGCCTCTGGCACATGGACGCCGACCGCCACCAGGCCCTCGGCCGCTGGTCGGAGTTCGTCGGCGCCGCCGGCCTCGAGCGCGACCGGCTGCTGCGCGCCGCCGGCATGGGACGCGCCGCCCGGCGTGATCTGGAGGCCAGCAGTCCGCGGGCGCGCGAGATGGTCCAGGCGTACGCCGAAGGGGTCAACGCCTTCATCGAGACGACCAGCGCCCTGCCGGTGGAGTACTCGCTGCTTGAGAAGGAACCGGAGCCGTGGGAGGACTGGCACTGCGCGGCGGTGTACAAGATCCGCAACACTCTGCTCGGGACGTTCGAGGCGAAGCTGTTCCGCACGCGGCTGGCGGCCAAGGGCCTGGCGGAACCTCTCGCCAAGCTAATGAAGGGGTATCCGCGCGGCAATCTGCTCACCGTGCCTCCCGGAGCGGAGTACGAGGGGCCCCTTCTCGACGGCCTGGAGGCCCTCGACGGCGCCGTGCGCGAGGCCAACTGGCTCGGCGAGATCGAGGTCGGCTCCAACGGCTGGTCGATCTCCGGAGAGCTGACCGAATCGGGCGCGCCCCTGGTGGCCGGCGACTCCCACCGCGGCCTCGACGTGCCCTCCGTCTACTACCAGGTGCACCTCTCCTGTCCCACCATTCACGTCATCGGCCACTCGGTGCCGGGGGTGCCTGGGGCCCTCCATTTCTGCCACAACGAGCGCGTCGCCTGGGGCATGACCCACGGCGGCGCCGACACGCAGGACCTGTTCATCGAGCGCTTCCGCGAGACCGCCGACGGCCGCGACTACGAGTTCAAGGGCGAGTGGGTGCCCGCCGAGGTCCTGCGCGAGTCGATCGACGTCCGCGGCGGCTCCGCCGAGCCTGTGGAGATCACCATCACCCATCACGGACCCGTCATCGCCGGCGACCCGGCCGCCGGGTACGGCATCGCCATCGGCGACCCCGGCCTGCGGGAAGGCACCCCGTGGCTGGACGCCGCCCGCGACGCCATGAGGGCGGAGAGCGTCGACGGTCTGCACCACGCCTTCCGCAACTGGACCGACCGCGTCAACAACTACGCCGTGGCCGACGTGGAGGGGAACTTCGGCTATCTCCACGAGGGTTTGATCCCGGTCCGGGGCGAGGCCAACGGCTGGCGGGCCGTGCCCGGCTGGAGCGGCGACCACGAGTGGGACGGCTACATCCCGCACGACGAGCTGCCCAGGGCGCTCAACCCGGAGTGCGGGTACACCGTCACCTGCAACCAGCGCGTCGCCGGCCACGACTATCCCTACTACGTGGGCCTGAACTTCTCCCACGACTTCCGGGCCCGCCGCGTGCAGGCGCACCTCCTCGACCTGCGGCCCGGCGGCGCCGCCATCGACGACATGGCGGCGATCCACGCCGACATGATCTCCAACCCCGCCCGCGTGTTCTGCGGGGTGCTGGGCTCCGTCGAAGGGCTGGAGGGCCGCGCCGCCGAGGCCGCGAAGGTCCTGGTGGAGTGGGACGGCCGCGTCGACCGCGACCGGGTGGCGCCCACCATCCACGGGTCAGTGAGAAAACAGATGGTTCTGCGCGTGGTGAAGGAGTTGTTCGGCGAGGCGGCCACGGAGGTGCTCTCGGGCGCCGCCGGTGCCGACTCCGTCCTGCGCGAGACGGTGCTGGCCCTGCACCAGGCCATGGAGCGGAACGACCCCTCCGCGCTGCCGATCCCCGTTGGCGACTGGAGCCGCCTTGTCGTCCCGGCGCTGGAGAAAGCCGTCGACGCGCTATCCGCCGAGCTGGGGCAGGAGATCTCCACCTGGACCTGGGGCCGCCTGCACCGCACCCGGCCGCGGCATCCCCTGTCCGACACTTTCCCCGACTGCGCCGAATGGCTCGACCCGCCGGCCCTGGCCGTCCACGGCGACTCCGACACGCCCCTGGCGGGGAGCTTCCCGCCCAAGGGCCCCTTCACCGTCACCGGCCTCTCCGTCAACCGCTACATCCACGATCCCTCCGACTGGAGCCGCTCCCTGTGGATCGTACCCCTGGGGGCCTCCGGCCATCCCGGCAGCCCCCATTACGCCGACCAGGCGAGAAAGTGGGCGGACCTGGAGTACATTCCGCAGTTGTGGGACTGGCCGCGGATCGAGGCGGAAGCGGAGACGGTGCAGGTGCTGAGGCCGGTGGCTCGCGAGTAGCCCTCCGGGCGGGCTGCAGATCGGTCCTCCGTGCCTGGGAGAAACCGAATCGCTTCACGGCTGCCGGGTGGTATATTCCTGCCAAGGCCCTCCATGTACCGCGCAATCCTTCGAGCCGGACTTCTCCTGGCGCTGACACCCTCCGCGTCACCGGCCGAGACGGAGTCCCCCTTCGCCGCAGGAACCGATCCCTCCGGCCGCGCTCAGGCCGTGAGCGATGCCGCTGGCCGGGTGATGATCGAGTCCCCGGAGTTTCCTCGCGGCGTATGGGTGCATCTCGCAGACGAAGCGGGACAGGCGCTGGCCGGCATCCAAGTGGAGTACCAGGGCCGGCCGGACAGCCTGGTAGCCCTGCGCTGCGTCGATCCCTCCGGTCTGCTCCAGGAGACGCTGCTGTGGGCTCGCCCCGAAGGGGACCCCCTGCGCCTGGCGATGAGGCCCGGGGATCCCGTCGACCTGCCGGCGGGACTGGCCGCCATCGACTGGCGGATTGACCGGAGCGTCGAAAGGCTGTCCGAGTCGGACCGGCTGGTGGGCTGGGAAGCCGTAGCCGCATTCCTGGGCCGGAGCTGGAGCGGTCAGGGGGGAGTGGTGGCCGTCAGGCTCGACGACAGCGCCCTGACGATCGACATGGACCAGGCAGAGGCCGTGGAAACACTGATGGAGCACCTGCGGCGCACGGATCATCTCCCAAAGACCCCCACCTTCAGAGCGGCGGTCTATCCGGGCAGCAACCTGCTTCCATCCAGCGGGGTAGTTCTTCAGACCGAGTGGTTCGAGGATGAGAACCTGGAAGCAGCCGTGAGGGACGCCTTGTTCCTCCCGGATGGGCGGATGACCCGACAGAAGATTGCTTCGGTGAGATCACTGAGGGCAGACAAGCGGAACATCCACAGCTTGGCGGGTGTCGGGCAATTGACCGGCCTTGAATGGTTGGGGCTGTTCTCCAACAAGATCGTTGATGTGGGCCCTCTGGCCTCCCTGACCCGCCTGGAGTCGCTGGGGCTGAACTTCAACGAGGTCGTCGACGTAAGACCTCTGGCCGCCCTGACCAATCTGGAAGCCCTGTATGTGCAGGGCAACGAGATCGTTGATGTGAGCGCTCTGGCCGCCTTGCCCCGCTTGAAGACGCTGGCCCTCGGCAAGGGCCGGATGGGAGATGTGAGTTCCGTGGGCCTCCTGATCAGCCTGGAAGTGCTGTGGATGGATTCCAACGAGATCGGCGATGTGAGTCCTCTGGCCGCCTTGACCAACCTCCAACACTTGGGTTTGGAGGACAACGAGATCGTCGATACAAGCCCTCTCGCCACGTTGACCAATCTGAACTGGCTTGGGTTGGGTGGCAACCAGATCCAGGACATCGGTCCCCTAGTCGCCAACCCCGGCCTGGGTGAAGGCGATACAATACATCTGAGCGGCAACCCCCTCAGCGAGGAGGCCATCAACGAACAGATCCCCGCCCTTGAGGCACGGGGTGTCGATGTCCGGTACTGACCCGACCTCCGCCGTCCCCCTCCTGCCAAAGGAGCCCCGCCATGCACCTTCGACTCATTCTACTCACCTCCGCCCTGATACTGACCCCCCTGCCCGCCCTCGGCATCGGCTATGTGTACACCGGCGTGGGCGACGACGGCCGCCAGCACCTGGAGTTGTCGTCGGTCACGGTGGAGGTGCGCATCGACGAGCGGGTGGCGCGCACGCGCACCGACCAGATCTTCACCAACCACGCGGAGTGGGAGGTGGAGGGGATCTACGAGTTCACCCTGCCCGAGGGGGCGATCATCACCGACCTGGTGCTGTGGATCGGGGACAAGCGGGTGCAGGGGCTGATCATGGAGAAGGAGGAGGCGCGGCAGGTCTACGACGACATCGTGCGCCAGCGCATCGACCCGGCCCTGATCGAGCAGGTGACGCCGAACCAGTTCCGGCTGAGCATCTTCCCCTTCCCGGCCCAGGGCAGCCGCCGGGTGGAGTTCGAGTACATGCAGCTGCTCGACGCGCGCAACGGCCGCATCGACTACACCTTCCCGCTGGCGCCGGAGACCGACCAGGCGCTGCAGATGGAGCTGTTCGTGCTGCGCGCCCACGTGCGCAGTCAGCACGCATTTGAGGCCACCACTTCAGGCCTGCCGCGGATCACGGAGGTGGACCGGCCGGATGCGCACACGGCGAACGTGTTCTACGGCGACGAGGACCTGACGCCGCGGGAGGACTTCACCCTCAGCCTGCAGCGGACCGGGGATCTGCTGCTGCCGACGGTGCTCAGCTTCGCGCCGGAGGAGGACGAGGCCCTGGGCTACTACGCCCTGTGGCTGCCGCCGCTGCCGGAGCTGACCGATGAGGGCCCGCTGCCGCGCAGCCTGACCTTCGTCATCGACATCTCCTCGAGCATGCAGCGGGGCAAGCTGGGGGCGGTGAAGGGGGCGCTGGTGGCGGCGCTGGAAAATCTGGTGGAGAAGGACCTGTTCAACATCGTCGTCTTCAGCCACCGGGCCGACGCCTTCGCCGCGGCGCCGGTGCCGGCCAACGCGTCGAACAGGGAGTCGGCGGCGGCCTTCATCAACCGGCAGGACGCGTTGGGGGTGAGCAACTTCGAGGCGGGTCTCGGAAGGGCGATGCAACAGGCTTTCCCCGCCGGGCGCGTGAACCACGTGATCTTCCTCACCGACGGGCTGCCGAATATCGGCGAGATCGAGCTGGAGCCGCTGAGCGAGTTGGTGGGGCAGTGGTCGGGAGGGAAAGCGCGGCTGTTCACCATCGGCGTCGGCCGCGACGTGGACCAGAACTTCCTGACGGCGCTGGCCGAGGAGCACGGCGGCGAAGCGCACTTCCTGTCGGAGGAGGGGGACATCGAGGAGGCGCTGCGGGTGCTGTTCGAGGAGTTCACCTTCCCGGTGCTGCTGGTGGACGAGCTGTCCTTCGGCTCGGCGGACATCCACGACGTGCATCCCCGGGGCGTGGAGGCCCTGGCCGCGGGGCGGGAACTGTTCCAGGTGGGCCGCTACCAGCAGGGCGGGCTCTTCACCCTGAGCGTGAGCGGCCAGGTGGGGGACCGGGACGTATCGAAGGACTTTTCCCTGGAATTCACCCATACCGACGTCTCCCTGGAATTGTTGCCTCGATTGTGGGCCTACCAGAAGGTGCTGGCCCTGGAGGAGCAGATCGCCCGCTTCGGCCCCGAGCCGGAGCTGCTCGACGACATCCTGGCCCTGGGGCTCGACTACCGGTTGGTGACCCGGCGCACGTCACTCTTTGCCCCGGACGAGGGCGTGGAGGTCAACCCCGAGCCGCGCGACCTTGCCGGCGGGGGCGCCTTCCCGGACTCCGAGGACACCTGCGCGACCTGCGATGGGGCCGCGGACGATGGGGACGAGGACTTCGGGCCGACGACGGACGTGGAGGAGACGGCCGCCACGGCCCACTGGATGGGCCGCGATTTCGTCTTGCGCGACGACGTGTGGATGGACCAGGCCTACCGGCCGCTCATGCCGAGGCAACTCTACGAAGGGCTGGCCGGCCAGCCTGAGGAGCTGGCCCTCTTCGCGCAACTGGGTCAGGCCATGGTGGTGGTGGTGGACGACCAGGCCTGGGAGATCCGACCGGGAGTGGGCCCCGCCCGCCCGGTGCTGCAGCAGAACGCGCCCAACCCCTTCAACGCCTCCACGGTGATCCCCTTCCAGGTGCCGGTGGACTTGGCGGGCGAGTCGATGCGCCTGCGCATCTACAACCTGTCGGGCCAGGTGGTGCGGGAGATTCAGGTCCAGGCCCCAGGGGCCGGGGAGCACCGCCTGTCCTGGGACGGCCGCGACGAGTTCGGACGGGATGCCGGCAGCGGCGTCTACGTCTACCGCCTGGAGACGCGGAAGTGGGCCATCCACAAGCGCATGCTGTTGCTTAGGTGAGGGAGGACTGCAATGAGACAGGTCGTTCGACAGCTGGACATTCTGAGGACCCTGCAGGCCCGGCGCTTCGGGGCAAACGTTCCCGAGCTTGCGGAGGAATACGGCGTAAACAGGCGCACCATCCAGCGTGACATCTGGCACCTGCGCGAGGCCGGGTTCGTGCTTGGCGAAGAGCGCCGTGACGATCAGCACGTCTATTACAACCTGCTGAAGGAGACCGGTCTGCCCTTCAACTTCCCGGTCATGGAGGTGGCGGCCATGATCTTCGCCGAGCGGGCGGGCCTGGGATTGGCGGGGACGCCCTTCGGCGAGCATCTGCGGTCGGTGGTCCGCCGCATCACCGCGGCCATGTCCCCGGAGATGCGGCGGTTCCTCGAGCGGGCCTCCGACGCGTACGTGCCCTTGGCCCGGGGCTACAAGCCCTACGAGGACGCCCGGGAGATCGTGGAGAAACTGGACGAGGCCATGCTGAAGCGCCGCGTCTGCCGGGTGAGCTACCGGTCACCCAGGGCCACGAAGGCCGGACAGTACGGAATCGAGCCCTTGCGCTTCCTGCCGTACCGCGGCGGCCTGTACGTGATCTCCCGCGTGCCCCGGTACGACCGCTTGATCACCCAGGCCGTGGAGCGCTTCGAGAAGGTGGTGGTGACGGAGGAGAAGTTCGACCCCCCCGACCACCTGCCCATCGACGAGCGCGTGAGGGACGCCTTCGGGGTCTCGTACGAGGAGCCCATGGACGTGGTGGTCCGCTTCGCCGCGGACCAGGCGCCCTACGTGCGGGAGCGCATCTGGCACCCCAGCCAGAAACTGGAGGAGCTGCCCGACGGGCGCGTGGTCCTGAGCCTGCGGGCGGGTGGCTTCTTCGAGATCCGGAGCTGGGTGCTCAGCTTCGGCGCCGCCGCCGAGGTGCTGGAGCCCGAGGAGCTGCGCGAGGCGGTTCGGGCGGAGATACGGGCGGCCCTCGCGTTGGGGGAGGAGGGTGCGACGTGATCTGTCGCAGGGGTGCACCAAGTTCGCCTCAGGCGTCGGGCACGCGTCAATCGGGAGAAGCGTCACGCGAACGGCATGAGTACCTCAATCTGGACCCCGGAAGCGGGAACGTCTGAACGCTCTGCTCGATTGGGCATGGAACTCTGTGCTTCCCTTCCTGCAAGGTCTTGCCGACCGGAGGGGATTCGTGGCGAGTGGAGGAAAATGTGTGCGGCCCATGGGGACGGCGATGAGGTCCGGATGGCCGCCGCCAAGGCTGCTGGAAGGGCTGCCAGACGTGCGGGGAGCCATGCCGTCTTCCGGGCAGCCGAGGACGCGGCGTGGGCTGTCTACTGGGCGAAGGATGCCCGGGGCGAGTGCTCTTCCGGACTGAAGGTCAGGTGGCGCACATTCGCCGCCGCCTCCACCGTGGCCGAGGTCCCCAAGGAGGCGGCCAGGGCGATCGGGGACGCCGCCGCAGACTCCTCGGTGGCGGACGCCACCACGGCCGGCCGAAGACTGGCTGACACGCTGACCGTTGGCGGAGCCGCAAGGGCCGCCGCCATATACGGCGCCTGGTCCATCTTCAATCCGGTGGAGATGCTGCGCCGGGCGATCTGGGCGGGATCGGCTTGATGGGCTTCGCGACCTTTCTGCCCTTCGTGGCTCCTCTCCACGGCCTGCTGCTATCGTGAAGAGGGCCAAGTCCAGCTACGATCAAGGAGGATCTCCATGAAGGCAGAGCATCCCGCAGCCCCGCACGGCAGCCAGCGTTGGTTGCAGATCGCGGTCAACCGGTGTTTCCACAGATTAGACAAGGCCATCAAGGAGACTGGCCTTTGTCAAGGGGAAGAAATCGAGTGGCTGTCGCCGTTGGAGGGCGACGGCTTCGCCGAATACAGGGATGACGAATTCCTGGAGCGTCTCGGGGTGTGCCTCGACAAGCGGCAACTCAGGGACTTCTGGCCCAGGAGTGGACCACGATGGGACGGGCTAGCTCGGACCAGCGGCGGAAGTCTCCTGCTGCTGGAAGCGAAGGCGAATATACCCGAGTTCGATACCGATCCCACTGGTGCCACAGGAATTCCCCTCGAGAGAATCAAGGCGTCCCTCGTGGAGACGAGGGAGTTCCTGAAGGTCAAGTCCGGTACGGACTGGGCACAGTGCTTCTACCAGTACACCAACAGGTTGGCGCACCTGTACCTGCTCAGGGAACTGAACGGTCTTCCGGCCCACCTGGTGTTCGTCTACTTCGTAGGGGACACGACGGTCTGCGGCAGGGCTCCGGTTTCACGGGAAGGATGGGAGGCGGCCATCGCCCTCGCCACCAAGCATCTCGGCATTCCCAATACCAGGTGGGTCTCGGAGAGCGTGAGGGACGTGTTCATAGACGTGAGCGATATGGACCATGTGGCGTGGCCCGGAACCGACCGCAACTCCGCGGAATAGTACATCCGTGAGACGACAGGCAACGCCACGCGATCAACCATTGGAGCTTGAAGGATGACTGAGGACTATCCGATTCCTGGACATAACGATCCCGTCCACATGACCAGTCAGGAGATTGACGAGATGGCCTTTCGAGTACTCCTGGACCGAGCTCGCCGCAGGATGGCGGACTTGGAGGAGTCTTCCGGGGACCCGCCGCCGAGCGCGTGTCGGGAATGGCTCAGGATACGGCAGCAGCTCGAAATGTTCCGCGCCATCAAGGCGCTCCAGAGAATCGGCTGATATGGAGCTGCCCTGTACCTGGTCGATGGTGCACTCGCCGACCAGGGGTTTTGCCTGAGCATCGGCCAATAGCGACGACCCCCAAAAAAACCTGAAGGCCGCGACACGATCCGTCGCACCTCCTGGGTAGGTTGGAGATATCCCAGCCCCCATCCCCAGGAGGATGCCCATGCTCAGCGCCTGCGAACGTCAGCTCCTGTTCTCCTACCTCAGCAACGCCGCCTCGCGACTTCACCACGGGACTCCGGGCGCGAAGAGCCTGGCCGAGTGGGTCAGCGAGAACCTGGACCTGCTCGATCTCGACGACGGTGGGCAAGGGCAGGAGGACGAGGAGAACCCCTTCGAGAAGAAACTCACCGCCCGGAAATGGAAGCGGCTGAGGAAGGCTCTCGAACGGAAGCACTCCGCTTGCGAAGGGGCGCCGCCCGACCGGACGGCGCAGCGGCTCCGCCTTCTCGGCCGGGAGATGAACCTGGCGCCCGAGGACGTGGCCATCCTCGAGTTGTTGTTGCGCTACCGCTCGCAGCCGGCCCTGGAGTCACTGATCGATGCCGTCGGTGATGGTCTCCGCCGCCACAGGTTGGTTCTCAACGTCACCAACCCCTACCTGGCCTACCTCTCGGGCCTGTCTTCCGGCGCCTTCCTGACCCGCTTCACGGCGGATGCGCCGCTCATGAAGGCCGGCCTCGTCTCCGTCGACTACGACGGCGACCTTGCGCCGGTGAAGAGGCTGCACCGGCTGGTCCACCTCCCCGACGAAAGCGGTCTGGATGTACGCGGCCTGCTGCTCGACTCGGCGCCGCCGGGAGAGCTGGAGTGGTCGGACTTCGATCACGTGGCGGAGGCGCGCGACCATATCGAAGAGGTCGTGAAGGGCGCCCTGCGCTCCGGCGCGCGGGGGGTGAACGTCCTGGTCTACGGGCCGCCGGGGACCGGCAAGAGCGAGTTCTGCAGGACCTTGGCCGCCCGGACCGGGGCCAACCTCTACAATGTCGGCGAGGCCGATGAGGACGGCGACGAGCCCGCCCGGCACGAGCGCCTCCAGGACCTGCGCTTCGCCCAGCGCCTGCTGGCAGGTGGCAAGGGGTCGCTCCTCCTCTTCGACGAGATGGAGGACCTGCTCTCCGACCCGGACGGGGGCTGGATGCCGTTCCACCCCGCCGGCTCCTCCAAGCTCCGGGCACGGGGTTCCAAGGTCTACATGAACCGCCTCCTCGAAGGCGCGCCGGTGCCCACCTTGTGGACCTCGAACTCCGCCCGGGAGACCTGTCCCACCGTCCTGCGCCGCATGACCTTCGCCCTGGAGCTCAGCCCGCCGCCGTGCCGGACCCGGGCGCGAATCTGGAGTCGCGAGTTGGACCGTCACGGCATCGAGGCGACGGAAGATGACGCGCGCTCCTTGGCGCGGGAGTTCGACATGGCGCCCGGCATGGCCTCCGGGGCCGTGGCCGCGGCCGGCCTGTGCGGGGGCGATCTGGCGGCCGTGCGCCGCGGCGTGCGCAGCCTGTCCCGGGTGATCTCGGGCGACAGACCCCCCGCGGCGCAGGGAGCGCCGGAGAGGTTCGACCTCGGTCTGATCCAGGCCGACGTGGACCCCGCCGGGCTCGCCGGACGCTTGGAAACAACCGGGGACAAGCGGTTCTCCCTCTGCCTGCAGGGCCCGCCCGGCACCGGCAAGAGCGCCTTCGTCCGCTACCTGGCCGAACGCCTTGGACTCCAGGTCACCCAGAAGCGGGCCTCCGACCTGATGTCGATGTGGGTGGGGGGGACCGAGCAGCAGATCGCCGCCGCCTTCGCCGAGGCCCGCGCCGAGGAGTCGATCCTCGTCTTCGACGAGGCCGACTCGCTGCTGGCCGACCGCCGCGGCGCCGTGCGCTCGTGGGAGGTGAGCCAGGTCAACGAGATGCTGACCTGGATGGAGAGCCATCCCCTGCCCTTCGCGTGCACCACCAACTTCGGCGAGCACCTCGACCCCGCCACCCTGCGGCGCTTCACCTTCAAGGTCTCCCTGGACTACCTCACCCCCGTCCAGTCGAGAGCGGCCTTCCGCGCCTTCTTCGACCTCGAAGCTCCGCCGGAGGTCGAGGCCCTCGTCAACCTGACGCCGGGGGACTTCGCGGTGGTGCGCCGCAAGGCGGAGATCCTCGGCCACCTGCGCGATCCCGAGGGATTGGCAGGATTGCTGCGCGCCGAGTGCGAGGCCAAGCCTGGCCTCCGCGGCACCCTCGGATTCGGATCATAGGGCGGGGAATTCCCAAGCGGCCGGCCCGGCGCGTCGAGACCTGCGCCGCCGGACTCACTTGCTCAGGTATGCGGCCTTCCGCACCGCTTCCAGCCGCCCGTCCAACTCAAGGGCGAAGAGGTAGACTCCAGCCCCCCTCTCCCCGGGGGTCCAGGTGAAGTGGCTACGTCCGGCGGGGACGAGCCTGTCGACCAGAACCTCCTCACGCTGGCCAAGGGTGTTATGGACCGCAAGGGTGACCTGCGCATTCCTGCCGAGGTCGAGGTCGAAGGCGACCGTGTAGGAGAACGGATTGGGAGTCGACTCCGAGAGAGTGAAGGGCACCGTACCGTGAGGGTTCTCGGCACTGTTGATCGCGCCCGGGGTCCCCCCCGCAGAGAGGGAGGCCATCCAGCTCTCGGGGTTGGCGTTGTCCAGATCGTGGTGGCGCAGCTCCAGTGTGGGCCCGTCGCCATCTGCCTCTTCCGGCCACGGTGGACTATCCCCATAGACGACCGAATCGACCAGCAACCCATGACGGTCGTACAGGCGAATCAGCTCTCCGCTGTTCCTCAATCCGAAGTCGAAGTCTCCGATACAAGGGACCTAGGAGATGAGTTCCAAGGCCCTCCGATCCTGACACAACACCAGGAATCCCCGGGGCTGAAGAAGAGTGGGATCGGGCAACACGAAGGAATGCTGGTCGTTTCCGTCCTTGAAGGACCAACCGGAGAGATCGGCCGGGTAGTCACCCGAATTGTAGAGCTCGACCCAATCCCCCGTATCCAGGTCATCCCTGGAATGATAGTTGATCTCGTTCATGACGATTGCGGGAGAGGGAAGATGGATCTTGCCGTAAGCCCGGTTCACGCGAGATGTCAGGGCTGCCAGGGAAGGATCCAGCACCTTCATCGTATCGCCGGGGGAAATGGCGTAGAAGAGATTACCAATGACCGAGGTGAGGGGAAAGAGGGCCTTGGCAACGTCTCTGTTCGAGGAGAGAACCAGGCTGTCCCCCGGGGCAAGACGAGTCTCCGGGGGAAACATGAAACGGTTGGAATAGTCACCAGATTGAAAACTGCAGTAGGCAAGGTCCAGCGGCACCTCGCCCTCATTGACCAGGTCGACGAAGAAGGCCTCTCGCAGGGCATAGACCTCTCCAATCCGCAAGTCTTCATAGTCCCGCCTGGTGGCGCGGCTTGCATTCAGGGCAAAACTCTTCGAGGCCCGGTGATTCACATAGTACAGCCCGTTGGGTGGATAGCTGTACTCTCCGGCCCCGAAGGCATAGGGGACAAGGCCGGTAAACCCCGCCGGCAGCACGAGGCGGTTTCCGTATAGCCCGTCTCCCGCCTGCAGATCATCGTGATGGCCGTCATCGAACAAGGCGAGCTTCCTCACGGTGATTTCCAGGCCCGGCGTTCTGTAGGAAGTCAGGTCCGTGGTGTACCTGACGAATACTGATTGGGGCACGGGGGAACGGGCTCGAAAAACCACGCCGTCCGTGTCCCCACGGTCTCCGGGGAAGGGAGTGGAGCAGTACAGATCCGACAAGGGCTCCTTCTCAAAGAAGGTAAAGTCGGTGAGAAAGGACCTCCTTGCGCTCAGAAACCCTTTGAGGCGGGAGATCTCCCGGTCGAAGTCGTCATTCGTGCCCAACTTGGAGTCATCCTGGTACACGTCGAACCTGATCGTCTCGTACGTCGAGTCGATCTCAGCCTCCAACGAACGGAAACCGCGGCCTATGACCGTATGGACCATCTCCCAGAAGGCATGACGGAAGCTGTCGTACTCCATCAACCTCTGGAACAGAAGGTGATACCGGAAAGAGAAGTACAAGTAGGTGGTCTCGAAATAGGATCGGTACTCCCCCGTCCAATGGTTGCCGAAAGAGGCGTCATGATCCCACGGCATCATCTGATCCAGCCGTCCCTCCGGGTTGAAATAGAGCAGGGTATTCTTCGTTACCGAGTCGAAGCTGGAGATCGCATAGGCGATGGCGAAGTAGCGTAGAGCGCCGTCTACGTTCACCAGATGTGGGAGCCGCGCCTCCAGATCCTCGGGCGACAGGTAGAGCAGCTGATTGAACAGGCGCTGCAGATCCGTGTAGTCCGACTCATCGCCTACCTTCTTGTTCCAGGAGGCGGCGTAGTTGTCGAAGTCCAGCAACGGCGCCGTGTTGCCCCCGTGGTTCTCGGACTTGAAGAGGTGGCCGGGCTCCAGGTTGAAACGTTCCAGGAAATCCTGGTCCATCTCCTCCACGTGAACGAAGACGCCCTTGAACTGCTTGTTGACCATCAGGCTGACGTGCCGGGTAGCAGGGGCTGGATGCCCCAGGGACTCGAATAGCTCCATGGCCAGGGCGTTGCGCATCAAGGAGAGATCGGTATACTCGGCATTGAGGTTGATCTCCCTCACTCCGAGCGGATTGCGGCGGTCCTCGAACCAGACTTTCCAGCTCTTCTTGTCGTACTTGCGGGCCGTGGCGCCTCTGAATCGTACCCGGCACTCGTGGGTCTGTCCTCCGAAGGTGAACTGAGCGGGATACCGGGTGTCGCTGTAAGGGGACTCTTCCAGGGCGTCATGGTCGGCGGGATCGATAGTCAGATGATATACCGGGAGTCTGAGTTGTGGGTCAGCAGCTGGAAGGATGGAGGCTTGAAGAGTGAGGAAAAAGAAGAAGGCGCGAGCCCGATGCCTTCCGTCAGGGAGATTGCCGCACAATCTTGCCACCTTGAGCCTCGCCTCAACGCCCCATGTCGTTGCCGCTTCCGGCTCGCTCGAGACAATGGTCGATGACGTAACGGTACTTGGAGTATCCCCGCTGCACGAGAGAGAAGCGCTTGATGAGATCCAGGGCCCAGAAGGGAACGAGGGATTCCGTCTTGATTTCCAGGACCACGGGGGATTCGCCCCACTGGGCGGTAACGGCGTCGTCGTAGTAGGTCAACTCACCATCGTGGCACAAGATGTCATGGGAACCACGCAGGAGACGGTAGCGCATGGCGCGGTCAAAGGTGATGCGTCCATAGGTGTCCACTTCGCTCACAAAGGGCTCGCGATGGTAACGCAGATGAAGCACCGGCTCCGTGCCGTACAGGTGGTGTACCTCGACGAAGGATTCCGGCAAGGTCCCGAATCTCGGAGAGATGCGGTCGCTCCTGGTGGTCTCGAGCACCTGGGGCCACTGAGTCGTTGCGATTCTCTGCCGGGCCTTCCAGACGGTGCGGTGGTGGCGGTACTTGACCTCCAGGGTGAGGGAGTCCACTTCCTTCGTTCCGTAGTAGCGGATCCGGGGTTTGAAGCGCAGCAACTGGCGGAGCCTAGTGTCGTGGTAGAAGCGCAGGCCGGGAGTATCCATGTAGACACTGTTGACGGTGTAGCTGCCCTGCTCGGGGGGAACGTTGCCGTCGAGCGAGAAAAGGGGGCGAATGAAGTCGCGAATCTCGGCCGCCTGGTGCTCGGTGACCGTGTACTTGAGCTCGTAGCGGTGGGCCGCGGCTGGCTCACTCGCCATGGCCGGGCTCCCGGAGGAGAACCTCGGGATCTCCGAGGCCCAGCTCGTAATGGAGGAAGTAGAGAGCGTGGGCCAGATCCCGCTCGCTCTCGGTGATGGCCACCCGGGCAGCCATGATCATTCGCTCGAGTTCCAGGATTTCATCCGAGGGCACGGTGGCGTGATCGTGTGTGCCGGAGATGACGCGGGAGGCGGCTTCGATGAGAGCCTCTCCCTCTCGGCGGGCGAGGTTGCGCGCGAGCAATGCCTCGGTGTAGTCGGAGAGTGTTTCCCGGACTTCGTCCGTAATCCGCTCCCGAATGCCGAGGACGCCGAGCTCGCTCCCCGACACGGCCAGGGAGAGGCCGGCCAGGTTGTCCGCATTGCGGTTGAAGAGAGGCAGCTCCAGGCCGAACCTCCACTCGTGCCAGTCGTCCCGGGACCGCTCAACGTGGCGGGACACCTCGAGGAAGGAGAGTTGCGGCAACAGTCGCCAGCGTTCCAGCGCCTTGCGGTCGAGGGCCAGCTGTCGCTGTTCCTCGGCCAGCCGGATCTCCGGCCGGTTGTCGAAGGCCAGCTCGAGGAGCTGATCTTCCTCCAGGAGGATTTCGGGGACCGGCTCGGAGATGACCCGGATCGGCCGGGTGATCCCGGTAAGCCGGCGCAATCTCCGCCTTTCCTCGCCCAGCGCGTGCAGGATCCGAAGGTGATTCTGGCGCGCTTCGGCGACGGCCATCCTGGCCTTGGTGAAGTAGACGATCGATCGGCGTCCGACCTCGACCATCGTCTCGATCTGGGCGATCCGCTGGGTCTCGACTTCAATCCGCTGGGAGGCGAGGCGGGCCAACTGGGAGTACATGGTGACGTCCGCGCAGGACCGGCGCACTCGCGACGCCAGCCAGTGCCGCTGCCGAATGGCCTCCACCTTGAGCTCCCAGAAGGAAACGGTCCGCCGCTGTCGGCGCACCTTGGCCTCCCCAATGGCGGGAGGACGCCAGCGGAGGCCGATCTCGAGTTCGTCGAAGGGGGCGGCGTCGGACCGATGGGACAGGTTGCGCACACGGATCTGGGGATTGTCCACCCAGTCGAAAGAGCGCATGCGGTGGGCCAGGATGTCGGACTCGAGGTCGAGGGAACCGAGGCGGGGGTTGTTGCCCAGGCCCAAGGCGACCGTCTGCTCGATGGTAAGCCGCAACTCGCCATCCGAAGTCCCGGGGCTCTCGGCGCTGGACTCGGCCGAAGCTGCGGCGGTGCAGAGAGGCATGGCGAAAGGGGCCAGGGCGAGGAAGAGCCGGCCGGACTTCACGGCGCCCGTCTCCCGCCTACCGAACAAGACGGACGCGCACGGATTCGCCCGGCAGCAGTTGGTGATCCGGCTCAAGGATCACTCGGGCCTTCCTCGCCCACAACATCTGCCCGCGGAGCCAGAGCCTCTCCGGCATCGGTGAGTACCCCGGATGCACGAAGTCGATCGTGCCGCGGCCATCGAAGAGGCTCGAGCGCTTCGACATCACTTCCACTTCCTGTCCCACGGCCAACGGCCGGTCGTCCGTCTCGGGAACGTACACCTGCACCGAATTGACGATGGGGCTCACCACGGTGACGACGGGGATGAAGGCTTCCACGGTACTGCCTTGAAGAGCCAGGATCTCGGAGACAAGACCCGCGCAGGGCGATCGGATCGTCCGGTACTCGATGCGCTGATCGATCAGGGTGAGCGATTGGCGGACCTCGTGCAGGCGCTCTACCCGGTCGCCGAGAAGGGAGGCCATGACGCTGTCGCCGAAGGCATCCGAATCTTCCGTGTCGAGCCTCAGCACCTCGGGCCGCATCAGGGCCGACTGCTCGGCTACGGAGCGGGCCAGGGCGTCGCGGCGAATCGACATGCGGGTCAACTCGCGATCGTGTCCCAGGCCGGCGCTTTCCGCTGACACGAGTGCCTCGAGTTCCCGGCTGAGGGCGTCGAGCTCGGCCTCGCCGGCCTGGACGGCCGCGTACTGTTCGGACAGGCGCAGGCGCAGCAGGTCGTACTCGACGCTGTACCGACGGCGGTCGGCAGCGGCGATCGACTCCAGCGAGGCGAGCTCTTCCGCACGGAGCCGGCGTTCCGCCTGCAGGTCGGAGGCGTCCAGGCGAGCGAGTACCTGGCCCGCCGCCACCTCCTCTCCGACGACGACGAGAACCTCCTGGATGGTGCCTCCCTCGCGCGCGCCCACCGACTGCACTCCCGCCACGACCGTGCCGATCAGGTAGGGATCGGCCTGCCATCTCCGGTAGCCGTAGGCTGCGGTGAGAAGGGCCGCCACCCACAGAACATGGAAGGCATTCCTCGTCAGCCATCGCTTCATGGACTACACCTCCAGGGCGGAGGTGTGGTTCATGAAGGACAACCCGCGGATGCCCTCGATCTGCCCGAGGGCCTCGATCAATCGCGTGGAGTCTGCTTCGTCGGAGAGCTTTACCTGGTAGGTGCAATCGACGAGATCGCCCTGGGCGACGTCCCGCATCGTGACGAGGCCGAAGGTCCTCGGTATTTCCTGCAGGATCCCGGCCACCTGGGCCGCAATGGTCGGTCCCGCCGGGATCTGGAAACGCACGAGTCCATCGTACTTCATCCGAGTACCGAATCGAGACAGGTACATGGTTACGGCGATCATGCAGAACAGGACCGTTGCGAAGGTCGCTGCCAGGTAGCTCTGCACCCCGCAGGCGACGCCCGCGCCGAGGGCGGCGAAGAGGAACACCAGGTCCCGGGGATCGCGAAGGTTGGTACGGAAGCGGATGATGGCCAGGGATCCGACAATGCCGATGCCTCGTGCCACATTGTCGCCGATGGCGATCATGAGCAGGCAAGTGATGATGCTGCCCAGCACCATGGTCTGCATGAGACCGCGGGACCAGGACAGGCCTTGGAAGGTCCACTCGTACACAAGGGCGATGACGCTCGACAGGCAGAAAGCGAAAACGAGAGAGAGCAGCACCATGTTCCAGTGGAGCTTGATCGTCCCGAAATCGAGCAACAGGCTATCCATCAGACAATGACTCCCTAAGGGCCGCTCGCTATGGCGTGGAAGGAGGGAAGGCGCTTCAAGAGTACCATGGAACCTCCTTGGCGTCCACCCGGAGGCCGGCCACTACCTCAGCAGGACCACCTTGGAGCTCTTGACACTTCCCGTTGCCAGGCTCAGGCGCGCCAGATACACGCCGCTGGCCGCCCGTTTCCCCTCCCCGTCGTATCCATCCCAGTCGACCTGATGAAGACCTGCCGGCCTCCACTCATCCACCAACTTGGCCACCTCCGCTCCACGGATGTCAACAATCGCGACGCTGCATCGTGCGCCCTCCTGGAGAGCAAACAGGAGAGTAACCGACCGGCCAAAGGGGTTGGGATAGCTCCTCAGGGCCACTCCCGGCTCCAGGGAGACGGGAGCATTGGATGCTCCCGGGGTCCCGTAGGGTCCGGAGAACCCCCAGTTGGCTGCGAGGGAGTTGTCCAGGCCGGGGTCGACGAGTTGCAGGGTGGAGCCTGTCCCGTTGGCTTCGGACGGCCAGGGAGCCTCGCTGCCGTACGTGAGAGAGTCGACAAGGTTGCCGCCGGCGTCGAAGAGCCGGACCGATTCCGCGTAGCGCCCGAGGCCGAAGTCCCACCCCCCCAGGCAGGCCTCCACCTCGGGGAAGAGGGCCAGGAAGTCCTCCTTCTCCTGGCACAGGACCAGGTAGCCTTTTCCGACGATGAAGGTGGAACGGGGAAGGAAGAAGACATGATCTTCCCTGCCGTCCTTGAGATACCACCCGGAGAGATCGAGAGACCGGGCGTGGGGGTTGTGCAATTCCACCCAGTCTCCCGGGTCGAAGTCGTCGGCAGAGTGATAGTTGAGCTCGTTGATCATCACCGGGCGCTCACCCGGTACCGGCCTCCGGGGCAGAGCAAAGGTGGATCGGCTGTCGAAGGCGACCATGGAGCCGTGACTGTTGATCGCCTCCACGTTCCAGAAGTACCGTCCTGGGGGCAATCCCGGGGGCAGGGCGAAAGCGGTGTCCGTCAAGCCCTCTGCCACCCGGACGTCGCTGTCCAGGAACTGCGGATCCTTGCCGTACTTGAGGGTGTAGGTGGAGGCCCCTTCGGAGGACCGCCACGCCAGCCAGGGGTCATCCTCGATCCAGCGCAGGGGAAGGGTGCCAAAGGGAGACGGCCAATCCTCGAACTGTCGCTCGAGACGGGAATGACGCGATTCGATGTACGCACGGTCCTCCGCCATGTGGCTTCTCCACTGCGCAAGGCCGGCCACGTCGTCTGCCCTGTCGAGAGGAATGGTGGACTCGAGGAGGACCTCCAGGCTGTCCATGATGGGGAAGAGGTGCCCCGGAGAAAACCAGGTCAGGCTCAACTGGTCAATGCGACTCCTGATGTCGCCAAGTATCGTCTCGTCCTGAAGAGCCCGCTCGAGGAAGGGATTGTCCCAACGGTGCAGGTGCCGGGGCTGGCCGCTTTGATGGTATGGCAGGTTCCAGCCGTAGCGGCTGAAGGTCCGGTCCGTGTCCCAGGGAAACATGGACCACTTCCCGGTGCCCATGATGTCATGGAACATGTAGTAATTGTGGTAGTAGGTGCTGCCGTTGGAAAGGAGCATGTTCAGGGCGATGATATTGACCATCCCGTCGTACGCGAGATAGCTGTGCGAGAAGTTCAGGTACTCCTTGTCCGGGACCGCGTTGATGAGAAAGATCAAGTTGCGCAGGTCTTCGCGGTCCTCACTCTCATTGGTTTTCTTCTCCCAATGGTGGTTGGCGTCATCCATCGTGCTCAGACAGGCTCCATCGAGAGTCGCCTTGTAGAGATTGCCGCCCCTGTGCAGTCGA
Organism: Candidatus Latescibacterota bacterium; assembly: GCA_965221775.1. Classification (GTDB taxonomy): domain Bacteria; phylum Latescibacterota; class UBA2968; order UBA8231; family UBA8231; genus UBA8231. The sequence goes on along the minus strand of CBDCSU010000005.1, from coordinate 707,036 downwards.
TTGCGCCTGAGAAAGTGCTCATCCATGTTCTCAACCTTCACATAGAGGCCGAGAAAGGCTCCGTTGAGGAAGAGGCGCGCATGTTCGGCCAGGAAGGCCGGGTGTCGAGTGTCCCTGAAGAGGCGACTGGTCAGGACCGTTCGCAGATAGCTGGGGTCCAGGTATTCGGCGTTGAAGTTGATCCTGTCATTGCCGTCATGGAAGGGCGTGGAGGGGAAGCGGATCTTGAGTGATTTCTTGGGCAGCTCCCTGGAGCTGTCGCCGCGGATTCGCATCTCCGCGTCGCGCCAGGTCCGTCCGCGATGGGTGAGGTGTATCGGGACGTAGTGGTCGCGCTTCCAGTTCTCGTAGATGTAGGAGAAGCTGTCGGGATCGCAGGTTATGTGGTACTCCTCGATCCCGCCCTCCTGGGCCGGCGCTGGAAGGTTGGTGGAAAGGGCCAGCAAGGCGCCCAGGACGGAAGAAGCAGGGCGGCCCACCTTGCCCCGGAGCTGTTGAATCAGGCGAACCGGCATCCGGGTGGGCGTGGAGATTCAGGGACCCGAGGGATCGACCAGGCCGATATCCGTGCCATCCATACCTTGGCCCTTGCCTGGCGAGGATGGCAGAAGGAAGAAGTCCTCGTCGAAGATGGGCCTCTCCGGCCAGACCGTGGCCGACGAATCGAGCTCGGCGTCTTCCACCAGGCTGTAGGTGATGGTGATGCCCCCCGGCACCGGCTGGCCGGTCTTCCGGTCGTGGTTGAGGACATTGTCGGCATTGTCGTAGACGATTGAGTTCGACACGACCATCCGGCCCTGGGCTCCCCAGTCATAGGAGTCTCCGAAGCGCAGTCCCACCTCGTTCTCTACGACTACGCAATGGTCGACCATGACCCGGGGGGATCCGTAGCCCGCTTCGATGCCCTGGCCGCATCCCCTGACCACGGTGTTGAAGATCCTGACCCAATTGGCGTTGGATGCGGCCAGCCCCTCATTGGCAAACCCTTCCAGCCAGCAGTTGCGGACTTCGAGAAGGGCGCCGTTGTGATCTATGGCGTCGTCCTTCCCGGTGATGAGAAAGGAGTCCCTCACCATGGAGGGAGTGGCATCATGGGGATGGACGGAGTGAAAGTAGAGGCCGTCATTGTCGTCATCCACGGGGATGCCGTCGCCGTTGGGAATGTCGATGACGTGGGAAGAGGAAATGAGGACGACACTCCTGGAGAATTCCCCCCCGGTGTCGCACCGTGTCATGAGGCACCGGTCGACAGTGACGTGACTCTCCCAGGCCCCGAGGGCCTTGCCTGGGTTGTCGAGGAAGAAGCAGGCCGACAGGGCTACCTCCGCCCTCCGAGCCATGAGAACGGGCTGACTGTTCGAATGGCCGAAGACTCTCCCGGCATCTGCCCCGCCGTTGACAAAGAAGGTATGGGTGAATTCGGCGGTTCCCTCGTCCACCTCGATGCCTCCCCAGGGTCTGTTCCGCTCCTTGGCCAGGTACACGATGGGGCGCCTCAGGGTTCCGCGGGCGAGCAAGCGGCCGTGAACGGTGATATTGGCCAGGGGGCCAAGGAGGATGCGCGTTCCTTCGTCTATGGACAGGGTGGCTCCGGCGGGGACGACCAGGTGTCCGGGAACGTAACGGTCCCTGGACCGGTCCCATTGATGGTCGCCCGGCTCCAGCTGTCCCGAGTACTCCAATACGGGGATCGAATCCGGCATGGAGACGACTCTTGATGTTCCCGCCACTTCCAGGGAGAGGCGTCCAGTGCCGTTGTCGCGAGCTACCAGGGAAGCCGAGCCCAGACCTTTCTTCAACGCAATGGCCTCGATCTCTCCTTCCGAGCGGATCCGATCCTCGACATTCACCCCTGGGTCGAGGCGGCCCTCGCCATCCGTGGCCCGAACTACGACCGGCAGGGATTCACCGACTCTGGCGCGCTCCGGTGCGATGATCTCCAGCGAGTATGGAGACTCGGGGGATGGAGACAGGCTCCCGTCGGTGCAGCCACAGAGGGAGGCGAGGCAGGGACAAGCCGCCGCAATGGCGTAGAGCTTCAGGCGCCTCGTCCTGACCTCGGCTGGGGGAGAAGAGATGCTCCGCTTCTCCTGGAGGCAGCGGTCAGGGCTTGGTTTCACGGAGAGGATCCCGGTTCTCTGCCAGGCCTGGACCAAGGGCGGGCAGGGGTTCAACTGTGCTTGGTCGGGGAGGAAGAATCAGCACCGTGCGGGGTCCTTGGTCAAGGAACTTCATGGATTGCAGGGACACAGAACCTCGGACCGGGCTCTGCCCTGCGGTCGTGGCAAATGGCGCCATCCGCTTGCCCTGATCCACCGTGAGAGTCATAGTGTGAGTATAGGAGGCCCCAATGCCCACCAGATGCATCACCCCTCTCCTCCTGCCGGCCCTGCTCCTGGCCGGCTGTGACCGTTCGACGGACCCGGACGAAGGCGAGTACCTCGAGACACGGGAGGTGACCGTCGGCCCCACCCTGGCCAAGTGCTACGGCGTGGGCCTGCAGTCCTGCATGTTGGTGGACGGCGAGTTCTTCTACGACGGCATCGAGGGCTTCGAGTACGAGCCCGGGTACGACTATCGCCTGCGGATCGGCAAGTACGACCCCTGGGGCGGCGGCGAACCGCCCCAGGACGCCGGCCGCTACGCATACCGCCTGCTGGAGCAACTGGAGAAGACCCCGGCCCCATCCACCCTTGCAACCCTGTCCGTGGGCCCGGCGCGGGTGATCTGCTACCGCAGCGACGACTTCTGCATGGTGGTGGACGGCGCCCCGTACGACGACATGATCACCAGCTTCGAATACGAAGCCGGCTACCACTACGTCCTCGAGGCCGGCAGGTATTCCGATGGCCGCTACGTGCTGAGTGAGATCACCTCGAGGACCGAAGCATCGGGCGCGGAAGAGGAGATCACCGTGGATCGGCACCGGGTCGAGTGCGGCGACGGCTATCCCGGGTACTGCAAAGTCGTCAACGGCGCCCCCTTCCGCGGTCAGATCGTGGGCTTCCATCCCTTGCACGACTACAGCTACCGCCTCCGCGTCGAGAGATTCACCATGTTCCTTGATGGCACGACGACCGGGTCACCCGAGGTCCCCGCCCACGGCTACCGCTGGCTGGAGACGCTGGAGAGCACGCTCAAGGAGTGATCCGCCCCCTTATCCCCCGCGCGTGACCATCGGCCGGCTCGAGTCGACTCTCGGGCCGGCCGATTGCCGTTCTGGGGCAGGCCACGACGCGATCTGTCGCACCTCCCGTGCAGGTTCTCTCCGAACCCGAAAACAGGAGGTGCCGCAGATGCGAAGCAGAGTTGTCTCCACGTTCGTTCTATCCGCCCTCTTCCTTCTCGCCTGCCAGGGTCCGGAAGGACCGATGGGACCGGCAGGGCCCCAGGGGCCGCCGGGGGAAACCGGGGCGCGGGGCGAAGCCGGACCCCAGGGCGAAGCGGGACCCCGGGGCGAGGCCGGTCCGCAAGGAGAGATGGGCCCGCCCGGAGAAGGGACCCTCATCGAGCGGCGGCTGACCGCCTTCCTCTACGACGAGGACGGCTTCATCCTCATAGAGGACGACCGCATCACCCCGGCGAGCTTCCGGGCTCTCTACCTCAAGGCCACCGATCTGGATTCCGAGATCGAGCTCTACATGCCCCTCGACTATCTGCTCGTGTCGGACGTATCGATCGTACCCGAATCGGAAGAGCTGGAGACGCCGGTCCTCGCCGTCGTCGAAGGCGCGCTGCTGATCCAGGATCGCTACGGGGACCTGCTGAGCGCAGCGCTGGAGTTTTCTCAGGGGGAGATGCTCATCCACCTGGCCGTGCTGGTGGCGCGATGAACTCACTTGCCAAGGGAGTGCTCGCATTCACCGTGCTGTCGCTGACCGCTGGTTGCGGCGTGTCGAAACTGCTGGAGCTGGAGGCCCCCGGCGGGACCCCGGCCCTGATGACCCGCGTGCTCGTCACCAAGGAGGGCGGCGGCTACAAGATCCAGTATGCCCTCCAGGACAAGGACCTGGCCTACGCCTCGGCCGACGGCACGCTGAGGGTGACCTTCGTCGACTATGAGAACCCGAACAGGGTCTACTTCCAGGAGTCGTACGAAGTGGAGAAGTCGGACTTCAAGAAGTACGAGACCCTGCTGGGCGGCGAACTGTGGGGACATGTGATCATCGTCGCCGGAGCCGAGGTGCCCCAGTACGGCAGCGATACAAACGCCAGGATGAAGCTGAGGTTCGAGACCGCCAAGGGCGCGGTCTTCGAGGTCGAGGACACTTTCTTTCTGTAGGGTTTGCAGCGCCGACTATCGCGAGAGTGCGCTTCCTCATCCAGGATCCTATCGGGATCTGCTGACGCGGGAGTGCGATGGTGGAGGGCGAGGGCCATCATCCCGGGGGAGCGGCTCTGTGTCTTGGGTGCAGGGAGTCTGAAGAGTGGTGGCTGGCAGGAATTGGCACTGGGTTGTGCGCCCCCTTAATTTTGCGTATGCATTTGTGCTTGGAACCGCTCAGGTGCCGGCGCTGGGCAGCACGAGAGACCGAGTTGCAGAATCTCCTCGTGTACTTCGGGAGGGTCAGTAGGTCGATGGAAGCGCACAGGACTCATTTGACGGCCTTCTTCTCCGGTCTCGCACCGGCGGTCGAGATTGCCAGGCGAGCGCAGAGGGAGATGGATCGGAGAGCGGCGACGAAGTTCTCCACCCTTGACTTCTTCCGCTCAAGCTCGGATAGCCGTGTGCGGGAAGTCCACCTGTCACGCATCTTTGGCGGTCTGCTGGACCCCTCGGGGGCACATGGCCAAGGTGATCGATTCCTGTCCCTTTTCCTGAAAGAGACGTTACCCGACTTCTCCTACGGAGACCTCACAAGTGTACGAACGGTCCACCTTGAGTACTCGACGCAAGAGAGGCGTAGGATCGATATCGTCCTTGAGATGCCTGGCAACCACTGGATCGGGATCGAGAACAAGCCTTGGGCGGTGGAAGGCGAGAGTCAGGTCCAAGACTACTTGAAGGATCTGGGAGACAGAGCTCGGAATGGCGGAACCGCCAGGATGCTGTATTTGAGCGGCGACGGCAGTGATCCGCAGTTACCAGAAAGCCTGATGGATTTCTCCAGGACGGTGCCATACCGGAAGATCGGGAATGGGGGTTCTGTAGAAGGTTGGATCGAGCAGTGTTGGAGGGAATGTGAAGCCGAACGGGTTCGCTGGTTTCTGCAGGACCTGCTGGAATACATCCAACGGATGTTCAAGGAGAACCAAGCCATGGCCCAAAACGTCATTGTTGATACGACTGTAGACTTCATCCTGAACGATCCGGAGGGAAAGCACTTGGCTCTTGCTCTTGAGGTCGAAAAGGCGATGCCTCAAATCAGGACCAAATTGGTCCAGAGAGTCCTGAAAGGAACCGAGAGACGCCTTGAGGAATGGTGCAAGAGTCATGACTGGGACGTCTTCTCTTACCTTGACCCTGAGATATACTTGGGAATGAGAAGACAGGCATGGCCCAAGACAAACCGCGCAGGGTGGGATGTGGGCGTGTGTATCTTGCATGACAGAATAAAGGTTCACCTCCCGGACGATGAGCCCGTCGACGACTTCAAGGGTAGATTCGACGAGCGTCTAGGGGAGCGTACGAGGAAATGGACCAATAGCGGTTCGTCCTTGATTGAACAAACATATGATCTCTACTCTGAGGAAAATACAAGAAAGTCAATGGAAGGTGAGAAGGTAGCTGATGAACTAGCAGGCAAGTTACAAGAGTGGGCAAGTACGGTCGATGAAGCTGTCGGTGAATGACCAGGAAGCGGAGAGTCAGACTCCGTTGGGAGTAACCGATACACCCGCCCCCTCGCCTTCTTGATTTTCGGTGTACCACCGCCCTCAGAACCGCAGCCCCACCTGCCCGAAGACCAGCCGCCCCACCTCCGGGGCGCCGACGAAGGACTGGTAGGGCTGGTCCAGCACATTGCTCGCATCCACCTGCAGCACCAGATCCTGCTCCAAGGGAAGCCGGTACGTCAGGTTGAGGTCCAGCACCGTGTAGCTCTCCACCGTGCCCGCGTACACCCCCGAGCTCATGGGGAAGGAATCGGTGTAGCGCATGCGGCCGCCCACGGTCAGTCCGAGGTCGGCGAAGTCGTAGTCGATCCCCAGCTTGGTCTTGTGCCGGGGGGCGTTGAGGGCGACGTCGGCGCCGCCCTCGACGCCGGCGTACTTCAGATTCTCGAACCAGTTGTCGTCCACGAAGGAGTAGCTCCCCGTGAGCCGCCACCGGTCGGCGGGGTACCAGGCAAGGCTCAAGTCGAGGCCGCGGATGGTCACCGCTTCGAAGTTGCGGTAGCTCATTACCATCGCGTAGGGATCGGAAGCCTCCTCGGGCGAGACCGTGCCGTAGGGAATCGCCGCCGCCCCCGCCGTGAGGAGGCCGGCCAGCTCGTCCACGGGCGTGCCGTTGTCATTGCCCTGCACCAGCCCCGGCACCTGCGCCGCGTCGAGGGCCGCCAGGGCCGCGGCCAGTTCGGCGTTGTCCGGGTCGGCCAGGGCCTGTCCGATCCCTTCGCCCAGGGCCTGGCCCAGGCTCCCGGGATCGAGGAAGACATTGGGGGTTTCCACCGACACGGATCCCACGTAGTTCTCCACCTTCGAGTGGTACAGGTCGGCAGCCACCACCACCTTGTCGGCCACCACGCCCTTGTAGCCGATCTCGAAGGTCTGGGTGATGGCCGAGCGGATGCGCGGCACGTCGTGGGCGGTGACGGGCGTGACGCCGTCGGCCTCCACGAAGAAGAAGGACTCTCGATCCGGATCGGGCTCCTCGCCGAGAGGCTCGGTCTCGATGTTCAGACGGCCCAGCCGGTTGCGCAGGCCGGGCAGCTGCTCGGGCACGATGCCGGGCAGGGCCGCCGCCAGCTGTCCGGCCGCCGCCCGGGCCTCCTCGGCGCTCATGCCCCGGGCCATCAGAGCGTCGGCGGCCAGTTGCCGGAAGACGGGATCGAGCCCGTCCAGCACCGCCTGGCGGCCGATCCCCCACATGACGTTGGTGAACCGCGGGTCGTTCAGAGGCAGGTACTGGTCGGCGGGCAGGCCCGCCATGGGCGCGAAGGGCGAGCGGAACAGGGGCCGCCCGTTCTCGTCCCGCCGGAAGGTGAAACCGTAGCCGCCGCTCCGGTAGTTCCCCTGGGTCCAGACGTCGATGGACCGGAACTCCCCCAGGCCGAGGGCCGCGAAGAGAGGCGAGAAGGTGGGCCCCAGGCCGAAGGGATCCCGGCTCGTCTGCAGGTCGAGGTAGAGGTTGTTCGACGTGGGGGTGCTGAAGGCGCGGTTGTAGGTCAGCCGCAGGGTCTGGGCCTCCCGCGGCTTGTAGACCAGGGCGGCCCGGGGCGACAGCTCGGGGTCGGCGAGGCGGCTGTGGTAGTCGTAGCGCAGGGCCAGGACCAGGTCCAACGGCTCGCCGAGGGAGGTCTCGCTCTGCACGTAGCCGCCGATCTCGTCGAGTCCGTCGTCCTCCTCGTTGCGGCCCATGATGGTGCCGTCCGTGTCGGGCCGCGTCAGCAGGGCGTCGACGCCGTAAGTGAAGCGCTGCCGCCGGCCGAGGGTGGAGGTGTGCTGCGCCTGAAGCACGGTCAGCGACGACCGGTCGACGACGGGCACGCCCGTGCGCAGCAGGTACGAGCCGCCGGCGTCGCTCCAGTTGCGGAAGGCCTGGAGGAACCAGTCGCCGTAGAGCAGGCGCAGCTGCGTGTAGTTGTACTGCCAGCCGATCGTCTGCGAGCCCCCTACGCCGGTGAGCCCGAGGATGCTCGCCTTGTTGTGCCCCGCCGACAGGATGGCCGTCAGGTCGTCGGAAGCCCGCCAGTCCAGGCGCGCCTCGATGCTGCGGTTGCGGGTGTCGGGGTCGCGCTCCTTCAGGGGCGGCAGGTCGGCGCCGGCGTCGATATCCGCCTGTCTCTGGGCCCGCGCCTTCACCTCCTCCGGGTCGGTGTACTCCCACTCCGTGCCGGTGTAGTAGCGCGCCGAGATCTTGTAGCCCAGGCCGTCCCCCACCGTGCCGGCGTGGCGCATCGACGTCTTGCGCAGACTGCGCTCGCCCACCCCCAGGTACAGGTTCGTGCCCTGCGAGGTGAGGGGAGAGCGGGTGATGACGTGCATCACCCCGTCGGCGCTGTTGGGACCATAGAGGGCCGACCCCGGCCCCAGGACGACCTCGATCCGCTCCACGTCCTCGTTGACGAGAGGGATGAAGTTCATGGCGTTCACCCGCAGGGAGGGCACGCGCGCGATGCGGTTGTCGGTCAGGGTGAGCAGGGAACCGGAGAAGATGTTGTTGAAGCCGCGCACCACCACCATGTTGTTCGCCAGTCCCGTCTGGGCGAAGTCCACCGCCGGCAGCTCCTTCACGTGATCGGCCACGGTCAGGGCCGGCTTGTTGCGCACATCCCGGCCCTCGACCACGGACACCGAGGCCGGCGCGTCGAGGATCTTCTCCTGCCGGCGCGAGGCGGTGACCACCTCCTGTCCGAGGTAGAGGACCTCCTCCACGAGCGTGACTCTCAGCTGCGTCGCCTCACCGGGCCGCACCCGCACGTCTTGCCGCTCTTCGGTCCTGTAGCCGACGTGGGTGATCTCCAACTCGTAGGTACCCGCGGGCAAGGCGATGCGGAACCGCCCCTCCTCGTTGGAGATGCTGCCGGTCCTGTCCGGCAGGGTGGGTCCTCGTACGGCGATGCTGGCGCCGTGCAGAACTTCCCCATCCTCCCCTGTGACCGCCCCCTCGATATGGCCCTTCGGCTGGGCCCAGACGGCCCCGCAGGTCAGGATCAATAGCAGAAAGGGGAGCTTGCTCATCGGTCTCTTCTCCTGAAGCCAAGGGGGTGGTGCCTACAGCCTGCCCGAGGGTCCGAAGACCGGTGGAGCGGCGCCGCCAGGCTGGCGGGAATGTACGTCCAGAGCCCCGGCCCGAAGCGGCGCGGCGTGCGCGACACGATCTGATTCCGGACCGCCAAGGGTGCGGTCTTCGAGGACGAGGACACGCCGTCGCCGGGGCACGGAGTCGCGCCGGCCGCATTACCACCACCCACGTTCAGGGGTCTTTACAAGCATGAAGACCGCGGGAATCGGCGACGGCTCCCTGGCACGGGCCGCGGCGGCCGGAGACCTGGCCGCCTTCGAGGCCCTCGTGCGGCGCCATCAGCACCAGCTCTACCGCGAGGCCCTGGGATTCCTGGGTTCCCACGACGACGCCCTCGACGCGGTGCAGGAAGCCCTGATCGGGGCGCTGAAGCGCTTCCACCAGCTACGGGAGCCGGTCAAGGTCGGACCCTGGCTGCGGACGGCGGTGCGGCATCGGAGCCTCAACATGCTGCGCGACCGCAGGCGCCGGGTCGAGGCCCACGCCCGCTATGGAGAGAGCCGGGAAGGTGAGGGCGGTTCCGAAGGCGAGCCACCCGGCCCGGCCGCCCGCCTGCTGGACCGGCTGCCCCCGGCCAGCGCCGCCGTCTTCCTGCTCCACTACGTCGACGGACGCCCGCTGGAGGCCGTGGCTCGCGAGTTGCAATCGACCCCGGCCAGCGTCAAGCAGCGGCTCTACCGGGCCCGTCGCCACCTGAGAGAGGAGGCCCTCGCCATGGCCAGAGAAAACGGAGACGCCCTTCCCGACGACTTCGCCTCCCGCGTCGTCGCCCACCTGCTGAAGAGCGGGCGGGACGACCGGCTCCATCTGCGCTACGAAGCGGCCCGGTCCCATTTCCAGGAGATCCTGGACCTGCAGCCCGGGCACTCGACGGCGCTGCTCGAATGGGGCCGCACCTACGGTCCCATGGAGGCGCCCGGCCCGGACCAGGTCGGCGCCCTGGAGAGGGCGGCCAGGGCCGCTCCCGACTCCCTGGAGGTGGTCGCCGAGCTGGAGCTGGCCTGCCGCCAGCCGGGCCGCGAGGAGCGCAGCAGGGAGCTGAAGCAGAGGGTCCTCGCCCTGGCCGACCGGCGGCTGGCGGCGAACGAAGTCGACGTGGAGGCCCTCTACTGCAAGGCGAGGCTGTTGCGGGGGGCCGGGGAGTTCGCCCGGGCCCTGCCCCTGCTGCAGTCCTTGGTCAAGCTTGCTCCGCAAGACCAAGCCTGCCTGTACGAGTACGGACTGTGCCTGTCACGGCTCGACCGGCACGCCGAGGCCGCGTCGGTCTACGAGAGCGTGCTGCAAGCAGAACGGACCACCTTCTGGGCATTTTGCGCCTGCCGCCAGCTGGCCACCCACCACGCGTACCGGACCGGCGACATGGACGAAGCGATCCGCCGCATGGAAGCGGCGCGGCGCCTGATGCCGTCACCCGGCGAAGCGGGAAATCTCATCTACTTCCACAGCGGCGCGGGGCGGCCTGACCGGGGGCTGGAGCTCTACGAGGAGAACCGCGAGCACCTGCACCAGCCGCGCGTTCACGCCGCGGCTGGCATGGGTTACCTCCTGGCCGGCCAGCCGGGGGAGTCGGAGGGGGCTTTCCACCGCGCCCTGGAAGGGGTCGCCGACGATGACTTCGCCGCGGAGACCCACCTCCACCTGGCGCGTATCGCGCACGAGACGGATCGGCCCGAAGGGATGGACCGTCACCTGCGCCGGGGCCTCTCCCTGGACCTGGGGAGGCGCGGCCAGCTGGCGGGTCCGCCGGGAAGCCCCTTCCGGCGCTGGTGGACGCGGTGGCTCGCCGAGTCGCTTCAGGCGGTGGGCGTGGACCGCGGCGATGCGAAGGCCCTGCTCGCCGAGGTGAAGCGGGAGCTGGACTCCCTCTGAGGCGTTACGCCGTCTCCTCTTGGGGGTCCCGCCGCACCAGCAGGTAGATCACGAGGGCCATGACGTTGCCCAGGAGACCGAAGAGGCCCCACGCCGCCGCCCGCTCTCCTCTCCTTCGGGCGTCCAGCAGCATCCACGAGGGGATGGTGATCCAGAAGGCGATCAGGCCGGCCGCGATCGCGAGGGTGGTGAGATTCCCGATCAGCCTGAGCCGTTCGCTTGTCTCTGGGAAGGGAATTCCCCAAGAGGGCTGAGAGACCACGGCGGCGATCAGGCCGCCCCTCACCCGGCCCACTTCGACCCGTGCAGCTTCCACTTCCCGGGGATAGATGAGGTGCTTTGGGAGCATCTCGCGAAGTGCCCCGGTTGGCGAGGTCTCGTAGCCGCCTATGACCGAGATCAGCAGGATGCCGGTCCGCTGCATTGGCTGGAGCAGGCCTGCGGGAAGACTGTCAAGCCGCCGGTGCAGAGTGGGGAGAGGGTAGTTCTCGACATTGCGCAGCGGGGGACGGTGCCTGCCGTAGTACACGATGTGGCCCTCGTCATCGGTCACCCACACCTCGCCGATGGATTTCTCTTGGGCGACGGCCTCCATCAGCGCCTCCTGGGTCTGCCGGTTGCCGTCGAGGGTTTCGATGACGGCGGAGACTCGCTCCAGGGCGGCTCTGAGCCCTCCCTCCCGCGTCCTCAAGGCCTCCTCCTTCTTCCCCTTCGCGAGCAATCGTGCTGCATCGGCCTTCCTCCACTCCCGCACCCGCCTGGGGTCCACATAGAAAGCGTCGAAGAGACAGGAGGAGAAGAAGACCAGCAGGCTCAGGACGGCCACCCTGGGCAGCCACCGGTGAAGCTTCTCCTGCATGCGCTTGTTCATGGTAGTATCTGCTCCCTTCTCCGGAAGTTCAGAAGGATGGCCGGGCTCGCCAGCAGGGCGGCGGAATTGAGACCAGCCAGACCGAGGAGAACACCTCGCAGGAGTTGGTCCATCTCGAGCCGCGGACCAGCCACCCAGACCAAGGCCAACAGCTCCAGCCCGATCAGCCCGAGGGCGATTCTGTCGGGCCAGGAGATGCGAATCGCCCCCACGCCGGCCCGCTGGCGGGCCCACCTTCGCGCGCCAGTCCTCACCCTCTCCTCCACCCCCCGGGGCACCGCCACCTCGGGTGCGGGTCCAAGCAGCGCCCGGATCTCCTCTACGGCGCGGTCCTCCGGATTCATGTCTCCTCCGCCATCCGGCGCAGTTGCTTCAGGGCGTGGTGGAGGCGGCTCTTCACCGTCCCCACGGGGACACCCACGATCCTCGCCGTCTCCTCCTGCGAGTACCCGTGCAGGACCCGGAGCACGACGACGGCCCGCAGCTCCGGTTTCAGGCCCCCGAGCAGCCGGTGTGCGGATTCGCCTTCGACCAGCCGCTCGTGCGGGTCGGGCTCCGGCGGCGGCCCGGGCAGCTCGCCGGCGGGGATGCTCCTCCTCCGGCGGCGCCGGCGCAGTTCATCCATGCAGAGATTGTGGGCCACCGTGTACAGCCAGGTCCGGAAGCGGGACCGGGAATCGAAGCGGCCGGCGTTGTTCAACACCCGCATGCAGGTCTCCTGGAAGACATCCTCGGCCAGGCTCTCGTCCCGCAGGAGCCGGCGGATGAAGTTGAACAGGGGTCGGGAGTGGCGTTCGTAGAGCGCGTCGAAGGCCCGCAGCTCTCCCCGCTGGAGATCCCGCATCAGCTCTTCGTCGCTGCATCCCATCGGTCCCGGAATTCACCGCCTCCAACGGGTTATACGGCCGAGGCAGGGATTTCGTTCAACCCCCGGCCGTGGACCGGGTGCCCGTCACGGGATGGGACTGGAGGCAAACGGGAGACCCTGGCCGGGGCGGCGCCGTGGAGCGGAGGTCGGTGCCAGGATGGGACCGTGACACCAGGGGGTTTGTCGGTTACGCACGGCCCCTGGTTGCGGAGGCCGTCTCGGTAACAGCACCCGCGCTGAGGCGCTGGAGGGCGACCCCGCGCGGGAGCGGGACAGACGGAAGCTGCCGAAGAGTAACTGTGGAGGGGTTCGCGTTGTCGTGTAGTGCGGGCCTCGGATCCCGTGGTGCAAGGTGGAGCCACGGCGCCGAGCAAGTGCGCCGCGGCCCCCAGCTACCTCCCCCTCACAGCCCCACCTCCGCCGCCAGCTCGCGGCACCACTGGTAGTTGGTCCGGTGGAAGTCGGGCGGGAACCACGGGTAGGTGACGGGCTCGATGTAGCCGGTGTAGCCGACCTCCTTCAGCGCCGTGAAGACGGCCTTCCAGTCGACGATGTCGCCCGGCGCTCCGGGGGCGCACTGGGTGGCGTAGGGGTAGTGGAGGAGCATGCCCTTGATGCGGATGTAGCGGATGTTGTCGGCGTGGTCGTGGATGGCGCGGCAGGGGTCCTCCATGAGGATCGCCATGTTGGAGACGTCGAGGGTGGCCTGGAGGCGCTCCGATCCGACGTGGTGGCGCAGCAGGGCGAAGCAGTTGGAGGTGTCGATGAGCTGGTTCTCGTGGTTCTGCATGAGCAGGTCGACGCCGACCTGCTCGGCGTGGTGGCAGAGGCGCTTGCAGACCTTGACCATCGCCTTCCAGCCGTCCATCTCGCCGTCGGGGTGGCTGCCGGCCAGGAACTTCACGCTGCCGGCGCCGAACTCGGCGGCCAGGTCGAGGGCCCGGCGGAAGAACCGCTCCGTCTCGCCCGAATCCACCTTGGTGGAGAAGCCGCCGATCTTCCAGGGGTTGAGGGTGCTGATCGCCAGGTTGCGGTCGGCGGCGAGCCGCTTGTAGCTCTCGATCTCGCTGCTGGTGATCTTGTCCGGGTCGACGTGGCCCCCGGGCGCCAGGATGGGCCCGCAGGCGTCGTAGCCGATGTCGGCCAACTCGTTGATGGCGTCCTCCAGGGACCACCATTCGAGACCGCAAGTGTGGAAGCTGAGTTTCACGATGTTCCTCCTTTCTGTTGGGTTCGTTGTGGCTGCTGCTCGGTGAACTCCGGGCGCCCGAGGGCGTCGGTGCCCTGGTGCTCGTAACGTGGCAGGCGCCCCCCGGCGTCGGTCAGGATGCGCTCCCGGGCGAGGGCGATCCGCTCGGGGCACTTCGCGGCGATGTTCTCCCGGCACTCAGGGTCCGCCTCGAGATCGAAGAGCCGCGGCTCCTGGAAGTCGACGCTGGAGAAGTACCAGCTCTTCGCGTCCTTGTACCACACGAAGTTGCCGTAGCGGCAAGTCAGGTACTCGCGGGGGCTGAAGCCCGGCCCTCCCTCCACCAGGGGCAGCAGGCTCTGCCCCTCGATCTCGCCGGCCGCCTGCACCCGGCTCGCGGCGATCACGGTGGCCGGCACGTCTAGCGTGTAGACCAACTCGTCGCACACGGTCCCGGCGTTGACGCCGGCGGGATGGCGCACGAGCAGGGGGATGTCCATGGTGCCGGGGTACATGTAGCCCGCCGGCTTGCCGGTGACCCGCTCGGCGTTGTCGGCGAAGTTGGTCCCGTGGTCGCTGAGGAAGAGGATCAGCGTGCTCTCCCTCAGCCCCAGCCGGTCGATCGTCTCCACCAGCTTTCCGAACCAGGTGTCGACGAGGGTAACCAGCCCGGCGTAGTTGGCCCTGACGCTCGCCAGCCGGGCCTCGACGGACTTGTCGTCGAGGGGGCGGTAGGGCAGGTTGAGGAGGATCGGCTCGCGATCCTCGCGGCGGCCGTAGAGGTCGTAGTAGTGCAGCGGCGCCTCCCACGTCTCGTGGGGGGTGAAACCGTCCACGTAGAGGTAGAAGGGCGCGTGGCCGGCGTTCTGCTCCACGAACTCGATGGCCGAGCGGAAGAGCCGCGCCGTGGGCCACGTCTCCTCGGGCCGCTGGGGCTGCACGTTCACGAGATGGGCGCGGACCCGGTTCGCGTTGCCCTGGTAGCGGGACAGCAGCGCCTCGTCGGCGCGCGCCACCGCCCGGTAGCGGTCCTCGGCCTGGCCCCGGACGAACTCCCATTGCCGGAAGCCGCGGGTGAAGTTCATCCCCGGGACGAAGTAGTGGGGCACGTCGGCGAAGAAGCCGGTGTGGTAGCCGCTCCTCACCAGGGCCTCGGCGACGGCCGGCTCGTCGGCCGACATCGGCTGCCAGCCGGGGATGTAGACGTTGTCCCAGGGCACCGGCGTGTAGGTGGGGAAGGGGAAGGCCCGCCGTCCCGTGTGCAGGGTGCGGCGCGTCGGGATGGTGGGCAGGCACTCGGGATGGGCGTTGGTGAAGCGCACGCCCTGCCTCGCGAAGCGGTCCAGGTTGGGCGTGTGGATCCAGTCGTTGCCGTAGGCGCCGAGGTAGGCGGTGCGAAGGGTGTCCGCCACGACGACGACGATGTTCCAGCCTTCGCTCATCGATCCTCCTTCAGTTCCACCTGGAGGGCCAGCAGGTCGCAGTCGCCGGGGATGTCGAGGGGGATGCGCGCCGTGCCGCCGGCGCCCGCCTCCACCCGGCCGCTCCAGTCCTCGCCGCTCCAGATCTCCCGCACCGGGCCGATGGTCCGGCCCTGCGGCGGCTCGATCACCAGCGCCGTGCGGCAGCCCACCGGCGTGTAGGGGAAGACCACCGCCAGCAGGGAGTCCTCCGCGGCCATGGGCAGCAGCTCCATGGTGGGGACGGCGCGCCGGTCGGCGGGCCTCAGGCTGCGGTAGTCGTCCTCCGGCGGGAACGGGTCCAGCCGCGCCAGGGGCCGGCGGCCCGAGGCCCACACGATCAGCCGCCGCAGCAGCTCCACGTTGCTGGTCTCCTCCAGGAGGGAGCTGGCGGGGATGTTCCCGGTCCAGGTCACCGCCGGCATGCCGGCGAGCCAGACCTCGCGGCGGTCTCCCTCCTCCACCAGGACCAGCGCCGGCCGGCCCTCCACCGTGCCGAGGACCTCGCCCTCCGGCCCCGGCCCGTCCACCCGCGTGCTCAGGATGAGGGGGTGCTCCAGGCCCGCGGTCAGCGGGTGATCCCCCTGCAGCTCCATCTCGAAGGCGCCGGTGTGGATCCGCTGCGGCAGGGGGCAGGGGCCGCGGCCCTCCCAGGGGCCCGCCGGCCGGTTGCCGATCCACAGCAGGCCCTCGCCTTTCACGGCGACAGCCTCGATGCGCTCGATCTGGCTCGCCGTGAGACAGTGGGTCTCGGGCAGGATCAGCGGGCCCCGCAGGCGATCCCCGGCGTCGTCGAGGCGCTCGTCCCAGAACCACCGCCACGGCAGGCCCGTCCGGTAGAGCAGGTCCACCATGGTGAGGAGGCCGCCGTGTCCCCAGGCCGAGGCGTGATGGCCGTAGATCTCGGACTGCTGCGGCATGAGCATGGTGGCGAAGGCCCAGGGCCGGTGGCAGGCGAAGGCCGGCATCAGGCGCCGGGCCTCGTCGAAGGCCTCGAAGAACCCGGGGATGATCTTCATCTGCTCGTAGGTGTAGGGCATCACCAGGTCGGCGCCCAGCACGAAGGGCACCACCGCTGCCAGCAGCCCGTCCTGGCGGCCCATGGGCACGGCCTGGGAGGGCGGCATGAAGCCCTGGGGATAGATGTCGACCTGGCGGTCCAGGCAGGCGGCCACCAGGCTGCGCGTCGTCTCGGAGAGGATGCGGCGGTGGGGCCGGTGCAGGATGAGGTGGTGGTGGTTGTAGTGGTAGGGGTCGGTGGCGATGACGTCCTGGGTCAGGGCGTCGCGGCCCAGGCGGATGCCGGTCTGCCAGGCGTTGTAGTTGCGCTCGGGGACGACGGGGCTGTGCTGGATGCCCACCACCACGTCGGGCCGGACCTCCTTGATGGCGGCGCGCAGCTCCGAGTGCACGGCCTCCCAGTTGTCGAACCGCGCCTCGAGCCAGGTGTACCACAGGGGGTCGTTCCAGTCGCGCGAGGTGGGCGGCTCGCGGCCCGTGGCCTCGCGGAACTCCGCCCGGCAGAAGTCGCAGTAGCAGCCGATGGTGCCGTCGCCGAAGCCGAGGGAGGCCTCGTCGTTGAGGTGGATCTCGACCAGCGCCGGCCAGCGGCAGACCTCCAGGAGCTGGCCCAGGTACCAGGCCTTGTTCTCCGGCCGGAAGGGGCACAGCCACCGCACCCGCAGCCCGTCGAGGTCCTGCACCGCGCCGTCGCCGGCCAGGTGCATGAGCCGCTGGGGCTCCGCCGCCACCAGGGCCTCCTGGTACTTCATGTAGCCGGTGAAGGCGATGTAGCCGAGGCCGCGCTCCGCGCACATCCGGGCCAGCCGCTCTCCGTTCTCCAGGGAGAAGCCGTGGTAGCCCTTGGGCAGCTCCACCAGGCCGGCGCCCACATCGGTGAACCCCTCCTCCACGATCCGGTCGAGGGTCTCCTCGTTGAGGGCCACCCTCGGAAAGCTGAGCAGCGCCGCGCGCCGGAGTCTCCTCTCCGCGGCCATGGCTACAGGACCTCCTTCTCGGCGGCGGCCAGGGACTCTTCGACGATGTCGAGCAGGCCGTCCAGTTCCTGGCGGGTGATGGTCAACGGCGGATAGAAGCGGAGGTCGTCGCCGTTGACGCCGTCGGCGCAGCCCGTGGTGGAGCCGGCGTTGAGGCCGCGCTCGCGCATGTGGCCGGCCACCCGGCGGCTGAAACCGGCCTCGGCGGGGAAGGGCCGGCGGCTCTTCCGGTCCTGCACCAGCTCGATGCCCAGGATCAGCCCGAAGATGCGGACCTCGCCGACGCTCGGATGCTCGCGGAAACGCCCGGCCTGCGACTCGAGATGGGCGGCCAGATCGGTGACGCGGCCGAGGATCTCCTCGCGCTCGATGATGTCGAGGACCTCCAGACCGACGCGCATGGCCACGGGGTTGTTGACGTAGGTGAAGATGTGGTGGAACTCCTGGCCGGCCTCGGCGAAGGCATCGGCCACGGTCTGCCGCAGGAGCACGCCCCCGAGGGGGATGTAGCCGCTGCTGGCCCCCTTGCCGAAGACGATCATGTCGGGCCGCACGTCCCAGTGCTCCATGGCGAAGAGCCGGCCGCTGCGGCCGAAGCCGGTGACGATCTCGTCGGCGATGAAGAGCACGTCGTGGCGGTCGCAGATCTCGCGCACGCGGGCGAAGTAGCCCTCCGGAGGAACGCCGCAGACGAAGGCGGCGATCGGCACCGGCTCGCAGACGAAGGCGGCCACGTTCTCCGGGCCGCGGCGGCGGATCTCGGCCTCCAGGTCGTCGGCGCAGCTGAGGTTGCAGACGCCGTTGCAGCCCTCGAAGCGGCAGCGGTAGGGATAGCAGGGGGCGATGTGGGGGAAGTCGGCCAGCCAGGGGGCGAAGGGCGCCCGCGGCCCCGGCACGCCGCTGAGGGACATGGCCCCAAGGGTGCCGCCGTGGTAGCCGCCCCAGCGGGAGATCACCAACTGCTTGCCCACGTTGCCCCGCAGCAGGTGGTACTGGCGGGCGATCTTCAGGGCCGTCTCGATCGCCTCCGAGCCGCCGGAGACGAAGTAGGCCTTGTCGAGGTCACCCGGGGCCGCCGCCGTCAGCCGCGCCGCATAGTCGCGGGCGGGCTGGTTCTCGAAGTGGATGGAGAACGCGTAGGCCAGGGTCTCCGCCTGCTCCCCCATGACCCGGGCGATATCCGCGCGTCCGTGGCCCAGGGTGACGTTGCTGGCGCCGGCGGCGCCGTCGATGTAACGCCGGCCCCGGTCGTCGTAGAGATGGATTCCCTCGCCGCGGACAATCGTCGGGTAGTCGCCGGCGGGGTCTTTGAGAAAGAGGGAGTCTCCCTTCGTGGCCATGGCAGCGGCCCTCAGCCGATGCGCTCCAGGGTCTGGCGCAGGAACCTCACGGAGCCGGGCACCTGCTCCTCGTCGAGGCTGTGGAGGATGAGGCCGCCGTCGAAGCCGGCCTCGCGCAGCCGCCGCAGGTAGCGCTCGTAGTCCAGCAGA
The DNA here is from genome assembly GCA_965221775.1 of Candidatus Latescibacterota bacterium. Taxonomy (GTDB): domain Bacteria; phylum Latescibacterota; class UBA2968; order UBA8231; family UBA8231; genus UBA8231. The sequence continues at coordinate 688,387 of CBDCSU010000005.1, read as the reverse complement.
CCCGTGCCCGCCGCCACGTGGCCGGCCTCGCCGTCGCGCACCAGGTCCTTGGCGTGGGCCATCTCGATGTCGGGGCCGAGGAGGTCGAAGGCCTCGTCCAGGACCTCGGCCATGCGCGGCAGGTCCCCGGCGCCGAAGAGGTTGGCGCCGTCGATGACGACCTTGAGGAAGGGCGACCCGAAGTGGTCGAGGAGCCGCCGCGCCTTGAGCGCCGAGTCGACCACGTTGGAGACCTCGGGCTCGAAGACCAGGGGCACCTCGTGCTCGGTGGCGATCTCCACGGCCTCGGCCATCGACTCGAGCATGTCGGCCCACGCCTCGGGAGAGCCGTTGTCGGGATGGGAAGCCCACATGTAGTCGGCGTTGCGGGTGCCGGTGGAGAACGTGATCAGGGGGGCCCCCAAGGCCGGGCAGGCGGCGGCCAGCTCGCGGAGGCCGCGGAAGTTGCGGGCGCGCTCCTCGAGGTCCGGGTGAATGATGTTGAAGGTGCCGGAGACCGCGGCCAGGGTCAGGCTCCGCGACTCGACCTCGTCGCGGACGCGGCGGCAGAGGTCCGGGTCGAGGCGGTCGGGCATCGGCGGCAGGCCGAGGGACTCGAGGTTGAGCTGGAGGGCCCGGAGGCCGTGGCCGGCGGCGGCGTCGAGGACCTCTTCGAAGGAGGGACGGTCGAAGATCCGGGTGAAGCCGCCGATGAGCATTCGCGATCCGTCGGGGGAAGGGCCCGAGGGGGCCCGAGGTTTGCCGCTGCCGCCTCCTTCGCTATGCTAGGCCATAGTAGCGCCCCCGTACATCGCGAGCAACGGAACTCCGCCTTTGGAAGGCGAGACCGCCGACCCGAATGAGTGACAAGGACGCCTACCGTTCCCTGATGCAGGAGGAGGGAGTCCGCCTGCCCCTGTTCTGCCGGGACTGGTGGCTCGACGCGGTCTGCGGCCCCGGGCACTGGGACGCGGCCGTCGTCGAGCACGGCGGAGCCGTGGCCGGCTCCCTGCCGTACTACGCGCGCCGGCGCCTGGGGCTGACCCTGCTCGTGCAGCCGCCGCTGACCCCGACCCTCGGCCCCTGGGTGCGGGAGACGGACGCCGGGCCGGCGGGGACCCTGGAGCGCCAGAAGCGGGTCATGACGGAGCTGATCGACCGGCTGCCGCCCTTCGCCCACTTCGAGCAGGGGTGGCACCACGGGGTCACCAACTGGCTGCCCTTCCACTGGAGGGGGTTCGCGCAGACGACGCGCTACACCTACGTCCTGCCCGACCTGCGCGACGAGGCCGCCCTGTGGGCCAACCTGCGGGAGAACATCCGCCGCGAGATCCGCAAGGCCGAGGGCCGCCACGGCCTCACCGTGCGCAGCGCCGATTCGCCCGCCGAGATGCACGACCTCAACCGCAAGACCTTCGCCCGGCAGGGGAGGCCCGTCCCCTATGCGCCCGGGGTCGTCGACAGCATCGACCGCGCCTGCCAGTCCCGCGGCTGCCGGCGGATCTGGATCGCCGAGGACGGCGAGGGGCGCGCCCACGCCGGCGCCTACGTCGTCTGGGACGAGGACAGCGCCTACTACCTGATCGGGGGCGGGGACCCGGAGCTGCGCACCAGCGGGGCCACCAGTCTGTGCCTGTGGCACGCCATCCGCCACGCGGCGGCGGTGACCCGGCGCTTCGACTTCGAGGGCTCCATGCTCGAGCCGGTGGAGCGGTTCTTCCGCGCCTTCGGCGCCCGCCAGGTCCCCTATCACCTGGTGCGCAAGACGCCGTCGCGGCTGTGGCGGCTCCGCCGTTTCATGCAGAGGCCGGCCGGCTGACCGCCGGCCCGAGGAAAGGAGAGCCGGGTGGACGTTCTGGTCATGGGAGGCACGGGGTACTTCGGACTGGCCGCCGTCGAGCAGATGCTGGAGGCCGGCCATCGCGTCTCGATCTTCAGCCGGGGAAACTCGCGGCCGTGGTTCTGGGACGACATCGAGCACATCGAGGGCGACCGCCAGGACGCCGACGGTCTCGCCCGCAGCCTGGAGGGCCGCCGCTTCGACGGCGTCATCGACAACCAGTGCTTCAACCGCGGCGAGGCCGAGGCCGCCATCGGCGCCCTGCGGGGGCGCGTCGGACGCTACGTGGTGGCCAGCACCGTTTCGGTCTACGGCGAGGCGGGTCACTCCCACCGCCGGTCCACGGTGACCGAGCCCCTCCCCGACGAGGAGCGCTTCGCCGTCGACTACCGCGCCCTCGAGCCGGTGCGCGAGGCCGACCTCGACGTCTCCGGCCAGTCCTGGGACTACCGCGACGACGTCGACGAGTACGGCGAGGGCAAGCGCATGATGGAGCGGGTCATGCTGGAGTCGCCCGCCGACTGGCCCTGGATCGTCGTTCGCGTGCCGGCCACCCTCGGCCCGGCGGACCCCTCGGGGAGGTTCGCCTGGTGGCTGACGCGGATCCTCGACGGCGGGCCGATCCTGCTGCCCGACGGCGGTGTCCACGCGGTGCAGGTCGGCTTCTCCGAGGACCTGGCCCGCTTCCTGGTGCGGCTCCTGGAGGACGGACCGCCGCGCAACACTTACAACTACGCCCAGGCCGAGTCTCCGTCCCTGGTCAACTGGCTGCGGGTCATGGCCGAGGCCGCGGACCGGCCGCTGCGCACCGTGCCGGTGCCTTCCGAGGTTCTGGAGCGCCACTCGGGCCTGCCGTGGAAGGTCTGGTCCTTCGCGCCCTTCAGCTCCTGCCCGCTGCTGATGAACCTCGACCGGGCCCAGGCCGACGTGGGGCTGGACTTCCGCCTCTCCGGGGTCGAGTGGACCCGCAGGACCGTCGAGTGGTACGCCGCCGACCCCGGCCGCCTGTCCACCGCAAAGCACCCGGAGGAACGCCCCGCCGAGATCGAGTTCGCCGGCCGCTGGTCCCGCGTCCTGGAGGATCTCGGGCGGCAGCTGCGCGTCTAGAGGCCGGAGGCGCCCCCGGCCGCAGGTACCGGGGCCGGCATCTGCGCGCCCAAGGCGCCGCGGCGCCCCCCGGCCGCGGGAGCCCGGCCGCTCCCCTTGCGGGAGTCCGGGTTCCGGGGGTTCTTGGCCTGCCGGAGAACTCGCATGAGAATCGAGATACAAGGCCTGACCAAGCGCTACCGCGGCGGCTTCCACGCTCTCCGGGAGGTGGACCTGGAGATCGGCAGCGGCATGTTCGGCCTCCTCGGGCCCAACGGCGCCGGCAAGACCACCCTCATCCGCATCCTCGTCACCCTGCTGAAGGCGACCTCCGGCCGCGTCCTGGTGGCCGGCCTGGACGTCGACCGCCACCGGGCCCAGGTGCGGCGCATGGTCAGCTACCTGCCCCAGGAGTTCAGCCGCTTCCCGCGGCTGGCGGCGTGGGAGGTTCTCGACTACCAGGCGCGCCTCCGCGGCCTGGGCCGCCGCCAGCGGGCCGAGGCGGTCGACCGGCTCCTGGAGCTGGTGGGCCTCTTCGAGGTGCGCGACCGGCAGGCGGGCAAGCTGTCGGGCGGCATGAAGCGCCGCCTCGGCATCGCCCAGACCCTGGTGGGCGATCCCTCGATCCTGGTGGTGGACGAGCCCACGGTGGGCCTCGATCCCCAGGAGCGGCTGCGCTTCCGCAACCTGCTGGCCGACCTGGCCCGGGGGGAGATGGTCATCCTCCTCTCCACCCACATCGTGGGGGACATCTCCTCGACTTGCACCGACATGGCGCTGCTGAGCCGGGGGCGGATCGCCTACCAGGGCTCGCCGGAGGGGCTGATCGACTCGGCCCGGGGGCGCGTCTGGAAGGTGGCGGCCACCGACGCCGAGCTGGACGGGCTCAAGGAGCGCTTCGCCGTGGTCTCCACGGTGCCCTCGGTGGCCGGATACGAGGTCCGCCTGGTGGCCGACGAGCCGCCCGCGGCCTCGGCGGAGGCGGCGGCCCCCGGCCTCGAGGACGCCTACCTCCATCACCTGCAGTCGATCGAGCCGGAGGGCGGGAGTCCGTGACCTTCGCCGGCCGCTGGTGGGCGGTGGCCCTCTACGAGTGCCGACTCCTGTGGCGGTCCTGGGCCTTCCGCCTGTCGGCGCTGGCGGCGGTGGGGATCCTCCTCCTCATCCAGATCATCTTCACCGCCCCCTTCAGCGGCGCCCCGTTCTCCTTCCGCTCCTTCTCGGGGGCCCTGCCGCTGACCGCCGTCCGCCTCCTCAACCTCTACCTCGGACTGGTGACGGCGCTGCTGGCCACCGAGTTCGTCAAGCGCGACCGCCAGCTCGACAGCTCCGAGGCGGTGCTGGCCAACTCCTTCACCAACCCCGGGTACGTGGCCGGCAAGATGCTGGGGATCGGCCTCGCCCTGGGAGGGCTCGCGGCGGCGTCCCTGGCGGTGGTGGCCGTGAACCACCGGTTCTTCACCGACGCGGCCTTCGCCTGGCAGCCGTACGTGCTCCTGCCCCTGCTCGGCACCCTGCCGACCCTGGTCCTCACCAGCGGCCTCGCCTGCCTGCTGATCACCCTCGCGCGCAGCCAGGCGGTGGTGCTGGTGCTGATGCTCGGCGTGTGGGCGGCGGCGGTCTTCGCGGGGGAGGGCCAGTTCCAGCTCTTCGATATCTTCGCCTTCTGGATCCCCATGGCGTGGTCGGACTTCGTCGGCTTCGGTAACGAGGAGCAGCTGGTGCGGGTGCGCGGCGCGCACCTGCTCGCGGGTCTGGGATGCATGGCCGCCGCCGCCCTGCTCACCCCCCGGCTGCGACAGTCGCTGACGGCCAACGCCGCGGCGGCGGTGGTGGCCGCGGTCTGCTTCGGGGGCGCCGCGTGGACCGGGAACAGCTACCTGGAGGACCGCCTCGCCGCCCGCGACAGCCGCGAGCACCTGGTCTCCCTGAGCCGCGCCGCGGCGTCGGAGCCGGCGGCGGCGGCCACCGCCTGTCGGATCGAGGTCGAGCACCGGGGCCGGGAGCTGGCCGCCGGCGCCGAGATCGACCTCCGCAACCCTCATGACGAGGCCCTCGACTCGCTGCTCTTCACCCTCAACCCGGGGTTCCGGGTCGCCGCGGCGGCCGTCGACGGCGCCGAGGCTTCCTTCCGCCGCGACGGGCACCTGCTGCGGATCGCCCCCGCCGCGCCCCTGGCTCCCGGCGACAGCGCCCGCGTGCGCATCGACTACCGCGGGGCTCCCGACGACGGCGCCGCCTTCCTCGACGTCGACCGCGAGCGCTTCGAGGAGCGCTTCGGCTACTGGGTGATCACCGTCGCCAAGAGCTACGGCTTCGTCACCCCCGGCTTCCTGCACCTGACGCCGGAGTCCGGCTGGTACCCGGTGACCGGCCTGCCCCCGGGAGCCGCCTTCCCCGCCGCCGGCCATCGCGGCTACCCCCGCTTCCGGCTGTCCGTGCAGGTGCCGCGCGGCTGGACGGTGTTCTCGCAGGGAGAGGCGCAGGTGGACACGACCGCCGCCGGCCTGCGCTGCCGCTTCGAGGGCGGGTCCCTGCCGGGGATCTCGCTCACGGCGGGGGAGTACGAGCGCCGGCAGGTCGAGGTGGACGGCGTCGCCTACAGCCTCGCCGTGCGGCCGGGGCACGCATACTTCGACGCTCACCTCGACTCCCTCGGTCCGGCCCTGCCGGGGCTGATCCGCGAGCTGCGCGCCGAGTACGAGACGGCCCTGGGCCTGGAGTACCCGTACCCGCGCCTGTCGCTGGTGGAGGTGCCCCTGCAGGCCTGGTCGTACCGGCGCCTGTGGACCCTGGCGCAGGAGTCGGTGCAGCCGGAGATCGTCTACCTGCCGGAGATGGGCACCCTGTGCGAGGCCGCCGACTTCCGCCGGCTGAAGCGGCGCTCGCGGTGGAGCCAGGAGCGGGCCAACCAGCTGGAGAGCGCCGTCGACCTGCAGTCCGGGTACCTGCGCGCCTTCGTCGAGGCCGACCTCATGGGCACCCGGCACCTCGGGTGGTCGCCCCTGGGGGACAGCGGGATGCGCGGCCGCTACCGCCTGCTGCCCCAGTTCGTCTCCTTCGCCACCCACCTGTCGTCGCCGCGCTGGCCGGTGCTCCAGGCCGCCCTCGAGTCCTGGTTCGAGCTGAGTCTGTCCCCGGGGGAGAACGACTGGTCCCGGCGGTGGAGCGGGCTCACGGCGGCGGAGCGGGCCGGGCTGACGCTGCAGGAGCGCAGCCTTCGGGAGCTGCTGGCCTCCCCCGAAGCGGCGGGGGAGCAGGGGCTGGAGGAGGTGGCCGCCATCAAGGCGCGGCAGTTGCTGCTGGGCTTCGCGGCCACCGCCGGCCCCGACCGCTTCGGCCGCGAGATGACCGGCTTCCTCGAGCGTCACCGCGGCCGCCGGACTTCGGAGGCCGACCTGCTGGAGATGCTGGAGGGCCTCGGGTTGGACGGTCCGGAGGCCCGCCTGGAGGCCTGGTTCGGCGGCACCGAGCTGCCGGGGTACGAGATCGAGGCGGCCGACACCTGGCTGGTGCGCCAGGGGGAGCGCACGCGGACCCAGGTGGAGCTGACGATCCGCAACCCCACGGCGGTAGACGGGGCGGTGGAGGTCGGGCTCCGCCTGCGCGGGGCCGACCGGGATCCCTGGGCCGACCGCGGCGCCGCCCCGGAGCACCGCCGCAGGGTGGCGGTCCCGGCGGCCTCGAGCCGGCGCGTCGGCCTGGTCGTCGACGCCCCGGTGGCGGAGATGCTGGTCGACACCTACGTCTCCCGGAACCTGCCGGCCCGCATCGAGGTGCCCCTGCCGGAGCCCACGCTGCGGCGAGGCGCCGAGCCCTTCGACGGCGAGCGCCCGGAGCCGCCGCCGGCGGACGGGCCGCAGGGCGAGTACGTCGTCGACAACGAGGACCCCGGCTTCGAGGTCCTGGGGGTGGCGCGGCCCAACTGGCTGCGCCGCCAGGTCGCCGACCTCTTCGACCTGGAGGCGGCCGCCGTCCCCTACGTGGGCTTCCGTTTCTGGAGCCCGCCGGGCTCGTGGGAGGCGGCCACCGACCCCCGGTTCTACGGCCGCTTCGTGCTCTCGGGGTACTACAAGAAGGTGGGCGACGGCCGCAGCCGGGTCTCGTGGCGCACCGAGATCGGCGAGGACGGCCGCTACGACCTGTTCTTCTACCTCGGGGACTTCGAGGAGCGCCGCTGGCGGGGGCGCGGGGGAAGAGGAGGCAATGAACTGAGCTTCCTCGTCCATCACGAGGACGGGGTCGAGTCCGCGGGCCTCGACATGGCCACCGCCGAGGAAGGCTGGAACCTGCTGGGAACCTATCCGCTGGCCGCCGGTCCCGCCCACGTGGAGCTCACCGACCGCGGCCCGGAGCGCACCGTCGTGGCCGACGCCGTCAAGTGGACGCGGCGGGACCCGCCGCGCAACTGAAGGAGAGCCGATGAAGGGGGTGAGATTCCTGCTGCCGCTGGTCCTCTGGGCCGCGGCGCCCGCGCCGGCGGAGGTGCTGCAGCTGGCCGACGCGCTGCGCATCGCCGGCGACCGCAGTCCGACCCTGGCCGAGGCGCGCCACTCCCTCGAGATCAGCCGCCGCGAGCTGGAGGCGCGGCGGGCGGCCCTCAAGTCGCGGTTCGGCCTCACGGTGACGCCCTTCGAGCACAGCCGCGACCGCACCTTCAACGAGCTGGTCTCCGGGTACAACACCCAGGAGCAGAGCCACGCCGGCGCGGTGTTCTCCATCCGGCAGTCGATCGAGCCCACCGACGGCACCCTGAGCCTGGTGCAGGCCTTCGACTGGCGCGACGCCTCCAGCTCCTTCGCCGGCCCGCGCTCGCGGCGCTCCTTCAGCAACGGCCTGTCCCTGCGCTACAACCAGCCCCTGTTCACCCACAACCGCACCCGCCTGGAGCTCAAGCGCCTGCGCCTGGCCCTGGAGAACTCGCACCTGCAGTTCGCCACCCAGGAGCTGCAGATCGAGAGCCAGGTGACGCGCCGGTTCCTCGACCTCTACTACCAGCAGCGCAACCTCGCCATCGCCGTGGAGGAGCTGAGCAACTCCGAGGAGAGCCTGGAGATCGTCGCCGCCAAGGTGGAGGCCGGCATCACCGCCCGCGAGGAGCTGCTGCAGGCGGGCCTGAACCGGGCCAACAGCCGCGCCGCCGTCGAGAACGCCCGCATCGGCTACGAGGAGGGCCTCGACGACTTCCGGATCCTCCTGGGCCTGCCCCTGGAGATGGAGCTGCAAGTGGAGGCCGACGTGCGCAAGCGCCTCGTCGAGGTCGATCCGAAGCTGGCCGAGCGCCACGGGCTGGACCACCGCATGGAGATCCGCCAGCGCCAGATCGAGGTGCAGAACGCCCTCGACGACCTGGTCCGCGCCGGCGAGAGCAACGAGTTCAGGGGCTCCCTGGACCTGTCCTACGGCCTCACCGGCACCGACGCGAGTCTGGCCGGCATCTACGACTCGCCGACGCGCAACCAGAAGGTCGGGATCAGCCTCGAGGTGCCGATCTTCGACTGGGGCGAGAGGGAGCACCGCCAGGCCGCCGCCCGGGAGCGGGTGCAGAGCCGCAGGCTGTCGGCGGCCGAGGAGGAGCGCCGCATCCTCAAGGAGATCCGCCAGGCCTGCCGCTCCCTGGACAACCAGGCCACGCAGATCGAGATCGCCGAGAAGAGCGTCGAGAGCGCCCGCCAGACCTACCGCCTCAACCTGGAGCGCTACCGCAACGGCGACCTGCCGTCGAAGGACATCGCCTTCTACCAGAACCAGCTGTCGCGGGAGCAGCTCAAGGAGGTGCGGGCCCTGATCGACTACCAGCTCGCCCTCCTCGACCTCAAGGTGCGCACCCTGTGGGACTTCGCCGCCGGCGAGCCCGTCACCCGACTCGAATCACGCTAGGAGGCGACATGCTGCGACATCCGATCCGCCGGCTCGCGGGACTCGCCGCCGCCGCCGGTCTGCTCGGCGCCGGCTGCGACCAGGAGGGGCCGAACATCGACGTGGAGTCGGCGATCCCGGTGCGGGTTCAGTCCGTGGCGCGCGGGCCGATCGCCGAGTACGTAGCCGCCACCGCCACCGTGGAGGCGGCGCGGGAGGCGCTGCTGGCCTGCGAGGAGTCCGGCCGCTACCGGCTGCAGACCAACCCGCGCACCGGTTCCGCCTGGGCCATGGGCGACCGGGTGCAGGCCGGGGACCTCATCGCGCGCCTGGAGAACGCCGAGTTCGAGAACCAGGTGAGCCTCGAGTCGAAGGCCCTGCAGCTGGCCTCGGCGCAGCGCGAGTACGACAAGCAGAAGGGTCTCTTCGAGCACGGCGGCATCACCCTGCGCGAGCTGACCGACGCCGAGCGCCAGGCGATCGACGCGCGCTACGGCCACGAGAGCGCCCTCCTGCAGCTGGCCCGGCTCGAGGTGCGCGCCCCCTTCGCCGGGGTCCTCGTCGACCTGGAGCACCACAGCCCCGGCCAGCGGCTGCGCCCCGGGGACCCCATCGGCCAGGTCATGGAGTACGCCGAGCTCTACGCCGAGGCCTCGCTGCCGGGCCAGGAGATGGGCCGCGTGGCGCCGGGCCAGCGCGCCCGGGTGACCCACTACGGCGCCGCCGGCGACACCCTGCAGGGCCGGGTGACGCAGGTCTCGCCGGTCCTCGACGCCGGCAGCCGCACCTTCAAGGCGGCCCTGGCCATCGACAACGGCGACGGGCTGCTGCGGCCGGGCATGTTCGTCAAGATCGAGCTGGTGGCGGCCTCGCGGGACTCGGCCCTGGTGATCCCCCGGGACGTGATCGTCGACCGCGGCCACGAGAAGGTCGTCTTCGTCGTCGAGAAGGGGATCGCCGTGCGCCGCAGCCTGGAGACCGGCCTCGGCAACCGCCACCGGGTGGAGGTGCTCAGCGGCCTGATGGACGGCGAGCGCCTGGTGGTGGAGGGCTTCGAGACCCTGCGCGACCACTCGCGGGTGAAGACCACCAACTGATGGAGTCCCTGGCGCGGTTCTCGGTCTCCCGCCCGGCGACGGTGCTCATGCTCGTCCTCGGGATCCTGCTCCTGGGCGGCATCTCCTTCCGGCGCCTGGGGGTGGAGCTGCTGCCGGAGCTGGCCAACCCGCGGCTCTTCGTCGAGGTCGAGGCCGGGGACCTGCCGCCGTCCGAGGTGGAGGCGCGCATCACCGCCCCCATCGAGGCGGCGGCGTCGCTGTCCCGCGGCGTGGTGGACGTCGCCTCCGTGTCGAGCACCGGCGGCGCCCAGGTCACCGTCGAGTACGGCTGGGGCGCCGACATGGACGCGGCCTTCCTCGACCTGCAGAAGGGCCTGGCCGAGTTCGCCCGCCGCGAGGAGGTGGAGGAGATCTCGGTGAGCCGCCACGATCCCAACGGCCGGCCGGTGGTGGTGGCCGCCTTCCGCCACCCCGAGGTGGACGACCTCGACGCCCTGCGGCGCACCGCCGAGAGCATCGTCCGCAGCGAGCTGGTGCGCCTGCCCGGGGTCGCCGCCGTGGAGGTCGTCGGCGCCCGCCGCCTCGAGGTGGAGGTCCTCACCGACGCCTACACCCTAGAGGCCTACGGACTCACCCTCGAGCAGCTGGCGGCGGCGGTCCGCAACGCCAACCGCAACATGTCGGGCGGGTCGATCGTCGAGATGGGGCGCCGCTACCTGATCCGCGGCGTCGGGGAGTTCTCGTCGGCCGCCGACCTCGAGGGCCTGGTGGTCACCCAGATCTCCGGGGAGGCGGCGGCACCGGAGGCGGGGCAGGGCTCGGAGGGGCCGGCGGAGGGGGCCGGCGCGGCGGCAACCTCCGCGGCTTCGGAGCCGCGGGCGAAGCCGGTCTTCCTGCGCGACGTGGCCGAGGTCCGCCAGGTCCTGAGCGAGCCGCGGAGCATCGTCCGCCTCGACGGCCGCCGCTGCCTCGGCCTGGAGATCTACCGCGAGGCCCGCCACAACACCATCGACGCCGCCCGCGCCGTGCACGGGCAGCTGGAGGTCCTGCGCCGGAGCCTGCCGGGATACGAGATCGAGGTCATCCAGGACCAGTCGCGGTTCATCGCCGCGGCGGTCTCCGAGGTGGAGGAGACGGGCCTGGTGGGCGTGCTGCTGGCGGTGGCCGTGCTCTTCGTCTTCCTGCGGCGGCTGGGGGTGACGGCGGTGATCAGCCTGGCGATCCCGATCTCGGTGGTGGCCACCTTCAACCTGATGTACTTCGGCGAGCTGAGCCTGAACCTCATGACCCTGGGCGGTCTCGCCCTCGGCGCCGGCATGCTCGTGGACAACGCCATCGTCGTGGTGGAGAACGTCTTCCGCCACATGGAGCGCGGCGAGTCCCCGGCGCGGGCGGCGGTCCTCGGCGCCGGCGAGGTGGGCGGCGCCATCACCAGCGCCACCCTGACCACCATCGTCGTCTTCCTGCCCATCGTCTACCTCCAGGGCGCGGCGGGTGAGCTGTTCCGCGAGCAGGCGTGGACCGTGGCCTTCTCGCTGCTGTCGTCGCTCTTCGTCGCCCTCGTGGTCATCCCCATGCTGTGCTCGCGGCTCCTGGGGCGGGGAGGAGCGCCGCCGGCCGGAAGGGTCCCCTTCCCGCGCTACGGCGCCCTCCTCGGGGCCCTGCTGCGCCGGCGGGTGCCGGTGGTGCTCGTGGCGGCGGCGCTGGTGGCGGGCACCGGCGCCGTGCTGTCGCGGCTGGGCAGCGAGTTCATGCCCCACCTCGACCCCGGACAGCTCTCCCTGCACCTGACCCTGCCGGAGGGCACCCGCCTCGACCGCACCGAGGGGGCGGTGCGCAACGTGGAGAGCTCCATCGCCGCCAGCCTCGGCCCCGAGCTGGCCCACCTCTACTCCCGCGTCGGCCGGGCCGCCGGCTCCGCGGGTCCGGGCGAGCCCCTGGCCGGTGAGAACCGGGCGGTGATCCACGTGCAGCTGGGCGAGGGCAGCCCGGTCACCGCGGCGGCGCTGGCCGAGGCCCTCGGCGAGGCCCCGGCCGGTCCCGACGCGCAGGTCCGCTACCTGCTGCGGGAGACGGCCCTGGAGACCAGCCTCGGCCGCCCGGAGGCGCCGGTGGTGGTGGAGATCCACGGCCAGTCCCTCGGCGTGCTGGCGGGCCTGGCGGAGGAGGTGGAGGAGCACCTGGCCGGGATCGAGGGGCTCCACGGCGTCGAGTCGAGCCTGGCCCCCGGACGGCCGGAGATCGAGATCGTCGTCGACCGGGCGGCGGCGGCGGCCTTCCACCTGGGCATCGACGCCATCGGCTCGCAGCTGCAGAGCCTGCTCTCCGGGCAGGAGGCCGGCCGCCTGCGGCAGCGCGGGGAGGCCGCCGACATCGTCATCCGCCGGCCGCGGGTGACCCCGGAGGAGCTGGGGGGACTGCTGCTGGAGGCGCCGGGGGGGCTGCGGGTGCGCCTCGACGAGGTCTCCCGCCTGCGCGCCTCGCTGACGCCCCGGGAGATCCTGCGCCGCAACCAGCAGCGGGTGGTCACGGTGAGCGCCCGCCTCGACGAGGGCGAGCCCTTCGACCGCGTCGCCGGACGCGTCACCGAGGCCCTCGGCGGGGTGAGCGCGCCGCCGGAGTACGGCTTCGACCTCACCGGCGAGGAGAAGCTGCGGCAGGACTCGTTCCGCAACCTGCGCTTCGCCCTGATCCTGGCGGTGGTCCTCGTCTACATGGTGATGGCCGCCCAGTTCGAGTCCCTCCTCCATCCCTTCGTCATCCTCCTGACCATCCCCCTGGCCGGTGTCGGCGCCGTGGCCCTGCTCCTGGCCCTGGGCATGCCCCTCAACGTCATGTCCTTCATAGGGGTGATCCTGCTGGCCGGGATCGCCGTCAACGACTCGATCGTGCTCGTGGACCGCATCAACCGCAACCGCCGCTCCGGGCAGGAGCTGGAGGAGGCGATCGTCAACGCCGGACGGACGCGCATCCGGCCGATCCTGATGACCAGCCTGACCACCATGCTCGCCCTGCTGCCCCTGGCTGCCGGCGCCGGCGAGGGCGCGGTCCTGCGGGCGCCGATGGCGGTGGCCGTCATCGGCGGGCTCTTCAGCTGCACCGCCCTCACCCTGGCCGTGGTGCCCTGCGTCTACCACCTCTTCGCCCGCGTCGACCGGCTGCGTCCGGCCCAGGCCGCCTCCCGGTGACCGCCACCCTGGTCCGGCGGCCGGTGGCGGTGACCATGCTGCTGGCCGCCGGCTGCCTCCTCGGCGCCGTCTCCTACGGCCGCCTGCCGGTGGAGCTGCTCCCCTTCGCCGAGCTGCCCATGCTCGTGGTGCAGGTGCAGGCGCCGCGCGACTCCGAGGTCGATCAGGTCGAGAGCCGGGCGGTGATCCCCCTCGAAGGGGCGATCGCCGGACTGCCCGGCATCGAGCGGATCGAGTCGTACGTGGAGTCGTGGGGGGCCCGCATCCTGGTCTACTACGACAGCGGCGTCGACCCCGGCCACGCCTACCTGCGCCTGGAGCAGCGCGCCGCCGCCGCCGGGGCCGGCCTCGACGAGGGGACCGTCGTGCAGGTCCACAAGGTCGACACCGAGCAGCTGGCGACGCGGTTCATGGCCCTCGAGGCGCGGGGCGAGGGCGGTCTCGACCGGATCCGGCACGTGGTCGACCGCAAGGTGGTGGAGGAGCTGAGGCACGTGGACGGCGTCGCCAGCGTCGCCGTGTACGGCGGCCGCCGGCGCTCGATCGAGGTCCGCCTCGACGAGGGGGCGCTGCGCGGCCACGGGCTGACGGCGGCGCAGGTGAGCGCCCGCATCGCCCAGGGCGCCCGCCCGCGGCGCCACCTGGGGGAGGTGGCCGGCGCCGGGGGGCGCAGCTTCGTGAGCCTGGTCTCCGACTACACCTCCATGACCGACCTCGAGGAGACGGTCGTGCGCGACGGGCTGCGCCTGGGGCAGGTGGCGTCGGTCGTCGACGGCGGCGCCGAGCGCGAGTCGATCGCCCGGGTGAACGGCCTGGAGGCGGTGGCCCTGTCGCTGATGCGCGATCCCGAGGCCAACCTGCTGGAGGCGTCGTCGGCGGCGCGCGAGGTGGTGGACCGCCTGAACCGGCAGCTAGAGCCGGAGGGGATCGAGCTCGTCGTCAGCAGCGACGCCGCCGAGCCGGTGCGCGAGAACATCGGCGACATCCGGTCCCTGGCGCTGCTCGGCGGCGGCCTGGCGGTGGCCGTGCTCTGGATCTTCCTGCGCAACCTGGCCCTGGTGGCGGTGGTGGCCCTGGCGATCCCGGTCTCGGTGCTGATCTCGCTGAACCTGTTCGACGCCCTCGGCCTCACCCTGAACGCGCTCTCCCTCGTGGGCATGGCGGTGGCCGTGGGCATGCTCATCGACAACAGCATCGTGGTGCTGGAGAGCATCTACCGGCGGCTGGCGCGGGGGGAGGAGGCGGATGCCGCCGTGGCCGGCGGCGTCGCCGACGTGAGGCGCGCCGTGGTGGCGGCGACCCTGACCACGGTCTGCGTCTTCCTGCCCTTCGTCTTCGCCGAGGACCACCTCGTCCGCCTCCTGGGGCGCGAGGTGGGTGTGGCCATCATCTCCACCCTCCTCGTCTCCCTGGCGGTGGCCCTGCTGCTGATCCCGGTCGTCACCTGGCGCCTGGCGGCGCGCCGGTCCGGCGCCGGTCTCGCCTTCCGCCGCGTCTCGCAGCGGCAGCGGACGGTGCAGGTCTACTCGCTGCTGCTCAAGTCCTGCCTGCGCTTCCCGGCGCGCACCGTGGTCCTCGCCGTGGCCGGGTTCTTCGTCACCCTGGCCGTCAGCCTGGGTCTCAGCGGCGGCGGAGCGCCCCCGGTGGAGCTGGACCGCTTCGACGTGTACGCGCGGCTGCCAGGGGGCGCCACCCTCGAGATGGCCGACGGGCTGGCCGTGGCCATGGACGAGCGTCTGGCGAAGGTGGAGGAGCTGGAGGAGCGCCGCATCGAGGTGCGGCCCGACCTGCTGCGCCTCGACCTGCGCCTGCGGCAGGACTTCCGCGAGATCGCCGGCCGCGGCATGGGCGGCGTGCGCGACGAGGTGGGGGAGCAGCTGAGGGAGGCCTTTCCGGCCCTGTGGTTCCACTTCGACGCGCCCCGGGGAGGCGGCGGGTTCGGCGGCGGCGGCGGCATGGGCGGCGCCTTCGCCCGACTCCTGGGGATCGGCGGCGGCGGCGAGCACCTGCTGCTCCGCGGCCGCGACATGGAGCTGCTGCGCCGGGTGGCCGACGACCTGCGGTTCAACCTGGAGCGCCTGACCGCCGTCGAGTACGCCTGGGTGGCGGAAGAGACGCCGCAGCCGGAGATCTCGCTGGTCCTCGACCGGGCCGCCCTCAAGCACCACGGCGTCACCGAGGAGGCGGTCTCCGGCGAGCTGGCCGGCTTCCAGCCGCAGGTGTCGTCGCCGGCGCGGGTGCGGAGGGGCGCGGAGGAGGTGCAGGTGCTGCTGCGCAGCGCCGAGCCGGGGGAGCGCCGCATCGAGGACCTGCGCCGGGTGCGGGTGCCGGCCGAGGGCGGCGGTTCGGTGCCCCTGTCGAGGCTCGCCGATCTCGTCCACACCAGCGGCCGGGCCCGCGTCGAGCGCGTCAACCAGGAGAAGGAGCTGGAGGTCAGCTACCGCTTCCAGGACGAGGTGCGCGACTCGGCGGGACTGCTGGCCGAGGGGCGGTCCGCCGTCGACGAGCTGGTGGCGGCGGTGGCGCCGCCGTCGGGGGTGTCGGTGGAGGCCGTCCACGACGAGACCGACCTGGAGCCGTTCTACTTCCTCCTCGCCGCCGCGGTGATCCTCATCTACATGATCCTGGCCGCCGTCTTCGAGTCCCTCGCGGCGCCGCTGGCGATGATGATCACCCTGCCCCTGGCCACCATGGGGGGCCTGTGGGGGCTGGTCCTGACGGGGCACTCGATCCTCGACGCCAACGCCCTCGTGGGCTTCGTGATCCTCCTCGGGGTGGTGGTCAACAACGGCATCATGCTCATCGATTCCGCCCGCGCCCGGCAGCGCCGGGGGGCGCGCCTGTCGCGGGCCCTGCTGCAGGCCGGCCAGGCCCGCCTGCGGCCGATCGCGATCACCGCCCTGAGCACGGTCCTGGCGATGCTGCCGCTGGCCATGGGCAAGGCCGAGTACGTGGCCGTCATCGGCGTGCCCTTCGCCGTGGCGGTCATCGGCGGCCTGCTGGCGGGGACCCTCTTCACCCTGGTCCTGGTGCCCACGGTCTACGCCGGCCTGGAGAACACCCTGGCGTGGCTGCGCGGTCTCGGCGGCTGGACCCGGGCGGCGCAGCTGGCGGCCCTGGCCCTGGGGGCCTGGCTGATCCACGAGCACGTGGACGGCCTGCTGTGGCGCGTCGTCGACGGCACGGCGCTGCTCGGCGGAATCCCGGCCCTGACCTGGTTCGTGCAGACCAGCCTGCGGCGCAGCCGCGCCGACCCCATCCCGCGCGACCGCCCCCTGCGGATCTCGGTGGCCAACCTCGTGAAGGTCTACGACGAGGAGCCGCGCTTCCTGCGCCAGTGGCGCCGGGGGGAGCGCCAGCGGGCGCGCCTGCGCGCGGCGGGGGAGGTCGAGGCGGACGACCGCTTCGGCCCCCTGCGCTGGCGACTGCCGCTGCTCGCCTTCCACTTCTACTTCGCCTACCTCTACCTCGACAGCGACTTCTGGGCGATGGTGTTCTCCGTGGCCTTCGTCCTCTTCCTCGCCGGCACGGTGCGCCCCTTCCTGCCGCCGCCGGAGGGCCGCGGGCGGCGGCTGGTCCGCGGGCTCTGGTCGACCCTGTTCTGGCTGCTGCCCCTGGCCCACCTGGTCTGGTACCAGGAGCGCTGGGACAACTGGGCCGTCACCATCCTCGTGGGCGTCCTCTGGTACCTCGGGGCCGCCGTGCACCGCGGCGCCCGCCGGCTCTACCGCGGCGAGGTCAACGTCGACGGCCTGGCCGGCCGCTTCCGGCGCAGCCGCCGCATGCTCTACCGGCTCGTGGCCGCCCTGCCCCTCATCGGCCGGCGCCGGCGTCCCTTCCCGGCCCTGAAGCAGGCCTCGGTGGAGATCGAGAGCGGCATGTTCGGCCTCATCGGCCCCAACGGCGCCGGCAAGACCACCCTCATGCGCGTCCTCTGCGGCATCCTCGAGCCGACGCGGGGCAAGGTGCGGGTCAACGGCATCGACCTGTCGGAGCGGCGCGAGGAGTTGCAGGCCCTCATCGGCTATCTGCCCCAGGCCTTCGGCACCTACGAGGGCATGACGGCGTACCAGTTCCTCGACTACCAGGCGATGCTGAAGGGGCGCTGGGACGCCGGCGGCCGGCGCCGGGCCGTGGAGGAGGCGATCGCCGCGGTCCACCTGGAGGACAGCCGCGACCAGAAAATCGGGGGGTTCTCGGGGGGGATGAAGCAGCGCGTCGGCATCGCCCAGACCTTGCTGCACCTGCCGCGCATCCTCGTGGTGGACGAGCCCACGGCGGGCCTCGACCCGCGCGAGCGCATCCGCTTCCGCAACCTGCTGGCCGGGCTGGCCCGCGACCGGGTGGTGGTGTTCTCGACCCACATCATCGAGGACATCTCCAGCTCCTGCAACCGGCTCGCCGTGCTCGACGGCGGCGAGGTGCGGTTCCTCGGGACCCCGCAGGAGATGGTCGATCTGACCCGCGGCGCCGTGTGGCAGGCGTCGGTGACGGAAGCCGAGTTCGAGGAGCTGCGGCGGTCGGCGCGCGTCGTCCACCACATGCGCGAGCACGACCGCATCCGCGTGCGGCTCCTCGCCGCCCGGCGGCCCCTGCCCGGGGCCACGGAGGCGACGCCGACGCTGGAGGACTCCTACCTGTGGCTCCTGGAGGAACGGGCCACGTGAAGCCCCTGGGCAGCGCCCCCGCCTTCCTGCGCTACAGCGCCCGGCAGGTCTTCGCCGGCCGCTTCGCCTGGTTCCTGGCGCTGGCCGTGGCCCTCTTCCTGGTCATCGCCGTGATCCACACGGCCGGGGAGAAGGTGCCGCCGGGGCCCGATCTCATCTACTACTTCCTCCTCGTCCCCGGCGTGGTGCTGGTCATCTATCCCTCGGCGTACGCCCTGCAGAGCGAGACCGACGCGGGCATGATGGAGACCGTTTTCGGGATTCCCGACTACCGCTACAAAGTGTGGTTGGTCCGGCACGCCGTGATGCTGATGGCGGCGGCCGTCGTCCTGGCCGGGCTGGCCCTGTTCTGCCGCTTCGCGCTCACCGACTTCGCCGTCCACGAGATGGTCTTCCACCTCATGTTCCCCGTGGCCTTCCTCTCCAGCGCCGGATTCCTCGTGGCCACCTTCACCCGCAGCGGCAACGGCGCCGCGGCCATCCTCGTGCTCCTCGTCCTGGCTCTCTGGATCACCGCCCAGCCCCTGGAGGGCAGCCGCTGGAGCGTGTTCTACAACCCCTTCGACCTCCTCGACGAGGTTGAGGGTCTGGTGCGCTCGGGCAACACCTTCCACAACCGCGCCTACCTGCTCGCCGGGTCGGTCCTCGCCGTCCTCGGCGGCCTCCTGCGCCTGCAGCACCGCGAACGCTTCGTCTGACGGGACAGCCGCCGGTCAGACGGCCATGTCGGCGCGGATGGCGGGGTGGCTGCGGTAGCCTTCCATCTCGAAGTCGTCGAAGACGAAGTCGTCGATCTCGCGCTGGCCGCGGTCGCGGATGCGAAGGCGCGGCAGCGGCAGGGGCTCGCGGCGGAGCTGCTTTTTCACGGCGTCGAGGTGGTTCAGGTAGATGTGGCAGTCGCCGAGGGTGTGGATGAACTCGTGGGGCACGAATCCGGTGATCCGCGCCACCATGTGCAGCAGCAGGGAGTACGAGGCGATGTTGAGGGGCACGCCGAGGAACATGTCGCAGGAGCGCTGGTACATCTGCAGGGAGAGCCGGTCGCCGGCGGTGTAGAGCTGGAAGAAGTTGTGGCACGGCGGCAGGGCCACGTCGGCGGGCCCGGTCTCGGCGGCGTTCCAGGCATCGACCATGATCCGCCGCGAGCCGGGGTCCGTGCGCAGCAGGTCGACGGCCTCCTGGAGCTGATCGACGGTGCGGTCCACCCCCCGCCAGCGGCGCCACTGCACGCCGTAGATGCGCCCCATGGCGCCGTCGTTCTCCTCCACCCCGAGGCGCGAGAGATAGTCCTCGTAGTTGGCGTCCCAGAGCTTGTTGTGCGGGTAGATCGCCTTCAGGTCGTTGATGTTGTCCGACCCCGAGACGAACCACAGCAGCTCCGAGAGCATCGACTTCCACACCAGCCTCTTGGTGGTGACCGCGGGAAAGCCGTCGTCCATGGCGTAGCGCGCCTGCATGCCGAAGAGGGAGAGCGTGCCCACGCCGGTGCGGTCCCGCTTCTCCACGCCGTGGTCGAGGATCCGCTGGAGTTGGTCGAGGTAGGTCCGCATCAGGGAACTTGTCCTACCGCAGCACGGATTCCATGCCCAGGGTTGCCCCGAACAGTTCGGGTTCCAGGCCCGTGGCCTCCGACCCCGACAAGATGGCTTGCATGCCCTTTGATTCGACCTCCAGGCGCAACTCCCACCCCTTCAGGACCGGGCCCGCTACTCCAAAGCCGATGCGGACATAGGTCAAGGACCCGCCGGAGCGGTAGTTGTGGTAGAGATTGAAGGCTTCCATGGGGCGGGGCCAGATCCTCCCCGTCCCCAGGACAACGTAGGACCTGGGCAGGATGGTGAAGAAGTGGGCATTCCCCGCCAGGCCAATCCACGAGGAATACCCACCCTCGCCTCTTCCGCCCATCGTGAGATTCGCCTCCACTCCATTCTGGTGGGTCCTGCGCCTGATCGATACTCCCGCACCTGTCAAGCGAATCATGGAGGGCAATTCCTGCGGTCGGCCGACGAGCACCGGAAAGGCGACGGTTGATACGCCCGCGTACCAGCGGTCTCCGGCCGGGCGCCGCACGGTTCGTATCGATCGGTAGCGGATATCGCGGATACCCGATCGCCCCAGATCGAGCCTGACCGAATCCTCGTCCGATTCGAGAACGATCCCTCTCCCTGTCTTCTCAATCCCTATTCCCTGATAGGTGATCCACACCTGTTCACCCTCTTCAAACAGATCCTGCCCGATCCCGCTCTCACGGGTGGCCGCTACCTCGGTCAGGGGCGCCGCGCATCCGGCGGAGAGAAGCGCCCCCACGGAAAGAGACCGGAACAGGTGCATGATGGCTGTTCCTGTTCAGAAACGCAACGACGCCACGGCTGACAACCCCCCGCGTCGGTTCGGCACCAGGCCGATGGAGAGGCCGCGTGTCCCCGGATGACTGCGCGACCACTCGGACATCATGGTAGCCATGATGGGGGGACCGAGGACAACGGGGAACAAGGTCTTGAGACCGAGGGAGAACGCGGCTCCTCCCAGGAGACCGGTGAGGCTGCCCAGCCATACGGCGCCGGGGTTGTCGTAGGGATCCCATACCGTCACGCCCATGGGGACCGCGATGAGGCTGCCCGAGACCGCAAGCAGAGGCCATCCCTCCAGTACACAGAAGGCAGTGCCCAGATCGTCGGGATCGTCGCCATCGCCGCCGCACGAGTGTACCAGGAGCTTGAACCCTCCGTAGAGGAACCCGGTGGACAGAAGCGCGCTCGTGGAGAGTTTTCGGGAGATCCGGTCGTTTCTCTCAAGTTGAGACCCGCCCTGCAGTACAGCTCCTTCAAGTGAGTGTACGGTGTCCAACTCGGTGGTCTCCGTGGGTGCGACCTGGGGGTTGGGCAGATCACCCATGATCAAGGTGTCGACAAGTCTCCTGAGTCCGATTCGGTCATGGCTGTCCTCCCGTTGCGGGTAAGGAGGGGTCTTGCCCCTGGCCACCTTGTTGATGTCGACAGCGCCTCCGGGGGGAGTGCCGCCTCCCTGCGACGATCCCGCGGCAGCGGGACCCAGCAGGATCAGCCTCTGAACGCGCTCCAGATCGATGCGCTGAGGCCACCGTTGTTCCTCGAGCGCCAGCAGCAGCCGATGCTCGTCCACCGCCTTCACGACCCCGGCCAACCCGGCCAGGCGGGGCCACTTCCCCGAGACCGGATCGCGGTACCCGAGGCCATAGACGACCACGGCCGCGGCCCCCACCACCACGGTGGTGCTGTCGATGGCGCCGGCCTCCAGGATCACCTGGGCCTGCGGCTCTCCGTCCGGATCGCTTGCCGGATTCGCGGCTGCATGGCAGACCGGCAAGGGCAGGAGCAGGACCATGGCCGCAAGGACGCAGGTCCGCATCAGGTCACTCGTCGACCGACCGTGTGTTGCGCCGAGCGATCCGCTCGAGCTGGGGCTGGATGGCCGACATGATCGCGGCGAAGACGACCAGCGCCCAGCCGACCGACAGCAGCAGCCTGGCGCCCACGAGGGTCCGCGCCGCCAACGAGGCCGGGGTGATGCCGGTGTAGTCCTGGGCCAGGGCCGAGAAGAACGAGAACGACAGCCAGTCACCGATGCCGGCGTCCGCGGCGCCGGCGAAGGAGCCGGGGTGGAAGCGCTCCAGCATGCCGCTGAACCCCGCGAAGACGATGATGATCGCCAGGTACCCGGCGGAGAACCCGCCGATGGGGATCCACATGACGCGGAGATACTCGACGAGCTGCACGTACACGTCGAGGCGCGGCTTCATCCAGATCGCGAAGGCCCGAGCGGCCAGGAAGACGGCGGCAGGGGCGAGCAACATCATCAGGGGAAGGACGAGGAGAGTCTGCAGCCAGCCTGACTCCCACAACCCGATGGCGCCATTCGCGGCAACGGCAGCCAGGAAGGCGAGGAGCAGCCAGAGCGGCGGGCGGGAGTGGAGCCGGCCTTCCGGATTGCGGTTGAAGTACCCCGCGATGAGTGCGTTCTGCGGCACCCAGAGAAGGAGGATGAGCACAGTGAACCCGAGGTTGGGCAGCAACCCGAACCCGAGAAGGGCGCTCACCATCAACGCCATGATGCTCGTCTCCCGATACCCCGAGAGGCGCGACGGACCGAGTCCGTCGATCAGGCCGAGGGCAAGGGGCGCCAGCACCGGGGGGACGATGAACACGGCTCCCGACCCGCCCGGGGTGAAACCCGCCGCGAGCGCCGAGAGGATGCCGACAGCCGAGCCGATCAGGATGCCTGACGACCTCCCGCCTCGTTCGCCCATGCGCAGACTGAGGCCGACGCCTATCGCGAAACCGCAACTCGCCGCGATCAGGACTTCGCGGTGCACGCCGGTGGTCGCGTAGGCGAAGGGCACGACGGCGATGGAGACGGCCACCGCCACCTGCACGGACCGCCAGATCACGGCGGCTGCCGCCGACAGGCGGGTGCGGCCCGGGTCAGGCTGGTTCACGGACATTGTGGCTTGCTCCTGGGGATTAGCTCTTCGGGCTGGTGCTGGCGCAACACGGACTTCCGGGACTGGACGGAACCGGCTTCGGTGATCCTCAGGTCAATCATGGCTTGACCCTGTCTCGCCCCCCATCGCGCAGGTATCGTGCAGCATAGGCCCCCTATAAGCCCCCTATAGGCCCCCAGGGGGACTTATGCACCATTCATAGCGCCCTATTGGCTCCCGTCGTCCCTATCGCGCCCCCTGAGTACTGCTTGATAGCGCCAATTTCCCGCCCCTGTGGCGCTCTCATCGCGCACCTATCTCGCACCTATCACGCACCATCGCGCACCTATCTCGCACCTATCGCGCACCATCGCGTCAACGGTCCGCGAGCCTTGGACGTGACCAGTCCCCCGTCTCTCAACTCCTCCAGCGTCGTTCGCACCTGACGTTCGCTCACCCCGGGACGCAGACGTGCATGAATCTCGCGGCGCGTCAAGCCCTCTGCCGCGTCATCCAGCAGGGCAAGTATCATCTCCCGCCTCTTGGCAGGACTGACCTCGCTGCCCTCTGGCTGGCGCACAAACAGGCTATGTCGGAATCGCACGGTGACGGCTCCCCCGTCATCGTCTATCTCCAGCACCGGAAGGCCGGCGCTGCTGGCCATCTCCGCCATCTTCAGGGTCCCGCTTCCCCACTCCTCGATGATCCCGCGCCGGTAGAAGGTGCGGGCGATCAGCGGATTCCATGGCCGCGATTCGTGCGGGGCGAACAGCTTCTCCGGCGTCAGGCCGAAGTGCAGGGAACCGGAGGATGTCACCTCCAGGCGGTCGTCGTAGACCGCTACGCCAACGGAGCCGCCGCCGATGGAGTAGTCGCGATGGCACAGGGCGTTTGCCAGCGCCTCGCGCGTGGCCAGAGGCGGATACAGGGGCTCGTCGATTCGCTCGAAGCGGTCCTGCTCGAACCTGCCGGCTATGGGCAGGGTGTCGCGCAGGAAGCGCTCGGCGTTGACGAGAAGCGCGAAAGCGTTGCCGTTGAATTGGCGGTTGTCCAGGAACTCCATCCGGTCGAGTCCCCGGAAGCGGGCGACCCGGAGCAGGCACTGCGGCATCTCGAACTCCAACCGCTCCGTGCTGCCGAACAGCACCGCCGCCGCCCGCAACAGCGCGCCGTCGCGCAGAAGGCCGAGGCCCCTCAGCATGTCGGTTGGCTCTCCGCCTACAGGCTCTTCGAGACGCCCGCGCCGGACCGCCTCAGCGACCGTCCGCCGAATTTCCGCTTCGTCGAGGTCGTCTATGGACCACCCTGCGGCCGGCTGGTTCTCCCAGCGTTGCTCACTGTGCATCCGCTCGAAGAGCACTTGGTTGTACTCTTGGGCCGCCATTGCGAGTGTGGTGTTCCCGACCCGGCGGTAGGCTTTGCCTCGGTACGTGTACGGCCCTGATGCCCCTTGGCCGGTGTTGACCATGATGACTTCACCACCGCCGTCCACGGAGACCCGTTCCACCGCCGGAAACGCCGGGGGATCGATTCGCCGGAGTTCAGCACTCAACTCTTCGATGGTGCGCTCGCTGACCTGTTGCCCGGCCACAGTCCCATCCTGGGTCACGCCGAACATCACCTGACCACCACGCTGGTTCAGAAAGGCGCACACCGTCATGGCCGCCTCCCGGCGGGTGCCGGTCGTCTCCTTGAACTCCAGGGTCTCGGACTCGCCGGAGGCGGCGAGAGTTGTGATGTGGTCAATGTTCATCGACTTCCGCCGCGGCCAGGACGTCCTGTCGGAAGTACGGACTCAGATCCTCGGCCGTTCTGAGATCGACCTTGCGGCCTCCGAAGAGTTCGGACAGCGCCAGCTCCATGCCCGCGATTCCCAGCAGTCCGGGAATGCGGCCGGGCTCGAACTCGACGAGCACATCTATGTCGCTCTCGGGGCCGAAGTCCTCTCGCAGGGCCGAGCCGAAGATGGAGAGCCGCTTGATGCCACTCTTCCTGCAGAAAGCAGTAAGCGCAGCTTTGGACAGGGAGACCTGTGGGTTCATTGCTTCCGCCTTGCTCTGGAACAGGGGGTTCGCTGCGGCCTTGTCAAGACGGTTCGCCTCGCTCACCCAAGGGGCTCGCGGGGAGTGGCAGGAGAAGTGGAAGATCTCGGAATCGCCGCGCGACGACCGTTGTCAGGCTACCCCGGGGATCTGGCAGGAGGACCTGCGAAGGGAAGGGCGCTCCCGGGTCAACTGCGGGCGACCGTTGGCGGGAGATTCACTCGCTGCCCTGCCGCTCAGGTTCGACCCTTGGCTCGGCAACCTGGAAGAACGTCATGCGCCAGCGCCGCAGGTCCACGTCCCGCAGGATGCCCGTCGAGCCGTCCAGCCGGAGCCCCCTGGCCGGGAAGGACGGCCGGAATCCCACCCCTCGGGTTGCCGCGGCCAGGGTGTCCGCGTCGACGGCACCAGCCTGCACCGCGGCGCTGTCGATGGCACCGGCCTTCAGGGAGTCCGCCACCACGGTGCTGCTGTCCACGTCACCGGTCTCCGCCGCTACGGGTTGCACCGCCTCTGCCGCGAGGCTCTCGGCCGTGGCGCCGGCACGGTGGACCGGCAGCCACAGCAGCGCCGCGGCGACGAGGAGGGAGCCGCAAAGACAAGCGGCCCGGGGTCTGTCGAAGACCGCGGGCCGTCTGCGCGTCGTGGCTGTCATGGAGAGAAGTGGTAGCCCCTACGGGATTCGAACCCGTGTTACCGGCGTGAGAGGCCGGCGTCCTAGGCCTCTAGACGAAGGGGCCACAGTCGGTTGAACCATCCTGCCGAGGACGAAAAAAGCTAGCCACCCGGTCCGACAATGTCAACGCCGCGGGGCCGGGAGCCGGGGGGCGGCCGGCGCTGGCGGACCGGCGCGGCGGGGGCTCATTCCTTACCCTTGACCCCGTTCCCGCCAGAGGAGGGAGAGGATGAACGAGGAGGAGCGCTACGAGTTCGACCGCAACGGCTACGTCGTCATCGAGGAGATGCTCACCGCCGGCGAGGTGGCGTCGCTGAAGGCGGCCGTCGACCGCCTGGAGGAGCACGCCGCCGCCCGGGTGGACAAGCCGCCGCGCAAGAAGTCGGCCTGGGGGGCGGAGTACCATGCCGACGAGGACCTGGGCTATCACGTGCAGGGCGAGCGGGCCGAGGGCCAGACGCTGATCATCGAGGACTTCTGGAACGCCGACGAGGCCTTCGACGTGCTCGTGGGGCACGAGCGCACCCTGGAGTACGTGGGCGCCGCGGTGATGCAGCGGCCGACGGTGAACAACTCGGAGATCCGCATCCGCTACAGGGGCAACGCCAGCCCCCATCACGGCGGCAGCCGCGGCGAGGACCAGAAGTACCGCTACAACTTCGCCTCCGAGCGCATCGACTGCATGATGGTGCGCATGATCTACTTCCTCCACGACAACGACGCCGAGGGCGGCGCCTTCACCGTGGTCCCCGGCACCCACAAGTCCAACCTGCCGTCCCCCTACGGCAACGATCCCGACACCGAGCCGGGGACGGTGGCGCTGGAGGTGAAGGCGGGCTGGGGGATCTTCTTCACCGAGGCCCTGCGCCACGGGGGGCGGACCAACCGCTCCGACCGGGTGCGCAAGACGATCCACGTCGGCTACGGACCCTACTGGATGCCGTCCCAGAACATGGCCACCATGGACGAGCCCCCCTTCGTCACGAAGGCCACCCGGGCCCGCTGGTCGGAGGAGCAGCGGCAGCTCTTCCGGTCGTGGCCGGAGGCCTGGGAATGACGATCGAGCAGACCGGCATGGGCGAGCGCCTGATCGCCGTCTTTCGCGCGCCCCGGCTCGCCTTCGAGGCCGTCGCCGATGGCGGGAAGTGGACCGACTGGGTGCTGCCGGTGGCCCTGGGCGCCGGCGTCTGGGCGGCCCACAACCTGGCGACCCTGTCCCTGGCGGCGCCCGAGGAGCCGGCGGCGATCGAGGGGTGGGAGCAGCTCGACGAGAAGGAGAGGGAGTCCACCACCCTCCGCAACCAGCAGTGGCGCACCCACGGCTGGATCAGCTCTCCCCTGGTGGCCCGGTTCTCCAGTCTGGCCGCCGCCGCCCTGGTCCTGGTCGGCCTGGCGCGGTGGGTCCTGCGCTCGGAGGCCGGTCTGCGGCAGATGCTGGCCATCAAGAGCTACGCCTCCGTCGTGTGCGTGCCCCAGTGGTTCCTGCTGACGCTGCTGGTGCGCATCGGCGCCTGTCCGCCCCTGGTGCCGTTCACCAGTCCGGCGGTCTTCCACGCCGGCTTCCTGCTGCCGGACGGGGCGGAAGAGAGCTTCGCGGGGCGGTTCCTGATGGGCCTGAACCTCTTCGATCTGTGGCAGGCCATCCTCCTCGGAATCGGCATGGCCGTGGTCACCGGGGCGCCGCGGGGGCGGGCCCTGGCCGTGGTGCTGGCGCCCTGGCTCATCTGGACGGCCATGGGGGCCTTGGCCGCTCCGGGGGGCGCGCCGGGTCCGGGGTAGGCGGCGGCGCTTCCTCGCAGGCAGCAGTCCGGGTCGCCGGCCTCGGGGTTCACCGGCATCGGCCTGCAGGTGGAGAGGGAGAGCGCAGTACCTGCGGCGATCCCTGTCCCGCGGCGTTCCCGGCGCCGCCGCCCTATCTTCGGTCGGCAGCCGGGCGGCGGATCCTCCACTCTCGCCGTTCGCCGCGCACCCCCGCCGCGGCCCGGCCTCCCTCTCCCCGCGTCCATCCACAGGACGGTTGTCCCGTCCCGGAGGTGGATTGCCGGCACCCCCGCACATCGGCGTCCTGCGAGAGCGTTCCCTGCACGCCGCGGTCAAGTCCTGGTACGCGCGTCCCCAGGACCGCCTGGAGACCCGGGTCGAAGGCTACGTCGTCGACATCGAGCGCGACGACAACCTGCTGGTGGAGATCCAGACGCGCAGCTTTGCGCCCCTGAAGGCCAAGCTGCGCCGGCTCACCGAGCGCCGGCGGGTGCGCCTCGTGCACCCCATCGCCGCGGAGAAGTGGATCCTGCGCGTCGACGCCGCGGGCGAGCGCCTGGGCCGGCGCAAGTCCCCGAAGCGCGGCCGCCTGGAAGACGTATTCCACGAGCTGGTGAGCATCCCCGACCTGCCGGCGCGCCCCGGCTTCGCCTTGGAGGTTCTGCTGATCCAGGAGGAGGAGGTCCGCTGCCACGACGGCCGCGGCTCCTGGCGCCACCCGGAGTGGCGGCGCACGGACCGCCGCCTGCTGAAGGTGGTGCGCCGCTGCGACCTGTCGACGCCGGCCCGCCTGCTGGCGCTGCTTCCTTCCGCCGCAGAACTGCCCCGCCCCTTCACCAACCGGGCCCTGGCCGAGGCCGCGGGCCTGAGCCCCGCCCTGGCGGCGCGCATGACCTACTGCCTGAGAGCCGTGGACGGCCTCGCCGTGGTCGGCCGCGGCAAGCACGGGGCCCGGCTTCTCGCCGAGGCCTGAAGGGGCTCCGCCGAGGTGGGCCGGAGCCGCGGATCTGCACGGAGCCTCCTTTTGCGGCCTGAAGGGAGGTGCCGCCGTGGCTCGCAGGGGCCGCGGCCGCGCGGTGCCGAACTCCTGGCCCATGCCTGAGGGGAGTTCCCGCCAGCCGCCCGGGGCGCCCGCCCGGCGCGCCACGTAGCCGGCGATCCGCGCCGCTCCTTAGATTGCTCCCGCTGAAACGACGGCGCGTATGCTCGCGCCCGGAACCCCAACTGAGAGGAGACAGATGACCGACCTTGCGACGATGACCAGCGTCTGCCCCGACTGGCGCCTGTACGAGGTCGTGGCCGGCATGAAGCGGCACGGGTACAAGGGCCTGGAGCCGCGAGTCGAGTGGGGCCACGCCAGCGGCATCGAGGCCGGCCTGTCCAAGGCGGAACGCGCCGAGGTGAGGCGCCGCTTCGCCGACGAGGGGCTGGAGATCTGCTGCATCGCCACCGGCGCGCGCATGGCCGTGGCGGAGCCGGAGCGGGCGGGCCACGTGGAGGATGTGCGCCGCTACATCGAGCTGGCGACCGACCTCGGCTGCGGGCTCCTGCGCACCTTCGGCGGCTCCCGGGGCCACGCGGGGGAGCTGGCCGCCGCGGTGGAGCACACCGCCGAGGGCTACCGCCAGGTGGCGGGCGAGGCCGGGGCGGCGGGGGTCACGGTGCTGATGGAGACCCACGACGACTGGTGCTGCTCGGCGCCGGTGCGGGCCGTCATCGAGGCCGTGGACCACCCGGCCGTGCAGGTCCTGTGGGACGCGATGCACACCCAGCGCATGATGGAGACGCCGGAGGAGTCCTTCCGGACGCTCGGCCCGCTGACCCGCCACCTCCACGCCCACGACGGCCGCTACGTGGACGGCCGCATGCAGGTCTGCGCCCTCGGCGACGGCGTCATCGATCACGCAACGCCGGTGCGCCTGCTGGAGGCCGCGGGCTACGACGGCTGGTTCTCCGTGGAGGTGATCCACGCCCCCGGCAGCGATCACGACCCCGACGCCGTGCTCGCCAACTACGCCGCGGGCTTCCGCGGTTTCTCCGCATAGCCCGCCCGCGCCTGGGAAGGTCCCACCGATGGGGGTCCTCGGACGTCAGCGCGAGCTCTCCGACGCCGTGCTCGCCGGCTACGCAGCGGGGTTCCGCGGCTTCTCCGCGTAGCCGGCCCCCGGGCGCCACGGGAGGCTCCCGTCGATGAAGGTCCTCCTCCGCCAGCGCGATCTCTCCGACGGCTACCTGCGCTCCGCCGCGCAGACCGGCGCCGACGGCATCGACGCGCATAGCGCCGGGAGCCCGCCCAGCACTACCAGTCCTGCACGGCCCCGTCCGGCCGGCGCAGATGCGGCGGCTCGTGATCGTCGGTGCCGAGCCGCCGGGCCGCCTCCACGTCCAGGTCGATCCCCAGGCCCGGCCGGTCCGAGGCCAGCAGGTACCCGTCCTCGACGCGCAGATCGTGGTCCACCACTTCGTTCATGGCCGCCGAGGGCGGCGCGAACTCCTGCACGGCGCAGTTGGCGATCGACAGGTTCAGGTGCAGCATCGCCGCCGAGCTCACCGGGCTCGAGGTGTAGTGGGTGGCCAGCTCCTGGTAGTGGACCTCGGCCATGTGGGCCAGCTTGCGGCCCTCGGTGATGCCGCCGGTGTGGCAGATGTCGACGCGCAGGTAGTCGATCAGCTCGCCCTCGATCAGCTCTCGGTAGGCCCACTTGTCGTGCAGCTGCTCGCCGGTGCCGATCGGTACCGAGGTGTGCTCACGCAGGGTGCGGAAGGCGCCGGGGTTCTCCGAGCGGATCGGGTCCTCCACGAAGAACGGACGCAGGTCCTCCAGTTGCCGGCACAACTCGACGGCGCGCGCCGGCGACAGCCGCGTGTGGACCTCGAAGATGATCTCCACCTCCGGCCCGACGGCCTCGCGCAGGGCGGTCATGTGAGCGACGCCGTTGAGGATCGCGCGGCGCGGGTCGAAACCGACGTCCGCCCGGTGGTCGATGCCGCGGCCGGCGACGATCGGCGAGATGCGCAGCACCTTCCAGCCGTCGTCGAGCAGGGCCCGGGAGCTCTCGACCAGCCCTTCCGGCGTGGCGCCGCCGACGTGCCGGTAGAGGAGGACCTTGTCGCGGGCGAGGCCGCCGAGGAGGCGGTACGCCGGCACGCCGAGGGCCTTGCCGTTGAGGTCCCACAGCGCCAGGTCGACGCCGGCCAGGGCCGACTGCAGCACCGGGCCGCCGCGCCAGAAGGTGCCGCGGAACAGGTCCTGCCAGATGAACTCGATCCGGGTGGCGTCCTGGCCGATCAGCAGGGGGGTGATGTGATCGAAGGCGGCGGCCACGGCCCGGTTGCGGCCGCTGAGGCTGGCCTCGCCGATGCCGTGCACGCCCTCGTCGGTATCGATCCTGACGTAGAGGAAGCTGGCGAAGGGGATTGCCTCAACCTGGGTGATCTTCACGAGCGACTCCTTTCCGTTGGCTGAAGCCCGCAGGGTATCACGGTGACGTCGATTTCGTCGATGACGATATCGCCATCGGAGCCGTTTTCCACCTCTGCCAGCCTCACGCCGAGTGTGTTGTCCCCATCGAGCATGTACTCCGTGCCGAGGTCGAACATGAGGGTCGAGTAGGCGGGGAGCGGACGCCCGATGTTGGTGGAGCGGCCGTCCGGGTGCCACATCCGACGGACGCTCTCGTCGGGGGTCGCCACCCCGTTCACGTCGAAGACCAGACGCTCTTCGGGGCGAAGGTTCTGGGCACGGACCGCCATGCAGGCGTGGCCGACTTCGTCCCACTGCTCGCACAGACGCAGCCGGTACTCCTTGCGGACCCCGGGGGCCTCACGGCTCAGGTCGATCCTGTCGTCCTTGATGGCACCGGTGGAAGCCATGCCCGGCGCGCCGTGGTAGTCCACCCCTCCGAGCATCGACCGGAACAGGTACGTGCGGTGGCGTGCCTTGATCGCTTCGGGGTCCTTGAGCTGCCTGAGCAGGGCCAGTTCCCCGGGGAACCCGCCGATGAGGTTCCCCGTGTACTGCTCGTGGAAGTTGAAGCTCGAAACGCCGTCGGCGCCGGCTCCGTACATGTTGTTGGCGAGTGCGCGGTAGTTGTCCGAGGTCATGGGACGCAGGTATACCCGGGACTGAAACGCCATGTGGTCCCTCGTGCCGCTCTCGCCGGTACCCGGCTGCAGCGCCCAGGGGACGGTGTCGCTCCGTGAGTCGGTTGCCGAGCAGAACGGCATGACTCCCGGAAGCAGGCGGCAGGCGGTCCCTTCCGCCAGCCTCGAAAACTCCTCCCATCGCGCACTGTGGTTCGAGTACATGGAGTTGCCCGGGCTCGCGTAGTCGAGAATACCCGTGGTGATCCACGTGGGAAGATCGAGGCCGCAATCGCGGCACTCGTCGACGGTCTCCGGGACACGAACGCCGAGAAGCAGCTCCCTGCCCTTGTTGCGCGCCTCATCGTCGAGCATGTCGCGGATGCGTTGCATCAGTTCCGTCATCAGGGGCTGTCGTTCCCGGGAGATCGAGCGGGGGTAGGGGAAGTGATTGTCGCTGCGGAAGGTGATCTCGATGCCGTCCACGTCGAAACGGCGCGCGATCTCCTCGATCGCCCCGAAATGGAAGTCCCTCACCTCGCGGAACGAGAAATCGAGGGTGTTGCCCGGCTTGCTCAGAGGCCCCGGCGGCAGGTCTCTCAGGATGAACTCCGGGTGATCGAATATCCACCGGGCGCCCTGTGTGGGCGCGCCGTGGTCGTCGCCGAACCGTGCCCCGGCGATGAACTTCATCCCGCGCTGGTGCGCCTGGTCGCTGAACACCTCGATGGGATGGATGCCCCGATCCAGCATGGGTATCCAGCGCCGATGCTGAGGCCGCTGATCGTACTCGTAGGTGTCGGAGCGGAAGTGCAGCACCCACCCCTGTCCGAAGACCTCCTGCCCGAGCGCGTCCGCCCCACTCAGAGCGAAGTGGTCGACGAGCGTGCGGATCTGCTCGGGAGTGGCCGGATCGCCGACGAACGGTGGTCGCGCGTGACTCGAGAGGTCGGCGGCGAAGAGCAGGCGGATGTCGCCCCTGGGTCTGATGGGTCTCGGTCCCGGCGGTGTCGGGTGCATTGGCCAGGGACTCCTTTCCGTTGGAGATGCCCGGAAATAGGTTGTACCCGCCCCGTCCGGCAACCAGCGGTCCCGGGTTGCCACCGGCGAGCCGAGCCATCCGTTCTTCCATCTCACATCTCTGGCCGTTGCCGGCTCTCGTCGTCGTCGCCTGCGCGCCGTCGCTGGAGAGCCAGCTGTGGAAGACAACCCTCAAGACGGACACGATCCCGGCCTACGGGGCGTTCATCGAGCGTTACCCCGGCGGCCCCCGGTCCGAGGCGGCCCGGGGGCGCCTGCAGGCGCTCTACGAGGCCCTGCGGCGGGTCGAGTCCGTCCACCTCGAGATTCGCCAGAGCTACGTGCACGGCCGCGCCGACCGGGAGATCGAGGGCCTTGCGCTGCCTGTCGCCCAGACGGCGGCGGCGCTGCTGCGGCAGGCGGGGCTGAGGATCGCGCGGGACGGGGGCGGGGCCGCCGATGGCGTGCTGGGCCTGCGCCTCGAGGGACGCGCCGTGAGCCAGCCCTACGCGCCGGTGAACGAGCGCAACCTGCCCCTGGGCGCCGTGACGAGACGGTACGCGGGCGCCGGCCTGCGCGGGTCGGTCTGGCTGTCGACGGCGGGGGAAAGGCTGTACGACCAGTCCTTCGATGGCATGTACAGCCCGCCGGAGCGCATCGACTCGGAAGACTTTCCGCGGCCCGAGGACGCGCCTTTCGAAGCGGCCTTCCACACCATCGTGGCGCCCGAGCTGGCGGCCATGATCGGACGGCTGTACGGCCCCGGGCCCCTGGTCGGTACCGCGATGGAAGGGGCGGTGCCCCTGCGGGTTGCGGCCATCGAGGCCTTGGGCGATCTGGGCGACTCGACATCGGTGCAACCGCTGCGGACGATGCTGGGCGAGACGGCCAACTTCCGACTCCAGGGGGCCCTCGTGACCGCCTTGGGCCGGATCGGCGACGCGAGCGCCGCGGGGGACCTGCTGGAGGTCCTGCGCTCGGCCTTCGATCCGGCGCTGCGCGCCAGCGCCGCCGAGGCCCTGGGCCGAATCGGCGGCGAGACCGCGGTGCCGCTGCTGATCGAGGCGCTGAGCCGCGACGCCCCGACCGTTCGGCAGCAGGCGGCCAACGCCCTGCGATCCCTGACCGGGGAGAGATGGGGCAACGACGCCGCCGCCTGGAGGCGCTGGTGGGAGAGCCGTGGGTCGACGCCGGCGCCGCCGCCCTGACCAGAAGCGCAGCCCCGAGTTGGGGGTTTTCGCGCTTCCTTACCGGCCAAGCTCCGTGTACCCTTTCCGGGGAGGCAGCCTCGGGACCGCTGCCGACAGCTGGAGAGCTGAAGCCTTGGATGAGTCGCTGAAACCGCAAGAGTACCCGGCCGGCAGGTCGGCGCCGCGCCGCCCCGGGCTGCTGGCCGCAGGCGATCCGCCCCCCTTCGAGGTCGTCAACCCCTCGGGCCGGGGGATGATGGTCCTCACCTGCGACCACGCCTCCCACGCCGTGCCCGCGGCTCTCGACGGCCTGGGCCTCGACCCGGCCGACCTGCGCCGCCACATCGGCTGGGACGCGGGCGCCGCCGAGCTGGCCCGGCGGCTCTCGCGGCGGTTCGACGTCCCCGCCGTTCTCTCCGGGTACTCGCGCCTGGTGATCGACTGCAACCGCGAGCCCGGCCATCCGGAGTCGATCCTGTCAGAGAGCGACGGCACCCCGGTCCCCGGGAACCGCGGTCTCACGCCGGAGGACGCCGAGCGGCGGGCGCGGACCCTCTTTCATCCGTACCACGAGGCGATCGCAGGGGTCCTGGAGAGCATCCGCTCGCGCGGAGAGACCCCCGCCTACGTCGCCCTCCACACTTTCACACCCAGCATGAACGGCATGGCGCGCCCCTGGCACTTCGGCGTGCTCTGGGACCGCGACGATCGCATCGCCCGGCCCCTGATCGAGGCCCTGGGCCGGCGCACGGGACGCGAGATCGGCGACAACGAGCCCTACTCGGGGCGCGACCACGGCGCGTTCTCCAACGGCCACCACGCCGCGCCGGCCGGGCTCCCGAACGCCATGATCGAGATCCGCGAGGACCTGCTCGCCGACGAGGCCGGCATCGCCCGCTGCGAGCGCATCCTGGCCGAGGTGCTGGAGGAGGTTCTTCCCTGATGGCCCTGCACGAGCCCAGCTTCAGCCTCGGCGTCGAGGAGGAGTACCTGCTGGTCGACCGGGACTCCCGGGACCTCGTGAGCGAGCCTCCGCCCGAGCTGATCGACCACCTCGAGCGGGAGCTGGGGGGTCACTTCAGCCCCGAGTTCCTGCGGCCCCAGGTCGAGGTCGGCACCCCCGTGCGCGACTCCACCGCCGAGGTCCGCGCCGACCTGGAGCACCTGCGGCGCACCGTGGCCGGAATCGCCGGCGGCCACGGCCTCGGCCTCATCGCCGCCTCCACCCATCCCTTCGCCCGCTGGCGGGACCAGAAGCACACCGACAAGCCGCGCTACAACATCCTCCACCAGGACATGCAGGTCGTGGCCCAGCGCCTGCTCATCTGCGGCATGCACGTCCACGTGGGCATCGAGGACGACGAGCTGCGCGTCGACATCCTCAACCAGGTCTCCTACTTCCTGCCCCACCTGCTGGCCCTGAGCACTTCCTCGCCGTTTTGGGAGGGCACGGATACCGGCCTGCAGTCCTACCGCCTGTGCGTCTTCGACGAGCTGCCCCGCACGGGCCTGCCCGAGCGCTTCGAGAGCCACGACGAGTACCGCCGCACGGTGGAGCTGATGACCGCGGCGGGCCTGATCGAGGACGCCACCAAGCTGTGGTGGGACGTGCGCCCGAGCGCCCGCTTCCCGACCCTGGAGATGCGCGTCACCGACGTCTGCACCCGCCTGGAGGACGCCCTCTGCTGCACCGCCCTCTTCCGCTGCATCTGCCGCATGCTCTACCGGCTGCGGCGCGACAACCAGCGCTGGCGGATCTACACCCGCACCCTGGTGGACGAGAACCGCTGGCGCGCCCAGCGCTACGGCATCGACGAGGGCATGGTCGACTTCGGCCGCGGCGAGATCGTGCCCTTCCCGCAACTGATGGACGAGCTGCTGGAGCTGGTCCGGGAGGACGCCGAGCACTTCGGCTGCGTCGAGGAGGTGGAACACGCCCGCACCATCGTCGAGCGGGGGACCAGCTCCCACATGCAGGCGCGGGCGTACAGGGAGGCGATGGAGGCGGGGGCCTCGCACGAGGAGGCGCTGCGGGCGGTGGTGGATGTGGTGATGGAGGCGACCGTCGCGGGGCCTTGACTCGGCGCATGGGACCTGCCTGCCTCGACATCGACATCGCCAGTCCCGCCCGGCCGGAGGAGTTCCGCACCGAGCAGTTCCTGATCGACTCGGGGGCCGTCTATTCGGTAGTCCAGGGTCCGGTCTTGGAGGACCTGGGCATCGAGCCGCACTCACACCGGACCTTCACCTTGGCCAATGGCGATCAGATCGAACGCGCCCTGGGGGATGCCCTCTTCCGATACAACGAGCACCGGGGGGCCGCGCCGGTCATCTTCGGCGAGGCCGGCGACAGCAATCTTCTGGGTGTGGTCACCCTCGAGGCCCTGGGCTACGTGCTGGATCCCCTGAAGCGGGAACTGCGCCCGTCGCCGATGCTGCTGGCGGGGCTCACTACGGGGACCTCATCAGAAACACCCGGTCCGTGTTGAGCACGTCGTTGACGCGGTCGTCCCAGAACGCCCCGCCGGCCACCAGCAGCCAGTCGTCGGCGTCGGCCGTCGCCGCCCAGCTCAGCTCCAGGGGCGTGTCCGGGCCCCGGGTCTCGGCGCTGGCCGGGTTGTAGGCGTAGCCCTCGCCACCGTCGGCGCGTCCACCCAGGACCCAGACGCGAAAGGGCCTTGCCGCCGGCCATGTAGAGGCAGTCGCCGACAGGCCCCCTCTCGCATGTCACGCCTAGCCGATCCAAGCCGTCCGCAAGGCTGTTGCCTTTCGATCAGCCGACACGGAAACTTGCAATTAGCCGCTATCTAACCTTACAATTGGCCGGCCCCAAACCTTGCAATCAGCCGAAGTCGCGCACCCGGAATCCGCTCGATGCCCGAACAGACCTTCTATCCGCGACTCATCGAGCCCCGGCTCGCCGAGGCCCTGGAGGACTCGCCGGTCGTACTCATCCACGGCCCGCGCCAGTGCGGCAAGACGACACTCGCCCAGTACGCCTATGCACCGAAGTACGGATACATCAGCTTCGACGATGCCATCGTGAGGGACGGCGCCCGAGCGGACCCCGCCGGGTTCGTTGCCGATCTCCCGGCACGCGTCATCCTGGACGAGATCCAGCTCGTCCCGGAGCTCTTCCCGGCCCTGAAGCTCGAAGTCGACCGGAACCGGGTACCCGGCCGATTCATCCTTGCCGGCTCCACCAACGTTCTGCTCCTGCCGGCCCTCTCCGAGTCCCTTGCCGGACGGCTGCAGATCGTCCGGCTCCATCCGCTGTCACGGTACGAACTGGCGTCGCGGTCTTCCGTGGCCGCATCGAATCCGAGCAGGGGGTTCGTATCCGACCTGTTCGAGGGAGGGTTCAAGATCGTTCAGGTCCCGAGGCTCGGTTCACGACTGGCAGAGCACATCGTCGCTGGCGGATTCCCGCCGGCGCTGGCGCGACCCACCCCTCGGCGACAGGCCAACTGGTATCGTGACTACGTCGAGACACTGGTTCAACGCGACGTGCGCGACCTGGCCCGCATCCGATCGCTCGAGACCCTTCCGCCACTCCTGCGCGCCGCCGCCTCGCAGACGGCCCGGCTCTTCAACCTCGCCGACCTGGCCGCGCCGTTCCAACTCAGCCGTCCTACGATCGGGGAGTACGTCACGCTTCTCGAAAGCCTGTTCCTTCTCGAGAGACTCCCGCCCTGGCACAGCAATCGTCTGAGCCGTCTGGTCAAGACCCCCAAGCTCCACCTCGGAGACACGGGTCTCTCCGCCGCGCTTCTCAACCTCGGTCCCGCGCAGTTGGCGGCGGATCGTTCCCTGCTGGGGCAACTCCTCGAGACCTTCGTCTTCCAGGAACTGCGGAGACAGGCCAGCTGGCAGGAGGTGCCCGTCGAATTCTCCCACTTCCGCGACAGAGATGGAGTGGAGGTGGACATCGTGATGGAGCAGGGCTCGCACGCCGTCGCCGGCGTCGAGGTCAAGGCATCGGCGACCGTCAGGCGCGGCGATTTCCAGGGGCTTCGGAAACTGCGGGGCGCCGCGGGCGACCGTTTCCGCCAGGGTGTCGTGCTGTACGACGGAGAAACCACGGTCCCCTTCGGAGATGGCCTGTACGCCGTTCCGATGGCCCGCCTGTGGGAGTAACGGCTGACTAAGGGACCGACCGCATCAGGAACACCCGGTCCGTGTTGAGCACGTCGTTGACGCGGTCGTCCCAGAACGCCCCGCCCGCCACCAGCAGCCGGCCGTCGGCGTCGGCCGCCGCCGCCCAGCTCAGCCTCAGGGGCAGGTCGGGTCCGCGGGTCCAGTCGCCGCTGGCCGGGTCGTAGGCGTAGCTCTCGGTACGGCCGCCGTCGGCCTGCCCGCCCAGCACCCAGACGCGATTCTCGAAGGCCGTGCACAGGGGGGCGTTCGGCGCCTTGACCGGGTGGTCCACCTCGCTCCAGCGGTCCCGGCCGGGGTCGTAGATGAACAGGCCCGGGCACTGGCTCTTGGGTCCCGCGGCGATGTAGAGGCGGTCGTCGAGGACGCAGCCGCTGGCCTGGTACACGGTACCCGGGGGCGGGGTGTCGACGCGCCAGTCGGTTTCGCCGGGGCCGATGCTGAGGAGCTGCGCCAGGTGCTCTTCCTCGGCGGCGCCGCCGACGCCGTAGAGCCGCCCCGCGGCGCTGAGAGCCACCACTTGTCCGGCTTTCTGCGGCAGGGGCGGGCCGAGGCGGTAGCGCTGCGTCGCCGGATCGAAGATCTCCACCGTCGCCGTGGGCCTCGTGGCGTCGCCCTCGCCGTGGCGGAAGAGGCCCCCCAACAGCCACAGCTCGTCCTCGAGGACGGCGATGCCGGAGTAGGCCTTGCCGGGCTCCAGCATGGGCGCCTCCACGCGCCAGGTGCCGGTGGGGACGTGGTAGGACCAGACGTGGTCGAGGTTGACCCACTCGTCGGCGGGCCATCCGAAGAAGGTCTTGCCGCCGGCGGTGTAGAGGCGGTCGCCGATGCGGGCGAAGATGTTGTCGTGGTTGCCCGCCGGCATGAGGGGCAGCTCCTCCCAGTGGGAGTGCCAGGGCTGCTGGAGGTCGGCGAAGCGCTGTACCTGTCCTGCCCGCAGCACCCAGAGACCGCCGGAGCCGGCGTGCAGGATGGCCCGCACCGGGCCCTCGCCCGGCGGCAGGACGTCGCGCCAGTCGGGCGGGTCGTCGGCGTTGACCAGCAGCTCGCGCAGGCTGCCGTCGCCGAAGCCCACCAGCAGCTGGCCGCCGCCGCGGGCGACGGCGGTGATGGGGGCGTCCACGGGGCTGGCAAAGGAGCGGTGGCCGGCGGTGCGCGCGTCGGCGCGCACGAGGGTGTTCCCCGCCGCCGCCCAGACGAAGCCGGCGTCGTCGTCGGCCGCGCCGCTCCAGGGGCCGGTGAGCAGGTCCGCCGGCAGGTCGAGGCGCTGCCAGGCATGGGGACCCCGGTCGGTGAGCACGGCCAGGTCCAGCCGCTCGCCGTCGGCGGCCACGGCCCAGACGTTGCCGAAGGGATCGTCGCAGACCGGCGTGATCTCCCACCCCGGCGGGGCCAGGGGGGCGGCCTGGAACATGGCGTCGCCCCGGCGGACGTCGGCGCACCCGACACACCAGACATCTCCCCAGCGGGTGGCCAGCAGCGGTCCAGGCGGCCCCTCCGGACGGAAGGACGGGGTGCGGGAGACCGGGGAGCCCCCGGCCCGCGGGTAGCGCAGGACCTCGTCCCCGAGGGCGATCCACAGGTCGCCGTCCGGGGTGATCTGCAGGCCGCCCAGGCGGCCCTCGGCGAAGGTCTCCCAGCCGCCGTCGTCGCCGCCCCGGGCGACCACGCCCGCCGGGCCGGGGACAGCGGCGTAGATACGGCCGCCGCGGTCCTCGAGCAGGAGACCCGGCCCCTCGGGCAGGCCCTCGTGCAGGGTTTCCGCGCCGGCCGGAAGAGCCGCGAGGATCCCGGCGGCGGCGAGAACGCACAGGGAGAGGCGAATCCGTCGGAGCCGGGGTGGATCGGGCGCCAGGGCGGGAGAGATCATCTTTGGTCCTCCAAGGGCGGGTTGCCGCGGCTATCGGCGAGCTGGCCATTGACCCGATGCCCGGCGGTGGCACCGGGTCGATGCGGGTCAGGCCGGCTGCGCTTGAGAGCCGACAACATACCGGAGGGCGGGGCGGAGGGCCAAAGGAGGAGCCCGCAGCCGACGGCCGGCGGTGGATGCAGCGCCGATGGGCTACCCCATGCCGGCGGTAGACACCGGGCTCAGGCGGTTCCTGGCGCCCGCAGCGAAGGGGGCGCCCCATGCCGGCGTGGGCAGCGGGCGGATACCGGGCGTTGGCGGATGGGCGCAGCCGACAGGACCGCCCGGGGGCCGGCGGTGGATGCAGTGCCGATGGGCTACCCCCAGGCCGGCGGTAGACACCGGGTTCAGGCGGTTCTTGGCGCCCGCAGCGAAACGGCGCCCCACGCCGGCGGTGGGCAGCGGGCGGATGCCGGGCGTTGGCGGATGGGCGCAGCCGACAGGACCGCCCGGGGGCCGGCGGTGGATGCAGCGCCGATGGGCTACCCCATGCCGGCGGCAGACACCGGGCTCAGGCGTGTTCTGGCGGCTGCAGCGAGAGCCGACACCATGGCTCCGGGCGCGGGCGGGCGGCCGAGAAGCCGGTGCCCCTCGGGGCTGCGGCGCCTGCGGCTCCCCGCCGCCATGTCCTACCTTTGACGGCGCACCAAGCCCACTACCTCACCCACGGGGGAGAGCGTGAAACCGTTTCTCGATTCCACCGACGCCGTCGACGACGGCCCCGAGCTGGCGCGGCGCATGGACCGCGACGGCTACCTCTTCGTGCGGAACCTGCTGCCCGCCGATCACCTGGAGAGCGTGCGCCGGCGCTTCCTCGGCTTTGCCGGCGACGCCGGCTGGCTCCTGGACAACACGGACCCCGCCGAGGCCTTGGCCGATCTCGACGGCTTCACGGTCGAGCCGCAGCCGGAGTACATGGCCGTGATCCGCGCCGTCCACGGGCTGGAGGAGTTTCACGCCCTGCAGCACGACCCGGGGCTGCTGAGCCTGCTCGGGCGCCTGTGCGGCGGCGCCGAGGTCCTGCCCCACCCGAGGCTGATCCCGCGGGCCATCTTCCCGCAGCGGGAGGCGTACACGACCCCGCCACACCAGGACTTCATCCCCATCCAGGGCACGGAGTCGACGTACACCGCCTGGATCCCGCTCTCGGACCTGTCCGCGGAGATGGGCGGCGTCCAGATCGCCGAGGGCTCGCATCTGGGCGGGGTCTACGACTTCCGGCCGGGTCTCGGCGCCGGCGGCATCGAGATCACCCGCTCCTTCGACGGCACCTGGCGCGGCGGTCCCTTCGCCCAGGGCGACATCCTGTTCTTCCACAGCCTCGCCGTGCACCGGGGCGTTCCCAACGTCTCCGAGCGCCTGCGCATGTCCTTCGACGCCCGCTTCCAGCGCGTCGGCGACCCGATCGCGCCGGAGACGCTGATGCCCTTCACGCGGCCCCAGACGTGGGAAGAGATCTACGCCGGCTGGAGGCCCGACTCGCCGTACCGCTTCTACTGGGAGGGGCGCAGCCTGGACCTGAAGGAGTACGACCCCAGCTACCACGCGAAGCGGGACGCCATGGCCCTGGAGATGGCCGAGAAGGGGGACCCGCGGGCGCGCTCGACCCTGCAGCGGATCGTCGCCCGCGACAAGGATCCCGGGCGCCGCGAGAAGGCCCGGGTGCTGCTGGAGAGTCTGGACCGCCAGGCGCCGGGCTGAGCCGGCGGCGGGTCAGGTGGCGCGGACTGGATCCGCGGGCCCGAGCGGGCCCGGAAGGTTGCCGGAGGGCCGTTCCCCGAGCGGGCCCCGCGGCCCTTCAGGCGCCCGCGCTCAGACGCAGCCTTCGTACTCCCGGCCGCTGAGCAGGTGGTAGCCGGGCCGCTCGCCCTCTCCGACCCAGCGGGACTTCGCCGTCATGTAGTGGGTGGCCAGGCCGCGGCGGAAGCTCTGCGTGCGGTTGGCGCCGGAGCGGTGCTGGATCAGGCCGTGGTGGAAGGAGCAGCCCCCGGCGCGCAGGGTCACGGGCCGCTCCCGCTCCCGGTCGATGGCGGCGTCGGGGATCTTCATGTCCTTGCGCTCGCCCACCATCCACGGCTCGCTGTGGTCGACGGCGCCGAGCTTGTGGCTGCCCGGCACCACGTACATGCAGCCGTTCTCCACGGTCACCTCGTCGAGGGCGACCCAGGCGGTGATCACCTCCATGGGGCGGACGGGGAAGTAGGGGCAGTCCTGGTGGTAGGTCTTCTCGATGCCGCCGGGGGGCTTCATGAACAGCTGGTCGCCGAAGAGCTTGATGTCCTCGCCCAGGAGGTCGACCATCGCCTCGAGGATGCGCGGATGGCGGGCGTGGTCGACGAAGAACGAGTCGTGGCGGCTGGGGTGGTTGATCTTGCGCAGGCTCGCCATGCGCCGGCCCGAGGCCCCGGGCTCGTACTCGACGGAGCTCTCGGGGAAGTCGAGGTCGCCATCGGCGATCCCGCGCACGCGCTCGCGCAGGGCCTCCAACTCTTCCTCCTCCAGGCACGGGTCGAGGATCAGGTATCCCTCGACGTG
The DNA here is from genome assembly GCA_965221775.1 of Candidatus Latescibacterota bacterium. GTDB lineage: Bacteria > Latescibacterota > UBA2968 > UBA8231 > UBA8231 > UBA8231. The sequence continues at coordinate 646,880 of CBDCSU010000005.1, read as the reverse complement.
AAAGCGTTCGGTCTGCTCGGTGGACAGCATGGCGGCTCCTTTCCTGCGGTCAACGAAAGCCGGCCTCACGGAAACGGGCAAGCGGTGACCCGGCTCCGCCGGCGTTCCCGCCTTGCCGGGCGGCGGCGATCTGCGTAGATGAGGGGCGACGCTCACCTGGAAGGAGGGCCGATGGCAGCGCTGATCGCCGGACAGGGGGCCACCCCGGGCCAGCCCGGGACCCGACCCGCGGCGGACGAGGGATTCCCGGGCCGCCGGAGCCGCCGCCCGGAGCACGGGGCTCAAGCCGCGCCTCGGGGCGGGGAGTTCCCCCGCGGCCCGTACCCCGCCCGCCCGGAGACCCGCGGGTGAGCGCCAGGCGTCCGCCGCCCCGGGGATTGTGGGGCCTGCTGCGCAACATCGGGCCGGGGGTCGTGGTCTCCGGCTCGGTGGTCGGTTCCGGCGAGCTGCTGGTGACCACCCGCATGGGCGCCGAGGTCGGCTTCGTCTTCCTCTGGGGGGTGATCCTGGCCTGCGTCGTCAAGTTCTTCATCCAGCTCGAGCTCGGCCGCCAGTGCCTGCTCCACGACGACACCACCATCGACGCCCTCGACCGGCTCCCCGGGTTCCGTCCCGGCGGCGTCTCGCTGGCCACCTGGATCTGCGTGGCCGGCTACTTCTCGGTCTTCATCGCCGTCATCGGCATCCTCGGCTCGGTGGCGGGACTCATGCAGTCGGTGCTGCCCGTCCTCCCCTACCAGGCGTGGGCGGTGCTGGTCTTCGTGGTGATGACCGTGCTGTTGTGGCGGGGGCTGTACCAGGACCTGGAAAAGATGGTCGCCGTCCTGGTAGCCACTTTCAGCACCATCGTCATCGGCTGCCTGATCGTCCTGCAGACCACCCCCCACGCCATGTCGGCGGCCGAGGTGGCCTCGGGGTTCCGCTTCGAGATGCCCGCCGAGGGCGCCTTCGTGGCCCTGGCGGTGATGGGCTCGGTGGGGGCCACCGCGGTGGAGCTGTTCATGTATCCCTACTGGGTGCGCGAGAAAGGCTATCCGCGCTTCGTCGGCCCCGACGACGGCACCCCCGAGTGGCGCGCCCGCTACCGAGGCTGGATGCGGGTCCTGGCCACCGACGCCGGGGTGTGCACGGCGATCGCCCTGGCCATCACCTGCGCCTACTACCTGCTCGGCGCCTCGGTGCTGTCGCGCCTGCAGGTCCTGCCCGCGGGGATCGACGTGGCCGACCGCGTCTCCCTGATCTTCACCGAGACCCTGGGGCCGGCGGCCAAGGCGGTCTTCATGTTCGGCGCCTTCTGCACCCTGTTCTCGACCCTGCTGGTCTTCGCCGCCAGCTCCGGGCGGATCGGCGCCGACTTCCTGCAGCGCCTGAAGCTGCCTGCCGCCGCCGGCGAGACCGGGCGCATGCGCGTTGCCCGCGCCCTGCAGGTGGCGTTCCCAGCCTTCTGGCTGCTGGTGATCCTAGTCAAGTCGGATACCCCCTTCCTGCTGGTGCTGCTCGGGGCCAACGCCAACAACCTGCTGCTCATCCCCCTCGCCTTCGGCGTCCTCCACCTGGCCATGCGCGAGGCGGCGGACCGGCGCATGTCGATGTGGCTGGAGCTGGGCCTGATGGCCAGCCTCTGGGCGATCGTCAACTTCACGGCGGTCAACCTGTATCTGAAGTGGACGGGGGGCGGGTGAGCCGGCATGGGCAAACTGGATCGCATCACGCTGGAGCCGGGGAAGAGGGGCGGGAAGCCGTGCATTCGCGGGCTCAGGATCACGGTGTACGATGTCCTCGAGTACTTGGCGGCCGGGATGACGGAGGCCGAGATCCTGGCCGATTTCCCGGACTTGGAGCGCGCCGACATCCGGGCGGCGCTCGCCTTCGCGGCGGAGCGTGAACGCAGGCTCGTTTCGATCCCGCCCGGGTGAAGCTCCTTTCGACGCGAACCTGTCCCCGCGCCTGGTCGGCGGTCTGTCGGACGTGTTCCCGGGCTCCGTCCACGTCCGCGATGTCGGCTTGTCCCGTGCGAGCGACGCGGCGGTCTGGGACTACGCCAAGGAGCATGACCTCACCATCGTCTCGAAGGACTCGGACTTTCACCAGGTGAGCTTCCTTCGAGGGCCGCCTCCGAAGGTCATCTGGATCCGCCGAGGCAACTGCACCACGGCGGACATCGAGGCGTTGCTTCGGTCCAACCGGACAGGGGTGCTCGTTTTCGGGTCCGAGGCGGGAGCCGCGTTCCTGGCGATCTCGTAGGGCGTTCCTCGAGATCGGAGGACGGTGAGTCCGTCGAGGTAGCCTGCCGTATCATGTGCCGGACAGCGTCGGCTCCGGTTCTCCTTGACTGAAGGCCACCAGGATCGTGTCGGCGAACATCCGCCAGGCGACGGCCACCTCGTCGAAGCCGGCCTCCTCCATCCTGCGCATCAACCCCTCCGCCCCGTGCTCGTACTCGACGTCCTTTCCCGCGGCCTTCATCCTCCGCTTGTAGTCCCGCCTGAGCTCGATCTCCTCCTCCGTGGCGATCCCCGCGGCGACGGCGCGCCTCACGTGACGCTCGCGGAAGCGTGACGCCAGCTGCCGGGCACCCGGCCCCCAGGCAGGTCCCAGTGACATGGCGTCGTAGAGGATGAAGCATCCGCCGGGCCGGATGGCGCCGCGGATCCTGGCGAACAGGGCGGAGAGGTCGTCCGGGGACACGTGGTGAACGGCCTTGGCCGAGAGCACCACGTCGCACCCGGGGATCTCGCAGCGGGTCATGTCCCCCGGCAGGACCTCCGCCCGGCCTGTAAACGCGGCGAGCTTCTCCTTGGCGATTGAGAGCATCCCCGGCTCGCTGTCGATGCAGGTACCGGTGGCATGGGGGAAGTGTTGCAGCACGCGAAGGCTCGGTTCCGCCGTGCCGCACCCGAGATCGACGAACTCGAAGGCCTCCTCGGGATCGAAGGGGATGAGGTCGACGATCATCCCAAGGCCTCTCTCGTAGGGAGGGCTCAGCACGGGCTGAAGCCGATCGTAGGTCTCGGCGACCGAGGCGAAGTAACGGCCCTCTTCTGACGTGTCAGACCGTTCCATGGGATACAGCAGTGTTCATCCGTCTTCGGCGTGGAGCCAGCGGAGGCCGCCCGGCCAGCCCCGGCCGGCCATGGACAGGATGGCGCGGTAGTAGTCGTTCACCCCGGCCACCGTGAAGCCATACCGGTCCGAGTCCCGCAGGTGGTAGTTGGCGATGCCCGCCGCCGCGAACTGCTCCGGGTGTGTGTACCACACTTCGGGGCCCTGGTGCTGGACCACCAGCTCTGCGTCGTTCATGAGATCCCAGGTCGTCGCGGGCATTCCATCGCCCAGCCGGTAGACGACGCCCGAGCTGGTGTCGACGGCACCCCAGGTCCCGGACCGGTGGACCTCGACGATCACATGGCCGCTGTAGGCCGCATTCAGGTTGAAGAGATGCACCATGCGGGCCGGGTATCCGGCCACTTGGTACAGCGCGCACCCCACTCGAGCCACGTCGGTGCACCAGTCCGAGCCCCTCTCGATGATCTCCTCTTCGGAACCTCCAAACCTCATCGCGGACATTCCGTCGTCCGGCCCCTTCGCTGCCAGGCCGGAGGTGAGCTCGGCGATGGCGGCCACCTGCCGCGCAGGGTCGGCGTCTGACGGTTCAGTCCGGGAGAGGAAGTCCTCGAGACCGGGACGGGATCCCGCGACATACCCGATGTGCAGATCCGTGTACGCGCCGTAGAGGTGAGAGGCCGTCTCCTCGCGGAGCCTCACCATGCTCGACGCGATCTCGCGGTCGACGCTCCCGGGGGCGTGGGAGTCGTTGTCGAGCATCTGCCGGTAGGCCTTGCCGAAGGCCGGAGGGCCCGTGAAGGATGCGAGGTTCACCGCCCGAACTCCCGAATCCTCATGATAATTCTGGAGTTCGCTCCCGAATTGTCAGGGTTCCCGCTCCACGAGGTCCGCGTACCTCACCCCCGAACCCCCGAACAAGTCCAGGGCGCTGCCCACCGTGTAGTCCAGGCGTCCGCCGCCCAGCTCGGCGATGCGGTCCACGTCGGCCAGGGAGCGCACGCCGCCGGCGTAGGTCGTGGGCAGGGGGGAGGTCTCGGCCAGCAGGGCGACGAGGCGCTCGTCCACGCCTTCCTGCAGACCCTCCACCTGGGTGGCGTGGACGAGGAACTCAGAGCAGTGCTCGGCCAGCCGCTCAAGTCCGTCCCGGGTGATCTCGAAGTCGGTGAGGCGCTGCCAGCGGTCGGCGGCGACGACGTAGCGGCCGTCCTCCAGGGGAGCGCAGCTGAGGTCGAGGACAAGGCGCTCGCGGCCGGCAGCCGCGGACAGCTCCCGCAGGGCGCCGGGCCGGAAGCTGCCGCCTCGGAAGACGAAGGAGGTGGCGATGACGGCGGCGGCTCCCCGGTCGAGCCAGTCGGCTGCGTTGCCGGGGTCGATGCCGCCGCCAACCTGCAGGCCGCCGGGGAAGGCGGCCAGGGCCTCGGCGGCGGCCGCCTCGTTCCCGGGGCCGAGCATGATCACGTGGCCGCCGGGCAGGCCGTCGCGCCGGTAGAGGTCCGCGTAGTACGCCGGGGGCCTGCCGGCGTCGAAGTTCGTCCGCGGCGCCTCGCCCTCGCGCAGGCTGCCGCCGACGATCTGCTTCACCCGTCCTTCGTGGAGGTCGATGCAGGGGCGGAAGCGCATGGCAGGTCCGGTGCGGCCCGGACCGGGGATCCGGGTCCGGAGCGGGGAACAGGTCTTGGGGAGGGTCCCGCTTGCTCAGCGGGTGGCGAAGATGCCGGGGGTCTCCGCCTTCGCCGAGACGACCTCGCCCGTGTGCTCGCCGAGCCACTCCCTCAGCGGCACCTCCCCGGGCTCGGGGAGCTGGAAGCCCATGGGGCCGGAGCTGTCGCCGAGCAGCTGCCGGCGGACGGGGTCGCAGCGCGCCAGCAACTCGTCGGAGTGGGCGGCGTAGTCCATGGGCCGGATCCACCGGTACCCGTAGCCGAAGAACACGCTCTTGCGGGTGACCGTCGAGTAGTTGTTGCCCACGGCGTGGAGGGTGCGGTTCTCGAAGAGCACGGCGTCGCCGGGCCGGGCGCGGATCTCGAGGTGGTCGCCGTCGGTGTCGGCGTCGGGCTTGGGCACCGAGGTGTCGTTGCTGCCGGCCAGCAGGCGGATGGCGCCCCGTCCGGGCTCGGACAGGTCGGAGAGCCAGTAGGCGATCTTGATGAACATGCGCGGCTGCGCCAGGCCCAGGTCGCTGGGCGAGGTGCCGCCGTCGCGGTGCCAGCCCGAGACCTTGCGGTCGCCCCCGGGACCGTCGGCGCTCGGCGGGCGCACCACGAGGTGGGAGGTGATGAGCTGCACGTTGTGGGTGAGGAGCTGCACCACCAGGGGGACCGTGGCCGCGCAGTCGAGCAGGTCGAGGAAGGCGTCGTCCCGCGGCAGGCAGTTGCGCATCTGCCAGAAGCCGCGGTCGTTCAGGCCCTCGGCGGCCAGGCCCTCGGCGTAGAGGCGGTCGCAGGCGGCCTCGAGGCGCGTCCGCAGGTCGTCGGGCAGGGCACCCGGCACGACGAGGAATCCGTCCCGGTCGAAGCTCTGCCGTTGTTCGTCGGTAAGGGGGGTGAAGTCCATGGCGACTAGGATAGCCCCGTCATGGAGGTGGTCAAGGGGGCGGGGCGGTACTCGCTCAGGCCGGTGGTCCCGTGCCGGCGCGCGTCGGCCCGGCGCAGCCCCTGCGGCGACTCGGGCAGGTCGAGGCCCTTCGGGTGCTGCACGAGCAGCAGGCCGTCCTCGGCGAGGATCCCGGAGCGGCCGGCGGCGGCGAGCAGGACCTGGCTCAGGGGACGGCCGTTGTGCAGCGCCCGGTACGGCGGGTCGAGGTAGATGACGTCGAAACGCCGGCCCTCGGCGGCCAGCTTCCTCAGCACCGTCTGGGCGCGGCCTCCGAGCAGCTCCAAGTGGTTGACACCCCAGCTCTCCATGAGCCGGCGCAGGGCCTCGCGCCGGCGGCGGTCGGGCTCCACCGCGGTCACCCGGGCGCCGCGGCTGTAGGCTTCCAGGGCCATCTGCCCGGAGCCGGCGCACAGGTCGAGGAAGGCGATCCCCTCCAGGGACGGCCCGAGCTTGGCGAAGACGGCCTCCTTCAGCCGGCCCGGGGTGACGCCGATGTCCCCCTGCCGGCCGGAGCTGACGGGGATCCTGCGGCCGCGCAGGCTGCCGGTGACGATGCGCAAGGGACCTCCGCGGACGGGGTGTGGCGGGCTCAGCCCGAGACCAGCGGGCAGATGATCGTCGGCAGGATACGGGGCGACCGCCTCACAGGGAGGTCTCCTGCCACAGGCCCAGACCACGGACGATGGCCTCCTCCAGCCAGTTCCGGAACCTGACCTCCACATCCTCGCGAGGCTCCTTGTAGTTGATCTGGAATACGTCGTCCGTCACGGGCGTCACCGGGCCGATTTCCCTCTCGCCTTCCTCTGTCTCCACACGCTGGAACCAGGTCGCCGAGCACGCGAGAACCCCTTGGAACTCATGGCCGATTCCGTGGAAGGCGATCAACATTTCCGTCTGATTGTCGTTTCTCATCACAAGGCGTGCCCACGAACGGTATGTGTGGGTGTTTGCGAAGTAGTCGAGCTGCCTTGCGGTCTGGATGATCTGGTAGCGGCAATAGTGGCTCCTGTCCCCACCCTCGGCCGCGCCATCGGCGAAGTAGGAGCCGTGCTCCAGCACGTCGCCCATCTCGCTGCGCAACTCGTCAGAGACCTCCTTGAGGCGGCCTTGTGAGAGGTCTCTCAGCTCGGCGGCGACGGCCTTCGCCGTCTCCCACTCGGCGACGAGCGCGTCTTTGCGGGCCTGCAACCGCTGCCGCACGGACTTGATCGCGTCCTCGGCCCGGCGGGACCTTTGAACGTCTTCGGCAATGCTGAGGGCCCGGACGAACTCGTCCTTCTGCAGGCGCGCGAAGTAGTCCACGAGTGGTTTCAGGTCGCCGCCATCGGCCTGTTCCAGCGCTTCGATGTAGCGGGCCCGTTCCCGGTCCCTGACTACGAGAGGGAACCAACCTCCCTTGATGAATACCAGCGTCGCGATGGCGCGGGCAATGCGTCCGTTGCCGTCCTGGAAGGGATGTATCTGGGTGAAACGGTGGTGCAGCCAGGCGGCCTCCACCTCGGGAGCGGCGCCGGCGTGGGTCTCGTGCATGGCGATGAGCCGGTCCATCTCGGCAGTGACCTGCTCGGGTGGGCAATACTCATGGACCGAGCCGTCCGGCCGACTGGGATTGTTCGGCAGCCGCTTGTAATCGCCGCGGATGAGAGGGGTCTCTGTCCTTCTGCCATGGGAGTCGACGCCTTCCACGGTTTGCTGATGCCGCGTCATCAGCGCGTGGAGTTCCTTGATGTAGCTTGTGGACAGGGATCGCTCGTCTTTCACGAACTGGAACACACCTTCCACCGCCGCTTCGTGATCCTCGATCATGGCCACCGTGGCTTCCGGGTTCGCAACGCTTCCGTGGGGGATCACCGCCGCCTGTATGCCGTGCTCGATGAGCAGTTGAGTGATGCCGCGGTCGAGGGTGTAGAGACGCTCGATCAGGCCCGTCTCGATGGCCCACTCCCGTTTCAGTCGGCCCTCGAAGTCACGGTACTCCTGCTGCGTGGTCAGTTGTTCGCGCCGTTCACGCCAAACCTCGGCCAGAGCGCCGAGCTCCCTGTGGGCAAGAGCATCGTGCGACTCGTAGTCTTCGATCGGCGTCCAGACGTAACTCATGTCATAGGCTCAGCTGGGATGCGGGTCGCGTCGCGGCGGGAGGGGAGGCAGGCGCAGGAAAAGATAGCGGTGGATGGAGAATTGCGCATTGCGGCGAGCGGCAAGTGCTCGTTCTCACCCCCGTTGCGCCCACCCCGCACCACGGCTACCCTATCCCGCTTCGAGCGTCACCCACCCAGCCTCGTCCCACCGACCTCCAGGAGACCGGCGTGAGCCCGGAAGCCAACGTCCGCACCGCCTCCCGTCCGTCGAGCCTGAAGATCACCGACCTCCGCGTCGCCCGTCTCCGGGGAACCCCCTTCCACTCCACTCTCATCCGCATCGACACCGACCAGGGGATCTGCGGGTACGGCGAGGTCCGCGACGGCGGCAGCCCCACGTACGCCCTCATGCTGAAGAGCCGCCTCCTCGGCCAGAACCCCTGCGACGTGGACCGCCTCTTCCGGCGGATCAAGCAGTTCGGCCACCACGCCCGCCAGGCCGGCGGTGTCTGCGCCGTGGAGATGGCCCTCATGGATCTGGCGGGGCGGGCGTACGGCGTCCCCGCGTACCAGCTGGCGGGGGGCCGCTTCCGCCACCGGGTCCTGTGCTACTGCGACACCCCTACCGTCGACGACGGCCGCGAGATGGGCCGCCGCCTGCGGCAGCGCATGGAAGAGGGCTTCGCCTTCCTCAAGATGGACATCGGCCTGGGCGTATTGCGGGGGCGGCCCGACTGCGTCATCGCGCCGCCGGGGATGCTGGAGTCGTCCACCGTCATGCACCCCTTCACCGGCATCCAGATCACCGAGCGGGGGATCGGCCTGTTGTGCGAGTACGTCGCCGCCGTGCGCGGCGAGATCGGCTACGAGGTGCCGCTGGCGGCCGACCACTTCGGCCACCTCGGCCTGGAGTCGTGCATCCGCCTGGGCCGCGCCCTGGATCAGTTCAGCCTAGCCTGGTACGAGGACATGATCCCCTGGCAGCTCGCCGATCAGTACCAGCGGCTCTCGGAGTCGGTGGAGACGCCGGTCTGCACCGGCGAGGACATCTATCTGAAGGAGGGCTTCGCCGACCTCTTCGGGCGGCGCGCCATCGCCGTGGCCCACCCGGACCTGGCCTCGGCCGGCGGCATCCTGGAGACCAAGAAGATCGGCGACGCCGCCCAGGAGGCAGGCATCGCCATGGCCCTGCACATGGCCATGAGCCCGGTGGCGGCCATGGCCTCGGTGCACGCGGCGGCGGCGACGGAGAACTTCCTCGTGTTGGAGAACCACTCGGTGGACGACCTGGAGCGCTGGAGCAGCCTGGTGACGGGACTGCCCGTGCCTCTCATCGAGGACGGCCACATCGCCGTGCCCGAGACGCCGGGCCTCGGCTTCGAGGGGCTGAACGAGGAGGTGCAGCGCGAGTTCGCCGACCCGGAAGCGGGGGAGCCCTTCGGGCCCAGCGACGGCTGGGACTCCGAGACCTCCAGCGACCGGCTCTGGAGCTGAGGTGGCCGCCTACGACATCGCCGTCCTGCCGGGGGACGGCATCGCCCCGGAGGTGGTGGCCGAGGCGCGGCGCGTCCTCGACGCGGCCGGAGGACCGGTGCTGAGGTACGCGGAGCATCCCTGCGGCGCCGGCTGCTACCTGGACCAGGGGGACCCTCTCCCGGAGTCCACGGTGGAGGCCTGCCGCCGGGCCGACGCCGTCCTCCTCGGCGCCATGGGACTGCCCGACGTGCGCTGGCCCGACGGCACCGAGATGCGGCCCCAGATCGACCTGCGCATCCTCCTCGACCTCTACGCCGGCGTGCGGCCGATCTACCTCCATGCCGCCCACCACTGCCCGCTGAAGGGCTACGGCGCCGGCGACATCGACTTCGTCATCCTCCGGGAGAACGTGGAGGGCCTCTTCGCCTCCATGAACGGCGGCGTGCGGCTGCGCGAGGAAACCGCCGTGGACACCATGGTGATCACCCGCTCCGGCTCCGAGCGCATCTCGCGCTATGCCTTCGGCCTGGCCCTGCAGCGGCGCGCCGAGCGTCTCGAGGGGCGGCGGGGGGAGCGGCCGGCGCAGGTGACCCTCGTGGACAAGGCGAACGTCTTCCGCTCCATGGCGTTCTTCCGCCAGGTCTTCGACGAGGTCGCCGCCGATCACGACATCGAGTCCGGCCACGCGTACGTGGACGCCATGGCCCTCTATCTCGTGCGCCAGCCGGAGAGCTGGGACGTGATGGTCACCGAGAACATGTACGGCGACATTCTCTCCGACCTGGGGGCCGGCCTCGTGGGAGGACTCGGCATGGCCCCCTCGGGCGACATCGGCGAGGAGGCCGCCGTCTTCCAGCCCTCTCACGGCACGGCGCCCGACATCGCCGGCCAGGGGATCGCCAACCCGGTGGCCGCCATCCTCTCGGGGGCGATGATGCTGCGCTGGCTCGGAGATCGCCACGGCGACGACGAGGCCCGGGCCGCCGCCGCCCGCATCGACGCCGCCGTGGCCGCCGTCCTGGCCGAGGAGGGGACGGGCACACCCGACATCGGCGGCGCCATGACCACGGCCGAGCTGGGGCGGGCGGTGGCGCGGGCCGTGGAGAGCTGAAGGAGCCTGGAGATGAAGAACGGACTTGTGAGCGACGCCGACGTGCAGTCCTACCGCGAGCAGGGCTACCTCGTGGTGCCCGGGCTCGTGAGCCCCGAGGAGGTGGAGGTGTTGCGCGCCGATGCCCTGCGGGTGTGCCGCGGCGAGTACCCCCACCCGAGCCTGGAGCCGATGCCGGCGGGACTGACCGACGACGAGGTGCTGCGCGGCTTCCTGTGCATCCACCAGCCCCACAAGGTCTCCCCGGTGATGCTCGACCGCGGGGTCCGCCACGCCGGCCTGGCACGGGTGCTGTCGCGCCTCATCGGGCCGGACGTGAAGTGCATGCAGTCCATGCTTTTCGTCAAGCCGCCGGGGTTCCAGGGGCAGGGCTGGCACCAGGACGAGATCTTCATCCCCACCCGCGACCGCTCCCTCACCGGAGGCTGGATCGCCCTCGACGACGCCACCCTCGACAACGGCTGCATGTGGGTGCTCCCCGGCTCCCACCAGTGGGCCCTCTACGACCAGCGCCCCCACGACGACCCCGAGGAGTTCGACAGCGCCCCCGAGTCCTACGGCTTCGACGACTCCGCGGAGGTCCCGGTGGAGGCGAAGACGGGGGACGCGGTGTTCTTCAACGGCTATCTGCTGCACCGCTCCCGGAAGAACCGCAGCGGCGTCTTCCGCCGCGTGCTGGTGAACCACTACATGAACGCCTGGTCGCGGCTGCCGTGGCACCCCCTCGAGGGCGAGAGCCCGGCCCGGGCCGACTTCCGCGACATCGTCATGATCTGCGGCGAGGACCCCTACGCCTGGAAGGGGCTGGAGGACCGGTCCGGGGTCGGTCTGCGCCAGTGCAAGGCGATCGCCGACCAGCGCCAGGCGTGAGCCCTTCCGGTCCGCCCCTGTCGCGGCGGCGGTTCCTCGGTCTCGGCCTGACCGCCGCGGCCCTGCCGGCCGTGGCCTCTCCCGGCCTGGCTTCCCCCATCGCCCCGGCGGCCCCGGGCACGGCGGTCCGCCCGCGGCTGCGCGACCTCGGCGTGGTCATCGGCGATCTGCCGGCCGGCGCGGCCAACGCCATCACCGACGTGCCGGGGGTCCGCGTCGGCCACGTCACCCTGATCCACGGCCACGGCCCCCTCGTCGTCGGCCGCGGTCCCGTGCGCACCGGCGTCACCGCCGTCCTGCCGCGCCCGGAGCTGCCCTGGCGCCGGCCGGTCTTCGCCGCCGACCTGACGATCAACGGCAACGGCGAGCTCACCGGCCTGGGACCGGTGCGCCGCACCGGGGTCCTGGCCGCCCCCGTCCTGCTCACCGACACCGGCAGCGTCGGCCGCGCCTACGATGGCGCCGTCGGCTGGGCCCTGGACCGGGACCCGGCCGCCTTCGACGGGCCCTTCCGGCCGGACCCCGTGGTGGGGGAGACGTGGGCCGGCTTCCTCCACGACACCGCCGGCGGGCACCTGGGTCCCCGCCACGTGGCCCGGGCCCTGGACGGGGCCTCGGGGGGGCCGGTGGCCGAGGGCTCCGTGGGCGGCGGCACCGGCATGCGCGCCTTCCAGTTCAAGGCCGGCATCGGCACCGCCTCGCGGCGCATCGCCGTCGGCCGCGGCGGCGAGGGCGAGTACACCGTGGGCCTCCTGGTGCAGGCGAACTTCGGCCGCCGGCCGCAGCTGCGGGTGAAGGGGGTTCCCGTGGGTCGCCGGCTGACGGACCGCCTCCCCGAGCGGGGAGCGCCGGAGTCGGCCGTGGCCCCCGGCAACTCGCTGCTCATGGTGGTGGCCACCGACGCGCCGCTGATCCCGGTGCAGCTGAAGCGCCTGTGCAAGCGCGCCCTCGTCGGCATGGCCCGCACCGGCGGCATCTCCACCCACGGCAGCGGCGACCTGGTGATCGCCTTCTCCACCGGCAACGATCCCGCCACGGCGGCGGGCTCGCTGCAGGTCCTGCACTACTCCCACATGAGCCGCCTCTTCGCCGGCGTTGTGGAAGCCGCCGAGGAGGCGGTCCTGAACGCCCTGACGGCGGCGGGCACCATGGTCGGCCGCGACGGCAACACCATCCACGGCCTGCCCCTGGAGGAGTTCGTCGAGGTCATGGAGGGCTACGGGGAGGCCGGCGGGGAATGAGGCTGCGCGATCTCGGCCTCGCCGTGGGCCGCCTGGAGCCGGGCGCCGCCAACGCCGTCACCGACGTGGCCGGGGTGCACGTGGGGCACGCGGCGGGAGGCGGGAGCGGGGTGACGGCGCTGGTCCCCTTCGCCGGGGCGCCCCGCCGGTTCTTCGCCGGCCGCTGGTCCCTCGACGGCGGCGACGAGCTGACCGGCGGGCTGGCCATGACCGAGGACTTCGGCGCCCTCTCCACGCCGCTGGTGCTGGCGCCGCCCCAGGCCGCCGGAAGGATCTACGACGGCCTGCTGGCCTACGGCTTCCAGCTCGACGCCGGCCTGCCCGAGGACGCCGGCTGGCCGCCCGGTCTGATCGCCGTGGACGGCGTGCCGGCCCCGGCGGCGTCACTGCACGCCGCCCTGACGCAGGACACAGTGGCCGCCGCCCTGGCCGCCGCCACCGGAGAACCGCCCGCCGAGGGCCAGTCCGGCGTCGGCCGCGGCCTGGCCGCCTTCGGGGCGCGGGCCGGCGTCGGTACCGCCTCGCGGCGGCTGCCCGGCGCGGTGGTGGGCGTCCTGCTGGCCGCCAACGGCGGCGAGCCCGGGGGCCTGACCGTCGACGGCGAGCGCGTCGGCCCGCGGCTTGGGCTGCCCCCCCTGGCGCCGCAGAGGCGCCGCACCTTCGCCGCCGTGATCGTCACCGACGCCCCCCTGCTGCCGGTTCAGCTCGACCGCCTGGCCCGGCGGGCCTCCTTCGGCCTCGTGCGGGTGGGTCTGCTCGACGAGCGCACCTCCGGCGGCACCATCCTCGCCCTGTCCACCACGGCGCTGCGCGACGACACGCCCGCCGGTCCGGGAACGGTGCGCGCCTCCGCCACCGCCGAGAGCGGGCTGCCCGAGCTCTTCGCCGCCGCCGCCGAGATCTGCGAGGAGGCGGTCCTCAACGCCGTGGTGGCGGCCAGCGGCCAAGCCGGCCTCGACGGCTCCCCGCCCCTGCCCGCCGGTCGCCTGGGAGCGGACCGGTGACGCCGGACCGGCTGGAAGATGCCCGCCCCGGACGGTACCCCGCCGCTGCCGGCGGATCGGCTGGGAGCGGAGGTCCGGTGACGGAGGACCGCCTCGCGGATGCCCGCTGGCGCGCCGGCCTGCGGCGCCGGCTGCTGGCCTGGTACCGCCGTCACCGCCGCGACCTGCCTTGGCGCCGCACGGCGGACCCCTACCGGGTCTGGGTCTCGGAGGTGATGCTGCAGCAGACCCGGGTGGAGACGGCGCGCGGCTACTACGAGCGCTTCCTGGCGGCCTTCCCGACGGTCGAGGCCCTGGCCGCCGCCGACGAGGGCGAGGTCCTCAAGGCGTGGGAGGGGATGGGCTACTACTCCCGGGCCCGCAACCTGCACCGGGCCGCGCGCGCCGTCGCCGGCGAGCACGGAGGCCGGCTGCCCGATACCTACGACGGCCTCCTCGACCTGCCCGGCGTCGGGCCGTACACGGCGGCGGCGGTCAGCTCCATCGCCTTCGACCGGCCCCATCCCGTCCTCGACGGCAACGTGACCCGCCTCCTCTGCCGGCTGCTGCGGGTCGAGGAGGACCCGCGGCGGGCCGAGACGCGGGCGCGGCTCATCGCCGCCGGTGAGGCCCTCATGCCGAGGTCCCGCCCGGGGGAGTTCAACCAGGCCCTGATGGAGCTCGGCGCCCGCGTCTGCACCCCGTCGAGCCCGCGCTGCGGCGACTGCCCGTGGGCCGACCACTGCCGCGCCCGCGCCGAGCTGGACGACCCGTCGGTGCTGCCGCTGCGGCCGGAACGCCGGCCCCGGCCCCACCTGGAGGTGGCGGCGGGACTGATCCGCCGCGGCAACCGGCTGCTGCTGGCGCAGCGTCCGCCCGGGGGCATGCTCGCGGGGATGTGGGAGTTCCCCGGCGGCAAGCAGGAACCGGGGGAGAGCCTGCCCGCCTGCCTGCGCCGCGAGGTCCGGGAGGAGCTGGACGTCGACATCGAGGTGGAGCGCCCGCTGGCGGTGGTCGATCACGACTACTCGCACCGCTCGATCCGGCTCCACGCCTTCGCCGCCCGCTGCCTCGGCGGCCGGGTGCGGGCCATCGGCTGCGCCGACTGGGCCTGGGTCTCGCCGGGCGGCCTCGACGGCTACCCCATGCCGCGGGCGGACCGCAAGATCATCGCCCGCCTCGGCTGGGAGGGCCGCCGCCGCGGGCACTTCCGCACGGAGGGCTGGCTCGGTGGCTGAGCGGGGCTCGCGGGCCGGACCCCTCCGGCGTCTCTACGACGGTCTCCTCGGCTGGGCGGAGACCCCCTACGGCGGCCTCGTCCTGTTCCTCTGGGCCTTCTTCGAGTCCTCCGTCTTCCCCATCCCCCCCGACGCCTTCCTCATCGCCATGGTCCTGGGCGCCCGGAGCCAGGCCTGGCGCTTCGCTGTCATCGCCTCGATCGCCTCCGTCCTCGGGGGCGTCGCCGGGTACGGCATCGGCCACTGGCTGTGGTGGTCGGGGCCGGGGGAGCTGTCCCAGGTGGCCCAGCTCTTCTTCGACCGCGTCCCGGGCTTCACCGTGGAGAAGTTCGAGCGCGTGCAGGCCCAGTACGAGAGCTGGGGGTTCTGGGTGGTCTTCACCGCCGGCTTCACGCCCCTGCCCTACAAGGTGATCACCATCTCGGCCGGGGCCTTCGAGATCTCCTTCCCGGTCTTCGTCAGCGCTTCGCTGGTGAGCCGGTCGGCGCGGTTCTTCCTGGTAGCCGGGCTGCTGTGGAGGTACGGCGAGCCGGTGCGCGGCTTCATCGACCGCCGCTTCGACCTGCTGGCGGTGCTCTTCGTGGTCCTGCTTCTGGGAGGGATCTACGCGGCGGGGGAGTGGTTCTGAAGGGTCAGTCCCCGTCGGCCTCGCGGCGGGCCTGGGCGAAGCGGCGCACCCGCCGGACGAGGATGATCACCAGCCCCGCCAGGGCCGCGTAGAGCAGAACCTCGAAGGCGGGGTGGTTCCAACCGAAGATCACCGGCCACAGGCTCAGGATGCAGAGGAGGATGAAGATGTCCTCGGCGAGGCGGGCCCGGCGGCCGGGGTCGGGCTTCTGCGGATCGGAGGGGGAGGGGATCATGCCCTGGAGGCGTCCCGGCTCCGGTGGAGAGCCTTGTAGATGGTGTAGCTCTTGAGGACCTTCTTCACGTAGAGGCGGGTCTCGCGGTAGGGGATGCGCTCCACGAAGACGTCCTCGTCCTCGAGGGGGAAGCGCTCCACCCAGCGCCGGGCCACGTGGGGGCCGGCGTTGTAGGCCGCCAGCCCGAGCTGGAAGCGGAGCCCGCCGCCGCCGGCGTCCTCGAAGGCGCGCATCTGGTCGGCCAGGTAGCGGGTGCCGAGCTGGATCGACAGTCCGGGGTCGAAGAGCTGGCGCCGGTGGAACGGCTGCAGGCCGAAGCGGCGTGCGAGCTTGCGCCCCGTCCTGGGCATGATCTGCATCAGGCCCACGGCGCCGGCCCGCGAGACGGCGGACTCGTTGAAGAAGCTCTCCTGGCGGATCACCGACAGCACCAGGAAGGGGTCGACCTCGGCCTTCCTCGAGGCGGCCTCGACCTCCTCCCAGTAGTAGCTCGGATAGAGGCGGGTGGTGTTGCCGCCGCCGTCGCCGATCCGCGCCGTCAGCTGCATGGCGCGCGTGTGCAGCCCCAGCGCCTCGTAGGCCTCGCGCAGGACCCGCAGGGCCTCCCTGTCTCCCTCGTTGGCCCGCTCCGCCAGCCGCAGCTCGCGCCCGGCGGTGGAGGCCAGGCCCAGCTCGCCGAGGGACAGGGCCCGCCGCAGGTGACCGGGTCTCCCGCAGGACGCCGGGGGCCGGCGCCTTCGACACCAGGACCGGGGCCGGCAGGCGGGCCTCGCCGTAGCCGAGGCTCACCGCCCGCGCCGAGTAGTACGAGCGCGGAAAGCCGAGGGCCGCGCCGGTGAAGTGGCTGCCGGCCTCGTCCTTCCGCCCCAGGCGCCAGGCGCTCTTGCCGGCCCAGTAGAGGCTCTGGTCGACCAGGTGCGGCTGGCGGGCCTTGCGGCTGAGCTCGGCGAAGCCGGCGGCGGCCTCCTCGAACCGCTCCCGGCAGTAGAGGCTGAAGCCGGCGCCCCAGGAGGCGTCCTCGGCGTGCTCGCTCGAAGGGTAGCGCTCGGCGAGGTCGGCGTGGATGCTGCCGGCGCGCTCGAACTGGCCCTTGCGCTCGGCGGCCTTGGCGGCCTGCCACAGGGCGTCGTCGGCGAGGGTGTGGCGCGGATACTTCCGCGAGAGGGCCACGTAGGCCTCGATCGCCTCCTGGTCGCGGCCGGCGCGGACGTCGAGCCCGGCGATCCGGTAGAGGGCGGGGGCCCAGCCGTGGTCGTCGTACAGGCGCCTGTAGGTCGCCCGCGCGCGGTCGAACTGGCCTGAGCGCCCCAGGGCGCGGCCGAGGGCGTAGGCGGCGTGGGGGGCCAGCTCGTGGCCCGGGGCGTTGCGGACCACCTGCTGCAGGTCGGAGATGGCGCGGTCGTCCCCGTGGCGGGCGTAGACCTGGGCCCGGGTGTAGCGCTCGTCGATGGTGCGCGGCCGGAAGCGCGACGCCACCCGGAGGGCCAGGCGGCTGCCGGCGTAGCGCTCCATCAGCTCCATCAGGGTCTCGCGGTGCCCCGCCTCGTCGCCGCCGCGCTTCAGCCCCTCGGCGATGCTGAGCAGCAGCGTGGCGGTGGGCCCCGTGGAGGCGCGCTGGGCGCGGTACAGGGCGAGGGCCCGGCGGTGGTCGCCGCCGGCCACGAAGAGCCGGGCCAGGTAGAGACGGGCGGAGTCGGCCACGGCCGCGTTGGCGCCCTTCACGAGCAGCGCTTCATAGCCTGCGATCGCTTCTTCCCGCCTCTCGAGCAACTGCAGGGTGTGGGCCAGCCACAGCCGGCGGTAGGCCTCGATCTCGGGGCGCCGGCCCTCGAGACGCAGCAGGCGGGCATGGGCGCTGTCGGCCAGCCCCAGGGCGCGCTCGCACACGGCCAGGCGGAACTGGTACAGGGTGGCCTGGGACGGGTCGTCCGGGGGGCCGGACCTGCGCAGGGCGGCGTGGGCCTCCTCGTAGCGGTGGCGGCGGATGAGGACGACCACCTCGGTGGGCGCCGTCAGGACCGGAAGCGGCGGTGGCGGCGGCGGCGGCGGCGGCGGGCTCTCTCTGAAGAGCCGGGCGGCGAAGGGCAGCAGCAGCAGGCCGGCCAGAACGGTGGATCCGAGCGCCTGACGGAGCGTGACGGACATGGGCGGGACGGTAGCTGGAGTGTGGTGTTGAGCGGGGCCGAACGGGGAGTCCCCACAAGATAACCAGGGGCTCCGGCAGCCGGCAACCGGGGCCGGCGTCTAGGGTCGTTTGGGAGCGATGATGTGGGAGCTGAGCCCGTGGTAGGCCTCGGCCGCCTCCATCAGGGTCTCGGAGAGGGTGGGGTGGGGATGGATGGAGAGGGCCAGGTCCTGCACCACGGCGGCCATCTCCACGGCGAGGACACCCTCGGCGATCAGCTCGCCGGCGCCGGGGCCGGCCACGCCGACGCCCAGGATGCGCTCCGTGGCCGGGTCGACGAGGAGCTTGGTGACGCCGTCGCTGCGGCCGAGAGTGATGGCGCGGCCCGAGGCGGACCAGGGAAAGCGCGAGATCGACACGTCGAGGTCGCGGGCCTGGGCCTCGGTCTCGGTGAGGCCGCACCAGGCGATCTCCGGGTCGGTGTAGACGACACTCGGGATGGCGTTGGGCTCGAAGGCGGCGCGCCGGCCGGCGATGACGTCGGCGGCGATCGTGCCCTCGTGGGAGGCGGTGTGGGCCAGGGCCGAGCCGATGACGTCGCCCACGGCGAAGATCGACGGCTCGGCGCTGCGGCGCTGCGCGTCGACCTCGACGAACCCCCTCGGGTCGAGGCCGACACCGGTGTTCTCCAGGCCCAGGTCCTCGGTGTTCGGGCGCCGGCCCACCGACTGCAGGACGCGGTCGAAAGTCCGCGTCTCGGCGGCCCCTCCGGCCGCCGGCTCCCAGGTCACGGCGAGACCGTCGGCGGTCTCCGCCGCCGCCGTCACCGCGCTGTCGAGGTGGATCGCCTCGAACTGCTCCTCGAGCCGTTTCTGCAGGACCCGCACGAGGTCGCGGTCGGCGCCGGGGATGAGGCCGTCGGTCATCTCCACCACCGTCACCCGCGACCCGAGGGCGGCGTAGACCTGTCCGAGCTCGAGGCCGATGATGCCGCCGCCCACCACGAGCAGCCGCTCAGGCACGTCGGTCAGCTCCAGGGCCCCGGTGGAGTCCATGACGCGGCCGCCGCCGCTGGCGAAGGCGGGCAGCGCGATCGGCCGCGATCCCGTGGCCAGCACGGCGTGCTCGAAGCCGATCTCGCGGGAGCCGCCGCCGGCGGCTTCGACCCGCAGCGACTGCGGACCGGTGAAGCGTGCGAGGCCGCGCACCAGGGTCACACCGCGGCCGCGGGACAACTGGCCGAGGCCGCCGGACATGTTGGCCACCACCCGGTCGCGGTGGGCGCGCAGCTTCTCCAGGTCGATCCGGGGCTCGCCGAAGGAGACCCCCCAATCCTCGGCTTCCCGCGCCTCGGACAGCAGCCGGCCCACGTGCAGCAGCGCCTTCGACGGGATGCAGCCGCGGTAGAGGCAGACGCCGCCGGGGCGCTCCTCCGGGTCGACGAGTGTGACCTGGAGACCCAGGTCGGCGGCGCGGAAGGCGGCCACGTAGCCGCCGGGTCCGCCGCCGATGATGGCGACCTGTGTGCGCTCGGCCATGAGTCAGCCCTCGAAGGCGAGGAAGTAGGGGTTCTCCAGCCCCTGGCAGAGATGGCGCAGGAAGCGGACCCCGTCGGCGCCGTCGATCAGCCGGTGGTCGTAGGACAGGGAGAGAGGCAGGATCAGGCGCGGCTGCAGCTCGCCGTCGACGTAGACGGGCTCGGTGCGGCTGCGGGCGGCGCCGAGGATGGCCACCTCCGGCGCGTTGACGATCGGCGTGAAGGCGGTGCCCCCCAGGCCGCCGAGGTTGCTCACCGTGAAGGTGCCGCCCTCCAGGTCGGTCACGGCCACCTTGCCGGTGCGGGTCCGCTCCGCCATCTCCCCCAGCTCGAGGGAGATCTCGGTCACCGACTTGCGGTCGACGTCGCGGATCACCGGCACCAGCAGCCCCCGGGGCGTGTCCACGGCGACGCCGATGTGCACGTAGCTCTTGAAGATGATCTGCTCGCCCGCCATGTCGATGCTGGCGTTGAAGCTCGGGAAGGCGCGCAGGGCCGAGGCCGCCACCTTGAGGAGCAGCGCCGTGGGCGTCAGCCTGGCGCCGGCCTTCTCCACCTGGGGGGCGTAGCCCTTGCGCCAAGCCTCGAGCCCGGTGATGTCGGCCTGGTCGTGCTGGGTCACGTGGGGGATCGCCGACCAGGCCGCGGCCATGCGCTGCGCGGTGATGCGGCGCACGTTGCTGAAGGGCTCGACCTCGATCTCGCCCCACTTCGAGAAGTCGGGCAGCGCCGCCGCCGCGGGCGATCCGGGCGCCGCGGCGGGGCTCTCGTGAAGCCGCCGGGAGAGGGTCTTCACGTCCTCCTCGCTGATGCGGCCGCCCGGGCCCGTGCCCTCCGCCCGGGCGATGTCGACGCCGATCTCGCGCGCCAGCCGGCGCACCGAGGGCGCCGCCGGGATCAGCCTGGCCTCGTCTCCGGCGGCCGGTGCGGCTTCGGCGGGCCCGCCGCCGTCGGCTGCCTCCCGGTCGCCGGCAGGCGCGGGGGAGCCCGCTTCGGGCGGGGGAGCGGCGGCCCCATCGTCGGCGGCAGACGTTGATTGGCCGGTCTCGCCGATCTCGGCAGGGCTCGGGTCCTCGGCAGCAGCGGCGGGAGCACCCTCAGCGGGGGAGGCGGCCGCCCCATCGGCGGGAGCCGCAAGGGGCGCGGCTTCGGCTCCAACCTCCTCGACGGTGAGGATCACCTGGCCCACCTGGGCGCGGTCGCCCTCGGCCACCAGCACCTTCGACACCGTGCCGCTCACCGTGGAGGGCACCTCGATGACCGCCTTGTCGGTCTCCAGCTCGATCACGGGCTGGTCCTCGGCCAGGGCGTCGCCCTCGGCGACGAGGACGTTGATGACCTCGCCCGCTTCGATGTTCTCGCCCAGATCGGGCAGCTTGAACTCGGCCACGGGTCCTCCTACACCGTGGAAGGGTCCGGGGCTTCGGGATCGATGCCGAGGTCGGCGATCGCCTGCTGCACGGTGCCGGCCTCGATGCGGCCTTCTCCGGCCAGGGCGCCCAGGGCGGCGACGGTGATGTGGCGGGCGTCGACCTCGAAGAAGCCGCGCAGCTCGGCGCGCCCTTCGCTGCGGCCGAAGCCGTCGGTGCCGAGGGAGACGGGGGGCCTGGGGAACCAGCGGGCGATCGACTCGGGCAGGGCCTTCACGTAGTCGGAGGCGATGACGAAGGCGCCCTTCTCGTTCTTCAGGCACTGCTGCACGTAGGGCTCGCGCCGCTTGCGCCCCGGGTGCAGGCGGTTCCAGCGCTCGGCGGCCAGGCCGTCGGCGTGGAGCGACTTGAAGCTGGTGATGCTCCACACGTCGGCGGCGACGCCGTAGCGCTCGTCGAGGATCTCCTGCGCCTCGAGGGCCATGTTGACGATCGCCCCGGAGCCGAAGAGCTGGGCCTTGAGGCGGCGGTTCTTCGGCGCCTTGCGGAACCGGTACATGCCCTTGAGCACGCCCTCCTCGACGCCTTCGGGCATGGCCGGCATGGGGTAGGTGTCGTTCTCCACCGTGAGGTAGTAGAACACGTCCTCCTGCTCGGCGTACATGCGCCGGATGCCGTCCTCGACGATGATCTCGATCTCGTAGGCGAAGGCCGGGTCGTAGGCGACCAGGTTGGGCACCGTGTAGGCGAGGAGGTGGGAGTTGCCGTCGTCGTGCTGCAGGCCTTCACCGGCCAGGGTCGTGCGCCCGGCGGTGCCGCCCACGAGGAAGCCCTTGCAGCGCATGTCTCCGGCGAGCCAGATGAGGTCGCCGATGCGCTGCAGGCCGAACATGGAGTAGTAGACGAAGAAGGGGATCGTGTTGATGCCGTGGGTGGCGTACGCCGTGCCGGCGGCGATGAAGGAGGACATCGACCCGGCCTCGTTGATCCCCTCCTCGAGGATCTGGCCGTCGGCGGCCTCCTTGTAGTAGGAGACCATCTCGCGGTCCACGGGCTCGTAGAGCTGGCCGCAGTGGGAGTAGATCCCGAAGGGCCGGAAGAGCGAGTCGAGGCCGAAGGTGCGGGCCTCGTCCGGGATGATCGGCACCACCAGCGGGCCGATCTGCCGATCCCGCAGCAGCCGCGTCAGCAGCCGGCCGAAGGCCATGGTGGTGGCCATGTCGCGGTCTCCGGAGCCCTTGCGGAACTCCTGGAAGAGGCGTCCCTCGGGCATGGTCAGGGCCTCGGCGCGGACGCTGCGCTGCGGCAGGTAGCCGCCGAGGGCGTCGCGGCGCTCCTTGAGGTAGCGGATCTCCTCGCTGTCGTCGGGGGGCTTGTAGAACGGGGCCTCGGAGACGGCGTCGTCGTCGATGGGGATGCCGAAGCGGGTGCGGAACTCCCGCAGCTCGTCCTCGTTCAGCTTCTTCTGCTGGTGGGTCATGTTCTTGCCCTCGCCCGCCTCGCCGAGGCCGTAGCCCTTGATCGTCTTGGCGAGGATGACGGTGGGCGAGCCCTCGTGCTCCACCGCCGCGCGGAAGGCGGCGTAGACCTTCTCGGGATCGTGGCCGCCGCGCCGCATCTTCTGCAGCTGCTCGTCCGAGAGGTGGTCCACGAGCCGGGCCAGGCGCTCGTCGGCGCCGAAGAAGTGGCGGCGGATGTAGGCGCCGTCGGAGACCGTGTACTTCTGGAACTCGCCGTCCACGACCCCGGCCATGCGCTGGGCGAGGAGACCGGCGTCGTCGCTCTCGAAGAGGGGGTCCCAGTCGTCGCCCCAGAGGACCTTGATGACGTTCCAGCCGGCGCCGCGGAAGGCGCCCTCCAGCTCTTGGATGATCTTGCCGTTGCCGCGCACCGGGCCGTCGAGGCGCTGCAGGTTGCAGTTGACCACCCAGATCAGGTTGTCGAGGCGCTCCCGTCGGGCCAGGGTGATGGCGCCGAGGGACTCGGGCTCGTCCATCTCGCCGTCGCCGAAGAAACCCCACACCCGTCCGTCGTCCTTCGGCTTGAGGCCGCGGTCCTCGAGGTAGCAGTTGAAGCGGGCCTGGTAGATGGAGAGGATCGGGCCGAGGCCCATGGAGACGGTGGGGAACTGCCAGAAGTCGGGCATCAGCCACGGGTGCGGGTAGGAGGCCAGCCCGCCGCCTTCGCGCAGCTCGCGCCGGAAGTTCTCCAGGTGGCGCTCGGTGATCCGGCCCTCGAGGAAGGCCCGCGCGTAGATCCCCGGCGTGGCGTGGCCCTGGAAGTAGACCAGGTCGCCGCTGAAGTCCGGCGACGGGGCGCGGAAGAAGTGGTTGTAACCGACCTCGTACAAGGTCGCCGACGATGCATAGGTCGAGATGTGCCCGCCCGGCGACGCGGGGTCGCGGTTGGCGCGCACGACCATGGCCATGGCGTTCCAGCGGATCAGGCTCTTGATGCGGCGCTCGATCTCGCGGCTGCCGGGATAGGGGGGCTGCGCCGAGCGGGGGATGGTGTTGACGTAGGGGGTCTGGGCGGTGACCGGCAGCGACACCCCCGCCTTCTGGGCCCGCGCGTGCAGCCTCAGGAGGAGGTCCCGCACCTGCTCCGGACGGCGGTGGGCGAGGATGTAGTCCAGGGACTCGAGCCACTCGCGCAGCTCGACCTCGGCCTCGCCGTTGACGGAGATCAGAGACTCATCCACAGCAGGGGAAGTGGTCATCGGATTCTCTGAGGTGGGAGTGGCGGTTCCGGGAGGGAAAGCGGATCGGAACCGGAATGAGTAAAATAAGGAAAGCCGCCCGGAGGGCCAACTCCGGCGGCCCCCCTGCCTCGCCCCGGGGAGGAGGCCTCCAGAGGACGTGAACGAGGGACCCCGCAAGCCCCGCCGCCGCCCCGGCCTGCGCCTTTCGGGCAGCCTGCTCCTCTCCCTGATCCTGCACCTCGCGGTGCTGCTGACCATCGACGACTGGCGCCGCGGCGAGCGCGAGTCCGAGGCCTTCCGCGCCCGCCTGAGCCAGGTCCTGCGCTTCGAGCCCGAGCGCTTCACCGCCGCCGGCCCGGAGGAGGTCCGGCCGAGGACCGAGATGGAGTACCGGCCGTCCGGGCTCCTGCCCCGCCCGCGGCTCGAGGATCCGTCGCTGCCGCACCGGCCGGCGCCGGCGCCGGACGCCCCCGTGGCCCTGCGTTCCTTCGATATCGCCGCGCGGGCCGACAGCTTCCGGTCCGAGACCGAGCCCGACCTCGTCAGGTCCCTGGCCGCCGCCCAGGCCCTCGGGGACTCGATCCGCCGCCAGTCCCTCGACCTGATGCGCATCTGGGACCTGGCGCAGGGCCGCGAGCGGGCGATCGTCCGCTCCGACCCCGACAACCGCCGGCACATGACCGGCTTCGTCAACCTGACGCGGGTCTTCACCCGCGGCGCCGGCGGCGGACGGGGGCTGGACCACCTGTCGCGCTTCATGCGCGACCGCACCTCGCTGCTGACGCGGGTGCGGCCCGAGACCGTCCACTACTTCACCGGCCGCGAGCTGCTGCGCGACCCCATCCACTTCCTGGTGCAGGGCGAAGGCCTGCCGACGGTCGGGGACTGGCCGCGGCTGCAGCTCTCCCCGGAGGAGAGGGCGCTCCTGGAGGAGTACCTGCGCGGCGGCGGCCTGCTCTACATCGAGGGGGGCGGTCTGTTCCTGAAAGAGGCCGTGACCCTCCTGCGCGAGCTCCTTCCGGAGGCCCCGGGGATCCGGCCGGTCCCGTCGGAGCACCCCGTCTACCACTCGTTCTACACCTTCTCCGGCGGCTTTCCCGGCGAGGACAAGGAGCGCTGGGACTACCTGAAGGACCTCAGGCAGTCGTGGAGCTACCCGACGCCGGAGCCTCCGGCTCCCCCGCCGCCGCCCAACATCGATCCCGAGCTGGTGGACCCCGCCGAGGGCGTCCGGCGCAACGGCCTGTGGGGCGTCTCCCTCGGCGACACCCTGGTGGCCATCGTCAGCGACCTGCCCCTCCACGCCGCCTGGTCGGAGATGGCCGATGAGGACGAGCCGGCGGAGGAGGGGGAGGAGCCGCCGCCGCCGAGCTGGTCGGGACCGGCCCTGGTGGCCGGGGTCAACCTGGTCGTCCACGCCCTCACCCGGACCGGGACCCTCGCCAGCCGCCAGGAGCAGCCGGCCTGGTTCCGCAACCGGCCGCGGGTGGCCGCCGCCGGCGTCCTGCCCCTCGGCGACCCGGCCGCCCTGGCCGAGGCCTCCGAGGTGGACCCGGCCCTGGAGGACGCCCTCGACGGCTCGGTGGCGGTGCTGCGCTCGCCCCTGGGCGAGAGCTTCGGCCCCGGGGGGATCGCGGTGCGCATCGACGGCCGCTACCGGATCGACCTGCTGCGCCCGGACCTGCAGGGGGTGGTGCTCCACAACCTCGCCGCCGGAACCCACTGGATCGAGGTCGAGCACCGGGGCGTGAAGCAGGGCCTGGAGGTGCGGCTCCGGGGAGGGAGGGTGGCCACCGTGACCTTCGGAATCAGCCGCCTCGCCATGCTGTGGCGGGTGAGGCTCGAGGTCCAGCCCGACCAGGTGTTTCCGGATGCCTGGAGGCGGTCGTTCTCCGACCTGCTCCTCGAGGAGGACTTCCTTCAGGAGGGCGAGGCCCCCGCCCTCGACTGAAGGAGACGGGGCGGCCGAAGCCGCCCCGCGCGCTCAGCGATAGACCTTCATCTCGCCGCGCTGCAGCCGCCCCCAGTACTCGTTCAGCGTCGCCTTGATCTGCCGGCTCAGCAGCACCCCGCCGAGGATGTTGGGGAAAGCCATCCCCAGGATCATCATGTCCGAGAACCCGATGACGTTGCCCAAGGTGACCACCGATCCGGCGAAGACGAAGAACACGAAGATAAGGCGGTAGATGAGGACGGAGCCCTGGCCGAAGAGGTACTCCCAGGCGCGCTCGCCGTAGTAGGACCAGGAGATCATCGTCGAGTAGGCGAAGAGCAGGACCGCCACGGCCAGCACGTAGCGGGCCCCGGGGATGAAGGAGTCGAAGGCGGCGGCGGTCATGCGCACGCCGACGATGCTGCCGCCCCCCGACTGGAACTCGGGCTGCTCGAAGACGCCGGTGATGGTGCAGACCAGCGCCGTCATCAGGCAGATGACGATGGTGTCGATGAAGGGGCCGATCATCGCCACCATGCCCTCGCGCGCGGGCTCGTCGGTCTTGGCCGCGGCGTGGGCGAAGGCGGCCGAGCCGAGGCCGGCCTCGTTGGAGAAGGCGGCGCGCCGGACGCCCATGACGAGGACGCCGAGGAAGCCGCCGTACATCGCCGGACCGGTGAAGGCGTCGGAGACGATCCGCGCGAGGGTGGCCGGCACCGCCTGGATGTTCCACACGATGATGAAGATCGCGGTGATGGCGTAGAGCAGGCACATGCCGGGGACGATCCGCGACGTCACCCGGCCGATGCGGCGGATGCCGCCGATGATGACCAGGGCCACGAGGCCGGCCATGATCAGGCCCATGACCCAGTTGTAGCTCTTGAACCAGGGCGACACGGTGGCGAGGATCTCGAGGGTCTGGTTGGCCTGGAACATGTTGCCGCCGCCCAGGGAGCCGCCGATGGTGAGGAAGGCGAAGATCACCGCCAGGGTGCGGCCGAACTGGGCCAGGCCGATCGTCGCCAGCCCCTTCTCCAGGTAGTACATCGGTCCGCCGGAGACGCGGCCGTCGGGGTGGACGTTGCGGTACATCACCGCCAGGGTGCAGGAGGCGAGCTTGGAGGACATGCCGATGAGGGCGGTGAGGAGCATCCAGAACACGGCCCCGGGACCGCCGACGCTGACGGCGATGGCGACGCCGGCGATGTTGCCGAGGCCGATCGTCGCCGACAGGGCGCTGGTGAGGGCCTGGAAGTGGGAGATCTCGCCCGGGTCGTCGGGGTTGTCGTAGCGCCCGCGGATGATGTCGATGGAGTGCTTGAAGCCGCGGATCGACAGCCAGCCGAAGTAGAAGCTGAAGTAGACGCCGCCGGCCACGAGGACGGCGACGATGAGGGGGACGCCGGTGCCGAAGTCGACGAAGAGGAAGGTCTCCAGCAGCTTGACGGTGTCGGCGAAGAGCGCGTCGAGGCGGCTCAGGTGATGCTGGATCCCGCTCCCACCGGCTGCGTCCTCGGCCAGGGCCGGGGCCGCCATGGTGGTGAGCAGGAAGAGGGCTCCCAGGGCTCTGCCCATGGATTCCTCCTCTTTCGGGTCGGGTGTGTGGGTGAGGGATTCTGCGGCAGGCTGCGCGTTCCAGTATAGGCGGCCGGCCTCCGGGCGATCAAGACCGGAGGCCGGCAGGGGCGGCTCAAGCGGGCAGCCAATCCGGCGGCGGTCCCTCGATCCTGACGGCGAGCCTCTCCGGCCTGGAGGCGTCGCCTCCGAGGGCGCGCTCGATCACCATCAACGCCATCGGCGCGCGCTCCTGGCGCGCCTCCCGCAGGGCCGCGAAGAAGCGCAGGTTCTCGGCCTCGACCACGTCCGCGTCGGGTGAGGTTCCGCTGCAGATCAGCAGGGGGACCTCCAGGCCCCGGCGCTCCGCCGCCTCCAGGGTGAGGGCGGTGTGGTTCAGCGTCCCGAGGCCGGGGCGGACGACGACGGCCAGGCAGGCCTTCAGGCGCCGGGCGAGGTCGGCGACATCCCGCCGCTCGTCGATCGGCACCAGGAGCCCTCCCGAGCCCTCCACGAGAGTGAGGTCGTGAGCCGCGGCCACGGACTCGCACTGCCGCGCCAGGCCCTCGAAGTCGATCGGCCGTCCGGCGCGCCTCGCCGCGATCAGCGGCGCCAGCGGCTCGGGGAAGGAGGCCAGCGTCCCCAGGGTCACGCCGGTGCCGCGGAGGGCTCCGCGGTAGAACGCCTCGTCGCCGTCGACCCCGGGACCGGCGCCGGTCTGCACCGCCTTAAGCAGGGCCACCCTTCCCGCCCTCGACGCCTTCCACGCCAGCCAGGCGGCGGCGACCGTCTTGCCGACGCCGGTGTCGGTCCCGGTCACCAGCACGATCCTACCCAACGAAGGACTCCATCGCCCCGATGACCTGCCGCAGGTGCTCCTCCTCGTGGGCGGCGGTGACCCCGAAGCGGATCCGCGACGTGCCGCGGGGCACCGCGGGGGGCCGCACGGCGCGTGCCAGGATCCCGTGGCTCTTGAGATGTTCCTCCGCGGCTACCGCCGCGGCCGGCCTGCCGAGGAGCAGCGGCACGATCTGCGAGGCGGAGTGGCAGTCAGGGCCGCCGAGGCACTGCAGACCGGAGCGCAGCGTCGCGCCGAGGTCGAGGACCCGCTTCCGGCGCCAGGGCTCGTTCCGCGCGACCTCGAGGGCGGCGGCCGCCGCCGCAACCGCCGACGGCGGCAGGGCGGTATCGAAGATGAAGGTGCGGGCGCGGTCGACGAGGTACTCGATGAGGGCCCCGTGGCCGGCGGCAAAGCCGCCGATCGAGCCCAGCGCCTTCGACAGGGTCCCGGTGATGACGGCCGGGATCTCGAGATCAAGGTCCCCCAGGAGACCGGCGCCATCCCCGAAGACCCCGATGGCGTGCGCCTCGTCGACGACCAGCAGCGCCTCGTGGCGCGAGGCGGTCTCCCCCAGGGCCCGGAGGGGCGCCAGGTCGCCGTCCATGCTGAAGACGCTCTCGGTGACGACCATGCGCCGGCGGGCGGGGGTCTGGCGCAGGAGGTCGTCGAGGCGGCCGGCGTCGTTGTGCGGGAAGGCCAGTGCGGTGGCGCGGGACAGCCTGGCGCCGTCGATGATCGAGGCGTGGGAGCGCTCGTCGTAGAAGATCGCGTCCCCCCGCCCGGCCAGGGCGGCGAGGACCCCCAGGTTGGCCATGTACCCCGAGCTGAAGAGCAGGGAGGAAGGCCGCCCCGTGAGCCGCGCCAGGCGTTCCTGCAGGTCCTCGTGCAGGGGGGTGGAGCCGTGCAGCAGCCGCGCCGATGCGGCACCGGCGCCGAAGCGGCGGGCTGCCTCCCCGGCCGCGGCGGTCACCTCCGGATGGGCGGCGAGGCCGAGGTAGTCGTTCGAGGTGAAGAGGACGTACTCGCGGCCGGAGAGGGTGGCCCGGACCCCGGCGCGGCTCTCCGGGGTCACCACCGACCGGCGCAGACCGAGCCGGCCGAGGCGCCGGCGCTCCGAGCGCAGGAACTCAGCCCAGGGCCGGGGTGGACCGGGCGACGCTGTCGAGCCCATACCTCACCGCCTCGCAGATCTGTGAGAGCTCGCCTTCCTCGATGGAGAGGGGGGGCATGACCACCACGGTGTCGCCGATGGGGCGGACGAAGACGCCGCGGTCCCGCGCCTTCATGCAGGCCCGCCATCCGGTCTGCTCCGAGGCGGGCAGCGGCCGTCGGGAGCAGCGGTCGGCGACCAGATCGACGGCGGCCATCAGGCCCTGCTGGCGGATCTCCCCCACGAGGGGATGTTCGCCGAGGACCTCTCTCAGCCTCTCGCCGAGGCAGGCGGCGCGGTCGCCAACCCTCGCCAGGACCGGCTCGCGCTCGAAGATGTCGAGGCTCGCCAGGGCGGCGGCGCAGGCGATCGGGTTGCCCCCGTAGGTGTGTCCATGGTAGAGGGTCTTGGCGTAGTCGTGCGCGTCGTGGAAGGCTTCGTAGACACCCTCGCTCGCCACCGTCGCCGACAGCGGCAGGCAGCCGCCGCTGATCCCCTTGCCCAGCACCATGATGTCGGGGCTGACCCCCTCGAGGTCGCAGGCGAACATGGCGCCGGTCTTGCCGAAGCCGGTGGCCACCTCGTCGGCGATAAGCAGCACGCCGTGAGAGCGGCAGAGGTCGGCGACCCGGGCCAGATGTCCCTCCGGGGCGACGACGATCCCCGCGGCCCCCTGCACCCGGGGCTCGACGACCACCGCGGCGATCTCTCCGCCGCGCTCGTCGAGCAGACGCTCCAGGGACCCGACGCAGGCGAGGCTGCATCCGCCTTCGGGGGAGCAGAGCCCGCAGCCCCGGGGATGGGGGTTGGCGAACCGCAGGGGCTCGAACATGGCCGACTCGTAGGGCTTGCGGAAGGCCCCCTCCCCTCCCAGCGAGGCGGCGCCGAGGGTGTCGCCGTGGTAGGCCATCTCCATCACCGCGAAGCGGCGGCGCTCGGGCCGGCCGGTGTTGACCCAGTACTGGAGCGCCATCTTGAGGGCCGCCTCGACGGCGCTGGCGCCGTCGGAGCTGTAGAAGAAGCGGGTAAGCCCCCCGGGCACGTGCGCGGCGAGCCGTTGCGTCAGCTCGAGGGCGGGGGAGTGGGCGGCGCCGAGGAGGGTGCTGTGCTGCAGCCGCTCCGCCTGGCGCCGGATCGCCTCGACGATGTGCGGGTGCCCGTGGCCGTGGACGATCGCCCAGATCGAGGCCACGCCGTCGATGTACTCGCGGCCGTCCCTGTCGATGATGCGGTTGCCCTCGGCGCGGTCGATGACCAGCCTCGGCTCGCTGTCGTAGCGGGCCATCGGCGTGAAGGCGTTCCAGATGCCGGGCGGCGGCCCCGCGGTCACGCCTCTTCGACCTCGAACCCCATGTCCTCGATCATCCGCAGGGCCTCCCTCGTGCCCTGTCCGGGGGTGGTGAGGTAGCCCTCGACGAAGATCGAGTTGGCCGCGTAGAGGGCCAGCGGCTGCAGCGACCGCAGATGCAGCTCGCGCCCGCCGGCGACGCGGATCTCCCGGTGCGGGTGCAGCAGCCGCGCCAGAGACAGGATCCGCAGGCAGTGCAGGGGGGTCAGCCTCCACGTCCCTTCCAGGGGGGTTCCGTCGATGGGATGGAGGAAGTTGACCGGTATCGACTGCGGGTCGAGGTCGCGGAGCGCCATGAGGACGTCGATCACGTCATCGTCGGTTTCCCCCATGCCGAAGATGGCGCCGCTGCACAGGTCGAGGCCCGCCTTGCGCGCCGCCTCCAACGTCTTCACGCGGTCGTCGTATCCGTGGGTGGTGACGATGCCGGGGGTGAACCGCTCGCTGGTATTGAGATTGTGGTTCAACCGGTCGACACCGGCCTCCTTCAGGGCCTTCGCCTTCTCTTCGTCGAGGAGACCGACGCAGGCGCAGATCCCGATGCCGACCTCCTCGCGGATGGTGCGCACGGCGTCGGCCAGGTGCTCCACCTCGCCCCAGGTGGCGCCGCGGCCGCTGGTGACGATGCAGAAGCGCCGGGCCCGGGAGCGGCGGGCGGCGTGTGCTTCTTCGAGGAGCCGCTCCCGGCTGACCATGGGGTACTTCTCGATCGCCGCTTCCGACAGGCGCGACTGCGAGCAGTAGCCGCAGTCCTCGGGACAGAGGCCGCTCTTGGCGTTCGTCAGGACGTGCAGGTGCACCTTGTCGCCGCAGAAGCGGCGGCGCACGCGGTGGGTCTCGGCGAGCAGACCGGGAACCTCGCCGTCCGGCGTGGCGAGAACCGCGTGGCACTCCTCGCGCGCAAGGGGTTCGCCGGCGATCGCCTTGTCGGCGAGGGCGGCGAAGGCGGGAAGGGTGGGGGACTCGGTCATCAGCCGGCCGCCGCCGAAAAGAGGAGGGCGGCGTTGTGGCCGCCGAAGCCGAAGGAGTTGGAGAGCACCCGCGACAGCGGCTTCCGCAGCATCTCGCCGGGCACGCAGGCGATCCCGGTCACGTCGATGCGGCCGCAGTTGATCGTGGGGGGGACGGCCCCCGCCTCGATCGCCTTGACCGCGGCCACCGCCTGGGCCGCCCCGGAGGCGGCGAACATGTGGCCCGTCATCGACTTGACGGCGGTCACCGGGATGGCGCCGAGGGCCGCCCCGAGGGAGGCGCCGAGGGCGCGGGCCTCGGCGGCGTCGCCCGCCCGGGTGCCGGCGGCGTGGGCGAAGACCGCGTCGACCTGGCGGGGGCCGGTCCCGGACTTGGCCAGGGCGCGGGTGATCGCCCGCGCCGCGGCCGTACCCGTCGGGTCCGGGCGCGTCTCGTGGACGGCGTCCGTCGTCGCCCCGTACCCCGAGAGCTCGGCGTAGACGCGGGCGCCGCGTCTGCGGGCGTGCTCCCGCTCCTCCAGGACCAGGGCGGCCGCACCTTCGGCGAGGACGAAACCGTCGCGGTCGCGGTCGAAGGGGCGGCAGGCCCGGTGCGGTTCGGCGCTGCGCCGCGACAGGGCTCCGAGGGCGTGGTCGCCGGCCAGGGTAAGGGGGGTGATGCAGGCCTCGGCGGCGCCGGCGACCATCACCTCGGCATCGCCCCTGCGGATGATCTCGGATGCCTCGCCGAGGGCGTGGCCGCCGGTGGCGCACGCCGAGGCGAGGGCGAAGCCCGGGCCGCGCAGGTCGAGTAGCATCGCCGCCTGGGCGGCGGCCATGTTGTTGAGCATGCGCGGGATCACCAGGGGGCTGGCCGCTTTCGGCGAGGGCCGGGGACCGAGGGCCGCCGCGGCCTGGAGGGCCGTGCTCTCGCCGCCGTGGCTGGAGCCGAGGACGATCCCCGCCTGCCAGGGATCGTGGTCCTCGACGCCGGCGTCGCGCCAGGCCTGCAGCGCCGCCGCGACTCCGAACAGGGCGTAGCGGTCCAGGCGCCGGAGACGCTTGCGGTCGATCCCGGCGGGCAGGCTGAAGCCGGCGACCTCGCCGGCGATGCGCACCGGGAAGGCCCCGGCATCGAAGAGGGTGATCGGCCCGACCCCGGACCGGCCGGCGCACAACCGGTCCCAGAAACGCGCCGCCCCGGAGCCGAGAGGCGTTACTGCCCCCAAGCCGGTGACGACGACCCCCCGGCTCACCGATTCACCACCTTCGGCTGCCGGCCGGCCGGCGCCGACGGGCTCGTTTTCATGGCACCTCGACGGGTGTGCGGGAATCCTTGACAGTCCTCGGCGGCGGCCCTAACCTAACTCAACTTCAGGACGATGTCACAGCACCGGTTCCCGGTGCGTATCCAGTCCACACCTCCCCCCACGGATCGCCGACAGCAAGCCTTGTCCTGCCACCCGACGCGTCCGGTCTGCGCCCTCCCTCCACATCGGGCCCTCCGGCCAGCGTCTCCCAAACACCGGTTTCGACCCCGTACCGCCGCCGCGGGCGCGCCACCCCCCGGGGCGGCCATCCGCCTCGCGGGCATGGGCCGCTCCCATGGCTGAGAACCGCTCCTTCACCCTCCGCAAGGGCCTCGACCTGCCGATCACGGGCGAGTGCCGGCAGGTCGTGGAGGACGCGCCCGCCCCGGCGCGGGTGGCCCTCGTCGGCCTCGACTACCACGACCTGCGGCCGACGATGGCCGTGCAGGAGGGCGACAGCGTCCGCGCCGGCCAGCTGCTCTTCGAGGACAAGCGGCGGCCCGGACTGCGCTTCACCTCGCCGGGAGCGGGCAGGGTCGCCGGCGTCCACCGCGGCGACAAGCGCCGGCTCCTCTCCGTCATCGTCGAGCTCGACGACCGGGTCGGCGAGGAGACCTTCGACATCGGCGGCCGGCGCCCGGAGGACCTGAGTCCCGAGCAGGTGCGCGGCGCCCTCGTGCAGTCGGGCCTGTGGACCGGGCTGCGGCAGCGACCCTACAGCAAGGTGCCGCTGCCGGGTACTCAGCCGCATTCGATCTTCGTAACCGCCATCGACACCAACCCGCTGTGCGCCGACCCCGCCGTCGCCCTCGCCGGCCGCGAGGACGCCTTCCGCGCCGGCCTGGCCGCCCTCGGCCGACTGGGAGCCGGCGAGATCTACCTGTGCAAGGCCCCGGGCGCCGCCATCCCGGCGGACGGCGCCGACGTCACCGTGGCCGAGTTCAGCGGGCCCCACCCGGCCGGCCTCGCCGGGACCCACATCCACTTCCTCGACGGCGCCGGCCTGCAGAAGCAGGTGTTCTGGATCAACTACCAGGACGTGGCCGCCGTGGGCGACCTGTTCCTGACGGGGCGCATCAACCACGAGCGCGTCGTCGCCCTCGGCGGGCCGTTGGTCGAGCGGCCCCGGCTCCTGCGCACGCGCATGGGCGCCTGCCTCGGCGATCTCGTGGCGGGGGAGCTGACCTCGGGCGTGGAGGCGCGCGTCGTCTCCGGATCGCTGCTGGCCGGGCGCCAGGCCTCCGGGCCTCTCGACTTCCTCGGCCGCTGGCACCTGCAGGTCTCGGCGGTGCGCGAGAACCGCGCGCGCGAGCTTCTCGGCTGGCAGTCCCCGGGGGCGGACAAGTTCTCGGTCAAGCGGGTCTTCGCCTCGGCCATGCTCCCCCGGCGGCGCTTCGCCTTCGACACCAGCACCAACGGCTCGCCGCGGGCGATGGTGCCGGTGGGCTCCTACGAGGCGGTCATGCCCCTCGACATCCTGCCCACCTTCCTGCTGCGGGCCCTGATCACCGGCGACGCCGAGCGCGCCGTCGAGCTGGGCGCGCTGGAGCTCGACGAGGAAGACCTCGGCCTGTGCACCTTCGTCTGCCCGGGCAAGACCGAGTACGGGCCGCTGCTGCGGCAGAACCTCGAACTCATCGAGAGGGACTTCTGATCGTGCTGCGCCAGCTCCTCGACTCGGTGGAGCCCCACTTCGAGCGGGGCGGACGGCTCGAGCGCCTCTATCCGCTCTACGAGCTGGTCGACACGTTCCTGTACACCCCCTCCGACGTCACCCGCAACGCCGCCCACGTGCGCGACGGCCTCGACCTGAAGCGCATGATGATCACCGTCGTTCTGGCAATGGTGCCGTGCATCTTCATGGCCATGTGGAACACGGGGTACCAGGCGAACCTGGCCCTGGCCGAGTTGGGCCGCACCACCGCCGACGGCTGGCGCGGGGTCGTCCTCACCGTCCTCGGGGTCGGCGTCGACCCGGGCAGCCTGGTGGCCAACGTCGTCCACGGCGCCCTCTGGTTCCTGCCGGTCTTCCTGGTGTGCAACGCCGTGGGCGGCTTCTGGGAGGCCCTGTTCTCGACGATCCGCCGCCACGAGGTGAACGAGGGCTTCCTGGTGACGGGCATGCTCTTCCCCCTCACCCTGCCGCCGACGATCCCCCTGTGGCAGGTGGCGGTGGGCATCTCCTTCGGCGTCGTCATCGGCAAGGAGATCTTCGGCGGCACGGGCAAGAACTTCCTCAACCCGGCCCTCACGGCCCGCGCCTTCCTCTACTTCGCCTACCCGGTGGAGATCACGGGGGACCGCATCTGGGTCGCCGTCGACGGCTACTCCCGGGCCACCCCCCTCGGCCAGGTCCCGGCCGACGGCATCGCCCCCATGGAGGCGGGCTTCACCAAGATGCAGGCCTTCCTCGGGGTGCTCCCCGGGTCGATGGGCGAGACCTCGGTCCTGGCCTGCCTCATCGGCGCCGTCATCCTCATCGCCACCGGCATCGGCTCGTGGCGCATCATGGCGAGCATGACGGCCACCACCTTCCTGCTGGCCTGGCTGCTGCACCAGGTCGACAGCCAGACCAACCACATGTTCGCCCTCGACCCGGTCTGGCACCTGCTGCTCGGAGGCTTCGCCTTCGGTTGCGTATACATGGCCACCGACCCG
Organism: Candidatus Latescibacterota bacterium; assembly: GCA_965221775.1. Lineage (GTDB taxonomy): Bacteria > Latescibacterota > UBA2968 > UBA8231 > UBA8231 > UBA8231. The sequence goes on along the minus strand of CBDCSU010000005.1, from coordinate 611,882 downwards.
GTGTCGGCCTCCTTCACCAACCTCGGCAAGTGGCTCTACGGCGCCCTGATCGGGGTCATGACCGTGCTCATCCGGGTCGTCAATCCGGCCTTCCCGGAGGGGGTGATGCTCGCCATCCTCTTCGGCAACGTCTTCGCCCCGGTCTTCGACTACCTCGTGGTGCAGGCCAACATCCGCCGGCGCGCCCTGCGCACGGCCGTATCGTAGGGGACGGCGCCATGGCCAGAGAGAGCATGGGCCAGACCTTCACCGTCGCCTTCCTCCTGTGCGTCGTCTGCTCGGTCCTGGTCTCCGGGGCGGCGGTGGTGCTGCGGCCCACCCAGGAGATCAACAAGCTGCTGGACAAGAAGCGCAACATCCTGATGGCGGCGGGCCTCGCCGAGGAGGGCCGCACCATCGACGAGCTCTTCGAGCGCATCGAGGTCCGCATCGTCGACCTGTCCACCGGCGCCTACGTGGACGGCGTCGATCCCGGCGCCTACGACTACATCGCCGCCGCCGCCGACCCCGAGCAGGGGGTCGACACCTCCGAGCTGGGCAGCCGCGCCGGCATCCGGCGCCGCGCCAGACTGATGCCCGTCTACCTGGTCAGCCGCCGGGGAGAGGTCGACAAGGTGATCATGCCGATCTTCGGCCGGGGACTGTGGTCGACCCTCTACGGCTTCGTCGCCCTCGACCGGGACGACCTCGACACGATCCGCAGCCTCGTATATTACCAGCACGGCGAGACCCCCGGCCTCGGCGGCGAGGTCGACAACCCGGCGTGGAAGGCGCAGTGGAACGGCAAGCGCGCCTTCGGCGACGACGGCCGGGTGGCGATCCGCATCCCGCGGGGTGCCGTCGCCGCCGGCGCCCCGGACGCCGTGCACAGCGTCGACGGGCTGTCGGGGGCGACGATCACCTCGCGCGGCGTGCAGGACATGCTCCACTACTGGCTCGGCGGGGAGGGCTACGGCCCCTTCCTGGAGCGATTGCGGGACGAAGGAGAGGCTTGAACCATGGGCAAGGCCCGAGACACCCTGCTGGCCCCTGTCTTCGAGGACAACCCCATCGCCCTGCAGATCCTCGGGATCTGCTCGGCCCTGGCGGTGACCAGCAAGCTCGAGACGTCGGTCACCATGTGCCTGGCGGTGATCTTCGTCCTCGTCTTCTCCAACGGCGCCATCAGCCTGATCCGCACCCACATCCCCACCAACATCCGCATGATCGTGCACATGACGGTCATCGCCTCCCTCGTGATCATCGTCGACCAGTTTCTGCGCGCCTATGCCTTCGGCATGAGCAAGCAGTTGTCGGTCTTCGTGGGGCTCATCATCACCAACTGCATCATCATGGGCCGGGCCGAGGCCTTCGCCATGAAGGAGGGCGTCGGGCTGAGCATGCTCGACGGCCTCGGCAACGCCCTCGGCTACAGCCTGATCCTGCTGGTGGTGGGGGTCTTCCGCGAGCTCTTCGGCTCGGGCAAGCTCTTCGGCGCCGAGATCCTGGCCCTGGCGTCGGAGGGCGGCTGGTACGTGCCCAACGGCCTGATGCTGCTGCCGCCGAGCGCCTTCTTCATCATCGGCGCCTTCATCTGGGTGCTGCGATGGTTCAAACCCAGGCAGATCGCCAAAGATCCTGCGGTCGATCAGCCGCTTGAGGAGGGGGTGTGATGTTCGAGGCCGGCCTCAACCTCTTCGTCAAGGCGGTCTTCGTCGAGAACATCGCCCTCGCCTTCTTCCTCGGCATGTGCACCTTCCTGGCCGTCTCCAAGCGCGTCTCCACCTCCTTCGGCCTCGGCATCGCCGTCGTCGTCGTGCAGACGATCACCGTGCCCCTGAACAACCTGGTCTACCGCCATCTCCTGCGCGAGGAGGCCCTGGCGGCCCTCGGCCTCGGCGGCGTCGACCTCACCTTCGTGGGGCTCATCAGCTACATCGGTGTCATCGCCGCCAGCGTTCAGATCCTGGAGATGTTCCTCGACAAGTACGTGCCGGCCCTGTACACCGCCCTGGGCATCTTCCTGCCCCTGATCACGGTGAACTGCGCCATCCTCGGCGGCTCCCTGTTCATGGTCGAGCGCGACTACGGCTTCGGCGAGAGCGTCGTCTTCGGCTTCGGCTCCGGCGTCGGCTGGGCCCTGGCCATCGTCGGACTCGCCGGCATCCGCGAGAAGCTGCGCTACGCCGACATACCCCATGGCCTGCGCGGCCTGGGCATCACCTTCATGACCGTGGGCCTCATGGCCATGGCCTTCATGGCCTTCTCCGGCATCCAGCTGTAGGAAGCGACCGACTGATGATCGACAGCATCCTCGGCGGCGTGAGCATGTTCACCGGCGTGGTCCTGGCCCTGGTGGCCGTCATCCTGGCGGCGCGCTCGAAGCTGGTGGCCACGGGCGACGTAAACATCGAGGTCAACGGCGAGCGCGACCTGGTCACCCCGGCGGGCGGCAAGCTGCTGAACGTGCTCGCCGACAACGGCCTCTTCGTCTCCTCGGCCTGCGGCGGCGGCGGCACCTGCGCCCAGTGCCGGGTCAAGGTCCACGACGGCGGCGGCGAGATCCTGGCCACCGAGAAGGAGCACATCACCCGGCGCGAGGAGAAGGAGGGGGAGCGCCTCTCCTGCCAAGTGACGGTCAAGCAGGACATGAAGATCGAGGTCCCGCCCGAGGTGTTCTCGGTGAAGCGCATGGAGTGCGAGGTCGTCTCCAACGACAACGTGGCGACCTTCATCAAGGAGCTGGTCCTCAAGATGCCCGAGGGCGAGACCCTGGACTTCCAGTCCGGCGGCTTCATCCAGATCGAGGTGCCGCCCTTCGAGTGCAGCTTCCGGGACTTCGACATCGACGAGCGCTTCCACGAGGACTGGGACCGGTTCAAGGTCTGGGACCTGCGCACGGTGGGCACGGAGACGGCGGTGCGGGCCTACTCCATGGCCAACCACCCGGCCGAAGGCGACATCGTCATGCTCAACATCCGCATCGCCACGCCGCCCATCGACCGCAAGGCCGGCGGCTGGGAGAAGGTCAACCCGGGCCTGGCCTCGTCGTACACCTTCGCCCTCGACCCGGGCGACAAGGTGACGATCTCCGGCCCCTACGGGGAGTTCTACATCCAGGAGACCGAGCGCGAGATGTGCTACATCGGCGGCGGCGCCGGCATGGCGCCTCTGCGCTCGCACCTGTTCCACCTGTTCCACACCGAGGGCACGCAACGCAAGGTCTCCTACTGGTACGGGGCGCGGTCGAGCAAGGAGTTGTTCTACGAGGACCACTTCCGCGACCTCGAGGAGAAGTTCCCGAACTTCTCCTTCCACGTGGCCATGTCCGAGCCCCTGCCCGAGGACAACTGGACCGGCCCCACCGGCTTCATCCACCAGGTCGTGCTCGACGAGTACCTGAGCAAGCACCCGGCGCCGGAGGACATCGAGTACTACCTCTGCGGCCCTCCCATGATGCTCACGGCGGTCCTCGCCATGCTCGACGATCTGGGCGTCGAAGAGGAGATGATCCGCTTCGACGACTTCGGCAGCTGAGGCTCCCTCCGAGCGCTTGCACACCGCCCATGGCCCTCTTTCTATCAGCCCTCGTCGTCTTCGCCCTGGTGATCGCCGGCATGGCCGTGGGAGTGATCCTCGGCAACCGCAGGATCACCGGCTCCTGCGGCGGCCTGGCCAACCTGCAGGCCGCCGAAGGCGAGCCCATGTGCGAGTGCGGCGCCCGGCCAGGGGACTCGTGCGGCGACGTTCCCGAGCGGCGCTTCGATCCGGCTGCGGCACCCGCCGCGGGGCAGCAGGAGATCCGCGAGAAGGCCACCGTCTGAAGCCGAAGGGCGGTCTCCCGCGGCGCCGGGACCACCTCCAACCCCGGGAGGCCGGGTCGTTGACCGCTTACCTGCCCCTCTTCACCTACTTCGGCCTCTGGCTGCTGCTGGGGGTACTGGCCGCCCTGTTGCGGCGGGCCCTCGCCGGCCCCGTCAGGGAGACCCCGTCGTCCGCTGAGCCCGCCGCCGGCGAGGTCGAGACCGGTGACCCATGGCGGCCCCTCGCCTGGCTCGCCCCGGCCCTTTCCGGCGCCGTCGTGCTCCTCGTGCTCCTGGCCGCCGAGTCCGAAAGCGCCGGGGGCTTCCTTCCGATGCTGCTCCTCGTCCTGGTCATCGCCATCGCCCTGATCCACGCCGGGCGCCGGGGGGGGCGGCCCGCCCGGCAGGAGTCTCCGTGACGGCCGCCGCCCCGCCGGAGGCCGCGGCGGCCATGGAGGTCTCCGCCGGCCGGCTGGAGCCGCAGGTGGAGGCGCTGCTGGCGGCGGACCCGACGCTGCATCTCGTCGACCTCACCGCCGTGGGCGGCGCCGGCACCGACTCTCCACTCCGCGCGGTCTACCAGCTCCGCTCGGCCGCGGGGAACCGGATCCGGCTGACCGCCACCGGGGCCGGCGAGTTGCCGGGGCTGGCCCACATCTGGCCCGCCGCCGACTGGCCGGAGCGGGAGATGGCCGGCCGCTTCGGGATGCGGATCGAGGGGCGGGAGGACCTGCGGCCGCTGTTCCCCGCGCCGCCGGCCATGGTCCCCGGAGAGATGCCGCCGCCGCCGGAGGGGGAGGTGCCGATCCCCGACCCCTCCGAGGCCACCCCTTTCCGGCTCGACTTGGGGGCGCGCCTGCGCGGCGGCCGGATCGAAACGGCCACGGCCCGCCCGGGACGGCTCCACAGCGGCTTCGAGAGACTCGCCGAGAGCCGTACCTGGGCCCAGCTGCCGGTGCTGGCCGAGAGCCTCAACGAGCAGGCGCCGTTCGTGCCCGGCCTGGCGGCGATCCTCGCCGCCGAGGCCCTGCTGGGGATCAAGCCGCCGCCCCGGTGCACCTGGGTGCGCATGCTGCTGGCCGAGATCAGCCGCATCGCCGCCCACTGCGCCTGGCTGGCCAACCTGGCGGGGCCCGATTCGGTCTTGTGGGGCCAGGCCCTGACCGCCCGGGAGGCGGCGGCGCGCTTTCTCGCCGCCGCCAGCGGCTGCCGCTGGGCCACCGGCACCCAGCGCATCGGCGGGATCGCCGCCGACGTGCCCGCCGGCGCCGGCCGCTTGCTGGCCGACCTGGGGGGCGCCGTCGACCGGCTGCGCGCCGATGCCCTGCGCGGCACGGTGGGCCACCGGGACTGGCGCCGCCGCTTCTCCGGCGCCGGGGTTCTCGACGCCGCCGAGGCCCTGGGCGCCGGGGTTACGGGGCCGGCCGCCCGCGCCGCGGGCATCGACCTCGACGTGCGGCGCACCGAGCCCTACCTCGCCTACGGGGAGGTCCGGTTCGGGGTGCCCACGGCCGACTCCGGCGATGTCGTCGAGCGCACGCGGGTTCGCATCGAGGAGATGGGGGAGTCCCTCTCCATCGCCCGCCAGTGCCTGGCCGGCGCCCCCGGCGGACCGACCCTGGCCCACGAGGCCCCCCGGCCGACGGTGCGCTCCACGGAGCCCGCCGAGCTGATCGACCACTTCGAGCGCTGGATGGACGGGCACGGGTATCGTCCCGAGCGGTCCGACATCTACCTCCCCATCGAGTCCGCCGACGGCGAGCTGGCCTTCTACCTGGTCTCCGACGGCGCCGGCGGCCCGGTCCGGGTCCACCTGCGCTCGCCCTCGCTGTACCACTTCCGCGTCCTCCCGGCGCTGCTGGCGGGCGTCGGCTACGCCCAGGCACCGCAGGTGGTGGCCAGCCTCAACGTCATCGCCTCCGAGATGGACCGGTGAACGAGGCCCTGGAGCATCGCGCCCGGCAGCTGCTGAGCCGCTACCCCAGGCCCTCCGGGGCCCTGATGCCCCTCATCGACCTGGTGCTGACCGACCGCGGCGCCTGCGAGCTCGAGGCGGCGCGCTGGATCGCCGGGCTCACGGGACTGTCGGCCGCCGCCGTCGCCGGGATCGCCTCCAGCCGCGGCGCCGGCCGGTCCCGGGACCGGGTGCGCGTCTGCGCGGGGTTGAGCTGCCGGCTCATGGGGGGCGACGAGGTCGTCCGCCGGATGCGAGAACGTCTCGGCGATCTCGTGATCCCCGTCCCTTGCCTCGGCGTCTGCTCGGCGGCACCCGCCTTCGAGCGCGGGGGTCGCCTCTTCGAGGGGCTGACCCCCGGGCGCCTCGACGACCTGGTCTCGGGAGAGGCGGCGTGAACGAGCACCGCCTGCTCTTCGAGGGCATCGACGTGCCCGACGTCGAGCGCTACCAGGTCTACTGCCGGGGCGGCGGCGGCGAGGGCATCGACCGGGCCCGGGCCCTGGGAGCGGAGGGGGTGGCGGAGGAGGTGACGGCCTCCGGCCTGAGAGGCCGCGGCGGCTCCTGGCGGCCGGTGGGGGAGCGCTGGCAGGCCCTGAGGGAGCGCGGCGGCGCCCGCTACCTGGTGGCCGACCTGCTGGAGCCGGAGCCGGGCCGTTTCCGCGACCGCAAGCTGGCGGAGCGCCACCCCCACCGGCTGCTGGAGGGCGTGCGTATCGCCGCCCTGGCCACCGGCGCCTCGGCGGCCTTCCTCTGCATCCGCGCCGACGCGCTGCGGGCGCGGAAGGCCCTGGCCGCGGCCCTTGCGGAACTGGGCGAGGCGGGAGAGATCGGCGGCCACGGTCTGGCCATCCACCTGCACCCGGTGCCCGGACCGCTGCCGATCGCCGCGGGCGACAGCCTGCCCCTCAACCTGATCGAGGGCGGCCGCCCCGAGCCGAGGGCAGCGGACGGCACCCGGGGGCCGGCCGCCACCCTCTTCGGTGAGCCTGCCGCCGTGCATACCGCCTCCACCCTCGGCTACCTGCCGCGGGTGATGGCGGGGGGGAGCGCCGCCTTCCGCGCCGTGGGCAGCGCCTCGGCGCCGGGGACCCAGGTCTTCTGCATCAGCGGCCTCGTGCGCCGCCCGGGTCTGTATGAGGTGGCCCTCGGTTCGGGCACCTTCCGCGGTCTGGTGGAGGGGCTGGCGGGGGGGACGCCGGAAGGCCGGCCCCTGAAGTTCGTCCTCCACTCCGGGTACGGTTCCCGGCCCGTGCTGCGCGAGGCCGATCTCGACCGGCCCGTCGATCCCGGGGCCTGGAGCCGCCCCGGCGGCGGCGGCCTCGACGGCGACTTCGGTTCGGGGGCCGTCATCGTCGCCGACGAGACGGTCTGCGCCGTGGACACGGCGCGGCTGGTGGCGTCCTCCCTGGCCGGCGCGTCCTGCGCCCAGTGCCCGCCATGCCGCGAGGGTCTGGCCTGGGCTGCCGGCGCCCTCGAGCGGCTCGAGGCCGGCGCCTCGAGCGCGGGGGAGCTGGAGCAGTTGCGCTCCAGGACCGCGTCCCTGACCTCGTCCCTGGCCCTGTGCGGGCACGGACCCCTCGCCGGTTCCGCGGTCAGCGCCCTGGCCGCCGCCTTCGCCGAGGAGTTCGAGGCCCATCTGGACGGCGGCTGCCCGGTGGCCAAGGATCTGTCCATGAAGTCCCCCGAGAGCATCCACGTGCGGTTCTGAATGGCCATCGTCACCATCCACGTGGACGGGGAGGCCGTGGAGGCTCGGGAGGGGGCGAACCTCCTGACGACCCTGCTGTCGGCTGGCCGCCCGTTGCCGCACCCCTGCTTCCATCCGGCCCTCTCGGCGCCGGCCTCCTGCCGTCTGTGCCTGGCCTCCCTGGAGGGGCCGGGGGGGCCGGAGCTGATCACCACCTGCAATCACAGGGTCGGCGGGGGGATGTCGGTCTCCCTCGATGCGCCCGAAGCGGCGGAGGCCCGGGAGCGCGTGCTCGACGACCTGCTGCTGCGCCATCCGGCGGACTGCGCCGTCTGCGAGCGGGCGGGCGAGTGCGAGCTGCAGGAGGCGGTGAGGGTTGCCGGGGGCGGCCGAACGCCTTCCGAGGCGCCGGAGGCGCCGGAGCGTCTCGTCCTCGGGCCGCGGCTCGTCCTCGACCGCCGCAGATGCATCCTGTGCACCCGCTGTGTCCGCTTCGGCGAGGAGGTCTCCGGGGAGCCGGTGCTGGCCGTCGAAGGCAGCGGGGCGGGCGCCGGCATCGCCGCCAGTGCCGGTGAGGAAGCCGCAGGGCCCATGGCGGGCAACCTTCTCGACCTGTGCCCGGCAGGCGCCTTGAGCGACCCCGGGGAACGCGAGGCCCCGCCGCCGTGGCGGCTGACGGGGGTGTCGAGCGTGTGCGCCGGCTGCGCCAGCGGCTGCGCCACCCGGGTGGACGTGCACGACGGCCGTGTGTGGAGGGTCAAGCCCCGGCCCGAGAACCCCGAAGGCGGCTTCTGGCTGTGCGATCACGGCCGCTACGGCTGGCAGCCGGAGGTCGAACGCCTGCTGGCTCCGCGCCGGGAGGGCGGGGAGACGGCCTGGGACACGGCCCTGGCCGGCGTTGCCGAAGAGATGGAGCAGGCGCGCCGCTCCGCGGTGGTCCTGAGCCCCTACCTGACCAACGAGGAGGCCTTCCTGCTCATCCAGCTCGCCCACCGGTGGAGAGCGGCCGTCTACTCGTGGGAGGCGGCGGACCCCGAGGGAGACCGCCTCTTTCCCGGAGGGTTCACGATCAGCGCCTCCAGGGGTCCGAACGCGGCCGGAGTCCAGGCTGTCGCCCGGGCGTCGGGATCGTCCCCGCTTCCGGCCGGCGACCTGCCCGCAGGCCTCGACGTGGTGTACGCCGTGGGAGGCTCTCTGTGCGGAGAGGGCCCGGGCCCGCTTCCGGGTCCGGAGACGCGGCTCATCGCCCACGACCTCACCCCGTCGCCGCTCGTGGACGGAGCCGCCATCGCCCTGGCGGGCGGGAGCGCCTGGACCGAGAAGGAGGGCACCTTCGTCGATGGCCTCGGCCGGGTGCGGCGGGTCCGCTCCGCCGTCGAGCCTCCCGGCGACGCCAGACCGGACCTGTGGATCCTCAGCGCCCTCTGGCACGGCGGTCCCAACCGCGATTCGGCGGACCAGGTCTTCGCGCGGCTGGCCCGGACTCGATGCAAACCCTTCGCCGGCCTCGACTACCGAACCCTCGACGACGATGACCATCCGACATCGGGGCCCGCCTTCGGCGGCGGCTGGTCGAGCTGGCTGCAGCGCCGCGGCCTCGTCCCCTCCGCCGATCCCGAAATCCGGCCGTGACCTCCTCTGCCGACATCTCCTCCGGCGACGCCTTCCTCGTCTTCCTCGGTACCCTCGGTCTCGCCTTCGTCAGCGCCATCGTCGAGCGTGCGGCGCTGGCCCGCGTCAACGGTCTGCGCCGTCCGCCCCTCCTCGGTCCCGTGGCCGACGCCGCCAAGGTGATGGCACGATCGGGAAGGCCGGCCCCCGGAGCGGGGGCCGCCGCCTTCGCCGCCCTGCTGCCGGCTCTGGCCCTGGTCGCTCTGCTGCCCCCCGGCGCTGGCGTGGGAGGCCTGTCTCTTCCGGGGGTGGCCCCCGGGGGCGGAACGGTGCAGGCCCTGCTGCTGGTGGCGCTGCTGGCGGTCTCGGTCCAGGCGTGGCTGCTGCCGGCGGCCTTGGCCGGGGCCGAGGGGCAACGGGCCCTGATGGCGGGCGCCGGGGCCATCATCGGATGCCACCTGGCGGTTCTGCTGGTGGCGGCGGCGCTGGTCATCGACGGCGGTCCGGTGCTGGCGGCGTACTCCCGCACCCCGGGGGCCTGGCCCCTGTGGTCCCATCCGGCGGGGGCGGCGGCCTGGGTCGGGGCCCTCGCCATCCTCTGCCGCTGCACCGGATCGGTGCTCGGCGGCCGCCGGGCGGGGCTGCGTCCGGCCTCCGGAACGGCACCGGTGTGGCTGTCCCTGTCGCGGTACCTGCAGATGGGGGCGGCCGCCCTCCTCGCCTACCACCTCTTCGGCGGCGGCCTGCCGGCGGCGGCCGGCTGGGTGGAGATCCTGCCCGGTCTGACCGCCGCCGCGGTGCTGGCCTCGGCCGTGGTCCTCGGGTCCAGCCTGTCGGACGGCACGCCCGCGGGGCTCGCGCGCGCGGCCTGGACGCGCATCGTCCCCCTCGCCCTGATCGACCTCGCCCTCTCGGTCCTCCGCTCCGCGGGGTGGCTGCCGTGGAGCTGATCCTTCTCGCCGCCACCGCCGCCGCCGGTGGGGGCGCCCTCGCCGCCGCCTGCTGGCGCTCGCCCCACGGCGCCTGCGTCTGCCTGGGTCTCGCCGGGGCCGGGGTGGCCGCCATCGCCGCCCTGCACGACGCCTTCACCGCCGCCGCCGTGCTCCTGGTGCAGGCGGCGGTGGGGCTGGCGGCGGCCTCGTCGCCGGCGGCGCTGACCGCCAGCGGCGCCAGCCCTCCGCCCCGGCTCCTGTCGGCGATCGTGGTCCTGGGGCTGGGGGCGGTCCTGGCCACGGCCCTGGCCGCCGCCTCGGCGGCAGGACCGCCCCCGCCCGCGGAGCCGCCGCGCAGCGGCGTTCCGGCCGTCGTCCTCGGAGCACTGTTGCTGCTCTCGGCGGTGGTCGGGATCGGCGCCCTCTGTCGGCGGCCGGATCCCGGCATGGAGGCCTCGTGACCGCGACCGCATGGGTCCTGGCGCTGGCCGCGTTGCTCCTGGCCGCCGGCGTCGGGGCCGCCCTGCTCCGGTCTCATGCCCTCGCGCCGCTGGTGGCCGGGCAGGTCGGGATCCTCGGCGGGGTGATGGCCGTGGTGGCCCTCCTCGGCGCCGATGGGCGGGTGCTGGCCGTCGCCGCGGTTGCCGCGGCGGGGGTCCAGGCGGGCCTCGTGCTGGCGTTGGTCCGCCGGGAGGCCGCCGACAAGTCAGGAGAGGCGCCCCACCCGTGACCGACGCGCCGACTCTGGGTGCGGCCCTCGCCGCCGTCCTCCTGGCCTTCGCCGGAGCCGCCGCGGCCGACCTTGCAGGACGGCCGCGGCCGGCCCACGCTCTCCGGCTCCTCGCATGCCTCGCCGCCGCCGGGTTCGCAGGGGGAGCGGTCAGCGCCGGTCCCGTCCGTCTCGTCTTCGGTACATGGATGGAAGTGGGCGGCGCCAGCCTCGGGTTCGACCTGCGCGCCGACGGGCCCGCGGCGGCTGCCCTGGGCGCCGCCGTCGTCGGTCTGCTGTATCCCCTGGCCCAGCCGGCCATCGACGGGGTCCACCGGGCCCTGATCACGGTGGCCGCCGTGGGAGTGGCCCTGCTGTCGTGCGCCGCCGACTGGCTGCCGCTGCTGCTGGGATGGGAGATCGCCGTCGCCGCCCTCCTGGTGACGGCCGCCAGGTCCGGGGAGGTCTCCGAAGCCGGCGCCCGCCGCCTTCTGCTGCTGACTCGCATCGGTTCGGTAGCCCTGATGGCCGCCGCCGCCGCCTCGCTGGCGGGAGGGGGCCTTCACGAAGGCAACCCCTGGCCGGAACCGGCCGCCGGCCTGCTCCTCCTCGCGGCCGTCATCGGCCTCGGCGTCTGGCCTCTTCACCAGTGGATCCTGGAGGCCTCGGCGAGCCCGGCCTCCGCCCCCGAGGCGAGCGTTCTGGCCGTGGCCGGCGCATCCCTGTTGACCCGGGCCGGCCCTCTGGCCGGTGCCCTGCAGGAGGTGGTCTTCGTTGTCGGCCTGGCGGCTGCCGTCGCCGCCTCGGCGGCGGCACTGGCAAGCTACGGACTGCAGCGGGTCCAGGGTTGGATTACGGTAGCCCAGTCCGGGTTGGTGGCGGCGGCGGCCGCAGCCGATCCAATCGCGGGATGGCTGGTGCTGAGCGCGGCCCTTGGGGCCCGCCTCTGCCTGGCCGCGGGTACCGGTCTCGTCAGGGCCGCCCTTCCGGCGGTGGAGCGCCTGGACCATCTGGGCGGGCTGGGCCGCTCCCTGCCGGCGGCCCGGTGGATGTGCCTGGCCGCCGTCCTGGTCCCGTGCCTCTCCCTCACCGGGCTGTGGGGTCAGGCACTCCTTCTGAAGCATGCCTACGGCGGCTACGGACCCGCGGGGATGGCCGCCGCCCTGGGCCCATTTGTCCTGGCGGTCCTTTCCGTGGGCCGTCTCGCCCTCTCACCCTTTCCAGGGGCGGCTCCACCGGCCGAGTCGAAGGAGGTGGTCCGGCCGGCTCTCCCGATCGCGGCCGGATCGGTCTCGGCGGGTCTGGTCTTGGCGGCTCTGCCGGCCCTCGCCTGGCTGCGCCTGCCAGCGCCCTCCATGGACGGCGTCGGATTGGCCGCCGCGGCCAACGCCGGCGCCTTGGGAGTCGCGGCCCTGATCTGGCGCCGGGGTCTGAAGCCGGCTTCCCGGCCTGCCTCGGCCCCGCGCCGGCTCGCCGCCGGCGGGTTTGGCGCCGGCGCCGCGCAGCAGGGGGCGGCCGTGGCGGCCACCTCCCTGGGCCGGGGCCTGTGGACCTTCGTCGACGGCGCCGTCCTCGGCGCCGCCTGGGGAGCCTTGGGCCTGGTTCTCCGCGGAGCGGGCTGGACCCTGGCGCGGGTGGAGCACGCCGGTCGGCGGCTCTGGGCGGCGGCCCTGGCAGCGGGCGTGGTGCTGGTGATCCTGTGGTCCATGGGAGGCCGCTGAGGTGGCCGCCCCCTTCGTGGCCTGGTCCATCGTCCTGCTGCCCCTGGGCGCGGCTCTGGGCCTCGCCCTGGCGCCGCTGCGGGGGCTCGCCGCAAGAAGGGTCTCCACCGCCGCCGCGGCGGGTCTGCTGCTCCTCGCCGGCCTCGCATGTCTGGCGGCCCCCCACGGACGGGAGTTCTCCTGGGGGTTTACCGCCCCGTGGCTGGCGACCACGGGCTCCGGGCTGTCGCTGGCCGTCGATGGCCTCAACCGGTACGCCCTGCTGGCCCTGGCGGCGGTGCTGCTGCTGGCGGTGTGCGTGGAAGGCCGCTTCGGGGGCACTCCCAGCCGGGCCCGGCTGGCCCTGGCCCTGACCGGCGCCGGGGGGATGGCCCTGGTGCTGACCTCCCGGGACCTGATGGTGGCGGCCGCCGGCCACGGTCTCGCCGGTCTGGCCCTGGCGGCGGTCCTCGGCCTGGGCCGGGCAGCGGGCAGCGGGCGCGCCGGCCGCCGCTTCGCTCACTGGGCGGCGAGCGGCTCCCTGATGCTGGCCGCCGCCGCGGCCCTGGGCGGCGCCGGGAGCGGCAGCACCCTCGTCGACGAACTCGCCGCCGCGGGCGTCTCCCACGGGGGCCCGGCGGCGGCCCTGGCGGCGGCGGCCCTGGCCATGCAGATCCCCCTCGTGCCGTTCCATACCTGGCTGGTCCCGGTGTGCACCTCCGGCGCCCTCTCCGGGAGGATCCTGATCTCCGGCGCCTGGTGCGCGGTGGGGGCTTTCGGTCTGCTGCGATTCTGGCTGGCCCTGTTTCCGGCCGAAGCCCTGGCGGCCTCTCCCTGGCTGGGGCTGTGGGCCGGCGCAAGCGCACTGTGGACGGCGATGCTGGCGGTTGTCCAGCCGCGCCCCGGCCTGTCCCGGCGGGCGGCCCTGGCCGTGGCCTCCACCGGAGCCCTGATGGCCGCCGGGGTCTTCGCGCCCGGCAGCCTCCAGGCCCTCGGAGCCGCGGCCCTGGCCGCGGGTATCGCCCTGCCGCGCGCCTCCCTGCTCCTTCTCGCCCTGTGGATCGAGGACCGGGGCGCCGGCGGTCTGCGCACCGCATGGGCCTGGCTGGCCCTCGGCCTGACCGTGGCCGCCGCCCCGGGGGGCGGGGCCCTGCCCGGTTGGCTGACCTTGATGGCGGGGGTCCTGGCGGCCCACCCGGTCCTGGGCTGGCTCCTCATCCTCTCATCGGGAGTCCTTGCGCTGGCGCTCCTCGATCCGGTGGTCGGTCTGGCGAGGAGACCGCCTGCGTCCGGCCGCGGGGCCCTGGGCTGGGTTCTGGCCCTGGTCATCGCCACCGCCGGGGTATTCGGTCTGCGCCCGGAGCCGCTGTTATCCGGGGCCCGGCCGGTCATCGAGCGCATGGTGGCGGGCTCCCCGACATCCACCGGGCCGGCCGAGGGCCTCCGGCCGTGAGGTGGACGGACCTGGCAGGCCCGGACCTGGCGCCGGAGACGAGCCTGGGACTGCTGGCCATCGGTCTGGCCCTGCTCGACGCCGCGCTCTGGCCGCGTCGCCCCGGCCGCGCGCCGGCCGTTCTCACCCTGGGGGGCCTTCTGGTGGCCCTCTCCCTGTCGCTGCAGGCCTGGGATCCCGTCTCCCTGGGGCGGCACGGACTGCTGTACGCCGACCCGGTGGCTGCCTTCGCCGACCTGCTGATCCTCGGGGGAGCCGTGCTCGCCGGCCTGCTGATGGCGGGCTCACCGGCCGCGGCCGGCAGCCGGGCGGCGGCCGGGGTGCTGACGGCCCTGGGCGTCCTGGGCGCCATGGTGGCTGTCTCGGCCCGGGATCTCGTGGTCCTGTTCATCGGTCTGGAGCTGGCCTCCGCGAGTCTGATCGCCGGCAACGCCCTCGGACCCGCCGCCGCCGCCCGCGCCGTCCTGCGCCAGGCCGGTCCCATGGCCGCGGCCACGGGGTTGACCCTCCTGGGCATCGCCTGCCTGTGGGCGGGAGCCGGTACCTCCCAGTGGGACCACCTGGCGAGGGGCGCCGCCGCGGGATCCGCGGCGATGACCGTCGTCGGGGGTGGTCTGCTGCTGACGGGCCTCGCGGTGCGCGCCGGGGCCGTGCCTTTCCACTACTGGGTTGGCGAGATCGGCGCCGGCTGCGCACCCTCGGCGGTGATGCTGACGGTGGCTGTCTCCGTGGTCCCGGCCCTGGTGGTCGGCGGCCGGCTGGTGGAGGTCCTGGCCGAGGTCCGTCCGGACCTGCCGTCGCTGCTGCTGGCCGCCTCGCTGGTGACGGTGACGGCCGGCAACCTGCTGGCCCTGCCCCGGCGCAGGCTCACCAGGCTGCTGGGGTACGGCGTGGTGATCCAGGCGGGGTATGGCCTGGCGGCCCTCGCGGCGGGCCCCGGCCCGTCTCCCGGCCTGTGGCTGCAGCTCACGGCGGCGGTCCTCGCCCTCGGGGGAGGGCTGGCGGTGAGCGGCCTCATCGGCCGGGCAGGGACGGCGGCCGGACTGGCCCGCCGGGAGCCGGTGGCCGGCGCCGCCCTGTGCGTCTGCCTCATCGCCCTCGCCGGCCTGCCGCCCACGGCCGCCTTCGCCTCCCGTGCGGCCCTGCTCGCAGGTCTGGCCGAGACCTCGTCGGCAGGCTTCGTCCTGCTGCTGGCCAACGCTCTGCTCACCGCCTGGGTATTCCTCCGTTTCGCCGCCCGCGTCGCCTGGGGGCGGGAGCAGTCCCCGGAGGCATTGGCGCCGGATGCGGGGGGTCTCTCGGCGGCGGTCCTGAGCGCCGGGCTGCTGCTGCTGCTGGGCCTGTGGCCGGCGCCCGTCGCCCGCGCGGCGGAGGTCGCCGGGGCGGCGGCGGGGTTCCGATGAGTCGCGGCGACGGCGGGCAGCGCGGGGCGCTTCGTGAGCTGGGCCGCCTGGCCGGCCTCGGCGTGCAGTTCGCGGTGACCGTGGCCTTGTGCGCCGCCGCCGGGTGGTGGGCCGACGGCGGGCTCGGAACGTCGCCGTGGCTGCTGATCGCGGGAGCCCTCATCGGTGCCGCGGCAGCGTTCTACCAGGTGTGCCGGACCCTGGTCTCCGGCGGCTGGCCGAAGGATCTCGAGAAAGGGGAATGATCATGCAGGATCCATGGATCGCCGCCGCCGCAGGAGTCCTGGTGGCCGCCGCAAGTGCCGTCATCGCCTGGGTCGGTCTGCGCCTCGGCGCGAGGCACCCCCGGGCCCTGGTGGTCGCCATCCTCGGAGGCACCGTGGCCAGGCTGATGCTCGTGGCCGCCGTCTCCCTCATCCTGCTGTGGTTCACGGATACGCACAGGACCGGCTACGCCGCCGGCCTGATCGTGGCCTACCTGGTCTTCCTCGGCCTGGAGGTGGTCCTCGTGGCCCGCGGCGCCGGCCGCCGCCCGCGGCCCTGAGGCTGTTGACAAGACCTCGGGGCACACACATTTTCCTTCCGGCCGCGCAACAGGGCCAACCGCCAAGTCCTACAATTCCTTCAGTCTGTTCCCAGCACCCCTGGCCACCTCCGGGGGGGAGTCGATGGCAGGAGAGGCGTCCGCCGCCGATGGCGCGGACAATCAAGTAGACGTAATCGGGCACATCCTGGACCACGATTCCCTGGAAGTGCCCTTCGTCAACGCCCACCACATCTTCGACGGTCACATCGACCTGCGCGGCCTGTCCGAGGCGCTCGGACTGGCCGAGCCGATCTTCGGCGTCGACATGTCCATCACCCGCCACGTGGTGGTCATGTGGCTGGCCAGCGGGCTCCTCGTCCTCACCATGCTGGCCTGCTTCCGGCGCCCCGCCCTGGTGCCGTCGGGCCTGGCCAACCTCCTCGAGACGATCGTCCTGTTCCTGCGCGACGAGGTCGTTCTGCCCGTCATGGGCGAGGGGGGCCGCGCCTACCTGCCGTTCCTGCTCACCGTCTTCTTCTTCATCCTGTACTGCAACCTCTTCGGCCTGCTGCCGTACAGCGCCACGGCGACCGGGAACATCAGCGTCACCGCCGCCCTCGCCCTGATCTCCTTCGCCGTCACCCAGGGGGCGGGCATCCTCAACAACGGCTTCTTCGGCCACTGGAAGAACCTGGTGCCGTCGGGCCTGCCGGCGCCGCTGCTGATCATCCTCGTCCCCATCGAGATCATCGGCATGCTGGCCAAGCCCTTCGCCCTGTGCATCCGCCTCTTCGCCAACATGATCGCCGGCCATGTCGCCATCCTCGTCTTCCTCGGCATGATCATCATGCTCAAGAGCTACTGGGTGGCCCCGGCCTCGGTCGTCCTGGCGGCGGCCCTCTACCTGCTGGAGATCTTCATCGCCTTCATCCAGGCCTTCATCTTCACGCTGCTCACGGCCCTGTTCGTGAACATGGCAGCCCACCCGGAACACTGAGGAGGAATCGACCCAATGGATCTCGCGTACATGGGCGCCGCTATCGGCGCCGGTCTCGGCGCCATCGGCGCAGGCATCGGCATCGGCCTGCTCGCCGCCGGCGCCCTCGAGGGGATCTCGCGCCAGCCCGAAGCGGTGGCCGACATCCGCACCAACATGATCATCGCCGCGGCTCTCATCGAAGGTGTCGCGCTGCTGGCGGAGATCATCTGCGTCCTCGTGGTGGTGACCAAGTAAAATGGATCTGCTCAGCCCACATCCGGGTCTCATCCTGTGGACGATCATCACCTTCCTGGTGGTGCTCCTCATCCTCAGGGCCAAGGTGTGGGGTCCGCTGCTGGCGGCCCTGGACGAGCGCGAGAACCGCATCCGCGAGTCTCTCGAGAGCGCCGACCGGGCCCGCCAGGAGGCCGAGGCCCGGCTGGCCGAGCACGAGGAGCGGCTGGCCGGGGCCGAGTCCGAGGCGCGGCGCATCGTGTCCGAGGCGCGGGAGGCCGCCGAGCAGGTGGGCGCGCGCATCGTCGAGGAGGCCCGCCAGGAGGCGCAGCGCACCGCCGACCGGGCATCCGAGAGCATCGAGGCGGAGAAGCGAGCGGCCCTGATCGAGTTGCGCGAGGCGGCGGCCGACATGGCCGTGCAGGCCGCCGGCGCCATCCTCGACGCCGAGCTCGATGGCGAGCGCAACCGCAAGCTCGCCGACGACTTCATCGGACGTCTGCCGCAGTCGCAGCCGTCGGCCTGAGGGGGACGGGACCGCCACATGGCGAAGGCAACAGAGCTGGTCCGGCGCTACGCCGTGACCCTCCTCGAAGCGGCGGAGGAGTCCGGCGTCACCGGGCAGGTGCGCCGCGACCTGGAGGGGCTGGCGGCCACCTTGGGCGCTTCCGCGGAGCTGCGGGAGTTCCTCGGCAACCGCCTCGTCGACGGCGCCACCGCCTCGAAGGCGCTGGAGGCCGTCCTGGCCGGCAAGGTGCAGCCTCTCACCCTCCACTTCACGCTCCTGGTGGCCTCACGGGGCCGCAGCCATGCTCTGGCCGACATGGTCGACGCGGCCCTGGCCATGCTCGACGCGCGCGCCGGGGTCGATACCGCCGAGGTCCGCAGCGCAACGGCCCTGACGCCCGGGCAGGTCGAGGCCCTGGGCAGCCGCCTGTCGCACTACACCGGCCGCAGGGTGAGCGTCCGGGCCGAGGTGGACGAGTCGCTCCGCGGCGGTCTCGTCGCCCGTATCGGCGACACCGTCTTCGACGCCTCCGTCGAGACCCAGCTGCGCCGCCTGCGGGACCGCCTCGTGAGCGCCTGAGGGCCGGCCGCAGCCAACTGCAACCAATTCAGGAACGAGAGAGCCGAATGCCCGCCGAAGTCCTGGTTCAGCCCGACGAGATCTCCGCAATCCTCAAGCAGCAGCTGCTGGGGTTCGAGAAGCAGGTCGACGTCTACGAGAGCGGCACCGTGCTCTACGTGGGCGACGGCATCGCCCGCGTCCACGGCCTCGGCAACGTGCGCGCCAGCGAGCTGGTGGAGTTCCCCCACGGCATCATGGGCATGGCCCTCAACCTCGAGGAGGACAACGTCGGCTGCGTCCTCTTCGGAGACGACACCCGGATCCACGAGGGCGACGAGGTCAAGCGCACGGGCCGCATCGTCGAGGTGCCCGTGGGCGAGGCCCTTCTCGGCCGCGTCGTCGATCCCCTCGGCCGGGCGATCGACGGCAAGGGCGAGATCCGTACCGACGAGAGCCTGCCGGTGGAGCGCAAGGCCCCGGGCGTGATCGAACGCCAGCCGGTGAGCGAGGCGGTGCAGACGGGCATCAAGATCATCGACTCCACCGTGCCCATCGGCCGCGGCCAGCGCGAGCTGATCATCGGCGACCGGCAGACGGGCAAGACGGCGATCGCCGTGGACACGATCATCAACCAGAAGGGCGGCGACCTCATCTGCATCTACGTCGCCATCGGCCAGAAGGCCTCCACCGTGGCCAAGGTGGTGGCCGAGCTCGAGGCCAACGGCGCCATGGACTACACCATCGTCGTCTCCGCAACGGCCTCCGACCCGGCGCCGCTGCAGTTCCTGTCGCCCTACGCCGGCTGCTCCATGGGCGAGTATTTCCGCGACCGCGGGCAGCACGCCCTCATCATCTACGACGACCTGTCCAAGCAGGCCTGGGCCTACCGCGAGATGTCGCTGGTCCTGCGCCGGCCGCCGGGGCGGGAAGCCTACCCGGGCGACGTCTTCTACCTGCACTCGCGGCTGCTGGAGCGTGCCGCCAAGATGAGCGACGAGAAGGGCGGCGGGTCGCTGACGGCCCTGCCCGTGATCGAGATCCTCGAAGGCGACGTCTCCACCTTCGTGCCCACGAACGTCATCTCCATCACCGACGGCCAGATCCTGCTCAAGCCCGAGCTGTTCCACGCCGGCAACCGCCCGGCCATGGACGTGGGGGCCTCGGTATCCCGGGTTGGTTCCGACGCCCAGACACGGGCCATGAAAGCGGTGGCCAGATCGATCAAGGGCGACATCGCGCGCTACAACGAGGTCAAGGCCTTCGCCCAGTTCGGCACCTCGGACCTCGACCAGTCCACGCGCAACCTGCTCAACCGCGGCGAGAAGCTGATGGAGCTGCTCAAGCAGGGCCGCTACGAGCCCCTGCCCCTGGAGGAAGAGACGGTGGCCCTGGCCGCTATCGATCACGCCCTCGACCTGCCCACCGCCGATGTGCGCCGCTTCGAAGAGGAACTGCTGCAGCACATGCGCGACCGCCAGCCCGAGCTGCTGGCGCGGATCCGCGACAGCCGCGATCTCGACGACGACGCGCGCGCGAGCCTGACCGCCGCCATCGAGCAGTTCAAGAGCACCTTCCGCCCCTCGGACGGCTAGTGGCGACCCTTCGGCAGCTGCGGACGCGGGTTGCGTCGGTCAGCAACATCCAGCGCGTCACCAACGCCATGTACATGGTGGCCGCCGCCAAGATGCGCCGCGCCCAGGACGCCATCGAGTCGGCCCGCCCCTACGCCGAGCAGATCGACGCCACGCTGCGGCGGATCCAGGGCAGCGTCGAATCCGACCACCCCCTCTTCCGGCAGCGCGAGGTCCGGCGCCTGTCGGTGGTGGTTGTCAGCGCCGACCGCGGCCTGTGCGGAGCCTTCAACGGCAACGTCGGGCGCCAGGCCCGCCTCGAGCTGGAGTCGCAGGCAGGCGTCGAGGTCGAGCTGACCACCGTGGGGCGCAAGGGCCGCGACTTCCTGGCCAGCCGCGGCTTCGAGGTCTCGAGACATCACGCCGACGTCTTCCGCCAGCTGGAGTTCGCCACCGCCGCGCAGATCGCCCGGGGACTCACCGCCGACTACGCCGCCGAGCGCACCGACCGGGCCCTGCTGGTCTTCTCCGAGTTCAGGTCCGTGGCCAGCCAGGTGCCGGTGGTGCGCCAGCTGCTGCCCATCGCGCCGCCGGAGGACCAGGACCCGGGGGCGGGCAGCTGCATCTTCGAGCCAGGCCCGGAGCAGCTGCTGCAAGCCCTCGTGCCGCGCCACGTGAGCTTCCAGGTATGGCGGGCCCTGCTGGAGACCAACGCCGGGTTCTTCGCCGCCCAGATGGCGGCCATGGACAACGCCACCAAGAACGCCGGGGACCTGATCACCGAGCTGACCCGCGAGGTCAACAAGGAGCGCCAGAGTTCGATCACCCTGGAACTGATGGACATCATCGGCGGCGCCGAGGCCGTCGCCCAGTAAGAGACGAAGGGACAAGGATGAAGGAAGGAACCGTCAAGGAGATCATCGGCGTCGTCGTCGACGTCGACTTCGCCGGGGGCGAGCTGCCGCCGATCTACAACGCCCTGGAGGTGGCCGAGGAAGACCGCCCGGGCGACGAGCGCCTCGTCCTCGAGGTGCAGCAGCACCTGGGCGAGAGCCTGGTCCGCTGCGTGGCCATGGACGCCACCGACGGCATGGGGCGCGGCGCCCGGGTCGTCGACACCGGCGGCCCGATCCAGGTACCCGTGGGCGAGGCCGCCCTGGGCCGCCTGTTCAACGTCATCGGCGAGCCGATCGACGGCAAGGATCCTCTGCCCGAGGAGACGCCGCGGCGGCCGCTGCACCGCGAGCCTCCCGCCCACGAGGACCAGGTCACCACCGACCAGATGCTCGAGACGGGCATCAAGGTCATGGACCTGATCTGCCCCTTCGCCCGCGGCGGCAAGCTCGGCCTCTTCGGCGGCGCCGGCGTCGGCAAGACGGTGATCCTCACCGAGCTGATCAACAACGTCGCCTCCGGCCACGGCGGCTACTCGGTCTTCGCCGGCGTCGGCGAGCGCACCCGCGAGGGCAACGACCTGCTGGGCGAGCTCGAGGAGTCGGGGGTGATCGACAAGACGGCCATGGTCTTCGGCCAGATGAACGAGCCGCCCGGGGCGCGGCAGCGCATCGCCCTGACCGGGCTGACCATCGCCGAGCACTTCCGCGACGAGAGCGGCCAGGACGTGCTGTTCTTCGTGGACAACATCTTCCGCTTCATCCTCGCCGGCGCCGAGGTCTCGGCCCTCCTCGGCCGCATGCCGTCGGCCGTCGGCTACCAGCCGACCCTGGCCACCGAGATGGGCGCCCTCCAGGAGCGCATCACCACGACGAAGAGCGGCTCCATCACCTCGGTGCAGGCGATCTACGTGCCCGCCGACGACTACACCGACCCGGGAGTCGTCTCCGCCTTCGCCCACCTCGACGGCCGCATCGTCCTCGAGCGGGCCCTGGCCGACCAGGGCCTCTACCCGGCCGTCGATCCCCTGGCCTCCAGCTCCCGCATCCTCGACCCCCGCGTCGTCGGCGACGAGCACTACGACGTGGCCCAGCGGGTGCAGGAGATCCTGCAGCGCTACCGCGACCTGCGCGAGATCATCGCCATCCTCGGCATCGACGAGCTGTCCGACGAGGACAAGCTGGTCGTCTCGAGGGCCCGCAAGATCCAGTTCTTCCTCACCCAGCCGATGCACGTGGCCGAGGCCTTCACCGGCAAGCCGGGGGCCTACGTCAAGATCGAGGACACGGTGCGCGGCTTCCGGGAGATCGTCGAGGGCGCCCACGACGACGTGCCGGAGCAGGCCTTCTTTCTCGTGGGCACCATCGAGGACGCCCTGGCCGAGGCCGAGAACCTGTAGCCATGGCCGACTATCCCCTGCGCGTCGTCACCCCCGAGCGCGTCCTGTTCTCCGGGCCGGTGTCGAGCCTCCGGGCTCCCGGCAGCGAGGGCTCCTTCGGCGTGCTGGCGCGACACGCCCCCATGGTGGCGGCCCTGAAGACAGGCCCCCTCTCTTTCCAGGAGGAGGGCGGGCGCCGGTCCCTGGCGGTGAGCGGCGGCTTCGTCGAGGTCTCCGGCGAGGGGGTCACGGTGCTGGCCGAGACCGCCGAGTACGACGCCGAGATCGACGTGGCCCGGGCCGAGACCGCCCGCGACCGGGCGCGCCAACGGCTGAGCGCCCAGGCCGACATCGACCTCGACCGCGCCCGGGCGGCCCTGCTGCGGGCCCTGACCCGTCTCAGGGTCGCGGGAGCGGGCGGCTAGGGGACCATGGCCGACGTCTCCCCCCGGCTGCGGGGCTTCCTCGAGACCCAGATCCCCCTGATCGAGGAGGAGCTGTTCTCCTTCCTCCCCGTGCAGGAACCCGAGGACTACCTGTACGGCCCGATGCGCGTCTACCCCGAGCGCGGCGGCAAGCGCTCCCGGCCGGCCCTGGTGCTGCTGTCGTGCGGGGCCCTCGGCGGCGACCTGCGCCGCGCCATGCGCACCGCCGCGGCCTTCGAGATGTTCCAGTCCTTCGCCCTGCTCCACGACGACATCGAGGACGACTCCGAGATGCGCCGCGGCGAGCCCTGCATGCACCGCCTCCAGGGGGTGCCGCTGAGCATCAATGTCGGCGATGCGCTCTACGCCAAGGTCTTCGAGATGCTCGCCGCCAACGGACCGCTCCTCGGGTGCGAGATGACCCTGACCCTGATCGAGGAGATGCTCCGCGGCTCCCGCGAGACCTTCGAGGGGCAGGCCTACGACATCGGCTGGATCCGCAGCCGCACGGTCCCCGACGAGGAGCAGTTCATGACCATGCTGCGGAAGAAGACCGGCTGGTACACCGGCAGGGGGCCGTGCACGGCGGGGGCGATCATCGCCGGGGCGCCGGAGGCGCAGCAGCGCGCCATCGGCGACTTCGGAGAGGCCATGGCCATCGCCTTCCAGATCCGCGACGACCTGCTGAACCTGATGTCGACCGCCGCCGACGCGGCCCAGGCGCCGGGCCTGGCGGCGGGGGCCTACGGCAAGGAGCGGGGCGGCGACATCGCCGAGGGCAAGCGCACCCTGATCATCATCGACCTGCTGCGCAAGTGCGGCGGCGACGACCGGCGCCGCGTCCTCGAGATCCTGCACACCTCCCGAGAGGAGACCACGCCGGAGCAGATCGAGACCGTCATCGGCATGGCCTCGGAGCGCGGTGCGATCGCCTACGCCTCGGAAGTGGCGGACCGCCGCGGCCAGGAAGCCCACCAACTGCTTCAGGAGCTGCCGGCGACGGAAGAGCGGGAGCTGCTGCGGGAGATGCTGGAGTTCTTCGTGCACCGGGCCTACTGAAGACCCGCACCGGGGGAGACGCGCCTTCGGGTCAGCCCTCCGGGTCGTACAGCCAGGCCAGCAGCAGCCGCGCACAGTTGACGATGCCACCGGCGTGGCAGATCTCGTAACCGTGGGTGTTGTCGCCGGGATAGGCGATCAGCGCGGCGCGGCCGGCGGAGCCCGCGGCCCGGGCCAGGGTGGCGTCGCTGGCGTAGCTGGTGAGGACGGCGGTCTGCACGCCGAAGCCGAGACCGGCGGCGAGCCCCGTCAGGTGGTCGACCAGGGGCTCGCTGTAGAGCCCGGAGACGTCCTTGCAGGGCAGGACCGGTTCGGCGCTGTTGACGATCTGGTACTCGTCGGCCACGGGGGCCAAGTCGAGGGCGATGACGGTTTCCGCCGGCAGCTGTCCCACCGACCAGATGGCGCCGAGACCGCCGATCTCCTCCTCGGCGCTGGCCACGAGGTAGACGTCCCGGTCCGGCGGCTCCCGGTGCAGCTGCCGCGCGGCGGCCACGAGCACGGCGAGTCCGGCCCGGCAGTCGAGGTTGTAGCCGCACAGGAACTCCTCTCCCAGCCACATGGGGGCCTTGCGGCCCCGCGCCAGGACGACGCGCCGCCCGGGCCGCACGCCGAGGCGCTCCAGGCCGTCGGCGTCGAGCTTCGTCTCCACGTGCATCTTCTCCCACGTCAGGGCGGCGCCGGACTTCAGGGCGCCGGCGGGGCTCTCGCCCGAGACGTGCTTGGAGCCGATGGACAACACTCCGGGGACCGGTTCTTCGGCGAGAATCTCCACCGGGGTCTCGCCCACGGCCCAGGGATGGAGCCCGCCCACGGGCTGCACGCGCAGGCGTCCCTCCGCCTCGACCCGCTTGACGATCATGCAGATCTCGTCCTTGTGGGCGGTGACGGCGACGGCGCCGCCGCTCCGGGCCCCCGGGAAGTGGAGGACCAGGCTGCCGGCGGCATCCTGACGGATCTCGCCGCAGGAGTGGAGCATCTCGCGCAGCAGAGCGTCGACCTCCCCCTCGACCCCGGAAGGTCCGTGGGCCACCAGCAGGCGTTCGAGGTCGGAGAGCAGGAGGGAGCGGTCGACGTTCACGGCGGATCCTCTCGCGGATTCAGGCGGCGGCCGGCATGAGCTCTCCGAGGAACTCGTCGGCCAGGGAGCGCAGGCGCTTCTGCAGCCGCAGGCGTCCCCGGTTGACGCGGGACTTCACCGTGCCCACCGGGCAGTCGATGATCTTGGCGATCTCCTCGTAGGAGAGGCCGTTGAGGTCGCGCAGCTCCACCGCCTCCCGGAACTCGGCGGGCAGCTCGTCGATGGCTCGGGCCACCGAGGAGTGGACCTTGCGCGCATCGGTATACTCGCCAGGAAGCGGGTCCGAGTCCACCGGCTCGTAGCAGGAGACGCGCTCCTCCTCCTCGGGCATGGGGCCGATGGGGACCCAGTGCCAGCGCTTGCGCCGGCGCAGCTCGGTCTTGGCCAGGTTGCCGGCGATCGTGTAGAGCCAGGTCGAGACCTGCTCGATGGCGGGATACTGGTGCTTGTGCCGCAGGCATCGCAGGAAGGTCTCCTGCACGATGTCCTCGGCGGTCTCGCGGTCGCCCACGAAGCGATAGACGAAGCTGAACAGGGGAGCGCGGTAGCGCCGCACGAGGGCCGCGAGATGGTTCGTGTCGTGGGCGGCCTGCCGCAGCAGGTTGCGATCGGCGAGGGCTTGCTTGGCATCCATGACGGCCTCCATCGGTTGACGCGGCTGATGGTGATTGTTCTGGTCTCCCGTATGGCAATCATCGTGCCAGGTCTCGGGGAACTATCGTAACCAGCTGTTTTCCAAGGGAGTTGTGCACACCCGGGCGAATCCTGTCCCAAGGCCGGGGACAGGTCTTTCGGCTCAGGATTCTGAGGATCTCCGTCAGAGTTCTGAGCGCCCGCCGGCTTTGCCCAGCCCCGGACGCGGCCTAGATTCGGGCGCCCGATTCAGAAGTGGAGAGAGATGGACGCGGACGCCACACGGACCCTGCGGGAGTTCTGCGAGACCCACGCCATCCGGCGGCTCGAGGCCGAAGAGATCCTGGAGCTGCTGGCCGACGGGGAGGACCCCGGGTGGATCTCCTCCCAGGCGGCGGCGGACCGCCCCGCCTCGGCGGAGCCCCTCGCCGCCCTGCTCGCGCAACTGGCGCCGCGGGTTCGACCGGCCTCGGAGGAGGAGGAGGCGGACCCGGCGGAAGAGGCGCAGGATCCCGCGGAAGGGACCGCCGATTCCGGCATCGACATCGGGGCGCGGATGGCCGCCCTCGGACAGGCCCTGCCCCCCGGGGTCGACGCCGCCCAGCTGCAGCAGGTCCTCGACTCGCCGCGGGGCCGGCTGATGGCCGACTTCGGCCTGTTCTGCCAGGAGCGCGGCCACGAGTCGCCTGGCGAGGAGGAGCTGCAGCGGCTCCACGACGAGTGGCTGCAGACGCCCCGGGACGGTCTCGACGGCCGGCGCCCCGCCGAGATGCTGGAGGGAGAGCGGCTGCTGCCGCAGCGGGTGGTCACCTTCCGGCGGGAGCAGCCCAAGGTGGGGCGCAACGACCCCTGTCCCTGCGGCAGCGGCCGCAAGTACAAGAAGTGCTGCGGCCGAGGAGGCTGAGGCGTGGAGCGGACGGAGGGGCGGATCACCGGCGTCTTCACCGTCGAGCTGGACGTCTTCGGCGACGACCGCGGCCGGTTCGCCGAGATCTTCCGCCGCGAGTGGTTCCCCGGGCGCGCCTGGGACCGGCTCCAGGTCAACCGCTCGCACTCGGGTCCCGGGGTCCTCCGCGGCCTGCACTTCCACCATCTCCAGGCCGACTGCTGGCACTGCGTGGCCGGCTCCCTGCGCGTCGGCCTGTACGACCTGCGCCGGCGCTCTCCGACGCGCGGGGTGGGCGAGACCCTGCAGCTCGACGGTGAGTCCTTCCGCACCCTCTTCATCCCGCCGGGCGTGGCCCACGGCTACCACGCCCTCACCGAGGCGACCTTCCTCTACGTCGTCGACCAGTACTACACGGGAGCCGACGAGCACGGCCTGGCCTGGGACGATCCCGGCGTCGGTATCGACTGGGGCCTCGAGGCCGGCAGGCTGCCGGTGATCTCCCGCCGGGACGCCGCCAATCCGCGGCTGTGCGATCTCGACGAGGCCGACCTGCCCTGATGGACCTGCTCGAGTCTCTCCTTGGCTCCGAGGCGCTGCGCATCGCGCCCCCGGGGCAGGTGTTCTGGTACACCTCCGGCACGGTGGGACCGTACTACATCAACACCCACTTCCTCTTCGGAGGCCCCGAGAGAGCCGAAGAGCTGCTCGCCTTCATCGATGCCGGGTCGAGGTCCGCCGATTTCCACGCGCGCCTGACGGAGCGGATCTCGGCGCAACTGGCTTCGGACCCGGCCTACGCCGCGGTGATCGACGCTCTCGCCGCCTCGATCCGCAGGCGGGAGCCGGCGGGCGGGATCGACTGGGTCTCGGGAGGGGAGCGGCGCGACTGGTTCTTCTCCACCGGCGCCGCCCTGAGGACCGGGCTGCCGCACCTCTACCTCTACAAGGACGGGGGCGCCCTGACCGCCGCGGGGGACCTCCTGGCCCCGGTGGAGGATCTGGAGGGCCGGCGTACCGCCCACGTGGCCGACCTGGTGACCGAGGCCTCTTCCTACACGCGCGCCTGGATCCCGGCCCTGCGGGGGCGCGGCGGCGACATGGCGGTGAGCGCCAACGTCGTCGACCGCGGACAAGGGGGGATGGAGGTGATCGCCGCCCGCGGAGTCGACGCCGAGGCGTGCCTGCGCGTCGACGGGGCGATGTTCGCCGAGCTGCGCCGCCGTGGCCGGATCAGCGAGGCCCAGCACACCGTGCTCGTGGACTATCTCGGAGATCCCGCCGGGGCCATGCGCCGCTTCCTCGTGGAGCACCCGGCCTTCCTGCAGGACGCCCTGGGCTCGGGAGACGCGCGGACCTCCGGGAGGGCGCGGCTGCTGATGGAGCAGGACCCGTACGGCTTGCGGGCCGGTTGAGGCCGCCTCAGCCCGCCGCTTCGAGCATCTCCTCCACGACTTGCACCGAGACCAGCTGCGACACCCCTTCCTCCGGCATGGTCACTCCGTGCAGGGAGTCGGCCGATGCCATGGACAGCTTGTTGTGGGTCACCAGAATGAACTGGGTGGTGCGCGCGAACTCCCGCAGCACCCGCAGGAAGCGCTCGGTGTTGGCGTCGTCCAGGGGAGCGTCGACCTCGTCGAGGATGCACCAGGGACTCGGCTTGACCAGGTAGATGGCGAAGAGCAGGGAGATCGCGGTCAGGGCGCGCTCGCCGCCGGAGAGCAGGCCGATGCTCTGCAGGCGCTTGCCCCTCGGCCGGGCGGTGATCTCGATGTTCGACTCCAGGGGGTCCACGTCCGCCTCCAGTGAGAGATCGGCCTCGCCGCCGGGAAAGAACCGGGCGAAGGTCTCGCGGAACTTCTCGCGGATCTCGGCGAAGGTCTCACGGAACTTGCTCCGGGCGACGCGGTCGATGCGCTGCAGGGCCTTGCGCAGGTCCTCGGCGGCCGACTCCAGGTCGTCGCGCTGCCGGCAGAGGAAGTCGTAGCGCTCCTTCTGCTCCTCGTAGTCCTCCAGCACGCCCACGTTCACCGGTCCCAGCCGGGCGATGGATCGGCGGATCTGCTCCAGCCGCTCAGCGGCGGCCGAAGCGTCGAAGTCGGCCTCGTCCAGAGGGCCGAGAGAGGCCAGGGCGACCTCGTACTCCTCCCTCAGGCGCCCCTCGATCCGGCGGCACTCGGCCTTCATCTCCGCCAGCTGCAGCTCCTGCCGATGGCGGCGCTCCCGGTCGGCGCCCAGCTCCCGCTGCAGGCGGCCGATCTCCTCCTCCAGCCCGCGGGCCCCGGTGGTGCGGTC
Source organism: Candidatus Latescibacterota bacterium (assembly GCA_965221775.1). Classification (GTDB taxonomy): domain Bacteria; phylum Latescibacterota; class UBA2968; order UBA8231; family UBA8231; genus UBA8231. The sequence goes on along the minus strand of CBDCSU010000005.1, from coordinate 583,618 downwards.
CTGCCACTGGCGGTGGCGCTCCTGACGCTCGCCTTCCAGCCCCTCGTGCTCCTCGTGCCTGACGGCCAGCTGGGTGGTGATCGCCTCCTCTTCGGCCCCCAGGCGGGCCCGCTCCTGGTCGGCCCGTGCGACCTCGTCCTGCAGCCGCTCGATCGAGGTCGCGTGGCCCCTGCGGAGGCGCTCGAGGCGCTCGCACTCGTCCCGCAGGCCCTTGGCCACGGCGTCGATCCGAACGCTCTCCAGGCGCAGCCCGTTGAGGGCCTCCTGCTGCTGGCGGCGGGCCCCCTCGGCGGCCTCCAGCCGTCTCTCCCCGGCCTGGATCCGGCCTTCGAGACCGGAGATCTCCTCCTCGATCGCGGCCAGCCGGGCCTCCTCCCGGGGGGCGTCGCCGGCCAGCGCCCGCAGCTTTTCCTCGGTGGCGGCCAGGCGGGACTGCTGCTGCTCCCGCCGGGAACTGAGCCGGTCCTGCTCCTCGCGGGCGGAGCGGAGCTGCAGGCGCTCCCCGGCCTCGGCCCGGCCTTCGTCCTCCAGCCCCCGGGTCAGGCTCTCGACGAGGGCCGCGAGGATGTCGCGGCGCCTGACCTCCGCCGCGGCCACCGCCTCGGCAACGGCCAGACGCGCCTGCCGGCGGGACAGGGCGAAGCGCAGTTCGGCGATCTCCCGCCGCCGGTGGAGGAGGCCCTCCTCCGGAGCCTCTGCGCCTCCGGCCAGACGGCCGTCGGTGCCGATCCCCTCGCCACCGGCGGTGACCAGACGCAAGGGCAGTCCAGGGTGCCGGCGGGCGAGGGCGACCGCCGTGGTCAGATCGTCCACGACAAAGGCGTTGTGGAGCAGCCGGTTCAGCAGCGGCGCCAGGTGATCCCCCGCCCGGACCCGCTTCACCAGAGGACCCGAGACCCCGTCGACGCCGCTCAGGTCCGCGCCCGGTTCCCCGGGGCCGTCCTGCCAGGAGAGGGGGTAGATCCCGGCTCGGCCGGAGCGGCCGCGAAGGTACTCGAGGGCCTCCAGCAAGCCCTCGTCCCCGCGGGCCACGAGGGCTTCCACGGCATCGCCCAGGGCGGTCTCCACGGCGCGTTCCAGACCTGGCTCGACCTCGATCAGGTCTCCCAGGACGCCCTCGAACAGCCCGGAACAGGGGGAATCGACGAGCAACTCGCGGACTCCCCCGGCGTAGCCCTCGTACCCGGCGCGCAGCCGCTCCAGGCCCTGCAGGCGGGCGTGCCCCGACTCGATCTCGCGGCGCAGGTCGGCCAGGGGGCCGGTGCGGGCGGAGATGGCCGACTCGGCCTCGGACCGCCGGTTCGCGGCCGAGTCCAGGGCGGCGGAGGTGGCCGTGATCCGCTCCCGCCGCGTCTCCAGCGAGGACCCGGCCGCCGCCACCGCCCGGCGCGCCTGCTTCAGGCCGTCGTCGTCCTCGGCGGCCTCGGCGCGCAGGTGCTCCGCCATCTGTTCCAGCCCCTGGCGCTCGCTCCGGAGGCGGGCCATCGACTCGCTGCCCTCGCTCTTCTCGCGCAGCAACTCGCGCAGGCGGCGGTTCTCGCTGTCCAGGCCGGTACGGACCGATTCGTACTCCTCGTCGGCGGCACCGGCCCTCTCCTCCTGGGACCGCAGGCGGTCCTCCATTCCCGCGGCCTCGGCCTCGGACCGCCCCAGGCTCGATCGGGTCTCGTCGAGGCGGGCGGCGGTCTCGCCAAGCTGGCGCCGCGACTCCTCCCGCTGTCCGGCGGCGCGCTGCATCGACTCGTCCCGGGCCTTGCGCTGCTCCCGCGACGAGACGAGGTGGGTGTCGAGAACGTGGATCTCCTCCTGGCACTGCGAGAGGCGCCGGCCCGCCTCCTGCAGGGCCCCCTCGGACTCGGTGAGGGCGAGGCGCTCCGTCTCCAACTCCGCTTCGAGGCCGGTGAACCTCGTCAGCCCCGCCTCCACCGTCCTCGACAACTCGTCGAACTCCCGCTGCAGGGGCTGCAGCCGCTCCTGAAGGGAGTAGAACTCGTGCCGCCCGTGGCGCACGTCGAGGTCGTCGAGCTCGGCCTTGAGCTCCTGGTAGCGTCGGGCCCTGCCCACCTGCCGGCCGAGGAGGTCGACGTTGCGCTTGATCTCGCCGACGACGTCCTCGATGCGCTGCAGGTCCGACCGCGTCGACTCGAGCTTGTTCCAGGTCGACCGCCGGCGGGCCTTGTACTTGGTGATCCCCGCCGCCTCCTCGAGGATGCGGCGGCGGTTCTCGGTCCGGTCGTCGACGATCTCGTCGACCATCCCCTGCTCCATGACCGAGTAGGCCCCCGGACCCAGGCCGGTGTCCATCAGCAGGTTCTGGATGTCGAGGAGCCGGCAGGGGACCTTGTTCAGCAGATAGTCGCTCTCGCCCGAGCGGAAGAGGCGGCGGGTGATCGTCACCTCCGAGTAGTCGATCGCCAACCCCTGCTCGGCGTTGTCGATGGTCAGCGATACCTCGCACATCCCCAGGGGCTTGCGGCCCCGGGTGCCGGCGAAGATCACGTCCTCCATGCGGTGGCCGCGGACGGCGCCGGCGCGCTGCTCGCCGAGGACCCACCGGATCGCCTCGACGATGTTGGACTTGCCGCAGCCGTTGGGACCCACGATCCCCGAGATCCCGGGGCCGAAGGGGATCTCGGTCTTGTCGAGGAAGGACTTGAAGCCGAAGACGTCGAGATGGGTCAGGCGCAAGGCCGGAATCTCCTCGCCGGAGGCGCGGCCGGCGGGCCGGGGGCGGAAGGGGGGAGAGGGGGGGAACCACTACCGGCTGGGGAGCAGGACAGGAACGATACCATCATGTGGGTACCCTGGCAAGGCAGAGGCCGGGCCTGCCGGACCGCTAGAAGTCGAGGACCGAATCGTCGGGGAGCTCGTCGTCCCGGCCCATGGCGATGACGTGCTCGTCGGTGATCTCGCGGCGGCCGCCGAAGCCGCCGTCGATCTCGTGCCAGTGGCCGACCCCGGGCTCGCCGCGGCGCCAGCACAGGTAGACCCAGCGGCCCTCGAAGGTGGTGGGGAAGTCGACGATCCCCTGTTCCAGGCCGCCGGCGGGGAAGCGCAGCCCGTGGCCGAGGATGTCCTGGCGCACGATCCTCTCCACCGCCGCCGCCTCGGTTTCCATGCCGCGGCGGTGGCCGAGGAGCTCGGCGTGGTCCGGGTTGTCCGCCGACTCGACATCCTCGCCCCACAGGGTCTGCAGGATCTGCAGGCCTTCGTAGTGCCGGAGCCAGCCCTCCCGGTGCCTGTCCAGCCGCTCGAGGACCGACTCCAGCCAGGGGATCATGCCGTTCGCCTGGTCGACGGTGAAGGGGCGGCGGGAGGCCATGGGGGTCGAATATACGGCGGGCGGGCGGCTCCCGGGTACCGGGAGGCGCGGAGGCCGGCCTATCTTGCGCCGGCTCTGGGGCAGGGGCATATTTCACCGGCGCCCGGGCCTGCCCCGGGCCTTCTTCGTTGAGGCTTCCATGGCGGTCACCATCGACGACGTCAAGCGGGTTGCGGCCTTGGCCCGCCTGGACCTGTCGGCGCCGCAGGAAGAACGCCTCACCGCCGAGCTCGGCCGCATCCTCGCCTACATGGAGAAGCTCAACGAGCTCGACACCGACGGCGTGGAGCCCACCTCCCACGCCACGCCGGTGGCCGGCGTGCTGCGCCGGGACGAGGCCGTGCCCTTCGACGGACGTACGGAACTGCTCGCCCAGGCGCCCGACATGCGGGACGGGTGTTTCCGGGTTCCCAGGATCATCGAGTGAGCCATTCCGCGCCGCTCCGCGACCTCCGCGGCGCCACTGGAGCCGGAGGAAGAGCGTGACGGAGTACGCGGGTCCGAAGTTCGTCGTCGTCGCCGGCGGCGTGATGAGCGGCGTCGGCAAGGGGCTCACCACCGCCTCCATGGGCCGCATCCTCCGCGAGTACGGATACCGCACCACCGCCGTCAAGATCGATCCCTACATCAACTACGACGCCGGCACGATGCGGCCCACCGAGCACGGCGAGGTCTTCGTCACCGACGACGGCGGCGAGATCGACCAGGACCTGGGCAACTACGAGCGCTTCCTGGGCACCGACCTGCCGCGGCGCAACAACCTCACCACCGGCCAGATCTACCACACCGTCATCGAGCGCGAGCGCCGGGGCGAGTACCTCGGCCACACCGTGCAGCCCATCCCCCACCTCACCGACGAGGTGCAGCGCCGCATCGTCGAGGCCGGCGAGGGATTCGACATCGTCCTCATCGAGATCGGCGGCACCGGCGGGGACTACGAGAACGAGTTGTTCCTCTTCGCCGTGAAGGGCATGGAGCGCGAGCTCGGCGAGGAGCACTTCCTCTACGTGCTCATCACCTACCTGCCGATTCCCAGCCACGTGGGGGAGATGAAGACGAAGCCGACGCAGCAGGCGATCCGGCTGCTGTCCCAGCAGGGCATCTTTCCCGACTTCATCATCTGCCGCGCCGAGACCCCCCTCGACGACGTGCGCAAGAAGAAGATCATGGTCAACGCCAACGTGCCGAAGGAGCACATCATATCGGCGCCGGACATGGCCACGATCTACGACATCCCCGTCCGCCTGGAAGAGGAGGGGCTCGGGGCGAAGATGCTCGCCAAGCTGGGGTTCGAGCCCCGGCGCCAGCCCGACTGGAGCCGCTGGGAGAGGCTGCTGGAGCACAGCAAGAGCCCGGCCCGCAGGCTGCCCGTGGCGATGGTCGGCAAGTACGTCGAGATCGGCGACTTCCAGCTCACGGACTCCTACATCTCCGTGAACCAGTCGCTGCTGCACGCCGGCGTCTCCCGCGACACCTGCGTGGACATCACCTGGATCGACGGCCGCGACTTCGAGAGCGGCGAACGCAGCGTCGAGGAGCTGCTGGACTACGGCGGGATCATCGTGCCGGGGGCCTTCGGCGAGGGCGGGGCGGAGGGGGTGATCACCGCCATCCGCCTGGCCCGCGAGCAGGGGGTGCCCTTCCTGGGGCTGTGCTACGGCATGCAGCTGGCCGTCATCGAGTACGCCCGCCACGTGGCCGGCATCGAGCGCGCCACCTCCGAGGAGTTCTCCGACGACTCCGACTACCAGGTGGTGGCCATCCAGGAGAGCCAGAAGCACGCCCTGGAGCAGAACCGCTACGGCGCCAGCATGCGCCTCGGCGCCTACGCCGCGGTGCTGCGCAAGGACAGCCGGGTCCTCGAGATCTACGAGCGCTCGGGCCGGCTCCTCGAGGACGGGGCGCGCATCCGCCAGCTCCTCGACACCCCCGAGGAGTCCTTCCGCATCGGACAGATCATGATCGACCGCGACAAGGTGGTGCTCGAGCGTCACCGCCACCGCTACGAGATCTCGCCGCGGTTCGTCGAGCTCCTCGAGGAGGAGGGCCTGGTGTTCTCCGGCCACCACCGCCGCGTCGACGGCACGCGCCTGATGGAGTTCATCGAGCTTCCCGACCATCCCTTCTTCATCGCCACCCAGGCCCACCCCGAGTTCAAGTCCCGCATGGACAACCCGGCCCCCCTGTTCTCCGGGTTCGTCGACGCGGCCCTGGCCCACCAGGCCGAGCGGGCCTCCGATGTCCGCGCCGCGGCCCCCTGAGGCCCCGCTCACACCCGACAGCGCCGGAGCGCGCCTCGCCGGCGCCGTGACCGCCCTCTCCCTCCTCGGACTCCTCGGCTGCGGTGCCGCCGAGGGGCCGCCGTCACCGGAGCCGGAGGCCCCGGAGGGGATCGAGCGCGAGTCCTGGGAGGTGGAGCTCGACCTGCGCGGCAGCACCTCCACCGTCGCCGTCGAGGCCGCCTATGTCGCCGACCTGGCGGACCGGATCACCCGCGCCGACGGCGGCGTGACGGTGACCTTCGCCGACTCCCTGGGCCGGCCCGCGACCCGGGTCCGAGCCGACCGCCTGCTCATCGACCAGGGGCACGACATCGTCGGTTTCTCGGGGAGTGTCACCGCCGAGGCCGATGGTCCGCGGGTCACGGCCACGGCCGACACCCTCGCCTGGGACCGCGGCACCGACAGCCTGATCGCCCCCTCGGCCGCGGACCTGGTCCTGCCCGACGGCCGGCTCAGGGCCGCCCGACTCGCGGGCGGCAGCGGCCTGGAGTCGTGGTCGGCCGAAGAGGTGGCCGGCGTCTTGTCCGGGTCGAAGGAGGACCCCGGCGACGACGAGGCAGAGGCCCTGCGCATCGAGGCGGCCGCCGCGAGCCTGCGGGTCCGCGACGGCCGCCTGGAGGCCGCCTTCGAAGAGGCTCGCGCGCGCTGGCGGGATCGCCGTTTCGGGGCCGCCCGCGCCCTCTACGACGGCCGCGGTCGACGGGTGGTGCTGGAAGGGGCGGCGTCGATGGAGGACAGCGGCCACGGCAGACGTCTGACGGCGGAGGCGATCGACATCGAGCTGGACCGCTCGCGCTTCGCCGCCGCCGGCGGCGTGCGCGTCGAGGGCGAGGCCCGCCTGTGGGCGGACTCGATCGAGGAGGACGGCAACCGCTGGCGCATCCAGGGGAATCCGGCGCGGGCCGAGGTGGACGGGCGGGGCCTGGAGGCGCGGCGGCTCCACCTCAGCGAGGGCACCGACACCCTCCTCGCCGCCGGGGGGGCGACGGCGCGCGAGAGGGACCGGAGGATCACCGCCGACTCCCTGCGCCTGGCGCGTCCGGCGGACGAGGTGGAGGCCTTCGGGGCCGTGGGGGTGGCCGCTTCCGATCTCGAGGGCGCCCTGCGCTCCCGGCGGCTGAGGTCGGGAGATGCCGGCGCCCGGCTCGTCCTGTGGAGCGATGCCCGCCTGACGCGCCCCCGCCGGGGCGGAGGCGAGCTGAGCCTGCGCGCCGACTCGCTGATCCTCGAAGGGTCGCAGCGGCGCCTGACGGGGGCCGGGGGGTTTCTCCTCGAGGCGCCGCCCGACCTGGAGCTGAGGGCCCGGCGCGGCGTCTACGCGACCCCTGAGGGACCGGCGTCCCTCTACGGCGAGGTCGAGTTCGTCCACCGGGCCGGTGCCGGCCGCAGCCGGTTCGCCGCGGACAGCAGCCGCGTGGAGTTGGCGGAGGGTGAGCCCGTGGCCCTGATCTGGCCCGCCGATCTCCGGGGGAGCCTGCGGGGGAACGGGCAGACCTGGCTGCGCGCCGGCTCGGGGCGGGCGGCGCTGGCCTCCGGCAGACTGTCGGGCCTGGACCTGGAGGGCCGAGTCGAGGCGATCCACCGGGATCCCTCGGAGGAGCGTCTCAGCCGGTTCACCGCCGAGCGGATGGAGATGAGCTTCGACGAGGAGGGAGTCCTGAGCCGGATCGTGGCCAGCGGCGGGGCCCATGTCCGCCTGCGGCTGGCCGGGGGCGGCCCCGAAGGGAGGGAGGTCTCCCTCAACGACGTCAAGGGAGAGCGGCTGGAGATCCGGCTGCGCGCAGGGGTGGTGCAGGCGGTGCAGGTGATCGAGGGCGTCGAGGGACGATTCGAGCCGGACGGACGGGGCGGCTGACGGGACCGCGGATGCTGCGCGTCGAGGAGATCGTCAAGACGTATGGCCGCAGGCGGGTGGTGGACGGCGTCTCCCTCCACGTCGGTCCCGGCGAGGTCGTCGGCCTCCTCGGGCCGAACGGGGCCGGCAAGACGACCACCTTCCACAGCATCACCGGCTTCGTGCGCCCCGATGATGGCCGCGTGCTGCTCGATGACGAGGACCTGACCCGGCTGCCCATGTACCAGCGGGCCCGCCGGGGCATCGGCTATCTGCCGCAGGAGACGTCGATCTTCCGGGGTCTCACGGTGGCGCAGAACGTCTCCGCCGTCCTCGAGGCGCGCGGCGTCGGCCGCCGGGAGCGGGAGGCGCGCGCCGCCGGCCTCCTCGCCGAGCTCGACCTCGAGGCCCGGGCCGGACAGCGCGCCGACAGCCTCTCCGGGGGCGAGACCCGCCGCGTCGAGATCGCCCGGGCCCTGGCCACGGAACCCCGCTACATGCTCCTGGACGAACCGTTCACCGGCATCGACCCGCGCACGGTGGAGGACATCCAGTCGATCGTCGGCGAGCTCCGCGCCCGGGGGCTCAGCATCCTCATCACCGACCACAACGCTCACGAGACCCTCGAGATCGCCGACCGCGCGTACATCATGGTGGACGGCGTGATCCTGACCTCGGGCACCGCTCCGGACCTGGCCCGGGACCGGGACGTGCGCAGGCTCTACCTGGGCGACCGTTTCCGTTTGACGTGACAGGCTGTCGGCCAGCTGTCGAACGCTTGCAGCAAATGCTGTGCCTCGATCCTTGACAGGCTCGAGGCCACCGGGGTAGATTAGCCCCTGCCAGGCCTTCGCCTGTACGTCTCAAATCATTACCAGAGTGTGAGTTACAACTGCCTTGACGATGCTCCGCCTGTCCCAGAACCTCAGCCTGCAGCAGCGCATGGCGCCGCAGCTGATCCAGTCGTTGCAGCTTCTGCAGATGTCGACTCTGGAGCTCGAGCTCGAGATCAAGCAGCAGATGGAGATCAACCCGCTCCTCGAGGAGGTGGTGGAGCAGGAGGAGGAGCTGGAGCCCGAGGTCGAGCCGGAGGAGGTGGAGACGCCCGAGCAGGAAGCCGCCCTCGAGGAGCAGGAGCTGAAGGAGGAAGAGGTTCCGGAGGATCTCGACGAGATCGACTGGGACGCCCTGCTCGACGACCAGCTCGACAAGAACTCCTACAACGAGGAGACCACCGAGTACGACCCGGACTGGGAGCAGGACCGGGAGCCCCGGGAGAACCGCATCACCACCGTCACTCCCCTGATCGAGCTGCTCCAGGAGCAGCTGCTGGTGAGCGACTTGGAAGGGGCGGACGTGGAGACGGCGGAGTTCATCATCGGCAACATCGACGATCGCGGCTACCTGACGTGCACGGCCGCGGAGATCGCCGAGGCGATCTCCGTCCCGGTGGAGGACGTGGAGCGCGTCCTGGCGGTCATACAGACCTTCGAGCCTCCCGGCATCGGCGCCCGTGACCTCGGCGAATGCCTGCTGATCCAGCTGGAGTTGAAGGAGGGCCAGGAGAACTACCACGACCTGGAGCTGGCCCGGAAGATCGTGCGCCATCACATGGAGGACCTCACCCGGCGCCGGTTCTCGCAGATCACGCGCGCCCTCGGCGTGGAGAACGACGAGTTGAAGGGGGCCATGGAGCTGATCGAGCAGCTGCACCCGAATGCCGGCGCCGCCGTGGAGGCCGGGTTCAGCAGCCCCGGCATGCTCACCCTCGATACCAGCGTCAACTACATCACCCCCGACCTGGTGGTCGACAAGGTCGGAGAGGACTGGGTCGTCAGCCTCACCGACGGCAACCTCCCGTCCCTGACCATCAACCGCTCCTATGCGCAGCTGGTGGACGGCCGCCGGCGCAAGGACGAGGTCCGGTCCTACGTGTCGGAGAAGCTCAACGACGCCCGTTGGCTGATCAACGCCATCAACCAGCGCCGGGCGACGATGCTGAAAGTGGCCAACTACCTCGTACGGGCGCAGATGGACTGGTTCGAGCACGGCCCCGCCCACCTCAGGCCCATGGTACTTCAGGACCTGGCCGACGCCGTGGGCATGCACGTGTCGACCATCAGCAGGGTAAGCAACGGCAAGTACATGGAGACCCCGCACGGCGTCTTCGAGCTCAAGCACTTCTTCGACAGCAAGGTGCAGCGCGACGACGGCGAGGAGGTGTCGGCGCGCAGCGTCAAGGAGAGCATCTCCGCCCTGATCGACGCTGAGGACAGGCAGGAGCCCCTCAGCGATCAGGCCATCGCCGACGAGCTCGGCAAGGAGGGTATCCGGATCGCGCGGCGCACGGTGGCCAAGTACCGCGTGCAGCTCGGAATCAACTCCCAGCGCTACCGCAAGCAGGTGTTCTGAACCTTCCGCCGCCGGCCTTGACAGCACCCTCCGGGCCGCCGTAGGCTAGGCGATGCGCGAATGGGAGCTATGCTAATGAATAAGAGCCTGCCGCCGGCCGCCGCCATCCTCATCATCCTCCTCGGCAGCGGCTGTGGATACACCTACTACGCCAGCCCACTGCGGCCTTCCGACGGGCAGCAGAGAGCGGTGGCCGTGGCCGACGACGGGGCGGTGACGTACACGCAGGGCCGCCTCGAGGTGAGGCTCCGCCCGCTCACCGACGCCGAGCTCAACCGCCAGTTCGCCTCCCACTCCCGCTCCGGACCGGAGTCGACGAACCCCTTCACCTTCGGCGACACCGAGCTCGGGGAGGGTGCGGAGGGCCAGCCCCGTTTCACGGTCTTTCACCTGAACGTCAAGAACTACGCCTTCCCGAGGGTCCAGATCGACCCGACGCAGGTGGAGTTGACGGCCGACAACGGCCGCCGCTACTGGACCCTCGAAGTGAGTCAGTTGAAGAGCTACTACCGGGCCTACGTCCTCGGTTACCGGGGCAACGAGTACAACCGCTACCAGGAGCGCATCGACCTGGCCCGGCGCAACATGTTCCGGAAGGAGATCGTCTTCAGCGGCCAGGAGCTCGAGGGCTACCTCGTCTTTCCGGTGCTCCATCCCGATGTCTCGCGGGTCGAGGTGACCATCCACGACACGGTGCTCCGCTTCGACCACCGCAACGAGCCGTTGGAGACGGTGGACATCCGTTACCGGTTCGAGCGCGAAGTGGGCCGCCTCTACCCGGACGGCACGCGGACGCTTTCGGCGAATTGATAATCGACGGAGGAGCGCGATGATCAGGCTACCGACCCTGGCGCTGCTGGGCGCCCTGCTCCTGGCCGGCGACGGCTGGGCGGAGATCAAGACTTGGCGCGTCGGCGACGGCACCCACCCATGGATCCTGAGGCCGGTGAGCGGCCGCCTCGACCTGGGACGCAGCTGGGCCGTGGAGCTCCTCGCCGACGACGACGGCGACGGCCTCATCGACGAGGACCCCGTCGACCTCATCGACAACGACGACGACGGCACGATCAACGAGGACCCCGAGGACCCGCAGGTCGACAACGACGGTGACGGCCTGCTCAACGAGGACGTGGACAACAACCTCGACGACGACGGCGATGGTCTCATCGACGAGGATCCGCCCGAGTTGATCGACAACGACATCGACGGGCTCATCAACGAAGACGGTCCCGATCCGCAGATCGACAACGACGGCGACGGCCGGCTCAACGAGGATGGCCTGTACAGCCAGTATGACGACGACTGGGACGGCCGCCTCAACGAGGATCCCGTCAACGGGGTGGACGACGACGGTGACGGGCTTGTGGACGAGGATCCCGATATGCCCGGGCACGGCGGCGGCGTGACCACCTGGATCCGGCCGATCCGCCTCGACAGCCTGCGCAACCTCGCCTACATGCTCAACCAGCGCTACAAGGCCGGCGAGTTCGGCGGGGTCATTCCCGGCAAGGACACCCAGCGGCCCTACATGGTGGTGCCGAGCGAGTACGGCTTCCGCCGCGAGGTCTCCGACCCCGTCTCGGGCGACTACTGGGCGGCGGCGGGGGTCATCCGCCGGGAGGACGCCGAGAGGGCGGTGGACGGCAACCTCCGCACCGAGTTCAACAGCACCAAGTACGGCCGCGGCGGAATCGCGATGAACCTGATGGGTTACTACTACCTCAACCGCATCACCTTCCGGCCCCATCCCACCCTTCCGGGGGGCACCATCGCCAACTACTACATCCGCTACGGCGACCAGACCTCGATCAACCTCCATGCCGAGACCATCCAGGCCAACAGGACCCTGGTCTCCACCACCCGCGACCAACTCACCCCGGTGGTCAAGAACCTCCGCTTCCCCGACTATGTGGCCGGGCGCGTCGACATCTACTCCATCGATCCCGAGGGCAAGCTCAGCCAGATCGCCGAGCTCGGCCACTTCGGCGACGGTTTCGCCATCGACGGCCAGTACACCTCCGAGGTCATCGACGTGGGGGTCCCCACGCCGCGCGCCCGACGCTACGACCGCGAGATCGAGCAGTTCTCCGGCGGCGAGCGCGAGGCCTACGAGAGCCAGTTCGACCTGGATCTTCCCGGCGAGCAGGTCAACTGGGGCAAGGTCCGCTGGAAGGGCCGCCGCGACGGCCTCGGCGGCGACGTGCGCATCCAGTTCCGGGTCGGCAACTCGCTCGACACCCATGTCTACGCCCGCCGGCTGGGCCCCGGCTTCGAGGACGACCGCGACGATAACGGCAATCCCCTCGACCTGTTCGCCTGGATCAAGCTCACCGACGGCCGCATCCCCCAGCGCGAGCTGCGCTACAACGAGCTGGGCGTCGACGTGGGCGCCGACGGGAGACGGGGCTGGAGCTACTGGTCGGCGCCCTTCAAGCTGGCGGACGGCCTCATCGACGAGAGCCTGCCCGAGTCCGAGTGGGGCGACGCCGGCGTCCAGCTGCCCCTGCCCGGAGGCACCCGCTACATCCAGTTCCGCGTCTACTTCGACGGCCCCCAGCACGGCGCCGCCCTCCTCGACTTCATCGAGTTCGACTACGACACGCCCCTCGTCTCCGGGGGCGTGGTGGCCGAGATCTTCCCGTCCGGCGTCCCCCTGGGCGAGGAGGCCCTCTTCCGCTACTACCTCCGGCCGCTCTTCGGGCCGGCGGACCCGATGGCCTTCAACCGGATCGAGATCGACGTTCCCAGCATCGACAGCCGCATCGACACCCTGCGTATCGACGGGCAGGCCTGGGTCGAGATCGCCGCCGGCAGCGGCGACGATCCTCTCCTCGGCGTCCATCCCGCCCGTCTCGCCCCGGCGGAGGGCCGCCCCGACAGCCTGGGGCAGTTCGCCCAGTCCGTCGTCACCGACCCGGTCACCGGGGCTCACAAGCTGTCGATCAAGCTGCCTTCCATGGGTGCCGGGCACTTCCAGTTCGGCGAGAACATCGAGGTCGTCTTCCGCTCCCGGCTCTTCCGGGGCTCCCAGCAGTTCCTCAGCTCCCTGTGGAACGACGAGCTCGGAGACACCGCGATCCCCCAGCCCACCGAGGACGGGGACGCCACTCCCGACGTGGGCACCAACTCCCGCCTCGTCGTGGTCCAGGACATCGGCAGCGTCGTCCCGGCGCCCCTCGTCAGCCCCAATCCCTTCACCCCCAACGGCGACGGCATCAACGACGAGATCGTGTTCTCCTTCGACCTCTTCCTCGTCACCGAGGAGGTCGAGGTGGAGCTCGACATCCACGACCTGTCCGGCCGCCGTCTGGCCCGGATCGAGGCCGGGGACTCGGCGGCGGGCGCCCTGCGGTTCACTTGGGACGGCCGCGACGAGAACGGCCTGCTCGTGCCCCCCGGCATCTATCTCTACCGGTTCGCCGTCGACTCCGACGACACCTCCGCCCGGCACTCCGGCGTCCTCTCCGTCGCTTATTGAGCCGCTGATCCCGGGTCCGTAGGCGCCGGCAGAGGGGCCCGAGGCCATGAGCCGCGGCTCCCGTCTCTTTGCCGGCTGCCTCCTGCTGGCGGCGCTGGCGCTGAGGCTGGGCTACATCCACCAGCACGGCGCCAGCCCGTTCTTCGACGCGCCCGTCGTCGACGCCCGGACCTTCCTCGACCAGGCCCTGGCCATCGCCGCCGGCAATCTCCGGGGCGGTGCCGAGCCCTACTGGCAGGCGCCCCTCTACATCTACCTGCTGGCCTTCGTCTGCTGGCTCATGCCGGGCTCGTACTTCGTCGGCATCCGTCTCGTCCACGCCCTGCTGGGGGCCCTCTCCTGTCTGCTGGTGTACGGCCTCGCCCGCCGCGCCTTCGGCGAGCCGGCGGCGCGGATCGCCGGCTGGGCGGCCGCCCTGTGCGGCACCTTCCTCTACTTCGAGGGAGAGCTGCTGGCCGTGCCCCTGGAGGTATTCCTGGACCTCCTGCTTCTCCAGCTCCTCCTGGCGGCCCAGGACCGGGAGCGCAGCCGGGACTGGGGCCTGGCCGGCGTGACGGCCGGGCTGGCCGCCCTCGCCCGCCCCAACATCCTCCTCTTCGTGGCGCTCTTCTGCGCCTGGCACCTGTGGCGGCGGCGCTCCGCGGGGGCCCTGGTGCCCTTCGCGGGCTGCGCCCTCCTGGTGATCCTCCCCGTCACCGTGCGCAACTGGGCCGCCGAGCCGGGCCTGGTCCTGGTCTCGGCCAATGGCGGCGTCAACTTCTACATCGGCAACAACGCCGACTACGAGCGCACCGTCGCCCTGCGGCCCGGGGTGGAATGGGAGGAGATGGTCTCCGAGCCGGCGCGGGCGGGCCACGTGACCGCGGCGGCGAAGTCCTCCTGGTTCCTGCGCAAGGGCCTGGCCTGGATCGCCTCCCATCCCCTCGACTACCTCGGTCTCCTCGCAAGGAAGACCCGGGACTTCTGGAGCGGCCCGGAGGTCAAGCGCAACCAGGACATCTACTACGCCCGGCAGCACTCCTGGATCCTCGGTCTGCTGCTGTGGGACCGGCACCTCTCCATGCCCTTCGGAGTGGTCGCACCCCTGGGCCTGCTCGGCCTGGGGCTGAGCCTCCGCATCCGCGGAGATCCAACGGCCCTGCTGCGGCTCTACGTTCTCGGCTATACGGCTTCCGTCGTGCTGTTCTTCCCCGCCGCCCGTTACCGCATGCCGGTCCTGCCCGTGCTGATCGTCTTCGCCGCCCTGGCGGCCTGGCGTCTGCTCCGCAGCCTGCGCCGGAGATCCTGGCCGGAGGCGGCGAGGTTGGGGGTGCCCCTGGCTGCTCTCCTGGTCCTGTGCAACCTGGCGAGGGCGGCCCCCACCGACGCGGACGCCCAGCTCCACTTCGACCTGGGCGAGGTCTACCTGCGCAAGGGGGAGTACGCACTGTCCGAGACCCACTCCCGGCGGGCCCTGGAGCTGGCCCCGGGATACAACTACGCGCGCCACAATCTGGCCGTGGCCTGCTACCACCAGGGACGCCTGGGGGAGAGCGGCCGGACGGCCCGGGCCACCCTGGCGGAGAATCCCCGGCGGGTGGACACCCACGTGCTTCTCGCCCGGATCCACCTGGACGCGGGCCGGCCGCAGCAGGCCCGGGCCGCCCTGGTGCGCGCCCTGGAGCTGGATCCGGGGTCCGGCATGGCCAACTACGAGTACGCCCGCCTCCTCTACGGCCAGGGGCGCTACACGGCCTCGGCCGAGCACTTCCGGCGGGCCCTGGCTTCCCGACCGCGGGACTTCCGGATCCACTACCAGTTGGGGCGCGCCCTGCACCAGTCCGGGCGAGGGGAGGCCGCCCTCGACTCCTATGGCCGCGCCCTGTCCCTGGAGAGGCGTCCCGAGGCCCTGGTCGCCATCGGCGCCCTGCACCTGCTCGACGGGCGCACCCAGAGGGCTCGGACCCGTTTCCTGGAGGCCCTGGAGTTGGACCCGGAAAACCCGGAGGCCCACGTCAACCTGGCCCTCATGGACACGGAAGAGGGACGCCACGGCGCGGCCGTGGAGCGGTTGCGGCAGGTGCTGGCCAGGGGCCCTTCACCCCGGGCTCAGGCCCTGCTCGAGGAAGTCTATCGACGGATGGGTACCGGCCGGGACTGAGGCGGCCTGGAGTGGCTGCCGGCGGTACGGTCAGCGCGGGGCCGCACCTGCCCGGATGCGCTCCACCAGGGCGCGTCCGAAAGCCTCCTGGCCCAGCTCCGCGGAGACCTGGAGCGCGTAGCGTTCGGCGTCCCCGGGGCGGCCGGCGGCGATCAGCTCGATCACGAGCAGTTGCAGCAGCTCGGGGAAGAACCTGCGCCGTGTCTCTTCATCCCGGATGGCCGCTTCGAGGGCGGCCAGGGCGCCGGCTCTTTGCCCCAGAAGGTGGCGGGCGTAGCCCTCGATGAAGTCCCGCAGCCCCTGGGAGAAGCCGGGGGCCCGGGCCAGGAAACGCTGGCGGTCCAGCACGGTCTCGAGGGCCGCCCTGTCCGCTTCGTCCGGAGGGCGGCCGAGCAGCCGACCGCAGCGGACCCAGCGCAGGGCGGCCCACAAGTCGCTCCAGATCGTGAAAGGCTGCTCCAGGCGGGCGGCCTGGTAGTAGGCCCGGGCCCGCTGGTATTCCCGCGCCGAGAACAGGGCCTCGGCCACGTTCAGGGCCAGCAGGTCCGGCCCTTCTCCCCGCACCCAGCGCTCGACCCCGCGCCGCTCGCCGGGGCTCAGCCCGGCCATGAGGCTGTCGCCCTGCCGGCGGAGGTCCTCGGCGCGGCTCTCGTTGCCCTCGTCCATGGGGGGCGATCCGAAGAGGCGGGCCATGGCCCGGATGACGGCGAGTTGCTCGACGGGCAGGTCTCCGAGGCGCTGGCGATAGCGGTCGTCGGCCTGGAGCCGCTGGAGCCTCTCCCGCGGGAATCCCCAGGGCTGAGGCGCCTCCCGCAGGGCCGCTGCCACGGCACGGGCGAGCAGCGCCTGCCCGGCGGCGGTGGGGTGCAGGTGGTCGGCCATCAGCTCCCAGCCAACACCGGCGGCCGGGCTGTGATCCAGGAACCGCGCTTCCACCTCGGCCAGGAGCGCCCCCTCCTCGGCCGCAACCCGGCGCACGACCTCGTTGAGCCGGGCCGTCGCCCGCCAGGGCCGGGTATCCAGCTCGCGGGCCTGCAGGTAGGCCCGCCGCGCCGCGAACCCGTCCCCAAGGCGCTCCAGGTGATGGCCGCGCAGGAAGTGCAGGCAGGCGTCGTCCTCGCGCAGCTCGCGGGCCTCTTCCAGCGCCTCCAGGGCGGCGGCGGAGGCCTGGCCGCGGCTGCCGGCCTGCAGCAGGTCCAGGTACGCCGCGCCGTCCTCGCCGGGAGGGGGCGCGGCCCCTCCCGGCGCGAAGCCGCGCTCGTTGCTGGTGAGGGTGCAGAGCACCAGGGGGATGCCCCGCTCCCGGCAGAAGGCGGCCACGTCCCGCAGGTTGCCCTCCAGGTTGGCGGCGGCCCGTTCCCGTCTCGGATCGTCCACGGGGACGGAGCCCGTGCGCGACATGGTCTCCAGCAGGTCCGCGGGTTGAGGCTCGTCGGTGCCGAAGGCCCCCACGAGCCCGACCACCAGGCGGGTCATCCGCCATTGCATCACCCCGTAGTGGAGCCTCTTGCTCCACGAGGCGCGGCCGCCCTGGGCGAGGGAGGCGGCCCCGTACACCCCGTAGAGCTCGTTGTGGCCCGTGTAGACCACCACGAGGTCGGCCTCCAGGGCCCGGACACCGTCCTCCACGGCGCGGGCGACGACGAAGCTCGAGGCGGCCGTGATGCCGGCGTTGTAGACCTCGATGTGGCGTCCGGGGTGCAGGTCCCGGAGCATCTTCTGGAGGCAGGAGGGCGCCGACAGGCGCTTGGGGTGGGGGAAGCCCTGCACCGTCGACCCGCCGGCGAAGAGCACCCGCAGGGCCTCCGGCGGTGCGGGTTCGACGTAGGGCCGGGGGGTCATGCGGACGCCGCCCGCGGGAAGGTCCCCCGCAACGCCGGCGAAGAAGCGTTGCGGGTAGTCCGGATTGACGGCGTTGAGGGTTCGGTCCTCCACCGTGGCGAGGCGGAGGGTGAAGGCCGGAGGGCGGAGAGCCGGGACCAGCCGGAGTGCGCCCTCCAGGAGCACCACGAGTCCCAGGCCGACGAGCAGCGCCGCGAGCCTCAGGCGCACGGATGAGCCTCGCTTACGGGGGATCGAGGCTCTGACGGGCGGCCGCG
Source organism: Candidatus Latescibacterota bacterium (assembly GCA_965221775.1). Lineage (GTDB taxonomy): Bacteria > Latescibacterota > UBA2968 > UBA8231 > UBA8231 > UBA8231. The sequence continues at coordinate 566,051 of CBDCSU010000005.1, read as the reverse complement.
TAACCGGAGAGGGTTTCTTCGTCGATCACCACCTCGGCGGCATGGACGCGGCGCAGCGAATCGAGGAAGCTCTCGAAGAGGACGGCCTCCCGCCGCCTGAGGATCTGCCCGGCGATGCGCCGGCGCAGCCGCCAGAAGGGCACGGCCTCCTTCTCGAAAGGCTGATCCAGGCGGAAGACGCTGTACCTCCCCTGCACCTCCAGCGGACCGTGGAGCACGCCCACGTCCTCGGTGTTGCGGTCTCCGAAGGCGGTGCGGTACGGCGACTTGTAGAGGGGGCGGATGGTGACTCTGCCGCTGTCGCCGAAGGTGTGCCCCCCCACCGGCTTCATGCCGGGACGCACGGAGTGGCGGGCGGCGAGCACCTCCAGCCCTTCGCCGGCCCGCGCCCGTTCGAGGATCGAATCGGCCTGCGCGCGGGTGTCGAGGAGGACCTCCGTCATCCGGATGAAGCCGGGCAGGGAAGTGTAGGACCCCAGGTTCCGCTCGTAGTGATCCCTCACCTCTTCTTCGGTCACCTCCGCCCGGCCCTTCACCACGTCGCTGCGCAGGCGTGCGGCCATCAGGCCCAGGCGCTCCTGCTCCCGCCACTCCACCATGCCCGGCCCTTCGGTCAGCCCGCGGGCCCGGGCCTCTAGAACCAGCAGGGAATCGGGGATCAACCTCTCCTCGAGAGCGCGGACGACGGCCGCGGTGTCGGGGGGCAGGGCCTCCTCGTCCAGGTCGCGCAGCCCCTCCGTGGCGTCGAGGACGGTGACGGCGCCCCCCTCGTACTCGATCAGGGGGGCCTGCTCCTGGCCCGGGTCGACCTCCCGTCCGTGCAGCCCGTCGAAAACGGCCGGCACCACTTGGCGATGGAGGCGCAGGCCGCGAGCCTCCTTGAGCGAGTCGATGATGGCGGTCCGCCGCTCCCAGCCCTTGCGCGTCATCAGGCGCTGATGGATCTCCTGCCGCAGCTGCCCGTAAGGCAGCCGCCGTTTCCGCAGCACCTTGACCACCTCGTAGCCCTCGAAGGTGCGGATCGGCTCGCTCACCTGCCCTTCATCGAGGTGGAAGGCGCCCTCCCTCAGGGTGGGCACGGCATCGGAGGCCCCGAAGAAGGCCTGCAGATCGCCCCCCTTGTCCGCGTCGCCGGCCAGGGAGCGCTCCCGTGCCAGCCCGCCGAAGTCGGCTCCCTCCGACAGCAGGCGGATGACCTCGCGGGCCTCCTCCTCGGTGGCGGAGAGGATGTGGGCGGGCCAGACCTGCCAGCCCAGCGACTCCTCCTCGTAGAAGGTGCGCAGTTCCTCTTCGGTGACCGAGAGGCGGGCGTCGACCAGCCTCCTGGCCAGCTCTTCTGCGGCGCGTTCATCGACCATCGCCGAGAGGGCGCTCTCCACCTCCGGGTGCCGGTCCAGCCCTCGAAGGCCGGCCTCGCCCAGGACCAGCTCCCTGTCGACGAGGCTCCGGAGGTGCTCTCCATGGGCGGCCGCTCCCTCCTCCTTCGATCGCAGATAGGCGGGCAGGGTCCGCTCGTACTCTTCCAGATCCAGGGCGGTGATCGGCCGCCCGGAGACGGTGGCCAGTACCGCCGCGGGATCGCCGGGCCCGGCCTGGGGGCCGCACGCCGGGAGGGCCGCGCACAGACCCAGGCTGAGAGATCTCCACCTCATCGATGGCATGTCCTGTCAAAGAAACTGCGCGGCGCCTCCTTGCGGCGGCACCGCGCAGTCAGGTGATGGTCCGAAGGAAACCTGCTATTCGCTTGTGGCTACCCTGCTGCCGTCCGGGTAGACGCGGCCGATCTCCCGCTCGAAGCGCATGGCAATGTCCACCATCTCCGCCGGATCGCCCTTGAAGTCGTAGCGCACCACCAGGCCGGGGATGTGGACGGTCAACTCCTCCACGTCGGGAGCCAGGGGCCTGAAGACCAGGTACCCCTCGGCCTCCTGGGCGCTGAAGACCGGCAGGTCGGGGAACATGGTGTTGCGCAGGATGCCGTCCCTCTCCTTCCACACATGGTGTGCGTTGCCGCTCATCCCGGGGTCGCCGCCGCCGTGGCCTCCGCCGACGTAGCGGTGGTAGTAGATCCACAGCTGCTCGCGGGTCAGGGCGTAATACTTGCGGCCGTTGGCGGTGGTGATATAGACCCTCTCGGGATCCAGGTAGACCTTCGGGTACTGGTAGTTGGAGATGGTAGCGCGGAAGACGGTGAAACGCTGGGGCGTCTCGCCGGTGCGGAAGTAGGTGGAGTTGCCGAAGGTGTAGGGGTTGCGCGAGTCGGCCCCGTCCATGGAGAAGGAGCTGAACTGCCGGTTCAACTCCTCGTCGGTCATGGGCCGCAGGCCGACTTCCAGGCGGCCCTGCGTGTGGGTGACCGTGCCGTCGTCGGCAACGCTCTTGTTCTCCCCCTGCTCGGCCTCGCTGAGGGGCGTGAGGGGGTCCGCGTAGTAGCGGTAGGAACAGCCCGCAAGCAGCAGCAGGGCCGGAAGGAGCGGAATGAGCCACCTGGTCATGATCACCTCCTACTCTACGCCGGCGAAGATGGTTACGAACATGGTCGTCTCCGTCCGCGCCTTGTCCGCCGAGGCACGGTCGATGCGGGAGACCCGGAAGCCGGTCTGAGTCCACAGGTCGTAACCGCCGTACTCCGCGTTGTTGGTGAACTGAAGGGCATACACCATCTCGTCGCGGTCGGAGCGCAACTGGTGGGTCTTCAACTCCTCGCGGAACTGCCTTACGAGGAGGTACTCGAGACCCGTCTGCAACTCCGTGTGGGACAGGATCGGCAGGCGCAGGACCAGGGATCCGAGCTCGCGCAGCTCGGTGGTGGCCACGCGCACCAGGGTGTTCTCCCGGGGCGAGGGGCGCTGGCGCAGGAACTCGCTCTTCCACCGGGGCTGGATCTTGAAAACGCCGAGATCGAGGGTGTAGTCGATCTTGTTGAGGACGCCCACGAAGGAGGCCGTCTCTCGAAGGTTCTGCTGCTCCACGGGGCGCTCGGAGTAGTTGGACTGGCCAATGACCTCCCACTTGACCCGGTTGCGCACCTGCAGGCGGTCCCCCCGGTACTGGTAGCCCAGGTACAGGGTGTTGGCCCAACCGTCGCGCAGGGGCAGGGGATCGTCGTAATCGATGAGCTCTCCACGCGAGCCCTCGAGGACGACCCACTCGATCACGTGGTCGCGGATGTCGTCCTGGGCCCGCCGGTAGTTGTTGAAGACCTGCACGCGGCCCAGGCCGGCGTAGTCCTTGTCGAAGGTGAGCAGGACGTAGTTGGTGGCGTTGCGGCGGTCGTCGGCCAGCTGGCGCTCGTCGAGGCGGCCCACGGTGAGGCGCGCCTCGGGCCCCAGGTGGGCACCGCCGTAGATGTTGTAGCCGCGCCGGTCCCTCTTGTAGAGGTAGTCGGGGAAGTTGTCGTTCTCGAAGCGGTCGACGACGCCGTTGTTGTTCATGTCGATGCCGAAGAGGAACTCGGGCCGGTCCGAGGTGTAGCGCAGGAAGGGCTCCTCGTAGTCGGGCTGCCGGTTGCGGCGGTACTCCGTGTCGTTCTGGTTGTAGTCGTTGATGAAGTCGTTGTTCTCGTCGTATCCCGGAAAAACCCTCCGGTCGTGGCCGAAGTTGGCCCGCCGCCAGTCGGGATTGCGGTCCTGGTCGTCGTTGTCGTCGACGAACTCGTAGACGAAGCGGAGCTCGTTGTCGTAGTGGATGTCGGCGGCGTCGTTCAGGGTGCCCGCCAGGTAGGTGCTGGTGCTGTAGCCGGCGTCGACACTGTAGACCTCGCCGAAACCGAAGTAGGGATAGGACCGCTTGTAGAGGTTGACGAACCAGGCGTCGGCCGAGGTGTTGTGGGAGTGGTGATTGGTCACGTCCACCTCGGTCCGCCGGGGATAGCGGAAGTGCTGGCGGTTGCGGTCGTACTCGGCGGAGAGAAAGAACCCGCCCACGTCGGTGATGTCGATGGTGCCGCCGAAGATCTCGTTGGCCACGGGCAGGCCGTACTTGACGCTCACGAAGCCCTGGTTCGAGCCGTCCTGAACGTTGCCCGGCGCCCGCAGGGTCCGTTCCGGAATGCCCTCGGAGAGCAGGACCGGCTGGTCGTTGTCGTTGAGCTGGCGGTCGGAGGTGAGGTCGATGCGGTAGTCGTTGGCCAGGAGGAAGCGGAACTCGATGTTCCGGATCTGCTCGGGCTGGGGGCCGAAGGAAGCCTGGTACTGGGGTCCCGTGAGGTCGTAGATGAGGACGATGATCTCCCGGCCGTCGGCGGAGAGGAAGCCCTGGGGGTTGAGGAAGCCTCCCTGCTCGGAGGGATGGAAGTCGAGGATGTTGCTGTCGCCGATCCGGCGGCGGTTGCTGATGCGCTCGCCGTCGATGGTGGTGATGATCATCTCCTCCTGGTAGTAGGCGGCTCCGGCGATGTCGTCCTCGGGCGAATCGTCGCTCAGGCGCACCTCGATGCGCGTGATGTCGGCGGCGTTCTGGCCCTCCGTCAGGGTCCCCTTGAAGGGGTTGCCCTGGAAGGCCTGTCCCTTGGTGGAGGAGTTGAAGGCGTTCACGTAGGTCCCGCCCAGCTTGACGAAGTCGCCCACCTGCACGGTGCCCCGGCCCCCGAGCAGGTTGGTGTCGTTGGAGCGGAACCGGCCGGTGCTGGTCGCCTCCGGCCCCTCGATGTTCCCGGGGGCGCTGGGACGGGAGACGAGGAGGGTGGCCTCGTACTTGTCGGTGGCCATGTCCAGCTGGATGCCGGCGAAGGACGGCTTGGAGAAGGTCATCGGCGTCAGGGTGGTGCGGATGCGGTCGCCGATGGTCATGGCATAGGAGTACTGGCCCTTCTGGTCCGAGGCGACGATCAGGTTGGAGAACCAGCCGTAGAAGTTGGTCTTGAAGAGGCTGCTGCCCGACGTCTGCGGCGCCGCCACGTTCCAGTCGTAGACCAGACGGCCCCGGGTGACGTAGTTGCCGTAGAGGTCGTAGAAGTACTCACCCTCCAGGCTGGTGTTCACGAATCGCTGATAGTGCCGGCGGGCGTAGTTGGTGTACTCCTGTTGCCGCCACTGGTACTCGTTGAACAACTCCTGCGGCACGTACCACTTCTTGACCGCCGGGTCCAGGGCGTCGAAGAGCACGCCGGGGCCCGTTGGCGCGTAATGGACTTCACCGCCCCGGCGCACACCCAGCCGGGCTCCGAAGTCCTCCTGCGCCGGCAGATCCTGAGCCGTCACTCCAAGCATCAGCACCGCCAGCGCACCGGGGCGCCAACTCCTCGCTATGTCCACAGATACCTCCCTTTGTTTGCTCTCTCTCAATATGCCACGTGGACGAGCCGCACGAACTGGCTGTCCTCGGCGTCGGCCTCGACCTTGATCCGGCACAGGTAGATCCCCGGCGGCACCAGCCGGCCGCCCGGGTCACGGCCGTCCCAGGTGAAGGTGTTGTACCCGGCCTTGGGGGCTCCCGCCGTATTCAGTCCCCGGCCGACGAGGCGGCCGCCCAGGTCGAAGAACTCCACTTCCAGGGGCCGCTCCTGCAGCACCTTCAGGAGGGCGAAGCTCACCGGCAGCTCGTCGTTGACGCCGTCGCCGTTGGGTGTGAACACCCGCGCCAGCGCCACGTCCTGGATCAGCGGTCCCTCGAGCTCCGCCAGGCCCACCCTCGTCGTGGAGGAGGCCACCAGTTCGGTGGCGTCCCGGGAGTCGATGTCCACCCGCTGGAAGACCACCTCCTCCGAGTCGGAGGAGCGCACGAAGGAGGTGTACTCGATGCCTTCCCGGAAGCTCTGCGACTCGAACTGCACCTCGATGAGGGCGTGCTCCCCCCCTGGCAGGCCGGTGTTGACGGAGGAGGGAAAACGGACCCAGACGGAGTCGGCGCCGGCCGCCACCTGCTCCAGGACCTGACCGGCCTCGTTGCGGAAGACCCCGTCGCCGCCGGGGGCGAAGACGTTGTCGAAACGGGTGGCCACCGCCGCGGTCTCCTCCTGCTCCGGGTCGAGGGCGGAGGACCTGCGGGCGACCTCCACACGGCCGAGACGGACCCCGGTGAGGCGGGCGGCGCGGGGCGTGGTGATCAGCACCTCGTCGAAGCCGCCGCGCACGGTCGGGTCGGGCCCGGCGGCACGGATGAAGTAGGAGAACCGCTGGGTCTCGAGGGGATCGATGCCGGTGGGGGGGGTGTAGTCGGTGGGCAGAACGTCGAGATCGGTCAGCGCCCGCCCGGCACCGTCGTCGCTGAGCAGGGCCAGCTCCCCCACCAGCTCCAGGGCGACGGGGGGTGCCAGGTCGATGCGCAGGCTGCGGATGCGGGCCGTCTTGAAGGGATTCTCCGACAGGATGTTGACGCGGACCTGGATGAACTTTCGCGGATTGGGGGAGGTGATCGTCGCCTCGCTGAGGCCGTTGGTCGGCAGGTAGCTCTCGCTCCAGGGGCTCCAGCCGACGAAGGCCAACTCCCCGTCCCTGGCGAAGGTCGAGCGCGGCGCCCGGCGCAGCTTCTTGCCGTCCTCGTCGACGAGGCCGTCGCCGTCGTTGTCCTGGAAGTCGATGTGGTCCTCGTCCTCCAGGCCGTCGCCGTCGTCGTCGTGACGCGAGGCGTGCCGCTGGTCGCTGGGCAGGGTCTGCCAGTACTCCCAGGCCGCCCACTCCATGGCGATCTGGTCGTGGCGGTCCTTGGTGACCTCCGTGCGCTCCTCGCTGCCGGCGACGGAGACGACCTCGAAGTAGGTGAAGAGGCTGTCGGTCTGGTCGGAGGTGCGGGTCTGCACCTGGAGGCGGACGTCCGGATCGCTGTGCAGCGGCTCGAAGCGCTCGACGGATTCGCCGGTGAGGGGGTCGGTCTCACGGACGAGGATGTCGCCTTCCCAACTGATGCGGGGCAGGGTCTTGCGGACGAACTCGCCCCGCGAGTCGGTCAGGGCGATGGGGGGCGAGTAGGCCCAGACGCTGACCGGGTAGCCCTCGCCGAAGAGCTGGAACTCGGCCAGGGTCGCCAGCGCGCCGTACCGGCCGGAACTGACGCCGGTGATGTCGAGGTCGCGGATCTGCAGGAAGCGGATCTTGCGCATGGGGAAATCTTCCTGGAAGATGCGGACCTTGGACGTGCGGTTGGTGAGCTTCTCCTCGCCGATGATGTTGTGCCACTGGAGCCCGTCTTCGAGCTGGGTGAAGTCGCCGCGATCCTCCATGGACACCGGCTTGAGCAGGGTGCCGTCGGAGACCAGGATGCCCGGCCCGATAAAGGCGCCGTGGTTGCTCTGGTTGATGCGCTTGTTGACCACGGAGAGGTTGTCCACCCAGAACACGGCGCCCAGGTCGTACCAGGCGGTGCCCTTGACGTAGACGGGGGACCAGGTATTGGCCGCCCACTCGGTGTCGTAGTTGCCGTCGGTGGCCAGCTCGGGGGCGCCCAGGCCGCCGTGCTCGAAGGAGTCCCCGGCGCGGCTCTCGGGCTGGTAGGCGTAGTTGTCGCCCCGGGTCCAGACCTGGACCTCGGCGAGGCGGGGGACCTCCTTGACGTAGTACAGGATCGGCCCGCGCTTGGCCTCGGGCAGGGACTGGTGCTTCTCCCCGGCTGTCTGGTTGCCGTCGTCGCGGAGATCCACGAGCAGGCCGCCGGCCGTCAGGCGCTGATAGATGACGGCGCCGCGCCGCTCGGCGGGCAGCGCTTCATAGGCGAGGCGGGCCTCCTCGCCCTGCCCGAGGAAGGCGTCGCGCCAGAGGTCGGAGGCCGTGGACTTGAAGCGGATGTACTGGAGAAAGGTCCCGCTGATGTCGGGGATACCGTCAAGGTCCCAGTCGGCCCGGTCCAGGGGCACCAGGCCGAAGGTCATCTGCGCGTACCTCCCCTCCGTGCCGGGCACGGGCACCAGCTCCACGCCGTCCGCCCCGACAACGCCCGTCGACGCCTGGGCCACGAGGGTGAAGCGCAGATTGTTGCCCAGGGGGAAGGGGAAGCGTTCGCCCATGGAGGCGAAGACCGCGAAGGCCTTGACCGGCTGGCCGAGGAACTCGCCCTCGAACTGGTCCGAGGGGAAGATGAAGGTCAGGCTGTCGGCGAAGACCAGCCGGCCGAGGTCGATCTCCACCTCCCACTCGCGCAGGCCGTCGAGATGGAAGTGGCCGGGAGCGTCCAGGCGGCTGGGGTAGTCGGCGGGCGTGGCTGGCTCCCAGAAGGTGGTCAGGTCGCCGTCGATGACGTTGTCGGCCAGGCCCGCGTTGGACTTGGCGGAGGTCCCGCCCCGGGTCGAATCCCCCTGGGCGCGGACCTGGTCCTTGTAGATGAAGTCCGCGGCCGTGGGAGCGACGTTGACGTTGCGGCGGAAGTACACGGGCCGCAGGCCGCCGGCGCCGACCTCGAGAATGTTCACACCCCCGACGGGCGCGTTGAGACTGGTGACCAGGTCGTTCTGGTAGATCCAGTTGTTCCAGTGGGAGACCCGGTCCACCCGGATCGAGTTGCCCTGCAGTCGGTAGGCGGGACCGGCCTGGGCCATGAGGCCCTCCGGCAGGGAAATCAGGGCGATGTACGCCCCCAACGTCAGAAGCCGTTTCATGGCGAATCCTCTCTTTCCGTACTCTCCGGGCGCCTCAGTAGGCTACGGAGACGGTGCGCGTCCTGGCATCGCCGGCGTCATCGGCATCGGTGGAGATGCTGAGTATGTAGATGCCGGGCGGGACCAACTGCCCGTTGGCGTCGCGGCCGTCCCACTGCTGGGAATAGCCGCCCGAAGCCAACTCGCGCTCGATGAGATGCAGGCGCCGGCCGCCGAGATCGAAGATCTCCAGACGGACGGGCTTCGGCGTCACCAGTCGCTGCACATCGAGTGAGACGGTCATCTCGTCGTTGATGCCGTCGCCGTTGGGGGTGAAGGGATTGGGCCCGATGCGGATGTTGCTCACCAGTTGGCTGCTCTGGGCGGAGATATCGGCGGTGACTATCAGCGAGTTGCGGTCCGAGAGGTTGTCCGTCGCCGCGAAGTCGACGATGTCGCGGCTGGTCGCCTGCTGAGGCAGGAAGAAGGCCAGGGTGTCGAGGGCGCTCTCGCCGCCGGCGAGGGCAAGGATCCCCCTGGAGCTGTAGTCGCGCTCCAGATCGAGACCCAGTGTATCGAGGAAGACGCTGGCGGTGAAGGGGGTGCGGAAGTCGATGACCCGGCAGCGGAATCGGGCCTTGAGGAGCACCTCGAGCGCCTCTCCGTCGCCCGCCGGCTCGAGGAGGGGGAAGCCGAGGACGAACTGATCGTCGGCCACGTGCAGTTCCCGGAACCGCCCTGCGGCGATCTCTCCTTCCGCCCGGCCCTCGTTCTCCAACCGCAGCATCTGGCCGTCGCCCAGGTCCATCTCCAGTTCCTCGATGCCGCCGGTGCGCACCGGGGTAGAGACCTGCAGCCGGTTGAAGCCGCTGTTGCCGGCGCCGAGGGAGGCCTGGAGGGCCAGCACGAAAGAGGTGTCGCGGCCGGCGATGACCTCGGCCGCCGGGGCGATCTCGCCGAAGAGCTCGTCGGTGCTCTGCGGGGACGAGTACTCGATGCGGAGGTTGCGCAGGATGGTGGCCGACTCCGGTGACTGGCTGGTGAAGGCCACCTCCACCTGCACATAGGGCCGCCCGCTCGGGGCCGGGATCAGGTCGCCGTTGGTGGCCACCTGCCTGCTGCTCCAGAACTCGAGATCGGGCTCGATGCGGCCGCGCACGCTCACCGGAAGCCCGATGTAGTCCTGGCGGCTCAGGCGGACGGAGGCACGGTCCTCGGGCAGGGCGGCGCTCCAGATGTCCCGCGCCTCGATGTTGAAGTCCTTGGATTCCAGGTCCACCTCCTGGCCCCAGGTGGCGGACCCGGGCCGCCTGTCGACGATGAGCGCGTTCCCCTCGCCCCGGCGCCACTCCACCTCGCGGTCGAGATAGTTGATCTGGAACAGCACGTCGGGCTCGGTGGTGAAGCCGGTGCGCGCTCGGACGATCATCCTCGACCGGGTGGGATCGCCGATCTTCTCCTCGTCCCAGGAGATTCGGCCCAGGGTCGCCGGGGGCAGGGGCAGGGCGTTGGAGGTGTACACCGCGCTGCGCACGAAACCGTCGGCGTAGTACTCCATCTCGGCGAGGTCGTAGTCCAGCGGAGTCTCGAAGTCCATCCTCGAGTAGCGCATCTGCACGGGCGGGTCGAAGACCACGGCGATCGTGTCCTGCCGGTTGACCGGCACGCTCGCCTCGGGGAGCCAGGTGGGAAAGGTGTCCCCGATCTTGCTGAACAAGGGGTAACCCAGGGGCCCCGTATTCGGATCTTCCAGGCTGAGGCCGGCGATCTCCGTCTCGGTGTCGGGCAGACCGCGATAGAAGGTGTAGGCGGAGACGCGCACCGGCTCCTCGAGGCTGGGATAGAGGCGGAAGAGCCGGACTGGGAAGTAGTGCCCCAGGTCGACGTAGAGCCCCCACTTCTGGGTTACGTCCTGTCCCACCCGGTCGATGCGCGCGAAGTGGCTTGTGGGGTCGCCGTCGAAGACGCGGGCCAGGCCCTCCTGGCGGCGGATGCCGGTGAGGGCTCGCTCCCAGATGGCGAGGTAGGTGAGGTTCAGACTCTTGTTGTACTTGTCGGCGCCCGGGGGGCGGGGGAAGGACTCGGCCACGTTGATCATGGCGTGGATCTCGGTGACGCCGGCCCGGCGCAGCAACTGCAACCCTTCCAGGCTGCGGGGGAAGGGGCTCCAGCGGGGGATCAGGATGGACCCGGCGGCCAGGACGGTGCCGTCCTCCAGCTCCACGTCCTCCGGTGCCACCACGTCGGTGCGGGTCACGTGGTAGGAGAAGGCGAGGAGCAGGGAGTCGAGGGACGCGCCCGCCTCTTCGGCGGTCAGGTCGAGGGGGATGTCGGGGACGGGGATCCATCTGGCCGGGAAGATGGGGCCGATGCCGTTCTCGTAGCCTTCAAGGTCGACCAGCTCGATGTAGGTGTTCTCGGAGACCGACCCCTGCCGGATGTCGGCCCAGGTGTCGCCGTCGCCGGGAATGGAGAACAGGCGCAAATCGGCGCCGGACTCGACCGCCCACACCAAAAAGACCAACGCGGCGAAGATCCCGATTCTCATTCCCCTGCTCCCTCCCGTTGTGGTAGACAAGCAAGACTGCAGCCCGGAGAACGCCCCGAAGACTGGGAAGCCGGATCCGGGACTGCGCGGCAGTTGCAGAGGTCGCGTTCAGCACTCGTTGTGCCGAAGCGCGTCTCAAGTGCAAAGAGAGGGAGGAATGGGCTCCTCCCTCTCTTCACATGGGAATCAACAAGTATAAGCCGGTTACCCTACTTCATCCCGGCCTTGATGCGGCCCCAGGAGTTCCCCTCGACCGCCGTGTCATCCAGACCGATAAGGCGGGCGTCGACAAAGCGCTCGGCAAAACGCCAGGTCGCGGCCTGACCGGACAGGGTGTGGAACGCCCGGTCCTGGCCAACGTCCTTGTCGGTGTCGGGCAGCGAGATCTGATAGCCGATGAGCTTGCCGTCGAACAGGTCGGAAGCCTGGCTGTCATCAGGGCTGTTCCAGATCAGGTCGTCGAAGGGGGTGACGAAGAGCTCGATGGTGCTGACCGTCGGGCCGTCGCCCACGGAGGAGCCGCCGCCGTCGGCGTAGGGCAGGTCGTTGACCCACTCGGCGCCGGCGCCGAGGTAGAAGACGTGACGGCCGGAGGGGTCGTCGGCCACGCCGATGTACTGCTGCGCGTGACGGTTGTTGTTGAGCTTCTTCTCCTCGTCGTTCCAGTCCGGGTTCGCCGAACCGGTGTAGTCGCCGCCCGTGTGGTCGCCGTCGAGCATGACCTCGATGGCCTCGTAGTTCCACGGGCTGCTGCCGTCGTACTCCCTGCCGAAGTAGACGTTGTCGATGCGCTCCATGGCGAACCAGATCGTACCAGTGGAGCTGTTCCAGGCCGACCAGATGCGGTAGTCGAGGTCGGCCGGATCGTACTGGGCGCCGTCGCCCACGGTCGGGTCGGCGAAGAAGTCGACGGGCAGGTACGTGGCATCGCCGGCCACATCCTCCCAGTCCTCGACCGTGTCGTCCGTGAAGTCGAGGTCGGCTATGTCGTCGTCGCCGAGCTCAAAGAGGGGAAAGATCCTCTCGCCGATGTGGGCGTCGGCGCTCCCGACCAAGCCGAAGACCAGGCCGAGAGCGACAAACACTGAAATGCAGTTCCTCATTGCGAAGGGCTCCTTGTCAAAGAGGAATTTGGTTGGATGGAAACGATGACTGTGCAATCCGTTGAAGATCGGCTCCTTCCTCCTTTCTCGGTCCGATAGGCATTGTTGTTTCCTCGGTTTTCGCGGTCCCGAATCATACTGTCCGCATGGGCAGGTCAAATGGACAGTTGACGGACGGAGAACCGCTGGTGAGATCGGAATAAATGAAGAAAGATCTCGCGCTTGTCAAGGGCTAATTCTACCCCGGGCGGGCGGTCTCAGCGGCCCATCCAGCCTCCGTCCACGAGCAGGGTCGCGCCGTGGACGTAGCGCGAGGCCTCCGAGGCGAGGAAGACCACGGGGCCGGCGAAGTCCTCCCCCTCGCCCCAGCGCCCCGCGGGGATGCGGGCGAGGATGGAGGCGTTTCGGCCGGGGTCCTGACGCAGCGCCTCGGTGTTGTCGGTGGTCACGTAGCCCGGTGCGATGGCGTTTACGTTCACGCCCCGGGAGGCCCATTCGTTGGCGAAGGCCATGGTCAGGGTGTGGATTCCGCCCTTGCTGGCGCTGTAACCGGGAACGGTGATGCCCCCCTGAAAGCTGAGGACCGAGGCGATGAAGATCACCTTTCCGCAACCCCGGTCGGCCATCCGGCCGCCGATCTCGCGGGTGAGGACGAACTGGGCGCTCAGGTTGATCTCCAGGGTGTGGTCCCAGTACTCGTCGGGGTGCTGGGCAGCCGCTTTCCGCAGGATCGTGCCGGCGTTGTTGACGAGGATGTCGATGCGCGGGTGGTCCGACAGCACCCGGCCGATGAAGGCCCGCAGGGCACCGCGGTCGGCGAAGTCGCACCGGTAGGAGGCGAAGGACCTTCCAAGGGCCGCGACTTCCCCCTCCACGGCGCTGCCGCTTTTCTCCAGCGATGCCGAGACGCCGATCACGTCGGCGCCGGCTCGCGCCAGGGCCGCGGCCATCGCCCTGCCGATCCCGCGCCGGCAGCCGGTGACCAGCGCCACCCGGCCGGAGAGGTCGAAGAGATTCTCCGGGGAGGTCAGACCAGCGCTCCGCCGTCGGTGAATCGCATGGGCTCGAAGTCGCCGAGGCGCTCCAGATCGGGGTGGCCGCTGTCGCGGGCGAGGGCCTCGCTCAGCTGGATGTGCTCCACCTCCAGGGTGTTGCGGATGCGGGCTGCGCGCAGGGCGGCGCCGTCGTCGATGCGCAGGACCTCGAGCATGGAGGCGACCGCCTCGCGGTCGTCGTTCTTGATGATGGGCACGTAGGCCCGGTTGAGGAAGGTCGAGGTGAAGGCGTTGGCGTACGTCGCCTCGAAGTCGATGGCGTCGAAGAGCTGCCGGGTGATCACGTCGGCCAGGCCCACGCCGTTGGCGTTGCCGTGGGTCTTCTCGGAGAGCCGGCGCACGAAGATGCGCGATACACCCGGCTCGTCGGGCTCGGCCACCCCGGGGAGCAACATGCGGCCGATGACGTTGGTGTCCATACCGGTGCCGGAGATGTTCTTGCCCATCTCGTCGACGATCAGCAGGTCGATCTCCCGCACCAGGAGGCGGGGCATGTTGTTGCGGGCCACTGGGAGGAGACGAGCCTCGCCGGAGAGGACCTCGAGGGGCGCCAGGGCGGTGACCATGGCCGTCTCGTCGCGGGCGTTCTCCACGATGGCGACGCCGGCGACCACGTTCAGCCGCTCGAGGAGGGCGCCGCCGAGGGCCGGCACCAGCCGGGCCAGGCCCTCGGCGCCCTGGGCATGAGCCATGGTGGCGCCCCGGTGGCAGCCGAGACCGATGGCCAGCATCTTGGCGAGTCCGCTCTCGTGGGTGCCGCGGAAGGAGGTGTGGGGCTTGACCCGGTTGATGACGATCACTCCGTCGGCCTCCAGCGCCAGCCGGTTGACGAGGACGGGGGTGCCGTCGTCGAGCCTGCCCACCTCGGCCACCTCCATGGTGGCCTCAACCGGGCAGCCCATCGCGGCCGGGTGGAGGCCGTAGCCGGCGAGGACCTCCTTCTGGCCCCGGGCGGTGGCGCCGCCGTGGCTGCCCATGGCGGGCATGACGAAAGGCCGGCCTCCGGCGGCGGTTACCGCCGCGACGACGGTGCGGGTGATCTCGGCGATGTTGGCGATGCCGCGGCTGCCGCCGGTGACGGCGATGCGCTGCCCGGGGCGGATGCGGCCGGAGAGACCGCAGCCCTCCAGCTCGGCGGAGACCGCGGCGGGCACATCGTCGAGGCTCTCGGCTGCGAAGTGCTGCCGGAAGGGGGCCATCCGGGGGAAGGACATGAGGCTAGCCGGCGAGGACGGCGCGCAGCTCGTGGGCGCGGTCGCGGATCGGCCGGGCCGGCCGCGGCACCGGCTCGCCGCCCTGCTCGATGCGCCAGATGAAGACCGCCGGACCTTCGACCTCGAAGTGGAGGGGCAGCATGCGCTCGAAGTCATCGGGGTCTTCGATGGTATGCACCTCGCGCAGTCCGGCGGCGCGGGCCATGGCCTCGAAGTCGACGACGCCGGCACCCGGAACGGGCTGGTTTCCCGTGACCTCGTAGGTGCCGTTCTCGGTGATGATCAGACTGTAGTTGGCGGCCCCTCCCTGGGCGATGGTCACCAGCGTGCCCAGGCACATCAGGGTCGAGCCGTCGCCGTTGAGGCAGAGCACGCGCCGCTCCGGCCGGGCCAGGGCGAGGCCGTAGGCCAGGTCGGCGGCGTGTCCCATGGCGCTGTCCACGGAGGCGAAGTCGAGGGCCGTGTCGGACAGCTCGGCCCACGGCATGGCGACGCTCATGGTGGTGACCACCACGTCGCCGCCGCGCCGGGCCGCGGCGAGCCTGCTCAGGCAGCGGTACTTGTCGAGCACGGCTATTCCGTGGTGCCCACGAGAAGGACCGCCGACGGCAGCGAGCGCTCGCGGGCGAGATCGAAGGCCCAGGCCACCTTGGCCCGCTCGTCGCCGTCGTCGTCGAGCACCGAGTAGGGGATATCCCAGGCCTTCAGGGTCGGCTCGAAGAAGGTCGCCGCCGTGTCGACGCGCTCGGCGCCCGGGGCCATCGACTCGAAGCCCCGGTAGCCCATGAGCATCACCAGGGGCAGGCCCATGTTGTAGGCCGTGCCGCGGAAGGCGTCGCCCGTCTCCAGGAAGCCCGTGTTCTGGATGATGACCACGGGGGTGACGCCGCCCAGGCAGAGGCCGCTGGCCACGGCGAAGGCCTCTCCCTCCCGCGTGACGCCGATCACCTCCAGCTCATCGTCCGCCCAGAGCATCTCGAAGAGGGCCCTCGAGCCGTTGTCGGGAAGGCCGACGACGTGGGTGACCCCCTGCCTCTTGAGTTCGGCGACGATCGGCGCGGACTGCAACGGGCGCCTGCCCTCAGGCGAAGATCGAGCGGTTGGAGACGCCGTAGGCGAAACCGGACTGCTGCACGCCGCCGACGTACTGGGCGGTGCGCCCGGCGGGCACCGTGCCTTCGTACCACCGGGTGAAGGAAGGATTGAAGGCCGCCAGGGAGTCCCGGTTGGCCTGGGTGTCGGCGCCGGCGCCGATGTAGGCGTTGTTGAACACCCCGTCGGCCTTGAGGCCAGCGCCACCGGCCTCCTTCACGCGGGCGTCAACACCGTCGAGGATCTCGCCGGCGTCGTCACCACCCACGGCGCTCACCATGACCTCGGTGATGCCGCCGTGGCGGATGGCGGTCCAGGTGCTGAAGCCATGCTCCAGGCGGCCGGAGCGGATGATCTCGACGCCGTCGCCGCTGACGACGCGGGGCTGCGGCTCGACGACACCGTCGAGGTTGGGGATCCGCGACACCGGGTAGATCAGCCCGGCGGGCCGGTGATCGCCGAAGTAGTCCTCGAAGACCCGGCGCACGACCTCGATGCGGCTCCAGGCCTGGTCCGGTTCGTCGTCGACGGCCACGAGGATCTCCATCCACACCGTCTGCGTGCGGAAGTCGACGCCGGCCTCGGCGAAGGGGCGGGCGTACTGCTCTTCGAGGACGAAGGTCATCTCCTCGGCCACGTCCGGTCCGAGGGTGGTGATCGTCTCGCCGTCCTTGCGGTGCATCACCGAGGCGCCGCTCGGCTGATGGTCGATCCACGACCCGAAGTCGAGGCGGCCGCCGCCGATCTCGACGTCGCCCGCGGCGGCCTTGATCTGCACCTCGAAGAGGGCTGCCGGGTCGGGGAAGCCCTCCGGGTGCGTGAAGCGGGCCATCCGGTTGGAGCGCAGCGGCCCCCCGGTGACGGCCTGCAGCATGGCGCCGTACACGGCGTTGAAGTCGTTCTTGCGGGCGTCGCACTCATCGCGGGAGGCGGAAGGCGTCGTCCACAGAACGTCGGTCTTGTACACGTCGGACCAGTGCGCCTTGCCCAGGGCCAGACCGGCGCTCAGATTCTCGATCGTGCCGAACCACTCGGAGCCGACCTCGTTCGGGTACTGGGTGCCCACGTTGCCGCTGGGCTCCACGAGGCGGGTGATCTTGCTGTCGTCGTCGATCTGCACGACCTCGCAGGTGCCGCAGAACACGGCGCCGGGGCGGTGCCGGATGATGTGTACCTCTGCCATCGGATCTCTTCCGCTTCCTCTGAGTTTTGAAGGGGTGGGTAGCGTGCGCAAACCATCGAAGATACGGCCCCTCTCGCGGCTCTTCAAACCGGAGGGGCCGTCCTGACCGGTGCCGTGCTCTTCGCCAGGGATCCCGGCGGCGGGAGGGTGAAGACCCGGCTGCAGCCGCCGCTGACGTCCGGCCAGGCGGCGGAGCTCTACACCGCATTCCTGCGTGACTGCGCCGCCGCCCTGGCGGCCTCCGCGGCGAGCCTCAAGATCGTCGCCGTGGAGCCGCCCGAGGGCGAGTCTTCCCTGCGCGCACTTCTTGGGGCGTACGAGGGACTGACCTTCGAGGGGCAGCCCGGAGGCTCCCTCGGAGAGCGTCTGGAAACCCTCTGCCGGCGGGCTGTCGGCGCCGGCTGCGGGCGCGTCGTCCTCCTCGGTTCGGACAGTCCCTCGCTGACGCCCTCGTCCATCGACGAGGCCCTGCGCCGGCTGCGGACGGCCGACGTGGTGATCGGCCCCAGCGTCGACGGCGGCTACTACCTGATCGGTCTGCGGGCCGATGCCCTGCCGTCGGCGGCGCCGGCGGTCTTCCACGGGATCGAGTGGGGGACGGGCCGGGTCCTGGAGCAGACCCTGGCGGCCCTGCCCGGGGGGCTGCGGCTGTCGCTCATGCCCCCCGGGTACGATGTCGACGTGCCGAGGGAGGCGGCCTTCCTGCGCGTCCATCTGGAGGCGCTGGCGCGGAGCGGGGACGATACCACGGCCCGCCACTCCCGGGAGGCGCTGCGCGGCCTCGACCTGCCGCCGCCGGGCTAGAGGCCCATGATCCGGTAGCCGGCGTCGACGTACATCACCTCGCCGGTCATCCCGCGGCTCAGCCGGCTGCACAGGAACAGGGCGGCGTCGCCGATCTCGTCGACCTCGTTGTTGCGCTTGAGGGCGGCGCGCTCGGCGTGGACGCGGAGCATGGCGTTGAAGTCGCGGATGCCGCGCGCCGCCAGGGTGCGGATCGGTCCGGCCGAGAGCCCGTTGACGCGGATGCCCTTCTCCCCCAACTCGCTGGCCAGGTAGCGGATGCCCGACTCCAGGGCGGCCTTGGCCACGCCCATGACATTGTACCGGGGGATCGCGCGCTCGCTGCCCAGGTAGGTGAGGGCGACGACGCCGGCCCCCGGCTTCATGAGCGGCTCGGCGCCGCGCACCAGGACGTTCAGCGAGTAGGCGCTGACGCCGAGGGCCAGGTCGTAGCCGCTGCGGCTGGTGTCGGCGAAGCGGCCGTCCAGATCCTCCCGGCGGGCGAAGGCGATGGCGTGGACCAGGCAGTCGATGGACCCCATCTCCCGGCCCACGACCTCGAAGGCGGAGGCCACCGACTCGTCGTCGGTGACGTCGCACTGCACCAGCAGGGGCGGCTGCCGCAACTGGCCGGTGATGCGCTCGATGCTCTCCAGCTCGCGCTCTCCCAGGTATCCGAGGGCCAGCCGGGCGCCCTCGCGGTCGAGAGCCCGGGCGGTGGCCCAGGCGATGCTCCGGTGATTGGCGACACCGGTGACGAAACCGGCGCAGTCCTGCATCAGCATGCCGTCTCCTCCGTGTTGGCTACGGCGGCGGTGGTTGGCTTTCGGTGAGTTGCAGACCGGTGGCGTCGAGGCGGTAGGCGACGACGGCGGACCGGGCATAGGCCCGCTGGTCCTTCAGCTTTCTCAGACACGCGTGGAGGCGCTCCTCTTCGCCCTCGCGGGCAACGAGGAGTCCGAAACCGCCGCCCCCGGCGCCGGAGAGGGTGCCCCCTTCGGTGAGGTCGGAGACCGGCGGCTCGAAGAGCTGCTGAAGGGCGGGGCTGGTGGCCTCCGGATCGAGGATGCAGCGCAGCTGCCAGTAGCGGCTGGCCAGCCTCCCGAGGGCGCGGTAGTCGCCGGCGCCCAGGGCCTCGACCATCTCGTCGTGGATCGACAGCGACTCGCGGATCGCCCCGTAGCGCCCGCGCCGGCGGGACAGGTAGGCGTCCATGACCACGTTCAGGCCGCGGGTGGCGGCGCGGGCGATGCCGGTGTCGAAGAGCACCACGCGGCGGTGGAACGACTCGGCGTCGACGTCGACGTAGGTCAGCTCGGGCGCCGGCAGGCCGTCGGTGGGAGGCGCGAAGAAGTCCTTCACCGCGCTCGGTCCTCCCCGGGCCCCGCGCGCGTCCTGCCATCCCGAGTTCAGGCCGATGGACTGCTCGAGGAGCACGCTCTGATCGTAGAGACCGGGATACTCGGCCTCACCGCCGGCGGGGTGGCCCACGAGGCGGTAGAGGACCTTGAGGACCGCTGCCGCCAGGATGCTGCTGGTGCCGAGGCCCGACCCCTGCTGCACGGTGCAGGAGGTGGTGATCTCGAGGCCGCCGCCGCCGCAGAAGCGCGCCAGGTCGCCGACCACGTCGTCGGAGTCGGGACCGACGATCCCGGTGTGCACCAGGCCCTGCTTGACCATGCGCAGGGCCTCGTCGCCGCCGCGGCGGTAGGCGAAGAACAGCTCGCTCTGGGTGCCGGCGTCTCCGCGGCGGTCGATCTCGAAGTCGGCCTGGAAATCGGCGGAGCGGGAGCGCAGCACGAGGCGCGGCTCGGGCAGCGGCCGGGCCCTCACGCAGAGCGGCGGGGCGATCTCCCCGGAGTCGCCGGCCTGCAGGGCGATGCCGGCGTTGAGGGTTTTGCCGCCCTGCTCCTTGCTGCGGATGTGGTTGTCCGAGGCGTTGGCACTCGACAGGCCGAGGCGGAGAGGGGCGCGCACCTCGAAAGACGTCTCGCTATCGGCGGCGGCCATCGATACGGCCCCGGGGGAATGGCCGGCCACCGCCTCGAGGGCCCGGCGCATGTCCTCCCGCTGCAGCTCGTTCACCCGGACCTCGTAGGCGGCCGGAAGGTCGGCGACCGCCTTCTTCTCCTTCAGCGCCGAGATCCGCGGGCCGTCGATGGCGCATGCGGGAATCGGCCGCCGCCCCCAGGCCGCGCCGTCCCGCAGCCGCTGGAAGAGGGAGGCGAGGATGACGGCCGCGCGCATGCCCCGCAACCGGCGCCGGCTGCCCTCGAGACCGCCGACGTAGGCCGACAACTCCCCGACCGAGGCGGCCAGCGCCGCGCCGTTCTCCGCGGCCAGGGAGAGGATGTCCTCGTGGTCCACGTCGATCCGGCCGTCCACCACGGCCACGAGAAGCCCGGGAAGCTCCTCCTCCACGGCCGGGCCGAACAGCTGCCCCCACTCCCCGGAGGACAGGGATCCGCGCAGGGTATCGATGGCCGAACCCGTCTGCAGCGAACGGGCCAGCCCGGGGGAGAGGACCAGGCCGCGCAGGAAGGCGCGGCGTTCGGACCGGGAGGAATGGCCTTCGCGGGCCCGGGCCACCGCCGCCGCCACGAGGTCCCGGACCTCGTCGGGGGAGGCCTCCGCCAGCCGGCTGGTCAGGGCCTCCATGCTCACTCGGCGGCGGTCTTCCGGCAGAGCGCGGCCAGGCCGGCCCACACGTCCAGGGAGACACCCGCTTCGACCCGTCCCTCGCCCGAGCCGGGGAGGAAGCGGGCGTGGGCCAGGCCGGCGGGGCGGGGGTTGAGCTCGAGCAGCACCGGCACCACCTCTCCCGCCGGGGTGGCGTCGAGGACCAGGTCGACGCCGCTGAGGCCGATGCCGCCGACGATGCCGGCGGCCGCCTCCGCCAGCTGTCTCGTCCGCTCCAGGTCGGCGCCGGTGAAGGCGGCGCCAGCGCCGCTGGCGCGCAGGGCCAGCGAGGAAGTGACGCTCTGCAGGGGGCGCATGCGGCCCCCGGCCCCGCGGGTGGCGGGGGTGTCGACGCCGGCTCCCACCAGGGCGTATCCGGACTCGGCCCGCAGCCCCGCGGCGCCGGCGGCCACGTGCAGGCGGATGGCGAGGCTGTGGCAGCTGCCGGTCTCCGGATCGCGCCAGACGATTCCGTCCCGGCGCTCTTCCAGGCGCGCCGGACCCCACTCCCAGCAGGCGCTGAGCTGCGCGTCCAGGAGGTCCTCGGCCTCCGGGGCGGAGGCGGAGAGGTAGCGCACCCTCTGCCCCTCGGTGCCGTCGTTGGGCTTGACCACGATCTCCCCGGTGCGGTGCAGGAAGTCGCGGGCGGCGAGGCGGTGGCCCGGGGCCACCAGGACTCCCGCGGGCACCTCGAGACCGGCGTCGGCCCACCGCCGGGAGAGGCCGTGCTTGTCGTCGGCCGTGGCCGAAGGCGGTCCCGGGTTGACCAGGGGGCAGGTCAGGCGCCGGGCCCAGATCAGGTGACACCGTGTCTGTTGCGGACCCAGGGCGAGGAGCTGCGCCGAGTGCAGGTGGACCGGCTCGGAAAGGGGCGCCTCGCAGAACCGGTCGCGCTCGGCATCCAACCACAGGACGCGGCGGGCCCGGCCGTTGGACAGCCAGTCCCCGTGGACGCCGAGGACGCGGTAGAAAGGCCCCCCGGCGCGGGCGTCATGGACGCAGGCGTCGGCGGCCAGGGGGTAGATCTCGTGGGTGATCAGGGGGGCGGCGGCGAAGATCACGGCGTGGTTCCAGCGCCCCCCGGGGGGAAGACCGCCCAAGGGCACCGTCTCGATGCAGACCTCGGGAGCCATGGGCTCGCTCACGAGGTCGGCCACGGCCAGGTCGATGATGCGGCCGGTGTACTCCGCGTCCTTTTCGAGCACGCCGCGCACGGCCGGCGCGGCCCCCGGTCTCAGGGCCCGGTCGAGGTCCTCGGCGCCGGCGGCCATCCATTCCACCCAGGCGCGGCGGCAGCGGTCGCGGGCACAGCAGTCCGGGCCATCCGGGACCGAGGCGCGTTCGGAGATGAGATACTTGAGCAGGACGCTGGCCTCGCTCGCCGCCAGGGGGGTCCCGCGGCCGATGCCGAGGCCGTCGCAGGCCCGCGTCCAGGCGACCTCGAGGTGCCGGTCGTCGCCGCTCACCGCTGCCCTTCGAGGGCTTTCAGGTAGTCCTCGCCGGCGCGGCTGAGGTCGCGCAGCACGACGCGGGCGTTCTCGCCGACCCGGTCCCAGTCGAAGGGCCGCTGGTCCGCCTCGCTGGCGGCGCGCTCGTGGGCCTCCTCGCGCAGGGCCACGCGGTCCCACAGGCCGACTCCGATGTTGGGCTCGATCAGGACGACGCGCCAGCCCGACAGGGTGCCCGGGAAGCGGTGGTCCCCGTGCTGGAGGATGAAGACCGGCTCGAGGCCCGGCTCGCGGGTTACCTCGACAAGGTCTCCCTCCTCGGCGAAGCGCGGCGTCACCAGGAAGTCGAGCATCATGTAGCGCGGCGTTCCGTACGACAGTCCGGTCAGGTCGCGGCCCACCGGCCGGCCGCTGTCGCGGCGGTAGGCCTCGGCGCCGCGCCCGGCATAGGCGCTCAGGGCCTCCATGACCCCGCGGGCGGCGGCGGCCAGGCCGTCGAAGAGGGCCTGCCGGCAGGCGGGCTGGACGATCTCGGGGAGGAAGCGCTCGAGGCTGCCGCCGCGGCCGACATTGGTGATCAGCTGCTTGCTGTTGAGGGTGATCCAGTGGGACAGGTGCCAGCGCTCCTCGAGGGGGAGGTCGGCGGCCGGATCGTCGGATGAGACGATCACCCGGTGCGATCCGTAGATCGGCGAGCGCGGCCGGCGCCGGCGCTCGACGGCGGAGCCCCACTCGACGACCTGGCGGCGCACGAAGGAGTCGATGAAGTCGTCGGTGGCCCAGGCCTCCGGCGAGGACAGGATCACCTCCTGGATGGCGACGTTGTGGCGCAGGCTGATCTGGTGGACGAAGTCGACGGCGCGTTCCAGCTCCGCCTCGTCGACGGCGGCGGCCGCGAGCCGGCGAAGGACGAAGGCCCGGGCGTTCCGGCCCCCGGACTCGGCGGCGTCCTTGATCATCACCAGGCGATGGCGGCGGGCGAACTCCCGCAGCCCCGGGTAGTCCGACCCGTCCAGGCCGTTCTCGATCCAGTTCCTGGCGGCGCTCTCGGAGGGCGCGCGCCGGGTGTCGGCGGCGAGCCAGTCGATCTCGTGGGGCACGTCGACGCCGGAGGCGGCGTCGAAGATGTCGGGGTACTTCGCCTTGTCGTAGGTGGTCCAGGTGTGGAACAGGGACTGCACCGAGTAGGGCAGTCCGCAGTCCTCCAGGCGTCCCTCGTGGTACCGGGGGTCCCCGTGGAAGGGGTAGACGACGGCCGCCGTCAGGGGGCGCGTGAAGCGCACGGCCAGCCGGATCCCCTTCGGGGTGCCCTCGCGCCCGGCCTGCTCGCGGGCCTCCTCGGCGTCGAGGCCGCGATGGCGGACAAGGGCCGCCGCGTACTCCTCCCGCGAGACGTAGAGGTGGCCGGAACGGATCTGCACGACGGGCCGGCCGGCCTGCGGATCGTCCACCAAGTCGACGCCGCGGCTGATGATCAGGTTGGTCCCGGGCCGTCCGGCGGCGGTCAGCTCCCGGGACAGGGTCGGCCCCTCGACCAGGGCCCGCGAGTAGTGGGTGCGGCCCACGGGCAGGGCGATCAGGTGGTTGACTCGCCGGTCGGCGTCGATCAGGCCGGGATCGAACTCGGAGAACACGGGGGGGATGGGGAAGCCGTCGTTGCGCATGAAGGCGAGCTCGCGCAGCTGTCCGTAGGCCCGCCAGCGCCGCTCCGGCCCGGAGGCGGCGGTGACGCCGATGGGGTCGACGGCGGCATCGCCCTCATGGCGGCCCAGAAGCAGGTCCTGGTCCTCCGAGGTCCGGCCGGCCAGCTCGGTGTGACGGGTCACGACTTGGCGCAGGTAGCGCCCCAGCCACTGGTGGTGCTCGACGGCCAGCTCGTAGAGGGAGTCGCCCGAGTACGAGGAGAAACCGACCCCCCGGGAGTAGACCCAGGGCCGGTACTCGTAGAAGTGGTCGTCTACGGTCTCGGCGAAGAAGTCGGCCAGGGCGCGCCAGAGTCCCTCGGGGTCGGCGGGAGCCCCTTCCCGGGTGTAGGGCAGGGTCGTCTCCACCGCCAGGAGGATGTAGAACAGCTCGGCTCCGGCCGCCACCTGGCGCAGGCCGTGACCGGCGGCGCCGGCCTCCTCGCGCTCGACCACGGCCTGCGCCAGGCGTCCGAAGTCGCCCACGTCCTCGTAGCCGCCGGCGATCCGGCGCCAGTCCTCCGGGTCGATCTCGTGGCCGAGGAAGAGCTGTGCAAGGTTGTCGTGGAAGCGCTGGGCCTCGTCGGCCTGTCCCTCGTCGTACTGCCCGGTCACGAGGGCGGAGAGGGCGGTGCGGGCGTGGGCGATGAAGGCGCCGAAGGCCGCGTCGGTGACGGTCCCGCGGCCGTCGCCCAGGACCTCGAAGGCCGCGGCCCGGGCCTCTTCGAAGGAAGCGCGCCGGCCGTCGACGGACTCGGCGCCGCGGTGCCGCTCGTGGAGGGCCCGGGCGCGGAGGATGCGGGCCCGCAACTGGCTGCGCGCCTCGAGGGCGGCGACGGGACGGTCCTCGGCCGCCTTGTTCGAGCTCTCCAGACCTTTCTCCTCGCGGAACTCTCCCAGCTCCGGGGGCCGGGCCGGGTGCAGGAGCAGGCTCTCCAGCTCCCGGGAGTCCGGGTCCCCCGGGCCGAGGCCCAGGCCGCGCCGCCAGTCGTCGATCTCCTCGGCAGGGGCCCCGTCGAGGAGGAAGACGCCGCCGAGGACGAGGAAGTCGGCGAAGCCGAGCTCCTCCAGGGGCAACCCCCCGGCGAGGCGGGCGAGGGACCGGGCCACCAGTTCGTCGCGCCGGCGCAGGCGTTGGAAGCGGCGCAGCTTGTCGACCTCGGCCAGCTGCAGCTCCGCCTCCTGGCCGAGGCGCACCTCGGCCAGGATCTGCGCGTACTCGGCGGCGGCGGCGCCGGCGTCGGAGGCGCGCAGGGCCTCGCCCAGTCGCCGGGCGCGGCGCCGTTGCCGGCGCATCGCCTGGCGCCAGCCCTCGACGGTGCGGTTCCCCAGGCCGATGCCGGCGTAGACCGGCTCGCGGCCGTAGCGCTCTCCGGCGGCGAACCAGAGCATGACGTCGAGACGGTTCAGAGCGCGCCGGCGGGCCCCGGAGGCGCCGTCGACGATGACCAGGGCGCTGTCGGGGCGGCCCTCCAGCATCAGGCGGCAGACCGCCGCCGGATCCTCGAGAAGCCGCAGCAGGGCCGCGTGCGGAATGCCGGTGTCGAGGACGTCGGCGCCCTGCAGGGCGTGCTCGTAGGAGCGCTCGGGACCGAGGACCTGCAGGGCCAGGGCGTGCAGCCGTCCGGAGAGCCGCCGCGACAGGTCGGCGCGGAGGCCGGCGTCGATGTCGGCCGCCGAGGCCCAGCGCTCCAGGTGCGGCCCGTAGGTGGCCAGGCTGGCCTCGATCTCGGCGCCGCTGAAGCCGGCGGCGGTCAGCTCCTGATGGGCTCCCTCGGCGACCGCCTCCAGGCTGGTGTCGCTGGTGTAGCCGAGCAGGTCCTGGGTCGAGAGGCCGGTGGGGGAGACGACGCGGATCTCGGCCGGCCGGGGCGGCTCGGGGAAGAGCTCGCGCAGGGTTCCCGGCGTCGACGGATCGCCGGGGTCGAGGCCGAGGGCGGCAGCGGCCCGATCCGCGCGCCCGCGGCGGTCGACGCCGTCGAAGCCATCGGACAGCAGGCCCGCCAGGGTCTGGCCCTCCGCGTCGAGGGCGTAGAGCAGGTGGTCCGCCGTGCCGCACAGGATCTCGAACTTGCGCATGCCGGCGGCGAACCGCCCGTCCTGGGTGTCGGGCTTGTACTCCGCCGTGAGCACCACCACCGGGGCGGCCGCCGCGGCGGGGTGGCGGCGGGCGGCGTCGGCCAGGGCCCGCCGGGTCAGCCAGACCTTGTAGAAGGGCATGAAGCGGTTCACGTGCTCGGCGCCGGCGACCATCTTGTGCACGCCCCAGCGCGCCACCCGCGCCGTGGTGGCGCGTTCGGCGTCGTGCAGCTCCGGCTCTCCCAGCCCTTCCAGGACCTCGGCCAGGCGGGTGATCTGGAAGACCGGAACCGGCCCCCCCTCTCCCTCGCGGACGGCGAACAGCCCGCCGAGGCCGTCGACGCCGCCCAGGGCGCCGGCGGCCCAGGCCTCCCACTCGAAGCGCGTGGCGAACTCGCCGCGGCGGCCGAGGAGCCTTGCCGCGGCGCCGGCCACCCCGTCGTGGTGCTCGGCGGGAACGCCGAGCTGGCGCAGCTTCTCGGCGCGGCCGAGGGTGAGGACGAACTCGAGGAAGAGGCCGTCCTTGGGCACGCAGTAGCCGCCGTAGCCCTCGCCCGCCGGATGGATGACGCGGTCGCCGCGGCGGCTCATCTGGTCGCCCATCTCCTCGATGTCGCCGTGGCCGCTGGCCGAGACCATCAGCGACAGGGCGTTGGAGAAGGCGAAGTGCGAGGCCATGCTGGCGTTCTCGCCGGTCTTGAGGATCTCCGGCTCGGCCAGGCTGTCGTAGCTGCGCACGGACTTGTTGATCAGCCCGTAGATCTCTCTGCCGGCGCGCGCCGCGGCGCGGTCGGCGCCGCCGACCCACTGGGACCAGGTCTCCACCGACTCCCGCTCCCGGTGCCCGAGGTCGACGCGGCTCGGCGTGTAGAGCAGGTGGTAGCGCTTGTCGCCCCCGGCGGCGGCCCAGCGGTAGGCCGGGTCGAGGGTCAGGTGGGCGAGACCGTGGCGCAGCAGCACCTGCTTGCGGGCCGTCGTCCCGGCCAGCCGCGAGAACCGGCGCAGGTAGGTGCGCCGCCGGTCGTCGCCGTCGACGCCCGCCTGGCGGGACCAGTCGTCCACCAGGCGGCGGCGGGCCAGGAAGCGGGTGAAGCTCTCCAGGTCCTGGCGGTAGTCCTCGTCGCCCTCCACGACCCGCACCAGGGCGTCCTGCCGGGACAGGGCGGGCTCGGCGGACCTCAGGGCCTCGACCTCCTCCTCGAGCTGGCGGCCGTTGCGCGCCGCCACCCGCTCCAGGGCCTGGCGGACCAGGTCCCGGTCACCCGACTCGCAGAGCCTGGCCACCTCCGCCGGGTCGGCCACGTCGCCGGGCTCCCGCTCGCCGCCGCGTTCCTCGGCCAGCTCGATGAGAGCGCCGAGGACGGCGACCTCCTCCTGGACCGAGCGGTTGCCGCCGACGACGCGCGACACGGCGGCGCCTTCGTCGAGATCCTCCTCGGCGGCGGCTTCCTCCACCTCGACCCAGATGCCCAGCTCGCGGACCACCCGCTCGCCGAGGGCGCTCAGCCGCCGGCGGTAGAACGCCCGCCGCTCGTCGACCTCGGCCTCCAGCCCGCGGGCGGCGGCGACGTTGCGCAGGGCCATCGACTCCTCGAGCCAGGTGCGGATGTAGCCGTCGGTCATGCCCGCCGACTGGGTGGTGAGCACGTGCAGCACCGGCAGGGGCCGGCGGGGCTCGAGGGCCCTGCGGCGGAAGGACCGGGCGCGGGACTCGCCGACCTCGGCTTCCGGATCGACGAGGGTGGACCACGGCTCTTCACGGGCCCGGGCCAAGGTCCCGGCGAGACTCGAGGCGGGCTCGGAGCGCCAGGCCGACAACAGGGACCACAGGGCCTCGAAGGGCTCCTCCTCCTCGGCCTCGATGCGGCGCCGCAGATCGCCGGCGTTCTCTGCGGCGAGGCGGGATACGAGGGCCGCGGCGCAGGCGATGTCGGCGGAGGGGTCGCCGGGGGCGGAGCGCGCCCAGTCGAGGGCGGCGGCCTCGTCCCGGTCCTGACCGGCCTCCCGGCACAGGAGCCAACGGGCCGCGGAGACGTACTCCGAGTCGGCCACGTCGCGCAGGTTCGCGGCCCAGTGGTCGGCCATCTCCTCGCGGAAGGACTCCTCCATGCCGTCGATGTCGATGACCGTGCGCGTCGACTCGACGCCGTCGTCGTCGACCAGGACCTCCTCCTTGATGAACAGGGGGATCGCCTCGATCCAGTGGTCGGCGACCTCGAGCCAGCGGTAGTCGGGGCTGGAGTAGAGGCGGTCGCCGGCCAGGCGCGCCAGCTTCGTCAGGTTGTCGGCCTTGCCCAGGTAGGGCTCCTCGAACTCGTTGATCTTCACCAGCAGGTGGGAACCGGTGGGGGAGGGGCGCTGGCTGATGACGACGTAGGCGGCGTTGGTGGAGGGGGAGCGCAGCAGCTCCTCGCGCACGCGCTCCACGAGTCCGAGGCGCCGGCGGACGAGGCGGCTCACCGAATCGACGTCGAGGGCCGTCTGCCGGGGGCCGGCCAGCTCGTCGCCGTGGTCCTCCACCAAGGCCCGGGCCCGGTGCAGTCCCCGCATCAGGTCGTCGCGCTGGGCGTCGAGGGAGGCCTCCTCGTAGCGTTCGCAGGCGCCCTCCATCTGGATCAGGGAGACCGGCTGGCCCGCCTCCAGCAGCAGGCGCAGCTCCAGGGCCGGAGACTGCATCGCCGCGGCTCCGGCGGCGGCCTCCCAGGCCTCTTCGGCCAGAGGCTTCCAGGCCGGCGTCGGGGTGAGGCGCACGGCATCGGCGAAGAGCGCCCCTTGGTTGTGGAAGGCGCGGCTCATGCGGCCGAAGACCAGCTCCTGTCCGGCGGTCCGGATCTCGCGGGAGAGGCGGCGGATGTTCTCCGCCTCCAGGTCGCGGTCGTAGTCGCGCAGCACCCCGTAGAGGAGCAGGCGCTTGTCGTCCACGTCGGCGTCGCTGTCGAGGATCTCCCCCGCCGCCCGGCGGTCGTAGGGCAGGTCGAGGCGGTCCTGGCCGAGGAGCCAGGTGATCCAGCGGTCGCGGCCGATGGTCTCCTCGCGGCTCCCCCGGCGCAGGAAGGAGGAGAACAGGTTGCCGGCGTCGAGCTCTCCGGAGCCTTCGAGCAGGGCCAGGAGCACGGCCTGGTCCGGCCGTCCCAGGCGGCGGTAGAGGTCGACGACCCAGCGCAGGGACCGGCGCAGGGAGGCGCCGCGGACGATGTCGAGCTGGGCGAAGAGCCCGAGGGCGAGGAGGAGCTCGAAGCCGCGCAGGCGCTCGGGCACCTCGGCGCTGAGATCGTCCTTGGCCTCGAGTCCGATGCCGAGGGCGGCCATGGCGTCGGCCGCCAGCCACAGGCGCCGGCCGTCGAAGTCGAGGAGGCGCTCGTGGCCCCGGCACAAGGCCAGCGGCCACTCGGTGCCGGCCAGACCCGAGGCCAGCCCGGCCAGGTGGGTGTCGCCCTCGAAGCGCCGGGAGACCAAGCGCGCCGCCCGTTCGCACAGCCGGGCCGCCAGCGCCGCCTCGGGACCGGCGTCGTCGGGGACGGTGACGGAGGTGTCGGAGAAGGGGCGGGAGCCGAAGGCCAGGGCCCCGTCGGCCAGGACCTCCCCGGGGCTCCGCCGGGCGCGGCAGATCCCCCGGGGCCCGGGGTGGTCGACGAGCCGTAGGGGAAGGCCCTGGGAGTTCAGCGGTGGGGGCACGGTAGCGGAGGTCTCATCCCCGGTCTGCTGGAGGCCGGTCGGCGGCCTTGTCGCCGGAGGTCCGGAGGTCGTCGACGGGCGTCACCTGAGGTGCGCTCGACCGCCGGGGTATGGAGCGGGTGAAGGTACCCCCGGTCGAAATGGAGGGCAACATCACCGCCATCCCCTCCGGCGGCGGCGCCGGCTCGGAGGAGCCGGGCCGCCCCCTGGCAGCTTCCCTATTCCTCGGCGAACAGCTCGTCGAGGTCGTACACGTCCTCGCCGATGGTGACGGTACCTCCGTAGGTCCGCGGGTCGGTGGAAATGTCGATGGTGACGTCCACCTTGACGGGCACCGGACCTTCCCGGCCCTCGATCCCGCTGGCCTGCAGGTCTCCCTTCAAGGTGACGGGCTGGACGAGAAGGTCGAGGACCAGCTCGCCGTCGAGGACGAGCTGGCCGTCGGCCGAGAACGACTCCAGGGTCATCGTGCTGCCGGCCACGGCCAGGGTCCCCTGCTCGCCGTCGATCGTGCCGCCCCCGGTGAGCATCAGCTCCAGAGCCTTGGCCACCACCGGCTCGAGGCTGGTGAAGAGCGCCTGCGCCTGCGCCCGGGCGGCCGCCTCGGCATCCGGCGGGGCGGGCTCCGGCTCGGTCGGGGCGTCGTCGCCGCCGCAGGCCAGGAAGAGCAGGGCCAGGGGAATGAGCAGAGGCAACCTCCGGGTACGGCGGTGAAGGCCGGGCATCTGAAGTCTCATGGGATCCTCCTTCTTGCAGGTTTTCGGGTGGGAGCCGCAGCGCGGCGGCCGGCGCTCACGGCCTGTCCGCGCGGAAGCCGATGACCGGGGGACTGGACATGAAGTCCTCCCAGAAGGGATCGTGGCGCTGAGAGGGGTGCAGGTAGGGACCGGCCCAACGAAACCCGGAAAATCCGGCCTCCCGGAAGGAGCGCTCATAGGTCTCCGGCTCCAGGTAGTAGTTCCGGAACTCGAACCGCTCTCCATCTTCATTGGTGATCCTGTAGTGGATCACGTCCCCTTCCCGGGGTGATTCGGCGCACTCCTTCTCCAACCCGTACCGGGCCAGGGAGAGCCGGCCCCTGGGCACGTTCCGCACGTTGTCGTTGAACCCGACGAGGCGTCCTCCGGGCCGAAGCAAGGCGTGAGCCGTCTCGACGAAGCGGAGCAGCTCCTCCCTCGTCCTGGCGTAGTTGAGGAGATAGACGGCCACGACCAGGTCGACCCGTTCGGGCAGCTCCA
This sequence comes from Candidatus Latescibacterota bacterium, assembly GCA_965221775.1. GTDB lineage: Bacteria > Latescibacterota > UBA2968 > UBA8231 > UBA8231 > UBA8231. Next base: position 535,766 of record CBDCSU010000005.1, on the reverse strand, counting down.
CCGCCGCCGCATCCCGGTGGAGGTACCTGCACCCGAGGGGGCGGGCGCGCTCCTCCTCTTCGGCGAGCCTGACCATCTCCGCCGAGAGATCGACGCCGATGACCTCGAGGGCCCCGGCGCTCTTGATCCGGCGAGTGTAGAACCCGTCGCCGCAGGCCAGGTCCACGACTCTCGTGCCTCGAAGGTCTCCGAGGATCTCGAACAGGGAGTAGGCCTCCACATATCTGCGAAATGGCAACCGCTTCGAGTCCTGGTAGGCCCCGGCGATGGCGTCGTACTGATTCTCCGATGGACTCACGACTCTCTCCCCGCCCATGGGCCCCACCCGGTCGCCCGGGTCTCGTCTACCTGCGGCCGGCGCGGGGCCTCCGGGCCGTGGCCAGCAGGGAGTGCACGTTCGAGAGCAGGATCTCGTTCTTGAAGGGCTTTTCCAGCGCCCGGTCGGCGCCGGCGATACTGGCCAGGGTCGTGGCCAGCTCCGGGTTCTGGTGCATGCCGCCGCCGGACATGGCGATGATGCCGATGGTGGGGTGGCTCTTGCGCAGCCTCTTGATCATCTGGACGCCGGTCATCCCCGGCATGTTCACGTCGGTGAGGAGGATATCGGGACTCTCGGAGGCGACGGTCTCCAGGGCGTCTTCGCAGCGACCGGCCTCGAAGACCTCGTGGCCGGCGCTCCGCAGCAGCGTGGCCAGGGCGTCGAGCACCCTCTCGTCGTGCTCGGCGATCAGCACCTTGGCCATGGCTCAGTCCTCCCCTTCCGATCTGGGGATCAGGATCTCGAAGGACGCTCCCTCGCCGGGGGAGGACTGCACCGAGATCCTGCCGTTCCATCCCCGGACCAGGCTGTCCACCACCGCCAGGCCCAGGCCCGTGCCCTTCCCGGCCTCCTTGGTGGTGTAGAAGGGCTCGAAGACCTTCGCCACCGCGTCGGGGGCCATTCCGGGCCCATCGTCGGTCACGGTGACGCGCAGATAGGGGCCGGCCGTCAGACCGCGGGAGCCGGCGCCCCGGGCGTCGAGGTCGACGGCGTCGAGGCCGATGACGACGGCGCCCTCCCGCATCGCCTCGGCCGCGTTCTTGAGGAGGTTGGTCACGACCTGTCTGAACTCGCTCGGGTTGACGCGGATGGTGCCGGCCTCCTCGGCGATGCGGACCTCCACCTGGAGGCGGCCCCGGTAGGTCTCCCGGGCCTGGTCGGCGATCTCCTCCAGCTCCCGGGCCGCGGTCAACTCCTCGGTCTCCAGGGTGCCGCCGGCGGGAAAGGCGAGGGTGCCCCGGACGATCTGGGTGCCGTGCTCGGCGGCCTTCAGGATATGCCGGACCCGCATTCGGCGCTCCTCCGGCGAATCGTTCTGGTCGAGGTTGAGCTGGGCCAGGGTGATGATCGGCTGCAGCACGTTGTTGAACTCGTGGGCGAGCCCCCCGGTGAGGGCGCCCATGGCGGCCATCCGGCTGGTCCCGCCGAGCTGGTCCTCCAGGGAGCGGCCCTTCTCCCGCGCCTGGCGCAGGCGGCCCTGGGTGCGATTCAGCTCGCGCGTCAGCCGCGAGGCCTCCCGCCAGCGCTGCCCCGCGAACCAGAGGACCACCAAGGCGAGGGCGGGCACGGCGGCGAGAGCCGGGCCGAACTCCGTTTTCTGGTAGTAGCGCCCCATGCCCAGGAGCGCCTCGACCAACTCGATCCTGGCGAAGGCGAAGCCCAGGAGGGCCGTGGCGAAGGCGCCGATGATGAGGTCCCTGGTAGCTTTCATGCGCAGATCCCGATGGGTGAAGGGGGCCGACCTCGGCGAATGATTCCGTGTGTAAGAAAGGGAAGCGGGCCGCCGGGCGCACCGGAGCCGCCGGGAGCCGGGGCGATTTGCCGGGCCTCCGGAGGGCGAGCGATATTCGCCGGGCCTGCCAGGGAGGCCATTGTGAGCGATCTCGACATCGCCCGTGCGGCGACCCCCGAGCCGGCCGCCGGCATCGCCTCGAAGCTGGGGCTGTCGGACGGCGACATCGACCTGTACGGCCGCTACAAGGCCAAGATCCACCTCGATGCCGCCGACCGGGGGAACCGCGGCGGGCAGGCGAAATACGTCGTCGTCACCGCCATGACCCCCACCCGCTACGGCGAGGGCAAGACGACGACGACCATCGGCCTCAGCCAGGCCCTCAACGCCCTCGGCCATACCTCGATCGCCACGATCCGCCAGCCTTCCATGGGGCCGACCTTCGGCATCAAGGGGGGAGCCGCCGGCGGCGGCCGCGCCCAGGTCATCCCCATGGACGAGATGAACCTGCACCTGACCGGCGACATCCACGCCGTCACCGCGGCCCACAACCTGCTCTCCGCGGCGGTCGACTCGCGCCTCTACCACGAGGAGCGGCTGAGCGGCAGGCGCCTGCGCCGCCGCGGCCTGAAGCGGCTCGACATCGACCCGGAGCGGGTCGCTTGGAAACGGGTCGTCGACCTCGGGGACCGCGCCCTGCGCGAGATCGTCGTCGGCGAGGGCGGCGAGGGGGTGCGCCGCCGCACCGGCTTCGACATCACCGCCGCCTCCGAGGTGATGGCGATCCTGGCGCTGGCTAGGGACCTGGGGGACCTGCGCGCCCGCCTGGGGCGGGTGGTCGCCGCCTTCGACCGCGCCGGGCGGCCGGTGACCGCCGAGGACCTGGGCGCGGCCGGGGCGATGGCGGTCCTGCTCAAGGACGCCCTGATGCCCAACCTGCTGCAGAGCCTGGAGAACACGCCGGTCCTGGTCCACGCCGGGCCCTTCGCCAACATCGCCCACGGCAACAGCTCCATCGTCGCCGACGAGATCGCCCTCGGCCTGATGGGGGAGGGGTACCTCGTCACCGAGAGCGGCTTCGGCGCCGACTGCGGCTTCGAGAAGCTCTGCCACGTCAAGTGCCGCTACTCCGGTCTGCGGCCGGACTGCGCCGTCGTCGTGGCCACGGTGCGGGCCCTCAAGTCCCACGGCGGCGCTCCCGAGAAGCGGCGGTCCGGCGCCGACGAGGAGCTGGCGTGGCTGGAGAAAGGGCTGGACAACCTGGCGGCCAACATCCGCATCGTGGGCGAGTTCGGGGTGCCGGCCGTGGTCGCCCTCAACCGTTTCTCCGGGGACACCGACGCCGAGGTCGACCGGGTCCTGGAGGCCGCCCCCGGCCTGGGGGCCGCGGAGGCCGCCGTCTGCGACGTCTGGGCCCGCGGCGGGGCCGGAGGGGCGGAGCTGGCGCAAGCCGTGGTCGATGTCTGCCGGTCGGGGTCGAGCTTCGACTTCCTCTACGGCGAGGAGACGCCCCTGCGCGACAAGATCGAGACCGTGGCGGCGCTCATCTACGGCGCCGGCGGAGTCGATCTGTCTCCGGAGGCGGAGAGCACCATCGAGCGCTACGAGGACCTCGGCTTCGGGTCGCTGCCGGTGAACATGGCCAAGACCCACCTGTCGCTGTCGCACGACCCGGAGCTGCGGGGCGTGCCCTCCGGTTTCATGCTGCCGGTGCGGGACGTGGTGCTCTCGGCGGGAGCCGGCTTCCTGGTGCCCCTGTGCGGCGAGATCCGCCGCATGCCGGGGCTGCCGTCGAAGCCGGCCTTCATGAACCTCGACCTCGACGCCGACGGCGAGGTGGTGGGCCTGACCTGAGGGAAGGCGGGCGGCTCAGTCCGCCTGGAACTCCTCCACCAACTCCATCACCCGGCCGTCGGGCCCCCGCCCCGGGTGCACGATCAGCCGGAAGCGCATGACCGCCTCGGAGCCGCCGGGGATCGTCCAGCTGCCGTCGGCGCTCTCGTCCTTCAGGAAGTCGTGCAGGCCGAAGGGGTTGGCCGTGAACAGGCCGTACCCGCGCACGTGCCAGTAGGTGGGGTGCCAGGGGTTGGAGCGGTGGTCGGCCACGGTGTGGCCCCACTGGGAGCCGTCGGCCAGCGGGCCCGAGTAGTCGACCCAGGCGGCGCGCTTTCCCCAGGTCGTCTCCTCGCCCTGGCCGCTGTCGAAGACGTCTCCCTCCGAGTTCTCGATGCGCCCCCGGTCCTTGGCGTCCATCGAGGTGGGCACGCGGATCGAGAACAGGCCGCCCTCCTTGGTGTCGCCGAAGGTGACGTCGCCGTGGCGGGCGCGCAGGACGCTACGCTGGTCGAGGATGCGCAGCGGCCCCTCGGCGGCGATGCGGAAGCCGCGCTCCTCCTCCAGCAGGCGCTGACCGCCCGGCCCGAACCAGTCGACGAGGCCGTCGATGGCGGCCTCGCCCCCGGAGGCGCTCACCCGCGGCTCCCCCCGCTGCAGCATGGAGCCGTGGCCGGGGCCGCGGACGCCCTCGTCCCAGAGGTTGTGGCCGTTCACCAGGCCGTGGGCGGTGTAGATGCTGCGGTGGTGGTAGTGGTCCTGGTTCTCCCCCTCCACGTCGGCGAAGGGGTAGGCCCGCGTGAGGGCCTGTCCCGTGGGCGTGAGCACGGGGTAGAAGCACGGCCGGCAGATGAAGTGGCCGTACACGTACTCGACGAAAAGCCCTCCGTCGACGTTCACCGCGACCCGGCCCTCGTCCGCCTTCAGCTCGACGTCGATCATCCTGCTCCCGTCCTGGTTATGCGGCCGCGGCGTTGCCGCAGCAGCGCTTGTACTTGCGTCCGCTCCCACACGGACACGGATCGTTGCGCTTCGGCGGTGCCGGCGCCGCCCGCGCCGAGTCCCGCTGACGTACCCACTCCATGATTCCCGCCGCCGGCTGTCCGCGGCGCACAAGGTCGGCCATGACCCGCATGTACGGGTCGACGTGGCCGAAGTAGATCTTGTAGCCGCGGCACAGGTAGTTGAGCCCGCCCTCGCCGTGGGGGGTGCGCTCGAAGCGCTGCTTGGGGCAGCCGCCGTTGCAGGCGAAGCGGTAGTCGCACTCGAGGCAGTAGCGCGGCAGGCCGTCGGCCTTGTCCTGCCCGAAGCGGCGCTGCTCGGGGCTGGCGACCATGTCGCGGATCGTCTGCTCGCGCACGTTGCCGAGGTTGTACTCGGGGTAGACGAAGTGGTCGCAGGAGTAGAGGTCGCCGTTGTGCTCGATGACGAGGGCGTTGCCGCAGGTCTCGGCGAAGATGCACAGGGAGGCGTCCTGCCCCAGCCAGCTGCCGAGGGAGACGTCGAAGATCTGCACGAAGAAGCGGCCCACGTCGCGGCGCACCCACTCGTCGAAGACGGCGCACAGGAAGCGGCCGTACTGGGCCGGCCCCACCGACCAGCGGGTGACCGCCGCGCGGCCCTCGAACTCCGGCGCCACCAGCTCCAGGCCGGTCTCGTCCGGGTCGCCGGTGAGGCGCTCGACGATGGGGATGAACTGCATGAACCCGGAGCCGATCTCCTTGAGGAAGCGGTAGACCTCGAGGGGGTGGTCGGCGTTGTGGTTCTGCAGGACCGTGAGGGTGTTGAACTCGGCGCCGTGTTTCTTGAGCACCTCCAGGCCGGCGATGACGCGGTCGAAGGTCGGCTTCTGCCCCTTGTCGACGCGGTAGCGGTCGTGGAGCTCCCGCGGCCCGTCGATGGAGAGGCCCACGAGGAATTTCTCGCGCGCCAGGAACTCGCCCCACTCGTCGTCGAGGAGGATGCCGTTGGTCTGGAAGGCGTTGGTCACCTCCTTGCCGCCGGCGTAGCGCTTCTGCAGTTCCACGGCGCGGCGGAAGAAGTCGACCCCCAGCAGCGTCGGCTCGCCGCCCTGCCAGGCGAAGTTCACGGCCGGCACGTCCTGGGCCTCGATGTACTGCTTCACGTACAGCTCCATCACCTCGTCGCTCATGCGCCAGTTGCGGCCGGCGTCGGGGTAGAGCTTCTCTTTCTCGAGGTAGAAGCAGTACGAGCAGTCGATGTTGCAGACCGAGCCCGAAGGCTTGGCCATGACGTGGCAGGCCGATGGAGCGGTGAGCGTCGGTGATTGCGTCATCGGGAAGGCGGTCGAGGGGGGCGAGAGGGCGGCGCTAGGATAGCCCTTGCCCGCCGGAGGATCAACGCCGGGCGGCGCCGCGGCGGGGGCCTTTTGAGGAGGAGATGGAATGCGATACGCACCGGCCCTGTGCCTGCTGTGGCTCGCCCCGGCCCTGGCGGCCGACCCCCTCGTCGTGGTCGAGGAGGGAAACGGCCGGGCCCGCGTCGGCGTGCACCCCGAGGCGGGGGAGTGGGAACGGCGCGCCGCCGAGGACCTCGTGCGCTACATCGAGGAGATGAGCGGGGCGCGGCTGCCCCTCGTCGAGGACCCCGCCCAGCTCCGGCAGGCCCTGGCTGAACCCACCCCCCTGCTGCTGGTAGGCCGGGCCGCCCTCGAGGCCGATCTCTCCCTGGGACCGCGCCTGGCGGCGCTGCAGAAGCCCGACCCCGTCCTGCGCGGGGACGCCATCGTGGCGCTGCGCCGGGGGGAGCGGGTCTACCTGGCCGGCAGCAACGACGAGTCCCACTACTACGCCGCGGTGGAACTGCTGCGGCACTGGGGCTGCCGCTGGTACCTGCCCACCGATTTCGGCGCCAGCATCCCCCGAAAGGAGACGCTCACCGTGGACCGCCTCGACGCGGCCTGGGCTCCGCCCTTCGAGGTGCGGCGCTACTGGCTCTCCTGGATCGGCGACAACAGCGGCCGGGAGGAGTTCATGCGCCGCAACCGGATGAACGACCTGTCGGTGCCCGCCGGCCACGCCCTCGGCCACTACGTGGACGACCTGCCCGGCGCCGGCGGCTCGGCCCAGTCGATCTGCCTCTCCGACCCGGCCACCATCCGCCACGTGGCCGACCAGGTGATGGAGCGCTTTTCCGAGGGCGCCGCGGCCGTCTCCCTGGGCATGGACGACGGGCTCTACGACCTCGCCTGCGCCTCCGACGCGGCGCTGGCCGCCGGCCTGTGGGACAAGAACTTCATGTCCCCGGCCCTCACCGATCCCTTCATGGCCCTCTACAACGGCGTCGCCGAGCTGACCCACGCCCGCTTCCCGGGCCGGCGCATCGGCTTCCTCGCCTACTCCAACATCACCCTGCCGCCCCAGCGCCGCATCGCCGCCGCCGAGCCCCTGGTGGCCTACCTGGCGCCGATCGACGTCTGCCCCATCCACGGCATGGACGACCCCCGCTGTCCGCCCCGCCAGGAGTACCGCGACGTCATGTACCGCTGGGCCGAGACGATGCAGGGCCGCCTCATCATCTACGACTACGACCAGGGCATGCTGGTCTGGCGCGACATCCCCAATCCCTCGGTGCAGGCCGTCCGCCGGGATGTCCGTCACTACCGCGACGCCGGCATCCTCGGCGTCGACACCGAGAGCCGGGGGGCGCTGGCCACCACCTTCCTCAACCTCTACCTGCGGGGCCTGCTCTACTGGGACCCCGACGCCGACGTGGAGGCCGAGATGGAGGAGTTCCACGCCGGGTTCTGGGGGCCGGCGTCCGCCCCCATGCGCGCCTACTGGGAGGCGATCCAGCAGGCCTGGGAGCGCACCCTCTCCCACGAGCACGAGTTCTGGCTCGCCCCCATGGTCTACACGCCGGAGCTGGTGCGCGGCCTGGCGCCGCTGGTCGAGTCGGCCGGGGCCCTGGTCGCCGGCCGGCCCGCGGAGGACCTCTACCTGCGCCGGGTGCGCTTCGTCGAGGCCGGGTACGGCGTCCTGCGGGCCTACGTGGAGATGGTCGATCAAGCCGCGACCGCGGCCGACTACGGCGCCGCCGTGCGCGCCGGCGAGCGCGGCCTGGCCTGGCGCGACTCCCTGACCCGCATGAGCCCCACCTTCACCACCACCCGCCTGGAGAAGGGCGACGCCTGGTGGCCGGGGGAGGTGCAGCAGTACCGGGAGCTTCTCGCCCTGACCGACGGTCCCGCCGGCCGAATGGTGGAGAAGCTTCCCCTGACCTGGAGCTTCCGCACCGATCCCCACGACGCCGGCCTGCACCAGGCCTGGGGCCGGCCGGAGCTGGACCTGGCGGACTGGCGGCCGCTGCGCACCGATCTCTACATGGAGGCCCAGGGGGTGGAAGGCCCCGGCGGAGGCGAGTACAACGGCTTCGTCTGGTACCGCACCGAGGTCGAGGTGAGCGCCGCCGACGCGGAGCGCGATCTCCGCGTCCACTTTCCCGGCCTCTTCGGCAAGGCCTGGCTCTACGTCGACGGCTACCTGGCCGCCTACCGGGACTGGCGCCCCATGTACTGGCACAACGACTACCGCTTCGACTGGGATGTGGACCTCGGCGGCCGGCTCGCACCCGGCACCCGCACCCTGGCCCTGCGGGTGCACAACGAGCATCACATGGGCGGGATCTGGCGGCGGCCCTTCCTCTACGCTGCGGAACCCGGCGCGCCGCCGCCTTAGCGCCGGAGCGGTCCGCTCAGCCGGCTTCGGACTCGCCCGCCAGCTTCTCCCAGCGCGCCGTGAGGTCGGCGACGCGGCTCTCCAGGCGGGAGCGCTCGTCCCGCAGCTGACGCACCTCCCCGGCCGGGGTGCGGCCGAAGAAGCCGGGCTCGCAGAAGGCGGCGTCGATCTCGCCGAGGCGGGACTCGGCCGTCTCGACGCGCTCCAGCAGGCCCGCCAGCTCCTCCTCCCGGCGCTCGGCCTGCCGCTGGCCCCGCCCCTCGCCGGCCGCCTTGCGTGACCGTTGCCGGCCGTTGCCGCCGGGGCCGGCTTCCGCCTTGCGCCGGCGCTCGGCGCGCGCCCTCAGGACCACCTCGTCGGCGTCGAGATGGTCGTCGCCGCAGTAGCTCACGTACTCCTCGTAGCTGCCGTGGAAGTCGCGGATCTCGTCTTCACGGATCTCGACGATGCGGGTCGCCAGCCGGCTGACGAGCCAGCGGTCGTGGGAGACGAGGACGATCGTGCCCGCGAAGGACTGCAGCCCGTCGACGAGGGCGTGGATCGACTCCAGGTCGAGGTGGTTCGTTGGCTCGTCGAGGACGAGGACGTTGGGCCGCTCCATGGCCAGGCGGCAGAACACGAGGCGCGTCGCCTCGCCGCCGGAGAGGTCGTGGAGGCGCTTCTCCACGTCGTCTCCGGAGAACAGCACCAGACCCAGGTGGCCGCGCACGAAGCTGATCGACTGGTCCGGGGAGGTCTCCCAGGCCCAGGCCTCGGCGGTGATCTCCGGCTCGAAGCGCTCGCGGTGGTCCTGGGCGAAGTAGCCGGGGTGGGTCTCGTAGCCCCACTCCACGGTGCCGGCGTCGGCCTCCAGCTCGCCCATGACGATCTTCAGCAGCGTCGACTTGCCGATGCCGTTGGCCCCCATGATCGCCAGCCGGTCGCCGCGCTGCACGGAGAGGTCGACGCCGTGGAGGACCTCGTTGTCGTCGAAGGCCTTCTGCACGCCCTTCACGGTCAGCACCTGGCGGCCGCTGTCGCGCCGCTGGGCGAGCTTGAAGGTGGGGTAGCGCCGCGAACTGACGGGCAGCTCCTCCATGCCCTCGGCGATCCGGTTGATCATCCGCTGCTTGCTCACCGCCTGGCGCGCCTTCGTCGCCTTGGCGCGGAAACGCTCGACGAACTGCTGGTGGTGGGCGATCTCGCGCTCGCGTTTGGCGATCTCCTTCTCCCGCCGCTCGCGCTCTCCCACCTTGGCCTTCAGGAAGGCGGTGTAGTCCCCGGTGTAGAGCTGCACCGTCTCGTAGTCGACGTCGAGGATGCGGGTCGCCACGTTGTCGAGGAACCGGTGGTCGTGGGAGATCACCACCAGCATCCCCGGGAAGTCGCGCAGCCAGGTCTCCAGCCAGCGGATGGCGAGGATGTCCAGGTGGTTGGTCGGCTCGTCCAGGAGCAGGGCGTCGGGGTCGCCGGCCAGCACCTGCGCCAGCAGCACGCGCAGCCTGAAGCCGCCCGAGAGCGTCGACAGGGGATCGTGGTGCACCCGCGCCGGCAGGCCGAGCCCCTCGAGGATGGTCGCCGCCCGGGCCTCGGCGGTGTAGCCGTCGAGGCGCTCGGTCCGGGCCTCGAGCTCGGCGAAGCGGTCGGCGTCGAAGCTCTCCCCGGCCTTCGCCAGCAGGGCCTCCTTCTCGGTCAGGACCTGCCACAACTCGCGGTGGCCCATGAGGGTCACGTTGAGGATCGAGTGCTCCTCGTAGAGGAACTGGTCCTGGCGCAGCACGCCGACGCGGGCCCGCTTGGGCAGGCTGACCTCGCCGTCGCTGGGCTCCAACTCACCGGCGAGGATGTTGAGCAGCGTCGTCTTGCCGGAACCGTTGGCGCCGACGAGGCCGTAGCGCTCCCCGGCGTTGAGCATGAGGGAGACATCGGCGAAGAGGGTGCGGTCGCCGTAGACCTTGGCGAGGTTCGAAACCGAGAGCATGAGTGGGAAACTAAGGGATGGGGCGGATGGTGGAACCCCCGCCCGCAAAGGCCGTGGGTCTGAAGCGGACAGGGGTGCGGACTCGACCGGCCGCGGGCTGTGGCGGCCGGCTCGACTTCCGGGGCTCAGGCTGCGCGCCCTGCGCTGCGGTTGTGGACCGGGAGCACTGTTCGCCCCGGGGCCTCAGCCCCGAGGCGCGGCGTTGCGGTTGTGGACGGCGAACAGCTCGGCGCCCTGCAGCTCGATCTCCAGGGTGATCCAGCGGCCGTGGAGGCCGGCCGCCGAGTCGAGGTCGCGCCAGCGCAGAGGGTGTGCGAGGTGGTCTCCGCGGATCGGCTCCATGTCGTCCGGTCCGTACCCGGCCAGGGGGGCGCCGCCCTCGTCGAGGAGACCCACGCGGCAGGATCCGCCTTCGCCGGCGTCGACGTTCACCAGCAGGTCGGGATGGTCGATGCGCAGGGGCCGCGTGCGGATGAGCCCGCCCTCGCCCTCGGCGCGCATCCCGGCGAACCCGTCCTGGCGCAGCGTCGCCAGGCACAGGCCGGGGGGTTTCTCGATGCCGGGCGGCATCTCGCGCTTCGGAGCCGGGGAGTGGTACTGGGCGGCGGAGGTGTAGTAGAAGTGGAGCCGCCCCTCGCGCAGCACCGGTGCCGAGGGGAAGATCGCCATGCGGCCGCTGTCCCACGCCGTGCCCTCGCCCCGCGGGATGATGCACCGCGCCTCGGGGGGCCGCAGCCACTCCTCGCCGTCGCGGGAGCAGGCCAGGTCGAGGTCCATGGACCAGTCGTCGAGGGCGTGGAGGATCTGCGCGAAGCCGACGTACATGTCGTCGTACACGAAGCCGTTGTTCATGTAGACCTGGTCCCGGGGCCGGTCGTGCCCGTCGATGGGCAGGATCGGCACGTGGGGCGACCACGAGGCGAAGTCGGGGCTCCAGCAGGTGTGGCGCAGGCGCACCCAGGTGCCGGGCTCGCCGCCGCGCACCTTGCCGCTGGCCCAGCGGTTGTCCCAGTAGAGGCGCTTGCCGAAGAGGCGGTAGCCGCCGCGCAGGGAATCCAGCATCCAGGTGTAGGTGTCGCCGAAGCCGTCGGCGTGGGTGTGCACGAGACGCTCGCGCGCCGGCCAGTGGATGCCGTCGGGGGAGGCGCTGGTGTAGAGGCCCGTCGGGTACGGCGTGTCCTTCGACTCGTAGAGCCGCTTCCCCGTCTCCGGGTCGTGGTCCCGGTTGTAGCGCCACAGGGCCATCTTGTAGCGCGCCGACGGGTCCGGGTCGAGGGGGTCGCGGGCGATGCAGGGCCCGCTCAGTTCGTGGGGGCCGGGATAGACGCCGGAGTACGGGTAGTTGACGACGCAGATGTTGTTGTCGCGGCTGCCCCGGAACTCGAACAGCCCCAGGGGCGGCGTCTCCCAGTGGACCCCGTCGCCGGAGCGGGCCTGGCAGATGAAGCGGGCGTCGGTGACGCCTTCCGGATCGAGGGGCCGCGTGGAGTACCAGAGGACGAACTCGCCCGTGGCCGGGTCGATCTCGAAGCCGCCGTGGTTGGCCAGCGTCGAGCCCCACGGATCGGCGAAGACCTTCACCGGGTTGTCCGGGTGCTTGTCCAGCCGGTGGAAGCGCCGGCGGACCCCGCGGCAGGAGTGGATGTGGTGATCGTCGATGAAGAGCATGTCAGAAGCTCGCCTTGATGCGCGCCCAGGAGGAGGGTTCTACGGCGGAAACGTCGTCGTAAAGGGAAGGATCCTCCCCGGCGCCGATGAGCAGGCCGTCGACCAGGAGATCGGCGTTGACTATCGCATTCACGCTGGCGGAGAGCGACAGCTCGATTGTCCGCCCGTACCCGTCGTCGTATCCGGTGTCGTCATTGTCGGAAGTGGATATGGAGAACCCGATGGTCTTGCCGGGGCGGAGCTGCGAGGCTTCGGAGGCGTCCTCGTCGTCGTAGATGAGGTCGTCGAAGGCGGTCACCTTGAGCTCGGTGACCGAGGTCGCCGGGCTCTGGCCGATGACGCCGCCGCCCGCTGCGGCGTACGGCTCCGCAGCCACCCACTCGCTGGCCCCGACATGGTACAGATGCTCGCCGTCGGGCGTCGCGGCGATCGCCATCCACTCCTGCGCCTGACGGTTGTCCTCCAGGACTTGCTCGGGCGTGCACTCCGCGCAGTTCCAACCGAGAAAGTAGCTGTACTCCCCGCCGGTGTGGTCGCCGTCGACCTTGAAGCGGAGGCTGGAGTCCCAGAGCTGCATCTCCCAAGGCTTGTCGGCGTCGTAGAGGTTGTAGTAGAGATCATCGAAACGCTCCATGGCGATCCAGAGGGTACTGCTGCCCTGGTGCCAGGCGAGCCAGATGCGGAAGTCCAGTTCCGATGGATCGTATGGATTGTTCAGCCAGAGGAAGTCGCTGGCGGTCAGCGACGGCTCGCCGATGACCTTGAGCCAGTCCTCGACGCTGCCGTCGGTCAGGTCGATGCGCTCCAGATCCTCGTCGAGCAGCTCGAAGAAGGGGTAGATCTCGTCGCCCACGTGGGCGTGGGCGGCGGGGGCGGCCAGGATCGCGGCGAGGGTCAGCAGGCAGAGGAGGCGGGTTACCATGGTGATCCAAGCAGCCCGGTCGACAGGCTACTCCAGGGCGGCCTTGATCCGCGCCCAGGACGACGGCTCCACGGCGGAACGGTCGGCGTAGAGGGATGGATCCTCTCCGGCGCCGATCAGCAGGCCGTCGACGAAGAAGTCGGCGTGGACCAGCACACGCGTGTCGGCGGTCAGGGAGAGCCGGGTCTTCCGCCCGTGGCCGTCCTTGTAGTGGGTATCGTCATTGTCGGTGGTGAGTATGAAGAACCCGATGGTCTTGCCAGGGTAGAGTTGGGAGGTCTGGGAGGCGTTCTCGTCATTGTAGATGAGGTCGTCGAAGGGCGTCACCTTGACCTCGGTGACCGTGGTCGCCGGGGTCTGGCCGATGACGCCGCCCCCCGCGGCGGCGTACGGTTCCTTGGCCACCCACTCGCTGGCCCCGAGATGAATCAGGGGCTCGCCGTTGGGCGTCTCGGCGATCACCATCCACTCCTGCGCCTGACGGTTGTCCTCCAGAAGCTCCTCGTCCGTGCAGTCCCTGCACGCCCCGAAAGCGCTGTATGGCCCACCGCTGTGGTCGCCGTCCACTCCGAAGCGCATGCTGGAATCCCAGAGTCGTATGTCCCAGGGCTCGTCCCCGTCGTAGAGATTGAAGTAGAGATCATCGAAGCGATCCATGGCGATCCAGAGGGTACTGGTGCCCTGGTGCCAGGCGAGCCAGATGCGGAAGTCCACGTCCGCCGGGTCGTAGCCGTATTCCCAGAAAAAGTCGGCGGCCGTCAGCGAGGGCTCGCCGACGACTTCGAGCCAGTCGTCGACGCTGCCGTCGGTCAGGTCGATGAGGTCCAGGTCCTCGTCGAGCAACTCGAAGAAGGGATAGATCTCGTCGCCCACGTGGGAGTAGGCGCCAGGGGCGGTCAGGAACGCGGCCAGGGCCAGCAGGGAGGCGAGGCAGGTGCGCATGACGCTCCTCCTTTGGTGGTTCCCATGGTACGGCCCGTTCACCACATTAACAAAGAGAATGAGACACCCCCATGAACCCCGCCGGGACACCCTCTTTGTAGGCGACGTCCACGGCTGCGCCGCAGAGCTCGAGGAACTGCTCCAGCGCGTCGGGTACTCCCCGTCCTCGCACCGCCTCCTGCTCACCGGGGACGCCTTCAGCCGCGGCCCGGACCCGGTGCGGGTCTGGGAGATCCTGCGCGGCACCGGCGCGGAGATGGTCCTCGGCAACCACGACGACCGCCTCCTGGCGCAGATGCGGGATCACCGCGCCGGCGGCGAGGTCCGCTTCGGGCGGCCGGACCACCGCCGCACCTTCGAGGCCCTGCGGCCCGTCCTCGACGAGCTGCTGCCGTGGCTGGAGCGGACGCCGCTGTCGATCGAGGGGGAGGGCTTTCTGCTGGTCCACGCCGGCATCCATCCGGAGCGGGGCCTCGACGGAACCACGCGTGAGGAGTTCCTCGCCATCCGCACCTGGCCTCCCACGGGCGGCCTCGACGGCCAGCGGTGGCACGACGCCATCGAGCCCCCGCCCGGCCGCGTGATCGTCTTCGGTCACGACGCGCCCGGCGGACTCGTGGTCAAGCGGCGGGACTCCGAGGAGGGCGGGCGCCCGTGGGCCGTGGGCCTGGATTCGGGATGCGTGTACGGGGGGAAGCTGAGCGCCTGGGTCCTGGAGCGGGACGAGCTGATCCAGGTCGACAGCCGTCAGGACGGCGAGAGTTGGCGGTCGGGCTGACGGGCTCGGCGCACCAAGTCCTCGAAGAGCCTCTCCCAGGCCGTGCCCGCCATCTGCTCGGGGTGGAACTGCACCCCCATGAGGCCGTCGTCGCTCTCGAAGCCTTCGATCAGGCCGTCGGGGCTGCGGGCGTTGACCCGCAGGCCGCGGCCCACCTGCTCCACGGCCTGCACGTGGTGGCTGTTGACGCGCCGCTCGCCGCCCGCGAGCTCCGCCAGGCGGGAGCCGGCCGTCACCTCCACGTCGTGGAACACGGGCTCGCCGCCGTTGCGCCCGGTCGAGTGGGGTCCGGCCCCGAGCTGGGCCTGGGCGTCGGCATAGATCGTGCCGCCGAGGCGGGCGTTGATGAACTGCATGCCGTAGCAGACGCCGAGGACGGGGCGGCCTCGGCCGCGGACGTCCTCGAAGGCCCGGGTATCTGCCAGGGTGCGCAGCTGTGGCGTCGGAGGCAGGTCCTCGGGCAGGCTCCCCACAAGCCCGTCGGTGATGCCGGGGCCGCCGGTGATCACCAGACCGTCCAGGATGCGGCCCAGGGGCCGCAGGCTCTCGGGCGAGTCTGTGACGGGCACGACCACGGGGCAGCCGCCGGCCCGCTCCACGGCCTCCACGTAGGCCCTGTCGAGCACCTGGCGGCTGGCCCCCTCCTGGCCCGAGAGCGAGGTGGTGATGCCGATGAAAGGCCGCTCCGCCATCTGATTCAGACCCGGGCGCGCAGGCGGGCGAAGGTGATCTCGTCGTCCAGCTCGGTGAGGGCCAGGAAGCTGTTCACGTCCCAGCGGCCGGGGTCGAGGCCGCGGACGGCGCGGGTGAGATAGCTCTTCATGCGGTCCGATGAGGGTGCCAGTCCCTGCAGGGTCGCGTTGAGCCCCGCCACCTCCTCCTCGCCGCCCACCCGGTCCCCCAGCCAGGCCAGGACCGCCTCGTCGTCGGCGTGCTCCTTCAGGCCGGCGGCGAACTCCTCGTGGGACAGACCGAGGTGCTCCAGCAGCCGGCGGTCCAGGCCGGAATCCTCGCCGAACCAGTAGTCGCCCAGGAGGCCGTCGTTGTAAGCCCGGCCCTTGTCGACCATGCGCGCTAGGCAGAGGAGGCCACCCAGGCTCGCGTCGTAGGGGCTGCGGGGGGGCCGCAGGTTCAGGTCGACGAGGCCGAAGCAGGCCTGGTCGTCGATGTCCTGCAGCTCGAAGTAGGTGGTTACCTCCTTGCGCTCGGGGCAGATCTCGTCGCGGCGCTGGCGGAAGCGCTCCGCCCACTCCGGGTGGGCCTCGCCGTGGCGGGTGAGGCGGGCGTTGAGGGCCGAGACCTCCCCCGGCTCGGGCGCCTCGACGCGCTCCAGGATCCACTCGCCCAGCTCGGTGTCGTTGGGGTTGCGCCAGGCCCCCTCCTCGAAGTCGGCCGCCGTGAGGCCGAGGAACTCCAGGAGGGTGCGGTCGAAGAAGGAGTCGTCGCCGTACCGGTAGTCGCCCATGCGGCCGGCGCGGTGGGCCCGCGCCTTGTCGGCCATGCGCGCCGCGGCCACCAGGCCCAGGACGCTACGCACGTACCCCGAGCGCGGTGGGCGCGCCGTCAGGTCCTCGTCGCGGAAGGCGCCCCAGTCGTCCAGCTCGATGGAGGCGAAGACGGTGGTGATGTCCGTGTTTCCGGGGGCGTACAACGCCAGCCGCTCCTTGAGCAGCCGGCGGTGCAGGTCGTCCTGGGGCACCTTCGTCGTCTGCTCCTGGTTGAAGCTCTCGATCTCCTCCTGCGAGCAGGTCATGCGGCCGCGCACCCAGTCGTCCAGCTCCCGGTCCCACATGCTATCGGCGGCCTCGGCGAAGTCGCCGGCGCTCACGCCGATGAGGGCGAGGACCTCGCGGTCGAGGCCGGAGTCCTCGCCGTACTTGAACTCGCCGATCGTCTCGGCCTTGTGGCCGCGGGCCTTGTCGGCCATGCGCGCCAGGCCGGCGATCCCGGCCAGGCCGGTGTTGGAGGGGCGTCGGGGGGGTTGGCGTGTCAGGTCCATCTGGGCTTGGTCTCCGTGGGTGTCTGGTGAGGGGCCGGCGAATCTATGAATCCCCGCCTTGCCCGCCACCCGGGGGCCGGGTACCATGCCCCCCGAGAGCCCTCCATGCCCGAGCTGCCCGAAGTCGAGACCGTCCGCGGCGCCATGGCCGCCCACCTCGTGGGCCGCACCGTGACCGGCGTCTGGACCAGCGGCCTGCCACTGCGCGAGCCCCTGTCCCGGGCGCGGGTGCGTTCCCTGGCGGGAGAGCGCTTCACCGGCGCCCGGCGGCGGGCCAAGTTCCTGTTGCTGGAGCTCTCCTCCGGGCGCACGCTCCTCGTCCATCTCGGCATGTCGGGGAACCTCGTCTTCCGCGGCGGCGGGAGGCGCCTGCACGACCATGTCGTCCTCGACCTCGACGAGGGCCCGCCCCTGGTCTTCGCCGATCCTCGGCGCTTCGGCCTCTTCCAGGTCCTCACCCCCCGGCAGCTGGAACGCAGCCGCTGGCTCCGCCACCTCGGCGTGGAGCCCCTCTCCGACGACTTCGACGCCGGCTACCTGCGCCGCGCCGCCAGGGGCCGCAGCCGGCCGATCAAGAGCCTGCTCCTCGACGGCCGGGTCGTGGCCGGCCTCGGCAACATCTACGCCTGCGAGGCCCTCTTCGGGGCGCGCATCCGCCCCACCACGCCGGCCGGCCGCATCGGCCCCCGGCGCGCCGAACGCCTGGTGGAGGAGATCCGGACGGTCCTTCAGAGGGCCGTGGCGCGGGGCGGCACGACGATCAGCGACTACCTGGGCTCGGGGGCCGGGGGGCGGTTCCAGCAGGAGCTGGCCGTGTACGGGCGCGCCGGCGAGGGTTGCGTGGTCTGCGACCGGCCCCTGCGAAACCGGACGATCGCCGGCCGCTCCACCTTCTACTGCACCCGCTGCCAGACGTAGAGTTGTTCGCGTCCTGCGTTGCGCTGAGTGATTGCCCGGATGGTCGGTCGGTGCGAGATGTAGAGCTTTGGACGGCGATGTGGGCTAGCGAGGGCTTACATGGATGAATCTGAACCACGTGCTGTCCAAGTGCCTGAAGTCTGTATCTGTTGACAGGAGTGCAGCCCGGCTTACGTGAGCCGCCGCGGCAATCCACAGATCATTCTGTTTCATCGACACAGCTGGCTTTGGCGGTGGCGCACTCTGTGGAGAAGCCACGGGCTTGCCGTGGGTCCAGGCGTCGATCCGGGCATATGCGTCCAACATCGTCCGCTCGCCAATGTCAAGCGCCGGGACTTCGGCAAGAATTCGCTCAAGGTGGGTTCTTCTGTTGCTGCCCCAACCGTTCTTCTCCGCAAGCGCGAGAATCTCACCTTGGCAGACAACGGAGGTAAAGACCATTGTCTCCGGGTTCCCGAGATTGAACTCCGCCCGAGCCTGGACTGCCCACGGCGCTTTCCGGGTGAACCCAAGCAACAGGTTCGTGTCCAAGAGGAAACGTGTCACGACCATGTCCTTCAGTCGAGCTGGGCCAGGAGATCCTCGACCGGTTCATCGCCAGGCCATGTGCCCGCAAGCTCAATAGGGTCGAAGGCCCCGAACTGCTTGGGTTGGACCCGAAACGGATTTTGCGACTTCTCGATCTCCCCCGATGGCATCTTCTCGAACACGCTATCTCCTTCAAGCCCATAGCTGATCCGGCGAGCCTCGATCAATCGCGGCTCCCCATTGGCCTTGAAATGCACCATCCCCTCGACGGTGGCCTGCTTGCCCCATAGAGGACTCAAGGCATCCAGGTCCAATGATGCCGTGTCCAAGCGGCCAAAGAGCCGTGCCTTCGAGCTTAACAGAAGGCGGAAGCAGCCATTTCGGTGTTTGATCTTCTCGAGCCTGCCACTCACGATGAAGGATCTTGGAGCCGGCATGTCCTTCAACCGCTCCTTGATGGCTTCGCAGGTACTGTCCTCCAGCACGAATCGTCCATGGGCCGTATCCTGAGGGACCATTTCGTAGCACACACCGGCAACTCTCGCCGCTTTCCTGAACTTCAGAATCGCCTCGAGAACCGAACTGTCGAAGTAGTCTCCAACTGGATCGTCGTCCTGGGTCTCGTTGATGGATTGAGCGGCCAGATCGACCGCTGTTTCCTCAAGGCTGGGCTGCTTGGTCCAAGAAGCCTCCTGGGAAAATTGCTCGTAAGCAGTCTCACCAAGCAGGGGCGCTTCCACGCCCAGAATGGTGGATCCGGATTTCAATCCAGTTACCCCAGTCACCGTGAAATCCATGGTGGAGTCCAGCCACTGAGGCCTCGGCCCCCTGCCACCACCCGTCCCAGTGGCCAGCAGGCGGGTGGTTCGCTCAGCCGTGGTGAGGAGGGCGTCGAGAACAAGCCGGAGAGTGCCTGCTTTGATCAGACCTTCATCTCCCAAGCCGCTAATGCGGAGCCGATAGCGTTGTGTCTTCATGGTGGGGCTCGCGTTTTCTGGAGTTCATGAGCTCCCAGTAGGTGCCTCAGTTCCCCCTGTGCATGGGAGTTGGCCCCGTCAGCTCTTTCCGTTGGGCGACGGCAGGGAACTGCTGGAGACGACGTCGTCGATGAGGCCGTACTCCCGGGCCTCCTGGGGGGACATGTAGAAGTCGCGGTCCGTGTCCTGGGCGATCTTCTCCTCCTCCTGGCCCGTGTGCAGGGCGAGGAGGCGGTGGATCTCCTCCCGGGTGCGGATCATCTCGCGGGCCTGGATGTCCAGGTCGGTGGCCCGCCCGGTGATCGTCCCCAGGAGCAGGGGCTGGTGGATCATGATACGCGCGTGGGGCCAGGTGAAGCGCCGGCCCTTCTCGCCGCCGGCCAGCAGCACCGCCCCCATGCTCGCCGCCAGGCCCGTGCAGACCGTCGACACCGGGGCGCGCACCGCCTGCATGGCGTCGTAGATCGCCAGGCCGTCGTGGACCGATCCGCCGGGGCTGTTGATGTAGAGGACGATCTCGGTCTCGCCGTCCTCGGCGTCGAGGGACAGCAGCCTCGTCACCACCGCCTTGGCCGAGTCGTCGTCCACGGGCGACCACAGGAAGATCTTGCGGGCTCTTAGCAGCGAGTGCTCGATGTTGCGCTCGCTGAACTCCTTCAGCAGTCCCTCGTCCTTCTCCGTCTCTGCCATTCTTGCCTCTCTCCGGGTTCTCATTCGCTCGATGGGCCTGCGAGTATACCGAGGAGGTCTGGTAGCGTCAAAGCCGATGATCGAGGGTCCCTCTGCATCTGGAACCCTATGATCGGTCGCCGGGCGCGGCGGATTGCGGAGCACCGCCCGGTGTCCGCGGACGGCGGCGAGCACGGCGGCGGAGTCGCCTCGAACAGGCCGGCGACGAAGGCGTCGGGGTGCTGCACAGCCAGGCCGTGAGGTGCCAGCCCCTCAGCCGGACCATCGACTACTGCAGGCCGAGTTCCTGGTCGCGGGCGGTGAGCTCGTCCAGCGCCTTGCGGCGGCGGGACTCCGTTTCGTGCCTGTAGGTGAGTACATCCTCGGCCCGGACGCGGCGGTGGGCGCCCACCTTCCGGCAGGGTATGCGTCCGTCGTCGAGCAACTGCACCAGGTGGGTCCGCGAGACCTGCAACAGGTCCGCCGCCTGCCGCGTCGTCAGCTCGACACCGTTGCCCCGCATCACCTCTCCCGCGCCGCCGCCACCGCGGACCGTCCCACCCTCCGCAGCAGTTCCCGCAGGTCGTCGAAGAACGTGTAGCACAGGGGCACGATGACGAGGGTGAGCACCATCGACGCCAGCAGGCCGCCCATCATGGTGCGCCCCAGGGGCGCGTAGGGCATGCCGATCATGCGGGCGTTGCCCACGGCCATGGGCAGGAGGCCGCAGATGGTGGTGAAGGTGGTCATCAGGATCGGGCGGAAGCGGAGGCGGCCGGCCGCCATCAAGGCCTCGAAGCGATCGTGGCCCTCGGCGCGCAGGCGGTTGGCCAGGTCGATGAGGACGATGGCGTTGTTGACGACCACGCCCACGAGGATGACGGTGCCGATGCCGCTGAGCAGGTCGAAGGGGGTCTTGGTGAGATACAGGGTCCAGAACACGCCGAGGAAGGAGAAGGGGATGGCGACGATCACCGAGAGGGGCAGCACGAAGGACTCGAAGAGGACGCCCATGAGAAGGAAGACGAAAGTCACGGACAGGATCAGCGCGAAGAGGCGGCTGTCCTCCTGCTGCTGCAGGCGCTGGAAGCGCTCGCCCTTGTCCCAGCGGTAGCCGCGGGGCGTCTCGAAGCCGGCCATGGCCTCGTCCACCCGCTCGAAGAGGCTTTCGGCTCCGGCCTCGGTCGTCGTGGCGGTCACGGCGAGCACCGTCTGCCGGTCCTCGCGCCGGATCCCGCCCAGGCCCTGCGCCACCTCCAGCCGGGCCAGGGTCTCCAGGGGGATCTCGTTGCCCCCGGGGGCGCGGAAGCTCAGGTTGCGGAGCTGGTGGAGGCTGCGGCGGTCGGCCTCGCGGAGCTGGAAGAACACGCTCACCTCGCGGCCGTCGTCGGTGTGCATCCGGGTCAGCTCCCGGCCGCGCAGGGCGTAGGAGATGTTGCCCGAGATCACCCGCGGATCGAGGCCGTAGCGGCGCACCTGGGCGCGGTCGAGGCGCACCCGCAGCTCGGTGGCGCCGCGGTCGACGTCGGTCTGCACCGAGAGCAGGCCGGGGATCCGCTCCAGCCGGCGCTCCACCTCCCGGGACAGCTCCACGAGGCGGTCGGTGTCGGGGCCGTGGAGGTTGACGGAGACCGCGTTGTCGCTGCCGCCGCCGTCGCGCCAGTTGATGCGCATCTCGAAGCCGGGAGGCATCGGGAGCCGCTCCTCGATGTCCTCCAGGACCTCGACGTAGTCCATGTGCGGCGAATGCCGCAGGCCCGCCGACTCCAGCAGGTCGTTCCAGGCCACGGCGTACCAGTCGTTGGACTCGTCCTCCTCCAGGATCAGGTGGATGCGGCCGAAGCTGTTGCTCGACCAGGTCTCGACGAGGCGGATGCCGTAGCTCTCGCGGTGGCTCAGCAGGGTGTCCTCGACGCCGGCGATGAAGCGGTCCGCCGCCTCGATGGTCTGGCCCTCGGGCATGCGGAGGGCTAGCCAGATGTCCTTCCGGCTGCGGCTGCCGCCGTCGGTGCGCTCCAGCCCCTGCATGGGGATCTGCATGCTCGCCATGGCGGCGAGGACGATGAGGGTTGTGTCGAGGCGGTGGGTGAGGACCCAGGCGAGGACGCGCTCGTAGGCGGCGCGGCCCCGGGCGATGATGCGCGGATCGCCGCCTCCCGAGGTGCCGATGCGCTGCGCCGCCAGGGGGACGATGAGCAGGGCGATGACCAGCGACGCCAGCAGCCCGACGACGACGGGACCGCCGAGGCGCAGCATGATGAAGGCGAACTCCTCGTCGCCGCTCATCAGGATCAGCGGCAGGAAGACGACCACCGTGGTCAGGGTGGCCATGGTCACCGCCAGCCCGACCTCGCCGGCGCCGCGGATCGACGCCTCCCGGGGCCCGGCGCCCTCCTGCCGCCGCCGGTGGATGTTCTCGACGATGACGATGGCGTTGTCCACCACCAGGCCGAGGCTGAGCATGAGCCCCATCATGGTGATCAGGTTGAGGCTCCAGCCCAGGAAGTAGATGGTGGCCACCGTGGCCGTCACCGAGAGGGGGATGGCGAGGGTGATGATCAGGGTCATGCGCACGGCGCGCAGGAAGAACAGCAGCACCAGGCCGGCGAAGAGGCCGCCCCACAGACCGGTGGACTTGAGGTTGTCCACCGACTCGACGATGTGCTCGCCCTGGTCCCAGAAGATCTCGAAGTCGACGCCCTCCAGATGGGGCCGCCGCTGCAGTTCCGCCAACTTGGCGCGCACGCCCCGGGAGATCTCCACGAGGTTGCCGCCCGACGCCTTCATCACCTCGATGCCGAGGGCGGGGCGCCCGTCGATGCGGGTGAACCACTCCTGCTTCGGCGGCTTGAGGGCGACCTCGGCCACGTCCCCGAGGCGCAGCCCGTGCTCGTCGTCGACGATGAGCTGCCGGACCTCGTCGAGGGACTCGAAGCGTCCCAGGGAGCGCACGTGGATCCGCCGCCCCCCCTCCATCACGCGGCCCCCGGGCAGCGCGAAGTTGAGGCTCGCCAGCCGCCGCCCGACCTCGTACGGCGACACGCCGTGGCCGCGCAGCCGCCCCTGGTCCAGCTCGATGCGCACCTGACGCGCCGCCTCGCCCCGGACCTCGACGGTGCCCACGCCCTCGATGCGCTGCAGGGCGGGGCGCACGTGCACGTCGAGGAGCTGGAAGGCGTCGGCGAACTCCCCCTCCAGGGAGGCGCCGATCCACATGACCGGCCAGTCGTCCTGGTTCCAGCGCAGCACCTGCACGCGCTCGATCTCCTCGGGCAGCTCCGCCATGGCCCGGTCGATGCGGTCGCGCAGGTCGGCGTAGGCCTCGTGCATGTCCGTGCCCGGCAGGAACTGCACGTTGGCCCAGGCGCCGCCGCGGTCGGCGCCGCTGATCACGCGGCCGACGCGGGGCACGGTGGCGATCGCCTCCTCCAGGGGGCGGGTCACCTCGCGCTCCACCTCGGCGGGGCTGGCGTCGGCGTACCCGGCGCGCACGTAGAGCCGGTCGCCCTCCAGGCCGCCCGGCACCAGGTCGAGGGGGATGCGGGTGTAGGCCACGACGCCAACCACGAGGAGGGCGGCGACGGCCATGATGACGCTCACCGGCCGGTCGAGGCTGAGGCGGGGGAGCAGGTACCCCCGGGGCTCGCTCACGCGGACCCTCCCGGCCCGCCGCGGCCGGCGGTGAGTGAATAGACGGCGGGGATCACCACGAGGGTGAGGAAGGTGGAGCTGATGAGCCCGGCGATGACGGTGACCGCCATGGGCGAGCGGATCTCGGCGCCGTCCCCGAGGCCGAGGGCCATGGGCAGCAGGCCGAGGACGGTGGTCGACGTGGTCATCAGGATCGGCCGCAGGCGCACGGACCCGGCCTGCACGATCGCCTCGCCGGCGGCCACCCCGGAGCGCCGCAGGCGGTTGATGTAGTCGACCAGGACGATGGCGTTGTTGACGACGATGCCGGCGAGCATGATGAAGCCGATGAAGACGACGACGCTCAGCGGCGTCTCCATGAGGTAGAGGGCGACGACGGCGCCGGTCGCCGCCAGGGGCACGGTGAAGAGGATGACGAAGGGGTGCACGAGGGACTCGAACTGCCCGGCCATGACGATGTAGACCAGGAAGACGGCGAGTCCGAGGGCGAAGAGCAGGCTCTCGAGGGAGCGCTCCATCTCGGTGCTCTGGCCGCTCACCAGGAAGGTGAAGCCCGGCGGGAAGGCCGCGCCGCCGAGGGCCGAGCGGATCGCCCCGGCCGCCGTGCCCAGGTCCAGGCCCTCCACGTTGGCCGTCACCAGGGCGGCGCGCTGCTGGTCGATGCGGCGGATCTCGCTCGGGCCCTCGGCGATGCGGATCCCGGCCACCGACCCAAGGCGGATCGGCACCTCGCCCCCGGGGTTGACCACCAGCCGCTCCAGTTCCTCCACGCCGAGGCGGTCCTCCTCGCGCAGGCGCACGAGGACATCGATGGTGCGCTCGTCGCGGCGCAGTCCGGTGGCCACGCGGCCCTGCACCTTGTGGCGCACCAACTCGGCCACGGCGCGCAGGTCGAGGCCGTAGCTGGCCAGCCGCTCGCGGTCGTAGAGGATCTGCAGCTCCGGGTGGCCGGCCTGCTGCGTCGACCGCACGTCGGCGAGACCGGGCAGGGCGGACAGGACGCTCACGGTCTCGGCGCTCAGGCGGCGCAGCCCCCCCAGGTCCTCGCCGCGGATCTCCACCTCCACGGGGGTCCGCAGGCTGAAGAGGGAGGGGAAGGAGATCTCCGCCTCCACCTCCGGGAGTCGCCGCAACCGCCCGCGCAGGTCCTCGATGACTCGGTCCTCGGCGTCCGGCCCCACCTCCGGCGCCAGGTAGACGGCGACGCGGGCCGTGTGCTCGCCCTCGTCGGCGGTGGCCGCGGCGGTGCGGTCCGAGCCGACCCGGGTGGCGGCGCGCTCCACCCCCAGCAGCCCGAGGGCGATGGCCTCCACCTCGGCGGCGGCCGCGGCCGTGCGCTCCAGCGGGGTGCCCACCGGCAGGGTCAGGTCGACGCGGAACTCCCCCTGGTGGACGGGGGGGATCAGCTCCGTGCCGAGGGCCGGCAGCAACTGCGTCCAGCAGGCCCAGAAGGCGAGGGCCGCGCCCCCCAGGACGAAGGCGCGCCGCCGCAGGGCGCCGCCGAGGACGCCGGGGTAGGTCCGCCGGGCCAGCTCCAGGCCGCCCCTCAGCAGGGCGAGGACCGGCGCCGCCGGCGACAGCACGAGGGCCGCCAGCACGAGGCCCCCCGAAGCCAGCACCGCGGCGAGGAGGAGCACCGTCAGCAACAGGCTCCGCGCCAGACACAGGAGGTCGTGCACCAGGAAGCGCAGGAGCAGCCAGAGGATGACGGGGACCCCGCTCAGGGCCCGCGCCGCGAACCCGGTCCGGCTGCCGGGGCCGCGGACCCAGGCGGTCCAGCGGCCCCAGTCGGCGCCCAGGGCGGCGGCCGACCCGTTGTCGAGCAGGCCGGGCCAGACCGAGTCGGGGAAGCCGCGCACCGGCGGCGGCCGCGACGCCCACGCGGCCACGCGGCGGTGGGAGGGCAGGCGCGGCCGCCAACGCGCCCTCAGCCACAGCAGCGGCCAGACGAACTGGAAGATCAGCAGGACGGCGCTCTGCAGGACCGCCCACAGGACCGCGGCCAGGGCCAGGAGCGCGCGCGCCGCCAGATCCCGCAGCAGCAGGGGCAGGACGAGGGCGCCCTGCCGCAGCCGCTCCCCGAGGGCGAGGCCGGGGCCCAGGGCCCGGCGCAGGCCCTCGCCGGAGGGCAGCCGCAGGAAGGGCGACTCCGGGGCCAGCCCCGGCAGGCCGGCGCTGCGCGAGGCCAGCATGGGGATGAACCAGAGGGCCACCGCCAGCGACGCGAGGAGCGAGAACACCACCGTCAGCGCCATGTCGCCGAAGACCTGGCCGGCCACGCCCTCGACGAAGACGATGGGGAAGAACACGGCCACCGTGGTCAGGGTGGAGGCGCACACGGCGCTGCTCACGGCGGCGGTGCCGCGCACCGTGGCGGTGACCGGGTCGTCGCCCTCCTCGCGGCAGCGGAAGATGCTCTCCAGGACGACGATGGAGTTGTCCACGAGCATGCCCACGCCGAGGGCGAGGCCGCCGAGGGACATGATGTTGAGGGAGACGCCGAAGAGGTGCATGGGCGCGAAGGTGGCCACCACCGAGACCGGGATGGTGACCGCCACGATGAGGGTGTGGACGACGTTGCGCAGGAAGACGAGCAGCACGAGGCCGGCGATGGCGCCCCCCAGGAGGACGTTGTTGCGGACCTCGTCGATGGAACTTTCGATGAAGGCCGACTGGTCCGACAGCACGTCGAGGCCCACCCCGGCCGGCAGGCGGTGGGCGACGAAGTCGGTCATGCGCTGCTCGGTGGCGGTGCGCACGGCCGCCGCCTGGCGCCGCGCCTCGGCGTCCTCCCCGGCATCGGCCTCCGGCGCCGCGGCGGCGGCGCTGTCCCGCGACGCCACCCAGGCCCGCTGCTCCTCGGTGCCGAGGAGGCGGTCCCGTACCGTGCGCGCCACGGCGACGATGTTGGCGCCGGCCTCCTTGTGGATCTCGAGATCGACGCTCTCGCGGCCGTTGACGCGGGTGAGGATCTCCCGGTCCTTGTGTGAGACCTCCACCCGGGCGATGTCCCGCAGGCGGATCTCGGCGCCGCCGGGGCGGGCCACGACCAGCTCCTCGATCTCGGCCACCGAGTCGAGCTCGTTGAGGGTGCGAACCAGGTACTCCGTGCCCCCCTCGCGCAGGCGGCCTCCCGGCAGGTTGACGTCGGCCTCGGCCAGCCGCTGCTCGACGGTGGCCGCGTCGAGCCCGAGGAGGGCGATCTGCCGCTCCCGCAGGGCCACGTGGATCTCCTGCTCCAGGCCGCCCCGGACCTTGACGGCGGCCACCCCGGGGATCGACTCCAGCTCCCGCCGCACCTCCTCCTCGGCCAGCTCGCGCAGGTGGTAGAGCCCCCGCCCGCCGGACAGGCCGACGCGCAGGACCGGCTCCAGGGAGGGATCGTAGCGCAGCAGCAGCGGCTTGCCGGCCTCCTCGGGCAGCCAGGTGCGGTCCACCTTCTCGCGGATGTCGGCGGCCGCGGCGTTCATGTCGGTCTCCCACTCGAACTCGAGGACCACGTCCGACTGGCCGGCCTTGCTGATGGAGCGCATGGCCACCAGGCGCGGGAGGATGCCCAGCTCTCGCTCCAGGGGCCGGGAGACCAGCTTCTCCACCTCCTCGGGAGCGCTGCCCGGGTACTGGGTGCGCACCGTCAGCGCCGGGTAGGCGACGTCGGGCATCAGCTCCAGGGAGAGGCGCTGGTAGGAGACCCAGCCGAA
The DNA here is from genome assembly GCA_965221775.1 of Candidatus Latescibacterota bacterium. GTDB lineage: Bacteria > Latescibacterota > UBA2968 > UBA8231 > UBA8231 > UBA8231. The sequence continues at coordinate 508,751 of CBDCSU010000005.1, read as the reverse complement.
GACGCAGACCGCCATGACCACCATCAGGATGGCCACCGGACGGCGGGTGGTGACGGCGAAGAGGGAGGACGCGCCCCCGGCGCCGGAGGCCTCCGGGGGGCCGCCGGCCGGAGGGCTCGCGCCGGTCATCCCGCGGCTGGGGCGGGAGGGTTGACGACCTTGACGCCGGCCTGGTCCCGGAGCCCCTTCTGGCCGACGACGATGACGTCGGCGTCGGCGGACAGCCCCGAGAGGGCCTCGACGAAGTCGGCGTTCTCGTAGCCGGCGTCGAGGCGCAGGCGCCGCGCCGTGCCGCCTTCGACGACGAAGACGTAGCGCTCGTCGGCCTCGTAGACGACGGCCTCCTTGGGCACGAGCACCGCCTGCGCGTGGGTGCCGGTGACGACGCGCACGGTGACGAAGATGCCGGGCCGCAGATGCCGCCAGGGGTCCTGCACCCCCACGGTGACCTTGAAGGTGCCGGACCGGGGATCGACGACCGGGCTGATCCGCTTCACGTACGCCGGGCAGTCGACGCCATCCACAAAGTCGCTGGAGACCGCGGCCGTCTGTCCGACGCTCACCTGCATCAGGTAGCGTCCGGGCACGTGCACGCGGGCGATCATGTCGTCGAGCTTGACCAGGTCGAAGAGCTTGACCGCCGGCGACACGCGGGCGCCGGTCTGCACCTGGCGGGAGGTGATGACCCCCGAGAAGGGGGCGCGGATCTCGGTGTGGGCGAGGGCGAGACCGGCCCGCTCGCGGCGCAGGCGGGCGCGCTCTAGCTCGAACCGCTGGTCCTCGTACTCCTGGGTCGAGATCAGGCCGCGGCCGAACATCTCCTCCGTGCGGCCGAAGGAGCTCTCGAGCTGGCGCAGGTTCACCTCGCTCTCGCGGTCCTCGAGTCCGGCCTGCTCGGCGTCGAGGCGGACCAGCAGGTCGCCCGCGGCCACCTGGTCGCCCTCCTCGACGGCGACCTCCTCGACGCGGCCACTGACCTCGGGGTGGATCTCGACGGCGTCCTCGGTCTCGATGGTGGAACTGAAGACCAGGGCGGAGGAGATGTCGCCGCGCACCGTGGGGCGTGTCTGCACCGGCACGGCGGCGGCGGTGGTGTCGGCCCGGGCCGAGTCGGCGGCGGCCTCGGCGGTCTCGGCGCCCTCTTCGGGGTCCTGGGCGCCGCCGATCGGGCCGCAGCCGGCGAGGGCCGCCAAGAGGATCGCCGCGAGGCCCGGCAGAAGTTGTCTATGTTGTTGGAAACAATACATTACGGAGCGATCGGGAAGGGCGAGTCTGCCGTACATCGGGGACTCTGTCAAGGTGACGGTCGCAGCGCTGGCCCGCGATCCCCGCCCGGGTCCCCCGAGTTCATCCTCCAGGAGGTCACCCCCCATGAGCCACAAGGAAGTCACAGTCGAGGAGGCCGCGGCCCTCCTCGACGCCGCCGACGGTCATGTCTACGTGGACGTGCGTTCGGTTCCGGAGTTCCAGGAGGGCCACCCCGCCGGCGCCCTCAACGTCCCCGTCATGCACCGCCAGGCCCTGGGCCTGGCGCCCAACGCCGACTTCCTATCCGTCATGGAGTCGCGCTTTCCGAGGGACGCCCGGCTGCTCCTCGGCTGCCTGAGCGGGCAGCGTTCCGCCGCCGCCGCCGGAATCCTGGAGGCCGCCGGCTACACCGACGTGAGCAACGTCAAGGGCGGCTTCGGCGGCCGGCGCTCGCCTTCCGGGCAGAGCCTGGCCAAGGGCTGGACCGAGCTCGGGCTGCCCACCGGCTCCGGGGACCCGGAGGGCCGCAGCTACGCCTCGCTGGCCGGCGGTCGGGAAGGCGCCTCATGAGCCACGTCGAGCATAGAGAGGCCGCCCCCACCGAGGTGGGGGTGGCGGTGATCACCGTCAGCGATACCCGCGACCGCGACAGCGACAGGAGCGGAGGGCTCATCCGGGAGCGCCTCACCGGCGCCGGCCACAAGGTGGTCCACTACGCCATCGTCAAGGACACGGCGCGGCAGATCAAGGGCGAGATGGCGATGGCCCTGGAGAAAGGCGGCTGCCAGGCCCTGATCCTCAACGGCGGCACCGGCATCGCGCCCCGGGACAACACCTTCGAGGTCGTCGACAACATGCTCGACAAGCGGCTGCCCGGCTTCGGCGAGATCTTCCGCGCCCTCTCCTACGAGGAGATCGGAGCGGCGGCGATCATGTCCCGGGCCACGGCCGGCACCTACCGGGGGCGGATCCTGATCTCCCTGCCCGGCTCGACCGCGGCCGTGCGCCTGGCCATGGACAAGCTCATCCTGCCGGAGCTCGGCCACCTGGTCCACACCATCTCCCCAAGACGGTGACCGGCGGCCTCAACCCGCTCTTCCAGGTCGGCCTCGACGTGCGCGGCCGCCGGTGCCTGGTCATCGGCGGCGGCGCCGAGGCCGAGGACAAGTCCGGGCGCCTGGTCGACGCCGGGGCCCGGCTCCGGGTGGTCAGCCCCGAGGCGACGGCGGCGCTGCGCGACGGGCACGACCGCGGCCGGCTGGAGCTGCGCCTGCGGACCTACCGGCCCTCCGACCTCGACGAGGTCTTCCTGGTGATGAACACGGTGCGCAGCGACCGCGCCCTCTGCGACGAGGTCTGGGACACCTGCCGGGAGCGCGGCATCCTGGTCAACACCTACGACGACGCCAGCCGGTCCCACTTCGGCATGGGCGCCCTCGTCGGCGCCGGCCCCCTGCGCATCAGCATCAGCACCAGCAACGCCAGCCCCTCCCTGTCGCGGCGCCTGCGCCAGGACCTGGAGGGGTTCTTCGGGCAGGAGTTCGCCGAGTACCTGACCGCCCTCGGCCGGGCCCGCGAGCACGTGCGGCGCACGGTCCCGGAGTTCGCCGAGCGGCGGCGGATCCTGGGCTCGCTGGTGGAGGGGATGCGGGTGGAAGGGGCGGTGCGCCTGCCCGGCGACTGGCGCGAGCAGGTGCGGGAGATCCTGGAGGCGGAGTGACGGGCGGCGGCGCTACGGCTCGTCGTCGTCTTCGTCGTCGAGGTGGAGGGGGAGAGCGAAGGTCCCGCCGGGGTCCCGGGCCCGGTGCAGGGCCTCCTTGAGGAGGCGGCCGGGCTTGAAGTGCGTCTTGCGGCGGGCGGGGACGTAGATGATCTCGCCCGTGCGGGGGTTGCGGGCCGCCGGCTTGGGGCGGGTGTCCTTGACCTGGAAGACGCCGAACCCCCGAATCTCGATGCGGTTGCCCTCGATCAGGCTGTCGCGCATGGCGACGAAAAGGCTGTCCACCATCTTGGCGGCCAGGTTCTTCTTGCAGCCCGTGTTCTGGCTGACGAGAAGCGCCAGGTCCTTCTTGGTGATGGTGGACAAGGGGCCGCAACTCCTGGGCGGGGGGGTTGTCATCGGGAAGCGCAGACCGGGTGGCGAAATATGACCTTAGTTATTGGTAATAAAGTGGTTGCACAACATACTCCGGCCCCGGCGGCCATGTCAAGCGAAATCTTGGAGAAGCGCCTTTTTTTTCAAGGGGTTAGCTCAAGAAACACCCGCTTCGGCAGGGCCTGGCCGGAGGAGGGCTCCGGGGCGTGAGGGCGCTCTCCCGCCCGAGGGTCCGGGCCGCGGCCGCCGCCGCCCTCGCGAGGCCCCCGAACTGCGCTCTCACCGCGGTCTCGGTGTGGGTCGGGGCCCTCGCCTCGGGCCATCCCCACGCGACCGCCGGAGTCGCCGCCGCCGCCGTGGCCGCCGCCGCCGTGGCCGCCGCCGGCAACGGCCTCAACGATGTGCTCGACCTGCCCGCCGACCGCGTCAACCGCCCGGACCGTCCGCTGCCCTCGGGCCGCCTCTCCCCCGCGGCGGCCCTGGTGCTGTCCGCGGCCCTCGGGACCGCCGGCCTCGGGACCGCCTTCGTCGTCGGCCTGGCGCCCGGGGCGATCGCCTTCGCCGTCGCCGCGGGGCTGGCCCTCTACAACTGGTGGTGGAAGCGCCTGGGGCTGCCGGGCAACCTCCTGGTCAGCGTGCTGGCGGCGGCCACCTTCCCGTACGGCGCCGTCGCCGCCGGCGGCGGCGGCCGCTGGTGGGTCCCGGCGGCCTTCGCCCTGGTCTACCACCTGGGGCGCGAGATCCTCAAGGGCGCCGAGGACCTGGAGGGGGACCGGAGGCACGGAACGCGCACCCTGGCCAGCCTCCGCGGGAAGCGCGCGGCGGAGCGCGTGGCCGCGGCTGTCCTCGCCGTCACGGCCCTGGCCGCGCCGCTGCCGGCGTTCCTGGGGATCTACGGCTGGGGCTACCTGGCGCCGGTGGCCCTCCTCGACTTGCTCCTGGCGCGGACCTGCCTCGATCTCTGGCGCGGCAGTCCGTCCGCGGTGAGGCCGAGCCGCCGGCTGCTGCCGGGGATGGCCTTAGGCCTAGCCGCCGTCGTCCTCGGCGAGTTGGTCGACCGCGGCGCGGGACCGTGACGGCCCCGGCCGGGCATCCGGTGATTCCCCTCCCGGCTCCTGTCGTATATTGACTCTCCGAGCAGAGGACCCATGACCACCCTCGACCGCCCGATCACCGCCGACGAGCTCCTGGAGATGCCGGACGACGGCTTCCGCTACGAGCTCGTGGCAGGAGAGCTGAGGAGAAGGACGCCCGCCGGCGACGCCCACGGCGAGATCGCCGCTACCCTCGGCGGGCTGCTCTTCGCCCACGTGAGAGCCCACGGCCTCGGGCGGGTCTACGCCGCCGAGACCGGATTCCGGCTCGCCACCGATCCCGACACGGTCCGGGCTCCGGACGTGGCCTTCGTGCGCCGCGAGCGGGTCTCGGCCACCGGCCGGATCGAGGGCTTCCGGTCGGGGGCGCCGGATCTGGCGGCCGAGGTCGTCTCCCCCGGCGACACCCACGCCGAAGTGGAGGAGAAGGTCTTCGACTGGCTCGACGCCGGTTGCCGCCTGGTCCTCGTCGTCCTTCCGCGGACCCGTACGGTGACCTGCTACCGGTCGCGCGGCGACATCCGCGTCCTCGTCGAGGGCGAGTCCCTGGAGGGCGGCGACGTCGTGCCGGGTTGGGTGCTGCCGATCTCCGACCTGTTCTCCTGACCGGCCCCCCGGGGCCTCTCCCGGCCGCCGCTTGCCACCGTCGCGTCCGGCTCCGACCCTTCTCCGCATGAACCTCTCGCCACCGCGCGGCACCCGCGACTTCTACCCCGCCGAGATGCGCCTGCGCACCTGGCTCCACGGCCGCTTCCGCGAGGCGGCGCGGCGCTTTGGCTTCGAGGAGTACGACGCCCCCGTGGTCGAGTCCGCCGACCTCTACGTGCGCAAGGCCGGCGAGGAGATCGTCGACCAGATCTACGCCTTCCAGGACAAGTCCGGCCGCGACCTGGCCCTGCGGCCGGAGATGACGCCCTCCCTGGCGCGCATGGTGCTGCACAAGGGGGGCGCCCTCGGCCTGCCGATCAAGTGGTTCAGCGTTCCCCAGTGCTGGCGCTACGAGCGCATGACCCGGGGCCGCCGGCGCGAGCACTTCCAGTGGAACATGGACGTCTTCGGCGTCGCCGAGGTCACCGCCGAGGCCGAGCTGCTGGCCGCCGCCGTGGCCCTCTTCGAGGATCTCGGGATCGAGGCGGGGGAGGTGGAGGTGCGCGTCTCCAACCGGCGCCTGCTGCAGGGCCTCCTCGAGGCCGGGGGCGTGGGCGAGGACCTCTTCGGACCGGTCTGCGTGCTCCTGGACAAGCTGGAGAAGGTCCCCCGCGAGGCGGTGGAGGAGGAGCTGGACCGCCTCGGCATCGAGGCCGCCGTCGTCGACCGCGCCCTCGAGTTCGCCTCCTGCGGCTCCCTGGAGGAGGCCCGGGGCCTGGGCGGCGACGCCAGGGGCCTGGACGAACTCGAGCGCCTCTTCCAGCTGGCCGCCGCCTACGGGTACGACGGCTGGCTGCGCTTCGACCCATCCCTGGTGCGCGGCCTGGCGTACTACACGGGCGTCGTCTTCGAGGCCTTCGCGGCGGCGGGGGAGCTGCGCGCCCTCTGCGGCGGCGGCCGCTACGACCGGCTGCTGTCGGCCTTCGGGGGGCGGGACGTGCCGGCCTGCGGCTTCGGCTTCGGCGACGCCGTCGTCATCGAGCTGCTCAAGGACCTGGAGCGGCTGCCGGAACTGCCCGCCCAGGTCGACGACGTGGTCTTCGCCTTTGCCGGAGACCTGCGCGGCCCGGCCATGGAGGTGGCCGCCCGCCTGCGCCGCGCCGGTCGCTCCGTCGACCTGGTCCTGGAGGACCGGCGCATGAAGTGGGCCTTCCGCCACGCCGACGCGGCCGGCGCCGCGCGGCTGGTGCTGCTGGCGCCGGAGGAGTGGGCGCGCGGCCTGGTGAAGGTGCGCGACCTGGCCACCGGCGTCGAAGTGGAGCAGCGCCCCGAGGAGCTGGGCTGACCGGAGGGGCGGTGTGCAGGTCGGCCTGAGCGCATGGAGCTTCTCCGGCCTGCACCCGCGGGCGGGGCGGGGGCTCGACCCGCGGAGCCTGGAGGGGCTGATGGAGCTGGCCGGCGGCCACGGCCTGGCCGGCGTCGAGGGCCCCCCGGACTGGTTCGACGGCATCTCCCCCGCCGGGCGCACGGCCCTGCGCCATCGCCTGGAGGCCGACGGACTCGCCCTCTTCCTCGACACCGGCAGCGACGCCTACGCCGCGGACCTCTCGCCCCTGACGCGGACCCTCGACCTGGCCGCCGAGCTGGGGGCGCCGGTGGTCCGGACGACCCTGACCCGCCTCCTCGAGGGCGACCGCCGCGCCCTCGGCCGCCAGGGCTGCCAGGCCTTCCTCGAGGCTCTCGTGGAACCCCTGAAGCGAGCCTCGGCCCACGCCGAGAGGGTCGGCGTGGAGATCGGCATCGAGAACCACCAGGACCTGTGCTCGGCGGAGCTGGCGGCGCTCTGCGGGCAAGTGGACAGCGAGCGCCTGGGGGTGACCATGGACGTGGGCAACGCCTGCGCCGCCGGCGAGACCTGCCTCGCCTTCGCCCGCGGCGTGCGGCCCTTCCTCAAGCACGTGCACCTCAAGGACTACCGGGTCCACTCCACCGAGTCGGGGTACCGCCTCGTCCGCTGCGCCCTCGGCGACGGCCTCGTCGACTGGGCGGCGATGCTGGCCTGGTTCGAGGCCGAGTCTCCCGGGGTGCAGGGGTGCATCGAGCTGGGGGCCACCACGGCGCGGCACGTCCGCCTGCTGGAGCCGGACTGGTGGGAGACCTGGCCCGAGCGCCCGTTCCTGCCCGGGGCGGTGGAGGCCCTCGGCGACCTGCACCGGGCGGCGAGGCCGGCGGCCGAAGAGTGGCGCACCCCCCACGAGCGCGGGCAGCCGCCCGGGCTCTGCGCCGCCTGGGAGATGCAGCAGTTCGAGGCCTCCGTGGGCTTTCTGCGCGGGCTGGCCGGATGAGCGGCGACAGGATCCAGGATCGTCCGGGAGGAGGCCCGCGGCTGTCCCGCGCGCCCCGGCCCGAACCGCCGCCGGGGCCCATTTGACCGCGGGCGATCGAAGCTCCATCTAGTCCCGCATGGCCACGAAATCCGGCATGGGAGACAGCCTCGAAATAGAGCTCGGGGTCGAGGAGGAGTTCTTCCTCGTCGACCCCCGCACCCGCGACCTTCTGCCGGACCCGGAGCGCGGCATCTTCGAAGCCTGCCAGGAGGAGAGCGGCCCCCACAAGGTGGTGGCCGAGTTCCTCCGCTCCCAGATCGAGACCACCACCCGGGTCTGCGGGTCGGTGGCCGAGATCCGCACCGCCCTCGACGAGACCCGCCGCCTGGTCCTCGACGCGGCGGCGCGCCACGGCGCCGCGGTCCTGGCCGCCTCCACCCATCCCTTCGCCGCCTGGGACCGCCAGGTCGTCACCGCCGGCCAGCGCTACGAGCAGTTCGCCATGACCTACCAGCAGGCGGTCCGCGAGCTGCTCGTGGGCGGCATGCACGTCCACGCCGGATTCGGCGACCCGGACAGCCGCGTGCGGGTCATGACCGCCCTGCGGCGCCACCTGCCGCTGCTCCACGCCCTCTCCGCCTCCTCGCCCTTCAGCAGCGGCCGCGAGACCGGCTTCAAGTCCTACCGGCTGACCATCTTCGGCAGCCTGCCGCGCACCGGCCTGCCGGGCCCCCTCGGCTCGTGGTCCGAGTTCGACCGCCTCGTGGCCCACTACCGCCGCATGGACTTCATCGAGGACGCCGGCGAGCTGTGGTGGGACATCCGCCCCTCCCGGAGCTATCCCACGGTGGAACTGCGCGTGTGCGACGTCTGCCAGACGATCGACGACGCCATGAGCGTCGTGGCTCTGTACGCCTGCCTCGTGCGGCGCCTGCTGCGCCAGGACCGGGAGGACGGCCTGCCGCCGGAGCCGCCCACGGAGCTGATCGCCGAGAACTGCTGGCTGGCGCAGCGCTACGGCGTCCTCGCCTTCCTGGGCAACACCTCGGGGGCCGGGCGCATGGACATCGAGGAGCACGCCGCCGCCCTCGTCGAGGACCTGGCCGAGGAGGCCGGGGCTCTCGACTGCGAGGCCGAGCTGGCCCACGCCCTGCACCTGGTGCGCACCGGCGCCGGCGCCGACCGGCAGATCGACCACTTCCGGCTGCGCCGCCTGGAGGGAGACTCGCACGAGGAAGCCCTGCGGGCGGTGGTCGACCTGGTGGTGGAGGAGACCCGGACCGGCGTCCGCGGTCCGTCCGGATGACGAGGGCCGGCCGGGGGAGCGGCGGTCCTTCAGCGCAGGAGCAGCAGCTTGCGGGTCTGCTCCCGTCCGCCGGCCCGGAGCCGGAAGGCGTAGACGCCCGAAGCCATCTCCGACCCGCGGTGGTCGCGTCCATCCCAGACGAAGGAATGGGTTCCCGCCGGATGGGGCCCCCGGGCCAGGGTCGCGACCCGCTGTCCGCTCATGTTGAACACGGTCAGCTCCATGTCGGCCGCGGTGTCCAGGCCGATGCGGATCACCGTCGACTGGTTGAAGGGATTGGGGTAGTTCTGCGCCAGATGGAAGGCAGAAGGCCGGCCATCCACCCGCTCATGGCCCACCGCGGTCTCCGCCGACGGGAGGGTGATCCGGTAGGCCTGGAGGCCCACCGCGCCGTCGGCGACGTAGACCAGGCCGTCGTCGTGGGGCTGGGCGCTCCAGGCGGAGCCCGGATAGGTGTGGTAGCCGGCTTCCACCGGCCGCGCCGGGTCGGTCAGGTCGAAGACCCGCAACCCCGCGTCGTAGCAGGCCCAGTACAGCAGCCCGTCCCGGACCCACGGGTTGTGCGGGCCGAGGATCTCACCGTGAGGCGGCGGCTGCATGCCGAAGGAGTGGATCAGCCGGGGCTGCCGCGGGTCGGCGATATCGACGACATGGAGACGCTGATCCCAGCCGCCGAACTCCTGGTTGCAGTAGACGTAGTCCCCCTCGGCCCAGGCGCTGTGGATGCCTTCCGGGAAGGGCAGGGCCGCCAACAGGGCGGGTGCGTCCGGGTCGGTGAGGTCGAGGAGGATCAGCCCGAAAAAATAGTCGCTGACGACGGCGATGCCGTCGCGGATGAAGATGTCGTGGATCAGCAGGTCGCTCTCGCGCCGCCAGGAGCCGGAGACCACGGGCGCCGCCGGATCGGATATGTCGACGATGCTCAGGCCCGGGCTGTCCATGTGAGCCAGATAGAGGCGGTCGCGGTCGATGAAGAGATTGTGGACGCCTCGCCAGCCTGGCTCCTCGAGCCGCGAGATCTCGACGGGATTGGCCGGATCGGAGATGTCGAGGATCAGCAACCCGAAGTCCACATCCATATCGATGTTCGTCTCCTGCACCCCTATCACCGCCAGATCACCGGAGATCTTGATGTCCACCGCAGGCCCGGGGGTGCGGACCTCGGCTACCTTGCGCATGTCGGCAGGATCGGAGATATCGACGAAATGGACGCGGCTGCGAAAATCCCCCATCAGCGCGTGGTCCCCCGCCAGATAGAGGTCGGTCCCCCAAGGCACCTCCTCTTCCCGGGGAGCGAGGAAGAGCACGATCTCGCCGACGCGTTCCACGCCGAGGCTGTCGGGGTCCTCGTCGGGGACGAGGGTGGAGAAGGGCCCCTGGCCGGTGTCCGCGAAGCCGGCGGTGTCCGCGTGGCCGGGGGTGGCCGCGTGGCTGGGGGGGGTGTCCGCCTGGCTGGTGGTGTCGGCGTGGCTGGTGTCAGCGTGGCTGGTGGCGGCGGCGCCGCCGGGGGTGGCCGCGGCCGCGAGGAGTACCACCAGCGGCAATACCGCCCGGTTCACGACAGGGATGGCTGCTGCATGCATGGCTGGTCCTCCTGGATTAAAGGGCGGCAAGGCCCCGATGTACAGGACGTTACTGGAGACTGCAAGGTTCCTCGATGACCCCGCCCGCACCGCCCCCTGACCCCCGCCGCCACGACCTCGACGCCCTGCGCGCCGCGGCGATGCTCCTCGGCATCGTTCTGCACGCCGGGCTCTCCTTCGCGCCCTTCCCCTGGCCGGTGCAGGATACCCGGCAGAGCGAGTCCTACGGCCTGCTGTTCGCCGCCATCCACGGCTTCCGCATGCCCGTGTTCTTCCTGCTCAGCGGCTTCTTCACCGCCATGCTCTGGCGCCGCCGCGGCCTGAGGTCGCTCCTCTCCCATCGCCTGCGCCGCGTCTTCCTGCCATTCCTGCTCGGGCTTGTCACCATCGTTCCCGCGGTGAACTGGGTCAGCGGCTGGGCCATGGCCTCCGTCTACGAGGACGGGAAGGCCGCCGCCGAGGACAGCATCTGGACCGCCGCCAGGGACGGCGATGCGGCCGCCGTGGAGCGTCACCTGGCGAAGGGGGCCGACATGGAGGGGATCGATCCGGTCTTCGGAATCACCCCCCTCGTGTGGGCGGCCCTGGCCGGCCGGGTGGAGGTTGCCGAAGGGCTGCTGGGGAACGGGGCCGACGTGGATGGCCGCGGCAAGGACGGCGGAACGCCGCTGCACGCGGCCGCCTTCCTGGGAAGGACCGAAGTCGCCGAGCTGCTGCTTCGGCACGGGGCGGATCCGGCCGCGAAGAACCACAGGGGAGAGACCCCCCGGGATGCCCTGGAGGTGGACTGGGGCCTCACCCGCTACCTGGCGGGACTGCTGCAGATCGAGTTCGACGAAGGGCAGGTAGAGGCCGGACGCCTTCACATCTCCGCACTGCTCGAAGGATCCGCTTCCGGCGATGATCGCGAGGAGACCGCCAGGCCGGAGGAGGTGTCACCCGGGTTCCGGTATGTGAAGGCGATGGAGGCTCCCGTCTTCTCGGCGCCACTCTTCTCCCATCTCTGGTTCCTGTGGTTCCTCTGCTGGTTCGTGCTTCTCTTCGCCCTCGTCACCGCACTGACGGGCTGGCTCAAGTGCCCGGAGCCGCCGCAGTGGCTGGTCCTGTCGCCGGCGCGGTTCCTCTGGCTCATCCCCCTGACCCTGGTCCCGCAGTCGCTCATGGGACTGGTCATTCCCGGTTTCGGGGCGGATACCTCGCTGGGCCTGCTGCCCATGCCCCACGTCTTCCTCTACTACGCCATGTTCTTTGCCTTCGGCGCCCTCTACTTCGACTGCGACGACCGCGAAGGCCGGGTGGGGAAGTGGTGGTGGCTGGGGCTCCCGACGGGACTCCTGGTCCTCTTCCCGCTGGGTCTGGGGGCAGCCACGGGCGCCTTCGGACTGGGCGACGGCATTCTCGGGCCGGAGACGGCCCGGACCGAGGCGGTGGTGTTGCAGGCGATCTATCCCTGGATGATGGCCTTCGGCTTCATGGGCCTGTTTCGCAGGATATGCGCCCGCGAGAATCGGATCATCCGCTACTTGTCGGACTCGTCGTACTGGTTGTACCTGGCCCACGTGCCGCTGATCATCGGAGCGCAGTTCGCCGTGCGCGACTGGCCGCTGCCCTCGGCGGTGAAGTTCGTCCTCGTGCTGGTGGCGGTTACCGGTTTCCTGCTGGTCGTCTACCAGGTGCTTGTGCGCTACACCTGGCTGGGGCGGCTGTTGAACGGGCCGCGGGTGCGGGCGGGGGGGTAGAGCGGCTCCTAGTCTGTTGCCGTCTCTTGCGGACACCCTCGACAGTCCTGGTCGACGGTGCTGGAAGGTTCGTCGGACCACCTGTCAGGATCGGTCGTTCCCGGGTTGAGCCAGTTCCTCCGGTGCCGCACCAGGTCGGAGACCTCCTCGATAGTACTGCCAGGTTGGAGCGCGAGAACCCGGTCCTTCAACTCTTCCGTCCATTCCTCCGGATCGGTCGCCAGCGCCTCCCGCAAGGTCCCGTGCCCCTCTTCGGTGGCGATGACCGGATAGCCGAGCGATACCAGCCCTGCCTGGCGTATGACATCCATGACTTGAACGACCTGTCCCTCCGGGGCGCGTCCGTCGTGCTGGATGACCATCCTGTTGTTTACGACCAGTTGTCTCCTCGCCTGCAACTCGTCTCCGAGGGTTCCGAGGGTCACTGGCTTCTCGTTCAGCTTCATGCTGCCGTCTCGATACACCACGAGAAACAGGTTCCGGAGGTCCCTTTGAGCCGTACCCCGCTTGATGCGAGCGCATTCCCGGCACTTGAGTCCCGCCTCGGCCATATCCCTGATCATGCTGTGGTTATCGAGGATTCTGAGCCATAGCTCCGGAGCAGGTTCACCGCTATCGGTCGCCTCCTGAATGCGGCGCCGGATCGACTCCCGGATGCGGCGTTCCATCGCCTCCACGGTCCACTCGGTGGTGCTGTCGGGTCCGGGTTCCACAAGCACCGTTCTCCGCTGCTCCTCCGAATCGGCGGCCGCCTCCTCTCCCAGGATTCCGTCAGCAGAAACGGAAGCAGACGCGACTCCAGCGGCTGCCGTCACTTCGTCCGTGGCGCTGTCGGCAACGCCGTAAGCAGGCAGGGTCACGGCGGCCAGAGGGGATAGCAGTACCACCGCCAGCAAACGCGCCCGCGGGCCCATCCGGGATGCACCACCGTCCAGCGTCCGGCGGATCCTCTGCGAGAGGTCGGATTCGGTGGCGGCAAGGGTGCTCGACATGGGGACTCTCCTCGCTGGCGGGTTTGAGTGGGCCCCTTCGGCGACCAGGGTGAGTCCCCGCGCATAGGCTTCCGCGCGGCCGGCGGCGGATACCACGAGATCGTCGCAGGCCTGTTCGGCTTCGCGCCGCAACATGCGGCCGCACAGCCACAGGGCTGGGTGGAAGAACAGGACGGCCGTGATCAGTCTCTGCAGCAGCAATGTGAGGTTGTCGCAGCGGCGCACGTGGGCCAGCTCGTGCATGAGGACCAGGGTCAACTCGTCACCGCGCAGTCTCTGCACGAGATCGGCGGGAACGACGATGAGCGGTCTGAGGATGCCGAGGACCATGGGCGAGCGGATGGAGGGAGAGGTGGCCACCTCGACCCCGGGGTGACAGTCGAGGGACGCGCGCGCCTGCCGCAGGGCCGCGAAGAGCGGACCGCCCCGCTGCAGATGGGCCTCCTGCCGCAGGCGACGAAGGACGCGGTGGCCGATCAGGATCCGTCCGGTGAGCAGGGCCGCGCCAACCAGCCAGAGCACCATGCCCCAGCCGACTGCCGTAAGACGCGGGCTGCTCTCGGCGATGGGGGGGGAGGCCGCGGCCTGTACCACCAAGTGTTCGACATGCAGATCCGCGACGGGGGAGGCGGGCTCTGCCAGGGGCACCAGCGGCGCGTATACCGTGCAGGGCGAGTTGACCAGCAGGGAGACGAGCGGCTTGACGAGCACGGCCAGCCACAGGAGGTGGCGCAAGGCCGGCGACCGGATCGGCAGCAGGCGGCCGGCGGCCAGCACCAGGACCGCCAGTGCCGCCAGCTCGATGCTCAACGGAACCAACCAGCCGAGGAGCTGATGTCCCAGTTCGTTCAGGGTCCAACTCATCACCGTCTCCTCGTCCACTTTCCGGTTTCGGTTCGGCCCAACTCCGGCCGGCTCTATAGCCGCGGCCTATCGGCTATGGCTCCGTGGCAAGGATCTGATCGACAAGGACCTGATCGACAAGCCCCGCTTGGCGTGCGATGTCCATGATCTCGACGATCCGCCCGCGGGCTACCCCCTCGGCGCTCCGAATGATGATCATGGAGGTGGTGTCCAGCTTGCTTCTCTGGTTCCCCAGTTCGTCTCCAAGGTTCGCGAAGGTCACGGGTTTGCCGTTCAGCCTCATGTTGCCGTCCTGATCCACCATAATGAGGAAGACACCCTCGGGTTCCATGCGATCCTCTCCGCGCACGGAGTACCCATACAGCACGGTTCCACTGCGAACGCCGCGCACAAACTCGACGATCTCCTCGATGGTACTGTCCGGCTTGAGGGCGAGCAGCTGTGCCTTTAACTCATCCGACCATTCATCCGGGTCGGTGGCCACCGCCTCTCGCATGATACGACTCTCATCGAGGGCTTCAAGGATCCTGTGCAACGACTCCTCTCCGGTCAGTTCGTTGGCTTGGGCTGCGATTCTCCCGATAGCTTCTGACTGGAGATCCTCTATCTGCTCGATCGCCCGAGCGACTGCTTCATCTGGGTCCGACTTGCGGCTGCCCGCCACATCCAGCTCCTGGATCACCACCTTCACCCCGCTCTCGGGCGCCGCCACAATGCGACGGCGCACTCCCTCGGTGTGAGTTTCCTCCACCATTCGTATGCCCTTGGCCATTCTGTCGGTGAGTTCCTCGAGCGTCACGACTTCGTCCCGGCCGGTGGCAGCAGCACTGGAGTCGGCCGCGATAGCCGAAGCCGTCTCGGCCGCCACCCAGTTGTCTGCAGCGCCGTACGAGGGCAGGGTCACGGCGGCCAGAGGGAACAGCAGTACCACCGCAAGCACGCGCGCCCGCGTTCCCATCCGGCGCGCACCACCGTGCAGAGTCCGGCGGATCCTCCGCGAGAGATGGGACTCGGTGGCGGCAAAGGTGCTCATCATGGGGACTCTCCTGGTTCGTGGGTTGGAGTGAGCCGCCTCTTCGGCGACTAAGGTGAGGCCGCGCGCATACGCTTCCGGGCGGGCGGTGACGCCGACCACGAGATCGTCGCAGGCCTGCTCGGCTTCGCGCCGCAGCATGCGGCCGCACAGCCACAGGGCGGGGTGGAAGAACAGGACGGCCGTGACCAGTCTCTGCAGCAGCAATGTGAGATTGTCGCAGCGGCGCACGTGGGCCAGTTCGTGCATGAGGACCAGGGTCAACTCGTCACCCCGCAGTCTCTGCACGAGATCGGCGGGAACGACGATGAGCGGTCTGAGGATGCCGAGGACCATGGGCGAGCGGATGGAGGGAGAGGTGGCCACCTCGACCCCGGGGTGACAGTCGAGGGACGCGCGCGCCCGCCGCAGAGCCTCGAAGAGCGGACCCTCTCGTTGCACATGCGCCTGCCGCCGGAGTCGCCGGAGGATGCCGAAGCCGGCCAGGGTCCTCCCGATGAGCAACGTCGCGCCCACGAGCCACAGGAGCGCTCCCCAGGCGGCAGGGGTAAACGGCACGCTGCTTGTGGCGAAGGCCGCGGGAGCCGCTGCCAGGGGCGTCAGCGTCAGGTGCTCAACCCTCCAGGCAGGGAGGGCATCCCAGCCGGGCTGCACGAACGCCGCCAGGGGCGCGAATACCGTATAGGGGGAGCTGACCACAACGGCGGCGATCGGCTTGACGAGCACGGCCAGCCACAACAGGTGGCGCAGGGCCGGCGACTTCACCAGACGGCAAGCCGCCAGCACCAGGACCGCCAGCCCCACCAGCTCGATGCTCAGCGGGCCCAGCCAGGCGAAGAGCTGGTTGCCCAGCCCGTTCAGGGCCGCGCTCATCGCCGCTTCCCCCTTCTGCGCTGGAGGGCCCGGTCCAGCTCGGCGCGGATCGATCTCAGCTCCTCCTCGGTGAGGGACTGGCCGTCCAGCAGCTGGCTGACCAGCGCCTCGGCCGAGCCGGAGAAGAAGGAGTCCATGACGTCGCCCAGGGACCGCCGCGCCATGTCCTCGCGCGTCACCACCGGTCGGTAGAGGTCGGACCGGCCCTCGCGCTCCGACACCAGGAAGCCCTTCTCGCGCAGAATGCGCATCATGGTCAGGACGGTGTTGTAGGCCATGGGCCTGACCGCCTCGAGCCGCTGCTGAACTTGGCGGACGGCGGCGGGCGAATCGTCCCAGAGGACGTTCATGATCAGTGTCTCGAGCGGGGTCAGCCTCTTGTCGGGTCCCCCTCTTTGAGCCATGCGGCTGCTCCTATCAACTAAGGGTTTAGTTGAGAACATACCCGGCGCCGCGGCGCATGTCAACTAAAATCTTAGTTGGATCGGTCGCCGCTTGAGGCCAATCGGACGGAGGATGTCCGGTGCCTTGCCATGGGATCCTGCGGACTCGGTCCGGAGATCTTCGACCCGGCATCGGAGCACAGCCGATGCTGCGGGACTGGCCCCTGCCATCAGGGCTGAGGTTCGATCTGGCGCTTGTCGGGGTTACGGGTCTGGTGCTGCCGACCTACCCAGCTACTCATTCGCTGCACCTGGCTGGAGAGCCGAATTGCCCGCGAGTGCGGGCGGGGGGTAGAAGCCGCGCGATGTGGTGGCGCCCCTACTCACAAACCCACCCGTCGCCGTCGCCGTCCCTCATGTAGACGTACGCCGGATGGCCGCGCTTCACCGGGGTGCCGTGGCGTTCTGCCTCCGCACAGGTGATCCGCCCGTTGCCGTTGTCGTCCCACAGATCGAGAGGATGGCCGGCCTCCGGCAACTCGGCCAGGTCTCCCATGGATGCAGGAGGCGCCACCCAGTGGCCGTCCAGGGCTCTCTCGAGGGCTGCCCGCTCCCTCCTGTCGATGCTCAGTCCATACTTGCGCTTCACCTGGATGACGGTTTCCGCAAACCCGCGTGGATCGATCCGCGGCATCCACTCCCCGGCGTCCTTCGCGCCCTTCTGGTAGTTCACGGCGGGATCGGAGAGCGTCAGATTCAACAGGTCGTTGGCGAACCTCCGCTTCGTCGCCGCATCCGCCGCGCACAGGCCCGAGTCGTGGGCTTCGCTCAAGGCGACCACGTGCTCGATGTCGGTCTGTAGAAGGCTGCGGTAAACCCTCCCTGTATAGCGGCACCGGATGCCTCCCATCCTGGCCGCTATGGCGGGCTCCAGATGTGGAGAGTGCCGGTAGTCCGGCGTGCGGTTGTAGGGGGAGCATCGACTCTCGGGCTCGACTCCGAGACCCATCCACGTATCGTCCTGGACCGAGCACCCCTGCAGAAGCAGGAAGAGGCAGGCGGCCACTCTCATATGCCAGCACGAAAGAGAGATGTCGACCTCCGAAGAAATGTGAGCCCGGAATGGAATGGCGTTCGACTGTCGGCCGCAGATTCGCGAGGGGGTTCCCGCGCCGATCCGCGAACGGCGCGGTGTGCTTCCGGCAGACATGACATAGCTTGAGGGCAAGCGAGGGTTGAGGTCTTTCTGCAATTACGGGAGCCCTTGGCAGGATGAAGGATCAGATTCAACAAAGCTATAGCGCCTACACCGCCCTCCGGTCCGAGATGGACGCCTGGCTCCGTCAGAGCCGGCGCCTCGATCCGCCCGGCCCCAACGACGGCGGCGAGGACGAGGCCAACTATGCCCTCGCGTGGTTCCCCCACTACCTGGTCACCGGCGACGAGGCGGTCCTGCGCCACTTCGAGGCGCTGAAGGCGGCTCTGAAGGGCTGGGTGGAGCGCGAGTGCCTCCACGGGTACGAGCCCGAAGCCGAGGCCCATCACGGGCCGGAACCGTTCCTGCTCTTCCTGCCGCGCTATATCGGCCTGCAGCCGCGGGATTCCGAGGCGGTCTCGCTGCTGGCGGATGCCGCCGAGCACATCGGCAACTGGGTGCCCGAGGTCCCGCCGTGGTACGACGACTCGCGGGACACCTTCGTCGGCTACCGCATCGGCACCCGGTGTGTGACCAACGACGACAGCGAGGCCTTCGAGCTGGCCGAGCACTTCCGCTTCCTCCACATCGCCCTCGCCGCCCACCGGGTGACGGGGGCGGAGCGCTACCTGGAGTGGGCCCTGCGCCATGGCCGCAAGCGGGCCGGGCGCCTGGTGGCGGCGCCGGAGCCGATGCCGCTGCTGTGGACCCTCGACGGCAAGGGGCTCGACGAGGCCGAGGTCGACGCGAGAGGTCTGCACGGGATCGCTGCCAGCGCCCACCACCTTCCCGGGGACCCGCTCGCCGGCATCGAGAACCTGCTGGCCTCGGGCGCGGTCTACGCCCTGGGCGATCTGTGGATGCTGTCCGGCGAGGAGGTCTTCCGGGAGGCGGCGAGGCGGATCGTGGAGCCCCTGGTGACCAGCCTCGACGACCCCTGCAACGATCCCGCGGCGGCGGCCCTGAGCTACTACCGCTGGACCTTCGCCGACACCGGCCTCGACGCGGAGATCCGCTCGGGGCTGGAAGCTCTGCCCGAGAGCCCGCCGGAGCGGCTGGCCCTGGTCTTTCCCGAGGAGCGGCGCATCCGGGCGCCGGGGGTCGGCAAGCGGGCGGACATGGCCTTCTGGGGCGAGTGGTCCGAGGATGGATCGGTGAAGCCGGTCCGCGAGCCGTCCACGGCCACCCTGACCCTGGCTTGGCAGCTGACGGGGGAGATCGGGCACGCGGCGCGGGCCCTGCGCGGCGCCGCGACGCGGTTGCAGATGGCCCGGCGCGTGCTGCGCGGCGGACGGGAACACGCGGACATGGGCGGCGCCGTCTGCTCGGTGGCCGCGGGACACGGCCGCAACTGGGGGCAGGGAGCGGTCACGGCGTGCTACGGCCCGCTGCTGCTGGGGACGCGGGAGATTCAGGGCGAGGTCCGGCCGCTGATGGAGATCCGGCGGGAGGACGGCAGGAGCCATCCGCCCGCGACCCTGCTCTCCCTGGTGCGCCCCCTTCCCGGGGAGCAGTCAGCGGCCGAGGCGATCTCGTCCTCGGCGTCGATCCCCTCGCGCAGGGCGGCCTCCACCAGGACCGCGTCGGGCACGACCCGCCGCTCGACGATGGTGGTCTTCCACAACGGGGGAGAGACGCAGCTGGCCTTCTCCTGGAGAATCCCCGGCGACGGCGAGGAGAGCCCGTGGCGCGAGGAACGGCTGGCGCCGGGCAGCACCTGCGAGCGCTCCGGTTGAGGCGACCCCATGGGCCTGCGCGATTTCCCCGTCCTCACCTTCGACACCTACGGCACCCTGATCGACTGGGAGACCGGGATCTGGGAGGCGCTGCAGCCCCTCTGCTCGCGGCTGGCCGATCCGCCGGTCCGCGATGACGCCCTGACCGCCTTCGCCCGCGAGGAGTCGGCCTGCCAGGCGGCGAACCCCGGCCTGCTCTACGCGGACCTGCTGGCGGCCGTTCACCACGGCCTGGCCCGGCGATGGGGCGCGGAAACTGATCAGGCGGAGAGCCGCCGCTTCGGCCGGTCCGTCGGCGACTGGCCCGCCTACGAGGACGCGGCCCCGGCGCTGGGCTGGCTGAAGGGCCACCACCGGCTGGTCACCCTCACCAACTGCGACCGCGCCAGCTACCACGGCAGCGCCGCCCGCCTCGGTGATCCCTGGGACGCGGTGCTCACCGCCGAGGAGATCGGCTCGTACAAGCCGGCGGCGGCCAACTTCGAGTTCCTGCTGGCCAGGGTGAGAGCCGACTTCGGCGCCGGCCCGGAGGGCATCCTGCACGTGGCGCAGAGCCTCTTCCACGACCACGTGCCGGCCAAGGCGATGGGACTGGCCACGGTATGGATCGACCGGCGGGGAGGCCGTGGCGGCGGCGCTACGTTCCCGCCATCGCAGGCGGTGGAGCCAGACTTCCGATTCGGCAGCATGGCCGAGTTGGTTGAGCGGCACCAAACCGAAGGGGGTTGAGACCGGAGCCCGCATTGCCGGCCCCGAAGGCGTTCCTGGATTCCTGGTAGACGACTCTCCAGATGGACCGGGCGTGGCCCGCGTCGCTGATCTCCGGCGATAGCCCCGCCCCTCCGGGCTGCGCCGGGATTGCCAACGTCACTTTCGGCATTAGATTTCTGACAAAACCAATCGGAGACACGACCATGCGCGGGCTTCCCCAGCGCATCATGGAGCATGCCGCCACGCTTCCGGAGGCCGCGCCGCTGTGTCCGGCTGCACTGCTGCACCTCGGCAATCGGGCGGCCGTCGACCAGGCCTTGTCGCGCCTTGCGCGGTCAGCCCACCTCATGCGCATCTGCCAGGGCGTCTACATGCGCCCCGTCGAGACCCGCTTTGGCCTGCGTGCCCCCAGCGTCGGCAAAGCGCTCGCCGCGCTGGAGGCCTTGTGGGGCGAACCGATCGTGCCGTGTGGAGGCGCCGCGGCCAACTGCCTGGGCCTGACCACGCAGAATCCGGTGCGCCCGGTCTATCTCACCTCCGGGCCCAATCGGCGGCTGCAATTCGGATCGCTCGTCGTCGAGCTGCGCCACGCCCCGCGCTGGCAACTGGCGGCCCCGCACCGCAAGGCGGGAGACGCCATCCGCGCCTTGGCGTGGCTGGGGCCCGGGGAGGTAGAGGACGGTCTCGAAACGGTCCTCCCCCAGCTGTCCGATGCGGATCGGGATGAGCTCGGGGCCGCCCGGGCCGTCATGCCCATCTGGCTGGCGGAACCGCTGAGCGCCCGCCTGTCCCATGGCTGAGGAGCGGCATGGCGCTGGACGAAGACGAGCGCTTCGATGCGTTGATGGAGCGATGCGCCGTGATCGAAGCGCAGACCAACTCGGCGACCTACAGCAACTGCCCTTCCCACCAGTCCACGTAGTCCGCGTCGCTGATCTCCGGTGACAGGCCCCGCCCCTCCATGGCCCGCCTGAAACCCGCGGCCATGTGCTCGTCCCAATAAGCCTGCACTTCCGCAGACTCCGGCCTCTCGCCCATGTCCCCCGTCTCCGCGATCCAGGCGTCGAGACGTCCCCCAAGCCGCCTTCTCACGCTCTCATGGGCAGGATCCCCCGCGAGGTTGTGCACCTCGTGGGGATCCGCCTCCAGGTCGTAGAGCTCCTCCCGGGGACGGGTCGGCTCCAGGAAGGCCTGCTGCTCTGGGGACAGCTCACCCCTTGCCGCCAGCAGCGGCATCAGCGTCCAGAGCGGGTACTGCAGCTTCTTGTAGCCGTTGAACTGCATGTACGGACGGTCGGGGTGGTAGTTGCGGATCAGCTTGTGGCGGCGAGTGCGGATGCAGCGGATGCGGTCGACGGTGCCGTCGCACCGGTCCCGGGCGGCGTACACGGCGTCCCGGTCCAAGGCCCCGGGACCGAGGAAGACCTGCCCCTGCATGTGGCGGGAGATCTCGACGCCGGCGAGGGCCAGGGCCGTGGGGGCGAGGTCGACGCCGCTCACGAGGTGGTCGCTGACGAGGCCAGACTCGAGGCGGCCGGGCCAGCGGACGATGAGGGGGATGCGGATGCCGCCGTCGTAGAGGAACTGCTTGCAGCGGGGGTGGGCGCGTCCGTGGTCGCTCAGGAAGAAGACGATCGTCTCCTCGGCGAGGCCTTCCGCATCGAGGCGCGCCAGGACCTGCCCCACCTTGCGGTCCAGGATCTGGATGCTCTCCAGGTAGAGGGCCCAGTCCCCGCGGGTGAGGGGATGGTCGGGGTAGTACGGCGGCAACTCCACCTCCTCCGGCGGGATGGGGGACTCCGGGTCCGGCTGGAAGACGCGGTGCGTGTCGGTGATGTTGACCTGCGCGTAGAAGGGCTGCCCCGCGTCTCGTTCGCTCCAGTCGACGCCGTCGAAGGGCCGTTCCCGCAGGAAGTTGAAGTCGGTCTTGCCCGGCCGGTCGAAAGGGGGTCCCTGGCTGTTGCAGGTGAAGTACCCGGCCTCGCGGAAGCAGTCGGTGACGAGCTTGATGTCGGCCCGCAGCGGCCGGTCGCGGTTGCTGCGGTGATGGTGGGCGTCGAAGTGGGTCTGCCAGGTCCCCGTGATCAGGGCGGAGCGGCTCGCCGAGCAGACCGGGGCGGTGACGAAGGCGTGGGTGTGGCGGAGGCCCTCGGAGGCGAGGCGGTCGATGTGGGGAGTCGAGAGGGCGGGTGTGCCGTAACAGGCCAGGTCGGGGGAGAGGTCCTCGCCGTAGATCCAGAGGACGTTGGGTCGTCCGGCGGAAGGCAAGGGCATTCAGCTGCCCGCCCCGGGGGGCTTCAGAGCTTAATGACAGCGATGAGGACGCCGGTGAGGGTTACCAGCGTGCCCATGATCCAGCGGAAGTGGATGTCGATGCGCTTGTTGGTCTCGTCGATGCGCTTGTTGGTCTCGTCGATGCGCTTGTTGGTCTCGTCGATGCGGTCGCTCAGGGAGCGGTGGGTCTCGTCGATGCGGTTGTGCAGGGCCCCCACTCGGGCCCCCACCTCGGCCCGCAACTCCTTGATGTCGTCGCGCAGATAGCTGATGCTCCAAGGCATTTCCTCGGGCGCGGGGACTGCACGCCTCGGAGGGTCGGCGCCTTCGCTCATACCGGGCTCCTGGGGTCTGGTAGGATCATTTGAATATAGTCGGCGCGCCGGGAATCACCAGACTGCCACGGGTACCCGGAAGCAAACGTTCCGCGGCCTTCGACCAGCGGCCTGCGTCGGCGGTCAGCCCCCCTCCAGCCCCCGCAGCTGATCCGTCGCCGCCAGGGGCTCGATCCCGTTCTCCAGGGTGCCGATCCCGCCGGAGAAGGTCATGCGCACCGCGTCTCCCACCTGCAGCCCGTCGGCCAGATCCGCCTCCGAGAACACGATCGGCGTGCCCCAGTAGAGGGCCTGCAGCTGCCCCGGCTCCAGGGGCATCCGGCGGAAGAGGGTGCGCTCCATGTGCAGCAGGCCGTCGGGCATGTTGAGGTGGTCCCGGCCGGTGTCCCCCTCCTTGAAGCCGACCCGCCGGCCGGCGCGCAGGATCTCGCAGCTCACCGTGACCCGGCGGTCGTCGTACTCGTCGGCCGTCACCAGCAGCGGCCCCAGGCTGGCGCAGCCCCCGGCCCAGTTCTTGGCCTGGGGCAGGTTGAGGGGGTTGGCCGCCTCCATGCCGTTGTCGGTGGCGTCGTTGCCGCCGGTGTATCCGAGCCGCTCCACCTGGCCGGCGCGGTCGAGCCCGTACACCGTGACCAGCTCCGTCTCCGGTACCAGGCGCTCGGTCTCCGCCGGCCGCGTCAGGGCCTGGCCGTGGCCGACGACGGCGGCGGGATCGTCCTTGGAGAACAGCTCCGGCCGGCCTCCGGCGGCGCACTCGCGGTACTTCTGGTCGTACACGTTCACCGCCTCGCCCGTGGCCTGCTGCGCCTCGATCTCGCGCAGCTTGGCGCTGTCCTCGTGGGTGACCCCCGCCAGCCACACGCGCAGGCCCCGGGGCCGGTCCGCCGGGGCGCTCACCGGCTTGAGCAGGTGGGGGGCCGAGGGTCCGCGCCCCTGGAGCAGGCCGGCCAGGGACAGGCGCCGGTGGCCGGAGGCCGCCCGCGCAGCGCTCTCCAGGGCCGCGCCGAAGCCGTCGGTGTCGCCGCCACAGCCGTAGTAGAGCTCGTACACCGAGCCGGGGCCGTCCCCCTCGCTCAGGTCGATCACCTCGTCGCCGTCCACCAGCCCCAGATGCTCGGGCCGGTCGGAGGCCGGGTCGCGGAACTGCAGCAGTCTCATGACACCTCCCGGGTCACAGGAGCAGGGGAGGGCCGCCGGCCGGCAAGATGCCCTCCCTCTCGGCTCGCGCCATCAGATCCTCGATGGCGGCCCGGCCGTCGCCGCCGTAGTCGAGGGTATGGTCGTTCACGTACAGCTCGATGTGGGCCTCCATGACCTCGGGCTCCATCTCCTGGGCCTGGCCGGCCACGTAGCCCCGCACCTCCTCGGGATGGGCGTGGGCGTACTCGACGCTGCGCCGCAGGCCGTCCTCGAGGCGGCGGATCTCAGCGGCCCCCAGCCGGCGGCGGGCGGCGATGCCTCCCAGCGGGATGGGATGGCCGGTGGTCTGCTCCCACCACTCGCCGAGGTCGAGGACGCGGTGCAGCCCGTAGCGGGGGTAGGTGAAGCGGCTCTCGTGGATGATGACCCCGGCGTCGGCCTCGCCGTCGCGCACGGCGCCCATGATGCGGTGGAAGGGCATCTCCACGGTGCGCTCCAGGCCGGGGGCGAAGAGGCGCAGGAGCAGGGCCGCCGTGGTCCGCTTCCCGGGGATGGCCACCCGCAGGCGGGCCAGCTCGCCGGGCCCGATGCTCTCGCGGGCGACGACGAGGGGTCCGCAGCCGCGGCCGAGGGCGCCGCCCGAGCGCAGCAGGCAGTAGTCGCCGAGGAGGTGCCCCAGGGCGTGGAAGGAGACCTTCACCACGTCCAGCTCGGAGCGGGCGGCCATGCCGTTGAGGGTTTCGATGTCGAGGAGGACCTCCTGCACCGCCGGCGCCCCGGGGACCCGCCCGTGGACGAGGGCGTAGAAGATGAAGGTGTCGTTGGGGCAGGGGGAGTAGCCGAGGGAGAGGGGAGCGCTCACGAGGGCAACGCCTCCACCAGGATGAGGGCCGCCTCCTGGGCGCGGCGGCTGGCCAGGGGCAGGTTCCAGGCGGCCGTGTCCCGGTCCTCCACCCGGTTGCTGATGGCGCGCACCTCCACCAGGGGCACGCCGTACATCCAGCAGAGCTGGGCCGCCGCCGCCCCCTCCATGCTCTCGCACAGGGCCCCGGGCGCCCGGGAGGCGCGCTCGCGGCCGAGGGCCGCCGTGCCGCTGCAGGCCTGCACGGTGACGAAGGGCCCCAGGGCCACGCGGGCCTCCATGCGATCCTCCAGGGCCGTGGCCGCGGCCCGGCCCAGTTCAGCGTCAAGGGGGTACTCGTTGTAGCGGCTCTCGCCGGCGGCCTCGGCCACGGGGATGCCGATCTCCTCGACGGAGCGCCAGCCGGCGGGGGTGACCACGCCGAGGTCGCCGAAGCTCTCCGTCGAGGCCACGGCCAAGTCCCCCAGGCCGAGGCCGGCGCCCTCGTAGGCGCCGCCCACGCCGAACTGCAGCACCCACGGGGGAAGCTCCATCTGCAGACAGCGGGTCAGGGCGTGGGCCGTGTTCACCGCGCCGAGGCCGGTCTCCACGACCTGCACCGTCCGACCCCCCAGGCCCCCACGCGTCCACCGGCGGCCAGCCACCGACTGCCGCAGCGGCTGGTCCAGGCCGCCCGCCACCCGGTCCTGCTCGAAGGCGGTGGCGCTGAGAAGGAGGGGGGTCAGGGCGCCTCGAAGGAGAGGACGATCTTGGCGGGCCGTTCCGGCGCCAGCCTGTCGGCGGCCAGCTCGAAGGCGCGCTGGATCTCGGCGAAGGGGAGCACGTGGCTCACCAGGCCGGACAGGTCGAGGCGCCCCTCCTGGATCCAGGTCAGGGCGTTGGCGTAGTCGTCGTACGGCTGATCGCCGGCGTTGATCGTCATCACCAGGTTGATCTCGCGCCACTGCATCTCCTGCACGGGCAGGTCGAGGACGCCCCCAGGCACCTGCTTGTCGGGCACGCCGAAGCCGATGACGGAGCCGCCCCGGCGGCACAGGAGCGCCGCGGCGCCGTAGGTTTCGGCGCCGCCCACGGCTTCCACCACCAAGTCGGCCATGGCTCCGCCGGTGATCTCGCCCACGGCCTCCACCGGATCGACGGCGGTGGGGTCGATGGTGTGGGTCGCCCCCATGCGCGACGCCATTTCCCGCCGCCAGTCGAGAGGCTCCACGGCGACGATGTCGCGGGCCCCCAGGTTGCGCAGCACCGCCGTGAACAGCAGCCCCGCCGGCCCCTGGCCGAGGACCACCGCGCGCTGGTTGATGATGTTGCCGAGCTTGCGGAAGGGGCGGATGACGGTGCCCAGGAGCTGGGTCAGCAGCATCCGTTCGGGTACTTCGTCCGAAGGCAGCCGCAGCAGCCCGTTGTCCCGGGTGAGGACGGCTTCCTGGAACAGGCCGTTGCCGCGGTCGAAGCCCCACAGCAGCACCCGCTCGCCCTCGGCGTAGGCGCCCGAGGGGCAGGACTCGACGCGGCCGATCCCCTCGTGGCCGGTGCCGCCCGCGGCCTTGGGGAAGCCGGGGTGGACGCCGAGGAACTCCGGCAGGTCGCTGCCGCAGACGGCGACCTGCTCCAGGCGCACGCGCATCTTCCCCGGCCCCGGGACCGGCTCGTCCACGTCGACGAACTCCCAGTGGCGGACGGCGCGCAGGCGGGCGGCTTTCATGATGCCGGCCTCGGGGCGCGGTGGCTTACCGGTGGGGGATGGCCGCCATCCAGCAGGAAGCCCTCGGCCTGCATGTTGAACAGCTCGGCGTAGAGCCCGTCCTGGGCCATCAGCTCCCCATGGCTGCCGCGCTCGATGATGCGTCCCTGTTGGAATACGTAGATCGTGTCCGCCATGCGCACCGTCGAGAAGCGGTGCGAGACGAGGACGGTGGTCTTGCCGGCGGTCAGCTCGAGGAAGCGCCGGAAGATGCCGTACTCGGCGCGGGCGTCGAGGACGCTGGTCGGCTCGTCCAGGACGAGGATGTCGGAGTGGCGGAAGAAGGCGCGCGCCAGGGCGATCTTCTGCCACTGCCCGCCGGACAGCTCGGTGCCTCTCTTGAACCAGGAGCCGACACGGGTCTGGTAGCCCTCGTCCAGGGTCTCGATGAACTCGTGCAAACCGGCCTTCTCAGCCGCGGCCTCGATGCCGTCCGCATCGTCGAGCCGGTCGTACTGCGCGTAGCCGATGTTCTCGGCCACCGTCCCGTGGTAGCGCATGTAGTCCTGGAAGATGACGCCGAAGCGCCGGCGGTACGTCTCCACGTTGTATTCGCGCAGGTCGCGGCCCCCGAGATGAATCCGTCCTTCCGTCGGATCGTAGAGCCGGGTCAGCAGCTTGACGAAGGTCGTCTTGCCGGAGCCGTTCTCGCCCACCAGGGCGATGCGCTCGCCGGGGCGAATGGTCAGCGACACCCCTTCGACGGCAGGCTGGTCGCTCGTCGGATAGGTCAGGGAGACGTTGTCGAACACGATCCCCGGGCCGAGATCGGCCGGCACGTCGGGGAGATCCGGTTCGGGTCGGATCTGCGGTTGCAGGTCGAGAAAGGCCTGGTAGCCCTGAATGCCTTCCAGCGAGTCTTCCCAGGCCCACACCATTCCGGAGAGGCCCGACACGGCCTTCTGAGCGATGAAGACCACGGCAAGGGCCATGAGGGCCAGCCCGAGGGAGATCTCCCTGGCCGTCACCTGCTCCACGAGCCAGTAGCCGAAACCGAGGGCGATCGCCAGGAAGGGCAGGTAGAAGGCCAGGTTTCTGACCGCCCCGCCGACGGTGAACAACTGCTTGCGGTAGTACCGTTCGGCCAACTCCTCGGCCATGCCTCCGAGATAGGGGACGAGACCGAAGAGGCGGATCTCCTTGGCAGGATCCTGGCCTGAGAGCAAGTGCTCGAGGTAGGACAAGCGGCTCCGTTCCGAAACCCCCGAATCCTCCTTCGGCCGCGTCAGCCACTTCACGAGATGGACGGCCAGCAGGGCCCCCGCGGCCGCAAAGATCGGCCAGCCGATCAGGGTGCAGAGAACGACCAGCCCCGCCGCCTGCACGCCGAGGAAGATGAAGCTGTATATCGAATCCATCACCCCGCAGGCTGTGTACTCGAGGGCGTGACGGTTCCTCAGCAGGTCCCGTTCGCCGGCCGCTTCGATCTCCACCAGGTCGAGTTCCGAGGACTTGGCGATGAACTCGCGCCGCAAGAGCAGTTCGAGGTGGAATCTCGCCCGCGAACCCAGCCAGTAGGCGATCTGCCGCCCGACAGCCTCCGTCGCCAGCAGGCCCCCCGCCAGCAGCGCCAGACGAGTCAGCATCTGTCCGCTCTGCCGCGGATCCTCGATCGCCGCCATGAGCCAGTCCACCCCCCACCAGATGGCAAGGCAGCGCAGGACGACGAACAGCCCATGGATCACCGAGAACACGGCGCGGGCCACGAACAGGGCGGGAGAGGCTTCCCGCGACTTCGCGGTGGTCCACCGCATCACGTACAGCCATCGCGGGAGGAGTCTTGTCGTTGTCATCGGTCGGTTTCCTGTGGCCCACGGTGATGCGCTTGCAGGGAACGGCCCCGTATACTAAGCCGTTGGTTGAGTTCGAGGGAGGGTCGACGAACCCGACCGGGACCTATCACAGAGGAGGCAGCCATGCCGAGGCTATTCGGCCGCCGCTACAGCCGGCGGCAGTTGCAGGATCTCGTGGGGGACATGAGCCAGGTGGCCGGCGTCCGCCGCGCCGAGCTGGTGGAGGGCAACGAGCGCGGCGCCGGGCTGGTGGAGGTCTTCAACGCCTCGGGCCTCTGTCTGTCGGTGCTGCCCGGCCGCGCCCTGGACATCGCCTCCGCCCACTACAAGGGGATGTCGCTGTGCTTCCGGTCGAAGACGGGGGACGTGGGGCCGGCCTTCTACGAGCCCGCCGGCGACGGCTGGATGCGGGGCTCCTTCCTCGGGCTGCTGACCACCTGCGGCCTCACCTTCGTCGGCCACGCCGAGGTCGATCCCGAGGAGGAGGACGAGGAACTGGGCCTCCACGGGCGGCTCTCCTACATCCCGGCCAAGGAGGTGTACGCCCGCGGCGGCTGGGAGGGGGAGGAGTACGTCCTCCGCATCGGCGGCCGCATGCGCGAGCACATCATGTTCGGCCACTGCCTGGAGATGACCCGCGAGATCTCCATGGTCCTCGGCGAGCGCCGCTTCCACATCCACGACCGCGTCGAGAACCTCGGCGGCGACCCGTCGCCGCTGATGGTCCTCTACCACACGAACCCCGGCTGGCCCCTGCTCGACCGGGGCTCCCGCCTGGTCCTGCGCTCGAACCGGGCCACCGAGTGGACGGAGGACCGCGAGGTGGGGCCCGAGGTCTACACGACCGCCGCGGCGCCCCGCAAGAAGGCGCGCCACGACGTCTGCGTGCACCGGCCCCGCGCCGACCGCCGGGGACAGGTCCACGTGGGCTTCGTGAACGACCGCCTCGGCCTGGGTCTCTACTGGCGCTTCCCGGTGGCGGAGATTCCCCTGATCACCCAGTGGCAGCACTTCCACCGGGGCTCGTACGTGACCGGCATCGAGCCCGGGAACTGCTCCGCCCTCGGCCGCGCCTGGAACCGCGCCAACGGCTGCCTGGAGTACCTGGAGCCGGGCGCCGTCCGCGACTTCCACCTGGAGATGGGGGTCCTCGACGGCGCCGAGGAGATCCAGGCCTTCGAGGAGAAGCACGGCCCTGCCGGCGGCGGGGATTCCGCCTGAGGCCTCAGGCGCCGAGGACCTGCCGGTAGCAGTCGATCACGCGCCGGGCGACGCGGTCCTCCGTGTAGCGCGCCACCACCCGCTCCCGGGCCGCCCGCCCCATCTGCCGGCGGGCGGGCTCGTCGTCCAGCAGGCCCCCCACCGCCTCGGCCAGCGCCGCCGCGTCGCGCACCGGCGCCAGCCTGCCCGTGACGCCGTCCACGACGATCTCGCGGCAGCCGCGGATGTCGCAGGCCACCGCCGGCCGCGCCATGGACGCCGCCTCCAGCAGCGACCGCGAGAGCCCCTCCCGGTGCGAGGCGAGGACGAAGAGGTCCATCGCCGCGTACAGGGCCGGCATGTCGTCCCGCCCCTGGAGCACGGCGCAGCGGTCGGCCACGCCGTGGGCCCGGGCCAGCTCGTGCGGATCGACGGCGTCGGACTGTTCCGGCTCGAAGAGCCCGACCACCAGGAAGCGCACGTCGTCCCGCTGCCGGGCGACGCGGCCGGCCATGTCGAAGAACTCGGCGTAACCCTTCTCCCGTACCAGACGGCCCGTGGTGCCTACCACGAGGTGGTCTGCATCCCAACCCAGCTCGGCGCGCCGTCGGGCTCCTGCCGCAGGATCAGCGGCTAGGTCGAAATACGACTCGTCGACGCCGTTGCCCACGAGGTGCAGTCGGTCGGCGGCCTTGAAGCGGTGGTCGCGCGCGTACTCCAGGTCTTCCTCGACCTGGAAGAGCAGGTGATGGCACCAGTTCGCCGTCCAGCGCTCCGCCGCCAGGGCCTCGACCCGGCGAAGGCCGCGGGTGCGGTCGTGAAACAGGAAGCCGTGCACCGTGTGCAGCACCCGGCGTGCGCCGGCCAGGCGCGCCGCGGGCGGGCCCAGGAGGCCGCCCTTGGGGTTGTGGCTGTGGACGATGTCGTAGCCGCCGCGGCGCACGGCGAAATAGAGCTCGGCGGCGCAGCGGGCGTCGGCCGCCGGCGAGATCTCGCGCTCGAAGGTCTGGTAGTGGACCTCCACGCCGAGGCCCGAGAAGGCGGCCTCGTAGTCGACGCCGCCGGGGGCGCCGGAGTCGGGGGCGCGTCCACAGAGCAGGTGGATCTCGAACCCGGCGTCGGCCAGGCGGCCCAGCCGCCGGCGCAGCAGCAGGTAGGCGATGCGGTCCGTGGGGACCACGTGGGCGACGCGGGCGGCCATCCCGAGGCCTCAGTGCCTGCCGAGGCGCCTGGCCCGCAAGGCGCGCGACGGAGGCGGGCAGGGGATCCATCGACCGGGCGCAACGGGGCGCGCCGGCACGTATCGGCGAATGGACTCGCGCGAGACGGGGCGCGCAGGCACTCAGAGCCCCGCCTGGGCGAAGACCTTGCGAAGGGCGGTCCTCGTGGCGGCGCAGGCCTCGGCCGCCGGCATCTCCCGCAGCCGCTGGCTGAAGGGCTCGACCATCACCGGGCCGTCGTAGCCGATGCGCTCGAGGCTGCCCAGGAAGGCGGCGATGTCGATGACGCCGGTCTCGCCGGGAAGGCAGCGTTCGTGGTCGAGCTGCTCGCCCACGGGGCGGCGGGGGGCGTCGTTGACGTGGACGTCCACCACCTGCGCCGCTTCCAGCCTCAGCAGGTGGGAGGCGTCCTCCCGCGCCGTGTACCAGTGCCAGGCGTCGAGCAGGTAGCCGCAGTTGGGCCCCACGGCGGCGCACAGCTGCCCCATCTGGTCCATGGTGTGGACGAACTCGTGGCGGCGCCCCCGGCGGCTGTTGTCGGGCCCCACGTACTCCAGCCCGAGGCGGATCCCGTGGCCGGCGAGGATCTCCACCGCCGGCTTCAGCCGCCGCGCGTGGAGGGCGAAGTTCTCCTCGTAGGTCAGCTCGTCCGAGGCGGGGGCGATCCAGGTGGCGGTGCGCCCCACGCCCAGGGCCTCGGCGGTGCGCGTCAGGGCGGGCAGGGCGTCCAGGTCTCGCTCGAAGTCGGCCTCGGCGCCGCGGAAGTCGAGGGGGAAGCCGAAGGCGGAGAGGCGCACGCCCGCCGCCGCGGCGGCGTCGGCGGCGGCGGAAGCACCGAGGCCGGCCGCCTCGGCGATGTTGAAGTGGCAGCCTTCGAAGCCGTGGGCGGCGGCCAGCCGCAGGGTGTCCTCGAGGCCGCCGGCGGCGACGCCGATGGCGCCGGGGCTCAGGGAGGTGAACACGCGCCTCTCCCGCGCCTCAGGCGGCGACGTTGTTGCGCGGCTGTCCCTCCAGCCAGGCGATGATGTTGTCCACGGCGCCGACGTTGAGCAGCTCCACGCCCTCGGGGGTCTGGTCGGCCATGTGGGGGGTCATCACCACCTGCTCGCAGCGCTTGATGGGGTGGTCCTCCAGGAAGGGCTCGTCGGGGAAGACGTCGAGGCCGGCGCCGGCGAGCCCTCCCGAGTCGAGGGCCGCGGCCAGGGCCTCCAGATCGACCACCTCGCCGCGGGCGCCGTTGAGCAGCACCGCCTCCGGCTTCATGGCGGCCAGCTGCGGCGCCGCGATGAGGTGCCGCGTGTCGTCGGTGAGCGCCACGTGGAGGCTCACGTAGTCGGACCGGGCGAGCAGCTCGTCCAGCTCGACGAACGTCACCCCCAGGTCCGCCGCCCTCTCGGGGGAGGGGTTGAAGGTCCAGGCGATCACCTCCATGCCGAGGCAGGCCCCGAGGCGCGCCATCTCGGCGCCGATGTTGCCGGTGCCGACGATGCCCAGGACCTTGCCCTGCACGGTGAGGTTCATGCGCCGCGTCCAGCGGTGCTCGCGCAGCTCGGCGGTCTGGAAGGCGGCGCGCTTGGCCACCGTGAAGAGGAGGCCGAACATGTGCTCGGCCACCACCGGCGCCGTGCGCCCCGGCTGGTTGGAGACGACGATGCCGCGCTGACGGGCCGCGTCGAGGTCGATCATGTCGGTGCCGATGGAGCAGGTGGTGATCATCCTCAGGTCGGGCAGGGCCCGCAGCTCGTCGGCGCGCCAACTCACGGCGCCCCGGGAGTTGATGATGACGTGGAAGCCGCGGGCGCGCTCGACCTGATCCGCCTTGTCGGCCGGCCGCGTCTCGTGAA
Organism: Candidatus Latescibacterota bacterium; assembly: GCA_965221775.1. GTDB lineage: Bacteria > Latescibacterota > UBA2968 > UBA8231 > UBA8231 > UBA8231. The sequence goes on along the minus strand of CBDCSU010000005.1, from coordinate 476,572 downwards.
CGGTGACGTCGCCGTAAGGGGCCAGGCGGTCGAGCTGCGGGGAGCCGGCGATCTGCGGCGGGTCGTCGCCGGGCACGAGGATCTTCACTCGGTCCATGGGAATCATCGTCTGGGATCGGGTGGAAGGAGGGCGGCGGGCAAGGCTACATTTTGCGCCCCTTTTCTGTCAAAACCCCGCCGGACCGACGCGGAACATGCCGAGACAACTGATCGCCCCCGGCCCCGGTCAGGTGGCCTTCGACGAGATCGAGTCCCCGCCGCTGGCGCCGACCCAGGTGCGCGTGCGCAGCCGCTGGGGGGCGGCCAAGCACGGCACCGAGATGTCCCAGTACCGGGGATACGCCGGCCCCCGCGGCGCCTTCGACGGCGAGAGCCGCCTCTTCCGGGCCGAGCGGCCCGGCGTCCGCTACCCGGTCACCCTCGGGAACATGTGCGTCGGCGAGGTGGTGGAGACGGGTCCCGCCGTGGAGGGTGTCGCCGTGGGTGACACCGTCTTCGCCCACGGCCCCTTCCGCGAGGAGCACGTCTGGGAGGGCGGCCGCGTGCGGCACCTGCCCGATGGCGTGCCGTGGCAGGCGGCGGTCTGCCTCGACCCGGCCGACTTCGCCCTCGGCGCCGTGCGCGACGGCCACGTGCGACTCGGCGACGCGGTGGCCGTCTTCGGCCTCGGGGCGATCGGCCTCATGGTGGTGCAGCTGGCGCGCCTCTCGGGGGCGTCTCCCGTCATCGGCGTCGACCCCATCGAGTTGCGCCGCCAGGTGGCCGCGGAGACCGGCGCCGACCTGACGCTCGACCCGGCGGCCTGCGATGCGGGGCTGGAGATCCGCGGGGCCACGGGCGGACGCGGCGCCGACGTCTGCATCGACTACAGCGGTCACCACGAGGCCCTGCAGCAGGCCCTGCGCGGCGTCGCCTACCTCGGGACGGTGGTGCCGGGGGCCGCTCCGGGCGCCTGGCCCGCCGGCCTCGACCTCGGCGCCGAGGCCCACATGAACCGCCCCACCCTGGTGTTCTCGCGGGCCTGCTCCGAGCCCAACCCGGATCACCCGAGGTGGGACGAGGCCCGCCTCTTCGACGTCGTCTGGGGCCTGCTGCGCGACGGCTCCCTGGACGCGGTCCCGGTGGTGCGGCCCATCGTCGACTTCGACGACCTGCTGGTGGAGTACCCGAAGATCGCCGCCGCGCCGGAGGAGAACGTCAAACTGGGGGTGCGCTTCCCCGGGGGCTGAAGCCGCCGCCACGAACCGAGGGATCAACCATGCAACTGCTGCTCAACACGATCATGCTCGAGCCCAACCGCTGGACGGCGGAACACGCCCTCACCCGGCCCCTGGTGGATCTGCTCGACCCGATGGCGGCGGCCGGGTTCCGCGACCTGGAGGTGTGGGGATACCACCTCGACCGCCTCTCCGAGGCCGGGGTCGAGCAGCTGGCCGCGGCCCTGGAGGCGCGGGGGATGCGCGCCGTCGGCGTGGGCGCCTATCCCGCCTTCCACCTGGAGGGCGCGCAGGACGAGGAAGAGCGCCGGAGCCTGGAGCAGCTCGTCGGCGCCGCGGTCCGCCTCGGGGCCTCGGTCTTCAAGATCTTCCCGGGGAGGGTGGCCAGCGCCGAGGCCGGTGACGCCGTCTGGCGCCGCTCGGTGGAGGGCATGCGCCGCCTGGCCGGCCGCACCGCCGAGGCGGGGATGCTGCTCACCCTCGAGACCCACGGCGGGACCCTGTGCGACACTCTCGACGGCACCCGGCGCCTGATGAAGCAGCTGCCGGAGGACGGCGTCGGGATCTGCTTCCAGCCCTACGTCGAGCACGACACGGCGGCGGCCATGGCCGCCTTCGACGCTCTCGGCTCCTGCGTCCGGCACGTGCATCTGCAGAACCGGAAGGACGGCGCCGCGGCGCTCCTGGAGGAAGGGGACTGGACCGACTACCGGAGGTTCCTGCCCCACCTGCGCCGCTCCGGCTTCGACGGCCTCCTGTGCCTGGAGTTCACCGCCGGCATCACCCCCGCCCCGGGGGAGGCCTTCGACCTGACCGGCGTCCTCGCCAACGCCGCCAGGGACCGCGCCTTCGTCGAGGAACTCCGGCGGGCCTGAGGCATCGGCCAGGCGCGGTCGGCATCCGCCCGGCGGCGTCAGACTCTGATTGCCTATTTTCGCCGCAACGGGTTACCTTAGCACGTCTCGCAGGCTTCCGAGGTGGAACGTGGCGGTCGATCTCTCCCGTCCCGAATACTACATCAACCGCGAGCTCTCCTGGCTCGACTTCAACCGCCGCGTCATGGAGGAGGCCCGCGACGAGCGCAATCCGCTCCTGGAGCGGGTCCGCTTCCTCGGCATCGTCGCCGACATCCTCGACGAGTTCTTCGAGGTCCGCGTCGCCGGCATCCTGCAGGTCCAGGAGAGCGGCGGCACCAGCACCGGCCCCGACCGGCTGACGCCGGAGGAGCAGCTGGCCGCCATCTCGCGCACCACCCACGAGCTGGTGGCCGCCCAGTACCGCTGCTGGAACGAGGAGCTGCTGCCGGCCCTGGCCGACGAGAAGATCCACCTCCACGAGCCCTCCGAGCTGCGCGGCGAGCAGCTGGCCTTCGTCCGCCGCTACTGGCGCGACGAGCTGGAGCCGATCCTCACCCCCATCGTCATCGATCCCGCCCACCCCTTTCCGCGGGTCCTCAACAAGGCCCTGTGCATCGGCGTCCTCCTGGAGCAGGACGGCGGCACCGCCGTGGGCGTGGTCACCGTGCCGCGGGTCCTGCCGAGGATCCTGGCCCTGCCCGACGCCGGCGACGGCGCCGTGCACATGGTGACCCTGGCCGGCATCGTCGCCCACTACCTGACCGAGCTCTTCGAGGGCTACCGCGTCAACGGCCACGGCGCCTTCCGCGTCACCCGCAACTCCGAGCTCTACGTCAACGAGGAGGAGGCCGACAACCTGCTCGAGGAGATCGCCGAGTCCCTGGAGCAGCGTCGCAAGGGCGACGTGGTCCGCCTCGAGATCGAGGAGAAGGCGCCGGCGCGCCTGGTGAGCTTCCTCATGACCCAGTTCGAGGTCGACGAGGACCGCGTCTACACCGCCGAAGGCCCGGTCAACCTCAACCGCATCACCACGATCTACGGCCTCGTCAACCGGCCGGAGCTCAAGGACCGGCCCTTCACTCCGCTGGAGGTCAACCTGCCCGCCGAGCCGGACCGGTTCTTCGAGAGCCTGCGCGCCCGGGACGTCCTCCTCCACCACCCGTACGAGTCGTTCAACACCGTCATCGACTTCATCCGCATGGCCGTGCGCGACCCCCGGGTGCTGGCGATCAAGCAGACCCTCTACCGCACCGGCGAGGACTCCGAGGTCGTGCAGGCGCTGATGGAGGCGGCCGAGCAGGGCAAGGAGGTCGCCGTCCTCGTGGAGCTGAAGGCGCGCTTCGACGAGGCTTTCAACATCGAGTGGGCCAAGAAGCTGGAGGAGAGCGGCGTCCACGTCGTCTACGGCCTGCTGGGCATGAAGACCCACTGCAAGCTCTCCATGGTGGTGCGCCGCGACGAGGACCAGCTGCGCCGCTACGCCCACCTGGGCACCGGCAACTACAACCACGTGACGGCGCGCTTGTACACGGATCTGGGCCTGCTCACGGCCCGCGAGGACATGACCCGCGAGGTGGCGGAGGTCTTCAACCTGCTCACGGCGCGCTCCGAGGAGACCTTCCGCAAGCTCCTGGTGGCGCCCACGACGATGATGTCCGGCTTCCTGCGCCGCATCGACCGGGAGATCGAGCACGCCCGCGCCGGCCGGCCGGCGGCGATCGTGGCCAAGATGAACGGCCTCACCGACGCCAAGATCATCCGCGCCCTCTACCGCGCCTCCATGGCCGGCGTCGAGATCGACCTCGTGGTGCGCGGCATCTGCTGCCTGCGGCCGGGGCTGCTCGGCATCAGCGAGCGCATCCGCGTGCACAGCATCATCGGCCGCTTCCTGGAGCACAGCCGGGTGTTCTACTTCGCCAACGGCGGAGATCCCGAGATCTGGACCGGCAGCGCCGACTGGATGAACCGCAACCTGCGCAACCGCGTGGAGGTCGTCTTCCCGGTGGAGGAGGAGGGCATCAAGGCGCGCCTGCACCACTACCTGCAGCTGTGCCTGGCGGACCGCTCCAAGACGCGGGCCTGTCTCTCCGACGGCCGCTACGTCCGCCTGGAGCCGCCCAACGGGGAGCCCGCCCTGTGCATGCAGGAGGCGCTGATGGCCATGGCCCGCGGCGAGGATCCCGGGGCGGAGCTGCCGCCCCTGACCGGCTGGAACGGCGCCGTCGGCAGCGCCGCCATCGGGAGCGCCGCCTGATGCCCCCCGACGGCCGCCGCCTCCGCGCCCGCCTGCGCGAGCTGGACTCGCCCCTGCTGGAGGAGCCGGGGCGCGTCGGCGTGGTGCTGGCCGCCGGCCACGGCAAGCGCATCCGCTCCGACACCTCCAAGATGCTCCACCAGATCTGGGGCCGGCCGACGGTGGTGCGCGTCGCCGACGCCGTCGCCGCCGGCCTGGAGAGCCCGAACCAGCTGCTCGTGGTGGGCATCAAGGCGGAGGAGGTGGCCGACCACCTCGGCGCCCGCCCGGGGCGGCGCTTCGCCTACCAGGAGAACCCCGTCCTCGGGCTGCCCGCCGGCACCGGCGACGCCGTGCGCGTCGCCCTCGACCACTTCGGCCCGCCTCCCGAGGGGCGGGACCGCCAGGTCTACATCTTCCCCGGCGACATGGGGCTGCTCACCGAGAACGTGGTCGCCCACTTCCGCCGCGCCTTCGAGTCCGAGCCCTGCGACATGATGGTCCTCACCGGCCTCTACGACGGGCCGCCGGAGCAGAACCACTACGGCCGCATCGTCCGGGTCCCCCGGGAGGACGCCGACGGCAACGACGCCGGCGAGGACGCCGGCCGGGTGATCGCCATCAAGGAGCACGGCGACATCCTCGGCCTGCCCGAGGGCGGGTCGGAGGAGCTGACCTGCCGCGGCCGGCGCTACGTCTTCAGCCGCCGGGAGCTGCTGGAGACGCGCGAGATCAACACCCTCGTCGTCTGCTTCGGCGAGTCGGCCCTGCGCGCCCACATCGGCGCCATGGACACCGACAACGTGCAGGGCGAGCTGATGCTCACCGACTTGGTGGAGATCTTCAACGGCCACGGTCTCGTGGTGCGCGCCGTGCCCGCCGCCGACGGCGACGAGATCCTCGGCTTCAACGTCAAGAGCGTCTGGCGCCGCATGGAGGCGATCGCCCGGCGCCGCGCCTACGAGCGCCTCATGGACATCGTCACCATCGTCGACGACGAGGACTTCTACCTCGCCGACGAGGTGATCGAGCAGATCGTCGCCCTCGACAAGGACCGGGGCCCCCTGGACATCGTCATCGGCAAGGGCGCCAGCGTCGGCGCCGGGGTGCAGCTCGACCGCCGCGTCCACCTCGGCGACCGCTGCGAATTGAGCGGCCGCGTGGTCCTGGGGGAGGGGGTGCGCATCGGCGCCGGCGTGCGCCTGAGCACCTATCCCCGGCAGGTGATGGTCCTCGAGGAGGGGGTGGAGGTCCTCGACCGCAGCGTCCTCAAGGGCAACACCGTCGTCGGCGCCGGCAGCCGCATCGAGTCCGGCGTCATCATGACCGGCTCCGACGAGCATCCCATGCGCGTCGGTTCCGGGGTGACGGTGAAGGGCACCAGCTACCTCTACGGCTGCCGCATCGACGACGAGGTGCTGGTGGAGCACTCGGTCATCAAGACCCGCCGCGTGCAGCGGGTGACCCGCGCCGACGGCTCGGTGCAGCCCGTGCGCTACGTACTGCCCCAGCCCGAGGGCCTGGACTCGATCGTCCCCCTCGGCGACTGAGGACAGGCTGACCCGATGACCCGGATCCCCTCGCACGGCTGGGCCCGGCCCCTGGCCCAGGACTACACCGAGGTCTGCCGCCTCCCCGACCCGGAGGTCTACAGCTCCGCCCCCTCCCTGGTGCGCCTGCCCGGCGGCCGGCTGCTGTGCAGCTTCGCCCTGCTCACGCGCCTCAACCGCCTGCCGGGGAACCCCGACCAGGAGCTGCTGACCCGCTTCTGGATCAGCGACGACGACGGGCGGACCTGGAGCCGCCAGGGCCGGGCGAGGGTTGGCGACGGCCTCGTCTTCGTGCACCGGGGCCGGCTCTACCTGCTGTGCAACGGCCGCGGCCGCCGGGACATCCTGCTGACGGCCAGCGACGACGAGGGCGCCACCTGGAGCGATCCCGTGGTCCTCTTCAGGGGCCGCTACTGGAACACCTTCACCCCCCACGCCGTGCGCGGCGACACCCTCTACTGGTGCTTCGGAGCCGCCAACGAGGCGGGTGACTTCAACCGCATCGGCTCGCGGATCGCCGCCGTCGCCGGCGACCTCGGCGCCGAGGACCTGATGGACCCCTCGGCATGGCGCATCTCCGCCCCCCTCACCTACCCGGGCACGCCGCCCGGCCTGAGCCTGGGGCTGGCCAAGCAGGTCGATGCCGCCGTCCAGTACCCCGGGGCCAGCGGCGCCCCGAGCTTCCGCGACCAGGCCCCGGACATGGGCGACCACTGGCTCGAGCCGAACGTGGTCCTCGTGGACGGGAGGGTCCGGGTCTACGTCCGGCTGCGGATCGACGGGCAGTCCACGCCCCACCTGTGCGCCATCTGCGACCTGGAGGACCAGGGCGGAGAGCTGGACCTGCGCTTCACCCAGTTCCACCCCTTCCCGGGCAACGTCTACTTCCACGTCATCCGCGACGGGACCGACGGCTACTACTGGACGCCGGTGAACCTGCCGACGCGGGCCCAGGACGTCGAGTGGGGGCGGGCCATGGCCGAGCGCGGCCTCGCCGGAGGCGCCGGCAACGAGCGCCGCTTCCTCATGCTGTTCTACAGCCTCGACGCGCTGAACTGGTTCCCCGCCGGCTGCATCGCCCGCTGGCCCGGCCCGGGGCAGGGGTTCCAGTACAACGCCGCCCTGATCGACGGCGACGACCTGCTCGTCTCGTCGCGCACCGCCGAGAGCGCCCGCAACCAGCACGACAACGACCGGATCACCATCCACAGGGTGCGGGACTTCCGGTCCCTGGCCCTGGACCTGCAGCCGGAACCGGCCTAGTCGGGCTGGATTCCGCCGCCGGCCCGGCGCCGCCGCCGGCGAAGGGAGTCCGCCCGGCCGCGGCGGGTCCGGCTCCGGCGCGCCGCCGGCCGATGGGAGGTCCCGCCCCGGACGCGCCGGGTCCGCCGCGTCGGGCGCCGGACCACAAAGGAGACCGCACATGCTGGAGAAGTACCGGGTGTCCGAGGACCTGGAGGTCCGGGTCCGGCCCGAGGAGATGAGGTGGACCACCGAGCGCCTGCTGGAGGCCCTCGGCATGCCGGCGGAGGACGCCGCGAAGACCGCCGACGTGCTGATCTACGCCGACCTGAGGGGCGTCGACACCCACGGCGTCTCCAACCTGCTGCGATTCTACCTGGGCGGGCTGACCTCGGGCGACATCAACCCGACGCCGGACTGGAAGATCGTCCGCGACAACAAGGCGACCTGCCTCATCGACGGGGACCGCGGCCACGGCATGGTGGTGTCCCCCGTGGCCATGCAGGAGGCCGTGGAGCGGGCCTCGCGGTTCGGGGTCGGCGCCGTGTCGGCGGTCAACTGCGGGCACCTGGGCCCGTGCTCCTACTACGCCGAGATGCCCCTGGAGCGGGACATGCTGGGCCTGGCCACCACCACCGGCGGCCTCGGCATGGTGCCCACCTTCGGATCGAAGGCCCTCCTCGGCCTCAACGCGATGGCCTTCGCCGCCCCGGCGGCCAAGCACCCGCCCTTCGTCTACGACGGCTCGCCGAGCGTGGTGGCGGCCAACAAGATCTTCCTGGCCCGGCGCCTGGGGCAGACGATCCTGCCCGGCTGGATCGCCGACGAGCACGGCACCCCGATCCTGGAAGAGGCGGAGATCCCCGAGTCCTACATGATGCTGCCCCTCGGCTCGACCCGGGAGGGCGGCTCGCAGAAGGGCTATGCCCTGTCGGTCATGTCGGAGGTGCTCACCACCGTGCTCACCGCCACCGGCGCCGGCCCCCGCCGCCGGAGCGACTCGGTCCACCACTTCGTCGCCTGGGACATCGCCGGCTTCTGCGATCCCGCCGACTTCAAGGCCGACCTCGACCAGTACCTCACCGACCTGCTCGAGTGCCCGCCCGCGCCCGGGGCCGACCGCGTCCTCTACTCGGGCTGGCCCGAGGCGCAGACCGCGGTGGAGCGGGCCGAGCGGGGCATCCCCTACCACCCCGAGGTCATCGACTGGTTCCGCCAGGCCACCGCCGAGCACGGCGTCGAGTGGCGGCTGACCTGAGGCGCCGGACGGCCGGACGCCGCCCCTATCAGCAGGAAATCCCGTAGAGCCGGGCGCCGTCCCTGAGGCGCGCACGGATCACGAGGGCCCGGCCCACCCGCGGCTGGCGGCTCCCGGTGCCGACGACGGCCGACAGGTCGCTGCTCCCGCGCCAACTCACCCGATGGTCCAGGGAGTCGCCCTGCACCGGGTCGCAGTCGTCCAGGCCGAAGCCGGGCACCGCCAGGCCACTCTGGCAGTCCACCAGCTCCACGGCGATGGTCCCGCCCGAGGCGTCGGCGTTCAGGCGCAGCTCCGGGCGGGAGAAGCTGATCAGGGTGGTGGTCAGGGTGCCTTCGCCGCCGCCCGCGGAGCCGCCGGCCGCGGGGGTCAGGGCGGCCCAGCGGTCGCGGCGCAGCTTCACCACCCCGAAGGCGGAGCGGGTCACACGGCCATCGGCGGTGGGCTCGCCCCAGATGTGGCCGGCGTTCTTGCCGTAGTAGAAGATGAAGACCTCGTCGCCGACGACCTGCGGGTTGAAGGGGATGATGCAGCCGTCGTCCCAGGTCGGCGGCGGCCCCTTCGGAGCCAGGAAGGGCCCGCGGTCGACGCGGGTCCAGCGCCGGGCGTCGCGGGAGTAGACGAGCTGCGGCACGATGTCGGTCACGCCGCGGTCGGCGCGCACCTCCGAGGAGGCGGACAGGAGCCCCACGAAGCCGCCGTCGGAGGCGGCCACCGTGGAGAGCTGGTCGAACTGCGTGTCCGGCGCATCGTCCTCGTCCGGCACGAGGACGCACTCGGGGAAGGTCCAGTCCTCGAAGTCGGGGGAGAAGCTGACGCCGATGACCCGGTGCTTGGGCAGGATCCGCGGCCGCTGCCACAGCACCCAGCGCCGGGTCTGGGGGTCGTACCCGTGGAGGATGGAGTTGTCCATGATCAGGGCCCCGGACCCGGCCCAGCCCTCGCGCTGGCGCCAGGTGAGCCCGTCGGCCGAGAAGGCGATGAAGACGCCGCAGCCCATGTGGCGTCCCTGGCTGCGGTACCACTCGTCCTCGCCGTCGGGCCCGGTCCAGGCCGGCTCGCCGGGCCGCCGCGGGTGGCGGTCCATGCCGATCGCCTTGTAGCGCCGCCCCGGGTCGGGGTCGTCCGGGTCTTTGGCGACGCTCCACAGGACCGCCGCCGACTCCTCCAGCCCCTCCAGGCGCAGCAGGTTGTTGGCGGTGGAGCCGGCGAAGGAGGTCAGCCCCAGATCGGGCCGCTCCCAGCGGACGCCGTCGGCGCTCTCGGCGTACGCCCACCGCCGCCGGGCCCCTACCGGTTCAGCGGGCAGGGCCGGGTCGTAGGCCGGGTACCAGCACTTGAAGCGGGATTCGTCCGCGTCCCACAGGATGCCGTTGCGGCCGATGAGCCCGAGCCCCTCCCAGGGCGCCTCCGGCTCCAGCACCGGTCCGCTGGCGGCGTGCGTGACCGGTCCGGGGAGGCGCCGCAGGCCGTCGAGGCGGGCGACGTAGTGGTCGTCCAGGAACAGGTGGGTCCGCGCCGGGTAGATCCCGGTGTCGTGGGGCGAGGGGGCCCTGCCAGCGGTGGCGGAGGTCATAGGCTACTCGGACCTATGCCGCAGGCGTCAAAGATCGAAATGGTACCCGGGCACTCTGCCGGACAAGCTCCAGCAGGCGATCCGGCAAGGGCGGATTGGCCCGCCGGTTCTCGTACAGCTGCCTTTGTCCCAAATCGTGACGAAGAAACCCGCTGCACTCAGGAGCTGACGTTCGGGGCAGCGGGTCATCTCCCCAGGCATCGCGGACAAGGAGTGCACTGCAGGCCTGCCAACATTCTTCGGCATGACTTGGTGATCCATATCCCATGCGCTCTGCGAAGCGATCAGGCTCCTCGCGCAATCCATGCTCAATTTGCCCTAAGGAGTTCTCAAAGTCGTCGCACATCTCGCCACCCGCATCGATCCACACCACGACAAAGTTGACGTGCCCCTGAACGACCTGCCGTGACTTCTCGCAGGCGATGCGCAGCAGTTTGGAGGGTCCATTGCCTTCCGCTTCAGGGTACATCACAGAAAACACAGACTCGTGATGCCTCCGAACTATCAGCTTGGCGAATCCCTCTGGCAGGGGATCGACCGGGATCCGTACTTCGTCGCCTTGGTGGGTCGAGACCTGCGCAAGAATGAACGCCCTTGTTTCTTTGTACCTCTCCAAGATTACTTCCAAGGATGGCCGCGATATTCCTCGCCATCTGAGATTGTGATCAGAGGCGATGATTCCCAAGAAGACATACTGGTTCCGCAGGTGTGGCTCTATCTCCCGTCGCAGTCGCCTGGAAACCTCCACCCATCCTAACGTGGCCTCCCTCTCCCGCACGCGTCTTGTCTCGACATACATCTCCAAGCCGTCAATCGAGACAAGAAGATCGGGACCCTTCGCTCTCGGTTCATAGATGACGGAGGCACCAGCGGACAAGAACGAGCAAGCGGCGTACAGTTCCAAGCCGACGTCCCGCTGGTCCTCGTTCGTCTTCGCCTTGCGCAGCTTCTTCGAAACCTTCAGGCGGTTTGCGTGCAGATACCGGGAGAAAGGACCGGACGTTCTCGCCCAACCTTGAATGAACGCGGACAGCTTCGGATCGAAGTCATCTTGGGTGATCGCGGCAACCACTTCTGGAGGCAGGATCTGGCTGATTCGACTCATCTCCTGGTCGGGTCCAATTGCCTTGGCCCCGGATTCAGCAAGGGCCGGTCGGACTCCCGTTCGCGCTTGCGGAGGTCCTGCACAATACGTTCAAGGTCATTGCCGTGCTCGGCAGCGTGGGCCTTGCGGTGTTCCCGAATCTCCTCGACCACTGGATCGTCAATCATCTCAGAGTCCTCCAAGCTCTTCAGGTGAGCAGATCTGCGGACATGTGAATCCGTGAGACTCTACAACTCTCGCTATTATCGACTTCATCTCCGCATTGTTCATGTGACGGAAGTTCCATGTCAGGATGAAGTCAGCACCCTGAGCAGTGGCGATTGCGATGTGCAACGCGTCGTCCTCATGGCCGGCCGGAATGGCCTTCTCAGACAACAGATGCCTTGCCAGGTCGGCTGCCTGCTGGGAGATGGCCAAGCTTGGAATACCGGTGATCCAATCCAGACGCCGTCTGGCTGCCTCCTCGTCACCACGGGAGATCTCCGCCTCGACGAGCGCCGAAACCCGAAGCTCGAATCGATGTCTGTGGTTGGTCCACCAATCGTGAGTAATCGCCTGTCGAGCCGCCACGACTACGTCCCGGCTGGGGCGGGAGGCCAAGTAACCGACCATGGATGACTCGATGTAGACCGACGGTTTCATTTCTGTCTGGCGGCGACCGGCAAGATATGCCCCCGCAGGAACAAGACCCAACTTGCGGGTCCTCCTACCCTACACAAAAAGCCAGCACCCCCCGCTCCTCTTCCCCCTCGCCCCGGCGCAGGAACCGCACCCGCAGCGGCGTGCCGAGGCGGATCTCCTCCGGCCGCGTCGTGTCCAGCCCCTCGATCCGGGCCACCACCCGCGGGCCCTCGTCCAGGGCGACGACGCCGGTGCAGAAGGGGTTGTCGCGGCCGTAGCCCTCGGCCTGCAGAGCGGGGGTGGCCATGGCGATGCAGGTGAAGGCGGCGAGGGTGCCCGTGCCCTTCACCTGCTCCCAGGCCATCCGTGTGCCGCGGCACTCCGGGCAGATCGCCCGCGGCGGCACGTGCAGGGCGCCGCAGCCGGCGCAGCGGCTGCCCATCAGCTTCTCCTCGAGGAGGAAGCGGCCGAAGGAGTCGTCCGAAATGGGGGGAGGAGGGGAGGCCACGGGGCTCATCTCCTCTCGAGGATGGTCACCGTGCAGGTGCCGCCGGTGCCGCCGAGGTTCTGGGCCGCCCCGACGCGCAGGTCCGCATTCGGCACCTGGCGGTCGCCGGCCTGGTGGCGCAGCTGCTCCCACAGCTCCACGAGCTGGGCCACGCCGGTGGCGCCCACGGGGTGGCCCTTGCACTTGAGGCCGCCGGAGGTGTTGACCGGCTTGGGGCCGTCGAGGCGGGTGGCTCCGTCGGCGACGGCCTTGTAGCCCTCCCCGGGACCGTAGAAGCCCAGGTCCTCGAGGTGGAGGATCTCGGCCACGGAGAAGCAGTCGTGGACCTCGGCCACCTGGATGTCCTCCGGCCCCATGTCGGCCATGCCGTAGGCTTCGGCGGCGGCGTGCTGCGTGGCCTCGAAGCTGGTCAGGGTCTCGGCGGCGTGGAGTCCGCGGCCGCTGGCCTGCCCCAGTCCGGCCACGTGCAGGGGCGCGTCGGTGAACTGCCGGGCCAGCTCCTCGCCCACCAGCAGGATGCAGCAGGCGCCGTCGCTGATGGGGCAGCAGTCGAAGAGGTGCATGGGCCAGGCCACCACGGGGTTGGCCTTCGGGTCGGAGAGGAAGTCCTTCTCGTCCTCCCATTCCGGCACGTCCTCGCCCCGGCTGCGGGCGCGCTCGGCCTTGCCCTCCATGATCGTCCGGACGGAGGACCGGTACTGGGCCCTGGGGTTCAAGGGCGCGTTGTCGTGGCTCTTGATGGTCACGTCCATCAGGTGCCGGCGGCCGGCGCCGTAGCGGTCGAAGTAGGCGGTGGCGATGGCGCCGAAGACGCCGGGGAAGGTGAAGCCCGACTGGCGCTCGTAAGGGATGGCGGCCAGGGCCAGGCCCTCGGCCACGTCGGCGGTGGAGCGCTTGGACATCTCCTCCACGCCGCCCACCAGGACCATGTCGTAGAACCCGGAGGCGATGGCGAAGACGCCCTCGCGGAAGGCGATGGCGCTGGAGGCGCAGGCGCCCTCGGTGCGCGTCGCCGGCTTGGGGATCATGCCGAGGGCGTCGGTGAGGATGGGACCCCAGTGGGACTGGCCGGCGAAGAAGTCGTTGGTGAAGTTGCCGAGGTAGAGGGCGTCGATGTCGCCCGGGTCGACGCCCTTGTCGACGGAGGCGAGCATCGACTGGAAGGCCTCGGTGAAGAGGTCCTTGGAGTCGCGTTCGGGGAAGATGCCGAAGCGGGACATGCCGGCTCCCACCATGGCCACGCCGCGGCCGAGTCTGCGTTTCTTCGACATTCTCGCTGCTCCCGTCTGGTTAGACGACCCGCCGCTCCCGGCCCCGCCAGTAGGGCTCGCGCAGCTCGTTCTTGACGATCTTGCCGTAGTTGTTCTTGGGGATCTCGTCGACGAAGTCGACCGACCGGGGCTTCTTGTAGCTGGCCAGGTGGCCCCGGCAGAAATCGATCAGCTCCCCGGCGGTGGCGCCGCGGCCGGGGGCCAGGACGACGACGGCCTTCACCGCCTCGCCCCACTCCTCGTCGGGGACGCCGATGACGGCGACCTCGCCCACGGCGGGGTGCTGCACCAGCACCTCCTCGATCTCGCGCGGATAGATGTTCTCGCCGCCGCTGATGATCAAGTCCTTGGAGCGGTCCATGAGGAAGAGGTAGCCCGCCTCGTCAAGGTAGCCCAGGTCGCCGGTGTGCAGCCAGCCCCCGCGCAGGGCGGCGGCGGTGGCCTCCTCGTCGCGCCAGTAGCCCTTCATGACCAGGTCCGAGCGGGTGACGATCTCGCCGGTCTCGCCCGGCGGCAGGGGGCGGTCCCCGGCGTCGACGATGCGCACCTCCACGTCGGTGCGGGCGATGCCGGCCGAGGACAGGCGCCGCGCCTGGTCGGGGCTGCCGTCGAGAACGTGGTCGCCGTGGGGCAGGTGGGAGATCGTCATGGGCGACTCGGCCTGGCCGTAGAGCTGCACCAGGCACGGCCCCAGCTTCTCCATCGCCTTGCGCAGGTCCTCGGCCAACATGGGGGCGCCGCCGTAGACGACGGCCTTGAGGGACGCGTGGTCGCGGCGGTCGATGGCGGGGCTGTCGACCATCCGCTTCACCATGGTCGGCGCCGCGAAGAGGTTGGTCACCCGGTGGCGCTCGATGTCCCGCAGGGCTTCCTCCGGGTCGAAGGAGGGCGACGGCGGGATCACGTGGGCCGCCGCCTTGCCCACGTTCGGCAGGGCGTAGAGGCCGCTGCCGTGGGAGAGGGGAGCGGCGTGGAGGACCACCTCGGCGGTGCCGAAGCCGGGGCACATGTCGGCGTAGAACCCCATGGTCATGGCCAGCAGGTTGCGGTGAGTGAGCATCGCCCCCTTGGGCAGGCCCGTGGTGCCCGAGGTGTAGAACAGCCAGGCCGTGTCGTCGGGTTCCGCCGCGGCGGTCTCGAAGCGGTCGGATTCGGCGGAGAGCAGCTCCTCGTAGTCGAGGGCGCCGGAGGGGACATCGCCGGCGACGACGAGATGGCGCAGGTGGGGCAACTCGGTCCGCATGTCGGACAAGGTATCTGCGAAGGCATCGCTGGCCAGCACCACCCGGGCCTGGGAGTGGTCGATGATGTAGGCCAGCTCCCGCGGGTGCAGGCGGAAGTTGAGGGGGACGGCGGCGCACCCGGCCTTGAAGCAGGCGAAGATCGACTCCAGCATCTCCGGGCGGTTGTGCATGAGCACCGCCGCCGTGCCGCCGGGCTCCAGGCCGAGGCGGTACAGGGCCGCGGCCAGCCGGTTGACCCGCCCGTCGAACTCCGCGTAGTCGAGGCGCCGCTCCCCGTAGACCACGGCCGGGTTGCCGGGCAAGGTCCGCGCCGCCTTGGTCAGCAGATCTCCGATGTTCACGCTCAGGCCCCGATGGAGCAGGTCAGGCCGCCGTCGACGACCAGCTCGGCGCCGGTGACGTAGCGGGCCTCGTCGGAGGCGAGGTAGAGGGCGGCGTGGGCCACGTCCCAGGCGTCGCCCATCTTGCCGGTGGGGCAGAGCTGGTTGCGGATCTCCACCATCTTCTCCACGTCGCCCCCGGAGTAGGTCTGGGAGAGGGAGTGGACCACCATGGGCGTCTCCATGAAGCCGGGCAGGATGGCGTTGGCGCGGATGTTCTTCTTCGCGTACTGCATGGCGATGCTGCGGGTGAGCTGGTTCACGGCGCCCTTGGTGGCGCTGTAGGAGACGTAGGGCACGCCCAGCCAGCGGATGCCGGCCACCGAGGAGATGTTGACGATGGCGCCGCCCCCCTGGCGCTCCATGTGGGGCAGCACGTGCTTGCAGGTGAGGAAGACGCTCTTGAGGTTGACCTCGTTGACGCGGTCCCAGCTCTCCTCGGTCGCCTCGACGCAGCCGCCGACCTCGAGGATGCCCACGTTGTTGTGGAGGATGTCGACGCGGCCGTACTCGGCGAGGCAGCGCTCGACCATGGCCTCCACGTCGCCGTTGCGGCTGACGTCGGCCTCGTGGGCCGTGCAGCGGCCGCCCTCGCCCTCGATGATGGACCGCGTCTCCTCGGCGGCGGCCAGGTTGATGTCGGCGGCCAGGACGCGGGCCCCGTGGCGGGCGAAGAGCACCGCCGTGGCCTTGCCGTTGCCCCACCCGGGCCCCACGGATCCGGCGCCGGTGACGATGGCCACCTTGTCCTGCAGGCGTTGGTCCATTTCAGGCTCCTCCTGCTCTCATCGGTGGATCACGCGGACGACGTGCCCAGCCTCGTCGACCACCTCTATCGGCCCCTGGAGGATGTCGTCGTGGAGATCGAGGCCCGGTCCCGCAATCGCCTTGGCCGAGCCCGGCAGTTGGAACGGGTCGGCGCGGCTGACATCGACGACATAGCCGAGATCGGCCAGGGACTGAACCGTGATGGCGCTGAGAGCGGGGCTGCCACTTGGGGACATGAGTTCGCCCCAGAATCTCCAATGGCTTCCGCGGGAGGTGACGGGCACCTTTGCCCCTGACGTGTAGTTCGTGCCTCCGGCCGCGTCGAAGGCCTCTATGGCCAGCGGGCCGTTGAAGTGGGGGTCGGAGCCGCCGCTGTCCTGCACAAAGCCGAAATCATGCCATGAGGTCCCGATTCCCAGGACATGTCCTATCTCGTGAAGGATCACCTGCTCCAATCGCTCCCTGCCCCAGGCCTCTGTGCCCCGGGCCACCACATCCGTGTCCAGTGCAATGTACCCCATAAGGGGCAGGGAGGAACCCAGGTGCCCCGGGTACCTCCTTGCCTTGTATGGGGAATACCTGTCGCGCGTCCGGCACAGATCCGCGATCCCCGCAGCACGAGTGAGGGACTCGACTTCCACGAAGACCACAAGATCATCCACGGTCCCATGGAAACGATGTTCCCACGGGCAATCGACGGTGTTGTCGGGTACGGGGACATCCCGCAGGTCGTCCGTGATGACTTCGGTCCAGCGCTCTGCCATCTGGAGGGCCGCTGAACGGAAGTCCTCCGTAGTGGGCCCGACGAATACGAGGTCGATGTCGAAGGAATGAGGATCGGGAGCCGACAGCACCGTTACGGGAAACTCCTGGGATGCGCGCCATCCATTGAGATCGGTCGCGGAAACGGCAACCAAAGCATGGCCTTCCGCACGGGGGGTCAAGGTTACCATGCCCCCCTTCACTCGGGTGCCGACCAGGTGGTCGTCCCTCGACGTCGCCGAGTACACCAGTTCGTCGCCGTCGGCGTCCGAGAAGTACGCTCTCACGTCCAGTGCCGGCTTCGGGCCACCCACTTGCAGGACGTGAGGTGGAATCTCTGCTTCGGCCACCGGAAAGTGGTCGTCGGATTCGGCGAAGAGAACCAGCGGGCTGCCGGTGAAAACCTCAACGCCCGTGAACCCGCTGGGAATCAGAGGCCCATGGTCCAGGACAACATGAGTCGCGGTTGACGAGCCGCCGGGCGCCGTGACTTGGGTTGGGGTGCTTGTGGTGTCGCCGGCGCCGATCGTTAGCGAGGCAACCGAGGCCGAGCCGTTGTGTACCGACAGGGCTACGGTCATCTCGAACGGTGCTCCCTCCGCCAGTTGCACCGCCACACCGGCGGGGGCTGGAGCCAGCCGGTTGGCCGTGTCCGTGCGCTCGAGTTCGAGGGTGAAGGCGAAGGGGGCCCCCGGGTTGCTGGCCAGATCAAGCCTTTCGAGGTCAGCGAAGCCTGCGAACAACCCGGCGGGCACCTCGGAGATAGAGTTGCCGCCGAGCTTCAGGGTGATGAGGTTGGTCAGGCCGACGAGGGGCCGGATGTCGGAGACTGCGTTGCCTTCAAGGTCCAGTTCGGTCAGGCTGGTCGATCCAGCGATGGGTGTCAGGTCGGAGAGGCCGTTGAAGTCAAGCTCCAGTTCCGTCAGGTTGGTCAATCCAGAAAGCGGTGTCAGATCCGAGACGTTGTTGTATGAGAGATAGAGCGTCGTCAGTTGGACCAGTCCGGCGAGAGGGGACAGGTCCGCAATGGAGTTGGTGCGAAGATGGAGCTCTTTGAGGTTGATCAGGCCGGCGAGGGGCGTCAGATCCCGGACGCCGGTGTAGTCGAGGTCCAGTTCGGTCAGGCTGGTCAATCCGGCGAGCGGTGTCAGATTCGAGACCTTGTTGTGGTAAAGGTAGAGCTCCGTCAGGTTGGTCAGCCCGGCGAGCGGTGTCAGATCCTCAATGGAGTTGCGGCGAAGATAGAGCTCTTCCAGGTTGGTAAGCCCGGCGAGGGGCGTCAGGTCCGAGACGCGGTTGCCATAGAGCTGCAGTGTTGTCAGGTTGATCGCGTACTCGAGCCCCGTCAACTCGTGAATATCCGACTCGAGCGCGAAAAGGTGATCCAAAGCCGTCATCTCACGGGCGGTGATCGGCTCGTTGCTCGCCTTGCCAATCTCGTTGGCGATGGCCGCGTGCAGTGCAGCGTCGGGCATGGAAAGGGGCGTCTCCCCTCCATCGCCATCGCTGATCACCCCTCTGGCTTGAAGGGCCGGAATGTGAGTGTTGATCGATCTGTCGCTCAGCGGGTTGCCCCGCACATCGATCCAGTTTCCCAAGCCCAGTCCCGTATTTTCCACCAACGGCGCGAGATCCGAGATGCTGTTGTTCTCGAGCCGCAGCTCGGTCAGGTTTGTCAGTCCCGCCAGAGGCGTCAAGTCGGAGATTTCATTGTCGCCAAGCCAGAGCGTCGCCAGGTTGGTCAGCCCCGCGAGGGGGGCGATATCGGCAATGGAGTTCACGTTGAGATACAGCCTTGCCAGGTTGGTCAGCCCGTCGAGACCGGTGAGGTCCGAGATACTGTTGTTCTCGAGGCGCAGTTCGGTCAGTTCGGTCAGCGCGTCGAGGGGTGTCAGATCCACGATGGAGTTGTCGCCAAGTTCCAGCCTCCTCAGTTCGATCAGCCCGGCAAGGGGTGTCAGGTCCGAGACGCTGTTGTCAGGCAGGGACAGCCCTGTCAGGCTGGTCAGTCCGGCGAGGGGGGTGAGGTCCGCAATGGAGTTTGCGCCAAGGGACAGCCATGTGAGGCTGGTGAGCCCGGCGAGGGGCGTGAGGTCCGCAATGGAGTTTGCGCCGAGGGACAGCCCTGTCAGGCTGGTGAGCCCGGCGAGGGGCGTGAGGTCCGCAATGGAGTTTGCGCCGAGGGACAGCCGTGTGAGGCTGGTCAGTCCGGCGAGGGGGGTCAGATCCGCAAGGGCGCTATTGCCGAGAGACAGTTCCGTCAGGTTTGTCAGGCCGGCGATAGGCGCCAATTCCGAGACACCGGTGCTGGAGAGGATCAGCCGCGTCAGGTTTGTCAACCTGGCCAGCGGCGCCAAATCCGAGAGATCATTGTCCCAAAGCCACAGATCGGTCAGGTTGGTCAGTCCGGCGAGAGGCGTCAAGTCCGAAATGGAGTTGTCGCCAAGAGACAGCCGCGTCAGGCTGGTTGCGAATTCCAGTCCGGTCAGATCGCGAATGGCTGAGCTTGATGCGCCAAGGCGCGTCAGGGACGCCATCTCGTCGACGGTGATCGGCGCCTCTCCCGACTTGCCGAGGGCGCCTGCAATGGCCGCGCGCAGGTTGGCATCTGGGATGGCGACCCCCCCGGCGCCCCCCAGCGGAGAATCGCGGCCACAGGCGCCAAAGGCGAGAGCGCCGACCAGGCCCAAGACTGCTGCTTGGGCCGCCCATTGCATGCGCCGGCCGCACCGGGAGCGGCGCGGCCCCGGCGACGATGGCGATCTCAAGGGGCGAGGGCGTCCCACTGGGCCTCGCGGTCCGCATGGGGCTCGTTGACCACCTGCCTCTCGCCGTCGACGACCTCCCTCCGGTAGGAGGTCTCCAGGTCCGCCGTCTCGTGCAGGACCAGGCCGTCGATGCGGCAGCGCCGCCCAGCCAGCACGATGCCGCGCAACTCCTCCGGCGTCGGGGTCCGCTTGGCGAGCTGGCCCTCCCGGTCGTGGAAGTGGCAGATCATGTTCAGCCAGGTGTAGAGCTTCTTGCCGAAGCGCGCCGTCGTGTCGCGCCAGATCTCGGCCACCGACGGGTCGCAGGGGTTGAGGCGGCTGGTGACCACCACCACCGCGTCCACCAGGTCCTCCCGGCACCAGCGGCTCAGATCGATGCGGGCCCTGTGAAGGGCGCGGCCGGGGTTCTCCCTCTCCGAGTGGCCGGCGATGAGGATGTCCGGCTCCTCCGAGGTGCTCACCCAGACGGGCAGGTCCCCGGCCGCCTGGCGGACCTCCCTCAGCAGCACCGTGTACGAGTCGCCGCGGATCCTCTGCAGGCGCCACGCCAGCCAGGGGAGCTCGCGGATGCGCCCGGGCCGGGCGTCGACCCCGGTCTCCTCGCGCAGCTGCTCCAGCCACGGCTCGTTGTAGCCGAAGGCGTCGTCCTCGGCCGGCTCGCCGGCGTGGCTGCGGAAGCAGACGAAGAGGCCGTCCACGCCGTACTCCCGCACCTCCGCGAGGTGGTCCAGGTAGTAGCGGCGGGCCTCCTCGTAGGCGTAGCAGGGGATGCCGGGGTGGCGGCTCGTGCTGTCGGCGCCGGACCAGTAGAGGTGGGGGCGCTCGTCGAAGAAGGGGGAGGTGTTGCGCACGCCCCAGTCGCGGACGATGTGGAAGTCCTGCAGGGTCGCCCAGGCGAAGAGGCGGAGGCCGTGGCGCCGGGCGCTGTCGACGGCGGCCTCGAGGGGATCGATGCGCGCCAGCAGCTGCTCCCACGCCTCGGACTGGTCCGCCATGCTCGGCACGGAGCGGCTGCGGTAGAGGCCCCGGGCCCCGGCCAGGGTCCGCCAGAGGATCGTCCCGATGCCGCGGCGGCGGGCCTTCTCGAAGATCTCGTCGATGTAGGCGGCCTCGGCGGCCCGGGGGTCGTGCATGAGAAGCACGCCGTGGTCCAGGGTGAGGACCACCTCCCGGTCCGGCGCCGCGTCAGCTCTCGCGCCCGGGTCCGGGGGATGGGCTCCGGCTGACGCCACCGCCGTCACTCCCGCGGGGCGATCCGGAAGGCGTAGAGGCGGGCCCGGTCGAGGGTGAACCGCAGGCGCACCGCCTGTCCGCGCCAGGGGGCCAGGTCGGCCGCCACGGCGTCCACGTCGTCGCCCTCGAAGATGGCGGGTTCCGGTCCCAGGGGCTCGCCCGCTTCGTCGGTCAGCTCGACGCGGATGGAGCCGCCCCCATCAGTGGCCGCGTTGAGGCGCAGCTCGTCGCCGTCCACCCGGATGGGGCGCGTGAGGAGGCGGCCGCTGCCGTCGACGGGCTCGGCGTGGGCCACTCGGAAGGGCCGGCAGCGGGCGCAGGCCGGCTGGTACTTCGTCTGCTTGCCGTCGGCCCAGTAGCCCTCCCAAGTGGTGAAGTAGGGGGCCTCGGCGTGGTTGGGGCGGGTGCGGCGCAGCTCGTCCAGGTCCGTCTCCCGCGCCATGATCCCGTAGCCGTTGTGGCGGGTGTTGATCGCCGTGTAGTAGTACCACCACTGGCCGCCGAACTCGCTGTACTTGTACTGGTCGCGGATCATGCCGAAGTCGTAGGAGCCCGGGCCGTTGGACTCGATGAGGCTGCGCCGGTGCCGGGTGAAGCGCTTGAAGTGCAGCAGGTCGCGGGTCCAGATCAGCTCCGGCTCCTGGGTCTGCTCGATCCCCCAGTGGAGCAGCACCGAGCCGAGGTAGAGGTTCCGCCGCGGGAAGGCCTGGTTGATCTTGTGCTTCCCCCTGGCCAGCACGGTGCGGCCCGGGGCGTCGCCCGTCGTGCCGAGACGCTGCATGAGCCCCATGGCGTAGAACTGCGACCCCAGGCGGTCGTGGCCGTCGGGCCCCAGGACGAAGCGGCGCTCGTAGGTGATGCCGTCGGCGGTGGACATGACCGCCAGGCAGCGCAGGGCCAGGTGCATGTTGTCGTAGGTGACGCCGTGGGGCAGGTAGGCGGGCGAGGCGGGGCGGAAGTAGAAGTGCAGGCGCCCGCCGTCCGACTCCTCCACGTGGCAGCGGATCGTCTCGCTCGTGTGCATCAGATCCATGCCGACGCCGAGGTAGAGGACCGGCTCCCGCGTGAGCACGAGGTAGAGGTCGCCGCGCTGCTCGAGGGACCAGAACTCCCCCTTGGTGGGGCGGAAGACCTCGGTCTCCTCGTCCGCGTCGCCCTGGAGGCTCCTGCAGTCGAAGGGGAAGTCCTCCTTGGCCGAGGCGATGAAGACGCGGTCCAGGTCGACGGGGCCGTCCCTCTCGGCGTCGTAGAAGCGGAACTCGGCGTGCTCCAGGGCGTGGGCGGTCTCCTCTTGCGCGGGGGTGGGTTCGGGCTCGTCGCTGAGGATGTTGTTGGCCGTCGAGCCGTCGTACTCCACGAGCCCGAGGGAGGGCTTCTCCCAGCTCACGCCGTCCTCGCTGACCTGCAGCATGCGCAGGCGGCTCAGCTCCTCGCGCCTCTCCTTGCGCTCGACCCGTCCGCCGCTGTTTGCGTAGACCGCCTCGTAGCGCCCGGCCTCCTGGTTCCAGCCGATCGACTCGATGCGCAGCATCTCCTCGTCGTGGGGCTCGGTGGTGGCCGCCAGGGGCCCGGGGCTCTTGTCCAGGGTGTCGGGGACGAACTGGATGCCCTCGACTTCGTCGAAGCTGTAGTCGTCGACCAGCACCTCGGGATAGCCGGCCAGCTCCAGCACCTCCGGCGGCGCCGGACCGGCGTCGACCTGCCTCCAGATCTTGCGCACGCACCAAGGGCCCACGGGCTCGCCCTCCACCACCGGCCGCAGGCGGATCCAGTACTCGCCGGTGCCCCACCCGGCGATGGAGAAGGAGTGCTCCTGCAGCTCGTGGGTGAGTTCCAGGCGCCAGGGGCCGGCCAGGGGGACGGTGCCTTCGCGGGTGGTGACGTCCACCTCCACCTCGCAGCGGCTGACGCGGTGACGGCGGATGCGGTAGAGGAAGCGGGCCTCGTCCTCGTCGACGAACAGGGCCTGCCGGGGCGCGCACTCGATGATCTGCGGCCGGGCGTCGACGGCGATGAGCCAGCGGTCGGAGGGGAAGAAGCTCCTGGCGTCGAGGGTGGTGGTCTCGGCGGCGATCATGCGGTCCCCGGCCATGAGCTGCACGTCGAAGCGGTACTCGCCCATGACCCAGCCCTCCTGCCAGAAGCCGTGCTTGGGGTCGTAGCGCCCGTCGTCGACCAGCGGATAGAGGATGGGGACGCGGGCCTTGCCGCCGCGCACCTCGACCTCGTCCACCGTCAGCTCCTGCACGTATCCCTGGGGCTGGCGCACCTGGACCCGCGCCGTCAGGTCCGCCGCGCCCTCGGGGCAGTCCAGGACCAGGCTCTTCCACCAATAGTCGTTGTCGACGAATTCCATGATGTCCTCCCCGCCACATAATAGCCGGCCCGCGGGTCTCCGTCATCCGTAGCGGGCGCGTACCGATGGACCGTGCGGACCCCGCGCGGCTATGCACCGATCGAGGCGTGGATCTGCGCAAACAGCCACGACTCGCCGGTCCTCTCGAGGACGCCCGTCATCCGCATCACGAACTCCTCCCTCGCCCCTCGCCATTCGAGCCGCCAGACTTGGCGCGTGTAGAACCAGGCAACGTGGTCCCGCTCGTGCACGTCGAGTTTGATGAACTCGATGCTGAAGTCCTCCGCGCTGGCGGCGTGGTCCCGGTAGTACGCCGCGATCTCTGCGCTTCCCTCCACAACTTCGTCGGCGTCGGTACCGATCTTCACGTAGTGCGACGCAGGCAGCATCATTGCAGCGAGGGTTTCCGCATCTCCCGTGACAAGGGAGTCGAAATAGGCCTGCACCGTTTCGCGGGCGGTGGGCATCATCGTGTTCGGCAACAAGGCAATGAGGCGGAGGCGCGGGCGACGAACTCGCCGGTGGACCGGCGCGCGCCCTGGAATTCCTGGAGGGTCGGGTGGAACGATCTGTCAGCGGGCGGAGCCCCTGGCCGAGGACCGGCGGCGGCGGGGCGCCCATCGAGCGCCCCGCCTTGGCGGCAGCTTACTCCAGGTCGAAGCGGTCCAGATTCATCACCTTGTTCCAGGCCGCCGCGAAGTCGTTCACGAAGGCCGTCTGGCCGTCGTCGCAGCCGTAGACCTCGGCGATGGCCCGGAGCTCGGAGTTGGAACCGAAGACGAGATCGACCTCGGTGGCGGTCCACTTGAGATCACCGCTCTGGCTGTGGCCTTCGAAGACGCCCGCCTCCGAGGAGGACGCCTGCCACTGCGTGTCCATGTCCAGCAGATTCACGAAGAAGTCGTTGGTGAGCGACTCCGGCCGGGCGGTGAAGACGCCGTGGCCGGACCCGCCGGTGTTGGCGTTGAGGACGCGCAGGCCGCCCACGAGGGCGGTCATCTCGGGGGCCGTCAGCGTCAGCATGCCGGCCCGCTCCACCAGCTGCTCCGCCGCCCCGTCTGGGTCCCGCGTGTAGTTGCGGAACCCGTCCGCCGTCGGTTCGAGGACGGCGAACGACTCGGCGTCGGTCCACTCCTCGGTGGCGTCGGTGCGGCCGGGAGCAAAGGGGACCTGCGCGTCATGGCCGGCGCTCCTGGCAGCCTGCTCGACGCCGGCGCACCCGGCCAGGACGATCAGGTCGGCGAGGGACACCCTCTTGCCGCCGTTCTGCGGGCGGTTGAAATCGGCCTGGATCCGCTCCAGGGTCTGCAGCACCTCGGCCAGCCGGGCCGGGTCGTTCACCTCCCAGTCCTTCTGCGGCGCCAGGCGGAGGCGGGCGCCGTTGGCGCCGCCGCGCTTGTCGGTTCCGCGGAAGGACGCCGCCGACGCCCAGGCCGTCGAGACCAGCTGGGAGACGGAGAGGCCGGAGGCGAGGACCCTCGCCTTGAGGTCGGCGATCTCCTGGTCGCCGATCAGCTCGTGGTCGGCGTCGGGAACCGGGTCCTGCCACAACTGTGGCTCCGCGGGCACCAGCGGCCCGATGTAGCGGCTGCGCGGGCCCATGTCCCGGTGGAGCAGCTTGAACCACGCTTTGGCGAAGGCGTCCTCCAGGTCGGCGGGATTCTCGAGGAAGCGCCGGGAGATCGCCGCGTAGGCCGGGTCTTCCCGCAGGGAGAGGTCCGTCGTGAGCATCATGGGGGCGTGCTTCCTGGCGGGATCGTGCGCGTCGGGGACCACGGCCGCCTGGGCCGCGTCCACGGGCCGGTACTGCGACTTGCCGGCGGGGCTCTTGGTCAGCTCCCACTCGTGGCCGTGGAGGTTCTCCATGAAGTTGTTGTCCCACTTCACGGGGTCGGTGGTCCAGGCGCCCTCCAGGCCGCTGGTGATCGTGTCGCCGGCCTTGCCGCTGCCGTGGCCGCTCTTCCAGCCGAAGCCCTGCTCCTCGATGCCGGCGCCCTCCGGCTCGGGGCCGACGTGGGAA
The DNA here is from genome assembly GCA_965221775.1 of Candidatus Latescibacterota bacterium. Lineage (GTDB taxonomy): Bacteria > Latescibacterota > UBA2968 > UBA8231 > UBA8231 > UBA8231. The sequence goes on along the minus strand of CBDCSU010000005.1, from coordinate 451,603 downwards.
TCGGGGGCGGCGCCGTGGGCCTTGCCGAAGGTGTGGCCGCCGGCGATGAGGGCCACCGTCTCCTCGTCGTTCATGGCCATGCGCTTGAAGGTCTGGCGGATGAACTTCGCCGCCAGCTTCGGGTCCGGGTTGCCGTTCGGCCCCTCGGGGTTCACGTAGATCAGGCCCATGTGGTCGGCGCCGAGTGGCCCCTGCAGCTCGCCCTCGGCGTCGTGGCGCTCATCGTCGAGCCACTCCTTCTCGGAGCCCCAGTCGGTCTCGTCGGCCTCCCACACGTCGGGGCGCCCGAAGGCGAATCCGAAGGTCCTGAACCCCATCGACTCCAGGGCGCAGTTGCCGGCGAAGATCATCAGGTCGGCCCACGAGAGGTTGCGGCCGTACTTCTGCTTCACCGGCCACAGGAGCCGGCGCGCCTTGTCCAGGTTGCCGTTGTCGGGCCAGCTGTTGAGGGGGGCGAAGCGCTGGTGGCCGGAGCCGCCGCCGCCGCGGCCGTCGCTGATGCGGTAGGTGCCGGCGGCGTGCCAGGTCATGCGGATGAAGAGGGGCCCGTAGTGGCCGTAGTCGGCCGGCCACCAGTCCTGCGAGGTCGTCATCACCTCTTCGATGTCCTGCTTCAGGGCCTCGACGTCGAGGCTCTTCACCGCCTCGGCGTAGTCGAAGTCCCCGGCCATGGGGTCGGACAGGGGGGAGTTGTGCCGGAGAGCCTTCAGGCTCAATTGGTCCGGCCACCAGTCCTGGTTGGTCGTCATTCCGTTCCTCCCGTGAAGTGTTCTGTCATGGATGGTTTTTCTGCCGCTGCAGGCCCTGCGGGGTGGGGAGAATAAGGGCGTTCCCCGGTTCCCGGACAAGGGAATCCGGGCCCCGAATCGGCCCGGGTTCCGGCTTTGGCGGCGGGTCCCCGTCACCTCGGCGGCCGGTGCTACCGTCTCAGTCCGTCGATGGAATACCTCGACACGAAGTCCCAGATCAGACCACTGGTATCGGAGCCGTCGTAGCGGATATCGAACCAGACGTGACCTCCGCCGACCACCTTGTAGTGCTCCACGGAGGTTCCGTTGTCTCCATCCCCATAGGAATAGCGTTCGATCGTCGTTCCCCGGTCGATCCGGCTGTCCACCGTGGGGGAGGTGCTGGTTTGGTTGAAACCCGTCCAGTAGGCGAGCACCGCATCGACCGACGCCAGCCCCTCGGCCCCGTCGTAGGGGACGGTCCCGTCCGATGTGCCATGGATGCTGACCAGGGCCGTCGGGTGTGACGGGCCGCAGTTGGCGTAGGTCTCCTCCATCATGGTTCCGGCCACGGAGCCGATGGCCGCGATCTTGTCGCCATGATAGCAGGCAAGGGCATAGGCGAAGAAGGCGCCATTCGAGTAACCGCAGGCATACACTCTCGTCGAATCGATGCGGTACCCGGAGGAGATCTCGCCGATCAAGGCTTCCACGAAGCCGAAGTCATCGGCGTCGCTCTTGTTCTCCTCCGACTCCAGGCCGGCGTTCCAGTGCGGGTCTCCATTCAGCAAGGTGCCTTGGGGATAGACCAGGAGAAAGGTGTCCATCTCCGCTAGGGAGCGCATGTCCGCCCAGTCCAGGTGCTGGCTTGCAGTCCCGCCAAAGCCGTGGAAGTTGAGCATCAGCGGAACGTCCGAAGCGCCATCGTAGGAATCCGGCACGTACAGGATGTACTCCCTTGCCAAGCCATCGTGCAGGAGGGATCGCGCCGACAGGCCCGTTGCGTCCGTGGCGGGTTCATTGAGTTGCCTGTCGTCGTTCCCCGAACAGCAGAAGAGGCTCGACAGGGCCACGGCCGCGGCGACGGAAGGCGTTCTCATGGGGCAGGGTGGATCAGGCGGAGGGCGTGGGCGATCGCCGGCCGCCGGAGTCCAGGTCGAAGCGGGGGTCGATGCCGCTGGCGATCATAACCGTGAGAAAGGCCGTCACGCCGGCGCCCACACCGGTCACATAGGCGCCCAGGATTCCGCACATGGCGCCTTCGGCGCGGGCCTCGGCGAGCCAGGCGGCGGCGATGATGGGAAGGACTCCGACGGCGGCGGTGGACAGGCGCTGCACGATCGTGAAGCGGCCTCGCAGCAGGCGCCCGAAGAGATGCCACACGCCGATCGAACCGGCGACGAAGAGCAGGAAGAGGAAGAAGGCGGAAGCGAGCTGTTGATCGGCCGCCCACCCGCTGGAGACGACCCCGAGAGCCTGGAAGATGGGCTCGGAGACCAGGATCAGCGCCGCGTTGACGGCCACGATCGCCAGGCACGCCCGGAGCGGCGTTTCGACGAAAGGGGAGAGCCGGTTCCAGTCCATCCTGGACCTCTCCTCGCCATTCAGATCGAACGATTGTCCAGCGAATAGGCGTGATTCTCTCCGCCCAGCTGCCACGTGCCGCGGAACAAGGAGCGGCGCTTGGGCGGCATGGCCTCGATGACCTCGTGGCTCAGGTTGAGTCGGTGCCATTGGGCCCACAGGGAGTTGTAGCAGTTGAACACGGCGCAGCGCGGATTGTCCGTGTTGCGCCAGTCGTTGGCGGCGTGCAGCAGGCTCTCGGTGAAGATGATGGCCGAGCCGGGCGGGCAGCTGTACTGGGCCATGGCCGCGCGCATGCCTTCCTCCCAGGGAGACTCGCCGATGTTGGGCCGGTTGGGGTCGGGGCCGCCGTAGTTGAAGTGGGCCTTGTGGGAGCCGGAGAGAAAGGTGGTGCCCCCCTGGCCGGCTTTCACCTCTTCAAGCTCCCACACCACCCGGGTGAGCCCGGAGAAGATCTTGCTGCCCGCAACCTGGTAGCGCATGGCGTTGGCCTGTTGCGGAGGCCGCACCACGTGCGGCAGGCCGGTGCCCTCCCCGTCGCTCTTCCAGCCGGCGTGCCGCACGGTGATGAAGGAGCCCTCGCAGCGGAAGCTGTGGTAGTCGTCCCCGAGGAACGGCTCTTCCGCGAGGAGTTCGGTGAGGATGCCGGTCACCGCCGGATGGTCCAGCAGCTCCTGCAGGGCACCCTGGTAGCTCTGTCTGGCGCCGTCGTAGACCTCGGCCTTCATCGCTTCGATTTCCGCTTCGGACAGCACCGAAGGCAACAGGATCCAACCCTGGAGGTCGTAGAAGAACTTCTGCTCTTCCGTCATCGGCACGGGCGCGGCCGTGTGGTCGCTCATGGTTTCCCCCTCGGAGGCCGGCTTCCCCATTCAGCCAGACCCGTCAGACGTCGAAAGTCTCGCTCACACCGCCATAGATGGTCACGGCGGTGATCTTCCCGTCTTGAACCCGGCACATGTGCACCTCGGTCGCTACCAGACGTTTTCCAAGCAACGTTTCGGACATTCCGGGAAGAAGCTGGTTCACAATGCCCCTGTGGCGGAACTCCACGGCGACCATCTCATCGCCGGCGACGACGTTGAGAATCTCGAGCCGCAGGTCCCGCTCTTCCTCGTGGCAGCCCCGCCAGAGGGCCACCATGTCATCCGCGCCGCGGATGTCGAGTCCGCCGCCGACCATGGTCGCGTCGTCGGCGTAGGTTTCGCGGAGGCGCTTCCAGTCAGAGGCGAAGGCGGCTTCGAGGGACTCGCGGGCGATACGTGCGTTTGCGCTGGCAGACATGGGTCAATCCTCCTTGAAGGCGGGCGCGACGTGTTCCGAGAACATGCGAAGGGACTTGCAGACCAGGTCGGGGCTCAGGTCCCCGATGCGGGTCCACCCCATGAAGTTCTGCAGTCCCGTGTGTTTCTGGATCCAGCCGATCTTGTCGGCGACAAAGTCCGGATCGCCCACGATGGCGTGATCGGCCAGGATCTCGTCGAAGGTGATGGTCGAGAACCTCTGTTTCAGTCCCTGGTAGAACTCCATCTGGCCGGGAGGCGCCATTTCCGGCGGCGGCGCGATCACCTCGGCCAGCAGGGTGCGGAAGTACCACATGAGCTGGTCGTGGCACTCCTCCCGGGCCTTCTGGGTGGATTCGGCCACGTAGAGGAACCTGGCCAGGGGGAACTCCAGCTTGCCCGACATTCCGCATGCCTCCGCGGTCTTGTGGTACGACTCGTAGAGCTGGAAGACCTCGTCGTAGGGGTGCAGGAAGGAGGTCAGGACGTTGTGGCCGTTCTTGATGACCCACTCGTACGTGGAGGGACTCACCGCCGCAACGTAGACCGGCGGGTGGGGCTGTTGTACGGGCTTCGGGATGACGTTGACCTTCCTGACCTTGTGGAATTTGCCGTCGTATTCGACCGGCCCCGTCCAGGCTTTGAGGATGATATCCAGCTCTTCCTGGAACCGGTCGCGGCTCTCCTCCAGGTCGATTCCCCAGTTGTAGAACTCCTCGGCCTGGTAACCGCGCCCCACGCCGAAGAGGAGTCGTCCCTTCGACATGATGTCAACGGTGGCGAAGTCCTCCGCAACGATGACGGGATTGTGGAAGGGCAGCACGACAACCGCGGTGCCGATCTTGATGCGTTCGGTAATGGCCGAGGCGTACGCGGCCATGGTATGGATGGACGAGGTGATCGAGTAGTAGTTGGCTCCCGGCGCCTTGTGGTCGAAGTGGTGCTCCGCCAGCCAGATGGCGTCCCAGCCCGTTTCGTCCATGAGCTTGAACTGTTCGAACGCTTCGTGATAGACCTGGGCGTGGTCCTTGCCGGGCGGGGTTTCCAGCAGATAGAACTGGCCGAATTGCATTGGGAATCTCCTGAGGTTTCGAGGGCGGTGACGATCCGCGGGCGCGCGCCGGAGGTCGCCCCTACATCGCCTTCCCGGCGCGGCCGACCCAGGCTCTCAGATCCATCGCCAGGCTGAGGAAGGTCGGCACCAGGAAGAGGGTGAACAAGGTGGACAGCAGCAGGCCGCCGATGACGACGCTGCCCAGGCCCCGGTAGAGCTCGGACCCGGCGCCGGGGAAGACGACGAGCGGCAGCATCCCCAGGGCGCTGGTGATCGTGGACATGAAGATCGGCCGCACGCGGCTGAAGACGGCGTCGTGGATCGCCTCTCCGAGCGGGGTCTCGGGCGCCTCCCGCAGGATGTTGAGCGTCTGGTGGACGATGAGGATGGCGTTGTTGACGACCACGCCAATGAGGATGACGAAGCCGAGCATGGTGAGGATGTCGAGGGGCTGATAGGTCAGCGTCCGGTTGACGACCTCCAGCCCGAGGATGCCGCCCGCCAGCGCCGGGGGCACGCTGAGCATGATGACGAAGGGGTAGAGGAAGCTCTCGAAGAGGGCGGCCATCAGCAGGTAGGTGATCACCAGGGCCAGCAGGAAGTTCCACTGCAAGGCCTGGCGGGTGCGCCGCAGGTCGTCGGCCGAGCCGGAGAGCTGGATCTGGTAGGGCGGGGCCAGATCGCCGGAATCGACGAGGGGCTGGACGATCTCGGTCCGCAGCGCGTCGAGGGCCGTCTCCAGGGGAACGGTCTCCGGCGGGATGACCCGGACGGTGATCGCCCGGTCGCGCTCGATGTGGTTGATCTGCTCGGGGCCGGTGGTCACTTCGACGCGGGCCACGGCACTCAGCGGCACCAGCTGGCCCCGCGGGGTGTAGATCGGCAGGGCGGCGATATCCTGGGTGCGGAACCAGTCCTCCTCGCCCCGCAGCACCAGGTCGATCTCCTCGCCCTGGAACTGGTAGCCGTCGACGATGGCGCCATCCATCAGCGCATTGACCGCCGAGCCGATGTCGCGCGCCGACAGGCCCAGGTCGGCGGCGCGCACGCGGTCGGGGAGGATGCGGACTTCCGGATTGCCCAGGTCGAGGCTGGGAATGGGGCGGGCCTGGGCGCCGGGCACGACCTGCCGGACCTGGCCGAATACCCGTCCCCCCAGCCCGACGAGGTGGTCCAGATCGGGCCCGGTGATCTCGATGTCGATGGAGCGCCCGCTGCCGGTGGCGCGCTGGAAGAGGCTCGACTGCTGCACGACGGCGAAGGTCCCCGGCACCCCGCCCAGGACCGGCCCCTGGATGATCGGGATCAGCTCGCGCACCCGCTCCGGCTCGGTCGAGCGCGCTCCCATGAAGGCGGAGCGGCCGAAGGCGACGAAGAACATGTTGGCGATCGGCGGTCCCGGCAGGGCTCGGGCCTGGGGGCCGTCGGGGTCCGAGGCCGCCTCCCAGTGGGGGCGCAGGACGTCCTCGACGGTCTGGCCCACCTGGATCAGCTCGTCGAGGTTGTACCCCGGGGGCGGCAGGACGATGCCGAAGATCAGGTTGCGGTTGCCCGTGGGCAGGTACTCCGATTTGGGCAGCAGGTTCCAGGCGATGGCCACCGAGAGGCCGATCAGCCCTGCGATGACCCCCAGGCGCAGCACCGTGCTGCCGCTGATGCGGAAGACGCTCCGGGCGATGAAGGTCCGCACCCCTTCGCCCCAGGCGGCCAGCCGGCCCCCGCCGCGTCTGTCGCCGCCGAGGATCTTGTTGGCCAGGCTGGGGATGACGGAGACGGCCACGATCAGGCTGAGCACCACCGAGCAGGAGACGGCGATGGCGATGTCGCGGAACAGCTGACCGGCCTCGTCCTCGACGAAGACGATGGGCAGGAAGATGGCCACCGTGGTCAGGGTGCTGGCCAGGAGCGCCCCCCAGACCTCCGTGGCCCCGTCGAGGGCGGCGCGGGCGCGGCTCTTCCCCATCTGCTGGTGGCGGAAGATGTTCTCGAGGGCGACGATGGCGTTGTCGATGACCATGCCCACGGCAAAGCTCATCCCCGCCAGGCTGATGACGTTGATGTTGCGGCCCAGGAGCCACATGGCCAGAAAGGTGCCGACGATCGAGATCGGGATGGCGGTGGCGATGATCGCCACCGAGCTGACGGTGCGCAGGAAGATGAAGAGCACCATCACCGCCAGGGTGCCGCCGATGAGGATGTTGGAGCGCACCAGGCCGATGGCGCTGTCGATGTAGTCGGTCTCGTCGTAGACCTGGGTGAGGTAGAGGCCCTCGCGGGCCAGGGGCCCCTCGTTGAGTTGGCCGATGGTGCGGCGGATGCCGTCCATGACTTCGAGGACGTTGGCCCCGGTCTCGCGCCGGGCGTTGATGGCGATGGCGGGTTGGCCCTTCTGGCGCACGGAGGCCACGGTGCGGACGTAGCCGAGGCGGGTGCGGGCGATCTCGCCGACGGTGACCCGGGTGCCGTCGGCCGAGCGGACGACCACCTGCTCGATGTCGCCGGGCTGCTGGTACTGACCGACGGTGCGCACGATGTAGCGGCGCTTGCCCTCGTCGAAGGTCCCGGCGCTGGTATTGGCGTTCTCGCGGGCCAGGGCCCGGGCCAGGTCCTGAACGGTGATCTGGCGCGCGGCCATGGCCCGGGGATCGACGATGACCTGGAGCTGGCGGTCGTAGCCGCCGTAGATGTCGCTCCGGGAGACGCCGGGCACGCGCTCGAGGGCGGTCTTGATGACCTCCTCGGCGAAGTCGCGGTAGCGCTCGATATCCAGATCGCCGCGGTCCGGCAGGGGCTGGAGCATGATCCAGGTGATCGCCCCGCTCGGCCCGGTGCCGCCGGCCGAGATCACCGGCCGCTCGGCGTCGAGGGGATAGCCGAAGACCTGGTCGAGCTTGTTGGAGACCAGCAGCATCACCGCGTCCGGATCGACGCCGACGTTGAACTCGAGGGAGACGACCCCGCGGCTGTCGTTGCTCTCGCTGGTCATCAGCACCAGTCCCTCGACGCTCCTGAGCTGTTCCTCCTGGCGCTGGACGATCTCCTGCTCGACCTCTTCCGGGCTGGCGCCCGGCCACACCGTGGAGACGGTGATGATCGGCCGGTCGATGTCGGGGGTGAGCTGAACGGGGATGCGGAAGAGGGAGATCAGGCCGAAGAGCGCCACCAGGAGCACGCCGACGGTGACACTGACGGGCCGCTGGATGGCTGTGGCGATCAGGCGCATGGCGGCTTACGGCTGCCGGCGGATGATGCGCACCGCCTGGCCGTCGCGGAGGCGCTCGTTGCCGCGCACCACGGCCAGATCGCCGGGCGCGAGGTCGCCCGTGACGGCCACGTAACCCTGGTGCGCCAGCCCGGCTTCGACGGGGCGGCCGAGGGCCTTGCCGTCGCGGGCGAGGTACACCACCTGCCCCCGAGGACCGGAGACCAGGGCGTCCTTGTGCACCAGGAGCGATGCCGTCGCCTGGGCGATACGGAAGCGCACCCGCGCCGACATGTTGCTGCGCATGCGGCCTGCCGGATTGGCGGCCTCGACGACGACCGGGAAGGTGCGCGAGGCGGCGTAGCCTTCGGCGGAGATGACGGTTACGAGGCCGTGGACCGGATCGCCGCCGAGGGCGTCGACGAGGATGGCGGCGGTGTCCCCCAAGGCCAGCTGCGGCACATGGTGCTCGGGCACCTCGACGATGACGCGCACCGTGTCGATGGAGATCACCTGGGCGATCTCGCCGCCGCGGCCGACCCACTCTCCCACCTCGGTGGAGGTGCGGACGATGTGCCCGGAGAAGGGGGCGCGGACGAGGAGGTTCTCCACCTGGGCCTGGAGGCCGCTCAGCCGGGCTTCGGCGCGCGCCAGCTCGAAGGCGTTGACGCGCAGGTCCTGCTCCGAGACCGAGTCGGTGGCGCGCAACCGGCGGCTGCCGTCGTGGATGAAGCGCCTCAGCGCGAGATCGGCCTCCGCTTCTTCCAGCGCCGCCTGGAGCGGATCGTTGGCCAGGGCGAAGAGGGGGTCGCCGGCGCGCACGGTCTGGCCGGCGTCCCTGAACCGCTGCACCACCTTGCCCTCGGTCTCGGCGGCGACCCGGCTGGAACGCACGGGCAGGATGCGCCCGACGAAGGAGAGATCCTCGACGAGGGGCTGTTCGAGGACCTCGGCGACGATGACCGGCGTCGGTGGCCGCTCCTGGCCGAGGAGCGCGCCGGGCACCAGGGTCAGGAGGAGGAGAAGAAGGGCAGGGGACATCCGGGCTCCCTCGGCGCAGTGAGACGATGGATGAAGAACAATAACCCGCCCGGAGCGAGGTCCGTCCAGCGGCTCAGGCCGGGGCCTTCTCCAGCTGCTCCGTCCGCAGCTTGCGCGACCAGTCGAAGTAGTCGTCGAGCCGGATCAGCTCGAACTCCTCGACGATGTCGGCGGCGGTGCGCGCGGCCGACTCGCTGTAGATCACCGAGGTGCCCACCTCGCCGGCGGTGACGATGCGCACGCCGTCGCCGTACTTGCGGTGGATCTCGTCGTAGCGGCCCTGGTTGCGGTCGAGGTGCACCAACTCGTAGTCGAGGTTGATCGGCGCCGAGGCCCAGGGCTGGTAGTTGTTGCTCCGGGCCAGGGTGGTCCCCTGGGGGTCGATGATCGTGCACTGCGTGCCCCGGTACACGGAGCCGGCGAAGAAGGCCTGCACGTCGAGGGCCCAGAAGTTCTGCACCAGGCCGCCGTGGTACATGGAGCTGAAGAGCAGCAGCCGCGGCTTGAGCTTCTTGTACTCGGCCCGCAGCTCGCCGAAGTTCAGGTCGAAGCAGATGACGCCGCCCACGGGTCCGAACTCGGTGTCGATCAGGTGCGCCCCGGGGCCGGGGCGGGTGCCGTGGTCGAACTCCGGGTACACGGGGATGTACTTGCGGTAGATGCCGGCCAGCTCCCCCTGGCGGTCGAGGAGGCCGAGGACGTTGTACACGGCGCCGGTGGCGGGTTCCTTCTGGTGCACGGGCACGGTGACGTAGCAGCCGTGCTCCCGCGCCAGGCCGGCCAGCAGCCGCGTCGTGGGGCCCTCGGGCACCTCCTCGTCGAAGGTCCGGCAGATCGTCTCGGGCAGCACGATCAGGTCGGCCCCGGTGGCCCCGGCGGCGCGGCCCACCAGCCCCTTGAGGTCCTCGTGGGTCCGCTCCACCACCTCCTCGTCGGAACCGCCCACGGGGGCGTAGGAGATGCAGGTGACGACGAGAGGGCTGCTCATCCGGCCTCCCCGCGGATCGCCTTCAGGTGGCTCTTCTTCACCTTGCAGATCATGGTGTACGCCGGGTCGTAGATGTTGCCCACGTCGTAGGCGACCGCCTGGCCGAGGAGCAGGTGGGCGGTGCGGGCGTCGAGGCCGTGGTCGGTCTCCAGCCAGCGCAGCATCTCGGTGGTGGCGTGCTGCACGCACTGGTCCAGGGGCCGGGCGTTGCCCGCCGTCATCAGCCAGGTGTCGTCCTCGGCCCGGGGCCAGCCGATGGACGAGCCCTTCACCAGGTCCAGCGTGAAGCGCACGTCGAAGGAGATCTCCACCCCGGTGCCGACGATCTCGCCGTCGCCCTGCACGGCGTGGCCGTCGCCGATGTGGAACAGGGCCCCCGGCGCGAAGACGGGGAACCAGACGGTCACCCCCTGGCGGAACCCCCGGTAGTCCATGTTGCCGCCGTGGCGGTGGGAGGTGGCCGTGGAGATCGCCTGGCCCCTCTCGGGGGCCACGCCGAAGCACCCGACCATGGGGTCCAGGGGCAGGGAGAGCCGCGACAGGGGCCCCTCGGGCTCGCTGAGGCGGACGGTGCCGGCGTCGGCGTCCACCGCCCAGCGGGTGACCTCGATCTCGTCGTCGAAGCGCGGCCGGAACCCGGGGTCGAGCACGTTGGGCGCCACGGCGGTGGCGGTGAAGCCCCAGGGCCGGTTCGGCCGCACCAGGTCGAGGGTGACCGCCAGGGCGTCTCCGGGCTCGGCGCCGGTGACGTGGAAGGGACCGGTCTGGGGATTGCCCCGGACCGCCACCTGCTCGCCGTCGCGGTCCCGGCCGCGGGCGTCGACGGTGGTCGTCGAGACCGAGTCCCCCGGGGCGACCTCCAGGACCGGCTCGTGCCAGCCGAGGGTGTTGTGGTAGTGGCCGGGGACGAACTCGTGATGGGCCATGGAATCTCCTGTGGCCCGATCGGCCCGGTCGCCCGGGTTGGGCCAGCGTCAGTTGATGTCGTAGCGCAGGAAGGAAAGGTAGGCGAGCATGAAGAAGGCGACGTTCCACAGGGCCAGCAAGGCCAGGTCGACGTAGACCGCGGCGAGGCGGTCGGAAACGCCCATGTGGGAGAAGCTGAACCGCGGCGCGTCGGACAGATCCAGGTCCTGGTTGAACCGCTCCATGTCCTGCGACGTGATGGTCACGCCGCCGCTGGGGGAGGCGGCCATCTGCTCATGGATCCACTCCCTGTAGGCGCGCTGCTTCTCCTCCGAGTACGCCGACCAGGTGTCGCCGAAGGCCTCCAGGCTCGCCACCCACTCCTCCTCCTGGGCGATGCCGGCGGCGGCCAGGTCGAAGGCGGCGAGGTTGAAGGAGGTCAGGGGAGACATGCGGGCGAGAATGCCGGAGAGCCGCGTCTGCCCCGCCACCTGGGTGCGGAAACTGTCCTCGATCTTCTGTATCTCCGCCTGGGACTCCTCCGCCGCCACCCGGAACCGCTCCTGCACCGACTCGTCGCCCCACACGTTGTCGCGGCCGAGCCGCTCCTGCTCCTCGGCGATGATCTCCTGGAACCGCTGCTGCTGCTCCCTCTGCAGGGCCTGCTTCTCGCGGTCCACCTCCTCGGCGGAGGGGATCGGCACCACCTGGCTGACCACGTACGGCGCCATGTTCGGCACCGCCAGGATCAGGGAGACCCACAACAGCAGGAGGACGGTGATCGAGGTCGAGGCCAGCCGGGTGCGGCAGGAGACGAGCAGGCCCAGGCTGTACACGGCGCCCAGGTAGAGCAGGGCGAGGCCGTAGAGGGCGAGCAGGGCCAGCGAGCTCTCGGTATCGGGCTGCACGTCGGGGAACAGCAGAACCACGAGCAGGGCGAGGACGAAGGAGACGGTGAAGGGCGCGATGAGGGCCAGGTAGCCGCCGAGCCACTTGCCGAGGAGCACCAGGTCGCGGGGCGCGCTGTACGACATGAGCAGCTTGAGGACGCCGGTCTCGGCCTCGCCCGAGACCCCGTCGTAGGCGAAGGCCAGGGCCAGGAGGCTCATGATGATGCCGACGATGAAGACGAAGTCCACCGGCGGGAACAGGGGAAGCACCGGGTTCTGCTCCCAGCCCTCGGGGAAGTCGAGGCGGTTCCCGGGCTGCACGCGGACGCTCTCGGTCAGCTCTTTCGACAGGCCGCGCACCAGCGTGTTCATGAGGTTCAGGGGCCGGTCGACGGTGACTCCCTCGTTCAGGCTCCAGATCTGGTCGCGCTGCTGCAGCTCGTTGCGGTGCATGACGCGGTTCATGTTGTACGTCGACAGGCCCTCGCGGTAGTCCCGCGTGAGCACCACGGCGCTGAGGACGAAGACGATGAGGCAGACGCCGCAGGCGATGGCGAAGCGCAGGGACAGCAGCTGGTCGAGGAGTTCCTTGCGGACGATGTGCAGCAGCACGGGCGTTCTCCCGGAACGGCTCAGGTGACGTCGTATCGGAGGAAGAAGACGTACGACAGCAGGAAGAACAGCACGTTGAAGACGACCAGCAGCAGGATGTCGAAGAGGGCCCCGTCGAAGGCCTCGGAGAGACTCTCGGAGAACATGGACAGCCGGGGCACGTCGTCGGGGTCGAACCAGTCCTCGTCCTGGATGTCCGGATCGGGCCCCCGCGTCCAGGAGACGTTGCCGTACATCTGGCTGCGGAAGTCGTCGTGGGCGCCGTGGAAGCGCTCGACAGCGTCGGAGAAGTGGGCGAAGAGGTCGGGGCCGGTGCCGGCGAGGCGGGTGGCGGCGAGGAGATAGCTGGCCGAGGGCGACAGGCGCGCCAGGTTCTGGCTCAGGGAGGTCTGGCGCGACATGCGGTCCTTGTAGAAGCCGTCGAGCTTGCGCTTGCGCTGCTCCGTCTCCTCCTGGATGCGCTCCATCTGCTGCCGGTCGCCGTAGACCTTGCTCTTGCGGATGGCCCCCATCAGCAGTTCCGCCTCGCGGTCGATGGCCTGCTGTTCGGCGTCGATCACCTGGCGCGACGGCACCGGCGCCGCCAGGCGGGCCACGACAGGCGCCAGGTTGGGCACCACCAGGATCCAGCCGATCCACACCAGCAGCGCCATGAGCAGGGCCGTGGCGCCGCGGTGGGCGAGGGTGGAGATCAGCAGACCGAGACTGAAGCAGGCGGATATATAGAGGAAGGAGACGGCGAGGATCGCGGCGAAACGGGAGACGACCTCCGTCTCGAGCGGCAGGGAGCCGGAGAGGGAGAGGTAGAGGAAGCCGGCGGCGGCGGCGGCGGCGAAGGGCCCGGCGATGGAGAGGTAGCCGCCCACCCACTTGCCCAGCAGCACCGTGTCCCGGGGGACCGAGCCCGACAGCAGGAGCTTGAGGGTGCCCCGCTCCTTCTCGCCGCAGACGGAGTCGAAGACGAAGAGCAGGGCCAGCAGGCTCAGGACCATGTTGACCACGTAGGCGAAGTCGGGCGCCTGGAAGATCTCGAGGAGGATGTTGCGCCCCAGGCGGTCCTCGGAGCTGTGCGTGGTGAACCAGCCGCCGGAGGAGATCTGCGCCGGCAGGCTGCCCTCGAGACCGCGGGCGAGGACGGCCAGCGCCCCCGGCTGACGTACCCCCGCGAAGTCCTCGCGCTGGATCTGCCGGAACTGCTCGGTGGCGTCCTGCATCCCGGCCAGCTCCTCCAGGCGGTCGCGGGCCTGGGACTCCTGCCGGGTATAGGTCTCCATGCGCTGACGGTGCTCGTTGCCCATGAGGAAGACGGCGAGCAGGACGAGGACGAAGAGCAGGCCGTAGGTGACGGCGAAGCGGAAGCTCAGGATGTTGTGCAGGACTTCCTTGCGGATCAGTCGCAGGAGCATGGAAGCCTCGATGGAAGCGCGGCCCCGGGGGCGCCGCGGACCGGGGACATGCGGGGGCGGGGGCGCAAGGCGGGTCGGGGCCGGCGGCCGGTGGCGTCGACGGCCGTCAGGCCGCCTGCTCGGCGGGTTGGCTCACGAACTCGACGTAGATCGACTCCAGGTCCTCCTGCCCGAGCTCGTCGCGGGTGAAGATCTTCACCAGGTTGCCCTCGACCATGATGCCCACGCGGTCGGCGATCTGCTTGGCCCGGAAGATGTCGTGGGTCGTCATCCAGATCGCCTTGTTCTCCTCGCGCAGCTCGGCCAGCAGCTGCAGGAACTCGGCGCCCGACTTGGGGTCCAGTCCCGAGGTGGGCTCGTCGAGGAGGATCACCTCGGCGTTCTTCATGATGGCGATGGCGATGCCGAGCTTCTGGCGCATGCCCTTGGAGAACCCCTTCACCCGCCGGTCGAAGGCGTCGCGCTGCAGGCCGACGCGGTCCATGACCTGGTCGTACTCCGAGGCCTCCACCTGCTTGCGGCCCCCGAGCTTGGTGAAGAACTCGAGGTTCTGGCGGGCCGTGAAGTTGCCGTAGAGCATGACGTTCTCCGACACGTAGGCCACGTGGCGCTTGGCCTCGAGCGGGTCGCGCGTGACGTCGACGCCGCAGATCTTCACCGTCCCGGCCGTCGGCTCGGTGAACCCGAGGGCCACCATGAGGGTGGTCGTCTTGCCGGCGCCGTTGGCGCCGAGCATGGTGAAGATCTCGCCCGGCTCGATGGTCAGGGTGAGGTCGTTCACGGCGTGCACGTCGCCGTAGTGCTTGGTCATGTCGATGATCTCGAGCATTCGCCTCTCTCCGGGAAAGTCGCCCGCGGTCCACACCCGCGGTCCACAGAGGTAACGTGCGGGGGGTACGTGACCCATGTCAAGCAATGGCTTGCGCGCAACCCCATCTTGACATGGTCCACCTTCACCAGTAGGATAAGCGCGATCTGCCAGACCCTACGGAACCTATTGATTTTGCTCACCTTTTCGCCGTCCCGGGCCCTCCACCTGCGGACGGCGGTTGTCATCGCGGGAGTGGCCGCGGCCCTCGGTCCCGCCGTCGCGGAGGGGCCTCCGGCGGTGCCCGACTCCGCCGCCCGGGCGGCGCCCCTCGGCCTGGCCGACTGCCTCGCCGCGGCCTTCTCCCACAACCGCGAGCTGATCGGCGCCCGCAAGCGCATCGAGGAGGTCGAGAGCGACGCCGTCGTCGTCCGCTCCCGCCTGATGCCGCGGGTGAGCCTCACCGCCGGCTACGACGCCCTGCGCGCCGAGGGCGACGCCACCACCCGCGACCAGCTGGCCAGCGAGCTGCTGCTCCAGCAGCGCCTCTTCGAGTTCGGCCCCGACGCCGCTTCCGAGATCCAGCTGCGCGCCGATCTGCGCAAGGCCGTCTTCGACTACCAGGACAAGGTCTACGAGGTCAGCTCCCGCGTCTGGGAGCTCTACCACCTGATCCTGCTCAAGGACCAGCAGATCGCCCTGCGCGTCGCCTCGCGGCAGAACTTCGAGGCCACCTTCGCGCGCCAGCAGGCCCGCTTCGAGAAGCGCCTCGCCTCCGAGGAGCAGAAGCTGCAGGCCGAGCTCAACGTCCTGGAGGAGGAGCTGAGCATCAACCGCATCCGGCGCGAGCAGCTGCGCGACAAGATGGAGCTCCTGCGCCTCATCGGCCGCCCCATCGGCCTCGACCTGCGCCTCGGCGGCGAGCTGGAACCGTTCGCCGTCGACCAGGACGAGGCCGTGGGCCGGGCCCTCGTTCACGACGTGGAGATCGGCGTCACCGAGCAGCTCCTCGACGAGCAGCGGCGCGTCCTGCGCGAGATCGGCTGGGAGTACGCCCCCGACCTGAGCGCCGACGCCGGCGTCGGCGACGGCCGCCGCCGGGCGGGCCTCAGCGTCGGCCGCGAGGGCGGCACCTGGGGCGTCGGCGTGGAGACCGGCCTCAGCCTCGACGAGGCGGACCCGCCCGAGGACGAGGGCGAGGCGACCTGGTCGGCCCGCGTGCAGGCGCGCATCCCCATCTTCGAGGGCGGCGCCCGCCTGGGCCGCGAGGGCCTCGAGCGCGCCCGGCTGCAGGGCCTGCAGGTGCAGCTGCGCGACCTGAGGGCCTCGGTGGAGCTGGGCGTGCGCCAGGCCTACCAGTCGATGCTCGAGGCCGAGGAGACCCAGCGCCTGCAGGAGAAGAGCGTGGTCATCGCCCGCCGCCGCCTGGAGATCAAGCAGCAGGTGCAGGAGAAGGGGGGCCAGGTGGACGAGGCGGTGCTGGAGAACTTCCGCCAGCAGTTCTTCACCGCCCAGGAGGTCCTGTTCCAGAACCAGGAGACCTACATCTCGCGCCAGGCCGAGCTGCGGCGGCTGATGGGGTACGTCGAATGAGGGCGAGGTTCGCGCTTCTGGCCGGCTTTCTGCTCGCCGCCGCCGCGGACGCCGCCGCGGCCCCCGCGGGGGCCGGCCTCACGCGCCAGCAGCAGCTCGACAAGCTGCAGCTCGACGAGCGCCAGCTGCAGCTCGAGCAGCGCCGCACCAGCCTCGACCAGGCCCTGGAGGAGCTGCGCCTCACAAGGGCCCTCCACGACTCGGGATTCGTGCCCCTCCTCACCTACAAGCAGGCGCAGAACAGCTACGCCGAGGCGCGGCTGCAGAAGGAGGAGGCCGAGATCCTGCTGGAGGAGACCAAGCTCGAGCTGCTGCGCAACGCCACCCACATCGTCGTGCGCGACGCCCGCAAGTACAAGAGCCCCGACGGCAAGAGCATGGTCGACATCGTCGTGGAGAACGCCTCCGACACGCGCGATGCCCTCGTCGTCGATCCCTCCCTCACCGAGGAGGACCTGCGGATCCTGCTGCGCGTGGAGAACATCTTCGTCTCCCTCAAGAACGGGCCCCTCGTGGGCGAGCCCTACGAGACCCGCGTCCCCGCCCTCGACGTGGGCCAGCGGCACACCCTGACCTTCCGCCTCCTGCGCGACGAGGAGGCGGTGGCCGTGGTCCTCGGCTACCTCGACACCCTGGAGAGCATCCCCGTCACCCTGCGCAAGGGCGGGCGCGAGAACCTGCCGAGCATCAACTCCGCCCAGTTCTCGCAGTCGGGCGAGCTGCAGCAGGACGTGCGCTTCGACCTCATCCTCGAGCGCCTCTCCGACGAGGAGCGCAGCTTCGCCCTCGCCGTCCTCGGCCTGCCGCGCAAGATCGACTTCTCCTTCCGCAACGCCGGCGCCAAGGTCACGCAGGTGAAGTTCGACGAGAACAAGTCCAAGGACACCCTCGGCCTCGTCCTCGAGATCCCCGAGAAGCTCGACCGCAACCTGGTGGGCCTGGCGCGCCCGTTCTTCGCCCTGGTCACCGAGCCGCGCGAGTACGCCCGCATCAACGCCATCCGGGCGCGCTTCGGCGACGACCCGGTGCCGGAGGAAGAACTCCAGGGGCTGCGGGCCAACTACGTCAAGCTCGAGCTCATCCCCAAGGGCATCGGCAAGCTCGAGGTCCTGGTCTCCAACACCTACCGCGAGATCCAGACCGGCGAGGACCTGCGCATCCGCGTGGAGTTCCTCAACCGCGGCAGCGTGGCGGTGCAGAACATCAAGGCCGCCCTCGACCTGCCCTACCAGTGGCAGGAGGAGGTGACGCCCCTGCTCATCAAGCGCCTCGAGCCCGACGAGCGCGCGCCCCTCGACATCGTCGCCCGGCCGCCGCCGGACATCGCCGTGGGCAACTACGAGCTCGGCGTCGAGGCCCAGGGCCAGGTGGGCAACGAGAACGTGGAGTCCCTGGAGAAGAACCTGACCATCCACGTGGGGGCGCGATCGAACATCGCCGGCAACGTCATCCTCATCGGCATCCTCGTCCTCCTCGTCGTCGGCATCGGCGTGGCCAGCGTCCGGATCAGCCGGCGATGACCGCCGCCCGCGCCTGCCTGGGCGTCTTCCTCCTCGGCCTCCTGGCCTCGCCCCTGGGGGCGACCAAGGACCTGCGCACCAAGGAGCAGCGCCTCTACGACATCAAGCTGCGCAAGGCGCAGTGGGAGGTGGAGAGCCGCAAGCTGGAGATGGACAACAACAAGAGCGAGTACGACATCATCCAGGAGCTCTACGACGAGAAGATCGAAACCCTCGAGAGCCTGAACAAAGCCCGGCGCGCCTTCCTGCAGTCGGAGTTGAAGTACAGCGAGGCGGTCTTCCAGCTCGACCGCACGCGCCTGGAGTTCCTCAAGGACGCCACCCGCGTCACCATCCGCGAGGCGCGGAAGTACCGCACCCTCGACGGCCGCCGCCAGGTCGATATCGTCCTGGAGAACGCCTCCCAGCTCGGCCAGGCCCTGTCTCTCAACCCCGACCGCGACGAGAGCCAGATCCGGCCGCTGCTGGAGATCCAGAACCTCAAGGTCTCCCTCACCGAGCGCCTCGGAACGATCGTCGCCGAGCCCTACGAGATCCTCGTGCCCTCCCTGCCCCTGGGCGAGCGTACGCGGCTCACCTTCCGGCTGCTCCAGGACTACGAGGACGTGGTCGTCGACCTCACCTACCTCGACGGCAGCAAGGAGCTGCTGCAGATCGTCATGCGCCGGGAGTCGAGCCAGGACCTGCCGACGATCAACTCGGTCCAGTTCTCCCAGGAGGGCGACCTCAACACGCGGGTCAACTTCGACCTCATCCTCGAGCGCCTCGCCGAGGACGAGAAGACCTTCCGCCTGGCCCTGGTCAACCTGCCGCGGGAGATCACCCCCGCCTTCGTCGACCCGGGGACCAACGCCAACCTCACGCAGGTGAAGTTCAGCGAGGAGGTGACGCGCCAGCAGCTGGAGCTGGAGCTGCAGATCCCCGAGAAGCTCAGCCGCGGTTACGTCGACCAGACGATCGAGTTCTACGTCTTCGTCACCGAGGCCGCCGGCTTCGAGCGCATCGCCGAGCTGAACCGCAAGCACCGCGGCCCCATCCCCCTGGAGGAGATCAACACGATCCCCGGGAACAAGGAGCGCTTCGAGCTCATCCCCCGGGGCCGGGGCGCCCTCGAGACCCTCATCGCCAACCGCTACCAGGAGGTGCGCACGGGCGAGGAGGTGAAGGTGCGCGTCGACCTGCTCAACACCGGGACCCTGGAGGTGGAGAGGGTGCACCTGGTGCTGACCCCGCCCCTCGACTGGACCTGGTCCTCCGAGCCCGACACGATCGACCGCATCCTGCCGGGGGAGAAGGAGCCGGTGAACATCACCCTCGTGCAGCCCGCCGGCATCGGCGTCAGCGAGTACGACGTGCGCGTCGAGGCCGCCGGGTACGAGGGCCCGGAGCGCATCGAGGCCCAGGAGAAGGACATCACCATCCGCGTCGAGCAGCGCGCCCGGGTGATCCGCAACGCCCTGATCATCGCCGCCGTCATCGCCCTCGTCGTCGGCGTCGCGGTGGGCAGCATCAAGGTCTCCCGGCGCTAGCCGGGGCCCCCCTTCCCTTGTAGCGGACGGCCCTGCGCAGGGCTATATTCTGGTGACACAAGCCGAAGGGGGGCCATGAAATACGACATCGGTGACCTGCTCAATTCGTGGCCCTTCGACCCGGACGAGTTCATCGCCCGCCGGATCACCGCCCGGGACGGCACGGAGAAGATCCAGATCCGCATCGACATGGGGATCCTCCAGCTCGACGTCTCCGGCCGCCCCGACGGACACCGGCCCCACGGCGCCGAGTCCTTCCTCCATCACTTCCGCCAGTCCCTGCGCAGCCGCCCCGGATCGCTGCCCAGAAGCGGCCCCGAGCTCGACGAGCAGAGCTGCGAGGACCTCTTCCAGGAAGCCTGGCAGTACTACCAGCGCTATCTCGCCCTGTTCTTCCTGGAGGACTACGAGGGGGTGGAGCGCGACACCGGGCACAACCTGGCCATCTTCGACCTCGTCCACGAGCACGCCGACAGCGACGAGGTCAAGTGGTACTTCGAGCAGTACCTGCCCCACGCGGTGATGATGCAGGCCCGGGCCCGGGCCATGGCCGCCCTCGAGGCCAAGGACTACGACGCCGCCCTGCGCCACGTGCAGCGCGGCATCGACCGCATCGAGCAGTTCCTCGGCGAGTGGGAGGGGGAGGAGGACCTGATGGACGAGGACTGCCCCGAGCTGACCTTCCTGTCCGACTGGTACGAGGAACTGGAGAAGGAGCGTCCCCTGTCTCAGAAGGAGCAGTTGGAGCGCGACCTCCACGTGGCCGTGGAAGCCGAGAACTTCGAGGAGGCGGCGCGCCTGCGCGACAAGCTGCGCACCCTGAGGCCCGCCTTCCTCAACCCCAGCCCCGAGCGCAGCCCCTCCACCTCCTGAAGCTCTACAACCCCAGCACGTCCCCCATGTCGTAGAGCCCCGGCTCGGCGGCGGCGGCGAAGCGCGCCGCCCGCAGGGCCCCGAGGGCGAAGGCGTCGCGGCTGGTGGCGTGGTGGCGCAGTTCCAGGTACTCCCCCGCGGCGCCGTAGAACACCGAGTGGTCGCCGGCGACGTCGCCGAGGCGCAGGGCGTGGAGGCCGATCTCCTTGCGCGTGCGCTCGCCGGTCTCTCCCTGGCGGCCGTGGACGGCGACCTCGTCGAGGTTGCGCCCGACGCCGGCGGCGGCCCGTTCGGCCAGGCGCAGGGCGGAGCCGCTCGGGGCGTCGACCTTGTGCCGGTGATGGGCCTCCACGACCTCGATGTCGTAGTCGTCGCCGAGGATGCTCGCCGCCTCCTCCACGAGCTTGAAGAGGACGTTCATGGCGGTGGAGAAGTTGGGCGCGAAGACGCAGGCGATGGAGGCCACGGCGGCGCGGAACTCGTCCAGCTGGTCGGCCGACATGCCGGTGGTGCCCACGACCATGGCCGTGCCCGCGGCGGCGCTGGCGGCGGCGTCGGCGAGGGTGGCCTCCGGGGTGGTGAAGGCGACGACCACGTCGGCGTCGGCCGCGGCGATGGAGGGCTGGAGGCTCACGCCCAGGGACCCGCGGCCCAGGACCTCGCCGGCGTCGCGTCCCAGCCACGCGTGGCCGGGCCGCTCGCTGGCGGCGGTCAGCTCCAGGTCGTCGGCGTCGAGGACGAGGTGGCCCAGGCGCTGGCCCATGCGGCCGCCGAGGCCGCAGACGGCGATGCGGGTGGCCATCAGTACTCCCCGTAGACGAGGGCTTCCACCGCCGCCGCGTCGTGCAGCCGGGCCTCCACGTCGACGCCGAAGGCTTCGCCCACCGGCGCCAGCAGCGCCGGGTCGTTGCGCCACACCTGGCGGGCGGCGCCGACGGCGACCTCCGCCCCCCCGGGGGTGAGGCGGCCCAGGGGCTGGCGGCACGGGCCGGAGGGCATGCCGAGGAGGTTCATCAGCGTCTTGATCGGCACCGGGTTGCGGGCCTTGCACTCCACCGGGCCGCGGGGGCTCTGCTCGGTGGTGGCGACGCCGACGATGCCGAAGATCGGCTGCAGGTCCGCGGCCAGCTTGTCGGCCAGCTCCGTCTCGCCGGCGGTGAGGGCGTGGGTCATGCGGGTGATCGGGCCCGGAACGACGTTGGCCATGACCGAGATCACGCCGGCGGCGGCGATGTCGGCGCGCTTCATCATCTCCACGGTGCGGTCGTCGTCGCCGGACATGATGCTGAAGCCGGGGCCGCAGAGGCGGCGGGTCTTGGCCATGTTGTCGTAGTCGCCGGTGGCCTCCTTCACCGCCGACACGTTGGGGTGCTCTTCGTAGAGGATGGCCAGGTCCTCGGCGTGCATCATCGTGCCCGTGCGCCCGGGGATGATGTAGGGGACCATGGGCAACTCGGGGAACTCGGCCGCCACCGGGGCCACGTACTCGCGGCGGATCTCCACCGAGCTGGGGCCGTTGTAGTAGGGGTCGACGAGGAGCACGCTGTCGGCGCCGGCGTGGGCGGCATGGGCGGTGCCGGCCAGGGTCTCCCGCGTGGAGTTGCTGCCGGTGCCGGCCATCGACTTGCAGCGTCCCTTGGTCGTGCGGCAGGTGCGCTCGATCACCTCGTTGTGCTCCTCCCACAACAGGGTCGGGCTCTCGCCCGTGGTGCCCACGGCGACGATGCCGTCGATGCCGTTGGCGATCTGGAACTCGAGGAGCCGCTCGAGCCCTTCGTAGTCGACGCTGCCGTCTTCGCGCATGGGCGTGACGATGGCGGTATAACAACCCTTGATCATCTGATCGGCTGAACCTGTCTTGCGGGGAGGAGGGATTGTGGCGAGTGTGTAGCGGCATGATAGAAGCCACTTCATACAGTGTCAATGAACAGCGCGGGTGGCGGCGATGACCGGCGAACTCGGGATGCGCTACGGCTGCAACCCGCACCAGACCGGGGCGCGCTGCTTCCTCGAAGGCGGGGATCTTCCCCTGAAGGCGATCCACAACGCGCCGAGCTACATCAACCTCCTGGACGCGCTCAACGCCTGGCAGCTGGTGCGCGAGCTGAAGGCGGCCACGGGCCTTGCCGCCGCCGCCTCCTTCAAGCACCTGAGCCCCGCCGGCGCCGCCGTGGGCCTGCCCCTGCCGTCGGCGCTGCGGCAGGCGCTGTTCGTCCCGGAAGACGCGCAGTTGAGCCCGCTGGCCTGCGCCTACGCCCGTGCCCGCGGCGCCGACCGCCTCGCCTCCTTCGGCGACTGGATCGCCGTCAGCGACCCCCTCGACCGGTCGACGGCCGAAGTCATCCGCCGGGAGATGTCCGACGGCCTCGTGGCCCCCGGCTTCGAGGAGGGCGCGGTGGAGATGCTGAAGGCGAAGAAGGGGGGCGACTACAAGCTCCTGGAGGTCGACGCCGGGTACGAGCCGCGGGCCCTGGAGTCGCGCCAGGTCTTCGGCGTCACCCTTGAGCAGCCGCGCAACGAATTCGTGCCCGACGACGGGTTCTTCGCCAACGTCGTGACCAGACGAGAGGAGTTGACGGAGGAGGCGCGCCGCGACCTCACGGTGGCCACCATCGCCGTCAAGTACACCCAGTCCAACTCGGTGGTCTGCGCCGTCGACGGCCAGGTCGCCGGCGCCGGCGCCGGCCAGCAGTCGCGCATCCACTGCGTGCGCCTCGCCTGCGGCAAGGCCGACCGCTGGCACCTGCGCCAGCACCCGGCAGTGCGGAACCTGCGGTTCCGCAAGGGACTGCGGCGCGCCGACAAGGACAACGCCATCGACCTCTTCTTCGAGGACGAGCTCTCCGCCCCCGAGGAGGCGGCTTGGCGCGACTGCTTCCGCACCGTCCCCGAACGCCTGCCCGCGCAGGACCGGCGAGAGTGGCTCGACGGCGTGCGCGGCGTGGCCCTCAGCTCCGACGCCTTCTTCCCCTTCCGCGACAACATCGACCGCGCCAGCCGCTCCGGCGTAGAGCACCTGCTCCAGCCCGGCGGCTCCGTGAAGGACGACGAGGTCATCGCCGCCGCCGACGAGTACGGCATGACCATGGTGTTTTCCGGCGTCCGCCTGTTCCACCACTGAAGGTGGAAACGGGAGGAAGCATGAGCCTCGCCGCCGCTGAACGATGCCACTTCCAGGAAGAGGGCTGGGTGATGAAGCCTGGCGTCCTCGACGACGTTGACCTGGAGCCGATCCGGCGCGGCCTGCATGCCGCCGTCGATCGCGAGGCCGAGCGCGCCCGGCAGGAAGGCCTGGTGGACGAGACCTTTCCCGACGCTCCCTTCGACCGGCGCCTGGCCCTGCTCGCGGAGCGCTGGCCCGACCAGGTGGCGGGGATCATGGCGCCCGTCAACAGCGGCCGCTTCGCGGGCCCGGAGATGTTCCACACCATCACCCATCCCAGGCTGCTCGATGTCGTCGAGGCCTTCGTGGGCGAGCGCATCATCGGATCATCCGTGTACCGGGTGCGTCCGAAGCTGCCCCGCTGGGAGCGCGGCGAGGTCCCCTGGCACCAGGACTCCGGCTACTTCCTGCCCCACTGCGACAACCTGCTGGTACTCACCTGCTGGATCCCGCTCATCGACGTGTCGGTGGAGAACGGTTGCCTGTGGGTGGTTCCCCGCAGCCACCGCAACGGCGTGTACCGGCACTACACGGGCGGCCACGGCGGCTATCTCGAGATCCCCGGCCGGGTGCCCGGCGCCGAGCCGGTCCCCGTGCCGATGAAGCGGGGCGATGTCCTCTTCCTCACCAACCTCACCCCCCACGCCTCCTTCGAGAACCACAGCGACCAGGTGCGCTGGAGCCTCGACCTGCGCTACCAGGGCGCCGAGGCGCCGAACAACGTCGGCGAGGAGCCCGCCGCCAGCACGCCGGAGCGGGACCCCGTGACCATGGCCTGCTATCCGCCCGAGGCGGACTTCGTCATCCGCGACCCGGAGGCGCCGGAGAGCGAGTGCCGCACGGCCGAGGAGTTCTGCGCCATCCGCGAGAAGTTCTACGAGACCCGCGCCTGGATGCCCGGACGCGGCTGGACGCCCCTCGCCTCGCGGGGAACGGCCGGAGACTGACCGCCGTGAGCCGGCCGCCCCTGCGCCTCGGGTTCCTGGCCTCGGGAGGCGGCACCAACCTGCAGTCCATCCTCGACGCCTGCCGCGACGGCCGCCTGCATGCCGAGCCCCGCGTCGTCATCGGCAACAACTCCAGGTCGGGGGCCCTGGCCCGCGCCCGCGCCCGGGGGATCCCGGCCCGCCACCTGAGCGGACGCACCCACCCGGAGCCGGCCGCCCTCGACGCGGCGATCCGCGACGCCCTGCGCGCGGAGGAGGTGGAGGTGGTCTGTCTCGCCGGCTACATGAAGCGGGTGGGGCCGCGGACCCTGGCCGCCTTCGACGGCCGCGTCCTCAACATCCACCCCGGCCTGCTGCCGAGCCACGGCGGCCGCGGGTTCTACGGCCGGCGGGTGCACGAGGCGGTCCTGGCTGCCGGCGACCGGGTCAGCGGCGCCACCGTGCACGTGGTGGACGAGATCTACGACCACGGGCCGGTCCTGGCCCAGGAGGAGGTGCCCGTGGAGCCCGGCGACACCGCGGAGACGCTGGCCGCCCGCGTGCTGGAAGTGGAGCACCGCTTCTATCCGGAGATCCTGCAGAGGATCGCCACCGGTCAGATCGACCTCGACCGCTACGCGGGCCGGCGGACTTCAGCTCCAGGGATATAGGCCCAGCAGCTTGCGGCCCAGCGGCGTGAGCCGGGCCGGCTCCTGCAGCCGGTGCTCCCGGTCGCGCGGGTCCCCCGGCCAGCCCCGCGTCGGCCGGCGGTCCCGCCAGGCCTGGACCCGGGTGCCCGCACCCTTGGGGTCGCCCGCCGGCGACATGGTGATGTACTGGGCCAGGCGCGGCCGGTCCGAGCGGTTGTGGCCGTTGCCGTGGGCCAGCAGCCGGTGCCAGATCAGCAGGTCTCCCGCCTTGCCGGGGATCGGCTTCACCGTCAGGCCCTCCAGGTCCGGCCGCGAGGGATTGCGGTCCTCCGGCTGGGTCTTCACCCACTCATCGAACATGCGGTGGAAGCCGGGCACGCACTGGAACCCGCCCTGGTCCTCGGCGGTGTCGGTCAGGTAGAGGACCCCCTGCACGCCGAAGGTGATGGGCCGCTTCGAGGTGTCCATGTCCCAGTGGATCATCCCCTTGTTGTTCCACGCCGGTTTGTCTTCCCGCGCCGGCGGCTTCATGTTGGCCCGGTCGAGGGAGACCCACAGCTTCTCGTCGCCCCAGATCTCGGCGAAGGCCCGGTGCACCCTCGGGTACTGCCGGTTGTCCCAGATCGCCTGGTGCTGGTAGATCTCCACCATGCCGCCGCTGGAGATAGGCGAGGTCCGGCGCTCGCGGGTGTACGGGTCGTGGCGGTACCAGTCCTCGGGGTCGTCCGGGTCGATCTCGAGGAACTCCCAGATGGCCTCCACGAGGCGGTCCAGGTTCTCCCTGGGGACGGCGTCGGGCACGACGACGTAGCCGTTCTCCTCCCAGAATGCGCGGTCTGAGTCCGAGAGGACTTGATTGCTGTCTCTAACGAGTTTGTGGCCCTGCATCTGCTGCGACCCCTTTCCATTGGTTCAGCAATACAACACCCGCCCCAGCAGGTGGAAGTCTCCCTTTGGCATCCCGACGCGCTTGGGACTCACATGCCGGAACCTTGGATCTTGGGACAACTGCTCTGCCCGACCTCCGACTCGATGGCCTGAAGACAACCTCTCCAGCGCGCCAAGGGAGAGGGTTTTCTGGTCCCCGCACTCCTGTTGGATCCTGGCGGTGCTCAGGACGTGGAACTCCCATTGAGAAAGGTCAAGCGGATTGATCGACTCCTGCTCCCGATGAGCGTGAACGGCGAAGACGTAGGCGTCCGCTGATCGGACTGGAGTGCCGCTCGAAGTGTTGGCCTCCGCGTCCCACTCGGTTCGGACGCCGCCGTCCACACCCAGCGCATGGGCGACAAGGAACTCGGCCAAGGTGCCGCGCTGAGCGTTGCTGACGAGATCGGACGCCGACCAACGCCAGTAGTCGACCAGTCGGAGATCGAACTCGCGCTCTCCGTCGCGAAATGGCTCTTCGCCGGTCTTGCGTTCCAATGGTAGACGACCAAGGTTCATTCGTTCCTCGTCGGATGGCTCCGGAGTTACTCAGTGTCAGGGCATTGGGCTGCGGAGGGCGTACCCCTATCCTCGCTCGTCAGGTGCGAGTCTCTGGCCCGAGGGGTAGAACTACAACCCCGTTCGACTTGACGCTCAACAAACCCGCAGCCCCGGCAAATCCCCCTTGGCGCGGCCGATGCTGGCCAGCGTCGACATGAGGGTCATCACGCCGCTGACGCCCTTCATCGGGTTCTCGCGCCGGATGGAGATCTCCACGCCGCCGCCGCGGGCCTCCACCTCGATGATGGAGGCCTCCAGGGCCGGGTCGGCGATCAGCACCGAGCGGGTGCGGTCGAAGCCGATGCCGGCCAGGGCCACGGCGGCGTGGGAGTTGACGTTGCGGGGGTAGAGGGGGCAGATCTCCCGGGCCGTGCCGTCGAAGAGGGTGGTCTCCGTGGTGATCGCCTCCGGGTCGATGCCGGGGGCGCGGGAGAAGTCGAGGCTGCGAACGGGCTTCTTCATGACCATGCCGACTTCGTCCCAGGTCTCGCGGCCTTCCTCGAGGGCGTCGAGGCCGACCACGGCGCCGTGGGGGACGAAGAGGCGGGTGCCGGCGGAGCGCGCCGTGTCGAGGAGTCGAGCTTCGAGCTCGGCGTCGGCGAAGGCGGTCAGGGAGAGGGGCATGTAGTCGGCGGCCTCGAGGAAGGCGCCGCCGTGATCGCGGGTGATGTCGGGGTGGGCGACCTCGACGACGAGGTCGGGGTCGCGTCCCGCGAAGGCGCCCAGGTCCTCGAGGATGTGCTCCGGCGGCAGCCCGGCGACCCGGCCGGGGCTGCGGTTGTGGACGAAGGCGATGTCGAGGCCGAGATCGGGCCGCGTGGTGATCTGCTCGTACACGTAGGCGCCGATGTAGCCGTAGCCGACGAGGCCGATGCGGGGGCGGTCGCTCACGGGGGGTCTCCTTTGCGAAGGCGGTGCCGCAGGGGGTCGCCGAGACGCGCGGCGAGGGCCTCGGCGGACAGGTGGGTGGTGCGGGCGACCCAGTCGACCTCGGCGGCCAGGGGCGACTCGAAGATGCCGGGGTCGTCGGCGCCGATGACGAGGTCCACGCCGGAGTCGAGGAAGCGGTGCACGGGGTGCAGCTCCGGCCGGGGGATGCTGCCGAGGCGCATGTTGGAGCTGGGGCAGGACTCGACGACCACGCCCAGGCGGGCGAGCTCTCCGAGGACGAACTCCTGGCGCCGGCGAACCTGGTCGAGGCGGCGGTCGTCGTAAGGCCTCCGGCAGAGGGCCGCGCGGTCCCGCCCCCGGAGGCTCTCGCCCTCGGCCTCCAGGGCCGCCGGCGACACCTCCACGCCGGCGTCCTCCAGGCCCCGGCGGTGGCGCAGGTCGTAGTCGATCTGGTCGAGGCGCTCGGCCACCGGCTCCCACAGGTGGGAGACGCCGCGCCGCCGCACCGAGACCTCCGGGTCCAGGCCCAGGGCGATGCAGTGGCCCAGGCGCCGGGAGCCGAGCTCGGCGGCCTCGTGGCACCAGCGCACGGCGCTCTCGAGGGACTTGTCGAAGTAGATCTCGCCCACGTGGTAGAGGACCTCCAGGGCGGCCCCCGGGTCGGCGTCGTTGTCCGCCGCCAGCCGCCGGAAGAAGCCGCGCACGCCCCGGGGGGGGAAGCCCTCCTCCACGTTGCAGAAGTCGACGCCCACCACGACTTCGGCCAGCTCCGGCCGCTCGGCCATCAGGCGGCGCAGCAGGTCGTACGCCGGCAGCGGCGAGGAGCGCGGCAGGGAGGGCACGTAGCGGGGCTCGAAGCCGCCGCCCCGCGTCCGGAGGACGACCTCGGCGTTGGTCCGGTGGAACTCGACGAAGCCCGGCAGGTCCTCCGTGCGGCCGAAGTGGGCCCGCATCTCCACGTAGCGCACGCCGCGGCTGCGGTGGTGGTCGAGGGCGCGGCGCATGACCTCGCGGCCGCCGCAGGGCACGTGCCTCATGTAGTGGCGGCCGATGCAGATCAGCAGGCCGAACTTGGCCGAGAACCGGGCGAAGTCGGGACCGTCCTCCTCGGTGAAGACGTAGTGCCGGCGCAACTCCTCCACGGCGGCCGGGTCGCACCCGGCGGCGCGGCGGAACATGGCCTCCGGGTCGGGGCGCCGGCCGTAGGAGGCCTCGAAAGCCTCCACGTACGGGCTCCAGTCGATGTCGCCGGCGCGGCCGGCGGCCATCTCGATCAGGTCCTCCACCGAGAGGCAGCCGCCGGCGTGGACGTGCAGCTCGCAGCGCTTCAGGGGGGCGGTGGGGTCGGCCATGGCGGGAAGATAGGCCGCCGCCGGGACCGGGTCAGCGCTGGAGCCCCGGTGCCGGAGGCGATACCTTCAGGCGCCATGGAATACAGACGCATGGGCCGCTCCGGCCTCAAAGTCTCCGAGATCTGCCTGGGCACGATGACCTTCGGCCACGGCGCCGACGAGGAGGAGTCGCGCCGCATCGTCGACCTGGCCATCGACGGTGGCGTGAACTTCTTCGACACGGCCAACACCTACGCCGGCACCCTCTCGGAGCAGTACCTCGGCCGCGCCCTGGAGGGGCGGCGCCGGGACCAGGTGATCGCCTCCAAGTTCTTCAACCCCATGGGGCCCGGCCCCAACGACTCGGGCATGTCCCGGGTCCACGTCCTGAACGCCGTGGAGGACAGCCTGCGGCGGCTGCGCACCGACTACATCGACCTCTACTACATCCACCACGTGGACGTGCAGACGCCGATGGAGGAGATGCTGCGGGCCCAGGACGACCTCGTGCGCCAGGGCAAGGTGCGCTACACGGCGTGCAGCAACTACCCGGCCTGGCGGCTCATGGAGTGCCTGTGGATCAGCGACCACAACGGCTGGTCCCGCTTCGAGTGCTACCAGCCCCAGTACAGCCTGGTGGTCCGCGACATCGAGCAGGAGCTGATCCCCCTGTGCCTGCACAAGGGGCTCGGCGTCGTCGTGTGGTCGCCCCTGGGCGGCGGCTTCCTCACCGGCAAGTACCGCCCCGGCGAGCGCGTCTCCGCCGGCACCCGGTCGGAGGAGGGCTGGGCCTATCCGGCGACCTACTTCGCCGACAGCGCCGACCGCACCCTGGAGACCCTGCTGGCCGTGGCCGCGGAGCTGGAGCGCACGCCGGCGGAGGTGGCCGTGCGCTGGGTGCTGGAGCAGCCGGCGATCACGTCGGCCATCTGCGGCGCCCGCAACGTCGGGCAGCTGGGGGACATCCTGGCCGCCGCCGGCTGGCGGCTGCCCGACGAGGCGCGGGTCCGGCTGGAAGAGGTGTCGCGGCTGCCTCTCCGCTACCCGGAGTCGATGCAGTCGGGGATGCGCGAGCGCCGCGACGCGGCGGTGCGCATGCCGGGGTGAACCTCGCCCCGTCGGTAGCAGCCCTCGCCCCTCCGGCCTGCACAGCGCCCCGCTCCGGACGGGCGGCCACTCAGGCCGCGATCCGTATCTGACTCAGGTCAGGCGGATTCTCTGACGACCCGGCAGATGCGGGCCGTGTTGTCCTCGCAGTACCACAGGTCGCCGTCGACGATGGTCATGCCGTGGCTCAGCGGCGCGTCGGCGGGCAGCACCAGGATCTCCACGCATTCGCCGGTAACCGTGTCGTAGCGGTAGACGCAGTTCAGAGTGGTGTCGTTGCACCACACCGTACGCCGGGCGGGATCGGCCCAGGCCAGGCCGTGGGGCCGGTTGCCGAAGACCAGGGGGAACCACGAGCAGCCGGCGATCGCCGGCCGGCCGGCGGCGTCGGGCTGAAGGTCGAGGCGGAAGATCTTCCGCGCCGGGGGCGAGGCGGCCCACAGGTGGCTGCCGTCCCACTCGAGGCCGTGGAAGCCGGTGTGCTGGCCGGTGACCGGCTCCTTGGAGAAGCCGACGATGCCGGTGCCCACGCCGCGGTGGTCGACGGAGTAGACCTGGCCGTCGTCCTCGATCACCGTCAGGTCGGGGGCGTGGGTGCCCGACATGACGGTGATGCGGTCCCCTTGCCAGGGCATGACGGTGACGCCGCTCGGGCCGGTGGAGCCGGCGGCGAACTCGCTCTGCCGTCGTTGGCCCCGCGGGTCCTCCACCGTGATCAGGGCGCCGTCGCGCTGGTCGGCGGCCAGCAGCCGGTCGCTGGCGGCGTCGTACTGCAGGCCGTTCGGCTTGGCGGCCTCCTTCTCCAGCGTGAAGAGCACCTCCACCGAGGCCCGCCGCACCGGCACGTACGAGGGGGCCGGCATCAGTGGATCTCCACGTCGGCCCGCGCCGCGATGCGGTGGGCGTTGGCCGCGGCGAGGGGGTACTTCTCGTCCGGCAGGTGCTCCAGGAGCATGTAGCCCTCGGGCCGGATCTTCTGCCAGCGCTGCAGCAGGTACCCGAGGTCGAGGTCGCCCTCGCCCGGGACCTCCTCGTCCACGTGGCTGACGAAGCCGCCGCGCACGGCCGCGTCCTTGAGGTGGCCGCAGCCGGCGATGGGCCCCATGTGCTCGAAGATGTGGTCGAGGCGGGGGCGCGAGTCGTAGACCTGGTGCACGGCCTGGAAGTGGTTGGCGCAGTCCATGACCACCCGCAGGCGCTCGGAGCCGACCTCGGCGAGGAGAGAGGCGTTGGTCTCGGGCGAGTCCATGATCGTCAGCAGGTGGGTCTCGACGACCATGGTGACTCCCTCGGCCTCGGCCTTGGCGGCGGTCCGCCGCAGCGACACCAGCAGGCGGTCCCGGCACTCGGGCCGGTGGTTCTCCGGGCCGGGGGCGTAGGACCCGGCCGGATTCAGACTCCCCGTGCGGATCAGGCAGTAGTGGGCGCCGAGGGCGGCCGAGACCTCGATGCCGCGGCCGACCGTGTCGAGCAGACGCGCCCGCACCGCCTGGTCGGGATCGAAGAGGCACCCGCCGTAGCCGATGCCGAACTGCACGAGGTCCATACCGGCTCCCTCGAAGACCGCCCGCACGCTGGCACACTGGTCGGGCGTGGCCTCGCCGAGGATCTCGCCGCTGGCGTGGCTGCCGGCCCCGGTCAGTCCCAGGCCGGCGATGGCGGAGAGATGTGCGGGCGTGATGTCGCGGAAATCGGCGGGCAGCAGGCCCACCACTCCGAGTCGCATGTAGAGGGCTCCGGGGTCGGTGGAAGAGGGGCGGGAAAGGGGGCAATACTAAAGACCGTCCCTCGCGGCGGCCAAAGGGGCGGCCGGCTTTCGGTCCACCCGGGAGGCCGGTATCTTTGCCGCCCCATGCCGGTGGCCCTTCAGCTTCT
This sequence comes from Candidatus Latescibacterota bacterium, assembly GCA_965221775.1. GTDB lineage: Bacteria > Latescibacterota > UBA2968 > UBA8231 > UBA8231 > UBA8231. The sequence continues at coordinate 420,155 of CBDCSU010000005.1, read as the reverse complement.
CGTGACCGTCGTCTCCGGGCTCTACACCAGTCTCTGGGGCGCCTTCAAGGACTCGCCCTACGAGGGCTGGAAGCCGCGGACCTTCCCGCGCAGCATCTGGTTCCACCTCGCCCTCTTCGCCTTGCTCTACCTGGTTCCGCCATTGCGAGCGCGCCTCGGCGACCTGACCCTGTTCCAGTTGTTCTTCCTCATCATGGGACTCGAGCGGTTCCTGGCCGAGATCTACAAGGGCTTCTTCCGCACCGAGGACCAGGCCAAGTACTTCGTCCCGTCGCGCATCACCTTCTTCGGCCGCCACGTGGACAGCGACCTGGCGCGCTACGCCGCGGGCACGGCGATCGTCGCCGCCGTCTTCGCCGTCCTCTGGATCGAGATGCCGGTGGAGCGGTTCTGGGTCTTCCTGGTCACCGCCTATGCCACCGGCCTCCTCGTCTCCCTCGGCGGCGCCTACAAGGACGCCCCCTTCGAGGGCTTCCGGCCCCTGAAGTTCCAGCGCTCGGGGCTCGTGCTGGCCCTGCTCAGTCCTCTGTTCTACTTCGCCAATCCCGGGGGACCGGCGGTAGGCCTGGGGTTCCTGATCTACATGAACGGCGGCCTCGAGCGCTTCGCTGTCGAGTACTACAAGACCTACGTGCAGCGCAACATGTCCGGGAAGTTCCGCCCCGACCTGCCGCGCCGCGAGGCCGAGTTGCGGATGCGGGAGCGCTTCCACTACGCGGCCCTGGTCATCATCGCCGCCCTGGCGGTCCTCTACGTCGTGGAGGCGGTGCTCCCCGCCGCGCGGGGGTGATGGCGTACGACGCCGTCGTCATCGGCTCCGGTTTCGGCGGCGCCTTCAGCGCCCTGGCCCTGACCGAGGCGGGACTGCGGGTGCTGCTGGTCGAGCGCGGCCGGCCGGTGCGCCGCGACGACGGCGACTGGGACCCGCGCCAGGTGCTCATCGGCGACCGCTACCGTGGCGCGTCTCCGGTCCAGGTGCGGCAGTACGGCGCCCGGCGGTACGCGCCGCTGCGGCCGATGGAGATGCTGGGAGGCAACTCCGTGGTCTACGGCGGCGCTTCCCTGCGCCTGCGCGAGGCCGATCTCGACCGGTGGCCGGTCTCATACCTGGAGCTGGAGCCCCACTACACGCGGGCCGAGGCGCTCCTCGACGTGCACGGCGAGGCCGGCGCCGACCCCTGCGAGCCCCGCAGGTCCGCGGCCTATCCGCGGGCGCCCGTCCCGTGCACGGAGCCCGCCCTGCGGCTGCGAGACGCCGCCGAGGGCCTCGGCTGGAGGCCCTTTCCCATCCCCCTGGCCCTCAACTTCTCCGACGAGTCCCGCCCCCGTTGCATCCTGTGCAACACCTGCGACGGCTTCCCCTGCAAGATCGAGGCGAAGAACGACCTCGCCGTGACCGTGCTGCGCCGGGCGGCGGAGCTGGGGCTCGAGGTCCGCGCCGGCCTGGCGGCCCTGCGCCTGCGCCTCGATGGGGATCGCGCCGCGGCCCTGGAGTGCGTCGACGTCGAGACCGGGGCCGGTCACCAGATCGAGGCCGGCCGCTTCGTCGTCGCCGCCGGCGCCCTGCACTCGCCGGCGCTGCTGCTGCGCTCCGGCCTCGGCGAGGGGGGACGCCCGGGCGGCCGCTGGATCGGACGGCGCCTGATGCGGCACTGCAACGCCGTGGTGGCCGGCATCTTCCGCGCCCCCACGAACCCGCGCCAGGTCTTCCACAAGCAGCTCTGCTTCACCGAGTTCTACGACGACCTGCGCGCCGAGCTGGGCACGGCCACGGGGACGGTGCAGGACATCTACACTCCGGCGGCATCGGTGATCCGCCACCACGCGCCCCCGGGCCTGAAGAGGCTCGCCGGCTGGCTGTCCGCCTACATGCAGAACCTGCTGTGCGTCGCCGAGGACGACCCCCGGCCGGAGAACCGGGTCACCCTCTCCGACGAGACCGACCGCTTCGGCGCCAGAGTCCCGCGCGTCGACCACGGGTACAGCGCCGCCGACCTGCGCCGCCGGGATCACCTCGTGGCCCGGGCCCGCCGGCTGTTGCGCGCCGCCGGCGCCTGGACCACCCGGGTCTACGAGATCGACACCTTCTCCCACGGAGTCGGCTCCGTGGGCATGGCCGAGTCTCCCCACGAGGGCGCCCTGGACCCGCAATGCCGGCTCTGGGGGGTGGACAACCTGTGGGTCGTGGACGGCTCCTGCTTTGCCGCCAGCGGCGGCGTCAACCCGAGCCTGACGATCGCCGCCAACGCCCTGCGCGTGGCCCCGGCCATCGCCGGGAAGGAGCGGGGATGAAGCGCGTCGGGCTCTCCGGGTGCGGCGGCATCGGCCGCATCCACGCCCGCAACCTGGCCGAGCGGGGGGTGGAGCTGCGCTTCCACAACCGCACCCGCTCGCGGGCCGAGGCTTTCGCCCGCGAGTTCAGGGGCCGCGTCTGCGACAGCTTCCGCGAGCTGGTGGAGTCCAGCGACGGCGTGGTCGTCGCCACGCCGCCGGAGATGCACGCCGACCAGACCCTGCAGGCCCTGGCCACCGGGACCCCGGTCCTGGTGGAGAAGCCCCTGTGCGTCGATGCCGGAGAGTTGCGGCGCATCGAGGAGGCCGCCGCCGCGGCGCCCGACGGCGCCTTCGTCATGGTCGCCGAGAACTACTACTACAAGCCTTCCCAGGTCCTGATGCGGGAGATCGTCACCTGGGACGGCGTCGGCGCCGTGGAGTCCATGCGGGTGAAGAAGCTCACGGCCCAGCAGTCCGAGGGCTGGAAGGCCGGGTACGGCGCCCTGCTGGAGGGCGGCATCCACTTCGTGGCCCTCATCGCCGACCTCGCCGACGCGGCCCTGGCGCGCCGCCGGGAGCCGGCCCCGGTGCGCGCGCCGGTCGAGGTGAAGGCCGGGTTCCCCACGGCCCGGAGGGGCTCACCCGAGCGGCGCTGCCGCCTGAGCCTGACCTGGGACGGCGGCCTGGAGGCGCAGCTGCTCTACGCCTGGGACCTGCCGACCCTGGGCAAGGGCGTCTTCCAGCACTCCCGCGTCGACGGCGCCGAGGGCCGCATCCTCTTCGAGAGCAACGGCCTCTACCTCCACGTGCGCGGCCCCGGGCGCAGGGGGATCAGCCTCCCGGGCTTCGCCGACCTCATGGGCTACGGGGCCATGACCAGGGACTTCCTGCTCTGCCTCTCCCCCCGGGAGGCGTCGCCGTACTCCAGCCTGGAACGGGCCCGGCGCGACCTCGACATCGTCCATCGCGCCTACGAGCAGCTGTCCTGAGGGCCGGCCGGCTCGAAGGGTGTCCGGGGAGGATGGTCCTATCTTAATCCAGGGAAGCGCCCCGGGAGCCGGCTGAGGGAGCTGATCGCGATTGGAGCGGCCTGATGGCGAAAGCGAACATCCTGAACGCTCGCACGATCAACTACATGGAACTGATCGGCAACGGCAAGTTGTACCGCGTGCCACCGTACCAGCGCGACTACTCCTGGTCGCAGGAGCAGTGGGAGGACCTCTGGAACGACATCGTCGAGTTGAGCCCTCGCGCCGAAGACCGCCACTACATGGGTGCCCTGGTCGTCGAAGGGACGAGTGACCGTGAATTTCTGGTCATCGACGGCCAGCAGCGCCTGGCTACTCTGAGCCTCTTTGCCCTGGCAGTCATCGAACGGCTGCAGACGATGGCCGGTCAGGGCATCGATGTCGATGCCAACAAGGAACGAGGCCGGGAGCTTCGCAATCGCTTCATCGGCGAGAAGGATCCGGCCTCGCTCACCGAGAGCACACGGCTGTACCTGAACGAGACGGACAATCCCTTCTACCAGGACTACCTCGTTCAACTCAAGGAGCCCCTCAATCCCAGGGGGCTGCCGAAGTCGAACCGGCGGCTCCTCGAGTGCTTTCACTACTTCAGGCAACGCCTGGAATCGGCGGACATGCTGCAAGGCGACGGGAGGGGTGTGGCGAGTCTTCTGTCCGAGACCGTGGCCCGCCAGTTTCTGTTCATCCTGATCACGGTAGACGACGAGCTGAACGCCTATACCGTCTTCGAGACGCTCAACGCGCGCGGCCTCGAACTGACGACCACGGACCTCCTCAAGAACTACCTGTTCTCGCGCGTGAACGTGGCCGCCGACCTGGAAGCGCTCCAGCGCCGGTGGCGATCCCTCGTGGCGACGGTGGAACAGGAGCGGTTTCCGGAGTTCCTGCGCTATCACATGCTCTGCGAGCTTCCGAAGGTTCGCAGCGGGCGCCTCTTCAAGCTGGTGCGGGACCGGACGAGGACGACACAGGATGTCTTCACCCTCCTCGACGACCTCGAAAGGCGGGCCGAGCTGTTCTCCGCGATTTCGGACCCGAACCACAGCTACTGGATGGAATGGCCGGCCGCGAGGCCATTCATCCGCGAACTCGACCTCTTTCGAGTACGTCAGGCGACGCCGCTTCTCTTCGCCGCATGGGAGTCCATGAGGGAGGATTTCGTCCGCATCCTGAAGCTCGTCAGCGTGGTCTCGTGCCGTTACACCGTGGTCAGCCGCCTCAACACGAATGCCCTCGAACCCGTCTACCACGCCGCGGCCAAGGCGGTGCTTGACAGGACCGCCGCCGGTCCCTCGGAGGTCTTCGAACACCTGAAGCCGATCTACGTGGACGACGTGAAGATGGCCCAGGACTTCGCCCTCCTCAGCGTGAATACCCGCGGCTCGAGAAGGAGACTGGCCAAGTACATCCTCGCGCGGCTCGAAGAAGACGCCGCCGACCGTGCTTGTGATCCGGACACGGATCCCGGCACGATCGAGCATGTCCTGCCGGAGAATCCGGTGGAAGCCTGGAGCGAGTCCTTCCCGCCTGGGACCTGGGAAGCGTCGATGTACCGTCTCGGCAACCTCACCCTTCTCGAAGCCTCCGCCAATCGCGCCGTCGGAAATGCAACATACGGCGAAAAACGCACAGCCTACGAGAACAGCGGATATGCCCTGACTTGGGGGATTCCCCGGATGGCGCCCGAGGAATGGACGCCGGAACTGGTGGACGAACGGCAACGGCAGCTCGCGGCAAGGGCCGTCCATCTGTGGAGATCGGATTTCGCGTGAGGAACCGCAACTACTACAACGCCCCCAGCCCCATTCACGGCACCGGCGTCTTCGCCGCCCGCCGGATCCCCCGCGGCGAGCTGATCGGCGTGTACACCGGGGTCAACACAAAACGCGACGGCACCTACGTCCTGTGGGTGGAGCGCACCGACGGCAAGACCGTGGGCCGGCTGGGCCGCAGCGGCCTGCGCTTCCTCAACCACTCGGGCAAGCCGAACGCCGAGTTCGACGGCGACCGCCTCTACGCCCGGCGCATCATCCGCGAGGACGAGGAGATCACCTTTCACTACGGAGAGGAGTGGGAAGATGTTCCCTGACGCCGTGAAGGAAGCCGCCCGCGCCGTTCTCCGCTGGGCCGTGGTCCTGCTCCCGTGGGGCGCGCAGCCTGTGTTGTCCGAAGCCTTCGAGTTCGCCGCCATCGGCGACGTGCCTTACAGCGAGGCGGACAGCCTGCGCTTCCCCCGGCTCCGGGACCGCATCAACGCCGAGGACCTGGCCTTCGTGCTGCACGTGGGGGACATCAAGGGCGGCGCCACCTCCTGCGCCGACGAGGCCCTGGAGTCGCGGCTCCACCTGTTCTCCACCTTCGAGCATCCCTTTGTGCTGACGCCGGGGGACAACGACTGGACCGACTGCCACCGGCCGGGGGCCGGGTTCCACGCGCCCCTGGAGCGGCTGGCGAAGCTGCGGGCCCTGTTCTTCGCGCCGCCGGGAAATGTCCTGGGAGGCGGCTCCCTGGCGGTGGTCTCCCAGGCGGCGGACCCGGCCTGGGCGGAGTTCCCCGAGAACGTCCGCTGGAGCCGGGGCGCTGTCGTCTTCGCCACCCTGCACCTCGTGGGCAGCCGCAACGCCCTGGCCCCCTTCCCGGACCGGACCCCGGCCGACGACGCCGAGGTGACGCGGCGCACCGGCGCGGCCCTCGCCTGGATGCGCCAGGCCTTCCAGGCGGCGGAGGAGTCGGACGCGGCCGGAGTGATCATCGCCATCCACGCCAACCCGCGCTTCGACCGCCACCAGGGGGCGGACCCGCCAGAGCCCTACACCGGGTTCATCGAAGCCCTGGCCGCCGAGGTCTCCGCCTTCGCCGGGCCCGTCGTCCTCGTCCACGGGGACTCCCACTACTTCCGCGTCGACAAGCCCCTCCTGGGGCCGTCCAGCGGACGGCGCCTGGACAACTTCACACGCCTGGAGGTCTTCGGGGCGCCGCAGGTGCACTGGGTGCGCGTGCGCGTCGACGCCGCCGACCCCCAGGTCTTCCGCTTCCGCCAGGAGATCATCCAGGAGCACGCCCAGCTCGACTGAGGCACCAGCCCGAGGAGGCCACCCGCCGTGAAGATCCGTTCCCTGCGCACCTTCAAGTTCAGCGTCCCCACCGGGCAGTTGATCCGCGACCCGGCCACCGGACAGCTGCTGTGCTCCACCTCCAAGCCGTGGCTGTTCCTGGAGCTGCGGACCGACGCCGGCATCAGCGGCTGGGGCGAGGGCACCGGCGAGTGGCTCACCGAGCCGGTGGAGGCGGCCCTCCACGCTTGGGAGGAGCTGCTCGTCGGCCGCGACCCGCTGCCGGTGGAGGCCCTGTGCGAGGACGTGCAGGACCGCATGCCATGGAAAAGCGGACCCGTCTTCGGCAGCGCCCTGGCGGCGGTGAACCAGGCCCTCTACGACATCGCCGGGAAGGCCTGGGGCGTGCCGGCCCACACCATCCTCGGCGGCAAGCGCCGGGACCGGGTGCGCGTGTACACCTCGACCTCCCTGGAATCGCCGGAGGCCGCCGCCGCCGGCGCCCGGGAGGCGCTCGAGGCGGGCTTCGCCGGCGTCAAGGGCAACCCCCTGGAGACGCGGTCCTGGCCCGTGGACCGCGGGGCCGTCGACCATTCCACGGCCTGCGTGCGGGCCATGCGCGAGGCCGTGGGCGACGGCCTCGACCTGCTCCTCGACGCCCACGGCAGCCCCACGCCGGAGCTGAGCCTCGCCTTCGCCGAGGCGGTCGCTCCGTACCGGCCGCTGTTCCTCGAGGAGCCGGTGAAGGTCGGCTCGGTGGAGGCCCTGCTGGAGGTGTCGCGGAAGAGTCCGGTACCGGTCGCCGCGGGGGAGAAGCTCTTCACTCTGTCCGACTTCCAGCCCCTCATCGAGCGCCGCGCCTGCGCCTATCTGCAGCCCGATGTCTCCCACTGCTCGGGCATCACCGGCCTGGTGGAGATCGGACGTGCCGCACGGCCGCAGCAGATGCTGATGGCGCCCCACAACGCCGGCGGACCGCTGACGCTGGCCGCCTCGCTCACCGCCGACGCCGTGACACCCAACTTCCTGATCCAGGAGATGAGCCGCTCCTGGTTCGACAGCTTCGGCGAGTACGTCGAGCACGACTGGAGCATCGCCGGCGGCCACATCAGTCTCTCCGAGGCGCCGGGGCTCGGCGTCACGGTGAAGGCGAGCGACATCGAGAAGCTGCCGTACGAGCCGCTGCCGTACCGCCAGTACCGGCACGCCGACGGCAGCTGGAAGGGCTGGTGAGGATCCGCTCCGCGGCTGCGGCTACATCAGCAGGGGCAGCAGCAGCGCCAGGGCGACGCTCACCGCGAGTCCGGAGAAGATCCTGGCCAGGTCGGAGAGCACCAGGCGGGTGACCTCCGGGCGGCCTCGGTGCTTCTCGTTCCAGGCGATGGCGATCTCCCGTCCGGCCAGCAAACCCACGAAGACCCAGGTCGTGCTCATGGGCAGGTTGCTGACCTCTTTGAACAGGAACAGCACGATCCCGTAGATGAGGTCGACGAAGGTCGCCGAGCGGATGTCGGTGGTGTTCGTCTTGGTGAGCACCACCTTCTGGATGGCGCCGCCGTGGGTGTAGAAGATGTAGCCGAGGAGGGCCACGAGGACGACGACGCTGAGGGCGAACCACCCCGTGGACATGGTCGGCGTAAGGGTCACCGGGTCCCGGGGCAGGAAGACGTAGATGTTGGCCAGGTCCTGGATCAGCCACTGGCTCCAGAGGAAGCCGGTGGAGCACCACTGGGCCACCACCCACCAGCCGCCGGTGGGCCCCTCGGTCTGGTTGAAGCGGTGCTCGAGGGCGCGGGTGACCAGCTTGTAGACGAGGATGGCGGCGATGAAGGCGGTCGCATACCCCAGCAGCGACTTGACCAGCATCGCCGGCAGCGCCTTGGGGGCGAAGATCGTCAGGGTGAGGAAGGTGGTGCTCACCGGGATCCCGAAGCGCGTCAGCAGGAGCAGCACGAAGGGGGGCACGCAGTAGATCCAGACGAACTGGTCCGGCACCGGGATCGCCTGCAGCCGGCCGTAGGAGACGTCCCCGGAGTGGACCATCCACCCGTACACGAGGACCACGGTGATGATCCCCCCGCCGAAGATCCAGAGCACCCACCAGGGACGGTGCGAGTTGGAGCTGAGGAAGGTGCCGAGGGTCTGGATCGCGTCGTTGCCGACGATGGAATAGGCGCCGAGCAGGAACCCGATGATCATCAGGGTTTCCTGGGTCATGGGAGGGAGGGGAGAGTCATCTCAGCTTGGCAGAGGCCGAAGTGACGATCGCGCGGCGCGAGAACCGGCCGGCGCGGCTGGACCCGGGCGGCGGCCGGGACGCAGTCCTCGCCGGCGTAGCCGTCGGCGAGCAGCTCCCGGCCCTCGGCGGGGGCGGCCACCCGGGACTCAGGCGGCCCTGACCCAGGCGAGGAGGGTCCTCAGGCCGGGCGGCTTGCCCTGCATCAGCAGCCCGATGCGGAAGACCTTGGCCGCCACCCAAACGGCTCCGACCACCGCGGCGGCGCCCACCGCGATCGACAGCCAGACCTCCCACCAGGGGGGCGGCTGGGTCGAGGCCATGCGCATGAGCATGCCGAAGGTGTTGACGGGCGGCAGGTAGCTCGCGACGACGGCGACCGTGTGGCCGGGGTCGCTGGAGACCAGCGGCCAGAGGAGCCACGGGGCCATGAAGACGACCATGAGGGGCGTCAGGAGAGGCCCGGCCTCGTTCATGTCGTTGACGGCGGATCCGGCGGCCAGCATCAGGGCCCCGAGGGTGAAGAAGCCGATGAAGAAGAAGATCACCAGGTAGAGGATCAGCCAGGGATCGAGGAGGCCGAGAAGGGAGAAGGAGGCCAGCATCGCCAGTCCCGTCAGGATGTAGACGCCCATCATGACCAGGCAGACGGCCACGCCTCCGATGAGCTTTCCGGCCATCAGCTCCATGGGCGACACCGCCGACAGGAGCACCTCCACGACACGGCTCGACTTCTCCTCTACCATCGAGGTCAGCAGCATCTGCCCGCCGGACATTACCCCCAGGAACAGGAGCATGGTGAAAGCCGCCGGCAGGATGAAGGTGAAACCCCTGACGGTCTGCAGTTCGTCCCCCGCGCCGACCGTGGTCGACCGCTGCCGGGAGACCCGCACGAGGGACTCGATCCTGGCCCGCTCCTGGCCCCGGGCGGAGACGCGGGCGCCGACGATCGCCTCCCGGGCGATGCGGTGCAGGAAGTCCAGCTCCCGCTCGTCGAGGCCGGGGGGCACGTACAGGTCGTAGGTCCCGAGTTCGGCCGCGGGACCGGCCGCCTCCACGGCGTCCTCGTGGATCACGATCAGGGCGCGATGCCCCGCCCCGCCGCTCTCCTCGTTCAGCCCGGCTTTCGCGGTCTCCACCTCCGCACCCGAGGCCAGCGGGATCAGCCGGACCTCGCCGGCGGGCCAGTGGGACTCCCGCCGCGCCTGCTCGATGGCGGCCTCGGCGAGGGCCCGGGCCGCCTCCGGCGCCTGTTCCAGGTTCCGGCGCAGCTCCCGCAGCTCGTCTTCCGCGATTCCCCCCGCATCCAGGGCCCGCTCCATCTCGGCGAGGACCCGCCCTGTCGGATCGAGGACGGCGTACTCCCCCTCGATCCGGAAGTCCGCGTCATGGAGCATCTGCAGGTACCGGGGTCCCAGGAGGACCATGGCCGCGATCATGGCCGGCGTGAACAGCACCCCGAGGACGAAGCCCTTCCTGGTCACGACGGCGAGGAAGTCCCGGAGCGCGATCCTGAGGACGCGTCTCATTCGGTCTCTTCCGCAGCGGCGTCGCCGAGTTGCGCCCGCAGCTGCCGCTCCTCCTCCGGGGAGCGGCTCTCCGAGGCCTGCTCGAGGAAGACGTCCTCGAGACGCGGACGGGCCAGCTCGATGCGCGCCGCGGGGACCGTCTCCAGGATGAGGCGCATCGCCGCGGAGGGATCGGTGCCCTGGCGGAGGCGGATCTCCAGGCCCCGGTCCTCGTCCCGGAGGCTCTCCACGCCGGGCAGCGAAGCGAGGGGCGCGGTGTCGGCCCCCGGGTCGAGGGGCTCGAAGCGGATCGACCGCGGGTCGTGGCGCCGGCGGATGGCAGCGAGGGAGTCGTCCAGCACCTTGCGGCCCCTGTGGAGCATGACCACGTGCTCGCAGATCTCCTCGGCCCGGGGCATGACGTGGGTGGAGAGCAGGACCGTGGCCCCCCGGCCGCGCTCCTCGAGGATCAGGTCCCGGAGCCTGCGGGTGCTCACGGGGTCGAGGCCGCTGAACGGTTCGTCGAGCACCAGCAGGTCCGGCCGGTGGATCACGGCGGCCACGAACTGGACCTTCTGCGACATCCCCTTGGACAGCTCCTCGCATCGCCGGCCCCCGTCGCCGGATAGACCGACGCGCTCCAGCCATTCGCCGATGCGGCGGTCGAGATCGGGGCCCTCGTCGCCCTTGAGGCGGGCCATGTACTTGAGGAAGGAGCGGACCTTCATCTTCCGGTACAGGCCCCGCTCCTCGGGCAGGTAGCCGATCCGGTCCTTGGCGTCCAGGGCCGAGGGGTGTCCCAGAACCGATACGGCGCCCGAGTCCGGGAAGAGGATGGACAGGATCATCCGGATCGAGGTCGTCTTGCCGGCACCGTTGGGTCCGATGAACCCGTGCAGCCCGCCGCGGGGCACCTCGAGATCCAGGTCCTCCACGGCCTTGGTGGGCCCGAAGCTCTTGGTGACGCCCGTCATGCGGATGGCGGGTTCCATGGGAGTCTCCCCTGCGGCGGACAAGCAAAGAGGGGCGGACCGCAAGGCCCGCCCCTCCGTGGTGCTCGGCGTGCGCCGCGCCCGGGGGTCCCTCAGGCGGCGGCTGCCGCCGCCAGCACCGCCCGGCGCGCGTAGACCCGGGCCAGCTGCCGGCGGTAGTCCTCGCCGGCGAAGCTGTCGGCCAGCAGCTCCTGGCCCTCGGCGGCGCCGGCCACGGCGGCTTTCACCGCGTTCTCGTCGAGGGAGGCGCCGGTGAGAGCGCTCTCCACGCCGGCGTCGCGGAAGGCGGCGCTGGCGATGCCGTTGAAGGCGACGCGGGCGCTGCTGCAGGCGCCGCCGCTGACGGTGACCGCCGCGGCGCAGCCGCAGACGGCGAAGCGCGACGCCGGGTGCGGGAACTTCAGGTAGGAGACGCCCGTGCCGGCGCCCGGGGCGGGCACCCGCACGGCGGTGACGATCTCGCCCGGCTGCAGGGCGGTGGCGAAGAGCTCGACGAAGAAGTCGGCGGCGGCGATGGAGCGGGACCCGCCGGGACCGACCACCTCCACCGAGCCCTCGGAGGCGAGCACCGCCGCCGGGTAGTCGGCGGCGGGGTCGGCGTGGGCCAGGCTGCCGCCGATGGTGCCGGCGTTGCGCACCTGCACGTCGCCGATGACGGCGGCGGCCCGGGCCAGCAGCGGAGCGCCGGCGGCGACGGCGGCGGAGGACTCCACGTCGTGGTGGGTGGCGCCGGCGCCGATGACGACGCCGCCCCCTTCCGATCGGATCTCGCGCAGCCCGTCGATGCGGCTGATGTCGACCAGGTGCTCGGGCGCCGACAGGCGCAGCTTCATCGCCGGCAGCAGACTGTGGCCGCCGGCCAGCAGGCTGGCGTCCTCGCCGTGCTCCTGCAGCAGGCTCACCGCCTCGTCCAGGGAGGCGGGACGATGGTACTCGAAGCTCGAAGGAATCATCTCTCCCTCCTCCTCAACTGCCGTTGGCGGACTGGATGGCCTGCCACACCCGCTGCGGTGTGAGAGGCATCTCAAGGTGGCGCACCCCCAGGGGCCAGAGGGCGTCGATGACGGCGTTGACCACGGCCGGCGTGGCGCCGATGGTGCCGGTCTCGCCGGCGCCCTTGACGCCGAGGGGGTTGTGGGGGCACGGGGTGACCGTGCGGTCGGTCTCGAAGCGCGGCAGCTCGTCGGCCCGCGGCAGGGCGTAGTCCATGTACGAGCCGTTGATCAGCTGCCCGTCGTCGTCGTAGATGGCGCCCTCCATCAGCGCCTGGCCGATGCCGTGGGTGACGCCGCCGTGGACCTGGCCGTCGACGATCATCGGGTTGACGACGTTGCCCACGTCGTCGCAGGCCGCGTAGCGCACCAGCTTCACCACCCCCGTCTCGGTGTCGACCTCGACGACGGCGATGTGGGCCCCGAAGGGGAAGGTGAAGTTGGCCGGGTCGTAGAAGCTGGAGAACTCCAGCCCCGGCTCGAGTCCCTCCGGGTAGTTGTGGGGCACGTACGCCGTGAGCGCCACGTCCCCGAAGCCGATCGACTTGTCGGTGCCGCGCACCGTCCACTGGCCGCCGGCGTACTCCAGGTCGTCCGCCGACGCCTCCAGCAGGTGGGCGGCGATGGCGGCGCCCTTCTCCTTGATCTTGTCGATCGACTTGGTGATCGCCACGCCGCCCACGGCCAGGCTGCGCGAGCCGTAGGTGCCCATGCCGAAGGGCACCTGGTCGGTGTCGCCGTGGACGATCTCGACGTCGTCCATGGGGATGCCCAGCTGGTCGGCCACCAGCTGCGAGAACGTGGTGTCGTGGCCCTGGCCGTGGGAGTGGCTGCCCACGAAGACGGTCACCTTGCCCGTGGGCTGAACGCGGACGCTGGCGCTCTCGTAGAGACCGGCGCGGGCGCCGAGGGCGCCGACCACCGCCGACGGCGCGATGCCGCAGGCCTCGATGTAGGTGGAGAACCCGATGCCGAGGTAGCGGCCGCCGGCGCGGGCCTCCTCCTGCTGCCGGCGCAGGGCCGGGTAGTCGACCATCTCCAGGACCTTGTCGAGGGAGGCGCCGTAGTCGCCGCTGTCGTAGACCAGGGCCACCTGGGTCTCGTACCCGGGCTGCGACTCGCTGCCGTCGAAGGCCGGGATCAGGTTCTTGCGGCGCAGCTCGGCCGGGTCCTGCCCCAGCTCGTGGGCGGCCTGGTCGAGGAGGCGCTCCAGCACGTACGTCGCCTCCGGCCGGCCGGCGCCGCGCAGGGCGTCCACCGGCACGGTGGAGGTGAAGGCCGCCGTCACGTTGACGTGCACGGCGGGCGAGGTGTAGAGGCCCTGGAGCAGGGTGCCGTACAAATACGTCGGCACGCAGGGCGCGAAGGTCGACAGGTAGGCGCCGAGGTTGGCGTAGGTGTCGACCCGGAGGGCGGTGATCCGGCCGTCGGCGTCGAAGCCCATCTCCGCCTTGGTGGCGTGGTCGCGGCCGTGGGCGTCGGTGACGAAGCTCTCCGAGCGCTGCGCCGTCCACTTCACCGGGCGGCCGATGCGCCGGGAGGCCCAGGTGACGATGACCTCCTCGGCGTAGTGGAAGATCTTGGAGCCGAAGCCGCCGCCCACGTCGGGGGAGACGACGCGCACCTTGTGCTCGGGGATGCCCATGACGAAGGCCGACATGAGCAGCCGGATGACGTGGGGGTTCTGGGAGGTCGTGTAGAGGGTGTAGTGGTCGCGCGAGTCGTCGTAGTCGCCGATGGCTGCGCGCGGCTCGATGGCGTTGGGGATCAGGCGCTGGTTGCGGAACTCGAGGGTGGTGACGTGATCGGCGGCGGCGATGCCGGCGTCGGCGGCCTCCCTGTCGCCCAGCTCCCAGTCGAAGGGGATGTTGTTCGGCACGTCGTCGAAGAGCTGCGGCGCGCCGTCCTGAGTGGCGGCCACCACATCAACCACGGCGGGCAGCTCCTCGTAGTCGACCTCGACGAGCTCGGCCGCGTCGGCGGCCTGCTCGCGGGTCTCGGCGACGACCACGGCCACGGCGTCGCCCACGTGGCGCACCTTGCTCACCGCGAGGGCCGGGTGGGCCGGCTCCTTCATCGTGTCGCCGTTCTTGAAGTCCACCTGCCAGCCGCAGGGCAGGCCGGCGATGCCGTCGGCCTCCATGTCGGCGCCGGTGAGCACGGCCACCACGCCGGGGGCCCGGGAGGCCTCGCCGGCGTCGATGCCGCGGATGTTGGCGTGGGCCACGTCGGAACGCACCACGGTAGCCCAGGTCATGCCGGGCAGGGCCATGTCGTCCACGTAGCGGCCCTTGCCGGTGATGAAGCGCTTGTCCTCGACGCGCTTGACGGATTGTCCGACCAGGTTCGTCATGGTTTCCTCCGTCACAGGTTGTCCGCGGCGTGGCGGATCGACTTGACGATGTTGTCGTAGCCGGTGCAGCGGCAGTAGTTGCCCTCGAGGCCGTGGCGGATCTCGTCGTCCGTCGGGTCCGGGTTGCGCTCGAGGATCTGCCAGGCGGTCATGATCATGCCCGGCGTGCAGAACCCGCACTGCAGGCCGTGCATCTCCTTGAACCCGGCCTGGATCGGGTGCAGCTCGCCGTTGGCGGCCAGGCCCTCGACGGTGGTGACCTCGCCGCCGTCGGCCTGCACCGCCAGCAGGGTGCAGGACTTCACGGCGCGGCCGTTGACGACGACCGTGCAGGCGCCGCAGCTGCTCGTGTCGCAGCCCACGTGGGTGCCGGTGAGGCGCAGCACCTCGCGCAGGTAGTCGACGAGCAGGAGCCGCGGCTCGACTTCGTGCTCGTGGGCCACCCCGTTCACGGTGACCCGGATCGGAACCGTCATGATCGCTACCTCCTTGGAGGGGGAGAGGGGATGGCGCGTCGCCGACGGACCATCACACTTCCTTTTCCAGTGCTTCGAAGAACTGTCGGGTGAACTGCCGGGCGACGCCGGTCAGCACGCGGCCGCCCATGCGGGCCAGCACCCCCTTGAGGCGGGCATCTCCGGCGAAGGCCACGACGGCGCCTTCCTCCTCCCCGCGGATCTCGAAGGTGCCCTCCGCCTTCGTCGTCCCCAGGCGGCCGCCGACGTCGATCTCGAGGCGGTAGCCCCGGGGGGGATCCTTGTCGAGGACGGCCAGGGAGCCGTCGAACCCGCCGTTGACGGGGCCGAGCTTGATCTGGAACCGCGCCTTGTACACGTCGCCGCCCTCCGGCTCCAGGGAGCTGAGCCCCGGAGTCGTGCGGGCGAGCACGTCGGGGTCGTTGAGCAGGGCCCAGATCCTCTCCGGCGGGGCGGAGAACTTGTGGGTTCCTTCGAGGTGCATGGGAGGGCGGACTATATATATTGGCCCTGCACCTCCGTCAATCAGCTTCGCGGGGACGAATGAAGGACATCTGGAAGGACATCCTGGCCTGGGAGGGGGAAGGCCGCCCCTTCGCCCTGGCCCGCGTCATCGAGACCTGGGGCTCCTCTCCGCGGCCGGTGGGCGCGGCCATGATCGTCGGCCGGCAGATGGAGGTGGCCGGCTCGGTGAGCGGCGGCTGCATCGAGGGCGACGTGATCACCGAGGCCCGGCAGGTCCTGGCCGACGGCGAGCCCCGCCGCCTCCACTACGGGGTCAGCGACGAGACCGCCTGGTCCGTGGGCCTCACCTGCGGAGGGCAGGTCTCGGTCCTCGTGGAGCAGCACCCCGGGCAGGCGGGGGGCGGCAGCCCCGGCGTCTGGGAGGCCCTGCGCGCCCGCCTGGAGGCCAACCGGCCGGCGGTGCTGCTGACCCGGCTGGCCCCGGGGGAGGGGCCGCACCTGCTGGTCGATCCGGAGGCCGGAGAGGTGGCCGCCGGCGACTGGGGGGCCGCCTCGGCGGCGGCTCTCGAGGCGGCGGTCTCCGCTTTCTCGAGACGGGAGAGCGACGTCGTCGAGATCGGATCGGAGGCGGTCTTCGTGCAGGTCTTCCCGCGGCGGGACCGGCTCTTGGTGGTCGGCGCCAGCCACATCTGCATCCCCCTCGTGCGCCTGGCGAAGGTCCTCGACCTGGAGACCGTCGTCATCGATCCGCGGGAGGTCTTCGCCCGACCCGAGCGCTTCCCCGAGGCGCCGTCGCGGCTGGAGCGCGTCTGGCCGGCCCCCTTCTTCGAGGACTGGTCCGTGGACGAGAGCACCTTTGCCGTGCTGCTGACCCACGACCCCAAGATCGACGACGAGGCCCTCCACCACCTGCTGCGCTCGCCGGCGGCGTACATCGGCGCCCTCGGCAGCCGCCGCTCCCAC
This sequence comes from Candidatus Latescibacterota bacterium, assembly GCA_965221775.1. GTDB lineage: Bacteria > Latescibacterota > UBA2968 > UBA8231 > UBA8231 > UBA8231. The sequence goes on along the minus strand of CBDCSU010000005.1, from coordinate 403,815 downwards.
GCCAAGCGGGTCGAGCGGCTGCGCGAGGCCGGCTTCGACGACGGGGAGATCGGCCGCATCCACGGCCCCGTGGGCCTGGACATCGGCGCCGAGAGCCCCGAGGAGATCGCCCTCAGCATCCTCGCCGAGGTGGTGGCCGTCCGCCGCGGCGCCCCGTGATCGCCGCGGTGCTGCTGGCCGCCGGCCGATCCTCCAGGTACGGCGGGACCGGCGACACCAAGCTGCTGCTGCCCTGGGGGCCGGAGGGAATCCCCATGGTGGCGGCCGCGGCGGACAGCCTGAAGGCCGCGGGCCTGCGGCGGATCGTCGCCGTCCTCGGGCACCGCGCCGGCGCCGTCGGCGCGGCCCTGGACGACCGCGGCGTCGAGAGCGTCCTCAACCCCGACTACGCCGCCGGCATGTCCACCTCTCTGGCGGTGGGGGTCCGCGCCGCTCCCGGGGAGGCCTCCGGCTACCTGATCGCCCTCGGGGACATGCCCGCCGTCACGCCCGCCACCGTGTCGCTCCTGTGCCGCGCCTTCGAAGCCGCGGAGCCGCCGGCCATCGCGGCGCCGCTCCGCGCCGGGCGGCGCGGCCATCCCGTGGTTTTCGACCGCGCCTTCCGGGAGGAGCTCCTCGACTTGTCCGGGGACACGGGCGCCCGCCGCCTGTTCGCGCGTCATCCGGGTCGTGTGGTCGAGGTGGCCGTCGAGGACCCCGGAGTGCTTGCCGACGTGGACACCGAGGCCCAGTACCGCGCGGCGGCTGGCGTGGACTGAGGTCCGGGACCTTCGACGGCCGGCCAACTCTGCCATCGGGAGCGGGCAGGTCTTCGGGCGGCACCCTTCTTCGGCGGGAGCGCGCGGCCTCTCCCGGCTCGCGGCCCTGACGGCGGCCTCAGCCCTTCCGGCGGGCGGCGCGTTCCTCGGCGAGGGCCCGCAGGTTCCTCGCCGAGCTCGGGGCGTCGGGGTCAGGCGCCGGGGGCGGGGGATCGCTCTCCGGCTCCGGTCCAGCGCGTCCTGCCCAGGGTCTGCGTCTCACGCCCCCGCGCTCCAGCCGGCCGAGGCCGCGGGCCAGGTCGCGCAGGGCCGCCGCGTTGTGGGCCGGCGCCAGCAGGTCCACGTGGGGCAGGGCCGCAAGCAGGCCCGCCGTCTCGGGGCGGAATCCCGGGTTGCCCATCAGCGGGTTCAGCCAGAGCACGGCGAAGGCGCGGCGGCGGATGCGGGACAGGGACGACGACAGCAACTCCGCCTCCCCCGTGTCCCAGCCGTCGCTGAGGACGATGACGGCCGTGCGCCGGTCCACCAAGCTCTCGGCCCAGGCGTCGGCGAAGCTCGCGAAGCAGGCGCCGATGCGGGTGCCGCCCGACCACTCCGGCATCTCCCGGGACAACCCCCGCAGGACGCGGTCCCACTCGCCCTCGCGCAGGGCCGGCGTCAGGCGCCGCAGGCTGGTGCTGAAGCCGAAGATCTCCAGGCGGCGGTAGGCGGCGGCGAAGGCGTAGAGGAACTGCAGCAGGAAGCGGCTGTAGAGGTCCATGGAGCGGCTCACGTCGCACAGGACGACGAGCTTGAGCTTCTGCGGACGCCGCGAGCGGAAGGCCAGGTCGACCAACTCGCCGCCGCGGCGCAGGTTGGCGCGCAGGGTGCGGCGCAGGTCGAGGCGGCCCCGCCCGCCGAGCTGCCGGTAGCGGCGGCTGAGCCGCCGCGCCAGGGCCCGGGCCAGCTCCTCCACGACGCGGCCCATCTCCTCCAGCTCGTCGGGCCGCAGGCCGGCGAAGTCGCGGTGGGTGATCACCTCGCCGGCGCTGTAGCCCGCGGTCTCCTCCTGCTCCTCCGCCTCCTCCCCGTCGCCGGCGCTCAGCCACTCCCTCAGGCTCATCTGCACCGGCTGCGAGCGGTCGCGGCCCGGGCTCCCGGCCTCGGGGTCGGGCGCCGGCCGGTTCAGCTCGCCGGCCCGGTCCCAGACCCGCCAGTAGCGGTCGAAGCAGTCGTCGAAGAGCTGCTGCTCCCTGACGCTCTTGGCCAGGCAGGTGCGCAGGGCGAGGCGGAACCGGCTCTCGCGGCCGATGTCGACGAGTCCGAGGGCGGCGAGGGCGTCGGCGGCCTCGGCCGGACCCAGCCCGAGGCCGCGGTCGCGGAGGTGGCGGCAGAAGCCGACGACGTTGGCGCTCAGGGCGCCGTGGAGGGCGAGGTCGTCGGGGAAGGAGCCCGGGGAGGGCGTGTCAGGAGCCGGCGGCATCGGAGGCCGCGGCGCCGGGGGCCGGGGCCGGGCGGACCCCGACGCTTTCCAGGAACTCGGCCAGGGACTGCTTCACGTGGGTCACGTCGTGGTAGTCCTTGAACACGAGGCCGAGGGTTTCCTCGATGGTGGCGGCGTCGAGGTGGCGGCGGTGCAGGGCCACCAGGGCCCGCGCCCAGTCGAGGGTCTCGGCCACGCCGGGGGGCTTCTCCAGCTGCTGGCGGCGGGCGCCGGCCATGAAGCGGCAGATCTGCGCCGCCAGGTCGGCGTCGATGCCGTCGACGCGGGCGCCGACGATGGCCAGCTCCTTGTCGAAGTCGGGATAGTCGATCCACAGGTAGAAGCAGCGCCGGCGCAGGGCGTCGGAGAGCTCGCGGGTGCGGTTGCCCGTGACCACCACGTGGGGCACGTGCGTGGCCCGGATCGTCCCCAGCTCCGGGATCGTGATCTGCCAGTCCGAGAGCAGCTCGAGGAGGAAGCTCTCGAACTCCTCGTCGGCGCGGTCGAGCTCGTCGATGAGGAGCACCGGCGCCCGGTGGTGGGTGATCGCCTGCAGCAGGGGCCGCTTGAGCAGGAAGGGCTCGGAGAAGATGTGGGCCTCGCGCTGCTCGAGGGAGCGCTCGCCCTGCTCCTCCATGCGGATCTGCAGCAGCTGGCGCTGGTAGTTCCACTCGTAGAGGGCGGTGCTGGTGTCGAGGCCCTCGTAGCACTGGAGGCGGATCAGATCGGTGCCGAGGAGGTCGGCCAGGACCTTGGCGATCTCGGTCTTGCCGACGCCGGCGGGCCCCTCCACCAGCAGCGGCTTGCGCAGCTCCCGCGCCAGGTGCAGGGACAGGCAGATGTCGGCGCCGGCGATGTATCCGCGGTCCGACAGCTGGCGCTGCAGGCCTTCGGTCTCCGGGCTCGGCATGGGGGCCAAGTTACCCCGGAGACGGCTGCGGAGCAAGGCGGCGGGCTTCTGCCGAGCGATCGTAACTGACTGATGGGCTTGGACTTCCAACCTTCCGCCGATTGCGGACCGCAGGCCTCGCCCGTATGTTCTGCAACCTTGTGACCGCCCCCTCTCCCAGCCTTCCCGGCACCGTGCGCGAGGCCGCGGCCGACGTCTACGGCCGGCCCCTGCAGTCGCTGCGGATCTCGGTCATCGACCGCTGCGACCTGCGCTGCGCCTACTGCATGCCCGAGGACGAGTACACCTGGCTGCCCAAGGCGGACATCCTGACCTTCGACGAGATCCTGGTCCTGGTGGACGCCTTCGCCGCCAACGGCGTGCGGCGGGTCCGCCTGACCGGCGGCGAGCCGCTGCTGCGGGCCCGCCTCCCCGACCTGATCGCTGGCCTCGACGAGCGCGGTCTGGACGACATCGCCCTCACCACCAACGCCACGCAGCTGGCCCGCCACGCGCGGGCCCTGCGCGAGGCCGGGCTGCGCCGGGTCACGGTCAGCCTCGACTCCCTCAAGCCGGCGCGCTTCGAGACCCTGACGCGGAGGGCCGCCCTCGACGACGTGATCGCCGGCATCGAGGCCTCCGCCGCCGCCGGCTTCGAGTCGCTGAAGATCAACACCGTGGTCATGCGCGACTTCAACGACGACGAGATCGTCGACCTGGTCGGCTTCGGCAGCCGCCTGGGCGCCGAGGTCCGCTTCATCGAGTACATGGACGTGGGCGGCGCCACCCTCTGGCAGCCGGAGCGGGTCTACTCCCGCGAGGAGATCCTGGACCGCCTGCAGGGCCACTACGGACCGGCCTCGGCCGAGGGGGGGCGGGGCAACGCCCCGGCGGAGAGCTTCCGCCTTCCCGGGGGCGAGCGTTTCGGTATCATCTCGTCGACGACGAGCCCCTTCTGCGGCAGCTGCGACCGCAGCCGGCTGACGGCGGACGGGCTCTGGTACCTGTGCCTCTACGCCCGCGACGGCATCGACCTGCGCGAGCCGGTGCGCCGCGGGGTCCCGGCCGGCGAGCTATCGCAACGGATCGCCGAGGGCTGGTCCCGGCGGCGGGACCGCGGCGCCGAGGAGCGTGTCCGCGCGCCGGTGCGGGGCGCCCTCTACCAGATCGACGAGCTGCGCCAGGACCCTCACCGCGAGATGCACACCCGCGGCGGCTGACCGCCCTCGCGGCGCCGCCGGCCGGGCACGGGATCGGGAGTCGTGGACTACTCCAGGTCAAAGCGATTTCTCGACACCCTGCCCGACTGGGAGCGGGGACGGCCGCCCGAGGGGCCCCTGGAGCACTACCTGCCCCGGGTGCGCGCCCTGTTGCGGCGCTGCGGCGATCCGCAGCAGCGCTTCGGCAGCGTCATCGTCGCCGGCACCAACGGCAAGGGCACGGTGGCCAGCCTGCTGGCGGCGCTGCTCCAGGCCTCCGGCCGCCGCACCGGGCTCTACACCTCCCCCCATCTGCACAGCCAGCGCGAGCGCATCCAGGTCGACGGCGGCCTCCTCGACAAGGACCGCTGGGCCGAGGCGGTCACCTTCGTCCACGACGCCACCCGCGGCTTCGAGGCCGAGGGACTCGGGCCGTTCTCCCGCTTCGAGGCCCTCACCGCTCTCGCCGCCCACCTCTTCGCTTCCGAGGGGGTGGAGGCGGCGGTCTTCGAGGTCGGCCTCGGCGGGCGCCACGACGCCACCAACGCCTGGGACCACGACCTCGCCATCCTGACCCCGGTCGCCCTCGACCACTGCGCCGTTCTCGGACACGACCTGGTCTCCATCGCCGGCGAGAAGCTGCCCGTGGCGCGTCCCGGCCGGCCCCTGTTCACCACGGCCGCACAGGACCCCGAAGTCCTCGACCTCGTCCGCCGCCGGGCCCGTGAGAAGGCCATTCCCCTGATCGTCTGCGGCGACGGTGGGTTCCGCCTCGAAGGGGAGGGCGAGCCCGTCCCCTACCTGGCGGCGCCCGAGGCCTCCGACACGAGACCCGGGAGCTGGGTGGACAACGCCCGCCTCGCGGTGGCCGCCGCCGCCCGGGTATGCCCCGACCTCGAACCGGAGCGCGCCCGCCGGGTGCTGGCTTCCCACCAGTGGCCGGGCCGCTTCGAGATGGCCCGCGAGCACCCGCGCGTGCTCCTCGACGGCGCCCACAACCCGGCCGCGGCCGCGGCCCTGGCCGCCGACCTCGCCCGCGCCGGCAGGGACTGGATCTTCGTCCTGGGCGTCAACGAGGACCACCCGGCCGACGAGGTCCTCGAAGAGCTGAAGCCGGTGGCGGCTCGGTTCCTGCTCACCGAGTCCGGACACGCGAAGGCGATGCCGGTGGAGGATCTGGCCGCCTGTGCGGCCGCAGCGGCGCCGGGGGTGACGGCCGGGATCGAGCCCAGTTGCCGGAAGGCCTTCGAGAGAGCCTTGGCCGAAGCGGGCGAGTCCGGCCGCATCTGCGTCACCGGGTCCCTGCACCTGGCGGCCCGGGGGCGGGAGTACTTCGACCTGCCCCTTCAGGCGGAGGGTATCGGCGAGGAAGCGGCGGCGGAGAGCCTCGAGTGCCTCGCCCTCGCCTGCGAGGGCCTCGGCCTGCGGACGCGGCCGGTCTCGGGGGACGGCAACGTGGTGCGCCTCGACGGCGGCCGCCGTCCCTTCCTGTTCGTGCGCAACAAGCACCCCTTCAACGACTACGCGGCGGCGCGCGTGGCCGAGGACAAGGGCTACCAGCACGAGCTCTTCGCCGCCGCCGGCCTGCCCGTGCCCTTCACGATGCAGCTCTTCAACCCCTACGCCGACGACCGCTTCAACCGCTACAAGCGGCACCGGACCGTGGAGGAGATGGCCGCCGCCGTCAACGCGGAGATGGGCTGGCCGGTGCTCGTCAAGAAGGCCCGGGGCTCCGGCTCCCAGGGGGTCTACCTGGAGACGGACGCCCAGGGCGTGGCCCGGAGGCTGCAGTCGCTCTTCGAGAACGCCGGCCCCCTCGACAACCTCGTCCTCGTGCAGTCCTTCGTCAGCGGCCGGGAGTACCGGGCCGTGGCCACCCGGGGGGAGCTGCTGCTGGCCTACGCCAAGGCCAGCGACGAGTCGGGGGCGGAGGATCTCAACCCTCTGCACCACCCGGGCGGCCGCGCCGAGCGAGTCACCGGCGAGGAGGTGCTGGCGCCGCTGCGGCGGCTGGCCGGGGAGGTGGCCGGCGTCATCGATCTCGGCTTCTACGCCATCGACCTGATCCGCGACGACGCCGGCGCCTGGTGGATCCTGGAACTCAACCCGAACCCGTTCTGCTTCTTCTACAACCGCTCCAACGGCCGCGGCGACTTCGTCGCCGTCTACGAGCGGCTGCTGCGCGACAACGTCCTGTGAGCCGCCGCCGCGACCTGCGCACCCGCCTGATCCACGGCGGCCTCGACCGGATCGAGGGGTCGGTGGTGCAGCCCGTCTTCCAGAGCGCCACCTGGGAGGCGGAGGAGACCGCCTCGTACGACGACATCCGTTACCTGCGGCTGAGCAACTCGCCCAACCACCGGGACCTGGCGGCGCGGCTGGCCGGGATCTGCGGCGGCGAGGCGGCGGTGGTGGCGGGCTCCGGCATGGCGGCGATCACCACGACCCTGCTGACCCTGCTGGAGGCGGAGCCGGGGCGGGAGCGGCCCCACCTGCTGGCCCAGGACTGCCTCTACGGCGGCACCCTCAGCTTTCTCACGGAAGACGCGCCGGCCCTGGGCATCGACGTCGACTTCGTCGGCGGTGACGACCCGGTGGAATGGGCGAACCTCGTCCGTCCGGAGACCCGCGCCTTCCTGGTGGAGAGCCTGACCAACCCCCTCCTGGAGGTCGCCGACCTGGAGGCGGTGACCGCCTTCTGCCGGGAGCGGGGGATCGTCTCCGTCATCGACAACACCTTCGCCACGCCGGTGAACTACCGGTCTCTGGAGGCTGGTTTCGACGTCGAGCTGCACAGCGCCACGAAGTACCTCAACGGCCACTCCGACATCGTCGCCGGCGCCGTCGTCTCCACGGCGGAGCGGGTCCGCCGGGTGACGCACAAGATGAACCACCTCGGCGGGGTGCTCGATCCGCACGCCTGCTTCCTGCTGCAGCGGGGGCTCAAGACCCTGGCCCTGCGCGTGGAGCAGCAGAACCGCAACGCCCTGTTCCTGGCGCAGCGGCTGGAGGCGCACCCCGCCGTGGCCGCCGTCCACTACCCGGGGCTGGCCGGCCACCCCGGACACGAGCGCGCCCGCCGGTGGTTCGCCGGCTGCGGGGGTGTGCTCAGCTTCGATCTCGGGGGCGCCGGGGCCGCCCAAGGGCTCATCGACCGTCTGGAACTGGCCGTGGACGCCCCCAGCCTCGGTGGGGTGGAGACCCTGGTGAGCCGGCCCGCGGTGAGCTCCCACGCCGGCCAGAGTCCGGAGCGGCGGCGCGCCCTCGGCATCGGCGACGGCCTCGTGCGCGTCGCCGTGGGTATCGAGGCGGCCGAGGACCTGTGGGCCGATTTCGAGGCGGCCCTGGCGGCGGCGAGCTGAGTTACCGCGGCTGGCGGCATCGCCGGCTTCAGAGGATCCCGTACTCGTCGAAGACCTCCCGCGGCGAGCGCCCCGAGGCGAGCTCGTCGCGCACGCGGTTCTCCCCCTCCAGCTTCTCCAGGCACCGGGTCCGCACCTGCTCGCGGATCGCCGCCGGGATGACGACCACCCCCTCGTAGTCGGCGAGGACGAAGTCCCCGGGCTCGACGCGGACGCCGCCGCAGGTGACCGGCACCTGCACCCCGGTGGGCAGGATCCGCCCCGCCGAGTCGAGGGGCGAGAAGCCGCGGCAGAAGCAGTGGAAGCCCATGTCGTTCATCTGGCGGACGTCGCGCACCAGACCGTCGGTGACCACGGCGTTGACGCCGCGGGCGGCGGCGGCCGTCGCCAGCAACTCCCCCCACAGGCCGGAGCGCACCTCGCCGTTGGTGGCCACCAGGATCACGTCCCCGGGGCGGACGCGGTCGTAGGCTTCGAAGATGTGTCCGTAGGGATCGTCGTGGGGCTCCTCGCGGCGGTGGGCGTCGATGGTGACCGCCGGGCCGGCGAAGGAGCTGGCGGGATGGGCGGGGCGGACGCCGTGGTCGAGGGCCTGCTCCCGGTACCCGAGGGCGTCCATGACATCGGCGGCCAGCGCCGTGTAGATCGGTTTCCAGAGTTCGTACAAGGGCGGTCTCCTTCGCTGGGGTTCGCGGACGTCACCTCTGCCGCGAGGGGTCCGGAAGAAAGAGGGCGGCCACGGCGGTCACCAGGGGCAGCAGGGCGAGCCACTCGAGGGTCAGGGAGAGTCCGACGCGGTCGGCGATGTACCCGGTCGGTCCCAGGGCGAGGCTGGCGACGCCCCAACTGAAGCCGAGGGGGAGGCTGGAGGCGAGCCCCGAGCGTCCGGGGGCCAGCTCCTGGGCCAGGGCGACGAGGATCGAGTTGGAGGCCAGCAGGAAGCCGCCGCCCACGCCCAGCAGCAGGTAGGCGGTGAAGCCCTCGGCCTGCAGGAAGAAAAAGAGGGCCGGGCTGGCCGCCAGGAGGGAGAAGCAGACCAGGGGGCGCTTGCCGAGGCGGTCGGAGAGGTAGCCGAAGAGCAGGGCGCCGACAACGCCGGAGATGTTGTAGATCGCCAGCCAGCGGTCGCCCTGCTCCGGCGACAGGCCCCGCTCTCCGGCGAGGACGGCCAGGAAGATCCCGAAGCAGAGGCCGGTGACCGAGCGCAGGATGACGACGACGGTGATCAGGATCAGGCCCCTGCGGACGCCGTCGCCGGCGGGGGCCGTGCCGCCGGCCTCGCGGGCGGCGGCCTGGGGGTTGTCGAGGGGCAGGAACCGCCAGACCAGGATCAGCACGAGCAACCCGGGCACGCCCACCAGGGGCAGCCACTCCAGCCCCGCGGCCTCGGCGAAGGGCCGCACCCATAGAGGCGTCACCCCGAGGCCGAGGGTGCCGCCGAAGATGAACAGGGCCAGGCCGAAGCCGCGCCGGGGCCCGCACAGCTCGCCGGCCAGCGAGAACGCCTGGGGGTGGAAGGCGGCGACCCCGAGGCCGCCGAGCCAGAGGATCCCCACGAGGACCCAGTAGCTCGGCGCGATGCCCATGAGGGGGGTGAAGACCGCGGTCATGGCCATCCCCCCGAGGACCAGCCGGCGGCGCTGCATGCGGTCGCCCCACAGGCCGAGCAGGGGCTGGGTGATGCTGCACAGGGTGACCAGGGTGCCGAGGAACCCGGCGCCGGCGATGCCGAGGCCGAGACGGGTCATCACCAGCGGCAGCAGGGGCGCCAGCATGGTGGCGTACGAGTCGACGCAGAAATGGGCCACCGAGGCCAGCAGCAGCCTGAGCCGTTGCATGCTCCGCTACCCCGCCGCCCGGAGAGAGTCGAGGCGGACGCAGAGACGCCACAGACACAAGGCTCCCACCGTCGAGGAGACGGCGCCGACGGCGAAGGGGAGATGCGGCCCGACCTCCACCAGCCAGCCCCCGGCGACACTGCCGGTGACCATGGCGCCGCTCCAGACCATGTGGCCCAGGCCGACGAGGCGGTTCCGCTCCCCGGCGGCGGCCACCTCGTCGATGAGGCCGGGCACCAGGACCGAGACCGCCCAGGCCGTCGTCGACAGGGCCGTGCCGAGGAGGAACAGACCCGTCACCGACCCGGTGCTGAAGACCAGGCCCACGGCGCTGGCGACGATGCCGGCGGCGGACAGGACCAGGGGCCGGGTGCGGCCGAAGCGGTCCCGCAGCAGGCCGGTGAGCAACTGCCCGGCAGCGGCCACGGCGAGGCTCACGGACCCGTAGAAGGCGGCCGTCGCCGCCGAGCCGCTGGCGCGGTACACGAGCAGGGGCAGGGCCAGGCTGGCCATGCCCCAGAAGCCGGTGATCGTCAGCCGCAGTCCGACGAGGAGGTGCACGTTCCGCTGCGCCAGCAGGGGCCGGTACGACGACCACAGGGCCAGCCGGGGAGCCGTCCGCCGGGACTCACGAACGGGGGTGGACGGCAGCAGCAGCATCCCCGCCAGGACCACCGCCGCCGAGAGCAGGGCCATGGCCGTGCCGATCTGGCCGAAGCTCCAGTCCTCCTTGACCAGTCCCGTGGCGAGGTTGCCGGCGGACTGCCCCAGGGTGCTGCTGAGGAAGTAGAGGGCGCCGCCCAGACCCAGGCGCGCCGGGCCGGCGGCGGCGATGAGGTAGCTCTGGCCCGAGGTGCTCAGGGGGCCGCCGGCGGCCCCCGCCACGAGGGTGAGCAGGGTCAGGAGGAGGACGTCGCCGGTGTGGAAGACGAGGCCCGTCACGGCGCTGCCGGCGAGGCCGAGGAGGAGGGTGACCTTGAGGCCCAGCAGGTCGCAGAGACGGCCCGCGACGATGGCGAAGATGCCGCCCAGGGCGAGGGCGACGGCGCGCAGGTACCCGGTGAACAGGGCCAGGCGTCCGAGGTCGGCGTCGACGTAGACCGGCAGCAGGGAGTGGTACGGGGCGGTGGCGAAGCCGCCGAGGAAGGAGAGGCCGCAGAGAACGACGAAGGCCCGGCTCCACAGTCCCACGGGAGCCGGGCCCGTCGAGGCCGATGGGTCGCCGCTCACTTCCTGCTGGCGGCCACGTTGTTCTTCAGCACGCCGATCTTCGAGATCTCGATCTCGACCCGGTCCCCCGGCTGGAGGAAGGTGTCGGTGGTGGCGCCGACACCGGAGATCGTGCCGGTGCTGATGATGTCCCCCGGCTCCAGGGTGATGATCGCCGAGATGTACTCGATGATGTCGGCCACGTAGTAGAGCATCTGGCCGGTGTTGTTGTGCTGCTTGCGCTCGCCGTTCACGTAGGTGCTGATATCGAGGTCCTGGGGATTGCGGATCTCGTCGGTGGTGACCAGCCACGGCCCCTGGGGCGCCGCCGTGTCCAGCCACTTGCCGTTGAGCCAGTCGAACCACTCGTCCTTGGGCCGGCTGGCGGAGCGCTCCTTGATCACCAGCTGGCGCTCGGATACGTCGTTCATGATGGTGTACCCGGCCACGTAGCGGAGGGCGTCGGCGGACTTGACGGCCTTGCCCCGGCGGCCCATGACCACGGCCAGCTCCCCCTCCCAGTCGATGGCGCGGGCCACCGGCGGAATGAGGATGCGGTCCCCGGGGCCGACGACGGTCGTGGTGGGCGGCTTCATGAAGACCCGCGGCGTCTCCTTGTCCTGGGCCGCCATGCGGCCGCCGCCCTCCTCGATGTGGTCCTGGTAGTTGCCGGCCAGGCAGAACAGCTTGGCGGGGTTCGGCACCGGGGCGCGCAGCTTGACGCGGCCCAGGAGGTGGGTGCTGCGGCCGTCGGCCTTGGGCTCGTCGCCGAGTTTCTCCGACACCGCCTTCACGAGCCTGCGGGCGGCGGCCATGCCCTTGGCGCCAGCCTGCAGAAAGGAGATCATGTCGCCGTAGAAGGCACTGGACTTGCGCTTCTCGCGGCGGGCGGCGCTGCGTTCGGCGGCGGCCAGGTCGATGACGATCCGGTCGCCGCAGGCGACGGCGCCGAGGCGCTCCTGCTTGTCGACGGCGAAAGTGGTGAGCTTCATGCTGGGTCTACCTCCTCCCGGGGTGTGCTGTCGATGCGCGTAGCCGCTGCCGGCGGGCGCCCGTATATTGCAGCCGCCGCGGAACAACGGCCTCATCCATGGGATCCAAACCCTTCATACACGAAACCGCCGTCGTCGACGAGCCCGTCGAGATCGGCGAGGACACCCGTATCTGGCATTTCACCCATGTCATGCCGGGGGCCCGAATCGGGCGGTCCTGCATCCTCGGCCAGAACGTCTATGTCGACCGGGATGTCGTCATCGGCGACCGCTGCAAGGTGCAGAACAACGTGTCGGTATACAAAGGGGTGACCCTGGAGTCCGACGTGTTCTGCGGCCCCTCCATGGTCTTCACCAATGTAGTGAATCCCCGCGCCTTCATCGAGCGCAAGCACGAGTTCCAGCCCATCCTGGTGAAGAGGGGCGCCACCCTCGGCGCCAACAGCACCGTGCTCTGCGGCGTGACGGTCGGGGAGTACGCACTCGTAGGCGCCGGATCGGTGGTCACCCGCGACGTGCCGGCGCACGCCGTCGTCTACGGAGTGCCCGGGCGCCAGTCCGGGTGGGTCAGCGAGGAGGGCCACCCGCTGCAGGGCGTTGGCTCCGACGGCTTCCGCTGCCCCCGCACCGGGAAGCGCTACCGCCTCGGCGACGGCACCCTCGCGCCGGTGGACTGACCCCGCCTTTCCCGGGGGGCCGCGCCTCCAGTCCGCTCCAACTCGCAGGGCAGGGGATCGACGGCGCCGTTGGCGGCGAAGGCGGCCAGCCGCTCGCTGCAGGCGTCGCAGCGGCCGCAGGCCGGGCGCCGCCCCGTGTAGCAGGTGTGGGTCAACTCCCAGGGCACCCCCAGCCTCATGCCGAGGGCCACGACTTCCACCTTGGTGCGCTCCACGAAAGGCGTGTGGATGCGGAAGGCCGTGTCGCGTGCGGCGCCGAGCCTCAGCGTCTGTTCCAGGCTGTCGTAGAACTCCCGCCGGCAGTCGCGGTAGGCCTCGTGGTCGTCGCGCACCGGGGCGATGTAGATGTCGGCGGCCCCCAGGCCCTCGGCGCAGGCGGCGGCGAGGGTGACGAACAGCAGGTTGCGGAAGGGAACCACCGTGTCGATCTGGCGGTCCTCCGAGGCGGCGGGAACGTCGAGGGAGTCATCCGTGAGGGGGCTGCCGCCGAAGGCTCCCGGATCGAGGGGCAGGACCTGGTGCGAGGCGGCGCCGGCGCGGGCCGACAGGGCGGCCGCCGACTCGAGCTCGATCCGGTGACGCTGCCCGTAGTCGATGGAGAGGGTGTGCACCGGGTGGTCCGGACGCTCGGTGCGCAGATGCCACAGCAGGGTCGTGGAGTCCATGCCGCCGCTCAGCAGGAGGACGGCCGGTTCGGAGGCGGGGGTCATTGTCAGGCGATGGTAGAGGAGGGGTTTCAGGGTGTCAAAGGAGAGGGAATCCGGCCATCGACCTGTCTTGACACCATTTCGGGGCCTGGGTAGGTTCGCCCGTGCCGCCCGACCCCGAGGCGATGAAGCCTCCCCTCCGGTAATCGTCGTGGATATGAAGAGACCAGGTCCGGTCAGGTCCAACCGCCTGCACCGGCTGCGCAACACCCTGATGGCGGGCATCACCGTCATCGCCCCTCTGTGGATCACCGGCTGGGTCTTGTGGACCCTGTTCAACTGGGCCGACCGGTTCTCCCGTCCCCTGATCCGCCCCTTCGCCGCCATCGCCGGCGATCCCGACTGGTACTACCGGGGCATCGGGTTCCTGCTCACCATCCTCATCCTCTGGGTCGTGGGCACGGTGACCACCCACGTGCTCACCCGCCGCCTGCTGCACGACGCGCGCGAGGCGATCGAGCGGCTGCCCCTGGTGCGCACCATCTACAGCCCGGTGCGCAAGCTGATGGAGACGATGACCTCTCCCGACAAGGCGGGGTTCAAGCAGGTCGTCCTCTTCGAGTACCCCCGGAAGGGGCTGTGGACCCTCGGGTTCCTCGCCGGCGATGTGCCCTTCGAGGACGGGCGGCCGCCGGCGCACAGCATCTTCGTGCCCACGGCGCCCAACCCGACCACCGGGTTCATGCTCATCGTGCCGCGCAACGAGATCGAGCCCACCGGGTTGAGCGTCGAGGCAGCCTTCCAGATGATCGTCTCCGCCGGCGTCGCCGTGCCTCCGACCCTGCGGCTGCCGGTGAACCTGGCCCATGAGGGCGAGCCGAACGGCGGCGGGTCCATCGAGAGGCAGGTGCGGATCGCCACCGAGGAACCGTCGCCGCGATGGACGGAGGCGTCCACCTGACCCCTCCTGTGGGGGCTCGGGAAGGGGGAGGTTCCCGCGGCTGAGCGTCCGCGGTTGCGCGGGACCGGCGCGCAACGTCCGGGTTCATATATTCCAGAGCAGGAGTGCCGGCGAGTCCGGCCGAACCCCGCAGGCAACCGACTTCAAAGGAGGTTTCGAGGTGCCCTTCTTCTTCTTCGATTCCACCATGATCCTGCTGATCCCCTGCATCGTCCTGGCCCTGTACGCCCAGTCCAAGGTGCGCAGCGCCTACTCCAAGTACAGCCAGGTCGGGTCCGCCGCCGGCATCACCGGCGCCGAGACGGCCCGGCGCCTGCTGCGCGAGCAGGGCATCGTCGACGTCGCCGTCGAGGAGACGGGCGGCACCCTCTCCGACCATTACGATCCCCGGGAGAAAGTCGTGCGCCTCTCCTCGGGCATCTACCACGGCCGCCACCTCGCCGGCCTGGCGGTGGCCGCCCACGAGGTGGGCCACGCCATCCAGCACGCCACCGGCTACTTTGCTCTGAACCTGCGCCACAGCTTCCTGCCGGTGGCCAACATCGGCTCCTGGGCGGCCTTCCCCCTGTTCCTCATCGGTTTCTTCTTCCAGTCACCGGGCATGGTCGACATCGGCATCCTGCTCTACGCCGGCGTCGTCGCCTTCCAGCTGATCACCCTGCCGGTGGAGTTCAACGCCAGTTCCCGCGCCATGGCCCAGCTGGTGGACGGCCGCTACCTGCGCGCCGACGAGGCCAGGGACGCCCGGCGCGTGCTCAACGCCGCCGCCCTCACCTACGTGGCGGCCACGGCCACCGCCCTCATGCACCTGGTGAGGTTGCTGATCCTGCGCCAGGGCATGCGCGACTGACGCCGGGAAGCCGCTCGAGTCCCAGAGCGGCGAGCCGCGCGGACCGAGGGATGCCGCGGGGCTCCGTGCCCGTCGTTCGGCGGTGCCCCGGGCGGCGGGGCCGTTCCCAGGAATCTCGGAAACCTCAAGACACGTACCCGTCACGGGCGTTGGTCCGCCCGCATCCGGGCCCTTCCTCGTCACTGTCGTCGGCAGGGCCGACGGGAATCGCCTCGAGCGGGGATCCTGCCGGGATTCCGGCGCTCCTGGCGCAGGGGGGGTGGAAGTCCCGGCCCCTCCGGTAGTTGTGGATGCCGGGGGATTGCCGTAGAATGCGCGGCGCACGTCTCCCCACGGGCGGGTGATCCACCATCCCCGAACAGGGAGCCCCCCATGTTCGATCGCCACCCCCGCCGGCAGTACCCCAGGGGTTTCTCAGGCCCCTCCGACCACCCGGGCGCCTGCAGGACGTGGTCGCCTCGCCCCTCCTTCAGAGCCATGCGCGGTCCCCGAATCCCGGCGATGATCGCCGTTGCCGCGGCGATCCTGCCGCCCCTCCCCGGAGAGGCGCAGGTCCTCATCGTCGAGGACGGCAGGGCCCGGGCGGTAGTGGTCACCGCGGACGAGCCGACGCCGACGGCGACCTACGCGGCGGCGGAACTGGTCCGGCATATCGCCCTGGCGACGGGCGTGTCGCTGCGGACCGTTCCCGAGTCCGAAGCCCCGGAAGACGTGCACAGCCGTGTGTACGTGGGGGACACCGAGACGGGCCGCACCTTCGGCCTCGATCCGGAGAGCCTGCCGCGGGAGACCTACGTCCTCCGCTCCGTGGGGAACGACCTGTTCATCGGCGGCCGGGAGTCCGGCGGCGACCCCTTCTCCGAGCACAATCCCGACGTGGGACCCCTCTTCGGCGTGTACGAGATCCTCGAGGAGGTGCTCGGCGTGCGCTGGCTCTGGCCCGGCGAGCTCGGCACCTATGTCCCCGGGACCGACATCGTTCGCCTTTCCGCCATTGACGAGACGGCGGCGCCGGCCCTGAGATTCCGGCACTTCTCCTGGGGCGCGATCCGCTCCGTCGCCCTCGGGGGGGCGCCCCTGGATCCCGGGGACGAGAAGCTCGGCTTCAGCCGCGATGTCGCCGTGGAGTACGGCAAGGCCGTGCAGGTGCTCTTGCGCCGGCACCGGCTCGGCGGCATGGACGCCAAGCCGCCGTCGGGCCACGCCTTCAGCGGCTGGTGGCAGCGCTACGGACGCGAGCACCCGGACTGGTTCCAGCTGCGGCGGGACGGCGTGCGCGGCGATCCGGACACCAGTTACGCCCACGTGGCCATGTGCGTCTCCAACGAGGAGCTGCAGGACTTCGTGGTCAGCCAGTGGGACGGCGAGAGCTGGCTCCTCCTCGGTCCCGTGGACCGTCCGGGCCGCTGCACCTGTGACGTCTGCCAGGCCTGGGACGCGCCCCAGCCGGAGGAGCCGCCGTGGTTCGCCGAGCGGGTCTACGCCACGGACCGCCGGGCCCAGGAGGAGTTCTCGGGGGTGACCTCGGACCGCTACGCCCGGTTCTGGAAGACGATCCACGAGAAGGCCCGCAAGCGGAATCCCCACGCCATGGTCTCGGTCTCCTTCATCTACGAGAACGAGTTCCCGGCGCCTCTCTTCGACATCCACCTCGGCAAGAGCCTCTACGGCGAGTTCGTCCAGTGGCAGGACCCGCACCTCCGCTACTTCCCCATGCACCCCGAGGCCTACGAGTGGGTGAAGGCCCAGTGGCTGGGCTGGCGCAAGACGGGGGTCCGCATGGGCTACCGGCCCAACTACCTGCACGACGGCTACGTGCTGCCCCACTTCGACACGCGCCAGTCCGGGGAGTTCTTCAAGTTCGCCTACGAGAACGGCATGGAGGGGGGCAGCTTCGACTCCCTCACCGGGCAGTGGGGGGTCCACGGCCTGCGGCTCTACATGCACATGCGCCTCCTGAGCGATCCCACCCTGGAGGTGGACGCCATCCGCGCCGAGTACTGCTCGGCCTTCGGCCCCGCAGCCGGCACCATGGACCGCTACTTCCAGTACTGGGAGGACTACTCCTTCGACAACCAGTTGCGGTTCGTCGAGTTGTTCTGGGAATTCGGCTGGCGTTACCGCTCGTATGCACGCAAGGCGCACCTCGCCTTCCCGCCGGAGGCCTTCGGGCCCGCCGAGCGGCTGCTGGAGCAGGCGGCGGCCGAAGCCGGGGCCCCGGGTGTGCCGCCCGAGTTCGCCGGGCGCGTCGAGTTCGTCCGGACCGGCCTGGAGCACGCCAGGCTGGCCGTGAGGCTCACATCCCTCTTCGAGATCCAGGAGGAGGTCCCGGACACGGTCCCCGAGGCGAACCGGGCCGAGGCGGAGTCGGCCCTGCGCGACCTGGTCGCCTTCCGCAAGCAGCACCAGGGCCAGTTCTTCTCGGACCTCCTGTGGGTCACCAGCTTCTGGGAGCGGCCGAAGCTGAACGTCGATGATCTCGCCGCCGCCCTGGACTAGGAGACCGGTTCCCGGCGCGGCAGCGCCCTCTCGCGGCGCCCGATGACGGGAGAAAGAGAAGAAGCGATGTCACGCGCAGCGGTCCTGGCTCTGGCCTTGATCTGCGGGCTGGCCGCCGCCCCGGCCCGGGCGGGGGACCCGTGGCCGGCGCCCGAGCAGCAGTGGCGTTACGAGTCGTCGGGCCTGAGCACGCCGATCCCCTACCCGTCGGTGCCGCGCATCGAGGGGATTCTCGTCGGTGAGGGCACCGACCTGGTGCGGCTGGACACGAAGGGGCGGGAGGTGTGGCGGACGCAGCTGATCGGCCTGGCCAAGGTGGCCGGGCAGGTGGAGTGGGCCAGGGAGCGCGTCAGGACGCCGGTGGTGGTCGACCTGGACGGCGAGGGGGCTCCCGAGATCGTGGTCCAGGCCAGCTACGGGGAGGTCTTCGCTCTCGACGGCGGCGGTCAGGTGCTCTGGCGCTGGCCGGGGTTCGGGCCGATCGACTTCCGCATGTTCCCCACCGCGGGCGACGTGGACGGGGACGGCCGCCCCGAGATCGTGGTGACCTCCAAGGCCGGCTGGGTGGGTTGTCTGGACCGGCAGGGACGGGTGCTCTGGCAGTTCAGCGCAGGATGGGAGCTGGCCTCGGCGCCGGTGGCGGCGGACCTGGACGGCGACGGCAGGGAAGAGGTTGTCTACGGCAGCGACTCCCGGGTCCTGGCCCTGACGGGCTCGGGCCGGCTGCTCTGGCAGGCCGACCTGTCCGCCCACGAGGCCGTCTTCAGCCGCAACCGGCCGCTGGTCATGGACGGCGACGGCGACGGCCGCACCGAGGTCTACTTCCTCGACTGCGTGCGCAACCTGGTGGTGCGGCTGGATGGGCCGACGGGCGCCGTGGCCTGGGTCGAGCCGCAGCCGAGCTACTACGGATACCTGGGGTTGATCGCGGGAGACCTGGAGGGCGACGGCCTCAACGACCTGATCGTCACCGGCAAGTCGACCCTGGTGGCGCGCATGAGCCTCTCCGGGGAAACCCTCTGGGGCACCCAGCTCGGCGGCCGGGGGATCTTCTTCCCGCCCGCCGTGGCCGACCTCGACGGCGACGGGGTGCAGGAGGTCGTGGTCGGCGTGCGGGGCCACTCGCCGGACGAGCGGCGCACCGGGCTGTACGTGGTCGATCCCGCGGGGGAGATCCTGGCCGCCGTGGCCCAGGAGGACGGGGGCATCCACGCGCCGATGGTGGCGGATCTGGACGGCGACGGCCGCCTGGAGGTTGTCTCGGGCGAGAGGCACCTGACGGCGTGGGAGTTCCCCTTCGAGGGCGGCGCCATCGCCGCCGGCCACATGTGGGGCGGGGACGACCTGCCGCCGGCGCGCCCGGCGCCGGCCGAGGCCCGCCCCGCCGGGGAGGAAGGGGTGCTGGTGAGGTCCTTCCCGCCGCCGCACTACGGGTACAACCTTCTCGATCTCGATGCGGCCGAAACCGGGCCGGGCGATCATGCGGAGGTCTCGGTGATCAGCCCTTCCGGGGTGCGCTGGAGCCGCGTGCACACGCTCCGGGCCGGAGATTCGCCGGCGCTGCGCTATCCCGTACGCCAGCTCGGACGCTACCAGGTGGAGGTGCGGCTGCTGGACGAGGCGGGCGTCGTGAAGCGCCGCCAGGCCCGGGCGGTGGAGGTGAAGGAGGATCTGCTCGGGCCGGTAATCCGGCAGGTCGAGTCGGCGGCGGGGCAGGCCCGGAAGGTGGCCGCGGCGCTGGCCGGCGGACATCCCCGGGCGGCGCGCTTCGTCCTGCACCTGGCCGCCGGGCTCCAGGGGGACCTGGCCGTCCTGAAGACCCGGGCGAAAGGAGTGGAGTCCTTCACCTGGCGGGAGCACGAGGCCCTGGCCGACCAGGTCCGGCTGCTGCTGAAGGCGACGCGGCGGACGGCGGGGCTGACCGCCCTGGGGGGACGCCAGGCGGCGGAGCGGTCCAACACGGACCTGGCCGTCTGGGAGGATCCCAACCCCTGGGACCTGGTCAACCCGCTCGACGAGCTGCCGGCCGACCTCGGCTCTCCCGTGGTCGAGGTGTGGGGATACGGCAACGAGGTCGAGAGCCGGGCCGTCCACGTGCTGAACACGTCGCCGGCGGGCCTGGTGGTGCGGCTGGAGCCGGGCTCGATCGCCGCGGCCGACACCAGCGTCGAGCTGGCGCTGGAGGCGGACGAGGTCGTCCGGTTCTCGCAGGTGGTCTCCCTGGCGTCGAAGCACGCCTACCGGGTGCTGGGAACGGAGACCGACGAGCGGGTGCCGGAGCTGTTGCCGGAGCTGGGCCCGGAGAAGCTCCTGTCGGTGGCTCCCGGGGAGGTGGCGGACCTGTGGCTGGAGGTGAGCACCTACGGGCTGGCCTCCGGGGAATACACCCTCAAGTGGCCTCTCACGACCCTGGAGCCGGCGCCCTACCGGGATACGCTGACGGTGCGCCTGCGCGTCTCCGAGGTGGCCCTGCCGGAGCACGCCTGGGAGCGGCCCTACGTCTTCCATCCATGGACCTACCCCCTGCACCAGGGCCCCGAACGGATGCGGCGGCTGGCGGTCCACCTGAAGCGCTCGGGGGTCAACGCGGCGGTGCTGAACCTGCCCTATATCCATGTCGACAGCACCGGGACCCGGCTGGTCAAGCCGGTGGACTGGTCGACCTTCGACCGCATGTGGGAGACGGTCGGTCCCCTGAAGCACCTGCTCTTCCAGAACTACCACATCTCCTGGCCCAAGGGGATGAAGCCGACCGAGGATCAGTGGCTCGCGGCTTACGGGACCTATGCCGACGCCGTCTTCCCGCGGCTGGATTCCCTCGGGATCGGCGCCGACCGGTGGTCCGTTTACCCCCAGGACGAGCCGGGGCTCACCGGCGAGGGGTCGGTGCAGACCTACATCGACAAGGCGCGCCGGTTCGTCGACAGCGATCCGCGATGGCGGGTCTACAGCAACTACGCCGGCACCACCACGGCCGAGCAGGTCGAGAGGATGGCCGAGGTGACCCACGTCTGGCAGCCGGCGATGAAGGTCCTCAGGCGCCTCTTCGACGAGGCCATGCCCGCCATGCGGAAGCGGGAGGGGAGCCCGGTCTGGTGGTTCGTCGCCGAGGGCAACGCCATCGTACTCGACCCGCTGGGGTTCTACCGGGGGTCGGGTTGGGAGACCTTCCGCCTGGGGGTGGAGGGCTGGGGCTTCTGGAGCCTGCGCATGGGGTCGACCCTGTGGAGGACCCGCCCCGAGGAGGAGCCCGAATACGTCACCATCGGCGACGACGGGGTCCACTTCACCAGCAACCGGCGCTGGCAGGCCGTGCGCGACGGCACCGAGGACTTCACCGCCTTCACCATGCTCGCGGAGCGGGCGGCCGCGACCGGAGATCCCGAAGCCGAGGCACTCCTCGAGGAGTTGCGCTCCTCCTCCACCTTCCTGCTCTACCGCGAGTCCCCGGACTGGGGCCGCGTACGGGAGATCTGCCGGGCCGTGGAGGGGATCCTGGTCCGCCTGCAGCAATAGGTCATGGCTTCACTCATGGAGGTGAGAAATGCTGACGCAGAATAGTTGTCCCCGAGCGGTCGCCGCGGTGTGGGCCGCGGCGATCCTTCTACCGCTGGGCGTCGCCTACGGGGATGACCACAACGCCCGCGGGCCCGGGCGTTCGGTCGTCTCCCGGGACGGGCAGCCCCTCTTCGCCCTGGGGATGTACGAGCGTCCCCGGAACGACGACGAGTGGCGCCGCTGGAAGGAGGCGGGCATCAACCTCGTCAAGGCGGGGAACCGCGAGCACCTCGACGAGAACTGGAAGTGGGGGATGTCCGCCACGGTCCACGCCCCCATGATCCTGGCCGACGATGACGACGGCTCCCAGCTCGTCGAGTTCGTCAACAGCCTCAAGGACCACCCGGCGCTGGAGGTATGGGAAGCCCCGGACGAGGCGATCTGGTGGGCCTGGCGCCTGGAGCGCGCCCAGCCGCCGCGTTTCTGGGGTCCCCACAAGGAGGTCGCTGCAGAGAGGATCGCGCGGATGGACGCGCTGGTCCGCGGGCTGACCCGGGGCGCCGCCCTGATCCGCGAGCACGACCCCGGCCGCCGCCTGTGGATCAACGAGGCCTGTCAGAGCAGCCAGGCTTCCCTGGCCCGCTGCGCGCCGTCCCTGGACATCGTCGGATTCGACTACTACCCGATCCCCGCCAGCGACCGCCGTCCCATGCAGTACATGGGGCTGTACACCGACCGCTTCCACAAGACGGCGCCGCGGTGCGACTTGTGGATCGTGCAGCAGGCCTTCTCGTGGAGCTCGCTGCCCGACCGCGAGGGTCCGCACCTCCTGCCGACCCTGGAGCAGATGCGCTTCATGGCCTGGCAGTCCATCGCCTACGGCGCCACCGGCATCTTCTGGTGGGGCTCAGCGTATGAGGGGGACCGGGAGGCCCTCATGGCAAACCTCCTGCCTGTCGTCTCCGAGCTTTCGCAGCTCCACCCGTTCCTGACATCGGCCACCATTCACAGCGTGCGGGCCGTCAACGAACCCAACCGCTATCCGTGGCTGCTCGGCGGGACCGCCGTGGCCCGGCGCCATGGCGAGCGGACGATGCTCGTGCTCATCAACGAGGACGGTACCCCCGCGGACCTCATCATCCAGGGGCTGGACTGGCTGGATGCCGGGGACCTGCGCCCGTTGACGCCGGTCTCGTCCGACCTGACGACGATCGAGGACGGGATCATCACCATGATGGAGGGCTTCGAGGTACGGATCTACGTGAGCGGTTGACCGCTCGGGGGATCCGCGGCCCGTTGACCACCGGTGCCTGGCCGCGACTCCCGGACCGACCGGTGGAGTTGCGTTCTCATGGGGCCTCTCGATCTCCTGCCATTCGACCTGTCGCCCCGGCAGCTGAGCTGGCTCAGGTCGTTCGCCTTCACGCTGACCATCGAGGTGCCGGTCTTCGTCTGGATGGCCCGGAGCTACCGGGCCCATCCCCGGGTAACCGTCCGCCGGGCGGCCGCGGCCGGGGCGTGGGGCACGTGCATGACCCACCCGTTGCTCTGGTTCCTCTGGCCCAGGTTCTACGTGGCCTCCCTCAGCCTCCTGCTGGCGCCGGAGAGCCTCAGGGAGGAGTACGGACGACAGGCGATCTTCTTCGTCATGGACCAGCCTCACATCTTCTGGTCCGGTGTCGCCATCGCCGAGTTGCTCATCGCCTGCATCGAGAGCGTCACCTTCTGGCTCGCGGCAGGGCGGATCCCGCTGGCGAGGGCCATAGTCGCTTCCTTCCTCGCCAACGGCGCGAGCTACGGGCTGGGGCAGTTGGTCCGGCATCTCTGGCCGGGTCTCCTCTGAGCACGGGAGGACCACCTCTTCCGGCCGCGCCGCAGAGATCAGCGAGGTCGTCCATGTTGAATCGAGTCTCCATCCTGGCACTCTCCGTGATGCCGCTGACGACAGGACCGGGTTCCGCCGCCGGCATCGATCCTGGTGGTGGCCGACGAGCCAACGGCATCAGCCCGGGATGCCGCCGAGTCCCTGAGGACGTGGATCGAGAAGATGAGCGGCGCCCGCCTGCCCCTCCTGCGGGAGCGATGTCGCCCCGAAGTCGGAGTCCGCCCTCATCCCCGTGGGTGACACGGAGCGCACCCGCGACCTCGGCATCAGTCCGGAAGAGCTGGGGCTCGAGGAGGTGCGCCTTCGGACCTTCCCCGGCGCGGTGGCGTTCGTAAGCGACGATGCCCGTCCGGATGGGCTCCCCCTCAGGGGGGACGCTCTTCGCGGGGAAACCTCTTCGCGCGGGAGGTTCTCGGGGTCCGCTGGCTGTGGCCGGATACGCTGGGGGAGGTCGTGCCGCAGCGTCAGGAGATCTCCATTCCCGAGGTGCGCATCCGGCAGACGCCCCGCTCTCGCCGGCGGGACATGTTTCAACCAGGCCTGCAACGGCGTATGCCACACCAGGATCGATGCCCTGGGGTGGGACCACGAGCCCTTCCTCGAGATGCGGAGGAGGACGGACGAGTGGCAGGCCTTCGGACGGGACGCGCGACAACGAGGGGCCGGAGAACGAGGGCTATCCTAGCCACCGCCTCTGTGCATCCAACCCTGCGAGTCCTGGGACGCTCCCGAGGGGGAGATGATCCGGACGGACCGGGAGGGCCGCTCAGTCCAGCGTCATGACCTGACAGCTTCCTTCGAGCCGCGGCACCTGGAGGATCCGGCCATCGACCTCCAGTTCCACCACGGCGTCCGTATCGGTGAAGTCGGTGCGCCTCACCAGCAAGCGGTCATCCCGGCGCAGGGCCGACACCACCGGGCCCGGTTGCTTCGGGACGGTGAAGGAGACGGGCGTTCCGTGGGCGAGGAAATCGCGGTACTCGTGGGATTCCGCGTACACCTGGTGGGCGAGCTGGCTCTCCTTGAGGGCCTGATCCCGCGGACTCCACATGAACAGCGCGTCGTGCCCGCGCAGCAGCAGATGCCAGAGCAGCTCGCGGTACTTCTCCTCACTGAACTGGGGGTGATCCGGCGGGGGATCGGAGAGGATCACCGTGTGCCAATGGACGAAGGTGATCAGCGGGACGTGGGCCGGCGTCGACTCTCCGGCGTTGCTGCCCACGAGCAGCATGTTGTAGAACCACCGGTAGTCGGGCACGTCGAAGTCATACCAGCCGTAGATGTCCTGCCAGGTGTAGACCACCGGCATGGCGAAGGTGTAGCCCGTGCCGTCGAACTCGGGGTACCACTGGCGGTAGCGGGCGCCGCCCTCCACCTGATGGGGCGTGCCCGGAGTGTGCTTCTCGAAGTAGTCGAACCAGTACCGGTAGCCGTTGTGGGGATAGACGGCGTAGTTGCCCACCAGGGCGCGGGGGAACCGCGCCAGCACGGGCTCGGCGAGCATGTGCCGCTGCAGGTAGCTGCGCTGCCGGCGGAGGGCCCCCTGGAAGGCGTCGAAGTCGTCAATCCGGGGGATGCGGGCCCGGCAGCGCATGCAGCGGCGCGAGTGTTCCCAGGCCTCGTTCCACTCGATGGGGCCGTCGATCTCCCAGTCGGCGAAGATCATGTGGATGTCGAGGCCGGCCTCGCCATAGGCGGCCACGGGCTCGGCGATGCGGCGGCGCATCTCGGTGGTGCGGGAGTCGATGGCGAAGGGACAACCCATGTGCTGGGGGCCGAAGGAGGGATCGAAGAAGGGCCGGCCGTCGCTGTCCACGTGCGCCGTGGCCTCGTCGCCGTTGAAGAAGGAGTAGGTGCAGGAGGTGGCGTTGACCGTGATGGGCAGTCCCAGGCGCTTCTGGAAGGCCCCCAGGCGCAGGGCCCGCTCCAGGGCCTCCGCGTCGTCCGTGCGCCAGTTGGCGATGGCGGCGATGCCGCGCGCCTCGAGCTGGCGCAGCAACGTCTCCACCTCGGCCTCGTCATCTGTGCCCAGGTTGTGAGCCGGCCAGAGGTAGAGGGGAAGGCGCTCGCCACGCGGCTGCTCCAGCGGGGCGGTGGTGCGGATGATCTCCTGGATGAGTTGGTCGCCGGTCTGTGCCATGGTGCGCGTCAAGGCCGCCAGGATGAGCCCGAGGGCCGCGAGGAGCCGGATCGTGGTCATGGTGCCTCCCACCGCATACTGGCGCGGAGCTGAGGGGCTGTTGTTCCGCTGGCCGTCCCAAGATAGGGGGCCGCGGGAGAGGTGAAAACCTCCACTTGAAGCCCCCGCGGCTTCGAGGGCAGCGAATCTCAGGAAACCGGGACCGGGAGGGGGCTTCCGCCCGTTGTCGCTGCGGCCTGTCCCGAATACCTTGACCCGCCCCATACCCGAGGCCGCATCGGATGCCCATACCCGCCCGGATGGTCGCAGAAGACTGATCCCACATGTCCGAGGGCCCACATCACGATGTGACATTCCGCGCCATCGCCCTCGGGGCGCTGCTGGCCCTGGCGATCAACCTCGCCTGTCCGTACAGCGTCCTGCTGCTGCAGAACGCGGGCCTGACCTCGGACTACATCACCGCCGGCGCCATGATGCTGTTCCTCGTGCTCGTGGGGCTGATCAACCCGGTCCTGAAGCGTCTCCGCACGGGCTGGGGACTGAGCAGCGTCGAGCTCATCGTGGTCTTCGCCATGATGGTCGTGGCCTGCGCGATCCCCACCTGGGGCCTGGTGACCAACCTGTTCCACATACTCACCCGGCCCTTCTACTACGCCACCCCTGAGAACGGCTGGGTCGATCTCGTCCATCCACTCATTCCGAGCTGGCTGGCTCCGCGGGACCCCGACGTGGCGCGCTATTTCTACGAGGGCCTCCCGGCGGGTCAGGGGATACCGTGGAGCGAGTGGGCCGTGCCCATGCTGGCGTGGGGCAGCGCCATGCTCGCCGTCTTCGTCCTCATGGTCTGCACCATGGTCATCCTGCGCCGCCCCTGGGTGGAGCAGGAGCGCCTCGTCTTTCCCCTGACCCAGCTTCCTCTCGAGATGCTTCGCGGCGCCGACGATCACGCGGTGCCGCCCCTCTTCAGGAACCGGCTCCTGTGGGCCGGCTTCGCGATCCCCTTCGCATTGCAGATGCTCCGCGGACTGCACCACTACTACTTCTTCATCCCGGAGATCGAGACCTATTTCGACCCGATCCCGCTGTTCCGCAACAGCGTCCGGCTGCGCATCTTCGTCAACTTCGCGATCATCGGCCTCAGCTACTTCCTCAACCTGCACGTCGCCTTCTCAGTGTGGTTCTTCCACGTGCTGGGGATGTGCCAGACCGGCGTCTTCCACGTCGTGGGCTACGAGCTCCCGGGCCGGCACGAGTCCTTGACCGCATCCTCTCCCGCCCTGTCCCATCAGGGCATGGGGGCGATCATCGTGCTGGTGGCCGCCATCCTGTGGACGGCCCGCCGGCACCTGGCGCGCGTCCTGGGCGCAGCCGTCCGCTGGCGGAGGGACGCGGCCGACGCCGAGGAGATTCTCTCCTACCGGGCCGCCGTCTGGCTCTGGACCGCGTGCGCCGCCTACTACTTCGTCTGGCTGCTGATGAGCGGGATGCCGCCGTTGACCGCCATCGTCTTCCTCCTGGCAGTCCTCACGATCTTCGTGGCCGTCACCCGGGTGATCGCCCAGGGAGGCGTGGGCTTCACGGCCTCCACCATGGTACCCCAGCCTTTCGCGGTCTATACCCTGGGGACGGACCTCATCGGCTGGAAGGGCCTGGCCAGCCTGAGCCTCAGCTATTCGTGGGCGGGGGAGATGCGCACCACCGTCATGGCTTCCACGGCCAACGGGCTCAAGCTCGCCCACGCGGGAGGCCTGCCGGCGTGCCGGCATCCGCGGCGCCTGTTCTGGGCGATCCTCGTGGCCATCGTCGTCAGCATGGCGGGGGCGACCTGGATGACCATGCACCTGAGCTACACGTACGGCGGCATCAACCTGCGGCAGTTCGGCGTGCCCAGCATCGCCTACCGGTTCCTCGAGGACAAGCTGGTCAACCCCATCGGCTGGGAGACCATCAAGCCGCGCCTGCTCTTCACCGCCATCGGCGGCGCAGTCATGGGACTGCTCATCCATCTGCAGCACCGGCTCCCCTGGTGGCCCCTGCACTACATCGGCCTGCCCATCGGCGACAGCTGGGTCATGGGCCGGGCCTGGTTCTCCGTATTCCTCGGCTGGCTGCTGAAGGCGATCATCTTCAGGTTCTGGGGCAGTCGGGGATATCACTTCATGAAACCGGTCTTCCTCGGGTTCGTGGCGGGACAGCTCATGGGCGCCGCCGTGTGGATGGTGGTGGACGCCATCCTCGGGGAGACCGGAAATGTGGTATACGTCGGCGTCCGCTGAGCGTGGCGTCCGCCTTGCCGGAAGGAGGACTACCGTGCCCCGATCGATCTCCAACAGAGACAGGAGGCATTGCCGGAGAAGCGTCGTCACCGCCCTGGTGATGGCTCTCGCGGCCTTCCTGCCCCCGGTGGCCGGGGCGCAGGTCACCCTGGTGGTGGAGGGCGAACCGAGGGCCGTGGTGGTCACTGCCGACGCGCCCACGAGGACGGCGGCCTATGCCGTGGAAGAGCTGGTGGAGCACGTACGGCTGGCCACGGGCGTCACCCTCCGTGTCATCCCGGAATCGGAGACGCCCCGGGACGTCAATACCCGCATCTACGTGGGGGAGACGGAATCCGCTCTCCGCCAGGGGATCGACGTGGAGCGCCTCCCCAGGGAGACCTTCGTCATGCGCTCCGTGGGCAACGACCTCTACATCCTCGGGCGGGAGAGCGACGCCGATCCCCTGGAACTGGACAATCCGGACGTGGGCACCCTCTTCGGCGTCTACGAGTTCCTGGAGGAATTCGTGGGCGTGCGCTGGCTGTGGCCCGGAGATCTGGGCACCTACGTGCCCGGGACGAGGTCGATCGCTCTGCGGGCGGTGAGGCGGATGGAACAACCGGCCCTCCGCTTCCGCTACATGAGGATTCCTCGCCATGACATCGGGGAGGGAAGCGCCGATGCCCGCATCGGATTCTCACCCGAAGTGGCGCGCGAGTACGACGCGGCCCTGAGGGTGCTCTATCGGAGACACCGGCTGGGCGGACTGGATGCGCGCCCCCCGGGGGATCACAAGTCCGTCAGCTGGAACCAGTACGGCGAGAAGCACCCGGAGTGGTTCGTCCTTACCCGCGACGGGAGGCGGGGGAATCCGAAACCCGGAAGACCGCACCCGTATGTGTCGCTGTGCGTGACGAACGAGGAGCTGCAGGACTTCATCGTCGAGCGATGGGACGGGAAGAGGGGCCTCGTGGTAAGGCCGGTGGACCGGCCGGGGCGGTGTACGTGCGAGCCGTGCCGGGCATGGGACGGGCCCCAGCCCGAACCGCCGCCCTGGTTCGCCAGGCTCATGTACGAGGACGACCACGATACCCAGGTCTTCTACGGTCAGACCTCCGACCGGTACGTCCGTTTCTGGCAGGCCATACGGGAGAAGGCGGCCAGGCGGAATCCGAACGTGCAGATGCTGGTCATGTCACTGTACGAGAACGAGTTCACCGCACCGGTCAACGACGTCTACCTCGGCAAGAGCTACTACGGCGAATTCGTCCAGTGGAGGGATCCCCACCTGCGCTACTTCCCGATGCCCGTGGCGGCCTTCGAGTGGATGAAGGAGCAGTGGCTCGGCTGGAAGAAGACCGGCATGAGGATGGGGTACCGGCCCAACTACCTTCTCGACGGTTACTTGCTGCCCCACTTCGAGACCCATCAGTCCGGGGCCTTCTTCAAGTTCGCCTACGAAAACGGAATGGAGGGCACCGACTTCGACATGAACACCGGGCAGTGGGCGGCGCAGGGGCTCCGGCTCTACATGCACCTGCGGCTGCACAGCGATCCCGAACTGGAGATCGATGCGATTCGCGGCGAGTACTTCTCGGCCTTCGGACCGGCGGCGGAGAGTGTCAGGCGCTACTGCGACTACTGGGAGGGCTATGCGGTGGAGAACACCTTGAACTTCATCCAGGACCTGGAGGTGCGCCGCTACGCGAAGTATCCTCTCCAGGCCCACGATGCCTTTCCCCCGGAGGTCTTCGATCCCGCCCTCCCCATCCTGGAGCGGGCGCTGCACGAGGCGGGCACCAGCCCCCGGCCCGAGTTCGCGGAGCGGGTCAGGTTCCTTCAGGTGGGTCTGCAACACGCCCTGCTGGCGGTTGCCTTCACCGCCATCCACGATGGCAGTGCGCAGGTGCCGGAGGAGCGGGTCGACGAAGCGACGGAGGCCCTGCGCGAGCTGGTGCGGTTCCGGAAGGACCACGAGCACCTGTTCTTCTCGGACCTCTCTCACATGACGCGATACATGGAGCGCCCGCACCTGGATCTGAGCTACTTCCCCGGGTTGTAGTCCTGCTATTCGAATCCCAGGAGGACGCGCAGGAAGGCGGAGGTGATGTCGAGATCGTCCCTCTCCCGTGCGGGATCTCCGTATTGGCGCCGGCTCCACTTCACCCCCAGGTTGGTGGCGATTTCGTACCCGAAGTAGGGAGACCAGTTCGTCAGCTGCACCACCCGAACGACCTCCTCGTAGCTGTCGCGGCCGTCGGCCAGATCCTCCTTGCGCAGGGGCAGGCCCGGCAGCCCCTGGGTGCCGAGCCACAGGTGGGTGCGCGGCGTGATGTGACATGAGGTCTTCAGGATCGGCACGAAAGTCCACTCGTTGGCCAGGTCCACCGCCAGGCTCTCCCGAGTCCGGCGCAGCCGCAGCGCCTTGGCCTGGGCGATCACGCGCCACCGCTCCGACAGCTCCCACACATACTCGGCCCGGGCCACCATCGTCAGCCGGGTGATCGTGTCGGCGGCCTGATCGCTGCCATCGGCCAGGGTGGCCTCGCGCTGCTCGTTGAGCGCATGGCGCAGGTTGCCGCCGAGGCGCAGTCCGGGGGCGGGGCTGAGGTCGGCTTCGACGTAGTGCTGCCGGTCCAGGCTGTCGCGATACTCAAGCAGATCCAGCACCGTGGTGGGGGCATAGGTCCGCTCCCGGTTGGGATAGCGGCCCCACACCTCGTCGAAGACGACGTAGTTGTCGACGATGTCGTCGTGGAGCCGCCGGAGGCGGGTCTCGGCCCGGACCGAGCCCCACCGGTGACTGTGGCGGCGAAGGGTGGCGACGCCGTAGGTGCTCTCGTTGCGGGCGCCGCTGGCGATCCCCGCCGCCCGCAGCCGGCCCGCCGTGAGGCGAAACCCGCCGGGCAGATGCAGCGTCCCGAAGGCGTGGTGCCCGCGCTGGTCCACCTCGTAGGGGTAGTCCGAGTCCAGGTCGTCCTCGCGGTGGTCGGGGATGCCGTTGTTGTTGGCGTCCCGTCCATAGGCATAGGCCAGCGGCTCCACGTCGTACAGCAGGAACGCCTCCAGGTAATCGGGCACCCGGTTGCCGTTGCGGTTGGTGTCCGGAATCCGGTCGTTGTCCCGGTCGTTGCCCGGGAACACCCCGTCCGGGTCGAAGGGGGTGCCCGTGTCCGCACTCATGGGGCGGTGTCCGGGGCCGCTGTCGGGATAGCGGTCGTCGTCGTCGTTGTCCTGCACGAAGCCGCTGTCGTACTCCTCGGCGATGGAGAACAGCTCCCCCCCCACCTCCACCCGGCCCCGGCGCCACCGTCCGTTCACGTAGTACGCGCCGGCGTCGGTGCTGCTGCGCGCCCCGTTCCAGCGGCGGATGCCCCTGAGTTCCCGGTCCTCGCGGTACCCCGGCCGGCCGTCGGGAAACTCGCGGTACTCCACGCTGCGGGCGTATTCCCAGCGCACCTCGGCGTCGCCCCACTCCCAGGCCCCGTTGAGACCCCACAGGGCCCGGCCCGTCCACTCCCCCAGATCCAGGCGCACCCACTCCAGGTTCGACATGTCCTGAACGTTGCCCGGGGAGCGGCGTGCGGCGGTCACCCCCGGCGTCTCCTTTTCCACGAAGTAGCCTTGCCCCGGCGCCAGGGAATTGCCGCCCACGCGGTAGTGGAACTCGTAGTTCTCCACCGCCGGGGCCGAGACGTAGAGGGGCAGCACCTCGACGCGGTAGTCGTTGCCCACCAGCGCCTCCACCTGCACCTGGCGGATGAACGGCTCCTGGCTCACGTCGAAGAAGGCGATGATCTGCTCGTGGCCGTCGGCCCGCAGCCCGGGCACGTCCGGCAGGGCCTCCACCCAGCGCAGCAACTCCTCCAGGTTGACCTTGTCCGACACGTCCTCCCCCCGCAGGTGATCGCGCAGGTAGAGCACGTCTGCGAAGCGCGTGCCCCGGTCCAGGTAGGCCACCCGCCGGAACTGGCCCGTGAGCCGGCTGGTGGATCCCACCGCGGTGGGATTCTGGCCGTTGATGCGGGCCAGGAAGGGCCGCAGGTCCGGGCGCTCCTCGCCGTTGACCTTCAGACGCACCTCCGCGACCACGGCGCCGGCCTGCAGGTCCTCCGGCGAATCGTCGGAGAGCCGCACCAGGTAGCCCACCGGCAGCACCTGCTCGGCCTGCAGCCCGCCGCGCAGCACGAAGCTCTCCTGCTCGGCGTCGAAGATGTGGAAGTTCACCCCCGTCGCCCCCAGGGTCAGCGCCCCCAGCTCGACGTCGCCGTGGGCCCCGAGGAGCATCGCCGAGCTGCGCATGTGCTCGGTGAAGTCCCAGTTGGTCCAGACGGGCCCTTCGCCGTACTGGCCGGCGGTGAAGTGACCCACGTACCGCTGTCCGATGACGGCCACCCGCGTGTTGCCCACCTGGCTGTCGAGGCGGATGCCGTCGTAGCCCGGCAGGGCCAGGGTCAGCGGCGTGAACAGCGTGCGGATCTCCTCCCCGTAGATCAGGCTCGCCGCCCACCGCGCGTGCGACTCCCGCGCCACCAGGTTGCGCTCGAAACGCCCGAAGCGGGGGAGGGTGCGCAGCGACTTGTGCCAGGCCGTGGCCGTCGAGGCCCGGGTCTCCCGCCACTCGTACACGTCGTAGCCCTGGATCAGGAAGTTGCCCAGGGGGCCGTAGTAGTTGCGCCGCGAGAACCGGGTGAACTCCGGCAGCGTGTAGTCCTCGAAACCGTAGTTGAGGTAGGAGGGATCCGACCGGTAGAGGAAGGAGCGGCCGGAGACGTCCTGCGGGAGCCCCAGGACCGGCTCGGACGCCAGCGCCCGGAACCCGCCCGTCAGCAAGAGGAGGAGCATCCAGATCCAGGGCCGCATACGCACCATCCCTGCCGGAGAGGAAATCACCACCGATCGGCAAGCCGTCGGATTCGGCTGCTTGACCGGGAAAGCCCCCCCTCTATTTTGCGGCTCCCTGCCCGGGGCCGGGACGTGCCGGGCTTCAACCGAGCACGAGACAAGGATCGGATCCGAATGAGAGCCGCGCTGGTCATCTCAGTCCTGGTTCTCGGGGCGTCCTGCTCCCGGGAGCCGCCGCCGCTGGACGTTCATGAGGTTCTCGGCAGGAGCGAGGCCGATCTCATCGAGCGCTGGGGAGACCCCTGGCAGAGGGTCCAGGCCTCGGAGGGGAGGTTCGGGCATCTGCTGTGGCAGGATGTGCTTGGCACGGGTGTCCGGGTCTTCGTGGTAATTAAGGAGGGGGAGGCGAGCTATGTCAGCTACAGGTTCGAAGAGATGGACCCCTTCGACGAGGACGAGGCCCTTCGGATGATCGGCGCGGAACGGCCCGACGCCGAGCCCCAGACGATGACGACTCCGGGGGCCAAGCGCTGGCGGCCCTACGGGCCGTACGACAAGCTCACCCTCAACCCGCGGACACGGTTCATCTCGGTCGGGTCCGACCCCGTGAGGATCAAGGCCGGCGAGGAGGAGGCCCAGAGCGGCCCATAAGCGGTCCGTAAGTGGCAACCAATAGCTCCTCTCTCCCCGGGGTGAAGGGGCGTGGGGGGCCGTGCTTTTTCCTTGACTTCCATCCGAAAGAGCAGTAACAGTCTTCTAGTGAACGAATGGACGAACCCCCAAAGGGGTTGAGTTGCCGATCATTGTGGCCTCTTGGGCCCTGCCGAGACCCGGCAGGACGAGGCAGGCCACGAACTCACGCCACACCGGGCCAGACGGGAGTCCGGGGCGGAGAAAAGGAGTATCCCATGAAGAAGGCGATCCTGCTGTTGTGTTCCGGACTCCTCGGGACGGCCGCGGCAAACGACTTCGGCCAGTCCAACCCCGACTGGCAGGGCTTTGACGTCCACTGGAAGGGCGGCGCGCCGACGGTGCTGAAGCTCTCGACGCAGGACGTGAACCACACCTTTGACGGTTCCGCGGTCGAGATCCCCTTCACCATCGAAGGCGTTCCCTCGGCCATGGTCTGGCTTGCCGTGTACACCCTCGATGCCAATCCCCAGTACGGCGGAGAGCCTTTCGGGGTGGGAGGCATCGAACAGAGCCTGATCCGCGCCGCCGGTCTGGATACCCTCGTCTACATCAGTGCCGGAGACCGGTTCGACGCGGGCTCGAACACCATCACCTGGGACGGCACGGATTACACGGGAGCGACCGTCGGCTCCGGCACCTACAGGACCTACCTGTTCGCCATCGACGTCGACTCCAAGCCCACCTACGCGGGCGGTACCATGGCCCCTTGGCAGAACTCGGTGGTCAACGACCAGGCGAGTCCTCCGGAGATCTGGTTCCCCCAGCAGATCGAGGGCGTCTGGAACATCAGGGTGAGCGAGATGGGCACCGACCTGCTCGCCAACCCCGAGGCCTTCGAGACCTTCGCCATCCCGTGGGTCAACGCGGTCCCGGGCGAGACCGGGAATGACTGGAAGGATGTCGGCTATCTGCAGATGGACCCGTCGGAAGATGGCGTGGCCTACGTCATCCGCTTCCAGAACCCGCCGGGCGGCCTGTACCGGGCGATCATCGATCGCGAGGCGGGCACGGCGCTGCTGGACGAGAGCTGGGAGAACGCCGACGGCGGCTACATCGCCATGGAGGTCCGCGGCATCACCACCATGGTGGCCAACGCCCGCCACCATCCCTGGGTGGCCGACGACGGCATGCTCTACGCCACCGTCGCCGACCACGTGGAGCCCTACGGTTCGCCGGGTCCGGCGGTGCAGATATTCGACCGCGCCACCGGAGAGCTGGTGGAGGTCCTCTCCTTCCTGGACTACTTCCCCCAGGTCTTCAACGACGAAGGCGCCCCGAGGAACTTCAAGGCAGTTGCGGGGTTCGACGTCGACGACACGGGCTACTACGGGACCAGTTACCTCGGCCGGGAAGGAGCGGGTCCGACCAAGACCGACAAGGACCTCAACCTGGTCTGGAAAAACCAGAACGGCGACTTCTACCTGGACTTCTACACCAGGGAGGAGAGGGAGGCCCTGGGGATCCCCTCGAACATTCCGATCAGCATACTGGCCACCCGCTGGGGTATCAGCCTCATCGGCGGCTGGGAGGCGCCTGAATGGGCCACGGTCATGGGACCCGACGGCTTCGGTCTGTTCAAGCTCAACGTGGGAATCCACATGCCCCCGGGCTCACTCGGCGGCATCGCCATGCTGATGGACAACGACAACGAGGCCGACGGTCTCTACATCGGCGTGGGAGCCGGTCCGTACCTGGCACACTTCCCCATGGACATCGCACGGGCGAAGGTGGGCGACGGCCTGACCACGGACGTCACGGAGTTGGAAGGTGGGGCCACGCCCGGCGCTTTCGCACTGGGTGATGCGTTCCCGAACCCCTTCAACCCCGAGACGACCGTCCGCATCGCCGTTCCCGAGATCAACGAGTCGGTGACACTGACCGTGCACAACGTGGCCGGCCAGGAAGTGGCCAGGCTGGTGGATCAAGTGCTGGACTCCGGCTCCTACCACGTCACCTGGGACGGCACGGACTACCAGGGCGTCAAGGTTGGCAGCGGGGTCTATGTCCTGCGGATGGTCGCGGGGAGTTTTGCCGAGAGCAAGCGCGTGACTCTGCTCAAGTAAAAGCGGTCAGCGGGCGTCCCTGTTTGGGAGCAGCCTGACTCGGAATGGGTGGCCGGTGCAAGCCGGCCACCCATTTGTTTCTATCGGCAAGGGAAACCGCCTGATGTCTATCCGCTTCACCTCCCTCATCGTGCTCTGCTGCACGGCTGCGGTCACCGCGCAGACCTGGGAGCAGAGTTCGTGGCGTAGCACCACCTACTTCCGTTCCAACTTCGTTTCCGACGCCGCTCTCGAGGCCAGGCTCCACGTGGCCGCCGTGGACAGCTACGAGGTCTACTTCAACGGCGTGCTCCTCGGCGGGGACTCTCTCGGTACCCGGATGCAGGTCTATGCCGTCCAGGTGCAGGACGGGAATGCGGGGAATGACATCGCCGTGAAGGTCGTCAACCGCGGCGCCGGCGCCGGCAACGGCCTCATCGCCGCGGTGGTCACCGACGAGTACCGGATCGAGACGACCACGAACCAGGTGGTGCAGGGGTGGTACTGGACCTCCTTCGAGCAGCAGGGTCTCGAGTGGACGACGGCCGATCCGGAGGACGATCCGGCGTGGCAGGCCGTGCAGCAGGGGGCGGTCGAGCGCGCCCGGATCCAGGATCTGCTCGACCCGGAGATCGAGATCGTCTCCGGGTTCCCGTCGGGGATCGACGTGGGCGCCCGGCAGGGAAGCCTGGTTCTCAGTCAGATTCGCGGCCAGAACCTGGCCCTCGACAAGCCGAGCAACCGTGTGGAAGTCGTGGACGGCAAGCTGAACACCTCCTGGGACCCGCCCACCTCTGCTCTCAACTACTCGGCCAGTGTGGATCTGCAGGTCAGGCGCAACGTCAGCAGCGTCCGCGTCATCACCAGGGGGAGCAATCCCGGCCAGCTGGAGGAGAATTCGTTGAGGGGCTACTCGGTGCAGGTCAGCGACGACCGGGTCCGCTGGACCGAGGTGGGCGTCATCCACGATATCGAGAAGTTCGACTGGACCGAGGTGCGCTTTACGCCGGTGTGGACCCGGTACGTGCGAGTCGTGATCGTCGACATCAACTCCGTGAGCCCTCCCAAGGTGGCCGAGGTGGAGGTCTACGGAGACGGGTACACGGACGAGGGCACATACCTCTCCGATCCTCTCTCGCTGGGCGCGCCCGACCAGGCCAAGAATTTCGGCCGCGTGCGCTGGGATGCCGAGATCCCCGAGCGCACGGATCTCTTCGTCCAGTTCCGGACGGGGAATTCCCCGTCGGACTTCGAGGATCCCAAGCGGGGGTGGAGCACCCCTCTGTCGAGTGGAGAGGTCTGGTTCCCCGCCTCGGAGCCGGGAGCCTGGCTCCAATACCGGGTCGCCCTGGAGTCCAGGGACCAGCGGCGCACGCCGGCATTGCACAGCCTGGAGCTGGACTACACGACCGAGGAGATCGCCGTTTCCGGCGCCCATTCCAGGATCTCGCCCAACCGCGTGTCCATGGGTGCCGACACCCTCTTCGTGTGCACCCTGGACCTGGCCTTTTCCCCCGAAGACTCGGGGATCGAGCGGCTCCGCGTCGCCGTCCCCAGCGAGGCCCGACTGGTCGACGACGGTCAGCTCCAGGGGATCCTGGAGAGCTGGATCTCCACGCAGGATGCGCTTGAGCTCGTCTTCTCCGAGCCGGTGCGCGACATCGACCAACTGCAGATACCCTTTCGGGCCCGCTCCCACGCGAACAGCCACGAGTTCCGCGTCTTTCTCTTCAGCCCCGGGTCGGACAACCCCGTCAACGTGGCCGAGAGCCTCGGTATGGACGAGAGCACGGGCGAGCCCTTCTCCTGGGCGGTGGTCCCGACGACCTCTCCCGAGGACGCCTTGTCGAACGTCCGCGCCAATCCCTCCGTGTTCACACCCAACGGTGACGACATCAACGATGACACCGTCATCGAGTTCATTCTCAGCAAGGTAGACACGCCCCGCGACCTGGGACTGCGCATCTTCGACCTCCGGGGCGCTCTGGTGCGCGATCTGAAGCCGTCCCCCCTGGCGGCCGGCGTCTACCTGCGCCTCGTCAGCGGGGCACGGGGTATCGTCCCCGGATACTGGGACGGCAGGGACGACGAAGGCCGGCTGGTGCCGCCGGGCAACTACCTCTACCGCGTCCAGGTGGAGCTCGACGCCGGGACCGAAACCGCCACCGGCGTCGTAGGGGTGGCTTACTGAGAAGCTTCGCTTCCTGTCTGGCTTGACTTGGCAACCGACGAGGCCTCCGAGAGGACGAACGGGACGGGTGATGGGCCCGAAGGGGCCGCGCCTGTACTGGAGGTCGGCCCCCCGGTCGAGCAACGTCCCGCCTTCCATCGGTTTGAGGATCATGCGGGTCACCCGATCGCCCGAGGCCGCCGCGCCGGTGGCCCGTCCGGCGCCGCTGGCCGGACACGGCGCCGCCGGGCGGCGGGTCTTGCCGTGTGGTTGCTGGCAGGCAGCCTGGCCGCACCCTGCCTGGCACAGCGCTCCCCCGAGGACTACTGGTCGGGACAGCAGGATTTCCTGAACCGGGAGCTGCGTCCCCTCTGGGACGAGCGCTACGAGAACTACAGTTTCCTCAGCTACCGGGACTACGGATTCCGTCCGGAGCGCCCCACCTACGATCCCTTCGGCTCCTACTTGGTCGACGGGGTGGAGATCCTGCGGATCGAGGAGTACGGCACCCTGGACCCCGCGCGCAGCAGCAGGGTTCCCGGTTGGGGTCTGGGCCAGTTCCGCAACATGGTGATCCTCCGCGACGCCTTCGGCGGCTGGTCCACCCGGTTCATGATCGGCGACCTCCTGGACGGCCGGTTCACTCCACTGACCCTGAACCTGTCCCGCCTCGAGGGGCTCCGCTGGGATGCGTCCTCCCACCGCAACAGCTTCTCCCTGATCTCCTCCCGGGTGCCCCGGCCGCTGACGGGGTCGCGACACTTCACCCACTACCTCTTCGGAGGCCACTGGAGCAGCCAGTTCGGCGACATCCTGACCTTCGGGGCCTCCTACGTGAACCTCCACCTGCAGGATGCGTCCCGGCGGAACACGAGCCTTCGGGGGGACGTCCCTTCGCGCCTGACCGGCACGTCGTCCTTCTACCTGGTCATCAGCGACGATTCGCCCGGGGACGGAGACGGTGTCGATCTGTTCGCGGTGGAGCTGTACGTCGACCGGCAGCGGGTGGACGCGGAGCCCGAGGTGAAGCTGATCCCCCAAGTCGTGGAGGTGAGTGAAGTTCCCCACATTCGCCGGGACGGAGCGTGGGCACCCCGGATCTTCAATGCCGACCGGATCTTCGTCGAGCGCACGGGACTCTTCGCCAGGGAGGGCATCCCCCTCGACGGGCCCTTTCCGCTTGAGGTGGGCGGCACGGACCTGCTGGTACTGCGCTACGAGATACCCGGCGATCCCCAGAGCCTGCAGTTCCGGGTGCAGGTGGCCGGAGACTACAGCCTCGACGTGGGCGCCGCCTACGGCTTCTTCGGTGGCGGCACCTCGCTCTGGAGCGACTGGCACAACGTCAAGCGGGCGCCCGGCAACGTGCAGGACGGGTCGAACATGGGCTGGGTCACCGTCGACTACGCCTTCCCCACGGGCCTCGTCCAGTTCGGCAGCACGGTGGAGGCGAAGATCGGCGGCGCCAACCTCGAGGCGGAGTACATCAGCAACGTCCAGCACGCCCGCTTCCCCTTCGCAGGCCGCCGGGACAGCCGCGCCACGAGCGCGTACTACGTGCGTCTCCTGCAGGAGGGGTCCCTCGCGGACGTGGGGTTGGAGCTCTTCGACGTCCCTCCCACCTACCAGGTCTCGTTGCCCGTGTGGTCCGAAGGCCAGCAGGCCGTCCTGGGGTGGGACTTGGTGGAGGACAACGACGACGGGGACGAGTGGCCGGACAAGGTGGAGCACTGGGACCCTCTGGACCCCGTCTACATCGCCTATGCCAACGCCTCGGGAATCGACGTGGACGCCATCCGGCCCGATGCGGCCGGCGAGTTTGGTCTGGGCGGAGGGCACGGGGTATTCCCGGGCCTGGACCAGGACGAGGACGGGGTGGTGGACACCAACGTCAACCGCAACCAGTTCCCGGACTATCTCGAGCCCTTCCTCATGTACTACGTCGAGCCGGACGACTTCGTGTACGGGGAGGACTTCAACAACAACGGCGTCGTCGACGTGCGCGAGAACGACAACAAGCCGGACCTCCCCTACGACCTGGACAGCCGGGGCTACCACGGCTTTGCCTCGGCCCAGCCCTTCGAGAAAGCAGCGCTGCGTCTCGGGCGGTACGGGGTTCGGCAGCGAGCGGCGGCGGGCCGGAACGAGGTGACCTACGGCGAGCTGGGCTACACGTTGGAGGGGAGCGAAGCGGGCCGATTCATCGCCCGCTGGCGCCTCAAGCGTGTTCGCGACGACATAGCCAATCCACTGTACGAGGCGGTGATCGAGCCCCAGACCCAGGTCAACGTGGCCATTCGACCGCGGCCCGATCTGATGCTGATGGAGAACAGCCTCGTGAACACCCTCTTCGCAAAGGGGCATTACACCGGCATCGAGGGGCTCAACGTCATCCAGGCAGCCAAGGTCGAGTGGAACAACCGCAGGGACAGCCGGCCCGGGTTGGGAGACGACATCCTCGATTGGAGCCTCGTGAGCAAAGCGGACTACGCCTTTGTCAGGGGCGGGCTGACCCTGAGCCCGATGGTGAAGCTCGCCCTGCGGCGGCGGTCGGCGCCCGAGGATCTCGTCATGCCCCTGGAGAGCCACGAGATCATCCCCATTCTCAGGGCCGACTATGCCCTGAGTGAGCACACAACCCTCCGCGCGGGCGTGCAGGGACTGCCGTGGGCCCACCGGTTCCGCGATGCCGAGGCGGCGTCGAGGGACTTCGACGCGCGCCACTGGATCGTCCTCATCCAGAACCTGAGCAACTACACCGGCTACGACGTGAGCACGAATCTCGGCTTCCGCTCCAGCCGCTCGGAGTTCGTCAACCTGCCGAGCCGGCGGACCCAGCGGCTCAGCGAGTTCTTCATCCAGGCGAGGATCCTGTAGCCATGAGGGTGGGTGGAATACCTGGATTCTCCGCTGCTCCGCTGGCCGCCTGGCTGATACTGTCCTCGGGGCCCGGGGAGAGCCAGCTCCTCTACGAGCCGGTCCGCGACTATGAGCAGTACTACGCCCGCACCGGTCACAGGGAGTACACGGCCTCTCTGTGGTCGCAGATCCGGGCCCCCGTCTTCGACGAGCTGGGCAACTTCCTCCTCGACGGCACCGAGATCTGGCGCAGCCAGGAGACGCGGCCCATGGAGTGGGATCCCGGGAGCATGCTGAACAAGGACCCGCAGTTCCGGGCCCTCGTGGGCAACCTCGTGGTGGCCCACGATACCCACAAGGACTGGGCCAGCCGGCTGATGGTGGGGAACCGGATACGCACCAAGTTCACTCCCCTGACCCTGGACCTGGCCCAGTTGAACGGGATTCGCTGGGACGTGGACCTCGGAAGCACGCAGGCCACCGCGGTGTCGTCGCGGTTCGACTGGCCGATCTACAACGACGACGACAACGAGTTCCACATGTTGACGAACGAGCCCACCTACCTCCTCGGCGGTCACCTCGCGCACAGGGCGGGAGCCCTCCGAGTGAGCCTCTCCTACGCCAACCTCCTGCGCACCGACAGCTTCGTCGGCTTCGGGGACAACAGCCTCAAGGGCGTGCTGCCTTCGCGGCTGAAGAATCCTCCCGCCTATCTGGCCGTGAGGATCAGCGACGGCTCGGAGGACGACGGCCGGGGCGCGCGGGTCTACGACGTTCGCGTCGACGGCCCCCTCAACGACGCCGTGGAAGTCAGCGTGACCCGCCACGACGCCGACGTGGTGAATCCGCACTTCCCGAACGGGGACAGGGCCTTCCGGCCGGGCTTCACGATTCCTCCCTACATCGAGTTCCTGAAGGGGGACCTGCCCCTTCAGGACCCCGGCGCCCAGGGCTTCCTGGAGGCCAACGGGACCGAGTATCTCATCTACTGGTTCAAGATCCCCCAGGAGATGCGCGACGAGGTCGAGTCCGTCCGCTTCAGCGCCCTGGTGGCCAACGACTACCGCATCAGCCTCTCCGAGGTCTTCCTGCCCGCGGCGGCGGCCACCACCAGCAACCCGGACCTCCGGGTGGTGCGGGCCACCTTCTTCCGCGACGTGGCGTCCCAGGAGGGAAACGTGGGCGACCTGGGCAATCTGCGCCGCGTCTCCTTCGAGTACGGCCGCCAGAGCGGCCGCACCACGGGCAGCCTGCGCCTGGAACT
The DNA here is from genome assembly GCA_965221775.1 of Candidatus Latescibacterota bacterium. GTDB lineage: Bacteria > Latescibacterota > UBA2968 > UBA8231 > UBA8231 > UBA8231. Next base: position 362,818 of record CBDCSU010000005.1, on the reverse strand, counting down.
GGACCGGGAGGGATTCCAGGTGCGCGGGGAGTACGCCCGCAGCTTCAACTACCTCCAGTATCCGAGCACGATCGGGCGCAGCCGCTGGCACCGGGAGACGGCGGATGCCTTCTTCGTCCACGCCAGGAAGCAGCTCGCGTGGTTTCGCCTGGCCGGCGAGTACTTCCGGATGGACCCCCTCTACGGCACTTCCCTCTCCGTGCAGAGCAGGGAGTACTGGACCTACTCCGATGACCTCGGCAGTCCCTTCATCGGAGAGGTCGCTCCGAACTGGCAGGACAGGTACAACGACACCGTCATCCTCGACACGGTGGACGACAACGACGACAAGGACCTGTGGCCCGACTTCCATTTCCTCAACAAGAGCTTCGGCGATGGGGACGGCGTCTTCCCTGGACTCGACCGGGACCAGGACGGCCGGACCGACGTGAACGAGAACGGCAACGCCGAGCCCGACTACAACGAGCCTTTCCTGCTCTACCATGTCGATCCCCTGGAGTACGACTACGGCGACGACATGAACAACAACGGGGTGATCGATCACCGCGAGGACGACTTCCGGCCGGACTACCCCTATCCGACGGACAGGAAGGGGTATCACCTCTTCGGCACCGTCGAGCCGGTGGAGGCCCTGGAACTGAGCGCGGGGCGCTTCCATGTCCGCGAGATCTGGGGACCGGGCAAGAACCGCGTCAACTACGTGCGCCTGAACTACCGGCGCACCCTCTTCCCCTATGCCTCGATCGACTTCTCCGACTTCTTCAAGCGGGTCCATGACGACATCGCCGACGATTCCCCCCAGTTCGGCTTCTTCACGCCCCACGGACTGCCGATCGACCCCACCTCGGTGGCCAGCGTCCAGGGTCTGACGCAGGTCGAAGACCCGCTGCTGATGAGGGACAGCGTCGTCAACACGGCTCACCTCGACGCCACCTTCCTCCGGGTGAAGGACCTGGAGGTCAACAGCCGGCTCAAGCACACGGTCAATCGGCAGCGGGCCTCCGCCTTCCAGCCCGCCGACACGATCCAGGAGTGGGCGTGGGTGCTGCGCAGCGGCTACACCTGGAAGAGGGACCGGTGGACGGTGACGCCCAGGGCCAAGTACATGGCCTACCGGAGGCGAGGCGGTGACATCCATGTCCATCCCGTCTCCGAGCGCTACTTCTACCCCATGGTGGTGGCCACGGTGGCCCTGTCCCCCCAGACCAGTCTGAGCGCCGGGGCCCAGGGTTTCCCCTTCCTGTCCAGCACCTACAGGAACCTGATCAACGACCAGGTCGACTACGGCAGCAGGGACTACATCGTCTCCGTCACCAACCGCACCACGTACGAGGGTTACTACCTGACCCTGAACGCCGGATACCTCGCCAAGACCCTTCGATTCGAGGACAGGAGCCGGAAGCAGCTCGATGTGGAGCGCTCGCTGCTGTTCGTCCGGCTGCTGCTGGGACTGGAGCCCTTCCAGGGATGAGACGGATGAGGCTCGCGGTCTGGACTCTGGTCTTCATGCCCGCCTGGGGGGGGCCGGGTCGGGTGGGGGCGGAGGACCCGCATCTGGGGTTCGCCCAGGACGTCTCCGGCCGTTCCTTCCTCTACCGGTCGGATCCCTCCTACCTCAACTACGGTTTCGAGGACTACACGCTGCCGGAGTTCACCCGGTTCTCGCGGCGCAACTACTACGGCCCCCTGGGCAACTTCCTGATTCAGGGCTACGACGTGTACGAGTGGCGGGAGACCCGGTCGTCGACGACGTCGGCCTTGCCCAAGTCCTTCCGCACCCTCCCCCGTTTCCGGCGTTTCGAGCGCAACCTGGTGGCGCGGGAGTCGCACGCGCGGTGGGCGGCGAGCCTGATCTACGGGGAGGAGATCCGCACGCTGTTCACGCCGCTGACCCTGGCCCTGCCGGGCTACGACGGCATCCGCCTCGACAGCCAGGTGGGCAATACCCGTGTGGCCGTCATCGGGCAGCGGTACACCGGGCCTTTCGCCGACAGCCGCTACGGCGGCGGTCCCACCTGGCACCACTGGGACTCCGCCGAGGAGATCCGGAGTTCGGCGATGCTTCTGGGGGCCCACGGCGATGTCGAGCTGGGGGCGCTGACCCTGGGGGCGACGGGGGTGAACTTCCACATCTTCGACGCCGAGCAGGAGAGCTTCGTGCTGCGCGGCGGGCTGCAGGCCGAGCAGGTGCTGCCGGTGGGCTACCTGGTGCGGCTCTCCGACGATTCGCCGGAGGACCTGCAGGCCGGCGCCGTGGTCGCGGAGGTGCGTCTGAAGGTCAACGGCGAGGAGCGCCCGGACCTGCGGCCCTTCCTGGCTCGCATCAACGGCCAGAATCCCACCGCGGTGGGCACGACGAACAGACTCTCCGGCCAGTTCCGGCGGGCGGTCTACCTGGATCAGGGCACGCGCTTCGCGGACGTCCTCTACCTGCGCGACCACCTGCGGGGGGAGGACGTGTCGGACAAGGTCAACCTGGAGGAGCTGCTGCGCTGGGTGGAGGCCCTGCCGGACGTGCCCGGACTGCGGGCCGACGGCCACGAGCAGATCATCGCCTTCTTCGACGTGAGCCAGGAGCCGTTCATCCGCCAGGTGCAGGTGGAGGCGCTGGTGGGCAACGACTACCGCGTCGAGGTGCTGCCCCTCTACGTCTCGGCCCCGGCGGTGGAGAACTACGAGTTCCACTACCGCGTGGGCGGCAATACCCTGGTCTCCACGAGCGGATACCTCGAGAGGAAGGAGACGCCGGGGGTGACCGCCGTCCTCCGCTCCCCGGGCAACGTGCAGGACATGTCGAACCTGGAGTGGGTGCGCCTGGACCTGGGGGAGTGGACGGGCCGGGCCCTGTGGGGTCTCAACGGGGCCTGGGAGTGGGGCGACGCCGAGGTGCGCTGGGAATACGCCCGCAACGTGGAGTTCCGGGAGTTTCCCGACGGCCGGCCGGGGTACCGCGAGGACCGGGAGGTGAGGGGCATCCGCCGCTGGAACGGGGCGCGCAGCAGCACCGACGCCGGCGCGTACTACGTGAACGGACGGTGGCGCCGGGGCCGGGTGGAGGTGGGGGGGGAGCTGTTCTCCATCGCCGAGGAGTACGACAGCGGCTTCGTGCAGGACAACGACGACGACGACCGCTACCCCGACATCGGCCACGGCCACCGGCCGAGTCCTCACTACACGACGATCCCCTACGACCCGGACGGGGTGTTCCCGGGCAACGACCGGGACAACGACCGGATTCCAGACACCAACCGCAACGGCAACCAGGTGCCCGACTACCTGGAGGCGTTCCTGCTGTACGACGTGGAGCCGGAGGAGTATGCCTATGGACGGGACGCCAACAACAACGGCATCCCGGACCACCGCGAGGACGACCTGGACTCGGACTACCCCTACGAGCTGGACCAGAGCGGGCACCACCTCTTCGGGTCGCTCCATCTGCCCGGCGGGTTTCGCCTCACGGCGGGCCGGCTGCGGGCGGCGGGGATCGCCAGCGGCGCCCGCAACGAGAGCACCTACGGCGTGGTGACCCTTCGCCGCCACAGCCCCCGGTGGGGCTCGGCCTGGGCCGAAACCCGCCTCCAGCGGGTCCATGACGACATCATGGACAACTACATCACCTACGGTGAGGTTCTGGGCGGGCACGAGTTCTGGCCCACCTACGCCCCCACCCGGCTGACGGATCAGCTGGAGTACCGCGACAGCCTGGACCGGCAGCACTACGTCGAGGCCGACCTCAAGGCCGGCCGCGGTCTGCGTCTCGGCGGCAACCTGCGCTATGCGGTCAACGAGCAGCAGGAGGCAACCCTCTCCGACGGCAGTGACCAGGCGGCCGACACGATCACCCGGCTGACGATGGTGGCCCGGGCCGAGTACGTGAGGGAGCTGGCGGACCGCTGGCAGGTGATCGCCCAGGCCAAGGGACTGGTGCTGCGAAGGACCCGGGAGAGCCTGATCGTGGACCTGGCCAACGAGTGGACCTTCATACCGATCCTCAAGGCCACCTACCACATCACGCCGCGCACCCACCTGTGGCTCGGCACCCAGGGGCTGCCGGGCCTGCCCCTGCGCAAGGAGGACCTGGCCGATGGCCGCGACAGCTACGAGGAGGTCGTTCGGGTGGTGCAGCTGACGAACCGGTCTCCCTACTTCGGGTACAACATCGCCACCAACCTGGGGGTGAAGTGGACCCGGCGCGAGTACGGCGATTCCGCCCGGCAGAGGGAGGATCTCGACATCGCCTCCGCCTTCCTGCGGGTCATCCTGGGATTCGACGAATGAGATCTGCCTTCCAGTGTCGACGGAGGAAGCCGAGGCGGGGCGCGTACCGACCGCGCCCGGTCGGAGGGAACGGACCATGGTCGCGTTGATCACCCTGGTAGGCCTGACGGCGATGATCGCCGTCACCCGGTCGGTGCCCACGGCCCCGGAGATGCAGGCGACCTTCGCCGACGCGCAGAAGTTCTACGCCTCGGGAGCCTACGACCAGGCGATCGAGGGCTATCGGCGCATCATCCGGAGCCAGAGCCGTTTCCTGCAGATGCGGGACGTGGAGGTGACCGTCGGCCAGATCACGGCGCCGCTGCAGGAGGTGGCCCGGTACCAGGTCGGGAATGCGCACTTCAAGTCCGCCGAGGAGGCCCTCGCCAGCGCCGCCAGGAGCCGCGACCCGGCAAGGCGTTCCCGGTACCAGGACCGCGCCAGGTCCCTCTTCGGAGAGGCGGCCGACGCCTTCGTGGAGACCGAGGAGCTGTCCACCGTCCCGGCGCTGAAGGCCCTGGCCCGCAGCCGCGCCGTGGCCTGCTGGTACGCCATTCAGGATTACGAGCGCACCATCGAGGGGGCGGGCCTCCTCATCGAGCGCTATCCGTCGAGCGCCTATGTCGAACAGGCGATGTACGATGTCGGGTGGGCCCACTATGACATGGAGGACTATGCCAACAGCATAGCCGCCTTCGAGCGCCTCGTTGAGCGCTTTCCCGGCGGCTACCGCGGCAGCCGGGCCCTGTTCCAGATCGGCGAGGGCCACTTCGCCCTGGAGAACTACCGGGAGGCCATCCCCTTCTACCAGCGGCTGGTCGATTCCCAGCGCATCGAGGAGATGTCCGAACGCGAGATCCTGCGGATGAAGCGGCAGAAGATCGCCGGCCTCGTCGACGAGACCGCTCTCGACCTGGCGGCCAAGGCCCTCATCCGCATCGGCGAGTGCCACGAGAAGACGGGGCAGTACGCCCAGGCCGAGGAGTCCTTCCAGCTGGTGGCCTCACGCTTTGCCGAGGAGCAGCGGCTCGCCGAAGAGGCGTACCTGCGCCAGGCGGACATGCACTACCGGCGGGGGGACTTCGCCGCCGTCGTCGCCGTCTACCACCAGGCCATCGAGGCGACGGGCGATGTCGTGCAGAAGGCGCGCATGCAGCTCCTGCTGGCCAACCGCTACTTCGAGACCGGGCACTACGAGGAGGCGGTGCGTGAGTACGAGGTCTACCGGACGAACTACGAGGCCGCCGCCGCGCGGGCCGGCCTCGCCGTCGAGGGCGTGGCCCTGCAGGTCGCCCGGGCCTGGTTCCGCGTGGCGGACAGGCAACCCGAAGAGGAGCGCCTGGACTACTATCGCCGCGCCGAGAGCGAGTTGCGCGCCACCCTGGCGGCGTACCCGGGATCCCCCTACGACGTGGAGTTGCGGTTCAACCTGGGATTGGCCATTCAGCTGCAGGACCAGCAGGACAAGGTGGGCGAAGCCCTGGTCTTCCTGGGAAGCGTGGCCGAGGCCCCCAACGCGGAAGGGTACCGCCAGAGCGCCCTCTTCCAGATCGCCCGGATCCACCATGGCCGCGGCGACCACGCCCTGGCGGCGGAGACCTACCGCACGGTGATCGCCGAGCTGGAGGACAAGCCCGAAGAGGATGTGGCCCGCTTCGAGTTGGGGATCGTCGAGAGGGACGCGGGGAACCAGGAGCGGGCCCTGGCGGAGCTGCTGGCCGTGCGGAGGGAAGCGGAGCTCTTCGCCCGGTCGCGCCTGGAGGCCGGGCAGCTCCTGGTGCAGGAGGGAGAGCACCGCCAGGCGGTGGCGGTGCTGCAGCAAGGCCTGGAGGCGAAGGACCGGCCCGAGAGTCAGGCTCTCCACTACCTGCTCGCCTCCGCCTCAATGCAGCTGGGAGAGCAGGAAACCGCCCTGGCGCACTTCGCCGCGGTCATCGGCCTGGGCGATCCCGACCTGCGGGAGCGGGCTGCGTACAGCCGCGGTTCGCTGTTGTTCCGCATGGAGCGGTACTCCGAGGCCCTGGAGGATCTGAACCGGGAGTGGACCGACCCGGAGCTGTCCTCCGCGGCCCGGCGCCTCCTGGCGGCGGCCTGGGCCAACCTCGGAGAGTACGACCGGGCCCAGGAGATCTACCGGCGGATGGCGCTCGCGGCGGCCGGTCCCCTGGAGCGCGCGGAGCACCTGCTGGCGGAGGCGGAGATCGCCAACCGTCAGGGCCGCTACGCCGAGGCCTCCGCCGCCTGCGAGGAGATCATCGGCCTGGATCTGAAGGAGGGGCCCCTCCCGGAAGAGCGGCCGTACCACCTGCGCGAGAAGGCCTGGTTCCTGCAGGCCGAGTCGGCGGTGCGGATCGAGGAGTTCGAGCGCGCCTTCGACCGGGCCGACGCGGGTCTGCGCGCCTTCCCGGGGGGCTTCTACGCCGCCGACCTCCTGTTCCTGCGGGGTCTGGCAGCGCTCCAGACCGACCGTGCCGACCTGGCCGCGGCCAGCTTCATCCGGATGCTGGCCGAGGACCCCGGACATCCGAATGCCGGGTATGCCCGGTACTACCTCGGCTATGCGCACTTCAACGAGGCCCGCTTCAGCAGGGCCATCCCCTACTTCGCGGGCGTCGTCGACCAGTACCCGGATCTGGATGTGGCCGCCGATGCCCTCTTCCGCCTGGCCGAGAGCCGCTACAACTCGGGGGCCTACGGGGAAGCGCGGCAGACCTACCGCCAGGTGATCCGGCGCTTCCCGGAGACCGGGCTGGCCGAGGAGGCGCTCTACAACATCGCCTGGTGTCTGCTCAACGAGGCGCCGGCGGAACCTTCGGCAGAGCACCGGGCCGCGGTGCGGCAGGCCATGGAGGAGTACCTGACCCGCTACCCGGCGGGGCGCCACCTCGCCACGGCCAGGTACACCTTGGCCGAGATGAGCTACAACGCCGGCGACTACGGCCGGGCCTACGAGTTGTTCCAGGGGCTCCGGGCCGACTTCCCGGAATCCGAGGCCGCCCGCGCCGCCGAAGGGGTGCTGCAGGAGGTGCAGGAGGCGGTCGCCTTCCGGGAGTACAACGGCGCCATGGAGGCCTTCAACCGGGCCCTCGCGGAAGACGACCGCGACCTGGTCCGCCAGGTCATCGGCCCCCTCGAAGCCGTGTGGCGGCAGTACCCGATGACCTCGAGCGGCCTGGCGGCCAAGATGAACGTGGGGGTGTGCTTTCAGCAGCTCGGGGAATGGCAGAAGGCCGTGGATGCCTTCAGCGACGTCATCACCCAGGGAGAGCAGGGCAATGACCGCGTGACGCCGCGGATGATGGAGTTCTGCGAACGGCGGCGCCACACCATCGAGAGGAAGCACCTGTGAGTCCTCGACAGAGCGGGTCCCTGCGGGTCCTGTCCCGCCATCGCCGCCTCTTCCATGCCGGCCTGGCGGCCTCGGCGGCGCTTCACGCCCTGGTGCTCTTCCTCTACCTGGTGCCGCGGGAGGAGGAAGAGGAGGAGGTGGTGGCCCGCATCGAGTGGGACGAGGAGAAGACCCCCTTCTTCCTTCCCGAGCCGCAGCTGACCCGCGAGTTCGCCTTCCGGAAGGAGGCCGTCCCCGAAGGCACCCCCGTGGTCCGCTCGAGCGGCGACCGCACCACCACCACGGTGAGCGGACGGCGCATGGCGAGGGCGGGCATGCCCGTGGGCACGCGCATGTGGAGCCGGACCGGGGGAAGCGCGGAGTTCACCGTTGCCGCGGGCACCGGCCTGGGCGACGCCGTGGTGGCCATGCCCCGCTTCGAGGCGGTCAGCATCGCCAGCATGAAGGAGCCCGAGAGACGGATCGACATGCAGGCGGAGTTCCTGGACCTGTCGGCCATCAACACCGGCCGGTACAAGGGAATGGTGATCCAGGATCCCACGGACAAGACCAACGTCACCGGCTTCGTCTACCTGGCCCGCGCCTGGGGGACGATCCTCGAGCCGTCCCGGCCCCGGGCGCTGCTCCAGCTGGCCCGCTGGATCAACAACTGGACCCGGATCGAGGCCAAGGTGGACGAGCAGATGTACCTCGACTCCCAGGCCCTCTTCAAGGCCCCCTTCGTCTACATCACCACCCGGTCGGCCTTCGAGCTGACCAAGCACGAGGCGGCCAACCTGGGGAAGTACCTGCGCAACGGCGGCTTCGTGCTGGCGGACAACGACGCTCCGCGTCTGGAGTACGGCCCGGCCGAGGCCTCGATGAAGGCGATGTTCAAGCAGGCCCTGGGGCGGGACGCGCGCTTCGTGCCGCTGCGGGACGACAACCCCATCTACCACGTCTTCTTCGATTTCGACGGCGGCCCGCCGCTGGGCGGGGAGGTGATCAACGCCTCCAACCAGTACGCCGCTACCCGCCGGCCTTCCTACTGGCTGGAGGGCATCTACCTCCGTGACCGGCTGGTGGCCGTCTACTCGGACAAGGGCTACGGAGCGATCTGGGAACGGGAGACGGAGAACGAGCCCCAGCTCAAGCTCGGAGTGAACCTCGTGGTCTTCGCCCTCACCCAGAAGGGCTCCATCGCCCAGCAGCAGATCGACTTCTACAACCAGGCCGGCCGCTGATGACCCGGCCTTCTCGAAGAGGGGTGCTTCAACGACCATGAGAAACCTCTGGCGAGGCCTCCCGGCGCCACTGCTGGCCCTCCTCATCCCCGCGCTTCTCGGTTGCAGCGTCATCTACCCGCCGATCTACCAGCGGACCTCCTCCCTCTCCCCGCGCGGGGAGCAGGGAGACAGCTTCTCCGTCGGAGAGGGGGGCACGGTCTCCTTCGGGCTGGAGGGCCTGCGGATCGACGTGGAGCACATGACCGACCAGGAGTTGAACGACCTCTTCCCGGCCGAGTCCAGCGAGGGAGAGTACTCGACGAATCCGTACACCTACGGAGACTACATCGACCCGGCCGTCGGCTACGTGCGCAACCGCTTCACCGTCTTCCGGGTCACCGTGCACAACTACTCCTTCGCCAAGGTCGAGCTGCAGCCGCTGCGGTCGTTCCTGACCACCGACCGGCCGGGAGAGCTCCTGGAGCCCTACGGGGTCCTGGCCGGTTCGTCGACGAGAAACTTCGAGTCCTACTACCGGAGTCTCCGGGGACCCAGCGGCAACGAGTACTACCGTTTCAACATGCGCATGGGGCTGGTTCGGACCAACAACTACGGCGTGGGCGAGCGGATCTTCCGGGGCGAGGAGTACGGGGGGTTCATCGTCTTCGATCCACTCGACTCCGACGTCGAGGGCGTCCGTCTCAACCTGAGGGACTTCGTCCTCAAGTTCAACACCTTCGGCAAACCGCTGGAGACGATCGACATCGGCTTCGACTTCGACCGTCGGATCGAGGTGGCGGAGTACCAGGAGCAGCGTCAGTCCGTCTCCAGGGAGGTGTCGCGCGCGGAGTTGAGTCCCGGCACTCGAGTGGTCGGCAACGTGACGGGTGACATCACCCGGGACGTGACGGCCGTCGAGGCCCACATCAAGTCTCGCCTGGACGAGCTCAACGAGTGCTTTGCCCGCGAGTCCCTTGCCGGGAGGGCCTCGGAAGGGGAGGTATCGGTCAGATTCGTGATCCTGCCTCCCGGCACGGTCGCCGAGGCGGAGGTGATTTCCTCGACGGTGGTCAGCGAGGCGGTGGGTGGGTGCATGGCGGCCCGGATGCGCGCCTGGCGCTTCCGCCCCTCCGGCGGCCCCATGAGGGGAGAGGGAGCTGCGGCGGACACGGCCGGAACGGGCCCGCCCGGCGGCCGGCCGGCTTCGGGTCTGGTTTCGCAGGTCCTGCAGGGGCTGTCGGCGCGGGTCACCGTGGACTGCACCCTCCAGTTCATGGACACACGCGCCGAGACCGCCTTCTGAGCCATGCCCTCGGTGGCAAGGCAGATGGCCGTGCTGGCCACGGGAGCCCTCGGCCTGGGGTGTGCGCAGGAGGAGGATTCAGCGGGCGGGGGCAGCCGCCCCGCCCTGGTGGCGGAGCTGCCCGGGGGCCTGGAGATGGAATTCGTGCGGATCGACTCGGGCGTTTTTCTCAGGGGCTCGCCGGTTACCGAGCCGGGGAGGGACGCCGACGAGAGCCCCCTCAGGGAGGTGAGGATCACCCGGCCCTTCCATCTGGGGCGCACGGAGATCACCCAGGCCCAGTGGGAGGCGGTCATGGGCAGCCGCCCCTGGGCGGGTCTGGACTTCGTGGAGGAGGGGCCGGAATACCCGGCGGTGAATGTCTCCTGGGACGAGGTGCAGGGATTCGTGGAACGGCTGAACGCCCTGGCCGGTGCCGATCTCTACCGTCTCCCTACCGAGGCGGAGTGGGAGTACGCCTGTCGGGGCGGGACCACGACGCGCTGGTCCTTCGGCGACGACCCTTCGATCCTCGGTGACTACGCCTGGCACACGGGCAACACCTGGGACGCGGGAAGGCGCCACGCCCAGGCCGTGGCTACCCGAAGTCCCAATCCGTGGGGGCTCCACGACATGCACGGCAACGTGAATGAGTGGGTAGCGGACTGGTACGCCGCAGACTACTACGGCCAGGCTCCGGGCGCCGATCCGCCCGGCCCGTCCGCCGGTGAACAACGCGTCTATCGCGGCGGGTACTTCCACCACAACGGGGCCCAGCGTCTGCGCTCCGCCAACCGTTTCCATGCGTGGCCCCAGGCCCGTGCCGCCTCCATCGGGGCCCGCCTTCTCCGAAGCAGTCCCTGACGCTGTCATGGCCGAGCGGAGGCGGGCGTGGATGTTTCGGCTGGCGGCCCTCGCCCTGGGCTTCGGCGTCCTGGCGGCGGCGGAGGCGGGTCTGCGGCTCGTGGACGCCGGCGGGCCACCGCCGTTCCTGGTGACCCTGTCCGAGCACGGGAGGCAGCGGTTGCGCAGCGTCAACCCGTCGTATCCGAAGCGGTACTTCCTCGCCCGCCACCAGGGCCGGCTCATGGCCAGCGGGCGCATGGATGCCCACCCCTTCCTCGAACCCGCGTCCCCGGACCCCTTCCGGATCGCCTTTGTCGGCGCCTCCACCGTAAGGGGCTTTCCCCATCCCCGCTCCCTGTCGGCTCCCGCCTTTCTGGAAGCCATGCTCGCCGATGCCTGGCCCGGACGGGAGGTGCAGGTCTTCAACCTGGGCATCCCCGCCCTGGCCAGCTTCGCGGTGGCCCAGGTGCTGGAGGACGCCATGCGGTTGGAGCCCGATCTCGTCGTGGTCTACTCGGGGCACAACGAGTACTACGGCATCGACGGCGCCGTCAGCCGCTGGAGTCCCGTGAGCAACCGCCTCCGCCACACGCTGATGGATGGGCACGTTCCCTGGATGCTGAACGCTGTGCTCGGACGCGTGCTCGGAACGAAGGTCACCGGCGCCGACCTGATCCAGGTGATGGGCGAGCGAGGTTCGGTGCCCCTGGAGGACCGGCGCCGGCAGTCGGCCCCGGCCTGTCTCGCCGCCAATCTCTCCCGCATGACCGAGGCCTGTCGGCGCGCGCAGGTCCCCGTCATCCTGTGCACCGTCGCTTCCAACGACGCCGGCTTCGCGCCCGCTGGCTCCGCAGACCCGGGCCTGCCGGCCAGGCAGCAATCCACCTGGCAGACAGGGCTGGTGTTGGCCGCCGAGGCGCTGCTCCAGGATGCCGCCGGCCCCGAGGCGGCCGCCGGGGCGCTGGCCCGGCTCGAGGGCGCCGAAGCCCTGGCCGGCGGCAGCGCCTGGCTGCAGTACCTGAAGGGGCGGGCCCTGGTGCTGCTCGACCGCGCCGATGAGGCGCGCTCGGCCTTTGCCCGCGCGCGTGAGCTGGACACCATGCCGTGGCGCGCCCCCGACAGCCACAACCGGGCCATCCGCGCGGCTGCCGCGGAGAGCGGCGCGGTGCTGGCCGACATGGACAGGGCTTTCGAGGAGGCGGCGCCCCCGGAGGGCGTGGGCTGGGGGCTGATGGTCGACCACGTGCATCCCTCCATCGCCGGTCAGATCCTGATGGCTCGCACCATCGTGGCCGCCATGGCCGAGGTCCCGGCTGCCGTTGTTCCCCCCGTGGACGGTCGACGACTCCAGGAGGACGACCAGTACCGGAGGACTCTGGGCGACCTTGCGGTGCTGCGGTGGCAGGTGGACCACAACATGGCGGAGCTGCTGGCCAGCCCTCCCCTGGACCGCTACAACGCCCACAGCGCCATCCGCTTCCGGCGCCTGGCCGGCCAGCAGTGGCGGCAGCTGACCCGGGCCGAGCAGCAGGGCGTCGTCGAGGGCGCCCGGCATGCGGTGGACGTTCCGCTGGTCCTGAAGGTGGCGGACCGGCTCTTCGCCGCAGAGGACATGTCCCGGGCCCAGGCGTACTACGCCGCATCCCGGCGCCAGGCCCCCTTCACGGCGGTGGGGGACCTGTGGGCGGCGGTCCGGTGGGCTCAGGCCATACGCCGCTCCGGCCGCGGCCTGACGCCGGTGGAGCAGGCGCGCCTGGAGGAGTGCCTCGGGCGCCTGCCCTTCGTCGTCCCGGAGCCGGAGCTCGATCCGTCCTTCATGACAGGGATCGAGGGGCAGTTGAGGGAGCTGTTGAGAAGCCCCCGGCAGGCGGTGCACCGGCAGGGGCCCGTGGGGGGCCGCGGTTCTCTAGGGGCGCCAGAGCGTCGCGGCGAGGTAGCGCTCGCCGTCGGGCCGGTCGCAGAAGTAGTAGACCGTCACCACGGTGCCGTCCGGCCGCTGCACGGTACGGGGGTAGCCGATGTCGTGGCACCCGGCGTGGTCGCGCAGCACGATCGGTTCGCCCCACGTGGTCCCGTCGTCTTCGCTCAACCTGGCGTGCATCTGATGGGGCGCGTCCCGGTACCCGTAGACCAGGCAGAGGCGGCCGTCGTGCAGCCGGTCGAGGGTGGGGGGGTTGCCCCCGATTCCGGTGCTCTCCACGGGGCGGTTCATCAGCGCCCAGGTGACTCCGTCGTCTTCGGAAGCGTAGAGGTCGATCCAGTTGCCGGCGGGGCCGGCCTCCTCGGGGCCGCGGCAGCGCACGGCCGCCAGCAGGCGGGACGGCGAGGTGCGCAGGCCGGCGGGCATGATGCTGAAGCCCTCGGGCTCGGGTCCGATCCACCCGCGCAGAGGAAAGGTGCGCCCGCCGTCGCTGGTGCGGGCGCAGAGTACGCGCCCCTCCCGGCCGTTGGCCTTGGTGGCCGTGAGGAAGAGGGTGCAGGTGGAGGGACCGTCGACCATGTAGTCCGTGCGCGCTTCCACGCCGGTGGGGCTGTACATGGGGAGCCGGAAGGGGCCTTGCCACGAGGCGCAGCGGTCCTCGGAGGTGTAGAAGAAGGAGACGGTGCCCGCATCCAGCCCCGTCTTGGCGCACATGAGAGCGAAGTCGGGATGGGAGAAGTCGATGCCGCCGGGAGGCTCGGCCAGCACGTCCCGGTCGCGGAGGGCCTCGCCGACGCGCAGGCCCGGGGTCATGTGCTCGTCGGCGGACAGGCCCCGGCCTCCGGGCGTCCGGCAGGGGGTCGGCTCCGTTGTCCAGGTGACGCCGCCGTCGAGGCTGCGCGCCTGCATGCCGGCGAAGGGCCGCGAGCGGTCCCGGGCGTGAAAGCCGCCGCCCATGTCGTGGTAGCCGAGGGTGAAGCCGACGACGATCTCGTCGCCCCAAGACCAGATGCCGTAGTTGGCGGGCCAGCCCGCGTAGCGGCCGGGCTCGCGGTAGATGACGACGTGGTGCATGCGCCAAGCCTAGGCGGACGGGCGTGAGCTGTCCATGATGAGCGAATGGGTCCTGTGGATGCTGGCCGCGGTGGCCGGGGGTGCGGCCTGCCTGGCGGGACGGGCCGGGGCCCTGGGCGTCTCCCGCCCCATGGGCTGGGGGTCCTTCGGGCTGTTCTGCGCAGGCGCCTGCTTCTGGATGTTCAGCGACACCTACGCCTTCTACTACGCCGAGAAGGAGTCGGCCCTGCGCTTCGCCTACTGGGGCTCCTACCGCGAGCACCAGATGTGGGGGGAGATCATCGAGGCCTTCCGGCGGCGCCACCCGGAGATCAGCGTCAAGCGGGAGTACATCACCGACCGCTACAGCGAGAAGATCCAGCAGCTCCTGCTCGCCGACGAGGCGCCGGACGTCATGATGTTCCAGGACGAGCCGTTCCCGCGCTTCGTCTCCAGCGGCAAGTTCGAGGCCCTCGACGCGTACTGCCGGCAACCGGGTCTGGGGCTGGACCTGGAGAGCGACTTCTTCGAGACCTCGGTGGCCCACTTCCAGGTCGATGGCCGGACCCACGGGATTCCCGTCTTCGGCGGCAACTGCCTGATCCTCTACAACCGCGACGCCTTCCGCGAGGCCGGGTTGCCGGAGCCGCCGGACCGCTGGACCCTGGACGAGTTCCTCGCCACCTGCCGCCGCCTCACGGCGGACACCGACGGCGACGGCCGCATGGACCGCTACGCCTTCCTGGTCCCCTCCTGGGTCTACTGGATGCCCTTCCACTTCGCCCACGGCGGCAGGTACCTCGACCCGACCCGGCGCCATTGGCGCCTGTGGGGCCCCGAGGCCGAGGCCTCCTTCGCCTTCTGGCAGGACCTGCGTCACCGCTACCACGTGGCGCCCCACCGGGACGAGCTGGGGGAGACCGAGAGCGTGGCCTTCATGACGGGCCGGGTGGCGATGCAGGTGAACGGCCCGTGGGCGATGCCGCCCCTCAACGCCGCCGGGGTGCGCTACGATGTGGCCCACACGCCGTCCGGTCCGGGGGGGCGGGCCACCCGGGTGACGTGGGATGCCCTGGTCATGTTCAGCGGATCGCGGAAGAAGGACGAGGCCTGGAGGTTCATCCACTTCGTACTCGGCCTGGAGGCCCAGGGGATCGTGGCCCGCTACCAGCGCTCGATTCCCGCCCTCAAGGCGGCGGGGCCGGCCTTCATCGACGCCAACCCGCAGGTCCGCGCCGGGCGTTTCATCGAGGCCCTGGGGTACTCTCGCTTCCAGCCGATCACGCTGAACTGGGTCCTCATGTCCCGGGAGGTGTCGAGCGAGGTCGACCTGATGCTCGATGACCGGCAGTCTCCGCGCCGGACCCTTCTGGACCTTGTGCGCAACGTCCACCTCTCCGACCGGTTCATCATGCCCGGGGTGAAGGGATCGCAATGAACCTGCGGACCCGCGAGAGCATGACGGGCTACCTCTTTGCGATGCCCTGGATCATCGGCTTCTTCGGCCTGGCCCTGGGCCCCATGGTCGTCTCCTTCCTGCTGGCCTTCATCCGCTGGGACGGGATCAGCACGGAGACGATCGCCTGGGTGGGACTGGGCAACTACGCCCGGGCCGCCGCCGATCCCGACGTGGCCGTCGCCCTGTGGAACACCGCCTTCTACAGCTTCATCAGCGTACCCATGGGTCTGGCCGTGGCCCTCCTTCTGGCCCTCCTCCTGAACCAGCCCCTGCGCGGCATCGCCCTGTTCCGCACCATCTTCTACATGCCGGCCCTGGTGGGGGGGGTGGCGACGATCATGATGTGGCTCTGGGTCTTCAACCCGGAGTACGGGCTGCTCAACTCGGTCCTCCTGCGGGCCTGGCACCTGCTCGCGGCCCTGGGCCTGGAGCAAGCGGCCGGGTGGCCCCTTCCCAAGTGGATCTTCAGCGACCTGTGGGCCAAGCCCGCCCTCATCCTCATGAGCCTGTGGGGCATCGGCGCCTCGATGCTGATCTTCCTCGCGGCCCTGCAGAACGTCCCGGAGTCCCTGTACGAAGCCGCCGAGCTGGACGGGGCCGGCAGCTGGCGGAAGTTCGCCTTCGTCACCGTGCCGCAGATCTCGCCGGCCCTGTTCTTCAACCTCGTCATGGGCATCATCGGCTCCTTCCAGGTCTTCACGCAGGCCTTCCTCATGACCGAGGGGGGGCCCAACAAGGCGACCCTGTTCTACGTGCTGTACCTGTACAACAAGGCCTTCGGCGACTTCGAGATCGGCTATGCGAGCGCCCTGTCGTGGATCCTCTTCGTCATCATCATGGCCTTTACCGCCCTCGTCTTCCGCTCGAGCCGGTTCTGGGTGTACTACGAAGGGGAGGGGCGATGAGATCGAGCCGGTACTACCGCATGCGGCGCGGGCTGCTCCGAGGCGCCCTGTACGCCGTGGCCATCGGCCTGTCGGTAGTCTTCCTCTTCCCCGTGGTGTGGGCCGTGGGCGCGTCCTTCAAGCCCCTCATCGAGGTCTACCGCTTTCCCCCCACATTTCTCCACTGGCCGCCGCAACTGGAAAACTACCCGCAGGCCCTCTCCAAGCTGCCTTTCCTGCGCTTCATCGCCAACACCCTGGTGATCACCCTGGCCGTCACCGCCGGTCAGCTGTTGGCCGGCTCCCTCGTGGGCTACGCCTTCGCCCGTCTGCGGTGGCGGGGCCGCGACGTGTGGTTCGCATTGCTCCTGGCCACCCTCATGCTCCCGGGGCAGGTCCTGCTGATCCCTCACTACCTGATCTACAAGAACCTCGGGTGGGTCAACACCTACAAGCCCCTCATCGTCCCCGCCTGGCTGGGGGGCAGCGCCTTCTTCGTCTTCCTCTTCCGCCAGTTCTTCAGGGGAATCCCCGGCGATCTGATCGATGCGGCGAGGATCGACGGGGCCAGCGAGCTGCGCATCTACGCGAACCTCTTCGTCCCCCTGGCCAGGCCCGTCATGCTCACGGTGGGCGTCTTGTGCTTCATCCAGCATTGGCAGGAGTTCATGATGCCCCTCATCTACCTGTCCGACTACGAGCGCTATCCCATCTCGCTGGGACTGCGCATGTACCAGCAGGTAGAGGGCGGCGCCTTCGTGCACTACCTGATGGCGGCCAGCGCCGTGGCCCTGGCGCCGCTGCTGGTCCTGTTCTTCCTGGCCCAGAGATTCATCGTCAGGAACCTGCTCTTCACCGGATTGAGAACCTGAAAAAGGGAGGTCTGGTCCCATGGAACTTGTGAGCGAGCTCTGGAACGCAATGGCCTTCACCGGCAAGACGGTGGTCATCGTGCTGGCCCTGCTCTCCATCTACTCCTATGCCGTGATGATCGACCGCGCCCTGGCCCTGCGCTGGGCGCGCGAGAGGTCGGAGGCGCTGGCGGCGGACTTCGAGGCCGTCATCGACAGCAGTGTCGATGTCGACGAGCTGCGCAGCCGGGTGCAACAGGCCGGGGAGGCGGGTCACAACCCGCTGGCCACGGTGCTGGAGGGCGCCCTGAAGGAGTATGTCATGCTCAGGGGTGAAGAGGAGTCCGACCAGCTGGTGACGGAAGGCGTGGAGGTCGAGGTGGGCCGCGGACTGGACGTGGCCGTGGCCAACCTGCGGGTGCGCCTGCCCGGCATGGCCACGATCGTGGGGGTGGCACCGTTCCTCGGGCTCTTCGGAACGGTGACGGGACTGATCGCGGCCTTCAGGGGGATCGCCTCGGGCGGGGGCGGCGGACTGGCGGCGGTCTCCGCCGGCATCTCGGAGGCGCTGGTGACCACCGTCATCGGCCTCTTCGTGGCCATGCCGGCCCTGTGGGCCTACAACGTCTTCATGAACCGGGTGGACAACCTGGCCATCGGCCTGCACAACGCCGCCTCCCGCCTCTCGGGCCACTGCGTCCGCCGATTGCTCCGCGCCCGTCGGGCGGCCTGAAGGGAGGCCCTGGGCGATGGCCAAGAAGAGGGCTTTCGACAGCCTGACATTGCGGGCGAGGCCTCGCAAGAGCCCCATGCCCGACGTGACCCCCCTGGTGAACGTGGCGCTGGTCCTGCTCATCGTGTTCATGGTGGTCATGCCGATCATCCAGGAGGGCATTCGCGTCGACACACCGGAAGCGGTGAACCTGACCGAGATCAACGAGCAGGGCCAGGAGCACGTCGTCATCTCCTGCAAGAGCGACGGGAGCCTGTACCTGAACATGCGCGAAGTCCCCCTCGAAGGGCTGCGGGAGGAGCTGGCCCGGGTGTACCGGGGCAAGGAGCACCTTCCCGTCGTCATCAAGGGGGCCCGCAACCGGCCCTACAGCGATATCCTGCAGCTCATCGAGATCTGCCAGAACGCGGGCGCCTCGGGCGTCGAGCTGATAGCCAGGAAGAGGAAGGGGGGAGGCTGACATGTACACGACCCGAAGCACGCGTTCCGAGTCGTCGATCAACGTCACGCCCCTGGCGGACGTATCGCTTTCGCTCCTGCTCGGCTTCATGGTGATCACGCCGATCATCTTCCAGACGCTCTCGGCCACCCTCCCCCAGGGAGCGGGCACGGCTTCGGGCCAGGTCAAGCCGGATCCGGTCGTGGAGTACACGGCGGACAGGCGCATCCTTCTGGACACGAAGGAAGTCACCATGGAGGAACTCCTGCGCAAGATCGACGTGCTCTTCCCCCCGGGATCCAAGGCCAGGCGCAAGGTGATGTTCACCGGCTCCGGCGACCTTCCGTACGAGGAGATCATCGTCTTCCTCGACCAGCTCCGGGAGCACGGGGTCGAGACGATCGGCATCCGCTGACAGGAGAGCCGGCCCATCGGTCCGGCGCGTTGCGGTCCCACACGTACGCCTGAGCCGGAAGCCGCGGTCCACCGCCCGGCAGGGTGCTCCTCTCCCCTGCCTGCCTATATTCTGCCTTCTCCATCCAGTCACCGACGGAGCCCGACCATGAGGCAGCTCCACCTGGCGGTTGCATTGCTGGCCGGTGCCCTGGCGGCCCAGGCCGACATCTTCTACGAGGAGGAGGTCGTTCACACCGGCGCAGGACCGGGCCAGAGCGGCGCCCGGCGAACCGTGTACCAGGTCTACATCCAGGGCCCGAAGCAGCGCGTCAGCGCCGACATCGAGACCTCGGAGCGGATGGCCAGGGTGCTGGTGAGCCAGGGGAAGAGCCTGCGGTCCACGACGATCCTGCGCCTGGACCAGGGCCGGATGTACGACATCGACCGCACCGCCTTGACCGTCCGTCAAGCGTCCCTGCCGGCCGCCAGGCCGGCGGCGGCGAGCCCAAGGGAGGATCCGAACCGGGAGATCTCCTTCCGCACGCGCGCCCTTCCCGACAGCATGGAGATCGCCGGCATCCTCTGCGGCCGGGTGGCGGTGGAGATGACGGCCCGCCACTTCCGGCCGGGCACGCGCCAGGTGAGGCGCACCAACCGCTACCTCTACCAGGCGTGGATGGCCGCGGGATTCCCCGGCTACGAGGAGATCACCTCCTTCCAGCGCCTGCAGAAGGCGCGCACCTCGCTGGCGCCCCTCGCCTTCGGGGGCGGGTTGGGCGAGGGCCTGGAAGATCCAGGGCGCCTGGAGCAGGAGCTGGAGGCGCTCGAGGGATTCCCGATGAGCTCCCGGCTGGATGTCTTCACCGCCGCCGGATCGGGCGCCGAGAAGCAGCTCCTGCGGCTCTCGCGCAAGGTCCTGCGGCTCTCGCAGGAAGCCCTTCCCGACTCGCTCTTCCGGCCCTCGGCGCAGCTGACCCGGCTGCGCTGAGGCGCGGCGGACCGCTCCGTGGCTCCACCTCTCCTGGGCGCGATCGGGGCGTTGGCCGCGGCGGCGGTGGCGCTGCTGGCGACCCCCGGCGGCGTGTGGCTCACCGCCCGGGCGGCCGAGTGGGCCGCCGCGTCGCGCGGCTGTTCCCTGCGCATCGGCGAGACCGGCGGCGTGCTGGCGGCCTCGCCGCGGTTCGGCGACCTGCGGGCCGAGCTCTCCGAGGGCCTGGAGGCCCGGGTGGACGAGCTGGTCCTGTACCCGTGGGACTGGCGCCTGTCGCTGCGGGCGCCGGAGGTCCGCTGGCGCCCGGGGGCAGGTGCCGGTACCGCCGCCGGAGTCGGCGGACAGGGAACCGCATCCGGCGCACCCCTCCTTCTGCCGATAGCCGACCTGCCGCGGATCGACGTGGACGGGGGGGTCTTCGAGATAGAGCCCGATGACGGCCCGTCCGCCGCGTTCCGTGGCATCGAGGCCCGCCTGGCTCCCGGAGAATCGCCGTCGGAAGCCATCCTCGATCTGCTGGCCGGGTCCTGGTCGGTGGTCTCCGATTCCACCCTGGCGGACGGCCGGCTGAGCTCGCGCTGGCGCCTGGGGCCGGACGAGATGGCCCTGGAGGAAGCCCGCATCGCCTGGGGGGCCGCCGATGTCGGTCAGGGCACGGCGAGGGCGAGCGGAAGGGTTGGTCTCGGCCAGGCCGTGACCTTCGATCTCCACCTGGGGCTGGAGGGCCGGGCCGGGTCGATGCAGGTGGACACGCTGGAGATCGCCGCCCGGGGGACGGCGTCACCGGTGCGGATCGAGGTGCGCGCCCACGGCGAGGGAAGGGACCCGGATCTCGGGGACGTCGGCCTGGCCCTGGCCGGGCGCCTGGACACCTCGGAGATCCGGGCCGACTCACTGCGGCTGCGGGTGGCGGGGGGCCGCCTCGTCGCCGGCGGCGCCTACCGGACGGGTCCCGGGAGCCTCGGGATCGAGGTGGACTTCCGGGAGGTCGACCTGAGGCGGCTGCCTGTCGAGGGATACGGCGGCACGGCGCACGGCCGCGTGACCGTGGACGGTGCTCTCGACTCCCCGCGGGCCTCCCTGGACCTGCGGGTGGCCGCCATGGAGGGGATCGCCCCCGGGCCGGTCGATCTGTACCTCGACGGGTCGCTGGAGGACGCAGCGCTGCGGCTCACGGCGAGGAGCCCGCAACTGGGCGAGCTGACCGCCTCGGGCGGCCTGTCGTGGGAGACCTACGACCTGCTTCTGGACGGAGATCTCGACGTCGGGTCCTGGCTCGGGACGGTCCTGCCCGCGTCGGTGCGCGGCCGCTGGCGGCCGGAGGTCCTCGACCTGCGGCTGCGGTCGGAGCACCTCCCCTGCGGCCTCGACCTGCCCGGACCCCTGGTGGCGGAGGCGGCCCTGCGCGACTTCCGCCACCTCGACCTCGCCCTGCGCCTGGGCACGGGGCGGTTGCGCGCCCGCCTCGGCACCGACCTCGCCTCGCCGCAGCTGGACACCCTGTCGGCCGCGGTCCTGGGCCTGGACCTGTCCCGGCTTGTGTCGATGGTCGAGGGGGCGGCGACGGGGACCGCGTCCGTGGACGGCCTCCTGGGGGCGCAGGGGCGGGGGGGCATGCAGCTGCAGGTGGACGACCTGCGCGTCGCCGGATGGAGCCTGGGCCCGACGGCCGTCGACGCCGACTACGCCGAGGGCGCCCTGGAGTTGACGGCAACGGCTCCCGGCGTCGACCTGCGGGCCAGGGTCGATACCGCGGGGCGGGCCCGGGGGAGCGCCTCCCTGCGGAACGCCGTCCTGCGGCGCGCCGGCGCCTCCGATTCCGTGCGCGTCCTCGGCGGCCGGGCGGCGGCCTCCGGAGATCTCCACGACCCGCTGGCCGGCTCCCTGCGGGTGCGCATCGACGGGGCGTCGGGCTCCCTCGGCGGCTGGCCCGTGTCCCTGGGCGGGCCCTCGGTCCTGGAGTACGCCGAGGGCCGCGGCCTCCTGAAGCCCAGCCGCGTGCGCACGCCCCTGGGGGAGGTCAGCGTCAGAGCCAGGGTCGACAACGGCCAGCTGGACCTCACGGCGGGCCTCGACTCGGTGGAGTCCACCGGCGTGGCCGGCCTCACCGCCCGGGGGCGGGCGCTCCTGCGGGCGCAGGGGGATCTCACGGACCCGGACTTCGCCCTCCGGGCGTACCTCGAGGAACTCGCTCTCCACGGACGTTCCATCGGCGCCGTGCGCGCCACCCTGGACCTCGGGGACAGCCTCCGGGTCTTCCTCGAGCTGCGGCAGGACACCTCGAAGGCCGGGCAGCTGGCCCTGCGGCTGGCGTCGCCGGCCTCCGCGGTCGAGGGGGGAGCCGCCGACGGCGACAGCCTGCGGCTGCGGCTGCGGGCCGAGGGCCTCGACGCCTCGTGGCTGGCGACCCACATCCTCGAGGACTCCACCGGCCTGCGGCTGAGCGCCGGGGCCGACCTCTCCCTGCCGGCGGGCGCGTTGCTCGAGGGCTTCGGCTGGACCGATGCGGCGGGGAGCCTGCAACTCGGCGAGCTGGTCCTGGAGCGGGAGCGGCTGCGCCTGGCCCTCCCGCAACCGGCCTCCGTGCACCTGTCCCGGGGCCGCCCGAGGATCGAGGGCTTCGAGCTGCCCGTGCTCGTCTTCCGGCGCGACCCCGATCTGGAAGTATCCCCGGACCGGGTCGACCATGGTTGGAGACGGGCGGCAGCAGGACACCTCGAGGAGGCCGGGAGCCTGGTCCTGGACGGTGGAGCCGGCGAGGGCGCGGGCGGGATCCGGCTGCGTCTCGCCGACCTCGACCTGGAGGCGCTGACCCTCGCCGTCCCCGGGGCCCCCGCCCTGCCGCCGGGCCGGCTCGACGGGAGCCTCGAGGTCGTCCCGGGCGAGGAAGGGCTCCGGGTGGGCTCGGAGGCTTTCGTCGACCTCGACGGTCTCGGCTACCTGAAGGCGCGGCTGTCGTCCGGCGCCGGCGGCGGCTCCGCCCGCGCCGCCTGGGTGACCCCCGTGGAGGACAGCCTGGTGGTGACCGCCGCCGTCCCCCTCGCCGCGGGCCGGCCCCTCTGGGAGGGGCTGTCCCTGGCGGCGCGGTCCGAGGGCATCGACCTGCTGATCCTCCTCGACCTGGTGCCGCTGGAGAGCCTGTCGGGCCGCGTGCGTTTCGACCTGGCGGCCGACTCCCTCCACTCGCGGCCGCGGATCGCCGGGCAGGTGGAGGTCGAGGACCTGGGGTTCTCCCTCATCGACGTCCGGCCGGGGTACCGCTTCCCCGGGGGCCGTCTCGTCCTGACGCCGAAGGCCGGGGGCGGGACCCGCGGCGAGCTTGCCGGCCTCGAGGGCCGCCCCACCCGGGGCGGCGGGCAGGTGCGGATGGAGGGGTGGCTCGACGTCGACAGCGTCGAGGAGATCGACTACGAGGTCCGCCTGTCGGGGAGGTTTCCCTACTACTACAGCGACTACTTCGCGGCTCCCCGGGTCGATGTCGACCTGGCCCTGACGGGCGAGCCGGAGGGTTCCCTGGTGAAGGGGAGCGTCCTCCTCGACCGGTCCCTGTCGGAGATCCAGCTCGTGGAGCTGGCCGAGCCCGTGCCGCCGCCGCCGGCGGTGCAGGACCCGCTCCTCGGCGGGGTCGGCATGGACGTCTACGTCGACATCGTGGAGCTGAAGTCGCGGTCCGAGCTCTCCGACCTCGACGTCGACGGACGGGTGCGGGTCTACGGGACGTTCTACAAGCCCCGGTTCCAGGGCGAGCTGGAGGTCAAGGAAGGAACGGTGATCCTCCTCAGCCGGCCCTTCACCTTCGCCCCGGGGGGGCGCGTCGTCCTCGACAAGCTGGTGCCGACCTACTCGATCCTCGACCTGTTCCACGAGCCCATCCTCCTCGATCCCGAGTTCGACCTGGAGGTGGTCACCCGGGTGAAGGTGCCCCAGGACGACGAGGAGTACGAGGTGACCCTGACTCTGGATGGGACGGTGCTGGCCCCGTCGCCGCAGTGGACCTCCCCCGGACTCACGGACCGGCAGATCCTCGGCCTCCTCGCCTTCGGCACCATCAACGAGGCTCAGTACAACTACTCCGGCCTGTACACGGCGGCCGGGCAGCTGCTGCTGGGCCGGCGGGTGCAGGAGGCCGGCCTCGACGAGTTCCTGGTGCTGCCCTCGGGGACCGCCCAGGGCACCATCGGCGAGACCTCCGTGCGCATCGGCAAGCGCCTGACCTGGCCCCTGCCCATGTGGGTCCGCTACGAGGCGATCACCAAGGACCCCTCCCTCGGCCAGTTCGAGGTCGAGTACGGGATCACCTCCTGGCTCCTGCTCGAGGTCACCGCCCACTCCCAGTACGAGCTCTACGGGCTGGGCCTCGAGGTGGGCAAGGACTTCTGAGATGAGGCCCGCCCTTCTGCTGCTGTCCCTGGCGCTGGCGGGACCGGCCGCCGGTCAGGGACCGCTGCGGGCGGTGCAGCTCCGGGATCTCGGAGAGCCGAAGGTGGAGCGCATCCACTTCGAGCACGTGCAGGCCAAGCCGATCACCAACCACGCCCTGCGGGCGGCGATGACGACGCGGGTGGGGGAGCGCTTCCAGGCGCGGTTCTACCGGTCGGACCTGTCGGAGATCAGGAACCTCTACCGCAGCCGCGGCTACATGGACGTGGACATCGTGAAGCGCCGCTACTACCTCGACGGCGAGGGCCGGCTGCACCTGCACCTGTGGATCGACAGCGGCCGGCAGTGGCGGGTGGCCGCCGTCGATGTCGAGGCGGCCCCGGGGAAGGCGGTGCTGCCCGATCTGGAGTCGCGGGTGGGGGTGCGAGCCGGGGACGTGCTGCGCTACGGGGACGTGCTGCGCGACGAGCGCGCCCTGCTGGGAATGCTCAACCAGGCGGGATTCCCCCACGCCGAGGTGCGCAACCGGCTCGACTACGACGCCGGGAAGCAGCTGGGCTCGGTCACCTTCGAGGTGAGGCCGGGGCCGAAGATGTACTTCGGCCGCGTGCGCCTGGCGGACGAGGATCTGCGGACCCGGGAGTCCCTGATCCGGCGGATGATCACCTTCCGCGAGGGGGCCCTCTACGACCCGGAGGCGGTGCGCGCCTCGCGGAACAACCTGGCCCGCACCGGTCTGTTCCGTTCGGTGACCCTGGAGACGCCGGAGCAGGCCGCCGGCGACAGCGTGCAGCCCGTGGTCCTGCGCCTGCAGGAGCGCCCCTCCCGCCACCTGGGGGCCCGGGCCTTCGTCAACAACAACGAGCCCGGCCTGTCGGCGCAGCTGCGCCACGAGAACTTCCTCGGCCGCGGCAACAGCATCGGCACCGAGGCCAACCTGGGCCGCCCCCGGCAGGGGCTGACCCTGTTCCTGACCGAGAACGGCCTCCTCGGGTCCAACCTCGATCTGACCTTGACGGCGGGGATGACCGACGACTGGAGCCGGACCCGGGTGAGCGCCGATCCCGCGGACTCGGTGCAGTTCGCGCGGCTGGCGGCCAACCACTCCGTCGTCGACGAGCTGGATCGGTTCT
The DNA here is from genome assembly GCA_965221775.1 of Candidatus Latescibacterota bacterium. Taxonomy (GTDB): domain Bacteria; phylum Latescibacterota; class UBA2968; order UBA8231; family UBA8231; genus UBA8231. The sequence continues at coordinate 337,639 of CBDCSU010000005.1, read as the reverse complement.
CCGGGCCCCTGGAGGCGGCGGCCTTCGTCTCGCGTCTGGAGTACCGCTACCCGTCGGTGAAGCGGCTGTGGCAGGTGAAGGGAAGCCTGGCGCGGCGCCGGCAGGCCGAGGGGGTGAGGGTCTACCAGGCGTCGTTGACCGCGGACTGGACGCGGTTCCGGGTTCAACCCCTCGCCGGGCGGCGGATCGACCTCGAGGTCCGCGAGGTGGAGGACGGCTTCGATGGCGACGGCTTCGGCGACGACGGTCTATTCGGCGGCGACGATCCCTTCGGCGACGCCTCCGGGCGCCCCGCCCAGGGCGGCAGCGCCTTCCCCTACGACGACGGCTGGATCCCCATCGACGCCACCTGGCAGCGGCTGCTGGCGGACCGCGCCAACACCCTGAACTTCGGGGTCGATCTGCTGCGCGACACCCGCGACAGCCAGATCGCGCCGGCGCGGGGCGACTTCGTGCGCCTGGCGGGGCTCTTCGCCTGGGAGTTCAGCGGCGACCGGAGCCGGGTCCTGAGAGGCGAGGCCGAGGCCCGCAACTACCTGCGCATCCGCCCCTGGCTGCTGTGGGCCCATGCCGTGCGCGGGGTGGTGACCGGTTCCCTGCGCCGCGACCGCTACCTGCCGCAGGCCTACTGGATCACCTTCGGAGGGGAGGGCTCGGTGCGGGGGGTGAACCGGGACACCATCGGGGCCCTCGGCGGCGGCCGGGCGGGAATCAACCTGCGCAACGAGTTGCGCCTGCACCGGGGCCAGGTGGGGCTCGTCGCGTTCTGGGACCGCGCCGGCGTCTGGCGCGGGCCCCGGGAGGCCGGGTGGGGGGGTATGGTCGACGGCTACGGGGGCGGCCTGCGGTGGGACCCGGGCCTCCCCGTACGCCTGGACGTGGGCTGGAGGGAGCGGCTCTCCAGCCCGTCGGTGTACCTCTCGGTGGGACAGGCCTTCTAGATGAGCGACCAGGGACAGAGACCCGGGCAGGGCTTCCTGGCCTGGTACCTGGGCGGCCTCGCCAGCCGCATGAGCGAGAACCACCTCTTCCTCTTCGCCGGCGGCCTCGCCTTCGCCACCCTCCTGAGCCTCGTCCCCCTGGTCTTTCTCGTCTTCTTCGTCCTCGGCGCGGTGCTCGACGCGGCGTCCCTGGCCTGGCTGGTGAACCGGACCGTCGAGGTCTTCATCCCCTACGGGGAGGAGGCCTCCTTCCTGAAGGACGCCCTCTCCTCGCGCATCCCCGACGTGGTCGAGTTCAAGAAGACCTACCGGATCTCCGGCCTGTCGATCCTGATGCTGAGCGTCAGCGGCCTCTTCACCAGCATGAGGACGATTCTCGATACGGTATTCCAGGCCTCCGGCGGCGAGCCGAGGGCGATGGCCAGGATTCTCCGGCAGTGGCCTTCCGCGGTGGACCGGCTCAGGGAGCTGAGCACCTCGCAGAAGCAGATGAGCTTCCTTCGGGCGGCCCTGCCCGGGGCGCTGGGCAAGCTGAAGGATCTGGCCCTGGTGCTGGTGGTGCTGTGCGCCTTCCTGCTCCTGGTCCTGTCCCTGCCCATCCTCGTGGCGGTCCTGGAGATCGCCCTGTCACCCCTGCACTCGCACCTGACCCACCTCTACGACCTGGCTTCCACGGCCCTGATCCTCGCCGTCTTCCTCGGTCTCTACTGGCTCGTTCCCTCCCGAAGGCCCCGCATGAAGGCGCTGGCCACCGGCGCCTTCTGGGCCGCCCTGCTGTGGAAGCTGGCGGAGTGGCTCTTCGGCTACTACCTGGGCCATTTCGCTTCGATCTGGTATCTCTACGGAGCCTATGTCCTCTCCGTGGCCCTGGCCCTCTGGCTCTACTTGGCGGCGATGCTCTTCATCGTGGGGGCGGAGATCGCGCAGCTGTGCCACGAGAGGACTGCGCCGGCGCGCGGGAGCCCCCCTACAGAGCCAGGCCGAGAGTCGAGGCCGCCAGGGCCGCCAGCCCCAGGAAGCTGAGGAAGCCGAGGACGTCGGTCACCGTGGTCAGGACGATGGACGCCGACTGGGCGGGGTCCTTGCCGAGGACGGTGAGGACCACGGGGATGAGGGCCCCCGTCAGGCCGGCCATGGCCATGGAGAAGACCATGGCCGTGGCGATCACCAGGGGAAGCCCGATCCCGCCCGACCACAGGTAGGCGGCCAGGGCGGTGACCAGGGCCACGGCCAGTCCGTTGGTCAGCCCCGCCAGCAGTTCCTTGCGGGCCACGGGGAACCAGTTGCGCGGCCGGAACTCGCGCAGCGCCAGCCCCCTCATGGCCACGGCCAGGGCCTGGGCGCCGGTATTGCCCGACTGGCCGGCCACCACCGGCAGAAAGACGGCCAGGGCCGTGAACCGGGCGATGGTGTCCTCGAAGAGGGCCACCACCGCCGCGGCCAGAAAGGCCGTGGCCAGGTTGACCTGCAGCCAGGGCAGGCGCTGGCGGACGGCCAGCGCCGGCGGCGACAGGGCGCGCTCCTCGCGGCCGGCCCCGACCATGGTCTGCAGGTCCCCCGTCGCCTCCTGCTGGGCCGCCTCCACCAGGGCGTCGTGGCGAAGGATCCCCCGCACCCGGCCTTCGAAGCTGACCACCGGCAGGGAGGAGAGCTTGTGGGCCTCGAGCAGCTCCACCACCTCCTCGCGGGAGGCCATGGCCTGCACGCTGACCGGCGGTCTGCGGGCGAGTCCGCCGAGGCTCTCCGCGGGCTGGGCCACGGCGACCTGCTGCAGGGGCAGCACGGCGGTGAGCCGCCCGGCGCCGTCGATCACGCACAGGTCGTGGACGCGCCGCTCGGGGAAGGAGCGGATCCGGTCGAGAGCCTCACCGGCGGTCTCGTCGGCGCGGAACACGGTCACCGCCGTATCCATGAGCCTGCCCGCCGATCCCGCCGGATAGCGCATGAGCTCCTCCATCTCGGCGGCCAGCTCGCGGGGCAGGGCGGCCAGGCGCGGGGGCCGGGCCCCGGGGGCGAGCCGGGCCAGCAGCGCGGCGCCGACGCCGGGGTCCATGGAGGTCCAGAGCCGCCGGAACAGGGCCTCGTCCATTTCCTCGAGAAGCTGGACGGCCCGGTCCGGGTCGAGGCGCTCGAAGACCCGGGCCGACTCGGGGCCGCCGCCGGCGTCGAGCTGGCCCAGGGCCTCGGGCACGGGCGCGGTCCCGAGGGCCCGGGCGGCCTCGGCGGGATGGAGGTGGAAGAAGGCCTGGATCAGGGCCCGGGAGGCCTCGGAGCCGTCGTTCATGGGTTCACCTCTTCTGTGTCGCTTCGGCGTTCACGGATGACCAGGGCCAGGGCTCCCGCGAGGCAGACCCCCGCCAGCAGCAGCAACCCCTTCCTCAGGGGGGACAGGCGCGCCCGGATGGCGATCACATGCTCGCCGGCCTCCAGCGGGACGGCCAGGAAGCGGCCGGCCGTCTCCATGGGCCGCACCGGCGCTCCGTCGACGGAGACCTCGAGATAGGGCCAGTACCCGTAGGCCAGGCGCGCGAAGCACCTGGCCGAGACCGCCACCCTCATCTCCACCTCCTGGTGGTCGACCCGGTGGCCGAGGACCCGCGCCGTGGGCGCCGTCCCCAGATCGCGTTGGCCCTCCAGGCCGCGGACGAGGATGCGCTCGCAGGAGAGGCCGCTGCCCGGGTGGAGCCCCGTCCCCAGGATGATCCACAGCATCCGCGCCTCCCGCTCGTCCAGGTCCTCGCCGAAGCGCGCGGACAGGCCGGCGCGGTCCACGGCTCCCTCGTCGTAGCCCTGCAGGCGCCCGGAGACGACCAGGGGAGTGTGTTCCATGAAGAAGGCGAAGCCGGTGGCGCGCTCGTTGGAGGTGGTCACGACGAAGCGCGTGTCCAGAAGGCGGAGGCCGTCCATCAGGGCCTCGCCGCCCGGGTGGTCCGCCAGCGGCTGGAGGGAGTCCATCTCCGGCAGGACCTGTATGGCCCAGTCGGTGAAGGGGGCGGTGAAGGTGCCGAGGGTGCGCAGCTCCCCGGGATGGAAGGACTCCGCAATCGGCGTCGCCCCTTCGCGGAGCATGCTCGCCCGCCGCTTGTAGGGGTAGACGCCCGCCGCGATCCAGTGGGCCCGGTAGGCGGGCAGCTCGCCCCGCTCCTCGAAGGGCCGGGCGGCCTCGGCCGCCTCGGCGAAGGTGTCGTCTCGCCATCCGGAGGGCAGGTAGCCGCTGCCGAGGTAGGGCTGCTGGAAGGTGGTGGGGAAGAGATCGACGCCGATCGCCAGGAGCAGGACCGTGCACCATCGGCTGCGCCGGGAGGCCGCGGGAACCCGCTCCAGGAGCAGGTGGGCGCCGAGGCCCGCCGCCAGGGCCAGGAAGAAGGAGAGGAAGAGCAGGTAGCGCGATGCGTTGAAGGAGTGGACCAGGGGCAGCGAGCTGATCGGCGGCAGGCGGTAGGCGGCGACCACCAGCAGGCTGAGGATCAGGCAGACCCAGCAGGCGGCGAAACGGCCGTCCCGCCGGCGCAGCAGGAGCACCCCCCCGGCCCCGGCCAGGGCGCACAGGGAGATCCCCAGGTAGCCGCCGTACCAGTGATACGGCTGGGGGGGGATCAGCCAGAAGCGCATGTTCGACCAGCCCAGCAGGTGCTGCCAGGTGGGGTCGGAGACGCTCGACAGGTCCATGGCGAAGTCGTGCATCCCCGTGTAGGCGCGCTCGAAGTAGAGGCCCACGTTCATGTAGGACCCGAAGGCGATGCCGAGGCCGAAGAGCAGGAGGCCGGCGCCAAGGATCGCGCCGCCGTCGGAACGGCCGCGGCAGGACCACAGGCGCACCAGGGCGTAGCCGCCGGCCAGGGTCAAGGCGAAGGCGCCGTACCCGGGGTGGGTGAAGGCGAGCAGGGCCAGGCTCGCCCCGCCGAGCAGGGCCGCCCGCATCCTGCGCGGGGAATCGACGACCTCCTCGATCCAGTAGAAGGCCCAGGGCAGGACCGCGTAGAACAGGGACAGGGGCAGGCGGCCCATGAGCAGCACGTGCTGGGTGTGCCAGAAGCAGAGGGCGTACCCCAGGCCGGCGATGAACCCGGCGGCGCGGGAGCGGCAGAGGCTGGCGGCCAGGTGGTACATGCCCAGGCCGGAAGCAAGGTGGGCGGCGAACATGACCAGCTTCAGGGTCAGGGAGAGATCCCCGAGGATCCGGTCCACGAGCCCCGCGAGGTAGAAGAAGGCGAAGCCGTAGGTCTGGAAGACGGGGGAGCCGGTGCCGATGAAGAACGTCCAGACCGGCAGCTGGCCGTCGGCGATGGCCCGGGCGGCGAGCCAGGAGTGGGCGAGGTGGTGGGAGGCGTCGCCGGCCCAGCTCAACTCGCCGCGGGCGAGGTAGAAGCGGCCGCAGACCACCAGGGAGGCCAGGAGCAGCCACAAGGTCGCGCGCGGACTGGCCAGGCAGTCCTGCAGGAAGCCGCTGAGGGCCCCGTGGCGGACCTCCCCGTACAGGAGTGCGGCGGTCAACAGCAGAAAGAGCGCGGCGAGCACACCGTCGAGGAGGGAGAAGGCGACCTGCTGCTCGACGGCCTGCAGAAAGGTGGTCAGCCGGATGTGGCTGGAGCCCGGCGCGAAGACGGCGAACTTCTCCATCGTCGAGTACTGGATGGAGAAGGACAGGGCCCCCAGGCAGGCCAGGAGCCAGACCGTGGGAAAGGGACGTCCGCCGCTCAAGGGGGGACCTGCCTGCTGTCCTCGATCCGGTCGCCGGAGGGCGGACCGGGGCGCTGCTCCCCGAGGGCGCCCTTCACCAGGGCCGACAGACCGATGCGGTAGAGCTCCCCCAGGGCGGCGCCCACCGGGTCGGGCCGGGGCGGCCGGTGCGCCTCCCCGAGCCGCCGCAGGGTCCTGTGACGCAGGGCGCCGGCGAACCGTCCGCGGCCGTCGAGGACCGGCAGGACGTGGAGTTCCAGCCAGCCGGGATGGACTCGCACCGAGGCCAGGGAGTCGTCGATCCGCAGGCCGTCCACCTGCCGCCGCATGAGGGCGGAGACGGGGGTCTCGGGCGGCGCCGAGAGCAGTTCCCTCAGGCCGAGGACGCCGGCCAGGGTCTGATCGCGCTCCACCACGTAGTAGCAGTCCGTGGCCTGCTCCGGCCGGGCGTCCATGCGGCCGCGGGCCTCGGCGGCGGTCACTTCCGGCGGCAGGGTGAGCACCCGCGGGTCCATCAGGGCCCCGGCCGAGTCCTGGCGGCAGCTCAGCAGCAGGGCGAGGTGCCGGCCGGGATCGGGGGGCAGCAGCGCCAGCACGGCCTCGCGCCCCTGCCGGCGAAGCCGCCGCAGGAGCGCGGCGGCGCGTTCCAGGGGGACTTGCGACAGGGCCTCGGCGGCCCGGCCCGCCTGCATGCGCTCCAGACAGCCGGCGGCGGCGCCGGCCTCCATGGTGTCGAAGAGGACCGCCGCCAGGTCGGGGGGGATGCGGCCGCAGAAGGAGACCACTTCGTCGAGGGTGAGGTTCTCCAGGACGCGGGCGGCCTCGGGGGGGTGGCCGCGGATGAAGCGGTCGATCAGGGCCGGGGCTTGCTCCACCGTTCAGTCCCTCTCGACGAGCCGGACCGAGGCCTCCTCGGCAAAGACCGAAGCCGGCACCGACACCCTGCCCTCCTCCGCCTCCAGCACCACCGAAGTGGCCGTGACCTCGACGATCTCGCCCTCGAACCCGGCGACGCGCACGCGGTGGCCCACCTCGTAGGTCTTCTGCAGGTAGTGGCAGGCGAGGATGTTGGCCACCGCCGTGCGGGCGCCGAGGGCGAAGGTCAGGACCGCGCCCAGGAGGCCGCTGCCGAGCACCAGGAGCAGGATGCTGGTGAGGAAGGAGACGTTCAGTCCCGCCTGGTCGACGGCGACGAGGACGCTCACGACGAGCACCGACATCTGGCCGAGGCGGGCCAGGGCCTGCCCGTAGGCGATCCCCGCGGAGGCGGTCCCCGAGAGGACGAGGTCCCGCAGGAAGTGGCCCCCCAGCAGACCGGCGAAGAGGATGAGCACGGCGGCGAGGAACCGCGGCAGGTACGTGACCAGGCCGCCGAGCCAGACCGAGAGCACGGGCAGCCCCAGGGTCTCGGTGGCGGCGGTGAGGAAGAGGAGCAGGACCGTCCAGAACAGGATCCGGCCGGCGGCCAGGCCGGCGCGCTCCCGGTAGTCGGCCCCGCCTCCGAGTCGCGTCCCCAGGGAGGGGGCGAGGCGGTCGAGCCCGGCGACCAGGCGGCGGGCCAGGAGGCGTACCAGGAAGGCCAGCAGCAGGCCGAGGACCGCCAGGGCCAGGGCCCCCGCCAGGCGGGGGCCGATCCGGGCCAGGTGTCCGGCGGAATCCTGGAGCAGGGAGGTCAGCTCGCCCATCGGGGGCTCGCCCTAGGCTTCCGGCAGACCGGGCGGCCCCTGGTAGCCGATGCTCCTCCAGCCGGCCACGTCGCCGCCGTACATGCGGTAGGGGTGGGGGAAGAGGCGCAGGGAGCGGTCCTCCAGGGGCAGGTGGACGCGCTCGTGGTCCCGCGCCGCCGACAGGGTCATGGCCAGGGCGACCTCCAGCACGTGGAGATAGTCCTGGCCGCTGCAGGCGACCTCGCCGCCCTCCCTGGCGGCCTTCAGCAGGCGCTCGATGACGAGGGTGAAGGCGTCTTTCCGGGGACCGCCGTCGAGGAACTCCGGGAAGACCGGGGACTGCCTGGCGCCGGCGCCCTGGAGCAGCACCGGCCGCGGCGAGGCGAGGAAGGCGCGGCCCCGCTCTCCGGTGACGGAGACCGTGCAGGGCACCGGCCGGTCCGGCTCGGGCTCGGCGATCTCGCAGACGATGCCCCCCGACAGCCCCAGTCTCCCGTAGGCCGGGCAGTCGACCTCGTGGGGGGCCTCCGCCTCGGGGGAGGCGTAGGAGCCCACCGGCGGCAGGGTCCAGCCCTCGGCCCACTCCACCTCCATCCCCGTCAGGTGCCCCAGGACGATCAGGCTGGCGCAGCCGCCGCCGGAGACCTCCGTGGGCAGGCCGCCCGGGATCGCGGCGCCCGTGAGGGCGCCGATGTGGCCCTGGCGCACCCAGTCGGCCACCTCGGCCTGGTACGGCAGCTGCCAGTGGCTGGTGCCGCAGCCCAGGGCCGTGCCGCGCTCCCGGCAGACGCGGATCATCTCGTCCGCCTTGGAGAGCTGCGCCGCGATCGGCTTCTCGATCGACACCACGCGCACGCCGGCCTCGGCGCAGGCCAGCACCGCGGGGTGGGACCGGGCCACGGGCAGGATGGCGGAGACCACCTCCGGCACCTCGCGGCGCAGCAGCTCCTCCAGATCGTCGAAGGTGGCCGGCACGCCGTAGCGGTCGGCGAAGGCCTGGCGGCGGTCCTTCGCCCGGTCGACGAGGGCGATCACCTCGCAGCCGGGATGGGCGGCGTAGGCGCGCAGGTAGAAGCGGCCCCAGGTGCCGGCGCCGCCCACGACGGCCACGCGTACGGGTCTGTCTTGGCTCACGGCGGACTCCTTGCCTGGATCGTTAACCGTACGGCTCCGCGGGGTGCTTCACAACGGGAACGCGCCGGGGTCAGGCCGCCGGCGGGCGTTCGTCCCGGGCGTCTCCGAGGACGCTCAGCATCGACCCGAGAACGACCAACGCCGCTCCGCAGAGACTCACCGCGCCGACGCTCTCCGGTTCCAGGAGGCCGGGCCTCACCTTGGAGAGGAGCCGCACGTTGGCCAGGACGAAGAGCGGCGTGAGGGCGATGAGCATGCCGACCCGGGAAGCCTCGACGCGGGCCAGGGCGGCGGCGAAGCCGAGGTAGGAGAGGACCGCCATCACCCCGGTGCTCAGCAGCAGGGCGAGCATCGGCCCTTCGAGGGCCAGCACCGCCGAGGGGGCGGCGGCGGGGGTCAGCAGGACGGCGCCGGCCAGGTAGACCAGCAGGAGCACGGCGTCGGAGCGCATGAACAGGAGCAACTGCTTCTGCCCCATCATGTAGAACCCCCACAGCAGGGCCGCGGCGGCGATGAGCAACACCCCCGTGCCCTGGCGGTCCACGTCGGCCAGGAGATCGTCGCGGCGGGGGCTGAAGAACAGGGCGAGACCGGCGAGAAGGAGGGCCACGCCCAGCCACTGCCGCCGCCGGAAGCGCTCGCCGAAGCACAGCATGCCGCCGAGGAGCATGAAGACCGGCGCCAGCTGGATGACGATCTGGGCGCTACCGGGCGAGATGAACTCCAGCCCCTTCTGGAAAGCGAGGTGATTGCCGGTGAGGCCGGCCACCGTCAGGATCAGCAGGGCGAGGGGGAGGCCGCGCAGACCGGCGGCGCCCCTGAGCGCCCTCGGCAGGGCCAGGGGCAGCAGCAGGAGGCCCGCCGCCAGGAAGCGGAACCAGGTCAGGGTCACCACGTCGACGTGGGGCAGCAGGATCTTCAGCGCCACCGGGAGGGTGCCCCACATCCAGGCGGTGAACAGGCCGAGGGCCAGGCCGAGGAGGGCGCTTCCGGAGGGGCGGTGCAACTCCATGGGCCGGTGGCGATCCTGAATCGGGTAGCAGGGGCCGCCCGGCGAGCGCCGGGTTTGCTCCTCACCGGGGCATGATCGAGATTGCGCCGCTTTCGCCAGTGGCCGGGCCGCCCGGCGTCACACGGCGATTCGAGGCGATGGCAGTGGATCTGGAAGGTTAGTCACCGCCGACCGACAGGGCACCGTTCAGGCGGCAAGGGACGGCAGAGAGAGGGAGATCAGGATGGATCTGGATCGATTCGAGGGGCTCTTTCCGGCGGCGATCACGCCGATGGACGGGGAAGGCCGGCTCGACGAGAGAGCCCTGGAGAGGGTGCTGGAGTTCAACCTGCGGGCGGGCGTGCAGGGATTCTGGCTCGCGGGCGGAACCGGCGAGAGCGTGCTCCTCGACGACGAGGAGAACATGCGCGTGGCCACCCTCGCCGCCGCCTGCGCCTCCGGGCGCGCGGCGAACATCATGCACGTGGGCACGCCCACCACCCGCCGCTCCGTCCGCCTCGCCGAGCATGCCGCCCGGGCCGGCGCCGACGCCATCTGCTGCGTCCCTCCGCTGTTCTACTCCCGCTCCGAAGACGAGATCGTCGAGCACTACCGGGCGGTGGGCGCCGCCGCGGGGCTGCCCCTGTTCCTCTACAACCTGCCGGGCATGACGGGGGTGGAGATCACCGTCGACCTGGCGCGCCGGATCCGCGACGAGGTGCCGCAGCTCGCCGGCCTCAAGCACTCCTCGGGGAACCAGCCGGTGGTGCACGACTTCGCGGAGATGGGCCTGCGCTGCTTCATCGGCAACAGCATGTCCATGCTGCCGGCCATGTCCATCGGCGCCGTGGGCTGTGTCGACGGCCCGCCGCTGATCGAGCCCGCGGTCTGGCTGGCGGTCCGGGACGCCTACCGCAAGGGCGACCTCCCCCGGGCCGAGGCCGCACAGCGCCGCGCCCGCGTACTGGTGCAGGCCGTCTTCGCCCTGGGCGGAGACCGCTACCTCGCTGCGATCAAGGCGGTCATGTCCCATCGCCTGGGCGTCGACTGCGGCGACCCGCGGCCGCCGGGGCGTCCCCTGACCGACGAGGAGCGCCGCCGGGTGGTGGAGGCCGCCGAGTCCATGGGCCTGGGGCGGGTGCGGTCGTAAGGCGCGCCGGCGGGAAGAGGAGCCGGTCCGAGGCCGGGACTCCCCCGGGGGTCAGCAGGGGCTACTGGAAGACGAGGAACCCGAACTCGTCGGGGGCGTGGCCGCCTCCGACGAAGGTGCGGACCCACTGGCTGTAATCGGCGCCGCGGTGGGAGCGCACGAAGTTGGCCCCCCACACGTCCCCGGGCCCCGGGCGCGGCAGCCAGGGCCCGCCGAATCGCAGGACGACCTCCGCCGACCAGGCGTCGTCCAGGACGAAGGCGCCGACCTCGGCGTCGGCGTCCCAGGTCATGTCCTTCGTCGCCAGGCCGTCCTCGTGCGCGGCATCGGCGCGCACGCCGATGCTGTTGACGCCCATGTGGATGTAGCTGCGGTGGTCGAGGCTGGCGTCGAGGAAGATCTCGAGCACGTCCTCCCACCAGATCTGGCCGTCTTCCTCGCGGGTGTTCACCACGAGACTGTCGGGGCTCTCGTCGTGACCGACGAAACCGATGAAGAGGGCGTCGTCGCTGCGGGCGAGGCGGATCTCGGAGGCCACCGGAGAGGGGAAGGCCGCCTTGTGGGCGAAGACGAAGACCCAGAAGTCGCTGGCCGAGGCGGCCTCGGCCCAGAGGGGTTCGTCGAGGCGGCCGTCGGCGACGACGGTGCCGGATACGCGGGGCACGTCGAGGAGCATGCCGTTGGCGCGCAGCATGGCCAGACCCTGGTCGCGGCGTCCGGCGTCGAAGTGCATGCGGGCCAGGCGGTAGGTGGCGTAGCGGCCGCCGGGCACGATCTCGAGGGCGCGCGCGTACAGGGACTCGGCCTCGGCCGTCCGGGCCTGGATCTCCAGGGCCCGTCCCTCGTCGACGAGGGCGCCGGCGTGGTCGGCCAGGAAGATGCGGGCCTCCCGGGCCACCTCCGGATGGGGATGGGAGATGAGCTCCAAGGTCTTCCTGAAGCGCCCGTCCGACTGCTCCGGGCTCATACCGCCACCGAGGGCGTCGATGGCGACCATGGACTGGTGAACCACGTCCCCGTCGGGGTCGGTCAGCCCGCTCTCGAGCAGCGGCTCGAGAAACGCCTCCCGCCCGTGCAGGCGCGCCGACCAGGCGATGCGCGCGCGCACCCGCGGGTCGGGGTCGTTCACGAGATGGTCCTTGAGGGCCGCCTCGATGCGCGGGTCTTCGACGCGCAGGTTCATGCTGGCCAGCACGTCGACGAGGTCGGCGCGGACGGGGGACCTCGAGGGGTCCTCGAGGGCGCCGAGGAGGGCATCGACGGCGAGCTCCTTGGCCAGCATCAGCTGCTGGCGGGCGTCGTCGTGGTGGGAAGGGTCGCCGAGGCCGTCGATGGCCCCCTCGATGTCCGGGCCGCAGGCGAGCAGGAACAACGCCGGCGGCAGGGCGGCGAAGAGCCGCAGCCGGGCGGCCCCGCGAGGCCGCCTGCCGGTACGCCATCGATCCGCCCGCGATGCAGTGCTTCGATCGGTCAAGGGGACGCTCCTGGCCGGGACAACCGGCCGACAGGGTGAATCCGCCTGCTAACGTCAGGACGAAGGTGGTCCCGGGCAAGGGCGGCAAGCACTCCCTTGCAGGGACTCCGGGAGGCGTCCACCCGGTCCGCTGCTCCGGAGGCCGCCGCCGGGCGCGGCTCACCGGCCGTGGCCGGGACCGCCATCACCGGCGTCCACTTCACGCCACCGTCGGCGGACCTGGGCCGGCGACGCGGTGCCGGTGGTGCCGATCTGCCGCACCGTGACCGAGCCCGCCAGGTTGGCCACCAGCGCCGCCTCCACCGGGGAGGCGCCGGCGGCCAGGCAGCAGGTCAGGGCCGCGGTGATGCAGTCACCGGCGCCCACCGGGTCGACGGGCACTCCGGATGGCGGCGGGAATCCGGCCACGTGGTGCAACGGCCCCCCGGGGTCGGCCGCCACCAGGCCTCTCTCCGCCAAGGTGAGAAAGACCGCCCGCCTTCCCGCCGCCAGCTGCCGGGCCTGCATCGCCGCGGCGCGGACCGAGCGGGCCGGAGGCTGTCCGAGGGCGGCGGCCGCCTCGCGGCGGTTCGGCTTGACCGGCAGCCGGGGGAAGCGGCGGAGGCGCTGCCGCGAATCGACGAGGATCAACCGTTCCGGGTGGCCCGCGGCCAGATCCTCCAGGCAGGACCGCATGGCCGCCGTGACCACGCCGCAGCCGGCGTCCGGGACCTGATCGACGACGGCCACGGCGTCCCATCGCCCGGCGCGCAGGTATCCGGTCAGCCCTTCCTGCACCCACGGCGGCGTCCGCCGCCGGTTGCGGATGTCCAGGCGTTCCAGCTCCCGGCGGAGGACGAGCCGGCCGCCGTCCCTTCCCACCTGGCAGATCTTGCCGTACGTCGGCGTGCGCCGCTCCGGCGCGGTGAGGAAGCCGGCCATCTCGACGCCGAGGCCCTCCAGGGCGCGCCGCAGCTCCCAACCCTCCCCGTCCTCCCCGCAGAAGCCGATGGCGTGGACGCTGCCGGCGCCGAGGGCGGCGAGGTCGGCGGCGACGGCGCCGGCGGCTCCCGGCTGACGGCGGGTGCGCACGACCTGGTAGCAGGTGTTGCCCGTCTCCAGGGAGGCCTCGTCGAGGCCGGGGTCGCAGTCGTAGTAGGCGTCGAGGAAGAAGTCGCCCACCACGGCGATCCTCAGGCCGCGCAGGCGTACCAGCAGCTCCTCCAGCCGGCGGCGGGAGAGGGCGGTGCCCAGTCCGGCGCCGCGCCGCGGGATCCGGCAAAGGCGGCCGGCGGCCGGCGCCAAGGAACCGGACGGGCCTGGAGCAGTCACAGCCATATCGAGGCGATCCCGGCCCTTCCGAGGGGCCGCGCAGGCGGCGGCCTCGCGGCCTCCCCGCGCCTTGCTGAAATCGAAACCACCCCTAGATTGCTGCAATCCAGCCCGATCCGAAAGGTCTCCGATGGCGATCGACAAAGCCGTGCTGCCCGTGGCCGGCCTGGGGACTCGCCTGTTGCCGGCGACCAAGTCCCAGCCCAAGGAGATGCTGCCCGTAGGCTACAAGCCGGTGGTCCAGTACGTGGTGGAGGAGATGATCGAGCAGGGGGTCGGCAAGTTCCTCTTCGTCACGGGCCGCAAGAAGCGGTCCATCGAGGACCACTTCGACGACGACCCGGAGCTCGAGTCGCGCGTCGGCGCCAAGGACCGGATCGGGGAGGTCGACTACGACCGCGAGAGTGTCGAGTTCTTCTACGTCCGGCAGCGGCGTCCCCTGGGCAATGCCGATGCCGTGCGGCTGGCGGCCGAGTTCGTCGGCGGCGAGTCCTTCGTCGTCGGCTTCGGCGACACGATCCTCGCCTCCCAGGGCCAACCGGGCGTCGTCCGCCGCCTGGTGGACGAGCACGAGCGCTCCGGCGCCAGCGCCACGATCGCCGTCTGGGAGGTTCCGCTGGAAGAGACCTCCAGGTACGGCGTGGTGAGGCCGGCCGAGGACCGGGCCGGGGGGGCCTTCGCCATCGACGGCATCGTCGAGAAGCCGGCCGCCTCGGAGGCCCCGAGCCGCCTGGCCGTGGCCGCCCGCTATGTCTTCACCCCGCGCATCTTCGAGGCGATCGCCGCAACCGACCCGGGGATGAACGGGGAGATCTGGCTCACGGACGCGATCCGCCGCCTCCTCGAATGGGGGGACGGCGTCCGCTGCGTGCAGCTGGCCCCGGGCGAACGGCGCTACGACATCGGAACCCCACTGACCTACTACCGGGCCTTCGCCGACTTCGCTCTCGCCGACCCCGAGAACGGCCCGGCCTTCGCCGACTACCTGCGCTCCCGCCTCTGAGGAAGGAGGACGGATGCCATCCACCCGCCGCCTGCGCCTGGACTACGGAGAGCACGGCCTCGAGGCAGAGATCCCGGCCGCGGCCCGGATCCTGGACATGGCCGACGTGCCCGCCCTGGACGATGTCGACGCCCGGCTGGAGGAGGCCTTTCGGCAGCCGATCGGGGCCCCCGCCCTGGCGCGGCTGGCCCGGGGCCGCCGCAGCGCCTGCGTCGTCATCTCCGACATCACCCGGCCCGTGCCCAACCCCGTCATCCTGCCGCCGTTGTTGCGCACCCTCGAAGAGGCCGGGATCGAGCGCCGGAACATCACCATCCTGGTGGGGACCGGCCTGCACCGGCCCAACGAGGGAGAGGAGCTGGTCCGGCTCGTGGGGGCGCGGGTGGCCGCCGACTACCGGATCGAGAACCACAGGGCCCGCGACCGCGAGAGCCTCGTCCATCTCGGCCGGACTTCCGGCGGTGCGCCGATCTGGATCGACCGGCTCTACGTCGAGGCCGACCTCAAGATCGCCACCTCTCTGATCGAGCCGCACCTGATGGCCGGATACTCCGGGGGCCGCAAGGCGGTCTGCCCCGGGATCGTGGGCGTCGACACGATCCGGGTGCTCCACGGGCCCGAGCTGATGAGTCACCCCCGGTCGGCGGAGGGCGTCATCGACGGCAATCCGTTCCACCGCCAGGCTCTCGAAGTCGCCCTGCGGGTCGGCGTGGACTTCACCCTCAACGTGGCCATGAACCACCGCAGGGAGGTGACGGGGATCTTCGCCGGCGATCTCGAGGAGGCCCACGCGGCGGGGGTGGCCTTCGTCGAGGCCGGGGCCTCCGCCTGGGTCGAGGAGCCGGTCCCGATCGTGGTCACCACGAGCGCCGGCTATCCCCTGGACCTGACCTTCTACCAGGCGGTCAAGGGACTGACCGCGGTGCGGCCCGTGGTCGCCGACGGGGGCACGATCGTGCTGGCGGCGCGCTGCGCCGAGGGCCTGGGCAGCCCCGAGTTCGTCCAGCTCCTCGAGGAGACGGAGAGCGTCGAGGCCTTCGAGGAGAGGCTCAAGGACCCCGGGTTCTTCCGCATCGACCAGTGGCAGCTCCAGGAGCTGTGCAAGGTCCTGCGCCGGGCCCGGGTGCTGCTCTACAGCGAGGGCGTCGACGCCGGCGGCCCCCACCTGCGAGGCCTTGTGGAGCCGGTCCCCTCCGTCGAAGCGGGCATCCAGGCCGCCAGGATCGGTCACGGGGAAGAGGCGCCGGTGGCGGTCGTCCCCCGGGGGCCGTACGTCCTGGCGCGCAGCCGCAGGCCGCGGCCGGCGGTCAAGGGCCGGGCGCCCCTGGCCGCCGCTCTCGCCATGAGCGGCCTGCTCCTGGGGGCCTGCGCCACCATGCCGGGCCTCGAGTCGGTGGTGATGATGGAGGAGGAGGAGGCGGAGGAACCCGCCGCCGAGCCGGCCGCCGAGGCGCCGCTGCCGCCGCCCTTGATCCCCCACGACGGCACGGACTTCCTGGGACAGAAGATCCTGCTGCTGCCGTTCCTCGACAGCTCCAAGTACAAGGGGGCCTGGGACATCCACCGCGGCCTGGCGAGGACCCTGGGCGACAGCCTCGCCCACAACAGCTTCTACCACATCGTCCCCGTCGACTCGGCCCTGGCCTACCTGGAACCGCCGGAGCTCACCGGCGAGATCGGACACGCTCGCGCGGCCGGCATCGGCGCCTTTCTCGGCGCCGACTGGGTGATCCTCGGCAACATCGAGGAGCTGACGATGAAGCGGTTCCAGGCCACCGTGCCCCTCGGCGGATACCGCAGCTACGAGGGCATCGTCATGGCCGACCTCACCCTGGTCAACGCCATCGACGGGCGCCGGGGAGGGGAGCTGTCCACCGAGGGGGTGATGGACAGCAAGCGCACGGGGATCACCAACCCGGCCGCCTTCGTCCCTCTCGACAAGCAGTACTTCTTCCTCGACGATCTCGCCTGGAATTCGGACACCTTCCGCGAGTCCCTGGTGGGCAAGGCCCTGGCGGCCTGGGCCAAGAACGCCGCCGCCGCCATCGCCGAGCAGATCCGGCCCCCTCCCTCCCTCGAGGTCGCCGGGAGGATCATGGTAGTAGACGGCGCCGTCGCGTACATTAACCTCGGCTTGGCCGACGGCATCCGGAACGGCGACAAGTTCGCCGTCTGGGACCAGGGCCAGGAGCTGACGGACCCCGAGACCGGCGAGGTGCTGGGCAAGACTCTGCCGAGCCGCGTCGGCACCATCCAGGTCGAGCAGATCCTGAGCGAACACCTGTCGAAGAGCCGGGTCCTGGAAGGCGTCGACAGCATCCGTCTCAACGACGCGCTGCGCGCGGAATGACCTCCAGCCACGACACCCTGCGCATCCTCCCGGGGCCGGCCCTGGCGCTGGCCCTGCTCCTCCTGGGGCCGCCCGGGTCGAGGGCCTCCGGCCCCGAGGCGGCCGGCCACCACTGCTATTTCTATTTCGATCCCGCCATGGCAGGCCAGGTCGAACGCGCCCGGACCACCCATCGCCTGATCCGCGGCCTGCCGGAGGTCGAGTGGACCGCCGTCACGCCCTCGCCCGCACGGGTCCCGGGGTTGACGACGGTGGCTCTGCAGGAGCTGCTCTCCGAGTCCTCCAGGCCGGGGCCGGTCGCCGGCTGGCTGCGCGAGCGCGCCGCCGGCGGCTCCGACCACCTCCTGATCGAGCACGAGGGGTCCGTGGTGTCCAGCGGCCCCGGGGCCGAAGCCCGGCAGGTAATCGCCGGGGCCGGGTGGCCGGACATCGCCCCGGGAGCCTCGACCGACGTCAGCATCAGCACCTGGGGCAAGGTCAAGGACCTGTTCCAGTAGGGCGGCACCGCTCCTCGGGACGGCTTCGCCGCGGCCCACGCGCCGTCACCGGCCGGCGGACCGCCCTCCAACCCGTTCGACGAACCGAAGCCCGCACGGAGGAAACGTGAGGTACGCAGCTAGCCTGACCGCCGCCTGCATGGCCCTGGCCGCATGCGGCAGCAACGAGGTCGTCGTCGAGATCGAGGGCGGCGACGGGCAGTTGCTGCGGCTCGACGCGCAGGACCTGCAGATGCACCACAACCGGCTCGGAAAGGCCGGCACCTCCACCTACTCGGATCTCAAGAGCGGGGACTACCGGGTATCCGTCGTCGCCGGCGAGTACATGGAGACCCGGCGTCTGACCCTGGACTCGCCCCCGGTGAGCGGCGTCGCCCGGCAGCAGGTGAAGTTCTCCATTCCCTCCGGCGCCAACGCCCCCTTCGAGCGCGCCGGCACGATCCTCTACGCGTCGACGCCGACCCGCGTCCGCAACTGGGACCTCTTCACCGTCGACGTGGCCTCGGGCGAGGTCTCGCGGCTCACCGCCACCTACGAAGCGGAGAAGCAGCCGAAGTGGTCCCCCGACGGCGGGCAGATCCTGTTCACCCAGGGCACGGTGATGTCGAACATCGACGTCTGGGTGATGAACGCCGACGGCAGCGACCGGCGCCGGCTCACCGAGCACGCCGAGCGCGACCAGGGGGCCGCCTGGTCTCCCGACGGCGGGCGCATCGCCTTCGTCAGCCAGCGGGAGGGGGACGTGGCCATCTACCTGATGGATGCCGACGGCGGCAACAAGCGCAGGCTCGTCGAGGGCCGGGAGCCCGCCTGGAGCCCCGACGGCCGCCGGATCGCCTTCACATCCAGCGCCGAGGGCAACGACGAGATCTACCTGATCGACGTCGACGGGAGCGGCATGCGCCGCCTCACCGAGCACAAGAAGATCGACCAGCAGCCGGCGTGGTCGCCCGACGGCCTGCGGCTGGTGATGGCCTCCGAACGCTTCGGCGGCCAGGAGCTGCTCGTGGCCGGTGGCGACCTCACCGAGCAGGTGCGGGTCACCGTGGCGGAGAACACCTTCGAGCTCAACCCGGCGTGGTCGCCCGATGGCCGCGGCCTGGCCTACTCGGGGAAGATGAAGGTCGGCGAGGACGGCGAGTTCGTCACCGACGAGAGGGGCCGGTCACTCGGCACCTTCGACATCTACCTGCTGCCTGCCGCCGGCTTCGACTGGGACGACACCACCGAGAGACCGGTGATGCCCGTCAACCTCACCCGAACCGACGACCGGGACGAGCGTTCGCCCAGTTGGCGGGCCTTCTGAAGAGCACTCCGGCGGCCGACTCGCGACCCGGCCGCCTGCTGTCCGACCGCTGGCTCCTCCTGCTCCTGGCGGCCGGCCTCGGCCTCCGCCTCGTGGAGGTGACGGCGCCCCTCATCGACCACCAGGCGTGGCGCCAGGCCGACACGGCGGCCATCGCCCGCAACTTCCACGAGGAGGGTCTCACCCTCTTCCATCCCCGCGTGGACTGGCGCGGCAACACGCCGGGCTACGTGGAGATGAACCTGCCCCTCTTCCCCTTCCTCGCGGCCTGCCTCTACTCCCTGGCCGGCGGCGCCCACGAGTGGATGGGGCGGTTGCTCGCGGCTCTCTTCTCCACCGCCGCGGCCGTCCCCCTGTACTGCCTGGCCCGCGCCTGGCTCGGGAGCGCCGCGGGGGCGCGCCTGGCCGCGGCGATCTACCTGATGCTGCCCCTGAGCCTGTTCTTCGGCCGCGCCTTCATGCCCGAGGCGCTCATGCTGCTGCTGAGCGCCGCCGCCCTGAGCGCCTTCGGCCGCGCCTGCCGGGAGGGGACGGCCTGGCTGCTGGCCGCGGCCGGGATCGCCGGCCTCTGCTTCGCGCTGAAGATCCCGACCCTGTACCTCGGATTCCCGCTCGTGGCCATGGCCCTCGGCCGCTGGGGGCCTGCCTTCGTGCGCCGCGGGTCGCTGTGGCTCTACCTGCTGGCGGCGGTGGCACCGGCGGCGGCCTGGCACGTGCACGCCGCCGGCCTCTTCGAGCAGACGGGGCTCACCTTCGGCATCTGGGGCCGCCGGGGTTACGACAAGTGGAGCCACGACCTGCTCCTGCAGGGCGGCTTCTACCACCTCATGGCGGGGCGGTTCGTCGAAGCCGTGCTGACGCCGATGGGCGTCCTTCTGGCGGCGGTCGGACTCGTCGGGCTGTGGCCCCGCGGTGACGGCGGTCCCCGGCAAGGGCGCGAGGTGTGGCCCCTCTACGCCTGGTTCGGCGGCCTGCTGCTCTACCTCTTCCTGATCCCCGAGGGCAACCGCCGGCTGCACTACTACCAGCTGCCCTTCACGCTGCCGGCGGCGATCCTCGCCGCCGCGCCCCTGGCCGCCCTGTGGGAGCCGGGGGGCGCGCGCCTGTCCGGGGTGGCGGGGCGGCAGCTGCGGCGGCTCGGTCCCGGCTCGCCCGGAGCCCGGGCGGTGGTGGGTCTGGCCCTGGCGGCCGTGGCCGCCGGCAGTCTCTGGAAGGTCGGCGACTACTACCGCCCGGGGAACAACATCTACAACTACTATCGCAGCTGCGAGCTCGCCGGACGCGTCCTCGACGCGCGGATGCCGGCCGACGCGCGGCTGGTGACCGGCGACATCGACGAGGACCGCGGCGGCCCGTTCCGCACCCGGAGCCCGACCCTGCTCTACTACTGCCACCGCAAGGGCTGGCAGATCACGCCGGATCTCTTCGAGGCCTCCCGGCTCGACTCGCTGGCGGCGGAAGGCGCCGACTACTTCGTGGTGGCGGCGGGGTTCGTGAAGCGCGCGGAGCCGCTGTGGAGCCAGCTGCTGGCGCGCGGCGTGACCACGGCCGCCGCCTATCCCGATTTCCGTACGGACGAACGTTCCTTCCGGCGCCAGGCCCGTTCCGTGGAGGGGCCGGAGAGGAACATCCTCGTCGTCCGCCTGGTTGACAATTCCCCGGCGGGGAACTAGGTACCCGACAGACGCGTTCTTCCTCTGAAAGGAGGATCCTGTGACCTCCCGAATTCGATCGACATGGCGGCGGTGCGCCGCGCCTCTTGCGTCCTGTTTCCTGCTCTCCTGCGCCAGCACCCAGAGCGGCGGCGGGTCCGACTACGGACCTCCCCCGATCCCAGAGGGCAAGGGCCGGCTCTTCCTCGAGGCCGGCGGCATCCAGGAGCTGAACTTCTTCGTCGAGGACGCCGAGAGCGGAGAGATCGTCTACGAGGACATGCCGAGGGCCTCCGCCTTCTCGCCCTCCGCCTTCGAGCGTTCGTGGTCCGAGAACCGGCTCGTCGTCGACCTCGACCCGGGCACCTACGACGTCACCGTCAACACCGACATCAAGGACAGCATCATCGAGCGCGGCGTGAAGATCCAGATGGGGCAGGAGGCCCACGTCGTCCTCCAGCTCGGCAGGGTGCAGGTCCTGATCACCGGCGGGCAGGGGTTCACCCAGATCCCGTTCCTCTTCCTGGACTACACCATGCGCACCGTCCTCGGCCGGGGCATGACCACCGGCGAGTTGCGCTACTTCATCCTGCCCGTGGGCACCTACAAGCTGCGCCTCGAGAACAGCCCCTCGGGGCTCGACGAGATCCGGTCCTTCGAGGTCGCCTTCGGCCGGCCCACGCCGGTGATCATCGATCTGGGCACCGAGACGCAGGAGGGGCCGGAGACGCAGCAGCAGGAGCCGCAGCGCTGATGACGGCTCGCATCCTCACCCTCGCCTCCTGCCTCCTCGCCCTCGGGGCGGCGCCGTCGGCGGCCGACCTGGCGGCCACCCTCATCGACCGGCAGGGAAACCGCTTCGAGTTGACGAAGTTCAAGATCCGGGGCAAGACCTCCCTGTCGTACTACCTAGGGAGCGTCCGCCGGGACGTCCCCTTGCGCGAGATCGACCGTTTCCGATTCGCCAGCGGTCCCCGCGAGGAGCAGCAGGACCTCGTGGTTCGAATGCGCACCGGCAAGGAGGAGCGCGGGACCTACGTCATCGCCTCCACCACGGCCAACGTGGAGGCCCTCGGCGGCGGCATCGCGCCGGAGAGCGCTACGGGCTCGACCCGGCTCGGCCCCTTCACGATCCTGCTGCGCGACGTGGCCGAGGTCGTCATGCACCATCCGGACTCCGGCGTGCCGATCAAGCCGAAGCCGCCCCTGCGGGCGACGGTGGTCAACGAGAAGGGGCGCATGTTCCAGGTTCAGAACCTTCTCTTCCGCGGCCAGCGGGAGTTCGCCTTCGAGCAGGGCCGGAGGCGGCGCAGTCTCGACATGGGCAAGATCGAGAAGATCGAGTTCAGGGAGGCCGGGATCGAGGTCCGGCCGATCGTCATCTCCCTGAGATCGGGGAAGACGATCACGGCCACCGTCGAGGCCAGCCCCGTGCGCCTCGCCGGCGAGCGCGACTACCAGTACCACAGCCGCGTCGACTCCGCCTTCACCGGGTACGCCGGCTCCTCCCGGTTCGCCATCGGCCTCAAGGACGTGCGCCTCCTCGTGCTTCACGACCAGGCGTCGGCGCCCGACTCCACCGCCGCCGCCGACGGCAGCGCCCCCACCGAGCAGTAGTCGCCTTCCCGGGGTTCCCGCCCCGGGGCAGGCCGCTCTCCCGCCAGCGGTGCGCCGCCGGCGAAGGGATCAGAACAGGGTGTAGATGAAGGGCGCCGCGGCGGTGCCGCTGAGCATGACCACCAGCCCGAGGCCGGCGACGGTGAGCAGGATCGGCGCCAGCCACCACTTCTTGTTGTCCCTCAGGAAGGCGAGAAACTCGGAGGCCAGCCCGCTGCGCTTCTGCCGGGCCTGGGCGGCGAGATCGTCGCTCTTCGGATCGTCTGTCACGTCGGTCTCCGTCTCCGGGGTCAGAACTGCCGGAAGTAGCGCTCCCGGGGGGGGCGCGGCCCCAGGGGGATCCAGTAGGACTCGGCCTCCCGTCGGAACCGCCGGTGCAGGGGGTCGCGCCCGACGATCCGGAAGAACAGGCCCAGGGGCGTGATGAGGAGGTAGAACAAGGCGCCCATCGCCAGGTAGGAGACCAGGTAGCCGACCGGCAGGGCGAGCAGGGTGAGGCCGACGTACAAGGGACGGTTGGCCCTGGGGTGGACGAGGGAGAGAAGGGCCGACAGGAGTCCCAGCCCCGCCAGGACCCCGGCGGCGATTGGACGGGCGTCGCCCAGGCCGAAGGCGAAGACCAGCCGTTCGAACCAGGCCATGACCGCCAGGGCGCCGAAGCCGGCGAGGGCGATGAAGCCGAAGTGCCGCAGCTTCCGTCGGTCGGGCCGGAGGTCGATCCGCAGCATGGGACAGGTGGTCTCCCTCAGTCCAGGGCGAACTCGGCGAGGTACGCCGAGGCGTCGAAGGCCCGGGCCTCGGGCTGGTCCTCCTTCAGAAGGAGGCAGCTCTCCAGGACCAGGGCGTCCATGCCGGTGGCCATGAAGCAGCGGTAGGCGTCGGCGGGGGTGTTCACCATCGGCTCGCCGCGGACGTTGAAGCTGGTGTTGATCAGGACCGGTATCCCCGTCCGCTCCTTGAAGCGCTCGACGATCCCGCGGAACCGGGGGTGGTGGCCGGCGTCGACGGTCTGCACGCGGGCCGAGTAGTCGACGTGGGTGATGGCCGGGACCGTGGAGCGCCTCTCGTTGCGCTGCTCCAGCCCCCCGGGAGTCGAACCGGAGGGCAGCCGGTGCTCCTCCCGGACCGGGGCCACGACGAGCATGTAGGGACTGCTGTATCCGGGCCGCATCTCGAAGTACTCGCCCACGTCCTCGCGCAGGACGGCGGGAGCGAAGGGCCGGAAGGACTCGCGGAACTTGATCTTGAGGTTCATCACCGACTGCATCTCGGCCGATCGCGCGTCGCCGAGGATGGAGCGGCTGCCGAGGGCCCGGGGACCGAACTCGGCGCGGCCGGCGAAGTGCCCCACCACCTTCTCCTGCTCCACCAACTCGGCGATCCGGTCGATCAGCTCGGTCTCGTCGTCGCAGCGGCGGTACACCGCCCCGGCCGCGTCCAGGGCCCGGCGGATCTCGTCGTCGTCGAAGCGGGGGCCGAGAAGCGATCCGCCCTGACTGTCCCCGGGCGCCGCGCGGCGCGAGTGGCCCAGGAGCTGGTGCCAGGTGAACAAGGCCGCTCCGAGGGCGCCGCCCGCGTCTCCGGCGGCGGGCTGGACCCACAGGTCCTCGAAGGGCCCCTCGCGCAGCAGGCGCCCGTTGGCGACGCAGTTGAGGGCCACGCCGCCGGCCATCGCCAGGTGGCGGGCGCCCGTCAGCTCGTGGGCGTGGCCCGCGATCTTCAGCACGATCTCCTCGGTCACCGCCTGTATCGAGGCGGCCAGGTCCATCTCGCGCCGGGTGATCTCGCCCTCCGGCTGCCGCGGCGGTCCTCCGAAGAGCCGGTCCATCTTCGGCGTGGTCATGACATCGGTATGGCAGAACCCGAAGTAGGACATGTCCATGCGGAAGGAGCCGTCCTCCTTGATGTCGAGCAGTTCCTCGACGATGAGGTCGCGGTAGACGGGCTCGCCGTACGGCGCCAGGCCCATGAGCTTGTACTCGCCGCTGTTGACCCGGAAACCGGTGAAGTAGGTGAAGGCCGAGTAGAGCAGGCCGAGGGAGTGGGGGAAGCGCATCTCCCTGAGCATCTCGATCTCGTGGCCGCGGCCCAGGGCGATGGTGCCCGTGGCCCACTCGCCGACGCCGTCCAGGGTGACGATGGCGGCCTCCTGGAAGGGGGACGGGTAGAAGGCGCTGGCCGCGTGCGACTCGTGGTGGGAGGGGAAGAGGTAGCGCCCCTGGTAGCCGCCGCGCAGACCGCGGTCCAGCTCCCGGGGGGTGTGGAGCTTCTGCCTCAACCACAAGGGCATGCCCATGAGGAAGAGCTTGAAGCCCCTCGGGGCGAAGCTGATCCAGGTCTCGAGGAGGCGGTCGAACTTGAGGAGCGGTTTGTCGTAGAAGGCGACCAGATCGAGGTTTCCGGGCTCGAGGCCGCCGCAGTCGAGGCAGAAGTCGACGGCGTTCTGCGGGAACTCGTGATCGTGCTTCCTGCGGGTGAAGCGCTCCTCCTGGGCCGCGGCCACGATCTCCCCGTCCCGCACGAGGCAGGCGGCGCTGTCGTGGTAGTAGGCGGAGATCCCCAGGATGTTCATCGAAAAGAGCTTAGTGGCGCCGGGAGGTTTCTTCAATGCCCGCATTCAGGCCCCATCCGGAGACACCCTTTCCGGTCGGCGTGGAGTACTACCGCGCGCCGATCCCGGGGCCCCGCACATGGGACGGTGACTTCGCCCGCATCCGGCGCTCCGGTCTCCGCGTGGTGCGCAGCTTCAGCTACTGGAACTGGATGGAGCCGCGGCCGGGGGTCTACGAGTTGGACGACTTCGACCTGCTCTTCGATCTGGCCGCCAGGCACGGTCTGTCGGTGTGGATGGACATCACCCTCGCCACCCACGGCGCCTGCCCCGAGTGGCTGCTCCGGGAGCACCCGGACATGCGGACCGTCAGCCACCGGGGCGAGCCGAGCCTGGGAGACGCGAGCCCCGCCACGCCCCAGGGGGCGATGATCCACTGCTGCGATCATCCGGCCTGGCGCGAGCGCGGCGGAGCTCTCCTGAGACACGTGGTCAACCGCTACAGGGACCGGCCCAACCTGCTCGTCTGGGGGTTGTGGGACGGCGTCAGCCCATCGTGGCCCCGCCGCGGCGACGGCCTGCCCTGCTACTGCGAGCACACCCGGGCCCGCTACAAGGCCTGGCTGCGCGAGCGCTTCACCCTCGATGAGCTGAACGCCCGGGTCCTGCGCCGCTACCGGGACTGGGAGGATGTCGAGCCGCCGCGCTCGAATCACAACGTGGTGGAGATGCTGCTCTACCTGCGCTTCCACCGCCTGAACCTGGTCGGCCATCTGAGATGGATGGTCGCCGAGGCCCGGAGGATCGACCCCCTCCACGAGATCCGGGCCCACGCCGCCTCCACGCCGCGCCCCTGGGACGAGGAGTGCGCCCGGGAGGTCGACAGCTGGGGGATGTCCATGTCGTCGAACAACCTGCTCACCGCGGACGACCCGTACCCGCTCGCCGACCGGGCCTTCAGCTTCGACCTATCCCGCGGCCAGGGGGTGAACGGCCGCTGGTGGAACGAGGAGATCTACGCCGGCATGTCCCCCGGCGGCGTGACCTGGAAGAAGCAGTCCGATCCGCGCGAGCTCACCACCCTGCTGTGGATGACCCTCGCCGGAGGCGCCGCCGGATGCATGTTCTGGCAGTACCGCCCCGAGTACCTCAGCTTCGAGTCACCTGGGTACAACCTCGCCGCCCTCGACGGAAGACCGACCGAGCGCCTGAGAGCGGTGGCCGCCGCCGTGGACCGCATCGAGGCGATGAAGGACCACCTGCCCCTGGAGTGCCCGCCCGCGAAGGTGGGCATCGTCTACCACCCGGAGTCGCAGGAACTCTTCGGCCTCAACGGCCAGACCGGGCGCTTCAACGCCGATCTGCGCGGGGTCTACCGGACCCTCTGGC
The DNA here is from genome assembly GCA_965221775.1 of Candidatus Latescibacterota bacterium. Taxonomy (GTDB): domain Bacteria; phylum Latescibacterota; class UBA2968; order UBA8231; family UBA8231; genus UBA8231. The sequence continues at coordinate 311,926 of CBDCSU010000005.1, read as the reverse complement.
AGCACGGCATCCCCGCCGACATCGTGTCGCCGCGCATCGACTGGTCGGGCTACCGCCTCCTCTTCCTGCCCAATCTCGCCCTCATGAGCGGCGAGGCACGGGACCGCATCGACCACACTCTCGAGGAGAGTCCGGAGACGCGGCTGGTCGCCGAGGGCAGCTTCGGCCTCTACCAGGAGAACGGCCTGTCGAGCGAGGCCCCGCCCGAGGGGTTCTCCCGCCGCCTCGGGGTGCGCGTCGAGGACTTCTCCGCCGTGACCCCGGACGACATCCGCCGCGGGGAGAACCTCCTGGAGACGCCCCGGGGGCCGGTGCCCGTCACCACGCCGTGCGGCTACGCCGTCCTCGAGCCGCAAGGGGACTCGACGGCCATCGCGCGCCTCGGCGGCCGGGTGGTGGCCGTGCGCAGCGGCGACGGCCGCTTCACCTGGTACGGCCTGACCCTGTCGGCGGGATTCCGGGATGCCGGTCATCCCGGTCTGGTCCTCGGCCTGGTGGAGGAGGCCGGCATCCAGGCTCCCGTCGCAGTGGCCGGCGGCCGCCTGGTCACCACCGTCCGCGGGTCCCGCCGGGGCGGACGGCTGATCTTCGCCTTCAACCTCGAGCGGAGCGCGGCGCGGGCGACTCTGCAGCCGGCGTGGCGGGCCCGGAGCGTGAGGGACCTTCTGACGGGCCGGAAGGTGGCATTCGAGGACGGCGCCTTCGAGGTGGGGATCGAGCCCTGGTCGGTGGGTCTGTTCCACTGCGAAGACGCTTGACTAAGTCCACAATTGTACCTAACCCCTTAATAATCATGGACTTTTCCGTATTCGGGAAACTGGCGGCAACAGTCTCTGGCCGCGGGTTGGCCCTGGCCGCCCTGGCCTTGGCGGGCTGCGGATCCGGGCCGGAACCCCCCGTCGGCCCCGGGCCCGGGCCGGACGGAGAGGCAGGCGCCGCGTTGGTCTTCGCCGACTCGTCCCTGCAGGCGGCGGTGGAGGAGGCCGCGGCGGCCGCTGGCGGGACCGCGGTGGAGCTGGTCTCCCTGAACGCCAAGGAGCGGGGGATCGCCGACCTGGGCGGCATCGCGCAGCTGGCGCGGCTGGAGGCCCTGGATCTGTACGGCAACGAGATCCGGGACCTGTCGCCGTTGGCGGGGCTCAAACGGTTGCGCTACCTCGACCTGGGGAGCAACCGGGTGGAGGAGGTGACGCCCCTGGCGTCGCTGAAGAGCCTGCGGGTGCTGCTGCTGGCCGGCAACGGGGTGACGGAGGTGTCGGCGCTGGCGGGTCTCGACAGCCTGCAGAGCGTCGAACTCACGGGCAACCCGCTGAGCGAGGACGCGGTCGAGTCCCAGCTGGCGGAGCTGCGGGAACGGGGCGTGACCGTGGAGTTCGCGGCGCCGGATGGGACGGAAGGGATGGGTGAGGGAGAGGGTCTGGCGGCCCTTGGAGAGCTGCCGATCCTCTTCGCCTCGTCCCGGCGCACTGGTCTGCGCACGGACTTGGAGGTCTATTCCCTCGACCTGAAGACCGGCGAGGTCGTGAGCCTGTCCGATGGCCTGGCCGCAGCTCCCCTCGCCGATCCGGACAGCGTCTCCCTGCAGCGCCGGCGTCAGGGCGAGGACCCGGCCCAGTCCCCTGACGGGATGTGGATCGCCTTCACCTCCTACCGGGACGGCAACCGGGAGATCTACGTGATGGCCGCCGACGGCGGCTCTCCGAGGAACCTCACTCGCCACGAGGCCCGGGACACGAAGCCCGCCTGGTCGCCCGACGGGCGGCGGATCGCCTTCGTCTCCGACCGCCAGGGGGAAAAGGACATCTTCGTCATGAACGCCGACGGCAGCGGCGTGGAGCAGTTGACCTTCAGTCAGCGGCCAGTCCGGGCCAGTGACCCGGCGTGGTCGCCGGACGGCTCGTCCATCGCCTTCAACCAGCTCGACGGCGCGGGCCTCTCCAGGATCTACGCCATCGAGCTGTCCAGCGGCGCGGTGCGGGTCCTGGCCGACCACGGCGGGATCCTGTGGGGGCCCTCCTGGTCTCCCGACGGCCGCTGGATCGCCTACATCGAGCCCGTGGACCCCGACGAAAGTCACGTGTGGAAGATCTCCGCCGACGGCGGCGAGCCCCGCCGGCTGACCTCCGGCACGTTCTGGCGGGGCCGCCCCACCTGGTCCCCCGACGGCGCCCGCATCCTCTTCTCCCGCGAGGAGCGGCCCGGAGGCAGTTCCGAGGACCTCTACGCGATCCCCGCCGAGGGGGGCCCCGGAGAGCAGATCACCGACGATCCGGGGGTGGACCAGGACCCGTGCTGGGCGCCCTTCTGACCATGACGGCCCTGCCTCGAGTCCTGATCCCGGCCGCCGCCCTGGCCCTGGCCGGCTGCGGCTCCGAGCCGGATGGCCCCACCGGCCCCGAGCCCGGGCCGGACGGAGACGCAGGCGCCGCGCTGGTCTTCGCGGACCCGGCCCTGCAGGCGGCGGTGGAGGAGGCCGCGGCGGCCGCTGGCGGGACCGCGGTGGAGCTGGTCTCCCTGAACGCCAAGGAGCGGGGTATCGCCGACCTGGGCGGCATCGCGCAGCTGGCGCGTCTGGAGGTGCTGGACCTGTACGGCAACGAGATCCGCGACCTGTCGCCGTTGGCGGAACTCAAACGGTTGCGCTACCTCGACCTGGGGAGCAACCGGGTGGAGGAGGTGACGCCCCTGGCGTCGCTGAAGAGCCTGCGGGTGCTGCTGCTGGCGGACAACGCGGTGGCGGAGGTCTCGGCGCTGGCGGGTCTCGACAGCCTGCAGAGCGTCGACCTCACCGGCAACCCGCTGACCGAGGCGGCCCAGGACCGACTCGCCGCCCTGGGGGATCGCGGCGTGAGCGTCGAGTTCGCCGCCCCGGAGCCGGAGGACAGCGTGCAGGTGGTCCCGCCGGAGGGTGCGGCCCCGCCTCTGACAGACTCGCAGCTCCTGTTCTCCTCGAACCGGCGCCTCGAGGGTCCCTACCTGTCCAGCCCCGAGGTGCACTCCCTGGACCTGGAGACCGGCGAGGTCGTGAACCTGTGCTCGGTCCTGGCCGTCGTCCCCTTTGCCGACGGCGCCGAGCCCGACTCCCTGGAGCGCCAATACGTCTCGCCCACCAGCGAGGAGCCGGCCCGGTCTCCCGACGGGACGATGGTGGCCTTCACCACCTTCCGGGACGGTGACAAGGAGGTCTACGTCATGGACCCCGACGGCGGCCATCCGGTGAACCTCACGCGCCACCCCGCCTTCGATTCGAGTCCCGCCTGGTCGCCCGACGGACGGCGCATCGCCTTCGAGTCGGAACGCGACGGCGGCGAGTCCCACATCTTCGTCATGAACGCCGACGGCAGCGGCGTCGAGCAGCTCACCTTCGGGCCCGGGACGCCGTGGGCCGTGCAGCCGGCCTGGTCCCCCGACGGCTCGTCCATCGCCTGCGTCTCGGGCATGGGGACCGCCTGGGGGATTCACTCCATCGACCTCGACAGCGGGGACCTGCGTCTCCTCTCGGAGGGAGGCCTGCGGGGTACGCGTCCGGCGTGGTCGCCGGACGGAGCCCGGATCGCCTACACCATGACGGATACGGTCGACGACGACGTCAGGCACGTGTGGGTCATGGCCGCTGACGGCAGCGGCGCCCGGCAGCTGACCTTTGCCGAGGCCTGGGACACCGACCCGACCTGGTCGCCGGACGGCAGGCGCATCGCCTTCGCCCGGCTGGAGACGCGCTACGACATCTACATCGTCCCGGTCGAGGGGGGCGCCGAGGAGCGGCTGACCGACGATCCGCACGATGACATGGACCCCAACTGGACTCCGTACTGAGATGTCCGGATCACACACGACGATGGCCTGGAAGCTCGCGGCCCTGATGGCCGTCCTGGGGCTGGCCGGGTGCGGCTCCGAGCCCGACCCGCCCGTCGGCCCCGGTCCCGACCCCGTCGGCCCCGACGGTGCCGCCCTGGTCTTCGCGGACCCGGCGCTGCAGACGGCGGTGGAGGAAGCCGCCGCGGCGGCGGAAACCGGCGGCGCGGCGGGGCTGGTCACGCTGACCGCCAAGGAGCGGGGGATCGCCGACCTGACCGGCATCGAGCAGCTGACGCGGCTGGAGGTGCTGGATCTGTACGGCAACGAGATCCGCGACCTGGCGCCGCTGGCGGGACTGACGAGGCTGCGCTACCTCGACCTGGGGGCCAACCGGGTCGAGGAGTTGTCCGCCCTGGCCTCGCTGAAGAGCCTGCGGGTGCTGCTCCTGCCCGGCAACGCGGTGACGGAGGTGTCGGCGCTGGCGGGTCTCGACAGCCTGCAGAGCGTCGATCTCACCGGCAACCCGCTGACCGAGGCGGCCCAGGACCGGCTCGCCGCCCTGGGGGATCGCGGCGTGACCGTGGAGTACACCGCGCCGGAGCCGGAGGACACCGCCGAGGTGGTCGTGCCCGTCGGATCCGCATACGCCACGCAGCTCCTGTTCTCCTCGAACCGGCGTCGCCAGGGCGATTACCTGCGCGACCTGGAGGTGCACTCCCTGGACCTGGAGACCGGCGAGGTGGTGAACCTGTCCTACGCCCTCACCGGCCTGCCGAAGTCCGACGGCACCTTCCCCGACTCCCTGGAGGCCCTCTTCTTCACCCGCCGGGGCGAGCAGCCGGCCCGGTCGCCGGACGGGACGAAGGTGGCCTTCAGCTCGATCCGCGACGGGAACCTCGAGATCTACGTCATGGACGCCGACGGCGGAAACCCGGTGAACCTGACGCGCGACGACGCCTACGACCAGGCTCCCGCCTGGTCGCCCGACGGAGGGCACATCGTCTTCGAGCGCAGCGGCGGGGGAGGGAGGGGGCCGCAGGTCTTCGTCATGAACGCCGACGGCAGCGGCGTGGAGCGCCTCACCCATGAGCCCCAGGCCTCGTGGGGCCGGTCGCCCGCGTGGTCGCCCGACGGCTCGTCGATCGCCTACGACGGCGACGACGGTATCTCCATCATGGACCCGGCCGGCGGCGGCATGCGGCTCGTCTCGCCGGAGGGCCAGTTCGTCGGACAACCTTCGTGGTCGCCCGACGGGGCCTGGATCGCCTATGTCGCGCTGGATCCGGACGATTTCGACATCAGCCACCTGTGGGTCATGGCCGCCGACGGCAGCGGCGCCCGGCAGCTGACCTTCGGCGAGGCCTGGGAGGAGACGCCGACCTGGTCCCCCGACGGCACCCGCATCGCCTTCGCCCGGCTGGTCGACGTGGAGACGCGCTACGACATCTACATCCTCTCCGTCGAGAGCGGCGTCGAGGAACGTGTGACCGACAGTCCGTACGATGACCTGCACCCCAACTGGACGCCGTTCTGAGATGCCCGCGGCGCGCACGGCGATGATGCGGCCCCTCGCGGTAGCCGCCGCCCTCCTGTCGCTCGGCCGCCCGGCGGCCGGCGAGGTCCGCTACGTCTCCGTCGGGCCCGAGCTCTCCTGGCGCGGGGCGGAGTCCTCCTCCCGGTACGTCGCCGTCACCGGGGAGGGCATCTGGATGTGGGACGTGGAGCCCAACGCGAACCTGTCCGCCACCCTCGGCGAGCGCGGCGGACGGGTGCTGTACTCGGACCCGGAGAGGGGGCTGACGCCGCTGCCCGGCGGCGAAGCGCTCTTCGACGGCGATCCGACCACTTTCTTCGATCCCGACCTGCAGGAGGGGGTGGTGCGGTCCTCCACCTTGTGGGTCGACCTGGGGGCCACCTTCCGCATCAACCGCGTCCGGTTCCACCCCCGCCTCGACTTCGGCAACCGCAACCGTTTCCTGCAGGAGTTCACCCTGTCGGCGGCGCAATTCCTCGACCCCCTGGCCGACTCGCGCGGGGTGATGTTCTTCAAGGCCCCCAACGAGAACACCTCCCCCGTGGTGGACAAACGCTTCCGCAGCGTCGAGGCGCGGGTGCTCGCCCTGGAGCCGCAGGTCGACCGCGCCTGGGAGATCGCCGAGCTGGAGGTCTACTCGGACGGCACGCTCCCCGTGGGGGAGTTCGAGTCCCAGCCGCTGCGGGCCGGGCGTCCGGAGCCGGTGTGGGGACGCGTGCTCTACGAGGGCGGCGATGTCTCCACCGCGCCGGTGGTGGTGCGCACCCGCACCGGGCCGGACCGCAGCCCCCTCCTCTACTACCTGATCCAGGGCGGCGACGTGGTCCAGTACAGCAAGGCGGGCTGGGAGAACGCCCCGCCGGAGGATAGAGGGCCGGTCGAGCTCAACCCGGCCTGGAGCCCATGGGAGCCGGTCACCGACGGACTCGTGCGCTCACCGCCCCTGAACCGCTACCTGCAGTTCCACGTCACCCTGACCGAACCCGGCGCCGGCCTGCGGGAACTGCGGTTCGAGTACGTCTATCCACCGGTCGCCCGGGACCTGGCGGCCGAGATCTCGCCCCTGGAGGCGCGGGCCGGGGTGGAGACCCCCTTCACCCTCTCCCTTCAGGTCCACCTGGACCGCACCGGCTCCGAGTCGCACCGGGACACGGGCTTCCGGCAGTTGCAGGTGAGGACGGCGGCCGAGATCGGCGAGGTGACGCGCATCCGCGTCGACGACCTGGAGGTGCTGCCCTTCATCGAGGTCGAGCCGGGCACCGGCTTCACCGTCAACCTGCCCCGCCGGGTGGTGCAGGACGGCAGCTTCCTGCAGGTGGAGTTCACGGCCACGGTCTTCCACGAGCGCACGCGGTTCGAGGTGCAGGCCCTCGACCGGCGCACCGAGGAGGGGGAATCGAGGGTGGCCTACCAGGTCGCCCGTCCCGCCGACATCGACGGCGAGCCCGGAGGCGGTCTGGTCGTGCGCCACGGGGCGGCAGAGGGAGGCCTGTCCGTGATCTCCAACCTGAGGGCCGCCAGCCCGGTGACGACCCCCAACGCCGACGGCGTCAACGACCGGCTCGAGCTGACCTTCACCCTCCTCAAGCTCATGGAACCGGCGCGGCTGACCCTCGACATCTTCGCCGTCGACGGCCGCCCCCTGGTCCGGGCCTGGGAGGCGGACCACGGCGCCGGCACCCTCACCGCCGCCTGGGACGGTCTCGACGGCAGCGGCCGCCCGGTCCCGCCCGGCCTCTACCTCTACGAGCTGCGCGTCCATGCCGACGGCGGCACCGGCCGGCGCCGGGGCGTCGTGGAACTGGCCTACTGAATGGTCCGTTCCCGCCCGCCCGGCTGGCTCGGGGCCGCTCTCGTGCTCCTCGGCACCGCCGCCGCCCCCCAGGAGGGCTACCGGCTGAGGCCGACGGAGGTCGTCGTCGACCGCCCCGCTCACTGGTCGGCGTGGCAGCTGCCCGAGGGCGCCCTGGAGCTGGGGCCGGACGGCACCGTGACCCCCCGGGGGCTGGAGCGGCGGGGCAACGCCGCCCTCGATGCCCACCAGTACATCGCCATCTTCGCCGATTCCGACACGGTCACCGGCGGCGTCCACGCCATCGGCAGCGGCGCCGAGACGGGTTCCCTGGTGCACGACGGGGACCCCCTCACTTGGTGGGAGCCGGACCCGGCCGACGACGTGGAGGACTGGTTCGTCGAGATCGACCTCGGCCGCGCCGTGATCGCCGAGCAGGTGGTGGTGCGGTTCGCGCCCCAAGGCGAGGGCGACCCGTTCCTGAAGTTCCGCGTGCGCCTCTCCAACGGGCTCGGCCGCCTCAACGACGACCTAGACTACTTCCGCGGCGGCCAGGTGGTCCTGCCCAACAAGGACGAGCGGTACTTCGTCTTCGACATCAAGCCGCAGCGCCCCCTGCCTCCGGGGGTGACGGGCCAGGTGGTGCAGTTCGTCCGTCTGGAGGCCCTCGGCTCGGACGGGGACCGCGGCCGCCAGGTCTCGCCGGAGGAGCACGCGGCCCTGCCGCCGGAGGACCGGGGCGCGGTGGCATACCACCGCACCACGGTGGCGGGCCGGGAGATCCCCGTCTCCGAGGCGACCTGGAGGGCCCTGCCCGAGGCCGAGCGGGGCCCGGTGCGCCACTATCGCCGCGAGCGCCCCCGGGTGGCGGAGCTGGAGGTGATCACCCCCGGGGAGAACGTGGTCCTCAACACGCAGCGGCTCATCAACCTTCAGACCCGGGCCATCGGCGACCTGGTGCGCACCATCTCGACGGACGGGTTCTTCTACACGTGGTTCCCCATCAAGCCGTACGACCAGGTGCGGCGGCGCAACCAGCTGGAGGTCGACCTGGGCGCCAAGTACTGGCTCGACCGGGTTCGCCTGGTCACTCCGCAGCAGCCGCTGCGGGCCTACCAGGTGCTGCTCTCGGACGGCTCCATCGACCCCAACGGGGAGCGTGTCTGGAACGAGCTGGAGGAGCGCCTGAACCGCGACCGCTTCCACCAGCTGGAAGAGACCTTCCCGCTGCAGGAGGTGCGCCACGTGCAGCTGCGCGCCCTGGCGCTGCTGGGCACCGAGCAGGAGAGCGGCCAGCTCGCCGAGATGCTGGCCTTCGGCGAGGGCTTCGTCTCGGAGGTGGTCCTCACCTCGCCGCTGATCACCCTGCCGGGGTCGCGCATGTTCAGCTCGCTGTCGTGGGAGGGGGAGGCGCCGCGGGAGACCCGCATCGAGATCCGCACGCGCTCGGGAGACGACCTGCGCCAGGAACTGAGATTCCTCGATGGCGCCGGTTTCCCCATAGATCAGGAGCGCTGGGAGCGGGCCCGCGAGTCGAACCGGGGCCCCGTGGACACGCTCTACGTGCCCGGGCAGAAGTGGAGCAGCTGGAGCGAGGTCTACCGCGAGTCGCCGGAGCCCTTCCGCTCCCCGAGTCCGCGGCGTTACGCGTTGGCCCAGGTGCGTCTGCTGACCATCAACCCCCTCAGGCGCGCCGCCATACGCGGCCTGCGGATCGGTCTCGCCGAGCCCCTGGTGGACCAGGTGTGGGCCGAGATCTGGCCCACCAGCGGTGTCCCCGCGGGCGTCGATCAGGAGTTCACCATCTACATGCGGCCCCGCTTCCGGGTCGGCGACCCGGGCTTCGACCGCCTGGGGATCCGCTCCTCCTCGAGCGCGCCCATGGAGCTGCTCTCCCTGCACGCCGGCTCCGAGGTCGGCCTGCGCACGGGGACCGCCGTCGACCTGCTGGCCACCGCCGCCGCCGCTCCGGTGGAGGGAGGCGTGGACGTCCGCTTCCCCGGGCCGGTCACCTCGGGCCGCTCGGTCTATGCGGCCCGCATCCGCACCCAGGTCTTCCTCAGCGGCACCACCTTCCGGGTCGAGCTGTCGCGCTCCTCGGAGCCCGGGATCCTGCAGATCGCCAGCGAGGGAGACGCCACCGACCTGGTGGAGAGCCAGTCCCTGGTGGTCGTCTCCGACCTGGAGGCCGGGCGCCTGCTGGCGCCGCTGGAGGTGACGCCCCCGGTGCTGACCCCCAACGGCGACGGCGTCAACGACGAGGCCGTCCTCTCCTTCCAGGTCTTCCAGGTGCGGGGCCCGCCGCGGATCACGGTGGCCATCCACGACCTCTCCGGCCGGCTCGTGCGCGACCTGTCCCGGGTGCCGCCCCAGGCCAGCGGCCGCCACGAGTTCCCGTGGGACGGCCGCGACGACTCGGGCGCCCTCGTGGCGCCCGGCATCTATGCCGCGCGCGTCCAGGTGGGCGTGGACACCGGAGGCCGGCGCACCAGCCGGGTCCGCCTCGTGCACGTGGCCTGGTGATGCCCTCTCCCGCGACAGGCCGGGGGCCCCGTGCGGCCCTGTGGGCGGCCCTGCTCCTGGCCGGGGGCGTGCCGCTCCCGCTGGAGGGCCAGAGGTACGACACCCGGGTCGAGGCGCCCCGGGACCGGGTCGACCTGTCGCCGCGCTTCGAGGTGGACTACACGACTCCGGCCCTGCACAAGTGGTACGCCTCCCGAAGCCTCGCCGGCACCTACGCCAGCCACTGGTACGACACCGGCGCCAACTACGCCCGCGACCGCTACCTGCGCTACCTCGACCCGTTCCTGGCGGGGGAGGAGTGGTACGACTCCTTCGGCGAGCATCTGGGCCGCGGCTGGCTGGTCTACTCCTGGGAGCAGGTGCAGCCGTCGCGCGAGGGCTCGGATATCCTCTGGCCTCGATTCCCGGGAGCGTTTCAGGGGCTCGCCATCGCCTCGGACCGGCGGGGCGGGGAGACCTACCGCCTCATGGTGGGCAGCGTCCTCGACGTGCAGCTCACGCCCCTGACCCTGCGCAAGCCCGGCTTCGAGGGGGTGCGCCTCGACTATGCCAGGGACCGCCTCGAGAGCACCCTGCTCCTCTCCCGGCCGAGCCAGCCCACCGGCCCCCGCAGGAACGTGACCCACCTGATGGGCGGCCGCCTGGGCTACGCCCCCTTCGCGGCCGGCAGCCTCGGGCTGACCTACGTGAACCTGCACAACTCCAACACCGAGCCGGAGTTCCGGGCCGGCAACCCGCTGGCCGGCGTGCTCACCAGCAATCAGAACCGGACCCCGGACAAGCTCTGGGTGCAGGTCCGGGACGACTCGCCGGCCGACGGGGTCGGCGGCGCCCGGGTCTTCCGCCACGACATCGTCTTCACCGACACCAACGGGGTGCGCATCAGCGGCCGGGACCTCGGCCTGCTCCCGGTGATCGAGGGCGGGCGCCTGCGCGAGGGCGCCCTCGTGGTGGACGGGTCGGAGCGCCTGCTGCTGGAGTACGACCTGCGAGGCCTGTTCGAGCTCGGCCTCGACCCCAAGGCGGTGACGGCCGCCGCCGTGGAGCTGGCCGTGGCCAACGACTACCGGATCGAGCTGGCCACGAATCTCCAGACCGACGGCCTGCGCAACCCGGAGACGGTCTTCCTCCCCTACGCGCGGGCGGAGGGCAACGTCCGCGACGAGAGCAACGGCCGCGTCCTGCTCCTCGACTACGGCCTGCCCACGGCCAACGAGCTGATCGGCTTCGACTGGGACCTGGTGGACTGGCACGGTCTGTCGGTGCAGGGGGAGACGGTCCTCAACCGCCAGCACCGGAGGTATCCCAATCCGCGGCTGAGCCGGCACCACGAGATGGTGCGCACCGCCTGGGCCGCCTACGGCATCGCCGCGTACAACCTCTACCCGTGGGGCCTGTTCCTGGAGACGTTCTCCATGGACGACGCCTACAGCACCAGCCACTGGCTGACCCTCGGCAACGGCCTGATCCAGTACAAGGCCCCCGTGCCCATGCTCTACGAGCTGGTCGACGACGACGACGACCACGACGCCGTCCCGGAGTGGTCGCGGCCGTGGCAGACCGGGTCGGGGGGGATCGCCTTCCCCGGCGTCGACTTCAACCGCGACTTCATCTACGACTACAACCAGAACAACACCCGCCGCCCGGGAGGGGCCTTCGCGCGGCCGGGAGAGCCGGTGGCGGTCTCCCTCAACTACAACCGCAACCTGGTTCCCGACTACGAGGAGCCCTTCCTGCGCTTCCGGTCGGACCGGCCCGAGTTCCTCTTCGGCGTCGACATGAACCACAACGGCACCGCCGACCCCTTCGAGAACGACCTGCACGCCGACTACCCCTACCGGCGCGACCACCGCGGCTTCAACCTCCACGGCAAGCTCTTCGTCACCCCCGACGCCCGCCTCGTGGCCGGCCGCCAGCGCATGCGCCTGATCTCCGGCGACGGCAGGACGGAGTCGTGGTACGCCATGCTCGCCTGGACCGGGCGCCTGGGCCGCTCCCGTCTGCGCCTCTTCGACTTCGGCGCCTCGGTGCGCGACGACATCCCCGATCACCTGCAGACGTGGGTGCAGCCGAGCGGCTCGACGGGGCGCATGGAGGACGACCGGGACCTGCTGCCCTCCCGCGACACCTGGCGCAACACCTTCTACGCCGACCTCGATCAGCGGCCGGGACGGGGGGTGCGCCTCTTCCACCGCTTCAAGTGGGAGACCTTCCGGCAGCGCCGGGACGAGGCGGAGGTGCGCCTGGAGGAGAGGCGGACGAGGTCGGGTTTCCTGGGCCTGATCAACCGCGCCGAGTGGTCGATCCCGGTGGGCCGGGGGCTGCTGGAGCCGCGCTGGAAGAGCGAGTACCGCGCCGACCGGCCCTACGACGCCCGGCGGCCCCTGGCCCGCAGCCTGGAGGAGTCCCTCTTCCTCATGTGGCGGCAGCCGCTGCTCTCCGAGCTGACCAGCGTCAACTACTACGCCCGCTACGGCAAGCAGCTCTTCGATACCGAGCTGCAACTCGGCCTGGAGTGGACCCGGGGCTGGCTGCTGGAGGGCGAGCGCCGGGAGCTCGACAGCGGCTTCACCGCCCGGACCCTGATCGTGCAGGTCATCAACCGGGTCGGCTTCCAGGGTTACCAGCTGGTCACGCGCGGCGGCATCCAGGTAGGCGACCGCGACCCGGAGTCGGGACCGGCCGAGCGCTCGTCGCTGCTCTTCGTGAGCATGAACGCGGGGCTGCAGTGAGCCGCCGCCTCCGCACCCGGCGGGCGGGCGCCGCGGCCCTCGCCCTGGCGGCCCTGGCCTGCGCCGACGGCGCCGGGGCCCAGCTCGCCCTCTACACCCTCGGCGACGGCGGCCATTCCTGGGCCGAGGGGGGCGGCCGGGGAGAACCCGTCCACCTGGTGAGGTCCGGCGTCCGGGCGGTCCTAGACACGGGGAACGCGCCCGGCGCCGACATCGAGTTCGAGCATCGCCCGGGCTGGATCAGCCCCCGGTACTACGACGGCGAGACCAACATCGCCGGCCTCGTCCTCGAGAGCGGCGGCCGCATCCGGGCGCCGAACTCCATCGGCCGGCCCTCGGCCCTGGTGCGGCGGCAGCTGCAGGGGCTGGTGAACGGCGACCACTCGGTGGCCTTCGAGCGCAAGCCGACCCTCCTCGAGCCGACCCTGACCAGCTTCGGGATCTGGGTGTGGCTCGACTTCGGGCGCCAGGTGGGGGTCGAGCGCATCCGCTTCTATCCGCGGAACACCGTCGTGGCGACGCCGCAGACGCCCTTCCACGACGACTACCTGCGCGCCTACGAGGTGTGGATCAACCCGCGGCAGACGGACCGCGCCGCCGGCAGTCCCGACATCCTCGTGGCGCGGGTCACCAACAACACCGACCCCGTCGTCGACGTGCATGTCGCCCCGCGCTACGTGCGCCAGGTGAAGCTGCGCTCCCTGAGCGAGCGCCCCTTCGAGGTCGACGAGCTGGAGGTCTACGGCACCGGGTACCTGGATGGAGGGGTCTACTACTCGGACCTGATCGATCTCGGGGGCCGGGCCTCCATCGGGCCGCTGCGCTGGGTGGAGGAGATCGCCGGGCCGCCCGAGTTCTCCGAGATGAGGGTGCGGGTGCGCACCGGCAACGACGACACGCCGCTGGTCTTCCGGCACCGCGTGCCCGACCCGGCGGATCCCGAGAGCACCATCCTCGCCGAGATCACCCCGGAGGAGTACTGGAGCCTGGAGTCCCAGGACCGCGCCGGGGTGGTCGAGGACATCGACAGCTGGAGCCCCTGGAAGTCGGCGGCCCCGGGGGCGCTGGTCTCCGCCCCGATCCCGCGCCGCTGGGTGCAGTTCCGGCTGGAGTTCGCCGGCCGCCTCTTCGACACCCGGCAGGTGGACAGCATCTCCTTCCCCTACCTGAGGCCGCCCATCGCCGACACCCTGCGGGCCGAGGTCTATCCGCGGCTCTCGCAGGTCGAGGAGCCGGCCAGCTTCCGCTACGCCGTGCGCGTGGGCCGGGCGGGAGCGGTCCTCGGCTTCGACCAGCTCGAGGTGGACACGACGGTCCCCATGGAGAGGGTGCGCCAGGTGCGGTTGAACGGCGAGGCCCTGGAGGCGGAGGTCCTGTTCTCGCGGCACGACGCCTTCCGCATCGGCCTGCCCCTCATCTCCGGGGCCGGGGACGTCCTCGAGTTCACCTTCGATCTGCCGGTGTTCCGCTTCGGGACCACGTTCTCGGGCCGCGCCATCAACAGCCGCTACCCCTCCGTGCCCCAGCCCCTCGAGGGCGGCAACGCCGCCGACTTCGGGCCCGGCGACCACGACGAGCTGTCCGGCCTCTTCGTGGCCATCCCGGAGGAGCAGATCGGCCGCCTCGTGGGACAGATCGCCCTCTCCACCCCGGTGGTGACGCCCAACGGAGACGGCCTCAACGACGGACTGCGGGTGCAGTTCAACCTGCTGCAGCTGACCGACAGGGCCCCGGTGCGCTTCGAGATCTTCGATCTCTCCGGCCGCCGCGTGGCCCACGCCGACCTCGGGCTCCACGGCCTGGGGCCCTCGGAATACCTGTGGGACGGCCGCGGCGCCGACGGCCGCGCGCTGGCGCCGGGCACCTACGTCTGGCGGCTGCGGATCGACGCCGACGCCTTTGCCGAGGACCACCACGGCGTTCTGGCCGTGGCCTACTGATGAGCGGGGAGAAGGGGATGGTGCGGATACTGACGATTCTCCTGCTGGCCGCCGCCGCCGGGGCCCAGGACTACGGCGCCCGCCTGGGCACGGTCAAGCGCGGCGGCCGGGTCAGCTTCGAGCCCACGGGGCCGGGGGTGCTCTTCGACGCCCTCGACCCGGCCCTGCGCAAGTGGTACGTGCCCCAGGAGCTGTACGCGGAATACCAGTGGAAGCAGTGGCAGTACTCCAACTACGCCCGCCAGAACTACCAGCGCTACGTCTCCACGTCGCTGGAGGGCGACTACTGGTACGACGCCTACGGCAACCTGCTGACCCGCGGCTGGCTGGTCTACGACTGGCGCCAGCAGAACTCGGTGCCCTTCGGCAGCGTGCTGGAGAAGACGGGACGCTTCAGCGGCTGGTTCTCGAGCCTCGCCGTGGCCTCCGACCACAAGGGGCAGTACCACCTGGCGGTCACCGTGGGCAACCGCATCCGCACCACCTTGACGCCGATGACCTTCAGCAAGCCGGAGTTCAACGGCCTGCAGTGGGACTTCGCCTCCGACAAGCACGCCGTCACCCTCCTCCTGTCGCGCATCAACGAGCCCAACTCGCCCTCGTTCCTGCCGGAGGGTCGCACCAGCAACACCAACCTCTTCGGGGGCCGGATGGAGTCCCAGATCGGCGACTTCCTGGTCGTGGGCGGCACCTACGTCAACGCCCACCACTCGGTGACCCAGCTCGACGGCTTCGGCAGCGACATCATCTCCGGCGTGCTCTCGGAGGGCCAGAACTTCCGCACCGTCGGCCGCATCCAGGTGCGCATCTCCGACGACTCCCCCGGGGACGGCTCGGGCGGCGCCCTGTTCTCCTCGGACCTGCGCATCCACGACTTCGACGGCGGCACCGTCCGCGCCTCCGAGATCGGCTTCCGCCCCCTCGTGGAGGGCGGCCTGCAGCGGGCCGGGTTCCTGGCGGCCGACGGCGACGAGATCGTCGTCACCTACGACTTCGGCGACCGCACCTACGCCGGGCCCGACCCGACGGAGATCGAGCGCGTCGAGGTCGAGCTGGTGGTGGCCAACGACTACCGCATCGACATCGCCTCCGACCGCCAGGTCAACGCCGACGGCGTCGTCGTCTTCCTCCCCCTCGCCAGGGCCCGGGGCAACGTCAGGGACGGCTCCAACCAGCGCGTCCTGCGCTTCGACTACGGCATGCCCACGGGCAACCAGATCGCCGGCTTCACGGTGCAGACGACGGACCTCCACGGCCTCGACGCCTACCTCGAGGTCAACCTCAACCACCGCTACCGCAAGTACCCCAACCCGCACCGGGAGCGCCACGAGACCGCCCGGGACCGGTCCCTGGGGTGGCTGCTCAACGTCTCCCGCAAGGACTACCCGTGGTTCGGCCTCCTCGAGGCCTTCGGCATGGACCCGGGGTACTCGACCTCCTTCGCCACGGTGGAGAAGGAGACCTCGGTGCCGGACTACGACAACGTCTTCGAGATCTACGAGTTCGTCGAGGACAACGACGACTACGACAGGGCTCCGGACTGGCGCCGCAAGGGCTCGAGCGCGGGGGACGAGGACGTCTTCCCGGGGCTCGACGAGAACAACGACCGCATCTGGGACTTCAACCAGAACGACAACGAGGAGCGCCAGAACCTGCTCCCCGACTGGGAGGAGCCCTTCCTGCGCTACTTCGCCGACCGCCCGGCGTACCTCTACGGCGTCGACGCCAACCACAACGGCACGGTGGACCGCTTCGAGAACGACGAGCGGCCCGACTTCCCCTACCGGCGCGACCAGCAGGGCTTCAACCTCTACGGCGGTTTCCACCTCGGGCCCGACGTGCGCCTCACCCTGGGCCGCATGGATGTGGAGCAGATCTCCGACGACCGCCACAACCGGGCCCACTACGGACAGGTCGCCGTCGACTGGAACACCGCCGCCCGGGGCCGCCTGCGTCTCTTCCAGGACCTGCGCAGGGTGAGGGACACGATCCGCGACGACCTGCTGCAGTGGGTGCAGCTGCCCAACGCCCGGGGGGACCTCTTCCCCGTTCTCGACCCGCTGGCGGCGCAGGACACGTGGGTGAACACCACCTGGGCGGGCTGGCAGCACCGGAGAGGCGGTATCTCCCTGGACAACAAGGTGAAGTGGACCTGGTGGCGGCAGGTCGACGACGCCCTCGACCTGGAGCTGCGGGGCCAGCGCCGGTCGTCCTGGTTCCTCGGGATGATCAACAAGGCCCACTACAGCTGGAGCCTCGGGTCGACGCTCATCACCCCCCGGTGGAAGAGCGAGTGGTCGCGCTCGGCCCCGGTGGCGCGGGAAGAGGCGCGCCGCCAGGAGCTGACCGAGCTCTTCATGATCGTCCTGCGCCACCCGATCATGCAGAAGAGCTTCGTCGAAGGGGGCGTGGAGTACGAGGTCTTCAGCCAGCTGCGGGACCCGGTGCCCCCAGGGGCCAGCCCCTCCTACCGGGGGCTGACGACGACGGTGCAGATCATGAACCTCTCCGACTACCAGGGCTACCTGCTGACGACCACCCTCGGTTTCGAGGTCAGCCGCCGCGACCTTCGCTTCGAGCCGGTGAAGACCCGGACGCGGGGCTTCATCACCATCTACGCGGGCATAGAGCCGTAGCGGGAGGCTTCAGGGGGCCCCGCCCTCGACCAGGTCGAGGAACCGGCCCGCCTCCAGGTCCCGGTAGACCTCGCGGGCCCCGCCCGGCCACCAGACCTCCAGGCTGTCCACCCGGCTGTCCGGTCCGAGGCCGAAGAGCACCCGGGGATCGCTCTGGGACAGATAGCTGCGGCCGCTGCTGACCTCCCGCCACTGCGTCCCCGACGGCGAGTGCAGGCGCAGCCGGGCGCCCTCGCCGCTGCCGCAGGAGGCCCGCCGCAGGCGCACCGACAGCCAGCCGTTGCCGTTGCCGCCCTCGTTGCGCAGCACCGACACCCGGTCCCCGAGGTTGATCACCAGAAGGTCGGCGTCGCCGTCGTTGTCCAGGTCGCCGGCGGCCGAGCCGCGGCTCACGCGCTCCTGGGCCAGCCCCGGGCCGGCGATGGCGGTGACGTCGGCGAAGAGGGTGTTGCCGTAGGCCCCCGGCCCGCGGTTGTGGAACAGGAAGTTGCGCTGGCGGTAGGTCGTCGACCGGTCGAAGGCGCGGACGTTGTCGAGGACGTGGCCGTTGGCCGCGAACAGGTCGAGGCGGCCGTCGCCGTCGACGTCGACCCAGTTGGTGCCGAAGGCCAGGGCGGGGACGGTGACGGCGCCGGTGCCCGAGGCGAAAGCCTGGGGCAGGAAGTAGGACCCGTCCCCCTGGTTGCGGAAGAGGCTGTTCGGCTCGCCCTGGAAGTTGGTCACCGTGAGGTCGAGGCGGCCGTCGCCGTCGTAGTCGGCGGCGTCGACCCCCATGCCCGCCTCCGGCAGGCCGCTCTCGCCGTAGGCGACCCCCGAGAGGGCTCCGCGCTCCTCGAAGGTCCCGTCCCGGCGATTGATGAAGAGGAAGTTCGGCGTCGCGTCGTTGGCCACGTACAGGTCCGTCCAGCCGTCGCCGTCCACGTCGCCGGTGACCACGCCCAGGCCCTTGCCGCCGGCCAGATGGACGCCGGCGGCGGCCGACACGTCGGTGAAGGCCGGACCCGGCCCGCCGTCGTTGCGCAGCAGCAGGTCGCCGAGGCCGTCGAAGTTGTCGGGATGGGGGTATCCCTTCGGCCCGCCGGGGCCGGCGCCCTCGGAGCGGGAGAGGTACGGGACCGTCTCCGTCCCGGCGTCGGCCAGCTCGTAGTCGACGTAGCGCGCCACGTAGAGGTCGAGGTCGCCGTCGAGGTCGTGGTCGAGGACGGCGCACCCCGTGCCCCAGCCCGGGTCTCCGAGGCCGGCGGCGGAGGTGACGTCGCGGAAGGCGCCGGCGTCGTTCCGGAAGAGCACGTCGCCGCCGTAGTTGGTGACGTAGAGTTCGTCGTCGCCGTCGCCGTCGAGATCGCCGGCGACGCAGCCGTTGCCGTAGCCCCGGTGGCCCACGCCCGCCGCGGAGGTCGCCTCCGCGAAGGTGCCGTCCCCGAGGCCGCGGAACAGCCGGTTGCCGACGGGGGGGGCGTCCGCGTCCGCATCCGGGGAGAGGGGTCTGCCGTTGACGAGGTACACGTCGAGCCAGCCGTCGCGGTCGTAGTCCCACAACAGGCCGCCGCCGCCCATGGTCTCGGGGAAGAACCGCGCCTCGCTGAAGCCGTTCACGTGGAGGGCGTCGAGGCCGACCTCGGCGGCCACGTCGACGAAGCGGACGGCGAACCGCGCCGGCGGCGGCCCTGCCGCGGGCGGGGCGGCCCGGGGGGACGCCTCCGGCTGGCAGCCCGCCAGGGCGGCAGCCAGGGCCACGAGGGTCCAGGGAGTCACGTCAGCCGCCGCCGGACAGCTCTCTCCAGCGGCGCAGGAAGACCCGGGCCTCCTCCTGCAGGGCCGGGTCCGGCGAGGCCGCGAGCAGACGCTCGTACGCGGCGGCGGCCTCGTCGCGGCGGCCGCCGCGGTCGTGCAGGCGGGCGAGGGCGAGATGGGCGGCGGCCAGGTCCGGGTCGATTCCCAGGGCCAGCCGGTAGCAGACGGCGGCGCTGTCCTCACGCCCGGCCCGGACCCAGAGGGTCCCCAGGTTGAGGGCGGCCTGCGCCGAGGGCGCGGCGGCGGCGAGGGCGCGGCGGAAGGCGGCGGCCGCCGCCTCGGGGTTCCCCTGCATCAGGCGGACGTTGCCGAGGTTGTTGAGGACCTCCCCGTGGCCGGGGTCCAGGGCCGCGGCGCCCTCGAGGGTGGCGGCGCCCGCCTCCAGGTCGCCGCGCATCAGTTGCAGGGAGCCGAGGAAGAAGGCCAGGCGCGCGTCCTCGAGGGGTGCGGCGGACAGCACCTGGAGGGCCCGGAGCGTGTCGCCGAGGTCGCGGTACAGCCGCCCCAGGCGCAGCCGGGCGTCGACCTGCCCGGGGTCGTAGGCCAGCACCGCCTCGTACTGTCTCGCCGCCTCCGGCTCGAGGCCGTCCCGCAGGAGCCTCCCGGCGAGGGTCATCCGCGCCTCCAGGTCCCCGGGGCTCGTATCCAGAAGGCGGCGCAGCCGCTCGACCTCGCCGGCGCCCTGGCGCAGCCGCTCGAAACGCTCCAGCAGCTGTCTGCCGCCCTCGGCGTCGCCCGAGGCGATCAGGAGGTTGGCCAGGCCGAAGAGGGCCTCGGGGTCGCGGGGGTTCAGCTCCACCGCCCGGGAGAAGGAGACCGCGGCCCCCTCCAGGTCGCCGCGGGACCTCATCGAGACCGCCGACAGGCGGTGGCTCTCGGCGTCCTGGGGATCCGCCTTCAGGGCCTGCTCCAGCTCCCGGTCGGCCTCGTCGTAGCGGCCGAGCCGGACGTAGAGTCCGCCGAGGTGGCGGTGAGCGGAAGGGTCTCCGGCAGCGGCGGCCGCACGGAAGGCGGCTTCGGCACGCTCGTAGTCGCCGACCTTCCGCCTGAAGAGACCGAGGGTCAGGTGGGAGGCCGCGGATCCGGGGTCCAGGTCGACGGCGCGCTCGAGGGCGGCCACGGCCTCGTCGAAGCGCCCGAGGTCGGCCAGTACGACGCCGAGGTTGTGCTGGACCTCCACCCGCCGCGGATCGAAGGAGAGGCTGGCCTGGTAGTGGGCGGCGGCGGAGTCCAGGCGCCCGAGGCGGGCATGAGCGTGCCCGAGGCCGGCGTGCACTCGAGGGAGATCCCCCGACGCGAGCTGCTCCCGCAGGAGCGCCAGGGCCTCGCCGTACCGGCCTTCCGCCAGGTGCCGCTCTGCGGCGTCGGTCTCCCCGGGAGGCTGCCGCGAGGGGCCGCAAGCCAGGCAGAGGGCCAGCGCCAAGGGGAGGCTCGATCGTCGAATCATCGGTGTGACGGAACCTACGGAGGCGCCGCAGCCGGGCAAGGACCCCTCCTCCGGAGCCGTCGCGGGACGGGCCTGAAGCGTCCGGCCGGTGCGGGCCGAGGGCCGGTTGCCGGCCTCCGGCGGGGGGCTATCTTACGCGCGACCGATCCGCCACCATCCCCCTCGACTGGAACCTCTCCCCGACACCGACCTTGACCTGCCCGCGCCACAGTTCGGCTCCGGCCGGCATGCGAGCCTTCTGGCTGGCTCTCCTGCTGGCGTCGTCGGCCAGCGGCCACCTGCCCCTAGGCCGGGAGGTAACCGCCCTCCAGTTCCCGGAGGGCGCGGCCCCCGAGGTGGACGGCCAGCTGGGGGACTGGGCGCAGGCCGGCCGGGCGACGCTGACGACGGAGGACTTCGTCGATCTCGTGGGTGAAGCTCCTGCCGACGCAGAGGATCTGGACATCCTGGTATGGCTCGGCTGGAGCCCGCACACCAATCGGATCTACCTCGCCGCCCAGGTCCGCGACGACATCCACCAGGTCGACCGCCCCGAGGGGACGGCCACCACCCGCATCTTCCAGGACGACGACCTGGAGATCTTCGTCGACGGCGACCACTCCGGAGGCCAGTACGCCGACTTCAGCGACCTGAGCCAGGGCGAGCAGTTCGAGCGCAACGGCGCCCAGGCGAGCCACTTCGTGCTCGCCGGCCCCCACGAGGACGGGGATTTCCTGGTGAACTTCTCCGGCGCCGCATGGTACTCCGAGCCCGACGGAGCGTACACGCGGGCGGCGATGGCCGTCGAGGGGCCCGAGGGAGGGCCGGCGGTGGTCAGCTACGAGTTCAGTCTGGCCGTCTTCGACGAGGTCAACATGACGGCCGACTTCCTGAGCCGCCGCCGGCTGCTGGCCGCCGACGACGTCATCGGGTTCAACCTGGAGTTCGCCGACTACGACGAGCACTCGGAGCTGCTCGACGCCAAGTGGTCCCTCTCCGGCGGGCACAACGCCTTCCGGCTGGCCGACCGCTTCACGGACCTGAGGCTGGCGCCCATGGTCCCCACCCTCGTCCGGTCCTCGACCTGGGGCCGGATAAAATCTACATTTGCCGCGCCTCAAACACTATATTAAGGCCCTTGACCGAGAGGACTCCGCGGACAGCCGATGATCCCATGCCCCCGCCTTCGACGTGCGCTCTGGCTCCCGGCCGTGCTGGGGTTGTGTGGCGCCTCCGGCTGCGGTTACTATCATTACGCCGGCCCCCTGCAGCCTTCCCTCCTGCAGCCGCCGGGCAGCACGGTTGCGGATCAAGGCGGCGTCGCCTTCGTCCAGGGGGATTTCCGAGTCGAGCTTCAGGCCCTCACAGATGACGATCTCAACCGCCAGTTCCTCCCCCATTCGGTCTCCGGGCCCCAGTCGACCAATCCCTACACCTTCGGCGACACCCGCTTCTGGGAGGGTGACGGCGAGCGGTCCCGGTTCACCACCTTTCACCTCCGGGTCGCCAACCACCGCTACCCCAAGGTCAAGATCGATCCCGCGCGCGTCGTCCTGCGCTCGGCGAGCGGCGCGGAGTACTGGAGCCTGCAGCTGCAGCAGCTCGACACCTATTACCGGGCCTACGCCACCGGTTTCCGCGGCAACGAGTACGCCCGCTACCAGGAGCGTCTCGATCTGCTGCGGCGAACTCTCTACAAGAACGAGGAGGTCTTCGTCGGCCAGGAGGTGGAGGGGTTCCTCATCTTCCCCGCTCTCCACCACGACGTGAGCGAAGTCGAAGTCGTCATCCACGACGCCGTGTTGCGGTTCGACCACCGCAACGAGCCCGTGGAGACGGTACGGATCAACTGCCGATTCCAGCGCGACATCGGCCGGATCTTCCGCGACGGCCGCCTCGAGATCGAGGCGGCCGGCTGATGTCGCGCCCAGGCCCGCGGGAGACGCGGGCGGCCAGCAAGGAGGAGCCTAGAATGGCAAGCCGGATCACCATCACCCTGTCCCTCGCTTTCGTTCTGTCCCTGGTGACGGTTTCGGAAGCGGTGGTGAACATCCAGAATCTCGGGGCCGGCGCGCGGTCGGCGTCCCTGGGCAACGCCTTCGTGGCGGTGGCCGACAACGGCGATGCGATGTTCGCCAACCCGGCGGGTCTGGCGACCTTGACGGGGCGCCAGGTGGCGTACACCAACGTGTCGCTTCTGCACTCGGGTCTGGAGGAGGACGACCTCGGCCAGCACGTGGTGTCTCTGACGCAGCCCCTGGGCGGCCGTCTGGCGCTGGGGGTGGGCTACGAGCGCATCGGCTCGGAGCAGATGTCGGAGAACGGGGCGTTTCTGGGCGTGGGCTATCGCCTGAGCCGGGATCTTCAGTTGGGTCTGACGGGCAAGTACGTGTTCTGGCAGGTGTCGGACTTCGACAGCAACGATCCGGTGTCGGGTCAGAGCGCGGGTTCGGTGGGCGCCGACGTGGGTCTTCTGTGGCGGACACCGTTTCAGGGGGCTCGTCTGGGGGTTCAGCTGCAGAACGTCCTTCAGCCGAACGCCACCTGCAACTGCGGGTCCGGCGGCTCCCTGGAGTCGGGGGCGGGGGACCTTCCGATGGACCTGTCGGTGGGCGTGAGCCACCGCCGGGACCAGATGCTTCTCTCGGTTCAGTGGTCGGTCCGGGACGTGGGCGGCGAGGGTTCGGAGAGCCGTCTGGTGCTGGGCGGGGAGACGAGCCTGGTGGAGGGTCTGATGCTCCGCGCCGGCGGCAGCCGGGCCTTCGAAGAGGACGCCAAGGGCGACCTGAACGCGGGTCTGGGGTACCGGTGGAACAAGATGCTCTTCGACTACGGCTACCACATCCCCCTCGAACTGTCCGAGGCCAACGGCTCCCACCGATTCTCCCTGGCCTGGCAACTGTAGGAAGAGGAGACTCCTTCCATGACGATCTGGATCGGGCTGATCGCACTGGGGCTGGGGGTGGGCACCAGCCTGTTCCTCCCGGTGCCGCAGACGCTGAAGACGAACTTCGACGCCGGCCAGAGCCTCTACGCCCTGGGCGAGTACGAGGGGGCGATCCTCGAGTACTCGAAGATCGTCAAGTTCGACAGCCCCGCCGTGCGCACCGACAGCGTGCGCGTCACCTTCGGCGACGACCTCGAGCTGCCGGTGATGGCGGCGGCCTGGTACCAGCTGGGCAACGCCCGCATGCGCAGCGGCCAGCACGAGGAGGCGGTGGGAGCCTTCCGTGAGGTGATCGCCATGGAGGAGGTGGACGAGGACTTCCGGTCCCTCGTGCAGTTCCGCGTGGCCGAGACCCGCTTCCTGCAGAAGGAGTTCGACAAAGCCGCCGAGGAGTACAAGCGCTACGCCGACCTCTTCCCCAGCTCCGACCTGGCGGGGGAGGCGTACTTCTACTCTGGCTGGAGCCTGTTCAACCTCGAGCGCTACGACGACGCCATCACCGCCCTCCGGGGCATGCTGGAATCCTATCCCGAGGACCGTTACGCCTCCGACTCGCAGTTCCGGATCGCCTCCTCCTACTACGAGAAGGAGGAGTACGAGAGGGCCGTCGACGAGGCCGAAGTCGTCCTCGAGCTGTATCCCACCAGTCCCGTCATCGCCCAGGCCACCTATCTCAAGGCGCAGGCCTTCGACCAGATGGGGCGCAGCGAGGAGGCCATCGCCGGATACCGGGAGGTTCGCGATCTCTACGACCGGATGTACGAGTTGCTCCGCGGCTCCTTCCGGGAGGGCAAGAACGTCGACTTCGACAACTACCGGCAGCTCTTCGAGACCTCCTCTCTACGCGTTGCCGAGATCTATCGGCGGGGGGGCGCCTTCGAGGAGGCCTACGAGGAGCTGATCACGGCCCAGGAGACGGCCGAGGAGCGGTTCTACAAGGCCAAGGTGCAGATGCGCCTCGGCGACAACTTCATGGAATGGGGCCAGCGCTCCGAGGAACCGGCGGGTAAGCAGGAGCGCTTCGAAGAAGCGTACACCACCTACAACCAGGTGATCGAGCTCTACGGAGACACGCCGTACCCGCCCATCGCCCAGTACAACAAGGGCGAGGCCCGTTACTTCGCAGGGGACTTCGAAGAGGCCCGTCAGGAGTACTCCGCCGTCGCCACCCTCTATCCCGACAGCGACACCGGCCTGCGGGCCAACGCCCTGTACAGCGCCGGCTGGTCCTCCGAGAAGCTGGAGGACTTCGAGACGGCCCTGGATGTCTACGGACAGGTGGTGGAGAGCTTCCCACGGTCCGATCAGGCACCTCTCTGCCTGTTGCGGATAGGCCGCGTCAACACCGAGCAGCAGCGCTTCGACGAGGCCATCGAGGCCTATCGCATCATCGCCGACAACTACGGCGAGACCCGCCATGCCGCCGATGCCAACTACGGGCTCGGGCTGCTCTACAAGCAGAGGGGTGAGCTGGACGGCGCCATCGACGCCTTCTCCCGCGTCGGCCGCGAGGCCGGCGAGGTCTACGTGGCATCCCTGATCGAGGCAGCCAACATCCACATCGGCGCCGGCCGCTCCGAAGAGGGCCGCCAGGTCCTCGACCAACTGCTGAAGGGAGTCACGGGTGACCGGGCGCTGGAGGCCCAGGCCCACTACCAGATCGCCCAGCTCGACCTCAACAACGACAACTACGTGGACGCCATCAATCGATACACGAAGGTCATCGACGAATACCCCGAGGCGAAGGTGATCCGGGAGGTCCGTTACGGTCGCGCCCTGGCCTACCACAAGGCCAACCGGTTCTCCAGGGCCCTGGCCGACTACCAGTGGCTCCTCGACCAGGATCTCCCCGAGAGCATGCAGCTGAAGGTCAACTTCGCCATGGCTCTCTCCTTCGCCGCCCAGGGGCAGGACGCGGAGGCCACGAAGCTGTTGACGCAGGTGATCGAGTCCGGCGACGAGACTCTGGCCCGCAATGCCCAGTTGCAGCTGATCTCCATGGCGGAGAAGCAGGATCCGGAAGACGCGATCCGCACCTACGAGGACATGCTCACCCGCCTGACCACTCAGGAGGACAAGGTGCGGGTGCTGATCCGCATGGCCAGCGCCTACTTCCGTCTCGGGCGTTACGAGCAGAGCGTCGCCGCCTCTCAGCAGCTTCTCGATCTGGCCGTCGACGCGGAGGACATCGCCAACGCCCTCTTCGTGCAGGGCAACAGCCACTTCCGCGCCGGCGAGCTGGAGAAGGCGGTGCAGACCTACCAGACCATCGTCGACAACTACCCGCAGATCGGCTGGGCGCGAAACGCGCAGTTCCAGATCGGAGCCGCCTACAACAAGATGTCGGGGGACGGCAACGTGCAGTACCTGCCCTACGTGGCCGAGGCCTTCAGGACCTACTACATGGCCTACCCCGACGACGAGAAGGCGGTCTATGCCTACTACTACGCCGCCTTTGCCGAGTACCGCATGGGCAAGTGGCGCGAGTCCAGCGAGACCTTCCAAGATCTCGCCTCGAAGTTCCCGCGCTCCGAATTCGCGGCCCAGTCCCTGTTCCGGGCGGGGGAGGCGGTCTTCAACCTGGCCCAGGGCGAGACGCGGGAAAACAAGAAGGGGATCTTCAGGGAGGCCATGCGCAAGTACGACGCCGTCCTGGGCCGTTATTCGCGGTCGGACGTCGTCGACGACGCCCTCTACAACAAGGCGTGGGCCATCATCCACCTCTCCGACCTGGGGGAGGAGTACACCAAGGCCGACGCCCTTCCCTTCTTCGAGCGGATCGTCGCCGAGCACCCCGACGGTGATTTCGGCGCCGCCAGCCAGTTCACCCTGGGCGACTACTACTACGGCGAGAAGGAGTACGATCTCGCCTCGGCGAGTTACCGGAAGTTCCTGGAGATGTTCCCCGAGCAGCGTCTGAAAGCCAAGGACCGGCCCCTGCGCCGCAAGGCGTCGGTCCTCCTCGGCCACCTGTCGGAGATCGAGGCCTACAACGTCTACGCCGCCGGCGAGTCCTTGTTCGACGGCGAGCAGTACGTGGAGTCCATCGAGATCTTCAAGGAGGTGATCGAGCGCTTCCCGGAGAGCGACCAGGCGGTCAACGCAGCCGTCAACATCGCCTCGGCGTACATGGCTCTCGAGGAATACCGCAAGGCGGCCGAGGAATTCCAGCAGGTGGTGCAGAAGTACGGCAGCATCCAGCGCTTCTCGCCGCAGGTGGACTTCTCGAAGCAGCAGTTGGAGGCGCTGGAGGAAGCGCGTGTTCTCTAACGCCGGAACCATGGCAGCGCAATGAACCTTTACTCAGCGATACGGGCCGAGAGATCTGAGCCCTAACTCAAGGAGGATCAGCGATCATGCTGGAGTTCTTTCAGGATGGTGGACCGTTCATGTGGCCCCTCGGCCTGTGGTCGATCATGGCCCTCGGCTTCTTCATCGAGCGCATCGTCACCTACGCGCGGATGCGGTCGGAGGATGAACTGTCCGAGGTGACCAACGACGTCACCGGCCGGATCGACTCCGGGGCTTCCTTCGACCAGCTCCAGGAGTACTGCAGGGAGATCGGCCGGCTGGAGGGTGATGTCTACGCCGAGGGCATCGAGCGCTTCGAGCACCTCTCCCGCGAGCAGCGCAGCATCGAGGAGATGCGCGCCGAGATGAACGGCACGGTAGAGCGCGCCGCGAGCAGCTACCTCGAGCGCTACCTGTCGGTGATCCAGTTCGTCGCCAGCTCGGTCGTGCTCCTCGGCCTGCTGGGAACGGTGAACGGAATGATCCGCGCCTTCGAGGGCATCGCCGAGAAGGGACTGGGCGAGCCGACGATCGTCGCCGCCGGTATCTCCGAGGCGCTGATCACGACGGTGACCGGTCTCGTCATCGCCGTGCCTTCGCTGGCCATCTACACCTATTTCGCACAGCGCGCCGAGGGCAAGGGGATCCAGTTCGAGCCCTACGGGCACGGGTTCGTGGACGCCCTGCTGCGCCGCTGGCAGAGCCAGACCGCCTAACCGGGGGGCTCGGAGGCCGAAATGGCACAGGAAAAGAGGCGCTACGACGAGAAGCCGGATCTCACGCCGATGATCGACGTGGTGTTCCAGCTGCTGATCTTCTTCATGGTGACGGCGGTCTTCGCCATCACCCCGGGTCTCGACATCAAGCTGCCCGAGGCGGAGGAGGCGCAGGCGCCCGAGAAGGAGAACCTGTTCATCGTCGTCGATCAGGACGGCAACATGAAGCTGAATCACCAGACCGTGACCTTCGCCAACCTGAAGGACCGGATCCAGGAGAAGCGTCAGATCCTGGACAACACGACGATGATCATCATCCAGGGCGACGAGCGCGCCACCCATGGGCAGATCGTGCAGATCATGGATATCGCTCGTCAGGTGGGGGTGGTCGACCAGATCATCGCCACCGAGCCGCAGCGAGGGAAGTAATCGACCCCAACGCCCCGCCGGCCTTGCCGGCGGGGCCCAGTTGAACAAGCCACGGGGAACGGAAAGTGGAAGAGCGCAGAAAGATACTGTACGGCTCCTTCGGGATCGCTGTCTTCCTTCATGTCGTCATCATCGGGTTCTTCTCGAAGACCCAGGTGCTGGGGCTCAACGCTCTCGTTGGTGCCGTGCTGGTCTACGTCCTCTGGCGGGCCACGGCGGGCCGGCGGGCGGCCCTGTTCGTGAGTCTGGCGGTGGCCATAGTCATCGAGGCCATCGCCTGGGGCGTCGCTTGGTACTACGAGCAGCAGGTCACAGAGGAGGAGGCGAAGCTGATCCGCTTCCAGGCGCCGCCGCCGATCCTCGAGAAGAACTTCGACCTGGCCAAGCAGCCTGAGATCTCGGAGGTGCAGATGGAAATGCTGGCGTCGTTGTCGCCGCCGGATCTGCCCACCGACATCAACGCCATCGCCGACGTGAGTGCCATCGGATCCGACCTCCTCGGTGCGGTGCTGCCCGGGAGCCAGGTGCTGGGCACGTTCTCCGGCGCCAAGGCGGAGGATCTGGCCTTCGACGAGGTCGAGATGATCGAGCTCACGGAGACCGCGGCCCCCGTCCAGGAGGCCCTGAGCCTGAAGCAGGAGCTGCTCAACGTCCAGGACCTCGACTTCGGCCGCTACCAGGCGATCCTGATCCAGGACCCGGAGAACAAGCGCAACATCCGCGGGTTCTTCAACATGAGCGTCATGGACTACGATCTGGCCAACAAGAGCACGGACCGCTTCCCCACCGCCGTGGAGGAGTTGATGCGCTACATGCGCGACCATACGCGCATCAACGCCCGCATCGAGGGGGTGACGTTACGCTTGAGCGACTCGCAGATCTTCAAGGAACCGTTCCTCTACATGACCGGGAACAACGCCATCTTCCAGTTCTCCTCCACGGAAAAGCAGAACCTGGGCGAGTACCTCCGGCAGGGCGGTTTCCTCTTTGCGGAGGAGATCCGCCACGCCAACTCCGAGGGCAGCCTGGAGGGCTCGGGCGCGGGCACGGCGGGCACCATCTTCGACCGCCAGTTCAAGGCGCTCATGAAGGACGAGAAAGTCCTCTCCGGCGACGGCGCCCGCTGGCAGCGAGTCGAGAAGACCCACTCCCTGTTCTCCAGCTTCTACGACTTCGGCGACGGACCCCCCAAGGGAGGGGCGCCCGGCGGCAACGTCTTCGACCTCGAGATGCTCGAGATCCGGGGCCGGGTGGCGGTGATCTTCTCCGACCTCAACATCAGCTGGTTCTGGGGCGATCCGAATGCCGATGCCCGGGAGCGCGGCCTGCAGTTCGGGGTCAACCTGATCGTCTTCGCCCTGACCCAGCCCGGCGGTATCGCCAACGTCGGTCAGTACGCCCAGTAGGCAACCATACTTCCTGCGTGACGAGCCCGGCCGCGCCTTGCGGCCGGGCTCGTTTCCGTTCTCACCGGTGCCCGTGCTCCGGGGACCCGGTTCCCTGTCTCAGGGTGTGGGCGCCGGCGGCCAGCTCCCAGCGCTCGCGGCCGCCTCCGGGCCAGTTCACGGTGACCGCCGCCCCGGGAGCACCGTCCAGTCCAATGTGGACCCTCGGGTCCGAGGCGGAGAGGTAGCTGCCGGCGCCCTGAACCTGGCGGCGGAGCAGGCGCCCGCCGGTCCGGACCTCGACCAGGGCCCCCAGCCCGCTCCGGTTGCCCGGCTCCATCGTTACCAGGGTCAGGCTCAGCGAGGTTCCCCCGCTTCGCTCGTTGCGCAGCAGGCGGGGACCTGCCCCGTTGGCGGTGACGATCAGATCCTCGTCGCCGTCGTTGTCGAAATCTGCGACGGCCAGGGCGCGGCTCACGAGAGGCGGGAGCCCGGTAGTCCAGGACGGATCTTCGCTGAAGCGTCCGCTGCCGTCGTTGACCAGCAGCTGGTCGGGTTGGGCATGGGACAGGCCGCTGTCGATGTCGGCGATGCGGTCGAGGACGTGACCGTTGGCCACCGCCAGGTCGAGGTCGCCGTCGCCGTCGGGGTCGAACCAGGCGGCGCCGAAGCCGAGGGGCAGGAAGCTGGGCGAAGCCAGTCCGCGGGGCCGGGTCTCGTCCGTGTAACCCGGGTCCCCCGGGCCGCCATGGCGGTAGAGGGTGTTGGTCTCGCGTGAGAAGTTGGCCACCACCAGGTCCGGCCAGCCGTCCCCGTCCACGTCGCCGAAGTCCGCGCCCATGCCGGCCTCGGCGCGGCCATCGGCGTTGAACCGCACTCCCCATGCCAGGCCCGTCTCCGTCACGCGGGGGGGATCGCCGCTCCCGGTGTCGTTCCGATAGAGGAAGTTTGCCTCGCCGTCGTTGGCCACGAACCAGTCCGTGTCGCCGTCGAGGTCGATGTCGGCCATGGCCAGCCCGAGTCCGCGTCCGACGCCGTTGAGGCCAGCCTGAAGGGTTACGTCGCTGAATCCCGGTTTCCCCGTACCACCTTCGTTGAGGTAAAGGATGTCCAGGGTTCCCGGAAAGCGGTCCGGGTCGCAGTAGGTGCGGATCGAGCCCCGCCGGCAGACGGGGATGAGCTCTGCGTCGAAAGGGACGTAGTTGACGACGAGGAGGTCGAGGTCGCCGTCGAGGTCGACGTCGGCGAAGCCCGTTCCCGTGCCCCAGCGGGCATCGGCGACGCCAGCGGCTGCCGATCGCTCCTGGAACCGCCGATCCCTCTGAAGAAGCAGGGAGTTCGGGCCGACGTTGGTGACGAACAGATCGACACTGCCGTCCCCATCGACGTCGGCGGCGGCACCCCCCATGCCGTAGCCCTCGTCCCCGGCTCCGGAGGCTTCGGTGACATCGGTGAACCGAAGGCCGGAGCCTGGCCTCCGACCCAGGTTCCGGTAGAGCCGGTTGGTCGGAGGGGGGCGGGTTCCTCCCGAGCGCAGCAGGTTGCCGCCCTGGATCAGGTAGAGATCGAGCCATCCGTCTCCGTCGTAGTCGACCCAGGCCGCTCCGGCGCCAAACGTCTCGGGGTAGGCGTAGCGGCCGTCGGCGGCGCTCTCGTGGACGAAGTCGATCCCCGAAGCCTCGGTAACGTCGGAGAAGACTCCGGGCGCAGCCCGGGGAGGGCTTCCGGGAGCGCCGCAGCCGAGGCAGGCCAGCAGGAGGATGAAGCCGCGGAGGGTGGAGAGAGGGGACAGAGAGATGGTCCGGATAGGTCGTGCTGGCCCCGCCGCCGTCTGGGTTGCGGCGGCGGGGCGGATGCCGACCAGAAGATACGAACCTGTGGACCAACGCGGCGCTCAGAGCCCGTGCTTGATCGTCCCCCAGGCGACAGCCCATACGTGGGTGGGCATCTCCGTCGAGGACTGCTCGCCGGGCATGGTACCGGGAGTGCCGAGCTCGGTGGCCCCCGGGTCCCATCCGCTGGCCGCCGTGGCGGTGGTCCACGAACTCTTCTCGTCCCCCGGAGCCTCGAGGTCGGTCCGCACCATGGCCGCCTTCGTATCGCCGCTCAGGCCCCCGAAGGGCGCACCTTTGCCATCATCGACCAGGTCGATGACGGATCCTGACTCGGGGTCCCCGTCGTAGAGGCGGAGACGGAGCTTGCTGTTGGGCAGGGAGACCTGCGGGTCCACGAGGGAGGGCTCCGCCGCAAGGCGGGATCGTTCGTCTTCGTGGCCGTAATTGGAGATCAGATAGACCTCGCCCGGCCGCAGCTGGCCGGACTCGATGAGGACCATCACGCTCTCGTCCTCGCCCTCGCCCCGGGTGATCGTCCAGCCGGTGAGGTCCACGGTGTCGGAACCACGGTTGTAGAGCTCGATCCACTCATCGGAGCTGGAAGCGGAGCTTCCGGCCCACATCAGCTCGCTCACGACGACGGGCCCCGGCTCGCCGGCAGCGGAGCCGGCGCCTGTGAGGAAGAGCCAGCCGGCCAGCCAGGGGGATTTGCGCAACACTCGAGTCAGCATGGGATGCCTCCCGGGATAGGGTGGGGGGGCGGGCGAAGTCTTCCGCCTGCCGGGCCCGCCTCGGTGCAACTCCCGTGCCGGCTTTGGCCGTGATGGTGCAACTCCTTGTGCTGCAGCGAGGCTTGCGGGGTACTCGAACCCTGGAGGCAGGCACCTGGCTGTGGCCCTCTGCTCACACTCCCGGCGACGGAGGTACCCATCCTCCGCCGGGAGTCCCCCGGGTTGGTCCTTGATGGCGTGGAAGGAAGGGGGGATCAGCTCCGGCGGCGCAGGGCTTCCGCCGTGAGCCGCTGCACGCCTCCGAAGCCGGCGTTGCTCATGAACAGCACTGTATCGCCCCGGGCCGCGTGGCCGGCCAGGTGCTCGGCGATCGTCTCGGGCGAGGGCAGGTGCCGGGCCTCGAGGCCTCGGGACCGAAGATGACTCGCGAGACGATCCGGTGAGAATGGTTCCTCCTCGCCGCTGCGCTCGGGACGCGGAACCGCCCCGAGGATGACGGCGTCGGCCTCGGCAAAAGCCTGCACGTAGAGGGCCTCGAAGGTGGCCCGCGCATTCGAGGCGCTGGCGGGCTCGAAGACGGCCCAGAGCCGGCCCTGTGGAAAGGACCGCCGAAGGCCGGCCAGGGTCTGGGCCACCGCCGTCGGATGGTGGGCGAAGTCGTCGACGAGCCGGACCCCGCCGATGGTGCCGAGGTGCTCCTGCCTGCGGCTCACGCCGACAAAGCCGGACAGGGCTGCGCCGCAGAGTTCCAGGTCGGCTCCGGTGAAGGCCGCCGCCGCCAGCGCTCCCAGGGCATTGCGCAGGTTGTGCTCGCCGACGAGGGACAGCCGCAGGCGGCCGGAGGGCTGTCCGTCACGGACGAGGTCGAAGGACTGCCCGCGCTCACCGGTCTCCACCTCGCAGGCCCGCCAGTGGTTGTGGGGCCCCAGGCCGAAGGTCTGCACCGGAGCCAGGGCTTCGGCCACGCTCTCGCCGACGACCGGGTCGTCCCCGTTGGCCAGGATCACGCCGGTGCGCGGCACCTGGTTGACGACCTGCCGGAAGGCCCGGCGGATCTCGTCCAGGTCGCGGTAGATGTCGGCGTGGTCGAACTCGATGTTGTTGATGATGAGCACACGGGGACGGTAGTAGAGGAACTTGGCCGACTTGGCGAAGTAGGCGCTGTCGTACTCGTCTCCCTCGATGGCGAACCAGGGATCGGCTCCCAGGTGGTAGGGACGATCGAGGTCCCGCGGCAGGCCGGCCACGAGCCAGGAGGGATCGAGCCCCCCGGCCCGCAGCAGAAAGGCGGCCATCGCCGTCGTCGTGGTCTTCCCGTGGGTGCCCGTGGCGACGATCGGCCGGCGGCCCTCCAGGAACAGGTCGCGCAGGATCTCGGGAAGACTGGTGTAGGGAAGTCCGGCGTCGAGGACCGCCTCCAGCTCGGGATTGCCCCGGGAGACGGCGTTGCCCACGACGACGAGGTCGGGCGCGGGATCGATGTTCCCCGGGTCGAATCCCTCGAAGAGGCGGATGCCCTCGGCGCGGAGGAAGTCGCTCAAGGGCGGGTAGACGTTGCGGTCGGATCCGGTTACGCGGTAGCCCCGGCTCTTCAGCATTCCGGCCAGGGAGCCCATGGCCGTTCCGCAGGCGGCGATCAGGTGGATGTGAGCGTCGGGGGTGAGGGGGATCACGTCATTCCGGGAGAGGCGAGGAGGTGAGAGAGTATAATGACGGGAGGCCGAAGGGGTCTGGTCCCATGGGAGACCCGCACTCTCTCCGGCCTTATCTTGGAACCAGCACGGAGCCCCGGGAGGTCTCGCGGCCGGGAGGCCGGCTCGAAGAGGAGTGGCGA
This sequence comes from Candidatus Latescibacterota bacterium, assembly GCA_965221775.1. Lineage (GTDB taxonomy): Bacteria > Latescibacterota > UBA2968 > UBA8231 > UBA8231 > UBA8231. The sequence continues at coordinate 278,583 of CBDCSU010000005.1, read as the reverse complement.
TGTCTGCGGATGGCCCCATCGATCTGACGATCGTGGTCCCCCTGTACAACGAGGAGGAGAGCCTCGAGCCGCTGTGCGAGCAGATCGAAGCCGCCCTCTCGGGCCAGGGCCTGGCCTTCGAGGTGGTCTTCGTCGACGACGGCAGCACCGACGGCTCCTTCGAGGTGCTCGCACGGCTCTCCGGAAGCTACGGGTGGCTGCGGGCGGTCCGCTTCCGCCGCAACTACCGCAAGGCGGCGGCCCTGGCCCTCGGCTTCAAGGAAGCCAGGGGCCGGCTGGTGGCGACCCTGGACGCGGACCTCCAGGACGATCCGGCGGAGATCCCCAACCTGCTGTCCGCCCTCGAGGCGGAGGGCGGCCGGGACCTGGTGTCGGGATGGAAGAGGAAGCGCCGCGATCCCCTCACCAAGACCCTGCCCTCGAAGCTCTTCAACCTGATCACGTCGGCCGTCTCCGGCATCCGCCTGCACGACTTCAACTGCGGCCTCAAGGTGTACCGGCGCGAGGTGGTGGAGGAGGCCCTGCCCTACCTGTACGGGGAGCTCTACCGGTTCCTGCCCGCCATCGCCCACTGGGCCGGATACCGCGTCGCCGAGCTGCCGGTGACCCACCATCCCCGCCGCTTCGGGCGTTCCAAGTTCGGCACCCGGCGGCTTCTGAACGGCCTCCTCGACCTGTTGTCCATCACCTTCGTGGTCCGCTTCATGTCGACGCCCATGCATCTCTTCGGCTCCCTCGGGCTGCTGAGCACGATCGCGGGCGGCGCCATCGGCGCGTACATCACGAACCTGTGGTGGCAGACCGGCACGATCCAGAACCGCCATCCCCTGTTGATGCTCGCCATCCTGCTGATCATCGTGGGATTCCAGTTGTTCTCCACCGGCCTGTTGGGGGACATGCTGGCCAGCCTCCATCAGCGGGGCGGCCGGACGCCGCCGGTGCGGGACCGCATCGGACCTGCGGCAGCCCCCCGGGAGGATCCCTCCAGCCGATGATCGATAGCGGGTTTGCGGGGTACGGGGGTATATTGGTCCCGTGAGCCTTCCTGACTCCGCCCTGCGCCAGATCCTCCTCGATCTGCTGTTCCTGGTCCTCGCCGGGACCCTGGCTTTCTGGTTCCGGTCCTGGTTGAGGGAACAGAAGCGCGAGCTGGACCGGCGGTTGACCCTCCTGGAGGATCAGCAACGGAGCCTGCACAAGCTGGGCCAGCGCCTGGCCGACCTTTGCCGGACCCTCGAGCAACCAGCTCCCGCCGCCGCGGCCCGGGTCGCCGGATCGACGGCCCCTCCGAAGGCCGCCGGCACCGTCCCGGCTCCGAGGCCGGCCGAGACCGGGCTTCGCCAGGTGGGAGCCTCGGGGGAGGGCCGGACCGCCGGGTCTGCCGCCGCCGATCCGCGCCGGGAGGAGGGATTCCCCGACCCCGGCAGGGAGGCCTACCGCAGGGCCCGCGAGATGCTCGCGCAGGGCCTGTCAGCGGCCGAGATCTCGCGCCGCGTCGGTCTGAGGGTTTCGGACGTGAATGCCCTGATGCGGATGCGGGAGGCCGGGCGGCGGTAGCACCGGGAGGGGCGGCTCAGTCCTTGCCCAGCAACCCGCGGAGCTCTTCCAGCAGCCGGTCGATCTCCGGGTCGGTGCCGATGGAGATGCGCAGGCAGTCGCTGAGCCTCGGATCGCCGCCGAAGTAGCGGACCAGGATGCGGCGCCGCCTCAGCTCCGAGGCGATCCGCCCCGCCTCGGCGCCGGCAGGCATTCGGGCGAGGACGAAGTTGGCCTCCGAGTCCCAGACGTGACAGCCGTGCCCGCGGAGGGCTCCGGTCAGGCGCGAACGAGTGGCGGCGACCCGGCGGGCGTTTCTCCGCATCCAGTCGACATCGTCGAGGGCGGCTTCGCCGGCGACCTGGCTCAGCGTGTTGATGTTGTAGTGCTCCTTCACCTTGCCCATCCCCCGGACCACCTCGGGGCAGGCGACGCAGAAGCCGATGCGGAGTCCGGCGAGGGAGAAGGACTTGGACAGGGTGCGGGCGACGATCACGTTGGCGTGGCGGCCCACGAGATCGAGGGCGCCGCCGCGGGCGAAGTCGACGTAGGCCTCGTCGATGAGGAGGATTCCGGACAGCCTGGCGGCCAGGTGATCGAGATCTTCGCAGATCACGACCGTCCCCGAGGGAGAGTTCGGGTTGGGCACCAGGGTCAGCCGGGCATCGGCGGCGGCGAGGGACGCCGGCAGGGCGAAGTCACCGTCGAACTCGATGGCCACGCGGCGGGCGTCCTGCAGCTCCACGAGCTTGGCGTAGTACGGGTAGGTGGGCGTGGCGAAAGCGACCTCGTCTCCGGCGCCGGCAAAGCAGCGCACGGCGACGTTGAGCAGCTCGTCGGAGCCGTTGCCGACGAGGTAGTGTTCCTCGTCGTAGCCGAAGAGGGCCGCCAGTCGCCGGCGAACCCCGGCGGCGGCGGCGTCGGGATAGCGGCGCAGGCGGCCGTCGAGGGCGGCGCGCAGCCTCGCCAGGACCAGCGGCGAAGGCGGGTAGGGGTTCTCGTTGGTGTTGAGCTTGAGGTACTCCCCGTCGGCGGGCTGCTCGCCGGGGAGGTAACCGGCCATGCCGGCGATGTGGGGGAGGAAGGGGGTCATGGGCCGGTGGCGAGGCGGGGCCGGCGGCAAAATACCCGGGCCTCGCGCACAGTGTCAACGGCCTCACCGTGCGGAGACGCGGCGGTCACCGGGGCTCGGCGGACCCCCGTCCCTCCTCGCCGCGGAGGTCCGGTCCCTCCACGGCCACTTCGTCGACGCGCTGCACCTCGGTGACGCCTTCCACGCCGCGCAGCTTCTTCACCATCTTCTGCAATTGCCGGGAATCGTGGACGTCGATCCGGAACGTCTCCTCCACGACGTGGGCCAGGGTCCGGGTCTCGCAGCTGACGATGTTGGCACCCGTGTCGGAGATGATGCGGGTCACGTCGGAGAGGAAGTACCTGCGGTCATGCCCGCACACGAGGAGCTGCACCGTGAAGGCCTGCTCCTCCTCGAGGTCCCAGGCCACCGGCGTGAGGCGCTCCGGATCCTCGGCCAGGTCGGCGAAGTTGGGACAGTCCGTGCGATGCACCGACAGCCCCCGGCCCCGGGTGATGAGGCCGATGATCGGGTCTCCGGGAATCGGCGTGCAGCACTTCCCGAAGTGGATCATCATGTCGTTCATGCCCTGGATGCGGATGCCCCGCCGGTCGCGGATCAGCGGCCGCACCCGACGCTTCGGCGGATTCGGCACGAGGCGGTTGACGGCGCGGCTCACCGACAGGTCGCCGGCGCCGATGGCCGCGTAGAGGTGCTCGGTGTCGGCGAGCTTCATCTCCGCCGCCAGCTCCTCGAGGGCCTCGCTGCCGGCGCGGTGGCGGTAGCGCTTCAGCTCGTGCTCGAGGATCTCCTGGCCGAGGCGCACGCTCTGGGAGAATCGCTCCTCCTTCACCCATCGGCGGATCGCCTGGCGGGCCTTGGCGGTCTTGACCATCTCGAGCCAGGACGGATTCGGCTTCTGGTGGGGCGAGGTGATGATCTGCACGGTGGCGCCGCTCGTCAGGGGCGTGCTCAGGGGAACGATCTGGCCGTCCACCTTGGCGGTCAGGCAGTGGAGGCCGATGTCGGTGTGGATGGCGAAGGCGAAGTCGATGGGGGTCGCCTCCTTCGGCAGCTGGTGGAGGTCGCCCTTGGGGGTGAAGACGAAGATCTCGTCCTGGAAGAGCTCGATCTTCAGGTTTTCCATGAACTCCGCCGGGTCGGTGGAGTCCCGCTGCCAGTCGAGGACCTGGCGCAGCCAGTTCATCTGCTGGTCGAGGTCGCTGCTCTCCCCGGCTCCCCCCCCCTTGTAGCGCCAGTGGGCGGCGATGCCGATCTCCGCCGTGTGGTGCATCTCCCAGGTGCGGATCTGCACCTCCACCGGCATGCCCTGAGGGCCGATGACCGTGGTGTGCAGCGACTGGTACATGTTGGTCTTGGGCGTGGCGATGTAGTCCTTGAAGCGGTCCGGGATCGGGCGGTAGAGGGTGTGCACCAGGCCGAGGGTGTGGTAGCACTCGCGCGCGGTGCCGACGATGATGCGCACCGCCGTGAGGTCGTAGATCTCCTCGAAGGGCTTCACCCGGCTGCGCATCTTGTTGTAGATGCTGTAGAAGTTCTTCGGACGCCCGGTGATCTCGGCCTCGATGCCGCTGCGAGCCAGCTCCTCGGCCAGGGGCGTCTTGAAGCCGTCGATCAGGCGCTCCCGCTCCTCGCGCCGCATGGCCACCTTCTCGCGGATTTCGCGGTAGAAGGCGGGCTCGAGATGCTTGAGGCTGCGGTCCTCCAGCTCCCAGCGGATCCGGGCCAGGCCCAGCCGGTGGGCCAGGGGCGCATAGACCTCGAGGGTCTCGTGGGAGATGCGCTGGCGCTGGTCGTCGTCGAGGGCGTCCAGGGTGCGCATGTTGTGCAGCCGGTCGGCGAACTTGACCAGGATGACCCGGATGTCCTCGACCATGGACAGCAGCATCTTGCGGAAGGTCTCGGCCTGGCGGGCCTCGCGGCTCTCGAGCTGGAAGCGCTCGATCTTGGTGACCCCGTCGATGAGGGCCGAGATCTTGGACCCGAACCGGGACTCGATCTGGTCCTGCGTGACCGCCGTGTCCTCCACCACGTCGTGGAGCAGGCCGGCGGCGACGGTGGTCGTGTCGAGGCGCAGCTGGGCGAGGATCCGGGCCACCTCGACGATGTGCTGGAGGTAGGGTTCCCCCGACTTGCGGATCTGCCCGGCGTGGGCCTCGTGGGCGAAGTGGTAGGCGCGGGCCACCAGGTCGAAGTCGGCGGACTCGTTGCACGAGGCGACCTCGATGAGCAGCATTTGCAGCTGCAGGTGGTCCCGCGAGTCCTCGAGCAGCGCCTCGAGATTGGTGGGGCCCGGGCGCTCCGGCAGGTCTTCCCCGTCGCGGGGGGGCGCTTCTTCGACGGCGGTCCGGGAGGTCGTCAAGAGGGGCTCACAAGCCCGGTGAAGCCGGTGCGGGCTCGACGGGCACGGGGTGTCCGGAGGCCTCGAAACAGGCCCGGCGAAACGGCGGTTACTCCATAGCCGACAACGAGATACGTCATTGCGCGGCGCTCTCGCCAGTGTAATCAGCCCCAGGGGGAGTGTCAAGCCGTACCGGCCCCTGCCTCCCAGCCCGGGCGACATCGTTCTCGCGGCGGTGGTGCTGCTGTCGGCGGCGGCCCTGCTCGTGGCGAGGCCCGGCGGTGGGACCCCCCGGGCGGCGAGCGTGCAGGTGGGAGGCGAGGTCGTGCGTCTCCTGCCGCTGCACGAGGCGGCGCGGATCGAGGTGCCCGGCCCCGCCGGGGTGAGCGCGGTGGAGGTCGACGGCGGCCGTGCCCGCGTTGTGGACTCTCCCTGCGCCCGGCGGATCTGCGTCCGCCGCGGCTGGCTGCGGGCGGTGGGCGACGTGGCGGTCTGTGTCCCCAACCATCTGGTGGTCCGGGTCGAAGGGGAGGGCGGTCCCTCCTTCGACGGGGTCAGCCGCTGATGCTCTCGCCCGCAAAGCGCGTCGCCTTCCTGGGGCTGATGTCCGCCGCCGCCCTGATCCTCTTCGTCTTCGAGACGGTCGTGCCGCGCCCCCTGCCGTGGATGAAGCTCGGACTCGGAAACGCCGCCGTCCTGTCGACGCTGCTCCTCTTCGGCGGCGGCCCGGGGGCGGCGGTGAGCGCCGTGAAGGTCGTCGTCGGCGGTCTGTTGAGCGGCGGTCTGGCCGGCCCGGCGTCGGTCATCGGGGGCAGCGCCGCCCTCACGAGCCTGGCCGCGATGATCGGACTGCGGCGATACCTGCCCGGCCTGTTGAGCCCCGTGGGGCTGAGCGTCGCGGGGGCCGTCGTCCACCAGGTGACGCAGCTCCTGGTGGCCGAGGTCTATCTCGCCCAGGCGGGTCTGTTGCGGCTGCTGCCCCTCTTCCTGGTGGGCGGCGTCCTCTCCGGGGCGATGACGGGGCTGATCACCTACTACGCGGTGCGGGCCCTGGCCAGGGCGGGCTACGGGGGAGGCCCCGCCCCCGGTCGGTGATTGCGGGGCCCATGCCGTTTGCCGATCATTACCCGGTCATGACCGATATGCGCCCGTTTCTCCGTCTGCGCGCGGGGTCCCTCGGCCTGCTCGCCGTCCTCGCGGCGGCGCCGGCGGCGGCCGAAGTCGACTTCGAGGCCCTCCGCCAGCTGGCGCCGGAGGACCGTCTGCGCCGGACCGTGGGGTTCTTCTCGGGCCTCGGTTCGCGCGTGGCCGGCTATCCCGGAGCCGAGGAGGCGGCCCTGCACGTGCACCGCCAGTTCCGGCAGATCGGCCTGCACGACATCACCTTCCACAAGTACGACGTCTCCGTGCCCGTCGACCAGGGAGGACGTCTCAGGATCGCGGGAGGGCCCTCCGTGGAGCTCCACGGACTGTGGCCCAACCTGGTGCGCACCTCGACCCTGCCCGACGGCGGCATCCACGGGCCCCTGATCTACGGCGGACGGGGGGAGTTCGTGGAGTTCGACGGCCAGGACGTGGAGGGGGCCGTCGTCGTCCTCGACTTCAACTCCGGCGACAACTGGCTCAACGGCGCCTATCTGGGCGCCGCCGCCGTCGTCTTCATCGAGCCCGACTCGACCGTCTACCTGGAGGGCGAGAAGAAGTTCCTCACCATGCCCCTCGACCTGCCCCGGTTCTGGGTGAGCGGCCCGGATGGCGGACTGTTGCGGGAGGCGATCGAGGGCGCGGGCGGGCCGCCCTCGGCCCACCTCGAGTACCGCATGGACTGGGAGCGGCGCCCGGCCTGGAACGTCATGGGCTTCATCCCCGGTTACGACCCCCTGCTCCAGGACGATGTGATCGTCCTGGAGTCGTACTACGACGCCATGTCGGTGGTGCCCTCCCTCGCGCCCGGCGCCGAGCAGGCGGCGGGGATCACGGCCCTGCTCGAGCTGGCCCGGTACTTCCGCGAGCATCCCCCGGCGCGCTCGGTCCTGTTCCTCGCCACCTCCGCCCACCACCTCGCCCTGCGCGGCATCGACGACTTCATCCAGCGCTACCTGCGCGACGAGAACCCCTTCATCGACCGCATGGTCCTGCGCCGAGTCATCGAAGCGTCCCTGGCCCGCGGGCTGATCGGCGAGGGAGAGGACGGGGTCACCTACCTTCTCGGCGAGGAGACCTTCAGCGGCAAGGAAGCGCTGGTTCGCTCCGTGGCCGAGACCGACACCCTTCTCGTGCGCGCCGTGGCCAGGGCCTCCATGGCGGACGGCGAAGACCTGATCATCCGCGACGGCGACGACTGGCGGCTCCGGTACAGGAAGGGGTCCGAGCTCCGCCAGGCTTCCTTCGACTCCTCCGACGAGTTGCTTAGGAAGCTCGGCGACGACGAGGACCTGCGCCTGGGCTTCTACCGCGAGTGGGTCGATCCGAAGGTCGATTCCCTCGACGTGAACCTGTTCATCAGCCTCGACCTGTCGACGCAGACCGACGAGCTCGGCATCTGGAACAGCAACTCGAGCTTCTACTACAAGCGCTACTTCGCGCCCTTCGGCAAGAACTTCATGGGCTACTCGCGAAAGGTGAGCCGCGAGCTCGGTTACAGCTTCCGCGACGTCCTGGTGAACGGCATCAGCCCCGAGGGGGGCAAGAGCTGGGAGACCTTCGTCCCCGGCGAGATCTCCGTGAACAGCGAGCTGGTGCTGACCACGGGGACACCGGCCCTGGCCTTCGTCACCGTGAACGACGCCCGGTTCCTCGTCGACACCCCTCTCGACCGCGCGCACCACATCCGCTACGACAACCTCTCGCGGCAGATCCGGGCCCTGGCGGGGATGTTCCACATGGCCTTCGAGGACCCGGAGCTGTTCCCCGACTTCAAGATGCGCCTCAAGGACACGATGCGCTCCCTGAAGGCCCGGACCATGGTCTTCCCGAGGCGCAGCATCGTGCCGGACCTGCCGCGCACCGGCGCCGTCGGCGTCGTGCGCAACGGCAAGAAGAAGTCCTACAAGGGCGTGCGCGGCGAGTACTTCGAGGTCGTCGACGGCGACGGCGCCTTTTTCGTCAACCGCATCCGCGTCGAGCAGGTCCAGGTGGAGGGCTACCGCATGGACCCGGCCACCGGACGGGTCAGCTACGCGCCCGACCGCGGCATCCAGGGCGACCAGGCCTACCCGATGCTGATCAAGATGGACTGGCGCGACAAGGAGTGGATGGTCGTCCTCTTCCCGTGTCACGCCTTCAACTTCTTCGACATCGTCGACCCCCGCTACCTCACCAAGCTCTCCGAGGTCACCGTCTTCGACGAGACCAACGCCTCCCCCGTGGAGTACGGATACACCATCGGGGAGGGCCCCTCGGCCAAGGACGAGCCGGTGGGCGTGCTCTTCGCCCGTCCGGGGGCCCTGGTGAAAATGGGCTTCGGCGCCGGCATTCTCGGCTTCCGCTCCCTGCTGCTGAACTCCGAGAACCCGGACGACAAGGAGGAGGCCCTGGGGGCGGGTTTCGCCATGGAGCCGGGGTCCTCCTTCGCGCGAACCTCCTACCAGTCGGCCCGTGACATGTGGACCCTCGACGAGGCCCGCATGCGCGAGCTGCGGAGTTTCGCCATCGAGAACCAGCGTCTGAACGACCTGCACGAACGCGCCCGGGGGGAGCTGGAACGGGCGGCGGCGGCCCTGGAGCGCAAGGAGTGGAGCGAGTTCGTGCGCCACACGCGCTCCGCCATCGGCCTGGAGTCGCGGGCCTATCCCGACGTCAAGTCGACCCAGAACGACGTGATCCAGGGCATCATCTTCTTCATGGCCCTGGTCCTGCCCTGCGCCTACTTCGCCGAGCGCCTGCTGATCACCGCCGCCACGATCCAGCGCCAGATCATGGGCTTCGCCGGCATCTTCCTCGTCATCTGGATCGTCCTCTCCTTCGTCCACCCGGCCTTCGAGCTGTCCAACCCCTTCGTCATTCTCCTGGCCTTCGTCATCCTCGTCCTCGCGGCCCTCGTCATGTGGATCATCTCCGGCCGCTTCAACGAGCAGATGAAGAAGCTGCGCACCGAGGTGGCGGTCATTCACGACACCGACGTGAGCCGCTCCAGCGCCTCCCTCACCGCCTTCCTCCTGGGCATCTCCAACATGAAGCGCCGCAAGCTGCGCACGGCGCTGACCTTCGTCACCCTGCTGCTGCTCACCTTCACGGTCCTGTCCTTCACGTCCATCCAGACGGCGCTGCGCTACAACCAGATCGAGCGCGACAACGAGGGGCTCTACGAGGGCCTGCTGATCCGCAGCAAGGCGTGGACGCCGCTGGAGGAGTCGGTCCTCGAGTACGCCCACAGCAACTTCGGCGGCCGGGCCGCCATCGCGCCGCGGAGCTGGTACGACAACCAGAAGAAGGCCCACATCAAGATCAAGTACGGCGAGGATGCCCATAACGCCCTCGGCGTCCTCGGCCTGACCCCGTCCGAGACCGATGTGACCGGCCTCGACCAGGCCCTGCTGGCGGGGCGCTGGTTCCGGGAGGGCGAAGAGAGGGTCTGCATCCTGCCGAACGACATGCTCGGGGCCGACAAGCTCGGCATCGACATGGGCGAGGTCGACGCCGGCGGCGTCACGGTGCGCGTCTTCGGCGAGCGGTTCACCGTCATCGGCATCATCAACTCCACGCGCATGAAGGAGCTGAAGGATCTCGACGACGAGACGATGACGCCCGCCGACTTCGCCGTCACCGGCGGCCAGGCGGTGCAGGAGATCGCCGAGGAGGAGCAGCGGGAGAAGCAGGGCCTCGAGGACGCGCAGGTGGTGATCAAGCCCTTCGTCCACCTGGAGCCGGCCAACACCCTGATCCTGCCGTACCACACGCTGCGCAACGTGGGCAGCGGCAATCCCCTGCAGTCGGTGGCGATCCGTTTCGACGAGGGCGTCGACGAGCGCGCCGAGATCGAGCAGTTCCTGTCGCGCCTGGCGGTGACCCTCTTCGCCGGCATCCAGGAGCCGGGCGACGACTACATCAAGGTGTCGATCTACAGCTCCCTGGGCATGACCTCGCTGTCGGGGGTGGCCAACCTCTTCGTGCCGATCCTCATCGCCGCCCTCATCGTCCTCAACACGATGATGGGCAGCGTCTACGAGCGCTTCCGCGAGATCGGCATCTACTCCTCCGTGGGCCTGGCGCCGGGGCACATCGCCTGGCTGTTCATGGCCGAGTCCTGCGTCTACTCGGTCCTCGGGGTGGTGGCCGGCTACCTCGTCGGTCAGATCACGGCGACCCTGCTCACCCAGCTCGGGGTGGTCACCGGCTTCACCCTCAACTACTCGTCCCTGTCGGCGGTGCTCTCCTGCATCCTGGTGATGGCGGTGGTCATGCTCTCCACCATCTACCCGGCGCGCCGGGCGTCGCAGATGGCGGTCCCCGACGTGACCCGCCGCTGGCGGCTGCCGCGGCCCGAAGGGGACGACTGGCACTTCGAGTTCCCCTTCACCGTGGCGGGGCGCGACGTCCTCGGCCTGTCGGTCTTCCTCATCGGCTACTTCGACTCCTACTCCGAGGAGTCGATCGGGACCTTCTACACCGACGGCGCCAAGCTGGGCCGCCTCGACTCCGAGTACGGCGAGGGCTACACCATCGACATGAACATCTGGCTGGCGCCCTTCGACCTGGGGGTGAGCCAGCACGTCGTCATCCGCGCCCTGCCCGAGTCCGAGCACAACATCTACCAGATCCAGCTCGACATCCGGCGCCTGAGCGGCGAGGACGCCTCGTGGCGGCGCGTCAACCAGCGTTTCATGAACGTCATCCGCAAGCAGTTCCTCATCTGGCGCACCGTCGACGCCGAGGCCAAGGAGGCCTACCGGAGCCAGGGACAGGAACTGCTCTCCGGCGCCCCCGCCGGCTCCGTCTCCGCCTGAACCGCGCCCCCTCTCGAGCATGCTGAGACGCAAGAGCAACGCCAACCAGGAAGTCGAAGAGTACCGCGACCTCCTCGAGACGCCCACCGAGTTCGAGGACGGCTTCACGCGCAAGGCGATCCTCGGCGTGTTCTTCGTCGCCTTCGTCATGATCCCGGGGAACATGTACCTCAGCCTCATGGTGGGCGGTTCCCTCGGCGCCGCGGCGGAGTGGGTGACGATCATCCTCTTCGCCGAGATCACCAAGCGCTCCTTCACCTCCCTGACGCGCCAGGAGGTGTACGTCCTCTACTACGTGGCGGCGGGACTGATCGCCGCCGAGACCGGCGCCTTCGAGGGGCTGCTGTGGAACCAGTACCTGCGCCAGTCGCCGCCGGCGCAGCAGTTCGGCATCGCCAACCTGATCCCGGACTGGTGGGCGCCGCCCCTGGAGTCGCCGGCGCTGCTGCAGCGGACCTTCCTGCACACCGACTGGATCATCCCCATCTCGCTGCTGCTGGCGCAGTTCGTGATCTCGCGGGTCTCGTGGTTCACCATGGCCTATGCCCTCTTCCGGCTGAACTCCGACTACGAGCGCCTGCCCTTCCCCTTCGCGCCCGTCGCCGCCCAGGGGGCCACGGCCCTGGCCGAGACCACCCAGGGGGTGGAGTCGTGGCGCTGGAGGGCGTTCTCCGCCGGGGCCATGATCGGCCTCGTCTTCGGCACCTTGTACGTGGCGATCCCGGCGATCTCCGGCTCCCTGCTCACCAAGCCGATCCAGCTGATCCCCATTCCCTTCGTCGACTTCACGCAGGTCACGGGCAACTTCATCCCCGCCACCCCCCTCGGGTTCACCGCCCACCTGGGGCCGATCTTCGCCGGCCTCGTCATGCCTTTCTGGGGGGTCATGGGCACTTTCCTCGGCGTCGTCGCCCACTCGGTGGCCAACCCGATCCTCTACGACCTCGGCTACCTGCAGATCTGGCAGCCCGGCATGGGCGCCATCGAGACCTTCTTCGTCAACTCCGTCGACTTCTGGATGAGCTTCGGCATCGGCACGACCATCGCCATCGCCCTCATCGGCATCTGGCAGGTCGTGCAGGGGCTGCGAAACGCCGCCGCCGCCAGGGCCTCCGGCGGAGGGGGCGGTTCCTGGGCGGTGCCCGAAGGGCGCGGCGACTTCCCCATGTGGATCGCCCTGACCCTGTACGGGCTGACCGCCGCCGGCCTCATCGTCATCGCCTGGATCTTCCTGCCCGCCTTCCACCAGTTCATCTGGTTCTTCCTGTTCTTCGGGTTCGTGCTGACGCCGTTCCAGTCCTTCGTCAACGCGCGCCTCGTGGGCATGGTGGGGCAGACGATCGAGATCCCCTACGTGCGCGAGGCGACGATCATCCTCTCCGGGTACCAGGGCGTGGACATCTGGTTCATGCCCTTCCCGCTGGGCAACTACGGCTCCCAGACCCAGAAGTTCCGCGAGATCGAGCTCACGGGCACCAAGTTCACGAGCATCATCAAGGCCGAGTTGGTGATGGTGCCCATCGTCCTCTTCGCCACATTCCTCTACTCCTCCTACATCTGGAAGCTGGCGCCCATCCCCTCGGCCTCGTACCCCTATGCCCAGGTCATGTGGCGCCTGCGGGCCCTGCAGACCTGCATCTGGTTCACCGGCACCCTGAAGAGCGAGCTGAAGGAGTCGCCGGAGCGCAACAGCGCCACCTGGGTGCCGTCGAACCTGGTGGAGGGGGAGTGGTGGTACTGGCGCGTGCGCGCCGCCGACAGCAAGTGGATCGAGTCGCAGGGCAAGCTCGGCGAGGCCGGCCCCTGGTCCGAGAAGCGCGCCTTCTACACCCATTTCGGCGAGGGTATGCCCGAAGACGTTCCGACCCTGCCTCCCGGCGCCCTGGAGAAGGCGGCGCCGGCCGGAGGCTACGAGGTGCGCGCCGAAGGCCCGGCTGCCGCGGGCCTGCCCCACGCCGCCGACCTGATCCGCGACGCCGTGGCCACGCCGGACCGCATCCCCGAGCTGGTCGAGGGCGAGAAACCGGTGATCGGCGTCGTCGACACGCCTCGCCCAGCCCTCCTCGCCTCCAGCGCCCAGACCTTGCCCGCCGGCTGGGAGTACTACTTCGCCGTCGACACCGACCCGAACTTCACCAGCCCCTGGATCCAGCGCTCCACCGACGAGCCCTGGCTCTTCCGCGCCATCAAGCCGAACCTCATCGTCGCCGGGACCGTCGTCGGCCTGGGCAGCTACATCCTCCTGTCGGCCTTCGGGCTGCCCATCCTCCTCGTCTTCGGCTACGTGCGCGCCCTGACGACGATCCCCCACTGGATGATCACCGAAGTCATCGGCGCCATGCTGGCCCGGTACTACTTCTGGAACCGCTACGGACGACAACAGTGGCGCACCTATGCGCCCGTCCTCGCCGTCGGCTTCGCCTGCGGCATGGCGCTCATGGGCATGGCGTCGATCTCCATCGCCCTGATCCAGAAGTCGGTGTCGGTCCTCATCTTCTAGCCGGGCCCGGGTCGGAAAGGGTCCATGTCCGCGAGCGACGGACTGCCGGCCGTGGAAGGCGGGGCCCCGGCCCGGCAGCCTGCGGGGACATCCCAGGCCGGGGGGGGCCGGCGTTACGACTTCGGCTGGCAGGGGATCCGTCTGCGCGTCCCGGAGGAGTGGGAGATGGGCCGGGTCGACGGCGACGCCGCCAGCGGCTACGCCCGCCTCGACGACACGCGCATGGTGCGGGCCGAGGTCGAGTGGCGGGCGCCTCCCAAGCGGGGCATCCGCCGGCCCGTGGAGGATCTCGTAAGCCGCTATATCTCCCAGCTGCAGAAGAAGGCCGACAAGGCGGGCATGGAGTTGCGCGTCGAGCGGCGCGCCAAGTTCCTCCAGGACAAGCGCTGGCTCGAGGGAAGCGAGTACGAGACCTTCATCTGGGAGGCCGACTACCGGGCCTACAACCTGGCCCGCGCCTGTCCGGACTGCGGCCGCATCGTGCTTTTGCGGGTGCTGGCGGCAAAGGACGACGGCGTCGGCGCGATCGGCCTGGTGAACGAGGTCCTGCCCACCCTCGAGGACCACCCGCGCGGCAAGTTGCAGTACTGGAGCCTGTACGGCCTCACCTTCCACGCCCCCGCCGACTTCGAGCTCACCGAGAAGGAGTTGAAGTCGGGCCACGTGAAGATGACCTTCGAGAAGGACGGCGGCGCCCAGGTCCTGCGCGTGCACCGGCTGAGCATGGCCCACATGCTGCTGAAGGGGACCAACCTTTCCGACTGGTACCCCTCCTTCTTCCGCAAGGACCTGCGCGACGTGAACCACGAGATCGCCCGGTCCGACTTCCGGGGCCACGAAGGCCTGAGTGTCACCGGGCGGCCCCAGAGCCGCTGGCGCCAGGTGCTGCGGCCCCTGCCCTTCGTCAACCCGAGGCCGAGGCGCCACCTGCGGGGCGCCGTGTGGCACTGCCCCGACCAGAATCGCATCTGCATCGTCGAGCATCTGTTCAAGAAGAGCGAGCAGGGCGGCGACACCCTCGACGAGGTCATTGACGGATATGTTTGCCACGAAGAAGAAGCCGCGGCTGACGCGGGACGCCATGCTGGAGTCGCGGCCGGCCCGCAACGAGTTGCTGGCGTGGGAGAAGACCGAGGAGGGTGAGGTCCGGATCACGGTGACCCGGCAGGAGACCTGGAAGACCCGACTCCTGTCGAAGCTCTTCTACATCCCCGAGAAGCGGACCATCACCCTCGATGAGGTGGGCGCCCAGGTCTGGCAGATGTGCGACGGCCGCAACTCCGTGGCCGACATGATCGAAGGCCTCCGGGACCGCTACAAGCTCGACCGCAAGGAGGCGGAGGTTTCCCTGCTCTCCTACCTGAAGACCCTCGGTCAGAAGCGGTTCATCGGCTTCCTCGTGGAGAGCGCCCGGAAAGCGGGTTCCGGGGGTGCCAGGAGAGGGAAGGATGCCAGCGGCAAGAAGTGGAAGCGGTGAGGGCCCGGCCCGGGGGTGACGGCGGGGACGGAGGTGTGAGAGCCGCGGCCGATCGATCGCGCCCGGGAACGGCCCGCCGGGAGACCGGGGCCGACGGGGCCGCGCGCTGGATCACCCATCTCCTCAGTCCGCCGGCCCTCGCCCTGATCGTCTTCCTGTGGCTGCCCGCCGGGGACGATCCCCTGTCGGCGGCGTGGGGCAAGGCCCTGGCCATCCTGCTGTTCTCCATCGGCCCCGCGGCCCTCCTCGGCTGGCTGGCCAGGGGCGGGGGAGTCGACGACATCTACGATCCCCCCCGCCCTCTGCGCAGGCGGTTCCTGCTCGTCGGGACCCTCTGCTACGCGGTGGGCTTCGCGCTCCTCCAGGGGCTGCAGATGCCGCCGGTGCAGCGCTGGGCGGCGGCCTCCTTCGCCGTGGGCGCCGCCGGCGTCGGCCTGGTGAACCGCCGCTGGAAGATCAGCATCCACACCACCGGCGCCGGAGGGGGGGCGGCGCTGGCGGCCACCCTCGTGGAAGCCGCGTGGTGGCCCCTGTGCGCGCTGTTGCCCCTGGCGGCGGGGTGGGCCCGGTGGCGGCGGCAGGCCCACTCACCGGCGCAGCTGGTGGCCGGCGCCGCCCTCGGGGCGGCCGTCACCCTGCTGCTGCGACCTGCCTTGATGTGAGCGAAGGGGATCTCTTCGAGGGCGCCGGGAGAGCGGCGCGGGAGGACCCGGCACCCGGGACGGGAGTGCGTCTCAAGGGGCTCATCGACCACATCACCTTCCAGAACCCGGAGAACGGCTACACCATCGCCCGGCTGCAACCGGAAGGCGAGGGGGAGCCGGTCACCGTCGTCGGCACCATGGCCGTCTCCGCCGGCGAGAGCGTGCAGCTGGAGGGGAGCTGGGACCTCCACCCCCGCTTCGGCCGCCAGCTTCAAGTGGAGTCGTGCATCCCCGCGTATCCCGCCACCGCCGAAGGCATCGAGCGCTACCTCGGCTCAGGGCTGATCAAGGGGATCGGTCCGGTCATGGCGGGGCGCATCGTCGCCCGTTTCGGCGACTCCTCCCTCACGGTGATCGACGCCCAGCCGCGGCGGCTGCTGGAGATCGAGGGCCTGGGGCGCAAGCGGGCGCGGGCCATCGCCGAGGCCTGGAAGGAGCAGCGGCGCATCCGCGACGTCATGGTCTTCCTCCAGTCCCACGGCGTCGGCACGGGGCACGCGGTGCGCATCTACCAGCAGTACGGCGAGGAGGCGATCCACAGCGTCCGGCAGGATCCCTACCGGCTGCAGCGCGACGTGCGCGGCATCGGCTTCCAGACGGCGGACCGCATCGCCGGCGATCTCGGCATCGCGCACGACGCCCCGGAGCGCGTGCGCGCCGGCCTCCGCTACCTGCTGGAGGAGGCCGCCGACGAGGGCCATCTCTTCCTGCCCGAGGAGGAGCTGGCCCCGGCGGCTGCCGAGCTGCTCGGCGTGGACCCCGGGCGCGTGCCGGAGGCGCTTGCGGCCCTCCGGGAATCGGGGGACGTCGTCGTGGAGGGGCGGGACTGCTATCCGCGCCGCCTGCACCGGGCGGAGCGGGGGGTGGCCAGGGCCCTGGAGCGGCTTCTCACCTCGCCGGGGCCGCCTCTGGCCAAGGAGGCGGGGGAGGCGGATGCCGAGGAGGAAGCGTCCCTGGGAGAGGACCAGCGATGGGCCCTGGAGCAGGTGGGTGCGGGGAAGGTCCTGGTCGTCACCGGCGGCCCCGGCACGGGCAAGACCACCATCACCCGCCAGATCGTGGGGCGCCTGGAGGCCTCCGGCCTGCGGGTGGCCCTGTGCTCGCCCACGGGGCGGGCCGCCAAGCGCCTCACCGAGGCCACCGGCCGCGAGGCCCGCACCATCCACCGGCTCCTCGAGTTCGCGCCCCGGGAGGGCGGCTTCCGCCGCGACGACAACCTGCCCCTCGAGGCGGAGGCGGTCATCGTCGACGAGAGCTCCATGATCGACATCAACCTGATGAACGCGCTGCTGCGGGCCGTCCCCGACGCGGCGCGGCTGGTCCTGGTGGGCGACGCCGACCAGCTGCCCTCGGTCGGCCCCGGCAACCTCCTCGGGGACGTCATCGACTCCGGCGTCGTGCCCGTGGCGCGCCTGCGCCACATCTACCGCCAGGCCGGCGACAACCTCATCGTCGGCAACGCCCACCGCATCAACGGGGGCCAGTGGCCCCGGATCGACAACCGCGCCGACTCCGGCTTCTACTTCGTCGAGGAGGACGACCCCGCCCGCGCCGCCGAGCGCCTCGTGGACCTCGTGGCCCGCCGCCTGCCGCAGGGCCGGGACCTCGACCCCATGCGGCAGGTCCAGGTCCTGACCCCGATGTACCGCGGCGAGACCGGCGCCCTGCAGCTCAACCGCCAGCTCCAGGAGCGCCTGAACCCGGGGCGCAAGGCCCACGCCATCGGCGATCGCGAGCTGCGCGAGGGGGACCGGGTGATGCAGGTGCGCAACAACTACGACAAGGGGGTCTTCAACGGCGACCTGGGGCGCATCGGCCGCCTGGAGACGGGGGAGGAGTCCTTCGCCGAGGTCGTCTTCGACGACGGCGGCGTGCAGCGCTACGAGCTGGCCGAGCTCGACCAGCTGAGCATGGCCTACGCCATCAGCATCCACCGTTCCCAGGGCTCGGAGTTCCCGGCCGTCGTCCTGCCCCTGACGACCCAGCACTACCCGATGCTGCAGCGCAACCTGCTCTACACCGCCGTCACCCGGGCCCGGGAGCTCTTCGTCCTCATCGGCAGCCAGCGCGCCCTGCGGCGGGCCATCGAGAACGACCGCCCCGCCCGGCGGAACACCAACCTGGCCTCGCGCCTGCGCCAAGCCCTGGACGGCCCCCCAGGCCCGGCGCCTACAGCCTCAGCCGCTTGAACAACCCCTCCGGCACCAGGCGGATCAGGAGCATGATCCAGCGCCAGAACCAGGGCGTGTAGACCACGTTCCGCCGCCTCTTCCAGGCGCGCAGGACATCGCCGGCCACCCGCTCCGGCGAGGCCACCAGGAACAGCCCCTCGCGGCCCTCCGTCATCGGCGTGTCCACGAAGCCCGGCTTCACGGTCATCACGTGCACCCCGGCGGGTGCCAGACGGTTCCGCAGGCCCTGGAGGAAGACGTTCAGCCCGCCTTTGGATGCGCCGTACACGTAGTTGGACTGCCGCCCCCGGTCGCCGGCGACGGAGCTCACGGCGATGAGGCCGCCTTCGCGCCGCTCCTCCAGGTCGTTGGCCAGGTGTCCGAGGCAGACGGCGGCGGCGGTGAAGTTGATGCCCAGGGTGGCCGTCATCTCCCCGGTGTCGCGGCGCGCCGCGTCGGGATCGCCGGCGTAGCCGAAGACGCAGACCACGAGGTCGAAGGGGCCGGCGGCGGCGCGCACCCGGTCGGCGAGACAGGCGTGCGACGCCAGGTCGAGGGCGTCGAACTCCAGCAGGTCCACCTGCCGCTGCCGGCGCAGGCGCAGGTCGGCGGCCACCGGCTCCAGCCTCCGGCAATCGCGCGCCGCCAGCACCAGGTCCCAGCCGTCCCCGGCCAGCCGTTGGGCCAGGGCCGCGGCGATGGCCGAGCGGGCCCCCAGGATCAGGGCGCGGCCGCTCACGTCAGCCCCGTGCGGTCGGAGAGAGCCGACCGGAAGCGGCCCCCGGGGTCGTAGCGGCGGCGGGCGGCGCGGAACTCGTCGAGGCGCGGGTACATGGCCTCGGTCTGATCCGGCGTGAGGAGGGCGTCCTTGGCCAGGTAGACGCGGCCCCCGGCGGCGGCCACCGTGCCGGCGGCGGCGCCCAGAGCTTCCTCGATCCGCGAGGTGCGCGGGAAGTCGAGGGCCAGGGTGTATCCCGGCATGGGGAAACCGAGGGGCCCGCCGGGGTGGTCGCCGAAGGTCTTGAGCACCGCCAGCGAGCAGGGCGCTGCACGCCGGGTGCGCTCGACCACGTCGGCCATCACCTCCTCGCCGCTGTCGAAGGGGACGGCGAACTGGAACTGCAGGAAGCCCCGGGGGCCGTAGGCCCGGTTCCAGTGGGCGACGCCGTCGAGGGGATGGAAGTAGGGGCCGTAGTGGACCCGCCGACGGCTGCGCTTCCGGAGCTGCCGGCGGTACCAGAGGGCGTTGAGCAGGCGCAGCCCGGTGCCGCGCACGAGGTTGGCCGGCAGGGCGGGCAGCTTCCACCGCGGATCCCGGTGCAGGGGGGCCAGCGCGGGCCCGTCGGCGGGGTCGCCGAGGAGCACGTGCCCCCGCCCCCGGCGCCCGCCCCGGGGCAGCAGATCGATCCAGGCCACGGAGTAGGCGTGGTCATCCTGGGTTTCCCTGAGGAGCCGGCAGGTCTCTCCCAGGTTCCCGGTGCGCACGCCGAGGTTGTCGATGAAGGCGGAGGATACCGGCGCCAGCCGCAGGGTGACGGCGTGGATCAGCCCCGTCAGCCCCATGCCCCCCAGGGTCGCCCAGAACAGGTCGGGGAGCTCGGTCCGCGAGCAGCGCACCACGTCGCCGCCGGCGAGCACCATCTCCAGCTCGTCGACGAAGGCCCCGAAGGCGCCGACGCGGTGGTGGTTCTTGCCGTGGACGTCGGCGGCGACGCAGCCGCCCAGGGTGCAGTGCCGGGTCCCGGGGGTGACCGGGGGGAACCAGCCGCGGGGGAGGGCGAAGCGGATCACGTCGTCGAGGGTGACGCCGGCCTGGGCCTTCAGGACCCCGCTCTGGCCATCGAAGTCGAGCAGGTGACGCAGCGGCAGGGCCGAGATCACATGGGCGCCGACGGCCGCGTCTCCGTAGCTGCGGCCGGCGCCGCGGCCGATGCCGGCGCGGGTCGACCGGGCGAGCCGCCGCAGGTCGTCGAGGTCGCGGGCGCGGTGCACGGCGCCGTGGAGGCGTGGGTGGCGCCCCCAGCCGTGCAGTGGTTCGGTCTTCACGCAGGCCTTGTCCCGGGAGCCGGATGGATACCGCAGGTGTCCCTAGGTAACCCCCGCTCCCTTTCCTGGCAAGGAGCCAGGTAGCCGGGGGCTGGCGGGCCCAGTACATTCGATCTCGTCATGAATCCATCCGCCTGGACCCTGCTGGCGCTCACTCTGCTCGCCCTCGCGGCGGGCCCCCTGGCCTACGGGGCCGCACGGGCCTCGGGCCGTCTGACGGCCTTCCTCGACGGTTTTCTCTTCGTCGGCGTCGGCGGCTTCGTCCTTCTGCAGATGGTTCCGGGAAGCGCCGCCGTAGCCGGCTGGGCGCCGGCGGCGGCGGCCGTGGCCGCCGGGTTGTGGCTGCCGGCGCTGATCGGGCGCTATCTGCCGCCCCTCAAGTCCACCGTCCGCGTCGTCGCCCTCCTCCTCGCCCTGGCCGCCATCGGTGCCCACGCCTGCCTCGACGGCCTTGCTCTGTCCGGGGGGGCCGGCGGCGGTGACTGGCACGCGGCCGGCCTCCTGCACCGCCTGCCGCTGGGGCTGGCCCTCTGGTTTCTCCTGCGGCCGCTCTACGGGCTGGCGCCCGCCCTGGCCGCCCTGGGAGCGGTGGCGGCGGCCACCGCGGGCGGCTTCCTCGGCTTCATCCCGGGCGGGACGGCCCCGGGCGGGCTCGGCTGGGGGCTGTTCCAGGCGCTGACGGCGGGCGCCCTGCTGCACGTCGTGCTGCGCCGCCGCTATCCGGTGGCCGGAGCCGAAGATGCAGCCCTCCGGCGGTGGCCCTCGGGCCTGGGAGCCCTGGCCGCCCTGGTGCTGCTGGGGGTGGTCACCGCCGCCCAGGGGGTTCCCGCGGCCTTGGGCGGGATGGCGGGGGTGTTCTACACCCTGGCCCGCGAGTCGGCGCCCGCCCTGCTGATCGCCTACGTCGGTGCCGGCCTGGTGTACGCCCTGCTGCCCCAGGGCACAGTGGACTGGATGAGGCGCGGTTCCCGGCTCTCCCAGGCCGCCCGGGGCATGGCCTTCGGCCTGCCTCTGCCCGTCTGCTCCTGCGGCGTCGTCCCCCTCTACCGCTCGATCGTGGTCGCCGGGGTCCCGCCCACGGCGGCCATGGCCTTCCTCATCGCCACGCCCGAGCTGAGCCTCGACGCCGTCCTCATCACCCTGCCCCTGCTGGGAGGCGAGTTCACCGTCGCCCGGGTGGCGGCGGCGGCCGCCGTCGCCCTCGGCACGGGGTGGTTCGTGGGCCGCTTCGCCTCGCGGCTGGTGCCCCAGGGGGCGGCGGCCGACGCCGGCGCGGGCAAGGCGCCCCTGACGGCGCGCCTGCGCACGGGACTGTCCCAGGGCCTGGGCGAGGTGGTGGACTCCACGGCGCCCTGGATCCTCGTGGGGCTGACCCTCGCCGCGCTGGTCCACGGTCTCGTCGGTACCCGGTGGTCGGAGCTGGTGCCGCCCGGGCTGGAGGTGGAGATCATGGCCCTGGTGGGCATGCCGGTCTACGTCTGCGCCGCCGGGGCCACGCCCCTGGTGGCGGTCCTGGTCCTCAACGGCGTCTCGCCGGGGGCGGCCCTGGCCTTCCTGATCACCGGGCCGGCGACCAACGTCACCACCCTCGGCGTGCTCACGCGGCTCCACGGCCGCCGCATCGCCCTGCTCTTCGCCGCCTGCGTGGTCGTCATCACCGTGCTCCTCGGGCGCGCCGTCAACGGCCTGACCGAGGTGGCCGGCGTCGTGCCGGACCTGGAGCACGCCGGCCACGGGGCCGGGTGGCGGGACCTCTGCCTGGCCGCGCTCGGGGCGCTGATGCTGGCCTCGATGGTGCGCCGGGGACCGCGGGCCTTCGTGGGCGAGATCCTCGAAGCCGGCACCGCGGAGCCTGCCGGCGAGGCCGCCCACTCCTGCTGCGAGTCGGAGCCCGAGCCGGACTGCTGCGTGGGGGCGTCGGAGCCCGAGCCGGACTGCTGTGGAGCGCCGTCCGAACCCGAGCCCGAGGCCGGCTGCTGCGGCGCCTCGACGGCTGCACTCGAGACAGGGGACCGCGAGAGAGCCTCCACCTGATGGATGCGGCCCCATCCTCTCCGGGAGCCGCGCCGCCTTCTTCGCCCGGGGTCGACGCCGGGGGCCGTGCCGCCGGCCGGCACTACCGGATCCACGATCTCCTCGGCGCCCATCCGCGGATCGTGCAAGGTCGCGACGGGGTGCACTTTGCCGTGTGGGCCCCGGCCGCGGAACGGGTCAGCGTGGTGGGGGACTTCAACGACTGGGACGGACTCCGCCACCCCATGGCCCGGGCGGGGTCCCGCGGGGTATGGGAGCTCTTCCTCCCCGGCGTGGGCGCCGGCGCCCTCTACAAGTACGAGATCCTGACCGCCGCCGGGGACCTGCTGCACAAGGCCGACCCGGTGGCCTTCGCCGCCGAGGCGCCGCCGCGCACGGCCTCCGTCGTCTCCGCCGGGCACGACTTCGAGTGGACCGACGCCGAGTGGATGGAGCGCCGGGAGGAGCGCCGGTGGGCGCGGGAGCCCCTGTCCATCTACGAGGTCCACCCCGGCTCGTGGCGGCGCGGCCCCGGGGGCGAGCCCCTCGGCTGGCGCCGGCTGGCCCACGAGCTGGCCGAGTACGCCGCCGGCCTGGGCTTCACCCACGTCGAGCTGATGGCCGTGGCCGAGCATCCCTTCGACGGCTCCTGGGGATACCAGGTCACCGGCTACTTCGCGCCCACGGCCCGCCTCGGACCGCCGGAAGACTTCGCGTACTTCGTCGATCACCTCCACGGCCGCGGCCTCGGGGTGATCCTCGACTGGGTGCCCGGCCATTTCCCGGAGGACGCCCACGGCCTGGCGCGGTTCGACGGAACCCCCCTCTACGAGTCCGCCGATCTCGGGCTCCATCCCGACTGGGGCACCCTGACCTTCGACTTCGGGCGCCCGGAGGTGAGGGCCTTCCTGCAGTCCAACGCCCTGTTCTGGCTGGAGCGCTTCCACGTGGACGGGCTGCGGGTCGACGCGGTCTCCTCCATGCTCTACCTGGACTACTCGCGCAAGGAAGGGGAATGGACGCCGAACCGCCGCGGGGGACGGGAGAACCTGGAGGCCATCGAGTTCCTGCGGGAGACCAACCGGCTGGTCCACGAGCACCATCCCGGGGCCCTGATGCTCGCCGAGGAGTCGACGGCCTGGCCCGGGGTGACCCGCCCGGCAGAGGCGGGGGGGCTCGGTTTCGGCTTCAAGTGGAACATGGGCTGGATGAACGACGCGCTGCGCTACATGGGCCGCGGTCCCGGGGACCGGCGGTGTCACATGGCGGACCTCACCTTCGCCGCCCACTACGCCCACGCCGAGAGCTTCCTCCTGCCCCTGAGCCACGACGAGGTCGTCCACGGGAAGCGGTCGCTGCTGGAGAAGATGCCGGGCGACGACTGGCAGCGGTTCGCCAACCTGCGGCTGCTCCTCGCCTGGATGTTCGCCTTCCCCGGCAAGAAGCTGCTCTTCATGGGGGGGGAGTTCGGCCAGCGGCCGGAGTGGGACCATCTCCAGGGTCTGGAGTGGTCGAGCCTGGAGCACGGCTGGCACCGGGGGGTGCAGGACCTGGTGCGCGACCTCAACGGCCTCTACCGGAGCCATCCGGGGCTGCACGCCAGCGACTGCGACGAGGACGGGTTCGAGTGGATCGAGGGCGGCGGCAGCGAGAGCGCCGTCCTCGCCTTCGAGCGCCGCTCGCCGGAGGGCGGCGTCCTGGCGGCGGTCTGCAACTTCACGCCGGAGCCGCGCCGCGGCTTCCGCCTGGGCCTGCCCCGCCCCGGGCGCTGGCGGGAACGGCTCAACACCGACGCCGTCGACTACGGCGGCTCGGGGGCGGGCAACCTCGGCATCGTGGAGTCCCGCGAGGAGCCCTGCCACGGGCGCCGCTGGTCGGCGGTCCTCACCCTGCCCCCCCTGGCCGCCCTGGTCCTGGTGCCGCCGGCCTGAGCGGGGCCTGCTTATATTCCCCGCAACGAGAAAGGCGGATAGAGCCATCATCGACGTCCTCACCGGGGCCGCGCGCCATCTGCGGTCGCGGCCCCTGCCGCTGGCCGGCACCGCCGTCCTCGCCGGCCTGGTGATCGTGGCGATCCTGGCGCCCCTGCTGGCGCCCTTCGACCCGCTGGAACAGGACCTCTACCAGCGCCTGCAGCCGCCGTCGTGGCAACATCCCATGGGCACCGACGAGTTCGGGCGGGACATCCTCAGCCGGGTGATCCACGGCTCCCGCATCTCTTTGCGTATCGGCGGCATCTGCATCGGCATCTCCCTGACCCTGGGCACCGCCCTCGGCCTGGCGGCCGGGTACCGCGGCGGCCTCACCGACACCCTCATCATGCGCCTCGTGGACATGATGCTCGCCTTTCCCTCGATCCTGCTGGCCATCGCCATCGTCGCCGTCATCGGCCCCGGCATCGACAACGTCATGATCGCCGTGAGCATCGTCCTCATCCCCCAGTTCGCCCGCCTGGTGCGGGCCCAGGTCCTCTCCCTCCGCGAGCTGGCCTACGTCGAGGCGGCGCGCGCCCTCGGCGCCGGCCACCTGCGCATCGTCGCCTTCAGCCTGCTGCCCAACTGCGTGGCCCCGCTGATCGTGCAGACCTCCCTGAGCCTGGCCACGGCGATCCTCGACGCGGCGGGCCTGAGCTTTCTCGGCCTCGGCGCCCAGCCGCCGACGCCGGAGTGGGGGGCGATGCTCAACAGCGGCCGCGAGCTGCTCCTCAAGGCGCCGTGGGTGATGACCTTCCCCGGCCTGGCGATCTTCGCCGTGGCCCTCGCCCTCAACCTCGTCGGCGACGGCCTGCGCGACGCCCTCGATCCGCGCCGGACGGCGCCCCCGGCGGCCGCCTGATGGCCCTCCTCCCGCGTTGCGCCGGCCTCGTGGCCGTCGTCGCCCTGACCGGGTCGTGCGCCGGGGTGATGCAGGGCCGGCCCTCCGGGACCGAGCCCTCCGAGGAGGCCCGCCGGGAGGCGATGCAGTACTTCGTGAGCGCCAAGGTCTTCGAGTCCCAGGGCAACCCCCTGGGCGCCATCGTGGCCCTGCGCTCGGCCGCCGACCTCGATCCCTCGTCGCCGACGATCCACGCCCAGCTGGCGCGCAACTACGACCGCATCCGCGACTACCGCATGGCCGCTCACTTCGCGCGCAGGGCCCTGGCCCTCGACCCGGAGCTCACGGCCCTGCGCTACCAGCTCCTGCGCTGGCTGGACTCGGTGGGCACTCCGCCCGAGGTGGGGGAGCAGCTCGAAGAGCTGATCGACCGGGACCCGCACAACTGGCAGCTCTACTCGTACCTGGCGCGCATCTACATGGAGACCGGCCGCGAGGCCCGCATCGACCCTCTCTTCGACCGCCTCCTCGACCAGGAGGAGACGCCCGTCGACGTGCGCGTCAACGTGGGCTACGTGCTCTCCCGCAGCGGCCGGCGCGAGCGCGCGGAGGCGGTCTTCCGCCAGATCCTGGCCGCCGACCCCGGGGTGGAGGACGCCTGGCTGGGACTGGGCGAGCTGCAGGTGGCGCGAGGCGACGGGCCGGCGGCGCTGACCTCGCTCCAGGCGGGGGCGCGGCACGTCCCCGACAGCTCGTCGCTCATGTACGAGCTCGGGCGCCTGCTGGAGACGGTGGAGCAGCTGACGCCGATCCTCGAAGCCGAGGACGCCGCCTACCTCTACCGCCTGGGCATCGCCTTGTCCGAGATGGAGAAGTACCCCCTCGCCGCCGCCGTCTTCGAGCGCATCGTCGGCGGCCGGCCCGCCCGGGTCGACGGCTGGCTCGACCCGGCCCGCTACTACCTGCACGTGGGCCGCCCCGAACGGGCGGAGGGGATCCTGCGGGAAGCCGTGGAGGCGATGCCCGACAGTCTCGAGCTCTACCTCTTCTGGGGCGCCGCCCTCGAGGAGGAGGACCGCCCGGAGGAGGCCCTCGCCGTGTACGAGCAGGCCGCCGGGCGGCTGCCCGAATCGCTCGACGTGTACCTCGCCTGGGGCGGCAACCTCGAGAGCCGCCGTCTCTGGGACGAGGCGATCGGCGTCTACCGGCGGGGCCTCGCCGCCGGTGGCCCCGAGGCTCCGCTGTACGGCCGCTGGGGCCTCGTCCTCGGGCGGCAGCAACTCTGGACGGAGGCGATCGAGCGCTACCGCCAGGCCGTCGAGGCCGACTCCACGCTGATGAGGGTCCACCTGCGCTGGGGCGTGGCGCTGCAGAATCTCGGCCGCTGGGACGAGGCGATCGCGCGCATGACCCGGGCCGTCGACCTGGACGCCGGCGGGACCCGTGCCCTGTTCTACCTCGGCAGCCTCCTGGAGGAGGCCTCGCGGGAATCGCCGGGGGCCGGCTACTTCGAGCGCGCCGTCGACTGCTTCCGGCAGGTCCTGGCCCTGCAGCCCGACGACGCCTACGCCCTCAACTACCTGGGCTACAGCTTCGCCGACCGCGGCGTCCACCTCGAGGAGGCGGTGCAGCTCCTCACCCGGGCGGTGGCGATCGAGCCCGACAACGGCGCCTTCTTCGACAGCCTGGGCTGGGCCTACTACCGCCTCGGGGAGCTGGAGGAGGCGGAGCGCTATCTCTCCCGGGCCCTGGAGGCGATGGACGACCACGACACCGAGGAGCAGGCGGTGATCCTCGACCACGCCGGGGACATCGCCGACGCCCTCGGCAAGCGCGACGAGGCCGAGGTCCACTGGCGCCGGGTCCTGGACCTGACGCCGGAGAACGAGGAGGTCCGGGAAAAGCTGGAGGCCCGTCCGTCGCCTTGAGGGCCGGTCGAGCCGCGGTCGCCGCCTTGATCGCGGCGGCGGTCACCAACGCCTGCGGGCCCCCGCCGCCCGTGACCCGCGACGGCTGGCCGGGCGGCGCCGGCGAGGTCTCCGCCCTCCTGGGGGCGGACTTCGCCGCGGTGCAGGCTCTGGACGACCTGACCGCCGAGGCCCGGCTCACCCTCACCCACGAGCAGGGCCGCAACGGCCTCGACGCCTCCATCCTCTTCCGGCCCCCGGACCTGATGCGCCTCGACGTGCAGGGCCCGCTGTTCGTTCACGTCCTCTCCGCCGTGGTCGAGGCCGACAGCCTGCTGGCCGTGGTGGAGGGGCGCTCCATGGTCCTTCAGGCCGAGGACGGTCTCGACTACTTCCTGGGGATCGACACCGGAGGCTACGATCCCCGGTGGCTCCTGCTCGGGGTGGTCGTGCCCGGAGACCCGGACACCTCGAGGGTCACCCATCCGCTGGGCGGCCTCGCCGTCGTCCCCATAAAGACCGCCGACCTGCCGCCGCGCCGCCTGACCCTGGACCTGAACCGCGGCTTCGTGGTCGGCGAGGAGGTCCTCACCCCGGGGGGCGGGGTGCTGTGGTCGCGCCGCCTGCAGCGCTTCCGCCGGCTGCCCGGAACCGACCTCTACCTGCCCCGCCTGGTGATCATCGAGAGCGGCGGCCGCACCCTGGAGCTGGAGTACGGCAAGGTGCGCACCGGCCGCGGCCTGGAGAGGGCCGCGTTCTTCACGGGTCTGCGTTAGCCGGCTCGGCTGGCGTCTCCGCCCCGGCGCGCCCTCGCGTCACTGCAGGAAGCGCAGCGTGAAGGCAGCCTCGACCGCGACCTCCTCCGCCTCGATCAGCCCGGCGTCGCTCATCTGCGAGCACAACTCCCGCCAGCGCTCCAGGGTCATGACACCGATGCCCTTCTCGCGGGCCACTTCGTCGAGGACCAGGGGCGTCGAGGCCTCGGCGCCGTAGGCGAGGACCTCGAGGCTCATCTCGGGGTTGAGGGCGTGGATGCGGCGGTTCGTGGGCCCCGGATCATCCAGATACTTCTCCCAGCCCTCGACGCTGCCGCCGACCACGGCGGCGACGAGCCCCGGATTCCCGGCGATCGTCTCCTCGCTGGCGACGAGGACCGTGGCGTAGGGGTTGAAGCCGATGTCGGCCACCAGCAGGGCCCTGGGGTCGGCGCCGCGGGCCCGGGCCACGAAGGGCTCGCTGGTGACGTAGCCCTGCTGGGCGAAGTCCTCGTCCATGAGGAACCGGGTCACGTTGCCGGGGTAGGGGACGATGCGGACGTCCTTGAAGGGGTACTTCCAGCGCAGGTAGTGGGAGTAGGCCGGGCGCTGCGACATGGCGAGGGTGATCCCCTCGATCCGTCCGATCTCTTCTATGCCCGAGGCGCGGTGGACCATGATGCAGCGCGGGTTGACCTGGTAGGAGGCCATGAGGGCCACCACGGGGGCCTGGCGGGCCCGGGCGTAGAGGACGTCGTCGGCATTGGTCACGCCGAAGGCGACCTCGCCGGTGGCGACGCGCTGGATCACCGGGGCGTCGGGCCCGCCGCCGAGGATGTCGACGTCGACGCCGCGGGCCTCGTAGAGGCCGTGGACCCGGGCGGCGTAGAACCCGCCGTGCTCGGCTTCGGGGAACCAGTTGAGGGCGAGCTGGACCCGGGGGAGGGCGCCGGCGGCGGGCTCCTCTTCCCGGGGCGAGCAGGCGGCGAGGAGGCCGGCGAGAAGCGCGAGCATCGGAAGGGACATGGGGTCGCTCTCAGTTCGTGGTGCCGGTCCAGCGCCTGAGCAGGAAGCCGCTCAGGGCGCCCACGGCGGTGAAGATCGACAGGCCCAGGAGCGTGCAGAACAGGATGCAGGCGAAGAGGTAGTCGGTCCGCGCCTGCCCGTTGGTGAGGATGATCAGGTAGCCGAGGCCGAAGTCCCGGGTGCCGTAGCCGGCGAAGAACTCGCCGACGATGGCGCCGATGACGGAGAGGCCGCTGGAGATCCGGGCGCCGGTGAGCATCTGCGGCACCGCCCCGGGGACGCGCAGCCGGAAGAGGACCTGCCAGCGGCTGGCGTTGTTGAGGGCGAAGAGGTCGAGGAGACGGGGGTCGACGCGCGTCAGGCCGGCGGTGGTGTTGGCGATGACCGGGAACAGGGAGAGGATGAAGGCGACGGCCACCACACCCGGCAGCCCGTAGCCGATCCAGAGGACGATGAGGGGCGCCACGGCGACGATGGGCACCGTCTGCAGGAAGATGGCGTAGGGGTAGAGGCTGCGCTCGATGAGCCGCGACTGCGAGAACAGCAGGGAGACCAGGAAGCCGAAGGCGAGGCTGAGGCAGAGGCCGAGGAGAGCCCCGACGGCGGTCAGCAGGGCCGCGGAGAGCAGGCGGGGCAGGTTCTCGGCCGCGGCGCGGGCCACGAGCAGCGGGCCGGGGAGCAGGAAGGGCTTGATGTCGAAGAGGGTCACGGCGCCCTGCCAGGCGCAGAGTACGAGGAGGAAGAACAGCAGGGGAGGCAGGCCGCCGGAGGCGAGGGCGCGCAGGCGTTGCATCAGGCGTCCGCCTCGGCCAGCCGGCGTGAGATCTCTCCCGCCAGGCCGATGAACTCCGGCGCCGTGCGCAGGAGCGGATCTCTCGGGTACTCGAAGGGAACGTCGATGTCGGCCAGGATCCGCCCCGGCCGGGCGCTCATGACCAGGACCTGCTGGCCGAGGAAGACCGCCTCCGCCACGTTGTGGGTGACGAAGAGGCCGGTCCAGCCGTCCGCCTGCCACAGACGCAGCAGTTCCTCGTTGAGGCGCTGCCGGGTGATCTCGTCGAGGGCGCCGAAGGGCTCGTCGAGGAGCAGCAGCCGGGGGCCGATGGCGAGGGCCCGGGCGATGGCGGCGCGCATGCGCATGCCGCCGGAGAGCTGCGCCGGAAAGGCGTCGGCGAAGTCGGCGAGGCCCACCAGCTCGAGGAGTTCACGGACCCGCCCCGGGTCGGGAGTGCGGCGCAGTTGCAGGGGCAGCCCGACGTTGCCGGCCACCGAGCGCCAGGGCAGAAGGGTGGGGTCCTGAAAGACGAATCCCAAGTCGTCGGCGCCGCGTGCCCGCGGGGCTCGCCCGTTGACGGAGAGGGCCCCGCCCGATGGTTCCTCGAGGCCGGCCACCAGCCGCAGCAGGGTGGACTTGCCGCAGCCGGAAGGCCCGACGACGGAGGCGAACCGCCCGCGCCCGACGGCCAGATCGACGCCGCTCAGTGCCTCGACGCCGGAGGCGAAGCGCTTGGCCAGGCCGCGGGCGGCGATCTCCATCTCGGAACCTCCATCACCTGGATGCCGTTGAGCCCGCCCGCCAGGATCAGCGCCCCCGGCAGCAGGCCGGGATCGCGCTCCTGCCCGCGCAGGCGGTACCGCGTCGTCGCGCCGTCGATCTCCAGGTCATGCCCTCGGGCATGGACGTGACCCGGCGCGGCCCGAGGTGGCCGGCGAGGCGACCGGGGTCATTGACGGGCTGGGAACCAGCGGCACCTCGGTCAGGTCGTCCTGCGCCGCCGCCTGGGACGACAGCAGGGTCGGGCCGAGCCCGGTGGTCCAGTGCAGCAGGTGTTTCCTCATCGGTCGATCCCCTCGGGCTCACCCGCCATCCCCCCTCCTCGGGATCACCTCACCCTCGGGCCGCGGGTGGTGGTGCCAGTGGCCGTCCGGGTCCGCTCCGCGGCAGATGATGGCGCCCCGGTTCCAGCCCTTGTGGGCGCGAACCTCGGGAGGCACGAAGCGCATGGTCAGGCCGCAGCGCCGCCGGTCGGAGAGGTTGGGGTTGGAGCCGTGGAGCAGCAGGTCGGTGTGCAGGGAGATCTGCCCCGCTCTCATGACGAAGGACACCGGATCGCCGCCGTAGCGGCGGGGATCGACGACGGTCTGGTTGAGCACGTTGCGCTCGCCGGCCTCGCTGCGCGCGAAGGGGATCTGGCCGTGCAGGTGGGAGCCCGGCACCACGGCCATGGCGCCGTTCTCCTCGTCGGCGTCGTCGATGGCCAGCCACACGGTGACGGTGCGGCTCGGGGTCAGGGGCCAGTACGAGGCGTCCTGGTGCCAGCTCACCCGGCGCTCGTCCCCGGGCTGCTTGCAGAAGAAGTGCGCCCCCCAGCAGACCAGGTCCTGGCCGAGCAGGTCCTGCACGTAGTCGAGGATGCGCGGCTCCGCGCACAGGTCCCACATGCCGGCGCAGTGGCGCTGCCAGCCGTTGATGGAGTACGCGTCCCAGCCGGCGGCGGCGGCGCGGTCCATCAAGTCGTCGAAGTAGGCGCGGTTGGCCGCGGCCTCGGCGGGGGTGAAGACGTGCAGTGGGAAGATGTACCCCAGCTCGTCGAACTGCCGCAGCTGCGCGGGGGTCAGGCATCGGGGCCGGTCGTGGTGGACGGGGTGGAACCGCAGCTCCCGGTCGACCTCCGGCATGGCGTCGGTGATGGGGCTCCTGGAGGTACTGGTCATCCGCTGCAACCCTACTCGAACTGCCCCCTGAACTCCTTCAACTCCGAGCGCAGAGAAGCGATCTCCTCGACGAGGCCGGCGACGGCGGCCTCGAGGCGCT
Source organism: Candidatus Latescibacterota bacterium (assembly GCA_965221775.1). Taxonomy (GTDB): domain Bacteria; phylum Latescibacterota; class UBA2968; order UBA8231; family UBA8231; genus UBA8231. The sequence continues at coordinate 247,440 of CBDCSU010000005.1, read as the reverse complement.
CGAGTCTCTCGTCCTCGGCCGCTGCCGCCAGGCGGGCGGCCTCCGGCCGGCCCCCCCCGGAGTCACCGGCCCCGTCCGGGCCGTCCGCGGCGGGCTCCTCGATCACGGGGGCAGCGCCGAGGAGGTGGGCGAAGCGGGACTCCTTGAACCCGGGCTGCCGCGGCAGGCGGACGACGGCAGCCCCCGCCGGCCGCTCCATCAGGGACTCGAGCACGGCCTCGACCTCGGCGAGGCTCTCGAAGGGGTGCATCCGGCTGCCGCGGCTGCGCAACTCGCCGGGCGTCTGCGGCCCCCGCAGCATCAGCTCGCAGAGCACCGCCACCTCGGGAGCGGAGAACTCCCGGACCTCGGTGAAGCGGTGATAGTACTTGGGCACCCTCATGTCGGGGCCGCTGACGACGCGCGCCAGCCCCTTGTCGCGCAGCGAGTCCAGGGCGCGCACGACGGTCTTCTCGCCGTACTCGAGCACCGGGTCGCGGTTGGACTTCTGGTTGCAGGCCGCCGTCAGGGCGTTCAGGGTCATGGGGTAGTAGTCCGGTGTCGTGATCCCCTTCTCGATCAGGGCACCGAGGATCCGCAGCTCTTCCGGGGTCAGTTCGGGTTCCATCGTCGTCTGTGCGCGGGGTCGAGGGAAGGGTGCAAGTACGGGAGCCGCCGACAGATGGTCAAGCGGCCGTCGGCAGGGTCACAGCTCCTCCCAGATCCGCCGGGCGCGCTCCAGGGCCTCGGCGCTCGGCTCCCGGGCCGGGTGGATGCTCGACGGCGCCCGCGGATCCCCTCCCGGCCAGGGCGACCAGGTGTCGTCCTCGAGGGGCGCCCTCTGCGCCTCGTCGCGGAAGTCCGGGACTTCCACCGGTTGCCCCTCCTGCAGGGCGCTGCGCCAGGCGAGGATGCCGACGGAGCTCATGGCCACGGCCCGGTACACGTCGAGGAATGGCGCCTCGCCCGAGCGGATCGCCCGGGCAAAATGGAAGTTGGTCCAGAAGTCGCCGCCGCCGTGGCCGGCCTGCTCGGCCAGCTCGGCGTGCTCCGGCCACTCCGGCAGGTAGGACCGCTCCAGGGGCTGCCCGGGCCACTGGTTCCACGGCTCGTGCCACACCCGCACGTGGCCCGGTCCGAAGTAACCCGGTCCGCGGGCGATCTCCATCGCTCCGCCCGTGCCGTGGACGCGGTACCAGTTGCTGTGGCCGGGCAGGCTCAGCCCGAAGATGCGGAACACGGCGCCGTCGTCGGTGCGGCACAGGATCACCGAGCCGGCGTCCCCCCGGCGCACGGTCTCCTCCTCGACCTCGGGGGCGGAGATGGACAGGCCGTTCACCATGCGGGGCAGGGAGCCGGTGATGTAGACCAGCGGCGCCAGGGCGTGGGTGCAGTAGTAGGTCGAGGGGATCCGGTTGCGCCAGTGGTCCTCGCCGGGGGCCAGGCGCAGGCGCGCCTCGGGGGCCATGGGGTGGTTGTACTCGCCCTCGGCGTAGGTCACCCGGCCGATCTCCCCGGTCTGGTAGAGGCGGCGCATCTCCTGGCTGAAGAGGGTGTAGCAGTAGTTCTCGGCGAGCATGTAGATGCATCCCGACCGTTCCACGGCGCGGCAGAGGGCGACGCCGTCGGCGAGGGTGCCGTTGGCCGCCGTCTCGGAGAGGACGTGCTTGCCGGCCTCCAGGGCGCGCACCGCGAAAGGGGCGTGCTCGTGGAAGTAGTTGGCCAGGATCACCGCGTCCAGGCCGCTGTCGAGGAAGGCGCCGTAGTCGGTGAAGGTGGCCACCCCGTAGTTGCGCCCCGCCGCCGCCAGGCGCTCCTCCCATACGTCGCAGATCGCCGTCAGCCTCATGCCCACGGCGCCGGTGGCTCCCTTGATGAAGCTCTCGCCGCGCCGCACCCCGACGACACCCACCTTGATCTCCTGGTCCTGTGCCACGGGTTCCCTCCTCGTCTCAGTCATAGCGGATGCGCGGGTCGAGCCAGGCGTAGAGCACGTCGGCGGCGAGGTTGATGAGGATGAAGAGCGTCGCCAGCAGCAGCACCCCGCCCTGGACGGCGCGGAAGTCCCGGGCCAGGACCGCCAGGTAGAGCCAGCGGCCGATGCCGGGCCAGGCGAAGATCGTCTCGGTGATGATGGCGCCGCCGAGAAGGTAGCCGAACTCCAGGGCGATCACCGTCAGGGTGGGGATGAAGGCGTTGCGCAGGGCGTGGCGCACCAGCACCGGCATCGGCGCCAGGCCCTTGGCGCGGGCCGTGCGGATGTAGTCCTCGCCCAGCACCTCCAGCAGGCTGGAGCGGGTCATGCGGGCGATGACGGCCAGGGGGATCGTCCCCAGGGCCAGGGCCGGCAGCACGAGGTGGCGCAGGGCGTCGCCGAGGGCCGCCAGGTCGCCGGCCAGGAGCGCGTCGAGGATGTAGAAGCCGGTGCGCGCCTCGATGTAGGTGTGGGCGGAGATGCGGCCGGAGATGGGGAACAGGGGCAGCTGCACGGCCAGCAGCAGGATGAGGACGAGGGCCAGCCAGAACACGGGCATGGAGATGCCGGCGGTGGCCGCGGTCATGCTCAGGTGGTCGAGAAAGCCGCCGCGGCGCACGGCGGCGACCATGCCGAGGGCGAGACCGCCGGCGATGGCGAAGCACATCGCCGCCAGGGTCAGCTCGCAGGTGGCCGGAAAGCGGTCGAAGATCTCCACCGTGACCAGCTCGTGGGTGCGGAAAGAGCGGCCCAGGTCGCCGCGCATCAGATCGGCGAAGAACCGGCCGAGCTGCACGTGGAAGGGCTGGTCGAGGCCCAGCTCCTGGCGCAGGGCCGCCAGGGTCTCGGCGTTGGCGCGCTCGCCGAGCATCACCTGGGCCGGGTCCCCCGGCACCAAGTAGATCATCAGGAAGACGAGGACCGAGATCCCGAGCACCGTCGGGACCAGGAGCGTCAGGCGCCGGAGGATGAAGGCGGTCACGGCCCGGCGGGGCTTTCACCGGAGGGGGCCGGCGCCGGCGGCCGCCGGCGGGCGGCTCACCGCGGCGCGAAGTAGACGGGCTGGAACCACTTGCTGCCGGTGGGGTGCAGGGCGAAGCCGCCCACGTCGCTGCGGAAGGCGGCTGTCTGCGTGGCGTGCACCAGCGGCACCCACGGCGCGTCCCGGTGGACGATCTCCTGGGCCTGGCGGTAGAGCCGGGTGCGCTCGGCGGGGTCGACGCTGTGGCGGGCCTCGACGAGCACCTCGTGGAGCTCGTCGGAGCGGTAGAAGGCCACGTTCTGGGCCGGCTTCACCGCCGCCGTCTTGTCCAGCAGGACGTAGAGGAAGTTGTCGGGATCGCCGTTGTCGCCCGTCCATCCCAGCAGGCACATGTCGTGCTGCCCGTCGAAGACCTTGTCGAGGTAGGTGGCCCACTCGGTGGTCACCAGCTCCACCTCGATGCCGACGCGGCCCAGGTCGGCCTGCAGGGCCTGGGCGATCTTCTCCGGCTGCGGCATGTACGGCCGCGTCGCCAGGGGCACCCACAGCTCGGTGGAGAACCCGCCGGCCAGCCCCGCCTCGGCGAGCAGCTCCCGGGCGCGCTCCGGGTCGTACTCGTAGGCGGCCACGTCGTCGTTGTAGCTCCACATGACGGGCGGGATCGGGTTCTTGGCCGGCACCGCCAGGCCGGCGTAGAAGTTGTCCACCAGGGACTGCTTGTTCACCGCGTGGTTGACGGCGCGGCGGACCCGCAGGTCGCCGAAGGGCTCCTTGTCGAGATTCATCGCCAGGTAGCCCACGTTCATCCCGGGCTGGGTGAGGAGCTGGATCTCGGGGTCGGAGCGGATGCTCTCGATGAACTCCGGGTTGAGGTTGTCGACGCCGTGGACGTCGCCGGCGCGCAGCTCGAGGAAGCGCACCGAGGCGTCCTGGATGTACTTGAAGACGAGGCGGTCGATCCGCGGAGCCTCGCCCCAGTAGCCGTCGAAGCGCTCGAGGACGATGCGCTCGTCCTTGCGCCACTCGACGAAACGGAAGGGACCGGTGCCCACCGGGTTCTTGAAGTAGTCGGCGCCGTGGCGCTCCACCGCCGCCGGCGAGACGATGCCGCAGAAGTTCATGCCCAGGGTCGACAGGAAGGGGGCGCTGGGGGCGGCCAGCTCCATGACGAAGGTCGAGTCGTCGGGGGCGGACATGTGGGCGACGATGTCGTCCATGCCCATGTCCTTCCAGTACTTGTAGTTGCCGGCGGCGGGCCGGTACCGGGGATGGTCGGGGAAGAACTGGCGGCCGAGGGAGAACAGAACCGCCTGGGCGGTGAAGGGCGTGCCGTCGTGGAAGCGCACGTCGGTGCGCAGGTGGAAGGTCCAGCGCAGGCCGTCGTCGCTGACCTCCCAACGGCGGGCCAGCTGAGGGAGTACCTGGGTCGACTCCGCCTCGTAGGTGACCAGGGTCTCGTAGATGTTGTCGCAGACCTTGAAGGACTCGCCGTCGTTCTCCAGGGCCGGGTCGAGGCCGACGGAGTCGGCGCCGCGTCCGAAGACCAGCACCTTCTGCGCCTCGGGGGCGGGGCCGCCGCCGCAGGCGCCCAGCAGCAGCAGGGCGCCGAGGGCCGCGGCCAGGCGGGCAGGGGCCACGGGACTACTCCGAGAAGGCCGCGTCGAAGGCCGCTTCGGAGGGCTCGAAGTCGACCTCCTTGACGAAAGCGCAGGCCTCGGCGGCGCCGTGCTCGCGGTCCATGCCGCCGTCCTCCCACTCCACCGAGAGGGGGCCGCCGTAGCGGATCTGGTTGAGGGCGCGGATGATCTCCTCGAAGTCGATGTTGCCGCGGCCGAGGGAGCGGAAGTCCCAGTAGCGGCGCCGGTCTCCGAAGGCGGTGTGGCCGCCGAAGACGCCGGCCTCGGTGGGGATCGCCGACCAGCCCACGTCCTTCATGTGCACGTGGAAGATGCGGTCGGCGAAGCGGTGGATGAACTCCACGTAGTCGACGCCCTGGTAGCCGAGGTGGCTGGGATCGTAGTTGAAGCCGAAGGCGGGATGGCCGTCGAGGGCGTCGACGGCGCGCTCCGCCGAGGCGATGTCGAAGGCGATCTCCGTGGGATGCACCTCGAGGGCGAACTTGACGCCCGCCTCCTGGAACTCGTCGAGGATCGGCCGGAAGCGGTCGGCGAAGTCGGTGAAGCCGGCGTCGATCATCTCGTCGGAGGTTGGGGGGAAGGAGTAGAGCAGGTGCCAGATGGAGCTGCCCGTGAAGCCGTTGACCACCTCCACGCCGAGGCGGGCGGCGGCCTGCGCCGTGGCCACCAGTTCGGCGGCGGCGCGCTGGCGCACGCCCTCGGGGTCGCCGTCGCCCCACACGTACTCCGGGAGGATCGCCTGGTGGCGGCCGTCGATGTTGTCGCACACGGCCTGCCCCACGAGGTGGGCGGAGATCGAGAACAGCTGCAGGTCGTGCTCCTCGAGGAGGGCCCGCCGGCCGGCGCAGTAGGCGTCGTCGGCCTTCGGCACCTCGAAGTGGTCTCCCCAGCAGGCCAGCTCGAGGCCGTCGTAACCGAAGCTGCGCGCCTTCTCGCACATGGTCGGGGTGTCGAGGTCGGCCCACTGGCCGGTGAACAAGGTAACGGGTCTGGCCATTTCTCCCTCTCTTCTTGTGTCGGTGGGCCCGCGCTTCGGCCTATTGGCGCGCGGACTTCATCCTTCGCAGGTCGATGTCGAAGATGCGCAGGAACCTGCCGCCGAACTCGCCCACCACCTCCGGGATCTCGTCGTCGTCGACGTCGAGGAGGCCGATGCGCTCGCCGAAGCTCTCCGGCGACTGCCACTCCAGGTCGCGGTAGCGGGCGTCGAAGACGAAACCGTCGTTGAGGACGATCTCGTCGGCGCCGTCGCCGTCCACGTCGCCCACGAGGAGGTCGGTGGAGGTCAGGTTGTCCTGGTCGCTGCGCCACTCCTCGAAGCGGTCGCGGCCGTCGTAGATGACCAGCCGTCCGTCGGCCACGAAGAGCAGCTCCGGCTGCTCGTCGTCGTCGACGTCGTGCACCGCCAGGGCCGAGATCTGCTCGTAGTCGGTGGCGGGATTGCTCCACAGGAAGTGGTAGTCGCCGAGGTCGAGGAGGTGAATGCGCCCGCCTTCGGTATACACGAGGATCTCCCGAAGGCCGTCGAGGTCGGCGTCGGCCAGCACCAGTCCGGAGACGGAGCTCTCCAGGTACTCGCTGATCCAGACCTCGGCGTAGGCGCCGTCCCGGCCTTCGTAGACGTGCACGAAGCCATGGATGTCGCCGAGGGCGAAGCGCTCCACGCCGTCCTTGCCGGGGGGCAGGGGCAGGACGCTGTCGAACTCGTCGAAGGCGCCCCGGCCGGGGATCTCCGAGAGTTCGGGAGCCGGCGCGGACGCCGCCCGGGAGCAGGCCATTCCGATGGCGATGGCGAGGGCGAGGGGTCTCATGCGGGTTCCTCCGTGGCGGCGGAGACCGCGGCCCCGTACACGCTGAGGATGGGGACGCGGCGGCTCCGCGCCAGTCCGGCGCAGTCCTCGTACTCGGGGGCCACGCGCCGCCGGCCGTTCAGGCGGGCCACCTTCACGCGCACCGGACCGAACTCGGTCTCCACCGAGAGGGTGGAACGCTCCAGCACGCGGCGCTCCACCTCGTAGTGGCGCACGCCGAGGCTGGTGGTCTCCCCGAGGACGACGTCGGAGACGGCCTCGAGGTGGGCCGGATCGACGAGGACGCTGAGCAGGTGGCCGGGGCGGTTCTTCTTCATCAGCACCGGGGTGACGTAGAGATCGCGGGCCCCGGCCTCGAGGAGGCGCTCGAAGAGGTAGCCGTAGACCTCGGGGTTCATGTCGTCCACGTTGGCCTCGAGCACGACGCAGCGCTGCCCGTCGGAGTCGGTCGCCGCCGGGTGCGACAGCCTCAGACGCAGGACGTTGGGGGCCTGCGCCAGGTCGCGGGCGCCGGCGCCGTAGCCGACGGCGTCGAGACGCATGGCCGGCGCCGGACCGAAGCCCTCGGCCAGGGTCGTGATCAGGGCGGCCCCCGTGGGGGTCACGAGCTCGGCCTTCACATCGGTCTGCACCAGGGGAACGCCCCGGCACAGGGCCAGGACCCCCGGCGCCGGAAGCGGGTAGCGTCCGTGGGCGCACTCCACGGTGCCGGTCCCGCAGTGCAGGGCGGAGGAGTACACCCGCGTGACGCCGAGGAGCCGCAGACCGGCGACGGCTCCGGCGATGTCGACGACGGCGTCGAGGCTGCCGGCCTCGTGGAGGCCGACAGCCTCCACGTCGACGCCGTGGACCTCGGCCTCGGCCTCGGCCAGGCGGCGGAAGACCCGGCGCGCGCAGGCCTTGTCGGCCTCGTCGAGAGCACTGCCGTCGATCCGGGCGAGCAGATCCTTCAGGTGGGTGTGAGGTGGATGACCGGGGTCGAGGTGGTGCTCCGACTCCGGGGCCTGGCCGTCGATCTCCACCCGCACGCGGGTGGCCTGCAGGCCGCAGCGGCTGACGCTCTCGCAACGAAGACGCGCGCCCACGGCGAGGCGGTCGACCTCCCGCTGCAAGCGGTCCGGCTCGAGGCCCGCGTCGACCACGGCGCCGAGGACCATGTCGCCGCTGACGCCGGAGAGACAGTCGAAGTAGGCGGTGGTCACGTGCCGGAGGTCCGGGGGCGGCGGAACTCGGCCCGCCGGCGCTTCCAGTCCAGCTCCTCGTCGAGATCGAAAACGTCGTCGAAGTCCTCGATGCGGTCGTCCTCGGTGGTTCTCAGGCTCTGGATCTCCACCAGATTGAAGACGATCTCTCCGAAGTCGCGGGTCTTGCGGATGCCCCAGTGCTCGAAGACCGAGCGGGCGAGGGGACCGAAACGGTCGAGGGCGTGCTCGCTGATGCCGAAGGCCAGGTCGCGTCCCGAGACGTTGCGCTGGTCCCGGGGCAGATCGGCCTTGCCGAGCTTTTCCACGGTGTGCTGCAGAGCGTCGTGCACGAAGAGGTAGGCGGCCTGCTTGTAGCGGCGGTCCCGGTCGACCAGCTCTTCCAGCTTGTCGAAGTCCTGGTCCACTTGGAGTCGGGTCCGGAGTTGGCAGTGCGGGGGCAGCTCGGAGGGCCAAAGTCAACGGCCCTCCCCCGGCTGTCAAGGACCGTTGGCGGCCAGCAGGGGCCCCATGGCACCGTCGGCCTTGTCGAGACGCTCCCGAAGGGTTCGGTAGTGCTCCTGGAAGGCGGGGCCGTACTCGGCGGCCAGGGGGCGCCCGCCGCCGCGGTTGACGCTGGACGGGTTGATGTGCCGCCCGTTCTGGATGAGCTCGTAGTGGAGGTGGGGGCCGGTGGCGCGGCCGGTGGCCCCCACGTGGCCCACGTGGTCCGACTTGCTCACCCGCTGCCCCTTGCGCACGAGGATGCGGCTCAGGTGGGCGTAGCGCGTCCTGTAGCCGTTGGCGTGCTTGATCTCGACCATCTTGCCGTAGCCGCCGTTCCAGCCGGCCTGGGTCACCACGCCGTGGGCCGTCGACCATACGGGCGTGCCGGGGGCGGCGGCGTAGTCGGTGCCGAGGTGGGGCAGGGAGCGTTTGAGGATGGGATGGAAGCGGCGGCGGGAGAAGGGCGAGCTGATGCGGCGGAAGGACATCGGCTTGAGGAGGAACATGCGCTCGAGGGACTCGCCGGACTCGTCGTAGTAGTCGCCGGCGCCGGTGGGGTCCTCGTAGTAGAGACCGACGCGGGAGAGAGACTCGCCCTCGTAGTGGGCCAGGAGGATCTTCCCGTAGCGCAGGAACCGGCCGTCCACCGACTGCCGCGTGAATACCAGGCCGAGACGGTCGCCGTGGCGCGGAACCGTGTGGAAGTCGATGACCGAGCCGAAGACATCGTCCACCACCAGGTCGGTGAGGGCATCGCTCTCCCCGGTGGCGGCGATGGCGTTGAACAGGTTGTCCTCGATGAAGACCCGAAGGGTCTCGGTGGTCTCCGTCACCGGGCGCTGCCACCGCCGGGCGATCAGCTCATCCGCCCGGCGCTCTACCAGCACGGGCCTGTCCGGCGCCTTCACCGGGGTGTACTCGAAGCGGGCCACGGCGCGCAGGCTGTCCAGCTCCAGTTGGAAGTAGTCGCCCGGCTTCGGGTCTCTCCGCACCTCGAAGACCGGGGACAGGGCGGTGCTCAGGAGGGTGATCTGGAGGTCGGAAACCCGGTGCCGCTTGAGAGCCAGGTAGATCGACTCGTCCGGCCCCAGGGTGTCGGCGATGACGTGGCGGTGCGGGTCGGGCGCCGCGAGGCTGGCCGCGACGGGGACGGCGGCGGCCAGGCCTTGGCCGGGCTCGGAGACGGCGGAGGGGCGCGCATGGAGGTCGATGCGCACGAGAGTCAGGGCTGTGAGAGCGGTGAGGAAACCCCAGAACCCCAAAGAAGAGCGCGGCGGCAGGCTCATGCGACTCCAGTAGTTCGGGCGGGAAGACGCGGAGGGGGCCGCGCTTGACCAGATGGGGGTGTCTCCTATGCTAAACAGGCGTCATGGGAGAGTCAAGCCACCAGAGCCACCGGTCCCCCGGCCAACCTCCCGAGGTCTCGGTGACTCCACCCGGGCCCGCCGGAGCCCTCGATCTCAAGGGTCTGCTTCCGGAGCAACTCCGGCACTTGGCCGTGGAGATGGGGGAGCCGGCGTACCGCGGCGACCAGCTTTTCGCCTGGGTCCACGGACGCGGGGAGACCCGCCTGGAGTCGATGTCCAACCTGCCCCTGCGCCTGCGCCGGTCCCTGGCCGAGGCCGGGGTCCGCGTGACCCGCCTGCAGCTGCTGGAGCGCCGCGATTCGGACACGGGGATGGCGGTGAAGTTCATCTTCGGCGACGGGGAGGGGGCGCAGTTCGAGTCGGTCCTCATCCTCGACGGCCGGCGGCGCACCCTCTGCCTGTCCTCTCAGGTGGGCTGCCCCCTCGACTGCAGTTTCTGCGCCACGGGGCGCATGGGTTTCGTCCGCAACCTGACGGCGGCGCAGATCGTCGACCAGCTGCTGCAGGTGCACGCCGCCGCTGCCGCCGAAGGCCTCGGACGGATCACCAACGTCGTCATGATGGGCATGGGGGAACCCCTGCTGAACTACGACGCCGTCACCACCGCCCTGAGGCTGATCCAGCGGCCCGGGGGCGCCTCCGTCGGCGGCCGGCGCATCACCGTCTCCACGGCGGGGTACCTGCCGGGGATCCGCCGGCTGGCAGAGGACGATCTCAACGTCGGCCTGGCGATCTCCCTCAACGCCACCACCGACGAGGTCCGGGAGGGGCTGATGCCGATCAACCGCAAGTGGACCATCGCCGACCTGCTGGAGGCGGCGCGCTACTACTTCCACCGGCAGGGCCGCAGGGTCACCTTCGAGTACGTGCTGTTGCGCGGCGTCACCGACACCGAGGAAGACGCCGTGCGCCTGGCGGAGCTGACGGCCGAGGTGCCCTGCAAGATCAACCTGATCCCCTACAACGAGCTGGCCCCCGGGGACCCGGAGGCGCCGGTCTTTCGCCGACCTGGGAGGAAGCGGATCGAGGCCTTCCGGCGCCGCCTGGAATCGCGGACGAAGCGGACCGTCCGCCTGCGGGAGAGCCGGGGCCGCGACATCGACGCGGCCTGCGGGCAGCTCTACCGCCGCCCCACGTGAAGGCGGCCGGCCACCTGGCCGGAGGCTGCCTCGCCGGCGCCGCCGTGGCCGGGACGGCGGGGGCCGCCGGCGCCATCCCCGGGGCGGCCGATCCGGTGTGGTGGGCGGTCTTCGCAACCACCCTGTTCTTCGCCCTCTTTCCGGATGTCGACACCGATTCGCTGCCGCGGCGCTGGTTCTACCGGGGTGTGCTGGCGGCGCTGCTGTGGCTGGCGTGGAACGGCCTCTGGCAGATGGCGACGCTCCTGGCCGTGCTCTCGACCCTGCCCCTCGTCGATCACCACCGCGGCTGGACTCACGGGCGCCTGACGCCCGTCCTCGCCACCGGCGCGCTGGGGGCGGGATGCCTGTGGTGGCGGGGAGACCTGGCGTCGGCGTGGGCGAGCGCCGGCGCCTCGGTCCCGTCCGCCGACCTCGTGCTGCTCGGGGCGGCCCTGGCCGGCTGGTACACCCACCTGCTCCTCGACGGTCGCTTCCGCCTCTTTCCGGGCGACGCCCGGTAGGCTCCCGGGCGCAGGCCCGGCCCTTCAGCGGCCTCTCAGCGGTCCTTCCCCTCGTCCACGTCCTCCTCCTCCCCCCCTTCCTCGTCGTCGCCGCGTCGGCGCTCGACGAACTCCCGGACCTTGGAGACGGCTTCGGGCACCAGCTCCACGAGCTGGCCCCAGCTGACTTCCTTCTCCTTCAGCGTCAGGACCTGCACCTTGCCCCTGGCGTCGATGACGACGAAACCGATGGGCTCGACCGAGGCGCCGCCGCCGGTGCCGCTCCTGCCGCTGCCCTCCTGGCCGCCGCCGGCGCCGAATCCCAGGGAGATCCTGGAGACCGGGATCAGGGTCACCTCACCGGCCGTGACCGGCTCGCCGACGACGGTGCGGGTCTGGACGATGGTGTGCAGCTCTCCCAGGACCCGCTCGATCAGGGCCTCCACGGAGGATGTCATCGGTTTCCTTTCCGTCCGGCGCCCCGGGCCGCCAGCCAGGAGCGCAGCCGGGCCGCGGCCCGGACCCGTCCGGCGGCGAGGCCGAAGCGAGCGGCCATGTAGAGCAGGCGCGCCAGCCGGAGGTGCAGACGGACCTCGGCGCGGCCGTGGAGACAGGGGTGGGTGAAGTCGGGCGTGAGGGTCAGGGCCACTCTCTCCGGCGCCGCCGGCGCGAGGGCGTGGACGAGGCCGAAGAGCCGGCCCGTGGCCTCGGGGTCGGCAAGGCCGACGACGCCGTCGAGGCGCATCCGGCGAAGGCGGAAGGCGCCGGGCAGGGAGCGCGCCAGGCGCAGCGCGGGCCTGGCGAGGGGGGACTGGGAACGGAGGCGCTCGCGGAGGCCGGCGGCGGCGATCCGCGGCCCTCGCCCTCCGGCGACGTCCGCCGCCGCCGGGGCTTCGGCGGCGGGGATGCCTGCCGCCCCGGCCTGGACCTCCGGTTGCCCCAGCCGCATCCCCGGGCCGACGGCACGCCCGGCGAGGGTTGGCACCAGCTCCCACGAGGGATCGCGCCGCCGCAGCCGGACGCCGAGCAACCCGGCCCAGGCCGCCGCCTGGGCGCTCATGTCGAAACCGCCGTCCTCGTGCCGGCGCGCGCCGGTGACGGCGACCACGACCGGGAGCAGCAGGAAGGCGATGGCGGCCAGTGCGAGCCCGGCCGCCAGCAGCATCAGGAGATCCGGCCAGATGACGGCTCACCCCCGGGAGCGGGCAACGCGGAACCTTCGCGAGAGTTCCTCAGTCCTCATGCGAGAAGCTACCCCCATCCGGGGAGGCGTCAAGGTGATCCCCGCGGCCCCCGTCTCTTGACAGCCGGGAACCGCGCCCGTAACTCTACCGATCTTCGCAAGTACAAGCAGGAAAAGCAGGTTGGGCGAATTGCACAGATACCTTCCAGGCCCCCTCGCGGCCCTCCCGCGAGCCCGCGGGACGGGCCTCTCGATCCTCCTGGCCCTTGCCGTGACGGCCTCCGCCGCCGAGGCCCGGTCGAGCCTGACGGCCAGGTTCGGGGCCCCGGTGGCCGGTCCCGGTCTCGAGCAGCGGGCGGAGTTGGTCCTCGACCTGTTCCCCGGGGACGGGGAGGCGGTCATCGGAGCGGCGGTCTCCTTCCCCCGGGGGAGCGTGCAGGTCGAGTCCGCCGTCTGCGCCCTGGGGCGCGCCGAGGTCGCGGACGGCCGCGTCGACCTCGACTACACCGGGCATCCCGTCGGCGAGAGATCCAGCGACACCCTCACGGTGGTCCTGCGCGCCGCCTCCATCGGGCCGGTCCCGGTGGAGGCGACCCTGTCGTCCAATGTAGACACCCCCGGGCAGGAGGCCCATCGCGCCCGGGCGGTGCTGTCCGTCGTGCCGCCCCTGCGTCTGCGCGCTGCCCTGAGCCCGCGGGAGGCCTTCCCCGGCGAGGATGTGGAGCTGGTCCTGTCCGTGACCAACGAAGACGACCGCACTGTCGAAGCCCTGACGGTGGACTGGCCGGCGGGCCTCACCGCAGCCGAGGCGGACCCGGGGCCGCCGGTCGGGGCGGGAGAGACCTCTGAACACCGCTGGCAGGTCCGCCTGGAGCCGGGCGCGGACGGCGCCCTCCCCCTGGTGATCCGCGCCGAGGGCGGCGGACTCCGGGCCTCTCCGGTGGCGGTGGCGCCCCTGGGGGTGCGGCCGGTGCCCGACTTCGCGGCCCACGTGGCCGAGGGCGAGGCGGTGCGGGGCGAACCCCTCCGGCTGAGGCTGGTCTGGTCGAATCCGGGCCCCACCGCGATTCCCTACGAGGAGCTCGCCGCCCGGGCCTCCGCCGGCTTCGAGGCCCTGGAGGGGGCTCCCGGCGTTTCCGGGGTGCAGGTCGACATCGAGGAGCGAGCCGTGGAGGTCCGGGTCCCCGGCCCCGGAGAGCTGGCCGCGGGCGAGGATCGGTCGGTGGAGCTGGATCTGCGGCCCACCGGCACCGGGCCCTTCGCCTGGACCGGGGGGTTCCGGCCTCCGGCGCGCGAGGGCGCCGTGGATCTCGGCCTCTCGGTGGTTAGGGTTGCAGCCCCGGAGGGGCCGAGGGGAGGGCTGCTGGCGGAGGTCACCGACCTCGAGCTCGTGGACCAGGGACTGGCCGCCGAGTTGGAGAGCGTCCTCGACGACATCCCCTTGCCCAGAGGCTCCACGGTGAGCCTGGTCAGCGCCGAGGAGGACGATGCCGACTGGGTGGTGGAAGGCCTGCTGACACGGGGCCTGCTGAGTCGAGGGGTGCGCGTGCTGACCGGCGGCGCCGTCCACGTGCTGCGCTACCGCGTCGCCGACGCCCGCGTCGTCTACAGCTCGGGGGGATTGTCCTTCGGACCCTTCGGAGGCGCCCTGGGTCGCGAGGCCCGCGCCGTCGTCTACCTGCGCCTCGAGGACGCCGGCGAGCGGGTGCTGTGGGTCCATCGGCTGGAGGGCCGTATCAGGGACCCGGCCGTCTCCCAGCCGGCCGGCTGGCTGAGCTCCGGCGACGGATTCCCCCAGTCACGGGTCGAGGCGGACCACCGCTACCTGGAGCTCGGCCTGTCCGGGGCGATCGTGGGCGGCCTGCTGTTCATCTTCTTCGCTCCCTGACTCCTTCGGTTCAGAACCGCCGCCGCCGCCGTCCGCCGGAGTCGACGCCGTGGCGGGGGCAGGGCTCCGGCATGGCGCCTCCGCGGATGAAGATCTCGGGATCCTCCTGCTGGCGTCTGATCACGTCGGGGTCGCGCTCCTTCGACCGGTTCGGACAGTAGCGCGTCGCCAGCTTGTACGTGTCCATGCACACGGAGCGGAACTCCACCAGCGCCTCCGGGAACTCGAACCGGTCGCGGCGCCGCCCGCGGTAGGGCTCGACCTCGTCGTAGACCTGCTTCATGAAGCGGGCCCAGACCGGCAGGGCGGCGGCGGCGCCGGCCTGGGAGGCCAGTCCGATGCTGGGATCGTCGACACCGACCCAGACGCCGGCCACCAGGTGGGGCGTGAAGCCGAGGAACCAGGCGTCGCGGTAGTCGTTGGTGGTACCCGTCTTGCCGGCCGCCGCCCAGCGGAAGCCGTGGCGGAAGCGAGCCGAGCGGCCGGTGCCGCCGAACTCGTCCATCACCGAGCGCATCAGGTCGGTCATGACCACGGCCACGGCCGGACGCAGCACCGCGTGCCGCTCCGGGCTCGACTCGAAGATGACGCTGCCCTCGGAGTCCTCGATCCGGGAGACGGGGACCGGCCTGACGTAGATCCCGCGGTTGGGAAAGACCGAGTAGGCGGCCACCATGTCCAGGAGCCTGACGTCGCTCGAGCCGATGCCGATGGCGTAGTACGGGTCGATCGGCGTGCTGATGCCCATGGTCTCGGCGTATTGGGCCACCCGGTCGGGGCCGAGGTCCTGGGCCAGCTTCAGGGCGATGATGTTGCGCGACTCCTTGAGACCCTGGCGGAGGGTGACGGGGCCCTTGAACTTGTGATCGTAGTTCTCGGGGGTCCAGATGGTGCCGTCCCATTCCTCGACGACGATGGAGTTGTCGTCGTAGACGTCGATGGGGAAGCGGTTGTTGTCGATCGCCGCGGTGTAGACGAAGGGCTTGAAGGCGGAGCCCGCCTGGCGCAGGGCCTGGTGGGCCCGGTTGAACTTGCTCTCCGAGAAGTCCCGGCCTCCGATCATCGCCAGGATGTCGCCGGTGGCCGGATCGATGGCGATGAAGGCGCCTTGCACGACGGCCCGGTCGCTGTCGGGACGGTGGGCCGGGGCCTGCCGCGCCACCCAGGCGTCGACCTTGGCCTGGACCGCGGCGATCTGGGTGTTGAAGTGCTCCTCGGCGATGCGTTGCAGGGTGGCGTCGAGGGTGGTGTGCACCGAGTAGCCCTCGCGGTAGAGCTTGCCGCCGTGCTCGGCGTCCAGTTGCTGGCGGACGAACTCCACGAAGTAGGGGGCCAGCCCGTAGGTCTCGGAGCGGCGCCCGCGGCGGATGCGGGCCGGCTCCCGCGACAGGCGTTCGGCCTCTTCGGCGTCGAGCTTCCCCGCCTTGACCATCTCCTCCAGCACGAGATTGCGGCGGCCGAGGGCCTTCTCCGGGTGGTTGAAGGGGCTGTAGCTGTTCGGCGCCTTCAGCAGGCCCGCGAGCATGGCGCACTCCTCCACCTCCAGCTCGCCGGCCTCCTTGTCGAAGTACAGGCGCGCCGCCGACTTCAGGCCGTAGGCGTCGTACCCGAAGAACACGGTGTTGAGGTACATCACCAGGATCTCGCGCTTGGTGTAGAGCCGCTCCACGTGGACCGCGGTGATCTGCTCGCGGATCTTGCGGGCGTAGGTGGCGAGGAGGTCCCCGACGGATTCCGATGAGCGCTGCGTGCCGACCTTCCGGTAGAGGTTGCGGGCCAGCTGCTGGGTGAGGGTGCTGGCCCCCTGGGCGGTGGGATCCCTGCGCTTCACGTTCTCCAGGACGGCCCCGAGGATGCGGTGCAGGTCGATGCCCCAGTGGCTGAAGAAGCGGCGGTCCTCCACCGAGATCAGGGCATCCTTCATCGCCGCGGGGATCTCGTCGAAGCTGCGGATCAGCTCGCGGTTCTCCAGCTTGAAGTCGTACAGGTGGCGGCCGTCGGCCGAGTAGACGCGGGTGACCCGCTTGGGCTGGAAGGTCTCCAGCTCGTCGATGTCGGGCAGGTTGTCGCTGAACAGGAGGTAGACCGCGCCGAAGCCCGCCGCGTAGAGAAACAGGCAGGCGAGGCACACGGCGGCGATCCTGCAGACGCCCCGCAGGGACGGCCTCGGGACCGGCGGCAGGCGGGGGCTCATCCGCGCAGCTCCCCTAGCGGTAGTAGCCCTTCACCCATCTCGTGTTGTAGTCGAGCACGTAGCGCACGTGCTCCGGCGTGGCGGGGTAGCTCTCGTCCGGGCCGTAGGGGTAGCGGGACATGCCGTGGAAAGGCAGGGGCTCGACGGTGAGGGAGTGGGCGGAGTGGAAGTCCATGTCCTTGCCGAAGCCGTCGGCGTAGAGCAGGAAGGTCCGCTCCCAGCCCGCCGGCACCGGCGGGAAGGCGCCGGCTTCGACCTCGAGGGTCAGCTCGTCGCCGTGGCGCAGGATGGCGAAGCGGTCGTCCACGGCGGCCACCAGCTCGGTCACGTCGCCGTGGCGCGTGAAGGCGCCGGCGTGGGTCCCCCAGAGGGCCTCGGTGCGCAGCCGCTCGTAGTGGTAGCGGAAGGCGAAGGTGCCGCGGACCGACTCGTGGGCGGGGTAACCGCGCCAGTGCAGGTCGGCCTCGAACCGGCGCCGGTGGACGCGGCGCGGCGCCTCCGGCTCCGCCTGCCCGAGGAGGAACTGGTCCCAGTAGACGCAGGCCCGGGTGGTGATGCGCAGACGCGCCGTCTCCGTGCCGGCCGGGAAGAGCCCGTCCAGATCGACGAGCATCGTCTTCGGCAGTCCGGCGGGGGTGCCCATGTCGGCGGTCGCCAGGCGCCAGCCCTCGCCGTGGTCGACCTCCAGCCGCGGCGGCGCCCGCCCCAGGCCGCGCTGGGAAGCTGCCCAGTTGCTGCTGGAATGGGCGTAGTCGACCCAGCCGTGGGCCAGCAGGACCGGGTGCGGCCAGTCCCTCAAGTCGCCCAGATCCAGGATCAGGGTGGACTCGCCGGCGTAGCCGTGGATGTCGCTGCGCGCGAACCCCTCGTACCAGATGTCGTCGATGCGGGCCAGCTCCGCCCCCGCGTCGCGGCCCTCGCCGTCGCGCGCGCTCGCCAGCGGGCGGGTCCGCGACACGGCATAGGTCCGGAAGGGGGGGTAGGGGGGTGCGGACAACAGGCGCTCGTTCGGCTCCAGGCGCAGGCCGGCGGGGTGGTCGACGGCGACCAGTTCCGCGGCGTCGAGGTAGACGATCTCCTCGAGCTGGTTGGCCACCTGCAGCACGTAGCTCCCGTCCTTGGCCTCCAGGCGGCGCAGGGGGAGGTACTCGTCCGTGTCCGGCGTGTAGTACTGCCCGGGGGCGGTCAGGTAGCCGATGATGGCGCCTCCGAGGAAGTCGGAGACGAAGCCGAAGCCGCTGCCGTCCCAGGCGTAGAGGACGGGGCAGGAGGTGCCCTTGCGGTCGAGCTCCATCAGCTCCAGGCGCCGGCCGGCGGCGGAGGCCAGCTCGGTCTGACGCACGCCGCTGGGCCAGAGGACGCTGACGAACTCCACCGAGTCGGACCCGGCCAGGCCGAAGTGCAGCAGCGGCGGGTCCCCGGCGCCGCCGCGCAGCTCCCGCTTCTGCTGACCGAGGGCGGTGGAGACCACCACCTTGGCGCCGAAGCCGTCGGGGTTGCTGTTGCGGCCCGACAGGTCGACGGCGAGCCAGTTCCCGGCGTCGCTGTCGTTGAGCCACCTCTTGCGGCCGGCGAGCACGTCGAGGCGGCCGTCGCTGTCGGCGTCGAGGATGGCCCACGGCCCCGGTCCGAGATCCGCGCCCGCGGGCTGGAAGTCGGAGCCCTGGCCAACGGCGGTCCGGGCGCCCTCGGGACCGACCCACAGCAGGTCGAGGTCGCCGTCGTTGTCGAAGTCGGCGGGCAGGACCTGGCGGGCGCCGTCCGGAGCCGGCACCGGGACCGCCTCGAAGGCGGTGCCGCGGTTGGCGTGCAGGCGGGCGCCGTCGGCGGTCACCACCAGCACGTCCATGCGCCCGTCCGGGTCGAGGTCGGCCACGGCGAGGCCGGTGACCCCGCCCGCTTCCAGGCCCCGGCGGCCGGCCGCGTCGGTGAAGGTGCCGTCGCGGTTGTTGCCGTAGAGGCCGAGGGACCGGCCCCCGGCGAGGATGTCGACGTCGCGGTCGTCGTCGAAGTCGGACAGGACAGCCGCCTCGACGCCGGGGACGGCCAGGCGGGCGGCGGCGGTGGCGTCGGCGAAGGCTCCCGTGCCGTCGTTGGCCCACAGGACCAGGCCGGGACCGGCGGCGATCAGGTCGGCGTCGCCGTCGTGATCGACATCCCCGAAGAGCGCCGTCCCCGGGGCCGGCGCCAGGGACTCGTCCGAGAGCCGGAAGCGCCCGCCCTCGTCCTGCCGGAGGAGGCGCAGACCGTCGCCGGACCAGGCGGCGTCGGCGTCGCCGTCGTCATCGACGTCGGCGAAGACCAGGCCCCGGGCCGCCGGAACCCCTTCGAGGTCCCAGGCCGCGCCCGCCAGGAGGCCGTCGTCGCCGTTGTTCAGCAGCAGCGGCCCGCGGCCGGTGCCGGCCACCACGTCGGCGTCCCCGTCGCCGTCGGCGTCGACGGGGGTGAGGAAGAGCAGGGGACCTTCACCGGCGGCCAGGTCCGCCGCCGCCCGGAAGCGCAGGCCGCCGCCGCTTCCGGCGCCGCCGCCTCCGAAGCGGCCCTCGGCCAGGGCCTCGGCGTACTTGCCCTGACCCTGGTAGGCGGAGGAGACGCCCTCGACGCCGGCCCGGCTCAGCTGGTCGAAGCGGTCCAGGGTCCGCCGCCAGGCCTCCAGGTCGCCCTGCTGGCGCAGCTCCTGGGCGAGGGCGTAGTGGGCCGACAGGTGGGTGGGGTCCAGGGCGATGGCGCGCTCGTAGGCGGCCACCGCGGAGTCCGCCCGGCCGACCTTGGCATGGGTCCGGCCGAGGAAGTACCACACGAGGGGGTCCTCGCCGTCGCGGGCGGCCACCTTCCGGAAGCGGTCGAGGGCGGCGGCGTAGTCACGACCCTGGGCGTGGTCGATGAGGCCCAGGGTGTAGAGGGCGTGCAGGTGACCGCCGTCGCGCTCCAGGGCCTGGCCCAGGGCGACGCGGGCGCTGTCGTACTTCCCCAGGCTGTAGAGGGCGATGCCGAGATTGGCGCGGGCCGTGGCGTAACCCGGGGCGAGCCGGGCGGCCTCCTCGAAGTGCTCGCGGCCCCGGACGTAGTTGTGCTGGTCCATGTAGACGACGCCCTGGTTGTTGTGCCAGCGCGCCTGCGGCGGCAGGACGCGGCCGCCGTCGCCGCCGCAGCCGAGCCCTGCCGCCAGGGCGATGCAGGCGGCGCCCACGGCCTTGACGCTCTTTTTTTCCACTCTCTATATTCCTCCTCCCGATCGCGGGAGTAGCTCAGTTGGTAGAGCCCCACGTTGCCAACGTGGTTGTCGCGAGTTCGAGTCTCGTCTCCCGCTCCACCGAATCAGCGGCCCGTCCCCGAAGGCAGCCCCGCCTTCCCGGGGCGGGCCGTTTCTCTTGGCCCCTCGAGCATCTGCAGCAGCGCCGGCAACAAGGTGACGGCTGAGACGAAGCAGGATCCCAGTCCCAGAAGCGTGACCGCGCCGACCCAGTAGAGGGCCGGGTGATGGGCGGGCACGAGGCCGGCGAAGCCGACCATGGTCGTCAGCGTCGTGGCCATCAGCACCGTGCCCGTCGTGCGCAGCACGAGGCGCATCGATCCCGGGCCGGCCTCGCGGTAGCGGTGGAACATGTGCACGGCGTTGTCGATCCCCATGCCGATGATCGTGGGGAAGGCGACCATGTTGTAGATGTTGACCTTGAAATCGAAGACGTACATCAACCCCGTGACCCAGGCCAGCGCCGTGAGCAGGGGCGTGAGGACGAGCAGGCTCCGCCCGAGACTGCCCAGGTCGATGAGCAGCACCAGGGTGACGGCGATGAGCGAGACGGCCACCGCCTTGACGGCGTCGTCGAGCATCAGCTCCAGCATCTCGGCGAAGATGATGTGGGCGCTCGAGGCGAAGAAGGTGCCGCCGCCGGGCGTCTCGATCTCCTTGATCTGCCGGGCGAAGGCGATGGCGTTGCGCCCGTCGCGCAGGGGCACGGCGGCGTTGATCTGCACGAAGCTGAGGATCTCGCCGTTCTTGCCGGAGAAGCTCTTGGTCATCTCCCCGGGCAGGTCCTCCAGCCGCAGCCGGGAGACCTCCAGGTAACGCCGCAGGGAGTCGACGCGGGCGCGGGTGCCGCTGTCGAGGAGGTCCTCGTTCTCCTCCAGGGTGTGCCGCAGGCCGGCGAGGATGGCCAGCTTCTCCTCCTGATCGGCGGGCAGCAGGGAGTAGACGCTGCGCACCGAGCGGATGGTGGAGCTGTCGCCGTGGGCGGCGCGCCGCCTCTCGACCTCGGCCACCACCGCCATCGCCTGCTCCTCGTTCTCGGTGAGGACGATGGCCGGCGCGCGAGTCTCCTTCAGCTCGTCGGGCAGGCTCGCCTTCGGCCCCCCGGCGGAGGTGTCCGGACGGAGCTTCTTGAAGTCGTACTCGAAGCGCAGGTCGGCCAGGTGCAGCAACGAGTAGCCCGTGGCCGCCACGGCCAGGATCATGGTGAGGTGGGGCACGGGGTAGCGGCCGCGCCGCAGCAGGTGGCCGGGGACCTCCGGCTGCCCCAGGCGGATCAGCCGCAGTCTCTCGGCCAGGACGAGGAAGGCCGGGCAGATGACGACCATGGCCACCAGCGAGAACAGGATCCCCACGCCGACGATGAAGCCGAACTCGCTGAACCCCTTGAAGTCGGAGAACAGCAGCGAGAAGAAGGCCACCGCCGTGGTCACCGCCGTGGTGGTCAGGGCGCTGCCTGTCTGGCAGACCGTCTCCACGAGGGCGGCTTCGGTCTCCAGCCCCCTGCGGCGGGCCTCGCGGTAACGGGCGAAGATGTGGATGCCGAAGTCGATGCCGAGTCCGAAGAGGATGGCGAAGAGACAGACGGTGATCTGGTTGAGGTTGCCGATGACGAGCCAGGTGAGGGCGAAGGTCCACGACAGGCTCATGAGCAGGGGGACGACGACGAAGAGCGGCGACAGGACCTGGCGGAAGTAGAGGGAGATGAGCAGGAGGACGCCGAGGAAGGCGTAGAGCGCCGTCGACCGCAGGTCCTGCACGATCACGTCGTACTGGGTGAAGGCGTTGTTGAAGCTGCCCGAGAAGGAGACCTCGGTGCTGGCGTGGAAGCGCTGGGGATCGATGGCGTCGATCGTCGAGCGGATGCCCGACAGGAGGCGCCGGCTGAAGGTCATGTCGGTGATCACCCCCGCCGGGTAGACCCGCAGGATGACGCCGTTGCCCTCCTTGGTCAGGTAGTAGTCGCGGTGAAAGCCCTCGCTGGCGCCGGCGTAGCGGGCCTCCAGGTCGTCGAGCTCGAGGGGATCCTCCTCGTCGTCCAGGCCGATGTACAGGGGGGACCGCCGCAGCTTCTCCAGCTCGACCTGCTCCTCCACCCGCGCCTCCAGCTCCCGCAGGTCGGCCAAGTCCATGTAGAGCAGGCGGTTGCGGCTCAGGAAGTCGGCCTGGGCCATGCGCCCGCGCACGATGGAGCTCAGCATCGGACTGCCCTCGAGGGAGTCGGCCAGGACGTGCATGAACTCCACGCAGGCCGCCAGGTCGTGGCCGGTGACGATCACCATCAGCGGCGCGGCGCCGCCGACGCGCTCCTTGATGCGGTTCAGCTCGCGGACGCTCACGTAGTCGTCCGGCAGCAGGTCGGCCGAGTCGGCCTTGATCTTCAGGCGCGCCGCCAGCGATCCGGCGAGGAGGGAGACCACAAGGGAGACGAGGATGATCCCCAGGTGGTGATGGAAGACGTAGTGGACGATGCGCTCGTAGCTGATCCGCATGCGCCCGCCGCTGACCACCGGCTCTCAGCCCCGCCCTTCGAGCCGGTCCAGCTTGCGGCGCAGGGCGTCGAGGAGGGCCGGGTACGAGTGGCGGCCGATGTAGCGGGTGTAGGTGCGGCGGTTGGCCTCGGCCGTGCCGGCCCCGTCCACGGCGAGGTCGTAGATGCGCCAGCCTCCCCCGGCCCCCGTCGATGGCCGGTGCAGGTAGTAGGCGATCCGCCGGGTCTCCTGCTTCAGCGGCACCTCGCCGAGGACCACCGCCCGCCCCTCCTCGTCGACCTCCTCGGAGGTGTAGGTGATCCGTCCCTCCCGGTGATAGCGCACGAAGAGGTCGAAGTTCTGCCTCTCGATGATGCGGCGGAAGATGTCCACGAACTCGCCGCGCTCCTCGGCGGTGCGTTCCCGCCAGTGGTCCCCGAGGGAGAGCCGCGCCAGCTCGCGGAAGTCGAAGGCCTCGGCGATCAGGTCCTGCACCCGGGTCCGGTCTTCGCCGGACAAGGTGTCCGGGCCGGCGAGGACGACCTCCCGCACGCGGGCGTCGTGGCTCCGCAGGAAGTCGGTGGCCGTGCCGGCGGGCGGCGTCTCGGCGAGCAGGGCGAGGGGCGCCTGCGCCATGAGCAGGCAGATGACGGTCTTCATGGCGTGACCTCCCGTGAGGTGGAGCCGGTGAGGGCGGGGGGGCCCCGGAGGCCGCCGCAGTGGTCGACGACGCGGCCCTGCTCCCAGGCCTGGCGGGTCCAGGCGCGCAGCTCCCCGTAACAGGCCTCGGCCCGAGTCCCGGTGTTGTTGGCGTCGGTCAGCAGGCCGAGCCCCACGGTCCGGTCCTTCGGGTCGCCCCCGTAGGTGCGGCCGTAGTCGCGCTCGAGGTCGGCGGTCTCGAAGGTCCACCGCCCCAGGTTCTCGGCGCCGCTCTCGGCGACGATGTACCAGGGACGGAAGATGCGGTTCCGGCGCCCCACCGTGTCGAGGGGCAGGGTCGTGCTCCACACGTACTTGACGTGCCGGGGCGCGCCCAGCCAGGTCAGCGAGTAGAACACGTACAAACCCGCGGCGCTGTCGTTGGTGGCCCCGAAGCGCTCGTCCCCGCCCTCCGGCAACTGGTCCGCCCGCCAGCACCAGGTCAGGATCGGATACCGGCGCGGGTTCCACTGGGCCAGGCTCAGGATCAGGATCGACGAGTCCGACACCCGGGCCTCGACGAAGGCGTCGCGGCCGTGCCGGCGCACCCGGTAGGGCTTCTCCGCGTCGTCGTCCCGGTCCCGCCAGCCCCAGCCCATGGGCAGGCCGCCCGGCTCGGAGAAGGAGAAGTCCTCGAGGACGACGTACTCGCGGCCGGCGAGCCGGGCCTCGAGGACGGCGGGGGAGTCGCGGCGGTCGAGGACGTCCTCGAACCGCCGCCGGTAGATGCGGCTCAGGCGGCGGTCCTGGAGGCGCAGGTCGCGCAGGCGCCAGCCGTCCTCCGTGCGCCGCAGGTGGCAGCGGAGCGGCCCCCCTCCGGGGACGGTGATCTCGGCGCGGCCGGTGTCTCCGTCGAACTCGGAGGAGACCGCCTCCAGGGCCGGCAGCCCGGCGGCGAGGCGGGGTCCCAAGTCGTCGACGAGCCGCTGCCGCAGCGACTCCAGCAGCCGCCCGCGGTGGGCTTCGACGTAGGCCCGGAAGTCGGAGCGGGTCATGTGACCCTCGAGCTCGGCGAGGCTGTCCTCCAGGTAGTCGCCGAAGCAGAGCTCGGCGAAGCCGGGAAGGTCCACGGCGCGGTCGACGAAGGCCGCCGCCGCCGCCTCGGGAGCCCTGCGGCCCTCCAGGTTCAGCCGTTCCACCTCGGCCGCCAGCCAGGCCTCCCCCGCGGCGCCGGCGGCGCCGGTGGCGGCCAGCCAGACCAGGCCCGAGGCGAGGCCCCGGAGCCTCATTCCGGGCTCCCCGGGCCGAGGGCGGCGCCGACGACGCGCTCGAGGCCGGCGAGCCTCACGTTGTGCTCGTACACGGCTTCGTGGTAGGTCTGCTCGGCGTCGGCGAAGCCCTCGAAGGCGCTCACCAGGTCCTTGATCCGGGCCGGGTCCAGGTCGTACTCGTCGCGCGCGATCCGCAGCCACTCCCGCGTCAGGTCACGGCCCCGCCGGGCCGAGTCCAACTCCCTCCGGGCCCCCTCGAACTCCTTCAGGGCCTGGTCGATCTCGAGGCGGATGCCCTGGGCGGCGCTGCGCTCCCGGGCCTCCAGCTGCATGCGCCGGGCCCGGGCCCGGTCGACCTCGGCGCCGATGAGGCCGATCTCGAAGGACTGGCGCAGGCCCAGCACGACGGCCCCGCTGAAGAGGTTGAACTCGTCCTTGACGAAAGGGTTCCGCTGATCCGTCCGCCCCGGGGCCGCGGCGTAGCGCAGGCCCCCGGCGAGGAACAGCTGGGGGTACCCGGCGCTGCGCGCGGCCTGCTCCTGGGCCCGGCGGGCGGCCACTCCGGCGCGCAGGCGGCGCCAGTCCGGGCGCTCTCTGCGCGCCCGCCCCAGCAACTCGTCGAGGAGAGGCACCTCGGCGCCCACCGGCTCGAGCCGGGTCTCGGCCAGCTCGAAGGGCTCGTCCTCCGGAAGGCCCGCCTTCCACGCCAGGGCCGAACGCGCCAGGCGCAGCTGGTCCTCCAGCTCGGCCTCGCGGTCGCGGAGCTCCAGCAGGGCCAGCTGCAGGCGGTAGGGCACGCCCAGGGGGAGGTCGGGGTCGTCGGGGTCGACCTCCGACTCGCGGTCCTCCAGTTCCTGGCGCAGGCGCCGGGCGAGGGCCGCCAGGTCGCGGGCCAGGAGCATCCCCCAGTAGAGCTCCTTGACCTCGAGGACGAGGCCCTGGCGGGTCTCCTCGAAGGCGGCCCGTTCGACCTCCAGGCCGTGCTCGGCGGCGGTCCGCAGGCTGGAGAGCTGCCCGAAGGTGTACAGGGGCTGGGTGAACTCGAGCTCGGTGCGCACGAAGGGACCGAGGGGGCGCACGCCGGAGGTGTCCCGCGGCGGATGGAAGACATCGCCCCGGGCGTCGGGGACGAGGCCGCCGAAGCCCTCGAGGCGGAGCCGCGGCAGGAAACGGGCGGCGCGGGCCTGGCGCAGTTGCGCGCGGGCGTCGTGCAGGTTCCAGCGCGCCGCGGCCACATCCGGGCTGCCCTCGCGGGCCATGGCCACCAACTGGTCGAGACCATACACGGGGCCCCCTTCCGGGGCCGCGGCCCGCACGGGGTCCGGCCGTGCGTGGAGGAGGGCGCCCAGGGCGGCAAGACAGAGGAGCGGCCGGATGCTCATGGGATCGCGCCCTGACGCAGGGCCCGCTCCGCGCCCGGAGCGGCCGCGGCGGGCACCGGACCGGCCACCGGAGCCGCGGCGCGGCCCATGGACCGGCTCAGGTGGGTGAGGAACAACCAGCCCACGGAGATCCACAGGAGCTTGCGCATGCGCTTGACGATGCCGAGGGACAGGCCCGCGGCCGGGTCCAGTCCGAGAGTGAGGAACAGGAAGACCTGCCCCCCTTCGAGGACGCCGATGTTGGACGGCATGAAGAAGAACAGGCCGTTGATCACCACCGTCAGCGAGGCGATGAGGAAGGCGATCTCGAAGTCGATGCCGGCGCCGAGGGCCCGGAGGATCACGAAAGTCTCGCAGGCGCCCAGGAGCCAGCCGCAGGCGTGGAACAGCAGGACCAGGCCGAAGCGCCCCTTGTGCTGCCGGAAGAAGCGGGAGATGTGGTGGTCGATGTCCGCGGCCCGGGCGCGCAGGCGTTCGATCCTCTCCAGGCCGAGGCCGCAGCGGCGGGCGAGGACGAGGAGCGCCGAGAACATGCGCCCGTGGCTGCGGTACGCCGACCAGGTCAGGAGGCCGGCGGCCAGGAGGAGGAGGGTCAGACCGGCGCGCACCGGCATGGGCACCGCCAGGGGCACCTCCCAGTGGTAGGTCACCAGGCCCAGCCCCGCGGCCGTGAACAGCAGCCCGGTGAAGACCTGGGCCGCCTTGTTGACCACCACCGAGGCCAGTCCGCGCGAGACCGGCGACTGGCGGCGGAGCAGGAAGGCCTTGAGGGGCTCGCCCCCGAGGTTGGCCAGGGGCGTCAGCTGGTTGACGGCCTCGCCGGCGAGCTTGCACCTGAACAGGAGGGACAGGCGCGGGCGAAAGCCGTCGGCCGGGAAGGCGCAGCTCCAGGCCAGCGAGTTGGTCACGTGCCACGCGAGGGCCAGGAGGACGACGTGGAGGAAGGCCCAGCGCATGACCGCCAGGTTGTGGAGGATCTCGTCCACCCCGAGGGCGCCGACCAGACCGCCGAGCAGCAGCAGTCCCAGGCCCGGCAGGAGGAAGCGGATGACCCTCACCGTCCGCCGACCTCGGGCGGAAGGCCTTCCGCCGCCGCCCCGGAGCGGCGCTGGTGGGCGGCGAGCATCTTGCCCTGCGACAGCAGCACTCCGAGGGCGACCACGTGCAGGCCTCCCACCGTGAACAGGTAGATCAGGTCGAAGGCGCCGAGGAGGGCGAGGACGAAGTGCACGAAGGCGAAGGAGTCGCGCTTCGACAGGAAGGCGTAGCGCTCGAGGGCGCGGTAGAGGGCGCCCTTCTCCTCCTGCGGCACGTGGCGCGCGAAGCCGACGATGTAGTTCTGCAGCGACCCGGACCCGGTGCGCAAAGCGTAGTGGTACATCACCCCGAGGCTGAGGAACATGGCGGCCACCGCCGACAGGCCGGCGTAGAGGTAGAGGGGCTGCCCGGGGTGGAGCCCGTGGGCGGCCTTGAGGAAGGCGGCGTAGGCGGCGACGTAGGCCAGGTTGTCGGTCACCGTGTCGAACCAGGCGCCGAACCTGGACTCGCAAAGCTTGACCCGGGCGATCTCCCCGTCGCAGCGGTCGAGGACGGCCGCCATCTGCCACAGGCACCCCGCCAGGGCCAGCCGCCAGTACGGTTGCGGATCCGAGATCAGCCAGGCGGCGGCGAGGCCGGTGGTCAGCACGAAGAGGACCGTCACCAGGTGCGGCGACAGGCCGGTCTCGACCAGCACCTTGCTGATGGGGATCGACAGCCGGGCGTTGATGTGGCGCGAGACGGGGCCGCTCGTCTTCTTGGTCACCTGCCCGAAGAGCATCGCCCTGGCCTGCCGGGCGCCGCGGCGGTCCTCGACGCGGCGCCACAGGGACGGATCGCCCTCGGTGGTGCGCACCCCGCGGCCGGCGGCCCGGCGGCGGAGGAACTCGAGGGCGGACCCGCCGCGGCCGACGACCTCGTGCGGTCGCAGGGAGCCGTCGCAGAGCAGAGCCCCCGTGCTGACCCCCCGGGGACCGCCGCCCGTCGCCCCGTCCGGGCCGAGGAAGGCGAGCCCCTCCTGGCCGGGCGCGGGCGAGACCTGCACCACCAGCCCGTCGCCCGAAGCGCCGGACTCGACCAGGGCCGTGAGGGAGGAGTGGTGGTGGACGTGGTCGCCCAGCAGGACCAGCACCTCGTCGGAGGGGCCGAAGGTGGTGCGCGGCGAATCCCCCCAGGCAGCGATCTCCAGGTCGATATCCAGCCGGCGGACCCGCCGCCCGGCAGCGGGGGAGAGCCCCGGGGGCAGGGCCACGAGGAGGCGGTCCACCCCGGCCCGGGCCATGGTCAGGATGCCGCGCTCGAGGGTGGTGAGACCGCCGAAGCGGCAGCCCGCGGTCCAGGCGCCGCGGGGGCTGTCCTCGAACAGCAGCAGTCCGCCGGTCATGCCGGCTCCCGCACCGCCGAGGCCGCCGGGTGGCCGGCCTCGTACGCCTGCACGTGGAGGCGCACCTCGAGCAGGTCCTCGTCGGTGTCGATGTCCGACCACGGCAGGCTGCCGATGTCGGCGCAGCGGACGGGGCATCCGGCCTCGACCATGCGCCGCACGCCGTCGATGTAGAAGCCGTGCATGGCGTCGGCGTCCTCCACCGCCTCCTCGAGAACGAGGCGCAGCAGGCGGCTGCCGTCGCCGGCGATGCGCATGATGCCGATCGACTCGGCCTGTGCCTGCGCGGGAAGGAGGTCCTTGCCGATGGCGGCCAGGCGGCCGCCGCGGAGCGCCACCTTCATGTCGTCCTCGTCGTAGGCGGACTTCCGGTGCACGAGGAGGGTGCAGGGCCCGGGGTCGGCGTCGAGCAGGGGCTCCAGGACGGCGGGGTGGAAGACGTTGTCGCCGTTGAGCAGCAGCGTGTCCTCGCCGATCTCGGAGCGCGCCGACCACAGGCTGACCAGGTTGTCGGAGATGGCGAAGAAGGGATTGAAGACCACCCGCACGTCGGGGCCGCAGGCTTGCGCCCGGCGGCGCACCGCCTCGGCCCCGAAGCCGGCGACGATGGTCACCCGTTCCACCCCCGCCGCCGAGAGGCGCCGGAGCTGGTGCTCGAGGATCGTGCACGGCCCCACCTGCAAGAGGCACTTGGGGCGCTCGGAGGTGTACGGCAGGAGGCGGCGTCCGCGGCCGGCGGCCAGGATCAGTGCGTTCAAGGATTTCGGCGTGCCGGGCGAGCGGAGACGACGGGGCGTCCGGGCGTGGACAAACGGAGGCGCCTCCGGAGGCAGCGGGACCGCAGGCAGGGACCACGATCGAATGTAGCCATAGACCTCGGTCCGGGGCAACGACATGAGGTCTCGGGCGGGCTCCGTCCCGGCCCTCGTCGAGACCACCGTATATTGACGTTTCAGCCCGCGGGCCGTATCCCGGCCCCCCATCCTCCGGCACGGAGATTCCCCTGCGCGCCATCATCCTCGCCGCCGGGGCCGGCACCCGGCTCCGCCACCTCACCGAGGGCCGGCCGAAGTGCCTGGTGCCGGTGGCCGGCCGGGCCCTCATCGACCGTCAGCTCGAGGCGCTGGCGGGGATCGGCGTGGGCGACGTCGTCGTCGTCACCGGCTACGAGGCCGGGCAGGTGCGCCGCCATCTCGGGGGCCGGGCCCGATGCGTGATCAACGAGGACTGGCGGACGACGAACAGCATCGAGTCCCTCCACCGCGCCCTCGGCTGCCTGGAGGGCGGCGCCTTCCTGTTCAACTGCGACATCCTCTTCGACCCGGCCGTCCTCGAGCGCCTGGGGGAGGGACCGGGCAGCGCCATCGCCGTCGACTCCCGTGCAGCCAGGGAGGCAGGGGAGATGAACCTGCGGATCGACGGCTCGGGCCGGGTGACGGAGATCGGCAAGCACCTGGCACCGGCCGCCTCCCAGGCGGTGAGCGTGCAGCTGGTCCGGTTCGACGAGGCCGGATCGGCGATGGTTCGGCGCGAGGTCGGACGGCTGGTGGAGGGAGGCGGGGAAGCGGTCTATCCCACCGCCGCGTACGGGCCCCTGATCCGGTCGGGAAACCTGCGCGCCGTGGAGACCGGCGATCTCCCGTGGTTCGAGATCGACTCGCTGGAGGACTACGAACGCGCTTCGCGGGAGCTGGACCGGGGGCGGCCGGGGGACGGGCCTCGGTGAAGGACCAGCTGGAGATCCGCGGCGCCCGCGAGCACAACCTGCGGTCCCTGGACCTGGACCTTCCCCACGGCCGGCTCATCGCCCTCACCGGCGTCTCCGGATCGGGCAAGTCGAGCCTCGCCTTCGACACCCTCTACGCCGAGGCCCGGCGGCGGTTCCTGCTGACCGCGGAGGGGCCCGCCGCCGCCTTCGCCCGGCGCCTGCAGCCGCCGCGGGTGCAGCGCATCGACGGGCTGCGGCCGGCCCTGGCCATCGCCCAGGCGCGCAGCCGCCCGTCGTCGCGCTCGACGGCGGCGACGATCACGGGACTGTCCGACTACCTGCGTCTGCTGTGGGCCCGGGTGGGCCGGGCCCACTGCCTGGACTGCGGGCAGCCGGTGGCGGCCCAACCCTTCGACGAGATCCTCGAGCGCGCCTCGGGTCGGCCCGAGGGCAGCCGGCTGGTGGTGACCGCTCCCCTGGAGCCGCCGGCCACGGAGGCCCGCGCCCGGGAGCTGATCGCCGAGGTCGAGCGCGGCGGCTACCGGCGGATCCGCTGCGGAACCGAGACCCTGGTCCTGGAGGAGGTGGAGGCCTCCCGCCTCGTGGGCCGGTCCCCGGAGGTGGTCGTCGACCGCGTCGCCGTCAGGGACGGGATGCGGCGCCGGTTGCGCGGCTCCCTGCAGGCGGCGGTGCAGCTCGGCCAGGGTCGCCTCGGTCTCCTCGATCCGGCCACCGGCGCCGAGGAGCGCTACAGCGTGCGTCCGGCCTGCGCCGCCTGCGGCGCCGCCTTTCCCGAGATCTCCGCCGCCCTCTTCAGCTTCAACAGCCCCGACGGCGCCTGCCCGGACTGCCGCGGCTCCGGGCTGTCGGCGGGCAGCTCCTTCGAGCGCCTGCTGTCGGCCGGCGAGCCCCCGGCGGCGTCGCTGGCGGTGCTGTGGGAGCGCTTCGGGCATCGCCGGCTGCGGCGCACGGTGGAGGCGTTCTGCCGGCGCGCCGGGGTCGACCCGTCGGAGCCTCTCTCGGAGTGGCCGGAGGCGGCGGTGCAGGGTCTGTGGGAGGGCGAGGGACCCCGGGCCCGCGGCCAACCGTTCACCGGCCTGCGCCGCTGGCTCGACGCGAGAGCCGCGGTCGTCGACGACGCCGCCGAGCGGGCCTGGCTGGAGGAGCTTCAGGGGGACGGGGCCGGCTCTCCGTGCCCCGGGTGCGGGGGCAGCCGGCTGTCGGCTCCGTCCCGCGCCGTCCGCATCGACGGCGAGAGCCTCGGCGGTCTGCAGGGGCGCACCCTCTCCGAGGCCGCCGAGTGGCTCGCCGGGGTCGCCGTACCCCCCGGGAAGCAGGCCCTGGCCGACCACATCCTGGACGTCGTCCGCCGCGGCGTGGAGGTGATGATCGACCTCGGACTCGGGTACCTCACCCTCGACCGCAGAGCGCCGACCCTGTCGGCGGGGGAACTGCAGCGCCTGCAGCTCGTGGCCGCCCTCGGGTCGGGACTCTCCCGGGTCCTCTACGTCCTCGACGAGCCCGGCGCCGGCCTCCACGGACGCGACACCCGGCGCCTGTCGGCCGCCCTTGAGCGGCTCCGGGACGGGGGCAACTCCGTCCTCGTCGTCGAGCACGACCTCGACCTGATCGGAGACGCGGACCTGCTCGTGGAGCTCGGACCCGGCGCCGGCGACGAAGGCGGACGCCTCCTCTACCAGGGTCCGCCCCGGGAGGCACGGGCTGCCGGCACCCCCACCGGACGGGCCCTTGCCGGAGACCCGCCCGGCCGCCGCGGGCGCTCCGCCGGCGCCGGCGGCTGGCTCGAGCTCCTCGGCGCCCGCGGCCACAACCTGCAGGGTGCCGATCTCCGCCTTCCCCTCGGCTGCCTGGTGAGCGTCACCGGCGTCTCGGGCTCGGGCAAGAGCAGTCTCGTCCATCACACCCTGCACCCGGCCCTGGCCGCCCGCCTGCAGGGGGCCGGACGCCGCCCCCTGCCCTTCGACGGTCTGCGGGGGGCCGAGGCCCTGCAACGGGTGGTCGCCGTCGACCAGTCCCCCATCGGCCGCACGGGGCGCTCCAACGCGGCCACCTGCACCGGCCTCATGGCCGTCCTGCGGGAGCTGTTCGCGCAGTCGCCCGAGGCCCGGTTGCGCGGCTACCGTCCGGGAGACTTCAGCTTCAACAGCGGCGGCGCCTGCAGCCGCTGCGGCGGTACCGGCCGCGAGCCGGAGGCGGCGCTGGACCTGGAGGACCTGCCCCTTCCCTGCGGCCGCTGCGCGGGCACCCGCTACCGGCGGGAGGTCCTGGAGGTCCGCTTCGGCGGGCTGTCGATCGCCGAGGTGCTGGAGCTGAGCGTGGCCGAGGCGCGGCTCCGGTTCGCCAACGTGCCCGAGGCCGCCCGGCGCCTGGATCTGCTGGCCGACCTCGGCCTGGGGTACCTCCGCCTCGGTCAGCCGGCGGGCCGGCTCAGCGGCGGCGAAGCGCAGCGGGTGAAGCTCTCCGCCGAGCTCGGCCGGCCGGCGGTGGAGCGCACCCTCTACCTGCTGGACGAGCCCACCTCCGGGCTGCACCGCTGCGACACGGCCCTGCTCGTGGAGCTGCTCCAGCGCCTGGTCGACCGCGGCGACACGGTCCTCGTCGTCGAGCACGACCCGTACGTGATCGCCGCCGCCGACCACGTCGTCGATCTCGGCCCGGGGGCCGGGGGCGACGGCGGCCGGGTGGTGGTGACGGGCCCCCCGCGGGAGGTCGCCGCCTGTCCGCACTCGCACACCGGGCGGGTCCTGCAGCGGGCCTTTCCCGGGTTCCCGGGGGTTTGACACCGTGCCGCGGGCTGGCGATCTCTGTGTACCCGGAGGGCCGCCTTCCCGATGAACCGCACCGTCTACTTCACCACGCCCATCTACTACGTCAACGCCGAGCCCCACCTCGGCCACGCCTACACGACGGTGGTGGCCGACTTCCTGGCCCGCTTCCACCGCCTCGACGGCGACGACACGTTCTACCTGACCGGCACCGACGAGCACGGCGAGAACATCTACCGCGCCGCGGGGCGCGCCGGCGCCGATCCCGCGGCCTTCGTCGACCGCGTCTCGCAGCGCTTCCGCGACGCCTGGAAGGCGCTCCGGGTCGCCAACGACGACTTCATCCGCACCACGCAGGAGCGCCACACCCGGGTCGTGGGGCAGGTCCTGCAGTCGGTCTACGATCGCGGCGACATCTACTTCGACGAGTACGAAGGTCTCTACTGCGTAGGCTGCGAGCGCTTCCTCACCGAGCGCGAGCTGGTCGACGGCCTCTGCCCGGACCACAAGCGGGAGCCGGAGCCTCGGCGCGAGGGCAACTACTTCTTCCGCATGGAGAAGCACCGCGAGTGGCTGGCCGGCCACATCCGCACCCACGACGACTTCATCCGCCCCACGGGCTACCGCAACGAGGTTCTCTCCATCCTCTCCGAGCCGATCGGCGACCTGTCGATCTCGCGGCCGCGGACACGCGTGCCCTGGGGCATCGGACTGCCGTGGGACGACGACCACGTCACCTACGTGTGGTTCGACGCCCTCCTCAATTACCTCTCCGCCCTCGATTACCCCGACGGCGAGCGCTGCCGCACCTACTGGCCCTCTGCGCGGCACTTCATCGGCAAGGACATCCTCAAGACCCACGCCATCTACTGGCCCATCATGCTGCGCTCCATGGGCGCGCCTCTCTACCAAGGCCTCGTCGTCGGCGGGCACCTTTCCGGATCCGACGGCCAGAAGATGAGCAAGAGCCTGGGCAACGTCCTCGACCCCTTCGGGCTCGCCGAGCGCTACAGCGCCGACGCCGTGCGCTACTACCTGATCAAGGACGTCCCCTACGGCCAGGACAGCGCCGTGGGAGAGGCGGCCCTCGTGGAGCGCTACAACGCCGACCTGGCCAACGATCTGGGCAACCTCGCCTCCCGCGTGCGGGCGCTGCTGCTCAGGCACCTCGGCGGGGCCCTGCCCGAGCCGAGGCAGACCGACGCCGACCGCGAGCTGATCGACACCGGCACCGGCCTCGCCGGGCGCGTGCGCGTCCTCGTGGAGGAGCTCAGGTTCTACACCGCCCTCGAGGAGGTGATGCGCTTCGTGCGGCTCATGAACCGCTACTTCAACGACGAGCGGCCCTGGGAGCTCGCCCGCTCGGAGGAGGGCCGGCCGCGCCTGGCCACCGTCCTCTACAACTGCGCCGAGGGCCTGCGCATCGCCTCCATCCTGCTGGAGCCGGCGCTGCCGGCCAAGGCCCGCCAGCTGCGCGACAGCCTGGGACTGCCCGCGGGGGACGTGGAGTCCACCCGCAGCTGGGGCGGGGCGGAGGTCGGCGCCGGGGTGCCGGCCGAGGCGCCACTGTTGTTCCCGAGGGCCGAGCTGGAAAAGGAGACGGAAGAGATGAGCGAAGAGCAGGATCAGGCCATCGGCATCGAGGACTTCGCCCGCGTCGAGCTGCGCGTCGCCGAGGTCGTGGCCGCCGAGGCGGTGCCGAAGACGGACCGGCTCCTCAAGCTGACGCTGGACGCCGGCGAGGGGCGGCACCGCACCGTGGTGAGCGGCATCGCCGGCTCCTACGACCCCGCCGACCTGCCCGGGCGGCGGCTGGTGCTGGTGGCCAATCTCAAGCCGGCGAAGCTGCGCGGCATCCTGTCGGAGGGGATGATCCTGGCCGCAGAAGACGACGACGGCCGGCTGGCCCTGGTGCAGCCCGATGCGGAGTTGCCTCCCGGCGCCAAGGTGAGCTGAGCCGGCCTCGTCCGGTTGAGAAGGCGCGGGGCCCCCGGTATATTGCCGCGCCCCCCAGAAGGCCGTCATGACGGCGGCCGGGGACGAAAGGAGCGGACGATGGCGGGACCGATCCGGGTCGGATTCATCGGGTGCGGCGGCAATGCCTCCGGCCACATTGGACAGGTGCTGCAGATCCCCGAGGCCGAGGTGGCGGCCCTCTGCGACCCCAGCCAGGGCAGCCTCGACCGGGCCCTCGAGCGCAACGAAGGGGCACGGCATGCCAGGGCCTTCGCCGACCACCGCGAGATGCTCGACACCGTCGCGCTCGACGCCGTCGAGATCTCCACGCCCCACACCCTGCACTTCCAGCAGATCATGGACAGCCTCGACAAGGGCTGCCACGTGCTCACCGAGAAGCCGATGGTCTGCACCGTCGACCACGCCCACCGGGTGATCCGCCGGGCCCGGGAGACCGAGCGCGTCCTCATGGTCTCCTACCAGCGGCACCTGGAGCCGGTGTACCGCTTCGTGCGCAACCAGGTCCGCGCCGGCGACCTCGGCGAGATCCAGTTCATCTCCGCCCTGCAGGACCAGGGCTGGTACCGCGCCCAGCAGGGCCAGTGGCGCCAGGACCCGTCCCTGTCGGGCGGCGGCCAGCTCAACGACTCGGGCAGCCACCTCCTCGACGTCGTCCTCTGGATGACCGGCCTGGCCGTCGAGGAGGTGCAGGCGTGGATGGACAACTTCGACACCGAGGTCGACATCAACTCGGCCATGTCCCTGCGGTTCCGCGGCGGGGCCCTGGGCAACCTGTCGGTGGTCGGCAACGCCCCCACCGGCGGCATCTGGGAGGACATCACCATCTGGGGCTCCAAGGCCGCCGTCTACATCCGCAACGGCAGGCTCACTTACAAGAGGGCCGGCCACGGCGACGCCTGGGAGCCCACGGGTCTGCCGGGTGCGGGGTCGCCGGACCGCAACTTCTTCGACGCCATCCTCGGCCGCGACGAGGTGCAGGTGCCGCCCGAGTGCGGCCTGCGGGTGATCGAGCTGACCGAGGCGGCCTGGGAGTCGGCGCGCACCGGCGCGCCGGTGAAGGTCGCCGACACCGGCTGAGGGAGGATGGCGTGAGTTGGAGAGAGCTGTTCAACGGCCGCGACCTGGGCGGCTGGGCGGCCACCGGCGACGCCGCCGGCTGGGACGTGGACGACGGCTGCATCCGCTGCCGCGCGCAGAGCGGGGGCTACCTGTACACGCTGGACCGATTCGAGGACTTCGAGCTGGACCTGGAGTACCGCACCGAGCCTCGCTGCAACAGCGGCGTGTTCTTCCGCTGGTCGGACCTGGGGGACCCCGTGAACACGGGGCTGGAGATCCAGATCCTGGACACCCGGGGCCAGGAGCAGGACCGGCACTCCTCCGGGGCCCTCTACGATCTGGTCGCCCCGGCGCAGGACGTGGCCCGGCCGGCCGGGGAGTGGAACCGGATGCGGCTCACCTGCCGGGGTCCGCGCATGCAGCTGGAGCAGAACGGCCTGCACGCCTGGGACGTCGACATCGACGACTACGACACCCCCGGACGATGCCCCGACGGCACGGCGAACAAGTACCGCTACGCCTGGAAAGAGATGCCCCGCCGCGGCCACATCGGCCTGCAGGACCACGGCGGCGTCTGCTGGTTCCGCAACCTGCGCGTGAGGACCTGATGGCGGCTCTGCCGGGGCCCCGCGGCCCCCGGACCTGCCCGCCCGCTGCGGCAGCAGGCTGACTCTTGGCGACCTTCGAGCGGCTCTTCCGCGCTCCCTACGGCGTACCCAACGCCCTGCAGCGCACCGGCGACGGGCTGTGGATCGCCGACCAGATCTCCGACCGCCTGGCCCTCGTGGAGGTCGGCCCTCCCGGCGACTACGGCGTCACCTTCCGTCCGCGGGAGATCGCCACGGACGGCTCCAACACCAGCGGCATGGCGGCGGGGGAGGGGGGACTCTGGATCGCCTCCAACGGCGACGGCTCCCTGTGGCGGCGGGTACTTCCCACCGACGCGGCCCCCGGCGCCGGCGACATCCTCAAGGTCGACCCCGCCAGTGGCCGCACGCAGCTGCGCCGCCCAGTGCCCGGCGGCGGCGGCGTCCACGGCATCGAGTACGACCACGTCGAGCCCGGCCACCTGTGGATCACCACCCTGCGCGAGCAGACCCTGAGCAAGGTGCGCATCGCCGACTGGCAGGTGGTCCACGCCATCCCGCTGCCGTACGAGAGGGCCCACGGCGTGGTGCGCACCGACCGGGGCGTGTGGGTGGTGCACACCAGCGTCCGGCAGATCGTGCATCTCGACGTGAAGAGCGGGGAGGAACTCGGCCGCGTGGCGGTGCCCGACGACGAGCCCCAGCCCCACGGCCTGACCGCCTGGGAAGGGGACGACCTCGCCTACTGCGACGCCACCTCGGGATGGGTCGTTCGCGTGGGGATTTGACACGTACCGGAAGAGAAGGAATGCGCTGCGAAGAGATCGACTACGAGATCCACGGCAACGACCTGCAGGTCGTCGAGGTGGAGCTGGACCCCGGCGAGACCGTGATCGCCGAGGCCGGGGCGATGAACTGGATGGAGGACCGCATCGAGTTCGAGGCCAAGATGGGGGACGGGTCGCGGGCCGACGAGGGCATCATGGGCAAGCTGTGGAGCGCCGGCCAGAGGGCGCTCACCGGCGAGTCCCTGTTCATGACCCACTTCCGCAACGCCGGGCGAAACCGCGCCCGCGTCGCCTTCGCCGCTCCGTACCCGGGCCACATCATCCCCATCGACATGGCGCAGGCCGGGGGCGAGCTGATCTGCCAGAAGGACGCCTTCCTCTGCGCCGCCCTGGGCACGGAGCTGAGCATCGCCTTCAACCGCCGGCTGGGCACCGGCTTCTTCGGGGGCGAGGGCTTCATCCTGCAGCGCCTGCGCGGAGACGGCATGGCCTTCGTCCACGCCGGCGGGTCGGTGATCGAGCGGCGCCTGGAGAGCGAGACCATCCGCGTCGACACGGGGTGCCTCGTGGCCTTCACCCCGGGCATCGACTACGACATCGAGATGACGAAGGGCCTCAAGTCGATGTTCTTCGGCGGCGAGGGGCTGTTCCTGGCGACCCTGCGCGGCACCGGCACCGTCTACCTGCAGAGCCTGCCCTTTTCGCGGCTGGCCGACCGCATCCTCGAGAACGCGCCGTCCGCCGGCGGCCAGCGGACGGGGGAGGGCTCGGTCCTGGGGCGCGTGGGCGGGTTCCTTGACGGGGACAACTGAGGACGCCAGTCGTTCCATCCGACTCCGGGGACGAGGCGGACGGGACAAGCCGTCCACCAAGAGGCGCAACATGACCTCCGGCGTCACGGGTCGCTCCGACGCCCGGACCATCCCATGAACGGGCCCGGACGTCCCGTCGCCCTCGTTACCGGGGCATCCGCCGGGCTCGGCGCCGAATTCGCACGCCAACTGGCGGCCCGGGGACACGACATCGTCGCCGTCGCCCGGCGGCGGGACCGCCTGGAACAACTGGCCCGGGAGTTGGGCGATGGCCACGGTGTCCGGGTCGAGGTCGTTGCCGCCGACCTCGCCGACATCGACGCGCCGCGAGTGATCGCCGACCATGTCGCCGGACTCGGGCTCGACGTCGACTACCTGGTCAACAACGCCGGCTCCGCCGGGCCGGACCTGATCGAGGATCGCGATTGGGACGCGCATGCGTCGTTCTTTCGGTTGATGATGACCTCGATGGCGCATCTCTGCCATCTGTTCGCGCCGGGCATGTGCGAACGCGGCTACGGCCGCATCATCAACGTCGCCTCCGTGGCGGGGCGCATCGCCCAGGCGCGGGACACCAACTACGGGCCCACCAAGGCGTACGTCGTCGCGCTGTCGGAAGCGCTGCATCTGAGGTGCAGGCACCAAGGGGTCAACGTCTGCGCCCTGTGCCCGGGCTTCACGCACACGGAGTTCCACGAAGCCGCTGACATGATGGAGATGAAGGCCGCGTCTCCCGGGTTCATCTGGTACGACGCCGATGTCGTCGTGCGGGAGGGATTGGCCGCGGTGGAAAAGGGGAAGTGCGTCTACGTGTCGGGCCGGATCTACCGGTGGATCGATCCGATGCTGCAGTCGGTCTTTACCAGGCCGCTCATCCGCAGGCTATTGGGGCGCAGGCAACCGGGAACGTCAAGGAGATGAAACCATGGCCAGGGAAGAGCCGCTGGGTTACGTAGCCGAGCCACACAAGCAGGTGCCCATCGCCTTCGACGTGGATGTGGCCGTGGTCGGCGGCGGTCTCTCCGGCATGTTCTCGGCCATCGCCGCCGGACGCCTGGGAGCGAAGACCCTGCTCCTCGACCGTTTCGCCTCCCTGGGCGGCAACCTCGGCCCGGCGATGATCGTCGGCGGCAGTGTCGCCGGCGAAGCCCCCGTGACGCTGCCCGGCGGGCTGGCCGGCATCCCCAGGGAACTGAACGACCGGATGGAGGCGCTCCGCGTCGAGACCGGTCACCGCTACGCCGACACCACGAACATCATCTCGCACCTGGCGGCCCGGATGGCCCTCGACGCCGGCGTCGAGATCCTCGTGCCCGTGTGGGCCGGCGATCCGATCATCGCGGACGACTGCGTCACCGGGCTCTTCGTGGAAGGCAAGTCCGGCCGTGTCGCCGTCAAGGCCAGGGTCGTCGTCGACGCCTCGGCCGACGCGGACGTGTGCCGGCGCGCCGGAGTCCCCGTCATTACCGACATGCCTGCCGACCCGTCCTGGCCGCCGGTCATGCGCGCGGAGTTCATGCGCCCCGAGTTCGTCCCCTGGAACGACACGGCCATCTACTTCGTCATGGCCGACGTGGACTTCCCCCGCTTCGAGCGGTTCCTCGCCAGCGATGTCACCCTCAGCGCCGAGGACGAGGCGTGGCTGGCCGAGCGCCAGCGGTTCCCGTTTGCGCGGCAGGCCTTCGAGGACCCCATGGTCCCGCTGCTCCGGCATGCGTGGGAGAAGGGCGAGTACTACTACCTCAAGACCGTCGAGCCTCACGTCCACATCAACACGCCGAACCTCTGGAAAGGCCCCTTCGAGAGCGGGCTGGCCGGCAGCCGGATCAACATGGGCGGCGCCATTCGCCGCGACGACATGAAGCAGCACGCCCGCCTCGAGACCGCCATCCGCATGCACGTCTTCGAGACGGCGCAGTTCTTCCACAGGTACGTCCCCGGCTTCGACCGCGCCTACCTGCTCATCGTCGCCCCGTACTTCGGCTCGCGGGGAGGCCCGCACATCGACGGCGAGTACACCATCACCCCGGAGGACGCCTTCCACGGCGCCCGGTTCGACGACGTCCTCTACCGCAACACGCACGCCGGGCAGGCCCACTACGGCGGCGAAGCGTCCGGCTTCGACACCCCGTACCGTTCGCTGCTGCCCAAGGGCATGGACGGTCTGCTCGCCACCGGCCGCGCCTCCGCCTACATCCGCCGCGGCCACGACCCCGGCGCCACCCGCGCCCGCCCGGCGCTCATGCAGCTCGGCGAGGCCGCCGGCGCCGCTGCCGCCCTGGCCGTGCAGGATGGCGTCGCCCCCCGCCGCCTCGATGTCAGGAGGCTCCAGCGCCACCTCCTGCAACAGGGCTTCTACCTCGGCGAGCCGGATCGCCTCGAGCAGCTCGGCCTCACCGATCCCTGAGCAGGGGCCGGCGCAGGCTCTCAGCGCCTTGCCGGGAGTCCGGAGGGGGGCCTCATTCTAGCGACTCGTGAACGACCGGGTGTGACGGACCGGCGATGCCGCCGGCTCGCCTGAACGGCTCTACCCCGGCCGGCGCGGAGGATGAACGGATGGAGCGAACCGCACTGCAGCAGAGACTGATCGAGCTGTCCGAGGGCGTCCTCGTGGGCGGCTGCTTCGGGATGTTCCGGCTCCCCGACGAGGTGGCCGCCGTCTTCCACCGGGGCGAGGGCAGCCGCATCTGGGACGTGGCCGGCAAGGAGTACGTCGACTACATCCTCGGCTCGGGGCCGCTGATCCTCGGGCACGCCCACCCCGCCGTGGTCGCCGCCGTGCGCGAGCAGGCGGGGCTGGGCTCGACCTTCTACGGCCTCAACGAGCCCGCCCTGCACCTGGCCCGGCGCGTCACCGAGGCCGTTCCCTGCGGCGGGCTCCTGCGCTACGGCAGTTCCGGAACCGAGGGAACCTTCACCGCCCTGCGCCTGGCCCGGGCCTTCACCGGCCGCGAGAAGGT
Organism: Candidatus Latescibacterota bacterium; assembly: GCA_965221775.1. Lineage (GTDB taxonomy): Bacteria > Latescibacterota > UBA2968 > UBA8231 > UBA8231 > UBA8231. The sequence continues at coordinate 207,003 of CBDCSU010000005.1, read as the reverse complement.
CCTCAAGTTCGAAGGGGGATGGCACGGCGCCCACGACTACGCCATGCAGAGCGCCGCCCCCTCCGGCCCGGCGCAGTACCCCGATCCCGTCCCCGACTCCTCGGGGATCCCGGGGGCCGCGTCGCGCACCGTTCTCGTCTCGCCCTTCAACGATCCCGCCGCGGCGGAGCGGCTCGTGGCCGAGCACGCACGGGATCTGGCCGCAATCATCGTCGAGCCCCTGCAGCGGGCCCTGCGCCCGGAGCCGGGCTTCCTGGAGAGCCTGCGGGAGGTGACCCGGGCCCACGGGGTGCTGCTGGTCTTCGACGAGATCGTCACCGGCTTCCGCCTCGCCTGGGGAGGCGCCCAGGAGCGCTACGGCGTGATCCCGGATCTCGCCGTGTACGGCAAGACCATCAGCGGCGGCTACCCCCTCGCCGCGGTCTGCGGCCGCGAGGAGGTCATGGCCCTGGCCGACCCCCGCCGCAAGGCCGAGAGCGACTTTGTCTTCGCCAGCGGCACCATGAACGGCAATCCCGTGGGCTGCGCGGCGGGGCTGGCGACTCTGGACGAGCTGGAGAAGGAGGGGGTCTACCCCCGGCTCCACGAGACCTCCGACCGACTGCGGCAGGGTCTGGAGGAGACCGGCCGGAGCCTGGGGCTCCCCTTCCAGGTCCTCGGCGACGGTCCCGTGCTGCAGCCGGTCTTCACCGAGGCGCCGGTCCGGACCCACGCCGACGGGCTGCGGGCCGATGCTGACGCCGCCCGACGCTTCGGCGTGGAGATGATCCGCCGGGGCGTCCTGGTCACCCCCGGGGGCAAGCTCTACCTGTCCCTGGCCCACACCGCCGGCGACGTGGACCACACGCTGCAGGTGGCGGAGGACTCGCTGCGGGTCGTGAAGGGCACGTTCCAGGCATCAGCCGCCGGAAGCTGAGAACCGCCTTACCCACACAGGAGACAATTCAAGGCATGTCACCCGATCTCTTTCTCGAGAAGTCGGCCGTCGTCGGAGGCGGCCTCATGGGCAGCCAGATCGCCCTGGTCCTGGCCCTCGGCAGCCGCGAGACGGTGCTCATGAGCCGCCGGCGGGAGACCCTGGACCAGGGCCTGGACAACATCCGGCGGGGCGCCGAGGACCTGCAGCGGCACGACCTGCTCAAGGGCGAGACCGCCGAGGCCGTGGCCGGCCGCGTCCGCGCCACCACCGGGCTGGAGGAAGCCGTCGGCTCCGCCGAGTTCGTCGTCGAGTCGATCACCGAGAACCTCGAGGCCAAGCAGGAGCTCTTCCGGCGCATGGACGCCGCGGCACCCCGCCACACGGTGCTGGCGAGCAACACCTCCGGCCTGCCCATCACCCAGGTGGGTGATCGCATGGCTCATCCGGACCGCATCGGCGGCTCCCACTTCTTCCAGCCGGCCCACATCGTCCCGGTCCTGGAGGTGATCCGCGGGCAGCACACCTCGGACGCGGCCATGGACCGCTCCTGCGAGATCTGGCGGCGGCTGGACAAGATCCCCCTGCGGGTGGAGAAGGACGTGCCCGGCTTCTTGTGCAACCGCCTGCAGCACGCCGTGATCTGCGAGGCCGTGAACCTGCTGGTCACCGGCGTGGCCGACGCCGAGTCGATCGATCTCGCCGTCGAGCTGGGACTGGCGCCGCGGTTCACCACCGCCGGCCCCCTCAAGCAGCGCGACATCAACGGCCTCGAGATGCACGTGCGCGTCGCCGACCATCTGTGGCGGCACCTCGGAGGCTGGGAGCAGCCCCTGGACTATCTGCGGTCCATGGTCGAGCGCGGCGAGACGGGGCTCAAGTCGGGGAAGGGCTACTACGACTGGTCCGGCATGGATCCCACCGCCGTGCGCGGCGAGAAGGACGAGCACCTCCTGCGCCGCACCGAGCAGGTCATGGCCGACTACCGGGCCCGGAAGGTGCACTGACGCAATCTCCGGCAGGCGCCCTCCCCGCGGACGCGGAGCGAGCGCACGCCGGGACGGCGCCGCTCACCCCCGGGGGTGGAAGGTGCGGTGCAGCTCCCGCAGACGCTGCTCGTCGGGACGCGCGTAGATCAAGGTCGTCGAGATGTCCGAGTGCCCCAGCAGGTGCTGCACGTCGCTCAGGCCGAACCCCCCCTCGAGGAGATGGGCGGCGAAGGTGTGGCGCAGGGTCTGGGGATTCACCGGCCGCTCGATGCCGGCGTCGCGGGCGGCGGCGCGGATGACCTTCCACACGTTCATGCGGGACATGGCACCTCCCCTGGCGCCGAGGAAGAGGATGTCCTCCGATCCGTCCCCGGCCAGGCGGGGACGCCCCCGGCGAGCATAGCCCTCGGCTGCCTCGGCCGCCGGCCGGCCTAGGGGCACCATGCGCTCGCGGGCGCCGCGGCCGTGGACCCGTACCAGGCTGCTGTGCAGCAGCAGGTCCGGCGTCCGCAGCGCCGTCAGCTCCGAGACCCGCATCCCCGTGGCGTAGAGCACCTCCAGCACGGCACGGTCCCTCAGCTCCAGGGGCTCGTCGCCGCGGACGGCGTTCACGAGGCGTTCCGCCTCCTCCACGGTGAGGGGGTCCGGCTCCCGGCGGGCTACCCTCGGGGCTCTCAGCCCCGCGGTGGGGTCTTCGGGACAGCGCCCGGTGGTCTGCAGGTACTCGTGGAACCGCCGCATGGAGGAGACCGCGCGCGCCACCGTGGCCGGCGAGCGTCCCGCCTCGACGAGGCCGGTCACGTGGCCGGCCGCCACCTCCGCGGTGAGCTCCGGGAGCCGCCGGGCCCCGAGTCCGGCGGCCAGGGCCAGGTAGCTCTGCAGGTCGCGTCCGTAGGAGGATCTCGTGCTCGCCGTCAGGCCTGCCTCCCGGGCGAGGCTGTCGAGGAACTCGCCGAGGGCCTCGGCGAGGACGGCGGGCAGCTCCACCGGTGCCCGGCCGGCGCTCATGCCGGCGGCCGGCGCCGGCCCCCCGGGGCGCGGCTTCGACTCGCCGCCTGCCATCGGCTCAGGACCGGCTTTCTCCCGGGTCGTCCCGGTCGGCGGCCAGGTGGCTCTTCAGTTGGCGGGCGAGCTTGTGGCTGAAGCCCTTGACGCCGGCGATCTCATCCACCCCGGCCTCGCGCAGCCGGCGCAGGGACCCGAAGGCCTGCAGCAGCGCCTGCCGGCGACCGGGGCCGATGCCGGGCACGCCGTCCAGGTCCGACCCGAGGGTGCGCCGGGTGCGCAGCTTGCGGTGGTAGCTCACGGCGAAGCGGTGGGCCTCGTCGCGCAGGACCTGCAGCATGCGCAGGCTCGCCGAGGTCCGCGGCAGGACCACGGGATCGCCCTGGCCCGGCAGGAAGAGCTCCTCGAGCTTCTTGGCCAGCCCGACCACGGCGAGGCCGTCCACGCCCAGGGCCCCCAGGGCCTCGATGGCGCTCGACAGCTGTCCCTTGCCGCCGTCGATCATCAGCAGGTCGGGGCCGGGCTCCCCCCGCTCGGAGAGTCCGCGGAAGCGCCGCTCCACGACCTCGCGGATGGCGGCGAAGTCGTCGGGCCGGCCCTCGCCGCCGCGGATGCGGAAGTGGCGGTACTCGCTGCGCCGCGGCTTGCCGTCGACCATGACGACCACGGAGCCGACGGTGTCGCTGCCCTGGAAGGTGGAGATGTCGACGCCCTCGATGCGCCGCGGCAGGCGTGGCAGGGTCAGGTCCCGGTGCAGGGCCTGCACCGACTGGGGGACGCGGTCGCGCCGGGCCTCCCTCTTGAGGCGCCGTTCCTCCATCAGGTGGGCGGCGTTGCTGTCGGCCATGTCCTGGGCGCGTGCCTTGAGACCGCGCTGGTAGGCGGCGACCTCGACCCGGGGCCCGTCCCCCTTGCCGGTGAGCCAGGCGGAGATGTGGTCCGCGTCCTCCAGGTCGTGGCTGACGTGGACCTGGCGCGGGATGAAGTCGGTCTGCAGGTAGAACTGCCGCAGGAAGGCGGAGAGCACCTCGCCGTCGGCGGCCTCCATGACGCCGCTCAGGAAGTGGTGCTTCTCGCCCACCAGGCGGCCCTCCCGGATCTCCAGCACGGCGCAGCAGGCCTCGTCGTCGTGGCGGGCGAGGCCGACCACGTCGCGGTCGACCTTCTCCTCGAGGACGACCTTCTGCCGCGACTGGTAGAGCTCGAGGGCGCGGATCTGGTCGCGGTGGCGGGCGGCCTGCTCGAAGCGCTGCTGGTCCGCGGCCTCCGCCATGCGCGTCTTCAGCTCGCGGATGACGCTGGTCTTGTCGCCCTTGAGGAAGCGCGTCGCCTGGCTCACCGTGCCGCGGTACTGCTCGCGGCTCACCAGGTCCTCGCAAGGCCCCTCGCAGCGCCGGATCTGGTACTCCATGCACAGCTTGACCTTGGGGTCGGGGAGGTCGTAGCGGCAGCTGCGAACGGGGAAGACCTTGTGCATCACGTCGAGCATGGTGCGCATGTGCCGGGCGTTGCTGTACGGCCCGAGGTAGCGCGATCCGTCGCGGACCAGGTCCCGGGTCCAGTAGATGCGGGGGTAGTCCTCGTCGGTGATGCGGATGAAGGGGTACTTCTTGTCGTCCTTGAGGTTGATGTTGTAGCGCGGGTGCCAGGCCTTGATCTGCTCGGCCTCGAGGATCAGCGCCTCGCCCTCGGTCTGGGTGACGATGCAGTCCACGTCGGCCACCCGGGCCACCAGGGCCTCGATCCGCGGACCCCGCTCGGCCACCCCGGACTCCTGGAAGTAGGAGCGCACGCGGCTGCGCAGGCTCTTGGCCTTGCCCACGTACAGGACCTTCGCCGCCTCGTCTTTCATGCGGTAGACGCCGGGCCCCGTGGGCAGGGCCTCGAGCTTCAGCCGCAGGTCGTCGCTGAGCGGTTTCCTCACGGTGGACCTCACCCGCGGTCGACCTGGACCAGGGCCGAGCTGAGGTAGCGCCCTTCGGGGAAGGCCGGGTCGACGACGTGGTCGGCCGGGTGATGGGTGCGGGCCACGATGCGGGCGTCGACCCGCGCCCCGGAGGCGGCTCGCCTGACCACCTGGAAGAAGTCCTCGTCCGTGACCCGGGTGGAGCAGGAGGAGGTGAGCAGGTAGCCGCCGTTTTCCACCAGACGGAAGCCGTTGCGGTTGAGCTTGGTGTAGACGCCCATGGCGTGCTTGAGATCGCGGCCCTTGCGCACCAGGGAAGGCGGATCGAGGACGACGATCCCGTAGCGGTGTCCGCCCTCGGCGAGGTGGTCGAGGCAGGAAAAGGCCTCGGCCGCCAACGACCGGTGGGGACCGCCGCCCAGCCCGCCGGCGATGCGCCGCCCCAGGCGCAGGGCCTGCGGAGAGAGATCGACGTCGAGGCTGCTCACCGCGCCGGCGTGACGCGCGTGGGCGGTGAACCCTCCCGTGTAGGCGAAGACGTTGAGCAGGGAGCGCCCGGGGGCGACGCGGCCCAGCAGGCGCCGGTTGTCCCGCTGATCGAGGAAGAACCCGGTCTTCTGGCCCCGGCGCACGTCCACCGCCAGCGGCACCTCCCCTTCGCGGAACTCGATCAGCCCGGGCGGCTCTGCGCCGGCGGCCAGGCCCGTGGGCCGGTCGCGCAAACCCTCGGCGCGGCGCGTGCCCACGTCGCTGCGCTCGTACAGGCCGCGGGGGGAGATCACTTCGAGAACAGCGGCGACCACCCACTCGCGCATGGCCTCCATGCCGGCGGTGTGGATCTGGAAGACCGCCCAGCCCGCGTAGTCGTCCACCACCAGGCCCGGCAGGCCGTCGCTCTCGCCGTGCACGAGGCGCAGGGCCTCGACGCCGTGCAGCAGCGGGTTGCGGCGGCGCAGCTCCACGGCGCGCTCGACCCGGCTGCGGATGAAGCCGGCATCGATCAGGTGGTCCGGCCGCCGGGTGAGCATGCGGACGGCGATCTCGGCGCCGGGGTTGGCGGTGCCCCGCCCGATGAAGCGTCCGCGGTCGTTGACCACGTCGACGATCGACCCGCGGCGGGCGTCGGCGTGACGGGCGGCGACGGCGCCGCTGAACACCCAGGGATGCCCCTTGATCAACAACCGCTCGGCATTGGGGCGCAGGCGCAGTTCAGGGTAGCTGCTCAACGGGTCTTGCCCCTCGGCCGCCGGGTCCGCCTCAGCGGTGGGCGCCGAGGTGGCCCTTCGCCTCCTCGGAGGCCAGGGACAGGAGCTCGGCGTCGGCGACGCAGAACACGCGGAAGATCCGGGCCTGGTCCTCGAAGTTGTCCACCAGCGACTCGCGCAGGCGGGAGACCTCGGGGTCGTCGAAGCTCAGGGGCTGCGGCTTGTCGGAGGGCACGGCGGCGCCGTAGAAGACCTTGAGGTCGACCTGGGGCGTCTTGTGGAAGCTGGGGATGTCGATGAGGATCTCGTGGCCGGTGATGGGGCGTCCGAGCCGCTCGCCGAAGCGCCGGCTCAGGTCGATCTCCTTGAGGCGGCGCCGGTCGGGATGCTGGTAGAGCTCGTAGAGATAGTGGAGCAACCCCTCCTTGCGCTCTCCGGGGTAGATGTAGGCGGCCAGCTTGTGCAGCCGCCGGTGCACGACCCCGTCGAGGAGGGCCCGGGCGCCCTCCAGGCCGAGCCGGTCCTGCTCGGCGCGCAGGGCCATGAGCAGCTCGCCCTCGGTGACCCGGTGGAAGTCGGTGACCCGGATGCCGCTGCGGGGGTGCTGCAGGACCTCCTGCACCGAGCGCTTGAACATCGCCGTGGCCGAGCGCACCGCGTGGTGCCAGTACACGTTGCGGTACATGAGGTAGTTGGTGAAGGCCAGGGACTCCACGGCCGAGACGCCCTTGCTGCGGATGGCCAGCTGGCGCCGCCGCGCGTCGTAGGTGATGGCGGCGATCAGGCGGTCGCGGTTGACGCTCTCGCCGAAGGGGACCCCGCAGAACAGGGAGTCGCGCAGCAGGTAGTCGATCTTGTCGGGGTCGAGGGTCCCGCTCAGGATGCGGGCCAGCATCAGGTCGCGCTGCGGGATCTCGCGGTCCTTGGCGGCGTAGTCGATGACGTTGGCCACCCGCACCGGGTCGATGTCGAGCTCCTCGCGCAGGACGCGGGAGATCTCGCCGGCAGGGTCTTCGATCAGGCGGCGGGCCCGCTGCTCGTGGCTGACGAAGAAGGAGGTCAGTTCCTCGAGGGTGTGGGAGAAGGGATAGTGGCCGATGTCGTGGAGCAGGGTGGCGGCGAGGAAGACGCGCACGTCCTGGTCGTCGAGGACCAGGGGGTGGTCCGACCGCAGCAGCCGGACGAGGAACTGCTTGGCCAGGTGATAGACGCCGAGGGAGTGCTCGAAGCGGGAGTGGCGGGCGCCGGGATAGACGAGGTGGACGAAGCCGAGCTGGCTGATGGTGCGAAGCCGCTGGAAGTCCTCGGTGTCGACGAGGGCCAGCAGCGGACCGGGGATGTGGACATAGCCCCACACCGGATCCCGGATGGCCTTGCCATCCTCCTCGAGCAGGGGGTGGAGGGGCATCCCGCGGCAATCTACCCGGCACGAAAAACCCTGTCAAGCGGCGCTTTCCGACACGTTGACAGTTGTCCTAATAGCCCCTAAATTCATGCACTTATGTCAGGCCGGAGCGGTGTCCGCTCCGGCCGCTTTTTCGCCGGTTTCGCGCGAGGGACGGTTGCGGGTGGAAACGGAGCGTACGCTCCTCATCGTCAAGCCCGACGCCGTAGCCAGGAACGCCGTGGGACAGATCCTGGCGCGGCTGGAGGGCGAGGGATTCCTGCTGCGGGAGCTGCGAATGGAGCGGCTCACCCAGGAGCGGGCGCGGGCGTTCTACGAGGTCCACCGGGAGCGGCCCTTCTACCACGAGCTGGTGGCCTTCATGACCTCGGGCCCCGTGGTGCCGGTGGTGCTGGAGGCCCCCGACGCCGTCGCCCATCTGCGGCGGTTCATCGGCGAGACCGACAGCACCCGGGCGGCGCCGGGAACGATCCGGGCGGACTTCGGCACCGACGTGCAGTGCAACGCCGTGCACGCCTCCGATTCTCCGGAGAACGCGGTCCGCGAGATCGGGTTCTTCTTCTAGGGAGCAGGAGCCCGTGTCCCTCCTGCCGAGCCTCCCCGGCCAGCCGACGACGATCCTTCTCGACGAGGTCGAGGAGGGCCGGAGCGAGGGCTCCTTCGACATCGATCCGGAGCAACTCGATCTGGCGGACGCCGACTTCGACTTCGACGGGCCCGTCGCTGTCACCCTGAGGGTGGGCCGCAGCCTGCAGATGTTCACGGTGAGCGGGTCGCTCCGAGCCAGGCTGCGCGGCGAGTGCTGCCGCTGCCTGGCCCCGGCCTTCGCCCCGCTCCGGGCGCAGATGCAGTTCCTCCTTCAGCGCAAGGAGGCCACCGAGGACGAGATCGAGGCGTTGGAGGAGGAGGACGAGGTCGACATCGTCGACCCGGGGGTCAAGGAGGTGGACCTCCTCGAGCGCCTGCACGACGCTCTCGTGCTGGAGATGCCCCTGCGGATCTACTGCAAGCCCGACTGCCTGGGCCTGTGCCCCCGGTGCGGTGAGGATCGAAACCGCGTCGCCTGCTCCTGCGCGGACCAGGTCGACGACCCCCGGTGGGAGGTCCTCGCCCAACTGAAGCAACAGACGAGTCAAAGGAGCTGAGAGAGAAGATGGCCGCCGTACCGAAGCGAAGGATCTCACGCACCCGCCGCGACAAGCGCCGTACCCACTGGAAGCTCAGGGCCGCGACCGTCACCACCTGTCCCAACTGCGGCCAGCCGGCCCGCCCCCACCGCGTCTGCAAGAGTTGCGGCCACTACCGGGGCCGCGCCTACCTCGAACCCTCGGACTAGGGACCAGCGTCCCTTGACCAGGTCCGCCCGGGCTCGCGCCGGGAGCCAGATCGAGGCCCGCCCGCCGGTGCGGGCTCACGGCCCATCGACCGCCGTTTCCGTCGCACCGCGAGTCTGAACCCGGACGGCGCCGAAGGTCTCCCCCGTGTCCCCTGCGCATGCCGCCGTCGCGGCGATCACGGCGGTGGAGCGCGCCCTCCCCGAAAAGGTCGTCACCAACTCCGATCTGGAACGGGTCGTCGACAGTTCCGATGTCTGGATCCGCGAGCGCACCGGAATCCGCGAGCGCAGGATTCTCGAAGACGCCGGCACCTCCGCCCTGGCCACCCAGGTGGCCGAAGGGCTGCTCCGGCGCACCGGGACCGCCGCCGAGGAGGTCGATCTGATCATCGTGGCGACGATGACGCCCGACATGCTCCTGCCGTCCACGGCCTGCCTGGTGCAGGCGGCCGTCGGCGCCACCGGCGCCTGGGCCTTCGATCTCCAGGCCGCCTGCTCCGGGTTCGTCTACGCCCTGGTCTCCGGGGCCCAGTTCATCGCCACCGGGGCGCACCGCAAGGTGATGGTCATCGGCGCCGACAAGATGAGCGCCGTCGTCGATCCTACCGACCGCGCCACCTGCGTCCTCTTCGGCGACGGCGCCGGAGGGGTTCTGCTCGAGCCGGCGCAGGTTGAGGACGAGGGGATCGTCGACTTCGAGCTGCACGCCGACGGCCGCGGAGGCAAGGACCTCTTCATCCGCGCCGGCGGCAGCCTGCACCCGGCGACCCGGGAGACGGTGGAAGCCCGGGACCACTACCTTCACCAGGAGGGACGGGCGGTCTTCCGCTTCGCCATCCAGCGGATGGCGGAGGTCTCGCTCTCCCTGCTGGAGCGCAACGGACTGACCCCGAAGGACCTGAAGCTGTTCGTCCCGCACCAGGCGAACCAGCGGATCATCACCGCCACCGCCGAGCGCATGGGCCTGGAGGAAGAGCGCGTGCTGAGCAACATCGAACGCTATGCCAACACCACGGCCGGTACCGTGCCCATCGCCCTCTCCGAGGCGGCGGAAGAAGGCCGCCTTGAGCCCGGAGACCTGGTGCAGATGACCGCCGTCGGCGCCGGTCTCACCTGGGGCAGCGTCCTCATGCGCTGGAGCCGGGTCTCGTGAGCGCCCGGACCGCCTTTCTGTTTCCGGGCCAGGCTTCCCAGTTCGTCGGCATGGGGGCCGATCTCCGGGAGCGCTATCCCATGGTCCGGGAGACCTTCGAGGAGGCCGACGGGATTCTCGGATTCGACCTCTCGCGGGTCTGCTTCGAGGGGCCGATGGAGCGCCTCAGCCAGACCGAGATCACCCAGCCGGCGGTGTACGTGCACAGCGTCGCCGCCGCCCGCCTGCTGGCCGAGGCCGGCCTTCACCCGGACGCGGTGGCCGGCCACAGCCTCGGGGAGTACTCGGCCCTCACCGCCGCCGGGGTGCTGGACTTTTCCGAGGGCCTGTCCCTGGTGCGCGAGCGGGGGCGCCTGATGCAGGCCGCCGGCGCCGAGCGGCCGGGCAAGATGGCGGCCGTCATCGGCCTCGACGACCACGTCGTGGCGGGTCTGTGCGAGGAGATCGGCCCCGAGGTGGTACCCGCGAACTACAACTCCCCGGGCCAGGTGGTCCTGTCCGGCGAGGCGGGAGCGGTGGAGAGGGCCATGGCCGCCGCCGAGAAGGCCGGCGCCCGGCGGGTCGTCGAGCTGCCGGTGAGCGGTGCCTTTCACTCCCCTCTCATGGCGTCGGCTGCCGAAGGCCTGTCCCAGCGCCTGGCGGCGACCCGGTTCAGCCCCCCGTCGGTGCCCGTGGTGACCAACGTGACCGCCGCCCCCGAGACCGATCCCCGCGCCCTGCGCCGCCTCCTCTTCGAGCAGATGACGGCGCCCGTGCGCTGGACCGAGTCGGTGCAGGCCCTCTCCGCCATGGGGGTGGACCGGGCCTTCGAGGTCGGTCCCGGCAGCGTGCTGAAGGGCCTGAGCCGACGCATTCTCCGCGGCCTGAGGGTGGAGACCGCGGGCACCGCCGAGGAGATGAGCGGTCTCGAAACCGGTGTCTGAACTCTGACGAGGAAGAGCGATGGCGGATCTCGACGGCAAAGCAGCCCTGGTCACCGGAGGATCCCGCGGCATCGGGCGGGCGATCGCCCTGCGCCTGGCGGCGGAGGGCGCGGCCGTGGCCGTCTGCGCGCGCACCGAGTCGGCGGCCGAGTCCACCGCCGCCGAGATCGCCGCCCTGGGCGTGCCGTCCCTGGCGTGCGCGGCGGACGTCTCCGACGCCGGCCAGGCGGCGGCCACGGTGCAGCGGACGATCTCCGAGCTGGGGGGCATCCACATCCTCGTCAACAACGCCGGCATCCGGCGCGACAACCTCCTGCTGCGCATGAAGGAGGAGGACTGGGACGCGGTGCTGGCGACCAATCTCAAGGGCGCCTTCCACTGCACCAAGGCGGCAGCCCGGCCGATGATGCGCGCCCGGGAGGGGCGGATCATCTCCATCTCCTCCGTGGCGGGGATCGTGGGCAACGCCGGGCAGGCCAACTACTCGGCTTCCAAGGCGGGGCTGATCGGCTTCACCAAGAGCCTGGCCCGCGAAATGGCCTCCCGCGGGGTCACCGTCAACGTCGTCGCGCCCGGGTACGTGCCGGACACGGGAATGACGGCCGATCTGCCGCAGGAGGCCGTCGAGCACCTGATGGCCCACGTGCCCCTGGCCCGGACGGGCACACCGGAGGAGGTGGCCGACGCTGTCGCTTTCCTCGCCTCTCGGAGGGCCGCCTACATCACCGGGCAGGTGCTGGCCGTCGACGGCGGCATGACGATGTAGCCGGGGGCGGGGCCGGATCCAGGATCCCGGTTGCGCCGTCTCAGGACCCTGCATATATAGGTGAACCCCCCGGGTAACGTTGCCCAACCCACGATTCGGCAAGCGCACAAAAAGGAGACCTGCATGCCAACCATCGAAGAGCGGGTACGCGACCTGATCGTCGAACAGCTCGGCGTCAATGCCGAGCAGGTGACCAGGGAGGCGTCCTTCATCGACGACCTCGGCGCCGACTCGCTGGACACGGTCGAGCTGGTCATGGCCTTCGAGGAGGAGTTCGGCCTCGATATCCCCGACGAGGACGCCGAGAAGATCGCTTCCGTCACCGACGCCATTCGCTACCTCGAAGAGAACGCCAAGGCCTGAGGCGGCGGTCGACGTGGCGCGGCGGAGAGTAGTGGTCACAGGTCTCGGGGTGCTGGCCCCGAACGGCAACGATCCCGTCGCCTACTGGGACGCCCTGACCAACGGCCGTTCCGGCATCGGGCCGATCACCCGTTTCGACACCACCGGCCAGAAGGTCACCATCGCCGGGGAGGTCAAGGACTTCGACCCCGAGTCCTGCCTCGACCGCAAGGAGGTTCGCCGCAACGACGCTTTCGTCCAGTACGGCGTGTATGCGGCCACCCAGGCCTTCGCCGACGCCGGCCTCGACATGGACCGCCTGCAGTCCGAGCGCGTGGGCGTCATCTTCGGCTCCGGCATCGGCGGCATCGCCACCCTCGAGGACCAGCACTCCGTGCTCAGCGACCGCGGTCCGGGGCGCCTGAGCCCCTTCTTCGTCCCCATGATCATCAGCGACATGTCGGCGGGGATGATCTCCATCAAGCTCGGCGCCCGGGGCCCCAACTACACCACCGTCTCCGCCTGCGCCTCGGCGGCTCACGCCATCGGCGAGGCGGGGCGCAAGATCCAGTACGGCGACGCCGACGTCATGGTCACCGGCGGCACCGAGGCCGCCGTCACGCCCTTGTCCGTGGCCGGCTTCGCCGCGGCCCGGGCCTTGTCGGTGCGCAACGACGAGCCGCAGCGGGCGAGCCGGCCCTTCGACGCCGACCGAGCCGGCTTCGTCCTCGGCGAAGGGGCGGGGGCCCTGGTCCTGGAGGAGCACGAGCACGCCCGCCGCCGGGGGGCCGAGATCTACGGCGAGTTCCGCGGACTCGGCTTCACCGCCGACGCCTACCACATCACCGACATGGCTCCCGAGGGAGAGGGCGGCGCCCGGGCGATGCGCCTGGCCCTCGACGACGCCCGCCTCGGTCCGGGGGAGATCGGCTACGTCAACGCCCACGGCACCTCGACCGTGGTCGGCGACCCGCAGGAGACGGCGGCGCTGAAGGGCGTCTTCGGCGCCCGGGCGGACGAGCTGGCCGTGAGCTCCACCAAGTCGATGACCGGGCACCTCCTCGGGGCGGCGGGCGCTGTCGAGAGCATCGCCTGCCTGCTGGCCCTGAAGCACGGCGTGCTGCCCCCGACCATCAACTACGAGACCCCCGACCCGGCCTGCGATCTCGACTACGTGGCCAACGAGGCCCGCGAGGTGCAGGTCGACGGCGTGATGAACAACTCCTTCGGTTTCGGCGGCCACAACGCCGCCCTCGTCTTCACCCGCCCCGCCTGAGGATCCGCCTTGCCGACGGATCCTCCCCGCCCGCCGATGGGTTGGATTCGCGCCGCTCTCGCCCGGCTCGGCCCGAGGCCGTCGGCGGCCGAATTGCCGCGGCCACGGCTCCGGGCCCTCGAGAGGGGGCTCGGGTACCGCTTCCGCGATCCTCGCCTCCTCGCCCACGCCCTCAAGCACAGATCCTTCGTGTACGCCAGGCAGGGGGCGGGGATCGACTCCAACGAGCGCCTGGAGTTCCTCGGAGACGCCGTCCTCGACCTCGTGGTGGCGGAGCACTTGTACCACCGTTACCGCGACCGGCGCGAGGGAGACCTGACGCAGATGAAATCCCTGGCCGTGAGCCGCGCCCTCCTGGCCCGCCGCGCGCGGGCGATGGACCTGGGCGGCCACATCCTGCTCAGTCCCGAGGAGAGGGCCGCCGGCGGCGCCGATCAGGACTCGATCCTCAGCGACGCCTTCGAGGCCGTCATCGGCGCCCTCTACCTCGACGGGGGGCTGCGGCCGGCGCGCCGCTTCGTCGAGACCGCCGTCCTTCACGACATGGAAGGGCTGGCGGACGCGGAGGACTTCGTCAACTTCAAGAGCAAACTCCTCGAGCACGTGCAGGGACGGGGAGAAGGCCACCCCCGGTACCAGGTGCAGGGCGAGCGTGGCCCGGACCACGACAAGGTCTTCAGCGTCGATGTGAGCGTCACCGGCCAGACCATCGGCCGGGGGCAGGGGCGCTCCAAGAAGGAGGCCCAGCAGATGGCCGCCCGGGACGCGCTGCAGAGCCTCGGGGAGATCTGATGCCCCTGCGCTTCCTGGACACGGGGGCGCTGCCGGGGGCCCTCAACATGGCCGTCGACGACGTCCTCCTCGCCGCCGCCCGCGACGGCGGCGGCCCGATCCTGCGCACCTACGGGTGGAGCCCCCCGGCGGTCAGTCTCGGTTTCGGCCAGCGCGCCCGGGAGGCTGTCGACATCTCCCGTTGCCGGGACCTCGGTATCGACATCGTACGCCGCCCCACGGGGGGCCGGGCCGTCCTGCACTGGAACGAGATCACCTACAGCTTTCACTGCGCCGAGGGCGAGGGCCCCGCGGCCCATCCCCTGCCGGAGGCGTGCCGCATCCTCGGCGAGTGTCTGGCCGAGGGCCTGCGGCGCGGCGGGGTCGATGTCGAGCTGGCTCCCGGGGGGCGTCCCGGCACCCGGCACGGGGCCTGCTTCGCCAGCGCCTCGCGCTGGGAGCTGACCAGCGGCGGCCGCAAGCTGGTGGGCAGCGCCCAGCGCCGCACGCGGGGGGCGCTGCTGCAGCACGGTTCCCTGCTGGCCGGGCCCGAGCACCTGCGCCTGGCGGAGCTGATCCCGGCTCCGCGGCAGGGGGGCCCGTCCCTGGAGGCTGCGAGCACGCACCTGGCCGAGTGCGCCGGGCAGCCCCTGGACAGGGACCGTCTCGTGGGCTGCCTGGCCGCAGGCTTCGGCCAGGTCCTCGGCCTGCCGGTTCGCGAGGCGCCGCTGACCCCCGCGGAGCGGCGGCGGTCCGAGGTCCTGGCCCGGGAGACGTACGGAACCGAGGGCCACGCCCTGCGTTTTGCAGACGCCGCCCCACTCTCGCGGTGACGGCCGTGACCCCTTCGCCCCCGGGCCCGGCGTCCGGCGAAGAGCCGGTCCTCGAGGTGCGCGGTCTGCGCACCTGGTTCCACACCCGGAGCGGCGTCGGACGCGCCGTCGACGGACTCTCCTTCCACCTCGGCCGGGGCGAGACCCTGGGGCTGGTGGGAGAGAGCGGCTGCGGCAAGAGCCTCGCCGCCCTGTCCGTGCTGCGGCTGGTCTCCTCCCCGGGCCGGATCGAGGGGGGCCGGGTCCGGCTCCGGGGGCGCGATCTCCTCGACCTGGAGGAGGAGGAGATGCGCCGCGTCCGGGGCAACGAGATCGCCATGATCTTCCAGGAGCCGATGACCAGCCTCAATCCGGTCCTGACCTGCGGCGACCAGATCGCCGAGGCCGTCCGCCGTCACCGGGACGCGGGCCGGCAGCAGGCGCGGGAGCGGGCCATCGACATGATGCGGAGGGTCGGCATCCCGGCTCCGGAGCAGCGCGTCGACGAGTACCCGCACCAGCTCAGCGGCGGAATGCGGCAGCGGGTCATGATCGCCATGGCCCTGTCCTGCGCCCCCGACGTGCTCATCGCCGACGAGCCGACCACGGCCCTCGACGTGACCACCCAGGCCCAGATCCTGGACCTGCTGCAACGGCTGCAGGCCGAGTTCCACATGGCCGTCCTGCTCATCACCCACGATCTCGGCGTCGTGGCCGAGACCGCCGACAGGGTGGCGGTGATGTACGCGGGGCGCATCGTGGAGACGGCGGAGACGGCGCGGCTCTTCGCCGACCCGCGGCATCCGTACACGAGGGGGCTGCTGCGCTCGGTCCCGCAGCTCGAGGGTCCCCTGAACCGCCTGGAGGTCATCCCCGGCCGCGTCCCCGAGGCCACCGATTTCCCCTCGGGCTGCCGCTTCCACCCCCGGTGCCCCCTGGCGGAGGACCGCTGCCGCGGTGAGTCCCCGCCCCTGGAGGAGGTCGGCCCGGGCCACGGCGCCGCCTGCTGGAGGTGGGATGCATCCGTCTGAGGCGGTGAAGCCGATTGTCGAGACCCGCGGCCTGAGCAAGTACTTCCCGGTCCGCCGCGGGGCCTGGGGCCGGGTCCGCGGCTGGGTGCGCGCGGTGGACGACGTCTCCCTGCAGGTGTGGACCGGGGAGACCCTGGGCGTCGTCGGCGAGAGCGGCTGCGGCAAGACAACCCTCGGCCGGCTGATCCTGCGGCTCCTCGACGCCACCTCGGGGGCGGCGTACTTTCAGGGCCGCAACCTCGCCGACCTCGACGGCCGCGAGTTGCGGTCGCTGCGGCGGCACATGCAGATGGTGTTCCAGGATCCGTACAGCTCGCTGAATCCGAGAATGCGTGTGCGCACCCTTCTCGGAGAGGGGCTCCGGATCCACGGGCTCTTGGAAGGCCGGATGTCCGAACGGGTGGCCGAGCTTCTGGAGATGGTCGGCCTGCCGGCCGGCGCCGCCTCCCGGTACCCGCACGAGTTCAGCGGGGGTCAGCGGCAACGGATAGGCATCGCCCGGGCCCTGGCCGTGAGCCCGGCCTTCATCGTCGCCGACGAGCCGGTCTCCGCCCTCGATGTCTCCGTGCAGGGGCAGATCGTGAACCTGCTCCAGGACATCCAGCGCGATCTCGGGCTCACGTACCTCTTCATCGCCCACGACCTCGGCGTCATCCGGCATGTCGCCGACCGCGTGGCCGTGATGTACCTGGGACGAATCGTGGAGCTTGCCACCAGGGACCAGTTGTTCGGCTCGCCGAGCCATCCCTATACGCGGGCGCTGATGGCCGCCGTGCCGGTGCCGGACCCGGCCGCCCGCCGGCAGCGGATGGTGCTGGGCGGCGATGTCCCCAGCCCCGCCCGCGTGCCCGGGGGCTGCGCCTTCCACCCCCGCTGTCCCGAGGCGCGCGACCGCTGCCGCCGCGAAGTGCCCGGCCTCGTCGATCCCGGAGACGGGCGGCGCGTGGCCTGCCTGATGAGAGACCCGGCGCCAGGCCCGGCCAGGGTGGGCGCCCACCAGGAGAGCTGACGCAAAATGATGACGAAACTGCGAGAGCGCACGGGCATCATCATGTGGTTCGTGATTCTCGCCTTTGTCGGTCTGATCGTCGTGGAATGGGGAGCCGACTACTCCGGCACGTCCACCGGGCGGGGCACGGACGTGGTGGGCTCCATCAACGGGGAGCAGGTCTCGTACCGCCTCTTCCAGCAGGCGCTGCAGAACGCGGCGCGCCTGCGCCGGCAGGAGGGGGGGGAGACCGGTCAGCTGGTGGGCGAGGTCTGGCAGGCCCTGGTCTCGGAGGTCCTGCTGCGCCAGGAGGTCGACCGCCTGGGCATCGAGATCACCGACGAGGAGCTCGCTTTCTACGCGAGGAACTCGCCGCCCGACGTGGTTCGGGAACTGTCCGCCTTCCAGCGCGACGGCGAGTTCGACCTCGAGCTCTACCAGCAGATCTTCAGCGACGAGACCACGGTGCGGGAGCAGCGCCCCTTCATCGCCCAGGTGGAGCGGATGATCCACCAGCAGCTGATCGCCCGGCGCCTGCAGGGGCTGCTGGCCGAGACGGCCCGCGTCACCCCCCAGGAGGTCCGCCGGCACTACGAGGACCGCAACGAGAAGGCCACCGTCGAGTACGCCTTCGTGCCGGTGTCGACGGTCCCGGCCGTCGGCGTGGCGGTGACCGACGAGGACCTGCGGGCCCGGTACGAGGAGCGCGAGTCCGACTTCCGGCACCCCGAGCAGATCGAGGTGATCTACGTGCTCATGCCCCGCCAGCCGAGCGCCGCGGACTCGGCCGAGGTGGCCGAGGAGATCCTTCGCCTGCGCCGCGAGATCGTCGAGGCGGGGGCCGACTTCGGCGACATGGCGTCGGCCATGTCGGACGACGAGGGCACCGCGGAGAACGGCGGCGACCTCGGTCTCTTCGGCCGCGGCTCCATGGTACCCGAGTTCGAGGAGGCGGCCTTCGCCCTGGCCCCGGGCGAGGTCTCGCAGCCGGTGCAGACCACCTACGGCTGGCACCTCATCAAGCTAGAGGAGCGCCCTGCCGCCGAGCCCGGCGAGGAGGAGCGGGTCCGGGCCCGCCACCTCCTGCTCAAGTACCGGGCCTCGCCGCAGACGGAAGACGAGATCCTCGAGCGGGCCGAGGCCCTGGCGGCCGCTGCGGCCGAGGGCGGGTTGCGCCAGGCGGCGCTCAGCGAGGGGCTGGAGGTCCGCGAGGCCGGCTGGATCGGCCGCGGGGGGTCGCTTCCGAGCGTGACAGGCGGCGGCACGGGCTGGGTCGTGGGGCGGCTCTTCGACAGCGAGGTCGGCGAGCAGAGCCCCGTGGGCAGCACCGAGGCGGGGTACTTCGTGGCCGAGCTCACCGGGCGACGGGCCGAGGGCCTCCTCCCTCTCGAGGAGGTCCGGCCGCAGCTGGAGTCGTCGGTGCGGCGCCTCAAGCGCTCCGGGATCGCCGGCGAGAAGCTGCTCCCGGTGAAGGAGGCGGTGGAGGCGGGGCAGGACTTTGCCGACGCCGTGGCCGCCGCGGGACTGGAGGTCCGCACCGGCGGGCCCTTCGCGAGAATGGACTTCGTCCCCGGTGTCGGCCGGGGCGGCGAGTTCGCCGGCGCCGCCTTCGCCCTGGAGGCCGGCCAGGTGAGCGGCGTCGTGGTTCAGGGCAACGGCGCCTACCTCCTGCACCTGACCGGGAAGACCGCCATCGACGAGGCCGCCTTCGAGGAGGAGCGGGCCGGGGTCGAGGCGGAGCTGCTGCAGACGCGCCGCGCCGAGTCGCTGCAGGTGTGGTATGCGCAGATCTACGAGAATGCCGACATCGAGGACAACCGCCACCAGTTCTACTCGAACTTCTGACCCCAGGAGAGCACTTGGTCATGCCAGCCACACCCGCAGAGACGCGCATCGGCTTCGTCGGTCTCGGGATCATGGGAGCCCCCATGGCCCTGAATCTCATGAAGGCCGGGTTTTCGCTGAAGGTCTACAACCGCTCGGACCGCCCCGGCGTGCGGGAGGTGGTCGAGGCCGGCGGCCGCCGTGCGGCCTCCCCGAGGGAGGCGGCCGAAGGCAGCGACGTGATCATCACCATCGTCACCGACACGCCCGACGTGGAGGCGGTGATCCTCGGCGAGGACGGCGTCGTCCACGGTGCCCGCAGGGGAGCCACCGTCATCGACATGAGCACCATCTCGCCCCGCGTCACCCGCGAGATCTCCGCGCGCCTCAAGGAGTCGGGCGTGCGCATGCTCGACGCGCCGGTGAGCGGCGGCGACGTGGGCGCCCGGCAGGGGACGCTGTCGATCATGGTAGGGGGCGAGCAGGCCGTCTTCGACGACTGTCGGCCCGTCTTCGAGGCCATGGGAAAGAACATCAACCTCATCGGCGGCAGCGGCGCCGGTCAGACGACCAAGGCCTGCAACCAGATCGCCGTGGCCTGCGCCAACCTGGCCATGGCCGAGGCCCTCATGCTGGCGGCGGCCTCCGACATGGACGTGCAGAAGGTCCTCGACGCCATCTCCGGCGGCGCCGCGGGTTCGTGGCAGATGACCAATCTGGGCCCGCGGATCCTCAAGGGGGATTTCGAGCCCGGGTTCATGGTGCGCTTGCAGCAGAAGGACCTCAAGCTCGTCCTCGAGGCGGCCAACGATGTCAAGCTGGCCCTGCCGGGTACGAGCATCGCCCACCAGTACTTCAACATCGTCGAGCGCCTCGGCGGCGCCGACGAAGGCACCCAGGCGCTGATCAAGGCGTACGAGGCCCAGGCCGGCACGGAGGCGCGTGCCGGATAGGATGGGACCGGCCGGGGTGCCCTCCCTCCGCAGGATCGGCGCCCTCCTGCGCGACGAGGGACAGCCCTTTCCCCTCGACGAGATGCGCCGCCTCCTTGACGGGCACGGCATCGAGTTGTGCGTCCTCGAGGACGGAGCACCGCCTCCTGAAGACCTCGACCTGGTGATGGCCATGGGCGGGGACGGCACCGTCCTGCGCGCCCTGGACCTCTGTCCGGAGGCCCCGGTGCTGGCCATCAACTACGGCACCGTGGGCTTTCTCACCGCCGGCGACCGCTCCGACCTGGAACGAATCCTCGGCCGCCTGGTGGCCGGTGACTACATCCTCAGCGAGCGCCTCGCCCTCACCTGCCGCTACCCCGGCGGCGAGGTGCGCGCCGTGAACGAGGTGCTGGTACGCAGCAGCAACCGTCTCGTCTTCATCGACGTCTTCGTGGACGGCTCGAAGATCCGGACGATCTGCGGGGACGGCGTCGTCGTCGGCACCCCCACGGGCAGCACCGGCTTCCTGCTGGCCACGGGCGCCCCCATCGTGACTCCCGAGGTCCGCTGTCTCGTGCTCGACGGGATCAACGAGTACAACTTCACCTCGCGGTCGCTGATCCTGCGGCCCGAGGCGCGGGTGCGTCTGCACGTGAGCCCCGAGACCCGGGAGCCCGAGGTCCTGCTCACCGCCGACGGCCGGCGCCTGGCGGAGCTCGCCCCCGGAGACGACGTGGAGATCGGCTCCTCGGAGCGCACGGCGCGGCTGATCTACTTCGAGCCGAGCTACTTCTTCCACAACCTGACCTCCAAGCTGTCGTGGTGACCGGCCCCGTCGCCGTCACCGGGGCCGACCGGCCCACGGGGGCGGCCCTCTGCCGGGGCCTGTCCGCTGCCGGGGAGGTCATCGCCATCGGGCAGAGCCCGGCTCCCGGGACCGATCTCGGTGGAGCGATGGACTACCGGGCCGCCGACCTGCGCCTCCCCGAGGCCGCCCGCGAGGCCCTGCAGGGCGCCGCGGCCGTCGTCCACGCCCAGCCCCATGGTCCGTCCGCGGGGGAGGGTGCCGCGCCGGAGGCGGAGTTGCTCGACGTTCTGGGCCGCGGCACCTACGTCCTCGTGCAGACCGCCCGCGAGGCGGGGTCGGCCGCATCGTCCTCGTCAGTCCCATCTCGCTCATGCACGACTACCCGGCGGATTACCTCGTCGAACCGTGGTGGCGTCCCCGGCCGCGCGCCGACGCCGAGTCTCTGGCGCCGTACCTGGCGGAACTCGTCTGCCGCGAAATCGCCCGCACGGGCGCCATCGAGGTGTGCTGCCTGCGCATGGGGGACCTCGACGACCCTGAAGGCACCTCTTCCGGGGACGCGGCGACGGCCGTCTCGGCGGCCCTGCGGAGCGAAGCCGGTGCCGGAGGCTACTCCTGGCAGGTGGACCACGTCCTCACCGGCGGACCTTTCGCCGGAGGGAGCTGACGCGGTGGCCGCAGTCGACGGCGGGAGGGTGGTGATCTTCGGGGCCGGCGGCCCGGTGGGCGCCACGACGATGGAGGCCCTGAAGGACCACTACACGCTGCGCTGCACCGATCTCGAGCCCCTCGACCGGATCGTGGCCGAGGAGCGGCGGCAGAGCGCGAGGGCGCCCCTGCCCCCGCTTCTGCCGGCGCCCCACGAGCGCAGGGTCGTGGACGTCACCCGCTACGACCAGGTCCTGGAGGCCTGCCGCGGGATGGACGCGGCGATCGACGTCACCGTCATTCGGGACCACCCCGAGAAGGCCTTCACCGTCAACACCGTGGGCGCCTTCCACGTGGCCCGGGCCGCCGCCGAGTGCGGGCTCGAGCGGCTGATCCACACCGGGCCCTTCCACGTCGCCCTCCACCACGCCGCCGACTCCTGGCACGACCACGACGTGCCGGACGAGATCCCCCTGCATCCAGGGGACGACCTCTACGCGCTGACCAAATACCTGGGGGGCGAGATCACCCGGGTCTTCGCCGAGGGGCGCGGGGTGGAGACCCTGACCTTCCTCTACTGCCTCTTCCGGCCGCGCCAGGTCCTGCCCGAGGAGCGCGGGCGGGGTGTCGGGCCCTTCACCGTCTCCTGGGAGGACACGGGCCGGGCCATGCTCCACGGCCTCCGGGCCCCGGCCATGCCCTCTCCCCACGAGGTCTTCCTCATCTGCGCCCGCCAGCCCCACGGCAAGTACCGTGTCGACAAGGCCCGCCGCCTGCTCGGCTGGGAAGCCGCCGACACCTGGGAGGAGCTGCTGCGCCGGAGCTGAGACCTCCCGGTTCAGGCCAGGATCCCGACGCGCTCCAGCCCCTCCTCCTCCCGGCCCTCCCGCAGGGTCAGGTTGAGCCGCCGCACCTCCTCCGGATCCAGTTCCGGAAGCCGGTCCACCAGCCCCAGGAAGCGTTCGATCTCCTCCGGGTCGGCGAGTCCTTCCGTGAGCGACCGCAGCTTGCCGATATAGTCCGGGCGCTCGAAGGGGCGCGCTCCCAGGGAGTGGGCGTTGGGGTTGTCGAGACGCTCCGCCACCTCGGAACCATCGGCCATGCGCACCACCACCTCGGCGCCGAACTTCCGCCGCCGGAAGTCGGACTCGTGGTAGGCCCGGGTCCACTCCTCCACCTCCTCGGTGCGCACCTTCCGCCACAGAGAGACCGTGGAAGGGCGGCTCGCCCGCTCCGGCGTGTACGAGTCGACGTGGTGCCAGCGGCCGTCCTCCCAGGCCACGGTGAGGATGTACATGGCGCTGTGGTCGAGGGTTTCCCGCGAGGCGGAAGGCTCCATCTTCTCCGGGTCTCCGGACCCCGTGCCGATGACGAAATGGGTGTGGTGGCTGGTGCGCACCACCACCTCGCGCACGGCTTCGAGGTCGAGGCCGCGGGCGTGGAGGGCGAAGCCGATGTCGATCAGGGCCTGGGCCTGGTACTCGGCGGAGTGCTCCTTGGTGTAGGAGTCGAGGATCGCCCGAAGGGGCTCACCCGGCGGCGGCAGGGAGACCTCGTACTCGGCGTCGGGACCGGAGAGGAGCCAGGCGATGACGCCGTCGCGGCCCTCGTAGATCGGCGACGGCGCGCGCTCGCCGAGGAGAGAGCGGCCCACCGCCTCCAGGGCGGTCTTGCCGGACTGGCCGGGGGCATACGCCTTCCAGCTCGTGATGTCCCCCTTGCGCGACTGCCGGGTCGAGCACCCGAGATGAACGGCCTGGTTCACGGCCTGGAAGATCGTCTCCACCGGCAGCTTCAGCAGGGCGCCGACGCCGGCGGCGACGGCGGGGGCGAGGTGGGCCACGTGGTCGATCTTGTGCTCGTGCAGGCAGACGCTCCGCACCAGGGAGATCTGGGTCTCGTAGGCCGCCAGGATGCCGCGCACCAGGTCGGCGCCGCCGCGGCCCGTCTGCTGGGCGGCGGCCAGGACGCCGGGGATGGTGTCGGCGGGATGGGAGTAGTCGGCGGCGAGGAAGCAGTCGTGGAAGTCGAGCTCGCGCACGGCCACGCCGTTGGCCAGGGCGGCCCACTCGCAGTGGACGTTGCGTTCCGGCGGCAGGCCGCAGAGGCTGGCACCCCGGCCCTTGGGGTGGGGGTAGCCGAGGGCGAGGAGGCGGGCGTGGCGCACGGGGCCGCGGTCGAAGGCGGCGGCGGCGACGGCGGCGTTGTCGATGATCCGGTTGCCGACCATCTCGGCGGCATCCTCCGGCGCCGCCGGTGCGGCGGCGGCCATGGCGGCGATCTTCCAGGCCAGCTGCTCCTGGGGCGGCAGGATTTGACCTTCGAGGTGCGTCCGCACCCGGTGAGTGACCATGGGAGCTCCAGGACGAGGGTTCACGGCAGCGGCGTCATCGCCGGCGGCCCGGGGCGGCCGGCGACTGCAGGCGGGCGAAGATGTGGAGCAGTCTCTCGCGGTCGCCGGGGCGGTGCTCGAGGGCGTCCCCGAGGACCTTCCGCGCCGCGTCGGGATCGCCGCGCTGCAGGTGAAGCTGCATCAGCTCGGCGGCCAGGATCGGCAGGTAGTTGCTGGCCGCCAGGGCCCGGCCGTAGGCGGGGACGGCCTCCTCGACCCGGCCCAGGGCCCGGTAGCAGTGGGCGAGGTTGACCCACGGCTCGGGGCGGTCGGGGCGGGCCCGGGTCACCCGCTCGAGGATGGCGGCGGCCTCTGCGGCATCCCCCTGTCGGGCATGGATCGTGCCCAGGTCGTTCCAGGCCTGCCAGTAGGTGGAGTCCATCTCCACCGCCCGGGTGAGGGACCGGGCGGCCTCGGCGGCGCGGCCCTGGCGGGAGTGGGCCTGGCCGATGTTGTAGTGGATGGCGGCGTCCCCGGTCATGTCCATGGGACCGGCGCCGAGGTTGCTGACCAACGCCCCGACGGCCGCTGTCGTGGCCGCGAGGGCGGTGTCCCGGTACCGGCCCTCGCGGAAGCGGTCCCACAGCCACCAGCCGGCGTGGGCGGCCAGGATCAGCAGGACGGGGAGCATGGGCGCCCGGTAGCGCGCCGTGGGAAAGAAGGCGACGATGCCCGCCGCGTAGGCGAGGACGAAGAGGGCCGCCGGGTCCAGCCCGCGGCGATGGAGGGCCAGGACCAGGCCGAGGACGGCGAGAGGGGCGATGACGCCGAAGGGGAAGGCGACGACCCGCTTCCACAGGGTGGCCGCCAGGACCCCGGAGTAGTGGCGCCAGTAGTAGATGCCCTGGTTGCGGCCCTCCTCGTGGCCGTTGAGGAGGCGCAGGCTCTTGCGTGCCTGCAGGGCGGCATAGTCCAGCGGCTCGGCGCGCATATACTCCAGGGCCCGCTTCCAGAACCAGGCGGAGCGAGCGGAGCGATCCTCGATGCCGGCGTTCACCGGCTCGGCCACGAGGTCGTCCCACTCCCACCCGGGGCGGATCCTCACCAGGCGCTCGTGGTCGGCGCTGTTGCCGATGTGGAAATTGATGCCCGAGTTGTAGGAGATGAGGACCGGCTCGCCGCCGATGGCGTAGTTGCGCCAGGCCACGGGCAGGACCGCCGCGGCGATGCCGAGTAGGAAGAGGACGGCGGCGCTCGCCGAGGGACCCTTCCAGGCGATCCAGGCCGCCGCCAGGAGGCAGAAGCCGAGGACCGTCGGCACCGCCAGGGCCGCGAGGCCGTACACCAGACCTGCCGGGAGGAAGGCCGTCGGCGTACCCCGCCGCCGGGCGCACAGCAGCAGCAGCAGGCCCCCCAAGCCGAGGACGGTGGCCAGGCTCGCGGGCAGGATCTCCGCGTCGAAGTAGATCAGGGGGCCGCAGAGGGCGGCGGCCAGGCCGGCGGCGAGACCGACCCTGGTTGAGAAAAGGCGGGCTCCCAGGAGATATGTGAGAGCGCAGGCGAGGGCGCCCCACAGGGCCTGGATGCAGCGCACGGCGTGGAAGAAGGAGTCGGGGAAGACGGCCTTCACCACCCCCAGCACGTAGGGATAGAGGGGCGGCTGCCAGAAGGCGGGCCGGTCCCGGCCCAGCCAGTCGCCGGCGGCCAGGGCCTCGGCGTGGGCCAGGTAGGTCATGCCGTCCACCGCCGGCTCGTCGTAGAGCGGACTCGAGGCCATCTGCCAGGCGTGCAGGAGGCGCAGTACCAGGGCCAGCAGCAGGACGCCGAGAAAGGGCCTCACTCAGGCCTCCCCCCCGGGCTCCAGTCGCGGAATCCGTCTATATTCACCCGCTTCGGCAAAAACCCGAGGGAGCCGACCCCACGCCCATGCAGAAGCAGCCTGAAAGCATCTTCACCCTGCGCGCCCTCCTCGTGGGCTCGATCGGCGCCTTCGTCGTCTCGGCGGGCACGGCGTACGGGGCCCTCTACCTGAAGGGCTCCCTCATGTCCACGGGCACGAGCATGCCCGGCGCCGTCTTCGTGCTCTTCCTCATCACGCTGCTGGTGAATCCCGCCCTCAAGCTGATCTCGCCAAGGGCGGGACTGCGGCGGGGCGAGCTGCTCCTGGTCTACGTCATGCTCGTCATGGCCTCGCCCCTGCCGCGCCTGTTCGTCTACAAGTATATCTGCTCCCTGACCTACCCCTTCTACTACGCCACGCCGGAGAACGACTGGCGCAACATCGTCCTGCCGCATCTGCCCGACTGGATCGTTCCCCATTCGCCCGAGCTGGTGCAGCTCTTCTTCGAAGGCGTCGCCCAGGGCCAGGAGATCCCGTGGGGTCCCTGGCTGCGCGTCTTCGCCGCCTGGATGCCCTTCCTCTGGGCCTTGTTCCTGGTGATGATCGCCTCCATGGTGATCATGCGGCGCCAGTGGGTGGAGAACGAGCGCCTCATCTTTCCCCTCCTCCAGGTGCCGCTGGCCATGGTCGGCGAGGACGGCGACAAGGGGAGGCTCGGGCGGTTCTACAAGGACCCGGTCATGTGGGCCGGCTTTGCCGTGCCGGCTCTCTACGGCACCCTCCACGGGCTCTACAACTACTTTCCCGGCATCGTCGCCGTGGCCACCCGGGTCGATCCGATCCACTTCACCCTTCCCATCTTCGACGGCGTCCACGACCTCTACTTCCTCCTGCGCTTCAATATCCTGGGGTTCTTCTACTTCCTCAAGACGGACATCGCCTTCAGCATCTGGTTCTTCAACCTCCTCTCCTTCGTGGCCCGGGGTGTCTTCGCCCGCCTCGGCATCGGGATCACCGAGACGGGCATGGTGGCCACCGAGGACGTGGGCCACGCCGTCCCCAACCTGATCCTCGCCTACCAAGCCATGGGCGGCATGCTGGCCCTGTTCTTCGGAGGCCTGTGGATGGGGCGGACTCACCTGAAGGCCGTCTTCCGCAAGGCCCTCTACGGCGATCCCGGCGTCGACGACAGCGACGAGATCCTCTCCTACCGGGCCGCCGTCATCATCCTGGTGACGGGCTGCCTGGTCATGGTCGGCTGGCTGGCCCTCGCCGGGTTGCCCGTCATCTACGGGGTCGCCCTCATCTTCCTCGTGGGGGTGCTGCTCGTGGGCTACTCCCGCATCGTTGCCGAGGGCGGGCTCTCCGACGGCGCGCCTCCGGTGGTCCCGGCGGGGATCATGGCCTCCCTCATCGGCTCGGCGAGGCTGGGAGAGCCGAGCATGGTGATCCTCGGCCTCTGCATCTGGTGGTCGGAGGGCCGCAACTTCGTCATGACCTCGGCGGCCCAGTCGCTGCGCCTCAGCGACGACATGAAGCCCTCCTCCAAGCGGCCCCTGTTCTGGGTCATGGTGGCGGCCGTGGCCATCGCCTTCTTCGGGGCGGTGTGGACGATCATGGAGCTGGGCCACGCGTCGGGGGCGATCAATCTCTACCGGCCCTACGGCGGCGGCTACGACTTCGCCGAGCGCATGATCCGGACTCCCACGGGGCCGCAGTTGCTGACCTGGCTCCACATCGGCGCGGGAAGCCTCATCATGGGCGGCCTCATGCTGGCGCGGGCGGTCTTCCTGTGGTGGCCCCTGCACCCCATCGGCTACGTCGTAGGGCCGGTGTGGATCCTGGACCACCTGTGGTTCAACATGTTCCTCGCCTGGCTGGTGAAGGTCATCGTCCTGCGCTACGGCGGCGTGCGCCTCTACCTGCGCACCCGGCCCTTCTTCCTCGGCATCATCCTCGGCTTCGTGGTCCCGGGCGGGATCTACCTCATCATCGACCACTTCACCGGCATGGTGGGCAACATCATCTTCTACGGCTAGGCGGGACTCCCCCGGGGCGGCAGCGGACGGGGTCCATCCCGCGCGGCGGGCGCGCTCAGCCGTCGGTGAAGCGGAAGCTGTAGAGCCCGGCGTTGCGCAGGTGGAAGCGCAGGAAGGCGGGCTTGCCCACGAGAGCCCCGAGGTCGTCGCCGCCTCGCCAGCGCACCCGCAGGGCAGAGCTGGTCATCCCCATGGGCAGGCAGTCCTCCAAGGCGAAGCCCTCGTGGTAGCCGGCGTCGCGGTGGTCGCCGGCGGCCCCCGACCGGCGCGCCAGCCCGACCCGGATCTCGCAGGGCGGCCGCCCGTCCCGGTCGATGACGCGCTCGCAGTGGATCTCCAGGTGGCGTCCTCCCACCAGCAGCTCCCGCGTGAGGAGGAAGCCGTCGTCGTCGCCGGCGAAGCGGCCGATGAGGCGCCCCCTGGGGACGACGGCGGCGCCCACGGCGGTGAGCGAGAAGGAGTGGGCGTGGCGCAGCGGCGGCTGGCGCTGCCCGATGTAGTAAATGAGCCAGTTGTCGCCCAAGTCTACCGGCGGACAGGCGGGCACGGCGGCGTGCTCGTCCCAGCTCCCCTCCGGACCGGGCTCGAGCCAGCAGGGGCGGTCCGGCAGGCGGCTCCAGCGGTAGCCGTCGGCGCTGAAGGCCAGCTGGGTCCGCCAGCGGCCCGAGCCGTAGTGGTCGGAGATCGGCACGAAGGAGAAGAAGTGGCTGCCCCACTTGAAGGCCGCCGCCGATCCCTCGACGCAGAAGGTGCTGATGTCGAGCTCGTCGGGCACGATGGCGGCGCGCGGAAAGGACCATCGGCGCAGGTCCGGACTGGTCATGACCGCCATGCGCCGGCGGGTGTTGCCCCGCGAGGGGCGCGGCGTGGCCGCCGCGTCGACGGCCATCACCTTGGGCCGGCAGAAGCAGAACCACCGCTCCGTCTGCGGGTCCCAGCAGACCGGGTTCTGGCCGTCGCTGCCGCCGCGGGTCACGGGGTTGGACTCGTCCGGCGTCCAGCGGATTCCGTCGGGGGAATAGGCGAGACAACGCCCATCCTGCTGGCCGGGGCCCGGGTAGCCGATCGTGTCCCGGTAGAGCATCACCAGGCGGCGCTCCTCGTCGCCGCGGTCGGGGTTCCACACGACCTCCGGCGACTGGGCCCGGCTGGCGCCCGGGAAGACGACGTTGGTCCGGGGGTGGTCCCGCCAGGGGAACTCTTCGAGGGCCGGCTTCTCCCAGTTGAGCCCGTCCGTGCTGCGGGCGTAGCAGACGTACTTCGGCGTGCCGTGGGCGGCGCGGTCCCAGGGATGGGGGTCGAGGCCCCCGTAGTTCATGTAGCGCTGGTAGGCCTCCACGTTGACCGACTGGTAGAGCATGTGGTAGAGGCCCGCCCCCTCGTCTCGCAGCACGTTGCAGGTGCGGATGCCGTCCTCCCAGGGGCGGTCGGCCAGGAGCACGGGGCCCGCGGGGTGGCGCAGAGGGGGATGGAGGTGACGGCGGAGCTCCCAGGCGTCCTCGACGACGTGGTCGTCCACGAGCATCTGCTCGACGCAGCTCACGTCCAGGGGCTCCACCTCCCGGTAGCCGGAGCGGATCTCCATCACCACTCCCTGGTGGCGGGATCGCCGTGGATGAGGTGGCGCACGGCGGGGCCTCCCTCTTCGAGGAAGGCGCGCTCCGTCAGGGGCAGGCCGGGCTGCAGGCCGACGTTGCCCCAGGTCGTGTCCACCTCGACGTTGCGGTGGCTCAGGCGCCCGTCATCTACGGTGACGACGCGGAAGTGGGGAGCCAGGGTAGTGGGGACCAGGACCTGCACGTCCCCGTCGGCCCACTGGTTGCCCGTGGAGCGCAGACCGAGGACGGGCACGCCCTCCACCTCGCGCTCCTTGGTGGCGTGGATGTGGCCGTGCAGGAGGGCCAGCACCCTGCGGCCGTGGAGGAGCTCCCACACCCGGTCCATGTCCTCGGGCATCTCCTCCTCCACCCAGGGCATCTCCGCCACCGGGGCGGCGGGCAGGTGCATGACGACGATGATGGGCGTCTCCCGCGGCAGCCGGCCACACTCCTCTTCCAGCAGCCGCATGGAGGAGTCGGGCATGCGGTCCCGCCGAGGCGGCGGGATGGGGCGGTTGACGAACCTCGGCGTGTCGAGGCAGAGGAAGCGGACGCCCTTGTGGGTGAAGGCGAAGTCGAGGGAATCGGGAGTCGGCGACCCGGGGAAGAGGTGGCGGAGGAAGGGCCCGTTCTGGTCGTGGTTGCCGGGGACGAAGTAGATGGGCATCCCCTCCATGCCCGGAAAGCCCAGTCGCTGCGGGCCGGGGAAGGGGGCTGTGGGGCGCAGGTGGATGGCGCCGGCGAAGCACTGGTAGGGCCGGTCCAGGGGGAAGCTCACGTAGTCGCCGGTGCCCAGGATGAAGTCCGCACCATCGGCCTCGTGGCGGGCGATGTGCTGCAGCACCCGCTGCAGGGTGAAGTGCAGACAGAGTCCCCGCAGCAGGCTGTCCGGCGTGTCCAGAAGGTGGCAGTCGGTGATCTGGATGAAGGAGAAGCGCTCTCCCGGCTCGCCGCTCAAGTCAACCCTCCTGCGCGGGGTCCGGCGGGGTGAGGCCCAGTTGCCGCAGCCGCTCCGGCGGCGCGATGTGGTGCCGCGCCGCCAGCAGCGTTTGCTGCAGGAGCCGCACGTCCAGGTCGCGGGGGGAGACGCCCTCGCGGGCGGCCAGGGCCGCCGCCGTACCGGCTACCTGACCCATCTGCTGGGCGCTGTAGCGCTGGCGGAACTGGGGTCCGCGCTTCATGGCGCTGCGCCCGGAGGCGATCAGGCCGTCCACTCCCCTGGGGATGAGCATGCGGTAGGGGACGTCGACTCCGCCCTCCACGAAGCGCTTGTCGTCGTAGTAGGTGTAGATCACGTCGTCGAAGCGGGCCCCGGCGGCCACATCCTCCACGGTGAGGGCGCGCTCGCTCTCGATGCTCTTGCCCCCCCGGGCCTGGAAGTACGGGGAGACGACGTAGAGGTAGGCGTCCTCGTAACCCGGGACGTAGCGGTTCATGAACTCGACGAACTCGTAGATGAAGCACCACTGCTGCCGCTGTATGCGGGAGAGGGCGAGACCGTCACCGGGATGGAACCGTCCGTTGACGCGGGTCCGGCAGTTGACCGACGGCGGATCCCCCTTGGGCTCCATGAGGGTGATCTCGAGGGTGGCGAAGCCGTCCACGACCTGGACGATCCGAAAGTCCCCCGCCTCCCAGGCCTGGCGCGCCCAGGGCATGAGCTGCGGCGGCACCTGGTGCTCCTCCAGCCAGGCCTCGTCCTCCGCCGTGAGGGCGGGGCGTCCGTCCCGGGCCCGCTCCCACTGCTCGGCGTCGACCCCCATGATGCCGAAGTAGACGCCCATGGAGGGATTCTCCTCCAGCTCGACCACGGGGGCCCCGGCGCGGTCGGCCACGTCTGCCGTACCCGTGCAGTCCACGGCGACGCGGGAGCGGATGGCCAGGGTGCCCGACTTGTTCTCCACGAAAATGCCGGTGAGCCGGTCCTCCTCCTTCATCACGTCGACCACGGCGCTGAAGAGGAGGATCTCCACCCCCGCTTCCTCGAGCATCCGCGTGGCCACGTAGGGCACGGTCTTGCTGTCGCGCAGGTAGTCGGAGCCGACCCGCCGCTCCTCGTGGTGAACAACCCGTTCGTTGAACTCCTGGGGAATGCCGCCGAGGCCGTCGGGGAAGGCTTCGGGGTTCTTCAGGGCCAGGTGCAGGGATCCGCCGGCGAACATGCCGGGGCCCATGTTGCCGCCCAGGCTGCCGAAGGGTTCCACCACCAGGGTCCGGGCGCCCAGCCGACCCGCGGCCAGGGCGGCGATGATCCCGGTGATGCCGCCGCCGGCGACGAGGACATCGACCTCCTCGACCACGGGGATCCGCTTCGCCGGGCGCTCCACGTGGCCCTTGACGTCCCACAGGTCCGCTCCCCGCCGCCAGAGCGCGGCTGGAGCCGAGCTCTCGTCGGCGGTCTTGGCGGGGGCGGGTCCCTTGCTGTCCATCGAGTCGATCCCCTCCGGGGCGGTCGTCAGATCCTGGGGCAAGAGAAAGGGAGGCAGGCCGCGGCGGCCTGCCTCCCTGGAACGGTTACCAGCGGCGTTGGGTGCAGCCGCTCTTACTGCTCCAGGCTGGCCTTGACTTGGCCCCAGCTGTTGGACTCGACGGCGGTGGCCAAAGCTGGATCCACCGGCAGCAGGAGCCAGTCGCTGACGACGTCGCTGTCGGCGTACCACCTCGCGCCACCGGGACCGCCCGACCGCCAGACCGAATTGTGGCCCGACTCGTTGGAGGTCCCGTCGATGTCGCAGAAGGCGATCCCCATTCCAATGATCTGGTTCTCCGACAAGGGGGCGACCACGCTCTCCTCGGGCGACAGGTGAACCAGGTTGTTGAAGTAGACGGACCACCACTCGGAGATCAGACTCACATCGGTGCCGCCGTGCTCACCGTCCAAGTCGTAGGAGTCGGGGCAGCAGGCATAGGGCGGCTTGTCGTGCCAGGTGGCGGCGCTCACCCACATCCAACTCCAGGCGTTGTTCCCTTCTCCGATGGGCGGCCAGCGCCAGTGGGCAATCTGGGCAGACCTGGCTTGCGTCTCTTCGTCGCCGGTGACCATGAGGCCACCGCTGTGGTCGGCGTCAACGTGGATCTCGATGCTGTCGTCGCCGCCGCACGCGCCGGGCGGCTCCGCCACGTCGCGGTCCCACGTGTCGTCGAAGCGATCCTGGGCGAAGTACATGCGGTCGTACTCGTCGTTCCAGGCGACGGCCATGCGGATGGTGAGGTCTGCGGCGTCATTATCGGTGCCGTCCATGCCCTTGTGATCGCCCGCCACGGCGTGGAACAGGGCGTTGCCGTCGTTGTCCAGGGTGGACATGGTGAGCCAGAGGTATTCGGGTATGACCTCCCACTCGCTGATGTCGCCGTCCATGACGGGCAGGGCATGCGAAGGCCACTGCCAGACCCCGAGGACGGTGCCTGGGGGCACGTGGGCTTGCGCCGAGCCGAAGGCCAGCAGCAGAGCCGCCATGGTGAGGGATTTTCTCATGGTCCTGTCTCCAATCGCATGATGGGAGGGTGATCGATCGGGGCCGGATACCTCGATCCTGAGCGGTTGCGGGTATAGTACCACCAAAACCCCCCAGAATCAACGCATTCCTGCCGAGGCAAGAAAAGGGAGGCAGGCCGCGGGGGCCTGCCTCCCTGGAAACCGTTGACCAGCGGCGCTGGTACAGCCGCTCTACTGCTGGAGGCTGGCCTTGACCTGACCCCAGCTATTGGACTCGACGGCCGTCATCATGTTCTCCAACAGGACCCAGTCGCCGAGGACATCGCTGTCAGCGTAATACCTCGCCGCGCCTTCACCGCCCGACACCCAGACCGTATTGGGGCCGTCTTGGGCGGCCCCGTCGATGTCGCAAAGGGCGAAGGTCATGCCGATGATCTGGCCCTCCGAAAGGGGGGCGACCACGCTCTCCTCGGGCGACAGGTGAACCAAGTTGTTGAAGTAGACGGTCCACCACTCGGAGACCAGCGTCACATCGGTGTCGCCGTGCCCACCGTCGATGTCGAAGGCGGTGGGGCAGCAGGCATAGGGCTCCTTGTCGTGCCAGGTGGCGGCGCTCACCCACATCCAGCTCCAGGCGTTATTCCCTTCCCCGATCGGCGGCCAGCGCCAGTGGGCAATCTGGGCCGACCTGGCTTGCGTCTCCTCGTCGCCGGTGACCATGACACCACCGGTGTGGTCGGCGTCGACATGGATCTCGATGCTGTCGTCGCCGCCGCACTCGCCGGGCGGCTCCGCCACGTCGCGGTCGTACACGTCGTCGAAGCGCTCCTGGGCGAAGTACATGCGGTCGAACTCGTCGTTCCAGGCGACGGCGACGCGGATGGTGAGGTCGGAGGCGTCACCCTCGGGGCCGGACATGCCCTTGTCGTTGCCATGGACGCCGGTGAACAGGGGGTTGCCATCGTTGTCCAGGGAGGTGGCCGGATTGAGCCACAGGTAATCCGGGATGACCTCCCACTCGCTGATGTCGCCGTCCAAGGTGGGCAGGGCATTCGAAGGCCACTGCCAGACCCCTAGGACATTGCCCGGGGGCAGGTGGGCCTGCGCCGAGCCGACGCCCAGCAGCAGGACCGCCATGGTGAGGGTCTTTCTCATGGTCATGACTCCAATCGCATGATGGAAAGGGTGAAGGACCGGGGGGATACCCTCGGTCGTGGGTGATCGACGGTGGGCCTACGAACGTTACTAAGAAAATCCCTGGAAATCAACCACTTTTGGCTTCAGTAGGACACGGCCAGGGTCCGCACCACCTCGTTGCCACTCAGCCTGCGCCCGCCGTCGTCGGTGTCGACCCGGAGGCGCGCGAGGTAGATCCCCGGTGGCACGACGAGCCCATTGTCGTCCAGGCCGTCCCAAGTGATCTCATAGAGGCCGGCGCTCGAGGATCCGTGCTCGACGATCCGGCGAAGGAGCCGGCCGCCGAGGTCGTGGATCCGCAGGTCCACGGGGCTTCCGTCGGCGACGCGGACGACGCTGAGCGAGAATCGGGCCTCGTCGTTGATCCCGTCGCCGTTGGGCGTGATCACCGGGGAACTCAGGTCCACACCGGTGAGCAGGCCTCCGCCGGTGGCCTCGCCGATGAGGGTGATCGCGTCGCTGTCGACGCTGGCGAGGGCGTCTCCGGGATCAACCCGCTGCCAGGCGTCCTCGCCGTCCCGGGTCCGCTTGACCGCGGCCTGCAACTGGGCGCCGGTGGTGAACAGGGCGGTTCGGAAGTCGAGGCGCAACACCTCGATCCCACGGGGCCGCACGATGGGGAAGGAGAGGCGCAGGCTGTCGGGACCGGTCGGCATGAGCTCCATGTCCTCCACCAGGGTACCGCCCCCGCCGTCGAACTCCTCGGCCGACCCGGCGTAGAGACCGGCGAACTCCAGGGACATGTCGGGAGGCGTCCTGAGCAGCAGCTCGTCGAAGCCCGGGTCCCGATTGTCGAACTCGGGCCGCAGGAACAGGGAGAAGTCCCGCTGCACCCCCAGCGAGTCGACCCGGGTGGGGGTCACCTCCGCCCGGAGCCCCTGGGCGACGGGGTTGCTGAAGCGCAGCCGGAGGGAGCGAAGCGTGGGGTGCAGATCGGGGTCGTCCGAAACCAGGGTCGCGGCGATGTTGAGGAACTCCCTCGGGGAGGGAGAGAGGAAGGGACTTCCCGAGGCGTCCTCGTAGGGCTGGCTCCAGCCGCTCCAGTCGTCTCCTTCTACCATCTCGGCGACGATGTCGCCCTTCAAGGAGGGCAGCAGGGACGGATTGTTGTAGGCCTTCTCGCTGATCTCCGTGCCGTCGGCCTTGTAGTAGTGGAGGACCTCCCGCAGCTCGTTGCCGGCGCGGGTCTGGATCGAGATCCTGGTCCCCGGCGGGGTGTCCGCCTCCCAGGACATGCTCAGAAGGTTGCGCCGGGCTCCGAGCTCGACCAGGCCCGACTCCATGCGGACCTCGGCGATGTATCCGCGGCCGTAGAGGTAGATCTCCCCTGGCGCGGCGGTGTGAGGTTGCTCGGCGGTGAAGCCCAGCTCGAAGACGAGGCGGAAGAACCGGGTCTTCACGAGGTCGAAGTCGTGAACCTCGAAGTCCTTGCGCATAAACTTCTGTATGCGGCGGGCCACGGTCTTGAACTTCAGGGTGCCGTCGGGGTTCAGGGATCCGTCGGAGGCCTCGAGATCGTAGGAGTTGAAGCTCCTTCTCTCGCGGTTCGTGACCCCGCCGTACATCAGCCGGTAGGCGTCGAGCCAGAAGGTGGCCCCCAGGTCGAAGAGGATGTACCCTTCGTTGCCCAAGTTGACCTCGGTGAAGGAGCCCACGAAGCCGTCCACCAGCCTGCCGTAGTTCAGGTTCGCGTTGCCGCTGATTTCCCCGCCGCGCTTGTAGATGGCGGGCAGGACGTTGTCCCCCTCGGTCCACACCTCGATGTCGGCCAGGCGGGGCCGCTCCTTGCGGTAGTGGAGGATCTCTCCCTGCTGTCCGGCGGGCAGACGCAGGTAGTCGGCCTCGCTCAACTCGGTGAGCCGGCCGTCCCGCTGCAGCTTGTGGTGGACGACGGCGCCCTTGTCGTCCTCGGGCAGGGCGGCGTAGGCCTCGGGGCTGACCAGCCTGCCACGGTCGAAGTCGCTGTCACGGACGACCACCATGACGTATCGCAGCGAGGCGCCCGCGAGCTCCCTGGGGGCCTGCACGCTGTGGTCACGGTCGACGGTGGATGGCGGCAGGATGGCGGCCAGCGGCGCCTCGCCGACGATGGAATCGGTGTATACGTCCTCGAAGGTGAGATCCAGCACCCGCACGTCCTTGTTGGGCCTCAACGTTCGGTACACCGTCGCGAAGAGCGGGTGTTTCGAAGCGGCGGCGGACGGCGAACGCTCGCCGTTGGAGACGAGGACGTCGAACTGAAGGAACGGGTCGCCCAACCCCTCCTCCGCGAACCGGACCACCAGCCTCTTGGCGATGACGTTCCGTCCCAGGTCGACCATGAGCCACCACCGCGCGCCGAGCTCGACGGGTGGGATGTCGGTCAGGTCGGGCTGCCAGTATGTCGTCGGGTCCCCGTCGAGGACGTTGACCGCGTCACGGGGGTTGGAGCCGGCCTGCACGGCGTCGGCGAGGGTGATCTCCTCGGGCTCCTTGTGCTTGAGGTTCGGCGGTGGATGGAGGCGCAGAAAGCGGACGATCTCGGGGACGGCGGCGATGTCCTTGCGCAGGGCGAGGGGCCGCACCTCCCCCGAGGGGGAGAGTTCGAGGGTTTCCTCGGGAAAGCTCCAGTTCTGCCAGAGGCTGCGGCGGTCGACGACGAGCTCGTCGCCGGCGATCCGGTACGCCCGGCCCTGGGCCGTCAGGCCGGTGGCGGCAGCCAGGACCAGAAGGGCGGTGTAGAAGCTGATGATCCGTGTCATGTGCGGACCTCCTGTCAGCTATCTGGGCATCTAGTAGACAAGGGAGACGACCCTTTCCCTGGACCTGATTCCGAGGTCCGACTCGACCTCGATCCGCAGGATGTAGATCCCCGGACCGAGGAGGCGTCCCCCGGCATCGCGGCCGTCCCACTCGGCGCGGAACCGGCCGCTGCCGGCCGGCCCGCGGAAGACCTCCTCCAAGGGTGAGCCCCGCAGATCGTAGAGGACGACGGCCACCTCGGCGTCACCCTCCACGTTCACCAGCTCGTACTCGAGACTCATCCGGTCGTTGATGCCGTCTCCGTTGGGGCTGAAGACCGGCGGCTCGAGGGTGAGGGCATTGACCGTCCGCCGGCCCACCTCGTCCAGGCCGACGCTCAGGGTGTTGCTGTCGACGATCGGGTCCGCCTCGCCGGGGGAGACCACCTGCGCCACCTCCTCGGGGCGCTGACTGTCCATGACCCGGCCGGAGAACACGGTGCCGAAGCGGAAGATCCGGGAGCGGAAGTCGATCTCGATGAGCTCGCCGTCGCGGCTCTCGTCGACCCGGGGGACGGCGATCTCGAAGCCCGATTCGTCGAGGCGCAGGACCTCGTAGGCCACGGGCTGGCCGTTGAAGCGCACGCCATCGATGCCGGCCACGGTGGTGGGCGTGTCGATGAGGATGCGGTCGAACCCGTAGTTCCCGGAGCGCATGACAGGCGTCATCAGGTAGGTGAAGGGCGTCACCTCGTCGACGGAGGCCATGGTCGGGGTGATCTCCCCGAGGACCACGGTGGCCGCCGGCGGCTGGGAGACCGCGAACTGCAGGTACTGGAGGCGGGAGCCGGCGTCGACGGTGGAGTTGAAATCGGCGCGCACCTGGAGAAACTGGCGGGGCCGTGAGGCCCGGAAGGGCACGGTCCCTTCGGAGTGGTCGAGGGGCGTGCTCCAACCGTCCCAGCTCTCGGTGTCCGGCGTGGTCCCGGCCCGTTCCCGCCTGTCCAGGCTCTCGTATCCGTCCTTTGTCAGGGGCTGGCCTTGCTCGTCCAACCGGCTGGTGGACCCACTGCCGCGGAAGGTGTAACGCCAGTAGAGGTTGGGACCCAAATCGTCCCCGGCCCGCATGCGCAACTTCAGATCGGCTCCGGGGTCGACCTCGGCGGACCAACTGAGGTCCCCCAGGGCGGAGGGGCCCCCGAGGTCGATGACCTGGCTCACGTAGGCCGCCTCGGGCGTGTAGCCCCGGCCGTAGACCTCGATCTCGGCCATTTCCCAGATGCCCTGCGTGTTCTCGGCCAGCGAGACGAGCAGCTCCTTTACCGGGTACTCGGGCAGGGCGGTCAGCTCGATGTGCCCCCGGGAGTTCTCGACGTCCTCGTAGACGATCTCGAACTCCCAGTTGCGGGCGCGGATGACCGGGCCGCCCCTTCGGCTGCGTTTGGCGTCGTTGAACCCGATGCGGAACCACTGCACGAAGCGGCTCGACAGGTATCGCTCGCGCGGATACATCACGATCCGCGCGATGGTGAAGGTGCCCGGGAAATCAAAGACGAGTTCCAGGAAGGGGTAGTGGTGGGCTCCGCCCCAGTGGCCGTCCCCGAGAAGCACGGTCTCGGGATCGCCGTCAAAGAGGACGTCGTCTGCCTTGTACCCGGCCACGAAGCCGTGCGTAGCGTAGTTGAAGATGCTCCCGCCGATCTCCTCGAAGATGGGGGCCAGGTTTACCGCCGGGTCCAGCTTGTCCGGCTCCAGGGCGTCGGGCTCGAGCCCGTGCAGCAGATCGATGGCGCCGTGATCGCTGTCCACGGCGGCCTGCCAGTCCAGTTGCACGAAGTCGGCCCCCTCGGGCAACTCGGGCGGAGGCAGAGTCGAGCCCCCGATGCGGTAGATGGTCAGCCCCTGGGCGGCGGTGCCCAGGCCCAGCAGCAGGGTCAGGGCCTGCGCGATGGTACGTCCCGTCCTGGTCATGATCCCGTCCTTAGAGACCCATGAATACAGTGACAAAGGCCAGCCCCGCCGTGCGCTGCTCGCGGTCTCCCTCGACGACCTCCAGGGAACGCCGGTCGAAGCGGAGTCCGACCTGGGTGGTGGCGAGGTAGCTCTTGAAAGGCCGGCGATTGGTCAACTGAACGGCGTACACCACGCCGCGGAAGTCCCCGGTCAGGGTGCTGGGCGAAAGCTCGTCTTCGTCGGCCCGCAACTCGGCGAAGTTGCGCCCCTCCAGTCCGAACTCGAGGTGGGTGTGTGCCATGAAAGGCATGCGCACAAGCAGGGAGGCGATGCCGTCCCAGGATCGGCGCCGCTCCTCGTCCCGGGAGAAGGGCGCCTCGTTGCGCCATTCGCTCTTGATCCGCGGCGACAGGGACAGCCGCCCCATGTGGAAGAGCAGGTCCGCCTTGTTGATGAAGCCGGTGAAGCCGGAGGTTTCCCGGCCGTTGCGGGCCGAAGGTCCGAGGGGGTCGAAGAGCACCACGGGCTCTCCTTCCTCGTCCAGCAGGGCGGCGCCCTCCTCGTCGACGGCGAAGGTGGGCTCCGAGTTCCGCTGCCGCCACCAGTCCCACTTGACCCGGTGCCGCATCGACCAGCCCCGTGGGCTCGCGTAGCTCCAGTCGGCGGCGAAGCTGTTGATCCAGGTGTCCTCGGCCGCCAGCGGGTCGGGCCGGGGAATGCTGACGCCCACCGACTGGCCGGCGGCTCCGTAGTCGAGACTGGGCATCATCCACAAGTTGATGGGGTCGGCGATCGTGTCCCGGGCGAGCTTGACCATGTCGAAGAGCTGCAGCCGTCCCCATCTCGGATGGTCCCGCACCAACTCGACGAGGCCGTACGGAGTGTGGTTGGAGCGGTCGGCGTTGCGCAGGTTCTGGCGCAGGTAGCCTGCCGTGAGCTCGAGGTCGGGGTTGACGCGAAGGGTGCCGTGGGCGTTGTAACCCCAGTGGCCCTTCTTGTAGGGGTAGTCGGGGAGATCGTCGTTCTCGAAGCGCTCGGCCACGCCGTTGTTGTCGAGGTCTATTCCGAAAAGAAACTCCGGACGGTCGCTCCTGTGGCGCAGGAAGGGCTCCTCGTAGTCGGGGAAGTAGTTGTCCTGGTCGCCGTTGCTGTTCTGGTTGAAATCGGAGATGAGGTCGCCGTTCTCGTCGTAGCCCGGGAACACGGCCGGGTCGGCGACACCCAACGGGGTCTCCAGGAAGCCCCTGACCGACGTCCCAAGGGGCCGGATCAGTCCACCGTGGAACCTCCGAGCCTGATCGGGGTGCCGGTCCTGGTCGTCGTTGTCGTCGACGAAGTCGTAGATCCCCTCGGTTGCCTCGGGCGAGTAGTCCACGACTCCCCGGGTGGAGACCGGCTTGATGCTCGTGGAGTAGGCGTCGTCCATGCCGAAGCCCTCGAAGAGGAGCCGCAACGGTCCGGCCTTCTTCGAGAGGTTCACCTGGAAGCCGAGGGCGTGCTCGTCGCCGACGATGCCCGAGAAGCTGTCGTGCTTCTCGAGGAGGGTGCTGGGATACTGGCGGACACTCGTGCTGACGTTGAACTCGCCGTAGAAGTCGAAGCCCGCCAGGTCGCGGATCTCCGTGGTCAGGCCGGCGACCTGTGTCGCCGTGGGCAGGCCGTAGTCGAAGACGACCTCCTCCGGGTTCAACTGGTTCTTCACGTTGCCCGCCGCCCGCGCCACCTCGAGGAACTGGGGGATGTCGTGCCGGTTGGCCTGGCGGTCGGAGGCGACCTCGATGGCGTAGTCGTTGGCCAGGCGCAGGCGGAAGCGCACGTTCCTGATCCGGGTGACGGCCTCGTCCGCCTCGTCCAGGCTCAGTTGAAGGGCCCTCTGCAGTAGCAGCCGGAGAGTCCCGGCCTCGGATTCCCCCTCCTCCGGGGCCAGGGTGTAGTGCATGGTAATGCTGTGCTGGCCGTCGGCCCGGCGGAACCCGTCCCGCACCTCTCCGCCCTCGATGGCGGGGTAGAAGCCGATGCTCCGGCCGCTGATCGTCGTGTCCCGGAGGACGCGCCGGGTCCCGCCCTCGACGTCGACCTCGTGCCACAGGGAGGTGGTGATCTCCAGGTCGGAGTCGAAGAGGATGGGCCCGCCCTCGCCGTCTTCGGGCGAGTCGTCCCGCAGCCGCACGAGGAGCAGGTTCACGCGGCTGCTCAGTTGTCCCGTGGTCAGGGCCCCTCTGAAGGGGTTGCCCTGGAAGGAGTCACGGATGCCTGCCGCGTTGTGAGCGTTGACGAAGGTCGCCCCGAGGGTCAGGAAGTCGGTGACATCCGTCTCGAGGCGCGCGGCCGTCAGGTTGGTGTAGTTGCTCTGGGGGACGGAGGCGATTCCTCCGAAGATCAGCACCACCGGGTGGGAGGGGCGGGCGAAGAGCCCCGTGGCGCGAAGGCGGCTGGAGGCGAAGTCGGTCATGACGCCGCTGAAGCCGGCCTTGCGGAAGGTCATCGGCGTCAGGCTGGCGAAGATCTCGTCGCCCACGGTCAGGGAGTAGCTGTTGTCGCCTGTCGCATCGGAGGAGATGATGAGGCGGTGGAACCAGCTGTCGTAGCGCGCGAGCTTGGTGATTCTGCTGCTGTCGAGGGTCCGGGCCTGGGTCTGGCGCCAGTCGTAGACCAGCCACCCCTGGGTGACGAGGTTGCCGTAGTAGTCGTAGAAATACTGGCCCTCCTGCTCATGACCCACGTACGGCACGTAGGGCTGGCGCGCGTAGTTCGTGTACGACCACTGGCGCCGGCCGTACTCTCGGAAGAGCTCCTGCGGCAGGTACCATCGCTTGATCGTCGGGTCGAGGGTTTCCATGAGCACCCTCGGCCCGGTGACGCCGTACTGGGGGGGGCCCCGCTCCTGCTCTCCGAGGAGGTGGCCGTAGTCGAGCTGGGCGCCGGCGGCAACCGAGGTGCCCGCCAGGAGGAGGAGGACGAGGAGACCTCTGCCGGGTCCGTTCCGCCGGGCTCCATCCATGGCGTTGATCCTCATCCCTCGACCCTCCGAAGCCGGTCCTCGAAGATCTGCACGGGATATTCCTCGCGCAGCCCGCGGACGTACTGCGAGTACCCCCGTGCCGCCTTGTCTATGCGCACGTAGGCCTTGGCGCGGCGCTTCGACTCATCGTTGTAGGGGTCCTTGTAGGCTTCCCGCTCCAGCACCTTGAAGACGGAATGCCCCATGGCTACCTCGAAGGGACCTCCCACGGCGCCGACCTCCACCCCGGCAAGCTTCTCGGCCAGGACAGGGAAGAAGCTCTGGGTGAAGACACTGACGTTGAGCCGGCCGTTGTGATGGGCGGCCCCCGGGCGCAGGGTGTGCTCCGCCGCCAGGGCCTCGGCGTCGGCGCCGGCCTCCAGCTCCCGCCGGAGACGCATGGCCATGGTGTCGGAGGCGACGACGATCTCGACGATGGACGTGTACTCCGGCCGGGTGAACTGGTCCGGATTCTCGTCGTAGAACCGGCGGGCCTCCTCGTCGGAGGCGCGGACGTGCCGGGTCACCTCGCGGCGCCGCAGGGCGGTGACGAGCACCTCCTGGCGCTTGAGGTCCACGGCCTTCCGGAGACCGGCGTCCTCCCGCAGCCCGGAGGCCTCGATCTCGGCCTCGATGAACAGCTCGGAGAGGATCCGGTCGCTCAGCAGTTGCGCGATGGCGAGGCTGTCGGCCCCTCCGACTTTCGCCTTTGCCCGGCGCGCCATCTCGAAGAAGCCGCTGACCGAGACCTCCCGGTCGCCGTAGGTAGCGATCACCTCCCCGACCTCCGAGTCGCTCAGGTCGGGACCGGCCTCCCCGGCTTCGGAGATCCGCTCCGCCACCAGGCGCACCGTGGCACCGCGCACCCGAACGGGGTAGACGGTCCGCAGGGAGTCGAGGTACTCAAGCATGCGCTCGTCGCGCTTGCGCCGGGCCACCTCCTCGACGACAACTCCCTCGGAAACGCTCAAGGGGGAGGGCACCTCGTCGAGAACCATGTAAATCACGTAGAACCGCCCCTCGCGGCGCAGGAGCTCGAGCAAGGGCTCGGTGAAGGCTCCCACCTGGAGGTAGGGGGCAACCTTGCCGGCCTCCGGGGGCATCTGGTCCCGAACCAGATAGGTGCCGAAGTCTCCCCCTTTCGGGGCCGTCGGCTCGTGGACCGAGTGCTCTCTCGCCAAGGCCTTGAAGTCGGCTCCAGCCTTCAGGAGGGCATGAATCGAGTCCGCCAGGGTCTCCTCATGCAGCATGATGGCGCCCAGCCGCAAGGCCCGGTGGCGCCCGGTGGCGCGATGGTGCGCCTCCACTTCCTCCGGGGTGATCGTCACTCGCCGGGCGATGTAATCGCGATAGTGCAGCTTGCGCAGGTACCTGCGCTCGAACTGCTCCAGATCGTCCTGCACCTCGGCGTCCGACTCGAGCCCGGTGTCCAGCGCGGCCCTCAGCAACAACTCCTTGTCGACCAGGCTCTCCAGAAGCTGGCGGCTCCTCTCGTAGGGCGACTCGCCTTCCTGCATGCCCTCCGGGATGCGCTCGGCGAAGGCGCGAAGCTCGGAGAGGGTGATCGGATCTCCAGCGACGGTGGCCAGGACGGGCTCATCTGGATCGGAGCCGCATCCAACCAGGGA
Organism: Candidatus Latescibacterota bacterium; assembly: GCA_965221775.1. Classification (GTDB taxonomy): domain Bacteria; phylum Latescibacterota; class UBA2968; order UBA8231; family UBA8231; genus UBA8231. The sequence goes on along the minus strand of CBDCSU010000005.1, from coordinate 164,220 downwards.
AGTGACAAGGGCGAATGCAGCCGCCGGCAGGAGCGGGTGTCTCATCTCTCGAGTCCGGCGTAGACGGTGATGAAGGTCGTCGTCTCGGTGCTTCCTCGGTTCTCGAGAATGAAGGAACCCGGTCGATCGTCCTCCTCGACGACCTGCTCGGTGAGAATGCGCCCCAGGCGCAAGCCGACCTGGGTCGTGAGCTTGTATCCGAGGTAGTCGGAGGTTGTCGACAGCTGGAAGGCGAGGTTGGTCGAGCGCCAGTCGCCCGTCTCCTGCTGAAGGGCCTCGGCGAGGAGGGCATCCTCGTCCGGCACCAGGTCGCTGAACCAGAGCTGCTCCAGGCCGGACTCGATGACGGTGTGACGCATGACGGGCAGGCGTCCGATGAGTTGCAGGGTGAGGGTCCACTCCTCCCGGCGTGGCTCCAGCTGGGCGAAGGCCTCGCGTCTCAGGTACTCGTTCTTGATCCGAGGCTGCAGGTCGAACCGTCCCAGGCCGAGGGTGTAGTCGGCCTTGTTGATGAGACCGAAGAGGTCGGTGTCGCTCCGCAGGCGCCGGCCGTCGCTGTCGCGCGGGCTCTCCTTGTTCTGCCGGTAGGTCTCCCACTTCAGCTTGTGCACCATCTGGAGCCGGGGGACGCCCTCGAAGGTGAACTCGCCGTATGCCGAGTTCACCCAGGTGTCCTGGGCGGGCAGCGTGTCCCGCACCAGTGGCTGGACGGTGAGGGCCAGGACATGGGGGGTGGGCTCGCGGCGGTCGTCGGGGATCGTGTCACGGGCCAGCTTGAGCATGTCGAAGAGGCGCAGACGGCCGAGGCCCGCCTGCTGCCAGTCGACGGTGAAGAGGGCGTAGTTCGTCTGGTTCGCCGCGTCGGAGGAGGGAGAATCCTCGTCGGTGCGGCCCAGGGACAGCCGTGCCCACGGGGTCAGGTGGTAGCCGGCAAAGGCGTTGTAGCCCCGCCGGTCGGGCTTGTACGGATAGTCGGGCAGGTCGTCGTCCTCGAAGCGGTCGATCCAGTCGTTGTTGTTCAGGTCGATGCCGAAGAGGAACTCGGGACGATCGACGCGATAGCGGAGGAAGGGCTCGTCGTAGTCGGGGATGGTGTTGTTCGCGGAGGCGTTGTCGTTCTGGTTGAAGTCGGAGATGAAGTCGTTGTTCTGGTCCCACCCCGGGTAGATGGCCCGGTCCCTGGACGAGTCGAAGCGGATCCAGTCCGGGGAGCGGTCCTGGTCGTCGTTGTCGTCGACGAACTCGTAGAGATAGAGCTGGGAGTCGTCGTAGACGGTGTTGCCTTCGTTGTTGACCAGGTAGGCCGTGGTCGAGTAGGCGCCGTCGATGGAATAGGCTTCGCCGAAGGCGAACCAGGGGTACTCTTCCCGCGACAGGTTGACGTACCAGGCGTCGGACGACTCCGACGCGATCTTGTGCTGCTCCCGCAGATTGAATACCTCGGCATTCGGATACTGGGTGTAGCGCTTGTTGCGGTCCCACTCCGCGTAGAAGTCCAGGCCGAAGAGACCGGTCCCCTCCATGGTGAAGCCGCCCACGAGGTTGGCCGTGGGCAGCCCGTAGTCGAAGCGGATGCGCTGCAGGTTCGTCAGGTCGGCCACGTTGCCCTCGGCCCGGCGCAGGGTGAGCAGGGCGGGCCGGGCCTCGTCGATGACCTCCGAGGTGAGCGGCGCCTGGGGAATGCCCTGGCGGGAACTCTGCCGGTCGGACCACAACTCGACCTTGTAGTCATTGGCCAGGACGTAGTCGAACTCGACCTTGACGATCGTCGTGGGATCGACTCCCGCGGGCGGGGCGAAGGCCGGGTCGTTGAAGTCGTAGTTGAGGATGATGCGCTCCTCGCCGTCGGCGGCGAGGAAGCCGGAGCCCGGGGCGCCGCCGAAGACGATGGGCCACTGGCTGCCGGGGCGCACCACGTCGCTCAGGGTGTAGACCGTCTCCGCCCCCGTGTCGAAGTTCCTCGCCGTGATGCGCACATCGTGGCTGAAGAGGGCGGCGCCTCCCTCGCCGTCCTCGGGCGAGTCGTCGCTCAGGACGACGGCGATCGCCGAGAGGGGGGCCGTGCTCTGCCCGGAGGTCAGGTTGCCGGCCACGGGGTCGCCGTCGAACATGTCCAGGACGGTGTTGCCGTTGGTGGCGTTCACCAGGGTGGCGCCCAGGAGGATGAAGTCGCCCACCTGGAAGGTGGCGCGGCCTCCGAAGAGGGAGGTGAGATTCGTCCGCCGCGTCGGCGCGGTGACACCCGCCAGGCCCTGGGAGGAGCCCTGGATCGGTTCGCTGATGCGCGACGACAGGACCGTGGCGTGGTACTTGTCGGAGGAGAAATCGATCTGCACACCGTTGAACCCGGGCTTGGAGAAGGTCATCGGAGTCAGGGTGGTGCGGATGCGGTCTCCCACGGTGATGGAGTAGGAGTACTGCCCCTGGGAGTCGCCGCTGACGGTGACCGCGTTGAACCAGGAGTTGAAGCGGGTGGCCTGGAAGATGCCGCTGCCCTCGGACTGGGGCTGGAACTGCCGCCAGTCGTAGATGAGCCAGCCGTGGGTGGTGAAGTTGCCGTAGACGTCGTAGAAGTAGTCGCCTTCCCGGTTCGTTCCCACGTAGCGCTCGTAGGGCTCCCGGGCGTAGTTGGTGTACTCCCACTGGCGCCAGCCGTAATAGTTGTACAGCTCCTGCGGGATGTACCACTTCTTGATCGCAGGATCGAGGGCCCCGAAGAGCACCCCGGAGCCCTGGGGCGCGAAGCTCACCTCCCCCCCGCGCTGGAGGCCGAGCCGCGTTCCGTAGTCCTGCTGGCCGAGCACCGGGGCGCCGGACAGCAGCGCGGCGGTGACGGCGAGAAGCCTGATTGCCCTCAAGCTCGCTCCTCCTAGTAGGTCACGGCGACGGTGCCGAAGGCCCGCGCCTGTCCCGTCTTCGCGTCAACCGTCACGCTGAAGACGTAGTTTCCCGGCGGCACGATCCGGCCGGCGTCATCACGGCCGTCCCAGGGGAGGGCGAAGCGTCCGCTCACGTCATCCCCGGAGTACAGACGGCGGATCGGCCGGCCGGACAGGTCGTGAAGGACAACCTCCACCCGCGTCGGCGCGCCGATGGTGGTCAGGTCGTAGCCGATCGAGGTCTGGTCGTTGGCCCCGTCTGCGTTGGGTGTGATCACTGCCGGCGCGGCCTTGACGTTGACGAGGAGGTCGTCTGTGATCCCCACGTGCACGGCCAGGTTGCCCGCCACCTGCGAGCCCAGCGGGAGGGTGTCCCCATCGCCCGCCCCCAGATCGGCGGCGTTGCCGGGGAGAAGGTGCTGCCCCAACAGGTCGCCGGTCTCCGAGCTCAGGGCCTGACCGGAGAAGGTGGTGCCGAAGCGGAGCACGGCGTTGTCGAAGGTGACGCGCAGCTCGGCCCCATCCTCGGCTACGGCGGGGAACCCCACGGTGAAGGATTTCTCCTCTACATCGAGTATGGAGAAGTCCCCCCGGGCCACGGGCAGGTCCGAGTCCGACAGGGGCATGCCGGTGAAGTCCGCCGACTCCACGCTGCCGTCGGCCCACCGGATCTCCACCGATCCCACCTCCTCCACGCGCAAGGGTGTCTGGATCTTCAACCGGTCAAAGCCCCGGTCGCGGCCCGGCTCGAAGCGGGTGCGGACCGCGTAGGTGAACAGGGTCTTCTCGGCGAGTTCCGCCCTTCGCGGCCGGATCTCCCCGACGAGGGCCTCGGAGAAGGGCCGGGTGAGCACGTCGAAGGCGAGTCCGCCGACGCCGATGGCCGATTCGAAGTCATCGCTGAAGAATTCGATCGAAACCTGGAAGTACCGCCGCGGACTGGGAGAGACGATCGGGACGCCGAGCCCTTCCACCTCGAGCCCGTCGGCCGTGACCACGGCCTCGGGAGGATAGACCGATGACCACTCGCTCCAGCCGGTCACGTCGTGGCGGATCGCGCCCCTGTCCTTCGTGGGCAGGGCCCTGTAGTCCGCCTCGGTCAGGCTGAGCTCTTCGCGCTGCTCGAGGGCCAGTTCGTCAAAGGTCTGGGTGGCGTCGCGGAGGTCGACGTCGATGTTGTCCAGGACGTTCTCGACGAGCGCCTTGAGGTCGGGGTCGTCGACCTTGTCGGCGAACTTCCAGGGCACGTGGGATTCTCGCGGGGAGAACTGGCCGGCGATGCGGAAGATGTCCTCGGCGGGACGGATCTTGTTGAAGATCAGTGGCTGGGGGTCGATCCCCGAGCGCGTGCGCACCCTGATCCGCGAGAAGGCCTCGTCTCCCACTTTTTCCTGGACCCAGCGGAGATTGCCGAGCAGGGTCGGCGCGCCGAAGTCGATGATGTTGGAGATGTAGGCCGCCTCGGGGACGAAACCGGTCCCGAAGATCTGGAACTCGGCCAGGTCGAATCCGACCGAGGTGAGCGACTTGAGGCGGACGAGACGGACATACTGCGCCGGGATGCGGATGTCGACCACCGGTTCCTCGTTCTGCCCCTCCACGGCCACGCTCGTCAGGATCGGTCTTCCCTGGCTCGTCGACTCGGGTGTGCCGTCGTTGAGGAAGACCTCGAAGCCGCGCAGGAAGTCGTTCTGGAAGGGAAAGTCGGGGGCCGGCATCTCCGCAGCGGCGTTGCGGGGGAAGAAGCGGAAGCGATTGACGCCGAAGCGGGCGCCGAGATCCAGGTCGACGATCAGACCCAGAACCGGGGTTTCCCGGAGATCCAGCCCCGTCTCGCCGTTGTTGTCGATGATCCTGGTGAGGTCGTTGCGGATCGCCCGGTGGGTGGGAGTGGTGAGCGCGCCGCCGCGCCCGGGGGAACCAACCGCGATGTTCAGGTCCGGGTCGACGCGCTGGGCAAAGATCCAGTTGTCGTAGCCCTCGACCGAGAAGTCGATGACGCCGCCCGGGGTGTTCGTGCTCTCCACGGACTCGCCGCGGATCACCTGCGCCTGGATCCCGCCTCCGCCCTCCTCCCAGGGACTGCCGGGGCCGCCCATAATGATGACCTCGGCGGAGGCTGCCGTGGTGAGGGCGAGGACGGCGCTGGCGCAGTAGGCAAGAGGTCTCATGAGCTTCGCTTCAGCCCGCTATGGCGGGGCGGGCGTAAGTTAGGACAACGAACCGGGTCCGCAAAAGGGACACCGACCATCTTCCAGAAGCCCTCCCACCTACCATATATAAGGTCAGTCCCGAACGGCGAAATTAACGGCATGGGAGGGCGGGGGGCAACGGTTGCGTCGAGATGGCCCTATGTCGAATCTCTGTCGAAGCCGGAAGCACTTCCGGATTGCCGTTCAGACCCGGACTGCCACTTGCCTGCCCCCATAGAGGGACATCTCACCCGCCCCGGCGGGCTTTCGCCACGGGGATTCTCGAGGCTCCTTCCGGCCATCCTCTGTCTCGGCCTCCCCTGGCCGGTCCCGGCGGCGTCCCAGGAGGCGGCGGGCACCCCGCCGACCGACGAGGCTCGCACGCGGCTGTCGGCGGCGGACCTTCTGGCCGAACTGGGTCGCGACTCCGGCACCCCGTTCCGGCTGCGTCATGCCCTGGTCGCCGGCTCCCTCGACGCGTCGTCGGCCGGGCTCGATACCGTGCGCCGCCCCCTCGACCTGGAGGACGTGCGCTTCACGGGGGAGGCCTTCCTGCCGCGCGTCGTCTTCCTGGCCCCGGTGCGGGTGCAGGGATCCGCCTTCGAGGGGGGGGTGTCCCTTCAGGGGGCGCGTTTCCACGGACCCGCCGCCTTCGGCGCCACCCGCGTCGAACGCCAGGCCAACCTCAAAGGGGCGGCCTTCCTCGCCCGGGCCGACTTCACGGATGGCGGGTTCCTGGGGGTCGGCTCCTTCATCGAGACTCGCTTCGAGGGGGAGAGCATCTTCCAACGGGTCCGGTTCCGCAGCGGCGCCTACTTCGAGGGCGCCCGGTTCGGCGGCCCCGCGGACTTCCGCAGCGCAGTCTTCGGCGACGTCGCCTCCTTCAAGGAGACGGAGTGGTCGGACGTCTCCTTCGCCGGGGCCCGTTTCTGGGGCCGCATCCTGTTCTGGGAGGCGGTCTTCGCCGGGACCGCCCGCTTCGACAAGGCCCGCGCCGAGCGCCAGGTCTCCTTCGACCACGCCCGCTTCGACGGCCCGGCCTCCTTCGCGGACTTCATCTTCGCTGACCCCGCGGTCTTCAGTGGAATCAGGGCCAGGGAGGACATTGGCTTCGCCGGCGCCTATTTCCGCAAGGACGCGGACTTCCGCGGGGGCACCTTCTCCGGGGAGCTGAACCTCGCCGGGAGGATCCAGAAGGGGCTTGACCTGCGCCGGATCCGAAGCTCGACGGTCACCTTTCTGGCGACGGATCCCGCTCAGGTCACCTTCGGCGACAGCGCCATCCTCTATCTGCAGGAAGCGCGCTGGGACGAGTTGCGCTTCCGCTGGTCCGAGCTGCGCGGCCGGCTGGCCGCGGCCGATCCGGGGTCGCTGGACGACCTCGAGCCGGTCTACGCCGACCTGGGGGCCCAGTTGCGCCGCCAGGGCAGGTTCCGCGACGCCGAGGCCTGCCTCGTCGAGTGGATGGACCTGCGCCGCCGGCATCTCGGCTGGACGGACCCGGCGCGCTGGGGCCTGGAACTGTTCGGCCGGAGTACCCGCTACGGCACCGACCCCGGCCGCTTCGCCGGCGCCGCGGTCTCCGCCGTCCTTCTCTTCGGTCTCCTGTATCGCCTCGGGCGAGGGGGGCTGGCGCCGGTCTCCGGCAGCGCAAGGCCCTCCCTGGTCGACTGCATCCTCTTCAGCCTGCAGGCCTTCGTGCGCGGCTGCCACCCCGACTGGCGCCCCACCGGCGTGCTCCGCTTCCTGGCCAACCTCCAGGTCCTGCTCGGATGGATCGGCCTGGCCCTGCTGGTGGTGACGCTGCTGTCGCCCCTCCGGTAGGGCGGCGGACCGTTCCGGCTCCATGTCGCGGACTCCCCTCCCGGCTCTCCTCGTGGTGCTGGGCACCCTTGCCTGCGGCGGTCCGTCGCAGGGCCCCCAGGGGTTCCCCCGGTTCCCGGATGTCGCCGACGCCTCCGGGATCGACTTCATCCACTTCAACGGATTCTCCGGGGAGTTCTACTACCCGGAGACCTACGGCGCCGGCGCCGCCTTCTTCGACGCCGACGGCGATGGCTGGCAGGACATCTACCTGGTCAACGGCACCGACCTGACCGGCAGGCCCCCCGGAACACCGCCGGTGAACCGGCTCTTCCGCAACCAGGGCGGCGGCACCTTCTCGGACGTGACCGCCGGCTCGGGTGCCGGGGATCCCGGGTATGGACAGGGGGTGGCGGCGGCCGACTACGACGGGGACGGCGACCAGGATCTGTTCGTGGCCAACTTCGGGCCCAACGTCCTGCTCCGGAACGAGGGGAGCGGGCGGTTCGCCGACGTCACCGGCGAGTCGGGCCTGGGGGATCCGCGCTGGGGCAGCAGCCCCGGCTTCCTCGACTACGACCTGGACGGGGACATCGACCTCTTCGTCGCCAACTACGTCCGCTTCACCCTGGAGATCAACGTCCCCTGCGGCGACGGGACGGGCAATCGTTCCTACTGCGAGCCCGCGGTCTACGAGCCGATCGGCGATCTCCTCTACCGCAACGACGGCGACCGCTTCACCGATGTGACCCGCCCCGCCGGCATCATCCTGGAGGGCCGCGGCCTGGGGGTTGCCTTCTCCGACTACGACCTGGACGGGGACACCGACATCTATGTGGCCAACGACGGCACCATGAACTTCCTCTACGACAACCGCCGCGGCACCTTCGCCGAGGTCGGACTGACCAGCGGCACCCGCTACAACGAGTTCGGCCACCCCGAAGCCGGCATGGGCGTCGACTTCGGGGACTACGACAACGACGGCGACCAGGATCTCTTCGTCACCAACTTCGCCGGCGAGACGAACACCCTGTACCGCAACGAGGGCCAGGGCCGTTTCGGCATCGTCTCCGACGAGGCCGGACTGGACGGGCCGTCGAAGCTGCCCCTGGGGTTCGGCACGAAGCTCATCGACTTCGACAACGACGCCGACCTCGACCTGTTCGTCGCCAACGGCCACGTCGTCCACCGGGTCCAGGAGGCCGACCCGCGCCAGAGGTACCGCCAGCCGAACCAGATGTTCCGCAACGACGGCGGCCTCCGCTTCACCGATGTCTCGGCGGAGTTGGGACCGCAGTTCATCGAGCCCAACGTCGGGCGCGGCACGGCCGCCGGGGACTACGACAACGACGGCGACGTCGACCTCCTGGTGACCACGGTCTCCTCCTCCCCCCGGCTGCTGAGGAACGACGGCGGCAACCGGCGCCGCTGGCTCTTCGTCGAGCTCGTGGGGGCGCGCCACCCCGATGCCCTGGGTGCCCGGGTGACGGTTACGGCCGACGGGCGCAGCCAGATCAAGGAACGGCAGTCGGGCAGCAGTTACCTGTCCAGTCACGATCCGCGCCTTCACTTCGGTCTGAACCAGTCGTCCCGGGCCGACGTGGAGGTCCGGTGGCCCGACGGCTCGACGCAGCGCATCTCCGGCGTGGCCGCCGACCAGGTCCTTCGCGTGGTGCAGGAGGACCGATGAGGCGGCCCCGGCCCCGGTGGGAGCGCTCCACCCGGAGAGCACCCGCTCGGGGAGCCGTCACCTCACTCCACCTTCAGAGAGCAGGAGGAAACCCTTGCGTGTGACCCATACCTGGCTTGACGACACCGCTCGCATCCGCCTGGAAGGGATCCGGGAGCCGGTGACCATGTACCACTGCACCGACGCCCACGTGGCCGTCCCCGAGCAGGAGAAGGGGCCGAACCCGGCCCGTGTGGACCGCATCTCGACCATGGCGCACGCCAGGGAGGTGATCTTCCGCCAGACCATCGAGCGGGTCGCGGCCAGCGACGTCGATCTCATCGCCCTCACGGGGGACATCATCAATTTCCCCACCCCCTCCAGCATCGAGTTCGTGACCGGAGTGCTCCGCGGGATCGAGACCCCCTGGCTCTTCACCTCCGGCAACCACGACTGGCTCCTGCCGGGCGTGGAGAACGAGGACGGCCTGTTGCGCGAGGCCTGGTGGGACCGACTCGAGCCGCTGCACAAGGGGAGTCCTTCGCACTGCAGCCGCGAGGTGGGAGGGATCGAGTTCGTCTGCGTCGACAACTCCACCTTCCGGGTCGACGAGGAGCAGCTCGCCTTCGTCCGGGAATGCCTCGGCAAGCAGCGGCCCACGGTGCTGCTCTACCACATCCCCATCAGCCTGCCCACCCTCCGTGATGCCTCCATCGCCTCGGTGGGCCACAACCTGATGGCCGATCCCGAGTGGCACCCGGAGGTGGAGTGGTGGGACCCCCTGGCGACGGACGCCTTCGTCGAGACCCTGGCCGGGGCGGAGAACCTGGTGGCCGCCTTCTGCGGCCACATCCACATCCCCCACGCCGACAGCCTCAGCCGGACCGCGGTGCAGTACGTGGGCGCGCCCGGTTTCGCAGGCTTCGGGCGCATGGCCGAGTTCCGTCCGTGGTGAGCCCCCGGGAGAGGGCTTGCGCAAGCCGCCCCCGGTCGGAGCTCCCCTCGGAACCGGTCCGCAAGGAGGAGAGGGCATGACCGTTCGTTTCGTATTCGTCACCGACAGCCACTACCACCCCCGGCCGGAGAAGGACTTCGGACCGCCGAAGATGCTCACCAAGGGGAGGGACGTCCTCGAGGCGATGGTGGAGCAGATCAACGCCTCGCGGCCCGAGTTCATCGTTCACGGGGGCGACCTGCTCTGCGGCGGATCGGCCTTCGAGCTGCCGTGGGAGCTGTACCTGCAGTCGGTCGACGACGTGGCAGCCGCCTTCGAGAGGCTCCGGGCGCCCCTGTACTGCGTCCCGGGGAACCACGACTGCGATGCCGGCACCGGCACCTTCGCCCCCCTGGCCGAGCAGATCCATCTCCCCGAGCTGCTCGATGTCGTCGACGCCGCCCCGGGGCTGCGGCTGGCCCTGGCCAACATCTACCAGGAGAGCCCCATGATGGTGGGCCCGGGTGAGTGGACCGAGGACCACGACACGGCGCTGGCCGCCGCCGGCCGTGCGGCGCTGGCCGACGGCTGCGCCCTCATCCTGGTCCTTCACCCGTGGGTGCTCCCCGGCTTCGCTCCTCCGGTAGACCCGAATCAAGGCCTCGTCAAGGAAGCGGAGCGGCTCATCGAGACGGTCTCCAGGCAGCCGGCGGTGGTCGCCGTCTTCACCGGCCACCGGCACCTGAACCGCATCCGCATGTACCGGGACTTCCTGATCGTCGACACGGCCTGCCTCATCGGCTTTCCCCTGGGCTTCCGCGAGATCCACCTGCGCGAGGACGGCCTGCTCACCGCCATCTGGCACCAGCTGGACCTGCCAGAGGTGCTGGAGGCCTCCAGGGAGCGCAGCATCCCCGAGATCAACGACCGCTGGCAGGGAGAGGTGCACGACCGGGAGACGGAGGTCCTGCTGCCCCGCCTGCGGGCGCTGTGGTCGGCCGGCGGTTAGACGGTCGGTCGCAGCCCGGGTCCCTCGCCGCGAGGGTCATAGGCTGAGGACGCAACTCTGGTTGTAGGGGATGATCAGGGGGTCGATGCCGTCGGGCAGGTGGCCGGCCCATTCGTGCGGGTCGTAGTCGCGGGAGACGAAGCAGCCGTAGTGGGCGGGCACGGCGACGCCCAGACCGAGGGCGCCGGCGACGCGGGCGCAGCCCTCGAAGAAGGGGAACTCGCCCTCCGTCGGGTGGGTGGTCATCAGGCCGACGTGGGGCTCCAGCTCCCGGATCGGGGCCAGGAGCTCCTCGTTGTCGGCGAGGTTGTTGATCGGATCACCCGACAGATAGAGGCGCATGGCGCCGGCGTCGACCACGTAGCCGAGGTGCTGCACGTCGGGGGGCTCGATGCCGGCGGCCGGATCGCCACCGGGCGGCTTGGCCCAAACGGCGTGGGCGATGAAGGGCCCGAGGTCGGCGGAGACCCCGGCGGTCAGTTCCGTGATCCGGTCGGGGGAGACGCCTCCCCGGCCCAGTCGTTCGCAGCTCTCCGGGGGGCCGGCGAAGCGGACCTCGGGGAAGGCGCCGCGGATGCGGTCGATGCTCTCCATGCAGGTGTGGTCCCCGTGGTCGTGGGTCAGCAGGACCCAGTCGGTCCGCAGGGACTCCTCCATCAGGGGCGGCCGGGCGTGGACGAACTGTTCGGCCGGGCGGTGCCGGGGATAGTACGGGTCGGTCTGCAGGATGCTGCCGTCGGGATGGCGCAGGCCGAAGCTGCTCTGGCCGAACCAGTGGAGACCGATTCCGTCCCGGGGTACCTGGAGGTCCTCGAAGGGGTGCATGCCGACCTTCCGGCGATGGGGAAAACGCACTCAAGTCCGTGAAAAAACCACAAGATAGAGATTGCCGGGGAGGGCGCAACGGAGTACCCTTGCGCAGGGCCGATCCACCGATCGAGGGAGGCGTGTTCATGGCTCGTGTGGGGTTCAGGATGCAGCTCAAGGCGGGGAACGAGGAGGAGTACAAACGACGCCACGACGAGGTCTGGCCCGACCTGGCCCGGCTGCTGCGGGACACGGGGATCCGCAACTACACCATCTTCCGCGACGGGACGACGCTCTTCGCCTGCCTCGAGATCGACGATCCGGAGGCCCTGGAGGGATTGCCCCGGGAGGAGCTGATGCGGGAGTGGTGGCGCTACATGGAGCCTCTCATGGAGTGCAATCCGGACAGCTCGCCGGTCATCACACCCCTCGAGGAAGCGTTCCACATGGACTGAGGCCCCGGCGCGGGACTCGCCCCATGAGCACGGCCACCCTCTTCGACCAGCGCTACGAAAAGCGCAAGCGCGAGCTGCTGGGGAGGATCCTCGAGCGCCTGCGGGCCTGCTATTCCGCCGAGGAGCTGGCAGCCCTGCGCATCGATCGCGTCAACCCCGCCATCCTGTCCCAGCGGTCGGGCCGGGGCTTCGTGAACCGCGACATCCTGGAGACGGTCCTCGGCAACCTGCTGGAGTGCGTCGCTCCCGGCTCGCACAACGCCCTGGAAGCCGGGCATCCGGTGGGCGACTTCAGCGCTTCCATCGCCGAGGTGGCCGATCAGCTGTACGCCATGGTGGCCCAGTCCCACCTGGCCGTGGGCGCCGGCGAGGACCTGGAGGACCGGGCCCTGGCGGCGGCCTACTCGGTCCTGTGGGAGCTCGTGGAGCTCAAGCAGCGGGCCCAGTGGAACCGCTTCGCCTCCCTGAAGGACCCGGCCGTCTGGGACGCCTACCTGCGCCGGGCCTGCGGTCTGGGCGAGGCGGACCTGGCGGAACTGGATTTCGCGGCCCACCTCGACACCGCCATCGCCGAGCGCGACCAGGCCTGCTACCAGGAGTTCCTCGACGGCCTCCCGGGTGAAGGCGTCTTCGGGTACCAGATGCAGCTGGTCACCAGCACCTACCCGGGATGGCGGGTCCTGTTCTACCACGACGTGGCCCATGCCCTGACCCGCAGCGGCCCTCTCGACGGAGAGCCGCGCCTGCACCGGGATCCCGTGCCCCTGCTGCCGCGGGCCATCTCGGAGCTGGGGGGGCGGTACTACCAGGCCGACATCCATCCCGAGACCCGCATCGGGGACGCCAACTTCCTGGACCATCCGCACCGGGGCCTGACCACGGGCCAGACGGGCGTCATCGGTTCCGGATGCCACTTCTATCCCTGCACCCTGGGCGGCCTGACCCGGCGCCTCTACCGGCGCCACCCGGAGATCGGGGACTTCGTCTTCATCGGCACCGACGCCGACCTCTTCGGCCCGGTGCGGGTGGGAGACCACTCGGTCATCGGGCCGAGCGTGGAGATCTACGGTCTCGTGGAGACCGGCCCCCGGTGCCGGGTCAACGCCTCCGTCGTCATCGGCACGGTGCGGGCGGGAGAGGCCATGCCGGGGAGGATCCTGCTGGGGTCCGACGTGACCATCGGCGACGGGACGATCCTCGAGAACCGGCTCGAGAGCGATCTCGCCATCCCCGACCACGCCGACATCCCCGCGCGCAGCCTGGTGGTCAACGACGGGTTCGGCCGCCCGAAGTTCGTCTCCCGGTAGGACGGTGGGTACGCGAAGAGGGCCCGGCGCCGTCGCGCCAGGCCCTCTCCGTTCCGGTCGGGGAGACCGCGGTGAGCTCTTGACGATCCGCGCCCGCCGGCCGGGACCGATCTCCTGGACTCGGAGTTCCGGTGATGTCGGCAGGCTGGGCCGGTCGATGTCCGGTGGGACCCGATCTCCTCGCCTTGAAGCCGCCAGCAGAGGGCCTCGTGATGCTGTCGGATCGTCCGCGGAAGCGGTCCGGCAGCCGGGACCGAGGAGGGGGATCGACGGAGGCGCCTGAGCGGCAGGCGGCTCGTCCGTCGTTGTCAGAGGGAGGGGGGTTGCGAGGGAACGTGGTGCTGCACTTCGGGGGGCCCGCCGAACATACGGAGGATCCCCGGGGGGCGCAATCGGAGGATCAGAAGCCGCACCGCTCGGCGGCTTTGAAGAACGGCTCGGTCACGTTCATCGCTCCGCGGAAGACCAGGTCGCTGGTGAAGGGGTGAACGCAGATCAGCCGGGCGCCGTTCTCCATGGCGCGGACGATGTTGTCCTCGATCTCGCCGGGATCCTCCATGGACCCGGAGCCCACGACGCGGCCCATGTGAAGGCCCCGCCGGGAGGCCGCGCGGAAGAGGGCGTCGATCGCCTCCTCGATCTCCGGGATCTCGCCCTGGCGCAGGATGGCGTCGAAGGGGCCGACAAAGCCGCAGGCCTTGTTCGGGCCCTGGGCCTGCATCAGGTCGAGGACCCCGTCGCGAACCTCGCGGTCGACGATGTACTCGGCCGTCTCGAACTGGATCCACCCCTGGGTCTCGGTCTCCTGTCCCCGCAGTGAATCGGGAGTGAAGGCGAACTTGCGGTCGCCGTAGCGGACCGGATAGCCGCCGCGGTCGTCGCGGGTGGCCTGGCCCGGCGTGGGGAAGTTCACCGCGCGGAAGAACCTCTCCGCCTCCTCGAGGGTGGTCCCGTACGGCTTCATCGTCGCCCGCGCCCCCAGCTGGAAGACGTCGCCGTGGGCGCTGAAGGCCTCGCGGTGGAGACGCTGCACCTGGAGCAGTCCCACCCGCCCCTCCATGGCGTTCTGCTGGCGTCCGTACCAGCCCTCCCGCTGCAGGTGCTCGGCGTCGTTGACGACCCATGAGAGTCCGGCCTTCGCCCAGGCGTGCACCTCGTCGTCGCGGACCTGGTACCAGGGGACGTCGTTGAAGATCCCGAGCAGGGGCGGCGTCTCCTCCACCGACCCGTACCTGTCGAGGACCTCCTTCACCGGGTTGCGGTTCGGGTTCAGGACGTAGGCGTGGGCGCGGCGGGCGAACTCCTCCGTCGCCAGGGGGCGCTCTCCACCGAGGCAGTCCAGGGCGGTCACGATATCTCTCCGGATGAAGCGAAGGCGTCGCCGGCCGGGCAGGCGTCCCGGAGGCAGCAGCCCTCGCACAGGGGGCGGGCCCTGCAGTGGGTGACGGCGTGGCGCACGAGCAGGGCGTGGTACTCGTTGTAGAGGGCGGGGTCCCGCGGCAGGCGCGACTGGAGGTGCTCCTGCAGCGGGTGGTAGGCGATCCCCTCCGGCACCCATGCCAGGCGCGCGCCGATGCGGCGGGTGTACGCGTCGATGACGAAGAAGGGAAGGCCGGCGGCGTAGAGCAGGATGCTGTCCGCCGTCTCGGGGCCGACGCCACGCCGGGAGAGCAACTCGCCGCGCAGCTCGTCGGGAGGCCGCGAGAGGAAGGGGGCGATGCGCCCGCCGCTCACGGCCGCGAGGTGGGCCGCCAGCTCCTGCAGGTTGCGCGCCTTCTGGTTGAAGTAGCCGGCGCTGCGGATGGTGGCCGCCAGGGTCGGCCGGGGCAGGGCGGCCATGCGCCGGATGCTCAGGACCCGCTTCCGGACCAGGGCCGACAGGGCGGCCGAAGCGTTCCGCCAGGTCGTGTTCTGCGTCAGGATGGCGCCGACGGCGATCTCCCACTGCTGCCGCGGCGCGGGAACGGCGCCGGCCGTGCCGGGACGGTACAGGGGGCGGAGACCTCCGCGCGCCGTGGTCGGCCACCATCCCTGGGGGCCGTAGTGCCGGAGGAGCCGTTCGTAGGCCTGGAGGACGCTCAGTCTCACGCGGGCAAGATGGCGGGAGCCTCTTGGCGGGTCAAGGCGCCTGGCACTACCGTTGGACGCTTATGTCCGACGGTCCGGAATCCAAAGGAGGGATCTGGTGAATCGACGCTATCGAGCGGCCGCCATCGGCCGCACCGGCCAGGGCAACTACGGTCATGGCCTGCACCTGGCCTACAGGGACCATCCGGCCGTCGACTTCGTGGCCGTGGCCGACCCCGACGAGGAGGGCCGTGCGAAGGCGCAGGCGGAGACAGGCGCCGGCGCGTCCTACGCGGACTACGGGAGGATGCTGCAGGAGCAGTCCCCGGACCTCGTCAGCGTATGCCCGCGGTGGACCGACTGCCACCTGGAGATGGTCACCGCCTGCCTGGAGGCGGGCGCCCACGTCTACTGCGAGAAGCCGATGACGTGGAACCTGGCCGAGGGCGACGCCATCGTCGGCAAGGCCCGGGAGGCGGGCCTCAAGGTCGCCGTCGCCCACCAGGCCGTCTACCTGCCCCGCATCCAGCAGCTGCGGGGGATCCTGCGGGAGGGCCGCATCGGCGAGGTGCAGGCGATCTACGCCCACGGCAAGCAGGACCGCCGCGGCGGCGGCGAGGACATGATCGTCCTGGGGACGCACCTGTTCAACATGATGCGGTACTTCGTCGGCGACGTGGGCTGGATGTCGGCGCAGGTCACGGTGGAAGGCCGGGAGCTCACGCCGGAAGACGTGCGCGAGGCGGGCGAGCCCGTGGGGCCGGTGGCCGGCGACTGCGTGAACTCGTACTTCGCCTTCGAGTCGGGGGTGGCCGGGTTCTTCGACTCGCGCAAGGACCAGGTCGGCTCGAACAAGCGCTACGGCATGGAGATCGTCGGCAGCGAGGGCGTGATCTCGCTGCGGGGCGGGGCCGGCTCGGAGCTGGTGATCTACCCCCATCCGGTCTTCCTGCCCGCCGACGCCGGACAGGGCTGGCAGCCGCTGGAGGGACTGCCCGAGGACGAGCTGCCCTCGGGCAACCAGCGCGCCATCGCCGACCTGATCGAGGCCGCCGAGGAGGACCGCGAGCCGTTGTCGAGCGCCGCCGGCGCCGTGGCCGCCCTGGAGATGATCCTGGGGGCCTACGAGTCGCAGATCACCGGCGCCCGGGTGCCCATGCCCATGGCCAACCGCGAGCATCCGCTGGTCGCCTTCCGGGAGAGCCGCCGCCGGTGAGCGGGTCCCGGCCCGTCCCCCACGAGGTCATCCCCAGCGACCGGCTGCCTCCGGCTCGTTACCAGGATCTGCCCGAAGCGCCGTCGTGGCGCAGGCTCCTCGGCCCCAGCGTCCTGTTGCTCGGACTCTCCCTCGGCAGCGGCGAGTTCGTCCTCTGGCCCTACATCACCTACCGCTTCGGCTTCGTCGCCTTCTGGGCGTGCATGGTGGGGGTCACCACCCAGTACTTCATCAACATGGAGATCGAGCGCTGGACCCTGGCCACGGGCGAGTCGGCGATCACCGGATTCTGCCGCCTGTGGAAGGGCTGGGCCGCCGTCTTCCTCGTATGCAACGTCATCCCCTGGATGTGGCCGGGGTGGGCGGCGGGAGCGGCGACCATGCTCACCTGGGAGATCGGCGGAGGCGCGCAGGCGCGCACCCTGATCTCGATCCTCAGCCTGCTGGCCATCGGTGCCGCACTGACCCTCGGGCCCGTGGTCTACAACACGGTGGAGAGGCTTCAGAAGATCCTGGTGGCGTTCATCTTCCTGTTCATGCTGATCCTCGCCTTCCTCGTGGTCGATCTGGTGCACGTGGGGGAAATGGCGCGCGGCATCGCCAACGTGGGTCACATCCCCGAGGGCATGGAGCTGCCCCTGCTCCTCGGAGCCCTGGCCTTCGCCGGCGCCGGCGGCACGATGAACCTCGCCCAGAGCAACTACGTGCGCGAGAAGGGCTATGCCATGGGGCGCTTCGCCGGCCGCCTGACGAGTCCCCTCACGGGGCGCGCCGAGGCGGTGGCCGGCATCGGCGCCCACTTCGAGCACGGCGCCGACAACCTGCGCCGGTGGAAGGACTGGTGGGGCGCCGCCAACCGCGAGCACCTGCTCAACTTCTACCTGCTGTCGGTGCTCTCCCTGATGATGCTCTCCCTCATCGCCTACGCCACTACCCAGGGGACCCCCGGGCTGGAGAAGGGCTTCGGCTTCATCCGCGCCGAGGGGCGGTTCATCGGCGACCGCTACGGGCCGTGGATGCAGCACGCTTTCCACTGGATGGGGATCGCCATCCTGCTGACGACGGAGCTGGGGCTCCTCGACGCCTGCGCCCGCATCTCGACGGACATCATCAAGGTCAACTGGCTGCGCGACAGCGAGGTCTGGACCGACAGCCGCCTCTACTTCCTGCTCCTGTGGGGCCAGATCCTGCTCGGGTGCGCCATCCTGCTGGCGGGGCTGGTCGTGCCCGGCCTGGCGCAGCCGCTGGTGCTGCTCGTCCTCAGCGCCGCTCTGAACGGCGGCGTCATGCTGATCTACTCGCTGCTGCTGTTGTGGATGAACAGCCGCGTCCTGGGCGGGACCTTGCGCACTCCCGTCGTGCGCTTCCTGGCGATGGTGTGGGCCAGCGCGTTCTTCGGCTATTTCACCATCGTCACTTTGAGCAACCAGCTTCCGAAGCTGTTCGGGGGGTGACCCTGCCCGCGGCATCGCCAGGCCCGCTCCCGGGGGCGGGCTCCGGGCGGACGCGGCTGTCACCCGCCCATTCTTGACATCCTTGCGGGTCTCCTCTATATTGCGCGCTTTCCACCAGATACCGGTTCCGGCCTTCCCATGAGCATCGCATCGAGCGCCCCGAGCCCACATCGAGACCCGACACCGCGGGCCCGTCTCTCCCTGCGTTCCCTGCCGCTCATTCCGCTCGATCGCCCGATTCCCGGCCTCCTCCTTGCCGGGCCGATCGAATAGGCTCCGCCGCTTCCCTTCTCACGCACCTCAATCGAAGACGCCGGACGGAGCCTCTGAAGCGATTTCACGGGCGGTGACGGAGTTGTGCCCACTCCGGTGACCCCACAAGGCGGCCGCGGCCGCCGCCCCTTCCCGGGGCAAGGAGCATAGCGATGCAGATGTACTACGACGACGACGCCAACCTCGAGCTGCTGAGCGACAGGACGGTCGCCGTCATCGGTTACGGCAGCCAGGGACACGCCCACTCCCTCAACCTGAAGGAGAGCGGCGTCGGCGTCGTCGTCGGCCTCCGCGAGGGCAGCGCCCGCCGGGCCGAGGCCGAGAGCGCGGGACTGGAGGTGGCCACCGTCGCCGAGGCCGCCGCCGCCGGCGACATCATCATGATCCTGATCAACGACGAGGTGCAGCGCAGCGTCTACGAGGCCGACATCCGCCCCAACCTGGAGGCCGGCAACGCCCTCGCCTTCGCCCACGGCTTCAACATCCACTTCGGGCAGGTCGTGCCGCCCGCCGACGCCGATGTCTTCATGGTCGCCCCCAAGGGGCCCGGGCATCTCGTGCGCCGGGTGTACAGCGAGGGGGGCGGCGTCCCGGGTCTGCTCGCCGTCGAGCAGGACGCCACCGGGCGCGCCCACGAGATCGGCCTCGCCTATGCCAAGGGCATCGGCTGCACCCGCGGCGGCGTCATCCAGACGACCTTCCGCGAGGAGACCGAGACCGACCTCTTCGGCGAGCAGGTCGTCCTCTGCGGCGGCCTCACCGAGCTGATCCGGGCCGGCTTCGATACCCTCGTGGAGGCGGGGTACCAGCCTGAGGTCGCCTACTTCGAATGCCTCCACGAGGTCAAGTTGATCGTCGACCTGATCTACGAAGGCGGCATCGCCAACATGCGCTCTTCCATCAGCGACACCGCCGAGTTCGGCGACCTGACCCGCGGGGGACGCGTCGTCACCGAGGAGACGCGGCGGGAGATGAAGCGCATCCTGGCGCAGGTGCAGAACGGGCAGTTCGCCAAGGAGTGGCTGCTGGAGAACCAGGTGGGCCGTCCGAACTACAACGCCAGGAAACGCCGCGACGCCGAGCACCTGATCGAGGAGGTCGGCAGCCGCCTGCGCGGCATGATGAGCTGGCTGGGGGAGCCCGGGAACGGGTCCTGAGGGCGCGCCCACCGGCATCTGACGGAGCACTGGCCATGGCACCATCCAAGTCCGAGGATCGCGTAATCATCTTCGACACGACCCTGCGCGACGCCGAGCAGTCGCCCGGGGCGTCCCTGACCCTGCGCGACAAGCTCGAGATCGGACACCAGCTCGCCCGCCTCCGGGTCGACGTCATCGAGGCGGGCTTTCCGATCTCCTCCAACGAGGACTTCGAGGCCGTGCAGCGCGTCGGGCTCGAGGTGGAAGGGCCGGCGATCTGCGCCCTGGCGCGGGTGATCCCCAAGGACATCGACCGCGCCGGCGAGGCCCTGAGGGATGCCCCCAGGCCGCGCATCCACACCTTCGTGGGCACCTCCGAGGCGCACCTGGCGCGGCAGATGCACAAGAGCGCCTCGGAGGTCCTCGACATGGCGGTGAAGGCGGTGACCCGGGCCAGGGGGTACGCGGAGGACGTGGAGTTCTCGCCCATGGACGCGACGCGGGCGGAGTTCTCCTACCTGGCCGAGATCGTGCAGGCCGCCATCGAGGCGGGGGCGACGACGATCAACATCCCCGACACGGTGGGCTACACCGTGCCCGAGCAGTTTGCCGGTCTCATCCGGCGGCTGCGCGACGAGGTGCCGAACATCGACCGGGCGGTGATCAGCGTGCACTGCCACGACGACCTCGGCATGGCCGTCTCCAACAGCCTGGCGTCCCTGCAGGCGGGGGCGCGCCAAGTGGAATGCACCCTCAACGGCCTGGGGGAGCGCGCCGGCAACGCCTCGCTGGAGGAGGTGGTGATGGCCCTGAAGACGCGGGCGGATTACTTCGGCCTGCGCACGGAGGTGGTGGCCAGGGAGATCCTCTCCACGAGCCGCCTGGTGAGCCGTCTCATGGGGATCGCGGTGGCGCCCAACAAGGCGATCGTCGGGGCCAACGCCTTCGCCCACAGCTCCGGCATCCACCAGGACGGCGTGCTCAAGTCGCGCGACACCTTCGAGATCATGGACCCCACCGAGGTGGGCTGGGAGGCGACCTCCATCGTCCTCACGGCGCGCTCCGGCCGGCACGCCCTGCGCCATCGTCTGGAGGAGCTGGGCTACGAGATGGACGCCGAGCGGCTCGACGAGATCTACGAGCGTTTCCTGGAACTGGCGGACAAGAAGAAGGAGGTCTTCGACGAGGATCTGATGGCCATCGTCGAGGACGAGATCCGCGAGGGCGAGGGCGGCCGCTTTGCGCTGGAGTACCTGCACACGGTGAGCGGCACGGGCACGGTGCCCTCGGCGACGGTGCGCATCCGCGTCGACGGCGAGGAGCGGGTGCAGCAGTCGGCCTGGGGCGACGGACCGGTGGACGCCACGTACGAGGCGATCAACCAGGTGACCAACACCCGGGCCAAGGTCGAGGAGTACTCGATCCAGGCCATCACGGGGGGCAGCCAGGCCATGGGAGAGGTGACGGTGCGCGTCAGCGACGGCGACCTGAAGACCACCGGACGCGGCACCTCGACGGACATCATCGAGGCCAGCGCCCGGGCCTACGTGGACGCCATCAACCGGCTGGAGCTGCGCCGGGGGCGGCAGGTGCGGCTCGACCAGAAGGCCCCCGACCGCGCTCACTGAGGCGCCGCCCTTCCGCAAGGAGACCCGAGGGAGATGGGGAAGAACCTCTTCGAGAAAGTCTGGGACGCCCACACGGTCCGCGAGCTGCCATCGGGACAGACGCAGCTCTTCGTCGGGCTGCACCTGATCCACGAGGTCACGAGCCCCCAGGCCTTTCAGATGCTGCGTGAGCGCGGCCTGCGGGTGATGCACCCCGAGCGCACCTGGGCCACGGTGGACCACATCATCCCCACCGACATGAGCGACCGCCCCTTCCTCGACGATCTCGCCGAGCGGATGATGGTGGCCATGGAGGAGAACGCCTCCGAGTTCGAGATACCCCTCTTCGGCATGGACGATCCCCGCCGGGGCATCGTCCACGTCATCGGGCCCGAGCTCGGGCTGACCCAGCCGGGGATGACGATCGCCTGCGGCGACAGCCACACCTCCACCCACGGCGCCTTCGGGGCCGTCGCCTTCGGCATCGGCACCAGCCAGGTGCGGGACGTGCTCGCCTCCCAGTGCCTGGCCATGTCCCGTCCCAAGGTGCGCCGCGTTTCGGTGGACGGAACCCTCGGCCCCGGGGTGTACGCCAAGGACCTGACCCTTCATGTCATCGGGTCACTGGGCGTGAAGGGGGGCGTCGGGTACGCCTACGAGTACGCCGGCGGGGTTCTCGACCGCATGTCGATGGAGGAGCGCATGACGGTCTGCAACATGTCCATCGAGGGCGGCGCCCGCTGCGGCTACGTCAATCCCGACGAGACCACCTTCGAGTATCTCCAGGGCCGTCCGGAGGCGCCCCGGGGAGCCGACTTCGACCGTGCCGTCGACTGGTGGCGCTCCATCGCCTCCGGCCCCGGCGCCGGTTACGACGACGTCGTGGAGATCGACGCCGCCGGGATCGCCCCCACCGTCACCTGGGGCATCAACCCGGGTCAGTCCTGCGGCGTCGATGGCTGCCTGCCCTCCCCCGGGGATGCCGGAGCCGACGCCGGGGCGGTCGCCGAGGCTCTCGACTACATGGGGTTCGAGGCGGGCCAGCCCATCGCCGGGACCCCGGTGGACGTGGCCTTCATCGGCTCGTGCACCAACTCGCGCATCTCCGATCTGCGCGAGGCTGCGAAGGTGGCAAAGGGCAGAAAGGCCGCCGCCGACGTGAAGGCACTCGTCGTACCCGGCTCGCAGAAGGTGGGGGAGCAGGCTCGCCGCGAAGGCTTGGACGAGGTCTTCCGGGCCGCCGGTTTCGAGTGGCGCGAGGCGGGCTGCTCCATGTGCCTGGCCATGAATCCCGACAAGCTGGAGGGGCGGCAACTCTGCGCCTCGTCGAGCAACCGCAACTTCAAGGGCCGCCAGGGGAGTCCCACGGGGCGGACTTTGCTGATGAGCCCGGCCATGGTCGCCGCCGCCGCGGTGAGCGGACGGGTGACCGACGTGCGCACCATGCTGAACGGAGGGTGAGATGACACCGAGGGCCGAAACCTCCTCCAGCATCCGCCGCCTGATCAGGGGCCGCGCCGTACCGGTGCGCGGCAACGACATCGACACGGACCGCATCATCCCGGCGCGCTATCTGCGAACCGTCACCTTCGACGGCCTCGGGGAGCACGCCTTCGAGGACGACCGCGCCGCCGCCGGCCACCCCTTCGACGATCCGCGCTTCGCCGGCGCCTCCATCCTCGTGGCCAACGCCAACTTCGGCTGCGGCTCGTCGCGGGAGCACGCCCCCCAGGCCCTGATGCGCTGGGGCATCGAGGCCTTCGTCGCCGTCTCCTTCGCCGAGATCTTCTTCGGCAACTGCGCCGCCCTGGGCCTCCCGTGCCTCAGGGCCTCGGAAGGGGACGTGGAGCGCCTCATGGGGGCCGTGGAGGACGATCCGGCCCTGGTGGTGGAGGTCGACGTGGGGGCGCAGGCCGCGCGCTTCGGAGGCGAGTCGATGGCGGCCGCCATGCCAGAGGGGCCGCGCGAGCAGCTGGTCACCGGTACCTGGGACGCCCTTGGAGAGTTGCTGCAGGCCGGAGACGAGATTGGACGGACGGCGCGGAGGCTGCCGTACCTGTCCTCCTTTGCTATGGAGTCCTGAAGAGTGTGGGCCCTCGTCGGCATGACGGTCGTCGGACCGCGCTGGCCGGGCCGCCGGAACAGAAAGAGAGCAGAGTGAAATCGTACAAGATCGCCGTCCTGCCAGGGGACGGCACCGGCCCCGAGGTGGTCGCCGAGGGGATGAAGGCCCTGGCTGCCCTGGCCGAGAGGGTGGGATTCTCATACGAGAGCGCCGACTTCGACTTCGGCGGAGACCGTTACCTCCGGACCGGGGAGACCCTGCCCGACTCCGCCGTCGACGAGCTGCGGCAGTTCGACGCCATCTATCTGGGGGCCATCGGACACCCCGACGTGAAGCCGGGCATACTCGAGAAGGGGATCCTCCTGAGGCTGCGTTTCGAGCTGGACCAGTACATCAACCTGCGGCCGGTGAAGCTCTACCCCAATGTGCCGACCCCCATCAAGGACAAGGGGCCGGAGGAGATCGACTTCGTGGTGGTGCGCGAGAACACGGAGGGGATCTACACCGGCGCGGGAGGGTTCTTCAAGAAGGGCACCCCCGACGAGATCGCCGTGCAGGAGTCGATCAACACCCGCAAGGGGGTCGAGCGCTGCCTGCGCTACGCCTTCGACTACACCCGCCGCCGCAACAAGGACAGGACCCTCACCTTGTGCGGCAAGACCAACGTCCTCACCTACGCCTTCGACCTCTGGGAGCGGGCCTTTCACGAAGTGGGCGAGGCCGACTACGGCGACATCCGGCGCGACTACGCCCACGTGGACGCCATCTGCATGTGGATGGTGAAGAACCCGGAGTGGTTCGACGTGATCGTCACCGACAACATCTTCGGCGACATCATCACCGACCTGGGCGCAATGATCCAGGGAGGCATGGGCATCGCCGCGGGGGGCAACATCAATCCCGAGGGGGTGTCGATGTTCGAGCCCATCGGCGGATCGGCGCCGAAGTACACGGGCCGGAACGTCATCAACCCCATGGCCGCCATCGGCGCCTGCCAGCTCATGGTCGACACCCTGGGCGAGCACGAGGGGGCCGGTATCCTCGAGGCCGCCATCGTGTCGACCCTGCGGCAACTGAAGGGCATGGGCGCCGGCGAGATGGGCTATTCCACGAGCGAGGTGGGAGACATGGTGGCCGGGGCCGTCGCCGCCGCGTCTCCCTGACCTGGCCGTCCATGTCCTCGGTAGAGATCTACGACTCGACGCTGCGGGACGGGGCCCAGGCGGAGGGGATCACCTATTCCCTGCAGGACAAGCTGGAGATCGCCCACCGGCTGGACGACCTCGGCGTGCACTACATCGAGGGAGGCTGGCCGAACCCGACGAACCCGAAGGACCTCGCTTTCTTCGAGCAGGTGAAGGCGCTGAACCTGCGGGCCCGGGTAACCGCCTTCGGCAGCACCCGGCGGCCGACCAACGCCGCCGCGGAAGACGCCACCCTCAACACCCTCCTCAAGGCCGGCACCGACAGCGTCACCCTCTTCGGCAAGAGCTGGGACCTCCACGTCACCGAGGTGCTGAAGACGACGCGGGAGGAGAACCTGAGGCTCATCGAGGACTCGGTGGCCTACCTGGTGGCCAGGGGCCGCGAGGTGACCTTCGACGCCGAGCACTTCTTCGACGGCTGCGCCGCCGACGCCGGCTACGCCCTGGAGACGCTGCGCGCCGCCGAGCGTGGAGGGGCGCGGATCCTCGTCCTCTGCGACACCAACGGCGGCACCCTGCCCGCGGATGTGGCGCGCGTCTACCAGGCCGCCGCCGCCGCCGTGGACCTGCCTCTCGGAATCCACACCCACAACGACGCCGGCCTGGCCGTGGCCAACACCATCGCCGCCGTCGAGTTGGGGGCGGCGCAGGTGCAGGGCACCTTCAACGGCTACGGCGAGCGCTGCGGCAACGTCAACCTGTGCACCGTCATCCCCGTCCTGGAGCTGAAGATGGGGCAGGCCACCATCGGCCGCGACAAGGTGGCGCAGCTGATGGACTTCTCGCGCTTCCTCTCCGAGACGGCCAACGTCGCCCACGACCACCGCCAGCCCTTCGTCGGCGAGAGCGCCTATGCCCACAAGGGCGGCGTGCACATCGACGCCATGAACAAGAACCCCCGTTGTTACGAGCAGGAGGATCCGGAGGCGACCGGAAACAGCCGCCGCTACCTGGTCTCGGACCAGTCGGGGGGCAGCACCGTGGTGGCCAAGCTCGGGCGCTTCTTCCCCGAGTTGAGCAAGAAGGATCCAGCCGTCAACGAAGTGCTGACCGAGGTCAAGCGGCTGGAGCACCAGGGTTACCAGTTCGAAGCCGCCGAGGGCTCCTTCGAGCTGCTCGCGCGGCGCTGCATGGGCCTCTACCGCGACCGCTTCCGGCCCCTGAGCTTTCACGTCTCCAGCCGCAAGGAGGCCGAAGGGGAGCCCGAGGTGGCCGAGGCGGTGGTCAAGGTCGAGGTGAAGGGGCGCGTCCACCACACCGTGGGGGAGGGCGACGGCCCCGTGAACGCCATCGACCGGGCCCTGCGCAAGGCCCTGGAGGCCGTGTTCCCGGGTCTGAAGACCGTCCACCTGGAGGACTACAAGGTCCGGGTCATGTCCTCCAGCGACGGGACGGCCGCCCGCGTCCGCGTGCTGATCGAGTCCTCCGACGGCCACGATGTCTGGGGTACCGTGGGCGTCTCGGAGAACATCATCGAAGCCAGCTGGATCGCCCTGGCCGACAGCCTGCACTTCAAGCTCATGCGCGAGGGGCTCTGATGATCGAGATCGAGGGCGGCAGCGTCACCTCCCCGAGGGGGTTCCGCGCCGCCGGCGTCACCTGCGGTATCAAGCCCTCGGGGAGCCGGGACCTGTCCCTGACCGTATCCGACGGACCCGCCACGGGCGCCGCGGTGTACACGACCAACCGCGTTCAGGGGGCGCCGATCCCGGTCTGCCGCGAGCACCTGGCCGACGGCCGCGCCCGGGCGGTGATCATCAACAGCGGCATCGCCAACGTCTGCAACGGCGACCGGGGCCGCGCCGACGCGGTGCGCATGTGCGAGGCCACGGGGCAGCGGCTCGGCCTGCCCGCGACGGACGTGCTCGTCTGCTCCACGGGCCTCATCGGCGTGCCGCTGCCGATGGAGCGGATCGAGGCGGGAATCCCGCGGGTCGTGGAGAGGCTCTCCGGGGATGGCGGGGTGGAGGCGGCGGAAGCGATGATGACCACCGACACCGTGGCCAAGCACGCCGCCGTCCGCGTCGACCTCGACGGCCTGCCGGCGACGGTGGGCGCCGTCGCCAAGGGAGCGGCCATGATCTCCCCGAAGATGGCCACCATGCTCGCCCTGATCACCACCGACGCCGCCGTTCCCGCGGCGCGGCTGCGGCAGCTCCTGGTTGGCGCCGTGGGGCGCAGCTTCAACTGCTGCACCGTCGACGGCGACATGAGCACCAGCGACACGGTGATCGCCCTGGCCAACGGCGCCGCCATGGGCGGGGCCGACGCCTCGCCCGGCCTCTCCGAGGAGGCTCTCGAGCGGCTGGCCGAGGCCATGGAGCACGTCTGCCGCAGGATGGCGCGGGCCATCGCCGCCGATGGAGAGGGGGCGAGCAAGCTCATCACCGTCCGCGTTCTGCGCGGACGCAGCGAGTCCGAGGCGCGGCAGGTCGGTCTCGCCGTGGCCAACTCCAGCCTGGTGAAGACCGCCGCTTTCGGCAACGATCCCAACTGGGGCCGGATCCTCTGCGCCGTGGGGTACGCCGGCGTCGAGATCGACCCCGAGGCGGTGGCCGTGTCCCTCTGCGGCCGGCCGGTCTACGGCGCCGGCGCCGGTATCGACTTCGACGCCGGGGCCCTGAGTGCGGCCATGAAGTCGGAGGAGATCGACATCGAGATCGATCTGCGGGCGGGGGCGGCCCGGGCGGAGATCTTCACCAGCGACCTGACCTACGAATACGTTCGACTCAACGCGGAGTACACCACATGAACGAAGCCTTGTCCCTCTACATCCAGCGCGTCGCCCCGTCGGCGACGATGGCCACCTCGGCCAAGGCGGCGGCCCTCCGGAGGGAGGGTGTCGACGTGATCGCCCTCTCCGCCGGCGAGCCGGACTTCGACACCCCGGAGCACATCAAGGAGGCCGCCAGGCAGGCCCTCGACGAGGGGTTCACCAAGTATACCTCGCCGCCCTCCGGGATCCCCGAGCTGAAGGCCGCCGTCTGCGGCAAGTTCAGCAGGGACAACGGCCTGGAGTACGGCCCGGAGGAGGTGGTCGTCAACAACGGCGCCAAGCACTCCCTGGCCCTGGCCGTGGCGGCGGTGCTGAACCCGGGCGACGAGATGGTCATCCCCACGCCCTACTGGGTGACCTTCACCGAGCAGCCCAAGCTCGTCGGCGCCGATCCCGTGATCGTCGAGACGCGGGACGAGGAGGGCCTCAAGCTCACCCCGGAGAAGCTGCGCGCCGCGCTGACGCCGAGGACCCGGATGGTCCTGATCAACAGTCCGTCCAACCCGAGCGGCGCCGTCTACTCCCGGGAGGAACTGGCCGTCCTCGGCGAGGTCGCCCTCGAGCACGGGCTCTACGTCCTCAGCGACGAGATCTACGAGAAGCTGGTCTACGATGGGGCGGAGCACGTGTCGACGGCTCAGCTGAGCCCGGAGCTGAAGGCGCGCACCATCGTCGTCAACGGTGTCTCCAAGACCTACGCCATGACCGGCTGGCGGATCGGCTACGCCGCCGGGCCCGACGACGTCATCGGCCTGATGGACAAGGCCCAGAGTCAGACCGTCTCCCATCCCTCCTCGATCTCGCAGAAGGCGTCGGTGGCGGCCCTCGAGGGACCTCAGGAGGTGGTGGAGGAGATGCGCCTGGAGTACGACCGCCGCCGCCGCTTCGTCGTCGATCGCCTGAACGGGCTGGAGGGCGTCACCTGCGCCCTGCCCCTGGGCGCCTTCTACGTCTACCCCGACGTCTCCGCCTACTTCGGGCTGGGGACCGGGGAGCGGGTGATCACCGACGTCACCGATTTATGCGACTACCTCCTCGACGAGGCCCGCATCGCCTGCGTGCCCGGCCCGGGATTCGGCACGGAAGCGCACTTCCGCCTCTCCTATGCCACCTCGATGGACAACCTCCACCGGGCCATGGACCGTCTCGGCGAGGCCCTGGCAAAGCTGACGTGAAGAAGATCCCGGGAATCGGTGTCTCCTCCAGTGATCTCCGCCTTCCCCCCGAACCCGGGCGCCGGTCATGAGTGACGACAGCTTCCATCTCGACTTCGAGCGCCCCATCCTGGAGCTCGAGAAACGCATCAGCGACATGGAGGCTCAGGCCGAGACGGACGGCCTCGACCTGAGCCGCGAGATCCGCTCCCTGGAGGAGCGCGTCAAGAAGCTCCGCCGCGAGATCTACTCCCGACTCACTCGCTGGCAGCGGGTGCAGCTCTCCCGCCATCCGCAACGTCCCTACGCCCTCGACTACATCGAGCGGATCCTCACCGACTTCGTCGAGCTCCACGGCGACCGCTGTTTCGGTGACGACAAGTCGATCGTCGGCGGTCCCGCCCGTCTCGATGGCGAGCCGCTGATGGTCGTCGGCATCCAGGGCGGGCGCAACGTGGACGAGCGCAAGATGCGCAACTTCGGCATGCCCCATCCCGAGGGCTACCGCAAGGCCCTGCGCCTGATGCAGATGGCGGCCAAGTTCCGGCGCCCGATCCTGACCCTGGTGGACACGTCGGGCGCCTTTCCCGGCGTCGAGGCGGAGGAGCGGGGGCAGGCGGAGGCGATCGCCCGCAATCTCTACGAGATGTCCCACCTGCCCGTTCCGATCGTGGTGGCCATCCTCGGTCAGGCCTTCTCCGGCGGGGCCATCGGCATCACCGTGGGCGACCGCGTCCTGATGCTGGAGCACGCCGTCTACTCGGTGATCGTCCCCGAGAGCTGCTCCACCATCCTCTTCCGCACGCGCGACCGCAAGGAGGAGGCGGCCGAGGCCCTCAGGCTCTCGGCGGCGGACCTGATCGAGCACAAGGTCATCGACCGGGTCGTGCCCGAGCCCTTCGGCGGCGCTCACCGCGACTACGACCAGGTCGCCTCGAGCCTGAAGCACCACATCCAGGAGGCCCTGGCCGAACTGCGTCCGCTGCAACCGCAGGACCTCATCGATCAGCGCGTAGAAAAGTTCTCGGCCATGGGGGTGTGGGAGGAGTAGGGAAAGGAACGCCCGAAAAAAGCGGCAGCCCCCGTCTCGCCCAGGACGAGACGGGGGCTGCGGTGGTTCTGTGACCTGTCTCTCTAGTTGCGCCGCACGCGGTCGAACAGCCGCTCCAGCCGATCGAAGGCGAGGCGGATCATGTCGTCGTCCCAGTCGCCGTCGACGTTGACGCGCAACACGGACTTGAGGGTATCGAGGTAGGCGCGCTGGGCCTCCGTGAGGGGGCGGTTGCTGTTGACCGATCGTTCCCGGTCTCGCTCCCGCTCTCCTCGTTCTCCCCTTTCGCCCCGCTCGGCGCGCTCCCGGTCCCCACGTTCTCCACGCTCACCGCGTTCACTGCGTTCCCGGTCGCCGCGGTCTCCACCCCGGCCCTGGGGCCGCCGGTCGGATGTCTGAGCCCGGGCCTCACCGCGACGCCCGTTGCCGGAGCTCGGCGCCGGGGGCTCGCGGCTCTCCCGGGACGGGGCGCTGTCGGCGTCGGCCTTGCTCGGCTCTTCGGCCTCGGGGGGCTCTTCAGCCTCTTCGGCGGCGGCGGCAGGCTCTCCACCTTCGGCCTCGGTGAGCAGGTACTTGAAGAACATCTTCATCTTGTTGGCCGAGTCGTTCCCCATCCCCGTCTCGCGGCGGAAGTAGGCGACCATGTCGCGGTCGGTCATCTCGCCGTTGCTGTCGCGGTACTGGCCCAGCAGCTCGGGGTAGAGGTCGTCGAGCACCTCGGCGATGGCCTGCCGGCGGGACTCCTTCTGCACCAGGCTCTTCAGCCGGTCCGTGGGGTGCTGCTCGGCGTCGATCAGGCCCATGGCCTCGACGCCGCGGAGGAAGCGGTAGATCATGGACGGCGTGCGGATGATGGCGCGCACGTAGTCGCGGTCGATCTCCTCGGGAACCTTGCTCTGCAGTCGGGAGAGGAACTTCTCGAACTGGGTCTTGGTGATGTAAGGATACCAGGGCTTGTCCTTGCCCTGCTGGCCCTCGCCCTCGCCGGCGACGACCTCCTCTTCATCCCTGGATTCTGCCATGGGAATACGCTCCGATGAGATGGATGGCGAAGCCGTGGCGCCACGGCCCCCGTACGGTCAGGGGTGGGCGGCGGTCACCTTGGTGGTGATGCCCCCGCGAGCGCTGTAGTCGCCGACCACGGTCATCCGCCTGGGTGCGCATGCGGCCACGAGATGATCGAGGATGGCGTTGGTCACGGCTTCGTAGAAGATGCCCTGCTGGCGATAGGACTGCAGGTAGAGCTTGAGAGACTTGAGCTCCAGGCAGCTGTCGCCCGGGACATAGGTGATATGGATGGTACCGAAGTCCGGTTGGCCGGTCCTGGGACAGACCGAGGTGAACTCGGGACAGTCGATGTCGATCGTGTACTCCCGACCCGGTTCGGGGTTCGGGAAGATCTCAAGGAGGTCCTCGGGATGGGGCATCCCCCGAGAAACTAGGCCACGCCCTCGGGGCCGGCAAGTTGTGCCTCAGGCGAGGAAGCGGGTCAGCACGTTCGCCGTAATGCGGGAGACGGCGTCGTCCACGAGGATCGAGGCGGGCCAGGTGATGGAGCCCACGGAGAACACCTCGCCGCCGCTGCGGGTGTCGAAGTGGACGATCTCGCCGCCGCCCTCGTCGGGGTTCATCCCCTTGGCGACGACGTGCACGTTGGCGGGTGAGCTCGGCGAGGTCTTGTCTGTCTCGTGTCCAGAGGCGCCGCCGGGGATCCTCATGTGCAGGCTGGCCTGGCCGAAGCGGTCGCCCTCGGCGAGGCCGGTGCCGGCAAGAGTCCAGTGGCCGGCGTCGATGACCCGGTAGGGCGCCGCGGTCATGATGCCCGATTCGGAGTAGACGACACCGAGGAGGTTGGCCTCCGACTCGACCTGGGGGTGAAAGCGGCTCTCGGCCCCGCGGCGGGCGAGCTCCCGGGCGTTGCCGTTGAAGGCCTTCATCGTACCTTCGTCGAGCATCTCGATTCTGCAGTTGAGCCCGTTGCCGCCCAGGTACATGAGCTTGCCGCCGCGCTCGAAGACCCAGGACTTCACGGCGCGGTACATCTCCTCCGACCAGTACTCGGGATGGGTGCTGATCACCAGGACCCGGTAGTCGTCGAGCCGCAGCTGGCCGTAGTGGAGCTGGGTCTCCGCCCAAAGGTCGTAGCAGAAGCCCTGCCTCTCCATCCATCCGAGGAGGCGCCACTCGGCCTCGGCCAGGTGGCAGGCCGCGCGCCCCTCGATGGGGCCGGTGAGCCGCGCCTGGAGGGGGATGTGGTTGACCGGCTCGGGCCGGTCGAAGGAGAGGGGGACGTAGTCGTCGGCTCCGTAGGTGTCGTGGTCGGGGTCGGTGTAGCGGTCCAGGTCGAGACGGGCGTTGACCGTCGGCACGGGCGGCACCCGGTCGGGATGGATGTAGTTGCTGCGGCCGCCGAAGTTGTTGTAGGCGTTCCAGGTGATGTTGCTGGCCAGGACCGCCACCGGGGCTGCGGGGGCGGCGGGCGCCACGATCCACGGGAACGAGAAGAAGCGGCCCCTTTCGGTGGAAGCGTGGAAGTAGTAGAGGCCGCTGCGCTCGGGTGCGGCCACCTGCTGCGGATGGCGGGGGCTGGTGTAGCCGTGGCGGTTCCACTGAACCCCGGTCTGCGTGTAGTCCCCGTCCGGCGTGATCTGCACGTTCGCCCGGGGGCCGTGCTCGTCGTACCAGCCGATGGTGCGCACGAACTCCTTCTCGCGGCCGTAGCGGAACAGTTCCAGCTTGTAGGCCTCGTGGCTGTGAACGCGGAACTCGGAGCGCTCGCCGCCGCGCACCCACTTGGGCCAGGCATAGCCCAGCAGCCCGTCGGCGAGGAGCCGGAAGTGACAGGGGCGGCCCTCGACGACGCTGATGCTCACGCGCTTGCTGCCGTAGCCCTGGCGGGCGAGGACCACCTCCCAGGGGCCCGGCGGCAGATCCGCGTACACGGCGCCGGAGGCGCCGGACCGCGCCTGCACCACGTCTCCCGCGGGTCCGGTGAACTCCAGAAGCGTGTCCGGCAGGGCCACGTAGCGCTCGTCACTCACGTATCCGATCAGCATCGGCTCTCCAGGGGATCGGGAAGGCCCGCGGCGGCGAAGCCGCGGGACCGGAGGCGGCAACTGTGGCAGTCGCCGCAGGGGGACTCGGTGTCGAGGTAGCAGGACCAGGTGAGGTCCAGCGGTGCTGCCAGCTGCATGCCGCGGCGGACGATGGCCGCCTTGTCGAGATGGAGCAGGGGCGTGCGCACGCCGATCCGCACAGAGGGCGGAGTCGCCGCCTCCACCAGACGGCCGAAGGCGCCGAAGAAGGCGGGCTGCGTATCCGGGTAGGGCGAGCCGGGCGCGTGGGCGCCGCAGTAGATCTCCGGGGCGCCGAGAACCTCGGCCCAGGCGACGGCCGCCGAAAGGAGGCTGGCGTTGCGGAAGGGCACGTAGGTTGACGGGACCTCTCCGGCGCGAGGGTTTGCCCCGGAGATGGGGATTCCCCGGTCGGTCAGGCTCGATCCGCCGAGCTCCCGCAGGTAGCGCAGGTCGACCTCCCGGCGGTGCGCGAGGCCGTAGTGATCGGCGATCTCCAGGAAGGCCCGGCGCTCGCGGCTCTCGGTCAGCTGGCCGTAGCGGGCGTGCAGGGCCGCCACCTCGCCGGCCGTCCGGCGCACGGCTTCGGCGAGGGCGACGCAACTGTCGAGGCCCCCGCTGACGAGGGCGATGGCGGTGATGGAGGGAACCGGACGGGTCATCGTTTGGCGGAACCAATATAGGTTTGACACTCCCCGGGGGGTCCATAGATTCCTGCGCCATGGCCTTCAAGCAGTTCGATCGGGTGCCCAATCACTACTCCGGCCCCGTGATTCAGCGGATCAAGGACTTCCGGGAGAACGAGGGCAAGCGCTCGCTGGCGCCGACCCGCCTGACCGTGGGCCAGCTCGAAGTCCTCGTCCCCCGCCACTTCGGGTTCTGCTACGGCGTGGAGCGGGCCATCCACATGGCCTTCTCCGCCATGGACCGGCATCCCGACAAGCGCTTCAACCTGGTGAGCGAGATCATCCACAATCCCCTGGTCAACGACGACCTCGAGGGCCGGGGGGTCCGCTTCATGCACGACCAGAACGGGGAGCGCCTCGTCTCCGAAGAGGAGATCTCCTCCGACGATGTCGTCCTGATACCGGCCTTCGGGACGACGCGGGAGATCGAGGAATCCCTGCGGCGCAGCGGCATCGACACCGCGTCGGAGGAGTTTCGCGAGCACTACGACACCACCTGTCCCTTCGTTTCCAAGGTCTGGACCCGCGGCGAGGAGCTCGCCCGCGAGGGCTACACGATCATCATCCACGGCAAGTACCGCCACGAGGAGACGCAGGCCACGCGTTCGCACACCCAGCAGTACGGCAGGACCCTTGTCGTCCTCGACCGGGAAGAGGCGCTGAAGGTGGCTGCCTACGTCACCGGCCGGACCGGTGTGGGCGAGTTCCGCGAGGCCTTCGAGGGCAAGTGGTCGGAGGGCTTCGACCCCGAGCGGGACCTGGCGCGGGTGGCCGTCGTCAACCAGACGACGATGCTCGCCGAGGAGACCAAGGAGGTGGCCACCATCCTCCGCGACGCCATGGCCGAGCGTTACGGCTCCGAGGCCCTCGACCATCACTTTGCAGATACGGCCGACACCCTGTGCTACGCCACCAACTGGAACCAGAACGCCACCCGGGCGCTGCTCGACAGCGAGCCGGACCTGGCCGTCATCGTCGGCGGCTACAACAGCTCCAACACCTCTCACCTGGTGGAGATCTGCGAACGGGTGATGCCGAGCTACCTGATCGGTTCGGCCGCCGACCTGCTGTCCCGCGAGCGCATCCGCCACTACGACATCCACCGGAAGGAGGTCGTCGAGACCGGGATGTGGCTTCCGGAGGAGTTGCCCGCGCGCCTGGTGATCACCTCCGGCGCCAGTTGCCCGGACGTGCTGATGGACGACGTGGTGCAGCGCATCGCCGGATACTACGGATACGACGGCGACGACATCCGGGCGGGACTCAGGAACCTGGCTCTGCACGAGCCCGCGGCCGTGTCCTGAAGCGAGATGGTCCTGGCGCGGGTCAAGGGGCAGGCGGTGGCCTCGGCCAAGGTCGCCACTCTCGAGGGCCGGAGACTGCTGCTCGTGGAGTTGCTCACCGTCGATGGCGAGGAAGCCCTTCCCACTCGCAGGCACCTGGTCTGCGTCGACTCCGTGGGCGCCGGCCAGGGCCAGGTCGTCCTCCTGGTGCAAGGCAGCTCCGCCCGTCAGAGCCCGGGGATGGGTGACCTGCCCGTGGATGCCGTTCTCGTGGGCATCGTCGACTCGGTGACCTCCGGCGGCCGTCGATTCGTCCAGGCTGCCGCATGAGAGTGGCGCGGGTCATCGGCAACGTGGTGGCCGCCGAGCATCATCCCGCCCTCGACCATCGCCGGATCCTGGTGGTCGACGACGGCGACGGCGCCGCCGCCCTGCAACTGGCGGTCGACGCCGTGGGCGCCGGTCCCGGCTGCCGGGTCCTGGTGGCCGATTCGGGCGCCGCCGGCAGCGCGGTGACGGGCCTGGAGTTCCCTCCCGTGCGCAGCGTCGTCGTGGGTATCCTAGACGGCGCCGAAGAGCCGCCGTGAAGCTCGCCCGCGTCCTCGGGCAGGTGGTTCTGTCACGGACGGTCGAGCCGTACCGCGACAAGAGCCTGCACCTGGTGCAGGACGTGGACGGCGAGCTGCGGGGCGTGGGCGATCCCGAGGTGGCCGTCGGTTGGCAGGCCATGGCGGAGGGAGACCTGGTGGTTGTCGAGGTTTCCCGCGAGGCATGCAACGCCTTCGAGGACAGGGTTCCGGCCGACGCCGCCATCATCGGGCGAGTCGACCGGGTTCACATCGATAGCGCTTCCGAGCAGGCAGGAGAGAGATGACAGAGGCTCTTGGCATGTTGGAGACCGTGGGGCTCACGGGCATCATCGCCGGGGGAGACGCGATATCCAAAGCGGCGAAGGTGGAGCTGCTGGGCTGGGACCGGGTGGGCTCGGGCATGGCCACCGTCTTCTGCGGCGGTGACGTGGCGGCCGTGAAGTCGGCCGTCGACGCCGGCGCCCAGGAGGCGTCGAAGGTCGGGGAGGTGCGCGCCGTGCACGTGATTCCCCGCCCTCATTCCGACCTGGGGGCGATCCTGCCGTCGAAGGGAGGCGGGGAGGTGAGCGGCGTCCGCGCCCTGGGCTTGGTGGAAACCCGCGGCTCGACGGGTGTCATCGAGGCCGCCGACGCCATGGAGAAGGCGGCGGAGGTGGAGGTCGTCCGGGTGCAGGAGATCGGAGGCGGCTACATGACGGTCCTGGTCACCGGGGACGTGGGCAGCGTGCAGTCGGCGGTCACCTCGGGGGCGGAGGCGGCGGAACGAGTGGGCGAGCTCCTGACCCGCCACGTCATCGCCCGTCCGTCCGAAGCGGTCCTTTCCCTCTATCTGGGCTGAGGAGGAACGGTCATGAGTGCTCTCGGCATGGTGGAGACGCGGGGTCTGGCGGCGGCGGTGGAGGCGCTGGACGCGATGCTGAAGACGGCGGACGTCCGCTTCGCGGGGCAGAAGCGCGTGGGCGGAGGCCTGGTGTCGGTGGTGGTGGAAGGGGACGTGGCCTCGGTGAAGTCGGCCGTCGACGCCGGGGCCCAGGCGGCCCAGGCCGTGGGGGAGCTGCGCAGCGTGCACGTCATCCCGCGGCCCATCGACAAGCTCAAGAGCGCCGCCGGCATCTGACGGGGACCACCGTGTCCAAGGTGAGCGAAGAGCGGGTCCGCCGCATCGTCGAGGAGGTGGTGCAGCAGGTCGTCGGGTCGGAGTCCGCCCGGTCCCCCTCGTCGGCGGACGGGTCCGGGGCCGGGCTGTTCCGTTCCGCCGACGAGGCGGTGGCCGCCGCTGCCCGGGCGCAGAAGGCCCTCGTCGACGAGAGTCTGGAGCTGCGGCGCAAGATCGTCGAGGCGATCCGGCAGACGACCCGCGATCACGCCGAGACGTTCTCCCGCATGGCCCTCGAAGAGACCGGCATGGGCCGCTTCGAGGACAAGGTGCAGAAGCACCACCTGGCGGCCGATCTCACCCCCGGCGTCGAGGATCTCGAAGCGGTTTCCTGGACGGGCGACCACGGCCTGACGGTTGAGGAGATGGCGCCGTACGGCGTCTTCTGCGCCGTCACCCCTTCCACCCATCCCGTGCCGACCCTGGTGAACAACGCCATCGGCATCATCGCCGCGGGCAACTCCGTCGTCTTCAACCCCCACCCCGGGGCCAAGGGGGTTTCAGCCCACTCCGTGCAGCTGCTCAACGACGCCATCACCGCCGCCGGAGGGCCGGAGAGCCTGATCTCCTGCATCGCCGAGCCGACGATCGAGAGCGCCGGAGAGCTGTTCAACCATCGGGGGGTCCGGGTCATCCTCGTCACCGGCGGGGCTGCCGTGGCCCGGGCCGCCCTCGCCAGCCCCAAGAAGTCGATCGTCGCCGGCCCCGGGAATCCCCCCGTCGTCGTCGACGAGACCGCGGACATCCGCAAGGCCGCGCGCGACATCGTCGACGGCGCCGCTTTCGACAACAACATCCTCTGCATCGGCGAGAAGCAGTGCTTCGTCGTCGACGACGTGGCCGATGACCTCAAGGCGGAGATGGTCGCCTACAGCGCCGTCGAGCTCGACGCGGGTCAGGTGGAGGCCCTGACCCGGGCCGCCCTCCCCCGGGGCGGGGACGGGCAGTCTCACCCCGAGCGCGAGTTCATCGGCCGCAATGCCAACGTTCTGGGCCGGGCCATCGGCCTCGATCTCGACGACCGGGTGCGGCTGCTCATCGGCGAGACCGGCGGCGACCATCCCTTCGTCAGGGTGGAGCAGATGATGACGTTCCTGCCCATCGTCCGCGTGGGCGACGTGAACGAGGGCATCCGCGCCGCCGTGGAGTCCGAGCACGGCTACCGGCACACGGCCGTGATCCATTCACGGAACGTGGAGAGCATGCACAACATGGCGCGCGCCGTGGACACCACCGTCTTCGTCAAGAACGGACCTTCCTACGCTGGTCTCGGTGTCGGCGGCGAAGGGTTCTCCACCTACTCCATCGCCGGTCCCACCGGCGAGGGCCTGACCACGGCCCGCACCTTCACCCGCCGCCGCCGCTGCGCCCTGGTGGACTACTTCCGCATCACCTGAGAAGTGCGCAATCGAGCTACTCTCTTTGCCTGAGGCGGCAGCCGAGGACGCATGAGCGCCATCCTTCGATCCATCCTCACGGCCAGTGCGCTCCTCTCCATGGTCGGTGATGCGCCGGCAGATTCGTCCCGTGACCGAACCGAGGCCTTGCGGTCGGGGGTGATTCTGGAAGCCGGCGCGATCGACAGCACCACCGTCGAAGTGGGCCTTCCCGCCGTAGTCATCTACGGGCTGGGGTACCGGGATCCGGTCACGGGTCAGTGGCCCCGCCTGACCCAGGCGAGGGGTGTCATCCAGGCCGTCAACTCGCAGCGGCTGCTGTTGTCAGACAACGGCCGGTCTCAGCGCATTGACCTGGCGCGAATCCAACGACTGAGCCTGGGAGGCAGGCCTCTGTCACCCTCCGGGAGCCAGACCACCACGTCCCCTGCTGCCGAATCCCCGGAGGGAGATGCTGCAACCAATGAAGCTGATTCCAGCAAGGTCTGGGTAATTGAGACCAGTGACGGAACTTCAATCTCAGGACGCATATTGGAATTTGGAGATCAGAGAATTGTAGTTGGTGCAGAGTCAGGTGCGATCGCGATTCCGGCCTCAAAGATCGTGGAGATGAAGACAGCGACGGCCGATTCGATCCGAGATGGGAAGGTCTGGTTCAAGAATCCCAATCCAACTCGTCTCCTTTTTTCCCCCACTGCACGCATGCTCAAGCAGGGAGAGGGCTACTTCTCTGACTATTACCTCTTTTTCCCTGGTCTTACCATGGGAATTGCCGATGGCTTCACCATGGGGGCCGGCGTCTCCATTTTTCCAAGGGTAGATCTGGAGAATCAGCTGTTCTTCTTCGGATCGAAGGTAGGCATCATCCCGGATAGACTTGCCGCGGGCGTGCTTGTCCTGCAGGGCCTTGATCTTCCGACATCGGGAGTCCTGTTTGGCGTCACGACCATAGGGCAACCCGATGGCAGCCTGAGCGCAGGACTTGGGTACGGCTTTATCGACGGGGACTTGGCTGATCGTCCCACGATGATGATTGGGGGAGAGATGCGCCTGAGTGAACATATCTCCCTGGTTTCCGAGAACCATATCCTGCCTGACACGGATCCCTTGGTAGCATATGGCATGAGGTTCTTTGCCCGGAGATTGAGCGTCGATCTTGGTTTCTGGAATGAGCTTGGAGAAGACGCGCTTGCTCTTGGTGTTCCCTACATTGATTTCGTCTTTGCCTTATGATGCCATCCGGACACTTGAGCCCCGGTACTCCCCGCAGGACCGGCGGCAAAGAACAGGCAGTGGCCGCCGTGGACTTCGAACGACTTCCACGAAGCGACCGCCTCCGGCCCTACCTCTACCGCCTTCTCCCCGGCTGGCGGTCCATGCGGGCAAGTTCGCCCTGATTGGATAGAGCCATGCTCCTCGCCCAGGTGAAAGGTCAGGTCGTGGCCAGCGCCAAGCTCGACAACCTCTCGGGCCGCAGGCTGCTGCTGGCCGAGGTCCTCACTGTGCGCCCCGACGGGCTCCACTCCACCGGCCGCGAGCTCGTCTGCGTCGACGCGGTGAGCGCCGGCCCGGGCGAGGTCGTCCTCGTCGTCATGGGCAGCTCGGCGCGCACCGCCCCGGAGCTGGGCGCGGTCCCCACCGACGCCGCCATCGTCGCCATCCTGGAGGGACTGACCGCCGACGGCCGCCGGCTGGACCTGAGTCGGGTGGTCGAAGGCGCCGGCTGAGGCGGGGTGATCGCCACCATCGACAGGGCACGGGTCGAGACGCTGGTTCGCGAGGCCCTCAAGAGCCGCCTGCCTCGCCACCCGGTCGATTCCGGCCGCCCGGGTCCGGGACCCCGGCTGATCGCCAACATCTCCGCCCGGCACTGCCACCTCGACGCGGCCGCCCTGGAGACGCTCTTCGGCCAGGGCGCGGAGCTGACCGTGCTCAAGCCCCTGTACCAGGACGGCGCCTTCGCCGCCGAGGAGACGGTGTCCATCTTCGGACCGCGCAAGCAGATGATCTCCAACCTGCGCGTCCTCGGACCGCTGCGCGAGGCCTGCCAGGTGGAGCTCGCCTTCTCCGACGCGCGCTTCCTCGGGATCGACGCCCCGGTGCGGCTGAGCGGTGACATCGACGGTTCTCCCGGGTGCTACCTCGTGGGGCCCGCCGGCGGCCTGGAGATGGGCCAGGGCGTGATTCGCGCCGCCCGCCACGTGCACATGAACCCCCAGGAGGCGGAGTTCTACGGCGTCGCCGCCGGCGGCCGGATGCGCCTGGTGGTCGACAGCGATCAGCCGGGAGCCCTCGAGGATGTGGTCGTGCGCGTCGACGCCGGTTCGAAGCTGGAGGTCCACATCGATACGGACGAGGGCAACGCCGTCGATCTCGTCAACGCCGCCAAAGTCGTTCTCGAGAAAGCAACGGCCGGTGGAGGCTCCGACGCGATGCTGAGTACGGCGGGCCCGGCGAAGGCGGGCCTCTGACGGGTGGCGGACCGACTGCACATCTCCGAGGCCGTGGTCACCGCGGAGGTCCTGCGCGACCGCCACGACGGCCAGCAGGAGGTATCGGTGCCCGCCGGGGCGGTGGTCACCCCCACGGGGTGGGACTACCTGCGCAGCCACGGCCTGCGCCTGACCCGGGGAGAGCCGCCCGGACCGGGCCGGTTCCGTCCGGCGCCGCCGGAGGCGGTCCCGGAGGTGCTGCCTCCCGGCGCCGAGGGGGGAGTGCTGGCCCGTGGACGCTGCGATCACCCCGACCGCCCGTACGGCTGCAAGACCGAGGAGTTCGGCTCCGGGTTCGTGGAGCCCTCCTCCTGCGCCGAGTGCGCCGTGTACCAGGCCGAGGCGGCGGGACGGCCCAACCCCGGCTGCGACGGCTGCAATCGCCGCGCCGCGGCCGACCGCGAGGAGGAGGCCCTCGTGCAGCGTCTGACCGACGAGATCCTGCGCCGGCTGAAGGAGGACTGAGTCCGTGTCCGACGCCATGGGGATGATCGAGGTCGAGGGAGTCGCGGGGATCGTCGTCGCCGCTGACGCGGCCTGCAAGGCGGCGCGGGTCGAGTTGATGGGCTGGGAGTCGATCGGCGGGTTCACCACCCTCTTCCTGCGCGGCCCCCTCGGCGACGTGGGCACCGCCCTGCGCGAAGGCGAGGCGGCGGCAGGCGCCGTCACCGGCCACGTGGTCAGCGCCTGCCTCGATCAGCCTCAGCCCGAGTGTGCCGGTTTCGTCGGCTGCCCCCTTCCCTCGGGCGAGGCCGAGGCCGGCGCCCTGGGCCTGATCGAGACGCGGGGGTACGGCGTCCACGTGGAGGTGAACGACGCCATGGTGAAGGCCGCCGACGTGGCCGTGGCCAAGGTCCTCACCGTGCACAACCGCGTCGTCTGCAGCCTGATCACCGGCGCCGTGGACGCCGTCGAGCAGGCCATCGACCGCGGCCGCGAGCGCCTGGGCGGCAGCGAGTGGTTCATGGCATCGGCGGTGATCCCCCGCCCCCTGCCGTCGGTGCTGCGGGCCTTCCTCCTCTTCCGTCCGGCCGCCGGGGCAGGCTGATGGAGAGCGCCCTGGGCATCCTGGAGGTCAGGGGCATGACGGCCCTGGCGGCCGCCGTCGACTCGATGCACAAGGCGGCCTCCGTGCGCCTGGCGGGACACCACGGCATCGGCTCCGGCTGGTTGACCGTGATCGTCGAAGGCGCCACGGCCGACGCCCGCACCGCCCTCGAGGCGGGCCGGGAAGCGGCCGCCGCCCACGGCGAGGTGATCACGGCGGCGCTCGTACCGGGGGCCGACTCCGCCGCCCTCGAGTCGATGCCGCACCTCGGCGCCGCTCTCGAGCCCGGGCCCGGCCTCCAGGCCATCGGCCTCCTGGAGACGCGGGGCCTCGTCCCCCTGGCCGTCGGCGCCGACGCCATGGTCAAGGCCGGCGCCGTCGAGCTCCACGGCTGGGCCTTCATCGGCGGCGGCCTGGTGCATGCCGCCGTCAGCGGCTCGGTGGGGTCGGTGGAGGCGGCCGTGCAGGCCGGGGAAGAGGCGTCCCGGAGAGCAGGGGAGTTCCACGCCGCCCTGGTGCTGCCCCAACCGGAGGCCGAAGTGGGCGTCCTGCTGCCCTCCATTCCCCCGGGCGACACGCCCACCGCGGCCGCTCTCGGGATCGTCGAGGCCACGGGATACGCGGGCTCGGTGGCCGCCGTCGACGGCATGGTGAAGGGAGGGCGTGTCGACCTGGAGAGACTGACGATCGGCAGCGGGGGCCGCGTGGCGGCGATCGCCTCCGGATCCCTGGACGAGGTCGGCGCCGCCGTTGCCGAGGGCGCCCGCCGGGCCGGGGAGACGGCGGAGCTGGAGGGGCAGGTGGTGATCAGCGGCCCCGACCCGCAGGTCGTGTGCTGTTTCGCCCGGCCCGGGGAGTCCCCCGGCGCGCGCAACCTGGCCGGCCGTGCCCTGGGCCTGGTGGAGACGCGCACCACCGCCGGCCTTGTCAAGGCCCTCGACGAGATGCTCAAGAACGCCGACGTGGCCTACGAGGGCCGCTACAAGGCGGGCTACTTCCTGACCGCCTGCGTCGTCCGCGGAGAGACAGGGGCCGTGGACACGGCTCTCGAGGTGGCGAGGCGCACGGTCGCCCCCTACGGGGAGTTGGTAGCGGCCCACGCCATCCACCTGCCCTATGACGAGATGGAGACGCGCCTCCCGCACGGGTAGGCGTTCCAGGACATGGTGCGCATAGAAGATCCCGTAGTCACCGCCCGGTTGCTCGAGACCCGCCTCGGAGAGGACGACCGGAAGGTCGAGATCTCACCGGGCTCGAAGCTCACGCCCTCGGCCAGGGACCTGCTGCGGGCGCGGGAGATCGAGATCGTGCCGCCGTCCCCCGACCCCGGGCCGGGGGGCCCACCCGCCGACCCGCCTGGGGGCACCGAGAGGAGCCGCCGCTTCAGCGGGATCTTCACCGCCAACATCGTCATCTACGATGAGCAGGGGCGGATCTCCTACGGCGAGATGGAGCGCTACATCGCCTGGTTGATCGAGGCCGGCATCCACGGTCTCTACCCGAACGGCAGCACGGGCGAGTTCGTGCGCCTCTCCAGCGAGGAGCGGCGCGACGTGGTGCGGCTCATCGCCGAGGTCAACCAGGGGCGGGTGCCGATCCTGGCCGGCGCCAGCGAGGCCAACATCCGCGACGTGCTGCAGATGGCCGGGTACTACGCCGACCTCGGCGCCGACGCCATCTCCCTCGTGCCGCCCTACTACTACAAGAT
Organism: Candidatus Latescibacterota bacterium; assembly: GCA_965221775.1. GTDB lineage: Bacteria > Latescibacterota > UBA2968 > UBA8231 > UBA8231 > UBA8231. The sequence goes on along the minus strand of CBDCSU010000005.1, from coordinate 121,724 downwards.
CTCCGACACCAGCCTCTACGAGTACTTCGCCGAGATCGCCCGCCACTCGCCCCTCGATATCCTGCTCTACAACATCCCCCAGTTCACCCAGGAGCTGCCCCTCGACACGATGGAGCGGCTCCTCGCCTTCGAGTGCATCTTCGGCACCAAGGACTCCAGCCGCGACCTGCCGCGCATCGTCAACACCATCGACCGCCTGCGTCGTCACCGCCCCGACTACGTGGTCCTCAACGGCTGCGAGGAGATCCTGCTGCCGGCGATCGTCATGGGCGCCAACGGCGGCACCACCGCCACCTCCGGCATCGTCCCCGAGGTCATCGTCGAGCTCTACGACCGCGCCGTCGCCGGAGACCTGGAGCGGGCCAGGGAGCTTCAGTACCGCCTCCTGCCCCTGATCAACCTCATGCTGCTGGGGGTCAACTTCCCCGAGGGATTCCGGACCGGCGTCGCCGTGCGCGGCTTCGACGCCGGTCCTCCGCGGACCGTGCTGAGCGCCGAGGAGCGCGACTACCTGCTTCGCCTCGAGTCGGAGATCGGCTGCGTACTGGGCGACATGGGCTATTCCGTTCGCGGCGCCCGCGGATGTCCGGTGACCCACCTGCCGCCCATCGTGGCCGGTCGCAGGCCCGCGGCCGGAGGCTGAGGCGGTCCGGCGGGCGTCGTGAGCGCCGGGGACCGAGCCCGCGTCCTGGTGGCCGGCGCCGGCATCGTCGGCCGCTCCGTCGCCTACTATCTCTCCCGTTCGGGCGTCTCGGTCGTCGTCGCCGACCGCGATCCCTCGCCTTCCGCCACGACCCGGGCCTCCCTGGGGGTCCTCACCCGGCCCACCGGGGGGCAGGATCCGTTGTCCTCCTTCTATCGCGACGCCCACTCCCTGCACGAGAGGCTGAGCGAGCAGTTGCGCGCGGAGACCGGCCTGGATGCGGGCTGGCGGCCCCTGGGCGGACTGGACCTGGCTCTCGACGGCGGGGAGGCCGAGGCGCTGCGCTCACGCCTGGAGGAGAACCGGTCCCGCGGCGTCCGGGGGGAGTGGCTCGACGAGGGCCAGCTGCGGGAGGCGGAGCCCGCCCTGTCGGAGGCCGTTGCGGGGGCCGCCTTCTACCCCGGCGATCAGCGGGTCGACCCGCCGACTCTGGCATCGGTCCTGCAGAGGGCCGCCGAGGGCCGGGGCGCCCGGTTCCGCTTCGGCGTCGCCGTCGGCGGCCTGCGCCCGGCGCCCGGCGGGGTGGAGTGCGACCTGCACGAGGGCGGCGGTTCGAGGCGAGCCACCTTCGATGCCGCGGTGATCGCCGCCGGATCCTGGTCCGCGGACGTCGGCGGCCCCGAGGCGGGGCGGCTGCGGGTGCGTCCGGTGAGGGGTCAGAGCTGTCTCTTCGCCGGCGGTCCCGTGCGCCACGTGCTGCGCTGCTCCGGTGGGCACGTGCTGCCGGCCCCGGGAGGCCTGCTCGTCGGCGGCACCGTCGAGGAGACCGGCTTCGACGCCCGCACCACACCGGCGGCGGGGCAGGAGCTGTCGGCCCTGTGCGGGCGGGTTCTCGCCCGCCCCCCGGTCCTGCGCCAACAGCGCGCCGGCCTGCGCCCCAAGCCCCCCCGGGGGCGCCCTCTCATCGGCCCCGTGGCCGGCGCCGAGGGCCTGTGGGCGGCCACCGGCCACTACAGGAACGGCGTCCTCATGGGGCCCCTCACGGGGCGGGTCCTGGCCCGGTGGATCACCACCGGCGACCCGGGCCGGGAGATGTCCCCCTTCGGCGTGGATCGTTGACGGCCGTCGACGGGCCTCCGTACTCTCTACCGCACCCGCCAGAGCAACGCCACACTCAACCACCGGAGCCCTGCATGCCCCTGAGCACCGAGGATCTGATCGACGCCCTCGACACCGTCATCTCCATACCCATCGTCCCCTTCAAGGGCGGGCGGATCGACTACGAGGCCCACGGGAAGAACATCGAGTACCTCCTCGGCACCAAGGCCCTGGAGGGGGACCGCGCGCGGGTGGTCTCCATCGCCGGCACCAGCCTCGTCCACCACATCGACACGGACGAGCAGTTGAACCTGATGGAGTTCACCGCTGCCCGCGTGGCCGGCCGGGGGATCTTCATCTCCGGCGTGGCGCCCAACCCGCAGGCCGACGCCGAGCGGCTCATCGCCGCCCAGTGCCGCCTTGCCAACCCGCCCGACGCGTACCTGATCATGCCCCTGACCGGCGTGGCCGACCCGGAGGGCATCTACCACGGCTACATGGCCCTCGCCGAGCGGCTCGGAGGCGAGCACGGAGCCCGCTTCCTCTACTACCTGCGCCAGTCCAACCAGGCACCCACGGCCCTGCGCCTGGTGAACGACTCGCCCCACTTCCTGGGGGTCAAGATCGGCACCCGCCCCGACGACGTGAGACCCATGGTCGAAGGGGTCCGGGACGGCGCCGGCATCGTCATCTGGGGGATCGGCGACCGCAGCACGGGACCGGCGCAGCAGGGGGCCCGGGGCCACACCTCGGGGATCAACGTGGTCTTCGCCAGGGCCTCGGACGAGATCAACAACGCCCAGCGCCGCGGCGACTACGAGCGGGCCCGGAAGGTCGAGGAGGAGCTGGCGCCGCTGGAGGAGATCCGCTTCCGCGACGACCGCCGCTACAACTACTCCGCCGTCGTCGAGGCGATGCACCTGGGGGGCTTCGACGACATCGAGGGCGGCGAGGGGGGACCCTTCAACCCGCGGGTGCCGCCGGAGGTGGCCGCCGAGGTGGAGGCCGCCATCCGTCCCATCCTCCATTACCACTGAGTTCCGGAGGCAGCGGGCCTCGGTCTAGCCCCGTCCTTCCAGCCCCTGGAGGTACTCCTCCCATTCGAGGGGCAGCAGGTCCCTCTTGCGGCTGTTGCACTCCTTGCAGCAGGGGACGACGTTGCCCTTCTCGCTGGTGCCGCCGCGCACGATGGGCACCACGTGGTCCATGGTGAGCTCCCGCGGCGGCGTCGATCGGCCGCAGTAGTGGCACCTCGCGTGGCCCAGTCTGCGTTTCCACCACTGGCTCCTGCGCAGGTCCCGGGCCCTGCCTTTCTCGCGGGCCACGTGCTCCTCCGAGGCGGGTGTGAAGAAGGGTCCCACCCCGTTACCGCAGAACGTCGACGTAGATCGCCTCGGCCACGTCGAGACCGATGTGCTGCTCGCCGGAGCGGCCCACGTCCAGGCGGATCGGCCCCTGGAAGGGAGCCCGGTCGCGGACGCGGACCTCGGTGCCGAGGACGAGTCCGCTGCGGTCGAGGTAGCGGAGCAGTTCCGGGTCCCGGTCGCTCACCTGCCGGATGCGGCCGCGTTGCCCCGTGCTCAACTCGGAGAGCCGCTGGTAACGGTGGTCGGCGATCTCCCCGTCCTTGGTGGGGATCGGCTCGCCGTGGGCGCCGACGGTGGGGTGGCCGAGGGCCTTGTCGATGCGGTCCTCGAAGTCCTCGGAGATGACGTGCTCGAGACGGTCGGCCTCGGCGTCGACCTGGTCCCACTCGTAGCCCAGAGCCTCGCGGAGATAGAGCTCGAGGAGGCGGTGATGGCGCACGATCTCCAGGGCGATCTTCTCGCCCGCGGGGGTCAGCTCCACCCCCTGGTACGGGTGGTGGTCGAGGAGCCGCATCTCCGCCAGCTTCTTGATCATGTTCGTTGCCGAGGCCGCCGATACCCGGAGGCGTTCGGCGATGTGGGAGGTGGTCACCATGCCGCCGGCAGCCGGGGCCCGGGAGAGCTTGAAGATCGCCTTCAGGTAGTCCTGCACCGCGTCGCTGAGCATCGGTCGATCCTTGTTGGCAGCCTCCCGGCAGGCTCTTGACGGGCACCGGGAGCGAGGCGTATCCTATGCGGCCGAACAAATTTAGTCTCGTCTAAAAATAAAGTTCGCAGCCATGGAATCATCAACCCTTCTCTATTCGGCGGCCGTCCTGGCAGCCGCTCTAGCCCTGCTCCTGTGGCCCGGCCGCGGCTGGCTGCGCCGGTGGCGCCGGCTGGAGGGGATGCGGGAGAGGATCCTTCTCGAGGACGGGCTCAAGCACCTCTACGACTGCGAGTACCAGAAGCGGACCTCCAGCGTCGAGAGCCTCGCCGGCGCCCTCGAGGTCCCCCGCAGCCGGGCTGCCGGCGTCCTCATCCGGCTGGAGTCGCTCGGCCTCGTCTCGACCCTGGAGCACGGCATGGCCCTGACCCGCTACGGCCGGGAGGAGGCGCTGAGGATGGTGCGGATCCACCGCCTCTGGGAGCGCTACCTCGCCGAGCGCACCGGTGTCAGCCGGTCGCGCTGGCACGAGGAGGCGGAGCGGCGGGAGCATCACATTTCGGCCGAGGAGACGGAGAAGCTCTCCCGGGAGATGGGCCACCCGGTCTACGATCCCCACGGCGACCCGATCCCAACGGCGGAGGGGGAGGTGCCGCCGCGGCAGTCGATGCCGCTGCCGGCTCTCGGCGAGGGCGAGCTGGCCCGCATCGAGCATGTCGAGGACGAGCCCGCGGAGGTCTACCGCCAGTTGACGGAGGCCGGCCTGCATCCGGGCACCCGGGTGCAGCTGGTGAGCGCCGGCGACGAGGAGATCCGCCTCCTCGCCGACGGCCGGTCCCATAGTCTGCCGCCGGTGGTGGCCGGCAACGTCTTCGTCCACGCCGTGGACGGGGAGATGCCGGGGCCCTTCGACAGCCTGGACGACCTGGACCGGGGAGAGCGCGCCCGGGTGGTGGGCATCTCGGCCGCCTGCCGGGGCCTGGAGCGCCGGCGTCTGCTCGACATGGGTCTGCTCCCGGGGACCGAGGTCCGCGTGGAGATGGTCAGCCCCACGGGCGACCCGGTGGCCTACCAGGTGCGCGGGGCGACGGTGGCCCTGCGGCGGCACCAGGCCGGGCAGATCCAGGTCGAGCGCGACCTGCCTGAAACGCCCCTGGGAGCGGCACCCCGGGAATGAGGATTCGAGATGACTGACAGACCCGTCGACGCGGGAGCCTGCGAGGCCTGTCCGGCCCATCACGCCGCCAACCTGATCCGGCTGGGCGTGAACATGGCCAACTGGGACTACGTGGTCGCCCTTGCGGGTAATCCGAACACCGGCAAGACGACGGTCTTCAACGCCCTGACGGGGCTGCGGCAGCACACCGGCAACTGGCCCGGCAAGACCGTGGTGCGCGCCGAGGGCGGCTTCGCCTATGGGGGAGACCGCTACAAGCTGGTCGACCTGCCGGGGACCTACTCCCTGCTCTCCACCAGCGACGACGAGGAGGTGGCAAGGGACTTCCTCCTCTTCGGCAGTCCCGACGTGACCGTCATCGTCGCCGACGCGACCCTGCTGGAGCGCAACCTGAACCTCGTCATTCAGGTCCTCGAGATCACCGACCGCGCCGTCCTCTGCCTGAACCTGATGGACGAGGGCGAGCGCCGGGGCATGGTAGTCGACGACCGGCGCCTGGCAAGAGACCTCGGCGTACCGGTGGTGCCCACCGTGGCCCGGCGGTCCCGGGGCATCCCCGAGCTGCTGCAGGCGGTAGCCGACGTGGCCACGGGACGGACGACCTGCAAGCCTCACCGGATCGAGCCGCCCCCGGGGCTGAAAGCCGCCGTGGAGGAGCTCCAGGCCGAGGTTTCGGCCGCCTTTCCCGGACTGCCGAACGCGCGCTGGGTGTCCCTGCGGCTTCTGGAGGGTGATCCGCGCATCGTCGAAGCCGTGCGTTCCGGGGAGATCGCCGATCTCGGGCGTCACCTGGCGAGGGCCTCCTCCGAGGCCGGCGGCGCCCGCCTGGAGGTGAGTTGATGGAGCAGCGATCGCACCCGGAGACGATCCTGTCCCGCGCCGGCTCCCTGCGCTGGGAGGCAGGCCGAGACTTCCACGACGATCTGGTGGAGTCGATCTACACCGATGCGGCGCGCCTCGCCGACCGCGCCGTGACCCGCGCCGGAGAGCGCGGCCGCTTCGACCTGGACCGCACCCTCGACCGCTTCGTCACCAGCCGCTGGCTCGGCTTCCCGCTGATGCTGCTGATGCTGACCGTGGTGTTCTGGCTGACCATCGAGGGCGCCAACTATCCCTCGGCCATGCTCGCGGCGCTGCTCGTCGATACCGTCCATCCCGCCCTCAAGGGCGGGGCCGCCGCCATCGGCGTCCCGTGGTGGATCGAAGGCCTGCTCATCGACGGCATGTACCTGTCGATGGCCTGGGTGGTGAGCGTCATGCTGCCGCCCATGGCGATCTTCTTCCCCCTCTTCACCCTGCTGGAGGACTTCGGCTACCTCCCGAGGGTGGCCTTCAACCTCGACGGCCTCTTCCGGCGCGCCGGCGCCCACGGCAAGCAGGCCCTGACCATGGCCATGGGCTTCGGCTGCAATGCCGCGGCGATCGTCTCCACGCGCGTCATCGACAGCCCCCGGGAGCGCCTGATCGCCATCATCACCAACAACTTCTCCCTCTGCAACGGGCGCTGGCCGACGCAGATCCTGGTGGCCACCATCTTCATCGGGGGGCTCGTGCCCGCCCACCTGGCGGGTCTGGTCTCGGCCGCCGCTGTGGTGTCCGTGGCCGTGGCCGGAGTCCTGCTGGCCCTGGTCGTCTCCTGGGCCCTGTCCCGGACCGTGCTCAGGGGCGAGGCCTCCGCCTTCAGCCTCGAACTGCCTCCCTACCGGCCTCCACAAATCCTGCGCACGATCTACACCTCGGTCATCGACCGCACCCTCATCGTCCTGTGGCGGGCGGTGATCTTCGCCATTCCCGCCGGCGCCCTGATCTGGCTGACCTCCATCATCACCGTGGGCGAAGCCAGCCTGGCGGAACACTTCATCGACTTCACCGGACCCTTCGGCGCCCTCATCGGCCTCAACGGCGTCATCCTGCTGGCCTACGTGATCGCCATCCCGGCCAACGAGATCATCATTCCCACGATCCTCATGCTGACGGCCCTGAGCGTCGGCTCGGATCTGGGGTCGGGGGCGGGGGTGATGTTCGAGCCCGACTCGGTGACGGAAAAGGCCCGCATCCTGAAGGTCTCCGGCGGTTGGACCCTGCTGACGGCGGTGAACCTGATGCTCTTCAGCCTGGTCCACAATCCGTGCTCGACGACGATCTACACGATCTACAAGGAGACCCGGAGCGCCAAATGGACCACGGTCTCGGCCCTGCTGCCGGTGGCCATGGGCTTCATCCTCTGCTTCCTGGTCGCCATCGTCTGGCGCGCCCTGAGCTGAACGCGGACCTGCCGACGGCAATGGAAAAAGGCCCTGGATGCGAGCATCCAGGGCCTTTTGGATTCTGGCGGGACCGACGGGACTCGAACCCGCGACCTCCGGCGTGACAGGCCGGCGTTCTATACCAGCTGAACTACGATCCCGTGCAGTAGAGCAAGTTCAAGAAGCTAACGGCGGTCCGTGCGCCTGTCAACGCGCCGTCAGTGCGGCGAGTGCCGCCGGTCCCACTCCTCGCCCTCCTTGCGGATGCGCTTGAGGGCGCCGCGCAACAGCTGACGCTTGAGGGGGGGCAGGTGGTCGATGAAGAGCCGGCCGTCGAGATGGTCGATCTCGTGCTGCAGGACACGGGCGAAGAAGCCCTCGGCGGTGAACGCGAAGGGACGCCCTTCGTGGTCCAGGGCGGAGACGTCGACATCGGTGTACCGGGAGACCTCGCCGTAGACCTCGGGGATGCTCAGGCAGCCCTCTTCTGCGGTGACTGAGCCGCGGCCGGCGTCGACGACGGGATTGACGAGGGCCACGGGCGGGTGCCGGGCCTCGGCGGCGGAGATGTCGACGACGATCACGCGGCGGGAGACGCCGATCTGGGGCGCCGCCAGGCCGACGCCGTCGGCCTCGGCCAGGGTGTCGAAGAGATCCTGGATGAGTGCCTTCACCTCGGCGTCGACCGAGGTCACCGGGAGGGCCTTGCGGCGCAGGACCTTCGAGCCGTAGAGGACGATCTCGCGGATCAAGAGGCGGGAGTCAGGTCGAGGGCGACGTAGCGGGCCCCGGCGCGCTCCCCGGCGGAGACCAGGGCGGTGCGCAGCGAATTCTCCCCAAGGCGGTCCCCGGCCTCTTCCGAGAGGCGTATCCAGAGGACCTGGCCCTGCTCCCCGGACTCGCACGGGAGCAGGCCGAGGCCGGAGGCCTCCCGTCGCACGGCCGCCGCCGGGTCGCCGCCGCCCCCGGCACCGGTCAGCACCTCGTTCAGGCTGCCGGAGCGGAAGCCGCGCAGATCGGCCGTGACCCTGGAATAACCGAGATCGAGGAGCTCCGTGCGCAACCGGCCGCGCAGGGAGCGGTCGGAGAGCAGCCGCGCCAGGTCGTCCGCCGGGAGCTCGATGCGGGCCACCTCTTCGTGATGGCGCACGCGGACGTGTGAGCCGAAGCCCTCGGCCCGCACCCGCTTCTCGGCGGCGTCGACGCGGCGCAGCCCCTCGCGGGTGACCGGGGTGCCGTAGGGGAACCTGGAGGAGAGACAGGCCAGGGCCGGCCGGTCCCACACGGGGATCTCCAGGCGCCGGGCCAGGTCGCGCACGTCCTGCTTGGTCAGACGGGCCTCCTGCAGCGGCGCCCGCACCCCGAACTCGAGGGCCGCGGTGGCTCCCGGCCGGTAGTCGCCCCGGTCGTCGGCGTTGTGGCCGAAGAGCAGGTTGTCGACCTGCAGATCCGCGGCCAGGGCGGTCATGTGGGAGAACAGCTCGCTCTTGCAGTAGTAGCAGCGGTTGACCGGGTTGGCGGCGTAATCCGGGTTGTCGAGCTCGCCCGTGCGGACCACCTCGTGGCGGATGCCGAAGGGACGCAGCACCTCCGCCGCCAGCTCCAGCTCGCCCTCGGCGTAGCTCTCGGAGTCGGCGGTGACGGCGATGGCGTTTGTGCCCAGGACCCGGTGGGCGGCGACGACGAGGAGGGCGCTGTCGACCCCGCCGGAGTAGCCGATCAGAACGCGTCCCAGGGGACGCAGGATCTCCTCGAGTTCGGCGAGCTTGTCCCCCGGGCCGCGGGCATCCGCCTCGACCGGGGCGCCGTCGATGAGGATCGGGCCGCTCATCCGGTGCCGTCCTCCGAAGCCGGCGCCACGGCGGCGGGCGTCAGCACCGCCTCGGTCATGCCGTGCAGGACCTTCTTGTCGGAGGGGCAGACCAGGCACTGCACGCCGGCGAGCAGCACCTCCTCGCCGACGACGTAGTAGTAGGGGCGCAGGAGCACGCGGCCGTGCATGCTCTGGATGGAATCGGACTCGAAGTCGTAGTAGCGGGCCGGCAGGCGGGCGCCCTTGTGGAAGTCCTGCAGCACCTGGGGCGTCTGCTCGAAGGACCGCAGGGCCTCGTCGAGAGCGTCGCGCCAGTCTTCCTCGGGCACGTCGTGGCCGACGGTGACACCGCGGCTCTGCTGGGCCTTCTCCGAGAACCCCGAGGGCTTGATGACGAGCTCGCGCTCCTTCTTGCTGAGGTGGCGCAGCTCCTCCCAGCCGCCGACCGGACGTCCTCCGACCTGCAGACCGGGCACCACGGAGTGGGGCGGCACGGGGGCGGGGTCGAGGACCCAGGTAGAGGGGAAGATGCCCTCCAGCAGATCGCGGACATCGCCCGGGAGCTCCCGTTCCCAGAAAGAGGTCAGCCGCCGATTGTGGAACAGGGCGAGCCACATCTTCTCCTCGAGATAGGCCTTCATGGGCGGTGTCACGCGCACCGCGTTCTTCTTGGCGTGGTAGGAGAGCAGTTCGACCTTCGGGATGTTGGGCAGGTCGAAGAGCTCGAAGAACCGGTAGGCCACGTCCACCCGGAGCCGCCCGCCGCCTTCGTCGATGAGCACGCCGTCGTCGTCGACATGCAGTTCCCGCGGGTGGCGGCAGTGGACGGGGCGGCCGCGTTCCCGCAGGGCGCCGGCCAGCCACTCCATCTCGCCCCGGTAGGCCTCGGCCTCGTCGGAGACGAGGATGCAGACCACGGGCTCGTCGCGGTCCTTGGCCGTCCCCGCAACGGCCTGCCAGAATCCCTCAACCAGGCCTTGGGCGCCGCCCACCAGCTCGTAGCCGAGATCGGCGTAAGCGGCGGTGAGCTGGGCGGTGAAACCGATGCCGCCGGGAACCGAGTCGAGCTCGGCGGCACGCACGCCGTCGGCGGTGACGATGAGGTCGGGGCGGATCACCACGGGCAGATGCGACTTGACGCGGTTGAGCCGGCCCATGTCGACGGTCCGCTCCGGCTTGCCGGCGTCGAGGTAGGCGCGCACCCAGTCCGGCTGCAGGCCCCTGGTGCTCTGGTGGTAGAGGAGATTGGCGGCGCGGTTGAAGGCGTGCAGCGCCGGACCCAGCCGCAGCAGGAAGGCGTGCTGGTCGGCGGTCAGCCAGAACGGCTCCGGCGAGATCCGCCAAGGCAGGCGGCTCTCGGGATGGAGCCGCGAGCGGTCGCCCTCGAAGATGTACTCGGCGGGTGCGCTCGCGTTGATGCGGCGGCAGATCGCGCGCGGGTCGGCCTCGGTCGCACAGAGGGACATGGGGTGATCCGTGAAGGGGCTGGATGGTCCGAAGTGGTTGTAAAATGTAAAGGATGGGAGCACACAGGCAACGCGGCTGTCTTTCCCCGAAAGCCGATCTCGCATACCTTCGCCGCCCATGAGCGCAGGGGGGGAGCTGGAGGGCCGGAACGCCCTGGTCACCGGCGGCGGACGGGGCATCGGGCGGTCCATCGCCCGGACCTTGGGGGCCGCCGGCGCCCGCGTGGCCGTCCTGGCCAGGACGCGGCAACAGGTCGAAGAGGCGGCGCGGGAGCTGTCGGCTGCGGGCTCTGCCGCCCTGGCCCTGGCCGCCGATGTCTCCCTCCCCGGGCAGGTCGCCGCCGGCGTCGCCGAGGTCGAGCGGGCCTGGGGCGGGATCGACATCCTGGTGAACAACGCGGGAGTCCTGGGCCCGGTCGGGCCGGCTCACCAGGCCGATCCCGAGGTCTGGCTGCGGGCGGTGCGGGTCAACCTCGGCGGCTGCTTCCTCTGTAGCCGAGCCGTGCTGCCCGGCATGATCGCCCGCCGGCACGGCGCGATCGTCAACCTCTCCGGCGGGGGAGCGGTGAGTCCGCGGCCGTGGTTCAGCGCCTACGGCGCCGCCAAAGCGGGGGTGGTGCGTTTCACCGAGACCCTGGCGGCCGAGGTGGCACCCCACGGGGTGCGCGTCAACGCCGTGGCCCCCGGGGCCGTCCGCACCGACATGGCGCGGGAGGCCGCGGCCGCCCTCCGGGAGATGGCCGCCGCCGAGGGAGGAGCCGCCCCCGAGGCGCCGGCAGCCACTCCCGATGGGGCGGCGGAACTCGTCCTCTACCTGGTCTCGCAGCGCTCCGCGGGCCTGAGCGGCCGTCTGCTGTCGGCCGTGTGGGACGACTGGGAGCACCTCGACGTGGGGGCGGTGATGGCCGGCGAGGGCGGCGCGGTTCGGCGCCTGAAGCCATGACTCACCGGGTCGCCGTGATCGGAGCCGGCCGCGCGGGGAGCCAGCGGGCGGCGGCGGTGGCCGCCGACGAGGCGAGCCGGCTGGTGGCCGTCTGCGATGTCGACGAGACGGCGGCCCGGCGTCTGGCTGCCGAGCACGGTGCCCGTGCCCACGGCGACTGGCGGTCCCTGGCCGCCGCCGACGGCGTCGATCTGGTCGTGGTCTCGACTCCTCACCACCTGCTGGCGGAGATCTCGGTGGCGGCCCTGGAGGCCGGCCGTCACGTTCTGTGCGAGAAGCCCCTCGGCCGGAACGCCGCCGAGGTCGAAGAGGTGGCCGCCGCTGCCCGGGACCACGGCCGGGTCCTGAGGGCCGGGTACAACCATCGCTTCCACCCGGCCGTGGAGGGCGTCCGGCGGGCGGCGGGGGAGGGGAGCCTCGGTCCCCTGATGTTCGTGCGCGGTCGCTACGGCCACGGGGGCCGCCCGGGCTACGACCGCGAGTGGCGGTCCGATGCGGCTGTCTCTGGCGGGGGCGAGCTGCTCGACCAGGGCGCTCACCTCGTCGACCTCTTCCTGTGGATCCTGGGCTGCGACTTCGAGGCCGTCAGCGCCGAGGCGGTGACCGCTTTCTGGGACATGCCCGTGGAGGACAACGCCTTCGCCCTGATGCGCACGGCCGCGGGCCAGATCGCCTCTCTGCACGTGAGCTGGACCCAGTGGAGGAACCTGTTCAGCCTGGAGGTCTTCGGGCGGGACGGATACGCCGTCGCCGAGGGCCTCGGCGGGTCCTACGGTGAGGAGCGGCTCGTCCTCGGCCGCCGGCCCCCGGAGGGAGGAGCTCCGCAGGAGCGGCTCCGGCGGTTCCCCGGCCCCGACCGGTCCTGGTCACGGGAGTGGGAGGCCTTCGTGGACGCTGTCGAGGGCCGCCCGGCGCCCGGAGCCGACGCGGCGGCGGCGCTGCGCACCATGCGCCACCTGGGGCGGATCTACGCCGCCGCCCTCGAGCACGCCCTCTGAGGATACGAGGGGCACCGGCGCGGGCTTTTTTCGGCGGGGTTCAACTTTTTCCCGATCCCGGCTCGATAATTCCGTACATTGTGGGCAAAGCGCCGATAGGGGTGCAAAATCGTGCCAGATCATGTCCACTTTAACGAACGGGATCGCCATGCGTACGGATCAGGACGCAGCCCAGGTAGAACGCGTGTCCCTGGCCTATCGTAGGTTGGCCAACGCCATGATTCTCAGCACGTTGCGGGAAATCTCGAAGACCGAGGAGGTAACCGACGAGGTGATGGAGGTGGACTTCGTGGAGAGTCCCCGGATCGATCCCTGGTGCGAGTTGGCCGGCCTGGAGCCCGAGGTCGTGCGGCGAGCCGCCAGGCGCCTGCTCGGTGTGAGGGTGGTTACCGCCTGAGAGCGCCCGCTCGAGGTTCAGAGGCCCCGGGGAGTTGCTTGCCCGGGGCCTTTCTTCGTTCTGGGGATCAGCGCCGCGCCAGCTGCTTGCTGGCGCACGTAGTCCAGCACGCCGCGGACGACCTTCTCCGCTTCCCGCTGCCGGTGCTGCTCGAAGCGCAGGGCCCAGGCGTGATCGACGTAGGCGAGGTTGGCGACCTCCACCAGGACCTTCACCGAAGCGGGATTGCCGCGCAGGACCGCCAGGGACTGACCGCGGGTCCGGCCGCCGGCGCCGAGGGCGGGCAGCAGGGCGCGGGCGAAGCGGCGGGAGGCATCGTCGCGCTTGCCGTGCCGTTCGTAGTAGAGCACCAGGGGCGCCTGGGGGGAGTTGGGGTCGTGATCGGCGTGGAAGGAGAGGAAGATGGAGCGCCCCCTGGGGGCCTTGCGCAGGGCGTCCCGCGTGATCTGCACCCGGGCCTTGAGGCCCCTGGAGTTGCCCATGGGCCACTGGCGCCGGTGGTCGGCGCGGTTGAGGGCGAAGCTGTTGAAGACCTCGTTCTGCTGGTGCACGAAGGTCTGCGTCGGCGGCTCCGTCCGGCGGATGAGATGGTTGGGGCTCAACAGCGTGACATCGACGTTGGCCCCGTGCAGCCGAAGCAGCACGTAGGCTCGCAGGGTGATGTCGTAGACGTACTCGTCCTCGACGATGTAGAGGCGGGTGCCGTCGCCGGCGATGGTCCGCACGATCGCCCCGGGATCGATGCCCCCGTGCCCGGGGTCGAGCACGAAGTGCCACCCGGCCAGGTCGTTGCCGAGGCGGCCGAGGCGGCCGACCTCGCCCTCGAACCGGTCCCAGAGCTTCCTCGCCTGCCGGTAGGTCCGCAGGGGGGAGGGGGGGTGTTTCTCGGCGTAGTTCCGGCTCGGCTGGCGGCGCGCCCGGGGGCGCTGTCCGTAGTACGGACCGTTGTCGCGGGCGATGCGCCGGAGGCCGGCCACGTCGATCAGGAGCCGATCCCAGGGGATCCGGGACGGGTCGAGCTGGGACGGGTCGGACCGTCCCGGTCGCCCCAGCAGCGGCCGGACCTTCAGCTTCTGACCGGGGTGGATGACCATGCTGGAGAGATCGTTGAGACGCCGGAGCTCGGCGACGCTCATCTGGTGGAGCTGGGCGATCTCCGACAGGTTGTCGCCGCGGACGACGGTGTAGCTGGCCAGCCGCGGCCTGCGGTCCTGTCCCAGGAGCAGCCGTTGCCCCGGATAGATGCTGTCCCCCTGGAGACGGTTGAGGGCTTTCAGGTCCGCCACCGACAGGCCGTAGGCGCGGGCGATCTCCCAGAGGGCGTCGCCGCGCTCGACGACGTGCACCGTGGCCGGCGTCGGGCGAAGGTGGAGCTTCTGCCCAGGCCGGATGAGGTCGCCCTCCAGGCCGTTCAGGTGGCGCAGGCGCCCGAGATCGATCTCGTACAGGGCGGCGATCTGGTAGAGGGTCTGGCCGGGCAGCACCACGTGGATGCTCGCCTGCTTGGGCGAGGGCCGCAGGCGCAGCCTCTGGCCGACCCGGATGCGGTCACCCTCCAGGTCGTTGAGCTGCCGCAGCAGCCCCAGCTGGACATCGAAGCGGACGGCGATCTCGGAGAGGGTGTCGCCGCGGCGGACCACGTACTTTTCCGGGGTCTTCGAGGCCTTCGGGACCTCTCCTTCGAGGCGCAGGGACTGGCCGGCCCGGATGGCGTCACCGCTGATGGCGTTGAGACGGAGCAGCTCGGCGGTGGTCGTGCCGTGGGCGACGGCGATCTCCGAGAGGGTGTCGCCCGGGCGCACCACGTACCTGGCCGGCCTCTCCGGCTGCCGCCGCAGGCGGAGCACCTGGCCCGGGCGGATGCGGTCGCCTGTCAGGTTGTTGAAGCGTCGCAGGTCGGCGGAGGTGAGGCCGTGACGATGGGCGATCCGGGAAAGGCTGTCGCCGGGCCGCACGATGTAGGAGCTGGCGGGGGCCGAGACCTCCAGCCGCTGGCCCACGGTGATGGCATCGGAGGAGAGCCGGTTCCAGCGCCGCAGGTCTGCGAGGCTGACGCGGTAGCGCTGGGCGATTTGCGACAGGGTGTCGCCCGGCCGCACCATGTGCACGTCCCCGGCCGTGGTGACCGGGGCGGCGAAGAGGCACACCAATGCGAGCAGCAACCGGCACAGGTGCAAGATGGAGGGTCCGTGGAAGCGGACGGGGAGAGAGGCGGTGGGACGAGAGCGATGGCGGACATCCGGGAACGGCGCCGCCGAAGTGGGGGTAAGGGCAAGTATACCACCCACTTGGACCGTACGCAATCAGCTCCGCCCCCGGACTTTCGGGCGGTTGCTGCAATGGCTGGGGCCGGCGGGAGCCGCCGCGGCGATGCTCGCTTGCGGGGGCGGCGGGACGGATGTCGTCGATCCGGACAACGGCGCCCCACCGGAGGACGGATCCGTTCTGGTCGACAACCGGACGCCGTTTGCGGTGGAGGTCGCCTACCTGAGGGCCGGAGAGCAGGACGAGGCGGCCGTCGTCCGGGCCGTCGTAGGGCCGGGGGAACGGCGGGACGTGGGCGGGGGAAGCCTGAGCGCCGGCACCGAGCTGAAGCTCGACCTGGTGCTCAGGGTCCCGCCGGAACAGGGGCTCCGGGTCCGGCGCAAGGCATCGGTCGTCCTCGACGGAGACATGGAGGTGATCCTGGCCCTGGAGGATCCGTCGGATCCTTTCAGCCTGCAGGTCACGGTGCAGCAGGCCGGAGGGGTCTGATCGCGGCCCTGCAGCCGCTTGCAGGACAAGGGCGAGACCGGTTATATTGAAGGCTACCCCCCTGCGAAAATGCGGTTCGTTCCAGCCCTCCCCGGGTATCCACCACGGTCGCCGGTTCCTCTTTGTCGCGCCGGCCGTCAGGCAGTGGAAGGATCATGTACGACTGGGACATTCCGGTGGTTCCCGGGCCACCGATGGCGGACCTCAAGCGCCGCATGCTGGAGGAGTGGCGGCGCAATCCCTTCCTGGACGACGACGTCAAGGCCCTCGGCCTTCGCCTCGGCTCACCCGAGACCGACACGGCGGCGGCCCTGGCCGGTCTCCGCGAGGCCGGCTTCCTCGAGGCCGCCGGCGCCGGCTACGTCCTGAGGCCCGGTGCGGACGAAGCCCCGGCAGTGAAGGTCCCCGCCAACGAAGGCCTTGCACCCGCCGAGGTTGACGCCGCCCCGGCCCGGGGATTCCCGCACGCCCTCACCGAGTTGATCGCCGGCGGCCCCCTCGACGATCCGGGAATCCTCGATGCCCTGCCCTTCGGCCTCCTCGTGCTGCACTCCTCCGGGGCCGCCGAGGTGGTCAACCACCGTGCCGCGGAGATGCTCGGGGTGCCCCTGGCCGACCTCGATGGCAAGGCCTTCGAGAGGATCGCCGGAGTCGATCCCGTGGCCGCCCTGGACAACGGCGAGCCCCACTCCTTCTCCCTCATCGAGCCTTCGGCGCTGGAGATCACCCTCCACCGCCGCGAGCTGCCGTCGGGCACGGCTGTCCTCATCCTGCTGCGCGACGTGTCGTTGCTGGAGGAGGTCTCCCACATCCAGGCCGAGGCCCAGGAGGAGCTGTACGGCCGCCTCCGGGAGGGGCTGGTCCAGCCGCTGGCCGCCATCGAGGAGTTCCTCGAGGATCCCGGGCGGGACGGTCTGGTGCGGTCGCGCCTGGCCATGGAGCAGATCAACGGGTTCCTGAAGGAGTTCTTCCTCCAGGGAGGCGGCGCCAACCCTGCCGCCGCCCGGGGGCGCTGAGCCATGGTCTTCGACGTGCGTCACCTGCATCCCGGCGATCCCGGGGAGGAAGGGTCCGCCCAGGACCAGGAGCATCCGGAGCCGGCCGCCGAGGAGTCCCATCCGGACCTGGAGGCCCTGGTCGCTGCCGCCGCCGGCGCCGGAAGTCCCGGGGAGCGCATGGGCGCCGTGGCCCGCCTGCGAGTCCTGGTGCCCACGGAAGAGGGGATCGAGCGCCTGTGCCGGATCGTCGAGGACCCGGCCGACTGCCGCCGGCTGGTGGCCATCCAGGTCCTCGGCTTCCACCGCCAGTGGCTGTTCAGCCGCTCCTCGGTTCAGCGGGTCCTCGGCTGGGCCCGCGCCGAGACCGATCCGGCGGCGGCGGCGTCCCTCGTCTGGGTGCTGCGGCACCGGGACGTGGTGCAGGAGTTCCTGCGGCACCCGGCCGCGTCCGTGGTCCGGGAGGCGGCCCTGGGTCTGCCGGTCAACCCCGAGACGCTGGAGGCCCTGCTCGACGCGCTTCTGGCGGGTGCCGGCCCCGAGGCCGGCCGCATCCTGGCGGCCAAGCTCACCGGCATGCACCCCAACCTCGCGCCCCGGTCCGTGGACCACCTGCTGCGCGTGTCGGCCTCGACGGACGATCAGGCCTTGGGAAAGGTCCTCTCCCGCTTGCCGCAGCCCTCGGTCTTCGATCTCCTCGTGGACGGGCGAGGCCGCACCGCCTGGACGCTGGACGCGAAGCCCGGGGAGTCGCGGCGCAAGCAGGAGGAGAGGCGGATGTCGCGCCTGGCGGCCGAGTTGCTGCAGCAGCGGCCGGGGGCGGATCTGATCCGCTTCCTGGTCAACCGCAGCGTCGCCGACGAGGCCTTCGGCCGGCGCCACGCCGCCTTTCTGGAGAAGGCGATGGGCAACACCCGCGAGAAGATCGGCGCCGACGTCCTGGACGATCTGGAGCGGCTCACCGTGGGCGCCTCCGAGGACCGGGTCGAGCTCATGGCCAGGCTGCTGATGAGCCTCGGGGACAAGATCTCCGGGGAGGACAGCCGTTCGCAGGCCTCCGACCTCATCGAGAAGTGGAAGGGCATCTCCCCCGCCCTCAAGCTGAAGATCTTCCATCTCCAGCAGGGGCTCACTTAGCCGGGGGCGTCACCGCCTCAGGTGTGGGCCCGGCGCAGCAGCAGGACCGCCATCGCGCCGTAGACCAGGTTGGCCAGCCAGGCGCCGAGCGAGGGCGCCAGAATCTCGTTCCACCCCAGGGCCTGGCCGGCCTTCACCGATCCGTAGAAGGCGAAGCAGATCAGCACGCCGAGCCCGAAGTGGCGGTCCCCGCCGCCGCGGCGGGCGTCGGCCCCGAGAGGCGCCCCCAGGAGCAGGATGACGAGGCAGGTGAAGGGGAAGGAGACCTTCAGGTGCAGGTCGACGAGGAGCCGCGTCACGTCCTCGCCGTTGGCGCGGGCCCTGCGCACGTACCCGGCCAGCTCGGAGAAGTCCATCTCCTCCGGCTCCCTCTGCTGGCGAGCGAGGTCCTCCGGCAGCAGGGTCAGGCGGGTCAGGGCCAGGCTGTCGAAGAAAGCGGCGGCGGTCCCCGACTCCTCGAAGAGCTGGCGGTGGCCCTCGTGCATCATCCAGCGGCCGTCGCCGGGGCGCCAGGAGGCCGAGCGGCCCGTGGCGCGCTCGAGGGTGCGGCTCCCACGGGTCCTTTCCCAGGTGACGTCCTCGGCTCGCCGGCGGCGGTGATCGTAGGAGCGGGCGAAGAGGAACTGGCCGTCCACGTCCTGCAGCAGCACCTGGCGCCGGGAGCCGTCCGAGCGGCGGTACGAGCGGATCTCGTCGCGGGTGCTGTTGTAGTGCCAGGTTGCGGGGGGGACGACGAGATCGGTGAACAACAGCGTCGCTCCCGCCATGACGACGGAGAACGCGTAGAGAGGCGCGAGAAAGCGGTGCAGACCGATGCCGGCGGCCTTTGCGGCGGCGATCTCGGAGCGGCGAGCCAGGCCCGAAAGGCAGAACAAGGTGGCGAGGAGTGTGGTGACGGGAAGGGTGAGCAGGATCCAGTAGGGGGAGCGGTAGAGGTAGTAGCGGGCGATCTGGAGGAGCGAGGCCCGGTGGTCGATGAAGGTGTCGATGTTCTCGGTGAGGTCGACCACCGCGGCGAGTCCCCACATCCCCGCGGCGCTCAGTCCCAGACAGGCGAGGAAGCGGCGCAGGAGGTAGCGGTCGAGGAGGGTCACGAGGCCTCGGTGGGGCGCCGCAGCCGCTCGCGCAGCCCGAGCAGGGGGCGGTCGAGGACGTGGGCGCGGACCAGCAGCAGCCCCAGCAGGCCGAAGAACAGGTTCGGCGCCCACATCGCCGCCCCGGGGGAGACGAAGCCGCGGTCGGCGAGGCGCTCGCCGCCGATCAGGAAGATCCAGTAGGCGAAGAAGAACACCAGGCTCAGGGAGATGGAGAGGGTGGCCCCGCGGACCCGCACGAGGGCCCCCAGGGGGGCGCCCACGAGGACGAAGACGACGCAGGCGAAGGGGATGGAGAACTTCTTGTGCACCTCCACGAGGTAGGCGTCGGCCCGTCGCTGGCGGCTGTCGTGCAGGCGCCACTGCCGGCCGATCGAGGCGGCCGCGCGCCGGGCCTGGTCCCGGAGCTGGGTGACTTCGGTGGTCTCGTCACGGGCCCGGGCCAGAAAGGCGAGGGCCGTGGAGTCGATGCCGGCGCGGGCGCGGGCGTTGTCGAGGCGCGCCGCATCGGCGGCGGCGAGCATGGCGGCCACATCCATCTCGCGGTCGGAGCGGTAGGGGGAGCGGAAGGGGGACAGTTCCCGGTCCCGGTCGCGGATGTGGACCACCTGGCGGCGGAAGCGCCCCCGGGTCGTCCGGGAGGGGTCGGCGGAGTCGACGCGGTGGACCTCGCCGTCCTCGAGGGTGAGGCGCACGTATCCGCCGCCGCCGAAGATCTCCAGCCTCCCCGCCTCGGCGCGCAACGTCGTCGGGGGACCGCTCTTCCCGGCGTCGAAGAGGGTGATGTCGTGGAGGCGGTTGGACTCCCCGTCGACGCGGCCGACCCGCAGGCTGTAGGGGCCGAGATCGCGGATGAAGACCCCCTCCTTCTTCTTGAGGACCAGGGCCGCCTTGCGCCGCTGCAGACTGGTGGTCAACTCCCGGGTCCGGTGGTTGGAGTCGGGCAGGACGCGGTCGTTGAACCACACCATGGCCAGGGTCAGCACCAGGGCGGCGAGCAGGACGGGGGCGAGGAGGTGGCCGAAGCTCACCCCCGCCGCCTTCCAGGCCAGGATCTCGTTGTCGGCGGCGATCCGGCCGAAGACCATGAGCACCGAGATCAGCACCGCCATCGGCACCGCCAGGGCGACGATCCAGGCGAGGTTGCGGAGGAACAGCTCCAAGGCGACGCCCGGGCCGATGCCTTTGCTCAGCAGCTGGTCGAGCAGCTGCAGCATGACGTCGATCTCGAGGACGAAGACGATCAGGCCGAAGCCGAGGGCGAAGGCCTGCAGGTGCCGGCGCAGCAGATGGCGGGAGAGGGAAACCAAGGAGCCTCGTGACGGGTCTGCCTAAAGACCCGCCGACAGGATCCGTCCGGGGCCAGGAGGAGGGCCGCTCCGGGTGCCGTGGGTGCCGCCGGTGTGTGCGCCGGTCGTCACTGGGCGCCGTCTCTCGGCCGCCGCTCCGGCGGCGGAGAGACGGGAACGGCTTTCGCTTGCTTCGGCGGGCGCCGCTGTCCGCCGGCTCGGCGGCTTCTCCGATTGCCGGATCCCGGCCCCTCCCGTAGGTTCCCAGAGGGTTATGGCGCCGTCCCGTCCCCCGACCCGCAGATCCGCCTCCAGGGCCCCCGGCCGGAGGTCCCCGCGGGGGGCCGCGCTCCCCGGGGGGCTGCCGCGCCCTCCCCGGCACCCGCCCGCCGGGCGACCCCGCTTCGAGGGGCCTGCCCCTCCCGCCACCGGAGGCAAGGGACCCGCCGCCTGCCCGTGCCCGTAACCGATCCCGCCATTCCGAGGCCGGCCCCCGGTGCCTTCCCGGGCCCCCGCCTCGCCCTTGGGAGCGCGCTCCTGGGCGCTCTCGTCCTCACCCCTCTTCCGGCCCGGTCGGGGATCGGCCTCGAGCCCCCGCCCCGGGCCCCCGTCCACCGGATCTTCCACGATCCGGCGGAGTACGGCGCCTTCCGCGCCGGGTCGCCGCTGCTGCGCGCGCGGCCCCCGGCCACGCCCCTGGTGGAGTCGCGCACTTCCTTCACCAGCAAGCAGGTGACCATCGACTCCACCGGGGCCCACTATCAGCCGCGGTCGGCCGGGTTCGACGACGGCCTGCCCCTCACCCTGCCCCTGGAGCGCTATCTCGAAATGGGGAACCGCCACCTCTACCGGACGAAGTGGCGGCAGAAGGTGCGCGAGGGAATGCGCCGCGAATCCCGCCTCGGAGAAGGCCGGCGGGGGCGCCTGGAGTGGAGGGTGCCGATCCCGGCGCCGCCGGTGGTGAGGCGGTTCATCGGGGACGAGGGATCGCTGCGCATCAACGGCTCTCACACCGCCTCGATCGGCGGCAAGAGCAGCTGGACGGCCAACGAGGTGCGGACCCTGGCGGGAGGGTCGTCGAAGTTCCCGGCCCTGAGCATGGACCAGGAGTCGGACTTCTCGGTGGAAGGCAAGGTGGGGGAGGCGATCAACATCCGCATCAACCAGGACACCAGGGGCCTGTCCAGCTCCTTCGGCCAGAACCTGCAGGACCAGCTCGACCAGATCAAGCTCGATTACAAGGGCGACGAGGACAACATCTTCCAGGAGGTGCAGGCGGGCAACACCACCCTCTCCCTGCCGAACACGCGGTTCGTCGGCTTCAACCAGCAGCACAAGGGCCTCTTCGGGATCCGGGCCAAGGGGCGCCTGGGGCCCTTCGGCTTCACCACCATCGCCAGCCACGAGAAGAGCGAGTCCAACCGCCAGAGCTTCCGCGGCGGCGCCCAGGTCGACACCACCGAGATCCGCGACTACGAGTACGTGCGCAACCAGTTCTACTATCTCGACCGGGTCTACAAGGAGGGCCTGCCCGACTACGCCGAGGTCTCCACCGCCGACTTCCAGCCCGAGGATCCCGTCGACGAGCGCACCCTTCAGGTCTACGTCAACGACTTCAACGTCAACAACGACGCCGAGCAGCTGTCGCGCCCGGGGCGGGCCCAGGCCGACCTGGCCGACGCCGCCAACGACTCGACGGGCCATCGCGAGATCGGCACCTGGCACCGCCTCGACCCCGACAACGACTACATCCTCGACAGCGGTCTCGGCTCCATCACCCTGCGCACGCCGGTGCAGGACCGCCACGCCCTGGCCGTGACCTACCGCACCCTCGGGGGCCGCGAGGTGGGCACCGCCGCCGCCGACCGCGATTCCCTGGAGCTGCAGCTGATCAAGGCTCGCGACGCCCGCCCCGGTTTCCCCACGTGGGACCTGGAGTGGAAGAACGTGTACCGCATCGTCCGGGGCTTCGCCCGGGGGCGCCAGTTCGACCGCCAGCGGATCCGGGTGGAGATCCTGCGCGAGGTGCCCGGCAAGGAGCCGGAGACGACCCAGGGTGGACGCTCCTTCCTGCGGCTCATGGGGCTCGACACGCACGGGCAGGATGCCGGCACGCCGCCGGACCAGATCATCGACGCCGACTACGACGGCCTCCGGGACGACCTGGGGGTGCTGATCCTGCCCGACCAGCGGCCCTTCGATCCGCAGCTGCCGAAGTACGGCCTCGAGACCCGGGTCCCCGAGATCTACGACACCGAGCAGCACCGCGACCACGTCGAGGCGAGCCGCTACATCATCCAGGTGATCAACAGCTCCTCGGAGCAGCGCATCAACCTGACCCAGGGCAGGCTGACCAGCATCGACGTCGAGTCGGTGGAGGTCCGCCTCGACGGCCGCCAGCTGACCCAGAACGTGGACTACACCGTGACCTACACGGGGGAGGTGCAGTTCCTGGGGGCCGCCGCCGACCAGGTCGCCGATCCGGCCGCCGACCTGGAGATCACCTTCGAGAGCCAGGACATCATCGGCCTCGGGAGCCAGCAGAAGACCCTCCTCGGCA
This sequence comes from Candidatus Latescibacterota bacterium, assembly GCA_965221775.1. Lineage (GTDB taxonomy): Bacteria > Latescibacterota > UBA2968 > UBA8231 > UBA8231 > UBA8231. The sequence goes on along the minus strand of CBDCSU010000005.1, from coordinate 99,101 downwards.
CCCGCGCCGAGTACGAGTTCCTCGGCGGCGACGGGGTCGTGGGCGGCACCCTCATCTACAACAACCAGAGCGGCGACCGGCGGGTGCGGGTCGGCAACGAGCCGGCGCGCACCGTGCTCTGGGACATGGACGTGCGAGCCACCTTCCGGGCGCCGCTGCTGACCCGCGTCGTCGACGCCCTGCCGCTGCTGACGACGACCCAGGCGTCGAAGGTGACCATCCAGGCCGAGATCGCCCAGAGCCGGCCGAACCTGAACACCCGGGGCAAGGCGTTCATCGACGACTTCGAGGGCTCCGAGCACTCCACCCTGCTGCCCGTGTTCTATTCCCGGTGGACGCCGGCGAGCGTCCCCGTCGAGGGCGGCCTGGCCCTGGAGAACCGCGGACCGATGCTCTGGTACAACCCCTACGACCGCGTGCAGCGGACCTCGATCTGGCCCGGCCAGCGGGACCAGGTGGAGGCGCGCAACGAGCAGACCGACGTCCTCACCCTGAAGGTGACGCCCCCGGAAGGGGCGGGGGTGACGACCTGGGGCGGGGTGATGACCAACTTCAGCGGCGTGCGCAACTTCTCCCAGTCGAAGTTCGTCGGCATCTGGCTGCGCGGACAGAGCGGCTCCCTGCAGCTCCATCTCGGCGACATCAGCGAGGACTGGATCGCCAACGGCCGCATCGACACCGAGGACCTGCCCCTGCGGGGACGGGCCATCGGCGACGGCACCCTGTCGGAGGAAGAGGACGTCGGCATCGACGGCCGCACCGACGAGGAGGAGCTCGACTACTACCTGACGCGGGACACGGAGGTGACGGCGGAGGAGCTGGAAGGGCTCAGCTTCAGCGACAAGAGCAGCCGCTTCGGCGACCTGATCCGCGCCCTCGGCCGCGACCCCGGCGACGCCGAGGGCGACAACTGGGACTACGACTCCACGCGGGACCGCCACAACTACACGCGCTACAACGGCACCGAGGGCAACCGGCGGGTGCGCGAGCAACCCGACACGGAGGACCTCAACGGCGACGGCAACCTCAATCAGCGCAACGACTACTACCAGTACGAGATCGACCTGGCCCGGGACCGCCACGAACCGGGCACCTGCAGCGAGCCCGAGACCAACGGCGAGTGCCGCGGCTGGCGCCTCTTCCGGCTGCGTCTCTACGACGAGTCGGTGCGGCGCATCGGATCCCCGGACTCGAGCCGCATCGAGTACGCCCGCCTCCTCTTCGCCACCGGGAACGGGCCGGGAGAGGCCGACAGCGTCGCCATCGCCCTCGTGGAGATCGCCGTCAACGAATGGCAGGGGGAGGGTGTCTCCCGCTACGACCGGGATGCCTTCGACGTCACCGAGGAGGAGCTCTTCGAGGTCGCCGTCATCGGCACCGACGAGAACCTGAGCTACAAGCCGCCGCCGGGAGTCAAGGGCGAGCGCTCCACCACCTCCCGTGTGCGCGAGCGCGAGCAGTCCCTGGTCCTCGACTTCGTCAACCTCGGGGCGGGCCACGAGGCGTCGGCCACGAGGGTGCTGACGAGGAACTCCGACTACACCAAGTACCGCCGTCTGCGCATGTTCGCCCACGGCGACTCGAACGCCGCCTACGTCGTGCCGCCCGACTCGAGCAACCTGGAGCTGTTCCTCCGCTTCGGGCGCGACGACCTCAACTACTACGAGTACGTGACGCCCCTCTTCCCCGGCTGGGACAAGCGCAACGAGGTGGAGATCGACCTGAGGCTCATGTCGCGGCTGAAGGGGGAGCTGGAGGGGCGCGTCGACACCACCACCGGCCTGCAGGCGATCGAGATCGACACCGTCGTCGTCGATCCCGGCGTGCGCGACGGGGCCGCGGCCGTCTACCGGGTCAGCGGCACCCCGTCCATGCAGCAGGTGCGGCAGCTGCGACTGGGCCTGCGCAACCGCTCCACCGACGGCTCCTTCAGCGGCGCCGTGTACGTCGACGAGCTGCGCCTCGACCAGGCCCGCAACGATCCCGGCGCCGCCGCCTACGCCCGCATCAACACCCAGCTGGCCGACTTCATGGACGTCGACGCCTCCGTCGACTGGCGGGCGGAGAACTACCGAACCATCACCAGCACGGGGCGCAAGAGCTCCGACATGAGGACCGGCCTGTCGACGACGACGCACCTGAACAAGCTCCTGCCGGGGAGTTGGGGCTTCTCGGTGCCCGTGAAGGTCACCTTGAGCCGCAGCCTGAGCCTGCCGCGCTTCGCCCCCAACTCCGACGTGGAGCTCACCGCGGCGGAGAAGGACTCCATGCGCTCGGAGCAGGTGAAGCGCTTCGTCGAGGTCTCGGTGAGCAAGCGGGCCGGCAAGCACTGGGCGACGCGCTGGACCATCGACCAGATGAACCTGCGCTGGTCGAGCTCCATCGACGACCGCCTCTCGCCCGTGACCCCCCTCGACTCGCGCGAGGCGCAGACCGCCTCGTTCCGCTACAAGATGCCCCTGCCCAAGCCGAAGTGGAAGTACCTGGGATGGCTGCCCGAGTACATGCCGAAGTCGATGCGCAACTCGGAGCTGTCGCCCCTGCCGGCGACGGCGACCTACTCGGTGAACGTCAACCGCCAGGAGAGCGTGACCTGGAAGAGGACCCAGATCGACACGACCTTCAACGAGCTCTTCACCCTGAAGGAGATCTACGCCACCAAGGTCAATCCCCTGCGCTCCCTGACCTCGGACTACAACCTTCAGGTCCACCGCGACCTGCGCAAGAAGTACGAGCCCCGGTCGCTGGCCTTCGGCCGCGAGGTGGGCCGCAACCAGAAGGCCGACCTGCGGCTGCAGTTGCGCTGGGTGAGCTGGCTGGACCCCAACATCACCTTCCAGGCCAACTACCAGGAGGACAGCGACCCCCGCCGCAGCCGGCAGACCGCCTTCACCGACACCGTCGACGGCCGGCTGCGGGTGGTGCGGACCCTGGACATCACCTCGCGCAACACCTTCACCACGCGGGTCAACCTGCGTCTGCCGGCCCTGCTCAAGGCCGTGGGCGCGCCGGGACGGCGGTCGAAGGCGGGACCGCGCCGCCGGTCGGAGGAGGGGGAGGAGGAAGGCCCCGGGCAACCCTTCTTCCTGCGCCGGTTCCTGCACTTCTCGTCGTCGTACGTCGAGCCCTTCAGCTACACCTGGCGGCGCAACACCGACGCCCGCAACTACAACCTGGTGGAGCGTCCGCCCCTGGCCTACCAGCTCGGCTTCGGGGACAGCCTCCTCGTCGAGCAGCGCGCCGTCGGGCTGACGCGGACGGACAGCTGGAACCGCTCGGCCAATACCGACCTGGGCTCGGGGCTGCGGCTGCCCCTCGGCTTCAGCGTCAAGCCGACCTTCAAGGAGCAGGTGTCGTGGCGCTCGGGCAGCAGCCAGAACCGGCTCCGCGTCGAGCGCTCACTGACCTATCCCGGCCTCGCCGTGTCCTGGTCGAGGGCCGACCGGGTGCCGCTGCTGCGGCGCTACCTCAACAGCGCCCAGGTCAACGTGCGCATGCAGTCGACGCGGACCGAGCAGGCCGAGGGCAGCCTCGATCCCGCCAACCTGATGGAGGAGAGCACCAAGCGGGAGTGGAACGTCTCGTGGACCGGGCAGTGGCGGATCGGCCCGACGACGCGCCTGGAGATGCGCCGGAGCCGGGACGAGTCGGTCAACTACGAGCTGGCCGACGTCTCCGCCGGCCAGGCCTCCCCCGACGAGCTCCCGCCGCTGCGGGGCCGCGGGGTGAACGAGCGGCGCTCCACCAACCTCGAGACCCGCTACAAGCTGAGGCCGCGGAAGCTGCCCCTCATCGGCACCCTCAAGAGCAACCTCGACCTCAAGCTCGCCCTCACCTTGGAGAGCCAGGCCCGGGAGAACGCCACGGGCGAGCAGGAGCTGGTGCCCTTCGACTCCACCGACCGCTGGGAGGTGCGCCTCGACGGCACCTACAACTTCAGCGAGAGCTTCCGGGGCACCGGCCTGATCCGCCTCGAAAACCGCGAGCCCCACAACGGCCGAACGCGCAAGGTCCGCGAGGTCAAGGTGGGGGGGACCCTGTTCTTCAGGTGATACACCTCAATCGCCAGGAGCAGGTGGCGGTGCTGTTCCTCTGCGGCGCCCTGCTGGTCGGTTCGGCGGTGGCCGTCGTCGATCACCACAGCCCCGACCGTCTCGAGGACTTCCACGTCGTCCCGCAGGCGGTGGAAGTGCCGCCCGCGGCTCCCGAGTCGGTCGTCCACCTCCCGCCGCCCATCGTCTCCATCAACCAGGCCACCCGAACCGAGTTGGAGAGCCTGCCCCACATCGGGCCGAAGACGGCCGCGGCGATCATCGCCCACCGCGAGGCCAACGGCCCCTTCGCCGCCGTCGACGACCTCACCGCGGTCAAGGGGATCGGGCCGCGCACGGTGGAGCGGCTCCGCCCCCTGGTGACGGCGGATTGAGGGCCCTTCCCGTGCGCGGCTGGCGCGCAACGACTCACCACACGGGGATCCACTTCGGCGCCGACGCCGTGTACGCCGTGGGGCTGACCCGCCGCCGGGGCCGGCTGTCCCTGACCCACTGCTCGGCCGCCGCCCTGGAGAAGGCGCCCCGCCTCCCGGAGGACCTGGCCGACGAGGACGCCCGCCGCGGACTGGCCGGGGCCCTGCGCCAGCTGCGGGACCTCGGCCTGCCGCGGGGCCGGCCCTATCTCCCCCTGGGCGGTGCGGCCACCCTTCTCCGCCGCCGCCCGGTGCTGCCGGGGGCGGAGGCGCCGAGCCGGGACCACCTGCGCTGGGAGGCGGGTCAGCTCCTGGGCGACGACCTGGACGACTACGTCGTCGACTACCTCGTGACCCGGCGCCACGGCTTCGTCGCCGCGGCGCACCGGGAGCTCCTGGCCCGCTGGAACGCCCTCTGCGAGGAGTCCGGCGTCGACGCCCCCGGGTTCGACATGGCCTCCTTCGCCCTGTGCCACGCCCTGGAGGGCAGCCGCCCGTCGGCGGCCGAGGGCGTCGACCTCATCGTCCACGGCGAGGCCCGGCAGGCGCGGGCGGTCCTGCTGCACGAAGGGGAGTACGAGGCCGAGAGGGTGTTGCCAGCCGACGGCCGCGGCGGCGAGGGCCTGGCGGGACCCCTGGGGGAGATGCTGGAGGAAGAGCTCGGGGCAGAGCCGCCCCGCGCCCTGTGGCTGAGCGGGCCCGAGGGTCCCGCCCACGCCGAGGGGCTGGCCGGTCTCGCCGACAGCGTCGCCGTCCTGGACCCCTTCAGCGGCCTGGACCGCCGGCCGGAGGCCTCCCGGGGGCTGGAGCGCAGCGGGCGTCCGCCGGGCGCCTTCGCCGTCGCCGCCGGTCTCGCGTACCGTTCCACCCTGGAGGCCTAGCCCCATGGGCCGGATCCGATCCCGCACCGCCAAGGTCCCGGCAGCCGGGGGCCGAGGGCCGTCGGACGTCCGCGCCGTCATCACCGAATCCGCCGAGGAGGAACGATGAGCCGAGCCGTCTATCCGGGCAGTTTCGACCCCATCACCCGGGGTCACCTGAACATCATCGAGCGCGCCCTCGACATGTACGACGGCCTCGTGGTGCTGCTGGCCGTGAACCCCGACAAGCGGTCGACCTTCACCGACGAGGAGAACCTGGCCATGATCCGCGAGGCCACCTCCCACTGGCCCCAGGTCGAGGCCGACGCCACCGACGGCCTCCTCGTCGACTACGCGCGCGCCCACGGTATCCGCCAGGCCGTGCGCGGCCTGCGGGCGGTGACCGACTTCGAGTCCGAGTTCTCCATGGCCCTGATGAACCGCAGCCTGTGGGAGGAGTTCGACACCGTCTACCTGATGACCAGCGCCGAGTACATGTACCTGCGGTCGTCGACGGTGAAGCAGGTCGCCGAGCACGGCGGCGACGTGAGCCGCTTCGTGCCCCCGGGAGTGGAGAGGCGCCTGAGGGAGAGGTTCGGGCAGGCCTGAGACGATGTTCATCGACGAGGCGACGATCACCTTGAAGTCGGGCGACGGCGGCGACGGCTGCGTCAGCTTCCGGCGCGAGAAGTACGCCCCTCTCGGCGGGCCCGACGGCGGCGACGGCGGCGACGGCGGCAGCGTGACCCTGCGGGCCGACGCCAACCTGGCCACCCTCGTCGACTTCCGCTACAAGACGCGCATCGAGGCCGGCCGCGGAAGCCACGGCCGCGGCAAGGGCCTCACCGGCGCCGGCGGCGAGGACGCGGTGGTGCGCCTGCCGCCGGGCACGGTCGTCCGCGGCGAGGAGGGCCGGGTGATCGCCGACCTGGTCGAGCCGGGGCAGGAGATCGTGCTCCTGAAGGGCGGCCGCGGGGGGCGGGGCAACGCCCGCTTCGCGCGGCCCACCGACCAGGCGCCCCGCCGGGCCGACCGCGGACGCCCCGGACGCGAGCAGGAGGTCCGCCTCGAGCTCAAGCTGCTGGCCGACGCCGGCCTCGTGGGTCTGCCCAACGCCGGCAAGTCGACCCTGCTGTCGCGCCTGTCGGCGGCCCATCCCAAGATCGCCGACTACCCCTTCACGACCCTGCAGCCCAACCTGGGCATCGTCCGCTTCGGCGACTACGACAGCTTCGTCCTCGCCGACCTGCCGGGGCTCATCGAGGGCGCCCACGACGGCCGCGGCCTGGGCATCCGCTTCCTGCGCCACGTGGAGCGCACGCGGGTGCTGCTGTTCACCATCGACGCCGCCGGGGACGATCCGGAGGCCGCCTTCGGCGCCCTGCGGCAGGAACTGCGCCAGTACGAGGCCTCGCTGCTGGACAAGCCCTTCGCCATCGCCTACACCAAGGCCGACCTGCTGGGCCCCGCGGCCGAGAGCTTCGAGCCTCCCGTCCGGGTCGACGCCCCCTCCTTCCTCGTCTCCTCGGTCAGCGGCCGGAGACTGCCGCAGCTCGTCACCTGGCTGGGCGGCGAGGTGCTGCGCGCGCGCACCGCCTCCCGGGCGCCGGAGGGATGACCTCCTCCCCGGCCGCGCTTCCCGGCGGCGCCGACGGCGGCGAGGCCGCGGCCCTCCTCGCCCTGCGGCATCTGCCGCGCTGCGGCGACGTCACCTGCCTCGGCCTGCTGCGCCGCTTCGGATCGGCCCGGGCGGCCCTGCGCGCGACCCTGGCGGACCGCGGCGTCGAGGCCGGCGAATACATGGCCTGGGCGCAAGACCAGCTGTCCCGAGCCGCCCGTCTCGGCGTCGAACTGGTGGGCTTCGACGATCCCCGGTACCCGCCCCTGTTGCGCCAGATCCACGATCCGCCGCCGATCCTCTTCGTCAGGGGCCGCGCGGAGCTGCTGCGGCAGACGGCTGTGGCCATCGTCGGCTCCCGCCGCTGCTCGCCCTACGGCGCCGAGGTGTCGAGCGCCTTCGCCGGCGACCTGGCGGGGCGGGGACTGGCCGTCGTCAGCGGCCTGGCCCGGGGCATCGACGCCGCGGCCCACGAGGGGGCCCTGGCCGCCGGGGCCACGCTCGCCGTCCTCGGCTGCGGGGCGGACATTCCCTACCCGGCCTCCAACCGCGCCCTCTACGACCGCATCCTCGCCGAGGGCGCCATCCTCTCCGAGGTGCCTCTTGGCAGCGGCCCGGCGGCCGGCTCCTTTCCGCGGCGCAACCGGATCATCAGCGGCATGAGCCTCGGCGTGGTGGTCGCCGAGGCCCCGGAGCGCTCCGGCGCGCTGATCACGGCGCGCTGCGCCGCCGAGCAGGGCCGCGAGGTCTTCGCCGTGCCGGGGGAGGTCACCAACCGCCGCTGCCACGGCGGTCTGGCCCTGCTGCGCGACGGCGCCTGCCTGGCGCGCTCCGCCGACGACGTGCTGGAGGAGTTGTGGCCGCGGCTGCCGGACCACGTCCGCGACGCCCGCCCGGGCGCGGCCAGCGGCGATCCGGCGCCCCCGGGGCGGGACCCGGACCCGCTGCTGGCCCTGCTGGAGACGGGAGTGCGCCAGGTGGACGATCTGACCCGCGACAGCGGTCTGCCGCCGGCGCAGGTGGCGGCGCGGCTGCTGGAGCTGGAGCTGGCGGGGCGCGTGCAGTCCCTGCCCGGCGGCGCCTGGACGCGCCGCCGTTAGCGGGCGGAGGCCCCGTTCTTGCCGGACACCTCGCCAGTGTCGATCTGCACGAGTCCCGGATCTCCCTCCTCTTCGTCGTGACCGCAACTGTGGCAGCCGCCGCAGGCGCCGGCCACGCGGGAGAACAAGGGGCGCAGCCAGCCACGGAGGAGGAAGACCGCGCAGCCCGCGGCGAGAAGGACGGTCAGGGGAGTCTGCCAGTCCACCGGATTCACCAGCCCATCCACACGCCCAGGCGGTAGGTGCCGAAGGCGCCGGCGTAGGCCAGGGCGGTCATGTAGACGAAGGAGAAGACCGGCCAGGCCCAGCTGGAGGTCTCGCGCTGGATGACGGCGAGGGTGGACATGCACTGGGCGCAGAGGGCGAAGAACACCATCACCGACAGGGCCACGGGCACGTTCAGGGCGGGGCTGCCGTCGGCCCGGGTGGCCCGGCGCAACCCGTCGCGCAGGTCCGGTGAGGTCTCGTCCACGTCGGATCCGAGGCTGTAGATGGTCCCCAGGGCGGAGATCACCACCTCCCGGGCCGGGAAGGAGGCGAGGGCGGCCATGCCGAGGCGCCAGTCCCAGCCCAGGGGCTCGAAGACCGGCTCCAGGCTCTGGCCGGCGCGCCCGAGGTAGCTCGACCGCAGATAGTCGGCGGCCTCGGACCGGTCGATGTCGGCGAGCCGGGACTCGCGGGCTGCCTCCTCCGCCAGGACCGCGGCGGCCGCGCGCTCGACCTCGTAGCGGGCCCCGATCTCCGACGACCGCGGGTAGTAGGCCAGGGCCCACATGACGATGGTGGCGGCGAGGATGACGCTGCCGGCGCGCACGACGAAGGCGCGGCTGGCCTGGTAGACGCGCAGCAGCACGGTGCGCGGCGTCGGCCAGTTGTAGGCCGGCAGCTCCAGCAGGAAGGGGCTCGACTCCCCCCGCAGGAGGGTCCTGCGCAGCAACCAGGCGACGGGCACGGCCACCAGCGCGCCGAGGCAGTACATGGCCAGCAGGGTCAGGCCCTGGAGCCCGAGCCAGCCGCCGAGGAGGGCGCGCTCGGGGATGAAGGCGGCGATGAACAGGGCGTACACCGGCAGCCGGGCGGAGCAGCTCATGAGCGGCGCCACGAGGACGGTGACGAAGCGGTCCCGCCGGTCGGCGATGGTGCGCGCCGCCATCACTCCCGGCACGGCGCAGGCGAAGCTGGAGAGCAGGGGGATGAAGGAGCGTCCGGAGAGCCCCAGCCGGCCGAGGAGCCGGTCCATGAGCAGGGCGGCGCGAGCCATGTAGCCGCAGTCCTCCAGGATCCCGATCAGCAGGAAGAGGAGGGCGATCTGGGGCAGGAAGACGAGGACGCCGCCCACGCCGGCGACGACGCCGTCGACGAGCAGGCTCCGCAGGGGGCCCGCGGGCAGCGAGGAGCCAAGGGCGGCACCCAGGGTGGAGACGGCGGTCTCCACCAGGTCCATGGCGGGTGTCGCCCAGGCGTAGATGCCCTGGAAGAGGAGGGCGCTGACCCCGAGGAAGGCGGCCAGCCCGAAGACGCGGTGGGTGAGGACGCGGTCGATGCGGTCGGAGTGGCTCCGGCCCAGGGGGTCCTCCTCCTGGACGCAGCCGTCGAGGACCTTCCCGATCCAGGCATACCGGGCCTCGGACTCGATCGCCGAGAGGGGAGCGGAGACGCCGGCGCCGTTGCGCAGGTCGGAGAGCCGTCGCCGGAAGCCGTCGCCCCGGGCCTCGATCAGCCGCTGCTCCGAGGGGCCGCCCTCGTCGACGAGGGCGCGCAGCGCCTGCTGCCGGGTCGGGGCCGCGCCCGCCTCCGCGGAGGCGGCCAGCAGGCGGTCGACCGGGCCTGCCAGCTCCGGGGGCAGGGGAGGCGGCTGCCGGGTCGGGCGCCCTTCCTTCAGCGCCTCGGCCAGCCGGCGGAGCAGCTCATCGATCCCCCGGCCTCGATTGGCGACCATGGGCACCACCGGCGTCCGCAGGCGCGCCTCGAGGCCGGCGGCGTCGATCCGCACCCCCCGGGCCTCGGCGACGTCGCACATGTTGAGGGCGACGATGACGGGGAGGTCCCCTTCGAGGAGCTGGGAGACCAGGTAGAGGTTGCGCCGCAGGTTGCCGGCGTCGACGATGGCGATCACCGCGTCGATCTCGTCGCGGCGGCCCTCGAGGAGGACCTCGGCGGCGATGCGCTCGTCGGGCGCGTCGACGGAGAGGCTGTAGACGCCGGGAAGGTCGACCAGCTCGGCCTCGGCCCCGTCGGGCAGGCGCAGGGAGCCGGCCTTGCGCTCGACGGTCACGCCCGGGTAGTTGCCGACCCGCTGCGAGAGACCGGTGAGGGCGTTGAAGAGGGTGGACTTGCCGGTGTTGGGGTTGCCGACGAGGCCGACCGAAACCGTCACGCCGCCGCGGGTCCGGCGGCGCTCACGACGATGGCGGCGGCGTCGGCGCGTCGGAGGGCGAAACGGTCCTCGCCGATCTGCACCACGAGGCGGCTGCCGGTGCGCAGGACCCGGAGGCGCACGCCGGGCAGGATCCCCAACTCGCGCAGCCGCGCCGACAGGCGGTCGGTCCCGGGCAGGTCGACGACGACGGCCTCGGCGTCGCGCCGCCACTCGGAGAGGCGGCCCTTCTCGGGAAGATCCCCTTCCGCGCTCCCTTGGAACCACTCCAGAAAGGCTCTCATGGCGCCTCCGCCGTTTGGGCTATCGAAGCGGTGTATGGCATGCCTAACGGATGATCGGTGCGCCCAAATATAGCCACGCCGGGCCACAATGCAACGGCGAATCCCGGGCCGGCGCAGGGGAGCTGGAGGCTCCGTTGCCGCGGGTGCACGCCCGGCCCGGGGCTTTATCCTCTCCGGGGGCTGCACCTACATTGCGCCCGCCGGGCCGCGCGGGCCTCGACCCGCGTGGATGCCGGCGTCACCGGCCCTTCATCACCCGGGCCCCGCCGATGGCGGGCCCTCTTCGGGGAGGAACCGACGTGAGAGCAACGACTCTGGCCCTCGCCCTGCTGACGGCGGCGGCGCCGGCCCGGGCCCAGGACTTCTACGGGCACTGGGCCGACGGCCGCGCCGAGTTGTCCGGCTACCGCGTGGTGCAGCCGCGCTACGGCGAGCCCCGCGAGGGCCATGCCGTCCTCGTCTTCGTCACCGAGGACGTGCACGCCGGGACCCGCATCAAGGTGGAGAGCCCGGACACGCCCAAGTCGGACCGCATCTACGCCCTCAAGCTCAACCGGATGCTGCGCTTCACCACCGGCATCTACGACTACTCGATGATGACCTCCGTCTTCAGCGCCGTGGAGCCCGGGGCCGGCGGCCGGCCCTTCGAGCCCCTGCGCATCACCTTCACCGCCCAGGAGTGGTGCGGCCACGTCTTCGAGGAGGCGCAGGTGCGCGGCGGCGCCGTCCACGGGGAGCTGTTCAGCTACTTCGAGGGCGTGGGGCGCGAGTCCTGGCGCCTCGACCGGCCGCCGGAGTTCGTCAGCGAGGACAACCTGCTGATCCGCATCCGCGAGCTGCGGGGGCCGCTGATGGAGGAGGGGGAGAGCCGCGGCGTGATGCTGCTGCCCGGCCTGTGGGAGCTGCGCCTCCGTCACCGCCCGCGGGCGCTGGTGGAGGCGGTCCTGGGCAAGGGCCGGCGGGAGCAGGTGGAGGTGCAGGGCCGGAGCCGGGGGGCCGTGCCGTGGACCTGGAGCTACGGTCAGCGGCAGAAGACCGTGTGGGTCGACACCGAGTACCCGCACCGGATCCTGCGCTGGCAGGACTCCTCCGGCGCCAGCGGCGAGCTGCTGGCCTCGGTGCGGCGCCCGTACTGGAACCTGCAGTCGCTGGAGGACGAGGGATTCCGCGCCGAGCTGGGGATCCCCTAGCGCGCGAGAACCCCGAGGCCCGGGGCCGGAATGGCCCCGGTTGCGCCCCGGCCATCGAGGGGCTTCACTCGGCGTGCCCCTGCGGGGGCGCGCGAGCCACTCACCCCCTCTCACAGGACCGCCGGCCATGAGCGATCTCCGGGCAGAGCTGTTGGAGAACGGTTTCTGCATCGTCCGCAACGCCGTCCCGCCATCGGAGCTGGACCGCCTGCGCGGCGTCTTCGAGGGCCTTGTCGACCGCCAGCGCGAGATCTGGCGCCGCGAGCGGGGCCCGGAGGACCCGCCGGGCGGCGTCTGGGAGACGTCACCCCAGCCGCGGCTGGTCGGCTACGAGGGGCTGGTGGACGGCGAGTCCGCGGCGGCGGTGGAGCTGCTCCTCGGCCGGCCCCTGGAGGTGAGCCGCCGGATCATGGGAGCCGAGGCGGCGCCGACCCAGTTCATGATGATGTGCAACCCGGTGCGCGACCACGGTCCCGCCGCCTGGCACCGGGACATCCATCCCATCGATCAGGCGCCGATCACCGGCCTGCAGCGGGACCTGCTGGCCAACGGCCCCGGGTACCTGCAGTGGAACCTGCCCCTGCACGACGACGATCTCCTGTGGGTGGTGCCCGGCAGCCACCGGCGGCCGAACACCGCCGCCGAGAACGCGGCCCTCGCCGAGGATCCGCGGCGGCCGCTGCCGGGCGGCGTGCGGGTGGAGCTGGCCGCCGGCGACGGCGTCGTCTACACCAACCTGATCCTGCACTGGGGCAGCGACTACAGCCGCAGGCGGCGGCGCACCGTGCACTTCGGGCACCGCAGCCTCGGCGGCGACCTGCTGCCCTACGTGGCCGGCCTGCACCGGCGCGGCGACCCGTCCCCCTTCCTCGGTGACTCCCACCGGGAGGCCTGGCGCCGGCACCGCGACCTCTACGACGCCGAGTGCGACCTGATGGAATCCGCCTTCCGCGCCGCCATCGCCGCCGACGCGCCGGCCTTCCTCGCGGCCGTGGCGCGCCTGCACCCTGGTGAATCGATGCGCGAGGTCTGCCTCGTCCTGCTGTCGAAGCTGGCCCGCAAGCTGGCCCGCGGCAGCCACCCCGAGCGCCCGGGCTACGGCGGCGACTTCACCCAGGACCGGGAGCTGAAGCCGCGCTTCACGGGCGATGAGCTGGAAGCCCTGTGGCGGCGGTTCGAGCCCCTCGACGACATGCTGAAGGCCCCGGGCGGCGAGGAGTACGTGCCCGGGTACCAGTCCGGGCCGATGAGCTACCGCTTCGAGAGCCTGCCCGCGGAGATCACCCTGGAGGGCTTCGTGCAGGGCTGGGAGAGGGCCTGAAGCCTCAGGCGTTCATCAGGCCGCGCAGGTAGGCGACCGCCTTGGGCACCGCCGTGGTCTCGGCCTCCACGTCCTGGCCCTCGTAGACGATGGAGCACCAGCCGTTGAAGTCGACGCCGCGCAGGATCTCGAAGATGCGGGGATAGTCGAGCCACTCCTCGGTCCCCGACTGGATCCGGTAGATCTTGCAGCGCACGTGCACCGCCAGGGGGGCGGTCTCGGCGATGGATCCGTAGAAGTTCAGGGACGGGTCCTCATGGCCCCGCTGGCCGCTGGCGCCGGGGGAGCCGACGTACTGCCCGGTGTCGAGGATGTGCGAGAAGTAGGGGTCGTCGACCTCCTCGATGATGCGGCGCACGTCGCGGCCGGTGCGGGTGACGCAGCCGTGGTTGTGGTTGTGCAGACCCACCACCACCCCCTTCTCGCGGCCGTGGGCGGCCACCTCCTTCAGGCACGGGATCATGCGCGCCCACACGGCCTCCTCGGTCTCGCCCTCGGGGATCCAGGCGGCGAAGACGCGCACCAGGGGGATGCCCATGAACTCGGCCACGTCGATCCAGTGCTTGGCGCCGCTCACCTGCTCGTCGAGCTGCTCGCCGGCGGGCACGCCGAAGTTGGAGCTGACGCCGATGTAGGAGAGGGCGATGCCCCGCTTGAGGGCGTGCATGCGGATGTTGCGCAGGTACCCGGGGCTCTCGGAGCCGAAGGCGCGGGTGTGCAGGTCGATGCCGTCGAGGCGCAGCTCGTGGGCGAGGTCGATGAACCCTTGAAGGTCGAGGCGTCCGGCGGTGAACTCGTCCTTGTAGCTCAGGGACATGCAGCCAAGCTTCATCATTGCGGCGGGGTCTCCTGTCTCGGGTTCGGGAGCGGCGCAATGTAGTCACCGCGCCCGGCTCCGGCGAGGCGGGGGCGCCTTGCGTACCTTCCCCGGCCGCCGGACCCGACCATCACCCGAGGAGAAGGAAGAGAGCATGGCGAAGATCACCGAGTTCAAGGGATACGACGGCCCGCCCACGGGCCCGCCGCGGCCGGAGAAGTCGCCGGACCCGATGATCGTCAGCGTCGCCGACGGGGTGCCGGTGGTCTACCCCGGGTGCCACGGCGTCGGCGTGCGCGTCGTGCATCCGGCCAACGACAAGGCGCCGGCGAGCAACCTGGGCCTCGTCCTGTTCTACGTGCCGCCCCACGTCGTCCTCGAGCCGGGATCGCACCCGACGGAGGAGACCTACGTCGTTCTCGAGGGCGAGGGGCGGATGACCTTTGCCGACTCGCAGCGCCAGGTGAGCAAGGGCGACTTCATCTACCTGCCGCCCTGGTGCGAGCACGGCGTCGAGAACACGGGCCGCGAGACCCTGGTGATCCTGATCTGCACCTCGCCGCCCAACCCGTGAGGAACGGCCCGGAGGCGCAGCTCCTCAGCCTGGGCAACCGCAATCCGCAACCGAGGGAGAAGGCTCCATGAGAATCGAGGACATCGAGGTCTTCTGCGTCGAGCCGGCGGTCGGGCCGCATCTGCCCGACTACCTGCCGCCGATGGCGCAGCTCCACCAGCGCGTCGTCTTCAAGGTCAGCCTGGACAACGGCGTCACCGGGTACGGCGAGTACCGCTGCTACGCGCCCGACCGCTCCGCCGTGGAGCCCCTCATCGGGCGCAACCCCTTCGACTTCATCAACCACGACCTCAACATCGGCCTGAGCCAGTGGTGCCTCGGCCTGTCGGCGGCCCTCTACGACGCCATGGGCAAGCACCTGGAGATCCCGGCGTACAAGCTGATGGGGACCAAGCTCCGCGACCGCGTCGCCGTCGCCGCCTGGACGCGGTCGGCGCCGCCCGAGGTCCTGAGCCGCGAGATCCGCCGCGCCGTGGACCAGGGCTACAACCTCTTCAAGATGCACACCTGCCACCACTACGACGTCTTCGAGCAGAACGAGGCGGTGGAGCAGAGCGCGCCGGAGCGCTTCCGCATCCAGTACGACTTCAACCACAACCGCTCCGTGGGGGTGGTGCTGCCGATCATCAAGCGCCTGGAGAAGTCGTGGGTCGTGGGCTCGATCGAGGACCCCCTGGACCTGAGGGACATCGACGGCTGGCGGCGCCTGCGCGAGAAGACCGAGATCCCCCTCTACATGCACGTGCCGCCCCTCGGCGGCCTCCAGGAGATGATCCACGGCCTCGCCGACGGCTACATCATCGGCGAGTACTGCGGCGGCTTCGGCGACGCCCTGCACCGCGGCTTCGCCTACTCCAAGGCGAACATCCCCTCGGTGATCCAGCTCACCGGCGGCTCCCTGGCCACCGCCTTCGCCCTCCACCTCGGGGCGGTGCTGCCGCGGGTGGCCCACACCATCACCCTCGACGACAACTACGAGGAGGACCTGGCGGCCGAGCGCATCCCCGTCGTCGAGGGCTGCTCGCCGGTGCCCGAGGGACCGGGTCTCGGCGTCGAGGTCCGCGAGGACGAGCTGACCCGCCTGGCCGAGCGCGAGCCCTACCGGATGCCGCGGGTCCTCGGCGTGACCCGCTTCGCCGGGGGGCGCACCCTCTACTCGGTGGGGCCGCCCAACCTCGAGCGCGAGATGGGCTTCCAGGAGGGCCTGATCCGCGGCCACCGCTTCGAGCTGCGGCAGGACGACGGCTCCGAGGAGTTCGCCCGCCTCTACGCGCGCGCCCAGGCCGAGGGCTCGTTCTTCGGGCCGGCATGAGGAAGGTCTCCTCCGCCTTCCCCGTCCTGCAGACCCCGCGCCTTCGCCTGCGGCCCTTCTCGCCGGCCGAGTCCGCCGAGGTCAAGGGCCTGGTGGGGGACTGGGAGGTCGCCTCCACCCTGGTGGCGGTGCGGTATCCCTACACCGAAGAGATGGCCCGCCGCTGGCTGGCCCGTCATGGCCCGGGCTACGAGTCCTCCGGCTCCCTGAGCTTCGCCGTGGATGTGCGGGACACGGGGGTCCTGGCCGGTTTCGTGACCCTGGGCGGCGGCGACACCCACGCCGGCATGGGCTACTGGTTCGGGCGGCGCCACTGGGGCCGCGGCTACGCCACCGAGGGGGGTCGCGCCGTCGTCGCCTTCGGCTTCGAGGAGCTGGGCCTGGAGCAGATCGCCGCCTCCCACCTGAGCCACAACCCGCGCTCCGGCAGCGTGCTGCGCAAGCTGGGCATGCGCCACCAGCGCCGGCGGCTGCACTTCGTGCCCAAGTGGGACTCGCACCACGACAAGGAGGAGTACGCCGTCCGCCGCCAGGACTATCTCGCCGCCCGCGCCCGCGAGCCCGGCGCCTTCGAGTACGTCCGCCTCGAGGGCGGCCGCCGGGGGCCGGTGACGTGACCGGCGCGGAGAGGGAAGGTCCCGCCGGCCTGGCGGCGGCCGCTCACCCCCGGCCGCAGGTACCGTGACCGGCCGAGGGGGCTGCGGACGCTCGACCGCGGCCGCAAGCACCGTGACGAGCCGGGAGGGCGGCGGTCCCGCCGGTCCACTGACGGGCGGCCTCGCCCGGACCAAGACGTGACCCAGCGGCAGGCCGGAGGCGACCGGGTCGCCGAGGTCCTGGCCGACCCGCGCCGGGCGGTGTGGCGGCTGGCCCTGCCGATCCTGGCCGGGATCGGCGTGCAGACCCTGTACAACCTCACCGACATGGCCTTCGTCGGCCGCCTCGGGGGCGCCTCGGTGGCGGCCCTGACCTTCAGCATGCCCCTGGTCTTTCTCGCCACCGGCATCGCCTTCGGTCTCGGCGCGGGGGCGACGAGCGCCGTGGCGCGCCACCTCGGGGCCGGCGACCGCGCGGGCGCCGGTCACGCCGCCGAGCACGCCGTCCTCCTGGCCCTGGCGACCGGTCTCGTCGCGGCCGCGGCGGCGGTCGCTTTCCAGGTCGACCTGTTCGGCGCCCTCGGCGCCCGGGGCGAGCCCCTGGGCCTGGCCACCCGCTACTTCGGGATCCTGGCGCCCGGCTTCGTCCTCGTCCTGCTCAACGGGACCTTCCACGCCATCCTCGCCGGCGAGGGGGACACGCGCACCCCCGTGGCCCTGCAGGGCTCCGGCACCCTGCTCAACATCGGCCTCGACCCGGTCTTCATCTTCGCCGCCGGCATGGGGATCCGGGGCGCCGCCGTGGCCACCGTGGTCAGCCAGGCCCTGGTCTGCTGCGCCTTCCTCGTCCACCTCTTCGTGCGCCGCGGCAGCTACGTGGAGTTCCGCTTCCGCCGGTTCCGGCCCTCGGCGGCCACCGCCTCCGGCCTGCTGCGCGTCGGCCTGCCGTCGTCGGCGTCGATGGTGCTCATGGCCGCGGGCGGCATGTTCTACAACCGCATCGTCTCCGCCTTCGGCTCCGACGCGGTGGCCGGTCTCGGCGTGGGCGGCCGCCTCGACGCCGTGTTCTTCCTCCCCGTCATCGCCCTGGCCACGAGCATGGTCACCGTCGTGGGCATGTTCCTCGGCGCTGGCCGCGTCGACCTGATCCGCTCCACCGTCCGCTACGCCCTCACCCGCAGCGTCGCCTTCGCCGTGGCCATCGGCGTCCTGTTCTGGATCTTCGCGCCGCGCCTGGCCGCCCTGTTCACCACCGAGCCGGCGATCGTCGACGTCGCCGTCGGCTACATCCGCGTCCTCACCTGGGCTTTCCCCTTCATCGCCGTGGGCATCGTCTCCGGCAGCGTCTTCCGCGGGCTCGGCAGCGGCCTGCCGGGACTGGTCCTGACCTCGCTACGCGTGCTGCTGATCTCCGTCCCCCTGGCGTGGACCCTGACGCGGGTCTTCCACCTCGGACTGGAGACGGTGTGGCTCTCCTTCGCCGCCTCGGGGCTGGTCACCTCCTTCGTGGCGCTGGCGTGGATGCACCGGCGACTGCGGGCGGAGGAGAGGAGGGAGAGTGGGTAGGACCCGGATCGTTCGAGGGCTGATCCTCGTGCTCTCGGTGGTGAGTCCCGGGTGCGCTGCGTCCGCGTACGCAGAGGTCGGAGCGCCAGAAGCGGAGGTGGTGCTGGAAGCGGGAGAGATCGACAGCCGCACGGTGGCGGCGGGCGCCCGGGTGGTGGTGGTCCATGGGCGGGGGGAGCGGCATCCGGTCTCGGGGAAGTGGGCGCGGGTGGACACGTTGGCGGGCTACGTGCAGGCTGTCGATGGGTCGAAGCTGGTTCTGGCGCGGGAAGGGGATCTGCGGCAGGAGCGGATCTCCCTGGACCGAATTCAGAGGGTGGTCATGAAGGGGGCGCCTTCCGGGCATTCGGCGATCAACAATCCGTGGGCCGGGAAGGGCAGACCCCCGCCGGGACACCTCCGCTTCGAGGTGGCAAGAAGGGAGGACGAGGGCGCACGAATCTTCCGGAAGCTGGGTGTGGGTGTCTTGGGAGGAGTCTTCGGGGCGTACGCAGGGTTTTCAATGGGTGGCATTCTCGGGGCCGGCCAGTGCTCCGGGAGTGAGGAGCCACTCTGTGTACCGGAGTCTGCCGTCCTGTTCGGGCTGGCGGGGCTTGCCCTCGGGACCGCGGCCGGCGTGAGCACGTCGGACCCAAGGGCCCGGTATGTGCCTGCCCTGGGTGGCAGTGTTGCGGGGCTGGTCGGGATCTGTGGTGCGCTGGTTGGCTATTTCACGCTGAGCGACGGGGATCCAGGGGATTACTGGGAGCTGTACTCGGCGGCGCTATTCGGGACTCCGGCGGTATTCGCCACGCTTGCTTCCGAGCGGTTCCGCAACTCTCCTGAAGACCGCCGCCTGACCTTCGGTCTGTCGCCAACTCCCGGAAGGGGATTCTCGGCGGCCTCCGCGCTGCGGTTCTGACCCGCCGGGGAAGGCCGGACCAACTCCCGGGAGGGTGGCCAGCCCATGCGTCGACCAACGCCAGATCCGCCGTTCACCGTTGCCCTCGTCGGCCTCTGTCTCCTGCTGGCGCGGGACGGAATCGCCGGCGGCGAAATGGTGCCGCTGCCCGAAGGCAGCATCGCCCGCCTTGGCAGGGGAGAGGTATGGGGCAAGGCGGCCCTCTCGGCCGACGGCACACGGCTGGCCGTGACCAGCCAGTACGGCCTCTGGCTCCGGGACGGGCACACGGGCGAGGAAATCGCCCGGCTGGGAGGTGCCGCGGACGGTATCCGCAGGAGCCTGGCGTTCTCCCCGGACGGCTCCATCCTGGCGGGCGGCGGCAGCGACGGTCGGGTGCGGTTGTGGGACGTGGCGAGCGGCAGCTACAAGGACACTCCCGAGAGGCACAGGGGCAAGGTCCTCGCCATGGCTTTCTCGGCGGACGGGGCCACCCTGGCCACCACCGGGGGCGAGGACAAGCGCATCCGGCTGTGGGACGTGGCGACCGCCCGCCACGAAGCCACCCTCGCGGGCCACCGGTGGGATGTGGTCTCCGTGGCCTTCTCGCCGGACGGGAGGACGCTGGCCAGCGGCAGCGCCGACGGCACGGCCAGGCTGTGGTCGGTCGACGGCGGTCTCCACACCGCCACCCTGGAAGGACATGTGGGACACCGACACGGTCGACTGTGCCCTCGTCCACGAGGGCTTGCTCGTCGATGCCCAGCATCGGGTTGCATGATCCGGTCCCGGTCGCCGCGAAACCGTGCCCACGGGCCCTGACCCCCACGTTCCGAGCGGGTGCCCACCCGCTACTCTGTCTCTCCCACCCCGCCGGAGCGCGCGGCGGTACCCCGTACTCCACCCAGGCTCTGAGCAGAATACGGCCACTCCCCAAACGCCACATTCGGCCGAATGGGCCGGAAGGGTCACTGGACAGGATCAGCCCCGAAGCCTGATAGCCGGTAGGTGGCGACCATGCCCACCCCTGCGGCTGAACCCCTTGCCCGGTTGGTTCGACCGCGCGAGGTTTACGCGTGGAGACTACGACCATGCAGAGCCGCAGAACACTGGAGACTTGGCGGAAGGCGTGCGATCCAGTGGGACAGATCCTGACGCACGAGGGACAGTCGATTGCCTTGGTCGACCTGGGTCAGGAGGCCAGTGAGTCATTGAGAGCATCCTGGCCTACGGATCGCCCGTTCGAGACCGGCGGAGTCATCGAGAGCGCTTGGCTGCTACCGATGCTCGGCGCCGGGAGCACGGCTACATCGTCCCTGCTCGCCGGTAACGTGTTCCTGGCGACGGCCAATCCTGGGACGTTGATGACCATCGGTACAGGGGTCGGTTCAGCCGTCATGGGCCCGACGGGGATCGTCGCACAAGCGCCGTTCGTTGCCGCTAGCAGTGCCCTTATACCGGTCGTGGCTCCATTGATGCTCTTCACGACCGTTTCGTCCGTGATGATGTGCGCACGCCTCGACCGGGCGCAGAGGACTCTCGGCCGACTCTTCGAAGTGGTGGAACGCGTACGCCGCCTCCTGGACGCTGAAGATTACGCCCGGTTCGAGACCGCGGCGGAACAAATCGACGAGATCCGATCCGAATTCGAACGCTGCCGGCGATTCGCCAGCGACGTGCCGGCCAAGCTGTCAGGGGTCGACCGCGATGTGAGCCTTCTGCGTTCCAAGTACGGACTCATGGTGACTGGTGAGGTGCTTTCCGAGGAGCAAGCCAAGGAGGCGCTGTCGGATCTCAATCGGTTCTTCTTGGCAAGTGTCTACGACATTCAGATCGACGTGCTCCAGTTGTACCTTGCGCTCCAAGACGATCCTGATGTTGTTGAGTCCCGCCAGTCACGGCTCCGGCAGAAGATCGAACGCTACGGCGAGGACTTCCGGCAGGTTCTCGACAACGACCACGTTGGGGCCTACCACAGGAAGCTCAAGGGAGCCTTGGGCAAGTCACTGTGGACCCACCTTCCGCGTGGCTTGCGTCGCCCTCTTGGTGGAGAACTGGCCACGACCGTGTGGAACGTCCGGGCCATTCGCAGGGACTTCAACTCGGTCCAGGCGCGCATCAAGCGGTGGATTGAAGCATCTGAGGCCGTCACGGACGAGTCACGGCGACAGTCTATCGTCTTCTGCCGAGAACCGGATGGCGAGCGCACGTTGCGCGCGTATCACACGGGCGACGTTCGCCTGGAACCGGCGGCGTAGTCGTACCGAGAAGGGGGTTCTCAGCCGCCGCCACCTTGGCCTTCTGAACCGCCGCTCGGTCCCTCGGGCTCCATCTCCTCGCCGCGCAGCAGGAAGGCGCGGATGTCGTAGCGGCCCGGCCGCTCCACCGGCAGATCCCCCGCCTCGATCATCACCTCCAGGGGCGAGGCCATCGTCCGCAACGGGAGCGCCGTCACCTCGTGCAGGCGCGCCGACTCGTACGTGGCCATGATGATCTCCACCGCCGCGCGGCCGTTCTCCGCCTGGCCGCGGTGCTCGACCTTGTCTTCGATCCACTCCACGATCTCGCGCTGCTGCCCGACGCTGGGGTCCTCGCCCTCGCCCGGATGCTCCTCCCAGGTGCCCGTCCGGCTGTTGAGGAGCCGCACCTTGCTCTCGTCGAGCTCGATGATGCCCTCCGAGCCGTAGAAGACGCCGCCCTGGTAGTTCGGACCGGCCAGCTCCTGCAGGATCTGGCCGATGGCCCCGTTGTCGAACTGCACCACGCACAGACTGCGATCCTCGATGGGGACGCCGCGCTCGAAGCGCTCGGTCTTGCGCTCGATGTTGCCCATGACCCACACCGCCCGGGGATCGCCCATCACGTAGCGCATCATGTCCAACAGGTGCGAGCAGTCGTTGAGGAGGCCCTGTCCACCGCGCGCGTTGACCTGCCGCACCTCGCCGATGGCCCCTTCCGCCACCAACTCCCTGGCCAGGGTCCACGCCGGATTGAAGCGGCGCTGATGGGCGATGGCCAGCTTGACGCGGTTGCGGCGGGCGGCGATCAGCATGTCGTCGCACTCGCCCAGACTGGTCGCCATGGGCTTTTCGCACAGCACCGCCTTGGGCTTGCGCGCGCAGGCGGCAATCGTCATCGGCGCGTGCAGCTTGTGCCAGGTGCAGACCGAGACGATGTCGAGGGCCTCGTCGTCGAGCATTCGGCGGAAGTCCTCGTAGCGCTGGGCGATCCCGTGGCGCTCGCCGAACTCCTCCCGCGCCTCCGCCACCGGGTCGGCCAGGGCCACCACTTCGACCCGGTCCACCCCGTCCCAGCCGCGCACGTGGTAGTGGGCGATGCTGCCGCAGCCGATGATGCCGACTCGGTACTTCTCTGCCATCACGGCACCCCCGGCGAGGCCGCCAGCAGCCCGCCGTCGACCTGGAGGGAGACCCCCGTGATGCAGCCCGCCGCCGGCGAGCACAGGAAGGCCGCGGCGCGGCCGATGTCCTCCGGCGTGCCGGGCCGGCGCAGGGGCACGCCGTCGAACAGTTCCTCGCGGATGCTGCCGCGCTCCGGCGGCGGCGTGCCGATGACGTGGTCCGTGTCCATGTACCCGGGCATGATGGCGTTGCAGCGGATGCCGTGCTCGCCGAGGTCGACGGCCATGCTCTGGGTGAGGCGCAGGATGCCCGCCTTCGCCGTGCCGTAGGCGGTGTCCGCCTTCCAGGCGCGCTGCGCGTGCACGGAGGAGGTGCTCACGATGCACCCCCCGTCCCCCTGCTTCACCATCGCCCTCGCCGCCTGCTGGCTGCACAGGTAGAACCCCTTCAGGCCGATGTCGAGGTTGGCGTCCCAGTTCTCCTCGGTGAGCTCCAGGAAGGGCTGGCCGGTGCCGCCGAAGGGGTTGTTCGCCAGGATGTCGATGCGGCCGAAGCGGTCCAGGAAGGCGGTGAACATCGCCTCCACCTGGGCACTGTCGGAGATGTCGGCGGCGAAGAACTCGGCCTGGCGGCCGCGGGCGCGGGCGAGGCGCAGGGTCTCCTCGCCGTCGGCGTCCAGCTCCAGGTCGTTGACGCCCACGTCGCAGCCGGCCTCGGCCAGGGCCAGGACGATCCCCCGGCCGATGCGGCGCTTGCCGCCGGTGACGAGGGCCTTCTTCCCCTTCAGCGAGTGTGGATCGGGCATGGCATGCTCCTTCGTTTGCGGATCTCGAGCCGTCTTGGAGGCGCGCCCGAAGAAAGGGGACCTGCCGTTCCTGCTCAAACCGCTCGCCGCGCCGCGCCCGGGACGAGTCCGTCCTTGACCGAAGCCGGTTGACCCGACTGGGGGCGCCCATTTATTCGCACTCCATGGCAGGGGTTCACGACATGGGCGGACAACCGAGCGAGGAGCGCATCGACCGGTCCGACCACGAGCTGGCCGACTGGGAGCGCCTGACCAACGCCCTGGTGGGGGTGCTGCGCCATCGCGGCGTGATCAACGTCGACGAGCTGCGCCGCGGCATCGAGGCCATGGCCCCGGAGGAGTACGAGGCCTGCGGCTATTACGAGCGCTGGGCGGCCTCCCTCGAGACCCTGCTGGTGGAGAAGGGCGTCCTCACCCCCGCCGAGATCGACGCCCGCGCCGCCGAGGTGAAGGCGCGATGGGGGTAGTCTTCTGCGCCCGCCCGGGCCGCTTCCGCGCCGGCGACTGCGTCGTCGTGCGGACCGAAACGGTGGACCACCACCACCGCACGCCCGCCTTCATCAAGGGGAAGCGCGGCCGGGTCCGCGCCGTGAGCGGCCCCTTCCTCGACCCGGAGAGCCGGGCCCACGGCGGCACCGGCGAGCCCCGGCGGTTGTTGTACCAGGTGGAGTTCCGCCAGGCGGAGGTCTGGGCGGAGCGCTGCCGGGAGGGGCGGGCAGACCTGCTGCTCATGGACCTGTACGAGCAGTGGCTGGAGGCGGCCGCCGGATACGAGCGCCCGCCACGGATCATCGACAGCAAGGAGGAGGCGACATGAGCCCCGGCCATCACGAGCCGCACAAGGGAGTCCGGCCCGACGAGGATCTGGGCCCCAGGGCCCGGCGCGCCCTGGCCATCCACGAGTTGCTCGTCGACAAGGAGGTGATCGCGGCTGGAGAGGTGGAGGAGCAGGCCCGCCGCATCCAGTCCCGCTCCCTCTCGGACGGATCCCGGGTCGTGGCCCGGGCCTGGGTCGATCCGGAGTTCAAGTCGCGCCTGCTCACCGACGCCCGGTCCGCCGTGGGCGAGCTGGGCCTGAGCCTCACCCGCGACGCCGAGCTGGCCGTGGTGGAGAACACGGAGAGCGTCCATCACCTCGTGGTCTGCACCCTGTGCTCCTGCTACCCCACCGCCCTGCTGGGGCCGCCCCCCGACTGGTACAAGAGCGCTCCCTACAGACGGCGGGCCGTCGCCGAGCCGCGCGCCGTGATGCGCGAGTTCGGACTCGACCTCGGCGAGAGCGTGCAGGTGCGCGTCATCGACAGCACCGCCGACCTGCGCTACCTCGTGCTGCCGCGACGCCCGCCCGGCGCCGAGGGCCTGTCCGAGGAGGCGCTGGCGGCGCTGGTTACCCGCGACAGCATGATCGGCGTAACGGAGGCACGGGACCCATGACCCGAAGACTCTTCATCGACGACGGCGACGTCGACCGCATCGACAACCTGGCCCGCGTCCTGCACCCGCCGCGCAAGTTCCACGGCAACGCCGTGCTGCGGCCGGACCGGCGCTGGGACAACTGCGCCATCCAGATCCGCACCACGCCGGCGTGGGACCCGAAGGCGCGGCGCTTCCACCTGATCTACCAGGCCGCCGCCGAGGCCCCCGATGCCGACTCGCCGGAACCGCGCTCGCCCTGGGCGCCGCAGGGAGGGGAGAGCTTCGCCTGCTGCGCCTTCTCCGAGGACGGCGTCAACTGGGAGAAGCCGGACCTGGGGTTGTTCGAGTACGGCGGCCGCGACTGGGCCGGCCGCCCCCTGGGCACCGCCAACAACATCCTGCCCACGGCGAAGGGGATGCTCCAGGGGCCGATCCACGACGCCGCCGACCCGGACCCCGGGCGGCGGTTCAAGGGCATGCGCAACGACGCCCGCTCCCTGCAGGCCTCCGTCTCCGCCGACGGCATCCACTGGCGCGACCTCGAGGGCGCCGCCGTGCCCAGCTTCGACGAGGCCCACCTCACCCACGACGCCGCCCGCGGCCTGTTCATCGCCACCCCCAAGCGGCACGGTCCGTACGGGCGCTCCTTCGCCCTGTCCACGAGCCGCGACTTCGACACCTGGACCGAGCCGGAGCTGATCTTCCACGCCGACCAGCAGGACCAGGAGAACGGCTTCGCGCGCGTGCGCCGGTTCCTCGACGATCCCGCGTACCTGGCGCCGGTCTTCAACCGCCCCGAGGAGTGGCGCACCGACGTGTACAACTTCCCCCTCTTCCCCTACGAGGGGCTCTACCTGGCGCTGCCGGTCATGCACCACTGGATCGGCAAGCACCCGCCGGGATACGAGAACGTGGACAGCCGCAAGACGGTGGAGCTGGCCTGCAGCCGCGACCTCAGGCAATGGCAGCGGGTAGCCGGCCGCGCCCCCTTCATGGAGCTGTCGCCGGTGGGAGACGGGTCGGCGTATGACACGGGGCAGGTGGTGGTGACCAACGGCCCCGTGCGGCGCAACGACGAGCTGTGGTTCTACTACACGGGCCTGCGCCACCGCAGCCTCAGCTTCCACGACGAGGCCCACCGCGGGACCCTCGACGCCTCGGCCGTCTGCCTGGCGCGGATGCGGATCGACGGCTTCGTCGGCCTCAAGGGCGGCGTCGAGTGGGGCTCGGTCACCTCGAGGCCCATGGAGGTCGACGGGGCGGCGCTCCACGTCAACGCCGACGCCTGGCGCGGGCGCGTGCAGGCGGAGCTCCTCGACCCCGGCACTGCCGAGCCCATCGACGGGTTCGCGCGCGGGGATTGCCGGCCGATGATGGCGGACCGCATCGACGAGGTCCTGTCGTGGGAGGGCGGCTCCGATCTGTCGGCGCTGCGGGGCCGCAGCCTTCAGGTCCGCTTCCACCTGTGGCAGGCGGAGCTGTTCTCCTTCTGGTTCGGGGAGCCGGCGGCGGAATGAAACGATCGATGGGGTGGTCAAATGGGCGAGAGCAGAGAGCCCATCGACCACTCCAACACGGAGAGCGCAGCATGAAGAAGAGATGGATCATCGCCGGCGGAATCGCACTAACCCTCGGCGCGGCGGCCACCGTGGCCGTGGCCGAGCGTGGAGAGAAGAGGATGGGGGAGCACGGGCCGCTCAGGGCCCGGATCCTGGAGCGTCTGGACCTGACCGACGAGCAGCAGGAGCAACTGCAGGAGATGCGCGCGAAGCACCAGAAGGCCCGGCGCGAGCAGCGCGAGTCCATGGTTGCCATGGGCAGAGAGCAGCGCGAGGCCGTGATGGGGATCCTCACCGAGGAGCAGCAGGAGACCCTGAAGGAGATGCGCGGCCGGTTCCTCGACCGGCGCGGCGGCATGGGCCGGGATCGCTGGGACATGCGGCGCGGCGACAAGGGCAAGGATCGGTGGGACATGCGACGCGGTGCCAGGGGTTGGCACGACGCTCCGCGCGGAGGCAAGTCCCCGTTCTCAAGGCTGGACCTGACCGACGAGCAGAAGCAACGGCTCGGGGAACTGCGCACCGAGCACCGCACGGAGATGCGCGAGACTCGCCAGGATCACCGCAAGGCGCTGGAGGGAGTTCTCACCGACGAGCAGCGCGACAAGCTCGAAACGATGAAGGACGAGGCGTTCTACGGCGGCGGTAGAGGCTGGCGCGGCAAGCGGTAGGCGGCGGTTCCTGCAGGATTCCTCACGACGCGGAGCAGCGGGTCTGCTCCGCGTCTTCTTGTTTCAACCCTTTCTCTTGTACTGCCTCATCACCCCCCGGTGCGGGTCCCGCCCGCCGCCGCCGCGGGCGAACTGCGGAAACAGCTCGTCGTGGATCTCCACGGGCTGGCGCAGGTGCTGCATGCGCCCCTCGCCGGCGGTGTCGAGCATGGTGGGGAAGAACATGCCGGCGCCGGTATCGACGCCGTACCCGCCCGGCGAGTGCACGGAGATGTACTGGCGGGCCAGCTCGTGCTCCTCCGGGGTCGCGGCGCGGCGGGTGCAGTTCATGGTGAACATGCGCCGTTGCCGGCCGCCGCCGAAGGAGGCGTGGTAGAGGTCGTGGTTGAAGATCACCACGTCGCCCGGGCTCGACTCCAGGGCCACGCTGCCCGGGAACTCGCTCGGCGGCACGCCGAAGAGGTCCTCTGATTCGCGCGGATTGACGCCCTCGGCGCGCAGGTAGTGGCCGGGGCGGTGGCTGCCCGGGATCACCCGCAGGCAGCCGCTGCCGGCGTCCACCTCGTCGAGGTAGAAGGCGGTCTTGGTCGCCCACAGGCGGCCCCAGTTGCCGTCCGGATGCCAGTGGGTGTCGCCCACGTAGTAGTTGCCGTCGCCGCCGCAGTAGCTGAAGTCGTCGCCGATGACGCCGCCGATGAGGCCGAGCACGCCCGGGTGGTCGAGAATGGCGCACATCTCCGGCGCATGCTCGATGGGACCGCCGAACATGGTGCGCTTCGTGCCGTCGTGGTCCTGGCCGCCGCCCCAGTTGCGGATCGACCACTCGAAACCCTCGATGACGCGCTCGACCTCCTCCGGGCTGAGCAGTTGGCGAACGACCAGGTATCCGAAGGCGTCGAAGAACCGCGTCTGCTGCTCGGTCAGTTGCATGTGGTGGGCTCCGTCAAAGCAGGTGTGAGTGAGGCCGGGATGAGATCCGGCCCCGCGGGAAGGGGGCGCCGGCCGGTCGGTCTGGCGCTCAGCCGGCGCCGCAAGGGCATCCTTGCCCCCGCGGCAGGCTGGCGGAGGCAGTGCGGGGCGGCCCCGGCAGCAGCGGCCAGCCGAATCCCTCGACGACGCGGCGCAGGGCCGGATCGCCGGCGGACAGGGCGGGAAGGTACTCGCCCAGACGGCGCCGCCGCCACCAGCCTTCTTCACCGGCCGGGGCGAACTCGTACTCGTAGAGGTCGGCGCGGATGCGGCGCGGCGGCCTCCCGTCGAAGGGATCCCCGGCGAGCAGGGAGAGGGCCCCGGGGTCGGCGTGGAGCAGCTTGTACACGAGGTGGACGAGCCACGGCTGGGTCCGGTAGTCGGCCATGGCGGCGAACCAGATCTGCCAGTCGAGGCGGTAGTGGTAGGGCGAGACCACGCACGGCGGGCGGGAGGGATCCCCGGGCTTGCAGTGGAAGGAGTACTCCCGCCACCGGGCCCCGCCCGGTCCCGGCTCGTCGAGGGTGCCCAGCAGGACGACCTCGCGCCGCACCTTCCCCACGTGGCCGAAGGCGCCGTAGGTGTTGACCAGGTGCAGGCGGTCGTAGGAGGTGTTCATCACCTGGCGCGAGGAGAGCATGTTGGCCGCGGGCGCGGCGCTGAGCAGGACCACCACCACGGTCAGCGCGCCCACGGCGAGGCGGCGTCCCCGGCCCGGCGCGCGGGCGGCTGCCTCCTCCCTGGCGAGGAGGGCCTTCAAGGGCCGGGGCGCGATGCGCCGGAGCCAGGCGTCGTCGAAGCACGGCAGGCACAGGGCGATGGTCAGGTAGTTGAGCCAGGAGAGGTTGCCGCTGGCGATGAGCAGCACCTGGAAGGCGAGGATGAGGAGCCCCGCGAGCCGGCGCAGGCGCACCGGGCCGAAGAGCAGCAGGGGGGCGCCGACCTCCACGAGGTGGCTGAAGAGCACGCCGGCGCGGTGCGCCAGGCCCGGCATCAGGTGCAGGTACGGGCTCAGGGGGTTGGGGATCGGCTGGGTCTCGTAGTGATGGAACAGGCAGGTCAGGTCGAGCCAGCACGGATCGCCGCGCAGCTTGATGAGCCCGGCGCCGAACATGACGCGGAACAGCAGCCAGCGCAGCAGCCACACCACGGCGCGGTCCGGGGCGACGGCGTGGCGCCGGCCGCCGCGGCCGAAGGGGCACAGGAAGACGGCCAGGAACCCGGTCTCGAGGGTGAGGATCTCCCAGCCGTAGCCGTAGAACAACTGGCCGGCGTTGACGAAGGAGGAGTAGAGGACCCAAAGGACCAGCAGGTGGGGAGCGGAGGCGTACCCGGCCACCAGCAGCAGCGCCCCGGCGAAGCCGAGCCAGGCGAGGCCGGCGAGGAAGCCGTCGGCGGTGCTGATCCACATCAGCGTCGGGACATCCAGCCACGGCAGGGCGGCCGCGGCCGCGGCGCCTTCGAGGTAGAGGCGCGCCGGCAGCAGCCCCCCGTCGCCGATCAGCGGTCCCGCCTGGCGCGCCGAGACCAGGAAGGCGGTGGCGTAGACCAGCCCGAGGAGGCGCAGGAACAGCCACCGCGCCAGGCGGTACTCGGTGCCGGGCGGGTCGAGGGCGCGTCCGAGGCGGCGGCTGGCGGCCTGCAGCCGGCGGGCCCATCCATGGCGGGCGATATGGCGGGGGGGCACGGGTCGGGCTACCTTGACGCGGCCAACGATAACCCCCGCGCACCGCCGACCCAACGGCGGAGGGAGCCCCCCTCATTCCCACCGGCGCGCTGGACCGCCGAGGCACGTGGCGCACCTTCGGTCCCGCCGACGGGCTCGCGGGGGCGCGCGCCGAGGAGATCGCCGAGGACGGCCGCGGCGATCTGTGGTTCGCCACTTGGGACAACGGCGTCAGCCGCTTCGACGGCGACCGGTTCCAGAGCTACACCGGCGGCGACGGCCTGTGCGGGGACCGCGTGTTCTCCATCCTCCGCGACGGCGGCGACCGGCTGTGGTTCGCAACCCTCAGCGGCGTCTGCTGGCACGACGGCTGCAGGTTCCATCCCGCCGTCGGCGAGGGCATCGCCGGCCGCCCCGTCCAGTCCCTCTTCGAGGACGACCAGTCCCGCCTCTGGTGCGCCGGCACCGGGACCCTGGGCTGGTTCCAGGGCGGCGAGTTCCGCGACCTGGCGCCGGCCTACGCCGAGCGCTACGGAGAGCCGCCGTCGCCGCGCTGGACCAACCAGTGCTGGGGGATCACCCAGGACACCCGCGGCGACCTGTGGTTCGCCTTCGACCACCTGGTCCGCTTCGACGGCCGCGACTTCCACCGCTACGGAGAGGCCGAGGGCCTGCCGGCCGACGCCAGCTGCTATGTCGTCGGCCGCGACCCGGGGGGCGGCCTGTGGATCGGCCGCGCCGGCGAGCGGCAGCGGATCTGGCGGTTCGACGGCCGCTGCTTCGACCCGGTGGCGGTGGACCTGCCCGGCCATCTCCGCAAGATCCAGTGCGACCGCGACGGCCGCCTGTGGCTGTGCACCTCCGGAGGGGCGCTCTACCAGGCGGGAGACGGCTTCGATCGCATCACCACCGCCGACGGCCTGCCCTATCCGGTGGTCAACGCCGTCTTCCAGGACCCCGAGCGCCAGCACTGGTTCGCCACCTGGGGCGGCGGCGTCGCCCGCTACGACGCCTTCGGCGTCGGTCTCTTCGAGCGCCCCGAGGACTACCCCGAGGGGGAGGCGGAGATCTCGCGGATGGTGCAGGACCGGGGGGGCCGCATCTGGATCGGGTTCTCCACCCCCTTCCTCAGCCTGACGGCGCGCAGCGTCGCCCGCTTCGACGGCAGCGGCTACGAGTTCGTCGGCGCCGGCGAGGGCCTCGACCTCAACAGCTGCTTCGCCATCTACGAGGACGGCGGCGGCGGCCTGTGGTTCGGCGGCGGCAACGGGCTGTTCCGCTACGACGGCGCCCGCT
The DNA here is from genome assembly GCA_965221775.1 of Candidatus Latescibacterota bacterium. Classification (GTDB taxonomy): domain Bacteria; phylum Latescibacterota; class UBA2968; order UBA8231; family UBA8231; genus UBA8231. Next base: position 68,397 of record CBDCSU010000005.1, on the reverse strand, counting down.
TCGAGCGGGTCGGCGCCGAGGCCGGCTTCGTCGAGGCCGGCGTCAGCGCCGTGGCCCAGGACCGGGACGGCCGGCTGCTGGTGGGTCAGTGGGTGAACGGGACCACCGCCCGCAGGGAGGAGCTCTTCGCCAGCCCCCTGCAGATCGTGCGCCGCCAGGGGCAGGGCTTCGTCACCGTCTTCCGCGAGGAGGACAAGGAGGACCCCTTCAACCACATCGGCGCCCTGGTGGCGGCCCGCAACGGCGAGCTGTGGTACGCCTTGGGGACCCACAACCCCTTCGGCCGGGGCAAGGGGATCGGCCGCTGGCACCCCGAGCGCGGCGCCGCCCTGTACACCACCGACGACGGCCTGCCCGACAACCGCGTGGTCGATCTCCTGCAGGACCGCTCCGGCCACCTGTGGATCGCCACCCAGAACGGCCTGAGCCGCTTCGACGGCAGCCGGTTCCACAACTACACCACCGACGACGGCCTGCCGAGCAACCGCGTCCGCTGCCTCTTCGAGGACCGCCGCGGGCATCTCTGGCTGGGCACGGACGGCGGCGTCGCCCACCACGACGGCCGGCTCTTCCAGACGATCAAGCTGCCCCCGGCGGGGCCGGTCCTGCAGATCCTGGAGGACCGGGAGGGCACGTTCTGGTTCGGCACCGCCCTCGGCACCCTGGTCCGCTACCGGCCGGGCCGCAACCCGCCGCGGGTGCGCCTCGACCAGGTCGTGGCCGACCAGGTCTTCGAGTCGCCGTCGGCGGTGGTCCTGTCCGCCGGCCAGCCGGTGATCTTCGAGTACAAGGGCGTGAGCTTCTCCACCCATCCCCGGGACATGCTCTACGTGGTCCGCCTCCAGGGCCACGAGCGCGACTGGGGGCCGGCGACCCGGAACATGCGGGCCCACTACCGCGACCTGCCGAAGGGGGAGTACACCTTCCAGGTGCGCGCCGTCGACCGCGACCTGAACTACTCGGAGATCGCCGAGGTCCCGGTCTCGGTCGAGCCCGACCCGCGCATCGCCGCCCTGACCGAGGCCCTCGGCGGCCAGGCCCCGGGGGTCGAGTTCACCGGCCGCAGCGCCGCCCTGCAGCGGGTGCAGACGCGGCTCATGGAGGCGGCGGAGGCCGATCTCACCGTGCTCATCCTCGGCGAGACGGGGGTGGGCAAGGGACTTGCGGCCCGGATCCTGCACGCCCTCGGCCGGCGCCGCGGCGGCCCCCTGATCCACGTCAACTGCGGCGCCCTGCCCGCCACCCTGGTGGACAGCGAGCTCTTCGGTCACGAGAAGGGGTCGTTCACCACCGCCCTGGCGCGCAAGCTCGGCAAGGTCGAGCTGGCGGCGGGGGGCACCCTGTTCCTCGACGAGATCGGCGACATGCCGCTGGAGGCGCAGGTGAAGCTGCTGCGGCTCCTGGAGGACGGCACCTTCGAGCGCCTGGGGGGCAGCCGCACCCTGAGGGCCGACGCCCGGGTGGTGGCCGCCACCAACCGCGACCTGGAGCAGATGGTGCGCGACGGCGACTTCCGCGAGGACCTCTACTACCGCCTGCAGGTGCTGCCCGTCCGCCTGCCGCCGCTGCGCGACCGCCAGGAGGACGTGCCGGCCCTGGCGGAGCTGTTCAAGGAGCGCATGGCCTCGCACCTGGACAAGCGCATCGGCCCCCTGACGCCCGAGGTCGTGGCGGTCCTGCGGGCGCAGCCGTGGCCGGGGAACGTGCGCGAGCTGGAGCACACCTTGCAGCGCGCCGTCATCGCCTGCCGCGGCCCCCGGATCACGGCCGCCGACCTGGGGCTGAAGGCGGCGCCGCCGCCGCCCGGCGAGCTCGAGGTCCTGCCCCTGGAGGAGTTCGAGCGCCGCTACATCCGCCGCGTCCTGGAGTCGAGGAACTGGCTCGTCCGCGGCGAGGGAGGCGCGGCCGCGGCCCTCGGGCTTCCGCCCTCCACCCTGCGCAGCCGCATGAAGAAGCTCGGCCTGGAGAGGCCCCGCTGAGTCCCGGGGGCGATATTTCGCCCGCGAGCGAAATATCGCTCAATACGCTGTAACTCGATCCAGATCAACAGGATAGGTTACAGTCCAGGGCTTCCGGAGTGGACATTTCGCCCCGGACGAGGAGCGGGTGGAACCCCTCTTGCGGCGTCCACTGCATTTTGATTTCACTGTGGGCCAACGAGTTAGGCCGGTTCTCTCCGATTCCCGGAGAGCCTGGCCCGCCAATTGCACTGGAAAGGGGCGGACGGGCCGCGGCGAGGGCCGCTCCCGGCACGTCCCACGATTCGGAGACAATCAGGAGACCGACCATGAGAGTTCCCATGCCAGCCACCACCGGTTCCCTGGGCGCGGCGATGCTGACCCTGGCCCTGCTCCTGCTGGGACCGGCCGCCGCCCACGGGCAGGTGACCTTCGACGACTTCGAGGACGGCGATGCCTCGGACTGGATCTTCTTCGGGGGCAACGAGGCCGGCGGCGGCGGCGGCGCCGCCAGCGACCGTCCGGCGCAAGGCTCCTGGTACCTGGACACGGGCTGGGGCGGCGCCGGCAGCGAGAGCGTGTTCTACGGCGGGTTCTTCCGCAATCTCCCCGAGGACGCGCAGCTGACCCTGCCGGAGGACCCGTGGCTGAGCCTGTGGGTCCTCGTCCAGACCGGCACCACCGTCGACCGCTTCTCGGTGGAGCTCACCGTCCGCGAGGACACCGACGGCGAGGGCTACGAGGAGGGCGAGGACGACTCCTTCCAGCACATCCTCTCCTTCGACAGCTCCGACGCCGACGACACTTGGCGCCAGGTCAGCGCGCCCCTGGCCTCCTTGACCGACCTGCAGACCGGCGGCGACGGCACCTTCGACGGCCGCGTGGACGAAGTCGTCATCGTCATCTCCGGTGTCGAGGGGGGAGCGGCGACGGATGTCCTCGTCGACTTCGACGACATCCTCTTCACCAGCGGCGCCCCCCAGGCGTCCACGGCGGTGACGCGGCTGGCGCGGGCGCCGGCGGCCTGGAGCCTCGGCCTCGCCTATCCCAACCCTTTCAACCCCGTCACGACGATCCACTTCTCCCTGCCCTCCTCCGGCGACGTGGAGCTGGCCGTCTACAACAGCCTCGGCCAGCGGGTGCGGAGCTTGGTGAGCGGGTTCCACGCCGCCGGCGAGTACGCCGTGACCTGGGACGCCGTCGACGACGGCGGCTCCCCCGCCGGCAGCGGCGTCTACATCTACCGGATGACCGCCGGCGACTTCACCCGGACCCAGCGCGTGGTCCTGGCCCGGTAGACCGCGGCCGGCCAGAGGCGATCCCATGAAGACTCGGCGGATCCTGTTCCCCGTCCTGCTCCTGGCGCTGACCGTTGGGCTCGCCCCGCGGGCGGAGGCGCAGGCGAACCAGGTGGTCGTCGTCGAGGACGAGCGCGGCTGGAAGCTCCAGGTCGACGGCGAGGACTTCATGGTCTTCGGCATGAACTGGGGCTACATCCCCGTGGGCGAGAACTACCGCTACTCCCTGTGGGACCAGCCCGACGAGTTCATCGTCGAGGCCCTCGACGCCGAGATGTCGATGCTCCGGGAGATGGGCGTCAACGCCATCCGCCTGTTCTCCGAGATTCCGCCGCGCTGGGTGGAGCACATCTACGACGAGTACGGCATCATGACCGCCGTCAATCACCTGATGGGGCGCTACGGCTTCGAGGTGAACGGCCGCTTCGTGCCCGAGACCGACTACAGCGACGAGACCACGCGCCGGGCGATCCTCGCCGACCTGGAGCGGACCGTCGAGGCCTACCGGGACACGCGCGGCGTGCTGATGTACCTCCTCGGCAACGAGAACAACTACGGCCTGTCGTGGACCAGCTTCGAGATCGAGGACCTGCCCGAGGAGGCCGACGATCCGCGCGCCGAGTACCTGTACACGCTGATGGGCGAGGGCGCGGCCCTGGTCAGCGGCCTCGACGACCGCCACCCGGTGGCCCTGGCCAACGGCGACATCAACTATCTCGACGTCATCGCCCGCACCTGCCCCGAGGTCGACATCATGGGCGCCAACGTCTACCGCGGGGTCAGCAGCGGCGACCTCTTCCGGCGCGTCCGCGACGAGATGGGGGTGCCCTTCGTCTACACCGAGTTCGGCGCCGACGCCTACGACGCCAAGAGGGACCGCGAGGACGATGTCGCCCAGGCCGACTACCTCCTCGGCCAGTGGCGCGAGATCTACGAGCAGTCCTACGGCAAGGGCGGCGCCGGCACCGCCCTGGGCGGCTTCATCTTCCAGTGGTCGGACGGCTGGTGGAAGTTCCGCCAGGAGGAGAACCTCGACGTCCACGACACCAACGCCAGCTGGGCCACCGGCGCCTACGTGCACGACTTCGTCGAGGGCCGCAACAACATGAACGAGGAGTGGTGGGGGATCGCGGCCAAGGGCCCCTCCGACGACCGCGGCTTCATCCCGGTGACGCCGCGCACCTCCTACTACGTCCTGCAGCGGGCCTTCCGCCTCGACCCCTACGCCGAGGCGACGACGGCGGAGGTCATCCGCCGGAGCTTCGGCCAGATCCGGCTCTCCGACTACTCGCACCGCTACGCCACCGGCCGCGCCCTCGACGAGGTGAAGCAGTTGCGCGCCGTGCGCCTCGGCGACGTGCGCATGCGCTACGAGTCGAGCATCAGCAGCGGCGACGAGCGCACCGAGCGCGGCGAGGAGGAGCGCTTCGGCCACACCGAGTCGTTCTGGACCGACCTGGAGGTCGACAGCGGCGACCTGCGGGGCCGCCTCTCCCTGCACGGCGTCGGCGCCGTGGGCCAGAACCGCCTCGACAACATCTTCTACGAGAACCGCGCCCTCGAGCGGGTCGTGCCGGCGCCGGGACAGGCGCCCTCGCGCGAGCCCCGGCAAGTGGTCGACCGCTTCGCCGTCCATGCCGTCGAGTTCACCATCGAGCGGCCGCGCTTCACCCTCGACGGCTTCTTCCGCACCGGCCACTTCCACTGGGGCTACGAGGGCGACTTCTTCGGCCTCTACCCGGAGGCCAACTACGGGCCCAACCTCGACACCTACAACGGCCAGGCGCCCAACGGCTTCGAGATCACCGGCAAGGGCCCCTGGCAGGGCTGGAAGGTCGCCGTCGGGCCGGAGCTGTGGTGGGGGGCCAACGCCGCGGTGCTGGCCAAGTACCAGCGCGCGGTCGGGGCCTGGAGCTGGTCGGTGATCCACCACGAGGACCTGGCGGAGGCCTCGGGGGCGCAGACCAGTTTCGCCGTGCCCGAGCAGCTCAACCGGCGCACCACCCTCTACTTCTCCTGGGACGCCAGGCCCCTGACCCTCGAGGCGGGCGGCATCTTCTCCGGCTCGCCGAAGGTCGGCGACGCCTTCACCTGGGTCCGGGAGACCTCGGGCCGCGGCTACCTCGACTCCGGCTGGGAGGTGATCGACGACGAGGTCAAGTGGGGCGACACCTTCGGCGGCCGCGTGCGCCTGACCTGGGAGGGCGCCGTGCGCTGGTACGGCCAGGGCAGCCTGCAAGGCCTCGTCGCCGACGGCGGCTACTCGGGCGCCACCCTGCTCACCGGCTGGTCGCTGAAGGAGAGCGGACGCGGCAACCACTGGGCGCTCTCGTCGGGGGCGTCGTACCGGCTGGGGCTGCTGGAGATCTCGCCGCAGGTCCTCTACCAGAAGCCGGTCCTGCCCGCCAACCCGCGCATCGACGATCACTACAGCAGCCGCACCGGCCTCTACTATCCCGCCGTCCGGCCGCGCAACATCCTCGACGACCCCTTCGTCGTCCTCGACAACCGCGAGACCGCCGCCGGCGAGTTGCTGCTGGTCTACGATCCGACGCCGGGGACCTGGTTCCACACCTGGGACCGCGACATCCGCGAGGACGCCCCCTTCGTCGCCGCCCTCGACCTGTGGTACCGCCACCACCCGGAACGCCGCGACGCCCACACCTTCACCCTGGCCAACGGCGCCGTCGTGCCCTTCGGGCAGACGCCCCCGGCCGGCGACGAGTGGGAGGCGAAGCTGCACACGGTCCACAACCCCGGCCGCGGCCTGCGCCTGGCGGCCACCCTGCTGGCGGGCGAAGGCGAGCCCCGGGGGGACGACCCGCGCCGCATCCGCCGCTACGGCGGCGACCTGCGCCTGTGGTGGCACACCGTCGACGCGCGCACCCGTCTGCGCCTCGACGACTGGGGGCCGTACGACTTCCACCGGGACTTCAACCTGACCTACCCGCTGCAGTGGTACGGCGACGTCTCGTACGGGCTGAAGCCGGCCGGCCTGGAGGGCGCCTCGACGCGCTTCGGCCTGCGGGCCCAGGTGCGCACCCTCGACGAGAACTCGCCCGAGTACGTGGCCGATCCCGGCGATCCCGGAGCCACCGGCGCCGAGGTCGAGGTCGGCCTCTACGTCCACGTCGGCCTGTGAGGCGAGCATGAGACCCACGAGCGCCATCCCGCTGCTGGCCCTTCTTCCGGTGCTGCTGGCTGCCGGCTGCTCCGAGCCGGGCCCCTTCCGCTACGGCAGCCCCATGAGCGAGGAGCCGCTGCGGCTCTTCGACGAGAGCGCCGGCATCCACCCGAGCAAGGCCGTCCTCGACGACCCCGGCAACCCCTTCGCCCGCGCCTCCAGCGGGCCGGAGACCAAGTGGGCCATCGAGAGCACGGGAAACGCCGTGGCCGCCTACTACAGCTGGGCCACCTGGCTGGCCAACGAGCCCACCGGCGAGCACCAGTACTACGTCGCCGTCAACCTCGGCCGCATCTGGACGCGGGGCCTGGCCCGGCAGCAGGACCTGCCGGCGGTGCGCGAGATGGCCCTGGCCGCCTACCAGTCGGTCCTCGACAACTTCCCCGACGCGGCCAGCTGGGACGCCACCGGCACCTTCTCCTTCGAGCTGGTGACCGCGGCGTACCGCGGCATCCTCGACCTCGGGGGGCCCCCCGCCGCCGGCTGGCTGCTGGTCCAGGACCCGCACGGCAACGACAAGGCGGTGAGGCGATGACGGCCCGCGCCCTGGCGCTCCTGCTGCTGCTGCTGGCGGCCTGCCGGTCGGGGCTGGACGACTCCGACTACGAGTCCCAGGAGAGCTTCGACCTGGCGGTGACCCCCGTGGACGGCGAGGAGCCCGGACTGCCGGGGCCGGATCCCTTCGAGGCCGGCGAGCAGCGCCTGGCCGTGGGCGCCTTCTACGAGGGAGGATCCTCGGAGCTGGTGGAGATCGACAACACCACCTCCCACATGTACCTCTACGACAACACGGTCTCGGTGGAGGAGGTGGAGGAGCCCCTGGAGGGCCGGGCGGCGCACCGGCTGGTCCACGCCGGCGGCGACTGGTGGGGCATGGGCCTCCACTGGAGCGAGCCCCGGGACCTGTCCGGGTGGGTGAGCCTGCACGTGAGCTTCCGCTCCGAGAGTCTCCCCGAGGTAGAGATCGGCCTCAACGGCGCGTCGGACGACCGCCACGTGGTGCGCGCCAGCGACTACGGGTACGCCGCCGACGGCGAGTGGCACACCCTGCAGATCCCGCTGGCCGACTTCGCCGCCCGGGGGCTGGACCTGGCGGCGGTGACCTCGCCCTTGTCGCTGGGAGGTGCCAAGGCGGAGGCCGGCGACTTCGTCCTCATCGACAACCTCTACTTCGACCTGACGCCGGGGACCACGGCCGCGGCGGAGGCCGGCCGCCGCCTGAGCATCGGCGTGTTCTACGAGGGCAGCTCTTCGGAGGTGGTGGAGATCGACAACACCACGGCGAACCTCTACCTCTACGACAACACGGTCTCGATGCAGGAGACCGACGAAGCCCTGGAGGGACAGGCGGCCCACCGCCTGGTCCACGCCGGCGGCGACTGGTGGGGGATGGGCGTGCACTGGAGCGAGCCGCGCGACCTGTCCGGGTGGAAGAGCCTGCACGTGAGCTTCCGCTCCGAGAGCTTCGCCGTCATCGAAGTCGGCATGAACGGCGCCTCGGACGACCGCCACATCGTTCCCGCCGGCGACTACGGGTACGCCGCCGACGGGGAGTGGCACTCCCTGCGGATCCCGCTGGCCGACTTCGCCGCCCGGGGGCTGGACCTTTCGGCGGTGACCTCGCCCCTGTCGCTGGGAGGTCCGAAGGCGGCGGCCGGCGACTTCGTCCTCGTCGACGGCGTCTACATCTCCGAGTAGCCCGCGGCGGACCGCAAGCCCTTACGCCCATGGTCCGCAGGAACCTCACCCTGGCCGCCGCCGCCGTCCTGGCGGCCTGCGCCGGCGAGTCCGGCCCGTCCGCCGGCGGCGGCGCCGAAGCGGCCCTGGAGCTGGTCTGGTCCGACGAGTTCGAGGGCCCGGCGGGCACCCTTCCCGATCCGGAGCGCTGGCGCTTCGACGTCGGCGGCCACGGCTGGGGCAACCAGCAGCTCGAGCACAACACCGGCCGGCCCGAGAACGCCTCCCTCGACGGCGAGGGCCGCCTGGCCATCACCGCCCGGCGGGAGAGCTTCGGCGGCAACCGCTACACCTCGGCGCGGATCAAGACCCAGGGGCTGTTCGAGGCGGCGTACGGCCGCTTCGAGGCGCGCATCCTGCTGCCGGAGGGCCAGGGGATCTGGCCGGCCTTCTGGCTTCTCGGCAACGACATCGACTCGGCCGGCTGGCCGGCCTGCGGCGAGATCGACGTCATGGAGTTCCGCGGCCAGCATCCGGCGGTGGTGCTGGGCACCGTCCACGGGCCCGGCTACTCGGGGGCGGGGGGCGTGGGCACGGAGACCGCCGTCGGCGGCGGCCTGGCGGGGCGCTTCCGCCTCTTCGCCGTAGACTGGCAGGCGGACCGGATCCGCTGGTACGTCGACGACTTCCAGTACCACGAGGTGACCCCGGCGGACCTGCCCGAGGGGGCCGAGTGGGTCTTCGACCACCCCTTCTTCCTCCTCCTCAATGTCGCCGTGGGCGGCGGCTTCGTCGGCGATCCCGACGCCGCCACCGTGTTCCCGAGCACGATGCTCGTCGACTACGTGCGCGTCTACCAGCGAGCCGGGGAATGAGCGCCGAGCCACACCGCCGGACGGCGCCGGAAGACCGGATCCCCTTCCCCCAGAAGGTGGCCTACGGCCTCGGCGCCTTCGTCAACAACCTGCTGGCCGGGGCGATCGGCGGCATGACCATCGTCCTCAACCTCGGCCTGGGCATGAACCCCGCCCTCGTGGGCCTCCTCGGCGCCCTGCCGCGGCTGACCGACGCCCTCACCGACCCGCTCATGGGCTACATCACCGACCACACCCGGTCGCGCTGGGGCCGGCGCCGGCCCTGGATCTTCGCCGGGGCGATCGGCGCCGGGCTGCTCTTCATCCTGCTGTGGCAGCTGCCCCGGGGCCAGAGCGAGGGCTTCTACTTCGTCTACTTCCTCGTCGGCTCGCTGCTGTTCTACCTCGGGTACACCATCTTCGCCACGCCCTGGGTCGCCCTCGGCTACGAGCTGACCCCCGACTACCACGAGCGCACCCGCCTCATGGGGGTGCAGAACTTCATCGGTCAGCTCGCCTACGTGGTGACCCCGTGGTTCCTGTGGGTCATGCAGTACGAGCCGCTCTTCGACGATCTGGTGGCCGGCGCCGCCGGCCTGTCGGTGGCGATCGGCGTGTTCACCATCGCCGTCGGCGTGCTGCCGGCGATCTTCCTGCGCGAGCGCTTCAAGGAGGTCGCCGCCGCCGAGGCGGAGGAGGGGGCTTCCGGATTCCGCCACAGCATGGCCCGGTTCTTCCAGGGCTTCCTGGCGACCCTGAAGTTCCGGCCCTTCCTCAAGCTCTGCGCCGCCACCTTCCTGGTCTTCAACGGCTTCATCCTGGTCGCTTCCTTCCAGGCCTACGTCATCATCTACTACGTGTTCTCCGGGGACCAGTCCCTGGGCGCTCAATACGCGGGCTGGTCCGGCACCCTGGCGGCGGTCTCGACCTTCGTGGTCATCACCTTCGTCACCTGGCTCGGCACCCGCATCGGCAAGCGTCAGACCTTCTTCGTCTGCATCGGCGTCTCCATCCTCGGCTACGGGATGAAGTGGGTCTGCTACGACCCGGCCCATCCCATGCTGCTGCTGCTGCCCACCCCCTTCATCGCCTTCGGCCTCGGCTGCCTGTTCACCGTCATGCCGTCGATGATCGCCGACGTCTGCGACCTCGACGAGCTGGAGACCCACGAGCGCCGCGAGGGCATGTTCGGCTCCATCTTCTGGTGGGTGGTGAAGCTGGGCATGGCCCTGGCCCTGGCCGGCGGCGGCGTGCTGCTCAACGCCACCGGCTTCGACGTCGCCCTCGAGGGGGCGCAGACGGCGCGCACCATCTTCCTCATGCGCCTCTTCGACGTGATCGTGCCCATGGTCAGCTCGGCGCTGGCCATCTGGGCGATCGCCACCCACACCCTCACCGAGGAGAAGGCCTACGAGGTCCGCAGGCAGCTCGAGGAGAGGCGGGGCGTGGCGGCCGCCGGGTGAGGACGATGGGGCTCGACGCGGCGGGGCGCCGCAGGGTCGAGAGCCTGCTCGGCCGCATGAGCCTGGACCAGAAGATCGGGCAGATGACCCAGACCGAGCGTCTGGGCGTCACCCCCGCCGAGGTCCGGGACCACCACCTGGGCTCGGTCCTCAGCGGCGGCGGCTCGACGCCGGGAGCCAACCGGCCCGCCGACTGGGTCGCCATGGCCGACGAGTACTGGGAGGCGTCGACGGCGGGCGGCCTGGAGCGCGGGGCGGTCCCCATCCTCTACGGCGTCGACGCCGTGCACGGCCACGGCAACGTCCTCGGCGCCACCGTCTTCCCCCACAACATCGGTCTCGGCGCCGCCGGCGACCCCGGGCTGGTGGAACGCATCGCCCGGGTCACGGCGCGGGAGATGCTGGCCTGCGGCATCGACTGGGCCTTCGCGCCGACCCTGGCGGTGGCCCGCGACGCCCACTGGGGGCGGACCTACGAGAGCTACTCCGAGGATCCGGCGATCGTCGCCTCCTTCGCGGGCCCCTTCGTGCGCGCCCTGCAGGCGGAACCGGGCCCCGGATGCGTCGTCGCCTGCGCCAAGCACTGGGTCGGCGACGGCGGCACGACCCACGGCATCGACCAGGGCGACGCGGCGATCTCCCGGGAGGAGCTGATGCGCCTCCACGTCGCCCCCTACGTTCCCGCCATCGAGGCGGGGGTGCTCACGGTGATGGCCTCGTACAGCAGCTGGAACGGCGACAAGTGCCACGGCCACCGCTACCTGCTGACCGACCTGCTCAAGGGCGGGATGGGGTTCCGGGGGTTCGTGGTCTCCGACTGGAACGGCCTCGACCAGCTCGCGGAGGACTTCGGCGAGGCCGTGGCCCTGGGCGTCAACGCCGGCATCGACATGGCGATGGTGCCGGAGAGCTGGAGGGAGTTCATCGGCCACCTGAAGGAGCACGTGGAGCGGGGGAGGGTGCCCCCGGGGCGGATCGACGACGCCGTGCGCCGCATCCTCGCGGTGAAGCAGGCCTGCGGCCTTCTGGACAAGCCGCGTCCCTCCGCGCGCCCCGGCTCCAACCACCCCGGCTTCGGGTCCCGCGCGCACCGCGAGACGGCCCGGGAGGCGGTGCGCAAGTCCCTGGTGCTGCTCAAGAACGAGGGCGGCCTGCTGCCCCTGGACCGGGGGGCGCGGATCCTGGTGGCCGGCCGGAACGCCCACGACCGGGGCCACCAGTGCGGCGGCTGGACGGTGGAGTGGCAGGGCCTGTCGGGCAACGACCGGGTCGAGGGCGGCACCTCGATCTGGGAGGGGATCGCCCGGGCCGCGCCGAATGCGGTCCTGAGCGCCGGCGGCAGCGGCGCCGAGGCCGACCCGCGGCGCCACGACGCGGCCATCGCCGTCATCGGCGAGCGGCCGTACGCCGAGGGCCTTGGGGACGTGCGCAGCGGCGACGACATCGTCGTCGAGCAGGGCTCGCGGATCCAGGGCACCTTCCGGGTCATGGAGGCCTACGGCGACGAGCTGAGCCTGTCGCGTCTGCACCCGGAGGACCTGGAGACGATCCGCGCCATCGCCGCCCGCGGCGTTCCCGTGGTGGCCGTCCTGGTCTCGGGCCGGCCCCTGTGCATCGGCCCCGAGCTGCAGGCCTGCGCCGCCTTCGTCGCCGCCTGGCTCCCCGGGTCGGAGGGGCAGGGGGTGGCCGACGTGCTCTTCGGGGACCACGACTTCCGCGGACGCCTGTCCTTCTCCTGGCCCCGGGATCCCGGGCACAACCCGAACCGCGGCGACTCGCCCTGCGATCCCCTGTTCCCGTACGGCTTCGGCCTGTCCTATACTGGGTAGAGCGGCGGGGCGACGGGCCCGTCGCCCAACCGCACCATCCGTAACAGGAGGAAGCTCGGATGCCCCAGGCCAGGGTCCTGATGGTCTACGGAGGCTGGAACGGTCACCAGCCGAAGGAGTGCGTCGACATCTTCGCGCCGCTGCTGCAGGAGGCCGGCCTGGAGGTGATCCTGTCCGACACCATGGACAGCTACCTCGACGCCGACCTCATGGGCTCGCTGAGCCTCGTGGTGCCCTGCTGGACGATGGGCGACATCGACGGCGATCAGGAGAGGGGGCTGCTGCAGGCGGTGGAGGGCGGCGTCGGCCTGGGGGGCTGGCACGGCGGCATGTGCGACGCCTTCCGCAACAACTGCGGCTACCAGATGATGACGGGGGGCCAGTTCGTCGGCCATCCCGACGGCGTCAAGGACTACACCGTCGACATCACCGCCCCGGACGATCCCGTCGTCCGCGGCCTCGGCGACTTCCGCATGCACTCGGAGCAGTACTACATGCACGTCGATCCCGGCAACGATGTGCTGGCCACGACGACCTTCGACACCCGCAGCGCCCCTTGGGTCAACGGCACGGTGATGCCCGTGGTCTGGAAGCGGGTCTGGGGCGAAGGGAGGGTGTTCTTCTCATCCCTGGGGCACGTGGCCGCCGACTTCGAGGTGCCCGAGGCCCGGGAGATCCAGCGCCGCGGCCTTCTGTGGGCCGCCCGACAGGAGGAGGAGTCATGAATCCAGGAAGCAGGAGAATCCCCGCTCTGCTGGCGGCCGTCCTCGCGGCCGCCGGCCTGTGGTCCGGCGGCCCGTGGACCGAAGCCGCCGAGGCCCGCGGCTTCCGGGGCAACATGCTGCCCAACGCCGAGGCGGTGGGCGCCGGCTGCAACCTCTGCCACCTCTCCGGCGGCGGCAGCCCGCGCAACGGGTTCGGCCTCGACGTGGAGGCCCTGGTCACGGTCAACGGCCGCGAGGTCTTCTGGACGCCGGAGCTGGCCGCCCTCGACTCCGACGGCGACGGCTTCACCAACGGCGAGGAGCTCGGCGATCCCGAAGGGAGCTGGACGGCCGGGGACGATCCCCCCGGCGACGCCGCCCTGGTCACCGATCCCGCCGACCCGGAGAGCCACCCTCCCGAGGCGGTGTCCACGGCTGTCCACAGGGCGGCCTGGGCGCGGATCAAGGCCCTGGTCGGCGCCGCCCAGTGACGCGGGGCGGACGCCGCCCCTGACGACGAGGGCGGGGTCCGGGCGGGTGGACCGCCGGCCCGGGGCGGCTCTCAGCGGCGGGAACGGAAGCAGGTCCGCCAGGCCGACCGGACCAGGCCGAGGATGGCGCCCACCGTGTCCCGCAGCAGGAACCAGCCCACGAGCAGGGCGGCCAGGAAGACGACGACGGGGTGGTCCAGGATCGCGGGCATGGCGGTCTACAGCCCCAGGGCGAGCTGGCCGTGGTCCTCGGCCGCCGGCGGTTCCACCTCCTCGATCAGGGAGGGGTCGTCCTCGTCGGGCCGGTTCACCCGCGGTGACACCGGGTGGGCCACCAGGTCGCCGAGGGGGTAGGGCCGCAGCAGGCGCGCCAGGCTCTCCGCGTCCTCGATCTGGCGGTCGAGCCAGACCTCGCAGGCCTCCGGCGTCAGCACCGCCGGCATGCGGTCGTGGACCGCGGCGGCCACCTCCTCGGGCCCGGTGGTGAGGATGGCGCAGGTGCGCAGGACGGCGTCGTCCGATCTCTTCCAGCGTTCGTAGAGCCCGGCCAGGGCCATAGGCTCGCCGCCCCGCCGCCGCAGCAGCATGGGGATGCGCTGGCGGCCCCGGCGCTTCCACTCGAACCAGCCGCTGGCCGGGATCAGGCAGCGCCCGCGGGCGAAGGCGTTGCGGAAGGCGGGGCGAGTGGCCGCCGACTCGGCGCGGGCGTTGATCATGCGGTGGCCCACGGCCGGGTCCCGGGCCCAGGACGGCACCAGCCCCCACTGCAGCTCCACCAGGACCCGGCTCTCGCGCTGGATCACGGCGGCCACCGGCTGGCTGGGGGCGATGTTGTAGCGCGGCTTCAGGTCCAGCAGGGCCTGCTCCACGGCGAACCGTTCCGTCAGCTCCTCGGTACCGTGGTGGAGGGTGAAGCGCCCGCACATGACAGGTACCATAACGGCCGATGAGGGGCGCGGCCAGCAGGCCCCGCCCCCCGGTTGGTGACCCTCCGGCGGTTGCCTACTCTCTTGCCATGGCACCCGAGAGCGCCGGGCTGGTGGAGCATCTCTCGCGGCACGTCACCCCGCGCCGCCTGCGCCGCATGCGGGCGGTGCTGGCCGGGCGCACGCGCTGGATCACCGCCGTCCTCGAGGAGGTCTACCAGCCCCACAACGCCAGCGCCGTCCTGCGCTCCTGCGAGTGCTTCGGCGTCCAGGAGGTGCACGTGGTGGAGGAGCGCAACGAGTTCCGCGTCAGCCGCGACGTCGCCCTCGGCGCCGCCCGGTGGCTCGACGTGGTCCGCTGGCAGGCGGGGGAAGGCGCGGCCATCGGCCGCTGCTGCGACGCGCTGGCGGCGCGGGGCTACCGGCTGGTGGCGGCCACGCCGGCGGCGGATGCGGCCTCGGTGGACGACTTCGACCCCTGCGCGGGGCCGGCGGCGGTGCTCTTCGGCACCGAGCTGGAGGGGCTCACCGAGGAGGCCCTGGGCCGCTGCGCCGAGCGGGTCCGCATCCCCATGGTGGGCTTCACGGAGAGCCTCAACATCTCGGTGAGCGCCGCCCTCGTGCTGCGCGAGCTGACGCGCCGGCTGCGCCTGGGGGCCGCTGAGTGGCGCCTGGGAGAGTCGGAGCGCGAGGAGCTGCTCCTGCGCTGGCTGCGCGGCAGCATCAACGGCAGCGACGAGATCGTCGCCCGCTTCGAGGCGGCGCGCCGCCGTCGCCCGCCGGGCGCAGGAGCCCCGCACGGGGCCGGGAGGCCGGCGTGAACCACTCCCTGACGCCCGGGCAGCAGGCCGCCGTCGCCGCCGCCGTGGACGAGGAGGCCCTGGCGGCCGACACCCTGGCCTTCATCGAGGTGGTGAGCGAGACCGGGGAGGAGGGGGAGGGGAGCCGCTTCCTCGAGGGTCTGCTGCGCCGGGAGGGGTTCGAGGTCGAGGTCGACGAGTTCCTCCCCGGCCGGCCGAACGTGTACGCGCGCCTCGAGGGAGCCGGCGGCGGACGCACCCTCGCCTTCAACGGCCACACCGACACGATCCCCGTGGGCGGCTGCCACGGCCCGGGACGCGACGGCGGCTGGATCCTCGGCCGCGGCGCCGAGGACATGAAGGGCGGCCTCTCGGCCATGGTCCACGGCGCCGCCGCCCTGCGCCGCGCCGGGGTCGGGCTCGCCGGCGATTTGTGGCTCACCGGCGTCGTCGGCCACGAGACGCCCGTGGGCCGCAAGGAGGGGCCGCGCCGGCTGATCGAGCACTTCCGCTCCGGCCGCGTGCCGGCCGAGGCGGTGATCATCGTGGAAGGGCCTTTCGCCGTGTGGGCGGCGAGCCTCGGCTCGGCCCTGTTCACGGTGAGGGCCTTCGCCGACCGCGAGCCGGTCCACACGATCAAGGTCCCCTGGCGGGAGAACCCGGCGCGCTGGCTCGGCCCCCTGCTGTCGGAGCTGGACCGCCTGGAGGCCGGGTACGAAGCCGGGCGCCACCACCCCCTGTGCGGCCGCCAGCAGCTCAACGTCGGCATGGTGCGCGCCGGCGACTGGTTCAACCGCCTGCCGGTGGAGTGGCAGGTGACCGGCACCCTCCGGTGGATGCCGGGCACCACCCGCGCCGAGGCCGAGGCCGAGCTGTCGGCGGTCTGCGGTGAGCTGGCCGCCGCCTCGGGTCTGCGCTTCGAGGTGGAGCTGACCAACGACCGGGAGCCCTTCGAGACGCCCGCCGGGCACCCGGTGGTGGAGGCCCTCCTCGGCGCCGGCGAGAGCGTCAACGGCGAACGACCGGAGACCGTCGGCATGGGGCTGGTGGGGGACGCCAATCTCTACGCCAACGACGGCGGCGTGCCCACCGTCTACTACGGGCCCGCCCACGAGACCGCCCACTCCGACGGCGAGCGCGTCTCGGCGGCGCAGCTGGGCCGCTGCGCCCGCGTCTACGCCTTGGCGGCGGCCGGCTTCTGCGGCCTCGCCTGAGATGCCCTCGCTGCTGCGCGGCGGCTCCCTGATCCTGCCCGACCGCGTCGAGGAGGGCGGCCTCCTCGTCGACGCGGCCGGCCGTATCGCCGCCGCCGGTCCCGCCGCCGACAAGGAGGCCTCGAGGGGAGCCGCCGAGATCGACCTCGACGGCCGGCTGGTCGCCCCCGGGTACGTCGACCTCCACTGTCACGGCGGCGGGGGCGCCGACTTCATGGACGGCACCGCCGCGGCCTTCCGCACCGTCCTGCGAGCCCATCTGCGCCACGGCACCACCACCGTGGCTCCGACGACGACAGTGGCCCTCCACGAGCAGATCCTCGCGGCCCTGCGGGTCTGCGCCCGGGCCGCCGCGAGCGGCGGATTCGGTCTCTTCGGCGAAGGCTCCGGCGCCGGCAGCCGCGTGGCGGGGGCCCACTTCTACGGCCCCTACTTCGGCCCCGGGGCCCAGGGCTGCCACCCGGCCGGCCCTCTGCGCCCGCCGCGGCCGGGGGAGTTCGAGGCGTATCTCGCCTTCGGCGGGCTGCCCGAGGGCGGCGCCATCGCCTGCGCCACCGTGGCCCCGGAACTGCCCGGCGCCGAGGCCTTCGCCCGCGCCGCCCGGGGGCGGGGCATCCGGCTCCACGCCGGCCACTCCAACGCCACCCTGGCGCAGGTGGAGGCCAGCCTGCCCTGGGGTGTGGCCCACGTGGACCACCTGTTCTGCGCCATGTCGGACAAGACCAAGCTGCGCCGCCGGGAGCCCTGGCCGATGCGCGCCGGCGTGCTCGAGGCGGCCCTGCTCCTCGACGGGCTGTCCACCGAGGTGATCGCCGACGGCGTCCATCTCGACGCCGGACTCCTGCGCCTGGCGTACAAGATCAAGGGGCCGGAGCGCCTCGCCCTGGTGACCGACTGCAACCGCGCCCTCGACCGGCCCGACGGCGAGTACCGCTTCGGCCCCGAGGCCGGCGGCGAGCCCTTCGTGCGCCGCGGCGACGTCTGCCTGACGCCGGACGGCGGCGGTCCGGCCTCGTCGTGCCAGGGCATGGACCACATGGTGCGGACCTTCCGCCAACTGACCGGCGCGCCCCTGGCCGAGGTGGTGCGCATGGCCTCCCTCACGCCGGCGCGGATCCTCGGGATCGACGCCCGCGTCGGCAGCCTCGAGGCGGGCAAGACCGCCGACCTGCTCGTCCTCGACGAGGGGCTCCGCGTGGAGCGCGTCTTCCTCCAGGGGCGAGAGATCCTCCTCTAAGAGACCCTTCGCGGAACCCTCCCGCTTCCGGCGGCTGCCGCCGGACGGTGGCGGATGCGGCCACCGCTGCAACGCTCTCCGAAGGCTCCTTCCCGGTCCGCTCTCTGAGGCAGGCTTCCCGCGGCGGCCGGCACGAGGGTTGCTGTACCGTCCTCGACCTCAGTCGCCGGGGACCGGCCCCGGCGTCCATCCTTCACCAGGAGGGAGCCGTGAATCGGGGATTCGACAAGGCGACGATCGAGCGCGTCGCCCGCATGTACAAGAGCAACCCAGGAGGCCTGCGCCGCCCTCGGCATCACCCTGCGCAGCTTCGGACGGCTGTGCCGCAAGTACGGCGTGGAGACGCCCTGGGTGCAGAAGCGGCGGGCGCGGGGCACCCTGGGTCCGGCCCCGGCCGTCACCGGGGGCGGACAGGGGTTGTGCGAGGCCGGGTACCCCGGCTGATCCCTGCGCGGGATCGGCTGCCGGCGCGGGGAGGGGCGGCCCGAGGAGGAAGCCTCGGAGGCGAGACCCCGGGGCGGCCTCGCTCCCCCATCCGCTGTCCGCCGGTGGCGAAATCCGCCATCGAGATGGCGGATCCAGCCGGTCCGCCACCTTCCGACAAGCATGCGGTTTTCCCTGCAATGGACTGTATGACAGCAAGTTGAGTCTCGTCTTCCCCAATGGGGGAGGCGATGGCACCCGGATTGCATCAGGAAGCAAGCAAACCCCTCGGGAGCGAACTGGAGGCAGAGATGGTCAAATCGACGTTGTCCCGGATCTCCGGTATCGTCAGGTCGAACGTCCACGACCTGCTCGATCACCTGGAGGACCCGGAGAGGATGGTGCGCCAGATGGTGCGCGACATGGAGGCCGAGGTCGACCGGGTCGTCAGCGCCACCGGCGCCGCCGTGGCCGGCCAGCGCCGGTTGGAGAAGGACCAGGAGGAGCACCGCGAGCGCAGCCGCCGGCTGGAGCGCCGGGCCCGCCAGGCCCTCGATGCCGGCGACGAGGAGCTGGCCCGCCAGGTGCTGGCCCGCAAGGTGCTCAGCGACCAGGCGGCCGACGACATCGAGCCGGCCCTCGAGGAGGGGCGCCGGACGGCGTCGCAGCTGCGGGGTCAGCTGGTGACCCTGCGCCAGGAGCTGGAGGAGGCCCGCAACCGCCAGGCCGCCCTGATCGCGCGCATCCGCGCCAGCCGCCAGGTGGGCTTCCGGCGCGACGATCTCGAAGGCGATCCGGCGGCCGAGTTCGACCGCCTGGGGCAGCGCCTGGAGCACAACCGCAGCGAGTTCGACCGCATGCGCCAGCGCCTGGAACTGGCCGAGGTGGCAGGGGAGGCCTCGGCCGAGGCGCGCCGCACCCTTCTCGGGGAGGACGGCGTCCTCGGGCGCCGCTTCGAGGAACTCGAGATGCGCCGGCGGGTCGATGAAGAGTTGGCCGCCCTGCGCCCGCGCGGCGAAAAGACAGGGGAGGGTTCCCGATGACCGGCTCCGAGCACTCCACTCGTTCGCGCCTGGCGGCGGCGCTGCTCTGCTTCTTCCTCGGCTGGATCGGCGCGCACCGGTTCTACGTCGGCAAGATGGGCACCGGCCTGTTGATGGTGCTCACCCTCGGAGGCTTCGGCATCTGGTCGCTCATCGACCTGATCCTCATCCTCTGCGGGGCCTTCACCGACGCCGGCGGCCTGCGGCTCTCGGCGTGGATGCCGGCCGAGGCGGCGGCCGGATCCCGGTCCGAGGAGCTGCGGGGCCGCATGGACCGCATCGACCGGCAGTTGACCGATCTTCAGGGAGTCATGATAGATATGGCCGACAAGCTGGACCGGCGCCGCTACGGACACCTGGCCTGACCCCCCGGAGAACAGTTATGCCTCGACCCTGCCCGCCCCTGCATCTCGCCGTCGTCCTGGCGGGGTTGAGCCTTGCGGGACCGCCCCTGGCGCGGGCGGAGCTGCCCGACCACCTGGCCCTGGCCCTGCCCCTCTCCGGCATCACCGTCGACGGGGATCTGTCCGACTGGCCGCCGGAGATGCCGTCCCTGCCGATTCGCAACGAGTTCGGCGCCTACGGCCCCACCGACACCGAGGCGACGAACCTCGACACCAGCCAGGACCTCAGCCCCTCCTTCCGGGTGGGGTACGACCCGGAGGAGCAGCTGCTCTACGTGGCCGTGGAGGTGCGCGACGATATCCTCTATTCGGACTGGATGGTGTCACAGACCGACGCCTGCGAGATCTACGTCTCCGGGCTCGTGTCGTCGGACCACACTCCGATCCAGTACGCCCTCGTGCCGGGGCGGGTCACCTATACCAGCTTCGACCGCAGGGGGGTCCACCGCAACCTCCGGGTCGACAGGAGGTCCCGCGGCGCCTGGCTGCGCCGCGACGGCAGGATCACCACCTACGAGTGGGGCGTGCAGGTGCGCTCCGGCTTGCCGGCCGATCCGCGGACCGATCCGAGGCACGGCTATACGGCGATGAACCCCGACCCCGGCCGGGCGGTCCGCCTCGAGGGCGGCGGGATGATCGGTTTCGACGTGGTCGTCGTCGACGGCGACGGGCCGCCCCGGGGTTCCGTGGTCTCTCCTACTCCGACCGCCTGCTGTGAGGAGACCGCCTCCTGGGTGCCCTGGGGGCCCCCGCGGTCGATCAAGATGGTGGGCGACGACCGGGTGGGCCGTCTCGTGCTGGCGCCGGAGGACTGGTCGGCGGGGTTCGACGCCGAGGCGATGGAGGCTTACCTGGAGACCTGGCTGAGAGAGCATCCGGATGTCTGGATCGCGGCGATCGAGAGAGCCGCGGCCAGGCAGTCCCGACCGCATTCCCATCCCCTGGCCCGGAGGCTGGAGCAGGCGGCGGGGGCCATCTCCCGGGCCGATGCGCGGATGCTCGGGACCGATGCGCCGGGTCCCGCCACCTGGGACCACCGGACGGTTCCGTGGGGATCGCCCGGCGGTCCCATGGGTGCGGACGCCGGTCCTCGTGAGGACGAGTTGCTGCAGGCCCTGCGGCGGGAACTGCGGGGGGACTCCGGACGCGACGACTGGCTCGTGCTCCTCGGAGGATGCCTGCTGGGGCTGGCCGTCGGCCTGGGGGCGGTCTACGTGGTCCGCCGCCGTACCCAGCCGGACCCCCCGGGCCTCACGGACCGCCTCGCCGCCCTCGAGTCGCGCATGACCGACACCCAGGACGTGATGATCGCCCTGAGCGAGAAGCTGGACCGCATCGATTCCCGCCACCGCGAGGGGACCGACCCCCCGCCCGCGAGCGGCTCGTGAGCGCCGTGGAGGAGGTGCGTCCGGCCCCGGGGGAGCTCCCGGAGGCCGGATCCGCCCGCGGCTTCGACCCGGCCCCGCCGGCGCGGCGCCGGAGCGCGGCCCCCTTCGTCGCGCTGGCCCGCCTGCCCGGGTGCCTGGTGCGCCTCGGCCTGGGACTGGCGGCGGCCCTGGTGGTCACCGGGCGCGTGCAGCTGGCCATCCTGCAGCGCTACCCGGAGGCCGAGTGGATGGCGCTGGCGGGCGGGCTGCTGGCCGGAGGTCTGGCGCTCTCCGGAGCCCTCTGCCTGGCCTTCGGCCTGCCCTCCCCGCGGCGGGCCCTGCTGCTCATGGCGGCGGTCCCCATCCTGCTGGTGGCCGCCGGGTGCCTGTCGGTGACCCACTTCCCGGAGGCGGGGTTCCGGACCCTGGAGCTGCGCGGCGAGTGGGAGCGCCTGCACCCGACCCTGCGGCTGTCCCTGTGGATCGCGCGGCTGGGAGGAGAGGTGGTGGTCACCGGCGTCGCCCGCGCCCCGTGGGAGTACGGCTCCCCGGGGCTTCCCGAGTCGAGGGGCCCGGATACCCTCCCCGCGCCGGGGCGGGGTTACGCGCGGGGCGTGGACCTGCGCACCCCGGAGGCGGGGCCCCTGGTCTTCTGGGCGCGGCAGGGGCTGTTCCTCGGCCTCGGGTTGAAGGCCTCGCCCCACTTCGGGGCTCCCGGCCACCTGCGCGTCTCCCTGCCGCCCCGGTAACACCGCGGGCCCTGCAGACGCGGCGGGAGCACGCTCCGCCCTGGCCCAGGCTCGGGATCACGCCCCGAGCGGCGCTGATCCTCCCAGCCTACAACGAGTTGAGGAAGGCGATCAGCGCCTTGCGCTCCGCGGCGCTCATCCGCCTCACCGCCTCTCTCGACTTCTCGCCCTCGCCGCCGTGGAACATGATCGCCTCCATGAGGGTGGAGGCGCGGCCGTCGTGGAGGTAGGCGGGGACGCCGTTCACCGTCGCCGTCAGGCCGATGCCCCACAGGGGCGGCGTCCGCCACTCGCGCCCGTCGGCCTCGTAGTCGGGGCGGTCGTCGGCCAGCTCGTCCCCCATGTCGTGGAGCAGCAGGTCGGTGTAGGGATGGATGACCTGGTTCGACAGGTCGGCGACTTCGTCCGGCCCGGTGCGCAGGGTGGGCACGTGGCAGGTGGCGCAGCCGGCGGTCTCGAACAGCTCCTCGCCGCGCAGGGCCTCGGGGTCGTCCAGGCCGCGACGGGCGGGGACGGCGAGGGTGGCGATGTAGAACACGACGTCGTCGAGGATCTCCCGGGGCAGCTCGGGGTCGTCGGTGAGGCCGTCGGCCTGGGGCTGGCCGGCGGCCGACTCGCGCGGGAAGTAAGGGGTGGTGATGCCCATGTCCTGGCTGTAGGCGGCGGCCACCTGCTGCAGCAGGGTGGGGTTGTTGGCCTTCCACCCGAAGCGGCCGAGGACCGTGCGCCCGGCGGCCACGTCGAAGACGTGGTTGGGGCGCCCCGAGACGCCGTCCCCGTCGGCGTCCCCCGGGTCGGCGAGGGCCAGGATCTCGGCTTCCTCCACCGCCGCCAGCAGGCCCCGGCCGAAGACGGGAGGCGCCATGCGCGCCGAGGTGAGCACCCCCGCGGGCCACTCCGTGTAGGGGTCGATGATGTGGTAGGTCGGGTGCCGCAGGGTGTAGGTCCCGCCGTCGTCGAAGCGGCCCTGCTCCTCGAAGTAGCTCACCTCCACGCGCGCCTCGGGAGTGACCCCGAAGATCGCCCGGTCGCCGATCTGCACGCCGAACCCCGGCACCGGCGCCGGGGCGCCTGGATGCTCGGAGCCGGCGCCGGGAAGGCTGACCCGCATGAGGGAGGAGCCGATGAAGGGCGAGGTCGCTCCGAACCCCGAGCGGCCGCGCCCGTCGCGGCCGTGGCAGCCGGCGCAGGAGGTCTGGTTGAAGACCGGACCGAGGCCGCCGTTGACCTCGGCGGGGGCGCTGACGAAGATCGCCTCGAAGTCGGCGTCCCCGTCGAGAAAGCGGGACAACTGCTCGCCGTCGAGACCGGGCAGTGGGTTCTCGAAGGCGGTGCTGGCGGCGTCGAAGACGGTGGCGGCCCCCCCGGACAGGGCCTTGTCCGCAGCCGGGTCCGGCTCCGGTCCGGAGGGGCCGCCGTCGCCGCAGGCGCCCAGCAACAGGAGGGCGCCGGCGTACCAGGGGCGGCCCGATGGCCGCCCCCCGGGAACAACCAACCCCTCTACTCGGCGAGCACCAGGGGCAGGACATCCCCCTCGAGGGTCTGCTGCACCTTGGCGATCGCCTGCTGCGCCGTCTCGATCTGGGCCGCGTCGGTGGCGATGGCGTCGCGGAAGGGGTTGCTGATGTGGCCGATCTCGTCGATCGACGCCCGGATCTCGCTCTTCAGGCGGCTGTCGAGAGCGCTGTCGCGCGAGGCGACGAACTCGTCGAGGCCGCGGCCGTCGTTGCCGCCGTAGTCGCCGGTATAGGCGTTCCAGACGCTGCGCATGTTGTTCTGGAAGTCGGCCAGGGAGTTGAAGCTGAACTGGGACTCCACGAGCCGGGGGTCCTGCTCGGTGAAGGGATCGGCGATCTTGCCGTTGGCCACCTCGTCGCAGATCCCGACCATGCCGTTGACGATCTCCTGCGCCGCCGACCGCTGCGAGGGGTAGACGTCGCTGCCGGAGCCGGCCTCGATGACCTTGGCCCCGAAGTTCCCGCCCGAGGGGACCCAGCTGGAGTGCAGGGCCTCCGCCGTCTGCGCCAGGAGCCGGGTGCTGGCCACGAGGTAGTCGAACTGGCGCCCGGTGAAATCGGCGGCGGTCTTGCTGCCGCCCTCGTCATACAGCAGGTACTCGATGGTGTGGAAGCCCTTCAGGGTGCCGTCGAGGCCGTCCACGTACTCGGTTCCGAGGTCGTTGTCGCTGGCCATGACGCCGTCGAGGTCGGTGCGGTTGACGGGCCAGCTGTCGAGGGCCGGATCGTAGCCGTTGAAGTCGACGGGGCCGAAGAGGAAGCCCTCGCTCGCCTCCCAGGGGATGCGGGCGGCGACCCAGGCGTCGCGGGCGGCGGTGAGGGTGGCGTCGCCGGGGTTCTCCCGCAGGGCGGCCACGGCATCGGCCAGGGCCCCCGCCGCGGCATCGAGGTCCCGGTAGGTGGGGATGACCACGTTGTTGGTGAAGTCGGACAGGACCGGCCCGAAGTCGTACGCCTCGCTGCCGGGGCCGACGACGTCGTCGTCGTCGTCGCCGCAGGCCGCCAGACCGAGGACGAGGGCCGCCGTGAGGGCGAGGTGGATCAGGCGATGTGCCATGGGATGCTCTCCCGTTTGAGGTGAGTCTGCTTCAGAACTGGAATCCGAGGGCCAGGCCCAGGGTGTTCTCGTCGTTGAAACGCGCCGCCCCGAGCCGGCGCATGGCGTAGTCGGCCTTGAGCACCAGCTTGCCGGCGGCGGCGTAGTTGAGGCCCACCGTGTACACCCGCCGGTCGAACCGGGGGTTGTCGAAGAACCCCTCCGGCACCTCGGCCATGGTGTCGTAGTCGTCGAGGCGGGCGAAGAGGTCGAGGCGCTCGCCGGGGCGGGCGGCCAGCCACGGCAGGATGTCGTACCCGGCCTCGAGCCAGAGGGCGTGGGCGGCGCTGGCCACGGGGCTGCGCAGCACCTCGAGGTTGTTGGAGAGAGTGCGGTTGCGGGCGCTCACGGCGGCGGCGTTCTCCAGATGCCCGCGGAGGAAGAGTCCCGTCGCCCGCAGGCGGTCCCGGTCGAGGCGGGCGTGCACCTCGGCGATGGTGACGTGGGCATCGGTGCCCTTGAGGTCCGGCTTGGGGCGGTTGCCGGCGCTGTCGCCCCGGTAGAGGGAGACGCCCACCAGCGCACCGCGGACGGGCTCGAAGTCCACCCGGCCCACCATGGCGAGGCGGTCGGCCCGGACCTGCTCGAAGCGCAGCTGGTGGCCGCCGGCGACCCACCGCTGGGAGCTGAAACCGGTCGCATCGAGTCCGTTGATCAGCTGCAGCCGCCAGCGCCACCGCCGCAGGCGGCCCGAAGCCTCGACGCCGGTCTCGTGCCACAGGGCGGGGATCACCGCCGTCTCGGCCTCGGGGCGCACCGTGCCGTAGTGATCGAGGGGCTGGTAGAGGCTGGAGATCCACCCCACGGCGACGTAGAAGTGCCCGGCGCCGAGCTCGAGGAGATCGCCGAAGGAGCGCTTCACGTACAGCTCCTCCAGGATCACCTCGCCGCCCTTCTCGACCTCCTGCTCGAACTCGCCGAACTCCTCGTACTCCAGCTCCATGGCGCCGCCGGTCCCCCCGTGCTCGAACTCGACCTCCGCCTCCAGCTCGACCCGGGGCAGCAGCTCGACCTCCAGCTCCAGGGCCAGGCGGGTCACGTCGATCAGGGCGCGGTCGTCGGGGGCCGAGCCCTCGGGCCGGCTCTTCTGGTCGGGGCCGTAGTCGAACCGCCAGTAGTTGATCTCGCCGTACCCGCTCAGCTGGAAGGGCGTCTCCCCGGGGGACTCGCCTGAGGCCGAGCCGCGGACCGTCACCAGACAGAGGAGAGCGGCCACGGCCGCGGTCGAGGAGCCCCGCGCAGGACCCCTGGTTGGCCGGGCCATCATTCGGAATCTGAGCAATACATGTGATTCTGACACCAACCGGATGATCTATAATCCATGCATCAGTTTGGCATGCCAAACCCACGAAGATAGAGGGGAGGACCGGGGTGTCAAGCACAACTTCGCCCATGGCGCCCACGCCGGGCGGCGCCGGCACTGGCGCCACCGGCCTCGAGTGTCGACCTTTGGCGCGCTGTCCGGGCCCCTTTGGGCCCAGGCCCGTCTCAGCCCGCGGGACGACCCGCAAGACGGGCCGCGGACCGCATTCGGCAACCACCAGGCACAGCAGGGAAGAGAGATGACGGAGCGGGAGGAGCACACCGCCGCCGAGCGCTGGATCTCGTACCGGGAGGAGATCAAGGTCCTGGACGCGACGATCCGCGACGGCGGGCTGATGAACGACCACCAGTTCGACGACGATGTCGTGCGGGGCGTGTACCAGGCCTGCGTGGCGGCCGGCATCGACTATATGGAGATCGGTTACATCAACTCGCGGAAACAGTTCCCGGTCAACGAGTTCGGACCCTGGAAGCACTGTGCCGAGGAGGACGTTCGCCGCATCGTCGGCGGCAACGACACGGGGCTCAAGCTGTCGGCCATGGCCGACGCCGAGAAGAGCGACTACGTGGAGGACGTGCGGCCGCGAGAGGAGAGCGTCCTCGACATGATCCGGGTGGCCACCTACATCCACCAGATCCCCCTGGCCCTGCGCATGATCAAGGACGCCCACGACAAGGGCTACGAGACGACGGTGAACCTCATGGCCGTCTCCAAGGTGCAGGAGCGCGACCTGGACGAGGCGGTCGAGCTGTTCGTCGAGTCGCCGGTGGACGTGATCTACGTGGTCGACAGCTTCGGGTTCCTCTACTCGGAGCAGGTGGAGGCGCTGGTGGAGAAGTTCCTCGCCGTGACCAGGGGCAGCGGCAAGGAGGTCGGCATCCACACCCACAACAACCGGCAGCTGGCCTTCGCCAACACCGTGCAGGCGATCATCAAGGGCGCCAACTTCCTCGACGCCAGCGTCGCCGGCCTCGGGCGGGGCGCCGGCAACTGCCAGCTGGAGCTGCTCCTCAGCTTCCTGCACAACCCGAAGTACCACCTGCGCCCGGTCCTCGAGTGCATCCAGAACCACATCGAGCCGATGCGCCAGGAGCTGATGTGGGGCTACGACCATCCGTACATGGTCACGGGGATCCTCAACGAGCACCCGCGCTCCGGCATGGCCTTCAACGCCGAGAACCGAAGCGACCTCGTCGCCTTCTACGACGAGATGGTGGCCGAGGAGTAGGGGGGAGGCGTCTCTTGCCGCAGCCCAACGTCCTGCTGATCTGCGCCGACCACTGGCCCGGGCCCCTGCTGGGGGCCGCCGGCCACGAGCGCATCCTCACGCCCACCCTCGACCAGGTGGCCGCCAACGGCACCCTCTTCACCCAGGCCTACACCGCCACGCCGACCTGCATCCCGGCGCGGCGGGCGCTGATGACGGGGACCACGGCCCGGACCCACGGCGACCGCGTCTTCGACGAGGGCCGGCCCATGAGCCCGGACCTGCCGACCATGCCGCAGGTCTTCCGCGACAACGGCTACCAGGCCTACGCCGTGGGCAAGCTGCACGTCTATCCGCAGCGCGACCGCATCGGTTTCGACGAGGTCATCCTCTGCGAGGAGGGGCGCCACCACCTCGGCGGCGACGACGACGACTTCGAGCGCTTCCTGCGCCAGGAGGGCTACCCCGGCCAGGAGCTCACCCACGCCATGGGCAACAACGTCTACACCACCCGGCCCTGGCACCTGCCCGAGCACTGCCACCCGACGAACTGGACGGTGCGCGAGATGAGCCGCGCCATCCAGCGCCGCGACCCGACGCGCCCGGCCTTCTGGTACTGCTCCTTCATCACCCCCCATCCGCCGGTGGTGCCGCCCCAGGCGTACTACGACCTCTACGAGCGGCTGGGCGTCGAGGATCCGGTCGTCGCCGAATGGGCGGCGGAGCCCGAGCGGCTGCCCTGCGCCCTGCGCCTGCACCACGCCAAGGTGCAGCCCATGGGCGAGGCCGGGATCCGCCTGGCGCGGCAGGCCTTCTACGGCCAGTGCACCTACATCGACCACCAGCTGCGGCTGCTCGTCGGCTGCCTGCGCGAGGAGGGCCTCCTCGACGACACCATCCTCATGTTCACCTCCGACCACGGGGACATGCTCGGCCACCACGGCCTGTGGGCGAAGCCGCCCATGTTCGAGTGGTCGGCGAAGGTCCCCATGATCCTCATGCCCGCCGCCGGCTGCGAGCGCGGCGGCCCCGGCCGGCGGGACGGCCGGCTGGCCGAGTTGCGCGACGTGATGCCCACCCTTCTGGACCTGTGCGGCCTGCCGGCGCCGGAGACGGTGGAGGGCCTGTCGCTGGTCTCCGACAGCCGCCGGGAGCACCTCTACTGCGAGCACTTCGAGGACGAGAAGTCGATGCGCATGGTCCGCTGCGGCTCCCACAAGCTGATCTGGTACCCCGTGGGCAACCGCCTGCAGCTGTTCGACGTCGACCGGGACCCGATGGAGATGCGCGACCTCTCCGAGGATCCCGCCCACGCCGGCGTGCGCGAGGACCTCACGCGCCGGCTGCTGGGCGAGCTCTACGGCTCGGACGAGCGCTGGGTGCGCGGCGGCCGCCTGGAAGGCGAGCCCGACCGCGACGTGAGGCCGGCGCCGAACCGCGGCCTCTCCGGACAGCGCGGCTGGCGCTGAGCGTGTCGCGGCCCACCCCGGCGAGACGGCTGCCGGCGCTGCTGGCGGCCCTGCTCGTCGCCGCTCCCGTGGGCGCCGCGGAGCGCACCCTGGAGCTGCGGCCCTGCTCCGACGAGGTCGACGTGAGCGGCGCCGAGTGCGGCCGTCTCCAGGTCTTCGAGGACAGGGAGTCCGGCCGGGGACGCACCATCGAGCTGAAGGTGATCGTCCTTCCCGCCCTCGGCCGGGGGGCGGCGCCGGACCCCCTCTTCCTCCTGGCCGGCGGGCCGGGGATGCCGGCCAGCGCCCTGGCGCGCGTCGCCGAAGCGGGCCTGCGCCGGGTGCGCGAGCGCCGGGAGATCGTCCTCGTCGACCAGCGCGGCACCGGCGACCTGAGCCCCCTCCGCTGCGACGACATCGACGCCGACTCCACCTACTTCAGCTTCGACCTGGACCTCCCCGTGCAGCAGTTGCGCGGCTGCCTGGAGTCCTTCGACGCCGACCCGAGTCGGTACACCACCCCGGCGGCGATGGACGATCTCGACGACGTGCGCCGCGCCCTCGGCTACGAGCGGATCAACCTGTGGGGGGGGTCGTACGGCACGCGCGCGGCCCTGGTCTACCTGCGCCGCCACCCGGAGCGCGTGCGCGCCGTCGTCCTCGACGGCGTCGCGCCCACGGGGATGCGCATGCCCCTGCACATCGGGGAGGACGCCCGGCGCTCGGTGGAGCTGATGCTCGCCGACTGCGAGGCCGACCCCGACTGCGCCGAGGCCTTCCCCCGGGTGCGGAGCCGCTACGAGGAGCTGCTCGCCCGGCTCGAGGAGGCCCCCGAGCAGGTCGCGGTGCCCCACCCCCGCACCGGGCAGGTCGTCGAGCTGGAGCTGGGGCGCCGGCACGTCCTGTTCCTCCTGCGCGCGGCCCTGTACGACGCCGAGACGACGCGCCTCCTGCCGCTGGTGATCGAGCGCGCCCACGGCGGCGACTACGCGCCCCTGCTGGCCCTCTCCGAGCCGCTGATGGAGGGCGTGAGCGAGATGAACGTGCCCCTCCTGTTCTCGGTCCTGTGCGCCGAGGACGTGGCCTGGCTGACCGAGGAGGACCGCCGCGGGGTCGCCGCCGAGCCCTTCCTGGGCCCGGCGGTCCTCGACATGTGGGGGCCGGTGTGCGACTTCTGGCCCCGGGGGGAGCTGCCCCCGGGCTACCACGACCCCGTGGTCTCCGACAAGCCGGTGCTGGTCCTGTCCGGACGGCTGGACCCGGTGACGCCGCCGCGCTGGGGCGAGTCGGTGGCCCGGCACCTGTCGAACTCGCTCCACGTGGTCGTGCCCGGCGCCGCCCACGGGGCCTCGGTCCACGGCTGCGTGCCCAGGCTCATCGCCCGGTTCCTCGAGGACGCCGGCGTCGACAACCTCGACGCCGGCTGTGTCGACGATCTCCGGCGGCCCATGTACTTCCGCTCCTTCACCGGTCCGCGGGTCGGGGCGCAGGCCGCAGAGGCGGCGGCGGGAGGCGCCGAGTGATCTCCGTCGAGGGACTGAGCAAGCGCTTCGGCGAGGTCACGGCGGTGGACGGCGTCTCCTTCGCGGCGCGGGACGGCGAGGTGACGGGGCTGCTGGGCCCCAACGGCGCCGGCAAGACGACGACCCTGCGCATGCTCTACGGCTTGATGCGGCCCGACGGCGGGCGCATCGCCGTGGATGCCGTCGACGCCGCCGCCGACCCCGCCGGCGCCCGCGCCCGGATGGGGGTCCTGCCCGACGCCCACGGCCTCTACCAGAGGCTCACCGCCCGCGAGCACCTGCGCTACTTCGGACAGCTCCGGGGGCTGGCCGGCGCCGCCCTCGACCGCCGCGTCGACGAGTTGGTGGAGCTCCTCGACATGGGCGCCATCGCCGGCCGCAGGGCCCAGGGGTTCTCCCACGGCGAGCGGACCAAGGTCTCCCTCGGAAGGGCGCTGGTCCACGATCCCCGCACGGTGCTCATGGACGAGCCCACCAACGGCCTCGACGTGGGCAGCACGCGGGCCGTGCGCGGCCTGATCCGCCGCATGCGCGAGGAGGGCCGCTGCGTGCTGTTCTCGAGCCACATCATGCAGGAGGTGGCGGCCTTGTGCGACCGCATCGTCATCCTCGCCGAGGGCCGGGTGGCGGCGGAGGGGACGCCTGACGAGCTGCGGGCCCGCACCGGCCACGCCAACCTGGAGGACGCCTTCGTCGCCTTGAGCGGCCTCGACGAGGTGGAGCCGTGAGGGTCCTGCCGGCGATTCTGCGCAAGGAGCTGGTCGATGGGATCCGCGACCGGCGGTCGGTCCTGGCGACGCTGATCTTCCCCCTGACCATGCCCTTCCTCCTGCCGATCATCTTCCACACCATGCTGGAGCGCGACCGGGAGTCGCTGGATATCGACATCCCGGTGGTCGGCGCCGAGCGCGCCCCCGACCTGGTGGACTGGTTCGGGCGCCGGGGATACGCCGTCGTCGACGGGCCCGCCGACCCGCAGGAGGCGGTGCGGGCCCAGGACCTCGACTTCGTCCTGGTCGTGCCCGAGGACTTCGCCGCCGACTTCGCCGAGGGCCGCCGCGCCGCCGTCGAGCTGGTTCACGACGGCTCGCGCAAGGAGGCGGCCCAGGCCGTGGGCCGCGTCCGCGGCCTGGTGAGAAGCTACAGCAAGGTCGTGGGCAACCTGCGCCTCATGGCGCGCGGCGTCAGCCCCGGGCTGGGCCGCGCCGTCACCATCGACGACGTCGATGTGGCCAGCCCCCGGCAGCGGGCGGCGAGCTGGTTCACCTTCATCCCCATGCTCGTCATCCTCGCCGCCTTCATGGGAGGCATGAACCTGGCCATCGACGCCACCGCCGGCGAGCGCGAGCGCCAGTCCCTGGAGCCGCTCCTCGTCAACCCGGTGCCGCGGCGGACGCTGGTCCTGGGCAAGTGGCTGGCGGCCTCGGCGTTCTCGGGGGCGGGGGTCGGGCTCACCCTGGTGGCCCTGCTCTTCGCCCTCAGCCGGGTGCCCCTGGAGCAGCTCGGCCTGGAGCTTCACATCGGCGGCCGGGAGGCCGCCTGGCTGCTGGTGGGGACCCTGCCTCTGGCGTTCTTCGCCGCCGGCCTGCAGGTCACCTTCTCCACCTTCGCCCGTTCCTACAAGGAGGCCCAGACCTACCTCTCGCTGCTGATCCTCCTGCCCATGGTCCCCCACTTCATCGCCTCCCTGTGGAGCCTCGGAGACGCCTGGTGGATGTTCGCCATCCCGGCCCTGGGCCAGTACGTGCTGCTCACCGACGTCCTCGGCGGGGAGCCGGTCCGGGTGGGGGCCTGCCTGGCGGTGGTCCTGTCCTCCGCCCTCCTCGGTCTGGTCTGCGTGGAGATCACGGCGCGGCTCTTCGAGAAGGAGCGGATCATCTTCGGGCGCTGAGGCGGCGCGGCCGGGGGCCGCCGCCGGCGCCCGCAACCGGGTCGAGCGAATGCCCGAGGTTCGGACCGCCATGCTCAGCCTGCTCGCCATTGTCGGCCTCTACGGCGGCTACCTCGCCCTGCTCTGGGCGACGCAGTCCACCATGGTCTATCCCGGCACCCACCTGCGCGAGCGCCCGGGGCCGCAACCGGCGCACGACGGCCGCGAGGTGGTCTGGCTCGAGACCAGCTTCGGGCGGGTGGAGGCCTGGTACCTGCCTCCGGCCCGGGAGAGCCGCCCCGCGGGACCGGCGCCGGCGGTGATCCTCGCCCACGGCAACAACGACCTGATCGACACCATGCCCGAGGGGTTCCTGGGCTTCCGCGAGCGCGGTTTCGGCCTCCTGCTGGTGGAGTACCCGGGGTACGGGTCCTCCGACGGCAAGCCGTCGCTGGAGAGCGTGGCCGAGACCTTCGCCGCGGCCTACGACTCCCTGGTCTCGCGTCCGGACGTGGACGGGGACCGCGTCCTCGCCCTCGGCCAGTCCCTCGGAGGCGCCGCGGTCTGCGCCCTGGCCTCGCGCAGGCCCCTGCAGGCCCTCGTCCTGGTGGCGGCCTTCGCCGACCTGCCCTCCATGGCGCACCGCTACCTGGCTCCGTCCTTCCTCGTGCGCGATCGCTACGACAACGCCGCGGTCCTGCGCTCCTTTGCCGGCCCCGTGCTCGTGGTCCACGGCACCCGGGACGGTCTGATCTCCCACGCCCACGGCGAGCGTCTGGCGCGGGCGGCCCCGCGGGGCCGGCTGATCAGCTACGACTCCGGCCACGGCGATACCCCCCCGGACTTCGGCCGCTTCTGGCGGGATCTGGACGCCTTCCTGGAGGAGTCCGGCCTCAGGCCCTGAGACGGACCCTGCGCCGCAGGTAGAGGAGCAGGACGAAGTCGTAGGCGGCGTGGACCGCGGCGGGCACCAGCAGGTTGCCGGACCACAGGTAGAGTCCGCCGAGGTAGAGGCCGAAGAGGGTGGCGAGGACTGCGTAGGCGAGGCTCACGGAATGGGCGGCGCCGAAGAGCAGGGCCGCCGCCAGCAGGCCGGCCCAGGGGCCGGCGGCAGCGGCCAGGGCGGACTGCAGCACACCCCGGAACAAGGCCTCCTCGCCGAGGCCGGCGAGGCCCGCCACCAGGGCGAGGCGCGCCGGCGAGTTGAGCAGCAGGGGCTTCAGTACCTCCTCTACCGATTCGGCCAGCCGCCGGGCCCAGGGGACCCCGTGGTGCACGGCGAGGACCACGGCCGCCGTCGGGGGCAGGGCCGCCGCCAGCCCCAGCCAGACCTCGGCCGGGGAGAGGTGCAGGCCGCGAAGGGGCGGCGCCCCGAGCAGGGGGCCGGCGCCGAGGGCCAGCAGCAGCACGGCGCCCTGCACCCCCGCGGCGGCGAGGAACATTCCTCCCGGCGACAAGAGATCGGGCTCCGAGCGGCTGTCGCCGCCCTTGCCGGCGGGACCGGCCCGGGCCGTCCGGTCCCGGCCTTCCGGCGTCCGCTCCCGCCGCCGCCAGCCGGCTCCGTAGACGACCGCGTTGAACAGCAGCAGGGCCATGGCCAGCAGGAGCTGGATGTTCCGCGTCAGCGAGCCGGGATAGAGGACGGGAAGGATGTAATGCTCGACGAAGCCTCCGGCGTAGGCCGTCTCTCCCGCGGCCAGGCGCAGGTGCCGCTCCAGCGGCGTCAGGGGGCAGATCCAGCCGGCGGCCTCCACGGTCACCGCCCAGGCCAGGGCGGGCAGGTGGAGCCAGGCGCGGCACGGTCGGCCATGTCTTCACCCATTTCCGGCTCGAACTCGCCGTGCGCACGGCCCGGACCGAAGACCGGACGGGCGGGTCCGCCGGCGCGGCGGTCTGGGAGGATCCGTCGCGCCTCGACCGGCAGGCCCTGCCGAGCGTGATGAAGAAGGTGGCGCGGGCGGCGCTCGCCCGCGATAATCGGCACCCGGCGCAGCGACGCGGCACGGAGCGGGAGTAGAGCCGGCCATGCGGGGCAGAAAATCGGGCAATATCGTCGTCCTTACCGGGGCGGGCATCTCGAAGGAATCCGGGCTCGACACCTTCCGCGACGCCGACGGCCTGTGGTCGCGGGTCAACCTGGAGGATGTCGCGACGCCGGAGGGCTTCGCCCGCAACCCGAAGATGGTCCACGATTTCTACAACCACCGCCGGCGCGAGCTGCAATCCGGCAACGTCCGGGCCAACGCGGCCCATGTCGCCCTCGGCCGGCTCGAGGCCGAATGGCCGGACAACGTGCTGGTCGTGACCCAGAATATCGACGCGCTGCACGAGGCCGGCGGCTCGAAGAACCTGATCCACATGCACGGCGAGATGCTGAAGGCGCGCTGCGACCTGTGCGGCGCCGTGCACGGCTG
The DNA here is from genome assembly GCA_965221775.1 of Candidatus Latescibacterota bacterium. Lineage (GTDB taxonomy): Bacteria > Latescibacterota > UBA2968 > UBA8231 > UBA8231 > UBA8231. The sequence goes on along the minus strand of CBDCSU010000005.1, from coordinate 34,377 downwards.
GACCGGCGACATGGATATCGAAACCGTCTGCCCGGCTTGCGAGCGCGCCGGCGGGATGCGGCCCCATGTCGTGTGGTTCGGCGAGATGCCGTTCGAGATGGAGCGGATTTCCCGCGCCCTGGCGCAATGCAGCCTGTTCGTCTCCATCGGCACCTCCGGCAACGTCTATCCGGCCGCCGGCTTCGTGCAGGAGGCGATCTTCTCGGCGCGCGCCCACACCGTCGAGCTCAACATGGAGCCGAGCGAGGGCGCGACGATGTTCGCCGAGACGGTCTACGGCCCGGCGACCGAGGTCGTGCCGGCCTGGGTCGCGCGCGTCCTCGAAGAAGGATTTTGAGCGACGCGCTGGACGCCCTGTGGGACGAGGTGCGCGGCTGCACCCTGTGCGCCGCCGACCTGCCGCTCGGCCCGCGCCCGGTGCTGCGGCCCTCGGCGACCGCGCGGCTGCTGATCGTCGGCCAGGCGCCGGGCACGAAGGTCCATGAGAGCGGCGTGCCGTGGAACGATCCGAGCGGCGACCGGCTGCGCGGCTGGATGGGGGTCGGCCGGGAGACCTTCTACGACCGGCGGCGCATCGCCATCGTGCCGATGGGCTTCTGCTATCCGGGACGATTGCCGCGCGGCGGCGACGCCCCGCCCCGGCCGGAATGCGCGCCGCAGTGGCACGCCGCCCTGCTGGCGCTGATGCCGGCGGTGGAGCTGACCCTGCTGGTCGGCGGCTACGCCCAAGCGCATTATCTCGGCGGCCGGCGCGGCCGGACGCTGACCGAAACCGTTTCCCGCTGGCGCGATTTCCTGCCCGCCTACTTGCCGACCCCGCACCCGAGCTGGCGCACCCGCGGCTGGGTCGCCCGCACCCCCTGGTTCGAGGCCGAACTCCTGCCCGACCTGCGGGCAAGGGTGGCGGCGCTGGTCGCGCCGGAGGCCGGAAAGCGGCCGGATTTTGAATGATTATTCAATATGAGCTTCCCTAAGTCGTTGAAATCGCTCTGTTTTGGGTATTGGACAGACCGTTCCATATAGTATGTTTTTTTGCGCGGCGCGGTCATAACCCCTTGGAATCATTGGAAAGATGCCCATCGGGAATGCGCAAAACTGATCCTGATAGGAAATTTTCCAGCCTCCCGGCCGTGCAGGAGCGCCGGTCGACACCGGGGGCGGCACCGCCGGGCAGCATGGCCCGGCGGAATCGGAGGGTCGAACCGGACGGGGTCCGGCCGTCAAGCCCCGCCGGCGCACAGGGTGGCGCATTGGATGGCCGATCGGATGGCCGATCGGCGGCGGCGGGCCGGAAAGCGGGCAGGTTCCCGCCTGGTTCTTCGTTTGCTTCTTTTTTCGGGGGCGTCGGCCGGCCGCCGCAGGCGCACTTCGGGCGTTGACGGGGCCGATATAGGGCGCGAAAGCCGCTGTGTCAAGGAAAATAATTGCAAAAAGAGAAAATAATTATATAAACTTCTCCGGCCGCCCGCCGCACGGGGCTTGCGCACGGCGGATTTGACCCCTTGTCCCGGCGAATACCCCAAGCCCATCTGCGGACACCTCCCCGCGGAGCGCATTCCCCACGGCAGCCGGGACCGGAACGATGAGCAAGACGAGCGGCGTGAAGAAGGTCGTGCTGGCCTATTCCGGCGGGCTGGACACCTCGGTGATCCTGCGCTGGCTGCAGGACACCTATGGCTGCGAGGTCGTCACCTTCACCGCCGATCTCGGCCAGGGCGAGGAGCTGGAGCCGGCCCGGCGCAAGGCCGAAATGCTCGGCATCAAGGACATCTACGTCGAGGACCTGCGCGAAGAATTCGTCCGCGACTACGTCTTCCCGATGTTCCGGGCCAACGCGGTCTACGAGGGCACCTACCTGCTCGGCACCTCGATCGCCCGGCCGCTGATCGCCAAACGCCAGATCGAGATCGCGAACGAGACCGGGGCCGACGCGGTCGCCCACGGCGCCACCGGCAAGGGCAACGACCAGGTCCGCTTCGAACTCACCTATCTCGCCCTCAAGCCGGACATCCGGATCATCGCGCCGTGGCGCGAATGGGACCTGACCAGCCGGGCCCGGCTCGTCGACTATGCCGAGCAGCACCAGATCCCGGTGCCGAAGGACAAGCGCGGCGAGCCGCCGTTCAGCCAGGACGCCAACCTGCTGCACATCTCCTCGGAAGGCAAAGTGCTGGAGGACCCGGCGCAGGCGGCGGACCTGGACCTGATCCTGACCCGCATGGTCTCGCCGATGGACGCGCCCGACCGGGCGACCGAAATCGAGATCGCGTTCGAGCGCGGCGACCCGGTGGCGATCGACGGCGAAGCGCTGGGCCCGGCGGCCCTGCTCGGCCGGCTCAACGAACTGGGCGGCGCGAACGGCATCGGCGCCATCGACATCGTCGAGAACCGCTTCATCGGCATGAAGAGCCGCGGCGTCTACGAGACGCCGGGCGGCACCATCCTGTTCCACGCAAGGCGGGCGATGGAATCGATCACGCTGGAGCGCGGCGCGGCCCATCTCAAGGACGAGCTGATGCCGCGCTATGCCGAGCTGGTCTACAACGGCTTCTGGTTCGCGCCGGAGCGCGAGATGCTCCAGGCCGCCATCGACCATGCCAACGCGCGGGTGAACGGCACGGTGCGCCTGAAGCTCTACAAGGGCAACGTCATGGTCACCGGCCGGCAGTCGCCGGACAGCCTTTACGACGAGGCCATCGTCACCTTCGAGGAAGACGCCGGCGCCTACGACCAGCGCGACGCCGAAGGCTTCATCCGCCTCAATGCCCTGCGCCTGCAACTGCTGGGGCGGCAGCGGGGGCGGTAGCGGTTCGGGGCAGCGCGCCCTTCGATACGCCCCGGATTAAATCCGGGGCTACTCAGGGTGAGGGAGAATGTGGTTGACCCTGAGATAAACCCATAAACCCCTCATCCCGAGTAGGCGCGCCAGCGCCGTGTCGAGGGGCCGGCGCAGGGCGACGCCGTAAACCTTCCCTCAATGCCACCCCGGACGGCGCGCTGCGGAGATCCAGGGTCCAGGAGCCACAGGGCAAGGCCGTGCCGGGCGACTCTGGGCCCCGGATCAAGTCCGGGGCGGCAACTTTGTGTTTGGGCAGCGGGGGCGGTAGGTCGGGCGCCCTTCGATACGCCCCGGATTGAATCCGGGGCTACTCAGGGTGAGGGAGAGGGGTGGCGAGGCTGAAGAAAAACCAAAACCCTCATCCCGAGTAGGCCCCGAAGGGGCCGTATCGAGGGGCCGGCCAAATATGCCCCCACCTACCCCGCCGGCTCCTCGATCCCGGCCTGCTGGCACGCCGCCGTTACCGTGTTGGCGAGCAGGCAGGCGATGGTCATGGGGCCGACGCCGCCGGGCACCGGGGTGATCGCGCCGGCGACCTCGACCGCCGAGTCGAAATCGACGTCGCCGACCAGCCGCATCTTGCCCTCCGCCGCGCCGGGCCGGTCGTCCGGGATTCGGTTGATGCCGACGTCGATCACCGTGGCGCCCGGCGCGATCCAGTCGCCCGGCACCATGCGCGGCCGGCCGACGGCGGCGATGAGGATATCGGCGCGGCGGCATTCCCCGGCGAGGTCGCGGGTGCGCGAATGGGCGATGGTCACCGTGCAATGCTCGCCGAGCAGCAACTGGGCCATCGGCTTGCCGACGATGTTGGAGCGGCCGAGCACGAGGGCGCGCAGGCCCTTGAGCTCGCCCAGCCGGTCCTTGAGCATCATCAGGCAGCCGCGCGGCGTACACGGCACCAGCGCCTGGCCGCCGGTCGCCAGCCGGCCGGCGTTGACGACGTGGAAGCCGTCGACATCCTTGTCCGGGTCGATGGCGTCGAGCACGGCGGCCTCGGACACATGGTCCGGCAGCGGCAACTGGACCAGGATGCCGTGGACCGCGGGATCGCCGTTCAGCTGCCGGACGAGGGCGAGCAGCGTTTCCTGGCCGGTCTCCGGCGGCAGCTTGTGCTCGAAGGAGTTCAGCCCGGCCTCCACGGTCGCCTTGCCCTTGTTGCGGACATAGACCTGGCTCGCCGGATCTTCGCCGACCAGCACGACGGCGAGGCCGGGCACGAGGCCGTGCTCCGCCTTCAGGACGGCGGCCTGGCGGGCGACGGTTGCGCGGAGGCGGGCGGCAAAGGCCTTGCCGTCGATGACGTTCGATCGGTCCATGGTCGGGGCTGTTCCGTTGCAGGATATTCGGGGCGTTGCGAAACCGGCTCCGCCGGTCCGGCGGCCGGCCGGTTCAGCCGAGATAGGCTCCGCTGCAGGCCGGCAGGAAGGCGTATTCGGCGAGCAGGCTGCGGGCGACCCAGATGCCGATGAAGACGACGATGGGCGAGAAATCCAGCGCGCCGGTCTGGGGCAGGAAACGGCGGATCGGCCCCAGGATCGGTTCGATCAGCCGCTGGAGCCCGTCGAAGACGATGTTGACGAAGCGGTTGTAGGCGTTGATCACGCCGAACGACAGCAGCAGGCTCAGCACGATGTAGATGATCAGGATCCAGGTGAGGATCCCGAGGACCATGTCGATCAGTTGAACCAGGGTGCACATGGACGGGCGCGGCGGCGGGCTCGTTCGGCGAAAGGCGCCGCGACCCTATCGGGGCGGCCGGCGCATGGCAAGGAAATCGGCCTCGGGGTAGCGAGCCGGTTTGCATTTCAGGTACGGGCGGAACCCGAAGTCCTGTCCGCCACCCCGATTTGTCGCCCCGGGAAAACCAAACGGGAAAACCAGAATTGTCACCCCGGCCGACCGCAGGGAGAGCCGGGGTCCAGAGTCGACCCGACAGGCCTTTGCCCTGTGGCTCTGGTCCCCGGATCTCCGCTCCGCTCCGTCCGGGGCGACATGAGAGGGATGCCGGGCGTAGCGTTTCGGCGGCCCCGGAAAATTCCGACGGGACATTCGGCGCAGGGCGGCTCCTTGACTTGCCGCACCGCCGCACCCCATATGCGCCTCCGCAGGCCGGCCCGCACTTCGGGCCGATGGCCGGACGACACGCCTTTGGTGCGGGGCCGTAGCTCAGATGGGAGAGCGTCGCGTTCGCAATGCGAAGGTCAGGGGTTCGATTCCCCTCGGCTCCACCAGAACCCGCCCGCGCACAATTTCCGTGAAATGCCGGCCCGCCGCGTCGTAAAGAGTGCGGCGTGACACCCGATGCCGACACTCTGAGCGTCGAGGTCTGGCGCGGCGATGCGCGCGGCGGCGGCTATGTCGCCTATGCGGTGCCGCGCCGGGAGAGCCAGACGGTCCTCGACGTGGTGACCTGGATCCAGCAGCACGCCGAGCCGGCGCTGGCCTACCGCTTCGCCTGCCGGGTCGGCATGTGCGGCTCCTGCGCCATGACGGTGAACGGCGCGCCGCGCTGGACCTGCCGGACCCATGTGCGCCGGGTGGCGAAGGCCGGGCACCTGCGCATCGCGCCCCTGCGCAACCTGCCGGTGATCCGCGACCTCGCCGCCGACATGGCGCCCTTCTTCGACAAGTGGACGGCGGCCGGCGGCACCTTCGCCCCGACCGCGACGCGGGACGACCCGGCGGCGGAGATTGCGCCGCAGTCGCCGGAGCGGATGGCGGCGGACGCCGGCATCGAGTGCATCAACTGCGCCGTCTGCTACGCCGCCTGCGATACCGTGGCGATGGCGCCGGACTATCTCGGCCCGGCGGCGCTCAACCGGGCCTGGACGCTGGTCAACGATGCGCGGGATGGCGGGCAGGCCGGGCGGCTGAAGACGGTGTCGGGCGATGGCGGCTGCGCCAACTGCCATTCGCACCAGAGCTGCGCCGACCTGTGCCCGAACGGGCTGAACCCGACCGCCGCCATCGCCGGGCTGAAGCGCGCGGCCGGCCGGGCCTGGCTGCGCGGCCGAGCGTGACGCCGTGACGAGCATCCGGCTCTACATGCTGCAACGGATCAGCGCGATGGTGCTGGCGCCGCTGATCGTCGGCCATATCGCCACCATGATCGTCGCGGTGCAGGACGGGCTGAGCGCGGCGGAAATCCTCGGCCGGACCCAGGGCAGCCTGTGGTGGGGCCTGTTCTACGGCCTGTTCGTCGCCGCGGTCTCGGTCCACGCCGCGATCGGCCTGCGCACGGTCGCCTTCGAATGGCTGAAGCTGAAAGGCCGCACGCTCGACCTGCTCGCCTGGGCCGTGTTCGCCGGCCTGCTGATCCTCGGCGGGCGCGCCGTCGCAGCGGTGGTGCTGTGACCGTGGCGCCGGCCGCGCCGGAGGCCCGGAGTCATGCTCGGATTCGTGCGGGGGCGCATCGCGGCCATCCGCTGTGGATCGCCTGGCTGGTCCACCGCCTGTCCGGCCTTGCGCTGGCCCTTTTCCTGCCCGCCCACTTTCTCGTGCTCGGCCTGGCGCTCAACGATCCGGCTGCGCTGGACGGCGCGCTGCGCTGGATGGACAATCCCTGGGTCAAGGCGGCGGAGACCGGGCTCGTCCTGCTGCTCGGCCTGCACCTGTTCGGCGGCCTGCGCCTGCTCGCCCTCGAATTCCTGCCCTGGTCGCCGCGCCAGAAGACCTTCGCCGCCGCCGCCGTCGCGCTCTCCTGCGCGGTCTCCGTGGGCTTTCTGCTGAGCGCGGTCTGAACCGTGCCGGGGACATCCGAAACATGACGGTTGCAGATGTCGAGCGGCACAATACCGACATCCTGATCGTCGGCGCCGGCGGGGCCGGCCTGTTCGCGGCCCTGCATGCCTGCCGGGCGGCGCCGGAGCTGTCGGTGACGATCGCCGTCAAGGGCCTGCTCGGCAAGTCCGGCTGCACCCGCATGGTCCAGGGCGGTTACAACGTGGCGCTCGGCCCCGGCGATTCGGTCGAGCGGCATTTCATGGACACGATCGCCGGCGGCAAGTGGCTGCCGCACCAGGCGATGGCGTGGCGGCTGTGCGAGACCGCGCCGGTGCGCGTGCGCGAACTCGAGAACGAGATCGGCTGCTTCTTCGACCGCAACCCGGACGGCACGCTGCACCAGAAGGCGTTCGCCGGCCAGTCCTTCGACCGCACGGTCCACAAGGGCGACCTGACCGGCATCGAGATCGTCAACCGGCTGATGGAGCAGGTGCTCGCCCGCCCGGTCGACCGGCTGGAGGAACATCGCGCGCTCGCCCTGATCCCCGACCGCGCCGGCAAAGCGCTCGCCGGCGTCCTGTTCGCCGACATGCGCAGCGGCGCCTTCCGCTTCGTGCGGGCGCGCGCCGTGCTGCTGGCGACCGGCGGCGGGCCGACCATGTACCGCTACCACACGCCGTCGGGCGACAAGAGCATGGACGGGCTGGCGATGGCCCTGCGCCGCGGCCTGCCCCTGCGCGACATGGAAATGGTGCAGTTCCACCCGACCGGACTGCTCGCCGGCCCGGACACGCGGATGACCGGCACGGTGCTGGAGGAGGGGCTGCGCGGCGCCGGCGGCCATCTGCTGGACGGCGACGGCCGGCGCTTCATGTTCGATCACGACGAGGCGGGCGAGCGCGCGACCCGGGACATCGTCAGCCGGGCGATCTTCGAGGAGATGCGCAAGGGCCGGACAACGCCCAACGGCGGCGTCTACATCGCGATGAGCCATCTGGGGCCGGAGACGGTGCGCGACCGGTTCGGCGGCATGGTGCGGCGCTGCGCCGACAGCGGCTTCGATCTCGCCGCCGGGCGGGTCGAGGTCGTGCCGACGGCGCATTATTTCATGGGCGGGCTGGTCTGCGACCCCGATACGCGGACGGAGCTGCCCGGCCTCTACGTCGCCGGGGAGGACGCCGGCGGCGCGCACGGCGCCAACCGGCTGGGCGGCAACGGGGTCGCCAACTCCACGGTGTTCGGCGGCGTCGCCGGCGACACGATGGCCAGGGACTTGGCGGGCCCGGGCGCGCCCTTCCGCACCCCGGACGAAGACCTGCTGGCGGCGGAAATCGCGCGCGCCCTGCATCCGTTCGGCCGGGCCGGTTCGGGAGGCCCGGCGGGCGATGTCCACGCGCTGCGCCGGCGGCTGATGGACCTGATGTGGGAGGATGCCGGCGTCATCCGCGCCGCCGAAAGCCTTGGGCGTGCGCTCGGGCGGCTCGGCGATCTGCACCGGGAGTTGCTGGAAACCGGCCTCGCCGATCCCGGCCGGGTCTTCAACCTGACCTGGCACGACTGGCTGAACCTGCGCAGCCTGGTCGAGGTCTCGGAGGCGGTCGCGGCCGCCGCCCTGGCGCGGGAGAATTCGTGCGGCGCCCACTACCGGGAGGATTGCCCGGACGAGGGCGACCCGGCCGCCGCCGGCTTCACCGTCATCCGCCGGGACGGCGGCGGCCTTGATGTTTCCCGCCAGCCGGTCAATTTCTCCATCGTGCAGCCGGGCGAATCGCTGCTCGGCGAAGACCATGCCACGCTCGCCGCGGTCTGACCGGGAATCGGGCTGAAGGAGACATGCCGATGATCTCCATCGACAGCATCCACCGCACCGCGCTCACCCTGATGAGCAAGGCGGCGATCGAGATTCCCGACGATTATCTCGACGGGCTGCGCCGGGCCGCCGAGGCGGAGGACGGCGATCTCTCCGCCTTCGTGCTCCAGGCGATGCTGGAGAATTATGACGCGGCGAAGGAGGACGGCCGGGCCATGTGCGGCGACACCGGCTGCCCGCGCTGGTATGTCAAGCTGGCCAACGAGGCGCAGGTGGAAGGCGGCCCGGTCGCGCTCGAACAGGCCCTGCGCCGGGCGACGGCGGACGCGACGCACAACATCCCGCTGCGCCCGAACCGCGTCCATCCGCTCTGGCGCACCGACCACGACAACAATGTCGGCATCGCCGCGCCGGAGATCGAGGTCGCCTTCGAGCCGGACGGCGACTGGATCGACCTCACGACCGTCCACAAGGGCGGCCTGTTCGGCACCGACTACCGGATGCTGTTCCCGTCCGACGGCATCGAGGGCATCAAGCGCTTCTATCTCGATTCGCTGGTCGCCTTCGGCAAGCGCGGCCTGGCCTGCCAGCCGGCGATCGTCGGCATCGGCCTGGGCGGCTCCAAGGACGCCTGCATGGTGCTGGGCAAGCGCGCGGCCTGCCTGCGCACGGTCGGCGACCGCAACCCGGACCCGAGGATCGCGGCGCTGGAGCGGGAGTTCATCGACCTCGGCAACAGCATCGGCATGGGCGCCATGGGCTTCGTCGGCAAGTCCATGGTGGTCGATTGCCATATCGAGGTCGGCTACTGCCATACCGGCGGCATGCAGATGAGCGTGCACGCCTTCTGCCTGTCGTCGCGCCGGGCCTGCGCGCGGCTCCATAGCGACGGCCGGGTCGAATACCGCACCGATCCGCGATGGTTCACGCCCTACCAGCGCCGCGAGACCGTCGAGTGGCCGCCGGCTTCGGTGACGGCCGCCGTGGCATGAACAAGGTCCGGCTGAGCACGAGTCCCGACCGGACGGCGCTGGCGGCGCTGTCGCTCGGCGACGTCGTCTATCTCGACGGCACGGTCTACACCGCCCGCGAAGGCGTCTATCAGCGGGTGGTCGAAGGCGGCGAAGCCCTGCCGCTCGACCTGCCGGCGGAGAGCGGCACGAACTTCCACTGCTCGCCGGCCGCCACGGTCGAGCCGGACGGCAGTTACCGGGTCGGCGCCGTAACGGCGACCGCCTCCTTCCGCTTCAGCAAGTGGATCGGCCCGTGGCTGGAGCGCTCCGGCGCGACGCTGATCCTCGGCAAGGGCGGCATGAACCCGGAGGATTACCGGGCCCATTTCGTGCGCAACGGCGCGGTCTATCTCACCACCGTCGGCTACGGCACCGGCGCCCTGCTCGGCCGCGGCATCCGGCGGGTGAAAGATGTGCACTGGCGCGAACAGCTCGGCCTCGCCCAGGCCGTCTGGGTCGTCGAGGTCGCGAATTTCGGCCCCTTCCTGGTCGAGAGCGACCTTGAGGGCAACAGCCTGTTCGAGCGCGAGAACGCCAAGATCGCGGCGGGGCTGGACAAGGTCTACGAAGGCACCCGCCCGGCCGTCATGAAACGCTTCGGCGAAACCGACGACCGCCGCGACGAGATGATCTGAAGGGGCAGGCGGGCGGTCAGTTCGAATGAACTGAAAGGCAATTGGCAAAACCGGGCAGGCTTTATTTCGTCGAATTTTGGGCGGATAGTTGGCTGTCATGCTGAAAATTCTATGGAAATTTTCACAGATTCAGGCGAAACGGCGGCCACGCGCGCAATTCTCCGCCGCGCGGCATCGACCTCGGCCTTGATGCTTCCCGCCTTGTTTGCTTGATCGCTTCGCGTACTCGAAACTTCCGCGGCTGATCCCTTGCCCTCAAGACGGTACATCGCCCACTTGTCGGAGTAGCCGTGTGAAGCGCGCTTCTTTGTTCCCCCGGAGCCTTCGCCGTCGAACCAGATATTCCAAGTGGTATTCTCGCCCTTAGTGTTTGGGGAATTAGATAGCCACGCTTGATGACTCGTACGAACAGCTTCGACTGCTACTTCGGTTGGAACCAAGTAGCCGATGATCCTGCCAGCGGTACGTTCGATTTCCGGCATAACGAGCAAAAGCCAATCTGTGCCCTCAATGTTCAGACGCGCGTCTCTTTCCGGCGAGTCAGCGACGACGATCAGTATGTGGTCGTTGCAGGTCCGAAGACGGACGGACTCCCTGTTTTGCATAGCGTAGAGCATCGAGCGACCGCGGCTCGGGAGTTTGGTCAGCGGTTTCCCATTTTCTCGCATCAGCGTTAGGCCCGCTTCACGCAGCACTTCGTTGTCGACCCGATCAATCATTTCAGCACCCTTTTCCCTCGAACATACAATTATACACTCATTATAAGGGGTGCTTATAGAAATTTAAACAGAAAAGTTGTATATGTATATACCTTAAAGTATCTGAAAAACCGAGCCGGGTCTCCTTCCCTCACACCATCGCCTCAAGCGCCTCGATCCGGTCGGCTTCCTCCGCCGGCTTGTCCCAGCGGATGCGGGCGATGCGGGGGAAGCGCATGGCGAGGCCGGACTTGTGGCGGCTGCTGGCGTGGATGCTGTCGAAAGCGACCTCGAAGACCAGCCGCTTCTCGACCTCGCGCACCGGGCCGAAGCGGTTCACCGTGTTGTTGCGCACCCATCGGTCGAGCTGCGCCAGCTCCTCGTCGGTGAAGCCGAAATAGGCCTTGCCGACCGGCACCAGCTCGCCGCCGCGCCACACGCCGAAAGTGTAGTCGGAATAGAAGGAGCTGCGCTTGCCGTGGCCGCGCTGGGCGTACATCAGCACGGCGTCGGCGCACAGCGGATCGCGCTTCCACTTGAACCACAGGCCGGTCTTGCGGCCCGGCTCGTAGCGGCTGTCGCGCCGCTTGAGCATCAGCCCCTCGCGGCCGAGCCGGCGCGCCTCGGCCTGGAGCGCGGCGACGCTTTCCCAGTCCGGCGCTTCGAGCAGAGCGGACAGTTCGATATCCGGATGATCGTGCCGCGCCACGAATTGTTCCAGCCGCCCGCGGCGCCCGGCCAGCGTCAGATCCCGCAGGTCCGCGGGTCCGTCGAACAGGATGTCGTAGGCGACGACATAGGCCGGGTGCGCGGCCAGCATCTTCTTCGAGACGGTCTTGCGGTTGAGCCGCTGCTGGAGCGCGTTGAAGGAGGCCGGGTCGGCGGAGCCGGGGTCGGCCGGGTCGCGCACCAGCAGTTCGCCGTCCAGCACGCCGTCGAAGCCCATCGCGTCCAGCACGTCCGGGAAGGCGGCGGAGATATCGTCGCCCGTGCGCGAATAGAGCCGGCGTTCGCCGCCGCGCGCGGCGAGCTGGACCCGGATGCCGTCCCATTTCCATTCGACGATCCAGTCCGCCGGGTCGAGGTCCGCCCGCTCCTGCAGCGGATGGGCGAGCATGAAGGGTCGGAAGGTCGCGCGACCGGCGACGTCCGGTTTGCCGGCGCCGTCGGCCAGCCAGGCGAACAGGGCGGGGTAGGGCGGCTCGACGGCGTGCCACACTTCCTCGATCTCTTCGACCGCGGCGCCGAAGGCCTGGGCCAGCGCCACCCGGGCGAGCCGGGCCGAGACGCCGATGCGCAGGCCGCCGGTGATCAGCTTGAGCAGCGCCCAGCGGCCGCTCGCGTCCAGCCCGTCGAGCCAGCCGGAGACCAGGCCGCGCACCTCCGTCTTGCCGGCGCGGCGCAGCGCCTCCACGACCCCGGCAAGCCGCGGCGGTTCGGCCTCGCCCTGCGTCTGCCACAGCAACGCCGTGGTCTCGGCGAGATCGCCGACATAGTCGTAGCTGAGCGCAAACAGCACCTCGTCGGTCTGTTCGCGGGCGAGGTCGCGGATCGCGCCGGCCTTGGCGTTGGGGAAGGCCAGGTTGCCGGTGAGCGCCGCCAGCGCCCAGCCGCGGTCCGGGTCCGGCGTGCGCCGGAAATAGTCCGCCAGCAGGCGCAGCTTGCCGTTGCGCGACGGCGTATAGACCAGCCGGTCGAGCAGGGCGGCGAAGCTCTTCATCGCCGGCCCCTATTCATTCGGGCCCTATTCATCCTCGTCCTCGCGCCCGATCAGGGAGAGGGCGCGGGCGCGGATGCCGCGTTTCGCGGCCCAGTGGACCAGCGCCTCCTCCCGGCCGTGGGTCACCCAGACCTCCGGCGCGCCGACCTCCTCCAGCGTCGCGGTCAGTTCGTCCCAGTCCGCGTGGTCGGAGATAATGAGCGGCAGTTCCACGCCGCGCTGCTTCGCCCGCTGGCGCACCCGCATCCAGCCGGAGGCCATCGCCGTCACCGGGTCGGGCAGGCGGCGCGACCAGCGGTCGGACAGCGAACCCGGCGGGGCGAGCACGATCTCCCCGGCGAAGTCGGCCCGGTCCCGGCCCGCCGCCGGTTCGAGCGGCCCGAGATCGATGCCGTGCGCCGCGTACAGATTACACAGGGCCCGCAGCGCGCCGTGCAGGAACAGCGGCCGGTCCCAGCCGGCCTCGCGGATCAGCCGGATCAGCCGTTGGGCCTTGCCGAGTCCGTAGGCGCCGACCAGGTGGGCGCGCTCCGGGAACAGCGCGACCGAGGCGAGCAGGGACGCGACCTCGCCGGCGTCGTCCGGATGGCGGAACACGGGCAGGGCGAAGGTCGCCTCGGTCACGAAGACGTCGCAGGCCACCGGCTCGAAGGCCGGGCAGGTCGGGTCGCGCCGGCGCTTGTAATCGCCCGAGACGACGATGCGCCGGCCGGCATGCTCCAGCACGACCTGGGCCGAGCCGAGGACATGGCCGGCCGGCGCCAGCCGGACCGTGACGTCGCCCAGGTCGAGCGCTTCGCCGCAGGCCAGCGGCTGCGCCTGCCGGGCGGCGGCATCGCCGTAACGCGCCCGCATGATCGCCAGCGTCTCCGGCGTGGCGAGCACGCGGCCGTTGCCGGGCCGGGCATGGTCGGCATGGCCGTGGGTCACGACGGCCCGCTCGACCGCGCGGACCGGATCGACATAGAGGTCGGCCGGCGCGCACCAAAGGCCGCGCTCCGTCGCCTTCAGCCAGTCTTCCGGGCGCAACCCGGCCATGCAGCCTCACGCTTCCGTTTCGGTTTGGTCCCCGCGCAGGAATAGACTAGAGCCTGTCCGACTTTATCGGAACTGCCGACACAGGTGAGGACGCCCCTTCGACAAGCTCAGGGCAGGCCCTTCGATACGCCGCTTCGCGGCTACTCAGGGTGAGGGCAAGGGTGTATTTCGAATACTACCTCCTCATCCCGAGTAGGCGCGCCAGCGCCGTATCGAGGGACGCCACGCCACCATGTTTCCAGCTAAGGCGTATTCGCTTTAGCCACCCAACGACACCCTCACCGTGCCTCGCCGGCCAAGGCCCCGATGCGCCGGACAGGATTTCATGCCGCAACCCTCCGCCAGCCCCGCAATTCGCCGGCAGCGCACCCCGTGAAACGGCCGGCGCCGACCTCGTGGATCGTCACCGCGATCCTCGGCACGACGGCCGCGATCACCGCGCTCGCCGTCGACATGACGCTGCCGGCCCTGCCGGATATGGCGCGCGCGCTGCAGGTGAGCCCGACGGAGGCCCAGTTCACCATCTCGGCCTTCCTGATCGGCTATGCCGGCGCGCAGCTGGTCTACGGGCCGCTGTCGGACCGGTTCGGCCGGCGGCCGGTGCTCGTGTCCTCGCTGGCGATTTTCGTCGCCGCCTCGGCGCTGTGCGCCGCCGCCGGTTCGATCGACATGCTGCTGCTCGGCCGGTTCTGCCAGGGCGTGGGCGCCGCGGCGTCCATGGCGATCGGCCGGGCCTGCATCCGCGACATCTACGGCACGCGCGCGACCGGGCCGATGTCGTGGGTGATGCTGATCTTCGGTATCGGGCCGATCCTGGCGCCCCTGCTCGGCGGCCTGATCGTCGGCGCCGAGGGGTGGCAGGGCGTGTTCGTCTGGCTGCTCGGCATCGGCGCGGCCATGTGGCTGGTCATCTTCCTGTTCCTCGACGAGACCAACACGCGGCTCAACCCCGACGCCACGCGGGCGGGGCCGATCCTGCGGAACTTCGCCATGCTCGGCCGGCACCGGCTGTTCCTGGGCTATGCGCTGGTCACCATCGGGCTCTACGGCACACTGTTCGCCATGCTGTCGGCGCTGCCCTTCGTTCTGGTGGCGCGCCTGGCCGCGTCGCCGGAGGATATCGGCTTTTCCTTCGCCGCGCTGATGGTCGGCCAGATTGCCGGCGCCTTCCTTTCGGGGCGGCTTTCGGCGCGGCTCGGCCCCGTCCCCCTCCTCTTGTCCGGCGCGGCGATCATCATCGTGTCGGTCGCGGCGATGATCGCGGCGGTTTCCGCCGGCGCGGACGGATTCGGCGCCTATGTCGGCCCGCTGTTCGGCGTCGTGCTCGGTCTCGGCCTGTCTTCGCCCAGCCTCTATGCCGGCGTCCTCGCCCCCTTTCCGACCATCGCCGGCTCGGTTTCGTCGCTCATCGGCATCATCCAGTTTGTCTCCGGCGCGGCGCTCGGCGCGCTCGCCGTGGCCCTGGTCGATCCGGCGGGGATGAATCTCGGTTTTCAGATGGCGCTGCAAGCCGCACTGGCGGCCTTCGCCGTCGCGTTCATCGTCCGGCCGGCGCTGAAACGGCTGGACCTGCCGGCCGAACGCTGATTCGGATGTGGCTGTTCGGTTACGGCTCGCTGATGTGGCGGCCCGGCTTCGATTACGCCGAGCGGCGGCGGGCGACGCTGCACGGCCGGCAGCGCGGCCTGTGCGTGCGCACGGTCCACCACCGCGGCACGGCGGAGCGGCCGGGCCTCGTCATGGGCCTGAAGCCGGGCGGGTCCTGCACCGGCATCGCCTACCGGATCGCGGCGGAGGATGCCGAAACGGTCGCCGCCTATCTGCGCGAACGGGAACTGGACCACTATCCGGTCTACCGTGAAAGCGCCGTGGCAATCGAACTGGACGACGGCCGCCAGGTTTCGGCGGCGACCTACCTGCCGCGCGCCGGGCATCCGGATTTCCTGCCCGACCTGAGCATGGAGGAACAGCTTGCCATCGTCGCACAGGCCGCCGGCGTCAGCGGCAGCAACGCCGATTATGTACTGAGCGCCGCCCGCGCCCTGCGCGGCCTGGGCATCGAAGAGCCGGGCCTTTTCGCCGTGGAAGCCCGGCTGGTCCGGCAGGCGGAGCGGATCGACAATCCGAATGACGACGGGCGCCTTCCCGGATAGTGTGCGTTTACCCTCGATGCGGCGCATCGAGCCATCCGGCGTGGCGGCAGCGTCCGCGGGCAACCTGCCAGACCCGCCATGACCGCTACCGGAGGCTAACGTGAACGCTTCAACCGAGCCCAACTTTCAGGCCAGCGTCCGCGGCATGTTTGACCGGGCCGCCCGGGCCCTCGCCATCCCGGACGACCTGGTGGAAACCATCCGCGAGTGCAATTCCGTCATCCAGCTGCGCTTCCCGGTGCGCCTCCGGGGCAGCTACCATACCTTCTGCGGCTGGCGCGCGGTGCACAGTGAGCACCGCCTCCCCGTGAAGGGCGGCATCCGTTACGCGCCCCAGGTCGATCAGCAGGAGGTCGAGGCCCTGGCCTCGCTGATGACCTTCAAGTGCGCGCTGGTCGACGTGCCGTTCGGCGGCGCCAAGGGCGGGCTGGCGATCCGCCCCGCAGACTATAATGAGGACGAGCTTGAGCGGATCACCCGCCGCTTCACCCAGGAGCTCGCCGACCGCGGCTATATCAGCCCGAGCCGCGACGTGCCGGCACCGGACATGGGCACCGGCGCGCGCGAAATGGCCTGGATGGCCGACGAGTACCGGAAGCTCTACCCCTCGGAGATCGACGCGATCGCCTGCGTGACCGGCAAGCCGGTGACCCAGGGCGGCATTCCCGGCCGCACGGAGGCGACCGGCCGCGGCGTCCAGTATGTCGTCCGCGAGTTCTTCGAGCACCCCGAAGACGTCGCCATGGCCGGCCTGGACGGCGGCCTCGAAGGCAAGCGGATGATCGTCCAGGGCTTCGGCAATGTCGGCTTCAACGCGGCGAAATTCTTCGTCGAGGAAGACGGCGTGCGCCTCGTCGGCGTGATCGAATATGACGGCGCGCTGCTGTCCGACGACGGCATAGATCCCGAGGCGCTCGCCGAGCACCGCGCCCGCACCGGCGGCATGAGGGGCTTCCCCGGCGCGCAATTCGTCGAGGACGGCGCATCGGCCCTCGAGGCGGATTGCGATATTCTCGTGCCCGCCGCCCTGGAGAGCCAGATCACCGCCGCCAACGCCCCGCGCATCCGGGCGAAGCTGATCGTCGAGGCCGCCAACGGGCCGGTGACGCTGGAGGCCGACCGCGCATTGCTCGCGCGCGGCAGGGTCGTGCTGCCCGACATCCTGGTCAACGCCGGCGGCGTCACCGTCAGCTATTTCGAATGGGTCAAGAACGTCTCGCACATGCGCTTCGGCCGCCTGTCGCGCCAGCTCGAGATCCAGCGCGGCCTGCGCATCGTCGACATGATCGAGACGGCGGCCGGCCGGCCGGTGCCGGAGGAACTCAAGGCGCCGCTGCTGCGCGGCACCGACGAACTCGACCTGGTCGAATCCGGCCTCGAAGGCGTCATGCGCGACGGCTACGGCGCGATCCGCGAACGGATGCGCGACACGGAAGCGATCGACGACCTGCGCACCGCCGCCTTCGCCGTCGGCCTGGAAAAGGTCGCGCTGTCGTACCAGCAGATGGGGCTGGCGTGAGGGGGGAGCCTTCAGCGGAATGACGGCCGGCGAATTCGAGTTGGCGGCGGTGCCGGACAAGATCGCGCCCCTTTCAATTGAAACCGCCGTCGTCCAGGAGGTACGCCCTTCGATACGCCGCTTCGCGGCTACTCAGGACGAGGGGAAGGGAGTAACTCGAACATACCCTCCTCATCCCGAGTAGGCGCGTAAGCGCCGTATCGAGGGACGTCGCACAGACGCGGTCCCATCAAGGACGGATAGCCCCGCCCCTCACCCGCACTTGCTGTAGGTGCAGCCGGTGCAGATGTCGCAGCCTTCCTGGCGGATCAGGGCGCGCTGGCCGCATTTCGGGCAGCCGCGCATGGCCGGGCCGGCGCTTCCCGACCCCGGCCCGCCGCCCGTTACGGCGACCGCCTGCCCTCCGGCGCTCCCGCCCGCGCTCGCACCGGCAGCCACCGCCGCCTCCGTGCCGCCGACGACCTTCAGCTCCCGCCGGCCTTCCCTTGCCTCTTTCGGATCGGGCAGGAAGCCGATGCCGATCATGTGCTGCTCGATGACGTCGCCGATCGCGGCGAGCAGGCTGGGGACGTAGCGTGGGCCGACCCACTGGCCGCCGCGCGGATCGAACACCGCCTTCAGTTCCTCGACCACGAAGGAGACGTCGCCGCCGCGCCGGAACACGGCGCTGATCATGCGGGTCAGGCCGACCGTCCAGGCGTAATGCTCGGTATTCTTCGAGTTGATGAAGATCTCGAAGGGCCGGCGCCGGCCGTCCTGCACGATGTCGTTCAGCGTGATGTAGATGGCGTGGTCGCTCTCCGGCCAGCGGATCTTGTAGGTTTGGCCGGGCAGCGCCTCGGGCCGGTCGAGCGGCTTCGTCATGTAGACGACCCCGCCGGCGTCCAGATCGTCCGCCGGCCTGGCCGCCGCGGTTTTCTCCGGCGGGGCGAGCGGCAGTTCCTGCTGCCCGGACGTGTCCGCTTCCCGCCTGCCGGCGTTCAGCACCGCGCCGGTGACGTCGTTCGGGCGATAGGTCGTGCAGCCCTTGCAGCCCATGTCGAACGCCATCCGATAGACGTCCTTGAAGGCGTCGAAACTTATGTCTTCCGGACAGTTGATCGTCTTGGAGATCGAGCTGTCGACATGATCCTGGACCGCCGCCTGCATGACGACATGGTCGCGCGGGCTCAGGTTCCCGGCGTCGACGAACCAGTCGGGCAGCGGCGCGTCGGCGCCCTTCAGCCGCCGGTAGAGCCGCCAGGCATGGTCCGCCACCTCCTCTTCGCGCCGGGTGCCGTCCGGCATCAGGACGTTGCGGGTGTAGGACCAGGTGAAGACCGGCTCGACGCCGGACGACACATTGTCGGCGAGCAGCGAGATCGTGCCGGTCGGCGCGATCGAGGTCAGCAGGGCATTGCGCAGGCCCTTTTCGCGGATCGCGGCGCGCACTTCCCCGTCCGCTTCGGCCATGGCCGGCGTCGCGAGATATTTCTCCGCGTCGAACAGCGGAAAGGCGCCCTTCTCGGCGGCGAGATCGGCCGAGGCCAGATACGCCGCCTTCTGCACCGCCGCGAGCCATTCTCCGGCCAGCCGCACGGCGTCCGCGCTGCCGTAGCGCGCCCGGCACATGATCAGCGCGTCGGCGAGCCCCGTCACGCCCAGCCCGATGCGCCGCTTGGCCTGCGCCTCCGCCCGCTGCTCCGGGAGCGGGAAGTTCGAGATGTCGGTGACATTGTCCATCATGCGCACGGCGACGGCGGCGAGCGCGCGCAATTCTTCGAGGTCCAGCGCGGCGCCCGGCTCGAACGGGTCCCGGACCAGCTGGGCCAGGTTGATCGAGCCGAGCAGGCAGGCGCCGTATGGGGGGAGACATTGCTCCCCGCAGGGATTGGTCGCGTAGATGGTCTCGCAGTAGGACAGCGGATTGAGGCGATTGATCCGGTCGATGAAAATCACGCCCGGCTCGGCGAACGCGTAGGTCGCGCGCATGATGCTGTCCCACAGCGCCCGCGCCTGCACCGTGCGATAGACCGTGCCGCCGAAGACGAGATCCCACGGATCGTCGCGCCGGACGGCGTCCATGAAGGCGTCGGTGACCAGCACCGAAAGGTTGAACATGCGCAGCCGGCCGGGCTCGCGCTTGGCCTCGATGAAGGCCTCGATATCCGGATGGTCGCAGCGCATGGTCGCCATCATGGCGCCGCGGCGGTGGCCGGCGCTCATGATGGTCCGGCACATGGAATCCCAGACATCCATGAAGGAGAGCGGCCCGGACGCGTCGGCGCCGACGCCGCGGACCGGCGCGCCGCGCGGCCTCAGCGTCGAGAAGTCGTAGCCGATGCCGCCGCCCTGCTGCATCGTGAGCGCGGCTTCCTGGAGCTGGCGGAAGATGCCGCTCATGTCGTCCGGGATTGCGCCCATGACGAAGCAGTTGAACAGGGTGACGCTGCGGTCCGCCCCGGCGCCGGCGAGGATGCGGCCGGCCGGCAGGAAGCGGAAATCGCGCATGGCGTCGAAGAACCGGCCCTCCCACGCCGCCGGCTCGCGCTCGACCGCCGCCAGCGCCTTCGCCACCCGCCGCCAGGTGTCGTCGATCGTCCGGTCGACCGGCGCGCCGTCCGGCCCCTTGAGCCGGTACTTCATGTCCCAGATCCGGTGGGAGATGGCGGCGATGTTGGTCATACGGTTGGCGTCTCCGGCCGCGCAGCCGCAAGGCCACAGCCTCCTAAACTAGCATCGCGCGGTCGATTCGACAATAGTTTGTTCTATATTTGTTTGCACACATTAGATCACAGCCGGCCACCGGTCAACCGGCTGCAATCCCTGAATTTTCCCGGTTATCCCCGGCATTGAACGGGTCCGGATTCCGGCCTGTACCCATGCCTGGATTCGCTTGCGCAAATTGTCTTCAGATACGGCCCCCGCCGCTATCCGAATAGCGCACCAGCATCTTGCCGACATGGTTGCCGGAGAGCACGTCATGCAGGGCGGCCGGCGTCCGCTCCATGCCGTCGACGAGCTGGTTGTGCATCGCCAGGCGCCCGGCCCGCAGCAGCGCGCCCAGGCGCTCGATGACCCCGGGATACAGCGCCTTGTAGGCGTAGCGGTTGAACGAATGGATCGTCGCCTCCCGCGACCAGACATGGCGCAGGTTTGCCATGTCCCGCTCCGGCTCGGCGCTGTTGTTCGCCGCGACGCGGCCGACCAGCAGGATATCGGCCCCGAGGGCGAGGTGTTCCGACACGGCGTCGGCCACCGGCCCGCCGACGGTATCGAAATAGAGGTTCACGCCGTCGGGGCAGGCCGCGGCGAGGTCGTCGCGGAAGCTGCGGGAGCGGTAATCGACCGCGGCGTCGGCGCCCAGCCGGTCGCGCACGAAGGCGGCCTTTTCCGGGCCGCCGGCGATCCCGACGACCCGCGCCCCGGCCAGCCGGCCGAGCTGCACCGCATAGCTGCCGACCGCGCCCGCCGCCGAGGTGACGACCAGGGTTTCGCCCGGCATCGGCCGCACCTTCTGCGAAAAGGCGAGATACGGGGTCTGCCCCGGCGAGGACAGGGCGGTGAGCCATTCCTCCGCAGCAAAGTCGTCGGAGGCAAGCGAGACATCCTCCGGTCGGACGATGGCGTAATCCTGCCAGCCCTGGCGGCCGACCACCGCCGCGCCGGCCGGCAGCGCGGCGCACCGGCTCTCGACGACGCGGCCGAAAGTATCGCAGGAGATCAGCTCGCCGATATCGAACGGCCGGATGAAGTTCCTGAAATCCTTGGTGCGCATGCCCTGCCAGGCCGACAGCGCCGCCATCTCGATGCGGACCAGCGCCTGGTCGTCCCCGATCTCCGGAACCGGGCCGCGCTGGAGTTCGAAATTTTCGGGACCGGCAAGATGGACCGGGCGGGAGCGTAGCACGAAGCGGCGGTTTTCGGCGGACGGGATGGCGGAGCGCTCCGTTCGATGTCGATGGCCGGCCCGCACCGTATAGAAGGGGTTCGCGGATGTGAAGCGCGACACCGGAAGGTCGTCTCCGGTTTTGATTTCGGTCTGGTTCGAAGACCGAAATCCTTCCGGAAAATTAACGACTGCCACCCCGGCCGACCGCAGGGAGAGCCGGGGTCCAGAGCCGACCCGAAAGGCGTTTGCCTGTGGCTCCTGGGCCCCGGATCTCCGCTGCGCTCCGTCCGGGGCGGCAAGAGAGGATTGTCGGGCGGCGATGCCCATCCGCAATAAATCGCGGGGTCAGCTTGCGACACGCAGGGCGCTGCAGTGGGTTCGAATTTTTCAAACCGGTCGCGGCCGGCCAGAAGCCTTTGCCCCCCGGCCGGTTCGTGCTAGCGCTGGGCAAATTCCCTGCTATTTCCGGAAAATCTGGCCAAGCGCAGCCCCCTCGGCCGCGGGCGCCGGGAGGCGAACATGGACTATCGCGACTTGCCGCGCGAAGAACTGATACGCCAGTACAGCCCGCGCATCGCGGTGCCCGAACATCCGGTCTGGAAGGCCCAGTGGACGCTGGCCAGCGCGTTGGCGCGCAGCACCTACGAGGGGCGGCTGCGCATCCCCTACGGGCCGACGGAGGGCCAGACCCTGGACCTGTTTCCGGCGAAGGAGCCGGGTTCGCCGGTCAACATCTTCGTCCATGGCGGCTTCTGGCGCTTTCTCGACAGCTTCGACCACACCCTGGTCGCTCCGGCGGTGCTCGACGCCGGCGGCGCGTCGATCCTGCTCAACTACGATCTCTGCCCGAAGGTTCCGCTCACCGAAGTGGTGCGCCAGGTCCGCGCCGCCCTGAAATGGGTCTGGGACCATGCCGAAGAAGCCAACGGCGACCGGGAGAAGATCTACATCTCCGGCCATTCGGCGGGCGGCCACCTCGCCGCGATGATGTGCACCGGCGATTTCAACCGCGACTTCGGCCTGCCGGACGATGCCGTCAAGGGCGCGACCATCGTGAGCGCCATGCTGGACCTGGAACCGGTAATGCTGGTGCCAGGCGCCGAGGAACTGCTGGTGCCGGACGACGCGGTGCGCGCGCTCAGCCCGCGCTACAATCCGCCCGCGCCCCACATTCCGCTGGTCGTCGCCGTCGGCGGCATGGAGACCGAGGAATGGATCCGCCAGACCGACGACATGATGGTCGTGCTGCGCGAACGGGGCAGCCCGGTCGTTTATCTCAAGCCGGAATTCGACCAGCACTATTCGATCCTGCTGTCGCTCGGCAATCCGCTGTCGGAACTGTGCTGCGCCATGCTCCGGCAGATGGGCCTGCCGGCGATGGACCCGTACGTGTTCGGCGACGTCGTGTGGTGAGCGCCGCGCCCGAGCAACGGCAATCGTGCAGCGAAAGAACGATTCAGCGCCCTTGGAGAACGCGGAAATGACCGAACCGATCTATGGCGGCCAGGCCGTTGTCGAAGCCCTCAAGAACGAGAATGTCCGCCATGTTTTCGGGCTCATCGGTTCGGCGACCATGGAAGTGTTCGACGGGCTCTACGAGGCCAATTCGATCCGCTTCGTCGGCGTGCACGACGAGCGCACCGGCACCCACATGGCCGACGGCTACGCCCGGGCGAGCGGCGGGCCCGGCGTCATCGTCGCGGGCCAGAACGGGCCGGGGGCGACCAACCTGCTGACCGGCCTCGCCCAGGCGTCGGCCGCCCATTCCCCGGTCGTCGCCATCGCCGGTGCGCTCTCGTCCGCCCATGTCTACCGCGACGCCTTCCAGGAGGTCGACCAGCACGCGACCCTGTCCCCGGTCACCAAGTCAAGCGTGACCGTGCCGAGCGTCGACCGCATCCCGGAGCTGTTCCAGGCCGGCTTCCGCACGGCGCTCACGCCGCGGCGCGGCCCGGTGCTGCTGAACGTGCCGCGCAACGTGCAGTCCGCCAAGGCCGTTTTCCCCGAACCGCCGGCGCCGGACAGCTATCGCGTCCAGTACGCCCCGGCGGCCCCGGCGGCTGCGGTCGAGCGGGCGGCGCAAATGCTGCTCGACGCCGAGCGGCCGGTCATCGTCGCCGGCGGCGGGATCAAAAATGGCGGTGGCGCGGCGCAGACCCTCGCGCTTGCCGAACTGCTCGGCGCGCCCGTCGCCATGTCGCCGGGGCACGGCGACGCGATTCCGTTCGGGCATCCGCTCAACGCCGGACAGATGGGGCCGCGCGGCAATCCGGTGGCGTCCCGCCTCGTGCTCGAGGCCGATGTCATCCTCGCGCTCGGCACCCGGCTCGGCTTCAACTCGACCTTCTATTCCTACGACAACATCAACCGGGATGCGGCGATCGTCCAGGTGGAGATCGAACCGACGGAAATCGGCCGGCATTTCCCGGTCTCGCTGGGCATCTGGGCCGATGCGCCGACCGTCGCCGATCAACTCGCCGAGGCTGTGCGGAAAGCCGCCGCGATCCGCGAGGCGACGCAGTGGACGGCGCAGTTCCAGGCCGAGCGCAAGGCGTTCCTCGCCCGGCGCGACGCCGAGGCGGTCCTGGACGAAACCCCGATCCAGCCGTCCGGCCTGTTCCGGTCCTACCGCCGCGTGCTGCCGCGCGACGCCGCCATCGTGCTCGACGCCGGCACCATGACGCTCCAGGCCACTGACGCGCTCGAATACCGGGAGCCGCCCTGCCTGTTCACGCCGCTGGATTTCGGCCTGGTCGGCTTCTCCTTCGCCTGCGGCCTCGGCGTGAAGGCGGCGCAGCCGGACCGGCCGGTCGTCAGCTTCGCCGGCGACGGCGGCTTCGGCATGCAGGTCTCGGAGCTGAGCACGGCGGTGGACCACGGGCTCAATACCGTGGCGGTCGTGATGAACAACGGCTGCTGGGGCGCGGAAAAGGCCTATCAGCGGGACTTTTTCGGCGGGCGCTACATCGGCGCGGACGTCGGCAGCCCGCCGTTCGACGAGCTGGCCCGGCTTTACGGCGCTGCCGGCTATCGGGTCGAGCGCCTGTCGGAGGTCGAGGACGCGATCGCCGCAGCGCTGGACGAAGACCGCCCCGCCGTCGTCGACATCAAGGTCGATCCGGATGCGCTCTACAGCTTCCGGCGCGACAGCTTCGCCCATCGCATGTGAACCCGGCCCGCCGCCCCAATCCGGGCCGGCGCCGCGGAATTTCCGCTCGCCGATCCTGCGGCCGCGGTCCGGGACGCAGCCATGTCCGGGGTCAGCTTGACAGGGTGTAGGGGCACCCTGACAATGCCGCGCCCCTCGACCGAGGGGCATTTTAGCGAAAGGGAGGAATTCGATCGTGTCGATCTGGAAGCATATTGAAAAGTCTGCGGTTTTCGCCGCGATGGCGCTGGCGGGAACGGCGCTGGCGAGCCAGGCGCCGCAGGCCCAGGAATTCAAATTCACCTATGCCGGCTATCCCAGCCCGAAAATTTCGTCGGGCAAGGCGGTCAACTTCTTCGCCGCTGAGGTCGAGAAGCGGACCAACGGCCGGGTCAAGTTCAAGATTCACCACAGCGGCAGCCTCTATCAGGAAGAGAAGGCGCTCGAGGCGCTGCTCGCCGGATCGATCGATTTCGCAGCCGCCGGTACGTCCACGGTCGGCGTGTTCACCCGGCACTACGACTGGGTCAACCTGCCCTTCATCGTCAGCGGCGACCTCAAGACCGGGCCGCGCCAGCTGCTCCAGATGATCAACAGCGACGTCGGCAAGGAGATCCAGGCCAGGGTCGAGAAGGAGACCGGCCTCAAGCTGGTCTACATCATGCCGAGCAACGGCGGCGCCCGGGCGATCGCGACCCGCAAGGTCCGGCTCGTCGTCCCGGCCGACATCAAGAACACCAAGCAGCGCGTCAGCCTCGCGCCGCTCGACATCGTCATCAACAAGGCCTGGGGCGCCAATCCGGTCCCGGTGCCGTGGGCCGACACCTTCACCGGCTTCAGCCAGGGCGTGTTCGAGGGCGTGCAGATCCCGATCCCGCACATCCACAATGTCGGCTTCGACGAAATCGCCAAGCACATCACCATGGTGAATTTCCAGTATCTGCCGCAGGTCATGTGGGTCCGGGTCGATTTCTGGAACAAGCTGCCGGCGGACATCCGCAAGGTCATGACCGAGGTCGGCGAGGAAGCCGCCCTCTACGAGATGAAGGTCGACCAGGAGGCGCACCAGGCCTTCCGCGACGCGATCACCAAGCGCGGCGCCGAGATCATCGATCTGACGCCCGAACAGGCGGCGATGTGGCAAAAGGCCAGCGAGAGCGTCTACAAGAGCAAGGATGTGGCGAAATACACGCCGCCCGCGCTGCTGGCCCGTCTGCGGAAAGCCGGCATGCTCAAATAGCCCGCAGCGACGGGCCGCCGGTCCGATGAATCCGATTCCGCCCGAGGCGGCCCCGGCCGTTTCGGGCGGTTTCGTCCGGGCCGGCGCCGGCCTGCAACGAGGCGCGTGACATGCAGGAACGGGTCCTGAGGCTGAGCGGGCGGATCCGGAAATACCTCTTCGTTCCGGCGATCGCCGCCGTGATCGCGCTGCTGTTCGTCAACATCGTCGACCGTTTCGTGCTCGACGGTGCGCTGGGCATTTCCTGGGTCGAGGAACTCAGCGTCATCATCATGATCTGGCTGGTGTTCCTGAGCGTCTTCGCCATCGACCAGGACAACAGCCACATCAAGGTCCAGATCCTCGATCTGCCGCCCCGGCTGCAGGAAATCCTCGAGGATACCGCCATCGTCCTGTTCGTCGGCTTCCTCGTCTGGTCGACCTGGGCCCTGCTGCCCAGGATGTTCTCGAAATACGCCGCGCTCGGCTGGCCGATCGAGGTCGGCTACTACGCCATCCTGGTCGGCGGCGGCGTAACGATCCTCGCCAAGTTCGGCAAATACCTCCTGCGGGGACTCCGCCGATGGAACTGATCGCCGGCGGGATCGCCTTCGGCGTTCTGTTCTCGCTGGCGATTTTCGGCGTGCCGCTGGCCGCCGCCATGGGGCTGGCCGGCGTCGTCGGCATGCTGGTGGCCGGCATTCCGCTGCTGGGATCGCCGATCGCCGTGATGGGCGTGCTCGGCAACTTCGCGTGGCTGGCGCTGCCGCTCTTCATCATTTTCGGCGGCGTGCTGTCGGATATCGGCGTCGCCCGCGGCGTGGTCTGGTTCGGCGAGGTCATCGGCCGGCGCGTCCGGGGCGGCACGTCCCAGGTCCTGATCGTCTCCTCGCTGTTCATGGGCGGGATGACCGGCTCGACCCTGGCCGAGGCCGGGATGCTCAGCTCCATGTTCCGGGACGAGATGGAGCGGATCGGCTATGCCCGGGGCTACCTGGCCGGGCTGATCTCCTGCGCCGGGCTGATCGGCGCCCTGATCCCGCCGAGCAACGTCCTGCTGATCCTGGGCCTTGCCGGCGAAATCTCGATCCTGCGCCTGTGGATCGCGGGAATCGCGCCGGGTATCATGGTCGCCATCGGGTTGATGATCGTCGCGGCGTTCCTGCAAAAACGCTACGAAACCGCGAAACCGGCCGCGGCCGGCGCGGCGGCCGGCGCGCCGAGGGTCTATCGCCGGCGCAGCGGCTCGCCGGCCGCGGCGCTCGTCGGCCTGGCGATTCCGATCTTTATCCTCGGCGGCATGCGCTTCGGCATCTTCTCGCCGGTCGAGGCGGGCGCAGCGGGCATCGTCTTCGCGCTGTTCCTCGGCTTCACCATATTCCGGGCCGGCACCAGCATGACCGGCCTGGCCGATTCCTTCAGCCGCAATCTGCTGAGCTCCATGAGCTACCTGTTCCTGGTGGCAGGCGCAGCCGTGTTCGGCGTGCTGATCGTGCGGCTGAACCTGGCGGACGTCGTCGAACAATTCTTCAAGGCCGGCGCCTTTACGCCGACCGAATTCCTGCTCCTGAATTTTGCCGTTTTCTTCGTGATGGGCTTCTTTATCGAGGCCGTGCCGATCATGCTGATCTTCGTGCCGCTGATGCTGCCGTCGGCCCAGAGCCTCGGCATCGACCCCATCCACTACGGGGTGAGCTTCAGCATGATCATCCTGCTCGCGAACCTGACGCCGCCGGTCGGGGTCCAGACCCTGTTCGCCTGCCGCCTGCTCGACACCACCGTTTTCGAATGGTGGAAGCACGGCAAGCATTTCTTCTTCGTGATCCTGGTCGTCACCTTCGTCGTGATGTTCGTGCCGGAAATCCCGCTGTGGCTGCCGGACGCGATCATGAATTGAGCCGGAGCCCCCGCCCTACAGAAACTCCGTAGCCAGCCAGAGCCAGAACGGCAGGGTGACGATGCTGACCACCGTCTGCGCGGCGATCATGGCCGCCGTCGTCTTCGCATCGCCGCGCAGCTGCCGGGCGAACGCATAGGTCGATACGGAGCAGGGCACCGCGGCGTGGATCAGCAGCGCCGTGGCATAGGTGCCCCCGATCTCCAGCATGTCGAGGCCGATCAGCACGAGAGCCGGCAGGAGCAGCAGCTTGACGGCCATGGACGCCAGCACGGCGCGCCCGCTTCCGGCCGTGGCGTCGAAGGCGAGGCCGGCGCCGACCGCCAGCAGTCCGAGCGGCAGGGCGGCCCGGCCGAGGACCTCCAGGATAGTGTCCGCCGGGCCGGGGATGCCGGTATCGGCGACATTGATCGCGAGGCCCAGAGCAACGGCGATCAGGATCGGGTTGAGCAGGATCTCGCGCACGATCGGCCCCAGGGCGTTCGCCGCCGACCCCTTGCCGCTGCCCGTCCGCACCAGCGCGATGACGCTGATCAGGTTGGTCAGGGGCACGAAGGCGATCAGCGACAGCGCGAAGGCGGAGAGGCCGACATCGTCGAACAGCGTGACGACGATCGCCAGGACCGGATAGTTGTTGCCGCGCAGGCCGCATTGCACCAGCGCGCCGTAGGCGCCGGGCTTGGGCGCGACGACGCGCCGGAGCGCGTGCATCAGCACGACCGCCGCCAGCACGCCCGCGCCGGCCGCCAGCACGGCGTCGCCCACCGGCAGCTCGCCCAGATTTGCGCCGGCCAGTCCGTTGACCAGCAGGCAGGGCAGCAGGATGAAATAGGTCAGCCGGTCGAGGCCGGTCCAGAAGGCTTCGGGCGCGAACTCGGCCCGGCGCAAGGCCCAGCCCAGCAGGATCAGGACGACGACCGGGGCGATTGCTGTGAAGGTCTCGGACACGGGATCTCCGCCGCGGCGCCGTCAGGCTGGATCCTGCGGCGGCCGCTCCCGGGCCGCCTCCGCTCTCAGGGCGTCCAGGGCGCCCTGGAGGATCCACGCCGCCGCCGCCTTGTCTACCACCTCCGCGCGGCGCTTGCGGGTCATATCCGCTTCGTCGATCAGCAACCGCTCGACCGCCGCGGTCGACAGGCGTTCGTCCCAGAAGGCGTAGGGCAGCGGCAGCCGGCCGTCCAGGTTGCGCGCGAATTGCCGGACCGACTGGCAGCGCGGCCCTTCGGCGCCGTCCATGTTGACCGGCAATCCGTAGACCAGGGCGGCCGCGCCGCGCCCGGCGACCTGCGCTGCGATCGCTGCGGCATCGGCGGCGAATTTCTTCCGGCGCACCGTGACCAGTGGCGATGCGATAGTGCGCGTGCGGTCCGAGATGGCGAGGCCGACCGTTCTGGCGCCGACGTCGAGGCCCATCGCCGGCGCGCCGGGCGGCAGGTGTTCCGGCAGGGCGTGAAGGTCGATTTCCGGCATGGGGCGGTCGGACGGCGGTCGGTCGGCGGGCAGCGGCGAACCGGAGTCTAGACCGTTCGCCGGCCGGGCGGAACCGGCGCCGCGCGGGGCGCCGGCCGATGACGGGTCGGCCCCATGGCGATCTCAGGCCTGTCGCGGCGGCCTCAGTCGGGAGCCGATTTCCGGGTCGCGTCCACGGTCAGGCGCAGATTCTCCATCAGGACGCCCCACTTGAAGCGCCCCAGCGCTTCGACCATGCCGGACTGGGCCTGCTTCCACAGGGGCAGCGCCGCTTCGAGCGCGTCGAGGCCCTTCGGGGTTGCGCTGACAAGACGCGCACGCCGGTCGTCTCCGGACGCAACCGCCACCAGGCCGGCGCGCTCCAGCGGCTGCAGGTTGCGCGTCAGGGTCGTGCGGTCCATGACCAGCGTTTCCGCCAGCCGGCTCATCGGAACCGGGCCTTTCGCCGCCGCTGCCGCCAGCACCGGAAGCTGCGTAATCTTCAGGCCGATCGGCTCCATCGCCTGTTCGTAGTGCTGGGTCACGACCCGCGTCGCCTGGCGCAGGTTCTGGCAGGTACAGCTGGAGAGCAGTTCCTGCACCGTCCGGTCACCGGATCCGTCCGGCATGTAGGCCTCCTTAAATTTCTGGGGGATTTCTGGGGGATTTCCCGGAGATTTCTGGGTTGCGATGCGAGATATTTGTGTTGCGCTGCAAAATTCAATAGGTGCAGCAGCATGTGGCCGTGCGCGGACCGGGGAAACCCGATGCTCTGGGGACGAACGACCTGCCTGTCCTGCCGGCGGCCCGGCGCAGCCTGCGCCACGCCGCGCAGCGTCAGGACATCGCCTTGATACGGGCGTTCAGGCGGCTGATCCGCCGCGATGCGGTGTTGCGATGCAGGATACCCTTGGTCACGCCGCGCATGATTTCCGGCTGGGCGGATTTGAGCGCGTCGCGCGCCGCCTCCGGGTCGCCGGCGGAAATCGCGAGTTCCACCTTTTTCAGATATCCGCGCACCCGGCTGCGCCGGGCGGTGTTGACCTGCGCCTTTGCGCCGTTGCGGCGGATGCGCTTCCTGGCCGATTTGTGGTGGGCCATCTTCTCTCTTCGGTCCGGTTCGTCGTCGGCGTGAAACGCGCGCCGGCCGGGCAGCGGCGGCGCGCGGAATGGGCGGTATAAAGGCGGAAAATGCAAAAGGTCAAGGGCGGCCGCGCCGCTCCCTATGGCCGCATTCCGGCCGGTCCGAAGGAATTGCGGCGCTGGCGTTCGCGCCGGCAATCCGCGGCGCCGGCCGCACGCCGCCGCAGGCGCATCCCTGCCGGGCCTGTATGCAGCGGTAACATAAAGATAGTTATTTCTTAGAGACTTAGTCTTGACCTTGGCGCGCCCCTTTGGCACTCTTTCCTTCAGGTTGGGGACAGTGCGCAGGCAATGTTCGGACTGGCTCGCGACCGTTCCGGAATCCTTTTGCCGCGTTTGGGAGCGTTCGCACTTGCCATGACGAAGTCGGAACTGATCGCCCGGCTGGCCGAACGGCACCCGGATCTGAAGGCGAGGGTCTTCGAACGCATCGTGACGACGGTGTTCGATGAAATCTCCGATGCGCTGGAACGCGGCGACCGCGTTGAACTGCGCGGTTTCGGCGCCTTTTCGGTCAAGGACCGTGCGCCGCGCACCGGGCGCAACCCGCGCACCGGCGCGACCGTCCATGTCGCCCGCAAGCGCGTGCCCTATTTCAAGACGGGCAAGGAACTGCGCGAGCGGCTGAATTCCGACCGGACGGACTGACCCCGGGGGCAACCGGCCGGCGCCTTGCCCCGGACCGGCTTGCGCCGGCGGCGGGCCGTCGCCACCTACCCGGTTCGGCGCCGCGGCGCGGCCTTACAGGAGCACCGGTATGAGACTTATCGGTTGGATCGTCATCGGGCTGGTCGGAATCGTCTTCATCGTCTTCGCGACCCACAACTATCATGCCGCAACGGTGAATCTGTGGCCGGCGCCGCTGATGTTGTCGCTGCCGGTTTACGGGCTGGCGTTCGGCGGCATTGCACTCGGCTTCCTCGGCGGCGCGCTGGTCGCCTGGCTGGCCGGCGGCAAGGGCCGGCGCAAGACGCGCGAGATCCGGCGCACGGCCCGGCAGCTGGAGCGCCAGGTCGAGGCGGGCGGCGGCGTGCCGGCCGTCCGCGCGGGCTGAACGCGCATCGCGGGACCGCACTTCGGGACATACGCCCCGGCCGCTGCGCCCGCGGGCAATTCTGTGAGGAGCCATGAGCTGGCTTGAAAACATCCGTCCGAAAATCCGCGCCCTGGTCACGCGCGACGTGCCGGAAAATCTCTGGGTAAAATGCGCCGCCTGCGACCAGATGATCTTCCATCGCGAGCTGGACGCCAACCTGAAGGTCTGCCCGCATTGCGGCCACCACATGCGCATCGCGTCACGCGAGCGGCTGGCCGCGCTGTTCGATGACGGCGCGTACCAGGAGATCGAACCGCCGAAGGCGATCGTCGACCCACTGAAGTTCCGCGACCGCAAGCGCTATTCGGAACGGCTGCGCGACGCCCAGGCGGCGACCGGCGCACGGGAGTCGGGCGGCGATGCGGCGATCGTATGCCACGGCACGATGGGCGGCATGAAGGTCGTGATCGCGGCCTTCGATTTTTCCTTCATGGGCGGATCGATGGGCGTTGCGGTCGGCGAGGCCTTCGTCGCGGCCGCCCGGCTCGCCGTCCTGCAGCAGGCGCCGCTCATCGCCATTCCGGCCTCGGGCGGGGCGCGGATGCAGGAAGGCATCCTCTCGCTGATGCAGATGCCGCGCACCGTCGTCGCCGTGCAGGAGGTGCGCGAGGCGCGGCTGCCCTTCATCTCCCTGATGACGGACCCGACGACGGGCGGCGTTTCCGCCTCGTTCGCCATGCTGGGCGACATCGCGATCGCCGAACCGGGCGCAACCATCGGCTTCGCCGGCAAGCGCGTGATCGAGGACACGATCCGCGAGAAGCTGCCCGAAGGGTTCCAGAGCGCGGAATATCTCCACGAGCACGGCATGGTGGATATGGTCGTGCCGCGTCAGGAGATGCGCGAAACGCTGATCCGCACCTTGCGCCACCTGGTCCGGCCCAATCCGCCGGCCGACGTCGTGCCGCTGAAACCTGCCGGCCAGATCGCGGCCGCGCCGGAAACGCCGAAGGCGCTGGCCGGGCCGGCCGAAGCCGATGCCGAAACCGCGGCACCGGCCCCGAAGCCGTCCGCGAAGCCGGCCGGAGAGCCGTCCGTGAAGCCGTCCGTGAAGCCGGCCGGGGAGCCGGCGGAAGAGGCAGCCGGCGACGCGTCCGGGCCGGACAAATCCGGCGAACCCGCCGCCGACTGATTCCACCCTTGCCCGCCGCAACCGTCGACCGGCTGCTCGAGCGGTTCACGGCGCTCCACCCGCGCGTCATCGACCTGTCGCTCGGCCGGATCGAGGCGCTGCTGGCCAAACTCGGCCGGCCGCAGGACCGGCTGCCGCCGGTCATCCACGTCTCGGGCACGAACGGCAAAGGCTCCGTCCTCGCCTTCTGCCGCGCCGCCTTCGAGGCGGCCGGGTTCGCGGTCCACCAGTATGTCTCGCCCCATCTGGTGCGCTTCAACGAACGGATCGTTCTGAACGGCCGTGACATCGGCGATGCGGCGCTGGTCGAGGTCCTGGAAGCCGCGGACCGCGCCAACGGCGGCGCGCCGATCACCTTCTTCGAGATCACGACCGCCGCCGCCTTCAAGGCCTTCGCCGAGACTTCGGCCGACGTGCTGCTGCTGGAAACCGGGCTGGGCGGGCGGCTCGACGCGACCAACGTCGTCGAACGGCCGGCCGCAACCGGCATCGTTTCCATCGGCCTCGACCACCAGGGCTATCTCGGCGACACGATCGCGGCGGTCGCGGCGGAAAAGGCCGGCATCCTGCGCGCCGGCGTTCCCGTCGTCGTCGGCGACCTGCCGCCCGCTGCGCTGGATGTCGTCGAACGCGCCGCCGCCGAAGCCGGCGCGCCGCTGCTCAAATGCGGCAAGGCGTGGCGTTTCGAGGCTGCGGCCGCCGCATCGGGCGAAGCGATGTGGTCCTACGCCGGCCCGGCCCGCGCCTGCCGCCTGCCGGTTCCGGCGCTGCCCGGCGCCCACCAGACCGCCAATGCCGCCTTCGCCGTTGCGCTGACCGATGCGTCCGGCGTCGCGCGGCTGGAGGACCGGCACTGGGCGCAGGCCATGCAGGCGGTCGCCTGGCCGGGCCGGCTTCAGCACCTCGGGGCCGGCCACCTCGCGGCCCGGCTCGGACCCGGCCGGCAGCTCTGGCTGGACGGCGCGCACAATCCGCCCGCGGCCAAGGCACTCGCCGATTGGGTGCAGGCGCAGGCGCGCCCGGTCCACGCCATCCTCGGCCTGCTGGAAACCAAGGACCCGGACGGGATTCTGGAGGCGCTGGCGCCGGTGTGCGCGTCGCTCACGGCGGTGCCGGTTCCCGGCCACCGCTGTTTCCCGGCGGAGGAACTGGCGGCGCAGGCGCGCGCCCGCGGCGCCCCGGAGGCGGTCGCCGCAACGGATCTCGAACACGCCCTCGACCTGGCGGCGGCGCGCGCCGCCGGGGACGACGATATCCTGATTTGCGGGTCGCTCTACCTGATCGGGCAGGCGCTGGCGCTATCGGAAGGATAGAAGCGGGTCAGGCGCCGTCGGCGAGCACGCTGTCGACCCATTCGTACAGCTTGCTCTTCGGCAGGGCGCCGACCTTGGTGGCCGCCAGCTCACCACCCTTGAACAGCATCAGGGTGGGGATGCCGCGCACGTTGTAGCGCTGCGGGATCGACGGATTCTCGTCGATGTTCAGCTTGGCGATCGAAATCTGACCGTCCTTGTCCGCGGCCATGTCTTGCAGCGCCGGCGCAATCTGCTTGCAGGGGCCGCACCATTCCGCCCAGAAATCCACCAGGACCGGCGTGGACGACTGCAGGACATCGGCGTCGAAAGACGAATCGGTCACGTTGTTCAAGGCCATGCTTACCCCATC
Organism: Candidatus Latescibacterota bacterium; assembly: GCA_965221775.1. GTDB lineage: Bacteria > Latescibacterota > UBA2968 > UBA8231 > UBA8231 > UBA8231. Next base: position 606 of record CBDCSU010000005.1, on the reverse strand, counting down.
GCTTTCCTCGGCGGCCGGGGCTCTCGCGGCCCGGCTTCCGTCATACACTGCACACCCCGGATCGGAACCCGGGGCGTGCCTACGATCTAGCGACGGCCGGCCGGCCGGTCAAGCGGCCGCACCCTCTCCTGTTACACCCTCTCCGGGCGCGTCCGGCGCATAGGGATCGAGCAGCGAATCGGCGAGCGCCATGAGCCGCGGGGCGGCGGTCCAGAGCAGGAAACAGTCGACCCTGTGCGCCGGATAGAGGCGGCGCAGCAAGGCCCGGTAGGCGGCCATCTGGCGCAGATACACCGGCGGAGTCGCCGCGGCGTCGGCGGGCGGCGGGCGGTTGGTCTTGTAATCGACGACGGAGACCGTCTGCGCGCCGATGGCGAGCCGGTCGATCTGGCCGGAGATCACCGCCCCGCCGACCGTGCCGGTGACCGGCGCTTCGGCCATCGAGCCGGGGCCGAACAGGGGCCGGGCCTCTGGCAGGTCGAGCACGGCGCGGATTTCGGCGGCGATCTCGTGCTGTTCGTCGTCCGTCAAGCCGTGGCCGGGACGGGCGAGGTATTGCGCCGCCGCCCGGTCGCGCCGGTCTTCCGGCAGGTCGGGCAGATATTG
>CBDCSU010000004.1:0-1180010 GCA_965221775.1 Candidatus Latescibacterota bacterium | reverse complement strand
TCGGCGAGGAGGCGGTTCCCCTGTGGATCCGCTGGCATCCGTACCTGATGCTGGACGATCCCTACGGCGAGCACTCCGTCATCGTCGCGCCGGGCCCCGGCCGGGGGCAGATGCGCCGCATCCGCGTGGGACTGGGGCGCGACACCCACTTCCTCGACGTGCCCGGCTACTGGATGGCGATCAACCCGCGCACCGGCAACGGCGTGTGGATGACCTTCCGCCGGGGGGACGCGCAGGTCTGCGCCACCTGGACCGACTACCGCCGCGAGAAGCACCCGAAGCGGGGGTGGTTCACGGTGGAGCCGCGGCGCAAGAAGGAACTGCTGGCGCCCGGCGAGAGGGTGGAGATGCACCTCACCTACCAGCCCTTCGCCCCGGGGGACCGCCTCCACCCGGGTTTCGTCAAGCCGGAGGAGCGCTCCGCGGCGCAGCGCTTCGCGCGGCTGGTGCGCGACAACGCCGCCGTCATCGCCGGGCACACGATGGTGCCCTGGCCCAACGAGGGCCGCAGCGCCGCCGCGCAGAGCAGGTTCTACTTCAACAACCTGCGCCGCGACCGCTTCGGTCTGGCCGACGCCGGCATCGCCGACGCCCTCATGGCGGTCCCCGGGATCCAGTCGATCCCGCTGCGCATGCGCCACTACGCGCGCCTCTACGACAGCTGCTACGACCGCACGCCGGTCCGCTTCCGGCTGACGGTGACGGACGTCCTCGGCCGGACCGCGCTCCGGGAGGCCTGGAAGTACGACCTGAACCCCATGGAGACCCGCACCCTCGACCGCCGCGTGGAACTCGACCTCGGAGAGCTGGAGGACGGCCGCTACACCTTCCGGCTCGACGTCGATCTGGGAGAGGAGGAAGCCCTCCACTCCTACGCGGAGGAACGCGTCCTCGCCGGCCGCGCCCGCGGCCGCGCCGCGGAGGCCCGGCGCTCGGCGGGGTCCTTCGCCGAGAGGGAGCGCCCCTTCGTCACCGCCCTGCGCCAGGTGGAGCTGCCCGGCGGCGGCCGGGTGCCCATCGGCGTCGAGGAAGCGGCCGGGCTGACCCGCGTCGACTGGCCCATGCGGGTGGGGGTCCCCTTCGCCCCGGGAGCGTTCCCGCCGGGCGCCGGGATCACCCTCAGCGACGCCCTCGGACGGCGGCTCGACACGCAGACGAAGGTCACGGGCACGTGGCCCGACGGCAGCGTCCGCTGGCTCCTCGTCGACTTCCAGAGCGATGTCGTCGGCGGCGGCAACGGCTTCCTGACCCTGGACCGGTCCGACGACCCCGGGCCGGGGCCGGCCATGGCCGGACGCCGGGGGGACGGCGTCGCCGTCGACGTGGGCACCCGCGTCTGGGTCTTCGGGGCCGACGGCACCATCGAGGGCCTGCTGCAGCCCGGGGACCTGTGGTGGAAGACCGGGGAGGGGCGCCTCTACCGGTTCCTCGTCGCCGGTCCGGAGGCCGGGGTTCGCATCGTGGAGAACGGGCCCCTCCGCTGCCGCGTCCGGATCACCGGCTGGTACCACCCCGCGAAGGGGGAAGGGGACCCGGTGGCGCGCGGGGAGCTGGACGCCGAGTTCTACCGCGGCAGTCCGTTCTTCCGCCTGTACCACACCTGGACCTACACGGGGGATCCGTGGGAGGACACCCTCGGCGGCGCCGGCATCCGCTTCCGCCCGGAGGGCCCCTTCTGGAAGGAGGCCGCCGTCGACCTCGACGGCGAGGAGGTCTCCAGCGACAGCCTGGTGGTGGTCCGGCAGCTCGACGACGAGCACGCCGAGGCGGCGACGTCGCGGCTGAGCCGGCAGGGCTCGCGCTCCACCGGCACCGTGAGGATGCGCCGCAAGGAGCGCGATCTGATCATCCATCACCGCGACTTCTGGCGCCTCTTCCCCAAGCGCATCGAGGCCTCCGTGGAGGAGGGCACGGTGACCTTCCACTACTGGCCGGAGGACCGGGGGGCGATGGACTGGCGCCCGCGGGAGGACGGCATGCTGACATCAAGCAGCGCTCCCACCTGGGCCCTGGCGGCCGGGGTCTCGCGCACCCACGAGTTCATCATCGACCCCGCCGCGTGGTTCGAGCTGCCCCTGTACGAGCGCATCTTCGGCGAGCCCGTGGTCTGCGCCGTGCCGCCGCGGTACCTGACGGCCACCGGGGCGCTCATGCACCTGCAGCCCTACGACCCGGAGGTCTGCCCCGATCTCGAGGCCCTGGTGGAGGAGGCGCTGGAGAGCTGGCGGCTCAACCAGCGCGTCTACCGCTGGTACGGCCAGTGGGTCTGGGGCTCGCTGCCGGCGGCCTACGTGGCCCGCCAGGGGCGCTGGGAGAACCATGGGCGCTACGGTCACCTGCTGAACGAGCAGAACATCGCCCACGTCCCGTGGCTCGCCTTCCTGCGCTCCGGCGACCGCCGCTGGCTCGAGCTGGCCTCGGCCCACACCCGCCACCTGCTGGAGGTGGGCACCATCCGCCACGATCCGCGGGACCCCGCCGCGAGCGGCCTCAGCCGCCGCCACCACGAGTGCATCTGGCTCTCCCCCGGCGACTCCGGCCACTCGATGGTCGACCCCTTCCTGGAGATGTACCGCGTCACCGGCTACCTGCCGGCCTGGGAGGCGGGCCGGCGCATGGCGCGGGCCATGGCCCACCCCGGCGCCGCCTTCCACGACTACGGCTGGCGCTACCTCTCCAACCCGATCGCCGGGCTCGCGCGGATGTACCTGGAGACCGGGGAGGAGGTCTGGCGGCAGGAGGCCGATCGCCTCTGGAGCACCCACGCCCGGACCGACCGCAACCGCTGGTACGCCGGCGGCCACGGGGCCCGCATGGCCCTCTGGTACGGGCGGATCAACGACGAGGTCCGGCGGCTCTGGATCGAGCGCACCGGCGCCGCCGGGGAGGACCGCGCCTTCCACCACCTCGACGCCCTGGCGGCCCTGTACGAGGATACGGGAGACCCGAAGTACGCCGACGCCATGGTGCCCGTCTTCGACAGCTACGCCGCCGGCGCCCGGCGCCGCGACCCCGAACGCGAGGATCCCCTGCGCTGGGGGATCGCCCACGCCACCCAGCACGTCCTGGCCGCCGTGCGCGAGATGATGTACGCCTCCCGCGCCCTGGCGGCGGCCCGGAGAAAGTGATCGATCCGCCCATGGCCCCTGGAACCCGACCGACCCCGACGCGCCTACGGATCCCCGTCCTCGCCCTGCTGGCGGCCGGCGCCGCCCTCCCTCCCAAGGCGCACCCGGAGTCGGGGTACCTGGCCCGGGGCGGCTCGGACGACTCGGACTGCAGCCTCTCCTCTCCCTGCGCCAGCCTGGACCGGGCCGCCAGTCCCCTGGTCCCGGGGGACACCCTCTACGTCCTGCACTCCGGGAAGGAGGACGAGACCTGGCTCGGCGAGCTGTTCCGCGGCGCCAGCCTCCACTCCGGGCGCTACCGGGGGCTGATCGCGCGCACCGGCGAAGGCCGCCGGGACCTGCGGGGCTTCATCCGTCTGGCCACCGCCTGGGGGACCGGCCTGCGGCCGCGCTTCGACAGCGCCGCCCTGGCCATCCCCAATCTCGCCGACGCCCTCACGGAGCAGACCGGCATCGCCGCCGCCGTGGACCGCCACATCTTCATCGGCTCGCCGCAGTTCATGCGCAGCCCCTTCGTCTACATCACCGCCGACGAGGTCTTCGACCTCACCGACAGCGAGACCCGGGCCCTCGCGGAGTACCTGCGCGGCGGCGGCTTCGTCTTCGCCGACAACGCCAGGCCCGGCCTGGAGTTCAGCCAGGCCGAGGCGGCCCTGCGCGGCCTCTTCCAGGAGGCCCTCGGCCACCGCGGGCGGCTGCGGCGCATCCCGGACGGCCACCCGGTCTACAGCTGCTTCTACGACTTCAACGGCCCCCCTCCCGGCTGGGAGGAGGCCTGGCCGCGGCACTACCTGGAAGGGGTCTTTCTCGAGGGGCGCCTCGCCGGCCTCTTCGCCGACAAGGGCTACGTCCACTTCTGGGCCCAGCCCTTCGGCAACGAGGCCCACCTGCGCCTGGGCATCAACGCCGTGGTCCACGCCATGACGACGGGGACCATCGCCCGGCAGCTCCACCTGGTGCTGCGGGAGCGCTGACGCCGCCGGCGGTCAGCGCAGGAGCACCAGCCTCCGCGTCTGCACCTGTCCCGCCGCTTCCAGCCGGTAGAGGTAGACCCCGGTGGCCAGCTCGCGGCCGCCGTCGCCGCGGCCCTCCCAGAGGATGGAGCGGGCCCCGGCGGGGCTGTCGCCTTCCAGGAGCGTGGCGACCTTCTGGCCCAGCAGGTTGTAGATGGTGAGCCGCGCCGCGCCGCCGGGCAGGCTGAAGCCGATGCGCGTGGAGCTGTTGAAGGGGTTGGGGTGGTTCTGCTCCAGGGCGAAGGCGGAAGGCACCGCCTCCACCTCTCCCACGGCGGTCGGCACCGCTCCCGTGAGCCGCAGGTCGTCGATGAAGAAGCGGCCCCCGAAGTTGCCCGAGAACGTCACCTCACGGATCTCCTTGGGCGGGCCGAAGGCGGCGAGGGGCACCTCCACCACCTGCCAGCGGTCGTCGCCGAAGCGATGGCGGCCGGGGCGCGCGGGTTCGGTCTCCACCCGTCCCTCCGCCGCCAGGTCGATCGTCGTCTCGGCCAGGTAGACGGTGAAGCGCGGGGGGCCCTGGACCACCGAGAGGCCCGGATGGAAGGCGAAGCGCAGGCGGCCGTAGCCCGCCGGGTCCAGGGGTTCGTCGGGGAGGAACTTCACCACCCAGTCCCAGTCGTCCCAGCGCACGGGGAAGGTGGCGGACCGCCGGCCCCGGAAGACCTCCTCCTCGTCGGCCAGGTCGAAGGAGAAGTCGTCGAGCCAGGTGCCGTTGAAGACCGACCAGCCATCGGCCAGGCTGTCGTCGTAGATCACCAGATCGGGGACCACCTCGGCGGGCTCCACCATCACCGTGGCCGTCAACCGCGTGGCGTGGGTCTCGGAGCCGGCGCGCTGCTCGACGAGGACGGATACCGTCTTCAGCCCCGGCGGCGCGTCCACCGGGAGCGAGGTCCGCAGGCGCCAGGTGCGCTCTCCCACCTCTTCCAGGGGCACCCGCGAGGCGCCTCCGAGGGCGCTGAGATCGGCGGTGACCGCGGGGCTCTCCCCGCCGGGGGCCAGCCGCTCCACACGGACGCCGGCCTCCACCGCCAGGGTGGCGCCGTTCACGATCGAGCCGGGGAAGGTGTGCTCCCAGGAGGCGGCGACGGGCCCGTGGGTGATCCTCAGGATGGCGCGCACGTGGCGGTCGCTGGAGACGTAGAGGTTGCCCGCCTCGTCGCTGACGATCCCCACCGGAAACCCCCACACGTCGGAGACCTCGGTGCCGGTCTGGAAGCCGGTGGCGAAGTCGGCGATGCGGGCGTCGGACCCGTCGGGCTCGCTGAAGAGGGCGACGACGCTGTACCCGGGGACCGGCGCCAGCTTGGCGTGCCCGGCGTGGATGGCGACGAAGGCGGCTCCCTGGTAGCGGGCCGGGAACTGGTCGCCGGTGTAGAAGTGCAGGCCCATGGGCGCCAGGTGGGCGGGGATCAGGGCGGCGGGGCGCACCATGCTCTGCACCAGGGTCGAGTCCTCGGGCGAGAGCGGCAGGTTCTCGCGGTACCGGGGCAGGTCGAAGTCGACGTAGACCTGGTAGCCGTAGGCCAGGGGGGTGCCGTAGAAGCCGCCGTCGCGGATGATGTCGATCCACTCCGGCGGCAGGCTGGCGCCCTCGGTATCGTGGCCGTTGTTGGTCGCCCACAGCTGGTTGGTCACCGGGTGCAGGGCCATGCCGATGGGGTTGCGGATGCCGCTGGCGAAGACCCGGCGGCCGCTGCCGTCGGCGTTGAAGCGCAGCACCGTCCCGCGCTCGGGATCGGGGTGCCGGCACATGTCGCAGGGCCAGCCGACGCCCACGTAGAACCGGTCGTTCTCCTCGTCGAAGACGATGGTGCGCGTCGAGTGCCACCCCCCTTCGGGCAGGGAGCGCACGAGGTTCTCCCGCTCCTCGTAGACGCCGTCGCCGTCAGCGTCGGTGAGACGCACGATGCGGTTCGTATCGGCCACGTACATCGCCCCCTCGTAGAAGGCCAGGCTGTGGGCGCGCGTGAACCCGCGGGCGGCGACGATCGCCTCGTCGGCGACGCCGTCGCCGTCGGCGTCGGGCAGGGCGACGATCGTCTTGGCCCTCATGTCGGCCACGTGGAGAACGCCCTCGGGGCTCACCGCCATGAAGCGCGGCTGCGTGAAGCCGTACGCCGCGAAGACGGAGGCGGAGAAGCCGGGGGGCAGGTTGAGGACGAGGTCGCGGGGGATGCCGCTGAAGCGATCCGGCACGTGGACGGAAACGGGCTGCAACCCGAGGTCCACCGTGGGCGTCAGCTGAAACGTGCCGGGCGGGTAGTCCTCCTCGCCGCGCAGGCCTTCCGGCGCCGGCAGGCCTAGGAGCAGCAGGGCGAGGCCGGGGGCGGCCGTCCTCCAGAGTGGGCGAGGGATGGTCATGGCGGACTCCTTTCGCGGACCGGGCGCGCCGGGGACAACCGGCGAATCTCGCTCCGTCCTCGAGACTCCGTCAACCGATCCGATCTTGACCACCTCGCGGTCAGGCCCGTTTATCCGGCCGCCCGCCCCTCACGGCTATCCGGAGCGATGCGATGACGGTGCAACACCACCTGACGCTCGACGACCTCACCGACGACACCCTCGGGACCCTGAAGGCGATCGGCGTGGACTACGTGGCGATCATGCACCCGCCGCCTCCGCGGGCCGGCGAGGACCGCACCGAACTGTGGAAGGACGCCTGCCGCAAGGTCGAGGCCCACGGCATGAAGCTCCACAACGTCGGCCTGCGGCCGGAGCGCACGATCATCCACGGCCGCGACGGCCGCGACGAGGGCATCGAGGGCTGGTGCACGATGATCCGCAACCTCGGCGCCGCTGGGATCCCCACCCTGGGCTACAACTTCCGGGGCATCGGCAACTTCCGCACCGAGCCGACCATCGGCCGGGGGGGCGCGCGCTACAGCACCTTCGACCAAGACGAGTTCCGGGCCAACCCGCAGGACCATCCGCAGCTGCGCATCTCCGAGGAGCGCCTGCGCCGGAACCTGGCCACCTTCGTCGAGCGCATCGTCCCGGCCGCCGAGGAGAGCGGCGTGCTGCTCACCGCGCATCCCGACGACCCGCCCATCGCCGAGCCCCTCGGGGGAGCCGCCCGGGTCCTGTCCACCCTCGATGACTTCGAGAGCCTCTTCGGCCTGGCCCCCAGCGAGGCGAATGCCATGCTCTTCTGCCAGGGCTGCGTCGCCGAGATGGGCGAGGAGATCCCCGCCGCCATCCGCCGCATCGGCCGCCTCGGCAAGATCGGCACCGTCCACTTCCGCAACATCCGCGGCGGCCTCGGGAACTTCCAGGAGGTCTTCGTCGACGAGGGCGACATGGACATGTACCTGGCCATGCGGACCTACCGGGAGATCGGCTTCGACGGCCCCTTCATGCTCGACCACACTCCCGGCATCGCCTCCGCGGGCGCCGGGTGGGCGGGCACCGCCTACGCGATCGGCTACATCCGCGCCATGATCCAGGCCGTCTTCCGCTGACGTGGGGTGTCTCTCAAGAGCCAGCACATCCTGAGAAGCCTGTCCCCGGCCGTCCTCGCCGGTCTCCTCCCCCTGGCGGGCCCGGCCGACGCGCAGGCGGGGTGCGGGAACTGGTCCGCCCTGACCCGGATGCGGCCGGTGAACGCCCTCCTCTCCGAGTCCGGCGGCGTGTGGGCGGCCACCGACGGAGGGGTGCTGCACTTCGACCGGAGGACCGGCGAGTACGCCCGCCTCACCCGCCTGCAGGGCCTGCCCGAGGGCCGCATCACCTCCATCGCCGCGGACGCGGCGGCAGATCTGTGGTTCGGTTCCGACTTCGGCGGCATCGGCCGCTACCGGAGGGCCGGCTCGCGCTTCGACCCGCTCCTGACGACGTTCGCCGACCTCGGCGTGAGGGCCCTCCTGCACGTGCGGGACAGGATGTACGTGGGCAGCGACGCCGGCATCAGCGTCCTCCTCACCGAGGTCCTGCGGGTGCAGGAGAACTACTGGCAACTGGGCGACTTCCCCCGCAACACGGGGGTCACCGCCCTCGTGGAGCACTCGGGAATGCTGGTGGCCGGCACCCCCGAGGGCGTGGCCTGGGCCGACCTGGCGGCGGAGAACCTGCAGAACCCGGACTCCTGGCTCACCGAGGACAGGCCCGGGGCGGTGGCAGCCCTGGTCTCCGCCGGGGGCGCCCTGCTGGCCCTGGGCGAGACGGGGCCGTGGCGCCTGGAGGAGGGAGGGTGGAAACCGGAGGCCGCCCCGGTCGGCGTGCGCGTGCTCGGCGGCGGCGGCGGTGCGCTCCTGGCGGCCACCCGCGGCATCGTCTACGAGCGCCGCGGCCCCGGAGAGTGGACGGTGGTGGGCTCCGCGCCGGCGGAGCCGCTGGCCATCGCCAGGGGGGAGGGCGAGACCTGGGTGGGCACGAGGGGCGGGCTCCGCTCCCTCGGAGGCCCTCCCCTTCCCGACGCCGGGGATCCCCCGGCCACCAGCTTCCACGACCTGGCCGCGACCCCGGACGGAGAGCTGTGGGCGGCGGTGGTGCCCAACGACCGCGAGGGGAGCCCCATCGGGGTGGCGCACATGACCGCCGTGGGCTGGAGGGTCCACGGAGTCGGCTCCGGCCTGCCCTCGGACGTGGCCGTGGCCGTGGAGGTCACCGCCGACGGCGGCGTGTGGGCGGGGACCTGGGGCCAGGGGATCGGGGTCCGGGGCCCGGGCGGCGGCTGGCGGCGGCTGGACCAGACGAACTCCGCTCTCCGGGGGGTCGTCGCTTCCTCCAGCTTCGTCGTGGTGAACGACCTGACCGTCGATGGCGGCGGCCGGGTGTGGGCCCTCAACCTGCAGGCCGGGCTCGCCGTCTTCGACCCGGGCACCGGCGCCAGCCACCTCCACGATCTAGAGAGCCTCGGGCTGACCCGGGGCCGCGAGCTGAACGAGGTCGTCGCCGACGGCCAGGGGCTGCTGCTGATGGCCGCCGTCCTCGACGGCGTCCTCCTCTTCGACGACGGCGGCACCCCCTTCGACCCGGGGGACGATCACGTCATCTCCCTCGATTCCGGCACCGAGCCGCGCATGACCAGCGACGAGGTCAGGACCCTGGCCGCCACCGGCGAGGTCCTCTACATCGGCACGCCCGAGGGCCTGTTCCGGGCCCGCTACCGGTACGACCGGGAGTCGAGGGAGTTCGAGATCGTCAGCTGGCGGGCCTACCGGCGCGACCACGGCCTCGCCTCCCCGGTGATCACCGACATCGAGCTCGACGGCCGCGGGTCGGTCTGGGTCGGTACCGAGGGGGGGCTGACCCAGCTCCACGACTCCGGCCGCCTCGTGGAGACGTACACCGCCGAAAACAGCTGCCTGGTGGACGACCACGTGCTGGCCCTGCGCTTCGACGAGACCAGCGGCCAGCTGTGGATCGGCACCCGCGGGGGCCTCGGCGGGCTGCGCGTGGCCGCCGGGCAGGGAGAGCTGGACGAGGGGGTGCGGATCTACCCCAATCCCTTCGTCTCCGGGGCCGGCGCCCGGGTCACCTTCGAGGGCCTGCCGCCGGGCGCCCGGGTCCGCCTGTTCTCCGCCGCCGGGAGCCTGGTGCGCACCCTGGAGACCGACCTCGGGGGGGCGGTCCTCTGGGACGGGAGGAACGACGGCGGCTCCGCCGTCGCCTCGGGGGTCTACTACTACACCCTCGGCCTGGGCGGCGCCGCGGCGAGGGCGCGGGGGAAGCTGGCGGTGATCCGCGATGACTGAGCCCGGCCGGAGGCTCCCCTTTCTGCTGCTGGCCGCGGCGGCGGCGACCGCGGGCGACGTGCGGATGCTGGGCCTCGACGACTCTTCGCTGCGCCTGGAGCACCGCGTCACGCGGCCCTGCGCCGCCTCGGAGAGCGTGCTCGTCGGCCTGCCTCCGGGGGCGGAGCCCACCCTGCACCTGCTGACTCTCGAGGAGGGGCCGGCGGGGATCGTCTGCGGCGAAGGGTCCGGGCCGGAGCCGGAGGTGTGGCTGCCGCCGCCGCCGGCGGCGGAGCTGCTCGAGGTGGGCCGCTTCCGCCGCCAGCGCGTGGCCCGCATCCGGTTCTCCGGACGCCAGGGGCCGCAGCCGCTGGGCCGGGTCGTGGCCGAGGTCCGCTTCGCCGAGCCCCGCGGCCCGGGGCGGCCCTCCTCCCCGGGGACGGACGAGGCCCTCTACGCCGGCACCGTACTCAACCACGAGCAGGCCCGCCGGTGGCGGCTGCCGCGCCGGCCGCGGCAGGCTCTGAGGCCCGCCGGACCCGCCGCGGCCGGGCCCGTGTACAAGATCACAATCCGCAGCACCGGGCTCTACCGCCTCACCGGCGCCGACCTGCCGGGGGCCCGGGGCGCGGCCAGCTCCGGCCTGGCCCTGCTCTACGGCGGCGGCCGCCCCCTCGCCGCGGACGACCTCCGGGGGCCCCACCCCCTCGAGCCGGTGGCGGTGATCGTCGACGACGGGGGAGACGGCACCTTCGACGCGGAGGACCAGCTGCTGTTCTACGGCGAGGCCTCCTCCCGCTGGGAGGGGGAGGGGGACGACAGCCGCTGGCTGCACAACCCCTTCACCGGCGAGAACGTGTACTGGCTCGCCGCCGCCGATCCCGGGCGCGCCCTGCGCCGGGAGCCTCGCCCGCCTCCGGCGGCGGCGGCCGAGGCCGTCGACCGCTTCACCGAGCGGCTCCGCCTCGAGGGCGAGCACTTCCCGACCCACACCACGCCGGAGAGGATCGCCAGCGGCACCGAGTGGTACTGGCTGAGGATGTCGGCCGGCGACGAGGAGACCTTCTCCGCCGTGCTGCGGTCGCCCGCCGGGGAGACGCCGGTCCTCATACGCCTCGGGGGCATCTCGCAGACGAAGGCCGGCGAGTCCCTGCGCATCTACTGGAACGGGCGTCGAGCCGGTGAGGCGAGGGCCGGCGAGGACGGTCCCTTCGTCTCCGAGGTGCGGACCACGGGGGCGGTGGAGGGGATCAACGAGCTCCGCGTCCGTCACCTCCGGGGGTGGCGGGTGCTGATCGACTGGTTCGAGGTGGAGTACGAGCGCCGCCCCCACGCCGAGGCGGGGCAGCTGTTCCTGCCGGCCCGGCCGGGGGCCGCCGCCTACCGCGCCACGGGTTTCGAGGAGGCCCCCCGCGTCTTCGCCGTGGAGGACGGCGGCCTGCGCGAGGTGGCGGGGCTGGAGCACTCCCCGGCCGAGGGCCGCGTGACCTTCGCCGACAGCGCCGCCCCCGGGGCCCGGTACGCCGTGGCCGGGCCCGCGGGGATCCGCCGCCCCCCGAGGATCGAGGAGCGCCAGCCTCATCGGCTCCTCGACAGGTTCCCGGGAGCCGACTACCTCGTCCTCACCCACCCCGACCTCGAGGCGGAGGCGGCCCGGCTGGCGGCCTGGCGCGCCGCCGACGACCGCCACGGCCCGCCTTTCTCCACCGAGGTGGTCCTCACCGACGAGATCTACGACGCCTTCTCCGGCGGGCTCCTCGACCCGTCGGCGCTGCGCAACTTCCTCCACCACGCCTTCGAGGAGGGACGGCCTTCCCCGGCCTTCGTCCTCCTCCTCGGCGACGGCAACTTCGACTACCGCGACAACCTGGGGACGGGGGTCGGCAACTGGGTCCCCCCCTACGAGGAGGAGGAGAGCACCTACGACGAGTGGTACGTGCGCGTCTCCGGCGCCGACGACCTGCCGGACATGGCCGTGGGACGGATCCCGGTGCGCTCCACCGAGGAGGCCGCCGCCGTGGTGGACAAGCTCATCGCCTACGACCGCGAGCCGGAGCAGGGCCCCTGGCGCAGCCGCATGCTGCTGGCCGCAGACGACACCTACCACGCGGACAAGCCCGAGCGGGTGGAGGGGGACTTCGTCATCGACGCCGAGAAGCTGGCGGCCGAACTGCCGCCGGACCTCGACGTGGAGAAGCTCTACCTCGTCGACTACCCCCTGGAGGGCCGCTTCAAGCCGCGCGCCCGGGAGGACTTCCTCGAGAGCTTCTCCCGGGGTTCGCTGCTGCTCACCTGGGTGGGGCACGGCAACTCCCAGGTCCTGTCCCACGAGGTCATATTCCGCCTCAGCCAGGACCTGCAGGAGCTGAACAACGGGCGCCGACTGCCCCTGGTCTACGGCGCCGCCAGCCAGCTCGGCATCTTCGACGATCCCAACCGCGACTCGATCCCGGAGGCCCTCCTGAAGCGGCGCGAGGGCGGCGTGGTGGCGATGATCGCCGCCACCCGCGTCGGGTTCCACCCCAGCAACATGGAACTGGCCCGGCACTTCCACGCGAGGCTGCTCACCAGCGGCCGCGAGGGCGTCCCCGTGGGGCAGGCCCTGCTCGAGGCCAAGCTGGTGTCGGTGCAGAACCGCAACAACACGCGCCGCTTCAGCCTCTTCGGAGATCCGGCGACGCGCCTGGCGCTGCCGCGCCTGCGGGTCGAGCTGGAGGTGGCCGACACCCTGCGCGCCCTGGAGATGGCCCGCCTCGTGGGGCGGATCACCCGCGGGGGGGAGGAGGTCCCCTCCTTCGACGGCCGGGTCCGCCTCCAGGTCTTCGACTCCAGCTCGCTGCGGCGCCGCGTGGAGCAGGGCCTCACCCTGGAGTACCAGCGCCCGGGGAACCCGCTCTTCCGCGGGATCTTCCCCGTCGCCTCGGGCCGCTTCGCCGTGGACTTCCTCGTCCCCCGCGACATCACCTACCGCGGCCTCGCCGGCCGGGCGAGCGCCCTCGCCTGGAGCCCGGGCGTCTCGGCGTACGGAGCCGCCGGGCCGCTGGCCTTCACCGGGCTCTCGGGGGCCGCGGCCTCCGACGACGACGAGGGGCCGGCGATCGCCTTCGAGCACGCCGGCCGCGTCCTCGAGGAGGGCCACGTCCTGCGCGGCGACGCCTCCCTGCGGGCGACGCTGCGGGACGCCAGCGGCGTCAACATCACCGGCGACGTGGGCCACGGCATCCGCCTGCACCTCGACGACGCGGTTCTCGACGTCACCCGGGACTACCACGCCGTGGGCGACTTCCGCCGGGGCGAGGTCCGCTTCGACCTGCCCGGCTTCGAGCCGGGGCGCCACCGCATCCGCCTGGAGGCCTGGGACGCGCGCAACAACTGGGCCGAGGGGGAGCTCGAGGTGCGGGTCTCGGAGGAGGTCGACGCGGAGCTGGCCGACCTCCTGTTCCATCCCAACCCGCTGGCCGCCGAGGGGGGCCACTTCTCCTATACCCTCAGCGCTCCCGCGGGGCGGGTGAGGATCACCGTGCACACCCTCGCGGGACGCCTCGTCGGGGAAGTGACGGCCAGCGGCGAGGCCGGGTACAACGCCCTGCCCTGGGAGGCGCCGGCCGGCCTGGCCAACGGCGCCTACCTCTTCAGCGCCCGGGTCGACGGCGGCGACAGCCGGCGGACGGGCGTCCTCGTCGTCGCCCGCTGAGCGGACTCCCGCCCTTAGTACACCGGGATCCGGTTGCCCACGGTCCCGGTGAAGCCGTCGATCACCAGCCACAGTCCGCCGACGACGAACTGTCCGAGGACGATGCCGAGGAAGAAGGGGCGCGTCGACCGGTACAGGCCCGGGCCCCCGTACTTGAGGACCACCACCTTGATCAGCCAGGCGAGGAAGATGGAGAACCAGATGTTGTTGAGGGCCCAGCCCGGGCTCACCGCGAAGCCGAGGGGATGGAGGGGCCACCAGGGGAAGCGGTGGCGGGCCATCATGAGCAGGGCCATGACGCCGCCGCCGCCGCCGGTCCACAGCCAGCCGATCAGGTTCGGGCCGGTGGGGGTGGCCAGCTTCTTGGCGGCGAAGCTGGAGGGGTACTGGGCGAAGCCGCCGAAGTACTGCCGGTGCAGGTTGAGGGCGCCGTCGCGGTAGGCCAGGTGCAGCAGCATCCACGCCGACAGGACCAGGCCGACGGCCATGGCCACGGCGATGGCCACGGCCAGCCAGCGGCGCCTCGCCGTGGCCTCGGAGCCGAGGCGCATGGCGTTGGCCAGGGGCGCGGTCATGAAGACCAGCAGGTCTCCCATCCAGGCGAGGGTGTACCCGGTGGCGATCATGCCCTGCATGCCGAGGGCGGGGACCCCCACCCCCGAGACCACGAATCCGGCGGGCACCATCTCCGGCGTCACCGTGGGCATGCCCGCCTCGGCGATGACCCGCGCCAGGCCGATGAGGATCACCAGGGCCGAGAGGATGAAGAGGGGCACGATGTGCGGCGGGATGCCGCTCTTCCACAGCCAGTAGCCCATGAAGAGGACGCCGGCGGCGAACCCGCCGAGGGCGCCCCGGTAGGAGAGGATCTCGCCGCTGTCGTCGACCTCGGGGGCCCGGCCCAGGGCCTTGCGCGCCACCTGCTTCAGGTGGCCGCGGGCGGTCCACAGGCTGAAGAACACGAGCACGAAGAGGGCGCCCATCATCTGGTGGCCCATGATCGCCCCCACCGGCCCGGAGCCGGTCCACGGCCCCAGCTCCTCGGCGTTGTGGATCCCGACGATGCGGAAGAGGCCCTCCTGCAGGGTGTTGAGGAGGTAGAAGAACCACAGGCTGAAGGCGATGCCGGAGTTGATGAAGTAGGCGAAGCCGAACATCAGGTAGTTGATCCGCAGCCGCAGGATCACCGAGTCGCGGAAGAGGGGCACGGAGGCGGCGGGGTTGATGGGCGAGAGGAAGTGGAAGTAGTGGCTCAGGGCGTTGACGCTGCCCAGGATCAGCGGGATGGCGAGGCCGCACCACATGACCGGGGACTTGAAGAACGGCTTGAGGATCTCGCCGCGGTCGCCGCGGCGGTCCTCGATCATGGCCAGGGAGAGCTGGGCCAGGGGGAAGACGAGGCGCTCGTGCTCGACCCACGGGCGCCGCAGGATGACCATGGAGCACACGAGGACGAGCCAGAACCCGGCGAAGAAGGAGAACCAGCGCAGCAGGGGCGGCGCCCAGACGTCCAGGGGGATCCCCGTGCCGCTGCGGCTGCCCTCGTAGAACTCCTTCACCGCCGTCGGGTTGTAGACCACCATCCAGTCGGAGAGCAGCGGATGGATCAGGGTCGCCCAGTCGTTCTCCGGCGTGGCGTAGTAGAAGGTCCCCGTGATCATGGGCAGCAGCATGCCCGTGACCCCGCGGGTGGGGATGGCGGTGGCCACGGCCATCATGATGAAGACGGTGACCAGCTCGGCGCGGGTCAGGGCCCAGGTGCGGCGCACGGTCCCGAGCATGACCTGCACCGTGAGGAGCAGCACGAAGAGCAGGAAGAACGCCGCAGGAGTGCACGAGCTGAGGCCCATGCGCGTGCCCTGCACCACCATGCTGCCGTAGGGGATGCCCACGGCGATGACCGCGCACATGACGGCCCCCACCAGCAGCCCTCGGAGGGTTACCGGCTGGCTCGCGGTCTCGGCGGCGGTGGTCGAGGACATGGCGCTGCTCGGGCGCGCTCAGGCCGGCGGGGACTCCAGCAGGCTCTGCCCGTAGGTGAAGACCAGCGGCGTGCCGCCGGTGTGCACGAAGACGACATCGGCCTCCTCCGGCCAGCGGCCGCCGCGGATCTCGGCCAGCAGGCCGGTGAAGGCCTTGCCCGTGTAGGTGGGATCGACCAGGACCCCCTCCGTCCGCGCCAGCAGACCGATCGCCTCGCGGGTGGGCCCGTCGAGGATCCCGAACCCCGGGCCGACCCAGCGGTCGTCCACCCGGATGCCCTCCGTCGCCGGCGGATCGCAGGCCAGGCCGAGGCGGTCGATCGCCTCGGCCGCTCTCGCGGCGACCGATTCGGCGGCCGACGCGGCGTCGGCCAGGTGGCTCTGGGGGGTGCCGATGAAGGGGGTCGGCCGGCCCAGCAGCCGGAAGCCCGCCACCAGTCCGGCGAGACTGTTGCCGCCGGAGCCGACGAAGACCTCCGCCGGGTCGAGGCCGGCCGCGTCGCACTGGGCGGCCAGCTCCAGGGCGCACTGCACGTAGGCGACGCGGGACAGGACCGCGGAGACCCCGGTGAAGGGGGTGCGGCCGCGGCGCCGGAGGCGCTCCATCTCCTCCTCGATGACCGCCCCCACCCCCTCCGGCGGGGCGATCCGCACCCGGGCGCCGAAGAGCTGGTGCAGCAGGTAGTTGCCGGTCACCGGATCGGTGAGCCCCATGGGGGTGTCGCTCTGCCGCAGGACGACCACCGCCTCCAGCCCCAGGCGGGCGGCGGCGGCGGCGAACTGCCGGCAGTGGTTGGAGTGCACCACGGCGCTGAGCACCACGGCGTCGGCGCCCTGCTCGATCGCCTCGGCGAGGGTGAACTCGAGATAGCGGGACTTGTTGCCGCCGAAGGCGAGCCCCGTCAGGTCGTCGCGCTTCACCCAGACCCGGGGGCCGCCGACGACCTCCCGGAGGCGGTCCAGCGGCTGCAGGGGGGTGGGCAGGTGCAGCAGCCGCCGGCGGGGGCAGCGGTCGATGGCGGCCTGGATCTCGTCTGGGCGCATGGGGCGGTTCCTCTGGGTGAATGCCCTTGCAGGGCGCCTGCCGCGGGGCGGCGGCGGGACAATTACGGGATTTGCGGGGTCCCCGTCACGGAGAGCCGAACTCGCCCCGGGGCGGGGCGGCCCCGGCGGCGGGCTGCTACCGGCGCCAGGCGCCCTCGGGGGCCCCAAGAGGCAATCGAGGAGAGTTGTCGGTCACTGGGTGTGAAGCTCGCCTCCGTCCTTGAGGGGAACCGAAATACCCCATAGGGTGTGTTCATGCGGCCGGCAGTCCAGCCCTCGGAGGAGGCATGCCGACTGACAAAGAAGCCCGAGACCCTGCAGTGAACCCGGAGGACGCATGACGACGACACAGCAGAAACCTGATACGCTGCGGCAGAGCGAGGGGTTCGAGGAGTTGCATGGTGGGCTTCTGGTCGAGCGCATCAAGGTTCCACGGGAGCAACTCACGACATGTCGTGACACACTCCTTCGACTTCATCTGGATGGACGCATACCGCACCGTCAGCTTCAAGCTCGCCGCCGATGGGTGGAGAAACGATGAGTCTGATAGTTATTGAAGTCTATGATGCGCTGATCGAGGCGGGAGCGTCCGAGGAAAAGGCCAAGGCCGCCGCGGGGGCGATACCTCTCGCCCAAGGGCTTGCCACCAAAGAGGACCTGCGCAAACCGAGAGTGAGAGTCGGCCTTGACGAGCGCCTCGCCAGGATCGAGCGCGACCTGGCACTGCTCAAGTTCGGATACGGCCCCGTCATCATGGCGCTTCTGATCAAGATCGCGTTTTTCTGAGAGAGCCCCTCCCCACCCCTATCGTCCCGACAACCTCGATGCCTCTGCGGACCAAGCCAGCCCGCAGGTTCGCAGCTCCACACGTTGCGCGTTGAAGTACCGCGGCCTTTTCCAGAGAGGCGGCCCGGCGGCGAGCTACTCCCGCCGCCAGACGGCGGGCAGGGTCTCCCGCCAGTCGGGGAAGGAACGGCCGTTCAGGTCCCAAACCACCTCGCCGGCGCGCAGGGTCATCTGACATTGCAGGCGGTGGCTCCCGGGCCGGGTGCTGCGGGTGCTGTCGACGAAGCGGAACTCCCCGGGGACCATCTCGAGGACGGCGATGTCGGCCTCGGCGCCCACGCCCAGGTGTCCCAGCTCCGGGCGGCCGATGACCTGCGCCGGGCGCCAGGTGGAGCGGTGCACGACCTCCGGCAGCGGCATCCCCAGGGCCAGCATCTTCGACATGGTCACGTCCATGGTGGCGTTCGACAGCAGGCGGCTGCGGCGGTGCAGGTCGGTGCTGATCGTGTCGGGCGGGAAGCCCTGCTCCATGGCCGGCACCGCCAGGTGCCAGTAGAAGCTCTGGTTGCCGTGGCCCAGGTCGAAGACGACGCCGCGCTCGCGGGCGGCCCACACGTAGTCGGCGACGCTCCGGGTCTCCTTGTCCACCAGGGGCGTGCGCGTCGAGTAGAGATGGGTGTGGATGTCGCCGGCGTCGAAGCGCTCGAGAAGCTCGGCGTAGGTGCGCGTGGGCCGCGGCGAGAAGTCGACCATGGCGATGGTGCCGCTCAGGCGGGCGGCCTCGATGGCGCCACCCGCCGACTCCCATCCCGGCCCCCCGAAGTGGGCGGACTTGGTGCCCACGAGGCGGTCCCGGTGGCGGCCCACCGTCTCGGCGCAGGGCCGCGGGTCCATGTCGGTCGTGTCCTGCTCCGGGGGCCCGGTCATGCCGGCGCCGACGATGTTGAGGAAGGCGAGGACCCGCGTCGTCGACGGTTCCATGATCGTCTCCCGGAAGCGCTCGAAGTCCTTGAAGCCGCTGCTGCCGGTATCGACGGCAGTGGTGACCCCGCAGCTCAGGCAGTAGGGGTCGGGAAACAACCAGGCGTTGAAGCCGCCGAAGGCGTGGAGGTGGATGTCGATCAGCCCCGGCGTGACATGGAGACCGGAGACGTCGACGCAGGGGGAGGCGCTGGCGCCCAGGCCGGGGCCCACGGCGGCGATGCGTCCGTCGCACACGGCCACGTCCATGGGGCCGTCGAGGCCGTTGCGCGGGTCGATGACGTGGCCGCCCGTGAGGACGAGGTCGAAGGTGTTGGGCATCAGGAATCTCCGTTGATCGGTGCGGCGAGTTGCAGGACGTAGTCTATTCGGCCGAGCAAGTCGATGAGGAGACGGGAAGAAACGATGGGTCTGATAGTCGCTGAAGTCTATGGCCGCTGATTGAGGCGGGAACGTCCAAGGAAAGGGCCAAGGCCGCTGCGGGGGCGATACCCCTCGCCGAAGGGCTTGCCAGCAAGGAGGACCTGGACGAACTGAAAGCCGCCTCTGACGAGCGCTTCGCCAGAATCGAGCGCGACTGGGCCCTGCTCAAGTTCGGATACGGTCCGTCATTCTGGCGCTGCTGCTCAAGATCGCGCTCTTCTGAGAGAGATACTCCCAGTCCAGCCTTCGACACCAAGGTGTATTGGCCCCGTTGGAACGGGTGGCTCAGGAGGCAAACTCGAAGCTCCTGTTGTGTCTTCTGTAACACTTCGAGCACAAGGGCTTGAGCAGCGTCGCCTGGAATGCGTCCCCGCAAATGTGGCAATATTCCTCTTTGTACTCCGGGTTCTTGTAGCGGTTCCATGACTGGAAATGTTTGTCACAATAGGGCTTCACTGGGTTTGCCGCCAAGTCGACTCTACACCTGATACAGAATCCTCGCTCCGGAACTCTTCCTGGCATCTTCGGCATCCTTGGCTCCGCACCCGCAACAAGAGCCACCTCCTCGCTTCCATCCAAGATTCGTATCGCATCCTCATGAATGTCGTCGTACAACTCCCGATCATGCTTTCGAGAAACGAGTATTCCCATTTCATCGTTATTCTGCTGGGAGAACTCATAGAGGTTCATTGAGGTCAACAATGCCTCGGTTTCGTTCAGATAGCATTTCGCATGAAGGTTCTTTCGAAAGAGTATCTCTATGGAAGAAGAAGAAGCGAGCCAGGTGCGTACTTCCGGCTGGTCGATCTCCTTTCCGTAGACTATTTGGATTCTCTTCTGCTCTTTTTCTGTCTCGCCCAAAATGAGGTTCTTGACGCGAGCGAGCGTGCCTTCCTCTTCATCGAGGAACTCACGGGCCTTATTCTCAAGGGATTCCCTGATGCGATCGTTGACCTTGAGGTACGGACTGATGAGCACCAGCTCCTCCGTGGCGTCCTTGATGATATTCTCAAGCCTCTCCGACACGGCTGCTGTAGTAAGGAAGTCTGCCATTTCTATCTCCCTTTCAATTCAATTCAACAAGATCGAGGATTGCTGCCTCCTCGCGGATTGAGCGGCTGTCTTTCACGGCCGTGGCGGACCGCCAACGCGCGCATGGAGAGCAGAGGTACTGGAGAAGAGTCAGACCCATCTTGGGGGCCTGTCAAGGCGGATCAATGAGCCCCTTGGCCCGAATCAAGGCAGGATCGAGGTTGCCCCACCGAGCAAGCAGCCTCTTGTACAGCTCCTCGGCCTCCTCGCGGCGACCTTGATCAATGTAGTCGTGCAGCGCCCGCAGCGCGCGCGTCCCTTCCTTGTCGCGATCGTCGGTGTTCATGTGCTCGCGGAGGATCGCGTTCGTGTCTCTCCCCTCCGCGAACACGGGGTATTCCTGAAGCTGCCCGTCGACGAGCCGGCGCGCCTGGCGGTTTTCCGCGCTACTCAATACCTGCGGCGAATGCGTGGTGATGATGAACTGCATCCGTGGGAACGCCTCGCGAAGGCGCGGTAGCGCCACGCGTTGCCAACGTGGGTGGAGATGGAGGTCGAGCACGTCGATGAGCACCACGCCCTCCACTCGCGCGGGTGCGTCGGCGCCGTCGATCTGGTTGAGCATCACCGCGCGGCGGGCGATGTCGGCGATCAGAGCGATGAACCCGTGGTAACCGTCGGACAGCGCGGACCACGGGGCGATGTGCCCATCTTCAAAGCAGACCATGGGACTTCTCGCCACCGGGTCGTACCATGCGTTCTTGGCGCCGGGAGTTGCTTCAACAGCTGCCTGCAACACGGAAGTGTGGAACAGCCGCTCCGGTTCTTCCCGCTGCCTCCGGCCTGCGTCTCCGAGCATCTCGTCCTGCAGCCACTGGAGCAGCGGGGCTTCATCGAGGCCCGGGTCGAGCGCGGAGGCATAGGCTTCCCAGCGATCCCATGTGAACTCGACCTTGCGACGGCGATCATGGTGGCGGGCCAGGCGATCGACGCCGTACCACGCGAATAGCGGCCACCGCACTCCGGGGACGAGAACTCGCTCGACGGCTTCGAGAATCGGCTGGTGCTCGTTCCTGGTGCGTCCGGAGGCGGGTTGAATGGCCGTCGACCACGCCACGGATTCCGAGTCACCCGCGGCGGCGGTCCAGGAGAGTTTGCATGGAGCGAGCGACACGCGTCGCCTCTGCTCGTTGACGGTGCGCATCGTGGGATCGCGCCGCGCGTCGAGCTTCAGGGTTCTCGGCGCTCCCCTCTGGAACACGGCAAGGCCCATGGCGAGAGCCGTGAGCAACGCGGTCTTTCCGCCGCCGTTCTCGGCGAAGAGCACCGTGGTGTCTTCTTCGAGTGAGAGCTTCAGATCTTCGAAGCAGCGGTAGTTTTCGAGGCGGATCTCTCGAAGTCGGAATCGGCTCATGTCGCCCTCCTCGGCGCTCCGAGCGGTGTTCCTGATCCGTGGGTCCCCGGCCGGCGCGGGCGCAGGCGTAGGGCGGATCAGGGCGCCGCCGAAGCCGCGGGGCCGTCCAGACCGTTGAGTGGATCGATGACGTGGCCGCGGCCGAGGACGAGGTCGAAGGGGCCGGTCATGGGGATCCTCCGTCGATCGAAGCCGCGAGCTGCCGGACGTTGTCGAGGGTGCGGCGCAAAGCGTCTTCCGGCCCCAGGGGGGAGGAGCCGGCACTCTTGATGGAGAGCCAGCCGTCGTAGCCCCCCTCCCGCAGGAGGCGCAGGCAGGCGCCGTGGTCGACCTCGCCCTCGCCGAAGACGGCCGCCTCCCAGGGGCTCAGCCGCGCCTCGGCGGCGAACTCGTCCGCCACGGCCTCCGCGTCCCGGGGGCGCCAGTCTCCGAGGCGCACGGCGGCGACCCGCCGCCGCAGCCGCCGCGTGGCGGCCACGGGGTCCTCGCCCTCGTAGTAGAGGTAGTTGCCGGGATCGAGGCAGGCCCCGGCGTTGGCGGCGTCCACCAGCCGCACCACCCACTCCTGGTGCCAGCTGGTGCAGGCGAAGGAGCCGTGGTTGAGGAGGGCCACCTGCACCTGCCGCTGGCCGGCGTATTCGGCCAGCTCCCGCATCTGCCGGACGAGGGGTGCCGCGGCGACGGCGAAGGGCAGGCCGCCCTCGGCCGGGTCCCGCCCGTCGGGCAGGGGCTGGGTGTCGATGGCGGCGAAGGTCACGCAGCGGGCGCCCACGGCGGCGGCCGCGTCGACCTGCCGCCGGAGCGTCTCCAGGGCCGCTGCCGCGCGCCCGTCGTGGTACCCGAGGCGCGCCGCCGACCCGATGGCGAAGAGCCGCACCCCGGCGGCGGCGGCGGTCTCGGCGAGGCAAGCCGCTTCCTCCAGGTCGCCCGGGGCGCCGCCCCAGTCGGACTCGTAGAACTCGACCCCGTCGAGGCCGAGGCGGGCGGCCTCGCGCAGGATCCGCTCCGGCGTCGGCTCACCGTCGACCAGCCCCGCCAGGGCGATGCTCATGGCGCCGATGGGGAACATCAGCCTCCTCGGTCCGACGGCCCCGGGTCGACGGTGACGACCCGGCCGGTGCGCCCCGACTCCCCGGCGGCGCACGAGAGGGCTACCGTGTGGCGGACCTCGGCGCCGGCGGCCTGGGCCAGGGGGCGGGCGTCGCGGATGGCGGTGAAGAACTCGCGGTGGATGTCCGCCTCCCCGGGCAGGTCCACCGGCTCCTCCGGCTCGACGGGAGTGCCGTCGACCAAGAGCGCTCCGCTGGTGGAACCGAGCTGAATCACCCCTTCGCTGCCGGCCACGGTCCACTCGTAGCCCGCCGGGTGGTGGAAGGAGAGGGCCACGTTGAGGATCGCCCCCCGGCGGGTGACGGCCACCATGGAGACCTCGTCCTCGATGTCGACGGCGGGGTGGGGATCGAGGGCCCGCACCACGGCATAGGCCGTGACCGCCCGGTCCCCCAGCCACCAGAGGATGATGTCGAAGGAGTGGGACCCGATCCCCGGCAGAATGCCGCCGGACTCGGCCTGGCGGGCGAACCAGCTGCCCTCGTCGCCGCCGCGGCCGGGGCTCATGCGCCGGTGGAGGACGTGCCGCACCTCGCCGATGCGGCCGCTGTCGAGCAGCGCCTTCACCTGCCGCAGGCGGGGCTCGAACCGCAGGGTCTGCCCCGACATGAGCCGGAGGCCCTCCGCCTCGGCGGCGGCGACCATGGCGTCGGCGTCGGCCACGGTCAGGGCCAGGGGCTTCTCCACGAAGACGTGCCGGCCCGAGCGCAGGCAGGTCAGGGCGTAGCGGGCGTGCAGGTGGTTCGGCGTGCAGACGAAGACCGCGTCCACCGGTTCCGCCTCCAGGGCCGACTCCAGATCGTCGTACAGCCGCTCGATGCCGTGGTCCCGCCGCAGGCGGTCGCGGTGCGCCTCGTGGGGCTCGACGGCGGCGGTAACGACGGCCAGCCCCGGGATGCGGGCGATCCCGTGCAGGTGGGCGGTCCCCATGCGCCCGCCGCCGACGAGGAGGGTGGGGATCGCGCTCATGGCGCCGGCTCCCCGGACCCGTTCAGGGCCAGCTCGCAGGCGAACAGCTCCCGGTGGACCTCGAAGCCCAGGCGGTGGTACAGGCCCACCGCCGCCTCGAAGCGGCGCGAGGTGTTCAGCCAGGCCTCGGCATAGCCCCGGTCCGCCAGCTGCCGCAGGGCGCGCGCGTTCAGGGCCTTGGCCAGGCCGGCGCCGCGGTGCCGCGGATGCACCCCGACCCAGTGGATCAGCCCTCCGGGCGCCTTTCCGTAGTCGGCCTCCCAGGCGATCGTCGTGCCGGCGAGCTTCCCCCCGCGGGTGGCCACCAGGATCCGGTCCAGGTCGTAGACGGGGTTGTCGGCCAGCTCTTCCCGGTAGCGCTCCCGCGGCCAGGGGTCGTCGGGGAAGCAGGCGTTCCTCAGGCCGACCCAGGCCTCCTCCTCCCCGGGCCCGAGGCAGCGCAGCTCGTATCCCGGCGGAACGGGGTGGGCGGGAAGCTCCCCATTCAGGCGCCGGTGCATGCGCAGGGACCCGAGGGAGCGCCCCTCGAAGCCCAGGGACTCGAGGAGCGAGCGCCACGGCGCCTCGCGGCTGGAGACCGGTTCGGCGCGGAGGATGCGCTGCCCCTTCTTGCGCAGGGATGCGATCGCCGCTTCCAGCAGGCTCCTCCCGAGGCCGCGCCGCCGGTCACCCTCCCGGACGGCGAGAAGCTCGACGCGGGCCCCGGTCCCGTCCGTGGTGCACACCACGAGGCCGGAGGGACTCTCCCGGCGGCCGGCGAAGAGGCTCGACCCCGAGTCGAAGGTTCCCTCCTCGAGCACCTGTCGGCACCGGTGAAGGCGGGACTCCAGCTCTTCGGAGGGGTGCGGCAGGATCCCCGCGAGCCAGGCGGAGGCGGAACCGCCCCCGGGCCGCGCATCAAGCCGCCGCAGGGTCTCCATCAGAAGTCGAGGCTCACCGGCACCGGACGGCCGGCCTCGATCGACTCGGCCATGGCGCAGCAGACGGCCAGGGAGCGCGCCCCCTCGACGGCGTCGATGGCCGTCGGCTCCCCGGACTCGACGCAATCGAGGAGATGGTCCAGCTCCTCGCCGCAGGTGTGGTCCTCGGCCCGGATCGGCACGGGCAGCCGCATGAACTCCTCCACGTGGGGAATGCCGTCGAGGAACAGGCGGTCGTTGATCACCGAGCCCCGGGTGCCGTAGTAGGAGAGGTTCATGGCGTAGGGGACCTTGGCGCCGCACGAGACCAGGCACTTGCCGAGGGCGCCGCTGGCGAACTTCAGGCTGGCGATCACCGTGTCGTCCCACGGCGCGTCGGGGAGGTTGCGGCGGGCGCCGAAGGCGCTCACCTCGACGATCTCGCCGGCGATCCAGCGCATCAGGTCCACGGGGTGGCAGGCGCCGCCGAGGATCGGCAGCGGGCCCTCGTTGGCCACGTCCATCCACCAGTCGTGGCCCGGCAGGCCGAGGAAGGGGCCCAGGTCGTGGACGTAGTCGCCCTCCACGTAGCAGGCCTCGCCGAGGCGGCCGCTGCGCACCAGCTCGTGGATGGCGATGAAGATGCGGCTGAAGCGGGCGCCGTGGCCGACCATGACGCGGGTGCCGGCGGCGCGGGCGGCGGCCACGATGCGGCGGGCCTCGGCCACCGTCACCGCCAGGGGCTTCTCGACGAAGAGATGCTTGCCCGCCTCCAGGGCGGCCACCGCCTGGGTCTGGTGCAGGGAGTTCGGCGTGCACAGGTAGACGACGTCCACCCGGTCGTCGCTCAGGACGTCCTCGTAGTCGGTGGTGGTGCGCCCCGCCCCGTGCTCCCGCTGCAACTCCTCGGCGGCGCCGCGGCTGCGCTCGGTGGAGGCGATCACCTCCAGGCGGGCGCGGGGGCTGGCGGCGATGGCGCGCATGTGCTCGCCGCCGATGTAGCCGGTGCCGATGACGGCGATCCCGTGGCAGGTGACTGGGCTCATGGCGCAGAAGCTCTGCAGAGCCCGACCGGGGAGCAAGCGGTGCGGTGACGAAGCGACTCGCCGGGCCTAAGATTGCCTCTCACACTCGGCCGCGGGCGCGGCCTGACGGCGAGGAGGCCACAGATGGCACAGGGTGACGTTCTGTCTTCGGAGAAACGGGAGTACCGCGAGCCGGCGACGGGGGTGAGAGTGGTGCAGCTCACCGACGCGCCGTGCCACAACGTGCACCCGTACTACAACCAGGAGGGGTTCGTCGACGGGTCCGGGCGCTACGTGTTCTCTTCCAACCGGTCGGGCATCGGCCAGATCTACGCGGTGGAGATCGCCTCCGGCAGGATCGTGCAGCTCACCGACTCCGACGATCCGCCGGTGCTGGCCGGCATCGAGAATCGGCCCGGCGGGGGAGCGGGCTCGGGCGGCCTGACCTGCGACCCGGCGCGCGGACGCATCTACTACAGCCGCGGCAAGCGGGTCTGCAGCCTGGACATGGAGACCCTGCGCGAGGAGGTCGTGGCCGAGTCGCCGCCGGGATGCGGTTCGCTGGGCGGTCCCGACCTGTCGAGCTGCGGGCGCTACATGGTGCTGAGCTGCCGGCCGGAGGGCGCATCGGCGTGGCCGTGGCGGGACGAGAGCCGCTACCGGCATGGCAGCGAGACCCTGGTGGTGCTGTGCGACCTGCAGGAGGGGCGGCAGGCGGTCGTCTACCACGGCCCGAGCGCGGAGAACCGCGCCGCGGCGGACAGTCACCTGTTCATCTGCCGCGGCGACCCGTCCTACCTGTTCTTCGGCAGCTACACCCGCACCCAGCCCACGGGGCTGAAGACGATGTGGTTCATGCGCGTCGATCTGGAGCGGCTGGTGCCGCTCCAGGACCCGCTGCCGATCTTCGCTCAGCAGCCCTTCGAGATGGTCAACCACTACTACCCGGCGCCGGACAACCACGTGCAGTCGCTGTTGTTCACCTATACCCAGCACGACCGCGACGGCATCCCGGTGAGCCCGGTGCGGCGCGCCGAGATGATCGACGTCGACCTGGTCAACCGCGTCGACCGCCGCTGGGTCTTTCCGGGCCGCGAGCCGATCCACTTCAAGTGCAACTCGAAGTCCGACCTCTGGGTGGGAGACGCCGCCGACCCCGGCCCGTTCTGGTTCGAGGGACGCGCCGACCTGGAGCGGTACGTGCAGGAAGGGGAGGGCGAGGCCGCCGAAGGCCCGGTGTCCTCGGCGCGCCGCGACCCCGAGGCGATCGGGCCGGAAGGCTACCGCTGGCCGGAGGCGCACCGCTGGATCGGCGTGTTCCGCAAGCGCGGACCGTTCCTGGAGATGCGGCCGCTGGCGCGCCACGACACGGTGTGGCGCTGCATCCATCCGCACCCGGTGTTCTCCCCCGACGACCGCTGGACGGCCTGGGGCGCGGGCAGCGCCCGGCAGTCGCAGCTCTTCCTGGCCGAGGCGGTCTGGCCGCGGTGGATGACGTGAGTCCGGCGGCGCCGCCGCAGGCGACGAGCGGCTGGCCCGGGGGGTTGCGCGATCCGACGGCGGTGACGCCGGGACGGGTCAGCCGCAGGAGTCGCGCACGATCAGCCGGTGGGTCAGAGTCACCTGCCGAGGGGGGGAGTCGCCCTGAAGCTGTTCCAGCATCAGGTCCATCACCGCCTCGGCGATCTTGTCGTAGGGAATGGCCAGCGTCGTCAGGGGCGGAGTGGAATAGGCGGACACGTCCAGATCCCCGCAACCGACTACGGCCACATCCTCGGGGACGCGGAGCCCGGTCTCCTGCAGCCCGCGGCAGAGGCCGATGGCCACGTAGTCGCTTCGGCAGACGAACGCCGTGAACCGGTCCGCCACCGTCTTGCCCAGCTCGTACGCCGCTTGCATGGGGGCAGGCGAGCAGAGGTGCTCCGGCGCCAGGCCCTGCGTCTCCATGGCACGGACATACCCCCGGGCCTTGGCCGACCCGGGGAGATCATCGGCCCAATGGGTTCCGACGAACCCGATCCGCTCGTGCCCCCGGCGTACCAGGTGCGAGGTGGCTTCGAGAATCCCCTCCGCCTCGTCGAGGACGACCCCGCTCAAGTCCGGGGTCGAGGGCTGGAAGAAGGTCACCACCGGCACCCGCCCCTTCACCGTCCGCAGAATGAGCTCGGACTCTCCCTTCGTCCCTCGCGCTTGTATGAGCAGCCCGTCCACGCCTCGGGACATCATCTGCTGTATCTGCCGGCTCCGGTCCTCCGGCGCGTCCGAGGGGCCGACGCTGGAGGCCAGGGCCACCAGGATCTGGTAGTCCTGCCGGTCCGCGGCCCGGAGAATCTCGTCGGCCTGACGGCCGAAGGGCTCGCGGTTGATCTCGTAGGTCAGCAGGCCGAGGGTGTTCGTCCTTCCCGTGACGAACCCCCTGGCCATCAGGTTGGGCGTGTAGCCCAGGTCGGCGGCCAGCTTCTGGATGCGGTCCCGGGTCTTCCCGGTCACCAGGGCCGCCGTCTCGGGGTCCGGCGACAGGGCCCGCGAGACCGTCATGTGAGAGACGCCCAGTTCCCCGGCGATGTCCTTGATGGTGACCTGTTTCTTCGTCATGCCCTCTGTCCCGAATAGGGGAGCCTAACTTGACCAAGGGAGACCCGAAAGGCAAGGGCGGAAAAAGCCCCTGCGAATCCGGCATGCCCTCGGCCATCGGCCGCGGCTCCAAAGGTACTCACCCCCGCTCCTCCCCGGCCGGCGCCAACCAGTAGCCCCCCCGGGAAACCCGCTCCCGGACGCGCCGGAACTCCTCCGAGCCGTCGTCCTCCCAGATCTCGCAGTCGACGCCCCGCAGGGTGCCCTCCTCGAAGCCGAGGACCTGGCTCGGGTCGGGGATCGAGGGCGTGTAGAGGAGGCGGCCGTCGGCCATGCGCAGGACCCCCACGTGCTCGGGGAGCCGCGGCGCCGGCCGCGACGCCAGCTCGGCCAGGGCCTCCTCGTCCACCTCGATCCCGAGGCCCGGCCCTTCGGGCACGGGCGAGCTGCCGGCGTCGACGGGGATGACCTGGCGGGTCACGTCGTCCTCGTACTGGTCCACGAGGTTGATCGTGTGCCCCTTGGGCAGGGTGCAGGCGAAGTGCAGGGCGAAGGCCTTGGTGAGCATGCCGCCGGTGAGCTGCACCACATTGAGCAGGCCGGCGCGGGCGTAGGCGTGGCCGCGGACCAGGGCGTCTCCGAAGCCGCCGCAGTACTCGCCGATGATGTAGCCGTCGGCGCAGCCCATGAGCATCTCCTGGATGCCGTTCAGGGGCGGCACGTGCATCAGCACCGGCACCGGCAGGCGCTCGCGCAGGCGCCGCCAGCCCTCGAGGTCGCTGAGGACCACGGGGTCCTCGACGCAGGCGACGCGCGCCATGGGCAGCTGCTCGAGAATCGGCAGCACCGCCGCCAGGGTGCGGTTGTGGTTGAAGTCGTAGTGCATGCGGAAGCCGGCGGGCGCCGCGTCGTCGATGGCGCGATGCTGCTCCAGCAGGTCGTGGTGCTGGCAGGTGTGGACCTTGAAGAGCAGGTAGCCCTCGGCGGCGGCGCGCTCGATCTCCGCCGCCATCACCGCCGGCGGGCCCGGACGCGTCCAGGCGCAGACCGGCACCCGCTGCCGCTGCCGCGACCCCATCAGTTGCCAGGCGGGGATCCCGAGGTGCTTGCCGGCGGCGTCGTGGCAGGCGGCGCCCAGGCCCAGGGGCAGGCTCTCGTCGCGCAGGAAGGCGAAGGGGCTCTGCCCGAGCATGGCGTCGGCCACCGACTGCGGCGGCGCCGCGCAGCGGTAGTCGCCGTAGCCGACGACGCCGTTGTCGCAGGTGACGCGGAAGACGGTGCGCTGATCGATCGACCGCATGCGGATCTCGTGGCCGTCGTAGCGCCGGGCGAAGCGCGGGCGGATGGGGATGATGTCGACCTGGCTGATGCGCATGCTCTCTCCTCGACTTCCCTGGAATCAGATCCAGAATATGGAATTGCCGACCATGCCGGTCATGTAGTCGACCACGAGCCAGCCGCCGCTGATCAGCATGCGGCCCACGATCATGCCGAGGAAGAAGTCGCGGCTGCGGGTGTAGAGGGCGGCGCCGCCGTACTTGAGGACCGTCACCTTCACGAGCCAGGCGAAGAACACGCTGAACCACATCCAGTCGATGACCCAGCTCGTCATGATGGGAAAGCCGATCGGGTGCAGGGGCCACCACAGGAAGCGCTGGCGCAGCCAGGTGAGGACCACCATGCCCGCCGCGCCGATGCCGGCGAAACCCAGCCCGGCCCAGTAGACGCCGAGGGTTTCCATGCCCTTCAGGGCGGTGTTGCCCATGCGCAGGGGCAGGCTCTTGAAGAACCAGCCGCTGAAGTTGATGCCGCCGTCGCGGTAGGAGAGTTCCAGCACCGTGTACAGGGAGCCGGCGACGCCGCAGAACAGGGCGATGAGGATCGCCTGCATCACCACCCGGCGGCTCTGCCGGCTCATGCCCTCGATCAGCTTGAGGCCGTTGGCGACGACGCCCATGAGGAAGACGCGCAGGTCGGCGAGGAAGATGTAGCCGAGGGAGAAGTTGGCGATCGCCTTGATGCCCACGAGCTTCGAGCCGAGGCCGAACATCATGAAGTCGGGCGCGTTCATGGGAGTGATGATGGCGGCCACCCCCGACTCGGCGACGACTCGCGTGAGGGCCGTGAAGATCGCCATGACCAGGACGATGAAGAGCAGGCTGGCCCACAGGGGCGTGCCGATGAAGGCGAACCACGCCACCATCACCGCCGTGCCGAGGAGGGTGGCGAGCACGGCGGTGCGGTAGGACATGATCTCGTCGTCGTCGCTCAGCGGCGTGTCGAGGCCGAGGAAGCACCGGCCCACCTGCTTCAGGTGCTCGCGGCCGACCCACAGGCCGAGGGCGACGAAGAGGAGCAGGGCGCCGAGGCCCTGGTAGTTCATCAGCTCCGTCACGTGGACGCCCCACACGTCCTGCTGCTTGGTCACGCCGTTGGCGACGAAGACCATCTTCTCCACCTTCGACAGCAGGGCGAAGCCCCAGATGCCCGCGGCGATGTCCGGTCCGATGAGGTAGGAGAACCCGACGACGGCGAAGCTGAGGGTCATGTTGAGGGACTGGCCGAAGCCGATGGGGATCGACCAGGCCGTGGGTATGATCGGAAACGCCCCGAGGTACTTGTTGAGGCCGGTGAGCAGGCCGACGAGCATGGGCACGGAGGCGCCGGCCCACATGACGCGGCTCCGGAAGAAGGGGTTGACCAGCCGGCCGGGCTCCTCGCCGCGGATCATGACCTGGGCCGCCTGCACCAGCGGGTAGGAGAGCCGCTCGCGGTCCATCCACTGGCGCCGCAGGATGACGGCGATGCCGACCATGGCCAGGTAGAGGGCGGCGAGGAAGATGCCCCACAGGGCCACCGGCCGCAGCCACAGCTCCCAGGGCACGCTGTAGGCGTCGGCGCCGAGGCCCTCGAAGAACGCCTCGTTGCCGCTGCCGTCGTCGACGGTGAGGGCCGCCGGCAGGTGCGGGAGGAGGAGCTCCTGCCACTTGTTCTCGGGGTTGGCGTAGTAGAAGAAGCCGCTCATCGACGGCAGGATCGCCTCGCACACTCCCATGGTCGAGACCGAGGCGACGACGATGAGCATGATGTAGACGACGATCAGCTCCGAGCGGTTGAGGGCCAGGCTGCGGCCTCCGGCGGCGAGAACGGTGTTGACCGCCATCGCCGTCAGCAGGAACCCGCAGAGGAGCACGGCGGGGGAGTACAGGGGCAGCTGGTCGAAGGGGGCGAAGCGGTAGCCGCAGGCCGCGCCCAGGGCGGCGGTGACCGCGGCGGAGATCCACCAGGCCCGCGCCGAGGCCTTGAAGAGGGTGTTGAGGAACCCTACCAGGAAGAGGAACAGGAAGATCGCCCCCGGCGTGCTCATGTCGAGGGTCATGTAGCTGCCCTTGATCACGATGTCGCCGTAGTTGGAGCCGACGCCGAGGAAGAAGGAGAGGAAGGTGCCCACCGCCAGGGCGCGGGCGGTCAGGGGCTGGTGGTCCTGGTCCGCCTCGCGGGTCACCGAGGCGCCCCGCAGGGACAGGTAGCGGCGGAAGTCCTGGGGGATTCCGATTCTCATGGCCGCACAACGGTAGACCCCGCGCCCGGGGGCGCCAAACCAGGGGGCTCGCGCTCCCGGGAAGGGGCCTTATCTTCCTGCGGCCCGGCCTCCCCGGGGGGCCGTCGACAGCGGTGGACAACCGAAGGACGAGGAGAGATCATGCCCTACCACGTGTACGTGTCGAACGCCGGAAGCGACTTCCTGTCCCACTTCCTGATGGACGAGGAGAGCGGCCTCCTGGAGGCGCAGGCCGACATCTCCCTGGGGGGCTCGCCGGGAGCCCTGGCCACCAACCGCGACGGCAGCCGCCTCTTCGCCTGTCTGCGCTCCCAGGGGGAGTACGTCAGCTACGACCTCGACCGCGGCAGCGGCGCCTTGTCGAGGATCGGCGCCACCAGCGTCTCCGAGGGGGCCCCCTACCTGGCCACGGACAACACCGACCGCTTCCTGCTGGCCACCTACTACGGCGCCGGCGGCGTCTCCGTCCACGGCATCGGCGCCGACGGCAGCCTGTCGCCGGAGCCGCTGCAGTGGATCGAGACCGACACCCACGCCCACAGCATCCAGACCGACCGCTCCAACCGCTTCGCCTACGTGCCGCACACCGTGCCGGGCAACGCCATCTTCCAGTTCCGCTTCGACGAGGCCACCGGGGCCCTGACGGCCAACGACCCGCCGAAGATCCAGCCCGAGACCGCCGAAGGCCCCCGCCACTTCGTCTTCCACCCGTCCCTGCACGTCCTCTACTCCATCAACGAGGACGGCTGCACCGTCTCCGCCCACCACTTCGACGCCGAGAGCGGCCGGCTCTCCTCCTTCCAGGTTCTCTCCACCCTGCCCCACGGCGCCCCCGCCGAGGGCGAGTCCACGGCGGAGATCGCCATCACCCCCGACGGCCGCCACCTCTACGGCTCCAACCGCGGCCACGACAGCCTCGCCCTCTTCGAGGTCGCCGGCGACGGCCGGCTCACGCCCAAGGGGCACACCCCCACCGAGGCGACGCCCCGGTTCTTCGACCTGGACCCCACGGGCCGGTACCTCTACTCCGCGGGGCAGACCTCGGGGAAGGTGGCGGTCTTCCGCATCGACGCCGGCAGCGGCGCCCTGGAGCGGATCCAGACCTGCGACGTCGGCGAGAGCCCCCTGTGGATCCAGTTCGTCGAGCAGGACCGCTCCTGAGGGCGGGGAGCCCTCAGTCGACCGGCCGCCAGCGGATGATCTGGAACCGGGTCGTGCCGATGGCGGCGTTCCAGCCGGAGTCGACGTCGGCGTAGCAAGAGCCGGCGAAGGTCAGGAAGGTCTCGCCGTCGGGGGAGAGGGTGGCGGCGTACCCCGCGGCGTACCCGTGGACCAGGTAGTAGACCTCGTCGCCGAAGGAGTCGCCGCCGTCGCGGCTGACCCGCGCCCGGCCGCTGCCGAGGGACCGCGGATAGCGGTGGTCGTGGACGACGGCGACGGTGTTGTCGGCGAGCACGCCGGCGGCGCCGTAGCACTGCCCGTAGACCGTGCACAGCTGGCGCGGCGGCTCCCAGGTGGCGCCCTCGTCCCGGGAGTGGGAGAGGAAGACGTGCTTGTACGGCCAGTCGGGGTGCCGGGCGGCCTGGAGGAGCTCTTCCGAGTCTCCCTTCAACCGCGGGCGCTGGTAGCGGATCACGGCCAGCAGGCGGCCGTCGGGCAGCGGCGTCAGGTTCACCTCGTGGCACCATTCGCCGATGGTGCCGGCCCGCTCCCAGTTGCGGCCGCCGTCGTCGGACCGGTACACGTGGCAGGTCCGCGATCCCGTGTCGTCGTCGCCCTCCACCACCAGGAGCGGGACCAGCAGCGCGCCGCAGGGCAGCCGCGTCACCGAGAACCCGAGGTCGAGGCGCGCCTCCTCGCCGCCGACATCGAGGCCGCCGATCCGGCGCCAGCTCTCCCCCTCGTCCCCCGATGACCACACGGCCGGCCGGCCCTCGGGCCCCGGGCTGACGTTCACCATCGATCCGTCCGGCGCGAACTGCAGCCGCCAGCCCCCCCCGGCGACGGGCGCTCCAGGTGGGTCCAGCTGTCGCCGCCGTCGGCAGAGCGGTGCCAGAGGCTGTGCTGGGCCGCGTACAGGGTCCCGTCCGGGGCGGCGGCGAAGTTCAGCCGCTGCACGTGGCCCACGGGGTCGAGGGGCAGCCGGGTCTTGCGCACCGGCACCCGCGCCCGCTCGCCGCCGCGGTCGAGGAGGATGTAGTCGGCGGCCTGCATGGCGCGCAGCTCGCCGGCGCCGGGGCCGCCGGTCCCTCCGGCCGCCGGCGAGGTCACGCTCCCTCCGTCTCCCAGATCGGCCAGTCCTGCGCCTGCAGGCGGTTCCAGATGCGGTCGAACTCGTCGCTGCCGTCGTCCTCGCGCTCGTCGAGGCGCACCCCCGGGGCGAAGGCCTCGTCCACGCCCCGCTTCATCAGCCGCTCGGCCTGCTGCAGGTTCCGGTAGTAGTGCCGCAGCCCGCCGGGCAGGGTGACCACCGAGAAGTGGCGCGGCCAGTCGGCGGCCGGCGTCTCCCGGAAGCGGGCCACCGCGTCCTCGTCCAGCGCGACCCCCAGGCCGGGGCCCTCGGGGACCTTCATGAAGCCGCGCTGCATCACGTGGGGCTCGGTGATCAGGTCGTCGCGAGTGTGATGGGCGGTCACCCCCGGCAGGGTGGCGGTGTGCATGACCGCGCCCAGGTGGCAGGCGAAGGCGGCGGTGATCCCGGTGCCCACGTACTGCAGCAGGATCGGCGTGTTGGCGGCGGCGAAGGCCCACGAGGCGGCCATGGCGTTGCGCACGTTCTCGTGGCTGCACAGGGCGCCGTCGAAGTCCCCCGCCCGCAGCCCCAGCCACGGACCCGACGGCTGCCGCGAGGGGCCGTCGAAGATGGTGCTCACGCCGTGCAGGTAGAAGGGGATGCGGACCTCCTTGTGCAGGCGCCTCCAGCCCTCCACGTCGTAGGCGAAGATCGGCTCCTCCACGCCCTTGACCACGGGGATCTCCTCGAGTTGCCGCAGGATCGGCAGGGCGCGCTCGACGTCGACCAGGCAGCCGTTGAAGTCGAACTCCACCCGGAAGTCGGGCGGCGCCGCCTCCTGCATCGCCCGGGACTGCTCGACCACGTCGTAGAAGGCGCGGGCCTTGCACTTCAGCCCGCGGTAGCCGCGCTCCGCGGCGACCCGGACCTCCTCGGCCGAGTCCTCCGGGGACATGCACGGCATCCACCAGCCCATGCTCACCCACTGGCGCACCTGCTGCCCCATGACCTTCCACATCGGCACGCCGAGGTGCTTGCCCATCAGGTCGTAGCACGCCATGTCCAGGTTGAAGGGGCCGGTGCTCATGACGTGGTCGAAGGGATCGGTGCCGGCGTAGGCGTCGACCACCGGGGCGGCCAGCGGCGGGCCGGGGTTCTCGCCGAGGCCGACGAGTCCCGAGTCGGTGTGGAACTTGTAGACGGTCACCTCCTCGCCCATCTGGAAGTGGTGATAGCGCCGGCGCAGGCGGTCCTCGTAGGGGACGCGCAGGGGGATGACCTCGATCTCGGTGATGCGCATTTCAGCTTTCTCCGGTGTCGGGAGGCTTCGGCGGCGACGATGGCGGGGCGGCCCGTGCGCCGCCGGCGCGCGCCGTCTGCGGTCCGAAGAGGAAGGAGAGCAGGGCGAACCGCCGGCCCCGCGTCACCGGCACGACCTCGTGCAGCATGGCGCAGGAGAACACGAGGGCTTCCCCCGCCGCCGGGCGGTAGAGGGACGCCCCGTGCTCGGGGAAGCGCAGCTCGCCGCCGTCGTAGCCGTCGTTGAGGTTGAGGGAGAGGGCGAACCGCCGGTGGGCGGTGGCCGGGCTGAGGTTGTCGCGGTGCGGGGCGAAGAAGCCGCTCGAGGAGGCCTCGTAGCAGGCGATCTTGAAGCCTTCGAAGCGGTCGGCGCCGAAGGCGAAGAGACGCCGCACCTCGGGCAGCAGCCGGCGGCCGAGGGTCCGGGTCAGCAGCCGCTGGAGGTCGGGGTCTTCGACGACGTGATCCCGCCGGCGCTTGGATTCCGCCGCCAGCACCTCCCGGCGGCGGCCCCCGGCCGAGCGCTCGACGCCGGTGTCGGCGTGGGCCCCGGACCAGAGTTGCCGCAAGTGCTCGCAGTGGTCCGGATCGAGGACGCGGGGGACGAAGAGCACCGGCGCCTGGGCGGTGACCGTGGCGGCCGGGGCCTCGGCCGAGGCCTGGCGCAGCAGGCCCGCCAGCCGGCCGGCGGCGGCCTCGCCGCCGAGGTCGAAGCCGTCGAGAACGCGCAGGTTCCGGTCGAGGACGACGGCGCGGGCGGACCCGTCCTCCGGCAGGCGGAAGGCCGCCCTCAGCTTGCCGTCGTCGCGGAACAGGTCGACCTCCGGCAGGGGGGCCGCTTCGGCCTCGTCGGGCACGACCAGGTGACGGCTGGCGGCCGCTTCCGCAATGTCGAGAGCCGCCCGCGTCGACGCGCACACCCCGGCCGCGAAGATCACCAGGGCGGGCCTTCCCCCGGCCCGCCCGTAGAAGCGCGCCGGACCGGCCCCCTCGAGGGGGGCGACGAAATCGGGGGCCCTCTCGCCGCTGGACAGTCCGCTGGTTCGGTCGTCGTTCATCGCCAGGCCTCCGGCGCCCGAAGGAAGGGCCTGGCCGGCAGTGGCTCAAGGGCGGACGCGGGGCTCGCGCCTGGCCGAAGTCCTGCCGCGCCCTGGCGCTCCGGGCACCCGGAGGCCGGCTGTTCCAACCATTTGACCGGTATCGCCGGAAACGGCAAACGGCCGGTTCCCGGAAAAACGTCAGGACGGGAACCAATCCCGTCAGGGCTCGTCTGTTCCTCAAGGTGGGGCCCCGCGGGTGAGGGGGCGCCACCTCCCGAGCCACTGCTTACGTGAACAAGGAGGAAGAAATGTCCATCCGAACCGTGCTGTTGCCGCTGCTCCTCCTCGGCCTGTCGGCCTGCGGAGATGACGATGGTCCGACCGCCCCGGTAGACCCGAGGCAGGCGGCCGCCGACTCGCTGATCGCGGCGGCGGATGCGATGGTGGCAGCCGCCGCTTCCCTGGCGGCGGCCGGCGACGAGGTCCTGCGGCCAAGCGGAGAGCTGCTGCCCTGGGATCTGTCCGCCATCGTCTCCATCGACTCGGTCCGTTCCAGGCCCGAGGGCATGCCGGTCTACCTGCGGACCGAGTTCGCCAACGGCGAGCTCGCCGATCTCGAGATGAAGTTCGTCGCCGTGGTGGACGACTTCCTGCCGCCCATGCCGGTGATCATGGTGGAGGCCTCCGACCCGGTGCTGATCCAGCTCGGAGGGATCGCCAAGGGCATGAGCGGATCTCCACTGTTCTCCGAGGACGGCACCTGGGGCGCCATCGCCTACGGGTTCGGCGCCCAGGACAGCCCGCCCTACTACTTCTTCGCCACGCCTATCGAGTGGGTCATCGGAGAGCGCGGCACGCTGCCGGCGGGGAAACCGGCCGCCACCTGGGGCGGCGCCCGCATCGCCCCCCTGGAAGTGCCCCAGGTGGTGACGGGCCTCAACCCCGCCCAGCCTCTGCCGGCGGACAGGTCCTTCCCATGGAGCGAGGCCGTCTCCGCCGCCCTGACCCAGGAGCGGCAGGAGAGCTTCGAAGCCGGCCGGCCGCTGACGGTCGGGGTGCTGCTGGGAGAGATCACGGCAGCCGCCGTCGGGACGATCTCCTACGTCGACGGCGATCGTGTGTACGGCTTCGGGCATCCGATGGACCAGGCCGGCGCGGTGAACCTGCCGATCATCGAGGCCAAGGTCCTCGGAGAGATCTCCAACCTCTCGGCGCCGTTCAAGTTCACCACCCTCAACCCGACGGTTCGCGGCACCCTTACCGAGGACCGCCTGCCCGCCGTGCGCGGTGTCCTCGATGAGGGGCCGGAACTGCTGGCGGTGACCAGCCGCTACCGCTTCCCCTCGGGGGCCGAGGAAGAGCTGGTGCACCGGATGCCCGCCAGGGGCGTCAATCCGAGCGGCCTCCTGCCCGTCGCCGTCTTCTCGCCCTTGTCCAACCGGCTCGACAACGATGCCGACCACAGCCTCCGTGTGACGACGGACATCTCCTTCGCGGGGACCGAGGCAACCCTCTCTCGATCGCGCCTGTACGCCGATCCCGACGGGCGCCTGTTCCCCCTGGTCTCGAACGCCGAATACGACCTCTTCGGCGCCCTCGCGGAACTCGTGTCTCGACACGACTACACCCTTGGTGTGCGGGAGGCGGAGGTTCACGTCGAGGTGATCGCCGAGCCTCGATTCGCCCAGGTGGTGGAGGTCTCCGCCGACACCGTCGTCACTCCGGGAGAGGTGCTGACGGTCACGACCTCGCTGCGCGTAGGCCGGAGGATGGACCGGGAGATCGAGGTCGACCTCGACCTGCCCGACACCCTTCCCGCCGGGGTCTACCAGTTGGAGGCCGGCTCCGCGGCGTCCCTGCAGGACGGCGGCGAGGGCGACCTGTTCCTCGGCCTCTTCGGCACCGGCCCGGGGGCCGACGAGACGCTCGAGGAGACGCTCGAGGATGCCATTGCGCGGTTGAACGAGGCGGACGGGAACGTCCAGCTGAAGGTGCGGGTGACTTACGCCATGCCCCTTCCGGCGGAGGGGACGGAAGGGCAGCCGCCGCCCGATTCAGGGGGTTTCGGGGATACCTTCTTCGGCCCGGACCCGGGCCCCCAGCCGACCGCATCCGCCCAGGAGGAGGTCGACCTCTATCTCGCGGGCACCGCGAGCCTGGAGATCAAGGTCGCGGCGGAGTGACCGTGCCCTGACCGAGGGGGTCCCGCACAGCTCGCACGGTCCCCTCAGGCCAGGTCGACTCGCCGGCCGCCGCGGGCGGACTCGAAGGCCGCTTCCACCACCCGGAGGGTGCCCTCGGCGTGGTCGGCCATGTACGCGGGGGTCTCCTCCCCGCGCATGCACCGCTGGAAGAACTCGATCGCCGGCTGAAACGGCGGGGTCCCGGTGCGGGTCGTCTCGGTGCGCTCTTCGCCGGAAGCCGGGACGACCTCGAAGCGGCTCTCGGCGCCGGGATGGTAGGGGGCGGGCACCACCAGCCGGCCCCGGTCCCCGATGATCCGGGCATGGGCGCCGCCGCGGCCCTGGAAGCCGCAGTACAGGGTCGCCGTGAGGCCGCCGGGGAACTCGAGGATCAGCGATACCGCCACGTCCACCCCGGAGCGCTCGTCGAAGCGCATGTTCGCCATCACGCTCACGGGGTCGGCGCCGGCGATGAAGCGGGCGAAGGTGATGGGGTAGACCCCGCCGTCGTAGATGCTGCCGCCGCCCAGCGCCTTGATCAGGCGGATGTTGGCCGGATCGTCGACGACGAAGGCCATGCCCGCGTCGATGTGGCGCAGGGCGCCGATCTCCCCCGTCCCGAGGATCTCGCGGATGCGCCGGCTCTGGGGGTGGTGCATGAAGACGAAGGCCTCGAAGAGCAGGACCCCCGCCTCGCCGCAGGCGGCGGCCATCCGCCGGCCCTCCCCGGCGGTGACGGCCAGCGGCTTCTCGCAGAACACGTGCTTGCCGGCCCGGGCGGCGGCGACGGTCCACTCGGCGTGGAGCGAGTTGGGCAGCGAGATGTAGATCGCGTCGACGTCGGGGTGTTCCACCAGGGCCTGGTAGCCGCCCAGGGCCAGTGGGATGTCGTGCTCGCGGGCGAAGGCCTCGGCCTTCTCCCGGCTGCGGCTGGCCACGGCCTGTACCCGGGCGCCGGGGGTGGCCCGGGCCGAGGGGATGAAGGCGGTGACGCCGATGCGGGCGGTGCTGAGGATTCCCCAGTTGATCGGTTCGGGCTCGGTCATCGAGGAATCTCCTGCTCCGGGGCCGCCGCCTCGATCGACCGCACCGCCTCCGACCAGTCGCGCCACAGGTCGCCGCTCGGATCCCGCTTGACCACCTCGTCCGGCACCGCCTCGGCGGTCTTGGCGAAGGCGTAGATCGTCGCCTGGCGGATCACGTCGCGGCGCTGGTTCTGACCGGCCATGTGGAGCAGGTTGGCGTGCCAGAGCACGACCGAGCCCGAGGGTCCGGCCGTCTCCACCGGCTCGGTGTCGGCCTTGATCTCCGGGAGCGGGGGCGCGGTGTACCCGTTCCACTCCGGCGACCCTTCTGGCACCGCGGGCGGCGGGCAGTCGCGGTGCAGGGCCTCCCGGTGGTCCCAGATGCGCCGGTGGCTGCCCGGGAACAGGGTCAGGCCGCCGGCCCGGGGCGGCAGGTCGTCGATGTAGGCGGCGATCTGGATCCGCCAGCGCGTGTCGTAGAGGGCCTCGGCGTGGGCGCCGCGGTAGTTCTCGGGGGGCGGCGGGCTGTCGGGGAGGGTGCAGTACAGGCCGCGGGTGCCCTGGCCCGTCAACCACACGGGCCCCGTCTTCGGCAGGCGCACCTGCTCGGTCCGGCCCGTGACCGGTCCGGTCCACTTCTCCGGCTCGTCGCCGAGGTGGGGCGAGAAGCCCCCCACGGAGCCTTCCGTCAGCAGGCACGGACCGGTGGTCTCGCCGGCCTCGTCGGCGCCCGCGGGCCACACCACCTCGCCCTCGCCCAGCAGCTGCTCGGCGACGCGCCACAGGGCGCGGGGGGCCAGGTCCAGCAGCAGCTCCTCGACGCCGTTGCGGATGTAGTACCGGTGCCCGCCGCCGGAGAAGTAGGGATCGCCCCCGGTGTCGGCGCGCGGGTAGGAGGCCTTTTCCTCCTCGGTCAGCGGCACCCACGTGGCCGGATCGTCGCGGCGCATGGCGGGGCGGTGCTCGTCGATGATCTCCCACATCTGGTCCCGCGCCCGGCGGCACAGGTCGGCGTCGAGCACGCCCGGCAGGATCAGCAGGCCGTCGCGCTTGAAGCGCGCGATCTGCTCCTCGGTGAGGGGGTCGACCTGGTGCAGGTGGGGCGAGGGGTTCGTCATGGGGCGGCTCCTGGTGAATCACGAATGCCTTGGGGATGTCGTATTGTGTGCAGCCGGGGGCCCGCGTTCAAGGGGCCCCGGCTCCGTAAGGGATCTCCGTGGACCTCGTCCGCATGTGCGATCGACTCTTCAACACGCGGGGATACAGGTGGCCCCTGGTCCTGCTGCAGGCCCTGGGTCTTGCGGCCTGCGGACCGAGTCTCGACGACCTGGTCGGGCAGCTCGAGGATCCCGAGGAGCGGGAATCGGCGCGCCAGGAGCTGCTGCTGGCCACCGACCGCGCCGTGACGCCGCTGCTGGCCGCCCTGGAGGACCCCGCCCGGGACGCGGCCCGGCCCCACCTGGTCGACGTCATGCTGAGCCTGATGACGCGGGTCGGGGACGGACGCATCGTGCCCCGTCTGGAGCAACACCTGCTCACCGACGGCGACCCCGAGGTCCGCGCGCGCATCGCCCGGGGGCTGGGGGTTCAGGGGCGGGTCGAGGCCGCGGGCGCCCTCGTGCAGGCCCTGGAGACGGAGTCGGATGCTTCGGTTCTGTATGAGTGCCTCCTGGCCCTGAACCGTCTCGACGAACTGGAAGAGGACCTGGAGGAGCGCGCCCGCGCCTCGGCGCTGAGGCTGGCGGGGTCCGCCCACATCGGGACCCGGATGGAGGCGCGGATTCGACTCGCCGGCGCCGTGGACGAGCTCCTGGACGCCGCCCGCAAGGCCGAGCTGGAAGTCGACCTGGCCCTGGCGCTGGATCTCTACCGCCAGGCCGTCGCCGCCTGGCCCGGCGGCAAGCGAGCCAACTACCGGCTGGGCCGGCACCTCTACGACAACGGCCGGACGGACGAAGGCCTGGAGTGCCTGCGGCGGCACGGCATGCTCCTGGACATTCCCCGGTTGCGGTCGGAGCCGCGCATCGACGGACGGCTCGACGAGAGCGTGTGGGCGGAGGCGGCGCGCGCCGACACCTTCTACCAGTTCAGCCGAGGCCACAACGCCGCCGTGGCCTCCGATCTGCGGACCGAGTTCCTCGCGGGCTACACCTCCGAGGCCCTGTTCATCGGGTTCCGGGGGTTCGACGCCCATCCCGACAGCATCGTCGTCGGGGATCACGGTCACGACGGGGCGATCTGGCGGGATGACATGGTGGAGCTCTTCATCGACGCGAACCTCGACCGGATGAACTACGTGCACACCGGGGTCAATTCGATGGGGGTGGTATCGGACAGGTACCTCGTCAAGAGCGACCGGTCCGTCCGTGACGAGGAAAGGGCCTGGGACGCCGACGGCGAGGCCGCCGCCCACGTGGGGGACGATCTCTGGTCGCTCGAATACCGGCTGGAGTTCGGCCAGCCGCAGTTCCCGCGCCCGAGGCCCGGGACGGTCTGGGGGTTCAACTTCATACGGACCTTCCGCGGGCGCGAGTACACGCAGTGGGTCCGCACCTTCGGCTCCGACGCCCACAACCCGGACGACTTCGGCCTTCTGCTGTTCCGCTGAGAGCCCCTCCGGCGGCCGCCGGACGCGATTTCGACCGAGGAGGAACCGACGAAGTGGACCCTGCCGAGAGAGTGAGGATCCGGGTGGAGGCCGCCTTCGAACGGCGCGAGGGCCGCAAGCTGACTCGCCGTGAGAGGGAGTTCGTCACCGCCGCCGCCCATGACGCGAGCGACGACAGCCACGCCGAGTGCGACGTGCCCCGGATGAGGTCGCTGCTGAAGGAGGACCCCTCTCTGCTCACCACCGTCGGACCGCTGGCTCTCGTGCCGGCCACCGTCTACCACGGGACCCACGACGCGGTGCGGTTCCTGCTCGATCAGGGCGTCGATGAGCTCTACGACTGCCAGACGGGGATGGACCGCCGGCACGAGTACCACCCGGTCTTCCGGGCCTTCGCCAACGGCAACCTGCAGTCCCTGCGGACCCTCTTCGACGCCGGGGTCTCGAACGCCAAGGTGGTCAACGCCAAGCCCCGGGGCATCCC
This sequence comes from Candidatus Latescibacterota bacterium, assembly GCA_965221775.1. GTDB lineage: Bacteria > Latescibacterota > UBA2968 > UBA8231 > UBA8231 > UBA8231. Next base: position 1,137,824 of record CBDCSU010000004.1, on the reverse strand, counting down.
TGGCAACGCGACCCTGCTCTACGGGTGCGTCGGCCGGCCGCGGGAGGTGGCGGAGTTCATCCTCCAGTACGGGGGCGATCCGGAAGCCGAGATGACCGGCAACGGCGAGCGTGGCCGGACGGTGCTGCAGGACGCGGTGGCGCCGCCCTTCGACGGCGCCTTCGCGCCCTGGCACAATCCGGAGCTGTGGAGCCGGCGGATGGGCTTCGCGGAGTTCCTCCTGGAGCGCGGTGCGTACTACGACATCTTCTCCGCCTGCGGCCGGGACGACCTGGCCCGCGCAAGGGAACTGGTGGAGAGCGGCGAGGCCGCGGTCACCGACCGCCACGAGGCCGGCATGACGCCGCTCCACTGGGCGGTGCGGGGCGATGCCGGGCGCTGCGCGGCGTGGCTGCTGGCGAAGGGAGCCGAGGTCGATGCCATCACCGAGACCGACCGCACGCCGCTGCACCTGGCCGCCGAGTGGGGACACACGGAGATGATCTGGCTGCTGGCCGCCCACGGCGCCGACCTGGACTGGCCCGACGCGAAGGGGCGCACGCCCCTGCACAGGTCGACCTACACCGGCGAGGTCGAGGCGGCGGAGATTCTGATCGTCCTCGGGGCCGACACCTCGATCGAGACGCCGGCGGGCAGGACGGCGATGCAGTTGGCGAGGTTCGGGTGCAGGTTCCTGAAGGAGGCGCCGTGAGGGACGCGGATGCGGCCTTCTCCCACGCCGAGCGGGTCGCCTGGTTCGCCGCCGTGAGGGACCTGGACCTGGACGCCCTGCGCGCCTGTCTGGAGGCCAACCCGGCGCTGACCGAGGCCCGCGTCAGCGACAAGGCGATGAATCTCCGGGGCCAGGCGTTCGAGACGGCCCTGCGCGAGTCGTTGACGGATCGCAGCTCGACGGCCCTCCACCTGGCGGCCAACAGTTTCCTCGATCCGCGTGGCGAGCCGCCCCGGAGCCTGGAGGTTGTCCGCCTTCTCCTGGAGCACGGCGCCGATCCCGATGCCATGGGCCACAATGTCAACACCGACCACTGCGCGCCGATCGTCGTCGCCGCCTGGGAGGGCGGTCCGGAGAAGATGCGGCGGCTGCTGGAGGCGGGCGCCGATGTGACCGGCGATCAGGGCACGGCGGCCCTGCTGCAGGCGGCGAACCACGGGCGCACGGACCGGGTCGACCTGCTCGTGCAGCACGGAGCGACGGCGACGCCCTGGATGCTCGTCCGCGCCGGGTTGACCGATCGTGTGATCGCGCTGGTGGACGAGGATCCCGGACTCCTCCAGCGCCGGGACGAGCGGGGCTGCACGCTCATGCAGGCAGGGGCGGAACAGCTGAAGCGGAACGCCCGCGAAGGCATGCGGGAGACCGGCCGGGTGCTGGTCGAAGCCCTGATCGAGCGCGGCCTCGAGGTCGACGTGTTCACCGCGGCGGCTCTGAATGACGTGTCCCGGCTCCGGGCGCTTCTGCAGGCCGACCCGGCCCGCGCCAACGAGCGGCTCGGGGACGGCAGGACTCCCGTCGACTTCGCCGTCGCCGTCGGCAGCCACGCCACCCTGGGGCTGCTGCTTGCCGCCGGCGCCGATGCGAACGCCGGCGACGCCCTCGCCCGGGCCGCGGGCCGGGACGACACCGAGTCCTGCCGTCTCCTCGTCGAGCACGGCGCCGAAGTCACGGACAAGGCGGTCCTCGCCGCCGCCTGGCGCAACCGGGTGCCGGCCTGCCTGAAGCTGATCCTGGTCCACGGCGGCAACCCCGACGCCATCGGCGGGCGCGCGGCCCTGCACTGGGTGGCCGCGGAGAACCCGCAGTCGGTGCAGCTGCTGATCGACGCCGGCGCGGACCCGAACGTGCGCGCACCGGAGGCGATGGACAACACGCCGCTCCATCACGCGCGCAGAAACTTGGAGAGCACGCGGCGGCTGCTGGCGGCCGGGGCGGACCCCACTCTGACCAATGCCAACGGCGACACGCCGCTGGACCTGGCGCGGAGGGAAGGCGCGGGGGAGGTGGCCGAGTTGCTCCGGAGACACCTGGAGGGCCTCGACCGGTAGCGCCGGCCATCGGGTTCAGCCTTCGCGGGGCCTCGGATTGCCCTGGTCCGGGGGACGCATGGACGGCCTCGACCGGAAGTCCGCAATCAGGTTGCCGCGCCCGCCGGACCTCGGAGTGCTCCCGACCTGCGTACCCGCCGATCACCCTCGGGCGTTGGAAACCCTACTTCTGCGTGGGCACCCGACGCGACCAGTCCTGCCCGTCGACCCACTGCTGCTGCTCGCGGGCCATCTGCTGGGCCTTCTCGTAGTAGCGGGGATTCGCCGACAGGGGGTGGTTGGCGCGGACCGCCCCCTCGGGAAAGAGGTACCAGTCCTCGCGGTCGACGCGGTAGCCGCGGATGTGGGCGCGGGGGGCGTCGTCGGTGACGTAGTTGACCACGTAGAGGGCGCCGTCGGGCAGCTGCACCCAGCCCGAGTAGCCGCTGTCGGCCGACAGGGCGCGGTCGTTGTCGAGGAAGGCGAAGCGCGCCCCGGTATCGCCCTGGTACTGCTCCGGGTCGGCGGGGGCCCCCGCCCGTTCGGGGGCGCCGCGCAGGGCCTCGGCCGGCGTCTCCACGTAGAGGCCCAGGGAGGTGGAGAGGCCGCAGGAGACCCGGTAGGTGACGGCCACCTCCCCCGAGCGCAGGCGCCCCACCGAGGGGCGGCCGAGGCAGTGCATCATGTGGGTGCGCACCGGCGTCGACCAGGTGCGGCCGCCGTCCCGGGAGAAGCTCTTCCAGCCGCTCAAACCCTCGCCGTCCTCGCGCAGGTAGCAGATCAGGGTGCCGTCGTCCATCTCGGCGAAGTCCCCCTCGTTCAGGCGCCAGGGGCGCCCGGTCCAGGGCGATCCCTCGGGATCCGGGATCCTGAAGGGGCCGTCCCAGGTGCGGCCGCCGTCTCCAGAGAGGAAGCAGGTCGGCACTTCCACGTAGTCCTCCACCCCCTTGGGACCCGGCCACTGCTCGGTGACGCCGATGATCAGGCCGCCGTCGGACAGCTCCTTGATCGAGGGGACGATGCCCTCGCTGAGGCCGGTCTCCTCCGGCCCCTCCCAGGTGGCCCCGTGGTCGCGGCTGCGCAGCAGCAGGTTCATGCACGGGTGCGGCTCCAGGTACTCGTCGAAGGTCTCCCTGAGCAGCAGGTCGACGACGAGCAGCAGGGTGCCGTCGCCGCAGGCGGCGATGCGCGAGCAGTTGAGCCGGCCCTGCCCCCGGGCCGTCTCCTCCTCGGTGCGCTCGACCACCACCTGGCGGGGGCCCCAGGTGAGTCCGCGGTCGAAGCTGCGGCGCACGATGACGCGCGAGAACGGGCGGGAGCTGTGGCCCATGCTCTCGCGGTAGGTGCAGACCAGGGTGCCGTCGGCGGCCTGCGCCACGTCGGCGAAGGCCTCGTAGATCTCGTCGTTGCGGGATACGGTGATCGTCTGCATGGCTCGCGGCTAAGGTCGGCAGCGGCGCCGCCCGGGGTCAACGGACACATGGGGTGAGTCCTCGGGCGCTGGTTTGGAGAGCCTCCCGACCGGGCGGTATCTTGCACCGCCATGTTCGAACGCCCCTTCCCCGCCCTGACCCCCGCCGAGCGCTACCACCTGGATGTCTTCGGCTACGTCGTCGTCCCCGGCACCCTCACCGGGGACGAGACCGGCCGCCTGCTGGAGGCGATGCAGCGGCTCAAGGCCGATCTCGCGGCGGCGGGGGAGGGCGCCGTCGTGCGCGGCTGCCGGCTGAGCGCCGACCGGCCCCATCACCGCCACTTCGCCCACATCCTCGAAGCCGACCCGGCGATCTACGACTACCTCACCCACCCGCGGCTGGTGGGCATGGCCGAGGAGCTGGTGGGGGGCGAGGTGCGGCTCGAGGAGTCGGAGGCGGTCGTCAACGAGCGCGACCCGGACAACCCGCCGCGGCCCGGGGACCGCTACGGCTTCCACACCGGCACCCGCCCCGACCTGGGGACCTACACCGAGAACGGCCTGTTCCACTGCACCTTCGTCAAGACCCTGACCAACCTCACCGACCTCGGTCCCGACGACGGCGGCACGGTCTGCATCGCCGGCAGCCACAAGATCAAGGCGCCGCGCGACGAGATCATCGCCTGCGCGTACGAGGACCCGTCGCTCATCCACCAGGTCGTCGCGCCGGCGGGCTCGACCCTGCTCTTCGGCGAGTCCCTGGTCCACGCCACGGGGCACATCCGCTCGGACCGGGAGCGCGTCATCGTCATCGGCGGGTACACGCCGACCATGTTCCAGGCCTGGAACGGACAGGAGCCCGGCGCCGCCTTCGTGGCCGCCGCGCCGGAGGAGCACCGGCCGCTGCTGTCGGGCAGCCGCCGCTGGAGCTGGGAGCAGAGGCACCGGAGCCTGGCGACGCCGAGGGCCGATGTCAGAACGCCGGCATCTCCACCTTCTGCGGCCGGCCGCTGTGGATCGAGTCGATGATGCGTTCCACCAGCAGGGTGGAGCGGATGCCCTCGCGGGCGCCGATGGCCGGGTCGGTGCCGGAGCGGATGGCGGCCACCAGCTCGCCGATCCGCGGCGCCGGGTCGGGCTTGACCGTCTCGCTCACGGCCTCGCCCGAATCCGGGTCGGGGGCGGTGAAGGTGGCGGTGCGGAAGTGCTCGTGGAGGACGGCGGTGGCGGAGCCGTCGAAGAACTCGAAGAACCACTTCGACAGCAGCTCGTTGCGGCCGGCGTCGGTCATCAGGAAGGTGGCCACCGAGCCGTTGGCGAAGCGCAGGGTGGCGGCCGCCGTGTCGACCATCTCCGGGCTGCCGAGCTGGCCGGGGTGGGTGACCTGCCCTCCGGTGGCGAAGACCTCCACCGGCTCGTCGTCGTGGAGCCAGCACAGCAGGTCGAGGGCGTGGACGCCGACGTCGTAGAGGGGGCCGCCGCCGATCTCCGGGTGCCAGCGCCAGGTCGTCAGGTCGGCGGGCGCCTGGGTGCACTGGCCGTGGCTGACCAGGGGCCGGCCGAGGCGCTCGCGCACGGCGCGGGCGGCGCCGGAGAAGCGGATGGAGAAGTTCAGCATCAGGCGCCGGTCCGCGGCCTTGCGCGCCGCCTCGATGCGCAGGCAGTCGGCCACGGTCATGGCCATCGGCTTCTCGAGCCAGAGGTGCTTGCCGGCCTCGAAGGCGGCCACCGCCAGGTCGGCATGGGAGTCGTGGGCCGTGGCGATGGAGAGGATGTCGATCCCCGGGTCGGAGAGCAGCCGCTCCGGGTCGGTGGTGTGCGTGGCGTCCCCGTGCTCCCCGGCGAGCCGCTCGGCGGAGCGGGGATCGACGTCGCAGAAGGCGCGCACGGCCACGTCGGGGTTGTCCGCGGCGCCGCGGGCGTGGCCGCTGCCGGCGCCGCCGCAGCCGATCAGGCCCCAGCCAAGGGGTGTATCCGTCATCACGAGGGCTCCTTTTCGAGGGGGGCCGGAGAATAAGGGAGAGGGAGGATGAGACTCAAGTTCGCTCTGCTCGGCGCCTGGCACAGCCACGCCTCCATGCACGTGGAGGAGGCCCACCGCCGCCCGCAGGAGTTCGAGCTGCTGGGCATGCACGACCCCGACGAGGAGGTCATCGCCCGCAGGCAGGAGCGCTGGGCGGACCTCGGAGGGCCGCTGGCCGTCTTCCCGACGGTGGAGGCCGTGCTCGAGAGCGAGGCCGAGGCGGTGGTGGTGGAGGGCCACGTCTACCAGAACCTCGACTACGCCGAGGCCGCCCTGGAGGCGGGGAAGCACGTCCTCCTGGAGAAGCCGGCGGGCGTGGACCTGGCGCAATTCTCGCGCCTCCAGGACCTGGCGAGTCGGAGCGGCCTGCAGCTGCACCTGGCCTACATGTGGCGCTACAACGCCGCCATCCGCGAGCTGCTGCGCCTGGCCGCCGCCGGCGCCCTCGGGCAGATCTACCAGTTCCGGGGACACATCCCCAAGCCGATGGGCTGGCATCCGCAACTGGCCGAGGAGTTCACCGTCTACCACGGCGGCGTCTACTTCGAGATGGCCGGCCATCTCCTCGACCTGATGGTGACGATGATGGGGGAGCCCCTGCGCGTGCACTCGGCCCTCGCCTGCCACTACGGCGACCGCTCCGAGGTCGACAACGCCGTGGTGGTCCACGAGTGCCGGGATGGCCTCGGGACGGTGGACACCACGGGGATGCAGATCGGCATGGACCGCCGCCTCGAGGTCCACGGCACGGCCGGCACCGCCCTCCACGAGCCCCTTGGATCGGACGGCCTGCGCCTGTTCCTGAAGAGCCCCGTCGACGGCTACCCCGCCGGTGAGTGGGTCACCGCCGACCGCGCCCGGGGCGAGACCGACCCCACCCTGCTGCGCGAGCTGGCCGCCTGCATCGGCGGCGACAAGGACCCCGACTACGGGGCCGATCACGACCTGGCCGTGCAGCGGACCCTGCTGGCCGGCTGCGGAATCACCGACGGCAACGCCATGCGCAAGGAGCCGCCGAGGCACGCCGCGGATCACCCAAGGCAAGGGTGACCCGGCCCTCGGACGGGTTTGCCTCTCCGGGGCCGTGGCACCCAACTTACCCGCACCTTCCGGAGGGAGAGACAACATGCACCGACCGCGCCTGATCTACTACAACGACGCCCACCACTACCACGCCAAGCGCATCGAGCCGCCGGCGAGCCTGCACATGCTGCAGTGGCCGGTGGACGAGCTGGCCGGCACCGGGGCCGATACCCTCGCCCTCGGCCTCGGCTACGGCGACGTGTTCTTCCACAACACCAAGGTGGGCCGCTCCGTGGGCCAGCGGAAGGAGACCTGGGAGTCGTACATCGACTGGCGCATCATGCGCATGGTCGAGGAAGGGCAGCGCCTGGGCACGGACCAGCTGCGGGCCTGCATCGAGCGCGGGAAGGAGCTGGGCGTGCGCGTCGTCCCGAGCCTGAAGATGCAGGACTCCCACGCGCCCGGGGCGCAGCGCTGCGGCAGCCTGAAGTGGGAGAAGGGCGCCGAGGTCAGCATCGGCGAGGAGGGCCGCTACCTCTTCGGGTACGACTACGCCCTCGCCGAGGTGCGCGACTACAAGCTCGCCCTGCTGCGGGAGATCCTCGAGGACTACGGCCCCCACGGCATCGAGCTCGACTTCCTCTTCGGCACCCAGTACTTCAAGACCGGCGAGGAGCGCGGCGCCGAGATCATGAGCGGCTTCGTCGCCGACCTGCGCCGGCTCATGGACGAGACCACACCCGACGGCAGCGAGCGGCTGCCCCTGATGGTGCGCGTCGATCTGGATGAGGAAGTCAACCGGGCAGCCGGTCTCGACGTGGCCGGCTGGCTCGAGGCCGGGAGCGTCGACCATGTCGTCGGCCAGGACGGCTGCATCCTCACCGACACCGAGCCGAAGCCTGGGTGGATGACGGAGGCGGCCAACGCCGCCGGCGCCGCCGCCTACTACCGGCCGCCGCGCCGGGTCTTCCACGAGGCCGTCCCCTTCATGCACATCGAGATGTGGCGGGCCCTGCAGCAGACCCTGGTCAACCAGGGCTGGGCCGGCCTCTACCACGGGTACATGCCCTGGCCCTTCGCCGACGAGGAGTACTCCTTCCTGCGCGAGATGGCCTACCCCGAGACCACGGGCCGCCGCGACAAGCGCTACTTCCTGCAGCCGCGGGAGGGCGCCGCCGACGCCGAGACCACCACCCCCCACCGGGCGCTGCCCCTGACCCTGGAGGAGGGGGCGGTCCTGCGGGCGCCGGTCCACGTGGCCGACGACGTCGACGGGGCCCGCGCCGACGGCGAGATGCGCAAGCCGGTCCTCACCCTCCGCTTCCAGTTCTTCTGCATCGAGGACGACGTGGAGATCCGCTTCAACGGCCAGGTCCTGGATCTCGACGACGCCGAGATCACCGACGAGCGCGCCCTGTTCTTCCCGGTGCGCCTCTACGGCGCCATGGAGCTGCAGGTCCCCCTGGGCGGCTCCTTCCACTGGTTCCGCTTCCGGCTGCCGGCCGACAGCGTGCGCCGCGGCGAGAACCTCGTCGAGGTCGAGGTGAGGCGCCTGGAGCCGCGGGCGACCTTCACCCGCAGCCTGAGCGGCGTCGAGCTGTACATGCGCTACCGCGACATGGAGCGGCCCCTCGGCCTGCAGCAGGACCGCATCGGACCGAAGTCGACGTGACCGCCCTCCCACAGCGGGAGATCGAGGCCCTGGCCGCAGACTTCGACGGCCGCTTCGGCTTCTACGTGGAGGACCTTGCCTCGGGCGCGGCGGCGGCGGTCAACGCCGACCAGCGCTTCCCCACGGCGAGCGTCTGCAAGGTGCCGGTCATGGTCGAGTTGTTCCGCCAGGCCGCGGCCGGGGAGCTGTCCCTGACCGAGCGCCGCCGGCTGGCCGGTCCCATCAGCACCCACGGCACCGGCGGCCTGGGCCTGGCCCTGGACGAGCCGGAGCTGACGCTGCTCGACTACTGCCGCTTCATGATCTTCGTCAGCGACAACGTCGCCACCGACATGCTCATGGGGGTGGTGGGACTCGACAACGTGAACCGCACCATGGAGGGCCTCGGCTTCGGGGACCTGCGCACCAACGCCACCATGAGCCGCTACCACTACGCCATGGTGAACATGGCGGACCGGACCCCGAGTCCGGAGGCGGACAGGGAGATGGCGCGGCGCATGCAGGAGGAGGGCCTCGACTACGACAGCTGGCCCTACCACGACGCGCCCGAGAACAACGTCGCCTCCCCGGCCCACATGGGGGGTCTGCTCAAGGCCCTCCACCAGGGCCGGGTGGTCGACGCGGAGGCCTCGGCGCAGATGGTGGAGCTGCTGAAGAGCGGCCGCGACCGGCGCATGCTGCCCCGCCACGTCGACCCCGGCGTGGTCATCGCCCACAAGTACGGTTCCAGCGGACGGATCAAGGGAGACGTGGGTATCCTGTTCCTGCCGTCGGGTCCGCTGGTGGCGGCCGGCTTCGCTACCGCCGCCCGCGACGAGGCCGACGGCGCCGAGGTCATCGCCGAGGCCTGCCGTCTGGCCGTGGAGTGCATATCACCCGAAAGCGCAAAGGAGAGGGACGAGTGATTCGACTGAGCATGATGGCGCGCGAGGGGGCGGGAGCCCCCATCGACGAGACCGTGGACCTGGCCGCCGAGCTGGGCCTCGACGGAATCGACATCCACCTGTCGGGCCTGGACCGCGACCCGGAGCGGCTCAAGGCCATCCGCTGGCACTGCGTGCGCCGGGGCCTGACCATCGGCTACGCCGGCTCCGGCTCCTACGCCGGACCCGTGGAGGAGAAGGAGCAGCGCCTCGCCCAGGGCCGGCAGGACGTGGACACGGCGGTGCAGCTCGGCGCCCAGATGCTGCGCGTCTTCGCCCGCGCCAAGTGGCCGGACAGCGTGGAGGAGCAGGAGCGCCTGTGGGCGCCCATGGTGGCCAGCTTCCAGGAGCTGTCCGACTACGCCGCCGAGAGCGGCCTGATGCTGGCCCTGCAGAACCACGACGAGAGCAGCTTCTGCATGACCGCCCACCAGGCCCTGCGCATCCTCGGCGACGTGGACCGTCCCAACTTCCGCTTCCTCATGGACACGGGGCAGTGGAAGGGGGCGATCGGCTCCCACGTGCGGGGCGAGTTCGACCCGGACGTCGACCTCTACGAGGACTACCTGCGGCCCACGGCGCCCCACGCGATCTACGTGCGCGCCAAGATTTACAAGATCGACGCCGGCCGCGAGGAGTGGATCGACTACCCGAGGGTTGTCCGCCTGTTGCAGGAGGTCGGGTTCAACAGCAGCCTGGGTCTCGTCTTCGAGATCGGCGACCGCAACAGCTGCGACTGGGAGGAGTGCGTCCGCCTCGCCGTGCGGCACCTGCGCGAGGTGCTGAACGAGGCGCAGGGAGGATGACCGGCGTCCTCGCCAGGAGCGGGGCGAGGGCGGTGGTCCCGCTCCTGGCGGCAGCGGCCCTGGCGGTGCTCGCCGGCTGCGGTTCGGATTCCGACAAGGGCGTTTCCGTCGACGAGCGGGCGCCCGCCTTCACCCTGCCGGCGGCGGACGGGACCTCCGTCTCCCTGGGCGACCTGCTCGAGGACCGCTCCGCGGCGGTGCTGGTGTTCTACCGGGGATTCTTCTGAGGCTTCTGCAAGGCCCAGCTAGGTGAGCTGGCAGAGTCCCACCCCGCCTTCGTGGAGCGCAACGTTTCGCTCGCGGCGATCAGCACGGATGATATCGAGGACGCGCGCAACATGGCGGAGCTCAGCGGCGCCGGGTTCCCCATTCTCTCGGACGAAGGAGGCGCGGTGGCCAAGGACTACGGCGTCTTCAACCTCCTGAACGACGGAGTCGCCGCGCCCTCCGCCTTCATCATCACGCCCGAAGGCCGCATCGTCTGGAGGTTCGTGGGGGAGAGCAGCTCCGACCGCCCGGCGGTCGAGGAGATCCTGGCGCAGGTGGACGGGGTGGTGCGGTAGTCGCTGCACGCCTGACAGATTACTGCAGGGGGAAAGGAGCCAATAGCCATGCAATTCATCAAGCGTCTTCGCACGGGCGGGCTGTTGTCGTTCCCACCGGACATGGAGTCCTTCGAACTGCAGCCTCTGAACGTCCTCATCGGTCCGAATGCGTCGGGAAAGACCAACTTCATTGAGGTGCTGGAACTGCTGAAAGCCGCACCGGCGGACTTTGCTGCCGCCATCAGGGACGGGGGCGGTGCCCTGGAGTGGCTCTGGAAGGGCAGTGCCGGGAAGTCTCCGCGTGTTTCGACATTGGAAGTCGAGACAGGTTCATACGAGAGCATCGACTATGGCAGCGGCAAGCCGTTGAAGTACCGTCTGTCCTTTACCATCATGGGTCCAAAGGCCCACATCCAGGAAGAGGTGATCGAGGAAGCTGCTCCGCCGGGGGACGGGCCACTTACCTACTACAAGCATGAGCAAGGGGTGGTCAAGATTCGAGTGAGGACACCCGGTGAAGAGGCCCAGGAGCGCACATTGCAGTTGGACGAAGGCACCTTGGAACAGTCGGTCCTGTCGCAGCGCAAGGACCTGGATCTCTATCCCGAACTGACATGGCTCGGCGTGAAGTTCCACCTCATTCAGACCTTCCGGGAATGGACCTTCGGCCGCTACGGCGGGATACGACAGCCGCAACGCGCCGATCTTCCGGGGCAATGGCTGCTTCCCGACTGCAGCAATCTCGCGTTGGTGCTCAACCAGATCGAGCACAAGTCCGGTCCGGTATTCAACGAGTATCTGAGACGCTTCTTTCCCCGGTTCGAGCGCATGTCCACCTCGATCTCGGGGGGCACAGTACAGTTCTACCTGCACGAATCCGGGTTCCATACGCCGATCCCCCCAACCCGGCTATCCGACGGCACCCTCCGCTTCATCGCGTTGTTGGCGACCCTGCTGTCTGCGTCGCCGCCACCCCTGGTATGCGTGGAGGAGCCTGAGCTTGGATTGCATCCCGACGCCGTGACCATGCTCGCCGAGCTTCTCGTCGATGCTTCCAAGCGGATGCAGCTTGTGGTCACGACGCACTCCGACGCCCTCGTGTCGGCGCTGACCGACCATCCGGCCGCCATCGTCGCATGTGAGCGGCCAGGAGCGGGCACGGAACTGCGTCGGCTCGATCCGGAGAAACTCTCGAGCTGGCTGGACGAATACCGGCTCGGCGACCTGTGGCGGATGGGGGAGCTTGGCGCCAACCCGTGAGCGGTATCGCCATCTACATGGAAGGAGGGGGTACCGGCAAGGAGAACCGGGCGGCTCTTCGCCAGGGAATGGACGCCTTCCTACAGTCCCTCAAGGAAGCCGCCAGAAACAAGGCGCTGCGTTGGAAGCTGGTCTGTTGCGGCCCCCGCGACGAGGCATTCCGGGGGTTCAGGAATGCCGTCAGCAACGGCGACAATGCGGTGAGTGTCCTGCTGGTCGATGCCGAGGGACCGGTTGACCAATCACCCCGAGACTACCTGGAAGGCCGGGACCATTGGGATCTGGGCTTTGCCGAGGAGGACCGGGTTCACCTAATGGTGCAGGCCATGGAAGCCTGGATCGTGGCCGACTTGGCGGCCCTCGCGGCGTACTACGGACAAGGATTCCGGGTGAACCAGCTACCGAAGGCGATGAACCTCCAGACCGTACCCAAGGCCGACATCGTGCGGTCTCTCGACGGGGCGACCAGAGACACGCAGAAGGGGCGCTACCACAAGATCCAGCATGCGAGCGAACTTCTGAAACGGATGGATGCCAGCAAGGTGAGGACGCGGTGCGCTCACTGCGAGCGGATGTTTGAGAGGCTTGGGGGTCTAATCGCCGCAGCCTGAGGCTACCGCGGCACGTCGGTATCGAGGCGCGCCTTCCGTTCCTTCAGTCCGGCATTTCCGTCTCACAGCCGGTTGGACCGGCTGGCGATCTATCCGGAGTCATCCAGGCCGGAAGATCCGTCCCCGTAGCCGCAGCATACAGAGTTTCGGGTGCAATCTCGATCCCGCCGCCCCACGTCAGAATTCCGAGTTCCTTGTTGATGGTGAAGCTCCGGAAGAACTCGAGATCCCGGAAACGCTCGAATACGCCCCGCCTCTACAGGTACCCTGCGAAGTCAACGGTTCCGCTCTGGCCGTCGTCGAACTCCAGCTCGACCAGGTAGCCGCCCCGATAGACGGCAGAGACGATGTTGTGCAGCATATGCGCGGGGGGACGTGGTGACCCGGCGTCGAGGGGATCCTGGCTCAAACTTGGCGGGCATTGCTCTCACAGGCTCTTCTCAAGGGCTTGGGTGATCCAACTGTTCAGGCTCAGACCGCTCTCCGCCGCCGAGCGTGCAACGCGCTGATGCAAGTCTGGCCCCAGCCGCAGGTTGAGCTTGCCTGAGAAAGGCTTCCGAGGCTCCACGCCGTCTTCTTCACAGGACTGGAGGTACTCGTCAATGGAGTGGTGGAACTCGCGCCGAATCCCCTCGACATCGGTTGCCTCAAAAGTGGCAATCGGATAGGGTCCGCTGTTTACGACCCGTCCGTGGAGACGCCCCACGGAGTCGTCGAACTCGACCTCGGCGGTATATCCCTTGTACTTCATCATGGTTTGACTCCTGCGGCTCTTAGGAACCCGGCAATGGCGCGTACAGTCGCTCTCCCTGTCTCTGGCTCTGGATGGGGCCGGTGAACCACCATTCGTTCCGCTCCCTTCTTCAGCAGTATGCGCGATCCCGAACGCTGGGATACCTCCACGCCTGCTGCTCCCAGCATGGCAATGATGTCCGTCCATCGGATACCTGCCGGCGTCGGCGTCTTGAGCACACCCTCCAGAGTGCGCCGGTGCTTGGTTCGCATGACGGTTGAATGGTACCAAGGGAGGTATCACTATGCAAAGCTCGGCGGTTGTCCGAGGGGATTCCCGGACCGCACCCCTACATCCCCCAGTCGAACACCACCCCCAGGTACTCCTCCCGCCGGTGGGCGAGCCCGTCGTACATGCGCTGGCACTCCGCCGGCGAGACCAGGTGCGTCAGCAGCGGCTCCACCCGCAGCCGGCCCGCGGCGATCCAGTCGGCCAGCTGGCGGTAGTTGCTGTCCAGGTCGCGGGTGCGCTCGGTGGGGTGCTGCGGCCAGCGCCACTCCAGGGCGCCGATCATGCGGATCGCCTCCAGGTGGATGCGCAGGAGCATGGGGGTGGCGTCGAAGGAGGCCGGGGCCCGCGGGCTGCCGAGGAGGATCACCTCGCCGTGGCGGGCGGTGCAGTCCACGGCCCGGGCGATGACCTCGCTGATGCCGATGGCCTCCACGGTGATGCGCGCCCCCTCGCCGCCGGTCCACTCCTTCACCGCCTCCACCAGGTCCTCGCCGGGCGGGTGGATGACGCGCTCGATGCCGCACTGGCGGGCGCGCTGGAGCCGCAGGCCGGACAGATCCGCCACGGCCACTTCGGCGCCGGCCATACGGAAGAGCTGGGCGGCGAGGTTGCCCACCAGGCCCATGCCGATGACGAGGACCGCGTCTCCCGGCTGCACGGAGGAGGAGCGCAGGGCCGAGATCGACACGCCGGCCATGCGCGCGAAGACGAGGTGCTCCCCCGGCGGTCCGGACGGCACGGGCAGGGCGAAGCGGCCGGCGTCGGCTTTGGCGTGCGAGGCGTGGCGGGCGAAGGTGAGGACCCGGTCCCCGGGGGCGCAGCCGAGGTCGGGTGAGCCGGCGGCGAGGACGCGGCCGAGGTTGCCGTAGCCGGTGCCGCGGGGGTAGCGGCCGGCGTCGCCGAAGGGCATCTGCCTCACCAGGCCGGTGAACCCGGCGCCCTCGGTGCCGGCGGAGACGATGGAGTGCTCCGTCTCCACCAGGATCTCGTGAGGGGCCAGCGCCTCGTCGAGGTCCGCCTCCTGCAGCTCGATCCGCCCGGGCTCGACGACGACCAGCTCCCGGGTCTTCATCGGTGCATTCCCTCCACGTCGAAGAGGCCGAAGACGAAGGCCTCCTCGAGGGGCTCGAAGAACAGCTCCCCGTCGTCGCCGTCGTCGAGGTACTCGCGCATGTACTTGGTCCACTCCTCCAGGATCGGGTACTCCCGGCTCGCCTCCCAGTCGGCCTCGGTGGGGGCGCAGGCGAAGAGGAAGAGCAGGTCGCCGTGGCGGTAGATGCCCATGCTGACGCCGTGGTCGGCCATGGAGCGGTTGATCTCGGGCCAGAGCTCGTCGTGGGCTTTCTTGTAGCCGGCGTAACCGCCGGGGCGCAGGCGCATGACGAGGGCGGTGGAGTACATGTCCGGTCTCCTGATCGGGTGGGGGCGAAGGGCTATACTTGCACTCGGCGGTTCAAATCGTAGTCACAGGAGAGAGTCGATGCGACCGGGCAACGTCCACTTCGGGGAGCTGACGCGGAAGGAGTTCAACGACGCCGTGGCCGACGGCACGATCGAGGCCGGCATCGTGCCCACGGGCGCCACCGAGCAGCACCAGGACCACCTGGCCATGATCCACGACACGGCGTCGGTCACCGAGATCGTCCGCCGCGCGGCCCTGCGGTTCTGGCCGCGGGTGATCGTGGCCCCCACCATCCCCATGACCGTCTCCGAGCACCACATGGCCCGGGGCGGGGCCCTCACGGTGCGCGCCGAGGTCCATATGGAGACGGTCCACGACGTCTGCGACAGCCTCATGCGCCTCGGCGTGAACAAGGTGATGGTGGTCAACGGCCACGGCGGCAACAAGAGGAAGAACATGGAGACCAAGGCCCCCGAGGGCCTGGCCCGGCTCGACGCCATGGGCGTGCGCTACGTGACCTACTGGGAGACGGTGAGCCAGGAGTGGTACGAGGCCAACCTCGAGCTGGAGCGCTCCGCGGGCCACGCCGGCGAGTTCGAGACCTCCTTCGCCCTGGCGCGCTTCCCGCAGCGGGTCCGCGTCGGCGGCGTCAACTACGCGAACGCGAAGAAGGCCAGCCTCGAGAAGGGCCAGGCGATCATGAAGGCCGTGGTGGACGGCGTCGCCGGGGAGGTGCAGGCCATGCTCGACGCGGACTCCTGAGGCGGGGGGAACCGCGCCGGGCGCCGATCCCTCAGGGCAGGCGGAGCCTCGCCAGGTAGATGCAGGCCTTGCCCTCGTGGGAGGAGTAGTAGCTCATCCACAGCAGGCCGTCGTGCCAGACCATGCCCGGGTAGGAGCAGTCGCCGCCGCTCGGCAGCCGCATGACGGGCTCGTACTCCGTCGGCGTCATCCGTGACAGGACGGTGGCGGCGCCGCCGTCGAGGTGCCGTCCCCGGGCGCAGGCCCACATGGCGCCGCCGGGCAGGACCAGGAAGTTCGGCCCCCCCATGCGCTCCTCCAGCTCGGTCCACCCGAAGTCCCGGTACGGCGGCTCGCTCACGCCGATCCAGTTGGGCCGCACCAGGGCCACCATGCGCTCGTCGGGCAGGATCCGCACCGTCGTCTCGCTCGCCGTCCACGTCTCCCGGGGCAGGAGGAACTCGGTGAGCCACTCCCACTCCAGGCCGTCCCGCGTGCGGTAGAGGAACCCCCGGCGCGGGTGGTCGCCCTCGCCCAGCTTGGAGACGCCGTAGCCGACCTCCCCGTGCCAGGTCACGCGCCACAGCCAGTGGTCCTCGGCCAGAAAGCGGGCCGGCGTCGTCCAGCTCTCCCCGTCGTCGGAGAAGCACACCCTCGGCGAGCGCGTTTGATACTCGTTGCCCTCGTCGTAGACGCAGGCGCAGGTGAGCAGCATCATGCGGCCGCCGGGCGTCACCGAGAGCTTGGGGTCGCGCAGGTCGACGCCGGCCTCGGCGATTTCGGCGGCGCTGGTCCAGCCCGCGCCGTCGGTCGAGGAGAGGACCCGCAGGGTGCCGAGGCTGGGGCCGTGATCGTCGGCCTCGCGGAAGGTGCACCACCAGCGGCCGCGGTGGCGCAGCAGGTCGGTGAAGGCGCTGTGGGGGGCCCGGTCCCAGACCCGGGTGAGAGAGAGCAGCTCCGGCCTCATGGCATCCTCACTTGAGCAGGGTCACCCGTCCCGCGGCGGTGAACCTGTCGCCGCAGACGAGGCGGTACACGTAGGTGCCGCTGGCCGCCGGACGCCCGGCGTCGTCGCGGCCGTCCCAGGCGACGGCCCGGGCGCCGCCGCTCACCACCTCGTCGAAGAGGCGCCGCACCCGGCGGCCCGTCAGGTCGTGGACGTCCAGCCGCGCCGCCTGGCGCGCCCCCTCGGGCACGGTGAAGCGGATCGTCGTGGAGGGGTTGAAGGGGTTGGGGAAGGCCCGGTCCAGGGAGAACCCCTCGGGCCGGGAGACGGAGAGCTCGCTGACGGCGGTGAGGTCGGGGCCGGTGTAGCGGATCACGTAGATCGCCCCGGAGTTGCGGTCATCGTAGCCGAGGCCGCCGCGGTTGGCGATGTCGGAGACGTAGAGCCGGTCGCCCGAGGAGAGCAGCCCGTCGAGGTGGCCCACGGCGGGCTCCTCGTTGCTGATGAAGTGGAAGTACTCCCGCGTCTCGAGGTCGACGTAGACCAGGGGGTTCTCCTCGTTGGCGCGGCCGCCGAGGAAGAACTGGCCGTGGAAGCCGACGAAGAGGCCGTTGTTGAGCCCCGGCGGGAACCCGGGCGGGGCGAAGGCGATCTCGTTGGGGCCCTCGGCCTCGGAGCCGGTGGCCGGGTCGGGCAGGGGCAGGAAGGCGACCAGCGGCGGGATGGCGCCGCCGCCGACGAACTCGCCGGTGCGGTAGGCGATGTAGTGGTCGGGGAAGCCGAAGTCCTCGATCTCGCCGCCGAGCTCGTCGTTGGGGATCATGTTGATCTCGTCGGCGCTGTGGGCCTCGATGGCGTTCTGCAGCCCGTCGATGCCGTTGTCCTCGAAGTAGAGATCCCCCGTCTCGGGGTGGAAGGCGAGCCCCGAGGCCGAGCGCAGGCCGGTGGCGATCTGGATCACCTCCGCCTCGGTGATCGTCCCGCCGTCGAAGCGGAAGGTGAGGCGGTGGATGGCGTCGCAGGCCAGGTCGGCGGCGAGGCCGAAGTCGCTGACGAGGGGCCGGGTCTGGGTGGTCTTCGCGAAGTTCACCGCCGAGCCGAGGGGGAAGAACAGCTCGTAGACGCCGTCCACCTGCCGCGCCGCCAGGGCGGAGTTGGGGTGCAGCAGGGAGGCGTCGTTGAGGTCGATGCGGCCCACCTGGGTGATCTCGTAGTCGGGCTCCGGACCCATGTGAAGGATGAGGATCGGCTGCCCCTGGCCGGTGACGAAGAGCAGCTCGCCGGCCCGGTCGAGGGCCGTGGGACCGCCCACGGCCAGCTCCTCCTCGAGCCGGATCCAGCGGTCGGCGATGGCGTCGCCGTCGTCGTCGACGAGGCGCAGGAGGCTCCCCGAGGCGCTGCCGAAGAGGGTGGGGCCGTTGGCCACGGCGGTGAGGATCGAGCCGTCGTCCAGCTCGGCCATGCCCACGGGGAAGTTGAGGCCGCCGGCGTAGGTGGTGATGGTGAAGTCCTCCGGGTTCACGCGCGGGTCGCCGCCGATCTCGAACTGGGCGCTGGCGGGGCCGGCGAGGAAGACGGCGGCCGTCAGGAGGGAGAGGGCGAGAGGGTGCATCGGCTTCCTTTCGCGGGGGCGCGTCATCGAAGCAGGGTCAGCTTGAAGGTGCGCGTTTCGGCCGTCGTCCGCACGCGCGCCAGGTAGACGCCGCTGGCCGCCGGCGCGCCGCTGTCGTCGCGGCCGTCCCAGCGGGCCTGGTGCTCTCCCGCCGCGAGCCGGGACGAGACCAGGGTGCGGACCCGCCGGCCGGCGACATCGTGGACGGCGAGGTCGACCCGCCCTCCCTGCGCCAGGGACCAGGCGATCGTGGTGGAGGCGTTGAAGGGGTTGGGCCAACCCCTCAGCAGGGTCGGGGCCTTGGGGGAGGGCAGGGGGCCGGAGACGGCCGTCGGCTCGCCGAGAGCGTCGATCCAGCGCGAGACGATCCGCACCCCTTCCTCGTCGATGACCCCCGAGGCCAGGGGCGGCATGCGCCGGTCGTCGAGGGCCAGCATGCGCAGGACGAGGACGGAGTTCCCCCCGTCGCCGGGCAAGAGGATGCGCCGGTCGAAGCCGTCCACGCCGAGGTTGGGGGGAACGTCCACGATGCCGGCGGCCTCCAGTTCCGTCTCGTAGCGCAGGTCGATCTCGGTGCGCCGCAGGCCGCCGGGCCGATGGCAGTTGGCGCAGTTGGCCGCCAGGTAGGACCGCGCCCGCCCGGACAGCGAGGCCGAGCCGTCGGCGGGGTCCTCCCACCGCGGGAGCTCCTCGAAGCCACCGCCGATGTCCTCGGTGAACAGGCCGAGGCGGTTCCAGGTCTCCAGCTGGTGGGCGGAGACGCCGCCGTAGTCGTGGAAGCCGTTGAGCTGGGCGGTCCTCACGCCGAGCACCTGTCCCACCTGGGCGGTGTGGCAGCGGCTGCAGTCCTCCGAGGCGGGGAAGCGGTAGTCCACGTGGGCGCGGCCGCCGGGGGCCGCTGCATCGACGATCTCGTAGCGCGCGGTGCCCCCCGGGATCAGCAGCTCGGCGTCGGTGCCGGCCTCGTTCCAGCGGTAGCTGAAGCCCTCCCAGCGCTCGCTGTCGCCAGCCCGGATCAGCAGCCTCGTCTCGATGATCCGCCGCGACGAGGGGTCGCCCCGCACCATGTCGAGGTAGAAGCTCTTCACCAGCACCGTGTTGGGCGGGAACCGCCAGGGGCCGCCGCGGGAGAACTCGATCTGCGACAGGCCCGGCAGGGCGAGGTAGCGGACCTTGTGGGCCCCGTCCGACCACAGGGGCGAGTTGACCGAGAACGGGACCAGTCCCGGCGACGGGGTCCGGGACTCGATGTCGCTGTACAGGCCGGTGGCGGAGATCGTGGAGGGAGGCGGCCCGGCGGCCAGGTCGACGAGGAGGCTGGTGTTGGCCACCCGGTTCTGGAGCCCGTCCTGGGACCAGGCTTCGGTGGCCGTGATCAGCGCCGCCGCCGTCCACAGCAGGAGGGCCGGCGCGCTCCGGTGGCCGGAGCCGGGTGCGGGTATCACGTCCCGTCCCGCAGTGCGTATCTTCTCGAATCGGTGACGACGATGGCGGACACGACCGGCAGGCGGGTGCTTCTGGAGGCAGGGCGGTGAGCGTCGAGGCGTCGGACCGTTCGCGCACCGACGGCAAGGGGCGCACCCGCTGGGAGCGGAACGAGCGGATCGGCGACCGGCTCTCACGCCTGGCCGACTACCTCGTCATCGGCGGCTACGAGGAGTCGCACGCCACGGTCTACAAGCGGCTGTCGTACACCGTCAGCCGCTGGCCCGAGTCGCTGGAGAGGCTGAGGCACGAGGGCCGGCTGAAGGAGCTGCCGAGCGTGGGTCCCACCATCCAGGCGCTGCTCACCGAGCTGGTCGACACCGGGACCTGCGGCAAGTGGGAGGACTGGAAGCGGCGGGTGCCCGAGTCGGTCCTCGAGCTGCGCGACATCCCCGGTCTCGGCGCCAAGATGGCCCGCACCCTCTTCCTGGAGCTGGGCATCGACGGGCTCGAGGCCCTGGAACGGCGGCTGGAGGCGGGCGGACTGGACGGGGTGAAGGGGTTGGGAGGGAAACGGCTGACGAGCATCCGCCGGCACCTGGAGGCGCGTCGGCGGGGCGAGGTCCGGGATGTGCACGGCGCCGGGTGACCGCCGTCAGGTGCGGTTGCGCAGGATGTAGTAGATGACGCCGGCGATGAGGAACAGGTAGACGGAGTTGAATCCGAAGAAGTAGATGGCGGCGACCGCTCCGATGGCGGCCATGATCCGCTGTTCGCGAGGGTTCAACGGCACCTCCTTCGAGCGGGAAGGAGAAGGTGAAAGAGGATGGAGCTAAGTATCCGACCGGACCGGAGCCGCGGCAAATGACGACGGAGACGGGCCGGTGAGCGACCACGCCCGGCCGGAGCGCGCCGCCTACTACATGGGCATCGCCATGGCCGTGAGGGCCCGCGCCGACTGCCTCGGCAACCGCATCGGGGCGGTCCTGGTGCTCGAGGACCGCATCATCTCCACCGGGTACAACGGCACCCCGGCCAACATGACCAACTGCACCGAGGGGGGGTGCGTCCGCTGCGCCGACCGCCAGCGCTTCGTCTCGGGCCGGGCCTACGACATCTGCATCTGCGTCCACGCCGAGCAGAACGCCCTGCTCGCGGCGGCGCGCTTCGGCATCGCCACCGAGGGCGCCGTCCTCTACTCGACGATGCGCCCCTGCTTCGGCTGCACCAAGGAGCTGCTGCAGGCGCGGATCTCCTCCGTCCACTACCTGCACGAGTGGGTCTACCCGGACGAAGAGATGCAGCACAGCTACGCGAACCTGCAGTCCCGGTTCCCCGAGGGCGTGCACCGGGTGGAGATGGCCGACCCCGACGCGGTCTGGGCCGTCTCCCGCAGACGGGAGGCCTCGGGCTGAACCGCTCCGCCGCCCTCCTCGCGCTGCTGCTGGCGGCCCCGGCAACGGCCGTCGATGTGCCGCTGCCGTCGCGTCCCGTCGCCCTCGACGGCGACCTGCGCGAGTGGGGGGAGGCCGCCTGGATCCCGGTCGAGCCCGCCGCCGACGGGGTCGGGCTGCGCGGCGTATTCGCCGACGCTCTCGACCACGAGGCGGTGGTTCTCGTGCAGTGGGACGCCCGCCACCTCTACGTGGCCGCGGCGGTCCACGACGACACCCTCGACGCCGGCCGGGTCCCGCCCGCCGAGCGCGAGTGGCACGGGCCCGCCGGCGAGCGCAAGGACCGCATGTTCTACTACGACCACATGAAGCTCTTCGTGCGCGAGCCCGGGGCCGACGCCGGCTACAACCTGTGGTTCGCCCCTCCCGGCGGCGGCGACGGCGGCTCCCTCCCGTACTGGTGGGGCGGGCGCCAGCGCCGGGCGCCGGTGGAACGCCCGCCGGTGGAGGTCGCCTCCCGGGTCCGCGGCCGGGCGCGCACCTTCGAGATGGCCATCCCCTGGACCTGGCTCGGGGCCTGGCCGCAGCCCGGGGACGAGTTCGACGCCCTCTTCCTGTTCGTCGACGCCGACCAGCCGGGCCGGGCGGTGGGCGCCAAGATCGGCAGCGGCCGGGACCGCTGGATCTGGTGGCAGGGGCCGCTGGTGCTGCGCGGCCGTCCGGAGGGCCTGCGCCCGCGTCCGACTCCCGAGGACAAGGTCATGAAGAGACCGGTGGCGGTCGCCGCCGAGGCAGGCCTCGACCCGCGGGTGCGGCAGGCGATCGAACGCTCGCGGCGGATCGAAGCGGAGGATGCGGCGGCGGCCGGCACGGCGGCGGCCACACCCCCCCCGGCGGCGCCCTCCACCCGGTCCCGGTCTGCGGCCGCATCCTCTCAGGGCGCCGCGGCGGCCACGGCCCCCGGCCCCCGGCAGCCTCCGGCGCCGGGGCGCCGCGCCCCCGAGCGCCGGCGGGACCGTCGCCCCCGCCGGCGGCCAGGACGGCGGACAGGTGTCGCTGCGGGCGCGCCTGAACCGCCAGCTCCTGGCCCGCCGGGCCGCCTCCCGGGCGCCGGACTGGATCCGCCGGCTGGAGCGCAGCCCCGGCCTCTCGGAGGCCCAGGTCGACTCCTACTACACGGTCCTGCGCCGGCACCTGCGGCGCATCGTCGTCGGCAAGCTCAGCGTCCGCGTCGACATCCTCGTCGTCGACATGGCCGACGCCGCCGGCGGCGGCCGCATCGAGGCGCGGCGGTTCCTGGTGGACCTGTTGAGGAACCTGGAAGGCCGGGGGGACGAGGAGGCCCTGGCCTGGTACGCCCGGGCCGCCGAGAGCCTCGATCTGGAGGCCGGAGCCGTGCGGGCCTTCGTGGAGGACCTCGGCTCGCGCAGCCGCAGGATCTTCGAGGAGCGGCGGGAGACGACCTCCGACGAGCTGTTGCGCAAGGCCGCCGGCGAGGCCGGCCTGTCCCCGCCCCGGGCGCGGCAGCTCCTGGGAGCGCTGGCGCGGATCGAGGACGGGATCGTCGGCTGGTGAGGTGAAGCGGTCGCCCCGCCGAATCAGCGAATCCAAGGAGAGGCATGAAGGCATCCGATCTGTTCGTCAAGGCCCTCGAAGCGGAGGGGGTGGAGTACATCTTCGGCATTCCCGGCGAGGAGAACCTCGATCTCCTCGACTCGCTGCGCGGCTCCAGCATCCGCCTGGTGCTGACGCGCCACGAGCAGGCCGCCGGCTTCATGGCCGCCACCTACGGACGGCTGCAGGGCCGGGCCGGCGTCTGCCTGTCGACCCTCGGACCCGGCGCCACGAACCTGGTCACCGCCGCCGGCTACGCCCAGCTCGGGGGCATGCCGATGCTGATGATCACCGGCCAGAAGCCGATCAAGACGAGCAAGCAGGGCCTCTTCCAGATCCTCGATGTCGTCGAGATGATGCGGCCCCTCACCAAGTACACCCACCAGATCGTCAGCGGCGAGAACATCGCCTCCCGCGTGCGCGAGGCCTTCCGGGTGGCCGAGGAGGAGCGCCCCGGCGCCGTGCACCTGGAGCTGCCCGAGGACGTGGCCGCCGAGGAGGTGCAGGAGACCCGCCTCTTCCCGAAGGACCGGGTGCGCCGGCCGGTGGCCGAGGAGAAGGCGATCTTCCGGGCGGTGGACAAGATCGAGGGCGCCCGCCGGCCGCTGCTGCTCGTCGGCGCCGCGGCCAACCGCAAGCGCACCTCGCGCATGCTCCGGGAGTTCGTCGACAAGACCGGCATCCCCTACCTCACCACCCAGATGGGCAAGGGCGTCATCGACGAGGGCCACCCCCTCTACATGGGCAATGCCGCCCTCTCGGAGAACGACTACCTGCACTGCGCCGTGGAGCGCGCCGACCTGATCCTCAACATCGGTCACGACGTGGTCGAGAAGCCGCCCTTCTTCATGGACCACGACGGCTTCGAGGTGGTCCACGTCAACTTCTTCTCCGCCCAGGTCGACCCGGTCTACTTCCCGCAGCTGGAGGTGGTCGGCGACATCGGCAACAGCCTGTGGCAGATCCTGCGGAAGGTGGAGCCCCAGGACCACTGGGAGTTCGACTACTTCCTGCGGGTCAGGCAGTGGGTGGCCGAGCGCGCCCGCGAGGGCGAAGACGACACCGGCTTCCCCGTCAAGCCCCAGCGCCTCGTGCGCTGCGTTCGCGAGGTCATGCCCGAGACCGGCATCATCGCCCTCGACAACGGCGTCTACAAGATCTGGTTCGCCCTCAACTACGACGCTCAGGCGCCGAACACGGTGCTCCTCGACAACGCCCTGGCCACCATGGGCGCCGGCCTGCCGTCGGCCATGGCGGCGCGCCTGTGCAGCCCCGGCGAGAAGGTGATGGCCATCTGCGGCGACGGCGGCTTCATGATGAACTCCCAGGAGTTGGAGACCGCCGTGCGCCTGGGCATGGACCTGGTCTGCCTGATCCTGCGCGACGACGCCTACGGCATGATCAAGTGGAAGCAGGAGCACGCCGGGTTCCCCGACTACGGCCTCGATCTCGGCAACCCCGACTTCGTGCGCTACGCCGAGGCCTACGGCGCCCGGGGCCACCGGGTCGAGCGCTCCGAGGACCTGGTCCCCACCCTCGCCTCCTGCCTGGACACCCCGGGCGTCCACCTGGTGGAGGTGCCCATGGACTACTCGGACAACCAGAAGCTCCTCGACAGCGCCCTGGTCTGCCCCCTGTGAGCGGACCGCCCCCGGAGGGCCGGGTGGAGGAGATCCTCGTCTACCCCGAGCGCCGGGGGCCGGCCCGGGAGTGCGGGGAGGCGGTCGCCGTCGCTGGCGTCGGGCTGGCGGGGGATCACCGCCGCAACCCGTCGCGCGCCGTCACCCTGCTCTCCATCGAGGCCTGGGAGCAGGCGATGGCCCTGATGGGCGCCGGCCTGCCGCCGCGGGCGAGGCGCGCCAACCTCGTGGTCCGCGGCCTCGACCTGGGCTCCCTCGTCGGCCGCCGGCTGCGCATCGGCGCCGCCGAGGTGGTCGTGCGCGGCGAGACGGTGCCCTGCGAAGGGATGGACCTGCAGCGCGCCGGTCTGCAGGAAGCGCTGAGACTCCAGATGCGCGGCGGCGTCTTCGGCCCGGTGGAGCGCAGCGGCCTCATCCGGCTCGGCGACCCGGTCCTTGTCGTGGAGTGAGTGTTTGACATTCCCCGGCAGGGGCGGCATACTAGATCGCATCGCAGCCATGACCGAAGGAGCCACCTGCATGTCCCGGGAGAAGACGACGGCGGACGAAGCATCGCGCCGCGAGACCACCACCCCCGGGACGACCACACCCGTCACGGGTACCCGTGACCGACATTCGACGGCGGCCCCACCGGGATAAGCGATTCCCGACCGAAGATTTTCCGAGAGAGCCCGCTGTCGAGACCGATCGACAGCGGGCTTTTCTCATGACCCACAGGAGCCAGGTGTGAAGATCCGGATCCGCGAACAGGAGGTGCTGGAGCACGAGGGGGGCGGCAACCTCAAGGAGATCCTCCTCGCGCACGACCGCAAGCTGCTGCGGGAGTTCGTCGCCGCCCGCCGCGACGGCGAGTGGGTCGACTTCCACACGCCCCTGGAGCCGTCCGCCGAGGTCGAGCTGGTCCCCTGGGAGGCCGACGAGGCGGCGTGGGTCTACCGCCACAGCCTGTCCCACGTGATGGCCCAGGCGGTGCGGCGCCTCTTCCCCGAGGCGCGGCTGGCCATCGGACCGGCGATCGACGACGGGTTCTACTACGACTTCGACGTGCCCGAGCCCTTCAGCACCGAGGACCTGACGCGCATCGAGAAGGAGATGAAGCGGGTGGTCCGCCAGAACCACCGCTTCGAGCGCGAGGAGGTGAGCCGCGACGAGGCTCTCCTGCGCCTGCGGGACGAGCCCTACAAGCTGGAGATCCTCGACGAGCTGGAGGACGGCGAGTCCCTCACCTTCTACCGCGACGGCGACTTCGTCGACCTCTGCCGCGGACCCCACGTGCTGAGCACGGGGCAGGTCCGCCACTACAAGCTGCTCAGCGTGGCCGGCGCCTACTGGCGCGGCGACGAGGGCAACAAGATGCTGCAGCGCATCTACGGCACCGCCTTCGCCGGCCGCGAGGCCCTCGACGGCCACCTGCGCATGCTCGAGGAGGCGAAGAAGCGGGACCACCGCCGCCTCGGGAGAGAGCTGGAGCTGTTCTTCTTCGATGACGAGGTCGGTCCCGGCCTGCCCCTGTGGCAGCCGAAGGGGACGGTCCTCATCGAGGAGCTGGAACGGCTGGCAAAGGAGACCGAGCGCGATGCGGGGTACCTGCAGGTGCGCACCCCCCACATCTGCAAGGACTCGATGTTCGTGCGCAGCGGCCACCTGCCCTACTACACCGAGTCGATGTTCCCGCCCATGGAGATGGAGGGGGTGAAGTACTACCTCAAGCCGATGAACTGCCCCCACCACCACAAGGTGTTCGCCTCGCAGCCGCGCAGCTACCGCGACCTGCCGCTGCGCCTGGCCGAGTACGGGACCTGCTACCGCTACGAGCAGTCGGGGGAGCTCTTCGGCCTGATGCGGGTGCGCTCGATGCAGATGAACGACGCCCACATCTACTGCACGCTGGATCAGTTCGAGGAGGAGTTCCTCGCCGTCTGCCGCATGTACCTCGGCTACTTCGACCTCTTCGGCATCGACAAGTACGTCATGCGCCTCAGCACCCACGACCCGGCGGACCTCGGAAAGAAGTACGTCGACGAGCCGGAGCTGTGGCTCGAGACCGAGGAGAGGGTGCGGCGCGCCCTGGCCAAGGGCGGCATCAACCACGTCGAGGTCGCCGGGGAGGCGGCCTTCTACGGCCCCAAGATCGACGTCGAGGTGTGGAGCGCCATCGGCCGCGAGTTCTCGATCGCCACCAACCAGGTCGACTTCGCGGTGCCGGACCGCTACGGTCTCGTCTACACCAGTGCCGAGGGCACGGAGGAGACGCCGATCTGCATCCACCGGGCGCCGCTGGGGACCCACGAGCGCACCATCGGCTTCCTGATCGAGCACTACGCCGGCGCCTTCCCCACGTGGCTGGCGCCGGTGCAGGCGGTGGTCCTGCCCATCGCCGAGCGCCACGGGGAGTACGCGGAAACGGTCCGCCAGGCCCTGACTGTAGCCGGCGTTCGTGTCGAGCTGCAGGCCGACCAGAGCCTGAACTACCGCATCCGCGCCGCCCAGAAGCAGAAGGTCCCGCACATGCTGATCCTCGGCGACCGCGAGGTCGAGGACGGGAAGGCGGCCGTGCGTCTGCGCAGCGGCGAGAACCTCGATCCCATGGCGGTGGACGAGGCGGTGGCCCTCATCGCCGGCCGCATCGCCTCGCGGGCGCCGGAATAGCCTCCGTGTGGAAGGGGCTGCACCGCCAGGCCCGGATCCTGTGGCGTTTCCGCTTTCACCTCGCCTGTGCCGCTGCCGCCCTGCTGCTGTGGGATACCGTCTGGATCAAGCCCTTCCGCGTCTTCGTCGTCATGGTCCACGAGATGTGCCACGCCGCCGCCGCCCTGGTCACGGGAGGGGAGGTCCTGGAGATGCGCACCGCCTGGGCCGAGCACGGCTACACCCTCTCCCGGGGAGGCTGGCCGATTCTCATCGTGTCGGCCGGGTACGTGGGCTCCGCCCTGCTCGGCGCCGGCCTGATCTGGTCGGGGGTGCTGCCGCAACTGCAGCGGCTGGCCCTGCTCCTCGTCGGCGCCGCGACCCTCGGCTTGACCCTGGCCTTCACCCCCGCGGGCGGCCTCGACTTCGGCCTCGGCCTCGGCGGCGGTCTGGCGATCATGTGCACGGCCGTGTACTCGGCCCGGGCCGGGGCGGCGGGCGCCGTGTGGCTGGGGGTGATGCTCTGCCTATACAGCCTCCACGACTTCCGCACCGACCTGTGGCTCTTCGCCGAGCGCACCGACGCCGGCATCCTGGCCTCCTACCTCGGCCTGCCGTGGCTGGCCTACCCCATCGCCGGCGCCTGGGTGTGCCTGTCCCTGTGGGTGATGTACCGGGCCATGGGCTCGCTGGTGAAGCACGAGGCGGCCCGAACCTGAAGGAGATCCGATACCGATGCGCATGACCCGTCTCTTCAGCCAGACCCTGCGCGAGGCCCCGGCCGACGCCCAGGTGGCCAGCCACGTCCTGCTGCTGCGGGCGGGGTACATCCGCCAGCTCGCCAGCGGCATCTTCAGCTACCTGCCCCTGGCCCACAGGGCCCTGGGCAAGATCGAGGGGATCATCCGCGGCGCGATGGACGCCATCGGTGGCCAGGAGATCAAGATGCCCGTGGTCCACGCCGCCGACGTCTGGAAGGCCTCGGGCCGCTACGAGGAGTACGACGAGTCCCTCACCCGCTTCCACGACCGCCACGGCCGCGACATGGTGCTGGCCACCACCCACGAGGAGATCGTCGCCGACCTGGCCAGCCGCGAGATCCGCTCGTACCGGCAGCTGCCCGCCATGGTCTACCACTTCCAGACCAAGTGGCGCGACGAGGCGCGGCCTACCTCCGGCCTGCTGCGGGTGCGCGAGTTCACCATGAAGGACTCGTACTCCCTCGACGCCGCCCAGGAGGGGCTGGAGGCCCAGTACCGGGCCCACTACCAGGCCTACTTCGACATCTTCCGCCGCTGCGGGCTGCCGGTGCGGGCGGTGCGCTCCGACGTGGGCATGATGGGCGGCTCCGCGGCCCACGAGTTCATGTACCTCAACGAGGTGGGGGAGAACACCCTGGCCCTGTGCGACGCCTGCGGGTACGCGGCCAACACCGAGGTCGCCCGCTTCGCCAAGGCGGAGGCGGCCGCCGAGGAGCCGGCGCCCCTGGAGAGGGTGGCCACCCCGGGGGCGGCGACGATCGCCGAGCTGGCCGCCTTCCTCGACGTCCCCGCGAGCCGCACGGCGAAGGCGGTCTTTCTCGTGGGCCGCTTCAAGGCCCCCGAGGCCGGCGGGGAAGCCTCGGAACGCCTCGTCCTCGCCGTGATCCGCGGCGACCTCGAGGTCAACGAGGTCAAGCTCGCCAACGCCGCCGGCGCCCTGGCGCTGAGACCGGCCCACGACGAGGAGATCGCCGCCGCCGGGGCGGTCCCGGGGTATGCCTCCCCCATGGGGCTGGAGGGGGATACCCTCGTGGTGGCCGACGACTCGGTGGTCTCGTCGCCGAACCTGGTCTCCGGCGCCAACGAGGCCGGGTACCACGTGCGCAACGTCAACCACGGCCGCGACTGGGAGGCCGACATCGTCGACGACATCGCCCTCGCCGAGGCCGGCCACGCCTGCCCCGTCTGCGGCGCCCCCCTGCGCATCGCCCGCGGCGTCGAGGTGGGCAACATCTTCCAGCTCGGCACCCGCTACAGCGACGCCCTGGGGGCCTCCTTCCTCGACGAGCAGGGCCGGGAGCGGCCGGTCATCATGGGCTCCTACGGCATCGGCGTGGGCCGGCTGCTGGCCTGCGTCGCCGAGGAGCACCACGACGACAACGGTCTCTCCCTGCCGGTGACCGTCGCCCCGTACCAGGTGCACCTCGTCTCCCTGGCCAAGGGCGAGGGGCCGGTCCAGGCCGCCGCCGAGGCCCTCTACGGGGATCTGACCTCGGCCGGTGTCGAGGTCCTCTACGACGACCGCCCCGAGAACCCCGGCGTCAAGTTCAACGACGCCGACCTCATCGGCTGTCCGGTGCGGGTCACCGTCGGCGACCGCGGGTTGAAGAAGGGGACCCTCGAGGTCAAGCTGCGCGGCGCCAGCGGCCGGGGCGAAGAGGTGCCCGTGGCCGAGGCCGCCGCCCGCGTTCAGGAAGAGCTGGCGGCGCTGCTCCAGCGGATCGAGGAGAGCGTGGTGCCGGTGGAGTACGCGGACTGACGGCCGCCGCCGGCTAGTTCCGCTCGGCCTCCGGGACCTCGCTGCGCTGGGCGGGCTCGTAGCCGATCGCCCGCCGCCCGTGGTCGACGTCGTAGAGCGGCCAGTCGCTGTCCGACACCCCGAAGACGATCTCGTACGTCGACCCCGTGTGGGTGATCGCCGCCTCGAAGACGCGCACCGCGTCCTCGTGCCCCAGCTGGTGCGGATGGGCGGGCTGGTCCCGCTCGAGGCTGAAGTTGCCGATGCGCACGCCGACGAAGCGGGTGCCGTGGCGCCAGGCCCAGGTGTGGCCCAGGCCCTCTCCGAAGATCTTGCTGATCGTGTAGTAGGTCTCCGGCCTCGGGAAGAGGTCGACGGTGCGCCGCAGGCCCTTCGGGTAGGGAGACAGGATGCCGGCGCGGCTGGCGTAGGCGACGCGGGGCACCCGGTTGCGCCTCGCCGCCTCCATGATGTGCCAGGTGCCGACGAAGTTGGAGGCCCACACCTCCTCCCAGGGCGACCCCCCGCTGGGCGTGCCCCCCAGGTGGACGACGGCGTCCACGTCCCGGGTGGCCCGCAGGCAGGCCTCGAAGTCCCCGAGGGGGGCCACCACCGTGTCCGACAGCTCCGGCATCTCGGCGCGGTCCATGCCGCGGATCTGGTAGCGCCGGCCCAGGCCGCGGGCCACGGCCCGCCCCACCTGCCCCGCGGCGCCGGTGATCAGCACCCGGCGGGGCGGCTCGTCCGACAGCGGCTCGGCGGGTCCGTCGTCGCCGCGGAAGGTGCGCTTCTCTTCCGGCACCCGGGAGACGTCCCGCGGGTCGTAGCCGATCGCCCGCCGGCCGTGGTCGACGTCGTAGAGGGGCCAGTCGCTGGCGGAGACGCCGAAGACGATCTCGAAGCCCGCCACCGGATGGGCGGCGGCCTGCTCGAAGAGGCGGACGCAGTCGCCGTGGCTCAGCTGGTGCGGGTGCCCGGGCTGGTCGCGGTCGAGGCTGAAGTTGCCGATGCGCACGCAGACGCACTCCATGCCGAAGCGGGACGCGTACATGGAGGCGAGCATCTCGCCGAAGAGCTTGCTGTTGTCGTAGAGGCCCACCGGACGGGGCAGCATGTCCACCCGGCGCTGCACCTCGTCCGGGTAGAGCCAGAGCAGCCCGGCGCGGCTGGCGAAGACGACGCGCCGGACCCCTGCCTCCCGGGCCGCCTCGAAGACGTGGTAGCAGCCGATGTAGTTGTTGTTGGCGATCTCCGGCCACGGCCTCTCGCCGGCGTTGCCCCCGAGGTGGATCACGGCGTCGACGCCGTCCACGGCGCGGCGGACGTGGTCGAAGTCGCCCAGCTCCCCCTGCAGGCTCTCCCCGCCGCCGTCTGCGGGAGGCCGCCGGTCGAAGGCGCGCACCCGGTGGCCCCGGGCCCGCAGACCGCCCACGACGCAGGTGCCGACGCGGCCGGAGGCGCCGGTGACGAGGAGGTGCATCAGGGCTGTTGCGCCGGCGGGTCTGCGGCCTCGTCGTGGGGGCCGCCCCTGGAGGAGAGCAGCCACAGACCGGCCAGCAAGGCCGCAGACAGGCCGAGAAGGACCTGGCCATGGGCCGCGTACGCCGACTGATCCAGCAGACCGAGGCCACTCTCCACGGCGGAGAAGAGGAAGGCGGCCAGGGTGTAGGCTGCGGCGTTGTCGCGGAAGAGCCAGTACACCGCGGCGGCCAGCACCGCGGCGGTCAGGACGAACCAGCCGAGGTCGTAGAGGAACTCGGCCGGCCGGTGGGCGTCGGCGCCGGCCATGGCCGCCCCCAGGGCGAGGAGGGCGAGGATCACCAGCGGCGGGCGGCGGAGGACGCGGACGGCGTAGTACACGAGGACGCCGGCGGCCAGGGGCAGGACCAGCCCTGTGCCCACGGCGCCGAGGAGCCCGCCCAGGGCGGGCGCCCAGGAGTCGACACTCGGGATCTCGGGGGAGGGTGAAGGGGCCCCGGCGGGGAAGGCGGCGGCGAGGACTCCGCCGAGGCGGTCCAGGGCGAGTGCTCCGGCGACGGCGAGGACCGAGAGGGGGACGGCGTCGCGCAGCTGCGGGCGCAGGCCGGACCGGTTCAGACGGTCCGCGGCCCCCGGGTACAGGGAGCCGCAGAGGCCGGCGGCCAGGGCCACGAGGAGCCCCAGCAGGACCGAGCCGAGGAGGAAGCCCGCCACGCCTGTGATCAGGTAGAGGGTGAGGGGGATCTCGGTGGTATAGAAGGCGTAGAACGCCGGCAGCTCGTTGAGTTGCCCCAGGGCGAGGACCACGGCCGCGAAGAGGCCGAGCCGCAGGGGCCGCCGCCAGGCCAGCGTTCCCGAGCGGATGTGCCCCACCAGCAGCACGAGCAGGTGCACGGAGACGGCGATGGCCGCCCCCACCGGCGTCCACTCCAGGACGGTGCGCCACCAGGAACCCTCGCGGCGCTCCCGCAGCCAGTCCTCGGGCAGCTTGATGAACCGGTCCAGGTCGGCGGCCTCGCCGCCGGCCACGTGCACCCGGCAGCGGAACCGGGCCTCGTCGAGGTTGCGCCGGTCGCCCTCCTTCGCCTCCCACACGAACCAGTGGTCGCGGCGCCCGGGCAGGTCCTCGGCGGACGCCTCCTTCAGCACGAAGGCGGAAGGATCGAGTCCGTAGGAGCGCAGGTGGTCCAGGGCGACGGCCTTCGCCTCCTCCTCGGAGAGACTGTCTCCCGGCGCCTCCTCGGCGAGCTGGTGGCGGACGTCGTAGACCACGCCGTCCTCCGGGCGCAGGCGGACCTCCCACTCCTCCTTCTCACCGGGCCGGTAGAGCCGCAGCCGCCACAGGGCCGGGGCCAGATCGTCCTCGTAGAGCGCCGCCGCGGCCGCCGGGCCGGCGCGCTCGTCGCGGTACTCCACGGCGGCCCCGTGCCAGAGGGTCGACTGGGTCACCACCGCGCGCCAGGAGTCGACTTCGACGCCGAGGGCGGTCAGGTGCCCGCTGCCCCTGACGAGGGCCTGCCCCGAGGTCAGGCGGTAGTCGACCTCCGGGACCAGGTCCGGCTTCTCGAGGGCGAAGACCGCCAGTCCCGCCAGCACCGCCGCGGCGGCGATTCCCAGCCGTGCGCGGCTCAGCGGCCGGTAGGCGGTGGACTCGGGAGCGGTCTCGGCCCCGGGATCGGGCCCCGCCGGCTGCGCGGGGGCCGCGGACTCGAGGGGCGGGCTGTCCTCGCGGTTGAGCAGGGGCCCGGCGTCGGCGAAGGACCCCCGCCGCAGGTAGAGGACCACCGCCGCCCCGAGGGGCAGCAGCAGGAGGCCCACCGACAGCGCCGCGGAGAGCACGAAGTAGGGGTCGCTGGAGCGCAGCAGGATCAGGGCCGTGTAGAAGGCGTCGATCATGTAGTGCCAGACCAGGACCGGCAGCAGCCCCCAGCGCACGAAGACGTAGCCCACCACGACCCCGGCGAGGCCGACCTCGAGGCCGCGGATCCAGAAGGGCTGCTGCGGATAGCCGGCGTGGGCGAAGCCCCAGATGGCGGCGGAGATCAGCACCGCCGCCCAGCGGTACCGCAGGAGCCGCTGCAGGAAGGGGATGGAGAACGCCCGGGAGGTGAACTCCTCGGAGACGGCGGGCAGGAAGCCGATGAGGAGCACCACCACCCAGGGGATGTAGGTGTTGACCATCTCCTGGTAGGGGATCTGCGCCGGGCTCCACGCCCCGAAGCGTTCGGCCACCACGTAGAACACGCTCTGGTAGGCGACGAACAACGCCGTCATGGCCACGCCGATGACGCTGCCCGTGAGGAAGCGCTTGGTGCGCAGGCCCTCGGGCAGGAACTGCTTCGACTGGCGGATGTGGCCGCCGTACCAGCGGCGGTACTCCGGCTCGCCGCCGGCGACGATGAAGGCGATGGCCAGGCCGATGGCCAGGGCGAGGGCCGCGGCCTGGAGCACCCCTCCCGCCAGGAAGCTGCCGAAGGTTCCGGTGGTGTCGAAGTTGTACACCGCCACCGGCAGGGCGTTGATCTCGGCCAGGAAGCTGAGGACGAAGGCGATCCCCCCGAGGACGAGGGCGAAGCGCCAGCGCACGTCCTGGCAGCGGATGCTCGACACGAGGCGGACCAGCATGACCACCCAGGTGGCTACGAGCAGGAGGGCGGCCAGCAGGCCGGTGGTATTGTTGCGGGAGCGCAGCTCCTGGTAGTCCCGCTTCCAGGCCTCCGGCACCTTCAGGAACTCGGTGAAGCTGCCCACCTCGCCGCCCTGCACGCCGACGTGGTACCGGTAGCTGGAGCCGGAGACCTCGAAGCCGGCCAGCTTCCAGGTGAAGGCGTGGTCCACCCGGTTGGGCCGTTCGATGGTCGTCGCCTCGACGAATTCCAGCCGCCCCGGGTCGAGGTCCATGCTCCGTGCGAGGAACCGCTCCGCCACGGCCCGGGCCTCGGGCTGGGAGAGGCTGTCGCCGGCGGCCTCCTCCTCGATCTGGTGCCGGAAGCCGACCAGCTCCCCGGTGGTCGTGTGCTCGACCCGGAACTCCTCCTTCTGGCGCTCGCGGAACCAGCGGTTGCTCCAGCGCCACAGGCGCACCGGATCGCCGATGACGGCGCTGGCCCCCTCCAGGCCCAGCTCGCGCTCGAGGAAGGTCTTGGCGTCGTCGTCGTAGCGGAACAGGGCCGCCTGCCGGTAGCCGTCGAGGTCGAACCCCCGGTCCCGGAGGAAGGAGGCGGCCTCCTCCCGGGCCTCGCCGCGGGTGAGGTCGAAGTCGATCGTCGCCTCGGGGAAGGCGTCGTAGAAGAAGCGCGCCCCCACCGCCAGGCCGATGACGGTCAGGATGGCGCATCCGAGGAGGAGGCGGAAGTCGTTGCGGTCGAGATGGCGTTCCATGTGGGCGGGAATATTCGGCGCGCCCCGGCGGGGGGTCAACGGGAGGCCGGGGATCCTCGCCGTTGACAGTGTTCCAGGGGCGTCCGCTGATTCCCACTGAATCCTCAGCCTGGAGAGCCGACCTGAACCGAGTTCGCCCGATCCTCCTGCTGGCCCTGCTCGCCCAGTCCCCCTCGTCGCCGGCAGCGGCCCAGCCCTTCGAGGTCGGCGTCGTCCCCTCCGACGACGAGTCCCTCGCCGCGCCCGCGGCGCGCACCGATTCCCTCACCGCCGACCAGGTCCTGCAGATGGTGCGCCGCGCCGTCGACCTCGTGGGGGGGATGGAGGCCTTCGTCCCCGACACGGCGCGCCGGGTGGCGATCAAGCCGAACGTCACGATCCCCGAACCCTCCGGCTCCGGCATCGTCACCGACGCCCGCGTGGTGCGCGCCGTGGCGATCCTGGTCCACGAGGCGGCCCCGGGCGCCCGCATCTCCATCGCCGAGGGCGCCGGCGGCTGGATCAGCCCGTCCCTGAAGGACAGCACCGACCAGGAGTACAGGGTGGCGGACGGCTTCGAGATCGCCGGCCACCGGGCCACGGTCCGCGAGCTGCGGCAGCGCGGCGTCGACATCGAGTGCGTCGACCTGAACTTCGACCGCCCCGTCCGCCTGGCGCCCCCGGGGGGAGGCCTGGCCGATCCGGACTACGACATCGCCGCCACCATCGTCGAGGCCGATGCCTGGATCAACTGTCCCGTGGCCAAGACCCACGGGGCCAAGATCACCGCGGCGATGAAGAACCACCTCGGCATCCTCCCCGGGCACATCTACGGCTGGAACAAGGGCAGCGGCACCGACCGCCGGCCCGCCGGCATCCCCCACGCCCCGCGCGTGCAGGACGAGTGCTGGGTCGACCTGTGGGGCCTGACGGAGGTCGACCTGAACGTGGTCGACATGATCGCCGGCAGCGAGGGCGGCGCCTTCGGCGGCACTCCCCGGCGCGCCAACACGATCGTCGCCGGCGCCGACCCGGTGGCCACCGACCTCGTGGTGGCCCGGCTCATGGGCTTCAACCCGGACGACTTCGAGTTCGCCGACCTCGCCTGGCAGCAGGGCCGGGGCCCGGGCGTGCACGAGAACATCCGCGTCCTCGGCGGCGACGTGGAGTCCCTGGCCATGCGCTACGTCAAGGCGGGCATCGACTACGGCGGCGGCGACTGGACCGAGCAGGCCAACTACGGCATGGGCCCCCGGCGCTGGACCCTCCTGGGGCCGGTGGAGCGCGATCACCGGTTCACCCCGGAGGAGGCGGCCGCGCTGCGCCCGGTACCCGGACGCGGCGGCTGGTCCGAGGTGACCTGGTTCGGCCACGACAAGATCGACCTCGACAGTCACTTCGACGATCCCATCCACTGCGCCGTGTACGCCTACACCACCTTCACCATGGCGCGTCCCGACTCGGTGCGCTTCTGGCTCGGCTCGGACGAGGACCTCTCCGTCTGGATCGACGGCGAGCCCCTCTACGAGTTCGAGGGCCGCCGCCGCCACATGCTGGGGCAGGTGCAACTGCCGGGATACCTGGAGGCCGGGGAACACCGGCTCCTCGTGCGCGCCTCGCAGAGACGCGGGCGCTTCGACTTCTCCTTCAACGTCTGCGAGCCGATCGACGATCCGCTCTTCGCCGGCAACCGCTACCCCGGCGTGCGCTACAGCGTCACCGGTGCCGATCCGCTGTCGCCGCCGGCGCGAGTCCGCTCCGAGGATGTCTACGACGGCTGGTTCTCCGAGCAGAGGGTGGGCGATCTCGGCAGGGGGGAACCCCTCGAGGCGGCCCTCGCCGCCCCGGACTCGATCCTCCTGCGGCAGCCTCCGCGGCCTACCGGCGAGAGCCTCCTCGGCGCCGCGGCGGACGCGGCGGGGCTGCGGCGGGCGGATCTCGACAGCCTCACCCTGGCGACGCTGAGCCGCCTGCCGTTCTGGTCCGGCGCGTACTCGGGACCGTACTCCCCGGTCGGGTGGCCGAGGTACGGTCCCGAGCCCCCGCGCATGCTCGAGTGGCTCGGCCTGGGTTACAGCATCTCCAGCGGCTTCAAGGCGCGGGAGAGCCTCAAGGAGATCAAGGGCTGGCTCTCCTGGGGCCTGCCGGTGGTGATCGGGGATGAGGACCAGCGGTGGAAGGTGGCCGCCGGCTATCGGGAGACAGCGGAGGGTGTCGAGCTCTACGAGATGGGGCCCGCCGAGCAGGGATGGCGCCTCGTCGACGACCAGTGGTGGGCCCGGTTTCCCGACCGCCTGTGGCGCAACTGTCCCTTCCTGGTGGTGGAGAGGGCCGGGGAACCCCTGTCCGAGAGTGCCCTCGTGGACAGCGTCGCCGCCCTGGCCCTGGAGTTGGGGCTCACCCCCTGGTCGGAGGACCAGCCGGAGCCGTGGGGCGCGCACCGGCGGCCGGCCGGTCTCCAGGCCTGGGATGCCTGGGTCCGCGACTGGGAGCGGCTCCCGTGGACGGAGGAGTGGCTCGCCGAGAGCCGCGAGGCACGGACCTGGCTCGCGGAGGTGGGCACGGATGAGCTGCCGGAGCTGATCGAGGCTCGTCGGACGGCGGCGCGGTACCTCCTCGCCGCGGCCGGCCGCGAAGGCCCCGGGCGCCGTCGCGAGCTGCTCCAGGCCGCGGGGACCGCCTACCAGGGGGTGGCGGACGAGCTGGACGAGGAGACCGGCGGGCTGCAGCGGGACCTCGGCGTGGTCGAGGGGGAAGCGGACAGCTCGAGGATCGAGCCGGAGAAGGCCAGGGTGCGCGTGCGCGCGGCCCGGCGCCTGGAGCGGGAGGCGTTGCAGGCCCTGTCCGACTTGCTCGACAGAGGCCCGATCCCGCCGCCAACTGAAGATCCCCTGCGCGCGCGGGACCACGGCGTACGGCTCTTCACCTGGCGCTCGGGCTACGCCGGGGGGGTCTACGAGATCCACTACGACAATGCCGAAGGCCTGAGATACACCTGGCTGCACGGCCGCGAGTCGGAACAGGTGACCACCGAGGTCCACGGCCCCGTGCCCGAGGACGGGGGCTGGCTCTTCGCCCTCGAGACGGAGGGGGAGGGCTACTACGAGATCCGCCAGAACCCCTCCGCCGACAACGGCTGGACCGCGGTCGTGCGCACCACCGACTTCCGCTGGCGCCGCCTCACCCACGAGGTCGAGGTCACCCTCTGGGCGGTGCCCGCCCCCACTCCCAGGACGCAGGAGGAGGAATCCCGATGATGACGCCCCTCGACTACGGACGCTCCTTCGTCATCGGCCGGGCGCCCGGCAACGAGGTCCGCTTCTGGGTGGAGTCGCGCACGCGCTGGATCGACGAGCGCGCCGGGGCCCACGAGGACTACGTGCAGTGCGGCTCCTGCAAGAGCGAGGACACCTTCGCCGAGAAGGACCTGTTCCTGAAGGACAACTACGACTTCCTGCCCGTCTTCGGGCCGCGGTGGGGGATCGTCTTCCGGCGCAAGTCCGTCCGCCACGACGGCTACCGCGAGGCCCGCGAGGCCGACGGGTGGTGGGACGGCCAGAGCTACCGGCTGGTGGAGGGCCCGGCGCGGGAGCTGACCACCCAGGAGGAGATCCTCCAGGCGACCTATGCCCACGAGCCGCTGGTCTCGCAGACCGAGATCGCCGATCCCGCCACCGGCCTGCGGGCCGTCATCGAGGCGCCGGTGAAGACGATGAACACCCGCCGCGGTCCGGGGATCTACCAGGTCGACACCGGGCCGGTGGTCCTGCCCGACCTCTCCCGCCGCCCCGGGCGCAGCGTCGACGCCCTGCGGCTCGCCTTCGTCGCCTTCAACGTCCCGGGCTTCGCCGACTTCATCGTCGAGGTCCCCACTCCGACCGGCGAGTCGCCGGAGGCGGCCGAGGTCTTCCACTACTCCGAGCGCATCACCCTGCCGGCGACGAACCGGCTCTACGCCATCGAGGTCTGACGATGGAGCTCTACGCCGGCACCAGCGGCTACAGCTACAAGGAGTGGAAGGGGCCCTTCTATCCCGAGAAGCTCCCCGACAAGGAGATGCTCTCCTTCTACGGGGAGCGCTTCCGGTCGGTGGAGATCAACAACTCCTTCTACCGCGTCCCCAAGCCGGAGGTCGTCCGCGGCTGGGCGGAGCGCGTGCCCGGGGAGTTCCGCTTCGCCATGAAGGCGACGCGGCGGATCACCCACTTCAAGAAGCTGAAGGACGTGGGGGAGGAGACGGCCTGGTTCGCCGGCATCGCCGGCGAGCTGGAAGAGCGTCTGGGAGCGGTCCTGTTCCAGTTTCCGCCGACCTTCGAGAAGGACCTGGAGCGGCTGCGCACCTTCGTCGGCCTGCTGCCGGACCGCCTGCCGGCGGCGATGGAGTTCCGCCACGACAGCTGGTTCGACGACGACGTGCGCGACTGCCTGCGCGGCGCCAACCGGGCCCTCTGCTTCGCCCACGAGGACGACGACACCGCCGCCGACGTGGAGCGCCGCTTCGCCGCCACCGCCGACTGGGGCTACCTGCGGCTGCGGGGCAGCGACTACTCCGACGAGGAGATGGAGGCGTGGGCGGCGCGCGTCCTGGAGCAGGGGTGGGACCGCGCCTTCGTGTTCTTCAAGCACGAGGACGAGGGCCTGGGCCCGAAGCTGGCGCAGCGCTTCGTGGAGGCCGCCGGCTAGCGGTGGCCGAGGGGGCGACACTCGGCCAACCACCCCTCCGTAGTGGCGGTGGTGTCCAAACTAGCTCCTGAAGATGTCGACCTTGGTCTCGAGGCACGGCCGCAGAGACATGTCATTGGCACCCAGACTGAACCAGCTCTCCGGCTTCTGGTAGAAATCCAGTCCACGACCAATCTTGATAACCCAGCCGTTGTCCAGTCGGATCTCTCTATCGTGCAAACCCCGCTTCACCTGCACCTCCAGAACCACATCGGCCTCGAGCAGGCTCTGCTTGAGCTCGGCAAGACGCTCTTCTGCCTCGCGCCCGTCTTGGTCATCCCATGAGGTCACCAGCGTGATCTTCTTGACGGTAGACTGCTTCAGGACGGCCTCGCAGAAGCGCACGAAGTTCTGGATCTGATGGGTGGCACGGATGTAGGGATCCTCCACGACCACTTCACGGACACCGCTGAGATATGGTCCCACAATCGACTCGTAGGTGTGTCCCCTATCGCCGTAACGGATGGTGTAGTGCTCCTCCGATGGCGGGGGTAGATCAGGGGCCACGGCCTCCTCGGTAGGCACGGCCTGTTCTTCAATTGCACCCGCGGCAGCCCCACTCACTGCTTCGGGCTCAACGCCGGGGGAAGCCGCGGACCCTCCATTCCTCCCTCCGGCGCCACTCATAGCCTCAGGACCATCGGCGGCTTGCGCTGGCTCCGACTCCCCCTCGATGCCAAGACCGAGACCCCGGCGCTGTGGCTCCTGCGTCGCTCGAGCCCTCTTCGACTCGGGGCAGTATACGATCGTCTCAGCTCCGTCGGCCGCGACGTACGATAGGTCGATTTTGGCAAACTCGTCATCCGGCTTCCGCTTGTTCATCTGCTCCTTCACGCGCCGGCGGCCCTCGATCGCGTAGGCCACATATTCATCGAACTCTGCATCGGAAGGTGGGCCCTCGGGGTGCAGGATCTTCAGCAGCCCACAAACCGTCTTCTTGATCCCCTTCTCATCGCGCCCCTCCACCGCCTTCCCTA
Organism: Candidatus Latescibacterota bacterium; assembly: GCA_965221775.1. Classification (GTDB taxonomy): domain Bacteria; phylum Latescibacterota; class UBA2968; order UBA8231; family UBA8231; genus UBA8231. The sequence goes on along the minus strand of CBDCSU010000004.1, from coordinate 1,098,062 downwards.
ACTTGATCCGCCGTGAGACCTCTTCGTAGCGGTTCGTGTGCGAGAACTGGTAGTGGAATGCCTCGGCCAGGAAATCCGTAATCAGCCCATAGTTCATCGTGAGGTACTCGGTGCTGTTCTTCAGCATTTCCCAGCCCGGCAGGTAGAATGCCAGTCGGTCCATGACCGCCAGATCGAACTCCGCCGGCAGTGGCATGAAGAGATCATGCTTCGCGGAGTTGACTACCTGCTGGATGGAGTGGTCGATGTTCCCCACGAAGGCCATGCTGGCATCGGCTATGACCTCGACACCCCGTGAGAATCTACCGTTGGCCAAGTAGTCCTTCATGATCTGGATCGCCCCGGGGTCCTTGATCTTGACGTTCCCGACCTCGTCAAACGCGACGGTGTCCCAATAACCCACGAGACCGATGCGTTGGCGCGCATTGTTGTAGAAGAGGATCGGACCCGTTGCCTGCCCACCGCTGACGAGCGTCGAGTATGGTGAGAATTCGCTGAAGAAGTAGGACTTCCCGGTACCGCGGGGCCCCAACTCGATGAAGTTGAAGTTCGCCTCGACGAGCGGTATCAGTCGCGCCATGAAGTGCAGCTTCTGCCGCGGGGTGAGCTTGCTTCCCTCCAGGCCGACCGACCGCAGCACGACATCGAGCCATTGGTCTCTCGTGAACCGCTTTCTGCCCTCTACATAGTCTTCGAAGTCGAAGCGGCTCAGTTGGATCGGTCGGATCTGTTCGACGTAGAAGGCGTAGTCGTCCTCGTCTACCTCGTTGTGGGCAATCGTGACTTCTGCCCAGATACCGCCCTCAAGAAGCCTCTCGTTGGTGCGGTAGAAGCGATCTGGAATCGCAACGCGATTCGAGCTGAAATTCTCGAGGGCCGCCCAGTGCCGCTTCTCCTTCTCGACATATCTCACATGGATCTTGTCGATGAAACGATGCTTGCCCTTGGTCGCCACCTTGGACTGGGCTGCGTTCGCCTCATCGGGTCGGACGTAGTTGTCCTGAAGGGTAGCGATCACTGCTTCCAGGCCTGCTTGGATCTCTTCCGGCTCATCGCTGGCGCAGTATCGTGCCAGGAGAAACTCAAGAACAAAGGTGGGGACGTTGGTCCCCTTCTTGATCCGGTGCAGAAGGTCCTTCCGGACGACCTTACCCTCGAAGGCATCCAGCAGAAGTCGGTCGACCTCGTCTCGTTCCACCGGTTACACCGTATAATCCGTTTCCAGGCTAAGATTGCTGAAGGTCGTGAGTGTCCCAGGATCCATTGCCTTGACTGTGAACTTCCCCTCAAACTCGAGGTCCATCCGCAGTACAACCGATAACGTCTCTCCGGCCCGCACAGACAGTGTCATCGTCGCCGGGTTCACCTTTCCCCCAGGCTTAGCCTCCCCAACGACCTTCCCCTGTCTATCGTGCGCCTCAATGAGGACCTCGAAGTCCTGACCCCTGCCGAACAGATCACCCAGTCCCACGGCCAGCTCCACGACAGGGAGCCTTGTCGTGATCTTGCTTCCTCCACGCTTGTAGCTCAGCGTCATCGAGGGCTGCATGGCAGCCTGCTCTTCCAGGACCTCCAGGCGCATCTCGATCACCGGAACGACGGCCTCCTGAAGCGACGCACCACCGTGGAAATACCACTGCCCGGCACGGTAGGGCACCATTGCCCTCGGGACGGCAACATGCCTGAAGTCCCCGCGAATACCCAGATGCTCTGCAGGCATCACGAGGTTTGCAGAGTCTGCCACGCCGCTTCCGAGCAGCAGTCGGGCGTGAAGGTCGAGCCAGTCTCCGCTCGGTTTGCCGCACACGTCCCCCGCCTCAGCGGCCGTGTTCAAGCAGAAGCCGTGATCAGTGACGACAATCGCGTCCTGGAACCCCTCCTTGCGCAGCTTGTGGATCGCGACACGGATCGTCTTGAGGGACCGGTGGAGAAGACGTGGCGCCATGTCTGGCGTCGACTCCATGTGCTGATCGATCGCCGTGCTTCGCAGGACGAGCAGCTCCACATCGCCACCGACCTTCGCCTTGGGTCGGATGAAGTCGGACAGTGCCTGCTCGGAGAAGCGATCACCATACCGCTTTCGCAGGACATCCATTCGCTGAGTTACTTGCGGCAGAGACTGCCCGTCGAGGGATACAACCATCTTTCCATGGCTGTGCAGCAGCTGCAGGCCACTTCCTGCTCCTGGAAGCAGGCTGGCCATACCCACCGGAGTGACACTCGGCAACTGCGCGAAGGCCGCTTGCAGCTCCACTCGGCCATCATCAGCAAGCTGCTTGTGCAGCTCGACGCCAAGCTCGTAACGTAGCGCATCGATGAGCAGGACGGCGACGCGGCGGCCGCTCTCTTGCAGCTTCGGAGCAACAACCCTGTCAAACACGTCCGCATTGGCCAGCCGTCCAGCGGGGGGCCATCCGGCGCTCTCCAGGTGCCGCACAAACAGGTCCTGTATCTTGTCCACGAGTCTGCGATAGGCGAGCCGTGCCAGTGGTCCTATGTCTTCGACCCCGTGTTCCTTGCTGAGCAGGTCGCGGTCTGCCTCCTCGAATTCTCGCTGCAGACGATCGACCTTCCGCAGGTTCGCCGTATAGAAGTCAATGAGTGCCTCTTGACTGCGAGCATGGGCAGGCAGCTCGCGCTCAGCATCTTCGCAGGCCTGCATGAGGCTCGCGGCGGCTTCCACGAGCTGCCACTGGGACTGGTTCTCGCCACGGGCAACCCAAACGGACCCCCTGTGCCGATCCAGGAGCTTTCGCTGGGCATCGACATCGTCGTGCTTCAGGGCCGACACAGCCTGATGGAAGAATGAGCGTTCCTCAAACGGAAAGGTGTCCCGCCCGCCGAGGTCGTCAATCTCGCTGCATACCTCTCTCAGGTTCAGTTCACTCTCAACATCCTCTGCTCTTTTGACATAGAGCCCTTTCGTGACCTCGTATCCTCTCAGCCGGTCACAGAGGTGTTCCACGAGGGGCCTCGCCTCCGGAGAGGCACATGACACCATCGCCAACTCCTCCGGGATCTCCCCGGGTAGGTCGAAGGCAAACTCACTGAACAGCAGGAACCGCCACAGTTCATCTGCGACGGGCGACCAGTTCTTGCTTCGGGTCTTTAGCTGCAGACCCAAGGTGCCAATGAGTAGACCCTTCGCCTCTGTCACCCAAGCGGCGTTCGCTTTCAGTGCTGCGGTCTGGGCATCTGTAGGCGCCAGCAAAGCCAGCAGGATGCTTCCCGCCGAATCTTCGCCCAGCACCGCCTGAAGAGTTGGCCAGTCTCCGGTGCCACCCACGGCGTCGATCACATCGAAGCTCGGGTTGGGATCGTCCGCAAAGATCCGCCGGATCTGGGTCTGGTGGTCGGGCTTGGCCCGTAGGCACAGCGTCACGTACTCGTCGGCATCTCCCTCGGGAAAAACGGTGCCGCAGATGCCATACAAAGAGAACGGATCCCGCTGCTTCTCCTCCTCAGTGAGTGGTGCCTTGGTCGGCACATAGATGAGAATCCCCCCCAAGTCGCTATTGGGCTGCCCGAAAGCCTCTAGTGTAGCCAAGGCGAGATCGCGACTCACGATGCTGCTCTCTGTGGCATCCACAATGCACAGAGACTCATCAGCGAGTTCCAGACACAGATCACGATATCGTAGTTGCGGATCATACACGACCAGAACCCCCTCCCTCTTGAGGCGGGGGAGCACGATGTGTTCCTGGATGAATCGACTGAGCTTCATCCCGACCGTACCCGGCCGGCTCCGTGGCGGCCCTGGATCTTGGAGACCAGTTCGCTCAGCTCTCGCTCCGAGACAGTCCTGGGTCTCCACTCAAGCCTCGCGTCTCCCTCACGGTCCTCACCGGTCTCTACGAGCTGCCACAGCCGATCCTCCAGATCGTGTGAAATCGCATAGCTGCGCTGCTGATGGCAAGAGCGAACAACACGCTCTGGCCACATGGAAGCGGCGAGATGTGTCCAGTCGAACTCTCCGGCCTGCAGTTTCTCCCATGTGTCGATCAGTCGCTTCCGCCACGTGCTGAGTCGGAAGAGCCGCCACAGCGGCGCCGCGTTGATCACGACCCCGTCGTTGAGGTCGGGCCGCCAGACCTCCGCTATGCGCAAGACCTCGTCGCTCAGATTTCTCAGCTCCTCCTCAAGCTCACACTGTCGTTCAAGCTCCCTCTCTTGGGCTGGAAGGCGAGTTTGCTTGCTCCGCAGGTCACCGATCTCTCCCTCTACCCTTGCTATCCTTGGCTCTATGAAGTCATTCACACACGTGTAGAGGGTTTCTCCCGTGAGTCGATGGTAGTAGAGCCAGACTGTGTACATGCCCGAGGGTGAGGAAAGTGGCCAGTAAATAGGCGCCTGACGACGGGACCTGGAGTATCTGCGTAGATGATCCCCAAAGAACCCAGTTGGTGCCGCGAAGTAGTCACGCAAGGAGGCGATACCGAGGACTTGACAGATCTCCTCCTCCACCGCTTCCGAATCATCTTGCCAGATTGCTGACAAGGCCTCTCGGACATGCCTGACGATGTCATCCTCGTGAGACTCGTCGTCCACCAACACGCCCCGTGCTGGGACATCCACGGGGTAATCTCGGGGTAGCTCCGCTCTACAAGTAGGTGGTAGCATGCCTGGAGGCGCCGGTAGTGCAGGACTCCCAGCACTGATGCCCATATCGGCGAGGCTAAGCGAGCTCCGCCTCACGTCCCACCTGCCCATCGCCACGCCAAAGAGATAGGACATCACGTCCTTGGCAAACCCAGCTCCCTCCTCCTTCCACAGGACTTCAGAATTTGTTAGAGCGTCGACCACTTTGCTCGGATGACACCCTTCCATCGCCGAAATGAGCTCAAGACGACGATCTGCTATGAATGCCTTCTTGGAGATGCTTCTATTTGCCCCAAGCTTCCTTCTTACCGCATCGATTAGTGCCTTCTCATCCTTCTGGTACCACGCTTCTGCTTGGGAAACCATGAGGCCAGTGGTGCGTGGAAGAGCGCCGGGGTGGCTGCCGACCTCGGCGTCGATCTCAACACAGTCAAGCGCCTCGAACCCAAAGGCCTCCCGGATCCTCACCTCGGATTCATGAGAATCCTCGATGGCCGACACCAAAGACGAGAGCCTGCGTCTAGCTGCACGCTCAAAGGTTGCCCTCAATGAGCACTCAACACCACCCGAGAGCGGGCTGACGAAGAACATCGACGGTTCCTCAACGGCGGATAGCTCTATCATCCTATTGGTGACAGACTCCATCCGTTCGCCGAGCTCCGCAGTCAACTCGCTCAGTGACAGCGGTGACGGCAAGTTGCCCACCACGCTCGTTTCGTACTGCCTAGCGGGACTACCAGAAGAAACCGCATCGGCAGACGCCATGGAGAGCTCCATGAAGTACGCTGCGCAACGCGACATCAGGAGGGCGAGGAGTCCAAATCGGTCTGAAGCCTCTGGGGTGAAGATGCCAATGCCTTGGTCGTTGAATATGCAGCCTTCGGGCAAGAGCCTCGGACCAAACGCGCTTGTTGTACGTCTAGAGTAGGTCAGACCTGGCTCGGTGTAGTGCGATTCGGGATGCAGCACCCATGAGGCATTGCCCTTCAGGTACGGATAGCGCTGAGTGACAAGAGCTGAGATTTCCGCCCCAGAGTCTGCCCAGTTCACAACGAGGTGAATGTCGCCGTAGTACGGTGAGTACTCACCACCCTTGGCGAAGGGCATCCATCGATGTTCCCTCCTGGCCCTAGCCATCTCCACCACGATCGATTCGTCCTCCACCTCCCAGAGGGTTCTCACGAAGCGGAAGTCGTCCTTGGTCGAGATTCCCACGTCCACTGAAACGCCCATCTCTGCGATCGCCTCATACGCATCGAACGACATCCGGATCGCCTCGGGAAGCCAGAATGAGAACCGATAGGCAGGAATACTCTGGATTTCCGCGGAAGCCAGCCGGTACGCATTGGCCTGTCTGTGACCTTGGGCACCCGCAGCAATCGCTCCCTGAAGGGCTTGCTCCTTCTCCGCAACCTTCACGAGTCGGTAGAAATCAGCTTGGCGCACGACGGGCCCAGAGGATCCGATGACGTATGATGCTGTCTCCACAAGTGCGTCTAGGACTTTGTCTCCGAGGTCGGCAAACTGCAGAACGGAGTATTCGCGCAGGATACGGGCACGCCACTTCTCATGCCCAGCCAGAAAGAATGGAGTTCTGTTTGTAATAGATCCTGTCAGCCCCCCCTCACAACACCAGTGAAGTGCCCTCAGGACGAACATCCCACAGATATCCGACTTGGACTCGCTGTATAAGGCTTCCAGAGCTGACTTTGTGGACAACGGCAGTTCCCCAAACGGAGGGTTCATTACGACGATGTCGTATCTCTTGAGACACAGGTCGACGAAGGCAAACCCACGCACTGCGTCCTCGGAGAATAGTCGGCGCCGATAGGTGTCAGCGTCCGCCTTTTCAGCGTAGATGCGAAGGCTGTCGAGAACCTGCTTCTCAGCGGTCTTCCAGAAGCTGGCCTGTAGCCCCGCGTCATCGATCCTAAACGTCCTGTTCCGGAGAGGCATCTGCGACTGGATTGTCACTCGATTCAACTCCTCGGCAGAGAAGAGCTCCTGTGGCCTCCGGTGGAACCTACTCCACTCATCTCGAGCGGCATCAATAGCCGTACGGATCTCTTCATCTATCCTGAGAAGGGAGCCAGATTCGCCTGCACTGCATCTTCTCAAAGACAGTTCTCACAAGTTCGCCTAGAATGACCGGATTTAGTGTGGCTATGAACTCGTTCAGCAGGCCCTCGTCACCGGGCATGCCTTCAGCACAGACGATGTTCGATCGGGAAATCGCTGGACGTTCAACGGCCTTCAGGCCTTGCTCCTGCCAAGTCCTGTGAGCTCGCAGCCAGAGCGACAGGCCAGCGATCTGTACTGCTCGAGAGTCGATGTCAATTCCGTGGATGTTATGCTGGATAATCAGACGCGGTACGGCCTTCAGGTAGTCTGCCTTGGTTGAGAACTCCTTCCGAAGCCCGGCTCCGCACTCTCTTTCCCAGGCCTCCTCGTAGATCGCCTCGAATAAGTCAAAAGCGTACAGACCGAAGTGCATAGATCCGCAGGCGGGATCAAGAAGACGCATCTCTCGGGGGTCTTTGCAGGCGCGGTACGGGATGTAGTCGGGCGCAACATCCCTCTTCGCCCGCTCTGCGATCTCAGTTGCCTTCTCACCGTCCTCCAGGAACACCTCTACTGGTCGACGAGCCAGGTAGCGACACTGCTTAGTCAGGCAGGTCTGCCCGCGGTTCATCTCGTACCACATTCGGCCAAGCGTGTTGTCCGTCAGAAACTCGACAACATACCGTGGGGTAAAAAACTGGTTGCGTACAGCCAATTCCCGTGAGCTTCGGGGGCCCCTGGCCTTCCGCATCTGCCTCCGCTCGTCGGGGTCGTTATAGTACTGGTAGATCCAACCGATCGTCTCATCCTCCGCCCACAGTGCTTCCAGGTCGGGATGGTCGATCTCATCAAGCAGCAACTGGAGGCACCCTTCCTTCGGGAATAGGCGTCCCATCGGACTGAAGCGGTCAAAGAGTATGCCCAGGTCTTCGGCGAACTCATCTGAGATGCTGTTCAGGAATGTCCGATAGCACGACCCCGTTTCTCCGAGCGCCGTGCCGGCAAGGCGCTGGTACAGCTGGAATCCCTGCGACCGATGGCCCTTGGCAATCGATTCGATCAGGAGGCCGCGCGCCTCGGACATCCTCAGGGCACACAAGCGATTGAGAATTGTGAATGCCTGTTCCCGGACGATACGCTCAAGAGCGTCCTGCCGCGCCTTCTTCGCCTTGGCCGGGGTGCCTGTGTCAGCCTGAGGAGCGTAGTGATGCAGCGTTTCCCGCAGAAGAAGTGCCGTCTCTCGATCAGCGTCATTCAAGTTGCCGAGCCGATCGAGCTCTGCCACGTCGCCGCTTCCGGGATCCATCCCAAAGTCGCTCTGTAGCTGGCGGGTGAACTCCTCGGCCAGCAATGAGCGCGTCTTGGCGACGAAGCGCGCCAGCCGGTTTCGAGTCGACTGATCGAAGCCCATATCTTCGCTCAGTTCCCAATCTCGAAGGCTACCTCGATCTCATCGTACACGGAGAGCTCTTCCTTCAGCTGCCGGAGGCTGTCGATCAACTCATCTAGGTCCGACTCGCTCGTGATGGCCGAAGGCACGCGGATCCTGCGTTCGAGCTTCGTCTTGCCGTCCCTTTTGGCCTTCTCTCGCTCCTCTTGGATTCGAGACAGTCGCCTCTCCTCAGCGGTCCTCAGAATCCCCCCACGGACTTCGTCGATTTGCGACCGAATTACCAAGGAGTCCCCTAGGAGCTTCGTAATGCCTGCGAGATCCTCGTCGGCTTCTACAGGAATCCCCTCCACCTGCCCCAGGACATCCGACTGCTCCTCCTGTGTCAGCTCTTCCCACTGCGGCAACTGACGCAACTCTTCTCCTGCCTTCTTCAGGACTTCGCGTTGCTCTGTCGCCAGCTCAATCGCCGCAGACCGCGTGCGGGATTTGATCGCTGTCAATGCGCTGCTCAAGTCTGCGGCGCTCTCATGGAAGTTCGTCTGCGCCAGTCGTGCTTTCACCCGAACGAGTTCCTCCGACACGTCTTGCAGCAGGGCCCTTGGCACCGGCGTGTTTGGCAGGGCCTCTATGGCCTTGCGGTGTTCCTGCAGGTCGCGTATGGTCGGCTCCAGCCCGTTGCTAAGTGCGCGCTCGACCGCGATCGCCCACGTGAGACCGTCAAAGAGCGAGGACTCGGGACTCCCAAGCCGTTGCGGAGCATCAGAGGCACCTGTGAGGAGGATTTCCGAAAGATCCTCCGTGAGGTGGCGAACCTCGCTACCACCTGGGAGGCCGAGGGCATCCAGCTTCCCATCGAGCGATCCAAGCTGGTGCTGGAGCTGAGTGAACTGCTTGGCTGCGACTTTGCTGATCTCGTCCTCCAAAGGGATCACCGTGTCTCCAACCAGTTCCGTGAGCCGTCCGGCGGCGCGTGCCAAGACCTCGTTTGAGGGTCGCTCGTCACGCAGAGAGACTCCAATGCTCTTGAATGCGTTGTTCGTGCGCAGAGCGTCGATGGCTGGTTGCCCGTTCACGGATACTTCTCGACCGGACACTTTCAGTTTGACTTCGCTCGCCAAGAGCATAGCAGCGACCAGATAGCGGAGCGTGTCCTGAGACCAGCCAAACGGTGGGCTTTGGAAGTGGTCGATCAATCTCTTCCCATCCACCTGTCCCTGTGTATCGATGTAGTCCCGGATGCTGCTGATGGCCAGATGATCGGTGCCGATCCTAGGTGTGCCACCTGTCATCTGTACGAGGTGTAGGGGGTCAATCTCCGTACTTACGGACTGGAGGTTGCCGGCCCTCAGGAACTTCTCTGCCAGCGCAGTCTCTACGCGAACCGGCGCCTCGACGTACCGGTCGAAGACCTGCTCAGCTGCCGTCCCCAAGAAGCTCTTCGCCGCAGCGGACAAATCCTGATCGAGACTCGCTACAGCCGTGGTCTGACCTCGGAACAAGAAGGAACCCTGTGCGAGGCTGCGTTTGAGCTGATGCTGCAGTTCGATCGTGAGGCTCGTCGCACGATCGGCCTGGGCCGCGCAGTACTCCTTCACCTCCAAATCCGCGTCGCTCTGGTGGCGCTTCGAGATCTCGCGACACCGGTAGATCTCGGCAACCCGATCTTCGATCTCCGGTGCTGTTCGGCCCAGCAGGTAGATCGTGCTCCGTGAGGCTCGTTGACGTGACTCCTCGAGGAGTCGAGTACGAGCCGTTTCGTAGTCACTGGCACCAACGAACTGTACGATGGTCTGTATGGCCTCACGCTCACGGGCCTGCGGGGACACCATTGATCCCACCATTGCTTTGAGCCCTGAGGTTACGGCCAAGGTCCCGTGGAGTCTCGCAGAAGGGAGGGGCGTGAACACGTCCCGAATAGCGTCGTTCTGGATGTGACGGGTGTCGACGCTGCGCAACGGAATCTGGCCTCGCTCCTGCTCGATGTCGTTCAACTTCTCGCTGAGGAAGCGGAGGCTACCGTCCCGCTCTGCGAACGGCACGAGGGCATCCTTCAGAAGGTCGGCGACCGTGGTCTCGACGGTCTCCTGCTGAGAAGAAGCGTCGGTGCTGGGGTGCAGGAGGGCCGCAACGTTCTGCGTTGTGACCGGCATGTTGCTCAGAATCTGTAGCGCCGCAACCGTCTTCCCTACATCCAAGTGGACCGGTGAGTCGGGGAAGCGGAGCACCACCTTGCCAACAGCGCGATGGATGGATGGGAAGGCCCTGCGGATGTCCTTCTCAAGGGCATCGTACAGCGTCACGGTCGTGGCGAGCCAACCCACAGGCCGGTCGGCCGCGGGCTCCTGATCATCCGGGCCTTCCACGAGAATGTCTTGGATCACCTTGATGGCGGAACGCAGGCCTATGCCCCCGGTGGACTTGGCCAGCGCCCCGAGAAGGTGCAGCAAGATATCGAAGTGAGCAGGAAGAAATGGGTAGAGATTGACGAAGGCCTCATTGCCAAACTCGGCATCGTAGTACCGGGCATCCTGTAGTTTCGTGTTGTGCCGCAGCTCCTGCCCGTGCTTCTCGAATAAGCCCTCAAGAGTGGTCTGGCCCTCCGGCGATTTGCCAAGAAGCCGCCGGTAGCAGATTTCCTTGATGTCGCTCGATTCGAGGTCGATCTGGATGGGGAACCGTGCACTCAGCTTGAAGAGCTCCGGCGAGTTGAGCGCCGCACGAGGATCGTCTTCGGTCAGCGTCTGCTGCGCCGTCCCGATGATCCATGCCTTCCCATCACCGATGGCCTTCAGGTTCTTCGCCAGTCCGTCCAGGTTCAGGATAAGATGGTCCCGGGAACCGACATACTGCCCGACCTCGTCGATGATAAAGACAACGAACTCCTTACCAGTCGTCTCACGGACGATGCTGAGCATCTCCTCGACACGCTCGTCCTCAAACTGGACGATGTCGCTCGTCTCCGTGTGGAACGCATCGGGGGTGGTGAACAAAGCGGGGTAGAATTTGTGAGCCAGATCGGGAATCAGACTGTCGGTAACGAGGGGGTCGTTCTGCACCTCAACCCACGGAGAACCCAGGACACTCTCAATCCGAGTCTTGAATTCGTCGTAGCGGCCATCCTTCTTCAGCTTCCGTTCGAACGCGGCGACCTTCAGGTTCCGTGAGTATCCGGCCCACTGCAGCACCTTGTAGTAGAGAACGGTTGACACACTCTCCATGGTCGCACCGGTCAACATGGAGCTGGCTAGATCCAACATGACCACGGCTGCTGAATGCCGGTTAGCCACTGTAGACAGCAGGGCTCGTGTCTGTGGCCGGTTCAGTCTGTCCTGCAGGTGCCTCAGGAATGGTGTTCCATCGATGGTCTTGCTCTCGTCCAGAGCCAGACCCACATACTTGGTGAACGAGCTCTTGCCCGAGCCATAGAAGCCCGATACCCAAACACCGACCTCGTTCTCACCGCCAGCGTCCAGTGCCTCCTGCATGCGGGTGAGGAGCGTCTCGAACTGCTCCTCGATGCTCTCGGTGACGACGTACTCGCTGATCTCCGCCTTGAGTCGCGCCTCTTGATCGGCACTGTAGGTGATGACCTTCTCGATCGAGCGGTAGATATCTCTCGAAGAATCGAACAGGTTCTTGATCTGCATGGTCGGGCCCTCTGTTGCGTTAGCCGCCTACGTGTACGGAGCGGTAGTTCCCGTCCTCCGGGTAGAACCCGAGGAACTTCAGGCGTGTTTTACCGGTTCTTTCCCCAGGATACAGGAAGACCGTTGGCACGGTGAACTTGCCGTACAGGGCGCTCTCGATAGCGCCGATTCGCATATACGGGTGAAGGGCCTCGAGATCGGTCACTAGCATGAGAGCCTTCTCCTGCCCGTCTAAGTCAGCCAAGGCCGTCTGGAGACGGTCTTGGAGAGCGCCCTGGGATAGAGCATTCGCCAGTGCTGCGTTGGTCCTGTCGAAGTTCTGTGGCGCCCTTCGGTCTGCCTCCAGCCACACCTTGCGGGCCGGGGCTGTTGTCAGGATGTCCATAACATGCTCGGAGATCGAGAAGGTGTGTACCTCCCAACCCTCGTGGTACAGGCGAGCTTGCCAAGCCGGCATCGAGCGCTTCACCTCGATGATCTGGGTTGGCGAGAACACGAGGTAGTAGACGGGCTCGAAGCTTGCGTGGCCCAGATCACGGCCATGCCGGATCCGTTCGAGCAATTCCTGGAAGTCAGCTCTCAGGGATGCCACTCGTCAGTTCCTCTGGATCCCCGTATCTCCATCCGATACGGATGGCGTCACCAGCCGTCTGTACCACAAAGACGTCCTTCAGGGACAGGCGGCGAATCATGTCGACCACGTCCGGTCGCTCCAATCCGAACAGCGTCCAGTCAGTGTGACCGACGACGGCGTTGTCTCCCAGGCCGGAGAAATGCAGCTCGTACGCCAGTGCGATAGCGGCACGGGGTTCCATACGAAAGGGTTGCAGAGCGCGCACCGTCTTGCGGCCTCGCTCCAGCAGCCCAAAGTCCGCGCACGCACCGGTCAGACGTGCGGCAACGTGCCGTATCGTGGAGTCTGACCATGGCCTTGTCGTTGCACCAGCTTGACACGCCGCTGAAACAAACTCCTGTGCTTGCTCGTTCCCGAGTGATGTGGCGCCCGCGGCATAGGAGGGCCAGTAGACTTCCAGGACGAAGTCCGCAAGAATCGCGTTCGCGCGACATGCCGCGACGAACAGAATTTGTTCGAGCTCTCTCGGTGACAACGCCACCTTGAGGGACTTGAGGAACAGCGCGAGGCGGCCGTTCGCAGCCAGGAAGCGAGGCGCGAAGCACTCCACGACTAGGTTCCGCACCCGGCGCGCAGACATGCCGGGGAACTCGCCGGATTCTACAGCCATGACTTTGAGGCTCGTGGCACTCATGCCCGGCTTCCAGAGTCCCAGAAGAACCCGTGTCTCCTCGACCATCCCAAGCCCCGCCTGAAGCTGGGCAGTGTAGGGTCCCCGCGTCACTTCTTCCCCGTGAAGTAAGGGAAGGTCCCCTTGTCCCCATGGAACCCTTCAAGGTAGTTGCTGGCCACATTTCCCCAGACCGCCTTGCGCCGGAGGGTACCCACAGTGCCTATCCGCACCGGCCCGGCTGACGAACTCCTGGCCTCGCACGCCACCTCCTCAAGCAGCGAGGCGGCGTTCTGGTCTGCTGTGATCTCTGCTATCGCCGCTGAAATAGGCTCATTCCCAAGCCGATGGAGGCTCTCCTCCATGCCCTCAGGCAGGCGAAACAGATGAAACACGTCTCCTACGCCGATCCGATCGTCGTGTACGGCCGCCGCCGCTGCGGTAACGCCATGGAGCTGCGCCAGCGCGAAGGTGCGTGGGAATACGGGCGACAGGAAGGGCTTGCTTGTTGGGCTCAGGAAGGAACTCGTCCACCAGCCCTTCTGGTCCTTTTCTCCGAGGTAGCCTACAGCTACCCGGAGGCGCATCACCAGACTGATGACGTCAGCGTTCATGTGGGGATGTGCTCTTCACGATGAGCTCACTTCCTTCACGCAGTCTTGCAGGCCTCCTGCAAGGGGCTGAATCGCGGCGCCACCTGTGCAAGCTCGGCCAGGATGTCTCGGGCATCTGGGTCATACCAACTCTTTGTTCGGAAAGGCCGTGCTCTTGCGATAGAGAAAGTGAACCTGGGGCCGCCAGGGTAGTACTGGGGCCTCCGTGGAGCCATCGCCCGCCTCCGACCGACGGATCTGCTAGCGGGCCGAGGGCCGCTTCGGCGGCGCCGCCGACACCCCCTCCATCCCGCCGCTGACGCGCACCACCTCCCCCGTCATCCAGGCGCTCTCCGGGCCGCACAGGAAGGCCACCGTCCGGGCGATATCCTCCGGCTCCCCCCAGCGGCCGAGGGGGATCGCCTTGCGCACGCGCTCGATCATCTCCTCCTCGGTGATCCCGAGGGAGGCCGACCGCTGCGCCATGTTGCTCTGGTTGAACTCCGTGTAGACCGGACCCGGGGCCACGGCGTTGACGCGCACGCCGTAGGCGGCCAGCTCCTGCGCCATGGTGCGGGTCAGGGAGATGACCCCGGCTTTGGCGACGTTGTAGGCGGCTACGAGGGCGGCGGGGTTCTGGCCGTTGATGGAGGCGAAGTTGACGATGGCGCCCGATTCCTGGCGCTCCATGACCGCTGCCCCCGCCCGGCAGCAGTAGAAGGTGCCGGTGAGGGTCACGGCCAGGACCCGGTCCCATTCATCGTCGGGCAGTTCCGATACCGGCAGGACCCGCTGGCCCACGCCGGCGGAGTTGACCAGGATGTCGAGGCGCTCCAGGGAACCCAGGGCGTCACCCACGGCGGCGCTGTCGGTCACGTCGAGGGCGCGGGCCTCGGCCGCCAGGCCATCGGCGGCCAGGCGCTTCGCGTGCTCTGCCGCGGCGTCGGCCTGCAGGTCGGCGAGGACCACGCGGGCGCCCCGGCGGGCCAGCTCCCCGGCGGTGGCCAGGCCGAGGCCCTGGGCGGCGCCCGTGACCACGGCGGTCTTGCCTTCCAGCTCTCTCATAGCTCCTCCAGGTCGATCTCGGCGCCGTCCTGCCGGGCGCTGGTCACGGCGCCGAAGACCATGGCCATCGACTTGAGGTTGTCCCCGGCGCTGCACTCGGGCTCGCGGTCCTCCCTCAGGGCGCTGACGAACTCGTGGAGCACGGGATGGCGCTTCTCCGGGCCTGCGCGGTCGAGGCTCAACTGCTCCCGAACCCGCGGGTCGGCCCTGTGGGCGTGGGTGTGGAAGAGCCGGGAGCCCTCCCAGGTCAGGGTCCCCGCCGGACCTTCGAAGCGCCACTCGCCGTTGTGGCCGCCGGGGGCGTGGCCCACGGTGCAGCCGATGCCGCGGTGGGTGGCCACGACGCCGTCCTCGAAGCGGAACAGGATCAGCTGGCAGGCGTCGCCCCGGTGCCATCCCCAGGGCAGGTTCCAGGTGACGGCGCGCACGCTCAGCGGCTCGCGGCCGAGGGTGTAGCGCATCATGTCGAAGTGGTGGATGCCCATGTCGGTGAGGAACATGTAGGGCTCGGTGACGTAGTGGCTGCCGGGGTTGTCGGCCCAGCTCACGTAGAGGGAGACGTCGAGCTGGGCGCAGTCGCCGATGAGGCCCTCGTCGAGGAGCCGGCGCGTCGTCCGCGGCTGGGGGTTGAAGCGGTAGTTCTGGGTGATCATGTGGCGCCGGCCGGAGCGGCGGCCGGCCTCGACGATGCGCCGGGCGGCGGCGAAGTCGTCGCTCAGCGGCTTCTCTCCGAGCAGGTGGAGGCCGGCCTCGAAGGCGGCGAGGGCGATGCGCTCGTGCACGGCGGGCGGGGTCACGTCGAGGACGAAGTCGGCTTCCACGGCATCGGCGGCGGCGGTCAGGTCGTCGAAGAGGAGGTCCTCGGCCACGTCGAGCTCGGTGAGGGCCCGTTCCCGGTTGGCCGGGGCGGGCTCGACCACGGCGGCCAGGTCGACGCCGTCGTACTCGCGGCAGGCCTCGAGCCAATGGCGCCCGCGTCCGCCGAGTCCGCAGAGAATGGCCTTCAAGGCTGGCATCCCTTCGTCAAAGGTGATTGGTTGAGGGGCCGGCTATCATACGAAAACGAAGCGATAGGAGTCCCTCGCATGGCGACAGTCAACGACAGCATCGCGCGGATCCTGAAGGCCGAGGGGGTGGAGTGGGTCGCCGCCTTCCCCCAGCAGACCCTGATCGACGCGGTCACCGTCGCCGGGATCCGTCCCATCATCACCCGCACCGAGCGCACCGGCGTCAACATGGCCGACGGCTTCAGCCGGGTGCGCAACCGCGAGGCCTTCGGCGTCTTCACCATGCAGCAGGGGCCGGGGGCGGAGAACGCCTACCCGGGGTCGGCCCAGGCCTTCGCCGACTCGATCCCGCTGCTGCTGCTGCCCGGGGGGCCGCCGGTGGACCGCACCCAGGCCCACCCGAACTTCGAGGCCGCTCTCGGCTACCGGCGGGTCACCAAGTGGGCGGCCAACATCAACCTGCCGGGGCGCGTCCCGGAGCTGATGCGCGTCGCCTTCTCGCAGATGCGCCACGGCCGGCCGGGCCCGGTGCTGGTGGAGATCCCCGCCGACCTGGGCGGCGAGGAGGCCCCGGACTTCGAGTACGAGCCGCCGCGGGAGCGCCGGTCGAAGGGGGACGAGGACGACGTGCGCGATCTCGTGGCCGCCCTGCTGCGGGCCGAGCGCCCGGTGATCCTCGCCGGCCACGGGACCCTGTGGGCCCGGGCCTGGGACGAGCTGGCCGCCTTCGCCGAGCTGGCGGCGGTGCCGGTGATGACGACCATGGCCGCCAAGGGCGTCTTCCCGGAGGACCATGAGCTGGCCCTGGGCACGGGAGGGCACTCGGGGACGCTCATGGCGGCGCGCTTCCTGGAGAGGGCGGACTTCGTCCTCGCCATCGGCTCGAGCCTGACGAAGTCGACCTTCGCCTATCCCCTGTCCGAGCAGGCGGTCATCGCCCAGGTCACCAACGATCCGGCAGACCTCGACCGGGACCACGCCGTCGACCACGGCGCCCTCGGCGACGCCCGTCTCGTCCTCGGTCAGATGACGGAGGAGGTCCGCCGCCAGGCCGGGGAGGAGGGCCGGGACCGCCGGCCGGTGGCTGCCGCCGTGGCCGAGGTCCGCAGGGAGTTCGAGGACCAGTGGCGGCCGCTGCTGCTCTCCGACGAGGTCCCCATCAACCCCTACCGCGTGTTCACCGAAATGGCCGCGGCCGTGCCGCCGGCGGATGCGATCGTCACCCACGACTCCGGGTATCCGCGCGACCAGCTGCTGCCCATGTGGCGGACGATGACCCCGAGGGGTTACCTCGGCTGGGGCAAGTCGACGCAGCTCGGATACGGTCTCGGGCTGGCCCTGGGCGCCAAGCTGGCAGCGCCGGAGAAGACGGTGATCAACGTCATGGGCGACGCCGCCTTCGGCATGGCCGGCATGGACGTGGAGACGGCGGTGCGCGCCGAGATCCCCATCCTGACGGTGGTCCTCAACAACGGCGTCATGACCCACTACGACAAGAACCTGCCCGAGGCCAGCCGCGTGCACGGGGTCGATCGCCTCGGCGGCTGCTACTCCGGGGTGGCGCGGGAGCTGGGGGCCCACGCCGAGCGGGTGGACCAGCCCGGCGAGGTCCGCGCCGCCATCGGGCGCGCCGTGGCCGCGAACCGCGAGGGCCGGCCCGCCGTCGTCGAGGTGATGACAAAGGCCGAGGAGAGGGTGGCCAGGTACCTGTGAGCCCCGACTCGCGGCCGGGCGCCGGCAGGCCCGCGTGATCCGCCTGCGCCTGGTGCGCCACGGGGAGCCGGGGTGGATCGTGGACGGCCGCGCCGTCGACGATCCCGACCTGACCGCCCGGGGCGAGGAGGAGGTGGCGGCCCTGTGCGAGGAGCTGGCCGGCGAGCGCTTCGACGCCCTCTTGGTCAGCCCCCTGCGCCGGGCCCTGCAGACCGCCGGTCCTCTGTCACGCCGCCTCGGCCTGGAGGCCCAGGTCCGCCCCTGGCTGGCCGAGCAGGCCCCTCCCGTCTTCGAGGGCCGCCCCGGCGCCGAGGTGGAGGCGGCCTTTGAGAAGGTTCGCCGCCGGCCCCCCGCCGAGTGGTGGGACGGGATGCCGGGGGGCGAGTCCTTCCGGGGGTTCCGCGAACGCGTGATCGCGGGCCTCGAGGAACTGCTCTCGGAACTCGGCGCCGGCCCCTTCGAGGCCGACGGCTACCGCCTGTGGCGGACACCCGACGCGGAGATCTCGCTGCTGCTGGTCTGCCACGGCGGCACCACCGGTGTGGTGGTCTCCCACCTCCTCGGGCTGGACGCCGTGCCGTGGGAGCACGACCGCTTTCCCCTGCGCACCGGGGGCAGCGCCGTCCTCCAGACGCGGCCCCTGGCTTCCGGGGAGATCTGGAGCCTGATGCAGTTGGAGGGCGCCGAGCGGCTGTTCTGAGCGGCTCCCTCGGGGTGCCGGAGCCGTCCTCCCGCGACCCGGGTGCGTACCGGCCCGGGCTCACCCACTCCCTTGCGCCGGCCACTTGGACGGCCTGCCCTGCCGCCCGGCGAGGGCTTGGGCGCGAGCTACCGCCGGCTCGCCTTCTTCGCCCGCTTCTTCCGCGGCGGCTTCCACTTGCGCAGGTTGCGCCTCCAGCTCTTCTGCAGCTCCGCCTTGATCGCCTTCACGTCCTTGAAGCGGTCGCCGAAGACCGAGAGGTGGTAGCCGCCGGCGATCTGCTCCGGGCAGACGAAGAGCTCACGCCCCGGGGGCGCCGTCTTCAGCCACAGGGCCAGCAGCTGGTCGCCGAACTCCATGCAGTCCTCGAACTCCGGCGTCAGCTTGCCGCCCCGCCCGAGGGCCGGGACCATGGCGTGATGGCCGTTGAAGGGGCGGAAGTGGATCTGGTTGGCCAGCTGCACCAGGTCGGGGCGCTCCACGAGGCGCTTGAAGTAGGGCGGCGACAGGTGCTTGACCACCGCCGGGTGGGAGAAGTCCCAGGTCATCTTCAGGGGCCGCCCCTCGGCCTTCTCGAAGCCCTCGGCCAGGGCATACGCCTTCTCCGGGGTCTCGGTGCAGGTGTCGCGATGGACCTCGATGGAGACGTCCATCTCCAGCTCGCCGGCGACGCGCATGACCTCGCGGGCGCAGGTCACCGCCTCCTCGGTGCCGGTGTCGTGGTCGAGCATCTGCACGTTCACCACCCGGGCGTTGTACTTGCGGATGCGCTTGAGCTTGCGCTCCACCTCCCCGGGTCCGCCCATGTCGGTGGTGCAGGCGAAGATCAGGCCCGACTCCTCCACCACCTCGGGCCCGAACATGGTGACCCGCCCGAGGAAGCCGTCGAAGCCGGCGTTGCGGATCCGCCGCAGCTTCTGGGGGATCGTCCACTCCCCGCGCTTGTCCCCGTAGCCGAGCAGCGTGCCCACGGAGCACATGTGGCGCAGGACGGGAGGCTCCGCCTTCTGCTTCGCCTTCTTCTTCCTGCTCTTCGCCTTGGCCATGGCTTGCCTTTCGTCTGGTGAGTGTGGCCCCTACCGGCTCTTCAGGTACTTCACGACTTCCGCCGCCCCCTTGCCCCCCTTCCTCGCGTGGCTCATCAGGGAGATCCCGTGAGGCCCTTTGCGGTCGATCACCGCCGGGTCGTCCTCGACCACCGCCCTCACGATATCGAGCTTTCCCAGCATGGCCGCGGCGAAGAGGTCGATGCGGGCGCCCCGGCCGAGGAGGAGCTCGGCGATGTCCCGGCGGCCCATGTGCGCCGCCGCGCCAAGGCCGGTCTCCCAGTCCCCGCCGCCCCAGTCCCAGCAGGCGTTGAGGAGGCCCGGCTCCTCGTCCAGCATTCTGGTGACGCTGTCGAGGTCGCCGTGGGCGTCGTTCACGAACTGCTGCACCCGTTCCGGGTCGATCGCCGGGTTCGCCGGTGACATGACCTGCTCCTTTCCGTGTGAGCCCGTAGACTACGACCACCGGGGCGGAGGCTCAACGGCCGGGGCCCGGGGCGGACAAAGGCCCCTTCCCCGTGGCGGCGGCCCGGCGGGCCCCGCTATCTTGTGGCCGCCGCCCTCAACCGAAGGAGCATGCCATGGGCATGACCGACGAGGAGAAGTTCCGTTTCGATCTGACCGGCTTCCTGGTGAGGCCCGCCATCCTGGAGCCGCCGGAGATCGAGGCGATCGTCGACCAGATCGACCGCATCCACCACGATCCCGAGTCGCTGCCGCCCGAGGCGCGGGACGTGCCCGGAGGGGCGTCCAGCCTGCTCATCGATCACCCCCGGGTGATCGAGGTGCTCCACGAGATCATCGGTCCCGAGATCCGCGTGGAGGGGACCTACTGCGTCTGGCGGAAGAAGGGGGAGCGCCACGGGGAGCTGCACGGCGGCGGCCCCAGCCAGATCGATCCGATCTTCGGCTACCGCTGCGCCAACGGCCGCATCCACGCCGGCATGGTGCGCGTCGTCTTCGAGTTGACCGAGGTGAGCCGGGAGGACGGGGGCACCCACTTCATCGCCGGCAGCCACAAGTCGAACTTCCCCATGCATCCCGATCACCTGTCGCTGGAGGAGGGGAGGCGCAGCGAGTTCCTGATCAGCTACGACTGCCCGGCGGGCAGCGCCGTGTTCTTCACCGAGAACCTGTGCCACGCGGGGCCGGAGTGGAAACGGGAGACGCCGAGGGTGGCGGTCCTCAACGCCTACTCCCACCTGGCCACTCACTGGCACCGCCTGAAGATCCCCGCGGAGGTGATGGCCTCCCTGCCGCGGGAGAAGCAGGCGTATTTCCGCGAGCCCTGGATCGCCGACTTCCGCACGAGCCCGGCGACGAACAACACCATGGAGCGCTTCCTGGACAACGACGAGCCCACGGTGCGGCTCGATCACCAACCCTGACGGAGGGAGAAGACGAAATGGCGGAGATCTATCGAGTCGGCGTGGTCGGATGCGGGGGCATGGGCCGCTCGCACACCCGCGCCTGGAGCGAGCACCCCCGGGCCGAGGTGGTGGCCCTGGCCGACGTCGACCTCGAGAGGGCGCGGGCCCTGGCCGCGGAGCACGGCGTGGGCGCCGTTTTCAGCGACCACGGCGAATTGCTCGCCAACGAGCAGATCGACATCCTCAGCGTGCCCACCTGGCAGGGGGTCCGCGCCGAGGTGACGATCGCCGCCGCCGAGGCCGGCGTGAAGGGGGTCCTGGGCGAGAAGCCGATCGCCGCCGCCGTGGGCGAGGCGGAGGACATGATCGCCGCCTGCGAGCGCGCCGGGACGAAGCTGGCCATCGGCCACCAGGGACGCTTCGCCCCGGCGCCGAACGAGGTGCGGCGCCTGGTGGCCGCCGGGGCGATCGGCGAGCCCACCATGGTCCACCACCGCGCCAAGGCGAACGCCGGCCTGCTGAACACCGGCACCCACGCCATCGACGGCTGGCGCTACATGCTCTCCGACCCGAAGCCCCTGTGGGTGATCGGCAACACCTCGCGGATCACCGACCGCTGGGAGCGCCGCAGCCCCTGCGAGGACCTGTGCATGGGGCTGGTCTGCTTCGAGGGCGGGGTGCGCGGCGTCTACGAGGGCGACCTGCCCGAGCCTGCTGTCGACATGGCCACCGTGTACGGCACGGAGGGGCAGATCCGCTCGGAGCAGGGCGGCGTGAGGCCCGGCGGCGGGCTCTTGCTGCAGAACGGGGACCGGGCGGGCTGGCAGCGGATCGAGCCGCCGGCGGTGACGGTGACCCAGTACGACGAGTTCGTCGCCTGGCTCGACGGCGAGATCGACGAGCACCGCAGCAGCGGCGTGCAGGCCCGCTACACCCTCGAGATCATGATGGCGATCTACGAGTCCCTGCGGGTCAAGGGGGTGGTGGAGCTGCCCATGACCACCCGCGAGTGCCCGCTGGACCTGATGATCGACGACGGCACCCTGCCGGTGCTCGTGGAGGGCCGCTACGACCTGCGCGCACCCTTCCCGGACCAGCCCCCCCGGGGCTAGGCGCCAGGTTCCGGCGCCGGGGCGGCGGAGGTCCCGGCCTCGCGGACGATGGTCAGGATCTCGGTGCCGTACTTCTCGGCCTTGGCCGGGCCGATGCCGTGGGCCGTCCGCAGGGCCTCGAGGCCGGCCGGCCTCAGGGCGGCGATGTCGCGCAGGGAGCGGTCGCTGGCCACCACGTAGGGGGGCACGCCGGCCTCCCGGGCCGTCTCCAGGCGCCAGGCCCGCAGGGCCTCGAAGAGGTCCCGCGCGCCCTCCTCCAGCTCGGGAGGGGGCGCCGGGCGCCGGGCGCCGGAGCGCGGGGCGGCGCGGGGTCCTCGCTCCGCCGCCGCCGGGGGCAGCAGCAGCCGCGCCGGCCGGCGCTCGTGGATCACGTCGTAGCCCTCGTCGGTGACCACCACCACGGGGCGGTCGCCGCCCTGGAAGTCGACCCAGCCGGCGGTCACGCAGCGTCGCAGCAAGGTCAGGATCCACTCCTCGGCGCGCTCCGAGAGCAGCCCGAAAGTGGAGGTCTCGTGCAGGCCGGCCCGCTGCAGCCGGAGATCGTCGGCGCCGCGCAGCAGGCGGGCGGCGGCGCCGATGCCGAAGCGGCCGTGGACGCGGGCCACGCCGCACAGGGCCTGGCGCACGATGGTGCTCACCTCGGCCGCGTCCGGGCCGCCGCCGTCATCCAGTTCCAGGCAGACATCGCAGCGGCCGCAGCCGGCCAGGGTCTCCTCCTCGTCGCCGAAGTAGCGCAGGATGGCGTCGTGGCGGCAGGCGCCGCCCTCGGACCAGCGCATCAGCTCGAGGAACAGGTTCCAGCGGTGGGCGACCGTCTCCGGATCGGGGGTGCGGCCCTCCACGTCGCTCTCGATCAGCCTCCGGCGCAGGGCCAGGTCTCCCGAGGATACCAGCAGCAGGCAGAGGGCCGGGGCGCCGTCGCGTCCGGCCCGCCCGGCCTCCTGGTAGTAGGCCTCTACCGAGCCGGGCGGCGCCAGGTGGACGATGCAGCGCACGTCGGGACGGTCGATGCCCATGCCGAAGGCGTTGGTGGCGACGACGATCTCCTGCGCGCCTCCGATGAAGGCGCGCTGCACCGACTCGCGGGTGTCGCCGTCCATGCCGGCGTGGTAGGCGGCGGCGTTCCAGCCGCCCGTGGAGAGCCGGGCGGCCTCTTCCTCCGTCTGGCGGCGGGTGGCGGCGTAGAGGATGGCCGTGCCCTGCCCGGAGCCGGGAGCGGTGAGGGTCTCGGCCAGGGCGGCGTCGACCCGGGCCTGGCGCTCGCCCTGGCCGCGGGTGGGGTGCACGCGGAAGGCGAGATTGGGCCGGGCGAAGCCGCGCACGTGCTGCGGCGTGTCGGCGGGCAGCCCGAGGCGCTCGAGGATCTCGTCGCGCACCACCGGCGTGGCCGTGGCGGTGCAGGCCAGGACGCGCGCCCCGGACAGCAGCGCGAGAAGCTCGCCGATCTGCATGTACTCGGGCCGGAAGTCGTGGCCCCACTCGCTGATGCAGTGGGCCTCGTCGACGGCTACGAGAGGGCACTCGAGACCGCCGACGAGTTGGCGGAACCCCTCGAAGGTGAGCCGCTCGGGGGCCACGTAGGCGAGCTTGTAGCGGCCCCGGGCCAGGGCTGCCATGCGCCGGCGGATCTCGCCGCCGTCGAGGGTGCCGGCCAGGTAGGTGGCGGGCACGCCCCGGGCCTCCAGGGCCGCCACCTGGTCGTGCATGAGGGCGATGAGGGGGGAGATGACCAGGGTCGTGCCCGGCAGGAGGGAGGCGGGCAACTGGTAGGTGAGGCTCTTGCCGCCGCCGGTGGGCGCCACGAGGAGGACGCGGCCCACGTCGAGCAGCGTCTCCACGGCCTCCCGCTGGCCGGGCCGGAAGCCGGTGAATCCGAAGCGCTGCAGTCCGGCGTCGAGATCGATGGCCATCACCGATTCGAAGGTCGGCCGGGGCGGCGGGCGGCGCAAGCGGGAGGAGCGGGCACCCGAACCCCGCGGCCCGGCGCTGGCAGTCCGGGAGTCGGTGCGAGCGCAGGCGGCTGCCAGAAACCGCGGACACGCGGCCCCCGGGGCCTCGCGTGACCCCCCTCGGGCGCGCCGAAGCCGGGGAGTCCGGGCCCTCGGTGTGAGAGCCGTCAGGTGCCGGAAACCGCGGGACACGCTGCCCCCGGCGTCGAGGGCGAGTCCGGGGCGACAGCCGTGGAGGCCGTCAGGTGCCGGAAACCGCGGACACGCGGCCCCCGGGGCCTCGCGTGACCCCCTCGGGCGCGCCGAAGCCGGGAGTCCGGGCCCTCGGTGTGAGAGCCGTCAGGTGCCGGAGACCGCGGGACACGCTGCGCCCGGCGTCGAGGGCGAGTCCGGGGCGACAGCCGTGGAGGCCGGCAGGTGCCGGAGACCGGGAAACCCTGCGCCTGGCGTCGAACGGCGACGGGGGGTCTACCGCGTGAGCTCGGCGATGGCGCGCACCGTCCGGTGGGGCGCCGCGGGGGCATCGGCGGGCAGTCCCTGTCCGCGGACGTCGACCCAGACCGTGTGCAGGCCCAGCCGGCGGCAGGGCTCGATCTCCCAGCGGAGGTTGTCGCCCACCATCCAGGCCTGTTGCGGACCGGCGCCCAGGGCCGCGAGGGCGTGCCGGAAGACGCGCTCGTCCGGCTTGCCGGCGCCGAACTCCTCCTCGATGACGATGCAGCGGAAGAACCCGGCCAGGTCGAAGCGGTCGATCTTGGCGCGCTGGCCGGCGGCGTCGCCGTTGGTGACCAGGGCCATGGGCACCCCGGCCGACGCGAAGTGGCGCAGGGTCTCCACGGCGCCGGCGAAGGGCCGCATCGCCGCAGTGCGCGCCTCGGCGAAGGCGGCGGCGATCCGTCCCGAAAGGGAGTCAACCGTTCCGTCGTCGCCGATACCCAGGGCCCGGAGGGCATCGGCGACGTTGGCGCGCCTGGTGTTCGCCAGGTCCAGCCGCCCCTGGCGGTGGCGCTCGGGGTCCGACCACCAGGCCCGAGAGACCGCGGCGATCGAGCGGCGCACCTGCTCCGGCGGCACGCCCCCGAAATCTCCGGCGAACCTCTCGGTCACATCCTCCCAGGCGGGTGCGGCCACGGCCTCGAACTCGAGGATCGTGTCGTCGAGGTCGAAGAGAATGGCGGCGGGCGGGTCAGGCATCCGGTGCTCCGGGTTGGCGGCGGATCAGGGCGCGGCGATGGGGGCCCACCGAGAGCAGGGAGATCGGCGTCTCGATCAGGGCCTCCAGGCGATCGACGTAACGGCGGGCGGCGTCGGGCAGCTCCTCCCAGCGGCGGGTCCCCGAGATGTCGGCGCGCCAGCCCGGCATGCTTCGGTACACGGGCTCGGCGCGTTCCAGCTCCCGGGTGCACGGGAAGTCGGTGGTCTCCCGGCCGTCGATGCGGTACGCCGTGCACAGGGGAATCTCGTCGAGATACCCGAGGACGTCGAGGTTGCTCAAGGCCGCGCAGGTGGCGCCCTGGAGGCGGCATCCGTAGCGGGTGGCCACGGCGTCGAAGGGGCCGACCCGCCGGGGCCGGCCGGTGGTGGCGCCGTACTCTCCGCGGTCTCCGCCGCGTTGCCGCAGTTCCTCGGCCGCCTTCCCCCTCCACTCGGTGACGAAGGGTCCGGCGCCGACACAGCTCGAGTAGGCCTTGGCCACGGCGACGACCTTGTCGATCGATCCGGGAGGGACTCCGAGGCCGACGCAGGCGAAGCCGGCCAGGGTGGAGGACGAGGTCGAGTAGGGATAGATGCCGTGGTCGGGATCGCGCAGCGCCCCGAGCTGGCCTTCCGCCAGGATGCGCTCGCCCGCGGCCAGCCGCTGCCTCAGGATTGCGCCGGTGTCGCGCACCATGGGCCGCAGCCGCTCGGTCATGGGGGAGAGGTGGTCGCAGAGGCCGTCGACGGTCATCTCCCCGCGGCCGTAGAGGTGGCGGAAGAGGACGTTGCGCGCGGCCAGGGAACGGCCGAGGCGCTCCCGCAGCCAGTCCCGATGGAAGAGATCTCCCACCCGCAGACCTACCTTGAGGCACTTGTCGGCGTAGAACGGCGCCATGCCGGCGCGGGTGGAGCCGAAGGCCCTGTCCCCGAGGCGCTCCTCCTCACAGCGGTCGGCGATCACGTGGGTGGGCAGGACCACCTGGGCCCGGTCCGAGATGACGAGGTCGGGCGCCGGCACGCCGCCGCCGGTCAGCCCGTCCAGCTCCTCCAGCAGGGCGGCGGGATCGACGGCGACGCCGGGGCCGAGGAGGTTGGTCACGCCCGGGCGGAAGACCCCCGAGGGCAGCAGGTGCAGGGCGAAGCGCCCGAAGTCGTTGACGATGGTGTGACCGGCGTTGCGGCCGCCCTGGAAGCGGGCCACGACGCCGGCGTCCGCGGCCAGGGCGTCGGTGATCTTGCCCTTGCCTTCGTCGCCCCAGGCGGCCCCGACCACGGCGGTGACGGGCACGGTGAATCCTCCGGTAAGGTGAGCCGGTCGGTGGTGAATGTGCGGATTGGAATATCATAACTCAAGATGATTCTACTTATACTTTGGATAAGCGAACGCGATATGATGTAACCCGGAGGAAGAGCTTGGAACTACAACAACTGCGCGGATTCTGCGAGGTCGCCCGCCAGGGCAGCTTCACGCGCGCAGCGGACAGGTTGTTCCTGACCCAGCCGGCCGTCAGTCAGCAGATCAGGGCGTTGGAGGAGGAGCTCGGGCAGAGCCTGCTGGAGCGGGGCCGGAAGGGGGTGCGCCTCACCCACGCCGGCGAGGCCCTGTTCCGGCGGGCGCGGTCGATCCTGGGGGAGCTGGCCGCGGCGCGGGCCGAGCTGGAGGAGATGGGGACGCGCGTGCGCGGCCGGGTGCTGCTGGCCACGAGCGACACGAACTGCACCTACGTGCTGCCGCCGGTGCTGCGCCGGTTCCGCGAGCGCTTCCCCGAGGTCGAGGTCGACATCCGCAACAAGATGTCCTCCGAGATCGGCGAGCTGGTGCTGGCCGACGAGATCGACTTCGGGCTGGCCACCCTGCCGATCCGCGATCGCGGGCTGTCGACGGAGCCGGTCTTCGAGCGCAGCGACGTATGGATCTGCCCGGCGGGGCATCCCCTCTCGGGGCGCAAGGCGGTCCTGCCGGCCACGGCGGGGCGCCATCCGCTGCTGGCCCTCGAGCGCGGCAGCCAGAGCCGCGCCCTCCTCGACGCGGTGCTGCGCGGCGCCGGAGCGGCCTCGGCCATCGCCATGGAGCTGGGCAGCATCGAGATCATCAAGCGCTTCGTGGAGATCGGCTTCGGCGTCGCCCTCGTGCCGCGGGTCTCGGTGGCCGCCGAGGTGGCCGAGGGGCGCCTGGCCGCGGTCGCCGCCCGGGGCGTGGCGCGGCGCTCCGTCGGTCTCGTGCGGCACCGGGGCCGGCCGGCGTCACCGGCGGCGGCGGCGTTGATGGAGCTGATCCGGGGGGAGTTGGCGGGGCTCCGCTACTGAGGCGGGCCCTCGAGCTCGGTGCGGCCGGTGCGCCGGGGGGTCGTAGAGGGCGCCCTCGGCCTCGGTGGGATCGGCCATGGGGCACTCGTCGTGGGCGAGCCTCACGGCAGGCTTCTCGCGGTCGTTCATGCGGTCTCAGCCTGTGGGGGCAAGGGGAAGTCGTGGTCCCCGGTCTCCTCGATCCACTGCCGCAGGTAGCGCCGGTGCGTGGCGAGGGCGTGTGCACGGGAGGGGTCGGCGGCCAGATTCCGGGTCTCCCCGGGATCGGCCTCCAGATCGAAGAGCACCTCTCGGGGCCGGCCGTCGGAGAAAGCCGCGTACTTGTGGCCCTCCGACACGACGATGCGCGCGGCGAAGGCAAGGTTTCTGGTCGTCCGGGTGCAGCTCGGTGACGACATAGCCGCGCCCGGGGCCGTCCTCCTCGACGGCGCCGCGCAGACTGCGGCCGACCACGCCCGCCGGGACCGGCAGCCCGGCGTAGTCGCACAAGGTGGGCAGCAGGTCCAGGCCGGAGGCGAGCTGGTTCCGCACCCGCCCCCGGGGGATCGCTCCCGGCCACGACAGGGTCAGGGGCACGGAGACGACACTCTCCCACAGCATCAGCTTCACCACCCAGCGGTGCCGGGCCATGCCCTCTCCGTGGTCGCTGGTGCAGGCCACCAGGGTCTCCTCTTCGATCCCGGCGTCGCGGAGGGCATCCAGGATGCGTCCCGTCTCGGCGTCGACGCGCTCGGTCAGGGCGTGGTACTCGCGCAGGTAGCGGCGCCAGTCGTCGCGGTCCCAGCCCCGGGTAAAGGTGTTCTCCGGACCGTAGTGCGTGCGCCGCCGGCATCGGCGGATGAAGTCGGGCTCGTCCTCGGCCGGCTCGAAGCCGTCGGGCAGCGGCGGCAGGGGGCCGTCGCCGGCGGTGTCGGCCGCCTGCCCCATCACCCAGTAGCAGATGTCGTGGGGGTTGATCAGGGTGACACCGAGGAAGAAGGGCCGTTCGCGCCCCGGCCTGCGCAGGTAGCGGACCGCCGCGTCGGCGATGGCGGCGTCGCTCTCGCAGCCCAGGCGGGTGCCGACGCCGTCGGGCAGGAGCAGCTCGAAGCGAGGCCCTGCGGCGGTCGACGAAGGGGGGGTCCCGAGCCGGATGCCGACCCAGCCCACGTCGTACCCGTGGCGCAGGAAGTGGCCGCACATCTCGGGCATGGCTCCGGTCCAGGGCATGCCGTTGGCCATCAGGCCGGTCTGGTGGGGGGGCCGGCCGGTGGCCAGGCTGGCGCGCGAGGGGCTGCAGACCGGCGCCGCGCAGTAGGCGCGGCTGAAGCGCACGCCCGCCGCCGAGAGGGCGTCGAGGTGGGGGGTGCGCACCGACTCGTTGCCGGCGGCGGACTGGGCGAAGCGGGACTGCTGATCGGTGATGACCAGGAGGACGTTCGGCGGCATCGGGGGGACCGTGGTAGTTGGTAGGCGGGCGGGCGGGATACCATATTGGCGCCCGGAAGAGCGAGCAACCCAGGAGGGAGGAATGAGCGAGGCCAGCCTTTTCGTCATCACCGAGGAGGAGAAGTACTACTTCGACCTGCGGGGGTACCTGGTCGTGCGCGGGGCCCTGTCCGCCGGGCAGGTGCGGGCCTGCAACGACGCCATCGACCACCACGCCGGCAGCATTCGCGCGCGCCCCGTGGAGGGGGGCGGCCTGGCGCGGGGCTCCGCGGCCCTCACCGGCGGCTCCGGCCGCCGCGAGCTGCGCGGGATGCTCGGCTGGCCGGCGCCCTACCGTCAGCCATTCCGGGACCTCCTGGTGCACCCCGTGGTCGTGTCGCGGCTCAACGAGATCTGCGGCCGCGGCTTCCGCCTCGACCACGGACCGTTGCTGATCGGCGCCGAGGCCGGCACCGAGGGCCACCTCCTGCACGGCGCCGGCGAGCCCTTCAGCCCCGCCAACTGGTACCACCACCAGAACTCGGTGATCTCCTGCCGCGGCGTCACCGTCGCCTGGCAGCTGACCGACGTGGGCGACGGCGACGGCGGCTTCGCGGTGGTTCCCGGCAGCCACAAGTCGCGGGAGCCCACCCCGCGGGGCGTGCGCACCGTGGAGGACGACATGGGCCTGGTGGTGCAGCCGGCCATGGCCGCCGGCGACGTGCTGTTCTTCGCCGAGACCGCCACCCACGGCACCCTGCCGTGGAAGGGCGAGGGCGAACGCCGGTCCGTGCTCTACAAGTACGCCGAGCGCGGCGCCGCCCGGGCGGTGGGCCGGCACTTCAAGCCGAGGGACCGTTACGGCGAGTGGACCGAGGAGCTCACCGAGGCCGAGCGGGCGGTCCTGTACGGACCCGGCGTACACGGCAGCATGCCGCTGCTGGAGTCGGACGGGGCGGACGTGAGCGTCGTCCACAGAGGCTGAGGGGATACCGATGGACGAGAGAGAGCGCTACTTCTGGGACCTGACGGGCTACCTCGTGGTGCCGCAGGTGCTGACCGCCGATGAGCTGGCCGCGGCCAACGCCGCCCTCGACGACTGTCACGAGCGGGGCGCCGTGCACGACGCCGGGGAGATCTCGGGGCCGCGGGGATCGCGGCGCCTGCGGGGCAGCAGCTACCTGAGAATCACCGCCTCCGAGGAGTTGCTCACCCTGCCGAAGCCGCACTGCGAGCCCTTCCGCCGCATGCTCGCTCACCCGGCCGTGGTGAGCCGCCTCAACGAGATGTGCGGAACCGGTTTCCGCTTCGACCACGGGCCCCACTACATCGGCGGCGTCGAGGGCACGGCGGGCATGGTCATGCACGGCGCCGGGGAGCCGCACCGGCCCTACGTCGCCTACCATCACCAGGGAGGCCGGGGTTACTGCGCCGGCGTGACCGTGGCCTGGAACCTGGCCGACGCCGGTCCCGGCGACGGCGGCTTCGCCTGCGTGCCCGGGAGCCACAAGGCGGGGTTCCCCATGCCCCGCGGAGTGCGCACCGCCGACGACGACATGGGCCTGGTGAAGCAGCCCGAGGTGAGGGCCGGGGACGTCCTGTTCTTCATGGACGGCGCCCAGACCCACGGCACCCTGCCGTGGGCCGCCGGCCACGACCGGCGGTCGGTGCTGTTCAAGTACGCCGGACGCACCGCCACGCGCACGGGCCGCTCCGCCCAACTGGCGCCACCGCAGATCCACTGGGGGGAGGATCTGGTGGAGGGGATGTCGGACGTGGAGCGGGCGGTCATGTACGGCCCGGCGTCGGCGCCGGGAACCGATCAGGTCTTCCTCACCGTCGACGAGGACGGCACCGTCCGCGTGGGCTGACCCAACGGGCGGATGGGCGCCCTCAGATCGTGGGCCGGACCTTCTCCGCCCCCTCGAAGAGGACCCTGCGCACCGCCGCCGTGGCGCGCTCGTGGAACTCGACGGCCACCGGGTCGAAGTCCCTGGCGGGCCTCGGCGCATGGGTGAAGTGGCCGTGCCGGTCCTCCCCCCGCACCAGGGCGGCGCTGTCCCATTCGCCCACCATCTGGCGGGTGCTCGTGGGCATGTAGTGCAGGGAGAGGCCGATGCGCCGGTCCGGCGAGCGGTTGGGGCCGGAGGCGTGGGCCAGCCGCACGTTGTGCAGGGAGACCTCGCCGGCCTGCAGGGGCATGGCCACGGTGAGGTCTTCATCCACCTCGACGGCGATCTCCTGCCCCCGGGTGAGGAGGTTGTCGGCCTTGAACTCGTCCTTGTGCTGCATCATGTCGCCGCGGTGGCTGCCCGGCAGCACCCGCATGCACCCGCTCTCCAGGGTGGCCGGCGACAGGGCCAGCCAGACAGTGACCAGGTCGTTCGTGTCCAGGCCCCAGTAGCGCAGGTCCTGATGCCAGGAGACGAAGCTCTCGCTGCCGGACTCCTTGATCCAGAACAGGGTGTTCCAGCACAGCAGGTCCGGCCCGATCAGGTCCTCCACGGCATCGAGGATGGCCGGCAGCCGCATCAGGTCGTCCACCCAGCGGAAGAGCAGGTGGGACTTGCTGCGCTGGGCCCCGGAGATCGGCTCGCCCTGGGCGGCCTCGAAGGCCTCGAGGCGGGTCCGGTTCTCGGCGACCTGGGCCGGATCCAGGACCCGGACGGGGAAGTAGTAGCCGTGGCGGTGGTACTGCTCGACGGCGGCGTCACTCAGGACTCTGGGCATGGCATCTCTCCCGGCTGTGAATTGACCCTTGCAGGGCCGGCGGTGTTGATTCGAAGTCCAGTTCTCTAAGGTGCGCCGCCGGTCCGTGAGGACGCAAGAACAGACGCGACCACGCGGAGATTCGAGGGAGGATACGATGCCAGCTGATCCACACGCCAGGGTTCTCGTGTACGTGGGGACCTACAACGAGGATCCCGCCAAAGGGATCTACCACTTCCTCCTCGATCCGGCCTCGGGCTCCCTGGAGCCGGCGGGCCGGACGCCGGGGGTGCCGACCCCGTTCTTCGTGCGCGTCGACGCCGCGGGCCGGCGGCTCTACGCCGCCAACGCCCTCGACGAGTGCGACGGCGTCGGGGAGGGGGCCGTGAGCGCCTTCGACATGGATCCTTCGACGGGCGCCCTGAGCTTCCTCGGCCGCCAGCGGTCGGGGGGCACCCTTCCGTGCTACATCGATTTCGACCGCGAGGGGCGGTTCCTGCTGACCGGCAACTACAACTCCGGCAGCGTCGCCGTCCTGCCCATCGAGGCCGGCGGACTCGGCCCTCCGGTGGCGACGGTGCAGCACGAGGGATCGAGCGTCGACGAGGAGCGCCAGGAGGGACCGCACGTGCACTGCATGGTTCTGGACCCCAGCGGGCGCTGGGCCCTGGCCGCCGACCTGGGGACCGACGAGGTTCGGGTCTACGGGCTCACGGAGGGAGGAGGCCTGAGGCCGGCCGATCCTCCCGCGGCTTCCAGCGCGCCGGGGGCGGGGCCGAGGCATATCGCCTTCCATCCGCGGCGGTCCGTGGCCTACGTGCTCAACGAGCTGGACACCACTCTCTCGGTCTTCGACTGGGACCCGGAGAGAGGGCGGCTCACCGAGCGCCAGACGGTCCCCGCCCTGCCCGAGGGATTCGACGGACACAACCACGCCGCCGACATCAAGATCCTGCCCTCGGGGCGCTTCCTCTACACCTCCAACCGCGGCCATAACAGCATCGCCGTCTTCGCCGTGGACGAGGCCACCGGCTGCGTCGAGATCGTCGGTCACGAACCGGCCCGGGGAAGCTGGCCCTGGAACCTGGGCATCGATCCCACGGCGCGCTGTCTGCTGGCGGCGAATTACCAGAGCGACTGCGTGAGCGTCTTCCGCATAGACGGCGACTCGGGGGGCCTCACCCCAACGGGAGTGCGGGCGGAGGTCCCGAAGCCGGTCTGCGTGGCCATGCTCCCCGGGTAGCGGCGCCCCTCCGGACCGGATCGACCGCCTTCACCCGGGGTTCCCGCGGCGGGTGACGACGACGTTTCGGCCCATCTCCTTGGCCTCGTACATGGCGGCATCCGCCGAGCCCACGGCTTCCGCGGCGTCGGCGGGCACACCGCTGTAGATCCCGATGGAGACGGTGCCCTCCGTGCGGTCCTCGACCTCGCTGCGCAGGCGTTCGGCCAGGGCCCGGGCCTGGCCGGGGTCGCCGCCTTCGAGGGCGACGGCGAACTCGTCCGCACCCCAGCGGACGATGACGTCGGAGCGCCGGACCACACTGCGCAGGACCCTGGCCAGGGCGAGGATGAAGCGGTCCCCGGCCTCGTGGCCGCCCTCGTCGTTGATCTCCTTGAGGGTGTCGCAGTCAAGGAACAGCAGGCCGAGGGGTCGGTTGGAACGTCGCGAGGTCTCGACCATCCGGCCGAAGACCTCGTCGAATCCCCTCCGGTTGTGCAGACCGGTGAGGGAATCCACACGGGAGTCGATCTCCAGCTGCCGGGCCCTGGAGGCGTTCGCCCGGGCCAGGTCCCGGAACAGGCCCTCGGCCACTCCTCCCGGGTCCGAGGCTCCGGAGTCCTCCTCCCGGATCCAGAGGATCTGGTGGCAGCCCCGCTGCCTGGAGAGGGCCAGAAGCCGCGAGGCGGCACGCAGGAGGAGGCGCCCTGTCTCCTGCCCGGGGGTCAGCCAGGCCGGGTCGACGATCACACCGCCCCCGCACAGACCGTCGGGCAAGGGCTGGCCGGAAACCGGCTCTACGAAAGGGTTGAGCACGGCGAAGTTGGCGCCGCCAAGGCGGTAGGCGGCGCTGGGAGAAGCCGGCGCCAGGCTCCGGAGGAGACTTGGTCCCCTGTCATCTTCCCCTTCCAGTGGCTGGATGTGGACCAACAGAAGGGAGTGGAGGCGGTCTTGGCGCAGGGCCTCGGCCAGATCGGCGTCGAGCCGGGCCGCGCCGGGGAGAAGGCTCAAGGGGCGATCCTCTGCTCGCGGTGGCAACCGTTGGCAGGAAGAAAGGTAAGGGGATGTGCCCTCGCCGGCGCGGACCGGCGGGTCTCCGATTGACGGCCCCGGGAGGATCCCGCTTCCTACCAAAGGTTGCTTGGGCGTTCCTCAATGAAGACCAGGAGTAGTCGATGGAATCGAAGACAGGATTTCGCTGCGGCGTAATCGGATACGGAGGTGCCTTCAACATGGGCCGCGCCCATCTCGCGTCGATGGAGAAGGCAGGCATGGCGGCCGCCGCGGTCTGCGATCTGGACCCCGAGCGCCGCAAGGCGGCGGACCAGGACTTTCCGGGGATTGCCACCTATGCCCGTCCTGGGGCCATGCTGCGACACTCCGACCTCGACCTCGTGGCCATCATCACGCCCCACAATACCCACGCAAAGCTGGCCCTGCAGGCTCTCGATGCCAAGGTCGGGGCCGTGTGCGAGAAACCGATGGCGGTCACCTCCCGGGAGGTGAAGGCGATGCTCGCGGCGGCTCGCCGCAACCGGGTGATGCTCTCCACCTTCCACAACCGCCGGTGGGACGGGGACTTCCTGCTTCTGCGGGAGTTGATCCAGAAGGAGAGGATCATCGGCCGGGTCTTCCGCCTGGAAGCCGGGTTCGGAGGCTACGGCAGACAACCGGACTGGTGGCGGGCGGACAGGAGGATCTCCGGCGGAGCGATCTATGACTGGGGCGCCCATTTCACGGACTGGATCCTGGGACTGGTGAGGGACGACATCGACTGGGTGAGCGGCTACCAGGTGAAGTGCCGGGAATGGGAGGACTATACGAACGAGGACCACTCCGAGTACACCCTCAAGTTCAAGGGGGGCTGCCTGGCCCATCTGGTGATCTCCAACCTGGCCATGTCCTCACGGCCGAAGTGGCGGATCCTCGGCGACCGGGGATCGATCGAAGCGGCGGCTGACGGCGCCTACCTGGTGAAGGCGATGGTGAATGGCCGCCAGATGGAGACGCGCCTTACCCCTCCCGCCTCCAATTGGGACGCCTATTACGAGAACGTGAAGCGCCATCTCCAGGGCAGGGCTGCCCTCGCGGTGACCCCGGAGTCGGCGGCGCGGGTCATCGGCGTGCTGGAGGCGGCCAACATCTCGGCCCGGCGCAAGGGCGGCATGCCGGTGAAACCGGCCTTCGAGTAGGAGGTTTCCGCTTGGAGGAGGTCGACTCTCAGGTCGTTGCCCGGGCCTCCAACCTGATCGGGCTGGGGGCGCGTTCCGGGGCCGTCGTTGTGGGACTGTCCGCCGTGCGGAGGACCGGGGATCTCGCCCTGGTATTCCTGGCGGCATCCGTATCGGCGAACACCCAGAAGGAACTCTCCCGCCTGCAGAGAGACGGAGTGCGGGTGCTCCGCTGTCCCTCCCTGGAGCCCTTGACGGCCGCCATGGGGCGCCAGGATGCATCGGTCGTGGGAGTCCGGACGGGTTCCATGGCCGCGGGGATCATCGCCCGTCTGGAGCCGGAGGCAGGCGCGGCCGGGCGTTAGCAGGTAGAGCGAGCCGGCAAGTGGCAAGGCCCGGCACGCAAAGAAAAGCCCCTCGAGGGAGAAACGAACTCGCTCTCCCTCGAGGGGTTTCTGGTATTGACCGGCGCGCGTCTTAGAAGTGCATCGCACCCCTTACGTCGACGCGGTTCTCGGCCTGACGGCGGTCGATTCGGCCCGCGGAGACATCGAGATCCATCAATTCGAAAGCTGTACCTCTCAGGCCTTCGAAGCGGACCCCGAGGCGCATCTGCGAACCGGCTCCGGCGGGACCGAGCAGGGCGAAGGGCGTAAGCACGCCCGGCACCGGCTGAAGCCGCATGCCGTAGCCGACCTGCGCGTCCATGGACCAGTCATCCCGCGTGGAGCCGAGATGGCCGATCTTCCGGAAGGCATCGTCACGCAACAGCGCCTGGGCGCCACCGCCACTGGCACCCCAACTGGGCGCCAAGGCCATGGACAGACCGAGCCCATCCGCCCCGGGCGAGTAGCTGGCCATGACGCTGCCGCCGGTCTCGCTGTAAGCGGAGTTCAGAGCCAGGACGCGGCCCCGGGCCTCCAGGCGGAAGCGCGACCTCGGGCACTCGTAGCGCAAGCCGCCCGCGGCCTCAAGACCGCCGCCGGTCTGACCGTCGCCACCGTCAAAGCGCCCGCTCACCTCGCCGTAGGGCGTCACCTTCGCACAACTGGACATCTGGAAGGTGTGCGCTCCCTCGAGTCCCAGGCGGAAGCGTTGAGCGGCCACGGCCTGGTCGGCGATCACGCCTTCCGCTTCGGCCGTGGAGAGATTCACCGTGCCGGCGTCGCCGCGCAGGGCCACATCCAATCCGCCCATGTTGCCCAAGGACCGTCTTGCGCCCAGAATCGCCAGGGCCATGGCCAGGTCGCCCTCTTCGGTGGTACCGGAGACGCCGCGCTCATTCTCCACGGTGCCAACACCCAGGCCACCGATGGCCCAGATGTCCACGCCCTTGCTGGGCGCGACGCGGAGGTAGGGATAGACGCTCGTGAGAACCG
This sequence comes from Candidatus Latescibacterota bacterium, assembly GCA_965221775.1. Lineage (GTDB taxonomy): Bacteria > Latescibacterota > UBA2968 > UBA8231 > UBA8231 > UBA8231. The sequence goes on along the minus strand of CBDCSU010000004.1, from coordinate 1,062,171 downwards.
TTGTCAAGGCACCCGACCCGCTGGCGCCGTCGCCCTCGAAGTCGTAGTCGGTCTCTCCCATGCTGTAGGAGACCGTGGCACCGACCTGGGCGCTTGAGGCCACCCGCTTGTCAGCACCCAGGTAGACCGAGGTCACCGTACCACTGTGGCTGCCGTAGTCCGGCGTCCCTTCGAAGGTGTTGTAGTCGCCGAGCCCCCAGATCGTCCAGTTGGGCAGGTTCGGATCGGACCCGCCGCCGGACTCGCCCATGGGAACGGCGAAGGAGGTGCTGCGCAGGGCCTGCTGCCATGACATCTCGTTCCGCGAGCCCATGGCATACCGCATCTCGTTCTGCAGGCCGAGGGTACCAACCCCCAGGTGGGCGGCAGCTCCCTCGTCCAGGAGGGAGTAACCGGCCAAGTTCACCTTCAGGCTGGGCCTGGAGGAGAAGCGAGTACCGATTGCCGTCGATACGCTGGCAAGCGTAGTCCGGCCGATCGCCGCGAGGGCGTCGGTGACGATCTGCGTCTCATTCGGCTCGGTGATCACGGTCACCGAAAAGCTCTGAGCCGCGTCGGGACCGATGGTGTTCATGGCGGTCACCGCGATCGAGGACGAGCCCTCGATCACCGGCGAGACCGTTACCTGGGATCCGGCCACGGAGACCGTGGCGACGCCCGGGTCCGACGAGGTGGCGGCGAAGGACATGTCGAGACCACGGAACTTGTCCGACAGGTCCACGACGCCGTCAGCCCCGCCGACATACAGGGTCATGTCGGGGATGGGAGTCACCACGACCGGCTCATCGTCGTCATCGGTGAGCGTGATCGTCACCGACGAGACGGTGAATCCCGACGCCGACCCCTCGACCACGACTGTCTCGTCGTACTCGGGGATGAGCTCGTCGGGCGGCGTCAGAGTCAGGACGCCGCTGGCTGAGGTCTCCGTGGCTGCGACCGTGATCGACGGCACCGAAGCGGAGTAGTCCGATCCTTCCTCGGCCGTGCCCGACAGGGACAGGGTGATCTGGGTGTCGTTCAACAGGGCGGTGCTGCCGTCGCCCAGGACTGCGGTTACGGTGATGGCCGTCTCGCCGTCGCTCTCGTCGAAGCTGTCCCTGCTGAGGCTGAGAGTGATCGTGGTGGGAGCCACGTCGTTGTCGGTGACGGTGAGCGTGACGTCACCGATGTCGTAACCGTCGGCGGTTCCCGTGAGCGTGATGGTCTTGTCGCCGTCGACGAGGTTCTCGTCGATGAGCGTCAGCGACAGACTTGCGCTGCCGACGGTCTCGCGTTCCTCGATCCTCACGGCGCCGCCGGCAGCCCCGTTCTCGTCGCTCCCGGCTATGGCGAGGTCGACGTCGATATGGTTCAACAGGGCGGTGCTGCCGTCGCCCAGGGTGGCGGTGACGGTCAGGCTCGTCTCACCGTCCCCCTCGTCGAAGGTATCGTTGTCCACCTCGAGAGTGATCGTGGTGGGAGCCACGTCGTTGTCGGTGACGGTGAGCTCGACGTCGCCGATGTTGAAGCCGGCGGCGTCTCCGGTGAGCAGGATGACCTTGTCGCCGTCGACCAGGTTCTCCTCGATGAGCGTCAGCGACAGGGACCCGCTGGCGGAGGTCTGGCCGGCGGCGATGGTGATGCTGGTACCGGTGGCGGCATTGTCATCGCTCTCGGCCACCGCGAGAGCAACCTCGGTGTCGCTGAGCAGGGCGGTGCTTCCGTCGCCCAGGGTGGCGGTGACGGTCAGGCCCGTCTCGCCGTCCCCTTCATCGAAGGTGTCGTTGTCCACGGCCAGGACGATCGAGGTGGGAGCCACGTCGTTGTCGGTGATGCCGATCGACGCGGACTCGACGGTGAAGCCGTCGGCCGCACCGGCCACCTCGATGGTCTCGTTCCCTTCGGCCAGGTTGTCGTCATTGGGCGTCAGGGTCAGGGTGCCGCTGCCACCGGTAGCCCCGGCGGCGACGGTGATGGTGACGTCCGAGGCCTCGTAGTCCGAGCCCAGAGCCTCGTCGGTCCCGGACAGGGACAGGGTCACCTGGGTCTCGGTGAGCAGGGCGGTGCTGCCGTCACCCAGGGTGGCGGTCACCTCGATGGCCGTCTCCCCGGCGCTCTCATCCAGGCTGCCGGTATCGACGGCCAGGCTGATGGAGGTAGGAGCCGCGTCGTCGTCGATCAGGGTAACCATCGTCGACTCGACGGCGAACCCCTCGGCCGCACCGGAGACCTCGATCGTCTCGTCTCCCTCGGCCAGGTTGTCGTCGACCACGGAGATCGCCACCGATCCGCTGCCCGAGGTAGCCCCGGGAGCGACTGTGATGGTGACATCGGAGGCCGTGTAGTCGGGGCCCAAGGCCTCGTCGGTCCCGGACAGGGAGACGGTTACCGCCGTCTCGGTGAGCAGGGCGGTGCTGCCGTCGCCCAGGGTGGCCGTCACCTCGATGGCCGTCTCCCCGGCGCCTTCGGCCAGGCTGGCCGGGTCTGCCACGGAGAGGCTGATGGAGGTGGGAGGCACGTCGTTGTCGGTGAAACCGATCGACGCGGACTCGACGGTGAAGCCGTCGGCGGCACCGGCCACCTCGATCGTTTCGTCCCCTTCGGCCAGGTTGTCGTCATTCGGCGTCAGGGTCAGGGTGCCGCTGCCAGCCGTCTCGCCGGCGGCGACGGTGATGGTGACCTCGACGGCCTCGTAGTCGGAGCCCAGGGTCTCGTCGGTCCCCGACACGGAGAGGGCCACCTGCGTGTCCGTCAGCAGGGCGGTGCTGCCGTCACCCAGGGTGGCCGTGACCTCCACGGCCGTCTCGCCGGCGTCCTCGCCCAGGGTGGCGGTGTCGACGCCGAGTGCTATGGAGGTGGGAGCCACGTCGTTGTCGATGAGACCGAGGGACGTGGACTGGACCTCGAACCCTTCGGCCGCACCCGAGATCTCGATGGTCTCCTCTCCCTCGGCCAGGTTGTCGTCGACCACGGAGATCGATACCGATCCGCTGCCATCGGTGGCGCCGGGGGCGACGGTGATCGTGACATCGGCCGCCGTGTAGTCGGCCCCGAAAACCTCATGGGTGCCGGACAGGGACAGGGCGACCTGGGTTTCGGTAAGGAGGGCGGTGCTGCCGTCGCCCAGGGTGGCCGTCACCTCCACGGCCGTGTCTCCGGCGCCCTCGTCGAGGCTGCCCGGGTCCACGGTGAGCGTGATGGAGGTGGGAACCACATCGTTGTCGGTCAAGGTGATCATCGCCGACGCGACGGTGAACCCGTCGGCGGCGCCGGCCACCTCGATGGTCTCGTCCCCTTCTCCGGCCAGGATGTCGTCGATCGGTGTCAGGGGCAGGATGCCGCTGCCATTGGTAGCCCCGGCGGCGACGGTGACGGTGACCTCGACATCCTCGTAGTCGGGGCCCAGATCCACGTGGGTCCCTGAGAGTGACAGGGCGACCTGAGTATCGGTGATCAGGGCGGTGCTGTCGTCGCCCAGGGTGGCGGTCACGTTGATGGCGGTCTCGCCGGCGCCTTCATCCAGACTGGCGGTATCGACGGCGAGGCTGATGGAGGTGGGAACGACATCGTTGTCGGTCAGGGTGATCGCCGCCGATTCGACGGTGAACCCGTCGGCGGCGCCAGCCACCTCGATGGTCTCGTCCCCTTCTCCGGCCAGGTTGTCGTCGTTGGGGGTCAGGGTCAGGGTGCCGCTGCCATCGGTGGCGCCGGGGGCGACGGTGAGGGTGACATCGGACGCCGAGTAGTCGGGGCCGAGAGCCTCGTCGGTCCCCGACAGGGACAGGGTGACCGTTGTCTCGGTGATCAGGGCGGTGCTGCCGTCGCCCAGGGTGGCGGTCACGTTGATGGCGGTCTCGCCGGCGCCTTCATCCAGACTGGCGGTATCGACGGCGAGGCTGATGGAGGTGGGAACGACATCGTTGTCGGTCAGGGTGATCGCCGCCGATTCGACGGTGAACCCGTCGGCGGCGCCGGCCACCTCGATCGACTCGTCCCCCTCGCCGGCCAAGTTGTCGTCGTTGGGGGTCAGGGTCAGCGTCGCGCTGGCCGCGGTCTGCTCTGCCGGAACGGTGAAGGTGAGCTCTTCGGCCGAGTAGTCGGGGCCCAGCGCCTCATCGGTCCCGGACAGGGACACTGTCACCTGGGTGTCGACGATCAGGGCGGTGCTGCCGTCACCCAGGGTGGCCGTCACCTCCACGCCCGTCTCGCCGGCGCCCTCGTCCACACTGGACGTGCCCACAGTGAGCGCTATCGAGGTGGGGGCCACGTCGTTGTCCGTCACGGTGAGCCCGGTCCCGGTTACCTCCAGGTCCACCGGGGTAACCGTGGCACCCGCCGTCACGGCCGAAGCTCCCTCGAGGACGATGGTCTCGGGGGTATCTCCTTCGGCCAGGTTGTCGTCGTTCAGGGCGATTGACAGGGTCGTGCTGGCCTGGGTCTCGCCGGCGGGAATGGTGATCGGCTCCGGCGACTCGGCCGTGTAGTCGCGGCCTTCCGCATGCTCTGCCGTACCGGCATCGGATATCGAAACCTCCACCGGCGTGTTGATTGCCCACGCCCTGTCCAGGGTTGCCGTCACCGTGACCGCCGCAACACCATCTCCCTCACCAAGGTTGGTCCGGTCGACTGTGAGCGTGACCGCCGGCGGGGGACCCACGTCGACTGGTGCGTCGGCCACGGCGGGATCGCTCTCATTGTCGCCGGCCGGGGGAGTGGCGGTAACCGAGTACGTGTAGGTCGTCCCCACGGTGAAAGATCGATCGACGAATGTGTTGATCCCGGCATTGACCGAGCCCACCTGAGTAGGCTCGTCGTCGTCGGCGCCCTGGCGGTAGATGAGGTAGTCATCCACGCCATTGATGCCCGCAAAGGAGCCGCCCGAGGTGAAGTCGCCGGTACCGACGGGAACGCTGCTGATCCGGTCGGAATCCGACAGCTCCCAGGAGACGGTGATACCCGTTCCTTCGGCATTGATCTCGGCGCGTACCCCGGTGACCGCCTCCGGCGTACGCTCGGCCTCGCCGGCTACTTGAGCCGTAGCCGGCAGACTCGTCCAAAGGAAGGTGCTCAACCCTATCGGGATCAGCCTCCCAATCAATCCTCTGCTATGCGACATTTCTGAGATCCTTTCTGAGTCGACTCGGGATTTTCTCGGTCGGGAACGGAACCACACGCGGGATTGCCGTGGAAGGCGGTCCCGGAAGATGGTTCAAGTGGGCCAGGGCCGCGGCCCTGCAGGATGGGCGGTCGAGCCCGGTGTCCTGCGATCTCAGCCGCGGTCGATCAACCAGCCGGCCCCGCTGGTGGCCTCCGGCGTGGCCACCATGGCCACGGAGGGGGGCATCCAACGGCGGGAACCCGCCAGGGGAGGAACGTCGCGCAAGAGCACAGAAGGGCTGAAGAATCGGGCCCGGGCCGGGGGACACCATCGCCGGGGCCTTGTCGAATTCCTGGCCTGGCTGCCGGTGGAGATCAACCCAGCCGGGCGCACCTTGATTCAGCATGAGCCTTTGCACCACTGGGCCGTGTGCCGACCGTATCGAACCTGAAGCGGTCTTGCGGGAGGCAATGCCGCAACTGGGTTCGGAATGGGAAGATCCGCTGAGGAGTTGGGACAGCGTCACCATGTCGTTTGGGGAGCCGACGCCCCCGCGCCTGGAAACGTGTCCAAGCGACCACATGCGCTGGACGCGCGAGGGAGGACAGCAGATTTGCAATCTACGAGTCCAGGTTAACTCGGAACGGTGCGGCCCCCCGCTGGAAGGCAACCTGCACCAGACGCGGCGCACCCAACCCTACCCAACTGGTAGCGTAAAGACGAGGCAACGCCGAGGAATATAGCGATCGTCTCAAAATACAGCAAGTAGCCGAACAAATCAAGGAATCGGGGGGTTCGAGGCCCCTGATTCGGGGCAGATTCGGGCCCCGGGCTGGCGAGGACCGTGGAGTCGGACTCGCTCACGGTTTCTCGCTCCGGGCCCGGGGCCGGTCTGTCGCCTCGAACAGCAGGCTCAGGTCGAGGGCTGGTGCGGAGTGGGTGAGGGCACCCACCGAGATCCAGTCGACCCCGGTCTCGGCCACGGCACGGACCTCGTCGAGGGTGATGCCGCCGGTGGCCTCGGTCTCCACGTCCGCCGCGGCGGTCTGCAAGAGCCGCACACACTCGGCCATCGTGGCCAGGGGCATGTTGTCGAGGAGGATCCGGTCCGGGCGGCTCCGGGGACCGGCTACCACCAGAGCCTGAACCTCCTCCAGAGTCTCCGCTTCACACATGATCGGGGGCCGCTCCCTCTCCGGCTCGGCGGCCCCTGCGCGCGCCCGGCGCACCGCCTCGACCACCCCCCCGGCGGCGCGGGCGTGGTTCTCCTTGATGAGCACGGCATCGTGCAGCCCGAAACGGTGATTGAAGCCGCCTCCGCTGCGCACCGCCTCCTTCTGCAGGCGCCGCAGGCCGGGGATGGTCTTGCGGGTATCCGTGATTCGGGCCCGGGTCCCCGCCACGGCATCGACGTAGGTCCGCGTCAGGGAGGCGATGCCCGACAATTGCTGAAGCAGGTTGAGAGCGGTGCGTTCGCCCACGAGGATGGGGGCGGCGGGGCCACTCAGGTGGAGGACGTTGTCGCCCGGGACCAGGGGGTCGCCATCGGCCAGGACCGCGTGGACCGATAGTCCTGGATGGAGCCGCCGGAAGACCAGGACCGCCGCCTGCACGCCGGCCGCGACCCCGGCGCCGCGGGACAGGATCCGGGCGCGGGCCTCGGCGGCGACGCCCACCGTCCACCGGGTGGTGACGTCCGCATCGGGGTCGAGGCCGCCGCCGAGATCCTCCCGCAGGGCGCGTTCCACGATCTCCAGCAGGCCGGGGTCGTCCTTCATCCAGAGCCCTCCCGGGCAGCGGACCTGGCGTCGGGGGGCTCGTAGTCGCCCAGAAGGCCCAGCCGCTCCATGAGCGGCATGAAGGCGAAGAGGTCCTTCAGCATGTAGGTGGAGACCTGGCCCTCGTCGACGAGCCAGCGGAAGAGCCGGTACCCCGCATCGAGCAGGTCGGCCTCGCCGGTCTGCTCGTGGGCCCAGGCCAAGGGGCCGAGAAGCATGGCCGTCGAGGTGTGGGGATCGGCCGATATGGGAGCTTCTTTGTAATAGAATAGGCCTTCCGGGGTGCGTCCCTTCCGGGACAGGAAGCGGGTGCCGTCCAGCAGCATCCTTCGGGCCCGCTCTTCGCCGGTGGCGGCATGGTAGAGCTGCAGCCCCTGGAGAACTCCGGAGACCATGAAGGGGGTTTCGCCCAGGTTGTGGGTGCCGATGCGGTCGCGCCAGCGGCCCTGCTCGTCCTGCCAGACCTCGAGGAGGTCGACGAGGGACTCCATGGCGGGCAGGAAGCGGTCCTCCGGGAAGGCGTCGTAGTAGGTCCCCATCCCCGTCAGGGCCCATCCCACGCTGCGGGTGGAGAACCGCCAGGGGACGGGCTCGCCGGCGGCCGCCGCGGCCGCTCGTTCGGGGGTGAGCTCCTGCTTCCAGTGATACGGTGCGGCGCGGCGGCAATAGTCGGCGCACATCTCGGCGACCTGCCGGGCGCGGGGACAGCCGGTGAGGAAGTGGTAGTCGAGGAGCGACCCGAGCCAGGTGTGGCTCGTGCGAGGGCCGGTCAGGTCGGTCTCGTCGGTCGTGGCATAGTGGTGGTTCTGCGACCACTGGAAGTACGGTCCGCCGACCCACTCCGGATGCTCCGACTGGTGGTGCACGGTGTCCACGTCCATGAGGTGGCGGACGGCCGCCTGGCCCTCCCAGAACAGGCGCTGATCCCCCGAGCGCAGGTACTGCCGCAGGATCGAGCGCGGCAGCTCGTAGGCCAGGTTCTCGGTGGTGCGGGTCACCACGCGGCCATCGGCCAGGCTCTCCAGGCGCACCTGGTCGCCGTCGTTGAGGATGCCGCGGCCGTTCGGGGGGCGGCAGAACCGTCGCAGCCTGGCCTCCAGCGGCCAGCGGGCTTCCGAGAAGGGGGGGAAGGGCCCGAAGACACCGGTCTCGGCGTATCGGGTGGAAGGCAGCTGCAGCAGCAGCGGCATCTCCGCGGCCAGGCAGAAGCGGTCGACCTCGGCCGCGCCGGCGGCCCCGGGGCCGAAGTGCAGGTAGATCTCGTGGGTCCGCGCCATGCCCTGGGGCAACCGCAGCGGCCCGTCGTGGCAGGCGCCGCCGGCATAGTCGATCTCCGTGTACCTGCGTCCGGGGCCGCTCTCGGCGTCGCCCAGACCCGAGAGATCCGGGAACAAGTCCAGGCACAGGCGGTCGTCCTCGAAGGCCCATCTCTTCGGATAGCTCTGAGAGGGGCGGCGCAGCTTGCAGGTCACTCCGGCCTGGCCGTCGGCGACGTGCAGCCACCCGAGGCTGTTGGTCCGCAGGTCGAGACGCTGGCCGCCCCCCCAGCGGAGGCAGTGGCGCTCCAGGTTCCACTGCGTCAGGTCGATCCTGTCCGTGGGCGCAAGGTCGATGGGCTCGTGGAAGGTCCACCCCGAGACTTGGGAGCCCGCCAGGGCCCGGCGCGGAGCCGCGGCCAGAGACAGTGGCAGTTGCAGCGCGAGCCTGCGGAGGAACAGCTCGGCCCGGTGGTCGAGGTCGTGGACGAAAGTGAAGTCGATGCGCACGAAGGGCTGATGGGCGAAGCAGATGATGCGGGCCTCGAAGCCCAGGAAGGGCCCCGCCGGACCGGTGAAGCGGCCTCGGCAGCGGACCACGAGGCGCAGGGGATTCGCCTCCTCGATCGCGGCCGCCTCGATCCGGCCGGAACAGGCGTTCCCCTCTCCGTCCCAGGCCGTCAGGTCACCCTCGTCCCCCATGGCGAGGAATTCGCGGCGCCCCCTGGAGACGGACCGGATCAGGCGGCGCCCCCGGCGGCCGATGCGCAGAGCCAGCGCGCCCGTCTCCACATCGATGAAGTCCCCGCGGATCTCGCCGTGCAGCGGCGACTTGAAGTCGCCTGGGCCGGCCTGCGGATCGATCAGCAGCCCGAGCCGCTCCTGCGCCCCGATCTCCACCTGCAGGTCGAGCAGGGCCCAGCGCACCGAGCCGTCCGGCCAGCGGGCGCGCACGTCGGCCCGTGCCGGCAGGGCCTGGCCGTCCTCGGTGGAAACGCCCAGGCCTTCCGTCTCTCTCAGCTCGCCGGGGGCGAAGGGCAGTCCCGCGGTGACCGGCCAGCGGCTCCTGGCGACGCCGGCGGGTTCGAGAATGTGGGCGGAAAGGGTCGGCACCTTGGGTAGCTCGGGCGATGATACCAACAATGGACACCGCCGGCAAAAGGGCGGGGTGACACGGAAACCGGGGGGCTTCTACATTAGATCCATGCAGCCTTCGGGAGGGACATGACGAGAAAGACAGGCCGGTACATCGGCTGGGCGGAGCTGAAGCCCTCGGGGTCGGTGGTGGCGGGCAGCCTGGGGACCTATACCCTCACCTACCACGTCGGTGAGTACGGGATCGACGACGGCGGAACCCTCAAGATCGCCTGGCGCTTCGCCTCGGACTGGGGCCGCCCCCAGAGCCAGGACCCCACGGCCCTCGACTACTGCACGGTCACCACCGACGGGCCCGGGCGGATCTCTCACCGATGGGACCCCAAGGGCTACGTGCGGCCCTGGCAGAAGTGCCTGGTCATCGATGTCTCGGAGTGGGCCCTGTCGCGGGGAGAGAGGATCACCGTGGTGTACGGGGACCGCTCCGGAGGTTCGGCGGGGACGGTGGCCCAGACCTTCCAGGAGAGGACCTTCGAGTTCAAGGTCTGCGTCGATCCCTTCGGCACCGGGCGGTTCATCGAGATCGAGGACCAGCCCGCGGTCGAGATCGTGCCGGCCTCCCCGGCGAGGCTGGTCCTGACCGCTCCGACCCGGGTCGTCCGAGGCGAGCCCTTTCCCCTCGGCGTCAAGCTCGAGGACGAGTGGGGGAACCCCGTCCGCGGCCACAAGGGCCGGGTGGCCCTGGACCCCGGCGGCCTCGAGGGCGTCCCGGCAGAGGTCGTCTTCACCAGGGGCGAGGGGGGCGTCCAGCGGATCCAGGAGGTCTCGGCGGAAGCGGCCGGCGCCTACCGGGTGAGCGCTCGCATCGGACCCCTGAAAGCCGAGAGCAATCCCGTGGTCTGCGTCGACGGCGGGGAGCGTTTTGCGCCGTACTGGGGGGACCTGCACGGCCAGAGCGAGGAGACGGTGGGCACCAACAGCCTCGAGGACTACCTCGTCTTCGCCCGCGACGTGGCCCTCCTCGACTTCGCCGGCCACCAAGGGAACGACTTCCAGATCACCCCGGCCTTCTGGGACCGCATCGGCCGGAGGGCGCGCGAATTCGACGCCCCGGGGCGTTTCGTCTTCTTCCCCGGCTACGAGTGGTCGGCCACGACGCCCGCCGGGGGCGACCGCAACGTCTACTACCTCGAGGACGGTCTCCCCATCCACCGCACCAGCCACTGGCAGGTGGACGATCGGGAAGACCTGGCCAGCGACCGCTACCCGGTGGAGGAGCTGTTCGCCGAGTTGCGCCGGGGGGGACCGGCCCTCGTGGTGCCCCACATCGGCGGCCGCCCGGCCAACCTGCGGTACCACGATCCGGAACTGGAGCCCGTCATCGAGATCTACTCGGCCTGGGGCCAGTTCGAGTGGCTCCTCGAAGAGGCCCTGGAGCGCGGCTGCCGGGTCGGTTTCGTCGCCGGCAGCGACGACCACAAGGGGCGTCCGGGGGCCAGCTATCCGGGCGCCGCGTCTTTCGGCGTGTACGGGGGGCTCACCTGCGTGCTGGCCACCGAGCTGACCCGGAAGGGCGTATGGGAGGCGCTCAGGGCCCGGCGCTGCTACGCCACCACCGGCCGGCGCATCGACCTGGACGTACGGGCCCAGGACGGCACCCGCTGGATCGGAGAGGCCTTCGACGCCGACCGCATCCAGCTCTCGGTCTCCGTCGAGGGCACCGCCGATCTCGAAGAGGTGCGAGTCATGCGCGGAAAGGAGTGCGTCTACAGCCACCCCGACCCTCTCGAGCGGGACCCGGACCGGCTCCGCGTCGTCTGGAGCGGAGCCCGCATCCGGGGCCGCGACCGCCTGGCGCGTTGGGACGGGTCGCTCACCCTTCACGGAGGGCGAATCCTCTCGGCCGATGGGTACGCCTTCGACAGCGCCGCCGAGGGCATCGTCGAGCAGACGGGAGAGCGGGTGGCCTGGCGATCGGTCACCTCGGGAGACGAGGACGGCGTCCTCCTCGACGTCGACGCCGGTCCCGGGGCCAGGCTTCGCTTCGAGACCGCCATCGCCTCCTTCGAAGTGGCCCTGGCGGAGGTCACCGAAGCGCCCTGGGTGCACGATGCGGGAGGGGAGGGCCTCCAGGTCCGGGTCGAGCCGGCGCCGGTCGGCTGCGGAAGCAGTTGCCGTTTCGAATACACCGAGCCGGTGCCCGCCGCCGGCCGTCCCCATCCCTACTACGTCCGGGTGACCCAGATCGACGGATCCCGTGCCTGGACAAGCCCTTTCTACGTGGGCTCGTGACCACCGTCGTCCACGTCACCCACGAGGCGGTCCACAAGGTCGGCGGCATCGGCGCCGTGCTCACGGGGCTGATCACCGCCGGGTCCTACCGGCGGGCCGTTGAGCGGACGATCCTCGTGGGGCCGCTCCTCAGGCGCCCGGGCAGCGAGGCCCTGGGACCGGAGGGCATCCTCCTCCACGACAGCCGGAACGGGGTGCGCTCCGACGCGGCGGGGGAGGCGCTGTCCAAGGTGGAGGCCCGCCGCGGAGTGCGCATCCTCTACGGCCGGCGGCGGCTCCGGTGCCCGGACGGGGCCGCGGTGGAACCTGAGGTGCTCCTCGTCGATTTGGAGAGCGGCGCCCCCAACGGACTGGATCGCTTCAAGCATCAGCTCTACCAGGCCTTCGGACTCGCCTCCGACCGCTACGAGGAGGAGTGGGAATACGAGCTCTACGTGCGTCTGGCGGAGCCCGCCTACGAGGCCGTCCTCGCCCTCCTCGGCGACCGCCGCGGGCGGCCGCTGCACGTCCTGGCCCACGAGTTCATGGGCCTGCCCACGGCCTTCAAGGCCCTCCTGGCCGACGAGCCCGGCGTGCACACCCTGTTTTACGCCCACGAGGTGGCCACCGCCCGGCGCCTCGTGGAGCGAGGCCCGGGAGGGGACGCCCGCTTCTACGGAGCCCTGCGAGCGGCCATCCCCCGCGGATGCTTCGTGGAGGACGTCTTCGGTCCGCAGGACGACTTCTTCAAGCACGCCCTGGTCTCCCGGGCCTGGCGCTGCCACGCGGTGCTCGCCGTGGGCGATCTCGTCGTCGAGGAGCTGCGTTTCCTCGGCCGGGAATTCGCCGGCCTGGAGATCGACCGGGTCTACAACGGCCTGCCCCCCGCGCCGGCCCTCGCCCCGGCGGACCGCCGCCGGGCGCGGGAGAGCCTCGCCGGGCTCGTCGAGAGCCTGACAGGCTGCCGTCCCCGCGGGGTCTTCACCCACGTGGGACGGCTCGTGCCGAGCAAGGGGTTCTGGCGGGACCTGCAGGTCCTGGAGGGGCTCGAGGCCGTGGCGCCGTCGACGGGCCCCTGGGCGCTGATCGTCCTGGCCACCGACGCGGAGCCCCGTCCGCCGGAGGCGGTGGCGGCCATGCGCGCCGAGTACGGATGGCCCACCGCCCACCGCGAGGGCCCTCCCGATCTGACCCCGGGGGAACTGGGCTTCGACCAGCGGGTGAGAGACCACAACGCCCGCAGCCGTCGGACGAAGGTGGTGTTCTTCAATCAGTTCGGTTTCGACGCCGGCAGCACGGGGGGCGCCGTTCCCCCGGGGATGGGCCTCGAGGACCTGCGGCGGGGCAGCGACGCCGAGTTCGGGCTGTCGACGTACGAGCCCTTCGGCATCGCCCAGGTGGAGGCCCTCGCCTTCGGCGCCCTGAGCGTCGTCAGCGATGCCTGCGGCTGCGCCGGCTTCCTGCGCCAGGCGACGGCCCCCGGGAAGCCGGCCACCCACGTCTGCGGCGGCTACACACTCCGGGGCGGGGCCGGCCCGGCAGAGGGCGCCGATCCGGCGGCCTTTCTCGATCTGGACGACGGCGTCCTGGAGGCCGGCGAGCGCGCCTGCGGCGCGGCGGTGGCCTCGGCCCTGGCCGGCGCGCTACCCGCCTCCGACGCGGAAGGGGAGCGGCTGCTGGAGGCCGGGCACGAGGCGGCCTCGGAGATGGGCTGGGAGAGGATCGTGACCGGGAGGTTCCTGCCGGTCCTGCGGCGCCTGGAGAAGGCAGGGTCAGCACAGTGATGCAGCGAAGCGGGAGCCGCCGCCCCGGGCGCACCCCGAAGGCCGCCGAATGGGCGTCCCTCGCGGCCCTGGCCCTATGCCTGGGCTGCGGCTTTCCGGGACGCAGCGCCCCCCGGCCAGCCGATGCCGAAACCTCCCTTGGCAGGCTCCTCGGCGACTGGCCCCACCAGGGCCGGACGGTGACCATCTCCGGGTTCCGGCACGCCGACGGCAAGACCTCGGTCGAGACCGAGGCCCTCGACGAGGCGTGGCTCTCGGCTGCGGTGCGCGCCGGGGTGCTGGCCCTGCCCGACGCCGGCATCGCCGGCTCGGCCTCGGCGGAGGACCTCGACTGGTCCGGGGAATCCCCCCTGCCCGACGACTGGCGGCAACTGCCGGGCGACCTGGTGGCCGGAGGCCAGCTGCGCGTCGAGCCGCCGTGGGCCTACCTGCGCCTGGTGCTGGCCGATCCCCTGACCGGCCGGGTGCACCAGGATCACGGCTCCAGGATCGCCGAGCGCGACCTGGTCCGTCTCGTCCGGGACCGAAGCCGCCGCCTGACCGGTGCCGTCGCCGAGGTGGCGCGACCGATCGAGATCGAGCTGCACCTGCTGGTGCGGCGTGAAGAGGGTGGGTTCCCGGAGAGGATCGACTTCGAGGAGGGGGGCATGCTGGCCGTGGACGACCAAATCCAGCTGCGCTACCGGGCCGACCGTGACTGCGAGGTCCTGGCCTTCCTGCTCCTGTCCGACGGCGCGACCCATCCGCTGGTGGGCGGGGCCACGATCTACGGAGGAAGATGGTACTACGCCCCGGGCGAGAACGCCTGGCACACCCTTTCCCGGGACGACCTGGTCCATACCCTCTACTTTCTGGCGGCGCCGCGCATCGAGGAGGATCGCAGCACCCTCTGGGAGGAGCTCGATCAGCTGCAGTCCGAGGGGCGCCTCGACCGGTTCGTCGGCCTCGACCTGGTGGACGCCGCCGTGGCCCGCCTGCTGCAGCGCACCGCGGGAGCCGACTCCGTCGCGGTCAGCCGCGGCCCCGAGGGGGTGGAGAGGGGAGAGCAGGAGCGGTTCGTGTACGACGACGGCACCACCTTCGACAGTCCCGGGGAGCGCCTCGAGGGGACGGTCATCGCCCGCGCCTACAGCGCCCTCGTGCGCTACCGGTGAAGGTGATCTACCTCGACCACAACGCCACGACGCCGGTGCGGCCCGAAGTCCGGGAGGCGATGTGGCCGTACCTCGGCGAGGAGTTCGGCAATCCCTCCAGCCGCCACGGCCCCGGACGGAGGGCCCGCGAAGCCGTCGAAGGGGCCCGCGGACAGATCGCCGGGCTCCTCGCCTGCGATCCGGCGGAGATCCACTTCACCAGCGGCGGGACCGAGGCCGACAACTGGGCCCTGCGAGGCACGGCGGCCTCCTCGCAGGGCCCCGTCGTCGTCTCCTCCGTGGAGCACCACGCCGTCCTCCAAGCCGCCGAGGAGCTTGCGCGGTCCGGCCGCCAGGTCGTCCTCCTCCCGGTGGACGCGGCGGGCCGGGTCGATCCGGAGCGGGTCCTGGAGGCGGCCGAGGGCGCCGCGGTGGTCTCCCTCATCCTGGCCAACAACGAGACCGGGACGATCCAGCCGGCCGCCGAGATCGGCGCCCTCCTGCGCCAACGCGGGGTGCCCTTCCACGTCGACGCCGTGCAGGCCTTCGGCAAGATCCCCACCCGGGTCGACGACCTGGAGGCGGACCTGGTCTCTCTCTCGGCCCACAAGATCAACGGTCCCAAGGGCGTGGGCGCCCTGTACGTGCGCCAGGGCACCTCCCTGGAGCCCTGGCAGGTCGGGGGCGGGCACGAGCGCGGGCTGCGGGCCGGCACCGAGAACGTGGCGGCCATCGTCGGCTTCGGCGCCGCCGCCGCGATCCGGCGGGCGGAGATGGTGGATGAGGAGCGGCGGATCGGGCGGCTCAGGGACCGCCTGGAGTCGGCCCTGCGGGAGCGCATCGGGGACGTGGTCGTCCACGGCCACCGCGTGCACCGGCTGAGCAACACCCTCAACCTCTCCTTCCGCGGCGTCGAGGCCGAGGCGGTCCTCGTCGGCCTCGACCTGGAGGGGATCTGCGCCTCGAGCGGTTCGGCGTGCACCGAGGGCGCCGCCGAGCCTTCCCACGTCCTGCTGGCCATGGGCATCGAGCCGCGGCTGGCCGCCGGGGCCCTGCGCTTCAGTCTGGGGTGGGGCAACGACGAGGCCGGCATCGACCGCGTCGTCGAGGTCCTGCCGGCGATCGTGGCGCGGCTTCGGGAACTCTCCGTGTTCTGAGCGGTGCCGCGCTCGGAGCGGGCCCGAGCAGCGTGCCCTCACCTGCGCCGGTAGCTGACGAAACGCAGCCTCCCCTCCTCGCTCTCTTCCGCGACCGTCCATTCCCGGGCCGTCCATTCCGGGAAGCGGGTCTCTCCCTCCACGCGGTCCGGCACGTGGGTCAGGACCATCTCGTGGGCCAGGGGGAGGGCTTCGGCGTAGACGCTCGCCCCCCCGCACACGAAGACCCGGCATCGTCCGGCCCGGCGGCAATGGTCGAGGGCGGACTCCAGGTCGAGGAAGGGCCGCATCCCCTCCACGGCGGGGTAGTCGGGATTGCGCGTCAGCACGAGGTTGGCACGCCCGGGCAGGGGCCTGCGCGGCAGGGACTCGTACGTGCGCCTTCCCATGAGACAGGCGTGGCCCATGGTGGTGCGCATGAAGTGGCGCATGTCCGCCGGGTAGTGCCAGGGCAGGCCGCCGTCGCGGCCGATCACCAGATCGGGGGAGACCGCCGCGATGAGGCAGATCTTCATGCTGCGGAGGGATTGAAGAACCGCCGCAGGTCGTCACGCTGCTCCTCCCGGGCGGCGCGCACCGTGCCGTCGAAGACGACCCGTCCTCCGTCGAGCATGACGAGCTGGCCGTCGAGGCGCTCGATGCTCAGCAACTCGTGGGTGACGACAACGACCGTCGTCCCCTGTCCCCGGTTGAGGGAGAGGAGCAGGCGGTCGATGCCGGCGGCGGTCACCGGGTCCAGGCCGGCGCCGGGCTCGTCGCAGAACAGGACCTCCGGCTCGAGGGCCATGGCGCGGGCCAGGGCGGCGCGCTTGCGCATGCCCCCCGACAGCTCGCTGGGCAGCTTGCCGCCGCTCCCTGCCAGGCCGACGAGCCCCAGACGGGTGTCGACGATGTCGTCGATCAGGGCCGGCTCCAGGTCGGTGTGCATCTGCAGGGGGAGTCCGACGTTCTCCGCCACCGTCAGGGAGCCGAGCATGGCGCCGTACTGGAACATCACCCCCACCCGCTTCAGCAGGGCGTCGCGCTCGGGCTCGGCCAGCTCGTGCAGGGGCTCCCCGAGCAGGCCCAGGTCACCGGCGCGGGGAGAGACGAGGCCGATCACCGTCTTCAGCAGCGTGCTCTTGCCGCAACCCGAGCCGCCGACGATGCAGGTCATGTCGCCGCGGCGGACGGTGAGGTCGACGCCGTCGAGGACCGGCGGCGCCTGCTCTCCGTAGGCCACGGACAGGCCGCGGACCTCGACGACGGGCTCGCCGGGCGGCAGTCCCCCGGGTGGCGGTGCGGCGGTCACAGGTAGAAGACGAGGCCCCAGGTGAGGTCGAGGACGATGATCGCGAAGATCGACGAGACCACCGAGGAGGTGGTCGCCGCCCCGACGCCGGCGGCGCCGCCCCCCGCCCGCAGGCCCCGGTAGACGGAGACGACGGTGATGACCCAGGCGAAGGAGAGGGACTTCACCAGGCCGGTGAGGACATCCTTCAGCAACAGGGCGCTCTGCACGCGCCCGGCGAAGGCCTGGGGCGAGATGTCGAGGGAGAGGACCCCCGTCACCGTACCTCCCAGGAGACCGACGAAGTCGGCGGCGATCGTCAGCAGGGGAAGGGTGAGGAGCATGGCCCACATCTTCGGTACGGCCACGAGCCGCAGCGGGTCGAGGGCCATGGTGCGCAGGGCGTCGATCTCCTCGTTGAACTTCATCGAGGCGATCTCGGCGGCGAAGGCCGACCCCGAGCGGCCGGCGATGACGATCGCCGTCATCAGCGGGCCCAGCTCGCGGGTGATGCCGATGGACAGGAGATCGGCCACCAGCACGTTGGCCCCGAAGCGGCGCAGCTGGGCCGCCGCCTGCAGGGTGGAGACGCCGCCCACCAGGAAGAGGATGACGGCGACGATCGGCAGCCCGTCCGCCCCGACGACGGCCGACTGCCGCACGAAGTCGCCGCGCCGCACGCCCCGTCGCCGGAAGGGGGAGGCGGCCGCGGCCCAGGTCAGGTCGGAGGCCAGGTACAGGAAGTCGAGGCCCGCCTGGAAACGGCGGTAGGCGCCCTCGCCGACCTGCTCGAGGAATCCCGTCCCGTCCCGGGAGTCGGCGCCGGCGGCCGGCGGCGGGCCCGCGTCGACGCTGTCGATCAGGGCCTGAACCGATGCCGGCGCCGCGGCCAGGTGCAGACCGCGGCCGGCTTCGGATGCCAGGGAGGGCAGGCGCCGCAGCCACACGGCGCCCACCGTGTCGAGGCGGGTGATCCCCGACAGGTCGGCGGTCAGCTCGGCGTGCGCGCTGTCGCGGAGGAGCAGCCGGACCTGCCGGGACCCTGCCGCCACCGACTCCACGGTGCAGGCCCCGGTGATGCGGAGGCGGCCGCCGGCCTCGGGCTGCACGTCCACGGTGTCAGAAGAGCCGGGAGAAGCGCAGCAGTACCTGCTCGCGGGCGGCCAGGCGCCGCAGTCCCTGCGTCCGTTCGAGATCGACGGTGATGTCGAGGTTGACGAAGCTCGTCAGGGCGATGCGCAGGCGGTTCTCCCAGGTGAAGAACCACTCCTGCGAGTCAGGCGAGCTCATGAGGATGTCGAACTCCGAGTCGAGGCTGACCAGCCTCGACAGGCGGGCGTCGAGGATCACGAGAGCCTCGACGCCGGAGGTGGAGGACGACTTGAGCTCGGTAACCCTCGTGGCCACCGAGTCGGTGCGGACGTCGAAGAAGTCCTTGTACACCTCCTGAAGCGCCCCGATGCCCAGGCGCAGGTCGGTGTTCAGGGCGAAGAACCGGAACACCCGGGAGTTGATGCCGAGGCCTTCGCGGAAGGTGATCGGCGAGAACGAGGGTGCCGTGGTGAACCGCGTGACCTGCCTGAGGGTGTCGATGCGGCCGCTGGTCGTGTTGCGGATCAGGTCGCGCGGCATCGGGAAGCGCGTCTCCGAGGGGAAGACGCTGGAGTGGATCACGCCGCGAAGGTACGGGCCGATGCGGGGCGACAGCCGGTATATGTAGGTGGCGCGGGTCTCGGCGCGGTCGATCCCCTTCTGCAGCTCCTGGCCTTCCTGCCAGCTGTCGCCCTGCTCGATGAGGACGCGGATGCTGGCGAAGTGGCGGTCGGTGTTGTAGCGCGTGTGGTTGAAGAGCTGGAGAGCGAGGTTCGCGCTCGTCAGATTGTCGCCGGCCGTCTTCTGGGAGGTGTTGACGCGGACGGAGCCGGAGAGCTCGGTCTGGGAGAGGACGGCGGAGGTCTCGCGCGGAGTCAGGGTGTGCAGCAGCGGCCGCTGGTAGAAGGAGGTGAACTCACCGGCCTCGCTGTCGTAGACCAGGCTGCGCTGGGTCACGACCCCCGGCAGCAGCTGCACGCTGAACTTGTCGATGGTGGCGAAGGAGTCGCCGAGGCGCACGACGCTGTACACCCCGGGCCTCAGAATCCAGGTGCGTACCCGCTCTCCCCGCTCCTCCTCGATGCCGAAACCGGGCCCGTAGCTCTCGCCGCTCTCGTCGAAGAGCTCGTAGCTCTCGTTCACCGAGGTCCGTGTCTGATCGATGACGTCGATCACCAGGGCCGACCAGGTCGGCTTCAGCAGCGTCGTCTCGTCCTCGAAGATGGGCACGTCCTTGCGGATCAGCTGAGCGAGGTTCCCGGAGCCGAACCGGACCTGGTAGATCCCGGGGTCGAGGGCCAGGCCGCGGCCCGGGGAGGCGAACCGGACCTCGCGGCCGTCCCGGAAGACCTGGACCTTGGGCTCGTTGCCGATGGGCAGGGTCATGGTGGGGATGAAAAGCATCCCCTTGCCCTTGGGCAGCAGGGCCGGGTCGCGAGACAACTGGGCGTGGGGGGAGGCGGCCGACCAGGTGCTCTCGTCGGCCGCGGCGGCCATGGTCACGGCGAGGAGGAAGGCACAGGCCAGGGGGGTGCGCATCATCGGTCCCCCTGCGGCGCCAGCTTCCCCGGCACCACGATGTAGTCCTCGGTCTCGCGCGGGACCTCCTCCGTCTGGTCCTCGGTCAGCACGGCGATCCCGTTCCCGCCCTCCTCCTCCAGCAGCCCCGTCAGGTCGCGGCCCTCGGCGCTGGCCTTGCGGATCAGCAGGGCCCGGTCGAGAGAGCGGATGGCCTCGATCATGTTCTGGAGCAGGATCTGGTTCATGCCCTGCACGGTGAAGACCATGTCCCGTTCGAAGACCTCCATCTCGTTCGGTGCGAACCGGTGCTGCCAGAAGATCCGGCCTTCGCCGTCCACGAGTTTCAGGGAGCCGTCGAGCCGCGCCCACCAGCGGTCTCCCGAATCGAAGCGCTCGATGGCGTCGATCGTCCCGGTGAGGGTGAACTCCGGGGCGACGTCGAGGAAGTCCGGGCGGAAGTCGGTGAACAGGCCCGCCCCCCGGAGGTAGCCGGCGACGGCGTTGGTGATCATCTCGCTCGGCCGCACGGCCCAGAGGTTGTAGCGGTCGTCGCGGATCTCCTCGGGTGACAGCCGGTAGATGATCTGATCGCGCTCGTAGAACTTGGAGATGGCGAAGCGCTCGATCTGGACCTTCATCTCGTAGGGGCGTTCCGAGAAGGGCAGTTTCAGGGGCAGGGGCTGGCCCTCGATGATGAACTTGCGGCGCTCGGGGATCTCGGCCTTGCCCGCGAAGAGACTCGAGCAGCCGCCGGCCGCCAGCAGGGCCAGCAGGACCGCGGCGCCCCGTCCGCAGCTTGAACGGAGGGTCATGGGTCCGTCCTTCCACGAAGGAGCACGGCGGGGTTCTCGCGGATCAGCTCGGTGGCCTGGCGCACGTTGAGCAGGGTCTCCTCCAGGCTCTGCATGGCGTCGAGGATGTTCTTGCGGCTCTGCAGTACCGTCCGGTCGACGTGGGTGACGGTGGCGTCGATCGTCCCCGTCATCTGGTGCAGGCTGGCCAGCAGCTCGGGCACGGGGCCCTCGAGGTGCTCGCGGAGGACGCGGATCGACAGCCTGAGATCGACAAGGGCGGCCCTCGTCTCCTCGGCCGAGGTGAGGGCCCGGATCGAGTCCATGGCGGCGTTCATGGAGGCGGTGGTGGCCGCGAGGTTGTCGGTGACCAGGGCCAGGTTGGCGACCGTCTCTCCCAAGTCGCCCCGGCTGTCCGTGATCAGGGCGTTGGTGTTCTCCATCAGCTCCGAGCCGGCCTCGATCATCCGGCCCAGGCGGCGCTGGTTCCGCTCCGCCGTCATCGCCGTGAGATTGGTCAGCAGGTCCTCGATGCGCACCATGAGCACCTCGGCCCGTTCCTCCATGTTCGACAGGAAGGTCGCCCGCGCCGGCAGCACCTCACCCGGCTCGAGGAGCGGCGCGTCGGGCGACCCGGAGCTCAGCTCGATGTACTTCAGGCCGGTCACGCCCTGGCTGAAGAGCCGCGCCTGCGTGTCGGTGCGGATCAGGTTGGGAACCTTGCTGGCCTCCAGGGAGATCTCGACGAGGACGACGCCGATCTCGTCGGGCGAGACCCGCGCGCCCTCCACGCGCCCGACGGTGATACCCTGGTACTTGACGGGATCACCGGCCGAGAGACCGCCGACGGACTCGTCGAACTCGATGTAGTAGGTCACCCGCTTCAGCAGCAACTGGGACCCGGCCACCACGAGCAGGAAGCCGGCCAGAACGCTGATGGAGAAGGCGAGGAAGAGGGCGAGACGGACTCTCTGTGCCCTGGTGGCCATGCGGTCCGGGGGGTGCGGGATGGGTCAGGGAGGAGTCCGCCAGTGGGGGGCAGCGGCACCCGCCAATATGCGGAATCGGCCGCGGATCCGCCACCGTCGGCGTGGTTCCCGGCCCTCGCCGGCGGTGCCCTGCCCTAGGCAGGGCCGGGGTGGATCACCCTGAGGGCGTGGTGCTCGGCGCGCACAACGGCCGGGGTCTCGCACAGACGCTCGCCGTCGGCGCGCAGGGACATGGGACTGCCGTCGAGGGCCTCGATCTCCACCCAGGAGGAGCGCAGCATCTGCACCGCGGCAGAGCCCACGTGCCCGCCGCGGAAGATCCTGGGAACCAGGGCGAGCACCTCGCGGGTGGAGATGCCGCCGTCCACCAGGCAGAGATCGAGCCGTCCGTCCGTCGGGTCGGCTTCCGGGCAGATGCGCAGGCCGCCTCCGTAGGACGGGGTGTTGCCCATGGCCAGGAGAAAGACCTCCTGCTCGCGCTCGCCGAACTCGCCCCGGAGACAGACCGGGGCCGGCCGGTATCCCCGCAGACGCCGGAGAGCGGTGTACAGGTATCCGGCCGTTCCGGGGAGGGGCGAACGGCCTTCGGCCATCTCCTCGCCGACCTCCGCGTCGAAGCCGAAGGAGGCCACCGTGGCGAAGAGGCGGTCGCCGCAGCGGCCCAGATCGATCGGCCGGGGCTGCCCTTCGAGCAGTACCCGCATGGCCGGGTCTTCGGAGATGCCGATCCCCAGGGCGCGGGCCAGGTCGTTGCAGGTCCCCGCGGGCAGGAGTCCGAGGCTCGTTGCGCCGCCCGCCAGCACCGGCAGCACCTCCGCCACGGTGCCGTCGCCGCCGCAGACGACGACCACGGCGGAGCCGCGGTCCCGGGCGGCGGCGGCCAGCTCCCGGGCCTGTCCCCGCCGGCTCGTCCAGTCGAGGGAGACCTCCATGCCGGCCTGGAGCAGGCGGCGCCGGCCGCGCTCCGCCACCCGGGCGCCCCGTCCCCCGCCCGCCGCCGGATTCGCGATCAGGGTCCAGGCTTGGCGCCGTCGGTCCGGGTCGGTCATTTCAGCTTCCGGATACACGGCGTACACTTGGTCTCATGAAGGATGGACCTTGCAGTTCTGACGCCTCGGGCCGTCCCGAGCCGGATCGAGAGGCACTGCGCCGACGGGTGCGGCATCCCTACATCACCCGCCAGGAGCCGCGCCGGCGAGCCGAGGACGAGGACCGCGGCGAGGGGGCAGAGGGCCGGTCCCCGCCGCCCGCCTGACGCCGCGCCGGTCTCCTTGTTCGGCCGCAACCGTATACATAACATACAGATTCGACGGAGAGTTACGTCCTCCTTCCCCTCCCGTCCCACGGCCCTCCACGTCGCATGATCCGCGAGTACTACACGGACCGAAGTCTGTTGATCACCGGCGGCACCGGGTTCGTCGGCCAGGCCCTGCTGGCCAAGATCCTGCGCGATCTCGGGGATGAGGTCCGCCGCGTCTACCTGCTGATCCGGCCCCGCCGCCGGCCCGACGGCCGCGAGATCGCGCCCTCCGAGCGGCTCCAGGAGCTCTACAACACCGCCCTCTTCCAGTGGGTCGCCGGGGCCGACCCCGGCCGCTGGGAACGCCTGCGCGAGAAGGTCGTCCCCGTGGCCATCGACGAGCGCCAGCCCGACCTCGGGCTGTCCTCCGAGGACCGGCAGCGCCTCACGGCGGAGGTCGACACGATCTTCAACAGCGCCGCCACCGTCGTCTTCGACGAACCCCTGGACGTGGCGCTCCAGGCCAATGTCGGAGGTCCGATGGCGCTGATGGAGCTCGCCCGGGCCTCGAGGCGGAACGTCGACTTCGTGCACGTCTCCACCGCCTACGTCAACGGCCGGCGCCAGGGGACGATCGCCGACGAGCCCCTGCCCGTCGACCGCGACATGCGCCAGGTCATCGACGGCGGCGGACCCGGCTTCGATCCGGTGAGCGAGGTGGCGGACTGCCGCGCCGCCTGCCGGCGCCTCCGGGAGGAAGCCGCGGAGGAGGAGTTCACGAGGCGGCTGAAGCGCGAGGTGGTCCGCGAGTACGGGAAGTCCCGCAGCCGCAAGCTGACGCCCGCCCGGCTGGAACAGCTCGTCGAGGACCGCCGGGACCGCTGGGTCCGGGGAGAGCTGGTGGTCGAGGGGATGCGCCGCGCCCGCGAGCACGGGTGGAACGACGTCTACACCTATACCAAGGCCATGGGTGAGCAGATGCTCAGCCTGCGGCGCGGGGAGGTGCCGGTCGTCGTCGTCCGTCCGAGCATCATCGAGAGCAGCCTCGCCGATCCGGAGCCCGGCTGGATCACGGGCCTGAAGGTGATGGACCCGCTGCTGGTTGCCTACGGCCGGGGACTCGTGCCCGACTTCCCGGCGCGACCGGAGATCATCCTCGACGTGATCCCGGTGGACCGGGTGGTCAACGCCGCGATCGCCGCCGCGGTGCGGGCTCGGCCCGAGGCCGTGGAGGTCTTCCAGGTGGCCACGAGCACCGAGAACCCGGTACGTCTGAGCTCTCTCTTCGACATCGTGCGCGCCCACTTCCGTCGGTCGCCCATGCCGGATCGCGACGGCCGCCGTCCGACCCTGCCCGATTGGCGCTATCCCAGCCTGCGCCTCTTCCGGTTCGTCTTCCGGCTCAAGCATCTGGCTCCGCTCCGGCTCCGCGAGCGGCTCCTCGACCTGCCGGGCCGTTCGCCGCGGCCCCGGCAGCGGCGGCTTCTGGCGACGGCCCGGATCCGGCTGCAGCGCGTGCTCTACTACGTGGAGATCTACCACCCTTACACCCACCTCGACTGCCGCTTCGAGACCGGACGCACCCGGGCCCTGTACGAGTCGCTTCCGCCGGACGAGCGCGCCACCTTCGACATGGACGTCACCGCCATCGACTGGTCCGAGTACGTGGCCGGGATCCACCTGCCCGGCCTGCGGCGCCACGTGCTGCGCGAGGAGAGCGCCGTGGAGGCGGCGCTGCCGGAGCCGCCCGGGGAGCCGGGGGCCGAGGAGGAGCGACTGCGGGCGGAGCGCGAGATCGCCACCCTGCCGGACCTGCTGCGCTGGACCTGCGCCCGCCACGCCGGGCGCGTCGCCCTCGAGGCCCGCCGCGGCGGCCGCTGGCGGAGGATCACCTACGCCGACCTGCTGCAGCGCGTGGAGGAGCGCGCCGGCCGCTGGCAGGGTCTCGGCCTCGGCGCCGGGGACCGCGTCCTGCTGGCCGGGGAGAACGGCCCCGAGTGGGTCGTCTCCTACATGGCCTGCTCCTTCCTCGGCGCGGCGGTCCTGCCCGTGGACCCGCAGACGCCGGAGGAGGAGGTGGAACGGCTGGCCGCCTTCTCCGAGGCCCGGGCCCTGGTGGCCGATGACGCGATCCTCGCCCGGATCCCCCCGGCCGCGGTCCGTACCCGAATCGACCTGGCCTCGGGCGATTCCGTGGATGCCGCCGAAGGGACTGGATCCACCTTCCAGGAGCCGGAGATCGACCGGGACCGGGAGGCGTCGATCATCTTCACCTCCGGCACCCGGGTCGAGCCTCGGGGGGTGGTCCTGACCCATGGCAACTTGATCTCCGATCTCCTGGCCCTGGGGGAGCTGCAGCGCGTTCACGACAGCGACCGCATCCTGTCCCTGCTGCCCCTGCACCACGGCCTCGAGTTCACCGGGGTCCTGCTCATGTCCCTGTGGAGCGGAGCCTCGACCGTCTACCTCGACGGCCCTCTCAACAGCCGCAACATCCTCGAGGCCATCCGCGAGCGCGGAATCACCGCCATGCTCGCCGTGCCGAGGGTCCTCAAGATCCTGGCGGATCGAGTGCAGCGTCTGGACACGCGGGCCGAGGGCGGGCGGTCGCCCAACATCGACGTGCTGCGGCAACTGCGCCTGATCGTCTCCGGAGGCGCGCCCCTCGGCGAGACGCTGTTCGACACCTACCGCGATCTAGGCCTCACGGTGTACGAGGGCTACGGGCTGACCGAGACCTCCCCCATCGTCACGGTCAATCCTTCGGGTGCGGCCCGCCGGGGCTCCGTGGGCGTTGCCCTGCCCTGCGTCGAGTTGCGCATCGACGCTCCCCTCGGGCACGACGGAGAGATCCTGGTCTCGGGGCCGTCGGTCACCGCGGGATACCTGAACCGCCCGGACCTGACCGACGAGGTCCTGCGGGACGGCTGGCTGCACACCGGCGACGTGGGCCACGTCGACGAGGACGGGTACCTGTTCATCACCGGCCGGCGGCGGGCCCTGATCGTCACCGGCGGCGGCAAGAACGTCTATCCCGACGAGGTGGAGGACCTCTACGGAGGCCTGCCGCACACGGCCGAGCTGGCCGTCGTCGGCCTGCCGTCGGCGCGCACCCTCGGCGAAGAGGTGCACGGCGTCGTCGTTCTCGATCCCCGCTCCCGGGACCTGGACCTGCCGGAAGCGGAGGAGGAGATCCGGCAACGGGCCTATGCCCTCTCCCGCGACCTGCCGGCCTGGCAGCGGATCGCCCGGCTGCACATCCAGCGGCGGCCTCTGCCGCGGCTCGACGACGGCCGCGTCGACCGCAGGGCCCTGCGCCAGGACCTGGAGCGCGGAGCCCCCGAAGAGGTGGATGCCGCGGACGGTCTGGCTCCCTGGGAACGGCAGGTCTACCACCGGCTGAGCCAGTTGTCGGGGCTGGCCGTAGGAGAGATCATCGCCCATGCCGACGCCCCCCTGGACACGGTGATCGACTCGCTCATGGCGGTCGAGCTGGCGGCCTCCCTGCAGGGGGCCGGGGCCGGGCAGGTGACCATCGACCGCGAGCGGACCACCCTGCGCCGGCTCCTCGACGAGGTGGGGCCGGGTCTGACCCTGGCGGAGTCCGAGGCGGAGGGATACTGGTCCTCCGTGCTCCGCCGCCCGGGATCCGTGGCGCGGAGCGGGAGATCGGCCCTGGGCACGATCGCGTCCAGGGCATTGAGGGCCGCCCTGCGGGTCGAGGTGGATGGCGCCGGGGGCCTGCCTGAGGGCCCCTTTCTCCTGGCTGCCAGCCGTCCGGGACCGGCCGCCGCCGCGGCGGTCTACGCCGCCTTGAGGCCCGAGCTCGACGGGCTCTGCCTGCTGGTGGAGGGGCACGACGCCATCGGAGGCCGGTGGGAGTCCCGGTTGTGCCGCTGGTTCGCCGAGCTCGTGACCCTCTCCGGTCAGGACGGCTTGCCGCGGGCCCTGGAGGAGGCGGCAGGGCGCATCGGCCGGCGCCGGCCCCTGCTGCTGTTCCCGGAGGGAGGGCCCCGTCCCTCCGCCGTCGGCGCCTACAGGCCGGGGATCGGCCTCCTGGCCCTGGAGCTGGACCTGCCGGTGGTTCCCGTCCGGGTCGATCTCTCCGGCGCCGGCAGCGACAGCCCCCGGCGCGCCCGGGTGCGCCTCGGCGCCGCCGTCGAAGCCGGCTCGTTCCGGTGCCTGCAGGAGCGCCTGACCCCCTACGAAGTCTACCGCGAGATCGCCGAGGCCGTGCGCCGGCGCATCGTTGACCCGGGGCCGGCATCCGCCGGCTCCGCCACCCCGGGGCGGGCGCCGCCCGCCGAGGACTGACCCTTCATGTATCCGTACTGGCTCGAGATCGGGAGCTTCCGTCTGCCCACCTTCGGCCCCATGGTGGTCCTCGGGTTCCTGTCGGCCCATCTCGTCATCAAGAGCGAGTTGCGGCGCCGCGGCATCGATCCCGAGCTCTCCGCCAACCTGATCACCGCCGCCATCCTCGGGGGCCTGGCGGGGGCCAAGCTCTACTTCATCCTCTTCGAGATGCCCGACGCGACCACCTGGGGCGAGAGCTTGCGCTCCGTGTTCTCGGGCAGCGGCCTCACCTGGCACGGGGGCTTCCTCGTGGCCACGGCGGCGGTGGTCTGGACGATCCGGCGGCATGGAGCGCCGCTGCCGCCCACGGCCGACGCGGTCGGCATGGGCCTGGCCCTGGGGTACGGCATCGGCCGCATCGGCTGCCAGCTCGCCGGCGACGGCGACTACGGCATCCCCACCGACCTGCCCTGGGGCATGGCCTATCCGAAGGGCGTGGTGCCCACCGACGAGATCGTCCATCCGACGCCGGTCTACGAGACCCTTCTGGGGGTGGCCACATTCGGCCTGCTCTGGCGCCTGCGCAGGTCCCTGGAGGGGAGGCCCGGTCTGCTGTTCTGCGTCTACCTCGTCCTCGCCGGGGCCGCCCGGCTCTGGGTGGAGACGATCCGCCTCAACCCGGAGGTCCTGTGGGGGCTGACCGGGGCCCAGGTCTTCAGTCTCGTCATGGCTGCGGCGGGAGTCGGAGTCGGGATCCGCCTCCTGCGCCGACCGGCGCCGGCCCCGGGGAAGGGCTCCTAGGAGGCCTTGGGCGAGCGGCCCCGCCACAAGCGGGTCTCCACCTTCCGGAGCGCCGCCGACCTGCGCGCCCACTGCGCCGCCCTCGGTGTGCGCATCCCCTGCGACGACGAGGTCCTGGCGGCGCCCGGGTCCCCGCTGGCGCAGCCGATCGACGCCGGGTCCGGCCTGCGCATCGGGAACCGCTTCGCCATCCAGCCGATGGAGGGCTGGGACGGGACCGGCGACGGCCGGCCCACGGACCTCGTTCGGCAGCGCTGGCGCAACTTCGGGATCTCGGGGGCGAAGCTGATCTGGGGCGGCGAGGCCTGCGCCGTCTGCCCCGAGGGCCGGGCGAACCCGAACCAGCTGATCTGCTCGCAGGAGACGGCCGGCGGCATCGCCGAGCTCCACGGCCTGCTCCGCAGCGCTCACCGGGAGCGGTTCGGCTCCGGTGAGGGCCTGGTGGCGGGCCTGCAGCTGACCCACTCCGGGCGGTTCTGCCGGCCCTTCCGCAAGGACCGCCCCGAGCCGGTCATCGCCTACCGCCACCCGATCCTGGACCGCAGGTTCGGGATTGGCGCCGGCCACGAGCCGGTCAGCGACGACGAGCTCCATCGTCTGATCGAGCTCTACGTCTCCGGCGCCCGCGTCGCCGGCGAGGCGGGGTTCGACTTCGTCGACGTCAAGCACTGCCACGGGTACCTGGGCCACGAGCTGCTGTCGGGCTTCACGCGACCAGGTGAGTTCGGCGGCTCCTTCGAGAACCGCACCCGTTTCCTGCGCGGGATCGTCGAGGGGATCCGCGCCGACCAGGGGGCCGGGACGATCGCCATCGGCGTCAGGCTCTCGGCCTTCGACTGGGTGCCCTTCCGGCCCGATCCGGACGGCGCCGAGAGAGGCCGGCCGGGGCAGGGGATCCCCGAGCCCTACGAGGACCACCTGCCCTACCGCTACGGATTCGGCACCGACAGCGGCAACCCGGCGGACTCCTGGGACCTGACCGAGACCTTCCGCTTCCTCGACCTGCTGCGGGACCTCGGCATCCGGCTGGTCAACCTCTCCTGCGGCAGCCCGTACTACAATCCCCACATCCAGCGGCCGGCCCTCTTCCCGCCTTCGGACGGGTACCAGCCGCCGGAGGATCCCCTCGTGGGCGTGGCCCGCCAGCTGGCCATGGTCGGCGAGGTCAAGGCGCGCCACCCCGACATGGTGATCGTCGGCTCGGGGTACTCCTATCTGCAGGAATACCTGCCCCATGCCGCCCAGGCCCTGGTGCGCGCCGGCGAGGTCGATCTGGCCGGCCTCGGGCGCATGGTGCTGGCCTATCCGGACCTGCCGGCGGACGTGCTCGGGGGGCGGCCCCTGGCGCGCAAGCGGATCTGCCGCACCTTCTCGGACTGCACCACGGCGCCGCGCAACGGCATGATCTCCGGGTGCTTCCCCCTCGACCCCCTATACAAGGCCCTTCCCGAGGCGGCCGAGCTGAAGCGGATCAAGGCCTCGGCCGGAGCGGACTGAAGCGGAGACCGCCGGGCGCGCCGCTTCCCATCGGGCCAGGAGATTCCCATGCACGACGGCTGGTACGCGGAAGACACGACCCACGGTCCGGTGAGGATCGACACCTTCGACGAGTCGCGGCCCCACGAAGGCAAGGTCCTCGGCATCGTCCAGGCCCACGCCGACGACATGCCTCTCTACTCGGGCGGGCTGGTGGCCAAGCTGATCGCCGAGGGCTACAAGGCGTTCCTCATCCAGACGACCAACGACGAGAAGTGCGGCCCCGGCACGATCGCCGACGCCATCAAGAGCAACGAGGTCGACGTGAGCGCCCTGGCCGACAGTCTCGGCATCGAGGACATCTTCAACCTCGGCTACCGCAACCACCGCCAGGAGGAAAACTCGATGCTGGAGCAGCGCTGCCGGCTGATCTTCCTCTTCCGCCACCTGCAGGTGGACACGGTGATGAGCTTCCACCCGTGGGCCCGGTGGGAGGAGAACCCCGACCACTACGTGACGGGGCAGCTGGTGGAGTCGGCGTGCTGGATGGCGGCCTCGGCGAAGGACTACCCCGAGCAGGTGCAGGCCGGGATGAAGCCCCGCGGCGTGCGCGACAAGTACTACTGGGCCATGCGCCCCGGGTCGCCCTACAACCTGGTCACCGACATCGGCCCCTTCCTGGAGCTGAAGATCGAGTCCATGGCGGCCAACAAGTCCCAGGGGCCGGCCGGGTCCCACGGGCGCCGGCTGAGGGCGCGGCTGGCGGCGGAGGGAAGGAAGCTGCCGGCCCTGGGCGACGACGACGAGACCGCCGACCGCGAGTACATCCGGCTCTTCGGACTGGAGGAAAACCGGCGGATGGCGGCGCCCTACGGCCTGGAATACGCCGAGTACCACTACTACTTCCCGCCGGGCGGCACCTTCCCTTGGCGCGACACCGGGCGGCAGGTCGAGGCCTACGTGCGAGAGCACGCGGTCCGGCTTTGAGGCAGGTCCCGCTCAGCCGGTGACGGCCCCCGTGGAGGCGCTGGAGACGAGGCGCGCGTACTTGGCCATCACCCCGCTCCGGTAGCGGGGTTCCGGCGCCGTCCACCGCGCCCGGCGGCGCTCCAGCTCCTCCGGGTCGAGGGCTGCGTCGACGCGGCGAGCCTCGGTGTCGATGGTGATCTCGTCGCCGTCGCGAATCAGCGCGATCGGCCCCCCGGAGGCCGCCTCCGGAGCGACGTGGCCGATCATCAGGCCGCGGGTGGCGCCCGAGAACCGGCCGTCGGTGAGCAGGGCCACCGTCTCCCCGAGGCCGGCGCCGACGATGGCGCCGGTGATCTGCAGCATCTCGCGCATGCCCGGGCCGCCGACGGGCCCCTCGTAGCGGATCACCACGACATCGCCATCCCTGATGTCGCCCCCTTCGATCCTCGGGAGCACGTCATCCTCGCGGTCGAAGACGCGGGCCGGGCCGACGTGCCTGGAACGCTCGTACCCGGCGAGCTTCACCACGCATCCCTCCGGAGCCAGGTTCCCCCGCAGGACGACCAGTCCGCCGCTGGAGCGGATGGGACGGTCGGCGGGGCGAACCACCTCCTGCCCCGGCGTCTCCCGGGCGAGGTCCGCCTCCTCGCCGATGGTGCGCCCGGTGACCGTGGGGCAGCCCTCGTTCAGGCAGCCCCGAGCCTTCAGCCGCTCGGCCACCAGGGCGACGCCCCCGGCCTCGTGCAGGTCGGAGGCGACGAAGAGCCCGCCCGGCTTGAGGCTGACCATCAGCGGCGTGCGCCCGGAGATGCGCTGGAAGTCGTCCAGATCCAGCTCGATGCCGTACTCGCGGGCGATGGCGAGGAAGTGCAGGACCCCGTTCGTCGAGCCGCCGGTGGTGGCGATCGAGGCGATGGCGTTCTCGATGGAAGGTCGGGTCACGACCTGCCGGGGGCGCAGGCCTCGCCGCATCAGGTCGACAGCCATCGCGCCGACCTCCACCGCCGCCCCCTCCTTGACGGGATCGGCAGCCGGGATCGATCCGGATCCCATGGGCGCCAGCCCCAGGATCTCCGTCGCCGTGGCCATGGTGTTGGCCGTGAACTGGCCGCCGCAGGAGCCGGGGCCCGGGCAGGCGGCATCCTCGATCGCCTTGAGCTCGTCGGCGCTGATGCGGCCCCCGGCCTGGGCGCCGATCGCCTCGTACACGTCCTGGATCGTCAGGTCGGCGCCGCGGTGCTTCCCGGGCATGATCGAGCCGCCGTAGAACACGAGAGCCGGAAGGTCGAGGCGGCCCAGGGCGAGGATCGCTCCCGGAGTGGTCTTGTCGCATCCGGTCATGGCGACCACGCCGTCGAGCATGTGGCCGCGCGCCACCAGCTCGATGGAATCGGCGATCACCTCGCGGCTCACGAGAGATGTCTTCATCCCCTCCGTGCCCATGGTGATGCCGTCGGAGACGACGACGGTGTTGAACTCCATCGGCGTGCCGCCGGCCTCGCGCACCCCCCGCTTCACGTGCTCCGCCAGGTCCCGCAGGTGGTAGTTGCAGGGGCCGATCTCCGTCCACGTGTTGGCGATGCCGATCAGCGGCCGGCCGAGGGCGTCGTCGTCGTAGCCGACGGCCTTGTACATGGCCCGCGCTCCGGCGCGGGAAGGCCCTTCGACCATGGTTCGGCTCGGCCGCATCATTCACCTCCTGTTTGGTCCCGGGGGGTCGTCTCGATGTGCTCGGACAGATCGGAAGCCATGGGCAGGGGCAACTCCGGGAGTGGGGTGAGGGCATGATAGCCGCACGCTTCGGAAGGGGTCAACTCTGCGGTCCGGCTCGCCTTGCCGGGCCGTGAGGCGCCGTCTACCATCCCCCTCCATGCCCCTGCATCCGATCGTCGTCCACTTCCCGATGGCCCTTCTCGCCTTCGGCTTCTGCCTCGACGTGGCCGGCCTGGTGGCTCGCCGGCCCTGGCACCGGCTCGGCTATGTGCTGCTCCTGGCCGGCACCGCGGGCGCCATGGCCGCGGTGGTAACCGGCAATCTCGCCGCCGCCGACTTCCGCGCTTCGGTGCACGCGGCGGCGATTCAGCAGCACGAGGACTACGCCACCCTCGCCCTGCTGCTCTACCTGGCGTCGGCCCTGGGCCGGTTGCCGGGTGTTCTGCGCCCCGGGGATGCCGGCTTGGCGCCGGCCTGGCTGCTGGTGGGCGCCGTTGCCCTGGGGCTCCTCTTCGCCGCCGGCCTTCAGGGGGGAGCGCTGGTCTATGAGCGGGGGATCGGGGTCCGCAGGCCCTAGGCTTGGCGCTCCAGCACCTGGTACCGGCCGTGGTCGCCCACGACGACGGCGTCCACCAGGCCGATGAAAAACCCGTTCTCCACCACCCCGGGGATCGCGTTGACCTGGGGCTCCAGGCCGCCGGGGTCGGCGATGCCCTCGGTGAAGCGGCAGTCGAGGATGTAGTTGCCGTTGTCGGTCACGAAGGGCTGACCCTGCGGGTCCTGCCGCCGCTCGACCCGCGGACCCAGCTCCATCAGGCGCTGGCGGGCCAGGGTCCAGGCGAAGGGGACGACCTCCACCGGCAGGGGCGACCGCGTGCCGAGGCGCTCGACCCGCTTGGAGGCGTCGACGATGACGACCACCCGGGCGCTGGCGCCGGCGACGATCTTCTCGCGCAGCAGCGCGCCCCCGAGGCCCTTGATCAGGTCGAGGCGGGGATCGACCTCGTCGGCGCCGTCGATGGTCAGATCGATGGCCGGACAGTCCTCGAGGCTGCGGATGTCGAGACCGACCTGTTCCCCGAGTCGGGCCGAGGCCAGGGAGGTGGGCACGCACCGGATGTCGAGACCTTCCGACCGGGCCCGCTCGCCAAGGGCGCGGATGGCGAAGTCCGCCGTCGAGCCCGTCCCGAGGCCGACCACCATGCCGTCGACGACGTAATCCACGGCCCGGCGGGCGGCCAGCTCCTTGTCGCGATCGGACATCCCGTCCCTCAGAGGCGCATGACGTAGTGGATCTGGCGGGCCACTTCCTGGAACCCCACGTCCGGGTAGAAGCGGGCGCCGACCGGGTTCTGCTCCAGGGTCTCGATCCGGACGGCCTCCATCCCCTCGGCGCGCAGGAACTCGATGGCGTGCTCCATCAGACGCCGGCCGATGCCGCGGCCCTGGTGGTCCGGGTGGACCGCCGTGTTCGGAATGTGGCCGATCCGGGAGGCGCCGTCGATCCGCGTGGTGATGTATCCGACGATCTCGCCGCCGTCCTCGTAGACGAAGACGCCGCGGCCGTTCTCCCCGGCCACGTCGGCGTCGATGTGGCGCAGCTTGCGGAACCGCCAGTCGCGGCCGCCCATGAGGCCGAACATCTGCTCGATGTTGCGGTCGATCGACACGCCTTCAAAGCAGATGGCGGTGATCTCCTTCAGGCGCTCCAGATCGGCGGATCGGTAGGGACGGATGCCGACTCCGGGTTCGGGGGCCGGAGTCATGGCCCGGCCGACCGGCAGCAACGGAAGCCGATGAGGTCGAGGCTGTAGCTCTCGTCGAGGAGGCGGCCGTAGCGCGCGTCGGCGCGGGCGTAGTTGGCGCTGTGGAACCAGGACCCCCCGCGGACCACGCGCCATCCGCTCCCGGCGTCGTACCATCCGTCCGTCCACTCCCACACGTTGCCGATCATGTCGCGGACGCCGTAGTCGTTGCCGCAGCCGTCGTGGGCTCCGCTCGGGGCCGTTCCCCGGTCGCGCACCCAGGTCCCGCCGGCGCCGAGGAAGGGGGTGTTGCAGCGCTCCGGCTCGAAGTCGGGACCGTAGCCGTAGACGAAGTTCCTCGGGCCCCGGCAGGCCAGCTCCCACTCGCGCTCCGTGCACAGGCGCCGGCCCCGGGCGGCGCACAGATCCGAAGCCTCGCGCCAGGTGACGTCCACGCGGGGCAGCTCTCCCTCCACGTTGGGGTATTCGTAGCGGTCGATCCAGAAGTCGCCGACGCGGACCATCCCGGCCGAGGCGGCGGCCGTTCCGCCCTCCTCGGCCTGCAGCAGGACCGCCGGCAGGGCGGAAAGAAGCAGGGCCAGGGCGGACAGGGCGGCCCCGGCCCGGAGGTTCCCCCGGGGGGCCTGGCTCACGGCGCGAACTCCACCACGCCGAAGCGGGCGGGATGGTGGAAACCCCTCTGGAAGGTGGGGCTCCAGGCTGTGTACTCCGTCTCCTGGCGGTAGCGTTCTCCCAGGGGCTCGGACTCCGCCTCCAGCACCCGCATCTCCCCCTCGAGGCGGGAGCGCTCGCCGGGGTCGCCGTCGTCGCCAAGGGCTTCCAGCCTCTCGGTCAGCCGCGCCACGGCCTCTCCCAGCTCGCGCAGCCGGGCCCGGACGCCGGCGCCGGCGCCGCGCTCGATGCGGTAGAGGTTCAGCCGCCAGCGGTCGCCGACGCGCGGCTTCCCGCCCCCGGCGATGGTCGGCGCGAAGGCCGCCCACGGGATGGCGATCTCCACCGTCCATCCGCCATCGACGTCGGTGCTGTCGTTCACCGTGCCCACCGCCTGAACGGCCGTCTCCAGCCCGAGGATGTCCCAGTCCTTGTCGGAGACCCACTCGGGGTGGATCCGGCCGATGTGGAGGTCGACGACGGCGTTGAGGGGGTTGACCTCGAGCTCGAGGTAGTCGAGTCCGTCGCCGTCGGGATCGATGAAGACCTCGACGACCTCCTCCGACCACATGGGGTCGTCTTCCTCGGTGAAGAGGGCCCACATGTCGGCGTCGCGGCAGGCGTAGGCGACGTAGAGGGCCTCGTCGTCCCAGAGCATCCGCGCCCGCGTGGGATTGGCGATGCGCCCGTAGTCGTTGAGGATGCGGGTGAAGGCGTCGATCTGGGGCGCCGCGGCCCAGTCGAACTCGTCGAGACGGCCGTCGACGGAGATCTCTCCGCCGGCCTGGCGCACCATGTAGTGGGGGAGGGGGGATTCGCTGAAGACGCCGGACGGCTCCTCGGCGGCGGCGGCCTCCCGGGCCGCGAAGCTGGAGGCGATCAGGCTGGCGGCGAGGAACCCGGGCAAGGCACGTGGAAAGGACACGGTCGCTCCTTGGGATGGGGAGATCCACTCCTGGTGGGTCGGCGGAAAGTTCGGCACGAGGCGGGGCATCGGCAACCGGCGCGGAGGGGATCCGGGATCGCCGCCGGAGGTCCTTCCAGCCCGGGAGGGGCTGCCGAGGATCGCCTCGCGGCGACTCCTGCAGGCGGGTTGACAGGGTGCGGCTCGAACCTACCTTCACGATTTCGATCGAGATGGCCTCCCTCCCATACAACCTTCCCACGGTCAGGCCGGTGGCGCAGCCCTCTGCCCGCCCCCCGGGCGACCGCGCCCGGGGCCGCGCGGCCTCCGACCACGGAGGGGAATCGCAGACAGGGACCTGCGCCTCTTGCCGGGAGAGCTTCTGACCCCCCGCGAGGAGACCATCCTCGCCGCTCTGGTGCGCGTCCACGTCGAGGTCGGCAGCCCCGTGGGCTCGGCCGGCCTGCTCGAGCGTGAGAGTCTCGAGGTCAGCCCCGCCACCATCCGCAAGATACTGGTCAGCCTCGAGGAGAAGGGCTTCCTCCGGCAGCCCCACACCTCGGCCGGCAGGCTTCCCACGAACAGGGCCTACCGGTTCTACGCCTCCCACGCCCTCGACGGTCAGGACCTCACGCACATCGGCGTCCTGCGGCGTCAGCTCGAGGCCAGGCTGCAGCAGCTCTCGGCCGACGAGATCCACGGACAGCTGGCCGGGATCATCGGCGACCTGTCGATGCAGTTGGGGCTTGTTCTGGCGCCCGCCTTCGAGCAGGTGCGCCTGCAGCGGCTCGAGCTCATGCGCCTGGCCGGGGGCCGCCTGCTGCTGGTGGTCTCCCTCGAGACGGGGCCGGTCCACAGCCTGGTGATCGAGGTCGGCTCCAGCGTCGACCCCGGCGAGGTGGTCGGCGTCTCCACGCGCCTCAACGAGCGCCTCGCGGGCCTGACCCTGGCCGAGGTGCGCGAGACCGTCCGCGAGCGCTTCGGTGACATGGCCAGGGGGCAGCAGGACCTGCTGCGCCAGGTGATCGAGCAGCTCGAGTCCATGTCGTCGCCCGCCGGACCCGCCCTGCACGTGGCCGGGGCGCGCCACATCTGCGCGCAGCCGGAGTTCCGGGACGCCCTGGACGTGGCCGAGCTGATGGACCTGGTGGAGCACCGCGACGAGCTGGCCGGTCTGCTCTCCGACCGCGAAGGGGTGGTCGTCACCATCGGCGAGGAGCACGACCCCCAGGGGCTCCGCCTGTGCGGGTTGGTGACGGCGAGCTACGAGGTCCACGGCGCCGTCGGCGTCATCGGCGTCATGGGGCCGGCGCGCATGCCCTACGACCGCGTCATGGCGCTGGTGAACTACACCGCGTCGAGGGCGCCGGAGCTGGTCTCCTGAAGCCCCGCGCCTCCGGGAGGGACCGCTGCACCGGGCGGTCGGCGTCCCCGTGCGCCGCCGCTGCAACCATCGAGGGCGATCATCCATGAGTCGAGAAGTGAAGGACCAGCCCGACGAAGAGCCCGACGTCCCGCCTGAGGCGGGACCCGAGGCCCCCGCGGTGGAGGCGTCCGAGGAAGAGGCGGCCGAGCCGGCGCCGGAAGAGGCGGAGGTCGAGGCCGAGCCGACCGACCTCGAGCGCGCCCTGGCGGAGGCCGAAGAGAACCAGAACCGCTACCTCAGGACCGCCGCCGAGCTCGACAACTTCCGCAAGCGCACCGTCAGGATCCGCGCCGAGACCCGGGACGACACCCTGCGCGACATGCTCCTGCAGGTGGCCCCCCTCCTCGACAACTTCCGCCGCGCCCTGGGGCAGGAGGCATCCGATCCGGCGGCCTTGCGCGAGGGCATCGAGATCATCTTCCGGCAGTTCAACGAGATCCTCTCCGGATACGGTCTCGAGGAGATCGAGGCGGAGGGACAGGGCTTCGATCCCAACCAGCACGAGGCCATGCTGCAGATACCCTCCGAAGAGCATCCTCCCGGAACGGTGATGCAGGAGATGGAGAAGGGCTACAAGCTCAATGGCCGCGTGATCCGTCCGTCCAGGGTCGTGGTCAGCACGGCGCCGGTGGACGAGGGTTCCTCCGAGGCCGGGTCGGGAGGCCGGGACGGCGAGGGCGGCCGCGACGAGGGAGCCGAGGACGAAGGGTAGCGGGCGAGATCGAATGGCGAAGCGCGACTACTACGAAGTCCTCGGGCTCGAACGGGACGCGGGGGAGGACCAGATCAAGAGCGCCTACCGAAGGCTGGCGCTGAAGTACCACCCCGACCGCAATCCGGGCGACGGCGAGGCGGAGGCGAGCTTCAAGGAGGCCTCCGAGGCCTACGAGATCCTCAGCGACTCGGAGAAGCGGCAGAAGTACGACCGCTTCGGGCACGCCGGCGTGGAGGGCAACTTCGGCAGCGGCGGCTTCCAGTGGTCGGACTTCACCCACGCCACCGACGTGGAGGACATCCTCGGCGATTTCTTCGGCGGAATCTTCGGCGGTGGCCGGCGGCGGGCCCGAGGTCCTTCCGGCCCCCCGAAGGGCAGGGATCTGCGCATCGCCCTCCAGCTCACCCTCGAGGAGGTGGCCACCGGCGCCGAGAAGAAGATCAACCTGACTCGTCAGCAGCGCTGCCCCGCCTGCGAGGGGAGCGGGGCCGCGGCCGGCTCCGGCGCCAGCATCTGCGCCACCTGCAACGGCATGGGCCAGGTGCAGCAGGTGTCGCGCTCCTTCTTCGGACAGTCCGTCACCGTCACCGCCTGCCCCGCCTGCGGCGGCGAAGGCCGGACCGTGGCCGATCCTTGCCGCGACTGCAGGGGCGAGGGCCGCGTGCGCGACACGTCGACGATCACCGTGCGCATTCCCGCCGGGGTCACCACCGGCAACTACATCCCCCTGCGCGGTCAGGGCGACGTGGGTCCGCGCGGGGGTCCGCCGGGAGACTGCCTCGTCTTCATCGAGGAAGAGGAGCACGAGCACTTCTCCCGCGAGGGGAACGACATTCTCTTCCGGCTGCCGATCACCATCGGCCAGGCGGCCCTCGGCGACTCGGTGGCCGTGCCCACCCTGCACGGCGAGGTGCGGATGAAGATTCCCGAGGGCACCCAGTCCGGACATGTCTTCCGCCTCCGGCAGAAGGGGATTCCCGATGTCGACGGGCGCGGTTGCGGCGATCAGCTCGTCGAGGTCCTGGTATGGACGCCCACCCATCTGGGCGCCGAGGAGCGGCGTCTCTTCGAGCAACTGGAGAAGATCCAGAGGAGACGCGCCGAGAGCGAGGGCAAGGGTCTCTTCGACCGCATGCTGAGAGCCTTCGGCTGAGGCCGCGAGGGCTCCCCACGGGTGTGACGATGGCTTTCCCGCGGACCCTGCCAGAGGATTCCACGACACTTCCGGGAGTGGCGAACGCGGTGGCCTTCTCCTCCGCCAAGGGGGGTGTCGGCAAGTCCACCGTGGCCCTCAACGTGGCCCTGGCCTTGTGCGCCCGCGGAGCCCGGATCGGTCTGCTGGACGCCGACATCTACGGTCCCAGCCTGCCCGTGCTCACGGGGGTGCGGGAAGAACCGGCAGTCGGCGACGGCGACCGCATCCAGCCTCTCCAGGCCCACGGCCTGGCCATGATGTCCATGGGCTTTCTCACCCGGCGGGAGGCTCCGGTCATCTGGCGCGGCCCTCTTCTCGGGCAGGCCGTTCAGCAGTTCCTGCAGCAGGTCGACTGGGGGGAACTCGACTTCCTCCTCGTCGACATGCCCCCCGGCACGGGCGACATCGCCCTCACCCTGAGCCAGGTGGTCGCCCTCAGCGGCGCCGTCGTGGTCACCACGCCCCAGGGCGTGGCCCTCCAGGACGTGGAGCGCGGGATGGCGATGTTCGACAAGGTCGAGGTCGACATCCTGGGGCTGGTGGAGAACATGAGCTGGTACCTCTGCCCCCACTGCGACGCCCGGCACGAGATCTTCGGCCACGGGGGGGGACGGGAGGCCGCCGAGCGCCTCGAGGCGCCCTTTCTCGGAGAGATCCCCCTCGACGGCGAGATACGCGAGGCGGGCGACCGGGGTCAGCCGCTGATGCTGGCGCAGCCGGACTCCGCGCGGGCCCGGGCCTTCGACACCGTCGCCGCCGGCCTGATCCGGGTCCTGGAGAGCCTGTCCTGATGCGGGGCTGGGCGCGCTCCCGGTCGATCTGGCTCCTGCCCTTCGGCACCAGTTGCTGTGCCGCCGATCTGGCCGCCCTCTTCGCTCCCCCCCACGACTTGGGCCGCTTCGGCCTGCGCCTTGTCCACGATCCCTCCCGCGCCGACGCCATCGTCATCGCCGGCCGCGTCACCCGCGCCCTTGCCCCCCACCTGCTGCACGCCTTCGAGTCCATGCCCCGGCCGGCGCGGGCGATCGCCTTCGGGACATGCGCGTGCTCCGGCGGGGCCTACGACACCGACGAGGTGATGCCGGCGGATTCGGTCATCCCCGTGGACGCCTACGTGACCGGCTGCCCACCCGCGCCCGGGTCGCTGCGGCCGGCGCTGCAGCGACTGAGCTGGTCCGGGTCCTGAGCCGCCATGGAAGCCGAGGCCCGCAGTTGGCACCGTGTCGCCATCGATGTCCCGTCCGGCGCCAGCGACGAGGTAGCGGCCCTCTGCTTCGAGTTCGGCAGTTGCGGTGTCCACGCCGAGGAGCGGGGTGAGGGGACGAGGCTCACCGTCTACTTCGAGGGTTCCGCGGACCTCCAGGGGCTGGGCCGCCGACTGCGGAGCGGCCTTCCGGACGGCCTCTCCGGGGAGTTCCCCATGGCCCTGGATGTCGAGCCCGAGCGGGACTGGAGCGAGGGCTGGCGGCGCTTCTACCGCCCGCAGTGGGCCACCGAACGGATCGTCGTGCACCCGCCCTGGCTTCCCGTCGACACCGGCCCCGGTCAGATCGCCATCGCCATCGATCCGGCCATGGCCTTCGGCACGGGCGGACACGAGTCGACCCAACTGGCCTTGCGGGCCCTGCAGGAGACGGGCTGCGAGGATCGCTCCTGTCTCGATGTCGGCGCCGGCAGCGGGGTGCTGTCCATCGCCGCCATCCTCCTCGGCGCCCGCCGGGTGACAGCTGTCGACACCGACCCCGTGGCGGTGGACAACGCCAGGCACAACCTGCGCGAGAACCTGGGAAGGGACGCCGGCCGGGCGAGGGTCTGCCGCGGCAGTGTGGAGGCGGCCTCGGAGGAAGCCTTCCACCTGGTGGTGGCCAATCTCGAGAGCCACCTGGTCCGTCCCTTGCTGCCCGCCATCGCCTCTTCCTTGACCGCCGCCGGCGCCGCTCTGTTCTCGGGTCTGGTCGTCAACGAGAGGTCAGGTTTCGAGGACTGGCTCCTCGCCGTTGGCCTGCGCGTCGACCAAAGTTGGACCAAGGGGGAGTGGCTCGGCCTGCGAGCCCGGAGGCAAGGGAGCTGATGCCGGCGTTCCTCGTTGACGCGGCCTGCGTCCGGGAGGGGGGCGTGGTGCTGGGGGCGGAGGAGGCCCATCACCTCCGCGTTCGCCGGCACCGTCCCGGCGACGAGGTCGACGTCATCGACGGCG
The DNA here is from genome assembly GCA_965221775.1 of Candidatus Latescibacterota bacterium. Taxonomy (GTDB): domain Bacteria; phylum Latescibacterota; class UBA2968; order UBA8231; family UBA8231; genus UBA8231. The sequence goes on along the minus strand of CBDCSU010000004.1, from coordinate 1,021,608 downwards.
AGGGGACGGGGTACCGCATCTGCATCCAGACGATCGAGGAGGAACGGGCGACGGGCCGGATCGTGGGACGCAGGTCGGATCTTGGTGAGAGCCCCGTGCGGCTGCACCTGGCATCGGCCCTCGTCAAGGGGCACCGGTTCGACCTGGTGGTCGAGAAGGCCACTGAGGTGGGCGTCGCCTCCATCACCCCGGTGACGGCGCGGCGCAACGTCGCCCGGCCCGGGGGGCGCGGCGACCGCTGGCGGCGGTTGGCGCAGTCGGCGGCCAAGCAGTGCGGGCGGAGCCGCGTGCCTCGTGTGAGCGAGCCGGTCCCCCTGCCCGAGGCCGCCGGGGCCATGGCGGCCGAGGGCGCCCGGCTTCTGGTAGCCGACCCCGCGGCCCCCGGCGATCTTCGTTCGGTCTGCTGCCCCGGAGCCCGGTCCGCGGCGCTCTTCGTGGGCCCCGAGGGGGGCTTCGCGCCGGAGGAACTGGACGCCCTTGGCTCCCTCGGGGCGCGGATGTTCGCGTGGGGGAATCGAAGGCTGCGCGCCGAGACCGCCGCCGTCGTCCTGTCGGCGATGGTCATCACCGTGATGGAGTGGCAATGCGAAGAGACTGCAGCATCCTCGTTCTGAGCGGCCCCAACCTGAATCTGCTCGGCACCCGGGAGCCCGAGGTCTACGGTTCCCATACCCTCGCCGGCATCGAGGAGCGGGTCAGGGCCGCCGCCGCCGAGCTGGGCGCCGAGGTCCGCTGCCGGCAATCGAACCACGAGGGCGAGTTGGTCGAGGCCCTGCACGAGGCCCGGAGCTGGGCCGATGGTGTCGTCTTCAACCCCGGGGCCTTCACCCACTACAGCCTCGCCCTGCGGGATTCCGTCTCGGCGGCGGGACTGCCCACCGTCGAGGTCCACCTGTCCAACGTCCACGGCCGCGAGTCCTTCCGCCGCCGCTCCGTGATCGCCCCCGTCTGCCTCGGCCAGATCGCCGGCTTCGGCCCGGAGAGCTATGTACTCGGATTGCGCGCGGTGGTGGAACGAATCCGGGCAGCCGACAGCTGAGGGCCGCACCGACCGCCGCCCTCCCGGAGAGAAACCGCTGGCCGCAGGGCCGGAGCCCGGAGGCGGCAGCTCCTCAGAAGGCGTGCCGGTAGACGAGTTGAACCGCCGGCTTTCCCGCCGCGTCGAGGGACAGGGTGGGGAAGACCTTCGTGGTCTTGGTGCGAGGGATCAGGGCCACACCCAGGCATGCGGCGGCGAGCGCGCCCGAGCTCCAGCCCCAGAGGCGGGCCCGGTCGGCCTTGTCCTCGAGGTCCTGGGCCCGTGCGAGCAGGCCGGCCTGATCGTCCAGATCCGAGTTGTTGTTGCGGTTGATCTGCGCCTCCTCGTCGCGGGCGGAGGCGGTGTCGAACTGGAGCCAGGAGATGAGTCCGAGGGCCACGGTCCCGCCGAGGAAGCTGATGTACGGGAACTCCCGGACCTGGACGACGCGGGCCTGGCTGCCCAGGGAATCGAGGGTGACCACCTTGGAGATCTCGGCGACGTCGAAGGTGTGGATCTCTCCATCTCCACTCCGCAGGATGAGGAGATCGTCGTCGCGATTGAGCAACTGCCCCATGACGACGGTGCCGTCGGCCAGGTAGATGCGGGCGTCCGGAGCTCCCTGCGCCAGCAGCGCCGCGGGCTGCAGGGCGAGACAGGTGACCACGATCAGAGAGATCATCGGACGCATGGCGTGCCTCCCGCGTAAGGTGTTGCACCACAAGGCGAATTCGATTCCAGCAGCGGTCTTCGGCAATATACGGTTCGCCGCGGGACAGTCAACGACATGAGGCTGGACGCCGACTCGATCCCCCGGGCGACGGTGGCGCAGATCGAGGCGGCCCTGGCGGGCGCCGGCGCCGGCCGGCGGGTCATCGCCCTGCTGGAGCGGGACCGCCGCGCCGGAGTGCGTCTCCTGGCCATGCGCGAACGGCGCCGTTACCGGGCGCGCATGGCCGAGAACCGGCGCCGGCGCCGGTTGCGGGACCTCGAGGAGCGGTACTGGCAGGAGGGCCCGCTGCGGGTGGCCGGGGTGGACGAGGTCGGGCGGGGATGCCTGGCGGGTCCGGTCGTGGCCGCGGCCGTCGTGCTGCCCCCCGAGGCGGCGCGGGCGGGCGAGCTCTTCGACCTCGACGACTCGAAGGTTCTCGACGCCGGCACCCGCGCCCGGCTCCGGGACGAGATCCTCGCCCTGGCCCTTTCCTGGGCCGTCGCCCCGGTAGCCGCGGAGGTGATCGACCGGATCAACATCCTCGAGGCCTCCATGGAGGCGATGCGCATGGCGATCTCGGGCCTCGATCCGACCCCGGACCGGGTCCTGGTGGACGGCGCCCGGGCTCCGGGCAGCGGCCTGCCCGAAACCGCCGTCGTCGACGGCGACGCGCGCTCCCTGAGCATCGCCGCAGCCTCCGTGGTGGCCAAGGAGCACCGGGACCGGATGATGGAGGAGCTACACCGGCGGTTTCCCGAGTACGGCTTCGACACCAACAAGGGATACGCGAGCCCCGCGCACCGGGAGGCCCTGGCACGCCACGGTCCCTGCCCGCTCCACCGCCGAACGTTCTCGCCACTGGCCCAGCGCGAACAGCTCAGTCTGGACCTCGGCCCGGACACCGGGCGGGATGGGGAGACCGTCGCCGCCGACTACCTCCGCGACAAGGGGTACCGCGTCCTCCACCGCCGTTACCGCGCCGCCGGCGGGGAGATCGATCTCATCGCCGCGGACGGGGACTGCTGTGTCTTCGTCGAGGTCAAGTCCACCGACCGGGCGTCGGATCGGCCGGAGGACCGGGTCCGCCGGGACAAGCGCCGCAAGCTGATCCGCTGTGCCCGCCAGTTCGTGGAGAGATCCGCCGCCCCGGGGACGGAGTACCGGTTCGACGTCGTCGCCGTCGATCTCTCCGCCCGGACGCCGGCCGTCGAGCACATGGAGGACGCCTTCGACTCCGGAGCCTGAGCGCCGACTCTACAGCCCCGGTTCCCGGTAGACCACCCGTCCGGCCACCACCGTCGCCACCGCCCGGCCGACGAGCTCGCACCCGGCGAAGGGGGTGTTGCGCGAACGCGAGTGGAAGGCGGCGGGGTCCACGGTCCAGCGGCGGGCCGGGTCGATCACCGTGACGTCCCCCGGATCGCCCTCGGCCAGCCGTCCGCCGGGCAGACCCAGGATGCGGGCCGGGGCCGCGGACCAGCGATCGACGAGGGCCGGCAGGTCGAGCAGTCCGGTCTCCACGAGGGATGCGATCGACAGCCCGATGGCCGTCTCCAGTCCGACGATGCCGAAGGCCGCCTCGGGCATGGGACAGGACTTCTCCGCCGCCGTGTGCGGCGCGTGATCGGTGGCGATCGTGTCGATCGTCCCGTCGGCCAGCCCGGCGAGAATGGCGGCCACGTCGGCTGCCGAGCGCAGGGGGGGCGCCATCTTCGCCAGCGGTCCCTGGCGGGCCACTTCTTCATCGGTGAGGGTGAAGTGGTGGGGCAGCGCTTCGCAGGTCACCGGCAGGCCCTCGGCCTTGGCGGCGCGGACCAGCTCCACCGTGCCCGCGGTGCTGATGTGGGCGATGTGCAGGGGCCCGCCGGTCCGGCGGACGAGGTCGATGTCCCGCCGGATCATCTCCTCCTCGCCCGCCGCGGGCATGCCGCGCACCCCCAGGCGGGCCGAGACCTCGCCCTCGTGCATGCAGCCGCCGGCGGTGAGGGACCGCACCTCCTCGTGTGGAAAGAGCGGACGGCCGAGCCGCCGGGCCTCCTCGAGGGCGGCGCGCATGAGGCCCTCCTCCTCCACCGGGTCGCCGTCGTCGGAGAACGCCACCGCCCCGGCCTCCGCCATCTCCGCGAGGGGGGCCAGCTCCCGGCCGGCCCGGCCCAGGGTGATCGACCCGATGGCGTGGACCCGGATGCGGGCGTCCTTTCCGGCGCGCCGGGCGAGGTCGCGCACGCGGCCGGCGGAGTCCGGCGGCGGCTCGGTGTTCGGCATGGCGGCGACGGCGGTGAAGCCGCCCGCGGCGGCGGCGGCGGTGCCGGAGGCGATCGTCTCCTTGTGTTCGAACCCCGGTTCGCGCAGGTGCACGTGAGAGTCGATGAAGCCAGGGCAGACGATCCGTCCGGAAACGTCGACGACCTCCGCTCCCGGCGCGGCTCCCGCTGCGACCCGGCCTTTCGAGATGATCAGTTCGCCCACGGCGTCGACGCCGCGGGCGGGATCGACGACGCGTCCACCCCGCAGGACCAGCTCCCCCCCGGTGTCTGCCCTCATCCTGTTCCTTCCTCTGCCTGCCGCAGGTTTCGAAGGAAGCCGCAGGCTTCGTCGCGTGTCATCCACGGCGGCACCGTCCACCCGCGGCGCCTCAGGGCGACGGCGAGCTGCAGGGCGCCGGGCAGCTCCACGGGAAGCTCCGGGTCGGCGCAAGCGCCGATCCGGTCGAAGGTCTCCCGTGTAGGGCCGTGCCACCGCACCCGTCCGGCGTCCAGACAGGTGATGCGGCCGCAGAGCTCCGCCACCAGGTCCATGTCGTGGCTGATCAGCACCAGCCCGTGCCCGCCGCGGGCGAGATCCGTGAGCAGGGCCGCGATCCTCTCCCGGTTGCCGCGGTCGAGTCCGGCGGTGGGCTCGTCCAGGACCAGGATGGAGGGCCGGATGGAGAGCACGCCGGCGATCGCCGCCCGCCTTCGCTCCCCGCCGCTGAGACTCAGGGGAGGCCGGGAGCCGAACTCCGGGGCGGGCAGGCCCACGGCGTCGAGTGCGGAGACGGCCCGTCGTTGCGACTCGGCTTCGTCGTGGCCGTGGTTCCGAGGGCCGAAGGCGGCATCCTCCTGCACCGTCTCCTCGAAGAGCTGGGTCTCGGGGAACTGGAAGACCAGTCCCACCTCCCGCCGCACGGCCGCCGCATCGCCGGTGAGCCATATGTCGCCGCCGTCGAGCAGGACCTGCCCCGACGTCGGCCGCAGCAGCCCGTTGAGGTGCTGCGCCAGGGTGGTCTTGCCCGATCCGCCGGGGCCCAGCAGGCCGGTGATCAGACCGCCGGGGACCTCCAGGTCGACTCCGTGCAGTGCCGCCACCGGCGCCGGCAGACCGTTGCGGTAGGTGTGTCCCACCTGGCGTGCGGACAGCCGGCTCGGAGCGGCCTCGGGGACGCCGGAGGCGGGGGCTTCCGGATGGTGACGGTTCGGCGAGAAGCGGTCCGTCAGCCAGCCGGCGAGTCCCTTCAGATCCAGGGCGTCGGAAGCACTCCCTCCCGCCGCCTCCGCGGCCTCGGCGGCCAAGGGCACGGAGAGGCCGATCCGGCGCAACCGCGCGCCGCCGGAGAACACCCTGGACGGCGGTCCGTCCTCCAGGATCCGCCCCTCGCACAGGATCAGGAGGCGCCCGGCCTCGGCCGCCTCCTCCGGAGACTGGGTGATCTGCAGGAGGGTCAGGCCGTGCCGTCGCCACAGCCGGGACACGGTCTCGACCAGGTTGCGGCGGCTCCCGGGATCCAGCAGGGCCGTGGGCTCATCGAGCACGAGGTAGCGGGGCCGCACGGCCACGGCCGAGGCGACGGCGAGTCTCTGGCGCTCTCCCCCCGACAGCAGATGGGGAGGATGGTTCCGGTAGACGTCGAGGTCGAACTCCCGCAGAACCTCCTCGACGCGGCGGCGCATGGCCCCCGGCTCGACGCCGTGGTTCTCCAGTCCGAAGGCGATCTCGGACTCGACCGTCGGCGCCACGAGCTGGTCGTCCGGATGCTGGAAGACCATCGCCACCCGGCGCCGGATCTCCGGGAGGCTGGTTTCCTCCGCCGTGGACAGGCCGTCGACGCTGACGCTGCCCGAGGTCGGCAGCACAAGGGCGTTGAGGGCGCGGGCGAGGGTGGTCTTTCCGGAGCCGTTCGGGCCCATGAGCGCCACCCACTCACCCTGGGCCACCTCCAGGTCGACGCCACGCAGGGCCTGGATGCCGCCGGGGTGGTCGACGGAGAGAGATCGGGTACGGATCATCGCCGGGAGGGAGGATGCGTTGCCCCCGCCACTGCGGGGGGTTACCTTCGAAAGCGTGCTCATAAGGGCGCCAGTTCTGCGGCGCCCGTCAAGTGACGCATCGCGGCCGGTGACGGGCCGCCAAGCCTGAGAGGCTGCTTTGATCCAATCCCTCCTCGCGAGGTTCCAGCGCCCGCTGGTGCTGGCCGCGGCGCTGTCCATCGGCTGCGCCGACGACGACGACCGCACGCAGATCACGGGTCCCGAGTTTCCCGCCGCGGAGGGTCGTCTCTACCGGATACAGGAGGTCACCTTTCCCACGGTCGACGAGATCCCCGTGGCGGCCTCCTATGTCCGCGCCAGCGAGGAGACCCGCCCCGTGGTCATCCTCATCCACGGCCTTGGAGATCCGCTCGCCCGCCTGGAGTGGGTGCTGTCCGATCGGTTCCCGGCGATCCTGGAGGCCGGCTACCACGCCCTGGCCGTCGACCTGCGCGGCCACGGGGAGACACCCCTGCCCGACGACGGCCGTCCGGCCGGACAGCTGACCTACGCCGATCTCGAAGAGATGCACCTGGAGGTGGGCGCCGCCATCAGCTGGCTGCGCGGCCAGCCCACGGCCGACAGGGCCCGCATCGGTGTCATCGGCGTCGGCCTCGGCGCCAGTGTCGCCTTCGTGAGCATGGGGGCCTTCGCCGACGACCTTCGCGCCGGCGTGGCCCTGTCCCCGGGGTTCTGGGATCCCGACCTGCGGCCTGTCGTCATCGGCGGGGGCATCTCACCGTTCGCACCCCACACCATCCTCTACCTCGTGGGGGGCGCGGATACCCTGACCCTCGGCGACACGGTCGTCAATCTGTGGGAGTGGGCCTCCCTCCTGGCCGAGAACACGCCGGAGTCGAGTCTGCACATCGTCGAGGAGAGCGCCGCCCACGGCTTCGAGCTGCTGAACACGCCGGGGGTCATGCAGCGGATCCTCGACTGGCTCCAGGCGCACCTCTAGAAGACGCGGCCTCCGGGCGCCGGCGATCCTCCAGTTGGCGGGCAAGGTCGCGGTCATCATCCCCGCCCACAACGAGCAGGACGCCATCCTTCGCGTCCTGGCCGACATTCCGCCCGCAACCGCAGACGACGTCATCGTCGTCGACAACGACTCCAGTGACACCACCGCGCAGAGGGCGGCCGAGTGGGGGGCCCGCGTCGTCCACGAACCCCGAAGGGGGTACGGGCAGGCCTGCCTGGCCGGGATCGCCGCGCTGCATCCGGAGACCGAGATCGTCGTTTTCCTCGACGGGGACTACAGCGATTTCCCCGGGGAGATGGTGGATCTCGTCGAGCCGCTGCTGGCGGGCCGGGCCGACTTCGTCGTCGGCTCACGGGTCCTCGGCCGGCGTGAGCCCGGGGCGATGCTGCCCCAGGCCCGCTTCGGCAACGCCCTGGCCACCGTCCTGATCCGGTGGCTGTACGGTGTATCGTACACCGACCTCGGGCCCTTCCGGGCGATCCGGCGGGAGACCCTCGAGCGCATCGGCATGTCCGACCGTGATTTCGGCTGGACCGTCGAGATGCAGGTCAAGGCCGCGCGTCTCGGCGTGGCCGCCGTCGAGGTGCCGGTCAGCTACCGGCGCCGCCTGGCCGGGGCCTCGAAGGTCACCGGGACCCTGACAGGGACGGTGCGGGCCGGGTGGAAGATCCTGAGCACGATCTTCCGCCACGCTTGACCCCCCTCTCGACCCCCCGTAGCTTGCCGCGTCCCGGAGCAAGCCCCCCCATGCGTCTCGAAGACCTCGACTTCGACCTGCCCGAGGGGCTCGTAGCCCAGTACCCTTCCTGCCGCCGCGACGCATCGCGCCTGCTGGCCATCGATCGGGATGGCGGCAGCCGGCGCCATCTCCTGTTCCGCCAGGTTCCCGACCTCCTGCGCCCCGGAGACGTCCTCGTCCTGAACCGGAGCCGGGTGGTGTCGGCCCGGCTCAACGGACGCAAGGCGCGGACGGGGGGACGGGTTCAGATCCTGCTCCTCGGCCGGGAGGAGGAGTGCTGGCTGGCCATGGCCCGGCCCCTGCGGGGACTGGCGCCGGGGGATCGCATCGACCTCGACGGCTCACAGGACTCCCTGGAGGTTGTCGAGCGGGTCGAGGACAGGGTCCGCCTTCGTCTGCCCCCGGCGGGGGCCGAGGCGCCCGAGGACGATCCCACCGGGTTCAAGGCTCTCCTGCCGCTGCTGGAGCGGGCCGGCGAGGTGCCGCTGCCTCCCTACATCCGCCGCGAGGGCGAGCCCCTGGACCGGGACCGCTACCAGACCGTCTACGCCCGTGATCCGGGATCGATCGCCGCCCCCACGGCCGGACTGCACTTCACCGGCGAGCTGCTGGACCGCGTCCGGTCGCTGGGAGTGGCGGTGGCGCACCTCGTCCTCCACGTCGGCCCCGGGACCTTCGAGACCATCCGCTGCGCCGACCCGCGGCGCCACCGAGTGGCGGCGGAGTACTACCGCCTGCCCGTCGAGACCGCCGAGGAGGTGAACCGGCGCCGCCAGGCGGGAGGCAGGGCGATCGCCGTGGGCACCACGGCCGTGCGCGTCCTCGAGTCCGCCTGGGACGGCCGGGGGCTGCGGGCGGGAGAGGGCTGGACCGACCTCGTCATCAAACCCCCCCACCACTTCCGGGCGGTGGATGCCCTGATCACCAACTTCCACCGGCCGCGGTCCAGCCTGCTCATGCTGGCCGCCGCCTTTGCCGGCCGCGACAGGCTGCTGGACGCCTACGTCGAGGCGGTGCGCAAGGACTATCGCTTCCACAGCTACGGCGACGCCATGTTCATCGCCTGACATGACGACGGCCGCCGCCATCGTCCCCGCCGCCGGCCGGGGCCTCCGCATGGGCGAAGGGCCGGCCAAGCAGTACCGGCTGCTGAGGGGACGCCCGGTCTTCTGGCACACCCTGGCGCGCCTGCAGGCCAGCCCGAGGATCGGGCGGATCATCGCGGCCATCCACGGCGATGACGAGGAGCGCTTCGGGCGCATCGCCTCCGATCCCCTCCTCGACAAGCTCCAGGCTCCGGTCATCGGCGGTTCCACCCGGTCGGAGTCGGTGCGGGCGGGGCTGGAGGCCGTCGCCGACGAAGGGCTCGTTCTCGTGCACGACGCCGTGCGGCCGTGGGTATCGACGGACCTGATCGAGCGCGTCGCGGCGGCGGCGGAGGAGCACGGGGCCGCGGTGCCCGTCCTGCCGGTGACGGAGACGATCAAGGTCGTCGACGGCAGCCGGGTCATCGAGTCGCCCGACCGCAGCCGCCTCTTCCGCGCCCAGACCCCCCAGGGTTTCCGCCGCTCCCTTCTGGAAGGGGCCTTTCGATCGTCCGCGCCAGGCCCGCCGCCGACGGACGAGGCCTCCATGCTGGAGCGGGCGGGGATCCCCGTGCACGTGGTGCGGGGGGAGGAGGAGAACGTGAAGATCACCCACCCCGAGGACCTTCGGTCCGCCGCCGAGGTGCGGACCGGGATCGGCTACGACGTGCATGCCTTCACCGCCGGCCGGCCGCTGGTCCTGGGCGGTGTCGCCATCCCCTCCGACCGGGGGCTCGCCGGTCACTCGGACGCGGATGTCCTTACCCACGCCGTCATCGACTCCCTCCTGGGAGCCGCCGGCCTGGGGGACATCGGGCGTCTCTTCCCCGACGACGACCCCGAGTACGAGGGCATCTCCAGTCTCGTCCTCCTCGCCCGGGTGGGGGACCGCCTGCGGGAGGTGGCGGCGGAGGTCGTCAACGTCGATGCCGTGGTCATGGCGCAGGCGCCGAAGCTGGCCCCCCACGCCGGGACCATGGCCGAAACCCTCGCCGGCGCCCTGGGAATCGATCCCCGCCGGATCAGCGTCAAGGCGACGACCACCGAGCGCCTCGGGTTCATCGGCCGGCAGGAGGGGATGGCGGCGCAGGCCGTGGCCTCGGTGCGGCTCTGACCGTGGGTGAGTATTTCGAGCAGCTGGTGCAGCGGATCGGGGAACTCCCGGCGCCCTGGGCCTATGCGGCCCTGGCCCTGAGCGCCTTCCTCGAGAACGTCCTGCCGCCGGTCCCGGGGGACATGGTGGTCGTGTTCTCCGCCTACCTGGCCGGCCGGGGGGTGCTCTCCTGGGTCCCGGTCTACGCCGTGACCTGCCTGGGGGGAACGGCGGGGTTCCTGGTCATGTACGCCATCGGCCGATCCCAGGGCCGCGGGTTTCTGCAGGGCGGTGGCTGGCGCGGCCGGATCTTCCCGGAGCGGCGGCTGCAGCGGGCCTCCCGGTGGCTGCAGCGCTACGGCGCGTGGCTGGTCCTCGGCAACCGGTTCCTCAGCGGCGTGCGGTCGGTCATCGCCATCAGCGCGGGCTTCGGGGGGCTGGGCTGGCCCACGGTGGCGGGTCTGGGCCTGGTGAGCATGCTCCTGTGGAACGGCGTTCTCCTGTATGCGGGGATGGCCCTCGGGGAGAACTGGGACCGGGTCTCGGAGCTGCTGGCGCGTTACAACCGGGGGATGGCGGTCCTGCTGGCCGCCGCCGCGGCCGCTGCCGGGCTTCGCGTGTGGCTGCGGCGGCGTTCCACAATTGACAATCGGAGCCGTTCGGAATAGCTTCACATGTTCCTTTCGAATTGCCGCGAGGAGTCGTCGCGTCTCGAATGCTGGGCTTCTCCAAAGGTGGACCCGGAGTTGACGACACGGACCTATTCCCCGAAAGGGGCCGAGATCGAGAACCGCTGGTACCTGGTCGATGCCGAGGGCAAGACCCTCGGCCGGCTGGCGACCCGGATCGCCCATTACCTGCGCGGTAAGCACAAGCCCGCCTATACGCCTCACCACGATATGGGAGACCACATCGTGGTCATCAACGCCGAAAAGATCCGCGTCACGGGGAACAAGGCCGAGCAGAAGGTCTACTACCGGCACACCGGCTATCCCGGCGGCATCCGCACCACCAGCTTCGCCCAGATGATGGAGAAGCACCCGGAGCGGATTCTGCGCACGGCGGTCAGGGGGATGCTGCCCCGCACGCCCCTCGGCCGTAGCATGTTCAAGAAGCTCAGGGTCTACGTCGGCGGCGAGCACGGCCACGGGGCCCAGCAACCCGAAGTGCTCGATCTCTAGGACGGAGCGCGTCTAGGAGTCATGGCAGAGGAACACAGGTTCGAAGCGACAGGACGCCGCAAGACTTCCGTGGCGAGAGTGCGGTTGCGCCCCGGGTCCGGACAGATCCTGATCAACGGCCGCCGCGTCGAGGACTACCTTCGGCGCGACGCTCTCGAGATGATCATGGTCCAGCCCTTGCAGGTTACGGAATCGCGGGACAAGTTCGACATCCACATCAGCAGCCAGGGCGGCGGCCTGCGTGGTCAGGCAGGCGCCATGTCTCTCGGAATCGCCCGTGCCCTGGTGGCGTACGATCCTACCATGCGGACGACGCTGAAGAGGGCCGGCTTCCTGACTCGCGACCCCCGCGAGAAGGAACGCAAGAAGTACGGGCTCGCCGGCGCCCGAAAGCGCTTCCAGTTCTCCAAGAGATAGGCACGCCGCAGGCGAGCCGGGTGGAAGCCTCAACCAGTTCCTCAGGAGACGACTCCTCAATGACAGAAGTGAGCCTCCGCGATCTGCTCGAGGCGGGCACCCATTTCGGCCACCAGACCCGCCGCTGGGATCCGAAGATGAAGCCTTTCATCTTCACCGAGCGGAACGGCATCCACATCGTCGATCTCAACAAGACGCTAAAGCGCCTTCAGGAGGCCACCGACGCCGTGCGCCGCACGGCGCAGCAGGGTCGGGCGGTGCTCTTCGTCGGCACCAAGAAGCAGGCCGTGGACGTCATCCGGTCCGAGGCCGAGCGCTGCGGCATGTTCTTCGTCACCGAGCGCTGGCTTGGCGGCATGCTGACCAACTGGCAGACGATCCGGCAGAATATCCGGCACCTCGACCACCTCGACCGCATCGCCAACGACGGCACCTACGAGAAGCTCAAGAAGAAAGAGGTTCTGCTTCTGGAGAAGGAGCGGACCCGGATGGTCAGGACCCTGGAAGGGATCCGCAAGATGAACGGCATTCCGGGGCTCATCTACATCATCGACATCCGCAAGGAGCGGCTGGCCATGGCCGAGGCGCGCAAGCTCGGCATCCCCTCCGTGGCGATCGTCGACACCAACTGCGATCCCGAGGCGGTGACCTACCCGGTGCCCGGGAACGACGATGCCATCCGTTCGATCGAGTTGATCACGCGCGCCGTGGCGGACGCTGTCATCGAGGGGAGCGCCGCCGCCGACAAGGGCCGGGGGGCCCGTACCGAAGAAGACGAGCCGGCCGCCGCGCCCGTCGAAGCCGCCACCTCCGCCTGAGGGGCGTCCGGAGACCTGGAAGGGAGGCAGGAATAACCGTGGCTCAGATCACCGCTGCCAGGGTTCGCGAGTTGCGCGAGCGCACCGGCATAGGGATGATGGACTGCAAGAAGGCCCTGGCGGAGACCGGCGGGGACATGGAGAAGGCGGTTGAGCACCTGCGCAAGCAGGGGATGTCAGCCGTGGAGAAGCGGTCGGGGAGGGATGCCAAGGACGGGCTGATCAACTCCTACATCCATCCCGGCAGCCGCCTCGGCGTGCTCCTCGAGGTCAACTGCGAGACCGACTTCGTGGCCAGGACCGACGACTTCCGCGAGTTCACCCGCGACGTGGCCATGCACATCGCCGCCGAGCAGCCCCTGGCGGTGAGCCGCGAGGAGATCGACCAGGCGGTGGTGGACAAGGAGAAGGAGATCTACCTCGAGCAGGCCCGCAACGAGGGCAAGCCCGAGCAGATCGCGGAGCGGATCGTCACCGGCCGGCTGGACAAGTTCTTCCAGGATGTGTGCCTCATGGAGCAGGCCTTCGTCAAGGATCCGGACAAGACCATCGAGGATCTGGTCACCGAGCAGACCGCCAGGATCGGGGAGAAAATCACGATCCGAAGATTCGCCTGCTTCCGCCTCGGCGAGGAGTGAGTCCGGAGCCTGCCGTCGACAGCGCCAGATGACATGCTAGAAGAGATCTTCGACGAGGTTCGGAAGGCGATGGAAAACGCCATCGCCGCCCTGTTGCGGGATCTCGGCGGCATCCGCACGGGGCGCGCCACCGTCTCCCTCCTGGACGGGATCCGGATCGACTACTACGGAACGCCCACACCCCTGAACCAGCTCGCCTCCATCAGCGCTCCGGAGCCGCGCCTGCTCACGATCCGGCCCTACGAGCAAAGCCTTATCGATCCCGTGGAGAGGGCGATTCGCGCCGAGGCCTCCCTGGGCCTCAATCCCAGCAACGACGGCCAGATCATCCGCCTGCCGATCCCCGAACTGACCGAGGAGCGCCGGATCCAGTTGACCCGGGTCGCCCGAAACCGCGCCGAGGAGGGGCGGGTGGCCGTACGACACGCCCGTCGGGACGGTCTGGACCTGATCGGCGAGGCCAGGAAAGAGGGGGAGATCTCGGAGGACGAGGCGCGGCAGGGCCAGGCCCGGATCCAGGCCCTGACCGACGACTTCGTCAAAAAGGTGGACGAGACCATCACGAACAAAGAGACGGAGATCATGGAGGTCTGAGGCAGCATTGGTCCTCGGCGGTCACCGGGCGATGCGGCACCGCCGCGTCGCCCTTTTTGCGCCCCACGGCGAGGACTGAAGGCTTTGGGAGAAGCTCGCGCGACTGACTGAAATGAACGGGACCAGGGACAGCCGGCGGATGGGTGAAGCTCAGGACGGAAGCAGCCATTGCGCGCTCCCGGGGTTCTCGAAAGCTGCAGCCGGGAAGGCCAGGTGGCCGTGATCGCCCCGCTTCTGCGGTCCACGAGGCCCCGGCAGTGGGTGAAGAACTTGTTCGTTCTCGCCGCTCTCGTGTTCTCCGGGCACCTCCTCGATGCCGACTTCGCGCTCACCGCCCTGGCGGCGGCCGTGGCCTTCCTGCTCAGCAGCGCCTCCGTGTACCTGATCAACGACGTGGCGGACGCGCATCGGGACCGCCTGCATCCGCAGAAGGCCCGGCGCCCCGTGGCCAGCGGCGCTCTCTCCCCCCGGGTGGCCGTTTCGGCGGCGGCGGTGCTCCTGGTGGGGAGCCTCGCCGGGTCCTGGTTCCTGCAGCCGGCTTTCACCGCCGTCCTCGCCTTCTACGCGGCCCTCAACCTCGCCTACTCCCTCGGGCTCAAGGACGCCTTCCTGGTGGACATTCTGATAGTGGCCGCCGGGTTCTTCCTCCGGGCCATGGGCGGCGCCGTGGCCATCGACGTGGGCATCTCCACCTGGTTCATCCTCTGCACCTGCACCCTCACCCTGTTCCTGGCCGCCGCCAAACGACGCGGCGAGCTCGACCTGTTGCGGGAGGGGGCGGCCGGGCATCGGCCGGCCCTGGCGGCGTACGAGATCCCCTTCCTGGATCAGGTCATTGGGGTGCTGGCGTCAGCGACCATCGTCTGCTACGCCTTGTACGCCACCGGCGTTGGCGAGGGTGGCCTATCCGCCGGTCATCGGATGGAATGGACGATCCCCCTGGTGCTCTACGGGGTGCTGCGTTACCTCTATCTCGTTCACCGCAGCGAGGCCGGAGGTGACCCGACGGCCCTGTTGTGGCGCGACCGGCCCCTGCAGCTCGCCTTGGCCCTGTGGGCGGGGCTCAGCCTGGCCCTGCTGTATGTAGTGGAACCGGCCTTATGAAGGCCGCCGGGAACCCTTGACGGCCGGTCCACGGCTCGTCAGAATCAGGTGGCCGGGCGCGGGACCGACCCGTTCCGCGCCTCACACGACGTTGCCGTATGTCGGCCGCCAGGTGCGCCGTTTCCGCCATGAATCCTGACGATCCCAACGATCAGTCCTCTCCCGGACAGACCTGGGCCGAGCCGAGGCCCCTCCTCTCACGCCTCAATCCTCGCCGAGTCGTCATCGGTCGGCTGCGCAGCGTCGATGTCGGCGTCGACGGCAAGCGGGACTGGGATCTGCACGTGCACGATGACCGGTTCTACGGCCGGTTGCTGCGGGCGGGCTCATTGGCCATGGGCGAGAGCTACATGGACGGCTGGTGGGACTGCCGCCGCCTCGACGAGATGATCCATCGGATACTGCGGGGCGATCTGAAGGAGAGCGCCATCGGCTGGTCCCGGGTCGGTGCCAGCCTGCGGGCCTCCTTCGTCAACCTGCAGAGCGTCTCCCGCGCCTTCCAGGTCGGGCAGCGCCACTACGACATCGGTGAGGACCTGTTCCGGCGCATGCTCGACCAACGCATGGTCTACAGTTGTGCGTACTGGAACGAGGCCGATGACCTCGACGCCGCCCAGGAGGCCAAGCTCGATCTCATCTGCCGGAAGCTCGGTCTGCAGCCGGGCATGAAGGTGCTCGACATCGGCTGCGGTTGGGGGGGGACGCTGCAGTATGCCGCCGAGCGCTACGGCGTCGAAGGCGTGGGCGTCACCATCTCACGGGACCAGGCGGAGCACGCGCGCCGGCGGTGCGGCGATCTGCCGATCGAGATCCGGCTCCAGGACTATCGGGAGTTGCAGGAGCCCTTCGATCGCATCCTGTCCGTGGGCATGTTCGAGCACGTGGGGGTGAGGAACTACCGGGTCTTCATGCAGGTCGTGCGCCGCTGTCTCGACGCGGACGGGCTGTTTCTGCTGCACACCATCGGCAGCAACAGTTCGAACCTGGCCGGAGACGTCTGGATAGACCGCTACATCTTTCCGAATGCGAAGCTGCCTTCCGTTCGACAGATCGCCGAGGCGGCGGAGGGCCTGTTCGTTCTAGAGGACTGGCACAACATCGGCGCCAACTACGACCCCACCCTGATGGCCTGGCATGCCAACCTCGAGCCCCGGTGGGACGAGATACCGAACTACGACGAACGGTTCAGACGGATGTGGCGCTACTACCTGCTCGCTTGCGCCGGGTCCTTCCGGGCGCGGGCGAACCAAGTGTGGCAGATCGTGCTGTCCCCGGGGGGCGTGAGCGGCGGGTACCGGGCGCAACGCTGAACCGCGGCGGTTGCGGTCGCCGATGCGAGACCTGGGAGTGGTGGAGCAGATCGGGATCGAACCGACGACCTCAGGCTTGCAAAGCCCGCGCTCTCCCAACTGAGCTACTGCCCCGTCCGGCTGGCCGCAATCGACAATAGCGACGGGTGCGGAGAGAGTCAATCAGGACCATGCCTGGGCGCCGGGAAGCAGGGTGATTCGCGTGCGGGGGCCACGCCTGCTTGCCGCCGCCCCCGCGCCGCTCCTCGTCAGGCCGCCAGTTCGAGCTCCTCGCCCTCCTCCTCCGCGACCTCCTCGGCCACGTCCTGAGCGTCTCCGTTGACGGCGGAAGCGCGCTCGAGGATCTGCAGGTTGCGGACTTGAACCTCGACGATGGTGTGGGAGTTCTCCTCCTCGTCCCGCCAACTGTTGCTCTTCAAGCGTCCGCTGAGGAACACGGGGGTGCCCTTGTGCAGCCGGTCGGCCATGCGTTCGGCGAGCTGCCCCCACATGACGATCTGGAAGAACGAGGCCTCGTCCTGCCACTCGTCGTTGCGGTCGCGATAGGTGCGGTTGACGGCGATCCGAGCCGTGAGCCGGCCGAACCCGCCTTCGGTGATTCGGAACTCCGGATCCTGCGTCAACCGGCCGGCAAGGGCAACCTGGTTGATGGACGGCATCTTCAAGTCGGACATGACATCCCTCCAAGCGGTGGTGGTGGGGACAGGTCGAGCGGGAAGGCCGACCCGTGACGGACCTTGTGTGATGCACGACTCGTGCCAGGGCGGGTCGACGGTTCCACCTCGTTGGACCGCAGTCGACTACGATCTCATGCTCCCGCCCGGGGGGCGGGCGGGCGTGTGGCCTGACGGTGACGGCCCCGGGAACCGTGGCACCCGCTGGCATCGGCGGGGGCCGCCGCCGCTGTCCTCGTCGATTGTTCCGTACCTGGCCGCTGGTTAGATTCCGCCCGTGACCGCCGACGCCCCTTCCTCCCCCGGCCCCAACCGCCTTTCCCGCGAGACCAGTCCCTACCTGCAGCAGCATGCCCACAACCCCGTGGACTGGTTCCCATGGGGGGAGGAGGCCCTGGATCTCGCGCGGCGGCAGGACCGGCCGATCCTGTTGTCGGTGGGATACTCCGCCTGCCACTGGTGCCACGTGATGGAACGCGAGTCCTTCGAGAACGCGGCCATCGCGGCCCTGATGAACCGTCACTTCGTCAACATCAAGGTCGACCGCGAGGAGCGCCCCGAGGTCGACGAGATCTACATGGCGGCGGTGCAGGCCATGACCGGCAGCGGCGGCTGGCCCATGACCGTCTTCCTCACCCCCGACCTCCGGCCCTTCTTCGGCGGCACCTACTTCCCCCCCGACGACCGCTACGGGCGCCCCGGATTCGGGCGGGTCCTGGAGGCCGTGGCGGCGCACTACAGCGATCACCGGGACCGCGTCGAGGAGAGGGCCGCCGAGCTGCGCCGGTTCCTGGTGCAGAACGCGGCTCCACTGGCACGGTCCGGGGCGATCGCCGATGGCCTCGTGGAGGCCGCCGTCCGCCAGCTGGTGCGCGATCACGACGAGACCCATGGAGGGTTCAGCAACCAGGGCCCCAAGTTCCCCAACAGCGGCGGGCTCTCCCTGCTCCTGCGCCACTGGAGCGACGGTGGCGGGGAGTCGGCCCTGGAGGCCGCCTCCCACACCCTGACGCAGATGGCCCGAGGCGGCATCTACGACCACCTCGGCGGCGGATTCCACCGCTATTCCGTCGACGAGCGCTGGCTCGTCCCGCACTTCGAGAAGATGCTCTACGACAATGCCCTGCTGGTGCCGGTCTACCTCGATGCCTGGCAGGCCACGGGAATCGATCTCTACGAGAGTGTCGCCCGCGAGACCCTGGACTACGTGATCCGGGAGATGACCGCTCCCGAGGGAGGGTACTGCTCGACCCAGGACGCCGACTCCGAGGGCGAGGAGGGCCGCTTCTTCGTATGGACCCCGGAGCAGGTGGAGGAGGTGGTCGAGGACGAGGAGACGGCGCGCCTGTTCTGCCGCACGTACGACGTGACTCCGGAAGGCAACTTCGAGGGCCGCAGTATCCTACATCTCTCCTCCGAGCCCGAGGGGCTGGCCCGCTTCCTCGGGGTCGATCCGCAAGGGCTGGCGTCGGCGAACTCGGCGGCGAGGGCTGCCTTGTTCGAGGCGCGCCGGCGGCGGGTGGCCCCGGCCCGGGACGACAAGGTGATCGCGTCGTGGAACGGCCTGATGATCGGCGCCATGGCCCGCGGCGCCCAGGTCCTGGGGGACCCGGCCTACCTGGCCTCGGCGGGGCAGGCGGCCCGTTTCGTCCTCGACCGCATGGTCCCGGAGGGCCGGCTGCTGCACGTCTACAAGGACGGCGAAGCCCGCATCGCCGCCTGCCAGGACGACTACGCAGCCCTGGTGGCCGGCCTCGTGGATCTCTACGAGGCGACCTTCGAGGCCGGCTGGCTCCGCGAGGCCACCACCCTCGCGAGGGCGATGATCGAACGCTTCCGGGATCCCGACGAGGGCGGGTTCTTCTTCGTCGACGCCGGCCGCGACGACCTCCTCGTGCGCACGAAGAACCCTTTCGACGGAGCGACCCCGGCCGGCAATTCCCTGGCGGCCATGGCCCTCCTGCGCCTGGGCGCTCTCACCGGCGAGGCCGACTTCCACCGCTGCGCCGAGGAGACCCTGCATCTCTACGCCCGGCTCCTCGAGCGGTCTCCGGGCGCCTGTCCCTTCATGGCCTGCGCCCTGCACCAGTACCTCCGGGGCCCCCTGGAGGTCACGGTGGTGGGCGCCGAGGATTCCCGCCGTCCCTTCGTAGAGGCCGCCAACCGGCCGTACCTGCCGACCCGCGTGCTCTCGGGAGGAGCCGGGGTCGCAGCCGCGGCGGAGGCCGTCGTCCCGGCCCTGGCCGAGCGCCGCCCCGGCGCCGGGGGAGGGGCCCGTGCCTATGTCTGCCGCGACTCGGTCTGCTCCGCTCCCGTGGAGGACGTGGCCGAACTCACCCGCCTCCTCGCCGAGAGAGATGGCTGAGGGCAGGGTCGCCAACTCGATCCTCGACACGGTCGGGGACACCCCCATGGTGCCCCTGCGCCGCATGGCTCCGGCCGGGAGCGCCGGGGTCCTGTGCAAGCTGGAGGCCCTCAACCCGGCTGGCAGCGTGAAGGACCGCATCGGTCTGAGCATGATCCGCGCCGCCGAGGGCGACGGACGCCTGAAGCCGGGCATGAGAATCGTGGAGCCCACCAGCGGCAACACGGGGATCGCCCTCGCCATGGTTGCCGCCGCCCTCGGGTACGACCTCGTGCTGACCATGCCCGATCACATGAGCGAGGAGCGCATCTCGGTGATGGCCGCGTACGGCGCCCGGATCGAGTTGACGCCCGCCGCCCGGGACATGGCCGGAGCGATCGACCGGGCGGAGGAGATCGTCGCCGCCGATCCCGCGGGCTCCTTCATGCCGCAGCAGTTCGGCAATCCCGCCAACCCGGACGTTCACAGACGAACGACGGCCCGGGAGATCCTGAAGGCTCTGGACGGCCGGATCGACGCCTTCGTCGCTGGTGTCGGGACGGGCGGGACCATCAGTGGCGTCGGCGGCGTCCTCCGCCAGGAGCTGGGACCGGCGCTGCGGATCCTGGCCGTCGAGCCCGCGCGCTCCCCCGTGCTGTCCGGGGGCGAGGCCGGAGTCCACGGCATCCAGGGGATCGGCGCCGGGTTCGTACCGGAGGTGCTCGATCGCTCGGTGATCGACGAGGTGGTCACCGTCGAGGACGAGGAGGCCTTTCTCTACACCCGGCGCCTGGCGCGCGAGGAAGGCCTGCTCGTGGGGCCCTCCTCTGGAGCCAATGTCGCCACGGCCTTGCGGGTGGGGCTCGAGCTGGGGGAGGGGGCCACCGTCGTCACCGTGCTGTGCGACACGGGATTCCGCTATTTCAGCGTGGACGGCTTCGTCGGCGAGCCCGCCGGAAAGGCCTGAGGGCCCGCGTTGACACTCCCGCGGGGGCTGGTTACATTCGCGCGAGAGTCGAATAGAAACAACCTCTTGGCAGTCCCTGAACCCACAATGCAGATCGGTGACTTGGCCGCGCGCGCAGGTGTCTCGACGCGGACCCTCCGCTACTACGAGGAGCTCGGGATCATCGAGCCCGTGGCGCGGACCAACGGCGGCTTCAGGCAGTATGGCGCCGATCAGCTGCGCCGGTTGCAGATCATCCAGGGCCTCAAGGCCCTGGGTTTCGAGCTGGAGCAGGTGCGCCGGTTGTTCTCCGTGCGCGAGACGGCCGAGACCGGCGGCGATCTGGCATGTCAGATGATCGACCTCCTCCAGGGTCAGCAGGAGGAGATCGACCGACGGATCGCCCAGTACGAGGAGATGAAGGAGCGAAACCTGCGCGGTATCCAAGTACTGCGCGGATGTCTCCTTTGCGAGATACCGGTCTTCGAGCGTGACTGCCACAACTGCGAGACCTACCGATGTCACGAGGATGTCCCCGACCTCGTGGAGTACGCCATCTTCCGACGCTGAGCACACCCTTGCCGCCCCCCTGCCAAAGCCGATGATCACCGTTTCCGACGAAGCCGCTGAGAAGATCCGGAGCCTTCTGGACAGGGAGGGTACCCCGGAACGCGGCCTGCGCGTGGCGGTCCGGGGAGGCGGGTGCTCCGGCTTCCAGTACCAGCTCGATTTCGAAGAGGCGGCCGGCGAGATGGATCAGGTCATCGAGTCCAACGGTGTCCGCCTCTTCGTCGATCCCAAGAGCAGCCTCTACCTCAACGGTGTCGTCCTGCGCTACGACGATGGTCTGATGGGGGCCGGCTTCCAGGTGGAGAACCCCAACGCCCGGACCACCTGCGGCTGTGGCGAGTCGTTCTCCGTCTGACCTGCCTCCGGGCGGGCCTGCGCGGTACACACCCTACCTCGACAATCTGGCCACCACGCCCCTGGACCCCCGAGTCCTGGAGGCGATGTGGCCGTACTTCGCCACCCACTTCGGCAATCCTTCCAGCAGGACCCACGCCTACGGCTGGAGGGCGGCGGAGGCCGTCGACCGGGCCCGCGCCCAGGTGGCGGCCCTGATCGGGGCCGCCCCGCGCGAGATCGTCCTCACCAGCGGCGCCACCGAGGCCAACAACCTGGCCATCAAGGGCGTGGCCGAGGCGAACCGGGACCGCGGCGACCACCTCGTGACCTGCGTCACCGAACATCGAGCCGTGATCGACGTCTTCGCCGCCCTGGAGCGCCGCGGCTTCCGGGTGACTCGTCTGCCCGTCGACAGCGCCGGGAGCGTCGACCTCGAGCGGCTGGAGGAGGCCCTCGCCGAGGAGCCGGTCCTGCTCTCCCTGATGGCCGCCAACAACGAGCTCGGCACCCTGCAGCCTCTGGAGGAGATCGGGCGCCTGGTGGCGGCCAGCGGTGTCATCTGGCACTGCGACGCCGCCCAGGCCGCGGGCAAGGTGCCGGTGGACGTCGCCGGGCTTCCCATCGACCTGCTGTCGATCTCGGCCCACAAGCTCTACGGACCGAAGGGGCAGGGGGCGCTCTTCGTCCGCCGCCGCCGGCCGCCCCTGCGGCTGACTCCGCTCATCGACGGAGGGGGTCAGGAGCGCGGTCTGCGTTCCGGCACCCTCAACGTCCCCGGGATCGTCGGCCTCGGCGAGGCCTGCCGCCTGGGCGCCGAGGAGATGGTTGCCGATGCCGCGCGCATCGGGGGCCTGCGCGACGACCTGGAGTCGCGGCTCCTCGAGGGCCTCGCAGGGCAGGTCCGGCGCAACGGCAACCCTCGCGGACGCCTGCCGGGGGCGCTGAGCGTCTCCTTCACCGGCATCCACGGAAGCGATCTGCTGCTGGCTCTGCGGGACCTGGCCGTATCCGCGGGCTCGGCGTGCTCTTCTGGCTCCGGCGAGCCGTCCCACGTGCTCAAGGCGATCGGGTGCGACGACGCCACGGCGGCCGCGACGCTGCGCTTCGGCATCGGACGCTTCAACACGGCCGGCGACATCGACTACGCGGCGCGGCGCACCGTCCACGAGGCCCGGCGTCTCGCGGCGCCTTCTCTCGCTTGAGGACGGTCTTGCGGGAAGCGGGGTGGTCCCTAGCTTCTTGGCCGACGAGTTCACCAACAGGACGGAGAAGACCAGAATGGGTCTCACTTCGAGCCAGCTCCTCGAAGAGGTCAAGAAGTCGATCACGGAGGTCACCCCCGAGGATGTCAAGCGGTCCCTGAACAGTGGTCAGATCCGGCACGTCGTCGACGTGCGCGAACGCGACGAGGTCATGGACGGCTACATCCCCGGCTCGCACCTCATCCCACGGGGCTTCCTCGAGCTCAACGTCGAGGACGACGTCACCCTCGACCGGGAGGAGCCGATCGTCCTCTACTGCGCCGGCGGCAACCGCTCGGCCCTGGCCGCGCGCGACTTGGTGGCCATGGGCTATACCCGGGTGAGCTCGATGATCGGCGGCATCAAGGGCTGGAAGGACGCGGGATACGGCATCGAGCAGGACGGCCTCCTGTCCGACGAGGACCTGCAGCGCTACTCGCGGCACATCATCCTGCCCGAGGTCGGCGAGCGCGGCCAGCAGGAGCTGCTCAAGGCGAAGGTGCTCCTCATCGGGGCCGGTGGCCTCGGCTGCCCGACGGCCCTCTACCTGGCCGCGGCCGGGGTCGGCACCGTCGGCCTCGTCGACGCCGACGTCGTCGACCGGAGCAACCTGCAGCGGCAGGTTCTCTTCGGCGAAGACGTGCTCGGCCAGCCGAAGGTCGAGGCCGCCCGCGACCGGCTGTTGAAGCTGAACCCAGGCATCCGCGTCGAGGCCCACCATGAGCTGATGACCTCCGCCAATGCCATGGACCTCATCGGCGGCTACGACATCATCGTCAACGGCTGTGACAACTTCCCCACGCGGTACCTGGTCAACGACGCGGCCGTCCTCTCCGGCAAGCCGGTCGTCGACGGCAGCATCTTCCGCTTCGAGGGTCAGGCGACGGTCTACCACCCCGCCGCGGGCGGGCCCTGCTACCGCTGCCTCTATCCCGAGCCGCCGCCTCCCGGCGAGGTGCCCAGCTGCGCCGAAGGGGGAGTTCTCGGCGTTCTGCCCGGAACCGTCGCCATGATCCAGGCCACGGAGGTCGTCAAGCTCGTCATCGGACAGGGCGTCCCCCTCGTGGGCCGGTTGATCCTGTACGATGCTCTCGACATGAGGTTCCGCGAGATGAAGCTGCGCCGGAACGCGGCCTGCCCCGTGTGCGGCGACGCCCCCACCGTCAAGGAGCTGATCGACTACAACCAGTTCTGCGGCCTCCCGGGCCACAGCGAGGCGGCTGGCTGAGGCATCGGCCGCCTCGGTCGCCTTCGGATGGTGGCGCCGCCCGCCGGCGTCGACTCCCTTCTCATCGGTCTCGACGAGGAGACCGGCCAGGATCCCGTTCTCGACCTGGAGTCGCAGTTCGGCAATTCCCGGCCCGTCGAGCTTGAGCTCGGGATCGGCAAGGGACGCTTCCTACTCGACGCCGCCCTGCGTCACCCGGAGGTGAACTACATCGGAGTGGAGCAGGCGGCCAAGTACCTCCGCCTCGCCCATGCCAGGGCCCTGCGCCGGAGCTGCACCAATCTCCGCTTCGTCCACGGCGACGCCAGGGAGTTCGTCGAGTTCTTCCTCGCCGCCGCTTCGGTCCGGGCCATTCACGTCTATTTCCCCGACCCGTGGCCGAAGAAACGGCATCACAAGCGGCGGTTGCTCGACGAGGCCTTTCTCGCCGAGGCGCAGAGGATCCTCGTCCCCGGCGGGCGGTTGTGGATCGCAACCGACCACGACGGCTACTTCGAAGCGATCCTCGAAGCCCTCGACCCGTTCAACGGCCTCCTGCTTCCCGTGGAGGCGGTCTGGGAAGGGGCGAGCACGAACTACGAGGACAAGTTCGTGGGCCAGGGGAAACCGATTCACCGGCGCGTCCTCGAGAAGCCCTGACCGCCGCCGGCCCTCCACCCCTGCTCCGGAAGCTTCGCCCGGGGCGCCCGAGGGTGACCCGGGGTGGAATCGCATTTCGGCCCCACTTCCGGCGAAAACCGGCCGGGGACCTCGCACAGAATCTCCTCAACTGACTAAATAACAGTCGGTTACATATCTCCTCGGGGATCTGTACCGGGGTGTACGATTCCTCTTGACATGCCCTGCGTGGGGAAGGTATACTTTGCCGGGGTGGAAAATGGTGTAATGTGGAGCTTGATGGTTCTACCGGGGCGATAATGGCCTCTCAGGAGCCCCATGAGCGCACAATTCCTCGGAGAGTACGAGGTTCCCGTCGACGACAAGGGCCGGATCTTCCTGCCCGCCGAGTTGCGGCGGAACCTCGAGCCGGAGGCCGATGACACCTTCGTGGTCATCCGGGGGCTGGATGGGTGTCTCACCGGACATCCCCGCAACCTGTGGGCCCAGATCGCGGCGAGGATGCTGCAGCTCCCATGGAAGGAGCAGCGGGTCAGACTCTATACGCGGGCACTCCTGTCCCAGGCGACCGAGGTGAGACTGGACCGTCAGGGCCGGGCGTCGCTTCCGAAGAAGCTTCTGGACCGGGCCGGTATCAGTGATCGCCTGGTCGTCATCGGGGCGCTGGACCATCTCGAATTCTGGGAGCCGGAGGCCTGGCAGGGATACCTCTCCCAGGCCGAGCCCACCCTGGAGGAAGTAGCCGAGACGCTGGATCTGTGAATTCGGCGCCACTCTGAAGCGGTGAACCCGAGGATGGCCTACCACGTGCCGGTCATGGTCGAGGAGGTCGTCACCGGGTTGGCAACGGACCCCTCAGGGGTCTATGTGGACGCAACAACCGGGGGGGGAGGGCACGCGGAGGCCCTCCTGCGGGTTCTCGGAGAGAGCGGGCACCTGCTGGCATGTGATCGGGACGCGGCGGCTATGAACGAGGCGGGCCGCCGGCTCGATCCGTACCGCGGACGGGTGACCTTTCTCCAGTGCGCGTTTTCCTCCCTCGCCCGGTCGGCGGCCCCATTCCTGGATCGCCTGGAGCGATCCGGAGTGCAGGGGGTGCTCTTCGATCTGGGGGTCAGTTCGCATCAGATCGACGAGCCTGGACGCGGATTCAGCTATCACCAGGACGGTCCTCTGGACATGCGCATGGACCGAGGCGCCGGAGAGCCCGCAGGCCAACTGCTGGCGCGGATTCGGGAGGCCGACCTGGCGGAGTTGATCCGACGATATGGTGAGGAACGGAAGGCGAGGCGCATCGCGCGTTCCATCTGCCGTTCCAGGGACGAAGGCCGCATGCAGACGACGGCGCAACTGGCCAGGGCGATCGAATCGACGCGCCCCGAAAGACCGACCAAGACCTTGGCACGGGTCTTCCAGGCGCTGAGAATCGCCGTCAACGATGAGTTGGCCGAGCTCGAGAAGGGGATCCGGGCGGCCGTCGACCTGCTCGTACCGGGCGGCCGGCTCGCCGTCATCGCCTACCACTCCCTGGAGGACCGGATCGTCAAGCAAAGGATGGCCAGCCTTATAAGGGGCTGTGTCTGCCCGCCGGAGTTGCCCGCCTGTGCGTGCGGCCGGCGGCCGACTTTCCTGCGCCTGGGCCCGGCCCGCCGCCCCGGCGCCGGAGAGCAGGCCGCCAACTCCCGGTCCCGCAGCGCCACCCTGCGACTCTTCGAGAAGGTCCCCTCCGCTTCCGGCGGCACCCGAGGAGCCGTCCGGTGATGGCCTGGTTTCAGGGCGACTGGGTCCGGGTGCTGACCGTCCTCGCCATGGCGGCGGCGACGACGGCGTACGTATGGATCAAGGTGCAGGTCTCGGAGCTGGCGCGCGCCTCCGAGGCGGCCAGGACCAAGGCCCAGGCGCTGGTGGTGGAGAGCTCGCGGCTCGAGGCCTCCCTGGACCTGGCGAGTCGGCCGAGTCTGCTGCGCCAGCGGGCTGAAGGCGAGCTCGGAATGACCTATCCGGACCCGGGCGCCACGGTCGACCTCTTTGTCAGGGCATCGCGATGACAAGCCGCGGCTCCCACGAAGACGAACGCCGCCCCTTTGACCTCGGCCGCCACCGCCTGAAGTGGGTCCTGCTCGCCGGAGGTCTCATCTGGTCGCTGATCGGTTTGAGGCTGGTGCAGTTGCAGGCGATCGACCACGGCACGTACCAGATGCGCGCCCGCAACCAGCATCAGCGCCAGATCCCGCTGAGCGCACGGCGCGGCGCCATCCTCGATCGCCAGGGCCGCGAGCTGGCCTTCGACGTCACCGCCGTCTCCTTCTACTGCCGGCCCGCGCAGGTCCGCGATCCCGAGTCGGTGACGGCCCACTTCATGCGGTTCGGCCGGCGCTCCGCCAGCGCGGTATCCCGGCTGATCAGCGGCGGACACCCCTTCGTCTATCTCCTACGTCAGGTCGACGGTGAGCGGCTCCGCCAGGTTCGCCAGAAGACCTTCGAAGGGGTGTACGAGCAATTGGAGGTCCGCCGTCACTATCCCTACGGCCGCCTGGCCGGGCAGCTCCTGGGGTTCACCGACATCGAGAACCGGGGCCAGGAGGGGACAGAGCTGGCCTTCGAGGAGATCCTCGCCGAACGGGCCGGTTCCGCCCGGTCCTACGTCGACGGCCTGGGGAACATCCTCCCCGAGCGTTCGCAGCCCACCGCCGCCCCTCGGCACGGCGCCAGCGTCCATCTGACCATCGACGCCGCCATCCAGGAGATCCTGGAGGAGGAGCTGGCCCGCACCGTGACCGAGACCCGGGCCGAGGGAGCCCTGGGTATCATCGCCGATCCCCGGTCCGGGGAGATCCTGGCCATGGCCGGCATTCCCCTCTTCGATCCGAACGATCCGGGCGGAGTCCCCGCCAACCACCGCCGGAACCGTCTGGTCACCGATCCCTTCGAGCCGGGCTCGATCTTCAAGCCCATCACCATGGCAGCCGTCCTCGACGACGACCCGAAGGTCCTCGAGAGGAAGGTCTACTGCGAGGAGGGCGCCTACGTCCTGTCCATGGGGGACGTCATCCGGGACGTCAAGCCCCACGGCTGGATGACACCGGCCGAGGTGGTCGCCCAGTCGAGCAACATCGGGGTGATCAAGCTCGCCCAAGGGCTGGACCGGTCGAGCTACTACCAGTCCCTGCGCGGCTTCGGCTTCGGGACCCGGACCGGGATCGGCCTTCCGGCGGAGAGCGCCGGGCTGTTGCGTCATGCCCGCGACTGGTCCAACCGCTCCCTGGAGACGATCTCCATCGGCCAGGAGATCAGCGTCACCGCGGTGCAGATGGTGCAGGCCTTCAGCGCCATCGCCAACGGGGGCATGCTGATGGCGCCGAAGGTGGTCCAGGAGGTGCGGGATCCAGCGGGACAGATCCTGCGGCGGGAGGAACCGAAGCCCGTGCGCCGTGTCCTCTCCGCCAGAACGGCCTCGGTCCTGAAGGGGATGTTGCAGCGGGTGGTCAGTGACGGAACGGGGCGCAACGCGGCGATCGAAGGGGTCCGGGTGGCGGGCAAGACGGGGACCGCGCAACGCGCCCTGCCGGGCGGCGGCGGCTACGCCCAGGGCGAGTACATCGCCTCCTTCATCGGTTTCCTCCCGGCCACCGGGCAACCTCGCTACCTCTGCCTGATCTCCGTGGAGAACCCCCGGGTCGGCAAGTGGGGGGGCGTCGTGGCGGCTCCCGCCTTCCGCCGCACGATGGAACGGATCCTCATTCTCGACGGGTCGCAGGCACCCGGCGGGAGCCGGCCGGACGCCCTGGCCGACGCCGGGACCGAGGTCCGCGGCGATGTCGTGCCCGACTTCAGGGGACTGGACGTGCTCCGGGTCAGGGTCCAGGCCCGCCGCCGGGATCTCAACCTCCGCTTCGAGGGTTCGGGCCCGATCGTGGTCGGCCAGGAGCCGGCGCCCAGATCACGCCTCACGGAGGCGGACATCCTGTGCCGTCTCGGCAGCCGCGCCGACCTGCTGGCCCTGGGTCTGCCAGAGGCACCGATGCGCCAGGCCGTGCTGGTGCGCAAGCTGCAGGGCCCGCAGCTGGTGGCCCTGGCACCGGGGGAGGCCCGGAGGTGAAGCTTCGCGACCTGATCGGCGCGATCCAGCCCGTCCACATCGGCGGATCCCTGGACCTGGAGATCGAATCCGTCGTCTCCGATTCGCGCCGGGCCGGACCGGGAGCCCTGTTCGTGGCGGTTCGCGGCGGGCAGGAGATCGACCGCCATGCTTTCGTCGATGATGCCCTCGCCCGTGGGGCGCCGGCGGTAGTGGTCGAGGAGGAGGACGAGAGTCTGCCGTCGACCCGCATCCGCGTCGAGGACTGCCGCCAGGCTCTGGCCGCCCTCGCGGCCCGGCTGCACGGCTATCCGGCCCGCTCCTTCCGGTGGCGTGTCGGAGTTACCGGGACGAACGGCAAGTCTACGACGGCCCTGCTTGTGCGCCACGTCCTGAAGGCCGCCGGGGCTCGCAGTGCCTACATCGGGACCTTGGGATTCTCCTGCGGCGACGGAATGGAGAGCCTCGACAACACCACGCCCGAGGCCGACCGGCTGCAGGCGCTGCTCGCCAGGGCCCGTGACGCCGGATGCGACGCTCTGGTCATGGAGGTCTCCTCCCACGGTCTGGCCCTCCGCCGCGTCGACGGGATCGACTACTCTGTGGCCGTGTTCACCAATCTCACGAGAGACCACCTCGACTTTCACGGCACCGAGGAGGCCTACCTGGCGGCCAAGACGACTCTCTTCCGGGGTCTCGGCCAGGGAGGGGCGGCGGTGGTGAACGCCGATGATCCCCACGCCCCGGAGGTGGCTGCAAGCACCTCGGCCCGGGTGCTCACCTACGGCGAGAGGGGCGAGGATGTACGGCTCTCCTCCTTCGATACCCGGGGGGGCTCCACCACCCTTCTGAGGTTGGAGACGTCCGCCGGAGAGTGGTCGGTGGAGACCACCTTGGCGGGCCGGTTCAACCGTTCCAACGTGATGGCCGCCGTCTGCGTCGGCGTCGCCCTGGGGATCGATGCCGCCGCCGTGCGGTCGGGCATCGCCGCCGTGTCCCAGGTGCCGGGCCGCTTCGAACGCCTGGAGGAGGGCCAGCCCTTCGAGGTCATCGTCGACTACGCTCACACGCCCGCCGGTCTCGACACGGTGCTGCGCACGGCCAGGGAGTTGACGCGGGGCCGGCTTCTTTGCCTCTTTGGCTGCGGCGGCGACCGCGACAAGGGCAAGCGGCCGCTCATGGGGCGCGTCGCCGAGGATCTGGCCGATCTCGTCTTCCTCACCTCCGACAACCCGCGGGGGGAGCCGCCCGAGGAGATCATCGATCAGATCGCCGCCGGCATGCGCGACGCCGGCTCCGCCGTGGTTTGTGCGGATCGCCGTGGCGCCATCGATGCAGCCCTGCGGGAGGCCCGGGAAGGGGACGTGGTGGTGGTGGCGGGCAAGGGGGACGAACCGTACCAGATCCTGGCCGAGGGACCCACGAACTTCGATGACCGCCAGGTCCTTCGGCAGGTGCTTGGCAAGTAATGTGGCGCGACATCCACATCGAGGAGGTCCGCACCTGGACGAGGGCGGAGTGGAGAGGAGGGGAGAAGCCCAGAGAGCGGACGGTGACGGGTGTCTCCACCGACACTCGGACCCTCGAGCCCGGCGAGGTCTTCGTGGCCCTGGAGGGCGAGCGCTTCGATGGCCACGACCACGTCTCCGAGGCCTTCGAGAGGGGCGCGAGTTCGGCCATCGTCGATCGCCGGCGGGTGGATGGCCTGCGGTTGACGGGGCCGGCCGCGGCGGCTTGTCTGATGGCCGTCGATTCTCCGGTGCGGGCCCTGGGCCGGATGGCCCGCCACTACCGCCGTCGATTCGACCTGCCCGTAATCGCCATCACCGGCTCGTCCGGCAAGACGACCGTCAAGGAGATGGTCGCCGCGATCCTCGGACGGAGGTTCCGGGTCCTCAAGACTCCGGAGAACGAGAACAACGAGATCGGTGTTCCCCGGGCCTTGCTGGGAATGTCGGCGGATCACTCCGCCGTGGTCCTCGAGCTCGCGGCGAGGCGGGTGGGGGATATCAGGTACCTGTGCCGGGTCGCGCAGCCCACGGTCGGGGTTCTGCTCAACATCGGCACGGCGCACGCGGGTATATTTGGATCTGTAGAGAGAGTGGCCAAGGCCAAAGGGGAGCTTCTGGACGAAATCGTGGATGAGTCTTACGTGGCTCTCGTAAACGCCGACGACTGTGTCATTGCCAGGGAGGCTAAGAGGACAAAGGGGAGACTCCTTGGCTTCGGTTGGCGGCGTGAGAGCCATTTCAGTGGGGAGGGACTCATCCTCGACCAGGAGGGCTGCGGCCACTTCTCTCTACAGAATACCTCCTTCCATCTCCGCGTCCCGGGGCGGCACAATGCGCACAACGCCCTGGCGGCCATCGCATGTGCGCGCATGTGCGGCGTGCCCCTGGGGGAAGCCAGCGCCGCCCTGGGCAGGTTCCAGCCACTGCACATGCGCTCGGCCATTCTGCAGAGACGGGGAGTTCGCGTGATCGACGACTGTTACAACGCCAACCCCGGCTCGGTTCGCGCCGCCCTCGACCTGACGGCGGAGATCCCCGTCCAGGGCCGCCGTGTGGCCGTCCTCGGGGACATGCTGGAACTCGGCGAGGCGAGCGAGTCCCTTCACGAGGGGATCGGGCGCCACGCCGCCAACCGCGTCGATGTTCTCCTGGGCACCGGTTCCCAGAGCTCGCATACGGTGCGAGCGGCCAGGGAGGCGGGGCTGGACCCGCGCCGGGCTCTTCACTTCGAGGACCGGGGCGAGTTGATCCACCACCTGGAGCAGGAGGTTTCCGAAGGCGATCTGGTTCTCGTCAAGGGCTCTCGCGGCATGGCCCTCGAAGCGATCGTCGAAGCTCTGTAGATTCGGTTTCACGGCCCGAGGCCGCCGTCCCCCGGCGGTGCCGTCTGACAGGCAGTTGCCGCGCCGTCCCCTGGTGCGGTCCGAAGTTGGTACTACCCCTCCCTTTGGCGCGCAGTTGTGCGCCCCCCCTTTGTGCCGACGCTGGCTTGGGTCATGCCCGACGTCTCACAACGTGCAGCTCGCCACGTGCTCCTGATCGCCACGATGCTCGTCGGCATCGGCGTCGTCATGGTGTACAGCTCCAGCTCGGCCCTGGCGGGAGCGAGGTTCGAGAACAGCGGGTTCTTCCTCCAGCGCCAGCTGATGAGGGCCGCCTTCGGCCTGATCATGATGCTCCTGCTCTCGCGGGTGCCCCTCTCCGTGTGGCGCCTGCTGGCGCGGCCCCTGCTCCTGGTGGGCATTCTGCTCCTCGTCCTGGTGCTCATCCTGGGCGAAGGCCGGGGGGCGCAGCGCTGGCTCCCCTTCGGGGTGCCCTCCTTCGCAACGCTGTCCTTCCAGCCTTCGGAGTTCGTCAAGCTCGTCCTCGTCCTCTACCTGGCCGACGTGCTGGCCAGAAAGCAGAGCGACATGAGCGACTGGAAACTGGGCCTGGCCCCCCGGCTCGCGGTGATCTCCGTCGTGCAGGTCCTGATCGTCCTGCAGCCCGATCTCGGAACGGCCCTGGCCATCAGCGCCATCTCCATGGTCATCCTCTGGCTCGGCGGTGCGGGCACTGCCCACCTGGCCCTGGTAGCCTCCGGGGCCGGCCTGGTGGCGGGCTGGTCGGTGCTCTCCTCGCCCTACCAGCTCCAGCGTGTGCGCACCTTCTTCGTGGGAGCGGACCCGCAGGGGGCCGGCTTCCAGGTGGACCAGTCGCTGCTGGCTCTCGGCAGCGGTGGATGGCTCGGCGTCGGCCTCGGCAACAGCATGCAGAAGCACTACCTGCCAGAGCCCCATACCGACTTCGTCTTCGCCTTCGTCGGCGAGGAGCTCGGGTTGCTCGGCGCCCTGAGCATCATCTGCCTCTTCGTGGCCCTGTCCGTGCACGGCTACCGGATCGCCACGAGGGCCGCCTCGTTCCACGGGTTTCTCGTGGCCTCCGGGATCACGGTGATGGTGGGGATCTACGCCCTGCTCAACGTCGCCGTGGCTACGGGGCTCATGCCGACCACGGGACTGCCCCTGCCCTTCGTCAGCTACGGCGGCTCCTCGCTGCTGCTGAACCTCAGCGGCATCGGCCTTCTCGCGGCCGTGGCCCGCGAGAAGGCGCCGGCCGCGTCGACGGCCTGGCGCCGGCGCGGTGAGCTGTCGCGGCCCCATCCACCGGGCACCGATGACCACTGGGTCCCACGCCCGGCAACGGTGGGCAGCCGATGAGCACGCCCCTTCGGGACCGCGGAGCCCATGCCGGAGGACCTCTCGGAGGGGGGGTGAAGCGAGTGCACATGGTCGGCATCGGCGGCGCCGGCATGGAGGCCCTGGCGCGGCTCCTGGTCGATCTCGGCTACCGGGTGAGCGGCTCCGACGCGGCCGCTGGCCCCGCCGTCACGGAGCTGCGGCGGTCGGGGGTTCCCGTCTGCGTCGGCCACGACGCGTCGCAGGTCGAGGGCGCCGACCTCCTCGTGCACTCCTCGGCGGTGGACGAGGACAACTGCGAGCGCCGGGCCGCGGCGCGTCTGGGGATCGAGCAGTGGCCGAGGGCCCGCGCCTTGGGCGCCGTGAGCCGCACCTGCGACACCGTGGCCGTGGCCGGCACCCACGGCAAGACGACGACGGCTTCCCTGATCGCCGGCGCCCTGCGCTGCGCGGGGCAGGAGCCCCGGGTCGCCATCGGCGGCTGGATGGGGGGGCGTCCACAACCGACGGCCCCGTCTGGAGACCTGCTGGTGGTCGAGGCGGACGAGTACCGCCGCGCTTTCCACGAGCTCGAGCCCTGGATCTCGGTGGTCACCAACATCGAGATGGAGCATGTCGACTGCTATGCCGACCGCGACGACCTGGTCGAGGCCTTCGGCATCTTCGTCGCCCGGCGGCGGAGCGGCGGCGGCGTCGCCGTCAACGGCGACGACGAGCTCTGCCGGGAGGCGGCGGCGCGCTCGCAGGCAGACGCGGTGACCTACGGCTTCGGCCCCTCCTGCGAGGTGCGCGCCGAAGCCCCGGCGCCGACCGGCACGGGGTCCGCCTTCGCCGTCCACCTGGCCGGGGAACGGCGGCCGGTCGACCTGGGAGTCCCGGGGAGGCACAATGTCTGCAACGCCCTGGCGGCCATCGCCACGACCCACCTGATGGGTCTGGCCTGGGAGCCGGTCTCCTCGGCGCTCAGCCGCTTCACCGGGGTGGACCGGCGCTACCAGTCCCGGGGCGAGGTGGAGGGGGTCGCCATCGTCGACGACTATGCCCACCATCCCACGGAGATCTCGGCCACGGTGGCCACGGCAGCGGCCTCGGGGAGAAGGGTGAGCGCCGTCTTCCAGCCCCATACCTACTCCCGCACGCGCCACTTCCGCGGAGCTTTTGCCGAGTCCCTGCTCAACACCTACAGGGTGTGCGTGACCTCCGCCTACGCGGCCCGGGAGAGCCCGGACCTCGGCGACGACGGCGATGTCATCGTCGACGATCTGCGGCGCCTGGGACACCGGCGGGCGCGCTTCTTGGCCGAGGTGGACCTCGCCCTGTCCCACTCCCTGGCGGAGTGCGCCCCCGGTGACCTTCTCCTGGTGATGGGGGCCGGTGACATCGGCGACCGCCTCGGGAACCTCCTGGAAGGGACGGCCTGAGATGGCGCCGCGGAAGAAGGCCGGGCAGGCCACGGTGGCCATGGCCACCCCCGCCGCGGGTCCGGGGAACAGGTGGCGGCGGCCCGTGCTGGTGGCGGGCCTGGCGGCGGTGACGGCCCTGACCCTCGGCTTCCGGGGAGCGCAGTCGACGCCGATGGAGTCTCCCTTCCGCGTCGACATCCTGGAGGTGCGCGGCCTCCGCTTGCTGCACGGGGAACTGATCCTCGCCGCCAGTGGCATCGAGGCCGGGGCGGAGCTCTTCGACATCGATCCGGACCGGATGGCGGAGCGTCTCAGGCGCCTGGTGTGGGTGCGGCGCGCGCGGGTGGTGCGCAAGCCCCCGGACCGGCTGATCGTCCATCTCGAGGAACGCCGGCGGACCGCCTGGGTCGATTGGAGCGGCGTCCAGTACGGTCTCGATCCGGAGGGCGTCCTCCTGCCGCCGGAGAGACTGCCGGCGGAGAGCATCGAGGATCTCGACCTGCCGGTGTTGCGGGTACGCTCCCTCGTCGCCGCCGGGGACACGGTGAGGGCGGGGAAGGTCGTCACCGACAGCACCGCCCTGCGACTGCTGGCCTGGCTGCGGGAAGTCTCGGACCAGGCTCCCGATCTGACCGCGGAGATCTCCCAGCTCACCGACTTCGACGGTTTCAGCGTGGGGGTGCGGCTGGTGGCCGACGGGCTCGAGGTCCGGATCCCCCCGGACCGCGTGGGGGAGCGGATGGCCGTTCTGCGGGAGGTCCTCAGGCGCGTCTACCGGGAGGTCCCCAACCCCTCCTACGTCGATTTGAGATTTGCGGGCCAGGCCGTCGTCGGCTCGCACAAGCAGCCGGGATGGCCTCGCAGAAAGAGGGGTTAGGGGAAGGATCCGCCGAGGGCGGACCTCCACCGGAAAGAGATGACGAGGGCAGAAACCAACAACCGAAGGAGAGCGGCAACATGACTTTCGAGATCATCGACTTCGAGCGCTGCGCAAACATCAAGGTCGTCGGTGTCGGAGGCGCCGGCGGCAACGCCATCAACCGGATGGTGGCCTCGGGCATGCGCGGCGTTGAGTTCGTCGCCGTCAACACCGACAGCCAGGACCTCGAGGCGTCGTCGGCGGATGTCGGCATCTGCATCGGCGAGAGCGTCACTCGAGGCCTGGGGGCCGGCGCCAAACCCGAGATCGGACGCGCCTCGATCGAGGAGGACCGCGACCGGGTCGCCGAGAGGCTGCAGGACACGGACCTGGTGTTCATCACCGCGGGGATGGGAGGAGGCACCGGGACCGGGGCGGCGCCGATAGCCGCCCAGATCGCCAAGGAGTTGGGTTCCCTCACCGTGGGAATAGTGACCGAGCCGTTCCACTTCGAGGGGCTTCCCCGGATGCGCAATGCCCAGGCGGGCATCTCGGAGCTGCAGGAGCACGTGGACACGCTGATCGTGATCAAGAACGAGCGCCTCCTGTCGATCGTCTCCCGGGACACGACCCTGGAGGATGCCTTCAATCAGGCCGACGAGGTGCTGTTGCAGGCGACCCGGGGCATCGCCGATCTGATCACCATCCCCGGAATGATCAACCTCGACTTCAACGATGTGAGGACGGTGATCACCGAGGGCGGCGACGCCATCATCGCCGTCGGCGCCCATCAGGGGGAGAACCGGGCCGTGGAGGCGGCCAAGAAGGCGATCAGGAGCCCCCTCATCGGTGAGATCTCCATCAACGGCGCCCGGGGAGCGCTGATCAACATCACCGCCGGGACGAGCCTCACCCTCTTCGAGGCCAACGAAGCGGCGCAGATCATCCAGGAGGCCGCCGGCAGCGAGGCCAACATCATCTTCGGGACCGTGATCGACCCGGCCATCGAGGACGAGATGCGGGTCACCGTCATCGCCACCGGTTTCCACCTCAACCAGCGGCCCACGCACTTCGATCCCGAGCCCTCGGCACCGCAGCGCGGCCAGGCTCCTCAGCCCGAGGCGGAGGGGGGGGCGGGGCCTTCCGAGTGGGGCGACCTCGACTACCCGGCCGTCCTGAGGCGTCGCATGGCGTGAGGATCCCCCGGAGGTTTGCGCCCCGGCCTGGGGGGAGCTATTATCGGTTTCCGTAACTCCTTGACCTGTGTGAGCTTATAGAATCCGGGGCTATCGCAAGATGGATGTGCGCGTCGGTATCATCATGGGGAGCCGCTCCGATGAGCCGGTGATGGCCAAGGCCGGTGCCCTGCTCGAGGAACTCGGCATCGGCTCCGAGACCGTGGTCAGTTCCGCCCACCGCAACCCGGAGCGCACCGCCGCCTGGGCGCGCGATGCGGCCGGGCGCGGTCTCAGGGTGCTCATCGCCGGCGCCGGAATGGCGGCGGCCCTCCCGGGGGTGGTGGCCGCGCACACGACCCTGCCCGTGGTCGGGGTTCCCATCGCCTCGGGGGCGCTCAACGGCGTCGATGCCCTGTACGCCATCGTGCAGATGCCGCCGGGCGTCCCGGTGGCCACGGTGGGAATCGACAATGCCCGCAACGCCGCCCTCCTGGCGGCGCAGATCCTCGCTCTCGAAGACGGGGCGGTCGCCGACGCCCTGGTCCGCTACCGGGAGCAGTGGAACGCCTAGTGGCGGGGCCGCGCCAGACCCTCCGCCGAGCCCTGCGGATCCGGCGGCGCGGCCGGTCCGAGCAGGTATACCGAAAGGAACGCATGCCCCGTGCCTGACCGAAGACGCATTTCCAAGCTCCTCTCCCTCATCCTCCGCCATCATCCCGACGAGTTCGGGCTGAATATGGACGAGTACGGATTCATGCCTCTCGACGAGGTGGTGGAGGCCGTGCAGCAGCGCTACTCCGCCGTCGAGGAGGAGGACATCCGCGACCTCATCGATACCTCCCGCCAGCGGCGCTTCGAGATCGTCGACGACCGCATCCGGGCCCTCTACGGCCACACCTTCTACGTCGAGATGGACGGGGAGCCGATGGATCCTCCCGAGAGCCTGTTCCTGTGCGTCTCGGCGTCCCAGGTGCGGCGCATGAAGGAGGAAGGTATCCGCTCGGAGGACCGCTCCTACCTGCACCTTTCCCCCACGCGCGAGATCGCCGAGTCGCGCGCCGGAGCGGTGACCGACCCCTGTGTTGTCGAGGTCTTCGCCGAGGCCGCGGCGGGAGAGGCCGAGGTGGAGTTCTGGGACCGCGGAGAGGTCGTGCTGACGCGGCAGACCATCGCCCCCGAGTTCGTCGGAGAGGTCGTCGAGATCGAGGCGCCCCCCGTCGTCGACGGGGGACGAGAGTCCCGCGGAGGCCGGCGTGGACGGCGCGGACGCGACGGCCGGGGCAGGGGGGAGCGCTCGGGGGGTGACTCCGGCCAGGGTCAGCGGCCCCCGCGGGAGCGGCCCCCCGCGAACCGGGCGCCCGAGTCCGGTGGCCCGGCCCCTCGCAGCGAGGCGCCGATGTTGACGGCCCCGGTGCGGGGCAACGGCGAGGCGCCCGGGCGGCAGGAGATCAGCTACGGCCGCCGCCCGAAGTTCGAGCAGGGGTCCGGACGGCGCTGAGGCTCGAGGGCCGCCCGCCCGGCGGCCCCTTCTGCAAGACAATCTCGGTCGCCCGCCCGGGCGGCGGTGATTCCGGAACCACGTTCCGGGACCTTCCTGACGACGGCTGCACCCACGCCCGGCCGGCCGGCGCGTCATCTGGCGCAGTCCGCCCCCCGGCGGGTTGCCCCGGGGCGCCCTGGGGCGGAATTTCACTGCCAGGACGCCCGAACCGGGAGGGACCGTGAAGAAGATCGAGGCCTACATCAAGCCCTTCAAGCTGGACGATGTGAAGACCGCGCTGGCCGAGGTCGGCGTGCAGGGGATGTCGGTGAGTGAGGTGCGGGGTTTCGGCCGGCAGAGGGGGCACAGCGAGGTCTATCGCGGGGCCGAGTACACGGTCGACTTCATGCCCAAGATCAAGATCGAGGTCATCCTCTCTCCGGAGAACCTCCAGGAGGCGGTGGAGGCCATCCTCGAGGGGGCCCGGACCGGGCAGGTGGGCGACGGCAAGATCGTGATCTCCGACCTCCAGGAGGTGATCCGCATCCGCACGGGTGAATCGGGCGAGAACGCGGTGTAGCCGTGGGCGATCCCCTCGCCCTGGCGCGCGCCATCCTCCGATCCGAGTCGGGGGCCGTCGTGTCGCGGCTCGGCAAGTCGGGATTCCAGCACCCGGAGTCGGCGGCCCGGTCCCTCGAGCGGCTCTGCGGTCCGGCGGCGGCGCCGATGCCAGCCGGAGTGCTGGCGGCCATCCTGGCCTCCGGGTGGCCCGACCGGGCCCTGCATCACATGGAGCGCTTCGTGGAGGCCTCCGGTCCCCGCGCCGAGCTCTACCGACGCCTGGAGGCGTCCACCCCTCTGCGCGAGGGGCTCGCCCGCATCCTCGCCCACAGCTCCTTCCTCACCGATCTCCTGGTGCGCAGCCCCGAGCACCTCCACTGGCTGTTCGAGGAGACTCCCCACCTGACTTGCACGCTGCCGGCGGCCGAGTTGAGGTCCCGACAACTGCTGGCCCTCCGGGGCCTCGAGGGGTCCGGCTGGGCGGACGCCCTGCGCCGATTCCATCGGCGCGAGCTGCTGCGCATCGGCACGGCCGAGATCCTCGGCTGCAAGGAGGTCTCCCAGGTGGGGCGGGAACTCTCGGAGCTCGCCGACGTCACCGTGGAGGCCGTCCTCGATCACCAGGCGCGGTCCTTGCACCGGAGCCACGGCCGCCCTTCGACGGAGCGCGGACGCCCGTCCCGTTTCTGCGTCGTCTGCCTGGGGAAGTACGGCGGTCTGGAGCTGAACTTCAGTTCCGACATCGATCTGCTGTTCCTCTACGACGAAGACGGCTCGGTGGTGGACTCGAAAGGCTCCCGGGGCATCGCCAACGGCCTGTTCTACGACCGCCTGGCCGAGGGGCTGATACAGGTGCTCACCGAGGTGACGCCCGAGGGCTTCCTCTACAGGGTGGACATGCGGCTGCGGCCCGAGGGGGAGCGCGGGCCGCTGACCCGCTCCCTGCGCAGCTACTGGATCTACTACGAGAGCCGCGGCGAGCTGTGGGAGCGGCAGATGCTGATCAAGGCGAGGCGCGCAGCCGGCTCCTCGGGGCTCTGGCGGCGCTTTCGCGACATGCTGGTTCCCTTCGTCTACCCTGCCCACTTCACGGTCTCCCCCAGCGAGGAGATCCGGCGGATCAAGGAGCGCATCGAGACCGAGGCGCGGAGCCGGCCGGAAGGGGGGAACAACATCAAGCTGCAGCCCGGTGGGATCCGCGACATCGAGTTCGCGGTGCAGTGCCTGCAGCTCCTCCACGGCCGGCGGACCGAGCGCACCCGGGCCGCCGGCACCTTGCCCTCCATCGAGAGGCTGCGGCAGGCGGGGGCCCTCTCGGTCAGGGAGGCCCGGGCTCTCGGCCAGGCCTACCGCTTCCTCCGGCGCCTGGAGAACCTGCTGCAGATCGACTCCGGCCGGCCGACCTACGCGGTTCCGGAGGACGGGTCGGAGCAGGCCGAGGCGCTGCGGGACCGGCTGCAGCTCGGCGGCCGGAGCCTCTCGGCGACCGTCTCCTCCCATCTGTCGGCGGTGCGGGGGGTGTACGAGTCGGTCTTCGGAAGCGCCCGGGGGCCGGCGTCGGACCCCGGCGCCGAGGACCCCCGGTGGCTTCTCGAGGCGCCGGCCGGTTCGGAGGGCGTCCGGCAGTCGCTGGAAGCCGCCGGGTTCCGCCAGGCCGAGACCGCCCACCGGCTCCTGCGGCAGCTGGGAGGCCCCATGCTGACCTCCTCGGGGCTCGACAACCTGAAGGAGCTGCTGGTCCCGCTCCTGCCCCAGCTGGCGGCCACACCCGACCCCGACGGGGCCCTCCTCCGCTTCGTCGGCGTCATCGACGCCTATGGGGCGCCGGGCGCCTTCTACGGAATGGCCCTCGCCCACCCGCGGTTCCTCTCCATGCTGGTCACGATCTGCGGCCGGAGCGCGCTCCTGGCGGGACTCCTGCAGCGCGACCCGGGGCTGCTCGACGAGCTGGTCGGGCTCGACCTGAGCGGCCGGATGCCGCGACTCGACCGGGAGACCCGTGTCGATCCCTCGCGGTTGCGGCGGTTCTGCAACAACGCCCTCCTGCGGACCGGCACGGACGACCTGCTGGGACTCGCTCCGAGCGAGGAGACCTTTCTGCGGATCAGCGATCTGGCCGACGAGGTGGTCTCGGCGGTGGTAGACGACGCCCTGACGGCGGTCGCCCGCCGCCGGGGCCGGCCCCGCAGCGGCCGCCGTCTGGACCGGGACGCCCGGTTTGCCTGCTTCGCCGGCGGCAAGGCGGGTGGACGGGAGCTGGACTTCGCCTCGGATCTCGACCTGTTCTTCCTGTACGAAGGGGAGGGGAAGACCGGGCGGGGAGTCGGCAACGCCGAGTTCTTCGACGCCGTGGTCCGGCAGGTCATCCAGGTCCTGGGCGAGGGACTCTTCGAAGTCGACGCCCGCCTTCGGCCCGAAGGCCGAAGGGCGCCGGTGGTCATCAGTCTGTCCGCCTACCGCAGCTACCTGCGCGCCCGCGCCTCCACCTGGGAGCGTCTCGCCCTTTCCCGGGCCCGACAGGTCGCCGGGGACCGGGATCTGGGGCGGCGCGTCCTGCGGGCCGTGGACGCCTTCGTGTACGGCACTCCCCTGACCCCGGGCATGGTCGACGAGATCGTCGCCATGCGGCGCCGGATGCAGCCGAAGGCGGTCCCGGGCCGGGCCGTCATCGACATCAAGCGGGGTCCCGGCGGAATTGTGGATGCGGAGTTTATTGCCCAGATTCTGCTGCTCCATCACGGCGCCCGCCGGCGCGAACTGAGAGACACGAGCACGCCCGTCGTGCTGGAGCGGCTGATCGCCGCCGGGCTCCTCGAGCGACGGGAAGGCGGCGCCCTGCTGGCCGCCTACGAGCGGCTGCGGCAGCTTCAGAAGGCCCTGCGCCTCGGCGAG
The DNA here is from genome assembly GCA_965221775.1 of Candidatus Latescibacterota bacterium. Taxonomy (GTDB): domain Bacteria; phylum Latescibacterota; class UBA2968; order UBA8231; family UBA8231; genus UBA8231. The sequence continues at coordinate 981,034 of CBDCSU010000004.1, read as the reverse complement.
GGGCACTCCAGCCACGTCCTGCCGGCCGACCCCGCGGCGGCCGGGATCCTGGCCCGGGCCATGGGCGCGGGCAGCGCCGGCGTGCTGGCCGAGGAGGTAACCGGCCTGATGGGGCAGACCCGGCGGCTCTTCGACCAGGTCGTGGACAGAGTGCGGACCGAGACGGCCCGCCGGACCGTGGAAAGGCCAGACCCCGAATGACCCAGAGCCAACCCTCCAGCGCCGCGCATCCGCTGATGCCGCCGGCGGCGGCGGTGGCCCGCATCCTCATGGGCCTCCTCTTCGTCGTGGCCGGGGCCGCCAAGTCCCTCGACCCCGTCGTGTTCTACTGGGAGGCGGTCTCCTATCTGGAGCTCGTCGACGTCGGCAGGGAGGCATGGCCCCGGATCGGAACGATCGCCCTGGTCCTGGCTCCTCTCGAGGTCCTGATCGGGGTGGCCCTCCTCATCGGCTGGCGCCCCCGCTTCACCCTGCCCGCGGCCACGGGCTTGATGGTGTTGTTCCTGGCGGTCACCGGCCTGGCCTGGTACCAGCAGGCCAACATCGACTGCGGCTGTTTCGGCACTCTCACCAAACGCACCCCGGGCGAGGCGTTCATCGAGGACTCGGTCATGCTCGGCCTGCTGCTGGCGGCCTGGCGCTGGGGCACGGAGCGCTGGTCGGCCGCGTCGTGGAAAGGCTCCACGTCCCTGGTCCTCGGGGCGGGGGCGGTAGTGGCGGCGGTGGTGTTCCTCAAGTTCGCCCCCGAGTCCGACCGGGTGGCCAGCTCCGACCTCAAGCCCGGTGTGCGGCTCACCGGGATCGAGCTCACGGGCGCCGAAGGGATCGACCTGAGCGAGGGGCGTTACCTGGTGGAGCTGTTCAGCCCGCGGTGCGGGCGGTGCAAGAGCGCCGTGCCCAAGCTCAACCACTGGGCCGACACCCCCGGGGTGCCCAGGATCGTGGCCCTGAACGAGTATCCCCCGGAGGACGACTCACTGAAGGACTTCATCCGCCAGACACGCCCGCGGTTCAAGATCGCCTCCATCTCCAGCTCCGACTGGATGCGTCTCACCTGGCGCCATGGCTGGCCCCGCCTGGCCTATGTCGAGGACGGTGTCATCCAGCGCGTCTGGGAGTACGACCAGATGCCCTCGGCGGCCCAACTGGCCCGCCTGGGCGGGGGTGGAGGATGAGGCGGCCTGCATCGCGCGAGAACCGAGTGACCTTGGACGACCAGGAGAGTTGAGATGACGACGGCGGCGGTGCAACTGGCGGTTCACGGAGGCCCGAGGACGCTGACGGCCGACGTGGGAGACCTCTTCAGGTGGCCCATCGTCACCGAAGAGGACGAAGCGGCGGTCCTGGAGGTCCTGCGCCGGGGGGCGATGTCGGGGACCGACGTGACCCACCTCTTCGAGGCGGAGCTGGCCGACTGGTTCGGCGCCGAGCACGTCCTGTGTCACAACACCGGGACCTCTGCCATCCACGCGGCCCTGTGGGCCGCCGGCGTGGGCCGGGGCGACGAGGTCATCAGCCAGAGCATGACCTTCTGGGGGTCGAGCCTGCAGGTCTACTCCCTCGGCGCGACGGTCGTCTTCGCCGACATGGACCCGCAGACCCTCACACTCGATCCCGACGACATCGAGCACCGGATCACGGAGCGCACCAAGGCGATCCTGCCGGTCCACTACTGCGGGCACCCCGCCGACATGGACCCGATCATGGAGATCGCCCGAAAGCACGGCCTCCGGGTCGTGGAGGACGTATCCCACGCCCAGGGAGGGCTCTACGAAGGGCGGCTCCTGGGGACGATCGGCGACGTGGGAGCGATGTCGATCATGTCCGGCAAGTCCCTGGCCTGCGGAGAAGGGGGGTTCCTGGTCACCGGCGACGAGGAGATCTACGAGAGGGCCGCCGCCTTCGGCCACTACGAACGCACCTCGCGGCTGGAGCATCCGGAGCTGAAGCCGCTGGCCGGCCTGCCTCTCGGCGGCTGCAAGTACCGCATGCACCAGCTGTCCTCCGCCGTGGGCCGCGTCCAGCTCCGGCACTACCGCGACCGCATCGAGATCATCCAGGAGGCGATGAACCACTTCTGGGACCGCCTCGATGGCACCCCGGGGATCCGCCCCCACCGCCCGGCCGCCGGCTCCGGCAGCACCATGGGCGGCTGGTACGCCGCCAGGGGTCTCTACGTTCCCGAGGAACTCGGGGGGCTTCCCGTGGCCGCATTCTGCAAGGCGGTGAGCTCCGAGATCGAGGGGGGCGGGTTCAGCGTCTCACCGGGGGCCAACATCCTGCTGCACCTGCATCCCGTGCTCAACGAGGCCGACGTGTACGGCGACGGCAAGCCGACGCGCATCGCCTTTGCCGACCGCGACCTGCGCCAGCCCCGGGGGAGCCTGCCGGTGACCGAGGGCCTGCCCGCCCGCTGCTACTCGATCCCCTGGTTCAAGCACAACAGGACCGGGGTGATCGATCAGTTCGCCGACGCCTTCCGCAAGGTCGCCGAGAACGCGGACCAGTTGGCGTGACCGGGGCGACGGACGGTCCCCTCGGCGCCCGCCTCTTCGGGTACGGGATCCTCTACCGCGCCCGCTTGAGGGGCGACGCCGCCTCCGCCGCCTGCGATCCGCTGCCCGCGGACCCGGCTGAAGAGGCGCAGGCCCTGGCCGATGAGTTGCGCTGCCACCTGGAGGGAGGGGCCTCGGGCGCCGGCGAGAGCCCGGACGAAGCCGGTCTCTCCGTCCCCTTCGGGCGCTGCGGCATCGACGGCCGTCCTCTCGAGCATGTCCGCCTGTACCACGCGGCCCGGGCCTTCGTCGACGTCCTGACCCCGCAGGGGGCCGCCTCCCGGCCGGTGGAGGAAGGCCGCACGGTTCTCGTCTCCCCGGGGTCGGTGGTGCGCTTCCGCGCCGTCCCGCGGGCGGGGCACCGCGTCCTGGTGGCCTTCCAGACCGAGGACCGCACACCGCTCCACGGGCATGCGGCGCCGTTGACGAGAGCGGGGGAGCCGCCTCCCGCCGGAGCGGAGGCGCGCCTGCGCCAGACCACCGAGGCTTTCGCGGAGCTGTGGAAGTCCGGCGGGGGATCCTCCCTCGGGTCCTTTTTCGACGGGATGGCCGCCGCCGTGGCGGAGGACCCGGGCGTCGAGGCCGCGCGTCAGGCCGCCCAGGCCTCCGGCAGCTACGATGCGGGGGCGGACCCGGCCCTCTTCGATCGGGCCCGGGCTCTGCTGACACCCGGCGTCCTGGAGCGGATCGCCGGCGGGGAGGAACCGCTGTTCCGGTTCCCCGGCATGTTCGGCGCCGTGGCGCCCTTGTTTCCGCTCCTCGACCAAGCGTGAGAGACCTGGAAGGGAGAGGCGAGAGATGCCACAGGGACTGAAGGACAGGATCCGCTCCGGGGAGCCGACCTTCGGGTTCAGCGCGCCGGTGACGGCCACGGCCGAGCAGCTCGCGCGGGCCCGGGACGAGCACGGGCCGTACGACTTCGTGGCCACGGACAGCCAGCACTCCGCCTTGAGCGAGCCCGCCCTCGTCGAGTTCTGCAACCGCGCCGACGAGGCCGGCCTGCCCGTGCGCCTGCGCATCAAGCACACGAGCCACACCTGCCTGATCGGCAACCTTCTCGACCTCGGGCCCACCGGCATCGAGGTGCCCCAGGTCGAGAGCCTGGAGACGGCGCGCGAGGCCGAGACGAACATGTACTACCCGCCGCGAGGCGGGCGCAGCGTCGGGGGCGGGGCCCGGCGCCGGGCCCAGGACTTCGCCGACAGCCGCGAGTACGCCGACTGGTGGAACGAGAACGGGGTCCTCTGGCTCCAGATAGAGTCCCTGAATGCCGTCCTCCACGCCCACACCTTCGCCCTTCCCGGCGTCGACTGCTTCTCCTTCGGGCCCACGGACCTGACCTTCGACATCGAGACCCATCCCAACCCGCCGTACCACCGGCTGGAGGACTGCGTGGAGGCGGTGGCGCGCAGCGTCGAGGGCTCGCAGACGGCGCTGTGCTACCGCAACGGCACGCCTGACACCCGCCGGCGCTGGGCCGATCTGGGGGTCTCGGTCTTCCTCGAGCGGCCCCCTTTCTGAGGGCGGGCATGGGGAGAGTTGCCATGACCCGGCGTCACCGGAGTCTCCTCGCCGCAGCCCTGATCGGCGGCGGCGGTTCGGCCGTCCCTTCGCAGGCGGACGTGGGCGCCTTCATCGCTGTCCTCGAGTTCGACGACGCGGCGAGCCTCGAGGCGGCCCCGGGGTTCGGCCTGCGCTGGGGGCGGTCGAGCGGGACCCTTGGCGGCGAGACCTCCCTGATGGTCTCGCGCCCCGACCGCCTGTGACTCCCGCGCCAGCGGCACGGAGGGCGACGATGAAGAACCGACCAGGACGGATGGTGAACCGGGTCGTGTGGGCGGCCTGGCTGGCCGCCGCCTGCGGCCAGAACTACAGCGACAAGCCGGCCGCCGAAGCCCTGGCGGAGAGGAACCTGACCCCTCTCGAGGAGATGCCCTCCACCTCTCCTCCAGGGGGGGGAGAGGGGCCCGTCCAGACCCTGGACGGGGGGGTGACGATCCGGGTCCCGGAGGCCTGGCAGCGGGTGCCCCCGAGCAGCTCGATGCGGACCGCGGAGTACGCCGCTCCTTTCCCCGAAGGAGGCGAGGGCGCCACCCTGGCGGTATTCAAGGGGAACATGGGCCCCGTCGACGCCAACGTGCAGCGCTGGTTCGGCCAGTTCAGCCAGCCCGACGGCAGCCCTGCCCGGGGCAGGCGCTGGACCCTGGAGACCGAGGGCGGACTGCGGGCGACAATGGTGGACGTGACCGGCACCTTCCGCGACGGCATGGGTATGGGCGACGCCACCATCCGCGAGGGATACCGCATGCTCGGCGCCATCCTCGAGGCCGGCGGCACCACCTGGTATCTCAAGTTCACCGGGCCCGCCGGGGCCGTGTCGGCCCACGAGGAGGGATTCGGCAGCCTGGTGCGCAGCATGAGGAACTGATCATGGACGGATACACCCATCTGGAGGACGAGTTCGGCGATGTCGTCGGCAAGGCCCGCCGCGGCCAGGAGCGGACCGTGGAGGAGGTGGCGGAGAGGGCGGGGATCGCCGCCGGGGATCTGGAGCGTATCGAGGCCTACCAGTGGATTCCCGGCGGGGGGATCGTGGAAGGACTCGCCGAGGCCCTCTGCCTCCACGGCGGCAGGCTGCGGGCCAGCGCCGAGGCCGCCTACTTTCCCGCCAATCCCCTGGGTGTGCCGGGGGAAGCCCTCGAGGTGAGGATGCTGATCCTCGGCGACGACTTCCTGATGAACGGCTATGTCGTCACCTGCCGCCGCACCGGCGAGGCGGCGATCGTCGATCCCGGGTTCCAGGGGGACCGGCTGCTGGAGGCGGCGGCGGAGTCGGGGGCGCGGGTGAGACAGGTCTGGCTCACCCACGGCCATGGCGATCACGTGGGCGACCTTCCCCTCGTCCTCGACGCCACGGGCGCCGGCGCCGCCATCGGCGCGGAGGACCTCGGCCTCACCGGGGGTCTGGCAGCAAGGATCGAGGGGCGGCTGCAGCCGGGTGGCCGCATCGCTCTCGGCGAGCAGAGCTTCACGGTGGCGTGCACACCGGGGCACACCCCCGGCGGCGTGTCGCTGATCCACGAGGAGGCCGCTTTCGTCGGCGACGCTCTCTTCGCCGGGTCTCTCGGCGGAACCCGGCGGCGGGCTGACTACGACGGGCAGCGCCGGGCGGTGGAGGGCGAGCTGCTGTCGCTGCCGCCGGGGACCACCCTGTACCCGGGGCACGGTCCGGCGACCACCGTGGAAGAGGAACGGCGGAACAACCCGTTCTTCGACTAGCCTCCGCCCGGTTGGCGGTTCAGCGTCCAGTCGTACTCCACGAAGTCGATGGGAACCTCCCCGGCCGAACGCAGGGTCCGGGCTTTCTCCTCAGGCAGGTAGAGGAGCAGGTAGTCGAGGAGGGTTGGGTCCGAAGGCGGGTCCTCCATTCGATGGCGAGGGAACCACTCCACGAAGTCCGCTCCGTACCAGTCCATGATGCTCGAGAGGCGGAGACGGCCTTCCTCCAGCTTCAGGTGCGCCGGATCCAGGGCGAAGCGTCGAGTCTGGCGGTCCAGATGCTCGTCGAGATCGGCGGCGGCGTAGGCCCGCGAGTCCAGGGCGGGGCAGCCCACGGCGGCGCAGTTGACGGCGAAGTGGATGCGCGGGTCCCGGAAGCGCGGCCGGATGATGGTGTGCTCGATCTCGTCGAGGCTCAACGAATCCCCGCCGGCGACGAACCGGCGGACCCGGAAGAACCCGTGGAGCCCGCCCTCGGCCTCCTCGACGCTGTCGATGGGGAGGGAGTCGAGGACGCCGCGCAGGACGAAGGCGTTGTAGGCGTTGATCCAGTAGGCGAGAGCGTCGGCCTCGGAGGAAAAACGCTCCGGGCAGCTCTCCGGGCTGCAGGCGGCCAGCCCTGCCAGGTAGCGGTCGAGGCGGTGAGGGTTCCGGCCCAGGCCGGCATAGTCGACCCGGCCGCGGTCGTCGACCCGGGCCACCAGCAGGCTGTCCAGGAGCCCATGGGAAAAAGGCTCGATGTCGGCTGGTGCCGGGCCGGCCAGGAGCAGCAGTCCGGCCACGGCGCGGGCACCTGCGTATTTCATGGGCGGAATCCCCTCCGGAGGCGGTGTCGGCGGCCCGTCGTCGTCGGTCAACGATCGGTCAAGGAGCGGCCGTGCGCCATCCTCCACCCATGACGCCGACCGGATCGATTCGGTTGCGCGGGGTCCGCGAACCCCCGCTGCCGGGGGGGGACCTGACGATCCCCCTTGGCCGGATCGTCTGTCTCTCGGGGGCCATGGGCGCAGGGGTGGAGGCCCTGGCCCACCGGGTCCTGCTGGCCGAGAGCCGGCGGCGCTACCTGCTGTCCATGTCTCCCTTCGAGCGGGCCCGCCTCGGCGGTGTCGGGGCGGCCGCCGAGGTCGACGGTATCGAGGGACTGCCACCTGCCCAGGCCCTGCCCGCCCCGCCCGGCGGGCGGACCGTGGGTACACAGTTGCACCTCTACGGCGATCTCTCCAGGCTCGCGCGCGGCCTCTCGGAGATCCGCTGCCCGGGCTGCGGGGGCCGCTGCGCCGCCCTGGACGAAGAGGGGGTCGCCGGGCTGCTGGAGGAGCGCTTCCCCGCCCAGACGGTCTGGTTCGTGGCGCCGATGGAGCTGGAGGACGCCGCATCCCGGCCCGGGGTTCTCGACGAGCTGGGCCGCGCCGGGTTCCGCCGTCTGCGCGCCGGGACCCGTCTCCACCGACTCGAAGAGGTCGACGAGGATGCCCTGGCCGAGGAGGGGCTGGAGGTCGTCGTCGATCGCCTTGCGCCCGGCGCGGCGCGGACCCGGGCCCGGGTGGGGGAGGCGGTGCGCAACGCCCGGGCCCTCGCCAGCGGCGCGAGCCTGCTCGTCGGCGAGAAGGACGGCCAGGAGGTCTGGACGGGGCCGCGCCTGACCTGCGGCGGCTGCGGCGCCGAGTGCGAAGAGCCGGACTGGGAGCGGGTGACCGCCGCGGAGGAGGACGGCCCGCAGTCCATCGAGCTGAAGGGCCGGCCCCTCGGTGACTGGGCCCGGGAGGCGCGCCTCCGGCAGGTGGCCGATCTGGCGAAGGAGGCGGAGCCGAGGTGGCCCGAGCCGGCCGGCCGCCTGTTGCGGGCCCTCGCCGGGGCCGTGGATCTCGGACTGGAGGAACTTCCCCTCACCAGGCCCGTGGCCGACCTGTCCCACGGTGAGCAACTGCTCCTGGGCCTGGCCGCCGCCCTCTCCGGCGGCCTGAGCGGCATCCTGCACGTGGTGCTGTCCCCGCTTTCCGCCCTCGATCGGTCGACGCGCGACAGGGTCGCCCGCGGGTTGCGCCGTCTCGTCGAGCGCGGAAACTCCGCGGTGGTCGTCGACGGCCATCCATCCGCGGGTGAGTGGGCCGACGAGGTGATCCACATCGGTCCCGCGCCGTCGGCAACGGCGGCGGCCCTGCGGGGGGCCGCCCGCCCGCCCGCCGCTCACGAGGTGCTGGATCTGGTGGTGGGGGAGGCGCCCGCCGGGTGCGATACGGGGCCCGTGCCGCCAGGGCCGGAGCTGTGCATCCCTCTGGGACGGCTGGCGCTGCTCGCCGGCCCCACCGGCTCGGGGAAGACCGCACTCCTTCATCTGATCTTCAGGGCCCTGTCCCCCGGGCGGGATGTCCCGGTGCGGCCGGTTCGGGCGCCGGCCGTCCGGCGCTGCATCGATGTCGGCGCCGAGGCTCGCTCTCCGGCGGGGGAGCAGGCCGTGCTCATGGACCGGCTCGGTGCCATGCGGCCCCTGGCGCGGCTGCTGGCCCGGGGGCCGGCGGCCGAGGGGCTCGGCCTCGAGCCTAGGAGCTTCCTCCTCGATCGGCCGGGCGGCCGCTGCAGCCACTGCGAGGGGGCCGGCGTGGTACGCCACCGGCTGGAGGTGATGGAGGACTTCGCCGCCACCTGCCCCCGCTGCGAGGGCCGGCGTTTCGGCGAAGAGGTCCTCCAGGTCACCGGGCGAGGCGTGAACGTGGCGGAGGTCCTGGCCATGACCGTCGAGGAGGGCGCCGCCCACTTCAGGAGGGAGCGCGGCGTGCACGAGCCTCTCGCGGCGGCGGTCCGCTACGGCCTGGCCGAGCGGCGGCTGGGGGAGGGGGTCGACGGGCTCGAGGAGGCGGAGCGCCTGCTGGCCCGCCTTGCGGGCCATGCGGTGAGGGCCCGGGAGGACGAGCTGCTCCTGCTAGACCGGCCCACGGCGGGTTGCCGGCCGGAGACGGCAGGCCGGGTTGCGGAGGCTCTCTTGCAGTTCGCCTCGCGAGGGGTGAGCCTCCTCGTGGCCGATGGTTCAGGTGATCTGGAGGCCTTGGCCGACCTCGTGGTGAGGCTGCATCCGCGGCATTCTTGACGGTTTCGGGGGGTGGGGTATATTCTTGCAGCTGTTGATCTTTCCGCCGATCCCCCCTCGGACCGATGAATCTGGTTGAAGACCTGCGCGACGAGAGGATCTCCCATCTCGATCTGAGCGGATCCGTTCAGGTTTCGGGGGATCCCACGGTCGCCGAAGTCCTCGCCGCCATGCGCGATGCCCGGGCGAGCGCGGCCCTCATCGTCGGCGAGGAGGGCCGCCTCGAAGGGATCTTCACCGAACGGGATGTCCTCCTCAAGGTGGCCGACGATCCGGCCCGGCTGGCGGCCCCGGTACGCGAGCTCATGACGCCCGACCCGCAGACGGTCTCCCCCGACGACACGGCCGGGCACGCCCTCCACTTCATGCGCGAGGGACACTACCGCAACGTGCCCGTCCTCGACGGCCAGGGCCGGGTGGTGGGCAATCTCAGCCAGCACGCCGTCATCCGCTACCTCACCGATCACTTCCCTCGAGAGGTCTACAATCTCCCTCCGGACCCGGAGTTGATCCCCCGCACCCGCGAGGGAGCCTGACCTCGTGGTTCCCACACCCCCGCGAACCATCCCCGTCCAGCAGGAGGATCTTTGATGGCCGAGACGCCGGCCGCCGAGCCGTCCGCCGTGCGTGACGCGACCACGCGCCGACACGATTCCGTCGTCATCCGTTTCTCCGGCGATTCCGGTGACGGCATGCAGCTCACGGGGGACCAGTTCACCAACACCTCCGCCGTCCTGGGCAACGACGTATCGACCTTCCCAGACTTTCCCGCCGAGATCCGGGCTCCGGCCGGGACCATCCCCGGGCTGTCCGGGTTCCAGGTCAACTTCTCCTCCACCGAGATCTACACCGCCGGCGACGAGCCCCAGGTGCTGGTGGCCATGAACCCGGCGGCCATCACCGCCAATCTCGAGGATCTGCGGCCTGGAGGGGTGATCATCGTCAACGAGGACGCCTTCACGCGCAACAACCTGCGCAAGGCGGGGTACGCCTCCTCCCCCCTCGACGACGACAGCCTGCGCGGATACGAAGTGCACCGCGTTCCCCTCACCACCCTGACGCGCAACGCGCTGGCCGACGTGGAGGGGATGACGACGCAGCAGAAGGACCTGTGCAAGAACGCCTTCGCCCTGGGCCTGGCGTTCTGGCTCTTCGACCGTCCCCTCGACACGACCCTGAACTTCTATCGGAAGAAGTTCGCCAAGCGCCCCCAGGTGGTGGAGGCCAACACCCGGGCCCTGAAGGCGGGATACGCCTTCGGAGAGACATCGGAGGCCTTCTCCGGGCGCATGCAGGTGCCGAGCCGCACCGAGGTCGAGGCCGGGACCTACCGCCGGATCACCGGCAACGAGGCGGTCGTCCTCGGCCTGGCGGCAGCGGCCCACAAGGCCGGCAAGCCGCTGTTCTACGGCAGCTACCCGATCACCCCGGCCAGCCCGATCCTCGAGGGCCTGGCCGCCCTCAAGTCCTTCGACGTGCGGACCTTCCAGGCGGAGGACGAGATCGCCGCCATCGGATCGGTCGTCGGTGCCGCCTTCGGGGGAGCCCTGGCCGCCACCGCTTCCAGCGGCCCCGGCATCGCCCTGAAGAGCGAAGGGATCAACCTCGCCGTGGTCCTCGAGCTGCCCATGGTGATCATCAACGTGCAGCGCGGCGGCCCGAGCACGGGCCTGCCCACCAAGACCGAGCAGGCGGACCTGCTCGAGGTCCTCTTCGGGCGCAACGGCGAGAGTCCGATGCCCGTTCTGGCGGCGGCGACCTCGGCCGACTGCTTCGACCTCACCATCGAGGCCTGCCGGATCGCGGTCCGCCACATGACGCCGGTCTTCCTCCTGTCCGATGGCTATCTGGCCAACAACTCCGAGCCTTGGAGGATCCCCGACGTCGATTCCATCCCCCCCATCCAGGCCGCCCATCGGACCGACCCCGACGGGTACCAACCCTACATGCGTGATCCGGAAACCCTCGCCCGGCCCTGGGTGCTGCCGGGGACCCCGGGGCTGGAGCACCGGATCGGGGGTCTCGGCAAGCAGGACGGCAGCGGCAACGTCTCCTACGACCCCGAGGACCACGAGGAGATCGTCCGCATCCGCGCCGACAAGGTGGCCCGCGTGGCCGACTCCATCCCCGAGGCGGAGGTCTTCGGCCCCGACCGGGGCGACCTGCTGGTCATCGGCTGGGGCGGGACCTTCGGGGCCATCCGGGCGGCGACGGAGCACATGCAGCAGCAGGGCCGGTCCGTGGCCAGCCTCCACCTGCGCCACCTGAACCCCTTCCCGAGGAACCTGGGCAACGTCATCGGCCGCTACCGGCAGGTGCTGGTGCCCGAGCTCAACATGGGGCAGCTGGCGATGCTGCTCCAGGCCCGCTTCCCGGTGCGGGTGGTAACCCTCAACAAGGTTCAGGGGCAGCCTTTCAAAATCCGTGAGATCTCCGACAAGATCCGCTCCATCCTCGACTGACGAACCCGGCGGAGCCAAGCAGATGAACCAGGCCGTTGAATCGAAGCTGACGCGCAAGGACTTCGTCTCCGACCAGGAGGTGAGGTGGTGCCCCGGCTGCGGCGACTATGCCATCCTCGCGCAGATGCAGAAGGTCCTTCCGGAGGTCGGCGTCTCCAGGGAGCAGATCGTCTTCGTCTCGGGCATCGGCTGCTCGAGCCGCTTCCCGTACTACATGAACACCTACGGCATCCACTCCATCCACGGGCGGGCGCCCACCATCGCCACGGGGCTGAAGTCGGTGAACCCCGACCTGTCGGTGTGGGTCATCACCGGCGACGGCGACGGCCTCTCCATCGGCGGCAACCACCTGCTGCACTGCATCCGGCGCAACGTGGACGTCAAGATCGTGCTCTTCAACAACCAGGTGTACGGTCTCACCAAGGGGCAGTACTCGCCCACCTCCCTCCTCGGACACCGCGGCAAGTCGACCCCATTGGGATCGATCGACTACCCCCTCAATCCGATCTCGGTGGCCATCGGCGCCGAGGCGACTTTCGTGGCGCGCACGCAGGACACCCACACCAAGCATCTGCAGGAGGTCCTGCGGAGGGCCGCCGCCCACCGCGGCACGGCGTTCATCGAGGTCTTCCAGAACTGCGTGGTCTACCATCCCACCGCCTGGGACCACACGACCAAGGCCGACCGGCGCGACGACAACATCCTCTATCTCGAGGACGGAGAGCCGCTGATCTTCGGCAAGGACCGGGACAAGGGCATCCGCGTCAACGGCATGGTCCCCGAAGTCGTGCCCCTGGACGAGGCCGACCCCGGGGAGCTCGCCGTCCATCGCGAGGATCTCGACAACACCAGCTACGCCTACATGCTCAGCCGCATGCTCCACCCCGAGTTCCCCCAGCCCTTCGGCGTGCTGCGGTCGGTGGAGCGGCCCTCGTACACGGACCTGCTCGTCCACCAGGTGGAGCAGTCCCGCTCCCGCCAGGGGGCCGATCTGGCGGCCCTGCTGCACAGCAGCGACACGTGGACCGTGGCGTGACCCCCATGGAGGCCGCCTCCCAAGGCGTCCTGTGCCCGGCCTGCGGGCACGTCAACATAGCCGGGACGGACCTGTGCGAGGAGTGCGGCCAGAGCCTGGTCGCTCCCGGGGAGGTCGAGGAGGGGGAGTCCTCGATCCTGCGGCAACCGCTTCTGAGCCTCAACCCCCGCCTTCCCGAGAGCGTCGAGCGCCACACCTCCCTGGCGGAGGCGATCTCGCGGCTCAAGGGCCGCAACGTGGGCTGCGTGCTGGTCACCAACCCCGGCGGCGAGCTCGTGGGGATCTTCACCGAGCGCGACGTGCTCTACCGGGTGGCGGGCCTGATCGAGGACCTGGAGGCGGTGCCGGTGGAGAGCCTGATGACGCCCGGACCGACGGCGCTGAAGCCCTCCGACCCGGTCAGCCGCGCCCTCCACATGATGGCGGTTCACGGCTTCCGCCATGTGCCGCTGGTGGACGAGGACTGGTGCCCCGTGGGATTCATCTCCCTGCGGGACATCCTCATCTTCATGGAAGAGAACTTCACGCGCCCCGGGGACGATCGCTGAGCGTGTCCCGGCGGGGCGAGGGGAGCAGCCCATGAGGCGGATATCAGGCTTTGCCGCCGCCCTCGGCCTTCTCTGCGGGGCCCTTCCGGCGGCCTCGGAGCTCGCCGACGTCGAGCTGGACAAGCCCAGGACCGTAACCCAGAGGGAGTGGCTCAGCCTGCGCCTGCAGGTGCTCGGGCTGCAGGTCTCCTATCCCGCCTACCGCGTCGGGCTCGAGCTCGCCGAGGGCAACAAGGTGCGCTTCGTCCTGTGGATCAGCACCCCCATGGCGGAGCATCTCCAGGAGTCCGGCCGCCGGGAGTCGGCGCGCCTCCTCACCTACCATGCCGAGGGCATTCGCAACCGCGTGGAAGAGATGCTCGAAGCGGACTTCCCGAGCCTGTGGAAGGGCTACCAGGAGCGCTCCGACTTCGGCGGGGAATTCATGGCTCCAGGCGACGAGGTGGAGGATCCGCCTCAACGCTGGGCGCGCTGGCACAAGGGCGCCTTTCGCTGGGACTGAAGGCCCCCGACCCCTTCACTCGGGGTCGTGAGTCGACGCGACGCCCTCCACCGATTCGGCCAGGGTGATCGTCTTGTCGATCACCGGCCTCTCGGTGGTGATGATCCAGCCTTCGATCGTCTTTCCGAAGACGACGATCTGCTTCGGCACCGCCTCGATCAACCCGGCGTTGCCGCCGTGCCGCTCGCGGTCGACGCAGAAGAAGGTGTGACGGCGGGTCACGCCTCTCTCTTCGATCTCCGTCCCTGACATTTCTCAGCTCTCCCGGCCGTATCCCTGAACCGTCTCGACCAGCCGGACCACGCTGGCGTACGGGGTCTCCGGATGGACCCCGTGGCCCAAGTTGAACAGGTGAGGGTACCCCTCCGTGGTCCGCAGCAGCCGCCGGACCTCCTCCTCCACCCGGTCGGGGGGGGCGAAGAGCCGCGCCGGGTCGAGGTTGCCCTGCAGGGGGATCCGGCCGTCCCAACGCCGGAACAGGGCGCCCAGGTCGATGCGCCAGTCGAGGGAGAGGATGTGCGCGCCGACCCGGTCGAGGGCGTCGACGAGGTGGGCGGCGTGGTTGGCGTAGTAGATCGCCGGCACGCCGAGGGCGTCGAGGTGGCGGAAGATGCGTTGCAGACGGGGGAGGACGACGGACTCGAAGTCGGCCAGCGACAGGCTCCCCACCCAGGTGTCGAACAACTGCAGGGCCTGGGCGCCGGCGCGAACCTGCATGGACAGGTAGTCGATGCTCACCTCGGTGAGCCTGTCGAGCAGGCCCAGGGCGGTGGACGGGTCGCACTGCAGCAGCCGCCGATAGCCGCTGAACTCCCGCGAGCGGGGCCCGCTCTCGGCCATGTAGGTGGCCAGGGTGAAAGGCGCCCCCGCGAACCCGATGAGGGGGACCCCGGCGGGGAGCCGCTGGCGCACGCGGCCGATCGTCTCGGCCACGTGGCCGAGGTCGCGCTCCGAGTCGATCTCGCGGAGCCGCGCCAGGTCCGCGGCGCCGGCCACGTGGTACTCGAGGACCGGAGCGGGCGAGAAGGTGACGGCGCAGCCCATGGGAGGGACGGGGGTGAAGATGTCGGCGAAGAGGATGGCGGCATCGACGCCCAGGAGCTCGATGGGCATGAGGGTTACGTCGGCGGCCACCGCGGGATCCCGGAACATGGCCTCCATGGAGCCGATGCGCTTCTTGAGCTGGCGGTACGGGGAGAGGATGCGGCCGGCCTGACGCATGAGCCAGACCGGCCGCCGGGGGCCGGCCCGTCCGCGGCAGGCAGCGAGGAACAGGGGCTCTTCGGCGGGCGCTTCGGGGCTCGGGGAGGGGAGGGTCAACGCGCCGGCCGGAGGATCACTTCCCCGGCTCGATCATCCACTCGGGAAGGGTGATGCGGTAGCGGCAGACGTCCTCCTGGGGCGCCAGGCGGATGCCCTCGGCCGAGGCGTTGGCCGACACCACTTCCGGCTCCTCCGCATCGTCGCGAAAGGCGAGGACCCGCAGGGGCGGCATGCGGCGGTCCTTCCACAGGAGGGTGGGATCGACCTCGAGGGGCTCGTCGCAGTCGAGGGGGTAGATGTCGATCACCCAGTCCTCGTGGGTCAGAACGGCCGCCCCGTCGAGGGTGAGGGGGCCCATGGTCATGCGTTGGCCCCGGGTGTCGCAGTAGAGATACTCGGCACAGGCGGCGTAGTCGATCCGCCCCGAGCCGGCATCGGCCGAATAGACGAGGAGGCCGCCGGGACCCCGGGCGAGGAAGGAGGCCGGCGGCAGACGGTAGGAAGTCTCCTCCTCCGCCTCGATGACCCACTCCTCCTCGCGGGCGCCGTTGACGTGGACCTGCAGGCCGTTGGCGTAGACCACCCGGATCTGGCTGAGCTCGTGGGCGCCGGCTACCAGGGCCTCGGTGGTCTCGAGCAGATTGCCGCCGCGCTGGTAGTGGATCGATTCGGGCTTCACCCCCAGGTAGTGGTCCTGGAGAGCGCGCAGCATGTAGTAGGTCTTGGCCACCGCGGGCAGGCCCCAGCGCTCCAGGTCGGGCAGCAGCCCGGCGTGGCCGCAGGCGACGACGGCGGCCAGGTAGCGGTCGAACCAGGCGCTGCGGGCGTGGCGCTCCTCGGTGGGGATCGTCTCGCCGAAGTACTCCTCCGGGGCGCCGAGGCCGGCGTCGGTCTGGCGGTCGTGGAGCCAGCCCAGGTCGAAGTCGACGAGGAGCGGCTGCCGCGCCGGGGACTCGCCCCGGAGACGCCCCACCGCGCCCGAGAGCAGGCCGGCGTACAGCCAGTGGTGGCCGCCGTCGGCCACCACCGGCACGTCCTGCCGGCGGAGGGCGGCGAGGAGCTCCTGCTCGCACTGCCAGGTGTGGCGGAAGCTCGCGGGCGCCGCCAGGCGGACGTCACGGTCGAGACGGGCCCAGGGCGGCGCGGCGGCGTGATCGGTGAGGTACACCGCCGAGGCCCCATAGCGCTTGACGAGCCGCTCGACGCGTCCTGGGGCCAGGGGCGCGGCCGCGTCCGGCTTGAGCAGGTAGCGCCCCGGGCCGGTCACCATGTAGTCGCCCGACTCGTCGAGGGCGGCGGGGGCCTCCGGCCACGCCTCGTCGAGGGGGGAGATCTGCCGGAAGGAGGCGTTCAGGGCGTACTCGTAGCCGAGCTCGCGGACCGCCTCGAGGTACTCCAGAAGGGCGTCGTCGCCGCCCTTGGCATCGGCTCCCACCGTGTCGATGGCAGGGCCCCCGAGGCCGTCGTGCCAGGTCGACTCGGGATGCAGCACCAGCAGGTCGCGCAGGCCGACCTGGCGGTACATGCGCAGGCGCTCGTAGGCCTCGATGTAGGCCTCCTCGCCCGCTTCCATCTCCGGCAGCTGGCACCAGATCGACCGTTTGGAGAGCGGCGCCGGCCCCTCGGCCTCGTCCACCGCGGGCCGGGAGGGCAGAACCTCCTCGAACCGGCGCGACACCGTGAGGATCCAGCACTCCTGCAGGGCGGCCCGGCGGCCATCGGAGGCGGGCAGGTACCGGCAGCCGCCATTCAGGTGCATGAGCTGGTCGGCCTCGGCGGGGGCCGCGTACAGGGAGGAGGCCCGGGACCGGCACAAGTCGAGACAGCTGCTGACGAAGACCCCGGAGGTGCACAGCACGTTGGGCTGCCGGTCTCCGAGATTGAGATAGGGGACCTGGATCAGGCGCGGATGGATCGCTCCCACCACGTATCCGAGCTCGACGCCGGAGGCCCTGCCGCCGCCGCCTTCGAGCTCGACGACGAGGGACTTGCCCTGGATGCGGACCCGGTAGAGAAAGTCGGCCAGCTCGCTACCCCGGCGAAACTGCCACCGCGCCTCGACGGCGTCGCCCACCCGCTCGCAACTGACGAAGTGGCGTTCGATCTGCTCGTCCTCGGGGCTCCACTCCCGCCCTTCCATGGAGACGGTGATGCCGCCGTCCTCGGCCAGCTTGATGGCGTCGCCGTTGTTGATCTCCACCTCGAAGTCGGAGAGGTTGCCCTCGATCGGGGTGTACACGTAGCGCACCACCGCCGACAGGGAACGCGCCTCGAAGACGAAGGAGATGCCGTCCTTCTGGATGGAGTTCGTCACCTCCTCGGAGGTGGAGGGCCGCATCGACGCGGGCTCCCTCGGGGCCGCGGGCGGGAGGGGCTGGGTCTCCTCCGCCTCGAAGGCGAGCCCCGAGAGGGTGATGTCGGCGGTCTCGCGGTGAAAGAGGCCGCGGATCACCAGCCCGGCGATGCTCGTCCCGGAGGGCAGGGTGCGGCGCAGCAGATGACGGCCGGCGAAGTCGAGCCGGCCCATCGAGCGCTCCTGGCCTCCGCTCAGGAGGACGAAGAGCTCGGGCGCCTGGGCGTCGCCGGGGCCGGGGGCCTCGATCCACAGCCGGAGGGCGGCGGTACCGGCGGGAACGGGGAGTGGGTGCGGGGCGCTGACGACGGCTTCGCCGGCGCCGGTGCAGGAGATGAGAAGGCCGGTCCCAACCTCGGGCGAGGCCTCGCCCGACAGCCCTTCCCGGAAGTCGACCTCCCAGGAGCCGGCATCCTCCACCGGGGTAAGGCCGGGTTCCGGCTCCGGTCCCGCCTCGGTGGGACCGGGACGCCTGGCAGTCTCGATCTCCTCGCCGAGGTGAGAAAGCGTCATGACATCCTTCTGATTTTCGGGGTCTGCCGGGCGGCAGGTGCAATTCGGGTCCGAACGGAAACAGAGGAAGCTAGAGGATCTCCTCCGGGTGTCAAGCAGATCCGGCCCCGAGGAGCCTCTCCCCGGGGTCTCCTCCATTTGTCGACAAGGTTGACATGAAGGAGGCTAATCGATTGCGGAAGAATGAATTGAACGAATGGAACCACCCGTTTGACAGAAGCGGGGGACACCCATAGACTCGCTGTCATGGATCGCTCTCGCATCCGCAACTTCTGCATCATCGCCCACATCGACCACGGCAAGTCCACCCTCGCCGACCGCCTCCTGGAGAGGACGGAGACTCTGGGCGCCGAACAGATGCAGGCCCAGGTTCTGGACAGCATGGACCTCGAGCGCGAACGGGGGATCACGATCAAGGCCCACGCCGTGCGCATGCAGTACCGGGCCGCCGACGGCGAGGAGTACCAACTGAACCTCATCGACACGCCGGGGCACGTCGATTTCACCTACGAGGTCTCCCGCAGTCTGGCCGCCTGCGAGGGCGCCATCCTCGTCGTCGACGCCACCCAGGGCGTCGAGGCGCAGACGGTGAGCAATCTGCTGCTGGCCATGGACCACGACCTGGCGATCATTCCCTGCGTCAACAAGATCGACGTGGCGGGGGCGGACGTGGCCGCCGTGGAGCAGCAGATCCTCGATCTCATCGGCGGCGACCGCGACGAGATCCTGCCGATCAGCGCCAAGGAGGGCACCGGCGTCGCCGAGGTGCTGGCGGCGGTGGTGGAGCGCGTCCCGGCGGCGGCGGGCTCGGCGGAGGCCCCGCTCCGGGCGCTGGTCTTCGATTCCCTCTACGACAACTTCCGCGGCGTGATCTGTTTCATCCGCATCGTCGACGGCTCCCTCCGGAGGGGCCAGCGCGTGCGCTTCCACTCCACGGGGCGCGAGTACGAGGTGGAGGAGATCGGCCTCCTGCGCCTGGGACGGTTCGCCGCCGAAGAGATGGGGACGGGCGAGGTCGGCTATCTCATCGCCGGGGTGCGCGATCTCGGCGAGGCCCGTGTCGGCGATACGGTGATGGCGGCCGGGGGTTGCGGCGAGATCGAGCCCCTGCCGGGGTACCAGCCCCTCAAGCCGATGGTGTTCTCGGGCCTCTTCCCGGTCGACGCCGACGCCCACGCGGACCTGCGGGGAGCACTCGAGCGCCTGCGGCTCAACGACGCGGCCTTCACCTTCGAGCCCGAGAACTCCCCGGCCCTGGGCTTCGGCTTCCGCTGCGGGTTCCTCGGCCTCCTGCACATGGAGATCGTGCAGGAGCGCATCGACCGGGAGTACCGGATCGACCTGATCACGACCCTGCCCAACGTGCGCTACGAGGTCCTGCGCACGGACGCCACCATGCTGGAGGTGGAGAACCCCGCCCACCTGCCGCCTCCCGGAGAGATCGACGAGATCCGCGAGCCGATCCTCGAGGCGCAGATGCTGGTGCCCGCCGAGTACATCGGCGCGGTGATGCAGGTCTGCAACGAGCGCCGGGGTTCCTACCGGAACACGGAGTACCTCGACGCCAGCCGCGCCATCCTCCACTACGACCTGCCCCTGGCCGAGGTCGTCGTCGACTTCTACGACCGCCTCAAGTCCGTGTCCCGGGGATACGCCTCCTTCGACTACGAGCACAAGGAGATGCGCGCCGGCCCGCTGGTGCGCCTCGACATCCTGATCAACGGCGACCTCCTCGACGCCCTGGCGGTGATCATCCACCGCGACAAGGCCTACGAGTGGGGCCGGCGCCTGTGCTCCAAGCTCAAGGAACTGATCCCCCGGCAGATGTTCGAGGTGGCCATCCAGGCGGCCATCGGCAACAAGATCATCTCCCGGGAGAGCGTGAAGCCCTTCCGCAAGAACGTGATCGCCAAGTGCTACGGAGGCGACGTGACGCGCAAGCGCAAGCTCCTGGAACGGCAGAAGGAGGGCAAGAAGCGGATGAAGCAGGTGGGCAGCGTGGAGATCCCCCAGGAAGCCTTCCTGGCGGCCCTGCAGATCGAGGAATAGACGGCCGGGCACGGCCATGGCGAAGAGGAAGTCCTCGCGCACCCGGCGCCGGAGATCGACCGGGTCCCGTTCCCGCCGGCGTTCCCTCCTCCGGACCCTGGTCCTGGCCGGCCTTGGCCTGGTGGTGGTGAACACCCTCTTCCTGGGAGGGCATGCGGTGCGGACCGGGGGCATGGAGGACACCCTGCTGCCCGGGGACCGCCTGCTCTTCGAGAGGGTGACCTACGGCATACCCGTCCCCGTCGTCGGCGCCCTGCCCGCCCTCGGCGAGCCGTCGCCCGGCGATCTCGTCCTCTTCCGCGTCCCGGGGGAGCCGTACCGGACCTACCTGCAGCGTTGTGTCGCCGTGGCCGGTCAGAGCGTCGAGATCAGGGACAAGGCGGTCTTCGTCGACGGCGAGCGGTTCCCCGACCCGCCCCGGTCCAAGCACCTCGACCCCCGCATCCTGTCCGGCCGCGGCAGCCGCCGGGACAACCTGGGCCCGGAGCGGGTGCCGCCGGGCCACCTCTTCGTAATGGGCGACAACCGCGATCACAGCCGCGACAGCCGGCAGTGGGGGTTCCTGCCGGTGGCCGACGTCATCGGCCGGCCCCTGGCCGTCTGGTTCTCGGCCGAGCCCGCGGGCCAGGAGGGGCGCCTGCTGGCCCGCCTGGCGAGCCTGCCCGGCCGCCTGCGCTGGGGCCGGCTCGGGGCGGCGGCGCGATGACGGCATCCCCCCGGCGGCCCTTCGGCCTCTACGTCCACGTCCCCTTCTGCCCGCAGCGGTGCCCGTACTGCGCCTTCTCGGTGGTCACCGGGCGGCGGGCCGAGGAGGGCCTCTACGTCGAGCGCCTGTGCGGCGAGATCGAGACCTGGGCCCGCCTGGGGGACCGCGGAGGGCTCGATACCGTGTTCTTCGGGGGCGGCACCCCCAGCCGCCTGGAGCCGCGCCTCCTGGGTGGGATCCTCGAGACCGCCGACCGCTTCCTGGGCCTGCGCCGCGGCGCCGAGGTGACCTGCGAGGCCAACCCCTCCACGGCGGAGGCCGGCCGCTTCCGGGACCTCCGGAGCGCGGGGGTCACCCGGCTGAGCCTCGGCGTGCAGTCCCTGCGCGACAGCAGCCTGCGCCGGCTGGGCCGCGCCCACGACGCCGCCGAGGCCGAGCGCGCCTGCGGCATCGCCCGCGGCGCCGGCTTCGACAGCGTCAGCCTGGACCTCATCTTCAGCATCCCCGGGGCCGCTGCCGCCGACTGGGAGCATACCGTCAGGCGGGCCATCGCCCTGGCCCCGGACCACCTCTCCACCTACGCCCTGACCGTGGAGGAGGGCACGGCCTTCGCCCGGCGCCGGGCCACAGGAGACCTGCCGGAAGTCGGCGAGGCCGAGGACGAGGAGGCCTGGCTCCACGCCGTGGAGAGCTTCACCGCCGCCGGCTACGAGCACTACGAGATCTCCAACTTCGCGCGTCCCGGGCACCGCTGCGCCCACAACTGGGACGGCTGGACGGGAGGCGACTACCTCGGCGTGGGGGTGTCGGCCCACAGCTTCCTCGACGGCCGGCGGTTCTGGAACACCTCCGACTTCGACGACTACCTGCGGCGGATGGAGTCCCGGGGCAGCGCCCGCGCCGGGGAGGAGCCGCCGGACGAGGAACTCCGCCGCCGCGACCGGCTGTGGCTCGGGCTGCGGACCTGCGCCGGCGTCGAGCTCGAGGCGGAGGAGAGCCGCAGGCTCGCCTCCTCGGCCCTGTGGCCGGGGCTGCGCGCCCACGGGCACGCCACCCTCGAGGGCCGGCGCCTGCGGCTGACGGAGCGCGGTTTCGCCGTCGCCGACGCCGTCGCCGCGGCGGTGGCCGACGCGGTGGGCTCCCGGGCCGAGGCGGCCTGACGGGGACCGGGTGTCAGAGATCCGCATCCGCGTGCCGGCCACCAGCGCCAACCTCGGGCCGGGGCTCGACGCCTTCGGCCTGGCCCTGGGGCTGTATCTCGACCTGACCGTGCAACGGCTGCAATCCCGCAGCCGCCCGGCGGCCATCACCGCCGCCCTCGAGGGAGAGGGTGCGGCCGATCTGCCGACGGGGGAGGACAACGCCGTCGTCAGGGCCCTGCGCGCCGCCCTCCGGGCCGGGGGTTACGAAGGGCCGGACCTGCGCCTGCGCTCGGCGAACGAGATCCCCCTGGCGCGCGGACTCGGCAGCAGCGCCGCCGCCGTGGTGGCCGGCGCCGCGGCGGGGCAGGTGCTCTGCGCCGGCCGCGTGGACGCCCACTGGCTCCTCGACTACGGCCTGGCGTCGGAGGGGCACGCCGACAACGTCGCGCCCTGCATGCAGGGGGGCTTCACCATTGTTTCCGGGGCCGGTCCCGGCCTCGCGTGCACGCGCTTCGATCCGCCGGGCGGCCTGGCGGTGGTCGTGGCCGTTCCGGAGTTCGAGCTGCCCACGGCCGACTCCCGCCGGTCCCTGCCGGCCGCCGTTCCCCGGGCCGACGCGGTGAACGCCGCCGCCCGGGCCAGCCTGGTGGCGGCGGCCCTGGCCACGGGGCGCCTCGACCTGCTGGGGCCCGGCATGGAGGACGAGCGACTCCACGAGCCCTACCGCAGCGGCCGGGTGCCGGGGCTGGCGGAGGTGCGCTCCGCGGCCCTCGGTGCCGGCGCCTTCGGAGCCGCCCTCAGCGGCGCCGGCCCGTCGGTCCTGGCCTTCGTGCCCGAGGGCGCGCAGGAAGGGGTGGGAGCCGCCATGGAGGCGGCCTGGGCGGAGGCGGGTGTCGGCTCCCGGGCGCTGAGCCTGGCCGTGGACACGGAAGGCCTGCGGGCCGAAGAGCGGCAGGAGTGACGGCATGAACGGCTGCAACCGCACTTGGATTCCCTGGTGGCTGTCCTTCGCGGCCCTCGCCATCGCCCCGGGGCCGGCCCCCGGCCAGGAGGCGATGACGATCCGCATCCCCGCCGGCGAGGGCGCGGAGGTGCAGGTGGAGGAGCCGGAGGAGCCCGAGGAGCCCCTGCCCGAGCCGGTGATCGGGATCGACGCGTACGAGGAGGTCCTGCGCAGCGGCGAGTATCTCGTGGGCCCCGGCGACCGGTTCCTGGTCCGCATGCCCGAGGCGGAGGCCCCGGCGGAGGTCCGGGTCCTGGCAGAGGGCGGCCTGTTCATCCCGCGGATGGGCCGCGTCCAGGTGGGGGCGCGCCGGCTGCGCGAGGTCCGCGCCGCCCTGGACAGCGCCTACCGCGCCAACTTCATCGACGGCCGGATCACGGCCGAGCTGAGCGCCCTGCGGCGCTTCCCGGTGACCGTCACCGGACTCGTGGAGGAGCCCGGCGTCACCGTCGCCAACGGCGTGCTGCGGGTCGATGCCGTCCTCCGCCAGGTGAAGGGCCTCCTCGACGACGGCTCCAGGCGCAACATCCAGCTGATCCGCACCCACGGCCAGACGCCGGAGCGGCGGCGGCAGCTGCAGGCCTGGGCCCGGTCCGGGGACCTGGAGGTCTTCGCCCGGATCGAGTCGAGGCGGGTCGACCTCGACTTCTACGAGCTCACGGGTATGTCGCGGTACAACCCCTTCGTCGAGGACGGGGACATCATCGTCGTGCCCTCCCGGCAGCACCCGGTGCGCACCATGGAGGCCTGGGTCAACCCGAGGATCGTCGAGTTCGTGCAGGGGGACCGGATCAGCGACCTGGCGACCTTGTCCATGGGGCCGGCGCCCAACATCGATCCGCAGGGAGTCTTCCTCTTCCGGTTCCACGACGACGGCCGGCGCCAGGCCGCCCGGCCGGTCGATCTGCAAGCGGCCCTGGCCGGCGATCCGGCCGCCGACCTGGCCCTGCAGCCCGGGGACTGGCTGGTGGCGCGCATGCGCCAGGGCTACCTCCAGGAGTCCACCGCCACCGTGACGGGCGAGGTGACGAGGCCGGGTCCCTACATCGTCGGGGAGGAGGGGGTGCCGCTGGTGCAGGTCATCGAGTGGGCCGGCGGGTTCACCCAGGAGGCCTCCCTGCCGGAGGCCCGTGTCGTGCGCCGCCTGCAGGAGGTCGACCGGGGCGACCCGGAGTTCCAGCGCATCCTGGCCATCCCCCCCGAGGCCTGGGACAAGGAGGAGAAGAGCTACTTCAACATGAAGAGCCGCGAGAAGAAGGGGCAGATGGTGGTCGACTTCGTGGCTCTCTTCCAGGAGGGCGACGAGTCCCAGAACATCCTCGTCCGCCGGGGGGACGTGATCACCATCCCGGCCTCCCGGAGGACGGTGCTGGTC
This sequence comes from Candidatus Latescibacterota bacterium, assembly GCA_965221775.1. Classification (GTDB taxonomy): domain Bacteria; phylum Latescibacterota; class UBA2968; order UBA8231; family UBA8231; genus UBA8231. Next base: position 957,163 of record CBDCSU010000004.1, on the reverse strand, counting down.
TCCGGGCAGGCGGCCTTTCCGGGGGCCGTGCCCTACGTCGAGAGCTACACCGTCACCGACTACATCGCCCGCGCCGGCGGCTTCGGCTGGCAGGCCTCGGGAGACGTGGAGGTCATCAAGGCGCGCACCGGGGAGCGGATGGACGCGGAGGACGTGGAGCGGATCGAGCCGGGGGACCGGATCTGGGTCAAGGAGCAGCCGGCGCGGGACTACTGGCTCCTCTTCACCCAGGGGATCCAGGTCGCCAGCCAGGTGGCCACCGTGCTGCTGCTGTTCGTGACCCTGAGCAACTGAGCATGGAGCAGCGCAACCTCCTCGACTACTTGCTGGTCCTGGTGAAGTGGCGGCGCCTGCTGATCGCCGGCACCCTGGCGGCGACGGCCGCCGCAGCCGGAGTCAGTCTGCTTCTGCCCGAGCGCTGGACGGCGCGCACCAGCCTGCTGCCCCCGGAGGAGGAGGCCGTGGGGATCGGCCGCTCCCTGCTGCCGGGGGGCGGCGGTCTGCCCCTGGGGCTGGCCGGACTGGTGGGCCTGCCGATCCCCTCGGAGCGGCTCCTCACCCTGCTGGAGAGCCGCCGGCTCCTCGGCCTGGCCGTCGACCGCCACGAGCTGGTGCGCGTCTACGCGGCCCCGCACCGGGACGCCGCCGTCGAGTGGCTGTCGGAGGCGCTGGAGTCGGAGCTCGGCGACGACGGCAGCCTGGTCCTGCGGGCGACGGCGGCAACGCCGGAGCTGGCGGCGGACCTGGCCAACACCCTGGCCGCCCTCCTCGACAGCCTCAACCGCGAGTACCGGCAGCGGCAGGCGTCCTCCCTGCGCGGGTTCCTCGAGGGCCGGGTGCGCAGCACGCGCGAGGAGCTGGGCGCCGACGCGTCGCGCCTGCGCGACTTCCAGGACGCCCACGGGGTGGTCGACATCGAGGCGCAGACCGCCGCCGCCGTCGACGTGGCCAAGGGCCTCGCCTTCGAGCTCTCCCTGAAGCAGGTCGAGCTCGGCGTCCTCTCGCGGCAGGTGGCCCCCGACCACGCCGACCGCCAGGCCCTGGCCATGAGGGTGGAGGAGCTCGACCGGCAGCTGCGGGCGCTGGTGGGCGACCTCTCGCGCCGGATGGGCGGCGGCGCTCCCGGCGCTTCCGGGCGTCCCCTGGGCCCGCCCCTGAAGGAGCTGCCCGGGCTGATGCAGGACTACGCCGCCCTGACCCTGCAGGTGAAGATGCGCGAGGAGGTCCTGCTCTTTCTCGGGGCCCAGCTCGAGGAGGCCAAGGTCCGCGAGGCGCGCGACACCCCGACCCTGCAGGTACTGGACCCGGCGACGCCGCCCAGGGCGCGCAGCGCCCCCCGCAGGGCCCTGCTCACCGCCGCCGCCGGCGGCTCGGCGGCCGTGCTCCTCGTCCTGCTGGCTTTCCTGCTGGAGGCGTGGCAGCGCGACCGCGGCGCCCACCAGGAGCGCCTGGAGGCGATCCGCGGCCACCTGCGGAGGTGAGCCGACGCCCGCCGGCGGGGTGCTGTCTTCGGAGTGGGTGCAGCAGGAGAAGTGGTGGGGAGAGCAGGATTCGAACCTGCGAAGGCGTACGCCAGCAGATTTACAGTCTGCCCCCGTTGACCGCTTGGGTATCTCCCCCCGATGGACCGCTCGCCCGGGGCCGGGCGAGCACGCAAACCTCGCCCCGCCTCACCGATCTGTCAACACGTCAGGGGTGGTCCTGCTCCGAGCTGCGGTAGTCGCCGAGATCGTCCCAGGAGGGGCGGCTGCGGCCGTTGAGATCCCACACGATCCGCCCGGCCCGCAGGGTGAGCTCGCACTCCAGCCTGTGGCGGCCGTCCATGCGCGCCCGGCCCGAGTCGACGAACCCGAAATCGCCCTCGTGCACGGCGAAGACGGCCAGGTCGGCCTCGGAGCCCGGCGTCAGATGGCCCAGTTCGGGGCGGCGGATCGCTTCGGCCGCCTTCTGCGTGGAGCGGTCCACCACCTCCTGCAGCGGCATGCCGAGGGCGAGGTACTTGGACATGGTCACCGGCATGGTGGCGTTGGGCAGCATGCGGCTGGCCTTGTGCAGGTCGGTGCTGATCGTGTCGGGCGGGAAGCCCTGTTCCATGGCGGCCACGGCGATGCGGAACCAGAAGCTGCCGTTGCCGTGGCCGGTGTCGAAGAGGACGCCGCGCTCGCGCGCCTCTCTCACGTAGCCGTTGACCCGGGACTCGTCGTCGAGGAGGGGGATGTGGGCGGCGTAGAGGTGGGTGTGGATGTCGCCCGGGCTCATGCGCTCGAGCAGCTCCCGGTAGCTGCGCGTCGGCTGGGGGGCGAAGTCGATCATGGCGATCGAGTCGGAGAGCCGGGCGGCCTCGATGGCGCCGCCCGCCGACTCCCACCCGGGGCCCCCGAAGTGGGCGGACTTGGTGCCCACGCAGTGCTCGGCATGGCGGCGCACGGCCTCGGCGCAGGGCCCGGGCTCCATCTCGCGGACATCCTGCTCGGGGGCGCCCGTCATGCCGGCGCCGACGATGTTGACGAGGGCCAGGACCCGGGTGGAGGCGGGTTGGATGATGGTGGCCACGAAGTCGTCGAGGTCCTGCCACCCGGAGCCGCCGGTGTCGACGACGGTGGTCACGCCGTTGGGCAGGGAGTGGGGGTCGGGGAACATCCATCCCCCGTAGCCGCCGTACACGTGCACGTGGATGTCGATCAGCCCCGGGGTGACGCAGAGGCCGCTCACGTCGACTCTCTTGTCGGCCTCGAAGCCGAGGCCGGGTCCCACGGCATGGATCAGGCCGTCGACGACGGCCACGTCGGCCGGGCCGTCGACGCCGTTGCGCGGGTCGATCACGTGCCCGCCGCACAGCAGAAGGGAAGGTGGCGCCATGGTGGGGTCTCGTCCTTTCGCCAGGGTTGGGCCACAGTATAGGCAGGGCCCCCGGCAGCCGATAGCGGCGGGCGCCTCCTTGCCTGCGGATGGGACTGGGCGGATTTTCTGTCCCCCCTCCCGGCAGCCCCCCGGCGCGGTTCCCGGCCCGCCGGAAGGCCGCGCCCCAACCACGACAGGAGCTCGCACCGCATGCCACGCACCGTACGCGTTGCCGTCACCGGCGCCGCCGGACAGATCGGATACGCCATCCTTCCCCGCCTGGCCTCGGGGGAGGTCTTCGGCCACGACACGCGCGTGGCCCTGCACCTGCTCGAGATCACCCCGGCCCTGCCCGCCCTCGAAGGCGTGGTGATGGAGCTGCAGGACTGCGCCTTCCCGCTCCTCGACGACATCCGCGTCACCGACGATGCCAGGGAGGCCTTCGACGGGGTCAACTGGGGGCTGCTGATCGGCTCCAAGCCGCGCGGCAAGGGCATGGAGCGCGGCGACCTGATCCGTGAGAACGGTCCGATCTTCGTCGGCCAGGGCCAGGCCCTGGCCCGCGCCGCCTCCGACGTGCGGGTCCTCGTCGTCGGCAACCCGGCCAATACGAACTGCCTCATCGCCATGCATCACGGGGTGCGGGGCGGAATCCCGAAGGAGCGCTTCCACGCCATGACCCGCCTCGACCAGAACCGGGCCCAGGCCCAGCTGGCGATCAAGGCGGGGGTCCCGGTGGCCGAGGTGACGAACGTGGCGATCTGGGGGAACCACTCCGCCACCCAGTACCCCGACGCGGAGAACGCGAGGGTCCGCGGGCGCCCGTGCACCGAGGTCATCGGCCACGTGGGCTGGCTCCAGGGCGATTTCATCCAGACCGTGCAGCAGCGCGGCGCCGAGGTGATCGCCGCCCGCGGCCTGTCGAGTGCCGCCTCGGCGGCCAACGCCGCCCTCGATCACGTGCGCAGCGTCCTTCAGGCCACTCCCGAGGGCGAGTTCTTCTCGGCGGCGGTTGCCTCCACGGGCAGCTACGGCATCGACGAGGGCCTGGTGTTCTCTTTCCCGGTGCGCTCCGACGGCCGCGGAGGCATCGAGGTCGTGCAGGGCCTGGAGCTGAGCGAGTTCGCCCGCGGCAGGATCAAGGCCACCGAGGACGAGCTCCTAGAGGAGCGCGCCGTCGTGGAGGACCTTCTCTGAGCGGGGACGCCGCAGGAGGCGGGTACTCCGGGCCGCTGGCCCGGCACTACGACCGCTACGACACCGGCCTGCCCGGCGAGGTCGAGTTCTACCGGGCCCTCGCCGTCGAGTGCGGGGGGCCGGTCCTGGAGCCGGGCTGCGGCACCGGCCGCACCCTCTTCCCGGTGGCCGCCGCCGGCCTCGCGGCCACCGGTCTCGAGGTCTCTCCCGAGATGCTGGCCGCCGCCCGGGCCGGGGCCGCGGCCCTGTCCCCCGAAGCCGCCGCGCGCCTCACCCTGCTCCAGGGGGACATGCGGGACCCGCCGGAGCTGTCCGGCCCCTTCCGGCTCGTCAGCCTGCCGTACCGCACCTTCCAGCACCTGCTCACGCCTGCCGACCAGTTCGCCGCCCTCGCAGGATTCCACGACTTGCTGCAACCCGGCGGCCGCCTGGCCCTCAACCAGTTCGATCCCACCCTCGACCTGGAGGCCGTGGTGAGCCGGGGGCCGCCGCCGGAGACCGCCGTCGACCAGCTTCCCGTGGACACGGAGTTCACCGACCGGGAGGGGAGGACGGTCCGCGTCCGCTACCGGCGGGAGTACGACCTGGCCGAGCAGCTCCTGCGGCAGGAGTTCCACTTCCAGAGTCTCGGCGCCGACGGCGGGGTCGCCTGCACCGAGCGCGGCGAGCTGGTGCTGCGCTACACCTTCCGCTACGAGATGGAGTGGCTCCTGGAGGCGGCCGGATTCCGGCCGGTGGCGCTCTGGGGCGGCTTCGACGGGCGGCCGTACCCCGGCCACGGCGAGCAGGTCTGGGTGGCCGAGGCGGTCTGACCGTCAGCGCTCGATCTGGTCCGCCTGGCTGAGGATGCGGGCGCTGACGCCGAGGACGCCGAGGAAACCGGTCGAGTCGCGGTGGTCGAAGTCGCCCACCGCCTCCATGGAGGCGGCGTCCTCGCGGTAGAGGGAGTGGGGCACGTCGGCGGCCGAGGCGAACTGCACCGTCCCCTTGTAGAGGCTGACGCGGATCGTGCCCGTGGCCAGCCGCGCCAGGTGATCGACGAAGGCGCGGCAGGCCTGCGTCGCCGTGTCGAACCAGTAGCCCTGGTAGACCTGCTCGGCGATCCACCCGCTCACCTGGGCGTGGCAGCGGCGGCTGCGCCGGTCGAGGACCAGCTGCAGGAGGTACTCGTAGCACTGGCCCAACAGCTCGAGGCCGGGGGCCTCGTACACGCCCCGTGACTTGAGGCCGACGAAGCGGTTCTCCACCGCGTGCAGTCCGATGCCGACGCCGTGGGCGCCGGCGATCTCGTTGGCCGCCCGCATCATCTCGAACCCTTCCAGGGCCTGTCCGTCGAGGGCGACGGGACGTCCCTCCTCGAAGCGGACCTCGACGCAGCGCGCCTCCTCCGGTGCCCGGGCGGGGAAGACGCCCATGCCCGGCTCCACGAGGGCCGGCGACGCCTCCAGGGACTCCAGCTCCCCGGCCTCGTGGGTCAGGCCGAGGACGTTGGCGTCGGTGGAGTACGGCTTCTCGAGGGTGGCCTTCACCGGCAGTCCGTGGGCCTGGCAGTACTCGATCATCTCCCTGCGGCCGCCGAAGGCCTCGAGGAAGGCGGGGTCCCGCCACGGGGCGTAGACGCGGAGGCCGGGGCTGAGCATCTGCGCCGCCAGCTCGAACCGCACCTGGTCGTTGCCGCGGCCCGTGGCGCCGTGGGAGAGCAGGGCGATGCCGCGGCGCTCCATCTCGGGGACCATGCCGGCGACGACGACGTGGCGGGCGATGCCGGTGGTGTTCCAGTAGCCCCCCTCGTAGCGGGCGCCGCAGCGCAGCAGCTGGAACCCGGCTTCGGCGATCTCGGGCCGCAGGTCGGCGAGGATCATCTCCCGGGCGCCGCAGGCGAGCATGCGCTCGCCGACGTCGTCCATGTCCTCCTCGTCGGGCTGGCCGAGGTCGGCCGTGTAGGCTACCACCTCGACGCCGTGCCGGGTGAGCCAATGGGTGATGGTGCAGCTGTCGAGGCCGCCGGAGGCCGCCATGAGGAGACGGCTTCCGTTCAGATCCTGGAGGTTCATGGGTTGCCGCAACTCCGGTCTCGGGGGGAAGGATCAGGCGGGAAAACTATGGAATAATTATGCCTTGGACAATAATAATTATTCCTTTTGCGGATTCTTGACACCCTGTGGGGGGCGGGGTAGGTTCAGCGCCCCTTCCCCCACCGAAAGAGGTCGAATGGAGTGGCTCGCATCACAGGGAGTATGGGGTGCGCTGGTCCTGATGGCGGCCTGCTTCGCCGTCCTGGTGAAGTGCGCCGACTGGATGGTCGACGGGGCCGCCGACATGGCCCGGCGCCTGCGGGTGCCGCCGATCCTCATCGGCATCGCCGTGGTCAGCCTCGGCACCACCTCCCCGGAGCTGGCCGTCTCGGTGCGCGCGGCTCTCGAGGGCCGCGCCGAGATCGCCCTCGGCAACGCCGTCGGCTCGGTGATCTACGACGACGGCCTGGCCCTGCCCATGGTCGCCCTGTTCTCGCCGGTGGTGGTGATGATCGACCGCATCGTCCTGCGCTCGGCCGCCATCTTCCTCATCGCCGCCCATCTCGGGGCCTACTGGATGTCCGCCGACGGCGACCTGGTGCGCTGGGAGGGGGGCATCCTGGTCCTCGGGTTCTTCGCCTACCTCGTGTACGCCTACCTGGAGCGCCGCGGCCATCCGGTGAGCGAGGAGGAGGTGGACCTGAGCGAGCCTCCCCGCTCCTGGCCGCGCCTGCTGCTGCTGCTCGTGATCGGACTGGCCGGGGTGCTCGTCAGCAGCGAGGGGATCGTCGTCGCGGCGCCCGTCCTGGCCGTCGCCATGGGCGTCTCGGACGTCATCATCGCCCTCCTCGTCGTCGCCCTGGGGACGTCGATCCCCGAGGTCGCCACCTGCATCGCGGCGGCGCGCAAGCGGCAGGGGAGCCTGGCGGTGGGCAACATCCTCGGGGCGGACATCCTCAACATCTGCTGGATCGCCGGGGCCTCGGCGGTGGTGAACGACCTCGTCGTCGAAGAGGACGTGATCCACTTCATGTTCCCCGCCATGCTCGTCATCGTCTTCACCATGCTGGGCCTGATGCGGATCGGGCACCGCTTCGAGCGCTGGAAGGGGATCGTTCTGCTGGTACTCTGCGCCGTGTACGTGACGGCGCTCTTCACGGTCAACCCGGGGGCCCTGCAGCCCCACGGTTGAGGCCATCACGAGAGGGACGGAACATGGATCTGGGACTCGAGGGCAAGTCGGTGCTGGTGAGCGGCGCCAGCCGGGGCATCGGCCACCGCATCGCCCTCGCCTTCGCCGCCGAGGGGGCCAGGCTCTGCCTCAGCGGCCGCACCGAGGAGACCCTGACGGCCGCGGCCGAGGCGGTGGCCGCGGCCGGCGCCGCGGACGTGGCCCACTACGTCGGCGACATGGCGCGCACCGAGGACGCCGGGGGGTTCGTCGACACCGCCGTGGCCCGCTTCGATGGCGTCGACGTCCTGGTGAACAACGTCGGCGGGTCGGTGTGGACCCCCTTCGCCGAGATCACCGACGACGAGTGGCTCCACGTCTTCAACCTGAGCTTCTTCTCCGCCGTGCGCGTCTCCCGGGCCGCCTTCGCCGCTCTGGAGCAGGGCGGGGGCAGCATCGTCAACGTCTCCTCCATCTTCGGGCGGGAGACCGGCGGGCCGGTGAGCTACAACGCCGCCAAGGCGGCGATGATCAGCATGACGGCCAACCTCGCCCGCGAGGCGGCGCCCAAGGGGGTGCGCGTCAACAGCGTCGCCCCGGGGTCGATCGTCTTCCCGGGGGGCAGCTGGGAGCGCCGCCAGAAGGCGGACCCCGAGGGGATCGGCCGCTTCGTGGAGGAGAACATCCCCTTCGGCCGCTTCGGCACGCCGGAGGAGGTCGCCGACGTCGTGGTCTTCCTGGCCTCCGGGCGGGCGAGCTGGGTGACGGGAGCCTGCCTCAACGTCGATGGCGGGCAGTCCAAGTCGAACATCTGACCCCATGAACCGCAGAGTCGCCTGCATCGACGGGCTCGGCCAGGGCGTGCTGATCGAGGAGGAGCTGGGGGCGCCGCCCGCCGGACGGGTCGAGGTGGAGGTGCGGGCCTCCCTGATCAGCCCGGGCTCGGAGGTCGGCCGGGTGCCGGCGACGCGGCGGGAACCGCGGCCGGAGCAGCCGCCCAGGCCCTTCGGGTACGCCAACGCCGGGATCGTCACCGCGGTCGGGGAAGGGGTGGAGGGGTACGCCGCGGGGGACCGGATCGCCTGCATGGGAGGCGGCTACGCCCTGCACGCCGACCGCTGCCACGTGCCCGTCCATCTCAGCGTGCCGATCCCCGGGGATGTGAGCTTCGAGGCCGCCGCCTTCGCCCACCTGGCGGCCACCGCCCTGCACGCCATCCGCCGCGCGGCCCCGGTCTTCGGCGAGAACGGCCTGGTGATGGGTCTCGGCCTGGTGGGCCAGCTCACGGCCCGCTTCGGACAGCTCTCCGGGTGTCACATGATGGGCGCGGACCGCTTCGAGCTGCGCCGGCGGCTGGCGCGGGAGCTGGGCCTCGAGGCGGTCTCCGGCGAGGAGGACGACCTGGAGGGCCTGGCGGCGGAGTTCACGGGCGGCTACGGCATCGACTTCGGCGTCATCGCCTTCGGCGGCGACGGCACCGGCGCCTTCGAGCGCATCGCCGCCACCCTCAAGCGCGCCCCGGACACCCACCGCATGGGCCGCATCGTCATCGTCGGCGGGGCCCGCGTCAGCCACGGCTTCGCCGCCGCCCTGGGCAACGTCGACGTGCGCAGCGCCGCGCGCACCGGCCCCGGCTACCACGACGAGGAGTACGAGCACGGCGGCGCCTATCCGCCGGTCTTCGTCGAGTGGCCGACGCGGCGCAACCTGGCCGAGTGCCTGCGGGCCATGGCCGACGGCCGGCTGCGGGTGGAACCGCTGATCACCCACCGCTTCGGGCTCGACCAGATCGCGGCCGCCGTCGACGAGCTGGTGGAGCGCCCCCAGGGCGCTCTCGGGGTCGTGCTGCGGCCCTGAGGCCGCCGCAGGTCAGACCGGCTCGTTGGTGATCATGTGGGTGCGGCCGCCGGCGCGGAAGGTCACCGGCGGCTGGTCCACCTCCTCGCCGGCGATCATCCGTTCCAGGACGCGGGCCACCCCGGCCACGGCGGGCTCCAGCAGCTTCTCTCCCTTCTCGCGGCTCGCAACCCTCGAAGCCTCGTCCTCGATGTCGTCGGCGTGAACGCGCTCGGGCGCCAGCACGAGCATGGTGGAGGTCTCGAACTCGTCGGCGTGCCCCGGCAGGCGCTGGTGGTCCATGGTGGCGCTCACGAGGGCGGGGTCGTACACGTCCCAGTACGACTGGAACCTCAGGTTCACCTCGGCGCCGAGGCGGTCGCGGTACTCGTCGATGCGGCGCATCAGGGGTTTCACGTTGCCGCCGTGGCCGTTGAGGATGAGCACGTTGCGCACGCCGGCGCGGGTCATGGAGTGGCAGATGTCGAAGACGTACTCGCAGAAGATCTCGGGGCGCACCGTCAGGGTGCCGCGGTGGGCCATCCAGTGCTCGGAAACGCCGACGCAGACGGGCGAGGTGACCACCGCCCGCGGGTAGAGCCGCAGGGCGGCCTGCTCGGCCATCCAGGTGGCGTGCAGGCTGTCGTGGATCATCTCGATGTGCTCGTTGTGCTGCTCGGTGGCGGCGGTGGGGACGATCGCCGCCTCCAGGGTGCCGGCTTCCAGGCGCTGGCGGAACTCCTTGCGCGACAGGTCGCCGACGAAGACGCGGCGATCCCGGTCACCGCTGGTGACGAGATTCATGGCGGGGTCGGTCCTTTCGATTCTCGGGGAAGGTGGCGTCGCCCGTGCATGCGCCGGCCGGCGCGAGGGGGCTCGTGAACAAGGATATGAGCCCTCCCTTGCGGCGGCGAGACCGCTTGACACGTTTGCCGCCGTCTCTCACCGTTGCCTGCCGCTTCAAGGGGGGAGGAGAGGAATGAAGATCGGGACGCGACTGCCGGGATTCGCCCGGGACCTCGGCTTCGACGGCTACTGCAAGTGGCTCGCCGAGAACGGCTTCGACGCCGTCGACACGCCGCCCCTGACGGCGCAGATGGCGAGGACCTGCGAGGAGCTGAACCTGACCATCGGCACCTGCGACGTCCGCGGCGGGGGCCTGCTGTCCAACGACGCGGCGCAGCGCCGCAAGGCCCTGAACGCCCTCAAGAGGGACCTGACCGCCATCGCCCGCCACGGCGGCACGACGTGCTTCACGGTACTGGCGCCGGCGGAGCCGACGCAGAGCCGGGCCGAGACCTTCGAGATCTTCGAGAAGGTCTACCCCAAGGTGGTGAAGCACGCCGAGAAGGTGGGGGTGAAGATCGCCATCGAGCCGTGGCCCGGGGGCGCTCCCTGGTACGGCAACCTGGGCTGCACCCCGGAGAGCCTGCGCCGCATCTTCGCGGCCGTACCGTCCCCCAACCTGGGGATCTGCTACGACCCCTCCCACTTCGTCCGCCTGCGGATCGACCACCTGCGCCTGCTCCACGAGTTCAGCGACCGCGTCCACCACGTGCACCTGAAGGACACGGAGATCCTGCCCGAGAAGCTCTACGAGAGCGGCATCCTCGGCGAGAGCTACTCGCGCACCTACGGCTTCGGCGAGGGCTGGTGGCGCTACACGATCCCCGGCGAAGGCGTGGTGGACTGGCAGGTCGTGGTGCGCCGCCTGCAGGAGATCGGCTACGACGGCGTCCTCAGCGTCGAGCTGGAGGACCACCACTTCTGGGACACGCCCCTGCTGCAGCAGGAGGGGCTGATCCGCGGCCGCGACCACGTGGCCCGGTTCTTCAAGGGCGGAGTCCTCTGATGCCGGGCTTCGCCGTCGTCGGCCTCGGCATGGGGCGCGGCCGCGCCCGCCTGATCCACGAGACGGCGGGCGCCGAGCTGCGCTGCGTCTGCGACCTCCGCGAAGAGCTGGCCCGCGAGGTCGGCGAGGAGCTGTCCTGCGACGCCGTCACCGATCTCGACGACGTCCTCGGCCGCGGCGACGTGGACGCGGTCATGGTCATGACACCGAGCGGCCTCCACGGCGAGCTGGGGGTGCGCTGCGCCGAGGCCGGCAAGCACGTGGTCACCACCAAGCCGATGGATGTCTCCACCGAGGCCTGCGACCGCCTCATCGCGGCGGCCGACGCCGCCGGCGTGCAGCTGGCCGTCGACTACCAGAGCCGCTACGTGGACACCAACTTCCGCGTCGCCGCGGCCCTCCGCGAGGGCTGGCTCGGGCGGCCCCTGCTCGGCGAGGTGCGCTTCAAGTGGTACCGCTCCGACGACTACTTCGCCCACGGCGGCGGCTGGCGCGGCACCTGGCGGATGGACGGCGGCGGCTCCCTGGCCAACCAGGGATCGCACCTCATCGACCTGCTGGTGTGGTTCATGGGCGATCCCGAGCAGGTCTACGGCGAGGCGGCGGTCCTCAATCACGACATCGAGACCGAGGACGTGGGCATGGCGATCCTGCGCTACGCCAACGGCGCCCGCGGCGGCATCGTCGGCACCACCACCTTTCCCGAGAGCGCCTACTTCAGCGCCGAGGTCCACGGCACCGAGGGCGGCGTCCTCATCGACGCCGTGCTCAGCGGCGAGGCGCGCTGCTTCGGCGACGGCCTGGAGGAGAAAATGGCCTCGGTGGACAACCCGCTGCACAACATCGTCGAGGACGTCGTCTCCTGCCTGGAGAAGGGCACCCCGGTGCGCGTCGACGGCCGGGAGGGCCGGCGCACGGTGGCCCTGTTGGAGGCGATCTACCGTTCCTCCCGCGAAGGCCGCCCCGTGGCCATGGAGAGCCCCCGATGACCGAGTCCGAAGCCGGCCGCCCCCTGACCCTGGCCCTGGTCGGCCTGACCGCGCCCCACAGCCGGGGCTGGCTGGAGACCCTTCACACCCTGCCCGAGGCCGGGCGGCTGCTGGTCTGCGACGTGGACGATCCCGGCGTCGCCCGCCCGGAGGTCCCGCAGGAGGCCGAGGCCGTCTCGCCGGAGGACCTCCTCCATCCCTCCCTCCGGCCCGACGCGGCGCTGGTGTCGGTGCGCAACGACCAGGCCGCCGAGATCGGCTCGAAGCTGCTGGCCGGGGGGCTTCCGTGCATCGTCGAGAAGCCCGCCGGGCGCGGCAGCGCTGACGTCGAGCGGCTCAACGAGGCCGCCGCCCGGGGCGGGACGATCTGGGCCCCCGGGTTCCTCAACCGCCTGCAGCCGGCGGCGCGCCGCATCCGCCGCCTCGTGGTGGAGGAGCAGGCCATCGGGCGGGTCCAGTCGATCGAGGCGCGCATGGTCACCAGCTCGGTGCGCCAGCGCAACCCCGGCCACTGGCTGTTCCGCAAGCAGGTGGCCGGCGGCGGCATTCTGCATTGGCTGGCCATCCACCACATCGACCTGGTCCGCTACCTGACGGGCCAGGAGTTCGGCTCGGTCTCCGGCTTCACCGCCACCTTCAACCGCGAGATCGACGTGGAGGACATGGCCGCCCTCTCCTTCACCCTCCAGGGGGGAGCCGTGGGCAACCTCCACGCCGGCTACGTGCTGCGCCAGCGCTACGGGGACATCGGCATCACCCTGCGCGGCGACCTCGGCGAGATCGTCTGGCCCCACTTCGACTTCGTGGGCCGGCAGAACACCCTCTACATCCACAGCGAGGGACCGCGCAGCGAGGGGCCCGGTCCCGAGGTGGTCACCCTCGAGCCGCCGGAGGGGACCGGGTACGGCGGCGGCCTGGGGTGGGAGTTCGTGCGCCGCTTCGCCGCCGCGGCGCGCATGGGCGGCGCCTTCGTCACCGGCGGCGACGACGCCCTGCGGGCGATGCGCTTCGTCGAGGCGGCTTATGCCGCGGCCCGGAGCGGCGGCCGCGTGGAGGTGGGATCATGAAGATCGTCGATGTCGAGCGGATCACGGTGGACGTGCCTTTCACCGAGCGCCAGCAGAGGATCACGGCCCGCGAGGTCTACAACTGGTCGGTCCTGGAGCTGTGCAAGGTCACCTCCGACAGCGGCCACGTGGGCTGGGGCGAGACGGTGGTGCACTACACCTGGGCCCGGGTCTCCGACGACGCCGTGGAACGCGTCAAGGGGAGGCCCGCCGCCGAGGTGATGAACGACGACGGTCTCGGCAGCGGCCTGCAGATGGCGGTCTTCGACCTGATGGGCAAGGCCCTGGAGGTCCCCGTGCACCGGCTCCTCGGCACCATCCAGCGCGACTGGGTGCCGATCAGCTGGTGGTCGATCGACGCCTCTCCCGAGGACTGGGCGGCCGAGGCCGCCGACGCCGTGGCCGCGGGCTATACCAGCTTCAAGAACAAGCCGCGCCCCTGGTGGGACATCGTCGCCCAGGTGGAAGCGATCTCCCGGGTCGTTCCCCCTCACTTCAAGCTCGACCTCGACCCGAACGCCACCTGGCAGAACGCGGCCGCCGCGATCCCCATCATCGGCCGCCTCGAGCCCTTCGGGAACGTGGCCATGTTCGAGAGCCCGATCCCGCAGGGCGACCTGCTCGGCAACCGCCAGATCCGCCGCGCCACCTCGCGGCCGGTGGCCATGCACTTCGGGGGGCCTCCGTACATCACCTGCGTCCGCGAGGAGGTCTGCGACGGCTTCGTGGTCTCGGGCGGCAAGAGCGCGGTCCTGCGCCAGGGAGAGCTGTCCGCCGAGGCCCAGATGCCGTTCTGGCTGCAGCTGGTCGGCAACGGCCTGATGACGACCTGGGCCGCCCACCTGGGAGCCGTCCTCAGCCACGCCACCTGGCCGGCGATCACCTGCCTCAACCTCTACAGCCACCACCTCCTGAAGAAGCCGATCGAGGTCGTGGGCGGTTTCCACAAGGTCCCGGAAGGCCCCGGCCTCGGCGTCGAGGTCGACGAGGAGGCCGTCGAGCGCTTCCGCGTCCCCGACTCGGAGATCGAACCCTTCGCGCGCGAGGGCCGGCCCTACGAGCGGCCCAGACCCCGGCTGCTGAGCACCGTCGTGTGGCCCGACGGCAGCTGTCTGCACATGGCGAGCCCGGCCCAGGGATACTCCTGGTTCGGCTCCGGAAACGGCCCCGCCCAGATGGAGGGCACGCGCCTGGAGATCACCCCGGACGACGGATCGAAGGAGTGGGCCCGGCTCTTCGCCCGGGCCGAGGCGGGCCCGGTCCGCGACCGCCGGGAGCGTTGACCCGGTTTCAGCCGAGGCTCACCTTCATCGGCAGGGCCGGTAGCTCAGTGGTAGAGCAGTGGCCTTTTAAGCCATTGGTCGTGGGTTCGATCCCCACCCGGCTCACCACCTTCGGTCCTGGCGGACCCGACTAGAAGTCCGACACCGAACCATCCTCGGCCGACCGGCGCATGACGCGCAGCGGCCAGTCGGTGAGCCGGTGCGCCTCCAGGCCCTCCGGGTCGATCTCGATCCCGAGACCGGGTCCCTCGGGCAGGGCCACGAATCCGTCCTCGAAGCGCAGCGGCTCGGTGAACAGCCCCTCGCCGGTGCCGCCGCCGAACTCCTGGATCAGGAAGTTGGGGGTGGCGGCCATGGCCTGCAGGGAGGCGGCCACGCCGACGGCGTCGGCGGCCGAGTGGGGGGCCAGGGCGATGTAGTGGACCTCGGCGTAGGCGGCGATCCGGCGCATCTCGAGGATGCCGCCGCAGTGGCGGATGTCGGGCTGCAGGACGGCGGCGGCCTTCTTCTCGCAGATCTCCCGGAAGCCCCAGCGGGTGGTGTTGCGCTCGCCGGTGGCGATCGGGATCGATGTGGAGCGGGTGATCTCCAGGAGGGCGTCCACGTTCTCCGGGTGGGTGGGCTCCTCGATGAACATCGGCCGCAGGGGCTCCAGCTCCTTCACCAGGATCCGGGCCATGGCCGGGCTCACGGCGCGGTGGAAGTCGATGGCCACGTCGACGCCGGACCCCACCGCCTCCCTCACCGCGGCGACCCGTGCGACGACGTCATCCACCAGGGCCGGCGTGTCGATGTAGCGCACGGGATCCGGGAAGGGGGTCATCTTGACCGCCGTGAACCCCTTCGCCACGACCGACCGGGCGTTGGCGGCGTACTCCCCGGGAGAGGGGCCGGCGACGGCGGAGTAGACCCGGATTCGATCGCGGACGGGGCCGCCCAGCAGCCTCCAGACGGGCGCGTCGAGGGACTTGCCGAGGATGTCGAGGCAGGCCATGTCGAGACCGCTGAGGGCGGCGAGCAGGATCGGCATCTGGCGGCTGTAGGACGAGCGGAACAGCGCCTGCCAGTGGTCCTCGATGCGGCGCGGGTCGCGGCCGACGAGGTAGTCGGCCATGTCCATCAGGGCGCGCTCGACGGTGCGTCCGTGCTCGTAGTTCATCGGCGAGCCGCAGCCGACCAGGCCCTCGTCGGTGTGCACCCGCAGCAGCAGGCCCCGGGGCCGGATGGGGGTCACCTCCAGGCGGGTGATCTTCACGATGGTACTCCCTCGAGGAAAGAGTCGACCTCGTCCCGGTGCGGGATGGCGTCGCGGGCCCCCGGCCGGGTGACGCAGAGGGCGGCGGCGGCGGCGGCGCGGCGCAGGCAGGTCTCGTCGCCGCCGCCGTCCAGGCGGGCGGCCAGGAAGTAGCCGATGAAGGTGTCGCCGGCGCCGGTGGTGTCTACCGCGGCGCCGGCCGACAGGGCGGGATGGGAGAGCCTGCCCGCGGGTCCGTCGAGGACGGCGCCCGCGGCGCCCAGGGTCAGCAGGATCTCGGTGCCGGCCGGCACCCGCGCCCGCACGCCGTCCAGGAGCTGCTCGGCCGCGGTCTCGTCCGCGCCGGCCGGGTCCCCGGCCAGACCGGCCGCCTCGGTGCGGTTGACGATCAGCAGATCGACCCGGTCCAGGGGAAAGCCGGCCACCTCCGGTCCGTACGGGGCCGGGTTCAGACACGTCCCCAGGCCCCGGCCCTCCGCTTCGACGAGGATCTTCGGTACGTCGTTTATCTCATTCTGCAACAACAAAATGTCCCCGGAACCGAAAGAGTCCAGGCAGGTCCGGACCTGGTCCGGTGAGATGCGCCGGTTGCACCCCGGGAAGAGGACGATGGCGTTCTCCCCGCTCTCCTCCTCGACCTGGATCACGGCGTGGCCGGTCGGTTCGTCGTCGTCCACGACGACGCGGCCCACGTCGACGCCGAGCGCCGCCAACCCTTCGAGCAGCCAGCGGCCGTCCCGCCCGACGCGGCCGGCGTGGGCCACCGGCGCCCCGGCCAGGGCCAGGGCCGCCGACTGGTTCGCCCCCTTGCCGCCGGCGAAGACGCTGTAGCCGCGGCCGGCCAGGGTCTCCCCCGGCCGCGCCACGTGATCGACGTGGTACACGTGGTCGATGTTGAGGGAGCCGAAGTTGAGGACCGTCATCTCTACAGCCAGCTCCACCGACGTCAGCCGCGGGTGCAAGGGGTTCTCGTACCGCGGTGCCTGCGCCTGGGCGCGCACCCTGAGGACGCCCTGGTCTCCGGCCGGCCGCTGCCGCGAGCTTCGAGCGCGTGGGTGAGGCCAGCCGGGGGCGCACCGACGAGACCGCTCGCGCGCAATCCACCACCCGCTTCGGCCAGGGCCGATGGTCGGCTCTGGCGCTGGATCGGCGCCCCCGGGGCTCAGCCTCGGGCGGCTTCCAGCTCCGACTCCGCCGCCTGCTGCAGGAAGCGGAAGTCGTTGGCCAGGTCGATGAACAGGAAGCCCTCGGCGATCCGCCGCCTCGCCGCGGCCCCGTCCGCCGCGGGGATGCCGGAGGGGGTGCCGGCGCGGGCGCAGCCCTCGCGGAAGCGCTGCAGGGCGGCCTCGTGCTCGTCGCAGCCCGGTTCCACCCCCATGGCCAGGGCGAGGTCGCTCGGCCCCAGGAAGCCGATGTCGACGCCCTCGACGCGGGCGATCGCCTCGGCCTTGTCGATGCCCTCGGGGTCCTCGATCTGGGGGATGCAGAGCACGTCGTCGTCGGCCAGCGACCGGTAGGCCGGGTCGAGGGTGACGCAGCGGCCGGTGCCCGAGGAGCGCGTGCCCCGCGGCGGGTAGCGCATCGCCCGGGCCAGGGACTCGGCCTGCTCCGGGTTGCTCACGTGGGGGAAGCAGATCCCCCGGGCGCCGGCGTCGAGGAGCCGGCCGGCGGTGACCGGGTCGTGGTCCCAGGCGCGCACCAGGGGGAAGGCCCCGCGCGACTCGATGGCACGCAGGGAGTGGGCGATCGACTCCATGTCGTAGGCGGCGTGCTCGGCGTCGACGCACAGCCACGGGAAGCCGGCGCCGGCCATGACCTCCGCCGCCAGGGGCGAGGCCAGGTTGAGCCAGGAGCCCACCGAGGGCCGTCCGGCGGCCAGCTCCTCGCGGACCGGGTTCCTCATCATCTCGAGCCCTCCATCATCTCCGTCATCCGTCCGGCCACCCACTCGACGGCGGCGTCGATCATGACCCGGCCCTTGTGGGGGGTGGCCAAGTCGCGGGCGGCGTAGTGGTAGGGGGCGTCGCGGTCGCGGTAGCCCTCGCGCTGGATGTCGAAGCTCTCGGCGTCGTAGTCGACGCCCTCCCAGTGGACGTTGCCGGGGAAGGCGGCGAGGGCGAAGGAGGTCTCGAACTCGGCGGCGTGGGCCGGACAGTCGCCCGACTCCATGTGCTGCTCCACGAACTCCCGGGAGTACGCCTCCCAGTAGCTGTGGAACTGCACGTCGATGCCGAGCTTGTCGCTGAAGCCGGCGACCTGGTCGCGCAGCGGGCCGTTGCCGGCGTGGCCGTTGCAGATCAGCACGCGCTTGACGCCGTGGCGGGCGAGGCTCTCGCAGGTGTCGTAGGCGACGGCGTAGAACGTCTCGGGCCGCAGGGTCAGGGTGCCCGGCCACTCCATCCAGTGCTCGGAGATGCCCACGGCGATGGGCGTGGCCACCACCACCTTGGGAAAGAGGCCGAGGGCCGCCTGGTGCGCCACGTGGACGGCGCTGGCCGTGTCGTGCTCGATCTCGAGGTGCTCGTTGTGCTGCTCGGTGCTGCCCGTGGGCAGGATGGCGGCCTCGATCTCACCCGCCGCCAGGCGCTCGCGGATCTGCTTGCGAGTCAGTTTCCACAGTCTCACTTCTCCCGTGATCATCTCTCCTCTGCCTTTCGTTGACCGTCCTGGAAGGGGCGCCTATTATGCGAAAAACCTCCGCCCGAAGCGACGGTCGGCCGGATCCGCGAGGCCCACGGGGCGGTCTTTCCCACACAGAGCTGCAGAAGGAGTGGACGGTGACGCAGGAACTGCGCCAACAGCTGAAGACGGTGCATGCCTACGCGGTCACGCCGTTCCGCGCCGGCGACCTGCTGAGCGTCGACTGGGAGGGTTTCGCCGGCAACCTGCGGTTCCTCGTCGACCAGGGCGTGCGCGTCATCAACGTCGGCGGCGGCACGGGGGAGATCGACGCCCTGAGCGCCGAGGAACTGGGGCGCCTGGGCGAGGTCGCCCTGGAGACCGTCGGCGGCGCCGCTCTGGTGACCCCCACCCTGCCGGGCAACAGCGCCGCCGCCGTGGAGCTGGCCCGCCGCTACCAGGCGGCCGGGGCCCGCGTCTGCTTGGCCATGCCGCCCTTCGAGCGCAACCGCGTCCCCGACGACATGACCGGTGTCCTCGACCACCTGCGGCTGGTCTCCGAGCGCGTCCCCGGCCTGTGGCTGTTCCCGTACAACACCCAGGGCTGGAGCGCGGAGTTCTTCGAGCGCCTCGCCGCCATCGACGCCGTGATCGGCGTCAAGGACCCCTGCATCGACGATCATCCTCTCTTCCGCGCGATCCAGCGCCTAGGCGACCGCTTCGTCTGGGTCGGCAACAAGCGCCACGACCCGGGGGTCCTGCACCTGCGCTACCAGGCGGGGATCGAGGGGTTCACCGCGGGCTTCATCAACTTCCTGCCCGGGCCGGAGCTGGAGCTGGAGCGCCTGGCGCGGCAGCGGGACTGGGGGGCGATGGTGGAGATCCAGCGCCGGCTGGCGCCGCTGGAGAGGCTGCGCGGCCGCTACGGGGAGGCGCTGCTCAAGGCCGGCCTCGACGCCGCGGGCCTGTGCGGCGGCCGGGTGAGGCCGCCGAGGGTCGATCTCGACGACGAGGGGAGAGAGGCGCTGGGGGCGGAGCTGTCGAAGTGGGGGGTCGGTTGACCCGGGGCCTTCAGCGCGACGTGATCACGTCGTCGACCTGTTCCCGCAGCCGCTCGAGGACCTCGTCGTAGCCGAACCGGCCCACCAGTTCGGGGCCGCGCTTCAGGTTGACGAAGGTCGGCGCGCACCACAGGCCGAGGTCGGCGTCGTCGGTCTCTCCCGGACCGTTCACGCGGCACCCCATGACGGCGATGGTGATGGAGTGCATCTTCGCGTACTCGGTGACTTCCCGGACCTTCTGGGCCAGCTCGATGAAGGCCTCGTTCTCGACCCGCGAGCAGGAGGGGCAGGAGATGATGTTCATGCCCTCGGGGCGGTACCGGGGCACCGACCGGAAGCGGCCGGCCTCGATGTCCTCGAGGATGCCGCGGCCCGTGGCGATCTCCTCGCCCTTGTCGTCGAAGGGCAGGGTGAGGGAGACGCGGATGGTGTCGCCGATGCCGTCGGAGAGCAGTTGCTCGAAGGCGATGCGGGTCTTGATGACGCCGTCGGGAGGCATGCCCGCCTCGGTGACGCCGAGGTGGAGGGGGACGTCGGGACGCTGTTCGGCGAAGCGGCGGTTGGCGTCGATGACCTTGTTGGGGTCGGAGTCCTTGAGGGAGACGCAGTAGCGCTCGAAGCCGATGGAGTCGAGCATCTCGCAGTGCTCGAGGGCGGAGGCGAGCATGGGGCCGATCGAGTCGTCCGCCGGAAACTGGTCGACCTTGGCCGGATCGACGGAGCCGCAGTTCACGCCGACTCGCATGGCGCAGTCGTTGGCGGCGGCCACCTCGGCCAGGTACGCAACCTTGTCGCGCTCCGGGCGTCGTCGCTCGTGATGGTAGAGATGACCCGGGTTGTAGCGGATCTTCTGCACGTGGGGGGCCACGACCTCGGCCAGCCGGTAGTTCTCCTGCAGGTCGACGGACAGAGGCCGGGTGGCGGACCGGGCGATCTCGGCCAGGGCCTCGGTGTCCTTGCGGCTGTCCACGGCGATGCGGATGACATCCGCCCCCGCCGCCTCCAGCAGCCGCACCTGCCGGAGAGTGGCGTCGATGTCCTGGGTGCGCGTGGCCGCCATGCTCTGCACGGCCACGGGGTGCCCGGCGCCGATGTGCAGGTCGCCGATGCGCACCGAACGGGTGGGGTTTCTCGGACGCTGGCCCATGGGAGCGAGTATAACCCCGGTTTCGGGAACCGACAACCGATGTCGGGGCCCCTGGTGGAGCCCCGGCTCGCCGCCGTACCGGTGGGAAGGGCGGTCCGGTCCCGGCCCGCCCGTGCCGCGGCCCGTACCGACGTTCGGGTCCCCGGGACGGCGCGACGGCGCCCGGGGCTCGCGGCCGGACCCCTCCCGAAGCCCGGGTCCCGACTCGGCCCCCGGAGCCGCGATCCGCGGCGGCGGACCGGTCCCGCGTGAGCCCTCGTCCGCGGATGCCGGCCCCCCTGCGCAAGGCGCGCCCTCACCTGCCCGAGGAGGACCTGCCCGCGCTCCTGCGCGACTTCGAGGCGATCCTGCGCAGCGGCGTGCTCACCCAGGGGCCGTACCTCGAGCGCTTCGAGGAGGAGTTCGCCCGCGCCGCCGGGGTCCGCCACGCCGTGGGCATGAGCTCGGGCACCGCGCCCCTGGAGGTGGCCCTGCGGTTCTGGGAGGTGGCCGGCGGCGAGGTGGTGATGACCACCAACACCTTCATGGCCACGGTCCACGCGGCGATCCTCGCCGGCGCCACGCCCATCCTCGCCGACATCGATCCGGGCTCCCTGTCCAGCGGCCTGGAGCAGATCCGTCCTCACGTGGGCCCGCGCACCCGCGCCGTGGTGGTGGTGCACGTGGGCGGCCTCATCGTTCCCGACGCGGCCGAGATCGCCGCCTTCTGCGCCGACCGCGGCCTGCCCCTGCTCGAGGACGCGGCCCACGCCCACGGCGCCCGCCTCGGCGGCCGGCCGGCGGGGAGCCTGGGCACGGCCGGTTCGTTTTCGTTCTTCCCGACCAAGGTGATGACCACCGGCGAGGGGGGGATGCTGACCACCGGCGACGACGGCCTGGCGGAGTTCGCCCGCAGCTTCCGCTGCCACGGCATCGGGCCCGACCGGCTGCTGGTGCGACCGGGGGCCAACTACCGGCTGCCGGAGCTGAGCACCGCCCTCGGGCTGCGCCAGCTCGCCCGCCTGGAGCCGACCCTGCAGGAGCGGGACCTCCTGGCCCGGCGCTACGACGAGGGGGTGGACGCCCTGGGCCGGGAGGTCGCGCGGTTCCCCGCGGCCGACCCGCCCGCCGGGCGGCACGCCTGGTACAAGTACCCCGTCACCCTCGGCGAGGACCGCGAACGGGTGGCCGCCGCTCTGGGCGAGCGGGACGTGCCCGTGGGCAGTCTCTACTGGCCGCCCTGCCACCTGCAGCCGTCGGCCCGGGATCGTCTCGGAACGGGCGAGGGGGACTGTCCGGTGGCCGAGGAGGTCCTGCGCCGGACCCTCACCCTGCCGCTCTACAACGGGCTTGCGCCGGAGCAGGTGGACGCGGTCGTCCAGGCTCTCGGCGAGGCCCTCGATACTCACGGGGTCCGCTGATGGCCCGGGTCCTGGCCGCCCACCAGCCCAACTACCTGCCGTGGCTCGGGGTGCTGGACCGGGCCGCCCGGGCCGACGTCTTCGTCCTCGCCGACGACGTGCAGTACTCCACGCACGGGTACACCAACCGCAACCGCATCCGCACCGCGGACGGGTGGCAGTGGCTGACGGTACCGGTCCTGACGCGCGGCCGGGCCGGCCAGAGGGTCCGTGACGTCGTCGTGGAAGAAGGGAGCAGATGGCCGCGCAAGCACATGGAGAGCCTGCGCTGGAACTACGGCCGCGCCCCCCACTTCGAGGAGCACGAGGGGGCCCTGGAGGAGATCTACGGGCGCTCCCACCGGCGCCTGCTGGACTGGAACCTGGATCTGTTCCGATGGCTGATGGACCGGCTCGACATCGGCACCGAGGTGCGGCTCTCCTCGCAGCTGGGCTCGCGGGCGGAAGGGACCCGGCGGATCGCCGACATGGCGGCGGCCTGCGCCTGCGACGTCTACCTGGCGGGGGACGGGGGCTCGCGCTCGTACCTGGACGAGGCGGTGATGCGGGAGGCGGGGGTGGAGGTGCGCCACGCCTGCTTCGAGCATCCGCGGTACCCGCAGTGCTTCCCGGGCTTCGAGCCCGGCATGTGCGGACTGGACCTGCTCTTCAACTGCGGACCACGGTCCCGGGAGATCCTGCGACCGTGACCTCCTCCCGACGGCGGGTCTGCGTGCTCACCAGCGTCCACCATCCCTTCGACCAGCGCATCTTCTACAAGGAGGCTGTGAGCCTCGCCGAGGCGGGGTACCAGGTGACCGTCGTCGGGCCCGGACCCGCCGCCTGGGCCGGGGAGCACCGGGGCGTGCGGGTCCTGCCCCTGCCGGTCCCGGCCACCCCCCGGCGCAGGTCGGCGCTGCAGGCTCGCCTGCTGGCCGCGGCGCTGCGCCTCGGCGCCGACATCCACCATCTCCACGACCCCGAGTTGCTGCCCCTGGGATGCCTGCTGAAGGCCCTCGGCCGGCGCGTGATCTACGACGTCCATGAGGACTTCCCGGCGGCGGCCTTCACGCGGACCTGGGTTCCCCGCCGGGTGCGCGGGTCCCTGTCCCTCGCCGTCGACGCCGTCGAGCGGCTGCTGGCGCGCCGCCTGGACGGCGTCGTCGGCGTCGTCGAGGAGCAGGGCGCCCGGTTCGGGAGGCGCCCCTTCGTCGCCGCCGGCAACTACCCGCGTCTGGAGTGGTTCCGCCCGCGGGCGCCGGGGGCACCGGCGCCGAGAGCCGACCTCGTGCACGTGGGGTCCCTGTCCCGCGAACGGGGAGCGCAGTTTCTTCTGGAGATCATGCGCCGGGTGCGGCGCAGCCACCCGCGGGTGAGGCTGAGCGCCCTCGGCCCCTTCCAGACCCGCGCCACCGAGGCCGAGTTCCGGACCCTGCTGCGGGAGTATGACCTGACGGACCACGTGGACTGCCGCACCGAGCGGCTGCCGTACGACGAGCTCGGCGCCTTCATCGGCGGCCACCGCGTCGGGCTGATCCCCGGCCAGCGGTCGGCGGCGACCCTGACCCCCTTCTCGCCGACCAAGCTCTTCGAGTATCTTGCCTGCGGTCTGCCCGTGGTGGCCAGCGCCCTGCCGTCGATCGAGAGCCTGCGGGATCGAGGCGAGTGGGGGGTCCTCGCCGACCCCGGCGATCCCGGGGACCACGCAAGGGCGATCGCGCGGCTGCTCGACGACCCGCGGGAGGCGGAACGCATGGGCCGCGCCGGGCGTGAAATGATTGAGTCGGAGTGCAACTGGGAGAGGGAGTCCGGCAAGCTGCTGTCGTTGTACGACTCCGTCGCCGGAGGGAGAGGAGGGGGCTGATGAGATCGACACTGGCCGTTGCCGCCATGGGGACGTGGATCGCCTGGGCCGCCGCGCCGCCGGCACCGGCCGCCGCCGGCGCCTGGGCCCAGCCGGCCGGGGGCTACTATGCCAAGGCTTCCGGGATCCTCTACGGTGCCGAGGAGGTCTACAACGACATGGGCCGGCGGGCGGGGATGGGCATGGACGGGGAGCGCTTCGACAGCGTCCAGTCCTTTCTCTACGTGGAGTACGGCCTGCTGCCCCGGCTCACCGTGGTCTCCCAGTTCGGCGCCGGCCGGCTCACCAGCGAGAACCGCCTGGTGCGCCGCGAGCGGACGGCCACGGGAGACCTGGAGGTGTGGCTGAAGTACCAGGTCCTCGACCATCCCGTGGTGGTATCGCCCATGGTGGGGGTGAAGGCACCCGTCGGCTACGACGAGGGCGGAGACCCGCCCGTGGGCACGGGGGACTACGACGCCGAGGCCCGGCTCCTCCTGGCGCGCTCCCTGTATCCGCTGCCGGCCTACGTCGGGCTGGAGGCCGGCTACCGGGTGCGGCGAGGGCCGTTCTCCAACCAGCTGTCCTGGAGCGGCGAGGCCGGGGTCACGCCCCGTCCGTGGCTGTTCGTCAAGCTCCTGGCGGGGGGGACGGAGACCCGCACCTCGGGGCCCGGAACGGACCTCGGCGTCGTCGGGGCCTCCACCCAGGTCTCCGAAGGGGACTTCACCAAGGTCGGCGGCAACGTGGCGGTGCGCCTGATCGAGGGCGTGTGGCTCGATCTGCTCCACGAGCGCACCGTCGCCGGCGAGAACATCGGCGCCGGCGCATCCTGGGGGCTCGGCCTGTCCGTCGGCTGAGAATCGAAGGAGAGACGAGAATGATGAATCCAAGGCAGACGAGACGGCGGTTCCTGCGCGCCGGCGGGCTGGCGGCGGTTTCGGCGGTGGTGCCCGCCCTCGGGTGCGACCGCTCCAAGGTGACCTTCCTCGAGACGCCCACGGCGCCGGCGCCGATGCCGGTGGAGGTGCCGGGGGACGGCCTGCCCGGGGAGCTTCCGGCGGCGCCGATCATCTCCAACGACCGGTTCTACCTGCAGTCGATCAAGGGCCAGAACTACGACCCGGGCCTCCAGGCGGGGGAGTGGTCTCTCGCCGTCGACGGGCTGGTGGAGCGTCCGGAGCAGGGGCTGCGCTACGAGGCGGTCACCGCCATGCCCCTGCAGCGGCAGGTGATGACCATGCAGTGCATCGGCAACTGGATCGGGGGGCCGCTGGTGGGCAACGCCGAGTGGGGGGGCACGCCCTTCCGCAACCTCCTCGACCAGGTCGGGGTCCGCGAGGAGGCGATCCGCGTGAAGTTCACCAGCGTCGACGGGTACACCACCTCGATACCGCTGGACCGCGCCCTGCGCGAGGAGGTGCTGCTCGCCTGGGAGATGAACGGCGAGACCCTGCCGTCGAAGCACGGCTACCCGGTGCGGCTGATCAATCCCGGCCACTACGGCCAGAAGATGCCCAAGTGGATCACCCGCATCGAGCTGATCGACGAGGAGTACCTCGGCTACTGGGAGAGGCGCCCGGAGAACAAGAGCTTCAAGTGGTCCGACGCCGCCGTGGCCACGGTGAACTCGAGGATCGACGCCCCGGTCTCCCTGTGGGACGACGAGAAGGACCCGGCCAACGGCGGCGTCACCTACGTCTACCAGACCCTGAGGGGGTCGGTGGGCGCGGAGTACGTCGTCCACGGCATCGCCATGGCCGGCGAGCGCACCGTCGAGCTCGTGGAGGTCAGCCCCGACGGCGGCGCCACCTGGGAGGAGGCCACCCTCACCTCGCGCAGCGAGCCGAACGTGTGGTGCACCTGGTCCCACCCCTGGAGCCTGCCCGCCAGCGGCCGCTACGAGATCCTGGCGCGGGCCACCGACTCGGCCGGCGACGTCCAACCGCAGAAGGACGAGGGCCGGGACCTCTACGACGGCCGCACGGGCTGGCACAGCGTGCCCGTGGACGTCTCCACGACATAAGCTGGAAGGGAAGGGCGCCGTACCGGCGCCGGGCGGCTCAGGAAGCCAGGGGCAGGTCGACGCGGCGGTTGCCGGAGGTGTGGCTGGCGAGCATGGCCAGGATGATCTCCAGGGTCTTGCGGGCCTCGCGGCCGCTGGAGACCAGCTCGGTCTCGGGGTTCTCGAGCTTCTCGATCAGCTCGTGGACCGCCGCCAGCTGGCGTTCGTAGCGAAAGCTGTCCACCCGGATCTCGGAGGCCGTCCAGTCGAAGTGGGAGCCGCCGCGGATCACCCGGCCGCCGCGGTCGCTCACCTCGATGCGGCCCTCCTCGCAGGTGATCGTCACCTGCGATCCCGGGAACGCCGCCTTGTAGATGTTGACGAAGACGCGCACGTCGTCGGCGCACCGCAGGTAGGCCGAGACGCAGGGCTCCAGGTCCGGGTCGCGGCCGCCGTCGCCGGAGTACTCGGAGTAGTCTTCGAAGCCCTCCTCGAGATCGGCCACCAGCCAGCGCACGTCCTTCCCGGCGAAGAAGGGGATCAGGTCGATCAGGTGGGTGCCGTTGCGGAAGAGCATGGCGCGGCGGCTGAACAGCTCCGCCGAGATCGTGCGCACCGGGCCCAGATCGCCGCTGCGCAGGATGCGCCGGGCGGCGAGATGGCGGGGGTCCCACCGCCGCGTGTGCTCCACCGACAGGGGCACGCCGTGGGCCTCGCAGGCGGCGATCATGCGGTCGGCGTCGGCGAGGGTGGTGGCGATCGGCTTCTCGCACAGGATCGCCCGGGCGCCGGCCTCGGCGGCCTGCACGCACAGGTCGGCGTGGGCGTGGTCGGAGGTGGCGATGCTGACGAGATCGGCCTCCTCCCGGGCGATCATGTCGGCGAAGTCGGTGTAGGTACGCACCTCGGGCCAGACGTCGCCCCAGTCGGACAGGAACCCGTCGATCGCCTCCTGCCGGAGGTCGCAGACGGCCACCAGATCGGTCTGCGGGTGGGCGTGGTAGGCGCCGGCGTGAGACCCGGGCATGGGCCGGTACACGGTGTCGGAGCTCTCCCGGCCGCGGCCGGCGCCGATGCCGGTCAGTCCCGCCAGGACGGCCCGGTAGGTGTCGCTCACGCCGGCTCCCCGTCGCCGAACCAGCCCTCGATGCGGTCGCGCACGGCGCGGGCCTGGGCCGGGCTCGAGATCTCGAACTTGCTGCGCTGCTGGTAGGTCCCCTCGCGCTTCTGGTAGCGCCGGATGGAGACCTTCTGCTGGCCGTACTCGCCGGTCCTGCGGTCGAGGTCCTGGTAGAGGAACATGATCGTCGTCCAGGAGCCCTTGCTCAGGACCTCCTTGTCGACCTGCTTGCGCAGGACCTTGCCGTCTTCCTCGTAGTGGATGGTCAACTCGTCGATCGTCTCGGCCATGGGGGGAGGTTCCTGGGCGGGGAGGGCGGGGGCTGACGCGAAGGGAACGGGCCAATGTACGGGCGCCGCCGACGGCCGGGCAACCG
Organism: Candidatus Latescibacterota bacterium; assembly: GCA_965221775.1. Lineage (GTDB taxonomy): Bacteria > Latescibacterota > UBA2968 > UBA8231 > UBA8231 > UBA8231. The sequence goes on along the minus strand of CBDCSU010000004.1, from coordinate 930,107 downwards.
CCGGGCGGCGTTTTCCCGGCCCGGGGAACGGGCGCCGGCAGGGCCGCCGCGCCGGCCTCGCGGCCGGGCGGAACCGGGTTGCCGCGGAGCCCGGCCGGGCCTATGTTCCGGGCCACTCAACCCTTGTAAAAACCGCAACATAGCCCGGATTCGACAATTGCCTCCGGCGCTCTCCGACAAGTTCCAGAAACGGGACGGCCCCGTCTTCCTCACCGGTGTCGAGGCGATCGTCCGGCTGCTCCTGGACAAGCAGCGACACGACCGCGAAGCGGGCGGCTCGGTCAACCGGACCTGGATCAGCGGCTACGAGGGCTCGCCCCTCGGCGGCCTCGACCTGGCCGTGGTCGAGCAGCTCGACCGGCTCAACGAGCTGGGCCGCACCGTCCATCAGTTCGGCATCAACGAGAAGACCGCGGCCTCGGCCATGCTCGGCAGCCAGTACGCGCCCTCCGGCGACGTCGACGCCTTCTGGTACGGCAAGGCCCACGGCACCATGTGGATCCCGGACGAGACCTGGCTCGCCAACCTCACCGGCTCCTCGGGCCGCGGCTCCATGGTCCTGCTGTGCGGCGAGGACCACCGCTCCAAGAGTTCCGTCTCCCCAGGGGCCAGCGACTGGTCCCTGCGCTCGAGCTGGGTGCCCACCTTCTACCCCGCCGACGTGGAGGACGTCCTGCGCCTCGGCGCCCACGCCATCGCCCTGAGCCGCTGGCTCGGCATGGTCACCGCCCTCAAGCTCGTCACCCCGGTCTGCGACGGCGCGAGCACGGTCCGCGCCGGCGCCGCCCGCTTCGATCCGCGCCTGCCGGACCCCGGTTACGCCAAGCGCTTCCACCCCATCGTCATGGCTCTGGGGGCGCTGCCCATGCAGCGCGAGCTGGTGGAGCGCAAGGCGCCCCTGGCCGAGGCCTACGTGCGCCTCAACGAGCTGAACCGCATCCACTGGCCGGAGGCGGGCGGCCCTCTCGGCATCGTCGCCACGGGCAAGAGCTTCGTCGACGTGGCCCAGGCCCTGGAGCTGCTCGGCACGCGGGCCCCCACCCTGCAGTTGTCCGTCCTCTGGCCCCTGGACCGGGAAGCCGTGCGCCGCTTCGCCCGCGACAGCGGCGTCGAGCGGGTCCTGGTGGTGGAGGAACCGGGGCCCTTCGTGGAGGAGGGTGTCAAGGCCGCCTTGTGGGGGACCGGTGTGCGCGAGGTCCTCGGCGAGCGTGACGGGGCGGGGCAGCCACTCGTGCCGTCCTGGGGCGAGGTCGACCCCGAGCACCTGGCCGGCCTCCTCTCCCCCCTCCTCGGCCAGCCGTCGCCGCCGCCGGCCCTGGAGCACGTGCGGGCCATCGAGGAGCGCCGCCTGCCGGTGGTCCCCAAGGTCGCCCCCATGTCCTGCGGGGGCTGCCCGTACAACAGCTTCCGCGCCCTCGAAGGGGAGAAGCCGGGCGGCGCCATCGGCTGCAGCTCGATCCGCGCCATGGAGGCCTACGACGAGGGCGTCCTCTACATCCCCACCATGGGCGCCGGCGGCTCGATCTACTCGGGCACGGCGGCCTTCAACGACAACCGCCACATCTTCCAGTACCTCGGCGACGGCAGCTACTTCCACTCCGGCCGGGGGGCCGTGCAGAGCTGCGTGCAGGGGGACGTGAACATCACCTTCCTGCTGCTCTTCAACGGCGTCGTGGCGCTCACCGGCGGCCAGCAGCCCGGCGGCGCCCGCTCCGTGGCCGAGGTCGCCGGGGAGTTGCTCGCCCTCGGCGTGCGGGAGGTCGGCATCGTCGGCGAGCTGACCGCCGGGTACGGGGCCGTCGCCGGCGACCCGCGGGTGCGCCTCTTCCCCCTCCGCCGCCAGGCCGAGGCGATCGCCCACTTCCGCGAGGCTCCCGGAACGACGGTGATGATCCTCGACAAGGAGTGCGCCACCGAGAAGGGGCGCCGCCGCCGCCGGCAGGGAGGCGCGCCCGACCGCTACGTCTTCATCGACGAGGAGATCTGCGAGGGCTGCGGCGACTGCCTGCGCCAGTCCGAGGGCTGCGCCGCCCTCTACAGCGTCGACACCGAGCTCGGCGACAAGCGGCAGGTGCAGCAGGCCAGCTGCATGCAGGACGAGCTCTGCCTCGACGGCGAGTGCCCCTCCTTCCTGACGGTGCAGGCGAAGGGGGATGCCCGCCTGCGGCGGCGCCGCCCGCCGGTCCTCGGCGAGATCCCCGAGCCGAAACGGCGGCAGCTGCAGGAGGGGGAGGTCCTCACCCTGCACACCGTCGGCCGCGGCGGCACCGGGGTGGTCACCGTCTCCCATCTCATCGCCTGGGCGGCGCTGCTCGACGGGCTGCGGGTGTACCTCTCCAACAACACGGGCCTGGCCCAGAAGGGCGGTCCCGTGGAGGCGCCGATCCAGCTCGGCCGCTCCCGGCAGCCGGCCTTCCACCGCCTGCTCCCGGGCAGCGCCGACGTCTACATCGGCTTCGACCTGCTGAGGGCCGCCGAGCCGTCCAACCTGCGCTACGCCGACCCCGGCCGCACGACGGCGGTGGTGAGCACGACGCGGCTGCCCACGGCCGAGCTGAACCGCAACCCCGAGCGGCGCCTCCCCGACCCCGAGGGCCTGGCGGAGACGATCGACGCCTGCACCCGTGAGTCGGACAACGTCTACCTGGACACCTGCTGGCTCGCCGAGGGCCTCTTCGGCGACATCCTCTTCGCCAACGTGATCCTCCTCGGCGCCGCGTACCAGTCGGGGCAGCTGCCCCTGCGCGCGGAATCGCTGGAGGCGGTGATCGGCCTCAACGGCAAGGCGGTGGAGGACAACCTGCAGGCCTTCCGCTGGGGCCGGCTGGCGGTGGCCGACCCGGACCGGGTGCGCGCCGCCGTGGGCAGCCCGCGCCCCGACGCCGCCTCCGTGGTCGCCCGCAGCCGCGAGCGGCTGAACCCCGATCCCCCCGGGCTGGCCGAGCACGACAGGGCCCTCGAGTCCCTCGGGCTGTCCGCCGAGGGCGAGCGCACCGTGAGCCACCGCCTCGCCCACCTCGTGGACTGGCAGGACAGCGCCTGGGCCCGCCGCTACGTCGAGGCCCTGGAAAGGGTGCGCGAGGCCGAGAGAGCCGCCGGGGCGGCGGAGGGGGAGGAGAGGCTGACCCTGGCCGCGGCCCGGAGCCTGCACAAGCTCATGACCTACAAGGACGAGTACGAGGTCGCCCGTCTGATCGCCGAGGGGGAGAGCTCGGGGCGCATCGAGGATCTCTTCGACGGCCCGGTGCGCGTCTCCCGCCACCTGCACCCGCCGACGCTGCGGCCCTTCGGCGTCGGCAAGATCCGCCTCGGCCCGTGGATCCGGCCGCTCATGGGCCTGCTCTACCGCTTCCGCGGGCTCCGGGGGACGGCTCTCGACCCCTTCCGGCGGACATCCTGCCGCCGCCTCGAGCGCGAGCTGATCCCCTGGTACGAGGCGGTGCTGGAGGAACTACTGGAATCCCTGCGGAGCGGCGCGCCCCTGGAGAAGGTCCTGAGCGTCGCCGAGGCGCCCGACCGCATCCGCGGCTTCGAGCACGTCAAGGAGGCCTCGGCGCGCCAAGTGCGGGACCAGGTGGGCGTCGAGATCGAGCAGCTGCGGACCGTCAGAGCCTGACCGGCTCCAGGGTCCCGCCGCCGGCGGCGCGGCGCAGGGCGGCGTGCAGGGCGGCGCGGGTCCCCCGGTCGATCGGGGTGTGGCGCTGACCTTCGAGAGCGGCGCCGATCCATCGGGCGTCGGGCCAGGCCGAGGGGATGGCCAGGCGGCGCTCTCCCCCGGCGCCGCGCACCACGGCGGCGGCGCTGTTGCCGTCGACGTGGACCAGGCCGCCGGTGCCCAGAAGCATGATGTCCTCTCCCGGGTCGGGCGCCGGCGCGGCGACGAGCTGCGCCGAGGCGCCGCCCTCGACGGCGAGGGTGACCGTGGCGTGCCAGCGTCCGCCGCGCGCCGCCGCGGCGACCCACATGCGGGCGATGGGACTGTCCAGCAACTCCAGGGCGCACTCCAGGGCTTCGAGCAGGGCCCACCAGGCACCGGCCAGGCCGGCGGCCCCGCCGCCGGTGTGCAGGCGGAGGTACACGGGCCGGCCGAAGTCGGGGCTCCCCCTTCGAGCCTCCACGCCGGCCCAGGCCGGGGTGTGCCGCCAGCGCCCCGGCGAGTGCTCCTGGTCGTCGGCCCGGGCCGTAGCGGGACCGGCGAGGACCACCGGGATCCCCCGCCGCCGGCAGATCTCGAGGTCGCCGGCCAGGCCGCGGCAGGGCGTCAGCACGGCCACGGCGGAGGCCCGCTCCAGGCCCTCGGCAATCGACCCGAAGCGGGGCGCCTCGATCGCCGGGCGCCCCGGGCGGCCGATTCCGACCCATCCCGCCAGCCCGTGACTCGCGGCGATCGATTCCAGCGCCGGCGCCCGGTCGGGGCCGCAGACGACGACCAGTCCGTCCGCCATCAGGCTTTCCCCCTGGCCAGCGGCAGGTCGACGACGGCGCCGCCCTCGCAGATCGACCGGTACCCGGCCAGCAGGATCTCCATGTTGTCGCGGGCCCGGGAGACGGGGTACGACGGCTCGCGGTCCTCGTCGAGGGCGCTCACCAGCTCCTCCAGGCCGGCGGCCAGACCCGCCGTATCGGGGGCCAGGGAAGGCTGCAGGACGGGGGGGCCGCTGGCCCACTGCATCCAGTCCTCGGGGTTCGGCTCGTAGCGGGTGGCGACGATCTCGGGCCGCAGGAAGGCCTGCGCCGCGGGCCTCTTGGCGTCGATGCTGACGGTCCCCCGGGAGCCGACGAGGACGGCCCGCAAAGGGCCCCCGGCGGGATGGGTGGCCACGCCGATGCGGCCGCCGCAGATCGTGGCGCAGCGGCCGGCGGCGTCGCTCATGGCGAGGGTGCCGAAGTCCTCGGTGCCGGTGCGGGCGTGCTCGGGGAAGAAGAAGGCGCCCCCGTGGCCCGCGACCCGGGCCACGGGCTGGTCGAGGCAGGCCTGCACGAGGCCGACGGCGTAGGAGCCCACGGTGAGCAACTCGCGCTTGACCTCGTCGAACTTCCACCGTCCCGCGGGGCGGAAGGGGCGGCGCTCCTCGTCGGCGATCGGGCGCGGCCACCCCTTGGAGAACATGGCGTCCACGTGGACGCCGAGCAGCTCCCCCACCGGATCGTCGCGCAGGGCCTGGAGGGCGTGGCTCACGAGGGAGCCGTAGTGGAAGCTGGGCACGAGGGCGCGCACCCCGGCGGCGGCCACGGCGTCGACCACGGCGTCGCACTCGTCGACGGTGGCGCCCATGAACTTGTCGATCCAGAGGTGCTTGCCGGCGCCGGCGGCGCGCACGGCGAAGTCCGACCGGCGCTCGATCTCGTGGGCGATGCTGACGATGTCGACGTCGCCGCGCCGCAGGCCGTCCTCGACCGTGGGCAGGTAGGGGACGCCGAGTTCCCGCGCCCAGCGGCGGTTGACCTGGCGGAGGGGCTCGTCGATCTCGCCGTCGTCGTCGGCGACGGCGACGATCCGGGTCCGCGGGTGGGCCTGGTAGAGGGGGACGAAGCTGGTCTGGTGGCTGTGGCGGCTGAAGCTGACGAGGAGAACGCCGTAGGGACGGGTCATGACCGAAAGAAAGGCGACCGGCCGGGGAGGCGCGACTCGCCGCCGCACGGAGGCCCGGTCCCCGTCCGGATCACGTGCCCCGGGTGTGGCCCCACAGCTCGATGTGCATGCGGCCGGTGAAGCGGAAGCCCTCGTCGCGGCAGATGCCGGCCACCACCCGGCTGCGCTCCGACAGGACCTCGCGGCTCACGCCTTCCGGCATGAGATAGACGAGGTTGCGCGGGATCCGCCAGCGCTCCACGTGCTCGAGGATCTCCGGAAGGTCCGCGGGTCCCTGGACGACGTACTTCACCTGCACTTGGCACCCGGCGTCGAGGAAGCGCGGGATCAGGTCGTGGCGGTTGTTGCCGTCGTGGAGGCGCCGTTCGGCGGGGTGCCCGGCGCCGGGCCGGCTGTTGGCCAGCTTCGGCGAGAGGCTGAAGAGGTGGGGGCGCAGCCCGTCGATGAAGCGCGTCGCCGCGGTCTCGATGGTGACCAGGTGGCCGCGCTCGCTCAACCCCTCCACCAGGCGCGGCAGGTCGGGCTGCAGCATCGGCTCGCCGCCGGTGACGACGGCGTGCTCCACGTCGCGCCAGACCTCGGTCTCGGCGAGGACGCTCTCCACGTCCACGAGGCGGCCGTCGCTGTGCCAGGAGGTGTAGGGGGTGTCGCACCAGGCGCAGCGCAGGTTGCAGCCCGAGGTGCGGACGAAGAGGCTGGGGTGGCCGGCGTAGCGCCCCTCGCCCTGGAGGCTGGTGAAGATCTCGGAGAGCTGCAAGGAGCCGGCGGTTCGGGCGGCCTCAGTCCGTGAGCCGGCTGATCTTGGCGGCGCAGATGAAGTCGTTCTCGGAGAGCCCGTCGATGGCGTGGGTCCAGAACTTCACCGTGCACTGACGGAAGCCGACGTCCATCACCGGGTGGTGGTTCTCCTGGTTGGACACCCAGGCCACGGCGTTCACGAAGGAGATCGTCTGGTAGTAGTTGCCGAAGCGGAAGCTGCGCTCCAGGTGTCCGTCGGACACGGACCAGCCCTCCACCTTCGGCAGCAGGGCCTGGATCTCCGCCTCCGTCATCGGCGGAACCCCGCCTTCGCAGGGCTTGCAGGTCCGGGCCGTCAGATCGAATGTTGTCATGACCGGGCTCCGAGTTGCTGGGCATCGGGTGACGCCGGGCTCGCCGGCGCGCTTGAACAGCGAAGATACGGCCGCCGCCTGGCCGGTCAACGCGGCGCCCGGCCTGGCCGCGGGAGCGGGAGGGGAAGATGGAGGAACACTACCGGCGGTTGATCGAGGCAGTGGGTGAGGACCCGGACCGCCCGGGACTCGCCGGCACGCCCCGGAGGGCCGCCCGGGCCTTCGAGTTTCTCACCAGCGGGTACGCCGGGAGTCCGGCCGAGGTCGTCGGCTCGGCGGTGTTCGCGAGCCCCCGGGACGACATGGTCATCATCCGCGACATCGAGGTCTACTCCCTGTGCGAGCACCACCTGCTGCCCTTCTTCGGCCGCTGTCACGTGGGGTATCTGCCCAAGGGGAGGATCATCGGCGTCTCCAAGGTGGCGCGCCTCGTCGACCTCTTCGCCCGCCGCCTGCAGATCCAGGAGAACCTGACGGCCCAGATCGCCGAGTCGGTCATGGAACTCGTCGAGCCCCGCGGGGCCGGCGTCGTCATCGAGGCCAGCCACCTGTGCATGATGATGCGCGGCGTGGAGAAGCAGAACTCGCGCATGGCGACCTCCTGCATGCTCGGCGCCTTCCGCGACCACGGCCAGACCCGGGCGGAGTTCCTCCGGTTGATCGACTAGGGGCCGTGGAGGTGCCGCGCGGCCTCCGCCGGCCTCGCGCCGCCGGCGGCCCCCCCTGCAGACCCGCCGCCCCGGCGGGCGCCGCCGCCCGCCGCGCCGCCCTGGCGGTCCTCGCTCTCACGTCCCTGCCGCTCTCCGCCTCCGCGTCGCCGGCGCCGGCGCTCACCCCCGGCGAGGTGCTGGTCCGCTGGCGCGCCGCCGCGGCGCGGCCTCTCGGGCCCGGGCCGGCGGCGCAGCTCGACTCCCTGAACGAGGCCCTCGGCCTGCGTTCGCGGACGCCGCTGCTGCCCCTGCCTCCCGCCGCGGCCCGCAGGGCCGCCCCGGCGCCGGAGGAGGCCGCCCTCACCCGATGGTCGGTACTGCGCTTCGACAGCAGCCTTCCCGCCTCCGACCTCGCCGAGCGTTACGGCCGGGTCTCCGCCGTCGACGCGGCGCAGCCCAACTACCTGCGCAGGACCGCCGACTTCGGCACCGACGACCCCCTCCTCGACGAGCAGTGGGGGCTCGAGGCGATCGGCTGGCGCGCCGGCGATCCGGGCTCGGCCGAGGGGGTGCTGATCGCCGTCGTCGACTCGGGGATCGACGCCGGCCACCCGGACCTGCGGGACCGGATCTGGCGCAACCCCGCCGAGGCCCTGGGGGAGCCGGGCCTCGACGACGACGGCAACGGCTATGTCGACGACGTGGCCGGCTGGGACTTCACCGACGCCCCGGGGCTGCCGGGCACCGGCGACTACCTCGAGCGCGACCCCGACCCGGCCGACGACTCCGGGCACGGGACCCACGTGGCCGGGGTCGCCGCCGCCGCCGCCGGCAACGGCGAGGGCATCGCCGGCGTGGCCCCCGGTGCCCGGGTGATGCCTCTGAGGGCGGGCCTGGTCATCGGCGAGGCCGGGTACCTGCAGGACGACGACATCGCCGCGGCCATCGTCTACGCGGTGCGCAGCGGGGCCGACGTGCTCAACCTGAGCTTCGGAGATCCGGCCTACTCGCCGCTGATCGACGACGCCGTCCGCTTCGCCCTCGGGCGGGGGGTGGTGGTGGTGGCCGCCGCCGGCAACGAGGCCTCCTCCGAGGTGTTCTACCCGGCGCGGCTGCCGGGCACGATCGCCGTCGCCGCCGCCGGCCGCGACGGCGCCGCCGCGGCGTTCTCCAACTTCGGCGCGAGCATCGACCTGGCCGCCCCCGGGGTGGCGATTCACAGCACCGGTCCGGGGGGCGGGTACAGCGCCCTGTCGGGCACCTCCATGGCCGCTCCCCACGTGGCGGGGGCCGCCGCCCTGGTCCTGGCCCGCCACCCCGGGTACACGCCGCTGCAGGTCCTCGGCGTCCTCGCCGGGGCCGCCCGCGACGCGGGCTCGGAGCCCGGGTGGGACGCGGCCACCGGCCACGGCCTGCTGCAGATCCCCCCGGCCGGCACCGAGCCGCCCCTGGCCGTCGGATTCCGGGCCCCGTCGCCGCCGCGGCCGGTCGGCCATCCCGCCGCCGCGGTGGAGCTGGAGGTGGCCGGCGCCCCGGGCCTGGAGCTGCGCCTGGAATGGGGGTCCGGCGAGAGCCCCGACCGGTGGCACCCCGTGGACGCCCGCATCTGGGAGGGCCCCCGCGACTCGGCCGTGCGCTGGTCGACGGCCGACCTGGCCCCGGGGACCTATACCCTTCGGGCCACGGTGCGGGAGGGGCCGCGGGAGCACTCCCGGCGGGTGGCGGTGCGCCTGGCGGCGGCGGGGGCGCAGGTCCTGCGCTGGTCCCTGGTGCGAGCCCTCCAGGGGCCCCGGTGGCGCGACCTGGTCTCCTGGAGCACCGATCGTCCGTCGGCGGGTGCTCTCGAGCTGCGTTCCGCCGGGGAACGGGTCCTGCGGCTCCCGGCGCCGCCCGGCCGCCTCGATCAGACCCTCACCCTGCCCTCCGACGTGCCCCCCGGCGCCTACGAGGTGCGCCTCTCCACCGACGGGCAGGGCGTACAGGTCCGCGACAGCCTGATCGTGCGGCCCGGGGCGGTGGACCGCTCCAATCCCCGCTCCGGCCCCGGCCTGCCCGGGGGCTACCTGATGCCCGGGCTCACCGACTTCGACGACGACGGCCGCCGCGAGGTGGTGGCCATGGTCCACGCCGGGGACGGGACCTATGCCCCCACCTCCTTCTTCGAGTGGGGCGAGTCGGCGCCCGCGCACTCGACGGCGAGCCGGTTCATCCCCTGGGGCCGTCACGACCTCGACGGCGACGGCCTTTCGGAGCTCATGGCCGTCGACGCCCGCAGGGTCCGTCTCTTCGAGCAGCGGGCGCCCGGCCAGTACCCGGCCCGCAGGGCCTGGGCCGTCCGCGACGTCTGGGGCGGGGAGGTCCTCGACGCCGACGCCGACGGCCGCCCGGAGATGTTCCTGCGCTCGGCCACGGCCGAGCTGTTCCGGGTCTTCGAGGGCCGCGGCGACGACGACTACGCCGAGACCGCGGCGCTGGTGAACGACACCCCGGGGGGCAACGAGTTCGGCCCGCGACAGGTGGCGGCGGACCTCGACGGCGACGGGCGCGGGGAGCTGCTGGCCGGGGACAGCGACGGCGACTTGCTGGTCTTCGAGGCCGGGGCCGACGACGCCTACCGCCGGACCTGGCGGTCGCTGGAGGAGGAGGAGTTCGTCGACGGCCGGCTGGTGGGCGGCGGCGCCGACCTCGACGGGGACGGGGAGGCCGAGTTCGTCGTCGGCCGGCTGCGCCGCGATCCCTTCGACGTGGAGGGCCGCCGCTGGCGGCTGTCGGTGTACGGGGCCGCCGGCGACGACGACTACCGCAAGGAGTGGGAAGGGGAGGTGCTGGCCGCTTCCTCCCAGGGGGCGGGGATCGCCGTGGCCGACCTCGACGGCGACGGGCAGGTGGAGTGGATCGCCTCCCTGGTGCCCCACCTGTACGTGTTCCGCGCCGACGGCGCCGGCGGCTTCGAGGTGGTGTGGCACGCCGAGGCGGGGGCGACCTGGCGGCCGGCGGCGGGAGACGCCGACGGCGACGGCGGCAGCGAGCTGTACTTCAACGCTCTCGACGGGGCCATCCGCGGCCTCTCGTGGACGGCGGCTCCCGGCCGGCTCGGGGCGCCTCCCGGGTGGCAGGCCCTGTCCCTGGCGCGAGACCGCGTGGAGCTGAGGTGGGAGGAGGTGCCCGGAGCCTCCGGCTACGAGGCGACCCGGGACGATTCCGTCGTCGCCAGGGTCGCAGCCGGGCCGCGCCGCTTCGCCCACGTCGATTCCGGACTCGCTCCCGGCCGGTCCTATGCGTACCAGGTGGCGGCCATCGACTCGGAGGGCCGCCGCGGCGAGAGCTCCCGGGTGCTGGCCGCCGAACCCCGGGAGGGTCCGGTCATCGTCGGCGTCCTGCACGCCGCCCCCCGCCAGCTGGAGGTCCGGTTCGACCAGCCCATGGCCCCGGAGGCGGCCCAGGTCCACCGCTGGCGGCTGATCCCCGAGGCCGCCCGGCCGCGGCAGGGGGTGCTCGACCAGGGCGCCAGGCGGCTGATCCTCTTCCTCGACCGGGCCCTGCCCGACAGCGGCACGGTGCAGCTCGAAGCCGCGGGGGTGCGTTCGGCGCGGGGTGGGCTCGTGGGCCTCCGGGGGCCGCGGACGGCCTCCCTGCGCCTGGCTCCGGTGGACCCCGCGGCGCGGCTGGTGGAGGCGGTCCTGGCGGATCCCGCGACGATCCGGCTGCGCTTCGACGGGCCCCTCTCGCCGCCGGGGGAGGCCCGGGCCGTGGTCGACGGCCGCCTCGTGATCGACAGGATCGAGGCGGGGGAGGACGACCGCACGGTGCGGCTGGTCCTGCCCCGGGGGACCCGTCTCCTGGCCCGGGGCCGTGCCTGGGAGGTCGAGGTGTGGGGGCTGCGGGACGGCCTCGGGCGGCCGCTGCGGGTGCGGACCCTGGTGCGCGTCGCCGTCGACCGCCTCGAGGAGGTCCAAGCCTATCCCAACCCCTTCGATCCCGCCGCCGGCGAGCTGACCCTCGCGGGCCTGCCCCGGGAGTCGGAGGTGCGGGTCTTCACCTTCGCGGGGGAGCTTGTCTGGAAGGGCCGCGAGGAGGACGGCGACGGGGGGCTCAACTGGACCGGCCTCAACCCTTCCGGAGCCAGGGTCGCCGCCGGCATCTACCTCGTGCACGTGGAGCACGAGGACCGCGTGCGGCGCCTGAAGATCGCCGTCGTGCCCCGCTGAGGCGGGTGCCTTGACACATTTTCCGGGGCCCGGCTATCGTAGCCGCCCCAACGGGAGAGACTCCATGGTACGCATCGGTATCGTCGGCATCGGTTTCATGGGCACCACCCACTACAAGGCGATCGCCCGGGTCAAAGGGGCGAAGGTGACCGCCATCTGCACCCGGGACCCGAAGAAGCGGAAGGGCGACTGGCGCGGCGTGCAGGGGAACTTCGGCGACGGCGGCGGCGTGCACGACCTGGGGCGGGTGGCCGCGTACGACCGCATCGAGGACCTGCTGGACGACGAGAGCGTCGATCTGGTCGACATCTGCCTGCCCACGACGATGCACTACGAGTGGACCCTGGCCGCCCTGGCGGCGGGCAAGCACGTCTTCCTGGAGAAGCCGATCGCCCTGGACCTGCGCCAGGCGGACCGCATGGTGGCCGCGGCCCGGAAGCGCGGCCTGCGGCTGATGGTGGCCCACGTCCTGCGGTACTTCCCGGAGTTCCGGCTGATCAGGACGCTGATGGAGGGCGGCGAGCACGGCCGCGTGCTGGCGGCGGACTTCAAGCGCGTCATCTCCATGCCCGACTGGTGGGACCCGAAGGACCTGGACCGCACCGGCGGACCGGCGATCGACCTGCACATCCACGACGCCGACTTCGTGCAGTTCCTCTTCGGCATGCCCGAGGCGGTGACCTCGGCGGGGGTGATCCGCAAGGGCGGCGTGGTCGAGCACATCGACACCCACTACCACTTCGAGGGCGGGCCCCAGGTGACCGCCAGCGGCGGCTGGCTGTCCCAGCAGGGCTGCCCCTTCGAGCATGGCTACGACGTGTTCTTCGAGAGGGCCGCCCTCAAGTACAACAGCTCCTGGGGACAGCCCCCGGTGCTGCTCACCGCCGACGGCAGGAGCCGCCGGCCGCGGCTGGCGCGCAAGGACGGCTTCGTCGGCGAGCTGCAGGAGGCGGTGCGGGCCGTCGCCGCCGGCGAGGACTCCGGGGAGCTGTCGGGGGTGAGCGCCCGCGACAGCCTGCGCCTGTGCCTGCGCGAGATCGAGTCGGTCAAGCGCGGGCGCCGCGTGCGCGTGTAAGCCCTGCCTCCCGGCGGGGCCGCCCGGGGCTCGCTCTCAGGCCGACAGGAGGGCGCGCAGGCGCCCGGCGATGATCTCGGCCTCGCCTTCCTGGAGCGTCTGCGGCGCCACGGAGATCGAGTCCTCCGAGCCGCCCACGAGGATCGACGGCTCGCCCTGCTCGAGGGCGGCGATCACCGCCTGGCCGCGAACCGGGGCGCGATCGGCGAAGCGCAGGCGCACGATGGGGCTGGCGGGCGGAAAGCGGTTCCTGAAGGGCGGGTCGTACTCCGCCTCGACCCCGTCGATCCCCTCGGCCGCCGCCGCCACCACCCGGCAGCGCCGCTCCCACTCGGCAATCACGCCCTCCTCGTCGGCCTCCAGGAAGAGCTCCACCGCCCGCAGCAGGCCCACCACCTCCTCCTTGCCGACCTTCATCCCCCGTCCCACCCCCGAGTGCGGATTGCTGTTCATGGAGGCCGCCTTCACGAGGTCGGCGCGGCCGAGGATCAGCCCGCTCGACTGCGGCCCGAAGAGGCCCTTGCCGCCGCTGTAGACGGCCAGGTCGGCGCCGATCCCGGTGGTCAGATCGGTCAGGTTCGAGCGCGGCGGCAGCTGCGCCGCGGCGTCGACGATGACCGGAACGCCGCGCCGGCGGGCGATGGGGACGATCTCGTGCAGCTGCTCCAGGGGCTGGCTTCCGAGGAAGAACACGACGGCGGCGGTGGGCTCGTCGAGGGCGGCCTCGTAGTCGGCCGCCGAGACCGACTCCCGGGACCCGACCCGGACCAGCTCGCCGCCGCAGACCCGGAACCCCTGGTGCACGTAGAAGTGGCTGTCCACGAGGCTGATGACGAAGCGGTTGGGGCGGCCGCCGGTGTCGGGCAGGGAGGCGATCGCCTCGGGGTCGGTGCCGGTGAGGCAGGCGGCGCCGGCCAGCAGCATGCCGCTGGCGGCGCCGGCGCAGACGAAGGCGGCCTCGGCCCCGGTGAGGCCGGCGATGCGCTCGCCCACCCGGTCGTGCAGTTCCTCCAGGCGGACGAAGCTCAGGGAGGCCTCGGCCATGGCGGCCACGACCTCGGGCGGCATGATCGATCCGCCGAGGGTGGTGATCGTGCCCCGGGCGTTGATGAAGGTGCGCAGGCCCAGGCGCTCGTAGATGGAGGCGGAGGTGGCGCTGGTCATGGGGATTCGTGTCCTGTCGCGGGTGGGTGGGATTCGTGCCGCGGCAGAACGGTATGCAGGCAGGGGCCGCGCTCAAGGGCGGGGGCGAAAAGAGGAGAGGGCGGGAGCCTCTCGGCGCCCGCCCTCTCTGCCTTCGTCCGCTTGTAGACCGGCGGCGGCCCGGGGCCGCCCCGGATGCGTCTAGTGGTGGTGTCCGTGGCCTCCGGCGGCCGGGGCGGGCTCCTCCTCTTCCTCCTCCTCCGTGACCAGGGCTTCCGTGGTCAGCAGGAGGCCGGCGATGGAGGCCGCGTTCTCCAGGGCGGTGCGCACCACCTTGGTGGGATCGACGACACCCATCTCGAGCAGGTCGCCGTACTCCTCGGTGGCGGCGTTGTAGCCGTAGGCGCCCCTCTTCGAGCGCACCTCCTCGACGACCACGGCGCCTTCCTGGCCGGCGTTGTCGGCGATCTGGCGCATCGGCTCCTCGAGGGCCCGGCGCACGATGCTGACGCCGACGTTCTCGCCCTCGCTGGCCGTCTCCACGTCCTTGAGCTTGGCGATGGCGCGCACCAGGGCGACGCCGCCGCCCGGCACGATGCCCTCCTCCACGGCGGCGCGGGTGGCGTGCAGGGCGTCCTCGACGCGGGCCTTCTTCTCCTTCATCTCCGTCTCGGTGGCCGCGCCGACGCGGATCACGGCGACACCGCCGGCGAGCTTGGCCAGGCGCTCCTGCAGCTTCTCGCGGTCGTAGTCCGAGGTCGTCTCGTCGATCTGGTGGCGGATCTGCTCGACCCGGCCGCGGATGTCCGTGGCCTTGCCCGAACCCTCGATGACCGTGGTGTTCTCCTTCTCCACGACGACGCGCTTGGCCTGTCCGAGGTCGGAGAGCTGCACGCTGTCGAGGGAGATGCCGAGGTCCTCGGTGATCACCGTGCCGCCCGTGAGGATGGCCAGGTCCTGGAGCATCGCCTTGCGGCGGTCTCCGTAGCCGGGGGCCTTGACGGCGCCCACCTGCAGGGTGCCGCGGATCTTGTTGACCACCAGGGTCGCCAGGGCCTCGCCCTCCACGTCCTCGGCGATCACGAGGAGGGGCTTGCCCGCCTTCGAGACCTTCTCCAGCAGCGGCAGCAGGTCCTTGAGGTTGGACAGCTTCTTCTCGTGGATGAGCAGGTAGCAGTCCTCCTGGATCGCCTCCATGGCCTCCTGGTCGGTGACGAAGTAGGGGGACAGGTAGCCGCGGTCGAACTGCATGCCCTCGACCACGTCGAGCGTCGTGTCGGTGGACTTGGCCTCCTCCACCGTGATCGTCCCGTCCTTGCCGACCTTGTCCATCGCCTCGGCGATCGTCTCGCCGAAGAAGGAGTCGCCGTTGGCCGAGATGGTGCCCACCTGGGCGACCTCGGAGTGGTCCTTCACCTTGCGGCTCTGGGTCCGGAGGCTCTTGACCACGACCTCGACGGCCTGCTCGATGCCGCGCTTCACCTCCATGGGGTTGAAGCCGGAGGTGACCGCCCTAAGGCCCTGGGCGTAGACGGCCTCGGCGAGCAAGGTCGCCGAGGTGGTGCCGTCACCGGCGACGTCGCTGGTCTTGGAGGCGACCTCCTTGACCATCTGGGCGCCCATGTTCTCGTAGGGGTCGGGCAGCTCGATCTCCTTGGCCACGGTGACGCCGTCCTTGGTCACCGTGGGGGAGCCCCAGCTCTTGGCCAGCACGACGTTGCGGCCCCGCGGGCCCAGGGTGACCTTCACGGCCTTGCTGAGCTGGGAGACGCCGGAGAGGACCTTGTCGCGGGCCTCCTCGCGAAATGCGATCTGCTTGGCAGCCATTGTCGCTCTCTCCGTGGTTAGGAAATGACGGCGAGGATCTCTTCCTCGCGGAGGATCAGGTGCTCCTCACCGTCGAGCTTGACCTCGGTGCCGGAGTACTTTCCAATGAGGACCTTGTCGCCCTTCTCGACCTCGAGAGCGACGCGCTGGCCGTCATCGAGGCGGCCGGGACCGACGGCCACGACCTCGGCCTCCTGGGGCTTCTCCTTGGCGGTGTCGGGGATGATGATGCCGCCGACCTTCTGCTCCTCCTCATCGTCGAGCCGCTTGACGAGCACGCGGTCGGCGAGAGGCTGGATCTTGGACTTGGCCATGATGCGCTCCTTTTCGGGAAGGGGAGGCCGCAATCGACCTCCGGGGAATGGGACATCGGCGCCGGTTCAATGTGCAAGGGCCGTGCCAGGAAGGGCGGCCATCCGATATCCACTGTCAATTCGTTGCAGAACAACGAGTTATGTATCCGACTCTTACCATCCAGGTAAATCCATGCGAATTGCCTTTTCGAGAAAATGAGCGTCGCGTCATTCCTGGAGAATTGTCCTAAATTCAATTCAGAAAACAAGATAATGCATATTCCCTGTTTGACAACGAGCCTCTCGCGGTCTATTCCCATATCGGGAATAAACCACCCCCGGGAAAGTGGGCACGGCTCCTTCCCGGCGTCCGCCCGGAGCTGACCCCGTGGGCCGCGACTACCGCGACGCCGTGGTGGTGGTCACCGGGGCCGGCGGCGGCATCGGCCGCGCCCTGGCCGTGGCCCTGGCCTCGAGAGGGGCCCGTCTGGCGCTGGTGGGGCGCCGCCCCGGCCCCCTGGAGGAGACGGCGGCCCTGACCGGCGCGCGGCCGCTGGTCCTGCCCTGCGACGTATCCGACGCCGAGGCGGTGGCCGGCCTCTGCGAGCGCGTCGAGGCCGGGCTGGGGGAGATCGAGGTGCTGGTGAACAACGCCGGCCGGGGGGCGTACGGCCCCTTCGAGGAGGTCCCCCTCGCCGACCACCGGGCCGTGGTCGAGACCAACCTGATGGGGGTGATCCACACGACCCACCGGGTGCTGCCGTCGATGCTGCGCCGAAGGCGGGGTCAGTTGGTCTTCGTCTCCAGCGTCCTCGGCGAGCTGCCGTCGCCGGACCACGCCGTGTACGGGGCGACGAAGTTCGCCGTCACCGGTCTCGGCGAGAGCCTGGCCCACGAGCTGCACGGCACGGGGGTCTCGGTCACCGTCGTCGAGCCCGGCCTCGTGCACTCGGGGTTCCACGAGGTCTCCCGGACCCCCATGAAGCGCTTCGGACAGGTGCCGTCGAAGAGCTCCGAAGAGGCGGCGGCCGAGGTCCTGCGCGCCATGGAGCGGCAGCGCCGGCTGCACGTGGCCGACCGCTGGGTCGGCCTGGCCATCCGGATGCGCAGGCTCGCGCCGGGGAGCTTCGGTCGGTCTTCGGGGTGGTCTGGGGGCGGATGCGGCGGCGGTAGCGCCGGGGGCTCAGATCGAACGGGGTCCGGCGAAGGGGCGCTGGCCCGCCACTTCCAGGGCCAGGCCGTACACGCAACCCGTCTTCGACTCGGCGACGAAGAGCCGGTCGTACTCGAGGCCGCCGAAGGTCATGGCCGCCACCTCGCCTCCGGGGACCTCGATGAGGCCCTGGCGGCGGCCCTCCGGATCGATGACCACGATGCCGGCGCCGGGGGCGCTCGCGTAGAGCTGCCCGCGGGCGTCGAAGAGCAGGTCCTCGGCGCCGGGGTCCTCGCCGAACTCGAAGAACACCTGCTGGCTCCGGGGCCGGCCCTCGTCGTCCATCTCCAGGGAGAGGATGCGCCGGCTGCCGCGCTCGGAGACATAGAGGACGGCCGCGTCTTCCGAGAGCACCATCCCCGCCGGAGACGACAGCCCGCTGATGACCTCGGTCACCTCGCCGTCGAGATCGGCGCGGTACACCGAGCCGCCGCCGTCCTCGCCGTGCCCCGGGTCGCTGAAGAGGATGTCGCCGGTGGGCTCGAAGCAGAGCTGCCGGGGGCTGATGAAGCGCCGGCCCCTGCAGCTGTGGGCGTAGATCTCCAGCGCTTCGTCCGGGGAGATGAGGATCAGGTGATGGCGCCCGCTCTCGGCGACGAAGAGATCGCCCGAGTCGTCGAAGGCGATGCCGAGCGGCCGCGGGCCGGTCTGGGCGAAGAGCTGGGCCTGGCCGCCCTCGATGCGGAGGATGCGGTTGGCGGCGGACTCGGAGACGAAGAGGACGTCGTCGGCGTCGAAGGCGATCCCGTACGGCGACCGCAAATCGCTGACGACGATCTCAGGTTGGGCCACGGGGTCTTGGGTGCGGTGTCAGGAGTCGTGAAACGGCGGCCGCCGGGTCCGGGCCGCTGGCCGATGCCAGGGGTGGGCTGCGAAATATAGCGCCCGGCCCCTGCATGGCAACCTCACTGGGCGGTGTAGCCTCCGTCGACGACGAGGGCCGCCCCGGTGGTGAAGGAGGAGGCGGGGGAGGCGAAGTAGAGGACCGCCGTGGCCAGCTCGGCGGGATCGCCCCAGCGGCCCAGGGGGACCTTGTCCTGCATCGCCCGCGCCGCCTCGGGATCGTCGAGAAGGGGCTTGTTGATGGGCGTGGCGAAGGGTCCGGGACAGATGCAGTTGGCCGTCACCCCCGTCCCCGCCCACTCCAGGGCCAGGGTGCGCGTGAGTTGCAGGATGCCGCCCTTGCTCGAGGCGTACGGCGTGCGGTGGGGGATGGAGATGGAGGACAAGGTCGAGCCGATGTTGATGACCCGGCCGTAGCCGCGCTCGACCATGTGCCGGCCGGCGGCGCGGCAGTAGTAGAAGGGCCCGGTGAGGTTGATGCCGAGGACGGTCTCCCAGGCCTCGTCCTCCATCTCCAGGATCGGGGCCCGCAGGTTGACGCCGGCGTTGTTCACGAGGATGTCGAGATGGCCGAAGCGCTCGACGACCTGTCTCACCGAGCCCTCGGCCTGGCCGCGGTCGGCGGCATCGGCCTGGAGGGGGACCACCCCGCGGCCGCTGCCGGCGGCGATCGCCTCGGCGGCGGCCCGGGCCTCGTCGAGGTGGCGGCTGGTGATGGCCACGTCGGCGCCGGCGCCGGACAAGGCGGCGGCCATCGCCTCGCCCAGGCCCTTGCTGCCCCCGGTGACCAGGGCCGTCCGCCCCTCGAGGCAGAACAGGCCGGGGGAGCCGCCTACCACTGCTCCTCCTCCACCATGTCGCGGGCGAGGGTGCCCAGTTCCTCGGCCAGCTCCTCCTTCTCGCCCTGACGCGCCTTGCTGGTGATCTGCATGGTGAGGGCGATCAGGCCCAGGCCGAAGATGCGCTGCAGGCTCTGCGGCCGCTGCGGGTCCAGATCGGGGATCAGCTCGCCCAGGCGGTCGAGGAGGCGGCGGTGCTTGTCGGACAACTCGATGACTTCGAGAGACATGGAGCAGCAGTATAGTCGGTGCCGCGGCAGGCCGCTATCGGCGCGCCGGACGCCTCAGCCCTCCGGGGCCGCGGCGCGGTACTCGCCCCGTTCGCCTCGGACCAGGCGGCTGAAAGGGCCCTCGGGGTCGTGGTCCCAGGCGATGACGCAGCCCTCCTCGTGCACCTGCCGCGCCAGGGCCTGCTTCACCACGAGGGTATCGTGGGGGAACATGTCGTAGGCCATGATCCAGTACGGGCTCAGGTGGTGGCGCGACGGCAGCACGTCGCCGGGGAAGACGAGGCTGCGGTCGTACCCGTGCACCCAGACGGCCTGGTGGTGACCGGTGTGGCCTCCCGTGGCCTGCACCGAGACTTGCGGCAGGACCGGGCCGTCGCCCTCGGTGAGCTGCCAGCGCAGGCCGGCCAGGGCCTCCAGGTCGTCGGGCGCATAGCTGGAGCGCATGATGGAGACGCCCTCGCGGGCGTCCTCCCACTCGCCGCGCTGAACCACGTGCACGGCCCCGGGGAAGACGGGCTGGAGGCCGCCGCCGCGCAGGACCAGGGCGCCGGCGGCGTGGTCGAAGTGCAGGTGGGTGAGCACCACGTGGGTGATCTCGCCCGGGGCGACGCCGGCCTCGCGCAGCGCTCCCGGGAGGGTGACCTCCGGGTCGACGGCGAAGATCTCGCGCGAGCGCTCGTCGAAGCGGTCGCCGCAGCCGGTGTCGACCAGGACCAGGGCGCCGCGGCAGCGCACCAGCAGGCAGCGGCAGGGGTTGTCGATGCGGTGGCGGCCGTCGGGGGGGCAGGCGCGCTCCCACAGGGGCCGGGGCACGACGCCGAACATGGCGCCGCCGTCGAGGCGCATGCGCCCGCCGAGCAGCGGCCGGACCTCGACGCCCCCGAGATCGAGGGCCGTCTCCGTCACTCGAGGCCGCCCCGCCCGCGGGCCTCGTCCCAGGCGGCCTTGAACTCGTCGATCGTCTCCACCGTGCGCGGGTGGTGGACCATGGCCGGCAGGAACCGGTAGGGGGTGGTGACGATGTGGGCGCCGGCGAGGAAGGAGCGCTGGATGTCGCCCACCGAGCGCATGCTGCCGGCGATGATGCGCGCCTTGAAGCGGCCGTGCTCGATGAACCGGGCGGTCTCGGCGATGGCGGCGTCGGCGTCGTTGCCGAGGTCGGTGATGCGGCCGATGAAGAGGCTCACGTAGCTGGCTCCCGCCATCATCGCCAGGGCCGCCTGGCTGGAGTTCATCATGCAGGTCACGTTGACCCGGACGTCGCGCTCGCGCTCGAGGACGTGCACCGCCCGCAGGCCCTCCATCGACATGGGGATCTTGACGACGACGCGCGCGTCCCAGGCGGCGTACTCCGCGGCCTCGTCGAGCATGCCGTCGACGCTCTCGGCCACCACCTCCACGCTCACCGGGCCGTCGACGCAGGCGAGGATCTCCTGCACGCGCCGGCGCATGCTGCCGGGCTCGGCGGCGGCGGCCAGCTTGGGGTTGGTCGTGCACCCGGAGATCACCCCCAGGGCGGCGGCCTGGCGGACCTCCTCCAGGTCGGCGCTGTCGATGAAGAGCTCCATGCTGCCTCCGTGGTCAGGCGGCGGCGATGCGCTGCCGCAGGCGGTCACAGATGAGGTGCTGCAGGGCGAGGTGGAAGGACTCCACCTGCGGCGTGGAGTCGACGGGCACGACGATGCAGACGTCGGCGAGCCGCTTCAGGGCGCCGCCGTCGAAGCCGCTCAAGCCCAGGGTCCGGGCGCCGCGGTCCCTGGCGACCTGCAGGGCCTTCAGCAGATTCCCCGACCAGGCGCCGGCGTTGCCCTCGCCGGAGCCGCCGTGGACGCTGATCAGGACGAGCACGTCGCCTTCGCCGATCCAGGCCTCGACCTGCCCGGCGTAGACCGAGTCCGGGCCCTCGTCGTTCATCAGGGCGCTGAAGAGGGGCATGTTGTCGGTCAGGGCCAGGACCCGGAAGCGCGGCTTGCCCTCGCACAAGGTCCACTTGGCGAGGTCGCAGGCGAAGTGGCTCGCCGTCGACGCGGAGCCGCCGTTGCCGGCCAGGTAGACCGCCTTCCCCGAGCCCCAGGCCTCGAAGAGGAGGTCGATGGCGGCGTCGATCTGCGGCCGCGGCAGGTCGTCGAGGATGGCGCCCATGCGGGCGAGGTAGGCGTCGATGTAGTCCCTGTTGCTCATGTCACCCGGTGTTGGTCAGCACCTTGGCGCCTTCGGTGTCGAAGCGGAAGCCCATCTCGCGCAGGCCCTCCTCCCGCATCCGCCGCCGCAGGGCCTCGCGGGCCCCGGGGGGAGTATAGAACATCAGGAAGCCGCCGCCGCCGGCCCCCATCAGCTTGCCCCCGAGGGCGCCGGCGCGCCTCGCCTCGTCGTACCAGCGGTCGATCTCGGGGTTCGACATCTTCGTCGAGCGCCTCTTCTTGGTCTCCCAGTGGGTGTGCAGCAGCTCGCCGAAGCGGTCGAGGTCGCCGACCTCCAGGGCGTCGCGGATGCGCAGGCCGAGGGCCTTGATCTCGTGCAGGCCGTCGACGACGGAGGCCTTGCCGGCGCGCGTCTCCTCCTCCTGCTGGGAGAGGATGTCGAAGCTCTCGCGCTGGATGCCGGTGTAGAGCAGGACGAGGCGGTCCCGAAGCTGGCCCAGGGTCTGGCCGGAGACGCGGGGGCCGCTCACCGACACGCGGCCCCCGGTGCCGATGTCGAGGCAGGTGAGGCCCCCGAAGGCGGCCAGGTAGTGGTCGTGCTTGCCCGCCGGCTGGCCGGCGCGCGCCGTCTCCACGTGGTGGGCCTCGTCGGCCAGGTGGGCCCGCGGCAGCGGCCGCCCCGCGAACTGGCGCAGGGCCGCCAGGAGGGCCACGGTGAACGCCCCGGAGGAGCCCAGGCCGGTGCGCCCCGGCACGTCGGCCATGGCGCCGATCTCGAGGCCGCCGTCGATGCCGAGGTGCAGGAGGGACTCGCGCAGCAGCGGGTGCTCCAGGTCGGCGACATCGTCGACGCGCTCGGTGCGGGAGTACTTGACGCGCACGAAGTCCTCCACCTGGAGGGCGTTGAGCTGGATGTATACGTACTTGTCGATGGCGGCGGAGAGGATGAAGCCGCCGTGGCGGCCGGCGTAGGAGGGCAGGTCGGTGCCGCCCCCGCCGAGGGGGATCCTCAGGGGCGCCCGCGTGGTGATCACGCCGCCTGCTCCGCCCCGGGGGGCGAGGACCGGTTGATGACGCCGGCGGCGCGCATGTTCCTGCGGCTGCGCGCGTAGAACTCGCCCAAGTCCGGCTGTTCGCGCACCCATTCCACGTAATCGCGCAGGAACTCCTCGGGCGCGGCTCCCGG
Source organism: Candidatus Latescibacterota bacterium (assembly GCA_965221775.1). Taxonomy (GTDB): domain Bacteria; phylum Latescibacterota; class UBA2968; order UBA8231; family UBA8231; genus UBA8231. Next base: position 907,754 of record CBDCSU010000004.1, on the reverse strand, counting down.
GCGCCACCCGAGGCCGCCGATGCGCTCCCCCGAGGAGACCGTGTGGCGGGCGTCGCCCAGGCGGTACTCGCCGGTGATCTCGGGCTCGAGGCCCTCCTTGCCGCAGATGGCGGACAGCATCCGCGCCACCTCGACCACGGTGGTGGCCCCCCGGCCGGGGACGTTCAGGTTGGTGAAGTCGGTGCGGTCGTCCTCGAGGGCGAGCAGGTTGGCGCGGGCCACGTCCTCCACGTGGACGTAGTCCCGCCGCTGGCGGCCGTCCTCATAGATCACCGGGGCCTGGTCGTGGAGCAGCTGCAGGGTGAAGATCCGGGCGACGCCGCTGTAGGCGTTGTAGAAGGAGTTGCGCGGCCCCTGGACGATGGAGTAGCGCATGTTGGTCACCGGGATGCCGTAGCGCCGGCCCAGGTTCAGGGCCGCCATCTCCAGGGAGTACTTGGAGATGCCGTACGCCGTGTGCGGGTGGAGGGGCAGGTCCTCGGTCAGGGTCAGGGGCTCGGCGGGGCCGCCGCAGGAGGGGCAGCGGACCTCCCAGTCGCCCCGGGAAAGCTGGTCCCGCGACCGGGCCGGGGGGTGGACCGTCCCGCACCGGGCGCAGCGGTAGCTCCCCTCCCCGTACACGGCCTGGGAGGAGGCCAGCACGACCTTGCGCAGCGGCAGGCGCCGGGAGACGGCGATCTCGAAGAGCAGCGCCGTGCCCACCGTGTTGACGGCGAAGTAGGTGCTGAAGTCGGGCATGTAGTCCTGGTAGGCCGCCAGGTGGATGACGCCGTCGACGCCCTCCAGGGCCCGCCGGAGAGCGCCGGCGTCGCGCACGTCGCCGCGGACCCGGTCGACCTCGGCCGGCAGGTAGTCCGGCCAGCCCTTGGGATGGACGCGTTCCTGCAGGGCGTCGAAGACGCGGACCTCGTAGCCGCGCTCGAGGAGCAGGTCGACGGTGTGGGAGCCGATGAAGCCGGCGCCTCCGGTGACCAGGATTCTCTCCATGTTCCGGCTTCCGGGGGATCCAGGGGGTTCTTCCGAAAGGCTCCAAATGTAGGCCGGACTTGAGGTTACGGCAAATCTCCGATTGACCTCTGCGGCCCCCGGAGATAGCTTGGGAGGCCCCTCCACGACGCGGCGAGCCTCGCAAGAGCGATGCGCCACATGGCCTCTCGGACCCTTCCCATCCCCGCTGACCGGCTCGCCGGCCCCGCCTGCCTGGCGGGTCTCGCCCTGGCCGTGGCCTGCCTCTTCCCCGGCGTCCTGCAGGGCGGCGTGTTCTTCGTGCAGGACGTGATGGTGCAGAACGTCCCCTGGCGCCACTTCCTGCACGAGGCCCTCGCCGAAGGCCGGCTGCCGCTGTGGGAGCCGGCCGTCAGCTGCGGGTTCCCGCTCTTCGCCGAGGGCCAGGTGGGGGCCCTGTACCCGCCCAACTGGCTGCTGGCCCCGCTGCCGCCGGCGGCGGCCGTGACCTGGTCGGTCCTCGGCCACCTGTGGCTCGCCGCCGCCGCCACCTGGGGCTTCCTGCGCGCCCTCGGCTGCGGCCGCCTGGCGGCGCTCACCGGGGGGCTGACCTACGGCCTCGGCGGCTACCTCGTGGTGCGCGCCATGTCGCCGAACTTCGTCGCCGCCGCGGCCCTGCTGCCGGTGCTGTTCTGGCTCCTGGAGACCGGTCTGGCCCGCGGGCGGCCGGTGCGCGTCGTCCTGGCCGGGGGCGCGGCGGCCCTGCAGCTGCTGGCCGGCCACCCGCAGGCGGCCCTCTACGGCGCCGCGGCGGCCGCCGCCTACGGGGCGCTGCGCGCCTGGCAGCTGGGGCGCCGGCAGGCGGCCTGGGCGGCGCTGCTGGCCGTGCCCGGGGCGGCGATGGCGGCGGTGCAGCTGCTGCCGACGTGGGAGCTGGCCGCCGAGTCCGGCCGCGGCGGCGGCCTCGGGTACGAGCAGTTCGTCAACATGTCCCTGCCCCCGGAGCGTCTGATCTGCCTGCTGCTCCCGGACTTCTTCGGCAACTCGGCGACGGGGTCCTACTGGGGCCGGGAGGCGGGCTTCTTCATCCAGCTCTGCCCCTACATCGGCGCCGCCGCTGTGGTGCTGGCGCTGATCGGCGCGCGCGAGGCGGAGTCCCCGGCACGGGGCTTCTTCGCCCTCCTCGCCGTCCTCGGCCTGGTCCTCTCCCTGGGCCACTACTCGGGGCTGTTCCACGCCCTTCACGAGGTCCCCTTCCTGCGGCAGTTGCGCATCCCCACCCGCTTCCTGCTGTGGTGGGCCTTCGGCGGTGCCGTCCTCGCCGGCCTCGGGGTCCACCGCCTCGCCGCCGGCCGGCCGTTGCGGACCTCCTGGGTGCGGGTCTGCGTCCTCCTCGCCCTCGCCGCCGGGCTCGCGGCCCTGGTCAACCGCTCCGTCCTCTGGGGCGAGGCGGCCCTCCCCCCGGGCAGGGAGCTGCTGGTCGAGCGCTACCGCGCCGACCTGGCCGCCGACCTGTGGCGCCTGGGCCCGGTCCTGCTCGCCATGGCCGTGCTCACCTGCGGACCGGTCCGGCGCCGCCTCGGCCCGCGGGCCCTGGCCGGGGCCATGGCCGCCCTCTGCCTGGTGGAGCTGCACGACTTCGGACGGCCCTTCAACGGGGTCCTGCCGCCGGAGGTCTACGAGCGCGTTCCGCCGGCGGCGGCGGCGATCCTGGCCGACGCCGGCCGCTGGCGTCCCGGGGCCGCTCCGGGGGTACCGGTGCCGGGGCTGGTGCGCGTGGCGAGCCTCGTGGCGGAGCGCAACTCGCCCTACGACTGGCACGGCGGCTGGGTCCACGACCTCTCCTCGTACGAGCGCTACCCCGGGACCCTGCGCATGTACTCGGCGGGTCTCTTCGGCCTGGCCAACACCCTGCCGGGGTGGAGCCCCCTGCACCCGCGCCGACACTGGGAGCTGGTCAGGGCCTATCCCGCCCGGCTGGACCTGGCCAACGCCGGGTACGTGGTCAGCCACCGGGCCCTGTCGTGGCCGGATCTGGAGTTGCTGCACGCGGGGCAGGAGCGGGTCTACCGCAACCGGGCGGCCCTGCCCAGGGCCTGGGTCGCGGCCGAGGCCGTGGTCGAGCCCGACCCCCGCCGGCGCCTGGCGCGGCTGCGCTCCCCCGGGTTCGATGCGGGGCGGCAGGTCCTCCTCGACCGGCCTCCGGGGACAACCCCGGGTCCGGGAGCCGGGTACGCTCCGGCCCGCATCACCCGCTACGAGTCGACGGCGGTCGACGTGGAGCTGCCCGGGCGGGACGGGTTCCTGGTGCTGGCGGACAGCTACGCGCCGGGGTGGGAGGCGCGGGTCGACGGGCAGCAGCGGGAGATCCTGAAGGCGAACCACGCCTTCCGGGCGGTGCCGGTGACGGCCGCGGACCGCCTTGTCTCCTTCCGCTACCGGCCGGCCTCGCTGGCGTGGGGGACGGGTATCTCCGCCGGGGCCGCCCTCCTCTGGATAGCCGCCCTGTGGCGGGCTCGGCGCTGGCGCTGGCCGCCGCCGGCGGAGGGGCTGGAGGTCCGGGGCGCCATGCCGCCGGTGCACGCGGCCGTGCAGGTGGCGGCCGTCGTCGTGCTCTACGGCCTCGCCCGGGAGACGGCCCTGTGGGCGCAGTGCCTGGAGCGCATGCGGCTGCTGGCGGTGCTGGCCGGGTAGCCGTGGACCGGACCCGCCTGGCCGCCGCCGCCGTCTTCGGCCTCGCCGCCATCAGCTACCTGCTGACCCTCTGCCCCTCGGTCTACGTCGAGGGCTCGGGGGAACTGATCGGCGCCGTCTGGGGCCTGGGGACGCCGCACCCGACCGGGTATCCCCTGTACGTGCTCCTGGCGAAGGTGCTCTCCTGGCTCGATCCGGGGGCCTCGCCGGCGCGGGCGGTGAACGCCGCCACCTGCCTGCTGGCGGCGGCCGCCGCCGGCTCCCTGGCCCTCCTCCTGCAGGCGCGCGGCTGCGGCTGGGCGGCGGCCGCGGCGGCGGGGCTGGCCCTGGCCTGGAGCCGGACCTACTGGAGCCAGGCGGTGATCGCCGAGGTCTACGGCCTCTTCGTCCTGGCCGCGGTGGTCCTCCTCGGCGCCGGGCTCAGGGCGCGGTCCCGCCCTCCCGCCGACCGCCCCCGCTGGCTGCTGCTGACCGGCTACGCCGCCGGCCTCGCCGCCACCTGTCACCTGCAGGCGGTGCTGCTGGTGCCGCCGGTGCTGCTCGCCGCCCTGGGGGCCGACCATGCCTCCGTGCGGCGGGGCCCGCGGGAGCGGCTGCGCGAGGCGGCCTGGTTGGTCCCCGGCGGGCTGGCCGGGGTGAGCGCGTGGATCTACCTGCCGGTGCGCAACGGCCTCGGCGCCGGTTTCCACTGGGGCCCCCTGGACTCGCTGCCGGCGCTGTGGGAGCACCTCACCGGCGCCACCTACCGCGGCTCCTTCTTCAGCCTGCCCTGGGGGGCCGCGGCGATCAACGCCCGGCGCCTGGGGGAGCAGCTGGCGGGGGAGTGGACGCCCCTGTTCCTGCCCCTCCTCGCCTGGGGGGCGGTGGCGGCCTGGCGCCGCGACCCGGTCCTGGCGCGGGTGCTGCTGGCGGCGGCGGTTCTCAACCTGGTCACCGCCCTGGGCTACCACCGCAACCCCCAGGGGCTGGACGTGTTCTTCCTGCTGGCGGTGCTGTGCGCCGCCGCCCTGGCCGGCTTCGGCCTCGACGACCTGGTGCGGCGGCTGCGGGGCCGGCTCCGCAACCTGGCGCCGGCGGCGGCCCTCGCCTGCGCCGCCGTCCCCCTCGCCGCCAACCTCGGGGAGGCCGACCGCAGCGGCGCCTGGTTCCCGGACCTCTACGGGCGCCGGCTGCTCGAGGAGCTGCCTCCCCGGGCGGTGCTGGTCACCGAGGGGGACGACGCCAGCTTCCTGGTGGACTACCTGCAGCGGGTGGAGGGCGTGCGCCCGGACGTGACCATCGCCAACCGCCTCGGCCGCGGCGATCCCACCGCCGCCGGCGGCCGGGAGGGGGCGCCGCGGCGCCGGCGCCGGGAGCGGGCCTGGATGAACTCCGAAAGGCCCGTGCACTTCCTGGTGGCGCGGCGCCCGCCCGAGGGGTTCCGGTTCGAGCCCCGGGGCCTGAGCTATCTCGCCGTCCGCGGCCGCGGCGGCAGCGGCCCGGACACCTCCGCCGATCCCGCGGTCTGGCTGGAAGGGGCGGATCCCGCCCTCCTCGACTCGCCGGACCCGTGGGTGCGCAAGCTGGTGGCCAACGGCTGGTTCATGTCGGGGGAACGCCACCGGGCGGCGGCGGAGCGAGAGATGGCCGAGGCGGCTTACCGGCGCGCCGCCGAGGCCGCCCCGGGATCTCAGTCGATGAATTACAACGTGAGTCTCATGTTGTTTCGTATGAACGAGTTGGAAGAGTCCCTCAGGTATGCCCTTCGAGCCCTGGAGATCGACCCCGTGCGCACCGGACCGTACCGGCTGGCGGCGCAGGTCCTGTCGCGGATGGGCCGGGCTCGTGAGGCGGAGGCGCTGAAGGCGAGAGCCCGGGAATGGGCCCGGGCGCGGTGACGGCGCCGGGGACGCCGGCGGGCTCCTGGACCGGGGAGGTGGCCGCGGCCATCGCCGCTCCGGCGGCCGGCTCGGTGTGGATCGATCTGCCCCAGGGGCCGGCCGCCGCCGGCGCCCTGGTCCGCGAGCGGATGGCCGCGCTCCTCGATCAGGGGGTGAGCGGCGACGAGCTGCTGGTCCTGGTGCCGCAGCGCCCCCGCCGGCGCCCCGAGCCCCCCGGCGGACCGGTCTCCGGACGGGCGGCGGTCTCCCCCGAGATCCACACCTTCTACGGCCTGGCGGCGCGCATGGTGCGCCTGTTCTGGCCGCGGATCGCCCTCGAGGCCGGCTTCCGATCGCCCCTCGACCCGCCGGTCCTGCTCACCTACGAGACCGCCCAGTACGTGATGAAGCAGATCGTCGACCCCCGCCTCGCCGAGGGCGCCTTCGACGGCCTGTCGCTGCGGCCCCAGAGACTGCTCTCGCAGCTGCTCGACAACCTCAACAAGGCCGGCGTCAACGGCTACGACATCGCCGAGGTCGGCCCCCGGCTGCGGGACTCGTGGACGGCCCACAAGGAGGGCCGGGAGGTCTGGTTCGACCAGGCCCAGGACTGCATCGAGGCCTACCGCGCCCACTGCCTGGAGCACAACCTGGTCGACGTCTCCCTCGTCCTCCATCTCTTCCGCCGGCAGCTGCTGCCCTCCGACGAGTTCCGCCGCTACCTCGAGGGGCGCTTCCGGCACCTGCTGGTGGAGGCGGTGGAGGAGACGGTGCCGCTGGCCCAGGACTTCATCCGCCGGCGCCTGGAGGCGGTCGACTCCGCCTGGCTGGTGGCCCGCCGGGACGGGGGGTTCCGCGTCTTCCTCGGGGTCGATCCCGAGGGCGCCTGGTCCCTGCGGGAGGCCTGCGGCCGGCGCCTGCGGGTCCCCGACGAGCCGGTGCGGCCGACAGTCACCCTCGGGCGGGAGCTGTCCGCCGGCTTCGAGCCGCCCCGGGCCCCCGGCGAGACCCCCGACCAAGCCGCCGCCGGGGCCCTGCGTCTGCTCTCGGCGCGCCACCGCGGCCAGATGGTGGGCGCAGTCGCCGCCGAAGTCGTGCGCCTCGTGGAAGCGGGCGCCGCCGAACCGGGGGAGATCGCCGTCGTCGCCCCCCACGCCGACGGCGTCCTGCGGTTCCTGGTGAGCGAGGCCCTCCGTGAGGCCGGGATCCCCTGCGCCGTGGTCCGCCGCTTCGAGAGCCTGCGCGAGGAGCCCGAGACGCGCGCCGCCCTGGCCCTGGCGGCGCTGGCCTACCCGGGCTGGGAGCCGGCCCCCCACGCCAGCGACGTCGCCGAGGCGCTGCAGGCGGCGATGAGCCTGGACCCGGTGCGCGCCAAGCTGCTGACGCGGGCGGCGTACGACGCCGGCTCCGGCGCCCTGCGCGACCTGGGGGAGGGGGACCCGCGGCTACGGGAGCGGCTGCCGCCGGGGGCCCTGGAAGCGTTCGAGACCCTGCGCCGCTGGCTGCAGGCGCGCCGGCAGGGCGAGCCTCAGCCTCTCGATCTCTTCCTCCGGCAGCTCTTCGGAGAGGTCCTGTCGCGGCCCGATCTCGACCCGGGGCGGGCGGCGATGTACGCGCGCCTGATCTCCTCGGCCTCCTGGTTCCGGCGCTCGGCCCCCTCCCTCGGCGCCGGCCCCGACCCCGGGGGCACGGCCGAGGGCTACGCGCGCATGGTGGAGGAGGGGTGGTGGCCGCCTCCCACCCGCCGGGGGCGCCGCCGCCGGCCGACGCCGTCCTCGTGGTGGCGCCGGTCTACACCTACCTGCTGGAGGAGCGCTTCGACCGCTGCCAGTTCTGGCTCGACGCCGGATCGATCAGCTGGTGGGAGCCGCCGCACCAGCCGCTGACCAACCCCCACGTCCTGTCCCGCCGCTGGTCCCGGGACGCCCGCTGGACCGAGGCCGTCGACCACGAGACCCGCAACCGCACCCTCGGCCGCCTGGTGCGGGGGTTGTGCAGCCGCGCCGGCGACGCCGTGTACCTGTGCTGGAGCGAGACCGAGGCCGGCGGGCCCCCCGAGGAGGATAGTCCCCTGCTGCGGGCGGCGGCGAGGATCGCCGGACCGGTGGAGCCGGCGGCGTGAACGCCCCCGAAGTCTTCCGCCCCCGGGAGGGCCAGAAGCAGATCCTCGAGTACGAGGGCGGCCTCATGGGGGTGGCGGCGGTCCCCGGCAGCGGCAAGACCACCACCATCGCCCATCTCGCCGCGGAGCTGCTGGAGCGCCGGGGACGGGGCGCGGGACCCCTGCCCGAGACCGGCCGGGTGCTGGTGGTCACCTACCAGGCCGCCGCCGCCGACGCCCTGCGGGGACGCATCGCCCGGGCCCTCGCCAGCCGCCGGCTGGTCCCCGCGGGGTACGAGGTGCGCACCCTCCACAGCCTCGCCTTCGGCATCGTCCAGACCTGGCCGGGCCACGCCGGCACCGACTCCGACCTGCGGGTTCTGGACGAGCGCTCCCAGGTGGAGCTCGTCGACCGCGCCCTGCGCGAGTGGAGCGTGGAGAACCGCCACCGCTGGGAGCCCCTGGCCCCCGGAGAGGGGCGGCCCGACGCGGGCTGGGAGGAGAGATGGGCGCGCATCGGCCTCGACCTGGGGCGCACGGTGATCGCCGCCGCCAAGAACCACCGCCTCGACGCCGACGCGCTCCTCGGGCGGCTCGCCGGCGCCGGGGACCGCGGCGAGGAGGGCGACGACCTGCCCCTGCGGCTCCTGCGCATCGGCGCCGAGCTGTACTCCCGCTACCAGCTCCTCGTCGAGAGCTGGGGCGGCATCGACTTCAACGACATGGTGCGCCTCGCCGTCGACCTCCTCGCCTCCCACGAGGACGTGGCCGAGCGCCTCGCCGGGCGCTGGCCCGTGGTGCTCGAGGACGAGGCCCAGGACAGCGTCCCCCTCCAGGAGGAGCTCCTCGGGAGGCTGACCGCGCGCTCCGGCCACTGGATCCGCGTGGGCGACCCGAACCAGTCGATCACCAGCACCTTCACCTCCGCCGATCCCCGGTTCCTGCGCCGTTTCCTCGAGCGCCGGGAGGTGCGCACCGTGGAGATGGCGGTCTCGGGCCGCTGCTCGCCGAGGATCATGGAGCTGGCCAACGGCCTGGTGGCCTGGACCTGCGAGGAATACCCGGTCCTCGAGGTGCGCAGCGAGGCCTTCCGCCGCCAGCGCATGGACCCGTCCGGGGCCGGGGACCCGCAGCCGAACCCGGACGACGGCGACAGCGCCATCGCCCTGCGCCCCTTCGAGGACCGCGCCGAGGAGCTGGAGTACGTGGCCCGGCGGGCCCTCGGCTTCACCCGGTCGCGGCCGGACGGCACCCTCGCCGTCCTCGTGCCCACCAACCGGCTCGGCTTCGAGATGGCCGAGGTCCTGCGCGAGATGGGCGTCTCCTTCGACGAGCGCCTCACCACCACGCGCCGCTCGCGGGCGGTGATCGAGAGCCTCGCCCGGGTCCTCACCTTCGTCGCCGGCCCGCTCTCGCCGGCCGCCCTCGAGGGGGTCTTCCGCATCACCGCGGGCGAGGAGGCCGAGGACCTCCGGCCCCTGGTGCGCAGCTGCTACCGCCCGGAGAGCCTCCTCTACCCGGCGCCGGGGGTGGAGGTGGCCGACGCCTTCCCGCCGGTGGCGCGCCTGCAGGGGGACCTGCAGCCCCTCGGCGCGCTGGCCCGCCGGGCCCGCCGCTGGCTGGAGGCGGGGCGCTTCCCCGTGGACCAGCTGGCCCTGGCCGTGGCCGCCGAGCTCTTCGAGGGCGACGACCTGGCGCGGGCGCAGCGCGTGGCCGGGCACCTGCGCCGGCGGGCCGACCAGCACCCCGGCTGGCGCCTCCCCGAGCTGGCCGCCGATCTGCAGCGGCCCGAGGCGGCGCGCGAGATCCTGGCGGGCGAGGAGGAGGCGGCGTACGAGCCCCGGCCCGGACAGCTCACCCTGACGACGATGCACAAGGCCAAGGGCATGGAGTGGGACCTCGTCTACCTCGTGGGCGTCGACGGCATCGAGTTCCCCGGCACCCCGGAGGACTACTTCCGCGGCCACGAGCCCCACCTCGGGGGCAACCCGGCGGAGATGGCGAGGGCCCGCCTGACGGCGCTCCTGGAGGCCGGCCCGAGGCCCTCCGTGGCGCCCACCGGCCAGCTGGAGTACATCTGCGAGCGGCTGCGCCTGCTCTACGTCGCCATCACCCGGGCGCGGCGCTTCCTGTCGGTCAGCTACAGCCGCACCATCCCCAGCGGCCAGCGCACCCGCGCGGCGCCGGAGTCCCTCCTCTTCGCGCGCCTGGGGGCGCTCCTCGACAAGCAGCGGGGAGACCCCGCATGAACCCGCCGCCCCTGAGCCAGAGCGCCCTCTCCACCTTCGAGCGCTGCCCGCGCCGGTTCTACCTGCGCTTCGTGCGCCGCCTCGAGTGGCCGGCGCCGCTCACCGGCTCCGAGCAGGAGTGGGAGCGTTCCCGCCGCCGCGGGGAGCGGTTCCACCTCCTCGTGCAGCAGGACGCCCTCGGCCTGCCCGCCGACGAGATCGCCCACGCCTCAGGCGACGAGGAGCTGACCGCCTGGTGGCAGCGTTTCCGGCGGCACCCGCCGCCGCCGCCCGGGGGGCCCAGCCTCCGCGTCCACACGGAGCTGGAGCTGGAGGTGGTGCTGACAGGCGGCCAGTCCCTGGTGGCTCGCTTCGACCGCCTAGAGGTCAGCGGCGGTTCCGGCGGCGTGCGCCTCGACATCGTCGACTGGAAGACCGGGGCCCCGTCGAGCCGGGAGCACCTCGAGCGCAGCTGGCAGACGGCCGTGTACCGCTTCGTCGCCCTCGAGGGGGCCGGCTCCCTGGCGCCGGGGCCGGTGGCCGCGGAGGGGGTCCGCTTCGTCTACTGGCAGAGCGCTCTGCCCGAGGAGCCGGTGGTGCTGCACTACGACGCCGGGCAGCACGAGCAGGCGCGGCAGCGGATCGAGGCGGCGGCGGCGGAGATCGAGGAGCGGCTGGAGAAGGGGGAGGAGGGATTCCCCCGGACCGGGGACATCGGCGTCTGCCGATACTGTCCGTACCGGTCCTACTGCGACCGCGGGCGCGAGGCCGGGCCGGGGGTGGACTTCGAGTCGGAGGAGGAAGGCGAGGCCGACGGCTGGCTGGCGCCGCCCGGGGACCCGGATCCGGGGTAGGGACGGGGCGCGACGATCCCGTCGAGATCGACAGTGACCCAGCCGCGCCAGGACCCGGCGCAGGACGGGATGGGGGGAGCCCTCGGTGCAGGGCTCTTCCGGCGGCCCGGCTACTCCAATCTGGAGGTGCTCAGCGGCCCTCGCCGTCCAACAGCCGGCCGTACAAGGTGTGCGAGGTGGCGCTCTCCACGGCAACCCTCACAAGCCGGTTGGCCGGCGCCTCCTGCGGGAAGACGGTGACCTTGCCCTGTGCGGAGCGCCCGAACCAGGTGGGCCGGCCGTCCTTGCCCTTGCGGCGGCTGCGGCCCTCGACGAGGACCTCCACCTCGCGGCCGGTCATGCTGTCGTTGATCTGGCGCGAGATGCCCTCCTGCAGCTCGATGATCCCCTGGAGGCGCTCGGCCTTGACCTCGTCGGGCACGTCGTCCGGCTGCCGCCGCGCTGCCCGCGTGCCGGAGCGCTCCGAGTAGCGGAACATGAAGGCCGAGTCGAAGCGGATCTCCTCCATCAGGCCGCGGGTGCGGGCGTAGTCGTCGTCGGTCTCGCCGCAGAAGCCGACGATGATGTCCGTCGTCAGGGCCAGCTCCGGGATCGCCTCGCGCAGGCGGCCGACGAGCGCGCGGTACTGGCCGACGGTGTAGCCCCGGTGCATCGCCGCCAGCTGGGCGTCGGAGCCGGACTGCACGGGCAGGTGCAGGGAGGGGCAGACCTCGGGGGTGAGGGCCATTGCCTCGATGGTGTCGTCGTCGAAGTCGGCGGGATAGGGCGAGGTGAAGCGCACCCGCTCGATGCCGTCCACGGCGGCGACCTGCCGCAGCAGCCGGCCGAAGGTGGTCGTTCCGTCGTCGTAGGAGTTGACCGTCTGCCCGAGGAGGGTGACCTCGCGGAAGCCCTCCGCCGCGAGGTGGCGCACGCGGCGCAGGACCTCGGGCGCTTCGAGGCTGCGCTCGCGGCCGCGCACGTAGGGGACGACGCAGAAGGTGCAGAACTTGTCGCAGCCGCGGATGATGGTCACCCAGGCGTTGGTGGCGCCGGGGTCGGGGGTGGGGTCGATGCCAATGTAGTTCTCGGTGCGGCTCAGGCGGGTGTCGAGGAGGGCCTCGTCGGCGCTCTGGGCGAGCAGGTCGGGCAGCCGCGCGTAGGCGTCGGGGCCGGCGATCAGGTCGACCCAGGGCGCCCGAGCCGGCAGCGACTCGGCCAGGTGCTGGGCCATGCAGCCGAGGATGCCGAGGGTCAGCCCCGGGCGCCGGGCGCGCAGGCCGTTGAGCTGGCCGGCGCGGCCGATGACGCGCTCCTCGGCGTTCTCGCGCACGGCGCAGGTGTTGATGAGGATCACGTCCGCCGCCTCGGGGCCGTCGACGAGGCGGTATCCGGCGCCGGAGAGGATGGTGGCCACCACCTCGGAGTCGGCCACGTTCATCTGGCAGCCGTAGGTCTCGACGTAGACGCTGCGCCGGCCCTCCGGAGCCGGGGCCTGGACCTGCGGCGACTCGAGGGCGGCCGTGGACCCCTGGACCAGCGGCACGTCGGGCAGGGGGCCGCTCACACCAGCTCTCCGAAGGCCTCGCTCTCGCGGGCGTGGGTGAGGGTTACGTCGACGAAGGAGTTCGCCCGCGGCGGGGCGCCCCCGGTCTCGAAGCGGACGCGGATGTAGTTGTCGGTGAGCCCGGAGGCCAGGCCGTCGCCGCCGGCATCCTCCACCAGGACGCGCACCCGGCGGCCGAGGTGGCGGCGGTGGAAGTGGAGGCGCTTGCCCTCGCCGAGGGCGATCAGCTCGCGCACCCGGCGGCTCTTCTCCGGGCCGCTGCAGTGGCCGCCGAGGCGCTGCGCAGGCGTGTCCTGGCGCTCGGAGTAGGGGAAGACGTGCAGGTAGGTGACGGGCAGGCGCTCCAGGAGGCGTCGGGTCGAGGCGAAGTGCTCCTCGCCCTCGCCGGGGAAGCCGGCCATGACGTCGGCGCCGATGGCGCATCCGGGCAGGCGGTCGGCGATGCGGGTGATGCGCTCGGCGTAGCGCGCCGCCGTGCAGCGCCGGCCCATGCGCCGCAGCACCCGGTCGTCGCCGCTCTGCAGGGGCACGTGGAAGTGGCGGCAGACGCTCTCCGTGTCGGCGGCGATGTCGATAAGCCGGTCGCTCACGTAGCCGGGCTCGATCGAGTTGAGGCGGATGCGCTCCAGCCCGTCGACGGCGGCCAGCTGTTGCACCAGGCCGGCGAAGGCGTCGGCCTCGCCCAGGTCGCGGCCGTAGGAGCCGGTGTGGACCCCGGTGAGGGCCAGCTCGCGGTAGCCGGCCTCGACCATCTTGCGGGCCTGGGCCAGGACCTCGGCCGGCGGCCGGCTGGCCCCGGGGCCGCGGACCGTGGGGATGATGCAGAAGGTGCAGTGCTCGTCGCAGCCGTCCTGGATCTGCAAGGTGCCGCGGGTGCGGCCCTCGGCCACGGCGCCGTCGATCTGCAGGAAGCGCGTGGTGGGGGGGCGCCGGCCGGGGGTGGGCCCCGGGGCCGGGGCCTCTACCTGGCGGACGCCCGCGGATGCAGGGGGGGCGCCGAGGTGGGCGCGCACGCGGTCGACGAGGCCGGCCTTGTCGGTGTTCGGGACCACCAGGCCGGCGCCGGCGCCGCGCAGCTCCTCGGGCCGGCGCTGGGCGTAGCAGCCGGTGGCCACCACCAGGGCTTCCGGGTTGGACCGGCGGGCGCGGCGCACGGCGCGGCGCGAGTCGGCGTCGCCGGAGCCGGTGACCGTGCAGGTGTTGACCACGTACACGTCGGCTTCCTCGGCGAAGGGGACGACCCGCCAGCCGCTGCCGCCGAACCCGGCCTTGAGGGCCTCGGCCTCGTACTGGTTCAGCTTGCAGCCGAGATGATGGACGGCGACGCGCGGGGGCACCGGCGGAAGACCTTGTGGGAGAAGGAGTAGCAAAGAACCGCGAGAGCTGCGAGGGAAGGTACGCCGGGGGGCGGAGGGGCGCAACGGCGCGGCTTTGACGGGGAGAGCGGGCACCGGTAGGCTATCGGGTATCCCATCCCGGCCCGAAGGCCGCCCCGGAAGGCATCGTCATGACAAGATCCGCCCATCCCGTCCCGCGCTGGATCCGTGCCGGCCTCGCGGCCTCGATCGTCGCCGCCCTCGTCGCCCTGGACCTGCGCTTCAACCTCGCCCAGACCCTCTTCGTCGGACCCGCCGAGTCGCAGGCCGCCTCCGAGGAGCCCCTTCAGGTGCAGGGGCTGCCGATCCTGCGCCCCGGCACCCTGACTCTGGGGGAGGGGAATCCGACGGTGGCGGTGGCCGCCTCCATCGACGCGGAACTGGCCGACCCGGCCGCCATCGACCAGGACCTGAGCTACGCGCAGGTCGACGCCATCGTCCGCCGGGCCCTCGACCTCGACCGCTCCGGGGCCTCGATCCGCGACGTCATCGAGCCCGGCGACGAGGTGCTCGTCAAGGTGAACTCGGTGACCAACCGCGGGCGCCTCGACCAGAAACAGAGCGGCACCGGGTACTTTCACGGCGGCTTCGAGCACCCGGGGCAGATCACCGACCTGCGGGTCGTCAAGAGCCTCATCGCCTACCTCATCGAGCACGTCGGCCCGCGGCGCATCCTCATCGCCGAGGGCGGGGCCGAGTCGCCGCGCCGCGGCGAGCCCGGGTTCCCTTCGGGCCTGGAGGACGACTCGTGGTCGGTGACCTATCCCGAGTTCGACGACCTCTCCTACGTGGGCCTCGTCGAGGAGTTCCGCGCCCTCGGGGTGGAGACCGTGGTCGACACCTCCGACCTCAACTACGCCTCCTACCGCCGCGAGCCGGTCCCCGGCGGCGCCCTCCAGCGGCTCGGGGTCACGCGCCTGAGGTACCCCGGCGCCCAGTTCGGCTTCCACGTGGAGGGCACCGGCTCCTTCCGCGCCGACGGCTACTACATGCCCGAGCCGTTCCTCGACGCCGACAAGGTGATCTCCGTGGCGGCGATGAAGACGACGATCTACGGGACCACCCTGGGGCTGAAGAACTACGTGGGCACCCTGGCCTCGGCCGCCTACGGCGACGGCACCTCCAAGCGCGAGCACTACCAGAACAACCCCGAGCACGGGTACGTCGACCTCTTCGCCTACAACCCGCCCGCCTACTCGGTGATCGAGGGGTTCTGGGGCACCGAGGGGCACGGGCCCCAGTGGGGGCACAACGTGCAGCACAACGTCGTCGTCGCCGGCTCCGACCCGCTGGCCGCGGAGGCGATCGCCAACGTCGCCATGGGCTTCGACGCCCTCGACCTGGAGGCCCTCTACCTGGCCGCGGCCAAGGGCTACGGCACCATCGACCGGCAGCGGATCCGGGTCGTGGGCCGCGAGCCCGAGAGCGTGCGGCGCGACTTCATCAAGTCGGGGGGCAGCTCCGGCCAGGGGTTCTTCTACGGCCGCGGCATCCGCCGCTGGCTGGCGGCCGGCCCCTTCGAGGGCCGCGACGTGGACGAGGTTCACCTGCCGGGCGAGGCCGACCTGCGGCCCCTGGAGGGCGAGACCGCCGGCGCCGGCCGCTGGGTCCGCGCCGAGCACCTCGGGTACAGCGCCGAGATCCTCGACCTCGGCGAGATCGCCGGCGGGGAGGGCAACTCGACGAGCTACGCCTTCACCCTCGTCCACTCGCCCGGCGATCAGGAGGGCTTCCTGTGGCTGGGCTTCCAGGAGCACCTGAAGGTCTGGCTCAACGGCGAGGAGGTCTTCGCGCGGACCTCGCCCGCCTCCTTCGCCCTGGCGGCGGAGAAGGTCCCCGTGCGGCTCCAGGCCGGGGAGAACCGCCTGCTCTTCAAGGCGGCCAGCTACTCGGGCGAGACGATCCTCGCCGCACACGTGGTCGACGCCGACGGCGACCGCCTTCCCGGCATCCGCTTCGCCCTGCCCGGGGAGGCGGTCACGGCCGTGGCGGCGCCGCAGACCGGGGCCCTCCCCGAGAGCCACGCCCTGCTCGGCAACTACCCGAACCCCTTCAACGCCTCCACCCACCTGCGCTTCGCCCTGGCCGCCCCCGCCGACGTGCGCATCGCCGTGTACAACGTGGCCGGACAGCGGTTGCGGCAGCTCGTGGAGGGACCGGCGCCGGCGGGGGTGCAGGAGGTAGCGTGGGACGGCCGCGACGACAGCGGTGTCAGCGCCGCGAGCGGGGTCTACGTGGCGGTGATGGAGGCCCGCGGCGGCGGGGGGTCCGCCTTCCGGCAGAGCCGGTCGATGGCGCTGCTGCGGTAGAGCGGGGCGGGACTCAGGCCGGCGGCGTCAAGGGAGCTGCCTGCGGCAGAGGGGGGCGATGGGCGTTGCTGCGCCAGCTGGGCCCACTACCGGGCCGGCTGCAGCCCATGGGCCGGATCACTTCTTGTTCAGGATTGCGCTGCGGATCGCGCGCACATCTTCATGCAGCGAATTGACCCGATTGTCCAGGCCGGCAATCCGCTCTCCAATCTGAGCATGGGCCGCGTCAGCATTGTCCTTGATTCGCTTCTCCATGGCTCCCAATTCCTTCTTCAAGTCTTCCCCGATGGACTTCCCCTCACTTCGAAAGAGAGTCTTCAGTCCAATGGTGGCGACAATGATCGCCGCCATGGCGCCGATTATAGTCTCTCCTGTCACTTGCGCTCTCCTTTCAGTTCAGGCTCTCAAGGGCCTCATTCGCCGGGAAGCTCGCTGCCGGATGCTCAGGTCGGACAGACCCTGGGGGGGGGGATTTACAGCAAACCCTCGAAGAAGTCCAGGACAGTCGAGCCTGGCATGGGCATTCAAGGGTCTGGTTCAGGCCGGCTGCAGCCCGGCGTAGGCGGCCATCACTCGCTTGGTCGTGCCGCCAAAGCGGATGGAGAGCTTGGTCTTCTCGCCGCTGCCCTCGCGCTCGAGGATCTGACCGCGCCCCCAATCGGGATGGACGACCCAGCGGCCCACGGCCAGGGGGTCGCCGTCGGCGTCGAAGTCGTCCCCGGCGGGGGAGTCTTCGTCCGGCACGTAGTGAACGCCCTTCGGCGGGGCCTCGACGGCGGGCTTCTCTCGCGCCGGGGGAGGCGGCGCCCCGGACCGCCGGCGCTTGCGGCGCTCGGCGCCGGCGGGTGAGCCCCAGGCGAGCTGGGCCTCGACCTCCTCCTTCTCCAGCAGCTCCTCCGGGATCTCGGAAAGGAACCGGGAGGGCAGCATCTCCCGCGCCTGGCCGAAGAGGTAGCGCCAGCGCGCCCAGGTGAGCAGCAGGTGGCGGCGGGCCCGGGTGATGCCCACGTAGCACAGCCGCCGCTCCTCCTCGATGGCGCCGGCGTCGGTGCGGGCGGCCTCGATGGCGCGCATCGTCGGGAACAGTTCCTCCTCGAGGCCGCAGATGGCGATCACCGGGTACTCCAGTCCCTTGGCGCCGTGGAGGGTCATCAGGGTCAGGGTGCCCTGGTCGCCGGCGGCCAGACCGGCCTCGTCCTCGGAGGTCATGAGGGCGACCTGCTCCAGGAACTGGCTCAGACCGGCGTCCTCGTCCTCGTGCTCGGCGGCGAACTCGGCCATGCCGTTGATCAGCTCGTCGAGGTTCTCCCGGCGGGCCTGGGCGTCGGGCGTGTCCTGCGCCTCCAGGGCGTCCAGGTAGCCGGTGCGCTCCATGACCTCCCGGGCCAGCTCCGGGAGGCTGAGGCCGCCGCCGCCGGCGGCCCGGGCCAAGGACTCCATCACCGCGGCGAACTCCTGCACCGCCCTGGCCGACCGGCCCCCGAGACCGGGGACCTCGGCGGCGTCGAGGGCGGCCTGGATGAGGTTGGTGTGGCAGCTCCCGGCGTGGGCGGCCAGCCGCTCCACCGTCCGCTCGCCGATGCCGCGCCGGGGGGTGTTGATCACCCGCAGGAGGCTGATGTCGTCGGCCGGGTTCACCAGCAGCCGCAGGTAGGCGAGGATGTCCTTGATCTCCCGGCGCTCGTAGAACCGGATGCCGCCCACCAGGACATAGGGGATGCCCCGGCGGCGCAACTCCTCCTCGAGGACGCGGGACTGGGCGTTGGCGCGGTAGAGGATCGCCGCGTCGGACAGGGTCAGCCCCTCGTCGCGGCAGCGGGCGCCCACGGCCTCGACGAGGTGGCGCGCCTCGGCGCGGTCGTCGCCGCACTCGGCCAGCCGGATCGCCGCGCCCTCCTCCCCCCGGGTCCACAGGCTCTTGCCCTTGCGCGCGAGGTTGTGGCCGATGACGGCGTTGGCCGCGGCCAGGATGCGGCTGGTGGAGCGGTAGTTCTGCTCCAGGCGCACGACGACGGCCTCGGGGTAGTCGGCCTCGAAGTCGAGGATGTTGCGGATGTCGGCGCCGCGGAACTGGTAGATCGACTGGTCGTCGTCGCCGACGACGCACAGGTTGCGGTGCTCGGCGGCCAGCAGCCGGGTGAGCAGGTACTGGGGGCGGTTGGTGTCCTGGTACTCGTCGACGAGGATGTGCTGCCAGCGGTCCCGCCATTTCTCCAGGACCTCCTCGTGGCGCTGCAGCTGGCGCACCGGCTCGACGATGAGGTCGTCGAAGTCGAAGGCGTTGTTGGCCCGCAGCCCCTCTTCGTACGCCGAGTAGACCTCGGCCACGCGCCGCCGGCGGGGGTTGCCGTCGGCCCCGCGGGTGAACTCGTCGACGCCGATCATGGCGTTCTTGGCGCGGCTGATCTCGCCGTGGACCTGCCGCGCCGGGAAGTCCTGCTCGGCCAGGTCGAGGCTGTCGAGGACGCGGCGCACGAGGGCGCGGGAGTCCTCGGCGTCGTAGATGGTGAAGTCGCCGTGGAGGCCGAAGGCGTCGGCCTCATAGCGCAGCAGGCGGGCGCAGATCGAGTGGAAGGTGCCGATCCACAGCCTCCCGGCGCAGTCCTGGCCCACCAGGCGCTCGATGCGTTCCCGCATCTCGCCGGCGGCCTTGTTGGTGAAGGTGACGGCGAGGATGTGCCAGGGCGCCACCCCGGCCTCGTCGACGAGGTGGGCGATGCGGTGGGTGAGGACCCGGGTCTTGCCCGAGCCGGCGCCGGCCAGCACCAGCAGGGGGCCCGAGGTCTGCTCGACGGCGCGGCGCTGTTCCGGGTTCAGCCCGGCGAGGTGACCGGCCTCCATCAGTCGAGCCCCGCCGCCCCGGCGGCGGCCCGGGCGGCGGCGGCCGCCCGGCGGATCCGGCGCTTGGCGGCCTCGTGCTCGCGGTTGGTGCGGCTGAACTCGTGGGTGCCGTCGCCGCGGGCGACGAAGAAGAAGTAGTCGGTCTCCGGCGGATGCAGGGCCGCCCGCAGGGAGGCGCGGCCGGGGCTGCAGATCGGCCCCGGCGGCAGCCCGGCGTGGCGGTAGGTGTTGTAGGGGGAGACGACCTCCAGGTCCTCGTTGGTGAGCGGCTCCCGTCTCTGCACGCCGAGGGCGAACTCCACGGTGGCGCACGACTCGAGGCGGCGGTCGAGGTTGAGGCGGCGGTGGAAGATGGCGGCGATGACCGGGCGTTCCGCGGCGGCCATGGCCTCGCCCTCGACGATGGAGGCCAGGGTGACGGCCTCGTGCAGGGAGAGGCCCAGCTCCGGCGGCCGCGCCGCCAGGGTGTCGTCGAGGACGCGGAAGAACTCGGCCACCATGTGGCGCACGATCTCCTCCTCGGTGACCTCCGGCGGCAGGAAGTAGGTCTCGGGGAAGAGGTAGCCCTCCAGCGTCCCCGCCTCGACGCCGAGGTCGGAGATCAGCCGCGGCGACTCGGTGGCGGCCATGAAGCGCGCCGAGTCGGCCAGCCCCGCCGCCCGCAGCCGCCCCGCCGTCTGCCGGCGCGTCAGCCCCTCGGGGATGGTGACGCGCACCATCTGCAGCGGCGCCTCGAGCAGATCGTCGAGGAGCTGGCTTGGAGAGCGCGAGCCGTCCAGCCGGTAGCGCCCCGCCTCCAGGCGGTTGGCCAGGCCCCGCCAGCGCGCCGCGGCCTCGAAGAATCGGGCGCTGCGCACGAGCCCCACCGCCTCCAGGCGGACGCCGATGGCGCGCGCGCTCATGCCCTCGTCGATGGAGACCGCCACCGGCGGACCCCCCGTGGGCCGGCCCAGGTGCCACAGGAAGGCCGCGCCGGCGCCGGCCCCGGCGGCGGCGAGAACCGCGGCCAGTGCGAGCCAGCGTCGGATGGAGGGAAGGGGCAAGAGGATCGGCGGTCCCGGCGAAACGGTGGATCGGTGGAGGGCCGGGGGGCCAGCCGGTCCCGCGGCCGTCGAGGACGGGTCGGTGGGTGAAGCGGATCGCGCGTGAGCCAGGGGAGGACGCTCGGCGGGATTCTACCCGGGGCCTCCCGGACTGTCAAGCAGGTCCGGCGGGCGGTGCCGGCGGGCTCCGGGGAGACCGCCCTCGAACCCCGGGGGCGGCCTCTCGGCGCCGGTCCTCTGGCCGGGGGACCCCATCCGCCTTGATCGAGGACCACGACTCGCGGCGGGAGGCGTACCCGCTGCAGTGCGGCGGCGCCCCTGGCGGGCCTCCGGACCCAGGGCCGTCAGCCACTCCCGGGGGGAGGTTGGAATTGGCAAAAGGACGGGGATACCTTTCATCTGTCCCCTGCCTGTTGACGCCGCGGCACTCCTGCAGCCGCGCGCGTTCTTCCCCCGCGACACCCGATCCCCTTGCTGATTCGAAAGACGGCTGTACCCATGCGCGTTTCCCAGGCTCCCTCGTCCGCGGCCGTCCTGGCCGCCGCCCTGGCACTCCTGATGGCCGCAGCGGCCCCTCCCGCCGCCTCGCAGACCCTGCCGGCCGAGACCCATCCGAGCCTGCTGTTCACGGCCGAAGAGCTTCCCGTCCTCCGCGACCGCATCGGCCGCGAGCCGTACGCCGCCTGGTGGCGGACGGTGCTCGAGCGGGCCGGGTCCGTGCCCTCCAACATCCCGGAGGAACGGCGGAAGGTCCGCTACGCCAAGAGCGCCGCCTTCGCCTGGCAGATCACCGGCGACGAGAGCTACGCGCGCCAGGCCGTGGACCTGCTCCTCGACGTGCGCTTCCCACCCCGGGGCGGCGACATGGGGGAGGCCCACGCCGAGGGCGAGGTGGCGGCCCAGTACGCCATCGCCTGCGACATGATCCACGAGTACGCCGCCAACACCCCGGCCGACCTCGAGGAGATCCGCGCGATCCTGGCGGAGGAGGCGCAGCGCATCTTCGACGGCATCATCGTCCGGGAGGTGAACCTCGGGCTGGTGACCCTCAAGATCCGCCTCCACGATACCCCGGACCCGCGCAATCCGCTGCGGCAGATCCGGAACAACTGGCACGTGCGCGCCTACGCCGGCCTCGGACTGGCGGCGATGGCCCTGTCCGACCACCCCGGCGGGGCGAACACGCCCCAGGAGTGGGCCGATCACGCCTACGACCTGGTGACCCGCTCCCTGTGGCAGCAGATCGACGACGAGGACGGGAGCTGGGCCGAGGGGCCCTTCTACAGCCGCTACGCCGCCGACGTCTATCTGCCCTGGATGTACGCCCTCCGCAACCTCACGGGCGTCGACCTCTTCGCCGACCCCCAGGTCGAGGCGACGCACCGCTGGTCCCTCAACCTGCGCCTGCCCAGCGGCCGCCGCCCCAACATCGACGACGCCCACCTCGACGACGCCTACGGCCACTACCTCTCCGCCGTGTACGCGGACGGCGGCCTCCACCGCTGGGACTGGGAGCAGAACGAGAACGGACCGTTCACGCGCGGGTTCAACGAGATGGACGCCATCGCCATCTACGACGACTCCGTGGAGGCGCGGGCGCCGGACCACGGCCCCACGGTGTTCATGCCCGCCGCCGGGGACGCCGTCTTCCGCAGCGACTGGGGTCCCGGGGCCACCTACCTGCTGCTGCGCGGCGAGCACGGGTCGGCGCGGTTGCACGGGTTCAGCCACGAGCATCCCGACGAGACCAGCTTCCTCCTCTACGCCGGCGGCGAGATGCTGGCCCTCGACGCGGGCTACATCAACTACGAGAACCACCTCAAGGTGAATCAGGGACACAACCACAACCTGATCCTGGTCGACGGCGAGGGTCCGCCCCTGCGCATCATCGAGGGCGAGTCGATCGACGGCGGCAACGACGCCTATCTGCGGCAGACCTTCACCAGCGGCCTCGTGGAGTACGCCGAGGTGAAGGCCGGGTACGCCGACGCCGACTTCCTGCGCTGCGTGATGTTCGTCGACGGCAGCTACTTCGTGGTGGTCGACGAGGTCCGCGGCGACGGCTCCCACACCTACGAGTGGCGGCTCCACGGCCACGGGGGCGGCGACAGCGGCGGCACCTACCAACGCGACGGGGCCCTGGCGCGTTGGACCCGTCCGCGGGCGCAACTCCTCGCCTTCGTGGCGGCGCCGGAGGGCGCGGCCTTCAGCGAGGCCGAGGCGATCCACTCCTTCGACTACCGGCAGGAGTCGACGCACACGGTGATGCGGGTCGAGGCCGAGGGCCGCGACGTGGAGTTCCTGAGCCTGCTTTACCCTCGGGCCTCGGAGGCTGCCAAGCCCGTGCTGAGCCTGGTGGAGACCGGCCACGGCCGGGTGGTGCGCATGGAGCTGGGCGATCTCGTCGACCTAGCCTGGACCCGCGGCGGCGACGCGGGCGTGCGCTTCCCCGCTCCCGCCGGCGAGGTCGCCGGCGACGGCCGCCTGGGACTGGTGCGCTGCGAGGGGGGGGAGCTGACCGGCTTCAGCTTCCAGGACGGGACCCGCCTGGAGGCCGGCGGCGGAACGGTCTTCACCGCCTCGGAGCCGGTGGACGCGAGTCTGCAGCTGGCGCCGGAGAGGGTGAGCGGCTTCCTTCGCGGACCGGACTCCGGCTACACGGTGGCCCTGCCCATGGCCGGCTTGCCGGAGGGGGTCACCTTCAGCGGGGGACTGACCGGCAGGACGGTGTCAGAGGGTGTCCTCACCCTGGAGCTGGCCGGCGAGGGCATCCTGGAGATGTCGGGGGGCACCAATGTCCTGGAGGATCACGCGGCGGCGGCGCCCGGCGAGTTCCGGCTGGGGCCGAGCTACCCCAATCCCTTCAACGCCGGCACGGTCATCCCCTTCGCGCTGGCCGAGCCGGGGTGGGCGCGGGTGACCGTCTTCAACTCCCTCGGCCGGAAGGTGCGCACGCTGGTGGACGGCGAGCTGCCCGCCGGCGCGCACCGGGCGGCCTGGGACGGCCGCGACGAGGGCGGTGAGCCGGCGGCCAGCGGGGTGTACCTGGCGCGGCTGCGCTCGGGCGCCGGCACGGCGACGCGGCGGCTGTTGCTGCTGAGGTAACACCCGGACCCACGAAAGGAGCCTTTGGTGAAAAAGCGCGAGTTCCGCGGTTCTCCCGCCGATGTGGGAGCCGCCCAGGGCGCGATGGACCCCGAGGCGGCACGAGCCTACGTGGAGTTCTGGCTCGCCCGGCCCCACGATTTCGAGGATCCGTACTTCCGCGGGAACCTGGCCTTCATGCGGCGCGAGTTCCCGGAGATGGTCGAGCAGATCGAGGCCTTCGCCGAGGCCGCGGGCATGCCCTTCGACCACGCGTACTACAGCCACGTGCACTGGACGGGGGCCGGATCGGATGCCTGCTCCACCCTCGGGATCGTCCTGCAGGAGGACGGTCCGGCCATGCTGTCGACCAACGACGGGCACGACGACACGGTGCCGGGCACGGTGGACAACACCGTGGTCTCCATCTTCCCCGACGCCAAGCCCCACGGCATGATGGGACTCGGCGGCCAGCGCCACGTCACCCTGGGGGCGGCGGTGAACGACTCGGGTCTTCTGGTGGGGGCCAACTCCGGGCACCGCCGGTTCAACCCCGTCTCCAACCCGGAGTGCCTCAACCTCTACTTCATCGTCCACCTGCTGGCCCAGCACTGCGCCGACTGCGGCGACGTGCGCCACTTCGTCGAGCAGTACCGCCTCTCGGGACAAAAGGGGATGATCCTGGTCACCGTCGACGCGGCGGGCAACATCCTCGGCCTGGAGCTGGAGTCGGAGAACATCGCCGTCTCCGAGGCCCAGGACGGCATGCTCCTGGAGGTCAACCACTGGCAGCACCCCGGCCTCCAGGTTCCTTCCCGCGCGGCGAATCCCGACTGGTGGAACGGCTCCTACTACTACAACTCCCAGGCGCGGGTCATGTACTTCGCCCACTTCCGCAACCTCTTCGCGCGCATGAAGAGCATGCAGGAGCTGGTCGACTTCTGCTTCGACGTCCACGCGCCGGGGCGCATCCTGCAGACGGCGGGACGGAACGTGGACGACCTGATCTCCTGCCAGGTGATGTTCGCCTCCGCGAGAGAGCGGATGATGAGGATCCACCTCCATCCCCTGGGCAAGGACGAGTACGAGGAGTTCCGCTACCCGGAGTGAGAGGCCGATGACGATCCAAATCGAGGGCAGGGTGCGGGAGGCGGGTTCCGGGAGGGGCCTGGAAAATGTGTGTCTCTCCAACGGCGAGCACGTGGTGCGCACCGATGCCGGCGGGCGCTACGAGCTGGAGATCGAGCCGGGGGAGCACCGGTTCGTGTGGGTGAGCGTGCCCGACGGCTTCCGGCTGTCCGCGGAGTTCCACCGCTCCACCCGCGGCTGGGACGCGCCACGGCGGGACGTCGACTTCGATCTCGTGCCGGAGCCCGGGGGAGAGCGGCGGAGCCTGCGGCTGGCCCACGTCACCGATACCCACGTGGGAGCGGAGGGGTACCGCATGACGGGGGAGATCGTGCGGGCGGACCTGCGCGACCTGATCGCCGAGGCGGACCCCGACCTGATCGTGGTCAGCGGCGACCTGACCGACTGGGGGACGCCGCCCGAGCTGGAGAGCTTCCGCGAGGCGGTGGCGGATGTGGGGGTGCCGGTGAGGCCCATGTTCGGCGGACACGACGGCAACCGGGAGCGCTTCGGAGATCTGTCCGCCGAGAGTCTCGCGGAGCTGAAGCGCAACCGCCGCCAGGACGAGATCCGGCGGATCGTGCGGCAGCGGGAGGGGGTCAGCTTCATCCGCAACTACGAGGAGGTCCTCGGACCGGCCTGGTACAGCTTCGACCGGGGGGGCCGGCACTTCGTCCTCTATCCGAACGAGGAGAACTTCCTCGCCCCCGGCGACCGCGACCGGAAGCAGGCCTGGCTGCTGAGCGACCTGGCGGCGCAGCCCGCCGGCCGGGAGGTGGTCGTCTTCACTCATATCCCCCCGTCGGCGGCCCTGCTGGACCTGCTGAACGGTACCGGCGCGCGGCTGGTCCTGCACGGGCACTGGCACGCGAGCAAGCTCCTCGTCCAGGGCGGGATCACGATCGCCGGGACGCCCCCCCTCGGCATCGGCGGCCTCGACACCCGCCCCCGGGGCTACCGTCTCGTCGACTTCGGGCAAGGGGAGGCGCGGATCCCGCTCAGGGCCCTGGGCGGCAGCGGTTCCTCGGCCTCGCGGGAGGAGCGGCCCCTGGAGGTCCGGTGGACGCACCAGTTGCCGGCGGGGCTGCACCGGGCGGCGCCGGTAGCCGCGGACGGCCGCGTCCTGGTGAGCCTGGCCCACGAGGGAGATCCCGGCGGCAGCGGAGTGGTCTGCGTCGACGCCCGTAGCGGCGAGCGCCAGTGGCTGACGCCGACCGATTCGGCGGTCAAGAACAGCGTCGCCGCGGGCGCGGGCTGCTGCGCCGCCCTCTCCGTGTGCGGCCGGCTCCACGTGCTGGAGACGGACTCGGGACGGGTCCGCTGGCAGGCCGACCTGCCCGGCTTTCCCGGGCGCTGGGTCTACACCTCGCCCGTCATCGCCGGAGACGCCGTCTTCGTCGGCAACAAGGGCGGCTGCGGCGCCTTCGACCGGGAGACGGGCGCGCAGCGGTGGTACGTCGTCTTCGACACCGGCGACGACGGCCCGTGCTACGCCGGCCCCCGGGTATGGGGGGACCTCCTCCTCCTCTTCGTCCCGCGCCGGGGTCTTCTCGCCATGGACCGCCGCGAGGGAGGGGTGGTCTGGGAACGGGATCTGTACGTCGAGCACCCGCTGGCCCGCCCCGCCCTGGCCGGTGACCTGCTGGTCAGCGGCAGCGAGGTCCGCGAAGTGCACTGGTACCACGGGGACCCCGCGCCCCTGATCGTGCTGCGGGCGCGGACGGGCGAGGTCGTCTGGCACCGTCCGGTCCTGCCCTCGCGGTACCCGGCGGGCCTGGCGGCCCGGGAGGACCGGATCTTCGCCACCACGCCCGACGGCGAGGCCCTGTGCGTGGACCTGCCCTCGGGGGAACTGCTGTGGCGCTACGGGGTGGGGGAGGATCTGCTGGACATGGTGACCGCCCGCCGCCGGGTGCGGTCGAGCCTCGCCGACCCGGTCCTCCACGGGGACCGGGTCCTCGTGGGCGCCAACGACGGCTGCCTCCACGTCCTCGACGCCGACACCGGCGCCTGCGAGAGCCGCACGTCCTTCGGCTCTCCCGTCAGCGCCCCCGTCTGCGTCACCGGCGACGGCATCTGCCTGGGGACCTACGACGGGCGGCTGGTCGGTCTCGCGGACCCCGCCGGGGCGTCCCGCGGCTGACCTTCCCGCCGCTGATCCGCCCGCCTACTGCGTCCAGAAGGAGTAGAGGCGCGCGTCGCGCAGGTGGAAGCGCAGGCGCACGGGAGCGCCTGAAGCCGGCAGCCGGTTGCGCTCCCGGAAGCGGATCCTCTGGCGCACGGAGTCCCGCGCCGCGGGCACGCAGTCGGCGGCGGCGTATCCCGGCAGCGGCCGGCCGGCGAGGTCGGTGACCTCCGCGCGCAACTCGCCGCCGCGGGCGTCGGCGTTCACGTACAGCTGGGGATGGAGCAGTTCCAGGGCCTTCGTCTCGAGCACCCCTCCGCGCGATCCGGCGCCGGCGGAGACGAAGCCGTCGAGGCGCAGCTTGCCCATGCCGATGCGGCCCCAGGTGTCGTCCATCATGTGGATCTTGCGGCCCTCGTGGTCCCTCCACAGGTGGTCGGCGGTGCGGCCGCTGTAGTAGAACCACAGCTCGTCGCCGACGCGCACCGGCGGCACCGAGATCACCGTGTTGTTGGCCCAGTCCCACTCGTTGCGGGTCCGGTCGCCGCAGGGGATCAGGGGCTCGCGGAAGGTGCGGTCCCAGTGCCGGGGGTCGCGCGCCGAGGCCAGCTGGATGTCGAGGCGGTGCCGCTTGCCGAGGTGGTACATGCGCATCAGGCACAGGTGCACGGTCTCGTAGTAGAACGGGTTCATCCCGTAGATCTGGTCCTCGGCCTCGTCGCGCCCGTCCACCGTCATCTGGAAGACCGTGTCCGACCAGTTCAGGCCGTCGGCGCTCTCGGCGTAGCCGCGGCCCCGGCGTTTCTGGTAATGGAGCTTGGCCGTGGCGAAGTGAACGCCGCGCAGGGGGTCGAAGGCCGTGTCCGTGCAGTCGTAGGCCTGGGCGAAGAGGGTGCCGCGGTCCTTCCAGTGGATGCCGTCGGGCGACGTCAGCAGGGAGAAGCCGCGCACCTTCACCAGGGCCTTGTAGCGCTGCTCCGGGTCGGGCTCGTCCGGGTCATGGGTGATCGAGTTCGCCGACCGCGCCCCGGTGGCGGCGTCCCAGGGCTCCCACAGCTCGTGCTCGGTCTCGTCCCGCTCGCGGCTGGCGATGACGATGTTGGTCTGCTCCACGCCCTCGAAGGTGTGGAGGCCGAGCATCGGCTTGACCCAGTGGATGCCGTCGTCGCTGGTGGCGTGACCGGTGACGCTCCGCTTGAGCCGGCGCTCCTGCCGGGGCGGCGGGCCGTAGATCGGGCAGTACGCCTTGTAGTACATGCGGAACTTCCCCGCCTCGTCGCGGAAGACGGCGCCGCCGCCGAGGACGGCTCCCCCTTCCCACGGGTGCTCGGGCACGATCAGGGGATTGGCGGGATGCTTGTCGATGGCGTGAAGGCGCCGTTTCACGCCCCGGGCCTCGTGGATCAGCCAGTCGTCGACGAACAGCTGCCGCGGCCGTCCCACCGGGATCGGCTCCACCGGCTTCGGCCTGCTGAACCGCAGCACGGGGGCGGGCTCGCCCGCTCTCAGGTCGGCGGCGCGCCGCAGCAGGCCGCCGACGCGGATGTCGTCCCAGTACCCGGAGCCGGCGATCGCCGATGACGAGTCGTCCCCCACGCGGGCGGCGAGAATGGGGGTGGCGGGGTCCTGGTCGGCGAAGGCGCCGGCGAACTGCTCCTTGCCGGGCGCTCCGGCCCACAGCTGCACCGTGGGCGCCCCCTTCCGGCGCATCAGGATGAACCGCGTCCACCGTCTCTGCGAGAGGCCGGTCACGACCTGCCGCCGGCGGCGGGGCCGGCGTCCGCCGCCTACCAGCACATCGACATCGTAACGGCCGCTGTCGGCGCTGCCGTTGGCGATCAGGGTGATCCCCGTGCGCCGGTCCATGTCGCTGTCGCAGGGCTGGAAGACGATCCAGCCGCTCAGCTCCACCGGCTTGCCGCGCACCGGCCGAAAGACGAACTCGACGACCGTCGCCTCCCCGGGGTCCGGCGCGTCGGCCCGCGCCAGGACGCGGATCATGGCCCGCTGCTTCCGTGCCGTCGTCGCCGCGTGCAGGGCGCGCTCCCCGGCGAAGGCGAAGCCGCGGGTGACCTCGGTCACGCCGTGGGCTTCCTTGATCCACGGCTCGCCGAGCCAGCGCACGCCGGCGTTGTTCAGGCCGGTGAGAGTGTCGACGTAGTGCTCGGCGTCGACGTGGAGGACGGTGGCGTCGCTGCGGGGCGGGGGGAGGGGGGTGGGGTGGGGCTTCATGGATTGTCGCTTCCGTTGCCGATGAGGGAGCATCTCCGACAGGCGCACCATGGGCGGTGCCCGGAGGCGGAACTTCGACATTGGCTCTCAGGGGTAGCAAGCCGCTGGCGGCTCCCTGGCGGGGGCCTCGGCGTGCACGGCAGGGAAGCTGGGTTGACCCGGACGGGAGGGAGGAGCGTGAGCCTGGTTGGCGAGAGCGGCTAGGAGCCGGCCTCTCCGGGGACCGCCTTGACCCGGGACCAGGCCGGCCGGGCGGCCGGCTTGGCGCTCTCGCCCTCGCTGCAGTCCGTGGACAGGGGATCGTCCATCCAGCGCACGATGCGCCAGAGGCCGTCGTCGCCCTCGCGCATCTTGAAGGTCATCACCTGATCGACGAAGTAGCCCTCGCCCGGCCGCTCGATGAGCCGGATCTCCACCCGGCCCCGGAAGACCTCCCAGTCTTCGTCGGGGTGCCCGTCGGGATCGCCCTCGAAGCTGTCGGGGTGGTCGCGGCCGAACTCCCTGTAGCGCCGGGAGGGGTGGAACTTCCAGTCGATGTCCCGGTAGATGTCGAAGATCCCGTGGGAGGAGCCGTCGCGGGGGCCCATGATCCGCAGCTCCTCCTCCTTGCCGTAGTAGTAGAGAAGGTCGCCCCTGCAGTCGGCCTCGGTGAACCAGAAGGCGTCGTCGAGGAGGGTTTCGTACAGGTTCCTGTCGCGGTCGTCGAAGGCCCTCTCCAGGTTGTCCATCACCACCTGGGGTGTGAGTGTCGAGCTCGGCGGCGGCCCCTTGGCATCATCTCCCGTGATCTTCTTCGGGGCAAAGAGGCCGCAGCCGGCCAGGAACAGCCCGGCCAGGGCGATGAGGGCGGATCGTGCCATGGACTCTCGCCTCCTGATACGGCTCGGACGCGTCCCGCACCCGGGGGTGAGCGAGGGAGGCCCGGCTGTCGCTCGCGGGGACGGCAGTCCAGGTCAGACGATCCAGTGACTCAGGGGTTCCGGTCAGGCTCCGGGGACCAAGGACCGAGCATCCGGAGTCGCCTCCTCGCGCGGGCGGATGGCGCGCAGGTCCTCGGCCTTCTCACGCGCCGCGAGTTCGAGCTCGTAGCGGTCCTGAAGGTTCATCCAACTCCGGGCATCGGTATTGAAGTACCGCGCCAGACGGAGCGCAGTCTCCGCCGTGATGCCCCGGCGGCCGCGGACAATCTCGTTGATCCGCGCCGGCGTCACCCCGACCGCCTTCGCCAGGGCGGTGTCGGACAACCCCATCGGTTCCATGAAGTCGTGCTTCAGGATTGCGCCGGGGTGGATCGGCTCCAGGCGGGTCATGTCATCACCTCCTCGAAGGCATCACCCCGGCCACGCCAGGGCCGCACTCGCCCGGCCCACATAACGCCGCGTCTCCAACTCCAGCGTGATCCGCGTCGCCGGCGGCAGGTCGACGGACAGGTGGGTGTCGTCCACGTCGCGGCTGTCGCCCCCGGCGGCCAGGGGCTCGGCGGCGTAGTCGGCGCTGTCGCCGGGGTAGGCGCTCAGGCGGCGGTCCCAGGTGACGCGGCCGAAGCGGTGCTCGCCGAAGGCCCCGGCGCGCACCGTCAGCCGGCGCTCCTCGAAGGGGCCCAGGTTCACCAGGGTCACGACGGCGCGCTCCGCCGACAGCTCCTCCACGAGGGAGGCCACGTCGGCGGGCAGACCCGGCCGCCGGCGGTCGCGGTTCCAATAGCGCACCCGGCAATGCAGGAGCCCGCCGTTGTAGAGCGACTGGGGAGCGCCCAGGGTCTGCTGCACCAGGGCCTCCGTCGAGACCGGGTTCACGTGCTGCCAGCGGTGCACGTCGCGGTGGGTGTCGTGCTCGTCGTCGGCGCGGATCAGGTCGAGGCGGCGGGCGACCTCGCCGTAGCTGGCGCTCAGCATGCGCTCCGGAAAGCCGGGGTTGGCGCCGTCCAGGAAGCGCAGCCACGGCTGCTCGTGGCCGGCGTCCTCCTTGTTGCGGAAGCTGAAGAGATCGGCCCAGTCGTAGGCCTCCCGGGCGCGCAGCTCCTCGATGCGGCGCCAGTCGGCCGGGTCCATGGAGAGGTTCCAGAGGGCCGCCGGGTAGATGGGGGAGAGGGGCTGCCAGTCGAACCAGCCGCCGTCGCCGTATCGGTAGGGGACGACCCAGGTGTCGTGGCGACCGGCGCGCTCCAGGCCCCGCCAGTGGCCGATCCAGTGGTGGTGCAGGCTCATCTGCTGGCGCCGCAGGTCGCGCGTCTCGCCCATCTCGAAGATGCGGTCCTGCTGGGCCCGCGGGATCTCCAGCCACGAGGTGTCGCCGGTCATGAGCAGGGCGGCGCCGGCGGCCAGCAGGGCGGCCTGCTGCACGTTGTAGAACCCGTGGGGCCAGGTCCAGCCGTAGAGGGCGCCGTGCCACTTGCCGTCCAGGTGCTCGCCCACCTCGCCGGAGAGGCCGACGTTGTCGGGCAGCAGTCCGCCGTTGGCCCGGGCCAGCTCGGCCCAGCGGCCGGCGTAGTCGAGGACCCAGGCGCGGTAGCGGTCCTCACCCGTGAGCAGCCAGGCGTTGGTCACCAGGCTGGTCACGGCGAGGTTGGGGACGGCGTCGCCGCGGCCCATGCGCCGGGCCATGGCGGCGCCCATGGCCCGGGCCTTGGCGGGGTCCTTCAGATCTTCGACGGTCTCCACCCCGGGCACGTCGTGGTAGGGGAGGCCGTACACGGACATGCCCTCGGACCAGCCGTACGAGTGGTCGGGACCGTAGAAGTCGAGGGCGGCGCCGCCGGAGCCGTTGAGGGCGCAGCGGATCAGCTTGCGGCCGCCGTCCCAGTTGTCGACGCCGGGGTCGTGGCCGGTGTAGAGGTCGGCGAAGCGGCAGGCGCGGGCGACGGTGGCCTCGTCGGCGGGATCGGCCAGGCAGAGGCTGTAGAAGAAGATGTCGCTCTCGGCCTGGTGGAACTGGTCCTCCCGGAGGGCGTACTCGTCGCGCACCAGGCCGAAGGAGGTGAGCTGCCGGGTGACGGCGCGCCAGTGCCGGTGCGCCCGCGGCAGCAGATCGCCGGCGCCGCCGATCAGGTAGAGCAGCGGCCAGTTGAAGAAGGCCTCGTAGAAGTCGTCGGGGCTGCCGGCCGAGTCGTGGCGCCAGATCAGGCTTCCGTCGGCCTCGCAGTAGGCCTCGGTGTAGGGCTCGACGGCGGCGTTCATGGCGTCGAGGAGGCGGCGCTGCCAGACGGCCCAGGCGGGCGCCTCGGCGGCGGGCAGGGTGGCTCGGATCGGGTCCATGGGTGAGTCTCCTGGGGCAACCCTCTTCATCGCTGAACTCCTAAGGAGTATACGTTCCTCAATCCGCTCACCGGAATCGGAGGAGCGGTTGACAGGTGTCGGGCCAAGCGGACTCGGCGGCTCAGGAAGAGGGCTTGCGGACTGAACGGCATCACCGTACACATGCCGGCATGATCATCCGCTCCGTGCGCCACCGAGGATCGCTTGAACCTGGAGGAATCAACGTGAACATGACCCCTTCCCATCCGGGTGACTTCATCCGCACGGAGATCATCGAGGAACTGGATCTCAACGTCACGAAGGCCGCCGGGATTCTGGGTGTCCGCCGAGCGACGCTCTCCGCCTTGCTGAATGGCAACGCCGCCCTGTCCGCGGAGATGGCCCTCCGCATCGAGAAGGCCTTCGACGTGAGCATGGACATGCTGCTGAGGATGCAGGCCTGGTGGGATGCCTCCCGGATGCGTGCTCGCGCAGGAGAGATCGACGTACGGCGCTACGAGCCCAGCACGGCAGGCAAACGGCGTCAATCGGGACGAATTCGCCGGACTGCTTGAGCGAGCGGTGGTCGACAGAATCCGATGACCGCAATGGCCGACAGGATCATGCAGAGGGTGTCCGCCCACGACGGCGGAGAGTGGGTGTGCACCCCCAAGGACTTTCTGGATCTCGGCAGCCGCGGTGCCGTGGACCAGGCCCTGTCCCGTCTCGTCAAGGCGGGACAGTTGCGCCGTGCGGGCCACGGCCTCTACGACAAGCCCCGGATCAGCAGTGTGCTGAATCGGCCCGCCCCCGCAGAGCTGGATGCCGCCATCGCGGCATTGGCGCGGCGGGACGGTGTGCGGGTCATGCCAGACGGCCTGGTGGCTGCCAATCAACTGGGTCTGACCAACGCGGTGCCGGCGCAGGTCAGCTACGTGACCGACGGCCATTCGAGGACGCTCGAGATCGACGGTAGAACCGTCCGGTTCCGGCACGCGGGCCCGAGGGTCATGCAGTGGGCGGGGAGACCCGCCGCGCCAGTGGTTCAGGCGCTGCGGTGGCTGGGCCCCCGTGCGGCCGCGGATGGACGGGTTTTCGCGACTTTGAGAAGCCGTCTGCCCGACGAGGTGAAGCTCGATCTGTTGCGCCACGGCCGCGATCTGCCCGGCTGGGCCTTGCCGCTGGCGCGCCGCATCGCGAGCGATGCGGCCGTTGCCGCATGACCGCAGTGAACGCACCGCGGCGGCGAATTGACGGCCGGAGCCGGCGCGGCCACCTTGTCTGACTGACCGGTCAGTCTACCGGAACACCCTTTGCGAATCGATCCCTTTCGACTCTTCCGCCCCTGGCTGCGCCCCTACGGCCGCCAGATCGTCCTCGGTCTGGGGCTGCTGCTGGTGGCCCAGACGATCACCCTCGTCCTGCCGCTGCTGCTGAAGGAGGCGATCGAGGGCGCCGAGGAGGCGACCAGGGCCGGGGAGTCCGCCGGCGTCCTCGCCGCGGCCCTGGGCGAGGTGCAGACCTACGCCTGGGCCATCGCCGCCCTGGCCATCGCGGGCTGGGGGGTCAACTTCGGCATGCGCTGGTTCTTCACCAGCGTCTCCCGCCACGTGGAGCACGACATCCGGCGCGCCTACGTGAGGCACCTCCTGCGGCTGCCGCTGCGGTTCTTCCACGAGCGCCGCGCCGGAGACCTGATGGCCCGGGCCACCAACGACGTGGAGGCGATCCAGCGTTTCCTGCACCACGCCTTCCGCATGACCCTCATGGGGGTGCTCACCTTCGTCATGAGCCTGCTCCTGATGAGCCTCATCGACTGGCAGCTGGCCCTGCTGGCCCTGGCGCCGATGCCGGTGCTGGCCCTGGCGGCCAGTCTCGTCTCCGGCCGGGTCCGCAACGGCTACCGGAGGGTGCAGGACCAGTTCGGGGCGATCAGCTCCCGCATCCAGGAGAACCTCGGCGGCATGCGGGTGGTCAAGGCGTGCGCCATCGAGGACCGGGAGATCCGCCGCTTCGAGTCCCTCAACGACGAGTACGTGGAGCGCAACCAGGGGCTCATCCATCTCCGCAGTCTGTTCCTTCCCTTCACGGGACTGCTGAACGGAACCTCCATGCTGGTCGTTCTGTGGCTCGGCGGCCTGCGCGTCATCGACGGAACCCTGACCCTGGGCGCCTTCGTCGCCTTCAACCTCTACCTGATCCGCATGAGCCGGCCCATGTACCTCCTGGGCCGCATGGTCGACGAGTTCCAGCGCGCCGCCGCCTCCCTCGGCCGCATCAACGCCGTCCTCGGCCACCCGCCCGAGGACCGCCGCGCCCCGGGGCGCAACGGACTGAGAGGGGAGATCGAGCTGCGCGACGTTCACCTCGCCTTCGACGGCCGCCCGGCCCTGGACGGGGTCTGCCTGCGGGTCCCGGCCGGCGGCACCCTGGCCATCGTCGGCCGCGTGGGCTCGGGCAAGTCGACCCTGGTGCGGCTGATCCCCCGCCTCCTTGAAGCAGACCGGGGCGAGGTGCTGATCGACGGGGTGCCCGTGGAGCGGGTCCCGCTGACGACCCTGCGCGCCGCCATCGGCTACGTGCCGCAGGAGCCCTTCCTGTTCTCGGAGACGATCGAGGAGAACATCGTCCTCGACCGGGCCCCCGGCCCCGTGGAGTGGGCAGCCGGCATGGCCCAGCTCGACCCGGAGGAGTTCCCCGACGGCTTCGGGACCGTCGTCGGCGAGCGCGGCGTCACCCTGTCGGGGGGGCAGAGGCAGCGCACCGCCCTGGCCCGGGCCCTGGCCCGGGAGCCGCGCATCCTCATACTCGACGACGCCCTGGCCAGCGTCGACACCGCCACCGAGGAGGGCATCCTGGACAACCTGCGGGAGGTGATGCGGCAGCGGACGACGATCCTCATCGCCCATCGCCTGTCGAGCGTGCGCGACGCCGACCGCATCGTCGTCCTCGACGAGGGCCGCATCGCCGAGGCGGGCACCCACGAGGAGCTGGTGGCGCGGGGCGGGCTTTACGCCGGCATGCACCGGCGCCAGAGCCTGGCCCGGGAGCTGACCGAGCTGTGATGATGCGCGGCGGCCCCGCCCTGCCGACGGCGGCGCCCTTCGGGGACGAGGAGACGGCCCGCGGCCTGGAGACCCGCCTGATCCTCCGACTCCTGGGCTGGCTGCGGCCCTACGTCTTCTGGGTGCTCGCGGGCCTGGCCGCCATCCTCGCCGCCGCCGGCGCCCGCCAGGCGGGACCCTACCTGACCAAGATCGGCGTCGACGACTACCTGCTGCCCGGCGATGCCGAGGGGTTCGGCTCCATCGTCCTGATCTACGCGGCCCTGCTGGGGCTCCAGTTCGTCCTCGGCTACGTTCAGGGCTGGACGACGAACATGATCGGCCAGTGGGCGATGCGCGACCTGCGCCGGGCGATCTTCCACAGCCTGCAGTGGCTGCCCCTGCGGTTCTACGACCGCACGCCCGTGGGGCGGCTCATGGCGCGCAACACCAGCGACGTGGACGCCCTCAACGAGTTGTTCACCGACGGCCTGGTGACGCTGGTGAGCGACCTCTTCACGCTGGCCGCCATCCTCGGCTTCATCTTCTACATGGACCCCGGCCTGGGCCTGATCACCAGCCTCTGCCTGCCTCTCGCCTTCCTGGCCACGGCCCTGCTGCAGCGCCGCACCTACCGCTGCTACCAGGAGGCCCGGGCGCGCTTCGGCGACTTCGCCGCGTCCCTTCAGGAGGGGATCACCGGCATGGAGGTGGTGCAGCTCTTCGGCGCCCAGGACCGGCGCTCTCGCCGCTTCGAGGAGAGCAACGACGAGTACCTCCGCAGCCGCCTCACCGCCACCGTGTACCACTCGGCCTACTTCCCGGTCATGGAGCTGTCGGGGGGCCTGATGCTGGCCGTCGTCCTGTGGTACGGCACCGGACAGGTCCTGTCCCGCGAGATGGAGTGGGGCGTGCTGGTGGCGATGCTCCAGTACGTGCCCCGGTTCTTCATGCCCCTGCGGTCGATCGCCGAGGGCTTCCAGGTCCTGCAGACGGCGATGGCCTCGTCGGAGCGCCTCTTCGAACTGCTCGACACGGAAGAGGAGCCCACCGGCGCCCACCGGGGTCCGAGCCCGATGCTCGGCCGCATCGAGTTCCGCGACGTCTGGTTCGCCTACGACGGCGCGCCGGGGGAGGAGGAGTGGGTCCTGCGCGGCGTCACCTTCGCCATCGAGCCCGGCCAGAGCCTGGCCGTGGTCGGGGCCACCGGCGCCGGCAAGAGCACCCTCGTCAACCTCCTCTGCCGGTTCTACGATGTGCAGCGGGGCGAGGTCCGCGTCGACGGCGTCGACGTGAGGGACTGGGACGTGCGCGACCTGCGCCGCCGCATCGGCCTCGTGCACCAGGACGTCTTCCTCTTCGCGGGCACCCTGGCCGACAACATCGCCCTCGGCGCCGGCAGTGAAGGGGAGGCCGTGCCGAGGGAGCGGGTCGTGCAGGCCGCCCGCGACACCAACGCCGACCGCTTCATCGACCGCCTGCCCGACGGCTACGACCAGGCCGTTGGCGAGCGCGGCGTCTCGCTGTCGGCGGGGCAGCGCCAGCTCCTCTCCTTCGCCCGCGTGCTGGCCGCCGGGCCCGAGGTCCTGGTCCTCGACGAGGCCACGGCCAACATCGACACCGAGACCGAGATGTGGATCCAGGAGGCGGTGGGGCGGATGATGCGCGGACGCACGAGCCTGGTCATCGCCCACCGGCTGTCGACGGTGCGCAACGCCGACGCCATCCTGGTGCTGCACCGGGGACAGGTGCGCGAGCACGGCCGCCACGACGAGCTGCTCGCCCGCGGCGGGCTCTACCACCGGCTGCACCAGCTGCAGTACGGAGCGCAGGAGTCGACGCAGGAGGGGCCCGCACCGCTCCGAGCCGCTGGAGGTGATCGATCGTGAGGGCTCCAACCTCCCGGGGTCCCCGGAGGTGAGCCGTCGCCGCAAGGCGGCCATCGGTGTGGCCGCGGTCCTCGGCCTGTGGGCGCTGCTGGCCCTCGTGCCGCCGGCGCCGCGGCCGGTCCATCCCTACTTCGCCGGCCTCGAAGGCCGCCTGCAGGTCATCGCCCACCGGGGCGGCGCCGACGCGGCCCCGGAGAGCACCCTGCCCCTGTTCCGCCACGCCGACTCCCTGGGCGCCGATATCCTCGAACTGGACCTGCGCCGCAGCGCCGACGGC
Organism: Candidatus Latescibacterota bacterium; assembly: GCA_965221775.1. Lineage (GTDB taxonomy): Bacteria > Latescibacterota > UBA2968 > UBA8231 > UBA8231 > UBA8231. Next base: position 870,946 of record CBDCSU010000004.1, on the reverse strand, counting down.
GCTCTCGTGGTGTTCCACGACCGCCGCGTGCACCGCGTCACCGAGGACACGGGCCGCGTCGACCAGCTGACTCTGGCCCGGCTGCAGGCCCTGGACGCCGGCTACCGCTGGAGTCCGGACGGCGGCCGCACCCACCCGTACCGGGAGAAGGGACTGCGGATCCCCTCCCTCGGGGAGTTCCTCGCCGCCTTCCCCGGGCGGCGTCTGCTCATCGAGCTGAAGAGCGGCCACGGGGACGCGGCGCAACGCCTGTGCGGCGAGCTGCGGTCCCACGGGATGCAGTCCCTGGCCATCGTCGCCTCCTTCCGCCACCGGAGCCTGAGCGCCTTTCGGGAGGCCTGTCCGGAGGTCGCCACCTCGGCGTCGGCCCGCGAGGTCGCCGTCGACTGGGGCCTGCGCACCCTGCGCCTCGACGGCCTCGTGGAGCCGGGCTTCGACGCCTACCACGTGCCCGAGTCGGCCGGCCCCGTCGACCTGGTGACCCCACGGTTCGTCGAGCGCGCCCGCCGCCGCGGCCTGCCCGTGCAGGTGTGGACCGTCAACCGCGACGAGGAGATGGAACGCCTGATCGAGACAGGCGTCGACGGCATCATGACCGACCGGCCCGAACGCCTGATCCAGCTGCTGCGCCGGCGGGGCCTGCGATGAGCGCCGCCGTCCTCGAGGTGAGCGGTCTCACCCGCACTTACCGCAGCGGCCGCCGCGAGCTGACGGTGCTGCGCGACGTCACGTTCTCGGTCGCGGCGGGCACCACCTGCGCCGTCGTCGGGCCCTCGGGCAGCGGCAAGACCACCCTCCTCGGTCTGTGCGCCGGCCTCGACCGGCCCACGGAGGGCCGCGTCGTTCTCGACGGCGAGCCCCTCGACCGCCTCGATGAGGACGCCCGCGCGCGCCTGCGGCGGGATCGCGTCGGCTTCGTCTTCCAGACCTTCCAGCTGGTTCCGACCCTGAGCGCGGTGGAGAACGTGGCCGTGCCCCTGGAGCTGCGCGGCGAGCCCGGCGCCCGGGAGCGCGCCGCCGAGTTGCTCGACCGCGTCGGCCTCGGCGACCGCCTCGGCCACTACCCCGTTCAGCTCTCGGGCGGCGAGCAGCAGCGCGTCGGGCTGGCGCGGGCCTTCATCCATCGGCCGCGCATCCTCTTCGCCGACGAGCCCACGGGCAACCTCGACACCGACACCGGCGCCGCCGTGGCCGACCTGCTCTTCGAGCTCAACCAGGAGGCGGGCACCACCCTGGTGCTGGTCACCCACGACACCGACCTGGCCGGGCGCTGCCGCCGCGTCATCCGCCTGCGGGCCGGCGCCGTGGCCGCCGACACGGCCGCCGGCTGACCCCGTGTGGGCCCTGCGCATGGCCTGGCGCGACAGCCGCGGATTCCGCCGCCGGCTGTTGTTCCACACCGCCGCCATCGCCATCGGCATTGCCGCCCTCACCGCCCTGCGCGGCCTGAGCCTGGCCATGGAGGCGGGCGTCGCCCGCCAGGCGGCGGAGCTGCTGGGCGCCGACCTGGAGATCGAGAGCGGCCAGCCGTTCTCCGGCGAGGCCGAGGCCGTCTTCGACTCCCTCGGCGGGCGCCAGGCGCGGCAGGTGGAGACCCACTCGATGGTGCTGCTGCCGGCCTCCGGCGGATCGCGCCTGGTGGAGGTCCGCGCCCTGGAGGGGAAGTGGCCGTTCTACGGCCGGGTGCGCACCGACCCACCCGGCGCCTGGGCCGTCCTGGGCGCCGGCGGCGGGGCCCTGGTCGACGACGGCGTGATGCGGCAGTTCGACGCCGAGGTGGGGGACTCGGTGCAGGTCGGCCGGCGCCGGTTCCGGATCGCCGGACGCGTCCTCTCCGTCCCCGGGGAGACGGCGGTGCGCAGCGACGTGCGCCCGCCGGTGTTCATCCCCCTCGAGCATTTGGACGAGACCGGGCTGGTCCGGTACGGCAGCCGCGTCGAGCACAAGCGCTACTTCGCCTTCGACGACGGCCGCCCGGCGGGGGGCCTGGCCGGCGGCGTGGAGGAGCGCCTTCGCCTCTCCGACCCGGGCCTCGACGCCGACACCGCCGCCGACCGGCAGCGCCGCCTCGGCCGCACCATCCGCAACCTCGACGCCTTCCTCGGCCTGGGCGGGTTCATCGCCCTGCTCCTGGGGGCGGTGGGCGTGGCCAGCGCCATCCACGCCCACGTGGAGCAGAAGCTCGAGACCGTCGCCGTGCTGCGGGCCTTGGGCGCCAGCAGCCGGCAGGCCCTGGCCGTCTACCTGCTGCAGGCCGGGGCCATGGGCCTGGCCGGCTCCCTGGCCGGGGCGCTGGCGGGGATGGGGGTCATGCTCCTGCTGCCGCAGGTGGTGGCCGGCTTCCTGCCCGGCGCCGTGGAGACCGCCCTGTCGCCGCGGCCCCTGCTCGAGGGCGTGGGGATCGGCACCGCCATCGCCGTGCTGTTCGCCGCCCGGCCGCTGCTGGCCGTGCGCGGCGCCAGCCCCCTCCTCGCCCTGCGCGCCTCGTACGAGACCGGCACCCGCGCCGGCGACCGCCTGCTGCGGCTGCTGGTGCTGGCCGCGGCCGCCGCCGGCGCCTGCGTGGTGGCGCGGCTGCTGGCCGGGCGGGTGGACCACGCCCTGATGTTCACCGGCGGCACCGCCGCCGCCCTGCTGCTGCTGGCGGCGGCCGCCCTCGCCCTGCGCGCCGGCACGCGCCGGTTCTTCCCGCGGCGCTGGAGCTACGTCTGGCGCCAGGGTCTGGCCAACCTCCATCGGCCCCACAACCAGACCCTGCTGCTGCTCGTCAGCCTCGGTCTGGGCGTCTTCCTGGTCGCCGCCCTGCACACCGCCCAGAGCTCGATCCTCTCCCACCTGGCCCGCCTCGGCGGCGGCGATCAGCCGAACATGGTGCTCTTCGACATCCAGACCGATCAGCGCGAGGCGGTGGCCGAACTCGTCGAGGGGCTGGGCATGCCGGTGCTGCAGCAGGTGCCGGTGGTGGCCATGCGCCTGGCCGAGGTCAAGGGGCGCAGCGTCGACGAGATCGCCGATGAGAGGGGCGGGCGCCGCGGCAACTGGGCCCTGCACCGCGAGTACCGGTCCACCTACCGCGACCACCTCACCGACAGCGAGCGGCTGCTGTCCGGCCGCCACGGGGCGGCGCCGTCCGGCCCGGCGGCCGCGGCCGACGCAGAGGGGGGTGCGGGCACCGTCTCTCTCGAGCAGGGGGTCGCCGCCCGCCTCGGCGTGACCGTGGGCGACGAGCTGGTCTTCGACGTGCAGGGCGTGCGCGTGCCGGTGATCGTCTCCGGACTGCGCGAGGTCGACTGGCAGCGGATCATGCCCAACTTCCTGGTCGTGTTCTCCACGGGCGTGCTCGAGCGGGCGCCCCAGTTCCACGTGCTCGTCAGCCGCGCCGACATCGAGACCCGGGCGCGCCTGCAGCGGGAGGTGGTCGGGGCCTTTCCCAACGTCTCGGCCATCGATCTCGACCTGATCCTGCGCACCGTCGAAAAGGTCCTCGACCGGGTCGCCGCCGTGGTCCGCTTCATGGCGCTGTTCAGCGTCGCCACCGGTCTCGTGGTGCTCGCCGCGTCGGTGTCGGCGAGCCGCTTCCAGCGCCTGCGCGAGAGCGCCCTGCTGCGCACCCTCGGCGCCAGCCGCCGTCAGGTGGGGCGCATCCTGCTGGTGGAGTACGCCGCCCTCGGCGCCCTGGCCGCCGCCACCGGACTGGCCCTGGCCCTCGGCGGCGGCTGGGGCCTGGCGACCTGGGTCTTCGACGTCGCCTTCCAGCCGGCCTGGGGCTGGCTGGCGGGGATGGCGGCGGCCGTGCCCCTACTGACCGTCGCCTTCGGCGTCGCCGGCAGCCGGGGGGTCCGTAGCGTCCCGCCCCTCGAGGTCCTCCGGCGCGCCGGTTGAGGCGCGCGGCGCCAGCAGCGGCTCCAGCGCCGCCCACACCGTCTCCGCCACCCGGCGGTGGCCGGCCGCGTTCGGGTGGATGCCGTCGTCGAGCATCAGCTCGCGGTCGCCGCCGACCCCTTCCAGGAGCCTCGGGATCAGCACCGCCCCGTTGGCCTGCGCCAGCCGCGGAAAGACGGCCTGGAAGTCCTGGATGTACGGCTCCCCCAGGTTCGGCGGCAGGCGCACCCCGGCCACGACCAGGACGGCCTCCGGGAACCTCGCCTGCACCCGGTCGAGGATGCCCTGCAGGTTGCCTTCGGTCTGGTCCCGGGGCAGACCGCGCAGACCGTCGTTGCCGCCGAGGGCCAGGACGAAGACATCCACCGGGGGACGCAGGACCCAGTCGATGCGGCGCAGTCCGGCGGCGGTGGTCTCGCCGGCGAGGCCGGCGTTGGCGGTACGCACCGGCCAGGCGAGGGAGTCCAGCCGCGCCTGGATCAGGGCCGGGAAGGCCTGCTCCGGTTCGACGCCGTAGCCGGCGGTCAGGGAGTCGCCGAAGAACAGGACCGTCCGCGGGTCCGGCGCCGGCTCGGCGAGGGCGGCCCCGGCCAGCAGGGCGCACAGGGCCAGCGTCCGGCGGCCTCGCCGTCTTCCGCGGCGGTCGTCGATCGGCCCGGGTGGCATCATCGCCGCCGGCCCGATCCGTCCCGGTCCGTGCCGAACTCGTCCGTCATTGCGTGGCGCCCGTTTCCTCGTCCGTGTGCGGGAAAGTCCGTGTGGCGAGTATAATGTGTGCCGAGGAGAGCCCCTGATGAAGACCCTTCTGCTGCCCCTGTGGCCGCTGCTGGCCGCCGGCGCCCTGTCCGCCCAGGAGCTGACGGTCACCCCGGTGACCGGCGGCATCCACATGATCAACGGCCACGGCGGCAACATCGGCGTCTGCGCCGGCGACGACGGCCTGCTGCTGATCGACGCCAAGTTCGCCAACCTCGCCGAGCCGATGCGCGCCGCCCTCGCCGGCCTCGGGGAGGGCGATCCCGCCTTCCTCCTCAACACCCACTACCACCCCGACCATACCGGCGGCAATGCCGTCTTCGGCGCCGTCACTGCGATCCTGGCGCACCACAATGTCCGCGCCCGCCTGATGGCCGGGGAGGCCCCGCCGCCCGAGGCCCTGCCCGTGCTCACCTTCGAGGAGGGGGTCTCCCTGCACTTCAACGGCGAGGAGATCGAGGTCGTCCACTTTCCGGCGGCCCACACCGACGGCGACGCCGTCGTGTTCTTCACCGGCTCGGACGCGGTCCACATGGGCGACATCATGTTCCACGGGCTGTTCCCCTTCGTCGACATCGACGCCGGCGGCAGCGTCGACGGGGTGATCGCCGCCGTCGAGGCGGTGCTGGCGCGGGTCGGCCCCGAGACGCGGGTCATCCCCGGCCACGGGGATCTGGCCACGCCCGACGATCTGCGCACCTACCTGCGCATGATCCGCCAGACCCGGGCGGCGGTGGAGGACGGGATGGCCGCGGGCAAGACGCTGGAGGAGCTGCAGGCCGCCGGCGTGGCGGAGCAGTGGTCCGGCTGGAGCTGGGGCTTCATCTCCGCCGAGCGCTGGATCGCCACCCTGCACCGCGGCGCGGGCGGGTGAAGTCAGGTCAGTTCAATGCGGAGCTTCTTGCCCAGGGCCCGCGCAGCGCGGTCCATCGTCTGCAGCGTCACCGAGGGATTGGACGAGTCGAGCAGGCGGTCCAGCGCTGACCGACTGGTTCGCATGCGCCTGGCCATCGCCGACTTGGACAGCTTGTTCGGTGACGCGCTTCACGGCTGTCGCCTCCGCTTCGCTGAGAAGGCCCTCCTCTGCGAGGAACTCGTCGAAGTTGCTGCCCACATGTCCTTTCATCGTGCCTCCCGGATCATCGTCAGTCTGGATCGTGCCAAGATGAGGATCAGCGGATCAGCATGCAGCGCCGGGCCTCGGCGACATCGCCTGGAGACCGGGGCCCCCCGGGAGCGCCGCGCCGGCTCTCCTATGGACCCTCCAGCAACCTGGCGGAGATCGTCAGTTTCCAGGGTTCAGGATGCTCCACTTCAAAAATCCTGTCCGGTTCCACTACATGTTGCCGACCCTGCGGACTCCCGCCTGTGCTGGCCCAGTGCATATGGCTCCCCAACAAGACGTAGGCTTCCCTCCAACCCGGGAGTATGATCTTCACGAAATCCCCCAGGAATCCGGTGTGACTCCTGATTGTCTCTTCGCGAAGGGCAGGCGAGAAGGAGACCGACATGTCGGCCTGAATGATGTTGTGCTCAGGACCGATCAACTCGAGCGTCGCCTTGCCGAAGGACGCTTCCCCCAGGAGCCGTTCCTCTCCGGTGGGCCGTCGCCGGGGGGCGGGCTTGAAGGTCCAACCACGTTTCTCGAAATGCGCTTGAATCCTGGATCGGCTGATACCCAGGCCGGGCGTGGGGGAGGATTGGCGGGCGGAGGTGTCCTCGATCACTTCGGCCTGTCTGGAAGCAGGAGCGGCCCTGGTAGCGCAGCCGGCGCCAGCCACGACTACCGCCAGGGCGAGGTATCTCAAGGCTGCCATAGGAGAATCCTCCAAAGTGGAAGGGTGAGGGAGGTCCATTCATCGGGCGGGAGCGGCGAATTCAGGTTGCTCTCCAGCCGATCTGGCCTTTCCCTTCCTGAAAGGTACGGCCCAGGAGGGAGGATACGTTGAAGTACCGATTCGCCGAGATGATCTGGCACGAGATCCGCGACGCCGCCCGCGACGGCCGCGTGGCGGTGCTGCCCGTGGCCACCTACGAGGACCACGGACCGCACCTGCCGGTGGACACGGACGTGGTGCTGTGCACCGGCATCTGCGAGCGCGCCGTGGCGCGCATCCCGGGGGAAGCGGTGCTGGCGCCGGCCGTGCCCCATGGCTACAGCCCCCACCACATGGACTTCCACGGCACTCTGACCATCACCTGGGACACCTTCATCCGCTACGTGAAGGACGTGGCCTGCAGCCTCGGCCACCACGGCTTCGAGCGCATCCTCATCGTCAACGGCCACGGCAGCAACGCCTCGCCCCTGGACCTGGCGGCGCGGCTCACGGTGATGGAGTACGAGGGGCGGGTCTACTGCGCCAGCGTCAGCCACTGGGACCTGCGCAAGTCCAAGACCGCCGGCGCCGAGCTGCGCGACTCCGACCACGGCGGCACCTCCCACGGCGGCGAGTACGAGACCGCCCTCTACCTGGCGCTGAAGCCGGAGCTGGTGGAGATGGACAAGGCCGTGGACGAGCGCTCGCCCCTGTCGAAGAGCTTCCGCTCCGACCTGCTGGCCGGCACCCACCCGGAGGGCTCCGGGGCGCGGCTGATACCCTACTGGAGTTCGCAGACCGCCAGCGGCGTCCTCGGTGATGCGACAAAGGCCACCCCCGAGAAGGGCGAGGCCTGGCTGGAGGCCGCCGTGAGCGGTCTCGTCGACCTGATCCGCGAATTGCGGGCGCAACCGATCCTGCCGAGGAGGGACCAGCACTGATGGGGATTCTCGACCGCTTCTCACTCGACGGGCGCATCGCCGTGGTCACCGGCGGCGCCGGGCCGCTCTTCGGCTCCAGCATCTCCGAGGCCTTGGCCGAGGCGGGAGCCACCGTGATCACGGCCTCCCGCTCCCTGGAGCGCAACGAGGCCTTCGCCGACGAGCTGCGCGCCAAGGGCCACTCGGCCCACGCCCTGCAGCTCGACGTCACCGACACCGCTTCCATCGCCGAGTTCGGCGCCCAGGTCCACGACCGCTTCGACCGCGTCGACGTGCTCGTCAACTCCGCCGTCGTCGCCCGCGGCGGCGGCTTCGAGGAGCAGACCCCCGACTACTGGGAGTTCAGCGCCCGCGGCAACATGACCGGCCTCTTCGCCCTGTGCAAGGCCTTCCTGCCGGGCATGGCCGAGCGCCGCCGCGGCTCGATCATCAACATCTCCAGCATCTACGGGGTCGTGGCCAACGACCCGACCCTGTATGAGAACACGCCCATGCGGCAGCCGCCGGACTACACCTTCGTGAAAGCCGGCATGATCAACTTCACCCGCTACCTGGCCAACTACTTCGGCAAGCAGGGGGTGCGCGCCAACTGCATCTGCCCCGGGGGCTACTACGACGAGCAGCCCGGCCCCTTCGTCGAGGCCTACGAGAAGCGCTGCCCCCTGGGCCGCATGCTCGACAACGAGGACATCAAGGGCGCCGTCGTCTTCCTCGCCTCCGACGCCTCGGCCTACGTCACCGGCGAGGCCCTCATGGTCGACGGCGGCTGGACCTGCGTGTGAGCGCCTCGGCCGTCGACTTCGCGCGCTCCTACGTGTGGTGGCGCTCCGACAGGGACAAGCTGCCGCCGGCGACGGTGACGGTGCCGCCGCCGTACGCGCTGAACAACGCCCGCGTGCCCCTGGACTGCCTGTGCACGGTGACCGAGACGGCCTCGGGCCGGAGCCGCCGCTTCGCTCTCGGCGTGAGCTGCAAGACCGAGGCGGTGGGGGCCGAGGACGGCATCTGGCCGCAGCCGAATGCCGACTTCAAGCCGGTCCTCTCCGACGACGGCGAGTTCCTCAGCCTCAAGACCTACGACATCGTCGGCCGCCAGCTGCCGCTGTACGTCGAGTCCCTCGGCATGCAGCCGGAACGCCAGGTGGTGCGCGTGGAAGAGGCCTTCGAGAGCGCCCGCACCGACGTGGAGCGCGTCGAGGCGCGGACCCTGGAGAGCTCGGCGGAGGCGGTGGAGGCGATCCTCGGCAACCGCACGCTCGTGGCGCGCACCCTTTACAGCAACGGGCGCTACGAGGTGGAGCTGGAGTACCCGGTGAAAACGGTGAACGCCAACGAGCGGGACGTGCTCTTCCAGCCGGACACGGGGCCGGTCCTGGTCCCCGGCCTGGAGGTCGAGTCCGAAGACCTCATCGGCTCCCTGGAGCTGGCCTTCATCGCCTTCCACCGCTTCGACTGGGCCGAGCTGCTGGTCCGCGTCCCGGTGCCGGTGGCCGAGGGCGTGGAGGTCCACCACTACTCGAAGTCCGTGCGCATCGACTGCCGCAACGAACTGCTGCTCCTGTGAGCCGCCGCTGTCTCCACGTCCGCCCCCGCTACCACCGCTGGCACGTCGACCCCGGCGTCGAGTGGGTGGAGTCGAACACCACGTACGACCACCTCGACTGGCGCATCCCGCTGTCGCGGACGGCCCTCGTCCTGGTCGACGTCTGGGACCGCCACTACCTGAAGGACACCCACGCCCGCGCCGACGAGATCATCCAGCAACGGCTGCGGCCCCTGGTCGACCGCTGCCGCGCCGCCGGTCTGCCGGTCGTGCACGCCCCCTCGCCGCCCCAGGCCGTGTCGCACCCGAACTGGGTCTGCCTCGAGGGCTGGGACCGCAAGACCTGGCCCGACGACGCCGACTGGCCGCCCCCCGAGTTCCGCCAGCGCCAGGGGGAGTTCGCCGCCTACGGCCCGCCCGGGGAGCCGCGCGACCCCGAGCGCGATGAGGTGCGCGCGGGCCTGCGGATCCACCCCGACCTGCAGCCGGCCGAGGGGGAGCCGGTGGTCTCCTCCGGCGAGGAGCTGCACCTCTGGTGCCGGCGGCAGGGGGTGATGTTCCTGCTCTTCGCCGGCTTCAACACCAACGCCTGCATCCTGCACCGCGACTACGGCACCATCGACATGAACCGCCGCGGCTACGCGGTGCTGATCGTGCGCGACGGCACCACGGGCATGGAGTCGGCGGCCACCCACGAGGCCCTGGGGCAGACGCGGTCGACGATCCTGAACCTGGAGATGTTCGGGTGCTGGTCGGTCACCTGCGGCGAGATCGCCGCGGGGTTGCCCGACTAACGGAAGGTGGGGCAGTCCACGAGAGTGGGCTTGGTGCCCTTGGGCAGCGGCACCTGGAAGGCGTTGAGGGACATGGCCACCATCGAGTAGTAGCCGATGAGGCCGGTGAGCTCGACGACGCCGGCCTCGCCGAGCAGGTCGCGCGCCGTGGCGAAGGTGCGTTCCTGGACGAAGCGGTTGTAGACCAGCTCGGCGGCGTAGTCGTAGACCGTCCGCTCGTCCTCGCGCTCGAACTCGGGGTACTGCCCGAGGCGGACCGCCTCCAGCAGCTCCGGCGCCAGGCCGGCCTCGAGGGCGATCGGCTCGTGCAAGGTCCACTCGAGCTGGCAGTCCCAGGCGCGGGCCGTGACCAGGATGACCAGCTCCGAGAGGCGGGGCTCGAGGCGGGTCTGGTAGCGGACCAGGGCGCCGAGCTTCTGGGCGCGGTCGGTGAAGGGGGCGCTGTGGAGCCAGACGCGAAAGGGGCCGGCCACGTTGCCGCGGGCCTCGACGATGGCGTCCCAGACGGCCTTCTGCTGCTCGTCGAGATCGTCGCGCTCGAGTTGTCGCAGGCGGCTGGTGCTCACACCCGGTTCCCCGGTTGAGGCGGAGGGTTCGACATGGACAAGGTGGGCTTCATCGGTCTGGGTGCCATGGGCCGGAGGATGGTCGTCAACCTGGCGGGCGCCGGCGAGGAGATCCTCGTCTACGACATCGACGCCGCGGCCTGCGAGGCGGTGAGGGCCCCCGGCGTCAGGCCGGTGGAGAATGTGGCCTCCGTCGGGCGGGGCTGCAACCGGGTCCTCCTCTCCTTGCCGGAAGAGAGCGTTGTGGAGGAGGTCATCTTCGGCCCCGGAGGGCTGGCCGGGTCCCTGACTCCCGGAGCGGTCGTCGTCGACTGCAGCACCTGCCGCCCCGAGGCCGCCCGGTCCATGGAGGACCGGCTGGCGGGGCAGGGGGTCCGGTTCCTCGACGCGCCGGTCACCGGCCTGGAGGACCGCGCCGCCGCGGGGACCCTGACGGTGATGGTGGGCGGGGACGAGACCGCCTTCGAGAAGGTGAAGCCCCTGCTGGAGCGCATCGGCCGTCTCGTGGTCCACATGGGCGCGCCCGGCCACGGCCAGCTGACCAAGATGGCCAACAACGTTCTCTACAACATCTCGGTGGCGGCCATGGCCGAGATGCTGCCCCTGACGACGGGCCTCGGCCTCGACCCCGACAAGCTCCGCCGCGTGGTGGCCACCGGCTCCGGCCAGAGCTTCGGCTTCGACTACTTCGCCGAGCGCGTCCTGCAGGGGCGCTTCGACGAAGGCTACCCCATGGGCGCCGCCTTCAAGGACATGGTGGCGATCATGGAGCGCGCCAACCAGCAGCGGGCCCCCATGCCCGTGGCCTCGGGGGCGATGCAGACCTACCGCCAGGCCCTGGCCGAGGGCCACGGCGACGAGGCCAAGGGAGCGATGATCAAGGTGTGGGAGCGGGTGCTGGGAGTCCGGGTGAGGAAGGAGAGCTGAACTCCCCTCAACCCCACCGCTCCTCGAAGACCGAGACCGCCGTCCGCGAGACCAGCATCGAAGTGCTCACCCGCTCGTCGTAGCCACCCGCCATCTTCATCCCCGTCTCGATGGTGAAGGACGGCCCGTAGAGGCTGGCCCCGTAGTCGGCCAGGTTCAGGCCCTCTCCCCGCTGCTCGGCGATCAGCCATACGACGCCGCGCTCCTGGACCTCGAAGAAGGGGCCGGGCATGTAGCCGTGGGGCGCCAGCTCGACGCCCGAGTCGGCCACGGCGCGGATCATTGTGTCGGCCATCTTCTGCTCCCAGCGCTCGTCCTCGTCGGTCTGCTGGTGGCGGGCGGAGAACCAGAAGCCGTCGCCGCCGTACTCATGCAGGTCCAGGGTCAGGCCGGGATTGATGCGGGCCATGAGGTTGCGCGTGCAGCGCGATTCCACCGGGGCCCAGGCGGTGTCGTGGAACCGGTTGATGTGCAGGATCTCGCCCTCGGGGGTCACGATCAGGGAGTAGGCCCGCTGGCAGGGGGCGGTGCCTTCCCCCTCGTCGCCCGAGGGAAAGAAGATGCGCCGGCCGCGGAGGGGTTCGAGGAAGTCGGCGCCGACCTCGAACTTCCCGAGAAGCCCCCGCGTCGAGTAGCCGTACTCCCCGACGATGGCGAGGACGGTATCGTCCTCCTCGTAGAGCACCTCGCCGCGGGCCTTCAGGACATCCGCCACGTCGGCCGCCGAGTTCAGCTCGGGCACCTCGTCCAGGCTCATACCCAGGACGTAGGCGTAGCCGTTCATCCCCATGGGGTCCCTGCTGGGGAAGATGTAGACCTGGTGCTCGGTGTCGAGGGATTCCAGCAGGCCCATGGCGGCGCCCACGCCGGCCTGCTCGGTGGAGTGGCTGCCGGCGCTGATGAAGATGGCCGGCTCCTTGTCGCCGCCGGCGCGCAGGCAGATCAGGGGCGATCCGTCCGGCGCGTACCCGAGGACCTCATGGGAGTGCCCCTTCTCTTCCACCCACTGCAACAGATCCGCATAGCGATCGAAAATCTGCACGTCCCCCGCCTCCGCAACCGGTTATTTCATGCTGATGGAGGGCCCCAACCTGTGCGGCTCCGACGGGGCTGTCAAACGAGTGCGGGGCGGCGGCGGGTTCACCACGGCACCCGGACCCCCACCCGCTCGGCCACCCCGGCGATGAGGCGGCAGCTCTCCTCCGGCAGGGGGATGCCCTCGCGCCGGCGCTCCCTCAAGGTGCGGAACTCCCGCTCTCCCGGCATGAGGACCTCCTCGAAGCCGGGGGCCGGTGCGGAGCTGCGCACGTAGTCCCGCAGCTCGCCGGTCAGCTCCTGGAAACGGTCCCCCGAGCCGGCCAGCGCCGCCGGGTCGATGGCGAGGATACCGAAGCCGTTGATGTAGCGGCCGTCGTCGGGTTCGGCCAGCGGCTCTCCCGCGATCGCCGCGCCGAGGACCTCCACCAGCAGGCTCAGCCCGAAGCCGCGGTACCCGAGGTCGCCGCCGAAGGGCAGGATGGCGCCGGCGGGCGGTCCCTCGCCCGGCCCGTAGAAGTCGGCGGGGTCGACCGTGGGGCGGCCGTCTCCGTCGAGGATGCGGCCCTCGGGCAGCCGCTCTCCGGCGTGCAGGGCGGTGCGGATCCGGCCTTCCGGGACCATGCTCGTCGACATGTCCAGCAACAGGGGATCGCCTCCCGTCGGCGCCGCCCAGGCCAGGGGGTTGGTGGCCAGCCGGCCCTCCCGTCCGCCCCAGGGCACGACGAAGTGGCCGTGCCGGTGGCTGTTGGCCACGGCCAGCGCGAAGAGGCCGGCCTCGGCCAGCTTCTGCGGGTAGGCGCCGAGGCGGCCCACGTGATGGCAGCGGCGGCTGACGGCGAAGGCGATGCCCCCGGCGCGGGCGTCTTTGCTTACCAGGTTCGTGATGTAGTGAGCGCCGACCTGTCCGAAGTTCATGCCGCAGTCGACCACGGCCACCCGGCCGCGGCCGTCCACCATCCGCGCCGGGGCGCCGGGCCGGATGGTGCCGTCGAGGCAGTGCTCCACGTACATCACGTAGCGCACGACGCCGTGGGAGTCGATGCCCATGAGGCTGGCCTCCACGAGGTGGTCGGCCACGAGGGCGGCCTCGGCGGCGGGGGCGCCGCAGGCATGGAACAACTCGACGCCGAGATCGCGCAGGGCCTGCGCCGGGAGGAGGTTCACGCCAGCCGCTGGCGGACCGTCTTCACCGTGTCGTCCACGGCGAGCATCATGTGGGGGAGGTCGCCGCCGATCTGCAGCCACTGCACGCCGCGCCGCGCCTGGACCTCGGCGTACTCCAGGTCGACGGGCATGCCCGAGCCCACCGGCAGACCGCGGGCGGTGGCCGCGGCGATGACGCGCTCCATGGCGGCCACCACGTCGGGGTGCTCCACCTGCCCGAGGAGGCCCAGCGAACCGGACAGGTCGTTCGGCCCGAGGACCACCGAGTCGAGGCCGGGCACGGCGACGATCTCGTCGATCGCCTCCACCGCCTCGACCCGCTCGATCATGACCGAGACGAAGAGGCTTCGGTCCGCCAGCTCCGGGTAGCCGGGACCGCCCAGGCGGCCGTAGTCGGAGGCCACGAGGGGGCCGAAGCCTCGGCGGCCGGCAGGCGGGTAACGGCAGTCGGCGACCACGGCCTCGACCTCAGCGGCGGAGGCGACCTGGGGGACGACGATGCCGGGAGCGCCGGCGTCGAGGACCGGCTTGATCGAGGCGGTGTCGGAGGATTGCACGCGCACGAAGACGGCGCGGCGGCGGCCCCGGGCCACCATCAGGTGGGTGCGCATCGCCTCCGGCCCCATGGCGGAGTGCTCCAGGTCGATCCACAGGAAGTCGACCATGTCCGCCAGGGCCTCGCAGACCTGGGGATCGGTGAGGGTCAGGGTGGTGCCCACCAGGGTCTCGCCGGATTGCAGCCGGCGGCGGAAGTCGTCGATGCCGTCGAAGATCACGGCGCCAATGGTAGCCGCTCTCACGGAGCGGGCCAACCGATGGCATGCGCCAAGGCCTGGGCACATGGAGGCCGGTTCAGGCAACTGTTACCTTCACAGCACATCTTACGGGATCTGGTGAGCGGGGCTTGCCCTGCCACTCAGGCGCAAGACGCGGGCCGGATGGTGAGATACACTCAAGTGCAAGTCGGATCTTCCATAGTGGAGCCATGCGCGAACAGGGAGCGGAGACTGTTGGTGAAGGCCCGAACATCAATCCTTCTTCTTGTCGTGTTTCCGCTCATGTGCTTCGGTGGGGAGGCCCCCGTCCTGCCGCCGCTCGAGATCCCGGTGCTGACGGACGCCCATGCCATCCAGGTGGACGGTGACCTGACGGACTGGCGGCAGGTCATCGGTCCGCCGACGCTCGCGATGATCGACATGTGGGGGGACGTCACCGAGGGCGACGGCGTGAGCGACGTGTTGGATTACCGGCTTGAAGTCTGGATTGCCGTGCTGCCGCCGGATCGCCTGCTCCTCGCCTTTGAGAGGCGGGACACGGAGATCTCCGATCGGGTGTTCGATGGGTGGCGCGACGGCCAGTTCGAGTTCATGGTCGAGGTGGCTCCGCAGGAGGTCGCCTCGGACGCGGCCACGGTGCAGCGAGTCGAGGTGCTGCCCTTTGCGGAGGGCGGCCTCTCGGTCCGCTACACCGGAGCCGCGGGCGCGTGGAGAAACACGACGGAGTTCATCCACGGGGTGACCGACTCGGACCCGCCCAAGGCATATGGTGAGATCGGGACGCGCGGGGAGGTGTCGCTCACCGTGTTCGACGTGGTCAGCGACATGGGGCTCCAGGAGAGCGTTCGATCGGCCCTGAAGGTAGGCGATGTCATCACCTTGGGTGTGATAGGCGTCGATGTCGATCCCTGTGACGCGTGCGTCGCGGTCATCACGTATCCAGCCACTCTCGCCAGGGACTTGCGCAAGGACGCCAGCGGTTTCGGCACTGCGATCCTGACCGGTGTGGAGCCGCCTCCGACGGCGGTGCGGCCCTCGGGATGGGGCTCGCTCAAGCGGGTTTTGAGATGGTAGTCTCCGGCTGGCGTTCCACACGCCGCTCTGAGGCGCCCATGCTGAGAAGCGTGACGGCCGTCGTCCTGTTCGCCGCGCTGCCAGGGATCTGCTCGGCCGGGGATCCTCCGGTCCTGCCGCCGCTCGAGATCCCGGTGCTGACGGACGCCGATGCCATCCAGTTGGACGGTGACCTGGCGGACTGGCGGCAGGCCATCGGTCCGCCGATCCTGACGGTAGCCGACACATGGGGTGACCCCACCGAATCCGACTATGCGTTCTGCCTGCAGCTTTTTTGGATCGAGATCTGGATGGCCGTGCTGCCGCCGGAGCGCGTGCTCGTCGCCTTCGAGCGAATCGATCATGAGATCTCCGATCGACCCTTCGACATCTGGCGCGACGGCCAGTTCGAGTTCATGATCGAGGTGACGTCACAGGAGGTCGCCTCGGACGCCGCCACGGCGCAGCGAGTCGAGGTGCTTCCCTTCGCCGAGGACGGTCTCTCGGTCCGCTACACCGGAGCTGTGGGCCAATGGCGGAACACGGCGGAGTTCATCCACGGAGTGGCCGCTCTGGACCCGGATGAGAAGGTGACGCGCGTCGAGTTGTCGCTCACCGTGTTCGACGTGGTGAGCGATGCGGGCCCCGGGGAGAGCGTACGCTCCGACCTGAGGATCGGTGATACCATCACCCTGGCCGTGCTCGCCGCCGACAGTGGCGATCGACGTTCCAACTGCTACAGTGTCATCTACTATGGTTCCCTTGGCGGGGCCAGGGGTCTGCAGGAGGACGCCACCGGTTTCGCGCCGGCGGTGCTGGTAGGCCTGGAGCCAACGGACACCCAGGCGTCCCCCGCGGGATGGGGGCGGATCAAGCACCTCCTGCCGCGCTGACGACGGGTGTCGCGGCGAGAGCCGCGGCGCCGGTGCAGCCCTCGCCCAGCCTCCTGCCAAGGTCCTATACTACGGCCTCCGCACCCGTTCCCACGAAGGCCCTCATGCGCGTCGCCACCGGCACCATCAGCCACGAGTCGAGCACCTTCACGCCGGTGCCCACCGAGCGCGGCAACTACGACGCCCGCTTCGGCTACCTGCGCGGCGACGAGCTGATCCGCACCTTCCGCGGCACCAACAGCCCCATGGGCGGCTTCATCGAGGGGGCCGAGGCCCACCGCTTCGAGCTGGTCCCCACGATCCACGCCGAGCCCCATCCGAGCGCGCCCACGCCGCGCCCCCTCTTCGACGAGATCCTCGGCGAGCTGCTCGACGGAATCCGCGCCGCCAGCGGGATCGACGGCGTGCTTCTGGAGCTGCACGGCTCCATGGCCGCCGAGGGCATCGACGACGCGGACGGCCACATCCTCAGCCGGGTCCGCGAGGTCGTGGGCCCCGACATGCCGGTGGTCGCCGCCCTCGACATCCACACCAACATGTCGGCGGAGATGGTGGCCGCCGCCGACGTGCTCATCGGCCGCGAGAGCTACCCGGAGGTGGACATGGCCGAGCGCGGCCGCGAGTGCGCCGACGTGCTGGTGCGCATCGTCCGCGACGGGCTGAGACCCACGATGGCTTTCCACCCGGTGCCGATGATGTGGGGGATGCACCAGGTCACCGCCCACCCGCCGATGCGGGAGACGATCGAGCGGCTCCACGGGATCGAGGCCCGGCCGGGGGTGGTCTGCGCCTCGGTGTCGACCTGCTTTCCCCTGGCCGACGTGCCCTGCATGGGTGCCTCGGTGACGGTGGTGACCGACGGCGACGGGGCGCTGGCCCAGGCCTGCGCCGACGAGCTGGGCGGCTGGATCTGGGAGCGGCGCCGCGACTGGCACGAGCCCCGCCGCTCGACGCGGGAGGTGCTGAGGCAGGTCGAGGCCGACGGCCGCTATCCGGCTGTCCTCGCCGACCGCGACGACAACACCGGCGGCGGCTCCCCGGGGGACAGCACGGGAATGCTGCGGGCCTTCGTCGAGGCCGGCCTGCGCGAGGCCTGCGTCCTCTACATCGTCGACCCGGAGTCGGTGGCCGCCTGCCATGCCGCCGGCGCCGGCGGCACTCTGGACCTGCGGGTGGGCGGCAAGTCCCATCCTCTGCAGGGCGAGCCGGTGCCGATGAAGGCCCGCGTGATCGCCGTGAGCGACGGCTCCTTCCTCTACGACGGGCCGATCTTCGCCGGCCTGGAGGCGAGCATGGGACCCTCCGCCCACGTCGAGCAGGACGGCGTGCACGTGCTGCTGGTGAACGAGCGCGAGCAGCCCTTCGACACCGCCTTCGCCCGCACCCTCGGCCTGGACCCGCGGAGCATGCGCTACGTGGGGGTCAAGTCCGCCGCCCACTTCCGCGCCGGCTTCGAGTCGTGGGCCGGGGCCGTGCACCTCGTGGGGGAGTCCTCGGTTCACTCCCCCCAGGCGGTGACCTTCACGAACCTGGGGCGCCGCGTATTTCCCCTCGACGAAGAGGGGCGTTTCGACGAGTCCCTCTTCGACTCCGAAGCGCCGACCTCTCCCGGGAGCTGAGCAATGCAACGCTACCGCGCCGCCCTCGTCGGCTGCAGCCGCATGGGCGCCTTCATCGACAACGAGGTGCCGCCCGCGCGGCGGCCGTATTCCCACGCCGCCGGGTACGAGGCCTGCGAGCGCACCGACATGGTGGCCTGCTCCGACCTGCGGCCGGAGGTGATGGAGCAGGTGGGACAGCGCTACGGCGTCCCCGCCGACCGCCAGTACACCGACTACCGCCGGATGATCGAGGCCGAGAAGCCCGAGATCCTCAGCGTCGCCACGCAGCCCGAGCATCGCTGCGAGATCGTCGTCTTCGCCGCCGCCCACGGGGTCCGCGCCATCTACGCGGAGAAGGCGTTCTCCGCCTCCATGGCCGATGCCGACGCCATGGTCGAGGCCTGCGAGGCCCACGGCGTGATCCTCAACATGGGCACGAACCGGCGCTGGGACCCTGGGTATGACCGCATGAAGGAGGTCATCGACGGGGGCCGCATCGGCCGGCTGCAGTCGCTGGTGCTGCACTCGACGGGCACCCTCTTCAACAGCGCCAGCCACGGCTTCGACCTGATCCTGCGCCTGCACTCGGACCGCCCCGTGGCCGGGGTGCAGGCCCACCTGTCCAACGGCGAGGCCGTCCTCGACGGCGACCGGCTGACCGAGGACCCCGTCGGCCACGGGATCCTGCAGTTCGAGGACGGAGTCACCGCCTACGCGCTGAACAGCGGCCGCGGCTCCGAGATCGAGGCGGTATGCAGCGGCGGCGTGGCCACGGCCATGCAGAACGGCGAGGAGTGGGAGATCCGCGAGCCGGTGGGGAAGGACCACCGGGGGCGGCCGGTGCTGGGGCGGAGCCCCTTCCCGGAGTATCAGCGCAAGAGCTCGACCGTGTGCCTCATCGAGGATCTCGTCCACGGTCTCGACACGGGGGAGCCGCCCCGGGGAGGCGCGCGCCTGTCGCGCACCAACACGGAGCTGATCTTCGCCTTCATCGAGTCCCACGTGCGCGGCGGCGCCCGCGTGGAGCTGCCTCTGGAAAGCAGTCCCTACCGCCTCCTCCGCGACCGCGAGCCGAGGCAACCGAAGTACGACCCGATCGATTGAGACGAGGCCGGAGATTCGCCGCATGCCGAGGAGACGACCGTGAAGATTCGTGAGGTGAAGAGCTGGACCGTCCACGTCCCCTACGAGGCGCCGGTCGGTCCGTACGTCGGCAGGGGAGGAGGGGGCGGAACCCTCGGAGCCACGGGGCTGATCGTGCGCGTCGACAGCGACGACGGACTCACCGGCTGGGGCGAGGGCACCTCCAGCCTGGAGCCGGCCCTTGCCGACCTGCTGGCGGGCCGGCGCGCCGACGACGTGGAGGGGGCCCTGGCGGCGCTGAAATCGGCGGGTGCCGGCCCGGGGCCGGCTTCGGGCGTCGAGATGGCCCTGTGGGACCTGCTGGGGAAGCGCGCCGGCCTGCCTGTGTGCAGCCTCCTCGGCGGGCGCCTGCGGGAGGAGGCCGAGTTCACCGCCTGCATGGGCCTCAAGGAGCCCTCGGAGTCGGCGGCCACGGCCCGCGAGTACGTCGACCGCTGGGGCTTCACCTCCCTCAAGACCAAGGCCGGCAACGACCCCGGCCAGGATCTGCCCATCGCCGAGGCGGTGGTGAAGGAGATCGGTGACGAGGCCGAGCTGCGGCCGGACGCCAACGGCGGCTATGGCCCCGAAGGCGCCTTCGACGTGATGCAGCGGATGAAGGCGGTGGGGGTGAACCGCTTCGAGGACCCCTGCGACGGAGGCCACGCCGAGGTCCTGGTGCGCTGCCGGGAGGAGGCGGGCATGGAGATCCTCGTCAACCAGGGGGTGACCGGCCCGGAGAGCGCCGTGCCCCTGCTCACCTCCGGCGCCGGCGACTACCTGATGCCGGACACGCCCGCCGCCGGCGGCCTGCTGCCGGTGCAGAAGGTGGCGCGCGTGGCCGAGGGCTTCGGCGTCCCCTGCCTGATGCACTGCTCCCACGACCTGGGGCTGAAGACGATCGCCATCACCCACCTGGCCGCGTCGACGCCCAACTTCTCCGGACCCAGCGACACCTGCTACCACGGCCTGGTGGACGACGTCCTCACAGAGCCCCTGGTCTTCCGGCAGGGCCGCATCGCCGTGCCCGACGGTCCCGGTTTCGGCGTCGAAGTGGACGAGGACAAGCTGGAGCGATACTCGATATGACGACCCCTTCTGCAGTCGAAGCGCCGCCGCAGGTGGCGCGCTCTCTCGAGATCTACGAACGCGCCCGCCGTCTCATCCCCGGCGCCACGCAGTTGATCAGCCGCCGCCCCACGAGGGCCGCCCTCGGTGTCAGCCCGATCTACGCCGAGCGCGCCAAGGGCTGCCGCATCTGGGACGTGGACGGCAACGAGTACGTCGACTGGTTCAGCGCCGTGGGCCCGATCGTGCTGGGCTACGCCAACGACGTGGTCGACGCCGCCGTGAAGGAGCAGATCGAGCGCGGCTCCATCTACTCCATCGTCCACGAGTCGGCGGTGGAGCTGGCCGAGATGCTGGTGCGCCTGGTGCCGTCGGCGGAGATGGTGCGCTACGCCAAGGGCGGCGGCGAGGCCTGCACCGTGGCGGTGCGCATCGCCCGCGGCGTCACCGGCCGCGACAAGGTCCTCTTCAGCGGCTACCACGGCTGGCACGACTGGTACCTGGCGGCCAACCTCGGCTCCGAGCGCCTCGACGGGCACCTCTTCAACGGCATCGAGCCGATCGGCGTGCCCCGGGCCCTGGAGGGCTCCTCCGTGCCCTTCGCCTACGGCGACCTCGATCAGCTCGAGGACCTGCTGAAGACCCACGGCGACGAGGTGGCCTGCATCATCATGGAGCCGATGCGCACCGAGCTGCCGCCGGCCGGCTACCTGGAGGGCGTCCGCCGGCTGGCCGATCAGCACGGCGTGGTGCTCATCTTCGACGAGGTCTCCTGCGGCTGGCGGGTCTCCCTCGGCGGCGTGCAGGAGGTGGTGGGCGTCACCCCGGACATGACCGTCTTCGCCAAGGCGATCTCCAACGGCTACCCCATGGCCGCCGTCGTCGGCCGCCGGGAGGTGATGGAGCCGATGGCGCGCATGTTCATCTCCAGCGCCTACTGGGACGACAACGTGGGCACCGCCGCCGCCCTGGCCACGGTGCGCGAGCTGGAGCGGCTCGACGCGCCCGCCCTCTTCGAGCGCCTCGGCAGCGACTTCCGCCGCCGCGTCGACGCCGCCGCCGCCGAGACCGGGGCGCCGGCCAAGTGCGTGGGCGTCTCCGCCCACCCGGGGATCCGCTTCGACGTGCCCGTCGAGCTGATGCCCAAGGTGGCCACCCTCTTCGTGCAGGAGAACGCCCGCCGCGGCGTGATCCTGTCGCAGGGGTTCTTCTTCAACACCGCTCACGACGACGACGAGGCCCTGCACCGCACCGAGGAGGCGGTCCGCGGGAGCTTCGCCGTCATCGCCGACGGACTGCGCCGCGAGCGGCTGGACGAGCTGATCGAGTGCGAGCTGGTGGAGGAGTCCTTCCGCCGGCTCGTGCGCTGAAAGGGGAGGACAGGATGTCAGAGACGACGACTTCGAGAGCATGGGAGGGCCCCGAGGCCCTCGACCGCTGCACCCGCCGCAACGTCGTGCGCGGCGGCGGCGGCCTGCAGTTGCGGCGCGGCGTGATGGCGGCCGACGAGGCGGCCCTCTGCAACAACCGCGACCTGGAGCGCATCGCCGGGGGGCGGTGGATCCGCAAGCGTCTGGTCCTCGGGCCGGTCTCCGCTTCCGGCGCCAGACTCATCGGCTATCTCTCGTGCGACCGGGTCGGCGGCGAGCTGGAGGCGCTGGTCAACGGGCATTCCGCCCGCTTCGTGTGGCAGGAGAAGCGCGAGTACTGGGTCGACCGCTGGCACGCCGTGGAGATCGACCCGGCGTGGCTGCGGGAGGGGGAGAACGAGGTCGTGCTGCGCGCCGTGGGCGACGCCGAGTGGACGGTGCTGGTGGAAGAGAGCGTGCAGCCCGACCGCAGCGAGGTCAGCGACGACGGCGGGCGCACCTGGCGCCCCGACGAGCTGGGCGTGAACGACCGCGTCGACGGCGAGTACGTGGTGCGCCTGTGGCTCGACCAGCACATGACCGCGGGCGAGGTCTGCTCCGAGGCGGTGGACCTGCTCGGAGTAGAGGAGGGGGCGATCGCCTTGGACGGCTCCGCCCTCGGCGTGGGCGTCGAGATGCAGGGGCAGGAGCCGGCGGGCACGAGCCGCCGCCTCGAGTGGCGGGCCGGTCCGACGCCGGCGTACGAGCCCGAAGGCTGGAGCGCCTGGGCGCCGCTGGAGGGGGAGGCCGCGGTGCCGGAGGGGGCCCGGTTCTTCCAGTGGCGGGCGCTGCTGTCGACGGACGACCCCGCGGTGACCCCGACCCTGACCGGGGCCCGCCTGTCGGCCCGGGTGGAGGCGGGCGCCGAGGCTTCAGCCCGCGTCGTGGAGGCGGACAACCGCCCCCTGGCGTACAGCTCCCATCGGTTCTCCTACATGAGTACCGACGAGCCCCGGGCCAAGGTCCTGCGCGAGCGCTGGAAGCTCGACCAGGTGGTGGGCCCGGCCAAGACCGAGTTCGAGGCCTTCACGCGCCTGCGCCAGTGGGTCCGCGAGCAGTGGGAGGACGGCTGGAACATGGGCGGCCTGGACTACTGCCCGCCCTGGGACGCCCTGGTTATCCTCGAACTGGCCGGCCAGCAGCTGGCCCTCGGCATGTGCACCCACTACGCCTCCGTCTTCACCCAGTGCTGCGCCGCCCTCGGGTTCACGGCGCGCACCCAGATCATGCGCTCCCACTGCATCACCGAGGTCTGGTCGAACGACTACGGCAAGTGGGTGACCATGGATCCCGGCGGCGACAGCAACGACGCCACCAAGTTCACCTACCACTTCGAGCGCCACGGCGTGCCTCTCACCGCCCTGGAGGCGCACACGGCCTGGGTCGACGAGGACCTCGACGACATCCGCGTGAGCCCGCCGCCGCCGGAGGCCACGGGCGAGCGCTTCAAGGTGGAGAGCAGGATCCACCTGTGGACGCGGTTCATGATCAACCGCCGCAACGACGAGCCCGCCACCCTGGGCCCGGGCGAGCCCGAGCACGGCGCCGGCTCCTACCACTACGACGGCTACCTGTTCTGGGAGGACGACAAGACCCCGGCCCTGCCGTGGTTCAGCCGCCACACCGACCGCGAGGCCGACCTCTACTGGGACGTGGACCGCACCCGCATCCACCTGCAGGCCGGCGGCGGGGATGACCTGCGCGTCGACCTGGAGGCCGTCTGTCCGAACTTCGAGCGCTTCGAGGTGCGCGTCGACGGCGGCGGCTGGGAGCCGCGCGAGGCCGCCTTCGCCTGGCCTTTGCACGCCGGCGAGAACCGCCTGGAGGCGCGCGCCGTCAACGCCATGGGACGGGCCGGGGCGGTGAGCTCGGTCACCACGGTGTCTTCTTGAGCGGCCTGAGTAGAATTCACGTCAAGAACTACCGGGCTCTGGCTGACGTCCAGTTGGACGTGGGTCCGATCAATGTCGTCTTCGGCCCGAACGGGGCCGGCAAGTCGACGCTGCTCGACACGCTCTACTTCTTCCGGGACTGTGCGATCCGCGGTGTTGAAGTTGCGTCTTCCGAGCGCGGACACGGCATCGGCATTCTCTGGGACGGAGCGGTCGAAGACCAGGGTATCGAGGTGGAGTTGTCGGCCGGTGGCGTCACCTATGGCCTCTCGGTTTCTCTCTCGTCCGGCAGAATCGAACCTTGCCCGGGTGAGCGGCTGCATTCCTCTTCACGAACCGAGGTGCTCATCGATCGGAGACCAGGATCGGACAAGGCCGACCTTTACCATACGGACATCAGGCAGACTTTGCCGATCCCCTTGCGTGAACCCGAAAAGCCAAGTCTGGGACTCTTCCTGGATCTGAACCGGGGCCACAAGGAGGCCGGGTATCTCGATCGGCTGCTCCACTCCATCCGACTGTACAACTCCAGATCCTTCCTGATCCGGCCTCTAAAGCGGGCCGGATCCGAAAGCAGCCATGAAACCCGGCTCCGGGACCTTGGAAACAATGCCTGGTCCGTGCTCCGGAACCTTCAGGACAGACAGAACGTCGATGATCGTCACGGCACGATCATGCGGTACATGGGCGGAGCATTCCCCGCCTTCGACGGCATCGTGTTGGAACAGACAGGAGCAACCTCCGTATACGCCAGCTTCCTTGAGAAGGGGCGCCGTGAAGGAATATTCGCGTCTGAGGTTTCCGATGGGCACCTGCAACTGCTGCTTCTCTTGATCGCACTATTCTCGGAAGGAGAGAGAGAATCGGTCCTGCTGTTCGATGAACCGGAAACCTCCCTCCATCCGTGGGCCATCGCCGTCTTTGCGAGAGCCGTCAAGGAAGCCGCCGAGGGATGGAACAAACAGGTGTTCCTCGCCACCCATTCGCCCGTGCTCATCAGCCAGTTCGAGCCGCAGGACATCCTCGTCGCCGGCATCGAGGAGGGGCGTGCGCGATTCGATCGCCTGTCCGAGATCGACCAGGTTCAGGACCTCCTCGAGGACTACGCGGCGGGATCCCTCTACATGTCCGAAGCGATTGCGCCGCAGGGCCCCAATGCAGCAACTGACAACGAAGGATGAGTACCTCCCATCCGACCGCGGTCACCGCTTGGCCGTTCTACCACTTCGGTCTGATCGTCACGGGAGAAGCCGAGCGGGAGTGTCTGCCCGCTCTCTTTCGATCAATCGCAGCCACCGGGAAGTGTCGTTTCGAGATCATTCGGCGCGTCGGTCAACGCTCAGCCATCAGGTCGGCAAAGCGCCAGTTGAAGATGGTCGGCAGCGGCAAGGAGATCCCCGACCGGGACGCAACGGATATCGGCCTGCCGGCTCGTCGGCATCTCTTGTCCAAGCCCGGATTTCTCCTCCTTGTAGATGATCTCGAGGCGGACAGGTCGGATGATGTCGACCAAGTCTTCGCCCGGTATCGTCTCGCCTTGGACACAATGCTCAAGCCGGATCAGGCTCGGCGGGCCTCGGTGCACTTCCTGGTGAACATGCTCGAAGCCTATTTCTTCGCGGACATCGAGACTGTCAACCGGGTCCTTGGTACGGACCTGGAGGAGCATGAGGGAGATGTCGAGGAGATCCGCCATCCCAAGGCGGATCTGAAGAGGCACTGTTCGGGCTACGACGAGAAGGAGGATGGGACCCGGATCGTCGAAGGGCTTGACATTCCTCGCGTGTTATCTCGCAAGGAGACCTGCGCCTCCCTGCGGACGATGTTCGCCTGGGTGTGGCGAGCGATCGGAGAGCCCAAGAGTGAGGAGTTCCAGCTCCGGGACGGTCGTTACTACGAAGCAACCAGGTCGCAGATCTGCAGTCTTCCGCCAATCTGAGGCAGAAGCCCCGAGTTGATGGCGCCCGAGGGCGCTGACAAGCAGGGCCAACGCCCCAAACGACTCAGCCCGGGACCACCACCTCCCGGCCCTCGGTGAGAACCACCGGCTCCGGCAGCCGGGTCTCGGCGCCGCCGCCGACGGCCACGCTCTCCAGCCGCAGACGCCCTCCCTTCACGGAGAGGCTCAGGCGGCCTCCCTCCAGGGTATAGGTGCCCCAGGAATCTCCCGTGGAGAAGAAGAAGCTCCCCTCCCGCCCCAACCGCAGGGCGCCGGTGACGGCGGAGTAGCCGAAGCCCGTCCAGGCCAGGAGCCCGCCCCAGCTGGCCAGGGCGCGGGCGTAGTGGTGGCCGCACTCGGCCTCGTCGAAGGGGTTGCGGCGGCGGCCGTCGTAGCGGTCGCGGACAGCGGCGAAGCACTCCAGGCCCTCCTCCTCCAGGCCGGCGTAGAGCATGTGCACGGCGGTGCTGTACTCGAACCCGGTCATCAGCTCGTTGCAGTAGGGGAAGGGCTGCCGCGGCCGGTCGCCGCGGGGGTAGCTGGCCATGAGCAGCCCCCTCTCGTCGCCGGCGGCGTAGCTGCGGAAGTGGTTGAAGTGGCCGAGGAAGGAATCGCGCCAGTTGTGGGCCTTGATGCTGCGCAGGGTGGCGCGGGCGAGGCCGGGATCGACGAGGTCGCCGAGGCCGCATACGTGGGCCATGTACTGCCCCACGAGCTGGTCCACCAGGCAGGCGGGACCGAGCTGCAGCGCCGGGCCGTCGAGGTCGCCGCGGTCCGGGTTGCCGATGATCCCGGGATCGATGGCGGCGCCGGCGCCGGGCGGGACGACGCGGTGCTCGAAGTACTCGCCGTTGAACAGGTGCGCCTCCATCCAGCCCCTACCGGACTCGAACAGCGACCGGCAGCGCCCGGCCAGGTCGGCGTCGCCGGCGTGGCGGGCCATCTCCTCGCCGGCGCGCAGGGCCCCGAGGTACCAGAACCCCATCTGCGGGTTGGGTCCGAAGTACTCCACGTCCATGGTGTTGTGCTGGCAGCCCTCCATGACGCCGTCCTGGTCGGCGTCCCAGCCGTGCTCGATCCAGCAGAACTCAATGGCGGAGCGCACCCGCGGCCAGTGGGCGTCGAACAGATCCCGGGAGCCGCTGAGCTGCCAGTCGCGGTAGAACCGCATGATGACGCCGAGCTGGCCGTCGGCGGCGGCGAGGAAGGGCTGCTCCGGGGGCCGGTGGAGGGGCAGGCCGATGCGGGTCTGCACCTGCCCGCGGTCGGTGGTGGCGTGGGCGAACTCGACGTGGCGCATGTTGCGGGACAGCTCGCCGAAGACGAAACCGAGTCCCTGCTCGTAGTTCCACACGTGGGTGCAGGAGCCGCGGCAGCAGCCCTGCGTGTCGTGGCACCCCTCCCAGCCGAAGAAGTGGCCGTCGGCGGTGCGCAGGCAGGTCTGGGTGCGCAGGGTGGACAGGTTGAACAGGGCCGCCTCGCGGACCACCTCGGGCACGTCGGCGGCCAGGAAGTCGGAGACGAAGCCGACGGTGCGCGCCTCCAGGTCGTCGAGCCGTCCCATCTCGCGCGCGGCCACCTCCCAGGCGTCGTCGTAGACCGTGCAGTAGTGGTTGCCGACGAACTCGGGATAGGGTTCCGGCGCGCAGTCGCCGTCGCAGCAACCGCTGCCGTCCGCCGCGTCGATGTGGTCCGCCGCCTCCCAGGCGAGGCGGTTCGGGAAGTGCCAGGTGAGCAGGAAGAGGATCTCGGCCTCGCCGCCGCCGGGGACCGTGACCCGCGGACACAGGGTGGCCATGGGGTCGTCATTGCCCGAGGAGCGCTCGTCCACGGCGCCGTCCTCCGTCAGGTCGTCCCAGTAGTCGAGGAGGGTGTTGCCCCAGGACAGATCGGCCCAAGCGGTGCGGTGCGAGCACTCCGCCGCCGTCGTGGTCAGCGCCATGGTGCCCCAGGCTGGGTGGTTGGCGGGCACGCCCTCGGAGCGCAGGAAGAGGCCCCGCAGCCCGTCGCCGCCGCGGAACTCGTTGACGTTGCGCCGCGGGCCGTAGGCCGCGGTGGTGGCGTAGCAGGTGCGCTCCTGAAGGGAGCGGTCGGCGCCGATGAAGTTCGGCAGCGAGAAGGCGATGGCCGCCTCCACGGGTGCCGCCGTCGGGTTGCGGAGACGGTAGCGCAGCACCGCCGCGGGGAGGCTGGAGTCGCCGACCTCGCACGGCACCAGCGGGTTGAAGGCCTGCAGGCGGACCCGCAGCGGCAGCTCGCGGCAGGCGAAGTCGATCTCGGCCAGGGGGTAGGCGGCGCGGAAGACTGCGGCCTCCATGCGCGGCAGGTTGTGGTTGTTCACCGCGCAGCCGGCCTGGCCGTCGTACTGGACGGGATCCAGCGGGCCTTCCAGCAGGCGCGTCTGGCGGCGGCCGGAGGCCGCCTCGTGGGTGTGCAGCACGACCGAGGGCCCGGGGGCGATCCAGGAGTCGCCCTGTTTCGGCACGAAGCCCTTCGAGGGCCGGTTCATCAGCTCCCAGTCGCGCAGGTCGCCGCGCCCGCCGAGGGAGACGGTGCCCGTGCCGATGCCGCCCAGGGGCATGGCCACCTTGAGGAGCTGCTCGCCGCGGTACTCGCGGAGGAAGGGGTAACCGGGTTCCATGGGGATCTCCTCGACTTGGGGGGCGAGGAATCAGGCCCCTGAGGGCGGAGCCGTCCAGGGCCGGGCACCGGCCGCTTGAGCGAGGCCGGGTGTTTCCGCAATCTTGTGCAGCGTGAGCGACCTCTCCATCCGCGTCGACGCCGACTTCGAGGGCGGCAGCGCCGGCGAGATCCTGCCCGCGGGCAAGGACGCCTTCGAGGCCCTGCCCCTGCCCGAGCCGGTGCCCGACTGGTTCTCCGCCGCCCTGGAGGAGCACTTCGGCGGCGCCGGGGTGCCCCGGGAGTACGCCTGCCACGTGCGCCTGGCCTCCCGGGTGGACCAGCGGCGCACGGTGCGGCTGCGGTTCCGGTTCACCGAGACCAGCGGCGCCGCGTACATGGCGCCGCCGTACTGGCTCTTCCGGCGCTGCCGCTGGCGTCCGGTCCCGGCCCGCGACACGGAGTACGTCGAGGGCTCCCACGTGGACCTGAGGATCCGCCTGGCCCCGGGCGAGCAGCTGCGGGTGGCCAACAAGCCCTACGTCAGCATGCGGGAGGTCTACGACGAGATGGGGGTGCTGGCCGCCTCCGGTCCCTTCGAGGTCCGCGAGATCGGCCGCACCGCCGGGAGCCGGCCGATCATGGCCGTGGAATCGACGGGCGGCGCCGAAGAGACCATCCTGATCGGGGCCACCATGCAGCCGGCCGAGCCGGCGGCGCGTCCGGTCCTCGCCATCGCCCACTGGCTCACCGACGGCAGCGCCCTGACGCGGCGCCTGCTCGAGCGCTTCCGCTTCGCCTTCGTGCCCCTGCCCAACCCCGACGGCACCGCCGGCGGGCGGTCGTGCACCAACGGCGGCGGCGAGGTGCCCATGTTCAGCTTCGGCCGCCTGCTGGCGGGCGAGGCGGCCCCGGCCGAGACCCGCGCCCTGTGGGAGTACGCCGAGGCCCTGCGGCCGCTCACCTACCTGGAGCTGCACACCCACTACCAGGACGTGCGCGCCCACAAGCTGAACCCCATGGCGGCGGAGTGGTTCGCCGACCCGGAACGGCGCGAGCTGGCGCAACGTGTGGACGCGGCCCTGCTGTCGCTGAACGCCGACTGGCGGGTGACCGCCATCGAGCGCGCCACCCCCTTGAGCGGGGCCGGCGGTTTCAGCAACCTTGCCGAGCGCTTCGGCACCCTCGCCTACTGCTACCAGATCTACTGCGTCACCGAGGAGGCGACCTGCGCCCACGCCGTGAGCGTGGCCCGCACCCTGGCCGCGGCCCTGGCCGGCCCCGAGTGGGAGGCCGCGGCGCCGCCGCCCAACATCGAGAAGGGATAGGAGAGACCGTGAAGATCGAGAAGATCGAACTCATCCAGATCGAGACGCCCCGCTACCACGGGATGATCTCCGGGCACGTGATCCTCAAGCTCCACGTCGACGACGGCCCGGTGGGCCTGGGCGAGGCGTCGGACAGCAAGTGCGACGACGTGCCGGCCCTGGCGCAGCAGCTCAACGAGCAGCTCAAGGGCCTTGACGCGCGCCGCATCAACGAGATCAACGACTTGATGCGCAGCCGCCATTGGGGCTCCAGCGTCTCCAACGCGCACGTGGCCTCCGCCGTCGACCTGGCCCTCTACGACCTCAACGGCAAGGTGCAGGGCGTGCCCGCGTACCAGATGCTCGGCGGCAAGGTGCGCGACCGCCTCTACTGCTGCTACCCGATCTGGGGCCGCCAGGTGCAGGAGGACTTCGAGCAGGCCGGCTCCTACCTGCAGCGCCTCGTCGACCTCGGCCACCACCTCTTCCGGTTCTACGTCTCCGGCGACTCCGAGCTCGACGACCGCTTCCTCACCGAGATGAAGTCGAGGCACGGCGACGCCATCCGCCTCAAGTCCCTCGACTTCTCCGGCCGGTTCTCCGACTGGCAGGAGGTCCTGCGCTACGGCGACCGGCTGCGCCGCCACGACCCCTTCCACTTCGAGCAGCCGAGCTGGGACATGCGCGCCAGCGCCGAGTTCACCAAGCGCGTCGACCTGCCCGTGA
This sequence comes from Candidatus Latescibacterota bacterium, assembly GCA_965221775.1. Lineage (GTDB taxonomy): Bacteria > Latescibacterota > UBA2968 > UBA8231 > UBA8231 > UBA8231. The sequence goes on along the minus strand of CBDCSU010000004.1, from coordinate 841,113 downwards.
CCTGGCACATCGGCTCTCTGCGCCAGGCCTGGGAGGCGGCCGACAGCGGCGCCTGCACCGCCTTCAACCTCGCCTGCGTCTCCGGCGGGCCGACCCACATCAAGCGCATCATGTCCGTGGCCGAGGCGATGGGCCTGAAGTGCCTCATCGGCACCGACCAGGAGTCGACCCTCGGGGTGAGCGCCCAGGTCGCCGTGGGCGTCAGCTCGCCCCAGGTGCAGTTGCCCTGCGACCCCATGGGCCCCGTCCTCTACACGGCCTCGCCGGCCAGGGAGCGGGTGAAGGCCGAGGGCAGCTACCTGACCCCCTTCGAGGGGCCGGGTCTCGGCGTCGAGTTGGACGAGGCGAAGCTGGACGAGCTGACCGTGGGGAGGGCCTGAGCATGGCGGCCATCGGCATCACCGACGCGCAGCTGGACCACTTCGAGAGCAAGGGCTTCTTCTTCGTCCCCAATCCCCTCGGCGCCGAAGGGATGCGCGAGGTCGACGCGCGCCAGCAGGAGGTGGAGCCGGTGTGGGAGCAGACCGAGTTCCCGGGCTGCAACCGCCTGGCCTGCCAGTTCCTGATGATCGGCGAGCCCCTGCTGAAGATGGTGGAGAGCCCGATCCTGGTGGAGGCGGCGCGGCGCATCCTCGGCGCCGAGGACGTGCACGTCGGCGCCTGCGGCATCGGCGATGCCTCCCAGGGGCGGTCGATCCGGCAGGTCTACTGGCACGTCGACGGCGGGCCCGAGGTGCGCCAGGTCTCCTTCCGCACCGCCCTCGACCGCCACGACACCAGCAACGCGCCCCTGCGGGTGCTGCCCGGCAGCCACCACCGCTCCCGCGAGGAGGTGGAGGCCGAGCTGATGCAGATCGAGCTGGCCACCGGCACCCACGAGGAGCCCCCCGAGCACTGCTACGCCCGCCATCCCGAGGAGGTGGAGGTCATCCTCGACCCCCGCTGGACCCTGATCTGGACGCCCTCCTGCTGGCACGCCACCGGCCTCAAGACCGGCGCCGGTCCGCGGCGCGCCATGGGCTGGAACTACTTCCCGCCGGGGGGCCGCAAGCGCGACGTGAAGGCGGTGATGCAGCTCCACCCCGAGTGGCGGGACTGGCCCGAGGAGCGCCGCCGGCTCTGGGGCCTGGACTCTTGAGCGTCTCCGCCGAGGCCGCCGCCGCGGTCGACGTGGGCGCGGTGCGGGCCCAGTTCCCGGCCCTGCGCAACTACGTCTGGTTCCAGAACGGCGGCGTCTCCATCACCCCGGAGCCGGTGGCCCGCGAGCACATGCGCCTCATGGAGGAGCTGCTGGCCCGCGGGCCGATGCACATCATCTACCCCGAGGAGGAGTACCCCCGCCGCCGCCGCACCATGGAGCGCCTGGCGCGCTACTTCGACGTCGACGCCGACGAGCTGGCCGTCATGCGCGGCGTCAGCGAGGCCTTCCACACGGTGCTCCGCGGCCTGCCGTGGGAGGCCGGCGACCGCATCGTCATCTCCGACAACGAGGAGGCGGCCCTGCTGCTGCCCAGCCTGCACCTGCGGGAGCGCCTCGGCGTCGAGGTGGTGAAGCTGCCCCTGGCCGAGGACCGCGAGGAGCTGATGGCCGCCGCCGACGCGGCCCTGACGCCGAAGACGCGGCTCATGGCCCTGAGCCACGTGACCACCGACTTCGGCTTCCGCTTCCCTTCGGCGCCCCTGTGCGATCTGGCCCGGGAGCGCGGCATCCCCAGCTTCCTTGACCTGGCCCACTCGTGCGGCGCCGTGCCCTACCGGCTGCGCGACCTCGGCTGCGACTTCGCCGGCCTGCTCTCCTACAAGTGGATGTTCTCGCCGTACGCCGCCGGCGCCCTGTGGGTCCGCCGCGAGCGGCTCCACGACATCGAGGTCACCTACGCCGGCTGCCGCGCCGAGAAGTGGCTCGACTTCGAGAGCGACACCTTCGAGCTGCCCGACACGGCGCAGCGTTTCCAATACGGCCCCTGGTCGTGGCCGCTGGTCCACGCCTGGGCGGCGGCGGCCGACTGGCTCCGGGAGATCGGACCGCAGGCGGTCTGGTCGCGCATCCGCGAGCTGACGGACCGGCTGAAGGCGGGACTCGCCGCCATCGACGGCGCCGAGCTGTTCACGCCCCGCAGCGCGGACGACTCGGCGGCCCTGGTCAGCTTCGGCCTGCGCGGCTGGACGGGGGAGGCCCTGACGGCGGCCCTGCAGGAGCGCTGGAACATCGTCATCAAGCCGCTGCCCCACACCGTGGAGGGCCTGCGCGCCAGCGTCTGCTTCTTCCACCTCGAGGAGGAGATCGACCTGCTCCTCGGGGCGCTGGGGGAGTTGGCGGGGGAGAGGGCGTGAGGATCCGCGGCCGGCGGTGGCAGCTCTCGCCATGCTGACCGGCGGCGAGGCGATGAAGGAGGTCCTGCCCGGCCTGTTCCATTGGCGGGTCGTCTGGCCGGACGTGTGGTCCCTGGAGTCCTGGTGGCTGCGCACGGAGGCCGGCAGCGTCCTCGTCGATCCGGTGGAGTGGAGCGCCCTGCAACCGGTCGCCGAGGCCGGGGACGTGCGCGCCATCGTCCTCACCGTGGGCTGGCACGAACGCTCCGCCCGCCTCTTCGCCGCCCGCACCGGGGCCCCGATCTACCTGCCCGCCGAGGACGCCTGCATGGTGGAGGACCTGGACCGCTGGGAGCCGTACGGCGACGGCGACGAGCTGCCCTGCGGCCTGCGCGCCGTCGGCGTCCCCGGCCTCACCCGCGGCGAGCAGGCCCTGCTCTCGCCGCGGCACGGGGGCTGCCTCTTCGTGGGCGACGCCCTCGGCACCACCGCCAAGTGGGCGCCCGGCGGCATCCCCCTCGGCGGCCATCCCAACGGCCATCCCCGGCCCTGGGAGAGCCTGGCCCACCTGCTGGACCTCGACTTCGAGCACCTGCTGCCCGGGCACGGCGACGCCATCGTCGGCGGCGCCCGGGATACCCTCCGGGAGATGATGGACCGGCGCCGCAGCACCTCCACCGGGCCGCCGCGGGTGACCTGGTTCCCGATGCATCCGACTGGCTGACGGCTCCGCTCTCGGGGGCGCGCGTACCGGCGTCAGGGCGTTGACCTGCGCGCATCCCCCGGATCCCGTGCCGACTACCCGACCCCGCGCGCGTGCATCGGCCGGCCCGTGGCGTCGGCAGAGACGACGCCCAGAGTACCCGCCCCCGTGCGCGTGCATCGGCCGGCGTGGGACGTGCCCTGGGCCTGAAGACGTTGCTATTCACGGCGTGAATAGATATCATTCACGCCGTGAATTCGATCTCATTGCCAAGACTGGTCCTGGCCAGCCTGGAAGAACGACTCCGAGTCATGCCGGCCGTTGTGGTCACGGGGGCCCGGCAGACGGGGAAGAGCACCCTGGCGCAGGAGTTGACTCCGGGAAAGCGCCGGTTCTTCTCCCTGGACGATCTCGATCCCCAGGAGCAGGCCCGCCGCGACCCCGAAGCGCTCCTGGGAGGCCACCAGCCGGTGACCATCGACGAGGTGCAGCGCGAGCCGGACCTGCTGCGCGCGGTGAAACGGGCCATCGATCGACAGCGCCGGCCGGGGAGGTTCCTGCTCACGGGGTCGGCCAACCTGCTTCTCATGCGCCAGGTCTCCGAGTCCCTCGCCGGGCGGGCCAGCTACCTGACCCTCTGGCCCATGACCCGGCGGGAGCAGCAGGGACTGGGGCGCGGCGGCCTCTGGGAGGAGCTGCTCCAGGCCCGGGACGAGGACTGGCCCGAGCTGGTGGCCGCCGAGCCCGGACAGCCGGAGGACTGGCGGTCCCTGGCGCGGCGCGGCGGCTTCCCCTCCCCGGCGCTGCATCTGGAGTCGGACCGGGAAAGGGCGATCTGGTTCGACGGCTACGTGCGCACCTACCTGGAGCGGGACCTGCAGGCTCTCTCCTCCATCTCGGCCCTGCCCGACTTCCGCAGGGTCATGAGGGCCGCCTGCCTGCGCCTGGGCCAACTGCTCAACCAGAGCGAGCTGGGCCGCGACGTGGCTCTGCCGCAGCCGACGGTGCACCGCTACCTCAACCTGCTGGAGACCTCGTATCTGCTGGTGCGCCTTCCCGCCTACGCGGTGAACCGCACCAAGCGGCTCATCAAGTCACCCAAGGTCTACTGGGGCGACACCGGCGTGGCCCAGCACCTGAGCCTGGAGGCCGGGCCCCGGGGCGCGCACCTGGAGAACCTGGTTCTCAACGACCTGCTGGCCTGGCGGGATACGCGTCTGGACGGCGCCGAGGTCTTCTACTGGCGGACCACCATCGGCGAGGAAGTGGACTTCGTCATCGAGGTGGGAGACCGCCTGCTGCCCATCGAGGTGAAGGCGACGGCGCGGCCCCGCCTCCGGGACACGGCCCACCTGCGCACCTTCCGGGCCGAGTACGGGGAGCGCTCGCGGGCCGGTCTGCTGCTGCACGACGGTGAGTTGCTGGACTGGATCGCCCCCGACGTGCTCGCCGCGCCCTGGTGGAAGGTTCTGTGAGCGGGAACCTCCAGGCCGTTCAGAGAATCTCCCGCCCGAAGTCGGCGTAGGTCCCGGCCGTTACCAGCTCCACCGGCTCATCCGTTCGGTCGAGATCACGCGCGATCTCCTCCAGGGCGGCGAACTCCGGCAGCACCCACACGGCGATCCCGCCCGGCTCGGGGGCGAGCTTGCCGATGCGCTGCAGAAGCAGGTTCAGCCGCAGGCGGGGATGCCTGCGGGTGCGCTCCTCGTAGAAGGCGGAGATCGTCTCTCCATCAGCGCGGGGGCGGAAGAACTCGACATAGTAGGTGCCGTCGCGGGTGTGGACCGGCTCGATGAGGGGCGAGTAGCAGCCGGCCACGTCGATGCGGGCCACCCGGAAGAAGGCGCCCTCCAGGTGGTCGGCCTCGCCGCCGCGGAAGATGCGGTCCCAGTCGTCGAGGCGGTCGAAGCCGGAGCGCGGGCAGTGCCAGGCGGCGAAGTACTCGGGCTCGGGCCCGAGCCGCCAGGTGCGCCCGGCGTTGAGCACGAGGCGGTCGGCGTCGTAGCCGCTGTCCCATCCCTGCTGGCCCTCGGCGACCCCCGCCCGGAAGGCGTCCAGGTCGACCCCGGGGCGGCGGCTGAAGTACTCGATGTAGATCAGACTCATTCCCGGCCTCCTTCGTGGTTCGGTGTCCGCACGGGGACCTCCCGCTCCCGGGCGGCGGAGTCGTAGAGGGCGTCCATCAGGCGCTGGATGCGGACGATCTCCGGGCCCGGTACCGGTGAGGGACCGCCGGTGCGCACCGCCTTCAGGAACGCCGTGTACAGCCGCTCCATGCCGTAGCCGCCGGGGGCCAGCGCGCCGGGTGGAGGTTCGGCGTCGATCCAGGAGCCGTCCTTCACGATGCGGAAGCGGAGAGGCGACAGGGAGGCCGCGCCGCGCTCGCCGAGGATCTCCCACCCTTCGTGGCGCTCCGAGGGCGGCTGCAGCCAGTCCGCCTCGACGGTGATCACGGCGCCGCCCCGCAGCCGCACGAAGGCGAGGGCGAAGTCCTCGATCTCCGGCTCCACGGTGTCCACGTCGATGACGTCGAGGGAAGGCCCGAGCGCCTCGGGGGCGGTGCGCAGCCGCTGATGGCAGAAGGCGCTGGCCGTGACGGGCTCCGGGTGGTCCAGCAGCCAGAGGGCCAGATCGAGGTTGTGGATCGTCCAGTGGGCGAGTATGCCGCCTCCGGCCCTGGCCATGCGGTGATAGTCGGGGTTGGTGGCGAAGCCGTGCACGCCGCCGCCCCAGGTGCGGATCGAGTGGACGTGACCCAGGTCGCCGCCGGCGATGCGCTCCTTGAGCCAGACCGACTCGTCCCAGTGGCGGTACTGGAAGCAGACGCTCAAGAGGCGGCCGGCGTCCTCCGCGGCCCTCACCATCTGCGCCGCTTCCCCGGCATTCATGGCCACCGGCTTCTCACACAGGACATGACATCCGGCGTTGAAGGCCTGAAGTGCCAGTTCCATATGAGAGTCGGGAAATGTGGTGATGCTCAGGACTTCGGGCCGCGTCTCGTCCAGCATCTCCGTCAATGTCCTGAAGCCGGGTGCGCCGTACTCGCTCGACACCGACTGCGCCCGCTCGGGGAGGATGTCGCATACACCCACCAGCTCGCATAGTCCGGCTTCCGCCGCGGACCGGCAGGCGGGCAGATGCGCGCCGACGGAGATGCTCCCGCAGCCGGCCAGGGCGACTCGGGTCGGCTTCATGGGGCTGACGGTATCTGCCTGCCGGGTCTGCTCAAGCTTGGTCGAAGTCCTGCCGGCTGATCCCCAGGTCTCTTCGGATTCCGTGGACAGTTCCCGTGGCCAGGTCCCAGTTACCGTGTCTTGGAACGGTGGTTTCCCGGTTGTTGGCTGGGTTGATCCAGATTTCGTGCGAACCTCCCGCCTGGCGGTCGAAGACGCACTCCAGTCTCCGGAGCTTCCGGATCAGTTCACGATACGTCATACAGCCACGGAGATCCTGCCCTCTCCGGTCAGGGACCGGGCTATCCCCGCAGGCAAGGGTTTTCCCCTGTCCTTGTAGGAAAGAAGGAACTGCTCCGCCACGATGGACAGTTCAGCCAGGGCGGCGTTGGCCGTCTCCGCCCACGCCCGGCAGCCGGGCAGTTCCGGTACCTCGGCCATATAGAGCCCCCCCTGATCCTCACAGGGTTCGTGAAGGAGGTAGTCCAATTGGTAGAGTTCCATCTCATCCTCCTTGGCGCAAATGTCGAGACCTCAGCCGGCCACGGCGACTCAGAACACCGGGGCCGGCAGGCCATCGACGGTGGCGTCGATCACCGCGGGAAGTCCGCTGGCCAGGGCCCGTTCCACCGCCGGCGCCAGCTCGCCGGGAGCCTCCACCCTCTCACCGAACCCGCCCAGGGCCTCGGCGACGCGGTCGTAGCGGGTCGGCAGGAGGTCGCAGCCGATGGTGCGGTCCGGTCCGTACTGGCGGATCTGCAGCTGCACCTCGGCGTTCCAGCGGGCGTCGTTGCCGACGATGACGACCACGGGCAGGCCGTAGCGCAGGCAGGTGTCGATCTCCATGGCGTGGAAGCCGAAGGTGCCGTCCCCCTGGAAGACGAAGACCGGGCGATCCGGGTGGAGCACCTTGGCGGCCATGCCCATGGGCAGGGAGCTGCCGATGGAGCCGGAGGGGCCGTTGATCAGCCGCAGCCCGGCGCTGAGCCCCGCCTGCATCCACTGGCCGAACTCGCCGCCGTCGCAGACGAAGACGCCGTCCTGGTCCAGGAAGGGCTGCAGCCGCTCGCAGAGCGCCAGCGGGTGGATCGGTGATGCGCCGCTGGCGCGGTGGGCCCGCCACTCCGGCGGCTCGGCGCGCGCCTCCCGGACCTGCCGTCCCCAGGGGCTGGCTTCCCAGTTCCGCTGCGCCGCGGCGTCGGTGAGGGTGGCTGCGGCCTCGGTTGGGTCGGCGCGGAAGCAGCCCTCCAGGCGGGAGGGGTCCAGAGCTTCTTCGGCGTCGACCGAGAGGAAGCGGGCGGACTCGGAGAAGGCCGGAGGCTCACCGAAACGGAGGGAGAAGTCCAGCCTCTTGCCGATGAGCAGCAGGAGATCAGCCTCGGCCAGGCGTCGGGTGGTGCCGCGAAGCCAGGGGTCGTCGACCCCGCGGGGACTCTCGCACGGGAGGGCCGGCACGCCGGTGGCCGACTGCAGGCCCTGCACCGCCTGCCAGCGGGGGCCGCGCGACATGGCGGGGCCGGCCAGGATCAGGGGACGGGCGGCGCTCTGCAGGCGGTCGAGGATGTCTCCGGCCTCGCCCTCGCTCAGCAGTGGTCCCTCGTCGGGCAGGATCTCCGCCGTCGAGGGCGAGCGCGCCTCCGTCTCTGCCTGCAGCAGGTCCATGGGCAGGCTGAGGTGCACGGGACCGGGGCGGCCGCTGACCGCCGTCCGCAGCCCCCGGGCGACGAGATCCGCCAGCGGCTCGGACCCGTCGGCCGTGTGGGACCACTTGGCCGCGGGCGCCGCCATGGCCGCCTGGTCCAGCTCCTGGAAGGCCCCCATGCCCGCCTGCGCGAGCGGACTGTGGCCGCTGATCATCACCAGGGGGGATTCGGCGGCCCGGGCCACGAAGAGACCGGTGACGCCGTTGGAGTGGCCGGGCCCCGCGGTGAGCAGGGCCACCCCCGGCTCGCCCGTGAGGCGGCCCCAGCCGTCGGCCATGTGCACCGCCGCGGCCTCGTGGCGGGTGTGGATGAGCCGGAGGCCGCTGCCGATGCAGGCGTCGAAGACCGGCAGGTTCTGGTTGCCGGAGAGGGCGAAGAGATGGCGGACGCCGGCGGCGGTCAGCGCCTGGACGACGCTCTCGGCGCCGGTCATGGGAGCGGGGCGGCCGGGATCTCGGCCGCCAGTCGGTCTGTCTCGAGTCGAATCATGATCAGCTGAGGAGATGGGAGGAGATGCTCGGGAGCCTGGGAGGGCTCAAGGCGGCGAAAGATAGGTCAGCGCTTGGTGGACGCTATGGCGACGCACCCATGCCGGTATGGTCTGCAAGGGAGCCCCTTCCATCCCTTTGGATTCCTGGATAGCCGGTGTGTTAGTTCTCCCTGTCCTTTCCACGGAGTGGAGGCCATGCGTTGCACACTCGCCGGTTTCCTGGCAGCGGCCCTGCTGTCTTCCCAAGCCGGCGCCGAGCCCGTCCTCGAGGGCCGGGTGCGGCTGGCCTCCGGAGAGCCCGCCGCCGGCGCCCGGGTGCTCCTCTTCGACCTGGCCGATCTGCGGGCTCCTCCGGCCAGGGCAACCACCGACGCATCCGGCCGCTTCACCCTCCCCGCCGGGGCCCTGTCCTCCGGTGCCCGCACGCTGCCTCAACACCTCCACCTGGGGCCGAACTACCCCAATCCCTTCAACCCCGCCACGATCATCCCGTACGAGCTGCCAACCGCGGCCCACGTGCGGCTGGAGGTCTTCAACCTGCTGGGTCAGCGCATTGCCACGCTCGTGGACGGCCCGCAACCGGCGGGATACCACTCCGCGCGCTGGCACGGCACGGACGCGGTGGGCCGGGCGGCGGCAGCCGGGGTCTACCTCTACCGCCTGCGCGCCGGTGACGACACCCGGACCGGGCGCATGGTACTGTTGGACGGCCAGGCGGGAGTTCCGGCGGTGGCGCCGGGGGGCCGGGGTGTCTGGGACAGGAGCCTGCTTGAGGCGGGCCCGGTCTATGGTCTGGTCGTCTCGGGCGCCGGACTGACGCCCTACGTGGACCCGGGCTTCCAGGTGCCGGCGGGCGGCGGCGAGGTGGACCTCGTCGTCCAGAGGCTGGGCGGCTCCCCGGCGGCGAAGAGGGCCTCCACGCCCACGGACCGCCTGCTGGGGGATGTGGACAACAACGGAAGGGTGGACGTGGCCGATGCCCTTCTGGTGGCTCTGTACAGCTTCGATTCTTCCACGGTCATGCCCAACGAGGGCGACATCGCCCTGGGCGATGTAAACGGCGACGGCCGGGTGGATATCAGTGACGCCTGGCTGCTGCTGATCCACAGCGTCGACCCCTCCAGTCCGCTGCTGCCGGCCGGCATCGGGATGCCGGTGGCTCCCTTGATCTCGCCCGAGGAGGGAAAGATCTACTGGGCGGACTGGACAACGGACCGGATCCACCGGGCCAACCGGGACGGCTCGCAGGTGGAGGATGTGGTCACCGGTGTGGTGGCTCCCGCCGGGCTGGCGGTGGATGGGGCCGGGGGCAAGCTCTACTGGGCCGACAGAGGGACGGACAAGATCCAGCGGAGCAACCTGGACGGCTCCAAGGTCGAGGACCTGGTCACCACCGGCCTGGTCACTCCCTCCGGGCTGGCGCTGGACGCGGCCGGGGGCAGGCTCTACTGGACCGACTCGGGCACGGACAGGATCCAGCGGAGCAACCTGGACGGCTCCCAGGTCGAGGACGTGGTCACCACCGGCCTGGTCACTCCCTCCGGGCTGGCGCTGGACGCGGCCGGGGGCAAGCTCTACTGGACCGACTCGGGCGCGGACAGGATCCAGCGGAGCAACCTGGACGGCTCCCAGGTCGAGGACGTGGTCACCACCGGCCTGGTCACTCCCTCCGGGCTGGCGCTGGACGCGGCCCGTGGCAAGCTCTACTGGACCGACTCGGGCGCGGACAGGATCCAGCGGAGCAACTTGGACGGCTCCGATGTGGAAGACCTCGTCACTACGCTCCTGCTCACTCCCCGAGGTCTGGCGGTGGATGGGGTCGAAGGCAGGGTCTACTGGACCGACTCGGGCCGGAACCGCATCAAGCGCTGCAATCTGGACGGCACGGCCGTCGAGGTCCTGGTGAGCTCGGGCCTGGGCACCCCGGTGGTTCTGGCCCTGCATGGAACCCCTGTGGTGGAGGAGGATTGGCCCCCCGAGCTATCGGCCTACCACCTCTGGAGACTGCCCGAGGGGGCCCTCGCCCGCCTGGGAAAGGGCTCGATCGCAGAAGGCGACCGGGCCGTGGCCTATTCCCCAGACGGCGAGTTGCTGGCCGTGGCCGGCAGTATCGGCATCTGGCTCTACGACGCCCGCACCGGCGACGAAGCCGGCTTGTTGACGGGGCCCGGGGAGTCCGCTACTTCGGTGGCGTTCTCCCCGGATGGGGCGGTCCTGGCCCGTGGCGGCTCCGACAGGACCATTCGGCTGTGGGACGTGGCCAGCGGTCGCATTCAGGCTATTCTGGAAGGACATCAGGGACGGGTCATCTCGGTGGCGTTCTCGCCGGATGGGGCTACCCTTGCCAGTGCGGGTGGGTGGGAGGACGAGACGTTTCGTCTGTGGGATGTGGCCAGCGGCCGACTCCGGGCCACCCTGAAGAGCCACAAACCTCCCACTTCAATGGCCTTCTCGCCGGATGGCGCCATCCTCGCCGGGGGCAGTGCGACCAGTGGGGACTTCAAGGACAAGCCGACGATCCAGTTGTGGGATGTGGCCAGCGGTCGACTCAAGGCCGATCTGCCCTACCATGGATACGTCGCCTCGGTAGCCTTCTCCCCCGATGGGTCGACCCTGGCCAGCGCCGCGGAATACAACGCGGTCTACCTGTGGGATGTGACCACCGGAAAGGCAGAAATCCGCCGGGGCCGCCAGGATTGGGAGCACAGCCGATTCACCCAGTCGTGGGACGTTATACATCCGGTCCTTTCGGTGGCCTTCTCGCCGAATGGGTCCCTTGCCACCAGCAGCGGCTATGAGAGGGCCATTCATCTGGGCACGTACGAACTCGAAGGCCCCGGGGACAAGGGCTACTCCCTGGCGTTCTCGCCGGATGGGTCCAGTCTGGCGAGCACCACGAGCCGGGGGGACAAGGTCCATCTGTGGGACGTGGCGGGCGGCCACCTGCAGACGGTCCTGAAGCATGATTCCGAGGGCGGGTTGTTGGCCTTTTCGCCAGATGGGTCCGTCCTGACCAGTGTCGACAGCCGCAGGATTCGACTGTGGAGGACCAGCGGCGAGGCTCAAGCCACCCTGCAAAGCGACCATTCCCCCGCAGCGATTGCGTTCTCGCCGGACGGAAGCACGCTTGCCAGCGGCGATGGTGGAAGAATCCGGCTCTGGGACGTCGAGAGAGGCCAATCCGAGGCGGTTCTCGATGGCCACGACACCAGGGTCACCCGGCTGGCCTTCTCGCCCGATGGCTCAACCCTGGCCAGCACTGCAGACTGGCAGGACAGCACCATCTGGCTGTGGGATGTGCCCAGCCGCCTCCATCGGGCAACCCTCAAGGGACACACGACCTTCATAAACTCCCTGGCGATCTCGCCGGACGGCGCCACTCTGGCAAGTGGTGGCGGCCCCAGGGACCCGACGGTTCGGCTATGGAGCCTGGCCGACGGTCAGCTGAGGACCACTCTCGAGGCGCATGAGGATGAAGTCGATTGGCTGGCCTTCTCCCCGGACGGGGCGACCCTGGCCAGTGCCAGCCGGCTCGAGTCGACGATCATTCTGTTGGACGTGGCCAGCGGCGAGATCCGGGACAGACTGTGGGACGGGAATCGACGGGTGTACCACCTGGCCTTTTCGCCCGATGGATCCACACTGGCCAGTGGATTCGGATGGCCTCGTGAGGAGGCGGGGATCCACCTGTGGGACGTCGCCAGCGGTCAACGGAAGGCAACTCTCGAGGGCCTTGTCGAGCACCCCACCTCCATGGCTTTCTCCCCCGACGGGAGCGTCCTCGTCTGCAGTGACGGGGGGCTGGGGTCTGTCCGGGTGTGGGATGTCGCCAGCGGCCAACTCAGGACCTCCCTGGAGGGCCACTCGTGGCTGGCGTGGCCGACCTTCTCCCCCGACGGGTCCATCCTGGCCACCGGCAGTTGGGACGGCACCATTCTGCTGTGGGACATGGCGGCGTACCTCTCGGGGGGGCGCATCTCTCGGAAGGTCCCGGCCACCCATGACCGGTCTGCCAGCCACGCCTCCGGGGTTTCCCCGGGGAAGGATGCCCAATAGACTTCCGAGAGCCTCCGGTCGGACCGTCGCTACGCCGAGGCACCTGGCCGCGAGGAACCACCCCTGAAGGAGGGCAGAGCCATGGCCAAGTACATGTTCCGCACCAGCTACACGAAGGCAGGCCTCGAGGGCCTGCTGAGAGAAGGAGGCACGGGCCGCCGCGAGGCCCTGAGGCAGACGATCGAGGGGATGGGCGGCACCCTCGAAGGCTTCTACTACGCCTTCGGGCCCTGCGACCTCTACCTGATCACCGAGCTTCCCGACGACGCCGCGGCCACCGCCGTCTCCCTCCGGGTCGCCGCCGCCGGGGCCCTCGACGTGGAGGTGACGGTCCTGGTGACGCCGGAGACCGTGGACGAGGCGGTGAGCAAGAGCGTGTCGTACCGCACCCCCGGCGGCTGATTCACGGGGACTCCGCCCCAAAGGAGTCGGGCCGGGTGGAATCGGCAGGCCAGTAGCCTTCCGGGCTCTGGCGCCACCGGGCGCCGCACAGACCGGAGATGACGCTCCACTCCGAGGCCCCGAGGTCGGGGTCCGGCTGAAAGAGGAAGCGCCGGGCCCCGGCCCGCCGGGAAGCGGTGAGGATGCCGTGCAGGTCCCGGGCGGGCATCGCCTCGCCGCCGTGGGGGTGCCGCCCGGTGGAGACCCAGGGGATCGCCTTCTCTTCGCCCACGGCTTCCAGGGCCCGCCGGGTCTCGTCGTATACCAGCCTCTCGAAGAACTCCTCCGGAAACCCCAGTTCCATATCCGCCAGCGTTTCCACTCCCGGAAGCTCCAGCCCCAGCCATGCCTTGACCACCGCGAAGCAGTCGGGCTCGGTCAGGGCAGGGTTCCAGGCGCCGACCTGCTGCACCCAGCGGGCCATGGTCCCGTAGAGGCCGTCGTTGCCCCGGTGCCAGAAGTAGTGCTTGGGGAAGACGAGGTCGAAGTGACGCGCCATCTGGCCGAAGTCCTGGCCGGTGAGCCCCGAGAAGGCGGCCGTCCTCGGGATGCCGCCCAGCTCCAGCGCGCAGTCCAGCTCGTCGATCCGGGCGCGCACGGCGGCCATGAAGTCGAGGGCGGTCTGGCGCCGCACCCGCAGCCAGTAGAGGCCGTCCTCCTCCAGGTCGAACAGCTCCAGGGCGCCGAGCAGGCCCCCCGGGGCGTGGTAGCGCACGAGGTCCGGCGTCAACTGGTGGAAGCGCCGCCGCAGCCGCGAGATGGCGCGCTCGATGCGGGGCACGTCCGCCCCCTGCATCTCGAAGCGGTGGCGCTGCAGGCCGTGCAGCTTGAACAGCTCGGTGCCGCGGTGCAGCTCCAGCTCGTAGTCGTGCTCGCCGGGCTGGTCGAGGACGACGCCGTGGGCCTGGGGGAAGGCGCCCATGATGTCCTGCGCGCCGGCGGCGATCTCCACCGCCCCCACCGGATCCCGCTCCGGGGGCAGGCCCGAGACGATGCCCTGCCCGCGCTGGTAGAGCAGCCGCAGACCGTCGCGGGAGTCGAAGATCAGGATCTTCCAGCCGCGGCCGGCGGCATCGTCGAGGAGGGCGTGGAGCTTCTTCTCCTTCGGGAGGTTCCGCGGCGTCTCCGGCGGCGGGTTGATCCCCAGCGAGGCGTAGCCCTTCGGGTCGGCGGGGAAGGCGGGCGTGAGCGTATCCCCCCACAGGGGCATGCCGTCACCGTCCTCCTGGACGAACCACAGGCGGCCGACGACGATGCCGCGCACGCCGCCCTCCTCCCAGGCGTCGAAGATGCGCGGGTAGTCGTCGAGCCAGCGCTCGAGGGGGTTGTGCACGAAGATCCACGGTGTCATGCGGGTGTCCTCCGGGACGGGGGGGAGGCGGGACGGGCAGGGCGGCAGGATCTCCGCCTGCTCTCTCGTCGGACGGAGATCGTGGCACCGGGGCGGGTGGCTGTCAAAGGGAAAAACCCTCTCAAGCCCCGGGGTGGGCGGGGACGGCCAGACGGAACCGTCGCCGCTACCGGGGAGGAGGCCGGGCGTCCGAGGGCACCAGGGGAGCCCTGACGGCAGCGCTCCGGCGGCGCCCGCCGAACGCAGACGGTGCCGGGCTCCCCGCTGGACATCCGAAAAACGCCGGGATACCTTCGACGCCCGCCGCCATTCCTCCGAGAGCCCATGACTCAACCCCCCTTCGCCGACCTCGAGACCCCGGCCGTCCTTCTCGACCGGGCCGTCCTGCAGGCCAATATCGACGCCGTGCAGGAGAAGGCCCGGCGCCACGGGCTGCGCCTGCGGCCCCACATCAAGACCCACAAATCCCTGGAGATCGGCCGATTGCAGATGGCGGCGGGGGCCTGCGGCGTCACCGCGGCGCGGGTCGACGAGGCCCTGGTCTTCGCCCGGGGCGGCTTCGCCTCGGTGACCCTGGCGCAACCGCTGATGACGCCCGCCAAGCTGGACCGCCTGCTGGTGGAGGGCCGCGGCCTCGGCGTGGACCTGCGCCTCATCGTCGACAGCCGCGAGGGGCTGGACCTGCTCGCCGCCCGGGCCCGCGAGCACGGCGCCGGACCCGGGGTCTTCATCAAGATCGATGTCGGTCTGCACCGCTGCGGCCTGGGGGAGGACGATCCCGCCGTCGCCGAGCTGGCCGGCCGCATCCACGCCACCCCGGACCTGCGTTGGTGCGGCCTGCTGTCCCACGCCGGGCAGTCCTACGGCGCCGCCGACGCCGCCGAAGTGGGGGCCATCGCCGCCGAGGAGCGCCGCATCCTTCTGGCCGTGCGCGACCGGCTCGCGCAGCAGGGGCTGCCCGTCCCCGAGCTTTCCGTGGGCTCCACCCCCACGGTGCTGGCTTCGGAGGAGTTCTCCGGCCTCACCGAGATCCGGCCCGGCAACTACGTCTTCATGGACCACACACCCCTGCGCCTGGGGCTGATCGAGGCGCGGCAGGTGGCCCTCACCGTCCTGGCCACGATCATCAGCCGCAACGACGAGTACTTCATCACCGACGCCGGCTCCAAGAGCCTGACCTCCGACCAGGGCGCCCACGGCCTGCAGGGGGCCCCCGGCTATGGCACCGCCTTCACCCCCGCCGACTTCCCCGGCCGCAGCCGCCCCCTCACCGTGGCCAAGCTCTCGGAGGAGCACGGCTTCGTGCCCCGGGGCTCCTCCTACCTGCCCCTGGGCAGCCGCCTGCGCATCGTCCCCAACCACTCCTGTCCGGTGGCCAACCTGGCGCGCTTCTACGCCGTGGTCGACGGCGGCGAGGTGACGCAGACCTGGGCCGCCGAGGCCGCGGGTCCGAGCCGCTGAGTGCCGGTGTGGCGGGCCTGTTCATCACGCCGGGAATCCTGGCCGCTGTCGTGACGGCGCTGCTCGCCGCCACCGCCTCCGCCGAGCCCGCCGTCCCGGGGTGGAAGTGGCAGGCGCCCGAGGACCGGCCCTTCCCCCTCGTTGCCTGGTACGGCCCCGGCCGAGGGCTGCTCACCGACGAGGTCTGGAGCGACGTCGCCGAGGCCGGGTTCAACCTGTGCCTGCCCTCCTTCCACGGGACGACCGAGGAGTACCGGCGCACCCTCGACCTCGGCGAGAGGTACGGCATCGGTCTGCTGCTGGGCGGGCTGGTGAACTGGGAGTGGGGGGAGAGGGAGGAGAAGGCCGAGGAGCTGGTGGAGAGTCTGAAGGAGCGCACGGCTCGCTACTCGGCCGAGCCCGCCTTCGCCGCCTACGTCCTCAAGGACGAGCCCCACGCCGTCAGCTTCCCGGCCCTGGCCCACAGCCGCCGGCTGCTGGCCCGCATGGACCCCGGCCACTGGGCCTACGTCAACCTCTTCCCCAACTACGCGCCGGTGAACGAGCGCGAGAACTACATCGGCACCCGCGACTACCAGGAGTATGTCGATCGCTACATGGAGGTCTTCCGGCCCGAGGTCCTCATGTACGACCACTACTCCATCGAGGGCTACCGCTTCCGCGAGGCCGACTACGCCATCCGCGTGCGGCCCGAGTACTACGAGAACCTGGAGATCATCCGCGCCGCGGCCCTGAAGCACGGCGTGCCGTTCTGGGCCTTCACCCTGAGCACGCCCGTGTTCTCCTACCCGACGCCGACCGAGGGGCACCTGCGCTTCCAGCTCTACAGCTGCCTGGCCTACGGCGCCCGGGGGCTGCAATACTTCACCTACGGACCCGCCGAGGGCGAGAACGGCCTCATCGACGGCAAGGGCCGCCGCGGCCCCTGGTACGAGACGGCGAAGCGGATCAACCGGGAGATCCAGAACATGGGCCGTCTCCTCCTCTCCCTGACCTCGACCGCGGTCTTCCACACCTCCCCGCAGCCGCGGGGCACGACGTGGATCCACCAAGGCCACGGGGGACTCGCCAGCTGCCTCGGCGCGCCGGCGGTGCTCGGCTTCTTCGACGGGCCCGACGACCGCCGCTTCCTGATGGTGGTGAACCGCGATCCCATGAAGGCCGCGGAGCTGACCCTGACCTTCGCCGAGGGCGTCGCCGTGGCCGAGGTCGACCGGTCGCGGGCCGACGGGGCCACGCGGCCGCTGGACCTGACGGACGGCGAGTTGAAGATGACCCTCTCCGACGGCGACGGGCGCCTGCTGGAACTGATCCCGCGCGACTAGGCCTGGAATGAGCGTGTCGCAGGGTCCGCAAATTCGCGCTCCTTGACCGGGCGCCCTTTCTCGCGCGGCTGATACCGCTCCCGGTCGCGCCGCAGCTCGCTCCGCGTCTCCTCCTTCGAGCGGCGCTGCAAGCGGCGCCGATCTCGTAGTGCACCGGCCCGGCGGTGAACAGGGGCCGCGCCTGAGGCGGCCCGTGTCCCGCTTTCGGGTGGCGCGCCTTCACCTTGCGCTGGCGTCGCGCCCTGTTCCTGCGGCTCTGCGGGGCCGATATTCTCTTCACCGGAAAGGCCTCCTGCGTGGGGGGGAGCGAAATCGAACCCGCCACGCTTACTTCACGGCCAGGACGGGGATCATGACCAGGACGAGACGTACCATCGCGCAGGCCCTGATCCTGCTGCTGGGCCTGGGCACCGCCGCCCAGGGGCTGACCATCTACCGCATCGGGGGCTCGACTCTGCCACCGCCGGAGCTGCCCGAGGGGGCCGACTTCGTGCAACTGGACTGGCAGGCCGCCGTGGACAGCGATCACGGCGCCATCGATCTGCTGCACGGGCTCGAGCCCGACGCCCTGGAGCCGGACAAGCTGGACCCGGCGGTAAACCTGGCCCCCATCTTCGAGGAGATCGGCGGAAGCATCTACAGCTCCGCCTCGCACGGCTTCGTGGCCGGGTTCAAACCAGACGCCGTCCTCTGGGACGGCGATCCCGAGACCGTGAGTCTCGGGGACGGCCACTGGGGCGGAGCCCACCACTACCGCTTCAAGGAACTCATCTTCGTGTTCCCGGGCACCTTCACCATCTCGCGGATCCTGATGTATCCGCGCGAGCGATACCTGTCGAGCCGCTTCGTGCAGTGGTTCCGCATCGGATTCAACGACGCCGAACGCAGCCGAAGGGGCGGCCCGGTCATCCGCGCCCGCAACTGGGAGTTCGAGGCCGTCTACGAGGACGGCGAGAACTCCCGGGGGCGCATCGAGCTGACCGCCCTGCCCGAGTACCCGGTGAAGGAGCTGCTCGTCTCGCTGGCCGAGAACACGCAGGGCATCTGGGAAATGGCCGAGATCGAGGTCTACGGCCGGGGCTACACGCCCGAGGCGGCCTACGTGAGCCAGGTCATCGACCTCGGGGGCCCCTCCGCCCTGGGGGACCTCAGTTGGTCCGCCGAGGTCGACCCCGGAGCCGATCTGAAGTTGCGCATGCGGGCCGGGGACGATCCGGGTCCCAACCTCTACTGGCGTTACACCTTCCGCGGCAGTGGGTCCACCAGCCGGTTGGACGAGCAAGGCCAGCCCCTGACAAAGGACGGATACGAGAGCCTGGACAGGCGGGAACAGGCCGGGACCACGCCGGACACCGAGAGCTGGGACGGTTGGAGCACGCCCATCGACCACTCCGAAGGGGCCGTGCCTTTCCGGGCCACACGGCCCCGCCAGTTTCTCCAGGTGCGCGCCGATTTCCACTCCACCGTCGACGCCGGCTCCCGCCTCCAGTACCTGCAGTTCGCGGTCTCCCAGCCGCCGGCGGCCACCGTGGTCTTCGGGGAGATCACCCCGACCATGGCCTCCGTCGACGAGGTGACGCCCTTCACCTACCTGATGACGCCTGTCATGCGCTCCGGGAACTACGGGTTCGACCGCATCCTCATCGACACGCCCACCACCGTGGCCGGCATCGACGGCGTGCGCTTCAACGGCCAGCCCGTGGCCTACGAGGTCCTTCGCCTCGACGAGGCGGGCTTCGAGATCGCCGTCCCCCGGGTCGACGAGAGCCGCGACGGCGAGCTCATCGAGATCGACTTCCGCTCGCGGATCTTCCGCTTCGGCACCGTCTTCTCCGGCCGGATCATGGACAGCCAGCGGCCCTGGGAGGTGACGCAGGTGGTCTCCCCCGGCGAGGCGGACCCGATCGTCGACAGCAACACCCTGAGCGTCGGCCTGGAGGAGGTGGGCCGGCGGACGGTCAATGCCCTCACCGTCGAGCCGCCGGTCTTCAGCCCCAATGGAGACGGCATCAACGACCGGGTGAGTCTCGAGTACGAGCTGGTGAACGTGGAGGGTGACGCCGAGGTGGCCGTCGTCCTCTACGATCTGCGGGGCTCGCCCTTGGAGGAGGTCTTCCGCGGGCCGGCCGGCAGCGGCCGGTTCCGCGCCGAGTGGGACGGCCGCGATGCCGGGGGACGCCTCCTCGGTCCGGGGATCTACATCCTGCGGATCGAGGTCGAGTCGGACCTCGGGATCAGGTCCAGGGAACGGGTCGTCTCCCTCGTCTACTAGATCCAGAGCGGCGACCCTGGGGGACCCCGTTCCATCCCGCCGGGCCCTCCACGCACAGGCCGGTCGAATCTGGACATCCCGAGAGGGCCCCGGTACCTTCGACAACGCCATGGCCTTCCGTCTCGATCCGGCTGAATCCGTCCCCGACGGGGTGCGGCGGATCGCCCGCGAGCAGCTCGACCAGTCCATCCACCGTCTCACCGAAGGCACCGACGACCGCGACGGCGACGTGCACTCGGCGCGCAAGTCGATGAAGTGCATGCGCGGCCTCGTGCGTCTCGTGCGCCCCGACCTCGGCCCCGAGGTCTACCGGCGCGAGAACGAGACCTACCGCGACACCGCCCGCCGGCTGGCCGGCCTGCGCGACGCCACCGTGCTCGCGGCCACCCTCGACCGGGTGGCGGGCGGCGTCAACGGCGGCGCCGGCGGCTTCGCTCCCCTCCGCGAGCGGCTGGCGGCGCGCCGGGGGCGGGCCTACGGGGCCGGCGAGCGCGGGCCCGTCCTCGGCGCCTGCGCCGAGGTCCTGCGCCAGGCCCGCGGGCGCGTCGACGACTGGCCCCTGCGGGGCGCCGGCTGGAGCGGTCTGGGGGGCGGGCTGCTGGCCGTCTACCGCCGCGGCCGCCGCGAGTTCGGCCAGGCGAGCTGGCGCCCGTCGGTGGAGAGCCTCCACCAGTGGCGCAAGCGCGTGAAGTACCTGTGGTACCACAGCCGTCTGCTGCAGCCGCTGTGGCCGGCGGCGATGTCCGCCTGGCGGGGCGAGCTGGACCGCCTCGGCGAGCTGCTGGGGGACGATCACGACCTCGCCGTCCTCGCCGGGGTGCTGCGCGAGGAGGGCGGGCCGGAGGGGGAGCAGCTGCTGGGGCCGATCTCGCAACGGCGCCACGAGCTGCAGGAGGAGGCCCGGGTCCTGGGGATGCGCGTCTACGCCGAGCGGCCGCAGGAGCTGCGCCGCCGGCTGCGGGGGTACTGGCGGGCCTGGGAGGAGGAGAGGCGCCGGCTGCCGGCGCCGGCGTCCGCCCCGCCCGTCGTGGCCGAGAGGGTGGCCGACACCCGCTGCCGCGCCGGCGAGGGGCCCCTCTGGCATCCGCGGGAGCAGCGCCTCTACTGGGTCGACATCCCCGAGGGGCGCCTCTACCGCTTCGATCCCGCCTCGGGGGCGCACGAGCAGGTCTTCGAGGGCGAGCCGATCGGCGGCTTCACGGTGCAGGCCGACGGCTCGCTGCTGCTGTTCATGGCCCGCGGCGCCATCGCCGTCTGGCGCCGGGACCAGCCCCTGTCCCCGGTCGTCGACGAGATCCCCGTGGAGCGCGACTCGCGCTTCAACGACGCCATCGCCGATCCCGAGGGGCGCGTGTTCTGCGGCACCCTGCCGGGACCGGCCGCCGGCGGCCGCCTCTACCGGCTCGACCGCGACGGCACGCTCACGGAACTGCTCGACGGCGTGGGGCTTCTCAACGGCATGGGATTCTCGCCCGACGGCCGCCGGATGTACTTCGTCGACTCGAAGGCCGGGATCATCTGGAGGTTCACCTACCACCGCGCCACGGGGGAGCTGTCCGACCGCGGCGTCTTCGCCGACGTCTCCGGCGGCGACGGCGCCCCCGACGGCCTCGCCGTCGACGCCGAGGGCGGGGTCTGGTGCGCCTTGTGGAACGGCGGCTGCCTGGTCCGCTACCGTCCCGACGGCGGCGAGGACCGGCGGATCGAGCTGCCGGCGCGCAAGGTGTCGAGCGCCGGCTTCGGCGGCACCGCTTTCGACGAGCTCTACGTGACCACCGCCGGGGGCGCCGACCGGGAGGCCGAAGGCCCGGGCGCCGGCGCCCTCTTCCGGCTGCGCCCCGGACTGGCGGGCCGGCCGCAGTTCCCGTCGAGGATCGGGCTGTGAGGGGCGGCGCCGAGGGGCGGCGCAGGCGCCAGGGATCGCTCGGCCGGCGCTTGGTCTTCATCTTCGTCACCCTGGCCCTGGCAGGGCTCGGGGGCACGGGCTGGGTCCTCTACCGGCAGGCCCTCGACAGCCTCGAGGACCAGCTCGCCTCGCACCTGAAGGTGGAGTCGCAGATGATCGCCGCCGAGCTGGCCCGGGGCCAGGTGACCAAGCTGAGGCAGGGCATGGAGGGCACCTTCCTGCACCAGCTGCTCCGGCGGCGCATGCGCGAGACCCGGGAGGCCCTGGGGGCGCGCCGCATCTACGTCTTCGACCGCAGCGGCCGCAGTCTCCTCGACACCGAGGAGGGCAAGCGCATCGGCCGCGAGATCCACCTCCTCGCCTTCCACAAGCCCCAGGTGGCGGCCATGTGGGAGGGAGAGCCGGCGAACACGCCGCGCTTCACCGACGAGGACACGGGCGATCACTTCATGACGGGCTACGCGCCGATCCACAACCGCCAGGGGAGGATCGTCGCCGGCGTGGGGGTGGACATCGGCGCCGGGTACATGGACGCCATCGTCGGCTTCAAGCGCTCCGTCTATCTCCTCGCCGGCCTCGGCACCCTGCTGACCTTCCTCGTGGGCCTCGCCGTGGCCCGCCACATCACCGGCCCCATCCACACCCTGGTGACGGCGGCGCGCCGGATCGGCCGCGGCAACCTCCGCCGGGCGGTGAAGGTGCAGGCCCACGACGAGATCGGCTACCTCGGGCAGACGATGGAGGAGATGCGCCGCAAGCTGCTGGAGCGCGACGCCCAGCTGCGCCAGATGCTGGCCGGCGTCGCCCACGAAATCCGCAACCCCCTGAGCGGTATCGAGATCTACGCCGGCCTCATCGCCGACGAGCTGCCCGGCCAGGACCCGCGGCGCGAGCACATCCACAAGGTCATCGCCCAAGTCCACGCCATGAACCTGGTGATCTCCGAGTTCCTCCACTTCGCGCGTCCGCCCTCGCCCCAACCCGGGGAGGTGGTGCTGTCGCAACTGGTGGACGACGCCCGTTTCCTGCTGTCGCCGGAGATGGAGGCCGCCGGCGTCACCTTTCGCACCGAGGTCTCTCCCGAGGCGCGGGTCTACGCCGACCCCGAGCAGGTGAAGCGCGCCGTCGTGAATCTCATGAAGAACGCGGTGCAGGCGATGGCTGAGGGCGGGGCCCTGACGGTGCGCGCCGTGGGCGCCGCCGGCGACGTCGCCCTGGAGGTGGAGGACACCGGCCCGGGGATGGCCGAGGAGGTCCGGCAGCGCCTCTTCGAGCCCTTCTTCACCACCCGCGAGAAGGGCTCCGGCCTGGGTCTGGCCATCGTGCGGCAGGCGGCCGAGACCAACGGCGGCCGTGTCGAGGTCGAGTCCGCTCCCGGCCGCGGCTCGGTCTTCCGCCTGGTCCTGCCGGCCGCCGGCTCGGTGCCCGCGGCCGAGAGGTCGGAGATCGGCGCGTGAACCGCATCCTCTTCGTCGACGACTACGAGCCCCTGCGCGACGGCTGGGCCCTGCGCCTGGGCCGCCTGGGTCACGAGGCGGCCACCGCCGGCAGCGGCGCCGAGGCCCTGGAGAGCCTGCGCCGGTCCGAGGCCGACCTGGTGATCACCGACTACCGCATGGAGGGCATGGACGGGCTGGAGCTGCTGGAAGAGCTGAGGAAGCTCCACCCCGGGACCGACGTGATCATGGTCACCGGCCACGGCAGCATCGAGGTGGCGGTGCGGGCGATGCAGAAGGGGGCGGCCGACTTCGTGGTCAAGGACAACCTCGACCAGGTGCTGCCGGAGAAGGTCCGCACGGTCCTGGAGAACCGGCGGGCGCGGCTGGAGCGGGACCGCCTGGAGGAGGAGAACGAGTACCTGCGCGAGGAGATCGGCGACCGCTACGAGAAGATCGTCGGCGACTCGCGGCGGATGCGGCAGGTGATGGCGGCGGTGGAGCGCGTGGGGGCCACCGACTCCTCGGTGATGATCTACGGGGAGAGCGGCACCGGCAAGGAGCTGGTGGCCCGCGCCCTGCACCGCGGCAGCCGGCGCCGGGAGGGGCCGTTCGTGCGCGTCAACTGCGGCGCCCTGCCCCGGGAGCTGGCCGAGAGCGAGCTCTTCGGCCACGAGCGCGGCGCCTTCACCGGCGCGGTGCGCACCAAGAAGGGCAAGTTCGAGCTGGCCGAAGGCGGGACGATCTTCCTCGACGAGGTGGCCGACCTGTCGCCGGAGCTGCAGGTGAGTCTGCTGCGCGTGCTCCAGGCCCGGGAGTTCGACCGCGTCGGCGGCGAGCGCACCCTGCACGCCGACGTGCGCGTCGTGGCCGCCACCAACCGTCCCCTGAAGGAGATGGTGGAGGAGAAGGCCTTCCGCCAGGACCTGTTCTACCGGCTGGAGGTGATCCCCCTCCACCTGCCGCCCCTGCGCGAGTGCCGCGAGGACATCCCCCTGCTCGTCGACCACTACCTGAGGAAGAAGTCGCGGGAAATCAACCGGCCCCTCAGGCGTCTGACCGCCCAGGCCCTGGAGATCCTCTGCGACTACGCCTGGCCCGGCAACGTGCGCGAGCTGGAGAACGTCATCGAGCGCACCATCGTCCTCAGCGACGGCGACGCGATCGAGCCCTCCGACCTGCCCCTGGAGACGATGGGGCGGACGGGGGAGGAGGCGGAGGAGACCGGCGACGGCGGCGGCGGGCGCCTGAACGAGCAGATGGAACGGCTCGAGCGCGAGCTGATCACGCGGGCCATGGAGGAGGCGCGGGGCGTGAAGACCCGGGCGGCGCAGATCCTCGGCTTGAAGACCCCCACCCTCGACTACAAACTCAAGAAGCACGGCGTCAGCTACGCCGAACCGGCATGACCCGATTTCTGCCCCTGACGCTCCTGGCCCTCATGGGCACGCTGCGGCCGGCGGGCGGTCAGCTCGACGAGCTGGCCGCTCTCAAGGCGTCGCGGGAGCGCGTCGACCGGGTCTCGCAGTCGCTGCAGCAGATCCGCAGCCGCTTCATGGCGCGCCGGGACTCCCTCTCCTCCCGGATCGACAGCCTCCGCAGCCGCGCCCCGGGGATCCCGGACCTGCGGCGCCTGCAGCTCGAGTCGCGGCAACTGCTGCACCGGCTGAACAACGTCGAGGTCCGCCTCGACAGCGCCGCCGCCGAGATGGAAGCCCTCGACGAGAAGCTGCGCGCCGCCTACGACTGGGAGATCAGCCAGCTGATCCGCCTGCTGGAGGACGGCGGCTGGGACGCCGGACTCTACCGCCAGCTGGAGGTCTTCCAGGAGGAGCGCCGGGTCCTGGGCTACAGCATCGGCCAGGGCCACTACCGCCTCGACGACGCGCACGAGCTGGCCCTCGCCGACGGCGACGGCCCGGAGGAGATCCGCCAGAAGCTGGAGCTGGCCCAGTACATGGCGGTGCGGGCCCGGAAGGACTGGCACCGCCTCTCCCACCGCCTCGACTCCATCGAACGGGAGTTGCTGCTGCTGCAGCAGTTCGGCCCCGGCGAGGCGGCCCTGGTCTCCCGCGGCGGTGCGGGCTCGCAGCGGCAGCAGGTGGGCGACATCCCGCCGGGCGACGCCGTCCCGCCTCCTCCCGCGGAGGCGCCGCTGCTGCTGGAGTCGCAGCGCCTGAAGGCGAGACAGCAGGAGCTGCGCGAGGTGCTGGCCTTCCTGCAGGGGCGCATCAGCGCCTTCAACGCGCGCATGGACCAGATCCTCAATGGCGCGGAGTAGCTCCCCCGGGCCGGTGACGGACGACTTCACCCGGGTCTTCGAGCGGCTCTGGGTCGAGTTCCGGGCGCGCTGGTGCGTCTCCCGCGACCTCGGCGGGGCCCGGGCCTTCCACCACGACGACGTGAAGATCCCCATGCTGCACCGGGTCGTGCAGGTCGACGCGGCACCTGGCGACGTGGACCGGCTCGTCGACGCGGCCCTGGACCACTTCCGCCGCCAGGCCTTCGACTGCGCCTTCACCCTGACGCCCCTGGACCGCCCCGCCGATCTCGGCGAGCGCCTCCTGGGGCGGGGGTTCGACCTCGCGCTCCGGGCCACCGCCATGCTCTGCGACCGCCCCGCCGAGCCGCTGCGGGCCCCGGAGGTGGAGGTCGTCGTCCCGGAGGCCGGCGACTACGGCCCCTGGGCGCAGGTCTGGTGCCGGAGCTTCGACCTGCCGCCCGAGGCCGGGGAACTGGGCCGCACCGTCCTCGACATCCCCCGGGTGCGGCTCTACCTGGCCCGCCGAGGCGGAGAGCCGGCGGGCACCGCCCTGCTCTACTCCGATCACGGCATGGGGTACGTCGACCTGGTGGGCACGCTTCCCGGTCACCGCCGCCGGGGTGTGGCCTCGGCCCTGGTGGCGCGCGCCGCGGCCGACTCGGCGGCCTTGGGCAACCGCTGGACGACGCTGGAGACCGAGCCCGACAGCGATGCCGAGAGGGTCTACCGCCGCCGCGGCTTCCGCCGCACGCACCTGCGTCCGCGCTACGTCCGCGCCGCCGGCTGAGGCGCGCCGGCCTTGCCTCGCCCGTGACCGGTCTCGCCGCCCTGCGCCGCCGCCTCGACCCGGGCGGCCCCGTCATCGACGCCCACGTCCACCCGCTGGACAACTTCGGCGGCTTCCCCCTCTCCGGCGCCGCCGAGGACGCGCGGCGTCTGGGCGAGGCCGCGCGCCGGGCCGGGGTCACCCGGGCGGTCCTGTTCTCGCTCCACTCGAGCACGCCCAGGGAGCCGACGCCCGACCAGTGCCGCGAGGCCAACGACTACGCCCTGGCCATGCGCGACGTCGCGGAGGGGTTCTTCCTGCCCTTCTGCTACGTCTCGCCGGCGTTCCCGCGGGAGGCGGCGGCCGAGATCGACCGCTGCGTCGCCGGCGAGGGCATGGTGGGGGTCAAGCTGTGGGTCGCCCGCCGCGCCCGCGAGCCCGGCCTCGACCCGATCCTGAGCCGCGCGGTGGCCCTTGGCGTGCCGGTGCTGCAGCACGCCTGGCGCAAGACCACGGGCAACCTGGCGGGGGAGTCCTTCCCCGCCGACGTGGCCCACCTGGCCCGCCGCCACCCGGGGGCGCGGATCATCATGGCCCACCTCAACGGCTGCAATCCCCGCGGCGTCGAGGACGTGCGCGACTGCGCCAACGTCTTCGTCGACACCTCGGGCGGCGATCCGGAGAGCGGCATGGTGGAGCTGGCCGTGCGGCGTCTGGGCGCCGGCCGCGTGGTCTACGGGTCGGACGCGCCGATCCGCCACTTCGGCATCACCCTGGCCAAGGTCCTGGGGGCGGACCTGGAGGCCGCCGACAAGCGCCGCATCCTGTGGGACAACCTGCGGGGGCTGCTGCCGGCGCGGGCCGGCCTGGGGGACTGAGGGGAACCGTGGAGATCGTCGACGTCTGCGCCTGGACCGGCCACTGGGCGTCGCTGCGGCTGCCCGGCTCGGCGGACCGGGTGGTGGCCTCCCTGGAGGAGGTGGGCGTCGGGCGGGTGCTCCTGTCGCCCCTGGACGCCGCCTTCGCCCACAACCCGCACCTGGCCAACGCCGACGTGTACGCGGCGGCGGAGCGCTTTCCCGCGGTGCGGCCCGTCCCCGTCCTCGACCCGGGTCTGGCCACCTGGCGGGAGGAGCTGGCCCTGGCCGTGGACAGGGGAGCCCCCGCCGTGCGCTGGCTGCCGGCCTACGGCGGATACGATCTGAAGGACGTGGACGAGTGCGCCGCCGCCGTGGGCGAGGCGGGTCTCGTCCTCTTCGTGCAGACGCGGCTGGAGGACCCCCGGCGGCAGCACCCCGGGGCGGTGGTCCCCGACGTGGACCCCGCGGCGGTGGCGGCCCTGGCGCGGCGGAACCCCCGGGTGCCGGTGGTCATCGGCGGCGCCACCTGGAAGGCGGTCCTCGACCTCGGGCCGCAGATCCTCTCCCTGGAGCGGCTCCACGCCGACATCTCCCAGGCCGACGGCATGGACAGCCTCCTGCGCATGGTCGAGGCGGGCTTGGCGCCGCGGCTGCTGTTCGGCACCCACGCCCCGTTCTTCGTGCCCCTCGCCGGGCTCGCCCGCGTGGTGCTGGACCTGGAGGCGCCCGAGGCGGAGGCGATCCTCGGCGGCAACGCCCGGCGGCTGCTGCCTCAGCGGGACTGAGCCGCGGCCCTCTCCCGGCGCACCCGCGCCGGCACGTCGTCCTCGCGGATCTCCGACGACAGGATCCCCAGGCCGCGGTCGGCCAGGGGCAGCTCGACCTTCACGCACCCCCGCCGGTGGGACTCGCGCAGGGCCACCGCCACCTCCAGGGCCGCGCGCCCGTCGTCGCCGGAGCAGCGCGGGTCGCCGCCGGACTCGATGCAGCCGATCAGGTCGTCGACGATGGTCAGGCCCATGCCCTGCATGCGCGCCGGCCACGGGAAGGGGACCCGCGCCGCCAGGCCGCGGTTGCGGGGGCCTCCCTCCACGGGGCGCCACATCTCCCAGTCCAGAGCGTTGGCGCCGGAGCGCACCCGGCCCCCGGTGCCGATGACGTCGACCTCCCACGAGGCGAGACCGCCGTCGGTCGACCGCAGGTAGGCGCGGACGCCGTTGTCGAAGGCGAGGTAGGCGTTGCCCTGCAGGTCGGTCTCGCCGGCGGCGGCCTCGTCGGACTCCATCTCGCCGAAGACCCAGCTCACGTCGCCGCCGGCGAGGTAGCGGATGATGTCGATGGCGTGGGAGCCGTTGTGGGAGAGGCCGCACTGGGCGTACGCCGTGACCTGCAGGACCCGGCCCAGGTCGCCGCTGCCGATGCGCTGCCGGGTCTCGGCGTAGAACGGGTTCCAGCGGCGGGCGCAGTTGACGGCCAGGGCGGCGCCGCGGCGGCGGCAGGCGTCGACCATGTCGTCGGCCTCGGCCAGGGTCAGGGCCAGGGGCTTCTCGGCCCAGATCGCCCGCACCCCGGCCTCGGCGCAGTCGACGACGATGCGGCGGCGGACCCGCGCCGTGGTGCAGACGCTCACCAGGTCGAGCCGCTCCTCGGCGAGCATCTCGCGGTAGTCGGCGTAGAGATGGCCGGACTCCAGGCCCCAGCGCTCGCCGAAGATGGCCCGCTGCTCGTCGTGGGGGTCGGCGCCGGCCACCAGCTCGACCCCGGGGTGGGCGTGGTAGCTGGGGCCGTGGCAGTAGGGCAGGAAGATCGAGCCGCCCCACTCGATCTCGTCGTCGAAGGTGCTGCCCATGCGGCCGAGGCCGATGACGGCGGCGCGGTACGCCATGGGGGATTCTCCTTGGAAGGGGGTTCTCGTGGGGGAGTGCGGGCTCGAAGGAAAGCGGGGCCCTTGCCTCTGTCCACCGGCGCCGGGTACCCTTCGCCGCGTGCGTATCTACGGAATCTCCGACCTGCACGTCGACTTCGCCCCCAACCTCGAGCAGGTGGCCTCCCTGCCCGTGGGGCCCCACCGCGGCGACACCCTGCTGGTGGCCGGCGATATCTGCCACCGGATGGACCGCGCCGAGGAGGCCCTCGGCCTGCTGGCGGACCGCTTCGAGCAGGTCTTCCTCGTGCCCGGCAACCACGACCTGTGGGTGGAGGACCCGAGAGCGGACGCGGGCGGGCCGGGGGCGCAGACCTCCCTGGACCGGCTGGAGGCCCTGCGGCGCCTGGCCGCGCGCCTCGGCATCGAGATGGAACCGGGCGCCGCGGGGTCCGAGTGGTGGGTCCTGCCCCTCCACGGCTGGTACGAGCCGGGCTTCGGCGCCGCCGGCGCCCCGGAGGTGGCCGTGTCGCGCCACTGGTCGGACCCCAACCGCTGCCGCTGGCCGCCGGAGCAGTCGAGCGACGCCGACCGCTGCGCCTACTTCGAGGGGCTCAACCGCCCGGCCCTGAGGACCCCGCCGGGCCGCCGGGTGCTGAGCTTCTCCCACTTCGTGCCGCGGCCGGAGCTGATCCCGCCGCTGGAGGGGCTGCGGTTCAAGGAGCTGCCGCGGGTCTCCGGCACCCTGCGGCTGGACCGCCAGCTGCGCGCCGCGGGGTCGCGGCTGCATCTGTTCGGCCACACCCACATCGCCTGGGACGCCGTCATCGACGGCGTGCGCTACGTGCAGCGGCCCCTGGCCTACCCCCACGAGCGGGCCCGCCGGGGCGAGTCGGGGATCGAGCTGGTGCGGCTGGTCTGAGAGGACTTCTACTCGTAGCGCAGGGCGTCGATGGGGTTGAGCAGGGCCGCCTGGCGGGCGGGGTAGTAGCCGAAGCCGATGCCGACGCCGGCGGCGACCCCGAAGGCGAGGGCGATCGTCCACGTCTCGACGATCGTCTTCCATCCGGCGTAGAGGGTGATGACCTCGGTCATGAAGTAGCCGAGGAGCACGCCGATGAGGCCGCCGATGAGGCTCACCATCACCGCCTCGACCAGGAACTGGGCCAGGACGTCGCGCCGGCGCGCGCCCAGGGCGCGGCGGATGCCGATCTCCCGGGTGCGCTCGAGGACGGAGGCGAGCATGATGTTCATGATGCCGATGCCGCCGACGACGAGGGAGATGCCGGCGATGCAGCCCATGACGATGTTGAAGATCGCCTGGGTGCGCTGGCTCTGGCGCATCAGCTCCTCGGGGATGGCGATCTTGAAGTCGTCGACGCCGCGGTGGCGCCGGTGCAGGATGGCGCGCACGATGTTGGCCGCCTCCTGCAGACGGCCGGGGTCGCTCACCTTCACCGTGACCTGCGTCAGCTCGGGGTCGGTGGGCGCCCACTTGAACCGCTTGAGGAGCGTGTTCAGCGGGACGTAGATGTCCTCGTCGGTGTTCCGCACCTCGAGGACGCCGCCGATCTTGCCGCCCGCCGCCCCCTTGTCGCGCAGGACGCCGATCACGGTGTACCACTGGTCCTGGACCTTGATCTGCTGACCCAGGGCCTCCTCGAAGTAGAACAGGCTGCGCTTGGCGTCGCTGCCGAGGACGCAGACGCGGCGCGCCTGCAGCAGGTCCTCCTCCGAGAGGAAGACCCCCTCCTTCAGAGACGCGTCGAGGACCTGGATGTACTCGGGGGTGGTGCCCACGAGCATGGTCTGGAAGGTGTTGCTGCGGTAGCGGGCCTTGACCTTCAGCTCGCGCTGGGGGGTCACCGTCCGGGCCAGGGGGCAGATCTCGCGCACCGCCCGGGCGTCGGCCCGCGTCAGCCCCTCCGACAGGTTGCTGCTGCCGGCGTCCTCGTCCCCGAGGCCCTCCTCCTCCTCGGGGTTCCAGTGCTGCACGATGATGTTGTGGATGCCCATCTGGCTGATCTGCTGCAGGGCCTCCTGCTTGGCCCCCTCGCCGATGGAGAGCATGGCGATGACGGCGCCGACACCGAAGATGATGCCGAGCATCGTGAGAATGGTGCGCAGCTTGTGGGACGTCAGACCCGCCACCGACAGGTCGAAGGTCTCGCGCAGGTCCACTCCCGCTACTCCAGGGAGGCGCCGGCCGGCGCCGGCTCCTCCGCCTCCTCGACGCCGCCAAGCTTCTCCAGCACCACCGTCGGGTCGCGCAGCGCCACCTGGTCGTTGGAGCCGAGTCCCTCCTCGACGATCACGTAGTTCTCGTTGCGAGCTCCGAGGGCGACCTCCTGCTCCACGGGCTGGCCGCCCTGCATGCGGTAGACGAGGGTGCGGCCGCCCTTCTCGAAGACAGCGTCGATGGGGATGTAGAGGGGAATGTCGGCGGCGTCGGTCTCTTCGGTCTCCTCGATCTCGGCGTCGTCCGGCGTGGGGCGCGGGGGGATGGTCTCGACGATGACCTCGCAGGCGGCGGTCATGCCCGGCTTGAGGCGGGCGTCCTCCTCGTCGATCTCCACGAGGATGTCGAAGACCTGCACGTTCTTGTCGCCCTCCTTCTCGTGGCCGAGGGAGGCGATGTTGGAGATCTTGCCGTGGAAGACCGGCCCCGGCAAAGCGTCGAGACGGACGAGGACCTCGTTGTCGACCTCGAGCTTGTCCACGTCGACCTCGTTGACCCAGGTCTTGACCTGCATGCGCGTCAGGTCGGGGAGGGTGATCAGGGTCTGCCCGCCCCAGGGCTCGTCGCCGACGCGGATCTTCTCGCGGCGGCCACCCTTCCAGATCCTCTGGTAGACCACGAGGCCGGGCTTCTCGGCGTGGATGGAGAGCGCCTCCAGGTCCTTGCGAGCCCGTTCCAGGCCGCGCTCCTCGTCGGCCACGCGCAGCTCCTGCTTGGTGCGCTCCGCCTCGTCGACGATGCGCTGGGCCTCGATTTTCTTGCGCGCCTGCTCCAGGGCCAGCTCCGCCTGGCGGCTCTTGAGCTTGGCCTCCTCGCGGTCGACGAAGGACTCGAACTTCATCTTCTCCATCTGCAGCTCGGCCAGGCGCAGGGAGGCTTCCTTGTTCTCGATGTCGGCCTCCTGGCGGGCCATCTCCACCCCCTGGTTGGCCAAGGTCTTGCCCAGCTCGGCCTTCGTCGCCTGCAGCTCGTGCTCCTTCTCGGTGACCTTCTTCTCGAACTCGACGCGGTCGAACTCGAGGACCAGGTCCCCCACTTCCACCACCTCGCCCTCGGGGAAGAGGTGGGTGATCTTGAGCTGGCCGTGCACCTGGGGCGAGGTGATCTGCTCGGACTTGACCGCCTCCAGCTCGCCGTCCTTCAGGTGCAGGGAGATGACGAACTCGCCCTGCTTGACGGGGAAGGAGGCCACGGCGGCGCTCTGCTCCTTCAGCAGCAGGCGGGAGGCGGCCACGGCGGCGGCCACCAGGAGCAGGATTCCGCCCGCCAGCAGCAGGGTCCGGGTACCGGTGGAGCGGGTGTTCTCGGCCATGGCGGTATCTCCTACATCAAGCCCGGATCGCGAAGGGCGACGACGTCGCCTTCCTCCAGGCCCTCCACAATGACGACTCTCAGGCCGTTGGCCTCACCCACCGACACGTCGACGGGCTCGAAGCCGGAAGATCCGCGGCGCCAGGCGATGGTGCGCTCCTCCCGGGCGTGGACGGCGCCGAGGGGAAGGGTGAGGACGCCGGGCCGGGTCTGGAGGACGACCTCCACCGAGGCCGACATGCCCGGGAGGAGCCGCTCGTCCTGCTCGGTGATGTCGACGACCATCTCGAAGACCTGCACGTTGGGGGCGCCCTCCTTCTCGGCGGCCATGGGGGCCACCTCGCGGACGACGCCGTGGAAGACCGGTCCCGGCAGGGCCTCCAGGCGGATCAGGGCCGGGAGTCCCGGGCCCACCGAGTGCACGTCCATCTCGCCCACCTGGGACACGACCTGCATCGAGTCGAGCTCCGGCAGGGCCAGCAGGCTCATGCCGCCCCAGACCATGTCGCCCTCCTTCACCTTGGACCGCCGGCCGGCGCCGCGCTTGCGGATCACCTCGTGGACGACGAGGCCCGGCCGCGTGGCGCGCACGCTGAGGCGCTCGTAGTCGGACAGGGCGCCGTCGTACACCTTCTGGCGGTGGGCGATGCGGACCTCCATGTGGGAGCGCTCGACGCGCTCGACGATCTCCTGGGCCTCGAGGTTGGCGCGCGCTTCCTCCAGGGCGCGCTCGGCCTGCCCGACGCCGATGCGGGCCTCCTCGCGCTCGATGGCCGAGCCGTACTCCGACTTCTGCAGGTTGATCCGGGACAGCTCCAGGGCCGCCGTCTTCTGCTCCACCTGCATGCCCAGCTCGGCGCGCTGCCGCTTCTGCTCGGCCTCGAACTTGGACAGGTCGGCCTTCGCCTGCTCCAGTCGGCTGATCTTGTCCTTCACCTCCTGGGCGTGCCAGGCGCGGTCGAACTGGAGGATCAGGTCTCCCGGCTCGACCTGCTCCCCCTCCGGCCACAGGTGCACGATCTTGAGGTCGCCGCGCACCCGCGGCGAGACCACCTTCTCGTCCTTGGCGGCGCGCAACTGGCCGTCCTCCACGTGGGTGCGGCGGAACTCGCCGCGGGTGACGGCGGCCGTCGGCACGGCGCTGGCCTCGGGGCCGTCGAGGTAGGCGTTCACGGCGAGGGCCGCCCCGGCGGCGCCCACGGTGGCGCACCCGGCGCCGATCAACCGTCTCGCCCCAGGTCCCATGCCTCAGCCTCCGGCCGCCGGCAGGGCCGCGGGCGGGGCGCCGGCCCCGGCGCCGTCGCTCTCCACCCGGCCGTCGAGGAAGCGCACGACGCGGCGGGCGCAGGCGGCGATGTGCTCCTCGTGGGTGACGAGGATGATCGTGTTGCCGGCGTCCTGCAGGCGCCCGAAGAGCTCCATGATCTCGATCCCGGTGCGCGAGTCGAGGGCGCCCGTGGGCTCGTCGGCCAGCAGGATGGAGGGCTCGTTGGCCAGGGCCCGGGCGATGGCCACGCGCTGGCGCTGGCCGCCGGACAGCTCGTTGGGCCGGTGGCCCATGCGGTCGTCGAGGCCCACCGCCTCCAGGGCCCGCTCGGCGCGCTCGCGGCGTCCGGCGCCGGTGACCCCGGCGTAGACCAGGGGCAGCTCGACGTTGCGCAGGGCGTCGGAGCGGGGCAGGAGGTTGAAGGTCTGGAAGACGAAGCCGATCTCCTCGTTGCGGATGCGGGCCAGCTCGTCGTCGTCCATCTCGCTGGCCAGCTGGCCGTTGAGGCGGTAGTCGCCGGCGGTGGGCACGTCGAGACAGCCGATAATGTTCATCAGCGTCGACTTGCCCGAGCCCGAGGGCCCCATGACGGCGACGTACTCGCCGGCGCCGATCTCCAGGTCGACGCCGCGCAGGGCGTGCACCTCGGTGCCGCCCATGTCGTAGGTCCGGGTGATGCCCTCCATCTCGATGAGGGACGCCGGGGGGGCCATCAGTCGTTCCCGTCGACCGGGCGCAGGAGGTCGGAGCGGACCCACCCGGCGGTGGTGTCGGCGGGCACCCGCACCCGGGTCCAGCCGCCCGGGCTGTCGGGGCTCTCCTCCAGCAGGAGCACGGTGGCGGCCTCGAGCCGGGTGCTGTCGGCGGCGCCGGGGGAGGCGCGCAGGCCTGCCGGCCCGGCGAGGTAGACCATGCGCCCGAGAAGGCCGTCCACGGTGCGGCGGAAGCTGTCGAGGGCGCCGCGGGCGTGGCCGCCAAAGGGGTTCACCGGGACCGCCGCCAGGGAGTTCAGCCTCCAGGTGACCTCGAGGGTCTGGTCGGTGCCGCGGCCCGGGGCCGGCGGCCGGTTCCCGGCGACGAGGAAGCTCGCCGTCACCAGGGCCTCGGTCTCGGGGCTGGCCGGGTTCGGCCGGGCGTGCCAGCCCTGGAGGCGGGGGTTGTCGAAATCGGTGAGGGCGTAGGCGCGGGTGATCTCGTCGAAGGAGGCGGTGATGCCGCGGTACTCGCACTCGGCGGCGCGCACGGATTCCACGTCGAGGTCCGGCGCGCGCTCCACGGGCGGCGGAGGGTCGGGTATGAGGGGGATGGCAGCGAAGACGACAAGGGCGGGGATCCACGCCACCCGGCGCCGGGGACCGTTCATCAGCGCCTGGCCAGGCGACGTAAGTGGTTGACGGAGTTGAGGGTAACGGCGAAGGTGACCATGGTCAAGGGGGCTCTTCAGTCGACCGGGGCGGTGCCTCGACTGGCACTGTAACTTAGGGCGCCGTGGAACACGCTGGAGGTCGGAGCCAAGTCGACTGCAGGCTTGCCGGGCCGTTCCAGGGAAAAGGGGGATCAATTGCGCTCACCAAGTTCGCCCGTCGCGGCCAGAGTCGCGGGCCTGGAGCCGGGAGCCCCGGACGTGACCACTGTCGCCAACAGGAAATCCGCACGCCGACGCGGCAGGCCGTTGAGCAGTGAGATGAAGTCCCCGGAGCTACTCGAACTGATAGCAGGCGGTGAGAACTCCGGAGTGGAGTTCAAGCGGGATGACCTGCGTGAGGAGCAACTGGCGCGGGAGGTGGTGGCCTTCGCCAACTTCCAGGGGGGCCACTACCCCAAGAAACCGCTGAGACTACCCAAGAAACCGCCGAGACTACCCGAGAAACCGCTGAGACTACCCAAGAAACCGCCGAGACTACCCAAGAAACCGCCGAGACTACCCAAGGACGAATCCTGGCCTTGCTCAGCGCGGAGCTCGGGCTCACCCAGCGTGCAGTCGCCGAACGTGTCGGCATTACCCCGGACGGGGTCAAGTACCACTTGGCCAGGCTGAGAGCCGCTGGAGCCATCCGTCATGTCGGACCGACCAAGGGCGGTCGATGGGAGGTGTTGAAGTGAGCCCCCTTGCAGCATGGGACCCCGGGGGGAACGGCAGCGTCGTGAAGGCGTGCCTTTGCAAAGAGAGGGAATCAGTGAACTCACCACGTCCTCATCACAACGGCTGCACCATCAGGAGAGGTGAAGGAAGGCGACATGTCGGAGCGTAGTCGGCAGCGGGACTCGGAAGCCCTTGACAACTACCTCCTGGAGGCACAGGGCTATATCGACAGTGGGCGACTCGATTCGGAGGAAATGAACTACAAGCTGGAGATCATGGAGAGCCTTCGCCAAGCCCGCGCGGCGGTACTTTCCGGTGACAGCGAATGGCCCTCCCTGGTGGAGGAGAGTCTCAAGAACAACAAGAACAACCTTCTGAACTTCCGTCAGCAGATCTTCTTCTTGGAGTGGCTCGAATCCCAGCCGGACGAAGCGCTGTCAGTCTTGCGGGCGCTCTGGGCCGATGATGGCACACCTCCCGAGAAGCGTATCCGCACCTTCTCGGCCCGAGTGCCTGAGCACCAACACTTCCGTGGAACCGGAACGCGGCTGAGGGCAATCTCTGTCCTATTGATGGCGCTGGGTCCCCAATACCCACCGTTCGCAGCGACGGCCTTCAACGGGTCCTACGGCCGGACGGGATACTCTCAGCCACCAAAGGGCGCCGATGAGGGGACCGTATACGAACATGCGTTGGGGTTCCTGGACCAGGTCGTAGCGAGAGCCAAGGCGTTGGGCATGGAGAGGCCCGCCGACCGTCTCGAAGCTCAGGGAGTCGTATGGTGGTACAAGTGGGACGGAGAACCGGTGGGAGCATCCCCTCCTAGGAAGCCTGCCGTTGCGGCTGCTGGCACCGATGGCCACCAGACGGAGTCTCTGGAAGAACTGGCAGAGGAACTCCTGTTCGACATCGGCTTCCTGGAGGACATCGAAAAGCTCCTCGACGACAAGGGTCAGGTCATCTTCCAGGGACCGCCCGGCACGGGCAAGACCTACGCCG
The DNA here is from genome assembly GCA_965221775.1 of Candidatus Latescibacterota bacterium. Lineage (GTDB taxonomy): Bacteria > Latescibacterota > UBA2968 > UBA8231 > UBA8231 > UBA8231. The sequence continues at coordinate 804,831 of CBDCSU010000004.1, read as the reverse complement.
CCCGGCAGCTGGCGGCGTGCTTGGCCGGATCGGCCGAGCGGGTGCGGCTCGTCCAGTTCCACCCTTCGTACGCCTACGAGGACTTCGTCCAGGGGTACCGCCCGACCTTGGTGGAGGGGCGTCCCGGTTTCGAGTTGAGGAACGGCCCCCTCCTGGACATGGCGGAATCAGCCCGGCGGGAGCCGGACGCAAGGCACTTCCTCGTCATCGACGAGATCAACCGCGGCAACCTCGCCAAGGTCTTCGGCGAGCTCTACTTCCTGCTGGAGTACCGCGACGAGGAGATGCGCCTCCAATACTCGGACAAGCCCTTCTCTCTGCCTTGGAATCTGTTTTTCCTCGGCACCATGAACACTGCCGATCGTTCGATTGCGCTCGTGGATCTCGCCCTGCGGCGGCGGTTCCACTTCGTGGAGTTCCACCCCGACGAGGCGCCCGTCAAGGGGTTGCTCAGGCGCTGGCTCAGCCAACAGGCCCCCGGGATGGAGTGGGTAGCGGATCTCGTCGACCGCGCCAACGAGAAGCTGCAGGACCGGCAGGGGGCGGTCGGCCCGAGCTACTTCATGCGAAGCGGGCTTGATGACGAGATGGTTGACCTGGTCTGGAAGCACAACATCCGACCCTACATCGAGGAGCAGCTGTACGGGCAGCAGGACCGCCTCGACGAGTTCGACCTCGACAAGCTGCGGCGCGAAGTCGAGGGTGCAGCCCCGCAAGGCGGCCCAGAGGAGCCCGGCTCCGAGGATGCCGGCACCGGCGATGCGCCGGCTTGACCTTCAGGAGCACACCAGAAGCGGCCCGGAGCCGCTCTCCTCTCTGGAACGCGCAGCCCTCCGCGGGATAGCGTCCCTCACCATCGAGCCTGCTCCGGGCGACGACCGCTGGTACCTGACACCTGGTTCCACCATCGGCGCCCTCGAGCTGGGGGACCTGTCGGTATCCATCCGCCCCAAGCTGGAGATTTCGCGGGTCCTGTACCTGGCCTCTTACGCCATGGGAGAGGTCGGGTTCCGGGAGGAACGCTTCCGCTTCGAGAAGGCGGATACCCTGGTCGAGACGTTGATCCCCGCCTTCGTCTCGGCGGCGCGGCGGGCATTCTCCCGCGGACTGCTCCACGGGTACCGAACCGAGGAGGAGGCGTTGCACACAGTGCGTGGCCGGATCGTCGTGGCCGAGCAGGTCCGGCGCAGGTTCGGGATGCCCTTTCCGGTCGAGGTTCGATACGACGAGTTCACGGACGACATCCTGGCGAACCAGTTGGTGAAGGCGGCGGTGGCGCTTCTCGGCCGCATGCGCATCCGGGACTCGCGTGCGCGCGCCGGGCTCGGGTGGACCGGCGCCATGCTCGGCAATGTTTCGCTGGTCGAGTTTGCGCCGAAGGAGGTGCCGGAAGTTCAGTTCGACCGCCTGAACGAGCACTACCGCGAGGTCGTGGAGATCTCCCGGCTGATCCTCCGGCATTGGATCTTCGAGACCAGCCGCGGCGGTCTGCGCGCCGCCGGATTCCTGATGGATATGAATGCGGTCTTCCAGGAGTTCGTGACCAGGGCGCTGCGTGACGAACTCGGGCTCTCGGAGGAGATCCTCCGCTCTGACAACCGCATCCGGGGGATCACACTCGACGAGGACGGACACATCCGCCTCAGGCCCGACTTGTCGTGGTGGGAGGGCTCGACCTGCACCTTCGTCGGCGACGCGAAGTACAAGAACATCACCGGCGAGCGCGAGATCCCCAACGCCGACCTATACCAGCTCCTGGCCTACGCCACCGCCCTCGACCTGCCCGGCGGCCTGCTGGTCTATGCCAAGGGAGAGGCGGGTCCGGCGCAGTACCGGGTCCGCCACTCGGAGAAGCGGCTGGAGGTCGTTGCCCTCGACCTCTCCGGGGAGATCGACCAGCTCCTGGCTTCGGTCGCTGATCTTGCCCGCAGAGTCCTCCGCCTGCGTGACGAAGCCGGCAGGCCTGCCAAGGCCGCCTGACCCGCCGGCGGAGACATCTGCCGTGAGACAGCGGCAGCCCCACCACCTCGGCGCCCGACGGCGGAATCCGCACCGCACATCCCCGTCACCCCTCCGCCATCGGACGCCAGAACGCCCCCCGGCCCCAGAGGGTGGCAGGGCCGCCGACTGTCTCACTGCTCAGGTCCGATTCGCCCGTGCGCCGCCTTGAGGTCCAGCCGACGGATGGTCCTGCCGCCGCCATAGCCGGGCCCGGCGACCGATATCCAGCCCCCGGCGGTCGCGAGGGCTTGCCGCCCGCCGTTGGGGGGTCCCTGCCTCGGCAGCATCTCCCACGCCCTCGTCGATCTTGTCATTCAGAGTCATGGCCGGCCTCCTCCTCATCTCGGACAGTTCCTATGCAGGGACCGTGCCAGGTTTCTTGGCGGATGGATCAAGTCCTGTATTTACAGGAAGTTAGGTAAATACCTGCGGGGAAGGAGACAGCTGTCGAGGTGACTCGGAACGAGACAACCCGGGAGGGGCAGGATTGGCGAGAGAAGTCCTAACTGTCTGAAATTGCGTCAGTTATGGCGTTGTCCAATTCTGAGACAGTCAACAGTCGACCGCGACTGCGCAGCCCCTGACATGGGGCCCTCCGGCCTCCGCTTCCGGTGTTCCTCAGCCCAACAGAGCCTCGAGCCCGCTGTAGTCATCGAAGGTCGCGGCGGCCCCCGCCTCGCGCAGCACCCGTGCCGGGTGGCTCGACGTGAACCCGAGAGCGCGCATCCCCGCCCGGACCGCCGCCCGCAAGCCCGGCACCGAGTCCTCGATGACGGTGCAGCGCGACGGCGGCACTGCCAGACGCCGGGCCGCCAGCAGGAACAGGTCGGGCGCCGGCTTGCCCCTCTCCACCTCGGTGGCGGAGCACACGGTCTCGAAGTACCGGTCCAGCCCGACTTCCGCCAGGGAGAAGCGGATCCTGGGCCGCCGCCCGGAAGAGGCCACGGCCATCTTGCGGCCGTCTCCATGGAACCGGCCCAGCAGCTCCGGCAGGCCGGGGAAGGTGCGCAGGGTGCTCCGGGCCCGGCGCTCGAACTCCGCTTCGCGCTCCTCCAGGATCCCCTCCAGGCGGTCGCCGGTGATCCCGCGGTAGTGGTCGAGGACGGCGTCGTCGGAGCGCCCGGTGAAGGCGTCCAGGTCGGCGGCCTCCGCGCGCACGCCCCGGCGCAGGAGCACGGCCTGCCAGGCCGCGGTGCTGAGTGGCTCGCTGTCGACGAGGACGCCGTCGCAGTCCCAGATCAGGGCTTCCATGTCAGTCCGCGGCCAGCGCTTCCACCACAAGGTCCAGGGCCCGCTCGGCGTCGATGGAGTACGCCACCTTGGCGTTGGCCGCGGGGGGCGGCCGCAGGATGCGCTCGTCCACCACGGTCATGCCGCGCGTCAGCCGGCCCTCCAGCTCGACCCGGACCTGCCGCGGCCGCGTCTCCAGCAGCTCGGGATGGGTCACCGCCAGCACGGCGCACGGGTCGTGGAGGGCGGCGCTGCGCCGGCCGGTGAGGGCCTCCACCCGGTCGTGCAGAAAGTCGAAGGCCTGCACCGCGAAGCGCGCCCTGGGGGAGTCGGCCCCGCGCAGGCGCGCGGTGAAGGCGTCGTCGGTGCGCAGCTGACGGGTGAGGTTCAGGCCGCACATGGTCGGGTCGGCTCCGGAGTCGAAGACCCGTGCCGCGGCCTCGGGGTCGGCGAAGACGTTGAACTCGGCGGCGGCCGTGGAGTTGCCGGGACCGGTGCCGCCGCCCATGAGGGAGAGGCCGGCGATGCGCCGCGGCCACGACGGATCGCGCTCGATGGCGAGAGCGATGTTGGTCAGCGGACCGAGGGCGACGACCCACACGTCTTCGCCGGCGGCGTCGAGGAGGAAGGTCACGGCGTCGCCGCTGGCCGGGGTGCGGTCGTGCTCGAAGGGTCCGGAGCCGCCCAGGCCTGTCTCCCCGTGGACCTCGGTGGCGTGGACCGCCTCGCCGGCCAGGGGACGGGAGGCGCCGGCGTGGACCGGAGTGCCGGCCCCCAGGAGGGCGGTCACGAGGAGGGCGTTGGCCGTGGTCGCGGCCAGGGGCGCGTTGCCGCTCACCGTGGTGACGCCGATCACCTCGGCGTGGCGGTGGGCCAGGATCAGGGCGGCGGCGTCGTCGAGGCCGGGGTCGCAGTCGATCAACATTTTATGCGTCATCGGGATTCGGCGCCCTTTCGGCTGTACCCGGTAAATGTTGTTGTCAGCCCCGGGCGGCGGTGGGGAAGTCGAGGGCCCGGATCGGTCATCGTGCAAGGGCTTTGTGAGGGAGTCGGCGGCGCCCGTCTTGCGGTAGCCCGCCGACCCCGGGGTGCGGGAAGAGCCCGGGGGCGCGTCGGTTCCGGTGCGGGCTCGGCGCCTTCCCGCAATTATCAGCAAGTTCACAGGCCGGCTCAACGATCCCCGCCGGCCGGGCCCGTCATCTTGACACTGCGTCGAGCCCCCGGTAAGCTAGCCTGCCGACGCAACCCCGCGTACCACCGCAACATCCCTCCGAACGCCCGCGGGCCTCACCGGCCCCCTCCGCTGCCATGAAACCAGACCTCAGCTCCCGGCGCCCTTGGCGGCGCCTCCTCGTTCCCGTGCCCGTTCTGCTCGCCCTCCTGGCCGGCGGTCTCACCGGCGCCGGCGCCGTGCAGCTCTACGCCTCGCGCATCTTCGAGGTGGAGAAGCCCTCCGAGAACATCCGCGCCAATCCCGAGGGCCGGCAGATCGGCTCCCTCCTCGAAGGCGCCCAGGTCGAGGAGGTGGACCGCGACGGCAAGTGGGTGAAGTTCCGCATCGAGGCCTGGATCTGGGGGCCCTCCCTCGAGGGCTACCGCGACGGCCCCTCCAAAGGCGGGGCCGGTCCGCAGAGCCGCGAGGAGGAAGAGGTCGACGTCGAGGCGACCCGCAAGCCGCGCACCGCCCTGGCCCTGCACCTAGACGACGTGCGCGACCTGATCGAGGAGAGCTTCGGCCGGTTCTACGGCATGCGCCTGGACCCGGACATGGGCCAGGTACAGATCCGCTTCCGGGTCCGCGACCTCGAGCGCGAGGCCCTGGAGCGCCGCCAGATGCGCGTGCAGCACGCGGTCTGGGAGCTGCTCCGCGAGGGAGTGGAGTTCGAGAGCCTGCGCGTCGAGACCAACCGCCCCGACGGCTCCGGCGAGGTCGGCGTGGAGCAGGCCGTCGCCGAGGTGGCCGACATCCGGCGCATCAAGGGCGAGGACTTCCGCCTGTGGAGGCAGACGACGCGGCGCTCCTCCGACGGCGGCGAGACCTGGACGGACTAGGGCCTGCCGGCGCGGGCCCCGGGCGCCGGGCGGGTCCTCAGGGCCTGCGGCCGAAGAAGGCGCGTCCGAAGAACGCCGAGTGGTGGAACGAGGCCTCGTCGGCGTGCGAGTCCGACCACATGCTGAACTGCCCCTCGTAGCCCTTCGTTCGGTTGAGGTTCAGGCGCCACTCGTCGCCGGGCTCGGGCGGGATGCGGCCCCCGAGGTGACGGAAGTTGTCGAAGGGGATGGCCATCTCCAGCACCCACCCGGTGTCGGTGTCGGAGTGGTCGTTGAGGGTGCCGTCGTGGGAGGTGCCCATGAGCACGCCCTCGGCCTGCCACTCGAAGTGGATGCTCTCGGTGCCGTGCTCGCCGCCGCCGAAGGCGAGGTAGTCCAGCCACACCCCCCGGATGTTCATCTCGTACCCGAAGTAGGCGCTCACGTCGGCCGGGTTGGGGGTGACGAAGATCTCCACCGCGTCCTCCTCGTAGACCGGCCCGTCGTGCTCGGTGACCTCGGCGTCGAGGTAGGGGTCGACGCACTCGTAGAGGAGATAGAGGGCGTCGTCGTCGTAGAGCATGCGCGCCACCGTGCTCTGGGCGCCGCCGCCGGAGACGTCGTCCCAGGGGAAGACGAACTCCAGGGGAGGGGCCTGCCGCCAGGCGGCGTCCCCGGGATCGCCGTCGACGACGATCGGTCCCGCGGCCTTGGGGATCACCGTCTCCGGCACTTGCGCGGGCGGGTCCTGGACGCGCTCGGAGAGCACGGGGGCGGCGGCGAGCAGCAGCAGGGCGGTGAGACGGAGCGTGGGCATGGGGATCTCTCCTCGGTTGTGGTCGGCATATATTAAGCCGCCGCCCAAACGCCGCCATGACCGAGAATACCCCCCGCATCGCCGTCGTCGACGCCGGCGCCGCCTCCAGCCTCACGGCCGTGCTCTGCCGGTCCATGGGCGAAGCCCTGCGCGGCCAGGGGGCCAGCCCCCTGATGCTCGAGACCCAGGCGGGGAGCATCCTGCCCTACGGGGAGGGAAACTCCGACGGCGCCGAGAAGATGCGGGACCAGCTCGCCGGGGCCCACGGAGTGATCCTCTGCTTCCCGGTGTACAACTTCAACATGAACGCCACCCTGAAGGCGGTCATCGAGCACTGCGGACCGGCCATGGCGGGCAAGGTCGTGGGCCTCATGGCGACGGCCGGGGGGCGCTTCGGCTACATGAGCGTGCTGTCGGTGGTGCAGAGCCTGATGTTCGACCTGCGCGCCTGGGTCGTGCCGCGCCAAGTCTACGCCATCACCGACGACTTCGACGGCGAGTCGATCACCAGCGACGAGGTGCGCCAGCGCGTCGAGCAACTGGCGGCGGTCACCTGCGACATGGCCCGGCGCCTGCGCCTGCCGCTGCCGGACTGAGTGTTCCTCTTCCTCTCGAAGCTGCTGGCGCCCCTGGTCTATCCCCTGGGCGCGGCGGCCTGCCTGTGGGCGGCGGCCGCCCTGCTGCGCTGGCGGGGCCGGACCGTGGGGGCGCGGCGCTGCCTGCTCGCCGGCATCGCCGTGATCCTGGCGGCGAGCAACCCCATGGCCGCCGGCCTGCTCCTCGGCTCCCTGGAGTCGCGCTACCCGCCGGCGCCGGTGGAGGAGTATCCCCTCGCCGACGCCATCGTCGTCCTCGGAGGCGCGACCCTGCCGCCGCTGCCGCCGCGCATCGAGGTGGAGGTGAACGGCTCCTTCGACCGCCTGCTCCACGGCCTGCGGCTGCTGCGCGCCGGCCGGGCGCCGCGACTGATCCTCAGCGGCGGCGCCGTCCCCTTCCTCACCGGTTCCGGCCTCCCGGAGGCGGCGCGCATGGCCCGTCTCGCGGCCGAGCTCGGCGTCGAGCCGGGGCAGCTGCTGCTGGAGAGCCGCTCGCGCAACACCCGCGAGAACGCGGTGCACACGGCGCGGCTCCTGGAAGAGAGGGGAATGAAGCGGGTGCTGCTGGTGACCTCGGCCCGGCACATGCCCCGGGCGGCGGCGGTCTTCCGCAAGGCGGGGGTCGACTTGGTGCCGGCGCCGACCGACTTCCGCGTCGTCGACAAGCCGTTCTCGCCCTGGCGGCTGCTGCCGGACCTGGAGGCCCTGGAGAGCAGCACGCGGGCGGTGAAGGAGTACGCGGGTCTGGTGGTCTACCGGCTGCGCGGCTGGCTGTGAGCCACCGCGGCGGTCAGGCGGTGAGGTTGAGCGCCGGCTCCCAGCCTTGGGAGAAGGCGTGGGCGATCTCGTCGCAGCGCTCGTTGCCCGGGTCGCCGGCATGGGCGCGGGTGTAGCGCCACTCCACGGCGCCGGAGTTGAGGCGGTCCAGCTCCCTCCACAAGTCCTGGTTGAGGACCGGCTTCTTCGCCGCCGTCCTCCACCCCCGCCGCTTCCAGCCGTGGATCCACTCGGTGATGCCCTTGCGCAGGTACTCGCTGTCGGTGACCATGACCACGGCGCCGGCGGCGCCCGCCTCCTTCAGGCCCTCGATGGCGGCCTGGATCTCCATGCGGTTGTTGGTCGTGTCGGCCACGGCGCCGCCCCGCTCCACGGTGCGGCCGTCCGGGTAGCGCATCACCACCGCCCAGCCGCCCGGTCCGGGGTTTCCGGAGCAGGCGCCGTCGCTGTAGATGACGAGGGGATCCTCGGAGGGACTCACGGCCGTCTCCATCGCTGCGGGAAGGAATCGGGGCTGAGGAGCGTGGAGCTACAAGGAAGGGTGGGTTAGATTAGGACGTTTCCTCTTTTCCCGTCAACGTCATGAGCGACTCTATCGATCTCGTAGTCATCGGCGGCGGCCCCGGCGGCTCCGCCGCCGCCATCCGCGCCTCCCAGCTCGGCCTGCGCGTCGCGCTGGTGGAGGCCGAGGAACGTCTCGGAGGCACCTGCCTCAACTGGGGCTGCATCCCCACCAAGGCCCTGCTGCGCCAGGCCCAGGTGCTGCGGCTGCTGCGCCGGGCGGAGGAGTTCGGCCTCACCACCGGCGACATCGGCCACGACTGGGAGCGGGTGATCGCCCGCAGCCGCGGCGTCGTCGAGGAGCTGGCCGGCGGCGTCTCCGCATTGATGAAGAAGAACCGCGTCGAGGTGGTTCGCGGCCGCGGGAGGCTCACCCCCAGCCGCGAGGTCGAGGTGGTTCCCGACGACGGCGACCCCGTCCGCCTGCGGGCGGAGCGGATCCTGCTGGCCACGGGCGGACGGCCGGCGAGCCTGCCCGGCGTCGAGATCGACGGCGAGCGGGTGATCTCCAGCCGCGAGGCCATGGTCCTGCCGCAGCGCCCCGGTACCCTGGTGATCATCGGCGCCGGCGCCATCGGCGTGGAGTTCGCGTCGTTCTACGGCGCCTTCGGCACCGAGGTGACGCTGCTGGAGGCCCAGCCGCAGGTCCTGCCCGAAGAGGATCCGGAGACGGCAGCCGTCCTCACCGCCGGCCTGGAGGCCGACGGGGTGGAGGTGCACACCGGCGTCCGCGTCACCGGGGTGAAGACCCCGGCCAGGGCCCGGCGCGCCACCGTGGCCTTCGAAGGCCCGGAGGGCCCCGCCGAGGTCAAGGGCGAGCGCGTGCTCATGGCCGTGGGCGTCACCGCCAACGCCGGCGGGCTCGGGCTGGCCGCCCTCGGCCTGCGCGCCGACCGCGGCCGGGTCCCCGTGGACGACGCCTACCAGACCCCGGTGCCGGGGGTCTACGCCATCGGCGACCTCATCGGGCCGCCGCAGCTGGCCCACGCCGCCTCGGCCGAGGGAGCCGCGGCGGCCGAGGCGATGGCCGGCCAGGGGCGGGGCAGACCGGACCCGGCGTCGATCCCGCGGTGCATCTACAGCGACCCGGAGGTGGCCAGCGTCGGCCTGACCCAGGCCCAGGCCGAGGACCGGGGGATCGAGGTGAAGGTGGGCCGCTTCCCCCTCACCGCCAGCGGCCGGGCGCGCGCCTCGGGCGACACGGCGGGGCTGATCAAGCTGGTCTTCGGGGCCCGCTACGGCGAGCTGCTGGGAGCCTCCATCGCCGGTCCCGAGGCCACCGAGCTGATCGCCGAGCTGGGTCTGGCCCTGACCCTGGAGGCGACCTGGGAGGAGCTGGCCGGCACCGTGCACGCCCACCCGACCCTGTCGGAGGGGGTGATGGAGGCGGCCGCCGCCGCTTTCGGCCGGTCGATCAACATCTGAACGAGGCCCCCCCGTGACCCCCGTGGACAAGGACATCCGGCGGCCGCAGCCGCCCCCCCTGACCCAGGTCCTGCCCGCCGAGCCGCTGCTGCTGATGACGGCCGGCCCGGTGCCGGTGCCGGCGGAGGTGGCGCGCGCCGGCGGCATGGTCATCAACCACGTGGGCGACACCATGGCCATGGTGGTGCGCCACATCCGCGAGATGTCGCGCTACGTCTTCCAGACCCGCGACGAGCGCATCTACGGCGTCTCCGGACCGGCCTCGGCGGCGATGGAGATGGCCGTGGGCAACCTGCTGTGGCCCGGGCGCCGGGTGCTGGTCTGCCAGAACGGGCTGTTCAGCAGCCGCTTCGCCGAGATGGCCGCCGGCGTCGGCGCCGAGGTGACGGTCCTGGAGGGGCCCGAGGGCCGGCCCGTCTGCGCCGGCATGGTCGAGGCGGCCCTGGGCAAGGGGCGCTTCGACGCCGTGACCCTGGTGCAGGGGGAGACCTCCTCCGGCGTCCTCACCGGCGACCTGCAGCAGATCGTGGCCCTGGCCCGCGACCACGGCGCCCTGACCATCGTCGACGCCGTCTGCACCCTGAGCACGATGCCGCTGAAGAAGGACGACTGGGGCATCGACGTGGTCGTCACCGGCAGCCAGAAGGGGCTGTCGTCGCTGCCCGGCGTCTCCCTCATCTCCTTCTCCCCCCGGGCCTGGGAGGTGATCCAGGGCCGCGAAGGCCCCAGGCCCCACTGGTGCCTCGACGCGGCCCGGGCGGAGCGGTTCTGGGGCGAGCACGCCTACCACTACACGGCGCCGGTGCCCGCGCTGCTGGCCCTCCACGAGGCCCTGCGCCTGATCATCGAGGAGACCCTGGAGCGGCGCTTCAAGCGCCACCTGCACAGCTCCCTGGCCCTGCAGGCCGGCGTCGAGGCGATGGGCCTGGAGCTCTACGCCCCCGCCGAGTACCGCCTGAACTCGGTCCTGGCGATCCGCGTCCCCCACGGCGTCGACGACGGCGTCGCCCGCAAGTACATGACCGACCGCTTCAAGGTGCTCATCGCCGACTCCTTCGGCATCCCGGCCGTGCGTATCGGCCAGATGGGGGAGCAGTGCCGGGCGCCGAACCTGTTCCGTACCCTGCACGCCCTCGGTGTCGCCTTTGCGCGCCAGGGCGTCCACCTCGACCCCAGCGCCGGGATGGCCTCCATGGAGGCCCACCTGGCCGAACACGCGGAGGACGTGCTGTGAGTGGAGAGGCCCCCGGCCTGCGGTTCCCGACGTACGACACCATCGGCGTGCGGCCGCTGATCAACTGCCGCGGCACCTACACCATCATCAGCGGCTCCCTGCTGCTGCCCGAGGCGAGGGCGGCCATGGAGGAGGCCTCCAGGCGCTACGTCCACCTCGACGAGCTGGCCGAGGCCGTGGGCGCGCGCATCGCCGAGCTGATGGAGTGCGAGTGGGGTCTCATCGTCAACGGCTGCGCCGCCGCCCTCTGCCAGGTGACCGCCGCCTGCGTGGCCGGCACCGACGGCGAGAAGATGGAGCGCCTGCCCGACGCGACGGGCATGAAGGACGAGGTGATCGTGCAGAAGAGCCACCGCCACGGGTACGACCGCGCCGTGCGCATGACCGGCGCGCGCCTGATCGAGGTCGAGACCTTGGAGGAGCTGGAGGCGGCGGTGAGCGAGCGAACGGCGATGCTGCTGATCTTCGGCGACGCCGGCGACCGCGGGACGATCCCGATCCCGGAGATGACCGCCGTCGGCCGCCGCCACGGCATCCCCAGTCTCGTCGACGCCGCCGCCGAGCGCCCGGACGTGCCCAACCGCTACCTCGCCGAGGGCGCCAGCGCCGTCGCCTACAGCGGCGGCAAGTGCCTGCGCGGCCCCCAGGCCTCGGGCCTGATCCTCGGCGACAAGGAGTTGCTCCAGGCGGCGTTCCGCAACGGCGCCCCCCACCACTCCCTGGGCCGGCCCATGAAGGCGGGCAAGGAAGAGGTGATGGGGCTGCTGGCGGCGGTGGAGATGTGGGTGCGGCGCGACCACGCGGCGGAGTGGCGGGACTGGCTGCGGCGCCTGGAGGTGATCGGCGGCGCCGTGCGGGACCTGGATACGGTGGAGACCGCGGTCAACGAGCACACGGGGCGCTCCAACGTCGCCCCCGGCCTGAACGTGACCTGGGACCCGGAGGCCGTGGGCCTCGACGGGGCCGGCGCGGCGCGGGCCCTGTCCGCGGGCGACCCCCGGATCGAGGTCTTCCACGGGGAGCGGTCCGTCGAGTTCAACCCCTACATGATGGAAGAGGGGGAGGAGGAGGTCGCGGCCCGGCGCCTGCGCCAGGTGCTGACGGGGGAGGGGCGGTGAGCGGCGGGGCTCAGGAGGAGGGCTCGGCGCGGGCGGCGAGCCAGCCGCTGACGGCGGTGTCGTAGCGCGCCGTGAGGCGGTAGGCCTCCACCGCCAGGCGCATGCCGTACGCGGGGTCGATGCGGCCGCCGTCGGCGCGCAGCCGCGCGATCGTCTCCGGGTACTGGCCGGGAGAGCTGACCACGTAGATCGAGGCGTGGTTCTTGGCCGCCGAGCGCAGCATGGCGGGGCCGCCGATGTCGATGTTCTCGATCCCCTCGGCCAGGGTGCAGCCGGGGCGGGAGATGGCCTGCTCGAAGGGGTAGAGGTTGACGCAGACCAGCTCGAAAGGCGCGATCCCGTGACTCTCCAGGGTGGCCATGTGCTCGGCGTTGTCGCGCAGCCCGAGGAGGCCGCCGTGGATCCTGGGGTGCAGGCTCTTCACTCGTCCGTCCATCATCTCCGGGAACCCCGTGACCTCCGAGACCTCGGTCACCTCCAGGCCCGCCTCGCGCAGGGCCCGCCCGGTGCCGCCGGTGCTCACCAGCTCGATGCCCAGCTCGGCCAGGGCCGCGGCGAACTCCGCCAGCCCCGACCGGTCCGAGGTGCTCAGCAGCGCTCTGGCGGCCTTCACGTCGTTCCCACTCATCTCTCCTCCGTCTCCTCCCTCGCCCACTCGGCGGGCCGAGCCCAGAGCCTAGCCGGGGTCCCGGAATGGGGCAAGTAGGTCCCATCGATCCCGGGCAGGTCGATCCCGGCGCGGCGGCGGTGATCGAGCGTCTCCGCGGCGCCGGCCACAGGGCCTACCTCGCCGGCGGCGGCGTCCGCGACCTGCTGCTGCGCCGCCGGCCGAAGGACTGGGACGTGGCCACCGACGCCGACCCCGGCCAGGTGATGGACCTCTTCGAGCGCGCCGTCCCCGTGGGGGCGCAGTTCGGCATCGTCCTCGTGCGCCTGGAGGAGGGCGAGTACCACGTGGCCCGCTTCCGGCGCGAGGGGCCGTACGCCGACGGCCGGCACCCGGAGCGGGTCGAGTTCACCGGCCCCGAGGAGGACGCCCGCCGCCGCGACTTCACCATCAACGGCCTGTTCCACGATCCCGGCGGCGAGGGGGTGATCGATTTCGTCGGCGGAGTGGAGGACCTGAAGGCCCGGCTCGTCCGCGCCATCGGCGATCCCGCCGAGCGCTTCGCCGAGGACGGGCTGCGCACCCTGCGGGCCGTGCGCCTCGCCGCGAGCCTCGGCTTCGAGATCGAGGCCGGCACCCGGCTGGCGATCCGCGAGTGCGCCCACATGGTCGACGCCCTCTCCGCCGAGCGCGTGCGCGACGAGCTGACGCGGATCCTCGTCGAGGGCGCCGCCGCCCGCGGCTTCGGGCTGCTGCGGGAGCTGGCCCTCCTGGAGCGCGTCCTGCCCGAGGTGGCCGCCCTCGAAGGCGTCCGGCAGCCTCCGGAGCACCACCCCGAGGGCGATGTCTGGCGGCACGTGCTGCTCATGCTGGAGCAGGTCGACAGCCTCGCCGATCCGCCGCCGACCCTGGCCTGGGGGGTCCTGCTCCACGACGTGGGCAAGCCGCCCACCTTCACCGAGTCCGACCGCATCCGCTTCCACGGCCACGACCAGCTCGGCGCCGAGATGGTGGAGGAGATCGCCCGCCGCCTGCGGTTCTCCAACCGCGACGCCGAGCGCGTGCGCATGCTCACCGCCCAGCACATGCGCTTCCCCAACGCCCGGCACATGCGCCCCGGCAAGCTCAAGCGCTTCCTGCGCCAGGACGGCTTCGACCAGCTCCTCGAGCTGCACCGCATCGACTGCCTGGCGAGCCACGGGATGCTCGATCTCCACGAGTTCTGCCAGGAGGCGCTGCGGGCGGCCGGCGACGAGGAGGGGGACCCGCTGCGGCCGCCGCCGCTGCTCAGCGGCCGCGACCTCGTCAGCCTCGGGCTGCGGCCGGGTCCGGCCTTCGGCGAGATCCTGCGCTGGGTGGAGGACGAGCAGCTGGAGGGCCGCCTGCCGGATCGCGACTCGGCCCTGGAGGCGGTGCGCCGCCGCTGGGCGGCGGGCGCCTGAGCCCGCGTCCGTCAGGCCCGCGCCCGGAGGAGTGCGCCGCGGCGCCGGGCCCGCAAGGCGCGCGGCGGAAGCGGTAGGGGACTCACCGACAGAGCGCAACGCCGCGAGCCGTGCATCGGCGCAGCGCGTCACCCGAGACTGCGCGCAGGGTCTAGCCGAGCCCCTCGGCCAGCACGTCCAGGACCGGACCGTGCCCGGCGGGCGACATGAGGTAGACCCCCGCCCACCCCTCCTCCCGCAGCCGCCGGATCTGCCCGGCGGCGATCTCCGCCCCTGCCCGCGCCTGGTCGGCCGCCTCGCGGCAGGACCCCAGGCGCGCCACCACCTCGTCGGGCACGACCATCCCCGGCACGGCGCGCATGCGCAGGGCGTGCTCCAGCCCCCGCAGGACGAGCACCCCCGCCAGGACCGCCACGCGCTCCCGGAAGGGCTCCAGGCCGTCGAGCGCATCGGGCCGGAAGGCGGGCTGAGTCATGACGTAGTCGGCGCCGGCGTCGATCTTGCGCCGCAGCCGGTCCAGCTCGCGCTCGCGGGCGGGGGCCTCCGGCTCGACGCCGGTGCCGATGGTGAAGCGCGTGCGCGGGTCCCGGTGGCGGCCGAGGGGCTGGCCCCCGAAGTCGACGCCGGCGTTCAGCCGCGTCTGGGTGAGGCGGATCATCTGCACCGAGTCGACGTCGAAGACCGCGGTGGAGCGGGGGTAGGTGGGCGCCATCTTGGGCGGGTCGCCGGTGATGAAGAGGACGTTGTGGATGCGGTTCGCCCAGTAGCCGATCAGCCGCGCCTGCACGCCCATGAGGTTCAGGTCGCGCGAGGTGAAGTGGGGGATCAGCTCGAGGCCGTCGCCGCCGTCGGCGGTCCAGCCGAGGCGCTGGCGCAGGAGGTGGACGAAGTCTCCCGGCGGCATGAGCGGGATGCCCCGCGAGCCGTCGGTGATGTCGACGGCGTCGGCCCGGCCGGACTCGGCCAGGCGGCCGATGAAGTCGACGCTGGCCTGAAGCTGCTTCGGCGCCGTGCCCCGCGGCGGCAGGACCTCGACGCTCACGGCGAACTCGCCGCTGAAGATCTTGCGCGAGAAGCCGCCGTTCTCCGCCTTGGCCTCGACGCCCGCAGGGTCGCGCTCCCCGGTCCAGTCCACGGCCACGGACCGGGCGCCGGCGGCGCGGCTCTGCAGGTAGTTGGCCATCTCCGCCACGTGGGGCGGGTGGATCTCGCAGCAGCCGCCCACCAGCCGCGCCCCCGACTCGCACAAGGTGCGCCCGAGGCGGCCCATGAACTCCGGGTTGACCCGCGTCATGTAGCGGTTGCCGATGTGCTGGAAGCCGCCGGCGTTGGGCATGGCCGAGACCAGCAGGCCGCTGTCGGCCGCCTCCTCCGAGCCCGCCACCTGCGCCACGAACCGCTCCGCCTCCCAGGGGGTGCAGCAGTTGATGCCGGCCGCGCAGGCGCCGCCCTCGGCAGCGGTGCGGGCGAACCGGAGGGGGTCGACGGACCAGCCGTCGCCGTCCTGCTCCAGGGCCATCTGGGCGATCACCGGCAGGTCCGGGGCCGTCCGCGCCACGAGTTCCAGGACCCCGCGCAACTGGTCGAGGCAGCGGAAGGTCTCCAGCAGCAGGGCGTCGACGCCGCCGGCGACGAGGGCGGCGAGGTGATCGCCGTAGGCTTCCGTCAGGGCGTCGCCGGACTCGTCCCCGGAGGGTGTGGGGCCCACCGAGCCGAGGACGAAGAAGCGCCCGCGGTCCTCGCCGGCGGCGCGGCAGTACTCGTCGATGGCGTCGCCGGTGACGGCGGCGGCGGCGGCGCTCAGCTCGGCGGTGCGGTGCCCGAGGCCGGCGGCGGCCAGGCAGGCGCGGTTGCCGGCGAAGGTGTTGGTGGTGAGGCAGCGGCTGCCGGCCTGCAGGTAGGCGAGGCCGACCTGGCGCAGGACCTCCGGCCGCTCGGCGCCGAAGGCCTCGTACACGTGGTTCGCCTCCGACAGGCGGCCGGTCAGCTCGAAGAGGTAGGAGCCCATGGCGCCGTCGGCCAGCAGGGGCCCCTCGCGCAGGGCCTCGAGGAAGGGTGTCATTCGGCAGTTGTCAGCGGGTGGAGGGCCCCGCCGTCGAGATCGCGCCGCTCAGGCGTCCTCGGGCGTTTACGGCCCCCTGCGAGGGGGGGCGCCGCCGCCGCCGGCGGGATTGCCGTTCGCCGCGGGCCAGGGTAGATTCGCACCATTCCTTCCTTCCAGATCGATCCCGGCGCAGACAGATGCATCCCTTCCCCGGTCGAGGCGAGGCCCTCCCAGCAGACGGACCCGGTTCCGGAGAGGCTGGTTTCCGCCCGGTGGGACGGGACGCGCTCGCGGGCGCGCGGCCAGGCCGGGGGAGGGTGCTCGCGCCGGTGACCGACACGCCCGCGCCCGCGGCCACGCCCGGCCGGAGGGACTCCGCGTGAAGCCCGCCGCATCTGCCCCGGGGCTCGCCGAGCGCCGGCGCGTGGTCGTGCGCGACGGCGCCGCCGCCGATCCGGAGGCGGACGCGGTGACCGTGGAGGAGCCCCTGGAGATCCGCATCGACGACGAGCCGGTGGCGGTGGTCATGCGCACGCCCGGGGACGACTTCGATCTCGTGGCCGGGTTCCTCCTCACCGAGGCCATCCTCCCCGAGCCGGCCGCCCTCGGCACTCTCTCCTACTGTCCCTCCGCCTCGCCGCCGAACGAGCGCAACGTCGTCGACGTCCGTCTCGCCGCCGGCGTCCCCTTCGACGGCGACGGGATCAAGCGCAACTTCTACGCCACCTCCAGCTGCGGGGTCTGCGGCAAGGCGAGCATCGACCAGGTCCGGCTCAAGGCCCGCCGGGAGCTCGCCGACTTCGAGGTCGCCGGCGACACCCTGCACGGGCTGCCCGACCGGCTGCGCACCGCCCAGGACCAGTTCGAGCGCACCGGCTCGCTCCACGCCGCCGGCCTCTTCGATCCCGCCGGCGGGCTGCTGGCCCTGCGCGAGGACGTGGGCCGTCACAACGCCGTGGACAAGCTCGTGGGCCACCACGTCGCCGCCGGCCGCTGGCCGCCCTCCGCCTCGGTCCTCATGGTCAGCGGCCGCACCAGCTTCGAGATCGTGCAGAAGGCGCGCCTCGCGGGGATCGGCTTCATCGCCTCGGTCTCGGGGCCCTCGAGCCTGGCCGTCGACCTGGCCCTCGAGGCCGGCATCACCCTCACCGGTTTCGTCCGCGGCCGCGGGTTCAACGTCTACGCCAATCCGGGGCGGCTGCGCCTCTGAGGCTCTCCTTGACCCGGCCCCAACCGGTCCGCCGGACGGCCGTTGCCGCGTCACCTGCCGCCGTCGTCTCCGAACTCTCCTCGTCCTGAACGCTGGATACGCCCAACCGGGTGGCATCGCCATCGAGGCTGGCGATCACGGCGCACAGGATCGGCCCCTGGTCCTCCGGTCGATCCACCCTTCCCCACGCCACCCAGGCTGGTTTCGGCGTGTCGAGCTCCACGAGGTTGCCGTCTTCGTCCAGGCCCTGGGTCACCATGATTTCCCGCCAGATCCGATAGGCGTCGGCCTCCTCGACGGTGGTCCAGCACAGGCAGATCCGGGCTCCTTGCCCGTCCGTCTCGTCCACGGTGGCCAGGGTCCAGCACTCCTCGTCGCTCCAGACCGAGTCGGGCGCGGCCGGTTGCGCCTGGGCTCCGGCGCACCACACCAGCAGCACCGGCAGGATGCCGCGGACGGACTTCACCAGAGTTGCCCCTGAGGGCCCGCCCGCGGGGGGGCATCGATGATGATCGATGGTCTGCATGGGCTCTCCCTTGGAGAAGGGTGGTCCGCACGGCGCGTGCGGCAGCAGGATGCTCGCGGCCTCACGGAGTCCCCGCCGCCGCGGAACGCGACGGAGTCCCTCCGGGCGGCGCCTGCCGGCCCGGGGCCAGCAGCAGCACCGAGAGCACCAGGCACCCGAAGAGCAGGCTCCCCAGGACCAGGTGAACCAGCTGCAGGACGGGGGGCAGGGCCCAGGAGGTCAGCCCCAGGCCGGCGGCGATCTGCGCCAGGGTGAGCCACGCCGGCGCCTGCGCCAGGCGCCGCAGGCCGGGGCTGTCCGGCAGCCGGGTGTGGGCCGCCCACAGCAGCCAGGCGCACAGCAGGGCGACCACGAGGGCGCCGGTCTTGTGGATCTCGTCGGCCAGGCCGACGCGGCCGAGGAGGAGGGAGCGGTCGAGGCCGGGGTCGGCGGCGGCCACCCCCTCCAGGCCGCCGCGCAGGAAGGCGCCGAGGACGAGCTGCACAACCGCCGCCCCCAGGACGAGGCCGGCGATGGGGAACAGCGGCGCGGCTCCGGCCGGGGGGCGCGGCAGGCGGCCGCCCGCGGCGTCGAAGCCCTGCACGACCAGGTGCAGGAGCAGGCCGGCGATGGCCAGGGCCACGAAGAGGTGGACGGTCACCAGCCGCGGGTCGAGCTCGTGGGCCACCACCTGGCCGCCGAACCACCCCTGGAAGGCGACGAGCAGGGCCGTGGCCGCCGCCGGGACCAGGATGTCCGGCCGGCGGCGGTGCACGCGCCAGGCGGCGACCAGGACGGCCACGATCAGCAGGCCCACGACCACCCCGAGGAGGCGGTTGACGTACTCGATCCAGGCGAGGGCGAAGTCGAACCTCTCGGGGTCGATCTCCGGGGGCAGCTGGCTCGCGTCGGTGGGCGGGATCCAGCGGCCGAAGCACCGGGGCCAGTCGGGGCACCCGAGGCCGGCGCCGGCGGCGCGCACGAAGCCGCCCACGGCAATCAGCAGGAAGGTCGCCGCCGCGGCGGCCACGGCGATGTCGCGGAATCCTCTCACCTGTCCTCTCCTCCCGAATCAACCTACCCGCCGCCGTCCGGGGCGGCAATGCGGCCCCCGTACCGCGTCGGGGCACTCTGATTGACGATATCCGGGGGCCCCGGTACTTTCGAACAGCTTGGCCCGTTCTCCGAGCCCGCCGCTAGCCCAAGGCGCCCGGAAGGCACCTCGCCGCTGGCCGTTCTCACCCACACCGCGCGACCGAACGATCCGCCGATGACCGCCGAGAGCCGTCCCATCCCCGGCCGCGCAACGCCGTCCGCCGCGGGCCCCTTCCCGAACCGATGAGCAACCCCCTCGGACTCGGCCTGATCGGCCTCGGCACGGTCGGCACCGGCGTCGTGCAGCTCCTGCGCGAGGCCCCCGCCGCCGTGCGCCGCCGCAAGGCCAGCTTCGAGGTGCGTCGGGTAGGGGTGCGCGATCCCTCGAAGAGCCGCGACGTCGATCTTCCTCGGGGCGTGCTCACCGGCGACGCCGGCCGGGTGATCTCCGATCCGGAGGTGCAGGTGGTGGTCGAGCTGACCGGGGCGCCGGAGGCCTTCGGCTGGATTCGCCAGGCCCTGCAGGCGGGCAAACACGTGGTCACCGCCAACAAGGCGGTCATCGCCGAGCACGGCGACGAGTTGTTCGACCTGGCCGCCGAGGGCGACGTGGACCTGCTCTTCGAGGCCAGCGTCGCCGGCGGGATCCCCATCATCCGCTCCCTGCGCAACGGCCTCGTGGCCAACCGCGTGGAGAGCCTCTACGGCATCCTCAACGGCACGACGAACTACATCCTCAGCCGCATGACCCGCGGCGAGGGCGACTACCCCGAGATCCTGGCCCGGGCCCAGGCCGCCGGCTACGCCGAGCCCGACCCGGCGGCCGACGTGAGCGGCGCCGACGCCGCCTCCAAGCTCGCCATCCTCAGCCGCATCGCCTTTCACACGCGGGGCACGGCGGCCGACATCTACTGCGAGGGGATCGAGGATATCGAGGCGAGCGACATCGAGTACGCCCGCGAGCTGGGCTTCGCCATCAAGCTCCTGGCCATCGCCCGGCACGGCGGCGGCGGCCTCGTGGAGGCCCGCGTCCATCCGGTCATGGTCCCCGGCGAGTCGCAGCTGGCCAACATCCAGGACGAGTTCAACGCCATCGAGGTCGTGGGCAGCGCCGTGGGCACCCAGGTGTTCTCCGGCGCCGGCGCCGGGCGCATGCCCACGGCGAGCGCCGTGGTCTCCGATCTCGTGGAGCTGGCCGAGCGCCGCCGGCGGGGGGCGTCGACCTCCATCGAGGACATGATCCTCGGCGAAGAAGCGCTGGGCTTCGCCGACATCCGCGACGCCGAGATCCGCTACTTCCTGCGGGTCCTGGTGGAGGACCGCCCCGGCGTCCTCGAGCAGATCGCCCGCATCCTCGCCGAGGAGCGCATCAGCATCGCCTCCGTGCTGCAGAAGGAGCGCGACCTCCAGGGCGGCGCCGTGCCCCTGGTCATCGTCACCCACGAGGCGCGGGAGCGGGCCATGCAGCAGGCCATGGGTGCCATCGAGGCCCTGCCTCCGGTGACCCGCGGAGCGCGCCTGATCCGGATGCAGGACCTGTGAGCTTCCGCGTCGCCATCATGGGCGCCACCGGCGCCGTGGGCGAGGTCATGCTCGAGATCCTCGCCGAGCGCGACTTCCCGGTGAAGGAGCTGCGGCTGCTGGCCTCGCGCCGTTCCGCCGGGCGCAGGATCGACTACCGCGGCGAGAGCCTCACCGTGCAGGAGCTGACCGAGGGTTCCTTCGAGGGCATGGACTTGGTGCTGTCGTCGGCCGGCGGCAGCCTCAGCCGGCGCTACGCGCCCGCGGCGGTGGCCGCCGGCGCCGTGGTCGTGGACAACACCTCCGCCTTCCGCATGGACCCGGAGGTGCCCCTCGTGGTGCCCGAGGTCAATCCCGCCGACCTGGACGCCCACAAGGGCATCGTCGCCAACCCGAACTGCTCCACCATCATCATGGTCGTCCCCTTGTGGCCCCTGCACCGCGTCCACCGCGTGCGCCGCGTGATCGTCTCCACCTACCAGGCGATCTCCGGCGCCGGCGCCCCCGCCATGGAGGAGCTGGTGGAGCAGACGCGGGACGTCCTCAACGACCGGCCGGCGGTGCCGCGCGAGCTGCCGTACCCCATCGCCTTCAACCTGTTCTCGCACAACACCGAGATCGACGCCGACGGTTACTGCGAGGAAGAGGTGAAGATGATCCGGGAGACGCGCAAGATGTTCCACGAGGAGTCGATCCTGGTGTCGCCCACCTGCGTGCGCGTCCCCATCCTGCGGGCCCACTCCGAGGCGGTGACCGTCGAGTTCGAGGAGCCGGTGAGCGAGGAGGAGGTGCGGCGGATCCTGGGCGAGGCGCCGGGGGTGGCTCTCGTGGACGACCGCGAGGCCAACCACTTCCCCATGCCCCTGGAGGCCAGCGGCCGGGACGACGTGCTCGTGGGCCGCATCCGCCGGGACCTGTCGCGGCCCGACGGCACCTCCGTGAGCATGTTCCTGTGCGGCGATCAGCTCCGCAAGGGCGCGGCCCTCAACGCCGTGCAGATCGCCGAGGCCCTGGCCGCCGCCGGCCGTCTCGGCTCCTGAGCCCGCCTCTCCGGCGGGCTTGCGGCGGACACCCGGCCTCGCGGGCCAGCCGCCTCAGGCCTTGATCGGACCGCGCGGCGATCTGCTCTCGTCCACGGTCTCCATGGTCATGAGCTGGATGATGTCGTTGCTGGTGACCGAGCCCAGAAACCTCTCCGAATCCCGCTCCACGACAGGCATGACGGAAAGGGAACTCTCCGACATGCGCTGCAGCACGTCTTCGACCTGCTCGTCCGGCCAGGCCAACGGGGTCTGGCGGCGTACCACGGCGTCGAGCCGGGTCTTGCCCCAGGCCTCCTTGGGCAGGTAGCGGAGCATCTCCAGGGAGACGATCCCCACGAGCGCTTCCTCGTCTGCCACGACGTAGTGGGGCTGGTGCGGGACGATCCACTGCTCGGTGAAGTCGCGCACCGTGACGGTCGGCGCCGGATGCCGGTGCGCGCGGTCCAGAATGTCGTCGATCCTGATGTCTTCGAGGGCGAAGCGGGCGATTCCCAGGGGAATGTCGTCGAGTTTCTCCGGCAGGTCGGTCCTGTGGCTGGCCCGGCCCACGGCGAAGTTGATCACCGACGGCATGAACAGGATGTAGCAGAACATGACCAGCACCAGGAACGAGAAAACCACCTCGTCGATGATTCCGGAATCCCACATGACCAGCAACAGCGCGATCTCGGCCACGCCCTTGCCCATCAGGCCGGTGGCCACGGCGTAGGGAACGGCGAGGCGGGAGACGTAAGCGCCGATGAAGGCGCCGGTGAAGTTGCCGAGCAACGGGATCAGCGCCAGCCCCGCCATCGCCTCCAGGGGCAGGGTGACGAAGGTGAAGCTGAAGCTCAATCCGGCGGAAGCGAAGAACAGGGGCACGAAGAACCCCTCGGCGACGCTGCGAATCCCCGGGATGATCTCCCGCTGCACCTGGTAGGGAAGGCCCGAGAGCGACGCCCCGAAGAGCAGGGCCCCCAGCGAGCCGTGGAGTCCCACCGCTTCGGCGCCGTACACGATCAGGAAGAGCATGCCGAGGAGCAGACCCAGGGAGAGCTGCGGCACCTGGATCACCCGTTGCAACAGCGCCACCAGGGGTGGCAGCACCCGCGACGACAACACCCAGGTCACCACCGAGAAACCGGCGACTTTGCCGAGCAGGATCAGTATGCCCACGGGGGAAAGCTGGTGGGCGTGCTCGCCGATGCTGAAGCCGATCAGCAGCAGGGCGATCAACTCGGCGATGATCACCACCGTGAAGATCTGCAGTCCGACCGGCTTTTTCAGGTAGCCGCCGTCCGTCAGCACTTTCGCCACGATGCCCAGACTGGTCATGGACAGGACGCCGGCCAGGGCCAGGGACTCGGTGAAATTCAGTTTCAGTCCGAAATCGAAGACCAGGTCGGTGGTGACCAGCATCGAGATGCTCAGCGACACGGTCACGGAGAGCACGGCGGCGAGGAAGTAGTGGCCTTTGAGGGACGACATGAAACTGGAGATGTCGACTTCGTCCAGGCCGATGAGGAAGAAGAAGATGAACACCCCCAGCGCCAGGACCAGCTCGAGGTGCAGGGTCGACTCGATCCACCAGAGGCCGGTGAGCTCCATGACCGGACCCAGGAGCATGCCCGTCGCCGCATAGGCGATGATGGAGTTCAGGCGCAGCCTGCGGAAGACGCCCTCGGCCAGCTTGGCAACGATGATGAGCAGTCCGAGAGTCAACAGCGACTGGTGCAGTTCGTGGGTGTGCTCGGCGAACTTGAACAGATCCGTTATCGCCTGGAGCGAGAAGCCTTCCATGGACATCTTGGGGTTCTCCGCAGTGCCGTTCGGGAGGTCTCTAGTTCGGGCCTCTGAGTCTGTCGACCCCTTGGTACTCGCCGTCCGTGCCGATCACGGTGAGGAACACGGCGTCGGATCCCTGGTTGTCGTCCGGCCCGTACTTGAGCCGCATGCCGTCGATGTCGATGGTGCCGGCCTCCCGCACCGCCTGGAGAAGGCACTCTCGACTCAGGTCGCGGCCGCAGGCTTCGAGGCCGGCCACGGCCAGGCGGCCGGCCAGATACCCTTCCAACGAGACGAACCCGGGTTCCGCCCGGGGGTCGTACTCGAAGAGCGCCCCGTGGTATCGAGCCACCACGGGGATGTCCGCGTCGTGGGGGAGGGGAACCACCTGCGTGACGTACACGCCGGCCCCGTCGGGGCCCAGCTCGTTGGCCAGGGCGTTGCTCCCCACGAAGGAGACCGTCATGAATACCGGGTCCAGCTCCCGCCGCACCAACTCTATGGTCTTCACCACCGGCATGTAGGAGCCGATGAGGATCACCGCTTCCGGATCGGCCGCGGTGATCTTGAGCGCCGCCCCCCTCACGGCGCGGGTATTGCGCGGGTAGTGGGCGGCCGCTGCCGGCTCCAGGCCGCGGCGCTCGAGGGCCCGTCTCGCGCCCTCCAGCCCGTTCAGGCCGAAGGAGTCATCCTGGTAGAGGACGGCGACGCGGGTGATCCCCAGGTCCTCGGTGAGCCGCGCCACCATCTCCTCGGTTTCCTGGTAGTACGAGGCCCGGAGGTTGAGGACATTGTCCAACTCCCGGTGGCGCAGGAACTCGGCCCCCGTGAAGGGAGCCAGGAAGGGCACCCGGGCCGCCCGGGCCAGCGGTGATGCGGCGCGGGACGTGGGTGTGCCCACCGCTCCGATGAGGGCGAAGACCCTCTCGATCTCGATCAGCCGTTCCGTGTTGGAAGCGGCGAAGCCGGTTTCGTAGCCGTCATCCAGGGCCTTGAGCTTCAGCTCGCGGCCATGGACGCCCCCTCCCTGGTTCGCCTCGTGGAAGGCCGCCTCGATTCCCAGGCGCATCGCCTGACCCAACTCCCGCGCCGGTCCGGTGAAGGCGGCGGATTGACCGAAGAGGACGTGGTCGTCGGAGAACCCGGGGTCGTCCCGGCCTTCTGGCTCGGGTGCATCCTGCCCGCCCCGACAGGCCATGGCAAAGGCGGCCAGCAGCAATCCTGCAATCATCAACAGGGGGGCCATCGAGCGAGAGACCGGACGTTGCGCCAGCTTCATCATTGCGTTCTCCTCTTCCCGTGCCCCTGGAGGCCAGCGGCCGCGACGAGGTGCTCGTGGGGCGCATCCGCCAGGACCTCTGCGGCGATCGGCTTCGCAAGGGCGGCTCTGATAGCCGTCCATCGCCGAGGCCCCGGCCGCCGTCGGTCGACCGGGCTCCCGGGCTCGCCCCTGCGGCGGATCCTCCCTCAGCTCTCTGCGCGCACGCAGACGTGGTCGATGAAGCGCCCGTACAGGTCGACGGCCTTGCGCAGCTGATCGATCCGCACCCACTCGTCCACGGTGTGCGCCTGGGCGATGTTGCCGGGTCCAAGCACGACCAGGTCGCGCATCTTCTCGCGGAAGGCGAGGCCGTCGGTGCCGTAGGCCACGGTCGTCGGCTTGCGGGTGCCGGTCAGGCGCAGGGCGGTGCGCACGATGGGGGCGTCCGGGGGGGTGTAGACCGGCTCGCCGGGGAACCGGACCTCCACCTTCAGGCCGCACTCCCTGGCCTTGGCTTTCGTGCGCTCCAGCAGCCGCGCCGGGTCGATGCCGGGCATGAGCCGGTAGCTCACGGTGCAGACGCTGCGCACGGGAGAGATGTTGGTGGCCACGTTGCCGTCGTTGATGCCGATGCTCCACTCCGAGTGGGGCGGCGAGAACTCCTCGTTGCGGTAGCGCTTCGAGGAGAGGACGAGGTCGTTGATCTTCCTCATCTCCACCAGGAAGGGGATCATGGCGAGGTTGGCGTTGACCCCCTTCAGGGTGCTCGTGTGGGCGGCGCGGCCGCTGGCGGTGGCGCGGATCGCCATCGATCCCTTGTGGGCGTAGACCACGCGCAGCAGGGTGGGCTCGCAGATCACCCCGTACCCGGTGCTGGCCGCGTCGAAGAGCTTCGACTTGCGGGTCACCTCGCGGGCGCCGCGGGCCTGCACCTCCTCGTCGGCGGTGACCACGATGAACAGCGGCTGCTTCAGGTCGCCGGCGCCGAACTTCGCGGCGGCGCAGATCGAGGCCGCCAGGGGGCCCTTCATGTCGCAGGCGCCGCGGCCATGGAGCTTGCCCCCGGCCACGCGGGCCTGGTAGGGGTCCTGCTTCCAGCCGTCCTCGAGGGCCGCCGGCACGACGTCGTCGTGGCTCATCAGCGTCAGGCCGCCGCCGCCCTTCCCCAGCCGGCCGACGACGCAGAGCTTGTCCACACCCCGGTCGTCGGTATAGGGAAGCCGCTCGACCTCGAACCCCAGCGACTCCAGAATCGCCGCGATCCGCTCGGTGACCGGGACGTTGCTCAGGCGGCTCTCGGATCTGTAGCTTACGAGCTCTTTCGTCAGCTCCACGACGTCGAGTTTCATTCGGATCCAGCTCGGTCTCAGGTGAGAAATGGGAGCGGGGCAAGGTAGCTCCGGCCGCCGGGGCGGGGCAAGGAGGGAGAGGCCGTGAACCGGCCGCCGGAGACGGCCGTCAACGTGCGCGAGGAGCGGCTGCTGAGCTTTGCCTCGGCCTGCTTCGAGAAGGCCGGATCGCCTCCCGCCCAGGCGCGCGCCGTGGCCCGGCTTCTCGTCGACTCCGACCTGCGCGGCGTCCGCAGCCACGGCTGCCGCGCCCTCGACGGATACTGCGCCTCCCTGGAGGCGGGTCTGCTCAACCCCGCCCCGCGGGCCTCGGTCATCCACGAGACCCCGGCCGTGGCCGCCCTCGACGGCGACGGCGGCCTGGGATACGTGCCGATGCTGGAGGCGACCGACATGGCCGTCGCCCGGGCGCGGGAGCTGGGCCTGGGCATGGCCACGGTGCGCTCCATCGGCCACTACGGCTCCGCCGGCCACTACTGCCGCCGGGCCGCGGCCGCCGGCTGCATCGGGTTCTCGGCGCAGGGACCGCGGGGGCTCGGCAACGCCGCCGCCGCCGACCCCAAGCCGCAGCTGGCCTACTACGGCAACCCGCCCATCTGCTTCGCCCTTCCGGGGGGAGAGACGCCGGGGGTCGTTCTCGACGCGGCCACCCGCATCCTCGCCGACTACCAGAAGGGGGCGGAGTTCGACGCCCTGATCCCCCTGATCCCGGCGGCCTTCTTCAAGAGCGTCGGCTACACCGCGGTGGCCGCCCTCATGGGCGGCGGCCTCGCCGGGATCACCCAGACCGACCCGGCCACGGCTGAACGCTGGCCGAAGGCCACCAGCGGCGGCACGATCCTGGCCATCCACGTGGGCTCGGCGGTCTCGGAGGAGGCCTTCCGCGCCGAGGTGGACCGCATGGTCCGCGACGTGGCCGCCACGTACGAGCCCTTCCCCGGTCACGACCGCGCCCTGCTGCCCGGCGCCGTCGAGGCCGAGCGCTTCGAGCGCTACCGCCGCGAGGGCATCCCCTTCGGGCCGCCGGAGCAGGAGTCGGTGCGCGGCGCCGGCGCCCGCCTCGGCGTGCCCCTTCCCTGGGACCAGGAGTGATGGCGGAGATCCGTTTCGGCATCATCGGCGCCGCCGGCCGCGGCAACAGCTTCGTGCAGGCCCTGCGGGCGAACCCGGCCACCGAGCTGACCGCCCTCTGCGACGTGCGCCTCGAGCCGCTCCGGGCGAACGCCGCCGAGCTCGGCGTGGAGCACACCTTCACCGACGCCGGAGAGCTGCTCGACTCCGGCGCCGTGGACGCCGTCATCATCGGCACCCCCATGCAGTGGCACGCGCCCCAGGCGATCCTCGCCCTCGAGCGCGAGATCCACGTGCTGAGCGAGGTCACCGCCGGGGTCTCCATCGAGGAGTGCCGCGACCTGGTGCGCGCCGCCCGCCGCAGCGGGGCCACCTACATGATGGCCGAGAACTTCACCTACATGAAGCCCAACGTCCTCGTGCGCGAGCTGGCCCGGCGGGGGCTCTTCGGCGACCCCTACTACGGCGAGGGCGCCTACATCCACCAGCTCCGCGGGCTCAACGAGGCGACACCCTGGCGCCGGCGCTGGCAGACCGGCGTCAACGGCTGCACCTACCCGACCCACAGCCTCGGCCCGGTGTACCAGTGGTTCAACGCCGGGGCCCCGCGCCCCGACCGCGTCGCCGCCGTCTCTGCCGCCGGCACCGGCCACCACTACCTCGACCCCCGGGGCGACCGCTACGAGATGGAGGACTCGGTGACCATGATGTGCCGCATGGTCAGCGGCGGCCTCGTGCAGATCCGCGTCGACATGCTCTCCGACCGGCCCCACCACACGGCCCGCTACGCCCTGCAGGGCACCGACGGCGCCTACGAGTCCGGCGACGGCCACGAGGCCGAGCCCAAGGTGTGGCTGCGCTCCCGCGGCGAGGAGCAGAGGTGGGAGCCCCTGGCGGCCCTGGAGGAGGAGTTCCTGCCCGACTTCTGGAAGAGCCCGCCCCCGGAGGCGCTGCAGGCCGGCCACGGCGGCGGCGACTACTGGGAGGTGCAGGACTTCGTCGCCGCCATCTGCGGCGAGACAGAGCCGGCCGTCGGCATCGACGCCGCCATGGACATGACCCTTCCCGGCCTGGCGAGCCAGCAGTCGATCGCCGAAGGATCGACCTGGGTCGCCGTTCCCGATCCCCGCAACTGGACCTGAGGACGCCATGACAACCGAGCTGCCCCGGCTGGCCTTCTACCACGACGGCCGCCACCCGCTGATCTACATGTACGAGCCCCCCATGCAGCGCGCCGAGTTCGAGCAGGGGGTGGACGAGCTCGTCGGCACGCCCGTGGACGCCATCATGTTCTGCCTCGGCGACGGGCGCACCGTGCTCCACGACACCAAGGTCGGGGAGCTGTGGGGCCACAACGTCGATCGCTGGCCGCACCTGATCTTCCGGCGCGCCCACCAGAACGCCCGCCACCTGATCGACAGCGGCGACGACCCCATGCGGGTGATCTGCGAGCGCGCCCGCGCCAAGGGTCTGCCCGTGTACCCGACGCTGCTGGTGCAGCAGGGGAGGGGGCCGCGCGAGGAGGACGTGCGCTGCTCCGACTTCCGCTTCGACAACGCCCACCTGGAGATCGGCGCCAAGAGCGGCGTCGACGAGTCGTGGAGAGGCCACAACTGCCTCGACTTCGCCCACGAGGAGGTGCGCCGGGAGCGCTTCGCCCTCGTCGAGGAGGCGGTGCGGGACTACCCGGTGGACGGCTTCGAGCTGCAGCTCAACTACCAGCCCTACTACTTCCACCCGGACGAGGTCGCCGACGGGCGGCAGGTGATGACGGACTGGGTCCGCCAGGTCTCCGAGACCGTGCGCGGCAGCGGCGAGGGCCGGCGCCTGGCCGTGCGCGTGCCCACCAGTCTGCAGGGCTGTTACGACATCGGCCTCGACCTGGCCGGCTGGATGCGGGAGGGCCTGGTGGACATCGTCATCGGCCAGACCTTCCACGGGCCCGAGCTGGTCGACTGCAACGCCGACTACCGGGAGCTGGTGAGCGAGGCCGAAGGCGGGGAGGTGCACGTCATGGCCACGGTGCAGAGCCTGGTCGACTCCGACCGGCTCAACCAGGCGCCGATCGAGATGATCCGCGCCTGCGCCAACAACTACTGGGAGCAGGGCGTCCACGGCCTCTACCTCGGGCACTGGTTCGGCTGCTGGCCCTACAAGGCCGACTTCTACGAGAAGCTGCGCGAGCTGCCCCACCCGGAGATCATGGCGCCGAAGGACAAGTACTACTACGTGCCCACCGGCACGCACCGCTACCCCAACCCCGAGCTGGAGCCGGGGGCCCGCTGCCCGCTGCCGGCGGAGCTGATCGAGGGAGAGCCGCTGCGCATCCCTCTCCAGGTCTCCGACGACCTGCCGCGCTGGCACGCCGACGGCCGCGTCCACGAGGTGATCCTGCGCCTGCGCCTGCTCAGCGCCACCGAGACCGACGAGGTGCGCATGCGCCTCAACGGCCGCGAGCTGCCCGCCGAGGGCCTGCGCACCATCAACGAGTCGTACCGCATGGGGGGGCCGCGATACCGCACCGGCACCTGCTACTGGTTCATCTACCGCCTCGGGCCCGACCACTGGCCGCGGCGGGGGGCCAACGAGATCGAGGTGGAGCTGGTGAAGCGCGAGCCGAAGGTGATCCCGCCCCTGAGCCTGCGCGACGTGGAGCTGGAGGTCCACTATCTCATGGGCCGCCACTTCCACCGCGGCTTCGTCGACCTCGACCTGGGCCCCTGGAACACGGGCGTCACCTGAAGGAGGCTCCAATGCGCCAGCGCCGCACCATCTACTTCAACGACGCGCGCCACTACTACCTCTTCGTCCACGAGCCGCCCATGCGCCTGGAGGACGCCTGGGCCCCCGTCGACGAGATCGCCGACACCGGCGTCGACACCTTCGTCTACGGCATGGCCCGCGACGACGGCTGGTTCTACCCGTCCAAGGTGGGCCTGCCCTTCGGCCAGGACATGCAGGGCGGCTTCGAGCAGTGCGCCTACTGGCGGGTGTGGCACAACATGCAGAGCCTCATCGACCGCGGCCTCGACCCGCTGCAGGTCCTCGTCGACCGCGCCCACGACCGCGGCATGGACTTCATCGCCTCCCTGCGCATGGGCGCCTACGCCGGCCTGCCCAAGGAGGTCTCGCCCCGGGAAGGGGGCCCGGGCATGGCCCGGGAAGACGTGCGGGAGTTCATGCTGCGCGGCGTCACCGAGCTGGCCGCCGACTACGACACCGAGGGTGTGGAGCTGGACTTCGCCGCCGCCCCCGGCGGCACCGCCTTCTGGTTCCCGCAGGAGGAGGCGGAGGGCCTGGGCCCGGTGATGACGGAGTGGCTCCGGCACGCGTCCGAAGCCGCGCGCAGCCGCCCCGGGAAGGACGCCGGCCTCGTCGGCGCGCGGGTCTACCCGACGGCGGAGGTCAACCACAAGACCGGCCTCGAGGTGGAGCGCTGGCTCGAGGAGGGCCTGGTGGACTACCTCGTGCCCATGGTATACGCCCACATGATCCTCGACTCCGCCATGCCGGTGGAGTGGCTCGTGGAGGCGGCCCACGAACGGGACGTCTCCGTGTACTACATGCTGCACCCCTACTACGCCGACGAGAGCCGCCGCTTCAACGCCCGGCAATACCCGACGCCGTCGATGTTCCGGGCGGCGGCGGCCAACGCCTGGCGCCTCGGGGTGGACGGCCTTTACACCTGGTTCATGTCCTGGCCCCTGGGCGACCAGGAGCGTTCCATCCTCGGCCAGCTGTCGACGCCCGAGCAGATCGCCGAGGGCGACAAGCACTACTTCCTGCGGCGCCGCACCGACGTGGAGCACGTGCAGGGCGTCGACTACCCCTCCCACCTGCCGGTGTCGATCGATCCCGCCCTCGACCTCGGCCGCATGCACGAGATCCCCCTGACCATCGCCGACGACGTGGAGGGCAACGCCCGCATCAACTCCACCCGCCTGCGCCTGTGCTTCAACGACCTGGTGCGGGACGACCGGCTGGAGGTCCGCCTCAACGGGGAAGCGGTCTCCCTCGACGGGGCGAGGCGCAGCCCCATGCAGGCGGTGGCGCCCTACACCGGGATGTGGCTGGAGATCGAGGTCGACCGGAAGGCCCTGCGGCAGGGGACCAACCGTCTGGAGGTCGGCCTGCTGGAGCGGCCCTCGGACCTGCGCAGCAAGGTGGGGATCGAGGACGTGGAGCTGGTCGTCGACTACGGCGTGTGGGACCGATGAACGTCACGCGAGCCGACATCGCAAGAAGCCTGAAGAGCATGGGCCTCAAGGCCGGCGACCGGGTGATGGTCCACAGCTCGCTGTCGAGCATGGGACACGTCGAGGGTGGAGCCGCAACGGTGGTGCAGGCCTTCCTGGACGTCCTGGGGCCCGAAGGCACCCTGATGGTGCCGACCTTCACCCACAGCAGCTGCGAGTACTTCGATCCCCTGGAGTCGCCCTCGCTCAACGGGGCCGTCACCGAAGCGGCGAGGCGGTTCCCCGGGGCGGTGCGGAGTCTCCACCCGACCCACGCGGTGACCGCCATCGGCCCCGACGCCGAGAGCCTGGTGGAGGACGATCTGGAGCGCGGCGCCCTCGGCAGGGACTGCGCCCTGGACCGCCTCATCAAGAAGGGGGGTTACATCTTCCTACTCGGGGTGAGTCAATCCTCGAACTCGTCGATCCACATCGGCGAGGACTACGCCGGCGCCGACCGCCACGGGAGGTTCTCGCCGGAGACACCCGGGGTGGTGGTGCTGAACCATCCCGAGCACCGGGAGATGGAGATCCGCCTGACGGAGATGATGGGCCACACCCCCGCCTTCGACCGCATGGAGGAGGTGCTGCGCGCCCGCGGCCAGATCGTCGACGGGACGATCGGCGAGGCGAAGTGCCAGCTGATGAAGGGGGAGGTGCTTCTGGCGGCGACGGTGGAGATACTGGGGTAGGTCCGGTCAGGCCAACCCGGAGAGCCGTCCCACTACGGCATACTGACAGGTACCATCAGGTCAATTGAGGCGTGGCCCTCCGGAAGCGTGGCCAATGCACCAGGGAGCGGGTCCCCGTGCTCAAGGCACGACTCTGCGATTTTGCGTACGAGACCTTGCGCAATCTCGGCGGCCTCGGTGACGCTGCGTCCTTCCGCAACCAGGCCCGGGACATCGGGACTCGTGGCCAGATAGCCACCTTCATCCAGTGGCTCGATACGGAGCCGGACTGCTGACTCGTTCATCCGGTAACCAAAGGAGCCTGACATGAGCAAGCTACGAGCACGGAAGGAGGGCGGCAAAGGAACTGTGGTCATCGCTTCGGTCGACGCAGTTCCATGCAGGCGATGACTGAAGGGACTGCGCTTCCCCTCAGATCCGCAGTGACCGCAGCTTCCCCGGATCCAGCTCGACGCCCAGCCCCGGGCCGTCGGGCACCAGCACCTGCCCCTCCTCGTAGCGGACCGGCTCCACGGTGACGTCCTCGTGGTACACGAGGGGTCCCGCCATGTAGCATCCGAGATCGAGGTTCGCCGTGGCCGCCGCCACCTGAACCCTCGCGGCCGTGCCGATCGACATCTCCACGGTGCTCCCCATGAGCGTCTTCAGACCGAACTGGCGGGCCATGGCGAAGGTGCGGCGGCAGGGCTCGATGCCGGCGTACCCGAGGCCGGTGTTGAAGACATCCACGGCCCCGGACCGAGCCATCCGCAGGGCCGAGGCTTCGTCGGCCGTGTGCTCGGAGATCGGCACGTCGATCTCGCTCTTGACCGCGAGGAAGTGCTCCGCCGGCGCGTGGTGCCGGCCGCGCACAGGGGACTCGAAGACGTCCGGGGCGAAGGGCGCCAGGCGTTTCAGCGCAGCCACGGCCTCGTCGGGCGAGAAGCGGCCGCTGGCGTCGAGGGCGGTCAGCTTCATGCTGTCGCCCCAGCGGGCACGGGCGCGGTCGAGGAGGCTCTCGTCCCGCTCCAGGTCGATGCCGAAGTAGTAGCGGAAGGCGGAGTGCCCCTCGCCGAGGCGGCGCTCGATGCGGTCGAGGTTGGCCGCCACGTCGGCCTCGTCGCGGCAGGGGGCGAGGGGATAGGCGAAGGGGACGCGGTCGCGGAAGGCGCCCCCGAGGAGGGCGGCCAGGGACACTCCGAGCTTGCGCGCCACGGCGTCGTGGACGGCCATGTCGATGCCGCACAGGACCTGGTGCTCCCAGGGCCGGCGCGACAGCTCCTCCAGCAGCGGGCCCCGGCGCCCGGCGTCGGCGCCGACCAGCAGCGGCTCCAGGGCGGCCTGCAGGCGGGCGGCGGACCCGGCGTCCAGCTCCCAGGGGACGTCCGACATCTCGCCGAGGCCGGTGACGCCCGCGTCGGTGTGCAGCTGCACGACCACGTGGCGGGACTCGGCCGGCTCCGGATCGCTCGGGGCGCGGCGTCCCATCTCGCGGTGCGTTCGCACCGGGGTCAGCTCGAGGGCGGTGATCTTCAATGGAGAGGAGGGCGCAACGGGTCTCAGATCGGCAAATGTACGGGCCTAGGTCAACGCTTCTCGTAAGGAAAGCTGTCGCATCACTGGCACTGTTCACTCAGGTGGCGTCGTAAGCTGGATGTCGTAGTCTCTTAGGGCATCGATGAAATCGACGTTCTCAATCAGGGGAGTGATCTCCAGCGCATCCAGCTTGCCGATCGCCCGGTCAAACGTCGCTATACAGAGCTGCCCCGTGAACCGGGACTGAAACAAGAAACCATCGGCTTCCGGTACTCCGGCGAAAGCAGCGGCTGACAGTGCCCGGCCTGCGGCCTGGTTTGAGTCGTGAGCGACTGCCGTAGGGGCACCAATCTGGATTGGTCCATCGAGCTCACGCAAAGTCGCCTTGGATGTCTCCGGCAACGGCCGCCGCCACTTGGTCAAGTTCACCTTTGCGAAGAAGGGCCAGGGGCGTCCTCCCATCGAGGGCGGTACGCGGCGTTGTCAGCCAGACCCACGCGGCATAACCGTTATCGAAATGCGCGGCGATGCGATCTAGTCCGTCGAGAGGCTGGCCGCGGTCGTCGAACTGGGCGGCGGGAAAAACAAAGCCGCGCTTGGCTCCCTGCCAGCCTATGATGCGCCCTTTTTTCAGCCAGTCGTGAACGGATTGGCGGGTCTTGAGACCGGCGCGGTTGGCGAGTTCTTGCGAGGTGAGTAATTCTTCCTGCTTTCCGGGTTGGGTATGCGCGGCGATGTGTTGGTCGGCCTCTCGCGTCGCGACCAAGCGCGGCTTGGCGCCCCGGACTATCTCGATGTTCGCGCCCGCCTCTCGTGCCGCGAGGGCATCGGCCGCCACTGCCAGAGCGGACTGCACGGCGTCGGGGTGTGCGACTAGGGTGGTGACCGCATGGGGGCTGAGGTTTTTCGCGACATCCTGCACCACGACGGCCAACGCCCTCACGTCTTGCCTCTTCGTTTGCAGCATGAGTCTCTCCTGATGAACCCGAAAGCAGAGCAACATAGTCTATTCTGTCTATTTCGTCAATAGAGAAGCGGGTCCAACACGCGGACAATCGCGTGATGCACCACCC
Organism: Candidatus Latescibacterota bacterium; assembly: GCA_965221775.1. GTDB lineage: Bacteria > Latescibacterota > UBA2968 > UBA8231 > UBA8231 > UBA8231. The sequence continues at coordinate 770,614 of CBDCSU010000004.1, read as the reverse complement.
GGTCGCGGACATCGGCCGCACAGATGCGCCGCGGCTTCGGCTCATGGACCCAAAAGCTCCGGTTGCCTTACGGATCGGCTGACCGAAGTGACGGGCCATGGCGAAGGTGCGGCGGCAGGGCTCGCCAAGTGCCGGCCACGCACGGGGAGATTCGTAGATGGACGGGGCGAAGGGACGAGGCGCTTCAGCGCCGTGATTCGTCCACCGGCGAGAAGCGGCCGCAACGGGTCCCGGGCGCCAGGCGCCCGGGGATCAGGGAGAGCCGGCGTCCAGCAGGGTGCCCGCCAGGGCTTCGGAGTAGGCCACCACCAGCTCCACGTCGGTCAAAACGAGATCGCTCGCCAGTTGCGGGTGCCGCTGCCGCAGAACCACCTCGACCGCGTGCCGCCCGCTCTTCACCTGGCTGGGGGCCAGTGCGAATCGCACCCATGCGGCGGCGTGCACCCCCGAGAGCCCGTGGCGGTCGCCGGTGGTGTCGTAGGTCACCGTGGCCGCCGGCAACTCTGCGCCGTCCCAGCGCACGGCCACCTCGTCGCCCCGGGCCCAGTCGCTCAGGTGGAGGCGCAGCTCCAGGGCGCGGGGCGGGTGGGTCTCGAAGTCGTCGGCCACGTCGAGGGGGATCACCGGGCCGGATTCGGTGATCGTCTCCCTGAGGGCCACAGGGACCGTGCCGCGCACGCGGTCGTTGCGGGAGGCGCCGCGCCACGGGCCCTCGTGCTGCAGGACCCTGTGGGTGGCGGCATGGACCTTGTCGGTGGCGGCCAGACTCTCGGGGCGGCCGACCTGGGTGAGCAACTCGCGGCGGTTCTCCCGGCCCGCGTGCCAGTTGAAGGCGTAGATCCCGTCGGCGCCGTGGTCCCAGTGCCGGGCGGCGATGGCGCGGGTCCTCAGGCGGTCCTTGTCGTCCGCCGGCTCGGGGCCGACCCAGGGGCCGGGGAGGCCGCCGTCGAAGCCCGGGTACACGGCCACGCCATGGGGCCGGCAGAGTTCGGTGAAGCCGGCCACGTCCACGTCGTCGTCGGTGCCCGAGCCGCCGGCGGGAATGACGAGGTCCACCAGGCCCTCCTCCAGCCAGGCGGGCAGGTCGTAGCCGATCTGCTCGCACATGTGCAGGTTGGCGGCCACGCGCACGGCGACGAAGAGCGGACGGCCGCGTTTGCGGCCGATCTCGTCAGCGCAGCGGCGCGCGGCCCTCTGCAGGTCGGTGAGGACGTAGCGCAGGCGGAAGGCGTCGTCGTCGGGCAGGTGGAAGGGGTGCCGCTGCCAGTCCAGCTCGACGCCGTCCCAGTCGTAGCGCTCGCAGACCTCGCGGATGTGGTCGAGGCGGTGGCGGCGGACCTCGGGGACCGACATGTCCCAGGAGAGGGCGAACCACTCGGAGGTGCGGTCGCCGAGGAGCCACTCGGGGTGGCGGCGCCGCAGCTCGGTCAGCTCGGTGTGGTGCAGAGTGGGCAGGTCGGCGATCTGGGCGCCGTTGAAGTGGTTGTCGTTCATGCGCACCGAGGCGTAGACCTGCAGCCCCAGGCCGTGGCCGCGCTCGATGAGCGCCGCCTGCGGGTCCTCGCCGCGCTCCAGCATGAGGCGGATGTTCTCGGTGTGCGCCAGCGGCCAGGCGCCTTCGTAGCGCCGGCCGTGGATGTCGCCGAGCTGCTCGAGGACATCGGAGGGCCAGCGCGCGGCGTGCTCGCCGACGCACCAGAACAGGGCGCCCACCTGGGTCTGTTCCAGGGGCGCGTACACGCGCTCCAGGAAGGACTCCATCGACTGGGGGACCTCGTCGTACCCGTGAGGGGCCCCGTCCCAGTTGTAGATGATGCGGTAGGGTGGTGGTGTGGGTCGCATGGGGAGCTTTAGACTACCAAAGTTCCCGTGATGGTGAAAGGGGGAGGACCCGTGTTGAGGAGAGAGAGATGACTGGCGGCGAGGATCACCAGGCGGCGGCAGCGGCCGTCGACGAGGCCCGCCTGATGGAGACCGCCGTGGACCTTGTCGCCGCGCCCAGCCCCACGAGATCCGCCCGTGAAGCGGCGGACCGGCTGGAGCGGCGGTTGCGGGCGGATGGCTTCGAGGTGGAGCGGCCCGACGCCGACTGGCCCGAGTCGCCCGCCGTGGTCGCCCGTCTCGACAGCGGCGCCCCGGGGCGCTGGCTGCAGTTCAACGGACATCTGGATACCGTGCATCTGCCGTTCCAGCCGCCGGCCGTCCGCGACGGTGTGCTCACCGGCTCGGGGGCGTCGGACATGAAAGGAGGCATCGCCGCCGCCGCGGAGGCGATGCGAGCCCTGCGCGACTCCGGCGCTCTGCGGGCCGGCGGGATCCTGCTCACCGCCCACGACCACCACGAGGCGCCCTGGGGCGACGGCCGGCAGTTGCAGGCCCTCATCCGCGAGGGATACGTGGGCGACGGCGTGCTCCTGCCCGAGTACCTGGCCGACCGCCTGCCGGGGGCCGGCCGCGGCATGGGGGTCTTCGACATCCGCGTGACCCGCCCGGGGGAGGCGGTGCACGAGGTCCTGCGGCCCCCGGAGACGCCGGACGTGGTCGCCGCCGGGGCCGCCCTGGTGGGGGAGCTGAAGGACCTCGACGCGCGCCTGGGCCGCATCCGCCACGAGGTCAGCGGCCGCGATTCCGCCTTCGTCGGCCAGCTCGAGTCGGGGGAGATCTTCAACCAGGCGCCGGTCTCCTGCCGGCTTCGGGGCACGCGCCGGTGGGTCACCCAGGGCCGGGGAGAGGAGGCCCGCGAGGAGCTTACGGCCCTGGCCGCGTCCGTGGCCTCCCGCTTCGGCGCCGAGGCGACCGTGGACTTCCAGATCGTGGGGGAGGCCTTCGAACTGCGGCGGGAGGACCCGCTCGTGGAGGCTTTCCAGGCTGCGGTCACGGGCGTCAACGGCGCCGCCCTGGCCTGGGCGGACAAGCCCTTCCTCGACGACGGCAACCGCTTCTGCGCCCAGGCCGGGATCCCCGCCATCACCCACGGTCCGGCGGCGACCGGCGCCCACACAACGGAGGAGCGGGTCCCGGTGGCGGAGCTGGTGCGGGTGGCGCGGGTGTATGCGGCCACGGCCCTGAACTTCTGCGCCTAGGCCCGGGACCCGCGCCCTGGGACTCCCCGGGGCCCGCGGCTGTCCCGGCGCCTCAACTTGACGCCTCTCCGGGGCGTCGATAGGTTGCCCGCTGCAAGCGTAACTCACTCTGCCGGCAGCCCTTCCCCCTCATCCCGCCCGCCGCCCGAGCGCGAGCCTCCGGCGGGCCCCAGGAGCCGTTCCACACATGCGGATTCTTGTATCCGAGGGTACGAGCCGCATGGGAACCATCCTCCTCCGTAGGCTCTCCGGGGAACACCGCCTCCGGGTCGCCCGGCACCCGGACTCCGAAGCACCGGGCCCCTCCGGCATCGACATCGTCGACGCCGATCTCCACGACCCCGAAGGCGCCGGCAACGCCGTGAGCGGCGTCGACGCCATCGTCCACACGGGTCCCGCCGGTCCCCCCGCCCTTCCTCCCGCCGACTCCTGCGAGGGCGAGCGCGCCCTCCTCGACCGCGCCACGCGGGGGACCAGCGTCCTGCTGCAAGCCGCCGTCGAAGCCGGCGTCCGCCGCCTCGTCTACTGCAGCTCCCTGGAGGTCTTCCACGAGGTGCCGGACGACGTGTACGTCTCCGACCAGCACCGGCCGCGGCCGGGGACCGCCATGAAGCGGCTGGCGTACCACCTGGCCGAGCAGGTCACCCGCGAGTTCGCCCGCGACTACGCCCTCGGCGTCACCGTGCTGCGGCTGGGACGCCTGGTCCGCGAGGACCAAGTCGCGGCGGGCAGCGAGCCGGACCTCAGCTGGCTCGACCCGCGGGATGCGGCCGCCGCCGTCGGGCTGGCCCTGGGCCGCGACCACGCGGGCGCCCGCAACTGGATCGGGCGCTGGCAGGTGCGGCACGTCTGCCACCAGCCGCCGCACCCGAAGTTCCTCCTCGACGGCATGCGCGGGATGGGCTTCGAGCCGCGGCACGACTTCCGCCGCCAGTGGGCGGCGGCGGCCGGCGCATGAAGAAGAAGGTCCTCCTCCTGGGCGCCTCCGGCCTGGTGGGGCCCGATCTCGCGCCGGGCCTGGAGAAGGACTACGACCTGCGCCTCACCGACGTGAAGCCCCACCCGGCGGGCCTCCCCATCGAGCACGTCGACGTGCGCTGCTACGAGCAGGTCCTGGAGGCGGCGCGGGGGATGGAGGCGATCATGAACTTCACCGTCGTCCGCGACCATGCGGTGGACAGCTACGACGTCAACACCGCCGGCGCCTGGCACGTGATGAAGGCCGCCGCCGAGCTGGGGATCGGCAAGGTCATCCACTCCGGCCCCCAGGGGTTGCGCTACGCCTACGATCACGACTTCGGCGTCGACGACGCGCCCGCCACGCCGGGCAGCAGCCTCTACATGCTCTCCAAGTGGCTGAGCGCCGAGATCTGCCGGGTCTTCGCCCAGGCCCACGGCATCCAGACCGCCTACTTCGTCTTCAACGGCCTGGGGCCGGCGCCGGAGCCGGCGGACGGGCCGCGGGCGGCGCCCCCCTTCACCGTGGTCTGGGAAGATCTCCACCACATCTGCAGGCTGGCCCTGGAGGCGGAGTCGATCCCCGACGACTTCCAGTGCTTCCCCGTGCTCTCGTACCGCGGCCCCGGGACCTACACGTGGGAGAAGGCGCGCCGCATCCTCGGCTTCGAGCCGACCCGCGACTGGGACGCCTTCTTCCGCAGGCGCACGGGCGAGGCATGAGAAGCACCGCCCGTCTTCGCGGCGCCTCCTGGCGGCCGCTCCTGCCGGCGCTGGCCCTGGCCCTCTCATCGCCGGTCCTGGCTTCCCCGGTGACATCCTCCGCGGAAGCCGCGCCGGCCGCCGCGCCGCCGGCCCCCGCTGAATCGACGCCGGCTGCCGCATCGCCGGCCCCCGCGCAAGTCGAGCAGGCCCCCGAGGACGACGCCTTCGGCCGCATCGCCCACACCATCCGCCAGCTCTCCTCCCACGGGTCGCGGATCGCCGGCTACCCGGGGGACCGCTTCGCCGCCGACTTCGTGGAGCGGGAGCTGAAGGCCGCTGGCGTGCGGGAGGTGCAGCGCGAGCCCTACGACATCGTCGTTCCCATGGACCACGGCGCTTCCATGGAGCTGCTCGACGAGGGCGGCGGCGTGCTGGAGACGATCCCGCTGCAGTCGCTGTGGCCGAATCTCGTGCGCACCAACACCCTCGGACCGGAGGGCCGGCGCGGACACCTGTTCTACGGCGGCGCCGGGGAGCACGCCGACTTCAACGGACACGTCATGGACGGCGCCGTCGTCCTGATGGAGTACAACACCTGGACGAACTGGAAGAACGCCGCCGCCCTCGGCGCCGGGGCGATCGTCTTCGTCGAGCCCGAGGAGACGACGAACTTCGAGTCGCGCACCAAGTGGAGCTGGACCCCCGTCGACGTGCCCCGGTTCTGGCTCGGACGGCAGGCGGCCCTGGGCCTGCGCCAGCGTCTCGGCGAGGGGGAGCTGCCGGTGCGCCTTCGGGCGCGCATGGACTTCGAGAGCCACACCACCTGGGCGATCTGGGGCCGCGTGCCCGGCGTCGACCCGGAGCTTTCGGAGGAGCTGGTAGCCGTCCACGCCTACTACGACGGCCTCTCGGTAGTGCCCTCGGACGCGCCCGCCGCCGAGGCCGCCTGCGGCGTCGCCGCCCTTCTGGAGTTGGCCCGCCACCTGCGCGACCAACCGCCGGCGCGCTCGGTGGTGCTGGTGGCCACGGGCTCGCACTTCCAGGGCGACCAGGGGCTGTTCCAGTTCCTCGACCGGCACGCGCGCCGGCTGCCCCTGTTCCGCAACCGCATGCCCAAGCGCTTCGTCGCCGACTCGCTGAAGGTGGACAAGCTGGTGCGGCAGACGGCCGACCTCGGCATCCCTCTCGACACCCTGGGGGTGCGGCTGGGCGACTCGGGGGGCGGGCCGGTCCTCGAGTCCGTCGACCTGGAACGTCTCACGGCGCAGCTCAAGCGCCGGCGCATCAAGCCCGACTCCCTCGGCATCCGCCTGGAGCCGGACAGCCTCGACATCGATCTCTTCCTGGCCCTCGACCTGTCGAGCCAGTCCGACCAGGTCGGTCTGGTGCACAGCGCCCGCCTCTCCGCCCACCGCCGGTTCTTCGTCTCCCTCGGGCGCAGCTTCTCGCGCCACGCCGACGAGGCCGCCGCGGCGCTGGGGCGGGAGCCCAACGGTCTCGTCAACCTCGTCAGCCCCATCAAGGGTCTGTCGTGGGACAGCTACCTCGACGACGACGTCTTCATCGAGGACGGCCGGATCGCGCGCGACGTGGGCCTGGTGACCCTCAACCTGGTGACCACCACCGACCGCCGCGCGGTCCTCGACAGCCCCCTGGACCGGCCGGACCGGGTCGACTTCGGCAACGTGCAGCGCCAGAGCGAGATGATCAACGAGGTCCTCACCCGGGCCCTGGCCGACCCCGGCCTCTTCGGCCCCGAGTGGGAGAAGCTCGGCCCCGCCCACGACCGCAACCTGCCCGACCGCCGCGTCGCCATCGACGGCCGGCTGCGGCTGCTGCCGAGGCGCTCCGCCACCCCCGAGGATCCGGTGCCCCACGGCACCGTCGTCATCCTCCACGACTACTACCCCGACATGTGGCGGCCCTGGATCGCCCTCGCCGACGACGAGGGCAACTACACCGTCAAGGGCCTCTCCAAGGGCAAGGTCGGGGTGCGCGGCTTCCTCCTCGACAAGGAGACCGGCGAGGTCACCTTCGCCACCGACCACGGCGAGCGGGCCCAGAAGATCGGCGCCTGGGAGCAGGGCCTGACCAAGGCCGAGACGGTGTGGACGACGATCCTCTTCGAGGCCGAGAGCGTCGAGATCCACGACCGCATCCACGCCGGCTTCCACTTCACCTTCGGCAACTCCAGCCGCAGCATGAAGGTCCTCGACGACCGCGGCGCCGTGCCCCGCCAGTACGGCTTCGTCATGGGCGACTACCTCGAGCGCATGATGGTCCTCTACGGAGAGCCGGGGGAGCCGCTGCGCATGGTGGACAAGTCGATGGTGCTGCTCAACAACGCCGGCGCCGTGGACGAGCTCACCGCCCAGGGGGCCGGCTTCGACCTGTCGCAGAGGCGCCTGATCCCGTACGCCAGCCTGCAGTCGACGAAGGACATGTGGCGCCTCGACGACGTGCGCATGGAGCGCATGCGCCAGTTCGCCATCGAGAACCCGCGCCTCGACGCCCTGCACCAGCGCTCGCTCACCGCCCTGGAGAAGGCCGAGGAGGCGATGGCCGCCCTCGACTGGGACCGCTACGCCAAGTACGTGCGCGAGGCGATCGGCCTGGAGTACCGCGCCTACCCGGACGTGCGCGGCACCCAGGACGACATCATCCTCGGCCTCGTGTTCTTCGTCGCCCTGCTGGTGCCGGCGGCGTTCTTCGCCGAGCGCCTGCTCTTCGCGGCCCCCGACATCCGCCGCCAGATCGCCTGGTTCACGGTGATCATGCTGGTCATCTGGATGATCCTCGCCCAGGTGCACCCGGCCTTCGAGCTGGCCCACCCGGTGATCGTGCTCCTGGCCCTCATGGTGATGGTCATGGCCGTCTTCGTCATCACCCTCGTCATGTCGCGGTTCAACAGCTACATGACCGAGCTGCGCCAGCGGGCGGCGGGCACCGCCAGCGGCGACCTCAGCCGCTCGGGCACCGCCTACGTGGCCTTCATGCTCGGCATCTCCAACATGCGCCGCCGCGTCCTGCGCACGGGCCTGACGCTGACGACGATCACCATGCTCACCTTCACCGTCCTCTCCTTCACCTCCTTCAAGCCGGCGATCCGCTTCGTCGGTTTCGAGAAGGACTGGGAGCCCCTCTACCGCGGCGTCCTCATGCACGACATCCACTGGTGGTCCTGGGAGCCGCCGGTGTACGACTACCTGTTCTCCCACTTCGGCGGGTCCGGCACCGTGGCGGCGCGGACCTGGATGACCATGGGCTTCGAGGAGGAGGGCTACATCCCCATGCGCTACCGGGGGCGGGAGGCGGCCGCCCTCGGCGTCCTCGGCCTGACCCCCGAGGAGACCGAGGTGACGGGCATCGACCGCGCCCTCCTCGCCGGCCGCTGGTTCGACGACCCCGGGGAGAGCAGCACCATCCTGGCGGCGCCGGTGGCCGAGCAGCTCGGCGTTTCGGTGGAGGCGGTGGAGCGTGGGGAGGGGCCGCTGGTGCGCGTCTTCGGCCAGGGGTGGAAGGTCGTGGGCATCTACGACCCGGACCTCTTCGAGGACGTGCGCGACCTGAACAACGAGCCCCTGACGCCGGCAAAGGAGAAGTTCGAGCAGTTCAACATGCCCGGCCTCGACCAGATGTTCATGATGAACAACTTCTTCGCCGACGCCGACATCGACGTCGGCTACGAGCACCTGCCCTCGGCGCGGCTGGCGGTCATGCCCTACGGCCGGCTGGAGAGCCTGGGGGCCGAGCTCATGTCGGTGGCCATCGCCTTCGACGAGGAGGTGCCGAGCCGCGAGCTGATCGAGGAGTACCTCACGCGGGCGACCTTCCGCCTCTTCGTGGGCATGCCCGACGAGGAGGGGGAGCTGAGGACCTATGCCTACAGCAGCATGGGCGCCACCAGCGTGGAGGGTCTGGGGGCCCTCGTCATCCCCATGCTCATCGCCGCCCTCATCGTCCTCAACACCATGATGGGCGCCGTGTACGAGCGCTTCCGCGAGATCGGCGTCTACTCCTCGGTGGGCCTGGCGCCGGTCCACATCGCCTTCCTCTTCATCGCCGAGTCCTGCGTCTACGGCGTCCTCGGCGTGGTCATCGGCTACGTCCTCGGCCAGGCGGGGGGCCGGGTGCTCCTCGCCCTCGACCTGCTGGGCGGGGTCTCCCTCAACTACTCCTCCACCGCGGCGATCAGCTCGGCCCTGCTGGTGATCGCCGTCGTGTTGCTGTCCACCGTCTATCCGGCGCGCACGGCATCGCAGATGGCCGTGCCCGATGTGGTGCGGCGCTGGCAGCTGCCCGATCCGGTGGACGACATCTGGCGCTTCCCCTTCCCCTTCACGGTGAACGTCAACGCCGTGGAGTCCCTGTGCGGCTACCTCCACACCTTCTTCACCTCGTACGGCCACGAGTCGGTGGGCCGCATGTACACCGAGCGCACCCGCGTCCTGGTGGAGGAAGGGGACGGCGGCAAGGTGCACACCGTGCAGTTGCTGCTGTGGCTGGCGCCCTTCGACATGGGGGTGAGCCAGTACCTGCAATTCACCATCGCGCCCACCGACCATCCGCGGATCTGCGAGATCGACCTCTACATCGAGCGCATCAGCGGGCCCGTGGCGTTCTGGCAGCGCCTCAACCTCGGCTTCATGCTGGAGCTGCGGAAGCAGTTCCTGGTGTGGCAGACGCTGAAGCACGACATCCAGGAGGAGCACGCCGTCCACTGCCGCGAGGTGGTCATGGCGGCGAGCGAGGTGGAGCTCGAGCCGGCGGAAGAAGTGGCGTCGTGAGACAGGTGGCTTAGTGGCGGAGGACCGCCGACAGACGAAGCGGGAGCGCCAATATCAGGAGATCGCAAAGCCGCTGCGCGGCTTTGTTGCGAGTTTCGCTGGCGCGAAACTCTTGTGGGGTGATCCCGCCCCGAGACAGGTGGCTTAGTGGCAGAGGACCGCCGACAAACGAAGCGCGAGCGCCAGTACCAGGAGATCCACGAGTATCGGGATCTGCTGCAGGCGCCGGAGCGCTTCGAGCACGGGTACACCATCAAGACGCTGGTGGGGGTGCTGTTCATCGCCTTCATCATGACGCCGGGGCAGATGTACCTGGGTCTGGTCACCGGCATCGGCATCGGCGATGCGGCGCAGTGGGTGACGGTGATCCTCTTCCTGGAGATCGCCAAGCGCTCCTTCACCACCCTCAGGCGGCAGGAGATCTTCCTGCTCACGTACGTGGCGTCGCAGCTGATCGTGCGCGCCGAGACCGGCACCTTCCTGCAGCTGATCTGGCGCCAGTACTTCGTCGGCTCGCCGGAAGCCGCCCAGTTCGGCCTCACCGAGAAACTGGTGGGCCTGAAGTGGCTCGGCCACGGGTGGTTCTCGCCGGCCCCCGACTCCGAGGCGATCGTGCAGCGCACCTTCCTGCACATGGACTGGGCCCTGCCCATCGCCCTGCTGGTGCTCGGCATCCTCGTGGGCCGCATCACCTGGTTCACCTCGGGGTACGTCCTCTTCCGGCTGGTCTCCGACCGCGAGCGCCTGCCCTTCCCCACGGCGCCCCAGGCCGCCCTCGGGGCGATGGCCCTGGCCGAGGAGAGCGGCTCGGAGAGACAGACCTGGAAGTGGCCCTGCTTCACCATGGGCGGGTCGATCGGCCTCGTCTTCGGGTTCGTGTACGTGGCGATCCCCACCCTCACCGAGGTCTTCGCCGGCGTCAAGGTGTCGATCCTGCCCATCCCCTTCGCCGACCTTACGCCGGTCCTGGGACGCTACCTCGGGGCGACGCCGATCGCCATCAGCTTCAGCCTGTCGCCGATCTTCGCCGGCCTGCTGCTGCCGTTCTGGAGCGTCATGGGCTCCTTCGCCGCCGTCGTCTCCTTCATCGTCCTGTCGCCCCTGCTCCATCACTACGGTTTCATGCCCCACTGGGTGCCCGGCATGGGCGCCGTGCAGACCCAGATCACCGCCGGCGTCGACTTCTGGCAGCCCTTCGGACTGGGCGTCATCTTCGCCACCACCGTCATCTCCATGGTGCAGGTGGTGCGCGGCACCCGGGACCACCGCGAGGACCAGTCCCACGCCAAAACCCACGGCCACGACCCGGATGTCTGCCTGCACCCGGAGTGCAACGAGCCCGCCCGCATCCGCGGCTACTGCATGAAGCACCTCAACCGCGGCGACTTCCCGGTGTGGATCTGCCTCACCCTGTTCTTCATCGCCTCCGCCTATCCCATCGTCCTGGCCAAGACCCTCTTCCCGTCGCTGATCACCACCACCATCCTGGTGGTGATCATCCTCATCGCCTTCGTGTACGCGCCGATCATGTCCTTCGTCTCGGCCCGCCTCGACGGGCTGATCGGGCAGAACGTGCAGATCCCGCACCTGCACGAGGCGATCGTCTTCCTCACCGGGTACCGCGGCGTCGAGATCTGGTTCGTGCCCTTGGCGGGAGCCGACTTCGGCGGCAACGCCGAGACCTTCCGCATCATCGAGCTCACGGGGATGCGCTTCACCAGCCTCCTGAAGGCGGAGCTGGTCATGGTGCCGATCGTTCTCGGCGCCAGCCTGATGTACTGGAGCTTCCTGTGGAAGCTGGCGCCGATCCCCTCCGACGCCTACCCCTACGTGCAGACCTTCTGGCCGGCCCGCGCCTTCCAGGAAGCGGTGCGGTTCTCGGCGACCCAGTACAGCCTCACATACCAGGCCGGGGAGGAGGTGGAGGGGCAAGTCCTGCCTGCCGGGGAAGTGGTGTGGAGTCCGGCCAACCTGAAGGACCGCTCCCTCTACTACTGGCGCGTGCGCGTCACCGACGAGGTGGAGATCACCAACCCCGGGCTGCGCCGCTACGGCCCCTGGTCGGCGACGGGCCACTTCTACACCGACTTCACCGGAGCCGGCCCCGACCGTCAGATGCCGATCCTGCTGGAGCCGGCTCCCGACAGCAAGATCAACCCCGACCTGCCGCGGCCCCTGAGGCTGTCACCCGACGACGCCGGCGTGGTGACCGCCGCCGAGACCATGCTGCGCGTGCGCCTGCCGGAAGCCTGGCACGACCGCGAGTTGATCACCCTCTTCGAGCTGGACACCCATCCCGGCTTCCGCGGCGACTTCTACCAGAGCTCGGTGGAGACGCCCATGTTCTTCCAGATCTACTGGAAGGACCCCAAGTCGACGGGCGACGGCCGCGACGAGGACTTCGACGGACTCGCCGACGAGGAGGTACTCAACCAGAAGGACGACGACGGCGACGGCGAGGTGGACGAGGACCTGCGCCACCCCACGGGCGGCGTGAAGTGGCCCATCATCGTCGTGGGCCTGGCCTTCGGCCTCGGCCTCTACTCGATCCTCGGGTTCTTCGGCATGCCCATGTTCTTCGTGTGGGGCTTCATCCGGGGCGTGGCCTCGGCCGGGGCGGCGACCTTCTTCGCCATGTTCACCGAGGTCATCGGCGCCCTCGTGGCCAAGCACTACCTGTGGCCGCGCTACGGCCGCCAGCAGTGGCGCCAGTACGCCATGGTCCTGGCCGTCGGCTTCGGCGTGGGCATGTCCCTGGTGGGCATGTTCTGCGCGGCGACGCTGATGATCGCCAAGGCGGTCTCGGCGACGGCGTTCTGAGGGGATGGGCCGCCTCGGCGCAGGCAGATGCGTTGGTCAGGATTCCACAAGGCCCCTCAATGCGCCTTCCAAGTCGTCCAGCCATTGCGGCGTTCTGGGGTGGAAAACACCCAGTACTTCCCAGAACCAGCATAGGCCGGCGCCCATTGTGGCTTGTCTGACCCTGAGGTACGTCTCGTCTGGCTCTATCCGCACTCCACCTGCCTCCACATACCCGGACCAGAACATCTGCGGGTAGTGATCGCGACCGTAGATCTCTCGGGGCTCTCGGCTAAACTCTGCTGCGACGTGCAGTTGTTCATGTAGAAGGTCGCCAGTAGCTCCATTCTCAAAATCGTGAATACCGACTATATGGCCGTCATCATCAACCAGTAGATTGTGTATAGCGGCATCTCCCCATAGAAGCCCTTGCGGGCCCGGATCCGGCACGACATCTATTCTGTCCAGAAGATCCTCGATAGTGGGCAACTTCGCTTGACAATCTTCTGGCAGGTCGGCTACCAACTCCTGATTTTCAAGGAGCTTTGCCCGTATGTCCTCTCGCCATTCGGTCATATCCTGCACCGGTATCAGACCGTCCGAGACTCCTTGGTTATTGATGATTGCAACCACTGAGCCAAATTCCTCGAGCAGGCGACACCTCCGATCATCGCAGGTGCCGGGCATCTCGAAGAAGTCGCGCCCTTGAATACCGGGGAGCAGACTGGAAATCATATAAGGATGTCCGAAGGCATCGGTGCTCTCGCACAATACACAAATCTCAGGGACGGGCAGAGTGGTTGTTTCTCGTAGCAGTGTGGTAATTCTCTGTTCCACTACCAGAGAGAAAGCTCTTCGATACTTGATCTTGACAATGTAGCTGCCTTCGCAACACACTGCTTTGTAGACACAGTTAGTAGGATTGGCGTCAAGTTCAGCCCATTCGATAACCGAACCCAGTCCCAGTCCATCAAGAGCCACTGCTCCCTGCTCAGCAGCAAAGGTCGGCTTCGCCGTGTAAGCTCTTCTAAATGCTTGTTTGCTGATCGCCAAGTCTACACCATGAGACTTGCGCATCCTCCTGCGCGAATGCTGGAAGACGCGTAAGCGAGATCCACAAGATGAAGCTCGCAGTCGTGCCGCAGTGTCTTCGCTCTAATCGACGGCATGGTGACCGGCGCCTTGGTGGTCAGCCCTCCCCCCGCAGAAACTGGCGGATCAGGCGCTCGAAGCGGGCTCCGTAGATGCGGTCGAACGCCTCCAGCCTCTCGGGCATCAGCAGTCCCGCCTGAAAGCGCAGTCCCGCGGCCAGCTCCCGCGCCTCGGGCTCGGCCACCAGCCCCTCGCGGATTCGCCGGCTCACGTCGTCGGCGATTTCCCTGACGAAGTCGGCGCGGCTCTCCGCGGACTGCCGCCGCAGATCGGAGATCCTCACACCAAGTCCCCGTGGTGGTCGCCCCAGGAGCGGGCGATCCGGCGGCGGCCCTCCTCCAGCAGTTGCGTCTCCTCCTCCGCCGTCAGCGGCTGCCAGCGGCGCACCCACTCGATGTTGCGGTCCATCTCCTCTTCCGAGTACATGCCGATCACGGCGATGCCGATGCCCGGCAGTCCGAGGGCCCAGCGCAGGGCTCGTTCGTGGTCGAAGGCGGGCGCGCTGGCCCACAGTGCGGTTGGGCGCCCGTCCTCGTCCTCCTTGGTGTGGTACTCCATCGCCTCGGAGCCGCCGTCGACCTTCATGGCGGCCATGCCGACCTTACGTTCGGCGGCCAGGGGCAACCGGTGCGGTCGAAGCCGTAGGTTTGGTGGTCGGTGCTCAAGCCGGTGGCTTGTGGAGCGGCACCACTACTCCTGTTCGCCGACGCTGGCTTGTAGTTGGTCAATGAGGGGAGGCAGGTCCTCCTTGATGGTATCGCACAATCTACCCAGACTGACGTCATCGTAGCCGTGAATCAGCCGGTTGCGCATTCCAGCAATCTGGGGCCAGGGTATTGCCTGATGGGACTGGCGTGTCTGTTCCGAAACGCGATTGGCCGCTTCTCCAACGATCTCCACCAACTTCCGTAGTGCGAGTTCCCGGATCCGATCTCCTGCGAGGTCATCCGGGCCTGCCTCGCCCAAAAGGGCGACCGCTTCCCGTGCGTGGTTCAGCATGTCCACCAAGCTGATCTGATCATCGCGCCTGCTCATATACCGCCTCTCTCGAACCCAGTATCTCGTCCCGGAGGAGCCAGTTGCGGCTGCTGCGAACTCCTTCCAAGGTGTGCAAGTCAGCCCTTCGTCCCAGAACTTTCCCCAGCTCAATCTCCAACCCTGCCAAGCCGATGTAGCCTATACGCGTGTTTGGCTCGAATTCCACGAGCAAGTCCACGTCGCTCTCAGGCGAAAAGTCGTCGCGCAGCACGGAGCCGAACAGGGCCATACGGCGGATGCGGTGGCGCTGGCAAAAGGCAGCTATCTCGTCTCTGGGAATGTCGATTCTGGCGCTCAATGGGGCTCCTCCTTGCGGGCAAACCAGACTCAACGCTGGTGTTGCCCCTCAAGTGTAACCGTTCAGTCTACAGCGTCACAACATGCGGACTGTGTATGTCCCGATGGGCTTTGTCATGTGGTATCCCCGTAGTGGTCGCCCCAGGAGCGGGCGATGCGACGGCCCTCCTCCAGCAGCTGCGTCTCCTCCTCCGCCGTCAGCGGCTGCCAGCGGCGCACCCACTCGATGTTGCGGTCCAGCTCCTCCTCCGAGTACATGCCGATGACGGCGACGTTCACTCCCGCCAGGCCGAGGGCCCAGCGCAGGGCGCGTTCGTGGTCGAAGGCGGGCTCGCTGGCCTGAAGGGCGGAGGGGCGCTGGTCCTCTCCCTCCTTCGTGTGGTACTCCATCGCCTCGGCGCCACCGTAGACCTTCATGGCCGCCACGCCGACGTCGCGCTCGGCGGCCAAGGGCAGCACGGTGCGGTCGAAGCCGTAGGTGTGGTGGTCGGCGAAGTTGAGGGAGACCATGATGACGTCGACTTCCGCCTCCCGGAGGACGCGCTCGGAGCTGCCGGTCCTGTGGTGGGCGGTGAAGCCGACGTAGCGCGTCAGTCCCCGCCTCTGGGCTTCGCGCAGGCCGGCGAGGGAGCCGTCGGGGGCGAGGACCTGGTCGGGATCGTAGTTGCCGAGGGAGTGGACGTAGCACAGGTCGACGGCGTCGGTGCCGAGGTCGCGCAGGTTCTGTTCCAGCAGGCGTTCGGCTTCGGCGCCGTCGGCGGTGGGGGACTTGGTGACCAGGAAGATCTCGTCGCGGCGGCGGGGCACCACGTGGCCGAGTTGCCGCTGGGCGCGCTCGTACCCGGGGGCGGTGTCGAGGTAGGTTACGCCGCGGTCGATGGCCGCCTCGTAGAGCTCGATCGCCTCGGCGTCGGGCATGCCCAGTCCTCCGCAGGCGGTGCCCAGGCCGAGGACGGGGACGCGCTCGCCGGTCTTGCCGAGGAGGCGCTGGGGAAGGGTTTGCACGTCGGCTGTGGTGGTCATGGTCGGCTCCTCGGGGAACAGCGCGCAGAGGGTTCGTCGCCGGGACGGCCTGTAACATCGCCGTCCTGTCTGCGGCCCGGCAAGTGCCGTGACGAGGTAAGGGCCCTTTCGTAGGTTAGCCCGCTTCCGAACACCACCACGAAGGACCCGCATTGCATCCGTTCCAAGGTCTCGACGGACATCTGGCCGGCGAGCGCACCGCCAAGCCCCGCGCCTCGGGGCTGACCATGGTCATCGACTGGGGGATCGGCCCCCGCCGGCAGCGGGATCTCACCGACATGGGGGCCGACCACTTCGACTTCGCCAAGATCGCCGTGGGCCTGTCGCGGCTGCACCCGCCGGAGCTGCTGACGGAGAAGATCGACCGCTACCTGTCGTGGGACGTGGAGCCCTTCCCGGGGGGGCAGTTCCTGGAGTACGCCGAGGTCCACGGCTATCTCGACCGCTACCTGCCGGCCTGCGTCGAAGCGGGCTACCGCTGGGTGGAGGTCTCCGACAACATCGCCCCGGTGAGCCTGAGCTGGAAGGAACGGATCATCGCCCGGGCGGTGGAGGAGTTCGGGCTGAGGGTCCTCGGTGAGGTGGGGAAGAAGGAGGGTCTGGCCAACGCGGTTCCGCTGACCGACGACGCGAAGGCGTGCATGGAGGCGGGGGCCAGCCTGCTTCTGGTGGAGGCGGTGGAGTTGATCCACGGCGGCGCGGAGACCGCGGCCGACATCGACGGGATCGTCGCCGCCGTGGGCCTGGAGAAGGTGATGTTCGAGCTTCCGGGACCCTGGATCCCGGGGGTGGAGGAGCACCATGTGCACGCCATGCGCCGCGATCTGATCGACCGCTTCGGCCCCCGGGTCAACATCGGCAACGTGGCGCCCGAAGACCTGCTCTCCCTGGAGGCCTACCGCCGAGGGCTGGGCATCAACGCCGGCGCGCCGGCGTGACCGCCATGGGTCCGACGCCGCTCAAGGCGGTTCTCTTCGACTTCGACTATACCCTGGCGGATTCCGCCGTGGGCGTCATCGACTGCGTGCGCCATGCCCAGCGGCGCATGGGGCTCGAGTTGTCCGGGGAGGAGGAGATCCGGCGCACCATCGGCCTCTCCGTGCCCGACATCGTGGCCACCCTCAACGGCGAGGCCGAGCGTCCGCGCAGCGAGGAGTTCGGGAGGCTCTTCCTCGAGCGCGCCGACCGGGTGATGGCGGCGGGCACCGTGGTCTACGACGCTGTCCCCGGGGTGCTGGCGGATCTCCGCGCCCGGGGCGTGGTCTGCGGCATTGCCTCCACCAAGTACCGCTACCGCATCGAGGGCATCCTCGACCGCGAGGGGCTGCGCCACCTCGTGGGGGCCGTCGTCGGGGCGGAGGACGTCACCGAGCACAAGCCGGATCCCGGCTGCCTGCACCTGGCCCTGGAGCGTCTCGGGGTAGATGCCGGCGACTCCCTCTACGTGGGGGACAGTCTCCCCGACGCCGAGGCGGCGCGCCGCGGCGGGATCCGCTTCACCGCCGTCCTCAGCGGCACCACGCAGTCGCCGGCCTTCGCCCCCTACGCGCCTCTCGCCCTGCTCGACGGCGTCGCGCAACTGCCGGGCTGGCTGCGCCAACAGCGGCTGATGCCGGAGGCCGTCCATGCCTGAGGCGGCGTCCGCCTTCGCGCCGGGGAACATCTCCGGCGTCTTCAAGGTGATCCCCCACGACGACCCGGCGCGGATGCACTCCCTCGGCCTCGGCTTCACCGTGCGCGAGGGGGCCACCGCCTCCGTCCGCCGCGCCGGGGCCGCCAGCGTCACCTTCAACGGCGAGGGGATCGAGTTCCCCACGGTGGCGGCGGTGCTGGAGCGGGTGGCGCCGGGCCAGCGGCTGGCCGTCGAGATCGAGACGCCCCTGCCCCTGAGCAGCGGCTTCGGCCTCAGCGGCGCCTCGTCCCTGGCGGCGGCCTACGCCGCCAACGCCCTGTTAGACCTCCGCCTGTCGGAGCGCGCCCTGGCCACCGCCGCCCACGTGGCCGAGGTGGAGAACCTCACCGGCCTCGGCGATGTCTGCGCCCAGTACCACGGCGGCTGCCTGGTGAAGCTCGTCGCCGGCGACCCTCTCGCGGCGCAGCGCATGCCCCTGGCGGCGGGGGCGCCGATCCACTACCGCTACTTCGGCCCCATCCGCACGCGGGACATCCTCTCCGACCCGGAGCGGCGCCGGCGGATCAACGCTGCCGCCGACGAAGCCTTGGCAGCCCTCGCCCGTCTCCGCGATGCGACTTCGCTGGACCTGGGCAGCGTCATCCGCGAGTCCCGCGCCTTCGCCGCCGGCAGCGGCCTCATGGCCCACGAGGGGGTGCTCGCCGCCGTCGAAGAGGTGACCGGCGGGGGCGGCGAGGCCTCGATGATCATGCTCGGAAACGCCGTCTTCAGCGACACGCCCTTCCCGGGCTCCACCGAGACCGCCCTGTCGACGCGCCGCGTCGGCCTGATCGACCCGTGACCGACGTCCCCGAGGACCACCCGAGGCGCGCCTCCCTGCTGACGCGGGACCGGATCGTGGCCGGCGTGGAGGCGGGCATCACCTCGCCCCACGGGCTGATCGCCCACGGCCGGGGGGAGGCCTACGACTATCTGCTGGGGGAGGAGAGCGGCCCCTGGGCCCTGCGCGCCTGCGAGGCGGCGGCGGCCTGGCTGCTGGCGGCGGAGCATCCGGTGCTCTCGGTGAACGGCAACGCCGCCGCCCTGGTCCCCGGCGAGCTGGTGCGGCTCTCGCGGCAGACCGGCGCCCCCCTGGAGGTCAACATCTTCCACGGCTCCCGCGAGCGCGAGGCAGCCGTCGCCGCCCACCTGCAGGCCCACGGCGCCGAGCGGGTGCTGCGGCCCGTCGACGGGACCGTCCTGGAGGGCCTCGCCTCGAACCGCCGGCTCGTCCATCCGGAGGGCATCCTGAAGGCGGACGCGATCTTCGTCCCCTTGGAGGACGGCGACCGCTGCGAGGCGCTCCGGCGCATGGGACGGCAGGTCCTGACCGTCGACCTGAACCCGCTGTCGCGCACGGCCCGAGCCGCCACGGTGACGATCGTCGACAACGTGGTCCGCGCCCTGCCCGCCCTCATCGCCGCGGCCGGGCGGCTGAGCGGAGAGACCGAGCAGGCCCGCGCAGAGCGCATCGCCGCCTGGGACAACGCCGCGGCTCTGAGCGAGGCCGAGGCCCGGATCCGCTCCGGGGGAGGATGAGGATGTTCCGCGTCGGCCTCACCGTCGACTTCCTGCGCCCCGAAGGCGGGCAGGCCTTTCCCGACATCGACCTCTCCGTCCTCGACCGCGCCAGGGGCGTGGAGTGGCACAACCTGGGCGCGGGGGCGGAGGAGGTGCCGGCCGAGGCCGCCGCCGGCTGCGACGCCCTGCTGGTGCTGAGTCCGCGGATCTCGGCCGCCACCCTGGAGGGGGCCGGGCGCCTGGCGGTGGTGGCCCGCATCGGCGTCGGCTACGACTCGGTGGACCTGGAGGCCTGCACCCGCGCCGGGGTGGCGGTGACCATCACCCCCGACGGCGTGCGCCGCCCCGTGGCCAGCGCCGCCATGGCCTTCCTCCTGGCCCTGGCCCACCGCCTGCCCCTGAAGGACCGGCTCACGCGGGAGGGGCGCTGGGCGGAGAAGGCCGACTACATGGGCCTCGGCCTGCGGGGGCGAACTTTGGGGCTGGTGGGGCTGGGCAACATCGGCGGCGAGATCGCGCGTCTGTGCGCGCCTTTCGGGATGACCCTGGTCGCCGCCGATCCCTTCGCCGACGCCGAGGCCGCCGCCGGGCTGGGGGTGCGGCTGGCGCCGTTGCCGGAGCTGCTCGACGAGGCCGACTTCGTCCTCGTCTGCTGCGCCCTGACCGCGGAGACCCGCCACCTCATCGGCCCCGCGGAGCTGGAGCGGATGAAGCCCACGGCCCATTTGATCAACGTCGCCCGCGGGCCCATCGTCGATCAGGCGGCCCTCACCGCGGCGCTGCGGGAGGGCGCCGTCGCCGGCGCCGCCCTC
The DNA here is from genome assembly GCA_965221775.1 of Candidatus Latescibacterota bacterium. Taxonomy (GTDB): domain Bacteria; phylum Latescibacterota; class UBA2968; order UBA8231; family UBA8231; genus UBA8231. The sequence continues at coordinate 750,768 of CBDCSU010000004.1, read as the reverse complement.
GACGTCTTCGAGGAGGAGCCCGTCGATCCGCGAAACCCGCTCCTAGAGCAGGACAACGTCATCGTGGCGCCCCACTCCCTGGCCTGGACCGACGAGAGCTTCCGCCTCATGGGGGAGAGCGCCTTCGCCGGCATCCTCGCCGTCTCCGAGGGCCGGGCGCCGGATCACGTGGTCAACGCCGAGGTGCTGGAGACGGAGTGCTTCCAGGCGAAGTTGGATGCCTGCGCCCGCCGCAGGAGGGGCGAATGAGAGAGAACCCCGTGAGGCGCCGCCTGCAGGAGGGCGGCCGGTCCCTGGGCACCATGGTGATGGAGTTCGGCACCACCGGCGTGGCCCGTCTCGCCGACAACGCCGGCGCCGAGTTCGTGCTCTTCGACATGGAGCACACCGCCTGGTCGATGGAGACGATCCGCGGCCTCGTGGCCACCTGCGGCTGCACCGGCGCGGTGCCCTTCGTGCGCATCCCCACGGCGGAGTACCACTTCGCGGCGCGGGTCCTCGACGCCGGCGCCCTCGGCGTCATGGCGCCCATGGTCGACGACGCCGACCAGGCCCGGAGCCTGGCCGGGTTCTGCCGCTATCCCCTGACCGGGCGCCGCGGAGCCGCCTTCGGCGTCGCCCACGACGACTACCGCACCGGCGAGCCGCTGGAGGAGAAGATGCGGCAGGCCAACGAGCGCACCCTGGTGATCGCCCAGATCGAGAGCCCCTGGGGGGTCCGCAACGCCCCGGAGATCGCCGCCGTCAAGGGGATCGACGTCCTCTGGATCGGCCAGTTCGACCTGGCCAACTTCAGCGGCCGTCCGGGTCTCTTCGACCACCCCGACTACCTCGCCGCCGAGGACGAAGTGCGCCGCGCCTGCGAGGCCGAGGGCAAGGCCCTGGGCCGCCTCGCCGCCACCGCCGAGGAGGCGCGCGAGCTGCTCGACAAGGGCTACCGCATCCTCGCCGTCGGCCTCGACCTCGACCTCTACCGGCGCCACCTGGGCGAAGCGCTGGCCGCCGTGCGCGAGCACCGGCCGTGACCCGGCCTCCTCCCACGGCGGCCGATGTCGACGCGGCCCGGGCCTTCATCGCCGATCACCTGGAGCCCACGCCCCTGGTGCGCAGCGAGGCGTTGTCGCAGCGGCTCGGCTGCGACTACCGGGTCAAGTGCGAGAGCTTCCAGCCCGTGGGTGCCTTCAAGGTGCGCGGCGCCCTCAACGTGGTGGGGCACCTGTCCGAAGAGGAGCGGTCCCGCGGCCTGATCAGCGCCAGCACCGGCAACCACGGTCAGGCCATGGCCTGGGCCGGCACCCGCTTCGGCGCCTCGGTGGTGATCTACGCCCCGGCCGAGGGCGCCAACCCCGCAAAGCTGGAGGCCATGGAGCGCCTCGGGGCCGAGGTGCGCCGCCACGGCCGCGACTTCGATGAGGCCCGGGTCGAGGTGGAGGAGGTCGCCCGCCGGGAGGGCCGCCGCTACGTGCACTCGGCCAACGAGCCCGAGCTGATCGCCGGCGCCGGCACCATGGCGGTGGAGATCCTAGAGGCGGCGCCGGAGACGGAGGTGATACTCGTGCCGGTGGGCGGCGGCAGCGGCGCCGCCGGGACCTGCCTGGTGGCCAAGGCCCGGAACCCGGCCATCGAGGTCATCGGCGTGCAGTCCTCGGCGGCCCCCGCGGTCTGGCGCGCCTGGACCCAGCGCCGCCTCGACGTGGAGGCGGAGATGAGAACCGCCCACGAGGGCCTGGCCACGCGCGTCCCCTTTCAGATGCCCCTGGAGATCCTCTGGCGCCTCCTCGACGACCTCGTCCTCGTGGACGACGGCGAGATCGAGGAGGCGATCCGCTGGTATGCCCGCGAGGCCCGGCTCGTGGCCGAGGGCGCGGCGGCGGCGCCCCTGGCGGCGGCGGCGCGTCTGGGTTCGCGTCTGGCGGGGAAGCGGGTCGTGGGCGTCCTCAGCGGCGGCAACCTTCCCCTGGACTACTATGCCGGCGTGCTCGCCGGCGGAGGACACGGATGAACGACTCCTTCCAGCCCCTGGACCTGTCCGGCCTGTGCAACGCCGGAACCCGCAACGTCGATCTCGGCGGCGGCCGCTGGCTGTGGCCCCGCGGCGACGACCCCCACGCGACGCCGCTGGACGGACTGCCGTCGGGCGAGTGCCTCTTCCTCGGCGTCCCCTTCCATCTGGCGGAAACCGACGCGGAGCGCCGCTTCGTGGTCGCCGCGGCCGGGGAGGGAACCGAGTCGCGGGTCGTCATCCCCGTGGGCGCCGCGGCGCGGCGGCTGCTCTTCGCCCACGCCTGCGCTCCGGTGGACGGGGAGTGGGCCACCCTCGAGGGGGCGGGGGAGAGCCTCGGCCAGTACGTCGTCCGCTTCGCCGACGGCTCCGAGACGGCGCAGCCCCTGCGCCGGCGCTGGGAGATCCACGACATCAACGCCCCCTGGGGACACCATCCCTTCCTCTGCCGCAACTGCCGCCACTTCGATTCCACCAGCCTCCACGAGCCGGCCGTCGGCTACGGCGGCGCCCAGGTCGGCGTGTACTCGCGCTACGACCGCGCCGACGGCCGTCCCGCCGGCGGCCCGGGCGCCATGGGCGGCGACCTGACGGGCTGGTGGCTCTTCGACCTGGCCGTGGACCGCCCGGAGGCGGAGATCGCCGAGGTCGTCCTCGAGGCGGCGACGGCGACACCCATCGTCCTCGGCGCGGTCACCCTGTGCAACGAGGAGGACGACCCCTTCCACTGGGAGATGCGGCGCACCGTGGCGGTGACGGTGGAGGGAGGAGAGGCGGCCCCGGAGATCGGCGTCGACCGCGGGGTGGTGGCGCGCCAGGACGATCTCTTCGTCCCCGGCGGCGACTTCCTCACCACCGACGAGACCGGCTGGGGCCGCGGCGGACAGCGGGTCGGCCCGGGAGGGCAGGTGGAGGTCCACGGCTCGCCGCGGGCCAACCTGGAGGTGAAGGCCGGAGAAGCCGGTGCCGGCTTCCGCTGGGGCGAGGTCCTGGAGCGGGGCGAGGCCGAGTCCGGACCGGTGCGCGTGCAGGTGGTGGACGGCGAGGGCCGCCAGTGGGTGCACGTCCGCGTCGTCGACGCCGACACGGGCGATCCCGTGGGCTGCCGCGTCCACTTCCGCTCCAAGGAGGGCGTCTACCTCGCTCCCCACGGCCACCAGGCCGACGTCAACATCGCCTGGTTCGAGGACATGGGGGGCGACTGCAAGACGGGCGGCACCCCCTACGCCTACATCGACGGCACCTGCCAGATCGAGCTGCCCGTGGGGGCCAGCTTCGTCGAGGTGGCGCGCGGCTTCGAGTACGAGCCCACCCGCCGCCAACTGGAGATCAAGCCTGGGCAGCGGCACCTGACCCTGCCCGTGAAGCGCGCCTTCGACATGAAGGCCGAGGGCTTCTTCTCCGGGGACACCCACGTCCACTTCCTCTCCTCCCAGTCGAGCGTGCTGGAGGCCGAGGGGGAGGACCTGAACGTGGTGCACCTGCTCGCCAGCCAGTGGGGGCGGCTGTTCACCAGCTGGGAGGAGTTCACCGGCGGCGTGGCCCCCACGTCGACGGAGAACCACCTCGTCTACGTGAGCCAGGAGAACCGCCAGCACGTCCTCGGCCACATCAGCCTCCTGGGTCTGCGCGAGTTGGTGGCCCCCATGTGCACCGGCGGGCCGCAGGAGGACTGGGTCGGCGGCGAGATCCAGGCGCTCATGGCGGACTGGGCCGAGGAGTGCCGCGCCCAGGGCGGGCTGGTGATCATGCCCCACATGCCGGTGCCCGACTTCGAGAACGCCGCCAACATCGTCCTCGGCCAGGCCGACGCGGCGGAGATGTGCTGGGTCTGGGAAGGGGAGGAGATCGGCCAGGGCGAGCGCGGCTACTACCGCTGGCTGAACGTGGGCCAGAAGCTGCCCATCGTCGGCGGCACCGACAAGATGTCGAACGGCCGCATCCTCGGGGGCTCGCGGACCTATGCGCGAATCCCCGAGGGCCGGGAGTTCACCTTCGACAACTGGTGCCGGGCGGTGCGCAGCGGCCAGACCTTCGCCAGCACCGGCGCCATGATCGACCTGCGCGTCGACGGGGTGCCCATGGGCGGGCAGTTGGACCTGCCCGGCAACGGCGGGACCGTGGAGGTGGACGCCCGGGCCTGGAGCGTCTGGCCCCTGACGGCGGTGCAACTCGTCGTCAACGGCGTCCCCCGGGAGCGGGAGACGGCCGCGGAAGGGGAGCGCTCGGTCACGCTCCAGACGGAGATCGAGTGCGGGGAACCCTGCTGGATCGCGGCGCGCTGCTGGGGGCCGTACGCCACCGACGCCGGCCCGGTGATGGCCCACTCGTCGCCGGTCTACGTCGACGTCGGCCGGAGGGGCGCCTTCGAGGAAGCCGACGGCGAGTACCTGCTCACCCACATGGAGGGCGGCACCGCCTGGGCCGAGCGCATCGGCGTCTTCAGCGACGAGGCGGTGCGGGCGCGGCTGATCGCCCTCTTCGCCGAGGCGCGGGCCGAGTTGATGAGGCGCGCCTCCGCCCTGTAGAGGCGGCGCCTCCCGGGGCTCAGTCCTCGTCGGTCACCGACTGGATCATCGCCTGGATGTAGCCGAACTCGTAGGCCCAGGCCTGGTAGGCGTCGGAGTCGGGGTGGCCGGGGGCGTGGTCGGGCACGACCATGTGCGGGTAACCCACTTCCTGCAGGGCGCGGATGTTGCGGTGCATGCTCATGACGCCCTCGTCGGGCCACACCTCCTGGAACTTGTTGCGCCCCCCGACGATGTTGCGGAAGTGGCAGAGGAAGATCTTGTTGCGCGACCCGAAGTAGCGGATGATCTCGGGCACCTCGTTGCGCGGGTCGGTGGAGGCCTCGGCCATGCAGCCGAGGCACAGGTTGACGCCGTGGTAGTCGCTCTCGCAGATGGTGATGAAGCGCCGGAAGCCCTCGGGGCCGCCGAGGACGCGGTCGACACCCTTGAAGCCCGGCGGCAGCCACGGGTCGCAGGGGTGGCAGGCCATGCGCACCTTGCACTCCTCGGCCACCGGCACGACCCGTTCCAGGTAGTAGGTGATGCGCTCCCAGTTCTGCTCCGCCGTGAGCGGCTCGTCGTAGCGCGGCGAGTCGTCGGCCTTCTCCAGGTCCCAGGTGCTGTAGCGCGAGTTGCCCCGCCCCAGGGGGACCGACTCGGTGCGCTGGTTCTCCATCTCGCACAGGAAGTACTTCACCGCCGGGATGCCGGCTTCGGCGGCCTGGCGGATCATGTTGCAGACCAGCTCGATCTCCTTGTCGCCCTCGTCGTAGCGGCCGCGCATGTAGTGGGGGGTGCTGCAGCCGTCGACGCCGAGGGAGTGGACGGGGATGGCCACCATCTCCATGTCGACGCCGAAGCTCTCGCACCTCTCCTTCTTCTCGATCAGCTCCTTCACGTCCCACCCGTACTCGCGGTGGAAGGTGATGTTGTTCTCGTTCTTGGCGGTCACGCCGTGGCGGGCGAGGAACTCCAGATCGTGATCGCTGGTGCTGAACTGCTGCGTGCCGACGTGCATCTCCGCGCTCCTTGGTATCGGGTGGTATCCCGGGCGGCGTGCAGCATAGCCGGCCGCCGGGTGGCCCGCAATCCCGCCGCTTGACGCCCGAAACCGGGCCGTCCTATATCTCCGCCCCCCTCAACCCCTTACAGGGCCTCCCCTCACGGCCCGCATTGGAGGAACGAACATGGGCACGATTCCACTGATCAGCTCGGACCTGGCCGGTCCCCTCGGGGCCATCCACCTGCCGAGGCTGTGGTCGAAGGTGCTGCTGAGCGCCAAGGGACAGCTCGAGGACGGCTACGACGAGTGCGGCCAGGGCTTCGACCAGATGGTCCTCGACGGCCTCGGCATCGACCGCGACGCCGCCGTGGGCTACATCAAGTCCAACCTGCCCACCTATGCCCAGTTCGAGGCCTGGGTCGTGCAGCAGCGGGGCGGCAGCATCCCCCAGGACGAGGTCGACGCCTCCAACGCCGCCATCCGCGGGTACAACCACGACGACGACACCCGGGGCTCGATCCTGTCGGCCGCCGGCGTCGCCGACGACGGCTCGATCCTCGACGCGGTGAACCTCAACAACCTCGACGACTGGACGGAGATGCACGCCGCCGTCACCGGCTGAGCCCGCCCGGCCGGCCGCCCGCCGCGCTTTCAGTAGATGTAGCGGTCGCGCACGTGGCGGGCGATGCGCTCCACCGTGTCGCGGGTGCCGGCGATGGCGTCGTGGACGCGCTGGTTCCACGGCTCCGGCCCCAGGTGTGAGCGCCAGGCCCGGATCGCCTCGACGTTGGCCTTCCCGGCCTCCTCCAGATCTTCCACGCGGTTCATGAGCCCGCGCTGACCGGCCTCCGAGGTCCGGTCGGCGTGGGCCATTTCGTGGGCGATCCGCCAGACCGCCCGGATCAGGGCCACGTACGAGCCCACCACCTCGGTGGCCAGCGCCAGGTCCCCGCGTTCCAGCCCCTCCACCAGCCCGGCCGCCTTCCGGCAGATCTCCAGCTTCGACTCGAAATCCTCCTCGCCGGAGAAGTGGCGGAACATGCCGTCGCCGAAGCGCGGCGCCCGTCCCTCCTCCACCATGGCCGCCGCGTGGCCCCAGGACCAGCACATGGGGAAGTCGGAGTCGTACACGTCGAACTCGACCTCGCCGAGCAGCTGCGCCCAGTCGCCGACGGCGGCCGGGTCCGAGATACCCTCGCGGGTGGCCCAGGCCTCGGCGAACTCGCGGACCCTGCGGCCGCCGGGGTTCCAGGCGTACTCGGCCAGGGCGCTGACGCTGAAGCCGCTGGTCTGGCGGGTCAGGTTGCCCCAGGCCATCATGCCGTAGGCGCCGGCGTAGCCCCGCCGCGCCAGCTGCTCGACGAAGTCCCGCACCCGCTGGGCCGAGAACTGGGGCACCTTGAACTCCGGCGTGTCGACGTTGCCGTAGGCCTGCAGGGGCATGTCGTAGCTGGCGATCCAGCGTCCGGCGGCGGCGGCGGCGTCGAGGCAGGGGTTGGCGAAGCGGTCCCGCGGCAGGTTGCGCCAGCGCTCCATGGCGGTGGCGCAGGCGCGCTCGAAGCGGACCTCCTCGGGCAGTTCCGCCAGGACACGTTCGTCCTGCTCCGGGGTGGTGGTGGAGGAGAAGATGCGGATCACCAGGCCCGGGTGGTCGCGGCGGGCGCGCTCCCAGGCGGCGACGAAGGCGCGGGTCTCCAGCACGAACTGGCCCACGGGGGTGCAGCGCTCGCACTGGCACTGGCAGGGCCGCTCGCTGAGCCAGCAGCTGATCTCGCCGGCCCCCTGCTCACAGATGGAGAGCATCCACTCGGTGAGCAGGTCGACGAGGACCGGCTGCGAGGCGCAGGGCGCCCGGTGCTGGTTGCCGAGCTTGTGGGCGAAGTAGCGCCCCGCCAGGGCCTCGTCGCCCTTGCCGGCCAGCTCCGGCCAGGCGCGGAAGATCCCGGTGTCGTGGAGGAAGTTCAGGTGCGAGATCAGCGGCACGTAGTTGAATCCGCGCCGCCGCGCCCGGACCATGAGATCGGCGTCGATCCGCGCCGACACCGGCCGGCCGCGCTCCACCTGTCCCAGGGAGACGTCGGCCATCTTGCCATAGTTGAGCTTGAGGCCGGCCATCCACGGCACCCAGCCGGGCGCGTCGGGGAAGTTCCAGACGCCGCGCTCCTCGATCTCCGGCCAGTCGGCGATCTCGGGGAGCGGGACCTCCAGGTCGTCGGCGCCGTCCGACGCGTCGAGCAGCTGCGCCAGGGTGACGGCCCCGTACACGGCCCCCACGCTCGAGCCGCCGGCGATGACGATCTCCTCCGCCGAGGGGGAGGTGATCACGTAGGCCTGCCCGCGATGGCGGGCGCCGGCCAGGCGGTCCTCCGGGACGGCGTCGAGGTCGGCGATGCGGCCGAGGGTGACGGTGAGCCGCGGCTCCCCCACGCAGGGCTGGCCGACCACCTCGGCGAGCATGCCCACCGCCTCGTCCAGGACCTCGTCGGCGGGTCCGGCGGCGGCGACGCGGATCGAGGTTCGCGGGCAGGTCACGGAGCCCGGGATCGACACCTGACGGGGCAGGGGCAACAGGTAGCGGAGCCAGTCGGATTCGGTCACGGTGGGCCTTCCATCTGGAATGGGGGAGAGGGCGGGGAGAACGAAGGGCCGCGCCGAGGGGGGATTCAAGGGTGAGCGGCGCCGGCGATTGAAGATCCCATCCCCCCGGCGTACACTTGCCCGCCACCCGAGGCGAAGAGGCCGGATGCTCACTTCCGAACAGATCGAGCGGTTCCACGAGGACGGGTTCCTCAACAGCGGACCCGTCCTGCAGGAGAGCGAGGTCGGCGGGATCACCGCCGGCCTGGAGGAGATCCTGGAGATCGGCCCCGACGGCTTCGCCGAGGGCCAGACGCGGCCGGTCCTGTTTCACGACATGAAGTCCCGCGGCGGCGGCGTGAGTTCCTCGCCGGTATGGCAGATCGTCAACATCTGGGAGGCCCATCCGGCCTTCGAGCGGCTGATCTACCACCCTCTTGTCGTCAAGGCGGTCAGCCAGCTCACGGGGCAGCGGGACCTGCAGGTGTGGCACGACCAGATCCAGTACAAGCCGGCGTCGGCGGGGGGGCCCACCAACTGGCACCAGGACGCGCCCCTGTGGCCGATCATCAAGCCCATGACCCCGGTCTCGGCGTGGATCCCCATGGACGACGCCGACGAGGAGAACGGCTGCATGTGGATGGTCCCCGGCAGCCACCGCTGGGGGAACCAGATCGAGTTCCTGCGCACCCAGCGCCACCTGGAAGACCTGGCCGACTTCTCGGCCATCGAGGGCTTCGAGCCGCCCGACGGCACCGACGTGAGCGAGGTGCGGCCGCGGCCCTGGCCGGTGCGGCGGGGGGAGATCTCCTTCCACCACTCCCTGACCTGGCACGGCTCGCCCCACAACACCTCGGGGCGTCCGCGGCGGGCGATCGCCATCCACTACATGACCGGCGAGGCCCGCTTCGACGCCGGCGGCAACCACGTGATGAAGCAGTTCGTCGAGCTGCCGGACGGCGCCCCGATGGCCGGGGCGGGACCCCATTTCCCGGTCGTCTGCCGTTCCGGCCAACCCGTCGGCGCGCCGGAGCGTCTCGGCTCCGCCGCCGGCTGACCCACACGGAAAGAGCAAGGAGAGACAGGATGGACTCGGCGCGCCGGAGCGTCTCGGCTCCGCCGCCGGCTGACCCACACGGAAAGAGCAAGGAGAGACAGGATGGACGAGGTACGGATCGGCGTCGCCGGCATCGGCGGCATGGGGGGCAATCACTGCGAGTACCTGTCGAAGGGGCAGATCCCGGCGGGCCGGCTCGCCGCGGTGGCCGACGCCAGCCCCGAGAGGCTCGCGTGGGCCGAGAGCAACCTGGACGGCGTCGAGCGCTTCGACACGCCGGAGGGGATGATCGGCTCGGGCGAGATCGACGCCGTGCTCATCGCCACCCCCCACTACCTGCACCCGCCCATCGCCATCGCCGCCTTCGAGGCCGGCCTGCACGTGATGTCCGAGAAGCCCGCCGGCGTGTACACGCGCCAGGTGAAGCAGATGAACGCCGCCGCCGAGAAGGCGGGGACGGTCTTCGCCCTGATGCTCAACCAGCGGGCCCGCGGCCAGACGCGGAAGCTCCATGAGCTGGTCTCCTCCGGCGAGCTGGGCGAGATCCAGCGCACCAACTACATCATCACCGACTGGTTCCGCGCCCAGAGCTACTACGACTCCGGCGGCTGGCGGGCGACCTGGGCCGGCGAGGGCGGCGGCGTGCTCGCCAACCAGTGCCCCCACAACCTCGACCTCTGGCAGTGGGTCTGCGGCATGCCCTCGCGCCTGCGGGGCTTCTGCTACTTCGGCAAGCACCACGACATCGAGGTGGAGGACGACGTCACCGCCTTCGTCGAGTACCCCAACGGCGCCACGGGCGTCTTCGTCACCGGCACCGGTGACGCGCCGGGGACCAACCGCCTCGAGATCACCGGCGACCGCGGCAAGATCGTCGCCGAGGACGGCGGCATCGTCTTCCACCGCACCGAGCAGTCGGTGAGCCGCTTCCTGAAGGAGTACCCCGGCGGCTTCGGCAGCCCCGACGTGTGGACCTGCAAGGTGCCGCCCGCCGGCGGCGACGGCGAGCACCGGACGATCACGGCCAACTGGGTGCAGTCGATCCGCGACGGCGGCGAGACCGAGTTGCTGGCCCCCGGCCTCGACGGCATCCACAGCGTCGAGCTGTTCAACGCCATGCTCCTGTCCACCTGGACCGACAGCTGGGTCGACATCCCCGTCGACGCCGATCTCTACTACGACGAGCTGCAGAAGCGGGTGGCCACCTCCAGGGTCAAGGAGGGGCCGTCCCGGACCATGGACGTGAAGGACTCCTTCTAAGATGAACCTCCACCTGCGCCGCCAGCGGCTGACCGTCGACGAGGGCGGCCACCGCGTGTGGCGCGCGGTAACGGAGGAGGCGGCGTGGCCGGCGGCGGCCACGGCCCTGCTGCTGTGCGACGTCTGGGACAGCCACTGGTGCCGCGGCGCGCGCGAGCGCATGGAGCCGCTGGTGCCGCGCATGAACCAGACGGTGACGGTGGCCCGCGCCGCCGGGGTGCAGATCGTCCACGCGCCCTCGGGGACAATGGAGTTCTACGCGGAGCACCCGGCCCGCCTCCGGGCCCTGGAGGCGGAGCCGGCCGATCCCGCGGAGGGGCTGCCGGCGGCGGCGCGGGACCCCGGCTCCCTCGTGGGGCAGCTCTTCGCCCCGGGCGGTACAGCGGCCGAGTACGACCCGCCCCTGCCGGTGGACGCCGCCGACAACGGCACCACCGTGGCCGAGAACGACTCCTACAAGGCCTGGACGAGCCAGCACCCCGGCATCGACATCGACCCGGAGCGGGACCTGATCTCCGACGACGGCCGCCTCGTCTACGCCTGCCTGCAGGCCCGCGGCGTGAGCCGCATGCTGATCCTCGGCGTGCACACCAACATGTGCGTCCTCCACCGCAGCTTCGGCATCAAGCAGATGACCAAGTGGGGGGTGGAGACGGCCCTGATCCGCGACCTCACCGACACCATGTACAGCCCGGCGCGCCCGCCCTACGTCGACCACGACGAGGGCACCCGGCTGGTGGTGGGGTACGCGGAGAAGTTCTGGTGCTGGAGCGTCGACAGCGCCGACGTGGCCGCCGCCCCGGCGGCCTAGACTCGAAGGAACCGCCTCAGCGCGAGTACCCGTCCGGGTTCCCGCGCCAGTCGGGCTGGTATCCCTCGGGCCGTCCGTAGCCGTAGGACGGGCCGATCTGGTTCGGGGTGCGGAAGGGCCAGCCCTGCCCCCCGATGATGCGGTACTCGTCCCCCTTGCCCTGCAGCCACCAGAACATGTGAGCCACGTACTGGCAGTGGGCGTGGCCGCCGTACCAGGCGCTGCGCGGGTCGAACTCGGGGTCGTCGATCCAGTCGCGGCAGGGGGGCGAGGTGCGCCAGTAGTTGTACTTGAGCATGTGGCGCACCCCGGTGGCGGTGGAGGCGCCGCGGCGGTGCAGGATGCTCTGGTGGTGGATACCCAGGGTGCCGGCGGGCCCGCCGGCGAGGACGGCCTCGCCGGTGAAGTCGCCGTCGCTGCGGGAGATGTGGGTGCGCGGGGCGATCTCGGTGGGCCCCATCTCGGGCGGCGTGTCCTGGGGGAAGTAGAAGACCTCGGCGAACTCCAGCTCCGGGCCGAAGACCCGGTCGGCGTCGTGGTGCCAGCCCTGGGCCTCGGCGGGACACTCGACCCTGTGGTTGCTGACGAGGACCGGCAGGCCGACGCGGGCGCCCAGGAGGGAGCGCATGGCCCCGGCCAGGGCCGGGTTCAGCAGCACGTGCTCGACGAACCAGTCCTCGAGCAGGATCCCGCTCGGCTCGTGGGTGCCGCGCATGCGCTCGAGCTCCTCGATGGTCAGGCCCTCCGGCATCCACGACGGATCGACGGGGATCTCCCCGTTCAGGTAGCGGCAGGCGCGCTCGTTGATCTCGTCGGGAACGGCGCCGGGGAGCATCAGGTAGCCCTCGCGGCAGAACTCGAGGACCTGGGAGTCGTTCAGGGTGGGGTCGCAGTCGAAGGTGCGGTTCTCCGGATCGTATGGCATCTCTCAACCCAGGCTGGCGGCCAGGGAGGCGGTCCCCTCGACGAGGAGCCTCTCGCAGTCGGCGGTGAAGGGGGCGGGCCTCATGAAGTAGTGGAACGATCCGTCCACCTCGTAGCCCCCGAGGGGGACGGCGGCGGCGCCGGGCACGTAGGCGATGAGGCCGTTGGCGTAGGCCACCGTCATCGTCGTGGCGGGGGCGAGGGCCTTCTTGATGTGCAGGCCGATCTCGGAGAGCACCTCGCCGCCGAGGAAGACGACGCGGAAGTCCGGGTTCAGCCGCAGCATCTGGATCTCGTGGACGCAGGCGTCCGCCAGGCCGCCGGCCTTCGCCCGCGGCAGCATCGTCTCGCCCCAGCGGCGCCAGTGGTCGTCGCTGCTGTCCGCCGCCTCCTCCAGGCGTTCCATCGACGGGAGTTCGGCGTAGGGCAGCCGGTGGTACAGATGGTCGACGCGCAGGCCGTCGGCGGCCACGGCCTCGGCGGCGTCGAGCGATTCCATCACTTCCGCAGCCATGCCCGCCCCGGCCTCCTCCAGCTCCTCGAGCGTCGGGCGCGCGAAGCCGTCGTGGTCGCCGGCGCCGAACCACGGCCGCACGTCGCCGGCGCATCCCGTTGCGAAGAGGGCGGGCGCCCCGGTGCGGGCCCCCAGGTGGCGGCAGAGGAAGCCGGGGTAGTCCGGGCCCACGAGGTAGCCGCCGATGCTGGTGGGGTGGCACCCGTACACGGTGAGGGAGGCGAGCAGATCGCCCGCGTCGCCGCGGAACCACAGGGTGTCCAGGTCGCGGTCGATCGGTCCCTCGGGGTTCGGCGCGAAGCGGACGCCGCCGCGGCCGTCGGGCAGGCGCCGGTTGACGCCGAAGGCCGAGCGCCCCCGGGAGAACTCGACCCGCCCCTCCACGGCGGCGCCGGCGGCGGTGACCGCGGCCTCCTGGAGGCGCCCGATCAGCCAGTCCGCGTACCCGGCCTCGACCTCGCCGGGCATGTTCCAGGGCGAGAAGAAGGGGCCGCAGTGGGTGTGGGTGGCGGTGAGCACCACCTGCCGCGGCAGCAGGCCAGTGGCGTCGCAGACCGCCTGCCGGGCCTCGGCGTCGCAGGGCGGCGAGAAGCCGATGACGTCGGCGGTCAGCACCAGGGCGCGGTCCCCGTCCCCCTCCAGGTAGAGGGCGCCGGCGAGGAGCGGGGCGTACGAGCCCTCCGAGCGGTGGTCGCGGTTCGCGTACCCCGTGAGCCAGACCGGCTCCCGGGGGGTGATGTCGACCTGGGCGATCCCTGCCTTCACTTCAGCCTCCCTCGCTCGTCCACCTGGTCCAGGCCCAGGCCCCTCAGGTCGGCCATCCCGCCGGAGGCCTCGGCCTCGTACATGCGCCAGATCGCCCGCAGGCTCTGCAGGCTCGCCGGTCCCCCGGTGAGCGGCTCCCGGCCGCTCTCGATGCAGTCCAGGAAGTGGGCCATCTCGTTCTCCGTGTGCTTGCCGGTCTCGTGGCGGCCCACGACCTCGGTCTCGCCGCCCTTGAGCAGGCGCAGCTCGCCGCCGCGGATGTCGGCCTCGATCATGCCCTCGGTGCCGTGGGCGTGGAAGGCGTAGCCCAGGCGCGTGCCGCGGGCGCCCCAGGTGCCGAAGTGGTAGCCCAGTCGGCCGCCCTCGAACTCCATGACCGCGTTGCTGGTCCCTTCGCGCTCCATCCAGGGAGTGCCGCGGTTCGTTCCCACGTGCACGCCGCGCACCGGCCGCCCCAGGTACCACAGCAGGATGTCGACGTAGTGGCAGCCGTGGCTGAAGAACTGGCCGCCGCCGAGGGTGGCCGCCTTCAGGGCCCAGTGGCCCTCGTGGTAGCGGGTGAGCTGCTCGGTCCAGATGGAGACCTGGAAGACATCGCCGCAGGCGCCGTCGTCGATGAGCCGCTTCATGCCCGACACGAGGGGGTGGAAGCGCATGCAGTAGGCGATCATCAGCACCCGGCCGGCGGCGCGGCCGGCGTCGATCAGCTCCAGGCAGGCGGCCTCGCCGATGGCCATCGGCTTCTCCAGCAGGACGTGCTTGCCGGCCCGCAGGCAGGCGAGCCCCACCGGGTGGTGCTCGTGGTGGGGGAGCACGAGGAGGACGGCATCGACGTCGTCGAGGACCTCGCGGTAGTCGGAGGCGGTGCGCACGCCGGGCATCATCTCCGCCACGGCGGCGGCCTTGTCGGAATCGACATCGACGGCGGCGGCCAACTCCAGGCGATCCGAGAGCACGTGGAACCGGCGCAGGTGCGACCTCGACATGCCGCCGCAGCCCACGAGGGCTAACCGCACACGGGACATCAGCCGGCGACCTCCTGCCGCAGGTCGAAGCCGTTGCCTTCCGGATCGCGGAAGGAGGCCACCCGGACCGGGACGTTCTCCTTGGGCTCCCGGAGGCTCTCCATCGAACCGCCGTGGGACTCGATGGCGCGCTGGAACTCCTCGATCGAGTCGACCAGCAGGCAGAGCCCGGCGTTCGGCAGGAGTACCTCCTTCAACCGGTCCGCGGTCCAGACGTGCAGGGCGAGCTGGAAGCCGTCGAAGTCGAGGGTTGTCCAGCCGGAGGACCGGAAGGCGACGGGGGCCTCGAAGACGCCCGTGTAGAACCGGACCGCCCTCTCCATGTCGGCGACATAGTGGATGAAGAGGGGAGATCGGGCTTGCATCTGGTTGCTTTCCGTGGCGAAGGGGCAGCGGCGGGCGCTCATCATAGGCGATCGGCCGGAGCGGGCCAATCCCGTCCCGGCAATGAGGTCCGGGTGATGCGGGAGGTTGGCCTTGACCGGGATCCAATCTTAGCTATATATCTAGCTAAGATCATCCTTCAAGGGGGCAGGAGCCATGGTTGTCGTCAATGTTCATCAGGCCAAGACCCAACTCTCGCGGCTGCTGGCGCAAGTCGAGACCGGCGAGGAGGTGGTGATCGCCCGCCGGGGCGAGCCCGTGGCACGGCTCGTCGGCTGCAAGCCGCCAGGCAAGCGGCAGCCCGATGTCCTGAAGGGCAAGGTCACCGTTCCCGACAGCTTCCTCGACCCGCTGCCGGAAGAAGAGCTGGAAGCCTGGGAAGGTAGCTGAGGTGCGAGCGCTTCTGGACACGCATGCGTTCCTGTGGTGGCTCGCGGACAGCGAGCGGCTGTCGATCCCCGCGCGCCGCGTGATGGCTGACGAATCGAACGCGATCCTGGTCAGCGCGGCCTCCGCCTGGGAGATCGCCACCAAGCTCCGGCTCGGCAAGCTGACGGTAACCGAGGCTGTGGCCCTCGACATTGCCGGCGCCGTTGCCAGCCAGGGGTTCGAGGAGCTGGCCATCAGCGTTGCCGATGCCGAGCGAGCCGGACGCCTGCCCGGACCACATCGCGATCCCTTCGACCGGATGCTCATCGCCCAGGCCCTGTCGCGCGACCTGGCGATCGTGTCGATCGACGGCGCCTTCGACCGATACGGTGTGAACCGGCACTGGTGACGAGGGGGGCACTCCCCGCAGGCGTGTCCGCCCTGGAGTCAGCCGGCGTTTGATCTCTGCCCGGCCTGGCCGGCCTCCCGCAGCACTCCCTCCGCGGCCCCGGCCTCGGCGGCGTCCACCAACAGCAGGGCCCGGCCGCCGCCGAGATGGGGGTACACCGTCAGGCTCGGCCACCGCGGCCGGCTCACCTCCCAGAGGGCGAGGGTGCCGGTGGCGGCGATCGCACGGTCGTCGCGGACCCGGCTGTCGATGCCGGCCCGGCGCAGGACGTCGCCGGCGAGTTCGAGCTCGAATCGCGTCTCGGCGGCCATCACCGCAACCGCCTCGCGGCCGGCGAGGGACCTCCTGCTCCGCACCTGCTGCCGCAGGTGCACGCCCACGGCGGCGAGTACGAGCGCGTCGAGTCCGCAGGTACGGCTCCATTCCGGGTGCAGGCCCAATCCGCTGTCCGCGATCCAGGGGGCGAACCCCAGCAGGCAGAGTCCGAGAGTGCCGGGCACCATGACCCGCTGCTGAGCGTCGCGCAGGCGGCGCACGGCGTCCTCCGGGGAAGCGGCGCCCGCAAGGCGGAACCCGAGCCGCTCCAGGCGCTCGACGGCGTCGCGCGGCTGGAAGGCGTTCACGGCGTACAGGTGGGCGGCCAGCGCCACCAGAAGGCAGAAGGCGAGGCCGAAGACCAGGGAGGGATCTCCGGTCGGATCGAAAGCGAAGAGCCACACCGACGCCGCTGCCACGGGCAGGGCCCCGGCGGGATGGATCCGCAGGGGCAGGGCCGGCGCCGCTCCAGCCTCTGGCCCGGCGCCGGCTGACCGTTCCAGGGGCCCGGGGCGCCGCCCCTTCAGCAGGATCACCGCCAGCACGAGCAGAGCCAGGAGGAAGAGGGCCGCCCGGAGTCCCTGATAGACCGGGTCGGCGGCTCCCGACCAGTCCCGCCACTGGGCCGGCGCCGCCGAGTGCCACCGGCCGAGGATGTCGGCCGCCAGCAGCAGGACCACGCCGTTGCCGAGACCCCGGGCCGTGACCTGCCGCGCCAGCCACAGGATCAGCAGAGCGGCCGCGGCCAGGGTCAGCATCGTCCCCGTGCGGAAAGCCCATCCCGGATGGGGGACCGCGGGCAGGCCGGAGGCCGGTCCGTGGATTCCCTCGAGGTAGAGCGCCGTCCCGAGGCCGTGCGCCGCGGCCAGGAGGGCCGTCGCCGCCGCGATGACCCGCTGGAAGGCGGCCTGGTTCGAGACACCCGCCTCCCGCAGGCGCCGCAGGGCGGGGAGCACACCGCTCAGGAGCAGGACCAGGACCGAGGCACTGACATAGGTGCCGATGGCCGCGGTACCCGAGACGGCGTGGGGCATCCACGGCGCCACGAGGTGCACGGCCCCGCCTGTGGGCAATCCCTTCGGAGCGTCCGGTCCATACTCGGCCAGGACCGACGGATCCAGGCCAGGGACGGTGACAAGCTGCTGGAGGAGGCGGTAGAACCCGGCCGCGGCCAGGGTCACGGCGGCGGCGCGGATGAGCCCGGTAGAGCCGTGGGCGCCTACGTCCTGTCCAGCGTCGGATGGGGGAGGGCCACTCGATGGCCCCGTTGTGCTGTCAGTGATGGGCACTTGGGGTAGGCTCCGGCCGGCGGAACCGAGCTCTGGACCGACCGCCGGCATGCGTAAACCCGAGCACCATCAGGACTGGCGTTCGACCTCGTGGGCCCCGGACTGGCGGCGATGATGAAGCGCCCGGGCGGCCCACGCGAATCCGAAGAAGTAGCGCCTGAGCCCGCGGGCCGAGTCGGCCGGCACGTCGGGATCGAAGAACAGGCGGCAGAACTCCTCCCGTGCGCGCAGGATCTCCTGGCAGCGGTGACCCCGCCAGCGGGGGTCGGAGGCGGTCAGATCGAACAGCTCCAGGGCGCGCTCGAGAGCGCTCTCGAACCGGTCGGTTCGGCCGGCCTCGTGGGCCCGGATCGCGCGCTCCACCTCGCTGCCCACGTTCCCGAGCTGCTCCACGAGCTCCAGCCGCCCCCAGCCCTCCGCGGCGTTCTTGTGCAGGACCCTGGTCACGGCGCGGAAACTCTCATTCCGGTGGAACCAGGGATTCGACCACCTCGCGGATTCGGGCCTGGATCGATTCGTCGTCGACGCCCAGCGAACGGTTTCCCTGGCTCGGGCGCAGATTGATCATCGAGTCGAACTCAAGAGATTGATTCCCCAGAGATCGCGCTGGCGGGATCCATCCGCCAGGAGCACTGCCTCGTCGTCGGCGTGCAGATCCCCGCCGATCGCCATGATCTCACGCGACACGTCGACCACGGCCTTGATCCAGTCCCCGAACTGCTCCTCGGCTAGGTGCGCCAGGTCGGTGCGCGTGATGCGATCCCGAATGATCCGTCCGCTGGTCACCTCGTCCTCACTCCTCCCCGGCACTCCGCACGCCGCGCCGGACGGGAGTACCGGTCGAGATGAGCGTCGCGCCGATTCGCGGGCGGGCTGGGAATCCGCATGGGCCTTCCCCGTTCCATGCCGCCTCACGGCAACTGTAGAGTCACCTCGACGTTCCGTCCATTGTGAATCCGGCGGTCGATAGCGCCGCCGAGGCCGCTCCGTCGCTGAGGTGTCCCGCTCATCGCCTGACGCCTGGTCGTCGATGCCAAGGTAGGAGCGGGCATCCTGGTTCTACCGGCTTCAGGAGGAGGCCCGGCGCAGGACCCGCCCCCCGCGCTCGGCGGTGAGGGCGCCGTCGCGCAGGGCCATCCGGCCGTTGACCAGGACGTGGCGCACCCCGGCGGCGGTGCGGTTCGGGTCGCGGGTCGTGCCCCGTTCGGCGAACCCCTGCGGCTCCAGCACCACAAGGTCGGCCCAGGCACCGGGACGGATGCGCCCCCGGTCGGTCAGCCCCAGGCGATCCGCCGGCAGCGAGGTCAGGCGCCGGACCGCCTCCTCGGGCCGCAGCAGCCCGAGGTCGGTGACGAAGTGGCGGTAGAACCAGGCGGCCCAGGTGTAGGCGCCGTGGAAGACGGACCCGGCCAGCGGGCCGTCCGGGGCCAGTGCGGTGGCGTCGGAGCCGACCATGCAGTCCGGGTGCTCGAAGGCGGGGCGGGTCTCCTCCTCGCGGTAGCAGAAGGCGAGGATCATCGGCCGGTGCAGGTCCTCGATCTCCTCCAGGAGCATGTCGTAGACCGCGTCCAGGGGCTCCAGGCCGCGGGCCTCGGCGACCTCGGCCACGCTCCGGTGGCACAGCTCGGGGTCGCTGCACTCGGCCAGCAGGATGCGGCTCCAGTCGCCGCGGGCCAGCGCGTGGACGATGCTCGGGTAGCGTTTCAGCTCCCGGCGGGCGGAGGCCCCGGACAGCCGGGCGGAGATCTCCCGCCGCGAGCCGGCCAGGGCCTCGGGGGGCAGCACGGCGCTCAGGTTGGTGGTGCCGAAGAGGCGGGTGTGCATGTCGAAGCCGGCGTCCACCCCGCGGCGCCGGGCCGCGTCGACCTGCTCCACCGCCTCGGCCACCGCCCGGCCCCCGTCCGCGGCCAGCCGCGCCACCACCGAGATGTGGGAGACCTGCAGCGGCACCCCGGAAGCCTCGGCCGTGCGGATCGCCTCGGCCACGGTCTCCCGCGCCTGGCCGGCGCGGTTGCGGGTGTGGGTGGCGTAGAAACCCCCGGCCCGGGCGGTTGCGCGGCACAGGCGGGTCACCTCCTCCTCGGAGCAGGCCCGCTCGGGACCGTACTCCAGGCCGGTGGAGAATCCGAAGGCGCCCTCCTCCAGGCCCTGCTCCAGGAGGCGCTCCATCTGTCCCAGCTCGGCGTCGGTGCTCGGCCGGTCGAGGTCCGCGGCGGCGGCCAGGCGCAGGTTGCCGTTGGGCACCAGGGTGAGGACGTTGACCGCCGGCCCTCCCGCCTCCAGCACGTCGAGGTACTCGGCCACCGTGCGCCAGCGGATGGGATGCTCCTCCGAGTACCCGTAGACGCTCCCCTTCACGGCCTCCGGGTCGGCGACGGGGGCGCATCCGTGGCCGCAGTTGCCCACCACCTCCAGGGTCACCCCCTGGGCGATGGCGCTGACCGCCCGCGGATCGACGGTGAGGGTGAAGTCGGAGTGGCTGTGGATGTCGATGAACCCGGGGGTCACGAGAAGGCCGGAGACGTCCAGGGTCTCGGCGGCGGTCAGCCCGAGGGTGGGACCGATTTCGAGGATGCGCCCGCCGCCCACGGCCACGTCGGCGGCCACCGGAAGCGCGCCGGTGCCGTCCACCACGGTGCCTCCGCGCAGGAGGAGGTCGGCCCGCCGGCCGGATGAGCCTGTCAAGTCGGGTCTACCCCCTGGTCTCCGGGTCGTCGACGTCGGTCGGCGCGTGCCCTCCACGACACGGCCGGGTGAAGCTGTCACGTCAGTCTACCCGCTCTCCGGGACGCCGGCGGCCAACGGTCCGGTGCCGTCCACCACCGTGCCTGCGCGCAGCAGGAGGTCGGCCCCGGCGGCCAGATGAGCCTGACAAGCCGGGTCTTCCCTGGTACCCGGGGTGTCGACAGCGGTCGGCACCCCATACTCTCCGTGACGATGCCTGCCTCCGCGCAGCGAAGGTCCGGGCATCGCCGGATGAACCGGCCACGTCGGGTCTACCCCGGCTCTCCGGGGGGGCGCCGGCGGGCGGCCGCCCTCCCGTCCCTTATGCGTAGCGAAAAGCCCCCGGCGGCTGACGCCAAGCGGTCTATCCCTCCTCCGACATCCGCCGGCGCAGGGCCTCCGTAGCCGCCGTATCCACCTCCCCGGTCCCCGCCTCCAGCACCACCCCGTGCTCGTTCCGCGCCGCCTCGGCGCTGACCTTGCCGTTGCGCACGTCGTCGGCCACCGCCCGCGGGTCCCGGCCCAGGGGGTCGCCCCAGCCGCCGCCGCCGGCCTGCCGGTGGTGGACGCGCTCGCCGGCGCCGATCCTCGTGGAGATCATCGTCGGCAGCACCTCCTCGCCCCCCTCGCGGTGGAGCACCGTGTGGGAGGGCCGGCCCGGCCGCCCGCCGTAGAGGCCGTACGGCGGGTGCCGCCGGCGGTCCGAGCGGATCGCCAGGTGCGCCTCCCCGGAGAGCAGGCGCCACTCCCGCTCCAGGCCGAGGCCGCCGCGGAAGGTCCCGCCGCCGCCGCTGTCGGGCACGTACCCGTAACGCTCGATGCGGATGGGGTACTCCGACTCGGCCTGCTCCACGGGGATGTTGCTGGCCACGTTGGCGGGGTTGCACAGGCCGTCGTTGCCGTCGCGGTCCGGCCGCCCGCCCCAGGTCCCCGACATCAGCTCGTAGTAGACGTAGGGCTCGCCGTCGTCGCGGGCGCCGCCGAAGACGACGAGGGAGTTGCCGCCCTCGCCGGCGGCCATCACCCGGTCGGGGAGCAGGCCGGAGAGAGCGCCCAGGACCGTGTCGACGAGGCGGAAGCCGGTGACCCCGCGCATGGACGAGGCCGCGGGCATGGCCCCGTGCACCACCGTCCCCTCGGGGGCGATGATCTCCAGGGGCCGGAACATGCCCGACGTGTTCGGCACCTCCCCGCGCAGGACCGAGCGCACGCACAGGCCCACCACCGAGGCGGTGAAGGAGAGGGTGTTGTTCAGAGCGCCGCGCACCTGGGGCGCCGAGCCGGTGAAGTCGGCGGTGAGCCGGTCGCCGTCAACGGTGATCTTGACCTGCAGGCGCACGGAGCCGCCGCCGACGCCGTCGTCGTCCATGTGGTCGACGAAGGTCTGGCTGCCGTCGGGCCAGGAGGCGATCTCGGCGCGCACCAGGCGCTCGGTGTAGTCGATCAGGTCGGCGGCGCAGCGCCGGAAGGTCTCGCACCCGTAGCGGTCGATCAGCTCGTGGATGGCGCGCTCGCCCATGTGGCAGGCGGCGAGCTGGGCCCGCAGGTCGCCGATCGTCATGTGCGGCACGCGGACGTTCGCCCTCAGCAAGGTGAAGAGGCTCTCGTCGGGCTCGCCGCGGCGGTAGAGCTTGAGCCAGGGGATGCGCAGGCCGTCCTGGAAGATCTCGGTGTTGTCGCACGCCGAGCTGCCCGGCAGGCGGCCGCCGAGGTCCAGGTGGTGGGCGGTGCTCACGGCGAAGGCGACCCGCTCCCCCTCCCGGAAGACGGGCTGCACCACGAAGATGTCGGGGATGTGCATGCCGCCGTCGAAGGGATCGTTGAGGATGAAGACGTCGCCGGGATCGATGTCGTCGCCGAAGCGGGCGAAGAGGGTCTCCATGGCGTACGGCACCGCCCCCAGGTGCAGGGGGATCGTCACCCCCTGGGCGATCATCTCGCCGTCGGCGTCGCACAGGGAGGTGGAGTAGTCGAGGCAGTCGCGCACCACGGTGGAGTAGGCGGTCCGGTAGAGGGCGACGGCCATCTCGTCGGCGGCCGAGGCGAGGGCGTTCCGGACGATCTCGCGGGTGATCGGATCGGTGCGGGTCATCTCTCTCGCGGCAGCTCCATGACGATGTTGCCCAGATCGTCGGTCCTCACCCCCACCCCGGGGGGCACGACGATCGTCGAGTCGTACTCGTCGATCAGCAGTGGGCCCTCGTCCCCGTCCGCCAGGTCCCGCCTCGCCGCCACGCGGGTCTCCACCGCCCCCTCCCGGGGGTCGAAGCAGGCCGGGCGGCTGCCCTCGCCGGGGGCGGTCCGGGCCGCCTCCAGGGTGCCGGGCAGGCCCCGCTCCCCGGCCCGGCCGACCACGCGCACGGCGGTGACCTCCACCGGGTTGGCGGGATCGGAGCGGTGCCCGTAGAGGCGCTCGTGCTCGGCGACGAAGGCCGCCCGCGCCCGGTCCAGGCCCTCGGCGGTGAGGACCTCCGCGGCCAGGGGGACGGCGATGTCGGAGGTCTGTCCGCGGAAGCGCACGTCGACCCCGGCGCTCAGGCTCACCTCGCCGGCGGCGAAGCCCTCCCCGGCGAAGCGCTCGACCAGCTCCGCCGCCAGCTCGTCCCGGAGCCGCTGGATCGGCCCGGCGCGCAGCTCCTCCCCGGAGAGCAGGCAGCTGCGCACGGCGTGGTGCTCGACGCCGGAGAACAGCAGGCCGAAGGCGCTGAACAGCCCCGGCATGGGGGGCACGTAGAGGCGGCCGATCCCCAGCTCCCGCCCGAGGCCGGCGGCATGCACGGGCCCCGCCCCGCCGAAGGCCATGAGGGCGAACTCCCGGGGGTCGCGCCCGCGCTCGGTGGAGACCGAGCGCAAGGCCCGCATGGTGCGGGCGTTGGCGATGCGGTGGATGCCCTCGGCCGCCTCCAGCAGGCCCAGGGAGAGGGGGGCGGCGATGCGGTCGTGGACCGCCCGGTGCGCGGCTTCCGGGTCGATGCTCACCTCGCCCCCGGCCAG
Source organism: Candidatus Latescibacterota bacterium (assembly GCA_965221775.1). Lineage (GTDB taxonomy): Bacteria > Latescibacterota > UBA2968 > UBA8231 > UBA8231 > UBA8231. The sequence continues at coordinate 727,836 of CBDCSU010000004.1, read as the reverse complement.
CTCGCCGCCGCGGATGTACCCGAGGACGACGTTGGCGTCGGTCAGGGTCGGCTCGGTGCCGCCGCGGCCGTAGCAGACCGGGCCGGGCACGGCGCCGGCACTGCGCGGCCCCACCTGGAGGCCGCCGGCCCGGTCCAGCCAGGCGACGCTGCCGCCGCCGGCGCCGACCTCGGCGATGTCGATGCTCGGCGCCCGGATCAGCTCCCCGGCGCCGCCCAGCAGCCGGCCCCCTGTAGACAGCGACGCCCCGACCTCGTACTGGGGGCTGTAGGAGAGTTCGCCCTCCTCGATGATCGACGCCTTGGCGGTGGTGCCGCCCATGTCCAGGGTGATCAGGTTCGGCTCGCCCGCCGCTTCGCAGGTCAGGGCCGCGGCCAGGACCCCGGCGGCCGGGCCCGACTCCAGGGCGAAGACCGGCCGCGTGGCCGCGTCCGCCTCGGGCGTGAGACCCCCGGCGGACTGCATGATCAGCAGCGGCGCCTCGGCCCCGAGGCGGCCCAGGCCGGCGCGCATCGACCCGAGATAGCGCTCCATCACCGGGCGGACGTAGGCGTTGACCACGGTCGTGGCCGAGCGCTCGTACTCCTTGCGCTCGGGCAGGACCTCGCACGACAGCGACACCGGGACGCCGGCCAAGTCGCGGCGGAGGCGCTCGCCGACGGCCTCCTCGTGGGCCGGCCAGGCGTAGGAGTGGAGCAGGCAGACGGCCACCGACTCCACGGCCTCGCCCCGCAGCCGCTCGACCAGCTCATCCAGGCCTGCCTCGGTGAGCGGCTCCAGCACCTCTCCGTCGGCGGCCATGCGCTCGTCCGCCTCGATCCGCAGGGAGCGCTCCACCAGGGGCGGCGGCTTGGTGAAGAACAGGTCGTAGATCTGCGGCGCCCGGATGCGGCGCAGCTCGAGGACGTCCCGGAAGCCGCGGGTCGTGACCAGGGCCGTGCGCGCCCCGCGGCGCTCGAGGACGGCGTTGGTGGCCACCGTCGTCCCGTGGGCGACCTGCCGCACCTGACCGCCGCCGGTCTCCGCCGTCTCGAGGAGATGGGCCACGGCGTCGAGGACGCCGCGCTCGTACCCGGGCGGGGTGGAGGGCGCCTTGTGGGTGTGGACCCGGCCCTCGCCGTCGATGAGGACGACGTCGGTGAAGGTGCCGCCCACGTCGGCGCCGATGCGCACCGCCCTCGAACTCACGCGGGCATCACGGGCAGGATCAGGTGGGACGGGCGCGCGGGGTCGTGGTACACCGTCTGCGCGGCCGGCCTCGGCTGGTCGTCGTCGGCCGGGTCCGCGCCGGTGTTGAGGTTGCGGTCGAAGCGCGGGAAGTTGCTGCTCGAGACCTCCAGGCGGATGCGGTGGCCGCGGCGGAAGAGGTTGCTCGTCTCCCACAGGCGGATGCGGTACTCGTATGCGCGCCCCGGCTCGATGAGGCTCGGCTCGGTGAAGGACTCGCGGAAGCGGGCGCGCACGATCCCCTCGCACAGGTGGATCGCCGCGCCGCCGGGGTGCACGTCCACCAGGGTGGCGGTGAAGTCGGTGTCCGGCGCGTCCGAGGCGGCGTGGAGGACCAGCTCCACCGGCCCGGTGACCTCCAGGTCCTGCTCCAGGGGATCGCTGGTGTAGACCAGGACATCGTCGCGCCGCTGCATGGGCCGGCGGTCCCGGGGGCCCGTGTTCTCAACGAACATGCTCTGCCCGCCCCAGGTCGGCACCGGGTCCTCCGGGTCGTAGGTGAAGGTGTCGGGCGGTTCCGCCTCGGCCGGGGCCCGCGTCGACAGGCGGCCGTCGCCGAAGAGGGAGTTGGCCCGTCCCGAGCCGCGCAGGTAGAAGGGGGTGCAGCGGGTGCCGGCCAGGGGCCACTCGTGGCCGGTGCGCCAGCGGTTGGCGCCCATCACGAAGATCCGCACCGGCGGCTCGTCGTCGATCCCGGTGTCGATGCCCCGCAGCCGCTGGTCGTACCAGCGCAGGTGCTCGGCGGGGATGTCGACGGCCGCCTCGGCGCCGAAGCCGATGTCGCCGAAGGGGGCGCTGTCGCCGATGGCGGTGTGGGTCCAGGGCCCCACGAGGAGTCGGGTGTGCCGGCGGGCCGGCTCGCGGGCGCGGTTGCGGAAGCCGTGGAAGCACTTGAAGCCCTCGTGGAGCAGGTTGTCGTACCAGCCGGTGATGAAGTACGCCGGCGTCTCCACCTCGGGATAGCGCTCCTTCATGCTGTACGAGGTCCAGAACTCGTCGAAGCGGCTGTGGCGCACGATCTCCCGGTAGAAGGGGCGCTCGCCGAGGTCGTCGAGGGCGCTCACCAGCGGCAGGCGGCGGTAGACCTCGTCCCAGTCGATCAGGTCCCGGGGCGCGTCCTGGTTGGTGCGGTCCCCGAGCCAGATGAAGTTCATCGCGTTCTGCAGCTGCAGGACGCCGTCGCAGCGCATGTGCCCGTAGTTGTCCTCCTGGTTGGCGATCGGCACCAGGCCCTTCACGTACGGGCTGCGCAGGTGGGCGGGCAGGATCTGCGTGAAGCCGGGGTAGGAGACGCCGAAGGTGCCGATGTGGCCGTCGCACCAGGGCTGGGCCCCGAGCCACTGGCAGGTGTCGTAGCCGTCGTCGGTCTCATCGATGTAGGGCCGCCACTTGCCCTCCGACTCGTAGCGGCCGCGGCAGTCCTGCATGACCACGGCGTAGCCGGCGGCGGCGAAGCGCACGGACCAGTCGACGTAGCGCTGACGCTGGGTGCTGTAGGGCGAGCGGATCAGCAGCACCGGGAACCGCTCCCCGTGGCGAGGGCGGTACAGGGCGGCGTACAGCTCGACGCCGTCGCGCATGGGGATCCGCAGGTCGAGCTGAATGTGCAGGTCGGTCGTGCTCATGGCTTGCTGGCAGGGAGCAGGCTCTGATCTCCGGCGACGCGGTGGGGCACACCGCATGCCCCGATACAGGCCGTTTCCGCAAGAACGGTCAAGCCCGAGCGGCGGCTGTCCGGAAAATCGGACAGACGACCGATCCGGGGCTGCCCTGTCCAGAAAACCGCATGAAGTCCGGCGAGCCAGGCTGGCCGCCGCACGCTACATGCCCCGCCGTTGGACGTTTTCGAGCGGTTTGTCGCCGGCACGCATATTGCTAGCTTGGCTGAACATGCAGACCTCCTCACCCTCGGACTCGGACCACGCCGGCACGCGGAGGCGGCCATGACCCAGGGACTTGCCGTCCCAGGCCCTCGGTGCCGCCTGACAGGCGTGTTGACGTTGATCCTGGCCCTGCCGCTGGCCGATGCCGCGGCCAGCAGCCAGTACGAGCACCTCTCCTTCCGCCAACGCTGGGCCATTCTGGTCGGTGTCGGAGCCTATGGTCCCGACTCGGGCTTCCAACCCCTGGAGCGAGCCCCGCTCGATGTCGAACTCGTGCGGCAGGCCCTGATCGAGGGCGCCGCCTTTGACCCCGAGCGCATCAGCAGCCTGGTCGACTCCGAGGCCACCCGGGCCTCCCTGCAAACGCTCTTCGCCCGTCTGTCCGACCAGGTGGGGGAGGAGGACCTGGTCTTCTTCTATTTCTCAGGCCGCGGCACACGCACAAGGGACGACCTCTATCCGGATATGGAACCGGACCGGCTCGACGAGTGCCTGCTGTTGGTCGATGCCGTCCATGGACAGACGGACACGTACTGGCGCGACGACGAGTTGGGGCGCCAGTTGCGCAGACTGCGGGGGCGCTACACGGTCGTCGCCATCGACGCCGGGTACACCGGCGACGGGCTGTCGGACAAGGGTGTGACGAGCCCCTTGGAGAAAATGGCGGAAGCCGGCTTCCTGGACGGCATCACCCGGACCGACTACCTGCCGGCAGACGCCGCCGTGCTCAGCGCCGGCGGTCCGGCCGAGGCGATCCGGGAGGGCGTGTTCACCGTGCCTCTGGCCGCGCAGCTGCGGGAGGCCGACCACGTGGTGAGGTTGGGCGAGGTGTACGAGTCGCTGCACGAGCTGGGCCGGCTCCGAGAGACGGCACGGCCCCGTCTGCAGCCGGCCAATCGCCTGTTCCGCAGTCTGCCCCTGGCCGGTGCGACCCTGGTCATCGATTCCGACTCCCTCCACTCCCAGGTGTGGATCGACGACCGCCTGGTCGACCTGACGACGCCGGTGGAGGTCTTCCTGGAACCGGGCACCCACACCCTGCGGGTCAGCAAGGGAGAGGCGGTCTGGAAGAAGGAGCTCACCGTGGATGGCTCCAACCGCCAGGAGCCCGTCCGGGCACGCTTGAAGCCGCCGCCCACCGCGCGGCCCTGGGACCGGATCGTGGCGGGCAGCGGGGCAGCCCTGCTGGTCGCCGCCTGTCTGGGGTACCGCATCCGGCGCCAGCGGCAGGTGAAGGAGGACCGGCGGCGCAGCTACCCCAATTGGGACCGGCAGATCGAGGAAGGGCTCCTCGGAGTGTGGAACGACGATCTCGACCAGGGGACCGGCCCGCACGAGGATGGGAGATCGGTGGGCCGGTTTCACCTGGGGGGCATTCCCCGCATCCACCGCTCGTACGCCGGACAGCGCTACATGGCCGAACACGAGGAGTTCGACCTGGAGGTCGACGGCGAGCACATCGCCTTTGCCCCGGCGCAGCGCCAGGTTCTGCGGCAGTTCGACGAGCACTGGCGACAGGGGCTCGGCCTGCTGAACGCCAGCCGTCCGTCCGCGCTCCGGGCCTTTGCCGAGGCCGCGGGACAGGGGGCCGACCTGCTGTGCAGGACCCTGGGCTTCACCGTGGACGAGGAAGCGGGCCGGCGGAGTGGGCCTTTCTGGGGCACTGTCGTCCACACCACATCGCTGCGGGGCGCCAAGATCCCATCACCCTTTCCCCTGATCTTCCTCCAGCGCCCGGTCTTCGAGGCGGAGGACCTGTCCCATCTGCGGACCTTGATGGAGTCCTTCGGGCTCATCGGCCGCTTTGCCCTGGTGGTGGTCTACCTGAACGAGCTGGAGGCCCGCTTCACCATCAGGACCCAGGCCCAGGGCCTGGGATACGACTTCATAGTTCTGAGCCAGGCGGAGATCAGGAGGATCGCCGCTTCCACCGACCACTTCCGCCACCGTGTCTTCATGCGCCCGGTGCTGCAACAGGTCGATCTCATCGTCGTCTCTCCCTATGTCACGACGGGACCTGTGCCGGACACGATCTTCTTCGGCCGCGAAGAGGAGATCAAGACCATCGTCCAGACGCTCCATACCAAGAACATCGGCATCGTCGGGGGGCGCCGCATCGGCAAGACTTCCGTGTTGCAGAAGGTGTACCGCACCTTCAGGCTTCCCGCCAGCGACTACCGGCCCTTCTACGCCAACTATCAGGCGGTGACCAACTACCAGGCTTTCTTCGCCCACGTGCGCAGCAACTGGGGCCTGCAGGTGGAGGGGGAGGAGCCCGAGCGCTTCCACCAGCTCATCACCCGGCTATACGAGGAAGAGGAGAAGACGATCGTCTTCCTCATGGACGAGATGGACGCCCTGCTGCGCTTTGACACCCATCACGACGAGCTCCTCTTCAAGACCTTCAGGGCCCTGTCGGAAGAGGGCAAGTGCCGCTTCGTGTTCAGCGGTGAGCGCATTCTCCACGGTCAGCTCCACGACCTGGCCTCGCCCATGCTCAATTTCTGTGACGCCCTGCCTCTGCGCTATCTCGATCCGGCCAATGCCCGGCGCATCGTCGTCGAGCCCATGGAGCTGATGGACATAGAGCTGGTCGATGCCGAAGACCTCGTGGGACGGATTCTCGGTGTCTCCTCCTGCCATCCGCGCATCATCCAGTACCTGTGCGACCGGCTCGTGCGCCGCATGGCCCGCGAGCAGAGCCGGCGGGTCACCCCGTACCACTGCCAGAGCGTGCTCGATTCGGGCGAGTTCCAGGCCGAGTTCATCGAGACCATCTGGGGCCAGGGCGATCCCCTCGAACGCACCGTGACCCTGGTCATGGCCGAGGCGCCTGGCGGCCCCGGGCTGTCGCGGGAAGGGCTGGAAGAGGGTTTGCGGCGCGCCGGCCTGGAGGTTCCGGGAGCGGCTCTGGACACGGCCTTGTCCAATCTCCACATGTGCGCCATCCTGGAGACGGATCGTCCCCCCTATGCCTTCACCGCCAAGGCCTTCCCGGAAATCCTCCACAGAGTGAAGAACATCGACGAGGCCATCGAACAAGTGAAGCCCGGAACGGGGTTCTCCCGGGACCTTGCCTCTGCGTAGGCACCAGCCACCGAAGAGAGCATCCATGGCACTCAGGAAGATCCAGACGCGCGGCCCCATCGCCGATCCCGAGCAGAGCCTCTACGTGGAAAGACCGGTGGACGACGAAGTGCTGGAACTGGTCCGGCGCGGCCACTACGTGACCGTCCTGGGGGCCCGCCAGACGGGCAAGACGAGCCTCCTGTACCACCTGCACCGCCGTCTGTCAGCCGATATGTACGTCTCGGTGCCGATCGACCTGACCCCGGTGAAAGACGCCGGATGTGCCCAGCTCTACGGCTTTGTCGGTGATCGCATTGCCGGGGCCCTGTCCGTGGCGGAGCGGAGTACGGTGCAGGCCGGCGCCGAATCGATCGGGTTCTACCAGGACCTCAAGACCATAGCGGGTTGCGCAGGGGTGAAGCGCATCGTCGTGAGTCTCGACGAGTTCGAGGCGGTTCCCCAGCCCTGGCGGGAGGGCTTTTTCGGCACCATCCGCACGGTGTACAACGAACGCGCTACCCAGCCCGAGTTCGAGCGTTACGTCTTCGTCCTTGCCGGGGCCACGGATCCGCGAACCCTCATCGCTCCCGAAAGCGGTCTGTCGCCCTTCAACATCAGCGAGGAGGTCTACACCACCGACTTCGATATCGAGGGGGTTGGGCAGATGCTGCAACTCCTCGAGCGAGCCGACGCCAGAGGGGGGGCTCTCACCGGCCCGGTCCACGAGTGGGCCCAGGGGCACCCCAATCTCACGGCGCGCCTCTGTGTGCTCCTCGGAGCCGATCCCGACCTGAAGGTCGGAGAGGCAGCGGAGCGCTTGCTCAGCCGCGGCGACGACAATCTCCAGCGGGTCGTGGCGGGTCTCACGCGTTCTGCCGAGGGCTCCCAGTGGCTCAGAGCTCTACTCGAGGGCAGAAAGCAACCGCGCCACGACCGCACCTCCCCGTTGGTTACCCAACTGGAACTGCTGGGAGCCATTCGCCGGGGGGACGATGGTCTCTGCCGCATTCGCAACAGACTGCTGGAAGAAGCCCTCCGGCGCGCAGAGGATCGGGGTGGAACCGGAGCCGAAGAGTTTCCGGTTCCGGCGGGCGGGGGTGTGCATCTGCCCCAGGTCGAACCCGTGCCCCAGGGGGAGCAGCCATTCCCCCACATCATCGGTCAGAGCCGCACCATGCGTCGCGTCTTCGTCCTCATGCAGAAAGCGAGTGAGTCGGACATCACCGTACTGGTGCACGGTGAGACGGGCACGGGGAAGGAGGAGGTGGCGCGCACAATCCACCGCACGAGCGCCCGGCGCCACGGGCGGTTCCTCGGCATCAACTGCGGCGCCCTCACCGAGAGTCTGCTCGAGAGCGAACTGTTCGGTCACAAGAAGGGGGCCTACACCGGGGCCTTCGAGGATCGCAAGGGACTGTTCGAGGCAGCGACCGGGGGCACTCTGCTCCTCGACGAGATCAGCGAGACCAGCCCGTCCACCCAGGTGAAGCTGTTGCGGGTGCTGCAAGAGGGGGAGGTACAGCGGGTGGGGGAGGAGCACCCGCGCCCGGTGGACGTGCGCCTGGTCTGCGCCACCAACCGGGACCTGGAAAAGGAAGTGGCCGAGGGGCGGTTCCGAGCCGATCTGTTCTACCGCCTCTACGTGTTGGTCATCCCCCTGCCGCCCTTGCGTCAGCGGCTCATCGATGTCCCGCTGCTGGTGGAGCACTTCCTGGCCGACTACCCCGCCGGGATCGACCCGGCAGCCATGGAGCTGCTCAGAGGCTATCAGTGGCCGGGGAATATCCGCGAGCTGGAGAATCAGTTGACCAGCGCCCGGGTCATGGCCGGGGGAGAGCGCCTGCAGGTCCTCCATCTCTGGGGCCGCCTGCAGAAGGAGCCCGGGGAAGCGGCGGAGCTCGACCTCGACAGGGACCTGACCTTGCGCAAGGCCCGAGAGCAATTCGATCGCAAGTGGATCCTGGACAAGCTCGAGGAGAAGGACTGGCAGCTGGAAATCGTGGCCAGCGATCTGGGCCTGTCGCGCAGCCGCCTCTACGACCTGATCCGCAAGTACCGTCTCAAGCAGCCGTGAGTCCCATGGGCGGCCGGCGGAGGGGAATGGCTGTGGCGGTCCTGCTCCTGGGTCTGTGTCAAGCCTCCTGGAGCGCTCAACGCTGGGCCATGCTGGTGGGCGTGGCGGCCTATCCCGAGAGATCGGGCGTGCCGCCCTTGGAGCACCCGGTGTCCGAAGTCGGCGCTCTGCAGCGCTTCCTGACGGTTGAAGGCGGGTTCGACCGCATCGTGGCTCTCACCGATTCGGCCGCCACCTACGAGGGCATTCATCGGGCCTTTCAGGCGCTCATCAGCCAGGTGGGCGGGGACGATCTGTTCCTGTTCTACTTCTCGGGGCGCGGTTCCCGCCTCGAGGACGATCTGTTTCTCGACGAGCAGGTCGATCAGTACGACGAGTGCCTCTTGCCCTTTGACGCCCAGGGGGCGACGGGGGAGAGCTTCCTGCGCGACGACGAGATAGGCCAGTTCCTCCAGCGCCTGAGAACGACTCGGACCTGCGCGGTCATCGACGCCTCGTACAGCGGGGACATGGGCGGCAAGGGTTTCACCAGCCCCGATTCGCCGGCGGACGACCGGGAGTACGACGGCTTCACCCCCGGCGGACACCGGGGGGACTTCCTTCCGGAGAGCGCTGGCGTGGTCGAAGTCGGCCGCCGGCCCGCCGTGGACGGCGGGTTCACTGCGCGCCTGCTCCAGGAGCTGAAGACGGGCCGCGATGAAGACGGCGATGGTCACGTCGGCCTCGGGGAGGTCGCGGTCCGGGTGACCGACCCGGACGGGGAGGGGCCCCGGCTGTCGAATGAGGAGGCCGTGCGCAGCTTTTCGATCGTGCCGCCCCTCCTCCAGGTGGACTCCGACCCCCCCGGCTCGATCGTCGTGCTCGACGGCGACACCCTCGGAGTGACCCCGGGGGTCTTTCTCGTGGAGCCTGGCCGCCACACCTTCGCCGTGGTGCGGCCCGGGTACGAAGCCAGTCCGACCTCGCCCGTGGTGGAGATGCTCCGTCCGGGCCGCATCCACAGGTCGGTTCTGCTGCGCCCGGCCGAGAACCTGTTCACCATCGAGGTGCTGGACACCTCCGGGCGGCTCTTCCCCGACGTCGACGTCCTGCTCAACGGAGAGGCGGCCGGCACCACGAACCGCCGGGGGCGGGTGCGGGTCAGAAAGCGACTGGCCCCCGACGAACTCGAAGCGATCAGCCTCGTCCAGTTGGGGCTCGCCTTCGAGCGGGGCCGCTTTGCCACCGAGTCTCGCGAGCCGGGCGTCTACGATCTGCGGGTCGTGTTCGAGCCCAAGCCCGTGGCAGTGACCGTGGTCGGCGGGCAGGGGGTACCCTGGCCCGGTATCGAGCTGTGGGCCGCGGATCTCTTGCTGGGCCGGGCGGATTCAAGGGGCCTCGTGGTCTTCGACGAGCGCCTGATCCGCGGTCGGGCGAACCTGACGCTGCTGCAGCTGCGGGCGGCTCAGTACGGGGTCGGCTATCCGGTCGCCCCCGAGCGTATCGAGGTGGTCGACGAAACCACGGTGCGGATCCTCCTCGAGCAGGAGCCGGCCCGACTGCGCGTCAGAGCGCGGGTCGATACCCTCGATCTGGGGGATGAGGTCGCCTTTGAGGCCGGGCTCTTCCTTCAGGAGGCGACCGAGGAGAACCGCTTCGGCGACCGTTTGCCCATCCGCCTCTCGACTCTCCTGCCCGGGACCTACAAGCTGCACGTCCTGCGTCCCGGCCAGGCCGACTACGTCGAGCGTCTGCAGGTCGATCCCGGCGCCGTGGTCGAAGTGTTGGTGCCGGTGACGGTTGGACAGGCCTGGGTGGAGATGCTGCGCATCGCGCGGCGCGGCGGGCTGTCCGCGGAGAATGCCCACAGGGCTGCGGTCCTGGCGAGAATGCTGGGGAGGGACGACCTGGTGGGACTGTTCGAATGAGCCGCGCCCGGACCTTGCTGTGGGCCGGGCCGCTCCTGCTGGTGAGCGCCGGGCGGGTCCAGGGCCAGGTCGAGGGGGCCTTCGCCCATCCCGCGGCCTGGGGACGGGCAGCGGTGCTGGGGCCGGCTTCTGTGGCGGTGGCCGCGGACCAGGGTGGGCTCTACTGGAATCCAGCGGGTCTGGCAAGGCTGGAGCGACGGTACCACGCGGCCTTCTCGCACGCCGAGGTATTCGACGGGCTGGACCTCGGCCACGACCTGGTCAGTCTCGTGCGCAGCAACAACTCGTGGGGCGGGGGAATCGGCCTGGATCGCCTGGGCACCAGCCGCGTGCTGCGGTCCGATCCTCAAGGGAATATCGAGGGCTACGGATCCCATGGCGAAGCCCGGGTCGTGATGGCAGCGGGCAAGGCTTTTGAGGGGCTGCGGCCCTGGACCGATGCAGGCCCGCCCCAACTCGGTCTGGGGATCCACTGGCTCCGGGTCGATACCGGCAGCCAGAGCTGGAGTGACGTCGGGCTGGACGTCGGAGGACTGGCTGCCCTGGCACTCGACCAAGCCTTCGAACTGCGCCTGGGAGCGACGGTGCGCAATGCCTGGTCGACCTTGGACGGAGCGCCATGGAGCCCGATTCTGAGCGCGGCCGTGGTGAGGAAAGGCCCGCTGCTGTCGATCGGCTGTCAGCCGCGCAGCGGGCGCTGGACCCTTGGTGTCAGCGCGCCCCTGGCGCCAGGGCCTCTCGACCTGAGCCTGGGCGGCGCCATCGAGCGGACCTCGGGCGTGGGCACGAGCTGGCGCCTGGGTCTGACCGTGGGCTCGGGCCGCGGCACCGCGCAGTACATCGTGGAGGACCGGCCTTTCCTGGGCGACACCAGGACCCTGGGGGTGGCCGCCTCCTGGGGGCGCTACCAGTTTCCGCTCCACTTCGATGGCTGGCGCCTGCAGCGCGACGGAGAGCCGGTCCCCGAGGCCCGTCTGCGGCCGGCGGATGAAGCCCTGTTGCAGATCGAGCTTCGCTATCCCACCTCGGCCCGGGATTGGGACCATCGACGTCTGAAACTGATCCTCTACGGCCCCGACGGGGTGGTTCTGGAAGAGGTCCGTGCGGATGATCTGCACCTGTCCGACCACGGGGTCGCCTTTCCCTTCCAGCCCGCCGCGGACTGGCTTGAGGGCAGCGGCTATCTGCTCGAGGGGCGATATGCCTTTGAGATTCTGCTGGAGGAGCGGGTGCGGTTGCGGGGCTCCTTTGCCCTGGAGCACCACCCCGAGGCCGTCGCCGCGGTGGCGAGGGCCTACAGCCGGTTGGAGAGCCGCGAGACCTCCCACTCGGAGCGGTGGCTGTTGACAGCCGCGCGACGGGACCCCAGCTACCCCCACACCTACTACGTGGCCGGCCTGCTGTCGGAACTCTCCGGTGACTTCACCGGCGCTGCCAACTGCTATCGCGAAGCGGCCAGACTCAGCCGCGGCGATCCCATCGAGCTGGCCGGCCGCCGGGTGGACCTTGCCGGACTGTCGCAGCTGGAGTACTTGCAGAAGGGAGAAGGGAGCAACCGCCTCTTCGAGCTGCTGAGGGGACAGGCGGAACCGCCGTGACGGGGCGGGGGAGGCGAAGCCTGCTCGCGAGCATGATGCTCCTCGGAGCCGCGCCGAGGGCCTGGGGCGCGGAGAATGTCTGGAGTCCGTTCGGTCTCTTCGGGGGGCCGGTGGCGGCCCTGGCAACGCGGCCTGACGCCGGGCACGTCGTCTATGCCGGCACGATGGATGGGGTCTTCCGCAGCCTCGACGGGGGCGCGACCTGGATCGCCTCCGGCATCGCCGGCCGGGTCGTGCGGAGCTTCGCCGTGGATCCGGAACGTCCTCTGTACCTGTTGGCCGGCACCGATGCCGGGCTGTTCCGCAGCCTCGATGGTGGCTCGACGTGGTCCACCGGGGAGGAGTTGGAGCTCCTGTCGGTGGCGGCCCTGGCCATCGATCCCCGCGACACCCTGCGCGCCTACGCGGGCACGGACGCCGGCTTCCTGTCGACTGCGGACGGGGGGTTGGAGTGGAACATCTCCAGCCAGGGGCTGGTCGGTCCCGTGCGAGCCCTGGCCGTGGAGGCCGCCGATACGCTGCGCCTGTACGCGGGTACAGAGGCGGGCGTCTTCCTGAGCGAGGACAGGGGGCAGACGTGGACCGGCGCCAGCGAGGGGCTGGGCGGGGCCGGGGTATGGGTCCTGGCCGTGGACGGCGGCTCGGGATGGGTGTACGCCGGTACGGACGCCGGCCTGTTCCGCAGCAGCGACCGGGGCGCCAGCTGGGAGCCGGTCGGCGAGGGGTTGCGGCTGTCAGCCGTCAACGCTGTAGGCGTCGACCCCTCTGATGGCCTGCGGCTCTACGCGGGGGGCGAGTCCGGGGTCTTCCGCAGCCTCGACGGGGGCGCTACGTGGACCGCTCTCGACCAGGGTTTGCCCACGGTGCCCGTGCGAGCCTTGTGGCTGGACCCGCTCGACGGCTCGCGGCTGTTTGCGGGTACCCGGGCCGGGGTCTTCCGCCTCGATGGGGGGACGAGTTGGGGGGAGGCCAACAAAGGTCTGTCCGCCTTGTCGGTGCGGACACTGGCCGTGGATCCTTCCGATGCGCTGCGCCTGTACGCGGGGGGCGAGTCCGGGATCTTCAACAGCCTCGACGGAGGCGCCTCCTGGACGCGCAGTCAGGCCGGTCTGGAAGTCCATGCGCTCCTGGTCGACCCGGGTTCGCCTCCACGGATGTTCGCCGGCACTCATGCCGGGGTCTACCGCAGCCTCGATGGCGGCTCGACATGGTCGTCAGCCGCCGAGGCACTCGATACTCTGTCCGTGCAAGCCCTGGCGGTGGGGGCGACGGGGACGGCCGTCTTTGCGGGCACGGAGAAGGGGGTCTATCGCAGCCTCGACGGGGGATTGAGCTGGTCGTCCGGCAGCCAGGGGCTGGCTGCCCTGTCGGTGCAGTCCCTGGCGCTGCATCCGGGGGGGGAGTTGGTCTTTGCGGGCACCGGGGAGGGGGTCTTCCGCAGCGGCGACGGGGGCTCGAGCTGGACGCCCTCGAGCGACGGCATGGGGGGATTGTCGGTGCGGGCCCTGGCCCTGGATGCGGCGGGCCGTGCCGTCTTTGCCGGCACCGACGGCGGGATCTTCCGCAGCCTGGACCACGGCCTCACCTGGGAGGAGATCAACGCGGGGCTGACCCCTTCGTCGATTCGCGCCCTGGCCTTGGACCCGGCCGATTCACTGCACCTGTACGCCGGCACTCGCGGCGGGGTCTTCCGCAGCCTGGACCGCGGCGACAGCTGGCAGCCCGTCGAGCCGGGTCTGACCCACCCCGATGTGCTGACCGTGGCAATGGGGCGCTCTCGCCCCCGGCAAGTCTACGCCGGCACCGTTGGTGGAGGGGTCTTCGGTATCGTCCTGAGCCGGTTCAAGATCGTCCTGGAGGCCTCATCCGCGAGCATCAGAGCCAACGGCGAGGACAGATCGATCCTGACCGCCGTGGTGCAGGACTCCCTCGGGGGGCGGCTCAAGACCGACAACAGCACGGAGGTGTCCTTTGCGGTTGTCGAAGGTCCCGAGGATCTGGGCCACCTGGAGGTATCCAGCGCCGTAGTAGTGCAGGGCATGGCCAGCGTCTCCTTTACAGCGGGCACGTTGCCCGGAATCGCCACGGTGAAGGCCTCCGCCCCGGGGCTCAAGAGCGATAGCGTGAGCATTGTCATGTCCCAGCTGATCCCCGAGATAGATCTGTCCTCCGATCGCGTCGATTTCGGCATTTCCGGCGACCCTGTCCACAGAGAACTGGTGCTCTACAACAGGGGCGAGGCCGATCTGGTGATCAATCAGCTCATCACGACCAAACCGGAGTTCGAGGTGGAGAGCCCCGGCCCCGGGATCAGCATCAGTCCGGGTGACAGTCTGGTCATGGAGCTGAAATTCGATCCCTCGACCAACTTCCCGAGGATTGAGGCGGCGCTGGTGCTCACAACCAACGATCCCAATGCGCCGGTGATCATCATCGATCTCAAGGCCGGCAGCCAGAAGCCGCAGATCCAGGTATCGGTCTCCGACACGGTCTTCTTCGGAGAAGTGGCCGTGAGCAAGTCCGCCGAAAGGACTCTGGTCGTGGAAAACAGCGGCACAGGTCTGCTGGGTGTGGACGCAGCCACGACGGACGAGCAATTCAGGGTATCGCCTCAGTCCTTTGACCTGGAACCGGGGAGGGATACGACCGTGGTGATCACCTTCAGTCCTCGCGACGCCAGTACCGTGGAGGCATCGTTGGGACTGACCAGCAACGACCCTGACAACAGCTTCCTCGACTTGCCGCTGAGGGGGCGTGGAATCAAGCCGCGCCTGGAAGTCGAGCCGCGCCTGGTGGAATTGGGCGAGGTCAGGGCAGATGAGGCCGTCCCGGTGATCTTGACCCTTACCAACGCGGGTGAGGCGGAGCTGGTCATCGAGGAACTCCTCTGGGACGGTGAGCCCATGGAGGCTCTGGAAGACCGCTTTCCCTGGCCCCTGGAACCCGGGGAAAGCAGCGAGGTCACGGTCCCCGTCTCTCCCGGTCGGCTCGGCCCGCATGTGAGCATCCTGACCATAGAGAGCAATGATCCCGACCAACCGACAATCCAGGTCTCCTTCACGCTCACGGGCGTAGCGCCGGTGCTGGAAGTGCTTGCCGATACCCTGGACTTCGGCGGCGTCTCCGTGGGCGACTCCCTGTGGAAGGCCCTGCCGGTGCACAACCGCGGTGATGCACGGCTCAACCTGGATCCACCGACGGTCGAAGGGACCCGCCAGTTCGCCGCGGAAATGTCGTCCCTCAGCCTGGCATCCGGGGACACGGCGGAGGTGTGGGTCCTCTTCAGGTCGGCCATCGACGACGGTCTATCGGGGAAGTCGGAGAAGGTTCAGGAGGTCCTGAGCCTGACCGGCGACGGGGGCACCCGGACCGTGATCCTGACGGCGCAGGTGATCGACGAGCAGATCGCGGTCTACAACTATCCCAATCCGGTCTCCCGGGGACAGCCTACGACCTTCTGGTTCCGTGGCTCGGGAAGAGTCGAGATACGGATCTTCAACACGGCCGGCGAGTTGGTGGAGAGACTGACGGCAGGTCCGGAGAGCCGCACCCTCGCCTGGGATGGAACCGACCGCGGGGGGCGGTTGGTCTCCCCTGGACTGTACGTCTGTGTGTACCTGGAGGATGGAGACCTGCGACAGCGCCAGCTCCTACAGGTGGTCCCGGCCTCCCGGGACTAGTTGGCGCCAGTCCCGGGGAGACGCGACCTCTGCGTCGTCCTCGACCCGCTCGTCCTCCTGCAGCCCCATGCATGCCGTGAAGCTGGTTCCTCGTACGCCCCTCGGCGCGAGTACTCGCCTCTTGAGAAGCGCTCGGCGCTCTCCTTCGTAGCGCGCCGATAGCGCCAGCACCCTGATCTCCTGCCCTTGGCCGCGCCGGACCGGTGCGGCCGGCGGTCTTCAATGCCCCGTGCCAGCTGGGTGCGTCCCTTGGCGGATGGGTCAAGAGCACCGGTCCGGAGAATCGGACTGACCCCCCACTGGGCCGAGTGCCCGTCCAGGAAAGCGGAAGAGGCGGTTGTCCCGAGAGCCGGAGAGCTCCGATGCGCCCTGCCTCTGCAGGCCCACAGTCGGGGGTGCGGGCAGAGACTGGCCGGTGGCGGGTGCTGCGGCAGGCGGCCCTGTGGACGGCACAATTCTTGCATGCCACACGTGGCACGACGCCAAAGGAGACCAGCTGATGGACAGTCTGCTGCTCGATTTCGGGACGATCAAGCTCCACTGGAATACGGTGCTGCTCTCCCTGGTATTCGCCTTCTGCCTGTCGAGCACGATCGCAATGGTGTACGAGTGGACGTTCCATGGCCTGTCCTGGTCGCGGGGTCTGATGGAGACCATGGGGCTGGGCAGCCTCATCACCTGTCTGCTGATGATCGCCATCGGCGACAACGTGGCCAGGGGCATCGGTATCGTGGGATCGCTGGCGATCATCCGCTTCCGCACCAACCTGCGCGATCCCCGGGACCTGGTGTTCCTCTTCGCCGCTCTCGGTGCGGGCGTGGCCAGCGGGGTGCAGAGCTACATCGCTGCCACCCTCGCCACCGCCCTGTTCTGTACCACCGCCGTGCTCATGCACTCCTCTCTCTTCGGCACGCGCATGAAGTTCGATGGACTCGTGCGCTTCCAGATCCCGGCGGCGCCGGACTTCGCCGCCCAGGTGGCCCAGGTGTTTCAGCAGATACCGCGGACCTTCGGCCTGGTGACGATGCGCGACGTGGCCCAGGGCGATCTCGTGGACTGCACATACCAGGTCAAGCTCGTCCGGGAGGCGGACTCGACGCGATTGATCGAGGCCTTGGGACGGATCGAGGGCCTTCGCGGGTTGACCTTCATGAACCACACCTCTGCAGTGGAGGTGTAGCCCATGAAGCGTTGGCTGACGAGGAACTCCTTCCGTGCCCTGTGGGCGGTGGCCGTGATGGCGGCCGTCTACGGCTACTGGCAGTGGCAGGTCGATCCGTACCTGGTGGGCACCGTCGTGTCCACGGTGCAGTCGGTGGGGGCCCGCGAGGGGGGAACCATCCACGAGATGCACGCCGCAGTGGGCCAGGCCGTCGCGGCCGGACAGGTCCTGGCTCGCCTGGACGTGTCGGACCTGTCGGCGGAGAGGCGGCTGCGTGCGGAAGAGCTGGCCGTCCTGGAGTCGATCGCGGCGGCGGACCGGCGCCGCTACCACGTCGAGTACGACCTGCTGCGGCTGCGCGTGTCCGAGCGATACGCCCAGGTACAGGCGGAGGAAGCCGAGCTCGATGCCCTCAGCCGGGAGATCGAGGCGCTGGTGGCCGCGGAGAAGGCCGGCCTGGGCCATGACCGCGATCTGACCCGCATGACCATTCGCCGCGATGTCCTGGCGCGGTCCGTCGCCGAACAGTCGGCGCTCATCCGGCCCGAAGTGGTGCACCTCGGCAGCGACGATTCGGCCGCCTTCGGCGACAGTATCCTGACCTCACTTCTCGGAGACCGCCTGCAGCGCATCCACGAGGTCCGTCAGTCGATCACGCTCATCGACCAGCGCATCGAGTATCGAACGGTCCGGTCGCCTTCCAATGGCCTGGTTTCCCGGATCCTGGCTCTGCCGGGCAGTACGGTCGACGCCTTCCTGCCCATCGTCACCGTGGAGAGTGCCCAGGCCTCCGTGGTGGAAGTCTACGTCCCGGAGACGGAGGACCTGCAGTTGCAGGTCGGCCAGGCGGTGGAAGTGATGTCGAGACGGTCGGGCGACTTCGACGCCCGGGGGCGGATCGACTTCGTCCATCCAGGGTACTCACCGATGCCGGAGCGGCTGTGGCTTCGCGGGCAGATGCTGTGGGCCCGGAAGGTCCGCGTCGTCCTCGAGGCCGGTCACCTTCTGCTGCCTGGTGAGTCTGTGCGCGTGGGCTTCATCGATCGATCCTCCGTGCTCGGGAGAGCGGGCCCATGAAGCGCGGCGGCCGGTCTCTCGCGGCTGTGCTGGTCCCCTTCGGCGTCAGCCTCTGCTCGACTGCGGCCCCGAGCGAGGGCGGCCAGGACCCGGGGGCCGCCGGCGGCGGCAGGGAGGAGCTGACTCTGACCATCGAAGAGACGGTGGCCATCGGTCTGCGCAACAACCCCCGCGTTGGCTTGCTCGAGTCGGAGGCCGATCTCCGCACGTACCGCATGCGCTCCCTCGACTGGATCGACAATCCCGAGATCCGCGTGCGCAACCTGGCCGCCCGGCGCGGGAGGGCCCGAGTCGACGAGCTCGAGATCGGCATCCGCTGGCGTCCGCCAGCACCTGGCGAAGCGAGGATGCGCAGACAGCGGAAGCAGGTGACCATGTGGGAGCGCAGGGCCGAGGCGATCCGCGGACGGCACTGGCTGGCCTCGCGGGTGCGCCGGTCCTGCGCCGACCTCACCATGTACGCTGAGCTGGCACGCCTGGCAGCCGGGCGGATCGACAACGAGAGCCGGCGGATCTCCCAGATCGAGACCATGGTCGATCTCGGCCGGCGGTCGATTGTGTACTTCACCAAGGCCAGGACCGCCGTCGCCGAGGCGCGGCAGACCCACCTTCGAAGCCTGCATGCGCTGCGGGAGGAGGAACGCAGGCTGCGGCGCCTGACGGGCGTCTCTGCGCGGATCCAGCTGGCCGCCGAGCCGCTTCCGGAGATCGTTGGGAGTGAGGAAGAGCTCGTGGCCCTCGCCTGGGCCAACCGCCCGGAGCTTCGGCTGGCGGAGGAGAGGCATCGGCTCGCCCTCGACCGGCGCCACTTCGAGAGCCGGCGGCTGCTGCCGCAGTTGTCCTTCCTGGAGATGTCGCGACATGTCGAGAGGGCCGAAGACGACTGGCACGAGCTGACCTTCGGGGTAGAGCTCCCTCTGTTCAACCGCAATGCGGACAACCTCGCCGGCCTCTCCCTTGCGGTGTCGGAGAGCGAGCGGGAGGCGGAATCGGTTCGGGAGCGCATTGCCGACGAGGTCTGCGAGGGTCTCTCGGACTACACCGAGGCGTTGCTCGCCCGCAACCTGACTCGACGGGAGGCCGAAACCATCATCCAGGCCGCGTCGCTCGTGGTGGTCCGGACGCACGACCATCCCACGGTGCCGGCGGACGAGATCCTGGAGCTGGAGCGCACGATCATGGATGCACGGGTCGCCATCGCCGAGGGCGAGCGCAATCTGTCCCACGCCCTCTACTTCCTGTACTACGAGCTGGGGATCGGCGGTCCGCAGTCGCTGCCGCGGCAGGCGAGGGGCCATGGCGATTGACCTCTCTCCCATCCACCGGTACGAGTTGAAATACACCGTGACCGAGGAACTGGCTGCGGAGATCCGCCAGTTCATTCAACCGCTGTTCACCCTCGACGCCAACCTCCCCGCGGAGCAGGCACACTACACGGTGAACAGCGTGTACATGGACACTCCGGGGTTGCGTTTCTACAACGACACCAGGCTACGCCAGCTGTTGCGCTTCAAGCCGAGGGTCCGCTACTACGGAACCGGCCAAGCCGGCTCGGCTACCCTCGAGGTCAAGTACCGGCACAGCCACACCGTCTGGAAGGTCCGCGAGCGCATTGCCACGAGCGAGTGGCCCGGGGTGCTTCAAGTGGCCAGGGAGGATCGCACGTCGCCCCGCCACGAGACCATGCCCCGTTCCTTCGTCGACCTGCACCACCTGTACGGTACCGAACCGGTCCTTCACGTGCGCTATGAGCGGGAGCCCTACGTGAGCGAGGTCGACGCCTACGGCCGCATAACCTTCGACCGCGCCATGCGCTACCGGCTGATGAGCGGTTCATACGACCTGTGGAGCCGGGACGAGGAGATGAGCTACTACGACGACGAGGTCACCGCGCAGTGGGCGGGCTCTCCCGTCGTCGTGGAGATCAAGACCGAGTCCCTGGTGCCTTTCTGGGCCCTGGACCTGGTGAAACGCTTCTCCCTGGTGCAGCGCGGATACTCGAAGTACCGCTACGTCATCGACAGCTGTCTGGAACGAATCGGCAGGGGAGATGACGTTGCGGTCTGATCCGCGGAAGAGTCCGACCGGCGTGTCCAGGTTCAGGGAGAACCTCCCGGCCCTGAGTCTCTGGGCCTGCTTGCTCTCGAGCATGCAGGCGATGTGCCTGCACGCCCAGGATCAGGAGTTCAACCTGCCCGTCTATCGTCTGACTATCGATCCCGGCCATCTGAAGGCCCTGTACGGCTCTCCCCGCAGCGCGGTTCGCTATCCTGCCCGGATGCTCTGGGCAGGACAGAGCTACGAGTGCGAGGTGCGATTCCGCGGCGCCACGGTCCGGACTCTTCCAAAGAAGAGCTGGAAGGTCTGGTTTGAAGATCGATCCAATCCGTTCGCAAGCAAGGAGCTCAATCTCAACGCCGAGTACAGAGACATCTCGCTGATGCGCAACACCCTTGCCATGAAGCTGTATCAGTTCCTCGGCCATGCAGCTCCGAATGCCAGGCACGTCAACCTGATCGTAAACGATCAGTACATGGGCGTCTTTGTCCATCTCGAAGAGCCGAATCGCGACTTCCTGCGCCGCTACGGCCATGAAGGCGGTGACCTCTACAAGTCCGAAGATCACGGGGGCAGCACCGCACCCCTACTGGACTACGACAGCTACCGTTCCACCTGGAACAAGAAAGTAGGGGATGACTCGGATTACTCCGATGTCCAGCGACTCTTGAACCAGCTGTTCTACCTGAGCCATGAGGACTTTGAAGAGCAGGCGCCTCTCCTGCTGGACGTGGAAGACGTGCTTCGGTTCTTCGCCGTCGCCTACTCGATCTCCAGCTTCGATTCTCTGACGAAGAACACCTTGCTGTTCTTCGACCCGAAGGAGAATCGCCATCGGATATTCCCCTGGGATCAGGACAGCTCCTTCGGCAACCACTGGACGGGTCAATACCGGCCATACTATGAGACGATCTTCCAGAGTCGATTCCTCAGCAACCATCTGCTCTTTCGGAGGCTGATGGAACACGAGCAGTGGCGAGAGTCGTTCTGGAGGCAGGTGAGTGTCGTCATCGACTACGGCTTCGACGCCTTGGAAGCGCAGATCGACCTGACGTACGAGCTGATCAGATCGGACGTCTACCGGGATCCGGCCAAGGTCGGGACCAACGCGGAATTCGACATGGAGGTAAGACGCGTGAAGGACTTCCTGGCGGCGAGGAAGTCGTTCCTGACGGATTTCAGATTCTTCGAGACAAGACCCCTGACGAATCTGTACTGTTCGAATCCATTTCCCTCACCCCGTGGCGAGGATCGAAGCGTGGTCTTTCGCGCCACTTCTCCAGAACCCCAGAGCCTGGTGGTCGAGTACGTCACGGACTTGTCCTCCTACGGGACTCGGGGGGAGCCGATTACGGTGCAGGAACTCGTCCTCTTCGACGATGGCCAGCATGATGACTTGCTGGCGGGAGATCTCGTCTACGGCAACCGTCTGCGCTTGCCGGAGGGGTACACCGGCCTCGTTCCCTACTGCTTCAGAGCGGGAGAGTACAGGTATCCCCACAATGGCCTGTACTACATCAACTACACGGCTACGAAGACCTTCGCCTTGAATGTGAACAACGCCGGTATCGAGGACTATCGGCACCTGCGAATCGAGGACCCTCAGCGAAGGGGCAAGGAGCATTCCGTCAGGATAGCCAATACCGGCGAGTCGAGGCTGGATCTTTCCTATTGCAGCTTCCAGTCCGGGGAGTACTTCAACCGCTTCATGTTTCCACCGGGGACTGAGATTGCTGCGGGAGCCGACCTCCTGCTCACCACGGACAGGGCGGCGGCTACGGACTCTTTGGGGGGTGACCGGATACTGGGGGATCTCTTCTTCGACATCGCCCTTGGCGACACGATGAAGCTGCTCACGCCGGCCCTGGGAACGATCGTGGCTCGCGTCAATCGACAGGACCGCTCCGTCGGTCTGGTGCAGGCCGGTGTCGTGATCAATGAGATAGACTACCACTCCGCGGATGACCTGGATACGGGAGATTGGGTCGAACTCCACAACCCGAGTGATGCCATCGTGAATCTCTCGGGGTGGTACCTGCAGGATGACGATGACCAGCACTCCTTCGTGCTTCCCCATGGCACGGTTGTCCTGCCGCGCGGGTTCCTCGTGCTGTGTCAGGATGGGGGGGCGCTGGAAGCGCTTCTGGGGGTGGACTGTGTGGGAGACTTCGAATTCGGGTTCCGAAGCAGTGGAGAGCGGGTCCGCCTCTACGACCGCCAGGGACGGCTGGTCGACTCCGTCACCTATTCGGACCGTTGGCCGTGGCCGGAGGAGATTCGCAGGGATGGTACCACGCTGGAGTTGCGTGGCCCTGGAGGGGACAATGCCGATCCCCTTCAGTGGCTGGCTTCCTTGGAGGAGGGGGGGACCCCGGGTCAGGTCAACAGCGTGTACGGGCCCCTCGGGAGCAGAGAGTTCGATCTGTCAGAGGCGTATCCCAATCCGTCTTTCTCTACAGTTGGGCTCGATCTCACTCTGGGCAGCCCGAAAGCGGTTACCCTCGAGGTCTACAACACCCTTGGCCAGCTTGAGGAAGTACTGGTGGACGAGGTCCTCGGCGCGGGAGTGAGCCGGTTCGAGTGGACCCCCCGGGAAAGAGGATCGGGAGTCTATTTCATCGCCCTCTATCTCGAGGGCGGATTGGAGAGCGTGCGGAAGACGGTGTACCTGGGCCCGTAGCCCCCTCGGTGCGGCCGCGTCCCTCAGCGGCCTTCGGCCATGAGGTCGGCTAGGCGCTCGGCGATCATCATGGTCGTGTAGTTGGTGTTGGCGCGGATGCAGTCGTGCATGATCGAGGCGTCGGCCACCCGCAGGCCCTCCACCCCCTTCACCCGGCCGCACTCGTCGACGACGGCCGCGGCGTCGCTGTCGGGGCCCATCTTGCAGGTGCCCGAGACGTGGTGGCTGGTGGCCACGACGCGGCGCATCCAGTCGTCGAGGGCGGCGTCGGAGGCGGTGTCGGCGGGGGAGATGTTCAGCGGCCCCCGGGAGATCCCGCGGAAGGCCTCGTGCTCGATCAGGTCGAGCAGGATCCGCACCCCCTCGCGCATGCGGTCGAGATCGACGGACTCTGCGAGGTAGTTGTAGTCGAGCAGCGGCCGGCGCCCGGGATCGGCGGAGGCCAGGCGCAGGCTGCCGGCGCCGGCGGCCAGGTAGATGGAGGCCACCAGGTTGAAGCCGACGATCTCGGCGTCGTTGTAGTAGCCGCCCCGGGGGGCGCTGGAGCCGGGGTGGAGGAACATGTCGTTGCGCAGGTTGGAGCCGGCGGCGGTGTAGCGGCACCCCATCTGGAGGGCCGGACCTTCCCCGGTGCCGAGGAAGGCGGGCTCCGCCTCGACGCTGAGGCCGCACTGGGGGTGACAGCGCAGGTTGCCGCCCACCCCCGGCAGGTCCGCCTGCACCGGGATGCCGAGGGCCTCCAGGTCACCGGCGGGTCCGATGCCGGAGAGCAGCAGCAGCTGGGGGGAGCCGATGGCCCCGCCCGTGAGCAGGATCTCACCGGCGGCGATGCGCTCCGCGCCGGCGGGACCGCGGACCTCAACGGCCGCGGCGCGGCCCCCTTCGACGAGGACCCGCCCGGCCGGGGCGTCGCCGCGGATCTCCAGGTTCGGGCGCGCCCGAACCTCGGCGGTCAGGTAGCCGAGGGCGGCGCTCCAGCGGATGCCGCCGGCGTTGTTCAGCGGCAGGGGGCCGACGCCGGTGGAGTCCGGGTCGTTGTGGTCCGGGCAGTCCGCCTGGCCCCGGTCGCGCAGGGCGTCGTAGAAGGCCTTCTGCTCGGCGGCGCAGGCCTCGTAACGGAAGCGGTGGACTGGGATCGGCCCCTCGGCGCCGTGGAAGTCGCCGTCGAAGTCGGGGTCGGCCTCGATCCGCTTCAGGCAGGGCAGGACCTTCTCCCAGGCCCACTCCGGGTTGCCGGCCGCGGCCCAGCCGTCGTAGTCCTCCGGGACGCCGCGCAGGAAGATCTGGGCGTTGACGGCGCTGGAGCCGCCCACCAGACGGCCCCGGGGGACGTACATGTCCGGGTGGCTGTCGGTGGCGCGCGCCCGGTAGCCCCAGCCGAAGCGGGTGTTGTAGCCGAAGGCCCGGGACCAGATGCCCGGCTCGCCGTAGGCCCGCCGCACCTCCGCGGGCAGGTCCTCCGGGTCGGGGAAGTCGGGGCCCGCCTCCAGCAGCAGCACCCGCCGGCCGGCCGCGGAGAGGCGCGCGGCGAGCACGCAGCCGGCGGCGCCGGCGCCGACGAGGACGGTGTCCCAGCTCACGGGGCCGTCCTCACCGCTTCGACCACATCGAGGAGGCTCAGCCCCGTGTGGTAACCCGGGTCGGCGTCGGCCGTGCCCGGGATCGCCGGGGAGACGGAGCCGTCGGCGGCGCGCATCTGCACCGCCATGAGGTGGACCTCGGGCCGCAGGAAGTGCTCGAAGAAGGCGTTGTGGCAGGCGGCCCAGATGCGCAGGCAGCGGCGCTTCGCCCCGGCGTCGTCCAGGGCCCGCCAGCCGAGGGCCGCGGTGCGGATCGTCTCGGGCAGGCTCCACCAGGGCATGTCGGTGTGGATCGGGCGTCGGGCCACCAGGTCATACGCCTTGCAGATGCCGCCGGGCCCCGGCTGGAAGCCGTAGCCGAAGACCTGGTCCATCACCCGGAAGAGATCAGCGGTCGGGCCGGCGTCCTCGGGCCGGCTCCCCGCCTCACCCAGGAGCTTGAAGGCGAGTCCGACGAACTCCAGGGCGTGGCCCGGGTCGGAGAGGATGCAGCCCTCGTCGAGCAGGGGCTGTCCCTCGTCGTCGACGAACTCCCAGAAGTCGCCCTCCTGGAACCCCGGGCGGCCCTCCAGGTTGGCGTGGTTGTCGAGGACGTGGCGGACCATGCGCAGCCCGTCGTCGGCGGCGCCGGGAAGCCCGGCCCGGGCGCCCAGGGCGGCGGCCCCGAGCTGGATCATGTACGGCCCGTGGCCGTGGCGGCCGGGCAGGGTCTCGATCGGGTTCGTCGGGTCGAGGGGCTGCTGGTCGCTGGCGAAACGCCGCGACCAGATGTCGGCCGAGACCCGCTCCATCCACTCCACGGCCTCGGCCTCGGCGGCGGAATCCCCGAGGAGGCGGGCGCCGGCGAAGAGGCCCCTGGCGCCGAAGAGGTCGCTGAAGCCGCTCGGCGTGGCGGCGGTGATCTCCACCGGCTCGCGGCGGTCCCCGGGGCCGAGGGCGAAGGGCGAGCCGTCGGGGGACATGAAGAAGAACAGGTGGCCCTCGTTGCGGTCCCGCAGCCGGCGCACCGAGCCGAGGACGGCGGCGGCCATGGCGCGCAGCCGCGGGGCCAGCTCCCGCAGCGGGGGGCGGGGGTCGGCCTCGGCCCAGAGGGCGTGACCGGCCACGGCCTCCAGCCCGCGGCCCTGGATCCAGCCGTAGATCGTGTCCCGCCCCCGGACCAAGTCCCCGGCCGGGTGGTCGCGCCCGGTGCGCAGGTCGAGCTTGGTATCGACGAAGGGGTAGGCGCCGCCGTGGCGCTCCCAGCGCTCGACCACGGCCTGGATGTTGGCCAGGCAGATCGCCTCGTAGTCGGCCGCCGCCGCCCGCAGGTCGGCCGGGGACGGATTCTCGGGCAGGCGGCTGTCCCGGAAGACGAGGTTCTCGGATTCGCGGTTCATGGATTGGGCTCCTCGCTGTCCAGCCGGATGGCCGTCCTGCCGTCGCCCGAGAACACCTCCTTCGACGGCGCGGCGCCCTCGGCGCGCGCCCGGCAACGGTCGATCCAAGACCGCCAGAGAGACGAGGTCCCGTACATCGGGTAGGCGTCCACCAGGCGCAGCACCTTGCCGGCGAGCTCACCCATCGGATCCCGGCGGATGGCCCTGGCTATCGGCCGCCAGTCATCGAGATCGCCTCGTTGCAGAATATCGACGATGGCCGCCAGCGGCAGCGCTTCGGCCGGAGTGCCGGAGACGACCTCCAGGTGACGGTGGTTCACGGCGAATCCCCCGCGAGCCGATCGAGGGCTCCGACGGCGATCCGGCGGCAGGCGTCGGCCACGGTCCGCCAGTCGCGCCATCGATCCACTTCCGACAGGTCGTCGGGACGGGGTTCGGCCAGTTGCCTGGCCACCTGGGTGGCGACACGGCGGCCGCCGGGCCCGAGTTGATCGGCGTAGTAGCGGTCCATCTCCACGATCACGCCAACCGCCTCCCGGTCGCCAAGTCGGTCGCCAAGGGCGGCGAAATCGAGATAGTCGCGGGTTGCATTCCGCATCAGGCAGAGCCACGCCTTGATGCGGGCGATCTCGGACAGGGTCGGCACCCGCAAGCTGCGTTCTCCGACCGCCGCCTCTTCGACCTCCAGGGGCCGCCGGCGGACGAGGTTCCGGATCCCCGTTTCCACACCGTCGAGACGTCCCAGGATCAGCACCGGCCGCTGCACTCGCGCCGTGATCCAACCCTCGGTTGCCTCGAGATCGGCCAGAACATCGTCGAAGCGATCGCGCAGGTTCTGGAGGACATGGCCGTCGTCGAGCGATACCCGGTGTCCGGCGTGGTGAACGGCCGCGGAACCACCGACCAGAACGGCGTCGGGCACCAACTCCACAGCCGCGCCGCGGCCACGAAGACATCCTCCATCCCCCGGGTTTCCATGGCGATAGTGATTGTCAATCACCACTCCATAGAGGGCAAGCCCGCCAGGCAGTGCTCTCGGCCGACGTAGGGAAGACGCGCTCTCGGGTCACCAGGACAGGCCCTGTCTCCTGGCTGCCTGAGCGGCCGAAAGAGTTGCGCCGCCCCGAGCTGCAGTCTTCAGTGCCTCCCTCAACTGGCCGGCGAATACTACGCGTATCTCCAAGCCGGCGTCGGGGTCCTCCACCTCGGCTATCCGACGACTGCGCTCCGCGCGAAGTTGTCGAGACCCTCCCTGTCTCGTCTCGGATTGGCTTGCCACGAGCTACTTCAGCAGGCTCCGCCGCCCCACGACGCTGCACAGGGGGCAGGAGGCGAGGTCGTGGCCGCGGGCCGGGCAGTGCTCGCGGCCGAAGTAGATGATCTGCAGGTGGAGGCGGTTCCAGGTCTCCTCGGGGAAGACGCGCTTCAGGTCCTTCTCGGTCTGCTCGACGTTGCGGCCGCTCGACAGTCCCCAGCGAAAGGCGAGGCGGTGGATGTGGGTGTCCACGGGGAAGGCGGGCTTCCCGAAGGCCTGGGCGACGACGACGGAGGCGGTCTTGTGGCCGACGCCGGGCAGGGCCTCCAGCTCCTCCAGGCTCTCCGGCACCCGGCCGTCGTGGCGCTCCAGGAGCAGCTCCGAGAGGCGGTGGATGTTCCTCGACTTGCCCGGGGCCAGCCCCACGGTGCGCACGATCTCCAGGATCTCCTCCACCTCCAGCTTCACCATCTTCTCGGGCGTGTCGGCGCGGGCGAAGAGGGCGGGGGTCACCTCGTTGACCTTGACGTCCGTGGTCTGCGCCGAGAGCAGCACGGCGATGAGCAGCTCGTAGGGGCTGCGGTGGGACAGCGGGATCGGCGGCATCGGGTAGAGGCCGTCGAGGGTCTCCAGGATGAAGGCCGCCTTCTCGGCCTTGGTCAGCGCCCGGGCCGCGGCCATCACGGGTGCTCGGCGAGAAAGGCGTCGATCAGGCGCCGGGAGATGCTGATCGGGTCGGGCAGCGATGGCGGCAGCCGGCGGGCGCTGTACCAGCCGGCGTCGACGATCTCGTCGTCGTCGACGGCGATCTCGCCGCCGGCCCAGCGCGCCCGGAACCCGACCATGAGGGAGTGCGGGAAGGGCCAGGGCTGGCTGGACTGGTACGCGATCTCGGTGACCTCCAGGCCCACCTCCTCGCGGATCTCGCGGGCCACGGCCTCCTCCAGGGTCTCGCCGGGCTCGACGAAGCCGGCGATGATCGAGTAGCGGCCCCGGGGGAAACGGGCGTTGCGCGCCAGCAGGAACTCCGCCCCCTTGTGGATCAGGGTGATCACCGCCGGCGCCACCCGCGGGAAGCAGAGCAGGCCGCAGGCCGGGCACTGGCGGGCGCGGTCGCTGTCGTGGGGCCGGGTGGCGGCGCCGCAGCGGCCGCAGAACCGGTGGGTGCGGTCCCAGTCGAGGATCTGGAAGGCGCGCCCGGCGAGCTGGAAGGTCTCCTCGTCGAGGGCGCCGTAGAGGCTGCGCAGGCCCTGCAGATCCATCCCCGCCGGGGGCTCGGCGTCGTCGCCGAGATCGACGGCGAAGCAGTGGAGGCCGCCGCTGCGGCCGAGATAGTGGGGGTCCCCGAAGGCGGGGGCGATCTCCTCGAAGGAGGCCGCCTTCGGCAGCAGACCGTCGCCGTGGGCCGACTCGGCGCGGTAGAGCAGCAGGTCGCCGCGGAAGGCGAAGAACAGGCACCGGCCGAGGTCGCCCGCCGGCGGGAAGACCTCCGGCTCGAAGCGGGGCCCGTGAGTCACGAGGTCGGCGCCGGGCGCCGTCAGCTCGTCTCCAGCACCCAGCCGCCGGCCAGGCTCTCCCATCGCTGCCGCCAGGCCTCGGAGCCGTCCTCCTCCCACACTTCCAGGCGGATCCCCCGGACATTGCCCTCGGGGAAGCCGGTCATCCTCTCGACGCCGGGGTAGCCCCGCGTGTAGTAGCGGCCTCCCCGCGGCATGTGGAGGACGCAGATGTGCTGGGGGATCACGGTCTTGGGGTTTCTGCGGATGCGCTCGAGTTCGCTCTCGTCCACCTCGACGCCGAGTCCGGGGCCGTCGGGGATGGGGGAGCTGCCCTCGGCGACCTCGATGCGGCCCCCGGTGACGTCCTCGTCGTACTGGTCGTCGAGGTTGGTCATGTGGCTCACGTTGGGCAGGACCGCGGCCAGGTGCAGGCCCATCGCCTTGCTCAGGGTGCCCCCGGTGAGCTGGATGACGGTGGAGACGTTGGCCTCGGCGCAGGCGTGGCCGCGGCGGATGGAGAGGGGGATGCCGTGCTCGCCGATCATGTAGAGGTCGGCGCAGCCATTGATGATCTCGGGGCCGGCGCCGAGGGCGGGCACGTGCATGAGCAGGGGCAGGGAGGTCTTCTCCCGGAGCCGCCGCCAGCCGTCGACGTCGCGCCACACGAGGGGGTCCTCCAGCACGCCCACGACCCACGACTTCTCGATCTCGTCGACGAGGCGCATGACCGAGGTCGAGGTGCGGTTGTGGTTGAAGTCGTAGTGCATCTTGAAGCCGGCGGGCGCCACGTCCTCCACGGCGCGGGTCTGCTCGATGACGCAGTAGTAGTCGCAGGTGTGGACCTTGAAGTACATGTAGCCCTCGTCCACCGAGCGCTGCACCTCGGCGGCCAGGTCCTCCGGGGAGGCGGGGCGGGTCCAGGCGGCGACGGGGACGCGGTCCCGGTGCTTGCGCCCCATCAGCGCCCAGGCCGGCACCTCCAGGCTCTTGCCGACGGCGTCGTAGAGGGCGCCGTGGAGCCCCGTGGGATGGTCGGCGGAGAGGTGCAGGACCGGGTTCGTGCCCACGAGGGCGGCCTTGCCGTCGTCGGACATGGCGGCGTGGCCGCGCGTGTCCCCCCAGCCGACGACGCCGTTGTCGAGGACGACCTTGTAGATCGTCTGCGTGTCGATGCCGCTGAAGCGGGGCTTCTGGCCGGCGTTGCGCGCCGCCAGCTTCAGGTTGATGAGGATCGTCTCGACGTCGGTGATCTTCATGGGTTCGTGGCCTTCATGGGGTTCGGGGGCGGTTCGGGGCGGCCTACGATAGCACAATCCCCCCGGGGCCGCAGCACCTTGCCGGGGTTGAGGAGGCCCGCCGGATCGAGGGCCGCCTTGATGGCGGCCATGACCTCCACGGCGTCGCCGCACTCGCGCTCCAGGGCGTCGACCTTGCCGAGGCCGATGCCGTGCTCGCCGCTGCACGTGCCCCCCAGGTCGAGGGCGTGATCGACGATCCGCTCGCCGAGGCGGCGGGCCGTGTCCAGCTCCCCGGGGTCGTCCGGATCGATGAGGACGACCACGTGGAAGTTGCCGTCCCCCACGTGGCCGTAGAGGGGTGCCGTCAGGCCGCAGGCGTCGATCTCGCGCCGGGTGCGGTCGATGCACTCGGCCAGGCTCGACACGGGGACGCAGACGTCGGTCACGTACCCCACCGACCCCGGCCGCAGGGCGAGGCTGGCGTAGTAGCCGTCGTGCCGCGCCTGCCACAGGCGCTCGCGCTCGGCCGGCTCGGTGGCCCAGCGGAAGGGCCCGCCGCCGAAGCGGGAGGCGATCCCGTCCGCGGCCCGGGCGGCCTCCTCGACGCGCTCGGCGGTGCCGTGGAACTCCAGGAACAGGGTCGGCCGCGGATCGTGGTCGAGGCCGGCGTAGCGGCGGGTCGCCTCCATCTGCACCTCGTCGAGCAGCTCGCAGCGGGCCGGCGCCGGACCGGGGAGCAGCTCGAGGACGCAGTCCACGGCCGCCGCCACCGCGGGGAAGGGGCAGACGGCGGCCGCCGTCGCCGGCGGCACCGGCGCCAGGCGCAGGCCGACCTCGGTGATCACCGCCAGGGTGCCCTCGGAGCCGACGAGGAGGCGGGTCAGGTCGTAGCCGGCGGCGGACTTGCGGGCCCGGGTGCCGGTGCGCACCACGCGGCCGTCGGCGAGCACCGCCGTGAGGCCGAGGACGTTCTCGCGCATGGTGCCGTAGCCCACGGCCTCGGTGCCGGAGGCGCGGGTGGCGGCCATGCCGCCGAGGGTGGCGTCGGCGCCGGGATCGACGGGGAAGTGCAGCCCCGTGCCGGTCTCCTCGAGGTGGCGGTTGAGCTGCTTGCGGCGCACGCCGGCCTCGACGCGGACATCCATGTCGGCGGCGTTCACCTCGAGGATGCGGTCCATGCGCCGCAGGTCCAGGCAGAGGCCGCCGTGGACGGCGACGATCCCGCCCTCCACGGCGGTGCCGGCCCCGTGGGGGATGACGGGGAAGCGGTGGCGGGAGCAGGCGGCCAGGAGCCGGGCGATCTCGCCGGTGGAGGTGGGGAAGGCGACGGCGTCGGGCGGCTCCGGGCGGTGGTGGGAGGCGTCCCGGGCGCGGGCCTCGCGGTCGGCGGCGGAGGTGCTCAGGCGGTCCCCGAGGATCGACCGGAGATCGTCGAGGAGAGGGCCGGAAAGCGTGGGGCGGGACTTCACAGAAGCAGTTAGATACGGCAGCGCAACAGAGGGCAGGAGAAGCTGATCGGCATCTCTCCCACACGGGAGGAACGGGTCCCCGGCCGCATGTAGTGGATGGCGAAGGCGCGGCGTCTGCGGCCGGTGCGGTTCGGCCGGGTGTGGTGCAGGGTCTGGCAGTGGTGGAACATGAAACCCCCCGCCGGCAGGTCGGCGACGAAGGCGGAGTCGGCGCCGTCGGTGCCGGCGTCCAGGAGGACGTCGCCGCGTTGGTGCTCGACGGGGGCCACGTGCGAGCCCGGGATCAGGTGCATGGCGCCGTTGTCGGCGTTGACCTCGTCGAAGGTGAGCCAGCAGCTCACCAGGTCCGCGGGCAGGCACTGCCAGTAGGCGTTGTCCTGGTGCCAGTGGATGGGGCCGCCGTGGTGGGCGGGCTTGTAGAGGGCCTGGTCGTGGAAGAGCTGGATGTTGGGGCCGAGCAGGTCCTCCACCGCGTCGAGGATGCGCGGGTGGTACAGGAGCCGGCGGAACTCCAGGCTGCGCTCGCAGACCTGGGTGATCTGCAGCATCTCCTCGTCGGCGTCCTCGCCGGAGAGATTGCGCAGGCGCTCGGAGCCGCGGGCCTCGGCGAAGACGCGGTCGTACTCGCGGCCGAGGGACTCCACCTCCTCCGCCTCCAGCCGGATCCCGGGGACCACGAACCCCTGCCGGCGGAAGGTCTCGATCTGGTCGGCCGAGAGGGCTCGGTAGGGGCTGCCGTCGGTGTCGGATGGCTCCATGGCGGCCGAAGATAGGGAAGCCGGGGACGCCTGTCCCGGGGGTCTTCAGGGCCCCCGCCGGATCAGGTGCCGTCGGTAAGGGCTGCCGCCACCGCCGGCGGACGGGCTCGAGTTCGAGTCTGGCGGGGCATCCAGGCCCCTCGGGGGCCGGCCGCCGGCGTGACCCGCTCCCGGCGCAGAGGCCGGGG
Organism: Candidatus Latescibacterota bacterium; assembly: GCA_965221775.1. Taxonomy (GTDB): domain Bacteria; phylum Latescibacterota; class UBA2968; order UBA8231; family UBA8231; genus UBA8231. The sequence continues at coordinate 696,055 of CBDCSU010000004.1, read as the reverse complement.
CCCCGGGAGGCCGGACGGTGCCGGGAAGCCTCCCCGGCGCCAGGTGGTCCCCCCGGGCGGGCGCCAATCTGCGCAACCCGCTCCCCGCGGAGGGGCTGGTGCCCGGAGTTGCCGGACCCGTGGCCCCCGGATCAGCCGCCGCCGGCCAGGGCCGCCTCCACCGCCGGCGGGAACAGCTCCTGCACGTCGCCCTCCAGGCGCAGGCTGACCTCGGGACGGCCGTCGTGCTCGGTCTCGCCGCGGTTGATGATGGCGTAGGGGGCGCCGCCGGCGGCCGCCGCCAGGGGCAGGGAGGCGGCCGGGTACACCGACAGGGTCGAGCCGAGGGAGACGGCCAGGTCCGCGCTCCGGGCGCCGGCGGCGGCGCGCTCGAGGTCGGCGGCCACCAAGTCCTGTCCGAAGCTGATGGTGGCCGACTTCAGCAGGCCGCCACAGGCGCAGCGGGGCGGCACCCGGGTGCGCTCGAAGGCCTCCAGGTGCGGCTCCGGGTCGGAGCGGCTCCCGCAGGTCAGGCACTCGACGGCGTCGTTGGTGCCGTGGATCTCCACCAGCCTCTCCGGGGAGGTGCCGGCGCGGGCGTGGAGGCCGTCCACGTTCTGGGTGACCACCAGGCCGACCTTGCCGGCCCGTTCCAGGGCGGCGACCGCCTCGTGGGCGGGGGTCGGCGCGGCGTCGCGGAAGAGGGGCCAGCCCTCGAGCTTGAAGTCCCAGTGCTCGACGCGGGCCTCCTCGGAGCGCAGGAAGTCCTGGTAGTACACGGGGCGCCGCGTCCTCCAGACGCCCCGGGGGCCGCGGAAGTCGGGGATGCCGCTGCCGGTGGAGATGCCGGCGCCGGTGAACAGGAAGATCCGCGAGGCCTCGCGCAGGAGCGCCGTCAGCTCCTCGGGACCGGTCCTGCCCGCGGCCTCCATGTCAGCGGATGACGGCGCCGCCGAGGCAGGTCTCGCCGTCGTAGAGCACGGCGTGCTGGCCGGGGGCCACGCCCGAATCCGCCTCGTCGAGGGTGATGCGCCAGCGGCCGGGGGCGGCCGGCTCCAGGAGGCAGCCGATGCTCCCGGGCCCGTGCCGCAGCCGGACCTGCAGCCTCTCGGCGGCGGGCGGCCCGTCGATCCAGTTGGCGTCCGCCACCTCGAGGACGCGGCGGCTGCGCTCCCGCCGGCGGTCGCCGTGGACGACGCGGATCAGGTTCTCCTCCACCTCCTTGTCCACCACGTACCAAGGGCCGCCGCTCAGGCCGAGGCCGAAGCGCTGGCCGATGGTGTGGAACCAGTAGCCCCGGTGCTCGCCCAGGCGCCGCCCGGTGTCGGCGTCGACGATCGCTCCCGGCCGCCGCCCGAGGTGAAACTCGACGAACTCCCGGTAATCGATCTTGCCGAGGAAGCAGATCCCCTGGCTGTCGGGGCGCCGGCGCGCCGGCAGGCCGAAGCCTCGGGCCAGGCGGCGGACCTCGCTCTTGGCCAGGTGGCCCACGGGGAAGACCAGGCGCGAGAGCTGGTCCTGGGTGACGTGGGAGAGGAAGTAGGTCTGGTCCTTCACCGGGTCGGCGCCGCGCAGCAGGCGGCAGCGGCCGCCGGGGCCGCGCTCGACGCGGGCGTAGTGACCGGAGGCGATCCGGTCGGCGCCGCCGTCCAGGTGGTCGAGGAAGGCGCCGAACTTGACCCGCCGGTTGCAGAGGATGTCCGGGCTCGGGGTGCCGCCGCGGCGCAGCTCGGCCAGGACCTGCTCGACGACGCGCTCGCGGTACTCCGCCTGGAGGGGCACGATGCGCAGCGGGACCCCGGCGGCCTCGCAGGTGGCTCGCACGTAGCGCAGGTCCTCCTCCCAGGGGCAGCCGCCGCCGAAGGTGTGGACCTCGTCCTCGAGCCAGACCTTCAGGTAGAAGGCGGTGATCTCGTGCTCCCCCGACTCCTGGAGCAGGTGCAGGGCGACGGAGCTGTCGACGCCGCCGGAGAGCAGCAGGGCGACGTTCACGGGCGGGAGCCGCCGTCGTGGTGCCGGCCCGGGGGCGGCGTTAGATTCGAGCCGCGCGCGGCGCCGCGGCCTTCGGATGGCGCTTCCATGACCAGGGAATATACCTCGGGGGAGAGGCTCTGATGCTGTACCGGGACTTCGGACGCACCGGGTGGAAGGTCTCGGCCATCGGCCTCGGGACCTGGAACATCGGCAACCAGTGGGGGCCGGTGGACGACCCCACGGCCTTCGCCACCGTGCGCGCCGCCTTCGACCACGGCATGAACCTCTTCGACACGGCCGAGTCGTACGGCCTCCCCAACGGCCTCTCCGAGGAGCGCCTGGGCCGGGCCCTGGCCGGCATCCGCCACGAGGTCCACGTGGTCAGCAAGATCGGCAACTGGGGCAAGCGCACCGGCCAGGGGGTTCCCAAGACCTCGGTCGACATGATCCGCCTCTGCGCCCACGCCTCCCTCCACCGCCTGCGCACCGACTACCACGATGTCCTCCTCTGCCACGACGGCGAGATCGAGGACCCGTCGGTCTATCTCGACGGCTTCCGCGCCCTGCAGGAGGAGGGCCGGCTGCGCTGCTTCGGCATCTCCACCAACAGCCTGGAGGTGCTGCGGCGCTTCAACCACGACGGCGGCTGCAAGGTGGTGCAGGTCGACTGGTCGATCATCCAGCGCCGCTGCGAGGCCGAGCTGCTGCCCTACTGCCGGGCCCAGGAGATCGCCGTCATGGTGCGGGGGCCGCTGGCCAAGGGCCTGCTGTCGGGGCGCTACACCCCGGAGTCGGTCTTCACCGACGACATCCGCTCCGGGTACAACGAGGGGGGAGCCGGCCGCGAGCAGTACCTGGAGCAGCTGCGGCAGGTCGACCTCCTGCGCGAGCGCGTGGAGCCGCAGGACATGATCTCCACCGCCCTGGGCTACGTCATCTCCCACCCGGTGAACCCGGTGGCCATCCCCGGCGCCAAGTCGCCGGAGCAGGCCGCCATGAACGCCGCCGCCGGCGACGACGAGCTCTCCGAGGACGAGCTCGAGCGGCTGCGGGTCTGAGGTGGGCGGCCGCCCGCACGTCCTGCTCCTCCTGTGCGACCAGATGCAGGCGCCGCGCATGGGCTGCGCCGGCGATCCGGTGGCGCACACCCCCTTCCTCGATTCCCTGGCCGCGGAGGGGGTCCACTTCACCCACATGATCAGCGCCCACGGCCAGTGCGTGCCGTCGCGCGCGTCCTTGGTCACCGGCCGCTATCCCCACGAGTGCGGGGTGATCGTCAACTACGGCTTCCACGGCCACCAGGGCCGCCTCTCCCCGACGAGGTTCCCCACCCTGGGGCAGGTCTTCCGCGAGGCCGGCTACCGCACCGCGTACTTCGGCAAGTGCCACTTCGGCGTGCCTCTGGCGGAACTTGGCTACGACGAGGGGATCGACCACGACGGGGTGCGCGTCGACGACGGCGAGGCGGAGCGCACCGGCATCGCTCACGTGCCCGCCGGGCTGCGCCGGGACTACGTGGCGGCGCGGGACACGGTGCAGTGGCTGCGCGGGTACGAGCCCGACGGCCGGCCGCTGTTCCTCACCTTCTCAACCAACCTGCCGCATCCGCCCTTCTTCCACGAGCCCGCCTTCCGGGACCGCTTCGACGCCGCCTCGCTCGAGCTGCCGGCCAGCTACGAGGCCGAGAGCTTCGAGGGCAAGCCCGCCTTCCAGGCCGCCCACGCCGCCGACGGCCGCCACGGCGCCGGCTCCGGGGAGGAGGCGCGGGAGATGCTGGCGCAGTACTACTCGATGATCGCCCAGGCCGACGCCCACTTCGGCGAGGTGGCCGCCGAGTTCCGCCGCCTCGGCCCGTGGGACGACACGATGGTGGCCGTCATCAGCGATCACGGAGACATGATGGCCGGCCACCGCATGCGGCTGAAGGGGACCCTGCCCTATGACGAGCTGTACCGCGTCCCCTTTCTGCTGAAGCCGCCCCGGGGCGAGGTCCCGCGCCGGCGGCAGGTGGACGATCTGGTTTCCTCCGTGCAGGTGGCCGGCACGCTGGCCGCCCTCGCCGGGGTGGAAGCCGGCTTCCCTCACGGGGACCTGTGCGCGGCGCTGGCGGCCGGGGGCCATCCCGCGCAGGAGGCCGTGTTCTTCGAGCACTACGCCGCCTACTGGGGCGTGCACCCCTTCTACGGGGTGCGCACCCGCGACTGGAAGTACGTCCGATACTTCGGGGAAGGGGAGGAGGGGGCCACCGAGCTTTACCACCTGGCGGCGGATCCCCACGAGCTGACCAACCTCTCCGGCCGCCCGGACCACGCCGGGGTCGAGAGCCGCCTCGCGGAGCAGGCCGACGCCTGGTGGCGTGAGACCGGCGGGCGCGATTCCGCCTGCTACGAGTCGGAGGCCTTCCGCAACAACGAGCACAACGCGCCGTCCAGCCGCCCGTGACCTCCCCGCCGCCCAGGGCGCGGATGGTCAACCGGCGGGTGGTGCTCTCCATCTGGCTGCCCTCGGCCTGCATCGCCCTCAGCCGCGGGCTCATGCTGCCCGTGCTGCCCTTCTTCGCCCTCTCCTTCGAGGCCGGCTACAGCCTCGTGGGCGTCGTGCTGGCCGCCGAGGGGCTGGGCAACCTGCTCCTGAACGTGCCCGCGGGCATGGCCACCAGCCGCTTCGGGCAGAAGCGCACCATGATGGTGGGCGGCCTGGGCATGGCGGCCATGTCCGCGGCCATGTTCCAGGCCCGGAGCCTGGTGGAGTTGCTCGCCTACGGGCTTCTGGCCGGGGCCTTCATGGCCCTCTGGAACATCGCCCGCCACACCTACATGACCGATGTCGTCCCGGTGGCCCAGCGGGGCCGCATCTACTCGACCTTCGGGGGCATCGGCCGCATCACCTCCTTCGTGGGGCCGGCCCTCGGGGGCCTGGCGGCCGAGGCTTTCGGGCTGCGCGTGCCCTTCCTGCTGGTGGCCCTCGTGAGGCTGGCGGGGGTGGCCGCGGCGTTGCTGTGGGTCCAGGAGAGGGCCGGGCAGCGGAGCGGGCGGTCCTCGGTGGCCCAGGTCCTGCGCGCCCAATGGAAGGTGCTGGCCGCCGCCGGCTCGGGGCAGCTCTGCGGCCAGATGATCCGCGGCGCCCGCACGGCCGTGATCCCCCTCTACGCCGCCGAGGTCCTGGGGCTGGAGACGGCCGCCGTGGGGCTCATGCTCAGCCTGTCGTACGGCGTGGACATGCTCATGTTCGTCCCCGCCGGGCAGATCATGGACCGCCGCGGACGCAAGTACGCCTATGTGCCCTCCTTCCTCCTCCAGTCAGCGGCCATGGCCCTGATCCCCGTGACGGAGACGTTCTGGACCCTGGCCCTGACCACCATGGCCCTGGGGGCCGCCAACGGCCTCGGCTCCGGGACGATGCTGACCCTGGGGGCGGACCTGTCGCCGGACCGGGGCCGAGGCGAGTTCCTCGGCCTGTGGCGCTTCGTCGGCGACAGCGGCTCGGCGGCCGGCCCCGTGGTGGTGGGCGGGGTGGCCGAGGCGGCCGATCTGCACACGGCGCCCCTGGTGATCGCCGCGGTGGGAGTCCTCGGCGCGGTGCTGCTGGCCACCCTGGTGCCGGAGACCCTGCGCCGGAAAGCGGCCTGAGATGCGGATTATCGACGCCCACAACCACGTCTGGTACCACGGCCTCGGGCCGGCGGAGGTGGTCGGCGAGATGGACGCCTTCGGCATCGAGCGCTGCTGGGCCCTCACCTGGTACCTGCCCCCCGACGAGCACGCGCCCGGATGGCAGGGCGGCTTCCACCCGAGGAACCTGCGCCCCGACGGCACCCACGCCGGGTGTCCCCTGCCCGACGTGATCGAGGCGTGCCAGGCGTTCCCGGACCGCTTCGTGGGCGGGTTCTGTCCCTGTCCGAGGGAGGACTCGGCGCCGGAGCAGCTGCGGCGGGCCCACGAGGTCCACGGCTTCCGCGTCTGCGGCGAGTGGAGCTACCGCATGCTCCTCGACGACCCGCGGGCGTGGGAGGTCTTCCGGACGGCGGGGGACCTCGGCATGCCCGTGGTGCTGCACCTCGATGTGCCCTTCCTGCCCGACCCGGAAGGCGGCCGGCCGCGGTACCAGCCGCGCTGGTACGGCGGCGGCGCCGGGCCCCTGGAGCGCACCCTGCGGGCCTGCCCGGAGACGGTGTTCATCGGCCACGCCCCCGGGTTCTGGCGCTACATCTCAGGCGACGAGGCCGCCGAGACGGCGGTGTACCCCACCGGTCCCGTGCAGCCGGGGGGCGAGCTGATCCGCCTGCTCGACACCTTCGACAACCTGTGGGCGGATCTGTCCGCCGGCTCCGGCCTCGGGGCGATGCGCCGCGACCCGGCCCACGCGCGGGGGTTCCTCGATCGCTACCAGGACCGCCTGCTCTTCGGCCGCGACGCCCCCGGCGACGAGCTGCGCTCCTGGCTCCTCGGTCAGGAGCTGGCGCCGGCGCTGCTGCGCAAGCTGTTCTCGGGCAACGCCCTGCGCCTCGTCTCGCCACCGTAACCGGGAACGGGTAGTTTACTCACCCCTCCCGCAACGCGAAGAAAGGATCGACCCGATGCCGGTTACCCGACGTGAGTTCCTGAAGTCCGCCGCCGCCGTGAGCCTCGGCTTCCAGGGCCTGCAGGCCCACGTGGTCCGGGGCGAAACCTCCGACGAGGGGATCGCCGCCGGTTACGGCCCCCTGAGGCCGGATCCGGGGGAGATCGTCGACCTGCCCGCCGGCTTCACCTACGGGGTCCTTTCCCGCACCGGCGACGAGATGGACGACGGCCTGCTCGTGCCGGGGCTGCCCGACGCCATGGCCGCCTTCCCGGGGGCGGAGGGGCGCACCCTGCTCGTCTGCAACCACGAGCTGACCGCGGGGGCCCGCAAGGTCGGCGCCTTCGGCGAGGAGAACGAGCGTCTCGGCAAGCTGCCGCGGGAGCGGTTCTACGACTGGGGCCACGGCGACCCGCCCCAGGGAGGGACGTCGACCTTCGTCATCGGCTCCGGCGGCGAGGTGGAGAGGCACTACCTCAGCCTCGCCGGCACCGTGCGCAACTGCGCCGGCGGCCTCACCCCGTGGGGCAGCTGGATCACCTGCGAGGAGACGACGCAGCGCGCCGACGACAACCACGAGAAGGACCACGGCTACAACTTCGAGGTCGCCGCCGCCGCCGCGGGGCCGGTGGAGCCGGTGGCCCTGAAGGCGATGGGCCGCTTCAACCACGAGGCGGTGGCCGTGCACCCGGCCTCCGGCATCGTCTACGAGACCGAGGACGCCGGCGACGGGCTGATCTACCGCTACCTGCCCGACGAGCCGGGCCGACTGGCGGCGGGGGGGCGGCTGCAGGCGCTCAGGGTCCTCGACCGGCCGGGCCTGGACACGCGCAACTGGAAGTCGCGGGACGTGGCTCCCGGCGACCGCTTGGCCGCGGCCTGGGTCGACATGGAGGACGTGGAGTCCCCGGCCGACGACCTGCGCGACCAGGGCTTCGACAAGGGCGCCGCCCGCTTCGCCCGGGGCGAGGGCATGTGGTACGGCCGCGAGGCGATCTACTTCGCCTGCACCAGCGGCGGCAAGAAGAAGAAGGGGCAGGTCTGGCGCTACGAGCCGAGCCCCCACGAGGGGACCGCCGAGGAAGCGGCCGCGCCCGGCACCCTGGAGCTGTTCATCGAGCCCGACGACGCCGAGCTGGTGGAGAACTGCGACAACCTGACGGTGGCGCCCTGGGGGGACCTCGTGCTCTGCGAGGACGGCGGCGGCGACAACCACCTGGTGGGGGTCACCCCCGAGGGGGGGATCTTCAAGCTCGGCCGCAACGCCTTCAACGGGTCCGAGTTCGCCGGCGCCACGTTCTCGCCCGACGGCCGCACCCTGTACGCCAACATCCAGTCGCCCGGGATCACCCTGGCCATCACCGGGCCCTGGACCGGGTAGCCGGCTTCAGGCGAGTCCCCGGCGCCGCTCGGCGCAGGTCACGGCGTTGCGCAGAAGCATGGCCACCGTCGTCGGTCCCACGCCGCCCAGGCGCGGGGTGATCCACGAGGCGACCTCGCCCACGTCCTCGTCCACGTCGGGGATCAGGCGCTTCCCCTTCCAGGTGATGCCGCCGCTGACCACCGCCGCTCCCTCGCGGACCATCCCGCGGGTGACGATGCCGGGGACGCCCGCGGCGGCGATGAGGACGTCGGCCCGCCGGGTGTAGGCGGCCATGTGGCGGACGCCGGTGTGAACCACGGTGACCGCGGCGTTGGCCCCCGGCGCCTTCTGCGACAGCAGCAGGGCCAGGGGGCGGCCGAGGGTGGGCCCGCGGCCGACGATCACCACCTCCCGCCCCTCGACGGGGATCCCGTAGTGGAGGAGCATCTCGCGGATGCCCGCCGGTGTCGCCGGGACCGGCCCCGGCTCCTGCAGCACCAGGCGGCCGAGGTTCTCGGGGTGCAGTCCGTCGCCGTCCTTTTCCGGCGCCATGGCGGCCACGGCGGCGGCATAGTCGAACCCCGGGGGCACGGGATACTGGATCAGGTAGGCGTCGACGCCGTCGTCGTCGTTGTACTCCCGCACCGCGTAGATCAGGTCGTCCGGGGACGCGGTCGAGGACAGCTCGCGGTGGTATGACTCGATGCCCACCTGCCGCGCCGTCTCGTGTTTCTTGCGCACGTACCCGGCGCTCGGCGCGTCCTCTCCCACCAGGATCGTGCCGAGGCCGACGGAGTGCCCCCGCTCCTTCAGGCGCGCAACCCTCTCGGCGACCTCGGCGAGAATCCTGTCGGCGACGGGGGCTCCTTCGAGAAGCTGGGCGGGCATCGGATCTCTCCTCGTTCCGGGTGGACCGCGGCGGCGGCCCATCGCTTTGACAATCTACGGGAAACCCCGTTCTTTTGGCACATCCCCTTTGTCAGATCGATTGATGGCTTCCTCCGGCAGCCGGCGTGGTGCGCGAGCACGGAATCACGCTCCGGCTGGCGCCGTGGCGACGCCTTGCAACTCATCTTCGGCGCCCTTGCCAGGAAACCCATCCTGGTCTGAAGGGTCTGCCATTTGACAGGAAGAAGGATCCTCCCATGGCCGAGTACATCATCGCCTATCACGGCGGCGGCGAGATGCCGGAAGACCCCGAGGGACACCGGGCTCAGTTCATGGCCTGGCTCGGCGGCCTCGGCGACGCCGTGGTCAACCCCGGCACCCCTCTCGGTCCGTCCAAGGTGGTCACCTCCGAGGGCGTGTCGGAGGAGGGGGGAGTCAACCTGCAGGGGTTCTCCATCGTCCGCGCCGACAGCCTGGAGGCCGCCGTGGAGATCGCCAGATCCTGCCCCTTCCTCGTCATCGCCCCGGTGGAGGTCGCGGAAGTGAAGGAGATGTAGCACCCGCATCGAGAAACCCCAATTAGGAGGTGGCCCATGCGCCGCATTCTGTTCACCGTCCCGCTTCTCTCTCTGCTCGCCCTTCCGCTCCATGGCGAGGAGGCCCTCCACGGCTCCTGGGAGGGGAGCCACGTCGACGAGGAGGGCAACAACGTCGATGTGACCCTGACCTTCACCGCCGACGGGGGATTCCAGATGAGCCAGAAGGTCATGCTCGGCCCCGCCTTCCAGGGCGTGGTCGCTTCCACTGACATTGCCGTGGAGGCGATTACCGTGGACGCCACCGGCACCTACCAGATCGACGGCGACAAGATGCAGGTCGAAGTCACCGAGTTGGTGTTGCTCGTCGACGGCCGCCCCATGATGGAAGTCCTCACCGAGGTGGCCAGGGCCCTGGCCGCCATTGCCGCGGGGTTCGCCGGCGTCTCCGAGGAGGACTACCCGGCCTTCGAGGCGGCCTTCGTCAACGACTTCCTCGGCGAGATGAGTGAGCAGGACTTCCTCGCCGAGTTCTCCGGCGAGGAAGTGACCTGGGCCGTCGAAGGCGATACCCTCTCCATCACCGCTGCCACCGAGGAAGGGGGAGAGGAGACGATGCAGTACCAGCGAGTCGCCGACGCCGGGACCGCTGTGAGCGAGATGAGCTGGGGCGCCCTGAAGGCGAACTCGCGCCGTTAGGCCGGGCCCTCAAGCGGGTTCGGAAGTACCCATTTTCGCCGGTACCGGCCGGATTCGCTCCAGGCCGGTACCGGTTTTTTTGTGTGCACCGCCCTTCCCGCTACCCCCTCTCCGCCGGCCCGCCGATGCGCTCCTGGTAGAGGCCGAAGGCCCTCTCCTGGGCGGCGCGGAGCCGGGCTTCCAGCTCGTCGAATCCCGTGCATGCCAGGGCCGCCGCCAGCTTCCGGCGCAAGGGTTCGGGGGCCTCGCGCACCGGGGTCTCCTGGTTCCAGGTGAGCCGCACCAGGGCCTGAAGGGTGCGCTGCATGCGCACGGCGTCGGCGAGGAAACGCGCTTCCTCCGCCTCGACGAGGCCGGCGTCGGCGAGGGCCTCGAAGCAGGCCGCGGTGCCTCCGGCCAGGACTTCGGGACGGTCGTGGGCGTGCAGCAGCTGCAGGTACTGGGCGGTGAACTCCAGGTCGACGAGGCCGCCGCGGGCGTACTTCAGCTCGAAGGGGTCGCCCGGCGGGTACTCGGCGGCGATGCGGTCGCGCATGCGGGCCACGTCCCGCAGCAGCGCCGCGGGGTCGCGGGGGCGGGTCAGGACCTGCCGGATCTCCCGGCCCGCGGCCTCGGCCGTGGCCGCGTCGCCGCAGAGGACGCGGGCCCGCGTCAGCGACATGTGCTCCCAGGTCCACGCCGCGCCGGCCTGGTACTCGCGGAAAGCCTCCAGGGTGGTCACCAGGGGCCCGCTCTCGCCCGAGGGCCGCAGGCGCATGTCGACCTCGTAGAGCGGGCCCGAGGCCGAGCGGCTCCCGAGAGCGGCGATGAGGCGCTGGGCGGCGCGCCCGTAGAAGCGCCGCGCCTCGATGGGGGCGGGGCCGGCGGTGGTCTCCCCGTCGTCCGGGGCGTCGGCCACCAGCATCAGGTCGAGGTCGGACTCGAAGGTCATCTCCCCGGCCCCGAGCTTGCCCATGGCGACCACGGCGCAGCCCCCGCCGGGCCTGCCGTGATGGGCCTCCAGCTCGGCGAGCACGTCCCGGAAGAGGACCTCGACGACCACCTCGGCCACGTGCGAGAGGGAGGCCGAGGCCTCGTCCACGGTGATCAGGTTCTCCAGGGACTGCACGCCCACCTGGAAACGGCGGTCCCCGGCCCAGCCCGCCACCTGCGCGATGCGCTCCCCGGGCTCCTCCGGCCCCTCCAGGCGTTCCCCCAGCTCGCCGGCCAGCTGCTCGCGGCCCGGGATCGGCAGGAAGAAGCCGGGCTCGAGGACGGCCCTCAGGAGCCCGGGATGGCCGCCGAGGGTGTCGGCGATGCGGGGGGCGCTGCCCATCACCATGGCCACGAGACGGAGGAGCCAGGTGTTGGCCCGGAGCATGGGGAACAGCGAGATCTCCTCCGGGAGGGCCTCCAGGAACCGGTCCATGCGCGCCAGGGCGCGGTCCGGGTCGGGGGTCCGCGCCAGGGCCTCGATGATCTCGTGGAGGATCTCGCGGAGGATGGCGCGGGAGCGCTCCGGGGCGGTCGAGGGATGGTGGCCCGCGGCCCATCCGCGGAGGATCTCGACGGCCGTGGGGGCCCGCGCGAAGCCGGCGGCCTCGAGCCGCTCCACGGCGTCGGGGTTGCCGCCCTCCGGCCCGTCGAGGATCACCGCGGTGATGTCCTGCTCGCTCTCGGGGACGTCGAAGCGGGTGCGGTAGAGGTCGTGGACCTCCAGGCAGGCCTGCTCGACGAGGCCCTCCAGCTCCTGCGCCGAGGCCAGGCCCATTAGGGCGGCCACGTGCTCCAGGCCGTCGGTCGACTCCGGCAGCTTCTGCGTCTGGTCGTCGTTGATCATCTGCAGGCGGTGCTCGACGCGCCGCAGCAGCAGGTAGGCCCGGCGCAGGGTGGCCGCCTCCGCCGGCAGGATGTGGTGCTCGCCGTCGAGGACCTCCAGCATCGCCAGCAGCCGGGGGCCCCTCAGGCGGCGGTTGCGGCTCCCGAAGGCGAGCTGGTGCATGTGCACGAAGAACTCGATCTCGCGGATGCCGCCCCGCCCCAGCTTGACGTCGTGGCCGGCGGCGGTCACGGCTCCGTGGCCGTGGAAGTCGTGGATCTGCTGGCTCATGGAGCGGATCTCGTCGACCGAGGCGAAGTCGAGCCCCTCGTCCCAGATGAACGGCGCCAGCTCCTCCAGGAAGGCCTCGCCCGCGGCCAGGTCCCCGGCCACGGGGCGGGCCTTGATCAGGGCGGTGCGCTCCCAGGTGCGGCCGAAGCGGAGGTAGTAGTCGAGGGCGAAGTCGACGGTGACGGCCGGGGGCGTCGAGGAGGGGTCGGGGCGCAGGCGCAGGTCGGTGCGGAAGACGTAGCCGTCGCCGGTGCGGGACTGCAGGATGCCCGTCAGGTCGCGCGTGACCCGCGCGAAGCAGTCGCCCGGGCTCTTGCGGCCGGTGTAGCGCACGCGGGACGGGTCGTAGAGGACGATGAGATCGATGTCGGAGGAGTAGTTCAGCTCGCGGGAGCCGTGCTTGCCCATGGCGAGGACGAAGTATCCCCACCCGCCCTCTTCCGCGGGCGCCTCCAGGTCGCCGCGCCGCACCCGGCCCAGCAGGAGATGGGCCACGGCGAGGCGCACGGCGTGATCGGCCATGTCGGACAGCAGCCCGGCGCACTCCATGACGCCGCGGAGACCGAAGCAGTCGTAGACCGCGGCGACGACGGCCGCGCGGCCGCGCTGGCGCCGCAGGAACTTCATCAGCCGGTCGCGGTCCATGGCCGGGTCGGCCGCGGCGAGCTCGGCGAGGAACCGCCGGGTGACCGCCTCGGGGGCTTCTTCCACCAGCGACTGGGTGAACTCCAGGTCCCGCAGCAGGAGGCGGCTCAGGTAGGGGCTGTTGCCGCAGAGGAAGGAGAAGAAGACCCGGCCCTCGGGGGACTCCAGGGCTGCGGCGAGGGTCTCGCGACCGGCGCGGCCGGCCGCCTCCGCCAGCCGGTCGATCCCGGCCGCGGCCTGGTCCGGCCGGTGACCCCGCAGGTCTTGGAACCCCGGGGTCCCGGCGGCAACGGCCAGAACGCTCGACGGCGGCGCGCCCGTCATCTCGCCTCCGGCGGCGCTTCAGATCGAGTAGTACATGTCGAACTCGACGGGGTGGGGGGCCTGCTCGAAGCGCACCACCTCCTCCTCCTTGAGCTCGATGTAGGCGTCGATCTGGTCCCTGGTGAACACGTCGCCCCGCGTCAGGAACTCGTGGTCGGCGTCGAGGGCCTCCAGGGCGCCGCGCAGGGAGTCGGCCACCGTGGGGATGTCCTTCAGCTCCTCGGGGGGGAGCGCGTACAGGTCCTTGTCCATGGGAGGGCCGGGATCGATGCGGTTCTCGATGCCGTCGAGGCCCGCCATGAGCATGGCCGAGAACGCCAGGTAGGGGTTGGCGGTGGCGTCGGGGAAGCGGATCTCGACGCGCTTGGCCCGCGGCGAGGCCGAGTGCGGAATGCGGCACGAGGCCGAGCGGTTCTGGGCGGAGTAGGCCAGCAGCACGGGGGCCTCGAAGCCGGGCACCAGGCGCTTGTAGCTGTTGGTGCTGGGATTGGCGAAGGCGTTGATGGCGCGGGCGTGCTTCATGATGCCGGCGATGTAGTGGAGGGCGGTCTCGGAGAGGTCGGCGTACCCCGACCCGGAGAACAGGGTCTCGCCGTCCTTCCACAGCGACTGGTTGATGTGCATGCCGGAGCCGTTGTCGCCGACCACGGGCTTGGGCATGAAGGTGGCCGACTTGCCGTGCTGTCCGGCCACGTTGAGGACGACGTAGCGGTAGACCTGGAGCTTGTCGCCCATGACCGTCAGGGGCGCGAACTCGATGCCCAGCTCGTGCTGGCTGGCGGCGACCTCGTGGTGGTGCTTCTCGACGGGGACGCCGGCGCTGCGCAGGGCCTTGAGCATGTCGGCGCGGATGTCCTGGGCGGAGTCGACCGGCGGCAGCGGGAAGTAGCCGCCCTTGGTGCGCGGCCGGTGCCCCTTGTTGCCGCCTTCGACCTCGCGGCCCCGGTTGTAGGGCCCCTCGGCGTCGTCCAGGGAATAGAAGGTGTGGTCCGCCTCGACGCCGAAGCGCACGTCGTCGAAGAGGAAGAACTCCGGCTCGGGGCCGAAGTAGGCGGTGTCGCCGATGCCGGAGAACTGCAGGTGGGCCTCGGCGTCGCGGGCGGTGCACCGGGGGCAGCGCGAGTAGCGCTCGCCCGTGGTCGGCTCGTGGACGTTGCAGATGAGGTACAGGGTCGGGTCGGTCATGAAGGGATCGAGGCTCGCGGTGTCCGGGTCCGGGAGCAGGGCCATGTCGGACTGGTCGATGCTCTTCCAGCCGTTGATGGAGGAGCCGTCGAACATGACGCCGTCCTCGAAGGCGTCCTCGTCGAAGGCGTCGGCGGTCATGGTCACGTGGTGCCAGCGCCCCCTCGGATCGGTGAAGCGGAGATCCACGAACTCCAGGTTGCCATCGGTGATCATCTTGAGCACGGTGTCGACGTCGGCCATGATCCCTGCTTTCCGTGAGAATCGGGAGATGATGGGGTTTGCAGACATCGCCGAAGGAAGCCGGGGACCGTCCCCGTGTCAAAGTCCGCGGAACCCTCGCGGCCGAGTGCGAGGCCGGCTTTATTGGGACGACTCCCCGTCTCTCCCGCCGCTCGCCGGATCCGTCGCCCTCGGGTTGCTGCCCATGCTCGGCAAGGCCCCCCGGAACCACGCTTCGACCCAGCTCGTCTAAGGCCCATGGGCCCCGGCCGGCAACGCTGCAGGATCACCTTCGTCCGTCTCGCCCTGCTCCTGCCGGGGTGCGGCCTCCTGGCCCCGGCGCCGGCCCCGGCCGGTCTCTCCGGTCACGCCCTCGACCCCGCCCTGCGCCCGGCGGCGGCCTCCCTGCCCTCCAAGGGCCGCCTGCGGGCGCTGGTCGTCTTCGCCCGCTTCCGCGGCGAGGAAGGGCCCTCGGAGGCGCCCTCCTGGGCCGGCGATCTCTTCGACCCCGGCCTGCCGGGCAGCCTCTCCCACTTCTTCCACGAGATGTCCCACGGCCAGTTCCGGCTGCAGGGGGAGGTTCTGCCGAAGGTCTACACCTCCACCGGTCCCGCCTCGGACTACCTGGCGGGGGACTCGGGCCTCTTCGGCAACTTCAGCCGCCAGATCCTCGCCGCCGCCGATGCCGACCCCGGCGTCGACTTCCGCCGTTTCGACGACGACGGTCCGGACCTCGTGCCGGACTCCGGCGACGACGACGGCTACGTGGACCTCGTGCTCCTCGTGGTGCAGTCCACGCCGACGGGGTTCATCCGCGGAGACGCCAACGGCGTCGCCAGCCTGGGGCTCGCCACCGCCTTCCGTACCTCGGACACGGGCCGGGGGGGGCACCCCATCCGCGTCCGCGCCGACGCCGACGGCGGCGGGACCCTGCAGCGGGGCCGCAGCTTCGGCGAGGCGGCCGGCATCATCGCCCACGAGATCGGCCACCTCCTCGGCCTGCCCGACCTCTACGATCTCGACGTGCGGCGCTACGATCCGGCCTCGGAGCTGGACCGCCACTCCGGCGGCATCGGCTACTGGGGGCTGATGGCCCACGGCCTCCGGGGATGGAACGACAGCAACCGCGGTCCCAACCCGTTCTGCGCCTGGAGCCTCAGGCAGCTCGGATGGCTGGGCCAGGACAACGAGCGTCTCGTGCGGGTGACCGGCTCCATGGAGGGGGCGCCGCTGGCCGACGTGAACCGCGGCGGCAGGGTCTACGAGCTGCCGGTGGAAGACGGCGAGTACCTGCTGGTGGAGCACCGCGGCGCCGGGGGCAGCCACTACGACCGCGACCTGCCCGCCAGCGGGGTGCTCATCTGGCACGTCCAGGAGGCCGCCGGCAGCAACGACCTGGAGCGGCGCAAGCTCGTCGACCTGGTCTGCGCCGACGGACGCTACACCGACGCCGGCTTTCCCCTCGGCACCGGCCCCTCGGCGTCCCTGGGCGGGGACAACCTCGACTTCTGGTCCCTCGACGCCGGGTACAACGAGACCCACGCCGGCAACCTGGGCGACGCCACCGACCCCTACGACGGGGTCCGCTTCACCGAGCTGTCGCCGCTGACCAATCCGGCCTTCAACCGGGTGAACGTCAACCGCATCCGGCGCACCGCCGACGGCTTCGCCGCCGACCTGACCGTGGAGGACCCGAGGCGGGCGGGGCGGGTCCGCGACCTGGTGTGGCGGGACACGGTGGAGATCGTCGGCGACGTGCGCGTCCCCGCGGGCTCCGCCCTGCACATGGAGGCCGGCACCGTCGTCCTCGTCGGGCCCGACGGCCTCGGCGCCGGCACCGACCCCGACCGGGGGCAGATCGTCGTCGACGGCGTCCTGACCACCACCGGCCCCGTGCTCTTCGCCTCCGCCGCGGCGCAGCCGGCCCCCGGGGACTGGGGAGGCATCCAGGTCTCGGCCAGCGGCGTCCTGGACCTGCACGAGGTCGCCATCGAGCACGCCACCGACGGCCTGACCATCCAGGGGGCGGGGCGCCACCAGAACCTGTCGAGGGTGGAGATCCGGCACCCGGCGGCCACGGGTCTGCTCCTGGAGTCCGTCGACGGTCCGGTCCGCCTCCACGGCGTCGAGGTGACCGGCGCCGGCGGCGCGGGGATCGCCCTCCGCGGCGGCGCCCCCGTCGAGGCCGACGACCTCTCGGTGCGCCACTGTGGACAGGGGCTCGTCTGCGAGGGCGGCTTCCTGCTTCTCTCCGGTTCGGACCTGCGGGAGAACGGCCCCGGTTCGGCCGGCCCCGACCTGGTGATGGCGAACGGGGCCCGGGGAACCATCAACGGCAACCGCTTCTCCGGGTCCGGGCTGGGTCTGCACCTGCGCCGCACCGAGGCCGTGCTGCTGGAGGGCAACGACCTGGCCGGCTACCGGCTGGCCCTGCGGTCCACCCACGCGGCGCCCCGGATCCTGCGCAACCGCTTCGCCCAGGTCGACACGGTGGTCGTGGCCGAGGGCTTCCCGGTGCCCCTGCGCCTGCAGCTCAACACCGTCGTCGAGGCCGGGGTCCTGGTGGTCAACACCACGCCCCACCGTATCGACGCGCGGCGCAACTGGTGGGGAACGGCCGAGGCCGGGGAGATCGAGACCCGCATGGCGGGCCCGGTGGACTGGAACCCCTTCCTCAACTCCGACCCGCGGCGGCCCGTCGGCTTCGAGCTGGCCCAGAACTACCCGAACCCCTTCATCGAGACCACGGTGATCGAGTTCAGTGTGCCCCCCCTGCCGGCCTCCCTCGGCGGCAGCGGCCCCATGACCCTGGAGGTGCGCACCCTCCTCGGCGGCCTGGTGCGCCGCCTGCTCGACCAGGAGGCGGCGCCGGGGGTGTTCCAGATCGAGTGGGACGGCCGCGACGAGCGCGGCCTGCGGGCGGCCAGCGGCTACTACTACTGCGAGCTCTTCGTCGGCGGTCTCTACCTGCGCCGGCGGATGCTCCTGCTGCGATAGGACCGGACAAGCCGTGAACCGCAAGCGCTTCGAGGCGCTGGTGGAGGCCGCCCTGGCCCGCATCCCCGAGCCCTTCCGGGAGGCGATGGACAACCTCGCCGTCATCGTCGAGGACTGGCCCGAACGGGAGCTGATGGACGAGATGTACGGCGACCCGGAGACCTACGTGTACGGCCTGTTCTCCGGCACGCCGCTGCCCGAGCGCCGGGTGGAGGACTCCGGCGACCTGCCCGCCGTGATCCGCATCTACCAGGCCGCCCTGGAGTATGACTTCCCCGACCTCGCCGACCTGGAGGAGGAGCTGGAGATCACCCTCGTCCACGAGATCGCCCACTACATGGGCTTCGACGAGGAGCAGCTGGAGGCCCTGGGCTACGCCTGAGTCGGGGGTCCCGCCTTCAGCCGGGCAGGGCCCGCTCGAAGGCCTCGACGATGCGGTCCGCCTCGTCCCGGCCCAGGACCAGCGGCGGCGACAGGGTCAGGACGCTGTTGGGCCCGCGCACGGCGTGGCTCATCTGCCCCACCAGCACCCCCTCGTCGCGCAGGGCCCCCTTCACCGCCGCCGTGCGCCCGGCGTCGAGCAGGGCGCCGCTTTCGTCCACCAGCTCCACGGCGAGCATCAGGCCGAGGCCGCGGACCTCGCCGATCACCGGCGACGAGAGCCCCTTCAGGCCCTCCAGCAGACTCGCCCCGACCTCGGCGGACCTCTCCCACAGCCGCTCGCCGGTGAGGATGTCGATGTTGGCCAGGGCCGCGGCGCAGCAGGCGGGGTGGCCGCCGTAGGTGCAGACCTGGGCGAACTCGCGGCCGTCGCCGGCCTCGCCGCGGAAGGCGTCGAAGATCTCCTCGGTCACCACCGTCGCCCCCAGGGGCAGGTACCCGGAGGTGATGCCCTTGGCCAGCACCATGATGTCGGGGACCACCCCCCAGTGCTCGCAGGCGAAGAGCCGCCCCGTGCGCCCCCAGCCGGTGATCACCTCGTCGGTGATCAGCAGCACCTCGTAGCGGTCGCAGATCCGGCGCAGCCGGGGCAGGTAGTCGTCGGGCGGCACGATGACGCCGCCGCCGCCGATGACGGGCTCGACGACCACGGCGGCCACCGTCTCCGGCCCCTCGCGGCGGATCAGCTCGTCGAACTCGTCGACGCAGGCGAGGCCGCACTCCGGGTAGCGCAGGTTCAGGGGGCAGCGGTAGCAGTAGGGCGGATCGACGTGGAGGAAGCCGGGCACCAGGGGCTCGTAGGGCTGGCGGCGTCCGACCTGCCCGGTGGCCGACAGGGCCCCGAAGGTGAAGCCGTGGTAGCCCTGGTAGCGGGCCAGGATCTTGTAGCGGTTCTGCCCGGGGTGGCGCTGGCGCTGGCACTGGCGGGCGATCTTGAAGGCGGTCTCGTTGGCCTCGGAGCCGCTGTTGGTGTAGAAGGTGCGGGACAGCCCTCCGGGCAGCCGCTCCGCCAGCCGCGCCGCCAGCCGCGCCGCCGGCTCGTTGATCTGCGAGTGCGGGTAGAACGGCAGGCGCTGCAGCTGCTCGAAGGCGGCCTCGGAGATCTCCGCTCGGCCGTAGCCGACGTTGACGTTCCACAACCCGCCGCCGGCGTCGAGATAGGCCCGTCCCTCGGCGTCGTAGAGGGTGCTGCCCTCGCCGCGCTCGAAGACGAGGAGCGGGTTGTCGGAGCCTCGCGGTCCGTGCTGAAACAGCGGATGCCAGCAGTGGTCTCCGTCGAGCTGTCTCAGCTCGGCGGCGTCGAGTGTCGTCATGGGATCTCCGTGCGCCGGCGGCGCCGGCGGCTGGGGGATGGCGGGATCATGAGGGGGAGGCGGCTTCCGCCGGGGCCGCGGCCGCCTCCACCGGTTCGTAGGCCGGCGGCACGGGACCGCCGGCCACCAGGCTCTCCTTCAGGGTCCGGGCGTGGCTGCAGGCGCCGCGGTAGTGGAAGCCGCGGCAGTCGCAGGTGACGTCGGCGCCGATCACCTCGAGGGTGTAGCGCACCCCCGGGTCGCGGGAGCTGGCGATGCGGTAGACCCGCTCCCGGGGGCCGGCCAGGACCGCCGCCAGGGCCTGGATCGCCCCCTCCGAGACCGGCACGAGGGCGGCCTTCGTCTCCGGCCCGAGGCGTTCCCCCTGCTCGCGGATGTACTCCTCGCCGGCATCCCTCAGCACCTCGGCCAGGTGCTCGCGGCCGTGCTCGCCGGCGCGCAGGCTGTCGGCGCTCACGTCCAGCCTCCTGAGCATGCGCTGCAGCTCGCCCATCACGTCGGCGTCGAGGTCGCCGAGGGAGCGGCCCTCCACCAGCTCGTCGACGATGCGCGCCTTGTTCTCCAGCACGGTGCGCACGAACTCCTCGATCGTGCCGCGTGCGACCATGTAGGTCACGTTCACCGTGCCCCCTTGGCCGATGCGGTGGGCGCGGTCCTCGGCCTGCCAGTGGTTGGCGGGCACCCAGTCGAGGTCGTTGAACACCACCTGGCGCGCCGCCGTCAGGTTGACGCCGGTGCCGCCGGCGTGGATCTGGCCCACGTAGACGCGCACCGACTCGTCCTCCTGGAAGCGGTCGATCTGCTCCTGGCGCTGGTTGACCGGGGTCTTGCCGGTGACCGCCACGGCCTGGTCCCCGAAGTGGCGCATGAACCGCCGGCCCGGGTTGGTGAAGCCGGTGAAGACGAGGACCTTCTCGCCCTGGTCGACGGCGCCCTGCACGTACTCCAGGGTGTGGCGGCTCTTGGCGATGGCCATGTGCTTGCGCGCCGAGGCGAGCATGCCGATCCCCATGCGCCGGCCCCGGGTGTCGCGTTGGGGCGCCTCCCCATTCTCGCCGAGGAAGGCGCGCACCGCCTCGTCGAGGGCCTCCCGGGCCTTCTCGGGTATGTCGACGTCGATCCAGGAGCGCACCTTGGGGGGCAGGTCGAGGACCTCGTCCTTGTTGCGCCGCAGCATGATGCCGTGGAGCTGCACGGCCAGCTCCTCGACGTTGCTGGCGCCGGAGGTGATCCAGTGGCCGTAGTCGTTCTTCTCGGCGGCGCAGTAGCGTTTGGCGAAGCCGAAGAACGAGCGCCCCAGGGAGTGGTCGACGAGCTGCAGCAGCGGGAACAGGTCCCGGGGCCGGTTGGTCAGCGGCGTGCCCGTGAGGGCGTGGACCATGGGGTCGCCGGCGGTGCGGTCGACGAGCCGCGTCGACAGCTTCGAGCGCTGGGAGGTGTGGTTCTTCAGGTAGTGGGCCTCGTCGAAGACCAGCCCCCGCCACTCGTGGCGCAGCAGGTCGTCGAAGGTCCGCTTGAGGATGTCGTAGTTGATGATCACCCAGCCGCGGAAGCCGGGCTCCGGCACCGGCGCCGGCCCGGCGACGCGGGTGGCCGCGTCCGGCAGGACGAGGCGGATCTCGCGCTCCCAGTTGCGCTTGACCGAGGCGGGGCAGACCACCAGCCAGGGGCCCCGCGGCTCGGCGTGGACCAGGGCGAGGACCGACTGGCGGGTCTTGCCCAGGCCCATGTCGTCGGCCAGGATCGACCGCCGCCGGCCGAGGAGGAAGGCGAGGCCCTCCACCTGGTGCGGGTAGAGGCCGTCGGCCAGGCGCTCGGCCGCCTCGCGGGCGGTGCTGCCGGGGGCCGCGCTCACGGCGGGCTCCTCCGGACCCGCACGCGGTCCCCGACGCCGACGGTGATCCGGTCGACCCCGCCGCCGGCGAGGGCAATCTCCAGCTCCACGGGCTCGTCCACGTCGGCGCCGCCGCCGCTGTCGAGGCGGCGCACGCCGCGCACGGCGGGCGGCCCGTCGCAGGGCTCCAGGACGCCGGCGAAGACCGAGGTCAGGGGCGCCTCGCCCCGGTGCCGCTGCACGAGGCGGGGGAGCCAGCGCTCGTTGCGGTCGCCGTAGTCGCCGACGAGGGCGAAGCCCTCGCAGGTGCCCGCCGCCGGCCCGCGGCTCACGTCGGTGTAGCGCAGGCGCAGGTCGGCCCCGGGCGGGGCCAGGCCGTACACGTCGTCGACCCGCCACTCGGCGGTCCAGCCCTCGGCCGGGCCCGGGTCGACGCGGAAGTCCCGCATCAGGGTGCCGTGGCCGTAGTCCTCCGCGGGCACCGTCCGCAGGCCGTCGGTGGTCAGGCTCCCGAAGGCGGCGTGCAGGAAGCGGGCGTGGTCGCCGCCGCCGCGCACCCGGTGCACGTCCACGAGGTAGGCGTCCTCCGCGCCGGTGTTGACCAGGACCAGGGTGCGCTCGAAGCGGCCGCCGTCGACCATGCCGGGCGAGGAGGCGCAGATCCCCCGCACCTCGTCCCCGTCGAGCCACCAGAGGGTGTCGCTGGCCGCCGTCGCCTGGTCGAGGCCGTCGACGCAGACCGTGTTGTGGCTCGCCGTGCGCCGGTACCACTCGGCCTGGGCGGAGTCCCAGCCGCCGTAGTTCACGGGGGGATAGCCGAGATCGACCATCAGGTCGACGCCGCGGTAGTAGAGGCCGAGGTTCATGCCGTCGGCGTGGCCGTGGGCGCCGCGTCCCCTCACGGAGGGGTTCGCCGGGCCGTAGATGCTGTCCGGGGCGCCGGAGTCGGTGTCGAGCCAGACCGTCGGCGCGCGGCGGTCGTCCCCCGAGCGCAGCACCGCCAGCCCCCAGTGGGGCCGGTTGAAGGAGCCCGTCTCCGGCCGCGGGCCGTGGTCGTCTAGGACCTGCTCCACGGCGCGGCGGAACCCGGCCGGGTCCGGGTGTCCCGGGTCGTGGGGGAGGCCCTCCACGGTGCCGCCGTTGGCGTGGTGCAGGACCTGGGAGAAGGCGGCGTCGCCGGTGGCCTCGTGCAGCTGCTGGAAGAAGGTGAAGGCCGAGGGCGCCAGGGGATCGCCGCCGCCGCGGTCGAAGACGGCGCCGCAGTAGGCGGGGTGGCCGCCCCCGGCGGCGCCGCTGTCGCCGATGTTGGGGTAGAACCGCTGCCCCACCCACGCGTCCACGTGGAACCGCCAGTGGCGGCCGAGGGACGGGTGGCGCTCCAGCAGGCGGGGCAGGAAGGCGCCGTCGGCGCGGGCGAAGAGCGACAGGCACCGGGCCAGCGTTCGCGGGGAGATCGCCGCGTACCCGGCCATCCCCTTCTCGCCGGTCAGGCCGTCGACGCGGGTGGCCTTCTCGATCACCTCGTCGAGCAGAGCGTACACCTCCTCCAGGCCGCCGCGCCCCCCCAGCACCGTGCGGATCAGGAGGCCGGCCACGTCGGTGGTGGGGAAGTTCGACTGGATCTTCGGCGTGTTCTCCAGGGTGTCGCGCAGGATGCGGGACTCGATGTGGGCGCAGATCTCCACGCCCGAGTCCTTCGGCGAGGGGACCTGCCAGCGCCCGGCCTTCTCCCTCACGAAGGCGGCGAACTCCTCGTCGTCGAGCAGCGCCGGCCGCACCTGGTCGTACCCCAGGACCAGCCGCTGCGCCTCCTCGCAGGCGTCGTGCCAGGTCGACACGTAGCCGCGGTCGGCCTTCTTCTCGTAGAGGATGGCCTGCTCGCCGAAGTCGAAGGCGGGATAGACGTCGGCCACGCGGTCGAGGAGCACTCCCGCCTTGCGGGCGTACCCCGGATCGCCGGTGGCCGCGTACGCCGCCGCCAGCCGCTCGACGCCGTCGACGATGAGCCCCTTCCACTGGCCGTAGACCAGCCAGGTGCCGATGAACCGCCAGCGCCCGCCGTCGCCGGGGAAGCCGCCGCCATCGTCGACGCCTAAGCTCCGCAGCGGGTCCCCCGGGTCCGGGTGGTCGGCGTTGAACAGCAGTCCGCGGTCGGCGCGGTCCGGATCGAAGAGACCCGCCTCGTCGAGGCCGGACTCGTGGAAGGCGGCGAAGTCGTTCTTCGGGAACCGCTCTCCGCAGTGGGGGCAGCGCAGCTTCCACGGCTCGGCGAAGGGGTCGATCTGCCAGGCGTACATGTTCACCGGCCGGCGGCAGGCCGGGCAGTCGCCGTCGGACCACACCATCCACGAGCGCGTGATCCGGGGGCCGAAGACCATCGACCACAGATCGTCGAGGGAGTATCCGCCCCAGGGCCGGGCGCGCTCCTCGGCGCGGGCGCGGACCCCGTCGTCGGCGCGCAAGCGCTTGAGCAGCCCGGGCGGGTGGAGGACGGAGGCCACCGGGGCTACAGGCGGGCCAGCGCCTGGTCGAGAGTGAGACGGCGGTAGGACTGGCTGATGACCTCGGACCCGTCCTCCTCGGCCGGACTCCCGCCGCCGTTCCCGCCGTCGAGGCTGGAGCGCACGCTCTCCATCCATCCGGCCACCGGGTCCCGCGGACAGGAGACGGTCAGGTCCGCGTCGTCGACGCCGCCGCCGGGGCCGTAGAGGTAGCAGTCGCGCACCAGGCGGCGCAGGGCGGCTTCCTGTACCGGCTGCAGCTCCGGCTCGCCGGTCCCGCCCTCGGGCACGAGGAGCACGTCGACGGCGCGGTCGGTCACGGCGTCGACGCAGTCGCCGGGCGCGGGGCCGATGGAGACGTTCTTGTGATTCGGCCAGATGTCGAGCATCGAGTAGTTGGCGGTCCCGGGGGAGCGCTGGAAGGTGAAGAAGTCGGGGTAGGCGAAGAACTCGCCGCCCGCGGCGCGGTAGTCGTCGTAGAAGGCGGTCACGTGGGCCATGATCAGGGCCGCGGCGCCGAGCCCGTCGAGCGGAGAGGGGCAGACCACGCCGAGGCGCCGGGTGCGCACGAAGCCCTCGAAGAACTCGGCGTGGGACACGGGGGCCCCCTCGAGGGTGAGGGCGAAGTCGGTGCCGCGGAGGGTGGAGGAATGCATGGAGAGCTCCGTCGATTCAGTCGTAGTTGCTCGGGCGGTGGTCGCCCATCAGCCGGCGCTGGCGGGGGGTGGCCTGCTCGAGAATGGCGGGGTCGAAGCGGAAGCGGTTGAGGTAGGGAGGGTATTTCTGGGTGATCATGCGCTGGGCGTAGTGCACCTGCAGCAGGTAGCGGACGCGGTCGCCGCGGTTGGCCGTGCCCCGGTGCCAGACCTCGGAGCGGAAGACGACCACGTCGCCGGCGCCGCACAGCAGGCTGTGCTCGCCCGTCCCGCGCCAGCCATGGTCGCCATCGGGCGGCCGGCCGGCGCGGTGGCTGCCCGGCACGAAGACCGTCGGCCCCAGCTCCTCGGTCACGTCGTCGAGGTAGAAGTGGGCGGTGGTGATGAAGACGGGGATCTGCACGCGGGGATCGTCCATGACGTCCTCGGGCAGGGTCAGGGGCTGCCAGTCGGCGTGCAGGCCCTGGTCCGGGCGGCCGGGACCGGTGAGCCAGGCGGTCATGCCGATGACGTGGCAGTCCTCCCCGTGGAGGGCCTCGGCCAGCTCGATCACCCCCGGGAAGTCCAGGCAGGAGAGGAAGAGGAGGTCCCGGTTGAAGGCGTTGTTGATGATCTTGTGGTAGAAGGGATGCCCGGGCGGTTCCTCCACCCGGTCGAAGCTCTCGGCCAGCGGCTCGGCGCGGTCCATGGCCTCGCGCAGGGCGGCGATCCGGCCGGCGTCGAGCAGCGCCGGCAGGTAGGCGAACCCCTGCTCGCGCACGGCGCGCTCGCGGCCGGCCAGGTCGGCGGCGGCCTTTAGGCGCAGGGCGGGGCGGGCAGCCGTCATGGGCTGGACGGCCCCGGGACCGTGGGCTGGCGGCCGGCCATGCCGGGAGCGGCCTCCAGGCCCGGAGCGTGGCGGGCGGCGGTCATCGGCGGGCCGGGCCGGCGCCGTGCACGGACCACCCTTCGGCCGAGGTCGCAGCCCGGCCGCTGGCCAGGTCGGGCGCGGCCTCGAGGCGCGGGACGGGTCGGGCAGGGGTCATGGGCGGGCCGGAGCGAGGCGGCGCGTGGACCTCGGCTCTCCGGAGGGCGAGTCCCGGCGTCCCCCGGCCGAAGCGCTGTCCAGCCCCACGGCCTCGCTCACGTGGGAGAGGCCGTCGGCCTCCAGCAGCCGCACCAGGCCGCGGTTGATGCGCCGCACCAGGCCGGGGCCGTGGTAGACCAGCCCCGTGTAGAGCTGCAGCAGCGAGGCGCCGAGGCGGATCTTGCGCCAGGCGTCCTCCGCCGAGGCGATGCCCCCCGAGCCGATGATGCGGTGCCGGCGGCGGTCGATGCGGCCGTACCAGGCCCGGACCGCGTCGTCGAGCAGGCCCCGGGCGGGGGGGCCGCACAGGGTCCCGGGAAGGGGGTCGACCACGGCGGCCGGCGTGCGCAGGGCGTACTCCTTGCCCGGCGGCAGGTTGAAGACGAAGCCGGCCACCCGGGGGAAGGGGTCGACGGCCTCGAGGAGGGCCTCGATGAAGGGCGGGTCGGTGCGCGCCGTGAGCTTGAGGAAGACCGGCGGCAGGCCGTCGACGGCGGCCAGTTGCGCCAGCAGGGCGGCCACGGCCGCGGGGTCGTCGAAGGGGCTGGCGCCGCCGGTGGTGTTCGGACAGTTGAGGTTGAGGGTGAGGTAGTCGGCGCACCCGGCGAAGACGCCGGCGGCCTCGACGAGCTCGGCGATGACGTGGTCGGGCGGCGCCGGGCGGCCGGTGTTCGTCTCCACGAGGTTCACCCCCAGGGGCACGGGCACGGGCCGTGCGGAGAGGCGGCGGGCGACGGTGTCGGCGCCGTCGTTGGGGACTCCGTAGTTGACGACGATCGCCTCGTCGGCGGGCAGGCGGAAGAGGCGCGGGCGGGGGTTGCCGCGCGACGGACGGGCAGAGACCGAGCCGATCTCCAGGTGCCCCAGCCCCAGGCAGGAGAGGGCCTGCGCGGCGCGGCCGTTCTTGTCGAAGCCGGCTGCCAGCCCCAGGGGGTTCGGGAACCGCAGGCCGGCGACCTCGGTGGCCAGCCTGTCGTCCGCGAAGCCGTAGATCGACCGCAGGACGGCCCGGCCGGGGGCGCGGGCGCCGGCGGCGGAAGCCGCGGCCAGGGCCGCCTCGTGGGCGCTCTCGGCGTCGAAGCGGAAGAGGAGGGGACGCAGGAGGTGGGTATAGAGGCTCATCGGTCCGGCAAAGGTGCGAAGGCCGGCTGAGACTCACAAGCCGCCTTCGGGAGGGCTCCCTATACTATCGGCGCGAAAAGGAGAGAGCATGAAACCGAAGGTCCTGCTGGCGACGATCTTCCGCAACGAGGCCTTCGCCTCCGATCACAGGCGCGCCGGCCTGGCGAAGCTGGGGGAGATCGCCGAACTCGTCGAGTACGACTCCGAGCTCACCGGCGACATGGCCGGCGGCGTCGTCGCCGTCATCGCCAACTCCAACCTCGTGCACCGCGAGTTCTACGAGCGCGGCGCCGACCTGCGCCTCGTCGCCCGCTGGGGGGTCGGCTACGACAAGGTCCAGATCGAGGTGGCCACCGAGTTGGGCGTGCCGGTGACGATCACCCCCGTGCACATGGACACCGTCGCCGAGTACACCATCGCCCAGTGGATGGCGACGCTGAAGCGGACCTACACCCTCAACCGCATGTCCCACGCCGGCGACTTCACCATCATCCCCACGTACGAGGCCCGGGGCTCCACCCTCGGCCTCTACGGCTTCGGCCGCATCGGCCAGGAGGTGGCCCTGCGCGCAAAGCCCCTCCTGGGCGACTCGGGCCGCCTCCTGGTCCACGACGTGCGCCCCGACATCGCCGACGTCGCCGCCCGCCACGGCGCCGAGGCCGTGGACGATCCCATGCGCCTCTTCGAGGAGAGCGACACCGTCAGCCTCCACGTCTCCGGGGACGACACCCTCGTCCACTACGAGCAGCTGAAGGCGATGCGGCCCCACGCGTCGCTGATCAACCCGTCGCGGGGCAACCTCGTATGCGACGACGACGCCCTGCGCGCGGTGGAGGAGGGGTGCCTGACCTACTACGTCGTCGACGACCCGGTGAACGACACCCGCGCCGTGCACAAGGACCACCCGCGCATCATCTGCACCAACCACAACGGCGGCATCACCGTCGAGTCGGTGCAGCGGCTGGACACCCGGACCTTCGAGCAGGTGACCGATGTCATCCACGGCCGCGAGCCGGAGGACGTGCTGCGGCCGGAGGTCCTCGACCACCGGCGGGTGAAGGCCTGGCTGACCCACCGCCGCTGACGGTGGCCCGGGCCTCCGGCGGGAGGCCTCGAGCCGGTGCGGGCCTGGCTCACCGCCGCTGACGGTCCTCCCGGGCGTCGGCGCCAGGCCCGGCGCCGCTGACCAACCCGCCTTCTCCTCAGACCATGTAGGTCCCCTCGGCGTCGAGACGGGCGCGGGCCTTGCGGTACTCCTCGCTGCCGTCGTCCTCCCAGTACTCGAAGCCGATGCCGGGCAGGGCGCCCTCCTCGAAGCCGGTGAGTTGCTGCACGCCCGGCGATCCCTTCGTGTACAGCCGCTTGCCGCCGGGCAGGGTCAGGACGCCGATGTACTCCACCCGCCCCAGGCGCTCGCCGCGGGCGAACTCGGCGATGGCGTCGTCGTCCACCTCCAGGCCGAGTCCCGGCGCCTCGGGGACGCGGGAGAAGCCTTCGTCCACGGCCACCGGTGTGGCGATGTCGCGCTCGTACTGGTCGTCCAGGGTGATGACGTGGGCCGTCGCCGTGGGCAGCACCGCCGCCTGGTGCAGGGTGAGGGCCTTCATCAGCGCCCCCCCGGACTGCTGGATCAGGGTCTGCACGTTGGCCTGGGCGTAGGCGAAGCCGGCGCGCAGGGTGCGGCCGATGGCGCCGCCGGTCATGTAGATGTCGGCGGCCCCGGCCATGACCTCCTGGATGCCGCCGAGCTGGGGCACGTGCATGATCAGGGGGATCTTCGACTTGGCGCGCAGTCTCGCCCAACCGTCGACGTCCTGCCAGGGGAGGGGGTCCTCGACGAAGCCGACGATGTGGGAGTGGTCCCGTTCCATCTCGGCGAGGATGGGCAGCACCACCCCCGGGCTGCGGTTGTGGTTGAAGTCCCAGTGCAGCTTGAAGCCCGCCGGCACCGCGTCGGCGGCGGCCCGGGTCTGCTCGATCACGTCGTAACGGGCGTTGGAGTGCATCTTGAAGACGCGGTAGCCCTGCTCCGCCGAGCGCCGGACCTCGCCGGCGAAGACCTCGGGGGAACAGGGCCGCGTCCAGGCGGCGCAGGGCACGGCGTCGCGCAGCTTCTGGCCCATGAGCTTGTACGCCGGCACCTCGAGGTACTTGCCCATCACGTCGTAGAGGGCCATGCCGAGGGCGAGGTTGAGATCGTTGTTGATGTAGTCGAAAGGGCTGCGCCCGATGAGGGACTGGATCACCGACTCGTCGATGCGGGGCACGTCCTCGTAGTCGCCGTACCCGGTCAGGCCGTTGTCGGTGTGGATCTTGACGACGACGTGGTCGTCGATGCCCCCCATGCGCACCCGGCCGGCGGCGTCGTCGTAGCGGGCGGCCAGGGGCATGGCGACGGGGATGACCTCGATATCCGTGATCTTCATCGGTTGCTCCTCCGGTTCGCGTGGGGTCCGAGTCGGGAGTCAGCTAAGCACATGGGGCCGGGCCTTGACAACTCCCGGGCCCGGAGGAGGTCTGACCGGCCCGGACCCGGGGGGGCCGCCAGCGAGGGTTACTGTCCCTCCCCGCGCAGGAGCCGGCCGCCGAAGGCGATGCGGCCCTCCCCCGCGGGGCAGAACACCACGTGCACATGGTCGGCGGGGCGCCCGCAGACCTCGGCAATCGCCGCGCTCAGGGAAGCCGCCTGTCGAGCCAGGGTCGCCTCGTCGGGCAGCCGGGCCTGCAGGACCTGGACGAACACCGGCCGCAGGCCGGGGGGCGGGCCCCCGCCGCTCTCGGCGTAGGACGCGGTCGTCAACCGGCGCAGGCGCACCCACGTCTGCCCCGCGGGTGCGTCCAGCGCAGCGCCGGCGGCTTCGGCCAGCCTCGGGGCCAGGGTCGGGCTCAGCTCGTCGTCGGCGACGACCTCCACCTCGATCAGAGGCATGGACCCCCTCTCTCCTCCCGCCGGGTCCTGCCCACCTCACCCATCGACGATCTCGCACGCTCGCCCGTGGAGGCGCCAAGCCTCCGCGGCCGTGGACGCCCGTCCGGCGCAGCGCAGGGCGAGGGCCCGCAGGCCGAGGAGGGACTCGTCGAGGGCGCAGGCCCCGCGCACGGTCCGCCCCGAGGCGCGGGCCAGCAGCTCGGCCAGGTGCGGCAGGTTGCGGGCGATTCCCCCGCCGAGGGCCACCCTCTCCAGGCGGCGGCCGGGGTCCAGCTCGTCGAGGACCTCGGCGTACTGGGTCACGAAGGCGCGCAGCACCGAGGCGAGGTAGTTCCCCGGGGTCAGGCCGCCCTCCAGCAGGCCGCCGATGCCGCCCCCCGACCGGAACCCGCGGGCTCCCTCGAAGACGGCCAGGTCCACCTCCAGGGTGGCGGCGTCCACCTCCGGGGGGCCGAGGGCGGCCAGCTCCGCCCACCAGTCCGGCCGCGGAGGCCCGCCGGCGGCCGCCGGGGTGCGCTCGGAGATCTGCTGCAGGAAGCCGACGAACTCGCCGAGGGCGCGGCCTGCCGGGATGTGGGTGACCGCGGTCAGGTCCAGCCCGTCGAAGTAAGGACGGTGCTCGAAGGCCTGGTCCCGCGGGGCCCGCGGGACGGCGACCTGGCTGCCGGTGCCGAGGTTGACGGAGGCCGTGGTCCCCTCGACGACGCCGGCGCCCAGCACCGAGCACTGGTGGTCGCCGACGCCGGCGTAGACCGGCACGGGACCCCGGGGCCCGGCCCAGTATCCGGCGGCGGTCTCCTCGGAGCAGGGCTCCCCCGGGATCGGCGACACGCCGCCCAGCTCCCGCGCCGTCTCCAGCAGGTCCGGTGCGACCTCCTTGCGGGACACGTCGTAGAGGGCCATGCCCGCCAGGATGGTGGGGTGCTCGGGCGGCGGGCCTCCATCCTCGGCGCGGCAGAGCCAGCCGGGCAGGGAGACGATCTCCACCTCGGCCGGCAGGTCCATGGTGCGCCCGCAGTGGACGAGGTTGATCAGCGGGAACCCGGACCGAGGCCGCATGCCGGAGAGGCGACGGAAACCGTCCCCGAGGTGGGCGGCCACCAAGTCGAAGGAGCTGCGCCCGTCCACCCTCTCCAGGGAGCGTCCGTCGAGCCAGGAGACGTACTGGGTGAGGGGCTCGCGGGTCCGGGGGTCCAGCAGGGCGAAGCCGTGCATCTCGCTGCACAGGACGATTCCGTCGAAGCCGCTCCCCGAGGCGGCCCAGGCGTCGGCGCACAGGTCGTGGAAGCGCTCGCGGATGGCGGCCAGCGGGACCTCGTGACGGCCCGCCGGCCCGGGGAGGGCGGGCAGGGCCGGGTGCCGGCGCAGGTGCTCGAAGCGTCCGCCGTCGAGCTGCAGGAGGGCCGACTTGGTGCTCGTCGTGCCGAAGTCGACGAGGAGGAAGCGGTCCACCGGTCAGCCGCCCGGCCCGGTCTCCGCCGCGCCTCCGGCCACGTCCTCGACCAGCCCCTCGAAGGCGTTCCCCGAGAGGCGGGTGCCCAGCGCTTCGTCGCCGATGCGGATGCCGACGCGCTGCCGTCCCGCGGCGCCCGCCTCGAAGTGGCAGTCGCGGATCTCCGTTCCGCGGGTGTCGCCGCGGATGTCCACGGCCACCCCCTCGTCGGCGAAGCCATTGTCGACGAACCGGCAGCCCTCCACCACGTTGCGGTGGCCGCCGCGGTACCCGGAGTCGGCCTCGCGGAAGAGCAGACCGACGCGGTGGTTGCCCTCGAAGAGGGTACCCGTGAGCCGGTTGTCGGTGTCGCGGTGGCCGATGCTGATGCCGTAGTCGCGGTTGCCGACGCAGGTGCAGTCCTCGACCCGGCCGTCGGTGACCCCCCAGCAGAAGAAGATCCCCTGGGCGTTGCCGCGGGCCTCGCAGCGGCGGAAGAGGGGGCGCTGCGATCCCGAGCCCGGGTGGAAGCCGAGGCTGGCGTTGTCCAGGGAGCGGCAGTCCTCGAAGCTCACGTCGTCGCAGACCTGGAAGCTGAAGCCGTCGCCGTGATAGCCGCGGGCGGTGACGCCGCGGAAGCTCCAGCGGTGGCACTGCTGGATGAAGACGGCCCCTGCGTAGTTGCCGTTGATCTCCTCGTTCTCGTCGAGGTTGCCGTCGAGGACCAGTTCCTCCACGGTGACGTCGCAGACGCCCTCCTCGGCGGTGACCAGCGGGAAGAGGGTGGCCGCCGTGGCCCGGTGCTCGAGCCAGAAGTTCTTCAGCAGCCGCCGGGAGAGGGTCAGCTCGGACCCGTCCACGTCGACCACGGTGTCGCGCACCACCTCGCGCAGGCCGCCCCCGTCGGCGTACGAGCGCAGCATGATGCCGCACCCGGGCCGGAAGGGGGAGGGGTCCTCCACCGTGACCCGGTTCTCGTACCAGTCGGAGTCCCGGACCAGCGGCGTGGAGCCGCTCGCCGTCTTGCGCAGGACCGTGGCCTCGCCGGCGCCGCGCAGGGTCAGCCCCGGATGCAGGTAGAGGGCGTTGGTCATGCGGTAGGTGGCGGGCAGGACGCGCAGGGTCCCGCCGCCGAGGCGCGCCAGGTAGTCGGCGCCGGCCTGCAGCACCTTGTCGCCGCGGCCCTCCAGGTCGCCGCCGGGGCCGACGCTCAGCTCCAGCCGGCCCGGCGCGGAGCGGGTGCGGTTGAGGGTGGGGTCCATCAGGCGCCCCCGGCGACCGGCTCGTCGTACTCCACCGGCGTCGAAGGCGGATCGCCGAGATCCGGGATCTCCAGCAGCTCGCCGCCGCGGCGGGCGGACTCGTGGGCCACCAGGCCGGGCAGCATGTAGCGCGCCGCCGCCCAGGCGTTGTTGGGCGGCAGCACCCCGTCCACGGCGGCGCGCACGAAGTCGTCCACCAGGAACTGGTGCGAGCCTCGGTGGCCGTTGGGCAGGCCCAGGAACTGCCGCGGCAGGCGCTGCACCGGGTGCACCGGCGCCACCGCCTCGAAGAGGCCGTCTCCGGGCCGCGGCCCGGGGACCCCCGTGCCGGTGAGCAGGTCTTCGAGGGACTCGGTCTCGGCGCGCCGGGCGGTGAGCCAGCGGACGCCGGAGACGTGCTGCTCGTAGCTGCCGGCGGTGCCGTAGAGGGACATGCGCACGCCCCCCGGGTGGCCGACGCGGCGCATCTCGGCGATGCGGCAGGCGCTGCCGTCGGAGAGCCGGAAGAAGGCGGTCTCGTTGCTGAACTCGTTGGCCCACTGGTTCGAGCCGGCGCGGAACAGGCCGTCCTCGTGGTCGTCGACGAACCCGTGGCCGGAGACGTGGGTCATGCGCGCCCCGGTGACCGAGAGGATCTGGCTCGTGGAGTGGGTGGGGTACTGCATGGGGGGGCCGCCGGCGAAGCGCTTCCAGTCGCGGCCTCCGCGCGACTCCATCACCGCGTAGAGGCCGTGGCTGAAGTCGTGGAGGTACTCGGCCTCGGCGTGGACCGGGCGCCCGAAGTCGCCGGCCCGGAAGCGCCCGCGGCAGTAGATCACGCCCGGGTAGTAGTAGCTGGTCTCGCCGAGCATGTAGAGGCGGTCCGTGCCGGCGGCGGCGTCGACGAGATCGGTCACCTCC
Source organism: Candidatus Latescibacterota bacterium (assembly GCA_965221775.1). Taxonomy (GTDB): domain Bacteria; phylum Latescibacterota; class UBA2968; order UBA8231; family UBA8231; genus UBA8231. The sequence goes on along the minus strand of CBDCSU010000004.1, from coordinate 663,138 downwards.
TCGGCGGTGATCCCCGTGGGCACGGCGCTGTACACGTGCTTGCCGGCGCGCAGGGCGGCCGCCGCCTGGGGGCCGTGGAGCCAGTTCTGGGTGAAGAGGGCCACCGCGTCGACGCTGGCGTCGGCGCACAGCTCCTCCAGGCTGGAGCGGGTGTCGGCGATGCCGTGGCGTTCGGCGGCGGCGGCGAGCTTGTCGGCGTCGAGGTCGCAGAGGACCACCGACTCCACGAGGGGATGGGCCTTGAAGAGGATGATGAAGCCGGGGGAGAAGGCGCCGCAGCCGACGACGCCGACGCGCAGGGACATGGGCGGGCTTCCCGGGATTCGGCCGGCGCCGTCGGCGGGCCGGCGAGGGAGGCTGATTCAAGCCCGGCGTCTCGCGGCACGCAAGGAGAGGCGGTAACTTGGCCGGCAGGAGGGCAAGCGGATGAGAGTGACCGGCGTCGACCTGTACCACGTGGAGATCCCGCCCATCGCGGCGATCGCCCGGCTCAACCCGAAGATCTACGACATCACGCTCTGCCGGGTGCGCACCGACGAGGGCCTGGAGGGGATCGGCGAGTCAGCGGTCTACACCCTGTCGCAGGAGGCCCGCGCCCGCCTGGAGGCGCAGGCCGCCGCCTTCGTCGGGCAGGACCCCCTGGCCGTGGACCCCTTCACCCAGGAGGATCTCTTCGAGTGCGCCTTCCTCGACCTGCAGGGCCAGGCCCTCGGTTGGCCCGTGTGGCGGTTCTTCGGCCCCCGGGTGCGGGACCGGGTGCCGGTCTCCTACTGGTCCTCGGCCATGCCGGCCGCCGATACCGCCGCCGAGGCCGAGGCTGGCCGCCGCCTGGGGTTCACCAACCACAAGCTCAAGGCGAGGACTCACAACATCGTCGAGACCGTCCGCCTCATGAAGGCGGCGGCGGGTCCCGGGTACACCGTCGGCGTCGACCCCAACACAAGCTTCGGCCACGTGCACACGGCCGCCCGTCTCGCGGCGGAGCTGGAGCCCTTCGGCACGGTGGCCAACTTCGAGGACCCCATCCCCAAGGAGAACCTCGATTCCTGGCGCCTGCTGCGGAAGAAGACCCACATCCCCGTGGCCATGCACATCGGCGTGCCCCAGGGCCGCCGCCCCTGCCGCGGCGCCGACGTGCTGGCGGCTCTCAAGGCCGAGTGCGTCGACTACCTCACCCTCGGCGGGCGGGCCCGGGAGGTGAGGGCCGCCGCCGCCGTGGCCGCCGCCGGCAACGTTCCCGTGTGGGTGCAGATGGGCGGCGTCTGTCTCGGCGTGCTCGCCGCCTACTCGGTGCACGTGCAGGCGACGATCCCCAACGCCACCCTGCCCTGCGACGAGCTGCCCTTCGTGCGCGAGGCGGACGTCCTCGGCGGCAGCCTGGAGCTGGCCGAGGGCCACTTCACGGTGCCCGGCGGGCCCGGCCTGGGGGTGAAGCTGGACCTGGAGGTGGTGGAGCGCTACCGGGTGGGGTGACAGCAGGTTGGCGCCCATGGCGCCTGCGCCTCGGGGCTCCGGTCACCTGCTGCTCCAGCACGCGCTGCAGGCCTCCAGGGCCAGCCATCGGCAGGCGCGCAGGTGGTTTCCAGCTTAGATTCGACAGGCTGGGAGAGAGCACCTGCCATGAAGCTGAAGAACCCCGATCTCGATTTCGTCATCATCGGCGAGAACATCCACACCACGCGGGTGGTGATGCGCCGCGGCAAGCTCGTCACGACCACCGCCGACGGCCGCCAGGCGGTGCGCTACCGCTCGGTCGACGGCGAGGGGCGCCAGCTGGTCATTCCGGAAGCGGTGGAGGGCACCCAGGACTTCGAGGAAGGCCGCGTCAAGCACGTCAAGATCGCCGTGCAGGCGGCGATGGGCGGCGACCGGGAGTCCGCCGCCGAGGGCATGCATTACCTGAGACGGATGGTTCAGCGCCAGGAACAGGCGGGCGCCGACTTCCTCGATCTCAACGTCGATGAGATCTCGCTGAAGCTCGAGGAGCAGAAGCAGGCCATGGCCTGGCTCGTGACGACGGTGCAGGGCCTGACCGACATCCCGGTCTCCGTCGATTCCTCCAATGCGGAGACGATCTCCGTCGGCCTGCGGGCGTGGGACGGGTCGAAGGGGCGGCCGATGCTCAACTCGGCCTCACTCGAACGCCTCGATGCCCTCGATCTGGCCGTCGAGCACGACGCCCACGTCATCGTCACCGCCGCCGGCGAGTCCGGGATGCCCGAGAGCGCCGAAGAGCGCATCGCCAATGCCTCCCGCATGGTCGACGCCGCCTTCGAGAAGGGGATCGCCGCCGGCGACATCTACATCGACCCGCTGATCTTCCCGATCTCGGTGGACGGCCGCTTCGGACGGCACAGCTTCGAGGCGATCGCCGCTCTGCGCCACAAGTACGGCCCCGAGATTCACATCACCGGGGGGATGAGCAACGTCTCCTTCGGCATCCCGAGCCGCAAGTGGATCAACGACGTCTTCATGGTCCTGGCAGTCGAGGCCGGCGCCGACAGCGGCATCATCGATCCGGTGACCAGCCGCCCCGACAAGGTCTTCGCCCTCGACCGCGGCTCGCGCCCCTACCGGCTGGCCGATGACGTACTGATGGGCCGGGACGAGCACTGCGCCGCCTACATCGCCGCCTGGCGCCGGGGAGAGCTGGGAGACGGCGGCCCTCCGCGGCGAAGACGGCCGGCTCGCGAGCGCCGCCGGTAGCCCGGGGCTTCAGGCACCGGGCCCCAGAACCCTCAAGCCACCTCGAAGTCCAGCGCCTCCAGCTGCCGCCGCAGCCGCGCCTCTCCTTCCGCGTCGAGGGGATCCACCACCCGGGGCGGGCCCGCGGACGTGCCCCGCCATCCGAGGACCGCCTTCACCGCCGCCATGACCTCGGCTCCCATGAGGATGCGGATGACCCGGTTGGCGTGGCGCTGGCAGCGGCGGGCGGTGTCGAGGTCGCCGGCGTCGAAGGCGCGGCGCATCTCCAGGAAGATCCGCGGCATGACGTTGTAGGTCGTGCCGATCGCCGCGTCGGCGCCCATGCACATGGCGGGCAGGCACATCTCGTCGGGGCCGCTGATGGCGTTGATGCGCCCCCCGGTGAGCTCGATGAGCTGGCCGAAGAGGAAGAGGTTGTAGTCGGTGAACTTGATCCCGGCGAAACGGGGCACCCGCTCCATGGCCTCCAGGAAGCGGTCCGCCGTGGCCGCCTGGTCGGCTTCGCGGGCCAGCCAGTAGACGTAGAAGGGCAGGTCGGTGGCGGCGCCGATGGCGGCGTAGTGCTCCTCGGCGGCGGCGAGGTCGTTCGGGCGGTCCACGGGCGCCACCGAGGCGACGGCGTCGATGCCCGGCACCCCGGCCGCGTGGCGGGCCAGCTCGACGGCGTCCGCCGTGGGACAGGCGCCGACCTGCAGGATCAGGGGCACCTGGCCGGCGACCTCGGCGGCCACCACCTCGGCCACCTGCCTGCGTTCCGGCACCGACATGGCGCGGCCCTCGCCGGTGCCGCCGCATACGAAGAAGCCCTGCGAGCCGGCCTCGAGGAGGGCGCGCAGCAGGACCCGCTGGCGGTCGTCGTCGGGGTGGGCGCCGTCGTCGTCGAAGGCGGTGCACAGGGCGGGCAGGATCCCGCGTGCCAGCTTGTCGGTCATGGTCTGCTCTCTCCTTGGTTCGGTGGGGGTGTTGCTGCCTCCGGCCTCATCCGGTGCCGCTCCAGGCCAGGCGGTTCGCCTCGGAGGCGCTGAGGGCGAGGTCCCGCTCCGGGTCCCCGTCGAGGGCCTGGCTCCAGCTCTCCAGGAAGTCCAGCAGCTCGCCGAGGGACTCGGTGGTCAGCAGGCGCAGGCGCTCGGGGGAGTCCCGGTGCAGGTCGCGGAAGTAGAGGGCGAGGTGCTTTCTCGTCTCCTTGACGCCCACGTGCTCGCCCTTGTACTGCGCCATCCAGCGCACCTGGTCGGCGGCCAGCTCGATCCGCTCCGCCAGGTTGGCGCCGCGCCGGGCCGAGAAGATCCACGGGTTGGCCATCGCCGCCCGGCCGATCATGACCGCGTCGCAGCCGGTGCGCTCGACCATGGCCAGGGCGTCCTCGTAGCTGCGCACGTCGCCGTTGCCGAAAACGGGCACCTCGGCCTCCTCGCATGCGCGCCCCAGCCACTCCCAGCGGGCCTGGCCGTCGTACTTCTGCATCACCGTGCGGGCGTGGATGGCGATCGCCCGGGCCCCGGCGGCCTGGGCCTGGCGGACGATCTCGACGACGTTGATGGTGTCGTCGTCCCAGCCGATGCGGGTCTTGACCATGACCGGCACGCTCACCGCCTCCACCGTGGCCGCCACCGCCTCGTAGAACCGGGGCAGGTCGCGCAGGAAGGCGGCGCAGCTGCCCTTGCGCACGATCTGCGGCACCGAGCAGCCGAAGTTGATGTCCACCACCTGGGCGCCGCGCCGCTCCAGCTGGCGGGCGCCGTCGGCCATGAGGCCGATGTCGTTGCCGTAGATCTGCGCCGCCAGCAGGCTGATCCCCGTGCGCCGGTACACGTCGGCGTCGGAGAAGTCGAGGAGGCGCTGCACGCGGATGCCGGACTGGTGCACGATGCGGCAGTTGATGAACTCCACGCCCACCAGGCGCGCCCCGAGACGGGCGCAGATCAGCCGAAAGACCCAGTTGCCGACGCCGGCCAGCGGCGCCAGGGCCAGCACCGGCATGCCCGGACGCAGGGGGCGCAGGGGGTAGGGGCCGATGTGGAAGGCGGGCTCTGGCTCGGGTGCGGCGGCTGGGGCGGGGGCCTTCGGGCCGGCGGCCGTGGCCATGGCAGCGCGGGGAGGAGGAGGCTCAGGCCCCGTCCTGGCGGCGCTGCAGCTCGTCGGCCAGGGCCTTCTCGGCTTCGGCTTCCGGGATCATGCCCTTGCGCATGTAGATGATGGAGAGCGACGTGTGGGCCAGAACCTCGTCCGGGGACAGCTCCACCGCCCGCAGGGCGCTGGCCAGGGCGCCGTCCAGGTCTCCCAGCTTCTCGAGGACGTGGGCCAGGGAGTGGTGGACGTCGGCGAACTCCGGGTCGAGCCGGAGGGCCTGCTCGAAGTCGGCCCGGGCGCCGGCGAAGTCCTGGCCGGCGTACTTGGCCAGGCCGCTCTTGTAGAGGGAGATGCGGTCGGTGCCGGACAAGATCAGCGGCTCTGCACGGCCGCCTCCAGCCCCTGGCGGATGTCGCCGAAGACCTCGGAGGGGGGGCGGGCGCCTTCGACCTCGATGAGCTGCCCGGTGCGCCGGTAGTGCTCGATGACGGGCCGGGTCTCGGCGTGGTAGGTGGCGAGGCGCTGGCGGATGATCTCGGGGCGGTCGTCGTTGCGGCGGGCCAGGCGGCCGGCGATCTCGGGCGGCGGCTGGGCCTCGAGGGCGAGGTTGTAGACGCGGCCGGTCTCGGGGTCGATGCGGCGGCTGGAGAGGCGCTCGACGACGATCTCGTCGGGCACGGCGATGTTCAGAGCGGCGTCGGTGCCGAGTCCGAGGCCCTGCATCAGCTTCTCGAAGTCGTCCACCTGCCGCCGCGTGCGGGGATAGCCGTCGATGGCGAAGCCGCGGTGCAGGTCGCCCCGGCCGAGACGTGCCGCCACCAGCGCCAGGACGTGGGCATCGGGGACCAGGTGGCCGCGCCGCAGGCGGTCCTCGATCAGGCCGCCGAGCTCGGTGCCCTCGGCCACGGCGTCGCGCAGCATGTCGCCGGTGGAGATGTGGACGACCCCGTAGGCTTGCTCCAGCCGGCGGGCCTGGGTGCCCTTGCCGGAGCCGGGGGCCCCGAGGAGGATCAACTGCACGCGGTCTGCCCTGGGGTGGCGTGAGACGCGTGGGCGCCTTCGTTGAGGGGGGTAGGCGAAAACGCGTAGTATAGGGGGCGGCGCCCGTTCCCCGCAAGTGAAGATCGGGGCCAAGTGACGGCGCAGACTGGAGATAGACGAGGTGGCCATCGGTGGTTTTCGCGCTCTGCTGATCGCTCCGGCCGTGGCTGCGGCGGCCCTCGGGGCGCCGTGGGACCCGGAGCACCTGGCGGGTATCGAGCCGCGGCGCTATACCGCCTTCCGCGCCTCCGGGGCGGTCGTCGTCGACGGCTCCCTCGACGAGCCCTCCTGGCAGCACGCCCCCTGGACGCAGCTCTTCGTCGACATCGAGGGCGACCTCAAGGCGGCGCCGCGGCTGCAGACCCGGGCCAGGATGCTGTGGGACGACGAGCACTTCTACGTCGCCGCCTTCCTCGAGGAGCCCCATGTCTGGGCCACCCTCACCCAGCGCGACGCCGTCATCTTCCACGACAACGACTTCGAGGTCTTCGTCGACCCCGACTGGGACACCCACAACTACTACGAGTACGAGGTCAACGCCTTCGGCACCGAGTGGGACCTGCTGCTGGTGCGGCCCTACCGCGACGGCGGGCCCCCGGTCCACGCCTGGGACATTCCCGGCCTGCGCACGGGGGTCCGGGTCTACGGCACGATCAACGACCCCGGCGACGAGGACGAGGGCTGGTCGGTGGAGATCGCCTTCCCCTGGGAGGGGCTGCGCCGTCCCAGCCGCACCGCCGTGCCCCCCGAGGACGGCCACATCTGGCGGATCAACTTCTCCCGCGTGCAGTGGCGGGTCGTGGCCGCCGAGGACGGGCAGGGCTACGTGAAGGTCCCCGGCGAGCGCGAGGACAACTGGGTGTGGTCGCCCCAGGGCCTGATCAACATGCACTTCCCGGAGCAGTGGGGCTACGTGCGTTTCGCCCACGAGGTGGTCGGCCCCGGGGCCGCCGGCGGCGACTTCGAGCTGCCGCCCGAGGACGCGGCGATCCGCCTGCTGCGGGAGATCTACTGGCGGCAGCGGGTCCGCGCCCGCAAGGGGCTGGCCTATGCCGCCGTGCCCGAGAGCCTCGGACTCGCGCCCCGGACGATGGACGGCTTCCACTGGCCGCCGGGGATCGCGGCGGCGGAGCACGGGTACGAGGCCTGGGTCGAGGAGGCCGCCGACCTGCACGGCGACGGCGCCATCAACCGCTGGCTGCTGACCGAGGACTCGCGGGTTCGGAAGGTGAAGAGGCCGGAGCCGCCGCCGCCCGCCGCCCCCGCCGCGCCTTGAGGAGCACCATCAGCGACGACACGTCGGCGGGGGAGACGCCCGAGATGCGCGACGCCTGCCCCAGGGAGCGGGGCCGCACGCGCCCGAGCTTCTGGCGCGCCTCCGAGGAGAGCTGGCGCGCCTCCTCGTCGTAGTCGAAGTCCTCCGGGATGCGCAGCGTCTCCATGCGCCGCAGCCGCTCCACCTCCTCGGCCTGACGGTCGACGTAGCCCGCGTACTTGACCCGCGCCTCCACGCACTCCCCCGCCTCCGGCGTCAGCGGCCGCCGGGGGGGCGCCAGGGCGGCGATGTCGGCATAGCGCAGCTCCGGCCGCCGCAGCAGGTCGCGCAGCAGGGGAGGCTGGCGCACCGGCGCCGTCTGCCGCTGCCGCAGCAGCTCGTCGAGGCCCTCCCCCAGGGGCAGGCGCTGCGACTCCAGGCGCTCCATCTCGGCGGCGATGCTGTCGCGCTTGATCTCGTACTTCCGCCAGCTCTCGTCGTCGACGATGCCGAAGCGGCGGCCGTGCTCCGTGAGGCGTTCGTCGGCGTTGTCCTCGCGCAGCAGCAGGCGGTACTCCGCCCGCGACGTGAAGATGCGGTAGGGCTCCGTCGTCCCCTTGGTCACCAGGTCGTCGATGAGCACGCCGATGTACGCCTGGGAACGGTCGAGGACGAAGCCGTCCTCGCCGCGGGACTTGAGGACGGCGTTGATCCCCGCCATCAGCCCCTGGGCGCCGGCCTCCTCGTAGCCGGTGGTGCCGTTGATCTGCCCGGCGAAGAACAGCCCCCGCACCCGCTTGGTCTCCAGGGTGGGGTAGAGCTGGGTGGGCTCCGCGTAGTCGTACTCGACGGCGTAGGCGGGGCGCATCATCTCGGCCCGCTCGAGGCCGGGCAGGGAGCGCAGGACGGGCAGCTGCACCTCCTCGGGCAGGCTCATGGAGAGGCCGTTGATGTAGTGCTCGTGAGTGCGCAGGCCCTCGGGCTCGACGAAGATCTGGTGCCGGTCGCGGTCGGCGAAGCGCACCACCTTGTCCTCGATGGAAGGGCAGTAACGCGGACCGACCCCCTCGATGCGGCCCGAGTACATCGCCGAGCGCTCGAGATTGTCGCGGATCAGCTGGTGGGTCCCGGCGTGGGTGTACGTGATCCAGCAGGGGATCTGGCGCAGGACGGGGCCCTCGGTGCGGCAGGAGAAGGTGGGCGGCGGCTCGTCCCCCGGCTGCGGCTCCAGGGCGGAGAAGTCGATGGTCCTGCCGTTGACGCGCGGCGGCGTGCCCGTCTTCAGGCGGCCGATCCGGAACCCCAGACCCGCGAGCCCCTCGGCGGCGCGGTCGGCCGAGCCCTCGCCGGCGCGGCCGGCGGCGTACCGGAAGTCGCCCACGTGGATCTTGCCGCGCAGGAAGGTCCCCGTCGTCAGGATGACGGTGCGCCCGGAGTAGACGATCCCCCCCTTGACGCCGATGCCGCGCATGGCGCCGTCCTCCACCCGCAGGCTCTCCATCATGCCCTGGCGTACGTCGAGGCGGGGCTGGGCCTCGCAGGCGTATTTCAGCTCGAGCTGGTAGGCCTTCTTGTCGCACTGGGCGCGGGTGGCGCGCACCGCCGGGCCCCGGCGCGTGTTGAGGCGCCGGAACTGGATGCCGGCGAGGTCGGTGTTGACGCCCATCTGGCCGCCGAGGGCGTCGATCTCCTTGACCATGTGGCCCTTGCCGATGCCGCCGATGGCGGGGTTGCACGACATCTGGCCGATGGTGTCGAGGTTCATCGTCACCAGCAGCGTCTCGGCGCCCATGCGCGCCGCCGCCAGGGCCGCCTCGGTGCCGGCGTGGCCGCCGCCGACGACGATCGTCTCGTAGCTCTTGGGGTAGGTGGAGGCCACGGCTCAGCCGGGGTTGGCGGCGTCGTACTCGGCTGCCAGCTCCTCGATGAGGCGGCCGAGCAACTCCTCCGGCTCGCCGTCGCCGGTGCGCTTCTCGGTCCACTGCCACTGGGCCAGGTAGTCGTCGGTGCCGGCGAGACCGTCGCGCATGGCGACGCGGTCGATCGCCTGCTGGAAGCGGTCGGGCAGGGGCCGGGAGAGGGGCCGCCGGCCGCCGAAGACGCGGACCTGGGCGGGGATGTCCCGCCAGTAGAGGACCTGGTACTCAGCCATCGTCGGCGCCGGCGTCGAGGCCGTCGCGGAAGGCGCGGATGTGGTCGGGGGTGGTGCCGCAGCAGCCGCCGATGAGCCAGGCGCCCGCCTGTTGCAGCGCGTCGAGGCTCGCGATCATCACATCCGGACCCTGCAGGTAGTAGGTCTGGCGGGTCTCGCGGTCCAGCTTCGGCAGACCCGCGTTCGGGTAGGCGGCCAGGCGGAGGCCGTTCAGGCCGCGCGCGGCGAGGGCCGCGGCGGTCTGTCTCGTGCCCTCGATGGCGTAGGCCATGCCGGAGTGCTCCTCGCGCCGGGACTCGGCGCCGCAGTTGAGGCCGAAGAGGTCGATCGAGGGCAGCAGGTCGTCACCGCCGGAGTGCTCCCCGGAGCCGAGGATCTCGACGGCGTCGGCGGGGGAATGGCCCCAGTCGGTGCGGTAGACGACCTGCTTCGTCCGCCGGTCCCGGGTGTACTTGTAGGTCAGACAGACGGCCAAGGGCAGACCGAAGCCCCGGGCCACGTCGACGGCGATGGCCGCCTCGCGGGCCGAGAACATGGTCTCCACCAGGAACAGGTCGACGCCGGCGGAAGCCAGGCCCTCGGCCACCTCCTGGTGGGCGGCGCGGACCTTGTCGTCGGCGATGCCGAAGTCGGTGTCTCCGGCGTCGGCCTCGATCGCCCCGGGAGAGGGCCCCAGGCAGCCGGCCACGTAGACCGGGTCTCCGCTCTCCTCCACCGCCCGCCGGGCGTGGGCGGCTGCGAGCCTGGCCAGCTCGCCGGCGGTGAGGTCGCCGGCATCGGCCATCTCCAGGTGCAGGGCTGAGGCGACGAAGGTGTTCGTCTCGATCATCTCCGAGCCGGCGGCGATGTAGGCCCGGTGGACGTCGACGACGGCCTCGGGGTGGTGGGCGTTGGCCAGGGCGCTGTTGGGCAGCTCCACCCCGCGGGCGAAGAGCTGGGTGCCGAAGCCGCCGTCGAAGAGGACGGGCTCCGGGTCGTCCAGTCGTTGGCGGAAGCTCTTCAACGGGGATCCTGTCGGTTGAGGACGCGGGAGGGCATGGGCCGGAACATGCAGCCGTCGACGAAGGCGTCGAAGAACTCGGGCACCGTCTCCAGCTCCACATGCTCGATGCCGGCCACCGCCGCCTCCAGCCGCTGGCGCCGGCCGCGGCTGAGCAGCACCTCGCGGGCGCCCTGGAGGGCGGCGTTGCCGACCTTGACGACGCGCTCCGCCGGCACCGGCGCCAGGAAGCCGATGGCCACCGCATTGGCGGCGTCGACGTAGTTGGCGAAGCCCCCGGCCAGGTAGAGCCGCGACACGTCGGCCGGATCGATGCCGAACTCGCGCAGCAGAAGATACTGGCCGCAGTAGTTGGCCGCTTTCGCCTGGGCCAGGTGGCTGGCGTCCTCGGCGGAGAAGGCGAGGCCCTGCTCCGGCGCCACCATCACCCGCGGGTTGCGCTGCCGGCCGTCTCCGAGGACGCCCTTCTCCGACATGCGGTTGGTGCGCCGCAGCTCGGCGAGCAGGTCCACCAGGCCGGAGCCGCAGAGGCCCAGGGGCTCGGCGCCGCCGATGGTGGAGCAGACGAAGGCCCCGTGGTCGTCGATGCGCACCGACTCGATGGCGCCCTCGTAGCCGGGCATGCCGCAGCCCACGAGGCCGCCTTCGAAGGCCGGCCCCGCCGGCGAGGAGGCGGCCACCATCCGCCCCCGTCCGGCGATGACCACCTCGGTGTTGGTGCCCACGTCGACGAGGAGGCTCACCCCGTCGCCCTCGGCGCTCAGCAGGTCGCAGGCTACGAGAGCGGCGGCGGTGTCGGCGCCCACGTGGCTGGCGATCAGCGGCAGGCCGTAGACGCGGGTGTGGATGTTGGCGCGGATGCCCAGGCGCCGCGACTTCTCCACCCAGGCGGTGGTCGACCGTTCGCCGTCGAGGAAGGCGCGCTCCACCGTCGACTTGTAGGGGCGGGTGCCGATGGGCTGCACGTCCAGCCGGAAGAGCAGGTCGCGCATGGTCGGGTTGCCGGCGAGGGTGATCTCGTAGATCTCCTGGCGGACGAAGCCGAGGCGGTCGCACATGCCGGCGATGTGGTGGTTGAGGGCGGTGGCCACCGCCTTCTGCAGCTCGCCGTGGTGGGGGCCGCCGTCGTAGGTGATGCGGTGCATCACGTCGGAGCCGCCGAAGCGCTGGGGGTTCTCGAAGGAGGTGACGCAGACCGAGTCGCCCGTCTCCAGGTCGACGAGGTCCATGGCGACCGTCGTCGTCCCGAGATCGATGGCCAGGCCGTAGAGGTGCCCCCGGTAGCGGTCGACGGGCTCGCCGTCGTAGAGGACCTCGTCGCCGCGGCGGCCGACCACGGGGTCAAGCTCGATGCGGCGGGGGCGGGTGCCGGAGAGGATCTGCGGCGACCGCCGGAGGGGCTCGAAGTCGACGTCGAGATCCTCGACGACGAGGGCCTGACAGGCGAGGCGGTAGGGGTCGCGCAGGAACCGTTCCGCCTCCGAGCGGGGGCGCAGGGCCTCCATGCCCGAGTGGACCTCGACCACGCACTCGTGGCAGTAGCCGTTGCGCAGGCACGAGGTGGGGACCCGCAGCCGCAGGTCGTCGGCGTAGTCGAAGAGGGTGCGCCCCGGGGTCAGCCTCCGAGGCTCGAGGCCGGGGGCGCGGACGACGGCCATGGCCGGGGGGCCGGCCGTCAGCGCCGGGGGCCGCGGCGCCCCTGGCGGTCTTCGGCGGCGCGCTCGCGGATGGTCTCGATGCGGCGGCGGGCGCGCTCGCCGGTGCGCGGGTCGGATTCCCAGGCGCTGCGGTAGTCGAAGCGGCCGTCGTGGGAGCACGACAGGTCGCCGTCGGCGGCGTCCCCGGCGGGGGTCTGGTTCTTGCAGTGGAACTTGGCCGTGCACAGGTCGTGCCGGTCGCGGTACGGGCACCGCAGCGAAGCCTGGAGGTCGGCGTGCTCGACGATGCCGCCGAAGATCTCGGTGAGGCGGTCGAAGCGCTTCTTCACCTCTTCGGGCCGGATCCCCGCCATCAGCTTCCGTTCCGAGCCAGCTGCTTGGCCAGCTCCACGCAGGCCAGGGCGTCCTTGCCGTAGCCGTCGGCGCCCATGTCCTCGGCGAACTCCTGGGTCACGGGCGCCCCGCCCACCATGATCTGCACGTCGTCGCGCAGGTCGGCGTCGATGAAGGCCTCGATCGTCTTGCCCATGTTGGGCATGGTCGTCGTCAGCAGGGCCGACATCCCCATGACCCGCGCCCCCGACTCCTCCACCGCGTCGATGAACTCGTCCTCCGAGGTGTCGACGCCGAGGTCGATGACGTCGAAGCCGGCGCCGTTGAGCATCATGATGCACAGGTTCTTGCCGATGTCGTGGAGGTCGCCCTTCACCGTCCCCATCACCACCGTGCCCGCCTTCTCGGCGCCCGAGGCCGACAGGATCGGCTCGATGTGGGCCATGCCCGCTTTCATGGCGCGCGCGCAGGCGAGGACCTCGGGCACGAAGATGAAGTTCTCCCGGAACTTGACCCCCACGATGCCCATGCCGGCGATCAGTCCGTCGTCCATCACCTCCAGCGCCTCGAGGCCCTCCTCCAGGGCCTGGGCGGCGAGGGCGTCGACGGTGTGATGGTCGCCCTCGATCAGGGCCGCCGCCATGTCCTGGTTGATCGGCCGCGCCGCGGAGAAGATCCCCACGAAGCGCTCGATCTCCTCCGGCCTCTCGAGGTACTCCTCGATCTCGAAGCGGAGGGTCTCGTTGTGGATGTCCGAGAGCTCGGGCACTCAGTTCGCCTGCCCGTGCCACTGGCGCACGGCCTCGGGGATGGCGCGCCATCTGCACTGTTGGCTGTCGCGGGATCCAGGCATCGTCAGTTGTTCAGCGCATGCCATTCCTGCACCGCTGACGGGATGGCGCGCAGGTTCTCGATGGAGGTCTGCAGAGGGATGGCGCACTCCGGTCCGACGAGTTGCACGCCCGCCTCCAGGTTCTTCACCACCTCGGCGGCCACATCCTCCGGCTCCTTGGAGAACAGCGTCTCGGGGTTGTTGATGTTGCCCACGAGGCTGATGCGCTCGCCGACGATCTCCCTCGACTCCCCGGGCTTGTTCTTGGAGTCGTAGTGGAAGGCGGCCATGCCGGTCTGGGCGATGAACTCCATGCGGTCCACGGTGCGGCCGCAGATGTGCAGGATGATGGGGCAGGGGATGCGCTCGGCGAACTCGATGTGCAGGTCGCGCAGGTAGCGCTCGTAGTAGGAGCCGCTCACCAGGTCGCCGGTGGCGTGGTCGGGGAGGGTCAGGGCGTCGGCGCCGGCCTCGACCTGGGCGATGCCGAAATCGACGGTGACCTCCTTGAGGATGTCGAGGATCTTCTTCGTCTCGTCAGGGTCGTCGAGGGACATGAGCAGGAAGGGCTCGACGCCGAGGCAGTGGTAGGCGAGGGACCAGGGCCCCATGGTCTTGCCGATGATGGCGGCCTCGTCGCCGTACTCCCGGCAGAGGATGGTGAGGGCGTCGAGGACGCACTTCGTGTCCGGGTGGGTGAGCAGGCCGGGAGTGATCTCGATGTCGTCGACGGAGGTCCAGATCGGCTCGCGCATCTTCACCGTGGGCCAGTTGTCCTTCTGCTCCCACTGGATCTTGCAGCCCAGGGCGGAGGACTCCTGGATGATGGAGAACACGGGCATGATGCTGTCGAAGCCGAGCTCGGTGTACCCCGTGGCCGCCAGCCGGGCCATCAGCTCGGGCTCGCGGTTGGCGGCGGGGAAGGGGGCGTCCACCAGGTCCATCAGCTCCACCGTGGCCACCGAGGTGGGATTGCAGACCGGCGTACGGTCCACCGGCTGCCGCTGCAGGGCGGCGAGGACCCGTTGCCTGCCGTTCATGGAGATCATGACTCGTTCCCCTGCTGGCTCGGCGCCGCCAGCACGCCGCGGGCGGCCAGAGCCTGCTGTTCGCGGACGATGGCGCGCACGTTCGGCGCGCGCACCAGGAGCAGCCCCACGAGCTCGTCGTGGGAGTGGCGGCAGTCGAAGCCGACGCAGTCGCCGGCGCCTTCCACGGGCCGCATCTCACCCAGCTTCATGAGGCCGTTGACGATCACCCGGACGCGGCGGGAGCGGTCGGACTCGTCGGCCTCTCCCAACGCCTCCACCCGGTACTGGCCCTCTCCCAGGGGCTCGACGACGATGGTCAGGCCCGACTTGCGGTCCACCGTGGACAGGGGAAGAGGGGCCGCATCGTCGAGGGAGCCGATCTTGCACGCCTCGAGGAAGAGACGGCGCACGGCCAGGCCGTGCTCCTCTCCGCAGGGAAAGGCCAGCAGGCCGGGAGCCTCCAACGACGGCTGCAGGCCGCCCAGGATCGTCATGAGGGAGCCGATCTCCTCGAGGCGCTCCTCGGCTCCGTCGAGAGCGCTGTAGCTGTGCACCAGAAAGGCGGGGCCCGCCGCCGTGGACTGGCGGTACAGGGCCACCGTGATGTCGTGGAAGTGCCCGTCCATGGGCACCAGCTCGATCCGCGTTCCGATGTCGGCGATGACTGGCATGAATCCAGCAAATATGCCCGATGCCTCGGACGGGGGCAACGGCGGCGGTCTCAGAGCAGGCTCTCGAGGGTATGGACGCGCACCTCGCTCTCGTTGCCCATGCGGTCCACGGAGGTGACCGCCACCGACTCCACCGCGCCTCTCTCCCCGGCTTCTCCGTGGGGCAGCAGCAGCTCCGTCCGCGCCGCGGGAACGATGCGGTGGCGCCATCCGGTCTCCCAAGCCCTGGTGTAGACCACGTAGAGGAAAGGAGCCTCGCCCTCCGGCCGGGACCAGTCCAGCAGCAACTCGCCGTCGCCGAGGCGGGCCTTCACGGCCGGAGCCTCGGGAGGCTCGTCGTCCAGCCAGGGGGTGGCCGGGGCCAGCGCCGGTCCGCGGTACGGCCCCTTGGCCAGGGCCGCGTTGAGCCGGTCCCCCCGGGCGCCGACGCGGCCGGAGTCGAGAACGGCGCGGGCGCTGAAGTGGATGTGCCCCGGGCGGGGGTCCAGCAGGCCGCGGGTCACCATGATCTGGTCGACGATCTCCCGGGACGCCCACCCCCGGGCGGCCACGGAGGAGGTGAACAGCCCCGGCCACACGTGCCGTCCGTGAGGGTTGTTTCGGGTCCACCAGGCGAGCAGGACCGGGAAGCTCTGGGGCACCTTGGAGATCGGCCAGTAGAGCTGGGGGGCGCAGTAGTCGAGCCAGCCCTCGTGCAGCCACCGCCGGGGGTCGGCGAACAGCGTGCCGTACTGGTCGATCCCGGCCCGGATCGAGGGCGGGTGCCCCGGGCGCCAGACCCCGAAGGGGCTGATGCCGAGCTTCACCGGCCGCGGCAGGTCCCGCAGGCGGGTGTAGAGGCTCTCGACGAAGCGGTCGACGTTCTGCCGCCGCCAGTCCGCCCTCTCGAGGTCGCCGCCATCCTCGAGGTAGGCCTGCCAGGTGGGCTCGTCGGGGAAGTCGGCGCCGCCGCTGTAAGAAGGGTAGGGGTAGAAGTAGTCGTCCAGGTGCACGCCGTCCACGTCGTAGCGTCCGGCCACGTCGAGGAACACGGACAGGGTCGCTTCCCGCACCTCCTCGGAGCCGGGGTCGAGCCACAGGTAGCCGCTGTCGCCGAGGGTGCGCACGAGGTCGGGGCGGCGGCTGGCGATCGACTCCGGCGCCAGGCCTTCCCGGTTGGCGGGATGGTCGGCGCGGTAGGGGTTGAGCCAGGCGTGCAGCTCGAGGCCGCGGGCGTGGGCCTCTTCCACCCAGAACTCCAGGGGGTCGTACGGCGGCTCCGGCGGCTCTCCCGGACGGCCGCTCAGGTAGTAGGACCAAGGCTCCAGGGGAGAGGCGTAGAGGGCGTCGCAGTGAGGGCGGATCTGGAGGACGACGGCGTTGAGCCCGAGGTCGCGGCTCCGGTCCAGGATCTCCCGCGCCTCGAGCCGTTGGCGTCCGGACGTGAGCCCGGGCCGCGAGGGCCAGTCGATGTTGTCGACCGTGGCCACCCAGACGGCGCGGAACTCGCGCGCCGGCGGCGGCACACCGGCCCGCGGGTCACCGGGGTCGGAGGCGGGGCCGGGGGCGCACGCCGAGAGGGCGAGCAGGATGGCGGCGGGGGCGCGCCTCATCCATCGATCAGAGTTCGATTGATGGACTCGGTGATGTCCTCGATCTTCTCCGCCTCGGTGGACAGGAGGTTCTGCGAGATGCGGAAGGTGAGGTCGCGGAAGGCTTCGTCGCCCTCGTACACGGGCATCCGGCCGCAGACCAGGGCCAGGAGCAGGCAGCCGAAGTCCCGCACCGCGGACTTGCCCACCTCCGCCGCTCCCTCGTACTCGGCGGTGCGGGTGTAGGCTCCCCAGAACACGTTGATCGCCTCGAGGTAGGCGGCTTTCTGCGGGTGGTTGAGCATCGCCTTCAGACACATGTCGCCGGCGTAGAAGCCGAGGTCGAAGGATGGCTGCCCGAAGTGGGCGGTGGCAAAGTCGACCAGGTACAGCTCGCCGTTGTCGATGAGGATGTTGCGCGGCCGCAGGTCTCCGAGAACCAGACAGCGGCCGCTCTCCATCAGGGCCCGGGCCTGCGCCGTGACCGCCGTCCGGATCTCGGGGAAGGCGGCGGCCACACGCCCATAGAGGGGTTCCACCCGCAGCTGCTCGAAGGGCTTGGTCTCCTTGAAGAGCGTCTCCAGATCGCCCATCTCGGAGGTCTGGTTGTGCACCGCCGCCAGCAGCTCCCCGACCTGGGAGGCGACCTGCAGATCGATGCGGCCCATGTCCAGCTCGTCGGCCCAGGCCGTGGCGTCGCGGGGCGGAGCGGTGGTCACCAGAACGAAGTTGGTCCGGTCCTCCAGCCGAACCTCGGGGAGCACCTGGGGGGGCAGGATGTTGGCCAGGGTCTCGATGCAGCACTTCTCGGCAAAGAGCCGCTTGCGGTCCGTCCACCAGCGCTGCTTCACCTGCACCCGCCAGTGGGCCTGCTTGACCACCAGCCGCTGCTCGGTGGTGACCACGACGTAGACCAGGTTCTTCAGTCCGTCGCCGACCTGGCGCACATCGAGTACGCCCTCGCCCTCGCCGGTCAGCTTCTTTCGCTTGAGGTAGCCCGCCAGGGACTTCTCGTCGAGGGTCATGGACCTCCTCTGGCAATCTCCATGGGAGAGCTTCCGCCGACAGCCGCCAGGTCGCCTGCCTGGCGCTCGGCGTGATAGGAACTGCGCACCAGCGGTCCCGACTCGACGTGGCCGAAGCCGAGGGCCCGGGCGAACTCTCCGAGGGCATCGAACTCCTCGGGCGGGACGAAGCGGTCCACCGGCACGTGCTGCTCCGAAGGGGACAGGTACTGGCCGAGGGTCAGGATGCCGCAGCCGACGGCGGCCAGGTCGCGGATCGACAGGTCCACCTCCCCTCGGGTCTCGCCGGCGCCCAGCATCATGCCCGACTTGGTCGGCGCCGGCCCGAGGGACCGGGCCCGGTCGAGGAGCTCCAGCGAGCGCTCGTAGCGCGCCTGGGGCCGCATGCGGCGGTAGAGCCGCGGTACGGTCTCGAGGTTGTGGTTGAGGATCTCCGGCCCGGCGTCGAGGACCTCGGCGAGGGCGTCCCAGTTGCCCTGGAAGTCGGGGATCAGCACCTCCACCGAGGTCCCGGGGCAGCGCTCGTGAACGGCGCGGATGGTGCGGGCGAAGATCGAGGCGCCGCCGTCGGGCAGCTCGTCCCGGTTGACGGAGGTGATGACGGCGTGGCGCAGGTGCAGCCGCGCAATCGCCTCGGCCACGCGTTCGGGCTCCTCGTGGTCCACGTGGGTGGGGCGCCCGGTCCTGATCGCGCAGAAGCCGCAACTGCGGGTGCACACGTCTCCGAGGATCATGAAGGTGGCGGTGCCGGCGGACCAGCACTCGCCGATGTTGGGGCAGTGAGCGCTCTCGCAGACGGTGTTCAGGTCCAGCCCCTTGACCAGGCGCTTCAGCCTCAGGTAGCCGGGGCTGCCGGGCGCCTTCGCCTTCAACCAGGCCGGCAGGCGGCGCCGGCTGCCGGATTCGGCCATGCCCCTCAGTCTCCGCCGAGCCGCACCAGTCCGTCGGCCTCGACGGACCCGGTGTCGGTGGCCGCCGCGATGGCCGGCACGCCGCCGATCTCGGGCCTCTCGAACCAGGCCTGGTACTCGGCCTCGGATCCGAGGATCTCCCGGGCGCGCTGGATCTGCGGGTCGACGGTGACGTCGTAGGCGTAGGCCTGCTCGATCCCGAACGCCTTCTCGCGGATGTCGAAGGTCAGCTTCCAGGTGAGCAGTTCGGCGTTGTCCCTCCAGTGGAATTCCTCGATCTGGTCGATCTCGCCCTCCACCTGCTTCAGCGAGCCGTCCATCGCCTCCCTGGCCCGGTCTCCCTCGCCGTCCACCTCCTCCCGAAGCTCGTCGAGCCTGGTCTCCAGGGCGCTCGTGTACTCGAAGCCGTCGGCCTCGACGAAGTCGCGGAAGGCCTGCAGGGTGCCCTCGTCGGCGACGAAGTCGGGGGAGAGGTCCGGGTGGCGGGCGGGGTACTGCCGGGAGAAACGGAAGAACCGGCTGTTGTTGAAGAACGCCGTGCCCCTCCGGCCCCAGCCGGAGAGCTGGGAGTAGAGCCGCGAGGAACGCCGGCGCTCCATGTCGATGTCGGGGGTGATGCCGCCGGCTCCGCGCACCTGGCGGCCGAGGGTTCGGGTGCGGTACTCCTGGTCGGCCATGGCCACGAGGGTGGAGTCCTTGCGCATCCGCTTGTCGATGGAGCGGCCGCTGGGGATGAAATAGGCGGCCATGGTGAGCTTGAGCTCGGCGCGCTCGCCGATGCTGACGGTCTGCTGAACCGAGCCCTTGCCGACCGTCGGGGTCCCGAGGACGAGTCCCCGGTCCCAGTCCTGGACCGCCCCGGAGACGATCTCGGAGGCGCTCGCCGAGGCGCCGTCGACGAGGATGACCAGCGGCCCTTCGCCGAACATGGGCTCCTCGGTGGTGATGTAGCGCGTCGTGTCCTCGAAGGCGCGGCCGGCGGTGTAGACAACGAGACGGCCGCGCGGCAGGAACAGGTCCGCCACCTGCACGGCCTCGGTCAGGTAGCCGCCGCCGTTGCCGCGGAGGTCGAAGATCAGCCGCTTCATGCCCCGGTCGAGGAGATCGGCCAGGGAGGCGCGCACCTCCTGGCTGGACTTGTGCTGAAAGCCGGTGAGCTTGATGTAGCCCGTGGAGTCGGGGAACAGCACGTGGGAGGGCACGGAGTTGATGTGCACCACCTCGCGGGTGACGGTGATGTCGAAAGGCTCCTCCACCCCCGCCCGGCTCAGGGTCAGGGTCACGTCGGTGTCGACGGTGCCGCGCATCAGGGTGGCGGCCTCGCTGGCGTTCATCGACCGCGTCGACTCGCCGTCGATGGCCAGGATCAGGTCGCCCGACTTCACCCCCGCCCGCGCCGCCGGGGTGTCCTCGTGCAGCAGCGCCCACACGGCGATGGCGCTGTCGGGGTAGACGACCTGGATGCGGAACCCCAGGCCGCCGTATTCGCCGCGGGTGTTGATGTGGAAGTTGTCGAGGCTCTGCTTCTCCATGAACACCGTGTCCGGATCGAGGACGGACATCATGCCGGCGATCCCGTAGCGGATCAGGGTGTCGGCACCCACGGTGTAGAACGCCTTCCTGTCGACGACGCGGACGGCGCGCTCGAAGGTGGAGAAGTTCCTCTGCCAGTCCTCCTCGGGGCCGCTGATGGAGTAGTCGGAGGACGGATCGAGGGCCTGGAAAGTCCCCCTCAGCCCGGCCTGCATCAGCGTGTCGGGGGAGATCTCGTACATGTAGTAGGAGTTGATGTAGCGAACGATGGGGAAGAAGGAGTTCTTCAGCTCGTCCTGGATCGTCGGCCGGGGGGCCGCCTCCCCTGCGGCCGCCGAGGCCGCGAGCAGCACCAGAGCGGCGATACGGCGGGGGCCGTGGATCATCAAGGTACTCCGGAGCGGAAGGGGGGAGGCCGATGAGCGCTTCTGAAGGGCAAGTACGTAAACGAATGAAGTTACGAATCGCGCGGAGAGGTCGCAACCATCGGCGGCAGTTGGCGATCCGGGGGGTTCGACCTATTTTTCCCGTCTGATCCGCCTCCTCCCCCGACGGACCAGCATGCGCGGCAAACGAATCAACTTCATCGTCATCCCCCAGAACGACGGCAGGGTCCGCGAATTCGGGCTCTCCACCCGTCTCCTCTGGAGCGGCGGCATCACCCTCTCACTGCTGGCCGGCCTCTTCGCCTACTACGCCTTCCAGTTCCACACTCGCGCCGGTTCGGAGGCGGGCCTGGCCGGCCTCCACGGCGACAACGTCCTCCTCGAGGCCAGGCTTGATTCCGCCCGCCGCGACCTGGGCCGGCTCGAGGCGGTCGTCGGCAAGCTGGCGGGCCAAAGAGGGCTCGACGATCCGGCCGTCGGCTCCGTCGGCGCCGGTGACCAGGCCCCCGGCGTCGGCGGGCGGCAGCTGCCGGACGATCTGCCCCGCTACTCCACCGCCCGGCCGGCGGTGGAGCGGGTTGACAATCTGTCCCGGCGCATCCGGGAGCTTCAGCGGGAAGCCCTTTACCAGCTGACCAGCTCCCAGAGCCTGATCGAGGCCTTCGAGGCCAACAAGGAGAACCTCCGCTACGTACCGACGATCTGGCCGGTGGCCGATGTCCGCCGCGTGCGGGTCTCCTCCGGCTTCGGGGATCGGAAGGACCCCTTCACCGGACTGAAGTCGAAGCACCTCGGCATCGATCTGGCGGGCCCCCGGGGCCTGCCCATCGTCGCCACCGCCGCCGGCGAGGTGGCCTATGCCTACGCCGACCGGTTCCTCGGCAAGGTGGTCGTGGTCAACCACGACCCGCTGGTGATCGCCGAGGACGGGACGGCGACCTCGCGCCCGGGGCTGCTTCGCACCGAGTACGGGCACCTGCACAAGATCCTCGTCAGCAAGGGCCAGCGAGTCGCGCGGGGGGACACGCTGGGGACGATGGGCAGCACCGGCCGTTCCACCGGGCCTCACCTCCACTACGCCGTGCGCTACCAGGTCCGCAGCCGCGGCGGGCTGAACGGCTACCGGGACCCGCAGGACTTCCTCGTCGACTGGAGGCCCGGCGACCAGCCCATGGGATCGATCGCCCTGCTCCCGGACTGACCCCCGGCGCTTTCCGCCCGCCTGCCGCCGAGCCGCGGGACCCCTATCTTCCACGGCAGCGACTTCAACAGTACCCGAGAGTCAGGAGAGGCTGAGATGAGCGAGCCGATCACCGGCAAGGTGGCCGCCATCGTCGACGATACGACCCTGGTGCTGAACGTCGGCGCCCGCGACGGGGTCCACGAGGGCATGTTGTTCGCCGTCGTCGCCGAGCACGACGACATCCGGGACCCCGACTCCGGAGAGAGTCTCGGACGCTGGGAATCGGTGAAGGGGCGGGTGGCCGTCACCCATGTGCAGGAACGGATGGCCACCGCCCGGTCTCCCCTCGCCGAGGGAGCCCCCGCGGCCACTGCCACCCTGAGCGCCATGATGGTGCGCCACTCCTTCGGTCTCTACGGGAGTCACGGCAGCGAGCGCGAAGGCCTGGCGGTGCGGTCCTCCGATCTGTCGGGGCGGCCCCAGGCCCAGCCCATCAGCGTGGGCGACACGGCGCGCGCCATCTCCCTCGAGGGGATCGCCGAGATGGAGGCCGCCCCTTCGAAGGTGGTTCCCGACCTGCCCTCCGAGACCTACGAATCGACCGGACCGGCCGACGGCGGTCCGGCGGCGGAGGAGCCGGATCCCTCCGGACCGGATGGCCCTCAGCCGGATGCATCCGGCTGAGGCGGGATCGCCGGCCCCGCGGCGCATCCTCTTCGTCCTCGCTCTGCTCCTCGGCGCCTGCTCCCACTACTCCACGAGCGGCGGCCTCGTCGGCGGCATCCGCAGCGTGGCCATCCCCGCGGCGGAGAACGGGACCCCCGAGGTCGACATCGCCCAAAGGCTGACGGACCACCTCACCGAGGCCTTCATCGAGGACGGACGCCTGCGGGTGGTCGACGAGGGGTCGGCCGACGCCGTGCTCCTGCTGCGTCTCGACCGGCTCGAGGACCAGCCCCTCATCCACACGGCCGCGGAGGTGACGGAGCAGTACCGCTTCCGCCTCTTCGGCGGCGCCCTGCTCGAGCGCACCTCCGACGGGGGCGAGCTGCTCGAGATCGAATCTCTCGTGGGCTGGGGGACCTACGACGCGGCCCTGCCCGACGAGGACGGGCGGGACCCCGCCGTCGAGGCGGCCATGGCCATGATCGTCGAGGAGATCGTGGACCGCACCACGGCTTCCTGGTAGCCCCTCAAGGGGCGTCCGGGTCCTCGCCCAGCAGCCACAGCCCCCCCCACGAGACCACGATTCCCAGCCCCAGGCCGACCCAGGCCGGATAGGCGGCGGCCGTGCCCACGTAGCCGAAGAGGGCGGCCACCGACATGATGCCGACGGCATAGGGGACCTGGGTCTTCACGTGATCGAGGTGGTCGCACCCGGCGGCGACGCTGGACAGCACCGTGGTGTCGCTGATCGGTGAGCAGTGGTCCCCGAAGATGGCGCCGTCGAGGACCGCGGCGGCCACGAGGACCGTCGTCGGCAGGCCGCCGAGGGCGTGGGCCAGGGGCAGGGTGGTGGGCAGCAGGATCGCCATCGTCGTCCACGACGTGCCGATGGAGAAGGCGACGGCCGCCGCCAGCAGGAAGACGAGCACGGGCAGCAGCTCCGCCGGCATGGAGTCCCCGAGGGCGGCCAGGAGGTAGCCGCTGGTGTCCACCGCGGAGCAGGCTTCCTTGATGGCCCAGGCGAGGACCAGGATCACCAGGGCCCGGTGGAACCCGGTGACGCCGCCGATCCAGGCCCGCAGCGCCGCCCGGGCAGGGATCGCCCGGGAGCGGTCGCTCCGGCGGCGGGTCACGGCCAGGAGGAAGGCGGTGACCGACCCGGCGACGGCGGCGAGAAACATCACCTTGGCGCCGGCGGCGTTGGAGAGCACGGCGGTCCAGTAGGCGGCGCCAAGGATCCCCTCCGCGCGAACGCCGCGCACCTCGGGATGCTCCCAGGTGTCCCACTGCATGCCGAGGATCACCCCGATCACCACGACCAGGACCGGCGCCGCCGCCAGCCGCCAGTCGGGGGTGATCCCTTCCGGCGGCTCGAGGTTCCGTTCCGCTCCGGCCCCGGTGAGGGGCACGGACCCCGGCCGGAGCACCTCTCCGCGGGTGGCCGCCCGCCGCTCGGCGGCCAGCATGGGACCGGCGTCGCGGCGCAGCAGAACGGTGGCGCCCACGAAGAGGATGGCGAGCCAGCAGTAGAACCGGCTCGTCAGGGCGTGGAAGAACAGCTCGTACCCGGAGACCCCCGTGCCCAGGCCGTCCATGGCGTCCTGCAGCAGACCGACCTCGTAGCCGATCCAGGTGCTGATCACGGCGAGGCCCGCCACCGGGGCCGCCGTGGAGTCGACGAGGTAGGCGAGCTTCTCCCGGGAGATCCGCAGGCGGTCGCAGACCGGGCGCATGGTGGTCCCCACCACCAGGGTGTTGGCGTAGTCGTCGAAGAAGATGGCCAGGCCCAGGAGCCAGGTCGCCAGCCGCGCCGTCGACCGGCCCCGGGCCCGGCGGGCCAGGCTCTCGGCGATGCCGCGGGTGCCGCCGGCTACGGCGACGACGCGGACCATGCCGATGAGGGAGACGGTGAAGGCCAGGATGAAGAGCTGGAAGGAGTCGCTCAGTGGGCTCCAGACGAAATCGGCGGCTACCGTCGCCGGGACCTGCCAGAGGGCGCTCCAGCCGTCGATGGGGGTGGTGAGGAGGGCGGCCCCGAAGAGGGCGGATCCCAGGCCGAGGACCAGGCGCCCCGTGACGATGGCCACGGAGATGGCGCACAGGGGCGGGAACAGGCTCCATCCCCCGTGCGCCCCGTACCCCGGCAGCAGCCAGGCGCTGACGGACGCGCTCAGGGCGAGGGCGGCGGCCAGCCGCAGCAGGAGGGGTGCGCGGGTCAGTCGGATGCGGCCAGCGCCTTCACTTCGGACCGCGGCACGGTGGACATCTCCAGCTTGAAGGCGAGGAGGTACATCATCCCCACGCCGATGATCCACCACGCGATCTGCCAGATCCACAAAGTGGGGATCCCCATGATCCAGCGCGACGGGTCGGCCTCGTTGCCGAGGACGGCGAAGGGCCCGATGGCGCACAGGAACCAGACCACCGTGAGGATCCACACCGGCTTCTTCCAGCGCTGCCGCTCGGGGGGCAGGGCGGTGTGCTCCTCGAGGAAGTCGTGGTAACCGGCGCGGTGCCCGGACTCCCTCGAGTTCTGGGTGAGGGCGCTGACGAGGATGCAGACGCCGAGGTTGCAGAGGATGCCCCATCCGGCGCTGTGGATGGTGAGCGGGTAGCGGCCGATGCCGACGAGCCCGCCCAGTTGGGTGACGTAGGTCACGGTGACGGCGGCGATCCCGGCGGCCAGTCCCCAGGAGACTCCCTTGGGGGTGAACCAGCGGATGTAGCAGATGCCGAGGAGGGCGGGCCACATCTGGAACCCGTAGGAGACGGCGGCCCCGCCGAGGAGCACCAGCAGGTCTCCGGAGGCCAGGCCCACCAGGAGGGCCAGGGCGACGATGACGAAGACCGTGAGGCGGCCGATCAGGACCTGCACACGGTGGCTGACCTCGCGCGAGAAGAAGTGGCGGTAGAGGTCGCGGGTGACGATGCCGCTGGCCGTCGACATGTAGGCGGCGCCCGTGGACTGCATCGCCGCCAGGGCGCAGACGCAGAGCAGGCCCACCAGCCACGGCGCCGCCCGCTCCAGGGAGCCGATCAGGTACGGCACGAGGTAGTCGGTCAGCGGCTTGCCCGCCTCGCTGGTGGGCAGGCCGAGCTTCTCCGTGTCCGGCAGGATTTCGTGAAACAGGATGGAGCCGCTGAGACCCTGGAAGGCGGTGCAGAAGAACATGATGCCTCCGATCGCCAGGGACGAGGCCACCACCTGCTGCCAGGGGAAGGGCCGGGGGTCCTTGTTGGAGAAGGCCCACATGCTGAAGGCGGGAGACGACTGGATGCCCATGAGCGCGAACATGTAGGTCAGGATCATCATCGCCGTCCAGGGACCGCCGGAGGCGCCCCAGAACAAGGTGCCGGCCCGTTCGAGGAAGGAGGTCGATTCCGGCCGGGAAGGGATCGCCACCATGTCCGGCTTGAGCCGGGCGAGCCCTGCGAGCCCCTCCTTGAAGGCGGCCCATCCCCCCACCAGGTCGAGGGCGACGAAGCCGAGGACGATGATGCCCAGGGCCAGCAGGATGCACTGGGCGCAGTCGACGTAGGCCACCGACCGCAGGCCGCCCGAGGCGACGTACAGGAAGACGACCACCGACAGCAGGATCGCTCCTCCCTCGATGGAGCCGAGGAAGGTCTGCTGCAGGGGCGTGCCCTCCACCAGGCGCGAGAACAGCAGGCCCGAGGCGCGCAGCTGGATGCCGAGATAGGGAACGGAGAAGACCATGGCCACGAGCACCGTGAGCACCCGCATCCAGTCGGTGCGGTAGTAGTCGGAGAACATCTCGCCGGGGGTGATGTATCCGTACCTCCTCCCCAGCAGCCACTGTCGCTTGAGGAACAACACCCCGGTGAAGGGAATGGTGATGGCGTAGAAGGAGGCGAAGGCGTAGGGCAGGCCGACGTTGAATATCGTCCCCGGATGGCCTACGAAGGTCCAGCCCGAGAACGAGGTGGCCGTGGCGGCGAGGACGAAGACCCACAGGCCGATGGTCCGCCCGGCGATGAAGTAGTCGCTCGCGGTGCGGGCCTGGCGGGCCCCGCGCACCCCCCAGTAGATGCAGTACGTCCAGTATCCGAGTGTGAACACCGCGAGCCAAGCGAGTTTTTCCACGGTCTGCAGCCCTTCCGGTTTAGAATCCGCCCCGCAGGGTTTCGGTCTCGGCCACGCGCTCGATGGCCAGGGCGAAGGCGGCGGTGCGCATCGGGATGCGGCGGGACCGCATGCGTTCCACCACGCTCCGGTAGGCGCGAATCATCATGCCCTCGAGCCGGGCGTTGACGTCCTCCTCCTCCCAGGTCAGGGCCTGGATGTTCTGGACCCACTCGAAGTAGGAAACGGTGACTCCTCCGGCGTTGGCCAGGATGTCGGGCACCACCCCGATGCCCCGCTCTTCGAGGATGGCGTCGGCGCTGGTCGTCACCGGCGAGTTGGCCGCCTCCACGACCATCGAGGCCCCGACCTGGCGCGCATTCTCCTCGGTGATGGCGCCGCCGAGGGCGGCGGGGATCAGGATGTCGCAGTCGAGGGTGAGCAGGTCGGCGTTGGAGATCCTCTCACCGGTCCCGAGTCCCTGGATCGTGCGGTGCTCGCGGGCGTGTTCGAAGAGGTCGGGGAAGGGGAGGCCGTCGCTGGCGAAGAGGCCTCCCCCGAGGTCGCTCACGGCGACGATGCGGGCCCCCATCTGGTGAAGGACCCGGGCGGCATGGGAGCCGACCTGGCCGAATCCCTGAATCGCCACCCGCGCGCCCTTCACCTCGATCCCGAAGTCCCGGGCCGCTTCGCGGGTGACGATGCTGACGCCGCGCCCGGTGGCCGCTTCCCGGCCGGGGGAGCCGCCGAGGGCCAGGGGCTTCCCGGTGACGATCCCGGGGGTATAGCCGTGGCGCTGGCTGTACTCGTCCATGATCCAGGCCATCACGCGTTGGTCGGTGTTCAGGTCCGGCGCCGGGATGTCCCGGTGCAATCCCCAGGCGAGCCCGATACGCGAGGTGAACCGGCGCGTCATGCGTTCGAGCTCGTCCTCGGTCATCTGCAGGGGATCGCAGGTGATCCCGCCCTTGGCGCCGCCGAAGGGCAGGTCCAGGAGGGCCGTCTTCCAGGTCATCAGCGAGGCCAGGGAGCGGACCTCGTCGAGGTCGACCTCGGGGTGGTAGCGCAGGCCGCCCTTCATCGGCCCGCGGGCGCCACTGTGCTGCACCCGATACCCCAGGAAGACCTCGATCCGGCCGCTCGACATGCGCACGGGCACCTCGACCATCACCTCGCGGAAGGGCGTCTTCAGCAGCAGGCGGAGGTCCTCGTCGAGGCCGACGGCGTCGGCGCCCTTGTCGAAGAGGCGGTTGGTGTTCTCGTAGTTGTGGAGGCCGTGGGACACGGGTTCCCGGGTAGCGTAGGTCCGGGAAAGGCGGGTCAGCGCTGGGCGGTGGGGGCGCCCTCCGGGGCTCCGGGCGGATCGAAGGACTTGGCTTTCCACCACGCGCAGGTGACCCGCCAGCGTCCGCCGCGCCGCGTCAGCAGCCAGGCCGAGGTGCGGTCCTGCTCCAGGCGTGCGTCCCCGGCCGTGTAGGTCACCGTGATCCGGTCTCGGGTGACGGCCACGGCTTCGTCCCCCCGGCTGACGGCGTGGAGCAGGGTGCGCTCGATGTCGTAGTCGACGTGCTCGAGGCGCTGCTCCAGCCATTTGCCGAACTCCTCGCGGCCGGCGAAGACGGTCAGCCAGGAGGCCGGATTCGAGCTGTAGTAGCAGTCGTTGCCGACGAAGTCCTCCTGCACCCCGCTCAGAATGTCGCCCTTGCTCCCCTCGGACCAGTTGCGGGCGTCCTCCTGCAGGGCGGCGGCGACCTCCTGGTCCTCCACGCGGCCGGCGGCGCCTCCGTCGGCCGTGTCTCCGACGGCGATGACGAGGCTGGTGGCCTTCCACTCCTCGTCCTCCTTGAGGAAGGACCACATGGCGCGTTGCACGAAGCCGCGGCGGCTGTCGCCGGCGCGGTCGATGACCACGCCGGAGTCGAGGGTGGCGGCGAAAGCCCGGTTCTTCCAGACAGTGAGGAACAGGACGGCGCGGGAGATGTCGTACCGGTTCGCCGCCAGGTCGGCTTCGAGGGAGGCCTGGTACTCCTCCAGGGAGGAGTGGCGGACGGTCCAGGCGCGGACATCGATCGATCCGGCGCCGTCGTAGACGACGAAGCGGTCCTTGTCGTACCCGTAGGTGACGACCTCCGCGTCTCCCCGGCGGCGTCCGAAGCGGTCCTTCTCCAGGATCTGGCGGATGAGCACCGTCTCCGCCGTCTCCGAGGCGGCGAGGGGAGCCACGAGAACCGTTGACGAGAAAACGAGGGCGGCCGCCGAAGACAGCAGGAAGAGGTTGCGCAAGCGCCCTCCCATCACAACTGCTCCAGGGCCCACCCGGCGTAGTAGGCGACGGTCTCATCGGGGTCGCCCACGAGCTGTTCAAGGGTCGCGCGGCTCGACGGAGCGCCGATGTGGCCCAGGGCGATAGCCACGTTGCAGCGCACCTCGGGGTCGGCGTCGTCCGCCGTCGAGAGCAGGTCCTCCACGGCCGAGGCGACCTCGGCCCGGCCGAGGATCTGCGCCGCCCCCGAACGCAGCCGGGCGCTGTCCGAGCGCAGGCACTCGAGGAGCCGGTCCTCGACCTGTCCGGACAACTGCTGCAGGCGGACCAGGGACTTGATCGCGTTCAGGCGCAGGACGGCGTCGGTATCGTCCAGGGCGCCGAAGAGGAACTCGGTGCCGCGCCGGTCGCCGAGGCGGACCAGGGAGGCGGCGGCGTTGAAGCGTACCAGGTTGCTCGGATCGGCGAGCATGCCCACCAGGGCTTCGACGACCCTGGGATCGGCGATCTCGCCGAGACCGGCCGCCGACTCCCGGCGCACCTCGGGGTCGTCGGCCTCGAGTTGCCGCACCAGTTGCTCACGGACCTTCTCCAGGGCCTGGCCGAGGCGCTCCCGGCGGTGCTCCTGCCGCGAAAGGAGATCGACGAGGACGGGGACCCCGTGGTAGTTCGCGCCCTCCAGCTCCGTGATCGCCATCTCCGCGAGCTCGTCGCCGCCTTCGACGACGGCGGCGGTGATCGTGTCGCGCGCCGCCAGCTCGCCGAGCTTGACCAGGGAGATGGCGGCCAGCAGCCGGATGACGGGGTCGGCATCGGCGAGCTGGGCCCGGAGATCCTTCACCGCCGCCTCGGTGAAGCCCAGGTCGCCGACCCCCCGGAGGCAGGCGATGCGCTCGTTGTGGCGGTAGGCGGTGGTGATGCGGGCGTGCATGCTGGCCGAGGCCGCCCGGTGCCGGATGCGGCCCAGCACCACGGCGGCGGCGGTGCGCGTGTTCTCGATCTCGTCGCGGAACTCGCGGTAGTCGACCCCGCGGTACTGGGCGGGGTCGAGGAGAGCCAGGAGCTGGCGCGCGGCGGGGCGTCCGATGGCAGCGAGCTCGTCCACGGCCGCGGCCCAGCGCTCGGAGTGGACTTCGTTGGCGGCGGTGATCTCGATGTGCCGCCGCACCTGCTCCTCCGTCGTCGAGCAGGCGCACAAGGCGAGGGGGAGCAGCCAGAACAGACCGCGGCTCCACGACTTCGGGCCCGGGGAATGGGGAAGGCGCACCTTGCAGCGTACCTTGTCGCGGTGAACCGGCATGGGCGGCTAATCTATTGCGCCCCCGCCGAAGGTGGCAACCTCCCACGCAGCCCCCGCCGGAGGCCGTTCCATATAGATGCACTGGTGCGACGGAATCGCCGCGGTCCTGGTGATCGCCCTGGCCGTGCGCGGCTACGGCCGGGGCCTGATCCAGCAGGTCTCGGCCCTGCTGGCGGTCTCGCTGGGCCTCCTCGGCGGCCTCTACCTGCACAGCGCCGCGGCGGCGATGATGCCTTCCTTCGGGCACCCCGTCCTGCGGCTGGCAGCCGCCTTCACGGTCGTCTTCGTGGCCGTGGCGCTCTCGGTCAACCTCCTGGCCCGGGTCCTGAGGAGCGTGGTCTACGCCATGCTCCTGGGCGTGGTCGACCGGGTCCTCGGCGCCCTCCTGGGAGCGCTCGTCGGGGTCCAGGTGCTGATGGTGCTGGTGCTGCTCGTGGGCCGCTATCTGCCGGAGGGTCCGGGCTGGCTGGCCGGGACCCGCACCGCCCCGCTCCTCTATTCACTGCTGGAGCAGGTGCTGCCGGTGCTGCCCCATCACTTCCGGGAGTTCTTCGACCAGCAGGGGGTCGGTCCGGCGGACCTGCTGCGTCGCTTCGACGGCCTGCGCCAGGCGGCCGGTGCCCTCATCGACCGGGCGCCGGCGGGCGGCTGAGGCCGGGTCCACCGGCCTCGATTCAGGCCCCACCGGCCGCCCGGCCGCTTACGTAGGCGTAGGTCGTCGACCAGTCGACCTCCCGGTTCGTCAGCCTGCCCTCGAAGAGTCGCCGCACCTGGCGGACCTCGTCCTCGCAGAGGTGCCGGCGCAGGTAGGCGGCGAAGGTGCCGTGCTTCTCGCCTCCGGGGCTGAACCACCTTCCCAGCTCCCGGCTGCCGAGCCGCCGGGAGGCGGTCAGGACCTCGGTCTCGACCCGCACCGAGGTCAGGCCGGCCTCCGACCACAGGGGCTCCAGGTCGGCCGGTGCCCAGGCCACGCGCGGGTTGTCCTCGTCCCGATAGATCTCTTCCTCGGCGCGGTGCAGCCGCTCGGCCAGGTCCTCGCCCAGCTCGGCCACCGGCACCAGGGCCGTCAGCCGCTGGCCGAGCCGGGGGACCGTCTCCGCGAGGCTGAGGACGGCTCCCGGAGCGAGGAGCTCCACGATCCGCCGCGCCGCCTTCTCCCGGCCCCTCACGCTGCCGAGGGTGTTGCGCCCGAGGACGGCGTCGAAGCGCAGGCCCTCGTCCTGCAGCCTCACCAGCTCCGCCGCCCGGGTGACGGGCCCCTCCAGGACCACGGGGCGGGTCAGCTCGTCGAGGGAAAGGCTGGCCATCTCCCGCAGGGCGACGGCCGAGGTGCGGTCCGTGCACAGGGACCAGACGCCGCCCTCGGGGACGCGGCGCAGGGCCTCCCAGGTGAGCAGCCCCGAGGCCGCGTCCAGGTCGAGGACGACGTGGTGGCGGGCGAGCTTCACCGAGGCGAAGAGCCGCTGCCGCACATGGTCGAGCTGGGCGCTCACCTCGCCGCCGGCGCGCACCAGCCACTGGTCGCGGGACCGGTCCTCGGGGGAGTGGGTGAGGGGGTCGACGCCGCCGGTGCCGGCCTCGGCCGCCGCGGCCAGCTGCAGCTCCCGGCGCCGCCGGACACGGTCCCCGAGGTCGCGCTCCCGGCCCTGGTCCGAAGGCTGGTAGAACAGGCGTCCATGGAGGCTGTCGGGCAGGTACTGCTGCGCCACCCAGTGGTCGCGGTAGGCGTGGGGATAGAGGTAACCGGCCCCGTGGCCGAGCCCCTCGGCGTCCCGGCTGGCGTCCTTGAGCGGATTCGGCACCTCTCCGTCGCCCTCCGCCTCGACGGCGGCGAGAGCGTCGAAGAAGGCGAAGGTGGAGTTGCTCTTCGGCGCCGTGGCCAGGTAGAGGGCGGCGTGGGCGAGATGGAACCGCCCCTCGGGCAGGCCGACCCGGTCGAAGGCCTCCGCCGCGGCGGTGACCACCCCCAGGGCTTCGGGGTCGGCCAGGCCCACGTCCTCGCTGGCGAAGATCAGCATGCGCCGGAACAGGAAGTGGGGGTCCTCCCCGGCGTAGACCATGCGCGCCAGCCAGTACACGGCGGCGTCGGGGTCGGACCCGCGCAGGGACTTGATGAGGGCGGAGATCGTGTCGAAGTGGTAGTCGCCCTCCTTGTCGTAGAGGACGGCGCGCCGCTGGATCGACTCTTCGGCCACGGCCAGGTCGACGTGGACCACCCCTTCCGCATCCCGGGGCGTCGTCTCCACCGCCAGCTCGAGGGCGTTGAGCAGGGCCCGGGCGTCGCCGCTGCAGACATCGACCAGATGGGCGACCGCGTCCTCGTGGAGGTCGACCCGCAGGTCGGCGTAGCCCCGGGGATCCTGCAGGGCCTGGCGGGCGATGCGGTGGAGGTCGCCGGACTCGAGCTCGCGCAACTGGAAGAGGCGGCTGCGCGACACCAGGGGCCGGTTGACCGAGAAGTAGGGGTTCTCCGTCGTCGCGCCGATGAGCACCACCGTGCCGTTCTCGACCCAGGGCAGCAGCGCGTCCTGCTGGGCCTTGTTGAAGCGGTGGACCTCGTCGATGAACAAGGTCGTCCGGTGGCCGTGGAGCTGGCGCCGCTCCTGGGCCTCCTCCACGGCGCTGCGGATGTCGGCGACCCCGGAGAGGACGGCGTTGATGGAGATGAAGTGGGACTTGGTCGTGTTGGCGATGACCGCGGCCAGCGTCGTCTTGCCGGTCCCCGGCGGGCCATGGAAGATCAGGGAGGATAGCTGATCGGCCTGGATGGCGCGCCTCAGGAGGCGGCCGGGACCCAGGATGTGGTCCTGGCCGACGAACTCGTCGAGGGTGCGCGGCCGCAGGCGCGCCGCCAGCGGCTGGTCGCGCTCGAGGGCGTCGCGCCGGCCGGCCTCGAAGAGATCGAGGGACTTGCGCGAAGGCGGCTTTCGCTGGGCATCCGACATGGGGGAGTCACTCGACCGCATCGGCGGCGGGCCGTAAGATAGAGGCCTCCCAGGAGACTCACAACGCAAAGGGCTGCAAGGGGATGGCGCATCCGCCCCGGACCGAGGAAGAGCTGCTCGAGGTCATGACCCGGCCCACGCCCGCCGTGCGCGACGCCGTCTCGAAGTACCGCGGCGACGTGGTCCTTCTCGGCGTGGGAGGCAAGATGGGCCCCTCCCTGGCGGAGCTCCTGGTGCGCGCCGGGGCCGCCGAAGGGGGCCGCCGGGTCATCGGCGTGGCCCGCTTCTCGGACCCTGCCGCCCGCGCCCGCCTCGACGAGATCGGCGTCACCACCCTCCGCGCCGACCTGCTCGACGGCGGCTCCCTGGCCTCTCTTCCGGAGGCGGCCCACGTCTTCCTCCTGGCGGGCTTCAAGTTCGGTGCCCAGGGGGATCCCTGCGCGACCTGGGCGGTGAACGGGCTCCTGCCCGCCCGCGCCGTCGAGCGCTACGGCGATGCCGAGATCTGCTACGTCAGTTCGGGGAACGTCTACGCCTTCTCCTCCGTCGACGGCCGCGGGGCCGCCGAGTCGGACGCGACGGGTCCGGTGGGGGAGTACGCCCAGTCCCGCCTCGG
The DNA here is from genome assembly GCA_965221775.1 of Candidatus Latescibacterota bacterium. Taxonomy (GTDB): domain Bacteria; phylum Latescibacterota; class UBA2968; order UBA8231; family UBA8231; genus UBA8231. Next base: position 629,906 of record CBDCSU010000004.1, on the reverse strand, counting down.
CGGGGAGAGACTCGCCGAGCACGCGGCGCGGACCTCGGGAGCCCGTCTGTTCACGGCGCGTCTGTTCTATGCGACCGAACTGCGTTACGGCATCCTCCACGACATCGCCTGGAAGGTGTGGTCCGGGGAGCCGGTGGAGCTGGAGATGGGACACGTGAACCAGATCTGGCAGGGAGACGCCAACGCCTACCTGGCCCGCTCCCTTCCCTTGTGCACGAATCCGCCGACGACGCTCAACCTGACCGGCTCCGAGGTGCTCTCCGTGCGCCGCCTGGCGCAGCGCTTCGGCGAGCTTCTCCGCCGGGAGCCGCGGTTCGTGGGCCACGAGGGCGAGACCGCTCTCCTCGGCGACAGCTCCGCCCTCAGGGAGCGGCTGGGACCTCCCGGCACCCCCATCGACACGGTCGTCGAGTGGATGGCGCACTGGGTTCGTATCGGCGGCGCCAGCCTCGGCAAGCCGACGCGCTACGAGTCGCGGACGGGAGCCTTCTGATCCCTTGATGGCGAGAGTCCACTACACGGAGTCCCTGAGCGGGACACTCAGCCCTCCGTCCTCGAAGAACTACACCGCCCGATACCTGCTGGCGGCGGCCCTGGCCGATGGGGAGAGCCTCGTCCATCATCCCGCCCGCTCGGAGGATGCCGACGCTCTCGTGCGCTGCCTGCGCCTCCTCGGCGCCTCGATCCGCGAGGAGGCGGACGCCGGCGGCCGTCATCTGCGAGTGCGCGGCTTCGGGGCCCGTCCCGCCAGTCCGGGGGTCCTGGACGTGGGCAACGCCGGCGCCGTCTCGCGCCTCCTCATGGGGGTTGGGGCGCTGCTTCCGGAGGTCCGTTTCGAGACCTCCTTCGCCGACTCCCTGGGGACGCGGCCCCACGACGAGCTGTTCGCCGCTCTCGGGCAACTCGGGGCCCGCGTGGAGTCGGCCGGGGGGCGCCTGCCGGCCACGATTCGGGGAGGCGCCCTGCGCGGCGGCACCGTGCGCGTCAGCGGCGCCCGCAGTTCCCAGTTCCTGAGCTCGCTGCTGTTCCTGGCGCCCCTGGTGGGCCAGGAGCTGGCCATCGAGGTCGCCGACGGGCTCGTCTCCAGGCCCCTGGTTCGCACCACCCTCGAGGTCCTCGGCAGCGCCGGGATCGAGGTGCAGGCCGCGGAGGATCTCCTGAGCTTCCGGATCGCCGGCGGGCAGAGCTACCGGCCGCGCGAGTACTCCGTCAACGGGGACTATCCGTCGGCGGCGGCGATCCTGGCGGCGGGCGCCCTCACCAACGGCTCCATCGCCGTGGAGCGCCTCTTCGAGGACCGCCAGGGGGAGCGCGCCGTCGTCGACTGGCTGGCGCGGGCCGGGGCCGCCATCTCCCACGACGGCGGGCGGGTCCGCCTGAGGGGCCACGACGGGCTGCGCGGGGCCGACTTCGACGGCGACCAGGCCACCGATGCCGTGCTGGCCATGCTGCCGGTGGCCGCCCACGCCCGGGGCACGAGCCGGTTCCACGGCATCGGCAACCTGCGGCTCAAGGAGTGCGACCGGATATCCGTCCCCGTGCGCGAGTTGCGTCGCTTCGGCGTCGACTGCGACGAGGAGCCGGCGGCGATCGTCGTGCGCGGCCGCCCGCAGGGCTACGAAGGCGGCCACGAGGCCGGCACCTACCACGACCACCGGGTGGCGCAGATGCTCGCCATCATGGGACTGCGCAGCCGCCAAGGCGTGGCCGTGCGCGACGCCCAGACCGTGGGCAAGTCCTACCCCGGGTTCTTCCCGGACCTCATCGGGCTCGGGGCCAGGATCGATCTCGAGGAGGATGCCGGATGAGGGGTTCCACTTCGGGGCCGCGCGGGACGGTGCGACTGTCGTTCCAGGCTGGTTCCTGTCGAGCCTTGCGGCGCACGCTCCTGGCCCTGAGCGCGCTGCTCCTGCCGGCTCTCGGTCCCTCGGCGGGCGAGGCCGAGTTCCCCGATCCCGTCCGCGCCCGGCTGCTCGCCGACGTGACCAACGTCGAGGCGGGGCGCGGCTTCACCCTCGGCGTGCTCCTCGAGCAGGACCCCGGATGGCACACCTACTGGGCCTGGGCCGGGGACGCCGGCCAGGCCACCGAGGTCGCCTGGCAGACCCCGCCGGGCTTCGATGTGGCCCCCCTGCGGTGGCCGGGGCCGCACCGCTACCAGGAGGAGGACCTGACCGTCTTCGGGTACGCCGACGAGGTGATGCTGCTGGCTCCCGTGCGCACGCCGGCGGTCCTGCCCGACACGGTGCGGTTCACGGCCGAGGTGAGCTGGCTGGTCTGCCGGGAGATCTGCATCCCCGGGGGGGCGACCCTGTCGCTGCACCTCGAAGCCGGGGAGGCGGCCCCCGCCCACGCGGCTCTCTTCGACCGCTACCGGGCCAGGGTGCCGGCGCCCCTGTCCGAGGCCGACCCCGTGAGCTGGCGGCCGACGGTGGAAGCCGACGGCGGCGCCCTGCGAGTGGCGGTGGAGGTGACCGCCGTTCACGAGGGGGACGAGCTTCCTTCCTTCTTTCCCCTGCCCGGAGGCGACACGAGCCTGGATGTGGGCGCCCTCGTGCAGCAGGGGCCGAAGCGGACCCGCTCGGAGCTGCGCATCGAGCCCTACCCGGGAGAGCCGCTGCCTGGCGAACTGGCGGGCGTCATCGCCTTCCCCGGGGCGGGGGGAGAGGGCCGGTTCCGCACCATCCGGTTCGACCTGCGCGAGAGCGGTATCGACCTCCTCGACGCGGAGTTCGGCGCGCCCGGCGGCGCCTCGTCCCTGTGGCGATACCTGCTGATGGCGATCGTCGGGGGGCTGATCCTCAACCTGATGCCGTGCGTGCTGCCGGTCATCTCCCTGAAGGCCCTCTCCCTCGTCTCCCAGGGAGGAGAGGAACCCCGCCGCGTCCGTCAGCTCGGCCTGGCCTTCTCCGCCGGGGTGGTGCTGACCTTCCTGGTCCTGGCGGCCCTGGTGACCGCCCTGAAGGCGGGGGGGGAGCAGATCGGCTGGGGATTCCAGTTCCAGTCGCCCGGGTTCGTGCTCTTCCTCACGGGGCTGGTCTTCGTTCTGGCCCTGAGCCTCTTCGGCCTCGTCACCGTACGCCTGCCGGGCAGCGTCGGCGCTCTGGGGGCAGCCGCCCAGGGCGAGGGCCTGGGTCACAGCTTCTTCAACGGCGTGCTCGCCACCGTCCTGGCCACGCCCTGCACCGCGCCATTTCTGGGGACCGCCCTGGGCTTCGCCTTCAGCCAGCCGGCCCCGGTGGTCTTCGCCGTCTTCGCCGCCATCGGCGCCGGTCTCTGCCTGCCCTACCTGGCCCTCGCCTGGCAGCCTCGGTGGATCCGGTTTCTGCCTCGCCCAGGCGCCTGGATGGAGCGCTTCAAGCAGGCCATGGGGTTCCTGCTCATGGCCACGGTCCTCTGGCTGCTCTGGGTGGTGGGCAAGCAACTGGGGATGGAGGCCGTGGTCTGGACCTGCGCCTTCCTTCTCTCCCTGGCCCTGGGGGCCTGGATCGTGGGGACCTGGATCGACCTGCGGACCTCGACGATCCGCCGACGGGCCGCGTGGGCCTTCTCCCTTCTGATCGCCCTGGGCGGATACAGCTTCTTCCTCCACCCTCTTCTCGCGAGCCCGGCCACAAGCGGCGCGGCCCTGGAGACGGAGGGATGGGAGGAGTTCGACGTGCAGCGCCTCGAGTCGTTGCTGACGCAGGACCGCCATCTGTTCATCGACTTCACCGCCGAGTGGTGCTGGACGTGCAAGGTCAACGAGCGGCTCGTGTTGTCAGACCCGGATGTGAGGGACCGCTTCGAGGAGCTGGATGTGGTCCTGGTGAAGGCGGACTGGACAAACCGGAACCCCGAGATCACCCGCATGTTGCGCGCCTTCGGACGTTCGGGAGTGCCCCTCTACGTCATCTTTCCCGCGGGGCGCCCTGGCGAGCCGATCGTCCTGCCCGAGGTGATCACGAAGGGGATCGTTCTCGAAGGGCTCGAGCGCGCCCGGGGCGGATGAACCGAGAGGAGAGCACGGAATGGGAATCCTGACGACGGTGGTGGGGAGCTATCCGATCCCGGACTGGCTGGCGGCGCTGCCGTCGGAGCAAGCCCTGGCCGACGCCATGGCGGTGGTACTGAAGACCCAGGAGAACGCCGGCATCGACATCGTCGCCGATGGTGAGCTGGGACGGTTCGACGTCAACCATCCCGAGACGAACGGGATGATCGAGTACTTCGTCCGGCCTCTCGCAAACGTGCGCGGCCATGTGGGATGGGAAGACGTGGAGACCTTCCGCCGCGAGACGGAAATGGCCTATCGCGGGCGTCCGAGCGCGGTCGTGGAAGGAGCCATCGGTGCGGGGTCACTCGATCTGCCGGGCGACTACTCCCTCACGCGGAGCCTGACGTCGCACCCCCTCAAGTTCACCCTCACGGGACCGCACATGCTGTGCAAGACCCTGCTCGACCGCCACTACGGGAGCCGGCAGGAGTTGTGCCTGGCCATCGCCGACGTGCTCGCCGAGCAGGTCGCCCACATCGAGGCCGACGTGGTTCAGGTGGACGAGGCCAATCTTCCCGGTCATTCGGAGGAGTGGGAGTGGGCCCTGGAAGGGATGAACCGCATCCTCGACCGGGTACGGACCACGCCGGCAGTGCATCTCTGTTTCGGCAACTACGGCGGACAGACGATCCAGCAGGGGAGCTGGCAGAACCTGATCGACTATCTGGAAGGGCTGCACGCCGACCACGTCCTGCTTGAACTCGCTCACCGCGGCAACTGGGAACTGCCCGCCCTCAAGAGGGTTTCCGGTTCCGTGCGCTTGGGGCTCGGCGTCGTCGACATCAAGTCGAATGTCGTCGAGAGTGCCGAGGAGATCGCCCGCCAGATCGATGAGACGGTGGCGGTCATCGGCCCGGAGCGCGTCGCCTGCATCAACCCCGACTGCGGGTTCTGGATGCTGAAGCGCTCCGTCGCCGATCGCAAGATCGAGGCCCTTGTGGAGGGGCGCGATCTCTACGAGAAGGCAGGCGGCTGAAGGGGTTGCCTGCGGGTCCGCTGAAAAGGCCCGCGTCCGAGATCAGGGGCGCGGGCCTTCGTCGTGAGGGTTGTCGTTACTCTTCGAGGATCTGCTTTACGTCGCGAACGCCCAGGTCGCGAAGACGCAACAGGGCGGTGCGGTGCTGAACCCGCGGTTTCGAGCTGCCTTGCTCCCACCGGACGATGGTGTTGGTGCTCACATTCAGCAACCCACCAAGCTGGGCCTGCGAGAGCCCGAGGCGAAGCCGATGCCTCCGGATCGAAGCCGGTGTCACCCGTGCCCGAGAACGCTGTTCCTTCTCCTCCGCGGGCGCATAGAGGGAAGTGCCCGCCTCGGTGGCGGTCATATCGACCATCTTCGACAGAGACCTCTCGAGTTTGTCGATCGTCTCCTGCTGGGTACGCACCGTGCGTCTCAAACTCTGAACCTGCTTGCGCAGGGGATCGCAGGAGGCGCGGATCTCCTTGCGCGCCAATCGGCTGATCTCCTCCTTGAGTACTTGGGCAACATTCGGCATGTAGTCTCCTCCGGATGGGACTGCGTTGATGTTGGTGGAATCAGCGCGCCAGTCGACACATAAGTTACGAAGAGATCCGCTTTTGCCTCAAGTGGACCGTTGCAGCCTTGCCTTCGGCGTGTTGCGTTGCCTCCCTGAACTACGGTGCGGGCTCTTCCGCAGCCTTCATGGCGTGGCCTCCGAACTGGTTGCGCATCGCCGCCAGCAGCCGGTCGGCATACGATTCCTCGTCCCTCGACCGCAGTCGCGCCATGAGAGAGTGAGTGAGGACGGGGGCCGAGACGCCGAGGTCCACCGCTTCCGCTACCGCCCATCGGCCCTCACCGGAATCCGCAACGTACGGCGCGATGTGGGACAGTATCTGATCCTTCTCCAGGACCGCCGCCGTCAGGTCGAGCAGCCAGGAACGCACTACCGAACCGTGGCGCCAGATCTCCGCCACTTGATGCAAGTCGAGACCGAGTTCCGTCTTGTTCTTCATGATCGCGAAGCCCTCGGCCAGGGCCTGCATCATGCCGTACTCGATACCGTTGTGGATCATCTTGGCGAAGTGGCCGGCGCCGCACGGACCAACCCTCCCCCAGCCGTTCTCTGACGACGGAGCCAGGCTCTCGAAGATCGGCCGCAGGCGGTTCACGGCCGACTCCGGTCCCCCGATCATCAAGCTGTATCCCGCATCGAGGCCCCACACGCCGCCGCTGGTGCCGACATCGACGTAGGCCAGCCCCTTCTCTCCGAGGGCCTCGCCGCGGCGCATCGTGTCACGGTAGTTGCTGTTGCCTCCGTCGATCACCGTGTCCCCGGTCTCCAGAGCGGCAGCGAGGCGGGCGACGGCATCCTCCGTGGCCTCGCCGGCGGGCACCATCACCCACACGGCGCGAGGCGAATCGAGTTGCGCCACCAGGCACTCCAGCGACGGCACGCCTCTTGCGCCTCGCCCTTCCGCGTCCGTCACGGCCTGCTCTTCGCGGTCGTGGACGACGAGTTCATGGCCGTCCCGAAGGAGCCGCGTCGTCATGTTGGCGCCCATGCGCCCGAGTCCGATCATTCCCAATTGCACAACACTAGCTCCTTCTTCCGTTGCCAGGGACATCTGCCAGGGCCTTCTCGAAGGCCTTCTCCATTACCCTCAGACCTTGGCTCAGACCGCCCGCGAGATGCAGTCGCAGCACCGCGCGTCCACCCTCGATCAGGGCTTGCCGGTCCCCCGAAGCCTGGGCGGCCTTCAACATGCCGAAGGTCGTGGTCGATGCGGTCTCGCCGGGCGCATCCGGGATCGGCAGGTCGAGCCGGTCCTCACAGGTGATCTGCAAGAACCGTCCATGTCCCGCGTCGCCCTTGTGGAGCTGGCCCGTCGAGTGCAGGAACCGGGGTCCGAAGCCGATGGTGGTGGCCAGCCCCGTACGCTCACGGATCCGGCGGCGGATCCGCGTCAATGCGGCCTCCACCTGTGGACGCGGAGGCAGGTACGCTTGGAAGGCCACGTAGGGTCGAGGATGACTCTCCTTCTCCAGGGAAAGGAAGTCGCGGATCGCCGACCAGAGAGGTCCGCCCTCGACCTGGCCGCAGGCGGCCACGCCGGCTTCCACGAGGTCCGGCGGCGATGCGGGCAGGGCCCCCTCCGTCCGACAGGCGTCGAGAAGGGACCGCGCCAGTACCTTCGCCGACTCCACGTTCGGCTGGTCGAAGGGATTGACGCCCATCCGGTGGGCGGCGACGATGGTCGCCACTTTCCAGAGGTACATCGCGGCGCCGACGTCATACGCCTCGCCGAGTTCCAGCCGGACCACGGGGAACCCCGCTCGGGCCAGGGCCTCCGCTTCCGGTGGGTCCTCCTCGCATCTCAGCTTCACGGAGACGAAGAGGCGGTCGCCGGCGTAGGACCCGGCTTCGCCGACTGGCTCACCGTCGATGGGGAGAAGGCCCGTTCCATCCTTTCCCGTGCTCTCGGCGATGAGCTGCTCGATCCACGCTCCCAACGGCTCCAGGGAAGGCGAGGGGATCAGGGTGAGCTTGTCCCGTCCTGCGGCCACGCCGGCGCCGAGGACGGCTCCGAGCCGAAGGCCGACGCCGTCGTCGACGATCTCCGCCCGAGCGGCCCTGCCGCCGGCGAGCAGACGGCCGGGGTCGGCGCCGGCGAGGCGGGCGGGTACGAGGCCGAAGAAGGACAGGCAGGAGTAGCGGCCGCCGATCTCCGGATCGTTGAGGAAGAGCCGACGGAAGCGGAGGGACTCGGCCAGTTCCTGCAGTCCGCTCCCCGGGTCGGTGATGGCCGCGAAGTGCCGGCCCGCGCGCCCCGGGCCCACGGCTGCGAGGGTCAGGTTGTAGCAGTGCTTCAGAAGGGAGAGTGTCTCCACCGTGCCGCCGGACTTGGTGGCGGGCAGGTAGAGGGTCCGGGCGGGATCGATGGCGGCGGCGACGTCGGCGATGGCGGCCGGGTCGGTGCTGTCGAGGACGGAGAGCCGCAGACGTCCCCCGGCCAGGGGCAGCAGGCGGCCGTAGACCTCGGCTGCCAGGCTCGATCCGCCCATGCCCAGCAGGAGGGCATCGGTCAGGCCATCCCCCAGGGCGCCGGTCAGCAGGTCGTCGACGGGGCGAAGCCGGCCGGCCATCTCTCGAGGGCTGTCGATCCATCCCAGGCGATCGACGATACCCTCCGGGCGGGGGCCCCACAGTGTGTGGTCGCGGTCCAGGATTCGCGCGGCGACGCGCTCCCGGCCAAGCCGCTCGCGGGCTGCGCCCACCGCCCCTTCCAGGGGCCCGAGGGTAGACAGGTCCAGGGTTACCGGCATGTGCGCTGTCCTCGGGTGGTTTCGGGAGTCCCCATCAGGCCGGGAGCGGGATCCTTGATCCGCGGGCGGGCCGGGCTATCTTGGTGCGCCCCCCAAACAGCAGACCAGAAGGAGACGGACGATGAGCGACCTTCCGCAGGCATGGCGGCGGGACTTCGACGTGTACGAACGGATCGAGCGGCTCGGCATCGATCTTCAGAGCCGGGACGAGGTGCTTCCCCCGCCCAAGGGCAGGCGCATCTGCATGGCCACCATCACCCCCTCGGGGCTGGTCTTCACCTCGGGCACGGCGGGGGGCCGCGGCGCGGTGACCAATGACGACGGGGACGTGGAGGAGGGCTTCGCCGCCGGACGGGAGGCGGGTGAGAATCACATCCGCACCCTGCACTGGGCCCTCGATCCCGAGGGCAGCCTCAACGACGTGTGGTATTGCGTCAAGTGCATCGGCATGGTCAATTCCGCCGGCGGCGGGGCGTTCTCCAAGTCTCCCCAGGTCGTCGATGGATACAGCAAGATCTTTCACGATGTTTTCGGCGGCCCCATCTCCGATTCCGCCGTCGACGGCGAGGACGCCTCTCTCTCGGGCTGGCACGCCCGCTCGGCCGTGGCCGGCTTCGATCTGCCCGGGCACGTGCGCATCGAGCCGGAGATGATCGTGCAGATCGATCCCGACCTCGCCCTGCGCATCATCCGGGCCCGGGGGCCGCACCGGTAGCGGATGGCCGCACGCGTCTACCGTCACGGAGACCGCTTCTACCTGACCGGTGCCGGCGCCACCACGTGCGTGGCCTGGCGCAGGCAAGGCGAGGAGTGGGTGTCGTCGCCGGAGTCCTTGCCCGACGGTGCGGAGAAGGTCGCCTTTCAGGACCTGCCCGAAGATCTGCGCGAAGAACTGCTCGCCTTCGCCACCCGCGCCGAGGTCATGGGAGCGGCCGTCCGCCAACTGGGAAACTGATCCCGGGACCCGGGGTATCCCGTGGGCCCCGTGAAGGCTCCCGGTCGAGGTCTTCAACGCCCGGAGCTGCTCTCCCGTTCCGACGCTCCCGGCCCCAGGATCTGCTCCAGAATGTCCACACCCACCGATTCGCTCCAGGCATCGACCAGCTTGCGGAAGACGGGCCCCGGTCGCCCCTGTCCGATGGGGGTGTTGTTGATGCGCGTCACCGGTGCCAGGCAGTACGGCGTGGTGGCCAGGAAGGCCTCGTCGGCGTTGATCACGTCGTAGACCTGGAAGTCGCGCTCCTCGAAGGCGAGTCCGAGGCCGGGGCAGAGATCCGCCACCGTGGTCATGCTGATCCCGCGCAGGATTTGTGAGGGGCTCGGGCTGATGACGGTCTCTCCATGGCAGATCAGGAAGTTCGAGCCCCCCGTCTCGGTGACGTTGCCGGCCAGGTCGAGACAGAGGGAGACGGCCCGGGGATCGACCTGCCGGCTCTCCTGGTCAGCCAGCCACCAGTGCATGCGGCTCCGGCACTTGATCTTGGGGTCCACGCACTGGACCGGGACCTGCCGGATCGACGGGGTGACGACATGGGCGCCCTCGGTGAAGAAGTGGCGCCACATGGGAAAGGGGAGGGGAAAGGTGTGGATGCAGAAGGTGGGCGCGGGCTCCTCGCCGCCCGCGGCACCGCCCGCGTACACCGCCAGCTCTCCTGGGGAGAGGAAGAGCACAAGCGCCAGCTCGCCCCCGGGCGGCAGCAGGTCGGCGTTGTGCGCCACCAGGTCGCGGCAGACCGACTCGGTCTCCTCGCGGTCGATGGGAGGTGTCAGCCGGGCGTATCGGCAACTGCGGAAGAACCGGTCGAGGTGATCGCCCAACCGGTAGGGTTGGTGGTCGAAGGTGCGTACCAGGTCGGTCACCGTCGCTCCCAGGACCACGGCGGCATCGTAGATCGCCACGTGAGCCTCGGAAGCGGGCTGCAGTCGACCTCTCAGAAAGACGAGGGGCTCGGAAGCCATCCGTGCTTCTCCCCGGTGGTGGATGGTGGGCCGGCGATGATAGACCGGAAGGGGCCTCGACCACAAGGGACCACCTTGACTGGAATCGGTCCGAGGCGCAGGCTAGGGTGAATCGAGCCGCTTTAGCTCAATTGGCAGAGCACCTGATTTGTAATCAGGCGGTTCGGGGTTCGAGTCCCCGAGGCGGCTCCAGGCATTGCGGCTTGATCTCGCAGGGCAGGGCAGGTAACGTGAGGACCATCAACACCAAGCCGGAAGGCCCGCTGTGATCCGAGCCCCCTGCAAGCTGCTGTCCCTCCTCCGCCTGCTGGCGGCCGCTTCGCGCGGCCCCGGCGCCCTGGCGAGGAACCGCGCCCGGCGGACGGGCATGAAGGGGCTTCGCAAGCTGATCTGACGGCATCCGGCGCCGGCCGGTCCGTCCGAGGATCCCGCACAGCGGCTCCAGGCCGAACCATCCCTTGTCACATGTCGCTGCTGACCCGTGCCCCCCTGTTGTCGAGTCTGGTGGTCCTGGCCCTGACCGGCTGCCTGCCCAAGGTCCTGAGCGGTCCGGGTCCAGGCGGGAGCAACGTCGGGGAACCCGGGGATCGGCTGTCTGGAGCTCAACTCCAGGCCTACCTCGTCCAGCGCTCCGCAGGCGGCGACGAGGCCGCCTACCGGCCCTGGATCGCCGTGCTGCCCTTCGAGGACGACTCCGGTTTTCGCGACGGCGTCTGGGACTTGGTGCACGAGGTTCCGCGCATGCTCAGCTCCGAGATGGAGAAGGTCACTGCCTGGCATGTCGTTCCCTTCGCGGCGGTGGAGGACGTGGCGGGTGGGGGAAAGCCCCGCTGGACGGACGAGGAACTGCGCCGGGTCGGCGGGATCCTGCAGGCCGAAGTGCTCGTCCTCGGCACCCTCCTCGACTACAACATGGAGCGCCTTCACGTGGGCGATCCGTTGATCGGCGGCTACAAGTCCTACAAGGGCGTGGCCGAGATGGAGGTCCGCCTGGTCCGGGTCGCCGACCTCGGCCGCATCGGCTCGGCCCATTCGCGGCAGGAGACGATCGACCGGGGCCTCGGACTCGATCTCCTGGGCAAGCCGAGGAAGCAGGACTACCAGTTCGCGAACCTCGGGGAGATGGCCTACGGATCGGAGGAGTTCCGGAGCACCGCCATCGGCCAGGCCACGGTGGAGGCCATGGGCGACCTGGTGGAGAAGTCGGTGCCCCTGGTGCGGCCCACCGGGGTCCGCATCGGCTCCGCAACACCCGAGGTCCTCTCCGTGTCCGGGGAGGAGATGTTCATCAACATGGGCAGCGAGAACGGGGTCCACCAGGGATACCGTTTCGCCGTCTTTCCGGCTGCCGGCCGCAACGACCTGGACCCCGGGCGGCGAATCGCGGTGATCGAGGTTCGCGAGATCATCGGCACGAGGGTGTCGAGAGTGGCCGCCCTCTCGGGGGCCGGGCAGATCCAGGCGGGTGACCGCATCGAGCTGATCGTGGACGCCGAGCCCGCGGCCGAGAGTTCGGGGGAACCCGCCTCCGCGGCGGACTAGGCCCGAGAGTGCAGGCCGTCGTCAAGTACGAGCGCGGCCCCGGCTTCGTCGAGTTGCGCGAGGTCGCCGACGCGCCTCCGGGGCCTCGGCAGGTCAAGGTCGAGGTGAGGGCCGCGGGGATCTGCGGGTCCGACCTGCATATCTATCACGACACCATCAACTACAAGATCCGCACCCCCGTGGTGATGGGCCACGAGTTCAGCGGCATCGTGGTGGAGAAGGGGAGCGACGCGGGCGACGACATCGCCATCGGCGACCGGGTCACAGGCGAGCCGAGCATCGAGATCTGCGGCCGCTGCGACTATTGCCGCGGCGGCCACTACAACATGTGCCCGTCACGGACCGTGATGGGGTACTTCCACGACGGCTGCTTCGCCCCCCGCGTCAACGCCACGCTGGTGCACCGGCTGCCGGATGGGGTGAGCTTCGAGGCGGGCGCCCTGACCGAGCTGCTGGCCTGCTGCGTGCACTCCGTGATCGAGCAGGCCGGCGTCACGGCGGGGGACCTGGTCGCCGTCATCGGCCCTGGTCCCGTGGGCCTCTTCAGCGCCCTCGTGGCGGCCGCCGAAGGGGGGTCCGTCGTGCTCTGCGGCACCTCCCGCGACCGCCATCGTCTGCGCTTCGCCGAGAGGGAGTTGGGGGTGGACCAGGTCCTCGACGTGGAGGCCGGGGACGCGGCGGCCCGCATCGCCGGCCTCAGCGGCGGCTACGGCGCGGATGTCGTCATCGAGTGCGCCGGCGCCGCGGCGGCCATCGATCTGGCGCTCGAGGCCGTGCGCAAGCGCGGCAAGGTCTCACTCATGGGACTCCCCGGGCGCCGGGTGGAGGTCGATTTCGAGAAGATCGCCTACAAGGAGCTCCGGGTGAGCGGCGGCATCGGCCAGCGGCGGGCCGCCTGGGAGCGGGCCCTCCGGCTCATGGACTCGGGGCTCCTGGACAACGAGAAGCTGATCTCTCACCAGCTGGACCTGGCGGAGTGGCGCCGCGGTTTCGAGATGATGGAGCGTCAGGAGGGGCTCAAGCTGTTGCTGCGCCCCGGGGCCTGAGCCCGGACGCCCTCTTTCCGCTCCCTCCGTCGGCTCTCTACTCCTTGTCCTTCTTCTCGTCCACGACCTCGAAGTCGGCGTCGACGGCTCCCGTGCCCTGGTCCTGCTGCCCCGCCTCATCGGGCTGCGGGGGTGGAGGGGGCGTCCCGGAGGCGGCCTCCTCCCCCTTCTGGGCCTCGGCATAGACCACCTCGGCCAGCTTCTGGGAGGCTTGCTGCAGTTTGCTCACCGCCGAATCGACCGCCTCCGGATCGTCGCCCTCCAGGGCCTTGCGAGCCTCGCCCAGGGCCTGCTCCACCGCCTGGCGGTCGGCCTCCTCGAGCTTGTCGCCGTGCTCCTTCAGGCTCTTCTCGGTGGCGTAGACCATCTGGTCCGCCTCGTTGCGCTTGTCCACCTGCGCCCGGCGCGCCTGGTCCTGCTCGGCGTTGGCCTCCGCCTCCTTCTGCATCCGCTCGATCTCCGCGGTGTCGAGGCCGCTCGAGGACTCGATGCGGATCGACTGCTCCTTGTTGGTGCCCTTGTCGCGAGCCTGCACGTTGAGAATGCCGTTGGCGTCGATGTCGAAGCTCACCTCGATCTGCGGCATCCCCCGCGGCGCCGAGGGGATTCCATCCAGGTGGAACCGGCCCAGGGTGCGGTTGTCGGCGGCGAACTCCCGCTCGCCCTGAAGGACGTGGACCTCCACCGAGGGCTGGTTGTCGGCCGCCGTCGAGAACATCTGGCTCTTGTTGGTCGGGATCGTCGTGTTGCGCTCGATGAGCTTGGTCATGACCCCGCCCATCGTCTCGATCCCGAGCGACAGGGGGGTCACGTCGAGGAGAAGGACGTCGTCCACCTCGCCTGACAGCACTCCCGCCTGGATCGCCGCCCCGATGGCCACGACCTCGTCGGGATTCACCCCCCGGTTGGGCTCCTGGCCGAAGAGCTCCTTCACCAGTTCCTGGACCTTCGGCATGCGGGTGGAGCCGCCCACCAGGATCACGGCGTCGATCTGGTCGGCACCAAGACCCGCGTCCTTCAGCGCCTGCTCGCAGGGGCCGCGGGTGCGCCGCACCAGGTTCTCCACCAGTTGCTCGAACCGCGACCGGCTGAGGCTCGTCTGCAGGTGCTTCGGACCCGTCTGGTCGGCGGTGATGAAGGGCAGGTGGATCTCCGTCGATCCCGAGGACGACAGCTCGCACTTGGCCTTCTCCGCCGCTTCCTTCAGGCGTTGCAGGGCCATCGGGTCGCGGCGGAGATCGATGCCCTCCTCCGCCTGGAAGGCCTCCGCCATCCAGTCGATCACCCGCTGGTCGAAGTCGTCGCCCCCAAGGTGCGTGTCCCCGTTCGTCGACTTCACTTCGAAGACGCCGTCACCGAGCTCGAGGATCGAGATGTCGAAGGTGCCTCCTCCCAGGTCGTAGACGGCGATCTTCTCCGAAGTCGTCTCCTTGTCCATCCCGTAGGCCAGGGCCGCCGCCGTCGGCTCGTTGACGATGCGCAGCACCTCCAGCCCGGCGATCGTGCCAGCGTCCTTGGTGGCCTGACGCTGGGCGTCGTTGAAGTACGCCGGCACGGTGATCACCGCCTGGGTCACCGGTTCCCCGAGGTAGTCCTCGGCGGTCTGCTTCATCTTCTGCAGGACCATGGCCGCGATCTCCGGCGGCGTCGACGACTCCCCCTCGATCTCGACCACCGCCTGATCGCGGGCCCCCTTCTTCACCGCGTAGGGCACCTCGGTGATCTCCTGCGCCACTTCCTCGAAGCGGCGGCCCATGAAGCGCTTGATCGAGAAGATCGTGTTCGTCGGGTTCGTCACCGCCTGGCGCTTGGCGGTCTGACCCACCAACCGCTCCCCGTCCTTGGCGAAAGCCACCATGGACGGCGTGGTGCGGCCACCCTCCGAATTGGCGATCACCGAGGGCTCCGACCCCTCCATCACCGCCACGCAGGAATTGGTCGTACCCAGGTCGATACCGATCACCTTGGCCATCTGTCAGCTCCCTGTTTCAAAAAGAGGTGGACTCCATGATTCAGGAACCCGGAAGCAGGATTCGTACCACCCATCCATACGGGGAATTCATCTCATTCTTCTGCAACAATTTGCTGTCCGTGTCGGAGTGACTGCATATCAGGCAGGAAAAGATGCCATGATGACACTCAAGGGGCGGGACTTGACGTGCAGGGCGTTGACAGGGTTTCTCGATCCGGCATAGATTGGCCAGCCCCTCCCGGGAGGGGCTATCCATCTGAGGGACAAGGAGTTTGGGTCCGTGTCATACCGTCTGGTCGCCGACTACCAGCCGCAGGGAGACCAACCGCGGGCCATCGCCGAGCTCGTCGACGGCATCGAGCGGGGAGCCCCCTGCCAGACTCTGCTGGGGGTGACGGGCAGCGGCAAGACCTTCACCATGGCCAACGTCATCGCCCACTTCGACCGGCCGGCCCTCGTCATCTCCCACAACAAGACCCTGGCAGCCCAGCTCTACGGGGAGTTGCGGGGCTACTTCCCGGACAACGCCGTGGAGTACTTCGTCAGCTACTACGACTACTACCAGCCCGAGGCCTACCGCCCGGCGACCGACACCTACATCGAGAAGGAGGTCGACATCAACGAGGAGATCGACCGCCTGCGCCTCAAGGCGATGAGCTCCCTCCTCGAGCGCCGGGACACGATCATCGTCGCCACCGTCTCCTGCATCTACGGCATCGGCTCGCCGCGCGAGTTCGAGGCCCAGCGGCTCACGGTCAAGGTGGGGGACCGCATCGAGAGAGACGATCTGCTCCGCAGCCTGATCGACATCTACTACAGCCGCAACGATCTCGAGTTGAAGCGCGGCTGCTTCCGCGTGCGCGGCGATGTGGTCGAAGTCGTTCCCGCCGCCGAGGATCTCGCCGTCCACATCGAGCTCTTCGGAGACGAGGTGGAGGCGATCACCATTCTCGACGCGGTCACGGGGAGCCAGGTCGACGAGCGCCAGGGCGTCACCCTCTATCCCGCCAAGGCCTACGTCACCGACGAGGACAAGCTCGAGCGCGCCTGCGAGGCGATCCTCCTCGAGCTGGAGCAGCGGCTGCTGGAGCTGCAGGAGCAGGAGAAGCTCGTCGAGGCCCACCGTCTGGAGACACGCACCCGCTACGACGTGGAGATGATCCGCGAGATCGGCTTCTGCCCGGGGATCGAGAACTACTCCCGCTACATGGACCACCGCGAGCCGGGGGCCCCGCCGTGGGTGCTGATGGACTACTTCCCCGACGACTTCCTGCTCTTCGTCGACGAGTCGCACATGACGATCCCGCAGGTGCGGGGCATGTGGCGGGGAGACCGCTCGCGCAAGGATATGCTCGTGGAGCACGGCTTCCGCCTGCCGTCGGCGTACGACAACCGGCCCCTGTACTTCGAGGAGTTCGAGGAGCACATGGGGCAGACGGTCTTCCTCTCCGCCACCCCCGCCTCCTACGAGCTCGAGCGCGCCGGCGGAGTCGTGGTGGAGCAGGTGATCCGGCCCACGGGGCTGGTCGATCCGGTCATCGAGGTCCGTCCCCTGGGCAACCAGGTCGACGACCTCATGGACGAGATCAGGGCCCGCGCCGAGAAGGGCGAGCGGGTCCTGGTCACGGTGCTGACCAAGCGCATGGCCGAGAAGCTCACCGACTACCTGGCGCAGCTCGGGTTCCGCGTGCGCTACCTCCACTCCGAGATCGACACCCTCGACCGGGTCGGGATCCTTCGCGACCTGCGCCTGGGGGAGTTCGACGTCCTGGTGGGGATCAACCTCCTGCGCGAGGGCCTCGACCTGCCCGAGGTCTCCCTGGTGGCGATTCTCGACGCCGACAAGGAGGGGTTCCTGCGCTCCGAGCAGGCCCTGATCCAGACGGTGGGCCGCGCCGCCCGCAACGCCGCCGGCCTCGTCATCCTCTACGGCGACAAGATGACGAACTCGATGCGGGGGACGACCGAGGAGACCGAGCGTCGGCGCCGGTTGCAGCAGGCCTTCAACAAGGAGCACGGCATCACGCCGCAGACGATCCAGCGGACCCGGGCCGACATCCTGCAGGCCACCTCGGTCCTCGAGAGCGTCAAGCAGGCCGAGGCGGCGGCCGAGCGGCCACGGGACCATTCGGCAGCGGAGGATGCCTTGGAGGACATGGTGGCCGAACTCGAGCGCCAGATGAACGAGGCCGCCGCGGCACTGGAATTCGAGAAGGCAGCGGCTCTACGCGACGAAATCACCCGTCTGAAGGAACAAGGTCAGGACCAGGACCGAAGGGCGGGGTGAGGACCGGATCCGCGGCGCCGGGTGGCGCGGACCCGCCCGTCACGGCGTGGGTCGGGTTGATTGACCCCCGCCGGGGGGCGTAACTACATTGAGGCGAAGCGGCCCCCGCGCCGCCCAAAACCCTCACGCAGGCCGAACCCGCCGTGCTCCGGCCAGGAGCAGATCCGTCCATGGCGCAGGTCAGTGGTTCCGTCATCGTCGATGTGCGCGACGTGACCATGGTCTACAACGCGAAGAACCGCGACGAGTCGACCCACGTCCACGCCTTGCGCGGTCTCACGGTCAAGGTCTACGAGAACGAGTTCTTCGCCATCATGGGGCCCTCCGGCTCGGGCAAGAGCACCTTGTTCAACCAGATCGGGGCGCTCCAGACACCCACCTCGGGGGAGGTTCTGATCGAGGGCGTCAACTTGGCGTCCCTGTCACCGCAGAAGCTGGCCGCCGTCCGCTGCTTCGAGCTGGGCTACATCTTCCAGACCTACAACCTGCTGCCGGTGATGAGCGCGCTCATGAACGTCGCCCTGCCGACGATCTTCGCGGGCATGAGCACCGCCGACGGCGAGAAGCGGGCCATGGAGTGTCTGGACATCGTCGGGCTCGCCGACCGCGCCCATCACCTGCCCTCGGAGCTGAGCGGCGGGCAGCAGCAGCGTGTCGCCATCGCCCGGGCTTTCGTCAACAGCCCGCGCATCATCCTCGCCGACGAGCCGACGGGCAACCTCGACAGCAACACCGGCCAGACGATCATCGATTTCATGAAGAAGCTGCAGGCGGAGATGGGCTCCACCATCATCACCGTGACCCACGACGACAAGATGCTGAGCGCCTGCGACCGCATGGCCTGGATCCGCGACGGTGCCCTCGAGCGCGTAGCCAACCGCGAGGACATCGACATCCGCATGGGGAGCATCAAGGAGCACTAGTACCGGGCAACGCCCGCCCGGGCGGATCCCCGGCAAACGCCCCTCAGTCACCTCCGCGGCGTCTGCGCAGTCCCTCGTTGAGAAACAGCTCCCGGTTCGGGAAGCCGTTGGCGAGCGTGAAGCCGCCGTCCACGGCCACCAGTTGCCCCGTCATGTAGGGGATCTGCGTGAAGGCGTGGGCGGCCACCGCGATGTCGTCGGGCTCGGCGATCCAGGGGAGGGCTTGGGAGCCGCCCTCGGCCATCAGGCCGTAGGTCTCCGCCACCGTGTACTCCCGCCCCGTTTCCGGATCTTCCACCCCCGAAGGGCGGGCCGTCAGCGGCGTGTCGACGACACCGGGACGCAGAGCGTTCACCGTGATGTTGTGGGGACCGGCCTCGAAGGCGGCGCCGAGGATGACGTGGTTGAGGCCGGCCTTGCTGACGCCGTAGGGGATGCGGGTCGCCTCCGGCGCCACGTCCGAGATGGAGGTGATGAAGAGGATGCTTCGGTGGGACGGTCGCCCCGTGCCGGCCTCGGCCCTGGCGGCCTCGATCATGTGCTTGAGGGCGCGCTGGCCGAAGCGGTAGGCGCCCATCAAGTTGAGGTCGAGTACGCGGGCCATCTCCCGGTCGAGATGCTCGGGGGGGCCATCCTGGAAGCGGTGCCGGATGAGCTCGCCGTCGTCTCCGCGGACGTAGTTGGCCACGCCGCTGTTGCTGATCGCCACGTCGAGGCGCCCGAAGCGCTCGCGGGCCTCGTCGACGAGGCGGAAGGCCTCGTCCCTCTGGGAGAGATCGGCGCCGATGACGTGGGCCGTGACCTCATGCCGGCTGGAGATCTCGTCGGCGATCGCCAGCGCCCGGTCCTGTCCGGAGTTGTAGTGGACCACCACGTCGTGGCCGTGGGCGGCGAAGCGGCGGACGATGGCGGCGCCGATGCCGCTGGAGGATCCCGTGACGAGGCAGAGAGGGCGGGTCACTCGCCCCGACCCCGCAGGCCGCGCACGGCCTCCACGACGAGTGCCGCATCGGGGATCGTAGGCATCTCGAGGGCGGGGCTGAAGGGAACGGGTACGTCCGCCGCGGCAACCCTCATCACGGGGCCGTCGAGCCAGTCGAAAGCGTGCTCCTGAATGGTCGAGGCCAGCTCGCCGGTAACGCCGAAGCGTCTCGCGCCCTCGTCCACGACCACCACGTAGCCCGTCTTCCTGGCCGCGGCGACGAGAGCATCCTTGTCGAGAGGAAAGAGGCTGCGGAGATCGACGACCTCGGCCTGCACTCCCTCGCCGGCGAGGGTCTCGGCCGCCTCGAGGGCGATGGCGACCATGCTCGAAGTGGCCACCAAGGCGACGTCGGACCCCGATCTGCGGATCTCCGCCCGGCCGAGGGGGACCGTGGACTCCTCCTCCGGCACGGGGCCGCTGTCGTTGTACATCATCTTGTCCTCGAAGACTAGGACCGGGTTGTCGTCGCGGATCGCCGACTTGAGAAGCCCCTTGGCATCGGCGGGACAGGAGGGGATGACCACCTTCAGGCCCGGAATGTGGGAGAACAGGGCGTGCAGCGACTGGGAGTGCTGGGCCGCCGACGACCGGCCCGCCCCCATGGTGAGGCGCACGGTGAGGGGCACCTTGCACTGGCCGCCGGTCATGTAGCGGATCTTGGCGGCCTGGTTGACGAGCTGGTCCATGGTGAGGAGCGAGAAGTCTCCGAACATCAGCTCGGCGATGGGCCGCAGGCCGGTCATGGCCGCCCCGACGCTGACACCGACGTAGCCCGCCTCGGAGATGGGGGCGTCGATGACCCTCTCGGGGCCGAACTCGTCGAAGAGCCCTTCGCTGCATTTGAAGATCCCCCCGGACGGGCCCACGTCCTCGCCGATGAGGATGACCTTCGGATCGAGCCTCATTTCCTCGGCCATGGCCTCGCACACGGCCTCGCGGAAGGTGATCTCACGTGTCATCGGGGCCTCAGGCGTACAGGTCCTCGAAGGCCTGCGACGCTTCGGGGTCGGGCTCGTTGCGGGCGAACTCCACGGCGGCGAGAACCTCCTCCTCCAC
Organism: Candidatus Latescibacterota bacterium; assembly: GCA_965221775.1. Classification (GTDB taxonomy): domain Bacteria; phylum Latescibacterota; class UBA2968; order UBA8231; family UBA8231; genus UBA8231. The sequence goes on along the minus strand of CBDCSU010000004.1, from coordinate 609,812 downwards.
CTGCTGCTGGATCTCGTCGAGTTGGGCGGAGTCGGCCACGCCGGCCTCGGTCATCGTCCGGCCGAGGAGATGGATGGGATCCTTGTTCTCCATCCACCAGTCGAGCTCCGCCTTCGTGCGGTAGGGCGCGGCGTCGCCCACGTGGTGGCCGCGGAAGCGGTAGGTGACGGCCTCGATGAAGGTCGGGCCGCCGCCGCCCCGGGCCTTGGCCACGGCCTTGGCCACGGCCTGGTGGACGGCGAGGACGTCCGCGCCGTCGAGCCTCACCCCCTCCATGCCCAGACCATTGGCGCGCTCCACGATCTCCCGGACGCCGGTGACCGTCTCGAAGGGGGTGTGCTCGCCGTACTGGTTGTTCTCGCAGAGGTAGATCACCGGCAGGTCCCAGATGACGGCCATGTTGGCCGTCTCCAGCAGAATGCCCTGGTTCGCCGCGCCGTCGCCGAAGAAGCAGAGAGCCACCTGATCGGCCCCCCGCAGCTTCGAGGACAGAGCGGCGCCGGTGGCGATCCCGAAGCTGCCGCCGACGATGCCGTTGGCTCCGAGGTTCCCCAGGGAGACATCGGCGATGTGCATCGATCCGCCCTTGCCGCGGCAGTAGCCGGACTCCTTGCCCATGATCTCCGCCATCATCCGGTCGAGGCGGGCGCCCTTGGCCAGGCAGTGGCCGTGCCCCCGGTGGGTCGAGGTGATGTAGTCGTCCTCACGCAAGGCGGCGCAGGCGCCGGCGGCGACGGACTCCTCGCCGATGTACAGGTGGGCGAGGCCCGGCATCCATCCCCGTGTGTACACGTCCCAGACGTGTTCCTCGAACTTGCGGATCTCGACCATCTTCCGGTACAGGAACCACAGCAGGTCGGGATCCTGCCGTGTCTCCGGGGAGCGGGTCGATCCCGCCCCGGCCTTCGACCGGCGGGACCGGGTGGAGGCTCGCTTCGGCGTGGACTTACCTTTTGGGAGGGATCTGGCCATGGAAGATCAAGGGGCGGCGGACCGTCGGGTGCCGCCGCCCTTGGGGGCTGGAAAGTTGGGTGGGAGTCGGTGAGGAATCCTACTGTTGGTCCCGGAAATACGCGGCGTTGATCTCAAGGTACTTGTTCCACTCTTCCGGCAGGTCCTCTTCGGCAAAGATCGCTTCCACGGGGCACTCCGGCTCGCAGGCCCCGCAATCGATGCATTCGTCGGGGTCGATGTAGAGCATCGGAACCCCCTCGCCGTCCACTGGATGGATGCAGTCCACCGGGCATACCTCGACGCAGGCCTTGTCCTTCACGTCGATGCACGGTTCGGCGATGATGTAGGTCATGAATCCTCTCTCCAAGTCATCCGCTCTCGTCGCGGCGGTACGCCTGGCGCGACCGGACCTATATAGAGAGGCCCGGGAATACTGTCAACTCGATGGGGGGAGCGGTCGAACAGGCCCGGCGGGGCTGACGCCCTCAGGCATCGAGACGGCCCAGCAGGGAGGCGACGGGGAGGTCATCCCGGGCCTCGATCCGAAGGGTCAGGCGCTCGCGCTCGTCCGGGTCGCGCTGCACCCGGGCGGGGCCGCCGGGATAGAGCCTGGCGAGAAACTCGTCGAGCTCGGGGCGCAGCGTCTCCAAGGTCTCCTCGGTGTTGGGGGCGCGCAGGCGGTCGTTCACCACGAGGAGGGCCTCGGAGCCGCGGAACCGGGCCCTGCCGGCAAGGTCGGGATGTTCCTCGAGCCGGCGGCAGGCCTTCAGGGCGGCTGAGAAAGCGCTGCGCAGTCGATCCGCCGCCGGACCGTTGGTGTCGGTCTTGCGGCCGTAGAGGAGACCCGGGCGGCCGTCGGTGTTGTCGAGGACGTAGTTGGCGTCGTGTCCGACGAGCACTGTTCGAGGCCCCCGGTCGATATGGCTGTAGTCGGCGACGTCGATGAGGACCTCGTCCTCGGACTCGGGAATCCACTGGCTGAAGACGCGGAAGGTCTCCTCCGGAGACAGCAGGCACCCCGGTTCCAGGTAGAGCTTGACGTTCAGGCGTTGCAGATCGACGGTCATCGGGCGGGCACCGCCGTTCCTTCGGCCTGGGCGGCGTCGGAGATGCGGCTGAAGCAGGCGAAGGCGGCCTCGATGAACAACTGCGATTCCTCGATCGCCCGGTGGGCGTCGTCCCTGCCCGGCTCCGGGTTCGGATCCTCGTGGAGTCGGAAGAGATAACGGGCGAACTTGTCCTTGGCGTAGGTGTCGAAGAACAACTCGGTGTCGACGAAACGGGTACGGAACTCGGGCACCACGCTGTCGGCCGATTCACCCACATCGAGCCACTCGGTGCGCACGAGGGCCCTGGCGGCCTGGACCATGGCCTGGAAGGCGGAGGCGTAGGCCGTGGCCGGGTCGCCCTCTTCGAGCATGATCTGGGCCTCGAAGACGACACGCTCGGCGGCGGTCAGCTCGAAGTGCGCCAGGGGCACGACCTCGCCGGCGCACTCTCCCTTGCCCATGTCGTCGATGGTGAACTCCCTCGTATCCCCCCAATCCTGGTAGAAGGAGGCGTCCTCCTCGTAGGTGGGGACCCTCGCCAGGTCGTCGAGCATCGACTTGACGTGGCGCTTGCCGACGCGGCCTACGTAGTCCTGGAAGGACTCGGTGCCGTGTCGGTCCTCGACATAGCGCTCGGTCAGACGGTCGACGACGAGAGGGATGTTCTTGGACGGCACCGCGGCCATGGCCAGGCCGAAGGAGCCGGCGTTCTCGTGCCAGCGGCCGCCGAGGATCACCTGGAAGTGGGGGACCGTCAGGCCGTTCACCTTGCGGCTGATCCCGTAGAAGCCGATGTCGGCCACATGGTGCTGGCCGCACGAATTGAAGCAGCCGCTGACCTTGATGCGCATGCCTTGCACGGCCTCGTCGAGGCTGTGGAAGCGCTCCCCGAGGCGGTTGCGCAGCTCGCCGGCCAGCCCCCGGGAGGAGGCGATACCGAGCTTGCAGGTGTCGGTCCCGGGGCAGGCGGTGACGTCCACGACGGTGCCCGCCGCGGAGGCTGCCAGCCCGATGGACTTCAACTCTCCGTAGAGGGCGGGAAGATCCGCCTCGCTCACCCAGCGCAGGACGATGTTCTGCTCCACCGTGGTGCGGATCGTGTCCTTCACGTAGCGCCGGGCGATGGCGGCCAGGTCCCGCAACTGGCCGGAGGTCAGGTCGCCCAGCGGCAGATGGACGGTGGCCACCACGTGGCCGGACTGGCGCTGGTGGTAGACGTTGGTGCGGTACCAGTCCTCGAACCCTTCCGGCAGGTCGGCCCCGTTCAGGGACCGGCCGGGGTTCAGCGCCTCCTCGTCGGTGACGCCGAGGTGGTCGAGGTAGGCCGTCCAGCGGGGGTCGTGGGGCAGCTTGCCGCGCTCTTCGACGACCAGGCGCCGGAACTCGTCGATCCCGAGCTTGGCCACCAGGAACTTCAGCCGCGCCCGGGCGCGGTTGCGCTTTTCCCCGAGACGGGCGAAGACGCGGCCGATCGCCTGGCACAGGGGCAGCAGCTCCTCCTCGCTCACGAACTCGTCGAAGAGCTTCGCCTGGTGGGGCACGGCGCCGAGGCCGCCGCCGACGTAGAGCTCGAAGCCGCGCCGCACTTTGCCGTCGATGGTGCGGGTTACGCCGATGCCGCCGATGTCGTGCATGTTGACCAGGCCGCAGGCCTCGTGGCGGCAGCCGCTGAAGGCGATCTTGACCTTGCGCCCGAAGTCCTGGGCGTCGGGATGGCCGAGGAGGAACCTGGACAAGGCCCGGCTGTAGGGGGTGACATCGAAGGTCTCGGTCTTGCAGACGCCGGCCAGAGGGCAGGCGGTGACGTTGCGCACCGAGTTGCCGCAGGCCTCGCGGGTGGTGATGCCCACGGCGGCGAGGCGCCGCATCAGGTCGACGGTGTCGTCGATGTGGACGTAGTGCAGCTGCACGTCCTGCCGCGTGGTGATGTGGATGATGGCGTCCGAGTACTCCTCGGCGAGATCGGCGAGGACCTCCATCTGCCTCGTCGTCAGACCGCCGAAGGGGATCTTGATGCGCTGCATCCCCGGGGCATGCCACAGGGTGTTGGGCCCCTTCGTCTCCTCCTCCGGATAGACCAGCTCCTGGGTCTGCCGGCCGTCGAAGCGGGTGCCGTTGTCGTAGCGCTGGCCGTAAACTCCGCGGCGCAGGCGCGTCTCGGCGAACAGGGCCTCCTCGATCTTGCCCTGCCTGCGCAACTCGATCTCGGTCTCGAAGATGTCGATCTCGCGGCCGAGATCCTCGGAGATCTGACCCTCCAGCCGATCCTTCCAGCCCGGGGCTTCGCTCATGTCTGCCACCTGCTTCGGATGCCGCCCCCGGGATCCCGCGTCGAATCGGGCCCGGATGGCCTATGCTCTTGATAATCAGTGCGTTAAGGTTGCCGTAAGATACGGCTGGGCGGGTTGCTGTCAACGGCGAAAGGCCCTCCGGCACCACCCTGGGCCGGGATTCTTGAAGGCCCCTCCCGCGCCTCTTCGCCCCGGTTCATCCGCCCCGCCGGGGGGCGTCAAGTCCACCTGTCCGGTGGGACCTGCCGGCCAGCCGCCTGGCGAGGTAGTCGGCCGTTTCCTCCCCCCATTCCGGGTCCCTCAGGGCGTAGTCGATGAAGGTCCGGAAGTAGGCGGAGTGGTTGCCGATGTCGTAACGCGTCTCGTCCTCCCGGAGGCGCACGGCGCGGACCTCGCGTCCGTTCTCGATGAGGCGGTGGATCGCATCGGTGAGGTAGATCTCCCCGGTCTCGGAGGGCGCCACGGCGCGGATCCTGTCGAAGACCTCCGGCGCGAAGACGTAGCGGGCGCTCACCGCCAGGCGGCTGTCGGTGGTGCCGGGGGCCGGCTTCTCGATGATGTCGGCGAGTCGGATGTCCGCCGGGTCCCCCCCATCCTCTGCGGGCACCAGGATCCCGTACCGGCTCACCATCTCCGGCGTCACCTCCCAGGCGCCGATGGTGCAGGCGGAGCGGTGCTCCTCGTGGGAGCGGATCATCCGCTCCACCAGGCCCGGAGGGTTCGGGGAGGCGATGATGCTGTCCCCGTAGGCGACGACGAAGTCGGAGCCGCCGACGAAGCTCTCGGCCGAAGCGACGGCGTCTCCGGTGCCCAGGGGCTTGGTCTCGCCCAGGGGAACCTGCTGGCGGGTGAAGAGGAACTCGATGCCGCGCTGGCGGTAGTCGAAACGCCCCATCTCGCGGACGTCGCGGCCGTCGAGCTCCAGGTGCATCAGCAGCGACGAGTAGTCGTCGAAGTGGTTCTCGATCGCCCCTTTCTGGCGGCTGCTGACGAACAGGATCCGCCGGATCCCCGCGGCGATCAACTCCTCCACGACGTGGTGGATGATCGGCAGGCGCCCCGCGGGGAGCATCTCCTTGGGCACGGCCTTGGTCGTCGGCAGCAGCCGCGTTCCGAGACCGGCCACCGGAATCACGGCGCGATCGATGGTCATGGCGGGGAATATGCCGAGGGACGAGGGCGATTGACAACCTTCGCCATCCCCGTCTTTCGTTGCCCGCGTGGACAACCGTTACCCCGAACCCCCCGCGGAGCTGACCGGCCGGAGGGTGGGAGCCCTCCTGCGCTCCTTCGGACCCGGCGCCATCATCGCCTCGGTCACCATCGGCAGCGGCGAGACCGTCTTCGCCTCGCGCGGGGGGGCCCTCTTCGGATACGCCCTGCTGTGGTGCTTCATCGGGGGCGGGCTGATGAAGTTCGTCCAGGTCTACACCGCCGCCCGGTACATGACCCTCACCGGGGAACATCCGATCGAGAGCTGGAGGTACCTTCCCGGCCCCCAGGGCTGGGCGGTGGTCCTCCTCTCGGCGATGACGATCCTGTGCTTTCCCCTGTGGTTGTCGGGACTCCCCAAGATGCTCGGCGGCCTCGTCGTCTGGATCGGCGGGCTCGAAGGGGGAACGGACCTCTGGTCGGACGGCAGGGTCTGGGGCACCCTGTTCGCCGGCGCCGCCATCCTCCTGACCCTGGTGCAGAGCTACGGGGCCCTCGAGCGCACCCAGACGGTGATCGTCGGTGTCCTCCTCCTCTTCATCCTACTGGCCACCTTCGCCTGCCGCCCCGACTGGCTGGCGGCCCTGCAAGGCAGCCTGGTTCCTTCCCTTCCCGCCTACCAGCCCTGGGTGAGCGCCAAGTACCCGGCAATCGCCGGCCGTTCTCCCTGGCTCGAGCTCGGGACCTATCTCGGAGCGATCGGCGGCGGAACGCAGGACTACTTCGGCTACATCGGCATGCTTCGGGAAAAGGGATGGGGACTTCTCGGTCGGCGTCCGCCGGGAGGGTCGGGGGGAGTCGCAATCCCCGTGGACGAAGCCAACGTCGGCCGCGCACGGGCCTGGCTGCGGGCGCCCCTGGCCGACACGGGAGGCAGCTTTCTCTGCGTCGTGGTCTTCACCATGGCCTTCATGATCCTCGGCGCCGCGCTCCTGCACCCGGGGCAGGTCGTGCCCTCGGGCCTGCAGCTTCTCTCGGTGCAGGCCGCCTTTCTCACCGGGCTGCATCCCAAACTTCTATATGTGTACCAGGCCGGCATCTTCACCGCCTTCTTCGGCACCATTCTCGGCGCCTACGAGCTCTACGTGCGCACCACCCACGAGTGTCTGCGGCCCCTTTCGGCCAGGGTGCGCCAGATGCCGCTCCGGCGGCTGCGGCCATGGGTCGTGGCCTACTGCGGGATCGGCGGGGTCTCCATCATGTGGCTCGGCGGCAATCCGGTGCAGATCGTGACACCCGCCGCGATCTTCGGCGGCGTGCTCACCTGCGGCCTCTGGTGCCTGCTGATGGTGTGGACCGACCGGACGCGTCTGCCGCCGGCTCTGCGCATGGGCCGAACCCTGCTGATCCTCAACGTCCTGAGCGGCCTCTTTCTCACCGCCTGGGGGGTGCGCGGCGTGATCGACTTCCTCGGCCTCCTGTGACCGAGTCGGCCCTCGAGTCCTGGGCCTGGGACAGGGTGGAGGCCATCCTGGCGGCCGGCAGGCCCCTGGCCGTCGCCGTCACCGGCGGAGGATCCCGAGGGGTGAGCTGGTTGCTCAATCATCCCGGTGCCTCGCGCGCCCTGGTCGAGGCCCAGGTCCCGTATCTCCCGGAGGCGATCGCCGAGTTTCTCGGCAGACCGGGCCCGCACCGGGTCCGGGAGGAGACCGCCCGGCTTCTGGCCGCAAGGGCCAGGGCCCGTGCCCGGCGTCTGGCCCGGCATGAAGGGGCCGTCGGCGCCGGGGCCACTGCCGCACTGGCCACCGACCGGGTGCGCAAGGGGCGGGACCGGGCCTTCGTGTGCGCCCGGGGACCCCTCGCCTACTGCTTTGCCAGCCTCCGGTTCGACCCGGGGGCCGCGGACCGGCTCTCCCAGGAGGAGGTTCTCAGCGCCGTCCTCGTCGCCCGCTGCGCCGCCGCCTCGGGTGCCGAAGCAGATGCCGCCGGCGGACCGGTCCTGCCTTCCTGGGTCCGGGTGGAGGACTCCGAGGCGGCCGTCGACGAGGCGCTGGAGGGCTTGCTGGGGGGCCGGCTGGAGGCGGTGGAGATGGAGGCCTCCGGCGGTTCCGGACGACCCGCGGTGCCGGGCGAGGGAATGATCCTGGTGGCCGGGTCCTTCAACCCCTTCCACGCCGGTCACTTCGGTCTCGCCGAGGCGGCGGAGCGGCTCAGCGGCCGGAGAGCCTGCTTCGAGATCTCCGTGGAGAACGTGGACAAGAGGCCGCTGGCGTACCGCCAGATCCTGGAGCGGGCCGGCCAGGCCCGGGGGGACAGGAGACTTCTGCTGACTCGTGAGCCGACCTTCCTGGGCAAGGCCCGACTCTTCCCCGGCTGCTGGTTCGCCATCGGCTTCGACACGGCGGTGCGCCTGTTCGAGCCCGGGTACTACGGCGGCCACCGCGACGACATGGACCGGGCCTTGCGGGAGCTTGGCCACCTCGGGGTTCGCTTCCTGGTCTCGGGAAGGGTCTGGGAGGGCGAATACCGCGGACTCGGCGATGTCCGAGTACCGGAGGGCTTCGCCGACCTCCTCGAGGAGATCCCCGAGTCCGAGTTCCGCCTGGACGTGAGTTCCACCCGGCTTCGGGAGGAAGGGAAGACGTGAATCCCCTGGAACACCTCGATCAGCGCCGCGCCGCCCTGGCGCGAGACCTGCGCAAGATGGTGAGGATGGCCACCGTCAATCCCCCGGGGGAGGGGTACCGGCCGATGGTCGAGCACCTGCGAGACCGCCTGGGGGCTCTGGGCATGGGTCCCGTGGTTCACCGGGTACCGGACGCAGAGGTGGAGGCCGCCGGCGTCGATTCCGACTACCCGAGGTACAATCTCGTCGCCCGTTGGGACACCGGAGCCGACGAGACCATCCATTTCAACGCCCACTACGATGTCGTGCCCGTGGCCGCCGCCGAGTGGTCGGCGGCGGCCCCCTTCGAAGGGGTCTCCCGGGGCGGCTGGCTGTACGGCCGCGGCGCCGGCGACATGAAAGGGTCGATCGCGGCCCTGCTGGGCGCCCTGCAGTCCCTCCGACATACGCGCGTCGATCCGGCGGTGAACGTCGAGGTCTCCTTCACTGCGGACGAGGAGACGGGCGGGGCCCTGGGGGCCGGCTGGATCGTCAAGAGGGGGCTCGTCGACGCCGACTACGCCGTGGAGTGCGAAGGCGCCTCGGGCAGCCGCGTCGGCTTGGGCCACAACGGCGTCCTGTGGCTGGAGGTGGAGGTCGCGGGCCGGTCGGCTCACGCCTCCAGCCCCGAGCGGGGCGTCAACGCCTTCGAGAAGATGGCGGGGATGGTCCACGACCTGCGCTCGATCAAGCGTCGGCTCGGCAACCCCTCCCGCGGCTGGGAGGGGCCCGACGGACGGAACCGGCAACCGACCATCAACGTGGGGGGGGTCTTCCGCGGCGGCCTGGACCAGAAGGTGAACACCGTTCCCGGCAAGGCGGCCTTCACCATCGACCGCCGCCTCCTGCCCGGAGAGCGGCTGGCCGACGCGGAGGCGGAGCTGGTCGAGGCCCTGGCGAGGGCCGCCGCGCGGGCGGAGGCCCGCCACCGGGTGCGGCCGCTGCTGCGGATCGAGCCCTGCGTCGTCGGTGACGACGGGGTCTTGCCCAGATCCTTCGCCCGCAGCGTGCGCGCCGTCCGCCGCCACGCCGTCGAGTACCGGGTGACCACGGGATTCACCGACCTTCACTACTTCGTCGACGCGGGCTTGCCCGGGATCGGCTACGGGGTGAACGGCGAGCGGGCCCATGGCGCCGACGAGAGGGTGAGCCTCCGGGACCTGGCGCAGACGGCCAGGACCTATGCCGACTTCCTGGTCCGCGGTATCACTCACGACTGAGTCTGCATGAGCCTGGCCTCCATCGAATTCCCCAAGCTGGTGACCGGCGGGCAGATGTCGGACATCGACCGCCTGTCGATCGAGATGGGTGTGCCGGGAGCGGAGTTGATGGAGCGGGCCGGGGCCGGCGTCGTGCGGATCCTGGAGGAGCGCTGGTCCGGCCTGGAGGATCTGCGCGTCGCCGTCGTCTGCGGCAAGGGAAACAACGGCGGCGACGGCTTCGTCGTCGGGCGGCGCCTGGCGCAGGCGGGCGTCCCCGCGGCCGTCTACCTCGCCGCGCCCCGGGAGCAGATCACCGGAGATGCCGGCCATCACCTCGAGCGGCTCGAAGCGCGGGCCGGCCCCGTGGTCCAGCCGTCGCCGGACGACCTGACGGCCGCCCTTGGCGAGTCCGACATCGTGGTGGACGCCCTGCTGGGAACCGGCCTGCGGGGCCGGCCCCGGCCGACGGAGGCGCGGACCATCGACGCCATCAACGACTGCGGCCGGCCGGTGGTGGCCGTCGACCTGCCCTCCGGCCTCCAGGCGGACACGGGCGAGGTGGCGGGCGCGTGCGTGAGGGCAGCGCTGACAGTCACCTTCGGGCTGGTGAAGGTGGGCCACCTCTTCCACCCGGGACGGGCCCATTGCGGAGCCCTGGAACTGGTTGACATCGGTTTCCCGGATGCCGCCATCGCCCGCTGCCCGGCCACCACCCATCTGTTGACCCGGGAGGGGATCGCCGGGCTCCTGCCGCGGCGGTCCCCGGTGGCCCACAAGGGCTCCTGCGGGGCCGTCACCGTGGTGGCCGGCTCCGAGGGGATGACGGGGGCCGCCTGCCTGACGGCCGACGCGGCGCTGAGGGCGGGGGCCGGGCGGGTGCGGCTCGGCGCCCCGGCGAGCCTGCACGACATCCTGGAGACCAAGTTGACGGAGGTGATGACCCGGCCCCTTCCCGAGGTGCGCCGGTCGCGCTGCCTGTCGCTGAGGGCCCTCGGGGAGGTGGAGCGTCTCCTGGACAGGGCCCAGGCCCTGGCCATCGGCCCCGGCCTCGGCCGCCACCGCGAGACCGTCGAGCTGGTGCGGCGCCTGCTGTCGCGTCCCGATCTCCCCCCGGCGGTGATCGACGCCGACGCGCTCTACGCCCTCTCGGGGGGAGGACCGCTGCCCGAGGCGGAGAGGGTGCTGACCCCTCATGCGGGGGAGTTCCAGCGGCTCAGCGGCTGCGACCCCGCCCGGGTCGCGGAGGAGCCCCTTGGCCTGGCCGCGGATTTCGCCGTCTCCCGATCGGTGGTTCTCGTGCTCAAGGGGGCGCCCACCGTGGTCGCCGCTCCCGACGGGAACACCTTCGTCAATCCCACGGGCAACGACGGAATGGCCACGGCGGGGTCGGGGGATGTGCTTACCGGACTGGTGGCGGGCTTCCTCGCCCAGGGGGCCGGGTCCTTGGCGGCGGCGGCCTGTGCCGTCTTCGTTCACGGCCTCGCCGGCGACCTCGCGCGCGATCGGCTGGGGCCCTGGTCGATGCGAGCCACGGATCTCGCCGAGCGGATCCCGCCAGCCATGCTGGAGGTCACCGGCCAGAGGGCCGTTTCTTGACACTCCCGGAGGGATCGAGTAACGTAACCGGCTGTTGTTGCCGGTAGAGATCCGCCCTGCCCCGCGTTCGGGGCCGCCCTTTGTCAATGAGCCTCCGGACCACCGGTTTTCTCCGCCCGGGGCAGGTTCAGGATATGTCGTCGAAGGTCAAAGAGGCGATCGAGGAGATGATCGAGGAGTCGTACCTCCTCGGCCTTTCCGAGCACGAGATCCGGCAGGATTTCAAGCGCTTCATCGACGCCTGCTTCGCCGTCATCCAGGAAAACGTCAAGGATCGAGCGGTCGTCAGCGAGCTCTCCGAGAGCTTGGCCCACGAGCAGACCGTGCTCATCGCGGGCCGGGCCGAGGGAGGCCCGGGCGAGGTTCCGGTGGGCGATGTCGAAGAGCCGGCAGAGGAGGGGCGGGCAGCGTCCTCGAAGGAGCTCTCCGAGAGGGTGGCGCGCCGCAAGCGGTCGATCCTGCGCGCTATCGCCGAGCACGATCCTTCCCTCGTGCGCCTGATCGATGCGCACCGGTTCCAGAGCGACGGCGAGGAGCCTCCGAGAGACCGGGCGGCCTTCCGCCCCCTGCGGTGGCCGGCATCCGGGTCCATCGACGGGGCCCTGCTCCGCGATCGGTTTCTTCGGCTGGGATACGCGGCGACCATCGCCCTGATCATCCTGCTGGTCTGGTTGGGACTCATGCAGGACTAGGCGGGCGATGGTGCGCAGGTCTCCTCAGGTCCTGCGGCCCGGCGCAGTGCAGTCGAGTCTTCGAGCAGGCGTGCCCAGGGTGCTCCTGCTCTCGCCATATCCGGCTTGGCCTGTCCCGGCACTGGCCGACCTTTCCCCGACCGACCATCTGTTGCCTGCGTACCCACGGATGGGGTGACCCCCGAGCATGCCTCGTCGAGACGACCTGCACAAGATCATGCTCATCGGTTCCGGTCCGATCGTCATCGGCCAGGCCTGTGAGTTCGACTACTCCGGCACGCAGGCCTGCAAGGCCCTGCGCGAGGAGGGCTACGAGATCGTCCTCGTCAACAGCAATCCCGCCACGATCATGACCGACCCGGAGACGGCGCACCGGACCTACGTGGAGCCCATCACCGCCGAGGCCTGCGCCGAGATCATCGAGATCGAGAGACCGGATGCCCTCCTGCCCACCGTGGGCGGACAGACGGCTTTGAACCGGGCGGTGGAGCTTGCCGAGTCCGGGGTGCTCGAAGAGCACGGCGTGGAGCTGATCGGGGCCCGGCTCGAGGCGATCCGCACGGCGGAGGATCGGGAGCTGTTCAAGAAGGCGATGGACGAGTCGGGGCTGGAAATGCCCGCCGGGCATTTCGTCCACTCCGTCGAAGAGGCCGCGGGACTGGTCGACAGCCTGGGCTATCCTGCCATCATTCGGCCCTCCTACACCCTGGGCGGGTCGGGTGGCGGGATCGCGCACGACGCGCAGGAGTTCGAGCGCATCGTCAGGCGGGGCCTCGATCTGAGTCCGATTGCGGAGGTCCTGATAGAGGAGTCCGTTCTCGGCTGGAAGGAGTTCGAGCTCGAGGTGATGCGCGACCTGAACGACAATGTCGTCATCATCTGCTCCATCGAGAATCTCGATCCCATGGGGGTGCACACGGGCGATTCGATCACTGTCGCTCCGGCGCAGACCTTGTCCGACAAGGAGTACCAGGCCATGCGCGATGCCGCCATCCGGGTCATCCGGAAGATCGGCGTCGACACGGGCGGGTCGAACATCCAGTTCGCCGTCGACCCGGAGACGGGCCGCATGGTGGTCATCGAGATGAATCCCCGGGTCTCGCGCAGCTCCGCCCTGGCGTCCAAGGCCACGGGCTTCCCCATCGCCAAGATCGCCGCCAAGCTGGCCGTGGGGTACACCCTCGACGAGATCCCCAACGACATCACCCGGGAGACGCCCGCCTCCTTCGAGCCCACCATCGACTACGTGGTGACCAAGATTCCGCGGTGGGCCTTCGAGAAGTTCCCATCCACGCCGGACGCCCTCGACACCCAGATGCGCTCGGTGGGAGAGACGATGGCCGTGGGCCGCACCTTTGCGGAGTCCTTCCAGAAGGGCCTGCGGTCGCTGGAGATCGGCCGGGGAGGCTGGGGCGCTGACGGCCAAGTCGAGGAAACCCTGGAGATTCCGGACGCCGAGATCCGCGGCCACCTGGCCCGTCCGAGCTCGCAGAGGCTTTTCCATCTCAATGCCGCCCTGCACAAGGGCTTCGCCCCCGAAGAGATCCATCGCCTCAGCCGCATCGATCCCTGGTTCATCGACCGCCTGGCCGAGATCTTCCAGGCCGAGGGCGAGCTGCGGCAGGCGCGAGAGGGGCTCCTTGGGGACGGGGAGCGTCTGCGGGCGGCCAAGGCCCTGGGCTTCAGCGACCGCCAACTGGGTTACCTGGCGGGGCGCACCGAGTCGCAGGTCCGGGAGGCGCGACGGGAGCAGGGCGTGCGCCCCGTGTTCAAGACCGTCGACACCTGCGCCGCCGAGTTCGAGGCCCACACGCCGTACCATTATTCCACGTACGAACGGGAGAACGAGTCGGAGGCCCGGTCCGGGCGCCGCAAGGTGATGATCCTCGGGGGCGGGCCCAACCGGATCGGCCAGGGAATCGAGTTCGACTACTGCTGCGTCCACGCCTGCTTCGCCCTCCGCGAGGACGGCTTCGAGACGATCATGGTCAACTCCAACCCGGAGACGGTGAGCACCGACTACGACACGGCGGACAAGCTCTACTTCGAGCCCCTCACAGTCGAGGACGTCCTCCACATCGTCGAGCACGAGCGGCCCGAGGGCGTCATCGTCCAGTTCGGCGGGCAGACTCCCCTCAATCTGGCTCTCGAGCTGGAGGCCAACGGCGTCCCCGTCATCGGCACGTCGCCGCGCAGCATCGACTTGGCGGAGGATCGCGAGCACTTCGGCAACCTGCTGCGCCGGCTGGGGATCCGCCAGCCGGAAAACGGCATGGCCCGCTCCCTCCCCGAGGCGCGGGAGATCGCCGAGCGCATCGGCTACCCCGTCCTCGTGCGGCCCTCCTACGTCCTCGGTGGGCGGGCCATGGTCACCGTCTACGACGAGGCCCGCCTGGAGTCGTACATCACCTCGGCGATCTCCGCCTCACCGGAACATCCGGTGCTGATCGATCGTTTTCTCGAAGGGGCCCGGGAGTTCGACGTCGACGCGGTGGCCGACGCCGACGGCGACGTGCTGATCGGCGGCGTCATGCAGCACATCGAGCACGCCGGCGTCCACTCCGGCGACTCGGCCTGCGTCCTGCCGCCGCACGATATCGCGCCGGACCACCTGCGAGCCCTCGAGGACCACACGCGGGACCTGGCAAGGGCCCTCGATGTGAAGGGACTGATGAACGTGCAGTACGCCATCCACCAGGATCTCGTCCACGTCCTCGAGGTCAATCCCCGGGCCTCGCGCACGGTCCCCTTCGTGAGCAAGGCCACGGGCCGTCCCCTCGCGAAGATCGCCGCCCGCGTCATGGTCGGACGCAGCCTGCGCGAGCAGGGATTCGCCGACGCGCCGGCGCCCGTTCACATCTCCGTGAAGGAGGCGGTCCTGCCCTTCAGCAAGTTCCCCGGGGCCGATGGCATCCTCGGTCCCGAGATGAAGTCCACCGGCGAGGTCATGGGGATCGGCGCCGAGTTCGGCGAGGCCTTCCTCAAGGCCCAGATGGGGGCCGGGTCGATGCTGCCTTCCAGGGGGCGGGTCTTCATCAGCGTCAACGACCGCGACAAGGCGGGCATCGTCGACGTGGCGCGCCGACTGAGCGCCGCCGGATTCGAACTCGTGGCCACGGCGGGCACCCGAATCCATCTCGAGCGTCACGGGATCGAGGCGGAGAAGATCCTGAAGATCCATGAAGGGCACCCCCACGTGGAGGACGCGATCCGGGGCCGGGAGGTCGCCCTGGTCATCAATTCCCCCGAAGACGAGCAGAGCCAGTATGACGACGCCTACGTCCGCCAGGCGGCGATCATGAACGGCGTGCCCTACACGACGACCCTGGCCGGCGCGGAGGCCGCCGCCGACGGCATCGAGGCCCTGCTGCGCACCGCCATATCGGTCCGGGCGCTGCAGGACTACCACGGTGGCTGACCGGCGGCCGGTCCACCTGGCCCTGGCGGCGGGACTGGTCCTCACGTCGAGTGCGTCGTGCGTCTACTTCAACACCTACTACAACGCCGAGAAGTTCTTTCGGCAGGCCGAGAAGGCCCGCGCCGAGGTGGAAGAGGAGCGCGCGGGCTCGGAGGCGGGCCGGCCGTCCGGCCGCGGGAGGCGGGGCGGCAGCTACCAGGGCCTGTACGACAAGGCCGTTCGCAAGGCCTCGATCGTTCTGGAGAAGTACCCCGACAGCGAGCTCGTCGACGACGCCATGTTCCTCGCCGGCCGGGCGCTCTACTGGCAGCGGGACTACGCCTACGGAGCCAGGTCGTTCGAGGATCTCGAGCGGAACTTCCCCGACAGCGAGTACGTCGACCGGGCCCGGCTCTGGCGGGCGCGATGCCTGCGCGAGCAGGGCGAGGTGGGAGAGGCCCGGGCCCTCTTCACCGCCCTGATCCTGGAGGGCAGCGACGTCGGCGGCCGCGCCGGTATGGAGCTCGGCGACATGGCCTTCGCGGGGGGGGACCTGAGGGCCGCCATCCAGGACTACCGGACGAGTCTCGGGGCTTTCCCCAGGACCCCTCTGTCCGACCGGTTGTGGCTGCGGATCGGCAACGCCCACCTCTCCCTGGGCGGTCCGAACGATCTCGACAGCGCCGCCGTCGCCTACGAGCGTGCCATCGACGAGGCTCGGGCGGACTCGGTGCAGTACCGGGCCCGCCTGAATCGCGGCCTCGTGCTCTACCACCAGGGCGCATCGGCTGCCGCCCTCGAAGCCTACCGGTCCCTGCTCCGGGAAGGGCGATTCCGCCCCTGGGAGGGGGAGACGCGGATCCTGATAGGCCGCTACCACCGGGAGAGCGGAGCTCCCTCGGCGGCGCTGGACGAGTTCGAGCGTGTGCGCAACGACTTCCCGGGCACCGGGGTGTCCGCCATGGCGCTCTACCAGACGGGCCTGGTCTACCTGCAGGACCGCGGCGACCGGCAGCAGGCCCAGGAGTACTTCAGGGAGGTGGGCCAGGAGCGCCGAGGGTCCGAGGGTGACTCACTGGCCGGGGTGATGCTCCAGACCACGGATCGGCTGGACGCTCTGCTCGACGAGATCTACCGGGCGGACTCCACGGCCGCGGCCCTGCCCATGGGCCCGGCCGTCGATTCGCTGCAAGCGGAGCCCGGCAAGGCGGACTCCATGGCTGCCGTCGGTGCGGCCACGGCTCCGGATTCGGTACGAGCGCGGCCCGGCACGGAGGCAGCCCCGGCGCCCGACGTCCTTCCCGCGGACCCCCGCGCCAGTCGAGGACCGGTGACGGACGCCTCGACGGGGCCGGATACGACGGTTGCCGCCGCCGCCATGCCCGCCGCCTCGACTGCCGCCGGGGCCGGAGGACCCGAGATCTCCACCAGCTCGATCCGGACGGGTGCGATGGACAGTGTCGCCACGGAGGCCCGGGCAGGGACTGCCGTGGACAGCCTGCTCGCGGCGGCTCGGTCGACCGCCGGGGCAGACAGCTCCGCCGCGACGATTCCCCATGGTGCCGACGCCGATTCCACCGCCGTCCAGGCTTCGCCTCCGGAGCCGCAAGAGCCGGAGGACCCTCTTGGGCTTGAGGGCTACGTGGTGGCCCGGGATTCCCTCGGCGGGTGGGTGCCGCTCGTGGCCCGCCCGCCCCTGGAGGAAGGCCCGGGGGCCGAGGAGAGGGCCCGGGAAAGGCGCCGGCGGCTGCTGCAGGCGCGCCGGCCTGGCGCGGACCGGCCGCCAACCCTCATGGACAACCTGTTCTCGGCCGCCGAAGTCTACCGCGACCGCCTGGGGCTCCCCGATTCGGCGGCGGTGCTCTACCAGGCCATCGCCGACCGCTTTCCCGGGTCCCGCGAGATTCCCAGGGCCCTCTACAACCTGGCGTGGACCCACATCGAGCAGAAGGCGGACACGGTGGCGGCCCGGCCTGTCCTCGAGCGCCTGGTGGCCGGCCATCCGGCCACGGAGCACGCCAGCGCCGCGCGGCGGTATCTCGGACTGGCGGCGCAGGCGTCGGCGGAGGAGCAGGCGGCCCGGATCTTCGACGATATCGAGCGGATGCGTCTGGACTTCCCGGATGAGCCGGCTCGCTGGGTTCCCCGGCTGGATGAGCTGGCCGGCGCCTATCCTGGGACAAAGGTCTCCGGGCGGGCGATCTTCCTGGCCGCCTGGGCCGCCGAGAATCTCCAGGGGGACTCCACGGGTGCCGCGGGGAGGTACGACTCGGTCCTTGCCCACTATCCGGGGACCAGGCACGCCGATCTGGTCCAACGCCGGCGACAGGCCGAACGGGACGGAGTGGTGGACCGCCTCGAGCGCGAGTTGAGGAGCCTGAGGGAGGGCACCGGTCCGGGAGACCACCTCCTCCTGGTCGGTGTCGAGCCGGTGATCGAGGATTCCGTTTCGAGGGCGAAGAACCACGTGGGTTTCGGCATGCGCGCCGTGCGCCGGGGGGACTTCAGCACCGCCCGGGAGCTGTTCGAGCTCAGTCTCGACGAGATGCAGACCGCCAACACCGAGCCCGTCGTCGGCCTGGGGGAGGGCAACTGGCGCCAGGGATACCTGGAGGACGCCGTCGACTACATGCGCCGGGCCCTGAAGCAGAGATCCAGGTCCATCCTCCCTCATTACCGGCTCTTCGCCTACCACGTGCGGCGGGGCCAGGCGGACTCGGCCAACAGCTATCTCCGCACCATCCTCCGCAGGGACCGGGAGTCGGCCGGTGTCGGCGAGCTGCTGCTCCGGTTTCCCGGACTCGACACGGCGGAGTCCGAACCCCTCGACATCGACCAGTTGGAGCGGCTGGAGCTCGAGCCGGAGGATGAGCATCTGGAGATGCCCCTGCGCTACTTCGGTGTCGCCGAGCCTCCCATGGTACGCTCCACCCCCCCGCCGGAGTACCCGCCGGGGCAGACGGATTCGAGCACCGTTCTCGTCGACGTGCTGGTGTCGGAGACCGGAAAGGCCGAAGAGATCTCCCTCTATCGGGGAGACGAGCCCTTCGCCGCGGCGGCCCTCGCCGCCGTCGGAGGCTACACCTTCTACCCCGCGGAAGGGGTGGACGAGAGGCCGGTTCGCGCCTGGGTGGAAGTGGAGGTCTCCATGGCGCCGCCTCTCCCGGAGGCGGGGGAGGACCGGACCCCGCCCTCAGGGGGCCGCCCGGCAGAGGAGCCGCCGCTCGTGGCGGCCGGGAAGGACGTTGCCGGAGAGGCCGCGGCTCCACCGATGTCCGGGGTGGAGCAGCCGGACTCGGGCGCGGAGTGACGGCCCCGTTCCGCCCTCCCGTGGACGCTCCGGCACGCCTGCGGGAGACCGTCGAGGTGGCGGCGGGGTTCTTCCTTTCCCGCCTCGAGGTACCCGGGGCGGCGGTGGAGGCTCATCCGGGGCAGTTCCTGCAGCTGCAGCCCCGGCCCGGCCTGCTCTCGCCATACCTCCGCATACCCATGAGCGTGGCCGGAGTCGACGCGGCGGAGGGGACGGTGGACGTCCTCTACGACCGGGTCGGCCCCAAGACGAGGGTTCTGTCGCGGCTGCCCGAGGGGGAGACGATCGGCTGCCTCGGGCCCCTGGGCAATCGATTCCCGTTGCTTGAGGGCGAGGGTACCGCGCTACTCGTGGGAGGGGGGATCGGTCTGCCGCCGCTGCTGTTCCTCGGCCGGCGCCTTCGCGAGGAGGGCCGCCATGTCCTCCTCCTGGCGGGCGCCCGGAGTGCCGAGCGGCACCTGCCCGAGGAGCTGTTCCACCCCGCGGCGGCAAGCTTCCTGCGGGCGACGGACGATGGCTCGCTGGGCCACCCCGGGCGGGTCACGGACCTGCTCGTTCAGGCTCTGGCGGCTCCGAAGCCCACGGTCTACACCTGCGGACCACATCCCATGATGGCCTCCGTGGCCCGCATCTGTGCGGACCTCGGGGTTCGCTGTTACGCCTCCCTGGAGGAGTACATGGCCTGTGGCTTCGGCGTCTGCGTGGGCTGCGTGGTGGGGCGAGCCGAAAACGGGCTCGATCCTTATCATCGGTACAGTCGGGTCTGTGTTGACGGGCCCGTGTACGACGCCCGAACCGTCGAGTGGTGAGGGAATGGTCGACCTGAAGACGACCTTCGCCGGCATCGAGTTGCGCAACCCGGTGGTCCTCGCATCCGGCACCTGCGGGTACGGAGATGAGCTCACGCCATTCATCGACCTGGCGCGCCTCGGGGGCATCGTCACCAAGACGATCACACCTGAACCGCGCTCCGGGAATCCGCCGCCCCGCGTCGTGGAGACGCCGGCGGGAATGCTCAATTCCATCGGCTTGCAGAACCCGGGGCTGGAGGCCTTCCTGTCCGACAAGTGGCCCTTCCTCTCCCGGCTCGACACGCGGGTCATCGTCAACATTGCCGCGCCCACGCCCCGGCTTCACGGGCAGATGGCCGCCAGGCTCGACGAAGCGGAGGGGATCGCCGCTATCGAGGTCAACATCTCCTCTCCAAACATGAAGGACGGGGGCATGCTCTTCGGCTGCAGTCCCAGGGCCTCGGCCGAGGTGATAGCCTCCGTGCGCGACTCGACGAGGCGGCCGGTGGTGGCCAAGCTCACGCCGAATGTGACCGACATCTCCGCCATCGCCCGGGCCGTGGCGGATGCGGGAGCGGACGGCCTGTCGATGATCAACACCCTTCTGGGCATGGCCGTCGACCTGCCATCGCGCCGCCCCTTTCTCGCCAACGTGACGGGAGGGCTCTCCGGCCCGGCGATCAAGCCGGTGGCCCTGGCGATGGTGCACAGGGTGAGGCAGTCCGTGGATCTGCCGATCATGGGCCTCGGGGGCATCTCAAACGCCACCGACGCTCTCGAGTTCATCGTCGCCGGAGCGACGGCGGTCCAGGTCGGGACCGCCACCTTCGTCGAGCCCGCCGCCGCGGACGGGATCGTCGATGGCATCGAGGAGTACTGCCGGCAGGAGGATGTGGACCGAGTGGAGAGCCTGGTGGGCACGCTCAGGCTCTGAGTGTTCCTGGCGAGACCCAATGGCACGCTACATCGCCGCCCTCACCCTCGTCATCCTGCTCGACGGTTGCTCGCCAGCCCCCGTCTACCGCAGCCAACCGGGCTCCGCACCGGCCAGTCCCAGGAAGGCACAGTCCCCCGGCGACCGCGGCCGGAACAAGAAGCCTCCGCCTGTCATTCGTCCCAAGGCCCCCGCCCATCCCGTCGACCTCGACAAGATCTCCACCGACAAGGCCTACCAGATCGGGATCGCCTCGTACTACGGGAAGAAGTTCCACGGTCGCAAGACGGCCAACGGCGAGACCTTCAACATGTACAAAGTGAGCGCGGCCCATCGCGTGCTTCCCCTGGGCACGGTGGTGAAGGTCACCCATCTCGAGAACGGCCGATGGGTGGTGGCCAAGGTGAACGATCGCGGACCGTACATCGAGGGGCGGATCCTCGATCTCTCCTTCGCTGCGGCCCTGGAGCTGGAGATGGTCAAGCAGGGGACGGCACGGGTGATGATCGAGATCGTCGAAGCCGTGGAGTGAGGAGCTACCCCTCACCCAGGAAGGGCACGAAGCGCACGGGCAGCAGCCGTCGCTGGTCGAAGCCGGTGGAGCACCTGCGGACCAGAACCAGTTGCTGGTCGGTACCGGCTCCCTGTGGCATGACCAGCCGTCCTTCCGGTGCCAGTTGCGCGAGGAGGGGGTCGGGGATGCGGGGCGCAGCCGCCGAGCCGATGACGACATCGAAGACGCCGCCGCCCGGCCAGCCGAAGTGTCCGTCACCGACCCGGAGATCGACTCCGGCGTAGCCGAGCCGGTGGAGCCGGTGGCGGGCCGGGGTCGCCAGCTCTTCGTGGTACTCCAGGGCCATGACCTGGTGGGCGAGTTCCGCCAGCAGGGCCGTCTGATAGCCGCAGCCAGCGCCGATCTCGAGGACACGGTCGTCCTCGCCAATCCCCGCCGTCTCGAGCATGTAGGCTACGACGTAAGGCTGCGACATGGTCTGGCCGCAGCTGATCGGCAGGGGGTGGTCGCCGTAGCAGCGCGCCAGATCCACGCCGTCAGCGAAGGCGTGGCGGGGCACTCGCTCGAAGGCGGACAGGACCCTTTCATCGCGGATCCCCCGGCGCCGCAGCTGATCCTTCACCATCCGGGTGCGCAGCTTCCGGTCGTCCGCCTTCCGGTGTCCGAATCTCAGCATGGGTCCAGGGCCAGCTCCGCCTCCACCGAGCGGAGGACTTCCTCAACGGCGAGGGAATCCATGTGCGCCCCGGGCGCCTCGATCACCGTGGACCGGGGGCCCAACGGCCGCCATAGAGAGGGATCGGTGGGTCCGAAGAGAGAGATGGTGGGTGTGCCCACCGCCGCCGCGAGATGACCGGGTCCCGAGTCGTTGCCGATGTACAGGCGGGCGCCGGCCAGGGCCTGTGCCAGCTCGACGGGCGTTGCGGGGGAGAGGCGATTCAGAGGCAGGAAGTGGTCGAGCTGCTCTCGACGGGCCTCCTCGGCGGGTCCCCACAGCACGACGGCGGGAACCCGGCGCGAGATCCACTCGAGAACCCTCGCGAAGCGCGGGACCGGCCAGCACTTGTCAAGGCTCCCGCTGCCGGGGTGGACGACCACCGGACCCCGCCTCCGGGTTCGGGGGGGCACGTCGACGCGGGGCAGGGGAGCGTCGGGCGGCCGGATGCCGAACTCCGCGAGGGGGCGCGACAAGTGGGAGGCCATGTGGATGCCTCCCCCCTCGGCAGGGAGGGGATCGGCGACGACCACCTTGGCGGCCAACTGGCGCAGAGAGGCCACCAGGCCGGGAGCGGACGCCTCGCCGCCGGGGACGTAGGCGAGCAGGCGCCGGCAACCGGCGAACCGCCGACGCAGGGACGGCTCCGGAGGGCCGCCGGCGTAGAGGCGGGACCAGGCTGCGGAATCGTCGCTGACGATCCCCGTCGGTGAAGCCAGAGGGGCGCGGGAGGGATCGCCGATGATCAGCATCCCCTCGTCTCCCGATTCTCGCAGAGCGGCGATGGCGGGCAAAGTCAGGACGAAGTCCCCGAGGGCCCCTCCGCGGAGGACGGCATCCAGCGGCGCCCGCGGATCGGACGATATTGCCAAGGTGGTGGGCGCTTCCTACCTTTTCATGTTTCAATCCGAGAAGCCAAGAGGCCCGTGCGGTGGGCCCAGCCGATCCCGCGGGAACAAGTGGACGAGGATAGCCAGATGGCCGGTTTGATCGGCAAGAAGCTGGGCATGACCCAGATGTACAACGATCGGCAGGAGTTGGTCCCGGTGACGGTCGTCGCCGCGGGAGCCTGCCCCGTTGTCCAGGTCAAGTCGCCCGACAGGGACGGGTACGCGGCCGTGCAGCTCGCTTTCGAGGAGGTACCCGCGCGCAAGCGGAACAAGCCGGCCGGCGGCCGCTTCGCCAAGGCCGGCGTGGCCCCCCACCGGCACCTGCGAGAGGTCCGCACCGAAGGGGTGGAGGCGGAATTCGAGGTCGGTCAGGTGCTGGACGTCTCCCAGTTCGAGGCGGGCGACACGGTCAAGGTCACCGGCCGATCCAAGGGCAAGGGCTTCGCCGGCGTCGTCAAGCGCTACGGCTTCCGCGGCAAGAACACCTCTCACGGTACGCCCGACCGCGTGCGGCACCCCGGCGCCATCGGCCAGGGAACGACGCCCGGCAAGGTGTGGAAGGGCAAGAAGATGCCCGGCCACATGGGGGACCGCAGGGTCACCACCCGGGGCCTGCAGATCGTCCGCGTCGACGGGGAGCGCAACCTTCTGTTCATCAAGGGTGCCGTGCCAGGCGCTGCCAACGGCATCGTCCTGATCCGGCGCGACTGACGCCACACAGTTCCGACGAGCTCCCGGAGCCGTTACCCCGGCGGCCACCCAAGCTGTCTTCCCCCCAGCAGGTGCACGTGGAGATAGGGCACCTCCTGTCCTCCCTGGGCGCCGGCGTTGATCACACATCGAAATCCGCTCTCCCGGACCCCCTCCTGCCGGGCGACGGCGCAGGCGGCCGCCATCAGCTGCCCTAGGAGGCAGGCATCGGCCGGCTCCACCGCCTGCAGGCCGGTGATCTTGCGGCGCGGGATGACCAGCACGTGGACGGGCGCCTGGGGGTTGATGTCGCGGAAGGCGACGCAGTGCTCGTCCTCGTACACCATGTCGGCGGAGATCCCTCCACTCAGGATCCGGTCGAATACCGTCTCTTCGCTCATGGCCCCCTCGTCCGGTTTCCGAGAGTATAGAGCCTGGGGGATCGGCCCTGCCACCCGAAGGCGCCGTCCCGGCGTGTGGTCCTGCTTCGTGCTTCCGGCATGGACCTGAGCGTACTGATCCCCGCCTTCAACGAGCGCCGCCGCATCGTTGGCACCATCGACCGGCTGCGGGCCTTCCTGGCCTCGAGGCCTTGGGAGCACGAAATCATCGTCATCGACGATGGCAGCGATGACGGCACGTCGGAGGCAGTGGAAGAGGCCGCTGCGGCTCGGCCGGAGCTGCGCTGCCTCCGGTCGGACCGGAACCGGGGCAAGGGCGCCGCCGTCCGTTTGGGCCTCGAGGCCGCCCGGGGCCGGGTGGTGGGCTTCATCGATGCCGACGACAAGACCGACGCGGCCGCTCTCGACGAGGTTCTCCGGGTACTGTCCACCGGAACGGATATCGCGATCGGGGACCGCACGCTCCCCGGGTCCGACATCCAGACCCCGCGCCGTCCCTACCGGGAGTGGGGCTCGGCCCAGTTCCGGCGCCTGACGCGATGGTGGCTGGGCCTCGGGGAGCTCCCGGACACCCAGTGCGGTTTCAAGTTCTTCCGCGCTCCCGTCATGCGCGGGCTCTTCGAGTCGGCCCGGGTCGACGGCTACATGTTCGACGTGGAGATCCTGCTGCTGGCGACACAGGCGGGCTATTCCATCGCGCGCATCCCGGTGTGCTGGCGGGACGACCCCGACAGCCGCTTCCGGCCCGTCTCCGGCAGTCTGCGGAATCTGCGCGAGCTTCGGCGCATCCGGCGGCTGCACCGCTAGGGGGGCTGCCCCCGCCGGTCCCTCGGGCCGGGTGAGGAGCCCGGCAAGTCCAGCTCCCGCACCAGCCGGCCCATGCGGCCCAGGCAGACGATGACGAAGATCTCCCGAGCCGCCGTCAGATCGGAGCGGCCCCTGCTGGCCAGGAAGGTCTCCAGGGCGAGGATCACAAGGTAGACGGACAGCACCTCGTAGGGGGGCCTCCCTGCCGCCGACAGACCATCCCGGACGGCCCCGGCCAGCTGGCGGGCGGATTCCTCCAGTGCATCCAGGTTCTCGGCGTCGACGGCCCGGGCCATGCTCCGAATAGCCATGCGGGCTTCTTCGCGCATCCCCCTGTCGAGGGCGGGGCTGTGGGCGAGGGAGTTCTCCAGGCGCCGCAACCGCCGGGCCAGGGATGAGGGGCGTTGGGACTCCTCCTGTGACAGCAGGCGGTAGAACTCGCCACCGGCTCCGAGGGCGTAGCAGACGCTGTTCAGCAGTTGCAGGCGGACCGCCGCCGAGCGGAAGCGGCCGAGCCGCTGCAGGGTGGGCCGCACGACCCGGTGGTCGCCCATGTGACTGAGGACATCCACGAGGGTGGGAAAGGCGACGGGGTCATCCAGGTGCTCTCCGAAGTACCAGAACAACAGCTCCCGCGCCTCGTCCCCGCCGATCTCGCTCAGGCCGCGGATGGCGCTGATGCGAACCCGGGGATCCTCGTCGTCCAGGGCCTCCACCAGGGGGTCGACGCCGCTCTGGTGGCCGAGGCGGCCAAGGGCCTCGGCTGCCTCCGAGCGGATGTCCGACTCGCCGTCGAGGAGCTCCCGCACCAGGGAGTCGGTGGCCTGGGCGGAGCCGGTCTCTCCCAGGGCGCGGGCGGCGCTCCGGCGCACCACGGGGCTGGCGTCGGCCAGGGCCTGGATCAACTGCTCGATGGCCAGCGGACTTCCCGACCGTCCCAGGGCGAGAGCCGCCCGGGCCCGCCGCTGCTCCTGCCGGGCCATGGTGTAGACGGCGGTGTTGAAAGTGTAGCTGAGCAGGTTGCCTCGGAAGAGGTGGGACAGGAGGTGGCGGGAAGAGATCGAGCTGCGGTCGGAGACGAATCCGAGGAGCAGGATCGACGGGATCCGAGTCACGGCGCTCAAGAGCATGATGATCTGCAGGTGGCCGATGGGGAAGTCCTCGATCTGGAAGCTCACGTCGCGGAGGGCGCGCACCAGGATCCCGCCGGCCAGGGCGCCGAGGGCGCCCATCAGGTTCACCGTCGCCGACCAGGAGGCCAGGTAGTAGGGGCGTGGACCGCCGGCCGGCGCCAGCCCGTAGAGGAGGGGGGTCACGGCCACCAGGATGCCCGAGAACAGGACGCCGGAGAGGACCAGAGCCACCGGGATCATGGTGTAGGCACCTGGAGCGTTGCACACCCACAGCACGGGCAGGAAGGTGGCGGGAAGCATCAGGATCTGCAGTACGGGCTTGCTGCCGAAACGGTCGACGAGGCTCGCCCACAGCCGGTATCCGAGGATGCTGGTGAGCATGAAGGCGGCGTTGAAGATGGCGATCGTCTTGTAGGAGATCCCAAGGTGATCGAGCATGAACACGCTGTACAGGGGCTGGGCGATGCTCAGGCCGAAGGTCCAGAATCCGAAGAACAGCACCGCCCGGAGGAAGTTCCCGTTCCGGAAGGGCTCGACCAGGCGGGCGAGGCCGTCCCCTTCGTCGCCCCGGTCTGCCTCGTTGCCGTCGGTGTAGGAGGCTCGACTCAGCCGGATATAACCGAGCCAGCCGAAGATCGCGCCCACGGCGAAGACGATGTGGAACCGGACCTGCTTGCCCGCCGCCCCGAAATCGTCGATGAATCCGCCGATGGCGAATCCGGCGACCATGGCCACGAGGGTGCTGACGATGGTCTGGCGGCTCGTGAACCGGCCTCGTATGTTGCCGGGCACGGCACTGGCCACCCAGGTGTTGTAGAAGGGGGAGAGGGAGTAGCCGCACAGCAGGCCGAGTCCGACGAGCACCATGAGCGCCGGCAGTTGCATGGGCGGCGCGAAGAGCAGGGGAACCAGGGGTGGGGAGCTCCGCAGGGCGATCTCCACCATGCCCACGGAGATGATGACGCCCTTCCGCCCCAGGTACCGTCCCAGGACGGGCATGAGAAGCTGCACGGTGGCCAACAGGTAGGCCACGAAGGTGAAGAGGGCGATGTAGGAGGCATCGGCGCCGAGGTGGAGGGCGTAGCCGGTGAACACGGCGGTGCCGATCCCCACGGATTGGCTCCAGACCCCCCAGAGGCCGCCGGCGGTTATGAACGCCTGCCGGGCCCGGGTCGCCTGACCGCGCGTCAGGCCCCCGGCGCCGCTGCCGGGACCTTCCATCACGCTCGTCTTCGCTGCCCGGTGGCTGCCGGCGTGGAGGCGGAAAGGGGATCATCTCCATGGGGTTGAGCATCTGCTACAGCACGCTGCGCTGGCGCAATCCGGACCTCCCGGCGGCCCTGGCGGCCTTGAAGGAGGCGGGCTGGGATGGTTGGGAGGGGCGGCTTCCCCTCGACTGGCTCGGACCGCCAGGCCGTCTGCGACGGGTGTGCGAAGATGCGGGCATGCCCATGGCCGTCTATACCGCGGCCGGGACCCCGGACCACCGCAGCTGGGAGATGGTGGAACGCAACCGCCGGCGAATGGAGTTCGCCGCCGAGATGGGCGCCGACTGCTTCATGTTCATGAACGGGGGCAAGCCCGAGGGCCGGGAGGTCACCGACGACGACGTTCTCGCCGCCGCCGACGGGGCCGAGACCTGGGCGGAGTACGCTGCCGGCCTGGGCCTCGAGATCAGCTACCACATCCACACGAACTGCCTGGTCGATTCCATCGGTCATTGGAAGCTGTACATGAGCCGCGTGAACAGAACCGGTCTCTGCATCGACGTCTCCCACGCCAAGCTCTGGGGCTACGACCCCGTGGCATCGCTGCACGACTTCCGTTCCCAGCTCAACTACGTCCATTTGCAGGACTACTCCTCCTGTACAAGGGACGAGGAGGGGCGCTACCATCCGAAGTGGGTATCGGTCGGGGAAGCGCAGGGGGTCGACTTTCCCTCGGTGATGCGGGCCCTCGGCGAGATCGGCTTTGACCGTGTCGTGACCTGCTGCCCGGGGGAGCCGGCGTACGAAGGCGAGGATCCGGTCAGCGAGAGCCGGCGCAGCACCGCCATGCGGGAGTATGTCCGCTCCATCGGCTTCTGAGGCCAGGGGCGCGACGCTCCTGTAGCATCGCAGGGGTTTCGGTCGCGTTGAGGGAACGCGGCGGGGCCCGGCCATCCGGCGGCGCGCTAATAGCCCTTGTGCTTGTCCACGACGTTGGCCAGCGGCTCCCCCCGCAGATAGCGCCCGAGGTTGTCGCGAAAGAACTCGAAGGTCTTGCGCGGGCGGTGCTGGGATGCGCCGGCGCAGTGCGGGGTCAGGATCAGATTCGGCGCTTCCCACAGCGGGCTGTCCGGTGGGAGGGGCTCGTTCTCGCAGACATCGAGCCCGGCCCCGGCGAGCCCCTCCGTCCGCAGCGCCTCGATAAGGGCGCTCTCATCGATGATGCCGCCCCGGCTGACGCAGATGAGGTAGGCGGAGGGCTTCATCACAGCGAGCTCCTCCGGGCCGATCATGTGTCTCGTCTCCTCGGTCAAGGGACAGCAGACGACGATGGCGTCCGACTCCGAGAGCAGCCAGATCAGGTTTTCCCGCTCGGGTGGGCGCACCTCCTCTACGCCTTCCGGCGGGTCGAGACGGACGGGGTCCAGGGCCAGCAGGGTCATGTCGTACCCGGCGGCTCGCTTCGCCGTCTCCAACCCGAAGCCCCCGAGGCCGACCAGTCCGAGAGTACCCCCGGCGAGCTCGAAGGTCTTGCCACCTCGCCATCGGCGGTCGACCATGCTCCGGACCGACGGTAGCAGACCGCGGGTGAGAGCCAGCAGCAGGGCCCAGGCGTGCTCCCCGCCCTGAGGTGCGTACAGCCCGGCCATGTTCGTCACCACCACCTCCTCGCGCTCCAGCACGGAGGGATGGAGGAATCCATCCATGCCGGCGCTGTGGGACTGGATCCACCTCAGCCCCGGTGACGCGGCGACCACGGACTCCGGGAAGTGGCCGAGAAGCACCTCGGCGGTGGAAGCCAGGTCTTCGGCGGAGGACGCGTCCCCGGCGACCACGACCTCGTGGTCGCCATGGCGGTGGGCCAACTGCACGAGCTCGTCGATCTGGTCAGCGGTGAAGTCGAAGTAAACGAGTATCCTCATCTGGCCTTCCTCATCCCGTGATCAAGGCGGCGGGGGGTGGTGCCCGGTCCTGGAGAATCTCGTCCACGAGCGGGCCCACTCCGATCCCGAGCCGTGGTCCGAAGACCGAGACCACCACGGCGGCGGCGTAATTTCCGAGTCTCGCCGACTCCTTGAGCGAGAACCCGCGGGCCAACCCGTAGAGCACGCCCCCGGCGAAGGTGTCGCCCGCTCCGGTGGTGTCCACGGCCCGGGCCTCTACTCCTTGCACAAGGCGGGGAGGGGAGCCTCCCTCGGCGGTCAGAGCTCCCCCGGCACCCAGTGTCACGCAGACCCGGGAGGAGAGGTCAAGGAGTCTCAGAATGGCCTCCTGGCGGTCGCCGACCCCGGTGAAGGCGGCGGCCTCCTCCTCGTTGCAGAAGAGGAGGTCCACCCCGTCGGCGGCGAGTATCTCGAAACGGTCCCGGAAGGCTTCGACCACGGAGGGATCGCTGAGGGTGAGGGAAACCTCGACACCCCCTTCCCGGGCGATGGCGGATGCCAGGCGACAGGCCCGGAAGCCCACCTCCGTGGCAAGCAGATATCCCTCGAGGTAGACGAAGCGGCTCGCGGCGATGTTCTCGGCGTCCACCTGGTGCGGCCCCATGGTGCCACTTGCGCCCAGGAAGGTCTGCATCGTGCGCTCGGCGTCGGGCGTGACCATCACCAGGCACTGCCCCGTCTCGCCCGGGACCCGGCAGGCGGGACTGCTGTCGACACCCGCTGCGGTCAAGTCGTCCCGGTAGAATCGGCCCCAATCATCCTCTCCCACCTGAAAGGCATAGCGGGCCCGTCCCCCGAAGCGAGCCACGGTGATCACCGTGTTGGCGGCGGAGCCGCCGGAGGCCCGGTTCACCGGATTGGAGAGCCGGTCGATGATCTCTCGGCGGCGCCCTTCATCGACGAGGGTCATGACCCCTTTGGGGATCCCGAACTCGCGCAACAGCGAATCCTCCACGGAGAACTGCAGGTCCACGAGGGCATGTCCGATGCCGTACACGTCGTACTCCCGCATCCCTATGCTCCAACTCTCCTGGCGCCGTCGGAGTGCGGCCCCGGAGACGCCCCCGGGCGGCGCGTGCATGTTGCTCGCTCCCATCGCGGGCGGCTATATTCCCCTTCCCCTATATCCATCCACGACTCCTGCGGAGGCAACGCCCATCGCCAAACAGCAACAGTCCTTCACCAGAATCAACGACTCCATCCGGGTCCCCCAGGTTCGCCTGATCGGCGCCGACGGAGAGCAGGTCGGCGTCATCGACACCTCTCAGGCGATGCAGATGGCCGAGCAGGTAGACCTCGACCTGGTGGAAGTCGCCCCAGAGGCGCGCCCGCCGGTCTGTCGCATCATGGACTACGGCAAGTACCGGTACGACAAGGAGAAGAAGGCCAAGGAGGCGCGCAAGAAGCAACACAACGTGCAGATGAAGACGGTGCGCATCAAGATGTACATCTCCGAGCACGACCTTCAGTACCGCCTCGGACACATCCGCGAGTTCATCGGTCACGGATATCGAGTCAAGGTCAGCATGCGGTTCCTGGGGCGCATGATGGCCTACCGCGACCGGGGCCGGGAGGTGATGGAGGATGTGGCGAAGAAGATGGAGGATGTAGCCGCCGTCGACCAGTTGCCACAGATGGAAGGCAGGGAGATGTCGATGATCCTTCACCCGATCTGAAGGGGTGAAGGCAGCGGCAAGCGACCGTGGCCGGTGGGCTCTGGGCCGGGCCGGGGGGGAAGCTAGAAGCGGGGCGCTGGCGGGTCTTCGGCCAGCAGGTCCGTGGATGCTTCGTCTCCGAGCTTGCGGGTGAAGCGGCTGAAATGCTCATCCGCACCCTTCAGCAACCGGTCACGCTCCTCCCGCGCCCTCAGCACCTCGTCGGCAAACTCCATCGCTGCTTGGATGGCGGCCTCCAAGGCTACCTTTCTCTGGGTCGAGGCAGTGATCCGCCGCATGCGGCTGTCCAGAAGGCCTGCCACCGTCTCCACGTGCTTCGCGTCGGCAGCATCGGCGGCGATTCGGTATTGATGCCCGAAAATCGTCACGATCGTACTTTCCTTGCCGGACATAACGACGCAACGGCTCCAGAATGCGGGTGGAGAGTTCCGGCAGCAAAAAAAATGGGGGACTTCCGCGATCTCCCCTTACTCCCGGAAGCCCCCTCTACTGCGCGCATTACCACGTGGTAGGTCACAAGATATGGGGGTATTCACCAGGTGTCAACCAAAATATTGCGCTTTTGCCCGGTTTCTTGGTCAGGATCGGGTCAGGTGGCCGGTAAGGGACGCGCAGAGCGCTGTGCCTTGCCAGTTGCGGCGGCGGTGAGAGTCGTCGCCGCCCCTCGGACAGTGCCCTCTTGAGAGAGACAGGCAACATCGAGGAGGCGATCGCAGCCGGTATCGAAGGCGAGGTCCGCCTCGATGCCCTGGCCCGGACCTTGTACTCGACGGATGCGAGCATCTACGAGATCGCCCCGGCCGGGGTGGTGCTGCCGCGCTCGGTCGACGATGTCTCCCATACGATCCGCACCGCCAGGGAAAGGGGAGTCCCCGTCCTGCCGCGCGGAGGCGGCACCAGTCTCGCCGGCCAGACGGTGGGCGAGGGCCTGCAGATCGACTTTTCCAGGCACATGAACCGCATCCTGGAGGTAGATGCCGAGGCGAGGTGGGCCCGGGTGCAGCCCGGCGTCGTTCTCGACGAGTTGAATGCTGCCGTGGCACCCCACGGCCTGCAGTTCGGTCCGGATGTGTCCACCAGCAGCAGGGCCAACCTCGGCGGCATGATCGGCAACAACTCCTGTGGCTCTCACTCCATAATCCACGGACGGACGGTCGATCATGTGCTGGAGCTTGGAGTCGTGCTCAGCGACGGCTCTACAGCCACCCTCGGTCCCCTGGCCTCATCCGAGCTCGAGGAGCGTTTTCGGCGCCCCGGAATCGAAGGGGGCGCCTACCGAGAGGTACGGCGGGTTGTGGACGACTACGCCGCCGAGATCGAAGAGCGCTTCCCCAAGGTGATGCGCAGGGTGTCCGGTTACAACCTCGACGCCCTCACCGCCCCTGAGGCCCCTTTCGACCTGAGCAAGATCGTCGTCGGCTCCGAGGGGACCCTGTGCGCCGTTGTCGAAGCCAAGGTGCGCCTGGTGGAGCGGCCGCTCTGCAGCGTCGTGGTCGCCTGTCACTTCGAGGATCTGGTGGAGGCGATGGAGGCCAACCTGCACGCGGTGGGCACCGCTCCGGCGGCTTCGGAGTTGATGGATCGCGTGCTGATGGACCAGACCCGGGGCCAGCTGTCCTACCAGTCCCGGCGCGGCTTCCTCCAGGGGGATCCGGAAGCCCTGCTCTGCGTGGAGTACTACGGGGAGAGCCAGGCGGAGCTCCGGGACCGATGCGAGGACCTCGAGGCGAGGCTGAGAGGTGCAGGGCTCGGGTATGCCTACGTACGCGCCTTCACGCCCGAGGAGCAGAAGGACATCTGGGATCTGCGCAAGGCGGGACTCGGTCTGCTGATGGGTCTGAAGGGGGACGCCAAGCCGACAGCAGGCGTCGAGGACACGAGTGTGCCCGTGGAGCATCTGCCGGAGTACATCGCCCGCGTACAGTCGCTCATGGCCGAGCAGGGAGTGGCACAGGCTACCTACTATGGCCACGCCAGTGTCGGCGTCATTCACATCCGCCCGGTTCTCGACCTGAAGGCGAGGGACGGCATCGCCACCCTTCGGGCCCTCGAGGAGCGGATGAGCGACTGGGTTCTCGAATACGGAGGGGCCATGTCGGCCGAGCACGGGGATGGCCTGGCCCGCAGCGAGTGGATCGAGAAGATGTTCGGCCCCCGCCTGCCCCGGGCTTTTGCCAGGGTCAAGGCGGCCTTTGACCCGGACGGGGTTCTGAACCCCGGCAAGATCGTGGACCCCCCACCGATGGATGCCAACCTTCGCTACGGCACCGGCTACCCGGAGGTGCAAGAGGCGACCTGGTTCCGCTACGACGAGGCCGGTGGACTTCAGCAGGCCGTGGAGATGTGCTCCGGAGTCGGTCAGTGCCGCAAGAAGCTCGTGGGTACCATGTGTCCCTCGTACATGGCCACTCTCGAGGAACAGCACAGCACCCGCGGGCGCGCCAACGCCTTGCGCGCCGCCCTGAGCGGCCGCTTGCCCGGGGGCCTCGAGAGCGACCATCTGTACGAGGCGATGGACCTCTGCCTCGAGTGCAAGGCCTGCAAGTCCGAGTGCCCATCGAGCGTCGACATGGCCAAGCTCAAGTACGAATTCCTCGCCCGCTACCACCAGCGGCACGGCTATCCCCTCCGCTCTCACCTCTTCGCGCGGATCGACCGGCTCAATCGCTGGATGGCCCCCATCTCCCGGCTGGCAAACCCCCTCATGCACGCCAGGCCGAGCCGCTGGCTGATGGATCGCCTCCTCGGCATCGATCGCCGACGCCGCATGCCGGCCCTGGCGAGCCCCACCTTCTCCCGCTGGTTCCGCGGGCGTTCCCCCACTGGTGGCGGGAGCCGGGGCACCGTCGTCTTCTACAACGACACTTTCACCGAGTACAACGATCCCCAGGTCGGCCGCGCGGCGGTGAACCTGCTCGAGTCGGCGGGCTTCGACGTCGTCTTGCCCCGGCGTCGACTGTGCTGCGGGCGCCCGCTGATCTCGAAGGGATTTCTCAGGGAGGCGAAGGGCCGTGCCGCGGCGAACCTCCAGGCTCTTGCGGAGTATTCCGACCGAGGCTGGCCCGTGGTCGCTGTCGAGCCCAGCTGCGCCTCCACTTACCGCGACGACTACCTCGATCTCGCCGAGGACGCCGACGCCGCCCGCAGCGTGGCCGGCAATCTATTCCTCCTCGATGAGTTCCTCGTCGGGCGCACCGAGGGCGGATCCACGCTCGACTTCACGGACCTGAAGAGACGCATCCTGCTCCACGGCCATTGCCATCAGAAGGCGCTGGGAAACACCAAGGACACGCTCGAGCTGCTGGCTGCTCCTCCCGGGTACCAGGTAGAGGAGATCCCCTCCGGCTGCTGTGGAATGGCGGGCAGCTTCGGGTACGAACGGGAGCACTACGATGTCTCCCTGGAGGTCGGCCGGGAGCGTCTGTTCGAGGTGGTGTCAGGGGATCCGCGAGCAGAGATCGCCGCGGCCGGCACCTCATGTCGCCATCAGATCGCCGACGCCACGGGCCGCAAGGCCCGCCACTGGGCCGAGGTACTGACCGAGGCCCTGGCCTGAGGAAGGAGAGGAGATGGCTTTCAACGTCAAGGAGCGAGGTCGCCTCACCTACTACTATGGTGGGGATCATCCCACTCTCTCGGCCCTCGTCACCGAGAAGCTCAATGGTGGGGACCTGAGGATCTACTTCGCCGGTCTGACCGGGGGGCACTCCGCCCGCGGGATCCTCGAGCGGGACGAGCTGGTCACCATGGAGCCTTCGGTCGAGGTGGAGTTGGTCTTCCGCTGCTGGGAGAAGTGGCTGCAGCAAGCCGGGATCTGCGACTCCATAGCGCGGATCGACTTCGTGGAGGTTCACGCCTTCGCCTCACAGCCGAAGGCCCCCGACCCCCGCCTCGACCCGGAGGGGTACCTGGCCGAGCAGCAGCGCCTCTACAAGGAATACGCCGAGGCCTACAGCGGCTTCTTCCGCGATCACATGGCCCACACCGGGGTGCCCTCCAGATTCACCGTCCACGTCGTCGACTTCCCCGACAAGGCGGCGTCGTACGAGTTCTACAGCGTCGGCCTCTACCAGCCTGGCCTCCACGAGTAGCCCTCGGGTCAGGCATGGGAGGACTCGTCCCCTACGAATAGGTCCAACTGCCGCGCCGTCTCCGGAGTCTCACGGTCGCCAAAGTGAGAGAGGCCGACCCCGAGGAGCCGGACCCCCCTGCGCACCGCGTCGGTCCGGCCCAGCAGGTCGACGGCGATCCTCAGCATCGGCTCGCAGCGGTCGAGAGGCAGACTTCCCGTCTGCGCCCGGGTGACTGTCTCGAAGTCGGGGTAGCGGACCTTGAGCATCACCGTTCGGCCCGCAAGCCCCCGCCGCCGCAGCCGGCCGGCCACCTCTTCCGTGAGGGTTCGCAGCGCGCCGTGCATCTCCTCCGGATCGAAGAGATCGGCGGGGAAGGTCGACTCGGAGCTCACCTGCTTCGGCTCCCTCTCGGTCGTCACAGGTCCATCGTCGATACCCAGGGCCCGCTGGTGCAGGTATCGGCCGCGCTTGCCGAAGCGCTCCTCGAGCCGGGAGGGATCCGCCTGTGCCAGTTGTCCGATGGTCTCGTATCCCAGGGACTGCAGCTGCTGTTGGGTCACCTTTCCGACACCCGGGATCCGCTCAACACTCAGGGGGTGGAGGAATTCCCGCACCTGGTGGGGCATGACGGTGACCAGCCCATCGGGCTTTTCGAGGTCGGAGGCGATCTTGGCGACGAACTTGCAGGGCGCGACACCGGCCGAGGCGGTGAGTCGGAGCCGGTGGCGGATCTCGGCCTTGATCGTGCGAGCCACGCGGTGGCCGAAAGGGATTCCGAGTTTGTTGCGGGTGACGTCCAGATACGCCTCGTCGAGGGCGAGGGGCTCGACCAGGTCCGTGTGCTGGTGGAAGATCTCCCGGATCTGCCGGGAGACCTCCCTGTATCGGCCGAAGTCAGGGGCTGCCCGGACCGCCTCGGGGCACAGCCGCAGTGCCGTTCGCATCGGCATGGCCGAGCGCACCCCGAAGGCACGGGCCTCGTACGAGGCCGCGGCGACCACGCCTCGCCCTTCGGGATTGCCGCCGACTACGACGGGCCGTCCCCGGAGGCTCGGATCGTCCCGTTGCTCCACGGAGGCGTAGAACGCGTCCATGTCGATGTGAATGATCTTGCGGCCGCCGCTCACCGGCCCGGCCCGTCCGGGCGCCAATCCGGGTCGAATGGAAGGCCGCTGACTACGGCCGCTGCGCCGTCCACGGACAGGTGCGTTCCGGGCCGGCAGTAGTCGGTACGCACGTAGGCCAGGGCGAGTAGCCCAAGCCTGGGCGACGAGACGCTGCTGGTCACCAGGCCCGCGGGCCTGCCTCCGGCCTTCACCTGCGCGCCGGGCCGGATCTCCCGGTTGGGGCGCAGGCCGACGAGGTGCTGCTTCACCTTCTGGTAGGTATCCAGGCGGGCGACGACCTCCTGACCGATGTAGCACCCCTTGTCCATGTGGACGGCGTCTCCCAGACCGGCCTCCCAGGGATTGTGGTCCAGGGTCAGCTCGCGACCCGCCGCGGGAAGCCCCCACTCGACTCGCAGAATCTCCCAGGTCCGGGCGTCGAGTTCAGCCGCTCCCGCGGCCAGCAGCCGGCGGCGACATCGCTCGATCTCGGTGCGCGGCCCCCACAGGCGTAGAGTCGGTGAACCGCCCATCCGGCGCCGCATCCCCAACAGGGGCCCGCCGGGGGGAAGGATGGCTGCAGACTCCCCGGGGTCCGCACCGAGGGTTGATCGAGAGACCTCCGCCGCGGCGGGTCCCAGTAGCTCGATCTGCCCTGTAGCCCCGGTGATGTCCGTCCACTCCATGCGCTCGGCAAACCGGTAGGGCTCGAGCCAAGCGAGCAACGCCGGGGAATCCTCGACGAAAGCGGTGGTCTCTTCCTCGGCGGTGCGGCTCAGGTCAGCGACCTGAACGATCCGCCCACGGGAGTCGCAGAACACCGTCTCCAGGCCTTGGCCAACAGCGCTCCCGGCGATCCCGTTGGTCGACATCCGGTGCAGGAAGTCGAGGTGGTCGGGGCCCGTGAACAGGATGCGCCCCCGGCCGCAGGCGTCGAGGAGAGCCGCCCCCCGTGCAGCGGCGGTGTACGGATCGGAAGAGAGGCTTGAATTCGCTGCCACGAAGCGGAACCTAAGCGCCCTCCCCAAGGCAGGGCAAGGCGGATTGCCACGGCGCCTGCGAGGGACCCGAGGGGCGCCGGTTCCAGGCGGGCGGCGTCCGGGTCCCACCCGCTGTCCGAGTCCCGCCGTCGCGGTTCAGCGGCGCTGATGGGGGACGCCACCTTGCCACCGGGGTTGGCTGCAATTATATTGGCCGGGTCACTAGCGAAGGTTGCTCGAATGCGGAAGCGGCCCCTTCAGGAATGGGAGCCACGCTTCCGCTTTTTGTTTCACCCTGCGGGGACGGGGCGCCAGGGGCATCAGGAGCCAGCTATTGCCATGACCGAGGTCTATCTGTCGCGAGAGGGCCTGCAGAAGCTCAAGGACGAGTTGGTGCAGCTCCGAACGGACGAGCGTCCCAAGGTACGTCAGGCCCTTCAACGGGCCCGTGAGTTCGGGGATCTCTCCGAGAATGCGGAGTATTCGGCCGCCAAGGAGAGACTGATGTTCCTCGAGCAGCGGATCGGCCGGCTCGAGGAAACCCTCAGCAGGGCCCGGCTGATCGAGGCCGAGGACATCCCCGACGACAAGGTCTACATCGGCGCTACCGTGCAGTTGGCGGACCTGGGCAAGGGAGGGGAGCTCACCTATACGCTCGTATCCCCGGAGGAGGCGGATTTCGACCAGGGCAAGATCTCGACCGTGTCTCCCATCGGCAGGGGGCTGCTGGGCAGGGAAGAGGGCGAGGAGGTGGAGATCAAGGTGCCTGCAGGGGTACTCCACTACAAGATCGTCAGGATCACCCGTGACTTGGACGCCCGCCGCGGCTCCCAAGGGTCCTGAAATCGGTCCTCTCGGTTAGGGTTGACACCTATCCCGACTAGCTGTATTTTCTCAGGTCTGTATCCGGCGGGCATCCTGCCGGCAGCCGGAGCCATGGCGCCCGGCGGCGGGCAGATGGAGGGCGGGAGTAGCTCAGTTGGCTAGAGCGCGAGCCTTCCAAGCTCGATGTCGCGGGTTCGAGTCCCGTTTCCCGCTCCATTTCCCGCCACCACGTCAGCCATGCGAGCCGATGTAGCTCAGTCGGTAGAGCGCGTCCTTGGTAAGGACGAGGTCACCAGTTCAATCCTGGTCATCGGCTCCAGCAAACAGGGCAATCCTGGGGCTTGGGCAGCCCCGGTGCCGGTCGCCGGGGCGGTCACGAGATGCCAAGGCATCGCATCACACTCGAGTGCGAGGTGTGTAGCCGTCGCAACTACTCGGCTACGAAGAACCGCCGGGCTCATCCGGACCGGGTCGAGTATCGGAAGTACTGTGCCCACTGCGGACGGCAGACCTTGCACCGGGAGACGCGGTAGGCCTGTAGCTCAATCTGGTAGAGCACCGGTCTCCAAAACCGGCGGTTGCAGGTTCAAGTCCTGCCGGGCCTGCCAAGATCATCAGCGGGGGGAAATGCGGGGATCGCACAGGAATCCCGACTCTGGATGTTCGACAAGCTGACAGGCTTTCTGGGCGAAGTGCGCGGCGAGTTCGCCAGGGTCATCTGGCCCACCCGGGAGGAATTGGTGAATTCCACGACGGTAGTCATCGTATTCTCCATCGCCTTCGCGATCTTCGTCGGCCTCTTCGATCTCGTTCTTTCCTACATCCGGTCCATCCTCATCGTGCTGTAGGGGATAGAGAAAAGCGGAAGGTCGCACCATGGCCGAGCAGTGGTACGCGCTCCACACCTATTCCGGACACGAGAACAAGGTCAAGACCTACCTCGAGACCCTGATCCAGCAGGGCGCCGCCGAAGGCGCCATCGCCAAGGTCGTCGTGCCGACGGAGGAGGTGGTGGAGATGCGGGGCGGCAAGAAGACGATCTCCAAGAGACGCTTTCTCCCCAGCTATGTCCTGGTGGAGATGGAGATGAGCAAGGATGCCTGGCATCTGGTGACCAACGTCCCGGGGGTCACCAACTTCGTCGGTCCGGCCCGCAAGCCACAGCCCCTGACCCAGGCGGAGGTCGACCACATCCTGGGCCACGCGGACCGGCGAAAGGCTCAGGAAGTCGAGGAGATCCCCTACGTGGCCGGTGACCAGGTGAAGGTCGTCGATGGCGCATTCAAGGACTTCATCGGCACGGTGCAGGAGGTGATCCCCGAAAAGAGGAGACTGAAGATCGTGGTCAGCATCTTTGGTCGTGGGACCCCGGTCGAGCTCGACGTGCTCCAGGTGGAGGCGGTCGACGAGAGCGTAACTACCTGACGGAGAGACGGAACGCCGATGGCGAAGAAAGAACTGGCCCAGATCAAGCTGCAGATTCCTGCGGGCTCCGCCAACCCCACGCCCCCTGTCGGCCCGGCCCTTGGCCAGCACGGCGTCAACATCATGGAGTTCTGCAAGGCCTTCAATGCCCAGACCCAGGACAAGCAGGGGCTGCTCATTCCGGTGGTCATCACCGTCTTCGCCGACCGCAGCTTCAGCTTCATCACCAAGACCGCGCCTGCCTCGACGCTGCTGAAGCGGGCGGCGGGGATCGACAAAGGCTCGGGAGTGCCGAACCGCGACAAGGTGGGGACCGTGACGCATGCCCAGTTGCGCGAGATCGCCGAGATCAAGATGGAAGATCTCAACGCCAACGACGTGGAGGCTGCGGCCCTCATGATCGCTGGCACCGCGCGCAGCATGGGGCTCATCGTCGAGGCCTGAGCGACTGCAAGGAGGTCACATGGGCAGGAGAAGCCGCAAGTTCCGGGAATCGGTCGAGATGTACGACAGGACCGAGCCCCTACCCCTCGAACAGGCCGTGGGCCTGTTGAAGTCCTTTCCCCAACGGAAGTACGACGAAACCGTGGAACTCGGATTCCACCTGGGCATCGACGGGCGCCAGGCGGAGCAGGCCATTCGCGGGACGGTCATGCTGCCTCACGGCACGGGCAAGGAGATCCGGGTGGTGGTCATCACCCAAGGAGAGTTGGCCACCCAGGCAGAAGAGGCTGGGGCCGATCACGTGGGGGGCGCCGACCTCATCGAACAGATCCAGAAGGGATGGCTCGATTTCGATCTCGTCATCGCTTCTCCCGACATGATGGGCCAGGTGGGCCGGCTCGGCAGGATTCTGGGCCCCCGGGGGATGATGCCCAATCCGAAGACCGGGACGGTGACTCGCGAAGTTTCCCAGGCAGTCGCCGAGGCCAAGGCGGGGCGAGTCGAGTTCCGCGCCGACAACAAGTCCGGAAACAACGCCCAGGCGCCCATCGGCAAGGTTTCCTTCGAGGAAACCGCTCTCGTGGAGAACGCCCGCGCCTTCTCGGATGCCATTCTGCGGTCCCGGCCGTCGTCGGCCAAGGGCCAGTTCATCCGCAAGGCCGTGTTGTCTTCGACGATGGGGCCCGGCATCCGCATCGACCCCGCGGCTCTGGCGGCCTGACATGCCGACTGCGGAAAAGACCGAAGCGGTCAGCCTCCTGGCGAGGAAGATGGCGGAGGCCGATGCCATCTTCCTCGCCGACTTCCACGGCCTCGATGTGGACTCCGTCACCCGTTTGCGCCGGTCCCTGCGCGGGGCGGGGGTGGAGTACCAGGTGGTGAAGAACCGCCTCGCCAAGAGGGCTGCGAGCGATGCCGGCCTTCAGGGGTTGGATCAGTACCTCGAGGGCCCCACGGCCATGGCCTTCGTGCAGGACGATCCCGTGGCTCCGGCGAAGATCCTGCAGGAGTTCATCGACGGCGGCGGCAAGCTGGCGATAAAGACGGGCCTGGTGGACGGTCAGATCCTGACGGCCGAGGCCGTGGCCCAACTGGCCAAGCTGCCCTCCCGGGAGGAGTTGATCGGCCAGGTGGTCGGATCTGTCCAGGCGCCCCTGTACGGCCTGTCGGCCGTGCTCTACGGGCTGCTCCGAGGTCTGGTGGGTGCCCTGTCGGCCATCGCTGATCAGCAAAGGGAGACCGACGCCGGCGGGGGTGGCTCCGAGGCATGAAGCCCCGATCGATTTCTGAAGGACGAGCACACACAAAGCGGAGGACAGGAAAGCGATGAGCGAGGAAGGACAGGAAGTCAGCGTGAGCCCCAAGGTTGGGGAGATCATCGAGACCATCGGAGGCCTGACCGTGCTTGAGCTGGCTGAGCTGGTCAAGGCACTGGAGGACAAGTTCGGTGTCTCCGCCGCGGCTCCGGTCATGATGGCCGGGGCGGTGCCCGCCGGCGCAGAGGGTGGCGAGGCGGTGGAGGAGAAGGACGAGTTCGATGTCGTCCTCACGAGTGCCGGCGACAAGAAGATTCAGGTGATCAAGGTGGTTCGCGAGATCACGAGCCTGGGCCTGAAAGAGGCCAAGGCCTTGGTCGACGAGGCGCCCAAGGCGGTAAAGGAAGCGGTGCCCAGGCAGGAGGCGGAGGAAGTCCAGGCCAAACTGACCGAGGCGGGAGCCACTGTCGAGATCAAGTGACGGCCGATTCA
This sequence comes from Candidatus Latescibacterota bacterium, assembly GCA_965221775.1. Lineage (GTDB taxonomy): Bacteria > Latescibacterota > UBA2968 > UBA8231 > UBA8231 > UBA8231. Next base: position 569,201 of record CBDCSU010000004.1, on the reverse strand, counting down.
CCACGGCTTTCCTTCCGGCGGGCCTGCCGGTGGCAGGGCACACGGGTGCCCGTCCCGCCAGGTCCATGCTCGAGTCCCATTCGATTCTCAACGCTTGAAGCGCCAGTTCACGTCCGCCGCCAACCAGAGGCGGAGGTTCGTCAGCTTGCCCATGGATCGCGGCGGGGTCTGACCGTCCTGCCGCATCGGCCAAAGAAGGAGTGCAGGCCTTGAGCGCAAGAATGCCCAGCACGAACGGCGACCGGGTGTCGGGGAACCGCGACGGCAGCATCGACCGGCGGTCCTTCGGCAAGATCGCCGAAGTGGTGCCCATGCCCAACCTCCTGGAGGTGCAGATCGAGTCCTACAACTCCTTTCTGCAACTCGACACTCCCCCGCAACGCCGGCAGCGCCGCGGCCTTCATCTGGTCTTCGAGAGCATCTTTCCCATCTCGGACGTGCACGGCATCTACTCCCTGGAGTACGTCGACTACTCCTGCGGCAATCCAAGGTACAGCGTCGAGGAGTGCCGCGAGCGCGGGATGACCTTCGCCGCCCCTCTGCGAGCCACCCTGAGACTGGTAACGCGGGACAAGGAGAGTCCCGACAAGCCCGTCAAGGACGTTGTGGAGCAGTCGGTCTTCCTCGGCGAGCTGCCGATCATGACCGAGGAGGGGACCTTCGTCATCAACGGCGCCGAGCGTGTCGTCGTCAGTCAGTTGCACCGCTCTCCGGGCGTCTTCTTCGATGAGACCTTGCACCCCAATGGCAAGCGCCTGTTCTCGGCCCGCATCCTGCCTTCCAAGGGACCCTGGCTCGAGTTCAGCCTGGACATCAACGACATCATGTACGTGCACATCGACCGCCGCCGGAAGATGCCGGTGTCGCTGCTGCTGCGGGCCATGGGGTTCTCCCGCAACGGCGAGGTGATGGCCCTCTTCCGCGAGGAGGAGGAGGCGGAGATCTCCGACGAGATTCTCGGACGAACCCTCGGTCCCGAGGACGTGGTGAACAAGCGTTCGGGAGAGATCCTCGCCGAGGGATACACGGAGATCGACGAAGAGATCCTCGAGGCGCTGAAGGGCTCGCCCTTCAAGAAGGTGCGTCTCATGGCGGGCCCGGCCACCAACGATCCGGGGATCCTGGAGAACACCCTCAAGAAGGATCCGAGCGAGAACGAGGAGGACGCGCTGACGCGCATCTACAACCTCTTGCGCCCGGGCGATCCGCCCAACATCGAGACCGCCCGCAGTCTCCTCGACCGGCTGTTCTTCAACCCCAAGCGCTACAACCTCGGCGACGTCGGGCGCCACCGCATCAACCGCCGTCTCGACCTCGACGTTCCCGCCCAGAGCACGATCCTCCACCTGGAGGACTTCATGGCCATTCTGCGCTACCTGGTGGAGTTGCGCATGGGGCAGGGCTTCACCGACGACATCGACCACCTCGGTAACCGGCGAGTGCGTCTGGTGGGCGAGTTGCTGGCCAACCAGTTCAGCAGCGGCCTCACACGGATGGCGCGTACCATTCGGGAGCGCATGAGCCTGCGGTCCGACGAGCAGCCCACGCCTCACGACCTGGTCAACGCCCGTACCGTATCGACGGTGGTGCAGGCTTTCTTCGGGTCCTCCCAGTTGTCGCAGTTCATGCAGCAGAACAACCCACTCGACGAGCTCACCCACAAGCGCCGCCTCTCTGCCCTGGGCCCCGGAGGATTGAGCCGTGAGCGCGCCGGCTTCGAGGTCCGCGACGTCCACTACACGCACTACGGACGGATCTGTCCCATCGAGACGCCGGAGGGCCCGAACATCGGCCTGATCTCGTCCTTGAGCACCTTCGCCCGCGTCAACGAGTTTGGTTTCCTCGAGACCCCCTACCGCGAGGTCGTGGATGGCAAGGCGACGGACAGGATCGAGTTCCTCTCGGCGGACCAGGAGGACCGGTTCACCATCGCCCAGGCCAACGAGTTGCTGAAGGACGATGGATCCTTCGTCAACCCTCTGGTCAAGGCCCGCCGGCGCGACGACTACCCCATGGTACCGCCCGAGGAATGCCAGTACATGGACGTCTCCCCCAAGCAACTCGTGAGCGCGGCAGCGGCCCTGATTCCCTTCCTCGAGCACGACGATGCCAACCGCGCCCTCATGGGCTCCAACATGCAGCGGCAGGCTGTGCCCCTGCTGTTCACCGAGGCGCCGTACGTGGGCACCGGCATGGAGAGCAAGGTCGCCGTTGATTCCGGCGCCGTGGTCCTGGCGCGCAACCCGGGCGAGGTCGTGTCGGTCAGTTCCGACCAGGTCCTCGTGCGGCGTGACAGGCGCCGCTCCACACCCCTGTCTCCCCTCGACACCGCCGACAGCGACGAGTACCGCCTCACCAAGTTCGCCAGGTCCAACCAGGATTGCTGCATGAACCAGCGGCCGGCGGTGCGCGTGGGTGACAAGGTACAGAAGGGACAGGTCGTGGCCGACGGCCCGGCCACCGAGTCGGGCGACCTAGCCCTGGGCATGAACGTCCTGTGCGCTTTCATGCCTTGGAACGGATACAACTTCGAAGACGCCATCGTCATCTCCGAGCGCCTCTTGCGGAAGGATGTATTCACCTCGGTCCACATCGAGGAATTCGAACTGCAGGTGCGCGACACCAAGCGCGGGCAGGAGGAGATCACCCACGAGATTCCCAACGTGAGCGAGTTGGCGGTGCGCAACCTCGACGAGGAGGGTATCGTCCGAATCGGTGCCGAGGTGGGTCCCGGGGACATTCTCGTAGGCAAGGTCACGCCGAAGGGCGAGACCGAGCTCTCCCCCGAAGAGCGGCTGCTCCGCGCCATCTTTGGCGAGAAGGCAGGGGACGTCCGCGACGCCTCCCTGAAAGCCCCTCCAGGCATGGAGGGGGTTGTAATCGGCCGCAAGGTGTTCTCCCGCAAGAACCGGGGCGAGGGCTCTAAGAAGGAGGAGAAGGAGTCGATTCTGGAGCTGCGAGCCGAGGCCGAGGCCAGGATCGAAGAGCTCAGAAACGAGTGCCGCCGCCAACTCCTGGAGTTGCTCGGCGACAGCAAGCTCGGATCCCTGCGCAACAAGGAGGACGGCAGCGTAGCCGTGAGACAGGGAACCCAGATCAGCGAGCGTCTCCTGCAGCGAATCGACTTCCACACCCTCGAGCCGGTGGAGAGCTGGTGCGATCGGCCGGCCGTTGACGCCAAGGTGGACGAGCTCTTGCGCTATGCCCGAGAGCAGATCCAACTCGTGCAGGAACAGACCGAGCGCAGAGTGGAACGCCTCTCCCGGGGAGACGAGCTGCCCCCCGGGATCATCCAGCTCGTCAAGGTCTACGTCGCCAAGAAGCGCAAGCTCTCAGTGGGCGACAAGATGGCGGGGCGGCACGGAAACAAGGGCGTTGTAGCCGCCATCGTTCCCGAGGAGGACATGCCCTATCTCGAGGACGGCACGCCCGTGGACATCGTCCTCAATCCCCTGGGCGTCCCTTCGCGCATGAACCTTGGCCAGATATTCGAGACCCACCTCGGATGGGCAGCCAGAGAGCTCGGCCTGCACTTGGCGACACCGGTCTTCGACGGCGCCACCCATGACGAGGTGAAGGGGATGCTGCGGCAGGCGGGTCTGCCGGAGGACGGCAAGGCCGTGCTCCACGACGGCCGCACGGGCCACAAGCTGGAGAAGCGGGTCACGGTGGGATTCATCTACATGTTGAAACTCACCCACCTCGTATCCGACAAGATTCACGCCCGATCCATCGGCCCCTACTCGCTGGTCACCCAGCAGCCTCTGGGCGGCAAGGCGCAGTTCGGCGGCCAGCGGTTCGGCGAGATGGAGGTGTGGGCCCTGGAGGCCTATGGTTCGGCCTATACCCTTCAGGAGATGCTGACGGTCAAGTCCGACGATGTGGCTGGGCGCTCAAAGATCTATGAGGCCATCGTCAAGGGGGAGAACCCCCCCGAGCCCGGCATTCCCGAATCCTTCAACGTCCTCGTCAAGGAGCTCCAGAGCCTTTGTCTGGACGTGATCCTCGAAGACAGCCTGGCTGTCGAGACGTACTGAGACTCACGGAAACCTCGGACTCGAGCATGAGAGGGATATGGACGTGCTGAAGACCCAGAACAACCGGAAGCCCACCGACTTCGATTCGATCCGGATCCAGCTGGCTTCGCCCGACACCATCCGCTCCTGGTCCCACGGAGAGGTCACCAAGCCGGAGACGATCAACTACCGCTCCTTCAAGCCAGAGCGGGACGGCCTGTTCTGCGAGCGCACCTTTGGTCCGGTGAAGGACTGGAACTGCCACTGCGGCAAGTACAAGGGCATCCGCTACCGCGGCGTCGTCTGCGACCGCTGCGGTGTCGAGGTGACCCAGGCCAAGGTGAGGCGGGAGCGACTGGGCCACATCGAGCTGGCCGTGCCTGTCTCCCACATCTGGTACTTCAAGTCCCTGCCTTCCCGGATCGGCGCGCTTCTTGACATCTCGATGCGCAACCTCGAGCGCGTGCTCTACTACGAGTCCTACGTGGTCATGGACCCGAAGGACTCGCCGGTGGAGAAGATGGCCCTCCTCACGGAGGAGGAGTTGATGGAGTTGCGCGAGGAGGGGCACGCTCCGGTCGTAGGCATGGGCGCTTCGGCGGTGCGCGACCTCCTGGTGGAGATCGACGTGGAGGAACTCTCTGCCGAGCTGCGGGCCCGGGTGCGCATGGAGACCTCCATTCAGCGCAAGCAGGAGGCCTTGAAGCGGCTGAAGGTAGTAGAGGCTTTCCGCCAGTCGGAGAACCGCCCGAACTGGATGGTCCTGGAGGTGATCCCCGTCATTCCCCCCGACTTGCGGCCCCTCGTCCCCCTCGAGGGCGGGCGTTTCGCCACCTCCGACCTGAACGATCTCTACCGGCGTGTGATCAACCGCAACAACCGCCTGAAGAAGCTGATCGGCATCAAGGCCCCCGAGGTGATCCTGCGAAACGAGAAGCGCATGCTCCAGGAAGCGGTGGACGCTCTCTTCGACAACGGCCGCCGGTCGCGGGCCGTGCGGGGCGACGGCAACCGGTCGCTGAAGTCCCTCTCCGACCTGCTCAAGGGAAAGCAGGGACGCTTCCGCCAGAACCTTCTCGGCAAGCGGGTGGACTATTCGGGCCGCTCAGTGATCGTCGTGGGGCCCGACCTGCGGCTTCACCAGTGCGGCCTGCCCAAGAGCATGGCCTTGGAGCTGTTCAAGCCCTTCGTCATCCGCAAGCTGGAGGAGAAGGGGCTTGTGCAGACCGTAAAGAGCGCCAAGAAGCTGGTCGAGCGCGAGCGCCCCGAGGTCTGGGACATCCTGGAGGAGATCATCCAGGACCACTGTGTGCTGCTCAACAGGGCGCCCACCCTGCACCGGTTGGGGATCCAGGCTTTCCAGCCGATCCTCGTGGAGGGCAAGGCGGTGCAACTGCATCCACTGGTGTGCGCCGCGTTCAACGCCGACTTCGACGGCGACCAGATGGCCGTGCACGTGCCCCTCTCCTTCGAGGCCCAGATCGAGGCCCGGCTCCTGATGCTCTCTTCTCAGAACCTGCTCAAGCCGGCCGACGGCGAGCCGGTGAGCATGATGGATCCCCGGGATATCGTCCTCGGAGCCTACTTCCTGACCAAGGTGAGGTTCTCCGACGCCGACAAGACCGAGCGGCGCTTTGCCAACATGCTCGAAGCGATGGCCGCGTACGAGGCCCGTCAGGTCACCTTGCACCAGCCGATCAAGGTCCGCATCGACGGCGAGATCGTGGACACTACCGTGGGGCGCATCCTCTTCAACGACGCTTTGCCCGACGATCTGCCCTTCATCAATCAGAACATCGACAAGGGGGACATCAAGCGAATCTCGGGCGAGGTACACCGGGGCCACGGCAACCGGCAGACGGCGGAGGTCGTCGACCGCCTCAAGCGCATAGGCTACAACTGGGCAACGTTGTCAGGCGTCACTGTCGCTATCGATGATGTCGTCGTGCCGAGGCAGAAGGAGGAGATCATCGCCGAGGCGGAGTCGGAGGTCGGGAAGGTGCGGGAGCAATACGCCAATGGCATCATCACCGATGGCGAGCGCTACAACAAGATCATCGACATCTGGACCCATGCCACGTCATCCGTGTCACGGGCCGTGCAGCGCGCCCTCGAGGAGGCGGAGGAAGGCTTCAACTCCGTCTTCGTGATGAAAGACTCGGGGGCCCGTGGCTCCGAGGACCAGGTCAAGCAGCTCGGCGGTATGCGGGGCCTGATGAACAAGCCGCAGAAGAAGCTCACCGGTGCCGTGGGCGAAATCATCGAGACGCCCATCATCGCTTCCTTCAAGGAGGGACTTTCGGTCCTCGAGTACTTCATCTCGACTCACGGGGCGAGAAAGGGCTTGGCCGATACGGCCCTGAAGACGGCGGAGGCCGGGTATCTCACTCGGCGCATGGTCGACGTGGCCCAGGACGTGGTCATCAGCGAACCCGACTGCGGCACCCGTCAGGGGATCTGGATCGGCGCCCTGAAGGATGGCGAGGAGATCGTCGAGCCCCTGGCAGACCGTATCGTGGGCCGCGTCCTTTTGGAGGACGCAATCGATCCCGACGACCACGTCGTCGTCGAGGCCGGAACCCTTCTCGAAGAGGACGATGCCAACCGGATCGCCCATGCCGGCTTCGAGCAGGTGCGGATCCGCTCCGTCCTCAGCTGCGAGTCCGAGCGCGGCGTCTGCGCCGCCTGCTATGGCCGCAACCTGGCCACGGGCCGAATCGTCAATGTGGGAGAGGCGGTGGGCGTCATCGCCGCACAGAGCATCGGCGAGCCCGGGACCCAGCTCACCTTGCGGACCTTCCATATCGGCGGCACGGCCAGCCGCATCGCCGAGCAGTCGCAGATCACGGCGCGCCGCAATGGGACCGTGCAGCTCATCAACGTCACCACCGTCGCCCATCCAGATCTCGGCCAGGTGGTAACCGGTCGCAATGGCGAGATCGTGCTCAAGGACGAACAGAACCGGGTGCGCCATCGGATGAACGTACCCTATGGCTCGGTCATCAAGGTGGAGGAGGGGGACGAGGTCGATGCCTCCCAAGTGATGTACGAGTGGGACCCGTACAACAACAGCATCATCACCGACCGTGCCGGGAAAGTGAAGTTCACCGACGTCATCGAAGAGGTGACGCTACGCGAGGAGTTCGACGAGACCACTGGCATGAGCGCCCGCGTCGTGGTGGAGCAGCGCGACCGATCCCTGAGTCCGATGATCGAGATCGATGGGGAGGAAGGCTCGCGTTCCTACATCATCCCCGTTGGGGCGAGACTGCTGGTGGCTGACGGCGCGGAGGCCCCACCGGGCACGGCCTTGGTCAAGATCCCGAGGGAACGCACCAAGACGCGCGACATCACGGGAGGTCTGCCCCGCGTGGCCGAGTTGTTCGAGGCCCGACGGCCGAAAGAGCCCGCGGTGATCTCCGAGATCGATGGCGAGGTCACCTTTGGCGGCCTGGTGCGCGGCAACCGCGAGCTCCTCGTCACCTCACCCGACGGTGAGGAGCGCAAGTACCTGGTCCCTTACGGCAAGCACCTGCGGGTCCACGAGGGAGACCACGTGGTCGCTGGCGAGCGCTTGTCGGAAGGCGCCGTCAACCCCCACGACATCCTGCAGGTGCAAGGCGTGCACAAGGTTCAGGAGTACCTGGTCAACGAGATCCAGGACGTGTACCGGCTTCAGGCGGTGGAGATCAACGACAAGCACATCGAAGTGATCGTCCGCCAGATGCTGCAGAAGGTCTCCGTTCTCGACCCGGGAGATACCAACTTCCTCGAGGGCGAGGAGGTCGACAAGATCCGCTTCAGCCGTGAGAACGACAAGGTTATCGCCGAGGGCGGCGATCCGGCTACCTGTCAGCCCATCCTGCTGGGCATCACCCGGGCTTCGCTGCGCACGGACAGCTTCATCTCGGCCGCCTCCTTCCAGGAGACGACGCGGGTGCTTACGGAGGCGGCGGTGCAGGGCAAGGTCGACCACCTCCGGGGGCTGAAGGAGAACGTGATTATCGGCCGCCTGATCCCGGCCGGCACCGGGTCAGGCCTGTATCGCGAGGTCAGCTACACCGACTTGCAGCCCGAGGCCGACGAGGCCCTGGTGCCGCCAAACGGCGACGAGTTGCCCGAGTACTCCGCCGCCGAGGACGTCGTCAGCCGGTGATGGTCATGCCCCCACATCATGTGGTATTGACGACTCAGGGGCCAATACCTATACTCTAAGACTGTCGTTTTTGGCGATGGCGCCCCTTGGATTCCGCTGTTTCCGGCGGTCGCAAGCGCTTCTCGCCCAAGGAATTGTCACCGAAGGTCAACCCGAGGCATCCGTTCTTGCCCACCATCAGCCAATTGGTCCGCAAGGGCCGCCGAAAGGCCAAATCGCGGACCGACTCTCCAGCCCTAAGAGGGTGTCCCCAGCGTCGCGGGGTGTGTACGCGCGTCTACACGACGACCCCCAAAAAGCCCAATTCCGCCCTTCGGAAGATGGCCAGGGTGCGGCTGACCACGGGCCAGGAAGTCACGGCCTACATCCCCGGCGAGGGCAACAACCTGCAGGAGCACTCCATCGTCCTGGTCCGCGGTGGGCGGGTGAAAGACGTGCCCGGGGTGCGTTACCACATCATCCGGGGTGTCCTCGATGCCAGCGGCGTGGCCGAGCGCAAGCAGGGCCGGTCCAAGTACGGCGCCCGCAGGGGACAGGGTTAGCGGGCTCCGCCATGTCTCGCAGACGCCGCGCCGTCAAGCGCCAGATCCTGCCCGATCCGAAGTTCCACAATCCCTTGGCGACGCGCTTCATCAACTGCCTGATGAAGCAGGGCAAGAAGAGCACGGCCGAGCAGATCTTCTACTCCGCCATCGACATGGTTACCGGCCGCTCCGACCAGCAGGGGCTCGATGTCTTTCTCAAGGCGGTGGAGAACTGCAAGCCCATGGTCATCACCAAGTCCCGGCGTGTCGGATCGCAGACTCTCCAGGTGCCCTTGGAGGTGCGCCCCGAAGAGCGCACCACCCGCTCGATCAAGTGGCTGATCCGCTACGCCCGGGAGCGCTCCGAGCGCACCATGGCCGAGCGTCTCGCCAACGAGCTGATCGCCGCCGCCAACGGCGAGGGCGGCGCCATCCGGGCCCGGGACGATGTGCACCGTATGGCGGAGGCAAACAAGGCCTTCGCGCACTATCGATTCTAGTCCCTCCGTATCCGATTTGCATCTGTCCCGATTTGATCCCGTTCACGCCTGAACCCGTCCGCTGATCTCATGACCCGCCAGCACAGTATCCAACAGACCCGCAACATCGGTATCGCCGCCCATATCGACGCCGGCAAGACGACCACGACCGAGCGAATCCTGTACTACACGGGACGGCTCCACCGCATGGGAGAGGTCCACGACGGCAACACCGCCATGGACTGGATGGAGCAGGAGCGCGAGCGGGGGATAACGATTACCTCGGCGGCCACGGCCTGCGAGTGGAAGGATCACCGCATCAACATCATCGACACGCCGGGGCACGTCGATTTCACGGCGGAGGTCGAGCGCTCACTGCGCGTCCTCGACGGCGCCGTGGGCGTGTTCTGCGCCGTTGGCGGCGTCGAGCCTCAGTCGGAGACGGTCTGGCGGCAGGCCGACCGGTACGAGGTCCCGCGCATCGCCTTCGTCAACAAGATGGACCGCAACGGGGCCGACTTTTACCGTGTCCTGGAGATGCTCGAGGAGCGCCTGGGGAGCAACTTCGTCCCCATTCAGCTCCCCATCGGTTCGGGGGAGACCTTCAACGGGCTCATCGATCTGGTCTCGATGCGGGCGATCACCTACGAGGAGACCTCTCTGGGGGCCAACTTCTACGAGGGCGAGATCCCCGATGACCTGATGGAGGTGGCCCTTCGGTACCGGGAGAGGCTCCTCGAGGCCGTGGCCGACTTCGACGACGGGTTGCTGGAGAAGTTCCTCGAGGGCGCCGAGATCGCCCCGGCGGAGATCATGGCCGCCCTGCGAAGAGCGGCCATCGCTCTCAGGGCGGTGCCCGTCACCTGTGGCTCGGCCTTCCGGTACAAGGGCGTGCAGCAGCTGCTCGACGCCGTCGTGAGCTATCTGCCATCGCCGGCCGACGTCCCCGCCGTCTCCGGACATGTGCCCGACTCGGAGGAGCAGGTGGAGCGGCTCCCCCGCGATGACGAGCCATTCTCGGCCTTGGCCTTCAAGATCATGACCGACCCCTTCGTGGGGCGTCTCTCCTTCGTCCGGGTCTATTCCGGCACTCTCCAGGCCGGGTCTTACCTGTACAATGTCAGCACCGGCCGCCGGGAGCGGGCCTCCCGTCTTCTCGAGATGCACGCCAACGACCGCACCGAGAAGAGGGGGGTGCACGCAGGTGATATCGTCGCCGTAGTGGGTTTGAAGAATACCACCACCGGTGACACCCTGTGCGACGAGGCCGATCCGGTCGTTCTCGAGAAGATCGAGTTCGACAAGCCCGTCGTTCACGTGGCCATCGAGCCGAAGACTCGCGCCGATCAGGAGTCTCTTCAGGGGGCCTTGGCCAAGCTGGCCGAAGAGGATCCCACTTTCCAGGTCCGCGTCGATCCCGACACGGCTCAGACGGTGATCTCCGGTATGGGCGAGCTGCACCTGGAGATCCTCGTGGACCGCCTGTTCCGGGACTTCAAGGTCGAGGCCAATGTCGGCCGGCCGCAGGTGGCTTACAAGGAAGGCCTGCGCAGGTCAGTGGAGGCCACGGGCCGATTCGTCAGGCAGTCGGGAGGGCGAGGCCAGTACGGCCACGTGGAGCTCCTGTTGGAGCCGGGCGAGCCCGGGACCGGACTGGTCTTCGAGAACAAGGTCGTCGGGGGTGCCGTGCCGCGGGAGTTCGTCCCTGCCGTCAAGGAGGGAATCCAGGAGGCCATGCTCAACGGCCCGGTGGCCGGCTACCCGATCGACGACGTGAGGGTGCAGCTCCTGGATGGCTCCTTCCACGAGGTCGACTCCTCGGAGATGGCCTTCAAGGTGGCCGGCTCCATGGCCTTCAAGGAGGGCGCATCCAAGGCCGGTCCCTTCCTGATGGAGCCGATCATGGATCTGGAGGTGGTGGTGCCCGAGCAATACCTCGGCGATGTGATCGGCGACTTGAATTCCAACCGCGCCGATGTGGCGGGGATCAATCCCCGCTCCGACGCCCAGGTGGTCAGTGCCAAGGTGCCGCTGGCCGAGACCTTCGGATATGCGACGCGGCTGCGTTCCCTCACCCAGGGGCGCGGCGTCTTCACCCTCCAGTTCGCCAACTTCCGCGAGGTCTCGCGGTCGGTGATGGAGGAGATCGTCGCCCGGATTCGCGGCACCGAGGAAGCCAAGGCCTAAGAACGACCCAGACCCAGCGCCCAAGCGCGCAAGCAGACCCGAGGGAGGAAAGAACCAAGATGGCCAAAGACAAATTCGAGCGCAGCAAGCCCCACGTGAACATCGGCACCATCGGTCACGTCGACCATGGCAAGACGACGCTCACCGCCGCCATCACTCTCCACCTGGCGGCCAAGGGATTGGCCGAGGCGAGGTCGGTGGACGACATCGACAACGCCAAGGAGGAGAAGGAGCGCGGGGTGACGATCAACGTCTCCCACGAAGAGTACGAGACGGACGCCCGCCACTACGCTCACGTCGACTGTCCCGGACACGCCGACTACATCAAGAACATGATCACCGGAGCCGCGCAGATGGACGGCGCCATCCTCGTGGTCAGTGCCGCCGACGGCCCCATGATCCAGACCCGGGAGCACATCCTCCTTGCCCGCCAGGTCAACGTGCCCCGCATCGTCGTCTACCTGAACAAGGTGGACATGGTCGACGATCCGGAGCTTCTCGATCTCGTCGAGCTCGAGGCCCGCGAGCTGCTTTCCGAGTATGACTTCCCCGGGGACGATGTCCCCGTCATCCGGGGGTCCGCCCTGAAGGCGGTGGAGGGCGATTCCAGCGAGATCGGCACGGGTGCGATCGACGAGCTCATGGCCGCCGTCGACGAGTACATCCCCCTGCCCGAACGCCCCGTGGATCAGCCTTTCCTGATGCCCGTGGAGGACGTCTTCTCCATCACTGGCCGCGGCACGGTAGGCACCGGCCGGATCGAGCGCGGCAAGGTGAAGGTCGGCGAGGACCTCGAGGTGGTGGGCATCAGGGACACGCGCAAGACCGTCTGCACGGGCGTCGAGATGTTCCGCAAGCTCCTCGACGAGGGAGAGGCGGGCGACAACGTGGGCATCCTGTTGCGCGGCGTCGAGAAGGAAGAGCTGCTGCGGGGGATGGTCCTGTGCAAGCCCGGGAGCATCACGCCTCACACCAAGTTCACGGCCGAGGTCTATGTGCTCACGGCCAAGGAGGGCGGGCGCGAGAAGCCCTTCTTCGCCGGCTACCGGCCGCAGTTCTATTTCCGCACGACGGACGTCACGGGCGATATCGCCCTGCCCGAGGGCACGGAGATGGTCATGCCCGGCGACAACGTCAGCATGGAGGTGAATCTCATCCAGCCCATCGCCATCGAGCCACAGTTGCGCTTCGCCATCCGCGAGGGTGGCCGTACCATCGGCTCGGGCGTGGTCACCGAAGTCACCGGCTGACGCGGGAGACCCTTCGTGGCCGTCGACAGGATCCGCATCCGGCTCAAGGCCTACGACCACGCGGCCCTCGACCGCTCGGTGGACGAGATCGTCCAGACCGTGCGGCGCAGCGGCGCCCGGATCGCGGGTCCTGTTCCACTGCCCACTCAGCGTACCGTGTACACCGTGTTGCGGGGGCCGCACGTGGACAAGAAGTCGCGGGAGCAGTTCGAGACGCGCGTCCACAAGCGGCTCATCGACATTTACGAGTCGACGCCGCAGACGGTGGACTCGCTGATGAAGCTCGACCTGCCCGCCGGCATCGGCATCGATATCAAGGTCTGAGCATGCCTTCCGTCGACGTTCTCAACGCCAGTGGTGAGAGGTCGGGTTCGGTGGACTTGCCGGCGGAGCTCTTCGAGGCCCCTGTCTCCGAGGTGGCGGTGCACCAGGCCGTGGTGACCTACGAGAACAACCAGCGGCAGGGGAACGCTTCGGTGAAAGGCCGGTCGGAGGTTCGTCGCTCCAAGCGCAAGCACCACCGCCAGAAGGGCACGGGTCAAGCCCGGCGCGGCTCGGTGACGACCAACCTGCTTCGGGGTGGCGGGGTGGCCTTTGGCCTGCCCAAGAGCCGTCTCTATCGCCGGCGGTTGCAGCGATCGGTTCGGCGCCAGGCCTTGCGCTCGGTGCTGACCGCCAAGGGCCGGGACGGTCAGGTCCACGTGGTGGAAGGCTTCAAGCTGACCGGACCCAGCACGAAGTCCTTCGCCGCCATGCTCGGCGCCTGCGGTCTCCAGGGGCAGAAGGTGCTCTTCGTGACGGCCGCCAACGAGTCCGTCCTCGCCAAATCGGGCCGCAACATCCCGGGTGTGTTGGTGCGGTCCGCTTCGACTCTCGGCACGTACGAGGTTCTAGCCGCCCAAGCCCTCTTGCTGACCCGGGAGGCCGTCGACGCCCTGGCTGCCGTGCACGGAGACCCTGCCGGCCCGGAAGGGGAGAAGGACTAGGCAATGGCAGGGATACGGGGCATCCTCCGGAATCCAGTGATCACCGAGAAGGCAACGGTCCTGCGCGATTCCAACGTGTACACCTTTCGGGTCGACTCGCGGGCCAACAAGGTGCAGATCCGCCGCGCTGTGGAGTCGGTCTTCGACGTCAAGGTCGAGGCCGTCCGTGTGGTCTCCGTCCGCCGGAAGCCGAAGCGCCAGGGCTTCTTCCAGGGCCGCACGTCGGCTTGGAAGAAGGCTTACGTGAAGCTCAGGGCCGGCGAGTCCATCGAACTCATCGAGAACCTCTGAAAGGCGAGACTCCCCGATGCCGATCAAGAGGTTCCGACCCGTCACGCCGACACAGCGCTTCAAGTCGGTAAACGCTTTCGCCGAGATCACCGCCGACCGGCCGGAGAAGTCCCTCACTGCGCCCCTCACCAAGTCCGGGGGGCGGAACAGTCGCGGACGAATCACCGCGCGGCGGCGGGGCGGCGGGCACAAGCGGCGCTACCGCCGCATCGACTTCCGCCGCGAGAATCACGGCGTGCCGGGCCGGGTGGCGAGCGTCGAATACGATCCGAACCGCTCCGCCTTCATCGCCCTGGTCATCTACCGCGACGGCGACAGGCGCTATATCCTGGCCCCGAACGGGCTGTCCGTGGGGGCCGTCGTGCAGGCCGGAGCCGATGCACCCATCGCCCTAGGCAACGCGCTGCCACTGTCCCGGATTCCGGTGGGCACGACGGTCCACAACGTGGAGTTGAATCCCGGCCAGGGTGGACGGATGGCTCGCAGCGCCGGTTCGGAGGTGCAGATCATGGGGCGGGACGAGGAGGATGAGCGGGTCCAGCTTCGCCTGCCCTCGGGTGAGATCCGGGAGGTTCTGAGCACCTGCCACGCCACGATCGGCCAGGTCGGGAACATCGACCATCAGAACGTGTTGCTGGGCAAGGCCGGTCGCGCCCGCTGGCTCGGCCGGCGGCCGAAGGTCCGGGGCGTGGTCATGAATCCCGTCGATCACCCCCACGGCGGAGGCGAAGGCAAGTCCTCCGGAGGGCGCCACCCCGTCACGCCGTGGGGCAAGCCGACCAAGGGGTACAAGACTCGAAAGCGCAAGAAGGCGTCCAACGCCTGGATCGTGCGCAGGCGGAACCGAAGGTAACGGGAGGAAGAGGAAGTGGCGCGATCGATCAAGAAAGGCCCCTTCGTCGACGATCATCTCTCCCAGAAGATCGAGGCGATGAACAAGACGGGGGACCGAAAGGTCCTGCGAACCTGGTCGAGGCGTTCCACGATCACTCCCGACTTCGTGGGCCACACCCTGGCTGTACACAACGGCAGCAAGTTCATCCCCGTTTACATCACCGAAAACATGGTGGGACACAAGCTCGGCGAATTCGCTCCGACCCGGACCTTCCGCAGTCACGGGGGGCGAGCCAGCGAGCGCACCACCGGGGTTCGATAGTTGGAAGCGCGCGCCGTACACAGGCATATCGGCATTCCGGCCACCAAGATGCGCCAGGTCATCGACCTGATCCGGGGCAAACCGGTGGAGGAGGCTCTGGCGATTCTACAGTTCTCGCCCCGCCTCGCCGCCCGCGTCGCCGAGAAGACCTTGCGGTCCGCCATCGCCAACGCCACGGTCCGGGACGAAGAGGAGGAGGCCGACGCACCTCCTGCAGTGGATGTGGAGGAGTTGTTCGTCCAGCGTGTGTACGCCGACGAAGGCCGCACCCTCAAGAGGCTTCGGCCCCGCGCCCGGGGTGCCGCCAACCGGATCCTGAAGCGTCAGAGCCACCTCACCATCGTCGTTTCCGATGGCCGCCAGGAGGTGCCGGCGGCGGTGTCCGTATCAGATGGGGAGACCGAAGAGGTCGCCCCCTCCGAGGACGAGTAAGGAAGGAACCACCTTGGGTCAGAAGACACATCCCTATGGACTGCGCCTGGGGATCATCAAGAGCTGGAGTTCGAACTGGTTCGCGGAGCGGGATTTCTCCGGACTGCTGGGCGAGGACATCACCCTGCGGCGCTACATCCGCCAGCGCCTTCAGCGCGCCGGGGTATCCCGTGTCAACATTGAGCGCCACCCCAAGCGGGTCACCATCGAGGTGCACACGGCGAGGCCGGGCATCGCCATCGGCCGCCGCGGCGCCGAGGTCGACAAGCTCCGGGACGAGTTGAAGACTCTGACCCAGAAGGACGTAACTCTCAATATCCAGGAGGTCAAGAAGCCGGAGCTCGATGCCCAGTTGGTAGCCGACAACCTCGCTCGTCAGCTCGAGCAGAGGGTTGCCTTCCGCCGGTCCATCAAGAAGTCGGTGGCCTCTTCCATGCGCATGGGGGCCGAGGGGATCCGCATCGAGTGCGCCGGCCGCATCGGCGGCTCCGAGATGTCGCGTCGTGAGCGCTCGGAACCAGCGGGGCGGGTGCCGCTCCACACCCTCCGGGCCGACATCGATTTCGCCCGGTCCACGGCCTTCACCGTTTCCGGTACGGTGGGTGTCAAGGTGTGGATCTGCCACGGCGAGGTCGTGGACGAGGCCGAGGAAGAGCCGCAACAGGCTTGACGGGAGCGGGAAGGGCAAGAGAGCGAAGACCCCATGTTGATGCCGAAGAAGGTCGAGTGGCGCAAGCAGTCCCGGGGACGCATGCGTGGACAGACGAAGGGCGGAGCGCTGGTCTCCTTCGGAGAGTTCGGGTTGAAAGCCGTGGAGCCGGGCTGGGTCACGAGCCGCCAGATCGAGGCGGCCCGTGTGGCCATCAGCCGGGCCATGAGCCGAACCGGCAAGCTGTGGATCCGCATCTTCCCGGACAAGCCGCTGACGAAGAAGCCGGCCGAGACACGCATGGGGAAGGGCAAGGGTGCCCCCGAGGACTGGGTCGCCGTGGTCAGGCCCGGGAGAGTGATGTTCGAGTTGTCGGGTGTGACTCCGGATATGGCCAAGGAGGCCCTGCGCCGAGCGGGTCACAAACTGCCGATCAAGACCAAGTTCGTCGAACGTCTCGGTTGAGGATCCCATGAAGGCGAGTGAGCTGAGAGAGCAGAGCGCCGAGGAACTGAGCACCCGGCTCGAGGAGTTGGAAGAAGAGAGCTTCAACCTGCGCTTCCAGCACACCCTGGGCCAGCTGAGCAGCCCCATCCGGCTTCGCCAGGTGCGCCGGGAGATCGCCCGGGTACGCACCCTGCTCAAGGAAGACACGGCGGGGATCCGGCCCTTGGCGAGCGGCGATGCCGATGCCGACGCACAACCAGCCTGAGGAATCGATGGCGGAGCGGAGTACTTACGGAGGACGACTGGCAGAGGGCCGCGTTCTCAAGGCCAGCACCGAGAAGACGCGAGTCGTCGCCATAGAGATCCGCTCATCCCACCGGCTGTACGGCAAGGGGATCTCGCGGACCACGAAGGCCGTGACCCACGACGAGGGCAACGAGTCCGGCGTGGGAGACATCGTCCGCATTCGCGAGTGCCGGCCCATGAGCAAGACCAAGCGCTGGCGCCTGGTCGAAATCCTCGAGAAGGCGGGCTGAGCCATGGTCCGGGAGTACTCCGTCCTGCGCATGGCCGACAACGCCGGCGCCCGCAAGGCCAACTGCATCCGTGTCCTCGGCGGCACCCGGCGCCGCTACGCCGGCGTCGGCGATCTCGTGGTGGTAGCTGTCCACGACGTGATCCCGAACGGGCCACTGAAGGAGGGGGAGGTGTCCCGGGCGGTGGTGGTGCGCACGAAGAAAGAGTTCCGGCGGCCAGACGGGTCGTACATCCGCTTCGACGAGAACGCCGCCGTCCTCCTGGATCAGAACAACGAGCCCCGGGGGACGCGCATCTTCGGCCCCGTGGCGCGCGAACTCCGGGATCGGCAGTTCATGCGCATCGTTTCCCTCGCGCCCGAAGTGGTGTAGAGATGAATGTCAAGAAGGACGATACGGTCCTGATCATCTGCGGCAACGACAAGGGCCGGAGAGGCCGCGTGCTGCGCGTTCTTCCCGAGAAGGACCGCGTTATCGTCGAAGGCGTGCGCATGATGAAGAAGCACACAAAGCCCACGCAGCGTGATCCACAGGGTGGGATCGTCGAGCGCGAAGCCTCGATCCACATCTCCAACGTCATGGTCGTCGATCCGAAGACCGATGCGCCCACCCGAGTGCGGCGGCGACCCCTCGACGACGGCCGCAGTGTCCGGGTCGCTGCCCGCAGCGGCGAGATGATCGATTCTCAATAGAGATTCCCCCAATGGCCACCTCACGACTCAAGGAACACTACTGGAGCCAGATCGTCCCCGCCCTGCGCGAGCGCTTCGAGTACGGGAACCCCA
Source organism: Candidatus Latescibacterota bacterium (assembly GCA_965221775.1). GTDB lineage: Bacteria > Latescibacterota > UBA2968 > UBA8231 > UBA8231 > UBA8231. Next base: position 551,307 of record CBDCSU010000004.1, on the reverse strand, counting down.
TGGAGGTCCCCCGGCTGGAGAAGATCGTCATCAATTCAGGGGTGGGAGAGGCGGTGCAGGAGCCGAAGGCCCTGGATACGGTGCTGGCTGAGCTCACGGCCATCAGCGGCCAGCAGCCGGCGGTGCGGCGGTCCAAGAAGGCGATATCCAACTTCAAGCTGCGCCAGGGGATGCCCATCGGCGCCGTGGTCACCCTGCGGCGGGACCGCATGTACGAGTTCTTCGACCGCCTCGTCAATTTCGCTCTGCCCCAGTCCCGCGACTTCCGCGGGGTCCCTTCCAGGGGATTCGATGGCCGAGGCAACTACAATCTGGGCATCCGCGAACAGATCATCTTTCCGGAAATCGTCTACGACCGAGTCGATCAGATCCGTGGCATGAACATCACCTTCGTCACCAGCGCCGACACCGACGAGGAGGCCAAGGAGCTTCTTCGCCAGTTCGGTGTGCCCTTCAGCAACTGAACGGACGGAATAACGAATGCCCAAGAAGTGCCTGATGATCAAGGCGGCCCGGGAGCCGAGATTCAAGGTCCGCAAGTACACGAGGTGCCAGCGCTGCGGTCGTCCGCGGGGTGTCTACCGCAAGTTCGTCCTGTGCCGCATCTGTTTCCGCGAATTGGCACTGCGGGGCGAGATCCCCGGGGTGACCAAGGCGAGTTGGTAGGCGGCCCAGCATGAGCATGACCGACCCCATCGCCGACCTGCTCACCCGGGTCCGCAATGCGGCCCAGGCCGGGCATCCCAGCGTCGAGATCCCCGCTTCGAGGCTCAAGCGGGAGATCGCCCGTGTGCTGGCAGAGGAACGCTTCATCGACAATTTCGCCTGCTATGAGGACGGCAAGCAGGGCCAGTTGCGCATCTACCTTCGCTACGACGGCTCCAACCAGAGCATCATCCAGGGGATTCGCCGCCTCAGCAAGCCGGGTCTTCGCCGCTATGCGTCGAAGGACCGGCTGCCGCGGGTGCGGCGGGGGCTGGGTGTGGCCATCCTCTCCACTTCCCGTGGCGTCATGACCGATCGGGACGCGCGCCGGGCGGGCATCGGCGGCGAACTCCTGTGCAGCGTCTGGTAGGGGCGGAGCGGACCATGTCGCGTGTGGGCAAACAGCCGATTCCACTGCCCCAGGGGGTCGAGGTGAACGTGCAGGGGCGCGAGGTGAGAGTCAAAGGCCCGAAGGGCGCCCTGGACCTCGAATACCGCACCGACTTCGTCGAGGTCGCGGTGGCGGGCCCCCAGGTGGTGGTGGGACGCAAGGGGGAGACCAAGGAGGCCATGGCGCTTCACGGGCTGACTCGCTCCCTGGTGGCCAACGCCGTGGAGGGCGTCACCGAGGGGTTCTCGAAGAATCTGGAGCTCTTTGGCGTAGGCTACCGGGCCGAGGTCCAGGGAGGGAGGCTGAGCCTCAACGTGGGTTACTCGCACCAGATTGACTACGAGCCGCCGCCGGGCGTGGAGGTGGAGGTCACCAACCCCGTGGCCGGCGCCCAGGCCCGCATCGTCGTCTCCGGCATCGACAAGCAGAAGGTGGGCCAGGTGGCCGCGGAGATCCGCCAGAAGCGCAAGCCCGATCCCTACAAGGGAAAGGGGATTCGCTACGAGAACGAGGTCATCCACTGGAAGGCCGGGAAGGCGGCTGTCGCCTGATGGCCAGCCGTCAGCAGAGAAAAGGTGCCGCGCGCCAGCGGCGGCGGTTTCGGATCCGGAAGAAGGTCGTGGGAACCCCGGAGCGTCCTCGCCTCGTGGTGCACAGGAGCCTGCGCAATATCGAGGCGCAGATCATCGACGACCAGGCGGGCCACTCCGTCGTCGGCCTATCGACCCTGTCGAAGGACTTCGAACGTTCAGGGCCGCCGGTGGAGCAGGGCCGCGCCTTGGGCCGGCAACTGGCTTCGAAGGCGCGGGAGAAGGGTGTCGAGCGGGTTGTCTTCGACCGGGCGGGCCTGCTCTACCACGGCATCGTGCGGGCCGTCGCCGAAGGCGCTCGCGAGGGCGGCCTGAAGCTCTAAGCGACTGAATCGAGAGAGAGAATGGCATCCCGAATCGACGCGAGCAATCTCGAATTGACCGAAGTCGTTGTTCAGAACAGCGTGCGGCGCGTATCCCATGTTCGCAAGGGAGGCAGGAACTTCTCCTTCACCGCCATGGTGGTGGCCGGGGACCGCTCCGGACATGTGGGCGTGGGTTCGGGCAAGGCGGGGGAGGTGGCTGAGGCGATCCGCAAGGCCACGGAGGAGGCGAAGAAGGAGATCCTCGAGATCCCCGTAGCCTCGGGCACGATCCCCCACGAGATCATCGGTCGATTCGGTGCCGCACGGGTCCTGCTGAAGCCGGCCTCTCCGGGCACCGGGGTCATCGCCAGCGGCGGCGTCCGCATCGTCCTCGACCTGGCGGGGATCAACGACATCCTCACCAAGTCCCTGGGGTCCGACAACTCGCACAATACCATCAAGGCCACCCTCGACGGCTTGCGCCACCTGCGCAATGCCGAGGAGGTGGCCCGCCTTCGCGGGGTGCCCGTGGAGAGCCTGAGGTGAAGCTCGCCATCACACAGCGGCGGAGCGCCATCGGCCGTTCCCGCAAGCAGCAGTTCACGATCCGGGCCCTCGGCATCCGGCGGCTGCATCAGGTTGTCGTCCACGAGGACACTCCGCAGATCCGCGGCATGATCGCGAAGGTGGTGCACCTCGTCGAGGTGGTGGAACAGGAAGGCCCATAGGGAGCGGCGACCATGCGACTCGGAGAACTACGCCCCACCCCCGGCTCACGCCGGGCGAGCACCCGCAAGGGGCAGGGCCCTGGCTCCGGCAAGGGCAAGACCGCCGGGCGCGGGCACAAGGGCCAGCGCGCCCGGTCCGGCGCCCGCCGGGGCCGCCGCACCGGCTTCGAGGGCGGTCAGATGCCCCTGCACCGCCGTCTGCCGAAGACCGGCTTCTCGAACCGGAGATTCCGGGTCGAGTACCAGATCGTCAACGTCGGCGCCATCCAGGGGGCGGGCCTCTCCGGGGAAGTCGGGCCCGCAGAGTTGGCGCGGGCGGGGCTGATCCGCAAGTCGAGCGAACGAGTCAAGATCCTGGGCGACGGCGAGTTGACGAATCAACTCGCCCTGCAAGCCCACGCCGCCTCCCGCGCTGCTCGGGAGAAGATCGAATCGGCCGGAGGTTCCTTCGAGGTCCTGGCCGGAGAGGTGGGCTGAGTCCGGCGTGCTCCAGAGCTTCAAAAACTGCTTCAAGATCCCCGATCTTCGGCGCAAGATCCTCTTCACCATCGGCATTCTGATCGTCTATCGCATCGGCGGTCAGATCACCGTTCCGGGGATCCGCGAATCCGTGCTGCAGGAGTACTTCGCCGGCGCCGGAGGCACCCTCTTCGGGCTCTACGACATGTTCGTGGGCGGCGCCTTCACGCGGGCCACGGTCTTCGCCCTGGGCATCATGCCCTATATCAGCGCTTCCATCATCCTGCAGCTGATGGGCGCCGTCGTCCCCTTCTTCCAGAAGCTTCAGCGGGAGGGCGAGGAGGGGCGCAAGAAGATCAATCAGTACACCCGCTACGGCACCGTCCTCCTCGCGGGCGCCCAGTCTCTCGGGGTGAGCTATTTCCTGGAGAACATCCGCGGTCCCTCCTCCGGCGTGCCGGCGGTCATCGACGAGGGCTGGGGCTTCCGGCTGCTCACGATGATCACCATCACCACGGGCACGATCTTCATCATGTGGCTGGGGGAGCAGATAACGGAGCGCGGCATCGGCAACGGCATCTCCCTGATCATCTTCGTCGGCATCATCGCCGAGCTGCCCTTCGCCGTGAAGGACGAGTGGCGCCACTACCTGTTGAACCGCGGATCGACGAAGAGCCTCATCGAGGAGATCTTCCTCCTGGCCCTCATCGTCGCCGTCGTGGCTGCCGTCGTCCTTCTCACCCAGGGCCAGCGGCGCATCCCCGTGCAGTACGCCAAGCGGGTGGTGGGCCGCAGGGTGTACGGCGGGCAAACGACGCACATACCGCTGCGCATCAATGCCGCTGGCGTGATTCCCATCATCTTCGCCCAGTCGATCATGTTCCTCCCGGGGACGGTGACCCAGTTCTTTCCCGCCAGCGAGTTCATGGCGAGCCTGGGGGTCTACTTCACGACGAGCTCCGTGTTCTACTGGATCGTGTACGGCACCATGATCGTGTTCTTCACCTACTTCTACACCGCCATCGTCATGGACCCGCAGCAACTGGCGGACAACATGAAGCGCCATGGGGGGTTCATCCCCGGCGTTCGGCCCGGCAAGCGAACGGCCGACTACATCGACCGAATCATGACGCGCATCACCCTGCCGGGATCGATGGCGCTGGCGGCGGTGGCCATCTTCCCGTTCTTCGTCATCGATCAGTTCAACGTCACGCCTTCGTACTCCCAGTTCTTCGGCGGCACGGGACTGCTCATCATCGTGGGCGTCTCCCTCGACACGCTGCAGCAGCTCGAGTCGCAGCTGATGACCCGCCACTACGAAGGCTTCATGAAGAAGGGGCGCATCCAGGGCCGGCGCTGACGGCTCGCGGAACCCAGGGAGTTGCCATGAAGGTCCGAGCATCCGTGTCCAAGCGCTGCCCCGACTGCAAGATCATCCGCCGTCACGGCGTGGTGCGCGTCATCTGCAAGCGCAACCCCCGGCACAAGCAGCGCCAGGGATAGGAGCGGGGGCCGAGCTCCCGCGGACAAGGAGAGAGCACGAAATGGCACGAATCGCAGGGGTCGATCTCCCACGGGACAAGCGCATCGACGTGGGGCTGACCTACATCTACGGCATTGGCCGCTCCTCGGCAGAGGCGATCCTGTCGGAGTCGCAGGTCACGCCCGACACTCGCGTGGGCTCCCTTTCGGAGCAGCAGGTCACGCAGTTGCGCAACATCATCGAGGGCAAGTACCGCGTCGAGGGATCCCTGCGGGGCGAGGTCAACATGAACATCAAGCGGCTCATGGACCTGGGCTGCTACCGGGGTCTCCGCCACCGCCGGGGCCTGCCCGTGAGGGGCCAGCGGACCCAGACCAACGCCCGTACGAGGAAGGGGCCGAGGCGGGCCATTGCCGGCAAGAAGAAGGCTCCCCAGTAAGCCAGATTCGACAGAGACTGACTTCAACAGAGGATTGACTCGAATTGCCACCCGAAAGAGGCCGTCGCCGCCGCAAGAAGTCGAGGAAGGTGGAGGCTCTGGGCATCGCCCACATCCTTTCCACTTTCAACAACACCATCGTCACCCTCACCGATGTGGAGGGCAACGTGATCTCCTGGGCCACGCCGGGCAAGGTCGGCATCGGCGGCAGCCGCAAGTCGACGCCCTTCGCCGGCCAGCTGGCCGCGGAGCGCGCCGCCCAGGAGGCGGTCAACATGGGACTGCGCCGGGTCGAGGTATGGGTGAAGGGGCCGGGTGTGGGCCGTGATTCGGCCATCCGCTCCCTGCAGAACGCGGGGCTCGAGATCGCCGCCATCCGCGACAAGACACCCGTCCCCCACAACGGTTGCCGCCCCCCGAAGCGGCGCCGTGTCTGAGGCCGAGGGAGGTCGACGAGAATGAGCAGGTACACCGGACCCAACTGCAGGCTCTGCCGGCGGGAGGGAGCCAAGCTGTTCCTCAAGGGCGAGAGGTGCACCCTCGAGAAGTGCGCCTTCGAGCGCCGCAGCTACGGCCCCGGACAGCACGGCCAGGGTATGCGGCGCAAGCAGTCGGAGTACAGCGTTCAGTTGCGAGCCAAGCAGAAGCTGGCGCGGATCTACGGGGTGCGGGAGGGGCAGTTCCGCAAGTACTACCGCGAGTCGACGCGGGTCCCCGGAGTGAGCGGCGACAACCTCCTGCGCCTGCTCGAGAGCCGCCTCGACAGCATCGTCTACCGCCTGGGGCTGGCGCCGTCGCGGAAGGCGGCCAGGCAACTGGTGCGTCACAACCACTTCACCGTCAACGGCCGCCGGGTCAATATCCCGTCGTACCTCACCTCCCCGGGCGACGTGGTGGCCGTAGTCGAGGGCAGCAGGAAGCTGGAGATCATCCACGAGTCCCTCCGCCGCTCCCGTGAGCTCGTGCCGTGGCTGTCGGTGGACAAGGCCAACCTCACGGGCACCGTGGTGGAGCGCTGCAACCGGGAGGACATACCGACGCCGGCGGAAGAGCAACTCGTCATCGAGTTCTACAGCCGCGTGTAGGCAACGAGGACTTTCACAAGGGATAGCGAAGCACATGGCTCTCGAAGGCATCCAGATGCCGAGGCTTCTCGAAATCGATCGGGACAGCCTCACCAGCACCTACGGGAAGTTCACCTTCCAGCCGCTGGAGCGCGGATTCGGGGTCACCGTCGGACACGGACTGCGTCGGGTTCTGGTTTCCCAGATCCAGGGCGCAGCGATCAAGTCCGTGAGCATCGACGGCGTGCAGCACGAGTTTTCGGTCGTCACGGGCGTCCGCGAGGACGTTCCCGAGATCGTGCTGAACCTCAAGGAGGTGGCCATCCGGTATCACGGAGAGGAGGACCGCACCCTGCGTGTGGAAGCCAAGGGCGGCGAACTCACTGCCAGGGATCTGGCCGTCGATTCCAGCGTGGAGATCATGAACCCCGATCTCCACATCGCCACTCTCGGCAAGGGTGTCACCCTCAACCTGGAGATCACCATCGGCAAGGGCCGGGGCTACGTCTTCGCCGAGGAGAATCGGACCGCCGAACAGCCCATCGGTACGATCCCCCTGGACACCAACTACTCGCCGGTGCTGAAGGTCAACTACGACATCGAGAACGCCCGCGTCGGCCGGCGCACCGACTACGACCGTCTCTTGCTGGAGGTCTGGACGGACGGCTCCATGGGCCCAGACGACGCCGTGGCCCAGGCGGCTCGCATCCTGATCGAGCATCTCAGCCTGATCGCCAACTTCGAGGAAGAGCCCACCGGCGCCGGGCACGAGAAGGAGGTCGACGAGGAGACCAAGCGCATCGCCAGGCTGCTGGCCACTCAGGTGGACGAGCTGGAGTTGTCCGTGCGATCGGCCAACTGCCTGCGCGCGGCGGGTATCTCCACCCTCGGAGAACTCGTCTCCAAGAGCGAAGCCGAGATGCTCAAGTACCGCAATTTCGGCCGCAAGTCCCTGAACGAGTTGGGCGAGATCCTCGACTCCATGGACCTCTCCTGGGGACTGGATGTGAGCAAGTACGAGGATGTCGAGATCGAGGAGGAGCCGGCCTCTCTGGCCGAGGAGTACTGAAGAGATGCGACACCGCAGGCGAACACCCAAGCTCGGGCGGGAGGCGAGCCACCGGAAGGCGATGATCGCCAACATGGTGAGCAGCCTTTTCACCCACGAACAGGTCAGCACCACCGATGCCCGCGGGAAGGTTCTGCGGCGCACCGCGGAGCACATGATCACCTTTGCCAAGCGCGGCGATCTCCACGCCCGGCGCCACGTATTGCGTCACATACCGGACAAGTCGATCGTGGCCAAGCTCTTCGACGAGATCGCCCCTCGCTACGCCGAACGGCACGGGGGGTACACACGCTTGGTCAAGACCGGCGCCCGCCGCGGGGATGGCGCCGAGATGTGCATCGTCGAGCTTCTCGACCGTCCCGGGGCGGACAGTCCCGCCGTGGTCGAGCCCGAGGAGCCCGGCGAGAAGGAAGAGTGACACGAGGGGCAGCCTCGGACAGCAGCGAACGTCTCCGGGCGGGGTGGGAAGTCCTTCCACCTCGCCTCGCTCTGTTCTCACCCTGTCCCCGGGCCTCGGTGCAGGAATGATGAAACGGGGGGAACGCGTCATCGTCGAGATCGCAGGCCTCACCGCGAAGGGCGACGGCCTGGCGGTCCGGGACGGTCGGGAGATTCTCGTACCGCGCAGTGTTCCGGGAGACCGGGCCGACGTCTACCTGAAGCGCAAGCGCAAGGGGCGCTTCGAGGGTGTCCTCGATGACCTGATCGAGGAGGGGGCGCCGCGGGTCGACCCGCCGTGCACCCACTTCGGGCAGTGCGGAGGCTGCCGGTGGCAGGACCTCGGATACGAGGACCAGCTGCAGCTCAAGGAGCGAATGGTCCGCCAGTCCTTCGAGGGCCGCCAGCTCGAGGTCGGCCGCTGGCAGGCCATCGCCCCGAGCCCGGACCCGTTCTACTACCGCAACAAGATGGAGTTCTCCTTCGGGAGCAGCCGCCAGGGGCAGCCTTGGCTCGGACTGCACGTGCGCGAACGCTTCAACCGGATCTTCGACCTCGAGGCCTGCTACCTCCAGTCGGAGGCTTCCAACGGCATCGTGGACGCCTTCCGCACTCACGCGACCCGCCTCGCCCTGCCGGTGTATGACCTGAAGAGCCACGAAGGTCTGCTCCGCTTCCTGGTCGTCCGGGAGGGGAAGGCGACCGGCCAGACCATGGTCAACCTCGTCGTCCGCGAGTATCCCAACGAGGGTGTGGACCGGCTGCTGGCGGGGGTGCTGGACCAGGTGGGGGATGGGGTCACCACCTGCGTCGTCACCCGCCACAGCGGCAAGGCCCAGGTCGCCGCCGGCGAGGAGAGCTTCCTCATCAAGGGCGGGGGCCGCATCATCGAGCGCTGCGGCGACCTCGAGTTCGAGATCTCCCCGCAGTCCTTCTTCCAGACCAACACCCGCGGGGCCGGGCAGCTCTACGAGATCGTGGGGGAGTTCCTCGGCGGCGGCTTCGACGGGGAGGTCCTGGACCTCTACGCCGGCACCGGGGGCATCAGCCTCCACGTGGCCTCCCGGGCCCGCGCCGTCGTCGGCGTCGAGCAGGTGCGCGAGGCGGTGGCCGACGCCCGCCGCAATGCGGAGCGCAACGGAATCGACAACTGCGCCTTCGTGGCGGTCGCGGCCGAGGAGGCCCTGGCGGAGCTATGCCAGGAGAGGGCGGAGCGCTTCGAGGCGGTTATCGCGGACCCCCCCCGGGCCGGGCTGCACAGGAAGGTGATCGAGGGGATCGTCGCTCTCGGTCCGCCGGCGATACTGTATGTCTCCTGCAACGCGGAGAGCCTGGCCGAGGACCTGTCGTCCCTGCGCGCCGCCGGCTACGACCTGGAGCGGGCGCGGCCGGTGGACCTCTTCCCCCACACCCCCCACTGCGAGGTCGTGGTCCGCCTCGCCCGTTCTCCCCGATGGACCGGCCAGTGTCCCGGTTGATTCACCGAAGGGAGCCTCGAGGGTGAGCGACGCGGCCCCGCGGGAGAAGGCATCTCCCCGGATCCTGGTGGTGGCCCCGGAAGAGGAGGCCACGAACCAGTTGATCTCCTACCTGCGCCGGGAGGGCTTCGAGGTCCTGCCCGCCCGCGAGGGAGCCGCCGCCTACGACATCCTCGACTCGGAGCCGGTGGACGCCCTCGTTTGTCCCCTCGCCGACAGCCGCATCGACGGCCTGCGGCTGGTGCGCCTGGCCCGGGAGCGCAACCCGGAGATCTGCGCCATCCTCTCCACCGGTTCCGATGAGATCGAGCTCGGCACCGAGGCGATGCGCCAGGGTGCTTACGACTTCCAGGTCCGCCCCCTGAACCTGAGCAAGGTGAGGGCCGTTCTCGATCGCGGCTTGTCCTATCAGCGGCTGGTGGGAGAGGTCTCCGATCTCCAGCGGCGCCTGGACGAGCGCTACCGCTACGGCGGCATCGCCCGCCGGTCCTCTCTCTGGCAGCGGATCTACGCCCAGATCGAGCAGGTCGCCGCGTCCCGCGCCACGGTCCTGCTCACGGGCGAGACCGGAACGGGCAAGGGAGAGGTGGCCAAGGCGGTCCACCAGCAGAGCCCCCGCCGCGACCGCCCCTTCGTGGAGACGAACTGCGGCGCCCTCCCCGAGAGCATCGTCGAGAGCGAGCTCTTCGGGCATGAGCGCGGCGCCTTCACCGGCGCCAGTACTTCGCGCAAGGGCCGCTTCGAGCTGGCCGACATGGGGACCCTGTTCCTCGACGAGGTGGGGGATCTGTCCCCGGCGACGCAGGTCAAGCTCCTGCGCGTCATTCAGAGCGGTGAGTTCGAGCGGGTCGGCGGGACCTCCACCCTGCGGGCCGACGTTCGCCTCATCGCCGCCACCAACCGCAACCTCGAGACGATGGTCGAGGAGGGGAGCTACCGCGCCGACCTCTACTACCGGCTCAACGTGGTCACCATCCACATCCCCCGACTCGCCGACTGCCGCGAGGACATCCCCATTCTGGTGAATGAGTTCCTGCGCCAGTTCTCCCGGGAGAACGGACGCGAGACCCACGTCCTCAACCCGGCCGCCATGGACGCCCTGATGGACTACGACTGGCCGGGCAACGTACGCGAGCTGAAGAACTGCGTGGAGGGGATGGTGGTCATGTCGGCTCCCGGCCGCGAGCTGACCCCCTCCGACGTGCCGGCCCACCTCCGCGGCGCCCCGGCGGGAAGCGACCAGGGAGGTCTGCATCCCGGCATGACGATGAAGCAGGTGGAGAGGCTCGCCATCGAGCAGGCTCTGGAGGCCGTCGGCCACGACCGCCGCAAGGCGGCGAAGGTGCTCCAGATCGGATTGAGCACCCTCTACCGGAAGGAGAAGGAGTACGGACTCCGGCCGTGAGGACTAGCCCCGGCCGCCGTAGAGCTCGCGGATCATGCGGTCGAGGGACTTCTGCGGATCGGCCAGGACCTCGGGCGTGATTTCGAACCGGTCGAGCTCCAGGAGCTTGAGACCGTGCCCGTAGTCGGAGAACAGGTCGGCGCAGATCTGCCCCGGAAGCCGGTCCTCCGAGGCGGCGCGCTCGCGCAGGCACGCCAGGGCCGGGTCGGTGAACTCGAAGCGGATGCCGTGGTCCCTCTCGAAGCCGGAGGTGAAGGTCTGGATCGAGCTTTCCGCCACCAGGCTCTCCAGGATCCGGGCCGGGTCCTCGACGACCTCGGGGGTGAGGTCGAAAGCCTCGAGATCGAGGGACGGGAGGCGGCACTCGAAGTCCAGGAGGACCTTCTCCACGGCGCTCACCAGGCCCCGGGCGCCGGTCCGCTCTTCGAAGGCGCGGTGCGCCAGGAGCTGGAGCGCCTCGTCGGAGACCTTCAGGTCGATGCCGTAGGCGAGGAAGTCCCTTACCTTGGAGAGGACGACACTGCTCCTGGGGCTGCGCAGGATCTCGAGGAGATCGGCGCGCGAGAGCTCCTCGAGGACGGCGACCACCGGAAGGCGGCCGATGAACTCCGACTCGAAACCGTACTCCAGCAGGTCCTCGGCGCGGAGCTGCTGGAGGATGGCCGAGTCGTCCACCACCACGCCGGCGCCGTCCGCTGCCGGCCGGTGAAAGCCCATGGCCCCGCGGTTGAGGCGCCGGCGGATGATCTCCTCGAGACCGGCGAAGGCGCCGCTGACGACGAACAGGATGTGCCGGGTGTTCACCTTCTTGCGGTCCACCTTGCCGGTGCGTTGCATCTGCATCACCGACTCCATCTGCGAGGGCAGATCGTGAGGGGAGCGCAGATCGACCTCGGTCTCCTCCATCAGCTTGAGGAGGTTGCGCTGGACGCCGGTGCGCGAGACGTCGGGGCCGCTGGTGCGGCCACTGGCGGCGATCTTGTCGATCTCGTCGATGTAGATGATGCCGTGCTGGGCGAGGTCGATGTCGCCGTCGGTTTCGGCCACCAGCTCGCGGACCAGGTCTTCCACGTCGCCGCCCACGTACCCCGTCTCGCTGAACTTGGTGGCGTCCGCCTTGACGAAGGGGACGCCGAGGCGCCGGGCGATGAGGCGGATGAGATAGGTCTTGCCGACCCCCGTGGGCCCCACCATGAGGATGTTGTTCTTGATCTGGCCGACGATCTCCTCGGTCTCGTCGGGGGGAAGGCTCAGGCGGTTGAAGTGGGTGCAGATCTTGGTGGCGAGGATGGCCTTGGCCCTGGGCTGGCCGACGACATAGCTGTCGAGGTGGGCGATCAGCTCTTCGGGCTTGAGGTGGAACTCCAGCTGAAGGCCTTCGGGTGCTTCGGATTCGGCGCCCTCTCCGGGGCCCGCGGTCTCGGAGCCCGCCGATTCGGTGGGCTCCTTCTCGCCCCGGTTGTCTTCGGCGAGGATCCTGCGGAGCTGCTCCGGGTCGAGCCCGGGTTTCTCGAAGCGACTCATCATGGTGGGGGCGAAGGAGATCGATGGTGGTGAAAGCACCGGCCTCGGGCGAATGTAACCGGGCCCCTCGCCGCGGACAAGGCACCCTCCGGCTCGTGCGTGCCCTCTGGGCGCTGGCCGTTCTCGGCGGCAGCCAGATCTTCGCGGCGCCGGATGACGGACGCCATTCGCGCGCGGCGGAACGCCTGTTCTCGCAGGGTCTCGCGGCGTATGAGCAAGGTCGCTGGCGGGAGGCGGGGGAGCGCTTTCTCGCGGTCGCCGAGCTGCCATCCAACCAGCGTACGCGGCCGGCCTTGTTGATGCTCGGCCGCAGCCGCCTGCTCCTCGACGACCCCGCCGGGGCCGTGAGGGCGGCGCGCCGGCTGCTGCGGGTGGCCTCGGGGGGGCGCTACGGTCCGGATGCCCGGCTGATCGCAGGCGACGGCTACTACAGCCTGGGACGAACCGACGAGGCCCTTTCGCAGTACGTCCGGCTCCTCGAAGGGGCCGGTCCCGCGGCGCTAAAGGCGAGCGCCGCCGAGCGTCTGGCGGGGATGGTGATGAACCGATCCCTGGACGACGAGGCCCAGGACCGGGTCCGCCGCCAGCTGGGCCCCCGACGCCTGCGCGATGTCCTGCTCTTCGGAGAGGCGCGTTGGTACGCGCGGCTTGGCTGGGTCGAGCTCGCCCGCCAGCGGCTGTCGGCGTACATCGACAGCGTGGGCGAGGCGGGGATGTTCCACCGTCTCGCACAGTCCGGGCCCGAGGAAGGGCCGCCTTCCCCGTCCGGTGGGGAGGCGGTCCGCGCTCCGGAGTCCGCGGGGTTCGCCCGCCGGCCGGGGGTGCCGCGGCTCGGTGTGCTCGCCCCCCTGTCCGGCCGCGAGGGGGCGTACGGCGCCGATCTGCTCGCCGGTGTGGAGTTTGCCAACCACCAACTCGGACAGCCCTTCGATCTCGTCGTCGTCGACGTCGGCGCCGAGTACGAGGACTTCGAGGAGGAGGAAGTCCCCATCCATCAGAGCGATGGCGACCGCCTCCTTCGCGTCGTCTCCGGGGCCCGCTACCTCGTGCACCAGGCGGACGTGCAGGCCATCGTCGGTCCCGTCAATTCCACCTCCTGCGCTGCCGCCGCCGTCGTCGCCGAAGCAGCCGGGGTGCCGATCATCGCTCCCCTCGCGCAACAGGGCGGACTGGACACCCTGGGGGGGCACATCTTTCAGCTGAACCCGATTGCCGAGGTGCAAGGCCAGGCCCTCGGTGAGTACGCAACCCTCGTGCTGGGCCTGCGAACCCTGGCCATCCTGTCGCCGCTGAACGACTACGGCCACGCCTTCGAGAGGGCCTTCACCGCCGCCGCGGTGGCCAATGGCGGACAGATCGTCCACAGCGAGTGGTACTATCCCGGAGAGCAGAAGGACTTCCAGGCGCAGTTTCAGGAGTTGCGCCGGATCGGCTTCTCCATCGAGCCGCCGCCGATGCCCCGCGCCGGGCTGCTCGACTCGCTGCAGGCGGCTCTCCTGGACACGACGCGGGAAGGGAGGTGGACCTTCCGGAACCTCCTCGACCGGGGTGCGCCCAAGAGGCAGCCCCCGGACTCGACCGAGATCTTCGTCGAGTCGATCGACGGCGTGGCGGTCATCATCGAGGACTTCGAGGACGCCCTCACCATCGCTCCGCAGCTCCGCTTTCACCGCATCCGGACGCAACTCATCGGCAACGGTACCTGGTACGATCCGGAGGAGATCGCGGACCTCCGGTCCGGCGAGCGCCAGCACCTGGAAGGCTGCATCTTCGTCTCCCGCCGCCAGGGATCGGAGCAGGAGCGCGGCTTCATCAACGCCTTCCGCGCCCGCACCGGCCGGGATCCGGGCTACGCCAGTGCCGGATACGACGCCGCCCGCCTTGTCATGGAGGGCTGGGGAGCCGGCCACCGCAGCCGCTCCGAACTGCGGAGGTATCTCGCCGGCGTGCGCAACTACGAGGGCGCCTCCGGGCGGGTGAGCTTCACCCCCTCGCGCCGCGTCAATTCGGAGCTGACCCTTCTCAGGATCGATGGCCGGGGGCGGCTGCGCTCCATGGCTCGCGGCGACCTTCCTTCCCTGACCCTGGTGGCGGCCGACGATCCGGCGGTTGTGGAGGGGCCCCGGGACTGATGGCAGGGCCCGTCCGGCGTTGCCCGTTCCAACATATCTGCGTACTTTTCGAGATTCTTCGGCCCGCGCAGGATCGGAAAGATGTCACATGCCGACGTACGATTATGAGTGCAGGACATGCGGACATCGGTTCGAGGCGCTCCAGAGAATCACCGCCGAACCGCTGAAGAGGTGTCCCCGGAGGGAGTGCCCCAAGGGCACGGGGAAGGGCCGGGTGCGCCGCCTGATCGGCACCGGCGGGGGGCTGCTCTTCAAGGGGTCCGGCTTCTACATCACCGATTACCGGAGCGACAGCTACAAGAAGGCGGCCAAGGCCGACAAGGCCGACTCGAAGTCGTCCTCCAAGTCCGACGGAGGCGGCAAGGGCGACTCGGCGAAGAAGAGCCCCCCCAAGTCGGGCGGCGACTGAAGGCGAAGGGAACCGCGGCGGCGGCAGGGCGTCTTTATCCCGATGCGAGTACCGGCCGCCGGCCGCAAGACCAGAGAGACAGCAGTGTGGGCAGAGAGATGAGCAGCCGATGGCGAGTCAGAAGCCTCGGAACGATCGGGGCGGCCATGCTTTGGGCCTGGGCCGGATGCAGCGGCCCTTCTCCCGATCAACAGCTCGAAGAGGCCCTGCAGGCGGCCCAGGCGGCGGCCCGGGACTCGGCCCGGGTAGCCTCGGCGGTGGAGCTTCTCGAGGCCTGGTTGCAGGCCCACGCCGGCGAGGAAGGCGTTCCCCGGGCGCTGAAGCAGCTGGCCATCCTGCGCCAGCAGGGCGGCGACATGGCGGGCGCCGTGGCCCGGTACCGGCGCATCCTGGCGGAGTATCCGCAGAGCGACGAGGCCGACGAGTCGCAGTTCATGGTCGCCTTCATCCTCGAGGAGCACTTCCGCGACATCGATGCAGCCAAAGCCGCCTACCAGGCCGTCATAGACAACTACCCGGGTTCCGAGCTGGCCGCCAACGCCCGCCAGCTGCTGCCCCACGTGGGACGCCCTCCGGAAGAGTGGGTCAGCTTCCAGGAAGGGGACAGCACCTCCTCGCCTTGAGTTCCATCGACGGGGAATGACGTCACTCCCAAACAGGATCGCACCGGGATAGGGGCGTCCTCGTGCAGGCAAACCCGGACATCGGCGCCCTCACCGCGCGTATCGAGGAGGAGAGCGTCCTCGTCACCCGCGTCCTGGCCGAGATGGACCGCGTCATCGTCGGCCAGCGGCAGATGGTGGAGCGCATCTTCATCGGCTTCTTGTGCGGCGGGCACATCCTTCTCGAAGGCGTTCCCGGCCTCGCCAAGACCCTGACGGTGAGCAGCCTCGCCCGCATCATCCGGGGCCGCTTCAACCGCATCCAGTTCACCCCCGACCTGCTCCCGGCGGATCTCACGGGAACGCTGATCTACCAGCAGCACTCGGGCGGGTTCGTGGCCCGCAAGGGGCCGGTCTTCGCCAACCTCATCCTCGCCGACGAGATCAACCGGGCCCCGGCCAAGGTGCAGAGCGCACTCCTCGAGGCCATGCAGGAGCGCCAGGTGACGATCGGCGACGAGAGTTACGCCCTCGACGACCCCTTCCTGGTGATGGCCACCCAGAACCCGATCGAGCAGGAGGGCACCTATCCCCTGCCCGAGGCCCAGATCGACCGCTTCATGCTGAAGGTCCGGGTCGACTACCCGGAGCGCGACGAGGAGCGTCAGATCCTGGAGCGCATGATGGAGGGCCGCGAGATCCCCATCGAGGCGGTGGCCGGCCTCGACGACATACTGCGGCTGCGCGAATCGGTCCGCCTGGTGTACATGGACGACAAGATCAAGGACTACATCGTCGACCTGGTGCAGACTACGCGCGAGCCCGGCGCGGCCGGCCTGGAGGAGCTGACGCCGCTCATCGAGTACGGCGCCTCCCCGCGGGCGACGCTGTTCCTGGCGCGGGCGGCCCGGGCCCACGCCTTCATCCGGCGCCGCGGCTACGTGACCCCCGAGGACGTGAAGGCCGTGGGCCCCGAGGTGCTCCGCCACCGGGTGGCCACCAGCTACGAGGCCGAGGCCGAGCAGATCGACTCCGACCGCATCGTCCAGCAACTGTTCGATCACGTCGAGGTGCCCTGAGCCCATGGTCCCCCGGGAGATCCTCGACAAGGTGCACCGCATCGAGATCCAGGCCCGCCGCCTGGTGAGCGACCTCTTCGCCGGCGAGTACCACTCCGCCTTCAAGGGCCACGGGATGCAGTTCGCCGAAGTACGCGAGTACCAGCCGGGCGACGACGTGCGCACCATCGACTGGAACGTCACCGCCCGGGCCGGCGGCAAGCCCTTCGTCAAGGTCTTCGACGAGGAACGCGAGCTCACCGTCCTCCTCGTGGTCGACGCCAGCGCCTCCGGCGCCTTCGGCTCGGGCCCCCGGATGAAGGGGGAAGTCTCGGTGGAGATCTCCGCCCTGCTGGCGTTCTCGGCGATCCGCAACAACGACCGGGCGGGGCTGCTGATCTTCACCGGCGAGGTGGAGGTCTTCGTGCCCCCCAAGAAGGGCCGCCGCCACGTGCTGCGCGTCATCCGCGAGCTGCTCTACCACCGCCCGCGCGGGCGGGGCACCTCCATCGCCGCGGCCCTGGAGACCCTCGACCGGGTCATCGCCCGGCACGCCGTGGTCTTCGTCATCTCCGACTTCCTCGACAGCGGCTACGAGCGCGCCATGCAGCGCGCCGCCCGCCGCCACGACGTGATCGCCGTGACCGTGGAGGATCCCCGCGAGTTGGAGTTGCCCGATGTCGGCTTCGTCACCCTCCAGGACGCCGAGACCGGCGAGCAGGTGATCCTCGACAGCGGCCACGCCGAGGCGCGGGAGAGGTTCGCCGACCTGCGCCGCGAGGCCGCCCTGCAGCGCACCCACGCCTTTCGCCGACTCGGCGTCGACGAGATCCGCATCGACGCCACCGGCGACCACGTGGAACCGCTGGCCCGTTTCTTCCAGAGCCGCATGAGCCGCAACTGACAGGAGAGTCATTTCCGTGATCGAAGTCCGCGAGTTGTCCAAACACTACGGAGAGGTGACGGCCATCGAGGGCGTCACCTTCCGCGCCGAGACCGGGCAGATCCTGGGGTTTCTCGGCCCCAACGGGGCGGGCAAGACGACGACCATGCGCATCGTCACCTGCTACCTGCCCCCCTCCTCCGGGACAGCGGCCATCGACGGCTTCGACGTCCTCGAGGAGTCGATGGAGGTTCGGCGGCGGATCGGCTACCTGCCCGAGTTGCCGCCCCTCTACAGCGACATGACCGTCGATGCCTACCTCGGCTTCGTGGCCCGCATCAAGGGGGTGCCCTCGGCGGTGCTCTCCTCGCGCATCGACGAGACGATGGAGAAGACCGGCGTCGCCCACGTTCGGCGCAGCCTGATCGGCCACCTCTCCAAGGGCTACCGCCAGCGCGTCGGCCTGGCGCAGGCCCTGGTTCACAACCCCAGCGTGCTCATCCTCGACGAGCCCACGGTGGGTCTCGACCCCAAGCAGATCATCGAGATCCGCGAGATGATCAAGTCCCTGCGGGGCGAGCACACCATCGTCCTCTCCACCCACATCCTTCCGGAGGTGTCGATGACCTGCGACAAGGTGGTCATCATCGACAAGGGCCGCATCGTCGGCGAGGGATCCCCGGAGAGCCTGACGGAGCAGTTGAAGGAGGGCGAGTTGCTGCGCGCCCGCGTCGCCGGGCCCCGGGAGGACGTCCTCGGCCTGGTGCGGGGGATTCCGGGGGTGCTGGAGGTCAAGGAGGAGCGCGGCGACGAGTCCGCCGCCGGCGAGGGCGTCTACGTGGTGACCGCCGCCCCCGGCCAGGACCTCCGCGATCCCCTGGCCAAGGCGGTCGTCGACGGCGGCTACGGCCTGCGCGAGCTGCGCAGCCTCGAAATGACCCTGGAAGACATCTTCCTGCGTCTCACCTCCGAAGCCGAAGGAGTCCAGTGATGCGCAACTTCCTCGCCATCTACACCAAGGAGCTGCGCTCCTACTTCGTCTCGCCCGTGGCCTACGTGATCGCCGGCGTCTTCCTCTTCCTGTCGGGGTACCTGTTCCGCAACATCCTCATGCAGTTCAACTTCTGGTGCCTCCAGTTCAGCCAGCGCCAGCAGTTCATGCAGGGGGCCATGCCGAGCCTGAACCTCAACGAGATGGTGGTCACCCAGTTCTTCGCGGTCATGGACTTCATCTGGCTCCTCGTGGTGCCCATGCTGACCATGCGGCTCTTCGCGGAGGAGAAGAAGAGCGGCACCATCGAGCTCCTCATGACCTCGCCCGTCTCCACGGTGCAGGTCCTCCTCGGCAAGTTCTTCGCCGCTCTGACCCTCTACTCGATCATCGTCGCCCTGACCCTCGTCTTCTGCCTCATCCTCGAGGTCTACGGCGATCCGGACTGGGGGCCGATCTGGTCGGCCTACCTCGGCTACCTGCTCCTCGGGGGCACCTTCGTCGGCGTCGGGGTCCTGGCCTCGTCCCTCACGGAGAACCAGATCGTCGCCGTGCTGCTCTCCTTCGGCGCCCTGCTGCTCCTGTGGCTGATCGACTGGTCGGCGAGCTTCGCCGGTCCCACGGCGGCCAAGCTGCTCTCCTACCTGTCGATTATCCAGCACCTGCAGGATTTCCAGCGCGGTGTCATCGACACCGCGGACGTCCTGTTCTACCTGAGCTTCATCTTCTTCTGCCTGTTCCTCACCACCCGCGTCCTCGAGTCGAGGCGCTGGCGCCGATGAAGCCCTACTCGACCTTCGCCAGCCTCGCCGGCGCGGCCCTGCTCGCCGCCGCCGGCCTGGCCATGCTCCTCGAGCCCGAGGCGGTCTGGCTGCCGGCGGCCAACGCCGGCGTCGGGGCGCTGCTGGTCGCCGTGTCGGCAGTGCTCAACCCCGATCTCTTCCGCCAGTACGGGCGCTGGCTCAACGCCTTCTGGGGAGGCCTCCTGGTACTGGCCATCCTCGGCATGGTGAACTTTCTCGCCGACCGCTATCCCCAGCGTCTCGACCTGACCGAGGGCCGGTTGCACAGCCTGGCGCCGCTGACCATCGAGACCCTGGAGGCCCTGGACAAGGAGGTGGAGGCCCTCGCCTTCATGGAGGAGGGGGAGGACGAGGAGCTGCGCGGCCTGCTGGAGCAGTATGCCGTGCACGGCGGCGGCCGCTTCGACTTCGAGTTCGTCGATCCCGACCGCGATCCCGCCAGGACCCAGGAGTACGGGGTGCGCGCCTACAACACGCTGGTCCTGGCCGCCGGCGCCGAGCGCCAGAGCCTCACGGAGCTGACGGAAAAGGAGATCACCAACGCCATGCTCAAGGTCCTCCGGGACCGGCGGGAGCGGGTCTGCTTCACCGTGGGCCACGGCGAGCGGGGCGTCGGCAACCTCGAGTCTGACCTGGGACGGCTGGCCGAGCGCCTCCGGGAGATCGACTACGTGGTGCGCGACTCCCTGTTCCTGGCGCGCGAGGCCCGCGTGCCCGAGGACTGCCGCGTGCTCATCGTCGCCGGCCCGCGGTCTCCCTTCCTCGGCCACGAGGTCGAAGCCGTGCGCAGCTACCTGCAGCGCGGCGGCTCCCTCCTGGTGCTGGCCGAGGCGCTGGAGGAGAGCGGCCTCGACGAGCTCATGGGGCAGTGGGGGGTGGTGACGGGTGACGACTTCGTCATCGATACCAGCGGCATCGGGTCGATCTTCGGACTCGATTTCACCATTCCCGTGGTCACCACCTACGACGACCGGCACCCCATCGTCCGGCGGCACCGGGGCGGGGTGCGGCACCGGGGCGAGGTCATGACCTTCTACGAGCTGGCCCGCTCCGTCGAGCTCGACTCCGCCGCCGTGGCCGCCAACCGCGCGAGCGCCGCCGTCCTGGCCCGGACCAGCTCGGCGAGCTGGGCGGAGACGGACCTCGAGGTCCTGGACGAGGGGTCGGGGGGGGACCGCACCGTCCGCCTCGACGGCTCCGACCGGCGCGGACCCGTCGGCCTCGGGGTGGCGGTGGCCGACACCGCCGCCGGGGGCCGGCTCGTGGTCTTCGGCGACGCCGACTTCGCCAGCAACCGCTACTTCGACGCCCAGGGCAACGGCGACCTGGCCCTGAACGCGGTCAGCTGGCTCGCCGAGGACGAGGCCCTGATCTCGATCCGGCCGCGAGACCCGGGTTTCAACCCCATCGCTCTCACCGAGGCGCAGTCGGACTGGATCTTCTGGATCACGCTGATCATCTACCCGGCGGCCATCGCCGCCGCCGGCTTCGTCGTCGTCTCGCGGTCCGGCCGCTGGAGCCTGCGCGACCTGGCCGCCGCCGGTCTCGGCGTGGCCCTGTCCCTCGGTGTTCTCGGCCTGCTGAACTACCTCGGCGACCGCTATCACTGGCGCCTCGACCTGACCGAGGACGCCCTGTTCACCCTGGCCCCCGAGAGCCTGGAGCTGCTGCGCGAGGCCGACGACGCGGGCAAGTACATCCAGGTCCGCACCTTCATGTCCGACATGGAAGGCGGCCGCTTCCAGGAGATCGCCAAGGAGTACGGATACCGCTCCCGCCGCTTCGACTTCGAGACCGTCGATCCCCAGAAGGACGCCCTCCTGGTGCGCCGCTACGGCATCCGCGAGCGGGGCACCTCCATCGTCGAGGTCACGGGCGGCGGCCAGGTGGTGACCGAGCGCTTCGCAGAGCAGAGCGAGGAGGCCCTGAGCAACGCCCTCCGCCGGGCCCTGGCCGCCGACGAGCGCGCCATCGGCTTCGTCGGAGGCCACGGAGAGGGCCGCCTCACCGACGTCGACGGGGAGGGCTACAGCATCCTCAACGGGCGGCTCAAGGAGATGAACCTGCAGATCCTCGACCCCCTCCAGCCCGGCGCCGACGACCTCTCGCAGGTGCAGGCCCTGGCCGTCCTGGGGCCGCGGAGTCCGTTGAGCGCCGCCGAGGTCGAAGACGTGCGCCGGTTCATGGAGCGGGGAGGCGACCTGCTGCTCCTGGTCGATCCCGGCCGGGACAGCGGCCTGGAGACCCTCCTGCGCGACGACTACGACATCGATATCGGGGACGACTTCGTCGTCGACCTGAGCGGTCTCGGACAGCTCCTCGGCACCGACGTCTCGGTGCCGGTGGTCCTGCGCTACGGCGATCACCCGATCACGGAGGGCGCCGTCGGCGGCCAGATGAGCTTCTTCCCCATGGCGCGGTCGGTGAGCCCCGCCGCGGGCGGCTTCGAGGTGGAGGCCCTCGTCTTCACCGACCGCAACGCCTGGGGCGAGTCCGACCTGAGCGTGCTCACGGGCGACGAAGGGGGCGCCATCGACTTCGATCCGGAGAGCGACCGCCCAGGCCCCCTGTCCCTGGCGGTGGCGGCCACGGCCGAGGCCGACTCGGCGGCGGAGGGCGACGGCACCCGGATCGTGGTTTTCGGAGATGCCGACTTCGCCCGCAACCAGCACATCGGCCAGCAGGCCAACGGCGAGTTGCTGGCCGCCGCCGTCCGCTGGCTCACCGAGGGCGAGGAGAGCCTGACGATCCCGCCGAAGCAACCGAGGTTCAACCCGATCAACCTGGTCGGCACGGCGGGCAGCGTCGTCCTCTGGGTCTCCGTCTTCGTCCTGCCCTTCGCGGTGGCTCTCTCCGGCTTCGTCATCATGCTGCGCCGGGGGTACGGGACCTATGTCAGCGGCTTCGTGACCTGGCTGGTCTACAACTTCCTGGCCCTCGGCACCTGGTACTACATCATCGGCGTCATCGGCCTCGGCGAGGCCAGCCTCTGGCGGGGGGAGGGTTACCTCGTCCTGGGTCTGATCTGCTGGGGCCTGGGCTACGGCCTCTACAAGCGCCAGCCCCCGGCCTGGCCGCTGGCCCTGGCGACGCTGGCGGCCAACGCGGGTCTGGCCTTCGTGGCCGTCCCCGAGCCGACGCTGCAACTGGTGCTGGCGGGGCTGAGCATCGCCAACGCCTGCATCCTCGTTTGGATTCGCCGCGACTTCCAGCCGGCCGCCGCCGCGGCCTGAGCCACTTGCACGAGAGGCACCGCACATGGGTCTGAAGACCAACCTCGTCATCAGTGGGATCTTCGTCGCCCTCCTGGGCTTCGTCTACTTCTACGAGATCAAGGGAGGCGAGCGGCGCCAGGTCGAGGCCGAGCGCTCCCGCCAGCTCCTCGACTTCAGCGACCACGAGGCCCGGCGCCTCACCATCGACCGGGGCGACACCGTAGCCGTCCTGGAGAAGGCGGAGGAGTCCTGGCGCCTCACCCGCCCCGTCTCCACCGGCGCCGACCAGCAGGCGGTGGAGCGCTACCTGAGGAACCTGCGCGAGACCGAGACCGAGGGCGAGCCCCTGCAGGACAGCGCCTCCGTGACCGGTGACGCCGGCCGCCTGGCCGCCTACGGCCTCGAGCGGCCGCGCCTGAAGGTGCACCTCGACCTGGCCGGGGAGCCGGCGCCCCTCGACACCCTGCGCTTCGGCGACGACACCCCCACCGAGCGCTTCACCTACCTGCAGCGCTCGGGGGACAACCCGGAGGTCCTGAGGGTGCGCGCCTGGCGCTTCGACAACCTCGACAAGGGCCTCTTCGATCTGCGCGACCGGCGCCTGCTGGCCTTCGAGGAGGAGGAGGTCGGGAGCCTGCGGCTCGACCGGGCCGGCGGACGGGTGGAGGTCTCGCGGCAGGGCGGCGGCTGGCGTCTCGACCTGCCGGTGGCCAGGGAAGCCGACGCCGAGGGGGTGGAGGGCATCCTGTCGCGCCTGCAGAACTCCGAGGCCACGCGCATCGCCTTCGAGCAGCCCACCGCCGAAGAGCTGGCGGCGGCCGGCCTGCAGGAGGGCTCGGCCCTGGCGGAGGTCACCCTGTGGATCGGGGAGGACCGGGCGGAGAAGCGTCTCCGGATCGGGTCCGAGGCCGGAGGAGGGGACCGTTTCGCCCGCGACTCCAGCCGGCCCCAGGTCTTCGCCGTCGACTCCACCGTGGTCAACAAGCTGCTCACGCCCCTGGCCGAGCTCCGGGAGAAGAAGCTCCTGGCCTTCTCGGAGGAGGAGGTCTCCCGGATCGAGCTGCGCCGCCGGGGAGAGAGGGTCTTCGCCGCCACCCGGGACAGCGCCGGCACCTGGGACCTGGTCGACGCCGCCGGCCGCGAGCCCAAGGCTTGGCGCTTCACCAGCTTGGTGAACGACGTCATGGAGCTGGAGGCGGAGGACTTCGTCCAGGACGACGGCCCCGGCGGCAGCCTCGTCCTCGAAGCCTTCGGCCTCGACTCGCCGCAGCTGTCCGTCCGCCTGAGTCTCACCGGAGACCGAAACCTCGAGTTCCTGGTGGGCGCGACGACGGAGGACGGCGGCGCCTACGCCATGCGCTCCGATGTGGCCACCGTGGTCACCATCGACGGGGAGGCCGTGGTGAACCTCGACCTGAGCCTGGACGACGTCTCCAGGCCCGTGGAGGAGGCCTCGGAAGCCGTGGAGCCGGCCGACGGGTAGGCGGTCCCGCCGGATGGCAGCGTTCCTTGTCCTGGCACCCCTGATCGCAGCCGCCGTCGGCTCCACCGTCCACGCCGACGCGCCCCTCCTGACGGCGGAGGTCGACACGGCGAAGGCCCGCCTCGGGGATCCCGTGACCCTGCGCCTCCGGGTCGAGCGTCCGGCCTCGAGCCGCTCCGTCTTCCCGGAGCTGCCGCAAGGGCTGGGTTCCTGGCAGGTCCGCTCGCGGTCGGAGCCGGCCGCCGGCCCCGCCGCCGGAGGCCTCCAGGTGGACGAGCGCCGTTACGGGCTGGCCGCTTACAAGCTCGACGCAGGAGAGATTCCGCCCGTGGAGGTCCTGGTCGTCTCGGCGGCCTCGGACACGGCGAGGCTCGCTTCGGCGCCGATCCCCATCCAGATCGTGTCCGCCCGCGACCCGGAGGAGGGGGACGCGCTGCGGGCGATCAAGCCGCCCATGACGATCCTCGGCGGCATTCCCCTGTGGCTCGCCGCCACCCTGGCGGCGGTCCTGGCGGTGGTCGTGGCCTGGCTCGTGAGCCGCTTCCTGCTGCGGCCCGGCACGGAGTCGCCGGCGCCGGCGCCCCCGCCTCCGGTGGACTACGAGCGCGAGTTCACCCTCATCGCCGAGTCGGGGCTGCTGCAGCGCGGCGCCGTGAAGCTCTACTACACGCGGCTCTCCGAGGTGATGCGCCGCTTCCTCGAGGACCGTCTCTCCGTGGACAGTCTCGACCGCACGACCTCGGAGATCGCCGCCGACCTGCGCCGGGCGCCGGCGCCGCCCGACACCGGGACCCGGGAGGGGATCATCGGCTTCCTGGAGGCGGCGGACCTGGTCAAGTTCGCCAGGGCCGAGCCGCCGCTCCCGGAGGCGTCGGCGGCGCCGGAGGAGGGCCGGCGGCTGGTGGCCGGCGCCGGGCAGCAACTGCGGGCCCGGGAGGAGACCCCCGCGGCGGTGCCGGCGCAAGCAGGTTCCTGATGGACGAGATCCGCTTCGCCGACCCGCTCTTCCTGCTTCTGCTGCTGGTGCTGCCCGTGATGGGATGGCGGCAGCGGCGTCACGGTCAGCGGCTGCGGGGGGCGGTCCGCTATCCCCAGGTCAGCGACCTGCGCCGCCTGCCCGGGGGCCCCTGGGCGCCGCTGCGGCGGGTCCTGCCCGTGGTTCGGCTCCTGGGCGCGGCCTGTCTCGTGGCCGCCCTGGCCCGCCCCCAGAGCGGGGAGCGTGTCCAGGACGTCTCGGCCGAGGGCGTGGACATCATGCTCATCCTCGACGTCTCCGGCAGCATGAGGGCCCGCGACCTGGGTCCCGCGAGCCGGCTGGCGGTGGCCAAGGAGGTGGTGGCACGCTTCATCGCCGGCCGGGACACGGACCGCATCGGCATGGTCGTCTTCGCCGGGGAGAGCTTCACCCAGTGCCCGCTGACCCTCGACTACGACGTGCTCCTGCAGTTCCTGGACGAGATCCAGCTGGCCCACGAAAGCTGGGACGGCACCGCCATCGGCATGGCCCTGATCAACGCCGCCAACCGGCTGCGGGACGCCGGCGGGGAGGGGGAGCGGGGCCGCGTCGCCATCCTGCTCACCGACGGCGTCAACAACGCCGGCGAGATCAGCCCCCGGACCGCCGCCGAGGCCGCCGCCGCCGTGGGCGTGCGCGCATACACCATCGGAATCGGCGCCGAGCCCCTGGGGATCATGGGCCGGGCCCGGGGCCTCGACTTCGACGAGGAGATCCTGCGCGCCATCGCCGCCGCCACGGGAGGCCAGTACTACCACGCCACCAGCGGCGAGAAGCTGGCCGAGATCTACGCCGAGATCGGCCGCCTGGAGAAGACCGAGGTCACCAGCGAGGTCCACCTGCAGTACTCGGAGCTCTATGCCCTCTTCCTGTGGCCGGGGTTCCTCGCCCTGGCAGGGGACTTCCTGTTGTCCCGCACCCGCTTCCGCAGCCTGCCCTGATCCGATGCGCTTCGCCGCCGAGCACAACCAATGGCTGCTGCTGCTGGTGCCGCTGGCGGCCTGGTTCGCCGCCTGGGCCCACGTCCGCCGCCGCCGCGACCTGGAGCGCCTCGCCCATGCCGCCGTGGCGCCCCGCCTGATCCGCAGCGTGAGCCGCACGCGGCAGCACCTGAAGTCCGCCCTTCTCGTGGCCGGGATCGGCCTGCTGGCGCTGGCCCTCACGGGGCCCCGGTTCGGGGTCCGCCTGGAGATGGCCGAGCGCCGCGGTGTCGACGTGGTCCTCCTCCTCGACCTGTCGCGCAGCATGCTCGCCGAGGATGTGCGCCCCAACCGGCTCGAGCGCTCGCGGCAGGCCATCGGCAAGCTGCTGGACGGCCTTCAGGGCCACCGCGTCGCTCTCGTCGTCTTCGCCTCCACCGCCTACGTCCAGTGTCCCCTGACCCTCGACACCGCGGCCCTGCGCATGCTCCTCGGCGCGGTGGACGTGAACGCCATTCCCTCCCAGGGGACCTCCCTGGCCCGCGCCCTGGAGCGGGCGGAAGAGGTCTTCGACCCCGAGGACCGGCAGCACAAGGTGGCCGTCCTCTTCAGCGACGGCGAGGCCCATTCCGGTTCGGCGGCCGACGCCGCCGCGCGGCTGGCGGACCAGGGGGCGCGACTGTTCTGCATCGGCGTCGGCTCCCCGGAGGGGGGGCTCATCCCTCTGCGCGCGGAGGACGGGAGCCGCCTGGACTACCACAAGGACCGCGACGGCCACTACGTGAAGTCCCGCCTCGACGAGGCGGCGCTGCGCGAGGTGGCGGCGGCGGGGGAGGGCGCCTACTGGCGCAGCAGCCTCACCGGCCGGGAGCTGGAGGCCGTCGTCGACCGCATCTCCGAGGTGCAGCGGAAGGAGCTCGGGTCCGAGCGCTTCACCCGTTACGAGGAGCGCTTCCAGATCCCCCTGGCCCTGGCCCTGGCCTGCTTCCTGGCCGAAGGCCTTCTCTCCGAGCGCGGACGGGGCCGACGGGAGTGGCGGGGGAGGTTCGCGTGAGGGCCCTGGTCCTGGCCGTGATCCCGCTCCTGGCCACCGGGGCGCAGGCGCGCACCATCGGCGACCGCGCCGTCTCCCGCAACGAGGCCGCCGGCGCCCTCTACGACGCGGGCCGCTACGAGGAGGCCCTGCAGGCCTACAAGGAGGCGCTGGTGGAACGGCCGGAGTCGGCGCGGCTCCACCTCAACGTGGGCGACGCCCTCTTCCAGCTCGGCGACTTCGAGGGCGCCCTCGGGGAGTTCGAGAGGGTGAGCGCCGCCGACGATCCGGCGCTGGCGGCCCTCGGCCACTACAACAAGGGGAACGCCCACTTCCAGCTGCAGGACTACGCGGCCGCCGTGGAGGCCTACAAGCAGGCCCTGCAGCGGGCCCCCGGCGACGCCGACGCCAAGGCCAACCTGGAGCTGGCCCTGCAGCGGCTGCCGCCGCCGCCGCCGCAGCAGCCGCAGGAAGGCCAGGACCAGGAGCCTCCCCAAGGAGAGGAAGAGCAGCCGCAGAACCAGCAGCAGCCCCCCTCGCAGGAGCCGGAGGATGAGCCGCCGGAGCCCGCTTCCGGCTCGCGCGACGAGCAGCCCTCCGAGGATGAGGACCAGGAACCGCCGCCGCCGGAGGGGGAGAGCGGCATGGACCGCGAGGAGGCGGAGCGCCTTCTCGACGCCCTCCGCGACCGCGAGGAGGAGGCCCAGGAGCGGCGCTACCGCGCCCGCGGGCGGGACGAGGCCCGTGACTGGTAACCCCGCGTCCGCCCGCCTGCGGCGCTCCCTGGCAGCCCTGCTGCTCCTGGCGGCGGGGCCCGGCCGGGCGGAGCTCGAGTTCACCCTGGAGGTGGACCGCGGCAGCGTCACCGCGTCGCAGCCGATCCAGCTCACCCTGCGTATCAGCGACGTGAGCCCGCTGAGCGACATCGCTTCGCCCACCATCGACCTGCGGGAGTTCATCGCCCACGGACCCTCGGTGATGAACATGGAGTCTCACGATCGCAAGGGGGCGCTCTACACCCGGGAGCTGCAATACACCCTCTACGCCAGGAACCCCGGCCGGTTCGTCCTCGGCCCGGCGCGGCTGCGGGCGGCGGGCGAGGTCCTGACCACGGATCAGGTGGAGGTGCACGTCCGGGGCAAGGCCCCCGCGGGGCGGACCCGGGAGGCAGGCGGGGGGGCCGGAGAGCGGGAGTTGGAGGACGACATCTTCGTGCGCGCCGAGGCCGACCGCGACACCGCGTACGTGGGGGAGCAGGTGAACGTGCGGTTCGATCTGTGCTACCGGTACCGCCTGCGCGGCCCCAGGCTCTCGGAGGTGCCGGAGTACACCGGGTTCTGGGTCAAGGAACTGCACTCCGCCTCCCGGCTCGACCCCCATCGCGAAGTGATCGACGGCCTGCCCTTCCAGGTTGCGCCCCTGCGCCACGTGGCCCTGTTCCCCACCGCTTCGGGCCATCAGGTCATCGAGCCCCTCGGGCTCACCTGCTCACTGCTGGAAGACCCCATCTTCGGCCGTGGCCGCACCTTGATGTTCCGCAGCGAGCCCCTCTCCATAGTCGTGCGCCCCCTTCCGGAACGGGGACGGCCCCGTGGCTTCGCCGGCGCCGTGGGCGAGTTCGACATCTCCGCCGAGGCCAGTCCCCGGGAGTTGCGCGCCGGGGATCCGGTCACCCTGAGGGTGTCGATCACGGGCACGGGCAACGTGCAGAGCATACCCGAGCCCGTCCTGGACCCTCCCGGCTTCGAGATCTACGAGCCCAAGGTGAAGGTGGAGGAGGGGCGCTCGGCCGACGGGAGGTACATGGCGGCGCGGCACCTGGAGTATATCCTCATCCCGGAAGGGGGAGGCCGCCTGGAGATCCCGGCCCTTTCGGTGACCTATTTCGATCCCGCCGTCCACCGCTACCGCACCACCTCCACCGCCCCCATCGCGATCCGCAGCCGGGGCGGCGGTGCCGGTGCCGAGGCCGGCGGGGGGTACGACCTGACGCGGCGGGAGATCGAGCGCCTCGGGAGCGACATCCGCCACATCAAGCCCGACGTGGACCGCATCGGCGCCGCCCCCGCCCTCTACCAACGCCTCTGGTACTGGCTCGCCCACGCCGTGCTGCCCCTGGGGTACGTGGCCCTCGTCGCCTGGCACCGCCACCGCCGCAGGCTGGAGAAGGACACCGGCTACGCGCGCCGGCGCCGGTCCGGGGGAGCGCTGTCGGGCCGCCTTCGCGAAGCGCGGCGGCGGGCCGCCGACGGGGACGGTTTCCACGCCGCTCTGCAGGAGGCCGTGGTGGCCTTCATCGCCGACCAGGCCGACCTGCCGGCGCCCGGACTGACCCCCGACCGCTGCCGTACCGAGCTGGAGGACCGCGGCCTCGGGACCGACCTCGTCGACCGGGTGGCGGCGGTGCTGGAGCGCTGCGAGTTCGGCCGCTACTCCCCCGCCGCCAGCGACAGGGCCGCCCGGGAGGAACTGCTGGCGGAGGCCGAAGGGGTCGCCGCCCTCCTGCGCAAGGCGCTGACATGAGGGGGCCGCGGCTCGTGGCGGTGCTGTGGCTGGCTCTCGCGCCGGGGCAGGCTTCGGCCCAGTCAGCCGCGCTGGGCCTGTACTCCGAGGGCAACGATCTCTACCGGGGGGGCGATTTCGCCGCAGCCCGGACGCGCTACCTGGCCGCGGCCGCGACCGGGGTCCGCGACGCCCGCCTGTTCTACAATCTCGGGAACGCCTGCTTCAAGGACGGCCGGCTGGGAGAGGCGGTCGTCTGGTACGAGCGCGCCCGCAGGCTGGCGCCCCGGGACGAGGACGTGCTGGCCAACCTGCGTTTCCTGCGCCGGATCAAGCGCGACCGCGAAGAGGACGGGGATGGCGGCTTCCTCTACCGGCTCTACCAGTGGCCCACCCTGAACGAGCTCTTCGCGGCCTTCTCCCTGAGCCTGGCCGGACTGTGCGCCGTGGCCGGCTGGCGCCTCGTGCGCGCCCCCCGGGCCGCGGCGGCGGTGGCTCTCGGCCTCTGCCTCGGCGGAATCCTGGGCTCCGGAGCCTTCGCCGGCACGCGCCTCTACCAGGAGGTCACCCTCTCCGAGGCGGTGGTCACCGCCGCCGACGGTCAGGCGCGCAGCGGCCCCGACCCGGGGCAGACACCCGTCTTCGTCGTCCACGAGGGCACCAAGGTGACCGTGGAGCGCCGCGAGGGGGAGTGGGTCCTGGTCCGCCTGGCCAACGGTCTCGGCGGCTGGCTGCCCGGTGAGCTCGTGACCGTGATTTGAGGGTTCCCGGAGTTGTCGGACCCGGACCCCGTCCGTATACTGGAAACAGATCCCTCCCCGAACAGCTCCCCGTCCAGCAATCGTCGCTCGCCCACCCCTTGCGGGCGGCCCCTGCGATCGGCCCGTCCGTGAGATACCTGTTCACCGGCGGCGGTACCGGCGGCCACGTGTACCCGGCGCTGGCGGTGGCTGACGAGATCCGGCGACGCCAACCCGAGGCGGGGTTCCTGTACGTGGGTGTCCTCGGCCGGCTGGAGGAGCGCGTCGTGCCCGGCCGGGGCTACCCGCTCAAGCGGTTGCCGTCGAGGCCCTTCCCGAGGACCCGGCGGCTCCTGCCCCTGCTCCGGTTCGGCCTGACCCTGGCCGTCGGCGTCGCCGGGGGGATCCTGGTCCTGCTGCGCTTCCGCCCCGACGTGGTCTTCGCCACCGGCGGCTTCGCGAGCGCCCCGATCCTGTTCGCCAGCGGTCTCCTGCGCAGGATCGGACTCAGCCGAACGCGGATCTTCGCCTACGAGCCGAACGCCCATCCCGGGTTGCTGAACCAGGCCGTGGGCCGCATCGCCGACCGCGTCGGCCTCGTCTTCGAGCAGGCGGCCCACTGGTTCGACGCGAAGCGGGTGGCCGTGGTCGGGTTCCCGGTGCGCCGCGAGCTGACCTGCCTCGACCGGGAGGCAGCAAGGGCGGCCTGGAACATCGAAGGGGACCGGATGGTCGTCTTCGTCTTCGGAGGGTCCCAGGGGTCGAGGACGATCAACCAGGCCGTCGTCGAGGCCCTGCCGCTGCTGGCTTCCCGGGCGGAGGAACTGATCGTCCTCCACGGCACGGGGGCCCACGTCTCGGAGGGCTACGACCCCGTGGCCGAGACCTCGCGGGCCCTGGAAGCGACCGGCCTCCAGGACTACGAACACTGGTACCGCCGGTTCGACTACATCGAGGAGATCGAGACCGCCTACGCCGCCGCCGATCTCGTGGTCTGCCGGGGCGGAATGAGCACCCTCACCGAGGTCGGCGTCTGCGGCCTGCCGGCGCTGATCCTGCCGCTGTCGACGGCGGCGGAGGACCACCAGGCGATCAACGCCATGGCCCTTCAGGCGGCCGGGGCCGCCCGCGTCCTCTTCGAGGAGGCCAGCTGGCGCCCCCGCGAGGAGCGCGTCGAGATGGGGGTCGGCGGATCCCGGCTCGCCGCCGCGGTCCTGGAGCTCCTGGACCGGCCGGAGGAGCGCCGGCGGATGGCCGCCGCCGCCGCCTCGGCGCCGCGCCGGGACAGTCTGGAGGCGATCCTCGGCGAGATCGACGGCCTGAGGCAGGACCGGCGTCCACCGGTCCTGAAGCTGGAGTCCCCCGTGGCCGGGCCCCCCGGGGTGCCGGCCGACCCCAACCGCCTCCTGCACCACGTGCGCCGGCGCCTCGAGGAGGCGGGCGGCGTGCAGGCCCTGGGCCCGATGGAGCTCGCCTACCTGCGCTACCAGGCGGACCGGCACCTGGCCTCGGAGGGCTGGTACGAGATCCCCTTCGGGCGCCGCAACGTGGGGGTCAAGCTGGTGGGGCTGCTGGCCTACGAGGAGCGCCTGCCTCTGGTCCTCGCCCTGATCCAGGACCGCTCTCCCACCAGCCGGGTCCAGCGCATCCTCGGCGGCGACTACCGGCATCCCGGCATCCTCCGGCGCAACGCCATCGAATTCCCCCTCGCCATGATCGGGCTGCGAAGGGCCGGACCCCGGGGCCGGGCCGCGGTCCTGGAAGCCCTCGCCCGGGACCCCTATTTCGAGGTCAGAGTCGCTGCCGCCCGAGTCCTCGGCCAGCAGGCGGACCCGGGGGACGAGGAGGTGGAGGCGGCTCTCGTCCGTTCCCTCGACGACCGCGCCAGCTCCGTCGTCGCCGCCTCCCTGCAGGCCCTGGGGCGTGTCGGCTGCCGCCCCGAGCGTCTGGCGGACCTGCGCAGGTTCTACGTGCACCCCGACTGGCACTGCCGCCAGGAGACGGTCCACGCCCTGGAGGGTCTGCTGGAACGGCAGGTCGTGCACGCCGGGGACGTGGCCGCCGACGTGGAGCAGATCCTCTCGACCTCACCGAGCTTCGAGCCCGCCTTCCCCCTGAAGGACAGCCTGGACTCCCTGTCCCGCCGGGTCCGCCAAGGCCTGGAGAGAGACCCGGACCGCGACAGCGGGGATCTGGAACGCATGGACCCCGCCGCTTCCTGAATCCGCCGTGCTCTACTACCTCGGAACCTACCTGAACGAGAGCGTGGAGGCCCTGTCCTTCCTGCGCCTCCTCGACTCGATCAGCTTCCGCGCCATCGGCGGGGCCATCACCGCCCTGCTGCTCACCATCTTCTTCGGGGACCGGGTCATCCTCGCCCTCTACCGCGGCGGCCGCCGCGACACGCGCCGCAGCTTCGACTTCCCCCCGGCCACGGCCCGCGCCACCAAGACCTACGGCGGTCCCCTGCTGGTGGCCGCCGTCCTCGGCGGCTGCCTGCTGTGGTGCCGCCTGCACGAGACCTTCGTCCTCATGGCCCTGGCGGCGGTGATCTGGTTCGGGGCGCTGGGTTACCTCGACGACCATCTGAAGGTCCGCCACGGCACCAGCGACCGCGGGCTCTCGGAGACGGCCAAGCTCGTCCTCCAGGCCCTCTTCGGGCTGGCCTTCGGCCTGGCCTTCGTCATCGAGCCTCTGTCGCCGATGCCCGGGGGGCTGGCCACCAAGCTCTACCTGCCCTTCGTCAAGACCCCGGTCATCGATCTCGGCATCGGCTACGTCCCCTTCATCGCCTTCACCGTCGTGGCCATCGCCAACTCCGTGAACATCGCCGACGGCATCGACGGGCTCGCCGTGGTGCCCGCCGCCTTCGCCGTCGCCGTGTACGGGGTCTTCGCCTATGTGGCCAGTCACGCCGAGATCTCCGACTTCCTCATCTTCCCCTTCACCCCGGGAGCCGGGGAGGTGACGATTATCTGCTGCACCGTCTTCGGCGCCTGTCTCGGTTTCCTGTGGTTCAACTCCTACCCGGCCAACGTCATCATGGGAGACACCGGCTCCATGGCCCTGGGCGGGCTCCTGGGGACCGTCGTCGTCCTGGTGAAGCAGGAGTTCCTCTTCCTCATCGTCGGCGGCGTCTTCGTCGGCGAGGCCCTCTCGGTGGTGATCCAGGAGAAGATCGGCATCCGCTGGCTGGGCCGGCGGTTCTTCCGGAGCGCTCCCGTGCACCACCACTTCCAGGCCTGCGGGCTGGCCGACACCAAGATCGTCATCCGCTTCTGGATCATCGCCGGAATCCTCGCCCTCGTGGGGCTGGCGACCCTGAAGATCCGCTGAAGGGGAGGGAGGGAGATCAGCGGGGCGGGAGGTGGAGGCCGTAGAGCAGCAGCAGCAGGATCGCGGCCCCCGCGCCGAGGGCGACGCCTAGGGGCAGGCCGCGCTCAACCCCGCCCTGCTCGCGGGTGAAGCGCCGGTACTCGTCGGACAGCACCAGGTAGACGGAGGCGAGGGAGATGACGACGGCCACGAGGAGGAAGACGTAATCCAGCGATGACGGGTCGACGGCGCGGCGGAGGCCGACGGCGTAGGGCAGGAGGTTGACCAGCAGCCCGTGTCTGCGCGCCGCCAGGCCGTAGAGGAGGACGCCGAGGCTCACGGAGCTGATGGCCATCGGCGGCAGGGCGTCGAGGAGGGGCACCTCCTTCCCGAAGACGAGGATCGGCACGCCGACCAGCAGATGCAGCCAGGTGACGATGTAGGCGTAGAGGAAGGAGGGTCGCTCGAGGGCGGCCGCCCCGATCAGGAAATGGGAGAACGACGGGCGTTCGGGCACCTTGTCAGAAACGCGCTGGCGGTGGGGAAGTCCGGGGGGAGGGGGGCCTCAAGTCTACCGGGTTGGCTCGCGGGGCGTCAACCGGCCGCCGGCCACGCTCCCCGAATCCGCCCTCGGAGGGGCGGCGGATGATCGACGATCCCGGAGACCATGCCCGCCGGTGACAGGCGCCCGGCCTCGGCCGGCACCGCGGAGGCGCCGGTCGAGGCGGCCCCGGCCCTGCCGCTCCTCCACGGCGAACCGGCGCGGCTGGCCATCGAAGAGGTGCCCGGTATCGGCCGCCTGCGGGCCCGGGCCCTGCGCAAGGAGGGCCTGGCCACGGTGGCCGATCTCCTCGCCCGGCTGCCCCGGCGGTTCATCGACCGCAGCCGGATCGTCGCCATCGCCGAGGCCCCCATCGGGGAGGAAGTCACCCTCGTCGGCAGCGTCCGCTCCGCCTCCCGGCCGCCCCCCGTCCGGCGCGGCCGACGCTCGCCCCCTCACACCGTGGAGGTCGAGGACGGCAGCGGCAGACTGCGGTGCGTGTGGTTCCAGGGGGCCCGGTACCACACCTTCGAGGCCGGGGACGTGATCGCCCTCAGCGGCCGCATCGAGATCTACCGCGGCCGGCGCCAGGTGAGCCACCCCGAGTACGAGCACCTCTCCGACGCCGAGACCGTCGGGGCCGGCCGGCTGCACACGGGGACCGTCGTCCCCCTCTACGGCTCCAGCGCGGAGATGAAGGAGCGCGGCCTGGGCAGCCGCGGTTTCCGGCGTCTCATGCGCGATGCCCTGACGCGCTCGCTGCCCTCCGTGGGCACGCAGCTGCCCGTGGGTGGGGAGGCGCGGCAGGGACTGATCGGCCTCGGGCAGGCCCTGCGGGACGCCCACTTCCCCGCCGACCTCGGGGCGGCGGAGCGGGCCCGCCGCCGCCTCGCCTTCGAGGAGCTGTTCCTGCTCCAGCGCGAGCTCGAGCGCCGGCGCCGGCAGCTGGCCGGACGCCCGGGCCGTGCCATCCCCCCCAGCCGGGAGCTGGTCCCCCGGCTCCTCGCCTCCATCCCCTTCGAGCCGACGGCTGCGCAACTGCGGGTGATCGGCGAGATCGGCGCCGACATGGCGCGGCCCCGCCCCATGCGCCGGCTGCTGCACGGCGACGTGGGTTCGGGCAAGACCCTGGTCGCCTTGTGCGCCGCCCTGGCCGCCGTGGAGAGCGGCTGCCAGACCGCCCTCATGGCTCCCACCGAGATCCTCGCCGAGCAGCACTTCCACACCCTGCGCCGCCTCGCCTCGCCGGCCGGCGTCGAGGCGATCGTCCTCCTGAAGGGCGGCCAGCGGGCGGTGGTGCGCCGCGAGCTCCTGACGGGGATCGCCAGCGGCTCCGTGCGCATCGCCGTCGGCACCCACGCCCTGATCGAGGAAGGGGTCTCCTTCGCCCGGCTGGGGCTGGCCGTGGTCGACGAGCAGCATCGCTTCGGCGTCGCCCAGCGCACCCGTCTGTCGGCCAAGGGCGAGGGGATCGACCTGCTGATCATGACCGCCACGCCGATTCCCCGCTCCCTCGCCATGACCCTCTACGGCGATCTGGCGGTCTCGGTCATCGACGAGATGCCGCCGGGGCGCCGGGCGGTGCGCACCGTCCGGCGGGACCCCTCGCACCGGGAACGGATCCACGCCTTCCTCGTCGACCAGGCAGCGGAGGGGCGCCAGGCCTACGTGGTCTACCCGGTCATCGAGGAGTCGGAGCGCTCCGACCTGAACTCGGCCCGGGCCGGCTTCGAGGAGCTGGCCCGGGGGCCGTTGAAGGAGCTGCGGGTGGAACTCCTGCACGGCCGGCTGCCGGCCGACGACAAGACCGGCATCATGAGCCGGTTCGCCGAAGGGGAGATCGACGTCCTGGTGGCGACCACCGTCATCGAGGTCGGGGTCGACGTCCCGAACGCCACGGTGATGGTGGTGGAGCACGCCGAGCGCTTCGGCCTCGCGCAGCTGCACCAGTTGCGCGGGCGCGTCGGCCGGGGGGCGTCGGCGTCGTATTGCATCCTGGTCGACCACGCTTCCGGCGAGGACGACGCGGGCGCCCGGGCCAGACTTGATTCTCTATGTGAGACCATGGATGGTTTCGAACTGGCACGAAAGGACTTGGAACTACGTGGGCCAGGGGAGGTGATGGGCACGAGGCAGGCGGGGATGCCGGAGCTTCGGGTGGCCCATCTGCTGCGCGACGAGGATCTCCTCGAGCCGGCGCGCGCCGAGGCCCGGATCGCCATCGACGAGGAGAGCGAGGCAGGAGGGGAGTCGTCATGACGAGGGAGACCGCACCGTTGCTCGACCCGGGGCTGTTCACGGGAATCGACGGGGTCGCTCACCTGTGCACGGGAGGGGAGGCGCCCTGGCTGAAGGAGTTCGACCAGGTCCACCGCGAGTTCGCCCGCCTCAAGAGCGGGGGACTCGAGGGCCGTGAGGAGATCTACCGCCGGGGCGAGAGCTGCCGCGGTCGCGTGGCGCGCCTGTGGGGGGTCGCCAGGGACCGCGTGGCCTTCGTGCCCTCGGCGGCCGAGGGCATGGGCTGGCTGGCCCGGGGCCTGCCCTGGCGGCCCGGCGACAACGTCGTCACCGACGATCTGGAGTTCCCCTCCGTGGCGTATGCCTGGCGGGAGATCGCCAACCTGGGTGTCGAGGTGCGCATGGTGCCGCACCAGGACTGGCACGTGGGGGAGGAGGAGCTGCTGGCCGCCGTCGACGGCAGGACCCGCGTCCTCGCCGTGAGCCAGGTGGGCTTCTACACGGGACAGAACCTGGATGTCGAAGCCCTGGCGCGGGGGCTGTCCGCCCACCCGGGGTGCCTGCTGGCCGTCGACGCCACCCACGCCTCCGGAGTCGTGAGGGTGCCCGCCGCGGTGACGGACCTGTGCGTGAGCAGCAGCTACAAGTGGATGCTGGCCACCCACGGCACCGCGCCCTGCTACCTGAGCGAGCGGGCCGGCGAAGTGGTCCGGGACAGCTGTTTCGGCTGGCGCAACCTGGCCGTGTGGCCGGATCAGGGAGCCCTTCGGACCCCGGAGGTGGCGGTGCGGCCCATGCCCGAGCGCCTTGAGCCGGGGAATCCGGCCATGATCGTCATCATGTTCCTGGAGAAGGCGCTGGCCCATCTCGAGAGGATCGGGGTCGAGGCCGCCGAGGAGCATGCCCGCGACCTCTCGGAAGCGATCGACGCGGGACTCAGGTCCCTCGGGCGAACCGTGATCAGCCCCTCGCGGCGGCCGGCCCGCTCCGGCAATACCTGCTTTCTGGACGAGGATGCCGCGGCCCTGGCGCGGAGGCTCGCCTCGCGGGGGGTCCTGGTCTGGGGGGAGTACGGCCGCGTGCGCATCTCGGGCCACGTCTACAACGGTACCTCCGACGTAGACAGGATCCTGGAGGTGCTGGAGGAGGTGGGGACGCGGGAGGCGTGACCGCCCCCGGTCCAGAGGTTGACAGATGCACATATGAATAGTATACTGATGTGCATCACAGGCCGATCGGATCCTCCGCCGATCAGGCTCTTCTCATGTCAACCTCGAGGCCAGGAGGTTCCGAGTCATGGAGCAGTTCGACCGCGAGCGGATCGCACGGGCCGCCCGGATCTACGCCAGCAACCGCGACGCCGGGGTGGCCCTCGGCATCGCCCCGGGGAGTTTCGGGCGCCTGTGCCGCCGCTACGGCATCGAGACCCCGCAGGCGCGGCGCAAGCGCCGCACCCCGCCGGACAAGGGCGATGTCTGACCTCCTGTCCCGCCCGGCACCGGGCAAGTGCCTCAACAAGGTGACCCTCGTGGGCAACCTCGGCGACGATCCGGAGACCCGGTTCACCCCCTCCGGGACCCAGGTGACCACCGCCAGCCTCGCTACCGACGAGTCCTGGACCGACCGCAAGGGCGGCCGCCGGCGGCGCACGGAGTGGCACCGCCTCGTGCTCTGGCGCCGGCTGGCGGAGGTCGCCAGCCAGCATCTGCGCAAGGGGGTCCGGATCTACGTGGAGGGGCGCCTGCAGACCCGGAAATGGGAGGACGGCAAGGGTCACCGCCACAGCGTGACGGAGATCGTCGTCACCGACCTCCGCTTCGTCGACGGCGCCGGGGGGCCCGGCGAGCTCGATCTCCTGTACGGGCGGGAGGGCGAGGCGGAGCCCGGCACGACGGCCACCCGTTCCCCGGGAGCGCTGGAGGACGACGGGCTGCCGTTCTGAGGCCGCCTCCGCCGGCGATCCGGGGACGGATGGGATCCGGGGGGGGACTACCGGTTCGGCTGGGGCGTAACCCTCAGATACGGCTTCACCGCCTCGAAGCCCTTCGGGAATTTGCTCCTGGCATCCTCGTCGGAGACCGCCGGCACGACGATGCAGTCCTCACCGTCGGTCCAGTTGGCCGGGGTGGCCACCGAGTATTCGGCGGTCAGCTGCAGGGAGTCGATCACCCGCAGGATTTCGTCGAAGTTGCGGCCCGTCGAGGCCGGGTAGGTAAGGGTGAGCTTGACCTTCTTGTCGGGGCCGATGACGAAGACGGAGCGCACCGTCAGGTTGTCGAGCGCGTTCGGATGGATCATGTCGTAGAGGTCGGAGACCTTCCGATCCGGATCGGCGATGAGGGGAAAGTTGACAGTCGTGTTCTGGGTCTCGTTGATGTCCCCGATCCAGCGGTCGTGGGCATCGACGGGATCGACGCTCAGGGCGACGATCTTCACGTTGCGCTTCTCGAACTCGGACTTGAGCTTGGCCACCGTGCCCAGCTCGGTGGTGCACACCGGGGTGAAGTCGGCGGGGTGGGAGAACAGGACGGCCCAGCCGTCCCCGATCCACTCGTGGAAGGAGATCGTTCCTTCCGTGGTCTCGGCTGTGAAGTCGGGCGCTTCGTCGCCCAATCGGATCGCCATGGCTCGTAACTCCTGTGGCAGAAGGGGATGACCGCCGTGTCCGGCGGCCGGGAGGGTGAAGCAGGCAAGATGAAATCTACTATACGGAGCCCTTCAGGGGTGTCAACGCGGAGCGGCTTCCGGCCGGCGGTGGGTGTGATCCTCGCCGCCCTGGCCCTGGCGCAGCCGGCCGCGGCCTGGTGGGGGGACACCCACGGCCTGCTGACCCGGGCGGCGGTCCTGGCCCTGCCCGAGGAGGTGCCCGCCTTCTTCCGCGCCGGGGCCGAGACGGCGGCGCACATCTCCTTCGACCCCGACGTCGCCAAGAACCGCCGGGCCCCGCACCTCCGGCACGGCGAGCATCCCGAGCACTTCGCCGACATCGAGCTCCTGCAGGGAAAGCAGCTGCCCGCCAAGCGCTACGACTTCATCGCCCTCTGCCACACTCTGGGCGTCAGACCCGAAGAGGTCGGGTTCGCCCCGTACGCCGTCACCGAGTACGTCGAGCGTCTCGCCGTAGCCTTCGCCGAGCACCGGAAATGGCCGGAGAACCGGGTGATCCAGGACAAGTGCCTGGTCTACGCCGGCTTCCTGGCCCACTACGCCGGGGACATCGTCCAGCCCCTGCACGCCACCATCCACTACAACGGCCGCGTCGGCGAGGACGGCTCGCGGACCGGCGCCGGCATCCACGAGAAGGTGGACTCCCTCATCGAGCGCATCGGCCTGACCGCCGCGGAGCTGGTGGAGGGGGTGGAGGCGGCCCCCCTGGAAGGGGAGCTGTTCGCCGCCGTGCGGGACCAGGTCCTGGAGAGCAACGGACAGGTGGACCGGGTCTACCAGCTGGCCGGCGGTCTCGACCCGGTGAGCGCGCCGGCCCGGGCCTTCGCCGAGGAGAGGGGCCGGGTGGCTGTGGCCTTCACCGCCAGCCTCTACCTGACGGCCTGGCGGCTGTCGGAGGGGATTCGCCTGCCCTCGTGGCTGAAGAGATCTCCGGGGGCCGGGGAGTGACGGCGGCGGTGTGCTGCGCAGCCCTTCCTCATCCACGGTTCCTGCGGCCGCCTGGGGGGCGTGGGCGAGGTTCGGACCCGGCCCGGCCTCGACCTCTGACCGGGTGACGCCCTCGGCCGCGGCGTAGTCGCCGATCCGGTCTTGGCCCGCCGGGCCAACCGCGAAGCCAGCGGGAGGCCGGATGCTGAAGAGCAGAGGCGGATGCCCGGGGGCGGCCCTCCACCTCCGCAGCTCCAAGAGCAGACGCTTCTCGCTGTGGCCCGGGCAGGCCGTGGCCCGGGCAGGCCGGGCATTCCGGCGGCGGATTCCGCGGTTGCAGCCCGCTGGCTCAGGTCCTGCCCCGGGAGATCCGTGGGCGCTCCGTGGTGGCCGCCCAGGGCGCTTGGCCGCTCAGGGCCCGCGCCCGGTCCAGTTCAACAGCTCGTCGACGGACCGGGTGTTGATGACGTCCGCGGCCGTGAGCCAGCCCTTGCGGGCGATGCCGATGCCGAGGTCGAGGTGGTCGAGATCGGCGATCCTGTGGGCGTCGGTGTTGACGGCGATGGGCGCGCCGAGGTCGCGCGCCCGGCGCAGCCAGCGCCAGTCGAGATCGAGGCGGGCGGGGTGGGCGTTCAGCTCCAGGGCCACGCCGTGGGCGGCGCCGGCGGCCACGACCTCCTCCAGGTCGAAGGGGAAGCCGTCGCGCTCCAGCAGGATCCGCCCGCTGGGGTGGGCGAGGACCGAGGTGGCCGGATGCGCCACCGCCTCCACGAAGCGGCGGGTCAGCTCGGCCCCCTCCATGCCCATGGTGTCGTGCACCGCCGCCACGACGAGATCGAAGCGCTCGAGGAAGTCGTCGTCGTAGTCGAGGGAGCCGTCCTTCCGCACCTCGGACTCGATGCCCTTGAGGATGCGGATGTCGGGCCGCTCCGCCTGCAGGGCGTCGATCTCGCGGTGCTGCTCCTCCACGTCGGCCTCCTTCATGCCGTAGACGTAGCCGGCCGACTTCGAGTGATCGCAGATGGCGATGTACTCGTGGCCTCGGAGGCGCGCGGCGTCGACCATCTCCTCCAGCGTATCGACGCCGTCGGAGGCGCGCGTGTGGACATGCAGCAGGCCCCGCACGTCCCCCGCCGTCAGCAGGCGCGGCAGCTCTCCGGCCGCCGCCGCCTCCACCTCGCCGAGGCCCTCCCGCAGCTCCGGCGGCACGTAGCCGAGGCCGAGGGCCCGGAAGAGATCGGCCTCGTCCTCGCAGGGGACGGGGGCGCCGCCGCCCTCCCGCCCATGGAAGAGTCCGTACTCGTTGAGATGCATGCCGCGGGCCAGGGCGCGGGAGCGCATGGCGACGTTGTGGTCGCGGCTGCCGGTGAAGTGGTGCAGAAGGGAAGGGAAGCGGGCGTCGTCGACGAGCCGCAGGTCGGCCTGCGGGCCTCTCTCCAGGCGCACGGAGACCTTGCGCTCCCCGCGGGCGATCACCTCGACCACCCCGGGCCGTCCCGCAAAGAAGGCGCCCACCTCGCCGGGGGCTTCCGTGCTGAGGACGATGTCGATGTCCTTCACCACCTCCCGGCGGCGGCGCAGGCTTCCGGCGAGGCTGGCCCGGATCGTGCGCGGATGGGCCTCCAGCGCCCGCAGCAGGCCCCGGGCGTCGGCCAGGGCCTGGTCGTAGCGGTAACGGCCCCGGAACCGGTCCAGGCCCTCGATGGCCCGGAGCGTGCTCTCCCGGGTCCGCTCGCCGAAGCCCGGCAACTCCCCCAGGCGCCCGTCGCGGCAGGCGGCCTCCAGCTCCTCCAGGGTGGTGATGCCGAGGGTCTCGTACACGGCCTTGACCTTCTTCTGGCCCAGGCCGGGGATGCGCAGGAGGTCGAGAAGGGTTTCCGGAACCTCCTCGGTGAGCCCCTCGTAGGCCGCCGTCGTGCCGCGGTCGATGTACTCGGCGACGAAGGCCGCCACCCCTTTGCCGATGCCGTCGATCTCCGTCAGGGTGTCGGCCTCCGACATCTCGGCGATGTCGATCTCCAGCTCCTCGAGCATGCGCGCCGCGTTGTCGAAGGCGCGCACGCGGAAGGCGTTGAGCCCCGCCAGCTCCATGA
Source organism: Candidatus Latescibacterota bacterium (assembly GCA_965221775.1). Classification (GTDB taxonomy): domain Bacteria; phylum Latescibacterota; class UBA2968; order UBA8231; family UBA8231; genus UBA8231. The sequence goes on along the minus strand of CBDCSU010000004.1, from coordinate 509,662 downwards.
GCGCCGCGTGGCGCTTGAGGAATCGGATGATGCGGCCGTTGTCGGGTGGATCGAGGCCGCCGGAGGGTTTGGTGGCGCCGCCCGGGTCTTCCATCGGCGCCAAGATAGGCAGGTGCCGGAGGGGGAGACAGGCGGCCCGAGGGCCACGAGGGAACTTCCGCGGGACGGGCCTCCACTTGCACCCTTCGCGGGGCAGCCCGTAAACTCGAATGATGGAAAAGGGAGACCATATGAACGGGATGGAAGGGATTCGATCCGCGATCCTCGCCGGGCTCCTGGCCCTGGCCCTCGGGGCCCCGGCTGCTTTCGGGGAGGAGCAGGTGCGTCCGGTCCTGGAGCGGCTGCAGAGCGAGGGGCTCTGGGGCGAGATCACCCTCGAGGCCGGGGCCATGCGGCAGGTCCGCGTGGAGACCCTGGGCGCCGACACGGTGAGCGTGCAGGAGGTCATCGGCCCCCTGCAGCTACGGCCCGCCGCCTATCCGCTGGCCCACATCCGCTCGGCCCGCGAGATCGGCGTCCACCGGATCCCTCGGCAGATGGCGCCGTACCGGCCTCCGAAGTGGACGGGCCTCGCCGTCGCCATCGAGGCCGTGCTGCCGGGGTTCGGCTACTTCTACGCCGGCGAGTACGGCCAGGGATACGCCATGGTCGGGGTCACGGCCATCGCCGGAGGTACGGCGTGGGCCACCGGGCGGAGCGGAGCGGCGGGCTGGATCCCACTGCTGGCCTGGACCAAGGTCGCCTCCCTGTTCCATCTGCGGGACCAGGTGCGGGCGGCCAACGCCGTGCACCAGGAGCGGGAGCCGGAGCTGCTCCTCGACGAGGCCGCGGCCAGGGACCGCCCCCTTCGGCTGGCCGAGTTGAGACTGCGCTTCTGAGGCGCCGTCGAGCCGGCAGAGGATGAGGAACGGGTTCTTCAAGGGCCACGGCCTGGGCAACGACTACATCGCCCTGGACCCGGCCGAGCTCGACATCTCCCTCACCCCGCGGCGGATCCGGGCGATCTGCGACCGCCACCGGGGCGTCGGCAGCGACGGCATCCTCGCCCTGGCGCCGTCGCGGACAGCCGACTTCGGCGTGCGCATCTACAACCCCGACGGCTCGGAGGCCGAGAAGTCGGGCAACGGCCTGCGCATCTTCGCCCGTTACCTCCACGCCACGCGCCGCACCCGCCGACGCCGCTTCACGGTGGAGACCCGGGGCGGGCGGGTGGCCATCGAGCTGCACCTGGACGCCTCCGGGTACGCCAGCGCCGCCACGGTGGAGATGGGGGGCGCCACCTTCCGTCCCTCGGCCCTGCCCTGCAGCCTGCGCGTGGAGGAGCTCATCGAGCAGCCCGTGACCGCCGCCGGCCGGGAGCTGCTCTTCACGGGGGTCAGCGTCGGCAACCCCCACTGCGTCCTCTTCCGTGGCCGCGGTCAGCCGTGGACGCGGGAGGAGCTGCTCACCCTGGGACCCGCCCTCGAGAACCACGAGATCTTCCCGCGCCGGACCAACGTTCAACTGGCCATCCCCATCGGCCCCCGCTCGCTCCACATCCTCATCTGGGAACGCGGCGCCGGCGAGACCCTGGCCTCGGGCTCCTCCTCCTGCGCCGCCGCCGCCGCCGCGGTCCGCCTGGGTCTGGTGAAGGCGCCGGTGGCGGTGAAGGCCGAGGGCGGCACCCTCCACATCGACGTGGACCCGGGCTTCGGCCTGACCATGCGCGGAGCCGTGGAGGAAGTGGCCAGCGGCCGCCTGGCCCCGGCGTTCGTCGAGAGCCTGCGATGACGGGCCCCGGCGCCGGAGCCCGCCGCCCGCGGCCCTGAGCCACCCGCCGAGACCGCCCCCTCATGTCCGTCTCCGCTCCCCGGGACTTGAACGGCGCCTGGGTCCGCGCCCTCTACCGATGGTGGGAGCACTACGACCACGAGTACCTGCGCCAGGCCCTGCGCCGCCCCCAGATCCGCCTCGGCGAAGGCGTCTCCCGACTCGGCTCGTGGGACCCGGCGCTGCGCACGCTCACCATCAGCCGCCGACACATCCTCGACGACCCCTGGATCGAGGTGATGGAGACCCTGCGCCACGAGATGGCTCACCAGTACGCCGGCGAGGTCCTGAAGGCCGGAGACGAGCCGCCCCACGGACCGGCTTTCCGCGAGGCCTGCCGGCGCCTGCGCTGCGAGCCCCGGGCGACTTCGCGGACCTCCGGCGCGGGTCCGGAGGCCGCCGAGGCGGGCGTCGTGTCCCGCGTGAAGAAGCTCCTCTCCCTGGCCGGGTCGCCGAACGAGAACGAGGCGCGGGCGGCCATGGAGAAGGCCCGCCGGCTGCTGCTGAAGTACAACGTCGAGCTCGTCGAGGCCGATGGCGGGCGCTCCTTCACCCGCCGGCGCCTGGGTCCGGTGAAGGGCCGCCACGTCTCCTGGGAGCTGTGGCTGGCCATGATCCTCAACGACTTCTTCTTCGTCGAGGTCCTGTGGGCGCGCAGCTACGCCGCCCGGCGCGACCTGGAGGGCACGGTGCTGGAGGTCTACGGCACTCCGGCGAACGTGGACATGGCCGAGTACGTGCACGCATACCTCACCCAGGTGCTGCGCTCCCTGTGGGACGACTACCGCCGGCGGCGGAGCCTCACGGGCAACCGCGAGCGCATGGGCTACTGGACCGGCCTGCTGCAGGGCTTCCACGAGCAGCTCGACCGCAGGGAGCGCAGCCGCACGGCGAGCGCCGCCTCCGCCGAGCTCGTGTGGAAGGGGGATGCCCGTCTCCGGGCCTGGTACCGGTACCACAATCCGCGCGTCGTCACCCGCAGGTCCTCGGGGGTGGCCGCCAGCGAAGCCTTCGACCACGGGGTCGAGGCGGGCCGGCGCATCCGCCTGCGGCGCCCCCTCGCCCGGGGCGGCGCCTTCGGCGGCTACCTGCAGGAGGGCTGACCTTGTCCCGCGCTCTGACGGCGCTGCTGGCGTCGGTCCTGCTGGCGGCGGCAACGGCCGGGGCCCAGCCCTACCGCTTCGGCAAGAACAAGGTCCAGCACGACGAGCTCGCCTGGCAGCGGATGGAGACCGAGCACTTCGACGTCTACTTCTATCCGGAGGAGGAGGAGCTGGCGTCGATCGCGGCGCGCATGGCGGAGGAGGGCTTCCGCCGCCTGGAGCGCCGCCTCGCCCACACCGTGCGCCGCCGGGTGCCGCTCATCGTCTACTCCTCCCACGTCTACTTCGAGCAGACCAACATCATGCCGGGCCTGCTCCCGGAGGGGGTGGCCGGCTTCACGGAGTTCCTCAAGGGGCGGGTGGCCCTGCCCCTGAGCGGCTCCTACGCCGACTTCGAGCGGGTCCTGCACCACGAGCTGGTCCACGTCTTCATGTTCGACCGCATCCGCACGGTCCTGCGCGGCCGCGGCTCCGCCGACGTCTGGTTCGGCCCCCTCTGGTTCTCCGAGGGGCTCGCCGAGTACCTCTCCGGTGCCCAGGACAGCTATGCCCACATGATCCTGCGCGACGCCATGTTCAGCGGCCGCCTGGCCCCCATCGCCCGGATGCACCGGATCCACGGCACCTTCCAGATGTACAAGGAAGGCGAGTCGATCTGCCACCTCATGGCCGAGCGCTACGGCGAGGACGTCTTCGCCCGGCTGCTGGACAACTGGTGGCGCGGCGAGGAGTTCGGCCGCGTCTTCGAGGCCACCACCGGCGAGAGCCTGGCCGATCTCGACGCGGCCTGGGTCTACCGCATGCAGAAGGACTACCTGCCCGACATCGACGAGGGTGAGCCGCCGGGGCGCCTGGCGGACCCGCTCACGCGCACCGGATACAACCTGAAGGCGGCGGTCATCCCCCCGCCCTCGGGCCGCCAGCTGCCAGCCGACTCCGTCTCCTTCGTGTTCTTCCGCAACGACCAGGGCTATACCACCATCGCCCGGTCCCGCGTCGGCGGCGGCGGGCACCGCCTGGTGATGGCCGGCGAGCGCGAGCCCGAGTACGAGTCCCTCCATCCCCTGCGCACCAGTCTCGACGTGTCGCCCGACGGCCGGGTGCTGGCCTTCGTGGCCAAGCGCAACGGCCGCGACCACCTGATCCTGTGGGACCTGGAGGAGGGGCGGCGCCGGCAGCGGTTCACCTTCGAGGAGCTGGTGGCCCTGTCGTCGCCGACCTGGTCTCCCGGGGGCGGCCGGATCGCCTTCTCCGGCGCCCGCCGCGGCGGCTCCACCGACCTCTTTCTGCTCGATCTCGCCACCGGCGCCCTGACCGAGCTGACCGACGATCAGTGCCTCGACAGCGATCCCGACTGGCACCCGCGGCTCGACCTGCTGGCCTTCAGCTCCGACCGCGCCTCGGCTCCGGAGACCGGCGGCTGGCAGCATCTCTTCACCCTCGACCTCGGCAGCGGCGGCGTGAGGCCGCTGACCTCGGGTGAGCACCGGGACCTGCAGCCGGCCTGGTCCCCCGACGGGGAGAGGCTCGCCTTCAGCTCCGACCGCCGCGGGTACTTCGACCTCCACGCCCTGACCCTGCGCGACTCCGCCGGAGTCGTGGAGCCGGTGGGCCGGAGGCGGCTGACGAGCGCCCTCACCGGCCTCTTCGATCCCGCCTGGATGCCGGACGGGGAGGAGCTGCTGCTCACCGGGTTCGAGGCCGGGGGGTTCCAGATCTACCGCCTGCGCCCGGATCCCGCCGGCATCGACTCCACGGCCTTTGCGCCGACGGGAGCGGCCGGCCCCTGGAACCTGGCGGGACTGCCGGACCGGGCGGCGGTCAGCCGCCGCACCTACAAGCGCCGGCTCTCCCTGGACGTGGCCCAGAGCCAGATCTCGCAGGACCCCGTCTTCGGCACCTCCGGCGGCGTTCAGGTGGGGCTGAGCGATGTCCTCGGCGACGAGCGCTACTACTTCGTCCTGTCCCACATCTCCGGGTCCCGGAGCGGTATCCTCGACGGGCTCAACTTCCTCCTCGGCCGGCAGCACCTGGCCCGTCAGCTCAACGTCGACTGGGGCCTGTTCCACCTGAACGACCGCCTCAGCGGCCGCTTCGGGCGCGCCGTGCGCGAGAAGCGCACCGGAGGATGGGCGGAGCTGAGCTACCCCTTCAACCGCCACGACCGCGTCGATCTCCGGTTCACGGCCCGCCACGCCGACATCGACCGGCAGTTCGAGGGCCGCCGGCTCACGGGGTGGCTCATGTCGAACCACCTGACCTTCACCCACGACAACAGCCTGTGGATCCCCACGGGCCCGATGGAGGGGTCCCGCTTCAGCCTCGGCGCCGGACAGACGATCGACGTACGCAGCTCGCGCCCCTTCAACACCACCTTGTACGGCGACTACCGCCACTACCTGCGCCTCAGCCCGCGTACCTGCCTGGCGGTGCGCTACATGGGCCGCCACAGCCGCGGCGACGTACCCGAGTTCTGGTCCCTCGGCGGCAGCTGGACCTTGCGGGGGTACGGGTTCCGGTCCCTGTGGGGGAGCAACCTCGTGTTGCTGAACCACGAGCTCCGCTACCCGCTGCTCGATCGCTTCGTCCTCGGTTTCCCCTTCGGCAGCATCGCCTTCTCCGCTCTGAGGGGCGCCCTCTTCGCCGACGCCGGCAACGCCTGGAACGACCGCTTCGGGGACTGGAAGGGCAGCTTCGGCCTGGGCGCCCGCATCGGCCTGGGGGGTTTCTTCGTCTTTCGGCTCGACGCCTCGCGGCGGACCGACTTCCGATCGGTGGACGGTGACACGCGCTGGGACTTCTTCTTCGGCTGGGATTACTGACCCGGCCCCCGGGCCCGGACCGCTCCTCCGGTGGGGGGGGCCGTGGCTGCTGGCCGCCCTCTGCGGCTGCGGCCCCGGGAACCTCTTCGCGCCCTGGGACGGCGGCGCCGGTCCGGCCTGGGTGCAGCAGGGCGGGTCCCCCGACGGGCTCCACGCCGCGGCCGAGGGTCCGGAGCCGCCGCTCTCCTTGGTGTGGCGGCAGGCCGTGGGGGGAGCGCCCCTCGGCGGGCCCCTGATCGCCGGACCGCTGGTGCTGCAGCTGACCCGGGAGACCGATGTCGTCGTCTTCGATCTGGCCACCGGCACCCGGGTCGGCCGCCGGCGCCTGGACCGGCCCCTGTGCGCCGCCGCCGCCCTCGCCGGCGGGCGCGGGGAACTGCTGCTGATGGCCATGACCGGCGGTGGCGCCGGCCTCCACGCCGTGCACCGGGCCTCGGGCGAGACCGTCTGGCGCCGGCCCGGCCAGGTCTGCGCCCCGCCGGCGGTCGCCGGCGGCCGGGTGTATTCCGCCGTGGAGTCGGGCCGCCTGGAGGCGCTGGCGCCGGAGGGCGGCCGCCTCCTCTGGGAAGTCGAGGTGCCCGGCCGCCTGCTGAGCGCCGCCAGCGTCGGCGGCGGGACCGTCTACGCGGGCGACTCCACGGGCGAGTTGGTGGCCGCCTCCGCCGACGGCGGCGGGGTCCTCTGGCGCCGCTCGCTGGGCGCCGCCGTTCGCACCCGTCCGGCCATCGACGCCGGGGCCGGCCGCCTCTGGGCGGCCACGGCCGACGGCGCCGTCCACGCCCTGGGGGCCGAGGACGGCTCGACGCTGTGGACGGCCCGGGTGAACGGGCTCCCCGCCGAGGGCCTGAGCCGCGGCGCCGGGGTCCTCGCCCTGGGCTCGAGCGATCGCGCCCTCTACGCCTTCGACCCGGAGAGCGGCGGGCAGCGCTGGCGCTTCGAGACCGGGGGTGTCGTCCGCGCCCCGGCCGTGGGCACGGCGAGTACCCTCTACATCGGCTCGGGAGGCAGCGTTCTCCATGCCGTCGACGGAGACGGGGGCGTGGGCCGCTGGCGCTATGCCCTCGACGGGCCCGTGCTGACCTCCGTCGCCGTGAGCGGCCGGCGGCTGGCGGTGACGAGCGACGCCGGCACCCTCTACCTGTTCCGGGGGAGATGAGATGGGGCGGCTGGCGATGGTGATCCTGCTCTCGGGCGCGGCGGCCCTGGCCGCCCCTGGGCCGGGTCCCCGTCCACAGGGCGACGGGCCATGGCGGGGGGGCTCGATGGCCCTCCCGGTGCTGTGGGCGGGTTCGCAGGCGGAAGGCGCGCGGCCCCTCGAGCCCGGCCTCTTGCGAGCGCGGCTCGGACCCGGACCGCCGATGGCGTCTCCCCTGATGGCCGGGGAGCCTCTCTCGCAACAGCGGGTGCAGACGAATCCGCCGCCGCGGCCGGAGAGGTCCTGGCGGCCGGCCCTGGCGGCCACCGCGGCCGTGGCCGTCGCCGGAGCCGCCGTCGGCTGGTGGAGCACCGGCGAGGCGGACGCCGCGTACGACCGCTACCTGCGCTCCGCGGGCGCCCGGCGCCAGCAGCAGGCCTTCGAACGGGCCGAGCGCTACGACCGCATCGCCGGGGCGGCCTTCCTGGCCATGGAAGCCGGGGTCGTGCTCACCGCCTGCCTCGTGTTCTTCTGAAGGTCGCAAGAGAGATGATCCCGAGACGCCTCCGGCTGCCCGCGGCGGGCCTCGCCCTGGCGGCGCTGGTGGTCCTGTCCTGCGCCGACCGCTCGCGGCGGAACCCGCTGGATGCCGGCGCCTCCGAGCCCCTGGACCTGGCCAGCCCTCTGCGGGCCCTGGCCGGCGACGGACAGGTCGAGCTGCGCTGGGACTTCACGCGCTTCGAGGACGTGCGCGCCGTGCGCCTCTACCGGCAGAGCGGCGACAGCACCCTGACGCGGGAACTGCCGGCCGCGGACACCAGCTTCGTCGACCGGTCGGTGACCAACGGCCGCCTCTACAGCTACCGCATCGCCCTCGAGGTGACCGGGGAGCCGGAGCTGGCCATCGCCGGCGAGCACCTGGCCACCCCCGGCCCCGAGCGGGTCTGGGTGGCCGACGGCGGCAGCGGTCTCGTCTGGCGGCTGACTCCCGACGGACGCCAGGGCCTCTTCGCCCGGGGGTACTTCCCGTCCCTGTCGGCGATCGCCATCGACGGCGAGACCGGCGACTGCTGGGTGGGCGACGGCTCCATCGGGCTCTACCGGATCACCGAGGACGGCGACGTCCACCCCGTGGAATCGGCCGTGGAGGAGGCGGGAGCCACGGTCATCGACCCCGAGGGGCGGACCGGCTGGGCGGTCGCCGCCGACGGCCGCCGGGTCTACCGGTTCCCGGTGGCCGCCCTCGGCGACACCCTGCCCCTGGTGGAGCTCGACGCCGCCTTCTCCGACTCGGTCGGTCTCGTCCTGGGAGCAGCGGGCAGCCTCTGGGTGGCTGACGGGCCCGGCGGACGCGTCCTGCACGTCGACGCCGCCGGCGTCCGCCTCGGCGAGTGGCACGGCCTGGAGGGGATCGTCGACGTCGATCCGGTGGCCGGCGAGTGCTGCCAGGCGTGGGTCCTGATCGCGGGCGGCAACCGCCTCCTTCGACTCCTGCCGGAGAGCGGCCGCCAGGAGCGGGAGCTGCCTTTCGCCCCGGCGCGCCACATGGACGTGGACTCGACGACGGGGGATCTCTGGATCGCCGGGGAGGACGGCATCGCCGCCCTGCCGCCCGACGGCGGGGCGCTCCTGCACTGGCCGGAGGCCGAGGCCGGCAGGGGGGTCGTGATCGACGGCGTCAACCAGCAGCTCTGGGTGGCGGCAGAGACCGAGCTCAGCAAGATCACCCTCGGGGGGTTGACGTACCGGGCCCGCCTCACCGGGTTTAGCTCCATCGTGCAGGTGGCCGTGGACCCGGGGAGATAGGGGATCCAGTGGGCGGGATTACGAGCATGACGGGGTTCGGCACGGGCCGTGCCGAGGCGGAGGGGCTCCGGGTGCGGGCGGTCCTGCGCTCGGTCAACGGCCGCTTCCTCGACCTCTCGGTCCGCTGTCCCGGGCCCCTGCAGGAGCTCGAGCCGCGGGTCCGGGAGCGCCTCCAGGGCCGCCTGACGCGGGGCAAGGTGACGGGGACGATCGAGTGCGAGGAGACGGCTGATTCTACCGGCCTCCCCGAGCTCGACGCCGAGGTCGCCGAGCGCTACCAGTCCGAGCTGGATCGCCTGGCGCGCGAGACGGGCCAGCCCCCCGTGGGCCTGGAGGTGGTGGCGCGCATGCCGGGGGTCTTTCGCTCCGGGAGCCGGACCCCCGCTCCGGAACGGCTCGAGGAGCTGGTGGCGGAGGCCCTCGATCAGGCCCTCTCCGGGCTCGAGGAGATGCGCCGCTCCGAGGGCGAGGTGCTGGCCGCCGACCTGCGTACCCGGCTGGCCGCCATCGCCGGCCTCACCGACGACATCGACCGACTCGCGGCCGAGGGCCGGGAGGAGGTGCGCCGCCGCCTGCGGGAGAAGGTCGAAGCCCTGCTCGAGCCGGGCGCGGTCGACGAGGACCGGCTGGCCACCGAGATCGTCCTCATCGCCGAGCGCAGCGACATCACCGAGGAGATCGTGCGCCTGCGCAGCCATCTCGACCGTTTCCTGGAGACGATCGACCAGGGCGGGGAGGTCGGCCGGCGGCTCAACTTCCTGCTCCAGGAGATGCACCGCGAGATCAACACCCTCTCCTCCAAGTCCGCGGCCGGCGGCATCATCCACCGGGCGGTGGCGGCCAAGGAGGAGGTGGAGCGGTTGCGCGAGCAGGTGCAGAACCTGGCTTGAGGCGGAGCCCGTCGACATGACGCGGATCACGGTCAGCGGCCTTCCCGGGAGCGGCACCAGCACCTTGTGCCGGCGCCTCGCCGAGCGCACCGGCCTGGAACACGTCAACGTGGGCCGGATCTTCCGCGACCTGGCGGCGGAGCTGGGGATCTCCCTCGCCGAGCTGGGGAGCCGCGCCGAGGCCGACGGCGGCATCGACCGGCGCCTGGACCACCGCCTCACCGAGCGCGCCCGGCAGTCACCGGGCTGCCTCCTCGAAGGCCGGATCACCGGCTGGATGATGCACCGCCACGATCTCGACGCCCTCAAGCTCTGGGTGCAGGCCGACCTCTCCACCCGGGCGCGCCGCGTCGCCGGCCGCGACGGGCAGTCTCCGCAACAGGCCGCGACGGCGATCCTCGCGCGCGAGCGCTCCGAACGCCGGCGCTACGCCGACCACCACCGGATCGACCTCTCCGACCTGTCGATCTACGACCTGATCCTGCACTCCGACCGGAGCGATCCCGAGGGCCTGGTCCGGCAGGTCGAGCCGTTGCTGGAGGGAGGCCCATGAGGCTGGAGGGGCGGCGGGTCCTGCTCGGGGTCAGCGGCGGCATCGCCGCGTACAAGGCGCCCCTCGTGCTGCGCCTGCTGCGCGAGGAAGGCGCCGAGGTGCGCGTCGTGCGCACGGCGACGGCGGCGCGGTTCGTCACCGACCCCACCCTCTCGGTGCTCTCGGGGCATCCCGTCCACGGCGACCTCTTCGCCGCCGACGAGGAGTTCCCCGTCCTCCACGTCGGTCTGGCCAAGTGGGCGGAGCTGTTCCTGGTGGCGCCGGCCACGGCCAACCTGCTGGGGAAGATGGCCGCCGGCATCGCCGACGACCTGCTGACGACGATCTGCCTGGCCACGCCCGCCCCCGTCCTGCTGGCGCCGGCCATGGAGGAGGAGATGCTCGAGCACCCCCGGGTGCAGGCGAACGCCGCGAGCCTGCGCGCCGCCGGCGTGGGCTGGATCGAGCCGGAGTCCGGAGAGCTCGCCTCGGGGGCCTCCGGCCGGGGCCGCATGGCCTCGCCCGAAGGCATCCTCGAAGCGGCGGTGGACCGTCTCACCGGCGCCTCCGGGGGCGACCTGGAGGGCCTGCGGATCCTGGTCACGGCGGGCCCCACGGTGGAGGACCTGGACCCGGTGCGTTTCCTGAGCAACCGCTCCAGCGGCAAGATGGGCTTCGCCCTCGCCCGCCGCGCCCGTCAGCGCGGCGCCGGCGTGCAACTCGTCAGCGGACCGGCGGAGCTGCCCCCGCCCGAGGGGGTCCGCACCACCTTCGTCCGTTCCGCCGCCGAGATGCTGCGGGCCTGCCAGGAGGCCTTCGAGGACGCCGACGCGGCCTTCATGGCCGCCGCCGTCTCCGACTACCGGCCCCGGGACGTCTCCGCCCAAAAACTCAAGCGCGCCGGCGGCCAGCTGAGGCTCGAGCTGGTGGAGAACCCGGACATCGCCGCCACCCTCGGGGCCCGCAAGGGCGGCCGCGTGCTGGTGGCCTTCGCCATGGAGACGGAGGACGGAGAGGCCCGGGCCCGGGAGAAGGGCGAGCGCAAGAACGCGGACCTCGTCGTCCTCAACGATCTGCGCGTGCCGGGCGCCGGCTTCGCCGGCGACACCAACGTGGTCACCATCCTCGGCGGTGACGGCGCCGTGGAGCGGCTGCCGCGGCTGAGCAAGCTCGAGGTGGCGGACCGCCTCCTCGACCGCGTCGGCGGCCTGCTCCGGCAACGGGGCCGCGGTCCGGAGGACGGGGAGAACCCTCGTTGACACGGCTCCCGGAGCCGGATGATCTTCCCGCCGTGCACGAGCCCGAACCGGATGAGCCCGGGGCCGCCGAGGTCCTCTCCGAGGTCCGCCGCAGCCTGGAGGACCTGCTCCTTTTCGAGGGGCGCTGGTTCGTGACGCCCCCGGAGGAGGCCGCCGTCGAGGCGGCCCCCGTTCCTGCCGCCCCGGCCGCGTCACAAGGCCCGGCCGCCGTCGCAGGCGCCGTCCCGGCCGCCGCGGCGCTGTCCTCCTTCCACGACGAGATCTGCGAGTGCACCCGCTGTCCCCTCGGACACACGCGCACCCGCTTCGTCTTCGGCTCCGGCGATCCCGAGGCCGGGATCATGTTCATCGGCGAGGCCCCCGGCGAGGAGGAGGACCGCCAGGGGCTGCCCTTCGTCGGGCCCGCCGGCCGGCTCCTGACCCGGATCATCGAGGCCATGGAGCTGTCCCGGGAGGAAGTCTACATCTGCAACGTCCTGAAGTGCCGGCCTCCCGGCAACCGCGATCCGGCCCCCGAAGAGGTGGCCACCTGCGAGCCGTACCTTCGCCGGCAGATCGAGATCGTGCAGCCGAGGGTGATCTGCTGCCTCGGCCGGCACGCCGCCCACGCCCTGCTCGGGACCGATGCTCCCCTGTCGCGTCTGAGGGGCACCCTTCACGAGTACGCCGGCATCCCGCTCATCGTCACCTACCACCCGGCGGCGCTGCTGCGCAACGACCGGTTCAAGCGGCCCACCTGGGAGGACGTCAAGTGGGTGCGCCGCCAGTACGACGGCGTCGAGCCGAGGGGCCGGGCATGACCCAGCCGCCGAACGGCCGCGAGGGCCAGGGCCAGCGTCTCGACCGCATGCCGCCGCAGGCGGTGGAGGTGGAGCAGGCCGTCCTCGGAGCGATGCTGATCGAACCGCGCGCCGTGGGCCGCGCCATCGAGCTGCTCGAGGAGGAGGTCTTCTACCACGGCCCCCACGCCCGCATCTTCGCCGCCATGAGCGAGCTCTACGAGCGCAACGAGGCGGTCGACCAGCTCACCGTCGGCGAGGAGCTCAAGCGCCGGGGGCAGCTGGAGCCGGCGGGGGGCGTCGTCTACCTGGCCGAGCTCGCCGCCGGCGTGGCCTCGGCGGCCAACATCGAGCACCACGCCCGGATCGTCGTCGAGCGCGGACTCAGCCGCGGCCTGATCGAGGCCTCGGCCGAGATCTCCAACCGCGCCTTCGAGGGGCGCAGCGGCGTCCACGAGCTGATCGACTGGGCCGAGCAGCGCATCTTCGCCCTCTCCGAGCGCGGGCTGACCCAGGGCTTCGAGCCCATCGAGCAGGTCCTCGGCGAGACGATGGACCAGCTCGACAAAGCCCACAACCAGAGGAGTGCCGTATCCGGCGTCGACACCGGATACAAGGCTCTCAACGAGATCACCTCCGGTTACCAGTACGGCGACCTGATCCTGCTGGCGGCCCGGCCGAGCGTCGGCAAGTCGGCCCTGGCCCTGTGCTGCGCCAGCCGCGCCGCCACGCAGCACGGCAAGAGCGTGGCCGTCTTCACCCTCGAGATGTCCAAGCAGCAGGTAGCGCAGCGGCTGCTGTCCATCCAGACCAGGTTCGACCTGCAAAAGCTGCGCACAGGGCATCTGGGGCAGGAGGACTGGGTGCGCGTGACCGAGCAGGCGAACGCCCTCGCCCAGGCACGGATCTACGTCGACGACACGGCCGGCATCAGCGTCCTCGAGGCGCGCGCCAAGGCCCGGCGCCTGATGCGGGAGCACGGCGTCGATCTCGTCATCATCGACTACCTGCAGCTGATGGGCAGCCACGAGAGCCTGCAGAGCCGTGAGCAGGAGGTGTCGCGCATCTCCCGCGGGCTGAAGGCGATGGCCAAGGAGCTGGGGGTGCCGGTCCTGGCCCTGTCGCAGCTGTCCCGGGCCCCGGAGGCGCGCACCGACCGGCGCCCCCAGCTCTCCGACCTCCGGGAGTCGGGCTCCCTCGAGCAGGACGCCGACGTGGTGATGTTCATCTACCGCCCCGAGATCTACGGACTGAAATCGCAGGATGGCGAACCCCAGGAGGGCAAGGCGGAGATCATCGTCGCCAAGCAGCGCAACGGGCCGACGGGCTTCGCAGAGCTGATGTGGAGCAAGGAGAGCGCCAGTTTCGAGGACTTGGCCCCGGAGTATCGCATCGACGAGGAGAGGGAGGACGGCTACATCGCCTGAGGCCGGAACGCCTCCCCACCTCTCCCCGGCCCACACCCGAGGAGTCGCCCCATGCCCGAAGTGATCCTCAGCGGCTTCGCCGACGAGGGACCCGCCGACAAGAAAGCCGAGTCGCAGCTGACCATGCTGTCGGCCCTCGGCATGTCGTGGTACAGCCTGCGCTTCGTCGACGCCGGGTCCGGCGTCAAGAACGTGATGGCCCTCACCAAGGCCGAGGTCCGCCGCCTGCGGCGGCTGCACGAGGAGCACGGCATCCGCGTCTCCTCCATCGGCTCGCCCATCGGCAAGGTGAAGCTCCTCGACGTCGACGACGGCAGCGCCAACGCCTACGTCCCCTTCGAGCGCTACCTCGGCCGCGAGGTGCAGCGCGCCGCCGACCTGGCGGGGGAGTTCGAGACGCGGCTGGTGCGGGGGTTCTCGTTCTATCACCCGCGGGGCACGGCGCCGGAGGACCACGTGGACGAGGCCGCCGAGCGGCTGGCCCGCATCGCCGAGATCTGCGCCCGGGGCGGGGTCCTCTTCGGCCTGGAGGTGGAGGCCAACCTCGTAGGGCAGAACGGCCGCCTCCTGCGGCGGCTGCAGCGCAAGGCGGCGCACCCCAACCTCTGTCTGATCTTCGACGGCGGCAACCTGTCGAGCCAGAACCTGCGGCCCCACGAGACCTACGCCGAGTACGAGGCGATGCGCGCCGGCATCGGCTGGATGCACATCAAGGACTACCGCATCGACCCGGACCTCGAGTGGCAGGGGCACGTCGACGAGGAGCGGCTGAAGAACTTCGTCCCCGCCGACGAGGGCGACTCGGGCCACGAGGCGATCCTGCGCGATTTCCGCACCCGCCTGCCGGCGCTGACGCGGCGCCTCAAGCGCCTCGGCGTGCCCGGCGTCTTCCTCGACCTGGAGCCGCACCTGAAGGGGGGCGGCCAGTTCGGCGGCTTCTCCGGCGTCGACGGCTTCGGCGTGGCCCTGCGCAGCCTGACCAACCTCCTCGACTACGTGGGCATCGCCTACAGCCTCACCGGTTTCGAGGAGATCCGCGCCCGGCGGGAGGCCTGAAGCCGCCGCCGGGCCGCGGCCCCCGGCGGCTACAGGCCGCGGCCGGCGATCGCCTCGTGGGCGCTGGCGAAGGCCGCGGAACCGTCGTCCTCCTCCACCTCCAGACTCACTCCGGGCTGGAACGGCGGGATCGATCCGGCGTAGAACTCGCGCTGGTAGTTGGCCTCGGCGGTGAACTCCCAGACGCGGTCGGCGCCGTGCCCCGGCCAGCGGACCCGCAGGATGCGCTTCCGCTGCCGGTAGAGCTGACACGGCGACGGCTCCCCCGGCTCGACGCGGTAGTGCTCGATGGCGCCCTCGTCGATCTCCACGCCGAGGCCCGGCCCCTCGGGCACGGCGGCGTGGCCGTCGACGACGCGGATCGGGTCGACGAGGAGGTCGTCCTCGTACAACTCGAAGCAGGTGATGTAGGGAAGCTGGGCGTGGGACAGGACCGATCCGAGGTGGAGGGCGAAGGCGGTGGTGATGCCGGTGCCCACGAGTTGCAGCCAGAAGGGCTTGTTGAACTGCTCCGCCAGGGTCGCCTGCCGCAGCACTCCCTGGATGCCGCCGCCGATGACGAAACCGTCGCTGGCGTGGGCGTGGAGGACGGCTTCGTTGAAGTGCTCCACCACCGGCTTGCGGACGCGCTCCCGCAGGATGCGGGCCCCCGTCAGGTCGGTGCCGAGGTAGAAGGGGCTCTCGTACATGCCGACGTTGGGGTGATCGTCGAGGCGGCAGAGGTGCTCCTCGGCGCGGGCGGGGTTGAGCAGGAAGCCGTTGAAGTCGACGTCGAAGCGGTAGTCGGCGGGCACCACGGCGCCGACGCTGGCCACCTGCTCGTGGATGTCGAACCAGGGGCGGGCCTTCATCTTGAAGGTCGTGTAGCCGCGCTTCAGCGACTCCTCGGCCTCCTTCACCCAGTCGGCGGGCGGCATGTCGATGTCCCACCAGGAGAGGGGGCAGCGGTCGCGCAGCCGGCGGCCGAGGAGGGCGTGTGCGGGGGTGCCGGTGGCGCGCCCCACGGCGTCGAGGATGGCGAGCTGGTTGCCGAAGCCGATGCCGTCGTCGTGGAGGACCTCGAGGGGATTGCGGCCCACCAGGTCGCCGCCGGGACCGCCGCCGTCGCCGTAGCCGACGCTGCCGTCGTCGAGCTCGAGGCGGTTCACGTGGACCGTCTCGTCGTGGGTCTGGGCGCGGTGCATGGCGCGCACCACGTGGTCGGCGTAGAACGGGATGTGGAGGACGTAGTGGTCGGCTTTGACGATCTTCATGCGGGTTCGCTCCTTGGAGAAGGGATGGAGGAAAGATGAGCAATTCCGATGCGCCTTACGAACGCTTCACCGCCGCGGCGCGGGAGCTGGCCGACATCGCCCACGCCGAGTCCCTGCTCCACTGGGACCAGGAGACCTGCATGCCCCGCCGGGGGAGCGGCCCGCGGGCGCGCAGCCTGGGGACGCTGGCCGGCCTGGCTCACGAAAGGCTCACGGCTCCGGATCTCGTCGAGCTGGTGGCGGCGCTGGACGGGGAGGGACTGAGCGGTGACGCGCGGATCAACGTGCGCGAGCTGAAGCGCCACCAGGACCGCGCCCTGCGGATCCCCAGGGAGCTGGTCGTCGAGCTGAGGCGCACCGAGTCGCTGGCCCACGAGGCCTGGGTCGAGGCGCGGCAGCAGTCGGAGTTCGGCCGCTTCCGGCCGTGGCTGGAGAAGATCGTCGACCTCAAGCGCCAGGAGGCCCATGCCGTCGGCTTCACGGGGTCGGTCTACAACGCCCTCCTCGACCACTTCGAGCCCCACGCCCGGGTGGAGGAGGTCGAGCCCTTGCTCGGGGAGCTGCGCCGCCGGCTCGTCCCCCTCGTGGAGGAGATCCTGGGCAGCGAGGCGGCGGCGAAGAAGGACGACCTGCTCGAGCGCGACTACGACGTCGCCGTGCAGGAGAGCTTCGGCCGCCGGGTCCTGGCCGACCTCGGTTTCGACATGGAGGCCGGCCGCCTCGACGTCTCCGTCCATCCCTTCTGCTCGGGCAGCCATCCCGGGGACGTGCGCCTCACCACCCGCTACAACGCCGGCCAGCTCACCAGCGCCCTCTTCGGCATCATCCACGAGGCCGGCCACGGCCTCTACGAGCAGGGCCTGCCCGCCGAGGCCGAGGGGCTCCCCGTGGGCGGGTCCGTCTCCCTCGGGATCCACGAGTCCCAGTCGCGCACGTGGGAGAACGCCGTCGGCCGCAGCCGCGAGTTCTGGGAGCACTACCTGCCGCACCTCGCCCGGTGCTTCCCCGCGCAGCTCGAGGGCGTTGGGGTGGACCGGTTCTACGCCGCCGTCAACCGCGTCGAGAGGTCGCTGATCCGGGTCGAGGCCGACGAGATGACCTACGACCTCCACATCCTGCTGCGCTTCGAGCTGGAGAAGGCGCTCATGGAGGGAGAGCTGGAGGTGGGGGACCTGCCGGGGGTCTGGAACGAGCGCATGCAGTCCTACCTCGGCATCCGGCCCGGCTCCGACGCCGAGGGCGTCCTGCAGGACATCCACTGGTCGTTGGGACTGATCGGGTATTTCCCCACCTACACCCTCGGCAACCTCTACGGCGCCCAGTTCTACCGCCGGGCCTGCGCCGACCTCGGGGACCTGCCCGGCCAGATCCGCCGGGGCGCGCTCTCCGGCCTCCTCGGCTGGGTGCGCGAGAACATCCACTCCCAGGGCAGCCGCCTCACCGCCTCCGAGCTGGTGCAGGAGGTCACCGGCGAGCCCCTGCGGGTCGACTACCTGATGGAGTATCTCGAGGGCAAGTACCGGCCGCTCTACGGCCTCGCCTGAGGGCGCTCAGCCGACCACCTGCCGCAGCAGCCGCAGGTGGTTGAGGCCCAGAATGGCGCGCACCGCCGCCTCCCCGGCGCCGCGCTCGAGCAGTTCCGCCGTGATCTCCGGGTAGTTCCCGGCGTGCGCCAGAAGGTCGCCGCCACCGTCGAAGTCGGACCCGAGGCCCACCGCTTCCTCGCCGGCCTGGTCCACGGCGTGGAGGACGTGATCGACCAGGCGTCCCATGTCGGGGGCGTCGGCGTTGATGAAGTCGGGCACGAAGGTGATGCCCACGACGCCGCCGGCCTCGCCCAGGGCCCGCAGCTGCTCGTCGGTCAGGTTGCGCGGGTGGTCGCACAGGGCCCGGCAGCAGCTGTGGCTGGCGACGACGGGCGAGGTGGCGCACTCGAGGACGTCCCAGAAGCCGCGCTCGTTCACATGGGAGACGTCGAGGAGCATGCCCAGCTCGCCCATGCGCCGAACGACCTCCCGGCCGAAACCGGTGAGCCCGCCGCCGCCCTCCACCTCGCAGCCGTCGGCCGCGTCGGTGCGCGCGCTGTGGGTCAGGGTCATGGTGCGCACCCCCACCTCGTAGAGGGCGTCGAGGGCGAAGAGGCTGTGCTGCAGGGCAGCCGAGTTCTCCACCGCCAGGACCACGGCGAAGCGCCCGCCGGCGCGGGCGGCCTCGATGTCGGCGGCCGAGCGGGCGATGATCACCTCGCCGGAGTGGGTCTCCACCTCGCGCTTCAGGTAGCCTAGGGCGTCGAGGGCGTACAGGAGGTGGTTGTTGCGGGCGATGGTGGTGTCCACGGCGAAGTAGCCGGCGTCGATCCCGCCTTCGCGGAGAAGGGGCAGAGTCTGCTGCAGGGGCTTTTCGGGGGGGTCGAACTGCTGGCGCACGTAGGCGACGGTGCCGAGGCGGCGGCGCCTCTCGGGGCTGCTCTCCCCGGCCAGCCCGAGGTTGCCGCGCCGGATCAGGCCGACGACGGTGTCGTTGTGGGAGTCGATGACGAGGGCGTCGCTGTGCAGGTCGGTGCTCATGGGTGTCTCCAGGGGGGGTAGGGGAAGGGGTGATAATCCGGCTCCGGGGTCCGCCTCCCGTCAAGGGGCTCCCGGCCCCGGACGCCGGCTCCTTCGGCTCAATCCCTGTGCACGGTGATCCAGGGGCTGAGGCGGTCCTCCAGTTCCGGATTCAGCTGGAGGGCTCTCTTGAAGTGCTGCAGGGCGGCGGCCGGATCCTCCATCTCCGCCGCGATCTGGCCGAGGGTGGCATGGACGCCCGCCTGGTCGGGGTTCAGCCGCAGCGACTGCTTCAGGTACTCCGCGGCCTGCCCGTAGTCCTGACTGGCCAGGGCGTACTTGGCAAGTCTGTTCCAGGCCAGCGGCCGGGGGTGAAGTCGGGTAGACAGCAACAGGACCTCGGCGGCCTCCTCCTCCAACTCGAGGTCCTGCTTCAGGTATGATGCCAGACGCAGATAGATGCGGGCCATCGGTTCCCCGGGGACCCTGTCGTCCTCGATGGTCGCCGAGACTCCCGTCTCGAGGGCGGAGATGGCCAGGTCCTTCAGGCCCAGCTCGAAGAGGCTCATCCCGGCGGCCAGGGCTGCGTCGGCGGGGATGCGGTGCGGCTCCAGCAGTTCGGTATGGTAGGTCTCCGAAGCCTGTCGGCTCGATCCTCCCAGGCGCGCCAGCAGATGGGCTCGATCAGGTGGCCGATCCTGTTCTGCGGTACTCTCCGGGCGGCCGTTCGAGTCCAGATGAGGCCCTGGTTCAGATCCCCGGCCTCGATGGCGTCAGCGGCTTTCTCCAGGTAGGGGTCCGCACAGTGGGCGCTCGCGGACAGGCTCGTCCGCAATCTCTCCCAAGCCTCCTGCCAGGAGGCGTCATCTCTCTTCCTGAAGATCATGATCGCCGGGTGGTCGTAGCCGGTGAAGGAGGGATCGCTTCCGTCGTCCCGGAACTCGAGGCCGCCGAGGGTGGGGTAACGCTTGACCCGGTGTACGAGGTCGAAGCCAAGATCCCCATCGGCCAGCGCCTGGTAGAAGGCCGCGGCACCGGGGATCAAGTCGGGAACGGCCGTGAACTGCTGGTAGCGGTTGGCCTCGATGATGGCCAGGTAGTCCACGTCCTCGAAGTGTGGCCGGAGCCAGGTGAGTTCCGCGCCGCAGGTCGCATATCCCCGCATGTTGAAGAGCTGGGAGGTACCGAGCAATCTCACGCGTTGGGGGTTGCCGACCAGTCCCCGCATCGTGAATGCGCCCTGTTCGATGCCGATCCGGCTGTCGTCCGGGATCCGCTCCTCCATCCACCGCGCCGCCTCGATGCGGCTGTCCTCCCCGGCATAGATGCCTGCAAAGGCGATGCCGTAACTGGCGCTGTAGACGAGCACCGCGGAGGTGGTGGCGATGGCCAGCTTGCGCACTCGGAGCCACCGGGGAGAATGGACCAGCCAGACACAGAGGTCGGCCGTCAGGATGGCCAGGAAGGGCAGCATGGGGAGGAGGTAGCGCATGGGCTTGGTGAGAAGGCCGCCGATGAGGGCGAAGTGGATCCCCACCCACAGGAGGAGCAGTCCCTTGCGACGGTCTCCTCTCCACAGACCGCAGGCGATTCCGAGGCCGAAGGAGACGGTGAGAGGCCAGCCCACGCCCAGGGGCCACAGGTGGCTCCAGTGGTGCAGGTACGGGATGGTGTGGACATCCACCAGGCTCCACGCGGTGAGGAATTCGCCGCGGGCTACCTTCATCGCATAGCTGAAGTCGCTGGCCGAACGGTTCTGCAGTAGTAGCTCCCAGTCCACGACGAGATAGGGCTGCAGAACGAGCAGGACCATCAGCCCCGCCAGACCAGCTAGCCAGACGGATGAGGTCAGGGCTGCTCCGAGCCTGCGCCGGTGGTAGATGAGGAGACCCGCCAGCGCCACCGCCCCCATGGACAGGCCGGCGAGGCGCACGGCGCCGGCGAGTCCGGTCAGGACCCCGGTCGCCAGCCACCATCGCCGGTCATCGCCCTCCAGCGCATGCATCAGGGAGAGGAGCGCGGCGAGGATCAGCAGCGTGAACAAGCCGTCCACGGTGTAGAAGTGCGCCGCCTGGATGGCCATTGGGGCCACGGCGACCACCACGGCGGCGAGCAGTCCGGTCAGCTCCCCGAACCAGCGGCGGCCCAGCAGCCAGGTCAGGCAGAGGGTGAGACAGGAGACCAGGGCCGCCAGAGTGCGGGCGGTCAGATAGACATACCGCACCGAGTCGGTGGAGCCCTGGTCCTCGAAGTCCCAACCGAAGACGATCCGGTTGAACTCGAGGACTCCGCGAAGCAGATGGACAGGCAGCAGGCCGTAACAGGTAAGCTCCGGAGAAAAGGGCTCGATCGGTTTGAGAGCGGTCCGGACGATGGTGGTCTCGTCGGGATGGAAGTGGTAGAAGGCTCTCTCTTCCGTGGCGCGATCCGGACCCTCCGGGACGAAGGAGCTGTCGCCGCGGGTCAACCCGACGAAGCGCAGGGAGAATCCAAGGACCAGACAGAGGATCAGGCACAGGGTGGGGATCCGGGGTTTCCCGATGCGAACGCGCATCCGACGGATCTTCACGCCTTGCCGTCGGCGTCAGCGGTCCGGATCGAGGCGGATCCGGCTGCCCGTGGCCCGTGCCTGGTGCTGGTACTTGCCGTCGTAGGGCCGCGTGGCGGCGCGGTCCATGCGGGCGAAGACGAGCTGGCAGATCCGGCGGCCCTCCTGCAGGCGGATGGGCAGGCGGTTGGCGTTGAACAGCTCGAGGGTCAGGTTCCCCTGGAAGCCGGGGTCGACCCAGCCCGCGTTCTGGATGAACAGCCCGATGCGGCCGATGGAGCTGCGGCCCTCGACGAAGGCGGTCACGTCGTCGGGCAGGCGGATGCGCTCGCGGGTGGTGGCGAGGAGGAAGGAGTTCGGGGGGATGACGATCTGCTGCTGGGTCAACTCCTCGTAGGGGACCTCCCGGTCCAGGCGGATCGCCTCCAGGCGGTTCTCGTCCACCTTGAGGAAGTGGTCGGAGAGCCGCAGGTCGACGGAGGCGGGCTGGATCTGGTCGTCGTCGAGGGGGTCGATGCTCAGCTTCCCCGAGGCCAGCAGCTGCCGCAGACTGGCGTCGGAGAGGATCATGGGCCGCGCCGTTCCGTGAAGCCGCGAACCTCCCGGGCCCCGGAGCCGGGCGCCGTCACTTGCGGCTCCGCCGGGCCAGCTCGACCAGCAGGCGGACGCCGACGCCGACCCCGCCTCTCGGAACGTACGGCCTAGCCCTGTCCGTCCAGGCGGTGCCGGCGATGTCGAGGTGGACCCAGGGCGTGTCGCCGGCGAACTCCGACAGCAGGGCCGCGGCGGTGATCGCGCCGCCCTCGCGGCCGCCCGTGTTCTTCATGTCCGCCACCTGGCTGCGGATCTGCCTCCGGTACTCCGGCCACAGGGGCAGTCGCCAGACCTTCTCCGCCGTCGCCTCGGCCGCCGCCTCGACCCGTTCCGCCAGGCCGTCGTCGTTGGCCATGAGGCCGCTGGCGTGGGACCCCAGGGCGATGACGCAGGCGCCGGTGAGGGTGGCCAGATCGACGATCCCCTCCGGCTCGTAGCGCTGCGCGTAGGTCAGGGCGTCGGCCAGGATCAGGCGGCCCTCGGCGTCGGTGTTGTCGATCTCGATCGTCTGGCCCGCCATCGTCGTGAGCACGTCCCCCGGCTTGTAGGCCTTGCCGTCGAGCAGGTTCTCGGTGGCCGGGACGATGCCGACCACGGGCCGGGCGAGGCCCGCCTCGGCGACCACCTGCATGGCACCGATCACCGCGGCGGCGCCGGACATGTCCATCTTCATGTCGCCCATGCCGCTGCCCGGCTTGATGGAGATGCCGCCGGAGTCGAAGGTGACCCCCTTGCCGACGAAGACGAGGGGCTTCTTCCGCCGCGCCCCCCGCCGGCGGGGGCTCAGTCCATGCTCGAGGACGATCAGCTTCGCCGGCTCGGCGCTGCCCGCCGAGACCCCGAGGATGGCGCCCATCCCCTCCCTGCGCATGGCCGCCTCGTCGAGGACCCGGCAGCGCAGGCCCTCGTGCCGCCGCGCCAGGGCGCGCGCCCGGCCGGCCAGGAAGGCGGGCGTCGCCGTGTTGCCCGGATGGTTGACGAGGTCCCGGGCCAGGCAGGTGCCCTCGGCGATCGACCGGCCCATGCGCACGCCGCGCCGCACCGCCGCCAGCCGGGCGCCGTCGAACTCGACCACGGTCAGCTGTCGCAGGACCTTGCCTTCCTTCCTGGACTTGTGCTCGTCGAAGCGGTAGCAGGCGAGGATGCTGGCCTCGGCCACCGCCTGGGCCGCCTCCTCGGTCTCCAGGCCCCCGGCGCCGGCGCCGTGGAGCACGGTGGCCGCCTTCTCAACGCCCAGCTCCTGCAGCCGCCGCGCCGCGGTGCCGGCGGCCTGGCGCGCCGTCTCCAGGTCGAACTCATTCTGCCGGCCGAGGCCGACCAGCAGCACCCGCCGCGCCGGCAGGCCCCCGGCGTCGGGATAGAGCAGGAGGGTGCGGTTCTTCTCTCCCGTGAAGTCGCCGCTGTCGACGACACGGCCGATGAGGCCGCCGAGCTCGGCGTCGACGGCCGCCGTGGCCCCGCCGGGCCTGGCCCCGTGGAACAGGTTGACGACGAGAGCCTCTGTTTCCGTCTTCTGTATCTCGCCCTGGCGAACGGTTATGTTCATGCGCCCCCCTCGGGTGGTGAAAGGCGCGTAACCTACTGCGGGCCCGGACCGTCAGGCAACGGGCCCCGCCGACCCTGCACACAACTGGTGAGGACCGCTATGGATCTGTTCCTGATTCGGCATGGAGAGTCGTACAACAACGCCCTGGAGGACGGCTCCCAACGGGTCTCGGACCCGCCCCTGACCGGCCTCGGAGAGGAGCAGGCCGAGCGCGTGGCCTCGCACCTGGCCCGCGGCGGTCACCTCGACGCCGCCGAGCGGGCCGGCCGGCCGGCCCTGGACAGCCTCTACTGCAGCCCCATGCGGCGGGCCCTGCAGACGGCGCGGCCCATCGCCGCCGCCCTCGGCACCGCCCCCGAGGTCTGGATCGACATCCACGAGGTGGGCGGCATCTGGCTGGAGGGGAAGGGCGACCTGCACGGGATGACGCGCGACGAGATCCGCAGCGGCTTTCCCGGTGTGAGGCTGCCGGACGGCGTCGGGGAGCAGGGCTGGTGGCCCGGCGGGCAGGAAACCAAGCACGCCGGCAGGGGCCGGGCCATCGCCGTGGCCGGGGAGTTGAAAGAGCGGGCCCGTAGGGGCGCCGAGAGCGGGGAGACGCCCGAGCGCCTGGGCATCGTCACCCACGGCGACTTCATGAGCGGACTGGTGAAGGCCCTCACCGACCAGCTGCCCAGCCTGGGCCTCTCCTACAATCACCGGAACACGGGGATCACCCGGTTCTGTCTCGGCCCCGATCTCTGCGCGGTCCGCTACCTGAACCGCTGCGAGCACCTGTGACCGCGGCGGACGATCCCGCCTTTCTCGCCGCCCTGCGGCAGGCCGCCGGCCAGGGGGCGGTGCTCACCGAGCCGGAGGAGCTGGCCGTGTACGCCTTCGACGGCACCGCCACTCTGCGTCAGCCGCCAGCGTGCGTCGTCCTGCCCGAGCGCGTGGAGCAGGTGGCGCAGATCGCGGCCCTGGCCGGCCGCCACGGCGTGCCGGTGGTCACCCGCGGCTCCGGCACCGGGCTGGCCGGCGGTTCCGTGCCATCCGAGGGCAGCCTGGTGCTGTGCCTGGTGAAGCTCGACCGCATCCTCGAGGTCGACGCCGCCAACCTGGCCATGGTCGTCGAACCCGGAGTGCTCACCCAGCGGGTGGCCGACGAGGCGGCGGCAGCCGGCCTGTTCTACCCGCCCGATCCCGGCTCGATCAAGATCTCCACCATCGGCGGCAACGTGGCCAACAACTCCGGCGGCCTCCGGGGGCTGAAGTACGGCGTCACCCGGGACTACGTGATGGCCCTGCAGGTCGTCCTCGCCGACGGCACCGTGCTGGAGACCGGGACCCGGTGCGTCAAGGACGTGGCCGGCTTCTCCCTGCGCGACCTGTTCATCGGCTCGGAGGGCAGCCTCGGGATCATCACCCGGATCACCCTGAAGCTGATCCCGGCGCCGGCGGCCCGGGCCACCCTCCTGGGACTCTTCGACCGCATGACCGACGCCGCCGAGACGATCTCGGCGGTCATCCGGGCCCGCATCATCCCCTGCACCCTGGAGTTCCTCGACCGGACCACGGTGGAGTGCGTCGAGGGGTACGCCCGCATCGGACTGCCCACCGACGTGGAGGCCGTGACCCTGATGGAGGTCGACGGCCACCCGGGCGAGGTGGAGGAGCAGGCCGCCCGGGTCGAGGAGATCGCCCGCGGCCACGGGGCCCGCGACGTCCGCCGGGCGGCCTCGGAGGCGGAGGCGGCGCAGCTCGCCGGCGCCCGGAGGACGGCCTTCAGCGCCCTGGCGCGGCGGGCTCCGACCGTGATCCTCGAGGACGTCACCGTGCCCCGCAGCGAGCTGGCCCGGATGGTGGGCGAGATCCAGCGCATCGCCGGGGACCACGACGTGACGATCGGAACCTTCGGGCACATGGGCGACGGCAACCTCCACCCCACCTTCCTGGCCGACGAGCGCGACGCCGCGGCCATGGAGCGCGTCGAGGCGGCGATGAGGGAGGTCTTCCAGGCCGCCGTGGCCATGGGCGGCACGATCACCGGCGAGCATGGCGTCGGGCTCGCCAAGAAGCCCTTCCTGCCCGACGCCGTCGGCGCCGTGCCCCTGGAGGCGATGCGGCGGCTGAAGGCCGCCTTCGACCCGGCGGGCATCCTCAATCCCGGCAAGATCTTCGACTGACCGTGGACCGCTCCCCCGATCCCAACCTGCTTCGGGGCCTCGACTTCTCCGTCCTTCAGCAGTGCATGCACTGCGGCATGTGCCTGCCCACCTGCCCGACGTACGAGGCCACCCTGAGGGAGCGATCCTCGCCCCGGGGGCGGATCGCCATGATGCGGGCCGTCGCCGAAGGTCGCCTGGAGGTGGGGGAGACCTTCGCCGACGAGATGTACTTCTGCCTCGGCTGCCTGGCCTGCCAGACCGCCTGTCCGGCCGGGGTGGACTATGCGCAGCTGATCGAGACGGCGCGGGCCGAGGTGGAGCGCAGCGGCGCCCTGGAGTCTCCCGGGCGTTCGGCCGTGCGCGGCGTCATCCTCCGGTGGCTGTTCACCTCCCGGCGGCGGCTGCACGCCTTCGGCCGCCTGCTGCGTATCTACCAGCGCTGCGGCCTGGAACGGGCCGTGCGCGGCCTGGGACTGCTGCGGCTGGCGCCGAAACGCCTGCGCGACCTGGAGCCGCTGACGCCGCGCGTCAGCCACCGGTTCACCCACGAGCTGTTCGCCGCGCGCTACGAGGCCCGCAATCCGGGGGCGCCGTCACTGCGGGTCGGCCTGGTCAGCGGCTGCGTGCAGGACCTCGCCTTCGCCCACGTGAACGCCGACACGATCGAGGTCCTGCAGGCCAACGGCTGCGAGGTCGAGCTGCCGCCGGGGCAGCAGTGCTGCGGCTCCCTTCACGGCCACAACGGCGAGGTCGAGGCGGCGCGGCAGCTGGCGCGGGCGAATCTGGCCGCCTTCGACCTGGACCGGCTCGACGCCGTGGCCGTCAACGCCGGCGGCTGCGGCTCCCACGCGAAGCACTACGAGCGGCTGCTGGCGGACGACCCGGTATACCGGAGCCGCGCCGCGGAGTGGTCCCGCAAGGTGCGGGACGTGCACGAGCTGCTGCTGGAGGTCGGTCCGAGGCCGCCCCGGGCGGGCCTGAGCGGGGCCGATGGCGGCCCCCTGCGCGTCACCTGCCACGACTCCTGCCACCTGAAGCACGGCCAGGGGGTGAGCCAGGCGCCCCGGGAGATCCTGGCCGCCATACCGGGCCTGGAGCTGGCGGAGCTGGCCGAGGCCGACTGGTGCTGCGGCTCGGCCGGGATCTACAACATCACCCAGCCGGAGATGTCGGCGGCGCTCCTGGAGCGCAAGCTGGGTCACCTGGCCGCCACCGGCGCCGAGGTGGTGGCCACCGGCAACCCGGGATGCGCCGTGCAGATCGAGGCCGGCCTGCGCCGGCGGGGAGCGACAGCCCGGGTGGAGCACCCCGTGTCGCTGCTGGCGGCGGCTTACCGCGCAGAGGAGGAAGAGGAATGAAGCACTACGCCCTGACCCTGAACCTGAAGGACGATCCGGAGATCATCGAGCGCTACAAGGAGTATCACCGCCACCCGTGGCCGGAGCCGCTCCAGGGGTTGAAGGAGGTCGGCATCGAAGGGATGCTCATCTACCTGCTCGGCCGGCGCATGTTCATGCACATGACGACCACCGACGACTTCGACCCGGCCCGCGACTTCGCCCGCTACGTGGAGCAGAACCCCCGGGCGGCCGAGTGGGACGAGCTGATGCGCACCTTCCAGGAGCGGGTGCCGGAGGCGGGGGAAGGGGAGTGGTGGGCCTCCATGGAGTGCGTCTTCGACCTGCGGGACCATGTCGACTGAGCGGCCGAGGCCGGAGAGGAGGCCGGGCAACCCGTGCTTCTCCTCCGGCCCCTGCGCCAAGCGTCCGGGGTGGTCCCTCGAGGCCCTGGCGGGCGCCCTGGTCGGCCGCTCGCACCGGAGCCCCGCCGGCGAGGGGCGGCTGCGGGAGGTCATCGAGCGCAGCCGGACCGTTCTCGGCGTGCCCGCGGACCACCGCATCGCCGTCGTTCCCGCCTCCGACACGGGAGCCGTCGAGATGGCCCTGTGGTCCCTCCTCGGCCCGAGGGGGGTCGACGTGCTGGCCTGGGAGAGCTTCGGCCTCGGATGGGTGACGGACCTGACCCGGCAGCTGCCGCTCTCCGACGTGCGCCCCCTGCTCGCCGACTACGGCGAGCTGCCGGACCTGCGCCAGGTGGACGGAGACCGCGACGTGGTCTTCACCTGGAACGGCACGACCTCGGGGGTCCGGGTCCCCGACGCCGACTGGATCGACCCCGGCCGCCTCGGCCTCACCATCTGCGACGCCACATCGGCCGCCTTCGCCATGGACCTGCCCTGGGAGAAGCTCGACGTGGTCACCTGGTCGTGGCAGAAGGCGATGGGAGGCGAGGCCGCCCACGGCATGCTGGTCCTCGGTCCGCGGGCGGTGGAGCGCCTGCTCTCGTACACCCCGACCTGGCCGCTGCCGAAGCTGTTCCGCATCACCGCCGCCGGCGCTCTCGACGAGGGGCTCTTCGAGGGGCGCACGATCAACACGCCTTCCATGCTCTGCGTGGAGGACGCCCTCGACGGGCTGCGTTGGGCGGAATCGATCGGCGGCCTGCCCGAGCTGGTACGGCGCTCACGGGCCAACCTGACGGTCCTGGAGGCGTGGGCCGCCGATCGGGACTGGATCGACTTCCTCGCCGCCCGCCCGGCGGTCCGCTCGAGCACCTCGATCTGCCTTCGGATCGTCGACGGGGAGTTCGCGGCGCTGCCCGCCGCGGAACAGGCCGCACGGGCGCGGGAACTGGTGCGCATTCTGGAGAGGGAGGGGGCCGCCTGCGACGTCGGATCCTATCGCGAGGCACCGCCCGGTCTGCGCGTCTGGGGCGGCTCGACGGTGGAGACCTCGGACATCGAGGCTCTGACCCCCTGGCTCGACTGGGGCTTCGAAGAGGTCCGGCCGGGTTGACCTCCGGCGCCGCCGGCTAGCCTCTCTTCGCGGCTTTCTTCCTGCCGCCGGCCTGCAGCCGGTCGGCGGCGCCCACGGAACCTATGTGCAGGGTGTCGTAGGCCTGCTGCGACGAGGTGAAGGGCCCCTGGTGGGTCCTGGAGCCGTGCCAGTCGAGGTTGGTGTACATGGGGTTGACGCGCCCCGTCTCGGCCTCGCGCCGTTCGACCCACGCCTCGAGCCGTTGCCGCAGGGCGGCCGCCACACCCTTCTCCCGGCCCGCCAGGTTCCTCAACTCCAGGGGGTCCTCGACGAGGTTGTAGAGCTCGACCTCCGGCTTGAAGTGGAAGTCGGGCTCCAGGGCGACGATCAGCTTCCACTGCGGCGTGCGCCAGCCGTGCTTGCGCATCCACGTGCACTCGGTGATGTAGAACTCGGCGGCGTTGCTCGGCCGCCGGCCGTCGATCAGCGGCAGCAGGGAGGCGCCGTCGAAGTCGATCTTCACGCCGCGCACCCGCAGCAGCTGCAGGATCGTCGGCACCAGGTCCTGGTGCCGGGCGTAGCCGCCGACGCGGCGTCCCTCGGGCAGGCGTCCGGGGAGGCGCAGGATCAGGGGGACGTGCAGGGTGTTCTCGTAGAGGCCGTGGTGGTCGAACCAGCACTCGTGTTCGTAGAGGGTCTCGCCGTGGTCGCCGTTGAGGACGACGAGGGTGTCGTCGCGCAGGCCGAGCTCGTCGAGGCGGGTCAGGAGGCGCTGGATGGCGGCGTCCATGTAGGCCACGGCGCCGTCGTACTGGGCGGTGACGTAGTCGGCGTCGGTGATCCCCGGCGGCATCCAGCCGGCGAAGAAGTCGCAGAAGGGCTTGAAGGCCATGACCGGGTCCATGGAGCGGTTGGCCGGGTCGAGTTCGTCGCCGGAGTAGAACATGCGCTCGAAGGGGGCCGGCGGCAGGTAGGGCGCGTGGGGGTCCATGTGGCGCAGGAACAGGAAGAAGGGCTTGTCGCCGGCGGCCAGGCGCTCGAGCTCCGGAAGGGCCGCGTCGTTGAGGCGGTCGGCCTTCGGACTGCGGCCCTCGCTCCAGCTGCCCCAGGCCGGGTAGTCGAGGTAGGTGTCGAATCCCCGCGAGCTGGCATTGCCGCTGAAGCCGACGCAGCTGGTCTCGTACCCGGCGTCGCCGAGGATCTCGGGCAGGGTGGCCACGTGGCCGGGAAGACCGCCCTTGTGGCGCAGGGCGACGACGGTGGTGGAGAAGGCGTCGAGGCCGGTGAGCATGGAGGCGTAGGCCGAGGTGGTGGGGATGTGGGCCGAGTAGTTGCGTTCGAAGAGGACGCCCTCGCCGGCGAGGCGGTCGATGTGAGGGGTCGTCAGCCGCGGATAGCCGTAACAGCTCATGTGGTCGGCGCGCAGGCTGTCGACGCCGAAGAGGACGAGGTTGAGGGGTTTCTTGCGCGGCGCCATGGAAGTCCTGGAGTCGGGTGAGGGAGGTCCGGCCGGGAGGGCGGTAGGCTACTCGGGGGCGCGGCGAGGGTCAAGATGGCGGGACACGCCGAAACAGGCTGAAGAACGCCCGCGCCTTGGAGCCGTAGCCGGGAGGGCCTCTGAACCGGAGGCGTCCGATCGACGGCCGGGACCGGGGGGCGGCGCTGGAGCGCCGGGGGATGGGGCGCTAGGGTACCCGCGACATGCGCTGGATGCAGGCGACAGTGGCCGCCGTGGCCGGGGCGGCCGGGCAGGTCCATGTGGCCAGGGCCTGCTTCGTCCGCGCCATGGGGCTCGTCTACCTCCTGGCCTTCGCCTCTTTCTGGAGCCAGGCCCAGGGGCTCGTCGGTTCGCGCGGTATCCTGCCGGCGGCCGAGACCCTGCGGTGGGCCGGGGAGACGCTCGGGCCCGCGGCCTGGTGGCACCTTCCCACCCTGCTCTGGCTCGACTCGGGAGACGCGGCCCTGCACGCCCTGTGCGCCCTGGGCTGCGCCGCCGCGCTGCTGGCGGCGGCCGGGGTGGCCCCGGCCCTGGCCCTCGCTCTCTGCTGGCTCACCTACCTGTCGGTGTACGTCGCCGGCCAGCAGTTCCTCTCCTACCAGTGGGATATCCTGCTGCTCGAGGCGGGGGTGCTGGCGGTGCTGTGGGCGCCCCTGGCCTGGCGGCCCCGCCGGGTGTGGAAGGAGCCTCCGTCGAGGGCGGTCACCTGGCTCCTGCGCTGGCTGGTCTTCCGGCTCATGTGGTCCTCCGGCGTGGTCAAGCTCCTCAGCGGCGACCCGGCCTGGCGGGGGCTGACGGCGATGGAGCACCACTACCAGACGCAGCCGATCCCCGCGTGGACGAGCTGGTTCGCCCACCATCTCCCTGCTTCGGTGCACACGGCCGAGACGCTGCTCCTCTTCGGTGTGGAGCTGGTCCTGCCTTTCGCCGTCTTCGGTCCCCGCCGCTTCCGCCTGGCCGCCGCGGCCGGCTTCGCCCTGCTGCAACTGGGGATCGCGGCCACCGGCAACTACGGATTCTTCAACCTCCTCAGCCTCGTCCTCTGTCTGCCCCTGCTCGACGACGCCGTCTTCGGGCGCACCGCCGCCAGCGCCGAGAGGCAGGGTCGTCGCCGCTGGCGGCGCCGTCTCCGGCTGGCGGCGGCGGCGCCGATCCTCGTCCTGAGCTGCCTGCAGCTGGCCGCCACCCTGGGGCTGGACGTGCGCCTCGCCGGGCCTCTCTACAGGCTGCAGCAGCTGCTGAACCCCCTGCACCTGTCGAGCTCGTACGGGCTCTTCGCGACCATGACCACGACCCGCCCGGAGATCGTCCTCGAGGGCAGCCGGGACGGCGTCGAATGGCGCACCTACCGGTTCCGGTACAAGCCGACCGAGGTCGACCGCCGTCCCGCCTTCGCCGGTCCGCACATGCCGCGCCTGGACTGGCAGATGTGGTTCGCCGCCCTGCGCGGCTTCGAGAGGGCCCGCTGGTTCCACGCCTTCGCCCGCCGCCTGCTGGAGGGGTCTCCCACCGTCCTCGGGCTGCTGGCGGAGGATCCCTTCGGCGATGGCCCGCCGCCGCGGTACCTGCGCGCCCACCTCTACGAGTACCGCTTCAGCCGCGGGGAGGCGCGGGGACGAGGCGTCTGGTGGGAGCGCGCCCTCCTGGGGCCCTGGTCGCCGGTCCTGTCCCTGCGCCGGGGCTGACTCTCCTGCGCCGATGTCGAGGTGCGTCTTGCTCAAAACGGACCGCCACACGTAACTTTGTCAGTCTCCCCCCACGATGACTCGCTCTCCCACCGAACCGATGAAGGCGATACGTTTCCACGAGCACGGCGGCCCCGAGGTCCTCTCCTTCGAGCAGGTGCCGGAGCCGTCCGCCGGCCCCGGCGAGGCCGTGGTCCGTCTGGAGGCCGTCGGCCTCAACTACATCGACACCTACCACCGCTCCGGCCTCTACCCGGTCGACCTGCCCTGCGTACCGGGAATGGAGGGGGCCGGAACCGTCGTCGCCGTGGGAGAAGGCGTCGAGGGAGTGGCCGCCGGGGACCGCGTCGGCTGGGCCGGCGTCCAGGGGGCTTACGCCGAGAGCGCCGCCGTGCCTGCCGACCACCTGGTGCCCCTGCCCGAGAGGATCGGGACCGCCGATGCGGCGGCCGTCCTCCTTCAGGGCATGACCGCCCACTATCTGGTCACCGGCACCTACGTCCTGAAGGCGGGCGACACGGCGCTCATCCACGCCGCGGCCGGCGGCGTCGGCCTGTTGCTGGTGCAGATGGCCAGGATGAAGGGCGCGCGAGTGCTGGCCACCGTCTCCACGCCGGAGAAGGAGAAACTGGCCCGCGGGGCGGGGGCCCACGAGGTCATCCGCTACACCGAGGCCGACTTCGGAGAAGAGGTGCAGCGCCTCACCGGAGGCGCCGGTGTCGAGGTCGTCTACGACTCGGTGGGGCGGACGACCTTCGACAGGAGCCTCGACTCCCTCAAGCCGCGCGGCACCATGGTCCTCTTCGGGCAATCGAGCGGCCCCGTGCCTCCCATCGATCCCCAGGTCCTCAGCCAGAAGGGCTCGCTCTACCTGACTCGGCCGACCATGGCCCACTACACCCTCACCCGGCAGGAACTGCTCGATCGCGCCGGTGAGGTGCTGAGCTGGACCGCCGAGGGCCGGCTCGACGTCCGGATCGGCGCCCGCTACGAGCTGGCCGCCGCCGCCGAGGCCCACCGCGCCCTGGAGGGGCGCAGGACCACGGGCAAGGTCCTCCTGCTCCCCTAGGCGCGCGCGGGCACGAACCTCAGGAGATGGACATGTCCGGCCCTCAGCCCACCGACAGCGAACCGCACGACGAGCTCCGCCCCCCGGATCCGGAGCGGGCGGAGGAGCCTCCCCGGGACAACCCCGAGGTATCCGCCGAAGCGCCGGAGCCCTCGGGCGCAGCGGACTTCCCCGGGGCCACGGAGCAGGACACGACACCTGCGGACGACACCACCGCCGCCGCCGCGCAGGACACGGCGGCCGGGGAGGAATCCGCTCCTGCGGAGGGCGCCCCGCCCAAGGCGGGGGACTCCGCTTCCGCCGAAGAGGCAGCCACTCCTGTCGCGGAGGAAGCCACCCCTGAGGCCCAGGAGCCAGAGGCCGCCGGGTCCGCGCCTTCCGCCGAGGATTCGGCTTCGGCCGAGGACGCCGCCGCCACCGCGCAGGAGACCGCCGCGGCCCAGGAGTCCGCACCCTCGGCGGCGGCTACGACCACGACCGAAGACGGTACCGCCCCGGAGGCGGGACCGACCCCCGCGGATTCGGGGGCTCCCGCCGGTCCCGCGGATCCCGGAGGCGACATGGAGGCCCTGCTGGCCGACCGGGCCCCGGCGGCGGATGCCCAGGCGCCGCAGGTGGGCAGCCGGGTCAGCGGGGTGGTGGTCCGCGTCGGCGAGTACCAGGCCTTCGTCGATTACGGAGGCCGCAGCGAGGGGGTGATCGGCGTCGACGAACTCAGGGGCGAGGACGGGGAGATCGCTTTCCAGGCCGGAGACCCGATCGAAGCGTTCATCGTCGGCGACTCCGGCGAAGTCGCCCTGTCCCGCTACCCCAGCGGCGAGGCTCGCCAGTCCGACCTGCTCTACAAGGCCTTCAAGTCGGGACAGCCGGTGGAAGGCACGGTGATGGCCGTCAACAAGTGGGGTCTGGGCGTCTCCCTCGAGGGCCTGCGCGCCTTCTGTCCGGTATCCCAGATCGACACCGCCTTCACCGAGGACCCGGAGCGCTTCCGCAACCAGACCATGGCCTTCAAGATCATCCGTTTCCGCGACCGGGGCCGAAGCATCGTCCTGTCCCGGCGGGCCCTGCTCGAAGCCGAGCAGGCGAAGGGTGCTCTCAGTGTCCGAGAGAGCGTCACCGAGGGGGCGGAGCTGACCGGCTCGGTGACCCGCCTCGAGAACTTCGGGGCCTTCGTCGACCTCGGAGCGCGCGTCGAGGGGCTGATCCACGTCTCGGAGCTTCGCCACGAGCGCGTCTCCCACCCCCAGGACGTGGTGCAACCGGGACAGGAGGTCAAGGTCAAGGTCATCGCCGTGAAGAACCTGGGCGACCGGCGCAAGGAACGGATCTCCCTGAGCCTGAAGGCGCTGGAGAAGAACCCCTGGACCGAGGCGCGGGAGCGCTTCCGTGCCGGCTCCGTGGTGACCGGCAGGGTCGAGGCGCTGGAGGACTTCGGCGCCTTCGTCGAGCTGGCGCCGAACGTGCAAGGACTGATCCACGTCTCCGAGATGGCGCGCCGGCGGGTCAACCACCCCCGCGACGTCCTCTCCCAGGGCGAGGAGGTGAAGGTGGCGATCCTCGAGATCGACGACCGCCGCAAGCGCTTCCGTCTCTCCCTGAAGCGGGCCGAGCAGGTGGAGGGGGAGGCGAACCTCCGGGAGTTCGAGGAGCGCCGGCAGCAGGAGAAGGAGGAATCGCCCGGCAACGCCACGATGCTCGAGGCGTTGAAGAGGGCGCAGCTCATCGATTGAGGCCGCGGCCATGACCCAGCCCCGACCCGGCCCTCCGGAGCCGCCTCCCGCCTGGGAGGAGCTGCTCTTCGGCGGCGACCGCCCCGGCTATTTCGGACCCTACGGCGGCGCCTTCGTCCCCGAGATCCTGCGCACCACCCTCGACGAGTTGGCCACGGCCTTCGATTCGGCTCGCCGCGACCCGGAGTTCTGGGCCGCCTTCGTCGACACCCTGGGCAGCTATTCCTGCCGGCCGACGCCCCTGACCTTTCTCGAGCGCCTGTCGGCCGAGGCCGGGGGCGGCCGCCGCCTGTACCTCAAGCGCGAGGACCTCAACCACACCGGCGCCCACAAGCTCAACAACGTCATCGGCCAGGGGATGCTCGTTCAGCGCATGGGCAAGACCCGGGTCATCGCCGAGACCGGGGCCGGTCAGCACGGCGTGGCCACGGCGACGATGGCCGCCCGCTTCGGCTTCGACTGCACCATCTACATGGGCGCCGTCGACGTCGAGCGCCAGCGGCCCAACGTGTTCTGGATGGAGCAGCTGGGGGCCCGCGTCGTCTCCGTGGAGGACGGTTCGGCGACCCTGAAGGAGGCGATCAACGAGAGCCTCCGGGACTGGGCGTTCTCCATGGCCGACACGCACTATGTCCTCGGCACCGCCTGCGGGCCCCACCCCTTTCCGCAGATGGTGGCCTGGCTGCAGCGCATCATCGGCCAGGAGTCGCGGGCCCAGATCCTCGAGCGCGAAGGGCGCCTTCCCGACCGGGTCTACGCCTGCGTCGGCGGCGGCTCCAACGCCTCCGGCATGTTCCTCGGGTTCCTGGGGGACCGGGAGGTGGAGCTGGTCGGCGTCGAGGCGGGGGGCCGCGGCCTCGAGTCCGGCGAGCACGCCGCCCGCCTGGCGGGGACCGACGGATCTCCGGGGGTCGCCCAAGGGTACAAGACCTACTTCCTCCAGGACGAGGAGGGCCAGATGCGGCACACCCACTCGGTCTCCGCCGGCCTGGACTACATCGGCGTCAGTCCGATCCTGTCCCGCCTCCACGAGACCGGCCGGGTGCGCTTCGAAGCGGCCTCCGACGACGAGGTGATCGAGGCCCTCAGGCGGCTCATGCACTCGGAAGGCATCATCGGCGCCCTGGAGTCGACCCACGCCGTGGCCGGCGCCCTGCGCGAGGCCGCGGAGATCCCGGAGGGGGGCGTGGTCCTCATCAACCTCTCCGGGCGCGGCGACAAGGACATCTTCACCATCGGCGACGCCCTCGGCGACGAGCGCTGGCGGCAGTTCCTCAAGGACAAGGCGGCCCGTCTTTGAACCCGCCCGGAACGGGGGCCGGCGGTCTCGAGGCCTACGTACGAGGGCGCCTGGCGGGCGGGGACCGGCGCATCCTGCTGATGACCCACCTCATCGTCGGCTACCCGTCCCTGGAGGCGAACCACGCCATGCTGCGGTCCATGGCCGAGCACGACGTCGACCTGGTGGAGCTGCAGATGCCCTTCAGCGAGCCGGTGGCGGACGGGCCCACCTTCGTGCGCGCCAACCAGGAGGCCCTGTCGCGGGGGGTCACCCTCCGGGCCTACTTCGACTTCTTCCGCCAGGCCGGTCAGGCGGCCGCCTTCCCCCGACTGTTCATGGGGTACTACAACACCCTCTTCCGCCCGGGCCACACCGAGTTCTGCCATCGCCTGCGGGCGGCGGGCGGCTCGGGCCTCATCGTGCCCGACCTCCCGTACGAGGAGTACGGCGACCTCTTCGACGTCAGCGCGAGCCACCGCCTCGACCCGGTCCTGCTCATGACCCCGACGAACACGGAGAGCCGCCTGGCCGAGCTCGGCCGCCGTGCCCGGGGCTTCGTCTACGCCGTGGCTCGCAAGGGGGTCACGGGCCGGCGCACGCAGCTCCGGGACGAGCTCTACCAGTTCCTGGACGCCTGCCGCGGGGCCACCGACCTGCCCCTGGCTCTCGGCTTCGGCCTCGGCGGGGGGGAGGACCTGCGGGCCCTGCACGGACGGGTGGAGATCGGCATCGTCGGCTCCGCCCTGCTCACGGCCTGGGAGGAGGGCGGAGAAACCCGGTACGGCCGCCTTCTCGGGGAGCTGGCGGAGGCGCGGTCCTGACCTAGGACCTGCCCTTCGCCCCGGGGGCCGCGTCCTTCTGGGCCAGGAACATCTCGAGGTACTCCCGGTAGTCGCACTCGGAGGGGGGGCTCGGGAAGCCCGCGATGAGGGCCTCGAAGCCGGCGCGGTCGACGAATCCCTGGTCGAAGGCGATCTCCTCGAGGCACGCGATCTTCAGCCCCTGGCGCATCTCGATGGCCTCGACGAAGCTGCTGGCCGCCTGGAGGCTGGCGGGCGTGCCGGTGTCGAGCCAGGCGATCCCCCGTCCCAACCGCTCGACGCGCAGGTCGCCGCGCTCCAGGTAGGTGCGGTTGACGTCGGTGATCTCCAGCTCTCCCCGCGCCGACGGCTGCAGGCCGCGGACCACCTCGACCACCCCGGCGTCGTAGACGTACAGGCCCGGCACGGCGTAGTTCGACTTCGGCTCGGCGGGTTTCTCCTCGATGCCCACGGCCCGGCCGGCGGCGTCGAACTCGAGGACGCCGAAGTCCCGGGGATCGCCGAGGTAGTAGCCGAAGATCAGACCCCCTCCCTCGAAGTCGCCCACGGCCCGCGCGAAGCCGTTCTCGCCCTGGAAGAAGTCCCCGTAGAACACGTTGTCGCCCAGGATGAGGGTTACCGGGTCGCCGCCGATGAACTCCTCGGCCAGCAGGAAGGCCTGGGCGATGCCCTCGGGCCGGGCCTGCTCCACGTAGGTGAACTCCACGCCGAGGGCCCGCCCGTCGCCGAGGAAGCCGCGGATGATCGGCAGGTCCCTGGGCGTGGAGATGATGCAGATCTGGCGGATCCCGCCGAGCATCAGGATCGACAGGGGATAGCAGATCATCGGCTTGTCGTACACCGGCAGCAGCTGCTTGCACACCACCTGTGTGAGCGGCACGAGACGAGTGCCGTGCCCGCCCGCCAGCACGATTCCCTTCATCCTAGTCCATCCATAGTCCGCCGTTGATGTCGACGATCTCCCCGGTGATGTGGCTGGCCTCGTCGGAGGCCAGGAAGAGGGCCAGATTGGCCACGTCCTCGGCGCGGCCCCTGGAGCCGAGGGGGATCCGCTTCGCCAGCTCGGCGTGCGCGCCGGAGGGGTCCCGCGTCATCTCGGTGTCGATGATGCCGGGAGCCAGTGCGTTCACCCGGACCCCGTACGGGGCCATCACCCTGGCCAGGTGCAAGGTGAGGGCGCTGACCCCGGCCTTGGCGGCCCCGTAGGGGGGCGCCGCGGCGACTCCTCCGGTCTTGGCGGCCAGGGAGGAGAGATTGAGGATGGCCCCCTGCCGGCGGTCGCGCATGTGCGGCAGCACGGCCTGAGCGCAGAAGAAGGGCCCCTTCATGTTGATGTCCACCATGCGGTCCCAGTCGTCCTCGGTACAGTCGAAGGCGTTGGTGTGGCGCAGGTACCCGGCGTTGTTAACCAGCACGTCGAGGGCGCCGAGGGACTCGATCGCCCGACCCACGCAGCGGTGACAGGACTCCGGATCGGCCACGTCCACGGCCAGGGCCATGGCACCGGCGCCAATCCCCTCGGCGGTGCGTTGGACCCCGGCCTCGTCGATGTCGGCCAGGGCCAGCCGGGCTCCCTCGGCGGCGAAGCGCTCGCAGATCGCCCGTCCGATCCCGCGGGCGCCGCCGGTGACCAGCGCCGTCCGGCCTTCCAGCCTCCCTGCCGTCATGCTTCCGGTCTCCGTGGAGGACGCTCCATCACGGCCCCTGTTCCGGTCCGCCACAGTGTAGAAGCGGCGTCGGGCAGCGGCAATGGCCGTCGACCCGGTGGCCACGGGTTTCGATCCCGCCGTCGCCTCCGGCCCCGTATCACCACCCTCAACGACATCCCCTCCCCGGTCATCTATTTCGGCGTGGCGGGACTGCTGCTGCGCTGGACCGCCTGGCCTCGGCCGCGGTACCCAGGCTGCCGCCCTCCGGAGGGCGCCGCACGCCGGGCCGGAGGGCGGGCCCGCAACTTGCGGAAATCCGCGGGCTGGAACAGCTTAGTCGTTCTCCATTCACAGGGCGCACCAGCGGTGGATGCCTGGCGCGCTGATCTCCCAGGGGCGCAGGCAGGTTCGCCCGCCCCGGGGGTAACGCAGCGGGAGCCGGACCGGTATGCGCAACGTCATCGGCGTCATCCTGGGCGGGGGACGGGGGGCGCGCCTCTTCCCGCTGACCCGCTACCGCTCCAAGCCCGCCGTGCCCATCGGCGGCAAGTACCGGCTCATCGACATCCCCATCAGCAACTGCATCCACTCCGGCATCGACAAGATCTTCGTCCTCACCCAGTTCAATTCCGCTTCCCTCAACCGCCACGTGAGCGCCACCTACCGCTTCGACAGTTTCTTCGGCGGCTTCGTCGAGATCCTCGCGGCGGAACAGACCATGGAGGAGACGGACTGGTACCAGGGCACGGCCGACGCCGTCCGCAAGCAGCTGCGGCGCATCCACGCCCGTCAGGGCCACGAGGTCCTGATCCTCTCCGGCGACCACCTCTACCGCATGGACTACCGCGCCTTCGTCGACGACCACCGCCGGCGCTCGGCCGACGTGTCGATCGCCGTGAAGCCGGTGCGCCGCGAGGAGGCCTCCTCCCTGGGGATCCTGAAGGTGGACGAGGG
The DNA here is from genome assembly GCA_965221775.1 of Candidatus Latescibacterota bacterium. Lineage (GTDB taxonomy): Bacteria > Latescibacterota > UBA2968 > UBA8231 > UBA8231 > UBA8231. Next base: position 470,906 of record CBDCSU010000004.1, on the reverse strand, counting down.
CTCCCGCATCGTCGCTTTCCGCGAGAAGCCGCAGACGGAGGCCGAGCTCGACGAGCTGGAGCTGCCGGAGGCCCCTGGCGCCGATCCGGAGGCGCGTTTCCTCGCCTCCATGGGGATCTACCTCTTCGAGCCCCAGGTGCTGACCAGCCTGCTCCTCGGTATCGAGGAGGACGACTTCGGCCGCCACCTGATCCCGGCGGCGATCGAGAAGCTCAACGTCTTCGCCCATGCCTTCGACGGGTACTGGGAGGACATCGGGACGATCTCCGCCTTCTACCGGGCCAACATCCGACTCACCGACCTCGAGCCCGTCTTCCAGTTCCACCGGCCCGACGCGCCGATCTTCACCCACCAGCGGTTCCTGGCCGGCTCCCGCATCGACGACTGCCGCATGGATCGCGTCATCGTCGGGGAGGGCTGCGCCCTCCGCGAAGCCGAGGTCGAGCAGTCCGTCATCGGTGTGCGCAGCCAGGTCGGGGCCGGCGCCCGCATCTTCCAGTCGGTGGTCATGGGCGCCGACTACTACGAGACCCCCGAGGACAGGGATCGCAACCGCGCCCGCGGGGTGCCCGACGTCGGTATCGGCTCCGGAAGCGTCATCCACCGCGCCATCGTCGACAAGAACGCGCGCATCGGCGAGGGCGCCATCATCAGCAACGACGCGCGCATCCAGGAAGCCGACGGCGACGGGCACTTCATCCGTGAAGGCATCGTGGTGGTCCCCAAGGACGCCGTCATCCCCGATGGCACGCGCATCTGAGGCTCCCCGGGGCCCATGGCTGGCGGCCGTCCTGGTGGGGTCGGGTCTGGCCCTGGGTTGTGAAGGGAAGGGGGCCGAGGAGGCCGGCAGCCGCCCGCCCCGAGAGGCCCCCCGGCGCGAGGAGGTGCGCCGCGGGCGGCAGCTGTACGAGCGCCACGGATGCGCCCTGTGCCACGGACCGCAGGGCCGCGGTGACGGCCGTCTGGCGGCGAGCCAGGAGCCGCCGCCCAGGGACCTGCGCGATTCCCGCCTCTACCGCCAGGGGCACGAGTTGGAGCGGATCGAGGCGTCCATACGCGATGGCGTGGGGCGGAACATGCCGGCCTACGGCCACCTGTCCCGGGAGGACAGCCGGAGCCTGGCCATCTACATCCACTCCCTCCTGGAGCCGGCGGAGTGAGCCGCTCCTGCCGGCAGGGAGGGCGTGGCCGCCTGCGGTGGGCGGCGTGGGCTTCGGTCCTCCTGGCCGCCGCGGGATGCGGAGGCTCCGGGGAAGGGGCCGCGGGAGGTGAGCCGCCCCCGCTGGACCGCTACGAGCTGGGCGGCGATTTCGAGCTCGTCGATCAGAGGGGGGAGGCCTTCTCCCTCTCGCACCGGCGCGGACGTCCGCTGCTGCTGTTCTTCGGTTTCACCCGCTGCGCCGCCAGCTGCCCGACGACCCTGTCCAAGCTGGGAGAGGTGGTCCGCCGTCTGCCGGCGCCGGCGGTGGAGGTGCTCCTCGTCAGCGTCGACCCCGGGCACGATACACCCGAGGCGCTGGCCGCGTACTGCGCCGGCTACCCGTACCGCCTCACCGGTCTGACCGGGACCCCGGAGGCGGTGGCGGCGGTGGCCCGGCAGTACGGCGCCGGCTTCGGACCGGACGACGACGGCGGGATCGGCCACACCTCCCGTACCTACCTGATCGATGGCGAGGGGGTGGTGCGGTTCCTGTTCTCGGAGCAGGACGGCGTCGACAAGATGGCCGGCGTGATCCGCCGGCTCCTCTGAAAGGGAGATGATGCTGCGCTGTGGAGTGATTCTCGCCTTTTGTCTCGGTGCCGGCGCCGCCGGCGCTCACGAGATGAACCGGAGCTATACGCTGGTGAGCGTCGGCGACGACAGCCTCCGGCTCTCGGTCACCCTCAACGACCTCGACCTGCGGAGCCTGGTACCCAGCCTGGACCGCAACGGCGATCAAGCCCTCTGGGCGCAGGAGATGCTCGACGGGGCCTCCGAGGCCGCCGACACCCTCCGGAAGAGGATCTCCCTGAGGGCCGCCGGCGCCGGCCTGGAGCTTGGCCAGGCGACGGTGGAGCCTGATCTCGACAGCGAGGGCGATCTCGTCGCCCGGTTCAGGGCCCGGGCGGAGACCCCCGCCGGGGCCGACCGCCTGGATCTGGACCTCTCCCGCTACCTGGCCCCTCTCTCCGAGGACCACCGCATCCTCCTCCGCATCCAGGTCCCCGGCCAGCCGGTGGAGGCCGCCGTCCTCTCCGCGGGCGAGCCGGTCCACCGGATCGGCCTGTCCGCCTGGGAGCGCGAGAGCCTCTGGTCGCAGGCGGCGCGCTTCCTCGTCCTCGGCGTGGAGCACATCTTCCTCGGGTACGACCACGTCCTGTTCCTCCTCGCCCTGATCGTCGTGGGCTCCCGGCTGGGGGTCCTGGTGAAGATCGTCACCGCCTTCACCGTGGCCCACAGCATCACCCTGGTCCTGGCGGCCCTGGAGTGGGTGAGTCTGCCCTCGCGCCTCGTCGAGTCGGGGATCGCCCTGAGCATCGCCTACGTGGCGGCCGAGAACTTCTGGCTGCGCCGCGTCGATCACCGCTGGATCCTGACTTTCTGCTTCGGCTTCGTGCACGGATTCGGATTCGCCAACGTGCTGCGCGATCTCGGTCTGCCCTCGCGCGGGCTGGTTACCTCCCTCCTGGCCTTCAACGTCGGCGTCGAGGTCGGGCAGGTGGCCATCGTCGCCCTGCTCTGTCCCCTCATCCTGTGGTCCGCCCGACGGCCCACCCACCTCCGCATCGTGCAAGGTGTCTCCGCCGTCATCCTCCTCTTCGGCATCGGCTGGCTCGTGGAGCGGGTCCTCGACCTCGACTACATGCCGATGTAGTCTTTTCGCCGTGGCCGTACTCGGTATCGACATCGGAGGCACCGGCATCAAGGGCGCCCTGGTCGACGGCTCGGGGGGAGGACTCCTCGGCGAGCGTTTCCGGGTGAGGACCCCCCAGCCGGCCACGCCCGGGACCGTGGCGGAGGGGGTGGTCCGGATCGTGGAGCACTTCGACTGGAAGGGCCCGGTGGGGGCGGGGTTCCCCGCCGTCGTCCGCCAGGGACAGGTGTGCACGGCGGCGAATATCGACGACTCGTGGATCGGCAGGAATGCGGAGGCCATCTTCGGGGAAGCCACGGGATGCCCCTTCTCGGTCCTCAACGATGCCGACGCGGCGGGCATGGCGGAGATGCGTTTCGGGGCGGGACGGGGGCGCTCGGGCGTCGTCCTCGTTCTCACCATCGGCACCGGCATCGGCTCGGCCCTCTTCACCGACGGCCGGCTGGTCCCCAACACCGAGTTCGGCCACATCGAGATGGACGGCAAGGCCGCCGAGGAGCGGACCTCGGCGCGGGTCCGCACCCGCCGCAGACTGAGTTGGAAACGGTGGGCCTCCCGCGTCGACGCCTATCTGCAGAGGGTGTCATTCTACCTGTGGCCCGAACTGATCATCATCGGCGGCGGCGTGAGCAAGAGACACGAGAAGTTCCTGCCCCACCTGACCGTCGACTGCGAGATCGTACCCGCCCGGCTTCGCAACGAGGCGGGAATCATCGGCGCCGCGGCGGCGGCGGATCGCGGCCCCGGCCATTGAGGGGCCGCGGGGACACCCGTACAATTTCACGGCCGCAAGGCAGCGCCCCCGAGAGAGAGAAGCGAGGACATCCGAACCATGTTGCGAGGTGACAAGGAGTTGCTCGTCGTAGGCGACCGCGTGCTGGTACGCGTCGATGAGCAGGAGCAGCGCACCGAGGTGGGGCTCTATCTGCCCCCGACGGCGCTTGAGAAGGAGAACGTGCAGAGCGGGCGCATCGAGGAGGTGGGCCCGGGAATCCCCCTGCCGCCGAAAGGCGACGAGGACGACGTGCTTTGGGCGGAGTCGGGCTCGGAGGCGGAGATGCGCTTCATTCCCCTGCAGGCGCAGAAAGGGGATCACGCCATCTACGCGCGCAAGGAGGCGGTGGAGATCAAGTTCGACAACGAGAAATTCGTCGTCGTCCCCCAAACGGCGATCCTCGTGCTGATCCGGTCGACGGGGGTCTTCGATCTCGAGCCGTCAGGAGAGGAGAGCTGAGGAACCCGCAGTCGCTCCACACACGGAAAAACGCCCTGTCCGGCCGTCCGGGCAGGGCGTTCTTTTTTGCCGTCGAGCCCCCGTTACAGGAGATCCAGGAAGTGCACCGGCGGCGGCGTTTCCCAATCGCGGGAGACGTAGTCCTGCATGGTGAGGGCGAACATGATGAGCATCCAGAAGAACCCGGCGGCGGCGAAGACCCACATGAGGGGCGTGTTGTAGCGCACGTGCATGAAGAACAACACCACGAGGGTGGCCTTGAAGACGGCGATGGCAAGAGCCACCGGGGTATTCAAGGGGCCCATCTCGACGAAGGCCGCCAGCACCGTGATGACGGTGAAGACGAAGAGGAGGGAGACGATGGTCACGTACGTCCTGACGGGCAGGACGTGGTGCTCGCCTCCGGAAGGATGGTGGCCGGCTTGGAGGTCGCTCATAGCAGGCGAATCCAGGGATCGCGTCCGATGAGGTAGAGCAGTGGGAAGAGGAAGATCCAGACGATGTCCACGAAGTGCCAGTAGAGACCGAAGTTCTCGATGGGACTGTAGTACTCGCTCGAGTAGGTGCCGCGCCGGATCTTGGGTAACAGCCACAGCATGATGCCGATGCCGATCACCATGTGCAGGGCGTGCATGCCGGTCATGGCGAAGTAGAAGGAGAAGAAGATCTTCAGCTGGGGTTTCAGGGCCCCCAGCTCGTGGACCTCACCCGAATCCGGGTAGACTCCGAAGCTGGCGCCCGGGATCAGTCCGTCGTGGTACTTGTGGGAGTACTCGATGTACTTGACTCCCAGGAAGATCGAGCCGAGGACAAGGGTCGCCAGGATCCAGTTCTGCAGGCTTCGGCTGCGCCCCGTCTGGGCGGCGCGCACGGCCATGGCCACGGTGAAGGAGCTGGCGATGAGGACCGCCGTGTTGAGGGCGCCCCACTCGATGGGCAGGCGGTTGCTGCCGTCGACGAAGGCCGCCAGGTACTCGTAGCGGTAGACGGTGTACCCGGCGAACATCCCCCCGAAGAACATGATCTCCTGGGCGAGGAAGGCCCACATGCCCATGTTCGCGGCCTCGTACTGCTGGTTCAGGTCGTCGAACTGGTGCTGGAGAGCCGGGTTTTGCGCGGTCGTGTTCATCCTCTGGTCACCTGGATCCGGCCACCGGCTCGCTCTCGGGCGCATGGCTGGCATCGGCCAGGGTCACGTCCTCCTCCTCGTAGGCGTAGGCCTCCTTGGTGACTACCGGCGTGGAATGGAAGTTGTGGAGCGACGGAGGCGAGGGGATCTCCCACTCCAGGCCCTTGGCGCGCCACGGGTTCGGCCCCGCAGGGGCTCCCCGCACGAGAGACCAGAGGAGGCAGATGAAGAGGGCCATGTAGCCAAGTCCGAGGATCGTGGCCCCCATCGTCGACGAGACGTGGAGGAGCTGGAACTCCTCGGGGTAGACGTGGTAGCGGCGGGGCATGCCCAGGTAGCCGAGGACGAACTGGGGGAAGAAGGTGAAGTTGAATCCCAGGAAGATCAGGATCGCCCCCGCCTTGCCCCAGGCCTCGGAGTACATGCGGCCCGTGATCTTCGGCCACCAGAAGTGCAGTCCCGAGAGGTAGGCCATCACCATGCCGCCCACCATGACGTAGTGGAAGTGGGCGACGACGAAGTACGTGTCGTGCAGGTGGATGTCGGTGGCCAGGGTGGACAGGAAGAGCCCGGTGAGGCCGCCCACGAGAAAAAGCCCTATGAAGCCGAGGCTGTAGAGCATGGGGGACTCGAGGGAAACCGACCCGCGGTAGAGGGTGGCGGTCCAGTTGAAGATCTTCACCGCCGTGGGCACGGCGATGAGGAAGGTGATGAAGGAGAACACCATGCCCGCGTAGATCGACTGGCCCGTGGTGAACATGTGGTGTCCCCAGACCAGGAAGCCGAGGACGGCGATGGCCAGGCTCGAGAAGGCGACGAAACTGTATCCGAAGACGCGCTTGCGGGAGAAGCAGGCGATGACCTCGCTGATCACGCCGAAGCCGGGAACGATCATGATGTACACGGCGGGATGCGAGTAGAACCAGAACAGGTGCTGGAAGAGTATGGGGTCGCCGCCGAGGCTGGGGTCGAAGATGCCGATGTGGAGCACGCGTTCCAGCGCCAGCAGCAGCAGGGTGATGGCGATGACCGGCGTGCCCAGGATCATGATCAGGCTCGTGGCGTACTGGGCCCAGATGAACAAGGGCAGCCGGAACCAGGTCATCCCGGGGGCGCGCATCTTGTGAATGGTGGTGAGGAAGTTGACGCCCGTGAGAATCGAGGAGAAGCCGTTGATGAACACCCCGGTGAGGGCGAGGGCCACGTAGCCGCTCGCGTAGGTCGAGCTGTAGGGCGTGTAGAAGGTCCAGCCCGTGTCGATGCCGCCCATGATGATGGCCAGGGTGGCCAGGGACCCGCCCACGATGTAGCAGTACCAGCTGAGCAGGTTGAGCTTCGGGAAAGCGACGTCCTTGGCGCCGATCATGATGGGGATGACGAAGTTGCCGAGGACGGCGGGCACGGAGGGGATGAGGAAGAAGAAGATCATCGCCACGCCGTGCATGGTGAACATCTTGTTGTACGTGTCGGCCTCGAGGACGTCGCCCTGGGGGGTCAGCAACTCGAGGCGGATCAGCGCCGCGAAGAGGCCTCCGATGATGAAGAACAGGGTCGTCACCAGGAGGTAGAGGATGCCGATGCGCTTGTGGTCGAGGGTCAGCAGCCAGGAGGCGATCCCGTACCGGGCGTTGAGGTAGTTCTCCTCCTCGCCGCCGTGGTGCCCGTTGCCGTGGGTCGTCGGTTCAGCTGTCGTCGTGGTCATGGCTCCGCCTCACTCGCTGGCGCCGAGGGACTTGATGTAGGTGATGAGCTGGAGCAGGGTCTCCTCGCTGATCTGCCCCTGGAAGGTGGGCATGATCGGGTCATAGCCCTTCACCAGTTTCGTCGCCGGCGCGAGGATCGACTCGCGCAGGTAGCTCTCGTCGACCAGGGCCATATCGCCCGAGGCGAGCTCCACCTGCTCGCCGAAGAGACCGACCAGGGTGGGGCCGCGGCCGATGGACTCGGCCTTGTGGCAGGTGGCGCATCCCAGCTGTTCGAACTGGCGCTCCCCCGCCTCGGCCATGGTCTCGCCGCTGACTCCGCCGCCGAGCCACTCCTGGTAGTCCTCCGGCTCCATCACGTACACCGTGCCGATCATGGTGGAGTGCTGGGTGCCGCAGTACTCGGCGCAGAACAGGTGGTACTCGCCCGTCTTGGTGGCCTCGAACCAGATCGTGTTGTAGCGGCCGGGCACGACGTCCTTCTTGGTGCGGAAGGCGGGCACCGAGAAGGCGTGGATCACGTCCTCCGAGGTCATGGTCAACTGCACCGGCTGATTGACGGGAATGTGGAGCTCGTTGATCTCGCGTCGGCCCTCGGGGTGCTGGATCTTCCACATCCACTGCTTGCCCACGACGTAGATGTCGATGGCGTTGGTGGGCGAGCGGTACATGCGGTAGTAGACCTCGGCTCCCAGGGTGAAGACGCCGATGGCCATGAACAGGGGGATGATGCTCCAGGCCACCTCGAGGGGGATCGAGCCGTGGACGGGATGGGGGCGGTCGTCGTCGGAGCGCCTGCGGTACTTGATGGCGAAGATCACCAGGACGATGACCACGCCCGCCGCGAAGAGGACGCTGAGCCCCACCAGAAGGAAGTACAGCAGATCCACCTGCAGGGCGAAAGTGGAGGCCAGGTCGGGATGGAGGGGGAATTCCTTCGACATCGTATGCGGGCTCGGTCAGTTCCGTTGCGGAATGGGGTTGGCCGCCGGGCGGCCGGCCTGCCGGCGTTCCCGGCGGATCCAGCCGATGACGAGGGCGGCCAGGACGGCCACGGTAGCCGCCCCGGCGACGCGCAGGCTGTTGAGGATCACCAGGCCGTACTTGCCGGTCGTGGGATCGTACTGGTAGCAGAGCAGCAGAACCTGATCGACGGCGTTGCCGATACGCTCCTCCGCCGCCTCGATCAGGCCCAGCCGCAGGTCCTTCGGCGCGTACTCGACGCCGTAGAAGTAACGGGCCAGCTCTCCCGCCGGGGTGAGGACCATGATGCCGCTGGCGTGGACGTAGAGATCGGTCTCGGGATCGTACTCGTAGCGGAATCCCACGGCCTCGGCGAGTTCCTCGATCCGCTCCCGGGTTCCGGTGAGGAAGTGCCAGCCCCCTGCCGCGCCATCGCGGCCGTAGCGCCCGACGTACTCCTTCTTCTTGGCCGCCGCCAGGGCCGGCGTCTCGCCGGGATCGATGCTCACCGTGATCACCTCGAACTCGCCGCCCACATCCAAGGAGAGAACCCGCAGGCTTCGCAGGAGGCCGTTGAGCACCTGGGTGCAGAGCATGGGGCACTCGTAGTAGACGAGGGACAGGATCGCCGGCCTCTTGTCCAGGATCTCGTCGAGGCGCACCTCCGCTCCCGTCTCGTCGCGGAAGGCCAGGTTCATCGGAACCCGCTCGCCGAGCCGCTGGTCGATGCCGATCTGGTCGCCCACCGTGGAGTCGAGGGCTTGGCCATGGGCAGACCCTACCGTCAGGGCCGTCAAGGCCGTGATCGCCGAGGAAAGGTGGGTACCCGGTCTCACCCTCATTCCTCGCTCGCCGGCGGGGCAGCGGCCCCTGTGGAATCGGCCTCTGTCACGGCGGCTCCGGTACCGGTCTTCTCGGGCAGTCCGCGGCGGGAGAGGAGGTCGATGGCGCGGTCCACGGGGATGCGCACCAGCCCCTGCTCCTTGTCCACCCAGTCGTAGGTGGTGAGGAGTTGGTCCTCGATGCGCCGCAGCTCGGCCTTCTCCCGCGGTGGGTCGGGCTGCAGCCGCGGCTCGGTGGAGGAGACCCGCACGTCGCGCAGAGGGTGGGCCGGCTCCTCCTTGTCGTACAGGGGCTGCACGTGCACGAGAAACCGGAAGAGCAGGAGAACGCCTACGAAGGAGACGACCATGAGCACGGCGATCGCGATCCCCACCTTGGCCAGGGGGCTGGCCGGGGCGTCGGTGACCTCATGGCCCGCCGCGGCCGAAGCGGCGTGGACATGTCCATCGGCGGCACCGTGATGATCAGCCATGGTGACCCTCCTCCGCCGTCTCCGCGGCGAGGGCGGTGAAGTCGAACCTCGGGTCGTTCAGCGGCACAAGGGACCGGCCCTTCAGGTGCCCGAAGAAAACGAAGAGCCAAAGGCATCCGATGGAGAAGGGGATGACCAGGTCGAGCCAGTGGGGGGCCGCCGAGGCTTGCCCGCCCTGGAAGGCGGGGGCGGAGATCCAGTAGAGATCGAGAAGGCGCATGAGAAGCAGGCCGCAGGCGACGGAGACGAGGATCCGCAGACGGGACTTGATGCGGCTGGAGATCATCAGCAGGAAGGGCACGGCGAAGTGGAAGCCGATGAGCAGGTAGCCGAGATGGAGCCAGCCGCCGCTGAGGCGCGTGTAGTACCAGGTGATCTCCTCGGGCAGGTTGCCGGCCCAGATGATCAGCAGTTGGGAGAAGGAGGTGTAGGCCCAGAGGAGCACGAAGCCGAGCATGAAGGTGCCCAGGTCGCGCAGACGTTCGTTGCTCAGCAGGGCGCTCAGCGGCTCGTGGCGGGAGAGGCTGACGCCGACGACGGCCACGAAGGCCCAGGCCGCGAGGCCCTGCCCGATGATGTATATGGCGCTGAAGATCGTCGAGAACCAGTGCGGCTCGAGAGACATGATCCAGTCGACGCCGGCGAGGGTCCCGGAGAGCACGAAGAGCACGAGCCCCGGACCGGAGAGGACCTGCATCCTCCGGGTGGGCCAGGTCTCGGCCTGCTCGTCCTGCAGCTTCGACCAGCGGTGGAGGAGCTGGATCATCCCCCCCCAGAGTGCGAAGTACAGGAAGTACCGCACGACGAAGAAGGGCACGTTCAGGAAGGGGGACTTGTGCTGGAGGATCTCGTCCTCGGCCAGCACCTCCGTGTGTGTCCAGTGATAGAGGTCGTGCAGGCCGGCCAGAACGGGCAGGCCGAGAACCAGCATCAGCGGCCAGGTGCGGGCCCCGGCCTCGAGGATGCGGCGCACCGCGAATCCCCAGCGTCCTCCCGCCAAGTGGTGGATGAGGAGGACCATCAGGCAGCCGAGGGTGAGGCTGACCCAATAGGTGAACCCGAGGAGCCACGAGCGGAAGAACTGCTCGGGCTGGGTCAGGTACCCGAAGGCGGTGAGGGCGATGCCGGCCAGGGCGGCGATCAGGGCGACGCGACGGCAGCCCGCGAAGCGGGGCTCCAGGGCTTCGCTCTGGCTGAGCAGTTGCTGGTTCAGATCGCCGTTCACGGAAGCTGTCTCTGATCTTCAGGGGGCAGCTGGTCGAACTCGGCGCGCTGGCTCAGCTGCAGGGCCCGGACGTAGGCGGCGATGGCCCAGCGGTCCGGAACGGGGACTCGCGAGGCGTAGCTGAACATGGCGCCGAACCCGTTGGTCTGAACGTCGTAGAAATAGCCGATGGCCGCCTCCCGCAGGCGCTCCTCGTGGAAGGAGGGGGGCCGCTTCAGGCCTCGTTGCACGATCATGCCGTCGCCGCGGCCGGTGCGGCCGTGGCAGGGAGAGCAGAAAATCTCGAACCTCTCGCGGCCCCGGTCGAGCAGACCGCGGTCGAAGGCCACCCGGGCGGGCAGAGCCGCAGCCAGCTCTCCATCGACCCGGCCTTCCCAGTAGTGCTCGTCGAAGCGGAGCTGGCCCCGGGCGACGGTGCCCTCCACGGCCGGCCGGGCGCTCAGGCCGTCGTCGAAGAAGGGAGTCGCTTCGTGCGCCTCGTACTTGGGCTGGTCGTACATGCGTTGGCGCAGGTCGCATCCCGGCAGCAGGAGCAAAGCCGCCAGGGCCGCGCGGAGGAGGGTGGCGCGCGTCATTGTCAGGGTTGCACCTCCGAGACCTCCACCGCTCCCAATCCCTCGAGGAAGGTCCGGGTCGAGCCCGCGTCGTAGCGATCGTCTTCGGACTCGATGCACAGGAAGAAACGGTCCTGGCTGGCGCGCTCGAAGGCGGGCACGTTGAAGACCGGATGGTGGGGCTGGGGCAGCCGGTTGAGCAGGATCAGCCCAACCACGGTGCCGATGGCCGCAAAGAGGATGGTCAGCTCGAAGGTGACGGGGATGAACATCGGACCGGAGTGCATCGGCCGGCCGCCGATATTGATCGGGTAGTCGATGACGTGCACCCAGTATTGCAGGCCGTAGCCGCACACTCCGCCGAGCAGTCCGCACAGGAAGGTGCCGATGGGCAGGTTCGTGCGCGGGAACCCGATCGCCGCCGCCAGGCCGTGGATCGGCAGGGGGGAGTAGGCGTCCATGCGCCGGTAGCCTTCGGCGTAGGCCTTCTTCGCCGCCGCGAGGAGATCCTCGGGACGTTCGAACTCGGCCATCAGGCCATGGGCCGCGGCGGGGGCGGGGTCGTTCATCCGGTCAGTGCTTCCGGCCCATGGGCAGGAGGCTGCGGATCTCGTGGATGGCGATCAGCGGCAGTCCCCTGACGAAGAGGAAGAAGGCGAGCACGAAGAATCCGATGGTTCCGAGATAGAGGGCCCAGTCCCAGATGGTCGGGTAATACATGTCCCACGACGACGGCATATAGTCCCGGTGCAGGCTGCCGACGACGATGATGAAGCGCTCGAGCCACATGCCCACGTTGATGAACATGGAGACCACGAAGAGCCAGAGCGTGCTCAGGCGGACCCGGCGCGACCACAGCATCTGGGGCACGAGGATGTTGCACAGGATCAGGGCCCAGTAGACGGCGCCATAGGGTCCGAACATCCGGTTCTGCATCATGAAGCTCTCGTACAGACTGGCGCTGTACCAGGCCATGAACTGCTCCATGAAGTAGCCGTAGGCGACGATCAGCCCGGCTACGAGCATCACCTTGCCCATGTTGTCGAGGTGCCGCTCGGTGATGAAGTCCTGCAGGCCGTAGAGGGCCCGCAGGGGGATCATCAGGGTCAGGACCATGGCGAAGCCGGCGTAGATGGCGCCGGCGACGAAGTAAGGCGGGAAGATGGTGGTGTGCCAGCCCGGGATGATGGAGATGGCAAAGTCGAAGGAGACGACGGAATGGACGGAGAGGACGAGGGGCGTGGACAGGCCCGCCAGCATGAGCGAAGCCATCTCGTAGCGTTCCCAATGGATGGCCGAGCCCCTCCAGCCCATGGCCAGCATGCCGAAGATGCGCTTGGTCACCAGATGCTTGGCGCGGTCTCGGAAGGTGGCCAGGTCGGGGATCATGCCCAGCCCCCAGAACAGGAGCGACACCGTCAGGTAGGTGCCCACGGCGAAGACGTCCCAGATCAGGGGGCTGCGGAACTGGGGCCAGATGTCCATCGAGTTGGGATAGGGGAACAGCCAGTAGACGGCGAGCCACGGGCGGCCGGTGTGCAGGATGGGAAACATGCCCGCGCACAGGACCGCGAAGATCGTCATCGCCTCGGCGGAGCGGTTGATGGAGGTGCGCCAGCGTTGGCGGAAGAGCAGCAGGATGGCGGAGATCAGGGTGCCGGCGTGGCCGATTCCGATCCACCAGACGAAGTTGATGATCGCGAAGCCCCAGCCCACAGGAATGTTGATTCCCCATACGCCGACGCCGTGGTACAGCAGCCAGGCGATGGCAATCTGAAGGACGCCGACCAGGCCGAGGACGATGGCGACGACGAGGAACCACTGCCATGGCGTGCTCGGAGTGAGCACGACCGAGCTGATCGACTCCGTGATCGAGGTGTACGACGTCTGGCCGGGACCCAACTCGGAGGCCGGTGTGGTGTAGGGGCGGCGCTGGGCCTCGGACATCTCAGCCGATCCGGGGGTTCGGGTTCCGGACCCGGGCCAGGTAGGTGGTACGCGGCCGGGTGTTGAGCTCGGTGAGGATCCCGTAGTTGAGGGGGGACCGCTTGAGGCGGCTCACCTCGCTCTCGTCGTCGGTGAGGTTGCCGAAGGCGATGGCTCCGGTGGGACAGGCTTGCTGGCAGGCCGTCCTCACCGCGTCACCGCCGACGCGGCCCTCGCCGTTTTCCTTCTTCGCCGCCACCCGGGCGGAGTTGATCCGCTGCACGCAGTAGGTGCACTTCTCCATGACGCCGCGGGCCCTCACCGTGACGTCGGGGTTCCTCACCATCTTGCTCGTCTCGGTCTCGCGGTCGGCGTACTGGAGGAAGTTGAAGCGGCGGACCTTGTAGGGGCAGTTGTTGGCACAGTACCGCGTGCCCACGCAGCGGTTGTAGACCATGTCGTTCAGGCCTTCCTCGCTGTGGGAGGTGGCGGTCACCGGGCAGACGAGCTCACAGGGCGCGTTCTCGCACTGTTGACACGGGATCGGCTGATGCAGGATTTCGGGATCGTCCAGGTCGGTGTAGTAGCGGTCGATGCGAATCCAGGACATCTCGCGGGCGTTGAGGACCTGCTCCTTGCCCACCACGGGGATGTTGTTCTCGGCCTGGCAGGCCACTGAGCAGGCGTTGCAGCCCATGCAGGCGGTGAGGTCGATCACCATGCCCCACTGGTTGGGCGCCTTGTAGTCGAACTCGTCGTAGAGGGTGAGGTCTTCGGGGATCTGGTGACCGTAGTCCTCGTGGGCGAAGTGCGGGCTCTCACGGTAGTGATCGAGATCGCCCCGGCGGACGAGGCCGCGGCCCTCCATGGCCTGGTGGTCCTGGGTGCAGGCCAGGGAACGGCGGTCGAAGGTCCTGGCGATCGCCACCCGCGTCGTCGACCATGGATCCGCGGTGGTGCGCAGGGGGCCGGCGTCCCCGCCGGTGCCGTCGGCGACCCGGCCCCCGCGCCGGCGGCCGCCGCCGAGATGCACGGTGACGACGCCGGGGGCCTGACCGGGCACGATCCAGGCCGGCAGAGACAGACTGCGGCCGTCGACGGTGATGGTGAGAACCTGCTCGTTGTCGACGCCGAGCCGTTGCGCCGTGGCCGGGCTCAGGAGGGCGGCGTTGTCCCAAGTCAGCTGGGTGATCGGCCTCGGCGTCTCCTGGAGCCAGCCGTTGTTGGCCTGGGCGCCGGCGCCCAGGAAGGGGTCGGCGCGCAGGGACAGCTCCAGCCCTTCCTCGGGGTCGAGGCTGCGGCCAAAGGCGCCGGGGAGCCGCAACTCGCCGAGGAGGGAAACCTCCCGCCGGGGGAGGGCGGACCCGGCGATGCTGCCGTCGTGGAGGGCTCTCTGCCACTCGTGCTCGAAGTCGCGGCCCTCGAAGACCGGACTCCCCGCCCAGTGCTCGCGCAGCAGGTCACGGACCGGCTTGCCCGACTTGCCGGTCATCACCGCCAGCACCTCGTGGGCCGAACGGCTGGGATAGAGCGGCTTGATGAGGGGCTGTACGATGGAAACCGTGCCGTCGTAGCACCGCACGTCGCTCCAGGACTCGAGAAAGTGCGACTCCGGCACGTGCCAGTGGCACAGGTAGGCGGTCTCGTCCTCGTACGGACCCAGGTGGGCGCGGAAGGGGACGGCCTCGAGGGCCGAGGCGAAATCGAGGTCTCCCGGGGCATCGTAGACCGGATTCCCGCCCAGGATGACGAGGCTCTCCACCTCGCCGGCCTCCATGTGGCGCGTCAGCTCCGCGAGACTGTCGAAGTGATCGACCGCCTCGGCGTCGACCGGGTCGGTGTGGTGAACGGTCCGGCCCGCGTTTCCGAGGGCGTGGTTGATGGCATGCACAAGGGCGTGCAGAGCCGCCGACTGCTCGGGTCCGGCGATGACGACGCCCGCGCCCCGATGCGCCTCGAGATCGGCGGCAACGGCCTCGACCCAGCCGGACCGGTCCTCGAAGACAGGCATCCCGCCCTCGTACCGGGCTTCGATGCCCAACCGGGCGGCCAGGGCGGCGGCGAAAGCCTCGATGGAGCCCTTGTCCAGGGCCAGCCGGTGATCGGCAACACTCCCCGTGGAGGAGGGGCTCGATTCGACGACGTAGAGCCGGTTGGAGACCGAGGTCCCGTCCCCGTGCAGGCCCTCCGTGCGCCGTTTCATGAATTCGGCGGCATAGCGCGTGGACGCGGCGCCCTGGAAGAAGATGTCGGCATCGAGGCTGAGCACGACACCGGCGCGCGACATGTCGTAGCAAGTGCCGAGGTTGTCTCCGAAGGCCTGCCGGGCCCCTTGGAGCACGCCGTCGCCCCGGCAGGGGTCGTACTGGTGCCACCGGGCGTCCGGCATCTGCAGGAGCAGATCGCGCACCTGGGCGCCGAGGGTGGGGGATGTGACGGGGCCGGTCAGGAGTCGGAGGCCGCGGCCATTTCGGGAGCGCTGCATCTCCAGCTCGCCGGAGAGAGCCTCGACGAAGCTGCCCCAGGTGGAGATCCGACCGGCGTTCTTCACGGTCTGGGAGCGGTCTGGATCGTAGAGGCCCAGGATCGATGCCTGCACCGAGGGATGAGCCCCTCCCGCTCCGGACGGGTGATCCCCGTTGCCCTCGAGCAAGGTCGGGCGTCCCATGTGGGTCTCGGCCAGGACGCCGACCCCCACGCCGGACAGCGACGCGGCCGTGGCGTACATCAAGGGCCGGCCGGGCAGCACGTTCTCCGGCGCCCTGACCCAGGGGACGATCTTCTCCTCGGGCTGAATCGTGCAGCCCGAAAGCCCCCCGAAGGCCAGGGAGGCGCCCATCAGCTTGAGGAAGTTCCGCCGGCTTACGCCGTCCTCCCACTCCGAGGCGTTCTCCGGGAACTCCCGCTCGAGGAGCTGGCGGAACTCGTCCGAGCCGGACAGTTCCTCCAGGCTGCGCCAGTAGGCCTTTCCGCCGCGCCCGGCCAGCTGCGCGCGCAGTCCTTCCAGGTCGAGTTGCTTGCGGCTTCCCGGCCCGGGCGTGGCCACCGCGGGATCGATCCCCGTCAAGGTGGTCACAGGTGACAGACCGAACAGTCGGTCAGCTGCGAAACCTGCACGTCGTACTCCTCCACCAGCCGCGCTCCGGCGCGCTCCTGGTCAGCGGGGGGGGACCAGGTCACGTCAAACACCTGGTCGCGAGGCCGGATCTGCCTCTCGGGCTCGCGGTGACACTCGAGGCACCACTCCATGTTCAGGGTGTTCTCCTTGTACATGAGGGGCATCTGGTCGACCGGTCCGTGACAGCTGGTGCAGCCGACCCCCTTGGCGACGTGGATGTCGTGCCGGAAGTACACGAAGTCGGGCAGGTCGTGGATCCGGGTCCACTGCAGCGGAACCTCGTCCCGCCAGGCCGCGCGGACGGGCTCGAGCAGCGGGGCCTCGGTCCAGACCAGGGAGTGGCAACTCATGCACGTCTCCACGGGCGGGATGCCGGCGAAGGCGGACTCCTCGACGCTCGTGTGGCAGTACCGGCAGTCGATGCCCATGCCGGTGACGTGGTGTTTGTGCGAGAAGGGGACCGGCTGGTCCTTGGCCAGGCCCACGTGGCTGACGTAGTCGAGCCGGTTGATGTTCAACAGGATAGCGAGGAACAGACCGGCGAGGGCGAGCAGGAGGAGGATGGACAGCTTGGCGACCCAGTTGATGCTGCGATGGAAAACCTGCGCCATCTACACACTCGGAGCCGGACCCTGGCCTGCCTCGGGCCAAGGAGGGCGGTTTGCGGTGCTCTGTTTCAGTGCGGGGAGTCGCGACGGAGTGGCAGGTCTCGCGACGCGGGTCGAACGAGGGCTGTAAGGTAGGCCGGCCCCCGGGGCCTGTCAACAGCTCGCAGAGCCCGCTGCCCGGGCCATCGCCCCGCGGTTCATTGACCGCCGCCGCCGCCGCCCGTACCCTATTCGGGATGGCTCCCGAGACGGAAGAACCGTATCCATTTTCCGACCCCGGGAGTTCCCATCGTCCCTCTTGCCCCCGTAGCTCAGCAGGATAGAGCAACAGATTCCTAATCTGTGGGTCACAGGTTCGAATCCTGTCGGGGGTACCAGCGGCTCGAGTCGGAATCCGTTCCCCGGGATCCCTCGAGGTCCGGGTCGAAGGGGCCGCATGGATCTGCGGCCCCTTCTCCCAGCGTCGGAAGTGGTGGTTCCCAGCGACCGACAGGTGGCCATGGAGCTCTCCGAGAGACAGACCATCAGCCTCTCCCGGCGGGAGTCCAGGCGGGCCCGATGATCCGCTTCCACGACACTCCCAGCCGGGGCAAGCGCTCCTTCGAGCCCCTCGAGCCCGGGAGAGTGCGGATGTACAGCTGCGGCCCGACGGTGTGGGACTACTCCCACATCGGGAACTTCCGGTGCTTCCTCTTCTACGATGTGCTCAAGCGCTATCTGACGTACCGGTGGTTCGAGGTCGAGCACGTGATGAACCTCACCGACATCGCCGCGGGGGTGATGGTCACCGACACTCCGGACGGCCCCCTTTGGACCAGGAAGCGCCCTTGACGGGGTGTGTCCGCCGGCCCACGGGCGCGGCCAACGATGCCCCGGCCTCACCTGCGAGTGCCCGGGGCCTGCTGGAGGCCATTCTGGCCGACTGGCCGATCCTGCCTCCGGCCGTGGCCCGGGCCGCCGGCGATCTGCTGGACCGCTCCGCCCGGGCCGGAACCTGCCGGGACGACGCCCGGCTGACCGCCAGCCGATGGCGTCTCATCGAGGCGTGCACGGCGGTCTCCGCGTCCCGGACCGGATCCTTCGTCCGGTACCTCGGCGACCGTATCTGCACCGACGATTCGCACCCCTATCTGCGGCGGTGCGCCGTCCTGGGGCCGGAGGGCGTGCCCGCCGTCTTCTCCGAGAGGATGGTCGAGGACCTGCGGCGGCTCAGGTCGGTTGCGCAGGCAGTCGACGCCTGCGTCGGCGAGGCCGCATCCGGTCCCGAGCCCGGGGCCCCCCGCGAGGCGGCGGTCACCCCCGACCCCTGGGCGATGGAGGCCCCTCCCTGGTCGGTCTCCAGCTACCACTGCCGGTTGCGCGAACGGTTCGAGGAGGCGTCTCCCGATTGGCAGGAGTTGGTCGGCGGCCTGGGCGAGCTGGTCCACCGCTTCGGCCTCGGGAGGGAACAGGGCTGCCCCGCCTATCGCCTGGAGCTCGTCGAGGCCGGCCGGCCCGGGCTCACCCCCATCCGCGACTTCGATGCCTTCGACCTCAGGTGGCTGGCGGGCAACGAGGAGCGCATGCGGCTCCTGGAGGGGAACACGCGCAACCTCCTGGACGGGTACCGGGCCCACAATGCCCTCATCTGGGGGCCGCGGGGATGCGGCAAGTCCTCCCTGATCCGCGGACTCATCACCCGGTACTGGGAGCGGGGGCTCCGCGGCGTCGAAGTCCCGGCCGCCAGCTACGAACTCCTTACCCGGTTGTTCGCTCTCGTGCGGCACCGGAGGGAGCGGTTCATCGCCGTCCTCGACAACATCGGCCTCGACCGCCGCGGCTCTTCGGCCAGGGCCCTGTCGAGCGTCCTGGACGGCGGCCTCGAGCAGGTCCCCGTGAACCTGGTCTTCTACGCCACCTCGAACTTCAAGGACCTGATCGACCGCGAAGGGGACAGGCCTCAGGGCCCGCCCCCCCTGCAGGTGGAGGATGCACCGGCGGACAGGAGGACCACGGCCCCGCCCGCACCCGGGCCTTACGATCCCCAGGCCTTCCAGCGTCTCGACGAGAGGCGGGCCCTCGACGATCGCTTCGCCCTCAAGGTGTTTCTCGATCTCCCTGGCAAGAGTCAGTACGAGTCGATCCTGCTCGACTACGCGCGCCGTGCCGGGATCCCGGAGGGGGAGGAGAGCCTTCTCGATGCATTCCGGGTCTGGTGCCTGCGGAACAACCACGACCTGGTGGGAGGGCGGACGGCTCGCGACTTCATCCTCTCCAGGTATCCCGGGGCCGTCCGGCGGCGGTGATCCGTTCCGCCGGAGTGGCCTTCAGCGCTCGAGCAACTCGATCTCGTATCCGTCCGGATCGTCTATGAAGGCCATCTTCCGTCCCGCGGGAAAACTGGCCCGCCAGTCCGCCGGCCAGATCTCGATGCCGTCCTTCTCCAGCCGGTCGCAGAAATCGATCAGATTCGGCACGCCGATAGCGAAATGAAGCAGGTCCTCGGGGACCTTCAGCACATACTCGGGCGACCAGGTAAACTCGAGTGTGTGGTCGTTGCCCGGCAGCTCGAGGTGAGCGATGTGATTGCCCGCGGGGGACTTGTCCGTGCGGCTGAGGACCTCGAAACCCAGATGCTTGCAGTACCAGTCGATAGAGCGGTCCAGGTCGCTGACTCGGACGCGGGTGTGCAGGAGCACGGCCATGGGTGGTCATCCTTCCTGATTGGGATGAGGTTGATTGTCTCAAGATGTTGAGTGGCAATCAAATAACATCATACCTAAACTGCTCGTCAACTTGCATGGCTTCGTGGTTTCGGGTAGATTGTCGAGCCCGAAACAAAAAGCGGCGGTCCACTCCGGACCGCCGCTTTGTTCGATTCCTGGTGCCGATGGAGGGACTCGAACCCCCACGGGGAAATCCCCACTGCGCCCTGAACGCAGCGCGTCTACCAATTTCGCCACATCGGCACTCCGCACGGGAACCATCGTAACTTAGATCCGACGCCCTTCCCGTCAAGGAGACAGGGATGCCGAGCAGGGAGGATCACAGCACCCCGGCAGGGGGCCTTCACCTCGTGGCGAGGAACCGGCGCGCGCGGCACGACTACGAGATCCTTGACACCGTGGTGGCGGGTCTGGTTCTGGTGGGCACGGAGGTCAAGTCCCTGCGCAAAGGGGACGCCAACCTGAGCGACGGGTACGCCCGAATCGAGAACGGGGAGGTCTTCCTGCACGGGGTCCGGATCGAGCCCTATGCCGGGGGCAACCGCGCCAACCACGATCCCGGCAGGTCCCGGAAGCTGCTTCTCCACCGGGCCGAGATCCGTCGATTGGGCGTCCGCACCGAGGAGAGGGGGCTCACCATGGTTCCTCTCCGGCTGTTCTTCCAGGGTGGTCGGGCCAAGGTGGAGGTCGGCGTGGTGCGCGGCAAGCGTCAGTACGATCGGCGCCGGGAGATCGCCCGGCGCGACGCGAAGCTCGCCGTCGACAGGGCTCTGGCCGCGAGGGACGGAGGATGACGCAGCCGCCCGAGCCGTGCTCCGTTTGCGGCGGTCACGGTGTGCGCTACGACGGCGAGGTGGAGGTCGGCCGGTTCGGAGATCTGGTCCTGTGCTCGTGCATATCCGACGTGTGCCGATGCCAGGGCCGCCCGCCCTACCAGTTCTGGGACGACAACTCCCAGCGCAGGTGGTGTCCCTGCCATACCGCCCGCCGCCGTCTGGCCCACGTGAAGAGCCTGTTCCGCGAGGCCGAGGTGCCGACCCGCTTTCGTTTCAAGTTCCGGGGCGACTTCCAGGCCGTGGCTCCCGACGGTACCGCTCTGTTGGTGGAGCGCCGGGTACGGCCCGTCCTCGACTACCTTACCGCCTTGGTGAACGACGACCGCGATCCCCGGCGCGGCTACCTCTTGCACGGGCCGCCCGGCACGGGCAAGAGCCTTCTGGCCTGCATCCTGCTCAACGAGGTGTTGCTCCGAAGGGCCCGCGCCGGTCGCTTCGTCAACCTGTCGCGTTACTTCCAGAAGGTGCGCGCCACCTACTCCCAGGAGAGCGAGCACTACGGCCGCACCTGGCAGATCATCGAGGAACTGTGCAATATCCCCTATCTGGTGCTCGATGATTTCGGCGTCGAGCGCGGCACCGATTGGGAGAAGGAGATGCTCTACGATCTCGTCGACGCCCGCTACGGCGAGGAACGTTTCACCATCGTGACCACCAACCAGTCGCGCCAGGAGATGGGCGAGCCCGAGGGTGGGCGAATCCTGTCGCGCCTGGTGGAGATGTGCTACGTCGTCGACATGAAGGGGCAGGACTACCGCTCGTACATGGAGTCGTGACCGGTTCCCGCCGGGCCGACGGACGGGAGCCGGATCAACTGCGCCCGGTGCGCATCACCCCCGGTTTCGTCGACACAGCCCCCGGGGCGGTGCTGATGGAGATGGGCCGGACCCGGGTGATGTGCACGGCCTCCCTCGAGAACCGGGTACCCCCCTTTCTCATCGGACGGGGCAAGGGCTGGCTGACCGCCGAGTACGGTATGCTGCCCGGCTCCTCGCCGCAGCGGATCACCCGGGAGACCTCCACCGGGCGGCCGAACAGCCGCTCACGCGAGATCCAGCGGCTCATCGGACGCTCCCTGAGGGCCGCCGTCGATCTGTCCGTTCTCGGCGAGCGCACCGTATACATCGACTGCGACGTGCTGCAGGCGGACGGGGGAACCCGCACCGCGGCGATCACGGGCGCCTTCGTGGCCCTTCGCCTCGCGGTCCGGCGATGGCGGGCCGACGGCGAGTTGCCCGCCGATCCTGTGACCACCCAGCTGGCGGCCGTGAGCGCCGGGATCGTGCGAGGCTCCCCGATGCTGGATCTGTGCTATGTGGAGGACGCCTCGGCCGATACCGACCTCAACGCGGTGATGACCGCCGACGGCGAGATCGTCGAAGTCCAGGCGACGGCCGAGGGTTCACCCCTGAAACGCCGGGAGTGCGCCCACCTGATCGAGTTGTGCGCTTCGGGGATCGAGCGGCTGATACGGGCTCAGAGCGGTGCCTTGAAGGGCCCCGAGTCAGACGCCCGACCTCCCTGACGGGCCGCCGGCCCGGGTTCCGCGGAAGCTTGACAGCCTTTCGCAGAGCCGTCTAAATTTTGCCCGGGCCGCCCACCTATCATTAGGTACCACGCCGGGTCCGGCTGTCGTGTCGCCGGCTCCGGCCCACAGGCGAGGCCATGGCCGAGCAAGCGAAGGCTCCCTTCTGGGACATGGAGGACTCCCTCGGCAGCTATCTCGGGGAGATCTCCAACTCCAAGCCTCTTTCCGCGGGCGAAGAGGTGGCGCTGGCCCGGAGGATCAAGGCCGGTGACGAGAGTGCGCGCAACGCTCTTGTGGAAGCCAACCTGCGCTTCGTGGTCAGCGTGGCCAAGGAGTATCAGAACCGCGGAGTACCCCTCGCCGATCTGATCAGCGCGGGCAACATGGGTCTGATCACCGCAGCCGAGCGTTTCGACGAGGAGAAGGGCTTCAAGTTCATCTCCTACGCCGTCTGGTGGATTCGCCAGGCGATTCTGCAAACCCTCGCCGAGCAGGCGCGCACTGTTCGCATGCCCCTCAACAAGATCGGCCTGCTCTACAAGATCTCCAAGGCCTCGCGCCAGCTCATGCAGCAGCGGTCCGACGCTCCCGAGCCGGAGGACATTGCCGCCGAGTTGAACGTGCCGGTGGAGGAGGTGAAGGAGACGATCCTCTGCGGTCGCCGGGTACGGTCTCTCGATGCGACCTTCCGCGAGGAGGAGGAGCAGAGTCTCCTCGACGTGCTTCCCGACGACCGTCAGGAGTCGCCGGAGATCGAGGTGATGAAAGGGTGTCTGCGCGGCCAGATCGACAGCGCCCTGGGAAGTCTGCTCAGCCGTGAAGCCGAGATCCTGCGGCTCTACTTCGGTCTCGACGGCGAGGAACCGATGACCCTCGATCAGATCGGCGCACGCTTCGATCTGACGAGGGAGCGGGTTCGCCAGATCAAGGAGAAGGCTCTGCATCGCCTGCGGCACCCCAGCCGCTGCGATCAGTTGCGCACGTACAGCCGGGCTTGAGGCCCGATCCCCTGGCGCGGCCCGGAAGGACTGCCGCGCTGACCGTTCGACCCTCCCTGCCGTCGGCTGCGGCTCTCCCCCGAGCCGGTCGCCGACCCGTTCCCCGATGTCCACAACGAGGAGACGGAACCGTGTCTGCCGACACAGGTGTCGAGGAGGAACTGCTGCGTTCCATCGAGGAGGTAGAGGACCGGATCAAGCTGTTTCGCAACCGCGTCCGGGCGGTCCTGGCCTCCGCTCAGACCGCGGGCGAGGAAGGATGGAGGGAAGAGAGGCCATGACCCCGGAGATCTGGACGAAGGTGGTCTTCCCGGCGCGGCCATGAGCGGGAGCTGGCGCCCGGAGATGGAGGTGGCCGTCGACCTCGCCTGGAGGGCGGGGCGGTTGACCTTGCGGCACTACCAGACCGGCGTCGTGGCCGAGCTCAAGGAGGACGAGTCCCCGGTGACCGCGGCGGACCGGGAGGCGGAGGCGATCATCCGTCAGGGGCTCCAGGCCTCGTACCCCGACGACGGGATCGTGGGCGAGGAGTTCGACCCCGTCGAGTCCAGGTCGGGTCGAACGTGGTACGTGGACCCCATCGACGGCACGAAATCCTTCGTCTCAGGGGTGCCTCTCTTCGGGGTTCTGATCGGGCTGGAGGGGCCCCGCGACACCTGCCTGGCGGG
Organism: Candidatus Latescibacterota bacterium; assembly: GCA_965221775.1. GTDB lineage: Bacteria > Latescibacterota > UBA2968 > UBA8231 > UBA8231 > UBA8231. Next base: position 447,541 of record CBDCSU010000004.1, on the reverse strand, counting down.
GGCCGTATACCTTCCCGCCCTGGACGAGATGGTGTGCGCCTCCAGGGGCGAGGGCTGCTTCTGGAACGGGCGCCGCGCCCGGGTCTCGGCGGTGGGCCGACTGTCCGATGCATCGATCTGCTACACCTCCGCCCGGAGCTTCGCCGAGGGCGGCCGTCAGGGCCCTTGGGAAGCCCTCGCAAGCCGGGCCCGCCTCGAGAGGGGGTGGGGGGACTGCTACGGACATGTCCTCGTGGCCACGGGACGCGCCGAGGCGATGCTGGATCCCATCATCAGTCCCTGGGACTGCGGGCCCCTTCCGGTGATTCTGGCGGAGGCGGGCGGCTCCTTCACCGACTGGCGTGGCCAACCCACGATCCACGGCGGGGACGGCGTGTCGACGAATGGCCGACTCCGAGAGGACATCCTCTGCCAACTCCGGGAGTGATGACATGGGGGCCGGTCCGTCATGCGGACTCGCCGGTCCTCCCCCTGAGCCCGTCTCCCTTGACGGGTCCAGGGGAACTGTCCTGTTTCTCCACCGTGGACCTGGCAGGTCCAGAGGCTCCGGCTTCGACTGGGTCGGCCGGTGCTTCCGGCGAGGCAACCACCCGAAGGGGGCGAGAGATGAGTTGCGCAGGCGCAGCAGCAAGGGTGTTCCTGGTAGCCTTCGCCGTGGCGGGGTGCGGCGAGGAAGTGGACGAGTTGGGACCGTACGTCGAGCAGCTGAAGCAGATGGACCAATACAACCAGAAGCTCGTTGAGTACCGTTTCTATCTGAAGTCGGACCAGCCGAGCAAGGCGGCCGGGCTGCGGGAGACGATCGAGGCCTACCTGGCCGACATGGAAGGTTTCGGGCACACGAGGGACAAGTTCATCAAGGCGGGACACAACGCCTTGAAGCGGGATCTCCAATCCTCGCTGACCAAGCTTGTGGAGCCGGACTTCCCGACCTTCACAATCAGCGGGCTGCGCCAGATCGACCTGGTCGAGGAGGGCTACGTGGTGCACGTGAACAACCTGGACAAGCTCTGGGCGGAGGCAGACCGTCCCGGGGAGACCGGCCTGGCCTGGCCCGGCCAGGACTGAAGGCCGGTCGCGGCGACCTCGGCGAGCTCACTTGGAGGGTGACCCGGCCGGTCCGGGGCGCCCTCTTCTTTTGCCGTGTCTGGTGATGCCCTCCCCCGAGATTCGTCTCCGTGAACAGATCCTCTCGCACCTCTCGGGTGACGACTACCGGCCCGCCAAGCTGAAGGACCTCGCCCGGCGCCTCGGCGTGGGAAGGCACGAGTACCGGTTCTTCCGGGGGGTCATGCGGGATCTGGAGGAGAGGGGCGAGGTCAGGCGCGCCGGTCGGCAGCGCTATGTCCTGGCCGCCTCCACCCGAAGGTCCTGGGGGCGCCTCTCCATCCATGCGCGGGGTTTCGGCCTCGTGTCCCGCAGCGGTCAGCCCGATCTCTTCGTCTCCGCCGAGGCCCTGTCCGGTGCAGTCGATGGGGACTGGGTGGAGGTGGAGATCACCGAGGCAGGCCAGGGGGGCAAGCGGCCCCGTGGGCGCATCGCCGGCACCCGTGCGGCGGCTCCGCACCCGAGGGTGGGGACCTACCGCCGCCGTGGCCGCCACGGCGCGGTCGCCACCGCCGACTCCCTGATCCATCTCGACGAAGCCACGGCCGATCCCCCGGGGGAGGGTGATCTCGTCGTGGTGGAGGTGGAGGCCGCGGCGGGGCCGCCGGTCCGGGGCCGCCTCGACCGTGTGATCGGCAGCCCCGAAGATCCCCGCCACGACCTCGAGGCCGCCACCGCCGCCCACGGGATCCCGACCGCGGCGGATCCCCGGGCCGAGGCCGAGGCGGGGGCACTGTTGGCGGATGCCGGGGTGGATCGCGAGCGGGAGCTGGAGCGGCGCCTCGACCTCCGGGACCTGACGGTCCTGACGGTGGACCCGGAGGAGGCGCGGGACTATGACGACGCCCTCTCCCTCGAGCCCCTTCCCGATGGTTGCCAGCGTCTCGGTGTACACATCGCAGACGTGGCCCACTACGTCCCTCGGGGCGGCGCCATCGACGGGCAGGCCCGGGAGCGGGGAAGCTCCGTCTACCTCCTCGACCGGGTCATCCACATGCTTCCCTCGGGAGTGGCCACCGGCCTCTGCAGCCTGGCTCCGGGGAAGGACAGGCTCGCCGTCAGCGTGTTCCTCGACATCGATGGAGCCGGGAGGGTTCTCGAGAGCCGCTTCCATCTGTCGGTGGTCCGGTCGGCAGCACGGTTGACCTATGCCGAGGTCGAGCCCGCCCTCGAGGACGGCCCCGCAGCCGGTTGCGCCGCTGGCCATCGGGATCTCCTGAGGGAGATGTGCGACCTCGCGGAGCGCCTGCGGGCGCGGCGGCTGGATCGCGGAGCCATCGACTTCGACCTCCCCGAAGCGGTCGTCGAGGTCGGCGGCGACGGCGTGCCGGTCCGCCTCGCCCGTGGTCTTCGAGGGCGCAGCCACCGGCTCGTCGAGGAGTGCATGCTGGCCGCCAACGAGGCCGTCGCCTCGAGGGCTCTCGACGCCGGTCTTCCCGTTCTCTACAGGGTCCACGATCCACCGGACCCGGAGAAGCTCGAACGCTTCCGCACGCTGGCCGGATCCCTCGGCCGCCGGCTGCCTCCTTCGGGATCCGTAAGCAGTGCTCAACTGCAGCACACCCTGGAGGCCCTGCGGGGTCGTCGCGACTCCGGGCTCCTCGGCCAGTTGATGCTGCGCTCCATGATGCGGGCTCGATACGCCGCCTCCTCCAGCGCCCACTTCGGGCTCGCCGTTGAGCCCTACCTCCACTTCACCTCTCCGATCCGCCGTTATCCCGACCTGCTCGTCCACCGCCTCCTGAAAGACCATCTCCTCGAGGCCGAGGCGCCGCACGCGGAGGACCTGGAGTGGCTCGGCGAGTGGACCAGTCACTGCGAACGGAGGGCGGAGGCGGCCGAGCGCGACTACAGGCGGATCAAGCAGTTGCGGTTCATGGCCCGGCGCCTGGGGGAGGAGGTGGACGGGATCGTGTCGGGGGTGGTGGGCGCCGGCCTATTCATCGAGCTGGACAAGTGGCTGGTGGAGGGGTTCTGCCCCCGGCGCCTGCTCCCCGGCGACGACTTCGAGTTCGACGAGTTGCGCCACCGACTGCGGGGGCGCCGCACCGGCCTCGTCCTCGGCATCGGCACGTCCGTGCGGGTACGGGTGGAGCGGGTCGAGCCCTCCTCGCGGCGGATGGACCTCCAGGTTCTCGATGTCCGTGGGGACGGGAGGTCGAAGCGCACGCGTGAGGCGCGCCCGGGGGGCCGCGGCGATCGCCGCGCCTCCGCCCGGGCGGCGCGCCAGGGACTCCGGTCGGCTCGAAGGGGCGGGGGCCGGGCCGGGAAGCGCCGGTCGCGCTGATCGCCGGGTCTTCCGGAAAGCGTGGGATCGGCCCTCCCCCTTGTTGACCCCCGCCGCACACCCCGGTAGTTTGCCCACCGGCCCCCTCGTCCCTCACAAGAACTCACGTTGATCAAGCTCCTTCTCTTCGGTCTCCTCTGCGGGCTTGGCTATCGCCTGATCCGGTCCATCGGCCGGTCGGAGCCCGACGATGCCCGGAGGGCCCGCGCAACCCTCGACCGACGCCGCGTCGTGGAGGCCGAGTTCGAGGATGCGGCGGACCCGTCCCCGAAGGAGGAGGGGCGGTGAGCGCGGCCAGGCGTTCTCGCTCCTCTCGATGGAATCCGGAGGCCGTGCGCCACCATGTCGAGAACGGCGATGGGGCGCCCTTCTACCTGCTCCACGGCGAGGAAGCCTACCGCCGCGATGGCCTGTATGAGTGGCTCATGGAACGTCTCCGTCCCGATGCGGCGGCCGACTTCAACGTCGACCGGTTCCATGGCGACGCTCTCGATCCGCAAAGGCTGCTCGACGTCTACTACTCCTACCCGATGATGGCGACCCACCGGGTGGTGGCCCTGCGCAACGTCGAGCGCCTGACTCCACCGTTGTGCAAGGCCCTCGAGCCGATCGTCGAAGACCCCTCCGAGAGCTCGGTCCTGCTCGCCGTGGGCGGCAAGGTCGACATGCGCCGCCGCTTTTTTTCGCAACTGGCGAAACAGGGGATCGGCTGTGAGTTCCGGGTTCCCTACGACAACCAGTTGCCGGAGGTGATCCGGGAGATGGCGGCCGAGCGGAACCTGCAGCCTTCCGCCGGCGCCGTGGAGCGACTGGGGATGTACGTGGGAACCCAGTTGGCGGAGCTGGCCAATGAGCTCGACAAGCTATCTCTGTTCGTCGGCGGGGCCGGGGCCGTCAAGGATGAGGACGTGGAAGCCCTTGTGGGCACCCGGGGCGAGAGTGTCTTCGACTTCACCGATGCCGTGGGCCGGGCGGACCGCCGGGGTGCGGCGGGGCTGCTGCATGCGCTGCTGGAGCAGGGCGAGGAGCCGAACCGCATCCTGCCGCTCATGGCCCGCCATCTGCAGCTGCTGCTTCGCACCCAGCAGCTCGAGAAAGAGGGGCTGCCGAAGGATCGGATGGCGCGCAGCTTGGGAGTCGCGCCCTTCTTCCTGGAGTCCTACCGGCAACAGGCCCGCCGATTCTCGTCCCTCGCCCTCTGGCGGGGGCTGAGCGCGCTGCGCCGGACCGACGATCTGCTCAAGGGCGGAGGAGGCAGAACGCGTTCCCGGGCGGTGCTGGACCTCTGTCTGGCGGCCCTGGTCCCACCCCGGCCGGGCACAACCCCTGGGTTGACACGGAAAGACGCTCCCCAGTATATTGGGCACTGACAGTAAGTGACGGATAAACACTGACTTACCCAACTGGAGGTTCGATGGCCGATCCGATCGTCCTGACCGACGACAACTTCGCATCCGAAGTCCTTGAGTCCGACCGGCCCGTGCTCGTCGACTTCTGGGCGACTTGGTGCGGGCCGTGCCGGATGGTCTCGCCCATTGTCGAGGAGCTGGCGGGCGAATACGACGGCCGTGCCAAGGTCGGCAAGCTCGATGTCGACTCGGCACAGAGGACGGCACAGGAATACGGAATCCGCAGCATTCCCACCCTGCTCATCTTTCGCGAGGGAAAGGTCGCCGATCAGGTCATCGGCGCCGTTCCCAAGGTGCAGATCAGCGAGAAGCTGGACGCCGTCCTGGCCTGATCTCCTCGCGGCACGAACCGATTTCGCCGACCCGTCCCATGCCCCCGGACCCCTTCTGGAGTAACCTCTTCCGCCGCCGGGACCGCGACGGTGACGAACTCTACGAAGTGTTGTCCAAGGTTCCGGTCTTTCAGGATCTGAGCCGCCGGGAGTTCGAGCGCGTCCGCGAAGTCCTCCATCCGCGCACCTATTCCGCGGAGGAGACCATCGTCAGAGCGGGGGACCCGGGGGTCGGGATGTATGTCATCCTCTCCGGAGAGGTGGCGGTCCTCCAGGAGGAGGCGGACGGCGCCGCCGTCGAAGTCGCCACCTTCGGTGAGGGGGACTTCTTCGGAGACCAGGTGCTCCTCGACGAGTCGCCCCGCACCGCCTCCGCGGTGGCCCGGCAGTCGACCAGGGTCGTGGGGCTCTACCGTCCCGAGCTGCTCCAGCTGATCAAGAGCCAGCCTCGCATCGGAGTAAAGGTCGTGATGCAGCTCTCGCGCATGGCCGCGGTACGGCTGCGCCAGACCAACCGCTTGCTGCGGGAGGCCCGGCAGAGGGTGCGCCGGCTCGAGGCGGAGGCTGATTCCGGCGAGCCGGCGGACGGAGCCGGGGCCGGCGAGGAGCCGCCGGCCGAGGGCTGAACATGGGCTCCCTTTCCGGTCCGAGGATCGCGCTGCTGGCGGCCATCCTCACGGCCCTCCTGGCCCTGTGGCTGGTATACCTCCTTCGGGGCATCCTGGCTCCCTTCGTGCTCGCCTTCGTCCTCGCCTACGTCCTGACGCCGTTGGTGGATGGTATGGAGGCTCGGGGGCTGAGACGCGTGCCCAGCATCCTGCTGATCTTCCTCGCGACCTTCGCCGTGCTGGCCTTCGGGATGGTCACCCTCGGCAAGCGCATGACCGGGGAGATGATCGATCTCTACGAAGACCTGCTGCGGCCGGAGCGCGTCCAGTCCACGATCACCATAACGGGACGGGCGGACCAGGCCCTCTCCGCGCGGGCCACCATCCGGTCGGAGGGCGAGACCAACCCCTTCGTCCTTCTCGACCCGGCGGACGGAAAGCTCTTTCTGGAGCCGGGACAGCAGACGGCCCTGAGGGTTGAATTCGCTCCACTCGACGTTGCCGAACATGCGGGCGCCCTCGTCCTGGAGGGCCTGGCCGGCACCCCTCATGCGATACCTCTGCGCGGCAATCTGATGGAGAGGGGAGATCAGAAGGGCGCCTGGGAGCGACGCCACGGAGGTGCCAGGCCCCTGGGCGAGTGGACCCTCTCGGCGGGAGGTCTCGATTTCGGCCTGGCAGGCCCCCACCTCGTCAGGCGGATCACCTCCAAGACCTGGAGACTCGGCCGCTACCTCGGCTTCGGGGAGGAGTCGATGGCCGCCGCCACCACATGGGTCACGACCCACAGCCACCAACTCGTCGACGTTCTCTTCGAGCGCACGACGAGGTTCCTCAGCGGCTCGGTGACGACCCGGCTGCTCAGTGGTTTCGTCTCGGGCGTCATGCTCCTGGTCTTGGTTCCCTTCGTGGCCTTCTTCTTCCTCAAGGAAGGACGGCGGATCACCCGTGCCCTGGTCGAGATGGTCCCCAACGCCTACTTCGAGATGACCCTCAACCTCGTGCACTCCATCAACCACTCCATCGGCGGGTATATACGCGGACAGCTTCTCGCCGTCTCCGTCGTCGCCTTCCTCTCGGTGACGGGCTTGATCCTTCTTGAGCTGCCGTACGCAATTCCCGTGGGCATCGCCGCGGGCCTGGCGAACATGATCCCCTACCTGGGGCCGGTCATCGGCATCGCTTCGGCCACCGGGGTGGCTCTGGCCACGGCGAGCGGCGGCGCGATGGTGGCCAAGGTGGTCCTGCTGTTCCTGTGCATCCAGATCGTCGACAACGTGCTGGTGCAGCCTATCGTCGTCGCCCGCAGTGTCGCCCTCCATCCCCTGGTGGTGCTGACGGTGGTGATGATGGGCAGCGAGTTCGGGGGTGTGGTCGGCATGCTGATCGCCGTTCCCGCCACCGGAATCCTCAAGGTCAGCGTCCAGAGGTTCCACGAGGGAGTCCGGGGGTACCGGATCTCCGGGCTCCCGCGACCCGACGTCCGGGGGGCGACCTGGAGCAGAGTCTCCCAGAGTTGACAATGGAACAGCCGTGTGGGTACTTAGAGTGATTCGATGACCGGCTCACATATCGGTCGATTCCAGTGCCAGGCCGGCGGCGGGCCCCGCCGGATTGACTTGGGTCAGGGGAGGAGGGTGATCGTTTGGCATCCCTGCAGATCAATCACGGTAACATCTCATCCATCGCAGATCGGATCGTCCAGGCCCGCCGCCTGTACGGGGCCGACAGTTCCTATGTCATCGGTCTGTTCACGAGCCTCGAGTGGCTTCTCGACGGCAGCGGTGGCGAATCGGTCCGGCGGCAGATGCTCGACCGCGTCGTGGAGGTCGAGGGAGGGAAGGCGGCTCCAGCCCCTGCCCAGACGCCGTCCTCAAGGCCCGGAAGGCCCGAGGCTTCCGCGCCCCGCGGACGCGGCGAGGGCCTTGAGGAGAACACCTGGATCCGAGGTGCCGTCAAGTGGTTCAACAACGACAAGGGATACGGATTCATCTCTACGGCGGCCGACACCGATGTCTTCGTGCATTGGCGCGATATTTCCTCCTGGGACCGCAGTCTGACCCAGGGCGACGAGGTGGAGTTCATGGTCACCAAGACGGCCAAGGGTTTCCAAGCGATCAACGTGATGAAGCCCGGCTCCGGAGAGTCTTCCGAGGACGCCACGCGCGTCGCAGGTCAGGAGGCGGAGGCTCAGGAACTCGGAGGGCTCGACGAGGAGTCCGGAGAGTTGAGCGAGACGGAGTCTGCAGTGGCTTCGGAATCTTCCGAGGAAGAGAAGACGGACGCCGCCCTGCCCGTGGCCGAAGCCGCCGAGGCTGGAGCCGCACAGGACGGAGAGGACGACGAGTCGGCCCCGGCTCCGAGCTGAGCGCGGCCCGGAGGGGACGCGGTGCTGAAGAAGACCGTCAGCTGCGCATTCTGCGGCAAAGGCGTGGGGCAGGTCGACAAGATCGTCACCGGCCCTTCCTCCGTGCACATCTGCAACGAGTGCGTTTCGTTGTGCAACGAGGTGCTGGAGGAGGAGGACAAGCAGAAGCCCAGCCTCAACGGCGATCCTCTGCCGAAGCCCGCGGAACTCAAGGGCCAGCTGGACGAACACATCATCGGCCAGGAACGGTCCAAGAAGGCCCTCTCCGTGGCCGTATACAACCACTACAAGAGGGTGAACTCGGGCGGCTCCGATGTGGAGTTGTCCAAGAGCAACATCCTGCTCATCGGACCCACCGGCACCGGCAAGACGCTGCTGGCCGAGTCTCTTGCCCGGATACTCCAGGTTCCCTTTGCCATCGTCGATGCCACGGTCCTCACCGAGGCCGGGTACGTCGGTGAGGACGTGGAGAACATCCTGGTCCGCATCCTCCAGTCCGCCGACTACGACGTGGCGCAGGCGGAGCGCGGCATCCTCTTCATCGACGAGATCGACAAGGTGGCGCGCAAGTCGGGCAACCCGTCGATCACCAGGGACGTGTCGGGGGAGGGGGTGCAGCAGGAGCTGCTCAAGATTCTGGAGGGCACGGTTTCGGGAGTGCCCCCGAAGGGTGGGCGCAAGCATCCGGAACAGCCCCTCGTACAGATCAACACACGGAACATCCTGTTCATCTGCGGCGGTGCCTTCGACGGGCTCGACAAGATCATCTCCTCCCGAATCGGCAGCCGCGCCATGGGGTTCGGCGTCCAGCACGAGGCGAAGGACGAGCTCGACGCTGGCCAACTGCTGTCGCGGGTGGAGCCGGAGGACCTCATCCAGTACGGGCTGATCCCCGAGTTGATCGGGCGCCTCCCGGTGATCAGCACCCTTCACCCCCTGAGCGACTACGCCCTCCTCGAAATCCTCGAGAAGCCGAAGAACGCCCTCGTCCGCCAGTACAAGAAGCTCTTCGAGATGGATGGTCTGGGTCTCAGTTTCGAGGACGAGGCCTTGCGCAAGGTGGTCGAGCTCTCGCAGGAGAAGTCCATGGGCGCCAGGGGTCTGCGGGCGGTCCTGGAGACGGCGATGTACGAGATCATGTTCGAGTTACCCTCGAGGAACGAGGTCAAGGAGTGCATCATCACCGCCGACTTCATCCAGCACAAGGGCCCGCCCACCTTCGTCTACCGGAAGAAGCGGGCCTGACCGTCGTTCTCCGGCCGCCATCCGACCCCCTCGGACCGGCAGCTCCGCACTCGAGATGATCCGAGGCCCGGCCGGCGAGTCCAGGTCCCGCGAAAGTCTGGGTCAGCTCCTCTCCTTGAGGCACTCGGTCCTTGAGGCGGTTCGTGAGTACTTCAGGCACCAGGGTTTCGTCGAGGTCGAGACGCCCGCCGCCGTGCCGGCGCCCGCCCTCGACGCCCACTTGGAGCCCGTCGGCCTCGGCGGCGGCGCCGGCTGGCTGATCACCTCTCCCGAGTACCACATGAAGCGTCTGCTGGCTCTGGGGAGCCCCCCGAAGATCTACCAGATCTGCCGCTGCTTCCGCGGCGGCGAGCACTCTCCGAGCCACCGGCCGGAGTTCGTCATGGTGGAGTGGTACCGGGCGCATGCGGGCCCCGACCGGATCCTGGCCGACGTGGAGGGTCTCCTGTCGAAGGCCGCCCGCAAGGTCAACGGCGGATCCTGCGGCCGCAGCCCCGCCGGCGCCCCCGTGGACCTGACCCCACCCTGGCCGCGGCTCACGGTGGCCGCCGCCTTCGAGCGTCACGCCGGGATCCCCCGGGACTGTCTCCTCGACGGCGGCGCCAGGTCGCTGCGGGAGGGCGCCCGCGCAGCCGGGTGCACCAGCGTCGAGGATGGCGACGAGTGGGAGACCGTCTTCCACAAGCTGCTGGTGGAGCGCGTCGAGCCAGCCCTCGCCAACATGGGGCAGGGCGTTCACCTGACCGCCTATCCCGCGCAGTTGGCGGCTCTGGCCCGTCTCGACGGGAAGGACCCCCGGGTGTCGGAGCGCTTCGAGTCCTATGCCGGCGGACTCGAGCTCGCCAACGGGTTCGGCGAGTTGACCGACGCCAGGCAGCAGAGACGGCGCTTCCGCGTGGAGCGACTGCGGCGGCGGCGGGAGAAGCGGCGGGAACTGCCCCTGGACGAGGAGTTCCTGCGGGATCTCACATCGATGCCGGAGGCCTCGGGAGTGGCCCTCGGCTTCGACCGCCTGGTGATGCTCCTCTGCGGAGCGCGGCGGATCGGGGAGGTCGCCGCCTTCTGAGGGCAGGTCAGGCGGGGACGAGCTCGGCGGCGCCGGCCTCGGCTGCCGACTGGAAGACTCCGTCGATCAGGCCGAAGTCTCGGGCCTCCTGGGGCGACAGGTAGTAGCTGCGGTCGGTGACCTGGTCGATCGTCTCCCTGTCCTTGCCGGTGTGCTCCACGAGGATCTGGTTGAGCCGGCGGCGCCACTCCATGATCTCGCGCGCGTGGATCTCCACGTCGGCGGCCTGGCCGCCCACGCCTCCCCAGGGCTGGTGGAGCATCACCCGCGAATGGGGCAGGGCGTGGCGCTTTCCCTGGGTGCCGCCGGACAGCAGGATGGCCGACATGCTGTAGGCCTGGCCGACGCAGAGGGTGGCCACGTCGCAGGGGATGTGCTGAATCGTGTCGTAGATCGCCAGGCCCGAGGTGATCAGGCCTCCGGGGCTGTTGATGTAGAGGGAGATGTCCTTCTTTGGGTCCTCGGAGGCCAGGAAGAGCAACTGGGCGATGATCAGGTTGGCTTCGGCGTCGTCGATCACCGACCCGATGAAGATGATCCGTTCCTTGAGGAGCCGCGAGAAGATGTCGTAGGCCCGCTCGCCGCGGCCCGTCTGCTCGATGACAACAGGTACGATCGCCATGAGAGGGAGCATAGGGGTCCATCGCCCAAAGGTCAAAGCCGGCCATGGCTGATCCCGGGACCGCCCGTGGCACCGGATGGCGGCAGGCCGCCGGGTTTCCGCCGGGGGGAGCGATGCCGGAGGTCGGGGTCATCGGCAGCATCAACCTCGACACGATTCACCATCCCGACGGCCGAAGCAGCGACAGCCTGGGCGGAATCCTGTTCACCGCTTGTGCCCTGGCCCACCTCGGGCAGGGGCGGCTGCGCACCCGGCCCTTCGCACGGCTCCCGCGGGAGATCGAGCCGAGGGTTGAGGCTCTCCTGGGAGCCTGTCCCGAGGTCTCACTGGGGGGACTGCGGCGGCTAGACGGTCCGGGCTTTCGCTGCGAGATCCGCTATGACAGCGCCGGGCGCAAGAGCGAACGTCTCCGGGGGGACGTGCCGCCCCTCGCACCAGCCGACCTGCCTTGCTCGAACTCCTCTCTCGACGCCCTGCTCGTCAACTTCATCACCGGGTTCGAGCTCGAGCCGGACACCCTTCGCGGCCTCCGGCGCATCGTTGACGGTCCGATCCTGATGGATGTCCACAGCCTGACCCTGGCGAGGGACGCGGAGGGCCGCCGACACCCGCGTCCCCCACCTCTCTGGCCCCTCTGGGCGTCGATGGCCGACCTGATTCAGATGAACGAGTTGGAGGCCCGTACCCTGGGAGCCCCTGCTGAGGAGTTGCAGGAGTGGGCCGTCTCCCTTCTGGACCTGGGACCGAAGGTTGCCGTGATTACTTTGGGTGAACGGGGCGCGCTCTGCGCCTGGCGGGCCTCCGACGGCGGGGTTCGCCGCCTTCGCCGACCGGCGCAGGCGGTGCCCGAGGGCCTCCCGGTCGATCCCACGGGCTGCGGGGATGTCTTCCTGGCGGCCATGGCGGCGGGTCTGCTGGCAGGCGGGACGGTCCCGCAGGCCCTGGACCGCGCGATTCGGGCCGCGTCGCGGAACTGCACCCTGACAGGCATCGAGTCCCTCGGCCTCCTCGCGGAGGAGGAGGGACCCTGAACGGACGGTAGCCATGCCTCAACAGTTCGATTTCCCCAAGTCTCCCGTGCAGAACCTGCGCTTCAGCCCGTGCACGGTGTACCTCGTCCTCGCCGTCCTCGCCGTCCTGTGGCTGGCCAGCGGGATCTACACCGTCGATCCCGACGAGAAAGCGGTGATCCTGCGCTTCGGCAAGGTGCAGAGGGTAGTCAACCCGGGCCTGCACTACCGTCTGCCCTCGCCGATCGAGATGCAAATCATCCGCTCGGTGACGCGGGTCTACCGGGAGGAGATCGGCTTCCGCACCATCGACCCGGGTCCTCCGGCGCGCTACCGGCAGCGGCCCAACGAGTCGCTCATGCTCACGGGCGATCTCAACATCGTCAACGTCGAGCTCGTCGTGCAGTACAAGGTGAGCAACGTCGTCGATGCCCTGTTTCAGGTGCGGGGCCTGGGCGCTTTCGAAGGGGGAGGCGAGGGGCTTGTCCACGACGCCTGCGAGGCCGCCCTGCGGCAGGTCGTGGGCCGACGCGGCATCGACGAGGTTCTCACGGAAGGCAAGCTGGAGGTGCAGATCGCGATCAAGGAAAGGCTGCAGGAGTTGTTCCAGACCTACGGCTGCGGGCTCACCGTCGAGTCCGTGCAGCTGCAGTCGGTGGGCCCTCCCGAGCAGGTGGACGCGGCCTTCAAGGATGTGGCCAGCGCCAAGGAAGACCGGGAACGGCTGGTGAACGAGGCCAGGGGCTACCAGAACGACGTAATCCCCAAGGCCCGGGGCGAGGCCGAGCGCATGATCAAGGAGTCCGAGGCCTACGCCGTCGAGCGGGTGCGCCGCTCCCAGGGCGACGCCGACCGCTTCCGGGCGATCCATGCCGAGTACGTGAAAGCCCCCAAGGTGACCGAGAAGCGGCTCTACATCGAGACGATGGAGCGGATCCTGCCGGGGCTGCAGAAGTACATCATCGACGCCGATGGCCAGGGCGTCCTCAACCTCATCAACCTCGAGCGCCTGCAGCCGGCGCGCTCGGAATAGGGAGGCCGCCGCCATGCGCAACGCCGTCGGTGTCGTCGTCGCCCTCGTGCTGCTCCTCTTCGGCGCCAACCTCGTCTTCTACACCGTCACCGAGGTCGAGCAGGTCGTGGTCACCCAGTTCGGGCAGCCCGTTGAGGTGAACACCGAGCCCGGGCTGTACTTCAAGCTGCCCGATCCGATCCAGAAGACGACCTTCTTCGACCGCCGCCTCCTCGACTACGACTCGAACCCGGACCCCATCTACACGAAGGACAAGAAGACCCTCATCATCGACAACTACGCCCGCTGGCGGATCGTCGACGCCCTGACCTTCATGCAGGCCCTGCGAACCGTAGACGAGGCCCTGGCCCGGCTCGACGACGTCATCTACTCCGAGTTGCGCAAGGAGCTCGGCCAGCACGACCTGTCGGAGGTGGTGGCCACCAACCGCCAGGCGATCATGGACTCCGTGAGGGCGCGGGCGAACCTGGCCGCGAAGGTCTACGGGATCGAGGTCCTGGACGTGCGCATCAAGCGCGCGGACCTTCCTCCGGAGAACGAGCAGGCGGTCTACAATCGAATGCGGGCCGAACGCGCCAGGGAGGCCAAGGCCTACCGATCCGAGGGCGAGGAAGAGGCACTGAAGATCCGTGCCGAGACCGATCTGGAGGCGGCCACCATTGCTGCCGAGGCCTACGAGCGGGCCCAGGGGATCCGGGGCCAGGGGGACGCCGAGGCCCTGGCGATCTACGCGGCGGCCTACCGCAACGCCACCGGATTCTACCAGTTCACCCGGACTCTCGAGGCGTATGAGAAGTCGCTGCAGGAGAACACGGTCCTCGTCCAGCCCGCCGACACCGAGTTCTTCCGCCATCTCAAGGGGAAGTGAGGCCGGCCGCCAGGAGCGCTGAGATGCTGGTGGCGGTCACCGGCAACATGGGCGCGGGCAAGACCACCCTGGCCGCCATGCTCGAGGACCTCGGCGCCCGCCGGATCGATGCCGACGCGCTGGCGCGGCAGGTCGTCGACGAGAGCGAAGACCTGCGCTGCCGGCTGGCGGAGGCCTTCGGAGAGGACCTGCTCGACGGCGAAGGCAGGCTCGATCGCCGGGGTCTCGCCCGGCGGGCCTTGGCCAACGAGGAAGGCCGGCAGCGGCTGGAGGAGCTGGTCAGACCGGAGTTGGAACCCCGGATCTGGGAGGCTCTGCGGGAGGGCGAGGCGGGCGGTGGGATCGTCCTCCTAGACGCGCCCCTGGTCTTCGAGTGGGGTCTGCAGGACCGCTTCGACGCCGTCATTCTGGTCAATACCGAGTCCGGCCTCGCCACGCAACGTGTCGCCCGGAAGCGGGGACTCGCCCCCGAGGAAGTGCGCCAGCGCCGCGCCCTGCAGCAGAACGACACTCCCGAGGGATCCGTCGACTACGAGGTGAGCAACAACGGCGATCTCGGGTCCCTGCGCAGCCAGGCGGCGCGGGTCTGGGAAGGCCTGGAGCAACGGCAGGACCGGAGGGAAGCTTGAGTCGCAGGACGCCCCTGTGGGATCGACATCATGGAGCCGGGGCCCGCCTCGTCGATTTCGCGGGCTGGGAAATGCCGATCCAATACACCGGAATCCAGGGGGAGCACCAACAGACCCGGACGGGTGCCGGCCTCTTCGACGTGAGCCACATGGGGCGCCTGTACGTCTCCGGCCCGGGGTCGGCGGAGTTCCTCGATGGTCTGCTGCCCTGCGCCGTCGAGCCGTTGCCGCCCGGCCGCATGGCCTACACCGTCCTGTGCAATGACCAGGGCGGGGTCCTCGACGATCTCGCCGTGTACCGCCTCGCGGAGGAGGGGTTCCTCCTCGTCGTCAACGCGGCGCGCACCGAGTCCGACCGCGCCTGGATCCTCGAGCGTCTGCCGTCCGCCCTCCCCCGGGTGGAGGAACGAACCGGGAGTCAGGCGATGATCGCCGTCCAGGGGCCGAAGGCGGAAGGCCTGGTCACCTCCGTCATCGACGACTTCTGCAGAGGCCTGGGCTTCTTCGGTTTCACCATGGCCGAGGGCGCCTCGGGCGACTGGCTGGTCAGCCGCAGCGGCTATACCGGGGAGGATGGTTTCGAGATCATCTGCCCCGCCGCCGACGGCCCGGCCCTCTGGTCGCGGCTGCTCGAGGCCGGCGCCCACCCCGTGGGCCTGGCGGCCCGGGACTCGCTGCGCCTGGAAGCCGGCTTCTGCCTCTACGGACACGAGCTGACCGAGGACACGAGCCCCCTGGAAGCGGGTCTGGCATGGGCCCTCGCCCTGGACAAGCCGCGGGAGTTCCCGGGCCGGGGGCCGCTGCGGGCCCAGAGCGATGCCGGCCTCTCACGGCGGCTTGTCGGCCTCGGCCTGCTCGACCGGGGCATCCCCCGGGCCGGGCAGGTGCTGAGAGCCGGCGGGGTGCAGGTCGGCCGCGTGACCAGCGGCACTCACTCTCCCGTCCTGCGGCGCGGGATCGCCATGGGCTACGTGGCCAGCGGGCGCGCCGACGCGGGGACCAGGCTGGAAGTGGAGATCCGCGGCACGACGGTAGCCGCCGAGGTTGTGTCCCTGCCCTTCGTTCCGTCAAGGGTCCGCCGCCGCCGTTCCCGGCGCGGCAGCCGCCCGAGGAGGAGCGCCGGTGAGCCGGTGTGAGGCCCACAGGTTCCACCACCGGCACATCGGCCCCCGGGACCACGAGATCGAGGACATGCTGGCGGCTCTCGGCCTTCACAGCCTCGACGACCTCGTGTCCGAGGTCGTGCCCGAGGCGATCCGCACCCACCGCGAGTTGCAGCTCCCCGAGGCGATCTCCGAGCAGGAGCTGCTGCACCGCCTGCGCCGGCTCGCCGGAGAGAACGGCGGCTTCCGCTCCTACATCGGCATGGGCTATCACGGCTGCGTCACGCCGCCGGTCATCCAGCGCAACGTGCTGGAGAACCCGGCCTGGTACACCCAGTACACACCGTACCAGTCCGAGATCGCCCAGGGCCGCCTCGAGGCGCTGCTCAATTTCCAGACCGCCGTAATCGACCTCACCGCCCTGCCCCTGGCCAATGCCTCCCTCCTCGACGAGGCCACGGCCGCGGCCGAGGCCATGGCCGTGCTTCACGCCGCCCGGCCCCGGCGCTCGAAATCGGTTCGGTTCTTCGCGGCGGCGGGATGTCACCCCCAGACCCTGGCCGTGGTCCGGACCCGGGCGCGGTGGCGCGGCTGGCAGGTGGAGGTCGGCGATCCGGCCACCGTCGACCTGAAGGGCGGAGAGTACTTCGGGGCCCTTCTGCAGTACCCGGACACCGAGGGCAATGCCGATGTCGGGCTCCAGGCCTTCTGCGAGCGCGCCGAGGCCGTCGGCGTGCCGGTGGCGGCGGCCACCGATCTGCTCGCCCTGACGCTCCTGAAGCCGCCGGGCGAACTTGGCGTCCGGGTCGCCGTCGGCAGCAGCCAGCGTTTCGGCATGCCCATGGGCTTCGGCGGCCCCCACGCCGCCTTCTTCGCCTGTGCCGACGACTACCGGCGCCTGATTCCCGGGCGGATCATCGGCGTCGCCCGCGACGTGCGGGGTAGGACGGCGCTGCGCATGGCCCTGCAGACGCGCGAGCAGCACATCCGGCGCGAGCGCGCCACGAGCAACATCTGTACGGCCGAGGTCCTGCCGGCGGTGGTGGCCAGCTTCTACGCCGTCTACCACGGTCCCGAGGGACTGCGGGCGATCGCCGCCGACGTCCACGACCGCGCCAGGGCCCTGGCCGGAACCGCCGAAAAGGCCGGATTCCGCGTCGAGCACGAGCGGTTCTTCGATACCCTCTGCCTGGCCGCTGACAGCTCCCGGATCGATGCCGCCCTGCAGCGGGCGGCGGAGCGGCGGATCAATCTGCGCCGCCTCGATGCGGGGCGGATGACGATATCCCTCGACGAGACCTGTGGCGACGACGACCTGCGCGACCTGGCGGAGGTACTCGGCGGGGGCGAAGCCTCGGCCGCCGCCTGCGGACCCGGCCGGTTCGAGTGGGGGGAGGAGCTGGTTCGGACCGGCCCCTTCCTGGAGCACGAGGTCTTCCACGCCCACCGCTCCGAGACCGAGATCCAGCGTTACATGCGGCGTCTCGACGCCCGCGACCTGTCGCTGACCACGTCGATGATTCCCCTCGGCTCCTGCACCATGAAGCTCAACGCCGCCGCCGAGATGATGCCCATCACCTGGCCGTCATTCGCCGGGCCCCACCCCTTCGCCCCGCTGGAGCAGAACGTCGGCTACCGCACCGTCTTCCGGGAACTGGAGGCGATGCTGGCCGAGATCTGCGGCCTGCCCGGGGTCTCCCTGCAGCCGAACGCCGGATCCCAGGGGGAGTATGCCGGCCTCCTGGCGATCCGCCGTTACCAGGAGGACCGCGGAGAAGGGGACCGGCGGACCTGCCTGATCCCGGCCTCGGCCCACGGGACCAACCCGGCGAGCGCCGTCATGGCCGGACTGGAGGTCTCGGTGGTCGCCTGCGACGAGGCCGGCAACATCGACCTCGACGACCTGCGGCGGAAGGCGGGGGCGGCCGGCCGGTCCCTGTCCGCCCTCATGGTGACCTATCCGTCCACCCACGGGGTCTTCGAGGAAGAAATCCGGACGATCTGCGCCATCGTCCACGAGCACGGCGGACAGGTCTACATGGACGGGGCCAACATGAACGCCATGGTCGGTCTCTGCCGGCCGGGGGAGTTCGGCATCGACGTCTGCCACCTCAACCTGCACAAGACCTTCTGCATCCCCCATGGCGGCGGCGGTCCGGGGATGGGACCGATCGCGGTGGCCGGGCACCTGGTGCCGTTTCTGCCCGGTCATCCGCTGGCCACCGGACTGCCGGCGGACAGAGATCCGGAGTCCGATGGCCGGGGGGCGGTCTCGGCGTCGGCGTACGGCAGCGCCGTGATCCTGCTGATCTCCTGGGCCTATCTGCGCCTCATGGGCGGGGGAGGGCTGCGGCGGGCCACGGAGGTGGCGATCCTCAACGCCAACTACATCGCCCATCGCCTGGACGAGCACTTCCCGGTGCTCTACAGCGGCCGGGGAGGGCGGGTCGCCCACGAGGCGATCTGCGATCTGCGGAACTACCGCAAGACCGCCGGCGTCGAGGTCGACGACGTGGCCAAGCGCCTGATGGACTACGGTTTCCACGCCCCTACCGTGCACTTCCCGGTGCCGGGGACGGTCATGATCGAGCCCACCGAGAGCGAGTCCCTGGGAGAGCTCGACCGCTTCTGCGAGGCCATGATCTCCATCCGGCGGGAGATCGCCGAGATCGAGGATGGAACCGTCGACGGGGCCGCCGGCCCCCTGACCCGGGCGCCGCACACCATGGACGACGTGATGGCCGAGGGCTGGGACCGACCCTACAGCCGGGAGAGGGCCGCGCGCCCGGCTCCCTGGCTGCACGAGCACAAGTTCTGGCCCGCCGTCGGCCGCATCGACAACGCCTTCGGCGACCGCCAGCTCATCTGCACCTGTCCGACGCCCCAGGCTCTCGCGGATGGGGGGGAGGAGGAGAATGGCTGACCGCCGCGCTCTCGTTACGGGGATCACCGGCCAGGACGGTTCCTACCTCGCCGAGTTCCTCCTCGAGAAGGGCTACGACGTCTACGGACTGATCCGCCGTTCCAGCACGGTGAACTTCGAGCGTATCCGCCACATCCAGCACGACGTCCACCTGCTGTCGGGAGACCTCCTCGACCAGAACTCGCTGATGTTCGCCATCCAGGAAGCCCGCCCCCACGAGGTCTACAACCTCGGCGCCCAGTCCTTCGTTCCGGCCTCCTGGGCCCAGCCCCTGCTCACGGGCGAGATCACCGCTCTCGGCGTGGCCCGTCTCCTCGAGGCGATCCGCTCCACCGACGCGGGGATCCGCTTCTACCAGGCCTCCACGTCGGAGCTCTTCGGAAAGGTGCGGGAGTCGCCGCAGACCGAGACGACTCCCTTCTACCCGCGCAGCCCCTACGGCGTCTCCAAGGTCTACGGGCACTGGATCACCATCAACTACCGCGAGTCGTACGACATGTACGCCTGCGCGGGGATCCTCTTCAACCACGAGTCTCCTCGCCGGGGCCTGGAGTTCGTCAGCCGCAAGATCACCAACGGGGTGGCGCGGATTAAGCAGGGCAGGGACAGCCGGCTCCTGCTGGGCAACCTCGACGCCCGCCGGGACTGGGGGTACGCGGGGGACTTCGTGCGCGCCATGTGGATGATGCTGCAGCAGGAGACCCCCGACGACTTCGTCATCGCCACCGGCCGCGACCGCACGATCCGCGAGTTCTGCGAGGCCGCCTTCGGCTCCGTGGGCCTCGACTGGGAGGAGTACGTCGAGGTCGACGAGCGCTTCCTGCGGCCGGCCGAGGTCGAGGTCCTGCGCGGCGATCCTTCGAAGGCCCGCCGGATCCTGGGATGGGAGCCGGAGGTCTCCTTCGAGGAGATGGTGGCGATGATGGTGGAGCGGGACATGGAACTGGTGGCTCTCGAGAAGTGAGCCGCGGCAGGCGGGGGTGGGCCGCGCTGGCCCTGCTCGTCATCGGCTCCGGGTGCCGCGCCGCCCCCGACGCCGAGACCCGGATCCGCAAGGCCCTGCACCTGGCCCACAGGCCCTCCGTTCCGCTCTCGGCGCAAGTGGACAGCTCCTGGCGCCGCCGCGACGCCGTCGTCGAACGGGTCCGCTTCGACGGCTACCACGGCCGCACCATACCCGCCCTGGTGAGCTGGTCCGAGCTGCCGAGGGCGCGCCCCCTGCCCGTCCTCCTGCTCATGCCGGGCAGTCCCAACCGCAAGGAGGACCTGCTGCGGCCGCGGGCCCTGCTGCCCCTGTGGGCCCAGGCCGGGTTCTTCGTCCTCACCATCGACAGGCCCTATCACGGAGAGCGCCCGGGGGACCCGGCGGCAGCCATCCGCGCCAAGGGCCTGCCGCGAGTGCTCGGCGAGTACGTCCTCGACCTGCAGCGCGCCCTGGACTACGCCGCCGCGCGGCCGGAGGCCGATGCCGGCCGCATCGGCATGATGGGGCTGAGCATGGGCGGCATGGAGGCGCTGCTGCTGGCCTCGGTCGACGAGCGGGTCGACTGCGTCGTCTCCGTGGCCGGCCAGCTGTGCTGGGCGGAGGTCTTCGGCACCGACGCCTGGCGGCGGCTGTTCCGGGGATTGCCGCTGACCGAACGCCTGATCCGGGACGGGGCTTCTCCGGACCGGGTCCGGGAGGCTTTTCTCGGCTGGATGCCGGAGCTGGCCGTCCTCGACGCGCCGCGCCTGGCGGCTTCCCTGGCCCCCCGGCCGCTGCTGCTGATGACCGGAGAGCTGGACCCCTACATCACCCCGGCGGCGGCGCGCCGGACCTTTGCGGCCGCCGCGCCGGCCTATGCCGACAGCGCCGCGGACAGACTGGAGCTCTGGATCGAGGAGGATGTGGGGCACGGGTTCTCGAGGCCGATGGAGAGCCGCGTCCTGGCCTGGTTCCAGCGCTGGCTCGAACCGGTGCCGGACTCACCCTGAAGGCTCGTCCCGGCCCTGCCGGAGCCGGCGGGCGAACTTGCCGACCTGTCCCGCCAGGCGGTGCAGCACGGCGGCGTCCCGCCTTTCGAGGGGTGCCCGCCCCAGGAACCGGCGGAGCACGCGCTCGAAGTTCGCCGGGTCCTCGTTCCGGGGCCGGAACCCGATGGTGAGCATCGCCTCCAGCAGGTGCTCCACGACCCGGTCGATCTGGGCGGCCGTGGCCAGCGGCGCGGCGGGGGCCCTCCGCGGCGGATCCCCGAGGCGGCGGAACAGCTCGTAGGCCACCAGGAGCACGGCGTGGGACAGGTTGAAGGAGGGGTGGGGGACCGCCGAGGGGATGCGGATGAGGCGCTGGCAGCGCAGCAGTTCCGACCGCGAGAGGCCGTCCTTCTCGCGGCCGAAGAGGACGGCGATGCGCCGGCCCGCCGCGGCCTGGGCTGCGGTCTCGGCCAGGGATGCGCGGTAGTCATCGTCCACGACCCGGAGCCTGCCCACGCGGTGCGTGGTCCCGAGGACGATCTGGCAGTCGGTGACCGCCTCCTCCAGGTCCTCCACGACACGGGCCTCGTCCAGGAGGTCCGTCGAGCCGTGGGCCATCCACTCGCATTCGGGGGTGCGCCAGTGGCCGGGGCGGACGAGGACGAGGCGGCTCATCCCCGTGTTGCGCATGACCCGTGCCACGGAGCCGATGTTCCCGGGAACCGCCGGCTCCACGAGCACGATGGAGACCTGATCCAGAGAGTCGCTCATCCTTGGTCCTGGAGGCAAGAGGCACCATCATCGCTTACCCGCAGCCGGCGGGCAAGCCCCGGGGATCGGACCGGCGCACGGCGGGGCCCTGCGCTTTGCCCTGGAAGCGGGGTTCACCGATCTTGGACCCTGAGCCCGAAACCGGCGAGGCCCACCCAGGGGCCGCCCCGGACTCTGCCGCCAACCACGCACCAACCCCCGCTCTCGCCGTGGCCCCGGAGCGCGACTCGGACTTCGACAGCCTCCTCCTGCGCCCCGGGCTGCGCCTCCACGTGCGCCCTTCGCGCCGCTTCAAGTCGGTGTGGATCGATCTCTTCCTTCCGCGTCTGCTCCGGCCCGTGGCGGCGACGCGGATGGCCCTGGTGGGGCGCCTGCTGGAGCGCGGCACCGCCCGCCTCCCGGGTCTTCGGCAGCTGAACCGCCACACCGACGACCTCTATGGGGCCCTCTTCTCCTCCCAGACCGAAGGCATGGGGCCCTTCCAGGTTCTGCACCTGCACTACGAGGCCGTGGAAGGCGCGTACCTCCCCGGCCGCCCCGACCTGCTGGCCCCCGGCCTCGAGCTGCTGGGTCAGGCGTTGCGCGAGCCGTACCTGGAGGGGGGGGTCTTTCCGGAGGCCCGGGTGGAGCAGGAGAAGGAGTCCCTGCGCCGCAGCGTCGAGGCGATGTACTCCGATCGGACCGCCCTCGCCCAGAGGCGCTGTCTCGAGATCATGTGCGCGGGTGAAGCCTACGGGCTGGCGGCGCACGGCGACCCGTCGGAGCTGTGCGGGGTGACCGGCTCCGACCTTCTGGCCGAGCTGGCCGGGCTCCGGGCTTCGGCGGCCCTCGATCTCTACATCTGCGGCGATGTCGACGTCGACCGTGCGGCGGCCCTGGCGGAGGCGGCCCTGGGCTGGCCGCGCCCCTCCCTGAAGGCGACCCCTCCGCCTCCCGTCCACCTGGCGGGGGAGGGTGTGAGGAGGGTGACCGAGCGGGACAGGCTGGCCCAGGGCCGGATGATGCTTGGGTACCGCACCGATGCCACCGTGGGCGGCGGGGAGCGCTGCCGCTACCCGGCCCTGGCCCTCCTGGACCTGATCTTCGGGGCCGATCAGCACTCCCGCCTCTGGCGGGTGGTCCGGGAGGAGTCGGGGATGTGCTACTACATCACCTCCTACGGCGAGGCCATGGGAGGGATGCTCTTCGTCGAGGCCGGGGTCGAGGCCGGAGACCGGGAGGCCGTTGGCCGCCTGGTGCGGCAGCAGCTGCGGGAACTCGCCGATGCCGGCCCCGGCGGCGGCGAGCTCGAGCGCTCGCGGACCCTCGCCCTGAACCGGCTCGACAGCTTCGATGACGCCCGGGACCGCCTCGTCCGTTTCGACTACTACCGCCGGCTGGCGGGCGCCGACACCTCGCGCACGCGCCTGCGCCAGGCCCTGGCCGGGGTGGACGCGGCGGAGATCCGCGCCGCGGCGGCGCGCCTGGTACTGGAGACCGACTACTTTCTGGCGCCGTGGTGAACCGGAGAAGGCATCCCCTGCTGCGCGAGGAGGTATGGACCGCCGCCGCCCCGGGCGGCGGAAGGGTGTGGGCCGTGCCCGGGCCGGGCCGCCGCTGTCACGCGGTCCTCCTGGTCGACTTCGGTTCCATCGACGCCGGAGCCCCCGGAGGACCGGCCCTTCCGGAGGGCACCGCCCACTTCCTGGAGCACCGGCTCTTCGAGAAGCCCGAGGGGGACATCACCGACCGCTTCACCCGTCTGGGAGCCGACGTCGACGCCCAGACCGGGCTCACCGGCACCTCTTTCTCCTTCACCTCCAGCGCCGGAGCCTTCGAGGACTGCCTGCCCCTGCTCTTCGAGCTCGCCGGTCGGGGCCACTTCCCCGAGGCAGGGATCGAGCGGGAACGAGAGATCATCGCCCGCGAGATCCAGCTCTTCGATGACAGCGTCGAGTGGGTGGCCTTCCAGACCGCCCTGCGCGCCCTGTACGGCGAACACAGGATCGCCGTGGACATCGCCGGAACCTCGGAAAGCCTGCGCCGGATCGACGCCGGGGTGCTGAGCCGATGCCACCAGCAGTACTACCACCCGGGCGCCTTGCAGCTGATCGTCTGCGGCGCCGCGGCGGGGGACGCCGTCTGCCGGCGCGGCGTGGAGCTGCTGGAGGCGTGGCCGGCGGCTGCCGCCGGTGGGGGCCGCGGACCGAGGATCGAAGCGAGGCCGCAGGACGCCGAGGTCCGCAGAGCCGTGGCCAAGGCCCGACACTTGCTGCTGTTCCCGGATCCGGTCCCGGCTGCAGGGCCGGAGTTGCTGCGGCGCGAGCTGAGCCTGGAGGTGGCCCTCGACATCCTCTTCGGCGCCTCGAGCCGCTTCTTCGAGGAGGCGTACGAGTCCGGTCTGGTCGACGGTGAGAGCTTCGGCGGCGAGGTTCACCTCGACGGGCTGTACGGCTTCTGCCTGCTCGGGGGAGACACGGACCGCCCCGGGCAGCTGCGCCACGCCATCGTCGAGGTGCTGGAGACGGGCCTGCGGCAAGGGTGGATCGAGGAGGGCTTCGAGCGGGCCCGGCGCCGGGTCTTCGGCGAGATGGTCTGCCGGTGGGAGGACGCGGAGGAGTGCGCCGACCTCGTCGAGTGCGCCGTGGGCCGCGGCTGCCATCCCTTCGATCTCGTGGACCTCCATCTCGGCGGCGGCGCCCTGGACGCGGGGGAGGTAGCGGCCTGCGCCGCCGAGTGCCTGACGCCGGACGGCCCGGCCACCGCCACCGTCCTCCCCATGGGCTGAGCCGGCATGTCCGCCCCCGCGAGTCTGACGGAGTTCGTCATCACCTGCATCGGCGGCCTCGAGGAGGTCGCCGTCGAGGAGATGCGGGTCCGCCTGGGCTCCGCGGCGTCCGCCGTGCGCCCCGAGCGAGGCGCAGTGGGCCGGGTGTTCTTCCGCTACCGCGCCAGTCCCCGCCGGCTCCTCGAGTTGCGGTGTCCCACCCGCCTGCAGGCGATCGCCGCGCAGGCCCACGATGTCACCGTGGGCGGTCCCGGCCTGGAGCGGGTCCTGAGATGCCTCCGTCAGCTGCCGCTGGAGAGCGTGCAGCGCATCGCCCGCGCCTGCGACCCGGGCGTCGACGGGCGCCGGTTCCACCTGGAGGTCAGCCTTCGCGGGAACCACCGCTTCGAGACCGGGGAGCTGCGCGCCGGGGCTGAGGCGCTCCTGAGGTCCGAGCTCGGGCTGCAGCCCGGCACCGGGAGCGGCTCGCCGATGCGGCTGAGCCTGCAGGTGAGGCGCCGGCGCGCCCTGGTCTCCGTGCAGCTGGGTCCCGGACGGCCCGGGGGAGATCCCCGCCGGGAGGGCTGGCCCGGGCCTGCGGCCAGCTCCGTGGCGCGGCTTCTCGACCTCGATGACCGGGATCTCCTCGTGGCGGTCCCCCACAAGGGGAGGGCGGGAGCCTGGGTCGGCCGAGGGGACGGCAGCGGCCTCGCTCTGGGCGCCGACGGCCGGCGCCTGCCGGTGGCCGACGAGACCGCCGCGGCGGCCCTCGTGGTCCCTCGGGCCGGGGCGGACGGCCTGGAGGAGCAGATGGCCGAGCCCTCCCGGGTCGTCGCCCCGGGAGGGCTCGTGGCCATGCTGGCCCCGCCGGGTCCGGAGTTGGGGACGCGGCTGCGCCGTTCCGGCCTGCCGCTGGAAGCCCTCGCCTCCTTGCCGTACCATGTGAATCGCAAGAAATGGGGGTTGTTCCTCCTCGAACGGCTCGAGGGGGCGGTCCCGGGCTCCAAGAGCGTCCTGAAGATGTGAGACCATGAGACAGCCCCGTCCATCCTCCCGGCTCGCCGTTCCCGCCCAGGCCTCCCTGGCGTTGTCCCTGGCTCTGTGCGCATGCGCCGGAGGCGGCTCCGACCCCGGCGGGGAGGAGCCGGGGACGCGCACCGAGATCGTCTACGTCGTGAAGGACAGTCAGCAGGTCCGCACCGCCGACCTGTCGGGCCCTCCGCCGAA
The DNA here is from genome assembly GCA_965221775.1 of Candidatus Latescibacterota bacterium. Lineage (GTDB taxonomy): Bacteria > Latescibacterota > UBA2968 > UBA8231 > UBA8231 > UBA8231. The sequence continues at coordinate 422,234 of CBDCSU010000004.1, read as the reverse complement.
GGTCGAGGAAGCCCGGGAAGAGCCCGTCGAGGCCCCGGCCGCCCCGGCCGCCGCCAAGGATGGGGTGGCCTTCGCTCCCGACGGGGAGTACACGGTGCAGATCGGGATGTTTGCAGACCCCTCCCGGGCCCGTGAGCGGCTCCGGCAGCTCAAGGCCCTCGACTACCCGGCCTATCTCCTGCCCTCCGACCAGGGGGTCCGCCTGCGCATCGGCTACTTCGCCCGCCGCGAGGAGGCCGACAGCTTCGGACAGCGCTTCAGCCGCGAGCAGGGCGGACAGTTCTGGGTGGACCGCCGATCGAAGGAGAGGGAGGGCCGCTAGTGGGGGCGGGGCGGCGGGTCATGTGCTGCGGCACCTTCGACCACTTCCACCCGGGCCACGACTCCTTCCTCCGGCAGGCCGCCCATCTCGGGGACGAGCTGTTCGTGGTCGTGGCGAGGGACGCCAATGTCCTGCGCATCAAGGGCAAGGGGCCGGACCAGGGGGAGGACGAACGCCTGCGGCGGATCTCGGAGCACGAGGCCGTGGACGACGCTCGTCTCGGGTATCCCGGCTCCGATTTCCTGCGGGTGGTGGCCGACATCGGCCCCGGGGTGATCGCCCTGGGCTACGACCAGAAGGCCCCGCCGGGGCTCGCCCAGTCTTTTCCGGGGTGCCGCATCGTCACTCTCGAGGCCTTCGAGCCCGAGCGCTACAAGTCGTCCCTGATGCGCCGGGGGCCGGGCGCTCCGGAACATCCGGAATCCGGAGGCGGTTCCTAGTCCAGGTAGCCGAGGGCCCGGAGCCTTCGGCGCAGTTCCGCGCCCCCGTCCACGTCCGAGACCGGCTCCGCGCTCTCGCCCCACCTGGATCTCCGGCGCATCTCCAGCCTGGCCCTCCGGTAGGACTCGGCGAGGTCGGATACGGCCTCGCCGGAGGCCGGAAGCTCCGACCAGGTGTCGACCAGCTCCCAGCCATTCTCCCCGCCGAGGAGTTTGTGGCGGTGGTCCAGGACGCACCAGCGGAGGCCGGTCTTCGAGTGCTCCGGGCCTTGCGCCGCATCGTCGTCGCCCCCCGGACGGACCTCGGCCAGGCAGTACCGGCCCCCCCCGGAGGAGTGGGTCAGGTCTCGCCCGAAGCCGGGCTCTGCCCCCTCCAGTCCGCAGATGGCCCCCACGGTCTCGTGCAAGTCGATCAGACTGACCACCTCCCCGTCCGCCCCGATCCCGCCGCCGCCGCCGGGGACGTGCATCCACAGGGGCACCCTCAGGACGGAGTTGCGCAGGGTCTTGCCGTGGTACGGCTCCTCCGGGGTCCAGCTCTCCCCGTGGTCGCCGAAGATCACGACCGACCAGGCGCCGAGGTCGATCTCCTCCAGGAGGGGCGCGATGCCTCCCTCGAAGAGGCTCTCCACCGCCGCCCGGTAGCGGTCCCGGACGACCTCGAGCCGTCCGCCGCGCAGGAGCCGCAGGGTCTCTCCCATGGCCAGACCGTCGGCGGCCCCGTAGGGGGTGTGGGTGCTCCAGTAGTGGACGAAGAGGCAGCGCCGCGAAGCGGCCGCCGACTCCGCCAGCCAGGCGCGCAGGCGCGCGAGACCGGCCCCCGGCCGCAGGTCGAGGTCCAGGACGGGGGCGCCGAAATCGAGGCCGTGGAAGATCGAGGCCGCCTCCGAGAACAAGCCGACGCGGCAGCCGGCCTCCCGGAGGCGGGAGAAGAGCCGGGGTGCGCCCGGGCGCAGGCGCTGGTCGTGCTGGCCCTGCACTCCGTGCTCGAAGGGGTAGAGGCCCGTCACCAGGGTGGCGTGGACGGGACGGGTGGCGGAGGAGACGGAGAAGCAGGACTCGGTGAAGGCGAAGCCGCGTGTGAGCGCGTCGAAGCGCGGCGTCCGCACCCGGGCCCCGGAGGCCCTCGCCGCGTGATCGAGGCGCAGGCTGTCGACCGAGACCAGGAGCAGGTTCACGAGGCCGTCAGGTCAGGGCTCCCCGGCCGAGGATGTCCCACTGGCACTCGACGCGCCCCTGGCGAACCCCGAGAAAGGCGTCGTGGAGGACGGTCGTCGAGTCGCCGTACCCGGGAAGCAGGTGGATGCGCTCTCCGAGGGCGGGGCCGGCATGGCCCGGGCGGATGTCGAAGACGCCGTGCTCGGCGGAGAGGTAGCGGAACTCGAGGTCGTCGCGGCCCAGGGCCCGGGGCGGGTAATGGAAGGCCGACAGGGTCTTGAACCCCGAGTCGAGGACGATGTGGCCGTCGTGGCGGCCGGTCACGCCGGCCAGCACGGTCAGGGCGTAACCGAGCTCCTCGCCGACGTGACACTTCTCGCGGTACATGGCGTCCATGAAGATCCCGCCTCCGGCCTGGATCTCCGTGACCCCTTCCCAGGCGGCGGTGAGGGCGTACGACCCGGTGCCTCCCGCCGAGACGATCTCACAGGGGAGGCCGTCGGCCAGAAGCCCGTCCCGGGCCCGCCCGAGATGGGCGAGGGCCTCGTGACAGGCCCGTTCCTTGACCTCGGGGGGATGCTCACTGAGGACGTGGCCCTCGTAGCCCATTACGCCGAGGAGCCGGGTGCCGGGCGCCTCGGCGATGCTGCGCGCCAGGGGCAGCACCGCCTCCGGGGGGACGCCGGTGCGGTGCATGCCGATGTCGACGTCGACGAGCAGCGGAATCGGCAGGCCCGCCTCGACGCCGGCAGCCGAGGCGGCGCGCACCGCCTCCTCGGCGTCGACGATGCCGATCACCCGGGCCCGTTCCTGGAGCCGGGAGAGCCTGCGCAGCTTGGAATGGGAGATCACCTGGTTGGCCAGCAGGACGTCGTCGATCCCGTGGTCGACCATGATCTGGGCCTCGCTGAGCTTGGCGCAGGTGACCCCGACGGCGCCGGCGGCGCGCTCGATGGCGGCGATCTCCGGGCTCTTGTGGCACTTGCTGTGGGGGCGCCAGGCGACACCGTGGTCCCGGCAGTACCCGGCCAGGTGGGCGACGTTGGCTTCGAAGCGGTCCAGGTCTACGAGCAGGGCGGGCGTATCGAGCTCGTCCACCGCCACACCGATCAACGGGGATGTATCCGGCATTGGTTCGGGCCTTCCGGGAGGGGGTTCCAGGTTCCAGGGTTGAGCAGACTCTCGTCCTCGACGTGAATCCGGCGCAGCTGGGCCACCGTGTCGGAGGGGAGAGGGCCTGCCTCGAGGGCGCGCAGGTTGGCGTCGAGCTCATCCGGGTGAGCCGTGCCGACGAGCGTCACGTGGGCGCGGGACTCGTGCAAGGCGAAGCGCAAGGCGAGACCGGGCAGGCCGATCCCGAGGCCGTCGGCGACCCGGCCCGCGGCGTCGGCGGCCCTCCGCAGCGGCTCCAGGCGGGGGCCGAGGTCGCGCCGCCGCGCCGAGAGCACGCCCTGCAGGAAGACGGAGCGCACCACGAGGCCCACGTCCTGTTCGCGGCAGCGGGGCAGGATCTCCTCCTCGAGGGTGCGGTCGAGGATGCTGTAGGCCACCTGCAGCGCGTCGATGGACCGTCTGTGACGCAGCGCTTCCCGGGGCGCCAGCCGGCCGTAGGTGGACACACCCCAGTGGCGCACGCGTCCCGCCTCGACCTGCGCGGCCATGGCCGCCAGCAACGCCTCGCTCAGCTCGCCTTCGCCGAGGTTGTGGACCTGCAGCAGGTCGAGGGTTTCCACCGAGAGTCTGCGGCGGCTGCGGTCGACGGAGTCGCCGATGGCCCGGGACAGAAGCTGCGGCGCCAGGAGGGCTCCGGAGTCGTCCCGGAGGGAGACCTTGGTGGCCACGACGACATCCCGGCCACCGGGGAAAGCGCGGCCCACGAGTTCCTCGCTGCGTCCGTAGGCCGGGGCGGTGTCGATGTAGGTCACGCCCTGGTCGCGCGCCCGGTGCAGCAGCCGCAGGCAGAGGCGGTCGTCCGGGGGCGGCGGTCTGCCGATCCCGTAGGGGATACCCAGCTCGACCGTGCCCAGGCCCAGGGCGGAGACGCGCAGGTCCGTCGAGCCGAGGGTGCGGGTCTGCATTCATCGGCCTCCGGCGCCGGCGACGGCGCCTTTCACGTGCCCGCCGCTGGCCTCGAGCAGCCCGCGGGCCCGGGCGGCGTCGACTCCGCAGGTCTCCATCACCAGGGCCAGCTTCAGGTCCCAGCCGGTGGTCTCCAACTGGCGGTGAGCCGCCGGCGGGTCGATCCCCGTCAGGGCCGCCAGGATCCGGCAGCTGCGGTCCCGCAACTTCGCGTTCGTCGGCCGCAGATCGACCATGAGGTTGCCGAAGGTCTTGCCCAGACGGACCATGGCCGCGGTGGTCAAGGTGTTGAGGACCAGCTTGGTCGCCGTGCCCGCCTTGAGGCGGGTGGACCCGGTGACGACCTCGGGGCCGACTTCGGGCACGATCTTCACGTCCGCCTCCACCGCGGCGGCGGCCGATGGGCTGCACGAGACCAGGATCGTCCTGCAACCCAGGGAACGGGCGTGGTCCAGGGCGCCCAGGACCCAGGGGGTGACGCCGCTGGCGGCGATGCCGGCGACGATGTCCGGCGGGCGCAGGCCGCGGGCCTCGAGGTCCGGCACGGCGCCCCGAGGGTTGTCCTCGGCCCCCTCCACGGCGCGGAACACGGCGCCCTCGCCCCCTGCGATCAGGCCCTGCACCAGGTCGGGGTCGGTGCCGAACGTGGGCGGACATTCCGAGGCGTCGAGGATCCCCAGCCGCCCGCTGGTCCCGGCGCCGGCGTAGAGCAGGCGGCCCCCGGCCCGGACCGCCTCGACCACCCGGTCGACGGCCGCCGCCAGCTCGGGCGCCACCCGGCCGACCGCCGCAGGCACGTGCGAGTCCTCCTGGTTGATCAGACGTACGAGGTCGAGGCTTCCCAACTCGTCGATTTCCGCGCTGGCCGGATTGCGCTGTTCCGTCGACAGGGAAGACCAGTCCGTCATCCGTTCTCGGCTTCGACTCTGCTGGGAAGGGCCGGGAGACACGGCATCGGCGGGGCAAGTATAGAAGCCCCTCTCGGGGTCCGCAAAGCCGGGTCCGGAAGCCCTCTCCAGGGCTCCGGAGGATTGTCTGAAGCACCCTTCCCTCCTATATTGAACTGCTTATCCGACACGCGGTTACAGCATTCAACGAAGTCATCCTCCGAGATCGAATGACCGGCGAACTGCCCAAGCGATACGACCCCGAGCGCTGCGAGCGGAGCTGGTACGGGCGCTGGGAGTCGGCGGGCTGGTTCCGCGCCCGTCCGAACCCGGACCGCACCCCCTGGTGCATCACCATCCCGCCGCCGAACGTCACCGGCGAGCTGCACATGGGCCACGCCGTGCAGCACGCGATCCACGACAACGTCATCCGCCGCAAGCGCATGCAGGGGTACGAGGCGCTGGTGCTGCCGGGCACCGACCACGCCGGGATCGCCACGCAGATGAAGGTGGAGGAGCAGCTGCACCAGGAGGAGGGCCGTACCCGCCACGACCTCGGGCGGGAGGGCCTGGTGGAGCGCATCCGGGCCTGGCGCGAGACCTACGGTGAAGCGATCTACGACCAGATGCGCAAGCTGGGCTGCAGCTACGACTGGGAGCGCAGCCGCTTCACCCTGGACGACGGCTACATCGCCGCCGTCCTCAAGGCTTTTCAGAGGTTTCACGAGAAGGGCTGGATCTACCGCGGCACCCGGATGATCAACTGGTGTCCCAGGTGCGGCAGCGTCATCTCCGACCTGGAGACCGAGGAGATCCTGACCCAGGGGCGGCTCTGGCACATCCGCTATCCCGGCCTCGACGGCGGCCCCGACGTGGTTGTGGCCACCACCCGCCCCGAGACCATGCTCGGGGACACGGGCGTCGCCGTCCATCCCGGCGACGAGCGCTGGAAGGCCGCCGTCGGGGGGCAGGTGATGCTGCCCCTCATGGACCGGCCGATCCCCATCGTGGCCGACGACCATGCGGACCCGGAGATGGGCTCGGGGGCGGTGAAGGTGACGCCGGCCCACGACCCGAACGACTACGAGATCGGCGCCCGCCACGGACTGGAGCAGATCCCCGTCATCGACTTCGACGCGGTGATGACCTCACGGGCGGGTCCCTACGCCGGCCAGGACCGGTACGAGTGCCGCAAGAACGTGGTGGCCGCCCTGGAGTCGGCGGGCCTGCTGGTGACCACGGAGGACTACGAGCACGCCGTGCCCCACCATGACAAGTGCGGGACGGCGATCGAGCCGCTGCCCATGGAGCAGTGGTTCATGGACATGAAGCCCCTGGCCGAAAGGGTTCGCCCCCACCTCGACGGCAGGGCGGCGGCGCAGGTCGCCTACGTGCCCGACCGCTACCGGAGCTATGCCCTGGAGTGGCTGGACACCATCCGCGACTGGGCCTTGTCGCGGCAGATCTGGTGGGGCCACAGGATCCCGGCCTGGTACTGCGCCGATTGCTCGGGCGATGGCCTGGAGCCGGTGAGCGGGTACGGGCGGGACGAGGCCCTGGCTGCCGGCGCCTTCCGCGTCTCGGTGGAGGGCGGCGCCCGGCCGCTGGTCGGCGTCGAGGCGCCGGAGGCCTGCCCGGAGTGCGGCGGCCGCCGCATCGTGCAGGACCCCGACGTGCTCGACACGTGGTTCTCCTCGGCCCTGTGGCCCTTCGCCACCCTGGGTTGGCCCGACTCGACCGAGGACCTGGAGTACTTCCACCCCACCGATCTCATGATCACCGACCGCCAGATCCTCTACTTGTGGGTCCTGCGGATGGTGATGACGGCGCTGGAGTTCGTCGACGAGATCCCCTTCCGCAAGGTCCTCGTGCACCCCACGGTGTTCACCCGCGACGGTCGCCGGATGAGCAAGAGTCTCGGCACCGGCCTGAACCCCCTCGACCTGGTGCGCCTCTACGGCGCCGACGCCACCCGCTGGAGCCTGCTGGCCCAGTGCGGCTCCACCCAGGACATGCGCTTCGACGCCGACGTGGCCGACAACGAGGTCAAGGAGAGTCTCAGCGCCGAGTCGGGGCGGCGGTTCTGCAACAAGCTGTGGAACTCCGCGCGCTACGTGCTGATGAACCTCGACGGCCAGGCGGCGCCGTCCTCCGCCGCTCCTCCCGAGGATCTCGCCGACCGCTGGATCCGCAGCCGGCTGGCGCGCACGGTGCAGCTCGTCGATCAGGCCCAGGAGGGGTGCCGCTTCGGCGAGGCCACCCGGGCGCTCCACGACTTCCTCTGGCGGGACTACTGCGACTGGTACATCGAGCTGGCCAAGCCCCGTCTCCTGGCCGGGTCGCCGGCCGAACGGGACCAGGTGCGGGGCGTGCTGGTCTCCGTCCTCGAGCAGGCGCTGCGCCTGATGCACCCGATCATGCCCTTCGTCACCGAGGAGCTGTGGCAGCAACTGCCGGTGGACGACAAGGCCGAGAGCCTGATGATCGCCTCCTGGCCGGTGGCCGAGGAGGGGGACCTGGACGACGACGCCGAGCGGGAGATGGCCTTTCTGCAGGAGGTGATCTCGGCGGCGCGCACGATCCGCAGCGAGCTCAACGTGCCCCGGGGGCGCAAGGTGGCCCTCGTGATCTCCACCGCCGGCCCGGAGACCGCCTCCACCCTCGATCGCCGGCGGGCCTACCTGCAGGCCTTGGTCGGGGCGGAGTCGGTCGAGGTGGGCGTCGGCCTGCCGCAGCCGCCCTCTTCCGGCAGTGCCGTGGTGGGGGAGGTGGAGCTCTTCATCCCCCTCGAGGGGGTGATCGACGTCGATGCCGAGACACGCCGGCTGCGCAAGGAGATCGACAAGCTGCAGGGCCTGCTGCTTGGCCTGGAGCGGAAGCTCGGCAACGAGGCCTTCCTGGCCAAGGCGCCGGCGGCGGTGGTCGAGAAGGAGCGCCTGCGCCAGGGGGAGTGCCGCGCCAGCCTCGCCAGGCTGTCCTCGAGCCTGGAGATGCTCGCCAACTGAAGCAGCGGCCCCGGCTCCGGCCGCGCCTCAGGATCGACTGACCCATGCTCCTCGACCGGATCACGCTCGAGTTGCTCTCCGAGGAACTGGGCGCCGCCTGGAGCGGCCTCCGCCTGCGGCAGGCCGCCGCCGACGCCGAGGGGATGTCCCTCGAGGCGCAGGGGGCCTCGGAGCACTCGCTGCAGGTCCGTTTCGGCCCCCCGGGCGGTCTCGCTCTGGGTCCGTCGCCGGAGCGTCCGGAGCGGGGAGACCGCTCCCTGCGCTACCTCCTCGGGGCCCGCGTGGAGGCGGTTTCCTGCGCCGAGGGCGACCGCGTCCTGCAGGTTCGCCTGCAGCGCAAAGACGCCGCCGGGGATCCGACGTACGGCGTCCTCCACATCGTGCTGGTCCCGCCCCGGTACCGGCTCTGCCTCGTGGGGGAGCGCCACGGCCGGATCCTCGGGACCTGGTCCGCCGGGGGCGACCGGCGGGCGCCGCGCACGGGCGACTCCTATCGGTCTCCCGGCCTCTCCGGCCGTCTCGATCCCGCCGCCATCGAGAGGGCGGACTGGGAGGCGGTGCTCGCGGGGGAGGGAACCCTGGAGGAGGCGATGCGCCGGTCGCTGGCCGGCCTGGACCGTCACGTCATCGCCCGATGGTGCGCCGAGGCCGGCGCCGACCCGACCCGGCCGCTGAGCGATTGCGGACCGGCCGTGGCCGAGAGACTGCACGAGGCGGGCCGGCGGCTGCACGGCGGCTGCCACCTCCAGGTGTTCCGGTGGCCCGCGGGCGGGGGATGGGTGCGGGTCTCCCTGTTGGAGCCGGTTGCCGCGGCCGAGGTGCAGGTCTTCGGCTCCGTGAGCGACGCCCTTCGGGCGCCCCTGGCCGAGGCCGCCCCTTCTGCCGGCGCCGGCCAGCGCTCCCGGCTGAGCCGGGCCGCCGGCCGGCTCGAGCGCCGCAGGGCGGCGCTGAACTCCGACCTCGAGGAGGCCCGCCAAGTGGACCACCTGGAGAGGGCCGCCCACTCCCTGATGGCCGCCGGCGACCCGGGCGCCAGGGGGCCGGGCCGTCTGGAGGTGACCGACGTGCACGACCCGGAGGCGGCGGCCATCGTCGTCGAGCTGGAGCCGGGGCGGTCGGCGGCGGGCCAGGCCGGCCGCATGCTCAAGCGGGCCCGGCGCCTGCGCCGCAGGCTGGAGGTGCTGCCGCCGCGCCTGGAGCGGGTGGAGGAGCAGTTGGAGGAGACCCGCCTCCTTCTGAAGAAGCTTGAGAAGAACAGGGACAACCAGTTGCCGGAGAAGGAGATGGAGCGCTGGGAGGAGAACCTGGGTCTGAACAGGGACGGCCGGGCGGCTGCGGACGGTCGACAGGACTCGCCCGCCCATCCGCGCCGCTACCGCACCTCCTCGGGCTGGTCGGTGTGGGCCGGACGGAACAACCAGGAGAACGACCGGCTCTCCCATCGCATGGCGGCCCAGAACGACTTCTGGTTCCACGCCCGGGGCTACTCCGGCTCCCACGTGATCCTGCGCCGCGAGGGACGCAAGGACGAGCCGTCGCGGAAGACCCTCGAAGAGGCGGCGGCGGTGGCCGCCTGGTGGAGCAAGGGCCGCACGGCCGGCAAGGTGCCCGTCATCTACACCCTCGCCAAGTACGTCTCCAAGCCCAGGGGTGGCCCGCCGGGTCTGGCCTCGGTGAGGCGGGAGAAGACCTTGATGGTCCGCCCGGGTCTGCTGCCGGCGGAGGAGGGCGGATGAGCCTCTCCGTCGGGATCGTCGGTCTGCCCAACGCAGGCAAGTCGACCCTGTTCAACGCCCTGAGCCGGGGGTCGGCGGCGGCCTCCAGCTATCCCTTCTGCACCATCGAGCCGAACGTGGCCGTCGTCGACGTTCCCGATGGGCGCCTGCGCCGGCTCGAAGGGGCGCTGCAGCCGGCCAGCTGCACCCCGGCGGCCATCCGGATCACCGACATCGCGGGTCTGGTGCGCGGCGCCAGCCGCGGAGAGGGGAGGGGCAACCAGTTCCTCGCCGACGTGCGCCAGACCGACGCCCTGCTTCACGTGGTGCGCTGCTTCGAGGCGGAGACGGTCTCCCACGTGGAGGGGGACCTCGACCCGCCGAGGGACGCCGACACGGTGGACACCGAGCTGATCCTGGCTGACCTGGAGGTGGCCGAGGGCAATCTGCCCCAGCTCGACAAGGTGGTGCGGTCCGATCCGAAGTCCGGCCGGCAGACGGAGCTGGCCGCCCTGGGGGCGGCCCATGGGATCCTGTCGGAGGGAGTTCCACTTCGACAGGGCCATCTCTCACCGGAGCACCTGGCGGCCCTCCGAGGATACGACTTCCTCACCGGCAAGCCGGTGCTCGTCGTGGCCAACGTGTCGGAAGAGGACGGGGTGGAGGCCCGCTCCGCCAGCGCCCTCCGCGACCGTTACGGACCGCGGTCGGTCCTGGGGATCTCCGCCGGCATCGAGGCCGAGCTCGCCCAACTGGGGGAGGAGGAGCGGGAGGAGTTCATCGCCACCCTGGGTATGCGGGAGAGTGGTGTCGACCGCCTCCTGAGGGAAGCGCGCGATCTGCTCGGGCTGATCACCTTCTACACCCTGGCCAACGACAAGCTGCAGGCCTGGCAGGTGCCGTCGGGCACGAAGGCGGCCGCCGCCGCCGGCCGCATCCACTCCGACATGGAGGCCGGGTTCATCCGCGCCGAGGTGACCACCGTCGCCGACGTGCTGTCGGTGGACGGGGACGCGGCGCGGCTGCGGGACACGGGGAGGCTGCGTTCCGAGGGCCGGGACCACGTGGTCGGGGACGGCGAGGTGATCACCTTCCTGTTCCGCTGACCGGCGTCCCGGGGGGCCATCGGGCCGGCCCCGCCGCCTTGACCGATGCCGGGGGCGGCGCGATTATTGCCCGGTTGCTCCCGAAGAACCCTGCAAGTCCTTTTCTCCGAGAATGTTATCCAAACATGGGCGATGCCCTCGGGCTGATCGAGACCCGCGGCCTGGTGGCCCTCGTCGAGGCCAGCGACGCCATGGTCAAGGCAGCTGAGGTGGAGCTCCTCGGCTGGCACCCCGTCGGCGGAGGGCTGATCACCGCCCTGGTCCGCGGGGACGTGGCCGCCGTGCGCGCCGCCACCGAGGCCGGCGAGCGGGCGGCGCGCGCCGTGGGGGAGGTCGTCGCCGTTCACGTGATACCCCGGCCGCACCCATCCCTCGAGCCGCTGCTGAGCTCTGCGGCCGGGCCCGGACCCGGCTCGTGATGGGGCGGCTGCCCTCGTCCCTCGCGAGAGTCGCCGTCGGCCTCGTCCTCCTGGCCGGCGTCGTCGGCCTGACCACGTCGCCGCAGGCGTTGCTGCGCACGGTGGCCGGGCTGGACCTGCGTTTCGCCGGGGCCGCCGTGGCTCTCCTGCCGGTCGGTCTTGTCCTGCAGTGGTGGAAGTGGAGGGTCCTGCTGCGCGCGGCGGCTCCCGAGGTCTCCGGCGCCGACGCGCTGCGGTCCCTGCTGGCCGGCTTCGGCCTGGGTCTCATCACCCCCGGGCGGGTAGGGGAGCTCGGCCGCGGCCTGATCCTGCCGGGACGGCGGCTGGCCGCCACCCAGCTGGCCGCGGCGGACCGCACGACATCCGCTGGAGTGACGCTGCTGGCGGGCGCCCTCTCGGCATCCGTCCTCCCCGGGATCGGGGGTGGCTGGCTCCTCGGCGGCGCGGCGTCGGCCGTGGCGATCGGGGGGGCTGGATGGTACCTCCTTCGCCGCTGTCGGCACCGCCGCGAATGGCTCGAGGTGCTGAGCGCGGTTCCCGGTCGCGGCTGGGCTGCCAATCTCTGCGGTTCCGCGGTCTTCAACCTGGTCTTCTTCGCGCAGTTCCACCTCCTGCTGCTGGCTGCCGGTCCCCTGCCCCCCTCCGTCTTCTGGAGCGTGCCCGCCGTCTTCGCCCTCAAGACCCTGCTGCCGATCAGCTTCCTCGACCTGGGGGTGCGCGAGTTCGCCGCGGTCTCCGTCCTCGGGCTGGCCGGAGTCCAGCCGGCGGTGGCCCTGCAGGCCGCCCTCGCGCTGTGTGCCGTCAACCTCGTGGTGCCGGGTCTGGCCGGCCTGATCGTCCTCGGTCAGGGGCGCTGGTCGCCGGTTTCGGTCCTCGGCCCGGCCCATGCCCGCTGATCCGGTGGCCACCGCTTCCTCCGCCTTCGCCGCCCGCCGCGAGATCTGCGAGATGGGGCGCCGCATCTACCAGCTCGGATTCGTCGCCGCCAACGACGGCAACCTCTCGGCCCGGATCGGCGGCGACCGGGTGCTGTGCACCCCCACCGGCGTCAGCAAGGGGTTCCTCACCGAGGAGATGCTGGCCATCTGCGACATGGACGGGACCCAGGTCTCCGGGCCGATGAAGATCTCCTCGGAGATCCGCATGCACCTGGAGGCCTACCGGCTGCGCGCCGACGTGGCCGCCGTCGTCCACGCCCATCCGCCCACGGCCACGGGCTTTGCCGTGGCCGGCCTCGACCTGACCGAATGCGTCCTGCCGGAAGTGGTCGTGCTCCTCGGCGGTGTCCCTCTCGCGCCCTACGGCACGCCGGGCGGGCCCGACATCTTCGAGCCGATGCGCCCCCTCCTCGAGAAGTACGATGCCGTGCTGATGGCCAATCACGGCGCCGTAACCCTCGGCAAGTCGGTGCAGGAGGCCCACTTCAAGATGGAGACGGTGGAGCACTTCGCGCGGATCGTCCTCGTCTCCCGGCAGCTCGGGGCCACCAACACCCTCGACCGCGATCAGGTCGGGGAGTTGATCGAGCTGCGCAAGCGATTCGGGATCCGCGGACGGCCCGGGTGCGATCCCCCGGAGGGCAGCCCGGAGGACGGCCTCGTGGAGCGGATCACCCGGGAAGTCGTGCAGCGGCTGCGGTCCGAGGACCGGTGAGGCGGGAGGCGGATCGGTGAGCCTGGCCAATGGCGCCCTCCTGCTCGCCGGGATCACCCTGGCGGCGGCGGGCACGTCGGCACAGGACCGGCCGGACCCGGAACCCAGGCTGGTGAGCCTGGTGAGGGAGGCCGAAGGGCTGGCCCGACGCGGCCAACTCGACCAGTCGCTGCTGCGCTACGAAGAGGCCCTCGCCGAGGGAGCCGGCAGCGCCCAGGTGCTGAACCGCATCGCCGAGCTCTACCTCATCCAGGGAAACGGCAGCCGTGCGGTGCAGCTCCTGCACCGGTCCCTGGGCGAGCGCCCGGCCCAGCTTCCCGTCTACTCCATGCTCAACGACGCCTTCCTCGCCGTGGGCCGCCTCGACTCCGCCCTGCACTACGTGCGCCGGGCCATGGAGCTGGCCCCGGGGAACTCCGGCGTGCGCACCCAGCTCGCCTTCCTGCACCTGCAGGCCGGAGACCTGGCCGCCTCCCGCGCCGAGCTCGACACGGCCCTCGCCTTCGACGACCGCAACGCCCACGCCCACCGCCTGCTGGCGTTGCACTACACGCGCACGGGGAAGCCCGACAGCGCTCTGCTGCGCTACCACAGGGTCCTCGAGTTTCTCCCCGACGACGTGGAGTCGCACAACAACATCGCCTACCTGCTGGCCGCCGGGAAACGCTATGCCGAGGCCCTCGAGTGGTACGGCCGGACGAAGGCGGTCGCCCGGGATCCGGGACTCCTGCATGCCATCAACGTCAACATGGAGGGCATCCGGGCGATCCTCGACGGCAAGATGCGGGCCCGCTTCATCCTCGTTCCGACGGAGTCCCAGGCCCTCGACATCCTCGAGAAGCTGGAGGCCGGCGGCGACTTCGGGGATCTGGCGGCCAGGTTCTCCCAGGCGCCCAATGCCAGGGACGGCGGCGATCTCGGGTTCTTCGGGCCCGGGGAGATGCTCCCCGAGGTCGAGAGCAATGTGCTGAAGCTGCAGGTGGGGGGGGTCGGCGGCCCGGTCCGCATCCAGCAGGGGTACATGCTCCTGCAGCGCTTGAACTGAGGCCGGGGTGCCGAGGCCCCCGGGCGGTAGAACGAGGTGCGGCCGGAGGCGAGTACGCCCCCGGCCGCCAGGGAGGCGCGAGCCAAGACCGGGATGGCCCGCACTGGTGAGACGCCTCCCGGGCCGGCGGGTTCCTCCTTCGTGAGGACCGGCACCGCCGCGGAGACCGCCGTCGCCATCGCCCTGGCAGCGGTCCTCAGCCTGGTTCGCGTCAAGCTGCCCCACCTGGTGTACGGCGGCTCGGTGAGTCTGCACACCCTGCCCATTCTCTTTCTTTCGCTGCGCAGGGGGCCCCGCGCCGGCATCCTGGCCGGGGCCGCCTACGGGGTCGTCAACTTCGTCATGACACCCTACTTCGTACACCCGGTGCAGCTGGTTCTGGACTACCCCGCGGCCTTCGCCAGTCTGGGCCTCGCCGGCCTGGCGGCCTCCGCCGGGAGCGGCCCCTGGACGATCGCCGCGGCCGCGGCGGGCGCCAGCCTGGCAAGGCTGGGGAGCCACGTCCTGTCCGGGGTCGTCTACTTCGCCCACCTGGCCCCCGAGGGGACGCCGGTGTGGAAGTACTCCCTCCTCTACAACGCCAGCTACATGGTGCCCGAAACCCTCATCGCCGCGGCCGCGGTCCCATGGCTGGTGCGGCGCGTGCCAGCCTGATCCGGCGTCCCGTTTCCTTGCCGGTGTACGGCCCCCGGGGTAGATTTCCCGCTGTATAACCCCTTCTCCCGCAACCGCTCCAACCGCTCGGTGATCGATGGAGTACCAGGCTTGGTTCGAGTGCATCCGCTGCGGCAGCCGCCACGATCTCGACGAGGTGGTCTACGAGTGCGGGTGCGGCGGACTCTTCGAGGTCGTCCATGACATGGAGGCCCTGGGCCGGCGGCCGGGGACCGAGTGGCGGCGCCTCTTCGACCAGCGCTACATGGGGACGGTCTGGCCCTACGGCAGCGGCGTGTGGGGCAAGAAAGAACTGGTCTGTCCCGCCGTGGACGACGGCAACGTGGTCTCCATCTACGAGGGCGGCAGCAACTTGTTCTGGGCCGACCGCCTCGGCGACGAGATCGGTGTCGGCGAGTTGTGGATCAAGCAGTGCGGCCACAGCCACACGGGCTCCTTCAAGGATCTCGGCATGACGGTGCTCGTCTCCATGGTCAAGCAGATGCGGGCCGACGGACAGGCGATCCCGGCCATCGCCTGCGCCTCCACGGGGGACACCTCGGCCTCCCTGGCCGCCTACGGCGCCGCCGCCGGCATCCCCGTGATCGTGCTCCTGCCAAAGGACAAGATCTCCGTGTCGCAGTTGATCCAGCCCATCGCCAACGGCGCCCTGACGTTGTCGATCCGCACCGACTTCGACGGTTGCATGCGCCTGGTTCGGGATCTCGTGAAGAGCGAGAACGTCTACCTGGCCAACTCGATGAACTCCCTGCGGATCGAGGGGCAGAAGACGGTCGGCATCGAGCTGCTGCAGCAGTTCGACTGGGTCGTCCCGGACTGGATCGTGATCCCGGGCGGCAACCTGGGGAACGTGAGCGCCCTCGGGAAGGGGTTCCTGGAGATGCGCCAGATGGGCATGATCGACCGGTTGCCGCGCCTGGCGGTGGCCCAGGCCCGGAACGCCGATCCTCTCTATCGCAGCTATCGGACGGGCTTCGAGTCCTTCGAGCCGGTCGAGGCCTCCGACACCCTGGCTTCCGCCATCCGCATCGGCGACCCGGTCAGCTGGGAGCGGGCGATCCGGGTCATGCGCCGTCTCGACGGTGTCGTGGAGGAGGCCACCGAGGCCGAGCTGGCCGACGCCTGCGCCCGCGCCGACCGCGGCGGCCTGTTCACCTGTCCCCACACCGGGGTCGCCCTGGCGGCGCTGGAGAAGCTCATCGCCCGCGGGACCGTCCGGCCGGACAGCCGCGTCGTGGTGATCTCCACCGCCCTGGGGCTGAAGTTCCCGGAATTCAAGGTGGGTTACCACGAGGACCGCCTGGACGGGTTCGGCGTCACCCCGAACCATGCCAACCGGCCCGTGGAAGTCGACGCCGACCTCGAGCAGGTGCGGCGGGCCGTTCTCGAAACCGTGGACACCGTCTACGCCTGAACCTGTCCGAATGAGCGAAGAAGATCTCTCGACCGCCGCCGCGGGCGGCCCTTCCACCTGGGCGGTCCACGGCGGCGAGGAGCGCCGCAAGCACGCCAAGTCGGTGACCACGCCGATCGCCCAGACGGCGACCTACGTATTCGACAGCCTCGACGAGTTCGAGGAGTACAAGCAGGGCCAGCGCACCCACTTCGAGTACGGCCGCTACGGCAATCCCACGGTCGGCGCCGCCGAGGCCAAGCTCGCCGCCCTCGACGGGGCCGACGCCGCCCTGCTGTTCTCCTCCGGCATGAGCGCCATCACCACGGTCCTGCTGGCCATGATGCGCAGCGGCCAGCACCTGGTGATCATGGAGGACTGCTACCGGCGCACGGTCCAGCTCTGCGACGTCCTCGGCAAGTTCGGCATAACCTGCACGGGCGTCGCCCCGGGCGACTTCGAAGCCCTGGAAGGGGCGATCCGCAAGGAGACCCGGATCCTCTTCGCCGAATCGCCGACGAACCCGCACCTGCACGTGGCCGACCTCGACCGGCTCGTGCCCTTCGCCAGACAGCACCGGCTGCGCCTGCTCATCGACAGCACTTTCGCCACGCCGGTGAACCAGCGTCCCATCGAGTTCGGCGCCGATCTCGTGTTCCACAGCGCCACCAAGTACCTGGGGGGGCACAACGACCTGATGGCCGGCAGCGTCTGCGGCAAGGGGCCGATGGTGCAGGCGATCAAGGAGTTCCGCGACATCATCGGCACCAACTCCGATCCGAACACCGCCTACCTGCTGATCCGCGGCCTCAAGACCCTGGCCCTGCGCATGGAGCGACAGAACCAGACCGCCCTCGAGATCGCCCGCTGGCTCGAGGGGCACCCCAAGGTCCGCAAGGTGTTCTACCCCGGCCTGGCCAGTCATCCCGACCATGCCGTGGCGACGCGCCAGATGAAGGGGTTCGGAGGCGTGGTCAGCTTCGATGTCGAGGGAGATCTGCAGCTCACGCGCAGCTTCGTCCACCAGCTGCGGCTGCCGTACCTGGCCCCCAGCCTCGGGGGGGTGGAGAGCCTGGTCAGCCATCCGGCGACGATCTCCTACTCCGACCTCAGCCGACCCGACCGGCTGGCCATCGGCATCACCGACGAGCTGGTCCGCTACAGCGTCGGCATCGAGGATGCGGGGGACCTCATCGACGACCTCGAGCAGGCCCTCGACAAGGTGTGAGACCGGGCTTCGTGGCCAGCATCGGCAACCCTCTCGCAACCCTCCCGGAACAGGCCGCCGGCCTGCCGGGAGCCTGCCGTCCCCGGCGTCTGCGCGGCAGCGCCCTCGTGCGCAGCATGGTCCGCGAGCACCATGTGCGCCGCGAGGACCTGGTCCTGCCGCTCTTCACCTGCCCGGGCCGGGGCGTCCGCCAGGAGATCGAGGCCATGCCGGGGGTGGCCCGCATGTCGGTGGACGTGCTGGTGGAGGAGTGCCGGGAGGCTGCCGGCGCGGGTATCCCCGCGGTCATCCTCTTCGGCGTTCCCGATCACAAGGACGAGGCCGGCAGCCCGGGGTACGACCCGCAGGGCCTCATCCCCCGGGCGGCGGCGGCGATCGGCGAGGCCGGCCTCGACCTGCTGGTGATCGCCGACGTCTGTCTCTGCGAGTACACCGACCACGGCCACTGCGGCGTGCTCACCGAAGACGGCGTCGACAACGACCGCACCGTGGAGTTGCTGGCGCGCACCTCCGTGGTCTACGCCGATGCCGGCGTCGATGTGGTGGCACCTTCGGACATGATGGACGGCCGCGTCGGCGCCATCCGCCGGGCCCTGGACCGCGCCGGGCACCCCGGGGTGCCGATCATGGCCTATGCCGCCAAGTACGCCTCCGGCTTCTACGGCCCCTTCCGGGAGGCCGCCGGCTCGGCGCCGCGCTTCGGCGACCGCCGCGGCTACCAGATGGATCCGCCCAACGTGCGCGAGGCCCTGAGGGAGATCGCCCTCGATCTGGAGGAGGGGGCCGACGTGGTCATGGTCAAGCCCGCCCTCGCCTATCTCGACGTCCTGCGCGCCGCCCGCGACCGTTTCGACGCGCCCCTGGCGGCGTACAACGTCAGCGGCGAGTACGCCATGATCAAGGCCGCCGCCGAGCGCGGCTGGATCGACGAGGTCCGCATCCGCGACGAGGTGCTGGTCGCCATCAAGCGGGCCGGCGCCGACCTCATCCTCACCTACTTCGCCAAGGACGTGGCGCGCTCCCTGGGATGAAGAACTACCTCAAGATCCTGTCCGGTTCGAGCAACCCGGAGCTGGCTGCCGAGATCTGCTCCTATCTCGACTGTCCCCCGGGACGCGTGAGCTTCGAGAGGACTCCCAACGACACCATCAAGGTGCGCGTGGAGGAGAATGTCCGCGAGGACGACGTCTTCGTCATCCAGACCTCCTGCTCCCCGGTGAACGACCACTTCATCGAGCTGCTGCTGCTCATCGACGCCTTGAAGTACGCCTCGGCGCGCCGGATCACCGCCGTCCTGCCCTACTACCCCTACGTGCGTTCCGACAAGAAGGACGAGCCCCGGATCTCGATCAGCGCCCGCCTCGTGGCCGATCTCCTCGAGACGGCCGGCGCCAATCGGATCCTCACCATGACCCTGCACTCGCCCCAGATCGCGGCTTTCTCCCGCATCCCCGTCGATCAGCTGTGGGCAACCAACCTCATCTGCGATCACCTGATGCAGACCAAGGACCTGAGCCGGGCGGTGGTCGTGTCGCCCGATGTGGGATCGGCCACCGAGGCCAGCTTCTACGCCCATCGTCTCGACCTGCCGCTGGCGATCATGGACAAGCGCCGCCACGCCGACGACGAGACCGCCGAGATCCTGACCGTGATCGGCGAGATCGACGGACGCGACGCCCTGATCTTCGACGACGAGGTCCTCACCGGCGGCTCGATGATGGAGGCGGTCCGCCTGCTGAAGGAACGCGGAGCCCAGCGCATCATGGCCGGCTGCACCCACGGGGTGTTCTCCGGAGACGCGCTGGCCAGGATCGACGATTCGCCGGTGGAGGTCTTCGTCAAGACGAATACGATTCCGCTGCCCACCGGCCAGGCCTCGTCCCGGATCGAGACGATCTCCGTGGCGCGCCTCTTCGGCGACGCCATCAAGGCGATCCATCACGGCGAGTCGGTGAGCCGTCTCCTGGGCTGAGAAGGGGAGAGAGAGGTGAGCCGACTGCGGTCCCTCATCCGGGACGTGCCCGACTTTCCCGAGGCGGGGGTGCTCTTCCGGGACATCACCCCGCTGTTGGGCGATGCCCGGGAGTTGAGGGCCGCCGTCGACGCCCTGGCGGCGCCCTTCGCCGACAGCGGCGTCGACCTCGTGGCCGGGATCGAGGCGCGCGGCTTCCTCCTCGGCCCGGCGGTGGCCACGAGCCTCGGCGCCGGTTTCGTGCCCATGCGCAAGGAGGGCCGGCTGCCCCGGGAGACGGTCCGGGAAGAGTACCAGCTTGAGTACGGCCGTGCCGTGATCGAGGTTCACAAGGACGCCCTGGTGGCTGGTGACTGCGTCCTCGTCCTCGACGATGTGCTGGCCACGGGAGGGACCGCCCGCGCCGCCTGCCGGCTGGTGGAGGCCCTCGGTGGCCGGATCGCGGGGCTCTCCTTCCTCGTCGAGCTCCAGCCCCTGGGAGGCCGGAAGGGACTGGAGGCGTACCGGATCGAGAGCGCCGTTCAGTTTGGAGAAGAGGGTTGAGTTCGACCACCCAGCGTCCTGGAAAGGAGCCCCATGGAGGAGCGTAACCGGCGGCCGAGCAAGGCGGAGTTGGAGGAGGACCGATTCCTCGAGTGGGTCCTCCAGGCGGGGGAGTACGTCAAGAGCCGGGCGCAACTGTTCATCGGCGGCGCCGTGGCGGTGGTGGCCGTCATCGTCATCGCCAATTTCGTGCAGGGCCAGCGCCTGGAGGCCCGCAGCCAGGCGTCGGCCATGATCTTCGAGTCCGACCTGGCCGAGCAGTCCGGACAGATCGACCGCGTCGTCGGGATCTCCCGGCAACTGATCGAGGAATACGCCGGGACCCCGGCCGCGGCCCACGGGATGATCACCCTCGGCAACCGCTACTTCACCCTGGGCCGCTACGTCGACGCCCAGGGGCTGTTTCAGCGTTACCTCGACGAGCACGGCGACCAGCCGCCTCTGGTCTTCGCCGCCCGCACGGGCCTTGCCGCCTGCCTCGAGGCCCAGGGCGACCTCGCCGCCGCGGCCCGGGCCTTCGTGGACTACGCCGACGACCATCCCGACCACCCGCCCTCGGCGATGGCGCTGATGGACGGGGCCCGGTGCTACCGGCTGCTGGACGATGCCTCCCGCCAACGCGAGATCCTGGAGAGGGTGGTCCGCGAGTACGGGCAGACCCCCGTTGCCCAGCGGGCCCGCCAGGAGCTGGCCCTGCTGCCCTGAAGAGAGATGGGCGCCAGGACACTCAAGGTCTTCGCCGGCAACAGCAACCCGGACCTGGCCGAGGGCATCTGCCGAGCTCTCGGCATCGAGCCGGGGCGGATCGAGTTCGTCTGCTTCAGCAACGAGAACGTGAAGGTCAAGATCTGCGAGAACGTGCGCGGCTGTGACGTCTTCCTGATCCAGACCTCGTGCCCGCCCGTCAGCGATCACCTGATGGAGCTGCTCATCGCTCTCGACGCCCTCAAGTACGCCTCCGCCGGGCGGGTCACGGCGGTCCTGCCCTACTACCCGTACTCCCTGGCCGACAGCAAGGACGAGCCGCGCATCTCCGTCGCCGCCCGGCTCATGGCCGACCTGCTGGTGGAGGCCGGCGCCGACCGGGTCCTGACGATGACCCTGCACAGCCCGCAGATCATGGGTTTCTGCCGCATCCCCATCGACCAGCTGAGCGGCGTGCCGTCGATCTGCGGCCACTTCGCCGACCGCCTCGACCTGTCCCGCTGCGTCGCCGCGGCACCCGACATCGGCCGTGCCAAGGTGACCGAGGCGTATGCCCGCCACCTCGGGCTGCCCCTCGTGGTGATCGACATCCGGGAGGCCGCGGGTCAGAGGCAGGTGCACGGCGTCATCGGCGCCGTGGAGGGCCGCGACGTGCTGCTCTTCGACGACGAGATCATCACCGGGGACTCCATCCTCGACGGCGCCGAGGCCGTCCTCGAGCGGGGGGCCCGGTCGGTCCACGCCGGCTGTGTGCACGGGACCCTGGCGGCCGACGCGGCGAGCCGGATCGAGGCATCCGCCCTGGAGTCCCTCGTCGTCACCGACACGGTGCCGCAGCCGGGGCGGGCCGACTCGAGCAAGCTCGCCGTCGTCTCCGTGGCCCGGCACTTCGCCGACGCCATTCGCGCCATCCACGAAGAGACGTCGATCAGCGCCCTCTTCCACTGACCATGCGGCTCGCCGTTCTCTCCGACATCCACGCGAACCTCGAGGCCCTCGAGGCCGTTCTCATCGCCGTCGACCAGGAAGGCGCCGACAAGCTCCTCGTGCTGGGCGACCTGGTGGGCTACGGTCCCGACCCGGTGGCCTGCATCCACCGGCTGCGGGAGGCGGGCGCGGTCTGCGTCCTCGGAAACCACGACCAGGCCCTGGTGGACGGACAGCGGGTTCACGAGCTCAACAGCATGGCCCGGGACACCCTTCTGGAATCGAGGGCCCTCGTGGCCGAGGACGAACTCGACTACATCCGGGGCTTCGCCTACCGCCACGTCGAGGGGGAAGGGGTCTTCGCCCATGCCAACCCCGTCTGTCCGGAAGAGTGGCAGACCCTCTACCTGCTGGAGCACGTCCGCTGGTGTCTCGAACAACTGGAGTGGCGCATCGCCTTCGTCGGACACACGCACCACGCCGCCCTGTTCTGCCAGATGGAGTCCGGGCCCGTCCCGCTCACCTCGTCGGAGCTGGCCATCGGACGCCACCGTTACCTGGTCAACACCGGCAGCGTGGGACAGCCCCGGGACGGGGACCCGCGCGCCAGTTTCGCCTTGTGGGACGTCGATGCCGAGCGCGTCGAGCTTCGACGCGCCGAGTATCCCCTGCGCCGTACC
Organism: Candidatus Latescibacterota bacterium; assembly: GCA_965221775.1. Classification (GTDB taxonomy): domain Bacteria; phylum Latescibacterota; class UBA2968; order UBA8231; family UBA8231; genus UBA8231. The sequence goes on along the minus strand of CBDCSU010000004.1, from coordinate 400,282 downwards.
CAGGAGAAGATCCACGACCTCGGCTGGCCAGCCTACGCCGCAGAGCGCCTCGCCCGCGGCGAGTGACCGCGAGTTGCGCGGCCGGGCCCTGCGCGTCTCCGGTTGGGAGGTCCTCGTCGGCCTCGACGGGGGGGAGATCCTCTGTCAGCTCCGGGGAGGACTGAAGGCCGGGCGCCGGGAGGACCGCTCCCCGGTGGTGGCGGGAGACCTGGTCCGCGTGAGCCGCACCGAAGCCGGCCGGGGGGTGATCGAGTCGGTCCTGCCGCGGACGTCGAACCTCGCCCGCATGGCCACCGGCGGGCGGCCGACCCGGCAGGTCATCGCCTCCAACCTCGACCGCTTCTTCGTGGTCTGCGCGGCCCTCGATCCGGCGCCGAGCACGGGGTTCATCGACCGCGCCCTGGTCATGGCCGCCAGCGGCGGCATCGAGGAGACCATCCTCTGCGTCAACAAGATCGACCTCGACGACGCAGACAGCCGCCGGCCCCTGGTGGACCTGTACCGGAACCTCGCCTACCGGGTGGTCGAGACCAGCGCCGCCACGGGGGCCGGGATGGAGTCCCTGGCCGAGTCCTTCCGCGAGGGCGTCTCGGTCCTGGTCGGCCCCTCCGGGGTGGGCAAGTCGGCGATCCTCAACCGCCTCGAGCCGGGGCTCGGCCTGAAGACGCAGGGGCTGATGCGCCATCACGACCGCGGGCGCCACACGACGACGGCGGCCTCCCTGCACCGGCTGCGCGGGGGCGGCTACGTGGTCGACACGCCCGGCCTCAAGCAGCTCCAGCCGTGGGGAGTGGGAGCGTCGGACCTGGTGGAGTACTACCGGGAGATGAAGCCCCTGGCCGGCGGATGCCGGTTCCGCGACTGTACGCACATCCACGAGCCGGGATGCGCCATCCGCGAGGCGGTGGAGCGGGGACAGATCTCCGGCAGCCGCTACGAGGGCTTCAGGCGGGCCCACGGCGACGCCGTGGCCAGGGAGGGAGCGGGATGAGCACCACCACGAACAGCCAGAGCGAGGCGCGGATGGAGATCGAGACTCTGCTCAAGGAGTATGGCCGCCGTCTCGGTCTGCGTCTGCTGGCAGGGGAGGGGGGAATGGGCCGCTCCATCAACAGCAGCGACGTCCATCGGCCCGGACTGACCCTCACCGGCTTCGTCGAGGTCTTCACCTTCGACCTGGTGCAGATCCTCGGCAACCACGAACTGGAGTACCTCCGGAGCCTGCCTCCCGACCGGCGGCTCCAGGCCCTGGAGATCATCTACCAGTTCGAGCTGCCCTGCGTGATCGTCACCGGCCGGGGCCGGCTGCTCCCCGAGTTGCGCCGCCTCGCCGACAAGTACGGGATCCCCCTGCTGCGCTCGGAGTTCGACACCACCAAGTTCATCCATCTCCTTCACTTCTACCTGGACGATCACTTCGCTCCGCAGGTGACCCTGCACGGAACCCTCGTCGATGTCCACGGTGTGGGCCTGCTGGTCATGGGCCGCAGCGCCATCGGCAAGAGCGAGGTCGGTCTCGATCTTGTCGAGCGCGGACACCGGCTCGTGGCCGACGACACGGTGATCATCACCCGCCAGTCGCACGGGCTGCTCATGGGCCGTCCGCCGCGGCTGCTGCAGGACCACATCGAGATCCGGGGCATCGGCATCGTGGACGTGAAGCGGCTCTTCGGCGTCGGCGGGACCCGCCGCCAGAAACGAGTCGAGATCGTCCTCACCCTCGTGGACTGGGAGGAGGAGCTGGACTACGAGCGCACCGGCATCGAGGACCGCGCCTTCAACATCCTCGGGGTGGAGGTCCCGGAGATCACCGTTCCGATCTACCCCGGAAAGAACATCACCGTCATCGCCGAGACGATCGCCTTCAACTACCTGCTCCGCATCGACGGCTACCACGCGGCCCATGAGTTCAACAAGCGCCTCATTCGGCAGATGAACAGACAGGCGGCAGGGGAGAAGGAGGGGGGGAACAGGCCCGCCAAGGCTTGAGCCCTTCCGCGAGGAGGTCCCGCTGCCGTCCCCTTATGGCCCCTGGCCGGCGGCGGTGCTCACCCCTGTCAGAGGAGAGAGGAAGCTCGTGTCGGAAGAGATGGGCGTCGCCGTCCTGGGGAGCGCCGAGCGTTCCCGCCATCTGGCGGCCGTCGACGCCGTGGAGGGCCTGCGAGCCCTCCATCCTTCGGGGGAGGAGAGCCCGGAGGGGTGGTTGGCGGACCCGCGGGTGGGGATCGTCACCGTTCTCTCCCCGCCTTCGGAGCGAGGATACTGGGTGCGCCGGGCCCTGGAAGCGGGGCACGGGGTCCTGTGCGCCTGCCCTCCCGCCGCCGGGCGGCGGACGGGAGAGCTGGGGGACGTCGTGGGGGCGCCGGAGCGGCAGGGCCTGCTTCGCATCGACGCTCCGAGCCTGCATTCGGGTTTTGCCGACGAGGTGCGGCGCTCCGTCACCCGGGTCGAGAGGCCGGTCTACTCCCGACTGCGGGTCCGGGTGCCGCGAGCCTGGGCCGGGACGGGCGGCGTCCTCGGGTCGCACGCCCTCTGGGCGCCCCTGCTGCTGGAGGAGATCTTCGGCCGCATCGACACGGTGGCCGCCCACACCCGGGCCCTGGTCCGCAACCGGCCGGAGGAGGACCTGGCCCTCGCCCACCTGGAGTTTCTCAACGGGCTCGAAGCGGTGTTGGAGGTTCACGCCCTTGGAGCCGAGACGGAGGCGGAGGCCGCCTTCGAGCTCTACGGCCAGGGCGGCCGCGCCCTCGTGCACGAGGACCTGGGCGAGGCCCGCGTGACCGGCTTGCGCCGCCAGTACCGAGATCTACTGGCCGTCAGGCAGGGACGGGGGGCGGCCCCCGACCCGCTGGCCGAGGGCCTCGGACGCGCCTTGCAGCTGGCGGCCTGGCTGCACCGGGCGGCCCGCCACGGACACCGGCTGGGAGAGAGGGAGCTGCGGTGACAACCCATGACGAGACCAGGGAGAACCCGGGGACGACCCCGGAACCCTCGCCCACGGCCCTCGCCCTGATCCTGGCCCTGGGGCTGATCAGCCTGCTCCTGCTGCTGAGCCTTCTGGCACCCTCCGAGACCGCCATCCGTCCGGAGCGGCTGGAGGAGCTGGTGTCCCAGGAGATGGTCGAGAGGGTCGAGGTGGTGGAGGGCAGGCTCATCGGCCGCCTGCGCCAACCCGTGGTCATCGAGGCGGAGGGCCACCAGTCCCTGGCCAAGGACGTCATCGCGCCCATGCCCGATGAGTCCGAGCTGATCGAGGTCTTCGCCCGGTGGCGGGCCTCGGGGGTGGCCGTGTCCGTGGGCTCCGACCGGGGACGCTGGTTGCGCGAGTCCGCCTGGATGGCCGCCATCGGCGGCCTCCTCCTCTTCGGACTGTACAACCTGGTGCAGCAGGCCCGGACGCACCGCCGGGTGGGCAGCCCCCGGGAGCGCCTGGCCCGGGCCCGCAAGGACCTGGAGGAGGGGCGCCTGACCCAGGAGGAGTACGAGCGCCGCGTCTCCGAGATCGCCCCGGAGCTGTAGCGATGGGCGCGAGCATCCAGCGGTTGCCCGAGAGCCTCGTGCTCAAGATCGCCGCCGGGGAGGTGATCGAACGGCCGGCCTCGGTGGTGAAGGAGCTGGTGGAGAACGCTCTCGACGCCGGGGCCAGCCGTATAGGGATCGAGATCGAAGAGGCGGGCCGGCAGGCGATCCGCGTCGCCGACAACGGTCTGGGCATGCCGCGGGAGGACGTGGAGCTCTGCACCGAGCGTCATGCCACCAGCAAGATGCGTACGCCCACCGACCTCTTCACCATCTCCACCATGGGGTTTCGAGGAGAGGCGCTGGCCAGCATCGCCGCCGTCTCCCGGCTGACGGTGGAGAGCCGGCCCGCCGGGGGCGACGAGGGCACGCGTCTCGTCGTCGAGGGCGGTGTGCAGCGCGAGCTGCTGCCCGCGGGGCGCGACGTGGGGACCACCATCGAGGTCCGCGGCTTGTTCTACAACACCCCCGCACGGCGGAAGTTCCTGCGCCACCGGGACACGGAGCTGCGGCATGTGACCCAGGCCGTCGTGGCCCTGGCCGCCGCCCGGCCGGAGGTCTCCTTCCGCCTCGATCACGGCGGCCGGCAGATCCTCGACCTGCCTCCGGGGGAGCGAGACCTGCGAGCGGCAGAACTGCTCCGCCTCGAGGCCAGCCGGCTCCTCGCCCTTCAGCGGGAGTCGGAGGTCGGTGGAGCGGAGGCGCGGGTCGAGGGCTTCCTGACGCCTCCGGGAGAGTGCGGGCGGGCCCGTTCCAGGCAGTACGTCGTGGTCCGGCAGCGTCCCATCGCCTGTCGCCCCCTGACCACCGCCGTCTACAACGGGTACGGCTCGCTGCTGCCGCACAACGCCCATCCCGAGTTCGTCCTGTGGCTGGACCTCGATCCCCGCCATCTCGACGTCAACGTCCATCCCACGAAGCGGGAGGTGCGCTTTTCGCGGGAGCCGGAGTTGCGGCAGCTGGTGCAGGAGGCGGTGCGAGATGCCCTGAAGGTCCCCGAGGCCCGGGCCTACTCCTATCCGTCCGGTGAGGACGGAGAGGCGGCGCCGGCGGAGACGGCCCGGGTCGAGGGTCCGGCCGAGAGCCGGACCGGCTATCTCCCCGAACCCGAGTCAGAGCCGTGGGACGGGTCGGCGGACCAGATGAGACTGACCCTGCTGCCCGCGGCCCCGGTCCCCGGAGAGCCGGTGCCGGCGGACGCCGCGGGAAGGAAGACCCTGGGGGAGGCGCGGCGCTCCACGGTCTCCTGGCAGATACACGACAAGTACGTGCTGATCCCCATCCGCGACGGGCTCCTCGTCGTCGATCAGCACGTGGCGCACGAGCGGGTTCGCTTCGAGGAGGTGCAGGACGCCCTCGAAACGGAAGGCGGGGCCTCCCAGCAGCTGTTGGTGCCCCTCACCGTCACGGTCAGCCCGGTGGAGATGGAGGCCTTTCTGCAAGCTCGGGAGCTGTTCGAGAGACTGGGATTCGGCGTGCGCGAGTTCGGTCCCGGGAGCCTGCTGCTCGATGCCATCCCGCCCGGGCTGCGTCACTGGGGTGACGGAGACCTGTTCCACGAGATTCTGTCCGACCTGATCGAGGAGCTGGATGTCCGATTGGAGGTACGGGACGCCGTCGCCGCATCGATGGCGTGCCACACTTCGATCCGCGCCGGCGAGAGGCTCTCCGTCCCGGAGATGGAGACGCTGGTCCGGAAGCTGCTCAACGCGCGCGAGCCCTTCGCCTGTCCTCACGGCCGGCCGATCCTGATCAAGATCCTTCTGCAAGAGCTCGATCGACTCTTCCACCGGACATGACTCCAACCGGCATTCATGGCGGATAATATAGATTATGTGTCATTCTGCTCTGGAAGCCAGGCCCAGGGGGTTGGCCTGCGTGCGAGCAAAGGGATCCAGGAGGCCCCGGGGCAAAGACCCGGCCGCCCCGTGAAGCCGAAGCCCCTTAACCAACGATAACAGTCATTATCGTTGGTTAGATACAGCCCGAATCGGGCCCCAGGAAGCGTGCCTGCTGCCGCGAGATCGCGGCAATGACAGATCCCGGCGCGCTGGGTATATTGGATCGATGAGCACCGAAGCCACGCCAGCCCCTCTTTCGACGCACCCTGTACGATCCGCCTCCGAGGACCCACTGGAGCGCTTCCTTGCGGGCCAGTTGACGGAGCGCACCCGAAAGGCCTACGGCGCGGACCTCCGTGAGTTTTTCGGCAGCGGCCATGTCACTCCCGAGAGAGTGGCCGCAGTGACCTTCGACGATGTCATCGACTTCCGGAACACCCTGGCCGCCAGCGGCCGCAGGCGGTCGACGATCAACCGCAAGCTGGCGAGCCTGAAGGCCTTCTTCCGCATGATGGTCGCCACGGACCTGATCGACAAGAACCCGGCCGACGCCTCTCTCGTGCGCGGCTATCGCCTGGACGAGACGGTGAGCGGCAAGGCGCTGTCCCGAAATGAATTACAGAGCATTGTTGATGTTGTTGCCGAAGAGGAGAACCCGCTGATCCGGGCACGGGACTTGGCGGTTCTGCACCTCCTCACCTTTGCCGGCCTTCGGCGCTCCGAAGTTGCCAACGTGAAGTGGGCGGATTTCAGCGAGGAAGGCGCCTTCCACCTCCTCCGGCTCACGGAGACGAAGTCCGGCGTTCCTCAGGACGTAAAGCTGCAGCCCATCGTTCTGCACTACCTGGCACTCTACCGTCAGGCCCTCGAGCTCGGGGGCTTTCGGGTGGACGGGCATGCCTTCATCTCCCTGGCCCGCAACCGGTCCCGCGGAAGACCGATCTCGGACCAGTCGATCAACGCCATCGTGCGCAAGCACGCCCGCCGTGCCGGCGTGACTCGAAACGTGACCGCTCACATGTTCCGCCACACCTGCTGCACTCTGTCGATCGAGGGCGGGGCCAAGCCCCAGCAGGTGCAGGCTCACCTGCGCCACAAGGATCTCAAGACCACCATGCGATACTACGAGAACCGGGAACGGCTGACGGACAACGCCTCGGACTACATCCACATCCGGTGATGGCTTCCCTGTTCGCCGGGGGGCTTTCCGCGCCCAGGTGAGACCGGAAATAGACATAAAGTTACTTATGTGTCCCATTCCTGGGCAGCCTGCCACCACGAAGTCCCAGGGGTGGGGCCTCGCCGCGTCAGACTACGATGTTCACGATCCTGCCCGGGACGAGGATCATGCGCTTGATCTCGCCGGAGTCGGGCAAGTACCGCTTGATGTTGTCCAGGCCGAGGACATGCTCCCTCACCTCCTCCTCGGAGGTCGAAGCGGGTACCTCGACCGTGGCGCGGACCTTGCCGTTGACCTGCACCGGAAGGAGGATCGTCTCCCGGCGGGTCAGGGCTTCGTCGAATTCGGGCCAGGGTTGGCCGGAGAGATCTCCGGAGCCGAAACCGCAACGCTCCCACAGCTCTTCCGCAAGATGAGGGGCCAGTGGATGCAGGAGGAGGATGAGCGTTCGCGCCACCTTGACCGGGACTCTCTCGAGTGAGACCAACTCGTTGTTGAGCTCGATGAGGCCGGCGATGGCGGTGTTGAAGCGCAGGCCCTCCAGGTCGGCGGTGATCCGTCGAATGGTCCGGTGGAGCAGCCTGCGCAGTTCCTCCGGGGCGTTGCCGTCGTCGATCTTTGCGCTCCCGTCCTGGGCGACGAGGTTTCTCCAGATCCGCTGCAGGACCCGCTGCATGCCGCGGATCCCCTCCATGCTCCACGGGGCGCTCTGCTCCAGGGGCCCCATGTACATCTCGTACAGCCGCAGGGTATCGACGCCGAACTCCTCCCCTACCTCTTCCGGGGGCAGTCCGTTCTTGTAGCGCTTCCCCATCTTCCCCCGTTGTCTCGACAGCCGCTGCCCGGTCTGCGCGTGGATGGGCTCGCCGTCGCCGTCGAAAGCGACCTGGCGGATGTCGATGTACACCCCCCGGTCGTCGGTGAAGGCGTCGGCGGTGACCATGCCCTGGCTGAACTGCTTCTTGAAGGGCTCCGGGGAGCTCACGTGCCCCAGATCGAAGAGCGCCTTGTGCCAGAACCTGGCGTAGAGCAGGTGGAGCACCGCGTGTTCGGCGCCGCCGATGTAGAGATCGACGGGCATGAAGCTCTTCTCCTTCTCCGGATCGCAGAAGGCTCCGTCGTTGTGGGGATCGATGAAGCGCAGGAAGTACCAGCACGATCCCGCCCACTGGGGCATGACGTTGAGCTCGCGGTCGCAGAGGGTTCCCCCCACCGCCACCTGGGTCCACTCCCTGCCCGCCCGCCCGAGGGGCGGAGTGACCGGGGTGTCGGGATCATCCGAGGTACTGGGCCGGAAGTCCTCTCGTTCGGGGAGGACCACGGGCAGGCCGGTGGTCACCGTGTAGCCGTCGGGATGGGTGGCCAGGGGGAACGGCTCTCCCCAATAGCGCTGGCGCGAGAACACCCAGTCACGCAGGCGGCAGGTGACCGCCCTTCGGCCCACGCCGGCCGCTTCCAGGGCGCCGACCATGCGCGATTTCGCCTCGGCCGTGGCCAGACCCGAGATCGAAAAGGGGCTGCCGCTTGCGGGATCGCCGGCCCCTGCGCCGGGCGAGTTGATCGACCTTCCATCCCCCGTATAGGGAGAGGTGCCGGCCGCCTCCGGGGGCGGCTCGACGACCTCGATGACCGGGATCCCGTACTTGTGGGCGAAGGCGTAGTCCCGGTCGTCGTGGGCGGGGACGGCCATGATCGCTCCGGTGCCGTAGTCCATGCTCACATAGTCGGCGGTGAAGACCGGGATGCGCTGCCCGTCCATGGGGCGGCGCGCGAAGATCCCCGTGAAGACCCCGCTCTTCTCCTGGTCCTGCCCGGCCGCCGAGAAGGCGGATTGAGCCGCCTGGGCCGCGTAGCGGGACACGGCTTCCCTGGGCGAGGAGGCTCCCGGCTCCCCCCTCCAGGCGCCAGGCGTGTCCTCCGGCCAGGCCTCCGGAATCTGGTCGCCCTCCGACAACAGGGGATGCTGGGGCGCCACGACCATGAAGGTGGCTCCGAAGAGGGTATCGGGGCGGGTGGTGAAGACCTCCAGGCTGGATCGGGCGCGGCCCGAGGCGTCGAGCACGTCGAAGCGGACCTCGGCGCCCTCGCTGCGGCCGATCCAGTTGCGCTGCATCTGCTTGATCGACTCCGGCCAGTTGAGGGCAAAGGTGCCGCCGCGGCCGTCGGGCAGGGCCCCCGCATCGAGGTCCTCCAGGAGCCGCTCGGCGAAGGCGGTGATGCGCAGCATCCACTGCTTCAGCGGCCGCCTGTACACCGGGTGGTCGCCGATCTCGCTGCAACCCTCGGCGGTGACCTCCTCGTTGGCCAGGACCGTGCCGAGGCCGGGGCACCAGTTGACGGTGACCTCCTTCTGGTAGGCCATGCGGTAGTTGTTCAGGACCGCCTGGCGCTGCGCCTCGGACAGCTCCTGCCACCCGGCCTCCACGGCGCCCCCGGGGCGTCCCTGCAGGGACCGCCGGTCCTGGTCCGTGATCCGCCGCTCTCCCCTCTCGAAGGAATCCACGAGCTCGGAGATCGGGCGGGTCCGCCCGCGGACGGACCGCCCCGAGTCGTCGCGCCACGCCAGCTCCGGGTCGTACCAGCTGTCGAAGAGCTGCAGGAAGATCCATTGGGTCCAGCGGTAGTAGTCCTCGTGGGAGGTGGAGATCTCCCGGTCCCAGTCGTAGCCGAGGCCCAGGTACTGCAGCTGGGCGCGGATGCGGTCGACGCATTGATCGGTGGAGACGGCGGGATGGACGTTGTGCTCGATGGCATACTGCTCGGCGGGTAGGCCGAAACTGTCGAACCCCATGGGATGCAGGACGTTGTATCCCGCCATGCGTTTGAAGCGGCTGTAGATGTCGGAGGCGATGTAGCCCTTCGGGTGGCCGATGTGCAGGCCCTCACCGCTGGGGTAAGGGAACATGTCGAGGATGTAGCACCGCGGCTGCTCCGGGTCGTAGCCCTCCTCTCCCGGGCCGGCGGTGCGGTACGTGCCCTCGGCGATCCAGTGCTCGCGCCAGCGCTTCTCGATGCGCTGGAAGTCGTAGGATCCCGCCGAGCCGGGGTGGTCAGCCGTCTTTGCCATCGATCAGGGGTACAGCCTCTGCAGGGTTCTGGGAAAGGGAATCGTCTCGCGCACGTGCCGGGTGCCGCACAGCCACGCCACGACGCGCTCGATGCCCATGCCGAAGCCGGCATGGGGCACGGAGCCGTAGCGCCTCAGGTCGAGGTACCAGGCGAAGGCCTCGGCTGGGAGCCCGTGCTCGGCGATGCGTGTTTCGAGGACCCGCAGGTCGTCCTCGCGCTGGCCGCCGCCGATGATCTCACCGTATCCCTCGGGAGCGATCATGTCCACGCACAGGGCGAGGCGCCGGTCCTCGGGATCGGACTTCATGTAGAAGGCCTTCACCTGCGCCGGATAGCGATGCACGAGGACGGGCCGATCGAAGCGCTTCGACAGCAGGGTCTCGTCGTCGCCGCCGAGATCGCTTCCCCAGGGCAGATCGCTTCCTTCCTCGCGCAGGATCTCGATCGCCTCCCCGTAGGAGATCCGCGGGAAAGGCTGTCCCTCGGCGGTCCGTTCCAGGGGCGCCGGGTCGCGTTCCAACGCCTCGAGGTCGTGCCGGCACTCGGCGAGGACCCTTCGCACCACGTGCGTCACCAACCCCTCGGCGACCTCCATGTTGCCCGCCAGATCGCAGTAAGCCATCTCGGGTTCGATCATCCAGAACTCGGTGAGGTGGCGCCGCGTCTTCGACTTCTCGGCGCGGAAGGTGGGGCCGAAGCAGTATACCTTGCCGAAGGCCATGGCCGCAGCCTCCATGTAGAGCTGGCCGCTCTGGGTGAGGTAGGCCGTCTCGCCGAAGTAGTCGGTCTCGAAGAGGGTGGTCGTTCCCTCACAGGCGGCGGGGGTGAGGACCGGGGCGTCGATGAGGAGGAAGCCCTCGCGCCGCATGTACTCCCTGCAGGCGTCGATGACCACGGCGCGCACCCGCAGCACGGCGTTGGGACGCACCGAGCGCAGCCACAGGTGGCGATGCTCCAGCAGAAAAGCGACGCCGTGCTCCTTGGGCGAGATGGGGTACTCTTCGGACCGATGGACCACCTCCAGGTCCTCCACCCCCACCTCGTAACCGAGGGGCGAACGCGGATCGGCGCGCACCCGGCCCCGTACGACCACCGCCGTCTCCTGGGGCAGTTGATGGCACCCTGTGAAGACCTCCGGCGCCACCTCTCCCTGGAAGATGACACACTGGACGATGCCGGAGCCGTCGCGCACCTGCAGGAAGTGAAGCTTGCCGCTGGAGCGGCTGTTGTAGATCCAGCCGGAGAGCTGCACGCGTTCCCCTTCCCTCTCCGCGATCTCGGCGACCCGGCAGATGGTCACGTCCGGCTGTGCTGAACGGTCGTCACCCACGATCGTCCACTCCTTCAACAGAAAGACTACCGATGCCGAGGGCCTGCCGCGAGCTTCGGTAGTCTTCTTTCCGCGCCTGTCGCGCCGCCTCTTCCGAAGGTCAGCTCCTCGGCAGCATCGCCTTGCGGCTGAGCCGGATCTTGCCGGCGTTGTCGATGTCGAGAACCTTCACCGCCACCTGGTCTCCCTCGGCGACGACGTCCTCCACCGTGTCGACGCGGCGGTGGTCGAGCTCGGAGATATGGAGCAACCCCTCCTTGCCGGGAAGGATCTCGACGAAGGCGCCGAAGGGCATGATCCGCTTCACCGTGCCCTCGTACTCGGCGCCGATCTCGGCCTCCGCCGTGACCGCCTCGATCATCCCCCGCGCCTGGTCCGCGGCCTCCGCCTCGACGGCGGAGATGGTGATCGTGCCGTCGTCCTCGACACTGACGCTGGCGCCGCTCTTCTCGATCTCGCGGATCGTCCGGCCCCCCGGGCCGATGACGGCGCCGATCTTCTCCTGGTCGATCTTGAGGAACTCGATACGCGGCGCGTGGCGGGACAGCTCGGCCCGATGGGTGTCGATGCAGGCGTTCATGACATCGAGGATGTGCATGCGCCCCGCGCGGGCCCGCTCGAGGGCTTCCTCCAGAATCTCGAGGCGGATGCCGGCGATCTTGTTCTCCATCTGCACCGCCGTGATCCCCTCCTCGGTGCCCGCCACCTTCAGATCCATGTCGCCGAGAAAGTCCTCGTCGCCGAGGATGTCGGTGAGGATGGCGTACTCCTCCCCCTCGCTGATGAGACCGACGCCGGAAGCGGTGACGGCGGACTTGATCGGGATGCCGGCGTCCATGAGGGCCAGGGAGCTGCCGCACACGGTGGCCATCGACGTGGATCCATTGGATGACTGGATGTCGGAGACCAGCCGGACGGTGTACGGGAAGGACTCCACCACCGGGACCACGGGCTCCAGGGCCCGCTCGGCCAGGTGGCCGTGCCCGATCTCCCGCCGCCCGGGACCCCTGGGAAAGGAGACCTCGTCGGTGCTGTAGGAGGGGAAGTTGTAGTCGAGGTAATAGGACTTGAAGGCCTTGCCCCGCAGGTCCTCGATCATCCTCTCGTCGAACTTGTTCCCCAAGGTCGAGGTGCACAGGGCCTGGGTCTGGCCCCGGGTGAACAGGGCCGAGCCATGCGCCCGGGGCAGGACTCCGACCTCGCAGGTCACCTCCCGGACCTCGTCGAGCTTGCGGCCGTCGATGCGGCGCTGCTCGCTCAGCACCATTCTACGCATGTCCGCCTTGGTCATGTCGTAGAGCAATTCGCCGATGGCCTTGCCCGAGTCGGGGAAACGCTCCTCCAACTCGGCGGCGACCTCGGCTTCCATCTGCTCGATCAGGGTGCCGCGCTTGTCGCGGTCTCCGCAGCGGTTCGCCTCGGAGATCCGCTGCGCGGCGGCTGCCTCCACCGCCTTCACCAACTCGGCGTCGATGACCGGCGGCGAGTACTCCATCTTCTGGCGCCCCGCCTTCTCGGCGAGGTCCTCCTGGAGATCGAGGATCTCCTGGATGTGCTCATGAGCGAACTCGAGGGCCTCCAGGAGGGCGGCTTCCGAGATCTCCTCGGCGCCTCCTTCGACGGACCCGATGCTGTCCCGGTCACCCGAGATGATGAGGTCCATGTCGCTCTCTTCGAGTTGCGAGAGGGTGGGGTTGACGATCAGATCGCCGTCGACGCGCCCGACTCGGAGAGCGGCGATGGGCCCCTCGAAGGGGAGGTCGGAGAGGCAAAGGGCCGCCGAGGCCCCGACCATCCCGATGATGTCAGCGTCGTTCTCGCCGTCGGCAGAGAGGACTGAGACGAAGACCTGGATCTCGTGGGGGAACTTCTTGGGGAACAGGGGGCGGATCATGTGGTCGATCATCCGCGCGCTCAGGGTTTCCTTCTCCCCCATGCGGCCTTCCCGTTTGAAGAAGTTCCCGGGAATGTGGCCGGCGGCGTACGCCTTCTCGCGGTACTCCACGGTCAGGGGCAGAAAACCTCTGTCCTCGGCGCGATGGGACCTGCATGCGGTGACCAGCACGATGGTGTCCGCGTACCGGACCCACACGGCTCCGTTGGCTCTCGCGGCGACCTTGCCGCTCTCCAGGGAGAGCGTGCGTCCTCCCCAGTCCATCTCGACTTTGTGTGTCATCTCTCTCGGTGCTTTCCTGTGTGGCGTTCTTGGGTGGGACCCGCCATCCCTGGCAGAAGGAGGGTGACGGATCGTTCGTGTCCGGACCTGGCTTCGGCGCCAGGGACTTCAGCGCCGCAGATCGAGGTTCCTGATCAGTGCCGCGTAAGCCTCGGGCGACTTCCCCTGCAGGTACTGCTGCAAGCGCCGCCGCCGCCCGATGAGCTTCAGCAAGCCGCGCCGGGTGGCGAAGTCGCGGCCGTGCACCCGAAGGTGCTCGGTGAGATTGCGGATGCGCTCGGAGAGGATGGCGATCTGCACCGCCGCCGACCCCGTGTCGGCCTCTTTCTCTCCGAACTTCACAACCAGCTCTTTCCTGCGTTCAGCGGTGATCGACAACGTCCTTGCCTCCGATGTTGTTGTGTGAGCCCTCCCTCATCGGGAACGGGCCTGCTGGATATCTCCGGCGATCTGGCGCCGCAGTTCCTCGACCGTGTCGAAGCGCCTTTCGCCCCGAAGACGGCGTTCGAGGGTGACGCGCAGCCGCTCATCGTACAGGTCTCCCTCGAAGTCCAGTAGATGCACCTCCACCGAGACCTCCTGTCCATCGAAGGTCGGGCGTGTGCCGATGTTGGCGACGGCTGCGAACTCGACTCCGGCCCGATGGACCCGGGCCGCGAAGACGCCTTGCGGCGGCTCCGTACCGGCAGCAACCCGCAGGTTGGCGGTAGGAAACCCGAGCCGCCGGCCCCGGCCCTCGCCCCGGACGACGGTGCCCTCCAGGGTCATCTCCGAAGGGCCCTGGCCGCCGGCGTCCTGCCGCGGCGCCCTCGGAGGCCCGCTCATGGCAGGGCGGGCCACTCGGCCACCACTCTGAGGGGGCGCAGTCGGCCCTCCTCGTCGACTTGTCCCACGCCGAGAAAACCGGCCTCGTGAAAGACCGCCTTCTCTCCGGGGCACGCCTCTACCGGTACGGGCTGCCCATGGAAGAAGGAATCGGCCCTTCCCCCGTCGATCTCGACGAAGCCGAGGATTCCGCACAAGGCCCTGCGTGCGTCCAGAAACATGCCCGGCGCGGCCGGCCGCTCCAGGGCCGCCCATTCGACGGCATCGCGAATCGTCAGCGCACCCACGCGCAGGCGCCTCAGCTGTTCCACCAGGCCGCCACAGCCGAGGGCCCGGCCCAGGTCCCGCGCCAGGGAGCGGATGTAGGTGCCCTGGCCGCACTGTACCCGCACGCGCAACCGGGGCGGCTCGTAGCCGGTGATCTCGAACCGGTCGATGCGGACCGGCCGCGCCACCAGCCCCGTGGCCTCTCCGCGCCGGGCCCGGTGGTAGCTGCGGACGCCGCGGACACGCACCGCCGAGTGCTCGGGCGGCACCTGATCGATGACCCCGAGGAAGCGCTTCAGGACGGTTTCGATCCCGCTCCGCGGCATCGGTTTCGCGCCAGGCGTTTCGGTGATCTCGCCGAGGGCGTCGTCGGTATCGCTGGTCGCCCCGAGGCGGAAGCAGGCCTCGTATTCCTTGTCGCCGCCGGTCAGCCAGCGGCTGAACCGGGTCATGGGGCCCACGCAGAGGACGAGAACGCCCGTGGCCAGGGGATCGAGGGTGCCGCAGTGTCCGACTCGTCGGATCCCGAGGACCCGGCGAGTCCTGGCCACCACATCGTGCGACGTCGGCCCGGTGGGCTTGTCGACGACGAGGACGCCCCCGGTCCCCTCCACGGTCATCCACGAGGCGGCGGAGCCTCCGCCGTGCGGCCCCCGGTGCCGGGCAGCCCGTCGATGATGGCGTTGACCCGGGCCGCGCGCTCCGAGGTGTGGTCGTAGCGGACAGCGAGCTCGGGCACGTGCCGGATCGTCAACCGCCGGGCCAACTCGCGGCGGATGTACCCGAGGGCGCTCTCCAGCGCGGCCATTGCATGCTCCTGCTCTCTTGCGTCGCCGAGGACGCTGACGAAGAGAGTGGCGTGGCTCAGGTCGTCGCTGGGGATCTCCACGTCCATGACGGTCACAAACCCGAGGCGCGGGTCCCGCAGCCGCCGCACGATCTCGCCCAGTTCCCGCAGCAACTGCAGGCGCACGCGCTGCACGCGGTGGGTGCCTGCCAAGGTCAGCGCTCCTCTATGGTGTAGTCGATGATCTGCACCCGACCGTCGGATTCGATGAAATTCACCGCTTTGGCCAGAACCTCGTCGGCCTGCCTTCCGGAGTTGCTCACCACGGCCATGCCGAGGGTGCTGCGCTGCCACAGATCGGCGTGATCGATCTCCGCCACGGAGAGGTGAAACCGGTTGTGCAGGCGTTCCTTGATGCTGTTGAGCACCTGGCGCTTCTGCTTGAGGGAGTGGGCGTCGGGCAGATACAACTGCACCTCGCTGACCAGAACGACCACGGCACCCGAGGGACAACTCTACAGGGTCCGCACGGTTTCGACGACGTCCACCGCCTCGATCAGGTCTCCCTCGCGGACATCGTTGTGTCCCTCCAGGGCGATCCCGCACTCGAAACCTTCGAGCACTTCGCGCACGTCGTCCTTGAACCGCCGCAGCGAGGCGATGCGGCCTTCCCAGACGATCTCTTCCTCGCGGCGCAGCCGGACCGAGTTGCTGCGGGCGATCCGGCCGTCCTGCACGTAGCACCCGGCGATGTTGCCGGCCCGGGAGGAGGAGAACAGCTGGCGCACCTCGACGGTGCCGATGATGCGCTCCTCGAGGCTCGGGGCGAGGAGGCCGCCAAGGGCGGCCCTCAACTCCTCCACGACCTCGTAGATCACGCTGTACTCGCGGATCTCGACGCCGTTCTCCTCGGCCATGGCCGCCGCGGAACTCTCGATGGTCACATGAAAAGCGATGATTACCGCCCCCGAGGCCGAGGCCAGCATCACGTCGTTGTCCGATACGGGACCGACGGCAGCGTGGATGACGGCGATGCGCACCTCCTCGTGGGTGATGCCGCCCAGCTCCTGGGTGATCGCCTCCACCGAACCGTCCACGTCGCCCTTGACCACGACGTTGAGGTCCTTGATGCGGCCTTCCTGGATCTGGTGCTGCAGGTCGCCGAGGGTCAGGCTCCTCCTGCGGGCGTCCTGCTCCCGCTTGATCTGCTGGCGCCTGGTGACGATGGCCTTGGCATCGCGCTCCGAGGGGACGACGGTGAATACCTCGCCCGCCTGGGGGACACCGCCCAGCCCCAGGACCTGGACCGGTTGCCCGGGGCCGGCTGACTTGAGGCGGGCATTCTGCTCGTCCATCAGGGCCCGCACGCGGCCCCCGTACATGCCGGTGACAAAGGGATCGCCCTGGCTCAGGGTGCCATCCTCGACTAGAACGGTGGCCACGGCGCCTCGACCCCGGTCGAGCTGACCCTCCACGACCGTGCCCCGCGCCCGTTTCTCCGGGAAGGCCTTCAACTCCAGAACGTCGGCCTCGAGCAGAACCGCTTCGAGGAGTTGTTCGATCCCCGCGCCGGTGGTGGCCGAGATCTCGGCGCAGGAGACCTGCCCCCCCCAACCTTCGACGAGGACGTTGTGCTCGGCCAGTTCGCGCCTGATGCGTTCCGGGTCGGCGGTGGGCAGATCGATCTTGTTGATGGCCACGACGATCGGCACCTGGGCCGCCCGGGCATGGTCGATGGCCTCGATCGTCTGGGGCATGACACTGTCGTCGGCGGCGACGATGAGGATGACGAGGTCGGTGATGCGGGCCCCGCGGGCCCGCATGGCGGTGAAGGCGGCGTGGCCGGGCGTATCGAGGAAGGTGATGGACCGTCCCTCGGAGACCCGGACGGAGTAGGCGCCGATGTGCTGTGTGATTCCCCCGGACTCGCCCTTGACGACGTTGGTCTTGCGCAGGTAGTCGAGCAAGGACGTCTTGCCGTGGTCCACGTGTCCCATGACAGTGACCACGGGCGGCCGAGGAGCGGGATCTCCCACGTCTCCTTCGTCGGCCAGGTCATCGTCCCCGAAGTCCTCCGCTTCTTCTTCCTCGGCGGCCTCCAGACGCTTGATCTCGTACCCGAACTCGTCGGCCACGGTCACCATGGTGTCCATGTCGAGACGCTGGTTGATCGTCACCACCACGCCCAGATGCAGGCAGACGGCAATCACCTCCGCCGGCCGGACGTGCAGGGCCTCTGCCAACTCACCGACGGTGGCGAACTCGTTGATGTGGAGGACCTGGGTCTCCGGAGACTCGTCCTCCTCCCCCCCCTCGTCGCGCGAGCGGTCGTAGCGCCGGCGCGTGCGTCCTTCGCTGATCTGGCTCAGGGTCTTGCGGACGCTCTCCTGGACCGCCTGCGAATCGACCTGCTTGCGGCGCCTCTGGCGGCCTCCGCCGGACCGCCAGCGACCGCTGACGTCGGAACTGGCGGGAGCCTTCTCCGCCGGCCGGTCCGCGGTGTGGGTCTCGCGCAGCTCGTTGAGCATCTCCTCGTCGACCTTGCCCCCCCGCCGCTTGCGGCGACGGCCCTCTTCGGGGCGCTCGGGCGCCGGGGCGGGCATCCCGGGGCGCGGGGCCGGGTCGGGTCGGCGTCCGGTGGCGCGGCCGTCCCGCGGCTTGCTCTCCTCCTTGGAATCCGTGGGCTGGCGCGCGGCTCGAGCCTCGGCCTTGCGCTGGGTCTCCTTGACCTTCTGCCGCTGCACCTCCTCGATCGAGGACTGCTTCTCCTCGTCGATCTTCCTGGTGATCGCCTCCAGCATCTCGGGAGTCACCACACTCATGTGGCTCTTCACCTCCTGCCCCATCCCTTTCAGCATTGAGATGAGGGCATCGCTGGAGAGCTTCTTCTCCTTCGCTACCTGATATACCCGGCGTTTTTCCAAAGGAGCTCCTCGATCCGCTTACCCGGTCAACTGGTTTCGAAGGGACCGCGCGTGCTGGGGGCCTCGGCCTCCCCGGGGGCTGCGCTCACAGCTTCGCTCCCGCCTCCCTCTTCGTCCTCGCCGCCCGAATCCTCCACGGGCGCACCATCGTCTTCGGCCTCCTCCTCCCCACGGGCCCGGGCCAACTGGGCCGCCCGAGCCTCGGCGGCGGCCCTCTCGGCGGCCTCCAGCTCCTCGAGGGTGGCCGGCCTGAGCTCCTCGCCGGAGACCTCCGCCTGCTCGGTATAGGCGACCGCCAGCCCCTTCAAGCGGGCCGCTTCCCCCTCTCCCTCCAGGCCGGGGACAGTGCGCAGCATGTCGACCTCGGCCTGGGCGATGCCCCGGATGGATATGAAGCCCGAGGTCGCCAGACTGAGGGAGATGAGCTCACTGACGCCTTCCAGGCGTCGCAACTCCACTTTGCTCTCCTCCAACCTCCGGAGGCGCCGCTGATACTCCTCGTCTGTGATGATGTCCAGGCCCCAGCCCGTGAGTTGAACGGCGAGCCGGGAGTTCTGTCCGGACTTGCCGATGGCGAGGGAGAGCTGCTCTTCCTCGACGATCACCTGGGCATGGTGGCGGCGGCCGTCGGTGATGACCCGCGACACCGTGGCCGGCCCCAGGGCCCGGGAGATGAAGATGTCGGCCTCGTCGATCCAGGGGACGATGTCGATCCGCTCTCCGGAGAGCTCGCGGACGATCGCCTGTACCCTCGAACCCTTGACGCCGACGCAGGCACCGACCGGATCGACCCGCTCGTCGTTGGAGCTCACCGCGATCTTGGCCCGCTCCCCCGGCTCCCGGGCCACGGCGTGGATGGTCACGATCCCTTCCGCGATCTCCGGGACCTCGAGGGAGAACAGCTTGCGCAGGAACTCGGGATGGGTCCGGGAGAGCAGTACCTGTGGGCCCCGGCTCGACTTGAGGATCTCGAAGATGTAGCCGCGCACGGTGTCGCCCTGGCGATAGCGCTCGCGGCGGATCTGCTCCTTGAGGGGGACGGCGGCTTCGGCGCGTCCGAGATTCATGATGATGTCGCCGTGGCTGATCTGCTGTACCGTGCCGGACTCGATCTTGCCGATGCGGCTGGCGAACTCCTCGTAGATGTGCTCGCGCTCGGCCTCGCGCACGCGCTGGATCAGGATCTGCTTGGCCGTCTGGATGGCGTTGCGGCCGAAGTCGGCGAGGTTCAGCTCTTGGAAGACCACCGAGCCGATCTGGGCCTGGTGATCGATATGGCGGGCCTCCTCGATCTCGATCTCGAGCTCGGGGACGCTCACCTCCTCCACGACGGTCTTGCGGGCCACCACCCGCATGCGGCCACTC
Organism: Candidatus Latescibacterota bacterium; assembly: GCA_965221775.1. Lineage (GTDB taxonomy): Bacteria > Latescibacterota > UBA2968 > UBA8231 > UBA8231 > UBA8231. The sequence continues at coordinate 380,999 of CBDCSU010000004.1, read as the reverse complement.
GCCGGATCGGTCTGGACCTCGAAGTTGTCGACGTTGCCGTAGCGCCTCTTGGCAGCCGAGACGAGGGCGTCGGCCAGGGTCTGGATGACCATCTCGCGATCCACGTTCTTCTCGCGCGCGATCTGGCCCAAGGCTTCGATGATGTTGAACTCAGCGTTCATCCCGCTCCGTTCAGAATTCCACTTCGATGGTGGCCCGGGCGATGTCGCCGCGGGCGACGCTCCGGGGGCCGGCCTTGCGCTCGAGCTCGATCGAGGTCTCCGTGAACCCGGTGAGACGGCCGAATTCGGTACGACCGTCGCAGGTGACGACCTTGAGCCTGCGACGGTGGGCGCGCCGAAAGTCGGCGTCGGTCCGCAGCGGCCGCTCGAGGCCGGGTGAAGTCACCTCGAGCCGGTAGCGCCCGGGAAGGGGATCCTCGATATCGAGGACATCCGAAAGCTCCCGGGAGATGGCCTCACACAGATCCACGGTGATGCCCGCGTCGCGGTAGACCGCCAGGCGAACGCTGAAGCTGCCCGACCCGGAGACCTCGACATCGACGAGCTCGGCGCCGTGGTCGGCCACGACGGGCTCCGCGATCTCGAACAACAGAGGGCGCAGGGCCTCCGGCTGCGCAGATCGGCCCGCCCGGTCGTCGCTTGCCTCTGCTTCGGCCATGGCCCTTGGCTCTCCCGGGTCACCAGCAGGCACGCCGAGCCTGCCGAAGTTCCAAAAAATACAGACAATTATGGCGTTGAGCAAGGTTGAGGGTACCGAGGCCGGCACCCTTGCAGCTATTCCAGCAACCGCGCGATCCGGCGAAGCTCCTCGAGGATCCCCCCGGGCAGGTCGCCGGACCGCGCCTCGTCGCTTCCGGGGCCCGATTGCGGAGCCGGCGGCCGGGTCTCCCGGCCCCCCTCGGGAAGCCGGCTGCCGCGCGACTCCTCCGGGAAGCCGTCGGCCGCCTGCTGAACCAACTCCGGCTCGTTGCGCAGCTTCCGGCGCGCGCCTGCGGTGGAGTAGCGCTCCTCGTGAAGGAGCCGCTTGATGAGCAGGATGATGCCGATGTCGCGGGGACGGTAGGCCCGGTTCTTGCCGCGGACCCGCCTGGGGCGCAGGGAGGGGAACTCCTTCTCCCAGGACCTCAGGGTGTATGGCGGCAGACCGGTCAGTTCCGATACCTCTCCGATGCTGTAGTACAACTTGCCGATCCCCGGCTTGAGCTCACTCATCCCGACCTCTTCCCCGTTCGCTCCGGAGTCCTGTCCGGGCGCCTGTTTCGCCAGTGGATGCGGACCGGCGTCCCAACCAGATCGATGCTCTCTCGCAGGTTGTTCTCCACGAAGCGGCGATAGGACGGGCTGATCCGGTCCGGGTGATTGCAGAACAGGACGAAAGAAGGCGGCTCAATCCCGGTCTGGGCGGCGTAGAGGATCCGTACCTCCCCACCGCCGCCCGGGGCCAGCCTCCGGGTGACCTCCCCGAGCCACCGGTTCAGCCTGGGGGTGGGAACCCGGGCGCGGGCGCGGCCGGCCACTGCGGCCGAGGTGTCGAGACAGGCCGCCGCTCGGCGGCCCGTCATCGCCGACAGGGTGAGGATCGGATAGTGCTGGAGAAAGGGATGCCGTCGTCTCATCCCGTCGCGATAGGCGTCGATGTCGGCCCTTGCGGACCCGGCCACCAGATCCCACTTGTTCACCGCCACCACCATGCCTCGTCCGAGTTCCATGACCCGGCTCATGAGCCGGGCGTCCTGTGCGGTGGTTCCCTCGACTGCGTCCAGGAGGACGACGACCACGTCCGACCTCTCGAGGCTGTGGGAAGCCCGGAGGGTGCTGAAGTACTCGACCGGATCCTGAACCCGCGCGCGCCTGCGGATCCCGGCGGTATCGACGAGGACGAAGCGCCGGCCGCCGCGGAGAATGGTGACGTCGGTGGAGTCGCGCGTCGTTCCGGGTTCGGCGTGGACGATGGAGATCCGCTCTCCGCAAAGCCGGTTGATCAGCGTCGACTTGCCCACATTCGGCCGTCCCGCCAGGACCACGCGCACCTCCTCGGGCGGGCGATCCGGCTCCGGGGACGCTGGATCGTCGAAGCCGGAGACGATCGCCTGGAGCAGGTCGCCCGACCGGCGGCCGGTTGCACCCGACACGGGATGGGGATCGCCCAGTCCGAGTCCGAAGAACTCCCCCATGTCGTAACGGCACGGATCGGGGTGATCGACCTTGTTGACCACCAGCAGGCACCGCACATCTCTCCGCCGCAGGAGATCAGCCACATCCCGGTCGGCTGCCGAGACCCCCTCCGTGGCGTCGCAGACAAGGAGGACGAGGTCGGACTCCTCCAGGGCCTTTTCCGCCTGTTGCCGCACCTGGCCTTCGAGGCCGCCGGCGCGGGGGACGTAGCCGCCGGTGTCCACGAGAGTGAATCGGTGTCCGCCCCACTCCGCGGTGCCGCGGATCCGGTCGCGGGTGACGCCGGGACGATCGTCGGTGATGGCCCGCCGGGTGCCGGTGAGACGGTTGAAGAGGGTGGACTTGCCGACATTCGGCCGGCCCACGATGGCGACGACGGGACCTTCCGGCGCCACGGGAAGGCCGGTGGGGGTGGATCCCGAGGTCGTCACCGGTTCCGCCCGACGTAGAACCCGAGTTCCGAGAGCTGGCGGCCTCGGCCGTGGGCCACGCTCTCCCGGTCGATGCAGCGCAGCAAGGTCGCCGCCAGATCGTACTCCCCGACCGTCACGGGAATACCCGTGGCCGCCTCGATCCGGGGTACGGTCATGTCGTCGAGGGTCATGCCCTCGCCGTTGACGGTGTTGGGGGGCAGGACGACGAGATCCCAGGGCCCCCCGCGCACGGCGCCGATGATATCCTGCCCCGTGAGGAGCCCGGAGACGGTGATGCCGGTCCCGAAGAAGTCGTTGTCCACCACCACCACATCGGCCCGGAGGCCTGCGGTCTCGATGCCCTCCACCATGGGGGTCAGGAACGGGCCTGCCAGCCGGCCCGTGACCAGGGCGAGGTGCAGCGGCCTGTGGAGATCCTTCGGCAGATCCGTCCGTCCCCGCTCCCAGCGGTCGAGGAAGGTCCGCACCATTCCGATGCCGTTCTCGATCTGGGGAAAGGCATCGTAGTAGGAGGCCGCCGGCGGCAGCCGCCCGACCATCAGGAACAACTCGTCTCCGGGATAGACGAAGCGCTCGCCCAGATCCCGGGCACAGCGCACCCCCCATCGGTCGGCATGCGCCAGGTAGCTCTCGGCCGTGGCTGGCGTCACGGGCCGCAGCTCCGGCAGGTGCTGCCGGAAACGCGTCAGTCCGACAGGGACAAGCGCCACGGAGCGGACCGAAGGGTAGAAGCCCTCGAGGTCCCGCAATGTGTGCTCCAGGTGGTCGCCGTCGTTCCAGCCGGGGCAGAGGACGATCTGGGTGTGCATCTCGATCCCTGAGCGAGCCAGGAACCCGATCCGCTCGAGGATGGGCACGGTGCCCCCCTTGCGGCCGAGCAGTTGCTGCCTCAGGGCCGGGTCGGTGGCGTGAACCGAGATGTACTGGGGCGTCAGGCCCTGATCCACGATCCGCCTGAGGTCGCGCTCCTTGACGTTGGTCAGGGTCACGTAGGATCCGTGGAGGAAGGAGAGCCGGTAGTCGTCGTCTTCGAAGTAGAGGGACCGCCGCATGCCCCCCGGCATCTGGTGGAGGAAGCAGAACACGCACTTGTTGTTGCATCGCCGGAGGCGCATCTCTTCGAAGTCGAAGCCCAGGGACTCTCCGTCCCGGCGCTCCACCTCCACCTCGTACAGCTCGCCCTCCCGCTCGACCTCGAACAGCAGCCGCGGCTCGGAGCTGGCCACCTGGAAGTCGATCAGGTCCCCTACCGGCTCACCGTTGACACGGGCGATCCGGTCTCCTGCCGCGAACCCCGCACGCTCGGCCAGGGAACCGGATGCCACCCCGCTCACCGGGATCATTCAACCCTCCGATGCCCACGGAAAGGCCCTTGAGACTCTCGTTCAGGCGGGAGGACGTTCGGGAGCAGGTTCTTGTAGCCGGGAGGCCGCTGTGGGCCGTTCACGGGATCTGCCGGAAGGATGGAGAGGAATTGGAGCGGGAGACGGGAGTCGAACCCGCGACATCAAGCTTGGGAAGCTTGCGTTCTACCCCTGAACTACTCCCGCTCCGGTCCTCTTTCCGCACTTGAGGTGGGCAGTAAGATAACCGGGCTAAGTGCCAGGGTCAATTGTCATCAGGAGGTGGTTTGCTGGCTGTCCATTGGCGCAGAATCCGATCCCTTGCTCCCCTGGAGCCCACCCGATCCAGGTCGAGCCAGCGGAGGCGTCGATCGCGCCGGAACCAGGTCATCTGGCGCTTGGAGAACCGCCGCGTCCGACGCTGAATGGCTTCGATCGCCAGGTCCTTCGGAAGGCGGCCGGCCAGGTACTCCAGGATCTCGGCATAGCCCAGGCTCTGCAGTCCGGGAGCGCCCGGGTCCATGCCTTCTTCCAGCAATCTCTCCACCTCCAGCGGCCACCCGGCTTCGAACATCTCCACGGTCCTCCTGTCGATCCGCCGGTAGAGGCTGTCCCGGGGCCGGGTGAGACAGATCATCATCGGCAAGGCTCTCAAGCCGCGGCCGCCATCCGTCTCCCACCTCTCCGCCCGCTGGCGGCCGTCGGTCAGGGTCAGCTCGAGCGCCCGGAGTATGCGGACTCCATCGCCGGGCTCGATCTCGCTGGCGGCCGCCGGATCCTGGCGCCGCAAGTCGTCGTACAAGGCGGCGGTTCCCTGCTCCCGCAGGCGGACGGCCACTCTCTCCCGAAGGGCGGGGTCCGGCTGCGGCGCATCGAACAGACCATCGATGGCGGCGGTCAGGTACAGTCCCGACCCACCCACCAGAAGCGCCGTGCGGCCGCGGGCCTCGAGACTCTCGACCGTCTCTCTCGCGGCGGCGCCGAAACGTCCCGCGCTGAAGGTCTGGCCGGGCTCGATGAGGTCGATCATGTGATGGCGGACCCGCCGGCGCTGTCGGGCGCTCGGCTTGGCGGTTCCGATGTTCAGCTCCCGGTAGACCTGGCGAGAGTCGATGGAGACGATCTCCCCTTCCATGGACTCCGCCAAGCCGAGGGCCAGCTCCGTCTTGCCCACGGCGGTGGGGCCGACGATGACGACGCTCGGTATCGGGTAGGCCATGGGGTGAGGGCAAAGAGGATCGGCCCCCGGAGGTCCGCTTCCGGGGGCCGATCAGTGGATCCGTGAAGGGATGGTCGGGGTGGGCGGATTCGAACCGCCGACCCCCTGCTCCCGAAGCAGGTGCGCTAACCGGACTGCGCTACACCCCGACGCGAGGGCATGGGCCAACATCGGGCCGGAGGCCCACTGCGGCTTCGTGGGGGCCCCCGGAGACTCCTGAGAGTCCCCGAGGCCCGCCGGACGTGCGAAAAATGGTCGGGGTGACAGGATTTGAACCTGCGACCCCCTCCACCCCAAGGAGGTGCGCTTCCGGGCTGCGCCACACCCCGACCGGCGATGGTGAGCTATACAGGATTCGAACCTGTGACCTCTTGCTCCGGAGGCAAGCGCTCTATCCAGCTGAGCTAATAGCTCACGCCTTGCTGCGCGCGACGGTCCGTGACCGTCGCGCCACGCGCGAACTGGACCTAGAGGTCGCGCTTCTTGTGACGGTTCTTGCGCAGGCGCTTCTTGCGCTTGTGGGTGTTGATCTTATGCCGCTTTCTCTTCCTTCCACACGGCATCCTTTTCCGCTCCTTCTGGATTGCCCTCGGCTCCGACTCGAGCGCGCAGTTCCTTGGATGGTTTGAATACTGGGGCCTTGCGGCGAGAGATCCGGACCTCGGCGCCGGTTCGCGGATTGCGCCCCGTCCGGGGGGCCCGGCTGACCGACTTGAAGGTGCCGAACCCTCGGATCTCGATGTGCTCGCCCTTTTGGAGAGCCTCCACCACGGCTTCGATGAAGCCGTCGACGACTGCACCCGTGTCGGTCTTCGTGAGCCCCGTGCCTTGGGCGATTCGGCGGACGATGTCAGCCTTGGTCAAGGCCGCCCCCCTCTCGTTCACGGTCGATGCCCCGGCCCGCTGCACCCTGTCGGTCGAGCGCCCTTCCGGGCCGGGTCGGCTCGGCGCTTCCGCTTGTGCGCCAGACGCTTACGCGCACTTGACGGCCCTGCCATAATAACTACCGCCCAGGGGGTTGTCAACGGCTCTCGCCGCCTGAAGGACGGAGAATGAACACCTCCTCCAGACCCCGGAAATCGACATCCGACTGCAGAACGATCTGCTTGAAGAGCGGGTTGTCCACTCGCCTGCTGACCTGGGTGACGTGACCGATGGTGATCCCCTTCGGGTACCGCCCGCCCATGCCGGACGACACGACTCGATCGCCTGGCGACACCTCCTTGCTCGCTTCCACGTAGCTGAGCTCGAAGAGGTTGTCCTTGAGAGGGGAGACGATGCCCTGAGCCCGGCTGCCGTGGACCAGAGCGGCGACTCTCGCATCGAGGATCAGGCGCACCACGGAACTGTGGGCATCGACCTGCTGGAGATGGCCGACAAGTCCCTCCGTAGTGACCACCGGCCAGTTCTCTTGCAGGCCCAGGTCCCTGCCGCCGTTGACCAACAGGATCCCGAACCCCTGGTCGGGATCCCGGCCGATCACCTCGGCGGGAGTCAGGTCCCCCATCCGGCTGCGCTCCCGGAACTCCAGGGCCGTCCGCAGACGCAGGGTTTCCTCGGCCGATTCGCGCAGGCGCATGTTCTCCAGGGCGAGCTGCACATTCTGCGTGAGGAGGTGCCTCGAATGCTCCTGATTCCGGGCGAAGCTGATCACCCGGGAGAACATCCACTGTCCCGTTTGCCAGGACACCGTGCGCAGCCTGCGGGCGAGACTCTCCTGTTGGGCGGAAGGCGTAGCCAGCAACATCAGGGCCGCCAGCACCACCAGGCCGAGACAGAGGTACTCACGACGGCGCTGGAGCACGAACGACGCTCAGTAGAGGACCTTCTGATACCGCTCGAATTCGTCGAGGACTCGGGCGTTTCCGCGCACCACGGCCGACAGCGGATCTTCGTCGTCGAGGTAGGTGGGCAGGCTGGTGGCTTCGATCAAACGCTCCCGCAGGCCGCGCAGCTTGCTGCCGCCGCCCGACAGGACCATGCCCCGATCGAGAATGTCGGCCGCCAGTTCGGGGGGCGTGCGTTCCAGCCCTCGGCGGACCCCGGCGACGATCTGGGATACGGGATCGGCCAGGGCTTCGCGGATCTCCCGCGAGTCGACGATCTGGATCTTCGGGATCGCCTCCACGAGATCCCGGCCCCGGACGGTCGCCTCCTCCTCGGGATCGAGCGGCATGGCGCAGCCGATCTCGAACTTCAGTTGCTCGGCATACCGGGGGCCGATGAGGAGGTTGTACTTCTTTCGGACCCATTCGACGATCGACCGGTCCATCTCGTCGCCGGCGACCCGGATCGACTCGGCGGCGACGACTCCCGACAGGGCGATGACCGCGATTTCGGTCGTCCCGCCGCCGACATCGATGACCATCGATCCAACGGCCTGCTCCACGGGCAGTCCGATGCCGATGGCAGCCGCCATGGGCTCGCTCACCAAGTGAACCTCCCGGGCGCCGACGCGTTCGCAGGAATTGCGGACGGCGCGTCTCTCGACCTCGGTGCTGCCGGAAGGCACGGAGACGACGATCCGGGGCCGGACGAACAGCCGGTTCCTCATTCCCATTCGGATGAAGGCGCGGATCATCTCCTCGGTGACCTCGAAATCGGCGATGACGCCGTCCTTGAGAGGCCGGATCGTCTCGATTTCCGAGTTCTCGCGGCCCATCATCTCCTTCGCTTCGTGGCCCACGGCGATGACTTTCTTGGTCATCACCTGGCGAGCCACGATGGAAGGCTCGTTGAGCACGATCCCCTCGCCCTTCACGTAAATCAGGGTGTTGGCCGTGCCAAGGTCGATACCGATGTCGTTTGAGAAGAACCGGGAGAAGAACGCCATTCAAACCCCGCCGTGTCGAAGCCTGGCTGCCCGAATCCGGACCGTTTTTGTGTGCGTAAATTAGCGGTGCCCGTGGGGCCATGTCCACTGGGCCGTCTTTCTGAGGTACGGACCTGAACCTATATTCCCGGAGGGGATGATCACCCGTCCACGGAGAACGGAGAGCGATGAACAGAGCGGCGAAGAACGTGCTGCGCAAGCTCGGCACCGATATCGATCTGGATCAGGAGCGTGAGGAGAGATTCGCCCGCGAGTCCGAGGAGGCGCAGCAGCGCCAGCAGGAGAGCGCCTCCGTCGAGCGCGGGGCGGGACTGGGCGCGGTGCCGGAGGAGATGCTCTCCGAGTCCGAGAAGCGGCACGAGCAGTACCGCCGCCGGCAGGCCATGGGTGGCCGCACCTCGCCGGCCGCCGAACGCCTGCCGATCATGACCACGGAGGAACGGAAGGCGCGTGACAGAGACCGGCCCAAGTACCACGCCACCGAGTTCGAGGGGCCCATCGAGAAACTCATAGAGAAATACGGGGACTTGGACGAAGTGAGGCGGCACCTCACCCTGGGCCAGGCGATGAAGTACGAGTTCACCGAGGATGGCCGGATCCTGGACCGCAATGGCGAAGTCATTTACGACGGCAAGATCGTGATCCCTCCTGAGCGGTGATATCTCTCCGAAGGAATCCCCGGGTCCGTCGCCTGAGCGGCTTCCTCCCCCTCGTCTTCTGCTGCCTTTCAGCGTCCTGCGGTCCACCTGAGGAGGTGCCGGCCGAGGCCGGTACCTCCGAGTTGCTCGCCTGGGCACGGCACCAGCAGTCCGAAGGCAGGCTCGAACGGGCCACCGAGGGCTTCCGGCGAGCCCTGCGCCAGGACAGCTCGAGCGTCGAGGCCCTCGACGGGCTGGCCGGCGTCTACGAGGCGAAGGGGCTGTCCCGGCTCGCCCGCCAGTACCGGGGGCGGCTGTTCTCCATCCACTACAACAGCGGCATCGAGTGGCTTGCCCAGGATCGGCCAGACCGCGCCCGGCCCGCCTTCGACCTGGCCCTCAATGCCCTGCCGGATCATCCCCTGGCTCTCCTCCGCCTTGGAGAGATGGCCCAGGCGGAAGGCCGTCTGGACAGTGCCATCGCCTGCTTCGAGCGCGCCGCAGCCGCCAACCCAGGCTACTCGGAGAGTTTCATCCTTCTCGGCAAGGCTCTGGCCAAGGCCGGTGACGCCCATGGCGCGCGCCAGGCCTTCGAGCGCGCCATCGAGAACAACATCAACGCCATCGACGCCTACCTCGGTCTCGGCGCCCTGTTCGCGGAGGAGTCGAGCTGGCCGGAGGCGGCGGCCCAGTACGAAAAGGCCCTCCGCGTCAATCCTCGGTCAGTAGTCGCCCAGCGGGGGCTCGAGGAGGCTCGGACACGGCTGTAGTGCTGCCGGGCGGCACAGCCTCGCGCGGAGGAGGCCGTCCACGCAAGGACTCCTCATCCCCTTCCCTTGCGCCGCCACACGGCTCGGGCAGGCCGTACCGCTTCCCCACCGGTCCGGGCCAATCGCAAGAGCCGAGCCTCGGGGGGCGTTCCCCACCTTCCCGCTTCGTCGTCTCAAGGATCGCCATCATGACCTTGGTGCCGCTGCTGGCGGCCTGCGGCGAGCTCGAGTACTACGCGCACCTCGCCCACGGCCAGGGACGCATCCTGCTCTACAGCCAGGCGGTCGACGAACTCATGGGCGAGCCTTCGACTCCACTCGAGGTTCTGGAGGTTCTCGAGCGCGTGGAGGAGGTGCGCCGTTTCGGCCGCGAGCGCGTCGGACTGACCGCCTCCAGGGGATACACGCGCTACTTCGACACGGGGGGCGGCCCCGTGGCCTGGAACGTCTCCGCCTCTCCGCCCCACCGGTTCGAGCCGTTCCTGTGGTGGTTTCCGATCGTGGGCGAGCTGCCGTACAAGGGCTACTTCGACGGGGGCCTCGCCCGGGCCGAACGAGACCGGCTGCGCGCCGAGGGGTATGACGCCATCTTTCGGCCCGTGTCCGCCTACAGCACCCTCGGCTACCTCGAGGATCCGGTGCTGAGCACCATGGCGGGATACTCCGAGGACCGCCTGGCGGAGTTGATCCTGCACGAGTTGACCCACTCCGACATCTACGCCGAGGGGCACGCGGACTACAACGAGAGCGCGGCCACCTTCGTCGGACGTGCGGGAGCGTTGAAGTACCTGACCGAGCGGCACGGATCGAATTCGGCCCAGGTCCGTCGAGCGCTGCGGCGGCGGAGGCAGGCGGACCGTTTCACCGGGTTCGTCCAAGGCGTGGCGTCGCGCCTGGACAGCCTGTACACCAGCGTTTCCGACAAGGACGAGGTCCTCCGGAAGCGTCGGGCGATCTTTCGGCAGGCCCGGAGGGACTTCCGGCAGGCCCGCGCCGGCTTCGGCGGCAGATACGATGGATTCCTCGACTGGGAACCCAACAACGCGCTCCTGCTGTCGTACCGGCGCTACCACAGCCGGTCGGCGGACTTCGAGGCGGTCCTCGCGCGCTTTCAGGGGGAGCTGCCGGCGGCGGTGGCGGCCCTGGCCGCGTGCGCCCATACGGATGATCCGTGGAGCTGTGTGCGGCAGGGCCACCCACCAGCCGGGGCGGAGGCGCCGGCTCCTTGACGATCCCTCGGTGCGATTGATATTTGTATCCTCACCCGGCTCGGAGGGCCGACTACTCCGCAGGCCCCCTCCCCCTCTTTAACCGCTCCCCGCTCCAGAGAGATCGGAACATGCGCTTGGCGGCGCGACTCCCGCTCCGCGCCCTCTTTCTCTGCATCTGGGCCATCGTCTCCTCGTGCGGATACCTCCGGTCCGCCGCCATCGGCAACCTGACGGAAGACGTGTCGGCGGCCTCGGCCCGCCATGACGACGTCGAGCTGGTGGCGCAGGCGGTACCCACCTTTCTGGTGCTCCTCGAGGGTCTCCTCGAGTCCAGCCCGGAGGACGATGACCTTCTGCTTGCGGCGGCCGAGGGATACACCGCCTATGCCGTTCTGATCGAACCTGAGGACGCGTCGAGAGCCCGCCGACTGTACCGGCGCGCCAGAGACTACGGATGGGATGGTCTCGAGGCGCGCAGGCCGGCGCTGAAGGGGCTGCGGGAGGCATCTTTCGGCGAGTTCGCCCAGGCGGAGCGGCACCTGAAGAAGGACGACCTGCCCTGGGTCTTCTGGACGGCGAGTGCCTGGGGCGGCTGGGTAGGCACCAATCTGGGGTCGATGTCGGCACTGGCCCAGCTTCCGCGCGTCATATACATGATGGAGTGGGTCCTCAAGCACGACGAGGGCTTTCAGGGGGGAGGCCCCCACGTCTTCCTCGGCGTCTACTACGCGGCGCTGCCGCGCATGCTCGGCGGAGATCCGGAGCGCTCGCTCCGGCACTTCGACCGGGCCCTCGAGCTCAGCGGGGGGAAGGACCTCACCGTGCTGGTGCAGAAGGCCCGCTACTACGCCCGCCAGGTCTTCGACCGCCGGCTCTACGAAGAGCTGCTGCGCGAGGTCCTCGACCGCCCCGTCGATGCGGTGCCGGAGCTCACCCTGCAGAACGCGGCTGCCCAGCGGCAGGCCCGACTCCTTCTGGATGAGATCGATGAATACTTCTGAAGCCGCCGTGCGGATTCGCTTTCCGCGGGCGTGTCTGGCCGTCCTCGCCGCCGGGATGGCAGTGGCACTCTGGGCCCCCGGCCCGGCGGAGGCGGCCACGGTCCTGAAGATCTCAACCCTCGCACCCGAGGGCAGCGGCTGGGCCCGGGCGCTGCGGGAGATGGACGCGGACCTGAGGGCCGCCACCGACGATGTCCTTCAGTTGCGGATCTACCCAGGGGGAGTGCAGGGCGACGAGGATGTGATACTGCGCAAGATCCGGATCGGCCAGCTGCAGGGAGCCGCCCTCGGGGGTACCGGCGTCAGCCGCGTGTGCCGGGAGGTGCTCGCCCTGGAGATGCCCTTCCTCTTCGGCGGCTACGACGAGATCGACTACGTCCTCGCCCAGACGGAGGAGGAGTTCAAGGCCCTCTTCCTCGACCAGGGATTCGTGCTCCTCGGGTGGGCCGACATCGGCTTCGTCCACTTGTTGTCGAAGGACCCGGTGCGCGGAACGGGAGACCTCCGCGGTCTCAAGATCTGGAGGCTGCAGGGAGAGCCGATCACCGAGGTGCTCTTCAAGAAGGCGGGGGTCACCTCGGTTCCCCTGGCGATTCCGGATGTGCTCCTCGGCCTGCAGACCAACCTGGTGGACGTGGTCTATGCCTCGCCGGCGGCGGCGATCGTCCTGCAGTGGTTCACGAGGGTCCGCTACTACACCGAGCTGCCGATCAACTACACCCTCGGCGCCTTCGTGGTCCACCGGAAGTACTTCGACGCCCTCTCCGCCGAGCACCAGGAGCTCCTCACCCGAGTCGCAGCCGCCCGGATCGGCGAGCACAACCTGAGGGGCCGCGGCGACAACGAGGAGGCCCTGCGGATCATGCGGGCCGAGGGGCTTCAGCCCGTCGTCCCGACGGAGGCGGATGTCGCTTCCTTCCGGTCCCTGGTGGAGGAGTCGCGCCCCGAGCTCGTCGGACGCGCCTTCTCGGCCCCGGTGTACGAGCGGATCCTGCGGCATCTGGCCGACTTCCGCGAGCGCCGGGACGGAGGATGAAGGCCGCCGAACCAACGCGCTCCCCCCTCCACCGGCGCCCCGAGGAGGTCGCTCTCGTCGTCCTCGTGGGCTGTCTTCTGGGCCTCGCCTTCGCCCAGATCCTGATGCGCAACCTGTTCCAGATCACCTGGTTCTGGGCCGACCCGCTGCTGCGCCACCTCGTTCTCTGGTCGAGCTTCCTGGGGGCCCTGGTCGCCACCCGCCAGGACCGGCACATCCGCATCGACGCGGTCCTGCGTCTGGTGCCCCCGCCCTGGCGGCCCCGAGTGGCGGCCCTGGGAGACTTGGTGGCTGCCGCCCTCTGCGGGGTCCTGGCCCCTATCGCCCTGCGATTCGTCCTCGATGAACGCGCCTACGGGGCCGAGGCCTTCCCCGGCGTGCCCGCCTGGGTCGCCCAGCTCGTCTTCCCCGCCGTCTTCGCCGGCATGGCCCTGCGCTTTCTCGTCAACGGCTGGCGCCGGGTGCGCAGCGGGGCCTGACGTGTCCCTCCTCACCACTCTGACGGGACTCCTGCTGGCCACGGTCGGGACGCCCCTCTTCGTGGTCATCGCCGTCCTCGCTCTCGTGGTCTTCGCCTCCGACGGCGTCGACCTCACCGTGCTGTTCATCGAGATGTACCGGCTCGCCGACGAGCCGGCTCTGACGGCGATCCCCCTCTTCGCCTTCAGCGGGTTCCTGCTCGCCGAGAGCGGAGCCGCCCGCCGTCTCGTCCGGCTGTCGGAGGCGCTTCTGTGGTGGCTGCCTGGAGGGCTGGCGATCATGGCCCTGTCGGTGTGCGCTCTCCTCACCGCCTTCACCGGCGCCTCGGGGATGACCATCGTCGCCGTGGGCGGACTGCTCTTTCCCGCCCTGCAACAGGCCCGCTACCCCGAGTCCTTCTCCCTCGGCTTGCTCACCACCTCCGGGAGCCTGGGCCTGCTCTTCCCGCCGAGCATCCCCCTGATCCTCTACGGAATCGTCTCGGAGACGCCGATCGACCAGCTGTTCGTCGCCGGCATCGCTCCGGGCATGCTCCTGGTCCTGGCTCTCGCCGGGTACGGTTTCGTCGTCGGACGCCGCGTCGGCCGCACCTCCCTTCCGGAGCCGCCGGCCGGGATCCCGGGGAATCCTCCGGCGAGGTCGGGAGCGAGGGTTGTATCCGCCTGCGTTGACGCGGTCTGGGAGCTGCTCTTGCCCGTGGCCGTGATCGCCGGCATCTACTCCGGGTTCATCGCCGTCAGCGAGGCCGCCGCCCTGAGCGCCATGTACGTGCTGGTGGTGGAGATGATCCTGCGCAAGGAGATCCGGCCCTCCCAGCTGCCGGGCATCATCCGCGAGACCATGGTCCTCGTGGGAGGGATCTACCTGATCCTGGCCTCGTCCATGGCCTACACCTCCTTCCTCATCGACGCCGAGATCCCCGCCCGTCTGCTGGCGGCGCTCCAGGGAGGGATCGAGAGCCGGCTGCTCTTCCTCGTTCTGTTGAACCTGTTCCTCCTCGCCGTGGGCTGCATGATCGACATGTTCTCCGCCCTCGTCGTCGTCGTGCCCCTGATTCTGCCAGTCGCCGCGGCCTACGACATCCATCCCGTGCACCTCGGGATCATCTTCCTCGCCAACCTGGAGATCGGCTACTCGACGCCGCCGGTGGGGCTGAACCTGTTCATCGCCAGCGCCCGCCTGGAGCGGCCCATCCTCCATCTCTACCGGGCCTCCGTGCCCTTCCTCCTGATCCTGCTGGCCTGCCTGCTGATCATCACCTACGTCCCGGCCCTCAGTCTGTTCGCCCTGGACTGACGCCATGGGAGCCACCCCGGCGGCCGGCGCACCGCCGACGAGGGCAGCCCGCCGGGTCGGCGTGGTCGCCGCAGTCCTCCTGGCGGCGGGATTCCTCGCGCCCCTGCCGTGGCTGCCGGCGGAGCAGCAGCGGGCCCTCGGGATCAGCCTCTTCGCGCTGCTCCTGTGGACCGCCCAGCCCGTCCCCATCTCCTGGACTTCCCTCGTCGTGCTGGTGCTGCTGCCGGTGAGCGGACTGGTCGACTTCGGCCGGACCTTCGCGCCCTTCGCCGGTACCACCATCTGGCTGGTGTTCTCCGGGATGGTCCTCAGCCTGATGGTCTCCGAGAGCGGCCTGGGGGATCGACTGGCGAGGGCGGCCCTGCCCATGCTCGCCGGAGGCCGGGGGCGCCTGATCCTCGGTCTCCACGGCCTGGGTCTGCTGGCGGCCTTCCTAGTCCCCTCCGGCGTGGTACGTGTGCTGCTGCTGATGCCGGTGGGGACGGCCCTGATCCACGCCCTCGATCCCGACGGCGAGGATCCCGCCCTGCCTCCGGTGGTGATCCTGTCGATTCTGTTCGGGACCTACTACGGCGGCGCCGGCATTCTCACCGGCACCGTGCCGAACCTCGTCGTGGCCGGCCAGCTTGAGGCGGTCACCGGACGGGTCGTCTACTGGGGCGAGTGGCTGCTGTGGATGTTCCCCGTCATGGGCGCCCTGCGCACGCTCCTGTGCGCGGCGGTGATCTGGGCGATCTGGGGGCGCCGGCTGCGGCCCTTCGGCCAGCGGCGCCCGGTCCCGCCCCAAGGCGCCGGGGCGGATCAGCGCCGCACGGCATTGCTGATGCTCCTCGGCGTCGGCCTGTGGGCCAGCGACGTGGTCCACGGTTTCCCACCGGTCCTCGTCGGCCTCGCCGTCGTCCTGCTGGCCGTCACCCCCGGCGTGGGTCCCCTCGCACCGGAGCGCCTGCGTCAGGTGGACTACCCCTTCTTCTTCTACCTGGTGGCCCTCTTCGGGATCGGGGCCGTCCTCGACGGGACGGGCTTCAGCCAGCGCGCCTTGGCCGGCGCGGCAGCCCACCTCGGTAAGGTGGGTGAAGGATGGCTCGGTCCGCAGCTGATGCTGACCGCGGCGGCCGTGCCCCTCGATTTCCTGATGGACATCGCCGCCGTGGGCGCCGTGGCCACTCCGAGCCTCCTCGAGGCGGGGGCGGCGGCCGGCCTCGACCCGCTGGCCAGCGCCCTGAGCGTGGCCATGGCGACGACGGTTGCCTTCCTCCCCTACCAGTCGGCGCCGTTCATGGTTGTCCTCGCCCATGGCGCCCTGACTCCGAGGCAGCTGGCGGCGGCCATGTTCCTGGTCTCCTCCCTGTCCCTGCTCCTGCTGGCGCCGCTCAACGTGCTCTACTGGCGCTGGGCGGGCCCGATGTAGCCGTGGCCCGCGGTTCCGAGAGGCGCCCGGGGGTGTCCACGCCGGGCACGGTGGCGGTAGCGATTGTGGAGGGGAATCCTTATGATCTTGCTCCGGTCCTCGGCCACTTCTTCGACCCCAGATCACGAGACTTTGACTGACCCGACGCGGGACTCGAACCCGAACGTCCTCGCCAGCCGCTACGCCAGCCCCGCGGTCCGGTCGGTGTGGTCGGATGAGGGCAAGGTACGGCTCGAGCGGCGCCTCTGGATCGCTGTCCTGAAGGCTCAGGCCGACCTCGGGATCGAGGTGCCGGCAGGGGCCGTCGAGGCCTGCGAGGCCGTCGCGGACCGGGTCGATCTCGCCTCGATCCACCGGCGCGAGCTCCGCACCCGCCACGACGTCAAGGCCCGCATCGAGGAGTTCTGCGCCCTCGCCGGCCACGAGCAGATCCACAAGGGCATGACGAGCCGGGACCTGACCGACAACGTCGAGCAGTTTCAGATCCTCACGAGCCTCGGCCTGCTGGCCGCCAAGTACGTCCACCTCCTCGACCGGCTTCGGGGCCGCGCCCTCGAGTGGCGCGACCTGCCCGTGGTGGCCCGAACCCACCACGCCGCGGCCCAGCCGACGACGATGGGCAAGCGGCTCGCCGCCTACGGCGAGGAGATGCTGATCGCCTTTCGGCGGCTCGAGGCCCTCGCCGCGTCGTACCCCCTGCGGGGTCTCCAGGGCGCCGTCGGCACCGCCCTCGACCAGCTCACCCTGTTCGGCGGCGAGGCGGAAAAAGTGGAAGAGCTCCAGGACCGGGTCCGGGCCCACCTCGGGTTCGAAGCGCGGCTCGACGCCGTGGGCCAGGTCTATCCCCGCGGCCTCGACTTCGAGGTCGTCAGCTGCCTCTACCAGATGGGCGGCGGCATCGCCAACCTGGCCCGCACCCTGCGCCTCATGGCCGGGGCCGAGGCCGCTACCGAGGGCTTCGCCCGCGGCCAGGTGGGCTCATCGGCCATGCCGCACAAGATGAACACGCGCAGCGCCGAGCGGATCAACGGCCTGCAGGTCGTCCTCGGCGGCTACGTCCACATGCTCGGCGGGCTCGTGGGAGACCAGTGGTTCGAGGGCGACGTCTCCTGCTCGGTGGTGCGGCGCGTGGCCCTGCCCGACAGTTGCTTCGCCTTCGACGGTCTGCTGGAGACCGCTCTCCACGTCGTCGACGACATGGGGGTCTACGAAGTCGCGCTGGCCCGCGAGCTCGAGCGCTACCTGCCCTTCCTCGCCACCACCACCCTGCTGATGGAATCCCTCCACCGCGGTGGGGGCCGCGAGGAGGTCCACGAGGCCATCCGCGAGCACGCCGTTGCGGCGGCTCTGGCCCTGCGGGAGCAGGGTGCCACCGAGAACGACCTCGTCCAGCGTCTCGGCGGCGACGACCGGGTGCCCCTGAGCACCGCCGAGATCGAGGAGCTGCTGTCCCGCGGCGCCGACTTCGTGGGGCTCGCCGCCGACCAGGTCGACCGGTTCTCCCGCCGCGTGGACGATGTCGTGGCCAGGTGGCCCGCGGCGGGCGAGGTCGAGAAGAGTCCCCTCCTCTGACCAAGGACACCATGCGCTACCGACGCGTAACCCTAAAGCTCAGCGGCGAGGCGGTCTCCGGCGGACAGGAGTACGGTTTCGATCACGCCGCCCTCGATCACATCGCCAACGAGGTGCTTCGCCTTCATGCCAGGGGGGTGCAGGTCTCGGTCGTCATCGGCGGCGGCAACATCTTCCGCGGCGACCTCTCCTCCCAATGGGGCATCGAACGGGCGGAGGCCGACAACATCGGCATGATGGGCACCGTGGTGAACAGCCTGATGCTGCGCGGCGTGCTGTCGTCCAAGTCCGGGGGCGACGTCGAGGTGCGCGTCATGACGGCGATCGAGATAAACATGGTGGCCGAACCGTACATCCGCCTGCGGGCGATCCAGCATCTGAAGAAGGGATACGTGGTCATCTTCGCCGGGGGGCTGGGCCAGCCGTACCTGACCACGGACTATCCGGCCGTGCAGCGCGCCCTGGAGACGCGCTCCAACGCCATCCTGTATGCCAAGAACGGCGCCCGGGGGGTCTTCACCGCCGATCCGAAGACCGATCCGCAGGCGCGGATGTATCGGCGCATGCACTACAACACGATCCTGAGCCGCGACTTGCGGGTCATCGACCAGACCGCCGTCATCCTGGCGAGGGACAACGGCCTGCCCCTGCACCTCTTCGACGTCACCGAGACCGGCACCGTGCAGAGGATCTGCGAAGGAGAGGATGCCGGCACCCTCGTGGCCGACGTCTCCGAGGATCTCCTGGAGTGACCATGGGCGTGGAGACCACCATCGCCGGGGAGATCGAGTGGGGGCCCGACGGCCTGGTGCCGGCGGCGGTCACCGATTGGCCGACGGGCCGGCTCCTGGTGCTATGCTACCTGAACGAGGAGGCCCTCCACCTGACCCTCGAGAGCGGCCTGGTCCACCTGTACCGGCGCTCGAGGGGAAGGGTGCAGAAGAAGGGCGTCGAGTCGGGACACGTGCAGAGGGTGCGGGAGATCCGCCTCAACTGCGACAGCAACTCCCTCGAGATCCGGGTCGACCAGGAAGTGGCGGCCTGTGCCCGGGGGTATCACTCCTGCTACTACCGGCGATGGAACCGCGATGAGCAGCGGTGGGAAGTCGTCGACGAACGCATCTTCGATCCCGACCAGGTCTACACCTGATCGGCCCACGCGGGGCTCCCTCTCCGCGGCGCCCGCGGTGAAGTTCCTCTCCAGGTACGTCGTCGGTCTCGGTCTGATGGCCCTGTTTCTCTACTGGGCCTTCCGAGGCATCGACGCGGGCGCCCTGTGGTCGGCGGCTCGGGCGGTCTCTCCCGGCTGGATGGCGGCCATGGCGGCGACCACGGTGCTCACCCTGGTGCTGCGCGGCTGGCGCTGGATCGTGCTGCTGCGCCCGGTGGCCCCCACGGTGACCGTCCTCGACGCCACCCTGGCCCTCGGCGTCTGCTACAGCGCCAACATCGCCCTGCCGCGGGCCGGCGAAGCAGCGCGCGCCCTCAGCCTCAAGTGGCGCCGCGGCGCCAGCATCAGCGCCGTCCTCGGCACGGTGGTGGTGGAGCGGGCCCTGGATCTGCTGTGCCTGGCTTCGCTCCTGGCCCTCTCCCTGGCGGTGGTGCCGGGGCGGGTGGCCGCTCTCTTCCCCTGGGAGACCGAACTCGGGGGAATCACCTTCACCCTGTCCCTGGCGGAAGCGAAGCTCTGTCTCCTGGCCGCCTGCGTCGCCGTCGCCGTCGCCATGGCAGGCGCCTACACCTTCGGCGGCCGCGGCATCGGCGTCCTGGAAGCCATGACGGGCCGGCTGTCGGAAGGCCTGGCGGCCCGCCTGGGAGGCATGCTCCGGAGTTTCGTTGACGGGCTGGTGGCCCTCCGGTCCGCCTCTGCCCTGGCCGAGGTCGTGGTCAGCTCCATCCTGCTGAACCTGGCCTACATCCTCATCATCTACCAGTCGTACGTGGCCTTCGGCTTCGACGGCCCCCCCTGGTCCCTCGGGACGGCGGAGGCCCTCGTCATCATGGCCGTGTCATCGATCGGAATGGTGATCCCGGCACCGGCGGGCACGGGACCGTACCACTACTTCTACGGCTACTCCCTCCACGTCCTCTTCGCCGTTCCCCTGGCGGCGGCCATGGCCTGCGCCACCGTCGTCCACGCCCTGGCCAACCTCACCTACCTGGCCGTCGGACTGCCGGCGTTCCTGCAGGGGCGCCGCTGGCGCCGGGAGGAGGGACCGCCGGCCACTGGCGCGACCAGTCCAGGAGATCAGCCCTCCGGCCGAAGGCGTCAGTAGCGCAGGGCCGAGACCGCCTTGGCGACCATGGCGAGGGCGGCGCAGAACATGCCGATGAGGGACATGCCGACGCCGAAGCCGACGGTGAGCACCATGGCGTACCGGCGCCACTCCTGCCGTCCGTAGCGCTTCCAGAAATAGAACCGGGCGAGCAGGGCCCCGGCCAGCTGGGGCAGCAGACTCGTGGGTATCCCCAGAACGCTCTGCACGTACCCCCAGATCAGGAAGACAGGCAATCCGAGGAAGGAGAGGCCGAAGTACATCAGCAGCCCGAAGCCGGCGCCCCCCACCATGATCGGCCACTTGTAGCCATCGAGGGGGTGGTGGAAGTCCTCGTCGGTCAGCCCGTCGCCGTCGTCGTCCTCGAGGTTGTAGAGCTCCTCGTCGACGAGGCCGTCGCCGTCGTTGTCCCGACGGTCGCCCGTGTAGCGAACGTCCCGCCACAAGGCGGTGAACATGAGCGGCCAGTCCGAGGAGCGCTGCAGGAACTCCCCGTCGAAGGTGGGCAGTCGGTCCACCTCGAAGTAGAGCTCGAGGGAGTCCGCCACCCCCGTCACCCGGGCGTGGAAGTTCGGGTTCGCCGTGTCCACGACCTCGCCGGGCGCGGGCCAGAGCAGCTCCGCCGTGTGTCCGAGGGCCGCGGGCTCGGGGGGAGCGCGGGACGGATTGCTTTTCAGCTCCGCCCTCCGCTTCGCGTCGGCGAGCAGGTCGAGGACGCGTTCCGGCACCTCTGACGGCGGTGTGCCGTCGCCGAAGTTGGTGTAGAAGTACCCCGTCTTCGACCACGCGCCGTACTCCCGCCTTTCCTGATCGGGCACGTGCACATCGTCCGTGGCGCGCACTCGCCAGTACCACCACTCCCGGTCCTGCAGGTTGGAGGGGCTCCAGACCACTTCGCCGCCTGCGACGCGGCGCCCGTCCACCTCCTCCCCCGCCCGCCACATCTTGTTGTACATGGTGCTGGAGTAGAACAGGGCCTGGTTGAAAGCCTGCAGGGGCCACATGAGCTGGGCGTAGGGGTAGCTCTCCGAGGGTATGGGCCCCAGGCGCCAGAGGAAGCTCCAGTACATGAGGCTCACGCCGAAGACGATGGGCAGCATGAACAGCTCGGCATGGAGCAGGCTGGTGAAGCGCATGCCCGTCAGCTCGACGACGCGGAAGCCCTCGGCGTGGCCCCCGTAGTTGCGGGTCGGGAAGGGAACGAACCAGATGTCCACGCCCCGGTACCCGGTGAGGAAGATGATCGCCTCGTTGATGTACGGGATCGACACCTCGCGGCCGATGAGCCCGTCGAGACGGGCCGAGACGAAGGACATGATCGGCGCGTACACGAAGGCGATGCCGAAGAACGTCAGGAGCAGGCCCGTGGTCACCAGGGCCGGGAAGAGGGTCTTGGCCAGGACGATGGGATAGAGGGCGGCCACGGCGAAGAGGACGACGCAGACCCAGAGGTTGAAGTCGCCCCGTCCGAGGTGCTTGATGCAGTAGCCGCGGACCTGCGAGGGGGCGTTGCAGCCGTCGTGGACGCAGGTCCTCGGGTACTCGCGTTTCTCTCCGAGGAACTCGTCGCGCGTGGCCAGGCGGCGCTGGCGGGCGGTGGCGAAGAGCTGGTAGAAGCTGATGATCGTCACCGCCACGGTGATGCCGATGGAGAAGGCCCTCCAGAAATCGATGCCGGTGACGATCGAGGTCTCGATCAGGCCCATCCCCAGGGACCAGCCGGGCAGCAGGCCTTGAGAGTGCAGCCAGGGGCTGACCGCGGTGTGCACGATCACGCCTAGGCTGGACCCGACGATCCCCCAGAACGGGGCCAGGAGACCGCCGAAGATGATGCCGAGGTTGAGGGTGATCCCTATGGGCGCGGCCGGCAGGAGGTTGCCCAGGTACGGCGTCAGGTCCCACCAGGGGATGGGGATCAGCATGATCTTCGTCCCCTGCAGGACCTCGGTCAGGGTGGGAATGCCCACATAGACCATCCCGAAGAGGGCGCCCATGACCCCTCCCAGGGAGAACACGGGCCACTTCCAGGTCTCCTTCTCGCCGCCGCTCTCCTCGGCCAAAGCCATGGCCGAGAGGGCCGACATGGGCGCCGTGGGAAAGGGCAGACGCTCCCGGTCCGAGGTCAGGCGGAAGAGCAGGTACCCGGAGGTGAACCAGCTGATGCGGCCGACGATGGTGCCCATGATCAGCAGCGCGATCGGCCACAGCCAGTCGCGGTGCAGGAAGGTGCGCGCCGCCAGGGCCGGCGACTCGGGATGGGGGACGTACCAGAACGGCAGCAGCTTGGATATCCCGAACTGCTCGGCCTCGGCGGAGCGCACGAAGTACTGCCGGAAGAGCAGGTCGAGGAAGGCCCCTTCTTCGCGGGCCACCAGGGCCGAGGCCACGTACACCAGCAGGTAGATCTCCTGCCGGCGCAGGGAGGTGAAGGAGCGCTTGGCCACCTCCAGGAAGAGGATCACCGTCACCCACTGGGCCGCGGCGCCGATGCCCCCGCCGGTGACCAGGCCCAGGTACATCTCCCCCGGGGTCATGACCAGGGAGATGAAGATGACGCCGATGATGGTGCGCATCGTGAAGCCGCTCTCGAACTGCTCGGCCGGCTCCAGCAGGGCGCGGTACTCCTCCACCTCCTGCCACTGCGTCTTCCGCAGTCGCTGGCGCAGGCTCTTCTTTCCGTTCTCGTTCTCGGCCATGGTCTAGGTCGCCGCCTCCACTTCCGCCTCCGCCTCAGCCGCGATCCGCTCTCGCGCGCTCTGGTCGTGGAAGGCCTTGGACTCCGCGTCGAGGGTGTGCCAGATCAGGAACTCCTTGCGCAGGTGGTTGACGAAGCGGCGGTTGACGCGCTGCCAGTAGGTGTCCTGGCCGCTCACCCGGTGGATGTAGATCTGCACGTCGAAGACCCCCGGCGTGGAGGTGGGCGCCAGCTCGATCTGCAGGAACTGGCTCACGCCCATGTCGAAGGGGGCCAGCCACAAGAGCAGTTGCACGGCGTACTCCCTGCCCGCCGGTGTCTCCTCGGTGGTGATCCGTACCTTGTCGGCGTAGAAGTCGCCGATCGACTCCTCGCTGTAGGCGCTGAAGAAGTTGGCCAGGAACCCGCAGATCCCCACCACCTCGCTCTGGCCCACCATGAAGGGGAAGTCGAACTCCCAGCGGTCGCCGTCGGGCGGTGGCGGCCGCCAGCGGCGCACCGTGTCGGGAACGGCGGACCGGGAGGCGACGCGGGCCGGGTAGATGGTGGACAGCAGCACCACGCCCATGACCATGCAGGCGGCGAGGATGGCGGCAAAGGAGGAGTAGTTGAGGTTCATGCCCCCCAGCAGGTCGAAGTGCACCAGCCCCCGGCCGAGGATCTGGCCGATGAGGTAGCCCAGGGTCACCCCCATGACCGCGTACACGCAGGCCTCGGCGATGAAGAGCAGGGCGATGTGCATCGGCGCCAGCCCCACGGAGGAGTAGATGCCGATCTCCCGGAAGCGTTCGTACACGGCGCCCATCATCGTGTTGAGGACGATGAGGGCGGCGATCAGCATGGGCACGGTGAGGGCCGCCAGACCTTCGACGGAGGTGCCGCCGAGGGAGGTGTACGAGACGACCCTGATGCGGCCCTCTTCGTCCGGAAGGCCGGCGAAGACGGTGCCGGAGATGCGCTGCAGGAACTCCTCGATCAGCTCCTGGGCCGGGGCGCCCTCGTCGAAGCGGATGGCCACGGACCGCAGGTCGCCGAAGGCGACCTTCAGCGTCTCGTAGGGCAGGATGAGCACGTTGGCGGGGTCCAGGTGGACGAAGGGCCGCACCTCTTGCGCCTCCTCCTCCTCTTGCACCGTCATCTGCGGCCCCTCCATGGGACCCAGGGCCTGCATGCTCGACAGCTGGAAGTCCGCCGGACTGAGGGGCTCGTCGTCCAGATCCCGCACTTCGTCAAAGGCATCGGCGGAGAAGATTCCGGCCACGGTCAGCCTCTTGCCGAAGACCTGCACCTCGGCCCGGCCTACTTCTCCGGGGTCGATACCCAGACCTTCCGCCATGCCCTCCGAGATCAGGCAGGTCGACTCGCCGCCACCCTCGAACCAGCTCCCCGCCGCAAGGGTCGAGGCCAGTCCGGTCACCCGCTGCTCCTCGGAGGTGAGGCCAAGGAGACCGGTGGCGCGCACCATCCGGCCGTCGCGCCGGATCTCCGTGTACTTCTTCTCCTCGTCGTCGTAGGTGATATACCAGTTCCGCGGTACCACGAGGCCGTGCTCCTCGAAGTGGGAGCGGGCGTACTCGAGGGTGGTCTCCGGCAGGGAGCTCCAGCCGCGGTCGCGGATCAGGGCCCCCGTGTAGGCCCCTTCGTGGCGGAGGGGAAAGACGAAGTACCACACCTCGGGCCGGACGGAGGTGAAGGAGAGGACGGTGAAGGTGAGCAAGGTCAGGGTGAGCAGGGTCAGTCCGGTGCGCAGCCTGCGCCTGCGCATGTTGGAGATGCCGAGCATGAAGGCGGCGTAGGCGGCGCTGACGCGGCTGATGTCGGTCTCGTGGACCTTGGCCCTCTCGGCCTGGTACTCCTTGATGAACCGGTTGAACCGGCTCGATACCATGCCCAGCACGAAGACGGCCATGGCCATGATGAAGAAGGCGAGGAGGATGATCAGGGGGTGGGCGATGTCGAAGGCCGGATGGACCTGGGAGATCAGGATCCACACGATCAGCAGGAGGACGGAGAACCCCCCGATCTGCCAGCGGATGTCGGAGGCGGCGAAGAGCAGGCGCTCCCCGAAGAAGGCGGTGGGCACCACCAGGGCCAGGAAGAAGACGATGCCCTTGATCACGTCGTTGAGGGTGGCCTTCACCTGGGGATAGGCCTTCAACGTCACCCCCAGGCCGGAGCGGACCTCGGCGACGTAGTCCCGCCAGCGCCCCTCCCGCAGCGAGTCCTCGGCCCTGGCGAGGAACCGGCGGCCGGCCTCGTGGAGGCGGGTGATGCGCTGGTTCTCGATGGCGTGGGAGCGCATCGTGGCCAGGCGGGCCTCGTTGAGCCTCCAGGTGTCGCGCAGGGCGAACAACTCCGAGGGCAGCAGGTCGTCCACCGCCAGGTCGTACCCCGCGCCCTTGGCCTCCTGCTCCGACGTGCCCCCCGGGCTGTTGATCAGCAGCATGTCGCCGAAGAGCATCTTCACGCGGGGATCCTCGACGGCCGCCTCCTGGGGCGCGAAGACGACGCAGAGGTTGCTGCTCAGGGTGCGGCCGAAGGCGTAGCCGAACTGGCGGGGCGCGATGCCGCCGCTGCCGAGCATCGTCAGGGTGGACAGCCCCACCAGCTGGTTGGGATGGGTCAGCCCGAAGAGGGTCCTCTGCATGCTCGGGAAGACGACGAGGGGCTTGCTGTCCTTGTTCCAGCGGATGCTCCAGTTCATGCGGCCGCTGGCCAGGGGCTTGCCGTGGTGCTTCTGGCCGCGCTCGCTCAGGTCCGGAGCGTAGACGACCTCCCCTGTCTCCCGGTCGAGGACATAGGCCACCACCGTGGTTGCGCCGACCACCAGTCCCGACACGGTGACGTCGCCCAACTCGTCTGTCAGGTAGGCCCGGCTCATGTTCAGGCCTTTGTGCATTCCCCATCCCACCATCACCAGGGCGTCGGCCACGGGGCGGTCGGGGATCTGGCTGCGGCGCGGGAAGGCCCGCACGCGAACGGTGTGGCTGCGCAGCTGGTCCTTGAGAACGGGGCCGAAGTCCTCCAGACCCGTGAACAGGTCGGGGTCGTCGAAGGACCGGGACAGCACGCCCTTGAGGAACCGCGACTGGCTCCGGAGGTTGCCGAGGTTCATCCGGCCCGGCGTGTCGAGGGGGGTGGCCAGGGGGAAGCGGGCGTCGTGGGCGGTGACGAAGGAGAGGGCCACCTGGCCGGCGAGCATGGCCATGCGGGTGTCGACGATGGCACCGTCGGGGACGAAAGTGGACCAGTCCATCCCCCGGATGGGAGAGATGCCGTTGAGCAGCAGCGGCTCGCCCCGCCGTCCGAGCTCGGCGGCCGTCTCCTCGGCGTACCGGGTGTAGCGCCGCCCGAAGGGGACGTAGAACCGCTTGAGGTCGAAGCTGGTGGTGTTGTTCCAGATCGCCACCTGGTCGGTCTTGGTGGACAGGTCGAGACCGAGGTACAGATCGACGGCCATCGAGTCGGTGAAAGGGGCGTGGAAGTCCGACTTGCGGGTGTGGCTTTCGACGAAGTCGACGATCCCCGCCTGGTCCTGGAAGTGGGAGCCGGTGAGCAGGAGAACCACCGTCCGTGCGGGCCGATGGTCGCGCAGATGGCGGGCCAGCTCCAGCATCGCCGCGGCGCCGCTGGAAGCCTCGGCCGAGGGCGCCAGGGAGGGCGCGATCGAGGTCCCGTCGTAGTAGCTCTGAACGACGATCCGCTGCCGCGCCAGGGCCGTGTCGGCACCGGCGATCTCCACCCAGAGGTTGGCGCAGGGGCGCTCGAGCCAGTCCATCCGGCTGTGCAGGCGGACGCCGATCTCGGCTCCCCCCTCCAGTCTTCGCCGGAGCTGCCGCCCCGCCTCTGCCCCGACCCAGAACCGCGGCACATCGACGGGAACGATGAGGCTCTTGTCCTCGGTCTGGGGGTAGGAAGTCTCCGCCGGCTCGATGAAGATCACCGCCCTGGCGCCGAGCGCCGCCAGCCGCACCCAGCGGTCCCAGGTGTTGAACTCCATCAGGACTACGCGGCCGTGCAGCTGCCGGCCCTCGAAGTCGGTGTACTCGCCGTTGCCGACCCAGGTGAGCTGGCCCTCCAGGCCTTCGGGCGGGGTCGTCGTCGTGCGCGGGCCGTTCGGCCACAACCCGTGCATGTCGAACTCCTCACCGGTGTCGACGACCTCCAGGCGGCTGCGGCCGCCCAGCTCCACCGGCACGGTGATCGGGAAGGTCTCCCTGTGCACGGAGCCCAGGTCGAGGGCCGCCAGCTGGCGCTCGATCCAGTCCCCGGCGCGCCGGGCCCCCTCGTGTCCGCTGATGCGGGAGCCGAGGCCGGAGAGGTACTCCACGCTCGCCCGCAGACGCTCCCCCTCGTCGGCGATGGCCCACAGGTCGGGGCCGTCGGCAAAGGCCGCGGCAGACAGCAGCAGCCAGGCGGTGAGCGCCCGGGCAGGTCGGAAGAGGGATCCCGTCATATCTCGTAAAGGTAGTTCCCCACAGCGCCTGCGAAGTAGTCGATCACCAGCCAGCCTCCACTGCACAGGACCTGGCCGCTGATCAGCCCGAGAAAGAAGGGCTGGCTGCGGTTGAAGGCGGTGGCGCCGCCGTAGCGCAGGACGGCGCGCTTGACGACCCAGGCCGCGAAGACGTTGAACCAGAGGCGGTTCATCATGGGGGTGGCGGCCACGGGAAGACCGATGGGATGGACGGGCCACCAGGGAAGGCGCTGGCGCAGCCACATGAGGATGACCATGGCGCCGGCCCCGCTGCCGAAGAAGCCCAGCCCGGGCCAGTACGTCCCCTGGGGCTCCATGTTGCGCAGGGCCGCACCGTAGGCGTACCTGGGCAGCCCCTGGAAGAACCAGCCGTTCAGGTTGAGGGCCCCGTGGAGATAGGCCATGTGAAAGATCATCCACATGGAGCCGGCGGCGCCGATGAAGAGGGCGGCGATCATGGCCCAGAACACGGTGCGGCGGTTCCGGGGCTCCATCTCCTCGATCATCTTGAGGGCGTTGGAGGCGGTGCCCATGACGAAGACACGGATGTCGGCGGCCCAGACGTGGGCCAGGGAGAGGTTCACCACCCCCGCGGGGCCGATCAGGGAGGAACCGACTCCCTGCACCACGAGGTCGCCGGCGATCATCGGCCCGCGGACGACCGCCAGCCCGGCCTCGGCCACGACCCGCGTGATTCCGATGAAGATCAGAACCGCCACCAGGATGAAGAGCAGGGCCACCCACAGGGGCGTCCCCATGTACCACAGCCAGGCCGTCATGACGGCGGTGCCTCCCAGGGCTCCGGCCACGGCGCCCCGGTAGGACAGGATCTCGTCGTCGTCCCTGACCTCGGGCGCCTGTCCAATGGCCTTGAGCAGCACTCGCCGCCAGTGCTCGCGGCCCACCCACAGGACACCGATCACCATGGCCAGCAGCGCCCCCACCCCCTGGTACCCGAGAAAGGGGTAGTCGGAGACGCCGAGGCCGATCTTCTGCGATGACTGCACCCCCGTGAGGATGAGCACCTGCTTCTCCAGGGTGGAGAGCAGGTGGAAGACCCAGATGCCGGCGGCGATGTTGGCGTTGATGAAGTAGGAGAACCCGAGGACGGCGAAGTTGACGCTCAGATGCAGGGTCTGGCGGCCGATGAAGGGCAGATGCCACTCCAGGCGCGTCGTGGGCACGGGCACCTCATAGAACTTGAGGCCCCGCACGCTGCCCTGGAGCAGGGGCAGGGCCGCTCCCAGCCACATGACGGGCTGCTTGAAGAAGCCGTTCACCGCCCGGTCGGCGTGCTCCGACCGGATCATGGAGAGGCCCACCTGGGCGATCGGGTAGGCCAGTCGCTCGCGCTCCATCCACTGGCGGCGAAGGATCACCGCCACCGAAACCATCATCACGTAGAGGGCCAGCAGGAAGATCCCCCACCAGAGGAGAGGCTCCACCCACGAGGCGTATGGAATCGCCTCCTCCGGACCGAGGCCCTCGTAGAACAGGCGGCTGTCCGTGCCGTCGTTCACCATCACCCGCTCCGGCAGGTGGGGAAAGAGCTTCTCGGCCCAGCGGTTCTCCGGGGTGGCGAAGTAGTAGATCGCCGTGATGATCGGCAGGATCTGCTCGGTCAGGCCCATGGTGCACAGGGCGGAGACGATGAGCAGCATGGCGTAGACAAGGACCAGCTCGGAGCGGTTGAGGGCCAGGCTGCCGCCGCGCAGCACCACGGGCAGGTTGAGCCAGGTGGTCAGCACCAGGAAGGTGGCCATCATCAGGCCCGGGGAGTGGTAGTCGAGGTCGGCGATGACCGGCCGGTAGACGACCAGCCAGGCCGCGGTCGCCGAGAGGGCGAGACCGAGAGCCACGGGAGGTTGCCGGGCGAGCTTGAAGGCGCAGTTGAGAAGGCCGATGAGAAAGAGGAAGAGGAAGATCGCCCCCGGGGTGCTGAAGTCCATGGCCATGAAGGACCCGCGGAGGATCATGTTGCCGTAGGGGGCGCCCACGGCGAGGAAGAAGGAGAGGAAGCCGCCCACCCAGAGAGCGCGGAAGGAGAGGCGCTCACCGCTGTCCCCCAGGGCGCGGTCCCGGCGCGCCGCCAGGTGGTCGCCGTACTCCTGTGGGATGGCTCTATTCACCGGCCCTCGCTGCCCTCATATCCAGAAAAGGGAGTTCCCCACCTTGCCGGTGAAGTAGTCGATCACCAGCCACAGGCCGTTGCACAGAACCTGGCCGGCGATCAGCCCCAGGAAGAAGTGCTGACTGCCTTGGTAGGCATTGGCGCCGCCGTAACGCAGGATCGCGCGCTTGATGAGCCACGCCAGGAAGACGTTGAACCAGACGTAGTTCATCAGGCTGTTGGCGCCGATGGGAAAGCCGATGGGATGGACGGGCCACCAGGGCAGGCGCTGGCGCAGCCACATCATGGCCACCATCGCCCCGGCGCCGCCGCCGAAGAAGCCGAGGCCCGGCCAGTAGGTTCCCTCGGGCTCGATGTTGCGCAAGGCCGCGTCGTATGCGGTCCGGGGCAGGCCCTGGAAGAACCAGCTCGCCAGGTTGATGCCCCCGTGCCGGTAGGCCATGTGGAAGATCATCCACAGGGATCCGGCGGCACCGATGAACAGGGCCGCGATCATCGCCCAGAACACGATGCGCCGGTTCGAAGGCTCCATCTCCTCGATCATCTTCAGGGCGTTGGAGGCCGTGGCCATGACGAAGACGCGGATGTCGGCGGCCCAGATGTAGGTGAGGGAGAGGTTCATCACCCCTGCGGGGCCGACCAGGGAGGAGCCCATGCCCTGCACCAGCAGCTCGCTTGCGATCATCGGCGCGCGGATGGCCGCCAGGCCGGCCTCGGTCACGATGCGGGTGATGCCGACGAAGATCAGGATCGCCAGAACGACGAAGAGCAGGGCCACCCACAGGGGGGTTCCCATGAACCACAGCCAGGCCGCCATGGCGCCCGTCCCACCCAGGGCCCCCACCACCGCCCCCCGGTAGGAGAGGATCTCGTCGTCGTCGCTGACGTCGGGGGCCAGGCCGATGGCCTTGAGCAGCACCCTTCGATAGTGCTCGCGGCCCACCCACAGGCCGACGACCACCATGGCCAGCAGCGCCCCCACCCCCTGGTAGCCGAGGAAGGGATAGTCGGAGACGCCGAAGCTGATCTTCTGGGTCGACTGCAGCCCGCTGAGGAGGAGCGCCTCCTTCTCCACCTTCGAGAACAGGTGGAAGAACCAGATGCCGGCGGCGATGTTGGCGTTGATGAAGTAGGAGAACCCCAGCATGGCGAAACTGATCTGCAACTGCAGGCTCTGGTAGCCGATGAAGCCCAGGGTCCACCTCGTCGGCGGCACCGGTACTTCCGGGTAGTAGCGGTGCAGGGCCATCAGGCTGCCGACGATCAGGGGCAGGGCCGCCCCGATCCACATGAGAGGCTGCTTGAAGAACCCGTTCACCGCCCGGTCGGGGTGTTCGGACCGGATCATGGACAGGCCCACCTGGGCGATCGGGTAGGCCAGGCGCTCGCGCTCCATCCACTGGCGCCGCACGATGACCGCCACCGAGACCATCATCACGTACAGGGCCAGCAGGAAGATCCCCCACCACATGAGGGGCTCCACCCAGGCCTCGTAGGGGACCACGTCCTCCGCGTCGGAGAGGCCCTCGTAGAACAGGCGGCTGTCGGTGCCGTCGTTCACCATCGCCCGCTCGGGCAAGTGGGGAAAGAGCTTCTCCGCCCACTGGTTCTCCGGCGAGGCGAAGTAGAAGATCGCCGTGATGACGGGCAGGATCTGCTCGCCCAGCCCCATGGTGCACAGGGCGGAGACGATGAGCAGCATGGCGTAGACCAGGACCAGCTCCGAGCGGTTCAGGGCCAGGCTGCCGCCGCGGAGCACCACCGGGACGTTGACCCACGTGGTCAGGACCAGGAAGGTGGCCATCATCAGGGCCGGGGAATAGAAGTCGAGGTCGGGGATGACCGGCCTGTAGACCACCAGCCACGCCGCCGTCGCCGCGCCGGCGAGACCGATGGCCACCGGAGGTTGACGGGCGAGCTTTAGGGCGCAGTTGAGGAGGCCGATGAGGAACAGGAAGAGGAAGATGGCCCCCGGGGTGCTGAAGTCGAGGGCCATGTAGGAACCGCGGATGATCATGTTGCCGTAGGGGGCGCCTACGGCGAGAAAGAAGGAGAGGAAGCCGCCGACCCAGAAGGCACGGAAGGAGAGGCGCTCGCCGGCGCCGCCCAGCACGCGCTCCCGGCGGGTGGCCAGATGGTCGCTGTACTCCTGTGGTATGTCCCGTCTCACAAAGCCGGGCCTCCCGACCGGTAGAACGGCACCAAGGTAGGCGCCCCTACTCCACCGGACCAGTCCGCTTGACCCCGGACGCCCCCCGGATACCCTATCCCGAAGATCCCCCGAAGAGGCGATACCTGTGCTTGCCGATCTCTACCTGGACATGGCCCGGCGGTTCCTCCCCATTCCCACGGCACCCTTCCACGAGCACCTCGTCCTGGCGGAGATGGAGCGGTTCGTGTCGGAGCGGCCCGATCTGCACTGCATGTCCGACCCCTTCGGAAACCTCCACCTGCGTCTGGGCGCGGCCGCGCCGGGAATCGTCCTCACCGCTCACCTCGACCATCCCGGGCTGGCCCTGGCCGCCGGCGATGGCGGCGATTGGTTCTTCCATTCACTGGGAGGGGTTCCCGCCGAGTTGACCCGGGGGGCGGGTGTGGTGGTGCACGACCACCGGTCCGCCGAGCCCGTCGCTCGAGGGAGGGTGCTGGCCTACCTGGAGGAGGGGGCCCCGGGCGACGCGGACGGCCGGCCCGCCTTTCGGGTGCGCCTGGACGATCCGGTTGCAGAGGCCGAGGCGGCAGGAATCTTCGCAACCTGGGATCTCGCCGGCTTCGAGTTGTCCGGCGGAAGGCTCTCCGGCCGCGCCTGCGACGACCTGGCCGGCGTGGCCGTGGCCCTGTCGGTCCTCGAGCTCCTGCGCGCCGAGCCGGCCGCGGGCCTCGGCGTTCTGCTGACCCGGGCCGAGGAGACCGGCTTCGGGGGGATGCTCGCCGCCCTCGACGGCGGGCACCTCGACCGGAATCCCCTGTATGTGAACATCGAATGCTCCTCCAGCCTGGCGGGTGCCCCCCTCGGCGACGGCCCCGTCATCCGGGTCGGAGACCGCCGCTGGCTCTTCGATGCGGCCGTCACCGCCGCCCTGGCGGGGGCGGCCGAGGATCTGGGCAGGCAGCGGCCCACCTTCCGGTATCAGCGCCGGCTGATGGACGGGGGAACGTGCGAAGCGACGGCCCTTTGCCGGGCGGGCCTGAGGGCCGGTGCGGTGGCCCTGCCCCTGGAGAACTACCACAACCGCGGCGGGAAGAAGCTCAGGGCCGAAGCCGTCGCCGTGGAAGACGCCGCCGCCCTCGTCGAGCTGCTGGCCCATGTGGCAAGGGATCCGCAGTCCGCCGCGGCCTCCGCCGTCGGCGAGCTGGACGGGCTTCTGGAGGCGCGCCGGGGCTGGCAGCGGGAGAGACTGCGGGAGACCGCTCCAGGCGGTCCGTAGCGGCCCCGCCGTCAGACGATGGTCCACCCCCCGTCGACCACCAGGACGTGGCCGGTGACCATGCTGGCGGCATCGGAGGCCAGGAAGATCACCGGGGCCGAGATCTCCTCCGGCTCGGCCAGGTCGCCGCGGAGGAGGTTCTTGGTCTTCACGGCGTCGGCGAAGGCCTGGCTCTCCTCCATCGCTCTCTGGGCCAGGGGCGACCGGGTCACCGTGGGGGCCACGGCATTGACCCGGATCCCGTGCTCGGCCC
The DNA here is from genome assembly GCA_965221775.1 of Candidatus Latescibacterota bacterium. GTDB lineage: Bacteria > Latescibacterota > UBA2968 > UBA8231 > UBA8231 > UBA8231. The sequence continues at coordinate 348,318 of CBDCSU010000004.1, read as the reverse complement.
ATTCGGCGGCCGCCGTCCGCGTCAGGCTGTTCACCCCGCCCTTGGCGCCCGAGTAGGGTCCCCGCTCCGGCGCTCCCACCACCCCCGCCTGGGAGGAGATGTTGACGATGCTGCCGCGGATCCCCCGGGCGATCATGCGCCTGGCCGCTGCCTGGCTGCAGAAGAACACGTTCTTCAGGTTGACATCGACGATCAGATCGTAGAGTTCCTCGTCGTAGTCGAGGATCTTCCCCAGCTGGTTGTAGCCGGCGTTGTTCACGAGGACATGGAGTCCCTCGTAATGGGCGTCCACCGCTTCGAAGAAGGCCTCGATGGAGGCGACGTCGGTCACGTCGAGGAAGTGGGCGAAGCACTCCCCCCCCATGGCCTCGATGCTCTCCTTGAGGCTCTCCAGCTCGCTGACCGTCCGGCTGCCGACGGCGACGCGAGCCCCCGACCGGACCGCGTCGAGAGCGATGGTGCGGCCGATGCCGCGGCCGGCGCCGGTGACGGCCACCACCCGGCCATCGAGATCGAAGGACTTCAGTGGGGGCACGCTTCCCGCCTTGTTGTCATGGGTCTCGGGTGGCGGCCATCTGCAGGGCCCCGGCGGGGAATACCGACACTCGGGGGCCGCCGCCGTGGATGGCCTCCAACTGGCCGATGAGCTCCTCCCATTCCCGGAACAGACCGACGTGCTCGCCGTACAGGGCCTGGCAGTCGTACCGGTTCACTCCCGGAGAGAACACCAGAGTGCGGTGGGCCGGAGGCTGTGGAGGGGCGCGCAGGGCGGTCCCCGGGCCGAGGACGGAGTGCCAGCCGAGCCCCTCGGGGCAGGCACTGGCGATGACGACGGTGCCGCCCGCGGCGATCGGGTCGTGCGGGCAGCTGCCGAGAGGCACGAGGGCCAGCCCCGCCTGGCACAGCTCGGTGTCCTTCGGGAAGGCGCTGAAGACGCCGACGTCCACGGTGCCGGCCGCCGGCATGGAAGTACCGTAGAGCTCGGCCCCCAACCGGCAGCCCTGCTCGAAGGCGGCGGTCACGTCGCCGGCCACCAGGCCCATGATCTCGAGGCGCTCGTTCAGCAGCGGGTTGACGATGTAGTCGAGGCCGGCCATCCCCGCTACCTCGTCGAGATGGGGCCGGAAGGCCTCCCCGTGGACGTAGCGGTGGTTGAGCAGAATCGTCTGCTGCCCGCAGGCCCCGGGGATCAGCAGCTTGGCGCCGCCGCCGAACATCCCGCCGCGAGGCGTGATCATGCCCGCCGCGATGCGCACCTGGCAGGCCATCAGGTCGCGGTTGACGAAGACCGGCACCCCGAGGCTGGTGTTCCCGAGGAACTCGAGGTTCTCGTAGGCGTTGTGGTTGACCACGCGATAGCGCTCGACGATGTCGGCGCCGAGCTTCTTGAGGAAGTCGTCCCGGGTCATGGGCCGGTGAGCGGCCAGGGCGCAGATGATGGTGATGCCGTCGTCGTCGATGCCGGCGGCGTGCAGCTCCTCGAGGATGTAAGGGACCACCCGGAAGGCGGGGGTCGGCCGGGACAGATCGTCCACCAGAACCGCGGCGCTGGACCGGCCCCTGGCGTGCTCCCGCAAAGGCAGCGCCCCGACCGGCTCGGCCAGGGCCTGGCGGATACCGGCATCGCCGATGTCCGGTCCCCCGCGCATCCGCCGAACCGTAACCTCCCAGCCCTCCGGAAAGCGGAGACTCAGAGGCTCCTTGCGGTACCAGGCCGCCCAGGGGACCTGCAACACGGTGGACGCGGCCCCTCTGGCCGGATCCGCTCTCCATGGCTTCTCGAGCGTGCTCATCGGCTAGTTCAGTCCCATGGCCCGCAGGTTGTCGAGGCTGGTCTTGAGGCTGTCGAAGGGGTCTCCATCGCAGCGGTCCTGCTCGATCAGGTACCACTCGATGTCGGCGGACCGGCAGGCGGCGAGGATGGCGGGCCACTCCAGATTGCCCTCCCCCACCTCGGCGAAGCGTTGCTCCGTGCCCTTCATGGCCAGGTCCTTCAGGTGCACGATGTGCATGCGGTCCTTCAGCCGCTCGAGCCAGGTGACCGGATTCCCGCCGCCGTGCTGGATCCAGTAGGTGTCGACCTCGAAGGAGAACGTCTCCGGGTCGCTCTCCTCGGCGAGGATCTGCAGGCCCGTGCGGTCCCCGAAACGCTCGAGCTCGAAGCTGTGGTTGTGGTAGCTGAAGGTGAGTCCGGCGTCGATCAGCGGCCGCACCGCCACCGAGGCCTCGCCGGCAAAGCGGGCAAACCCTTCCGCGCTTCGATACTCCCCCGGCATGCCGCCGATAGCCACGTGGCGGCAACCCCAGATCCGATGCTCCTCGATTACCGCCCCGGGCTCGCGGCGGATGCGGTCGAAGTCGGTGTGGGTAGCCGCGATCTTCAGGCCCGCTTCGTCGGCGACGGCTCTCAGCTCCGCCGCATCGATCGGTCCGAGACCCGAGCACTGCACGGCCTTGTAACCGATCTCGGCGACTCGCCGGAAGCTGTCGCGGATCTCGGCCGGGGTCTTGAGGAAATCCCGAACGGTGTAGAGCTGAGCTCCGATGACGGATGCGCACATGAGTCCTGTCACTCCTTCCAGGGCGGCATACCTAAGCCAGGCCCGGTCCGCAGGTCAACGCGTCGAGCGTACCGGCGCCCGACTGGCGAGGGTTGCTATATTGCCTTGCATCACCCCACCCCGCACAGGAGGCCGAGGATGTCCCGCGCCCGCCGTCGACTGGAAGAGATGGACCTCACCCTGCCCTCTCCCCCCGCGCCCGCGGGAGCCTACAGGCGGGCCGTGGAAGCCGCGGGCCTGGTCTTCGTCTCCGGCCAGCTGCCCCTGGCCGACGGGCGCATGACCCGCCAGGGCGTGGTCGGCGCCGGCGGCCTGCCGGTGGAGGCCGGCCGCGAGGCGGCCCGGCAGTGCGCCCTGAACGCCCTGGGGGTGCTCGCAGCCGAGGGCTACGATCTCGACCGGACTCGAATCGTGCGCATGACCGGGTACGTGGCCAGCGCCGACGGCTTCGAGGGACAGGCGCAGGTCGTCGACGGTGCCTCGGAGTTGATGGCCGGCGTACTGGGTGAGGCCGGGGTCCACGCCCGGGTCGCCGTCGGCGTCGGGTCGCTGCCTCTGGGGGCCCCGGTGGAGCTGGAGGTGATCGCTGCCGGGGCGAGGTGAGGCGCTGTCCGCTGTCGGCGGAGACCGCCCGACAGCGAGGGCTCAGGCTCCGCCTTCCGGCGAGACCGGGCCTGGCGGAGGGCCCTCGGTGGCCGGGGCCCGTGAAGGCGCGGGCAGCGGCGCCCCGCTGATGGACGCTGTGTCGCCGGCGTCGTTCCCGGCGGCCGGGGCCGGGTCCTGTTCCGCCTTCCCTTCCCCGACCTCCGGTTTTCCGAGCATCTTCCGGAGCTCGGTCCCCTCCATGGTCTCCCGCTCGAAGAGCACCTTCACGACGCGCTCGAGCGTCTCCCGGTGGTCCTCCAGGATGTCCTTGGCCCTCCCGTAGCCGCCGTCGAGGATCGCCGTGACCTCCTCGTCGATCCGGCGCGCCGTCTCCTCGCTGTAGTTGCGGTCGTTGACGGGCATGCCGAGGACCTGGTTCGGATGGCGTTCCTCCCGGTGCGCCGCCAGGCCGAGGGTCCGGCTCATGCCGTACTCCTTGACCATGCTCTCGGCGATCTGGGTGGCCCGGGCCAGGTCCCCGGATGCGCCAGTGGATATCTCGCCGAAGACGATCTCCTCCGCCGCGCGCCCTCCCAGGAGTCCGCAGATCTGGGCCTTCAGCTCGTCCCTGGTCGCCAGGTAGCGGTCCTCGGCCGGAGAGTTGAGGGTGTACCCGAGGGCCGCCACTCCCCGCGGGATGATGGAGATCTTCTGCACCGGATTCGCCTCGTCCACGAGCTCGCCGACGATGGCGTGGCCGGCCTCGTGATAGGCGACGATGCGGCGCTCCTTCTCGTTGAGGACGCGGCTCTTTCTCTCCAGCCCGGCCACGGCCCGCTCCACGGCCTCGGACAACTCCTCCATCGTGATCGCTTCCTTGTTGCGCCGCGCCGCCAGCAGGGCGGCCTCGTTGATCACGTTGGCCAGGTCGGCGCCCGCGAACCCGGGCGTGCGCACCGCCAGCCGATGGAGATCGACATCCGCGGCCAGCTTCACCTCCCGGGCGTGGATCCGCAGGACCGCCTCCCGGCCGCCCACGTCGGGGCGGTCGACGGTGACGGTGCGGTCGAAGCGCCCGGGGCGCAGCAGGGCGGGGTCGAGGATCTCGGGCCGATTGGTCGCCGCCATCAGGATGATGCCGGCATTCGTGTCGAAGCCGTCGAGCTCGGTGAGCAGCTGGTTGAGGGTTTGCTCGCGCTCGTCGTGGCCGCCCATGGAGCCGACGCCGCGGGCCTTGCCGAGGGCGTCGAGCTCGTCGATGAAGATGATGGCAGGAGCGTGCTTGGTGGCCTGCTCGAAGAGGTCCCGGACCCGGGCGGCGCCGACACCGACGAACATCTCCACGAAGTCGGAGCCGCTGATGGAGAAGAAGGGCACGCCGGCCTCGCCGGCCACCGCCTTGGCCAGCAGGGTCTTGCCGGTCCCGGGAGATCCCACGAGCAGCACCCCCCGGGGGATCTTCCCGCCCAGGGCCTGGAAGCGCTCGGGTGTACGGAGGAACTCGACGACCTCCTGAAGCTCCTCCTTGGCCTCGTCGATACCGGCCACATCGGCGAAGGTGATCCCCGTGCCCTTCTCCATGTAGACCTTGGCCTTGCTCTTCCCGATCGACATGAGGCCGCCGGAGCCGCCCCCGAGGCGCCGGGCCATGAACATCCAGATGGCGACGAAGAACATGAGCGGCAGGACCCACCCGAGGAGGGAACTGACCAGCGCCGACTCGCGCTTGCCGGAATAGTCGGGCACATGCTCCTGCAGGAGCTTCACCAGGTCGGGGTCGTCGACCTTGGTCACGGTGAATCCGCGGGCCTGGTCTCCGACGCCGGAGAGGTACATGCCGCTGATCTCGTCCTTTCCGACCGAACACTCCACGATGCGGCCGTCCACGAGCCACTGGCGGAACTCGCTGTACTTCACGGTGTCGACCTGGCCCTCCAGGTAGGACTGCATGACCAGAAGCAGGAGGACGGCGAGAATCGCGTAGGCGATGGTCAGCTGGGTCTTTCGATCGAGTTGCATCAGTCCGGAGGCCGCAGGCGGAGGGTGCGCCTAACGTATTGGAAAAGAATGAGTTATGGCCTTTAGGGCGAAGATAACGGGCACCCCTGTCCGGGTCAAGGCGAGCCGGGGGACTCGAGGAGCTCGCGGAGGCGCTGCAGGAAGCGGGCGGCGGCGGCCCCGTCCACGGCTCGGTGATCGGCCGAGAGTGTGAGGCTCATGGCCGGACGAACGGCCATGGCCTCCCCTTCCACCGCGACCACCCGCGGCTCGATGGCGCCCACCGCCAGGATGGCCACCTGGGGGGGGTTGATGATGGCCGTGAACCGCGAGAGACCGAACATGCCCAGATTGGAGACGGTGAAACCACCGCCCTGCAGGTCGTCCAGGCCGATCTTGCCCTGGCGGGCGGCCTCGGTGAGGCGCCGGGTCTCGGCGGCGACCTGGCCGATGTCTAGGTCCTGGGCCCCGCGCAGCACCGGGACCAGCAGGCCGGACCCGGTGTCGGTGGCGATCCCGAGATCGACGCCGGTCTGCTGCAGCAGGCGTCCATCGACGAAGTGGGCGTTGAGCCGCGGGTGCTCGACGAGGGCGGTCGCGACGGCCTTGAGGATCAGGTCGTTGTAGGAGATCCTTCGTCCCTCCGCCTGATAGCCGCGCCGCAACCTCTCGAGCCAGTGGGCGGAGACCTGCATTTCCAGGTAGATGTGAGGGGCCTGCTGGTAACTGGCGGTGAGACGCTCGGCGGCGACTCTCTGGGCCGGGGTCAGCTCTACCGACTCCGCCCCCGGCGGGGCCGGAGAGGGCGCCGCCGTCTCCGGACGGCAGGCCTCGACGTCGGCGCTCACGACGCGCCCGCCGGGGCCGCTGCCGATGACCGCTGTCAGGTCGATCCCCCTCTCGGCAGCGAGTCTACGAGCCTTGGGAGAAGCGCGGTGCGGGCGTCCGCCATCCCCGGAGGCGAGTGGAACGCGACCACCCTCGGGGGCCGCCCGTTCCGGTGGGGGGGCGGGGCTCTCGGAGGCAGCCGCCGGCAGCGGCTCCGGGGGCGGGTCGGGCCGGGGTGCGGCCGCCGTGGGCTCCGGGGCGGCATCGAAAGCGGAGAGATCCTCCTCGGGGGACGCGATCAAGCCGATCGGCGTCGCTACCTCCACCTCCTCGCCGGCGGCCACGAGGATACGCCGCAGCACGCCGGAGGCCTGCGCCTCGACCTCCATCGTCACCTTGTCGGTGACCACCTCGAGGAGCGGCTCCCCGCGTTCCACTGGATCGCCGACCCCTTTGAGCCAACTGCCGATTATGCCTCGCTCCATCGTCAGGCCCAGCTTGGGCATGACCACTTCCGTTGCCATGGGCTGCCGTCCCCGTCTTTGCTGTCGTCTCGAGGGATGCTCTTGCAGAGGAAAATAGGCGAGGCGCCCACCCTTCGGAAGCCGGCCGAGTTCCCGAGGGGGCGGGTGGCTGCCGGCCGCCGCCCCCGGAGGTTGCCCTCGCCCCCGCCTCCAATAGATTCCGGCACCGCATCCCTCACCAACGGAAATCCCTTGCCACTCTCTTCTCTTGCGGACGAACTCACGAGAGACTTCACGGCCACGACCTTCGTGGTCCGGGGGGAGCGAACCCTCTTGCTGTGGCACAACAAGATGGGTGCCTGGCTTCCGCCGGGAGGCCACATCGATTCCGGGGAGTTGCCCGAGGCGGCGGCTCTCCGTGAAGTCCTCGAGGAGTGCGGGCTCACCGTCGAGCTGGTGGACACGGGCCGCTCCGCCGGGGTGCTTGGGTCGGTGCAGGTCCTGCACTCGCCCTGGTGCATCCTCCTGGAGGACATCGAGCCGGGTCACCAGCACATCGATCTGATATACGTCGCCCGGACCGCGGATGACGCCGAGCCCCGCATCGACCGGCGCGAGGCGGGTCGCTTCCGCTGGTGCACCACCGCCGATCTGCAGGGACCGGAGATCGCCGAGGACATCCGCGTCCTCGGGTCCGAGGCGATCCGCCTGGCCGGGGCCGGTTGAAGTGGCAACCCTCCTGGTCACCCACGAGGGCTGTCTCGACCACGAGATGGGCGTTGGCCATCCGGAGCGTCGCGAAAGGCTGGAGGCGGTCCTGGAGGAGCTGGAGACGGTCCCTCTGCGGGGGCTGACCCGCTTTCGGCCGGACCCGGCTCCGATCGAGGCCGTGATGGCAAATCACAGCCCGGACTACGTGGAGTTCGTCCGTCGGGTCTCCGGCTCCGGACGCCTTCTCGCCACCACCCCCGACACCGTCATCGGTCCCTCGACTTTCGATGCGGCCCTGCTGGCCAGCGGCGCGAGCCTCGCCGCGGTCGATGCCGTCGCCTCCGGCGCCGCCGCCAACGCCTTCTGCCTGCACCGGCCTCCCGGACACCACGCGGAGCGGGACCAGGCCATGGGCTTCTGCTTCTTCAACCACGTCGGCGTCGCCGCCCGCCACCTCCGCGCCCGGCACGGGGTCGACCGTGTCGCCATCGTCGACTGGGACGTGCATCACGGCAACGGCACTCAGAACAGCTTTTACGAAGACGGATCCGTGCTCTACTTCAGCGTCCATCAGCAGAATCACTACCCCTTCACCGGCCATGTCGAGGAGACCGGGGCCGGCGCGGGGGCCGGAACCACGCTGAACGTGCCCCTGCCGGCCGGCGCCGGAGACCGTGAGTACCGGCGCATCTTCCGGGAGCGGCTGCGCCCGGCCCTGGAGCGCTTCGAGCCGGGCTTCCTGCTCCTGTCGGCGGGATTCGACGCCCACGCCTCCGACCCCCTTGGGGGGATGCGGATGACCCGGGAGGGCTTCGCGGGGCTCACGGAGGAGTGCGTCTCCCTGGCCCGGGACCTGTGCCAGGGCCGTCTCGTGAGTCTGCTCGAAGGGGGGTATGACCTGGAAGCGACCGCCGCCTCGGTGGTCGCCCACCTTCAGGTTCTGTGCGGCTGAGATCCCCCCTCCGGCGGCCGGACGAAGAGGTGGATGTCGATCGTCTGCGCCACCCCCTTCCAGTCCACCTCCATCGACTCGACCCGGTGCCGGAACCCGGCGCACTCCAGGGCTGAGAAGAAAGGCCGGGCCGCAGGACGCCCGGGATCGCTGAGGACCAGTCGTCCACCGGGTTCGAGCAGAGCGCGGACCGTCCGTTCGAGTTGGGGATGGACGCCCTTCTCGTAGGCCAGGTCGGAGCCCACCAGCCATGGCCAGGGAGCCCCCACGGGGTGGCGCCAGTCCAGGTAGGAGACACTGTGCCGGGCGCCGGCGCCGTTCAGGCTCGCGTTGTGAGTGGCGAAGAGGAGAGCGTCCTCCACGTAGTCGGTGGCTCGAATCCGCCACCCCATCCGCGCCAGGGACACGCCCACGAGGCCGGTACCGCAACCCAGCTCGCAGCCGAGGTCGGCGGCCGGTGCATCCGGCCCGGCGAACCAGCGCGCGAGCCCCACCGCCGAGGGCCAGGTCTCGGCCCAGTAAGGGAACCGCGTCGAGCGCCAGTCCCCGGCGTCGCGGTCGATCAGGTCGTCGAGGAGGGCATAGGCGTCGGCGGCCTGCAGCATCCGCAGGCGGAGATCCGGGCGGAGCACGACCTCCACCTCGTCGAGATCGTACTTGGCCAGGGTACGGGCGACCTGCTTCCGGGAGTACCGCTTCACCACGGCGCCGAGGGTTTCTTGGAGAATCCCCGGCCTGACGGTCTCGCCGTCACGGGCGTCGCCGGCTTCCGGCGACCGGGGGGAACCGGCAAGGCATACGGAGCCGCGGCCAATGCCCGGGGAGGCGCCCCCCTACTCCGCCGGGTCTCCGGGTGCCCGGGCTCCGAGATCGGAGAGGCGCCGCCTGGCCTGCTCGATGCCCTCTTCGTTGGCCGCCGTGGTCTGGTTTCCCGAAGCGCTGCGCCGCCCGGGGGGATAGACCGACTCCCGATAGATCGGGTAGGCCTCGGTCCGCAGCTGGGCGAGCATGTCGTGTCCCCGCCGCCGGTTGCGCTCGTGGCGGAGGGTTCCGACATCGATGGGAGCGACGACGATCTTCTCCCCCGGGCCCGGGTCGGCCTGAGCCAGGATCCGGCCATCGTAGTCGACGACCATGCTCCCCCCCGGCCAGGAGAAGGGAGGGTAGTGGGAGAGCGAAGCCCCCTGGTTGGCGGCGACCACGAAAGCGGTGTTCTCCAGGGCCCGGCAGCGGTTGACCGTGGTCCACCAGTCCATGGGCGCGGTGGCCCCCCATGGATCCATGTAGGCGGAGACGCGGATCAGGACCTCGGCCCCGTTGGCGGTGAGCTGCCGGAGAGGCTCGGGAAAGAGCCAGTCGTAGCAGATGGCGACCCCGATGTTGCCGATCGGGGTCCGGGCCACCGGAAAGAGCTCCTCCTCGTATCCCTCCAGATCGTGGGGGCTCGTGTGCACCTCCCAGGGGAGCCAGGGGTTCACCTTGCGGTACTTCAGCAGCAGACCCTCGGGCCCCACGAGGCAGGTCGTGTTGAAGACCTTGCCGGGCCAGCGGTCGTCCTCCTCGAGAAAGGACCCGGTCTGGATGTAGACCCCGAGCTCCTGCGCCTTGGCCAGGTAACGCTCGGTGTGCTCGTTGGGGATCGGAAGGGCGAGTTGCCGGTGCAGGGCGCGGGCCGTGGGATAGATGGGGGCGGCGTGGGCGAACTCGGGAAAGGCGAGGAGGCGAATGTCCCAGAAGGGGCTGTAGCCCTCCACCGCCATGTCGATCATCTCGAGCATGCGGGCGGTGTTGGCCGCGATGCCTGCGCGGTCCACCGGGTTGGGCTGATCGACCTGGCAGGCGGCGGCGGCGTAGCGAAGCTCCGACTGTCCCCGATCAGCGCGGGAAGCCTCGGACACGGTCAGGCGGTCACGGCATCGGTCCGCTTGGTCTTCCACCGCTTGCGGCGGTCGCTCCTGCGGACCTGGATCAACTCTGCCACGACGCTGACGGCGATCTCCTCGGGCGTGTCCGCGCCGATGTCCAGGCCCACGGGCGAGTAGACCTCCTCCAGCCGGTCACGGCTGCCGCCCCGGGCCTCGATCCGCTGCCAGAGGATCATCTTCTTGCGCTCGCTGCCGAGCATGCCGATGTAGCGCGCCCTTCGGGAGATGGCGTGCTCCACCACGATCTCGTCGTGCTGGTGACCGCGCGTGGCGGCGACGATGTAGATCTGGTCATCCACCGGCAGCCGGGAGAACACGGCCGCGACCTCGCCGGCCACGCATTCGTCCACCTCGGGATGGCGCTCGTGGTTGGCGAAGTACGGGCGGTCGTCGACGATGACGACATGGAAGCCGACGTTCTTCGCCAGGCGTCCGATCTGCCCGCCCACGTGTCCCCCTCCGAAGACGAAGAGAATCGGCGGCGGCGTGAAAGGCTCGACGAAGAACTCCCGAGCCCCCGCGTTCTGCAGACTGGAACGCTCGCGCTCCAGGGCGCTCCGAGCCCAGGAGGAGAGCCGTTCCTCCCCGACGGCGGCCAGATCCCCGCGCCTGCGGCCGTCGTGATGCAGGAGCGCCCGGCCCTGCTCGCCGAGACCGGTCACGAGGACGCATGGGGACCGGTCACCTCTGGCGGCGGCCACCTCGCCGAAGAGCTCTGCCGATTCCGGGTCGATCCGCTCGGTGTAGATGCGGACCGTGCCGCCGCAATTGAGGCCGTGCTCACCGGCCTGCTTCTCGGTCATGGTGTAGTCCGTCGCCTGCGGCCTGCCGGAGGCGAGGACGTCCCGCGCCACGGTGAAGATCTCGGCCTCGAGGCAGCCGCCGCCGATCGTCCCATGGGTGCGTCCCCCGGCGTCGACGATCATCTTGGCCCGCTCGCTCATCGGGATGGAGCCGCTGCTCTCGATCAGCGACGAGAGCGCCACGGGTTGGCCTTCGGAGAGCAGGCCGTTCAGGGTATGGATCGGGTCTTCCATCGATTCAGGAGTCCCCGCCGCCCAGCATGCGGGCATAGTCGGCCGGGGTATCCACGTCTTCCAGCACGGCCGGCTCGGCTACGGGCACTTCGAGCGTGTCGGCCGGACGGGAGCCGGTCACGGCGTTGAGGCCCGAGCTTTCATCGAGCCCCAGGATTTCGTCGTAGTACCGGCGGGAGAGGTACACCGGGTGCCCCCGCCGGCCGGAGAAGGTGGGGATGACGATCCCCTTCTCCGAAGAGGCTGCGCTGGTGAGGACGGCCTGCAAGACGGAGTCGGTCAGCCCCGGTTGATCGCCGAGACAGAACAGGTAACCTTGCCACCGGGGTCCGGCGGCTCTCAGTCCGCACTTCACCGAACCGAGCATGCCCCGGTCGACCTCCTCGTTGACCGCCACCCTCACCCCGTGGGGGCGGAGCAGGGGTGCGATTTGCTCGGCGGCGTGACCGATGACCACGACCAGATGATCGACGTGGGGGCGGACACGGGTGGTGACGGCCTCGATCATGCTGGTGCCGTCGATGGGCAGCAACTGCTTGGGGCGCCCCATGCGGCGGGAACGACCGGCGGCGAGAAGCACAGCGGCCACCTGCCCGGGTCCACGGAACCCACGGGGGGACGGAACGTTCAGGGGGGTCGGAGCAGGCACGGGATTTCCCTGGTCTCCTGCAGGAGGGAGTCGTCGGCGGCGGCGCCCACGGCGGCTGCAACTCGCCGCAGCGCGGGCTCTATGATAGCCAGGGGCTCTCCCTCCGACCAGTCGCACGGAAGCAGAGTTGCCGGCAGCCCTGACGCCCGCTAACTTTGACGGATTGGGCCTGTCTGGGATGTAGTGCAGAACCCGGGAGGTGTTTCCACGTGCCTTCCGCGCTTCAGGCCGTAGATGGCGGGGCCGCCGACTCCAGGTCGGGCCTGCCGACAACCGAGAGGAGAGCCCCTTGCCGGCCCTCAAGTCAGCGAAGAAGAGCCTGCGAAAGTCCCGTCAACGACGGGTTCGGAACCGTAGCGTCCTGTCCGCGATGCGTACCGCCGTCAAGCGAGTGCGTCAGGCACCGGATGCTCAGGCAGGGCAGGAGGCTCTGGTTGCCGCCATTTCCGTGATCGACCGCACCGTCCGCAAGGGGGTGTTGCAGGCCAATACGGGCGCCCGCCACAAGTCCCGCCTCACCCGGCACGTCAAGAACCTCGGCTGACGCGGCGGTTCTCCGCTCGGCGTCGACCGGATGGCCAGGGTTCGGCTCCGAGGCCAGCCGCGGCCTCGGACCCAAAGCAAGCCTCGCTCCCATCAGACTCGACCGCCGGCGATGGCAGGCACGATCGATACACTGTCCCCGTCCGCCAGAGTCGTTTCCTTGCCGTCCAGGAAGCGGACGTCCTCCTCGTTGACGTAGATATTGACGTAGCGGCGAATCTCCCCCGCCTCGTCGACCAGCTTCTCCTTGATTCCCGCATGGGAAGCCTCCAGGCTGTCGACCAGTTCCGACACCGAACCGGCCTCGATCTGAACCTCGGCCTGGTTTCCCGTGAGTTTGCGGAGAGGGGTTGGCACGTGAACGGTTACAGGCATCTCCAGACTCCTCCAGAGGGGATTGCGCTTCGGGGACTACACGGAAGGCACGGCCGGAGCCGGCGAGCTCGCCCGAACCGTTGCCCGAGCCTTGGTCGCAGCAAGTATAGCCGCGGGAAGATCCAATCGCTAAATCCGGAACCGTACGCTGCGGGAACTGCGATCACTCACATCGGGAAGAGCACCTCTACCTCGGCGAAGTCGGATTGGTGCGGATCCCAGGCGAAGCCTCTGCTGCCGCGCACCCCGTCCGCATGGACGGAGATCACCAGGTACACGGCGTCGGGATAGGCCGGTTCGTCCCAGGCCATGGCCCGCGCCTTGTCCTCTTCGGAGAAATAGGCATCGCAGTCGATGTGGGAGTGGTAGAAGCCGGCGACCCGTCCTCCCGCCCTTTCCGCCGCGCTGACGATGCGGAAGAGCTCCCCAGGGTCGATGAAGTAGGCGGTCCCCGAGTCTCGGGGATACTCCGACGGGTCCCGCTCGTGAAGCTCGTCCTGGATATTGCGGCAAGGGTGGATCTCGATGCCCTCCCCCCCCGGCCCTGAGGTGAGGATCCCGCAGCACTCGCCGGGGTACTCCTCCATCGCCTGATCGCAGATCCTCCGAACCTGATCGCGCGCAACCCTCAGCATCTGCCCGCCTGCCCCGGAATCCCCCGCTCCTCGAGAAGGTCACGCCACATGGGGGTCGTCATGTACTTGTCTCCTCCGTCACAGAAGATGGTCACCACCGTACCACGGGACAGCTCTCTGGCCACTCTCAGGGCAGCCTCGTACGCGGCGCCCGAGGACTGTCCCACGAGGACTCCGAGCTCGCGGGAGAGGCGCAGCGCAGCCTCGTAGGCGTCCTCCGTGTCGACACCGATCTTCGAGTCGAGGAAGGACTCGTCGTAGATCCCGGGGACGATCGAACTGTCCATGTGTTTCAGCCCCTCGATCCCATGGAAGGCGTCGGAGGGCTCGACTCCGACAACCGTGATCTCCGGGCTGCGCGCCTTCAGTCCTCGCCCCGTCCCCATCACCGTCCCGCTGGTCCCCATGGTAGCCACCAAGTGGGTGACGTCGCCCCCGGTCTGTCTCCAGATCTCGCGGGCCGTCGAGTCGCGGTGCGCCCACCAGTTCGCCGGATTGTTGTACTGATCGGGCTTGAAGTAGCGCTCCGCATCCTCCGCCTGGATCCGGCGAGCCTCCAGAATCGCCCCGTCGGAGCCTTCTGCCGGATCGGTGAGGACCACCTGGGCCCCGTACGCGGCCAGGATGGAACTGCGCTCGCGCGTCACATTGGCGGGCATGGCCAGCTTCACCGGGTACCCGAGGGCCGCGCCGATCATCGCATAGGCGATACCGGTGTTTCCCGATGTCGAATCGAGGATCACCTTGCCCGGCTTTAGACCGCCCGATGCGATCCCCTCCAGGATCATGCGCCGCGCCGGCCGATCCTTGACCGACCCGCCCGGATTGAAGAACTCCAGCTTGGCGTACACGGAGACATGGGATGGGACATCGACGCCGGGCAGCCGCAGCAGCGGGGTGTTGCCGATCTGATCGACGATGCCGAGCTCGCCGGGGATGGCGGTCACCGGAGGTCATCTCCTTCCAGGGGCCCTTCATGACTCGAGGGAGAATGCCGGTTCAGGGTCGTCCCGCGATCGCCCGCCTTCGCGCCGAGTCGGGCCTCGGAGCCCAGGCTCGGGTCCGTGAGGGCGGGCGAATATAGCCGCCTGGGCCGCGTCGTCAACGGAAAGGCCCGGGAGTGATTCGGGAGCCGCCTGGCTTTGACACAATTGCAGGAAATACATAAGGTTACTCGTTTCAACCCGAATCCTTGCGCAACGGAAGAGATGGCCGCCAGACTCGACTCTCTCGGTGACTGGAAGCGTAGCCACGACTGCGGCACCCTGACGGCCGAGCATCTCGGCGAGCGGGTGATCCTGATGGGGTGGGTATCGACCCGCAGGGATCACGGCGGCGTCATCTTCGTCGACCTGCGGGACCGTGGAGGCGTCACCCAGATCGTCTTCAATCCCCAGCACAGCTCCGAGGCCCATGCCAGGGCGGATGCCCTGCGAAACGAGTTCGTCGTCGCCGTCCACGGCATCGTCGAGCGCCGTCCTCAGGGGATGGTCAACCCGCGCCTGCCCACGGGCGAGATCGAGGTCAACTGCGATCAGGTGAGACTCCTGAACGAGTCCAGGCCCGTGCCTTTCCAGGTCGACGACAGCGTGGAGCTGGGCGAGGAGACACGCCTCAGGTATCGATACCTCGACCTGCGCCGCCCGCGGATGCAAGGCAATCTCGCCTTGCGCCACCAATGCTACCGGACGACCCGGAGGTTTCTCGATGGCGAGGGCTTCATAGAGGTGGAGACGCCCTTGCTGATTCGCAGCACCCCGGAGGGAGCCCGGGACTTCCTGGTTCCCAGCCGGGTTCACCAGGGCCGGTTCTTCGCCCTCCCCCAATCTCCCCAAACCTACAAGCAGTTGCTGATGGTCTCCGGGCTCGACCGATACTACCAGATCGTCAAGTGTTTCCGGGACGAGGATCTGCGGGCCGACCGGCAGCCGGAATTCACCCAGATCGACATCGAGATGTCCTTCGTCGACGAACAGCGCGTGACCGATCTGGCGGAGCGTCTCACCCGGTCACTGTTCTCCGAGGTCGCCGGTATCTCCCTGCCCGATCCATTTCCCCGGATCTCCTATCAGGAAGCGATGGACCGCTTCGGCAGCGACCGCCCCGATCTTCGGTTCGGCCTGGAGTTGGTCGACCTGATGGAAGCGGCCCGTGCATCCGACTATGGGATCTTCCGGTCGGTGCTTGATTCGGGAGGACAGGTAAAGGGCATCAACGCAAAGGGGCGCAGTCAGTTGCCTCGGAGTCAAATCGACGGGCTGATCGCGTTTGCCCAAGAGCAGGGAGCCAAGGGGCTCAGTTGGATCCGTCACACGGACCGAGGTCTCGAGTCCTCCATCGTCAAGTTTTTCCCGGAGGCCTCGCAGGATCTCCTGGTCGAGGGGCTGGCCTCCGAGCCCGGTGATCTGCTCCTGCTGGTGGCGGACTCGCCTGGGGCGGCGGCGAGGGTTCTGGGTGCCCTCCGTCTCGAGCTGGCAGAGCGCTTCGGGCTCGCAGACGACCGCTGGCACCCCCTGTGGGTCGATCGCTTCCCCCTTCTGGAACCAAGTCCGGACTCGGATGGATATCAGGCCGTGCACCACCCCTTTACCGCCCCCCTGCCCGAGGATGTCGAGGCACTGGACGACGATCCAGCCCTGGCGCGTGCGCGGGCCTATGATCTCGTGATCAACGGCGACGAGGTCGCCGGCGGCTCGATCCGGATCCACGACTCCGGATTGCAGAAGCGTCTATTCCATCTGCTGGGCATCTCGAATCGGGAGGCCCGGGAGAAATTCGGCTTCCTGCTGGAGGCCTTGGAGCACGGGGCTCCGCCCCACGGCGGGATCGCCTTCGGCTTCGACCGGCTGGTGGCCATGCTTGCGGGGGAGGGCTCGATCCGTGATGTCATCGCCTTCCCCAAGACAAACAAGGCGGTTGGCCTCATGGAGGATGCTCCCGGACCGGTGGACGATCCCCAGCTTCGGGAGCTGGGCATCCGGCTCCGGTAGCCGACTGTAAGCCCTTATAAGGACAGGGGATTTTGACTTGACATCCCCTTTGGACGCGTTTACCTTGGGCCAGGACTAGCCATTTCGCGGAATCCGCGCATCCAAACCGACAAGCAGACACAGGGGAGTCGCTCGATGGGTATTTCTCCTAGCAGCGCTCGTGCTGCCAAGGACTACGTCCATATCGTGGCCGCCGTCCTCGCCGCCGGGCTGATCGCTGGCTGTTCCGCTGTTCCCAACCAAAAGGAACTCTCCCTACTTGAGGAACAACGGCAGGCGATGGAGTCCGCAGAGGACAAGGTGGCCGAGAAGAAAGCCGAGAAGGCCCGACTTGAGAGCGAGTTGGCCGACGCCAAGGCCGAGTTGAAGGCGCTCGACGAGAAGAAGGCCGCAACGGAGGTGAACCTGTCCAACCGGATGTCCGAGTGACAATTCTACAACACGAGAAAGGCACTGAAATGCCAAGGCATCGCGCTTTAGGTGGTGTGGTCTTCCTTGCCCTTGCCTTCGGTCTGGTGGGCGGCGCCTCCGCGCAGATGAAGATGACTTGCGAGGAGTTCCTGGTACAGCTGGCTTCGCATCGCTCGGGAGAGGCCAAAGCCAAGGCCGAGATCGCCCAACTCGACGAGGAGATCGCTGCGCTCCAGGCCCAAGTCGATGAGATGCAGGCCAGGATCGCAGAGCGGAATGCGGAGATCCTGGCCCTCGTGGGCGCCACGGAAGCCGAGGTGGCTGAGTTCGGGCGACGTCTCGATGCTCTGCTGCAGCAGCTTGAGGGTTTGGCCGCGCTGGCACCGGAGGAGTTGATGTGGCGCCGGAGCGAGTTGGAGATGGCCGCCGAGGACTTGGCGGAGATGAAGATGTCGCCCATCTCCGCACTCCCCGAGATGAAGGCGAAGATCGAGCGCGCCGGCCAGTTGATCGCCGAACTGCTGGTCCGTGCGCCGAGGGAGCTCACCTACGAGGTCATGAAGGGCGACCACCTCTGGGGAATCGCCTCCAAGCCCGAGATCTACGACGATCCGTACATGTGGCCTCGCATCTACCGGGCGAACAAGGACGAAATCGACGATCCCGATCTGATCTTCCCGAAGCAGATGTTCAATATTCCCATTGCCATCGGTGAGAACCAGTACTTGGTGACCTCAGGCGACTTCCTGACGAAGATCGCCCAGGAGGTCTACAATGACCCGACGATGTGGCACAAGATCTACAAGGCGAACAAGCAGCAGATCATGGATCCGAGTCTCGTGTTCCCTGCCCAGGTGCTCGACCTCCCGGACTAGTAGAGAGTCTCTTTCGAGAGGGGTAGGGGTTTCCGGGGATCCGAGGTTCGGTGCAGCTGTGCACTCCGGAGTAGCAGCGTCAAGGGGTTCGGACCGGGGCTTGCCGGAATCCGAATCCCTTTTCGTCTCTTGAGCACTCTCACCTGATCAAACTACCGATCACGCCCCTACGAGAGATCTGAAGAAGACCATCTCCATCGCCGAGGTGGATCCGGTCGCGCTGTTCGGCCACAACGACCGGAACCTGCAGTCCCTCGAGAACAGTTGCGGAGTGTCTCTCGTGGCCCGCGGCGAGCGGCTTCTGGTCGACGGGCCGGAAGAGTCGATACGAATCGCCAGCGGTCTGCTCGAGACGGTCATCGAGAGCCTGCGCCGTGACCCCGACCTCGGGGAGGAGGATGTGCAGGCCCTCCTCCAACGGGACTTGGGGACCCTCTCCCTCCAGGGCCAGGCGACCGCCGGGGAATCCCTCGGCGGACGAGGCTTCCGCACCTACCGGACCACCGTGCGCGCCCGCAGCGGCGGCCAGCTCGCCTACTCCGAAGCTCTTCGCCGCAGCGACATGGTCTTCGCCATCGGCCCGGCGGGCACGGGGAAGACCTACCTCGCCGTCGCCGCCGCTGTCTCCTCCCTCAAGCAGAAGAGGGTCTCCCGGATCATCCTGGCGCGTCCAGCGGTGGAAGCCGGCGAGAACCTGGGGTTCCTGCCCGGTGCCTTGGAAGAAAAGGTGGATCCCTACTTGCGCCCCCTCTACGACGCGCTCCAGGAGCTGCTCGAGTCCGAGCGGCTGGCGCGGCTTCAGAGCATGAAGGTCGTCGAGGTCGCCCCCCTGGCTTTCATGCGCGGCCGTACGCTGAACGACTCCTTCGTCATTCTCGACGAGGCGCAGAACACGACTCCGGCGCAGATGAAGATGTTCCTCACCCGCCTGGGTGCCGGGTCCAAGGCGGTGGTCACCGGAGACATCACCCAGACGGACCTGCCCGATGGGCAGGTGTCCGGCCTGGTCGACGTACGCAGCGTCCTGCGGGACATCGAGGGTTGCCACTTCATCCATCTGACCGAGCGCGATGTCGTGCGCAATCCCCTCGTGCAGCGCATCGTCCAGGCCTACGAGCGCCACGGCGAGGAGCGGGCCCCGGCAGAAGCAGGAGACGGGCGCGGGATTCAGGCGGTGTCCCCAGCGTGAACACCCCTTCCTTGAGGCGCCCGTGGGCCTCCTCGGCATCGTCGGGCCGTCAGAGGAAGGGCCCCCAAGGAGCAGCCGGCATGCGCCTGTACCGGCTCGCCCTCGCCCTCGGGGCCATCGGCCTGCTGACCTACTTTTCCCCCTTCCAGCGCCCGCACCACGTCACCAAGCTGCGCGTCGGCAGCATCGCCCCCGAGCGAATCAACGCCTCCCAGACCTTCTTCGTGCGCAAGGGACCGGAGGAACTGGAACGGGAGCGTCACGAGGCCGAGCGGCGAGTGCCCACGCAGTTGTCGCTGCAACCCCGGATCAGTGATCGACAGCTCTCACGCCTCGACTCGGTC
Organism: Candidatus Latescibacterota bacterium; assembly: GCA_965221775.1. GTDB lineage: Bacteria > Latescibacterota > UBA2968 > UBA8231 > UBA8231 > UBA8231. Next base: position 329,246 of record CBDCSU010000004.1, on the reverse strand, counting down.
TTTGACGTGCTGCTGCCCAACATACGGATGGAGATGCCCGAGTCCGTGAAGCAGAGGCGGCTGCAAAGAGAGTTGCCCGACGTCATCGGCTCCCTCTCCGAGGACGCGCTTAGAAAGCTCATCGCCGCCCTATCCGCGGCGCCCCCCGACACGATCGCGTCTTTTCGGCAAGCCGCCGGCCAAGTGCTTGCCAATGCCTACTCCACCGGCATCCTGGCCTCCCGTGACGACACCCACACCGCCCTGACCCGCCAGGCCCGCCTCGAAGGCCAGGAGGTCCCGATCGACGACCTCTACGAGGCCGGGTCATTGAAGCGCGGAGAGCTCCTCTCTCTCATAGGGAGCTACCCTTCCCTGGCTTCCAGCGGGGCGGCCGAGGCCGTGCACGAGCTTCTCGGGCTGTTCGTCACCGCGAACGTCGTGGTGGACGCAGCACTCACGCGGCAGCAGCGGGAGGAGGCCCGGCGCAGTGTAGCCCGGATCAAGCGCCGCTACCTCCAGGACGAGATGATCGTCGACAAGAACGCGAAGGTGGAGCCCCACCACGTGGAGGCTCTCGACGCCCTCGCGGAGCATCTGACGGAGGTGGCCGAGAAGGACTTCGCCACAAGCCTCTACCAAGTCCTGAGCTCCGGTGTGATCGCGGCCTTCATTCTGCTCGTCCTCGGCTTCTACCTGTCCGCCCGCGAACGGGCCATCTTCGACAGCCCCAGTCTGCTGCTGCTCCTGGCCATCATCACCCTGTCGACGGCGGGGAGCGCTTCCTATATACGGGTCAACGATATCCCCACCTACTTCGTGCCCACTCCCCTGGCGGCCATGCTGCTGACGATCCTCCTGAGCCCCCAACTCGCCCTGGTCGTCTCTTTCCTCCTCGCCCTCTTCATCGGCACCCTCTTCGGCGACTTCTACGTGGCCATGATCTGCGCACTCACCTCCGCCGTCGCCGTGTTCTCGTTGCGGCAGGTGCGTCACCGGAATCAGTTCTACCGACCCATGGTCCTGCTCACCGCCTCCTATGCCTTGCTGATCGCCGCCACGGACCTGCTCCGGTTCGTCAACATCGACGACATACCCGAGCATGTGCTGCCGGGGATCTTCATCGGCGTGGCGTCGCCCATCGTCATCCAGGGCCTGCTGCCGATCTTCGAGAGCCTCTTCAGGGTAACCACCGACATCACCCTTCTGGAGTTGTCCGACCTGAACCGCCCGCTGCTGAGGGAGCTGGCGATTCAGGCCCCCGGCACGTACACCCATTCCCTGATCATGGCCAACCTGTCGGAGGCGGCGGCGCAGCGGATCGACGCCAATCCCCTGCTGGCCCGGGTCGGGTGCTACTACCACGATATCGGCAAGATGCTCAAGCCCGAGTACTTCACCGAGAACCAGGGCCTGCGCGGTGGCCGCAATCCGCACGATCAGCTGACGCCCAACATGAGCGCTCTCATCGTCGACTCCCACGTCAAGGACGGCGTGGAGTTGGCGGAAGAGAACGGGCTGCCCGAGGCCTTGATCGACCTGATTCCCCAGCATCACGGAACGACGGTGATCGAGTTCTTCTACAACCGGGCCGTCGAGCAGGGCCTCAAGAACGTGCGCCGCGACGACTTCCGGTACGATGGCCCCAAGCCCCAGACGAAGGAGGCGGGTATCCTGATGCTGGCCGACTCGGTCGAGTCGGCGGCCCGAACCCTCTCCGATCACACGCCGAATCGGGTGCGTCAGTTGGTGCGGCGCATCATTCAGCAGAAGTTCACAGCCGGGGAGCTCGATGAATGTCCACTGACGCTGCGCGATCTGCACGGCGTCGAAGAGTCCTTCCTCCCCGTGCTCATGGGAACTCTTCACGGGCGGCTCGAATACCCGTGGCAGACCAAGGCGAGCCAGACCCATGTTTCTACTGCACTGCAGCCCGGACCTGCCTGAGGCCGTAACGGCCGGGACCCGCCACCACTTGGCTGCGGTGGCTCGAAGGGTCCTGTCCGTGCACGAGGCCGGAGGCCCGGTGGAGGCGATCGTCACCGACGACGCGGAGGTTCGCCGCCTCAACGCGGCCTTCCGTGGGCGGGACCGGAGTACGGACGTGCTCTCCTTCTCCCTGAGGGATGATCCGGCCAGCCGAAGTGGAGCCGGAAGCGTGCTCTCGCCGGCGGAGTTCGAGGCACCCGCGGGGGAGATCTACATTTCCCTGCCTCGCGCCACGGTGCAGGCCACTGAGCGCGGGGTGACGGTGGAAGCTGAACTCACCCGACTCCTTGTCCACGGTCTTCTCCACCTTGCGGGGTTTGACCACCAGACCGCAGGTGAGCTCGAGGACATGGAGCGGGAGACGGAGCGCTTCGTCCACCTCCCGCCCTGTCCGGCCGGGCCGGGGTGACCTCAGTGCATTTCCAGCCGACAGTCCTGGCGGGCTGTTTTTCAGAAAGGAGTGGGAGAGCCGTTTCTTGGAACCTCCCCAAATAGCCGCACTCACCCTGACCATCCTCTCCTCTGCGGCGCTCTTTGTCCTCGCCAGCTATGAGGCGACCCTGGGTGTCCTTCCACGTTCCTCCCTGGAGAAGATGCGAGACGCCGGCGTGCCTCGCGCCAACCGGATGCTGCGTGTCCACGAGCCGCGCTACCGCCTCCTGCTGATCTCCCGCCTCGGCCAGGGATTCTGCACGGTCGCTCTAACCCTGGCGCTCTACTACCTGCTTCGCTTCCACCTCGACGCGAAGTGGTCGGCGCTGGCGGTGACGGCCGCCGCTTCCCTCTGCCTGCTCCTCGCCTCCACGGCGCGGCGCGTCCGTTTCGAGCCAGAAGGCGAGGAACCCCGGATCCCGGCACTGACCCTGCTGTACGTCCCTCTTCACCTCCTCCTCGGCCCCCTGGCGGCGGTGGTACAGCGCATCGCCGCCGTCGACTACTCCGACGAGGAGTTCAAGGCGCAGAAGGAGGAGGAGCTTCGCAGCCTGGTCGACTCGGAAGGCGAGACCGGCGTACTGGAGGAGGGCGAGCGCGACATGATCCAGGGGGTCTTCGGCTTCCACGACCGGGTGGTTCGAGAGGTGATGGTGCCGCGCGTCGACATCACCGCCGTGGAGATCGGTGGAAGCGTGGCCGACCTGTTGAGCACGATCCGTGACCAGGGCCATTCCCGCGTCCCCGTATACGAGGAGTCCCTCGACTCGATCCGCGGCATCCTCTACGCCAAGGATCTCCTGCGGCTCCTCGATGGGCCGAACGCCGTCGACGGCGCCTCTCCCATGCGCCGGCTTCTGGACGAGGTTCCCACCGGGGACGGCGAGGGGATCCAACTGCTGCACGAGCCCTTCTACGTGCCTGAGACCCGGAAGATCGATCAGTTGCTGCGCGACCTGCGCCAGGCCCGGACCCGGTTGGCCATCGTCGTCGACGAGTACGGAGGCACCGCCGGGCTGGTGACCACCGAGGACCTCGTGGAGGAGATCGTCGGCGAGCTGCAGGACGAGTACGACGCCGAGGAGACCCTGTACCGCTGGCAGCCCGACGAGGTGCTGATCGTCAATCCGCGCATCAATATCGAGGAACTGAACGAACTACTGGACTCCGACCTTCCGAGCGACGGCTTCGACACCTTGGGAGGCTTCATCTATGACCACCTGGGTCATGTGCCGGGCGCCGGCCAGTCGATCCTCGTCCCTGGCTTCGAGATCACCATTCTGGCCGTCGATGGGCAGCGGATTTCGGAGGTGCAGATGCAGCGGCTCCCGAACGGAGACTCCGCTCCTGCCGAGTCCCCGCCGGATGCGCGGGAGTGACGACGGGGTTGCATCCGCGCCCCCAGGCCATATATTCCATGTGTGTTGCGGGGTGGAGCAGTCTGGTAGCTCGTTGGGCTCATAACCCAAAGGTCGCGGGTTCGAATCCTGCCCCCGCTACCATAACCGATCAGGGAGTCGGAAACGGCTCCCTGTTTTTTTGTCTGCTCCAGGAGGGACATGTCGAGATTTGACCGCATCTCCCAGGATCTCCCCACGGGCGCCGGACCCACCGGCCGGGTGCCCTTGGACGAACGGTTCATCTCCCTGCTCCTGCCCGACTCCCCCCTCGATCTGGTGGAGAGCCAGGAGCTGCGCCAGGTCGTCTCCGGCGCCCTGGAGCGGCTGAACTCCAGGGAGCTCGAAGTGGTGAAGCTGCGCTACCAGGAGAAACGCTCCCCCGGCGCCGTGGCAGCCCGACTGCAGCTGTCTCGCCAGGAGGTCAGGGATCTCGAAGGGGGGGCCCTCGAAAAGCTGCGCGAGCCTCTGGTCGAGTATCTGGAGTTGTAGTGTCCTCCGGCGTCAGCGCCCTCGTTGGCGCCGGGAGCGGCCTGCTCTACTGGCTGGCCCTGCCCAAGGCCGACCAGGGGTGGGTCGCTTGGGGTTGCCTGGTCCCCTGCCTCATCCTCGTCCTCGGCGGCAGATCCGGCCGCCCCCTCGGCCCGAGGCAGGCGGCCGTGGCCGGCCTCTCCCTCGGTCTGGTCTCCGGCTTGGGCCGCGCCTACTGGGTCGCCGAGACCTTGCAGCTCTACGGCGGCCTCGGCTTCCCTCTCGCCTGCCTGACGACGGTCCTCCTCATCCTGTACATGGCGGCGTACCCGGTGCTGTTCCTGCTGCTCTGCCGGCGCCTGCCGCTCACCTCCAGCGCCTTCCCGTGGCTCGCGGCCTGCCAGTGGACGCTGCTGGACTGGGTGCAGACCTGGATGCTCAGCGGGTTTCCCTGGGAGCTGCTCGGCTATACCCAGTACCGCTACCCGGCCGTGGCCCAGGTGGCCGCGGTGACCGGGGTCCACGGCATCACCTTCCTCATCGTTCTTGTCAACGCCGCGGCGGCGCAGGCCATCGTCCAGCCATCCGTCCGACCGCGCTCCCTGATGCCGGCGGGACTCCTTGTGTCACTCTCCGTGGCAGCGGGTTTCGTACGGCTCGGCGGTATGGAAGCGGAGACATCCCCCCGGACCCTGCGGGTCGGCATCGTCCAGGGCAACGTGTCCCAGGGCGAGAAGTGGCTGGGGCCGGGAGTCCGCTCGGCGACGGACCACTACAGCGGGTTGACCCGCGCGCTGGTGCGGGAGAAAGGCCCCCTGGACCTCATCCTGTGGCCGGAGACGGCCCTTCCCTTCCGCCTCGACACGGAGGCGAACCGGCACCATCGGCGGCAGGTCGAGGAACTCGCCCGCGACACGGGGAGCCGCCTGCTGGTTGGCAGCCTCGGGTCCCTTTCCGCCTCGGGGCAGCCAGGGATCTACAACCGCTCCTTCCTCATCGGCCGGGAGGGGACCGTCATCGGCTCGGTGGACAAGGTCCACCTGGTGCCCTTCGGCGAGTTCCTCCCCCTGCCCCGGATCTTCGGCTATCTCCGGGAGCTGACCGTGCACAGCGGGCGGTTCGATCCCGGGGAGGATCACCGGGTGCTGCCACTGCCGGGAGTGGAGGCGGAGCTGGGCGTCTTCATCTGCTATGAGTCGATCTTCCCCTCGATTCCGCGGACTCTCGCGGCAAGGGGAGCCACCCTCCTGGTGAACACCACCAACGATGCTTGGTTCGGAACCTCCGCGGCTCCGATGCAGCACTTGGCCATGTGCGTGCTGCGCGCCGTGGAGACCGGCCGCCCGGTCCTGCGGGCGGCCAACACGGGGATCTCCTGCATCATCGAACCGAGCGGGCGGATCCGGGAAAGGACCCGGCTCCTGGAGACGGAGACGATCGCGGCGCGGGTGCAGCCTCGGGATGAATCGACGCTCTATGCTCGCTGGGGGGACTGGGTGTTCCTGCTGAGTGCCGCCGTCCTCGGGGCCTGGGCCCTGGGCCGTGGACGCTTCGGTCGACGGCCGTAGCGGGTCGACGGCGGGTCTGCTCACGCCGGAGCGGGGATCTCCTGGACATCCACCCACCGGCGCTCGCGGGAGGCCTCCACCACCGCTTCGGCCACCGCCTGGGCCCGCGTGCCGTGGTAGAAGGAAGGCACGCACTCCCTCTCCTCGCGGATGGCGCTGATGAACTCCCACGCCTGGTCGTAGCGGAAGGTGACGGTCGGATCCCCCTGTGCGGGATCCCGGGGCGAACCCGGACGCGTGAGGAAAGCCGGAGGAACCGGGCGAACCCGGTAGGGCTCTCCCCTCTCGGCAAAGAGGATCTCGTGGGGTCGGTGCAACTGGTAGACGGCAGAGGCCTCCGTGCCGTTGATCTCCGCCAGGTCGTGGTCCCCCAGGGGACCGCGCCCCTTGGAGAGCTTGCCCATCTCGAAGACGCCGGTGGCGCCGCTCTGGAACTCGGCGATCCAGGCGACCCAGTCCTCGACGTCCTGGGGTGGGCAAGGCTGGCCGTCGCCGGTTCGGTCACGGGGCACGAGCTGCTTCATCGACGCGCAGACCGATCGCATGGGTCCCATCAGATCCTCGGCGTAGTCGATGCGGTGGATGCCCATGTCCCCCAGTTCGCCCAGTCCCGCCAGCCGGCGGTACTGGCGCCAGCCGATGACCCTCTCCCCCCAGTCCTGGAGCCTCTGGACCCGTGCGTGCCGGATCCGGCCGAGCTCTCCGGCCTCCACTAGCGACTTCAGGTAGGCCATGGCCGGCACGAAGCGGTAGGTGAAGGCGGTCATGTGCCGGCGGCCCGAAGCGGCGGCTTGGCGGTAGATCGCCACGGCCTCGGCCAGGTCCATCCCCAGCGGCTTCTCGCACAAGACGTGGAAGCCGGCTCCGAGAGCGCCCTCGATCAACTGGCGGTGCTGGTGATTCGGAGTGGCGATGACCGCCGCGTCCACGTCGGCAGCGCTGGCGAGGTCGTCCAGGCCGGCGTGGCAGCTCTCGACGCCCCACTCCTCGGCGCGGAGGGCGAGTTGCTCCCGGTCCACGTCGCAGAGGGCGGTGATCTCCACCCCGGGGATGCGGGACAGGCCGGGGTAGTGGACGCTCGAGCAGACGCCGCCGAGACCGATCAGGGCGACCCGTACCGGGGGGGCGCCTCCGCTCATGAAGCTCCGCCCCCGGCGGCGATCGAGTCCCCCTGCAGGCGGGTCTCCTCCGCCAGGAGAAGGTCCATCAGCCCGTGGACCCGCGGCAGGTCCGCGGCCTCCACGTCCTCGGCAAAGGGGATCACGGGGCCGCCGGCGAGGCCGGCGTATTCCATGGCTGCGTGCAGGGCGGAGCCGGAGTAGCGGGCCCCGTTCTCCCCGCGGAGATCCTCGAAGGGCACCATGAGCCTGCGCAGGCGCTCCGCCTCCTCCACCTCGCCCCGGTGAAAGGCGGAGAGCAGATGGAGGCTCATGCGGGGGACGAAGTTGGCCATTCCCGAGCTGAAGCCGACCGCCCCGGCCTGGAGGTACTCCACGCTGGGATCCTCGGCCATGCCGCAGACCATGGCGCACGCCGCCCCGGCGCCGTCGGCGATGCGGCAGAAGGCGTGCACGTCATCCACGGCGTACTTCAGCCCCACCACGTCGTCGCGGTGGCACAGGTCGACGACGCGGTCCACCGGCATGATGTCGAGCCGGCGCTGGTACAGGATTACCGGGAAGCCCGCGGCGCCGGCGATGCGGGCCAGGCCCTCGGACACTCCCCCCGCCGAGGCCGGGCCGACGATGGGCATGATCATGGCGCCGGCCACGCCCAGACCGCGGGCGATGCCCGCCATCTCCAGGGCCCGGCCGTACCCCGGGCCGATGCCGGGGACCACCAGGGCGCGTCCGTCGGCGGCGTCGGCGAAGGCGCCGGTGACGCTCTCGAACTCGTCCAGGGTGGCGTCGTAGACCAGGCCCGTGCCGCACATGGGCATCAGGAAGCGGGCGCCGTTGTCGGTGAGATACCGCACGTTGCGGCCCACGCCGGCCAGGTCGACGGAGCCATCGGGTTCACGGGGTGTGATGGCCACGACGAGGACGTCGCGGCAGTCGGCTGCGGTCAGCTCTCGGGTGCTCAAGGCGGGATCTCCTTGTTGGCGGTCCGGTGAATCCTCCACGTTCAGGGGGCGCACAATACGCACGGGCCTGGGCCTGCTCAGCGCCAGCGGGTCTCCTGCGAAGTCTCCGTGTAGCGGTTGTAGCGGTCGGCGTAGTCCTCGCGGGGCGGGCTGAAGATGTCGAGGACCCGGCAGGCCTCGTCTCCGACCACCCCTCCCTCGTGGACGACGTTCGGCGGAACCAGGAAGGCATCCCCGGCACCGGAGACGCGCTCCTCCTCGCCGATGCGGAACCGGAGCCTCCCCGACAGCACGAGTCCGGCCTGCTCGTGGGGATGACTGTGCTCCGGGATCCTGCAGCCCGGGGCCAACTCGAGGAAGGACAACATCAGGTGCTCGCCCTGCACGATGCCGCTCAGGGCCTTCGGGAAGAGCTCGAGCCGGGGCAGATCGTCGACTTGGAAGAAGGACATGTCAGACTCCCGTGGAAGTGGACAGAAAGGTGCGCTGCCAGGCCCTGCCGCGGTAGCGCCGGGCCAGGGGCAGGAAGCGTCCGAGCATGAGGACGATGTAGGCGCCCCATGCCGCGACCAGTCCGCCTTCGAGGACGATCACCAGGAGGATCGCGGCGGGCGCGAAGCCGGCGAAGGCGGCCAGGGCCATGGCCCGGAAGAGGTAGGCCGAATCGTTGGCCCCGATGAAGATCCCGTCGAGGACGAAGACCAGCGCATTCAGGGGCTGCACGACGGCGACCAGCACCGTCAGCGAGGCGACGGCGGCGACGACCTCGGCATGGGGCGTGAACCAGCCGGCGATCCGCTCTAGGCCGACGGCGTAGATGCCGCTGAAGAGCAGTCCGATCGCGGCCCCCCAGAGGAGGATTCGGCGGGCGTAGTGCCGGGCCGCCAGCCGATCCCCGGCACCGAGACGGTTGCCGACGAGGGCTTCGGCGGCGTGGGCGAAGCCGTCGACTCCGTAGCTGACCAGGGACCACAGCTGCCAGACCACGGCGTGCGCCGCCAGCGGTACCTCGCCCATGCGGGCCACCAGGGCCACCAGGAGGAACTGGGCGGCCAGCAGGCACAGGGTGCGGCCGCAGAGGTTGAGGTTGGTGGAGAGCATGTGCCTGAGCCTGCCGGGGTCGAAGAACGCCTTGGGCCTGGAGGAGAAGACCGTCGCTCGATAGAAGGCCAGGAGGACGGACACCCCCAGGGCGAAGCCGGTGGCGGCGGCTGCCACCGACGCCCAGGCCGCACCGATCACCCCCAGCTCCGGCGCCCCCCAGTGGCCAAAGATCAAGGCGTAGTCGGCCACGATGTTCACCAGATTGGTCACCACCGTCACCACGAGAGGGGCCCAGGCATTGGCCGATCCGAGGAAGAAGCCGTTGAGGACCATGGTGCCCAGCACCAGGGGCACGCCGAGAACACGGATGTCGAAGTACTGCCGTCCCCACAGTTGCACCTGCTCGGAACCACCGACGAGGCTAAAGCCGATCTCGGCGGCCGGTCCACGGATCGTCAGGATGAGCAGGCCGATGACGGCGGCGAGCAACAGGGCCCGGAAGAGGGCGGCGGCGCTTCCGCAACGGTCGCCGGCGCCGTGGTGCTGTGAGACGATCGAAGTCGTCCCCATGCGCAGGAAGCCGGCGCCCCAGAACAGGACGTCGAAAAGCACGCTGGCCGTGGCAACCGCCCCGAGGAGAGCGACCTCGGGGAGATGGCCGATCATGGCGGTATCGGCGATGCCGATGAGGGGTACGGAAACCGATGCGAGCAGACCGGGGATCGCCAGCTGCAGAATCGGCCGGTCCAGGCTGCCGGCCGGGATTCCGAACCTCACCGGCCCTCCCAGCCGTAGCGCCCCAGGTCGACGCGGCCATTCACGAACTCCACCCCTTCCTCCTGCAAGAGCGCCTGCTGATACCCGTGAGCCTGGGAACGGGCCCTCGGCGAGACCTCCCCCCGGGCGTTGATGACGCGGTGCCAGGGCAGGTCGGGCGTATCCGGTGCGGCGGCCAGGGCATACCCGACCTGGCGGGCATGGCCGCGGTGGCCCGCCAGACTGGCGATCTGACCGTAGGTGGCCACGCGTCCCCGGGGGATGCGGGCGATGACCTCGTAGAAGTCCTGCCAGCGGGATCCGGCGGTGCGGCGGGGGGCCAGGGCGGCTGCCCCTCGAAGGCGCTCAGCCCCCTGCCTCGGGGCTCTCGTCACCGCCTTCGAGAAAGGCGAGAGCCTTCTCGTAGCTGCGCCTCTCGAGGTAGTGCCGGAGCATCGGCGGGGCGTCCTCGCCCAGGGCGTCGCGGTGACGGTCGACGGCGGCCAGGTCCCGGCGCAGGGCCTCCCCATCGCCGCTGCGGATGGCGGCCATCAGGCTCTCGAGGGTTCGCTGCAACACGGCCGTCTCCGTGGACATGCTCACGCCGCCATCACCAGGAAGGTGAGCCAATCGTCGTGCCGATTGTGCACGGCGTGGCGGGTGCCCGGAGGCAGGTGGGCCATGTCGCCCTCGCTGATCTGGTGCTCCGATCCTGAGGCATGCAGGACTCCACGGCCGCCGAGCACGTAGCAGACCTGCTCCAGCTCCTCCTCCACGTGCTCGGCGCTCGCGCTGTGAGGCTGCACGGCCCAGCGCTCGATGAAGGCCATGCCGCGCAGACAGGCCCCCGGGCCGCCGCCGTCCTCGGGATCCAGCTGGCGCCAGCGCACGGCGCCGCCGCCGTCGCCGTCCGGGGAGGCCTGGCGCCAGTGGCGCACGCAGAAGCGGCCGCCGTTGCCGTCCACCCGCTGCGAGATCACGTGGTGCTCGAGCCAGTCGTCGCTGCCGTCGTTGAACATCTGGTGATGGACGCCGGAGGGCAGGTAGATGGCGTCTCCGGCCTCGACGGCGTAGCGGCTCCCGTCGTAGAGGACCTCCCCCGCGCCCGACAGCACGTAGTAGACCTGCTCCATGCTCTCGTGCTTGTGGTGATCGGAGGTCTTGCGGCCCTGCAGGGCGTGCCGGGCGAACCCACCCAGCCGCGTGAGCCGGTCGCGCTCGTCCCCGGAGTCCCGCTCCACGGCCCTCAGCCCGCCCCAGTGGACGGCGCTGAGGTGGGCGATCTTCGGCTGGAAGTCGCGCCAGTTTCTCGTGTAGATGCCGCTCATGGCCGTCTCTCAGCCGGCGACGATGCGGCGCATGCGCGCGGCCATCTCGATCTGCCTGGCCCGGTCGCCGCCGACCTCGTGGATCAGGGTGCCGTCGTAGCCGGCGGCGCGCAACTCGGCGATCACCACCGGCCAGTCGGTGTCGCCGTCCATCAGGTCGACGAAGCGCCCTGCTCCGCGGTCGAAGTCCTTGAGATGCACCTTGCGGATGCGGCTCCCGAGATCGCGGATCCAGTGCTCGGGGTGGCCGTAGGCCATCATGTTGGCCGTATCGAGGTAGATCCCCACCCAGTCGCTGCCGACTTCGTCGGTGAGCTGCACCGCCTCGCGCGGGCTCAGCATGAACTTGTTCCACACGTTCTCGACGGCGATCGCCGCCCGGTGCCCCTCGGCCAGCGGCGCCAGCTCCCGCAAGGCGCCCACGAGATCGTCCCAGGCCTGGGCGTAGGTCCCTTCCGCCTCGAGCTGTCCCGGGTGCAGGAGCACGGCGTCGGTGCCGATCCGGCCGGCGATCTCCACGGAGCGGGCCAGGCAGCGGCTGCAGGCCCGGCGCTCGGTGGGGTCGCGGCTCATCAGGTTGCCGCGCTCGGCGTAGTGCGCGATCGAAGCGGCGATGGTCACCCCCGCCTCCCGGCAACGTCTCGACACCGTCTGGAGCTCGTCGTCGCTCATCTCGACGTTGAGGTCCTTGCCCGAGGCGGTGAAGGTGAGCTCTACGGCGTCGTACCCGGCCTCGACGCACAGGGCCAGGGTGTCATCGAGGCTCATGCCGGGCAGGATGATCTGGGTAGGTCCGATTCTCACGCGTGACTCCCGGTGGAGGGAGGGCAAAGGTAATCGGGGAGGTGTGAAGGTGTCCAGATTTCCGGAGCTCCGGACGACCGGAGCTTCTCGTTGTGCCCCCTGGGAAGGCGGGCTATCTTCCCGGCCCTCCGACCCCTTCACCGCACCTGTTGCAGCCAGGAGCCGCCAGATGCCAAGCATCAGGAAAGCCGACTACTCCGTGGGAGTCGTCGGAGTCGGCCGCATGGGCGCCAACATCGCCCGCCACCTGAAGGATGACGGCTTCCCCGTCACCACCGTCCACGACGTCAACGCGAAGCTGGCGGCCTCCCTCGCAAGAGAGCTGGGGGCCAAGGCCGCCGGGACGCTGGCGGAGGTCACGGCAGGGGCCGACTACATCATCACCGTGGTCACCGACGACCGCTCCATGAAGTCGATCTTCGCCGAGCGCGGCGACAGTCTCCTCCAGGGCGCAGAGGGCAAGACCTTCATCAACTGCGCCACCATCACCCCCGACACGCACGTGCTGGTGGAGAAGCGGGCCTCCAAGGCCGGCGCCCGCAGCCTCGAAGGCTGCATGGCCAGCTCCATCACCCAGGCGCGCGAAGGGACCCTGTACCTGATGTGCGGCGGCCCGAAGGCCGTCTTCGAGCGCTGCAAGCCTCTCCTCGACAGCATGAGCGTCGATCTGCGCTACATCGGCTCCACCGGCAAGGCGGCCCAGGTGAAGGCCCTGGTCAACATGGTGATGAACATCAACACCGCCGGACTCGCTGAAGGGCTGGGCCTCGGCAAGGCCCTGGGCCTCGACCTGGAGGTGCTGATGGAGGTGTTCTCCCAGACCGGCGCCAACTCGCGGGTCCTGGAGACGGACGGCGAGGACATGGTCGCCCGCGACCACGAGTGCTACTTCTCCGCCGCCCATGCGGCCAAGGACTCCGGCATCGCCCTGGGTCTTGCCCGGCAGAAGGGCCTCGACCTTCCGCTGGCGCGCCGGACGAAGGCCCAGTTCGCCCGCATGATCGACTTGGGCAAGGGCGAGCTCGACAAGTCCGGCGTCGCCGAACTGACCTTCCCCGGCCGTGCGCTGGCCAGGTCCAAGGCCGCCAGCAAGCGCAAGGCCGCCAAGGCCAAGGCGAAGAAGAGCTGAGCCGCGGGTCAGCGTTGCGCCCGTCGCGCAGGCCACGGCGCGATGGAGTCCCGGATGTCGATCCCGACGTCATCGGGGGGAGGTGCTCCCGGAAGCCCGGGGCGCACCTCCCCTTCTTCTTGTACCCGGGTGCTACATCCGGCCGTGGCGGATGTCCACCATCCGCTGGGTCAGCTCGTAGCGCAGCTCATCCCCGTTGAAGAAGCGGACGAACTCGTCCACGAGGCTGCCGAAGTAGCGGTGGAAGACGTGGGGCGCGTACCAGGCGATGTGGGGGGTGCAGAACACGTTCGGCAGGCGGCGCAGGACGCTGTCGGCGGGCAGGGGCTCCGGGTCGAAGACGTCGAGGCCGGCGATCAGCCGCCCGGCCTGCAGCCGCGCCACCAGGGCCTGGTGGTCGATCACCTTGCCGCGGCTGCAGTTGACCAGGATCCCGCCGTCGCCCAGGCGCTCCAGCTCGGCGGCGCCGATGAGGCCTTCCGTCCTCGGTGTGTGCGGCACCTGCACCACGAGGATCTCGGCGTGGTCCAGGACCTCCTCGAGGCGGCCCCGGCGGACTCCCAGTCCCTCGGCGACCTCCTCCTCCAGGTAGGGGTCGCTCACCCGCAGATCGACGCGGAAGGGCGCCAGCAGCTCGATCAGGCGCTGACCGACGTGTCCGCAGCCGACGAGGCCGACCCGCTTGCCGGTCAGCTCGCCGTGGACGAAGTCCTGGTTGCCGGCCACGGCCCAGGTCTCGGTACCGGCCATCATCTGCCGGTACACGGCGCCGGCGTTGCGCAGGCAGATCAGCATCATCGCCAGGTCCCACTCGGCCACGGGCGGGGCGGAAGCGATGTTGTCCGTGTCGACGACGCGAATGCCGTGCTCGCGGGCAGCCGGCAGGTCGACGCCGGTACCGAACCGGTCCCCCCGCACACCGACGATGCGCAACTCCGGACAGGCGCGGAAGAGGGTCTCCGTGAGCGGCGGCAGGCGCCCGCCCTGGGTGATCAACCCCGCGCATCCGGCCAGGTCCGCGATCAAGCCGGCCTCGTCGCGCTCCTCGGTGACCCGCACCACATCTGCGGCTTCCTCCAGTCGCTTCCAGTCCGGGTCGGTGGCGTAGGGTCCGGCGTCGACCAGCACTCTGGGCCGGGTCATCGGTTCCATCCTTTCCGGTCGCGGCTCGTGGCCAGACCGACCCAGCCGCCGACGATGAGGAAGAGCACGGAGGTCGTGTAGAAGACCGAGCGGAAGCCCAACTCCGCACCCAGGTAGCTGCCGGCGAGAGGTCCGAGGGCCCAGCCCAGGGCGGCCATGCTCGACATGACCCCGAAGGCCTTGCCCCGGTCCTCCTCATCGATGATCCGCGTCAGCACCGCGTTGGCCACGGGCCGCACCGATCCCGTGGCCACGCCGTTGAGGATCACCAGCATCCCGAGAGCCCATACGGTGGTCGAGAAACCCTGGCCGAGGTAGAGGACGCCCGCAGCCCAGAGACCGCCCACCAGCACCCGCCGCGGGCCGAGGCGGTCGGAGAACCGGCCCATGACGGCGGAGGAGACGGCCCCCACGAGCCCCGCCAGACCGAAGATCAAGCCGGCCAGGGAGAGGATGTCCCGCCCCTCCGCCAGACGTTGCAGGAAGAGGGGCACCACGGGCATGATGAAGCCGAAGGCGAAGGACATGGAGGTGACCGTCGCCACAAGCACCAGAAAAGGCCGCATCGAGAGGAGCCGAACCATGTCCCGCCCGGGCAGCCGGTAGCGCGAGGAGCTCTCCAGCGACCGCGAGCGGCTGAAGTCCTCGCGCACCCGCAGCTGGACGCATAGCCCCGCCAGGACGACGAGACCGCCCGAGACGAGGAAGCAGTTGCGGTAGCCGAAGGCCTCGATCATCGGCCCGCCGATGAGGGGGCCCACCGAGGCGCCGAGCATGAAGGCGCCCTGCATCAGGCCGAGGGCGAAGGCGAGGTGGGAACGCGGCGTCGACGTGGAGACCAGGGTCAGGCAGGCGGTGACGGTGCCGGCGAGGACGCCCTGGAGGACCCGCGCGAGGAGGAGCCACTCGACGCTGGGCACGTAGGCCATGAGGACCACGCAGAGGCCGCCGCCGAGCATGGAGCGCACGACCATCGGCTTGCGGCCGTGGCGGTCGGCGAGGGTTCCCCAGATCGGCGCCGAGACCGCCATGGCCAGGCCCGCGGAGGTGCCCATGCGGCCAGCCCATACCAAGGCCTCGGTCAGGTCCTCGACATCGAATTCCTGGATGTAGTAGGGCAGGAAGGGCTGCATCGCCTGAAAGCCGATGATCGCCGTCAGCTCCGCCGCCCAGAGGGTGTAGAAGTTGCGCCGCCAGCCTTCGTATCCCCTGTCGCTCATCGGTGGAGCGGGCGAAGAGCCGGGATGCGCGGCCCCCTTCGCCAGACCCTGCGGCGGGCGGGGGTGGGCCCGCTGCCGGTCACCGCAGCGCCGATACCCCTCCGCCCTTCAGCGCCCGGTCGACCTCCTTCTCCACCTCCGCCTGCGTGACCATGGAGGTATCCCCCACCGTCTCCTGCACGAGGATGCCGTGGGCGGCGCCCCACTGCACGGCCTCGGCGGGAGGCCGCCCCTTCAGCAGCGCCGCGATCACGCCGGAGGCGAAGGAGTCGCCCCCGCCGGTGCGGTCGGCGATCTCCACGTCCGTCCGCACCGCCGCCTGGTGCACGGTGTCGCTCCCGACCTCGTAGAGGACGGCGCCCCAGTTGATCCGGTCCGCGGACAGGGCTCCGCGAAGCTGGGTGCCGATGTACCGCAGGTTCGGGTAGTCCTTCGACACCTGCCGGAGCATGCCGGTGTAGATCTCCAGCCACTCGTCGAAAGGGGCCTCCTTGTCGACGGACTCGGTCTCGTACCCGAGGGCGTCGTCGAAGTCGTCCTGGTTGCCCACCAGGAAGTCGACGTGGGGCACGATGCCGCGGTTGATCCGGCGGGCTCGGTCCTTGTCGGGCTCCACCTTCGAGCGGTAGTTGAGGTCGAAGGAGCGTCCGGCGCCGTGCTCCCCGGCCCGGGTCATCGCCTCCAGCGCCAGGTCGGCCGTCTTGCCCGACAGCAGGGTATAGATGCCGCCGGTGCTGAACCAGCGCGTTCCCAGCTGGCCGAAGAGGTGGTCCCAGTCCACGTCGCCGGGGCCGATCTCGCGGACCGGGGTGTGGGCGCGGTAGTACTCGGTCACCGACGGCAGCACCCCCTTGCCCGCCCAGGTGAAGTTGATGCCGTTGTGCAGGGTGCCCTTGCCGTCGGTGGAATGCTCCCCCTTGCCCGAGGGGCTGAACCAGATGATGTGGCCCGTGTCGATGCCGGCCTCGCGCAGCTGGTTCTCGATGTTGCGGCCGATGCCGTCGTCCACGAGGGCGGTGACCACGGCGGTGCGCAGACCGAAGCAGTAGCTCAGCCCCTCGGTGACGTTGGTCTCTCCGCCGCCGTGCCAGATGCGCGCCGTCCGCGCCCGCGCCGTGGGCACGTCGCCGGGATCGATCCGCATCAGGACCTCGCCGAGGGAGACGGCGTCGTAGCGCGTCTCCTGCGCAGACCTCAGTTGCCAGTCCGACATGGCCTTGGCCGGCTCAGACGCCGGCTCCCACGCGTGCGAAAGGCTTGGCCACCGACTTCTCCAGCGACTCGAGCACGGCCACGGGGCCGAGCATGGTCTGCTCGGTCTCCTCCGTCTCGCCCGTCCTGAACATGCGCACGAAGTCGCGGACGCCGGTCAGGTAGGGGCTCTCGTCCATGGGGATCGGCTGGTCCACCCGGCCACCCTCCCCGATCACGGAGAGGTGGAACTCGGGCCGGCCTTGGCCGATGAGGTTCATCGTCGCCACCGTGCCCGAGCGGAAGAGGATGCTGGCGCTGTGGTTGGCGCCCGCGCCCTTGACCATCTGCACCCGGTAGAAGTCGTAGCCGGCGAGACGGAGGATCAGGTCGACCTGATGGATGCCGTAGAAGAAGATGCCGCCCCACTTGGAGCGGATGTCGCAGGGGCCGGTGGAGATCACCGTGTGGATCTGCCCCAGCCTGGAGACGACCCGCTTCAGATCGCGGAAGGCCTTCTGCTTGGGCAGGGTCGAGAACGAGCAGACCGGCACCTCGAGCTCGCGGGCCCGGGCGAGGAACTTGCGGCCTTCGGCCCGCCGGTAGCAGAACGGCTTGTCGATGAACATGGGCACCCGCGTCTCGAGGAAGGGTCGGGCCGCCGGCAGATGGAACTTGCCGTGGCGGTGGTCCACGACGATGCCATCGACCTCCCCGATCATCTCCTCCGGACGGGAGACGATCCGCGGGATCTGCCCGGCCTCCGCCGCTTCCCTGGCGAACCGGCGGCTCTCTCCCCAGACGTGGGTGGCGCGCACGCCCCGGAGGCGCTTGTCCACGTTGAGGACCTTGGCGATGGCCAGGGTGTGGCTGTTCTCGGCGCCCACCATTCCGACCCTGAGCATGCTCAGCTCCCCCTCTCCTCGAAGGGCCACAGCCTCAGGACCGTCCTCCCGAGGACCCACTCCATGTCCTCGGGGGCGATGAAGGCACTGAAGTGGTCGCGGACCACCGCCAGGGTCTGGCCGTACTCCGCCTTGCTCAGGCAGACCGGCCAGTCGGTGCCCCACATGATGCGCTGTGCTCCGAAGGTCTGGTAGACCTCCTCCACCAGCCCGTGGGTGTCGGCCCAGGGAAACCCCTCTCCCGACGTCGACCAGGTGTGGCTGATCTTCACGTAGACCCGCTCGTATCTCGCGAGATCGGTCAGGAGCCGGCGTCCCTCGGCGTCGTCGGGGTGGACGTCGGACATGTGGTCGATGACGACGTCGAGGTCCGGGTGGCGGTCGAGGAGGGGCACCAGATCGCGCAGCCGAGGCGGCCGCGTCAACAGCAGCAGGGGCACTCCGAGGGACTCGGCCCGGGCGAAGATGGGATTCATCCGCGCAGGGTCGGCGAACCAGTCGCCCGAGGAGTCGACGGAGGGGCTCAGGCGGACGCCGTGCACGCCCTGCTCCGTCCACTCGCTCAGGTGGTCCGCCGCCGCCGGGTCCTCCGGGTTGATGCGGCCCACGGCCATGAACTTGTCGGGATAGCGTCCGATGACGTCGACGACGTAGCGGTTGTCCCAGCGGTAGTGGATTACCTGCACCAGCACCGTCTTCTCCACGCCGTGGGCGGCCATCTGCTCGAGGAGCATCTCGGCGGTGCGGTCCTCGGCGGGGGGAGACGGGTTCTCTGCGGGCCAGGGGAAGCGTGGGTCGTTGACCCAGACATGGGTATGGGGATCGATGATCATCATGGAGACATATGAAGCTCCGGGCCTCCGGCCCTGTCAATCAACGGCGGTTGCCGCCCGGGTGGGGCGGGGGTATCTTGCGGCCTCCCCATAACAGACTCGATGGCACCGATTCGACGGAGGATCTCCATGGGCCACCGGAGCCGCTTCGACCTCGTGACCCGGGGCGGCGAGACGGCCGGCGAGGAGTGGATCTGCGACGGCGGCGAGCCGATCGCCCGCCTCGAGCGGGCGGTGGTGGAGCAGCCGGAGCAGAACCTGCGCTACTTCGACCGCAACCTGAAACCGGTCGTCCTGCGGGATCTGAGGCTCTCCCCGGGCGGCCGTCCCCTGGTGGCCGGCACGCAGCTGTTCTGGAACTTCGACGGCCACATCATCACCACCGAGCTGATCGAGGTCACCGTCGACGGGCGCGGCACCGACCGCCTCACGGTGACCGTGACCACCGCCGATCCCGGAGGCGTCGCCACCTCCCGCCGTGTCCTCACCGTGACCTGGGACGAGGGCCTGGGCTCCTACGTCTACGACTTCGCCTGCCACCTGGATCTGCACAGCCCCGAGGTCTTCCACCGACCCGGCGTGGAGCAGGTCTCCTTCGAGTACAGCGATCCCTGGTACTGCGACGTCCCCGCTCCCACCCTCGCCTTCGAGGGGGCCTGGTCCGCCCACGGCTACACCCACCTCCTCGCGGAGCCGGCCGACGGCACGGTCTGGCAGATGCCGCTGAACCACATGGCCACGGGCATCCCCAGTCCCCGCTCCTTCCGCGCCGGCGGCCTCTTCGTGCTGGCCGCCGACCCCGGCCACAACCCCGCCTTCGAGTTCCCCGGCGACACCGCGGCCCGGACCTCCGCCTCGGTGTGCAACTGGGGATACGACATCCATCTGAGCTCCCGCTATGGCGCCGGCGAGCTCTACGAGCCGATCTGCGAGCGCTTCCGCATCCGCCTGTGCCCGGACGAGAAGGTGGCCGAGCTTCGCCGGTGGGCCGCAGCCGTGCCGCCGGTTGAGTACGCCGGCTTCCGCCAGCTGCCGCGGTACGAGCGCCGCTCGAGCTTCGAGAAGCCCCTGCGCCTCGACGAGCCGGCCGGAGACCTCGATCCCTGGCCGTGGCTGCCCGCCGGCGACGGCGCCGAGTGGTGCCGGGATCACGGCCGCAGCGACGACTGCTCCCTGAAGATCCACCGGGAGACGGCCGGGGTCACCGAGTGGTCGATGGACCGCGAGGGCGAGGGCGCCTTCACCCAGCGCTGGCAGACGAACACCGGCTTCCGGGTCTGCCTCTGGGTGCGCACCGAATCCGTCTCCGGCCGGGGCGCCTGCGTGGCCTTGCGCTGGATCATCTACAACCACCCGGAGCGCTATCCCCTGGTCTGCTCCGAGCGTCTCACGGGGACCTGCGGCTGGACCCGCCTGGCCGTCGAGATCCGCGGTCCCTCGCCGCCGGAGGTCAGCGCCGTGGAGATCGTCCTGCGCCAGGACGGCGCCGGCACCTCCTGGTTCGACGACCTGGAAGTGGAGCTGCTCTGATGTTCGACATCGTCATCGCCGGCGGCACCGTCATCGACGGCACGGGGGCGCCTCGGAAACGCGCCGACGTGGGCCTGCGCGGGGAGCGCGTCGTGGCCGTCGCCGGGGACCTCTCCGGCGCCGAGGCGGGGCGGCGCATCGACGCCTCGGGCCTCATCGTGGCGCCCGGCTTCGTCGACGTCCACAACCACTCCGACGCCTGGCTGCGCAAGATCCCCCACCTGGTGCCCAAGACCGCCCAGGGCTTCACCACCGAGGTGATCATGGCCGACGGGATCTCCTACGCCCCCGTCGACGAGGAGACGGCGCCGGAGTGGGTCCACTACATGCGGGCCCTGAACGGGCTGGTCTTCGAGGAGTACGACGGCTGGCGCTCCCTGGCCGACTACATGGCCGGCCTGCACCGGCGCACGGCGCAGAATGCCATCACCCACCTGCCGTACGGCAACGTGCGCGCCATGGCCATGGGCTGGAGCCGGGCCGTGCCCGACGACTTCCAGATGACGAGGATGCGCGCCGACGTGGAGCAGGGCATGGCCGAGGGGGCGGTGGGGCTGTCCACGGGGATCGAGTACATGCCCCAGTGGTTCGCCACCCTCGACGAGCTGGTCGAGGTCTGCGAGCCGATGGCGCCCCACGGGCTGTACGTCAGCCATGTGCGCTACCGGAAGGGGACCTTGGAAGGCGTGGCCGAGGCGGTGGAGATCGGCCGCCGCGCCGGCGTGCCCGTCCACATCTCGCACCTGAAGGGCACGACGCCGGAGCAGATCGACGGACTGCTGGAGTACGTGGACGGCACCGCCCGCCAGGAGGTCAGCTTCTCCTTCGACGTCTACCCGTACCTGCCGGGGTCGACGATGCTCAACTTCCTGCTGCCCCACGAGGTGTGGGAGGAGGGATCGCTGGCGGTTCTGGGCAAGCTCACCGACCGCCGGCTGCGGCGCGAGTTCGCCCGCGACCTGTCCCGGACGCGGCTGGAGAGCGCGCACATCGCCTGGCTGCCGTCACGGGAGAACCAGCGTTACATCGGCCGCCTGCTCTCGGAGTACGTGGCCGAGGTGGGCAAGTCCCCGGAGGACGCCCTGTGCGAACTGCTGATCGAGGAGAACCTGGCCGTCCTCCTGGTCTTCCACCACGGCGCCGACGAGCTGATCGCGCCTTTTCTCGCCCACGACTGCTATGTCATGGGCACCGACGGCATCTACTTCCCCGACGGCCAGGTGCACCCGAGGATGTACGGCTCGGCGCCGCGCCTGCTGGGGCCGTGCGTGCGCGACCAGGGCCTGTTCAGCCTCGAGGAGGCGGTGGCCAGGCTCAGCGACCGGCCGGCGCGGCGCTTCGGATGCGCGGAGCGGGGTCAGGTCAAGGAGGGGTGGTTCGCCGATCTGGTCGTCTTCGACGACGACACGGTGACGGACCGGGCCACCTACGATGATCCCCGGCAACTGCCCGCGGGCATCGACCACGTCCTTGTCAACGGGACGCCCGTGATCGACGGCGGCCAGGCCGTGGCCGATCTGGCCGACCCTCTTCCCGGACGGGCCCTGGTCTTTCAGCCCTGAGCCCGCCCCCGGGGAAGCCTCACTCCGCCCACAGGATGCCGTGGGCGAGGTGCCAGTCCTCCACGTGGTTGAGGACCACCGCCGACTGCGGCAGCGAGCCGTCGTCGGGACGCCCCAGGTTGCTATGGATGTCGGCCCGCTTGTCGGCCCGGTGGACCCGGTTGCGCACGAACCCGTTCCACTCCTCCACGGCGCCGTTCACCTCTCGCCCCCCCAGCTGCTCCCCCACCCAGTCCTCGAACTCGAGGTAGGAGGGGCGCTCCGAGGTCAGGTGCTCGACGACCTGATCGGCGTCCAGGCCGAGGACGTCCACGACCACGCGCCGGTCGAGGCCGCCGCCCAGGCCCGGGTAGTCGGCGTGCAGCAGGCCGGCGGCCTGGAGCAGCACCTTGTGCCATGTGCGCGGCAGCTGGCAGACGCCCAGGAGACCGTAGTCGAGGGATGAGACCAGCGGCACGGTCCGGCCGCGCCATCCTTCCAGCGCTTCCCCTCCCAGGTCCCGGGCATGCCAGAAGTGCCAGTCCTCCAGGTGGTTGAGCACCACGGCTGAAGTGATTCCCTCAGATCCGTCGAAGCCGAGGGTCGGGTAGATGTCGTCGATCTTCCACTGCTGGTGGACCCGGGAGCGGATGGAGCCGTTCCACTCCTCGACCTGTTCACGGGAGGGTCCACCCCCCGTCTGATCGCGGACCCAGGCCTCGAAGGCGAGATAGTCGGGCCGCCCCGAGTGGATGTGCCCGAGGGCCGCCTCCTTGTCGAGGCCGAGCAGATCGAGGACCATGCTGTCGAGGACGGGGGTGCACTCCGGGTAGTCCTCGGCCAGGCGGCCGGCGGCGTTCAGCGACGCCTTCCACCACAGCCGCGGCAGGTGACAGATCTGGAGGGGGCCGTAGCACTGACTGCTGATCAGGGGGATCATCCCGCGCCTTTCTTCGATCGAATGTTCAGATGACGCCGTCCCGCCGCAGGGAGACCAGGGCCTCGGCATCGAGGCCCAGATGCTCCTGCAGGACGGATTCCGTGTGCTCGCCGAGGTCGGGCGCCGCCCTGGGGTCTCGGGGCGGGTCCTGCGAGAACCGCAGCGGAGTGGCGGGCACGGCCACCGTCCCGCCCTCGCACGGCTGCCGCCGGACCATCGCGCGAGCCTGGATCTGGGGGTCCCGCACCACGTCGGCCACGTCGTTCACCGGGCCGCACGGGACCCCGGCCTTCTCCAGGCGGTCGAGCCACCCGGCCACGGAGTCCCCGGCGAAGGAGGCCCCCAGCTCGGCCTCGAGGGCCTGGTGGTTCGCCGTGCGGGCGGCATTGTCGGAGAAGCGCTCGTCGGTGGTCAGCCCCGGCCGCTGCACGACCTCGCACAGACGGGCGAAGAGACGGTCGTTGCCGGCGGCCACCACCACCCAGCCGTCGGCGGCGGCGAAGAACTGGAAGGGCGTGATCGCCGGGTGCCGGGATCCGAGGGGCCCCGGCACCTCCCTCGTCACGTCGTAGCGGGCGATGGCGTTCTCCAGCAGGGCCACCTGGCAGTCGAGCATGGACAGGTCGAGGTGGCGGCCGCGCCCGGTCTCGCGGGCCCTGGCCAGGGCCGCCAGGAGGCCGACGCAGGCGAAGAGGGCGGCGCTCAGATCCGCCGTCGACGAGCCGACCCGCACCGGGGGCTGACCGGGCAGGCCGGTGATCGAGGCCAGCCCGCTCATGGCCTGCACGATCACGTCGTACGCCGGCCGGTGGGAGTACGGGCCGCTCTGGCCGAAGCCGGAGATCGACGCGTACACCAGGCGAGGATTGCGCGCCGAGGCGCGCTCGCAGTCGAGGCCGAAGCGCGCCATGGTGCCGGGGCGGAAGTTCTCCACCAGGACGTCGGCTGCTTCCACCAGGTCCATGGCCAGTTGCGCGCCTCGTGGGGTGCGCAGGTCGAGGGTGACCGACTTCTTGCCGCGGTTGACGCTCGCGTAGTAGGCGCTCACACCGCCGACGAAGGGTCCGAAGTTCCTCGCCTCGTCGCCGCTGCCGGGCAGCTCGACCTTGATCACCTCGGCGCCGAGGTCGGCCAGCACCATCGTCGCGTAGGGGCCGGCCAGGACGCGGGTGAAGTCGAGGACCCGGACCCCCTCCAGCAGGGGCGCCTCGTCTACGAGGGAGGGGTCAGCAGGCAAGCGCCCTCCCCCGGCGTGGCCACCGAACCGTCGAGATCCGCCTCCGGGAGGCCGAGGGCGGCGATCACCTCCTCCATGGCCGAGCGCTCCGGGCCGGCGAGGAAACGCCGCGAGATCAGGCCGCCCAGGTTGCCCCCCCATCCGGCGCCCAGCCGCTGCACCGCCCCGGCGTCCTCTCCGCAGCCTGCGAGGAAGTCGTTCAGGGTGGTGACCACGCGGTCGTACGCCTCGGTCATGCGTCCATACCCACCGGGCACGAAGGCGAGACGGCCCCGAGGATCGCCCCGGCGCGAGGCCTCGGCCACGGCCGCCAGTTCCTCGAGGGTCACCTCATCATCGCGGTCCCCGGCGTGGGACAGGCGGACCAGCTCGAAGGCGGTGGCCGCGTCGCCGGCCGCCAGGAGGTCGACGGCGGCGGCCACCCGGTCCTGCTCGGCCAGGCCGAAGGTGAACCGCCGCCGCAGCAGCATCGGAGAGTCGGAACGCGTATGGGGAAACCGCTCCCCCACGTCGCGCCGGTGCATCTCGGCGTAGGCCTCGAGGCCGCCGGAGCCGCGGGCGCTCGCCTCGAGCTCGGCCAGGCTGGTGCGCTCCGGCACCATGGCCAGCAACTCGCACAGCTGCGCCGTGGTGAGGCCCAGGTTCTCCGGCGTCAGATCGCGGATCATCTCGACCCGCTCGCGAAAGTCCGGCACCAGGCCCTCCCATCCCGGGGCTCCGCGCATCGCCGGCAGCAGCACGTCCCGCAGCAGGTACGTGCCCAGCGGGTAGGCGAGGACGGTCTCCTCCTTGCCGGCCTCGTCGTAGACTCGCGGGACCCCGCTGTCGAGGAGGATGGCCACGTACTCCTCCGGCAGGGGCGCCGAGCCGCAGTTTTGCGCCGGGAAGACGCCGACGCTCACCAGCTGCCCGGACCGGCCCAGGACCATGCCGCCGTGGTCGGCGGTGCCGCCGCGGGTGCCCCGGATCCACTCGGAGGTGCCGACCCCGTCGATGACGTCCTCCCAGGAGATGTCGCGGCCCGGACGCAGGCCGTGGAGGCCGAGGACGGCGAAGGCCGTGGAGATGACCAGCGCCGACGAGGAGGACATGCCTCCCGAGGGCGAGACGTTGCTGAAGAGGAGGGCGTCCAGGCCCCGCGGACGGCGCCCCCGCAGGCGCAGCCAGCTGTCGAGATAGACGAGCTGCCCCTGGGGCAGGATGCCCCAACCGTCGTCCATGGCGCTCCCCGTCTCCTGCTCCCGGCGGGTGCCCAGGGTCCCGGCGTAGTCCATCAGGTCCTGGCGCGTGGCCAGCGGCTCGGCGGCGGCCAGGTCCGACAGGCGGAAGCTCACGGGTTCGAAGTCCTGCCCTGCGCCCCCGTCGCCGCGGTAGATGCTGTGCAGCGCCACCCGGTCGTCGTCGCGCGCCGCCGCCACCGTAACCGTGTCGTGGCCGCGCACGGCCAGGCGCAGGCTGGGCATGCCGCCGTAGTCGATGTGCATGCCCATGATGTTCATCTGTCCGGGGCAGCGGCTGATGACCACCCGGCGTCCCTCGCCGCCTTCGGGATGGCGCTCGGCGAAGAGGGCGAGGGCCTCCCGGTAGCGGAGCCGCCAGGCCTCGGACTCGTCGCCGTAGAGCCGCTGAAGGTCGCGGCCGAGGGCGGAGCCGCGGTCGTCGAAGGCCCGCCGCCACTCCCCCAGGGCGGCGCTGAAGGCGGAGGGCGGCGCCATCAGCGGATCTCCTCGTGGGCCCGGGTGTACCTCGGCAGCGCCTCCAGGTCGAGATCGCACCCGAGGCCCGGCTCCTGGGGGGTGTTCACGTAGCCGTCGACGAACTCGATCGGCTCGACGATGAGGTCGTCCTCGCGGGTCCAGCTGCCGACGAAGTCGGAGGCCATGGTGCAGGCGGGGGCCAGGGCCGCGGCGTGGATGTAGGAGGTGTCGATGATCCCCAGGTCGTTGCCGGAGCCGTGCCAGCAGGGCATGCCCGCGGCGGCGGCGATCTGTGCCAGGTCCGGCATCCGGACCGGGCCGCTGCCGAGGTTGAAGCAGTCCACGCACCCGGCCTCCAGGGCCCTCAGCATGGAGGCCCCGTCGCCGAGATGCATGGCGATCGGCGCGTCCACCTCCTCGTGGATGCGGACGTAGCCCTCCAGGTCCCCCTTGGGGATCGGGTCCTCGAAGACCTCGACGTTGCCCAGGGCCACGAGCCGGTGGGCCAGCTCGATCGCCTGTTGTGCCGTGTGGAACCGCTCGTTGGGGTCGACGGTGACCTTGAAGTCGGCGCCGGCCACGTCGCGCATGGCGCGCAGGCGCTCCTCCATCGGCTCGTCCAGCTTGCACTTGATCTTGACCCCGTGGAAGCCCAGCCGCAGGGCGCGCTCCACCGACCGCCTGCCGTCCTCGGGGGTCTGGTGGCCGATCCAGTAGTCGGCGCGCACCCGCCAGCGCACGGCGCCGCCCAGAAGGGCGTGGACGGGCAGTTGCCGGGCGCGGCCCACCAGGTCGAGGACGGCCATCTCGAAAGCGGCGTACGCGGGGCCCTGCTG
The DNA here is from genome assembly GCA_965221775.1 of Candidatus Latescibacterota bacterium. Taxonomy (GTDB): domain Bacteria; phylum Latescibacterota; class UBA2968; order UBA8231; family UBA8231; genus UBA8231. The sequence continues at coordinate 303,193 of CBDCSU010000004.1, read as the reverse complement.
AACGCCGGGCACGCCGCGTTCGCTGCCGTCGAGGACCCGGCCCGCGGGCACGGCGTAGAGGTCCCGGAGGGAGAGCCTCTCCGGATCGCTGCCGAGGAGGAGGCGGGCCCCCTCCTGCACCTGCTCCAACGGGACCCCCCGCCCGGTCTCCCCGATCCCGTGCAGCTCGGTGTCGGTGTTCAGCCGCAGCAGGTGCTTGGGCACCTGGTCCCAGCCGGTCTCGGCGACCCACTCCGGGCTGTGCACCCGCCCGGGGATCGTGGGTACCACGACGGTCCAGATGTCCACGGAGGTGATCTTCACTTCACCCTTCTCCTTCCGGCCTGGCCGGGGCCAGGAGGCGGCCGGCGGCGCAGATGAGGAGGTTGACGCCCAGGCCGACGACCCCGGCGTGGAACCCGTAGAGCTTGCTGTGGCCGGCGGCGGTGAGGCCGAGGGCGACTGCCAGACCGGCGAGCAGGCCCCAGATGATCACCGAGGTCCGCAGCCGCCGCCAGTACAGCCCGAGGAAGAAGCAGGGCACGATCTGGATGAGGACCTCGAACTTGAGCTCCAGCAGGCGCACGAGGGTCTTCTCGGTGCTGATGGCGATGACCACCAGGACGGCCACCACCACCCAGGAGACGATCTTGCCCACCAGGGTCAGCTCCGACTGCGGCGCCTCCGGCCTGAAGTGGACCTGGTAGATGTCGCGGGTGAACATGGAGGAGATGCTCAGCAGCGCCGAGTCGGCCGTCGACATGAGGGCGGCGAGGGCGGCGGCGAAGATGACCACCACGAGCCAGTACCCCGCCAGGGACTGCTCCATGATCAGGCCGCAGAGCCGCCCCAGGATCTGGTCGGTCTCGACCCCCTCCAGGCCCGGCAGCACGACGCGGCCCGTGAGCCCGCAGAGGAGGGCGATGAGGGTGGTGGTCAGGGGCAGGAAGGCCATCACCGTCAGGGACCGTTTGAGGACGCTCACCGAGCGGCTGGCGTAGAGCCGCTGGATCGCCTGGGGGTAGATGGCGGCGCCGCAGCCGAGGAGGAAGACGAAGCTGATCCAGGTGTTGCAGACCTCCAGGGACGGCGCCCCGACCATGGCGGGCTCGCTCACGCTCAGCTCCTCCACGACCGCTGTCAGTCCTCCCCCCAGGCCGGGCACCAGGAACAGGAGGACGGAGAACCCGGCGAGCAGGACGACCCCCTGGATCACGTCGGTCCAGGCCACGGACCGCATGCCCCCCAGGGTCTCGTAGACGACCATGATCACCGCCAGGGCGATGATGCCCCAGGCCGAGGAGATGCCGCCGTCGGTGATCCCCTCCACGGCCACCCCCATCGCCTTGAGCTGGGCGAGGGTGTAGTTGCCGAGGGCGTAGACCATCAGCAGGGTGGCCAGCAGGGTCAGGATGGGCGAGCCGAAACGGTGCCGGATGTAGTCGCCGGGAGTGATGAAGTCGAGGCGCCGGGAGAGGGCCACGAGGCGCGGCGCGAAGAGCAGGTAGCCGACGATGATGGAGAACATGAACAGGATCGAGACGGTCCACTCGAAGCCGATCCGGTAGGCCTTGCCCGTGTACCCGAACATGGTGTTGCCGCTGTACTGCGTGGCGTAGAGGGTCAGCAGCAGCACCGGCAGGCCCATGGAGCGGCCGGCCAGGTAGAAGTCGGCCATGCTGTCGCTCTTGCGCCGCAGCCGGCCGATCCAGCCGACGCCGATCATCATCACCAGGTAGAGACCGATGACGACGAGGGCGCCGGTGCCGAAGCCCGATCCGGATTCCACTCAGGCCTCCTCCCGCCACCAGCGGCGGATGACGAACCCCGTCCACAGGGCCATCAGAACGACGGCTCCCAGGCTCACGGCGGCCCACAGGGGCAGGCCGAGGACCAGCGGGCCCCGGTATCCCGTCGGCCAGTACCAGGGAACGGCCACGGCGAACAGCAACAGGTACACCACCCAGATCAGCGGATGCCGCCGCGGCTCGTCGCCGAGCCCCTCCCCCTCGAACGGTAATTCCGGCTTCATGGGCCGCGCCCTCCGTGCCAGTCCCGCAGGGCGGGATAGATCTGCTGGTACTCCACGAATCCCTCCTCGTAGGCGGCTCGCGCCTCGTCCCGGGGCTCCACCGTCCCGGCGAGCCGGACTCCGGCGCCGCAGGCCTCTTCGAAGTCCTCGAACAGGCCCGTGCCCACGGCGGCGATCAGGGCCGCGCCGAGGGCGGAAAGGTCCTCCACGGCGAGGACGCGCACCGGCGCGCCCACCACGTCGGCCACGATCTGCCTCCACAGGACGGAGCGCAGGCCGCCTTCGCCGATGCGGATCTCGTGATCCGGCAGCCCGGCGCAACGGAAGCACTCGAGGCACTCGCGGAGATCGTAGGCCACACCTTCCATGACGGCGCGTACCATGTGCCCGCGCCCGTGGCGCAGGTCCAGCCCCAGGAAGGCCCCCCGGGCGGCCGGGTCGGGACCCGGCGTGGCCCGGCCCTCCAGCCAGGGGGCGAAGACCAGTCCCCCACTGCCGGCTTCGGCTTGTTCCGCCTCGGCGAGCAACCCCTCGTAGCCGGCGCCGAGGATCCCGGTGAGCCAGCGCAGGCTCTCGCCCCCGGTGAAGGAGCACCCGAGCCAGGCATGGCCGCGGCCGTCGGGGTGGCACATCGGCCACAGCCCCTCGGTGGCAGGCCCGGAGGCGGTCTCCAGGCCCGGGGCGTAAGCCGTGGCGTGGGCCGCGGTGCCGATCCCGAGGGAGACGATCCCGGGACGGACCACTCCGCTGCCCACGGCGAGGCAGGGCATGTCGCCGCCGCCGGCGCAGACCGGAAGGCCGGCCGGAAGCCCGGTGGAGGCCGCCGCCGCCTCGGTGACGGCGCCCACCACTTCGGTCGACGGGGACAGCGGAGGAAACAGATCCTCGCGCACACCGACGGCGGCGAGGACCTCCGACGACCAGCGCTTCTCCTTCAGGTCGAGGGCGGCGGTCACGGAAGCGTCCGTCAGGTCGGTGCCGGTGCTGCCCGAGAGGCGGAGCCGCAGCCAGTCCTTCGGCAGCACGACGACGCGCGTCTTCCTGTACACCGCCGGCTCGTGGTCGCGCACCCAGAGGATCTTGGCCAGGGTGTTCACCGGCGTCAAGCGCTGCCGGGCCGCCTGGAGGACGCGGTCCCCCGCGGCGCCGTCATCGATGCGCCGGCAGAGCTCCGCGGCCCGGTGGTCGAGCCAGATCGGCACCGGCCGCAACGGCTGCAGGGCCTCGTCGAGGAAGAGTCCGCCGTTGAGTTGCCCCGAGAGGGAGAGTCCCCGGATGCGAGCCGGATCGACCTGCCGCGCGGCTTCGCGCAGGGCCGCGCACGTGGCCTGCCACCAGTCCTCCGGATCCTGCTCCACCCACCCCGGCCTCGGGGTGTGCAGGGGGTAGCCGGCCGAGGCCCTGCCCACCACCCGGCCGCCGGAGTCGACCAGAAGGACCTTGACACTCGTGGTGCCCAGGTCGATGCCGAGAGAGAGGTCCGGTGCCACGCCGGGTTCAGGGTCGGCCGCCGCGGGAGGCCGCCTTGGACAGCCTGGACTGGCGGGTGCAGCTTTGCACGGAGGGGAAGGAAGTCGGGAATGAGTGAGCTGCCCACAGGCGGGCTCGTACTCTACAAGGGCCGTCCGGCTCGCGTCAAGAAACCCGGGGAGAGCCGCCTGGAGATCGAGACGGAGGGCGGGTCCCGCCGTGTGCGCCCCAAGGACGTGACCCTGCTGCATGCCGGCCCCTGTACGTTGGCCGACCTGTCCGACCTCGAGCCGGCCGAGCCGGTCGAGGCCGTGCGCGACCTGCTTCACGGGGAGGATCCCTGCGACCTGGCCACCCTCGCTGACTTGCTCTTCGGCGGTGCCACCCCCGCCGCCTCCTGGGCGGCCTGGCAGCTGGTGGCCGACGGCCTGCACTTCTCGGGATCGCCGGAGGCCGTCCTGGCGCGGTCCCCGCTGGAGGTGTCGGAGGAGACTGAGCGCCGCCGCCAGGCCGCCCGCAGGGCCCGGGCCTGGTCCGCCTTCCTCGAGCGCGTCCGGGGCGGAGCCGTCACCGGCGAGGACGAGGATTTCCTGCGCCCCCTGCAGGACCTGGCCCTCGGCCGCCGCGAGGGCTCGCCCGTGCTGAAGGAACTCGGCCGCGCCGAGACGGCGGAGAACGCCCACGCCCTGCTCCTGGAGGTGGGGCGCTGGTCGGTCTCGGACGTGCCCTACCCCGCCCGCGCCGGACTCCCTCCCGAGGCGCCGCGAGCGGCCGTGGCGGACCTGTCCCCGGAGCCGCGGGAGGACCTCACTCACCTGCCGGCCCTCGCCATCGACGACGAGGGCAGCCGCGACCCCGACGACGCCGTCTCCCTCGACGAGGACGGGGCTCTCTGGGTCCACGTGGCCGACGCCGCCGCCGCCGTGCCCCCGGAGAGTCCGGTGGACCGCGAGGCGAGAGACCGCGGCGCCACCCTCTACCTGCCGGACGGCGCGATCCCGATGCTGCCCCGCGGGGCGGTGGATCGGCTGGGGCTGGGCCTGGGCCCGGAAGGTGAGTCGCCGGCCCTCTCCTTCCGGCTCGTTCTCGACGAGGAGGGCCGGGTCGCGGAGTGCGCCTTCCTGCCTTCGCGGGTGCGGGTCGAGCGGCTGACCTATGGAGCCGCCCAGGAACGCCTCGACCGGGACCCGCTCCTGCGGAGGCTGGTGGAGCTCACCGATCGCGCCCGCTCCCGGAGGATGACCGCCGGGGCCGTGGACCTGCAGTGGCCCGAGGCGCGCATCCGCGTGGAGGGCGGGACGGAGGCGCCCGTCATCCGCATCGAGCCCCTGGTCCCCTCGCCGATCCGCAGGATGGTGGCCGAGGCCATGATCCTGGCCGGCGAAGGGACGGCGCGGACCGCGGTCGAGAGCGGACTGGCCATGCCCTTCTCGGTGCAGGAAGCAGCCCCGGAGAGCGAGGCGGATGCGCCGCCGCCGGAGGGCTCGCTGGCCGCCGCCTTCGCCCTGCGGCGGCGCCAGACTCCGGCCCGCGTCAGCGGCGAGCCCGCTCCTCACCGCGGCCTGGGACTGCAGGCCTACGTGCGCGTCACGAGTCCCCTGCGGCGCTACGTCGACCTCCTCGCCCACCAGCAACTGCGCGCCTGGGCCTCGGAGGCCGACCCCTTGGAGCGAGATCAGGTGCTCGAGCGCGCCGCCCAGGCCGAGGCGGCGGCGGTTGCCGTGCGCCGCACCGAGCGGCTCGCCAACCGCCACTGGACCCTGGTCCGGCTGCGGCAGCGGCCCGGTTGGCAGGGCGGGGCGGAGCTGATCGACGCGAGAGGCCGCCGGGGCCTGCTCGTGATTCCGGAACTGGCCCTGGAGACGCCGGTCAGCCTGCCGCCCGGGGGCCGGCCGGGGAGCCTCTACGCGGCCACGGTCCGGCACGTGGACCTGCCGCGTCTCGACCTCCACGTGGACCTGCGGGAAACCGGATAGAGGGAGCTAGCGGTCCGCGGGGGGGTGGCCGGACAGCCAGGCGTCGAACTCGGCCGCCTCGGCCTCCTTCATGCGCGACCCCTGCCCGGCGGCCGGAAAACGCCGCTGGCGCACATCGTCGACATAGGCGGCGATCCCCCGGGTCCCTTGGCGCGCGAACTCGGCGTAGCGGCGCACGTGGCGCAAGTCGAGCTCGTGGACGCCGAGGACGTCGGTGACGATCAGGACCTGCCCGTCGGTGTGGCGGCCGGCGGCGATGCCGATGGTGGGGATGTCGAGACGTTCGGTGACCGCCCTGCCGACCTCCTCCGGGATGAGTTCGAGGACCAGGAAAGCCGCGCCTGCCTCCTGAAGACGGAGGGCGCGCTCCACGAGGCGGGCCGCGGCCCGGGCGGTACGGGCCTGGACTCGCGGCGCCTCGTGGATCTGCGGGTTGAGGCCGAGATGGCACCACACGTCGAGTCCGCGCCCGCCGAGGGCGGCCACGACCTCGGGCTTGAATCCCTCCAGCTTGACGCCGTCGGCGCCGAGGGCGGTGAAGCGCAGGGAGTTGTCCAGGGCCTCGCCGGGAGTGTCGGCGGAGCCGTAGGGCAGGTCGGCGAGCAGGTAGGAGCCCCCCCGCAGGCCGCGCCGGACGGCCTTCAGGTGGTGGATCATGTCGTCCATCGTCACCTGCCGCTCGTCGTCGTACCCGAGGAGATTGGTGCCGACGCTGTCGCCGCAGAACACGACGTCGACGCCGGCCGCCTCCTGCCAGGCGGCCGTGGGGCTGTCGTAGCAGGTGAGGACGACGATCGGCTCGCCCCGCTCCTTCTTCGCCCGCAGCTCTTCGGTGTTCATCGCAGGTGCCGGGTAGGCCGGTGCCCCGCCCCCGGGCTCCCTCAGGTCAGCAGCCAGCCCACCTGGCGCTCCGAGGACCACCGGCGGCGGGAGATGGTCAGGGCCTCCGGGCGGGCGGCGGACCGGTAGATCCTGCGGACGGCGGCCGCCGGGAAGCGCTGGCCGGCGCTGGCCCCGTGGACGGCCAGGCGCCCGGGCGCGATCAGGGCCGCGGCGGTGGTCACGTCCCCGGCGGCCCGGACCGCGGGGATGGGGCACGAGCTCTCCCAGTCGCGCTCGAAGTGGAACCCGCCGACCTCGACACAGGTGGCCCGCGGCCCGTCGGGGCCCGCGGCGGCGGCGGCGAAGAGGCACCACAGGCCGGCCCGCCCCAGTCCGAGGAGGCAAACGCCGGTGGTCTCGGGCCGGTCGCGGAGATAGCCGAGGGCGGTGAGCACGTCCTGGACACGCGCCGATGGCGTCACCGGGTTGTAGGTGTGGAAGTGGTCGATGCCCTCGACCGGGTAGGGGTGGTCCCCAGCCCCGGCCTCGCCCAGCAGAAAGGGGTCGACGGTCAGCACCCTGTGGCCCGCCCGCAGCAGGGCCGCCACCGGAGCACGAGGTTTGCCGCCGTTGGTGAAGAGCGCCGCCTTGCCCTCCCCGTGCACGACCAGGGCCGCCGGCCCCCGGGCGGCGGAAGCCGCCGAGACCATCACCGCGGGGACGGCGCCGCCTTCGAGCCTCAGCAGCAGGCGCTCGTACACCAGCTCCCCGCCCCGATGCCGCAGGCGCTCCCTCCCCCGGTCCTGAAGGTCCACCTCTCCGGGGGCCGGCATGCGCGCGGCCAAGCAGTGCCGCAGGGCCGGGCCGAGGCGGGAGCGCAGCCGCCGCAGGCCGGCGAGGTCCCGCGGCTGCAGAAGGGCGTTGCGCCGCCGGGCCCGGCGTTCGACGGAGTCGATCAGGTCCCCCGCCGCCAGGGCCCGCTTCGGCATGACGGTCCGGCCGGAGCCGGGCTCCCGGGGGAAGACGTGAAGCTCGGCGGGGTCCACGGGATCCAGGTCCGGCTCCCGGACCGGCGCGCCCGAGCCGCCGAGGAGGTAGCGCCGGAAGAAGCCGTACACCGCCTCCCGGCTCGCCCGGTTGTAGTTGTGGTCGGCCTCCACCTGGCAGGTGTGGACGCGTCCGGCGGCTCCGAAGAGGTCGTAGACCCGGCGCACGGCGGGGTACTCGTGGTACGGCGTGTGCACGGTCCAGTCGCCCGTGGCCGAGACCATCATCAGCGGACGCGGGGCGGCGCAGGCGGCGATCTCGATGTTGTTCAGGTCGAGCCGCAGGTGGGCCTGGTTCTCGCAGACGCAGCCTCCCTGCATGTGTCCCGAGATCATGTTCACCGGGGCGGCGGCGGCCACCCGGTCGTCGACGGCGGTGAGCAGGAAGGTCTGGGTGCCGCCGCCGGAGGCGCCGGTGACGCCGATGCGGCGGGGATCGACATCGCTCAGGGAGCAGAGGAAGTCGATGACCCGCAGGCTGTTCCACAGCTGCAGCCCCAGCTGCCCCACCCCCCACGGCGCGGCCCGAGGGCCGAAGGCGAGGCGGTGCTCGAACTGAGCCGAGTCGTTGTAGCCGACCATGTCGTAGGCGAAGGCCACACAGCCGAGGCGCGCCAGGCCGATGCCGCGCCCGGGGACCGAGCCCAGGTGGTCCTGGTGGAACCGTCCCTGGGACCAGTGGCCGTGGGGACAGGCGATCCCGGGCGCCGCTCCGGTGAGACCGAGGGGCCGGTAGAGGTTGCCGCACACGAACAACCCGGGGAGGCTCTCGAAGTGGACCTTCTCCACCGAACAGCCCTGCTCCTCGACGCGCCCGAAGACCCGGGCCCTGAGGGGCGACCGCCGGGGCGATGGCAGAAGGCCGGTGACGGCGAGGATCCGTTCGCGGATGTGGGCGGCCCTCCGCCGCCAGTCGGCCAGGTCGGCGAGAGGCGCCAGCCCGCAGGGAGTCGTGAGCGCTCGCGGCGCCAGCAGGCGCCGGTCTCCGGCCGCCGGGTCCAGACCGACGGTGAGGAGGTCGGACGAGCTCTTCACGCCCCCGCCTCCGCGGCGGCTTCCAGCCCCTTGATCATCGATCGCAGGCGCGGCTTCCGATGGTCGGGATGGCAGGGCACGAGGACCGCCCGCCCGAGGATGTCGAGGGAAGAGGCGCACATGTCGTGGGTATACCTCACCCTGCACTTGCGGTTGGCCGGGATCTTGAAGGGATCCAGGGCCGGGTGGTGAGACCCCTGCTGGCGCAGGATCGGCTCCCACCGGGTATAGACGTGGCGGCCCGTGTCGAGGGGGCGGAAGTTGCCCACGCCCCTGCCGGCGAGATCGGCCGAGAAGGTCCGCGCCCGCTCCTCCGTCTCGAAGAGGAAGCCGGCATGGGTGCCGCACTCGTGGTCCGGGCTGTGGTTGCGGATCGAGGTGAGCCCGGCGGCCTCTCCGGCTTCGGTGAGGGCCTGCTTCTGGTCGCGCATCCGCGCCAGCATCCCGTCCAGCCGTCCGAGCTGAACGTTGAGGATGGCTCCCTCGAACTCGGAGGCGCGGAAGTTGTGGCCGGCGAACTGCAGGTCCTCGGCAGACCGCGGCGCCTCCGGGTCTCCCGGGTCGGCGTCCCAGTAGAAGGAGCAGCAGTCGACGGCCACCGAGCCGCGGTCGTACACGGCCTTCGAGCCGGTGACGAAGGCTCCCCCTTCGCCGCAGGTGATGTTCTTGAAGAAGTTGAAGCTGAAGGCGCCGGCGTGGCCGATCGACCCCAGGGCCCTGCCGCGGTAGCCCCCGCCGACGGCCTGGCAGGCGTCTTCGAGGACGAGCAGGTCGTGGCGCCGCGCGACCTTCATGATGCCGTCCATGTCGCAGGGGAGGCCGACCATATGCACGGGGATCACGGCCCGCGTGTGCCGGGTCAGGCGGCTTTCGAGGTCCGCCGCCGACAGCGTGAGGGAGTCGTCCACGTCGGCGACCACCGGGATGGCTCCGGCGGAGAGGACCGCCAGGGCCGTCGCCATGTAGGTGTAGGCGGGTACCACCACCTGGTCCCCGGGCCCCACGCCGAGGCCGACGAGGGCGGTGTACAGGGCCGACGTTCCGGAGCGGGTCATGCGCGCGTGCTTCACGCCCAGATGAGAGGCCCAGTCGGCCTCGAACCGGTCGCACTCCCCGCCGGAGCCGTAGCGGAAGATCTTCCCCGACTCGATGAGGCGCCGGATCCTCCGGATCTCTGCCTCTCCCATGCGATACACTGAAGGACCTCCTGAGATCAGCGGCCGAAGGCGGCGGCTTCTCGAATTGGGCCGGCCCCGCCGCGGACCATGTCCGGAATCCTCAGAAGCACACGGCGGGTCACGGAATCGATCCGGTAGACCGCCCGCGCGCAAGCGAGGTCCTCGACCCGCAAGCGGCGCTCCCTCGCCTCGCCCGCGGCCAGCAGCCCGGCTCGCATCGTCCCCGGCAGGGCTCCGCTGGCCAGGGGCGGCGTGAAGCAGCCGGCCTCCGTCTGCACGAGCACGTTCCCCGACGCGGCCCCGGCGATCTCGCCCCGCCGGTTTGTCAGGACCGCCTCCCGGGCGCCCCGGCGGCGAGCCTCGGCGAGAGCCTTTTCGTAGACCCCCCGGTGGGTGGTCTTGTGATAGTGGAACCGGTCCTCCTCGTCCACAGCGACTTCCTCGGCGATGACGGCCGTCACCTCGGAGGGGGCCGCTCCCACCTCGGAAGATTCGACGTTCATGCCGCCGTCCCGGGCCATCGTCAGGCGAACCTGCCGAGGCCCGCGCGCCCCGGCGGCGGCGGCGGCGAGCCGGGAGCGCACGCGGGGCTCGTCATAGGGGAACCCGAAGTACCTCGCCGAACCCTTCAGCCTGCGCAGGTGGCGTTCGAGAAGATAGTATCCGTGTTCCGGCTCAAACAGGAGAGCTTCGAGGAGCTCGAACTCCGTGTGGGAAGGCGTGAGGAAGCGCGCCTTGGCCAGGCATTCCCGGTACTCGGAAGACGCTTCCGAGCCCCAGGTGATGCCGGCGCCGACCCCCGCCCGGGCGATGCCGGCGGCGCGGTCGAGGGTGACGGTGCGGATGGCGACGGAGAACCGCGCCTCCATCCCCCGCGGGGTATCGGCGCCCTCGTCCGCGGGGGAGAGGTAACCGATGGAGCCGGTGTACACCCCCCGGGGTGCGTCCTCCAGCTCGCGGATGATCTGCGTCGTCCGCACCTTGGGCGCCCCGGTGACCGACCCGCAGGGGAAGAGGGCCTCGAAGACCTGTCCCGGCCCCACCCCATCCCGCAGCGTCGCGGTGACCGTCGAGGTCATCTGCCAGACCGTGTCGAGGGCCTCCGCCCGCCAGAGCCGCGGCACATGGACCGACCCCATCGCCGCCACGCGGCCGAGGTCGTTCCGCAGCAGGTCCACGATCATGACGTTCTCCGCCCGCTCCTTGGCGCTGGCGGTCAACTCGCGGGCGAGCTCGTCGTCTTCTTCCACCCAGCGTCCGCGCCGGCGGGTGCCCTTCATGGGCCGTGTCTCGATGCCGCCGCCGCCGTCCAGGGCGAAGAACAGCTCCGGCGAGGCGGAGACCACCACCGACCTCCCGAGGTCGAGGAAGGCACAGAAACCCGCGCCTCCCTGGGAGCGGCGAAGGTCGCGGTAGAGCCCTCCGGGATCGCCCTCGAAAGAGGCGGACAAGGGGAAGGTGTAGTTCACCTGCCAGGTGTCGCCGGCGGCGATGTACTCGTGGATGCGGCCCACGGCCCCGGCGTGGTCCCGGGGACCGCGCCCCGGCTCCCAAGGGCCGAGCCTGTACTCCAGGGAGGGCGGACCCTCGGCGGCGGAGATCGCCTGTCTCTGCCCGTAGAGTCCGAACCAGGCCAGGGGCAGCAGGGCGTCGCGGGGACCGCAGGGGAAGGCGGGGTCGAAGGCCGGCGCCGCCTCGTAACAGAGGAAGCCGACGGCGTGCAACCCGCGGTCCACGGCCGCCTCGACGGCCTCCAGGACCCCGGTGACCTGCCCCGGGTCGTCGGCCCGCAGACTGGCCTCGATCCGGGAGAACCGGAAGGAGCGCCCGAAACGCCCGGGAAGGTCGGAGTGAAGCCAGACCTCCGCCGGCGGCCGCAGATCCGGCGGCCCGGGCGCGGCGCGGCCCCCTTCGGAGGTCACGGATACCGGCGTGCCGGGGCCGCCTCCGTCGCCGCGTCGAGGGCGGCCCGGTCCTCGGGCGGCAACTGCCAGCCCAGGGCCCTGAAGGCCTCGTCCACGTGCTCGGGCAGGTCGGGGCCGATCATGGGGGCCGTCACCTCCGGGTGGTCGAGGAGCCACGCCAGCGCCACCTGCGCCGGGGTCCTGCCGAGGCGGGAGCCGATGGCGATCAGGGACTGCACGACGCCGTCGATGCCCTCCATCGTGCCCTCGAAGTCCTTGCGGCCCTCCCAGTGGGACCCCGCCGGCGGCGGCTGGCCGCGGCGGTAGCGGCCGGTGAGCAGACCCACGGCCAGCGGGCTGTAGGTCATCAGGCCGAGCCCGCGGCGCCGCACCAGGGGCAGCAACTCCGACTCGACCGGCCAGCGGTGGAGGAGGTTGAACTCGTTCTGCAGGCAGGCGAAGGGGTCGAGGCCGAGGCGGTCGGCGGTCCACAGGCCTTCGAGGGCCTGGGCGGCGGTGAAGTTGCAGGCGCCCACGTACAGGACCTTCCCCTGGCGCACTAGGTCGTCCATGGCGCGCAGGCTCTCGTCCAGGGGCGAGTCGGGGTCCCAGTTGTGGAGGAGGTAGAGGTCGATGCGGTCGGTGCCGAGGCGCCGCAGGCTGCGTTCCACCTCGCGGGTGATGTGGTAGCGGGAGGACCCGGCGTCGTTGGGTCCCGGTCCCATCCGGCTCCACACCTTGCTCGTGAGGAACAGGTCGTCGCGCTGGGCGCCGATCGCCTTTCCGAGGACGGTCTCGGAGCGCCCCCGGCCGTAGTAGTTGGCGCAGTCGATGAAGTTGCATCCCAGATCGACGGCCCGTTCGATGACGCGCGCGGCCACGGCGTCGTCGCGCTGGCCGCGGAAGGCGGTGCCGAGGCAGATGCGGCTCACGCGGACGCCGAGTCTCCCGAGTTGTACGTATTCCATCGCTCCCTCTGTCAGGGCCCGGCCGGGCGCACGTCGATGGCGCGCCGGTGTCGCAGGCGCGGCGGCGCGCTTCCTGGTGCGGTGAAAGGGCCGGAGGTTCGCGTTGTCGAGGCGGGCGGTGCTAATATACACCGGGATGAAGATCGAGCGCATCGAGTCCTTTCTCATCGGCGGCGGATACGTCGTGCGCCTCACCACCGACAGCGGTCTGACCGGCGTCGGGCAGACCGCCTGCTGGGGCTATCCGGAGGCGGTTCAGAGCATCGTCTCCGCCTTCGAGCGCTACCTCGTCGGGCAGGACCCGCTGCGCATCGAGCATCACTGGCAGCACCTCTACCGCATGTCCCCCTTCCGGGGCACGGCCCTGGCCGGGGCGGTGAGCGCCGTCGACATCGCCCTCTGGGACATCAAGGGCAAGCACTACCAGGCGCCGGTCTGGGAGCTTCTCGGCGGGCGCTGCCGCGACCGCATCCGCCTGCATCTGCTGGGTGGGGCCGACACGCCGGAGGCCATGCGCGCCCATGCCCGCGGCGCCGTGGAGGAGGGGTTCACGGCCCTGAAGTTCGACCCCGTCCACCACATCGACGCCGGCATCGACCGCATGGTGGGGCGGGCCCGTGACCTCGTCGCCGCCGCCCGCGAAGGCGGCGGCCCCGATCTCGACCTGATCGTCGAGGTCCACCGCAAGCTGACCCCCATGACCGCCTGGACCCTGGCCGAGGCGCTGCGGCCCTTCAACCTGTTCTTCCTCGAGGACCCGATCCAGATCGACAGCGTCCAGAGCCAGGCCGAGGTGGCCAGGCGCTGCAACGTTCCCGTGGGCAACGGCGAGCGTCTGACCACGATCTGGGAGTTCCGCGAGCTGCTGGAGAGCGGCGGGCCCCAGTACGTGCGCCCGGACGTGGGCCTGGCGGGCGGCCTGACCCACTGCAAGAAGATCGCCGCCATCGCCGAGTCCTACCATTGCGCGGTGGTGACCCACAACTTCCTCGGCCCCCTGGTGACGGCCGCCTCGGTCCATCTCGACGCCTGCATCCCCAACTTCATCACCCAGGAGTACACCAAGGGCGACGAAGCCGAGGCGAACGCCGTGTACCGTTGCGCCCACCGGCGCGAGGGCGGCCACATCCCGGTACCCGAGGCGCCCGGCCTGGGCGTGGAGCTGGTGGACGAGCTCATCCCCGAGCGGCCCTTCCAGCCGATGAACACCGGCGCCACCCCCCTTCGCCAGGACGGCTCGGTGGCCTACGCGGTCTGATGGCGGCGCCAGCCACGTGGCGGCGATGACGCAATCCCGGCGGGGCCGGCATCCCCTGCCCGACGCCGACAGCATCCTCTGGTCCCCGGAGCCGCACCACCTTGACCGGGCCAACCTGAAGCGGTTCATGGAGTTCTACGGGGCGGCGGACCTCGACGACCTCATGGCCCGGTCCACCCGCGATGTGGCCGGCTTCACCGAGGCGGTCCTGCGGTTCCTGGGCCTCCGGTTCTCCACCCCGTACGATGGCGTCGTCGACCTGGGCCGGGGGCCCGCCCTCCCCCGCTGGTGCCCCGGCGGGCGCATGAACATCACCGTCAACTGCCTCGACCGCTGGCTCGAGTCCCCCGAGAGCGCGGGGCGAACCGCGGTGGTCGCCGAGTCGGAGGCGGGCGAGGTGAGGACGCTCACCTACGCGCAACTGGCGGCCGAGGTCGGACGCTGCGCCAACGCCCTGCGGGCCCTGGGCGTCCGGCCCGGGGACCGCGTCGGCCTCCTGCTGCCGATGACGGCGGAGATCGTCGTCGCCCTGCTGGCGGTGATCCGCATCGGCGGCGTGGTCCTTCCCCTGTTCACCGGCTTCGGCGCCGGGGCCGTCGCCTCCCGCCTCTCCGACGCCGGCGCCGCGGCCCTGATCACCGCCGACGGCTTCTCCCGCAAGGGCGCAACGGTCCCCCTCAAGGCGGTCGCCGACGCCGCCCTCGCCCGGCTGCCGGAGATCCGCACGGTCCTGGTCCTGCGGCACTCCGGGAATCCCGTCGACATGTGCGCCGGACGGGACCACTGGTGGCACCGGCTGGTGCCGGAACAGTCTCCGGAGTGCGCCCCCCACGACGCGGAGGCGGAGGAGAGGATGATGATCCTCTACACCTCCGGGACCACGGGCCGCCCCAAGGGAGCCGTCCACACCCACTGCGGATTCCCGGTGAAGGCGGCCCAGGACATGTGCTTCGGACTCGACGTCCGCCCGGGGGACCTGGTCTACTGGATCACGGACATGGGCTGGATGATGGGCCCCTGGCTGGTCTTCGGCACCAGCCTCCTCGGCGCCGCCTGCTTCCTCTACGAGGGGGCCCCCGACTACCCGGACCCCGGTCGCATCTGGGCGATGGCCGAGGGCCGGGGCCTGACCCAGATCGGACTCTCCCCCACCCTGGTGCGGGTCCTCAAGTCCAGGGGATCGCAGCACCATCGCCGGCGGGACCTGTCGCGGCTGCGGTCCTTCGGCTCCACCGGTGAGCCCTGGAACCCGGAGCCCTGGCGCTGGCTCTTCGAGGAGGTGGGAGAGGGGCGGATCCCCATCGTCAACTACTCCGGCGGCACCGAGGTCAGCGGCGGCATCCTCATGGACAACCCCCTGAGGCCGGCCAAGCCGGCCGCGTTCTCCGCGCCCTGCCCCGGGATGGACGTGGTCGTCCTCGACGAGCAGGGCCGGCCCGTGCGCAACCAGGTGGGCGAGCTCGCCGTCCGCACCCCCTGGATCGGCATGACCCGGGGTTTCTGGCAAGACGAGGACAACCGGCGCTACCTGGAGACCTACTGGTCTCGCTTCCCCGATGTCTGGGTCCACGGGGACTGGGCCCTGGTGGACGACGACGGCCACTGGTGGATCCTGGGCCGCTCCGACGACACGATCAACGTCGGCGGGAAACGCGTCGGTCCCTCGGAGTTCGAGTCGGTCCTGGTGGCCCACCCGGCGGTGGTCGAGGCCGGCGCCGTCGGTGTCCCGGACGAGCTGAAGGGAGCGGAGATCGTCTGCTTCTGCGTGCTCGAGGAGGGGTTCTCCGCCGGAGAGGATCTCGAGGCCGCCCTCGGCGAGCGCATCGTCGAGGAGATGGGCAGGCCCCTGCGGCCGGGACGCGTCCTCTTCGTCCCCGACCTGCCGAAGACGCGAAACGCCAAGCTGATGCGCCGCGTCCTCAGGGCCGCCTGGCTCGGCGAGGACCCCGGCGACACCTCCAGCCTCGTCAATCCCGAGGCGGTCGACGCGGTGCGGGCCATCGCCGCCGAAGGCTGACGGCCGCAACCGCCGCCCCCGGTGGCTGCGTCAGTCGCCGCGGGGGAGCAGGACCGACCGGCACCTCGCCGCCACGGATCTCGCCCACGTCCCCAGCAGGACCCGCTCCCTGGCGTCGAACAGCCGCAGGCCCAGGCCCAGCCCGCAGAGCAGCAGGACGAAGACGATACCGGCGGTCAGCAGGTTCAGGAGAGCCGATTCGAAGCGCGCGCAGAGAGCCGCGCCCAGGGCCGCCGCCACGCTCGGCAGGGCCAGCCTCCCGAGGACCGGCCACGGCAGGACCTCCTGCAGGGGCCGGCCGATGACCGTCGAGGCCCGCCAGTTGTAGAACCCCACCTGGCAGGACGTGCTCACCACCAGGGCCACGGCCGGCGCCAGCGTCCCCAGCCACGGTACCAGGGCCACTCCCAGTACGGCGGCCAGCACCAGGTCGACCCCGGTGCCCAGGAGCACCGCCCGCGTCCGGTTGGCCGCCAGCAGGACGAGTCCGGCCGTCGAGACCCGCAGGGGCAGCAGGAGGAGGAAGACCCGCAGGTAGGCGCCACTGTCGCGGTAGTCCTCTCCGAAGAGGAAGCTCGTCAGCTCGGGCGCCACCGAGAAGGCGAAGGCCGCCGCCGGAAAGAGGACCAGCGCCACCCTTCTGGCGGCGAAGTGCATCAGGTTCAGGACCTGGCCCATGTCTCCGCGGCTGCAGGCCACCCGCAGCTCGGGCAGCAGAACGGCGAGCATGGAGTGGACGAAGATGACGACGGGGATCTCCCATGCGCCGTTGTGGTAGAAGGCGAACTGGGCGGTGGTGAAGAAGGAGAGGAAGATCAGTTTGTCGACGAACCGGGACAGGACCTCGATCCCGTCGCGAAGGCCGACGCGCCACGCGTACTTCAGGGGATCCTCGAGAGGCTGCCGGACCAGATCGAGGGACAGGGGCCGCAGGAGCCGGAAGAGGAGGAGGTAGCTCCAGACCACCCTCAGGACCACCGAGCCGCCCAGGCAGGCGAAGATCGACTCGAGGGATCCCCCGAGGAACCAGCCTGCCAGCACCGCCGTCAGGTGCAGGGCCGCGAAGAGGAGCAGCGACCCGGCGAGGACTCTGTGCCTGCCGTAGACGATGAGAACCGGCTCGAGGAAGCCGCAGGCGATCATCCCCGCGCCGATGAGGATGCCCGCCGGCATGAGGGCCCGCACCTCGGCGGGGATGGAGAACGCTGCGGCCCCCATCCAGAGGCCCCCGGCGCACAGGGCGAAGAGAGCGGCGAAGAGCAGGATCAGGAGCACATGCCGAGCGGCGCGTCGGTCCCGGGCGGGTCCTTCCGCGGGGGCCAGGAAGTAGCTGAGGCTCACCGGCATCCCGAAGAGGAACAGGGGGATCGCGATGTTCAGGTAGACCCATGCCTGTTGGTACTGCCCGTACTCCTCCGGTGGCAGGGCGCGCGAGAGGATCGCTCCCACCAGCAGCAGGGCGGCGGTATGGGAGATCCGGCCCAGGGTGAGCCATCCGGCCCGCCGGCCGAGGGAGAGGCCCGAGTGGCCTGTGAGTTCGCGATCCCTGTCGAGGGACATCGATAATGCGGCCGGCTCGGGGCTATTCGACCTCGAGCAGGTATGGAAGGAAGGCGCAGACGAAGAGCCCCACGGGGTTCATCTGGGATACCTGTTGCCTCAGGATCCAGCTCACGTGACGGGCCGACTCCTGGCAGCCGAGGCCCCGGAGCTGCTCCACGCAGGGGTGGAGGAGCGGAAAGGCTTCATCCACTTTCTGCCGCAGGAAGGAGGCCTTGTCCCGGGGACTCAGCATCGCCGCCGCATCGTCGTAGCCCTCCAATGAGGAGACGAGGAAGCGCTTGCGGTACTTCCTGCGATCGAGCTCCCGCAGCCGCTGGTGCAGCACCTCCCGCGGCGATGGCCTCCCCATCCCGGGCAGATCGGCGTCGAAATCCCACCGGGTGTTGTCGATGCGGCGCAGAGCCGCGAGACATCCGGTGTAGAGGCGGCCGCCGAGAAACCCGACGTACGCACGCTGGCGGGTCCGGTGCCGCGTCTTCAGGTTCATGAAGAGCGACATCAGGTTCCGGTCGAAGAACGGCAGGTACGTGTGCATGCCCAGGTACCGGTACTTCCTGGCCGAGTTGACGATGTACTTCCTCTGCCGGTGCTCCAGGTTCCAGCGCTCGGCACAGGCCAGGGGGTCCTCTGCGCAATCGGGGGCGATGGCGGCCAGGCTGCGGCGGATCCTCTCCCGCAGCAGCTCCGCGAAGCCGGGGCTCGAGATCGCCGTGAGGCTGCAGTGAAAGTCGAGAAGGTACTCGACCAGGCCCTCCAGGGTCCGGGTGTGGAGGAGGCGGGCGTCGATGAAGGAGCCCGTCAGCCAGTCCCCCCCGTGGCCCGGGCAGACGACGAAGGGACCGGGGCCGAGCCGGGCCATGGGCCGCCAGTCGGACTCCTCGGGAAGGCTGCGGCCCAGGTGCATGGCCTTCACCATCTCCCTCATGTCCGCGCTCTCGAACCAGGCCTTGCCTTCTGCATTTGCCGTAGGCATGGTGGTGTGGCGCAGCCCCAGCTCGGCGCAGATCCGGCCGGGTATGGAAGAGTCCATCGCCCCGGGCACTCCGTAGGTCAGGGCCTCCAGGGGCTGGCCGCGCTTCAGGGCGAGGGCGAGTATGGTCCGCGAGTCCAGGCCGCCGCTGAGGGGAAGCAGGTAGCTCCCCTCCCGGGGGGCCAGGCGCGGCAGGGAGCGCAGCAGGGCCGCTTCCAGCTCGTCCGGATCGCAGTCGCTTCGGGGGTGGAGGTTGAACTTGAACCACGTCCTCTGGCGCAGCTGTCCGGTGGCGGTCTCGAACTCGTAGAGAACGCCGGAGCCGCACTCCCGGATCCCCGTGTAGATGGTCTCGTCATCGAGGGTGAAACCCGAGGCCAGGAGACAACAGACCGCGGCGTCGCTGTAGTCCGGGTTGCGCACGTGAGCGGAAGGGTCGTCGAAGAGGCTCAGCTCCGGGGCCAGCTGGTAGAACAGGGCGGCTCCCCCGAAGTGGTCGATGCCGAACCACACCCGCCCCTCCTGCTTGACCACGTACCGGTAGCAACCGTTCAGACGGTCGAGGACTCCGTCGATCCCGTGGCGGGCCAGCACAAGCCCGAAGTGGTCGGAGGCCTCGGCGCCGACCAGCAGCGCATCGTCGGCCACGAGGTAGCCGTCGAAGAGATAGCCGGCCCCCTCCAGATCGCGCTCGCACGCGGCCCCCACGCGGACCCGCCCCAGGCCTGAAATCGCCTCGCGGCCCATTCCTCAGGAGAGCGCCGGTGGCACGGCCGCCTCGCGGGGGCGGTCCACGGCGGCCAGACGAGTCACCAGGGCCCCGAGCCGCTCGAGCTCCGCTGCGGGCATGCCCGGATCGAAGGGCAGGTAGACGGACTCCGACAGGCGCCCGGCTCCGGGAGCTTCCATCCCCTCTTCGCAGACGACGCTCAGCCGTTCCGACATGGGATCGAAGCCGTGGCGGCGAAGGGAGACTTTCAACTCGTCGCGGTTGGCGGCCAGTACCGGGATGATCCAGTACGCGTGTGCGCGGGAGGCGCGCGTCGGCACCTGCACCTCACCGCCGAGGGCGCGGAAGAGGATCTCGCCGGGTGCGGTGCGCCGCGCCACCGGCGCGTCGCCTTCCTGGAGCCTGCGCTCGAGGAGACTCAGAAGGGCGGCGCAGGGCCGGCGGCGGATGTGACCCAGCAGGTCGTGGCGGGGCACGTTGCGGGTGAGCCCATGGATCCACCGCTCCCGATGGAGCCCCAGAAGCTCCGCCAGGAATACCAGGGCCCCGTAGAGGGTTGGATTGGAGGCCGCCTTCAACAGGCCGTAGAGCAGCACCCGGCGCGTGAACTCGCCCGTGGACTGCATGGGGTACTGCTCGAGGAACGCGGCCATTCCCAGGCGCACCTCGGGCTGGCGGACGCGGGCCACGGCGCCGCCCAGGGAGGTGGCGGTCTTCATGGGACCGAAGGAAAAGAGCGACAGGTCGGCCGCGGGGTGGCCATTCCGGCCCGGTCCGCGGTAGGCCTGGGCGCAGTCCTCCACCACGGCGATGCCGTGCCGCCGGGCGACGGCCATGGCCGGTTCCACGTCGAGGCGGGCGCCGAAGAGGTGCGTGAGCACGACGGCTCTCGTGCGAGGCCCGATGCATCGCTCCAGGGCGTCCAAGTCCCAGGCGGCGGTCAGGGGATCGATGTCGAGGGGCACAACCCTCAGCCCGTGCTCCCGGGCGATGCGTGGCATGTCGGGCACGGTGAGGGCGGTGAAGATGATCTCGTCGCCGGCCCCCCACCGCTTCGCCCGCAGGAACAGGTCGAAAGCGGAGCGAACCGTGAGGCAGGCGATGGCGTCCCCCTCCGCCGACCACAGACGCTCCACTCGGGCGGCCATGTCCTGCCCACGGGGCGGCCTCAGGCATCTCCCCAGGGCGAAGAGCCAGTCGGACCAGCTGAAGTCGAGTCTCTTGCACGGCCAGATCATGTCGGCCTGTCGAGATCGATGGGACGGGGTCCAGGTACGGCAAGACCCCGAAAGGCATCCCCTCGGGGTCTCGACCGGCCAGGACCGCGAACCTCAGCGGCGTGGTTATTTGGCTCCGGCGGTAGGACTCGAACCTACGACTAAGTGGTTAACAGCCACCCGCTCTGCCAACTGAGCTACGCCGGAACCGCATGGAAGTCGGCGCACGAACCAGAAAAAAGATACCGGAGGGTTGTGCCCTGTCAACCGAGGGAGCGCCCCTCGAACGACGATCGATCAGCCCTCTCCGTAGTACTCCTTGAGCACCTCGCTGCGGTTCGGGTGCCGGAGCTTCTGCAGAGCCTTCTCCTTGATCTGGCGAACCCGTTCGCGCGTGCGCCCCACGTACTTGCCGATCTCCTCCAGGGTCATCGGCTCCTGGCCGTCGAGGCCGTAGTACATGCGCAGCACGCGCGCCTCGCCGCGGGGCAGGGCGCCCATGGCCGTCCGGATCTCCTCGCGGAGGTTTCCTTCCGACAGGACCTCGTCGAAGGCCCTCAGGGTTTCGTCCGGAAGCAGGTCTCCAAGTCGGCGGTCCGGTTCCTGCTCGTCGCACGGTGTCTCCAGCGACACGGGCCGCTGGGCCAGGCGCAGGACCATCTCCATGTCGTCGGGGTTGGCCTTCAGCTCCGCGGCGATCTCTTCGACTTCGGGGGCGCGGCCGAGGCGCTGCTCCAGGCGCGTGAGGCACTTGTTCACCTTGGTCAGCTCGCCGATGCGGTTGAGGGGCAGACGCACGATCCTGGACTGCTCGGCCAAGGCCTGCAGGATCGCCTGCCGGATCCACCAGACGGCGTAGGAGATGAACTTGAACCCCTTGGACCCGTCGAAGCGGCGGGCGGCGGTCATCAGGCCGAGGTTGCCCTCGTTGATCAGGTCCGACAAGGGGAGTCCGAGATTCTGGTACTGCTTGGCGACACTGACGACGAAGCGCAGGTTGGCCTGAACCAACTCGCCCAAGGCCCCCTCGTCGCCATCCCGGATCCGCTCGGCGACTTTGACCTCCTCGGCAGCGGAGAGTCCGACCGAGTTCTCGATCTCGTGGAAGTAGCGATCGACCAGGGTATCGGTCTGCAACGTTGATGACGACATGCGATTACACCCCTCCATTCTGGCGGGTGTGCCCCCTCCCCTTGGCCGGGAGAGGGAGAGGACGGGCAGCGGCTCGGAACAGACTACGAGAAACCGAGCCTCTGTCGAACCGGGAGAGCACGGGGGAGGAGAAGGGCCGGACCACGCACCGCGGGAGACGGGCGCGCTGACTCGTGAGGATTGCTCGAAGGGAAAGGAAGGGGGCGCGGGGAGAGTGAAACCGGAGGGGGTAGGGCCCCGCGAACCGTGAGAGTATAACGTCAGGGATGGCGGATATCAACCCCTGTTGACGAACGGGAGAGGGGGAACCACCGCTCCGACCCTTCGGGATGTCCAGCGGTTCCCGGGCCAAGGGCGGCTGCCACAGGGAGTCACCTTCGATGGCTATATTGGGCGCTCACCGCATGACGAAAGGACCACGATGACAGACCATGCCTCCCCTTTTGGTCTGCAGGGCCGGCGGGCCCTGGTGACCGGCGGGGGCCGAGGGATCGGCCGGGCCTGCGCCATGGCCCTCGCCCGGTCCGGCGCCGAAGTCGCCGTCACGAGCCGCACCGAGTCCCAGTTGCGGGAGACGGTGGCCAGGGTGGAGGCATCGGGCGGACGGGCCATCGCCGTACCCGCCGACCTGGGCACGACCGACGGCATCGAGTTGCTGGGGGAACGTATCTCGGGAGAGTGGCCCGAAGGTGTGGACGTACTGGTGAACAACGCCGCCGTGAGCCCCTTCGTGAAAGCCGCCGAGACCTGGAGCGACGAGGAGTGGAGCGAGGTCCTGCGCGTCAACCTCGACGGCACCTTCCGCGTCATCCGTCACCTGGGGCCGGCGATGCTCAACAGAGGCCGTGGCTCGGTGGTCAACCTGACTTCCATCGGCGCCGACCGGACCCTCCCGAGGCTGGCCGCGTACTCGGCCTCCAAAGCCGCCCTCGCGTCGCTGACCCGCACCCTGGCGGTGGAGTGGGCTTCCCGGGGGGTACGGGTGAATGCGGTGGCCCCGGCGTACATCGACACGGAGATGACGGCGGAGGTCAAGAAGCGGGACAAGCTGCGCGGCTGGGTGGAGGAACGCACACCCCTGGGCCGCTTCGGACGGCCCGAGGAGGTGGCATGGGCCGTGGTCTTCCTGGCTTCGGAGGCGGCCAGCTACATCACCGGCACCACCTTGTACGTCGACGGCGGCTGGACCGCCGCCTGATCGGCCTTCGTTCCCCTCAGCCGCGATCGACGCCGATCGCTTCGGCCGCCAGGCCCTTGCAGCGGTCGATATCGTAGTCCCGGTGGATGGTGATCTTCTGAGCTTCCAGGGACCCCTCGGCGTGGATTGCGAGGAACTGGTTGTAACCGCCGAAGTCGGAGGCGGTCAGGTCCCGCACCAGGTTCATCGCCTTCAGTCTGTCCGACGCCCCGGCGCCGCTGCCGCCGAGGAACCGGTCGATGTACGGACGGGTCTCGGGGCTGTCCATGTCCTGCTCCGAAGGGCCCGTCACGACTAGGCCGCCGGCGATGTCCTGCACCCAGCGGATCGCGTCGTGGTAGCGGGCGGCGAAGTGGTACTTGGCGAGGTTGGTGAGCACCACGTCGGGCACGGCGAGACCGGAGTCGGTGATGCGGCAGTCGTGGGCCGCCGCCCGGCTCAGGCCGCGCACGGTCTCGGTCCAGGCGATCAACTGCGTCAGCTTCTCGCGAACATGGCCGGCTTTCTCGATGCCGTTGTACTCGGCGAGCAGAGCCGCGGCGCCGATGAAGAGGTCGCACAACGGCGGCTTGTAGGAGACCGCCGTGAACCGGTGGAACTCCACGAAAGTGTTGGCCAGAAAGCCGGCCGCCTGCCACTCCCCCTGCAGGAAGACCCGCTCCTTGGGCACGAAGACGTCCTCGAACACGGTGAGGGTGTCCACCAGTCGATGCCGTGAGCTGACCGGGTAGTGGAAGGAGCTGTCGCCCTCGGCGGCGCCGAAGGGGCTGGTCAGGAGCTTGACTCCCGGGCTGTCGACCGGCACGGCAAAGGAGACGGCGTAGGCGGCGTCCTCCGCGCCAATCGCCCTCGTGGGCAGCACGACGACCTCGTCGACGACGGGGGTTCCCGTCGTGTGGGCTTTGGCGCCCCGTACGACGATGCCGTCGTCGCGCTCCTCGACGATGCGCACGTAGTAGTCGGGATGCGCCTGCTGCGACGGCAACAGGCTTCGGTCGCCCTTGACGTCGGTCTGCGCCACGGCCAAGGTCAGGTCGAGGTCCCGGCAGCGTCGGTGAAAGGAAGCGACCCGGTCGTTGTACGCGGTACCAGCCTTGTCGTCGACAACCCGCGTCACCAGGTCGAGGGCGAAGAGGGCGTCGGTTCCGATCTCCTTGACCAGGAGCACGACGCTGCGGCCGCGGCGCGTCGACGTCTCGATCATCTCGCGCCGGTTAAGCAAGTCCCGTGACGACTCGGGCCGCTTGTAGTAGCGACTGTGGAGGCAGCCCTCGTCGTCGGCCCAGGTGAACAGCTCCCTGTGCCGACCCTCCTCGGCCAGTTCGAAGTCGAGGGCCGCGTGCCGGGCGGCGACGCCCAGATGGGGATGGTCGGTCACATCGGCCACGGATTGTCCATGGAAGTACACGGTGCGTCCGTCCCGCAGTCCTTCCATGTACTCCGCCGCCGTGCGCAGTCCCATGAGCTTTCTCCCTTCAGTTGCGCAGGGGTTTGCCGGTTTCCAGCATGTGGGCGATCCTCGCCCGGGTGGCCGCGGTTCCGCAGAGTTCGAGGAAGGCTTCGCGCTCGAGGTCGAGCAACCCTTGCTCCGAGATCGTGCCGCGGGCGCCGCCGCCGCAGACGACCCGGGCCAGGGCCTTGCCAACGACCACGTCGTGCGCACCCAGACGGCCCTCCACGGCACCGGCGTCGATCCCGGCGTGCAGCCTCTCGAGCACATCGGGACCGGCCACCGCCAGCTCCCGTGGCTGCGGCGGGGACCATCCTCGGACGAGTAGTTCCCGGGCCCTCGTCACCGCTGCACCCAGAAGCCGGTCGCCATCGAGCCGGATATCATCCGCCTCGTCGAGGAACCCCCAGGCCCGCGCCTGCGGCGCGTTGTCGGACATCCGTCCCTCCTGAAGCGCCGGCAGGAAGGCATCGACCTCCGCGCCGAAGCGCCGCACCATCTCCTTGCAGCCTCCCGCCCCGGGCACGACCCCGATGCGGGTCTCCACGAGGCCGAGGCGCAGTTCCGCGGCGGCCACGCGGGAGGCGGCGGAGAGATTGAACTCGCAACCGCCGCCGAGGGCCAGGCCCCGCGCCGCCGTGACCACCGGCATCGGCGCGTAGCGCACCGCCGCGGTGGCCTGCTGAAAGAGCTGCAGATACGCGTCCAGCTCCGCCCAGGCGCCGGCATCGATCCGTTGCAGGACATACCTCAGGTCGGCCCCGGCCGACAGATGCTCCCCCGCCCCGGTGAGTACCAGGAGATCGAAACCGCCTTCGGCGGCCGCGTCGCGGGTGAAGGCCAGGGACCCGGGGCCGAGGACGTTGAGCTTGCCGCGCAGCTCGATCGCCGCCGCCCCGTCACCGAGCCGCACCAGACGCGCCGTCTCGCATTCGCCCAGGACATCCGCCGCCGCCATGAGTTCCGCGTCGGTCGGGGGGCCCGAGGCGCGGAGAGGGCGGTGTCCCCCGCCGTCCGGGGCCATCACGGTGCGTTCTCCCGACTCGCTTCCATAGACCCGCCCTGCGCCGCTGGCGGCGATGCGGGCGAGCAACTCCGGCGGCTCGATGCCAGCCTCTTCCAACCCCTTGATCACGGCGCCGGCGCCGATGAGATCGATCTGCTCGAAGGGGCCGGCTTCCCAGTGGAAGCCCCAGCGCAGTACCCGGTCGATGTCCTCCAGCGAGTCGGCCACCTCCGCTGCGCAGGCAGCGCAGTAGCCCAGGGTCGCGAAGAGGTGGTGGCGAGCCAGGCGGGCGAGGCGGTCCTCGCCGGAGGCGGCCACCGCGGCCAGTCGCTCGCCGAGGTCCCCCCGGGTCGGGAGGGGGAGCCGGACCGAACGGCGGGCGCGGTACTCGAGGGTGGCGGGGTCGATGGCCTCGATGCCCCCCTCCCCCTTCCGGTAGAAGCCGCTCCCGGCCTTGTCTCCGAGGAGACCGGCCTGGACCATGGCGCGCAGTCCGTCGCCCGGTTCGAAGATGCCGCGGCCGGGATCGTGCTCCAGGCCGTCCCGGGCCGTGCGGGCCACGTGGACGAGGGTGTCCAGTCCGATGAGATCGCACAGCCTCAAGGTGGCGCTGCGGGGGCGTCCCAACACCGGTCCGGTGACGGCGTCGACCTCCTCCACGGTGAGGCCGTCGGCCTCCATGCGCCGCAGGGCGTCCATGACGGCGAAGAGACCGAGCCGATTGGCGATGAAGTTCGGCGTATCCCGGCAGGCGACCACCCCCTTGCCGAGGCGGCTGCGCAGGAAGGTGGACATCTCCTCCATCCGGGAGGGAGCGGTCTCGGGCCCCGGGATCAGCTCGACGAGCTTCATGTAGCGCGGCGGATTGAAGAAGTGGACGCCGAGGAACCGGCGCCGCAGGTCTGCCGGAAGGCCCTCGGCGAGGGCGGCGATGGAAAGGCCGGAGGTGTTGCTGGTCAGCATCGTGGATGACCCCAGACCCGGGTGAATACGCTCGTAGAGGGAGCGCTTGATCTGGAGGTCCTCGACCACGGCTTCGACCACCCACTGGACTCGGGCGAGGTCCGGGGTGCCGCTCAGGGAGCCGGGATGGATCCGTTCCGCCGCTTCCGGCAGGAAGAGAGGGCTCGGCCGAAGCTGCCCCAGGCTCTCGAGTCCGGCCCGCGCCCTGCCCGCCCCGTCGGAGCCTTCGGGGAGGTCGAGCAGGTCGACCTCGAGTCCGGCGTTGGCCATGAGCGCCGCGATCTGGCGGCCCATGACCCCGGCGCCGAGAACGGCCACTCTCTCGATGCCGCCGTCCTTCATCCGCCGCCGCCCTTCGGCCCGGCGGCGGCCCGGGGAGCCGGACCCGTCTCCGGATCGCCGCGGAAGCTCATGCGCGGCTCCCGGAATCGCCTTCGAACAAGAACAACTGGTCGGGGTGGGCGGCGGACCTGCGGCCGCCGTGGGAGGTACTGCCCTCGTGGCGCGCTTGGAGCCAGGCATCGACATCGGTGCGCCGGAAACGCATGAGCCGGCCCAGGCGGTAGTGGGGGATCTCCGATCGCCGGGCCAGCCTTCTCACCAGCGACACGGAGCACGCGAGGTAATCGGAGACCTCGGCCACGGTCATCAGCGCTTCGCGAGGCATGGTTCAGATGGTCACCGACCGGCGCAAGGCAAAGAGATTGTTGTCCGTCTCCTGGATGGTGACCTCCAAATCGTAGTCGATTCCCCGGTCGGGGAACAGCTTGGACAGGGCTTCCACCGCCCGCTCCATGCAGTACCGGGCGACGTTCTCGACGCTCGGGTTGGCGCCGGGAATCAGCACGATCCCGTCGGGCTCGAAGAGCCGGCTGTCGAGAAAGACCCCGTCCCGGCGGGAGACCAGCATGCGATGGTCGAGACTCCTGAAGATCTCCTTGAGGGCCCCGAAGTCGACGGACATGTCGATACCCTCCAGACGCGGGAAACGCTCGGCCCGCACGACGAAGGAACCCCGCCAGGTATGGCCGTGGACGTAGGCGCACTTGCCGTCGTAGTCGAGCTGCCGGTGGGCGGCGTGAAAGTGCCCTTTGGCGGTGAGGGTTTCCATCGACCGGAGGGGAAAGGCCCCGGGACGGCTCAGGCGGCGCGGCTCACCGGGGTTCTGCGGCCCGCCTCTGGGCCCACAGGCGCAGGATCCAGGTGACGAGGGAAGCGACGGGGACGGCGAGAATCAGGAAGTAGAGCCCCCGGGCGGTGACCTGCACGAAGGGGCCCGTGGAGATCGTGGTGAGCACCACGATGAGGAGGAAAGCGACGATCATCACGCCGGTGAGAAAGCGCAGCACACGGTGGGATGCCTCGTAGAGCGCGGCAGGGTCCCGGGCGGGTGCTTCGGCGGGTGGCCTGGGCTTCTTTGCGGACATCCTCTCTCCCTCAGCGGCGAGTCCCGGCGGTGGCAGGACTCAGGTGCTCCGCGGCCCGAGTCCGCGCCTGGCGGTCGGCTTCGAGGACGGTCTCGAGGTCGGTGGCCGGCCCTGGATCCCAGCTGTCGACGACGGCCAGGTTCAACTCGTGGATCTCCAGAAAGCCCAGCCGTCCCTCGAGGAAGGCGGAGACGGCGACCTCGTTGGCGGCGTTCAGCGCCGCCGGGGTGGTGCCGCCGGCCCGCGCCGCATCGCGGCACAGGGACAGGCCCGGGACTCGCTCCGGGTCGGGGGCCTCGAAGTGCAGGGCCCCCACCTCGGCCAGATCGAGCCGCGGCAAGGGACCCGGCTTGCGCACCGGATGGGTGAGGGCGTACTGGATCGGCAGGCTCATGTCGGTCCGTCCGAGGTGGGCCAGGATCGAGCCGTCGGTGAACTCCACCAGGGAGTGAACGATCGACTCCCGGTGAATCACGACCTCCACGCGGTTCACGTCCACTCCGAAGAGCCAGGCGGCCTCGATGACCTCGAAACCCTTGTTCATCAGGGTCGCGGAATCGACGGTGATCTTTGGCCCCATCCGCCAGGTCGGGTGCTGGAGGGCCTCGGCGGGGGTCACCTTGGCAAGCTCCGACCGGCTGCGGTCGCGGAAGGCTCCCCCCGAGGCGGTCAGGATCAACCGGGAGACGTCCTCCTCACGCTCTCCCCGCAGGCACTGCCAGAGGGCGCTGGGCTCGCTGTCCACGGGCAGGAGCTCTCCCCCTCCCTCCCTTGCGGCCTCCTGCAACAGCCCCCCGGCCATGACCAGGGGCTCCTTGTTGGCCATGGCCACGGTCTTGCCGGCCTTCAGGGCGCTCACCGTCGGCGGGAGCCCCACGGCCCCCACCAGCCCGTTGACGATGACATCCACCCGGCCGTCGGCGACCAGATCGCACAGCCCCTGTCCCCCGGAGAGGACCTCAACGCCGGGCAGCTCTTTCCTGGCCCTGCGGGCGTCGGCGCTCGCGGCCACGCAGACGAGACCGGGAGACCACTCCCTCGCCTGGTGGATCAGCTCCTCGACGCGGCGCCCCGCCGCCAGGGCCACGACCTCCCACTCCGCGTCCCCGTCCTGGCGGCGCAAACCCTCGAGAACCTCGAAGGTCGTCGTCCCGATGGAGCCGGTGCTGCCGAGGATGGCGAGCCGTGTCACCGCCGCAGGAGGGCATCGCGCCCCAGACGAAGAGACGCGCGCTCAGCGGCCACCGGCTCGGGGCCCTGCGGGTCGAGGGAGATGGCCTCCTCGGGGCAGGCCGATTCGCACAGACCGCACAGCAGGCAGCGCCCCAGATCGAGCTCGAAGACGGCGGGCCAGCGTTCACTGGTGGCCGGCACGTCGGCCTCCTCCACCCAGGGCGGCGCGGAGGCTTCGATGCGAATGCAGTCCGACGGGCAGGCGGCGGCGCAAAGGGCGCAGGCGACGCACCGGGGGCGTCCGTCGGAGCGTTGGCGCAAGCGCGGAGTCCCTCTGAGGGGCGTGGCGCAGGCCGACGTGCGTCCGGCCACAGGAGTCCGTCTGGACGCCAGGCGGCCGATCGTCCGCCAAAGGCCGGCGAAGAGTCCGTAGCCCCTCTTGCTCACCGTCGCCAAGAAGACCCCGGGGCTCTACCCGCCGGGCCGGGGCTGTCCGTTGCGAGCATGCCGTCCGTTGCGGGGGGAGGGATCGCGGGCCCGGCGCCTCGACCTCGCGTTGCCGCCTCGTGGTCCGCGGGGCCGCAGGCTGGTGCTCCGGGCGGCGCGGGTCTCGCGGACGACCATCACCTTCACCTCGCCGGCGAAGGTCAGCTCGTTCTTCACGCGCTCGGCGATGTGGAAGGCCAGGATTTCGGCGTCGTCGTCGCTCACCTGCTCGCCGCGCACCATGACGCGGATCTCGCGTCCGGCGTTGATGGCGTAGACGTCCTTCACCCCCTCGAAGGAAGTGGCGATCTCCTCCAGCTTCATGATCCGGCGCGCGTAGCCCTCGAAGTCCTCCCGGCGGCCTCCCGGGCGGACCGAGGAGATGGCGTCGGCGGCCTTCACCAGGAAGCAGATCGGATCGACGCGCTCGTGATCCTCGTGGCTCTCGGCGATGACCTCGCGTACCACCGGGTGCTCTTCGAAGCGCTCCGCCATCTCCACTCCGAGCTCGATGTGCGAGCCCTCCATCTCCCGGCTCACGGTCTTGCCGATGTCGTGCAGCAGCCCGGCCCTCCGGGCGAGAGTGGCGTCGAGGCCGATCTCCTGGGCCATGAGCCCCGCGAGCTGTCCCACCTCCAGGCAGTGCTGGAGCTGGTTCTGTCCGTAGCTGGAGCGGAACTTGAGCCGCCCCACCGCAGCGGGCAGATCCGCGTGATAGTCGCTCGCCCCGATCTTGCCGAGGGCGCGGTGACCCGCTTCCTCCATCTCCTTGTCGACGAGGCGGCGGGCCTCGGCCACCACCTCCTCGATCCGGTTGGGGGTGAACCCGCCCTCGCGAACCAGGCGCTCCATCGAGCGCGCCGCCACCTCGCGGCGAAGGGGATCGAAGGAGGAGAGCAACACCGTGTCGGGCGTGTCGTCGACCACGACCTTGACGCCCGTGGCGTTCTCGAAGGCGCGCACGTTGCGGCCCTCCTTGCCGATGATCCGACTCTTGAGGCTCTCACTGGGGATCGTCAGTGTGGAGGTGGCCGCCTGCTCCGCTTCCTCCACGGCGCAGCGCTGAATAGCCTGGGCGACGATCTTGCGCGCCTCCCGGTCCGCCTCCTCCCGGGCCCGCGTTCTCTCGGCCCGAATCATGGCCGCCGCCCGGGCCCGCACCTTGCCGGACAGGTGCTCGAGGAGCTGCTCCTTGGCCTCGTCCTCGGTGAGATTGGCCGCGAGCTCCAGTTTCTCCCGGTACTCCCGCTGCAGCGACTCGATCTCCACCTCGCTGGACCGGAGGCTGCGCTCCCTCGAGTTGAGGCGCCGCTCCTGGTTCTTGAAGCGGCTCCACTCCTTGCGCACCTCCTGCCGCCGGGTGTCGATCTCCCGCTCCCGGGTGGCCAGGTCCTTCTCCCGGCGGCCCTGCTCTTCGAGGGCCGTCTCCAACTGGTTCTCCTGATCGGCCTTCAGCTTGTACCAGCCGTCCTTCTCCTCGAGAAATGTCAGACGCTGGGCGCGCTCCTGCTCGGCGAGGCGGCGCACGGCCCTGGCCTCGGCTTCCTCCTCCAGACGGTTCTGATCGGGCCTCCGCAGATAGAGGCTGATGAGATACCCGATGCCGACGCCCACCAGCAGCAACCCGAGGCCGCAGAGGACGGCCAGCCACAGGTCGGCGGGCAGAGTGACTGCCTTTGGGTCCATTTTGTCGTCACTTCCGTTTCCGGGAGCAGGCGCCCTCGCGGGGCCCTTCTCCACCCTGGAAACCTGCCTGGCAGGCTCCCATCGTCAGGATCTGGCTCCTGCGGCCTGGTCCTGCAGGGCCTCGGCGATCATGCCGGCCCTGGAGTCGGGATCGGACCAGAGCGCGCGCGCATTCGGCCCGAGGCTGTGCAGCGGGTCGAAGAACAGGAACCGCTGCCCCGGCCTCACCACGGGACTGGTGAAGACGGAGATGCCGGTCTCCTGGTCGTAGCGCTCGTAGGAGTGGACGTCGCGCTTGCCCCCGCCCCCCATGGTGTCGAGAACGAAGGCGGGAAGGTTGAAACCCGCGGTGACGCCGCGTACCTGCTTCTCGATATCGATGGCGGTCCGCAGACTCGTGCGCAACTCTTCGACGCCGCGGACCATGTCGTGCAGAAAGACGTAGTAGGGATGGATGTTCAGATAGCCCAGGCGCCGGACCAGGAGCTGCATGGTGTCGGCGTCGTCGTTCACCCCGCGCTGCAGCACCGTCTGGTTGCGGACGACCATGCCCTGCGCCATCAGCCCTTCCATGGCGCGGCGGGTGAAGGCGGTGATCTCGGCGGGGTGGTTGAAGTGCGTGTGCAGGGCCACCTCCTTGTGGCGGCGGCGGCCCTCGGCGCCGACCTCGGCAAGTGCGCGCACCCAGTCGGGATCGGTGACCAGCTTTTGCGGCATCACCGCCGGGCCCTTGGTGGCGTAGCGGAACCTGCGTACGTGCTCGATGTCGAGGAGGGTTCTGCCCAGCAACTCGACCTGCTCGGCCTTGAGGTTGTACATGTCGCCGCCGCTGACGACCACGTCCTCGATGGCGGGAGTGCGGCGGATGTAGTCGAAGGCCTGCTCCCAGCGCTCGCGGCTGACCCCGAAGTGGACCTTGTCAACGCCGGCGGTGTCGAGGCCCACCGAGTAGGAACGGGTGCAGAAGCGGCAGTACACGGGACAGGTGTCCAGGGCCAGGAACAGGGCCCGGTCGTGGTACCGGTGCGTGAGCCCGGGCACGGGTGAATCGGCCTGTTCGTTGAGGGAGTCGAGGGCCAGCTCCGGGTGATCGGCCTCATGCCGCGAGCCGAGAGGCAGGAACTGGATGCGGATCGGATCGACGTCAGGCGCCGACCAGTCGACCAGAGACATCAAGTACGGCGAGATGCGCAGGCTCATCGTCGATCTGCGCAGACCCGCTTCGACATCGGCGTAGAACGCCTCGGAGACGAGGCCGCGCAGAACCTGACGCAGCTTCTGGAGGCTGGAGACGCAGTTCCGGCTCTGGAACCGGTGATCGTGGAACTCGTCAGCACCCAGACCGGCGTAGGCGGGGATCGTGCGCCAGAACTCCCCGTCGAGGAGGTCGCGGTGAGACTCGTCGAGAGCAGTGGCAAGGGCCGACGTGTCGGCGCAGCCCTGTCCGGGGAGCCGGGTACCGGCCAGAGAGGTCGAGTCGTGGACCTCTGCGGGAGCCGCCAAGGGGCGGCCTGTCCCTTCAGCGCGCATCGCGGCGTGGCCTGGGCCTTGGGAAGGTTCCTGTGACTACAACGACTCGAGGCAGGCCTTCACCGCCTCGAAGTCGGGCAGGACCTTGGCGTCATCGGAGACGGAGGCGTACCGGACGGTCCCCTCCTTGTCGATGACGAAGGCCGAACGCTTGGCCACGCCGACCATGCCCAGCAGATCTTCGTACCGGGCACCGTAGGCGCCGCAGACCTCCCTGTTGAAATCGCTCAGCAGGGAGATGGTGATCCCCTCCTGCTCGGCCCAGGCCTTCTGCGCGAAGGGACTGTCGACGCTGATGCCGAGGACCTCGGCGTCGAGGGCGGAGTAGGCCGAGATCCCGCGGGAGACCTCGCAGAATTCCTGTGTGCACACGCCGGTGAAGGCCAGCGGCACGAACAGGAGGACGACGTTTCGGCCCCGGAGGGAGGAGAGGGTCACCTCCTCCAGGTCCGTGTTCTTCAGGGTGAAATCCGGAGCCGGATCACCGGGATGGATCGCCATGGCAAGCCCTTTTCTGGTGAGGCGGCGCGAGGCCGCCGATGGGTGATCGCCGGGAACCCGGGCGGGCTCCCGGCGCGGGGCTTACATGGCTGCGCTGAAGCGGCGGTTGACCTCGTTCCAGTTGATGATGCCGGCCCACGCCTCGATGTAATCGGGACGGCGGTTCTGGTAGTTCAGGTAGTAAGCGTGCTCCCAGACGTCGAGGCCGAGGATCGGCGTTCCGTCGCCCGTCATGGTGGGGTTGTCCTGGTTGGCGGTGCTGAGGATGGCCAGCTTGCCGTCCTTGACCACCAGCCAGGCCCAGCCGCTGCCGAAGCGGGTCGTACCGGCCTTGGCGAACTCCTCGTGCAGGGCATCCAGCGATCCGAAGGCGGACTCGGCGGCGGCTCTCAGACCATCGGAAGGCTCCCCGCGGCCCCCTTCGGGAGCCATGAGCTGCCAGAAAAGGCTGTGGTTGGCGTGTCCGCCGCCGTTGTTGCGCACGGCGGTGCGGATCTCTTCGGGGACCGAGTCGAGGTCGCGGATCAAGGCCTCGACGCTCTTTGCGGACAGAGCGTCGTGGCCCTCGAGGGCGTTGTTCAGGTTCGTGACGTAGGTGTTGTGGTGCTTGCCGTGGTGGATCTCCATCGTCCTCGCGTCGATCACGGGCTCAAGCGCGTCGTGTGCATACGGCAGATCAGGCAGTGTGTAAGCCATGGAAGGCGTCCTTTCGTGGAGGTTGTCGGTTTGTCGTTCCGGGGAGCTTCAGTGCTCGTACGCTTCGAGTGCGTCGCGAAGGGCGTCCTCGGCCAGAACCGAGCAATGGACCTTCATCGGCGGAAGTCCGCCGAGGGCTTCGACCACGTCTCGCCGGCGGATGGCCCGTACCTCGTCGAGGGTGGCGCCGGTGACCATCTCGGTCAGCCTCGAGCCGGCGGCGATGGCGGCCGCGCATCCGAAGGTCTGGAAGCGCGAGTCGACCACCCGGCCTCCGTCGATGGCCAAGTAGAGGTGGAGAACGTCTCCGCAAGCCGAATTCTCCGCTTTGCCGACGGCATTGGCGTCTTTGAGAACGCCCACATTCCGGGGGTTCCGGTAGTGGTCGAGGACGGTCTCGTTGTAGGCTTCCGACACGGAGTACATTCCCATCAGAGTGGCAGGAATGTACGGGCCCCGCGCCCCCCTGTCAAATTGCCGATTCGGATCATAACTCCAGTCAATTCAGCATGTTATGCTATGTGGGCGCAGATCCCGAAGGCTCGGTCTCAGGCCTGCAGGTCGATACTGCCGGCCCCCCCCTCCTTCCAGTGGCGCCGGGCCAGCTCCACCACCTCCCACATCAGGTTCTCCCGGCCCACCTTCTCGGCCAGTTCCTCCAACCGGAGCCGCCGCTGCTCGTCGGCGACCGCACCCATGGAGGTCAGCATCGTCAGGTGCAGCAGCAGCCCGGTGCGCAGCAGCGCCTGGTTCATCTCGGAGAGGCTCGAGAAGCCGGAGGCCTCGAACTGCTCCATGACGGCCTCGTAGAGCTCGGCCAGGTCGCCGCCGAGGAAGGTCTCGACCTTGAACTGCTTCTCCATCATCGCCTTCTACGCGGTTGGAGGCGCTGCGGCGGGAACCCCGCTAAGAAGGCGTGAGGGGGACCCGCGTCAAGGTGGGAGCCCCGCCGGGCGTCCGAATCGTGGAGAACGCCCCGCGTCGGGTCGGCCCTCACTCGGCCGGATGGACGATCACGCCCGGGTGAGTCCGTGCTTGCGCAGGAGGTGGCGGAAACGGTCGTAGGTCAGGTCGAGGGAGGCCGCGGCGTCCTTCTGGCTGTGGCCGCTGCGCTCGAGGGCGGCGAGCAGCAGGCCTCTCTCGACGGCGGCCATCTGCTCGTCGAAGGTCCCGGGCAGGCGCGCCCTCCCGATGAGGGCGGATCCGCTTTCGCCGACGATCTCGGGCGGCAGGTCGGAGACCGTCACCCGGTCCTCCCGGGCCACGCACAGGGCTCGTTCCACGGCGAACTTCAGCTCCCGCACGTTGCCCGGCCAGGCATAGGACTCCAGGACCGCCAGGCTGGGCTCGTCGAAGGGGCGCTCCGGGATCGAGGCGACTTCCTCGGACAGCTGGTGGGAGAAGAACGCCACCAGGGGGCGGATGTCCTCGCGCCGGTCGCGCAGGGGCGGCAGGGAGATCTCGGTGAACCGCAGGCGGTCGTAGAGATCGGCGCGGAAGCGGCCCGCCTCGATCTCGCTCTCGAGGTCGGCGTTGGTGGCTGCCACGATGCGCACGTCCACGCGGATCGTGCGGGAGCCGCCGATGCGCTCGAACTCCTGGTACTCGATGACGCGCAGCAGGATCTTCTGGAACTCGAGGCTGGTGTTGCCGATCTCGTCGAGGAACAGGGTACCGCCGTCGGCGGTCTCGAAACGCCCCCGACGGGTGTCGCCGGCGCCGGTGAAGGCCCCCCGCTCGTGGCCGAAGAGCTCCGACTCGAGCAGGGTCTCGGAGAGGGCCGAGCAGTTCAGCTTGACGAAGGGCCGCTCGGCGCGGCTGCCCCCGTAGTGCAGGGCCGCGGCGATCAGCTCCTTGCCCGTCCCCCGCTCTCCCCGCACGAGAACGGGCCGCGGGATGGAGGCCACCTGCTGGACCTGCCGCAGGATCTGCTCCACGCGGCCGCTGGCCTGGACGATGTGGTAGCGGGCTCCCAGCTCCGAGCGGTAGTAGAGGTTGTCGCGGTCGAGGGTTTCGTTCTCCGCCCGCAGCCGCGCGTTCTCCTGCAGCACATGGAGCATGCGCTCGACCTTCTCCATGCCGAGCTCGAGTTTGTCCTCCACGTAGAGGTCCTTCTCGATGTAGTCGGCGGCGCCCTCCTGCACGGCGGCAACGGCGGAGTCGACGGACCCTTTGCCCGTGAGGATGATCACCGGCAGCTCCGGGCAGAGCCGCCTCACCCGCTTGAGGACCGCCAGGCCATCGGGCTCGGCAGCGCCGAAGTCGAGGTCGAGAACGGCCAGCTCCACCCCTTCGCCATGGGCGGCCAGGTGGTCGAGCAACTCCCTCCCCGTGTGGAAGACCTCGGCCTCCTTGCCCCGGGCCCGCAGCTTCTCGGCCAGCAACTCGCGCACCTCCGGCTGATCGTCGGCGATGAGGACGCGGCCCCGCTCGCTCACAGAACCTCCCCGCCGACCCGGCTCTCGGCTTCGTAGTTGACCGGCAGGTCGAGGCGGAACACGGTGCCTCGGCCGACGCGGCTCTTGACCCGGAGGTCGCCGTGGTGGGCCTGGGCGATCCGCTGGGCGATGGCGAGACCGTAGCCGTTGCCCTGGCTCCGGGTGGTGAACCCCGGATCGAAGACGTGGTCGATCACGTCGGCGGGGATGCCCGGCCCGGAATCCTCCACCTCGATGAACACCCCGTGGACGTCGAAACCGACGCCGACGGAGACCTCCCCCGGCAAGGCCTCCCCCGAGACGGCCTGTATGGCATTGAGGCACAGGTTGGTCACCGCCTCCCGGAGCAGGCGCTCGTCCGCCTCGATCCGCGGCACTCCCTCCTGCACCCGCATTCCCAACGCGACCTGCGTGTCGGCGCCGAGGGCTTCCACCACCCGGCGGGCGACCCGGGCGGGATCGACCAGGCCGGTGACGACCCGGTCGGGGGTCATGGCCGACAGATAGCCCACCCATTCATCGTAAAGGCGGGCGTGCTCCTGCTCGACCTGGCGCAGCTCCGCGGCCGCGCCGTCCTCGCAAGGCAGCTTGCGGGTCAGCCGACGCAGCCGGCTGCCCACGAGGCCGATCAGGTTCTTCAGCTGGTGGCCCTTGGTGTACAGGCCGCGATAGGCCTGCTCGCGCCCCAGCTCCACCAGCTCCTGGGACAGGCGGGCGAGCACGTGGGGGGCCCGCTCCTCGAACTCCTCGACGATGCGGGCGTACTCGGCGGCCAGCTCCCGCGGGGGGATGCGCTCGACCAGGAGGCGGGCGAGGTTGCCGCAGGCGGCCCGGAGGTCCGGGTCCAGCTGCAGGGCCACCTTGAACTCGCCGAGGGCGCCGAGGGGCTCGAAGCGCATCAGGAGCTGTCCCAGGCTGTTGTGCCCGACGGCGGAGAGGGGGTTGACGGAGAGGCCCTGGCGGTAGGCGGCGATGCCGCGGTCGACGTCGCCGGGCTCGTCGCCTTCGGCGTAGAGGCCGCCCAGGGCGAAGCAGACACGGTCGCGGCCGGCGGCGAGGCTGGGATCGTCGGCGTCGGCCGCCAGGACCTGCCGGAGGTGGGAGATGGCCCGCCGGCGCAGATCGCCGCGTCGGCCCTTGGCCGCGTAGTGCTGGGCGAGCTGGAACCGAGCCTCCAGCCAGCCCTGGCCGGCGGCCGCTTCCAGGTCCTCCACGCCGTCGGCCTCGGCGCCCTCCTGCAGGTGGCACATCCCCCGCAGGAAGAGCATCTCGGCGGCACCGTTCCCGGGGGCCTGCTCCGAGGAGGGCTCCAGGGCCCGCTGGAGGATCTGGCGGGCCTCGGGGTGACGGCCCTGGCGGAAGAGCCGGCGACCCTCTTCCAGAAGGGCCCGCTGGCCGGCCGAGGCCGCGGAGGTCACGACTTCAGCAGTCTCCATCCGCCCCAGAGGAGGACGGCGACGAAGGCCACCGAGAGGATCGACCAGAGCACCCCCAGCAGCATGTCCAGGGCGAGGACGACGCCCACGGCCAGCAGGGCGGCGCCGAGTATTCTGACAAGCATGATCGCGCTCCTCCTCAATTCCCGGGGGTGCGGTCGGCGGCGGCGGGCGCGCCTTGCCGTTCCCAGCGGTCCATCTTCTCGCTCAAGGCGATCATCACGTCGAGGACGTCCCGGGTGCGGGCCTCGAGCTCGTCCAGCCGCCGGGCCACGTCCCCTTCGGGCAGCGCGCCCTTCGTGCGGGCTCTGCGGTCTTCCAGATGGACGTGGATCCAGTAACCCCCATTGAGCAGGACGCCGAAGAGCGTGACCAGCACGATGGCCCCGAGGGCATCACCGAACCAGCCCGAGACTCCGAACCCCCCAGGGGGGCCATGGAATCCGTCCCAGGGGAGGAGGATGACGGGGAAGGCTCCCACGAGAAAGCTGACGGCAGAGGCCGCGCCCAGAAGCAGGAGGGCCCCGGCGAAGATCCTGACGAGCATCTCTACTCCGTCCCCCTGTCGGCGGCCCCAGCCGGGGCCGGGGACATCCCCTCCCGCTCCCAGCGGTCCATCTTCTCGCTCAGGGCGATCATCACGTCCTGCGTGTCCGTGAGACGCCGCTCGATCTCGGTGAGGCGCTGGTCCAGCCCCGGGGGCTCTCCGACTCTCGCGTCGTCCCAGTGGCCCTCGGGGCGCGGCCGGGCGGCCTTGCCCCTGGCGACGTGGGCCACGCTTGCGGCGAGGACGATCACGGCGGCGACCGCCATGGCCGGAGAATCCCCCACCAGACCAAGCAGCAATATCGTCAGGCCGACCCAGAACCATGGCGTGGGCCAGTGGAAAATCGTCGGAATCCTCATGGGGCGCAGTCCTTTCGGGGCTGTCTCACAAGGCGGAACGTTCGCCTCTCGACGAGTAGATGACCTCGGGGAAACGGTAGCTCATGACCCCGGCTTCGTTGACCTCGATCTCCACGAATCCGCCATCGGCCAAGCCCCGAAGGATCGACTCGGTCTCGGCGGCGGTGAGACCGGTCTCGACGGCGGCCTCGATGACCGTGAGCCGGCCGAAGCGCTCTCGCGCCAGCCGCAGGATGCGGTTCTCCATGCGCCGGGCGCGGGCCTGCCGGGCAGAGGCGGCGAGGCGTCCGGAGCAGAACCAGGCCGCGGCCCCGAGGGCGAAGACGGGGACCCCGATGGACAGCGGCTCCTGCCAGTCGTCGTGGTCGATGCGCTGACCCATCCCGTAGAGGATCAGCCCCAGGCCCACCGACAGGAGCAGGGCCGACGCCGCCCTGAACAGCAGGGATCCCGCGCGTCGGAGCCATCCCTCCAAGGGGGTGCCCATCGGTCTCACTCCCTCACGCGCTCCCCGAAGCCTGCTCGCGCTCGCGCAGGAGCCGGTCCTTGAGGGCCTTCAACTCATCTTCCACCGCCGCCGACCGGTCCATGTCCCGCACCCGCCGCTCGACCTCGCCCAGATCATCGGCGACCTCGGCGTGGGCCTCGGCTTCGGCCTCGGTGTCCTCCACCCGCTGCTCGAAACGCTCGAAGCTGGAGAAGGCGTCGTCTCCGAGGCCGTGCATCGACTGCGCCAGGCGCTTGCGGGCTTCGGCGGCCCGGTGGCGGGCCATCAGGGTCCCCTGACGCGTCCGGGCCTCCTCGAGCTTGCCCTTGAGCTCCCGGAGTTGCTCGCGCAGCTGCTCTGCCGTGCGGCGGCTCTCCTCCAGGGCCGGGGCCAGGTCGGCGGCGGCCTGCTGCAGGACCGCCCGGCGCTCGAGGGCGCGCCGGGCCAGGTCGTCCTCGCCGGCTTCGACGGCGCGCTCGGCCCGCCGCTGCCACTCCTCGCACTGGGCGGCGCGCTCGTCGTGCTGACGCTCGAGCCGCTTCTGGTTGGCCACCGCCGTGCCCACCGAGGCGGTGGCCTTGTTCACCGCCTCCTCCATCTCGCGAATCATCTGCCGGATGAGCTTCTCGGGCTCTTCGGCGCGGTCGAGGGCCTCGCTGATGTTGGATCGCAGGATGTCTGCCATGCGCGCGAACATGCCCTTTGCCATCGCTCGCCTCTCTCGTAGCCAAGTTGTGGAAAACTAACCCTTCCGTGCCCCCCCCTCCACCGAGGGGTCCGGGACCTGTCATCCCTGCTGAGCAAGAGCGGTGCCAGGACCACTACGAAGGCTCTGATGGAATCCTAACGTTATCTCCTTCAATCTTTTATCAAGTACTGCCTGGAGACGAACGGAAAGTCATGTGACGTTGCGAATCGGCGGGAACCGCCAACTCCGCCATCCGTGGATGGCGGGGGCCGCCATCGGTCACCGCGCGAGGGGGAGCCGAGGGCCCTGCGGCCCGCTTCCCCGGTTTTCTTATAATGCCGACATGTTCGTGATGACCGGTCTTGGCCTGTACCTGCTGGTGATGCTCGCCGTCGGGATCTACGCCAGCCGCCGCGTCGCAAGCTCCGCCGACTACCTGGTGGCCGGCCGCAGGCTGTCCCTGCCGCTGGCCACGGCGACCCTGTCGGCCACTTGGTTCGGCGGGGGCCTGTGCATCGGCGCCGCCAGCGCCGCCTACGAGGGCGGCTTTCTCGCCGTCATCGCCGATCCCTTCGGCGCCGCGTTGTGCCTGTTCCTGGCCGGGGCCTTCTACCTCCGGGCCCTGCGCCGCGCCGGGGTGATGACCGTGGCCTCCTTCTTCACGCGCCGCTTCGACGTGCGCTCCGGCCTGCTGGCCAGCGTGTGCACCGTTCCGGCCTACGTGGGTTGGGTGGCGGCGCTCATGGTCGCCTTCGGCGTCATCCTGGAATCCCTGACCGGGCTGGATCCCACGGTAGCCATCCTGGTGGGGGCCGCCGTGGTCCTGGTCTACACCTTCGCCGGCGGCATGTGGGCGGTGACCCTGACCGATTTCGTGCAGCTCGCCGTGCTCATCGCCGGCATGGTCGTGATCACGCCTCTGCTCCTGCACGACATGGGGGGATGGGCGGCGATCGCCGCGCGGATCCCGGAGGAGCGCTTCCACCTCTATCCCCGGGAAGCCGGCGCCACCGAGTGGTTCGGCTATGCCCGCGAGTGGCTGGTCATCGGCCTCGGGAACCTCGCCGGACAGGACCTGATCCAACGCAGCCTGTCGAGTCGTGACGACCGCGTGGCCGTGCGCAGCGCCTACCTGTCGGGGCTGATCTACCTGACCGTCGGTCTGCTGCCGGTACTGCTCGGCATGGCGGGCGCCGTGCTCATCCCCGAC
This sequence comes from Candidatus Latescibacterota bacterium, assembly GCA_965221775.1. GTDB lineage: Bacteria > Latescibacterota > UBA2968 > UBA8231 > UBA8231 > UBA8231. The sequence continues at coordinate 262,595 of CBDCSU010000004.1, read as the reverse complement.
CTGGCCGACCCCGACCTGGTGATGATGGAGATCGCCCAGCGGTACCTGCCCGCGGCGGCCCTGGTGCTGTTCATGGGCGCCCTGGTCTCGGCTCTGTTGTCCAGCGCCGACAGCGCCCTGCTGGCGCCTTCGAGCGTGATCGGCTGGGATCTGCTCCGGGCGCTGCGGCCCCAGGTCACGGAGAGGACCTGCCTGCTGGCCTCCCGTCTCTCCGTCGTCGTCCTCGGGGTGTTCGCCCTCCTGCTGGCCCTGCATCGGACCTCGGTCTACGACCTGATGGTCGACTCCTGGTCGGTCCTGCTCGCCACCCTCTTCGTGCCGCTGACCGCCGGCATCTGGTGGAAAGGAGCGAACGCCGTCGGGTCCCTCGCCGCGATCCTCGCCGGATTCGCCTCCTGGCTGCTCTTCATGTACACCCTTCCCCCCGGATGGCCCCCCGACCTGCTCGCCGTCCTCCCGTCCCTCGCTGCGCTGCTGGCGGCAAGCCGCCTCACGCGCGTCTCCTCCCCGGCGTCCCGGCTCTCCGACGACTCCGGCCGTCCGATCCCCCTTCGGGAGCGCCTCGGGTGGTAGCTTTCGGGAACCTTGAGGGGGCGCCATCATTCTACATCCTGATCACGCCAACCCAAGGAGACTTCGCACGATGACAGGAGGACATCGCCTCCGCCATCTCTTCCTGGCCCTGGCCGGCTTCGTCGTTCTCGGCTGCGGCCCCGACCCCGTGATCACCGCCGACGACGGCTCGGTGATGGTCCTCATCCCGGAGGGCGCTTTCCCCATGGGGGGTCGCGAGGAGGAGGTCAGCCAGGCACCGGACGGCCACCTGCTCACCTATGTCGCCGAGCGGCCCGAGCACGAGGTGCACCTCAGCGCCTACTACCTGGACAAGCAAGAGGTGACCAACGCCCAGTACGGGCGCTTCCTCGACGATGTCGCCGCCCACGGCCGCAAGTGGAGCCATCCCGATCAGCCGGAGAACCTGGAGCACAGGCAGCGCTACCTGAACGACGACCTGCGTGGGGACCGGCTACCGGCGGTCGGGCTCAACTGGTACGACGCCTACGCGTACTGCCACTGGGCGGGGAAGCGCCTGCCCACCGAGGCGGAGTGGGAGTACGCCGCCCGGGGGAGGGAGTACCGGCAGTATCCCTGGGGCGAGGGGCATCCCTACTCCAACGGCATCTGGTGGGCGAACTACCGCCCCAGGACCGGGCACGACCAGGACGGCCATACGTGGACGGCGCCGGTGGGCTCCTATCCCGACGGGGTGAGTCCCTTCGGCATCATGGACATGGCGGGCAACGCCGAGGAGTGGGTCCACGACTGGTACGCGGTGTACTACTACCGCCAGTTGGCGGAAGCCCGGGACCCCGGCGGAGGCAAGGAGGCGATCCGTGATCCGACGGGGCCGTCCACCGGAACCAAGAAGGTGGTCAAGGGAGGGTCCTACAAATCCCCCTCGCACCAGATCCGCATCGCCATGCGGGCCTTCGGGAAACCGCGCGACAAGGGACCGCGCATCGGATTCCGGTGCGCCATGGATCCTTGAGCCGCATGCGGGCCGGCGTCGTCTCCGACACCCACGGGTTCCTGGATCCGCGGGTGCCGCGGCTCTATGCCGGAGTCGACCTCATTCTCCATGCCGGCGACGTGGGGAACCCGTCGATCCTCGAAGAGTTGTCCAACGTCGCCCCCGTGATCGCTGTACGGGGCAACGTCGACGAGGGTCCCGGTCTCGCACACCTCCCCGAGTCGATCAGCCTCTCGGTCGCCGGCGTCTCGATCTACATGACCCACATCTTCACGCCGCCCGGCGGCGGGACCTCCGAAGACCCGCTGCCGCCCGGCGCCAGGGTCGTCATCTTCGGTCACAGCCACATCCCCTTCCTGCAGGGGGCGGGTCCGCCCGAGACCCCCGTCCTCTACTTCAACCCGGCCAGCGCGGGGCGCAAGCGGTTCGGGAAGCCCCGGCTGGCGGGAATGCTGACGATCGGCCCGAGCAGGGTCCACGCGGAGCACCTCGACCTCGAATCGACGGAGTGACTATCTTCCTTCGCGTCTTCGCGAAAACGACCACCTCAGCAACAGGATCAAAGCCATGAAGATGCATGTGGGCGGCCAGTGGATCGGCAAGGAGGATGAGATCGAGGTCCTCAATCCCTTCGACGGCTCCGTCGTCGACACCGTGCCAAGGGCGGGGGCCGGCGACGTGACCGAAGCGATCGAGACCGCGGTGCGCGGGGCGGAGATCATGCGGCGGATGCCCGCCTTCGAGCGCTACGAGCTGCTGCACAAGGCCGCCGACCTGATGACCGAGCGCCTGGACGACCTGGGCCGCACCATCACTCTCGAGGAGGGGAAGATCCTCCCGGAGGGCATGGGCGAAGCGGCGCGGGCCCAGGAGACGATCACCCTGTCGGCGGAGGAGGCCAAGCGCCTGACGGGAGAAACCCTCGACCTGGGCGCCGCCTCCAACGGGGCCGGGAAGTTCGGCTTCACCCTGAGGGTGCCGTGCGGCGTGGTGGCGGCGATCACGCCGTTCAACTTTCCCCTGAACCTGGTCTGCCACAAGGTCGGGCCGGCCCTGGCCGCGGGGAACGCCGTGCTCCTCAAACCGGCCAGCGACACGCCCCTGTCGGGTGTCAAGCTGGTGGAGATCATGCTCGACGCCGGCTTCCCGCCGGAGGCGGTGAGCGTGGTCACCGGATCGGGCGCAGCGATAGGAGACGCCATCGCCTCCGACGAGCGGGTGCGCAAGATCTCCTTCACCGGCTCCCGGGACGTGGGTGAGCACATCTGCAGGACCGCCGGCCTGAAGCGGGTCACCATGGAGCTCGGGTCGAACTCGCCCGTGGTGGTCATGGACGACGCCGATCTGGACAAGGTCGCCGAGGGCGTGACCTCCTCGGGGTTCGCAAACGCCGGCCAGGTATGCATCTCGGCGCAGCGCATTCTCGTGGAGGGCACCGTGTACGGAGACTTCATCGACGCCCTGACCCCCAAGGTGGAAGGCCTGTCCACCGGCGACCCCTTGAAGGACGGGACCACCATGGGGCCGATGATCCGCGAGTCCGATGCCGAGAGGGTGGAGGGCTGGATCTCCGACGCGGTCTCCGGCGGGGCTCGCCTCGTCACCGGCGGAGGGCGCGAGGGCACCCTCCATCAGCCCACGATCCTGGCCGACGTGTCCCCCGCCATGCGCGTCTCCTGCGACGAGATCTTCGGCCCCGCCGTTGCACTGACGCGGGTGGACGACATCGATGCGGCCATCGCCATGGCCAACGACACGAACTACGGGCTGTCGGCGTCGATCTTCACGCAGGACATCGACCGGGCCCTGAAGTACGCCCAGCAGGTCGAGTCCGGGAACATCCACATCAACTGGGGCACGCAGTGGCGCGCGGACCTGATGCCTTACGGCGGCGTGAAGGAGTCGGGCATGGGCAAGGAGGGGCCGAAGTACACGATCCAGGAGATGACCGAGACCAAGATGGTCGTCATCCACTGATCGGAATCGGCCCTGAAGGACTGGCGAGGGGGACCGGAGGACCGGTTCCCCTCGTTTGATGTACGGGGCTCAGCCGACCCTGGAGAGGAAGGCCTCCCGGATCCGCAGTGTCAGGGGGCCGGGCCGGCCGGAGCCGATCCGGGTGTCGTCGACCTGCACGACGGGCATGGCCTCGGTCGACGTTCCGGCGAGAAAGACCTCGTCGGCGGCCAGGTACTCCTCGACCCGGCAGAATCTCTCGCGGAGCGGGATCCCCAGATCGCGGATGATCTCCAGGAGGATGCCGCGGGTGATCGAGGGCAGGATGTGAGGCCCGGCGGGTGAGGTGGACACGGCGCCACCGGAGACCATGAAGGCGCTGGTCGAAGATCCCTCGGTCACCTGGCCGAGATCGTCCACCAGCAGGGACTCGTAGGCGCCGGCCTCGTGGGCCTGCTGCTTGGCGAGGATGTTCGGCAGCAGCGCGATCGACTTGATGTCGCAGCGCTTCCACCGCAGGTCCGGGGTGGTGATCACCTTGACGCCGCTCTCGTACAGGTCCGACTCAGGGCGCTCCAGCCGCTTCACCGTCATCACCACCGTCGGTTCCGGGGGACGGTCGGGGAACTCGTGGTTGCGGGGAGCCGCGCCCCGGGTGACCTGGATGTAGATCAGGGTCTCGTCGAAGCCCGACCGCCGAATCCCCTCTTCCACGAGGTCCGGGATCCCGCTGACGTCGAAGTCGATGCGGATCTCGCGCAGGCTGCGGTCCAACCGCCGCAGGTGCTCCTCCATCGCGTACGGGCGGCCATCGTAGGTGGCGACCACTTCGTAGACGCCGTCGGCAAACTGGAAGCCACGGTCCTCGATGGAGACCACGGCCTGCTCGATGGGCAGGAAGGCACCGTTGACGTAGGCGACCTCGGGCATCAGCCGGCTCCGTTCGCCTGCCACAGGGCGCGGTAGTAGCGCATCAGACGCAGCGGGTCCCGGCTCGGCGGGATCTCGGCGAGGGTGAAGCCTTCATAGCCCGAGCCGCGCAGCAGGCGGAAGAGGCGGGACCACGGGTACCCGCTCCACAGCTCGTTGATGTGAACGAGACGGATCTCCTTCTCCAGCAGTGCGTAGTTGGCATCGATGGAGCCCGACTCATCGCAGTCCTGGGGGTTGGAGTTCCAGCAGGCGAAGACGTTGCCGTGGTCGGCGTGGTCGAGGATGGTGCGGATATGCGCCGGCTCGCAGGTGACGCGGCCGTGGACCTCGAGACGGATCTCGACGCCGAGCTGGGCGGCGAACTCTCCGCACTCGCGCAGGGCCCGGCCGATCTGCTCGAAGGTCTTCTCGCGAGGGACGCCTTCGTCGTCGTGCACCCTGTTCGGCCGCACCTTGATCCCCGGGGCGCCGACGTCCGCGGCGAGGCGGGCGTACTCCTTGGTGCCCTCGATGTTGCTCCGCAGCTCGGCCGGGTCCACCGAGTCGTACTCGAAGGCCGAGCCCAGCCCCACCAGAGCCACGGCCGAGCCTTCGAAACGGGCCCGAACCTCCTGACGCTGCCCGGCGTCGAGCTCGACCTCGACCCCGTGGGCGTGGGTCGTGCGCAGCTCCACGCCCTCGAAGCCGGTCTCGGTGCAGTTGGCGATGATCTCCTCCACGTCCCAGTCCTTGGCCAGCTGGTAGGTAACCAGCCCGAGTCGATACGGCATCTCCGTCCCCTCCTCTACTGGTAGTCGGTGGTCGTGGGCAGTCGCGGCCGGCCTCCTGGCCGGGGGTGCGACCTTCATGCGGCTTCGGGGTCGTAGACCTCCGACTGGAACCGCGCCTTCTGCTGCCGGAGGTAGTCCTCCCGGGTCAGCGGCGGCCGGGCCTCGGCCAGCACCCGGCGGGCCCCCTCGGCGTCGTCGGCGAGCAGGTCGACGGCCATCATGGCCAGCGTCTTCGCCGGCGCCATGTACCCGGCCTCGGCATCGGCGATGTGCCAGTCCACGCCGTGGGCCGCACCGCGGGCCCCGGTCATCACCGGGTGCAGGACCGGCATGATCTGGCTCAGGTCTCCCGCGTCTGTGGACCCGCCGCCGTGGCCAAGGGCCTGGTATTCGTCCTCGCCGAACAGGCGTCCGGCGCTGTGGCGGAACAGGCAGGCCAGCCCGGGGTCGTTGGCAAGAGGCAGGTACCCCGGCAGGGTCTCGATCTCCACCGAGCACCCGAAGGCCATGGCCGCGCCCTTGAGGGCGCGGTCGACCTTGGCAGCGGCGTCCTCCATGGCCGGGTCGGTGCGCGCCCGCACGTAAGTCTCCAGGCGCGTCTCGGCGGGGACGATGTTGACGATGTCCCCGCCCTTGGTGAGGATGGGATGGACGCGCACGCAGTCCTCGTCCCGGAAGGTCTCCCGCTGGCCGTTGATGGCGGTGAGAGCGAGGTTCGCGGCGTTCAGGGCATTCACCCCCCGCTCGGGCGCCAGCCCGGAGTGCGCGGCCTTGCCGCGGAAGCGGACGCTCTTGGCCAGGAAGCCGTTCGACGATTCGGACAGAGCGTAGGAGCCTTCCAGGGTGTCGGCGCTTCCCGAGTGGATCATCACCGCCATGTCGATGTCGTCGAAGGCGCCCAGCTGCAGCAGTTCCGGCTTGCCGGCCAGGAAAGTGGTCCGGCCGCGGCGCACGAGGTCGAGACGGTAGTCGATCTCCACGTACTCCTCGGCGGGAACGGCGAAGAACACGACGCGCCCGGACAGCTGCCGGGCGACGTTCGACGCGGCCAGACCCAGGGCGGCACCCGCGAGACCGGCGATCTGGGCGTTGTGGCCGCAGGCGTGGGCCGCGCCGGTCGTTCCGTCGGCGCGCGGATGGCCGGGAAGGACCAGGGCGTCCAGCTCGCCCATGAGGGCGACGGTGGGCCCGGGCCGCCCTCCCTCCAGGACCGCCCGCACTCCCGTGAGGGCGAGGCCCTCCTCGAAGGGCAGGCCCGCCTCCTCGAATATCGATTTCACCCGGTCGGCGGTGCGGTGCTCCTTGAACCCGACCTCCGGCTCGTCCATCACCGACTCTCCGAGGGAGACGATGCGCTCACGGCTGGCCTCGACGGAGGCGCAGACGGAGTCCTTCAACTGCTCCCGGTCACTCCCCATGCCTTCCTCTCTCCTGCGGCCGCCCGGCTCTGGTGTGTAGGGACGACGCCCGTCGGCTCCCCCCGGCGATGGGAAAGGGCATCGACGATCATGCGCACGATGTCGTACTCGGGCCGGAAACCCAGCTCCTGCATCGCGCGTGTCAGATCGAACTCGTAGCGGGTGGGTATCCCTCCCGGCCGGGCTTCGACGAAAGGGATCCCCAGGATCTCGGTGAGCCGGTAGATGACCTCGTCCCAGGTGAAGGCCCGGGGACCCGCCAGCTGGTACCGCCGGCCATGGGCCCGCTCCCTGCCGAGGGCGCAGAGGCAGCCCTGGACGATGTCGCGCACGTCGGCCACGTGCTTCATCCAGGGCCGTCCGGCGTCGTCCTTCAACAGCACCAGGCGCTCCTCCCCTTCCCATAGAGCCTCGAGCTCGGGGCGGCCCTCCTTCATCCGGCTGAGGTAGAACTGCGGGAAGTCGAGGACCTCCCCGGCGCCGAGGACCATGGAGAAGCGCAGGATCGTCACCGGCAGCCGGCAACTGCGCCAGTACCCCTCGCACATCTCCTCCCCGAGGGCCTTCGACAGGGCATACCAGCCCGAAGGGCGCCGCGGCATGTCCTCGGTGATCGGGCCATCCAGGCCTCCGGGGACGTACTTCTCGTAGAGGGCGTCGCTGCTGGCGAAGAGCAGGTGCCGGAACCCGGGCTGGCGCCGGCAGGCCTCCAGGACGTGGAAGGTGCCGCCCACGTTGGCGCGGAAGTAGTCCTCCTCGGTGAAAGGCCCCCCGCCCTGGAAGGCCGCCCCGAGGTGATAGACCGCCTCCATGCCGTCCACTGCCGAGTCCACGTCCCCGGGTTCGGTCAGGCTGCCCTCGACCAGTTCCACGCCGAGGCCTTCCAGCTTGCCGGTACGCCGGTCCCCCTCCCACACCAGACCTCGGACCTCGTGCCCGCCCTGCGCGAGCCGGGCCGCCAGATTGGCGCCGATGCGGCCCGTGATGCCGGTGACCAGGATTCTCACGAGGCGCCTAGGGAGTCCTCTTCGGGCAAGCCGCGGAGATATCCGGCGGCCTCCTCGATGTCGACCACGTCCCCGAACTTGGCATCGATGTCGAAGAGGTTGTACTCGTGGGCGGCCTCGCAGCGGTCCTGCACGCACTGGCGGGGCACGATCGCCCGGAAGCGATAGGCCCGGGCATCGGTGGCCGTGGCGCGCACGCAGGCGCTGGTGGAGCATCCCGTGACGAGTACCGTGTCGACGCCGCGCTCCACGAGGTAGGGAGCCAGATGGGTACCGAAGAAAGCGGAAGCGTTCTCCTTGAGGATCACCAGCTCCCCCGGGTCGGGCGCCAGCCTGGCGTCGATCTCGCAGGCGCGGGCGTCCCAGGGCCGCGAGGCCGGGTCACCGCGCCGGGGCATGGGCTCCTCCTCTTCCTCCGGCCGGTAGGGAGAGGTGGTGTAGATCACCGGCACCCCCCTCTCCCGGCAGAGGGGCAGGAGCCGGCCGATGCCCTCCACGGCTTCGTCCAGCCTCCGTGAGCCGGTGGCGTAGGCCGCGTCGGTCCAGCCGTAGGCCATGTCGATGACGACGAGTGCCGGGCTGCGACCGAAACCCCATCGCCGCATGAAGATCCCCCGCTCCTCGTAGTAGCGGCGGACGCTGTCGGTGGCCTGCAGGGCAGCCGTCTTCCCGTCCATCAGAACCCCTTCCTTCCGGATGGCCGGAGCCGGGGCCGTGAGCCCCGGCCCACGTTGCGGCGAGGGGCCACCCAGGTGCACCGCCAGCGCGCTACAGGCCTTCGGTCAGGGGGGAGAGAAGCGCCCAGATCCCTCCGGCCACCACGAGAATGACAGCCAGTCGCCGATACATGGCCGCGTCGATGCGCCCCCTGAGCCTCATGCCGGCGGCAAAGCCGAGAAAGACCCCCGGGAGCACGGCGAGGGACAGGCGGAAGGTCCCGGCGGAGAGGAGACCCAACCCACCGAGCCCGGCCGCCACCGAACCGTGCAGCAGGAGGAAGAAGCAGAGCAGGTCGACGCGGAAGCCCTGGGGTTCCCAGCCCTGCTTGAGGCCGAGCAGCACGATGGGAGGACCCGACATGCCGCTGGCGCCCCCCATGATCCCGCCGGCCAGACCTGCCGCCAACAGGGGCGGTCCCTCGCGGGCGAAGGGCCGGCCGGGCCTGACCACGAGGGCTCCCGCGGCCAGGAGCGTGATGCCGCCGATGACGGACCGCATCGTGCCCTCGGCCAGGGAGGACAGCAGCCACAGGCCGACGGGCGCGCCGAGGAGGGCGCCGGCGAGGAGTTGGAGGAGCCGCCCCGGGTTGAGGTGCCTCCAGCTCTGGGCGATCAGCACGAGGGCGAGGGGAACCCAGCTGATGAGCACCACGGGCACCAGCTGAAGCGGGGGGAGCAGCACCACCAGCAAGGGCACGGCCACCATGGCGTAGCCGAAGCCGGTTACCGAGGCGACGAGGGCTGCCAGGGCCAGGACCGCGTTCAGAATTCCCAGGTGCGTCGTCGAGGCGGCTTCCAACGGAACCTCCTATCTTGTGCTCCGGCGCAGCCCGCGGCGACTCCCGAGAAAGGCCGACCCCATGAAGATCACGGAAGTGGATCTCTTCGAGGTGGAGATCCCCCCCATACCTCCCATCGCCAGGTACGTCCCCAAGATCTACGATCTCACCCTCGTCCGCCTGACCACGGACGAAGGTCTGACCGGCTGGGGGGAGTGCCAGGGCCGCAAGACGGATCTCGAGGCAGGGTTCTCCGCCTTCGCCGGCCAGGACCCGCTGGGCCTCGACGCCATGGCCCAGCCGGACCCCATCTGTTGCGCCCTGCTCGACATCGCAGGCCAGGCCTGGGGCGTGCCCTTGCACCGTTTCTTCGGCGCCAAGGTGCGCGACAGGGTCCCGGTCTCCTACTGGTCCTGCCACATGGAGCCGGCCGAGACGGCTGCCGAGGCCGAGGTCGGCGCGCGCCTGGGATTCACCAACCACAAGCTCAAGGCGCGGCCCTGGGACATCGTCGAGACGGTGCGGCTGATGAAGGAGGCCGCCGGACCCGACTACACGGTCGGCGTCGACCCGAACACCCAGTTCGTGCAGCCCTCCGAGGCGGCGAGGCTCGCCGCCGAACTCGAGCCCTTCGGAACGGTGGCCAACTTCGAGGATCCGGTCCTCAAGGACAATCTCGACTGGTACCGGCTGCTGCGTGAGAAGACATGGATCCCCCAGGCACTCCACCTCGGCTCGCCTCCCTCCGTCCTGGCGGCGCTCAAGGCCGAGGCCGTCGACTACCTGAACATCGGAGGGGGCGCCGTGCAGATCCGAACCTGCGCCGCCCTGGCCCAGGCGGCCAACGTGCCCATCTGGGTGCAGGCGGGGGGACTGTGCCTGGGCGTTCACGCAGCCTATTCCGTGCACCTGCAGGCGACGATTCCCAACGCCACGCTGCCCTGCGACGAGCTGCCCTTCACCCGCGTCGCCGATATCTGCGATGGTTCCCTCGCCGTCGAAGGGGGCCACTTCATCGTGCCCGAGGGGCCCGGCCTGGGGATCGACGTCGACCTCGAGGTGGTCGAACGGTACCGGGTGGCCTGAGGAGAGGAATCGGGACCTCCGGCAGAAAAACCGGGCCGCCCCCGCAAGGGGACGGCCCGGTGTCGTAGTCCTGAAACCCTGAGTGCCGCCCCTACAGTTGCCAAGCCAGGGAGAATCGGTGGGAGCCGTTGGCCTCGGACAGTTCGAGGGGGATGTGGTAGCCGTAGTCGAAGAGCATCTTGTTCCACCGGTACCCCAGACCCGCGTTCAGGTCGCCCTTGGCGTCCTCTTCGAAGGCCCGGCTGCCGCCGGCGCGGAGCATCAGACCCTCCACCAGGCTCGTCTCCCCGCCCAGCACCAGACGGCTCTCCGAACCCTCGCCGCCCACGTCCCGGACCGACCACTGAACCGAGAGAAGCATCTGGTCCCGGCGGTGGCTCACGCCCACCGACAGGTCCATCGGAAGGTCCCCCGCCCCCGACTCCAGGGAGCCGCCGGACCCGCAGTTGCAGGTGGCGTTCGGCTGAAGGACGTTCTGCAGCTGAACCCCCAGACGAGCCCCCTGAAACGGTGTCCGCCACAGAAGACCCACGTCGGCGCCCACCGAACCCGCGCTCTGACCCGACACCGGATCGTTGCTGTCGAAGTCCGACACCTGCCAGAACACGTACTTGCCCGTCAGACCCAACTGAAGATCCCGGCTCAGGCGATAGCCCACGCCCAGAAACGCCCCGTTCTCCGACATCTGCTCCGAGCCGATGCGCTCGTAGCCCACCCCCAGCGCCAGACGGCCGCCCAGGGGCTGCGTCAGAGACACCACGTGCTGGCCGAGGTCGTCCTCCTCCAGACCCGAGTGCAGAAGCGACACGTTGGTGTACGCCACCTGGCGCCCCGTCAAGGTCGCCAGACCCGCCGGGTTGGCGAACATCGCATCGCCGTTGTCGGCCACCGCCACGAAGGCGTTGCCCAGGGACGCCGACCGCGCGCCGGCCCCGAGATTCTGGATGTTCACCACCGCTTCCGAAACCGTCACCAGGGACAGAACGAAAGCGGCACCGATCAGAAGCCGCAGATGACAGCGCATGGGCTTGCCCTCCTCAAAGCCACATCGTGGTTCGCAAAGGTTGGACTTCGCTCAAAATAGGACGCTCATCCCCGGTGAGCAAGCGCCGCCTTCACGAATGGCGGGCCTGCCTGGCCCCCGCCTCGCGTGCCTCACACATCCGTCCACGCCCCCCCGGCCGCGGAACTGTCCACGGCGGCCTTCACGAAGCGCATCCCGGCCACGCCCTCGGCTGCCCCTGGATGGTCGAAGGCTGCGGGGGCCTCCTCGCCCCGTCCTCTGCGGATCAGCCGTTCCAGGGAGGTGTGCAGATTGGCCAGGGCGCCGAAGAAGTCGTCGTGGTGGCCGGAGGGAAGCCGGAGGTAGGAGGCCACCGACTCGGGGAAAAAGGAGAAGTTGCCCCCGATCCAGTAGGTCTCGTCCACCTCGCCGGTGCGCACCAGGAGGGACTCGGCCTGTTCCTGGTTCCACTCCAGCGAGCCCTCGCTCCCGTAGATGCGGAAGCCGTGGTCGTTCTTGTAGCCGATGGCGATCTGCGTAGCCGTGATCACCGCCGTGCCGCCGTTGTCGAGTTCGGCGATGACGTTGAAGTCGTCGTCGAGAACGCGTCCGTCGACGAAGGCGCTCAGCCGGGCCGAGACCCGCTTGACGGAGTGGCCGCTGACCCAGGTGGCGGCGATGAAGGCGTGGGTGCCGATGTCGCCGCCGCAGTTGGAGATACCCGTCCGGGACGGGTCGGTTCGCCACTCGGCCTGCTGCAGTCCTTCCGTCTCCAGGGCCGTGGCCAGCCAGCCCTGGTTGTAGAACGCCTCGATCTTGCGAACCTCTCCGACCCGGCCCTGCCGCACCAGCTCCTTGGCGAGCATCATCATCGGATGACCGGTGTAGGTGTGGGCGAGGACGAAGGGAACGCCGCGGGCCTCGACACGGCGCTGAAGGTCCTCGGCCTCCTCCACCGTCATGGTGACCGGCTTTTCGCAGAGCACGGGAATCCCCGCCTCCACGAAGGCCCTCGCCGGTTCGTAGTGGGCGTGGTTGGGGGTCACGATGGTCACGTAGTCGAGGGGCTGGTCGCCCTTTTTCACGGCCTCCAGCAGCGCGGAGTGGCTGGGGTATCCCGTCACGTCGTAATCGGCGGCCGCCGCCATGGCCTCCACGGGATCGCTGCGAAGAGCGCCGGCGACCAGCTCCCGGCTGTTGTCGAGGGCGATGGCGCGCTTGTGCACATGTCCGAAGAAGTTGCCCGGCCCTCCGCCTCCGATCAGTGCGGCCTTCAGTTTTGCCATTCCGTCTCCCGGGCCCTCAGCCCTGGCGGTTTGCGTACCTGACGATCAGGTCGACGGCGTCCTCCGCATCGACCTTGCCGGTGTTGATTGTGAGGTGGTAGAGGAGCAGGTCGTCCCAGTCGGCGTCGTGGTGGTTGCGCAGGTACTGCTTGCGCCAGCGGTCGTGCTGCTGCACCAGTTCCTCGGCCTGCTCGGCCGTGACTTCCCTCCCCTCGCGGACCCGCTCGCAACGCAGGTCGAAGGGGGCGATGATCTTCAAGTGCAGGGCCCGCGGATTCTGGGCGAGGATCACCTGGCTGGCGCGGCCGACGACGACCGCCTTGCCGGTCTCGCCGAAGTCCTGCACGAGGGTGGTGATCAGCAGCTGGTAGGTGCCGCGGTCGAGGTAGGCGGGCTGATCGGCGCCGGCCCGCTCCATGACGTAGGGGAACTCCAGGCCGAACTCGGGAAAGTAGGCCGCCGAGGAAAGTGGGAACCCGCCGGGGGTCATCTCCGGAACGAGGAGGCGCTTCAGGAAGTAGCGGACCCTCCCCTCTCCCTTCTCATCGTACTTCTCCACCTCTTCCGGAGAGGTGTCGGTGATGTTCGCGATCTCCTCGACCAGCCGCCGGTCGACGTGCTCGTATCCAAGGACCCCGGCGACCTTCTCGGCGATGAGGTCTCCCCCGCTTCCCAACTGACGAGCAACGGTAACGACGGCCATGGATGGACCCACCTCCTCCATCGAACTGCAAAGCTACTCATGCCCGGACCCTGCCGCAACCCTCCTCGGACCGGCGCAAGCCACGAGAAACACTTGAGTTACAGCAATTGTCAGAAGTCGCGTACGGTGGCGATTCCGAGGGTCCCTGCGTATCTTCAAGACCATACGGGAACGGCGCGACCATCCCCAAGGCCCGCGCCCTCTCATCCCCGATGACCGGCGGTCACAGCGCTCCCACGGCGCCTGCCCGCCTTGTTGACTGACATGCCGAAATCCGCCGTGCGGATCCTCGTCGCCCTTGAGAACCCGGCGACGGAGGACGCCCTCGTCCGGCTGGCCGCCACCCTGGCCACGGATCCCCTGGGGGAACTGCACCTCACCCACGTGGTCACCCCCGATCAGGCTCCCCGGCCGGACCTGGATGCACAGCTTCGGCGTGCGGCCGGCCTCGCCTCTGGCATGGGTGTCAGCGCCTTCCCTCATCTCGTGCATGGAGAGACGGTGAATGGGGCGGTGCAGGACGGTCTCAAACGCTGGAACTGCGACATCCTGCTCATCGGCTGGTACGGTGACGTCAACCGGACCACCGTTCTCTCCTCCCCCAACCGGGAGCTGACGAAAGCCCTGGACGTGGACACCTTGATCTTCAAGGACAAGGGTTTCACGACCGCCCGGCGCGTGCTGGTGCCCACCGGCGGCGGCACCAACTCCCTGCTGGGCCTGGAGGTGGCCCACCAACTCGCCAGGACCTGGTCCTCGGAGATGCTCGCCGTGCGCGTCGCCCGGCACCTCGGGGCGCCGACGGACGACCCTCTCCTCGAGCGCTACTGCCGTCAACTGGGCGACGACCTGCAGATGCAACTGCGCCTGCTGGAAATCGAGGCGCCCTGCCGGGTGGTGCCTGCCACGGAGGTCGCGGCGCCCCTGATCGAGCTTTCCCGGGCGGACGACCTGCTCGTCCTCGGCGGCTCCAACGACTGGCGGCAGGAGGAGTTTCTCGCCGGCTCGATCCCGGACGAGATCGCCTACAAGGCGCCTTGCTCGGTGCTGATGGTCCGCTCCCGGTCCCCCGGCGGCAACCGGCTGAGCAACATCTTCTGGGAGCACACGATCCGGCTGGACCTGCATCCGCGGGACAAGTGGGAAGCGATCGACCAGATGGTCGATATCCTGGTGGACGAGAAGCAGGTGCCCCAGTCCCAGCGCGATACCGTCCTCGAGGCCGCCCGCGCCAGGGAGCGGAAGTCCTCCACCTCCATAGGCAGGGAGACGGCGATCCCCCACGCCCCCTTGCCCGGCCTGCCGAGCATCATCGGTTCCCTCGGGATCTGTCCCGAGGGCGTCGACTTCAGCGGTCCGGGCGGCGCCGTGCGCTACATCTTCCTGCTGCTGACCCCGCAGCAGAACTACCGCACCTACATCCCCGTCCTCGGGCAGATCGCCTCGCTGATGCACGCCGACGAGACCCGGGACGCCATGCTGCACTGCCAGACGCCATCGGAGCTGACCGCCCTGCTCAAGAGCCGCGAGCGCTGCGCCGACGCATGAGTCCCGCCCCCACAGGGGTGCAGTCCGCCATCGACCTCGGCACCAACACCATCCTGATGGTCACGGGGCGGACCGGCCCCGGAGGCGGGATCGACATCCTCGACGACGCCCACGCCATCGCCCGTCTGGGACAGGGCGTCGACGCCGAGCGCCGCATCGGAGCCGCCGCCGTCGACCGGGTCTGTGGATTCCTCTCCAGCTACCGCCGCCGCGCCGAAGGGCTCGGCGCCCGCCGCATCCGCGCCTTCGGGACCTCCGCCCTCAGGGACGCGGCCAACGGCGCCGAGTTCATCGACATGGTGGCGCGGCGCACGGGGATCGAACTGACCGAGCTCAGCGGCGAGGAGGAGGCCCGCCACACCTTCGCCGGCGCCGCTTTCGGGCTCGACCTGCCGGCCCGGTACGCGGTCCTGGACATCGGGGGCGGTTCCACCGAACTGGCCCTGGGTTCCGCCGACGGCGTGGAACGCTCCCGGTCGGTCGACGTGGGGGCGGTGCGCGTCACCGAACGCTGCTTCTCGGCCCTGCCCCCCACCGACGCCGAACGGACCCGCGCCACCGACCTGATCCGCGCCGCCTTCGAGGAACTGCCGCCATGGCCGGGTGACCCGGCCATCGTGGGAGTGGCCGGCACGATCACCACCCTGGGCGCCCTCGACCACGGCGCCCCCCGGTTCGATGCGGCCGGTGTCGACGGGCACTTCCTCCCCGCCGACGCTGTGCGGCGCCTCAGCGACCGGCTGGTGGGCATGACCTGGGAGCAGATCAAGGCCCTTCCCCAGGTAAGCGACGCCCGCGCCGACATCATCGGCGCCGGTTCGCTGATCCTGCGGCACTGCCTCGACCGCCTGCGATCCCCCGGGGTGATCGTGTCGACCCGGGGCATCCGCTACGGCTTGCTGATGGAGATGCTGGCGGGGAGGCTCTGAGGGGCCGCCCGCGCTCAGCGGCGGGTGCCGGCGATATTTTCCACCCGCCAACGGCGTCCGAGAGCGGCGGACCTCCCCTTCCAACGGTAGAAGCCCAAGGCGCCGAAGCCGCCGACGACGGCGGTGTAGACCGGGTGCAGCAGGGCCCACAGCGGAAAGATCCCAAGCAGATCGCGGCGCCCGAAGCGGCCCCCCCCGACCAGTGCCAGGCCGAGTTCCGGCCCCGCCTTCACCAGCCACAGGGCCCCCGTCTCCGCGGCGGTCAGGAGGCCGGCGGACCAGAGCAGGGGGCTGATGGTCAGACCCACGGACAGGCCGAAAGTACCCAGGATGTACATGAAGAAGACCGGGTCCATCCGGCTCTGCCCCGGAGCGTTGGAGGCCCACCGGGCGCGTTGGCCGAGGAAGCGGCCGAGGCCGGCGGAGGGCGGGTGGACCACATGGCTGCCGGGGTCTTCACAGAAGACAACGCGCCAGCGCCGCGCCCGGCGGATCAGTTGCAGAAGCAGCACGTCGTCTCCGGAGACCCGATGCAGGATGGACGCGTAGCCTCCCACCTGGTCGTAGGCGGAGCGGCGGAAAGCGAGGTTCTGGCCCGTGGCGGCCATGGGATGCCCGAAGGCGCAGCTTCCGGCGGCGGCGGTCATCAGTTGCAGGAAATCGAGAGCCTCCCAGCGCGCCAGGAGCCTGCTCACGGCGCCGGGGGACCCGATCTGGGAGAAGCCGAGGACGGCTCCCACGTCCTCGGCGAAGGCGCCGGACATGGCCGCCACCCAGGTCCGGGGCACGCGGCAGTCGGCGTCGGTTGTGAGGATCAGGTCGGCGTCGGACTCGGAGATGCCCAGGCCGAGGGCCGCCTTCTTGGATCCGGTCGGGCCGTACCGGGACGGCCCGTCGAGCACCCGGACGCGCGGCCCCTCCTCCTCCAGGCGCCGGGCGGCGGCTCGGGCCAGGGAGCCGGTGCCGTCGCGGGACCCGTCGTCGACGAGGACGACCTCGTAGCGGCCGGCCGGGTAGGTCTGGGCGCACAGCGCTTCGAGGCAGGCCTCCACATGGCCCGCCTCGTCGCGAGCGGCCACCACGACGGCCACGGAGGGTGGCTCATCCCCCGGGGCCGACGGTTGCCTCCCGGGCCGCAGGGCCCCGAGGGAGAACCAAAGCAGGCCCGCCGCGTACACGGCCGCGCAGAGGGCCAGGGCCGCCGGGACCAGGTCCACGATCACCGGGCCGGCGGGATCAGCCGCGCAGCTCCTTCACCAGGGAGAACATGCCGCGGTAGCCCTCGGAGCAGTTGCGGCACATGTCGACGGCGCCGCGGTCGGCGTGCACGGTGCGGCGAAAGTCCGCATAGGCGCGGCCTCGCCAGGCCTCCCCGAAGGTGCCCTCCTGACCGTTGGCATCGGCTGAGAACGCATTCCCCAGCCGGTAGTCCACATCCTTGTCGAAGCAGCAGGGAGCCACGTCTCCGTTCCAGTTGACCATGGAGCTGTACCAGAGGACCTTGCAACCACGCGCCGGCTGTCCCTTCACGCGCAACCCGTTCCCCTCTGCGCCGGGGGGCCGGCCGTTCGCTTCCGTCCCCTCGTAACGCCGGTAGAGGTCCTGCTCCGGAAGGAATGTGGCCGCCTCTTCCGGGGAGTAGACCTGGGCGGTCTTGACGAGGAACTGGTCGGCTTCGAGCTCCCGCGCCAGGCGCTCGGCCTCGGCCAGGTCCTCCTCGTTGTGGCGGAAGACGATGAACTGGAGATTGACCAGCGGCGTGCTCGAGCTGCGCTCGCGCTTGGCGGCGGCCAGCAGTCTCGCCGCCCCCAGAACCCTCTCCAGCTTGCCCCCCACGCGGTAGCGCTCGTAGGTCTCCTGGTCGACCCCGTCGAGAGAGATGATGATCTCGTCGAGGCCGCTGTCCACCAGCTCGAGGGCCTCTTCGCGGGTGCGCACGAAGTGGCCGTTGGTGCTCGTGATCGTGGGGATCCGCTTTTGGTGCGCGTAACGGATCATCTCCGCCAGACCCTTGTTGATGAACGGCTCTCCCTGGTTCCACAAGAGCAGGAGGAACAGGTCGTCTCCGGTCTCGTCGATCAGCCTCTTGTAGTGCCCGAGATCCATGTTGCCGCGCTCTCGGGACATCTCCCCGTTGCCCGAAGGGCACAGAGGACACTTGAGATTGCACAGGTTCGTGGGCTCCACCATCAACATGAAGGGCCGCCCCCACACGATGGGGCGGCGGAGGCTCCACGCCAGCCCCATGGAGGCGATGACCTTGGCGGCGTTCCACAGCCGTCTCCAGGAGAAGGCGTAGCCGTAGCGCTCGATGTAGCGCGGAACCGCTCTCGGAGAAACCAGGGTCATGACCGTGACTTGCTTTCAGGATCGGGAGGGAGGGCGGCGCCGCTCTTCCACCGGAACCATCCCGCACGCCCCAGGGGCACCAGCAGCAGCACGTAGGGAATATAGAGGATCTCCGCCACCGGCAGGAGGAGGAGGCCGGATCGGTCGGAGGCCCGCGGCGCAAACCGGGCGAGGAGGAGCAAGTCGGCCAGCCACCGCGCCAACCAGCAGCATAGAAAGAAGGCCGCCTGAATGCCTCCCGCGGCCAGCAGGCCGCCGGCGAGGAGGGCCGCGTGGTAGAGGTACACGGCGACCCCGAGCCATCGCGCGCCGCCCTCGTAGCGGGAGGCCTTGGAGGCGTGCCGCACCTTCTGATCCAGCAACGCACGCCAGCCGGGCGGCGGCGGGGCGGAGGGCACCGCCGCCGCCTCGTCGGCGCAGTAGCGGATATGCCAGCCGGTCCGCGCTGTCACCAGGCGCAGGAAGTAGACGTCATCGCCGCCGACGAGGTGGCCGATAGCGTCGAATCCGCCGACCTCCTCGTACACCGCTCGGCGGTACGCCAGGCTCCGCCCCGTGCAGGCCAGCGGAGCCTCCATGCCGATGCTGCCCTCCGCCAGGGCGGCCACCCCCAGGTTGTCGAGTGCAAGCACCCGTTGCCGGACGCCGCCGGGGGGATGGGGATAGGCATAGCCCGCCACGAGACCGACGCCGCCGTCGAACCGCGAGACCATTGCCTCCACCCAGTCCGGGGGCGGCTGGCAGTCGGCGTCCGTGAACAGCAGGATCTCCCCTCCGGCCCTGTCGATCCCGGCGGCCAGAGCGCTCTTCTTCGGGCACGCGAACCGCGGCGGGTCCGGCGCCCGCACCACGACCAGGTCGACCGCCGCCTTCCAGTCCGAGCGGAGCGCCGCCAGCACCCGGCCCGTATCGTCCCCCGAACGGTCGTCCACGACGACGATCTGCAGGGTCCCGTCGTAGGACTGATCGGCCAGGGAGCGCACACAGGCCTCGATCCTGTCGCCCTCGTCGCGGGCGGCTACGACCACCGAGACGGGAGGCGGCGGGAGGGTTGTCCCGGGAGCGCGCCGGCTGCGGCCGATGCCGGTCAGGAGCCAGACCACGATACCGAGGTAGAGAACGGTGCCGGACAGCAGGACCATGGTGGTCAGCTGCACCGGAAGGCCGTCGGCCATCGTCCGCTACAGGTGGCCGTAGCGCAGGTCGAGGAACAGGCGCTGCTGCCGCCCGTTCCCGTACCGGCGGTTCACCAGGGCCGTCGCCGACCCGTCGCGGGGCGGCAGGGGCACGTCCTTCCCCCACTCCAACTCGGCGCCGACGAGCAGATGCAGGCGGGGGCCTGCACGCCAGCGGATCGACCCGCCGAGGGTTGTCCAGCGCCCGAGGCGTCCGCCGAGAAAGCTCTTCGTCTCGCGCTCGTCCCCGGGACGCCACCCGTAGTGCATGTCGCCGCCGACGTTGCGCACCTTCCCGTCGGGCAGGAGCACGTTGTCCCCGTGCCGCCGGCGCCCCGCCCAGGCAGCCGCGGACCAGTCGGCCGACCAGCGTCGATCCAGGCGGACGCTCCACCGGTCGCTGTTGGGACCCAGGGAGTGACCGAGGGGGGCGTCGAAGTGGCGGAAGGTGTTGACCGGGAACTTGTGGGTGTAGATCCAGGGTTCGATGCGCACGTACTCCGCCTTCACATCCAGGTCGGACAGGCCCAGGGGATCCGCCCAGACCAGGCCGGTCTGGAGCGAGAACTTGTTGGTGAAATCGTCGCTGAGGATCTTGAGCTTCCTCAGGTCGTCGATCAGGTAGGCGCCCCAGATGCGCACCCCGGGCCGCACGCGCCAGTCGGCGTCGAGGGCCATCATGACGTTGTCCTTGTCGCCGAGGTAGCTCTGAGCCGCCCAGTAGGGGGTGATGGGGTGGAGGTAGGCCGCCTGAATGCCCCGGTCTCCGTAGACCACGACCTCCTGGAAGCCGATATCCAGAGAGGGCGTCACCGCCGCCTCGAGGCGGTGGGCCGCGATCCAGCGCTCGCGGTCGAGGCGGCGGCTCATGCCGTTGACGACATAGGACTCGCCCTCGTCGCGGGTGCCGGCGCACAGGGGCGAGTCCGGGCGGTCCGGGCACGGCCGCAGCGCGCCGTGCAGGCTGACCAGATGCAGGGCCCCGAAGGTCGAGCGCAGCCGTACCATGTGGAACCCCGGGGCGTTGCCGCCCAGGCCCAGGTTGTCCAGGGAGGCGGGCCCCCAGACAGCCTGGTCCTTGCCGATCTGCACCTCCACGAAGCCGCCCACGGAAAAGACGACGTACGCGGCGCCCTCGTGATAGTCGGCGAAGCCGTCCCTCAACTGGACCGCCTCGCGGCGAGGCTCGAAGAGATCGTCACGGAGCAGGTAGCGCCGGGTCCCCTGCTCCCGCGTCTGCTCGAGGGCGATGCGGAAGCCGATGCGATCGACCAGACTGCCCTCCACAAGGCCGCCGACCCGGTTGCGGTAGATCCCTTCGGTCCCATCGCGGCCACGCCCGGCGAGGAGGTCGGTCTGTTGCCGGAGCAAGAGGTCGCCGAAGAGCTCTCCCCGGCCGGTGCTGTAACGCAGTGGAGGGGCGCCCTGCGCGGGCCATCCGGCCTCCAGACCTGAGGCCTCCTCACCGGGCCCCCCGTGCCCCAACTCTGCGAGAAGCCTGCGGATCCGCTGCCCGTCGATGGCCGTTACCCTTCCCGCCGCCGCGGCGCTGTCCGCGAGAGCCGCGAGGCGGCCCATGGCACCCCGGCTCAGGGGCTTGATGCCGTCGCCGGTGCCGGAAAGGACGCCCGTCGTCTCGAGGCGCTCGATCAGCTCGTAGCCCCAGTGGCCGACGGGAACCTGCAGCCCGGCGGACCCCTCCCCGGCGGCCGGGCCGCTCAGGGCGAGGACCGCCGCTACCACTGTTGACCGTCTGCTCACGTCCCGGTAGGATTTCCTTTCTGCCCGCTCCGGACCAGAGTCCGGATGCCTCCACCGCCCGCCCGCGATCGGCCTGCCATGCCAGCACCCATCCACGAGATCCGCGCCCGTGAGATTCTGGACTCCCGCGGCAATCCTACCGTCGAGGTCGATGTCCTGCTGGCGGACGGCCAGTGCGGCCGGGCGGCGGTTCCCTCCGGCGCGTCGACGGGCGAGCACGAGGCGATGGAACTGCGCGACGGCGATGGGACGCGGTATCTCGGAAAAGGAACGAGCCGGGCCGTGGCCAACGTCCGCGACG
Organism: Candidatus Latescibacterota bacterium; assembly: GCA_965221775.1. Lineage (GTDB taxonomy): Bacteria > Latescibacterota > UBA2968 > UBA8231 > UBA8231 > UBA8231. The sequence continues at coordinate 241,341 of CBDCSU010000004.1, read as the reverse complement.
AGATCGCCCCCGCCTTGCAGGGCCTCGATGCCCTGGACCAGTCCCTCGTCGACGCAAAGATGATCGACCTCGACGGCACGGCCAACAAGGGCCGCCTCGGCGCCAATGCCATCCTCGGTGTCTCCCTCGCCTGCGCCCGCGCGGGGGCCCGTGCCGCAGGCCTTCCTCTATACCGGTACTTGGGCGGACCGGGTGCCAGGACTCTGCCGTTGCCGATGATGAACATCCTCAACGGCGGCGCCCACTCCGACAACAACGTCGACCTCCAGGAGTTCATGGTCATGCCCGTCGGCGCCTCCTCCTTCTCCGAGGGTCTGCGCATGGGCACCGAGGTGTTCCACCACCTCCGGGCAGCCCTGAAGGACCGGGGACTGAGCACGGCGGTGGGAGACGAGGGCGGATTCGCCCCGGACCTGACCTCCAACGACGATGCCCTGCAGGTCATCGCCGAGGCCGTCGAGCGCGCCGGCTACCGGCCGGGAGAAGACCTGGCCATGGCCCTCGATGTGGCCTCCAGCGAACTCTTCCGGGCCGGCCGCTACACTTTTCGCTGGTCGGACGGACGCAGCCGTACGGCCGACGAGATGCTCGACTACTACTCGGGGCTGACCGAGCGGTTTCCCGTGCGCTCCATCGAGGACGGCATGGCCGAGGACGACTGGGAGGGGTGGCGGCAGCTGACGCTTCGGCTCGGGGAGCGCGTGCAACTGGTGGGAGACGACCTGTTCGTCACCAGCACCGAACGCCTGGGCCGCGGCATCGCCGACGGCGTGGGCAACTCCATCCTGGTGAAGGTCAACCAGATCGGCACCCTGACGGAAACCCTCTCCGCCATCGACATGGCCCATCGAGCCGGCTACACCGCCGTCATCTCCCATCGCTCCGGGGAGACCGAGGACACGACGATCGCCGACATTGCCGTGGCCACCAACGCCGGGCAGATCAAGACGGGCTCGGCCTCGCGGACGGACCGCGTCGCCAAGTACAACCAGTTGCTGCGGATCGAGGAGGCCTTGGGCTCCCAGGCCCTCTATCCCGGACCGGAATCCCTGGCCGGATTCGGCTGATTCCCCGGCTGCCTGTTCCGGGCGCGCGGACTCCACCGGTTCCGGATTCCGCCGAGGACCAGCGCTGCCGTGAGGACTCCAGCCAGCCCGCCCACTCCGGCGGCCGGGTGCAGGGGTTTCAGCAGCAGAACCCCGATGACCAGCCCGAGCTCGTCGATGGCGATCCCCTCCGACGCCGAGAGCTGCGGCCGGCGGAGCCGTCTCCGGCCGACGGCGCCCTCCAAGACACGCGCGGTGACCAGGCGAACCACGGGGCGCAGTGCGACCACGCCCACGGCAACCACCGCGAGGACGACGGTGTCCATGAATCCCTGTCGCAGGCCGGACCCGACGTACCATGCGGCCAGAAAAGGCACCGTCACCCGCGGGAACCTGGCCCCGCGGTCGAGGACGCGCAGGATGTCCAGCCGCCTCAGTGTGGCGTTGATCAGCCAGAAACCAGCGACCACTCCGACGAGCAGGCCCTCCAGGCCGATGCCGCCGGAGAGGCCCACGGCCAACAGCACGACCGCGGCCAGCGGCGGATACAGGCCCCCGGGGGCGAAATCGACTCGAGTGGCCATATCGGCGAGGAAGCCCGCAAGACAGCCGGCCGCGAGTCCCCACAGGAGCGGCTCCAGGGGACCTTCGAGCTGCAGCAGCGGTTGGGAATCGAGGCCGGGCGGAGACAGGTGGAATGGTTCGGGGGATGCGAGGCCCATGCCGATGGCCGCCAACACGACCGCTATCACGGCCAGAGTCGACGGCACCCGGAATCCGCTCCCCAGGCCCCTGGCCCTCCGGACCCGGGACCCGCCGACGCCCGTAGTCGGCATGGCGGGGCCAGCGACGCAGACGGCGGCCAGCACGAAGAGGGCGGGCGCACCGAGGTTCTGGACCCCGGCGATCATCTCCCCGAAGAGGGCGAGGGAAAACAGGGCCAGGACGGTGGCAGAGGCGGCAACGGCCTCGAAGAGAAAGCCGGTGACATGGCCTCCCTTCATGGCGCGCAGGTCGAGACCGCAGCCGGCGGCCACTCCCATCCAGCCCGCGAAGAAGGCCAGTCCCGGCAGCAGGACCAGGCCAAAGGGCCGGGCCAGCCACTCGGGGGCCGCCCACCCGAGCATGGCTCCGCAGAGAATGGCCACGGCCTGGGGGTCCGTCAGCGACCGCACCGCCCAGGATCTCGGCGCCTCGGAGGCAGCGACGCCGAGGCGGAGGGCGAAGAGGCCGAAGGAGGCGGCCACGAGAGCGGCGGCGGTCCACGTCTCGGTGGCGATCACCCCGGTCCCCCTGCAACCGGCTCACCGGTGTCCAGATCGAGATTGGGCAGATTCTCGAACCGGTCACGCCAGTGGAACAGGAAGGTGGCCACGGCCGCTTGCGCGGCCTCCATCATGGAGTCGACGAATGCCGGCGGCGGCGGTTCCGGCGACAACACGGCGGCCTCGTCCTCCCGCGTTTCGTGATCCTGGAGCAGGCGGCCCAGGCTCCTGGCCAGCGGTTGCAGCACCGGGCCGACAGCGGCCGCGGTCCAGCCGCGGCCGGGAGATCGGCAGGCCCCCGTCCAGGCGAAGATCGGCGCCAAGCGGCGCACCCAGCGAAGTGTGGAGGACCAGCCCGCGCGAAGGGAGCCGTCGTCGACCCCCTCTTTGAAGACCTGGGTTGCGGCCATCGCCAGCAGGCTCGGGCCTTCGGCCGAGGCCGGAAAGTGCAAGTCCGTGCGCCACAGGGGTCGGGGCTCCAGGACGCTCAGGAGGTGACAGTCCATTCCCCATTCGACGCGCTTGTGCCAGAGGTCCAGACGGCTCGCGGGCTGCCGGCTCCGTTCCTGGCGCAGGTCGTCGGCGCGGCGATTGACGACGGGATGGGTGGTCACGTCGGTGCACACATGCAACGCCCATCCGGCGGCAAAGGCGGCCTCGATCTCATCTTCGGCGGCGGCCAGCAGTGAACGGACGAGATCGGCCGTGTGCTGGTGGTGGACGCGATGAGAAAAGGCCGACGGCCCTCCCGGAAAGAAGCCAAGGTCGGGGGCGACAGAGCCGGCGAGAAAGGCGGCGTGCTGTACCGGACGGCGGGGAGGATCGTCCCCGAAAGCGGAACGAAAAGCGCCGGTCGCAAGGTGCAGGTGAAGGTAACTGCCCGCCACGGCGGGGCCGCCGTCCGCCCGCGATTTCAGAAGGGCAGGTCGTCGTCTTCGGCCGGACTCTGCGGTCCCCCGGCCCCGCCCTGGGGGCCACCGGCCTCACCCGTAGGCGGGAGGTTGCCGCCGGGCGCGCCGCCGTCGGTCGGGCCCCCCGGAGGAGGAGGCCCTCCGGGGCCGCCGCCCTCGCCGCGGCCGTCCAGCATCTGCATGTCGTTGACCACCACCTCGGTGGTGTAGCGCTTCTGGCCGCTCTGGTCGTCCCAGGAACGGGTCTGCAGCCGCCCCTCGATGAAGACCTTGCTGCCCTTGCGCAGATACTGGCCGGCGATCTCGGCCAGCTTGCTCCAGAGAACGAGACGGTGCCACTCGGTGCGCTCCTGGCGCTCGCCGCTGCGGTCGGTCCAGCTTTCGTTGGTGGCCAGACTGACGTTGGCGACGGCTGCGCCGTTCGGCGTGTAACGGACCTCGGGATCGCCCCCGAGGTTGCCGATCAGGATGACCTTGTTGACCCCCCGTGCCATGGAGTTCTCCTCTGTAGATTTGGGGCAGGCCGCGGGACCCCGCCATGCGGGCGAACTATCTTACGCCTGCCCCAAAACCCGGTCAAGCGAATTCGCTTGACTGCCGGGTGCTCCCAAGCTACCTTGATCGATACTCTTGCCGTTCCATCTCGAAACGTCCCGGAACGGTTCCGGAGACCCCCTCCCCCGGGGCTCTCCAGCAGCATCAGAAGTCCTCCTCCCTGCACTCTCCGGCCTCCGGGCCCGTCCTCGATCTCCATCCTGCCGTCCAAGGGCGGGCCCTCGCCCATCCTTGCTGCGATGGCGGCAGAACCAGCCAACCATCAAGGGGACAGGGCATACGATCCATGTCATCACCCGTCGTCGTACTCGATATCGGAGCTTCCCGCGTCCGCTGCCTCGTGGGCCAGACCGAGTCCAGCGGGGACTGCAAGATTCTGGGGATCGGCACCAGCCCCTGCCGCGGCATCCGCCGCAGTGCCGTTATCGACATGCCTCTCGTGGTCGAGTCCATGCGGACGGCCGTAGCCGAAGCAGAGCGCGCCGCCGGACTGCGCATCACGGGAGCCTACGCTGGAATCGCCGGCCGCGACGTGCAGGCCCAGGCGAGCCGCAGCGCCGTTGCGATCTCCGGCCCCTCCGACCCGATCGACGACGAGGACGTGGAGCGCGCCCTGGCCGCCGCCGAAGCCACGGCGCCGCCGGCAGAGGCGGCGATCCTGCACCGCTTCGTGCAGAGCTATGCCGTCGATGGCGAGCCGGTGCAGAACCCCCTCTGGCTCCACGGACACAAGCTCGAGGTCGAGACGCTGAGCGCAACCGCCTCCGACCACGCCTGCACCACCCTGCAGCGCGCCGCGGAGGAAGCGGGCGTGGCCATCGCCGGTTTCCTGGTGGAGTCGGTGGCCACCGCCGCCTCCCTGTTGAGCACGGACGAGCGCGACATGGGGGTCGGCCTCCTGGACCTCGGCGCCGGCACCTGTGACATGGCCCTGTACGCCGGCGGCTCCCTGCGGCACCTCACCGAGGTGCCCCTGGGCGGCCAGGACATCACCCGGGATCTGTCGATGGTGCTCAACACCTCTCCACGGGAGGCCGAAGAGTTGAAGTGCAACTTCGGCGGCGTGCGCACCGATGCCGAGGAGGCGGGCGAGCCCCTCACCTTCCAGACCACGGCGGGGCGCTCGCACACGATCAAGCGGGAGGATCTCGACGGCATCATCGAGGCGCGACAGCAGGAGATGATGGAGTTCGTCGCCCAGGAGATCGAGAGCAGCGGCTGCGGTCACCTGCTGACCACCGGTATGGTCTTCACAGGCGGCGGCGCCCTGCTGCGGAACATCGACCGGTTCGGCGAGGAAGCCTTGGGCATGCCGGTGCGCATCGGCGTCCCCACCGAGATCATCGCGCCAGAGTCGGTGCAGACCCCCGAGTACGCCACCAGCATCGGTCTGCTCCGCTTCGCCTGCGATACCGGCGTCGACCTGCGATCGTCGGGCGGAGGCCGCAGCCGCTCACGGATCGTCGACCGGGTGGCGCGCCTGTTCAGCTTCCTCTGAGCGAGGGGCCGTTGACCGGATTCCGCTTCGGCCCGTAGATTTCACCTGTCCCGGAGAGCTCATGGCAGAGAGTTCTCGGGAATTCTCTATCCCATTGCGCCGCAACAGCTTCGCCACCCTAGCTCAGTTGGTAGAGCAACTCACTCGTAATGAGTAGGTCGCCGGTTCGACTCCGGCGGGTGGCTCCAGAACCAGGATGCCTCTCCCCCGGGGCCGGACCGGACCCCGGGGGGAAGCTGCGGTGCCGCCGCAATCCTCCGCGGTAGACAGTGTCCTACGTCGATCTACCTCCGATCAACGCCGCCCTGAACGGAGCCGCCACCCTCCTGCTGGCGGTGGGCTGGATCTTCATCCGCGCCGGCCGCCGGGATGCGCACCGTCTCTGCATGCTCGGCGCCGTGGCCGCGTCGGCCCTCTTCCTGGCCTCCTACTGCCTCTACCACATCCGCGTCGGCTCCGTCCCCTACCCCCTCCACGACTGGACGCGGCCCCTCTACTTCGCCATCCTCGTCCCTCACGTCATCCTCGCCGCGGGCATGGTTCCCCTCGTCTTCGCCGCCCTGTACCACGCCTGGCGGGGCCGCTTCCGCCGTCACCGCCGCGTCACCCGGTGGCTGTGGCCGATCTGGATGTTCGTCGGTCTCTCGGGCGTCGCCATCTACTGGATGCTCTACCACCTCGCCGGGGCCCGCGCCACCTGAGCCTGCCGGGCACCGGGGATTCGCCCCTCGGCTCGGACCACTCGATGCCGCAGCCCCGCCGGCTCAGCCGCCGGAAGGCGGCCGTGCCGGTCGCGGCCAGTTCGGCGAAGCGAGAGCCCCTATCGGCGCGGCGCCGGCGGCCGGAAGCGGCCGGCCTTCAGCGGCAGGAGCGCAACGGGTTGTGGCGGGTGAACTTCCGGGGCCGGCCGGCGTTGCGCACATCGAGCCAGCTGCGGTACGGCGATCCGCCCTCCCCGGCGCTGGCGAAGTCGCACAGGTTCAGCTCGCGCCCTCCGGTGCCGCGAGCGCGCACCAGCAACTCCGGAGCGGGAGCGGGTCCTGTCCATTCCACCCGGTGCAGGCGCAGCTCCCCGGCGTCGAGGGCCGGCAGCTCTCCCGGATCGCCGTCGTTGAAGCGGCGGTCCCAAGTCAGCAGCAGGGGGCCTCGGTAGAGGGACGTCAGGCCGCCGCACTCCCTCTCGCCCACCCAGCGGTGGGGCCGGAAGTCGAAACGCAGGTCGACGCGGTCCCCGCGCTTCCACCGGCGGTGCAGATCCAGCCAGCTCCCGGCGCGCACCCCCCTCACGGTCTCGCCGTTGACGCGGACCCGGGTGCGCTCCGACCAGCGCGGGATGCGCAGGCGCAGGGTGAACTCGGAGGCCCGCCGGGGCGTGACCGACAGCTGGACGGCAGGCTCCACAGGGTAGTCGGTGGCGCTCGTCAGAGTCACCGGAGTGCCGGCGGCCTCGGCCTGGATCCGCCCCGGGCCGTACCAGTTGAGGGTGAGGGCCTCGTCCCCGTCCGTCATGACCGCCCAGTCGGAGATCATGCCCAGGGCCCGGGGGCCGTTCACCGAGCAGCAGTTGAGCTCGGGGCTGCCCTCGCGCGCCTGGAAGACGATGTCGTGGGCGCTCGCCTTGCGGACGCCGTCCATGGGGGTGTCGTAGGTCACCCAGCGGCCGGAGTGGGAGTGCAGGCCGAGGCCGGAGTTGAGGGTGGACAGCTCCAGCTCGTCGGCCGCCAGCGGGTCTCCCGTGAGCCGCAGCATCTCGACGCTGGCAGCCATCCAGGCGATGGTGCAGCAGGTCTCGATCGCCCCCGGGTGGTAGGGGTTGCCTTGGGCCTTCTCGCCGGAGCTGAAGCCGCCGTTGTTGTGGCGGTCGAGCTCGGCGATGCTCCACCAGATGTGCTCGAAGGCCCGGCGCAGATCCTCGTCGCCGGTGAGGAGGCCGACCTCGAGCATGCCCATGACCGGGTGCAGGGACTCCCAGCGAGGCTTGGGGGTCTCGAAAAAGGGCTGGCCCGCCAGGGCGGTGTTGACGTAGTCCCCGGCCAGGGGGGCGCCGCCGCGGCCGGCGGCGGCGAACTCGGCGACGATCTGCCGCGCCAGGTCGAGGTAGCGGGGCTCGCGGGTGCGCCGGTGGAGCAGGGCCAGGGAGTGCACTGGCGCCAGGTTCATCTCGGTGCTGCCCGTGTCGACGAGACGGCGGCCCCGCCTCTTCACCCCGAGGAAGCGCTCGCACAGCAGGTCCCCCATGCGCGCGGCGCAGCCCAGGGCCGCCCGGTCCCCCGTCTCCTCGTGCCACAGCAGCAGGCCGAGCATCACGTGGTAGTGGCCCCAGGCGTCCCAGGTCCCGCGCCCGCCCATGGCGTTGGGCGCCGTGCCCGTGAGCCGGTGGTCCCGGGGCCAGGGGCCCAGGTAGCCGTCCTCCGCCTGCAGGGCCACCAGCTCGGAGACGAAGGAGCGCAGGTGGCGGCGCAGCCCCCGGTCGCCGGTGAGGCGCAGGATCTGCACCGCGTGGGTCAGGTACTTGCCGGCGAACTCCCCGGCCCAGGGCACGAGGTCCCGCAACGGCGTGCGGTCCCGGTCGCGGAAGATCTCTAGCATGGCGGGGTTGGCCGCCGGCGCCGGCAGCAGCCACTGATCGGTGACCGCCCGCAGGTAGCGGCCGGCGGCGCCCTGCAGGTCGTAGCGGGTCCCCCTTGGACGGTCGAGAGCCGGCTTCATGGCTGGTCGAAGTACCTCTCGAGGGCGCGCTCCGGCGGCCACACGTCGAGGAGCGCCATCGCCTCCTCCAGGGCGTGGCCGGCGAAGGAGGCTTCCAGCTCCTCGCGCGTGCGCCGCCGCGCCGGGCGCCGGTCCAGGTTGGCCACGTGGAGGAGGACGCGCGCGTTGACGGCGGCGCTCTCGCTCAGCCCCCGGGGGTAGACCTTGTCCGGCGTGTCCGCCCGGCTGTGGCCGTAGAAGCGGTCCTCGGGGGTGACCGACTCGGTCCCCAAGCCGACGGTGGGGACGCCGTGGGCGAAGAAGGGGAAGTGGTCGGAGCCCCAGCTCGGGACGCCGCAGGAGACGCCGAAGGGTCGCTCCAGCCCTTCCACGCGAACGCGGGAGGCCACCTCCTCCAGGACCGGCACCAGCTCCTCGGCGCCCGAGATGCCCAGGCCCGAGGGCCGGCCGCCGACGTCGTTGTTGACCATCAGCCAGGTGTCGTCCAACTCGGCGGCGTGTCGGCGCGTGTAGGCCCAGGCTCCGACCAGCCCCGACTCCTCGACGCCGAAGGCGATGAACCGGACCGTCCGCCGCAGGTGTTCCCGGTGCCGGGCGAGGGCTCGTGCCGCCTCGACCACGGCGACCACCCCCGCGGCGTTGTCGATGGCGCCGGGGCCGACGTGCCAGGTGTCGTAGTGGCCGCCGGCGACCAGAACCTGGTGCGGGTCGGCGGTCCCCGTGAGCTGGCCGACGACGTTCCACGACTCCCGGGTCTCGATGCGGCTGTCCAGGGTGAGGCGCAGTCGCACCGGCCCCCGGCGCTGCTGCAGCCGCTTGAGATACTCCGCGTCCTCGAGGCTGATGGAGGCGACCGGCAGGTCGCCGACCCGCTGGAAGCAGCAGGTGCGCGCCGGCTGCAGGGCGCCCGCGTAGTTGCGGTGCTCCAGGAGGGCCGCGGCCCCGAAGCGCGCCGCCAGGGGGGTCTTGAGCTGGCGGGCGAAGGGGTAGTACGGGGCCACGACGATGCGCCCCCGTACCTCGCCAGCGCGCTGCTCCAGCTCCTCGGCGTCGCAGCGCTCGAGGAAGACGACCTCCCCCTCCACCCCGGCCTCCGGCGTCGACGGCGAGAGGCCCCCGCACCGGCACGGGATCGGGCGGCCTGCCTCCGGTGCGACGACGGCCAGCTCCTCGCGCTCCGGCCGCCAGGCCCGGTGCTCGAAGGGCTCCAGGTGGACATCGTCGAGCCCGTACCCCTCCAGGGTCTCCAGCAGGAAGTCGCGGGCCCTGACCTCGCCCTCGCTGCCGGCGACGCGCACGCCGATGTCGTCGGCCAGGACGAGCAGGTTCTCCCAGGCCTCGGAGCGCGCCTCGATCTCGGCGGCGACGGCTTCTTCGATGCTCTGCATGCTATCGCTCATGGGGCGATAGAAAAACCGCTCGTCCTCCGGGCGGCAAACGCACGGCGGCGGTCGATGCCCCACGCTGCCTCCCGGGCCGCTGCCGGCTGCTCCTGGATGGACGCTTCCGCTGCCGGGGCCATAACATAGGGCCCGCCCCAAACCCGCAGAGGAGCCGACATGAGCGCATCGAGGACACCGCCGTACCGGGTCGGCCTGATCGGCGTCGGCCGCATGGGCAGCAACCACGCCCGGGCCTACGTGGTCAACCCGAAGACCGAGCTGGTGGCCGCCGCCGACACGGACCCGGAGAACCTGGAGCTCTTCCGGAGTCGCTTCGGCGTCGCGGTCTACAGCGACTACCGCGAGATGCTGGCGAAGGAGCGTCTCGACATCGCCGGGCCGGTGCTGCCCGTCAGCGTCAACCCCCGGGCCGTGATCGACTGCGCCGAGGCCGGCGTGGGCGCGATCTTCTCGGAGAAGCCGATCGCCTCCAGCCTGGCCGACGCCGACCGCATGGTCGAGACCTGCCGCGCGAAGGGGATCCCTTTCGCCTGCGGCGACGCCTGGCGCAACCTTCCCCAGTTCTCGCAGTTCCGCGAGATGGTCGACTCGGGGGAGGTCGGCGAGGTGCGCGCCGTCAATGTCTACCACCCCCACAACGAGATCCTGGGCGGCGGCTGCCAGAGCCTGGGCGTGACCCGCCTCATGGCCGGCGACGCCGACGTGGAGTGGGTCACGGGCTGGGTCCGCGGCGACCCCTGGGACGAGGAGGACCAGGGCATGGGCGGCGTCATCCGCTTCGCCAACGGCATCCTCGCCCACGTCCACATGGACCCCGTGGGCCGGCGGGGGATCGAGGTGCTCACCGAGAGGGGCGTGTTCCTCAGCGACTGGCTGAAGTTCTCGTTCCAGGATGCCGAGGACGACGGAGACGACAGAGTGCTGCGCGAGCGGGAGGGGCTCTTCGAGAGAGCCGGCACCTGGGACCTCGGGTACGACGAGCACGGCTGGCGCGAGGTCAGCTACCGCCTGGCGTCGAGCGTGGCGGCCATCGTCGAGGCCCTGGAGACCGGCCGCGAGCCGAGGACCAGCGGCGACAACATGCGCAAGGGCCTGGAGATCGGCATCGCCCTGCGCGAGTCCCACCGGCAGGGGCACGCGCCGGTCGCTCTGCCCCTCGAGGACCGAAGCATGAAGATCCTTCCTCACGCCGGCCGCATGTACAGCAAGAAAGCGGCCCAGGGACGGGAGGAGTACATGGAGCAGATGGCGGCCTACAAACGGGACTGACCAGGAAAGCAGGGAATGCCCGGCCAGAGACAGATAGAGCAATACCACGAAGAGGGGTACTTCATCGCCGACGACGCGGTGGAGCCGCCGATGCTGGAGGAACTGGCGGCGGCGGCGCGCCGGGTGGTGGACCGCATCCGCTCGGGAGAGGTGGTGGACGACGAGGACGGGCTCGGTACCGGCGGGCCCGGCGCGGAGCCGGCCTTCGTGACCGGCCTCATGGCCCCGGAGTTCGGCGAGCCGGTCTTCGCCGCGTACCTGGGCTCGGAAGAGGTGGCCGCCTGCGTCCGACCCTTTCTGGGCCACGAGTTGCGCCTGGGATGGGTGCACCTGTGCGCCATTGCCGGGGACTACAAGGGCCACTGGCACCGGGACGTGGGCGGCCAGGACCGGAACGCCGGCTACGAGGAGGAGATGGCGCTCCTCGCCCGGCATCGGAAGCACCTCGTGAAGTGGCACATGGCCCTCCTCGACGATCCCTGCCTGTGGATCGTGCCGGGCAGCCACCGGCGCTTCCGCACGGACGAGGAGAAGGAGTGCCTGATGGAGGGCGGCCAGGGCGAGCTGCCCGGCGGCCTGCGGATCGACCTGAAGAAGGGCCAGACGATCTTCTGGAACGGCAACACCATCCACCGGGGACGCAAGCCCGAGGGCATGAAGGAGCGCTCGACCCTGATGGGCGCCCTCGTCGACCACCGGTCGGCGTACGAAGAGAGCGAGAAGGGCGACCAGCGGTGGCTGCTGGCCGACAACGTGCGTCCGGGCCTGCCTGAGCGCACCCGCCGCTACTACGACAACTGGCGCTCCCTGGCGGAGCCGCGCATGGCGGCGGCGGGAGGGGCCTGACGGCCCGGGGCGGGCCCAGGTCCCGTCAGGGCCAGCGCGACAGGACGGTCTTCTGGCGCGTGTAGAACAGGACCCCCTCCGTCCCCTGCACGTGCAGGTCGCCGAAGAAGGACTGGTCCCAGCCGGAAAACGAGAACAGGGCCATCGGCGCCGGCACCCCCACGTTGACGCCGATCATGCCGCACTCCACCCCGCGCGAGAAGGCTCGCGCCGCGCCGCCGTCGCGGGTGAAGATGGTGGCCGCGTTGCCGTAGGGGATGCGGTTGATCCAGTCGATCGCCTGCTCCAGGCTCCGGGGCCGCATCAGCCCCAGGACCGGGCCGAAGAGTTCCTCCGCGAACAGGGCGTGGCCCGGCTCCACCCCGTCGAGCAGGGTGGGCCCCACGAAGAAACCGGTCTCCGGCACGCCCTCGCGGCCGTCGCGGACCACGGTCAGATCGGCTGCGGAGGCGCCTTCGATTCGGCCGGTGAGCCGCTGCCGCGCGGCGGCGTCGATGACGGGTCCCATGTCGGCGTCCTCGGTGAGGGTGTCCCCCACGGTGAGGGTGTCCATGGCCGAGGCCATCTGGTCGCGCAGGCCGTCGCAGGCATCGCCGATGCCCATCAGCAGCGAGCCGGCCATGCAGCGCTGGCCGGCGCAGCCGAAGGCCGAGTGCAGGACCCCGTTCAGGGCCGGGTCGGCGGCGGCCGCCTCGCCGAGGAGGCCGGACTCGACGGCGTCGGGCATGACCACCAGGACGTTCTTGGCTCCGCCCGCCGCCTGGCAGCGCTTGCCGGTCTGCCCGGCCAGCTGGTAGACCCGCCGCGCCACCGGCGACGAGCCGACAAAGGAGAGGGCGGCGATGCCGGGATGCAGGCACAGGGCCTCCACCGCCTCGCGGCCCCCGTGGACGACGTTGAGCACCCCCGGCGGCAGCCCCGCCTCCAGGAACAGCTCGGCGAGGCGGTTGGCCGTGAGGGGCACCTTCTCGCTCGGCTTGAGGATGAAGCTGTTGCCGCAGGCGATGGCCAGCGGGTACATCCACATGGGCACCATGGCCGGGAAGTTGAAGGGCGTGATGCCGGCGCAGACCCCCACCGGCTCGCGGGTGGCGGAGCCGTCGATGCCGGCGGCCAGCTCGGGCAGGATCTCGCCCTTGGCCATCTGGCCGATGCCGCAGGCCAGCTCGACCACCTCCAGGCCGCGGCGCACGTCCCCCCTCGCCTCCTCGCGGGTCTTGCCGTTCTCGCGGCAGACGATCTCCGCCAGATCCTCGGCCTGCGCCTCGAGCAGCTCCCGGTAGCGGAACAGGACCCGGGCCCGCTCCGGCGCCGGCGTGGCGGACCAGCCGGGAAAGGCCCGGCCCGCCGCCTCCACCGCCAGATCCACCTCGGCGCCGCCGCAGTGGGGGGTCCGTCCGATCACCTCGCCGGTGGCGGGCCGGTGCACGGGCGTGTGCTCCTCCACCTCCGGCGTCAGCCAGCGCTCGCCGATGAGGACGGGAACGGTGTCAGCCTGGGCCATCACTCCTCCTCCCGGTACTCGCGGGAGCCGTGGCGGCGAGTACTACCATCGGCTACCCGCCCACCGTGGCGCTGATGATCAGGTGCTCCACCCAGTCGTCGGTGTCGTTGACGATCTGGTGCATGCACTTCGGCGGCAGGTGCACGGCGTCGCCGGCGCCCACCTCGAAGATCTCGCCGTCGATCTTCATCTTCGCCCGGCCCTCGGTGAAGTAGTAGACCTGCTCCTTGTTCTCGTGGTCGTGGTAGTCCCCGTCGCAGCCGGGCTGCAGCCGGTGCACGGTGAGCCCGGAGAACCCGAGGAGGCAGGCCTCGTTCTCCTCCAGGTCCTCGATGCCCTTCGAGCGGAAGATGGACCAGATGATCTTGTTCTCGTGGCCCACGTGGGGCTTGGCGTCGCGCCAGCTGCGGATGACCAAGGGAGTCCTCCTGTTTGAGGGTGAGCGGCGCGGGCAAGATAGCCGGCCCCCCGGCAGGGTCAAGGTGAACGTCGGCGCCCCGGTGGCGCAGGCGCGGCGACCATCACTAACTTGCGGCGCCTCGAAGGAGCCGAGCCGTGAACCGACCGACCCCCGAGCAGACCTCCCGATGGCGCGCCGACGGCGTCGTTCCCCTGCCCGGGGCTCTCTCCGGCGAAGAGCTGTCCCGCCTTCAGGAGGCGTTCTCCCGGGAGGCGGCCGAGGCCAGACCGGGCTGGCTCCAGGGCGTCGAGCAGGGCACCCGGCCGGCGGCGTTCTTCGACATCCCCGACGCCCTGCCGCGGGACCCCCTCTTCCTCGACCTGGTCGATCACCCCTCCTGGTACGGCCACCTCATGGCTTACACCGGCGGCCAGGCGACCTTCCTGGGGGCCCAGTTCCGCACCCTGCCGCCGGCACCCCTCAGCTACGTGGGCTGGCACTACGACGTCCCGCGCTCCACTCCCCTCCATCTGAAGGTGCAGCTCTACCTCGACCCGGTCTCGCGCCGCGACGGCGCCTTCGCCTACGTGCCCGGCAGCCACCATCCGGAGGCCGGCCCCTGGCCCCTGGTGGCCGATCCGGTGGAGATGCCGGGCCACCGCGTCTTCGAGGGCGAGGCCGGGACGGCGGTCGTCTTCAACAGCCACGGCCTGCACACCTCCCTGGCCAACCGCTCGGGGCGCGGACGGCGCTCCATCATCCTCATCTACGAGGTCTACAGCGAGGCGACCTTCAACCCCGACGCCTTCGCCCGCTTCGCCGACCGCCTCACCACCGCCGACCGCCGCCAGCTCTTCCGCCGGGAGCCGCGGCCACAAGCGGAGACCGCCCCGTGAAAGACCGGCCCTCCCCCGTCATCGACGCCCACCTGCACGTCTTCGCGCGCCAGTCCGCCGAGTTCCCGCGGGAGGTGAACGACCACCTGCCGGCCGAGCGCGAGGCCCCGGTGGAGCGGCTGCTGGAGCGCATGGAGAGCCACGGCGTCGACGGCGCCGTGCTCGTGCAGATCGGGGGCACCAGCCTCGAAGTCCACGCCTACCTGCTCCACTGCCTGCGCGAGCACCCTGACCGCTTTCTCGGGATCGGCCTCGTCCCGCCCGACTGCGAGGACCCGGGCGCCCACATGGACCGGCTCGCCGAGGCCGGCGACGGCCGCGTCATCGGCTTCCGCCTCAGCCGGCTGGGGGGCCCCGCCGACCCCTTTGAGCCCGTGGACGTGCGCCGCCTGCCGGTGTACCCCATCTGGGAGCACGCGGCGAGACGCGACTACGTCATCTGGCTCTACCCGAGAGCGGTGGACGCCCACGTGGTCCCCCACCTCTTCGAGGCCTTCCCCCAGGTGCGGGTCGTCTTCAACCACCTCATGGTCTGCCCCGGGCCGAGGTTCTGGTGGGACGAGAAGGGCCGTCCCCAGGCCGACGTGCCCATGCCCCCGGAGACCCGCTACTCGACCCTGGGCCTGAAGGTGGGGCGCATCCCCGGCAACACGCGGGGGCGCTACCCCTACCCCAACGTGTACGTCCACTTCTCCGGCCACTACGCCTTCACCAGGCAGGGCTACCCCTACCCCGACCTGGCCGGCTGGGGCGACAGCCTGCGCATGGTCTTCGGCGCCGGCCGCATGATGTGGGCCACCGACTTCCCGTGGATCGACGTCGATCCCGGGTACGGCGAGGTCGTGCGGCTGCCCGGCGAGGTCTTCCCCGACCTGGCGCCGGAGGAGCGCCGGCAGCTGATGGGGGCAACGGCGGCCCAGGTCCTGCGCTTCCCGGCCTTCCGCGACAGCGGCGGCTGGCTTGCTCCTTAGGGCGAGAAACACACAAGAGCCGAGGAAGACGAAGATGGGTGTTTTCTATGACGTGGGCCGTGCGGTGGTGGGGGGCTGGATGGGCGGAGGCTGGGTGTCGCGCGACGACAGGCGCGGCATCGACATCCTCTGGGGAGGCGAGTTCGGCCAGGAGGGCTCCGTCCTCTTCGGCATCGACGCCGACACGGGCGAGATCGTCGAGCGCCACTGGATCTGCGGCCGCGAGTTCCAGTGCAACGTCGATCCCCGCAACGGCACCCTGTGGGTCCACACCCTCCACGGGATCTACGAGTTCGGCCACGTGCTGCAGTCGTGGACCCCGGAGCGCGGGCTGCGCTCCCACGGCTTTCCCCTCATGAGCGAGCAGCGGTTCTACAACGCCGTGGTCGGTCCCGACGGCCGCGTCTGGCTCGGCACCCATCCCCAGGGCCGGCTGGTCAGCTACGACCCGGAGGCCGACGCCTGGCACGACCACGGCGTGCAGGCGCCGCCGCCCCACGTGCCGGGCCAGCAGGTCTGGTGCAGCCCGAAGCACGTCTCCGCCGCCGGGGAGGTCGTCTGCGGCATCCAGCGCGACCCCGCCAGCCGCGTCGCTTACGACCCGGCCACAGACTCCACGCGCACGCTGGCCGACGGCGAGGACCCCGAGCCGGCGCCCTCCCCCGCCGCCGTGAGCCGCACCATCGCCGCCTCCAGCTTCCGCCAGGACGGAGTCACCTACACCGTCGACGGCGAGGAGCGCCGCGCCGGCTACCGCCCCACGGTGGCCACCGACATCTGCGGCCTCCACCGCGGTCCCGACGGCCGCATCTACGGGGCCACCATCATCTCCATGCACATCTTCCGCTTCGACCCGGAATCGCGGCACCTGGAGGACCTGGGCAAGGTCGGCTGGTCGGGCGGCGAGGTCTACGACGTCATCGCCTGCGGCGACAAGGTCTACATGGGCAGCTACGGCGGCGGCTACTTCGCCGCCTACGACCCGGCCCTCCCGTGGAACCCCCGCCCCGGGGACGGCGGCGAGCACCCCGAGGCCAACCCCCGCAACTTCGGCCGCCTCGGCCCCGAGATGAACCGCCCCTTCGAGTACACCGTCGGGCCCGACGGCCGCATCTACATCGCCTGCCGCGCCAACTACCACGTCCCCGGCGGCGGCCTGGCCCGCTTCGATCCGGAGACGGAGGAGAAGAAGGTCTTCCGCGACGAGGACCAGTCGGTGCAGTCGGTCGCCTCCGACGGCACCTGGGTCTACGGCGGCACCAGCATCCGCGGCGGCCGCGGCTGCGTGGAGACGACCACCGAGGCGCGGCTCTTCATGTTCTGCCCGCGGGAGGAGCGCCGCGTCTTCGAGTGCATCCCCGAGTGGGGGGCGATCGCCGTGGGCAACCTCGCCTGCAGCCCCGCCACCGGCCTGGTCTACGGATCCACCGACACGGGCGGCCTCTTCGCCTTCAGCCCGGAGCAGCGTCGGGTGATGGTGCGCTGGAGCCTCGATGAGCAGGGCACGCCGCTAATGGGGGTCCCCGAGGCCCACGGCGTCGTCCACCTCACCGCCGGCCGCGACGGCGACATCTACGGCGTCTCGAGGACCCGGGTCTTCAAGATCGACGTCTCCGCCGAGCGCCTCGTCTACCTCGACAAGGCGCCGATCCCGGACCTCTACCAGATCGTGGAGGGCTTCGAGGACGGCGTGTTCTACATCGGCGCCCGCGGCCACCTGCTGGAGTACCACCTGCGCGACACGCCCCACTTCCGCTGAGGCGCCCCGCTCAGCGGAAGCGGAAGGCGTAGAGGTCCGCGTCCTGCAGGGTGAAGCGCAGGCGCACCGGCTCTCCCGCCAGGTCCCCCACCCCGCGGCCGTTCCAGCTCACGGCGCCGTCGATCTCGTCGCCGTAGCGCTCGCCGAAGTCGGCGAGGGTGCGCCCCTCGACGGGGGTGCCGTCGGCCCGCTGAAGCTCCACGCCCAGGGAGCCGGCGGCGGAGGTGGAGTAGTTGAGCACCAGCTCACCCCCGGAGAACACGAATGCAGGCGTGGTGAACTCGCCGCCGGAAAAGCCGGCGTGGACGGAGACGAAGCCGTCGGTGCGCAGGGTGTAGCGCCGGATGCGGTTCGAAGGCAGGCGCCAGCTCTCCATGCCGAAGAGGGAGATCTCCCCCGGCGCCGTGTGCAGCAGGCCGTGCTCCATGTAGATGGCGCGCTCGTGCCAGTTGTCGGGGTTGGGTCCCGGCCGCAGGAAGGCCTCGCGCAGGGAGGCGTCGAAGCGCACGCCGTCGCGGCTCGACAGGAAGAGGATATCGTTCACCCCCGGGCCGTGGGGCCAGTCGGGATCCGGCATGCGCTCCTTGACGAAGCGCGAGGGGAACATGAGGTAGCTCCCCGGGGCGCGTTCGTAGGGCACGCAGGCGTTGGTGTAGAGGTGCTCATCCGGCTCGCGCCCGACGTCGATCGATTCCCACTCGCTCCAGCTCTCGAAGTCGGCGGAGGTCGAGCGCCGCACCCAGCGCACGCCTCCCTTGAAGTCGCCCCGGCCGGCGACGCCGCGGGCGTAGATGACGTAGTCGCCGCGGAAGGGGTCGCGGAAGACGATGTTGTGGGAGTCGAAGGGCCGGTCGGTGTGGATCGGCGCCTCCCGGCGCAGTCGCCACCGCAGGCCGTCGGGCGAGACCAGGGCGAGCAGGTCCGACGTCCGCACGATGCCCTTGTAGCGCTCGTCGGCGGGCACGCCGGGGCCGTCGTCGCGGAAGAGGGAGAGGTTGTTGCCCGGCCCCTGCCAGACAAGGTTGTTGTCGGTGGAGCCCTCGAACTCGATCAGGCCCAGGGACGGCTTCTCCCAGTGGACGCCGTCGCCGCTCTCGGCCCAGGCGATCAGGGGCTGGCGCTGGTCGTCCCGGATCGGGTTGTCGCCGTCGCAGCGGTACCAGGCCCGGTACCTGCCGCCGTCGGCAAAGACGGTCATGTAGGAGACGCCGCCCCGCTCCCAAGGCCGGTCGGCGGCGATCGCCGTGTTGCGCCGCATCGGCTCGTGGAGCCTGCGCCTCACCCCGCGGCTGTCCTCGATCCAGTACTGGTCGACGAGGAGCTGGCGGTCGGTGCCGATGCGGGGGATCTGAGTCATTCGGGAGCCTCTTCGCGGGCAGGCGCGGCCAGCGGCGGCAGCGGCACGAAGGTCAGGACGGGTGGATCCGCTCTTTGCCGACCACCGCCCGCAGGACCTCGGGGACCTTCACCGAGCCGTCGGCCTGCTGGTAGTTCTCGACGATGGCGATGAGCATGCGGCCCATGGCGCAGCCCGTGTCGTTGACGGTGTGGCAGAAGACCAGGCTGCCGCCCCCGGCGGGCCGGTAGCGGATGTTCATGCGGCGGGCCTGGTAGTCGGTGGTGTTGGTGTCGGTCATGACCTCCATGAACTCCCCCGTCCCCGGCATCCACACCTCGCCGTCGCGCTGCCGGTGGCTGGCCAGGTACCCGGCGTCGCCGCCGCACTTGTCGACCATGCGGTAGGGCAGCTGCAGCTGCTGCAGGAGCCACTCGTTGATCTGTCCGAACTCCTCGTACATCGCCTCGGACTGATCGGGGGTGCAGACGGCGTTCATCTCCAGCTTGTCGAACTGGTGCAGCCGCTTGATGCCCTTCACGTCCTTGCCCCAGGAGCCGGCCTCGGAGCGGAAGCAGGCGGTGAAGGCGAAGAGCCTGGCGGGCAGGTCGGCCTCGTCGAGGGTGCGGTCCATGAAGTAGCTGAAGTTGGCCGGCTCCGACGAGCCCACGAGGAAGAGCTGGGTCCCCTCCTCGACGTTGTCGGTCTGGATGGCGTAGACCTGGTCGCGGCCCTCGGGGAAGTGGGAGGTGCCGTGGAGGGCGCGCTCGCGCACGAGCAGGGGCGGCACCATCATCTCGTAGCCGCGGCGCAGCATCTCGTCGGCCAGGAGCTGCTGCAGGGCGTACTGCATGCGCGCCAGGTCCCCGGTCAGGTAGGTGAAGCGCGAGCCCGAGACCTTGGAGGCCTGCAAGGTGTCGGCGCCGAGGGCCGCCGACAGCTCGGAGTGGTCCCGGGGCTCGAACTCCCCCTCCCCGTGGACGGCGCCCTTCGGCATGGCCGCCGCCGAGTGGTAACCGGCCCCGAGCTGGTCCTGCGGCTGGTAGCCGCGGCCCGGCAGCCACACGCACTCCTCCGCGTTCTCCTCCTCGCCGGCGCCCTCGGGCATCTCCGGGTGCGGCCAGTTGGGGAACCAGTCGAGGATCGCCTGCCACTCCGCGGTCAGCTCGCCCAGGCGGGCGTCCAGCTCGCGCCCCTGCTCGCGCAGCTCCTGGCCCTTCCGGCGCGCGGCCCGGGGGTCGGTCCGGCCGAGGCGGGCCAGCTCCTTCTTCTGCGAGTTGAGGCCGTCGATCTGCTGCTGCAGGGCGCGGCGCTGGCCGTCGATGTCGAGGAAGCGGTCCACGTCGGCCCGCGCGGGGTCGACCCGGCGCAGGGCGATGGCGCGGCGCATGGCGTCGGGTTCGGCGCGCAGTCGGCGTACGTCGATCATCGAGGGCTCCGGTCTGAGGGCGGACAACCAAAAACGCCGATGCACGGCACCATGGCAACCAGCCGCGATCAGCCGCCGGCGATGGCGGGCAGGAAGTGGACCTCGCTCTCCGGTCCCACCTTCTCCAGCAGGCCCAGCTCCCCGGTGACGCCGTCCACGGTGACCGCCATGCCGCGGGCCAGGGCGTCCCCTTCGGCGTCGTAGAGCCTCGCCTTGATCCCCGGGCACTCGGCCTCCAGGGCTTCGATCACCTGGCGCACCGTGGCGCCCTCCACGCGGACCTGCCCGCGCCCTCCGCTCAGCGGCCGCAGCCGCCGGGGGATGAAGACCACCGCCACTCTTCCCTCCTCCCCCTACCAGTCGCCGATGGCGGCGCGCACGCGCGCCTCGGCCTTGTCGATGGCGAACCAGCTGCCGGAGGCGGTGCGCCGCACGTCGTGCTCGCGGCACAGCTCGAAGAACCGTTTCGCCCGGGCGCGCAGCTCCTCCGCCTGCCGCGGATCCAGATCGACCTCCCCCGTGGCGTACCACACCGGCTCCAGGGCGGCCCGCCAGGCCCAGACGGAGGCCTGCCCGACGCGGCGGCGCACGGCGTCGCTGTCGGCCAGGCTCATCGCCTCCTCAACTGCTTCCAGGCCGGCGGCGACATCGGACTCGTCGAGGCCGTACTCGTCGTAGCGGCCCCCGAGGCTGTGGCGGTGCAGGCCGCTGGCCATGGCGCGGTCGTGGAGGCGGTCGATCCAGCCCAGGATCGGCGGCGCCGCCGGGCCGTAGTGGAGGTCCAGCCACTCGACCATGAGGGCCCGGCCGTCGAGGGAGGGGTCCCACATGAGCCGGCTCAGCAGGTAGTTCCTCAGGCCCTCGAACTCGTTGCCGTGGGAGCTGCTGAAGGCCTGGGTGAAAAGGCCCCGGACACCGAGGTCGACCTCGGCGCGCACGTTGCGGTCGATCCACCGCAGGTTGGGCAGGGGCAGCTGGAACCCGCGGCGGTCGTGGTTCATGTAGTAGTCCCACACGTGCAGGTTCGGCGCGATCCGGGACCAGGCCTTCAACTGGGCGTACTGGGCGGCGTTGTCCGGGCAGTCCGGGTCGTCGAAAGCGTGGATGAAGCAGGCGTCGATGCTGCACCACATGATCAGGACGTTGTCGCGCGGCTTCAGCGAACGCGGCGGCGGGGCGCTGTAGGCGTAGGCCAGGGTCGAGACCAGCCGCCCCGGATGGGCGGCGGCGGCCTCGTCGGCGACGGCGTTCACCAGGGTCAGCAGCGAGCCCATGGGCGTGCCCTCGCGCTCGTTGATCGCCCGGCACGACGGGCACTGGCACCAGACGCTGCCGTCGTTCTGGCCGACGCTGACGTCCATCTGGCGGGGACGCGCTTCCAGGAATCCGAGGGCGGCGCGGGTGATCAGGCGCAGGACCTCGGGGTGGGTCATGCACGGCTGCAGGTCCTCGTGGAAGCGGCCGTCCTCGTAGCGCCGGTGGGCCCAGCGCTCGCCCTCGTAGAGGCAGTAGTACTCCGGGTGGTCGTCGGCGTACTCGGACGGCGGCAGCAGGGCGTTGAAGGAGTGCTCCACGAGATGCACGGGCGAGCGGCCGCCGTAGCGGCCCACCAGGCTCCAGTCGGTGCTGCCCGGGGGCAGGGCTTCCACCCTTCCCGCGTTCAGCCGCCGCCGGGCGGCGAAGTCGGGGCGGGCGTAGTTGGTCTCGAAGTCGGCCCAGCGCCACTCCAGCGGCGGCCGGTAGACCCGGTCCACGGGACCGATGGGCCTCTTCTCACCCAAGGGTGGGACGTGGGTGTGGTCGGCGGTGACGAAGCGCACGCCGAGGTAGTCCTCGAGGAAGGTGTAGACCCCGTAGAGGGTCCCCCGCGGCCGGCCGCCGGCCACGACGATGGCGCCGGGTTGCACGACGATACGCAGGTCCTCGGGGCCGTAGTCGGCGGGGTCGAAGCCGACGGGGCTCTGCGTGGCGGCGTCAGGGCCGACGTATATGTGGCCGCCCGGACCTTCAGGCGCGGAGAGGATCTGAAGCTCGGGGCCGCCGGCGAGGGCGAGGTGGTTCTGTAACTCCCGGGCGGCGTACTCCTCGGAGGCGATGGCGCCGGGGGCGACGACGATCCGCCAGCCGTCGAGGGCGGCCAGGTCGACGGCGGCGGCCAGGGGGGCCGCGGAGGCGGCGGTGATCAGCAGGAGGAGTCTTCGGATCACGGCTGGGCGGCGGGGCATGGGACGATCACCCCCGGTGGGTTGCGATCTGGCGTGAGACCTCGCGCGTGAACCGCCGCGCCACGTCCAGCAGGTTCCGCAGCTCCTCCGCCGTCGGAGCGAGCTCGTATGCGTGGTGATGACAGGCACGGCTCAGATCGGACCACGCCGCCAAGGTCTCTCGGCCGAGGTCGCGGTCCCTCAGGTAGACGGTAAGACACAGTAGCTGCGCGCGCCCGCTGCAGCGCTCCAGGCCGGGCTCGCGCAGGGACCAGTATTGCCGAAGGGCCTCCTCGATCGCATGCCGGCAGAGCACGGCCGCAATTCTCGGCCAGCCGTGGACGCGGCCGCTAGGATCGGGGCCTACCAGCGAATCCGCCTCGTCGATGATCTCGGCGGGACTCATGGGCTGCCATCGAGCTTGACGAGCCATCCTGCCAGGCGTCCGGTGGAGCCGACCATCGACGAGAGGTCCGGAGTAGCCCCGGCGGCTCCGTGGGCCCCACGGTTCGCCCACTGGACGGCATCGGCCCATCTGGAGTCGGACCGGTTGAGCCGGGCCAGCACCTCCCCCCCGCGCCCGACGTCGTCGAACAGGGCGAGGGCGAGTTTCTGCGTCAGCGTGCGGGCGTCGTTCAGCGCCTTGTCCGTGTCGGAGTGGGGCTCGCCGCGCCCGATGCGCCGGCGGCGGACGACCTCCGTGCACGCCGCTTCGATGGCGAGGCGGCAGAACTGGGGCAGGGCCCGCGCCGCGGCTTCGGCCGGAAGGTCTTCGGTGTGCTGCAGCGCGCGGGCATCGGCCAGGTACTGGGCAACCGGGTCGCCGATGGTCCGGCACGCCACCTGCGAGCCGGATTGCCGCGTGACTTCGACCACCTGCGCCGGGATCTGCAGCCGGCGAACCGATTCGGGCAGTCGCTCGTCATGGGTGAAGACGACGACCTGCCGCTCTTGCGCCACCATAGCGAGCACGCGCGCCAGACCGTCGACTTTCCCCGGGTCCATGGCCTGCACCGGATCGTCGATGACGACGAACCCGAAGGGAGACTCGGGCAGCAGCACCCGCGGCAGGAACAGACTGAGGGCCAGGGCGTGAATCTCGCCCTGACTCATCACCCCGAGGGCCTGGCCGTCGGTTCCGTCGACGCTGACGTCGAGAACGAGATGACGCTGGGTCGCCGAGCCCTCGAGCTTGAGGTGATCCAGCGTCACGCTGCTGTTCTGTCTCAGGGTCTCCCACACCTCCGAGGCCCGCTGCGCAATGGGACCGAACCGTTCGGCCCGGATCAGGTCGGTCTCCGAGTTGAGCCACTTCTCCGCGCTGCTCAGATGCGGGACCAACCGGGAAGCGTGTACCGCGTCGCGTGCGGTTGGCAGCCACGAGCGCAGGGTATCGACGAGAGGACGCCAGGCTTCCTCCATGCGCCCCAACTCGGCGGCGGCCTGCTCCCGAAAGGAGTCCAGGACGGCGGCGAGATTGAGGTACTCCTCTTCCAGGTGCTCGATCAGGCTGTCATCCGCTGCGTCCCGTAAACCACTCCAACGTCCCCATGCCTCCTGCAGAGCAGTCGCGTCGAGACCGGCTGTGTCCGCAGCACGACCCAGAATCTCCGGCGGCTCGGCCAACAAGGCCTGGGCGGCCTGGCGGGCCCTGGCAAGCATCGCATGTGCCTGGTTCGCCGTGGCCGCCTCCGTCCGCAAGCGCTGCACTTCCGCCTCCACACGAGACCGCCACTCGGCAGTCAATTCCCCGGAGCCACAGACCGGGCATGGTTGATCTCCATGTGCGGCGTGCACTGCCAGTGCGTGGTCGAGCAGATCGGCGGTCTGCCGGGCGCGGCCGGCATCGGTCTGTTCGGCGTCCCTGACCGCCTCTGTTGCGGCCCGCAACTCTTCAGCCGCTATCGTCACCTCTTCCACGCCCGGCACCGCGAGGGTGGCGAGCTGGCGCAGCCGGGCGATCACGCCCTCGCCTTCCGGTTCGAGCGCTCCCTCCAGAACCCGCGCCACGGCGTCGAGATCCCAAGTGGTGGCCTTGGGTTTCCTGGCTGCCTGCGCGCAGGTCCGCGCCCGCTCATCGTCGAGCTCCTCGACTTGGGAGAACCACTCTTTCCGTGCGTCCTCCGCGGCTCGAACCTGCTTGCCGCGGTCAAGCCTCTGCTGGCGTAGCCGCTGGCGAGCCTCCACCAAAGCCTCGAGACCCAGGGCCGCCGACATCATGTCGTACAGCTCGGTGGGCCGGTAGTCGGGGATCGACCCCAATTCGTTGTACGGCAGAAAGGGGCGATACGTCACGATCTCCTCGTGCCAACCAAGTGACGCACGGAAGTTGTCCCCCTGGACCCCATCTACCTCGTCGGTCCCGGCGTCCAGACCCTCACCCTGCACCCATGCGCGTCTTGCGGTGAGCGGCTGTCCTCGCCCTTCGACCGCGAAGGTGGCCGCGATCTCCGCCGGCCCGGACCAGTGCAGGTTGCGCCACCCTTCCTTCCACACCGCCGAGCGGCCCTCCCAGCGTTGGTTCTTGCCCGTCAGCAACAGCTCCAGGGCTTCGGCGAAGCTCGACTTGCCGCTGCCGTTGCGCCCCACCACCAGCGTGAGGCCGGGGCCGGGGGGGACCTGCAAGTCACAAACGGCGCCGATACCGCGAAACCCCTGGACCGAGATCTTGTCGAGGTACGCACGTTTCGCCGGAGCCTGGGTCACATCCGCCTCGGCATCCGGTCGTGCTTCCGCAGGGCCGGCCTCCTCCGACAGGGCCCGGTCCAGGGCCGCGTCCCCCTCGAGAGCCCCGAGGACCAACAGCCCGGCCTCGACCTCGAGTTGCCCGTCCCCATCCACCCGGGCGCGGACCTGAGCGGTCAGTGCGGCGCTTCCATCCATGGTCGGGGCAGCCTGTCTCCAATCGAGGGGAAGTAGCGCGCCATGTTGGACCCGCAGATCGAGTGGACCATCTCGTCGATGTACCCGGGGGCCACGAGAGATGCAAGTGGTTCCGCCGAGGCACCGCGGTTGCGGTGACCCCGGGCCATGTCGAGAGAGTTGACGGGGATTCGCAGAAAGCCGGCCAGACGTTGATGGGAGGCACCGAGTTCGTTGGTCCGCAGCACCAACCGCCGTTCCGGCGGAATCGACTTGAGGCAGGACTCGACATGCCGGTTCCACGCATGCAGGTAGGCCGACACCGAGAACAGGCCACGCTCCTCGAGGACGCGGTCGGCGGGGCCGTGCGGATACCTGTCCGGCTTGAACCACCACTTCAGGAACTCGGTCACGTCAGAAGGCACGTCGCGGACGGCGAGATGGCTCGTGAGCGACTGCAGCCACGTGTAGCAGTCTCGAATCAGCACGATGAATCCCACCGCGGGAAAGACGTCCACCAAGTGCCGGATGAGGAACTGGTTTGCCCATGCCACGTCGTATTCCAGGTCGAGCCGGGCATCCCGCACCCGAAGGTGCTCCCCGACGGCCGTGTCCGAGAGTTCACCGTGCGCGTGCCGGAGGATCAGGTCGAGCGTTGCCGCCCGCTCGGGTTCATGGGCCACGCGGTAGTTGGCGGACAGGAGCCCGGCGATCGAGGCAGTGCCCGATTTCGCCTGGCCGACGCAGAACGCCTTCACGCGAGGCGCGGGACGGCAAGGCCCCCTTGGACACTTCAACGGCTATGCTCCCACCACTTCCAGTAGTTCCTCGACGCTCATTTCGTGATGCCTGGCTATGCTCTTCAAGATGCTGGACAAGGTTCTTCTCAAGATCCCTCAGTCCCGCCAGTAGGTCGACTCCGGGCCCACCGTGTAGCGCACCGCCATCTCCGGGGTGTCGACCGGCACGCCGCCCCGGTGCAGACTCTCCACTCCGGCGATGACCATGCCGGAGGTGAGGAGGGTGCGTTCGGCGGGGTACGGGACCCGGCCGGTAAGGACGGTCTCCTCGATGTGCCGCACCAAGGGGTGAAAGAAGTCGGCCGTGGAGGAGCCGTGGCCGGGCATGGGAAGGTACATCTGGGTCGAGACGATTTCACCATCGTCGGCGCGAAGCCCGGCATAGTTGAAGTCCTGGATGCCGACCAGGAACATGGAGGTGCGGAAACCATCGCGGTGGTCGATGAAGTAGCCGATGGCTCGGCCGAACTGCTCGCGGGCCCACTCGCAGGTGATGCGGTCGGTGTAGTAGCCGCCGCTCACGGGGAGATTGTGGCTGCGAGTCAACGCGGACTCGATCAGGCGGCGGGTGCCGGCCCGGTCGCTGCGAAAGACGTAATCCCACATGGCCTGATCGCGGAGGGCCAGCACGCGCTCGATGCCGACTTCGCCGCCCTGGCGCCGTTCCGACATGCACTGCGCCGTCTCCAGGGCGTGGATGTCGTAGCTGTCGACGCCGCCGTAGGCCACGCAGACGCTCTCCTCGAGAGGAGTCCCGTGGGGCATGTCGATCGAGGGCATGCGGCGCGTGACCGGAAGGGAGGAGCCCGCGAAGAATGGAAACCCGAGGCGCTTCGAGTCCGCCACCATCTCGACGCACTCCTCCCAGTCGGTGGAGAGGTGCTTGTCGTTGAAGACCGGAACCGACCGGCCGGACTGCTCGAAGACCTTCACGCACTTCTTGAACCACTCGTAGCGCGGGTAGAGTCTCTGGCCCTTCTCGTTGTTGGGGTACTTTCCGTGTTCGGCGATGATCACCACCCCGTCGACGGCGAGCTGGCCGGTACCGAGGGTGAGGGCTTCCTCGATGCCGGGGTAGAGCTTCAGCCCGTACTTCTCGACCCGCTGCCGCCCCAGGTCTCCCTCCGGAAACTGGTCGATGTAGACCGAGGCGATCTCGAGGCGCGGACCCTCCCAGTGCCCGCCCCACCCGTAACCCATGGCCAGGCGGTCGAGAAAGTGCTGGGCGTGGGAGTGGGTACGCACCTCCGTGCCGAGGAAGGCGATCTTCTTGCGAACCTCCCCTCCGGGCGGGCCCGGATCCTGGGCGCGCAGGAGCGAGACGCTTCCCAGCCCATAGCCGGCGGCGAAGAGATGGCCCAGAAAGGTGCGGCGATCAGTGGTCATCGAGGTCTCCATTTTCTCAGGACTCCTCCTCGGCCAGGACGGTGAACCGCTGTTCCACGCGGCCGGTCACCAGCAGCACGCCGATGGCCGCCAGCCACAGCACGAAGGCGGGCCCGGCGAGGTAGTGGGCCGCCACCGCGGCCTCGACCCAGATCAGCTGCATGCCGGCGCCGATGATCGCCGAGACCGGGGCGATCGGTTGCAGGAAGCCCCCGGCGCGCCACTGCCGGTGCGCCGCCGCCAGCAGCGCCAGACCGGCCAGGCTGAACCCGGCCTTGCCGGTGACCCAGGTGATGTGCATCAACATGATCGCGGGATGCGACCAGTCCAGGTAGCCCAGGAAGTCGGGCTGCGGCGCGGTGGCTGCCAGGGCGACGGCCGATGCGCCGGAGATGGCGGTGGCCGCTCCGGAAGTCGCCAGCAGCACGGGTACCGGCCGTGAGCCGAGTCCGCGGCGCATGATCCAGGTCCGCAACAAGGACCATGCCGCCGCATACAGCGCGCACCCGGAGAGCAACCGCGCCGCGCCGCCGGTCCCGTAGAGCCCGCGCCTGTCGCTGATGGCGGCCAGCGACTGGTGCAGCGGCGCCAGCTCGGTGGCCCCGACCCGGCCGATGACCGCCAGGACGCTGGCGGCGGCGGTGATCAGGAGCAGCCAGCCCGCGGTTCGGGCCGCGGGGTCTGGTGGTCGATCCATGACAGTCCCTCCTACAGCAGGATGCCCGCCACGCAGGCGGTCATGAAGCAGGCCAGGGTGCCGCCGAGCATGGCGCGGAATCCGAGGCGCGCCAGGTCGCCCCTTCGCTCCGGGGCGATGCCGCCGATGCCGCCGATCTGGATGCCGATGCTGCTGAAGTTGGCGAAGCCGCACAGGGCGTAGGTCAGGATGACCACCGAGCGCTGGCTCAGCTCCACTCCCGAGCCGGGCTGCATCCACTGGCTCAACTGTACGTAGGAGACGAACTCGTTGGCCACCATCTTCTTGCCCAGCAGCTCGCCGGCGCGCAGGCAGTCGGCGGCCTCGATGCCCATGAGCCAGGCGAAGGGGGCGAAGAGGTAGCCCAGGGCCGCCGACAGGGACCACTCCATCCCCTCCAGGCCGAGGACCCAGCCCGCGCCCCGGCCCGCCCAGCCCAGGGCGCCGTCGAGGAGGGCGATCAGCCCCAGGGCGGCGATGAGCATGGCCGCCACGTTGAGGGCCAGCCGCAGGCCGTCCAGGGTGCCGTTGGCCGCCGCCTCCACCACGTTGTCGGCGGTGCCCTCCACCCGGACCGCCGCCCGCCCCAGGGTCTCCGGCGTCTCCACCTCCGGCTCCATCACCTTGGCGGCCATGAGCGCCGCCGGGGCCGAGATCACCGACGCCGCCAGCAGGTGCGCGGCGTCGATCCCCAGGCCCACGAAGGCGGCCAGCACGGCGCCGGCGATGGTGGCGAAGCCGCCCACCATGAGAGCCGTCAGCTCGGAGCGGGTCATGGCGGCCACGTAGGGGCGCACCACCAGCGGCGCCTCGGTCTGGCCCACGAAGATGTTGGCCGCCGCCGCCAGGCTCTCGGCACCGGAGGTGCGCAGGCTGCGGCGCATGACCCAGGCGAAGCCCGCCACCACCGGCGGCATCACGCCGAGGTGGTAGAGGACGCTCATGAGGGCGGAGAAAAAGATGATCGTGGGCAGGACCTTGAAGGCGAAGAAGTGGTCCTCGAAGGCGTCGCCGAAGACGAAGCGGGAGCCGAAGTCGACGTAGCCCAGAAGGCCGGTGAAGAAGGCGCCGGCGTGGGCGAAGAGGACCTGTCCCGGCCCCGTCTTGAGCACGAGCAGGGCCAGGACGAACTGCAACCCCACCCCGGCCGCCACCAGGCGCAGGTCGACGCGGCGGCGGTCGGCGCTCAAGGCGAAGGTCAGGGCGACCATCACCAGCAGGCCGAGGAGGCTGACGAGGCGTTCCACGCTACCAGGCGCAGCGCAGGCCGAGCTGCACCTCGCGGGGGTCCCCCAGGCCCGACTGCACGGTGCCGTCGAAGTTGAAGAGCAGACCGGCGCTCGACGGCTCGCGGTAGTTGTCGGTGTCGAGGAGGTTGAAGACCTCGACGATCGCCTCCAGGCGTCCGTCTGCCAACGGGATGGGCCGCGTCAGGCGCACGTCCCACGAGAAGAACCCCCGCTCCTTGCGCAGGATGTTGCGCCGGAGGATGGTGCCGTCGCCGCAGATGCGGTCGGAGAGGGCGCCCCAGGGGTTGACCGCCGCCCGCCCCAGGCCGCGGTTGTCGTCGCCGCAGGCCTCGGAGACGGGCTGCGCCGAGTACCAGCTCAGGCGGTGGTTGACGAGGAACCCGCCGGGCAGCGGCGCCAGGGCCCAGGCGTTGAGGCGGTGGCGCTGGTCGCGGTCGGACCAGCCCCACTCGCGCTCCAGCCGCGTCGGGTCGACGTAGCGGAAGGTGAAGGGGTCGCGCTCGTTGTCGTCGTCGGACTTGTCCCACGAGAGGGTGTAGTTGACCTGGAACCGCATCCCCTCCCCCGCCGTGCGCCGCAGGCCGAGGCCGAGGCCGTGGTAGCGCGAGCGCGCCGTGCTCTCCACCACGGTGAGGTCGCCGAGGCCGTTGCCGCCGTCGGCCCCCAGGCCCGCGGCCCAGGGGGAGCCGAAGACGGCGTCGTTGTGGTTGACGAAGCGTGTCAGGTGGTCGGCGCGGGCATGGGTGTAGTCGACGGAGCCCACCAGGCCCGAGGGGTGCAGCTCGCGTTCGAGCCCCACATGGGCGCTGAGGGTGCGCGGATTCTCGAAGTCGCGGTGGAAGACGTAGATGTTGGGGCGGAAGGGATCGCCGGCGGGCGAGGGCAGCAGCTCGCCGAAGGGCGGCGGCGGCCCCAGGACCGGCGTCAGGGCGCTGGAGCGGAAGATCGACTGCCCGCGGGAGCCGTTGGTCGAGCGCGAGCTGGCCAGGTTGAGACCGGGGATGCGGGCGTGGTAGAGGCCGGCGCTGGCGCGCACCAGGGTCCGGCTGTCCCCATGCACGTCCCAGGCCACGCCCAGGCGCGGCTGGAGCATGTCCAGGTCGGAGGGGATGCGGCCGTCGGAGGGGAACTCGTAGCTCCCGGTCTCGTTGGTCACTGCGCGGCCGATGAACTCGGAGAAGAACACGTCTTCCGGATCGGTGATCGGATCGGGCTGGATCTGCGCCTCCCAGCGCAGGCCGCAGTCGACGGTGAGCCGGTCCGTGGCCTTCCAGCTGTCCTGCGCGAAGAGGGCGACCTCGTGCTGGGGGATCCGCTGGGTGCCGGCCTGCTCCACGGTGAGGCCGCCGACGCCGGACTGCTGCAGGTAGACCAGGACGGGGCCCGTGATCTCGGTGCCCGCGGGGCAGGCCCCGTCTGCGCCCGCACTGCCGTCGGAGCACTCCACGTAGCCGTTGCCCTGGTCGGCGAAGTTCAGGAAGCCGTCCACCGAACTGAAGATGTAGCGGCCGTTGGCGAAGCCGATGAAGGTCTGCACCGAC
This sequence comes from Candidatus Latescibacterota bacterium, assembly GCA_965221775.1. Classification (GTDB taxonomy): domain Bacteria; phylum Latescibacterota; class UBA2968; order UBA8231; family UBA8231; genus UBA8231. Next base: position 210,804 of record CBDCSU010000004.1, on the reverse strand, counting down.
TCGACCCGGTTCCACTCGATCCCCGCCTTGATCAGGTGATCGCCCCGGGCCAGGGAGACGTTGTTCAGCAGTTGTACGCGAGTGTCGTAGTACTCCACGGGGATGAAGTAGGGCATCCCGAAGCGGTAGCCGTGTTCGAAGTCCATGGCCGTGTCCGGGAAGGGCCGCCCGGTGCGCGGGTTGTCCGGCCCCCGGTAGGGCCGCGGCCGGTCCTCGCGGGAGAGCTGGAAGCGGAACTCGTTGGTCGCCGCCGCCGGCAGCAGCGAGACCAGGCTGCCGTTGAAGGCGTGGGACCAGTCCCTCTCCACGGCGTTGGCGCTGCGCGCCCAGGAGTCGACATCGAAGGTGCCGTTCACCTGCTCGGACCAGGTGTAGTTGTACTTGAGGGTGGCGTAGTGGCGGTGGGAGAGGTGCCAGTCGACCTTGGCGAGGAGGGCGCGGGCGTCGTCGGTGCGGTCGATGGGGCCGTAGTCGCCGGCGAGGACGCCGTCGAAGCTCGAGTCCATGAAGGCGCGCAACCGGGGGTCGATGCGCCCGGCGTCGGCTTGGCGCGTATCCCGCAGGACCTGCTGGTCGTAGGCGGCGAAGAAGAAGGCGCGGTCCCTCTTCAGCGGCCCCCCGAGGGTGAATCCGAACTGGCCCTGGCCGAAGTCCGGCTCCCGCTCCAGGCCGTCATGCCTCGCCATGCCCGACAGGGCCGAGCTCTTGCCGAAGAGGTGCAGGGAGCCGCCCAGGTCGTTGCCCCCCGACTTGGTGATGACGTTGACGAAGCCGCCGCTGGAGCGGCCGAACTCGGCGTTGGCCCCCTGAGGGACGACGACCATCTCCTGCACGGCGTCGAGGTTGAAGGTGAAGGCCGGGCGCTGGCCGCCGCGCTGCTCGCCGAAGAAGGGGTTGTTGAAGTCGGCGCCGTCGACGGAGATGTTGTTGTGGATGCCCCGCTGGCCGGCGATGCTCAGCTCGTCTCCGTCGGGCCCCTGGACGATCGCCGCCCCCGGGGTCAGCAGCGTCAGGTCGAGGAAGTTGCGGCCGTTGTTGGGCAGCTCCCCCACGGCCTCCTCGGGCAGGCGCGTGGCCGGCCCGCTCCGGGTGACGTCCACCGCCGGCGCCGCGGCCTCGACGACGACCGCCTCCATCTGCGGAAGGAGCGTGATCGTCAGCTCCACCGTCTCCCCCACCCGCACCCGCACCCCGGTCCGGCGGACCTCGCTCCAGCCGGGGGACCGCACGGTCACGCCGTAGGCACCGAGGGGCAGCAGGGACGCGGTGAACCGCCCGAGGTCCGACGAGGCGAGGCTGCGTTCGTAGTTGGTCCCCGTCTCCCGGAGGGTGACCTCGGCCCCGGCCACGGGGGTGCCGAACTGGTCCCGCACCAGACCCCGGATCACCCCGGTGGTCGCCTGGGACTGGGCCCCGGCATCCCCCCCTGGCAGGAGGACCAGGAGCAGGACAGCGACGGCCCGGCCGCCGGTTCCCCAGGGGACCGGCGGCCGTTGCAGAAGCCGGGCTGGACTCAGAAGCCCAGTTGGAAGGTGAAGGTGTGAAGCGCGTCGAAGCGCTCGACGCCGCCGTAGGCGTAGTCGAGGCGGGCGGCGGGGCCGAAGGCCAGCCCCAGGCCGAAGCTGTTGCCGAAGAGGTAGGTGTCGTCCTCGGCGTCGGCGGCGTAGTCGAAGCCGCCGCGCAAGGCCAGGAAGTCGTTGTACTCGTACTCGGCTCCCAGCTTGTACTGGTCGTAGCTGTAGTTCTGGTGCTGGAAGACGGAGCTGAGGTTCAGCTCTGCCATCCCCGGCAGCTGGTGGCTCCAGGCCAGGCCCAGCTCGAAGATCGAGGGCAGGTCGGCCGAGCTCGCCTGGACGTTGTAGAAGGAAGGGCCGCGCCGCAGCGAGTTCAGGTGACCCTGGTTCAACAGGGCCGGCCCTTCGAACCTCATTCGCTGGCCGATATGCTTTACCGCCACGCCCAAGTCGAGTCCCTCGATGTTGGCCAGGTCGAGGTACTGGAGACCGGCGCTGAAGGAGATACCCGTCGCTTCGGCGCGGTCGACCCGGTTGGTGATGTAGTGCAGGGTCGTGCCCAGGCCGATGCGGTCCGTCAGGCCGCGGCCGTAGTGGAGCCCCACGGTGAGGAAGGTCGGCTTGAAGCTGCCCCCCGTCCCGTCGGGCTGGCTCTCGGTGGTGATCGGGATGTCGCCCATGTCCAGCGACTTGAGGCTCAGGGCGAGGTTGCCGAGACCGGAGAAGTGGCTGCCCACGGCGAGGTAGTTGACCTGGATCCCGGCGATGTAGTCCATGGTCGACAGCATCAGGTCGACGCTGTTGGTGGACCGGAACAGTCCCGCCGGGTTCCAGTGCAGGGCCTCGACCCCCGAGGTGGTGGCGATCGATGCCCCCCCGAGGGCCATGTCGCGGGCTCCCACCGGAATCAGCAGCTCGGGCGCCGCGGAGGTGCCGATGCGGTCACGTCCCGCTGCGTCTGCCTGTGTGGCGCCCAGGATGAGAAGGCCCGCCAGGAGGAGGTTGACGCTCTTTTCGATCCGAATCATGACAGGTCTCCTCAATAGCTCTCCAGGAACTGCTGTTCCTGCACGACGACTACTTTCAGGGTCCGGTTCTTGCCGACGTCGGGCAACTCCACGTGAGCGAGGTAGATGCCGCTGGCCACCGGCAGGCCGTTGTGATTGTTCAGATCCCAGCGCAGGAACGGGTCGGGATCGCTCTTCTCCAGGACCCGCACGAGGTTGCCGGCCAGGTCGTAGAGCCGGACCGTCGCCCTCTGCGGCAGGTGGCTGAAGGTCACGAAGTGGCTGTAAGGAGAAACCTCGGCCTCGTTGACCCCGTAGTAGGGATTGGGAAAGACGTTGATGAGGGCCACATCCTCTTTCTGCAGATCGCCATCGAAGAGGGCTCCGGGCACCTCGAAGCGGAAGACGTCCTCCTTGGTGTTGACGCGGTAAGGCGTGAAGCGCATGACCTGGCCATCGGCCAACTCGGAGCTGTCGTGCTCGTCCCGCAGCTTCAGCCACCCGGCGTAGAGTACGTCGAAAGCCCCGGCGTCACCCAGTATGCTCATGGTCGAGTAGCGGTCCAGGGGCTGGTCGCTGTAGTCGCTCTTGAAGAGGAAGAGGTACTCGCGCCCTCCCAGGTTGCGGTCTTCCTCCGTGTTGGCGGGGAGCCAGGTCTGGTCTTCCGAGGTGGAACCGCTGTTCTCCACGAAGCCGGCATTCAGTTGCCGGGGCGGATCGCTGTCGATATCCCATACCGTGAATGGCACCTCGACAAAGTCCTGGAACCCGTAGTTGGGGTCGCCCCCTCTCAGGTAGCGGTAGGCTTTCTGGGTATTGGTGGTACTGAAGCGGAGTTCGACGGCGATGAGGTCGGCCCCCGTGACGATGGAACTGCCGAAGAAAAACGCCCCGATGTCCACACCTCCGCCAAAGGACCTGCCTCCCCAGTTGACCCCGGTGAGCCAGCGGTCGTCGTCATTCGGCTCTCCGTCCCGCAGCCAGGCCAACTCCTTGATGGCGAGAGGGGCGTCGGCGACCATGAGTTCGAACCCGTGCTCGGGCATGTACATGGACGTGCCGGTCTGGCTCTGATCCACCAGGACCGTCTCGCCCGAGGTCGTGTTGACCAGGCTCCAGACCACGGCCCCTTCCTTCTCCCCGAACACCACCTGGTAGGAATCCCCGGTCGTTCGGGTCGGATCCACCACCACGACCTCCACGCTGCCTTCGCTGCCTCCGGCGTGCTCGACGGCTATGCTCTCGTCCGCCTCGGTGCCGTACCGGGTCCCCAGGGCCGGCTTGCGGGGCACGCAGATCAGTGTCCTGGGGCTGCTCTCCAAGGTGGTCACCGCGGCCCCTTCGGCGGTGTTGCGGTTGTACGCGGTGACGGCGAAGTAGTACTCCTGGCCGTTGACCAGGGGGCCTCCGCGCAGGGCGTCCTGGGTCACCCACACCCTGCGCCGGACGCCGAAATCGGACCCGACCTGCAGGGGCACCTCCAGGATGACGCCCGACTCGTCGTCGAGAGCGATGCCGAGAATGGAGGCGACCCCGTTCTCCAGGTCGTAGGTGCCCAGGCGCGTCCCCTGGTCCAGGGGGGCCTCGGCTGATGGCAGCTGGTAGAGGTTGTACCCCTCGAAGAGGAACCCCGAACCGTCATCGCCCTCCGTCTGAACGATCGCCTCCGCGTTCCAGCTCCAGTCGAGCAGGACCCTCCCGTCAAGCTCGGAAACCCGCACGTCCGGTCCCGCCGGCGGCGAGGGCACCTCGAAGAAGTTGTTGTACGCGTCCTGCACGAACTGATCGCTGAACTTGAGCTTGGAGACGCTGCGCAGGCGGTCGGTGGAGATGCCGCCCAGCAGGGCCACCACCACCTCCTGCGTATCGCCCAGGGCCATCTGGAAGGGCCCCGTATTCAGCACGATGCGCCGGTCTCCCGAGGGCAGGGGGACGCCGTCGTTCCAGCCCTGGGCGGTGGTCGGATCGCCGTCGAGGGTGAAGAAGGTGGCCTCGCCCGTCAGGGGGTTGGTGTATGGCACCGGGTTGTCGATGTCGGGCTGCGGCTGATAGCCGCGCAAGAGGTTGTACCACTGTTGCGTGCCCACGTAGTCGCCCAGGTCCGGGTCGCTGATCGCCGAGCCTGCGGCGAAGTACACGAAGGAGGTCATCGGCAGGTTCTGGAACCCGGGGCGCAGTCCGAAGTTGAAGATCGCCCGCGAACTCCCGTCGAGGACGGGCTCGCCCTGCTCGTCGAGGACGGTGTCGCCGTTCTCGTCCTTGAGGAAGACCGGCACCACGGGCCCCTGGAGGAAGTCGTAGCCCACGGCCGGAGGCGCCAGCCCGAAGCGGTCGTAGCTGTGATCGTGGTCCGTGGAGTTGTACACGTATCCCAGACTCAGATCGACGTCGGCCCCCGCGAAGTCGTCTCCGTAGTCGCCGAGGTCGGGGTCGGACCACTGGGCGAAGTACATGTCCTCGATGCGGGCCGTGTCCGGGGTGTCGGCGGTGCCCTTGTAGATGACGCTGTACTTCTTGAAGATCACGTCACCCAGGGCGTCGGTGCGGGCATACGCCCAGAACAGCATCTGCACCTCCACGCCGATGGGCTGGGAGCCGTAGAGGGACTGGGTGGCTCCCTCGTCGAGGTCGTTGACGACGAACCAGGCCACTTGGTCGGCCCCGGCCACCCCGGGTTCGTCCACGTCCGGGTCGTAGGAGCCGTCCCCGTCGTTGTCATAGAAGGGCGCCCCCTTCTCCCAGGGCCACTCGCGCCAGTCTCGCTCGTACTCGGCGCGCAATCCCTCGACGTGCTCGTCGGTCACCGCACCCAGAGCCACCCCCCGGATCTCCGAGGCGTCGAGACGCAGGTCCGCGGTCTGGTAGTCCCGGCGGATCCGGTAGATGCGCACCCCCGGGTCGTCCCGATTCTCGGCCTCGCCCCTGCTGATGATGCGGCCCGGAACGGTGCCGATCTCGTAGGTCTGGCCGCCGACGCGCAACTCCTGGGGATTGCCGTCCTTGACGATGCCTCCCCAGATCAGGCCGTCCTGGAAAATGACCGCCCCCGTGGACCGCGGGAAGGTCACACCAGAGTTGTCATTCAGCGGATTGCGGCCCGACCAGCCGTCGCGCTTGAACCACATGGACATGTTGTTGACGTTGATCAGGGCCTGCTGGCCGGATATGGTCTCGTCCTGAGCGGCCTTGGCCGCCCCGTAGGCCAGGAGGCCGCGGCCCTCCACGGCACCGGTGGCACCCAGCAGGGCCCCGGCCGCAACGAAGGTGATGAGCTTCTTCACGGATCGCTCTCCCTTCCCTCTAGAGTCCCAGTTCGACGCCGAAGCGGATCTGGCGCGGATCGCCGAGAATGTCGCCGCCCTGGGTCGTCCAGTAGTGCTGCCGGTTGACCAGATTGATCGCCTCGTACAGCTGCCGGTAGGTCTGGCCGCCGCTGGCCTCGACGATCTGGCTGCTCAGGTCCGGGTTGGTCAGGAAGCCGTCGTCCTCGGCATTGCCGGTGCGGCCATACACGTTGATCACGTTCCTGCGGTTGAAGAGGTTGTACACGTACAGGTAGAGGTTGGTATCGACGCCGAAGAGATCGACTCCCTTGTCGACCTTGAGGTCGACCTCGTAGGTCCAGGGGGTCGAGGAGACGTTGATGCTCTCGACGGGCTTGCGGGAGCGTGGGTCGTCGCCGGCGAGGATTCCGCCCTCCTCGGGACCGCGCTGGCCGATGGACCCGGTGAAGAGGGTGAAGTTGTGGCCGCTGCTGAACTTCATCAGCAGATTGGCCCCCAGGTTCTCCAGGAGGGTGCCGCCGTCATTGTCGGCGAAGCGGTAGTCGAGGAAGATGTTGCCCCGGTGCGTCTCGTTGAAGTCCAGGGGCGAGATGATCGTCGGCAGGTTGGTGTTGTTCTCCACCCCGGAGACGGCCGAGTTGATCGACGATCCCGTGCCTCGAGCGTCGGACAAGGTGTAGTTCAGCTCGGTGCGCAGGCGGTTCACGCGGCGCAGCTTGAAGACGAACTCGAGACCCTTGGTGGTGGCGAAGTCCCCATTCTGCAGGAAGTTGTAGGCGCTGGCGTTTTCCGCGGCAGCCGAGATGTCCTGCCGCTGCAGGTGCAGCTGCCCCTTCACGTCGCGGTAGAAGCCGGTGAGGTCGAAGGAGGCGGATGCGGTGAACTGGCGCTCGAATCCGATCTCGTACTGGGTGGTGCGCACCGGCTCGATGTCCAGGGCCGTGGGCACGGAGATGAAGTTCTGCCCCCCCAGCTCCAGGGCCAGCCGGGCTCCGCCGGCGAACATGGAGCGCATGGCCGGCATCTGCGTGAAGCGGCCGTACTGGACGTGGAAGACGGTCACGTCCGACACGGGGAAGGAGAACCCGAGCCTCGGAGTGAGCTCGCTGAAGGTGCGCGTCTTCGTCATCGAGTCGAGATCGATCGTGTAGAGCGTGTCGTCGCGCTTTGGAGCCTGCGGGTCCTTGAAGCGGTAGCTGTCCACGTCGTAGTAGTCCCACCGCAGGCCGGCGTTCACGATGAGATCCCCGTACTCGATCTTGTCCTGGAGGAAGGCCGAGGCCAGCACCGGATGGCGCGGAGCCTCCAGGCCGCTGCCCTGGTCCGGGCGCCCGAAGGCGTCGTAACCGAAGTAGTCGGCCCGGCTCGTATTTCGGACGAGAGCGGCGAAGTCCTTCAGGCTGCCCTCGCCGTCGGGCAGGGTCTCGGCCTTGGCGATCATGGCGTCCAGCAGCTCGCCGGCGGCGACCGTCCCGTCGTAGTACTGGTCGTAGACCTTATCCAGCTCCGGGTAGGTGTTCTCGATGGCGAGGCGGAGGCCGCCCGTGCTGACGCCGTAGCGCCGAGAGGTCCAGCGCTGATAGTCGAAGCCGATCTTGTACTCGTGGTCGTCGGTCTGGCGCGTCAGGCTGCCGCTGACTCCGTAGTAGCTCTCCTCCGCCTTGCCGTAGCCGGCGGCCAGGTCGCCCCGCCGGGCGAAGGGGAAGCCGTTGAGATCATACGACCGCAGGGAGATCCCCTGGGCCGAATAAGGGATGAAATCGGGATTGATCCCGGCCACGGCGAGGCTGTCGTTGTAGAGCAGGTAGGCGTCTCCGAAGTCCGGGTCGAAGCCCCTGCGGTCCTGGCCGTAGAGACTGACGTTCACCTCGTAGAACGTCCGGGGACCGAGGAAGTGGGTGGCCTTGAGATTGTGCAGGCTCGACGTCTGCTCGTACTCGGACAGGCGCGCCGTGTTGAGCATGTTGTACACGGGGGCGCCGTTGTTCTCCCCTTCCGAGGCGGAGTAGAGGCTGGTGAGGCGCAGCTGGAAGGGCTGCAGGTCGGCCACCAGGGTGCCGTTGACGCTGAGGAGCTCCGAGCGGGTGTGATCGATATTGCCCGGCTGCAGCCGCAGGTCCACCGAGTCGGGGATGGCGTTGCCATCGTCGTCCCGGCTCCAGTGGATCCGTCCGCCGCGGTCTCCCGTGTCGGCCAGGTCGTTGAACTCGAAGCCCTCCCAGTAGGTGGGGACCGAATCCTGGATCCGGCGCTGGCCGGCCAGGAAAGCGCGGACCCTGTTGCCGGCCACCGGGCCGCTCAGGGTGAGGACCTGGTTGGAGTAGCCGTAGGAGTAGGTTCCGAAGCGTTCCTTGTACTTGGAGGTGAAGCCATCCGTCTCGGTCAGCAGACCGACCTCCCAGTCGGGCGCGCCGGTACGCAGTTCCTGCAGGATGATGCCGGCATTGGCACCCCCGTACTCGGCGTTGAACCCCCCGGCCTGGAGCTGGATCTCCTGCAGGGCCTCGTCGATGACGGCCACCGCCCTGCCTCCGGAGACCGGGTTGCGCGCGGCGGCCCCGTCGACGAAAAAGCCGACCTCGTCGGAGCGCGAGCCGCGGATGTGCAGGGCGCCCTCGTCTATCACCACCCCGGGCTGCAGATTGATCACCGAGCCCAGCCCCCGGCCGGGCAGGATCTCGATGTCCTCCGCCTCGACGATGCGCACCGCGTTGGTGGCGTTCTTGTCGATGATCGGGCGCTCCGCCTTGATCACCACCTCCTCGACCTCGATCGCTTCGCCGCCGAGGCGGAACTCGAGATCGGTGGTGAGGTCGGCCGAGACGCGCACCTCCTCCATGATGACGGGGCGGTAGCCCACGTAGGTGACTCTCAGGGTGTAGATCCCGGGGGAGACGTTGAGGAGGAAGAAGCGCCCCTCGGAATCGGTGGCGGCGGCGCTTTCGGTCTCCACCACGAAGACGTTGGCCTTGGCCAGCGCCGCCCCGGTGGCGGCATCGGTCACCGTGCCTGCGATCTTCCCGGCGGCGGCGTGGGCCGTGTCAGCCCCCGCGAGGGCGGTGATGGCGGCGGCGACCAAAAGGCGGAGCAAAGGGCGGTTCAGCATGAGCAGCCTCCTCTAATCGACAGTCCCGAATGGCCGGAAGATAAGTGATTCTGAATGCGTTTGCAGGAAAAAACCGGGCCCGGGGATGCCCCCGGGAATCCGTGGCTTGAGCTCTTGAGGGCGCGGGTGGCTGTCCCTTCCTTCAGAGCCCCAACGAAGGAGACGGTCATGAGCTCGGAACGACCCGGCCGCGTCGCCGGCAAGACAGCCATCGTCACCGGGGCCGCCTCCGGCATCGGCGAAGCGACCGCCCGGCGGCTGGCCGAGGAAGGGGCCTCCGTGGCGGTAGCCGACATCGACGAGATCAACGGAAACCGGGTGGCCGCGGAGATCCGGGAAACGGGGGGTGAGAGCGTCTTCATCCGCACCGACCTGAGCCGGACCGACGAGATCGAGGAGATGGTCGCCCGCACCGAGGAGCGCTTCGGGCGTCTCGATATCCTGCACAACAACGCCATCGCCTTCCGGCACGGCTCCGCCACCGAGCTCGACGAAGCGGGCTGGGACCTCACCCTGAACGTCGGCCTGAAGGCGGTCTTCCTGGCCTCGAAATACGGAATCCCCGCGATGCGCAGGACCGGCGGAGGGGCGATCATCAACACCGGCTCCGTCCACTCCCTGGTCGGGTTCGCCACCTGCACCGCGTACGACTCCGCCAAGGCCGGCATCCTCGGACTCACCCGCGTTCTCGCCCTCGACTACGGCCCCGACATCCGCGTCAACGCGGTGCTGCCCGGGGCGATCCTCACGCCTTTGTGGGACAACCTCGAGGTCCCGGAAGAGGAACGGCGCCGCTACGCCGAGATGGTGCCGGCCAGGCGCCTGGGCCACGGCGGCGACATCGCCAACGCCGTCCTCTACCTCGCTTCGGACGAGGCCTCCTTCGTCACCGGCACGCACCTGGCCGTCGACGGCGGCCTGCTCTGCCGCACCGAGTAGGACTTTCAGCGGAGCAGCCACCCGTCCACGCCGCGCCAGGCCATCAGGGCGCCGACGACGATCAGCACAGCCCCCATCGACGCCAGCAGGGTGCCCAGGCCGGCGCGGCCGGTCTGACGGGCCCCGATGTTGACGCCGGCCACGGCGGCCGCGCCCATGAGCACCGCCAGGGGGTAGTCGACCTGGCCCCGGGCGACATGCGCGGTCCACCCCGAGGCGCCCATGGCGAAGCCGATGAAGAGGTTGGTCCCGGCGGCGATCCGCGGGTCCATGCCCAGGACCCGGATCAGCCCGGGCAGCCGCAGGCTCCCCAGGATGAGGCCGACGGCGCCGCCGGTGACGCCGATGACCAGACCCATGGCCGCGGCCAGCCCCGGGTGGCGGCGGCGTCCCCGGGCGCCGGCCATGGCATCGGCCATCGCTGCTGCCTCGGGGCCGCCCGGACTCCGGGCCGCGGCCCGAGCCTTGCCGACGAGCTCGATCCCCTGCCAGAGCACGAGAACCCCCACCACCAGGATCAGCAGCCCCTCGGGCGCCGCGCCGGCGTAGTAACCGCCGAGGAACGCCCCGCCGAAGCTGGGCACCCCCATGATCAGCACGACCCGCAGGTCGACTCGGCCCTCGCGCATGTGGCGCAGGGCCCCGAAGAGAGAGCTGGCGGTGCTGACGATGATGTTGGTGCCCGCCGCCAGGGTCGACGGCATGCCGAGGAACAGCAGCACGGGCAGCCTCACCGTGCCGAGGGCGAGGCCGACGAAGCCTCCCACGATGCCGACGCCGAAGGAGATGACGGTGAGCAGAACCGCGTGCCACACCATGGCCTCGGAGGGCAAGCCGAGGTCCTGGAGGGACAGGGTCGGGGTCACGTCCTCCCTCCGGCGGGTCTCCGGCGCCGGGACGGTACGGTGGTCCGACCTGCCTCGCGCCTCGTCTGTCCTGCCATTGACTCCTCCCTCCTGCGGTTGTTGACAGTCCCCCGGCCTTCTACCTTGCGCCCGCACGCCGGCCGGCAATCAGGTCCGGGGACTCAGCGCCTGCAAGTGAAGGCCATTGACGCGGTGCCCGCCCATGTTTGAAGAGACCGTGGTCGTCCCCCTGCCGCCCGACCGCACCCACCGCGGCATCTCGGGCAGCATCCTTCGCAGGACCGACGGTTCCCTGCTCTTCGTCCACGCCATCGAGACCAACCCGCTCAAGGGCGAGTGCTGGCTCGAGGCCCGCAGCTCCCGGGACGACGGCCGCACGTGGGGAGACCCGTTCCCGCCGCTGCCGAGGGAGGACAACTTCGAGACCATCGCCCCCACCCTGCTGCGGCTGGAGAGCGGCGAGGTGCTCCTGTTCTACACGCTGGAGGTGCTGAGCGCGCGGCCCCGGGGATGGGGAGACCACACGCCGACCCTGGACCAGCACGTGTACGTGCGCAGGTCCGCCGACGAGGGAGAGAGCTGGAGCTCGGCGGTCTGCGCCGCCCACTACCCGGGGTCCTGCCAGAGCCAGGCCGACAAGGTGATCCAACTGTCATCGGGGCGCATCGTCATTCCGGTGGAGGGATTCTGGCTCACGGGCGGAGACCACTGCGTCTCCCTGTGCTTCTACTCGGACGACGGCGGGTATTCCTGGTGGCCGAGCCGCGGCTGCGTCGACCTCGGCGGGTCCACGGAAGAGCCCAGCGTGGTCGAGCTGGGGGACGGCCGGCTGATCATGATCTGCCGCACCCGGAGCGGCTGTCTCGCCCGCTGCTATTCCGAGGACGACGCCCTCACCTGGTCCGAGCCGGAGCTGGTCCCGGAGCTGCCCGACCCGTGCGCCGGCTTCCTGGCGACGCGCGTCCCCGCCACCGGGGACCTTCTGATCATCTTCTGCAAAAATCCCCGCGCGCCGGCGTTCTACGGCGGCGAGGAGCAGCCCGTGGTCCGCGTGGGCGAGCTGGAGATTCCCCTCGGCAAGGTGCGCTCGCCCCTGACCTCGGCGATCTCGACGGACGGAGGCCGGAGCTGGGGGCGGTTCCGCTGCATGGCGGCCGACCCGGAGGGCGGCTACGGGGACTACGGCTATCCGGGCCTCACCTGGATCGACGACGACCGCGTCGCCCTGGTGAACTACCACGCCCTGGACGGCATCCGCCTGGCCCGCGTCGGGCTGCGGTGGTTCTACGGAGAGTGAGCGGCGGCGGGTGAGAAGTAGGGGTGCACGTCGATCATGTTGAACATCAGCTCCTGGCCGACGGGGCCGCCCGGCCCGGAGTCGCCCTTCCAGTCCTCGACGACCAGCCGCGCCGTGGGCCCGCCGGCGCGGAAGACGAGTTGGTGGATCCTGAACCAGTAGCGGTTGTCGGCGTCGAAAGGCGGCAGATAGCTGGCGAAGGCGAACTCGTCTCCCTCGTAGGCCTGGCTGCGGTACCAGCCGTCCCACGCCTCGCCGCCCTCCACCCGCAGGCGGATCGCCCGCGGCTCGTCCCTCGACTCCATGGCCAGCAGCTCGGTGTAGTCGCCCACCCACAGACGCACGAGATATGACCCGCCTGCCTCCAGGTTGCCGATCTCCTGGGAGAAGCGGTTCGGCCTCGACCCCGAGCGCCGGGTCCAGAGGAAGGGCATCTGCGTGTGGCTCCGGTGGGGGCGCCGTTCCTGGGTGAGGCCGTAGCCCTCGCGGCTCCTCACTTCCATGCTCCCCTCCTCCGCGGGCTGCAGCGTCCAGCCATCGGTCCCCGCGAGAAAGTCGGGATTGCGGATCTGCTCGAGTGCGTACGGCTCGGAGCTCAGGCGATCGGTCCGGCCCTCGATGGCGTAGTGCCGCATCAGCGCCGATACCCAGCGGACGTACTCCTCGTTGTTGCAGTTGTAGCTGGAGTAGGCGCCGATGCCGCCGACGCCGAAGAACTCGGGCCGCGTGGCATGGTGCTCGAACTGCATGTCCAGGAAGACCCGGAAGCTGCACGCCGGATTCCAGATCTCGCGCTGCAGGTAGCTGAGCAGCTTGATCGTGTGCCGCGTGTACCCTGGCGTCGCCTGCTGCCGCCTCGGCTCGAGGCCGGCGCCGATCTCGTGGATCGACCGCCACGCCTGATCCTCGGTGTGGCACTGGTGCAGGTAGTGCTCCTCGATGACGTAGGAGCCGTGCTCGATCAGTCCGGCGAGAAAAGCGGCGCTCTTCTCGAAGTCGTACATGTTGTAGCCCATGGCCGGCATGATGAAGCGGCCGGCGTACCGGGGATCATCGAGGATGGCGGCGCAGACCTTCGTCCACTCGTCGTAGTAGCTCCTGTTGAACATCTGCACGTCGTCGCCGGGGGAGAACTCGTCGATGATCACCCCCTGGTACCGGGCCTCCCCCATGCCCGCGTTCTCCGTCAGGAACTCCTCGATCCCCTGCTCCGCGGTCTCGTCCTCGAACCTGTCGTGGACATCCTGCAACAGGTAGAGGCCCTCCAGAGCGTGGAGTCCTCGCTGCTCCACCCATTCCTCCAGGAACCTGCTGTTGGCGGAGCCGGGTTCCGGGCGGTGGGTGTGGAGGGTGTTGCAGGGGCCGAGGACATGCTGGTCCAGGTACTCGCCGTCGTCGCCGGTCCCCGGCCCGATGTGGGGGTAGTGCCAGAACAGGAGGATGGGCACGGAGCGGACCGTGAGGCGGTGGAGCGTGCCCGTGCCGCTGAGGGCGATCCGGTGCCGGCCGGCCTCCATCCAGCGCATCACCTCCCGCCGCCCGCCCTCCCCCGGATTGACGACCTCCGGCGTCGCGCCGGCCACTCGAAGCGTCAGGTCGCCTTCGCTCTCGGTGCGGAACCAGACCCAGCCGCGCCGCGGGTTGGTGAAGAGGTGCTCGGTCTGCCCGGGAGCCGGCTGTTCGTCGAGCAGCTCCCAGCAGAAGTTGTTCAGCACCCTCACCGCCTCCCAGCCCTCCGCTCTTCCCGGCCATTCGACGGTCTCGCTGGCCGCCCGGCCCCGGTCGGGCTCGACCCGCAAGGTGTAGCCGCCGGCGGGCAGCTCCGAAACGTCCAGCATCGCCTCGGCATGTCCCCAGGACGGCGCCATGCGCACCTGCCCTTCGGCCACGACCTCGCCGCCGCCGTCGAGAAGGGTCACTGCAAGGGAGGGCCTGTCGACGGTCGGCCCCAGGCCGCGGTAGTCCAGGTCGGCGAAGAGCCTTCCGGCCTCGGGATTGACCGCCGTCTCGATGGCGACGGAGCCGAAGTGGGAGATCTCCTTGCCCCGGCCCGCCGCCGACTCCATGTAGCGCAGGTAGATCTCCTGGTGGCTCAAGGCGCCCCGGTAGACGCGCACGTCGCCGAGCAGTCCCCTGTAACAGTCGCCCGGCCCGCCCAGGCCGACGCAGCGGCCGAGCCAGAGCGATGCGTCGCCGGTGTCGGGCGCCAGCGTCTGGAACCGCGTCTCCACGGCGACGCCGTCGCGGTAGTAGTTCACCGATCGCCCGTCGAAGGTGACGGCCCAGAATACCCACTCGCCGGCCGGCGGCAACCAGGGCTTGTGCTCGGGGGTGCGGAACTGCTCGGCGAAGTGCTCGCCGTCCGAGAAGTACGTGCCCAGGGCCTCGTGGACCTGATCCCCGGCGAAGCCGCTCTCCTTCCAGGTGTGCAGGGACACGACCAGGCGCTGATCCGCCTCCTCCGGGCCCGCGGACCAGCTGACGATCCCGCCCTGCAGCGGGGCCCGGGGCTTCAGCCAGAGCATGATCGTGCCGGCCTCGCCGATGTTCAGGGCCGGGCCGGCCCCGCAGTCGACGTGGCCGTCCGTCCCGTCGAGCTCCAGGGCGCCGCCGGACTCGACCTCCACGCGCCGGGCGCCGCCCACGATCCTGCCGTCGTTGCCGGCTCCGCTCAGGTCCCGCACGATGGGGTCGTCCCCGGACTCGGTGAAGGCGTAGTGCAGGACCAGTTCGGCGCTCATGGCGGACACATCCAAGACGCTGCTCAGGCCGACTCTTCCGCGGCGATCCGCAGGCCGTGGGTCCCCGCCCCGAGGCGCCGCCCATCGGCGCAGACCGCAACCGCCCCCTCCGGCACCGCGATGGTGGCCTCCAGAGGTTCGTCGGACTCGCGTTGCGACCAGGCCACCTCCACCGCGCCGTGGGGCGTCGGCACCTTGCCCTCGGCCCAGCGGATCCCCGGGCCCCGGGGGGCGAAGCGGAACTCGGCGAACCCCGGGCTCAGCGGAGTGACGCCGAGGACCGTGCTCTGCAGGATCGGCAGGGGGGCGCAGGCGTACGCGTGGCACAGGCTGCCGCAGCCGCTCATGGAGGAGCGGCCGTCGACGACCTCCCACAGGGTCGGCGTGTCGGCGGCCACCATCCCGCCCCACACCTCGCGCAGCACGGCCAGGGCGCGGTCGCCGCGGCCGGCGCGCGCCAGGGAGGCGAGCACGAAGTACTGGTAGCCGAGCTCGGCGCGGACCACCTCTGGATCGAGAAGGGCCTGCAGCGCCGCCTCGCGGTGCCCGCCCTCCAGCAGGCCGTAGTAGAGGCCGAGGGCGTGGGGGATCTGGCTGGAGGTGGGCCGGCCGCCTCCGGGCTCGGTGCAGTCGAGGAGGCGGCGTTCTTCGGGATCCCACAGGGTCTTCAGCAGGGCGGCCACGGTCTCCCGGGAGCGCGCCTCCAGGTGCCGCGCCCGCGCCGGGTCGCCGGCCGCCTCGTGGAGCCGCGCCGCCTCCCCGCAGACCGCGGCCACCAGCATGTTGAGGACCGCCGTCTTGCCGCCGAGCTGGATGCCCGCCGTGTCGTACCCCCAGTCGATGAAGTTCCACTGGTCGGTCTGGTCGGGCACCAGCAGGTCGGTGTCGCGCAGGGAGTCGAACCACCCCAGGGCGGCGTCGGCCGCCGGCAGCAGCTCGCGCACCAGCACCAGGTCGCCGGTGTACCGGTAGTAGTCGGCCAGGACCATGATCCAGTTGGCGGTGGTCACCGGCAGCCGCTCGTCGCGGGCCGACGGATATCTGCCGGGCATCTGGCCGTTGTCGAAAGCCGCCTCGGCGCTCACCCGCAGGTTGCGCTCCAGGAAGGTGCGCTCGGCGGTGAGGCAGAGGTAGTAGAGGTTCTCCTCGTAGTAGTCGTCGAGCCAGAAGGTCTGCTCGCGCCACGGACAGTCGATGAAGAGATCGGTGCTGCAGGCGGCCACGGTGGCGGCGGCTTTCTCCCAGAGCCGGTTGAGGAAGGGCTGATCGCACTGGAAGGAGGCCTGCAGAGGCAGCGGGTAGACGCGGTCCACCAGTTCCAGTCCGTGGACGCGGACCGGCTCGGAGAACCGGCGCAGAGTGAGCTGCACGACGCGCGCGCCGCGGTCGTGGAGCCGGCTGGCCACCCGCTGCCGGCCGGCCCGCAGGATGAACCGGTCGGCGAAGCGGTAGATCGGTCCGAGGGGGTTGAACCGCTTCGGGTCCAGCCGCCCGTTGCCGAGGGCCTCGTCGTAGCCGACGTCGACGATGGTGCCGGCGGGGGCCTCGATGTCGAGCACCAGGTGCCCGCAGACGGCGCGCTCGAAGTCGGCGATCAGGTAGGCGCCCTCCCCCGCCGCCAGGGTGGTGAGCCGCGGCGAGGGCATGACGGTCGCGGTCCCTCCCCGGGTGAGAGCCTCGATGTCGTTGAAGAGCTCGTGGGAGAGGCCGAGGTGCATCTCCACCTGCATGAGCCCGGCGTAGTCCAGGTCGTCCTCGATCCCCGGGCGGTGGAGCGGCACGGCGCCGGTGTCGACGATGCGCGCCGGCCGGTAGTGGCGCCCGGCGAGGGGCGGGATGTCCCTCGGGGTGAGCACGCGGCCGTCGAGAGCTTCCCCGGCGGCGCCCACCTCGCGCGCCTGCAGCCAACCGGCGAAGCGGTCCTCGCCCACCTCCCAGCCCTCGGGATCGCGGCGCAGGTCGCGGTACTCGGAGTAGCCGATGTGGAGGTTGTAGAGGAGGGCGTCGGCGCGATGGGCCGGGTCGGCGCAGACCTGCCAGGAGGCGTCGCTGACGACCAGCGGGTCGAGGCGCGCGATCAGCGCCGGCAGCGGCGGCGGCACCGTGCCGGTGGTGCCGCCGAGGGGACAGTGGACGCGCACGGCCAGGGTGTTGCGGCCCTCCGCCAGCAATCCGCCGACGTCGTAGCTGTCGTAGAAGTAGCGGTAGTGGGTGCCGCGGGCCGGCCCCGAGCCGAGGTAGCGGCCGTTGAGGTACGCCGCGTAGCGCGCCTCCGCGGCGATGAGCAGGGTCGCCGCCGGAGGAACCCGGGCCACCGTGAAGCCGCGGCGGGCGAGAAAGGTGCAGTTCCGCGGCTGCGGCCCCGGCACGGTGATCCACCGCGCTTCTCCGAAGACCGGCTCCGGCTGCGGGTAGGCCTTCACCCTCAACCCCCCGCCGCCAGCCGCTCTTCCTGGACCCGCGCGACGGCCGCCGCCACCGCCGGCGGGTTCATGGGCAGGTCGTCGATGCGGGCGCCGGTGGCGGCGTACACGGCGTTGGCCACCGCCGCCAGGGGCGGCACGATCGGCACCTCGCCGACGCCGCGCACGCCGTAGGGGTGGCCGGGGTTGGGGACCTCGACGATCACCGTGTCGACCATGGGCAGGTCGAGGCTGGTGGGCATGCGGTAGTCGAGGAAGGTGGAGTTCTCCATGACGCCCTCGGCGTTGGTGAAGTACTCCTCGTTCAACGCCCAGCCCACCCCCTGGGCGACGGCGCCCTGGATCTGGCCCTCCACGTAGCCCGGGTGGATCGCCTTGCCGGCGTCCTGCACGGCGGTGTAGCGCAGGATCTCCACCTTGCCGGTCTCGGGGTCGACCTCGACGTCGACGATGTGCGTCGCCAGGGCGGGGCCGGCGCCCGAGGGGCTGACCCCGGCCCGGCCGACGATGGGGCCGCCCGTGGTGGCGGCGCCGGCGGCGATCTCCTTCATGGTGAGCCGCAGCTCCGGGTCGCCCGCGTGCGTCAGCACACCGCCGGTGCAGCTCACCTGCGCGGGGTCGCACTCCCAGATGCGCGCGGCCCTCTCCACCAACTGGCGCTTCACGTCCTCGGCGGCGGCGATCGCCGCGTGGCCGGTCTTGAAGGTGACGCCGCTGCCGCCGGTGTTGGAGGTCTGGCCCACCGAGTCGGTGTCGGCCACCTCGGGGCGCACGTCCTCCACGGCCACGCCCAGGGTCTCGGCGAACTGCTGCGCCACCGAGGTACGGGTGCCGCCGATGTCGGGCGAGCCCTCGGCCAGGTGCACGGTGCCGTCGGCGTGGACCACCGCCACGGCGCTCGAAGGGCCGGAGCCGTTGCCCCAGTAGCCGCTGGCCACGCCCCGCCCCCTCCACGCTCCCTCGAGAGGTGTGCGGAAGTGGTGGTGGTCCCGCGCCGCTTCCAGGACCTCGGCGAACCCGACCTTGGGCAGGGCCGTCCCGGCGATGGTGCGCGTGCCCTCGGCGGCGCAGTTCTTCAGGCGCAGCTCGAGGGGGTCCATGCCCAGCCGCTCGGCCAGCTCGTCGAGGGCGGTCTCCACGGCGTAGGCCGCCGCCGGCGTACCCGGCGCCCGGTAGGCGGCGGTCTTCGGGCGGTTGACCACCACGTCGAAGCCCTCGATGGCGGCGTGCGGGATGGCGTAGGGCGAGAGCATGCAGCGCATCCCCGCTCCCACGGAGGAGCCGGGGAAGCAGCCGGCCTCGTAGACCAGGCGGGCCGAGGCGGCGGTGAGGCGGCCGTGGCGGGTGGCCCCCAGGCGCACCTGGATCTGCGTGCCCGAGGCGGGCCCCGTGGCCTCGAAGACCTCGGCGCGGGTCATGGCGACCTTCACCGGCACCCCTGCCTTGCGCGCCAGCAGGGCCGCCACCGGCTCCACGTAGACCCGCAGCTTGGCGCCGAAGCCGCCGCCGATCTCGAGCGGCACGGCGCGCACCTGCGACACCGGCACCCCGCAGACCCGGGCCGTCTGCTCGCGCACCGAGAAGTGGCCCTGGCTGCTGCTCCAGATCGTCAGGCGGCCGTCCTCGTGCCACATGGCGGTGCCCGCGTGGGGCTCGATGTATCCCTGGTGCACGGCCTTCGTGGTGGTGCTCTTCTCCACGATCACCTCGGCCCGGCGGAAACCCTCGTCAACGTCGCCGATCTCGCTCTCGAGATGGTTGCCCACGTTGGGGGGCCAGGTCTCCAGGTCGAGGCTGTCCGGGTCGATGGCCTCCTGCAGGTCCTCGTGGAGCAGGGGGGCGCCATCGGCCATGGCCTGCGGCGCGTCGAAGACCGCCGGGAGCGGCGTGTATCTCACGTCGATCAGGTCGAGGGCCTCTTCGGCCTCGTGGGGACTGGCGGCGGCGACGGCGGCGACGGCGTGCCCTTTGTAGAGCACCTTGTCCCGGGCCATCAGGTTGAGCAGCTGGAAGGAGCCGGGCGGCTCACCCGGTTCCGGGAAGTCCCGGGCCGTGATCACCGCCTTCACTCCGGGGGCGGCCTCGGCGCGGCTCGTGTCGAGGGACTCGAGGCGGGCGTGGGCGTGAGGCGAGCGCAGGATCCGGCCGTGGAGCATCCGCGGCAGGACCATGTCGGCGCCGTAGCGCGCCTTGCCCGTCACCTTGTCGGTGCCGTCGTGGCGCACCGGACGGCGCCCCACGACGCGGTACTCCTTCGTCGACAGGACGGCGTTGGCTTCGTAGTCGCGCATGGACTAGGATCTCCCTTGACGGTCGAGGCTGACATGGGCCGAATCTAAGCGGACGACCATCCTGGCGGCCATCTCTGGAACAGATCATGGAATGCAGTACTTCGCCGGCCGGGACGGACCGCGAGCCTCACATCCGTCCCCGGGCTCGCTTCGTCCGGCCAGCCGTGGCGCTTCTCATCGCTTGCGCGGCCGGATGGCCAGGACGGATGGCGGCCGGGGAAGACCCGCTCCCGAACCCGTGCACCAACGGCATTGTCGTGCCCGAGCCGGAAGACCACGCCTTGCTGGTGGCCGACTGCGAGGTGCTCCTCGGGCTCCGCGACGAGCTGGCCGGGGACGCTTTCCTGAACTGGTCGCCGGAGAGGCCGATTACCAGATGGAGGGGGGTCTGGGTCGATCACACCCACGTCCGGCGGCTGGTCCTGGCGGGCATGAGGCTGTCGGGCACGCTGCCCCCACAGCTCGGACAACTGACCAACCTGGAAACACTCTACATCTTCCAGAACGAGCTGACGGGGCCGATCCCGCCCGAGATAGGGCAGATCGCGGGCCTGCGGTGGCTGGCGCTGTCCCACAACGAGCTTGCGGGTCCGATCCCCCCCGAGCTGAGCGGCTTGGCCAACCTTCAGGGGTTGTATCTCCACGGCAACGGCTTGACGGGTGCCATCCCCCCCGAGCTGGGACAACTGCGGGAGCTGAGGGTGCTCAACCTCCGCGGCAACGAACTGACAGGGTCGATTCCCCCCGAACTGAGTGAGTTGTCCAACCTGACGGCCCTGTATCTCCACGACAACGGGTTGACGGGCGCCATTCCACCCCGGCTGAGCCGACTGGCGGAGTTGGAGCTGTTGGCCCTTCAGGCCAACGGATTGACGGGGTTGATTCCGACCGAGCTGGCCCTGCTGGCCAAGTTGAACTGGCTGCTGCTGTCCGACAACGAGTTGACGGGACCCGTTCCCTCCCAGCTGGCGCAGCTGGCCAGCCTGCGCGAGCTGGGCCTCCACTCCAATCGGTTGACCGGAGGGATACCTCCGGACCTGGCCCGCCTGACGAACCTGCAGAAGTTGGATCTCAGCTCCAATGCCCTGACCGGGCGCATCCCCGCGGAACTCGGTCAGATGCCCGAGCTCGTGGAGTTGGTCCTGTCCGGGAACCAGTTGACGGGGCCGATCCCACCCGAGCTCGGCCAACTGACCTCGCTCGGCTTGTTGCTGCTCCATGGCAACGGCTTGACGGGGCCGATCCCTGCGGAGATCGGCCGGCTCGCCAACCTGCAGTTCCTGTGGCTCCAGGACAACCAGCTGACAGGAACGATCCCCCCTCAGTTGAGCGACCTGACGGACCTCCGCGAGCTGCTCCTCTCGGGCAACCACCTGACCGGGACGATTCCCCCCGAGTTGGGCGGACTGACAGAGCTGCGGAGTCTTGGACTCCACGGCAACGGCCTGAGCGGTCCGGTCCCGCCCGAGTTGGGGGGACCGAGCCGGCTCGCGTACCTGCTGCTGCACGACAACCAGCTCACCGGACCGATCCCGCCCGAACTGGGGCTGCTGAGCCAGTTGAGTGTGCTGCTCCTTTCGGGCAACGCCCTGACGGGAGAAATCCCCCCCCTCGACCAACTGGAGCACCTGGAGCTGTTGTGGCTGCACGACAACCGCCTGACCGGGTCCATCCCGCCCGGTCTGGGCCACTTGACCCGGCTCCGGGAACTGCTTCTCTCCGGCAACGCCCTGACCGGCCCGATTCCGCGCGAGCTGGGCAAGCTGGCCCAGCTGCGGCTCCTCTTCCTCCACGAGACCGGCCTGGCGGGCCGATTCCCCCCGGAACTGGTCTGGCTCACGCGGCTGCAGGACCTGCGTGTCCAGGGCCTTCGGCTCTCCGGATGCGTGCCCAGGCCCCTGGCCCCATGGGTCGACCAACTGCCTCCCTGCCACGATACCGCAACGATACTGGCCACTCTCCACGGCGACGCCGACCCCGGCCTCACCCTCGAGTTCTCTCGCGCCATCTCCGGCCGCCGCCCCGACTACGTCTGGAGCGGCCGCACCGACAGGGACGGGAGCCTGCTGCTCACCATGACCTCCCTCTCTCCCCCCGGCGTCACCGGTCTCTATCAGGCCCGCGCCCGCACCCCCGACGGGCAGGTAGCGGGGCGCTGGCACAGCATACCCCTCAACCCCCACCGGCGTCACGTGCTGTATTTCGCCATGAGCGGCACCGTCCGCCTGGATACCGTCGAATCCCTCGCCGCCGCCAAACCGGCCGCGGCCCCGGCGGGGCCCGCGGCCAGCGGCCTCGACCCCTCCTTCCCCAACCCCTTCAACGCCGGCACCTCCATCCCCTACCGTCTGACCGAGGCCGGTCCGGTGCGCCTGGAGGTCCACAACCTTCTCGGTCAGGTCGTGCGCACCCTGGTCGACCAGGTCCAGGCCTCCGGATGGCACCGCGTCCACTGGGATGCCCGGGACGAATCGGGCCGGGCGCTGGCGGCCGGGGTCTACCTCGCCGCCCTGCGCTACCCTGGCGGGCGCCAGACACGGCGTCTCGTTCACCTGGAGTAGATGGTACGTTCACCGAGCACCGGAGGCAGACCCGATGGCTCCTCGGAGAATCAATGAGCCCCTGGGCCGGGGCGAGATGCTGCTGCTCGACGGCGGCACCGGCTCGGAGTTGCAGCGCCGCGGCGCCGATGTGCTCAAGGAAGCCGGGAACCGGCTCAAGGCGTGGTCGGCTACGGCCAACGTGGAGTACGCCGACGTGGTCCGCCAGGTGCACTCCGACTACCTGCGGGTCGGCGCCGACATCATCACCAGCAACAACTTCTGGACGACGCCGTCCCGTCTCGGCACCATCGGCGAGAGCCGCGCCTGGCGGACCTACGCCGCGGCGGCGGTCCGCAACGCCGTCGAGGCCCGCGACTCCATGGGCGGCTCGGGATACGTGGCCGGCGGGATCGCCGCGCCCTGTCTCCAGTGGCCGATGCCGGCGGATGTCCCCTCATCGGACATCCGCGTCATGGGCCTGGAGCCGTACCGCCGAGAGTGGGCCGACCACGCCAGGCTCCTGGCCGGCGAGGGGGCGGACCTGATCCTGGCGGAGTACGTGGGCTTCGTCGAAGACTGCGTCGCCGCCGTCGACGCCTGCGGCGAGGCGGGACTCCCGGTCTTTCTCGGGGTCCGCCACATCCAGGAGGACGGCGCCATGCAGTACGGCGAGAGCTTCGGCGACCTGGCCGCCGCCCTCGAGGGACATCCCGTCGACGCCGTCCTGCTCATGTGCAGCAACCCCGAGAGCATCTCCGCCGGCCTGCCGATCCTGCGGCGAGCCTTCTCAGGTCCGGTGGGGGCCTACCCCAACCTCGGCTACAACCCCACCGGGCCCCTCGCCGACCGGCCGATGCTGACCAACCAGAAGCCGAGCGCCGGCGTCGACATCCTGCAGAACGCCGACTACTACCCCTCGCGCATGGCCGAGTTCGCCGGCCGCTGGAAGGAGATGGGGGCGCAGATCATCGGCGGTTGCTGCGCCTCGGGGCCGGAGCACATCGCGGCCATGGCCCCGGTGGTCAAGCGCTAGCACGGGCGAGGAACTCCCCGGCGAGGCCGGACGTCCTTCAACGGACCTGCGATCTTCCCGACTCCCGCCAACCTCATTTCGAAGGGACATCTGCATGCTGACCCGATGCGTCTTCGCCGTCGCCGCCCTGGCCTTCCTGCTGGCCCCGGCCCCCACCCTCGCCGCCGCGGTCCCGGTGGAAGGCGAAGGCGGCCCGGACCTGTACGTGGCCAAGGTCCACGCCGACTGGTGCGGCTCCTGCCAGACCTTGGTGCCCATCCTGAAGGAAGTCCAGGCCGCGGTCGCCGACGAGCCCGTCCTCTTCGTGCAGCTGGACGTCACCGACTCGACCCGGACGGCCCAGGCCCGGCTCCTGGCGGCCGCCCTGGGGGTGGAGGAGCACTTGAAGGCCAACAACAAGACCGGCCTGGTCCTGCTCATCGATGCGCGGGACAACAGACTGCTGGAGACGGTGACGAAGAAGAACACCGCCGCAGAGATCGTCGTGAATATCGAACAGCACCTGCAGACCGCACGAATGGAGAAGGAGATCTCGGAGTAGTCTGGGCGCTCCGGCGGAAGGTCCGGCCGTCACTTGGCGCGCATCCGTTGAGGAGGGACCGCCTCGCCGCATCAAGGAGATGCCCACACCCTCGGGCTTCTCCGGCCCAAGGCGGCATGGTCCTGCCTGAAGGGCAGGTGGAGCGGACGCCCCGAAGGCCGTCGGGTGAGGGCTGGGGCGGCTGCGGCCGGACTCAGGCCCCGGGCCAGTTGCCGCCGCCGCGGAGCCAGTGCCGGAACAGGGGCTGCACGTCCGCCGGCAGGGCCGCGAAGACCTCCGGCTCCACCAGGGGCACCTGGTTCTCCTTGCCCCCCGTCTCCTCCAGCTGGCGGGCGCGGTCGTCCGAGGCCGGCATCAGCACGTCGAGGTTCAGCCACCACGGGGCCCAGCGGATCGCCAGCCCCACGCGGATCTGGCCGCTGTCGTTGGCCGGGGTGGCGTGCCACATGCGGCTGTCCATGACCATCACCGTCCCCGCCTTGCCCTCCACGTGGATCTCGTCCGCGTGCGGCTCGAACATGGGCACGCCGTTGCCGCCGGTGGGGTTGTTCGGCTCGCGGTGGCTGCCCGGCACGATGAGGGTGGCGCCGTTGGCGACGGTGAAGTCGCTGAGCATCCAGATCGAGGTGAGGTGGACGACGGCGTCGAGGTAGGGCGCCGGGATGTGGCCGGCGTTGTTCTGGTTGAAGGGCCAGTCGGCGTGCCACTGCAGGCGCTCGGCCCCCGGGTAGCTGATGATGGTGGAGGTGAAGGAGACGCGCACCGGCCGGCCCAGCAGGGCCTCGGTCAGGCCCGTCAGCCGCGGGTCGGCCAGGTAGGGCGCGAACTCCTGGGTGTGGTTGATCAGCCCGGAGACGGCGCCGCGGTTGGCCGGGGCGTCGGCCCGGTTGTGGGAGGCCGCCGCCCGCAGCACATCGTCGCGGACCGTGCCGACGCGGCCGGCGGGGATGACGTCTTCGAGAGTGCAGAAGCCCCGGTCGAGGACCTGGTCCCGCAGGGAGTCGACGGTGCCCATCAGTTCGCCCTCTCCAGGGCGACTTCCTCCTCGGCGCGCTTCTTCAACGCCTTCATGTAGGCGATCGTCCAGGCCGTGCCCACCCGCGGGTCGTCGGCCATCTCCGGGATGTGGTCGGGGATCAGGACGCCGCGGAAGCCGGCCCGCTCCAGGGCCTTCATCACCACGTACATGTCCTGGCAGCCGTCGTCGACGAAGGTCTCCACGAAGTGCGGCAGGGGCCGGTCGACGTTGCGGAAGTGGACCTTGAAGATCTGCCGCCCGCCGAAGTGCTCGATGGCGGAGAGCACGTCCCTCCCCATGCAGAAGCAGATGCCGATGTTGGGGCTGTCGGCGATCTCCATCGCCTTCTGGTAGCCGTCGAAGCTGGAGAAGATGCACCGCGGCACGCCGCCGAGATCGGGCACCGGTGGGTCGTCGGGGTGGATGCCGATGAGCACCCCGGCTTCCTCCGCCACGGGCCGCACCTCCCGCGCCCAGTGCTCGAAGTGGGACCACATCTCCTTCTCGGAGAACTCGCGGCCGTGAGTCAGGGGCAAGGGGTACCTCCGCCCGCCCCAGTGGCCCGCCTCGGCGCGCTCCAGGTCGAAGCCGCGGGCCGGGGCGCCGCCGCGGGTGGTCTCGCGCTCCGTGCTCCAGATGCCGTTGCCCATGTGGGCATAGGTCGTGTACGGGATGCCGGCGCGGCCGAGGTCGGTGATGTGCCGCTTGTACTGCTCGATCTTGGCGTCGCGGCCGGCCAGCCCGAGGACGATGGCGTCCTGGTTGTGGACGTCGCCGTTGCCGAAGCCGTAGACCTGGATACCGGCCTCGCCGAAGAGGTCGCGGCGGCTGGCGTAGTAGTCGTAGCTGGAGTGGGCGGCATCGGTCCAGCAGACGACGTGCTCCACGCCCATGCGGCGCACGAAGTCCAGGTCCTCCGGCGTCGGCTCGGGAGTCACCTGGGCGGCGATCTTCAGGCCCGGTTCGATGCGGTCGATGGGGTGGCCGGCCACGGGATCAGCCCCCGGCGGACTTGAAGGTCGTGCCCCTGAGGACGCTCTGGTTCTCGTAGATCGAGCCGCCCCGGAGCGCCACCGGCAGGGCCAGCCGCACCGGGACGGGCTCCAGGCGGGGCTCGTTGGAGGGCTCGCCGCGGACGAAGGAGTCGCAGAAGCCGTCCCAGTCCGAGCCCCTGAGCGGCCAGGCGTCGCCGGCGGCGTACTCGAAGAGCAGCAGGCGGCGCGGGTTCGGCGAGCGGTTGGGCAGCGAGCCGTGGAGGACGCGCACGTGGTGCAGGGAGATGCCGCCGGCGGGCAGCTCCACCTTCTCGGCCGTGGAGTCGTCGAAGCCGGGCTCGGTGACGGCGCCGGCGAAGCGGCCGTCCAGGTGGTGGTCGAGGACGGGCCCCTTGTGCGAGCCGGGGATGATGAGGAGGCAGCCGTTGGCCTCGGTCATCTCGTCGATGCAGACGCCCACGGCCAGCATGTCGTCGTTGGTGTGGGGGTAGAAGGCCCAGTCCTGGTGCCACTCCACGGGGCTGCCGAAGTCGGCGGCCTTGATGTTGAGCTTGTTGCCGTGGCCGCGCACGGCCTCGGTGCCGACGAGCTGGCTGACGATGTCGAGGACGCGGTCGTTGCGCAGGGCGCGGTCGTAGACCACGTGCTGCCTGGCGGGAGTCTTCAGGCGCCGCAGCTTGGGAAACTCCGGGGTGTGGTCGGGCTCGAGGTCGAAGATGTCGTCGTGCTCGGTGACGCTGCGCGACTTCTCCACGAACTCGTCGGTCACCCGCTGCAACTCGGCGACCTCGGCCGCCGAGAACACGCCCTCGACGCCGAGGTAACCCCTCTCGCGATAGAACTCGATCTGGTCCTTTGTCAGCTGCATCCGTCCTCTCCGCCGAAACTGATGAATCGTTGAAATATAGGACCGCCGCCCGGGGCGGTCGACGTTCAGTCGCCGCCGGAACCGAGGGCCGCCTCGAGGGCGGCGCCCCATGCCAGGAGGGCCTCGTCGCGGCCGTGGGCGGCGACGCACTGCAGCCCCAGGGGCAGCCGGCCCACGAGCCCCGCCGGCAGGCTCAGGGCCGGCTGGCCGGCGTGGGTCCAGGGCAGGTTCATGATGGGATCCCCCGTGGCGTGCAGGCCGCGGGGGGCCGGTCCCGGCGCCGACGGACAGATCCAGAGGTCGACGCCTTCGGCCGCCATGGCCTGCTCCAACTGGAGCCGCAGGAGGCCGCGCCCCTCCCTGCCGGCCAGGAGCCGCGCCTCGGGGATCGCCCGGCCGCGCAGCAGGAACTGGCGGGTCAGCGGCTTGTAGAAATCGAGGTGCTCCTCCATCCATGGGGCGTGCACGAGGGCCATCTCCGCCGCGTGCAGGTCGCGGTGGCGCTGGTTGACCTCGTCGATGTCGGTCAGGACCTCCAGCCGCTTCACCCGGAAGCCCGCGGACTCCAGCCTCGCCGCCTGCTCCTCGAACCCCGCCAGTCCCTCGGGCGAGGCCTGGCGCAGGTACGGCCCCTCCGGGATCCCGAGGACGGGCCGGGGCGACTCCCAGTGGCCCTCGGCGGCGGCGGGACCCCACGCATCGACGATGACCGCCGCCCCCCGGGCCGCGGTAGCCGTATCCGGGGCGAATAGTCCCACCGTGTCCACCGAGGGGGAGCAGGGCAGCAGACCGCCCCGGGAGACGCGCCCGAAGGTCGGCTTGAACCCGACGACGCCGCAGAACGCGGCCGGCCGCATGACCGAGCCCACCGTCTGCGACCCCAGGGCCAGCTCGCAGTACCCGGCCGCCACCGCCGCCGCCGAGCCGCTGGAGGAACCGCCGGGGGTGTGGGCGGGGTCTCGCGGGTTGCGCGTCGGCCCGGGCTCGAAGTAGGCGAACTCGGTGGTCACCGCCTTGCCGAGGACCACCGCTCCCGCCGCCCGCAGGGCGGCGACGCAGTCGGCGTCGGCCTCCTCCGCGCCCTCCGCGGCGAAGAGGCCTCCCGGCAACTCGGTACCTGCCCGGGTGAGCAGTCCCCGCGCGTGGAAGATGTCCTTCACGCCCACCAGCAGGTGCCGCAGGGGGCCCTCGGGCGCGGCCTCCAACTCGGCGGCGAGGCGCAGGCGGCGGTCCTGCTCCGGGACCAGGGCCCGGATCCGGGGCTCGGCGGCGTCGACCAGGGCCAGCCGCCGGTCGAGGGCGGCGGCGGCTTCGGGGGCGAGGGGCATGGGCCGGGGGCTCGAGGAGGAGTCCGTCAGGGGCGCAAGAAAATAGACAGGAGGCCCGAGGGCCCCCTGTCTATGGAGAAACAGAGTCGAGCGTAGGAGAAAGCAGAGGACCGCTCGACTTTTCCGGAACGCCGGTACGAGGCGGCCTACCGTCGCTCCGGTTTTGGCCGGATCCCGGAGGAGCCGGCCGTGGGGATGTCTGTACCTTACGCCGGGGCGCGCCCGATGTCAAGCCGTACGATCCGGGCCTTCGGGCTCGGCCCCGGGGGGACCCGATCGGTGCCGCAGGGAGGCCCGGGGGATCACCTGATGGTCGCTCAACCCCGCCAGCTCGAGGGCCCGGTCCGTCACCGGCAGGTAGTGGTGGCACTCGGCGTTCATCTTGATAAAGCCCTCGGCGTAGCTGCAGTGGGCGGCGTTGCCGAAGGCGCCGTCCGAGGTCTCGATGCGCTTGCGGGCGTAGGCTCCGCCGTAGCCCTGGCTGACCAGGGCGTCGAGGGCGGCCAGCTTCTTCTCCACCACGTCGCCGATGTCGATGAAGACGTCGTTGTAGAAACCGCCCCGGGCGCCCCACACATTCCGCGGCAGGGGCGCCGCCCCCGTACCGAAGAAGAAGACCTGGGCCGTCTTGTGCGGCGGGTTGCGGTCGCCGGGATCGACGCTGCCGGCCAGCCCGAGGGCCAGCAGGCAGATGCGGCCGGTGACGGCGTGGGCGTTGACGGCGTCGCCCTCGTACGGGAAGTGGGTCAGGACGACGTGCGGGCGGACCTGGCGCAGCAGGCTCGCCACGCGGCGCACGATCTCCTCGGTGGCCTCGAGCACGGCGTCGTCGAAGCCGAGGAAGTGGATCTCCTCCACGCCGAGGAAGGCGCAGGCGCGCCGGACCTCCCCCGCCTTCACCTCGGCGCGCTCCGCCATCAGGTCGCTCAGCTCCCCGGCCTCCGGCACCTGTTCCCGGTGGAACATGGCGTCGCTGATCTCGGCGTCGTGGACGCGGGCCCCGTGGGTGAGGACGGCGCAGGCGACGCGGTCGCCGCGCTCCACGTGGTGGGCCATGGTGCCGCCCGACTGGTCGAAGATGTCGGCCGGGTGGGCGCCGATGCTGAGCAGGGTCAGGGGCTCGGCCACGGGTTACAGACCCAGGAGACGTGCGGCGTTGCCGCCGAGGACGAGGCGCTTCTCCTCGTCGCTCAGGTCGGCGGTGATCTTGCCCAGCTGGGGGCGCGGGTCCATCAGCGGCTGGTCGGACCCGAAGAGCACCCGGTCGGCGCCGGCGCCGGCCACCAGTTCCTCGATGACGCCGGGGGTGCGGTAGGTGGAGCAGGTCTCCAGATAGAAGTTGGGCAGCTCCCGGGCGGCCTGGATCGCCTCCGAGCGGGCCGGCTCCATGTTGCCGGAGTGGCCGGCGATGAAGGCGGCCCCGGGGAAGCGCCGGGCTGCCGCCGCCAGCTGGGCCGGCCGGGAGACGTCCCCGGCGTCGGTGTGGGACAGCAGCGGCAGACCGCGCTCCTCGACGAAGGCGTAGATCGGGTCCCAGGCCTCGTGGTCGAGGGGCCAAGGCGTGTACGGCGGATAGATCTTCACCCCCAGAAAGCCGAGGTCGTCGATGGCGCGGCGCAACTCGGACACCATGCCGTCCGGCATCAGCGGAGAGGCGTAGGCCAGGGCGGCGAAGCGGTCGGGGTGAGCGGCCACGAAGGCGGCGGCCGCGTCGTTGGACCTGCGGCCCTCGGGGTGGAAGATGCCGAAGACCACGGCCACGTCGATACCGGCGCGGTCCATGGTCCGCAGGATCTCGCCGGCGTCGTCGCGCATGCCGAGGACCTCCCAGTGGCCCACGTGGCCGTGGGCGTCGATGACGCGGGTGCCGGAGATCATCCGCCCTCCTCCCCGAGGAGGCGGCCCACGTTGCCGGCGCAGATCAGGTCGAGTTGGGGGGCCGTGAGGTCGCAGCGGTGCAGGTAGTAGAGGATGGGCCCCATGGCGTAGCGGGGGTAGAAGGATCCGTACACCAGCCGCCGCACCCCCACGTCGCGCGCCAGGGCCTCCACGTCGCCGGGGGTCTCGTGCCGGCTCAGCTCCAGCAGCGACCGCGGCAGCTTCCGCATCAGCGGGCGCACGAGAGCGGCGTGCGTGTAGTGGGCGCCCACGAGCACGCTCACCAGCTCAGGATACCGCCCGAGGGTGTCGGCCATCTGTTCGATGTCGTTGTCCGCCAGGGAGATCCACAAGGGGATCCCCTCCGCCTCCAGCCACGCGAGCAGGTCGCCGTAGATCCAGTCGGTGAAGGGGGCGCGGCAGGACGCGGTGTCGTGGAGGCGCACGCTGCGCAGCCGGCCCTCCGCCTGCAGCCCCTCCAGCTGCCGGTGGGTGGCAGGGTCGGAGCCGGCCACCCACTGGGGAATCAGCCGCGGCTGGTCCTGCACCCACTCTCGGAGCAGGTCGTTGCCGTCGAGGGCGCTCACCGATTCTCCCTGCACGTGGTAGACCACGGCGGCGTCGACGCCGTGGCGGTCCATCTCCGCCAGCAGGCCGGCGGCGTCCTCCATGGGGGCGGGCCGGTCGTGGCGGTGGCCGACGCCGACGTTGGCGTCGATCACCTCGCCCGGAGCGCGGAAGGAGAGCTCGCTCAAGAGAACGCCCTCAGCCGTCCCGGTAGCTCGGGGCGATGGGGCAGGTGGGGCAGACCGGCCGCAGGTGCTCGCGGCGCACCCGCCACAGATCCTCGGCCCGTACCAGCTCGCACTCCGCCTGCCCCACCTTGCCGCGCCGCTGCAGGCCGCGGCGGTCGAGGGCGTCGTCCAGCTTCGGGGAGATCTCCACCGGGCACGCCCCCTTGCGGAAGGCCAGCCCCCAGACCTCCTCGACGCGGCCGTCGCCGCCGACGACGCGGTCGGTGTTGCCGAAGGGGTCGATGCAGCCGCAGGGCACGGACATCTCGGCCACGTGGTAGGCCGTGGAGGTCCAGTGGGTGGTGCCGAGGGCGAGGATCCAGCCGCCGCCGTGGACGAGCTGGCCGATGGGGCTCTCCGGCTCCCAGATCCCCGCCTCCAGGTGGGAGGCGCAGTAGCGCTCGGCGCGGGGGCCGAGGGCCGCCACGGCATGCGTGGGATGCTCGCTGCGCACCGCCGCGGGGCGGCGCCAGAAGGCATCGGGGATGGCGCCGTTGGTGGTCGGCGTCGCCATCTTGTTGTAGACCTGGGCGGCGCGGTGGTTGAAGGAGGGCATGAGCAGCGTCCCCGATGATCCCACCGCCTCCAGCAGGGCCGAGACGACCGTGTCGGCGCCGCCCTCGACATGCCCGATCTCCGACAGCGAGCTGTGGACCATGAGGTCCATGCCGCGCTCGACGCCGAGACGGCGCAGGTCGGCGACGATCCTCGCCTTGTCGACCATCTCATCGCGCTCCGGCAGGTCGACGTAGTCGATCTCGGCGTGGGCCTCGAAGAACCGGACCACATCCTCGGCCCTGACCTCGCCGCGCCTCGGGGTGGCCCCGGGCGCCAGCAGGCCCCCCCGCTCCCAGGCCAGGGCGGCGGTGATCTCGGCGAGGGTGCGGCGGCCGTCGGCCCAGTACAGCGCCCAGGGGCTCTGGCGGGCGCCGGAGATCTCGCGGGCCACCGGTGCCGGCAGGTTCTCGGTGGTCGGGGTCAGCAGGGCCTTGCGCCGCGGGATACGGCGCAGGGACGCGGTGGAGCGGATCGCCGGTCCGCGGCGGACGCTGGCGGCGGCCTGCCCCATCTCGCGGCTCATCCCGCCCAGCTCGGCCATCACCTCGCGGCGGTCGCCGCCCCAGAGCCAGCGCTGCAGGCGCGTCAGGCTGGTCTCGTGGGCGCGGCGCAGGAACTCGGCGCCGTCGCCGTCGAGGCGGCGGCGGTGGGCGCGCACCTCCCCGGTGAGGCGGTCGGTCTCGGAGCGGGCGATCTCCACGACTTCCGGCGTGGCGGCGTCGGCCAGGTAGTAGAGGTAGGCGGCCATGGCGGCGGCGCAGGTCTTGAGCCCGGCCGGGCTCAGCAGCTCGAGCTGGTCCGCCGAGGTGTGGTAGGCGTCCCAGGAGCTGCCGTCGCGCTTGTGGTGGTTGGTGATCCAGGGGCAGGGGTAGCCGTACTGGGGATCGCCGATGAGGGTGTCGCTGGTGGCCATGAAGGGACCGAGGGCGAGGTGGTAACCGGCGGCCCGGTACTGGCGCAGGGTGGAGCGCAGGATCTTCGCCCCGATCCAGTCGACGAAGCCGGCCGAGCCCGGCACCGTCGACCGCCACTCGAGGCGGCCGTCGCAGATCCCCGGCCGCGAGCCGAGGGTGTCGATGCAGACCCCGGCCAGGGGCGGCTGCAGCCGCTTCACCCTCTCCAGGTAGGCGAAGAAGCCGTAGCACTCGTAGCCGTTGATCAGGCGGATCGTCCGCCTCGGCCGCGGCAGCGCCCCGGAGGCGATGAGCCCCTCCAGAACCCGGGCGATCTCGACGGTGACGGCGCAGCCCGAGGCATTGTCCACGGCCCCCGGCTCGGCGGAGTGAGCGATGGCCCAGACCTCGTCCTGCGGGTCGTCGCGGCCGGGGACCAGCCCGCAGACGACGTCGTGGGTGCCCACGTAGCGCCGGGCGTCGACGCGGACCTGCACGACGAGGCGCCCATGCTGCCGAAGCTGCCCCCGGAGGCGGTCCCCCTGATGGCGCGATACCACCAGCCCCACCAGCTTCGCCGTGGCGTGGTTCATGGGCACGGCGCCCCAGCCGAACTTGATCCAGGCCACGGCGCCGGGGTTGTTGGCCACCTCCTTCTCCATGATCACCGCCGCCGCCCCCTTCTGGGCGAACCGCTCCATGCGGCTGCGGATGTCGAGGCGCGTGAGCACCGCCCGCCCCTCGAGCCCATCGGGCCCCATGCGGTCGAGGGTTTCCTCATCATCGACTACCACCAGCTCGCAGCGCAGCCCGCCTTTCGGCGTAGCCGCCGTCCACTGCACCGCGTGCCAGGGGTTGTCGCGGTAGTCGGCGACGCGCTCGCGGAAAGGCCGCACCACGTCGAGGGTGGCGGAACTGACGTCCTGGGCCTCCTGGATGATCCAGCGCCCGGTGCCGATGCGGCCGCCGGTCTGCACCGGGGTCACCTCGGCGCCGGCCCCCGCCTTCTCGTACATCTCGACGAGGACCCGCGTGGTGTCGTGGAAGCGGTCGAAGGAGTTCCAGCGGTCGTGGCGGACGACCTCCTCCACCATCTTCATCATGCCCTTGCCGTCGCTGGCGCCGAGGATCTCGGGCAGGGCGCCGCGGCAGAGCCTGCGCAAGGAGGCGGGGGTGGGGACCGTCATCGGATGGCGATCGGCCGGCCGGGGGACCCCGTCCCGCCCTTGAAGGGGATCGGCGCGAAGACGAAGAGGAACTCGTGGACCTCGTCCTCCACGAGACCGTCGTAGACCATGTTCTCCAGGTTCCAGATGCCGGCCTTGGTGATCAGCTCCTGGTGCACGGGGAACTGCAGCTCCGGGTCCGGGTTCGGCACCACCTCGGTAGTCCACTGGTCGGAGCCGATCATCGACGGCTGGCGCTCGACGAGCCAGGCCGCCACCTCCATGCCGATGCCGGGCGGGTTGGTGTTGTACTTCCCCGGCTCCTTCCAGTACTTCGACCAGCCGTAGCGGAAGAGCAGGGCGTCGCCCGGCTGCAACTCCCCTTCCGACATCCCCTGGCGCTCGAGGGCGCCGCGCACGTCGGCCACGGTGACCTCGTAGCTGTGGTCGAGGGCGTCGACCCCCTTGAGGCCGGCGATGTCGATGAGCACGCCCCGGGTGAAGAAAGGCTTGACGTTCTCGATGCCCAGCTTCCTCAGCCCGTAGGAGCCCTCTATCTCCCGCCGGGTGAAACCGTTGTAGAACACGTCGGCCGTGGAGCCGTCGCCCATGGTCATGCGCGTGCCGATGTGGCCGGGGCCGTCGAACTGGGTGCCGATCTGGCCGATCTCGCCGCACAGGAAGTCGTCGAAGTAGACGAGCTGGTTGTTCTCCCCGAAAGGTCCGCCCGTGGGCGAGCCGGGGATGCTCAAGGCGTAGGTGCGCTGCCCGAAGAGGGGCATGCCCAGCTCGTAGACCTGGCCCAGTTCGTAGACCTTGCCCGTCTCCACCAGCCGCGCGGCGCGCAGGACGACCTCGGGGGTGATCCAGTTCGAGCCGCCGGCCTCGTCCTCGGGCCCCCAGAGCGGGTGGGGCCACCAGGGGCCCTGCTCCCGGGTCTGTCCCGTCACCGGGTCGCCGGCGGCGAGAACGATGGCGGCCAGGGCGAGTGCGAAGTTGGTGGCCCGTTCCATGGTCGTGCCTCCTTGAATAGCTCGAGCGCTCGGGGGGCCAAAGCTAGGCGCGCCCGGCAGCCGGTCAAAGCAGGCGGCGCCGGATCAGCCGAGGGTGAAGCGCGCCAGGGTGAGGGCTTCGTATGGGTGGTCGGCGCCGCGCTCGTAGAGGCAGAGGACCTCGCCCGAGGCGGTGACCGCCAGGTCGGAATAGGCCGACGGTCCCTCGTAGAGGCTGCGCACCACCGACCAGTTGCGGCCGCCGTCGTCCGTGAACCGCAGGGTGAGGTTCTCCCGCGCCTCGGTGCTGGCGGGATTGGCGAACAAGGCGCGGTCGGTGGGCGGCCCACCGGGCGGCGCCAGGCTCACCAGGCTCGCCTGGCAGACCGGCTCCGGCAGGCCCTCCTCGCAGACCCGCGGGCCGAAGCTGCCGCCGCCGTCATCGCTGCGGGCGCTGGACCGGAGCTTGCGCCCATGGTAGCTGCGGGCGTTGAGGTAGAGGGAGCCGTCCGCCGTCTCCACCACGCAGCACTCGTTGGTGCCCTCGTCGACGAGGCCGCCGATGCGCCAGCTCTCTCCGCCGTCGTCGGAGAGGATCACGTGCGAGTGGTAGGGGTCGCGCCGGGCGTCGTGGTGGAGACCCACGATGTGGTCGCAGGGGACCACCAGCCGTCCGCTGCTCAGTTGGATCCCGTGGCAGGGGCCGGTGGCGTACCAGGTCCACTCCGGCGCCTTCACCTGCGCCGTGATCTCCCGGGGCTCGGACCAGCTCGCGCCGTCGTCGTCGGAGTGGGTGATCCACACGGTGCGCGGCGCCCGGCCCTCGATGATCATGCTCTCCGGGCCGTCGGCCAGGTTCTTGCAGAACGGCAGCCACACCCGGCCGGTGGCGGCGTCGACCACGGGACAGGGGTTGCCGCAGGTCATGCCCGGCTCGGTAACCACCACCTGGAGAGGGCTCCAGGTGCGGCCGCCGTCGGTGCTGCGGCGCAGGAGCAGGTCGATCTGGCCGCTGTCCGACCGGCTGTGGCGGCGGCCCTCGCAGAAGGCCAGGACCGCGCCCCCGGCGGTCACCGCCAGGGCGGGGATGCGGTAGGTGTGGCAGCCGCCCTCGCCGCCGACGAAGAGCTCCTCCTGCTCCAGGGAGGTGACCTTCACGGCCCGGGCGCCGCCTCGGCGGCGGTGCTGTCCACCTGTGCCGGCATCATCACGAACTGGGCGTAGTTGCCGGTGTCGAAGCGCTGCGCCAGGCGGTGCACGTCGGCCGCGGTCAGCCCCTCCACCAGGGACCGGTCGAGGATCAGCAGCGGGTCGATGCCGTGGGTGTCGGCGTAGCGCAGGCTGCCGAGCCACCAGTTGTTCTCCTTCAGGGCGACCTCGTGCTCGCGGCGGCGGATCTCCCGGACCCTCTCCACGTACGTCGAGTCGAGGCCGGAGGAGCGCAGACTGTCGATCTGATCGAAGACGACGGCGGTCAGCTCCTCGGCCCGCTCCGGGTCGCTGCCGAAGCTCACCCGGAGCTGGTAGCGCTCCTCGGGCCAGTGGGAGAGGGAGGCGCGCACGCCGACGCTGTAGGTGCC
Source organism: Candidatus Latescibacterota bacterium (assembly GCA_965221775.1). Lineage (GTDB taxonomy): Bacteria > Latescibacterota > UBA2968 > UBA8231 > UBA8231 > UBA8231. The sequence continues at coordinate 175,149 of CBDCSU010000004.1, read as the reverse complement.
CCCCAGGTCCTCGCGCAGAACCTCTCGCAGCTTGATCTGGAAGGCCTGGGCCATCAGGCTCAGCTGGACCCGGTCGGCGCGCACGTCGAAGTCGAAGGGGCCGGTGAAGAGGATGCGGGTCTGGCTCTTCGGCTCCAGGCCGGCGCGGACGACCTTCCGCACCACCCCGGCGGGCGGGTCCATGTCCATGTCGCGCCAGCTCTCTCCGCGCTCCGGGGCCGGCAGGCTGGCCAGGTAGCGGTTGACCAGGGGTTCCAGCGCCTCGGCGGTGAAGTTGCCGACGAAGATGAAGGTGAAGTCCGAGGCGTCGGCGAAGCGGTCGCGGAAGATCCGCACCGAGGCCTCCAGGTCGAGCTCGTCGAGCATGGCCAGCGACCAGGGCCGGGCCCGGTGGTGGTACTGGGACATGGTCACCGAGACCGTGTCGGCGAAGGCGGTCTCGGGGTCGGCGCTGCGGTTCTCCAGCCACGCCCGCAGGCGGGTGTGGAGGGAGGCGAAAGCGGCGCTGTCCGAGCGCGTGGCGGTGAAGTAGGCGTGGATCATCTGGAACATCGTCTCCGCGTCCTGGGGCGAGGCCGAGCCCGACAGCCCCTCCTCCAGCTCCGAGACGTACGGCGAGACGCTCACCACCTTGCCGCTGAGCCACTTGATGAGGCCCACCTTGTCGAAGTTCCCGAGGCCGCCCTCGGTGACCACGGTGGCGGCGGTGGAGGCGGCGACGAACTCCCCGTCCTCCACCAGGGAGTGGCCGCCGGGGCTGTACGCCGCGAACAGGATCTGGTCGTTCTTGAAGTCCGTCGACTTGAGGAAGACGCGCACGCCGTTGGACAGCTCCCAGCGCGTGACCCCGAGCTCCGGGATCTCGGCGCGGGAGGCCACCGACCCCGGCGTGGGCTCGTCGGGCAGCAGCGGCAGGTCGGCCCCTTGGTCGACGTAGGCCTCCACCGGCCGGGCGGCGACCATCTCCAGAGTGGCGAGCAGCTCCTCCTCGGTGGGCACGCCGACCCCCTCCCTGTCGGGGGCGGTGACGGTGATGACGCGGTTGCCGCCGCCGGTCCACTCCCCCGCCAGCTCGTTCACCTCCTCGAGGCTGATGGTGGGCAGCAGCTCCTGGTGGAGCTGGTACTCGCCCTCGATGCCGGGGATCGGCTCGTCCTCCAGCAGGTGGCGGATGTACTCGGCGGCGAAGCCCCGCGACTGCAGCTTGTCGCGCTCGCGCCAGGACTGCTCCATGGCGCGCAGCTGCTCCTTCTTCTGGCGCGCCAGCTCCGTGGCCGTGAACCCGTGCTGGCGGACGCGCTCGGCCTCGGTGAGCAGGGCCTCCAGGCCGCTGTCGAAGCCGTTGTTCTCGACGCCCGCGGCGAGCTGGATCATCTCCTTGGTGCGCACCGAGTAGTAGCCGCCGGAGAACGCCCCGAGGAAGGGCGGCTCGGCCCGGGTGGTCAGCTCGTAGAGGCGCCGGTTGAGCATGCCGTGGTAGAGGCTCTCCATCAGGCGCTGCCGGTAGGCGCCCCGGGTCGAGTCGTCGCTCGGGTCCTCCTTGTGCATGACCCGGACGACGTTGGAGGTGGCCTCCGGATCGGTGACGATGGCGAAGAGGGTTTCCTCGTGATCGGGCACCGGCGCCTCGGGCCGCACCGTCGGCTCCCCGGCGGCCGGGACCCGCCCCATGTACTCGGTGATCAGGCTCTCCATCCAGGCGGGCTCGAAGTCGCCCACGGCGACGAAGCCCATCAGGTCCGGCCGGTACCAGCGGCGGTAGAACCCGCGCAGCGTGTCGTGGTGGAAGGTGTCGAGGACGGCCTTCTGGCCGATGGGAATGCGGTCGGCGTACCTGGAGTCGGCGAAGAGCACGGGGAGCTGCTTGTAGAGCATGCGCAGACCGGCGCCCTGGCCGCGGCGCCACTCCTCGATGACGACGCCCCGCTCCTTTTCGATCTCCTCGCCGTCGAAGGTGATGCCGTGGGCCCAGTCCTCGAAGATCTGGAAAGCCTGCTCCACGACCTGCACCGAGTCGAGGGGCACGGTGAGCTTGTACACGGTCTCGTCGAAGCTGGTGTGGGCGTTGAGGTCGGCCCCGGTGCGCAGCCCCACCGACTCGAGGTAGGACCACAGCTCCTGCTTCTCGAAGTGGGTGGTGCCGTTGAAGGCCATGTGCTCGGCGAAGTGGGCCAGCCCCTGCTCCTCGTCGGTCTCCAGGATCGAGCCCACGTCGAGGGCGAGGCGCAGCTCGGCCCGGTTCTCGGGCTTGGCATTCGGCCGGATGATGTAGCGCAGGCCGTTGTCGAGGGTGCCGAGGGTGACCTTGGGATCGACAGGCAGCACCGTGTCCGGGCCGTCGGAGGCCGCCTCGGGGGCGGTTCCGGAGGCGGGAGGCCGGGCGGCGCAGCCGGCGAGGGTCAGACCGGCGACGGCGAGAAGGGGGAGGACCAGGGCGGGCAAGGGCCGGCGCGTCATGGCGAATCCAGTTCGACGGGGTAGAGGCGGAAGGGAAAGCGTGGAAAACTTGCCAACGATTGCGGATGCGGGCAATCGCCGGCTCAGGGCAGCCTCGGTGCGATGTCGAGGGCGAGGCGCTCGAGGGGGGCCCTCCGGAGGGCCTCGCGGTTCCAGCGGTGGGCGATCACCATGGCGGTGCCGATCCAGGCTTCGGTGAACCCCGGGCGGTCGGCGAGCACAGCGCGAGGTCCTTCCCGGTCCGGTGGAGGGAGGCCGATGGCAGATCCGGGGTTCACGGTCGCTGCCTCCCGTCTTCGGTGCCGGTGTCCGCAGCCCCGCCCACGGCCTCGCCCCCCTGGCGGTCCACGGCCCGGCGCACGATCGCCTCCGACAGCCGCGGCCGCAGGGCGCGGATGGCGAGGAGGGCCTTCAGCTTCCAGGGCATCACCAGCTCGCGGCGGCGCTCCTTCACCGACCGCAGGACGGCGCCGCAGGTCTCCTCGAGGCCGATGGCGTCCCGGCTCGGCCGGCGGCGGCCCTCGCCGAAGGGCCGGCCGTCGGCGGCCAGGGCCTGCCCCCGCAGCTCCGTGCCGCCGAGCCAGTGGAGGACCACGGTGAGGACGTTGACGCCGCTGCCCTCCAACTCCATGCGCAGGGCGTCGCAGAACCCCTGCAGGGCGTGCTTGGAGGCCGAGTACCCGGTGTGCTGCGGCACCCCGACGCGGCCCTGGATCGACGAGATCGCCACGAACTGCCCGCGGCTCTCCTTCAGATGGGGCAGCGCCGGGTGGACGCAGTGCACGGCGCCGAGGTAGTTGACCTCCATGAGCCGGCGGAACAGGGACAGGTCGCGCACCTCCTCGAAGGGCGCCCACATGCTCACTCCGGCGTTGGCGACGAGGCAGTCGATGCCGCCGTGGGCGGCGACCGCCGCCTCCACGAGCCGCTCCCCGTCGGCGGCGACGGTGACGTCCCCCTTCACCGTCTCCACCTCGGCGGCGCCGCAGGCCTCGGCGACCTGCGCCAGCCTCTCCGCCCGCCGGGCCATCAGGGTCAGGCGGGCGCCGTCCCGGGCGAAGGCCGCGGCCAGGGCCGCTCCCAGACCGGAAGAGGCGCCGGTGATGACGACCGAGGGTTCCCGGGGCACCGGGCGGCTCAGCGGTCGGCGGCGAGGGCGCCGTTGGCGATGCCGAAGACGTCGTCCGGATCCATGGCCCGCTTGGTCTCGCGCAGGATCCTCAGGCTGGCCTCGGTCTGGACCTCCGGAAGGAAGGCGGCGCGGATCTTGCCGACACCGTGGTGGTGGGACAGGGACCCGCCGTGGTCGAGGATCGCCTGCCGCAGGCTCGCCTCCACGTCGTGGTAGACGCGGTCGGGCGCCTCCAGGCCCTTGCCGCTGAAGCCCATGGTGAAGTAGATGCACACCCCGGTGTGGTAGGTCTGGGTGATGCGGTAGGACAGGTAGGGAGTCCCGCGCACGCCGTGGCCGCGGCACTGCTCGGCGAGCTTCTCCTCGACGGCGCCGGTCACGTCGTGGATGCGGTCCCAGGGCACCGAGGTCTCGAAGGTCTCGCCCATGATGTGGAACTGGTTGAGGAAGTCGCGGATGTAGGCGATGGCGAAGGTGAGCATGTAGCCACGGCGGCCGTTGTGGGAGCCGCCGCTGACGCCGCCGAACCTCCTGGCCAGGGAGAAGATGATCCTGCGCTGCCAGGCCAACTCGCGGCGGGTGCCCTCCATGACGATGGTGCACGCCGCCAGCTTTCGCAGGTCGAAGCCCTTCACCCGTTGGAGGACGAAACGCTGCACCGCCGTCTTGACGCGGGTCACGGCCGACGGCGCCGGCTTCAGGGCCTGGCCGAAGCGGAACTCGGTGTTGTTCACCAGCCGGATGCTCGCCGGCAGGGCCCCCTCCCGGCGCAGGGCCTTCAGGTAGCGGACCCCGTGGTCGAGGGAGGGGAAGACCAGGGAGCCGTACTCGCGCGCCTCGGGCCGCGGGTGGATCTTGATCACCGCCTTGGTGATCAGGCCGAGGTTGCCCTCGCAGCCGAAGAGCCACAGGCGCGGCGCCACCCCGATGGAGTTGCGCGGCGTCGCCCGCCGGGACTCGACCTCCCCCGCCGGGGTCACCAGGGTCGCCTCGACGACGATCTCCTCGATGTTGCCGTAGCGGTTCTTCTTCATGCCGCTGGCGTTGGTGGCGATCCAGCCGCCGAGGGTGGAGAGCTCGACGCTGTCGGGGTCGTGCCCCGTGGTGTAACCGCGCTCTCCGAGGAGGCGCTCCAGCTCCTTGCCGGTGATCCCGGCCTCGACGCAGGCCTGCAGGTTGTCCTCGTCCAGCCACAGAATGCGGTTCATGCGGCTCATGTCGACGGAGGCGATGGGGCGCTCCTCCCCCGGCGGCAGGGAGAGGGCGCCGCTGACGTTGGTGCCGCCCCCGTAGGGCACCAGGCAGACGCCGTGCTCCGCCGCCAGGCTCACGAGTTGCCCCGCCTCCTCCTCGCTCTCGGGGAAGACCACGAGGTCGGCGACGCGCGGCAGGCTGCCGATGTAGAGGAGGCGGTAGATCTCGTCGACGCTGAGCTGGCCGTGGCTGTGGGTCAGGCGGGTCTCGTCGTCGGTGGCGAGGCGATCCTCGCCCAGCCGCTGCCGGCAGGCGCCGAGGAAGGCCTCGCAGGGGCGGCCCGGAGGCAGGGGGCCGCGCTCGACCTCGGGCATCATCTCCCCGGGGGTGATCGGCACGCCGAGAACCTCCTCGGCGAAGGGGACGAAGAACGGCAGGCTGTACCCGGCCAGCGGGTAGCGGGAGCCGGTGACGCGGACGCTGCGCGGGCCGTCGAACTCGAAGCGGGTGTCGGCGTAGCCCCACTTGTGCAGGCGGCGTTGGCCCTCGGACTCGTCGTAGGAGCTGTCGAGGTGGCCGGCGCTCCCCCGCCGGCTGCGCAGAGCGACGAGGGCGGCGAGGACGACGACGGCGGCGGCGATGAGGAGGGCTTCGGTCATGCAGGATGCCTTCGGCGGTCAGGGAGCTAACGTCATGCCGCCGGGGCCGTCAACCAGCCGTCGGGTGCGGACGCCATGCCCCCGGGGTTCTGCCTTACCTTCTCCCGCCCGCGAGACAGGGTCCAACCGAAACCGCCGAGGAGAACCAGATGGCCGACACCCACACCCCCGACATCGAGCGCCCGCCCGCGGAGATCATCGACGGGCTCCGCCACATCGGCTCGGCCACCGCCGCCGGTGAGCTCAAGCGCCTCGGCATCCAGGACCCGCACGTCCTCGGGCCCGTGCCCTTCACCCCCGGCCGGAGCGTCGTCGGCCCGGCCCTCACCCTGCAGTTCATGCCCCAGCGGGAGGACGTGTACGACCAGGACGAGTACGCCGACCCGGAGTCGCAGCTGCACCGGCACGTGCTCTACCACGCGCGGCCGGGGGACGTGGTCTGCGTCGACGCCCGGGGCGACATGAAGAGCGGCGTCTTCGGCAACATGATGCTCACCTTCTTCCAGGGCCGCGGCGGCGCCGGCGTCGTCGTCGACGGCTGCATCCGCGACTACCCCATCGTGCAGCGGGACCTCGACCTGGGCCTGTGGCTGCGGGGGGTGACGCCGAACTTCCACACCCAGACCAGCATCTTCCCCTACGCGGTGAACGTGCCCGTCGCCCTCAACGACAGCCTGGTCCTGCCCGGGGACATCATCGTCGCCGACGACGACGGGGTCGTGGCGGTGCCGGCGAAGCTGGCTGCCGAGCTGGTGGAGGCCGCCGGCTCCCACGCCGAGTGGGAGGAGTTCAGCCGCCTGCGGCTGCTCGAGGGCGGCCACCTGAGGAAGTACTACCCCCTGTCGGAGGAGGCGCGCCCCGAGTACGAGGCCTGGAAGAAGGAGCAGGAGGGCTGAGGGGCGTCAGACGTTGAAGAGGCTGTTGCCCTGGGCCCCCGTGGCCAGATCGATCATCAGCCACATGGAGAGGGCCACGAACTCCCCGAGGATGAAGCCGAGGAAGAAGGGCCGCACCCGCAGCAGCAGGCGGGGGCCGCCGTAGCGGATCATCACCGCCTTCAGCAGCCACACGACGAACATGCTGAACCACATGTGCCGGGTGAGGGCCATCTGCGAGACGGCCAGCCCCAGGGGGTGGATGGGAAAGCCCAGGAAGTGGGCGCGGATCCAGTAGAGGCCGAGCATGCCGGCGCCGCCCAGCCCCATCAGCCCCAGGCCCGCCACGTCGACGGCGGCCGGCTCGCGCACGTAGCCGGCGGCGAAATCGACGATGTACCGGGGAGCGCGGATGAAGAACCAGCTGTTGGCGTTGTGGGCGCCGCTCTCGTAGGCGAAGTAGAGGGTCGACCCGATCGACGCCACGAGGGCGAGCACCACGGCCAGCACCGTGCTCCCCAGGACCAGGGCCTTGCCCCGGATCGAGGCCGTCAGCTTGAGGCCGTTGGCGGCGGCGGCCATGACGAAGGTGCGCACGTCGCTCATCCAGACCTGCCCGTAGCCCAGGACGCCGATCGTCCCGGCCGGGCCCAGGTGGGCGGTGCCGACCATGGAACGCAGCACCGTGGGCGTGGGAAGCTGCGCCCGCGTCCGGGCCAGCCCGGCCTCGCAGAGGATGCGGGTGATCCCCAGGAAGGTGACTGTCATCACCAGGACGAAGGCCGCCCCCGCCCAGAGGGGCACGCCCGCGGCGGTGAACCATCCCGTCATCAGCACCAGCCCCAGGATCAGCTGCACGTAGACGCTGCGCATGGACATGGCGTCCCCGGCCGAGGAGGTCGACGAGCGCCAGGCGGCCCTCCAGCTGCCGCGCAGATGCCCCCGCGCCGTCCACAGGGTATAGCCGACCAGGGCCATGAGGGCGCCGAACTGGACGTAGGAGAAGATCGGACCGCCGTCGCGCTGGGCGTAGAAGTCGAGCGTCACGCTCCGGGTGATGCCGACCTGGGAGAACACGCCGGAGACGGCGTAGCCCACCAGGTAGAACAGCCAGACGCTCAGGGCCACCTCCTGGTGCACCAGGTAGGCGAAGCCCATCATGGAGAAGGTCAGGTTCAACCACAGGGCGGGCATGTCGTGGAAGAGGTTGATGTGAGTGCTCAGATAGAAATTCGGCACGAAGTGGTGATAGAAGTGGAGGCCGTTCATGCCGGTGATGGTGAAGGGCACGGAGAAGCCCAGCCACATGACCGGGTTGCGGAAGAAGGCGTTCAGGGCCCGGCCCTCCTCCTGGGAGGTCATGACCAGGGGCACCTGGGCCAGGGGGTAGGCGAGGCGCTCGTGCTCGATCCACTGGCGGCTGAAGAGCACGGCCAGGGAGATCATGACCAGGTAGAGACCGACGATCACGGGCATCCACGCCAGCAGCGGCTTCGCCCAGGCCCCCCAGGGGATCGACTCGCCCTCGGAGAGGCCCTCGTAGAAGCCGAGGATCACGTCTTCCCCCTGCAGCCGCAGCCAGTGAGGCACGTAGGGCAGGATGTCGCGGGCCCACTCGTTCTCCGGCGAGGCGAGGTAATCCATGGCCGGCACCAGGGGCACGAGCTGCAGGGTCAGCCCCATGGTGCAGATCGAGCAGGCGATGGCCGCCATCAGGTAGGTGATGGACAGCTCCCCCGAGGACAGGGACAGGACCGGCAGGAAGGCGCGCAGCAGGCCGTTGAGGAAGAAGGCGGCGAAGAACAGGACGGCGATCGCCGCCCCCGTGGAGAAGTCGATGGTCAGGCAGGACCCGCGCAGGACGAGCAGGTTGTAGGGCCCCCAGGCGGCGATGAGGACGCACATCGCCGAGCCGGCGATCAGGGTGCGCGGCGCCCGCACCGGACCGGCGGCGGCGGCGGAGTGCTGCGTCATCGGATGTCCTCGTCCATGGGGCTCATCATCTTACCCCGCGGCGCTAACTCCCTCAAGAAGAAGGCCCCTCTTTCCCTGCTTGACATTCCCGGGGAACGTGGCTATCGAAGAGCACGATGACACGAAACGCGCTCTTCCTGACAGGCCTGGCGGCGGCCGTTGCCATCGGCTGCGGGGGCGGCGGCAACCCCGTCGACATCCCCGGGGAGCCGGAGATTCCGGGCTGCACCGACATAGCGGGCCTCAACTTCTCGAGGTCCGCCAACACCGACGACGGCAGCTGCACCTACGACTCCGAACGGTTCTACCACCTCACCGAGTACGAGCTCTCCGTCGATCCGCAGGCGCGCGAGGTGGGCCTCCTGCTGCAGGTGAAGGACGCCGGCGGCCGCGGCGTCCCCGGCCTCGGCGATGCCGACTTCGTCGTCGCCGAGAACGGCCGCAAGGTCGGCGTCGAGTCCGGCCTCACGGTGAGCACCTCGGCGATCCCCTTCACCATCCCCACGGTGCTCCTCCTCGACATGAGCTCCAGCGTGCGCGGCCAGGTGCCGCAGATCAAGGAGGCCGTCACCTTCCTGGTGCAGAGCATCAGCGACAACCAGGAGATGGCCATCTACGTCTTCGACAGCCGGACGCGGCGGGTCCAGGACTTCACCTCCGACCCCGCGGTCCTGGCCGAGGCCGTGGCCTCGATCCCCGAGGACGACCTGATCCCCTCGACCAACCTCTACGGGGCGATCATGGACGTGGCCGGCCTGTGGGAGGACCGGGTCTCCCTCACCGGGATCGTCGACGGCAGCCTGGTGGTCTTCACCGACGGCTTCCACAACGCCGACCCGAGCCTGCAGGTCGAGGACGCCATCGACGCCATGGTGGGCTCCGGCGGCGAGCTCAAGAAGATCTACGTGGCCGCCCTCAACACCGAAGACCTCGAACGGGGGCCCCTGCGGCGCCTCACCTTCCGCACCATGGGCTTCTTCGAGGCCGACATCATCTCCGAGCTGAAGCAGGCCTTCCTCGAGATCCAGAAGGAGATCACCGACCTGTCGAGGAGCTTCTACCTGCTCACCTACACCAGCCCCATCACCAACCCCGAGTCCAACAAGGAGCAGCTCGAGGTCGCCATCCTCGGCAACTCCAACCTCGAGGACGAGGGCCGCATCCACGCCCGCTACGACAGCGAGGGCTTCGGCAACTGAGCCCGGCCCGGGGCTAGTCCTCCCAGCCTCTCACCATGTAGCACTGGTGGACGCCGCTCTCGTCGGAGTTGAAGAACCCCGTGCGCCCGTCGGGCGACAGGAAGGGGTGGATGTGGCTCTCCTTGCGCCACGTCGAGCGCGGGTTCAGCAGCCACGTCCAGTCCTCCACCGGCGACCGGCCGTCGGCGGGCAGAGTTCCCAGCCACAGACCGCCGCCGCCCTCCCGGGGGCCGGAGTCCGAGATCAGCCGCCGTCCGGCGATGTCGGTGGCGAAGTGGCAGAAGCTGGGCGCCGGGAAGCCGCGCGACAGGTCGTTGCGCTGCCCTCCCGGGGTGCGCAGCCCCACGTGGCCCGCATGGGGCGCGGCGCTCCCCTCGATCAGCTCGGCGCAGCGGGGCTCGCGCCGGGAGGTGCTGGTGACGGCGCGCCGGCTGCGGCCGACCCAGCACTGGTGGCCCTGGCAGAACTCGTTGCCGTCGCGCCCCCAGGGCAGGTCGCGGAACCCGGTGCCGTCGTCGCGGATGACGTGCACGTCGGCGCCGTCGCCGCCCACCAGCCGCGTGCAGCGGCCCGTGGCGTCGCACAGGTTGCCGTGGTTCTCCTGGATCAGGATGTCGCGCGCGGCCTCGGGGTCGGTGGAGCGGCAGTACTGGGCGTGGACGTTGCACCACGACGGCCCCTGCAGGATCAGCTCCGCCCCGCCGGAGGCGACATCGAAGACCACCAGCCCCCAGGGCGCGTTCTCCGAACGGCCGTCGCCGAGGAAGCCGGAGATCGCCAGCCGGGCGCCGTCGGAGGAGATCGTCGACAGCGAGTACGGCCGCGAGAACGGCCCCGGCCAGCCGGCGGGGACGCCGTCGAGGACGGCGACCTCCTCGCGGCCGCCGCCGTCCAGGCCGACCCGCTTGAGGGTCAGGCGCCCGGGCTCGCAGGGGTTCGTGGCGTCGACGAAGTAGTAGAGGAACCGGCCGTCCGGCGACACCGACGGCGCCGTGGCGCCCACCTCCTCGATGACCGGCGTCAGCTCGCCGCCGGAATCGAGATCGCAGACCAGGTAGCGGTGGGCCGGGTCCATGAAGTCGATGCCGTGGGCCCGGGCCGGGTGATGGAGGAGGAACCGCCGCGAGTCGGGCGTGAAGATCTGCGCCTCCATGTAGATGTGGGAGGAGGGCGACTCCTGTGTGGTCAGCTGGAAGACCCGCAGACCCTCGGGGCTGTCCCCGGTCAGCAGGTCGGGGCGTTCGCGCATGGGCATCGGTCCCTCCTCCGTCGTCATTCCATTTCGGGCATGATGAACCGCTCGGACAGGTGCGCGTTGCGCACCAGCTCCAGCAGAGTCTGGCGCGGCGTCTGCCGGCCGTCGAGCATAAGGTCGACCTCGCCGGACATCTCCCGGGACATGAGGGCCCAGTCCGCCGTGATCGGCTGGAAGCGCGAGTACTCCAGGGCCTCGATGAAGCGCCCGGCGCGGACCTCCGGGTTGGCGTCGATGAAGGCCGGCCCCGCCGCCTTGAGGGCGGGAACCGAGCGCTGGTAGCGGGCCACGGTCTCCTGGGCCTCCAGACCGAGGGCGAAATGGATGAACTTCCAGGCCTGGTCCTTCTTCCGCGATCCGCTGAACATGACCAGCCCGTCCCAGGTCACCCGGGTCGCCCGCCCATCGGGACCGGCCGGCGTGTGCGCCACGTCGTAGCTCACCCCGGCGGCGTTGAGGGGCGGCATCGCCCACGGCCCGTTCACCTGCATCGCCACCCGGCCCGTCATGAAGGCGACCCCGCCGGTCTCGCCCAGCTCGTCGCGGTGGGGCGCCACGTGGTGGCGGTGACGCAGATCCTGCCAGAAGGCGAAGGAGGTCTCGGCCTCCGGGCCCCACAGGCGCCAGTGGCGCCGGGTCGGGTCGAGATAGCGGCCGCCGTGGGCGAAGTGGAAGGGCATCCAGTAGACCCAGCCGGGCACCAGGAAGGCGTAGCGGTCGATGCGGCCGTCGTTGTCGGTGTCCGCCGTGAGGCGCCGGCAGGCGGCGAGGAACTCGTCCAGGGTCCAGCGGTCGGGCGGCTCCGGCAGCCCGGCCTCGCGGAAGGCGTCGCGGTTGTAGAGGATCAGACAGTTGCCGCCGAAGACGGGGATCCCGTAGGCCCGGCCGTCGGCCTGGAAGTGGGCCGCCGAGGTCTCGAAGAAGTCCCTCTCCAGGTCCAGCGGACGGTCCGCTGACCGGCAGTACCCGTCGAGGGCCTCCAGCTTGCCGCTGGGGGCGAAGCGCGGGAAGTGCTCGTCGGCGAACATCATGACGTCCGGCGCCTCGCCGGCCAGCAGCAGCTTCTGGATCTTGTCGGTGTAGCGGCCGGTGATGTACTCCCGCCGGACGTCGATCTCCGGGTGGAGCCGCCGGAAGGCCTCGACGATCTCCCCCCACATCTGGTGCTCGCGGTAGGAGCCCCAGTAGGAGAACCGCAGGGCCGGCTCCTTCCCGGCGTGGTAGTAGGCGCAGGTATCGCCGAACAGCCAGAGGCCGGCCCCCACGGTGAACAGCCCGAAGGAACCCCAGCCCATGGGGCGGGCCACGCCCCGGGCGGCGGTCCTTCCAACCAGCCAGGCCGTGACCGCGGCCGCGGCGGCCAGCAGCCACGCGATCCATTCACTCGGCATGAACAGCTCAGAAATTGAAGATCATGTTCCCCTCCACACCGTGGGCCCCGTCGATGAAGACCCACATGCATGCGGTGGAGAACTCGCCCAGGATCAGGCCCAGGAAGAAGGGCACGAGGGAGCGGTAGGCCCGCACCCCGCCGTGGCGCAGGACCAGTGCCTTGATGATCCAGGCCATGAACAGGGCGAACCAATCGTAGGAGACGATGGGGTAGGTGGTGGCGATGGGAAAGCCGATAGGGTGAAGGGGCCACCAGGGCAGGCGCTGGCGCAGGAAGAACAGCAGGGCCATGAAGCCGCCCCCCAGGCCGGTGAACAGCATCCTCGGGGCGAAGGACGATTCCGGATCGTTGTAGACCGAGGCCATGTAGGTCAGGGGCCACTTGGGAGCTCCCTCGAAGAACCACCCGTGCATGTTGATGCCGCCGTGGGCGTAGCAAATGCGCATGGTGACCCAGATCGAGCCGGCCATCCCGACGATGATGGCCGCCAGGAAGATCCAGGGCAGACGGCGGTCGGGCCGCTCTCCGGCGGTGGCCTTCAGCTTGAAGGTGTGGAGCATGGCGCTCGTCATGGTGGTGAGCCCCCCGGCCCCCACCCACACCGTGCTCAGCCCCAGTCCGGTCATGTTCCGCAGGCCCAGCACGGACGGTCCGAAACCGCGGGTGATGAAGGCCTGGGGCACCATCGGCGTCTGGACCCCGGGCAGGCCGGCCTCGCAGATGACGCGGGCTACGCCGATGTAGACGATCAGGGCCCCCAGCACCAGCAGCACGGCCACGTACAGGCTGAGACCAGTCAGGGTGAGCCACGCCACCAGGAGGGCCACGCCCGCCGGCAGGCCGAGGACCGCGGTGCGCGGCGCCACGACCTCCTCACCGCCCCCCTTGTTGTCCAGGGCCTGGCGCACCAGGCCGCCCAGGTGCCGCCGCGCCGTCCACAGCACGAACCCCACCAGGACCACGAGGGCCCCGGCCTGCTGGTGCATGATCGCCGCGGGAGCGCCACCGGAGTTCCACACGTCGCCGCCGCCGATCTCCAGGCCGATGCGCGCGAAGACCCAGGCCTGCACCACGCCCAGGACGAAGAAGAACCAGATGCTGAAGGAGACCCCCAGCGACATCAGGTAGCCCACGCCGATGATCGGGAAGTTGAGGCGGAAGGGCACCCCCACCTCCCCCTGGAGCAGGCTGAAGGAACCGGTCAGGGCCAGGGCCTGAATGCCGTCGTGGTAGGCGGAGAGGGAGTTCCAGGAGTGCAGCAGCAAGGGCAGGGCGAACCCGAGCCACATGAGCCGGCTTCTAAGGAGAGGGCTGAAGAGGCCACCTGACTTCCCCGGGTCCCGGGTCATGGCCAGGGGCAGGCTCGTGAGCGGAAAGAGGAGCCGCTCGTTCTCGATCCACTGGCCGCGCAGCAGCACCGCCAGGCAGAACACGCACCAGTAGAGGACGGCCATGAAGGGCATCCACAGGGCCAGGGTGAGGGCCCAGGCCGACCAGGGAACGGCCATGCCCCCGGCAAGCCCCTCGTAGAGGGAGCGCACGGCCCCGGGGTCGGTGGGCGACACCCAGGGATGCTGGTGCTCCACGAACATCGCCTTCCAGTCGTTCTCGGGGCTGGCGTAGTACATCGCCCCGGTGATGACCGACAGGAAGTGGCCGGTGAAACCGGTGACGATGGTGGCGCCCACCAGCATCATCCCGTAGACGGTGATCACCTCGGAGCGGGAGAAGGCCAGCCGGCGGTGGAGCGCCCCGAGAACGGGCACGGCCACGGCGGTCATGCCGAAGAGGAAGAGGACGGCGATGATGGGGATGGCGGTATTGGTGAGCTGCGATCCCTTGACCATCAGGATCGCCCAGGGGCCGAGCGCGCAGATCGCCGCCATCAGCACCGCGCCGGTGAGGACCGCGCGCAGCGTCACTCCCGAGGTCTTGCGAGATCCGGGGAGCATCTCAGTCCATGCGCAGGCCGCCGTTGACCTCGAGGATCTCGCCGGTGATGTAGCCGGCCTCCCCGCCGCAGAGGAAGACCACCGCCGCCGCCGCTTCCCCGGCGCCGCCGATGCGCCCGAGGGGGACCTGGGCGGTCACCGCCGCCAGCTCCTCCGGGGGCGTGCCCCGCCGGTGCAGGTCGGTGTCGATCACCCCGGGGGCGACGCCGTTCACGGTGATCCGCCGCGGCGCCAGCTCCTTGGCGCAGGCCCGCGTGAAGTTGCTGACCCCGGCCTTGGCGGCGGCATAGGCAGAGCCCCCGGGGCCGCCGCCCGAGCGCGCCGAGATGGAGGTCACGTTGACGATGCGGCCGCGGCCGTCGGGCAGCAGCGGCAGGGCCGCCCGGGTGCACAGGAAGACGCCGTCGAGGTTCACCTCCAGGCAGCGCCGCCACTCCTCCAGGCTCAGCTCCGCCACCGGCCGGCGCACCCCCGGGCCGCCGGCGTTGTTCACGAGGATGTCCAGCCGGCCGCCGAGGAGACGCCGGGTCTCGGCGAACAGGCCTTCCACCTGGGCCGGGTCGGCCACATCGGCCGGCACCGCCCAGGCCCGTCCCCCGGAGCCCCGGATGCCGTCGACGGTCCGCTGCGCCGCGGCCTCGTCGGCCAGGTAGTTCACCACCACCGCGGCGCCGGCCTTCGCCAACGCCTCCGCCACCGCCCGGCCGATGCCTCGGCCGCCCCCCGTCACCAGGGCCGTCGCCTCCTTCAGACTCATCGACTCACCCTCCGGCGCCTTCCCCCATGGGCCTCTATCTTGTCTCCCCCCATGAGCTTGATACATCCCCCGCCCCCGGGCAACCAGCCTGGACTCCCCCCGGCATCCCCGCCCGCCAGGACTTCCTGATCCCCATGGAATCGATCCGTCCCCTGCGCGAGTCGGAGCTCGACGAGCTGATCGACTTGCTCTGCACCTCCCACAACCCCCGGGGCCACGAGCGCTACCGGGGCTACATCGAGGGCGACCCCACCTGGCGCCCGTCCCACACCCCGGTCATCGAGGCGGACGGCCGCCTGGTGTCGACCCTGCGCATCTGGGACCGGTGGATCCACCTCGGCGCCACGCCCGTGCGCATGGGCGGCATCGGCGGTGTCACCACCCATCCCGATCACCGGGGGCGCGGCCTGGCGACCCGGCTCATGCGGCACACGGCGGGGCAACTGCGCGACGACGGCTGCGACCTGGGCTTGCTGTTCTCGGCGATCCCGGCGCGGTTCTACCTGCGAATGGGGTGGAGCTGCGTGCCCCTCATGGGATTCCGCGCCGAGTGGCAGGCGGATCCCCGGCCGGGACGGTCCGGCCTCGATGTGCACCCCTTCGACGAGAGCCGCGACCTCGACGACACGGCGGCCCTCTACCAGCGCCACAACGCCGGCCGCAGCGGCACCCTGCTGCGCCCCCGCCCTTACTGGGACTACGCACCCTCGCGCCTGCGGGGCGTGCTGCCCACGGCCGTCGTCCGTGACGGCGCCGCCCTCGGCGGGTACATCAACTGGGAGAGGGCCGACGGCGGCGGCGCCTGGGTGAACGAAGTCGCCTGGGAGAGCGCTGCCGCCCTGGAGGCCCTCGTGGGCTACCTGCTCAAGAAGTGCGCGGCGGCCGGGCTAAAGCGGGTGGAGGGCGGGATCCCCCACGGCCATCCCTTCGTCGACGCCGTGGTCGGCGCCTCGGGAGCGGACCTGCACCTGACGGGGGAGGCCTCGATGATGGTCCTGCCCCTGCAGCTGGACGAGCTGATCGCCCGGGCCGCGCCCGAAGCCGAGGAGTGGGTGCGCCGGCTGCCCCACGACCTCACCTGCCGGCTGCTCTTCGGCGAGTCCTCCGGCCGCGACCTGGAGCCGGTCCTCCGCGGCCGCGGGATCCCTCTCGGCGCCGGTGCGATCGACGACCTCGAGGAGTGGTTCCCCCGGCGCGAGGTCCTCTACTGGGAGCCCGACCACTTCTGATGCCCGCCGCCCTGCCGGTGATCCGCCGCCAGCGCCCGCGGCTGCTGCGGCCGCACGACGATCCGGACTTCCGCTTCGAGCCGGCAGCCGACCCGGTGCGCCGGCGCATCCTCGCCAACCTGCTGGCCGACTGCGAGCTGTACGCGAACCGGCGGCCGTGGCGCAGCATCCCCCGGCGGCCCGACAGCCCCCACCCGTACCACCAGCTCTACCTGACCTTCTACACCGGCATGCAGGCCACGGCGCTGATCGAGAACTACGCCTTCGCCTGGCGGCTGACGGGCGACCGCCGCTGGCTCGGCCGGGCCCGCGCCTGGCTGCGGGCGGCAGCGGCCTGGGACCACGACGACACGGTAGAGGAGCACTTCTACACGGCCAACCGCTACATGCAGGCCTTCGCCGTGGCCCTCGACCTGCTCGACGGCGAGTTGCCGGCCGCCGAGAAGGAGTCGGCCCGCGTCTGCCTGGTGCGCCTTCTGGAGCGCTGGTGGCCGGACGTCGACGGGCAGCGCCGCTCGCCGGAGGGCGGGCATCACGCCGTCGTCGACAACGGCCACTTCGGCGTCGCCGCCCTGCACCTGCTGGGCGACCACCCCGACGCCGAGGAGTGGGTGCAGGCGGTGATCGACCGCTTCCGCGCGGCCATCCTGCCCCACGGATGCGGACCCGCCGGCGAGCCGGTGGACGGCCCCTCCTTCTGGCCCTGGGAGAACCTGTGGCTGCTGCAGTTCGCCGAGGCCCTGCGCAACGTCACCGGCATCGACCTCGTCCGCGAGGCGCCGGCGCGGTTCCGGCGGCCCCTGACCTGGTTCCGCGCCCACCGGGCGGCGCCCCGGCGGATCCCCGACCGGCTCTACTATCCGGCCAACGCCACCGTCCTCGGCACCCAGCTCGACGCCTGCTCCCCCGCCCTGCTGTGGCTCGCCCAGGAGGCGGGAGACGGAGAGATGCGAGACGCCGCCCTCGCCGACCCGCGCCTGGGGCGGCTCTACCGCTTCGGCGCCGGCGTCAAGGGCTCCACGGCGGAGTGCATGATCTCCTACGGACCCTACGCCTACTGCTTCCACGACCCCGCCTTCGGCGCCGCCGGGTCCCGCCGGCCTGCTCCGCTGGCGCGGCGGTTCTCCGCCCGGACCGGCCGCTCGGCGGTGATGCGCAGCGGCCACGGACCCGGGGCGGCGATCCTCTGCGTCAGCGGCTACGACGGCGGCGTCGCCCATGGCTTCATGAACCTCCACCTGCAGTGGGCGGGGCATCCCCTGCTGCGCACGATCAGCGCCGCCGAGGCCCAGCCCGTGAGCTGCGGCAGCCTGCCCTGCGTGGGCGGCCAGAACGAGGTCGTCGCGGTGCCCGGTGCGCCGGAGCGGAAGGGGGACTGGCAGCGGCTGCGGGTCTCCGGCCGGCGCACCGAGCAGGAGTACTGGCTGCGGCCCGGGGAGCATCCGGTCCTGCTGCTGGCCCTGAGGCGCAGAGCGCGGGGGCTGCGGCGGATCCAGGAGGCCGGTTGTTCTCTGCTCCGACTGAGCGGCGGGGACGCCCTGCAGTACGAGGCCGCCCCCTGGTTCCGCCCCCACGGGGGACGCCTGCGACTGCGCTTGAGGCTGCGGGGGCGACGCACCGGGTCCCGGGTCCTGTTCAACACCGGTCACGGCGCCGGCGGCCTCCGCGGCACGGGGGTCAACACCTTCGCCCTCGTCGTCGAAGAGGACGGCCGGCTGCGCTTCACCGTGCAGAGCCAGCGCAACCACGAGGTCACCGTCGCCGCACCGGGGCGGGTGAAGACCGGAGCCTGGCACGAGGCCGAGATCGGCTGGGGCGGCTTCAACCGGCGCGCCGGACGGCCGTGGATGGAGGCCTCCCTGGACGGCAGGTCGAGGCGGCAGGACGAGCCGGCCACCTTCGGCGAGATGGGCCGCGACTCCCAGGGACTCGCCTCGCGGCAGGAGCCGCGCACCTTCTACGTGCACCCCCACACATCCCTGGCCTTCGGCGGCGCCCTGCAGACGCCAGGCGTCTCGGGGGCCTGCGATCTGGCCCTCGTCGACCTGAGCTGCCCGGGGCGCCGGCGGCTCACGGTGGACCCGGCCCACGGCGCGGGACCCGAGACGGGCGGCGGCGAGCTCGCTTACAAGCTGAACCCGGTGGAACTGCGCGGTGTGAGCCGGAGTCGCGCCCGTCTCGGAGCCGGGCCCCGCGTGGTGGAGGTGTTCGCGGCCTTCGGGGAGGGCCTGCAACTGCGGACCGAGGAGGTCCCCTTCGCGCCCTCGGGACTGGCCGCCGGCAGCCTCGTGAGCTTTCTCCCGGACGCCGCCGAGGCGTCGACCCGGCTGGTGGCGGGCACGGAGGACGACGTCCTCGTCCTCGCCTTCTGCAGCCGCTCGGCGAAGGCGAGGGTCGTCCAGCAGGAGGAAGGGTTCCGGCTGCGCGCCGGCGGCAGGGAGCTTGCCTTCGACGTGTCCCGCCAAGGCGGCGCCATTCTGCACCCACGCTCCACTTGACCGCCCTGAAGCCGCGGGCATCTTCGTCGCCAGGAGGCAACCGCATGGATCGGAAGAAACTGCACGGCAAGGTCGCCATCGTGACGGGCGGGGCCACCGGGATCGGCGCCGGCATCGCCCGCAAGCTGGCCGCCGACGGCTCGGCGGTCCTCATCGTCGACATCGACGAGGACGGGGCGGCTGCCAGCGCCGATGGGATCCGGGATGGGGGTGGCCGCGCCTCCTCCATGCTCGGCGACGTGTCGAAGGAAGAGGTCGCCCAGGAGATGGTCGCACGGGCCGTCGAGGAATACGGGCGCCTCGACATCCTCGTTCAGAACGCCTTCGGCGTCATCGGCTACTCGGACGGCAGCGCCCTCGAAGTGGACGTCGAGTCCTGGCGCACGGGGATGGACCTGTTGGTGATGGCCCACTTCCTCGGCGCCAAGTACGGGGTGCCGGCCATGACCGAGTCGGGACCGCCCGAGGGATACGATCCCGGGCCGTGGGAGGGCCACGGCCTGCGCCACGGCTCGCCGCCGGCCATGGAGGTCGGCCGCATCGTCAACATCTCCTCCGTGCACGGGCTGCTGCAGGCGGCGGGGGCCATGATCTACGAGTCCGGGAAGGCGGCGGTCATCGGTCTCACGCGCCAGATGGCGATCGACTTCGGGCCCCTGGGGATCACGGTGAACGCCATCGCTCCCGGCCATATCGTGACCGAGGGTCTGGAGAAGCTGTGGTCCGAGGTGGGCGACGAGGCCGGGTTCCGGCTTCACGAGCTTCAGTACCCGGTGCGGCGCACCGGGGTGCCGGAAGACATCGGCAACGCGGTCTCCTTCCTGTGCTCGGAAGAAGCCGCCTTCATCACCGGCGTGGTGCTGCCCGTCGACGGCGGCCACAGCATCCAGCTCCAGGAGAACATCGTCCTGGAGCTCAAGAGCTACATCCAGGAGCACCCCGGCCTGAAGACGTTCTTCGACGGGGGCTTCGGCGCCGGAGACCGGAAGTAGCGACCGGCGCCATATGGCAGAACCACCCCTATCTCCCAGGGAGAAGTGGGAGTCCCGCTACCGCTCCGGCGACTACGAGCCGAAGCGCGAGCCGGTGCCGTTTCTCGCGGCGGAAGCGAGCCGACTGGAACCGGGCCGCGCCTTGTGCCTGGCCGCCGGTGCCGGCCGGAACGCCGTCTTCCTGGCGCAGCTCGGTTTCGCGGTGACCGCCGTCGACATCGCTCCAACCGGACTGGCGTGGTGCCGGCGGCTGGCCGCCGAGGGCGGTGTCGAGGTCGAGACGATCGCGGCCGACGTGCTCTCCTTCGACGCCGGCGTGGAAAGCTGGGACCTGGTGACCAACCTCTACTTCCACGAGCCGGCGGTCTTTCCCCGTGTCCGGTCGGCCCTCAGGCGCGGCGGCCACTTCCTGTTTCAGACCTATGCCAGGGCGCAGGCGGAGTTCGGATGGGGCCCCACCAATCCCGACCACCTCGCCGACCCGCGGGAGTTGCGGCGCGCCTTTGCCGATTGGGAGCTGCTGCGGTTTGCCGAAAGGGTGAACAAGCTCGAGGACGGAAGGCAGGAAGCGGTGGTACAGCTTCTGGCGCGCAAGCCGTAGCTCCTCCGGCGAGCTCGGCGAACACTCAGGATGGCAGGGCGGTCGCCCCCCCGATGAGCAGTGTGGGCACCACGCTCTCGCGGCGCCGCTCCTCCGGGCCTGCTGCGGAATCGAGCGGTTCCGAGATCTCGGAGAGCTGGAATCCGCTATTGATCAGGGTGTTGAAGTAGGTCGACAGCGTTCGGTGGTGACTGCCGAGGGTCCCGCACATCCCGCTTCCATCGGAGTACCACTTGCCTTCACGGCCATAGCGTGAGATTCGCACGGCCTTGAAGTGGCCCTCTTCGTCGAGATCCTCCCCGGGGTTCTCCGCGTCGAAGGGAGAATAGAAGCACGGGTGCAGGATCGTGAAGACGAACCTGCCATGGTCGACGAGTATGCGGCGGACACTGGACAGTGTTGCCGCCAGGTTGGGGATGTCCATGAGCGCCATGTGGCAGATGACGGCGTCCATGCCGGCGTCGGAGAGCTGACTCAGCGATTGCGCATCGTCCAGGAGATACGTGATGTCCTGGCCGTCGGAGTGCTCCCTCGCATGCTGCAGCAGGACCCGTGAGATGTCGACGCCCGTGACCAGAGCGCCTCGGCTCGCCAGGATGCGGGACAGGTACCCCTCACCGCATCCCAGGTCACACACACGGATTCCCTCGACATCTCCCAGCATGGCCAGCATGATCCCCGTCGAGGCCTGGATGCGCCGGTCCCTGTCCGGGACATTCCTGTCCAGCCATCTCAGGTAGAAGTCGCCTGCCTTGTCGTACTCCGAGCCACGGCTCGAGTGCGCCTCCGTCGGCATGAGGCGGGTCTGCGCGTCGGAATTCGACCGAGAGTCGCCTGACATGGTCAGGGCCGCGGCGAGACGCGCACCTCGACCTCCATCCCGTCGCTGACCGGTGTCGTCACCCGCAGAACGCCGGGACGCACCACCTCCGCCGCCAGCTCCCGCCCGTCCACGACAACGCGCGGGTCCCGGCACCAGGCCGCCGGCACGTCCGCCTCCAGCGTAAGGCTGCGGTACGGCACCTGCTCCGGCAGTCCCGCCAGCCCGATGCGATAGCGCTGTTCCCCATCGCCGCCCTCCACGACTTCGATGCGGGCGTGGCGCCGCGTCAGGTGGTAGCCGAGGGCCTCCTCGGGCACGGCGCACCAGACCTCGTCGCCCCCCTCGGACAGCACCGTCTCGAAGCGCTGCCGCAGCTGGGCCTCGGAGCAGTCCTTGTTGGGATGCACCGGCTCCTCCAGCGGGCAGTGGCAGTAGTCGATGAGCCAGCCCTGCACGGCCTCGGCCTGGCGGATGTTGCGGTACGGATCGTAGGCGCTGTAGAACGGCTCGTAGTAGTGGTCGTGCAGGGCCGTGCGGTTGATCCAGAACAGCTCGTCCCCGGGCCGGTTGAGGGCGTCCGTCAGGCTCATGGCGCCCAGGTACCCGTAGCGGCGGCAGGCCTCGAGGACGTGATCGGCCATGTTCGTGTTGTTGCCGGGCGAGCAGTAGAGGATGATCGGTTCACCGAGGGCTTCCTCCAGGACCTGCCTGGCGCGGCCGATCTCCTCGTCCACCGTCTCCGGGGTGATCACCTCGTGGCTCCAGGAGTGGTTGCCCACGCCCCAGCCGCGGGCGAGCAGGTCGCGCAGCTCCTCCCCGCTCATGTGACGGAATCCGTTGTAGCTGGAGTTGCCGGCCTTGCGGATCTCGCCCATCTGGCCGACGAGGATCTCCACGTGGCCGGGGATGCCGTACTCCTCGTGCATGGGCACGGCGAAGCGGTGCAGGTCGGCCAGGGCCTCGTCGTAGGTGATCGAGTAGACCCAGCGCTTGCCGTACTTCCACGGGCAGATGCTCAGGCTCATGGCTGCTCCTCCCGCAACCGGTGGACAGCCTCGCGGAACTGCGCGGAGGTGCAGCCGAAGCCGAGGCTCCACTCGAAGATGTGAAGGGCGTAGTCGGTGGCCAGCCGCCGCGGGAAGCTCTCGGGGGTCTCCACGCCGACGGTGGCGTCGCGCATGACCACACAGCGATAGCCGCGGGCCAGCATCGCCCGGGCTCCCCCCTCGGCGCCGAGGAGGCACATGTCGGCGGCGAAGCCCATGTAGATGAGGGTCTCCACGCCGCGGCCGCGGAGGTACTCGTCGAGCACGTCGGTGTAGAACACGAGAGGCTCGTCCCCCACCGGCGAGACGACCTCGGCGCGGCGCATCTTCGCCAGCGGCGAGCGTCTCATGTAGTCGACGCCGTGAGCCCGTTCGAGCATCTCCTGCTGGTACGGGTGTAGAGACCCCGGCCCGCCCGAGCGCCGCGACTCGATGTGGGGATACTGGTGGTCCATCCAGTCGCTCTCCACGTGGCAGACCGCCATGCCAATGGCGCGGGCCTCGTCCATGGCCGGGCGGATGACCTCGGCCATGATGCGCCCGGCTTCCTCCGTCGACTGGGGCCAGCCCATGCCGACGCAGTAGTCCACGTCCACGGGCGGGCCGTCGGGGCAGCCGATGTTCCAGCAGTGCATGCCCACCAGGGCTGTCTTCTCCACCGGCAGCGACAGCGTCACCTCCTCGTATCCCGGGCGGTCGATGGGCAGGGCCCGGTAGTAGCGGGCCTCGAGCTGCAGAGCGGCCCCGGTCATCTCCTGCACTCCTCGGCGACGCGGCGCACGATCTCCGCCGCCTGCTCGCAGTGGCGGGGCTCGTACTTCTCGCAGAAACTGCTCCAGCGGACGAAGCGCTCCAGCACGGCCTGCGCGTTGGGGCAGGTGGACGCGTCGTAGCGGTAGGTCCGCGACGCCGGCGGCTGCGAGTACGGGTAGCTGCGTCTCTCGGCCGCCTCGGTGAGATAGGGCAAGGCCGCCGGCAGCAGGTAGTATCGCGCCTGTCCCGCCCCCGGGATGCCGGCCGCCGCCACGCGGTCGCCGAACTCCTCCGTGGAGCACCGAAACTGCTCCGGGTCGATGGTGAAGCCCGCCATCCAGCAGGAGTAGACCTCGGTCTCCGGCGGGATCGGCAGGGCCGACACGCCGGGGATCTCGTCGAGGAGGGCGCTCAACAGGCGGATCATACGGTCCCGGTGCTCGACCTGCGGACAGATGACCTCCAGTTGGGCGAGGCTGATGGCGGCCGTGGACTGGGTCATTCGGTGGGCGAAGCCGTTCACCGTGTGCACGCGCCCGAAGTGCTCCACCATCTCGCCGCCGCGGCTCTGGCCGACGAAGCGGGCGCGCTCGGCCAGCCGGTCGTCGTCGGTGAGGATGCAGCCGCCCACGTCGGAACCCATGGTCTTCTCCGAGTCGAAGGAGAAGGCGCCCGCCGCGGCCAGGGTCCCGGCCCAGCGGCCCTTGTAGCGGCCGAAGACGGCCTGGCATGCGTCCTCGTACACGACCAGCCCGTGGCCCGCCGCGACCTCGTTGATGCCGTCCATGTCGCAGATCAGCCCCGTCAGGTGCACGACCAGGATCGCCCGGGTGCGCTCGGAGATGCAGGCCTCCACGGTCTCCGCGTCGACGATCACGGTGCCGGGCGCGGTGTCGGCGAAGACGGGGATGTAGCCGGCGCTGATCAGACCCTGCACCGTGCCGTAGTCGCTCACCGAGCTGACCACGATCTCGTCGCCCGGCTCGAAGTCGAAGGCCGCTGCGAGCACCGCCAGGGCCGGCGTGCATCCCGGCGTGGCGATGCAGTAGGCGGCGCCGTGGGCCTCGGCGAAGGCCTGCTCGAAACGGGTCCCCATGTCGCTGGTGAGACCGGAGTCGACGACCTCCTGGAGGTACTCCATGGCCCGCGCTCCGATCTGCCGCGGGAAGGGCTGCGGCAGCGGTCCTTCGGCCTCCTGCTGGGAAGCGGCTCCGTAGCGGGCGTGCTCGCGCGGTCGATGGCCGGCAACGGTATGGCGTGTCATCAAGGCTCCGAATGCAGAGAAGAGCTATCTCGTGTCTGCGCAGTCTGGCCGTACCGAGCTATAGGGCTCAGAGGACGGCTGTCAAATCAAGTTCTCCCCAACAACCTCATGCAAAGAGTCACGAGAGCGGAAAAACCCATTGCCATACTTTGTTCCGTCATAGTTGCGGATACGTACTCCCGGCTGAGCTCCCACGGGCCCAATGTGGATCACATACGAGTCCATGAACAGCTCTCCTCCCAGTTCTTCCGAGAGAGAGAAAGACCACTCATCAATAGCGGCTCTCTTCTCAGGAACCTGATCGCGGTAGGCTGCAACCAGGCGCTCGAAGGGAAGCTGGTATTGCCAGCCCTTGGTGAACTCGACAGACCGATCCGGCAGAAGTTCCTCGCAGGCCAGGGATACCAATGGACGCCCAGCTACTTCCAACTGCAAGAGACAGATCAGGGCTTCGCCACTGGCATGAAGCAAGTGTGGAATCCGTGCTATCAAGAGTTCCGCCAGGCGACTCCCATCCGGCCCGGCCGCTGAATGAAGGACACCCGGAACTCCGGGAGGCGTGGGGACAAAAGGGGGGTTGGCAAAGAGCCAATCGAATGGCTCCTGGGGATGAAACCTCTCTACATCAGAAATGTGGACTGCATAGCGATGACTGGGTATGTCGTTCCTCATCGCATTGTAGTGAATGAAGTCCCTGACTCTGGGATTGAGATCCACAAAATGAGCTGACTCTGCTCCTACGTGAAGGGCCAGGAGACCCAATGGACCACTACCTGCAAAAGGCTCGATGACCCTTTTCCTCTCCAAGAGATCGCGATGCCGTGCTATATAGGCCATCAGGATGCCGCTGGCTTGCCCCAAAGGGATCACTCGCTGGCGATCCGCTTTGGACAGAGACTCCGTGCGCAGAACCATATCGCCAAACTGATAGAGCCAATAGCCACCGCTATCAGGAAGCGACTCCAGACGGATCTCTGCCATCACCTTCCATCACCTATTCGAACTGCACTTCCTTCTGGCTGACAGCCTTGCCTCGGCCCCGGATGAGGTCCTCCCGGTGCCAGGTCGAGACGGCGCGACAGATGGAGTGGGACTCGCCGAGCATGTTCAGGAGCTGGTCGTGCGTGAACCAGTCTCCGGCGCCGAGTGATCCGCGATCCACCTCGCCGTCCGCATACCCGTAGACGCGGGATACGCCGACATCGGTTGCCACGTCCTCGATGTAGGAGGCCCACGGGAGATCCAGGTTCAGCCGGCTCTTGACGAGGGACTGCAGGGAGCCGATCCGACAACCGATGTCCCAGCCCGCCCTTTCCTCTTCCCGACCCGGGCCGCCGGGCAGTTCCCGGCTCCCGTTGCCGTCGGCGCTGGTGAGGAGATACCGCGGCTCCGCACCGGATGTCGATTCGATGAGGAGCCGCGTGTCCGTGATCGGCCGGTCGAAGTGGAGGGGGATCAGCCGCTTGCCGGCGTCGCTCATCGCATGGTGGGCGGCGGGATCGTATGGATAGTAGCCCGCGGCGGGCGGCGCGTTGACGGCACAGTACTTGTTGAAGATCCCGACGCGGTCATCGGTGCTCGTCCCCGCCGGTGCATCGTGCCAGGTATGCATGTCCATCAGCAGAAGGTCGCCGGCCCTGAGCTCGGGATCGACGAAGTCGGGCAGTTGCTCGCGATCGGGGGGCGTCACATCCAGGATGTGCGCCTCCGGGTCGACGACCCGCGTGAGCTTGTGGGAGCCGGGCGAGACCAGCAGCGGGCCGTATTCGCGGTTGAAGTCGTTCAGCGGAATGATGGCGAAGAGCCAGCGCATCGAAGAGCCCACGGGGCGCCATCGCTTGTAGTCGCAGTGAGGACTGCCGCCCTTGTCGCCCGGAGCGCGCAGATAGGCGACGTAGGCAGTCAGATGAGCGGCTTGCCCCAGTACGGCCTCGACGGCATCGACCACTGCCGGATGCTCGGCAATGGGCGCCAATCCGGGTTCGGCCATCCGATTGCCGGCGATGGTGTACTTGCCGGGCGCGGGGTACTTCCGAGAGGATGGGTCCGCTTCTTCGCGAACCATCCTCTGGACGATTCGCCTCAGCTCCGAGGTCTCCCGGGAGGAGACGACATCGCGGATGATGAGGTAGCCGTCAGAATGGTAGTCGGCGATCTGTTGGTCGGTCAAAGTGCTGGTCATGGTGGCCTCGCCATGGGAAGTGAAGTTGAATCTGCGTCTTGATAGTAGTGCCACGTGGTCGGGTGCTCCTGACACAGGTCATGGGCGACCGCGTTCCATCGCCGGAAGGCGCACTCGCCGCCCGTCTCCAACACGTAATGGACGAACACGGCGCTCGCCAACTCCTCGAGGCAGAACCTCGCCCGGATCACCGCTTCGCGCAGATGCGGGTGATGCACCCGGTGCCAGCCGTTGATGTAGTAGGCCGTCCAGAGGTAGTCGGAGACGATGGTGACCCTCTCACGGGGCCGACAGCTCTCCAGACCCAGCACGACCCCGTCGAGCTCGGCCACCACGCTGTTGGTGGCGGTTCCCCGCCGCCCGGCCATCCGGTGCTCCTCGGTTCCCGGACGGAGGACGACCGCCGAGAACCTGCCGTTCCCGCCCCCATCGGTGAAGACCCAGATTCGGCCGGCATCCGTCGACTGCCTTCGGCGGAGAGAGATCGGCCAGCGGACCCGTTCGCGTTCGAAGGTGCTCCGCCGCGTTTTCTGCACGCGGAGTGCATGGGGTGATGACCACCTCGCCGCCATGGGGTCAGAGCCGACCAGCCGTCTCACGAAGGGTTCTCATGCACTTCCGCACGATCCGGGAGTCGCCGCCATACACGGCTGCCAGCACGATCGCCGTCCAGGCCCGGTAGGCCGCCGCCGCCGGGTCCTCCTCGATCAGTCCGCGCAGGAACTCCGTGTCCTCCGGGCTGAAACCCCCAGCCATCTCGGTGAGCTCGATGGCGATGGCCACGTCCAGGCGCGGGTCTCCGACCAGGCTGTACCGCCCGAAGTCCAGGATCGTTGCGACCTCTCCGTCGTCATCGACGAGCACATTGCCGGGATAGGCGTCGCCATGGACAAGGGACTTCCGGTCCCAGTTCATCTGGTCTTCTTCAATCAGCGCCTCGAGCCGCGAGACGGTCCGCCGAAGATCTGGGCACTCTTCCGTCAGCCCCGGTCCGACTTGCCGCCACGACGTCTCCAGAGCCCGCCGGAGAAACTCCCTCCACGTCCCGGCCGTGGGCCAGACCGCTGAAGCGCTCAGGCCCCCGAAGTCGCGATCGCCAATCTCGACCTCCCCAAGCTCCCGGAGCGCACCCAGGTAGTTCCGCAGGACCCGCCGCCGGGCTTCCCCATCGACCTGCCGACAGAACTCCCCCATCGGCCGTCCGGGCAGCCTCGCCTCGATGGTGTAGACGATCCCCTCGTGGACCCGCACCTCATGGATGCGCGGACACTGGAAGGAGAAGGAGTGTCCCTGGAGTCGCTCGTAGAGACGCACCAGCTCCGAGACGAAGTCTTGCGACGCGTGCGGGAAGATGCGGATCGCCTCGGTGTCGGAGAGTGCGAAAGCCCAGGCATCCTCGCCCGCTCCGAGGAAGACGGGATCATCGAGGCCCTCCTGCCGCAGGATGCCTTCGACCGCACAGGGGTAGATCATGGCTCCAAGCAGGACCTCGTAGGACTCGAGTGGCGCAAGGGCAAGAGGCTGGCGCCCAAAGCTGTTCAGCTGTGAACACATCTCTGCGACACAACACTAGTTCAAGAGATTGCGGAATTGCTCGACCGTTAGACCAGCATCGCGAACGATACCGCCCATGGTAAAGGCATTGACGGGGTTGCTTCGAGGGATTGTCAGGATCCTGGTACCGTCGCTCATTACAGTGTGTTTCCCCTGCCGGACTACATAGAATCCTGCCCTCTCAAGGGCACGTACTGCCCGTAGGTGACCGACTCCTGGGATCCTCGGCATCTAAATGGTCAACTCGACCTCTCGGACTTCACCGCTATCCAGGAGCTCGTCGACAGCTTCCAGATACTCGCGTATGGCCACTTCGATGTTTGCAAGCGCCTCCGTCTCCGTTGCTCCCTGGGACCAGCAACCGGGTAGCCCCGGCACAGAAACGCTGTATCCTTCATCGGACTCTCGCAGCGCGACCTTGTAGATCATCGATACCCTCTCCACTGGCTGGAACGATCCGCCTCTACGGGATTGGAGAAACTCCCACTCCCTGGGAAACCACTCTCGGTCAATTTGCCGAAGGAAATCTCTCTCGCATGCTGTCGAAATACTCCGAGAACTGCCCCGGCAACTTGAATTGTCCCCATGCGTGCCGATAGGGTGCCCATCCATCCACCACCTCTGCTGGATTCTCTGGCCCGCCAAACCGCACCCCTCTGCGCTCCGCATCCTGACGCAACTCGTCATACCGGTCCAACCAGGCCATATCGATCGACGAACGAGCCAGCCACAATCGCTCTGACAAGACCCCGTCCCCGGCTATTGCAGCCGCCGCTTCATCGAAGAGACGCGTCGCCTCATTGAGATCCTCCAGGGTCGCCCAGTTGGCGGTATCGGTCTCGAAGCATGACAGCCAGAAATCGTCACCGTGGCGGTGCGCGGCGGCTACCATGGCATCGATGTACTCCATCAAGTACGGTCCAGCCGGTCCGTAGTAGCCATTGAGAAACTCTATCATCAGCTCTCGCTGGTCCTGTCGTGGATCCCACATCATCTGCCCGGCCACCCAGGTGCGCATGGGGCCCATGTCCGCCGCGGTCCCGTAGCTGGCCTGGAGCAGGATGCCGTCCACCCCGATCTCCTGGAAGAACCGGGCGTTGACACCCATGTTGAAGTAGTTCGGATGGGGCTGGAAGTGATGGCGGAAGTTGCCATCGTAGTCCCAGACGAACACCTGGGAGCTCATGTCGGCCCACTTCTTCATCGCCTCCCGGTGAAAGGCGTAGCTCGGCACCGGGTCCAGCCGGTTCATGTCGAGCAACGCCTGGTAGACCAGCACGTTCTTCCGCGGACGCATCGTGCGGGGCGGCGCTTCGGTATGCAGATAGGCAAACATGCCGACGAGGACATCGGGATACTTCCGCTCGACCTTTTCCGCAATGGCATTGACCAGTCGCATCCAGTTGGCCGCATCGGATCCTTCCTCCCGGCGCATCGCGTCACAGCGATCGCACGTGCACATGTTCCGGCCGTCCCCCTGAAGCACCCACGCAATCTTCTGTGGATATATCCAGCCCGGATAGTCGCGCTCCAGCTCGGCCAGGACGTTGGCGGTAATCGTCCGCTCCCCCCCCTCGCTGTTCGGGCACGGCTGCCCGGGCAGGCGCCGGGTCTGCCTGGCGACTTCCACATACTGGCGGATCAACGCGGAGTCTGGCCGATCGGTCTTGCTCTCTCTCTCCAACGCGCTGAGGGTGTACAGATAGCTGTACCTCTCATCCTCACTGCCATCCTCTTTGCAGTACATGTACCAATCGGGATGCTCGAGGAAGTGCTCACTGGGGGGCAGCAGTTTGGGGAAACTGTGGGTGGTCCAGTCGTAGTTCACGTCGAAGCTCATCCGATGCCAGACCCGCGGTTCGTGGGTCGCGCCGTAGGTGCCGGCATGGACGCGCATGTTGAAAGGGGGTCGGTACACGACATCCATCGGCGGCACGCTCAAGTTCGGCTGGCTGGGGATGCTTGCGGCGCCAGGTGCCCACCAGCGGCAACCGAGCGCGTCCTGGAGAAACGTGTAGATGGCGTACACGGTGCCGCGTGGTTGGCCCCCGGCCAGTATCAGATAATTGCCGACGGTCTTGATCACGATGTCATCCGTTCCCAGCGAGTCCCAATCCACGTCGGGCGCAAGCGCTCGGGCGTGCTGCGAATCGCCCACGAGAATCCTCGCCACGCCGTCGGGGACTTCCATTGGCCGCGCAATCGCGAACTCTGCCCCGGTGACGACGTCGAGGTACTTCTTCAGGTCGCCCGTTGCCGCATTCTGTCGAATGCCGGCAAGATCTCTCTTGCTGTCCCCGAGATGACTCATCGTGCTGATGCGAACGCCGGTGATCGTTACGGGGCCGGCGATCGTCCCTTCCTGGCATCTCTTGTATGGCTCGCCGGACCCATGGTTGCGCCAGTACCACCGGACGGTGGCCGGCCGCATCTCCATCTTCAGATCCAATACCCGGCCCGCCTCGCCGGGCATCGGTACGCGATCGGGATCGGCCCCTTCGGCCGCGAACTCGAAGGAGAAATCTCCGCCCCGAGCGATGTGGACACCATGGGCCCATCGCTCTCCACCCTCCGTATGAATGCCAGCGTGTGCCCACGACTCGTGGCTGGTGTCGGCTGGCCGCGCGAGCACATATTCCAGCGTCAGCGGCGCGTCCTCGGTGACCGTGTGCGGCCGGGACAGCTTCTTGTCGGAAACCGCCGCGAACTGCGGAGAGCCCGGGGAGCGGGGTCTGGCCGAGTATCCCGACTCCTCACCGTCATGGGAGACCACATGCGCACCCTCCACGTTCGTCCAGCCCCGGGTCTCGATGGGCTGACCAGTCGCTCCTTCGAAGGTCTCACCAAGAAGGTCGCCCTCTTCCCCGGCGGAAACGGACAACTGCCTGAAGGCCGCGGTTGCTTCGGGCACCCACTCGTCGGCCACGATGACAGCCCTGGCCTCTCCCGCATGGGCCAGTTCGATCTGTGCGTGCGCAGCCGGATCGATCGAGGCCATCAGCACCAGCAGTCCGGTGAGAAAGCCAACGTACCCGCCTCTCCTGTACTTCGGCATAGGACGCTCCCTCGGAAGGAAACCCGTGAATGTCGATGAGCAGACGACATGAGAGTCAGCGGGTTTGACGCCCGGACGGATCCAACCCGGGGAACCCGGAGTCCCCGAAGCGCAGCAGCTCACCCGTGCCGCCGGGCAAGGTGATGCGGAACTCACCCCTTTCGACGGCCAACGCTTCCGGCTGCCCCGTCTCGCGTGACAGCCGGCCGATGACTCGCACCTTCGGGTCCAGCGTCAACGTCACCGTCACCGCCCGCTCGGCCGACGGCGCGCCCATGCCGTGCCACAGGTTGGTCAGCATGAAGTAGTCCTGGCCATCGTCGTCCTTGAAGAACCCGATGAGCAGGTCTCTCCCCGGGGCGGGCTCGCCGCCTTCGATGGTGATCGCCTCGATGATCGTGTCACCCCCGTCGCCCGGCTTCCAGGCGGTCACCCCGTCGGGGACACCATTGCCGCCTTGCGGCACGTAGCGCACGGCCGTGCTCTCCAGGAAGCGCAGCGCCGCGCCGAGGTTGCCCACTTCGATGTTCAGCCGGGCCACGTCGTAGTAGATCGGCCGACGCCGGCCGGTGCCCCCCTCGATCATGGCCGGACCCTGCTGGTCTTCGTAGGTGAAGTACGCGATCCCCGTGTACCCGCAGGTCAGGTGCATGAACACCTGCATGCGCACGTCCGATTCACTGGGCATGCGATAGCCGCGCCTGTCGTCGGCGTATGCCTGCACGAAGGCCCAGTACGGCGCGTCTCTCTCCTTGCCGGTCTTGCGTGCGGTCATCAACGTGGGAAAGAGGTTCTTCGTCCCCCCGTCCTCCATGAAGGGATAGGCGTTGAACAGCACCACGTCCGGGTCAATGATCGTGGCAAAGTCGCGCAGGTAGTCTTCGTAGCTGTAACCACCCTCGGGCACCGGCCCTCCGTAGTACCTCTCCGCCGTCGCGCCCATCGGAAAGGCGCAGGAGTAGACCAGGGCGTCGGGATAGGTCTGTCTGAGCCACTCCACCGTCCTGGCGGCCTTGAACATCTTCGGCCGGTTCGGCTCGTCCCAGACCAGCCACCCCGTCTGCCCGGGATAGTCGGCATTCAGCCCCTGCAGCGTGGCTTTGAGCTCGTCGGTCAGGCCGTCCATGTGCGGGCGCACGTGCTGGTGCCAACTCAGCCCCTTGGCCGCCGCCTTTTCCAGCAGCTTGGGCCTGATCTTCCAAGCCAGGACCTTCGTCAGGTTGGCCCGGGCGTAGTGATCGGCGTTGAACGTGTTCGGCACGATCGTCAGCGCCATCGTGGTGAACGGGTGGCTGCGCACCCAGCGCTTGCCGCGGCTCAACTCCGCTGCCTGCCCGTGGGCGGAGCCGAGTTGGAGAGTCATCACGGACATGAGGACCAACACCATCCATCGAGCGTTCGGCCGCATTGCAGACTCCTTGTGATCGTCACTGGATGCCACGGCGGCTGCTTCGGCAGAGCTGGATGGGCCATCACCAGGCTCGAGCTACTCGAGGTAGAGCAGCCGGCGCGTCTGGGTCCCACCAGGATACCGAAGATGGGCAAGATAGACCCCGGAGGCTACCCCAGCCCCCAGCCCGTCCCTGGCGTCCCAGGGGACCCGGTGCGGACCGAGGTCCTGGAATTGATCCACCAACGTGCGCACCGGCTGCCCCAGGAGATTGTAGACGACCAGCTGCACCGGGCCGGGATCTGCCAGCCGGTAAGGGATCTCCGTGCCACCGTTGAATGGGTTGGGGTAGTTGGGCAGCAGGACGGTATGGGCCGGCCGGGAGACTCCGAAGGACTGGACCCTCTCATAGGGTACGTCCCACAGCAGGATCGCAGCGTCCTCGCCGCCGCTGGCCAAGACTCTTCCATCAGGAGAGAACACGAGGCTGGAAATATCGTCCGAGTGCCCCGCGAGGGTGATGACCGAGTCCGCCGTGGACGTGTTCCACAGGCGGATGGTCTTGTCCCAGCCGCCGCTCCCACTGGCCAGGATTCTCCCGTCGGGAGAGATAGCCATCGAAAGGAGTATGTACGTATGGCCTTCGAGTCTGGCGATCCGGGTTCTCCCGGCCACGTCCCACAGGAGAACCCCGTCGCCGCTGCCAGCGGCCAACATCGTCCCATCGGGAGAGAACTCCAGAAAGCCGATACCCATCGGTCTCTCCGACCCCTCCCGCAACCACCCGTCGATAGTGATCAGGGCCTCTCCGGTAGAAAGATCCCACAACCAGCCTTTGTCACCACTGACAGTGGCCAGAATGCTCCCGTCAGGGGAGAATAGTACGGTCCTGACGGACCTGCTGTGATCGAGGGTGCCTGCGAGAGTCCAGTTGGACGTATTCCATAGACGGACGATCCCATCTCCCCTTCTCGCAGTGGCCAGGAGAGAGCCGTCCGGGGAAAAGCGCATCGAACGGACCTCATGGTCATGATCGTGGCCTGCAAGGGTAGTCACCAGCGTCCAGTCTGACGTATTCCACAGATAGAGGGTTTCTTCCTGGCCGCGACTGGCCAGGAGGCTTCCGTCTGGCGAGAACATCAGAGAGAACACGTAAGAGGTAGGACCCTCGAGGGCACTCAAGGGACTCCCGGTGGCATCCCACAGCAGAATCTGAGCGAAATGGCCGGTAGCTACGGTCTCTCCGTCCGGGGAGAATGCCAGACAACGTGGCCCCCCGTCCGCGCCTTCCAGAGCTGTGATCAGCGTCCTGCTGGACACGTCCCACAGGCGGGTGTAGCGATAGCTGACACTCGCCAGGGTCCGGCTGTCCGGGGAAAAGACGAGAGAGGCGACAGGACTGTCAGATTCGAAGGTGGCGATCAGAGATCCGTCGATGTCCCACAGACTGACCAATCCGTTGGGATCTGCACTGACGAAGCTGTCGCCCGTCGGAGAGAACGCCTTGAACCGGCCTGCCACCGTGACCAGTCTCTCTCCACTCGACGGATCCCACAGGTGCGAAATCGCCCGGCTGCTGCTGGCCAGAAGAGTGCCGTCCGCGGAGAAAGTCACAGAATCGACAACCCACTCTTGCCCAGGTCTTTCAAGGGCCTTTACCAGGCCCCCGGTAGCCAGGTCCCACAGGAGGACCGTGAATCTGCTGGCACCTGCCACGGTCTGGCCATCGGGTGAAAAGGTCAGGGATTCCACTTCCTTGCCATGGTCCCCGAGTGTGGCCAGCACGCTCCAAGTGGCTACGTCGAGGAGGTCTACGTAGCCGCTCCATCTGCCCACAGCCAGAGTGGCGCCGTCCGGCGAAAACTCCAGAAACCTGACATCACCCGGGTTTGAATCCATAGTGCGGGATTCTCCACTTGACTCCAGAGTATGCAACAGCTCTCCGGTGGAGGCATCCCGTATCTCTACATCATCATCAATCCCTCTGACCAGGATATCCCCCTCCGGCGACAGTACCGGAGAAGTAGCACTCTCTTGGCCCGTTTCTTCGGTGAACTCCACAGACCCGGTATCCACATCCCATAGGCGGATCATCT
Source organism: Candidatus Latescibacterota bacterium (assembly GCA_965221775.1). Classification (GTDB taxonomy): domain Bacteria; phylum Latescibacterota; class UBA2968; order UBA8231; family UBA8231; genus UBA8231. Next base: position 140,819 of record CBDCSU010000004.1, on the reverse strand, counting down.
CCGAGCTGGAACTGATCAGCTTCTCCCCGTCCGGATAGAACGCTACCAAGTGGATGCTCCATTCGTGTCCCTCCAAGGAAGCGATCATCTCCCAGGTAGATACATCCCACAGGAGAATCGAATTGTCCTTGGAAGCAGAGGCGCCGATGATACAGGCCAGGGTACTTCCGTCCGGAGAGAAGACCATAGAACGGGTCTTCCTGGGACTGCTGTCCTGCAGAAAAGCGACCTCCCTGCCGGTACTCACCTCGTAGATCGAGAGACCGATGCTCCTGCCTATAGCCAGAAGCGACCCGTCGGGCGAATAGACAGTCCCCGTGAAGTGTCCCTTTCCCAGGCGTGCGATGGCCCCTTCGGGCAGATTCCGGTAGGTGTAGTCCTGGGCCCGGCTGTCCAGCAGGAACAGGAGGGGGGCCAACAACACGATGCAAGAAAGTCGAAGGGAGGTCAGGGAGTCGTCCGCCCCTCACACCCGGACCAGCTTGCGGAAGCAGCGCACCAGCCGCGGCGGATCCAGCCGCCGACCGTAGGCTCTCCAGGAAACCTCGCCCACATACAGATCCCCCCGCGAGTCCACCGCCAAACCGTGGGGCGCCGTGTACTCCCCCGGACCCTCGCCGGGGTGGGCGCCGCCGAGGCGGGCGAGCTGGTTCCCCTGCAGGTCGTGGATGGTGACGCAGGCGCCGATGTTGGGGTAGGCGGCGTTGACGTCGAGGTGGCTGGGCAGCTGGCCGATGTAGACGCGGTCGCCGGAGACGAGCAGGCCGCAGGGGCGGTGCATGTTGTTCCACTGGTCGAGGCAGGTGCCCTGGTCGTCGAAGATCTGCACGCGGTGGTTCTCGCGGTCGGCGATGTAGACGCGGCCGGCGTCGTCGGTGCAGACGCTGTGGACCAGGTTGAACTGCCCCGGGCCGGTGCCGAACTCGCCCCAGGAGAGCAGGTGCTCGCCTTCCGGGGAGTACTTGTGGACCCTGGCGTTGCCGTAGCCGTCGGCGATGTAGAGCGCCCCGGAGCGGGGGTCGACGGCGATTTTGGTGGGCCGGTTGAAGGGGTCGCCGCTGTGCACCGGCGAACCCTGCCCCGGCGTGCCGATGGTCAGCTGCAGCTCGCCGTCCCAGGTGAAGCGGCGCACGCAGTGGCCGTCGTCGTCAGCGGTCCAGAGGGCGCCGTCGGGCCCCGCGGTGACGCCGTGGGGCCGCGTGAACATGCCTTCGCCCCAGGCCCCGGCGAGGGAGCCGTCGGCCTCGAAGACCATGACCGGCTGCTGGCCGCGGCCGAAGACGCAGACCCGGTCCTGCGCGTCCACGGCCACGTCCACCACTTCCCGGAAGCTCCAGCCCTCCGGCAGCCGCGGCCAGTCGTGCCGCTCCTCGAAGCGGTGGTCTCCCGATCCGACTCTCGTGGTCATCTGTCAGTCTCCCATCCAGGCGATGCCGTCGATCTCGACGAGGATCCCCTTGAAGAGGTCGCCGGCGCCGATGAGCCGCCGCGTCGGCATGGGCGGCCCGTCGAAGAACTCCATGTAGGCCTCGTTGAAGCCGTCGCGGTCGGCCATGTCGAGGAGGAAGACGTTCACGCGCACCAGGTCCGCGGTGGTCGCTCCTTCCTTCTTCATGGCCTGCACCATGAGCTGCATGGTGTACCGGGTCTGCTCGATGATGTCCCGGCCGACGACGTTCAAGTCGAGATCGACGGGGCCGAAGCCGGACAGGTACAGGGTGTCGCCGGCGCGGCGGGTGGTGTTGTAGAAGGGCTCCTTGGCGATGGGCATTTCGGTCACGGTCGCTCTCCTGGCAGGTTGACCTCGGGGCGCTCGACAACCTATGGTGCCGCGAGCAGCCTTGCACGGCAAGACGGACAGGAGGGTTCGTGATGGAGGTGGACCGCCAGCGCTTTCTCGAAGAGGGCTATGTCATCCTGCGGCAGGTCATCCCTCCCGACCAGCTCGAGGAGCTGCGCCGCGTCTACGAGATCCTCGTCGACCGCCAGCGCGCCGTCTGGGCCCGGGACCGCGCCCCCGGGGACCCGCCGGGCGGCCACTGGGAGACCGGCGCCCAGCCGCGGCTGATCCTCACCGACATGGCCGGGGAGATCGACGCCTCCACCGCCGGCGCCGTCGAGATCTGGCTCCACGAGAACGTGCAGGGCGTCAGCAGCCGGCTCCTCGGCGTCGAGGACGCGGCGGTGACGGAGATGATGCTCATGTGCAGCCCGGTGCGCGATCACGGTCCGGCGCGCTGGCACCGGGACTTCTCCCCGGCCCACAGCTCCACCGTCATGGGCTACGCCGAGGACATCCGCGAGAGCGGCCCCCGCTACGTGCAGTGGAACCTCACCCTCTACGACGACGACGTCCTCTGGGTGGTGCCCGGCAGCCACCTGCGGCCGAACACGCCGGAGGAGGCGGAGCAGCTGAGCCGCAACGACCGCGCCCCCCTCGACAGCGGCGTGCAGACCCGCCTGGCCGCCGGTGACGGGGTCGCCTACATCCTGCCGATCCTGCACTGGGCCAGCGACTACAGCACCCGCCTGCGGCGCGTCATCCACGGCGGCTTCTCGAACTTCACCCACTACCCGGACCCGCACTACATCGAGCATCTCTCGCCCGGGGCGCAGGCCACCTTCGAGCGCTGGCGCGGACGCAGCGACCTCGCCCTCGACCACGTGGAGTCCGCCCTGAGGGCCGTTCTGCAAGGCGACGGCCCGGGCTACCATCAGGCTCTCGAGACGTTGCACCCGGGCTCGGGCCCCATGGCCAGGCGACAGAGCACCATCTTCCTGAGCAAGTCGGCCCGGGACATCCGCAACCTGAAGCATCCCGACTTCGAGAGTCTGCCGGAGAAGGACCGCAAGTTCGCCGCCATGGTCCACCCCATGACCCTGCAGTGGGGCCGGCGGCTGGGCGACCGCTTCTCCAACGCGGAGGCAGAGGCTCTGTGGGCGCGCTTCGAGCCCGTCGACCGGAGCCTGCGGGGCGAGGAGAAGCAGACCGTCCCCGGCTTCCAGGGGCGGTCGACGCGCTACTTCTTCAACGAGGTCCCCGAGTCCCTCACCGTGGACAGCTTCATCGCCGGGTGGGCCTGAGGCCGCCCTCGGCCGGCGCGTTTTCGGCTCTCGGCCGGAGCACTACCTTGTCGCCCGGTTCGCCGGCGGCCCCGGCCGGCGGCCACCGCTGCCCCTCCGGAGGATTCGCCGTTTGCTGCCATCACCTGCCGAGGCCCGGGTGGTCCGCCTCAACGCCGAGCTGTTCCCCATGTCCGGGACCGAGCGCCGGCTCCTCGACCGCCTCGGCATCCGCCCGGTGGAGGTCGAGGCCGCCGAGCCGGAGCAGATCCTGCCCCACGTGCGCGATGCCGACGCGGTCTGCGTGGTCTCGGCCAAGCTGCCCGCCGCCGTCGTCGACGGCCTGGAGCGCTGCGCCCTCATCTCGCGCATCGGCAACGGCACCGACCGCATCGACGTGGCCCGCGCCACCGAGCGCGGCATCGTCGTCTCCAACGTGCCCGACTTCAGCACCGAGGAGATGGCCGACCACGTGATGGCCATGATCCTCTCCCTGGGCCGCCTCATCCCGCGCATGGCCCGCCACATGCTGGACGGCGCCTACCGCAAGGCCCGCGTCGAGTCGCTGGCCCTGCGCCGCCTGTCGAGCCTCACCCTGGGCCTCGTCGGCTGGGGCGCCTCGGCGATCGCCGTGACGCGCCGCGCCCGGCCCTGCGGCCTCACCGTGATCGCCACCCGCCGCGACATGGACCGGCCCTCGCCGGAGGCCGATGAGCTGGGGGTCGAGATGGTCGGCCTCGACGAGCTGCTGCAGCGCTCGGACTTCGTCTCCCTGCACCTGCCCTTGACCGGACAGACGCACCGGCTCCTCGACCGGGAGCGCCTGGAGCGCATGAAGCCCGGCGCCTTCCTGATCAACGCCTCGCGGGGCGACATCGTCGACGAGGACGCTCTGGACGAGCTGCTGCGCGCCGGACGCCTCGGCGGCGCCGGCCTCGACACCTTCGGCATCATCGAGATCTTCGGCGAGACCGAGGAGGTGCCGACCCACCCGCTCATCACCGCCCCCAACGTCATCGCCACGCCCCACGTCTCGGCCCTCTCCGTGGACTCGACGCGGGACGTGGCCACCGGCAGCGTCGAGAACCTGGCCTGCGTGCTCCGCGGCCACATGCCCCGCCCCGATCAAGTCGTCAACCCCGAGGTCGTGCCCCGGGTGCCGCTGAAGCTCCACGACCCCGCCGTTCTGGAGGATGGATGACCAACTCCCTGTTCGATATGAGCGGGCGCGTGGCCCTGGTCTCGGGCGCCGCCCGGGGCGTGGGCCGCGCCATCAGCCTGGCCCTGGCCGAGGCCGGCGCCGACCTGATGCTGGCCGACCTCGACGGGTCCGGCGCCGAGGCCACCGCCGCCAACATCGAGGCCCTGGGCCGGCGCGCCGTGCCGGTGCGCTGCGACGTCTCCGACCCGGAGCAGGTCCGGCCCATGTTCGAGCGCCTCGACCGCGAGTTCGGCCGCATCGACGCCCTCGCCAACGTCGCCGGCGGCGAGATCGTCCTCGGGCCGCCGGAGCAGCTCGACCTCGACAGCGTCAAGGAGTCGCTCCAGGGGCTGGTGGTGGGGCGGTTCTGCAGCTGCCAGGAGGCGGGGCGCCGCATGCTCGCCGCCGGCGGCGGCAGCATCATCAACATCGGCTCCCTGGCGAGCCTGACCGCCATGGGGCGAGGCCACATGGCCTACAGCACCGCCATGGGCGGCGTCGCCCAGATGACCCGCGAGCTGAGCACCGAGTGGGCCAGCCGCGGGGTGCGCGTCAACGCCATCCTCCTGGCGCAGATCCTCAACCCCAACCTGCGGGAGCGCATCGAGCGGGACCCGCGCATGGAGGAGCAGTGGCTGCGGGGCCTGGCCCGGGGCCGCCTGGGCCAACCGGACGACGTGAAGGGGGCCGCCGTCTTCCTGGCCTCGGATGCGTCGCGCTGGGTCACCGGGGTGCTGCTGCCCGTGGACGGCGGCAACCTCGCCATGAACGCCGGCGCTTCCTACCCCGGGGGGCCGGGGATCACGGGATGAGCGCATGACCCCCTCCGCCGCCACCCAGCTGGACCTCTACCGCACGATGCTGCGCATCCGCCGCTGCGAGGAGCAGCTGGCGCGGTCGTACGCCGCCGGCCGGATCACCGGCGCCTGCCACACCTACGTCGGCCAGGAGGCGGTGGCCGCCGGGGTCTGCGCCCACCTGCGCCACGACGACGCCGTCTTCAGCACCCACCGCGGCCACGGCCACGCCCTGGCCAAGGGCGTGCCGCCCCGGGCGCTGATGGCCGAGCTCTTCGGACGGGCCACGGGCTGCTCCGGGGGCCGCGGCGGCAGCATGCACCTCTTCGCCCCGGAAATAGGGATGATGGGCACCAGTGGCATCGTCGGCCCCTGCATCCTCCAGGCCGCCGGCGCCGGCTACTCCTTCCAGCTTTTGGAGACCGACCGGGTGGGCGTCGCCTTCTTCGGCGACGGCGCCGTGGGCAACGGCGCCTTCCACGAGGGGCTGAACCTGGCCGCCATCTGGGACCTGCCGGTGCTCTTCGTCTGCGAGAACAACCTGTATGCCACCGAGGTCGCCTTCGACTACGCGGCGCGCAACACCGACGTGGCCGGCCGCGCTGGCGGCTACGGCATGCCGGGCGAGTGCGTCGACGGCAACGACGCGCTGGCCTTGTACGCGGCGGCCGGGAAGGCCGTGGAGCGGGCCCGGTCCGGCGGCGGCCCGTCGTTGTTGGAGTGCCGCACCTACCGCACGCGGCCCCACGCCGAGGGCATGGGCGACGGCGGCTACCGCTCCCGGGAGGAGATCGACCGCTGGCGGCAGCGGGACCCCATTCCCCTGCTCGCGCACGCCCTGCTGGACGGCTCCGCGGCGTCGGCGGACGACCTGGAGGCGGTCGCCGCCGACGTGGACGCCGAGATCGCGGAGGCCGCCGCCTTCGCCGAGGCCAGCCCCTGGCCGGACGCGGCCACCGTGAGCGACCACGTGTACGGAGGCGGCTCCTGATGGCCGGCCGCCGGATCACCTACACCGAGGCCGCCCGCGAGGCCCTGACCGCGGCCATGGAGCGCGACCCGACGATCTTCGTCCTCGGCGAGGGGATCGGCGAGCGCGGCGGCAACTTCAACACCACCACCGGCCTCTACGACCGCTTCGGCCCCCGGCGCCTGCGGGACACGCCGATCTGCGAGCGCGGCTTCGTCGGCCTGTGCGCCGGCGCCGCCATGACCGGCACCCGGCCGGTGGTCGACTTCATGTTCGTCGACTTCCTCCTCGACGCTGCCGGCGAGCTGACCAACCAGATCGCCAAGATCCAGTACATGTCCGGAGGCCGCCTGCGGATGCCCGTGCTCCTGCGCGGCTGCGTCGGCATCGGCGGCGGCCACGCCACCCATCACTCGGGCAGCTACTACCCGCTCTTCGTCAACGTCCCCGGCCTGCGGGTGGCCGTGCCCGCCTCACCATACGACGCCAAGGGGCTGATGGCTTCCGCCCTCAGCGGCGACGACCCGGTGATCTACCTGGAGCACAAGTCCCTCCTCGGCCAGCGCGGCGAGGTCCCCGAGGACGACTTCGAGGTGCCCTTCGGCCAGGCGCGGATCTGCCGCGAGGGCACGGACATCACCGTCGTCGCCATCGGCCCCATGGTGCCCCGGAGCCTGCAGGCCGCCGACACCCTCGCCGGCGAGGGGATCTCGGTGGAGGTCATCGACCCGCGCACCCTGGCGCCCCTCGACCTGGAGACGATCCTGGCGTCGCTGCGCAAGACCGGGAAGCTGCTGGTGGCCGACGAGTCCTTCGGCCCCTGCGGCGTCGGCGCCGAGATCTCCGCCCGGGTGATGGAGCACGGCTTCGACGATCTCGGCGCCCCGGTGCGCCGCCTCAACGGCGCCCACGCGCCGACCCCCTACAGCGCGCCCCTGGAGGCGGCGGTGGCGCCCACCGCCGAACACGTGGCCGACGCCGTGCGCGGGCTGGCCGAGGAGTAGTCGTGGCCGTCGAGATCGTCATGCCCCGGCTCGGCTGGACCATGGAGGAGGGCACCCTCGTGGAGTGGCTGAAGAAGCCGGGCGAGGCGGTGCAGGCCGGCGAGGTCCTGCTCACGGTGGAGACGGACAAGGCGATCAACGAGGTCGAGTCCTTCGACGCCGGGCGGCTGCACATCCCCGGGGACGCCCCCGGCCCCGGGGCCACGGTGCCCGTGGGCACGGTGCTGGGGTTTCTGCTGGCCGAGGGAGAGGAACCGCCGGCCTCGGTGCAGGCGCCGGCCGCAGGGGCCGGGGCCGGTGCGGCACCCGCGGCGTCCTCGGAGGGCGCGCGCCCAGGGGCCGCCAGTGCCCCGGCGTCGGAGGCGGCTGCCTCAGCCGCGGCGGCCGGCGCGGGGAGCGAGGCGCCGGCGGGAGCAGGACCGGCGCCGCCGCCAGGATCCGGTGCCGATGCGGCGCCCGCGCCACCCGCCGTCGGAGGCGTGCCCAAGGGGGCCGCCGGCCGGCCGGGGGAGGAAGCCGCGGCACCGGCGGGGAGCCCGGCTGGGAGCGCGTCACCTCCAGGGTCCGATGCCGATGCGGCGTCCCCACCCGCCTCGAGCGCGCCGGGCCCGGCCGGCACCGCGTCAGCGGGATCCGCTGGCGGGCAGCCGGCACCGGAAGCCGGGCCATCCGCGGCGAGCCCTCCAGGCAGCGCCTCACCGGGATCCGCGAGGGGGCCATCGGCACCGGAAGCCGGTCCACCTACGGCGAGCCAGGCAGAGAGCGCGGCGGCGCCCGATGCGAGCAACGCGCCGGCGTCGGCCGGGGGCGAGCCTGCAGGGGGCGCGAAGTCGCCGACATCGGAAGCCGGATCCGATGCGCCCGGGGGAGCCCCGTCCGCCGCCCCCGCCATCAGCCCCCGGGCCCGGCGCCTGGCGCAGCAGCTCGGCATCGACTGGCGGAAGGTCCGCGGCACCGGCCGCACGGGACGGATCACCGAGGACGACGTGCGCGCCGCCGCGGCGGATCAAGCCGCTGGCGGCGGATCGACGGGGCCGTGACCGTGCCCGAAGCCGTGGATGGGCCGGGCGCACCTGGATCACGCCGAGGGCCGCGGGCCAGCCGCGGAGGACGCGTCACCCGGCCCCGGGCGCCGGAGGCGCCCGGCTATGGCAGCGAGGACCCGGCCGAAGACGGGACCGCAGGCCGGTGACGCTCCCCGAAGCCCTGGAGGCTCTGGGCGTCCGGCCGGACACCCTCTCCGAGGACGAGAAGGCGCACCTCGACCGGGAGGGGTACCTGCCGCTGCCCGGCATCCTGAACGCTCAACAGATCGCGGGGCTCATCGCCGCGGCGGAGGCGGTCTACGCCGGCGAAGGCACGGGCTGCCCGGACGGCCCCGCCGAGTCCAGCTACATGCAGAACAAGGCCGCCGGCTTCGACATCTGCTTCACCCACCCCCGGGTGCTGGCCGCCGTCTGCCACCTCCTCGACGGACACGTCAAGTCCTTCGGCGTCCACGGCCGTCCTCATCCCCCCGGGGCCGAGCAGCAGAAGCTCCACGTCGATTACAACGGCCCGCCGCCGCGGCCCGGGCGCTGCGCGGTCGCCAACTCGATCTGGATGCTCTCCGATTTCACCGAGGCCAACGGCGCCACGCGGGTGATTCCCGGCACCCATCTTCGAGAGCAGGCTCCCGACGTCCTGGACGATCCAGCCGCCCCCCACCCGGAGGAGAGGCTGGTGCCCGGCGAGGCCGGCACCGTGATCGTCATCAACAGCCACATGTGGCACGGCACCACCCGCAACGACAGCGGCGAGCCGCGCCACAGCCTGACCAGCTTCTTCTGCCGGCGCGACGACCCGCACATGGTGTTCTCCAGCGCCCTGAGCCTGGAGGCGGCCGCCCGCCTGGGCCCGGAGGCTCGAACCCTCTTCGCCGATCCGGAGCCCTGGACCGCTTGAACTCCCTCGGCGCCGCCTGTGGACGGCCGCGGCCCCCCGGGATTATCGTCCCCGCGGCCATGACCACTCTCGACGAACAGCTCGAAGACTACCGCCGCACGGGATACCTCGTGGTGCCCGGCGCACTGGACTCCGGCCAGGTGGAAGCGGCCAACGACGCCATCGACCGCGACCTGGCTGCCGGCACGCCGTTCTGGATCGAGCGCGAGGAGGGCCACGTCACCCTCAACGTGCACATGCTGCTGGCCCACGAGGAGATGGACGTCACCATGCGGCCCCCGTCCCTGCTGCCGCTGCTGGAGGCGATCCTCGGACCCGAGCTGTGCGCCGAGGAGCACTCGGTGCGCATCCGCCGGCCCCACGACGGCGAACCCTACTGCAACTGGCACCGCGACGGCGGCGGCTGGCCCCATCTCGGACCGCGGCCTCCCTTCTCCACCCACTACCTCTCCGTCGCCTACTACCTGAGCGACGTGGACGCCACCACCCACACCTTCAGCCTCATCCCCGGCTCGGCCCAGGGCGAGGAGCTACCGCCACTGGAGCACTACGACCTGGACACGGCCCACCACGTCGAGGGGGAGAAGGGCACGGCGATCCTCTTCAACGCCGGCATGTTCCACGCCGGCAACGTCCGCCGCAGCCCGGTGGAGCGGCGCACCATCCACGTCTACTGCGGCCGCCGCTCGGCGCCGCCCGTCAGCAACTACACCATCTTCCCGCGGCGGCTGTGGGAGCACGGCGACGAGGCGGTCCGCCGCTACTACCAGCGGCCCAACGCCATCACCGGCCTGCTGCTGGAGCGCTTCTGAGATGCGGACCCTCGGCGACCGCGGGGGCCGCCCCCTCATCGACTGCGACATCCACAACGAGCCCGCCCTCGAGAACCTGCAGGCGCACCTGCCCGACCACTGGGTCGACTACACCTCCCACTCGGGCTTTCGCGGGCCCGACGCTTCCGACTATCCGCCGGGGTTGCCGCTGACGGCGCGGTCCGACTTCCGGGGCGAGGGAGGCGGGGCCCCGGGGTCCACCCTGGCGCAGGTCCGCGGCCACGTCCTCGACGCCTGGGAGCTGGAGCACGGGATCCTGACCTGCAACTACCAGGCCTCCTCGGTTCACAACGCCGACCTCGGGGCGGCCCTGGCAGCGGCGGTCAACACCTGGCAGATCGAGGAGTGGCTGGAACCCGAGCCGAGGCTGCGCGCCTCGGTGGTGGTGCCGTCCCAGGACCCGGTGCTGGCCGCCGCCGAGATCGACCGCGTCGGCGGCGTCCCCGGGTTCGTGCAGGTGATCCTGCCGGTGCGCTCCCTGGTCCCCTACGGAAACCGGCGATACGACCCCATCTACGCGGCGGCGGTACGCCACGGCCTGGCGGTGGCCGTCCACTACGGCGGCGCCCCCGGTCACCCCTCGACGCCTTCGGGGTGGCCCACGAGCTTCGTCGAGGAGTACGCGGGCATGGCCGCCCTCTTCCAGTCGCAGGTGAACAGCCTGATCATGGACGGCGCCTTCGACCGCTTCCCGGAGCTGCGCGTCGCCCTCGTGGAGAGCGGCTTCACGTGGATGCCGTCGCTCATGTGGCGCCTCGACAAGGAGTGGAAGGGGCTGCGCAGCGACACGCCGTGGGTGAGGCGCCCGCCCTCGGAGTACATGCGCGAGCACATCCGCCTCACCGTGCAGCCCTGGGACGCGCCCGCGGACCCGGAGCCGCTGGGGCAGATCATCGGGCAGATGGACTCGGACGAGATGCTGATGTTCGCCACCGACTACCCCCACGGGTGGTTCGATTCGCCCGAAGAGGCCTGGCCGGTGCGCCTGGACGAGGCCCTGACGGGGAGGATCTGGTCGGAGAACGCCCGCGCCTTCTACCGGCTGTGAAGGAGGAATTGAGGATGACCACCACGCTCGTCGAACCAACGTCCGCCGCGGCCGAGCGGCCGCGGAAGCTGGCCGTCATCGACACCGACATCCACGTGTACATGCCCGAGGACGGAACGACGGAGCGCTTCCTGCCCCCGGAGTGGCGCGAGCACCACCGCACCATCGGCATGCGCGGCCACGTCGGCTCGGCGTACCCGCGGATCGCGCCGAACGCGGCGCGACACGACGCCTGGCCGCCCTCCGGAGGCCCGCCGGGCTCGGACCTGGACTTCCTGCGGATGCAGCTGCTCGACGAGTGGGAGATGGACTACGGCATCCTGACCCCCCTCATCCGCGCCGGGGGGGACGTCAACCTGGAGTACGGCGCCGCCCTCGCCCGGGCGATGAACGACTGGCAGCTGGCCGAGTGGATCGACAAGGAGCCGCGGCTGCGCGGTTCCATCGTGGTGCCCTACGAGGACGGCGATCTGGCGGCGGCCGAGGTCGAGCGCGTGGGCGGCCACCCCGGCTTCCTGCAGCTGCTGGTGCTGGTGCGCACCCGCGAGCCCCTGGGCCACCGCAAGTACTGGAAGATGTACGAGGCCGCCGCGCGCCACGATCTGCCGGTGGCCATCCACTTCGGCGGCGCCGGGGGCGGGCCGATCACCGGCGCCGGCTGGCCCTCCCACTACGTGGAGGACCACGGCGGCATGCCCCAGTCCTTCCAGCCCCAGGTGGCCAGCCTCGTGTACGAGGGCGTCTTCGAGCGCTTCCCCACCCTGAAGGTGGTCCTCATCGAGGGCGGCTTCGGGTGGCTGGCGCCGCTCATGTGGCGCCTCGACCACTGCTGGAAGCGCATGGGCGCCGAGCTGGGCCATCTGCGGCGGCCGCCCTCGGAGTACGTGCGCGAGCACTTCTGGGTCACCACCCAGCCCATGGAAGAACCGCCCGATCCGGCCTACTTCGAGCAGATGCTGGAATGGATGGACATGGACGGCCGCCTCATGTTCGCCACCGACTACCCGCACTGGGACTTCGACTCGCCGGCGCAGGCCCTGCCGGCGCGCCTCGACCGGGATCTGCGCAAGGCGATCCTGTCCGGCAACGCCCGCCGTCTCTACGGGCTGGACTGAGGCATGGCGCGCCACGTGGTCGGCACGGTGGCGGAGATCCCCCCGGGGGGCCGCAAGCTGGTGGAGGTCGAGGGCCGCTCCATCGGCGTCTTCAACCTGGAGGGCGAGTTCTTCGCCCTGCGCAACCGCTGCGCCCACCAGGGAGGCCCCCTGTGCAAGGGCCGGCTCACCGGCTTCCTGCAGTCGCGGGGGCCGGGGGACTACACGTACACGCGAAAGGGCGAGATCCTGCGCTGCCCCTGGCACGGCTGGGAGTTCGACATCCGCACCGGCCAGTCCTGGTGGGACCCGGGCCGCACCCGCGCCCGCAGCTACGAGGTGGAGGTGGTGGCGGGAGAGGAGGTGGCCGGTCCGCGAAAAGGGCCGTACGTGGTCGAGACCTACCCGGTCTCCGTGGACGAGCACTACGTGGTCGTGGAGCTGCCCTGACCCGTGGCCGCGCGCGCCATCTACCGACGGATGCTGAGGGGGCTGCTCCCCCTCGCCCTGCTGGCCCCCGCCGGCGCCGAGGAGCGCACCCGCATCGAGGTGCCCGTCTTCGAGGGCGGCGAGGGGCTGAGCTTCTTCTTCCACGCCGCCCGCGAGTACGAGAAGGTCCGCCCCGACGTCGAGGTCGATCTCTACGGCGACCCGCGCATCGCCGACAAGGTGCGGGTGCGCATCCTCGAGGGGACCTTCCCCGAGGTCAGCAACGCCGGCCTCAACTACTGGGCCCTGATCCGCAACGGCGAGATCCTGCCCCTCGACGACTACCTCGACGGGCCGAGCTGGGAGGGCGACCGAAGCTGGCGCGAGTCCTTCCTGCCCGGCAGCCTGGAGCGTTACCAGCACGAGGGCAGGACCTACGGCATCCCCTTCCTCTACTCGATCTACGCTATCTGGTACAACAAGGGGATGTTCGAGGAGCGCGGCTGGACCCCGCCGCGGACGTGGGACGAGTTCTTCGCCCTCTGCGAGACGATCCAGCAGGCCGGGATCGCGCCCCTCGCCTTCCAGGGGCGGTACCCCGGCTACATCGGCGGCGTCACCGACAACGCCTACTACCACCTGGCCGGGCGCGACCGCTACTACGAGCAGAAGGACCTGCTGCCGGGCAGCTTCGACAACCCCGAGTTCGTCACCGCCCTCGGGCTGATCCAGCGCACCGCCGTGAACTACTTCCAGCCCGGCGCCCTCGGCATGAGCCACACCGAGGCGCAGCTCGAGTTCTTCCTCGGCCACACGGCGATGGTGTTCTGCGGCTCGTGGCTGAAGAGCGAGATGCTCGGCAAGATCCCCGAGGGCTTCCGCCTGGGGGCGTTCAACTTCCCCGCCGTGGAGGGCGGCGTGGGCGACCCCAACGCCGTGTACACCGGCGCCGGCTACTACTTCGTCTTCCGCGACAGCGCCCGCCCGGAGCTGGGCGTCGACTTCCTGCGCTTCATGACCTCCCGGGAGCAGGCCGGCACCTTCGCCGAGATGCGCGACATCCTGGTCGCCGTCGAGGGGTCGATGGAGGGCCGCACCAGCGCCGACCTGCAGGACCTGGTGGACATGGCCCGGCGGGCGACCACGACCTACGGCACCGCCCCCGGCGAGGGCTTCCCGGAGATGGACCAGTTCCTCAACGACACGCGCTTCAAGATCGTCAACGGCGAGATCACCCCCCAGGAGGGAGCCCGGGAGCTGGAGTCGGCGGCGGTGGCCGTGCGCAACCGCGCCACCCACCCCGACGACGTCACCGTGCGCCACCTGTGGAAGCCGGCGCTGCTGATCGGGTTGCTGGGGCTGGCCATGGGCTTCTGGCTCTACACCACGGTCCGCCAGTGGCGGGCGAAGCGCGGCGGCGAGGCGCCGAAGCCCAACAGCACGGTGCGCATGGGCTGGCGCGCCGTTGCCTTCTTCGTGGGGCCGGCGGCGGTGTTCTACTCCCTCTTCGTCATCGTCCCGAGTGTCAAGTCCTTCGTGTGGAGCACCATGCGCTGGGACGGACTCACCGAGATGTCCTTCGTGGGGCTGCTCCACTTCCACCGCCTGCTCTTCGAGAGCGACGAGTTCTGGGTCGCCCTGTCGAACAACCTCTTCATCATGTTCGTCATCCCCGCGTGCGTGCTGCCCCTGTCGCTGTTCCTGGCGGTCTGCATCAGCCGCGGCGTGGTGGGGGCCAAGCTCTTCCGCATCGCCTTCTTCTTCCCCAACATCCTCGGCGGGGTGGCTGCCACCCTGTTGTGGATGCACCTCTACAACCCCCAGGGCGGCCCGGTGAACACGGTCCTCACCGCCATCGGCTTCGACCAGTTCGCCGGCTTCGCCTGGCTCGCCCAGGACAACCTCTACTGGGCGCTCATCCCCATGTCGATCTGGGGCGCCGCCGGCTTCAACATGATCCTCTTCCTGGCGGCCATGGAGAGCATCCCCCAGACCATGTACGAGGCCGCCGACATCGACGGCGCCTCCGCCTGGCGCCAGTTCCGGTCGATCACCATTCCCCTCATCTGGGAAGTGCTGTCGATCTCCATCGTCTTCATGATCATCGGCGGCATGAAGGCCTTCGAGGTGATCTGGCTGCTCACCAACCAGCGGCCCACCACCGACAACCACGTCATCGGCACGAGGATGGTGCAGGCCATGTTCACCGAGTTCAAGGTGGGAGAGGCGACGGCGATCGCCGTTCTCCTCTTCCTGATCGTGTTCTTCGGCACCACCGCCACCCTGCGCGCCATGAAGCGCGAAGCCGTGGAGTTCTGAGCGATGGCCGAACGGCGCACCAACGCCCTGATCAAGCCCTTCCTCTACTCGGCCCTCTTCAGCTACCTGGCGATCGTCGTCTATCCCATGCTGTGGCTGCTCTACACGTCGCTGAAGACGGACCGCGAGATCTTCCTCGACCCCTTCAGCCTGCCCGAGCTCGGCGACCTGCAGTGGGTCAACTTCACCAACGCCTGGACCAAGGGATTCTTCGGCGACTACTTCTTCAACAGCGTCCTGCTCACGGTGACCACGGTGGCGGCGTCGATGCTGCTGGCGGCGATGGCCGCCTACGCCCTGGCGCGCTTCACCTTCCCCGGCGTGCGCCCCCTGTTCTTCTACTTCCTCGCCGGACTCATGATTCCCCTGCAGCTGTCGATCGTGCCCCTGTTCTTCCAGATGAAGGACTTCGGCCTGCTCAACTCGCGCCTCGGCCTCCTCATCGTCTACGTCGCCTTCGGCATGCCCTTCGCCATCTTCATCCTCACCGGCTTCTTCAAGTCCCTGCCCTCGAGCCTGCACGAGTCGGCGCTGATGGACGGCGCCGGCGAGTTCCGCGCCTTCTGGTCGATCATGCTGCCCCTGGCCCGCCCCGGCCTGATCACGGTGGGCATCTTCTCCTTCCTGGGCACGTGGAACGAGTTCTTCATGGCCTTCATGTTCCTCTCGGGAGAGGGATCCCAGGAGCTGCGCACCCTGCCCCTGGGCCTGGCCAACATCACCATCGTCAGCCAGTACCGCAGCGACTGGGGCATGGCTTTCGCGGGCTTGGTGCTGATCATGGCGCCGACCATGCTGGTCTACGCCTTTTTGCAGCAGTATCTGACGAAGGGGATTACGGTGGGGGCGCTGAAGGGGTGAGGGGGAACCTGCTCACTAGAATGTCCAACAGGCGGTCGAAGCTCTTTTGGTGTCTTGGGGGTCGATTTGGGTCATGGGATGCGTGAGGCCGCTTGGCCTATAGTTCCCTTGGTCCGGGGCCACTTGATCTTTCTATTGTCCGACGAGTCGCAGAGAATCAATCCGCCTTGTGCCTCAATCTGTTCGAGAGTTAAGTTGGTCAAAGTTGGGACAATGTGCCGTATCAGATCGCCATACATGGCCTTAACAAGGTTCTCTGTCTGATGATCTACTGAGATTCTCTTCACAGACCAGGTTTTGCCATGAATCTGTTGGAGTTTCCTCGCAGTTGCCGGTGATACCCTGAAGACTGACTTCTCATCAGTAATAGTACGGATGATCTCTATCCAAGGCTCTTCAGAACGCCACTTGGGAGGGCTACGAGACTCGAACAGATCCATGGCTCGCTCCATAAGGGCCTTATACTCTCTCACCTCATTCCCCTGCAATTCATCAATGAACTTGAATCTAACGGCGAAATCGCGTGCTGGAGTGATTCTTGCAACGGGTGCATGTCTCTCTGCAATATCGCCTTCTACCTGATCGAGAAAGTTCTGGATAAACTCCTTTCCAATAGTTTCCCTTCCAACAATATCGACAAAGCTGAGGACTTGATTGCCAATCGGAACCAAGTCCACAGATTCTGCAATGAGTGTTCCCGGAGATTCATCGATGATCCAGTCAATGATCCCTTCGGTAGGAAGTTGCACATTTGGCGGGAGGTTGTACTCGCGGTGTTGATACAAGAAGACATTGATGCCCACCTCGGTTGTCTCATCCTTTATTCGTACAACCCGCTGTGCGGTGAGATACATTAGGCTACCATCCTACAAGTCAGTTTCACCTCGTCCGGTGCTGAGTCTGTTTCTATAGCGAGAATCCCTCGTTCCCAAGATCTTCTCTTTAATTGCGGCGATGAGAGCAAGGGCAAGGATAGACGAAGTAGAAGCTCATGTAGCTCTACGGCGATCTCCGGATGTGGATCTTGGTTGAGAGCTCGGGTCGCGATTTCCTTAGCTTTTTCTGGCTGGTTGCAGTCCAATGCAAGCGTCGCAGCACTGCGGTGCAGTACCGAGTAGGTTGGTTCGATTCGTCCCTCTGCTTCCAATTTGGCGATCGCCGCAAGTTCGTACTTCAATGCTTGAACAGACAACTGGTGAGCCTGTTCTCGCTTACCATGTATGCGCGCAACAAAGGCACGTTCGGCGAAGTCCATGGCCTTACTGTGAGAGTCGTTTACGCTCATTTTTCTTGCACCTCAGCAAGGGGTTGTCCGAACTCGACTACGATTACGAAAGCTGGTAGGGCACCGTCAGATCGGTCTGTCTGTCTCAGCTTCTGCTGTACTCTTGCCCTCACTTCCTGATCGTTACCTTCTCGGATTCCCGATACTTCTAACCTTGCCTTGCTTTGGAAAGGAAAAGCTGATACGTCCCCCATCCAGTAGTCAAAGCCAGTACCTTTCCGCGAACGCTCAATCACTGTGTAACCGATCTCCTTCTGCGCCAGCAAAACCGCGATACCCATCGCGCCGTGTTCAGTTGCATCCTCATGGTCATTCCAGCATCTGCGGGTCTGCTCAGTAGTTCGAGGCCAGGTCAAAGGATAGCATCTGTTACTGTATCCTCTGACGCGAAGTTGGACACCTTGCCCGTGGTTCTGTGATTCCAGGCATACGCTTCCGGCCTCCGCTAGGGCCATGCCGAAGCTTGGTGTGATAGCCGGGAGGCCGTTGCCAAGACTATTCAAGTCCAGCATCGTGGAGATTTGCAGTCCCTAAGATAGGTTAGCATAGGCCACAAATGGGCTCGCGTCAGCTCTTCGAGGTGCTCTATTGGGAAGAATTACGGGGTTCTCCCGTTTCTGGACAAGGGATTCCGGGTCGGGAGACGGCGCAGGTTCGGCCAACTTCCTAGTCAAGCCGCAGGTTCTCCGACACCACGGCAAGCAGATCTTTGATCTTCTGCACCGCCTCCGGGCTGGGGGCGGCCGCTCCTCCCACCTCAATGCGGACCGTAAACCTGAGCTCACTTCCAACGGCCGCCTTTAGCAGCTCCGGCACTTGTTCGGCCAAGTCCTGGATCTGGTCGGCCTCAAGAACCGCCTCGGCACATGGCGAAGACCCGGACCCGCTCCCCGACCCGTAGAGGGGTTTCTCCTTCTCGCGAGCCTCGTCGACAGGGACCTGAAAGATCACGTGCTGGGCGCCAGCAAAGTCGCACGGCCATTCGGGGCTGTCCTTTGTCAACTCGATCCACCGCGCCCGGATGGCCGACCCGATGGCCGATCGCACCGTGGTCCAAGGAAGACTGACGCCTCGCTTCGTGGAGAGGCCGGTCGCAAGGGCAAGGGCGTTGGTCTTGCCATCCTTCCAGGCGTCGGGGATCGACACGGCCATCAACTCGGGAACCTCGATCTGTCCCGGCCGCGGCCTGAGCTTCGCGGCAGCGCTCAGGACTCCCGCCGGCACCGGTTCGTCGAGGATCGAGGCGGGCCCGCTCGTCAACCACACCTGCCCCTGCTCGACGGCCTGCGAGATGGCCGATTCCAGATGAGCCGGCTCGCATTTCGGGATGACCAGAATCTCGTCGTACCCCTCCCGCGGCAAGCTCACGGTGTGTCCGCCGGCGAAGTAGTCGAAGACCTCCTGCACACTGATCTCATCCCCCGACCAGAGCCCCGGGAGCTTCTCGTGCGCCAGCAGGTCCGGGGCGAGGTCGCTCAACTCGGCGGCCTGCGGCAGCAGCACCTCCAGGGCCGGGTCCTGCAGGGCCGCCTCGTCGACCTCCGTGCGCCAGAAGGTCCTGACGGTGCGGTCCGGTCGCACCAGCCGCGCCACCCAGGTCCCTTGCCGGACCCCGTCCACCACCGTGTCCAGAACCTCTTTGGGCCGCAACATCTTGGGCAGCTTGGGGAACTGCGCGAAGGCGCCCACCAAGTCCTTTACGCGGCGGGAGTCCTCCCCCTCGCGCCACAGGTCGTAGGGCCCCTCCGGCAACATGGCCTCCGAGCTGACAGCCGTTTCCTGGATGCGGGCCCGTTGGTCCGCCTTGATGATCGTGAACAGAGGGTCCCCGGTGACGACGACCTTGAAGGCGTGAACGGCGTCGCTCTCGTCAACGGTGACGACGACGGAGTACGCCTGCCGCACAGCGTCTGGAATTCGCTTCCTCGCCGAATCCCTCTCGCTTGCGAGCATCTGCTCCCGGAGCGGATCGATGGGCTGACCACTGAGCTGGTCGCCAACTTCCACCCAGCCGAGGTACTCCCGGACACGGGTGCGCAGCGCGTCGAGACCATCGCGGGAAGGCACGGCGAGTACGACTGCGTTGCGGTAGACCCGGGGCCGGTCCCTGGAAGTGGTCTCGTCGAGGAAACGCCTGGACAGGGTGCTCGGCTTGCCGGACTCGGAGGCGGCCTGCGGCCCGAGGACCGCGTAGTGGAAGTCACCGTCATCACCGATGTCGCTCGGTCTCTCCGGCAGGTTGTGCACCTTGGCGCCGGCCGCGGAGGCGCCCGAAGTGAGGGCCCTCTCCTTGTCGATGGCGTCGATGATCTGCGACTCCACCAGTGATGGGGGCACCCGGTTGCTGCAGGCATCGTGGTGCATCTGGCGCAGGTTGGGGCGGTTGCCCAGTCGCCAGGCCCTGGGCAGTTCCCCCTCCTGGCCGGTTTGGCCCGTGGCGATCTCCGCCTCGTCCAGGAACCAGGACTGTTCCGTCCAACGCCGCAGGGCCTTCTCCAGCTCGATCCTGTCCGGGTGGCCCGCTCCGAGCAGGACCATGAGCTCCCCGGACTGCGCCTTGTGGCCGATAGGCTGCGAGGACAGGAAGACGGAGACCACGGCTTGCTCCACCTCCCGGTGTGCCAGGCCGGCCGACTCGTCCTGAATGGTGCGCGCCTTCTCCAGCTCGCCTTCGAGGATCGGCCGCCACTGCTGGGGCTGACCGGTATCGGAATCGACGCTGGCAGAGGAAGCGAGGTCGCCCGCCGCTTCGGCCAAGCCATCCTTCCCAGGGGCGCGCAGAAAGACGCCCGGCCCCACCAGCGGGCTGGTGTCCCACTCGGAGGCGTCGCGCAGGGCGATGGCGAAGGTGCGGAGGATGCCGCGGGTGCGCTGGAAGCCGTCGAGCTGGGTCCAGCGGTTGTAGAAGATCTCGGTGAGATCCGGGTGGAAGGGGTAGCTGTTGAGGTAGCGCTCCTCGGCGCTGGCACGCTCTCTTCCGGTCTGCTCATCGAGACCGGCGATGCTGCCCACGGCGGAAGTCACGTGAGGACGGAAGGCGTTCTGGTCGCGAATCGACTCGGGCGTGAAGAAGCGGCGCCGCAGGACCTCGGCCACGTCTTCCTTGCCCACCGGGTAGGCACCCTCCTCCCCCTGCCGAACGATGATCTCGGAGACGTCGCGCAGCAGTTCGTTGCCGAGGTCGTCGTGCCTTCTCGGGTCGGAGGCGAGGAGTGAGGCCACCATGGCGCAGCGGTCCACCTTGACCACAGCCTGCGTGAGGTACTGGAAGAAGCTCAACAGACGGCCACGTGACTCGGAGGAGGTCTCAGCCAGGACCCGCAGATACATCAGCACCTCGTCGAGCAACACCAGCGTCGAGAGACCGTCCCTCTGCGGCCGGGACAGCAGCTCCACCACCAGCGGCTCCGCCGGCGGAGTATCGCGCTCCGTGTCCTCGCCCTCGGCGTGGATGAGCCGCAGGCCATCGGGGCCCGCCAACTGAAAGGCGAGGATGCTCCACGGGTGCCTGAGCATCCTGATCTCGCCGTCCGGCCCCGGAGTCTCGACGCCCTTGTCCAGGTCGATCTTGTCGAAACAGAGGGCGGCCACCCGGGACTGTGGAGGCCTGAAGCCGATGTGGGCCTCGAACTCCTGCACCGCCGGCAGGGGGGGAAGCGCCGCCGGGTCGTGGACCAGGTGCCTGAGGGCGATGAGCGTGTGGGTCTTGCCGCCGCCGTAGTTGACGGAGAGCTTCCGGTACGCCTTGTCGCTGCGGCCGGCGAGCCGGTGGCAGACATCCTTGACCAACTCCCGCAGGTTCAGGGTGGGAAAGGTGAGGGCGAAGAACTCGGCGGGCTGCTCGTACACCGGCCGCTGGCCCTTCTGCATCACCACGTCGTAGAGGTCGGCGGCGAAGACCGCGAGGGACAGCTCTCCCGTCTTCAGATCGTCGCGCAGTTGCACGACCTCGTGCCAGGGTTTCCGGGATGTCCTGGTTGTCATGTCGTCCTCGTGGAAGGAGTCCGCTCCCTCATGTGATCAGGTTTCCTGCCGCCTGGACGCCCGCATATTGTCCCTCTCTCCGACGAATCTACTCTCTTCGGGCATCCGATCGATCGCCTTTTGCCAAGCCTCCTCGATTTCTCGAACTGGAGCCCCCAGCCAGTTGAGCGTGCGCGCCAGCTCCCGCCATGCCCAGGCGTGGCGGGTCGGCGAGGCCTCCAGCTGAAGCACACGCTCCAGAAGCGCGCGGGCCTCCGTGAGGAACCGGCGCCGCGAGTCCGGTTGCCGCCGCCTGCGGGCCTCGCCCGCCAACCAGATCTTGGTCTGAGCAAACTCGAGAAGCGCGCGTGGGTCGGCATACACGGCGTCTGCGGCGCGCTCGAAGTACCGGTGCGCGACTTGGGAGTTCTTCGCGCGCCTGGCGAGGATGGCCGCGTCGATGGCGTCCTGCCCGAACAGTTCCGCCCGGTTTTCTTTGAGCAGGCGCCGCGCCTTCTCACTCTCTCCGGCTTCCATCAGCGCCTCTATCAACGTATTGGCCACGTGGGCGGCAGCGCTCGGCGGTCCCTTCGCCTCGAACGCTTCCAAGACCTCTTCGGCACGTCCGGTCTCACCCTGTGCCGCGTACGAACGAATCATCTCCGCGGCAAGGATCGCCGACTCGGGGTTCGACGCCCACGCTGATTCGATACGGCGAAGGGCCTCCTCGTGCTCTCCCAGTGCCCGCAGGTGAGCCGTGTCCCGCAACGCGGACAGCGCCGCGTACTCCGGGTGAGCGGGCAGAGTGGCTTGAAACCAGGTCCGCTGCTCGTCAAAGTCGAAGCGCGGTACCGGCGATCCGTTGTCCTTCATCGCCCGAAACACTCTTGGCAGCCCGGTGAGGCGTCCTTCCGCGAGTCCCAGCTCTTTCAGGAACTCGCCGATGCGGCGATTGCGAGCGGGCGCGGCCCGAACCTCCGCGTCCGGGACCAAGTGGCGAGGCTCGATTCCCGGCACAGGACCGGGGTAGCTGATCACCTCGACCCGGCTCGGATAGAGATAGACCTTGGTGGGCTCGGGCTGATCCACATCGTAACCACGGTGATAGATCGCGTTGACGAGGGTCTCGCGCAACGCCGGCAGCGGATAGCTGACCCAGCCGCGCACCTGGCTGCGATCTCCCTGCTTCTGCACATGGAAGGTCGAGAGATTCTGAAGATAGTTCAGGCAGTCCCGCAGCTGGTCCGCGAGCCCTCCCCCGAAAGTGCGTTCCTCCTGAACGTCACCAGCCCGATCCGCGGTGAAGTGCACAACTTCGATCCTGGCACCTCGGAACCACTCTACGGGCTCTCTAGAAAAGAAAAGAAGACCTGCGTTCCGGGGCGCCTCGTGGTCATTGACCTTCATCGTGATCCGCATGCGGCGATAGACTTCCCTCTCATTCGGCTCGTTGAGGAGCCCACTCCCCACGTCGCGCAGATACTCGCGGACCTTGGCCTCTCGCAGATCATCGACCTGAGCATCCGGCGTCCGGCGATCGTCCCAAGGCACCCGGGCCGTCTGCTGAATAAGTCCCCGGAGCAGGTCGCCGCGTTGTTCGGCATCAACGGTCTCTGAACCGAGACGAACCCAGTACCGGGGTGACTCGCCTCTGGAGGAGGGCGCGCGATGAGGTCTCATCTCGCTTCCCGGTGCCCACACCACCAGGACAAGCCGCTCCTCGACCGTCTCGGGAGAGAGGATGGGCTGATAGGTCGGGTCGAGTTGTTGGCAGTGGCCGCGAATCCACCGCTGCGCGGCCTCGATCTCCGCTGCGGACAATCCGGATGGCGGCAGCACTGCACTTCCGTCCCGCTCACCGACGCCGATGACGACGTATCCGCCGTTCAGATTGTGATAGTCGTTCGCGAAGGCGCAGATCGTCTGCAGCACTTGGGGGGCGGTCCTGTGCGAATCCCAGGACTCCTTGAACTCGACCCGTTCCGACTCTACGCCGCGGCAATGGAGGAGATCGTCCAGGTTGATCTGAAGAATCGCGCTCATGGATGGCCTATCGCCCTTTCACCTCGCATATCGAGGTCGAGCCTCATCTTGGGCAGGCTCCGGTCGACGACCGGCTTCTCCGAACTGAAACCGCCTCTGCCGCGGCGCTTGAACCCCGCCCCGCCCGGCCGCGTGGTTGCTCACCGATTCCAGCAGTGCCCGCTCCTCCGAGCCTTCGTCGGCCAGCTCGATGAGGGCCTGGAGGATCTGGTTGAACAGGGCATTTCGGGGCAGGCCGCGGCTGTCGAGGTAGTCGTTGACCTTGACCTGGTCCCCGGCGCGCCAGAGGTGCATGAGCTTGTGCACCTGGTCGATGAGCGGCGCAGGCCTTCCTCCCTGCCCTTCCAGGCCGAGGTTGCGGCCCTTCCTCCGATGCCAGGGCTTCAGCTTCACCTTGGCGCCGCCGCCCTTCTCCTCTGGCTCTTCCGGCTCGTCCCCCTCCTCCTCGGCTTCCTCACCCGCTGCCCTCCTGCCCGCCTGGGCGAGAAGGTCATGCTGGTTGACCAGTGCGGAATCCGACAGGTTGCAGGAGAGGGCGTAGAGGATGCAGCCGCCCACCGGAGCTTCGTCCAGGCCGAAGTCGTGGCGGTGCAGCAGGTAGTAGGTGGTGACGTCGTCGAGGCCGGTCTCAGCCTCCCGTTCCTCGGCCTGCTCTGCCGCGCCGTCCTGGATCAGCACCCGGCCCACGACGAAATCCACGACCATGCGCCTCACCTGGCGCAGGAACTCCGCCACGGACATCTGCTCGCCCGGGGCGTTGGCCTTCTTGACCACGGGGTACTTGCTGAAGGCTTCGAGGGCCGGTCCGGTGGCCGCCCAGACGAAGTCGGGACCGCGGATGCCGGCGTCCCAGAAGTCTCGCAACTGTTGAGTGATGTTCACGCGCATCTCCTCGAGGACCCTGGTGTCCCAGCCGGAGCCCGTGGCGGACCTTTTCTTGCAGACGATCCAGACGGAAGATGACAGGGCTGCGGAGGCCATGGCGCGAGTCCTGGTGCCCATCTCGGTCTGGATGGGCCAGGAGCCGTCGACGACGAAACCGGCCCGGATCAGGGCAGCGACCAGGGTCTCCCAGGCATCGGGATGCTTGTTGGCGAAGACGACCACGAGCCGCCCGTCCGGCTGCAGGGCAGCATGACAGGAACGGAAAGAGCGGGCCATGCCGTCTTCGTAGCTCTGCTTGGAACACTCCTTGTCGCCGCCGAACCGGCCCGCGTCGTCTATGAGCTCGCCGTCGCCGCTCTCGTGGTCCCACTTGGGGCCGAGGGGCCCGGAGAAGGCAGACTCGACTTCGGCGGACAGTCCGGGAACCGTGCGCCTCAGCCACACATGGAAGAAGTCCATCAGGTCAGAGTAGGGGATGGCGTCGTAGTACGGTGGGTCGGTGAGAATCACATCGAAACTGTCGATCGGACAGACTATGGCGGACCCACGGATGCTCTCCCCGCTACGGGCACCATCGACACTTCTCTGGAGGTGCTCGCAGGCCTTGCTGACCCAATCAAGTGCACCGCGATAATTGCCCGAGGTTTCTGATAGCGGATTGACTTCGGTAAAGTCCCAGACGATAGGCAGAGCAAAGCGCCCAAAGGTGTTTCTGAGCTTCTCCCCACTGTTGTGCCAAGAGCAAACCGCGCTGGAGTAGTCGGCCAGCCGGTCGTTGACGAGGCCGAGATTCGCAATCACCGCTTCGCGCCAACCCTCCGAGCAGTCGTCGAGTTCTTGCATCAGGGTTCGAAGCGTCCGGACGAACTCTCCAAGCGCCAGCAGCTGCCGATTCGTGAACAGCTTCCGCCAAGTGTCGAAGCCATAGCCATCCACCGAGAAAGCCCGCGACGCCCCGATGCCCGCCTTGGGAGTCTGCTCCTCCGGCAGCCCGAAGGGAATCTCCGCGTAGAGTGCCTGCAGCCGGTCCTCGGTCACCTCCGCCATCGCCCGCTCGTGGTCCGTGGGCAGGCGGTATTCCTTCCCCTTGAGCCCATCCACGACCACGGCCGTCATCACCGCGCCCAGCCGACCCGCGCGGCCTTCCAGACGGATGTCCTCCATGGTCGTGATCGCCCCGCAGCAGGGACAGGCTGCGCCGGTGCGCGACATGGTGCCCCCACCGAGACGCCGGTCGTGCTCCCGCCTCTGGGCCCCGTTGCCGCCGTTCTGCGCAACGTCGCCCAGCACACCGAAGACGACGCCGGTTCCGTCCGCCTTGGGCTCCATGGTCAGCAGCACCCGCTTCCGGTCCTTCTTGCATAGCCAGCGGGTCTTGAGCAGCGGCAGCTCCGCCCGACACTGCTTGCAGGTCACGGTCCGCGCCCAGAGATAGGCCACCGCCGGCTTGGCGATCCAGCGCGGGTTGAGCGGGTCCTTCAGATAGTCCTTGTCGAATCCGGCATTGAAGGGCTCCACCTGGGGCGCCCCGTCTTCATCGACGTCGAGCAGCCGGATCGGTCGGGCCTCGAAATCCCGACCCGGCTTCAGGGGCTCGAACCCGGCATAGCTCGGGTAGCAGGAAGCCAGCTCCCTGCGCGCCCTCGACAGCACCCACCGGCCCCAGGCGCGCACGTGCCAGGCGAGGTCCGCCTCGGTGACCGGGACATCGCCCGGCAAAGCGTCGAGTTGGACGCCGCCACCGTCGCCGTGTCCGATGCGGTCAAGCAGACTCCGCAACCGGGCGCCCCTGAAGCCTTTCGACTTCAGGAAGGCCTCCATGAACTCCCGGTCCTGCAGCGCGAACCCGGGCAGCGGCCGGGTCTGGCCGGCGAGCTTCTGCGGGTACTCGAGGGTGCACTTGAGGATGAACCAGGCCACCGGGTTGATGTCCATGGCCGTCACCTCGCACCCGAGGCGCATCGCTTCGAGGGGAATGGCGCCGCCGCCGGCGAAGGGATCCAGCACCTTGGGCGCCTTCCCACCGTACGCCTTGCGGATCTCGGCGCGGAACCACTCCAGGTCCTGGCCGCTCTCCCGCCCCCAGTGGAGGATGCCGCCTCTCGTCTCCTCCTTCACCCGCTCGACCACGCGGCCGTTCACCCGCTTGCGCTCGGGCCTCCGGATGAGGCGGCCGGCCATGCGCTCCAGGATCTCCTTGCGCTCACGCGCATTGCCGGGGTCGGGGAGGAGCGTCGCGATCAGGGCCGCCCGGCAGGCCGCCAGCGGTCTCCGCGCGGGCCAGATGTGCAGGGTGGAGATATGGCCGTGGCGCACGTTCTTCTCGTGCACGGAGTCGAGGGAGACCTGCTTGAGGGGGAAGGCGGCCTCGATGAGCCGTTTGTCGGTCATGTCTTCCTCAAGGTAGTCCCGTCCTTGCCCCGAAGTGTTGATTCGCATCTTCAAAGCGTGTGAAAACCCGATCCACACGGCTGGTGAAATTCATGGTCCCTGTCGTCTTGCGGTCCGTCCAGTACTCTGCCGTAAGGGTGTCGGGCCGAACACCAGCTCCATGAGTGTCAAGGATGATAGCTCCATTGTGTATCTCGCTAATCCGTTCGTCGCGCAGATGAATATTTGGCTTGCTACTATAGACACAGACTACCTGGTAACCGTTTCCGCTTGGTGAGGGCTTCGTATGGCTCGCGATGCACCAAGACTCAGACTCTGAGGTCATCAGATGCATTTTGAGTTCCGATAGTGTCTGTTCGACTCCCATATAGCACACAATCAGGGGTGCACCCTCTCCGCTGTCCTGCTTCATATGGCTTGACCGAAGTTCAACACGCCAAGTCCCGCGAAGATTCGGCCTGGTAAAAAACCATCCGTGAAGTAACTGGCAACGCCAGAGAAAGTGCTCGAAGACATACCCTAACACTCCAAGAGCACTCATGACCACAGTGAAGGGTGCTGCGTGTTCAGAAGTGACTGCGGTGCCCTGAAGGACCAAAGTAATCCACCAAGCAAGTGCAGCTATTGCAAGGAAGACAGCGATATGAACCCGATCAACTCTCACTTCGTCCTTCTTCCGACATAGCTCCACGCGGCGTCCACGAAATCAAAAGCCTCACGTCGTGTCCACGGCTGCCCTGAGGCAAAGAGAAATTTAATGTCATTGACCTCCTTCCAGTCCTCACAGTGTATATCGTTCTTGGTGTTCGACCACAGATGTACAAGCACCGCTTGCAGTTTGCCGTCCCAAGTGTTCCCTCGGAAGCACGCAGTCGGTGAATTCCAGACCATGCACTCGACCAGAAACCCGGGAATTGACTTGGCGGCAGAGATGAGAGCATCATCCATTTCGTTACGAAGTTTCTTGAGAATACGCACTACACCCTTGTAAGAACGATGAGTTCTCTTGTTCTTTGAGACCGCATTCTCGTAATGCATAGGTATCTGCGGCCAGCTATCGAGTACACATTCGGGGTAGTTCTTGATCAGTGGGCCGGTGTCAGGGCGTAGTGCCACTCCGCATCGGTAAGTCCCTTTCTTCCAGTAGTATCGATATTCAAAAAACGGAGCAACATCAGCTTCCACATGGTACGTGTTCTCTCGAACGTCGATCGCTTTGTTCCCCCGACGGACCGATCCAACTCCAAAGTGCTCGGTCAAGGCTTCCACAAGTTCGTTCTTGAACTGAACATAATGGTAGGTCGCTGGGGTAATCTCAAAGGTCTCGTCGGTAGTCCCAGAGGGGAGGTCGCGAAAAAAACTCTCATCGCAGAGAACTGCCACATCGACGTCGCTGTCTTGACGGACATTGACACGATTGCGGTACGAGCCATGTGGAAAGACCTTCAATCGCCGGCTTTTCAGCTTGTCGCTTTTGGCGATCGCATTGCGAATGGCTTTGATCGCGTTCTCACAACGCTCATCCTCGACCGTACCCGGTGGCCGTGCCCACTGGCTGAATTCATTCTCCCAATTCCTAGTTAGCATAGCCATCGTTTCCTTTCTGAAACTGCACCCTCGATCATGATGCGCCGAGCCGGTGTAGCGCACGGTGGCCGATCCGGATCAGCCACGGCTGCGCATCTGGACAGCGCGCGAACAGTTGGTCGGAGGCGGCCAAGGGATCGTCCCCCACCTCGAACTCGCCGGTCTCAATGTCAATCGCCACGACGCGACCGCTGTTGCCTTCTTCCACCTGCGGCCTCACTCGCTGCTCGTAGATCGCCTGACCACGCCGGGCGAACTCCTCCTTGCTATGACGCGGCTGTCGTTCCATGCAGACTCTTGAGCCGGTGCCCAACAGCGGATGCGTGCGGGCACTGGAAGTCGGTCTCGTTCCTGCCCGGATCGATGCGAGTCCGGCCGTTCAGCCGGCGGACCCCGAACAGCGACTCCTCCTCCAGCAGATCAGGCAGGATCGGGGAGTGGGTGGTGATGATCTGCTGGATCCGGTTCAGGCTCTCCTGGGTTCTCAGCAACTCGGCGATCAACTCGATTCGCCGGGAGTGGACCCCGTTCTCGGGCTCCTCGATCCCGACCAAGGCCGGGCCCTGGTCCAGTCCGGACAGGGCGAGAAGACCAAGTATCCTGAGTGTGCCCTCCGAGAGGACGCGGGCTGGAATGGCCGCACCGCCCTCTCTGAGACGGAGCTCGACCTCACCCAGATCGCTGACATCCACCTCGATTCCATCGATGTCGGGCATCAGGACATGCAGGGCCTTCTCGACGCCCCTGAACCGCCGGGCATCGGTGGCCTTCATGGTATAGAGGAAGGCCGCCAGTTCCTCGCCCATCAACCCGATATGGCGAACCTCCTTGACCGGGCTGGCGGCGCGCATGCGTTCACGCGGCTCGAAGTAGAAAAACCGCCAGCTTTCCAGCTCGTGACGAGCCGCTACCAAGTGAGGATTGTGCGGAGGGTAGTGCGGCATGGAGAGGATGCTGTGGTCGAGGTAACAGTCGAAATACGTCGGGTGCGTCTGGCCTTCGTTGCGAAGGCGGATCCTCTCTCCCTGCCGCTCAAGGAAGGGCTTCCGCTTTCCCGTGGGCTCGCCCTTGCGGTTCAAGGCGGCGAGGTATTCATCCGCCACCCGCAGAATGCCGGATCGGGGCAGCATCTCCACCTCGATCCGGTAGCGGAGATCCCGTTCACGGACCCGGGCGGGGGCTCCATGGGGACGCCCCATCTCCCGGATCTGTCGGTTGACAGCATCGACCGCCGAGTCCGACAGGCTCAAGTCGGCCTCGATGGAGAGGGAAAGCCTGTCCTGCTCCAGCAGGCCCCTGATCCCCCCGCTCCCGATGGTGAACGATTCCAGCGGCTTGCCGCGGTAGGGTGGATCGAAGGCCTCCCTCAAGGTGCGGCTCGTTCCCAACCTGGACAGGAGCTGCAGGGCATCGAGCAGGTTGCTCTTGCCCGTGGCGTTCGGCCCGACGAGGACGACGAGGGAGGAGAGGGTCACCTCCAGGTCCTTGAGGGACTTGTATCCCCGAATCTGGACTCGCTTCAGCATGGTGGGCCGTTCATCCGCAGAGGATCACCCGAGGAACGCATCGGGCTCCGTGTCAGGCTCTCTCGCCTTCAGCTTCGTGTCCTTGGTCCAGATGTGCACTCGCCACTCTGGCCCGCGGTACCGGCCCTGCCTGAGCCTGCGGGCCTCGTCGATCAGTGTGCCATCAGTCAAGTCAATGCCTCGCGGACGTGAGTGTCTGTAAAGCCTGCTACAGCCTCCCTGAGCCAGCGAGACGCCCGAGAAGGCAAGACGGTCCATGGCATTCCTTCGTCGAGACTGGACAGAACGGTGTCTGCCATGGTTCCGGCCAAAGACCCGCAGATTGCCGTCGGCCACATCGGAGATGTGACTCGCCAACTCGAATATGCAGGGCACAGTCACGTACAGCCGGGCGCCGTTCCTCGCACCATCCTTGACGCGCCGCCTTACCTCCGCAACGGCTGCCTCGGTAGAGCATCCTGGGACGGCGAACAGCTCCAGCAGGTAGCTGGTATCGATCAGGTAGACGGGCGGATTCACTACAGAGCCTCAACCCACTCCTGGACTTTCTCGCGCTGGCGTTCCTCGAACTCCGGTGCCAGGTACTGCTCGACGACGCGGCGCGAGACGAGATCCCCCAGCTGTCCGCGCTCAAGGAGCTCGTCGGACCGCGGAAGGTTAGCCAACCCAACGAGATCGGCGCATTCCTTGGTCTGGCTCCACGTGCAGAGAACCACTCCCTTCAGCTGCTCATCTGTCAGGCTGTTCATGGTGGCAGGATTGTGCGTGGTAACCAGTACTTTCAACTTGCGTCTCTCAGTGGCATCACCTATGGCGGCCGTCAGTACTCCTGTCCGGCTCGGGTGGAGTCCGTTGTCGAACTCCTCCACGATGACTCGGGAGCCCTCTTGGACCGTCTCCAGGGCGGTCAGGATAGCCAGGGTTCTCAGCGTTCCATCGGACAGGGCCCGGGCGTCCACGGTGTAGCCCGTTCTCTCGCGGAGTCCAAAGATCACGTCCCCGAGATCGGTCGTGGTAAAACTGAACTCCTCGTACGGCTCATCGGGAAGCTGGGAAATGCGGGAAAGCAAACGAGCCAACAATGCCTGATCAGCTTCGTCACCTGTATGAAGGGAGTAGAGAACCGCCGACAAGTTGGCGCCATCCCGGGAGAGGGTAGTGTTGCCGATTCGCTCATAGACGTGCATGAGCTTGGGATCTGGATCGAAAATGAAGGAGGCTTGCAGATGATGCCGGAGCGCATCCACAAGCTGCATGCATTCTTTCATATTCCGGTTCTTGCGCGCAATCTCCTGATACTGGGAAAGGACGGAACGGTCTGATGAAGCGGCAGCTTGGGGTTTCCTTCCACCGCGAGCGAAGTTGTCGTATTCCACGGTTACATCGCGTGGCACTGATCCGGGATGTCTTGGAAGTGTTCGGTAGATCACCCGGTCGCCGTAACTCAGCCGCTCAGCGGCTATCTGGGGATGTGGCCTTGTAAAGAGGCTCAGAATGTAGGTGACCGACTTGAACTCATCGTGAAGCCTTACCTTGGCGATGAACCCAAGGGTGAATCTGTTCCCGCCGGCCCGGCCGCAAGCCTGAACCCCCCCCCGGATCTGAAGACCTCCGGGCGCACGACCAACGTCCGCGATCTCATGGAGAGGTTGACCCCGCGCGATGAAGGACAGCAGCTCGACCGCCTCGATGACATTGCTCTTTCCCGAGCCGTTCGGTCCGATCAGCAGCGTGAATGGCCGCAGCAGATCGATGGCGGCCTCCTTGAATCCCTTGAAATCAGTAAGGTAGTGCACTCTATCCACCTTCCTGTGCGTTCACATCCCCCACGCTGTGACCGGGGCGCCGCCCCCGGTCTCGTCGCGGCGGTACACCTTCTCCTCCCACGACTTGCCCTCGGTGCGGTCGAAGATCACCAGGTGCCCCTCCGCCGACCCGCAGCGGTCCATGTAGGCCCGTGTCTGCTCCAGCCCTTCGCGCAGGGTCCGCTCCAGGCCCCGGTGCAGCACCTTGCACTCGACGACCGCCTTCTGCACCCCGCCCGCATCTCCCGGCAGCGGCCACACCAGCAGCAGATCGGTGCGCAGGCGCCCCAGGCCGTACTCGCGCTCGATGCGGCCGCCGCTGTTGAGGATGCGCTGAAGGAAGGCCTGAAGCAGCAACTGCGGACCCGCCTCCTTGTACTGGAAGCGCTCCACCCAGTGCTCGGAGTGCTCCCGGAAGAACTCCTGGAACGCGGCCAGCAGCTTGTCCACCTCCAGGGCCCCGCCCTCGTCCACGTACCAGGACGGGTCGTGATGGAAACCCGCCTGGGTCGTGAACGTCAGATCGCGGGGGATCACCTCGCGGTAGATCGGGTTGGCGATGCGGACCGGGCTGTCGCGGGCAACCAGGCCGAGGTCGCGTACGTATTCCAAGTCGTCGGCAGCGATGGGACCGGCGTCGTCGGCGCCTCTCAGCAGCGGCTCGATCACCCGGCGCACCCGCTCCTCCCGGAGCTTGTCGGTGAGCTGGTCCAGGTGCGTTTCCCGGCGCAGGATCAACTGCTCGCGCGCATCCTGGATGGCCTCGGCGGTCACCTCCTGGCCCCGGTCGCGGCCGGCCTTGTTGCGGAAGCAGGCTTCGTAGGCCAGGGCGTTCACCAGCCACGGCTGGCCCTCGGTCAGTTCCCAGACCGCCGCGCGCGCCTCCTCCGTGAAGGCCTGCCCGGTCTCCTCGGTATGCTGCCCCAGCAGCGACTCCACCTCCTCGCGGGAGAAGCCCCCCAGGCGCAGGGACTCGGCCCGGATGTTGAAGGCGCTGCCCCCGGCGATGACGGCGTTCTCGGCGGAAGAGCGGATGCGGTAGTCGCGCACGTCCCGCACCCCGCCAAGGACCACGCTCTGCGGAAACCGCCGTGGGCGGTCTGCATACCCGGCGCGCAACTGCCGCAGCACCGCCAGCAGGCTGTCGCCGATCAGGGCGTCGATCTCGTCGATCAGCAGCACCAGCGGCTGGGGGTCCGACTCGGCCCAGCGGGACAGGGTTTCCCCAAGGGCATCGTTGGGGCCGGAGCCCTCGAAGATGCCAGGCCAGGCGTCAGCGACGAACTGGTCATCGAGGGTTTGACGCGCCGCACGGGCGAGGGCGCTGAGGATTGCCCGCATCGCCGTTGCGACATCCTCGCGCGCCGCTTGGCCCGCCTCGACGTTGACGTAGACGCAGCGGTACTCGCCGGCGACACCGCTATTGAGCAGATCTCTCAGCGCCAGCAGGGCCGAGGTCTTGCCTGTCTGCCGGGGAGCGTGCAGCACGAAGTACTTCTGCTGACGGATCAGCATCAGCACCTCGTCGCGGTCCAGCCGCTCCAGCGGCGGCACATGGTAGTGATCCGCCGCC
The DNA here is from genome assembly GCA_965221775.1 of Candidatus Latescibacterota bacterium. Taxonomy (GTDB): domain Bacteria; phylum Latescibacterota; class UBA2968; order UBA8231; family UBA8231; genus UBA8231. The sequence goes on along the minus strand of CBDCSU010000004.1, from coordinate 108,198 downwards.
ACGATCGGTCCCGCGGTGTTGAAGAAACGGATGCCAGTCGTCGTCATGACCCTGGGCCCTCCTCCGCCGCCTGCATGACCGCCCCCGCCGTGATGGTGAGGGTAAGGGACTCTCGTTCCCTTCATCAGCAGCTTGGCGAAGGGGTCCCGCACCCGCGCCAGTCGCTGCCTCGCTTCAGCATCGTGCGATCTCCAATAGTCTCAGATCAAGACCTACGATCCAATTCCTAAGTCCAAGTGGTCGATGCAGAGACAGCAGCATTGCCTAAGACATCTCCCTCTCACCAACGCCGCATGCTTCACACTGTACGGAACTTCCGTCTCCAGGACCGTGCTTCCAGGGGAGCAGTTCGTTCAACTACTGCGATAGCTTCCGTGACCCTGAGCTCCTCATTCGCTCCGACACCCAAACGATGCACCTGTTTCAGAAACGTATGGTAGTCTCCTGCTTCAAAGACACGTAGAAGCAGTTGGCTCGTGTCAAATGGCAGGTCTACATCTACTTTACCAACCATGGCCAATAACTCGCCCGCACGGTTGGAATTGAACATCTCGATTGCCGTGGCCTCAATGTCTTCTTGAGGAATGATCAAACCCGTGGCTCTTGCCTGTCGAAGTGCCTTGCCAAGTGCTCCCTTCCGCAGAAGGTTCTCTATATCGGATTGGTCTGGCGGACGCTGCACAACCAGTTGACGGAAGTCCCTCATCTGCCCTCTTCCTCGACTACGATGAGCTGCTTTATCGCTCGTGACATCGCAATATAGGCATCGATTGCGGCGCCAAAACTCCGACACAGAGCTTGGGTGCTCTTCGCAATCACAATCATCACTTCTCGTTCGTGGCCGCGAACCTTCGCCGCGGTAGTAATAACAATTCCGTCCTGCTTTGCATCCCGCACGACAGGAAGCTTGCGCCGGGACAGGTGGCAGAGTAGGCTGCTCGGTCCTCGGTTGAGAACAACTACCCCAATCTCGTGAGAGGAATAGTCCACCAGCATCCTTCGTAGAATACTAGCAAGCTCGTCTTCCAAGTATCCACTCTTGACCCTATGCCGGAGAACCTCTCCAGATTCGAACACGGGAACGTCAGCAAATGGTTTTGCAGGCAGTGCTTCTGACAGCAGTTCCAGATAACACTCGGCGATTTCTCGTGCGTTTCTATAATTGATCGTCAGATTGAACTTCCTCATTCTGGGGAATCCGCTCAACATTGACTTCCAGCCGGCAATTCGGTCCCGGTATCGGGCGGTGTCGCCATCCCGGATATTACCTCCGAGCTGATTCAGATCATAGAGCACGGTCAGCCCAACTGTATCACGCATTCTTGCTGCAAGGTTGGAGAACCATGTCGGAGGAATCTCCTGTGCCTCGTCGATAATGAGATGGTCAACGGCATCAGCAAGCTGTAGGAGCTCATCGGGTTGCTTCGGGACAAAGAAGTAACTCCGTTCATCTTCCGGTCCGATCATGTCAATTAGATTCTGCTTCGAGATGTCTAGCACCGATTCGTGCGGACAAACGAAACCGACCGATACACCCAAGTCAATCAGATGCTTGCTGCGATGCCACGCACAAACCGTCTTACCTGTGCCGGCAGAACCTACGATGGCCGCTCGAAAGGAGGGTTCTAGTTCCACAATGTATGCTTGAGACGGGTGTAGGTATAGATTCCACTCAGTACCTCCCGCCTCAAGAAGACGCATGAGATCCTCATCTCTTTGGAGGATCCGGAACCGAGCCTGAGGGATTGGGAGGCCGCTTGTCTCGTACAGGGTCAGGGCAAGACTTGCCGTTTCCTCTGAGACCTTAACTGCTACGTTCAGAAGGTCATCTTCTGTTGAGCACTCGCGGAAGAACTCAGCCTCATGTCGGGGCACACCGAAGGAAAGCAACGCATCATATACATCCGCGGGACGAATCTCTTCAGGGCTCATCTGGACTATGGCTTCGGCTTGATCGTTCCTGTTCACTGTGGCACGATCAGCCACATCGTGTCTTACTACCCGATGGAGGATAAGAGCACCCTGAGTGAATTGAGCAAGGATCCGGAAGTTCATATCTACCGAGAGGGATACCATACTTGACTCCCGGAGACTGTGGAGCCGCCAGCCCGGCAATGCCTTCTGCCTAAGCTCGGTTTGCCCCACCCCTTGAAGCTCGTGTATAAGCTCCAGGGTCTTCTTCCTCAACGTAGGCGATAGGCCATGGAGGTCCCTTAGGAATCGGCTTGCAATACCAATCTTCATTGTACGTTCGTCCACTCAATCACCCTGTCCCCGCTTTAACCCCGGTTCATCTTTTCTGCCCTCCTCCGACGCCTCCATGACCGCCCCCGCCGTGATGATGAAGGTACGGGACTCTCGTTCCCTCACCAGCAGCTTGGCGAATGGGTCCCGCACCCGCGCCAGTCGCGGCCTCGCCGTCGCGCAGTCGTAGACCACGTAGAGCCAGTATCTCTCTCTCAGGTTGCAGGCCTTGGCCCACTCGTTCTCCTCCAACTCCACGCCGCCGGTGCCGGCCCGTCCCTTGACTTCTATGGCTCGGTCCTCCATTCCCTCGCCGCGGGACAGGAGGTCGAAGCCCGGCCAGTCCGGCAGTCCGGCCCGCCTCGCCAACTCCGGCTTGGAGACATCCCGCACCTGGGCGCCCCGCTCCTTCTCGTAGGCGGCGGCTACCTCCATGGCGATGGCCTCGACATCGGCGTCGTAGCGCTCCGCCTCCCTGTCGTCCTGGGCCGGCACCACCAGGGCATGCACGAGGAACTCGGCCTCCCCGGCCCGGATGTGCTCTGGCTCGGCCCGCAGCCCGGCAAGTCGGTGGGCGCGCAGGGCGTTGAGGCTCCGCTGCCGCTCCCTGACCTTGGCCAACTCCTCGGCGGACTGACGGTCCCCGGTGCCGGCTTTCTCCCTGAGACGGGACCGGGCGGCTGCCAGCTCGGCCGCCTGATAGTCGAATCCGCGGTTGACGAACTCCAGGCGGCCGGGCAGATCGTCCAGGCGGCGCTGGCGGTGTGTCTGCACGATCTGCTCGACCACTTCCCCGCCAAGGAAATCGGCGGCCTCTCCGGCCATGCCCCGCGCCAAGGTGGCCAGGGGCACGCCGCCGGGGGCGATACCGCCGGCGCCGCGCAACAGGAGCAAGTGCTCCACGGGGCACTCCTCCACGGCACCCTCTCTGCTCTGGCGCAGCCCCACCAGCCGCGACTCCACCAGTTGCGGCGCCTCTCCACCCTCGTCGCGGTCAACCGCCGGCGTATGCTGGTGCACGCTGACGCGGGCGATGTGGAACAGGTACGGGTCGCTGGCATAGGGGTCGCTGAACACGGCGCCGCGCAGCCCTTCGGCTCCGAGGCGCTCCCGGACCGCGGCCGAGAGGCTGTCGAAGACCGGCTCACCGGGATGCAGCCAGATAGCGTCGTCGCGGCTCTCGGGCTTGTACACCGTCAGCCGCTCCCTCGCCTCCTCCGGGTAGACCTCCAGGGCGGACAGCAGGGGGTCGGCGGCCCGAGGCCGGTCAGGCACCAGGGAGAAGGCGCCACCCGGATCCCCATCCAGGCGCAGGTGGAGGAGCGGCGCGGCATGCTCGACGAAACGGCGCACGTACCCGGGCAGCAGCCGGCGGTAGTTCTCCTGCTCCATCTCCTCGTTGAGATCGTCCAGCCGGCCGCGCACCTCGCCGCCGTCCCCGTAAATGGCGCGCTCTCTCTCCTCGAGGGCCCGGACCTGCTCTTCCGTGAGGTGGCCCTCCAGCCGCTCAGCAGCGGCGTCGGCGCCGGCTCCATCCATCACCGCTTGGGCCAGGTAGTCCCGGACGGACAGCCCCTCGAAGAGACGGCCCACCACGTCGAAGACCTTGTCGGAGCTGAGCTGCCGTCGGATCGCCTCGAGCTTGTCGAGCAGGGTCTTCAGCACCCGGCCCTCCCGGGTGCCCGCGGAGACGAGGTTGACGATGACCACCGGGTCCCGCTTCTGGCCGTAACGGTGGATGCGCCCCATGCGCTGCTCCAGCCGGGCCGGGTTCCAGGGGATGTCGTAGTTCACCATGAGCCAGCAGAACTGGAGGTTGATCCCCTCGCCGGCGGCGTCGGTGGCCACGAGATAACTGGCCCCGCCCTGGTCCGCGGGCCGGCGGAAAAGTTCGACTTGGCGCTCCCTCTCCGGGTAGGCAAGGCCGCCGTGGATGAGGGCGACGTGGCCCGTGTAGCCAAGGCCTTCGAGTCGGCGCACCAGGAACCCCGCCGTGTCCCGGTGCTCGGTGAAGATGATGAGCTTCTGGTCGCGGTAGTCCGGAGCCGCAAGGACCTCCCTCAGCTTCTCGAACTTCGACTCCTCACCTTGGTCAAAGAGCCTCTGCGCCTTGTCGCGCAACCCGGCGACCTTGACACGCTCCGCCTCCAGCTCGGCGAGGTTGACCGCCACCGTGCCTTCGAGGGCCCGGGCCTCGAAGTCCTCGTGCTGTTCCCCGTCTTCGATCTCCGCCTCCTCGTCAGCCGTGCGCGTCTCGAAGAGATCGTCGGGCCGGAGCTGTTGTTGCCGCCTCGCGAGCTGCTCCTCGGTTAGGCGGCCGCTGCGGATGTCGTCGATGAGCCCCTCCAGCTTCTCGAGGCGGCGCTCGAAGGAGCGCAGGAGAGCATAGGTGGAGCTGGCCAAGCGGCGCTGGAAGACGCTCATCGCCAGGCGGGCGGCGGACCGGTTCAACGCCGCCGCCCGGTTGTAGTGATGGCGCATGTAGTCCGTGGTCTCGTCGTACAGCTCCTGCTCGCTCCCCGGCCCCTGGGACAGCTCGTAGCCCAGGGTGTCGCACTTGCGCTGCGGGTAGAGGGGCCGACGGTCGAAGTGGACCATCTCCTCCTTGGTGCGACGGATGAAGTGCCGCTGCCGCGAGTCCGGGGGGAACTCCTCGAAGGCGTCGTAGGTGGAGAGGGCGTCCGGCAGCAGCAGGCGCCACAGATAGTAGTAGGGGTGGTCCTTGCCCATGTGGGGGGTGGCCGTCAGCAGCAGGAGATGCTGTGCCGACCAGGAGAGCCCCCTCCCGTCCTTGTCGTCGGTCTCGGCGCCGGCCAGGGCCTCGGCCAGCTTGTAGCGGCCCGTCTTGCGCACCCGGAAGTCCGGCTGGCGGTCTGCCGACAGCTTGTGGGCCTCGTCGAAGACAACGAGGTCGTAGGGGCTGGTCTGCGGATCCCCGAGGTGGCCGAACATGCGCTCCCCGGCCAGGGTGTCGACGCTGACGATGGCGAGGTCGCTCTCCGGTCCGAGGAAGGGGTTGCCGGCGCGCGCGTCGGCCCCGCCTAGGATGCGGAAGGGCAGGCGGAAGAGGGTGCGCATCTCCCGCTCCCAGTTGCCCACCAAGCCGGCCGGGGGCACGACGAGCACGCGCCGCAGGAGGCGGCGGGAAAGCATCTCGCGCACGTACAGCCCGGTCATGATGGTCTTGCCGGCGCCGGCGTCGTCGGCCAGCAGAAAACGAAGGGGGGACTGGTCAAGCATCCGCTGGTACACGGCGATGCGCTGGTGCGGAAGCGGGTCGATCAGGGAGGTCTCGGTGGCGAAGGCGGGATTGAAGAGGTGGCCGCTGGCGAGGCGATGGGCCTCGGCGACGGCGGAGACCGCCTCGGGATCGGCTGAGAAGTCCATGCTTGGGGGCCCGGTTTCCTCTGCCGAGGGTTCGTCCGAACCGTCTGCTGGCAGGGCTTCCACCTCGAGTACGCGGCGCCAGGCCAGGGTGTTGGGACGGGACTGGCCGTTCTCCCAGCGGTTGACGGAGGCAAAGGAGACGCCGACGAGTTCCGCGAACTGCGTCTGCGTCAGACCCCGGAGGCCTCGGATGCTCTTGATCCGGCGGGGGTAATCTCCGGGGAGTGTGTCGGAGAAACTGGATGACATTCTGCCTCTATCGTTCTGTGGTAGATTCTGTTACGGCAGAGTGTACCCATGGAGCTCTGATTTCGCAACCCGGTATAACAGGTGCTATATGCCGCGTTGTCCGCCCTTCAGATAGCGACACCCCTTCGCCGCCACATCCAGCGGCGACTTGCCCTTGCGGTTGCGGATCGTGGTCCTCGCGCCGAGGAGGATCAGGTACCCGGCGTTCAGGTCGTACCCGCCCTGGCAGGCGAGAAACAGCGGCGTGCGGCCCTTGGAGTCCCGAGCGTCGACGTCGGCCCCCGCCTCGATGAGCAGGGCCATGAGGTCCACGTTCGATGGCAGGAGAACCATGTTCTGGTGGGCCACCGCGGCCTGGTGCAGGGGCATCTTCAGCGAGTTCGAGTCGGCGTTGACGTCGGCGCCGACGTCGAGGAGCATCCGGGCGCATTCGAGGGCGCCCTGCTTCGCCGCCCAGTGGAGGGGCGTGAACCCGCTGGGGTCTCCGGCCCTCACCAGCGCCGGATCCTCCCGGAGCAACTGCTCCACCCGCCAGGCGTCGTCGAGCCCGCAGGCGGACCAGATGTCGTAGCGGGCGCCGTACTCCAGCAGCAGGGCCGCCACCTCGCGGCCGCTGCGGTGGTTCGACCGGCCGTTGGGGTCGCGCCGGGCCCAGGGGTCGGTGGTGGGCCAGTTGTTGGCCAGGACGGCCCGCTGCAGGGGCGTGGAGCCGTCCTCCCCCAGCCGCGCCTCAATGGTGCGGGCGGCGCCGTGCTCCAGCAGGACCTCCGTCATCTCGGGCTGGGCCAGCCAGGCGGCGGTGTGCAGCGGCGTGCGGTGGGAGGCGAGGCCGCCGTGGGGCGGCTCCACCGCCGCCTCGGCGGGGTCCGGGGCGCCGCCGGCCTCCAGCAGCAGGCGCACGCTCTCCAGGCAGCCGGTCCAGACGGCCCCGTCCAGGGGGCCGAAGGTGCCGGGCTCGTGGTCGAGGCGGGCCCCCTGCTCCAGGAGGAAGCGCACGATCGGCTCGCCGCCCTCCCAGGAGAGGGCCCGGGCCAGGGCCGCGGGACCGGCGCCGGCGATCAGGGCGGAATCCTCCGCGGCCAGGGCCCGCAGGCGCGGCAGGGAGGCCCGGTGCGGGCGGCGCCAGTCGCCCATGGCGGCCTCGACGAAGGCCTGCTCCCTCAAGGACATCTGCGCCCGCGTGCGCCGCGACGACGCCTGCCGGTCGTGGGACGCCCACAGCCGCTCGCGCCAGGCCCGCACCTGGGCCGGGGTCTCGCGCTGGGCCTCCGGGTCGCCGCGGTACTCCGCTTCGAGGACGTAGCGCGCCTGGCGCAGGACGACGGCCGCGGCCAGCTCGTCGTCGGGGGTTTCGGCGAAGGGCAGGAGGCTGTCGCGGAATCGCTGCAGGGCGGCGGGGCTGCCGCCGCGGGCGGCCTTCAGCAGCTCCCGGGCCTCGCGCTTGAGATCCCACGCAGGATCGGACGGACAGGCACGCACGGGCAGGGGCGCCTGCCGCGCCCGGTCGACGGCGGCCACCAGCCGCCACCAGGTATGGAATCCGTGGCGGCGGGCGACGTCGTGCCGCGCCTGGTCGAGGCAGCCCTCACGGTGGCGGGCGTGCAGATCGGCGGCCTGGCGCTCGTACGGGGCGAGACGGGTGCCGACTTCCGCCCGCGGGTTGCGGGAGTCGCCGCCTTTCGCCCCGGCCCGGCGCTCGAGGCTGGACCAGCCGCGGAACCCCAGCTCGCGGGCGATCACCTGGCGGGCGTCGCGCAGCGGCAGCGACGCCGAGCGGATCTCGTGGTCGGGGGCTCCCGTGAACCGCGGCAGGTGCCGGCGCAGGCGCCCGGTCACGAAGGGGCTGGCGGAGCGGTGGGCCCTGTGCAGACGCCGGGCCTGGTCCTCGAGACGGTCCAGGTCGGCGCCGGGTGGCAGCTGTCCGCTCATGCGCTCGGCTTTCCTTGCGGTGTCGGGCTCGGCCGGGGCGGGGCCCGCGTGGCGGGGCCCTCCGGGGTCGTCGTAGTTTGAGTCTCTTCTCAAACGATCCCAAGCATCGCCGGCACCACCCAACCCGGAAAGGCCATCTCATGGCGGACGCATCCCGCTACTTCGTCTTCGTCGCCCTCACCGGCGACCGGCAGATCCAGGCCTGGTCGATGGACCCGGCCACGGGCGCCCTGGAGCTGAGCGCCTCCAGCGACGCCCAGGGCCCCATCGGCTCCCTGCACCTTCACCGGTCCACGAGCATGGTCTACGGCGCCCACGTGCAGTCCACGGAGCTGTCGAGCTACCGCCTCGACACCGCCACCGGCGCCCTGCACCACGTCAACACCGTCGACACCGGCCTGGCGACGCCGGCCCTGGCGATCACCGACGGCGCCGGGCGCCACCTGATCGCCAGCTACTACACCGGCGGCGGCGTCACCGTGCACCGCGTCTCCGAGGACGGCTCCATCGGCGAGCAGGTGGAGTACGTCGACACGGGTCCGAAGGCCCACGCCGTGCTCCTCGACGACGACCGCTTCGTCTTCATCCCCCACGTCTGCCCGAACAACAAGACCTCCCAGTTCCGCTACGACGCCGCCACGGGCCGGCTGACCCCCAACGAGCCCTTCGAGGTCGTCCCCGCCGAGGAGTACACCGGCCCCCGGCACATGTGCTTCGGCCCCGGCGGCGGGATCGTCTACACCGTCAACGAGCAGGGCAACACGGTCACCGTGCACCGCTACGACGGCGAGTCCGGCACCCTCGAGCCGGTGCAGGAGGTCTCCACCCTGCCCGAGGGCTACGGCGAGGTGAGCCACACGGCCCACGTGGAGGTCCACCCCAACGGCCGCTGGGCCTACGCCTCCAACCGCGGCCCCGGGGACAGCATCGCCGGCTTCGAGATCGCCGCCGACGGCGGCCTGAGCCCCTTCGGCCACTTCCCCGTGCCGTCGAGCCCGCGCTCCTTCAACATCGATCCCACGGGGCGGTTCTGCTACTGCGCCGGCGAGACCGCCGGCCGCATGCGCTCCTTCCGCGTCGACCCGGATGCCGGCGGCCTGGAAGAGTTCGACGAGCGCGAGGTGGGCGACTCGCCGTTCTGGGTCATGGTCCTCGGGTTCTGAGGGAAGGGGACCCCTTGAAGAGAGCTGCGGCGGATGGCCGGTCGGCCCCCGGGGGCTGCGGCCGTCAGGGGAAAGACCCGCGCCGGCGGCTAGTCCGGCCAGGGCGGGCGCCCCGGTCTCAGTTGCCGGAGGAACTCGTCCACGGGCAGGCACAGAACGCCGTCCACGTGGAGGCGGTCCGCCCCGCGGTACAGGTGAACGGGCCGGGCCTCGGGGTAGTCCTCGCAGAACGCGCGCAGGCCCCGCAGGTCCGAGCCTCGCACCGCCGCCGTGCTCTTGACCTCGAAGGCCCACAGCCCCTGCTCGCCGTAGACCACGAAGTCGACCTCGGTCCCGGAGGGGGTGCGCCAGAAGGAGAGGCTGTGCTCCTCCGGGGTCAGGTCGACCCAGGCCCGCAGATGTTGGGCCACCAGACCTTCGAGGGCGCCGCCTTCGATCTCCTCGGGACGGTCGAGAGGACCCGTGGGCCGCAGGGAGCGGAAGACGCCGGCGTCGAAGAGGTAGAGCTTAGGCCGGGCCGTGACCCGGCGGGCGGCGCGGCGGCGGAAGACGGGCAGACGGAAGGCGAGGAGCAAGTCCTCCAGGATCTCCACGTAGCCCTCGGCGGTCTTGCGTCCCACGGCGCAGTCGCGGGCCAGGTTGGTGATGTTCAGCAGACCGCCGTGGGCGAAGGAGATCGCCTCGAGGAAACGCGAGAACTGGCCGATGTTGCGCACCAGTCCTTCGGCCTGGACCTCCTCACGAAGGTAGAGGGAGGCATAGGCCCGCAGCGCGTCCGGGCCCTCGGGGGAGCCCCACACGAGGGGCAGCATGCCCTCGCGAAGGGCGCGCTGGAGGTCGAAGCGGCCGCCCAGCTCGGCCGCCATGAAGGGAGGCATGATGCGCCGCGCCGCCCGGCCGCCGAGCAGGTCGACGCCGGCCCGGCGGATCTTGCGGGCGCTGGAGCCGGTGAGGGCGAAGACGGTGCCCCTGGAGTCGATGAGGGCGTGGACGACATCGAGCAGCTCCGGCGCCTTCTGCACCTCGTCGATGACGACGGGCCGTCCCTCGGCGGCCAGGACGAGGTCTCGCAGGCGCTCGGGGCGGGCCAGGAGGTCTCGATGGACGTCGGGCTGGAGCAGATCCACCCAGAGCGCTTCCGGGAACCGCTGGCGGAGCCAGGTCGACTTGCCGGTGCCGCGGGGGCCGAAGAGAAAGAAGCTGCCCTCCGGCGGACGGAAGAATCGCTGTATGATCTCCATTTTCGGTCCAAATTTGGAGGTTTCGCCTCCAAATTACGGCCTGAAGGCTTCCGTGGAAAGCCGGCCGGCCAACCTGACGGACCCGGACACCGCCCGGCAGACCCCCTCCCGCCGGAGCGCCCTTGACCACCCGGACCGCCGCCTCCGCCGCCGTCGAGGCCTTCCGCCAGCGCACCGGACAGGCGCCGGAGGCCGGCCCCGAGTCCCCGGGGTACGTGCGCCCGGCGCGGGCCCTGCTGGCGGGCTCGCTGCTGAGCGCCGCCGTCGCTTTCTGGGGGCCCTACAACAGCCTGATGGTGCGCGGCTCGTACCTGACCATCGACTTCACCACCGCCGCCGCCATCCTCCTCCTCTTCCTCCTGGCCCTGGTGGCCAACACCGCCCTGCGGCGGCTGCTCCCCTCCTTCTCCCTGACCACGGGCGAGCTGTCGATCACCTACCTGATGGCGGCGATCGCCTGCTCGATCTGCACCATGGGGCTGACCCTCTACCTGATCCCCATCTTGCCGGCGATCTACTACCTGGCCACCCCGGAGAACGAGTGGGCCCAGGACATCCAGCCCTACGTCCCCCACTGGCTGGTGCCCCAGGGCGACGACGCCATCCAGGGGTTCTACGAGGGGGTGGCGCGGGGCGAGGCGATCCCGTGGATGGTGTGGGTCAAGCCGCTGCTGGCCTGGGTCCCCGTCCTCCTCGGCCTCTACCTGGTGATGATCTCCCTCGCCGTGCTCTTCCGCCGCCAGTGGATGGAGCACGAGCGCCTCGCCTATCCCCTGGCCCAGCTGCCCCTGGTCATGTGCTCCCAGGAGCGGGGCCGGGCCCTCAACGCCTTCTTCCGCAACCCCGTCATGTGGGCGGGCTTCGCCGTGCCCTTCATCGTCACCTCCATGAACGGGCTCCACGCCTACCACCACTTCATCCCCGGCGTCAGCCTGTCGGCGAGCATCCCCATTCTGCCCAACCTCGAGTCCCTCTCGGTGGTCGTCAGCTTTCCCATGATGGGCTTCGCCTACCTGACCCACCAGGAGGTGACCCTGAGCATCTGGCTGTTCTACCTGCTCGGCTACGCCCTCAAGGGCTACCTCACCTACATCGGCCTGACGCGCACCCTCAACCTGGACATCTACGCCCAGAGCGACGGCGGTCCCATCCTCTCGTACCTGCAGTTCGGCGCCCTCATGGCCCTCACCGGCTACGCCCTGTGGACGGCGCGGGGGTACCTGGGACAGACTTGGCGCTCGGTCTTCCGGGGCGGAGGCGGCGACCCCGGCGAGTTCTCCATGCGCAGCGTCTACGGGCAGCTGATCCTGGGGCTGGTGCTGATGACGGGGTGGTTCATCGCCGCGGGGGTGCCTTGGTGGGCGTCGGTGACCTTCGTGCTGGTGGCGGCGGCCACCTTCCTGGGCATCACCCGCATCCTCTGCGAGTCGGGCCTGGCGGCGACGCGGGCCCAGCTGATCACGCCCACCGTGGTGCGCACGGCGTACGGCACCGCCTGGCTCGGCGGTCCGGGGGCGGTGACCGTGCTCGCCCTGGGCCAGGTGTGGATGAGCGACGTGCGCACCTTCGTCATGGCCTCGGCCGCCAACGGCCTGAAGGTGGCCGAGTCGGTGACCCGCAAGGGCGTCCTGCTGTGGAGCATGATCCTGGCCGTGGTCCTCGGGCTGGGGATCTCGGTGTGGACCACCCTCTACTACGCCTACCAGACCGGGGCCAACAACGCCAACGCCTGGTTCTTCCTCAGCGGCCCCCGGTACACCATCGACTTCGCCGCCCGCTACCTGCGCGAGCCCGTCGGCCCCGACCTGGCCGGCATGGGACTGATCGGGTTGGGCGCGGCGGTCATGCTCGCCCTCTACTGGGTGCGCGCCCACGTCCTCTCCTTCCCCGTCCATCCCATGGGGCTGGCGGTGTCGCAGATGATGCTCACCCGTCACATGTGGTTCAGCGTCTTCCTGGTGTGGATGGTCAAGGCCTGCCTGATCCGCTACGGCGGCCCCAACCTGCTGCGCCGGGTGCGCCCCTTCTTCCTCGGCTTCATCCTCGGCCAGTTCGCCGTCATCGCCTTCTGGCTGGCCATCGACGTCATCACCGGCGCCCAGGGCCACGGCCTCTACTGGGTGTAGGGCGCCCGGCCCTCGCGCGCCAGCCAGGCGCCCAGAAAGGGATCGGCGACGCGGTATCTCGTACCCACCTTCGCCACGATGCGCTTGCTCACGAGACCCTGCATGGCCTTGGCCACGGACGGCAGCAGAGGGATGCCCGTGCTCGCCACGAAGTCCCGGCTCAGGTTCGACTCGCCCCCGGACCGGCTCAGGGCTCGCAGGACATCGGCCTGCTGGCGGCTCAGGCTCTGCATCACCAACTCGTACTGGTCGCTCTGCATGGCGTAGATCGCGCTCCAGGCCGCCGCCAGGTCGTCCCGGGAGATGACCTGCCCGGCGCCCGTCACCTGCCAGAGGGCGGTGCAGAAGCGCTGCGTGTCCCCCGGGTTGTCGTGGCATGCGTCCAGGATGATGTCCAGAAGCCCGGCCTCCAGGCGGCGCTCCGCCGCGAGGAACTTGCGCTCCAGGAAGCGGCGGAAGCTGCGCCGCTCGATGGGCCCCACGTGCAGGCGCATGGCGGCGTGGAAGAACGGGGAGCCGCGGTCGGTGAAGATCGTCTCCATGGCCCGCCGCTGACTGCCGCAGAACACGAAGGCCGGGCCTTCCTGCTGTTGCACGAGTCCGCGAAGTCTCGCCACCACCGCTTCTTCCGCGGGAAGGGAGAGGATGTCCTGGAACTCGTCGAGGACGATGACGGGGGCCTCCCACGAGCCCAGCAAGGCGAAGATGCCGTCCAGCGTCTCCGGCCGGTCGCCGCTGCCCGCCTCGAAGCCGACCGTGGGCAGGTTGGTGGCGGGATCCACCGAGATCGTCGGTCGCAGGGCCGCCAGCGATCGGAGGAGGGTCATGACACCGGACTCCTGCCGTTCGGCCTGGACCACGGCCTGGGCCAGCCGCTGGGACAGGTCCGACACCGACTTGATCGCCATCAGGTCGGCGTAGACCAGGCGCCGGCCCGTGAGACGGCGCCCGGCCTCGAAGATCAGCGAGGTCTTGCCGATGCGCCGCTCGCCGACCACGTACACACGGCCGGCGGACTGCATGTACTGCCGCAGCTGGGCGACCTCGTTGCGGCGGCCGCAGAACTCCCTGCCCGTCACCTTCATGCCCGTGCGGAAGGGCAGCATCGGATCCACTCCCAGATAAGAAGGCCTGGTTATAAACCATTTGGTTTATAACCTATTGGTATACCGATGGCAAGTGGCACCGCCGCCCACCGCCGGACGGGCCGCGCCTCTACTCCTCCAGGTCCACCGTGTACTTGATGCAGTCGGCGGCGAAGTCCTCCGGCTTCTCCATCTCGTCCCAGCCCTTGTAGCGGTACTGCTCGGGCAGGGTGACGACGAGGCGGCCGGTGCCCCTCTCTTCGTAGCTGCCGAAGTTGGTGTACCTCACCAGCTCGTGGGCCCCCTCGGGGCGGTCCTGGATCAGGCGCACCGAGTCCCTCACCAGGCAGGCGCGGCCGGGGTCGAAGAGGGCCAGCTTGAGCGGGTAGCGCGGCGTCTGGGCGAAGACCGGCGCCTCGAGGATGTTGCCCAGCCACCAGGTCCGGCCCGTGGAGGTGGTGACGAAGTCGGAGGAGGAGGCCGGCGTGTGCACCGGCGAGCCGTCGTCGTAGAGGAGGGGCTCCGGGTCCGACCAGGTCATGCCCCCGTCCTCGGAGAGGGCGGTGTAGCGGATGGAGTGCAGACCTTGGGCCTCGCCCCCCTGGCAGCGGGTGGTCATGAACAGGCGGTCGCCGCCGAGGGAGGCGATGGAGGGCTCGCAGCAGCCCGCCGTCGACCGGTCGGGGCCGACCTCGAAGTAGCTGCCGAACTCCCACTCGAGGGCGGTGCGGCCGGCGTTCCACTCGCCCCGGGCGCAGATGACGCGGAAGTCCCAGGGCCGGGTCCCGTCGAGGCGCTCGTACCCGGTGAAGGGGGCCATGAGGGAGCCGTCGTCCATCCACCGGCAGGCGGCGCCGTTGAGGATGGCGCCGCGGGTCCCGTAGTCGAACTCCGGGCCCCAGCGCTCCTCGTCGAATCCGCGCCGGCGGTCGACGATCGGCATGACATCGCTCCAGGTGGCGCCCTGGTCCTTCGAGATCGCGTAGAACACCCGGTAGGCGCCCTGGTTGATGTATCCGTAGCAGCTCTTGTCGGCCTTCTGCCCCCGGTAGAACCGCACCAGGGTGTCGGTCCTCTCGTCGAGGCTCATGCCGCAGGGCAGGAGCTGCTCCCCTTCCACGGTCGTATCGAAGGCCGCCTTGGCCTCCACGTCCTCCCAGGTGGCGCCGTTGTCCTCGGACCGGCGCACCCAGGTGCCGTCGTAGCAGGCGTCGAGGGTGGTGCGGCCGTCGTCGTGGGTCACCCAGTGGAGCATCTCCGTGGTGACCATCTCCAGAATCGCCGAGCCCCCGGCGCCGGCGTAGGTCTGCCCCCCGGCGTAGAAGGCGTGGCGCCCGTCGTGGGCGATGTGGGTCTGGCGGGTGACGTTGTCGCCCACCCGTTCGTGGTTGGACATGTGGCCCTCCGGTGAGGTTCGAGGAGGCGCGGATCGGCGCCGGGGAATCGAAGCTCAAGCTATACTATATCGGCCAGGACTGAGGGGAGCCGCGACCACGGGCCGGGGCCCGGGACCCGGAGAAGGGATTGTCCTCATGCTCGATGTCGAGATCCTCGGTTCCTCGGAGGTCGACAGGGCGGCTGCCGTCTTCCACCGGGACGGGTTCGTCCCCATCTCGGATGCGCTCAGCCCCGACCAGCTCGAGTTCGCCCGGGCGGGCGCCTCCCGCGTCATCGCGCGGCAGATGGCGGAGGTCCCCCTCGAGAGCGCCAACCGGGGCCATGCCCGCTACTCCTTCGGGCCGCAGCTGCACCACCCGGAATGGGTGCAGCTCATCGACCTGCCGGCCATCCTCCCCATCGTGGAGGCGATCTGGAGGAGTCCCGACTTCATCTGTTCCGGCGGCGGCGGCGACTACTCGGCTCCCGGCGCGAAGGAGCAGCACCTGCACGCCGATATCCGGGATCTCCTCGACGATCCGCTGGGGCAGGTGACGCTCCACGACGTGCCGACGCCGTACATCGTCGTGAACTTCCTGATGGTCGAGTTCAGGAGGATCAACGGCGCCATCCGGTTCGTGCCGGGAACCCACCGCACCCGCCAGCCGGTGCCGGCGATGGAGGAAGAGCCGGCGCGCATGAAGGAGTCGATCCTCTGTGCCCCCGCCGGAACGGCGGTCATCCGGGACGTGCGATGCTGGCACGGGGGCACGGCCAATCAATCCGACGAGATCCGGCCGATGACCAGCGTCGGGTACCTGGCGCCGTGGTTCCGCCTGCCCGATCTGAGTCCGTCGCTGCCGCGAGAGCTCTACGAGACCCTGTCCCCGCGCGGCAGGGAGCTGGCCCGCTTCATCGTGCAGCCGGATTGACGGCTCAGCCGTTACCGAACAGGGGCGGGAAGCGCACGTAGAACCAGGCGAACCAGCCCAGGTTGACGAGGAGGACGAGGTTCTCCCCGAGGGCGGCCGGCCGCTGGTCGCTCGGCCGTGGCGCCCGGGGGATCGCCTAACCCTTGGCCAGCACGCAGTACCGGTAGAGCTTGAGCGTCTCCCGCCAGTCCTCCGGGTAGGCGGCCACCATGGCGCCCAGTCCGTACTCCTCACCCAGGTCGGCGAAGGTCCCGGACTCGGCCACCGTGAGGGGCGTCTGGTTCTCGAAGACGCCGAGGTCGGGGAACCCGGTGGGGAAGGAGGCGCCCATCGCCTTCTCCACGCCCTCGAGTCTCCGGCGGTCCGCCTCGGTCTCGAAGTCGCGGCTCTGCAGGTCGACGGCGAAGTAGTCGAAGGCGATGCGGAAGGAGGAGACGGCCCCGGCGAGGCGGTTGAGGAAGGGCATGATCGTCTCGGGAGGCAGGTACATGGTGTTGCCTTCCCAGACGATCAGGGTCGGGGCCGCGGGATCGAAGCCGGCGCCGGCCAGTCCCCCGGGGACGTCGGCCTCGAGATAGTTGCCGGGCAGCGACGGCGGCGGCTGGATGCCGTGGCGGCCGAGGACGGCGCCCTTGAAGTCGAGGACGGCCTGCTGGTCGACCTCGAAGAAGGCGGCGCCGGTGCCGCCGTAGAGGTGGGCGCGCATGTCGAAGCCGCCCCCGAGGAGGACGACCTGGCGGGCCCCCGCCTCGAGGCCGCTCTCGATGAAGCCGTTGAAGAAACGTGTGCGGAAGCGGACCATGTTGGTGGAGGGGGGAAAGACGGCGTCCAGCTGCCGGGCGGCGGCCAGGGCCGGCTCGTTGGAGAACCACTCCGCGTACGGGTCGCTGAAGAGGGGCCGGGACTGCCCGGACTCCATCGACCGGATGGAGGCGATGACGAATGCGGTGGCGCCGATTTCGTTGATGTCGCTCATGGTCTGACCCTCGCTGGTGTAGAGACGGAGGATGGTGCCGCCGGCGGGCGGATGCCCCCCCGGGCTGGGCGAGGCCTCGGGCTCAGCCGTAGCCGAAGAGCGGCGGGAAGATAAAGGCGACGATACCCGCCCAGACAGCATAGACCGGCAGGTAGGCGGTCTGCCAGCGCTCCAGGGCGGCGAAGGAACCGCGGCCTCGCAGGAACCGCGCGTAGAGCCAGGCGGACCCGGCGAGGTTGACGAGCAGCACGAGGTTCTCGCCGAGGGCCGCCGCCTTGTTGGCGCTGAAGCCGAACTCGGAGATGCGCGCCCCGATCGCCGCCAGGGCGACCGCGTCCGCCGCGAGGGCGGCCAGCAACAGCAGCAGCTGAACCAGGTCGAAGAGGCCGGGAGGCGCTCCGGAATCGCGCGACGAGACCCCGTAGAGCAGCAGGCCGAGAACCAGCGCCAACAGCAGGTCGAAGCCGATCAGTACTTCCCGCGCCTCGACGAGGCCGCTGTCGGTCCAGGCCATCGCTCCGAGGAAGGCGAGCAGGACCGCGGCGAAGAGCGGTGTGAAGATGCGCGTCAGCAGCGGAGCGATGTTCGCCGCGGCCTCCTGCCTGACCTCCGCCAGCCAGGCGGCGACGACGACCGCCCCCAGGGCCGCGCTCGGCAGCAGCAGCGGCCCCCACCTCTCCACGTCGATACCGATGGCGGCGAACATCATCCCCGTGACCCCGGTCAGGACGCCGCCGCCGAGGGCGATGAGCACGTAGAGGATGAACAGCTCGCCGGAGAACCGCACGAACTCCATGCGCCGGCGGGAGGAGGCCCAGCCCCCGCCGGCGTGGGCGACCCCGACCACCAGCCACAGGGCGATGGGCAGGTGCAGGGCCGTGAGCGCCTCGGTGGAGCCGCCGGGCACGAAGGGGTAGAGGTTGGCGAAGAGAGCCGCCGCGGCGAAGGGCAGGGCCAGCCTGAGGACCGCCCCCGCATCCAGCCCGCGGCTCCAGACGAAGTACGCGGTCAGCAGCGGCAGGCAGAACAGGCTGAGGTTGCGGGCGTGGAAGCTCTCGCAACCGTCGAACATGCGGCAGCCGAACAGCTCGGGGACCTTCACCGCAACCGCGGACGCCGCGGCGAGGCCGAGGACGATGAGGATCTCGCGTTTCGAGGTCCGGGATTCCCCGGCCGCGGGGCGGGCGACGAGCTGCTTCCACAGGCCGCCCGCGTCGGCCGGCGCGAACCGCCCGGACTCCGGGTCGAGGCGGCCGATCCGCCGGACCGCCACCAGGAAGGCTTCGTCGGTGTCGAGGCCGGCCTGCTCGAGGCAGGACACCTCTTCCCGGAGGCGGCGCTCGTGCTCCTCCAGCTCGGAGGCGGGGATACCTGCCCCCACGCGGGCGCGCCACTCGTCGATCCGCCCTTCGATGCTGTCCCCGTCCGCGGGGTCCTCGATCGTCACAGGGGCCAGTCGCGCAGGATGCGCTCCCTCTCTCCGAGTGGGTGCTCTCGTCGCGGAGGATGTCCTCGCCGAACACCGCTGCCTCCCGGGCCGGCCGCACATAACATAGGGACGGAGGATTCCGGGGGTCCGTTCCCTCGGCCACAGTGACGTCCTTCACCCACGAGAGGCACCATGACTTCCGAAGACCGGATAGAGCAGATGGAGGCGCGCATCCGGGAGGCGGCCGACCTCGCCGCCGGCTTCGCCCGCGATCCGCACCGGCCGGCCTGGCACTTCACACCGCCGGCGGCCTGGATGAACGACATCAACGGGGCCCTCTACTGGAAGGGGCGCTACCACATCTTCTACCAGCTCAACCCCGAGGGCGCCTACTGGAACCGGATCCAGTGGGGCCACGCGTCGAGCGCCGACCTCGTGCACTGGGTCCACCATCCGGTGGCGCTGACGCCGCAAGCGGACGGCCCGGACCGCATCGGCTGCTTCAGCGGCGGCGCCCTGGTCGATGCGGAAGGGGTGCCGACGCTGATCTACTACGGCAACCCCGGCGGCCTGTGTCTCGCCCGCAGCCGCGACGATCTGCTGATCGAGTGGACCCGGGACCCGGACAATCCGGTGATCCCCCAGCCGGCCGAAGGCAGCGCCGACTTCGGACGCTACACCATCCACGACCCCTGCGGCTGGCGGGAGGGCGGCCTCTACTACGCCGCGGTCAACAAGCGCGACCCTGAAGGCCAGGGGGACGCGGCGTACCTCTTCCGGTCCGGGGACCTGCGGAGCTGGGAGTTCGCCGGCCAGCTCTACGAGTCGCGGCGGGAGTGGACGGAAGGAGGTGAGGACTGCGCCGTGCCGGACTTCTTCCCCCTCGGCGACCGGCACATGCTGGTGTTCTGCAGCCACCTGCAGGGAACCCAGTACTACATCGGCCGGCTCCGGGGGGAGCGGTTCCTGCCGGACGTCCACGGACGCATGAGCTGGGAAGGCGGTCATCTCGGCGGTCCCCGCACCCTGCTGGACGCCGGAGGCCGGCGCGTCTTCCTCGACTGGATCCGCGAGCTGCGCGGCGTCGAGGCGGAGCGCGCATCCGGTTGGTCCGGGGTCATGACCGCTCCCCGGGTGTTGTCCCTGGGGCCGGGCGGCGGTCTGCAGATCGATCCCGTCCCGGAGCTGGAGGTGCTGCGCCTCGATCACCGCCGGCCGGGGTCCATCGACCTGGCCGCCGATTCCGAGGTGCCCGTCGAGGGGATCGGCGGCGACTGCCTGGAGCTGGCCGTCGAGATCGATCCCCGGGAGGCGCGAGAGGTGGGCCTGAAGGTGCGGCGCGCCCCGGGAGGCGAGGAGGAGACCGCCCTCTCCTGGGACTCGAAAGCGGCGGTGCTTCGGGTCGACGTCAGCCGGTCGACACTCGACCGGGGGATCCGCTACACCCGCTACCGCAAGCCGCAGCCGCGCCTGGCCGGGAGCGACGAGTACGTCACCGCCCAGGAAGGGCCGTTGGAGCTGGCCCGGGGGGAGCCGCTGACCCTGAGAATCTTCCTCGATCGCTCCATCCTCGAGGTCTTCGCCAACCGCCGGCAGTGCGTGACCCAGCGCATCTATCCGACGCGGAGAGACAGCACCGGCATCAGCCTCTTCGTGCGCGGGGGCAGGGCGAGGGTGAGTTCGCTGCAGGCCTGGACCCTGGCGCCGGCGCGGATCTGATCCCCTGGCGCGGGCAACTCCTGGTCCGGGCGGCGAACGGCTGCCACCTGGGGTAGACCACCGCCGGGAGGCGGGATCCCCTCAGCCGCCCCGCAAGTACTTGCAGTCCAGCTGGGCCAGCTGCAGGGGCGTCTTGCCCGTCCTCGTCTCGATCGTCGTGTCGGCGCCGCAGACGATCAGCGCCTCGGCGGCGTCGACGTGTCCGTTGTAGGTCGCCCGGTGCAGGGGCGTGCGGCCCTTCTTGTCCTGGGCGCTCATGTCGGCGCCGCGGCCGATGAGCAGCCACACGGCCTCGGCCGCGCCCCGCTCCGCCGCCAGGTGCAGCGGCGTGTTGCCGGCCTTGGTGACGGCATCGATCTCGGCGCCCCGGTCCAGCAGCCACCTCGCGCAATCCATGGCACCCGCCCGGGCCGCCCAGTGCAGGGGCGTCATCTCCGCCTCGCCCCGGCAGCCGACGACATCGGCCTCGCGAGCGCACTCCCGCACCCGGGCCAGGTCGTCCAGGCCGCAGGCGGAGAGCAGGTCGTAGAAGGCGCCGCGCTCGATCAGCTTGCGGGCCACGCGCCGCTTCCCTTCCTGCCCGGGACCGTAGGGGGAGACCGCCTCCTGCAGGACCGTGTTCCCGCGCTCGCCGTTGCCCTGGATCCTGACCTCGGGATCGGCGCCGTGGTCGAGGAGGACCTCGACGTGCTCCACCGCGTCCTCGCTGCCGCCGAAGACGGCGGGCCAGTAGAGGAGGGAGACGTTGTTCGGCCAGCCCGTGTGCACCGTGGGCGCCACCCCGGTCGCATCGGCCGCCCCTGCCTCAAAGACGACCCGCGCCGTCCCGGCCCTGGCCTCGTGGAGGACGTTGTACTCCCCCGGGTCGATGCGCAGGGGCACGCCGCGCTCCAGCAGGAGCTTCAGGCTCGCCGCGCATCCGGGGAGCGTCGTGGTCAGGCAGGCGAGCGCCGGGCCGATCGACTCGAGGAGGCCGGGCTCCGCCTCGATCAGCTCCGTCATCCGGCCGACGTCGGGAGACAGGTGACGGGCTTTCAGCGTGTAGCTGCTGAAGCTCTTCTCCTCCGAGTACGCCGCGCCGTAGGTGGCGGCGATGACCAGCGCCGACTCGGCGGGCGTGAGCGGCCGCTGCTCCTCCGAGAGGAAGGCCCGCTGCCAGAACCCCTTCGTCTGTCCCGGTGTCATCGCGCCTCGTACCGGTCGAGCACCTCGATCAGCGCCCGGTCCGCTGGATCTGCCAGCTCGCCGGCGGTCTTTCCGGCGCGGTCGACCTTCGCCGGATCGGCGCCGGCCGCCAGGAGCAGCTCCGCCGCCCGCGCGTGACCTCGCCCGACCGCCTCGCGCAGGGCACCGATCTGCCAGCGGTTCTCGGTGTCGGGGTCCGCTCCCCTGCGCAGCAGCAGCTCGACGGCCTCGGCGCGGCCGTGGCGGGCGGCCGTGAGCAGGGGCGTCTCCCGGCTGTCGTCCCGCGCTTCCAACTGCTCCCCGTCTTCATCCAGGATGCTTGCCAGGAGATCGGTCCGGCCCAGGGCCGCGGCTGCATGCACCGAGACCGCCGCCCCCCTCTCGACGAGCCGCTCCGCCGTCTCCCAGCGCCCGAAGTGGACGGCCTCCTCCAAGGGCGTGCGGTTGCGCTTGAGGCTGCGGCGGTCGATGAGGGGATCGTACTCGTCCAGCAGCGACTCCACGAGGGCGGTCCGGCCGGTCATGGCCGCCGTGAAGATGTCGTGCTCGGCGCCGTGCTCCAGCAGCAGGCTCACCTTGTTGGGCTCGGGCGCATCCGGCTCCGTGTGCTCGATGGCGGTGTAGAGGGCCGACTCGGCCGAGGCCGGGCGGTTGGGATCGGCGCCGTTCTCCAGGAGCACGCGCAGGACCTCGAGGTCGCCCTCCCAGGCGGCCAGGACCACGGCCGGCGCCACGCCCTTGTTGCCGTTGTAGCCCATGGCGTCGACGTCGGCGCCGTAGTCGATGAGGGTTTGCGCCAGGCCTGCGAGGGATGCCTCCTGCCAGCCGCGCACCGCGGCCCAGTGGAGGGCCGTGTTGCTCTTGCGATCCCCGGGAGCGGCCTCCGTCCAGGGATCGGCGGACAGGTCGGCGATGCGCCGGTCCACCAGGGAGGGATCCGCGTCGAGGACCGCACGCACCCGGTCGAGGTCCCGGGAGCGGACCGCCTCGAACCAGGCTTCGATCCCGGGTGTCTCGCCGGATCCGCAGGCCCCGGCCTCCGCCCCCTCGGGATCGTCCAGGGTGGGATAGAACGGCAGGGGCTGCTCGTTCGGATGGACACCGGTGATCTCGTCGCCCTTCCAGGCGAACTCGTAGGTCTCCCCCGCCGGCATCGTCTCCCGGGTCCGCCGCACCGGCAGGTCGTGGCTCAGGACGATCTCGCTGCCCGGGCCGACCTGCTCCCGCGTCAGGCAGGCGTAGGCCCCCACCCGGCGCACGGCCACGGGCTCCCCGTCGACAGTGATCCGCACGCTCCCCGCCGTCGCCCAGCCCGGCAGCCGCACCCGGATGTCGCCGCGGGCCCGGGGCACGACCGTGAGCCGGGAGTCCTCGCCGCGCTCCACGACCACCCGCACGCTCGCGTCCTCGTAGTCGAAGTGCAGGTTGACGGACAGTCCGTTCTGACCGCGGGTGGCCACGTTCCGGTAGATGGCGCTCAGGGTGTGCACGATCTCGGCGGTGCCGCTGGGGTTGTAGCCCTTGCCGGCGTGGGGGTAGTCGTTGCCCCCCCACCCACCGATCGCCTTTGCGTCCCGCGCCTCCTCGGGCAGGCCGCGCAGATCCGCCTCGGTGGTCTGTCCCGGAAAGAGGCGGGCCCGCACCAGGCGCTCCACGTCGTCGTAGCAGGCGGCGTCGTGGTGGATGCCCATCCACAGGGCCAGCCGCGCCGCCGCGCCCGTGGACTCGGTGTTGGCCAGGGGATTCCCCGTCTCGTCGGGGAATACCAGGCGCCCGAGGTCGTGGGCCACCCAGCCGCACTCGTTGACGATCCGCGGCACCCCGGCGGCATAGGTGCGGACCACCGCGTCGACGTACTCCGCCTGGCCCGTGGTCACGCCGTGGAGCAGCAGGCCGCACAAGGTGTAGAGGTAGGACTGGCGGTCCCCCTGGGCGCTGTCCGCCGCCGCGAGAGGGCCGGGGATGGTGCCCTCGTCGGTGGTGGAGTACGTCAGGTGGAACGCCGCCAGGCGGTCGGCCAGGTCCATGGCCAGGGGGTCCCCCGTCCAGCGGTGATACCAGATCAGCGCCTCGATGCAGCGCCCGTGGGAGACGGTCAGCTGGAAGCGGGTCTCGTTCTCCGGCGTGTGGCCGGGCTCCAGGTTGTCGCCGCGCCGGTACTCGTCGATGTAGGCGAAGGCGTTCACGTCCCACGAGCCGTCGGGTCGCAGGCCCCGATCGATCGACTCCAGGTAGCGGCGCCCGGCCTGCCTCGCCCAGGCGCTGTTGCGGAAGCGGGCCAGGGCGGCGAAGGCCAGGATGCCCTCGCGGAAGCTGTGGAACTCGAACTTCATCTTCTGCCAGTCGAGCCCGCGCGGCACCCACAGCAGCCCGTCCGGATTGTCGGTGAGCCAGTGCAGGTTGCGCAGGCTGGCGCCCTCCAGGTGGCCGGGGATGACGAACCCGGTGGCCGCCTCCAGCCGCAGCATGGCGTCCCACCAGCGGCCAAGGTCGTGGGTGATCGCCCAGCTTCCCACGGGCAGGTGGTCCCGCTCCGGGTCGAGCCATCCCAGCAGGTGACGGCCGCCCAGCTCCATGGAGTCCCGCAGCTTCATTCCTTCATCTCCCGCCGCCAGCGCCACAGCCGCCGGCTGAATACGCGAGTACCTGGGCAGATACCGATCACTCCACCCGGATGTTCCAGCGCGCCTTGTAGAAGTGCTCCCCCGGAACGTGGAGCGTGTCGGCCGGCTTGGTGAAGTACAGGTTCTCCGACCACCAGTGGCCGCCTTCGCCCATCAGGTGAACCCGCTGTCCTGTGGCCGGATGCTGGCTGATGCTCTTCACGTGCGCCAACTCCCCCAGGTCGGGATGCAGCAGCACCTCCCTGGTGTCCCGATCAAACAGCCAACAGTGCCGGTTCGTGGAGAAGGCCAGGTAGGGCGTCCCCGGGACCGGATAGAGATCGTGCCCGCCGCGCTCGGGCAGACGGACCGTTGCCACGCGCTCAAGCCCGGGGGCATCGGTATCCCACGACCTGAGCTCGAAGACACGGAGATCGTCATCCGACAAGGCCCAGAGCACCTGGCGGCCCTCGTCCCAGACAGCCCCGTGTCCCCAAGGCAGCTCTTCGCTCCACAGCTCCACCTCCGGCTGATCCTGGTCGAAAATGATGAGCCGATCTCCCTTCCCATCCTGGGAATGCGATGCCGCTACCGCGACTCGGCCTGCCGGCAGCAGATCAGCGGAATGCGCATTGGCCGCCCGCCCGTAGAACAGAACCCTGTCCGAGTCGCGGTCGACATAGGCGACTGCGCCCCCGGAGGAGGTGATCAGGACCTTCCGTCCCTCGTCGAAGGGCTTGCATTCGTCCGTCGTGTTGAACAGTGAATGGTAGGCCTCGGGCAGGTCGTCCCGCCCGGCCGCCCGCCAGCTCCAGACCTTCCGAGGGCCCGAGTCATCGCGATCGGCAAGATCGAGGATGTAGACCTCATCCCATCCGCAGACGATGAGCTGCTGATCGGCGGTCTGGGCCGTGGACCTACCCACCGTGATTCAGAGAGAGGATGCAGGCGAAGAACAACAGAGCTTCCATCTCATACCCATCCTTTCCGGGCCAGAGTGTGTGAGAACAGGCACCGTTCCATGCCTCGATGCGGAGCTTCCTTCGTGGCGCCTTCGCCGGGGGGCCGGGCCTGCCCGACGCGGACCAGATAGGGAGGCGACCATTCTCGTCAGGGGGCCTCCAGGGCCTGCTGCAGCGCCGCCAGGGCGGCGCGCTCCGCTTCGAGGGCGGAAGCGAGGACGTCGGCCGCCCGCTGTAGGTCCGGACCATCCGTCGCGCACAGGGCGCGCAGCTCCGAGATCCGCGCCGCCACGCGGTCGTAGCTGTCGGCCGCCGTCCCCAGGGCCGCCCGGGCGGCCTCCGGGAAGTGGGGCTCGACGTCGCGGAGGTAGACGGCCGCGGCCCGGCGCGCCGGCACCAGGAAGCCGGCGTGCCCCCCGACGGCGTGGACGTCGACGGTGCCCTCCCGGAAGGCCTGGAGCCACATCTCCCACGCCGCCAGTCCGTGGGCCGGACCCGGACCGCCGGGATGCTCCCCCCGGGAGGCCGCGAGGGCGTGCTCGACAGCCTTGCGGCTGGCGGCGGCGCCGTCGAAGGGTTCCGTCAGCGGCCGGAAGACCATGACGCAGAACCAGTTCACCGGATCGGAGTGGCCGAAGGCGTCCCAGCCGATGGTGAAGTCCCCGGCGGCGCCATGGTGCGCGCTGTAGGTCCCGGCCTCCTCGTCGTAGCCGGTGATCAGGCTCCACAGGAAGGGGATGGGGCGTCGGCCGGATTGCCTGGTCTCCACGGTCATGGCCTGCCAGACGATGGCGGGGTAACCGTCGTCGAGGGCGCGGCGGACCATCTCCCAGCCGCGGGCCTTGGCCGCGTCGTGCTCCTCCGGCGGGACCGCCAGGACCCCCTTGAGGGCGACGCTGATGCTTTCGTGCTCGAGGAAGTCGAGCATGTCGTAGAAGTAGTGCCACTCGTAGTTGTCGGCCTGGTTCAGGTGCCCGCCGTCGGGCTTCATGCTCAAGGCGAAGGCGGGGCCGAGATAGCCGCGCAGGTGCTCCAGCGACCAGTCGACGCCGGCGGCGCTCAGGGCCGGCTCGAGGCAGCCGGCGAAGCTGCCCGTGGTCCGGGTCTGCAGGTCGAGCTGCACGCGGCCTGATCCTGCCGCGGAGTCCGCCCTCGTCGATTCCGATGCCATGACTGCCTCCGTGGTGGTGCCGGCCAAGGGGCCGTGCAGCACGAGGGCTGCAGCGGCCAGGGCGGCATATTCATAGGTGGTGCTTCCGGCGTTGGCCGCAAGGATGTTCATGGTCTCCTCTCTCGCTCTCTTGGACTAATGGTCCAATTTGACTATATTGGCCAATTAGATCATATCGAGCGAAAGGTACGCGATGCACGTGATCTCAGCCCATGAAGCGAAGGCCCGCTTTGGCCGGCTCCTGGACACGGCCCGCATGGAACCGGTGACGATCGAGAAGCATGGCCGTCCCGTGGCCGTGCTCGTATCCAAAGAGGAGTTCGACGAGAGCCAGGCAAGGAAGCTCGAAGTGCTCCGCGCGGAGGTGCAACGAGGCATTGACGCCATCGAGAGCGGGGGCTTCTCCGAGTACGAGGAGGCCGATCTCAGGCAACTGGCCGGGGAGGTCAAGGCGAAGGCCCGCAGGCGCCAAGCGTCGTCGTGAAGTATGTCCTGTCGTCCGCGGCGGAGGACGACCTGCTCTCGATCTGGGCATACTCGGCCGACCGGTGGGACGAGGCCCAGGCCGATTGCTACATAGACGCGATCCTGGTCCGGATCGCCTGGCTGACGAGGAACGCCGGACTCTGGCACCAGCGGCCCGAGCTCGGTCCCGGCCTCTTCTCGTACCTCCAGGAAAGCCACGTCATCCTCTTCCGCGAAGCCGACGGCTGCCTGCAGATCATCCGGATCCTGCATGTCTCCATGGACATCGATCGTCACACCGCCGAGGGCCGTCCGGACTAGACTCGCTGCTCCGGCCCGCACGCCCGCATTCACAGCTTCTGGACTCTCAGACCCCGGAAGGCCCCGCCCGTGCGCTGCACCTCCAGCCACAGGAAGACGGGGAACTCGACCTCGAAGGGGTGGCTCAGCCGCGCCTCTCCGGCCGAGACCGTGAACTCGGAGCCGTCGATCCGGCAGACCACGTCGTACCAGGCGCCCGCCTCCATGGGCCGATCCGCCGAACTCTCCACGTTCCACGTGCCGCGGATGCCCTCGGCCCTGAAGTACTTGCGGCCGGTCAGGAGGGTGAGCCGGTCCGGCTCGTCGTCGAGGGTGATCTGCACGTAGCGGCCGGCGGCGTCCAGGAAGCCCAGCATCTTGCCGTCGTTGAGTCCGCGCTCCAGCAGCTGCACCTGGGCGCGCAGCTCGAAGGGTCCGGGCGCGATCCACTGCGACAGCAGGAACTGGATGCGGCGAGAGGTCGGGGCCTGGAGGAGTCCTTCCTCGACGCGCCAGCCGCCGGTGAGGGGCCACCACCCCTGCAGGGTCTCCCCGTCGAACAGATCGGCGCCGCCGGGCGGGACGGTGAGCCATTCGCCTTCCCCGAGGCGGCTCCGCACCCCGTCGGCGTCACCCGCCTTCATCGCCTCGGTCAGACCCGCCGCCGTGGTCAGAGCGTCCCGGGCCAGGATCCGCCGCTCGGCGGCGGGATCGTCGACGCCGTGCTCGCGCAGCAGATCGATCAACTCCTCTCGGCCGTGGTCGAGGGCGACGCCGAGGGCGGTCTTGCCGTCCCCATCCCGGGCCTGGATCCGCTTCGGGTCCTCGGCGAGCAGGGCCCGCACCCGCCCGGAGTCCCCGAGGGCGGCGGCGGAGAACAGGTGGACCCGGGCGCCCCGCTCCATTAGCAGCTCCACCTTCTCCTGGCGCCGGTTGTAGACGGCTCGCGCCAGGGGAGTGCGGCCGGCGGCGTCGAGGGCCTCCAGATCGGCGCCTCTCTCGAGGAGCAGCTCCACGAACACGGGGGCCGAGCCGTTGCCGGCTGCCAGGTGCAGCGGTGTCCGCCCCCGGCTGTCGACGGCCTCCACCCGGGCCCCGCGGTCGAGCAGGAGCCGGGCGATCTCCTCGTCGTGGGTGTTGACGGCCTGATGGAGGGGGGTGGCGCGCACGTCCGGCTCGTAGCGGAGGGGGACCGGCTCGTCCACGAGACCGGGGTCCTCGTCCAGATCGGCCACGAGGCGCTCCGTGTGTCCCAGCAGGACGAGGTGGCCCAGGTGGTAGCGGCCTCCCCCCCGGACCAGGGCCTCGAAGGCGGGGATGAAGGTCGGCCGGTTGCGCTGGTGCGACCCCTCGCGGGCGGTGGCGTCGACGGGGGTTCCCCCGGTCGGGTTGACGCGGTTGGGGTCGGCGCCGTGGGCGAGGTAGAGCTCCACCAGGCGGGAGTCGGCGAAGAACCCGGCGTAGCCGAGGGCGGTCTCGCCGCGGCCCCGGGCCTGGCCGCCGAGGGCGTTGACGTCGGCGCCGTGCTCGATCAGCAGCCGGGCGATCTCGTGCTCGGCGTCGGTGGCGTCGGCGTAGACGCTGACGATGCGGTGCAGGAAGGTGCTGCCCCGGGGGTCGGCGTCGGGGGACAGGATGCGGTCCGAGGCCGCGCCGGGCGCGCGCTGGAGAACGGCCCGGACGGTGGCCGCGTCGGCGGCGTCCACGGCCATGGCCAGGGCGAGCCCGTCCGCGACCTCCCGCGCCGGCCGCGCCGGATAGCTCTCCCCATGCTCGAGGGTGAAGCCGTCCATGACCACGTCGCGCAGCTCCACGTTCCACAGGCCGTTGTAGTAGCCGATGAAGGGGCGCTGGGCCAGGCCCCAGTGGGCCTCCCCCGTGACCCGCGTGCGATCGGGGCCGGCGCCGAGGATGGTGACGCCGCTGATCAGCTCCAGGGGCCGGCTGTAGACGCCGGGCGCCAGCTGCACCGTGTCGCCGTAGCTGACGGCGTTCAGGGCCTCCTGGATCGTCCCGAAGGGGTGCCCGGCGCTGCCGTCGCCGCCGGGGGACGCGTCGTCGTCCACGTGGAACCGCGTGCCCCGATCCTGGAGCGGCGCGGTCACCTGCGCCGAAGCGCCGGCGGGGATCTCCAACTGGCGCCTGTAGGGTTGGTACCCGCGCGGGGCGGCGGCGAGGGTGTACCGGCCCGGGGGCAGCCAGTGCCGCGCCAGGCCGCCGCCGTCGGTCTCGTCGGCCAGCACCAGCACCCCGTCGCGCCACAACTCGAGGCCGGCCCCGGCCACGGGTGCATCCGAGGAGAGGGCCCGCACCTCCAGGGTCCCCAGGTTGGACCCCGCCAGGACCAGCCGGCCCATGTGCTCCAACCGGCTCTTGGGCCGGCCCCGGCCCCAGGCGATCCAGGCCGAGGTGTCGCCGGGCCTGTCGCTGTCGACGGCGACCAGATCGAAGGGCAGGATCTGCCCCGGGGCGAGAGCGGCCACGTCCTCCGGCGTGGCCCCGAGGGCCGGCAGCGACCACTCGTACACGCTCACGTCTCCGGCGCGCCCGAAGACGATCTCCGCCCCCACGCGCTCCGCCGGCCACTCCTCGTCCCAGTCGTCGAAGCTGACCAGCGGGTTGCCCGCCGGCCGATAGCTGCCCCCGGGCGGGACCAGGCTGTAACAGAAGGGCGCCGTGTTCAGGCGTCCGCCGAGGTAGACCTCCCCCGCGTCGGTGGAGCGCACGTTGCGGTGGGTCACGTGGACGCGGTCGTCCCGCGCCTCGATGGCGACGTAGACGCGCTGCTCCTGAAGGCTGTAGCCGACCCGGAAGGAGGGGCTGAAGTCGGCGCTCTCGTCGAGGTCGGTGCCGGTCAGGTCGGTGGAGCCGTAGGCGCCGGTGATCTCGCGCGGCCGGTAGACCGGCATGTCGGCGGGCCAGTCGTCGAGACGGCCGTCGACGGTGATGCCCGACACCGGCACGGCGAAGGCGGTGCGCCCGACGGGCGGCTCCTGCGGCCGGTCGTGTCCCCCGGCCGCACGGGGGGCCGCAGGCGCCAGCAGCCACAGGGCCTGTTCCGGCGCGTGGACCTCGCCGACGGGAACCCCGTCGGCCTGCACCCGGGCCACGCCCTGCAGCCGCCCGTGGTTGCCGTGGGGCGAGCCGTCGGCCAGGGGCCGGGGCGCGTCCATGGGCCACCAGCCCGCCAGGCCCGGCTCGTCGCCGCCCAGGCCGTGCAGCATCGACTCCCGGATCTGCTCCGGCGTGCGCGCCACGTTCCAGATCTGCACGTCGTCGATCAGCCCCGGCGTGCGGTCCCCGTAGCCGCTGGAGCCGATCCAGACCGGGTTGCCGGTCGAGGCGATGCGCTTGCCGGCTGGGACGCGCATCCGCGTCGCCTGCTCGCCGTTGACGTAGACCGCCATGCGCGAGCCGTCCCAGGTGGCCGCCACGTGGGCCCACTGGTGGTAGGGGATGGCGAAGTCGGTGAGGTTCGACTGGGTCCCGTCCTCCCAGTGCAGGTGGAAGCCGTCGTCCGAGGACAGGTGGAGGACGTAGGACCAAGCCTCGTCGAGCTGCCGCCACTTGCCGATGGCGGTGCCGCCGTCGTCGACCCGGTAGACCCAGGCGGCGAGGGTGATCGGGCCGCGGATGTCGAGGGACTCCGAGGGCTCCACGTGGAGGTACCCCGGCTCGTCGCTCTCCATGTCGGAGCGGGCCATCACCCGGCGGACGCCGTGCCCGGAGGGCGCCTCGCGGAGCATGGCCTCCACGTTCTGGCCGAAGGGGGCGCCGGCGGCGCGCAGGAGCGCCTCGATCTCCCCGCGCCCCTTGTCCACGGCGACGTCCAGCGGCGTCCAGCCGTCGGGGTCGGCGGCGTCGACGGACCCCGGGTCGGCCTCGAGGATCGCCGCCACCCGCGCGGCGTCGCCCAGGACCACGGCGGCGGTCAGGTCCACCGAGCCCCGCTCGAAGAGCAGCTCCAGGAACTCGCGGCCTCCATCCCCCAGGTCCCGGCCGCAGCCCCGGCGCGCGGCCCTCTGCAGGGGCGTCTGTCCCATGGTGTCGAGGGCGTCCACGTCGGCGCCCCGGTCCAGCAGCATCCCGGCGATTTCGGCGTCGCAGCCGTCGGCGGCCTCGTGAAGCGGCGTGCCCTGCTCGTCCCGGGCGTGCCGCAGGGGGATGGTGGCGTTGACGAGAGCCGGGTCCGCGTCGAGGTCGGACTCGAGCCGGGAGATGTGGCGCAGGAGGACGAGGTGGCCCGGGTCGTGGCGGCCGCCGGCCTCGATCAGGGCTTCCAGGGCCGGGATGTGGGTGGTGCTCCCCTGCACGTGGGATCCCTCGTGGGCGGTGACGTCCAGGGGCGTCAGGCCGGACGCGCCCGGCCGGTTGGGATCGCCGCCGTGGGCGAGGTAGAGCCGGACCAGGCGGGAATCGCCGAAGAAGCCGGCATAGCCGAGGGCGGTCTCGCCCCGGCCGCGGGCCTGGCCGCCGAGGGCGTTGACGTCGGCGCCGTGCTCGATGAGCAGCCGGGCGATCTCGTGCTCGGCGTCGCTGGCATCGTCGTAGATGCTGACCACGCGGTGCAGCAGGGTGCTGCCCCCCGGCCAGGCGCCGGGCGCGTGGATCCGCGCCGAGGCCAGGCCCGGACGGGCTTCGAGAAGCTCCCGCACCACGGCCGCGTCCTCTTCCGTGGCGTAGGTCCCCAGGGTGCGGTGCCCGATGGCGGTCACCACGGCCAGCAGGTCGGAGACCTCCTCCGCCGTGCGGTCGGGGTACTCGCCGCCGCCGTCCAGGGTGAACCCGGCCATGGTCACGCCGGGCCGGTGCACGGCCCACATGTCCTCCCCCCGGCCCCCGTAGTAGGTGATCAAGGGGCGCAGGCCCAGGCCCCAGTGGGCCTCGCCGGCGACCCGGGTGCGGTCGTGGCCGGCGCCGAGGATGGTGACGTGAGGGATCAGCTCCAGGGGCTGGTGGTAGGTGCCCGGGGCGAGCTGCACCGTGTCCCCGGGGCTGCAGATGGCCAGGGCCGCGGCGATCGTTGCGAAGGGGCGGGCCTCGCTGCCGTCGCCTCCCGGGGACGCGTCGTCGTCCACGTGGAAGCGGGTCCCCAGGTCCTTCAGGACCACATCGAGGTCCACGGGAGTATCGCGGGCGACGCGGCGTTCCAGGACCTGCGTGTGGAAGCCGTGGCCGGCCACGCGGATCTCGTACGTCCCCTCCGGGACGGCTGCGGAAGAGCGGCCCCGGGCATCGGTGAGGGCCGCCGTCACTTTGGTCTCGTCCTGCCAAAGCTCGAACCAGGCGCCGGCCAGGGCCTCGCCGGCCTCGTCCTGTACCCGCAGCGTCACCGCGCCGAGGTCCCCCCCTCCCCTGCCCAGCACCAGCCCGCCGATGCGGCCGCCACCGGAGAACTTGCGGGTCGGCGGGGTCCAGGAGACCCAGGCGGCGGTGCCGGTCTCCGAGTCCTGGTCGACGGCCGCCACGTCGAAGCCGAGGGTCATCCCCGGGCGCAGCTCGACCAAGTCCTCGAGGGAATCGCCGAGAAGCTCCAGGGACCACTCGTAGATGGTGGTCCCGCCCTCCCGTCCCACCGCCCCCCGCGAGCCGGAACGGTCCAGCGGCATCTCGCCAAGGGCGGGGACGAGCACGGAGGGGTTCGGCCGTCCGGGCCCGTACGCGCCCCCCGGCGGACAGAGCACGTAGTAGACCGGCTCCGCGCCGGGCCGCGCGGCGAGGTAGATCTCCAGGGCGTCCGTGTCCTGGTGGCCGGTCTGCCTCGCGTGGACGCTGTCGTCGCGCACCTCGACGGCCACGTAGACCCGCTGCTCCTCGAGGCTGTACCCGGCGCGGAAGGAGGGGGAGAAGTCCAGACTCGCGTCCAGGTCGGCGCCGCTGATGTCGGTCTCGCCGTAGGCGTTGGTGTTGCTGCGGATCGGGTGGACGGGGATCTCCGCCGGCCAGTCGTCCAAGCGACCGTCGACGGTGATGCCGGAGACGGGCACGGCCAGGGCCCGCCATCCGCTCAGGGGGATCGCTTCCTCGTCCGGAGGCTCGGCGCCCGCCGGGGCGGCGGCCAGCGCCAGCTGCAGGGCGGCGATCGAGAGCCACCGGCAAACCCTCGCCGGCGGCAGAATTGCGCCCGCCGTCCGCGCGGCAACCCTCGCCGGCGGCAGGACTGCCCCCGCCGACCGCCGGACATCACTCGCCGGATGCTGCCCCCGCGGGGCGGACGCAGGTGCCGGAAGCCGGGCCGAACCCCCTGACCGGCGGACGTGCCTCGCCAACAGTTCAAGGGGCGAGGCCACGAGGGCGGCGCCCGCCAACAGGCGCGCAACCCGCTCGGGCGACTGCTCGGACGCGACTGACTCAGGGACCGGGGTCGAAGTCAAGGTTCTCCGTGATCCTCGTACCGTCCCGGGCGAAGGCCTGCGAGTACAGACGGATCCGCTCCTTCGCCTTCGCCAGGTCGTGGTTGTTCAGGTTGATGTTCAGCAGGTCGATGTACCAGGGCGCCTTGGTCTCCCACAGCACGTAGCTCTCGACGATCTCGCGGGCGATGGGCAGCGTCGTCCCCTTGGAGTCGTCGTGCACGTCCCGGTCTCCCGCGCTCTGCAGCTTCTCGAACTCCTCCTCCAGCAGCCGGCGGAACAGCTCCAGGTCGAAGGCGTCTCCCTCCCCCGCTCCCGTCCCCTCGTCGGCGTCGGTGAGGCGGCCGCCCTTGTGGAGCCACTCCCAGAGGATGCTCAGGCGGATCTCGCCGGTGGCCATGTCCTCCATGAGGTAGAGGATGTCGTCGTCGCCGAAGAAGTCGGCCGGCTTCAACGCCGCCGCCTGGAAGCCCTGGCCGAAGGCGTTGCCGTACTGGGCGGCGACGCTGATCAGGTTGCGGGCGCCCCGGACCGTGCGCGGCGCCGGCTCCAGCAGGGTCAGGCCGTCGGCGTCCTCCTCGGTGTAGGTGAGGGGCGGGAAACGCCGGCCGAGCTGGTTCTCCTCCCCCGCCCTCTCCCACACGGGCCGCACGATGTGGACCATCTTCCAGTGAGCCACCCACTTGCCGCTGGCCCCCTCGCGCTGCTCGCGCTCGGCGCCGGCCACGGCCTTCTCCATGCTCAGCGCCACCCCCTCCTCCGACCCCACCGGAATGTTCGGCTCCATGCCCCCCTGCCAGAGGGCGAAGCCGCCGGCCCGGTCGGCGGTGTTGACGGCCCGGCGGACGCGGTCCTCGTAGTTGCGCATGTACCCGTAGGTCATGGTGATCGCCTCGATGTCGGGGTTGACGAACCCCGGGTCCCAGGCCATGGCGTCGGAGACGCTGTTGATGTAGTCCCAGCGGCCGGTGTTGAAGCCGGCGAAGTGGCGGCCCAGGGCGGCGCGGATCTCCATGAGCTGGAAGGTCGCCTCGAGCTGCTCCACGAGGACGTAGACCTTGACGGTCCCCTGGTCCAGCCCGAGGTGGGCCTCCAGGGCGTCGAGCATCTCCGCCCACAGGGCGGCCTCGCCGGCGGTCTGGATCTTCGGCAGGTAGAGGACGATGGAGGAGCCGGCCCCCTGAAGCTCCTCGTGGTTGTTGGCCACGTACAGGGCGAGGTCGACGATCGAGGCCGACAGCGCCGCCCCCTCTCCGTCCCGCGTGTGGCGGTCGTCGAGATGCAGCCCCCGGGCGCGGAAGATCTTCGTGGTGAAGCCGAGCTGCCCCTCCCAGTCGTCGACGATCCCGCGGCCGAAGAAGCCGGAGGCCCACTCGTTCATCTCCGCCGCCACCTGCTCCGCCGCCTGCAGGAAGACCGGATCCCGGCGGATGGCCAGGGCCAGGTTCCGCTGGTTGTCGAGGGACATGGTGGTGATCTGGCCGAGGGCGTCCTCGCCGTCGAACATCCAGCCGTCGGCGCCGGAGAGCAGGGCGTAGGCGACGTTGCGGATGCTGCGCTCCACCGGCGACCGCGGCTTGCAGGCGGGGCCGGTCCCCTGGATCCACTGGCGCCGCAGGTCGGCGGGGATCTCCGAGCCGATGAACTCGCCCCGCCGGGCCTCGCCCACGCGGATGGGGGTCCGGGGAATGCAGTCGTCCTCTTCGAGAAAGGCGATGCGCTCCCGGTACCGGGCCCGCGCCTCCCGCCGCTCCATGCGCTCGGCCATGACCGCCTTCTGCTCCTGGTTGAAGGGAGCCAGCGCTCCGAGGGCGGCGAGGGCCGCGGGGGTGTACACGTCGGGATAGTCGCTCTGCAGACCTTCGCGTATCTGGATGGAGCTCATCGATGGACCTTTGCCGGAGGGGGAAGGGCGGGAGATGGGGCGCCCGTCAAGATGAAAGGGGCTTCGGCACCGGGTCAAGCTGACGGGACTGGGCGCTGCCCCGTTGATCCGGCACCACGAAACGCTCTAAGCCTGCACTGATCCACGGTCGCATGGGCAACGGCGGGGTATCTTACGTGCACCACGTGGACAGCCCGATGGAGGAAGACCCGTGACCTGCAAGAGACCGACCCGGCGCCCGAACCGCATCCCGGCGGCCCTGCTCCTAGCCTGTGCCGTGACCGTCTGCTGCGCCTCCACCCAGGAGGCAGACGAGCAGGAGGCCGTCGAGGCCGAGTTCAGCTTTGCCTTTGAAGACGGCGCCGAAGGCTGGACCGCCGGCTTCGCCGACCTGCCGGTGGACTTCGACCCGCCGATCTACGAGCTCGACTCCCGGCATCGCCCCCTGCCGGACGGGGTCGACGGCAACGGCCTCTACATGCAGGGACACAACCGCAGCGACGACCTGTTCCCGTTCTACAAGAGGCAGGTCGACGGCCTCGAGCCCGACGCGGAGTACGCCGCCGTTCTCACCCTGGATCTGGCCACCAACGTCCTGGCCGGCCTCGTCGGCATCGGCGGCTCTCCCGGCGAGGAGTACCGCATCAAAACCCTCGACAACTCCGCCAGTCCGGTGAAGGTCACCGCCGACGGCAAAGGGCGGCTGTGGCTGATCGTCGGCACCGACTCCGGGTTCGAGGGGCTGAGCGCCTTCTACTATGCCCGCATCGCCTGCACCCTCACACCAGTGGAGCCCCGGGACTCGGGGGCTTCACTCCTCGGCTTCCAATGGGTTCCTGACAAGCCGGGATGGAACCTCGGGCCTCCCGCGGCGGCCAGGGTACGGCCATCCGGCGAGCACTCCATCGACCAGGGATAGTCCCCATGTCTGATCGGAATACCATGAAACGCGTCCTTGTCTGCATCCTCGGGGTGGCCGCCGTCTTCACCGCATTCGCTCTCTTCCTGGCTCTGAATCCCCACACCGGGGCGCGCATGTTCTTTGGAGTGGACTCCTCGCCGGTAGAGATCACTCTCCGTCGCTCGTACCGAGTGCCCCCCGCGGATGAGAAGACCGCGGCTATCGTGGCGGCTGCAACTCACCTCCTTGGCTCGCTCAACGACAACCAGAGACAAGCGGCAACGTATGCGTTTACCGACAACGCACAGCGTTCGAACTGGTCCAACTTCCCCGAGAGCATGGTTCCGCGAGGCGGCCTGAGGCTCGGTGCACTCTCGGATTCGCAGCGGGCGAATCTGGACAACCTCCTCGCCGAGCTTCTGAGCGAAGAGGGCGTCCGGAACATCGTCCATCAACTGGCTGCGGAAGAAACGCTGGTCCCAGGTGACTGGTTGCGCCTCATGAAATACGGCAGCCAGTTCTACTGCTTCGCTTTTCTTGGTGCGCCTTCCACGACCGAGCCCTGGATGTTTCAGTTCGGCGGTCACCACCTCGCCATCAACGCCACCGTCTTCGGCCCGGACCTCTCCTTTTCGCCGATGCTCACCGGCGGCCAGCCACTCCGCGTGATCCACGAGGGGGAGGAGATCTTCCTCACGCACAAGGAAGCCGCCGCGGCGCAGGCCTTCATGGAGAGCCTCACGGAGGATCAGAGAAGACTGGCCATACGCGGAGATCAGCCCATCGGTTTGTTGCTCGGGCCCGGGGAGTATGGGAGAGTCGTCGACCGGGAAGGCATCAAGGGCCGTGACCTGACGGAGGCGCAGAAGGAGCTGCTCCTCGGCGTGATCACCGCGCGGCTGGGGTTCATGAACGATGACGACTTTGCCGTGAAGATGGAGACCGTGGCGGCGGAGATCGACGACACGTTTTTCGGTTGGTGGGGACCGCTGGGTGTGCTGGGCGCCGCGTACTTCCGCGTCACCGGTCCGTCGCTGGTGCTCGAGTACTCGCCTCAGAACGGCGAGGACCCCCCGGATCACGTTCACAGCGTGTACCGCGACCCCGGGAACGACTACGGTTCCGCGTGGATCGGAGTTGCCGAATGAGCGGAGGAATCCTGTTTCGCCGCCACGGCGACGATCTCGACCTCGGTAGCCCCTTCGAGCTTCACCTCCACGCAGGCTCGTTGGGGCCAGTCTTCCTCGCCGATCCAGGCATCCCACACCTGGTTCAGAATCGGCTTCCGGGAGATGTCGGTCAGGTAGACCGTCACGGAGAGCAAGCGGCTTCTGTCGGTCCCGGCCTCGGCGAGGTTCCGGTCCAGCTGGGCCAGGGCCTGCTCGGTCTGACCCTTCAGGTCCAGCGACAGGTCGGATGCGATGACGGCGGTGTACACAATTCCATTGTGCTCGACGGACTCGCTTCTCCCCACTGCATGTCCGGGATAGCGCTTGATCATGGCGTGAAGGTGACCTCCAGCTTGATCCCGTCCGGATCGAGAAAGTACGTGGCGTAGTAGCCTTCCCTGTACTCGGGACAGTCCACGGGTGGGTCCTCGACCACCACGCCGGGCAGATCGAGGAGTACCTCCTGGTAGAAGGCGTCCACATGGCCGCGACTGGGCACCGAGAACGCCAGATGGTGGAGCCCCACCGAACCCCGGTTGTGCTCCAACCCCGGATCCGCCTCGCTCAACAGGAAGACAAACTCGCCCTTCTGGAATCTGTGGCGGTCGACCCGGCCCTCGGTGCCCAAGTGGGGGTCGAGTTCGTGAAATCCAAGCCACTGCAGCATGGGCGCGTAGAAGGCCCTCGACCGGGAGAGGTCGGAGACGTTGAGCCTCAGGTGATGGAGTGCCATCCCTCCCCGACGATCAGAACAGGGCCAGCGAACCCGTGCGTTCGAGACGGACCATCATGCGGCGGAAGAGGAGAACGGAAACGAGGCCGACGCCCGCCACCATGCCGGCGACGATGGCCATTCCCGCTTCCACCGAAGGGGCCAGGAGCGTCGTCCCGGTGAGGGCGCCGCGAAAGAGATCGATGGCCCAGGCGACGGGGTTCGCCCAAGCCAGCCACCGGAAGGGATTGGGGATCAGCTCGACAAGGAAGTAGGCGCCGCTCAGCATGGCCATGGGGCGGGGAAAGAGCAGGACGGAGACGGTGTGGTCCTTGAAGGCCATGACGAGGCCGGCCGCCGCGATCCCCAGGAACAGGTTCAGCGCCAGCAGCATGAACAGGGCCAGGGCCGCCTGGAGCAGACCGCCGGCCGTGACCGCGGGCTCGAACCCGACGAGCAGGGCCGCCCCGGCGAACAATGTGAGGGACTGGTAGCAGAACAGGACGAGGTAGTAGAGGCCGATCCCGAGGACCAGGCTGAGGCGGTGGACGGGCATCGTGAACAGCCGCTCCAGCGTGCCGGTCGTCATCTCCGTGGCCAGACCGCCGGCGACGTGGGTCTCGAGGAGGACCATGTTGCCGATGCCCAGGGCCGTGAAGGCGATGAGGCCGAGCATCATGAAGGTGAACTGGTCCGGCAGGCCCGTGAGCTCCGCCAGCCGGTCGGAAGCGCGGCCGTCGGAGAAGGCCCAGGCCGTGAGCAGGATGGGCAGCGTCGCGAGGAGATGGCCGAGCAGATCGATGCCGAACTTGACGCGGTAGCGGCTCTCGACGAGGAGCTGGTGCAGCGTCGCCAGGCAGAGAGCGCGAAGCTCCTGCCTCGCGCCGCCGGGAGAGAGGACGGCCGCCGGCATCCTCAGAAACTCCCCAGGACGCCGGTCCGGCGTGCGGCGTTCAGTTCCCGGCCGAGAGAGACGAAACCGACGATCCAGCAGAGCACGGTCATGCCGGCCAGCACCGCCAGGTCCGGCGCCATCTCAGCGAGGGGCTCCGCCCGCAGCAGGGACCGGCGCTCCAGATCAAAGGCCCAGGTGAAGGGCACGAGGCGGGCGATCGTCTGCAGCCACTCGGGATAGATCGCGATGGGGAAGGTGGCGCCGGAGAGCAGGGCCAGGACGCCCTTGGAAATCACCAGCTGCACCGCCCAGCTGTCGGCGATCCGCAGCAGGGCGCTCGACAGGGCGAAGGCGAGTCCGTAGGTGACCGCCAGATGCAGGAAGATCGCCGCCGCCGCCGCGGGATAGTCGATGTTGAAGTCGAGGGGGATCCAGATCTGCAGCAGCAGGACCGTGGCGGCCACGAACAGTCCCATGTAGAACAGGTGGCCGAGGGCGGTGCCCAGGAAGAGAGCGGACGGGAACTGGGCCGACACGAGCACCCGCTCGAGGGTACCTGAGCGGCGCTCCATCCTCAGGAGATTGCCGAGCCACGAGAACACCGTGTTCGACAGGGCCACGGCGATCAGGGGCACGGCCAGGTAACCGACGTAACCGCCGTAGTCGTAGTCGCCGAAGGCGGACCCCGTCAGCGGCCGGCCCTTGCCCACGAGGGTGTCCCCGAGAAAGACGAAGGGCAGGATCATCAGTATCGGACCGAGTCCAAGATTGAGGAGCCAGCTGGGATAGCGCCGCATCCGCAGCACCATGCGCTGCGCGGTTGAGGCCGCGTCATGGAGATACCACGACACGTGGCCGGGCAGGGCGTGGCGATCCGCGCTCACCGGCGGGTCTCCCCGGTCACCGAGGCGAAGACGTCTTCGAGGGTTGGCCGCACGAGGCTGATGCCCAGGACCCGCCCGTTGGCGAATCCCTCGGCGGCGGCGATCTCCACGACCGACTCGATCGCCTCCTTCATCTCCAGGCGCACCGTGATCACCGTCGGCTGGCGGTTCTCCGAGATCACCCTCTGCACCATGGCGTGGTTCCGGAGTGAGTCCACCGACGTCTCGGCGCCGGGTGCCAGTTGCACCTCGACGATGCGGTTGTCGCCAAGGGCGCTGCGCACCTCGTCGGGCGATCCTTCGAGGACCTTGCGGCCCTCGTGGATGATCGCCAGGCGATCGGACAGTTCCTCCGCCTCGTGGAGGTAGTGGGTCGTGTAGAAGATGGTCACGCCCTCCTCCTTGCAGAGGTCTCTCAGCAGGCTCCGGAGGGCCCTGGCCCCGTTGGGATCAAGGCCGATCGTCGGCTCGTCGAGGAGCAGCACCGGCGGCCGGTGCAGCAGCGAGACGGCGATGGCCAGCCGCTGCTTCATGCCCATGGAGTAGCGCTCCACGTAGTCGTCGATGCGCCCGGTCAGGCCCACCAGCTCCGTCACCTCGCCGATCCGGCGCCGCACCGCCTCGCCGCGCATCCCGTAGAGGCCGGCGAAGTAGCGCAGGTTCTGGCGGCCGGTGATCTTCCAGTAGACGCTGCGCTCCCCGCGGATCGACACGCCGATGTTGCGGCGCACCTCGCGCGGCTGGGTGGCCACGTCGTAGCCGGCGACACGGCAGCTGCCCGCGTCCGGAAGCAACAGCGTGCACAGGACCCTGACCGTGCTGGTCTTGCCCGCGCCGTTGGGTCCCAGGAGGCTGAAGAACCGGCCCTGCTCCACGTGCAGGTCGAGGCCGTCGATGGCGACGACCGGCACGGTCCGATAGCGCCCGAGAATCCGGCGCCACAGAGCGGGATGCCCCACGTTCCGGGCGAACCGCTTCTCGAGCCCCTCGATCTGTATCACGAGTTCGCTACCGCTTCCAGCCGATGACGATCCCCTGCTCGTGGTCGAGGCGGCGGCACTCGGTCTCGCCGAAGCCGGCCTCCGCCATCAGCGCCTCGATCTCGGGCCCCGTGCGCTGGTCGCCGATGGTGCCGAACATCAGACCGAACCACTGAAAGACCGCGATCAGGCCGGCGCTCTTGTCGTCGTTGAGCAGGTACTCCTGCACCAGCACCGGCGAGCCGGCGGGCAGCGCCTCGTGACACCGGCGCAGCAGCCGGATGCAGTGCTCGGCGTCCCAGTCGTGGATCACGTGGGACATGAAGAACACGTCGATCCCCTCGGGGAAGGGATCGCGGAAGAAGTCGGCGGCGTGAAAGCGGACCCGCTCCCGGGCCTCGCTCTGGCGGATGGCGGCTTCGGCCGTCTTGCGGCTGAAGGGCAGGTCGACGACGATGCCCTGCAGGTGCGGGCAGCGCTCGGTCAGACCGACGAGCACCCCGCCGGTGGCGGCGCCCAGATCCGCCACGGTGTGGAAGGGGCGAAAGTCGAAGGCCTCGGCCAGGGCGTGGCCCCACAGCACTCGCCAGCCGTGGCGGTCCGGGGCAAAGGCGGTGCTGTCTTCATCGCCCTTGGGATTGGTCACCCAGTCGGGCAGGGCCTCCGGCACCGGGGCGTTGGTGCGCAAGGCCTGCTTCATGATCCGGTACCACCAGTCCGTCTCCGGGTCCGGGGCCCTGGGCACCGTTCGGGCGCGGCCTCCCTCCAAGACCATTTCGCGCATGATCTCGAAAATGTAGTACCGGTCGTCCTCCGTTCCGAGAATGCCGAGGCTGGCATTGGCTGCCAGGAGCACCGCCGCGGGGCGCTCCTGAAGGCCGGTCCGCCGGCCGACCTCCGCGATCGTGGCCGGGCCGTCGCGCAGCGCCTCGTAGAGGCCGAACTCCTCGGAGAGGACCCAGGCGGTCCGCGCCCGGTCGACATGATGGATCTTGTAGGCGAAGTAGGGATCGGGACCGGGTCCGACGGTCAGCATGGTGATCTCCTCAGAGTGATGGGCCCGTGGACTCCTCTTCCCACCAGTAGCGGGCACCCTCCCGGCCGCCATCACCGTACCGGGTCCCCATGGCCCCGAGAGCGGCGAAGGCCCAGATGCAGACGATGTTGGAGTATCCGGTCCAGTCGGGCATGGGCTCGAAGATTTCGAGCCCGGTTGAACAGTGTCAAGATGGTGTGAGCGGCCGCGGGACTGCACACATCGCGCGCTGGACCGGTCCTCCGGGGCGAAGCGGAACGTCGATGGCGGCCCCGCGTCCGGGTGCCGCCGCCGGGCCCGCGCACTTCTGTTGACACTGTTCCCCTTCCTCTCGATCCTGACATCATGCTCCTGGCCCTGACCCGCAAAGAGCTGCTCACCAACCTGCTCACCGCCCGTCTGGGTCTGATCCTGGTCTTCGCGGTGCTGCTCTGCGGGCTGGCGGCCCTGGCGGGCAGCCTCGACTTCTCGCAGCGGGTGCAGGACTACGAGGAGGAGGTGCGGCGGGTCGACCAGGGGCTCGAGGAGGCGACGATCTACGCCGAGGTCCGGCCCCACGTCGTCGGCCCGCCCGAGCCGCTGTCGATCTTCAGCCGTGGCGTCGACAAGGGCGCCGGCCAGCGCCTGAGCATCCAGGTGAACTGGATCGGCGCCAGCATGGGCCGCCTCGGCAGCGCCGACAACCGGCTCATGAAGCGGTTCGTCGAGATCGACTTCGCCACCGTGGTGCGGCTGCTCCTGAGCTTCATGGCCGTCATCCTCGGCTTCGACGCCATCTGCGGCGACCGTGAGCGGGGCACCCTGCGGCTGATGCTGGCCAACCCCGTCTCCCGGGGCGCCGTGGTGGGGGGCAAGTTGCTGGGGGGAGCCATCTCCCTGTGCGGGGCCATGGCCGTGGCCTTCCTGTTCTCGCTGCTCATCCTCTCCTTCAACCCGGACATCGCCTTCTCCGGCGCGGAGTGGGTGCGGCTGGCCGTCCTCTTCGGCACCAGCTGCCTCTTCCTGGTGCAGGTCTTCGCCATGAGCCTGGCGGTCTCCGCCTTCGTGCGCGGCTCGGCCACCTCCCTCATGCTCTGCCTCTTCGGCTGGCTGACCCTCAACCTGGGCTACGGCAACATGCTGCCCTCCCTGAGCCGCTACGGCGTGGAGGAGCACACCTTCCAGGACTTCCTCAACCAGAACCGCCAGGTGCGGACCGAGCACCGGCGCGAGATGGACGAGTGGGAGAGCAAGAACCCGCCTCCGCCCGAGGTCTACCTGCGCGACATCACCACCGGCGCCCGCAGCCGCTACGGCCATCCGCGGGGCTACGCCTGGCGCCAGCGCCGCAACGCCCGCGACCTGGAGGGCCAGCTCGACGCCTCGCACCGGATCAACCAGCTCCAGCAGGCCAACTACGCGCCCCTGGCGCGCGAGGCGACCCTGGTCGACGACTGGTCGATCCTGTCGCCCTTCACCAACTACCAGGTCCTCACCAAGCAGCTGGCCCGCACCACCCTGGCCCACAAGTTCCGGCTGCGCGAGGCCGGCTACCGCTACCGCGCCACCTTCGTCGACTTCCTGCGCGGGCGCGGCGCCTTCGCCAGCCGCCGCTGGTTCAGCGACGATCCGCCCGGGCAGGAGCCCCTGCTGCCCGACCCGGAGGCCCTGGCGCCGGAGGAGCTGGCCGCCGACAGCCCCTTCATGAAGCAGCGCATGGCCTGGGTCAAGCAGCAGGAGGTGGTCGCCGCCCGCCAGGGCCGCCGCCTCGACCTGTCCGACCTGCCGGCCTTCGACCCGGGCTGGCGCGAGCCCCTCTCGGCGACCCTGCTGCACATGACCCCGGGCCTGCTGGTGATGGTGCTGACCACGGCGGCGGCGGTGATGCTCGCCGTCTTCCGCTTCCTCCGCTACGACCCGAGCTGAGGCTTCGATGCTCGAGATCTTCCTCCATCAGCTCCAAGACCACCTGAAGTCGCTGCGCTTCCAGCTCAGCCTGGTGCTGCTCGTCGCCTTCTTCGCCGCCAACGGCCTGGTCTACGGCTGGAAGGCGGAGCGCCTGGTGGACGAGGTCGGCCGCGTCGAGGCCGAGAGCGCCCGCCGCTTCGACGGGGTCTCGGACCTGGGCAAGCTGCTCGACACCTCGTACCGCATCCACATGCGGCCCCTGGAGACCGGTTTCATGGTCGAGGGAGGGGAGGACTGGAGCTCCGACACGGTCTACCTCGACGTCGCCTCCGGAGACGGGATCGCCCGCACCGGCCGGGTGGTGGCCGTCAACCACTGGATGGACCGCTTCGAGATCGTCGACTGGGCCCTCATCGTGCGCATCGCCGTCTCCTTCCTGGCCATCGCCCTGGCCTATGACACTCTCTCCGGCGAGCGCGAGCGGGGCACCCTGGCCCTGCTGCTCATCCACCCGATCTCCCGGGCCCGGATCCTGGCCGCCAAGTTGGGGGCCCACCTCGCGGCGCTGCTGGCCGCGGTCCTCGTGAGCGCGGCGCTGAGCCTCGTCGTCCTGGCGCTGCAGGGCGGGGTGCAGCTCAACCTCCAGCTCCTGGCCCCCCTGGCCCTGTTCCTCCTGGGCACCCTCTGCTACGCCGCCTTCTTCCTGCTGCTGGCCATGGCCGTCTCGGCCCGGGCCCGCACCTCGGCTTCGGCCCTGGTGACGCTCATGGTGATCTGGGCGGCCCTGGTGGTGGTCATCCCCCAGGCCGCTTACCTGGCGGGGGCCCGGGCCGTGGCCGCGCCCGACTGGAACCGGGTGTGGGACTACTGGGGCGAGGTCCGGGACAACCTGTCCCTGGAGGGCCTGACCCCGAGGGGGCGCGAGGAAGGCGCCGTCGACGACTACGCCGTGGAGCGCGAGGTCGCCCGGCGCCTCAACGAGGCCGAGAAGGAACAACGCCAACTCTACGAGGAGGCCCGCCTGCGCGAGGTCCGCCAGTTCGAGGTCACCCGCGGTCTGTCGCTGATCTCTCCGGGGTACGCCTTCCAGGGCACGGCGGAGGCGCTCCTGGGCACCGGCCTGGTGCGCTACAGGGCCTTCGTCAAGGCGGCCCAGGAGTACGTGCGCACCCTGCGCGGCTACGTCCGCGACCTGGACGCCGCCGACCGCGACTCGCCCCACATCCTCTTCCTGCCCGAGTACGTCTCCCAGCGCCCCCTCGACCACCGCGACATCCCCCGCTTCGGCGGCGTGCGGGTCTCCCTGGCTTCGGCGGTGGCCGGCAGCTACCTGCCCATCTCCATCCTGCTGGTGGAAACGGCCGCCGCCTTCCTGATCTGCCTGTGGGCCTTCCGCCGCGCTCCCGCGGTGGACCGGGAGTAGCGGGGACACGGCGCTGAACCCTCCGCCCCGGGGGAGGCGCCCGGAAGGCTTCTGGTTCGCTTCGGTCCGTCAGATGCCGGGGGCCGGGCAGCGCCCTTGCGAAGGTTCATCCTGACCGGGAGCTTGACCACGGGAGGCCTCCCAAGCCATGCGTAAGGGCTCCTCGCATGGTCGGACCGCCCCCCCATCGTGCCCACAGGGCCAGGGGGGCGGTCCTCCCCGGGGGGCGATCCTCGCCTCCGTTCCCAGGGATTCCCAGGCAG
This sequence comes from Candidatus Latescibacterota bacterium, assembly GCA_965221775.1. Taxonomy (GTDB): domain Bacteria; phylum Latescibacterota; class UBA2968; order UBA8231; family UBA8231; genus UBA8231. The sequence goes on along the minus strand of CBDCSU010000004.1, from coordinate 63,267 downwards.
GCATTCTGTCGGCGGGAACACGGCCGCGGTCCGGTCCTGCAGGCCGGTCGGCCGGCCGTCTTCGTGCAGCGATCTCTGCCAGGGCCGGCAGTAGCTCTCGAACCCCTCAGCTCGGGGCGTAGCGGAGGAAGCGGAAGACCGCGAGCATCACCGCCGCCGCCGTGGTCAGGACCATCACCAGCAGGCCCGGGGTCATGTGCCGCAGGGTCGCCGAGAGGGGTTCCCGCCACCCCGGGTCGAAGGCCGGCAGGTCGGACAGGTCGAGGCGGCGCCCCTGCCGGGCGGCGATCGCCTCCTGCTGCTTGACCCAGGCCATGCGCTCCTTCATGAAGGGGCTGTCGGCGGCCAGCTCCTCCGGCGTCAGGGCCTCCGGGTCGGGCAGCAGGGGCTCCTGCCCGGGCGGATCGTCGGTGAACCAGCGGCGGCTGGCGAAGGCGCCGCGCCCCCGCAGGAAGTCGATGAAGGTGGCGCGGTAGCGGTAGCCGGCCTCGCGCAGCCGGAACTTGTGGTCCAGCGTCGTGCGGGCCAGCTGCTTGGTGAGGACCTGGTAGTTGGTGAAGGGCGACAGGATCGACCAGTCGTCGACCAGGGCGGCCTCGCGCGCCAGGGGGGCGGAGTTGGCCTGCTGGAGCTGGTTGATCCGGCGCGAGTTCTCGAGCTGGTGCTCCAGGGCCTGGGCGCTGTAGCGCGCCAGCCAGTCGTAGCCGGTGGGATGGCCGTACCGTCTCCGGGGGCCGGTCCTGATGTCGCGCAGGTAGACCTCGGGCGGGGGCGGGTTCCTGCTCTTCCACTCCTCCATCTCGCGCCCGTACTCGTCCCACACCTCGCTGTTCTGGTTGAGGAAGTCCTGGTAGGTGTGCTCCTGCACGCCGTAGCGGCTCAGGGAGGGCAGCACGTTCCCATAGCCCAGGTTCAGGATCAGCCAGCCGAAGAGGCAGAGCATGAGGGAGGTGGCCGAGCCGCGCACGAAGGCGGAGACCGCCAGGCTCATGGCGAAGACCTGCACCAGGAAGAGGCAGCTGAGGGCGAGGAGCAGCGCCAGCCGCATCCACTCGGCGCCGGAGAAGGCGATGTCCGGGTTGAAGGAGAGGATGAGCAGCGAGAACAGGAAGGCCGCGGCCATGGCCCCGCACAGGGTCAGGGCTCCCCCAAGGAGCTTGCCCCCTACGACGGCGCCCCGGGAGACGGGGTTGGCCAGCATCAGCCGCAGGGTGCCCCGCTCGCGGTCGCCGCAGATGGCGTCGAAGCCGAGGATGACGGCCATGAAGCTCAGGAGCAGCCGGACGACGGTGGCGAAGTCGATCTCGACGTAACGCTTCATGAGGTTGTTGTCGGCGCTGCCGAGGCGCACCAAGCCGGATCCGACCCAGTGCACCAGGATGCTCAGGCGCTGGCCGGCGCCCTTGTCGACGCCGCGGCTGAAGATCGACAGCGGCTCCGGCGGGGCGACGACGTGAGGCCGGACCTCGGAGTAGATCGTCGCCTCCTCGAGCTGCTCCTCGACCCGCCGCACCTCCTCCTCGTAGTCCTGCACCCGCTGCGAGAAGTCGAGGCTGCCCGCCAGGGCCGCCAGCCCGCAGAGCAGCACCGCGAAGACCAGGATCAGACCCAGACGGGCGGTGAGCAGGTTGGTGAGCAGCTCTTTGCGGGTCAGGGCGAGGAGCATGGCGTCAGGATGCCAGGCGGGATGGACAGTGTCAACAGAGGGGCTGAGCGAGAGAGTCTCCGGCGTTGAGACCCACCTGGACGAGCGAATCGCAAGGTCGAGGGACTGCTGCAGGGCCTCGCTCCCGCCGCCGCCATCCGCCCCGCAAGACCTGCCGAGCAGCCCCCTTGCAGGTCCCGCCCCTCATCCCCGGCGCGGTCGTCACGGCCCGGGTCTTGCACTCCCTGGAGAGGACCTCAGCGGCCCACCAGTCCTCACCCCGCCTCGCGGAAGCGCTCGTAGCGCCGCGCCAGCCGCTCCGGGTCGGGCCTCCACTCGGACGGGCGCGGCAGCTGGATCCGCTGCCCGTGCAGGCCCTGGAGCCCGTGGCGCAGCATGGGGCCGTCGGACTCGCCGCGGATGTCGGCCCGCACCTCGACCCGGTAGTCGGCCCGGATGCCGACGAAGTGCCGGTCGAAGGCGGCGTGGTGCAGCTTGCAGAGGGCGAGGCCGTTGCTCACCTCCTGCTCGCCGCCGCCTCCGTAGGGGGTGATATGGGCGGCGTCGAGCAGCTCCTCGTGGCGCAGCCGGCAGAGACTGCACTGGCCGCGGTAGGCGCGCAGCACCAGTTGCCGGAATCCTTGCTGGCGCAGCCGCTGGCGGAACTCCCGCGTCACCCACAGACGGCGGCCCTCCTCGCCGGGGTCGGCGACCCCGTCGGCCGTGCCGAGGTCGAGCGTGCCGACGTGGTCGACGGCCACGTGGAAGGTCAGGTCGGCGGGGTTGGCGTGGACGATGAAGACCGGCCAGGCCGCCACGTACCTCCCCTTGACGATGCCGTGGAAGTAGACCAGGGGCACGCGCTCGACCATGGCCCGGCGAAGGCCCTCGTTGTCGGGATGGGACGGGTCGGTGCCGCGGTACTTGTAGTGCAGCAACCCTCTGGAGAAGCGGTCCTTGTACTGCCTCGACGGCGAGGTGGTGATGGACAAGGGGAGCCTCAGGTCCCGGGGCTTGAAGATACCCTTGCGCCCCAGCAGATAGATTCGCCGGCCCTCGCACTCGAAGCCTCCGACGAGCAGTCGGTGCGGCAGCACGTCGCCGTGGACCTCGACCTGCTCCGCGAGCCAGTCGAATGCCTGCTGGCGGATGCGCGTATCCAGGGGATCGGTCGCCATGGCCGGCGGTCCGGCAGAACCGCCGTCAGTCCACCCGGTTCGCCTCGATGTAGTCCCAGTCGTAGGCGATGCCCAGCCCCGGCTCCCGCGGTACGTGGACGAACCCCTCGTCGTCCATGGGGTCCGGCAACGCCGTCAGGTGGGGGGGCACCCACTCGTAGTCGAACCCGGCGTGCAGGAGACCGCGCTCGTAGTAGCGGCAGGTCGCCTCCGGCGCCGCCGCCGCCAGGTGCAGGTGCGGGGCGCCGACGAAGTGCAGCTCGCACTGGGCGCCGTAGAGCTGGCAGAGGTTGATCAGCTTCCAGCAGCCGGTGATGCCCCCGTAGTTGACGTCGATGCGCACCATGTCGCAGGCGCGCTGCAACAACCACTCCGCCCGGGCGAAGGGGCCGCCGCCGACGTGCTCGGGGGAGCAGATGGCGATCCGCGTCTGCTCCGTCAGCTTGCGGTAGGCCTCCACCCGGGTCTCCACCATGGGGTGCTCGAACCAGTAGAAGTCGAGGTCCTCCAGCTCCCGCGCCACCCACAGGGACTCCTCCAGGGTGTAGACGCCGAAGGGGTCGAGCATCAGGGTGATGTCGTCGCCCACGGCCTCGCGCACGGCGCGGCAGATCTCCACGTCCTCCTTCGGGAAGCCCGGCTGGTGGCGCTCCGGCTGGCGGGTGTGGGGGTTCCGGAAGATGTGGGCGTGGATCTTGAAGGCGCGGTAGCCGCGCTCCACGCAGCTGCGCGCGAGGGCCGTGTAGACCTCGGGCCCGCCGAGGTCGGGAGCGGTGCTGGCGTAGGCCTCGACCTTCTCGCGGGTCCCCCCGAGGAGCTGGTACACCGGCACGCCGGCGATCTGGCCCTTCAGGTCCCACAGGGCGCAGTCCACCTGCCCCGTCACATTCTCCGCCAGGCGGCTGCGGTCCATCCAGTTCCAGATCTTCTCGCTGTTCAGGGGGTTCTCCCCGACGAGCACACCCTTGATGGACCCCTCCACCCTGTCCTTGTCGCCGCCCGGGATGTGACCTCGGACTCCTTCGTCGGTCGAGATCCGGATGATCGAGCGGGTGGTCTCTCCCCGGCCATGTCTTGTCGTGCGGAACCGAATCACTTCCACGTCGGTGATCTTCACGGGATCCTCCTGGAATGGTAGCGGACGGCCGGCTCGTGCCGGATTCTGCCCGGCAGGCTCCGTCAGTCCACCCGGTTGGCGTCGATGTAGTCCCAGTCGTAGGCGATGCCCAGCCCCGGCTCCTGCGACACGTGCACGAACCCCTCGTCGTCCATGGGGTCGTCGAGGGCGGTCAGGTGGGGCGGCAGTTCCTCGTAGTCGAGCTCGGCGCGCAGGAGACCGCGCTCGTAGTAGCGGCAGGTCGCCTCCGGCGCCGCCGCCGCCAGGTGCAGGTGGGGGGCGCCGACGAAGTGCAGCTCGCACTGGGCCCCGTAGAGCTGGCAGAGGTTGATCAGCTTCCAGCAGCCGGTGATGCCGCCGTAGTTGATGTCGGTGCGGACCATGTCGCAGGCGTGCTGCATGAGCCACTCCGCCCGGGCGAAGGGGCCGCCGCCGACGTGCTCCGGCGAGCAGATGGCGATCTCCGTCTGCTCCGTCAGCTTGCGGTAGGCCTCCACCCGGGTCTCCACCATGGGGTGCTCCAGCCAGTAGAAGTCGAGGTCCTCCAGCTCCCGCGCCACCCACAGGGACTCCTCCAGGGTGTAGACGCCGAAGGGGTCGAGCATCAGGGTGATGTCGTCGCCCACGGCCTCGCGCACGGCGCGGCAGATCTCCACGTCCTCCCTGGGGAAGCCGGGCAGCTGGGGCGCCGGCTGGCGGGTGTGGGGGTTCCAGAAGATGTTGGCGTGGATCTTGAAGGCGCGGTAGCCGCGCTCCACGCAGCTGCGGGCGAGGGCCGCGTAGTCCTCCGGCCCGCCGAGGTTGGGAGCGGTGCTGGCGTAGGCCTCCACCTTGTCGCGCGTTCCCCCAAGGAGCTGGTACACCGGCACGCCGGCGATCTGGCCCTTCAGATCCCACAGGGCGCAGTCGATCTTGCCCACGTCGTGCTCCCCCAGACCGCGGCTGCGGGTGACATACTGGTCCATCCAGTGCCAGATCTTCTCGCTGTCGAGAGGGTCCTCCCCCACCAGCAACTGCTTGATCGGTCCCTCCACCCGGGCCCTGTCCCCTCCCCAGAAGTGCCCCGTGACGCCCTCGTCCGTCGAAATCCGGGTGATGGAAGTCGTGCTCTCGACCTCGTCGTCGCCGATCCATACGCCGTAGCCCCAGCGGGAGCCGGCCTCCCGACCCCGCTTCCTGGTGCGGAACTGAATCACTTCGACATCGGTGATCTTCACGTAGATCCTCCTGGAATAGCCGCGGATTGCAGGCTGGTTTCCGGCAAGGATAGGTCCGAGGCCCCCGTCCCTGCGAACCGCGGCGGCGAGCGCCGCCGGCCATCGGCCCACGGGCGGCACCGGCTGGAGATCCCTCCGTGCCCGTGAACCGGGGCTGGGAGCGCCGCCGGTGGGCGGCCCACGGGCGGCACCGGCTGGAGATCCCTCCGTGCCTGTGAACCGGGGCGGCCCGGGGACGAGGCGGACGGATGGCGGTATGTGGCTTCAGCGAGCCGGCCGCGCCTCGAGCCCGGGGTCCGGGGCGGGTCGGGGCACCGCCCCGGGTCCGCTTCAGCCGCCGGCCTGCGCCTCGAGGAACTCCCGCGCCGGGAAAGTGGGCGCCGTCCGCGGCGACAGGGCGCCCGGGTCGGCGACGACGGCGGAGGCCGGGGGCTCGAGGAAGGGCCGGTCGAGCAGGGGATCGCCGGTCTCCCGCTGCCAGCGCTCCAGGCGTCCGCGCATCTCGTCCAGCGCCTCCCCGTGGGCGGCGTCGGCGGCGACGTTGCGCTGCTCCAGGGGATCGGCGGTCAGGTCGTAGAGCCTCTCGGCGGCCTCCTCGCGCTGGCCCCAGCCGCGGGCCAGGAGGAAGTCCTTGCTGGGGCTGTCGTCGCAGTTGGGCAGGACCGGACGGGCGCGCGGGTGGAGGCGGCGGATGTACTTCCAGCGGCGGGTGCGCACGGCGCGCTGGGGCTCGTGGCAGACGTGGTAGTTGATCTCGGCGAAGACCTCCTCCCGGACCTCGCGCCGGCCCTCGACCAGCGGCAGCAGGGAGACGCCCTGGAGCCAGTCCGGCCGCTCCAGGCCGGCGACCTCGCAGACCGTCGGGAAGAGGTCGATCTGGCTCGCCAGGCCGTCGACCGTCCGGCCCCCCTTCAGAGCGCCCGGCCCCCGCAGGATCAGCATCACGCCGATGCCGTGGTCGGTGAGGTGGCACTTCATCAGCGGGAAGGCGAGGCCGTGGTCGGTGGTGCAGATCACCAGCGTCTCGCGGCTCAGGCCGCTGGCCTCCAGGGCCGCCAGGACCCGCCCCATCTGCCGGTCGAGGGTGCGCGCCGCGTCGACGTAGGAGGCCATGTCCCGGCGGATCTCCGGGGCGTCGGGCAGCGGCCCCGGTGGCTGCACGCGGCGCGGGTCCGCGGGCTCCTCCCCCTCGGGGGGCGGGTCGAAGCCGCGCCCCCGGCGATGGGTGGCGGTGAAGCCCACGTCGAGGAAGAAGGGGCGGTCGTGGCGCTCCCCGAGGAAGGCGGCGGCCCGTTCCTCCACCGGGCGGCCGTCGTCGAGGATGCGCTCGTAGCCCCCTTCGGCGGGATCGGCGACGACGTGCTGCAGACCGGCGCGCACCGTGCGGTACCCCGCCGCGGCGAGGACCCGCGGCAGCAGGCGCTCGGGGCGGGGCAGGCTCCAGCCGCGGTTGACGAGCCCGCCCATGCCGCAGCTGTGGGCCCACTGGCCGGTGAGCAGGCTGGCCCGGCTCGGCGAGCACGTGGGGTTGGCGCAGAAGGCCTGGCGGAAGAGGACGCCCTCCCCGGCCAGCCGCTGGATGTGCGGCGTGGGCACGGCGTACCCGCAGGGAGCGACGTAACGTCCGGTGTCGTGGGAGTGCAGGTAGAGGATGTGCGGTCCATTCATGAAATGCGCATCCTTACAGGCGGGAGGGACGAGGCATGACGGACACACGGGACCATGGCGGCCGGTCGCGCCGCTCCTGGCTGGCGTCGGTGCTCATGGCCGCCGGACTGCTGGCCTCCTACGGCACCCTGGCGGGCCAGTTCCTGGGCTTCCTGCTGCCCTCGGGACGAGCCTCCCGCCGGCGCCGGATCTTCGTCGGGCCGGTGGGGGCCTTCCCCGCCGACACGGTGCGCACCATCCTCGACCTCGAGGGCAACGAGGTGCTGGTGCGGCGCACCCCGGAGGGCCTCCAGGCCTTCAGCTCCACCTGCCCCCACCTGGGGTGCAAGGTGCACTGGGAGGCGCAGGAGAGGCGCTTCTTCTGTCCCTGTCACAACGGCGTCTTCGACGCCGACGGGGTCGCCGTCTCCGGGCCCCCCGCCGACGCCGGCCAGCGCCTGCACCCGGCGCCGCTGATCATAGACGAGGAGAGCCAGGTGGTCTACCTGGAGGTCCGGGCCCCGCGGAGACGGCGCGGGTGAAGGCGCCCGGCGAGGCCGCCCCCCGCCAGCGGCGCTGGAGCGACCTCTTCCCCCTCGACTGGGAGCTGATCCGCCACGCCGGCGCCGAGCCGGTGCCCCGTCACCTGAAGAAGTGGTGGTTCTGCCTCGGCGGCACGGTGGCCTACCTCTTCGCCGTGCAGGTCGTCACCGGCATCGCCCTGACCTTCTACTACGTGCCCTCCCCCGAGCAGGCCTGGGCCAGCGTCGACACGATCACCCGCCAGATCCGCTTCGGCTGGTACATCCGCTCGCTGCACCACTGGGCCTCCCACCTGATGATCGCCGCCCTCTTCCTGCACATGCTGCGGGTCTACTTCACCGGCTCGTACCGCCACCCGCGCCAGCTCAACTGGATGGTGGGCGCCGGCCTGCTGCTCACCACCCTCGCCTTCGGCTTCACCGGCTACTCCCTCGTCTACGAGCAGCTCAGCTACTGGGGGGTGACGGTGGCCGCCAACCTCGTGGAGGCCCTGCCCGGGGTCGGGCCGGTGGCCGCCCACATGATGCGCGGCGGCGACGAGATCGGCGCCAACACCCTGACCCGGTTCTTCATCCTCCACATCGGTGTGCTGCCCACCGCCGCCTTCGTCCTCCTCGGGCTGCACATCAGCCTGGTGCGCATGCAGGGCGTGACCGAGCACGTCTTCGAGGGCGAGGAGGTCCGCGAGAAGGAGCGGCACTTCCCCTTCTGGCCCGATCACGCCACCACCGAGCTGCTCATCGGCGTGCTGCTGATGTACGGCCTGACCCTGCTGGCCCTGGTCTTCCCGGCCGGCCTCGGCGAGCCCGCCGACCCGTCCCGGACGCCGGACCACATCAAACCCGAGTGGTACTTCTACTTCAGCTTCCGCCTCCTCAAGCTGACCTCCCTGCGGATCACCGTGCTGCTCACCGCGGCGGCGCTGGCGGCGGTGCTGCTCTGGCCGTTCATCGAGAGCTGGCTGCAGCGGCGCCTGCGCTTTCCCGACACCGCTTCGGTGGTGCTGGGAGCCCTCGCCTTCCTCGGCTTTCTCGCCCTCACCGTGTGGGAGAGCCTCGACACCGGACACGTCCCCTGAAACCCCGGGAGGATTGATCGCATGACCCTGACGGCCAAGCGCTACACCGTGGCGGCCCTCTCCTTCCTGTTCCTGCTGTCCCTGCTGCTGGTGGCCTGGCACGAGTCGCGGCTGGCCCGCCAGGAAGAGGAGCCCGGGCCGGTGGTGACCGCCTCCAACGAGGGCTGCGTCTCCTGCCACCGCCAGGACAGCCCGGCGCTGGTGATGGAGTGGGAGGAGTCGCGCCACGCCGAGTTCGGCGTCGGCTGCTTCGACTGCCACACCGCCAGCCCCGACGACGTGGACGCCTGGGAGCACGAGGGGGTCTGGATCTCGGCGCTGGTGACCCCGAAGGACTGCGCCACCTGCCACGCGCGCGAGTTCGAGCAGTTCTCCGTCAGTCACCACGCGAGGGCCGGCGAGATCCTGGCCAGCCTCGACAACATCCTGGCCGAGCGGGTGGCCGGACTGCCGGACAACAACGCCGACGCCGTCAACGGCTGCTGGCAGTGCCACGGCAGCATCGTGCGCTTCGAGCGCGACGAGTCCGGCGCCATCCTGCGCGACGGCCGCGAGGGCAAACCGGTGATCGACGCCGACACCTGGCCCAACAGCGGCATGGGGCGGCTGAACCCCGACGGCTCGAAGGGATCGTGCCACGCCTGCCACTCGCGCCACGCCTTCCAGGCCAGCCTGTCGCGGGCGCCCGAGAACTGCGGCAAGTGCCACATGGGCCCCGACCATCCGCAGATCGAGGTCTACAACGAGTCGAAGCACGGCATCGCCTTCTACGCCAACCGCGACCGCATGGCCCTCGACAAGGAGGGCGACTGGGTCCTCGGCCGCGACTACTCGGCGGCGCCCACCTGCGCCACCTGTCACATCAGCAGCTACATGACGCCCCAGGGGGTGTACGAGGCCAACAGCCACGACGTGGGCGAGCGCATCAGCTGGACCCTGAGGCCGGTGATCAGCACCAGGCAGAACCTGGTGATCTTCGAGGACGGCTTCCGCGAGGACTACCCGGAGACGCGGGCCCTGCCCGAGCCGGGCGAGCTGGTGGAGACGGAGGAGAAGTTCGTGGAGGAGGAGAAGCTCGTCGGCAGGACGGTGCCGAGGAGGGTGAAGGAGATCGTCACCTGGCAGCAGCGCCGGCAGACGATGAAGGGGGCCTGCCTCAACTGCCACAGCGACACCTACGTGGACAACTTCTACAAGCAGTTCGACGACCTCGTCGTCCTCTACAACGAGAAGTTCGCGCGGCCGGCGAAGGCGATGATGGACGACCTCACCGCCGACGGCGTGCTCAACCCGGAGGCGCCTTTCGAGCACGAGGTGCAGTGGGTGTTCTGGGAGCTGTGGCACCACGAAGGCCGCCGGGCCCGCCACGGGGCCAGCATGATGGGCCCCGACTACACCCACTGGCACGGCATGTACGAGGTGGCCAAGCACTACTACATGGAGTTCCTGCCGGCGGCGGTGGAGGCGGCGGAGGGCCGAAGCCGGGAGCTGGGAGAGAAGTACCGCGCCCGGGTGGCGGCCCTCCTGGCCCGGGAGGAGCACGCCTGGATGAAAGGGCTCGATCCGGAAGAAGCGGAGGCGCTGCGGGCGATGTACCGGGAGCGCTACGACCAGTAGAGCCGGCCTCGTCCTGGCGCCGGGTTGTCCCGCCGACGGGCCGGCACTACCTATTGGCCGCAGCCTCCCCTCCCCCGCGCCGCGCCTCTTCGCTTGAGGACCGAACTCCGCATGGATTCGTCTACCTCAGCCTCGAGTTCCATCAGCGCCAGGCTCGGCGGGTGGCTCCGCCGCTGGCCGGAGCGCTTCGGCCTCGACCTGCGGGCCCTGGCGCTGTTCCGCATCCTCCTCGGCGTGATCCTCCTCGTCGACCTGGCGGCGCGAGCCGGAGACATCGGCGTGTTCTACACCGACTCCGGCGTGCTGCCGCGCGTCGACCTGCTCGACCGAGTCGCCACCGGCGCCACGCCCTGGGCCGTCTCCCTGCACATGATCAGCGGCCGGCCGGAGGTGCAGCTCCTGCTCTTCGCCATCGCCGCCTTCTGCGCCTTCTGCCTGCTCATCGGCCACCGCACCCGGCTGTTCACGGTGCTGAGCTGGCTGCTGCTGCTGTCGCTGCAGAACCGGAACACCGCCATCCTCAACGCCGGCGACGTGCTCTTCCGGATGCTCCTGTTCTGGTCGATGTTCCTGCCCCTCGGGGCGCGCGCCTCGGTCGACGCCGCCATGAGAGAGCCCCGGGAGGACGGGCCCGACGAGGGCGGCCACCGCACCTGGTCGGTGGCCGCCTTCTGCTTCATGGCCCAGGTCTCCATCGTCTACTGGGCCACGGCGCTGCTCAAGACCGACCCGATCTGGACCGAGGACCGCACCGCCGTCTGGCACGCCCTCAAGCTCGACTACATGGCCCTGCCCCTGGCCACCCTGATGCGCGAGTGGCCCCCGGGACTGCTGGAGCTGGTGACCCGGGGCACTCTTCTCCTCGAGTTCTGGGCTCCCTTCCTGATCTGGATCCCCGTCTTCGTCGGCCCCCTGCGGCTCACCGCCTGCGCCGTCATGATCGCCCTGCACGCGGGCTTCACCGCGACCCTGCAGCTGGGCCTGTTCTCCTACGTGTGCGGCGCCATGTGGCTGGCCCTGCTGCCGCCGGCGGCGTGGGACCGCCTCTTCGCCCGCTTCCGGCGGGACCCGCGGCGCCTCGGGATGACCCTGCACTACGACGGCGACTGCGGGTTCTGCCGGCGCATGGTCCTCGTGATCCGCAGCTTCTTCCTGCTGCCCGAGACCGCCGTCGCCAGGGCCCAGGACGACCCCGCCATCGAGCGCGCCATGCGCCGGCGCGACTCGTGGGTGGTCACCGATCACGAGGGCAAGCAGCACTACAAGTGGGAGGCCCTGGCGTACGTGCTCTCGCGCTCGCCGTGGGCGGGGCCCGTGGGGGCGGTCCTGGGGGCGCCGGTCTTCCGCCGGCCCGGCACCTGGCTCTACGAGCAGACGGCGAGCCGCCGCGAGCTGATGGGGCGCCTCACCGCCTGGATGCGCCCGCGGCCGGCCAGACCCGTGGCCCGGCCCCTGGCCTGGGCGGGCAACGCCGTTCTCCTCGGAACCCTGGCCTACGTCGTGGTGTGGAACGCCCGCGGCTTCCACACCAAGGAGATCTTCGCGGCGGACTCGACGGCGGGGGGACTGTCGGCGGCGGCGGCGGGCTGGATGACCGGCTCCCGGCCCGGGCAGGCTCCCGGCCCGGACCTGCGGTGGTACGGCCGGGTCCTGCGAGTCAGCCAGCAATGGAGCATGTTCGCCCCGTACCCCTCCCGCAGCAGCGGCTGGTACGTGGTCGTCGGCACCTTGAACGACGGCACCCAGGTCGACCTCTACCGGCACGTCGTCCTGGGAGAGAAGCTGGCCCAGGTCTCGTGGGAGCGGCCCGACCCCATCGTGGAGACCTTCCACGGCCCGCGCTGGCGCAAGTACATGATGTCCCTGCGCAAGAGCGCGAAGAAGGACCACCGCCCCCTGTTCTGCAAGTACCTGGCGCGCCAGTGGAAACGGGAGTTTCCCCTGACGCCGCTGAAAATGGTGGAGCTCTACTTCAACGAGGAGAGCATCCGGGCGTACGAGCCCAACACGGCGCCGGAGAAGCGGCGCCTGTGGTACTACACGCCCTGAGTCGGCGGCGCCCGGTCATCCCCGCGCCGGATCGCCGTACACGAGAGAGCGGCACCGATCCCGCGGGAGCGGCGCCGCTCGTCGACTTCGATCCTGCTCAGTGGCGGGACCGGCCGCGCTTGCCCCTGCCGCCGCCGTGTCCCTTGCCGCCGCGCTCCTCGCCGCCGCGGCTGAATCCCTCGCGGTGACGGTCGCCGCCGCGCTCCTTCCGCCTCTCCTTGCGCAGTTCCTGCAGGCGCGTGAACTGCTCGTCGCTCAACGCCTCCTTCAGCTTGCCCTCCGTCTCCTCCCGCAGGGTCTGCATCTGCTCCCGCGCCTCACGCCGCGACCGGCGCAGCTGCTCGCGCCCTTCACCACGGGACTCGCGGTGCTCCGAGAACAGCTCCCCGCCCTTCTCGGCGTGAGCCTCCAGGATCTCCTCCACCTGCGATCTCTGGTCGCCTTCGAGGCCGAGGTCGTCCAGGAGGGCGGCGCGCGCTTCCTCGGCCCTGGCCTTCCGGTCCTCGGAATCGGAATCCGCGGTGACGGGAAGGGTCCCCAAGATGAGGACGGCTGCGGCGATGGTCGGGATGGCCTTCATGGGGCTCCTCCGATCGAGTGGGTGATGGCCGGATGATTCCGGGCCGTTGTCCTGCGTTCACGCCATTGGACAACGGCGAGGAGTCCCACATTCCACGTCTTTGCGAAAAAACCGGAAAGAAGGCGGATCCCGTCAAAACTTGGTACGGGAGAACCGCGCTCAGTGCCGCTTGCCGCCGCGATGGCCCTTGGCCCCGTGCCGCATCCAGCGCTTGTGGCGCTCCAGGTGCCGCTGCACCCGCCGGCGCTCCTCGTCGGTCAGCAGCGGATGCAGGGCCGCCCGGATGGAGTCCAGCTGGGCCCGGCGCTCGCCGTCGCGGGCGATGCGGTTGGCGCGCATGCGCCCGTCGATGCGGCGCAGGACCTCGGCGATCCGCTCGCGGCGGTCGTCCTCCACCGGGCCGATGGCGCGCCGGATGCCGGCGGTGAAGAGGGCGGGTCTGGCCAGGCTCAGGGCGTCGCGGAAGCGGTGGCGCTGGTAGACGCTGTGACCGAGGGCGCCCACCACCATTCCGAGGACGAGGGTGGCCATGAGGATGGCGGCGATGCGGGTGCGGGAGGACACGGTCACATCTCCATCATTTCCGCGGTCTCCGCCGAGACCGGCGGAACGGCGAAGGTGATCTCCAGGAAGGAGGCGCCCTCGGCGGCGAGGCCGCGGTCCCGCCAGTTGAGCACGGCGAGGAAGAGGGCCACCGCGAGGGTGACCGGCACCAGGGGCCGGAAGAGACGCATGAGGCCGTCGGCGAGGCTGGGCGCCCCGGCCCTCTCGCTGCGCAGGCGCGCCAGGACCCGCGCCGAGAAGTGGGGGCCGAAGCCTTCGGCCCGCGCCTCCGAGACCAGGTCGCCCGCCCGGCGCAGCTGCTCCCACTCGGTGCGGAAGCCCTCGTCCGCGGCGAGGAGGGCCTCGAAGCGGGTCCGCTGCCCCGGGTCGAGCTCGCCCCCGAGGGCCCGCGCCAGCAACTCCTCGCGTTCACGCTTCTTCATGGCCGAACTCCCCCTTCAGGATCTCCTTCAGGCTCGCCAATCCGCGGGACAACCGCGACAACACCGTGCCCTCGGGCAGGCCCAGGGCCCGGGCCGTCTCCCGCGTCGAGTATCCCTGGATCATGCGCAGCACCACGACGGCGCGGTGATCGGGCTTGAGCTGCTCCAGCGCCGCCTGCACCTCGGCCCGCGTGTCGGCCCGGTCCTGCAGCGCCGCCCCGTCGGTGACCGGCTCCGGCGCCGGCTCCTCGTCGCTGTCCAGGCTCCAGAACCGCCAACGGGCTTTCTGCCGGCTCTTCGAGGCGTTGAGGGCGAGGTTGATGGCGATCCGGGTGAGATAGGTGCCGAGAGCCGCCTCGCCGCGGAAACGGCCGAGGGCGGCGTGGAAGCGGATGAAGGTCTCCTGGCCCACGTCCTCGGCGTCGGGACCGGGCCCGAGCATGCCGACGACGGTGGCCGCCACCCGGGATTCGTACCGGTCCACCAGCTCGCGGAAGGCGTGGTCGTCACCATCGCGGGCCCTCCTCGTCAGCTCCAGGTCGGACGGCGGATCCACACTCATTGGACAAGGACATTCCCCGCTTCATTCCCTGGCTCATACAACAGGCCCGCCGAGGACGGCTGTCAATCGGCGCGGGCGTCGACACCCCCGGCCTTGACTTGCTCCAGCAAGCCCGAAAGCTCGGCCGCCACCTCCGGACGCTCGGCGTGGAGGTTGGTCCGCTCCTCGAGGTCGCTGGCCAGGTGGAAGAGCTCCCCCGGCTGATCGTGCGGCCCGTACCCCCGCCGCTGCCGGTACCACTCCGGCTCCCGGACGTCGCCGCCGGTGGCGTCGTCGATGAAGACCCAGTCTCCCCGGCGGATGGCGAAGCGGCGGTTCATGCTGTGATGGACGGTGAAGGCGCGTACGCCGCGGTCCCGGTTCGGCCGGCGCAGCAGGGGCAGCATGCTGACGCTGTCCTCGCCCTCCCCGGCGCCGAGGCGGGTCCCCGTCATCTCGGCGCAGGTGGCCATGAGGTCGCCGAGCATGACGGTGTGGGAGCACTCGGAGCCGGCCGGTACCACCCCCGGCCAGCGGGCCAGAAAGGGCACCCGGTGGCCGCCCTCCCAGACGTCGCGCTTGATGCCGCGCAGGCAGGCCGAAGAGGCGTGGCCGAACTGGCGGATGCGGTCGTAGGCGGGCCTCTCGGGGCCGTTGTCGCTGGCGAAGATCAGCAGGGTGTCGTCGGAGATCCCGCGCCGCTCCAGGGCCTCCATGACACGGCCCACGCACCAGTCGACCTCGCAGACGTAGTCGCCGTACTCCCCGGCCCGGCTCAGGCCGCGGAACTCGTCCAGCGGGACGATGGGGGTGTGGGGCGCCGTGAGCGGCATGTAGAGGAAGAAGGGCTCCTCCCCGGCCTGGTCGATGACGCCCTCGGCGCGCCGGGTGAGGGTGGGCATGACCTGCTCCAGGGACCAGCCGGGGACCATCGGCCCCGGGGTGCCGAACATCACCTCGGGCTTGGGCACCGACGGCGCCTCGACGACGCGGTCGTCCTCGAACCAGGTGTAGGGCGGGAAGTTGGGCACGTCGTCGCCGAAGTAGGTGTCGAAGCCGCGGTCCACGGGGCCGCCCGTGATCGGCCGGCCGTAGTCGATGCGCTCGTCGAGGGCCCGTCTCGCCGGGTCGTCGCCGCGGCTCCCGAACTCGACGTGGTCCGCCGCCGGCGAGCCGTCGTCGAGGGTCCAGTCCCAGCCGAGGTGCCACTTGCCGACGCAGTGAGTCTTGTATCCCTGCCGCCGCAGCAGCTCGGCCACGGTGAGGCGGTCGGGCTCGACGAGGGCGCTCTCCCACTGCCAGAGGACGCCCCCCTTGAGCCGGGAGCGCCAGCAGTAGCGCCCGGTGAGCACGGCGTAGCGGCTGGGCGTGCAGACGCTGGAAGGCGCGTGGGCATCGGTGAAGCGCACGCCCCGCGCGGCGAGGCGGTCGAGGTTCGGCGTGGGGATCTTCGACTCGGGGTTGTAGCAGCCCACATCCCCGTAGCCGAGGTCGTCGGCGAGGATGAAGACGATGTTCGGCTTGTTCATGGCGGCTCCCGTCGAGGGCTTGCCGGGCGGAGCCGAAGGCGGCTCTTTTTCGCAGTCAAAGGAAGCCGATGAACTGGGTAGACGTAAAGACGAGGCCTCCCTGCCCCGGGCGCGTGGACCCGGATCCGCGAACCGCCCCGGGCGCGGCGGCCCGAAGAGCCGGAAGGAGGGTGTGATGTTCCAACCCTTGCGTGTGGCGGCGATCTCCTTCGTGCCGGAGAAGTTCGAGCTGGCCGACAACTGTGACCGCCTCGAGGAGAGCTTCCGCCGGGCGGCCGCGGACGGCGCCGAGCTGGCAGTGGCCCCCGAGGGTGTCATCGAAGGCTACGTGACCAACGAGATCATCGCCGGCGAGGCGCCGGCGGCGCGCATCCGCGAGGTGGCGGTGACCATGCAGGGCGCCGTGATCTCCCGGTTCCGCGCACTCGCCAGGGAACTGGGCATGAGCCTCGCCTTCGGCTGCGCCGAGAAGGTGGGCCGCAACGTCCACAACTGCGCCGTCTTCATCGATCCGGCGGGCAAGGTCTGCGGCAAGTACCACAAGATGCAGCTGGCCGAGGGCACCCACCCGGCCTGGTGGTTCAACCGCCTGGGCCGGCAGTCGCGCGCCTTCCCCACCCCCCACGGCCGCTGCGGCTTCATGATCTGCGCCGACCGCTGGAACGCCGACATCGCCCGCATCCCCGTCCTCGACGGCGCCCGCTACCTGCTGATCCCGTCCTTCGGCAGCCGCTCGAGGAGGCAGGACAAGGCGGTGCTGGCGCGGGCGCGGGAGAACGGCGTGCCCATCGTCGAGGCCAACGTGGGCGTCACCCTGATCATCAGCCAGGGGGAGGTCGTCGCCCTGTCGCGCCGGGAGCAGCAGATCCTGCACGCCACCATCGAGATCCCCGCCGAGCCCTCGCGCCGGAACCGCGACGTCCACGAGCGCGCCTTCCTGCGCTGGCGCCGCAAGGAGATGCCCGCCTGGTTCGAGAAGCGCACGAAGAAGACCTGGCTCAACCGAGAGCGCCCCGCCTGAGCGCCCTCGGTCCCGCAGCCGCGGACCCACCACCGCCATCCGTCGAGGAGTGAGCATGACTCACGAGGAGATCGAGGGCCGGTTCACGGCCACGCCGGAGAAGGGGGAGGTCTCCTCCGTCGCCATCCGCCCGCCGCAGGCGCGGCTCATGCTGGTCCTCGGCCACGGGGCCGGCACCGACTGCCGGCACCGCAACCTGCGCACCATCGCCGGCTGCTGCGCCGACGCCGGCGTCGCCACATTCCGCTACAACTTCCCCTACATGGAGCGGGGCGGCGGCGGCACCGAGTCGAAGCCGGTGGCGTACGCCACCGTGCGCTCCGCCGCGGCCACCGCCCACCAGGCCGCGCCCGACCTGCCCCTGTTCGTCGGCGGCCACTCCTTCGGCGGCCGCATGGCCAGCCACGCCGCGGCCGAGGCGCCGATCCCGCGGGTGCGGGGGCTGGTGTTCTTCGCCTTTCCGCTGCACCCGCCGGGGCGGGCCTCGGTGGACCGCGCCGCCCACCTGCCGGAGGTGACGGTGCCCATGCTGTTCCTCTCCGGGACGCGGGACAAGCTGGCCGAGCTGGAGCTGCTGGAGCCGGTGGTAGAAGGCCTGGAGCAGGCCACCCTGCATCGGCTGGAGACGGCCGACCACGGCTTCAAGGTGCTCAAGCGGTCGCGCCAGTCGGACGAGGATGTCTACGACGAGATGGCGCGGGTGCTGAAGGGCTGGGCCCTGGAGCGGGTCTGACCGCCGGTCAGGCCTCAGACCGGCAGGTCGACCACCAGAAGCTCCTCGGCCAGGGGCTGGGCCGCGGCCACCAGAGCCCCGTCCGGGGCGGTGACGCCGGAGGAACCCCGGGAGACGTGATCCCCGCAGCGGCCGGCCACGTCGGCGGCGACCACGTGGACCCCGTTGTCGACGGCGCGCTCCGCCTGCGCCCTGCGCGCCAGGGGGACCACGTCCGCCTTCTCCGGGGGGAGACCGTTGTTGGTGGGGATGAAGAGCACGGACGCCCCCCGGGCACAGATGGCGCGGGCCGGCTCGGGGAAGTTGGTGTCGTAGCAGATGACGATGCCGAACCTCAGGCCGTTGATCTCCCAGCAGGGGGTGCGGTCGCCGGCGCTGTACACCGAGCGCCGGATGGCCGGGTGGGTCTTGCGGTAGACGCCGGTCACCGCGCCCCCCTGGAAGACCGCCGCCGAGCAGTAGAGGCGCCCCCCGGGGCCGGCCTCGGTGAAGCCGACGATGGTGCTCACGCGGTCGCTGGCCAGCGGCTGCAGGACGCGCTCCAGCTCTCCCCCCTCGGCGTCGATGGCCAGGGCACCCGGCTCCGGGGCGAAGTCGGCCAGCCCGCCGAGGATCGCTTCCGGACAGCAGAGGACCTCCACCCCCCGCCTCTCGCACTCGGCGACGCGCTCCCCGATCAGGGGCAGCGCCTGCATCGATCCGACAGGCAGGAGCGGGGCCTGCCAGGCGGCGACCTTCACCCGGAGGATCCACCCAGGGCGTGGTCGATGCCGAGCTTGATGGAGCGCTCCGGGTGGGCCTCGATCTCGTGGTAGGCCGAGGCCGCCTGTTCCATGGGGACCACCGGGTCGATGAGGTCGTCGGCCCGCAGACGCCCCTCCACCAGCAGCGCCAGGGACTCGCCCTGGATGCGGGAGAAGCTCCATCCCGGCTGCGGCAGGGGCTCGCTGTTGGCGCGGCTGGAGACCACCTGGATGCGGTTGCGGTGCCACTCGCCGGCCAGCTTCAGGCTGTGCTCGCCGTGGTAGTAGGCGGAGGAGACCACGGTGCCGGCGTAGCAGCAGGCGCGCAGGGCGTCCTCGAAGGCGGCGTAGGCGCCGCTGGTCTCGAGGACGACTTCTGCGCCGGCCCCCTCCGTCCGCTCCTTGATCTCCACGCCGGCGTCGGTGGCGGCCGGGTCGATCACCAGGTCGGCGCCGTGGCGCCGGGCCGCCTCCCGGCGCCGCTCGATGGGGTCGACGGCGGCGACCCAGCGGGCCCCGCACAACCGGGCGCACTGGGCCGCCATCAGGCCGATCGCCCCGAGGCCGAAGACGGCGACGCGGTCGCCGAGCCGCACCGGGCCGTCGCGCACGGCGCCGAGGGCGACGTCGGCGGGGTCCCAGTACATCAGCGCCTGGGGAGAGACGCCGCCGGGGGCGATGCGCAGGCGGCCGGCCTCGACGGTGTGGGTCTGGCGCACGGGCAGGTGCTCGAAGACGCGGTCGCCTACCTTCAGGCGGTCCACGGCAGGGCCGGCCTGGACGACCTCGCCGAGACACATATTGCCCAGGGCCCGGGGGAACTTCGAGGCTTCGGGCTCGCCGCGCCGGTGCAGGCGCAGGCGGCCGTCCCAGCGGTCGGTGGCGTCGGGCGTGTCGGCGCGGAAGCCGCGCAGCTCGGTGCCGTGCTTGACGGCGCTGAAGAGGCTGCGGACGCGCACCTGGCCGGGCTCCAGGGGCGGCTCCTCGTAGGTTCGCAGGAGGGCGTGTCCGGGGCGGTCGGCGATCAGCTCGAGGGGCATGGGCGTCTCCGGGGTCGGGGCGGGAGGTGTTCCATCAAGATAGAGCGGGAGTCGGGGGTGGAAATCGACGAGGGACGGTTCTTCGAGGAGGGATACCTGATCGTCCGCCGGGCCGTCGACCCCGGCCGGCTCGGGGAGCTGCGGCTCCTGGCCGAGGTCCTCGTTGACCGCTGCAAGGCGCGCTCCCTGGAGCGCCGCGATCCGGGCGGGCCCCTCGGCGGCGAGTGGTACGCCTCCATGCAGCCGCGGGTCAACGTGGACGAGGTGGTCGACGAGGAGACGGCGGGCCTGGTGGACTTCCTGCTGGGAGCCGCGGTCCACGGCGTCAGCCACCGGATCCTGGGCGCCCCGGAGTCCAGCATCACGAGCATGCAGGTCCTCTGCAGCGGTCTCGTCGACCACGGGCCCACCGACTGGCACCGGGACTCCAGCGCCCGCGAGCAGGCGCCGCTGTGCGGCCTGCAGCGCGACCTGATGGCCAACCGCCCCGGGTACGTGCAGTGGAACATCGCCCTCTACGACGACGACGTGTTCTGGGTGCTGCCGCGCAGCCACGACCGGCCCACCGACGAGGAGCAGCGGCGCCAGCTCCTCCTCGACCCCACGGGCCCGCTGAAGGGCGGGATCCCCGTGGAGCTAGCCGCCGGCGACGGCGTCGTCTACCCGAACCTGGTCATGCACTGGGGCAGCTTCTACTCGAGCCGGCTGCGGCGCACCCTGCACCTCGGATTCCGCTCCCACGGCGGCGGCCTCTTCCCCTACGCCCACTACCCCGAGTGGGACGTGGGCCTGGGATTCACCCGCCACCTGTCGCGGCCGGCGGCGACCCACTTCGAGCGCGCCGTGGCGCTGCTGAATCGGGAGATCGACGACATCGAGGCCGCCCTGCGCAGCGCCGTCAAGGGCGACGGCCCGGCCTTCCGCGAGCGGATCGCCCTCCTGCACCCCGGCCCCGGGGAGCGCATGACCGCCGTGGTGCTCCTCGCCCGGATCGCCGCCAAAGTCCGCCTCCTGCACACCCCGGAGGTTCAGGCCATGGGGACAGCGGAGCGTCACGCGGCGCTGGCCGGACCCCAGAAGGGGGAGTACTTCGAGACCATCGGCCGCCGGTTCAGCGCCCCGGAGGCCGAGGCCCTGGGGGGGCGGTTCGCTCCCCTGGAGCGGCGTCTGGCCGCCGACGCCGCTGTCGTGCACCAGCGCTACGCGGCGGTCCACGCCGGGCTCGAGCCGGAGGCCGAAGGCCCTCCCGACTTCGAGTCCCGGCCCCTGCGCCAGTTCCACTGCCAAATGCCCGCCGGGTTCGGCATCGACGAGCTCGTCGGCACCTGGAGAGATCCCGATGCTCGATGCTGACGACCCCATCCTGGCCGCTCTGCGCATGAGCGCCGAAGAGCTCACCCCCTTCGCCGAGGGCCGCAGCGCAGAGGCAGCCCGGGCCCGCATCAGGCAGGCGGCCGACTGGGTGACCTCGGTGACCACCCAGAACCACGACGGCGTCACCCTGACGCCGGCCCTGGTGCGCTGCCTGGCGGGCAGCCAAGACCTGTCGGTCCTCACCGGCGAGCTGGACCGGCTGCGCGAGGAGACCCGGCGGGGGCGGTTCGACGCCGGCTGCGAGCTGCAGCGCGAGCTGGAGTTCCGCCGCTTCGCCGCGGAGTCGCGGCGGCAGCGGGACTGGCCCGAGGAGCCGGAGCAGGTCCGTCTCGCCTTCGACTCCCTCACGAGGCTGCCGCCGCCGTCCCGGCCGGAGCCCTTCGAGCTGGACGAGACCGACCGCCTCGAGGCGAAGCGCACCGCGTACGAGGCTCACGGCCTGCTGCGCTTCCTGCGAGACTTCCGCGCCGGCACGCGGCGGCCCGTGGTCGTCCTCGGCAACGACCGCTACGGCCGCATCTTCGTGGTCGAGCCCCTCGAGCCGTACCTCGACGGCTTCGACATCCACTACGAGCGCGTCCCCTCCCACGGGTCGATGCGGCTCACCGTCCCTTACCACATCGACCGGTTCTGGCGCAACGGCTTCGCCCCCGACTTCGTCCGCCGCCTCAGCGCCGAGGCCCCCCACCTCGTGCTCGTCGACGTCTGCAGCCCCCGCGCCACCGAGGAGTACACCAAGATCCCGCGGGGCCTGCGCGACCTGGTGAACTGGTTCATGGTCTTCAACCACCTGCGCACCGGCGGCGACCGGTCGCGCTACGAGACGGTCAGCTCGCTGCCGCCCCACCAACTCGACGAGCTGCAGCTCTGGCACGAGTTCGAGGTCGTGGCCCGCCAGATCGCGCCCTGGGTCGATCCCGGCGAGCCCTACGCGGTCACCCACTGGGCGCCGGAGCTGATGGCGGAGGTGCTCATGGGCGACCTCGTGGTCCCGGCGCGCCCGGCCCGGCCCTCGGAACCGCCCCAGGTGGTGGTCACCAACCCGGGTTTCTACCGCACCGAGGGCGAGGACCTGCCCGACTACCTGCGGCGCACCCACGCCTACCACTTCAACGACCCGGAGAAGCGGGTGGCGGCGCGGATCGTCGGCGGCTGGGGCAACCACGGCTTCGAGACCCGCGTCGAGGGCCACACGACGGACGAGTACGTCGCCGCCATCCAGCGTCAGGTCGGCCTGGAGCTGTCGGCGATGGAGGCGGAGACGGCCTCGTGAACGGGTCCGTCCACCTGACCTGCGACGCCCTCGCGCGGCGGATGGGCGAGATCTTCGCCCGCGCCGGTGTCTCCGAGGAAGAGCGCGAAACCGTCGTCGAGGTGCTGCTTGAGGCGACGATGGCCGGCTACCTCTCCCACGGCATCATGCGGGTCCCCCTCTACGTCGAGGCGATCCGCAAGGGACGCATCCACCCGGGGGTCCGGCCGCGCGTCCTGCGCCGCAGCGCCTCGGCCCTGCACCTGGACGCCGGCCACGGCCTCGGGCCGGTGAGCGCCACCGAGGCCGTGGGACAGGCCACGGAGATGGCGGCGAGGAGCGGTGTGGGGTGCGTCAGCGTCGTGCGCGCCGCCGACGTGGCCCGCCTCGGCAGCTACGTCATCGAGCCGGCGCGGGAGGGGTTCGTCTGCCTGCTGCTGGTCAACGACGCCGGCGGCAATCCGAACGTGGCGCCCTGGGGCTCGACCGAGCCCTTCCTCAGCACCAACCCCCTCGCCGCCGGGATCCCGCGGCGGGGCTCGGCGCCGATCGTCATCGACATCTCCACCAGCGTCGCTGCCGCGGGCCGGCTGAAGATGCTGGCCGCCGAGGGGCGGGAGGCGCCGGAGGGCTGGCTCATCGACGGGGCCGGGCAGCCCTGCAGCGACCCGGCCGCCGCCCTGGACGTGCCGCCGCGGGCGGCCCTGCTGCCCCTGGGCGGGCTGCTCGCCGGACACAAGGGGTTCGCCCTGAGCCTGCTGGTGGACGTGCTCGCCGGCGCCCTGTCGGGGGCCGGGTGCAGCGCCGGCGACCTCGAGTCGAGCGACCGCAACGGGCTCTTCGTCCTCGCCGTCGACCCCGGACACTTCCTCGGGCGGGAGGGGTTCCTCGACCGCGTGGAGGAGTACGTGCAGCGGCTCAAGGGGCTGACGACGGCGCCGGGGGTCGAGGAGGTCCTGGTGCCCGGCGAGCGGGCCCACCGGGAGCGCGAGCGGGCCCTGGCCGAGGGCCTGCGGATCGATACCGGGATCTGGGCACCGGTGCGCAGACTGATGGACGAGCTCGGTCTGGCGGGGGAGTGAGCGATCCGGCAGCTGCAGCGGTGCTCCGTCGCCGGCCTCGACAGAGTCTTACAGGCCGGCCAGGAAATCGAGCAGCCTGGCGTTGAACTCCTCGGGCTGCTCCTGCTGGATGTAGTGCCCGCTGTCGGTGATCACCTCCAGGCGGGACTCTCGTCCGGGCAGCTGCGCCGCCAGGGCCGCGGCCTCGGGATCGCCGGGGCGCACGCGGCCCCGTCCCGCGGCGAAGACGAGTAGGGGCACCCGGCACCAGCGGCCCTCGGGAACGGGCGCGTCGTCGGGGTCGAGGCCTCCCCGGGCCGCCTCCAGGCGGTCCGAGTTGGCTCGCCTCCAGCGCATCAGCCGGGTCAGGTGATCGACGTTGAACTCGCTCGGATAGTCCCACTCGCGGCCCAGGGCGGCCAGGGCCTCGCGGTGCCTGGCGTGGAGGGCGCCGGTAGCCTCGTCGAAGCGCTCCGGACCGAAGGCCCCGCTCTGGAAGTCGAACTTGCCGAAGGCGGCACTGTCGACGCTGACCATCGCCTGCACCCCTTCCGGCCGGGTGAGGTACATCTGCCGCGCCACGGCGGCGCCGGCGCTGTGCCCGATGAGCACCGCTCCTTCGAGTCCCAGGTGGTCGAGCAGGGCCCAGGCGTCGCGGGCGTCCCGGGCCAGGGTCACGGGGCCGTCGGGATCGCTGCCCCCGCGTCCGGCGCGCAGCGGGAACACCACTCGGTACCCGGCCGAGGCCAGGACCGGCCACTGATGGTCCCACTCCTCTTCGTCGCGCTCCGCCGCCGCGCCGTGAAGCAGCAGGAGGGGGCGCCCGGCCCCCTCCTGGAACAGCAGCAGACGCCGCCGGCCGAGGCGGAACTCCTGCATGGGCGGGCGCCCGGAGGCGGCCGGGCCCAGCGGTTCAGGATCGCCCGTCACGGCGGCCGGACGCACCCGGGCGCCTGCCTTGCAGCCGCGCCGGGCGGGGTCGGGGCGTCGACACGATCACCGGCCGCGGTCCCGCCCTTTGGGCTTGCGCCGGGACCTGGCCTCCTGGCGCTCCTTCTCCTGGCGGGCGTAGGGAGTCTCGATGCCGTACTTGCGGCACAGGCGGGCGAAGCTGCCTGTCGCGATCCCGAGGGCTTGGCTCGCTTCCGAGTTGCTCTTGTAGACTCGGGCCGCCCGCTCAACCCAATCTCTCGGAATCCCAGGCATCCGCTTGTCACCGAGGTTGTTGAAGATCGCTCCGACGAGTCCGGCCAGGACCGGTCTCGAAATTAGCCATAGATGAAACTGGAAATTAGTCATGGCTAATTCATAATGCAAGCACTGGCTAAAAATCGCGGGCCCCCACCGCCGCCGGACGCCCGGAAGCCCCCGGGAAGGCCGCCCCGGGGGCTCGCGTCAGAGAGCGACATGCGCCAAAGTGGCGGCGCAGGATGTGGTGGGTTCGCAGAGGGAAATCTGGTGGGCGATCCCCGGCTCGAACGGGGGACCTCCTGCTTGTAAGGCAGGCGCTCTGACCAGCTGAGCTAATCGCCCTCGCGCCGAATCTAACCCCGGGCCCGCACAGCTACCAGCGGCCGCCGGCTCAGGCGGCCAGCTCGAAGATCGGCCGGCTGCCGGCCGCCTCCCGCCGCAGCCGGGCCGCCTCCTCTTCCGTGACCGGCGTGAAGCTCTCGGCGATCTCCAGGGCCATGCGGAACAGCGCCGGCTCTCCGGGCGGGATCGCCGCCGTCACCGGCTGCGACAGGCTGAACCGCAGGGCCAGGTCCGCCAGCTCGCGGTCCTCCAGGGGTTCGTACCAGCACTTGGCCCACCTGCGCTCGGCGCCGGCGGCCATCTTGCCGCGGGCCAGGGACTTGAGCGCCAGGCGGGCGGTGCCGCGGGCCTCGGCGGCGGCGACCACGGCGGGGCCGAAGTCGGCGGCGAACCAGGTGGACCAGTTCACGGGGAACAGGACCGAGTCGAAGTCCACCGCCTCGATCAGGCGCAGGGCCGTCTCCGAGGAATGGGACGAGAAGCCGAGGTAGCGGGTCATCCCCCGCTCCCTCGCCTCGCGGAACAGCTCCAGGGCGCCGCCCGGCCCCATCACCTGCTCGAAGTCCTCGTCGGTGTTGACGGCGTGGAGCTGGTAGAGGTCGACGTGGTCGGTGCGCAGCAGGCGCAGGGACTCCTCCAGCTCCCGCCGCGCCCCCTCCGCCGTGCGCTCGGTGGTCTTGCAGGCCAGGAACACCCCCTTGCGGTAGGGCTCCAGGGCCGGCCCGAGCATCTCCTGGGCGTTGCCGTACGTGGGCGCCACGTCGAAGTAGTCGACGCCGCGGTCCACGGCCTCGGCCACCAGGCCCCTCGCCTCGTCCGCGTCGACCCCGCTCACCAGGATGCCGCCGAAGCCGACGATGGAGAGGCTCTCCCCCGTGTTTCCATACTCGCGCTTTTCCATCTCTCTCCTCCTCAGCCCGCGGCTCGCGTCTCGGGCAGCCAGAACAGCTTGCCCTTGTCCCCCGCCGCCACCTGTCCCGCGATGTCGAAGAGGCGGCTCTCCTCGGCAGGGCTCAGCGGCGTGTAGGCCTCGGCCAGGGCCACGTTCTCCTCCACCTGCGCCACCGTGTCCATGCCGACGACGGCCACGTCGAGGTCGAGCCCCATGGCGTAGCGCAGGAACAGCCCCCGGTCCTCCGCCGGCACCTGGCCGTAGGCCATCACCTTCATGGCCATGATCCCCATGCCGCGGGCCCGGGCGGCGGGGATGGTGGTGGAGGAGAAGTCGTTCCAGACGCGGTTGGCGGCGCCCAGGGGGTTGAGGACGGTGTCGAAGTCGTACTCGCCGATCATGCCCACGAAGGCGGCCGGATGGGTGTGGCCGGTGAGACCGACGAAGCGGATCCGGCCGTCGCGGCGGTACTCCTCGATGACGCGCAGGGCGCCGTCCGGGCGCAGCACCTCCTCCAGGCCTCCGGCCTCGTCGATGGCGTGGAGCTGCATCAGGTCGATCTGTTCCACCCCGAGGTGCTCGAAGCTGGCGGCGATCTCCTGGCGCACGGCGCCGCCGGAGCGCTCCAGGCACTTGGTGGCCACGAACAGGCCGTCGCGGTCCCGGTCCTTCAGGGCCAGCCCGAGACGGCGCTCGCTCTGGTTGTACTTGGAGGCGGTGTCGAGGTAGGTGACGCCGAGGTCGATGGCGCGGTGGACCACGGCCACGGCCGCGTCGTCGTCATCGGCGAGGTTCCAGCAGACGCCGCCCAGACCGAGGGCGGTGACCGTCTCGCCGGTGCGGCCGAGGGTGCGGGTGGGAAGGGGCACGGGATCTCTCCTTTGGCGTGTGGGTGCGGCGCAAAGATAGCGCCGGCGAGCCAGTGACGCCCCGTGAGGGAAGATTGACGGATCCGGCCGGCGGCCCGTAGATTGGCCGCCATGGAATCGCATGCAAGGACCCTCAGCGACCGCCGATACCGCCGGGCCGAGGCCATCCGCACCGGGGGAACAGAGCGCTAGGCGACGGTCCCTTCGACCTCACACCCCCGGTGACGGAGATCCCGTCATCGGGGGTTTTTCTTTGCGGGAAGCGAGAGAGATGAACGTCCTCGAAGATCTGATGTACCGGGGCCTGCTGCACCAGGTCACCGACCTCGACGGCCTGGCGGAGCGGCTGGCGCAGGGGCCGGTCACGCTCTACAACGGCTTCGACCCCACCGCCGACAGCCTGACCATCGGCAACCTCGTGCCGCTGCTGATGCTGCGCCGCTTCCAGTTGGCCGGGCACCACCCGATCTGCCTGGTGGGCGGCGGCACCGGCCTCATCGGCGATCCCGGCGGCAAGGACCAGGAGCGCGCCCTCAACCCGGCGGAGGTGGTGGAAGCCTTCACCGGGAAGATCCGCGCCCAGGTGGAGCCCTTCCTCGACTTCGAGGTGAAGACGAACCCGGCGCGGCTGGTGAACAACCTCGACTGGCTCTCCGGGGTCACCGCCATCGAGCTGATGCGCGACGTGGGCAAGCACTTCCCCGTGCCCTACATGCTCGCCAAGGAGTCGGTCGCCTCGCGCCTGAAGACGGGGATCTCGTACACCGAGTTCAGCTACATGGTGCTGCAGGCCTACGACTTCCTGGAGCTGCACCGGCGCCTCGGCTGCCAGCTGCAGACCGGCGGCAGCGACCAGTGGGGCAA
Organism: Candidatus Latescibacterota bacterium; assembly: GCA_965221775.1. Taxonomy (GTDB): domain Bacteria; phylum Latescibacterota; class UBA2968; order UBA8231; family UBA8231; genus UBA8231. Next base: position 36,158 of record CBDCSU010000004.1, on the reverse strand, counting down.
CATCACCGCCGGCTCCGACCTGATCCGCCGCGCCGACGGCGCCAAGGCCTTCGGCCTCACCTGCCCCCTCGTGACCAGCGCCGACGGCGCCAAGTTCGGCAAGACCGAGGCCGGCGCCCTGTGGCTCTCCCCGGAGCGGACCTCGCCGTACGAGTTCTACCAGTACTGGATCAACACCGACGACCGCAACGTGGCCGCCTACCTGAAGATCTTCACCTTCCTGAGCCCCGACGAGATCGCCCAGCTCGAGGAGTCGGTGGCCGCCGACCCCGGCGCCCGGGAGGCGCAGCGCACCCTGGCCCGCGAGGCCACGGCCGTCGTCCACGGCCCCGGGGCCGCCAGCCAGGCGGAACGGATCTCGCGGGCCCTGTTCCAGGGGAAGGTGCGGGAGCTGCGCGAGGAGGACCTGGAGCTGGCCTTCGACGGGGTGCCCTCCCACACCATGGAGGGCGAGGAGCAGGGCCTCGTGGAACTGCTCGCGGAGGCCGGCGTCTCCTCCTCCCGGCGGCAGGCCCGCCAGGACATCGGCGCCGGCGCCATCTGGATCAACGGCGAGCGCTGCACCGAGGAGTCCCGCCGCGTCGGCCGGGACGACCGCCTGCACGGCCGCTGCGTCGTGATCCGCCGGGGGAAGAGCCGGTACTACCTGGTGCGGTGACCGCCGGCCATCACTCCCACTCCACCGTGCCCGGCGGCTTGTGGGTGACGTCGTAGTAGACCGCCTCCACCCCCTCCAGAGCCAGCAGCCGCCCGGTGACCTCGCGCAGGAAGTCCGCCGGCAGCCGGCCGAACCGCGCCGTCATGAAGTCCTCGGTGGTCACCGGCCGCAGGACGATGCTCTCGCTCACGCCGTCGGAGGAGAGGGGCACCAGGACCGTGGGCATCTGCGTCAGCCGGGGCATGAGGCCGCGGCGGTCCAGGGCCTCCATGACGATGGCGTCGGCCTCGCGCAGCAGGTCCAGGCGCTCCGTCGTGAGGTAGGCCTCCCGCGGGCTCTGCCGCAGGCGCTGTTCCGGCCCCAGCTGGAAGAGGACGCGGTTGACCCGGTCCGTGGAGTTGGTCAGCTCCGTGGAGGCGCGCTCGAGGTCGTCCCACGAGGGACCGCCCCCCTCCCCGGGCAGGAACGCGGCGCCTGATGCGCTGAGCAGGGCCGGATGGGCATAGGTGCGCCCGTCCCCCTGCACGCCGACGCTGCGCAGGGGCAGGACCTCCGCGGTCAGCCCGGGGACGTCCAGGGGCGGAGGCTCGCCGACGGCGTCGTCCTGGCCGGCGCCGGGACCGGCGCACAGGCAGCGGACCGCCAGTCCGGGGCCGGGAAAGGGATGCCGCCAGACGAGGTGATGGGGCACGCCCAGCTTCTCGCCCAGCTCTCGCACCTCGTCCTTGTAGAGCTGGCTCAAGGGCTCCACCACCTTGCCCTCGGCCAGCAGCCGCTCGATGACGCCGACGCGGTTGTGGTGGGTCTTGATGACCTCGGCGTGGTCGGTGCCCCCCGACTCGATCGTGTCGGTGTACAGGGTGCCCTGCCCGAGAAGCCACTGGTCCGGGTCGAGGTCGAGGTCGGCCAGCACCCGGTCGCGGACCTCGATGAACTCCTCGCCGATGGCCAGGCGCTTGGCCTCCGGGTCGGCGACCCCGGCGACGCGGCCCAGGAAGGCGGCGCTGGCGTCGACCACCTTCAGGTTCGAGAACCCGGACTCCTTGAGCAGGCTCTCCACGGCGGCGGTCTCGCCCTTGCGCATGAAGCCGTTGTCGATGTGCAGACCGAGGACGCGGCCGGTGCCGAGGGCGCGGTTGAGGAGCAGGAAGCAGACGGTGGAGTCGACGCCGCCGGAGACGAGGAGGAAGACCTTGCGCCCGCGGGCCTGGGCCTTCAGCCCCTCCATGGAGCGGTCGATGAAGCCCTCCATCGTCCAGTCGCGCTCGCAGCCGCACAGGTCGAGGAAGTTGTCGAGGATGCGCATCCCCGACTCGGTGTGGGTCACCTCGGGGTGGAACTGGAGGCCGTAGATGCGGCGGTCTTCATGCCCCATGGCGGCCACCGGGCAGTCCCCGGTGCGGCCGAGGACCTCGAAGCCCGGGGGGATCTCCTCCACCCGGTCGCGGTGGCTCATCCAGATCGGCTCGCGCGGACCCAGGCCGGCCAGCACCCCCGTGGCCGCGGTCACCTCCAGGGAGGCGGCGCCGTACTCCATGCGCTCGCCCCTCTCGACGCGGCCCCCGAGGGCGTGGCACAGGAGCTGGTGGCCGTAGCACAGCCCGAGGATCGGTTGGCCGGTGGAGAGCACCGCCTCCTCGAAGGGAGGGCGGCCGTCGGCGTAGACGCTGGAGGGCCCGCCGGAGAGGATCAGGCCGTCGGCCCGGGCCAGCTCCTCGACGGGGGTGTCGGGGGGGCGGATCTCGGCCCACACGTGGAGGCGGCGGACCCGGTTGGCGATGAGGTGGGCGTACTGGCCGCCGAAGTCGAGGACGACGATGCCCAAGGGGCGGGACTCCCTGCGGGGAGGGGGGGCGGGGAGAGAGGGGAATATAACGGCCGGCCCGGGAGGGACAATCAGCGGGTTGCCGGGGCCGGGAGACCGTCCCGGGGCTCCCGGCGAAGCAGGCTGACGCGGCCCCAGGTCTCGTCGTCCCGTTCGGGGTGGTCCTCGTTGTAGTGGACGCCCCGGCTCTCTTGGCGCCGGCGCGCCGAGTGCGCCACCAGGCGGGCCGCGTCGATGCGGTTGCGCAGGTCCACGGAGGCGGGATCGAGGCCGCCCTCCGGGACCTCACGGTCCAGTTCGTCCAGGAGATCGCAGGCCCGGCGCAGGCCCGCGTCGGTGCGGGTGATCCCCACCTCCTGCAGCATGATCCGCCCCAGGCGGTCGGCCGCCGGGGCGCAGGGGAGACTGCTGCGGGACCGGTCGCGGCCCCCCGCAACGGACATGGCGGAGACGGGCGCCGCACCATCCGCCGCCTCGAAAGCGCGGCCGGCGAGGACCACCGCCTCCAACAGTGAGTTGCTGGCCAACCTGTTGGCGCCGTGGAACGCCGTGTGTCCGACCTCACCGATCGCATAAAGTCCCGGAAGGTCGGTGCGGCCGTCGACATCGGTGTGCACGCCGCCGCACAGGTAGTGGGCGGCGGGGGCCACGGGGATGGGCTGGCGGGTGATGTCGATGCCCAGGCCGGCGCAGTAGCGGCTGATGTTGGGGAAGCGGCGGCGCGTCTCCTCCGGGTCCTTGGAAGTCGCGTCGAGGTAGACGCAGTCGCGGCCGCTGCGGCGCATCTCGGCGACGATGGCGCGGGCCACCACGTCGCGGGTGGCCAGGGAGCCGCCGGGGAGCTGCCGCTCCACGAAGGGCTCGCCCTCGTGGTTGACGACGACGGCGCCGTACCCGCGCAGGGCCTCGGAGATCAGGAAGGTCCGCCCCCCGGGGTGGGCCAGGGCCGTGGGGTGGAACTGGAAGAACTCCAGGTTGGCCACCGTCGCCCCGGCGCGCCAGGCCATGGCGATCCCGTCCCCCGTGGCCACCGCCGGGTTGGTGGTGCTGGCGTAGATGCGGCCGGCGCCGCCCGTGGCCAGGACCGTGACCGGCGCCGTGAAGTCGGTGACTTGGGCGGCGGGACGCTCGGAGAACGCCCGGACGCCGCGGCAGCGGCCCTGCCCGTCGACGATCAGGTCGAGGGCGAGGTGGCCGGGGAAGGGGGTGATCCGCTCCTCGGCCTGGGCTGCCGCCAGCAGGGCCCGCACCAGCTCGCGGCCGGTCCAGTCGTCGGCGTGGGCCACGCGGTGGGTGGAGTGGCCGCCCTCGCGGCCGAGGCTGAGCCGGCCGTCGCCGGCCCTGGAGAACCGCACCCCCAGGGCGACGAGGTCCTGCACCCGTCCGGGGCCCTCCCGGACCACGGTCTCCACCACCTCGGGGTCGCACAGGCCGGCCCCGGACTCGAGGGTGTCGCGGACGTGGGTCTCGGGCGAGTCCCCCGGCCCGAGAACGGCGGCGATGCCCCCCTGGGCGAAACGGGTGTTGGAGTCGGCCGCCTCCTTCTTGGTGACGACCGCCACCCGGGCCCCGGAACGGGCCGCCTGGATGGCGAAGTAGAGACCGGCGATACCGCTGCCGACGACGACGTAATCCGTGGAGATCCGCATGTCGCCGGTGGAAACTCCGGGCGCGGCGCGGGAGTGTCAACGCGGTTGCGCCAGCTCGACCTGCACCCCTGCCTGGCGCTTGAGGGGCCGCGCCTGGAGGCGTCCCCGCAGCCAGATCCACAGCGGCCCGAGCGGCCCGTCCACGCGGAGGCCGCCGAGGGCGCAGACCCGCCAGCCGTCTCCGTACAGGGGGCGGATGCTGACCGAGCCGGGCAGGTCGCGCTCGTACTCGTAGATCCTCGCGGCGTAGCCGCCGGTGCGGTAGCGCGTGGCCTGGAGCGACCACTCCCCCCGGGGGGTGCGGCGGCGGCTGCCCAGGCCCAGGGCGGCCCCGCGCAGGCCGCCGGAGCGCACGCCCTCGAGGCGGGCCTCGAGCCGCAGGTCCCCCGGCGACCAGCGCCCCCGCACCCGGGCGCGCTCGGTGACCGGGAAGACCTGCGAGCCCTGGGACCAGCCGCTGCTGCGCCGCCGCTGGGCGTCGACCGTCACCTCCAGCCGACGGACCGGCCGCCGCCGCCAGCTCAGACCGAGGCCGCTGCTGCCGCCGGGAACCGGCTCGGTCCAGCGGGCGGCGGAGCGGCGCGTCTCGTCCAGCCACAGCCGCCAGCCGCGGCCCCGGATGCGCGCGGTCACGCCCCGCTGGCCGCTGCTTCCCCCGAGGACGGAGGCGCCGAAGGGGCTGAAGAACCCCGGCGCCGAGCCGCGGGCGAGGAGGTCCAACCGCACCCCGGCCGCCGGCACCCCCGAGAGGCCCGCCACCAGGGCCGGACGCCCCCCGGCGATGGCGGCGGCGCCGAAGAGACGCGCCCTTCCAAGGGTAGCGCTGCCGTCGATGGCGGCGGCCCCCTGCCCGCGGCCGGAGAACGCCGACGGCACCCGTCCGGGCCGGCGCAGGTCCAGGAGGCGGCTGAAGGCCAGGTGCTGGACGGTGATGCCAAGACGGGCGCCCTCGCCGGCGGCGGTGGCGCGGGCCCCCAGGACCCGCCCCGAGAGACGGTCCCGGTAGTCCCGGCGGGTGCCGGTGTGGGTCCCGTCCTCCGGCAGCGACACGGCGGCGCCGAAGGTGTCGAGGCGGGCGTCGCGGCGGAACCCGCCGGCCACGAGGCTCAGGCGGACGGCCCCGCGGCGCCCGCGCAGGAAGAGGCCGAGCAGGTCCCGGTTCTCGGCGGCGGAGCGGTAGCCCACGGCCTCGCCGTCGCGCCGCGGGCCGGGCGCCGGCACCCCCATCGAGCGGCCGCGGCCGAAGAGCAGGCCCTGGCCGAAGGCCGGCCGCAGGCTCCCCAGGGCGACCTCGGGACCGCCAGCCTCCGGCCGCCGGTGGGCGTAACCGACGACGTGGTCGAACCAGCGCCGCTCGCCGGGGTCGCGCTCGCCCACGGCGGCCAGTTCCCAGGCGCCGATGCGGCCCTCCGCCCGCTGGTAGAGGCGGAGCCCGTCGAGGGAGGCCTCGCCGCCGCGGAACCGCAGCCGCAGGGACCCCTCCCCCACGGGGCGGGCGTCGGCGCGCGCCTGGGCGGCGGCCTGGTCTCCCTCCCCCGGCAGGGCCGGTCCTGTGTCGGCTGGAGACGGGCAGGGAGTCAGGAGGCCGGCGCACAGCAGCGCGGCGGCGGTGGGGCGCGGGAGCATGGGCGGGGGAGGCGCAAGCTCCGTGCCCGGCCGGTCTCCCGGGACCGGCGGCCCAAGGCGGCGTCCATCGGTGACAGTAGTGTGTGCCCTAGCTCACCATCGGGGGCTGCCGGACCGTTGCGGCATCCGGCGCGGGGGCTTGCTCGCCCGGAGACCGGCAGACGATAATGGACCCCTCTCTCCTGCCGCCGACGAGCTCGAACTGCCATGAGAATCTTCCACATGGGATCAGAGTCCGAGCGCCACCACGCGTTCACCGAGTACCAGCGGCTGCCCTTCGAGGCTGATCACGACGAGTCCGTCCTCGAGAAGTGGCTGGAATCCAATCCTGACGCGATCCTGGAAGACGGCGGAATCCTGATCATCGGGCGACAGGTCCGAACCGACCTCGGAGGATTCATCGACCTGCTCGGCGTGGACCGCAGGGGCCGCGCAGTTGTCGTCGAGTTGAAGCGGGATCGCACACCACGGGACGTGGTCGCCCAGGCTCTGGAGTACGCCGCCTTCGCCGAACGGCTCGACGCGGACGCGCTCGAGGGGGTCTTCCGGTGGTACGAACATGACGAGACGCTCAGCCTCGTCGACCGTCACCGGGAGCACTTCGAGCTCGATGAGGGTGAGGCCATAGCCTTCAACAAGGACCAGCGCATCGTCATCATCGGGCAGCGCATATCCCCCGAGATCCGGCAGACCGCATCGTTCCTGGGATCCAAGGGGATCGGCGTCATCTGCATCGAGTTCACCTTCTTCCAGGCCCAGGATGGAGGTCGTGTGTTGTCTCAGGATGTCGTGGTGGGAACGGAACAGGCGAGGGTGGACAGACTGGAGTCCGGGTCTCTGCCTGTCATCTCGGAGACCGAGTTTCTCGATTCCTGCGATGAGCATGGGAAGGCGGTCTTCTCGAGACTCCTCGACTGGGCGAGACGCAAGTCGCTGTCCATCCATTGGGGAAGCCGGGGCTTCTCCCTCCCGGAGGACATCGACGGGAGCAGGGTCGTCGTAGGCTACGCCTACCCACCGGGATCGGTCTTCAAGCAGACCTTCTACACGAACCTGCTCGGCCGGGGAGGCATCCACAAGAAGACCGCGGTGCCGGCCGAGGAGATCGAGTCTCTGCAGAAGGAAGCGGAAGCGACGGGACTCTTCTCACCTGCGGGACGGGACCTCAAGTGCCGCGTCGATCGCCCGTTGGCCGTCGACGAGATGGAAGCCCTCGTGGCCTGGTGCGAGTCCGTGGCGCAGGCGATCCACAAGCACGGGTTGAAGGAGGAAGCGGCTGACAACTGACCGGGGCCGCAGGGCCACTTCTCAGAAACAGTTCAGACCAGGAGGAACTCAGATGGTGCGCAAGATCCACAAGATCGCCGTCATCGCCGACGACATCGAGGCCGCGGTGGCGTTCTACACGCAGCAACTCGGGCTCACCGTGGTGGAGCGCTTCCCCACCGAGGACGACGAGGACTACGTCTTCCTCGACGCCGGCGGGATCACTCTCGAGCTCATGCCGCGGAAGACCATGGGCCTGGACCCCGGCTTCCACCACATCTCCTTCGAGGTCGACAGCGTCGAGGAGAGCGCCCGGGAGCTGCGGGACAAGGGGGTCACCATCACCAAGGAGCCCTTCGACGTGGGCGGCGGGACCGGCATCACCCTCGGGTTCTTCGAGGGGCCGAACCAACTGAACCTGCAGCTCTTCCACCGCCAGAAGTGAGGCCGCCATGCGCGTAGCGACAGCCGGCCGCGGGAGCCTGGAGGAGCTGAGCGGCGTCCACGGCGGCGCCGGACCCATCCTCTTCGGCCGACTCTGGGAGCGCGACGACTTCGAGACCCCCTTCACCTTCGTCCACGGCGCCATCCTCCTGCCGGGCGGCGGCATCGGCCTCCACCGCCACGACGACAGCGAGGAGATCTTCATCACCGTCGACAACGCCTCGCAGTTCACCCACAACGGGCGCACCGCCGCGGTCGAGGGCGGCGCCGCCGTGCCCCTGCGCAGCGGCGAGACCCACGCCATCTACAACCACACCGACCGCGAGACCCGCTGGTTCAACGTCCACTGCGTGGTGCCCGGGGGCGAGCCGAAGTCGACGGACCTCGGCGACGACTGCTCGGGTGCGGAGCTGGAGTCGACCGACCGCCTGCCGGTGGCCCGGCTCGACCGGGCGGCCCTGAAGTACGTCCGCTGCCACGGCGGCCGCGGCGAGGTCGGCGTCCGCACCCTCTGGGGGCCGGAGGACTTCCGCAGCAACTTCCACTTTCTGGCCCACTGCCTGATGCCGCCGGACACCTCCCTCGGCTACCACCGCCACGAAGGCGTGGAGGAGGTCTACATCGTCATCGAGGGCCGCGGCCGGATGACCGTGGACGACGAGACGCGGGAGGTGGCGCAGTGGGACGCGATCCCCAGCCGGCTCGGGGGCAGCCACGGCCTCTACAACCACACCGGGGAGAGTCTCGAGCTGCTGGTGGTCGCCGTCTGCGCCGAGAAGGGGCGCTTCGACTACACCGACCTCGGCGACGACCTGAGCCGGCGCTGACGCCGCCGGCAGCGGGACCTATCTTCCCCGCCCCGAGGCGCTCCCACCATCAAGAGAGGATCGAATGAAGTTCGGCACCTGCAACGAGTACTTCGAGGGATGGGCCGTGGAGGAGGTCTTCGACTACGCCGCCGAGGTGGGCTACGACGGCGTCGAGATCTCCCCCTTCACCCTCGCCGACTCGGTGGACGACATCCCCGAGCGCCGCCGCCACGAGATCCGCGCCGCGGCCCTGAGCGCCGGCGTCGAGATCGTCGGCCTCCACTGGCTGCTCATCCGCCCGGAGGGGTTGTACACCAACCACGCCGACGACGCCATCCGCAACCGCACCCGCGACTACTTCAAGTCCCTCATCCGCTTCTGCGGCGACATCGGCGGCGAGGTCATGATCATCGGCTCGCCGAAGCAGCGCAACGTGCAGGAGGGCTGGGACTTCGACGAGACCTGGGAGCGCACGAAAGCGGTCTTCGAGGACTGTCTGCCCCTGGCCGAGGAGCAGGGCGTGTACCTGTGCATCGAGCCCCTCAGCCCCGAGCTGACCAACTTCATCACCACCGCCGAGGAGGCGCGGCGCATGGTGGCCGAGATCGGCCACCCCAACTTCCGGACCATGGTCGACGTCTGCTCCGGCTCCACCGACCCGGTCCCCGTGGCGCAGCAGGTGCGCGACTCGGGCGAGCATCTCTACCACGTGCACGTGAACGACGCCAACAAGCGCGGCCCCGGCTTCGGGGAGACCGATTTCGCCTCCGTCCTGGCCGCCCTGCGGGAGACCGGCTACCAGCGCTACGTGTCGGTGGAGGTCTTCGACTTCGCCCCCGACCCGAGGACGATCGCGGCGGGCAGCCTGAAGTACCTGAAGGGGATCCTGGACGCTTCGGTCAGATCCTAGAGGCGGGGCCCTCTCCCCCGTCCTCGAAGGGCCATCCCAGGGCCTCGAGGCTCGCGTAGTCCCTGTTGAGGGCCGCCGTCATCTCCTGCCCCAGGCGCAGCAGGATCCGGCACCCCAGGCCGGGGTCGGTGGCGGCGATGTCCATCAGGTCGGGGCGGAAGAAGCCGACCAGCTCGCTCCTCTCGGCGGCGGTGAAGGTGGCGGGGGCCGGGGACTCGTCGAGGAGGGCGAAGCGGCCGATGATGGCGGGAGGAACGAGGGTGTCGGTGATCTCCACGCCCCCCGGGTCCTGGCCGATGAGGTGGACGGCGCCGCTGCGGATCACGTAGAAGCCGGACCGGGGGGCCCCCTGGCGGAGCACGACCTCGCCGTGGGCGAAGGTGCGCAGGTGGACCTGCCGCGCCAGGGTGGCCAGCTCCCCCGGCTCCAGCCCGGCGAAGGCGGGGACCCGGCCCAGGAGCGCCTCGAGGGACTCGGCGCGCTCCGCCTTCCGGGAGAAGTAGTTCTCCCACTCCGGGTCGGGGGCAACGCCGCGGGATCTGGCGGAGGGGCTCATCTCCGCGCAAAGATAGCGGTTGCCGGCGCCCGGACCATCGCTCTAGTTGTCGCCCCGGAAGCGGCGGACCCGCCGGATTTCACTCCAAACCTTCAGGGAAGGGAGAGCACCGTGCCCAGCTACACCTTCAACCACATCCACCACGAGGCCGAAAACGTGGCCGCAGCCGTGGACTTCTACCAGCGCGTCTTCGGCGCCACCGCCGGCGAGCCCTTCGAGCGCGCCGGCGCCACCTGGGTGGAGGTCCACGTCGGCGAGACCCAGATCACGGTCACCGACCGCGAGTTCGCGAAGATGGAGCTGGGGCGCTACCAGGGCGTCGACCACTTCGCCTTCACCACCGACGACTTCGACGCCACCTTGGCCCACTGCGAGAACGAGGGCGTCCACATCTGGTTCGGCCCCATCGAGGTGCCGGGAACGACGCAGCGCATCGTCTTCATCGACGGGCCCGACCACGTGAAGATCGAGTTGATGGAGAAGGCTTGAGCCGGGAGTCCCGGCCCTTCGGGCTGTGGGACAGCCCGGTCTCGGCGGACGACGCCGGCGGCACCGGGCTGTCCGCGCCCGCCTTCGACAGCGACGGCCGCACCCTGGCGTGGCTCGAGCGGCGCGGAGACGAGTCCGTCATCCTCTGCCGCCGCCAGGGGGAGGCCGCCCCTGTCGAGCTGACCCGCGGCCATGCGGTGCGGGCCCGGGTGTTCTACGGCGGCGGCGAGTTCGCCGTCGCCCGCGGCCGGGTGGTCTTCGTCGAGGACGGGGACCACCTGAGCGCGGTCCCCCTCGACGGCGGCGGCGTCAGCCGGCTGACGCCCGCCTTCGGCCACCCCGCGGCCCCCGCCCCCTCCCCCGACGGCCGCTGGATCGCCTACGTCCACGGCGACGGCGCCACCGACCGCCTCGCCGTGGTCGACGCCGGGGGCCGCAACTGGCCCCAGTCCCTGGTGGAGGGCGCCGACTTCTACATGCAGCCGGCCTGGCACCCCCGCGGCCGGCAGCTGGCCTGGGTGGAGTACGACCTGCCGGAGATGCCCTGGGACTCGAGCCGCCTCGTCGTCGGGCGGCTGCGCTTCCCGGCGGGCGCGGCGCCGGTCCTGGCCGATCGCCGGCGGATCGCCGGCGGCGACGGGCACGCGGTCTGCCAGCCCGAGTTCTCCCCCGACGGCCGCTGGCTCGCCTGGGCCGGCGACGAGGGCGGCTTCAGCCAGCTCTGGCTCCAGGATCTCGCCTCCGGCGACAGGACCTGCCTGACGCCCGACGACGCCGGCGACGTGGCCCTGCCGGCGTGGGTCCAGGGGGTGCGGGTGCTGGCGTTCTCCGGCGACGGCCGGCGCCTCTGGTTCACGCGCTCCCATCTCGGCCGCAGGAGCCTCTTCGCCTGCGACCTGCCCGGCGGCCGCCCGCAGCTCTTCGAGCCCCTGGCCGGCTGCGCCAGCGTCACCCACGTGGCCGCCGCCCCCCGTGGCGACCTAGTCGCCGTGGCGGCCTCCTCTCCGCGGCAGCCGCAGCGCATCTGCAGCGCCCGCCGCCGGGGCTCCGGTTGGGAGATCACCGTGCAGGCGCGGTCCTCGGCCGAGCGCCTGGAGGCGGCCGACCTCTCCACCCCCCTGCCGGCGCGCTGGGCCGCTGCCGACGGCGCCGAGGTCCACGGCCTCTACTACCCGCCGGCGAGCCGGCGCTTCGAGGGGACGGGCCCGCCGCCGCTGATCGTCGACGTCCACGGCGGCCCCACGGCCCAGGCGGACCTCGGCTACCAGCCGGAGGCCCAGTACTACGCCACGCGGGGCTGGGCGGTGCTGCTCCTCAACTACCGGGGAAGCACCGGCTACGGGCGGGCCTACATGACCGCCCTCCGCGGCGGGTGGGGCGTCCTCGACGTGGAGGACGCCGTGGCCGGGGCCCGCCACCTGGCCGGAGAAGGGCTGGCCGACCCGCGGCGCCTCGCCGTCTCCGGGGGCAGCGCCGGCGGCTACACCGTCCTGCGCGCCCTCACCCTGCACCCCGGGTTCTTCGCCGCCGGTGTCTGCCGCTACGGCATCTCCGACCTGCTGGCCCTGGCCGGCGAGACCCACAAGTTCGAGTCCCGCTACACCGACTCCCTCCTCGGCCCCCTGCCGGAGGCGGCCGGCCTCTACCGCGAGCGCTCCCCCCTGTTCGCCGCCGAGGCGATTCGCGACCCGGTGATCCTCTTCCAGGGCGACGAGGACCGGGTCGTGCCCCGGAACCAGTCCGACGCCATCGTCGACTCCCTGCGGCGGCGGGGCGTGCCCCACGAGTACCACGTCTACGAGGGCGAGGGCCACGGCTTCCGCCGGCCCGGGAACAGGCGCCACTGCCTGCGCGCCACCGAGGCTTTTCTGCGCCGCCACGTGCTCCTCCATGGAGACCCGTCGTGAGCTACGAGACCGTCATCGGCATGGAGGTCCACGTGGAGCTGGGCACGGCGTCGAAGATGTTCTGCTCCTGCCCCGCCGAGCACTTCCAGGTGCCCCCCAACCGGCACGTCTGCCCCGTGTGCACCGCCCAGCCGGGGGCCCTCCCCGTGATCAACGGCCGCGCCGTGGAGCTCACGGTGATGACCGGCCTGGCCCTGGGCTGCCGCATCCGCCCGCGCTCGGTCTTCGCCCGCAAGAACTACACCTACCCCGACCTGCCCAAGGGCTACCAGATCTCCCAGTACGAGCGCCCCCTGTGCGAGGCGGGCCACATCGAGATCTCCGCCGACGGGGTGAGCCGGCGCGTGGGCATCGTCCGCGTCCACCTCGAGGAGGACACGGGCAAGCTCCTCCACGAGGGCGGGTCCAGCCACGTCGACCTCAACCGCGCCGGCGTGCCCCTCATGGAGATCGTCACCGACGCCTCGATCCGCTCCGCCGCCGAGGCCGGCGCCTGCGTGCAGAAGATCCGCCAGATCGTCCGCTGGCTCGGCGCCTCCAGCGGCGACATGGAGAAGGGGGCCCTGCGCTGCGAGGCCAACATCTCGGTGCGCCCGGAGGGTTCGGAAACCCTCGGCACCAAGGTGGAGGTGAAGAACCTGAACAGCTTCCGCTCGGTGCGGAACGCCATCGACTACGAGGTCGAGCGCCAGATCGAGGTGCTGGAGGCGGGCGGGCAGGTGCGCCAGGTGACGATGGGGTGGGACGAGTCGGCCGAGGTGACGCGGGAGCAGCGCTCCAAGGAGGAGGCCGACGACTACCGCTACTTCCCCGAGCCCGACCTGCTCGAGGTCGATCTCTCGGAGGCCTGGATCGACGAAGTCCGGGCCCGCATGCCCGAGCTGCCCGACGCCAAGGCGGCGGCCTTCGCCGGCCTCGGCCTGGCCCCCGGCGAAGCGGCGCAGCTGGCCGAGGACGGCGCCGTGGCCGCCTACTTCGAGCAGGTCGTGGCCGCCGGGGCCGAGGCCCGGACCGCGGCCAACTGGGTCACCGGCGAGATCTTCCGCCTCCTCAACGAGAGCGGCGGCGAGGTCGAGGCGCTGAAGGTGAAGCCGCCGCAGCTGGCCGAGCTGATCGCCCTGGCCGCGGCCGGCACGGTGAGCGGCCCCGCCGCCAAGGAGGTCTTCAACGCCATGGCCGAGAGCGGCGGCTCGCCGGCGGCGATCGTCGAGGAGCGGGGCCTGCAGCAGGTCTCCGACACCGGCGAGCTGGAGTCGCAGGTCGACGCCGTGATCGCCGCTCAGCCCGACGCCGCGGAGAAAGTGCGGGCCGGCGACCCGAAGCCGATCGGCTTCCTCGTGGGCCAGGTCATGCGCGCCACGAGGGGCCGCGCCAACCCGCGGCGGGTGCAGGAGCTGCTGCGCGAGCGCCTGCTGCCCTGAGCCGGCCACCGGGGCGGGATTCGGCGGACCCGAGCGGGAGCCGCGCGCCCGGCGGCCGCCCCGGACCCCACCCTACCGCAGCAGCACCACCCGCCCCGAGGCCCGGTCCGCCCCGGCGGTCAGGCGCACGAGGTAGACGCCGCTGGCCGCCGGCCGTCCCTGGTCGTCGGCGCCGTCCCAGACCACCCGGAACCGGCCCGGCCCGGCCCAGGCCTCGTCCCGCAGGGTGCGGACCCGGCGGCCGAGGACGTCGCGCACCACCAGGCGCAGCGGCGCCGCCCGGGGCAGGTCGAAGGCGATGGCGGTGGCCGCGTTGAAGGGGTTGGGCCAGGGGTCGCGCAGGACGAACTCCCGGGGCGTCTCCCCGGCCCCCTCGGCGACCGAGGTCTCCGGCGGCTCCCCGGAGAGAAAGGGCGTCCAGACCGCGGCCCCGGAGAGTTGCCCGGCAATCTCCTCCGGATCGGTGGTGCCCCAGTAGTTGCCGCGCGCGTCCAGCTCCTCGTCGCTGCGGTTCTCCAGGGCCAGGCTGTTGCCCTCGAAGTGGTTGTCCCGGATCGGGTCGGGCACCGCCGGACCGTCGACGCGCAGGGCCGTGACGTTGCCGGTGAAGCGGTTGCTGACCACGGCGGGGGCCGAGTCGACGCAGTGGAGGCCCACGGCGGCGTTGACGAACTCGCTGGTACGGACCGCGGCGGCGGCGGTCCCGGTGAGGACGGCGCCGTTGGCGGTGAAGTGGCTCATCTCCACCGCCACCGTGCCTCCCTCCACGCGCAGGCCGCCGCCGAGGTTGGTGTCGAAGTCCGTGGTCCACACCTCGGAGGCGGTCGAGGCGAGATGGGCGCCGGTGCCGCGGTTGCGGTGGACCTCCACCTCCTCGAAGACCATCCTCTCGGCGCCGTCGACGCGCAGGCCGTCGCGGCGGTTGGCGGTGACGCGGGTGCCGTGGAGCTCGATCACCCCCCTCCAGCCGTCCAACTCCAGGCCGTGGAGCTCGTTCCCCTCCACCGTGCACCGCCACAGCTCGAGACGCCGGTCGACGCCGCCCTCGGCCAGCAGCCCCGAGCGCGGATCGCCGCTGTCGAGGACGCCGTTGCCGCTCACCCTCGTGTCGATCAGCTCAAGGCCGGCGCCGCTGGTGACGACGCCCTCGCGGCCGTTCTCCTCGACCACGCTGCTGCGCATCCGCAGGCGGCCCGGCCCCCGCACCGAGACGGCCCGGTCGGCGATGGAGCGGAAGCTGGCGCGGTCGATCGTCGCCATGCCGAAGAGGCCGAGATCGACGCCCCGCACCAGCCGCTCCAGACTGGCGTCGGCCAGGTGGAAGCCGCCCTCCGCCGACATCTCCCCGCCGATCCCGATGATCGCCTGATCGAGGCGGAGGCCGGTGGCGTCGACGGCGCCCCCGGCGGCCAGGTGCAGGCCGGCCCACAGCTCCTCGGGCAGGACCGAGTCGACGGTGAGGACCGCTGGGTCGGCGGCGGTGCCGGCCACCTCCAGGCGGCCCTCGACGGCCAGTTCCACGTGCTCCGGCAGGGCGCCGCGAAGGCCCAGGTCCCCGGGCGCGAAGCGGGTCTCCGAGCCGGGGGCGATGCGCAGGACCGCGCCGGCCGGCACCAGCAGGTCCCAGGGGATGGAGCGCTTCCCCCGCCACCGCGTCGTCCCCGGCGGCAGGCGGTCCCGCGCGATGCCGAGGCGCGCGCCCTCCAGGACCAGTCCCCCGGCGTCCCGGGCCGGCTCCAGCCCGGGGCTGCCGCCGCCGAAGACCAGGACCCCCAGCCAGCCGCTCCCCTCCGCATGCGTCAGCCGCACCGGCTCGGCGCTGTCCCCCTCGACGACCAACTCCCCGTAGACGACGAGCTCGCAGCGGCCCGGGTCGAAGCCGGTGCCGCGGCTGTCGGCGGCGGCGAAGCTCACTCTCGTGCCGGGGGCCAGGGTCAGCACCGCCCCCGCCTCGACGACGATGTCGCCCTCCACGGCGACCTCCCCCGACCATCTCTCCGACCCCGTGACGAGCCCCGGCACCGGCTGGCGCAACAGCACGTCGAGGCCCATGCGGCCGTCCTCGAGGGGGGTGATCCGGTCGAGGACGAAGCCGAGGGGAACGCCGCGGCGGGGGCCGGCGTGGCCGCGCAGGCCGGGGTTGGTGTCGAAGGCGAGGCGCCGGTACCGCACGCCGTCGAAGGGGTCGGTGGCGTCGCCCTGGTTGCCGTTGTGCTCGCCGGCGTAGCCGGGGTCCCGCGCCCAGAAGTCCAGGTTGTCGCGCCCCGACACCGGGTCGGGGTCGGCCCCCGGGTGACCGCGGTCGGCGTAGAGCCCGTCGGCGCTCACCAGGTCGACCTGCTTGTGGCGCTCCTCGTCGTTGTCGGCGCGCTCGTCCACGTGCCAGACCAGGAGCCCTCCCGCCGGGATGTTGCGGTTGTAGAACCCGTGGGCCTGGCGGTTCTCGATGAGGAAGTACTCGTCCGGCGTCAGGCTCACCTTGAGCACGCGGCCGCCGCGGTCGATCGACTCCAGCTCCACCCCGCGCATCGACTCGGTCACCTCCACCAGGCGCTCGTTGCCCGGTCCGAGCCAGCCGAGCTTCGCCAGGGACCAGGCGGAGAAGGCGTTGGGGCCGTCCTCCTCTCCCCAGCCGAGGATCCCCAGCCCCATGAGGCCCCACTTGCCGATGCCGGCCGACTCCTCCGCCGGGTCCAGCTCGCCGGTGGCGGAGATCGAGGACTGGTCGAAGAGGTCGGGCAGGCCGAGGAGGTGGGCGAACTCGTGGCACAAGATCCCCGCCGTGACCTCGAAGACGTGGCCCCGCTGGGTGGTGCCGGCGAACCCGGAGAACCGGTCGCGCACCCGGATGACGCCGCCGCCGGCGGCCTCGTCGTCGGAGAGGAACTCGGCGTTCAGCCCCAGGCTGGCGATGCCCGTGGCCCGGGTGATGATGAAGTTCTCGGGCGCCGTGTGCAGGTTGATGAAGAGGATGTCCACGTAGCCGTCGTCGTCGCCGGAGTTGGGCACGCCGTCGGGTCCGTCGTTGTCGAAGGCGCCCATGTCGACGTCGGCGTCGGCCTTCTGCAGGACCTCCCGGTTGAAGCGGCCGAAGTCGCCGAGGGTGCCGGAGCTGTCGGCCAGGTAGGCGGAGGCCGGGCGCAGGGACTCGTAGCGCCGCGGCAGGACCTCCCCGGACAGCCGCAGCTGGCCGCCGGACATCTCGTCGAAGAAGTGGGTGAGGCTGCCCGGCCGGCTGGCGTCGAAGAGGTCGTCGGCCCACGAGGGCTTGCGGTCGTTCCCGGGGGCCTCGCCGGCGAACTTGGCGAAGATCACCAGGGCGTTGTAGGTGCCGCGGGCGGCCTCGGGCGAGGGCGGGCCCGCCGGGCGGGCGGAGGGGTCGGCGGCCTGCCAGGCGCCGGCGGGGGCGGCGAGCAGACCGAGCAGGACCGGCCAGACCGCCGTGGACCGGCGGAGGGTCACGCCCCGGCGCCGCTCACGTCCGGCGCCCGGCCGCATTCCTTGATGAAGGCGTCGGTCTCCGCCTCGTACGAGAGGAAGGGATCGTCGAGGTTGAGGTACTTCTCGTCCTCCACGTAGATCGAGTCCCAGTCGATGACGTAGCGCGCCTTCAGGCCGGTGAGGGCGCGCATCACTTTCGACCGGGCCCGGGCCCGCGTGTCCTCGGGAGGCCGGACGATGGCCTGGTTCACGCGCTCGTCGTCGACCACCTTGCGCAGCAGCCCCCGCCGGCGCAGGTCGTGATAGAGGCCGCGGGCCGGGTTGAGGTTGTGGTACTCCAGGTCCAGGGACTGGATCCACGGGTCGTCCCAGTCCTTGCCCTCCGCTTTCATGAAGGTCTCCAGGAGCCACTTCTTGGTCACCCAGTCGAGGCGGTCCATCAGGGCCATGGGGTCGCAGGCGAGGGCGTCGAGGACGAGGCGCCACTCGTCGAGGACCCAGTCGCCTTCGGGGTCCTTGCCGCGCAGGTAGGTCTCGGCCAGCCGCAGGTACTGGCGCTGCACCTCCAGGGCGGTGGTGTAGCGTCCGTCCTCGAGCTGCACCTCCCACTTGAAGGTCAGGTCGCGGGAGATGTCGCGGATCGCCTGCACCGGGTCGAGCATCTTCACCTCCGGCACGATGCGCTCCTCGAGGAGCTCCAGCATGAGGGCCGTGGTGCCCACCTTCAGGGCCGTGGCGTACTCGGACATGTTGGAGTCGCCCACCAGCAGGTGCAGCCTGCGGTAGAGCCCCCAGTCGGCCAGCGGCTCGTCGCGGGTGTTGATGATGGCGCGGCTGAACTGGATCCACTGGTAGATCTCGGTGACGATGTGGTCGGCGCGCTGGGAGATCTGGTAGGGGACGTCGCCCTCCTCGCCGGTGCCGTACTCGAAGATGTCGGTGTGGCAGCCGACGCGGCCGGCGCCGGCGTAGATCTGCCGGCTCACGAAGAACGGCAGGATCGCCGGCAGCAGGACCTGCGAGAACGGCACGTCGCGGCGCACCAGGTAGTTCTCGTGGCAGCCGAAGGTGGCGCCCGTGTAGTGGTCGATGTTGTTCTTGAAGAACCCCGCCTCCTCCGCCAGTCCGAGCTGGTCGAGGGCGCGCTGCAGGATCACCTCGCCGGCGCGGTCCGAGGCGACCAG
This sequence comes from Candidatus Latescibacterota bacterium, assembly GCA_965221775.1. Taxonomy (GTDB): domain Bacteria; phylum Latescibacterota; class UBA2968; order UBA8231; family UBA8231; genus UBA8231. The sequence goes on along the minus strand of CBDCSU010000004.1, from coordinate 17,973 downwards.
GTCGAAGAGGCCGCGGCACTCGGGCGTGGCGTACTCCACGTGCCCCATGTCGATGTAGACGCGGCCGCCGTTGAACAGGAAGCCGCCGTTGCCGGGCGGCTCGTCGCGCCCCCGGTAGTGGATGTCGACGATGCCCAGCTGCTCGCGGTAGAACACGCAGTCCTTGGTCTTCACCGAGATGTAGTCGGGGCTGAGGAAGGGATCGGAGTCGGGCGGCATGCAGCCGTACTCGATCTCCAGGCCGTAGAGGCGGTTGCGCACGGGACCTACTCGAAGGCGGCCACGGAGGACTCCAGCTCGCCGGGGCCCAGCAGCCGGAACTTGGTCTTCGTGGGACGGCTGCGCTCGAGGACGGCGGCCTCGAAGCGGCCCCCGTCGAGGGCGGCGCGCACCGCCTCCCGCACCTCCCCGTCGTCCACCTCCCCCGGCTTCCCCGTCTCGTCAGGCTCGCGGCCGGCCAGGACGCGTCCGGCGCCCCAGGCGCCAAGGGCGCGGGCCAGGGCCTGGTCGAGGGACTCGCCGCCCTCGCCGGCGCGCAGCCTCGCCAGGATGGACCCGGCCGCCTCGGAGGAGCCGGCGATGGCGGCGGCCCCGGCGGCGCTGTGGAAGGAGCCGTCGGGATCGATGGTGTAGAACGTCTCCGCCGCCGCCGCCGGGTCGAGCTCGGCCACCAGGACGCGGGCGATGTAGGGCGAGCGGAAGATCTCGTCGAAGGCGGACTTCATCAGCGGCCCCACGCCGAGGTTGACCAGCCGCTGCAGGGAGACGTCGCTGGCCGACAGGTTGAAGACCTCCACGTGGGCGATGTCGATGACCGCCTTGCGCAGCTTCTCGATGTCGGCGGGATGGCCGATGCCGGCGAAGGCGACCTGGTTGTAGACCTCGAAAAGCTTGCGCGGCCCCGGCGTCGAGGTGAGCAGCAGCAGGCCGTCGTCGTAGGCCAGGGCGACCACGGGGCTGGCCCCGGCGAGCTGGTCCTCGGTGTACTCGCGCCGGTTGCGGATCGCCTCGACCCAGCGGTAGGGCTCGTCCAGCATCAGCCGCCCAGCCCGGCGTAGACCTGCGCCAGCTCCCCTTCGGGGACCGCGGAGATGCCCTCGGCGGTGACCCGCATCACCTGGGGATAGATGGCGGCCGTCGCCTTGAAGCCGCCCGTGGCGGTGTCGTACTCGGCCGCCGTCTCCAGCATCTTCACCACCAGCTCCAGGGCCTCGCCGCCGCTGCGCTCGGCGAAGGGCCGCTCCCAGCGGTTCATGTAGTAGAGGGCGCCGCGGATGATCGGCGAGCCGGACCCGGTGGTGCAGAAGTCGACGGACTCGAAGGTGGCGCCGAGGACGTCGTAGAAGAAGATCTTGCCCTCGGGACCGGAGCCGGCGTCCTCGCAGGTGGCGTAGATGGGGACCACGGCGCCGATCCCCTGCAGGGCCAGGGGCAGGTTCTCGCGCAGCAGCCGCGACAGGGTGCGCAGGCGGCCGTCGAGGCTCAGCTCCTGCAGCTGGGTGCGGCGGTAGTGCTGGAAGGAGATCTCGAGCATGCGGGCGATCTCGTAGGCGCTGGCCGGAGACCCGGACAGGGCCAGCACCGAGCGGTCGTCGACGGAGAGCACCTTGTCGGCGCGGTCGTGGATGACGGTGTGGCCCGCCGTGGCGCGGCGGTCGCCGGCGACCAGGACCCCCTCGGCGCAGCGCACGGCGAGGATCGTCGTGCCCTCGATCGCCTCTCCCGCCGAGGCCGCCGAGGCCGGGACATCGGGGGCGGACGGCAGCTGCCCCCGCTCCTTGAGGATGTTGAGGAAGTCGGCGCTCTCCATGGCGCCGCGGATGCACCGTCCGGGCTACTGGCCCGTGCGCTGGCGGTAGCGGCGCGCCTGGTTCGGATCGACCCGGCGCATGCGGCGCAGCAGGTCGTCGGTGTCGGGGCGCTCCACCTTGGGCCGCCGCGGCCCCTGGTCGTCGCCGCCGTCGTCGCCGCCGTCCATCGGCCGCGGCCGGGTGCTTCGCTCGCCCAGTTCGAATCCTCGGGTCATTGCAGGCTCCCTCGTCTCACCGCTCCGGCACCGCTTCGGACAGGGCCTGAAGCAACTCGGCCACCGACCCCGCCCGGTCGAGCTTGTCGTTGAAGATAGCCGCCGAATCGGCGTCGACACAACACTTCAGATCGACCGTGGCGAGCCTGCCGTCGACCTGGAATTCGATGCTGTCCCAGTTCAGCGAGCGCACGGCGGGACCGAACTTCTCCACCGCCCGGCCGCGGAAACGCGCCCGCGTGCGCTCCGGCGGCTGCACGAGGGCGCGGTCGACGGCGGCGGCGTCGCTCAGACGGTAGACGCCGCCCTCCTCGGAGCGCTCCAGCAGCAGGAACAGCCCCTCCCCCGGATCGACGTTGTGGTACTCCAGATCCTGGCTCTGCAGCCAGGCGCGGTGGCCGGGGTCGTTCCAGTCGAGCCCTTCGGCCTCGGCGAAGGCGTCGAGGAGCCACTTCTTGGTCACCCAGTCGCAGCGGCCGATCAGTGGCGCCGGGTCGCCGCCGAGGGCGTCGAGGGCGAAGCCCCACTCCCCCAGGACCCAGTCGGTCTCGGCGTCGCGGCCGGCGGCCAGCTCCCGGGCGCCCTCGAGGTAGGCGCGCTGGATCTCGATGGCCGTGGTCCGGCGGCGGTCCTCCAGCTCCACCTCCCAGCGGCGGCGGGGGTCGCGGCTGACCGCCTTCACGGCGCCCACCGGGTCGGCGAGGACCAGCCGCGGGGCCTTGCCGGCCACCAGCAGATCCAGGACGAGGCGCAGGGCCCCCACCTTCAGCGCCGTGGCCCACTCGCAGAGGTTGGCGTCGCCGATGATGATGTGCAGGCGCCGGTAGCGGGCGGCGTCGGCGTGGGGCTCGTCGCGGGTGTTGACCAGGGGCCGGCGGGTCATGGTGTCGACGCTGGCGATGACCTCGAAGAAGTCGGACCTCTGGGCCAGCTGGTAGAGGCCGAGGTCGGCCCGGGAGTCGGTCTCCACCCCGACCTTGCCGGCGCCGGCGTAGATCTGGCGCGTCACCAGGAAGGGCAGCAGGGCGGCGATGACGTCGTCGAAGGGGATCGACCGCGGCAGCAGGTAGTTCTCGTGGCAGCCGTAGCTGTGGCCGTCGAAGTCGGTGTTGTTCTTGTAGAGGCGCACCACCCCCCGGCCGCGGCTGGCGCTGCGCCGGCGCGCGCAGTGCCGGAGGATCGCCTCGCCGGCGCGGTCCTGGGCCACCAGGTCGGCCAGGGTCAGGCACTCGGCGGTGCTGTACTCGGGATGGGTGTGGTCGTTGTAGAGGCGGGCGCCGTTGCCGAGGATGAGGTCGGACTTGAGGTCCTTCAGGGGGATCTTGCGGGCCCGGTCCTTCTGCAGGTGCTCGGTCTCGTCGCGGTCGTTCAGCAGCCCGTCGACCTCGAAGCCGCGCATGTCGCGGCGCGGGTTCTCGAGGCCGTAGTCCCAGCGGGCGACGAAGTCCTCCCGCAGGTAGCAGCGGATCAGCTCCATCGACTCGACGACGACGTCGAGATCGTCGACGCCGTCGACCTGGATCCCGTACTCGGTCTCCAGGCCGAACATCCGTCAGATGACGCTTCCGGAGGCGCCCGCGGGAGCGGGGCGGTCGGCGGCGGCGGAGCGGGGGTTGACGCGCACCACGTTGTCGGGGTCGTAGTCGAGGAGCTTGAGCCAGTCCTCGACGCTGTCGCTGGGCGGGAAGACCTCGCTCTCGCGGAACTCGGCGCGCACCGCCCCGAGCAGGTCCTGCTCGCTGACGCCGGCGGCCTCCGCGTCCTCGGCGGCGATGGCCCGCTTGATCGCCGTCTCCTTGGCGCGCTGCACGACGTTGTCGATGAGGGCCCCGGAGGCCAGGTCCCCGAAGTGGAGGCTCTCGGTGCGGCCGCTGCGCAGCGCCACCTCCAGCACCCGGGTCTCCTCGGTGCGCGCGAAGAGGGCCGCCGCCGCCGCCCCGATCAGGGCCTGGCGCGCCGCCGCGGCGCTGCCGTGCTCGCTCACCGCCTCGGGGTCGAGGGGCAGGCCGGGCGCCAGGTAGAGGCCGAAGATCTCCTCGGCGGCCTCCCGCCCCGGCCGGTCGACCTTGATCTTGCGGTCGATCCGCCCCGGGCGCAGGATCGCCGGGTCGATCAGGTCGTGGCGGTTGGAGGCGAGGATGATGACCACGTCCTGCAGCGACTCGATGCCGTCCATCTCGGTGCAGAACATGGGGACCACGGTGTTGGCGATATGGTGGCTGCGCATCGACCGGCGCGTGCCCAGGATCGACTCGGCCTCGTCGATGAAGATGAAGGGCAGGAAGCCCTCCTTGCGCTTCTGCCGGGCCTGGGCGAAGACCTCGCGGACCATGCGCTCGGTCTCGCCGAGCCACATGTTGAGGATCTCCGGCCCCTTGATGTGCATGAAGTACTCCTCCACCTGCAGGCCCTCCTCCTCGCGCAGGTGCTGCACCAGGCTGTAGGCGGTGGCCTTGCCGATCAGGGTCTTGCCGCAGCCCGGGGGGCCGTAGAGCAGGAATCCCTTGGGCGTGGAGTACTCGAACCTCTCGAACAGCTCCGGGTGCAGGGCGGGCAGCTCGATCGTGTCGCGGATCGCCCGGATCGCCTCCTCCTGGCCGCCGATGCGGCTCCAGGGCACCGGCGGGATGTCCTCGAGGAAGTACTCGCGGCTCTCCTTCGAGGCCAGCCGTTCCAGGGCGACCTTCATCGACGGGTCGGTGCGCACCTCGTCGCCCACCTTCAGGTCGACGCCGGCGAGGGCCTGGGCGCGCTCGATGACCAGGTCGGTGGTGCCGTGCTCGTTGCCGAGGCGCAGCCGGCCGTCCTCCAGCAGGTCGGAGATGCGGGCCACGGGCCCCGCCGGGGCGGAGCCCAGGAGCCCGACGATGGCGTAGGCCTCGTTGATCAGCACCCGCGCCCCCACGGTGAGATCGGCGGGGTTCACGCGCGGGTCGATGTTGGCGTAGTACTCGGAACCGCTGACGAAGACGGTGGCCACCCCTTCCTTCGGCGACCCGAGGAAGATGCCCACCCGGTTGGCGGGGGCCGTGACCTTCTCCAGCGCCGTCTCCAGCTCGACGAGGGTCCGCCGCGCCTCCTGGAAGGTGATCTCGCGCTCCATCAGCTGCCGCCGCAGGTGGTAGAGCAGGGGACGCGCCGGGTCGCGCTCGGGCAGGCTCAGCAGGATCTGGTCGACGAGCCGCAGGGGCTCGTCGTCGTGCTGCTCCTCCTCGGGCTCGCCGCCTCGGAAACGCTCGTCCTCGAAGGGGTCGATCTCGTCGCCGCGGGGGCGGCGGCCGGGGCGTTCTCCGTCCTCGGCGATGGCGAAGAGGCTCCTAGTGGATGACCGTGCCCAGTCTGCCGTAGCGGGACCGGAAGGGCAGGGTGGGAAGGTTCAGGAGGAAGTTGCCCGCGTCGAGCACCATCTGCGGCAGGCCGCGGATCAGGGGGCCGTGGACCAGGGTCGAGGACCAGTAGATGATCATCGCCTTCCCCTTGATGCGCTCCTTGGGGACGGGCCCGAAGATGCGGCTGTCCTTGCTGTTGTCGCGGTTGTCTCCCATCATGAAGAAGTGGCCCCCCGGGACGCGCAGGGGGCCCAGGTTGTCGCGCGAGCTCATCGAGCCCGGCATGAAGGCCGCCTCGGTGTACTTCCCCAGAGTCGGCAGCCGGGACGGCTTCCCGTCGACGATGAGCGCCTTGTCACGGATCTCCACCACCTGCCCCCCCACGGCGACGCAGCGCTTGATGAGATCGCGCCCCGGCTCGGTGAGGGAGCGGAAGATGACGATGTCCCCCGGCTGCGGGTCCCGGAGGGCGGGTAGCCGGAAGAGGGGTCCGTCCATGCCCGGCAGCTCGAGGGGGGCGCCGTAGATGAACTTGTTGGCCAGCAGGTAGTCGCCCTTGAGGAGGGTGTCCTCCATGGAGGCGGAGGGGATGTAGAAGGCCTGCACCACCGAGCTGCGGATGAGCAGGGCGAGACCGACGGCGACGATGATGGAGGATCCGTACTGGCGGGCGCCGCCGCCCCGGGGGCGGGGAGAGGTCACGATCGACATGAATCGGAGTATAGCATAGGGGCTTCTCCCTGTAAACGTGGATCAGGCCCCGCGCCGTCGGCCCGCAAACCCCGCCGGCGGATCGTCGAACCAGCGGTCGCCGCCGAAGCCCGGGAACATGCCGACGCCCCTCTCCAGGTCCCGCCGCTCCCACACCAGAGACGCCGGGCCCCGACGGCTCCACGGCCGGCGCTTCCCCGCCGTTCACGGCCAGCCGCAGGGGCCCGGTGTGGCCCGGATGCGGCGGCCGGCAGGAAGACCTCGGCCGGCGCCGAGGCAGCCGGCATGCCCTCCACCGTGGGGCAGGGGCGGCTCACGGCGGCCCGGGGTCGCGGTAGCGGGAGACCTGGTCCTCGTCGAGCTCGACGCCGAGGCCGGGGCCCTCCGGCACGGCGGCGTGCACGGGCCCCAGCTCCAGGGGCTCGGTGATCATGTCGGCGTCGTGGTACAGGGGGCCGAGCAGGTCCCCCGGATAGCGCTCGCTGTCGATGGCCGGACAGGCCACGGCCAGGTGCAGCATGGCCGCCGTGGCCACGCCCAGCTCGAGATTGCTGCCCATGCTGCAGACCAGGCCGGCGGCGGCGGCGATCCCGGCCACGGCGAGCGACCCGAGAAGGCCCGCGTTCTTGCCGGGGTAGACGGCGAGGATGTCGGCGGCGTCGGCGCGCACCAGGTCCAGCGCCTCCCGGGGGGTGAAGACGCTCTCGTCGGCCATGACCGGGATCGGCGTCGAGCGGCGCACCGCGGCCAGGGCCCGCGGGTCTTCCGTGCCCACGGGCTGCTCGGCGAAGGTGATGCCGAAGGCCTCCAGCGCCGCCAGGGTCCGGCGCGCCGTCCCCAGGTCCCAGCCGCAGTTGGCGTCGACGCCGATGGTGACGCCGGGGCCGGCCAGCTCGCGCACGCGGCGCACGCGCTCGATGTCGCCGGCCGGATCGAGGCCGACCTTCACCTTGAGGTGGCGCACCCCCCGGTCGAGGAACCGCTGAGCCAGGTCGGCCGCCCTCGGCGGGTCGAAGGCCCCCACCACCATCTTCATCGGCGCCGTGTCCCGCACCTTGCCGCCGAGAAGGCGGTACACGGGCAGGCCGGCGGCCTTGCCGGCGATGTCCCAGCAGGCCATCTCCACCGCCGCCCGGGTGAAGGGGTTGAGGCTCAGGGCCTGCTCCATCCGCCGCGCGACGCCGCGCACGTCCCGGGGATCGGCGCCTTTCACGGCCGGCTCCAGCACCTGCGAGATGGCGGCGGCGCACCCGGGGCTGGTCTCGCCGCTCCAGCGCGGCGACAGGGTCGCCTCCCCCAGCCCGACGATACCCTCGTCGGTGTGGACCTTCACCATCACGTACGGGGAGTCGATGTGCTCGCCGTGGGCGGTCTTGGTGGTCATCCCCTTCTTCAGGGGCACCAGGACCGGGATCGGCTCCAGGGAGGTGATCCTCATGGCTTCACCGCCGCCGGGGTGATCCGCGCCCGTTCCACCGTGCCCTCGAAGCGGGCCGACCCGCCGCTCAGCCCGCCCACGGTCACCCCGGCGTCGCACTCCACCAGCCGGCCCGAGGCCTGGCGCCGGGCGGCCAGCTCGCCGTCGACATACAGGCTCAGGCTGCGGCCGTCGTAGACCCCGGCCAGGTGGTGGGCCCCCGGCTCCAGCCTGCGGTGCGCGGCGACGCTGCGCACGCCTTGCTCGGTGTTGATCAGGAAGCTGGGCCCCGGGACCGCGGCGCAGAGGCCGCCGTTGTGCCCGTAGTCCCCGTAGCGCAGGCTGAAGGCGCCGCCGCCCCCGAGGGTGTCGCAGCGCAGCACCCGGCCGTGGTAGGCCTCCCCCCGCCCGTCGAAGAGCGGCGCCCCGTAGAAGTAGCGGCCGTCGAAGGCGCCGGCGTTGTAGCCGACGGTGTGAAGGCCGTCGGTACTGGAGGCGTCGTACGCCGACCAGCTGCCGGCCTCGGCGAAGGGGCGGGTCGTGTCGTAGCGCAGGAAGTTGCAGTGAAAGGGGATCTCGCCCGGCGCCACGGTCCGCGTCCAGGGGCAGTAGTAGACGTAGCGGCCGTCGAAGAAGCCGCCGTCGAAACCGCCCGTGTCCAGCCCGTCGGTGCCGCCGGCTTCCCAACTCTCCCAGGCGTCGGCGGCGGCGAAGGGACGGGTCGTGTCGTAGCGCACCATGCGGCTGTGGCCGTAGGCGCAGAAGTAGAGCCAGCGGCCGTCGTAGACGGCGCCCACATTCATGCCCAGTCCGTGGGGGCGGGCGTCGTGGACCTCCCAGGCGGCGGGGTCGTCGAAGCGGCCCTGGGTGTCATGGCGGGCGACGACGCCGTGGATGAGTGGGACGAGGTAGATGTAGCGCCCGTCGAAGGCGCCGCCGTCGAAGCAGACCGCCTCGGGCGACAGGCGGGAGGTGTCGAAGACCTGGTAGCTGCCGGGATCGCGGAACTCTCCGTGCGTGTCCAGGCGCAGCACCCGCCCGCTGAGCACGCTCTCGTCGAAGGGCCGGCCGGGGACGCTCTCGTAGCCCGGCGGGAAGTAGACGTAGCGGCCGTCGGTGGCCGCCCCCTGCCCCGAGACGGGCAGGCCGGCGTCGTGGGCGCTCCACGAGGCGGGGTCGCCGAAGGGGCGGCCCACCTCGAAGCGCAGGACGCGGCTGTGGTAGCCCTGCAGGTCCTCGCGCGGGGTGAAGATCACGTGGCGCCCGTCGAAGGAGGCCCCGTAGTAGCTCACCGTCGTCAGGCCGTCCGTGTGGCCCGCGTCGAAGGCCTCCCAGGCCGAGGGATCGTGGAAGTCGGCGTGGGTGTCGCAGCGGAGGACGTGGCCGTGGACGCTGTCGCGGCGCCGGAAGGGGCGGATCGGACAGTAGTAGACGTGGCGGCCGTCGAAGACGGCGCCGTAGTGGCCGGCGCACAGGAGGCCGCCGGTATGCGTCGCGTCGTACGCCGAGAACTCGGGGATCTCCGCGGGCCTCCACTGCGAGACCAGGGGCTGCATCGCCTCGGTCCGGTCGGCCGAGGTCCGCACCCACGCCTCCACCGCGATCTCGCCATCCGGCCCCGGCCGGGGGTCCAACTGCGGGTGGTCCGTCATCGTCCGCCTCCCTGCTCGTGGTGAGGAGCCGAGCGAGTCTAGCCGCCATCGAACTCCCGTCAACCCGGCGTGCCCCGCAATCCTTGATTCCATATCCTTGCCGCCGCTCCCTCACGACTCAGCCAAAGGACGAGGAAGATGAAGCTTGGCGAGATGACCTGGCCCGAGATCGGCGACCTCGACCGCGAGCGCTTCGTCGCCGTCTACCCGATCGCGTCCTTCGAGCAGCACGGCGACCACCTGCCCCTGCTCACCGACACCCTGGAGTGCGAAGGCATCACCGCCGCCATGGAGGAGCGCGCCGGCGACCGCATCGTCGTCCTGCCCACGCAGTGGCTGGGCTACTCCTTCCACCACATCCACTTCGGCGGCAGCCTGACAGCCACCTCCGGGACCCACGTGAGCATGATCGTGGAGACGGTGGACGGCCTGGTGAGGGCCGGCTTCGACAAGGTCCTGATCCTCAACGGCCACGGCGGCAACCAGGCCGACATGCGGGTCGCCCTGCAGGACCTGCGCGAGCGCCACATGGAGGCCCGCGTCTACGGCGCCTCCTGGTGGGAGGTGGCGCAGGCGGGGCTGGACGAGGTGCGCACCGCCGGAGCGGACGGCTCCGGCCACGCCGGCGAGACCGAGACCTCGTTGATGCTGCACCTCCATCCCGGCCTGGTGCGCACCGACCGCATGACCCGCGGCGGCGTGCGCGCCCCCTCCGCCCACGAGAGCCAGGTGCAGCGGTTCCACATGCTCGAGGAGGTCAGCCCCCGGGGCCACTTCGGAGACCCCACGGCGGCCAGCGCCGAGAAGGGCGAACGCATGCTCGAGGCGATCGCCAACTGCCTCTGCGAGATCGTCGACGACATCCTCCGCGGACGGCTGGAACCGCAGCCGGGGAGAGATACATGACCCCCCGGACCCCGGAGCGGCTCGGCCTCTGCAGCTGGTCGATGCGGCCCCGCGACGCCGGCCACATGGCCGCCATCATGGAGGAGCTGGGCGTCAAGAAGCTGCAGCTCGGCCTGGTCCCCCACCGCGACGACGCCGGCCTCGTCGACGGCGTCCCCGAGGCTCTCGCCCGGATCGGCGCCCGCGTCGTCTCGGGCATGTTCGGCACCGTGGGCGAGGACTACACGACGATGGAGACGATCCGGCGCACGGGCGGCATCGTCCCCGACCAGCACTGGGAGGCCAACCAGCAGGTGGCCCGCAGGGCCGCGGCCAAGGCCCGGGAACTCGGGCTGCCCCTGGTCTCGTTCCACGCCGGCTTCCTGCCCCACGACATGGAGAGCGCCGGGTTCCGCAAGCTCGCCGACCGCATCGAGGTCGTGGCCGGGATCTTCGGCGACCAGGGCATCGACCTGCTCTTCGAGACGGGCCAGGAGACGGCCGACGACCTGTGGTCCTTCTTCGACCACATCGAGGCTCGAGGCGTGAGCAACCTGGGCGTCAACTTCGACCCCGCCAACATGATCCTCTACGACAAGGGCGACCCGATCGAGGCGCTGCGCAGGCTCCTGCCGCGGGTGCGGTCGATCCACATCAAGGACGCCGTCCGCACCGTGACGCCCGGCGAGTGGGGCGCCGAGGCCGTCGTCGGCGAGGGCCAGGTCGACTGGCCCGCCTTCATCCGGACCCTGGCCGAGGGCGGCTACACCGGCGACCTGCTGGTGGAGCGGGAGTGGGGGGACGACCGGGTCGGCGACGCGAGGAAGGCGATCGAGGCGATCACGCGGGCCATGGGAGAGACGGGATGACCAACGAGGAAAGCTACTGCTTCGACGTCGGCGGTTACCTGGTCGTGAGGGGCGCTCTGCAGCCTCGGGAGGTGCTGGCCCTCGACTCGGCTCTCGACCGCGTCGGACGGCCGGAGGGGATGCTCGGCTGGCCGGGGAAGGAGCGCGAGCCCTTCCGCGACCTGCTCGTGCACCCGGTCCTGGTGGATTACCTGAACGAGATCTGCGGCACCGGGTTCCGCCTGGAACAGCTGCCGCGGCTGATCTCCGACGACCCGGCTGCCGGCACCGCCCTCGACGGCACCCTTTCCGGCGGCGACGAGCCCCGCGACCCGGCGCGGGCCTACTACCACCAGAACCACCGCCGCCAGTGCCAGCTGGTGCGCGCCCTCTGGGCCCTCTCCGACGTCGAGGAGGGCGACGGCGGCCTGGTCTTCGTGCAGGCGAGCCACAAGACCAACGTGCCTCCGCCCCCCGGATTCCTGGAGGGCGAGCGCGACCTGGGCCTGGTGCGCGGGATCCGGCTGCGGGCCGGTGACCTGCTGCTGCTGGCCGACACGGTCATGCACGGGCTGCGCCCCTGGAAGGGCCGCGGCCCCCTGCGCCTGCTCGACTACGGCTTCGCCGCCCGCGGCGTCTGCCTCGAGTCCGGCACCGGACCGCAGGCCGGCGAGCCGGGCCGCCCGGACTGGCACGACGAGCTGGCGCCGGATCAGCGCGCCGTGCTCTACCGGCCCGGCCGCCGCGCCGACACGCCCCCGCCGGTGCTGGCCGCCGACGGCGGCGGCACCCGGGTCTCGGAATCGCCGGAACCTGTGCACCCCTCCTTCCTGGCCCCCGACCCGGCCAGCGGCATCGACCACGACGAGCTGTTCTTCTGGGACCTGTGCGGCCACCTCGTCCTGCGCCAGGTGATGGACCCGGACGACCTGGCCCTGGCCAACGAGGCGATCGACCGCTTCGAGGACCGCATCGTCGTCGGGGAGGAGCTGGCCCGCGGCTCGAAGTCCCTGGCCGGCACGGGACGCCCCACCCTCGGGGGCCTGCTGCAGCTGCCGGCGCCCTGGTGCGAGCCCTTCCGCCGCATGGTCGCCCATCCCGCCGTGGTCCAGCGCCTCACCTGGATGGGCGGCAGCGGCTTCCGCTGCGACCAGCCCGCCGCCTTCTGCGCCGTCAAGGGCACCTCGGGCCACGCCCTGCACGACGCCAACGAGCCGCTGAACCCCAGCCGCTCGTACGTCTTCAGGAACGGGCGCAGCTACTGCGAGGCGGTCACCGTCACCTGGCAGCTGCGCGACCTGGGCGAGGAGGACGGCGGCTTCGCCTGCGTGCCCGGCAGCCACAAGGCGCAGTACCCCATGCCGGACGGGGTGCGCACCTGCGACGACCACATGGGACTGGTGGCCCACCCCACCTTCCGGGCCGGGGACGTGCTGCTGTTCATGGACGGCGCCCAGACCCACGGCACCCTGGCCTGGCGGAGCGAGGTCCCGCGCCGGGGGATCCTCGTCAAGTACTCCTCCCGGAACTTCAACCGCTCCGGCGGAGAGATGGTGCACCCTTCAGCGCGCTGGGGGGATCTTGTGGAGGGGATGACCGACGCCCAGCTGGCCGTCATGCGCGGCCCCGACCGGGACAACCACAACGGCAACGTGCCGCGGCTGGTGGTGGAGGACGGTCGCGTCGGTGTCGACTACGAGCGCAGGGGCGGTCTCTACAACGCCGAGACGCCGAAGGGGCCGCTGGCCGCCGGCTGAGCCCGCGGGGCTGCGCTCACCGCTGCGGCACCTTGACGACGCGGCCTTTCTGCCAGCTCTGGATGATGCTCTCGATGGCGAGTTGCACCTTGAGGGCGTCCTCGGCCTTGGCGTCGACCTCGTCCGGGGGCGTGCCCTTCCGCAGATCGTCGATCCAGGCGCCGATCCGCGACGGGAAGGTGTCGGCGAAGCCCATCATCCCGCCGGGGTGGTCGTAGCTCTCCACCTCCTTCGAGAACCGGGGGTAGAAGGTCAGCCGCTCGCAGGCCTCCTCGATGACCACGCGGCCCTTGGATCCGACCACCTCGAGGGTTTCCAGGCCGTAGCTGCCGCCGGCGTCGTACGATCCGGTGAGATGGCCGATGACGCCGTTGGCGAAGAGCAGGTTGGCCTGCACATTCGACCAGATCCTGCGCCCCTCGCCCTTCTTGAAGAACGCCTGCACCCGCTCCAGGTCGCCGGCGAAGTAGCGCATCACGTCGAGGGAGTGGGGGTGCAGGGCGCGGATGTGGAACCACGGCGAGGACTCGTTGGGGTTGTTGATCCACATCGTCATGTTGACCATGTGCAGCTCCCCCAGCCGGCCCTGCTCGAGCCACTCCCGGGCCTTCACCGCCGCCGGCGTGAACCGGTGGTTGAGGTTGATGCCGTAGGGCAGGCCCATCTCGCGGGCCAGCCGCACCAGGCGGCGGGCCTTGGGGATCTCGTTGGAGATCGGCTTTTCCCCCAGCACCGGGATCCCCGCCTTCAGCAGCTGCATCGTCGGCGTGTAGTGGTCGCCGCCGTTCTCCACCCCCGCCGTGGCGACGCTGGCGGCATCGATGGCGAGGCCGCTGTTGAGCATGCGGCGGACGCTGTAGAACGCCTGCGCCCCGTGGGCCGAGGCCGCCGCGTCGGCCCGCTCCTGGCTGACGTCGCACACGGCCACCACCTCGGCGTGGGGGTTGGCCTGGTAGCACCTGGCGTGGTTGTTGCCGATGCCGCCCATCCCCACGACGGCGATCCGAAGCTGCTTGCCCATCCTCTTCCTCCTCTTGCCGGACCGCGGGTCAGGGGCCTTCGACGGGGTCGGGGAGGTTCACCCCCAGCTCCCCGGCCAGGGCCGCGATCTGGCCCCAGGCGGTGTCGTCCACCTCCATCCCCTCTCTCTGCCGGCCCTCGTGGATGCGGTGCGAGTTCTCGCCCGGAAGCATGACCTCCTCGAAGCCCTCCATGGGCGGACAGGACTTGAGCCAGTCGATGAAGTCGTCCACCTCTCCGAGAAAGTCGTCGAGGCCGCGGAAGGCGGCGATGTCGTAGACCGTGAAGAACAGGGCGTTGCCGGTCTCGGGCGGATCGGCCTGGCTGCAGCCGCCGCCCGAGAGGCCGCCGGCCAGGATGTCGATGACGAGGGCCAGCCCGAATCCCTTGTGGCCGACCACGGGAAACCCGAGAGGCAGCATCGCTCCCGGCGGGTCTCCGTAATAGTCCTCCACGTCCGTCGTCAGCCGGCCGTGCCCGTCGATGAGGGAGCCCTCGGGGGCCGCGGCCCCGCGGTTGCGGTAGTCGCGCAGGGCGCCGCCGGAGGTCATGCTCGTCGTCATGTCGAGGACGATGGGCCAGCTCCTGCGCGTCGGGATGCCCACGGCCAGGGGATTGGTCGGCAGGCGCCGCTCGCGGCCCCCGTACGGGGCCACGGCCAGGTCGGAGCCGTGGCCGTTGGCGCACAGGATCCCGATCAGGTTCCCCTCGCGCGCGATGAGGTCGACGAAGCGCCCCAGCCGCGCCACGTGGTTGCAGTCCCTGACGGTCACCGCCACGATGGCGTGGGACCGGGCGCGCTCGATGGCCAGCTCGGCGGCGCGGGTGGCGGTGACGGGGCCGAAGTTCCAGCCGCCGCTGACCTGCACCACGCCGCCCCGGTCGTGCAGGATCTCGAGCTCGGCGCCGGGCTTCACCTGCCCCTTGCGGACCATCTCCGTGTACTGGGGGAAACGCAGCACCGAGTGGGAGTCGTGGCCCAGCAGGCCGGAGTCGACCATGTGGCCGGAGACCAGGTCGGCCTCCGCGGGGGGCACGCCGACCGTGGTGAACAGGTCGCGGCCGAGTCGCTTCAGGTCCTGGGCGCGGAACCGGGGCACACTCCCCTCCTGCGGATGAGTGGAAACCTCTGTGAGACGGCGGTTGGGAAGAGCCGTCAGCCGGCGGCCGCCGGCGGCATGACCACCAGGGCGTTGGCCACCGGCCGTTCGCCGGTCTGATCGGACGGCCGGTTCACGACCTGCTCGCGCACCACCATGGTCGTCGATCCGCCTCCGTCGAGGTTGATCGCCTGCCAGGCGTTGTGGCGGCTCTTCGTGAAGCCGGCCAGGTCGGCGGACAGCAACTCGGCCAGCTCGGGCAAGGTCATGCCGACGCTGTGGCCGGGCTGCCGGCCGTCGACGGTGACCAGGAAGACGTGGCGCCCGCCCCGGGACAGTCCGATGGCCGAGCGCGGATGCCGGTCGTTGGCGAAGGACTCGCCCAGGTGCTCGCGCTCGTGCTCGATGGAGACGCGGCCGTCCCGGATGATGCGCGGCCCACCCCCGATGGCCACGTCGAGGCTCCCCTTGGAGGGAGGCAGGGCGCAGTATAGATGAACCGTGTCCCCGGGGCTGATCGCCGCCTGGCGGGCGAAGTCGGCGCCGCCGGCCACCAGCCACTGGCCGCGCTGCAGGAGCAGGGGCCACGCCTGGCGGCGCATCTGCACGACCCGCACCGCGGCCGTGTCGTTGACCAGGGAGGTCGTGCCGTCGAGGCTCTGGAGGAAGAACCCCACCGGCGCCCGCACCGAGTCCTCCCGGCTGCCGGCGTGGCGGTTGTAGAGGGTGAGCTCACCGTCGGAGCGCGGCGCCCGGTTGAGACGGGAGAGGGGCAGCACCTGGCCCGACCGGGTGATCAGGCCGGCGTCGAGCTCGAAGACCGCCGTCTGCGGGCGACCGTCGGCAGCCAGGGCGAAGGCGGAGCGCGAGCGGGGCTCGCCGATCAGCTCGCCTTCGGAGATCTGCACCCCGAGGGGGCGGCCGGGGGTGCCGGCCTGGAAGAAGTCGCCGTTGATGGCGGCCAGGGCGTCGGCGGCGAGGTCGCTCGTCCTGACCAGTCCGAGGCCCTCGGCCGGCGGTCTCGCGGTGCGCAGCCGGATGCCGGCCTTGCGCGCCTCGAGCAGGTCGATCTCGACGACGTGGATGGCCCACGGACCGTCGACCAGGTCGATGGAGTGGTGCCAGACGCCGGGTGCCAGTCTCTCGGTGTCGATCGGAACCGTGGAGCCGCCGTATGCGCCCGGGAGGCACAGCACGGCGGCGATGGCCGCGAAGCACAGCATGGCGGCGATCGTCGCGAAGCGAAGAACGCGGGTGCCGGAATTGGAGAAGGGGATTCGTGCCACGTCGGTTTTGGGCGCGAATTCCAGGGGGTGACCGCAGGCGGGGGAGACCGCCCGGCGATGGATCGCGAGGCGCCAACGCCCATCGGCGCCGCAAGCTCCAGAATTAGCAAGGCGGATCATCTTCCGTCAAGGAAGTCCTGTCCGGAGGCCGCCACCTCCAGCGCGTCGGCGCCGACGACGGCGCCGAACCCCATGCGCGACCGGATGTCGGTGATCGCCGCCCCCAGACACCGGCGCCGGCGGCCGGCCTCGCCGTCGAACAGATCCTGCTGGCCGCTGGCCGGACTGGTGCGCGACGGCACGGCCGCGATCGTCCGGACCGCGGCGCGGCGCACGTGGATCCGGCGGAACAGCTCCTCGGCGGCGGCGCACAGGACCGGGAAGTCGTCGGTGGCCCGCGGGAAGCCGCGACGTTCTGCGGGCCCGGCGGTCGTCGGTGTAGGCGATACGCAGGGTCAGGGACTTTGCGGCCAGGCCGCGCAACCGCAGCTCGTGGCAGGCCCGGTCGACGGTGAGGGCCACGGCCGCGCGCAGCAGGCCGTCGTCGTTGGCGTCCTCGCGGAGCACGGTCTCGGCCTCGATCGCCCCGGGCGCGCCCGGACGCGCCTCGACCTCCAGGCCGCGGACCACCCCGTAGAGGCGCTCCCCCGTCCGGCGGCCGAAGCGCCGCCGCAGGGCCCGCCGGTCGAGGGGCAGCACCTGGCCCACCGTGTGGATGCCGTAGCGGGCGGCCCGTTCGCGGCAGACCGGGCCGAGGCCGGGCAGATCGGCCAGCTCGGTGCGCGCCAGGACGCGGTCCTCGTCGCCCGGAGCGCACAGGACGACGCCGCCGGGCAAGGCCTGGCGCCCCAGGACACGCGCCACCAGGCGGGCCGTGGAGACGCCGACGGCGATCTCGCCCAGGCCGCTGGCGCCGGCGAGCTGGCGCTGAAGCTCGGCCCCCGCCGCGCGCCAGCCGCCGGCCCGGGCCGCGGGCGTGCCGCCGAGGTCGAGGAGCGCCGACAGCCGGGCCCACCCGCGGCGCGCCCGGAACGACGGGGTCCACCGCTCGAGGACGGCGGTCACGGACTCGGCGGCGGCGGCCTCGGCGGACTCGTCCCGGTCGACGACGGCGACCCGGCCCCGGTGGGCGCGGCGCATGGCGAACAGGAGCGTGCCCGGCTCGACCCCGAGATCACGCGCGCCGGCGGAGACCGCCTGCACCGCCGCCCGGTGGCTGTCCCGGCTCTGCCGGAGGACGACAAAGGCCGAGCCCCGCAGGCCGGGGCGGGCGCGCTCGAGGGCCTGGGCGGCGAACTGCCCCACCTCGACGGACAGCCACAGCGGTTGCGGCCGCGGCCGCGGCTTGCGGGCGCTCACGCCGCCACGCCCACATCGGCGTACCGGTATTCCCCGCCGAAGCTGTCGGCCAGCTTCCGGGAAGCGAGTTCCAGGTCCACCAGGCCCGGCGACCACTCCACCGCCCGCACCCGCTCGGCCACCAGGGAGATCGCTCCCCAGTCCTCCTCGACCCGGCCGCGGACCTCGAAGGGGCCGCCGCCGAGGACGGCGTCGGTGGACCGCTGGAACACGTCGGGCCACAGGATCACGTCGGCCGTCCCGCTCCTGTCCTCGAGGGTGAGGAACATCATCGGCTCGCCGGTGCCCTCGACGCCGTGGATGCGCTCGGTGACCTGGCGGCCGAAGACCTTGACGCGCCGCCCCGCGCAGCGCTCCAGGTCCCCCATGGGCACGGTGCCCCGCGAGGCCGGGTGCAGGTCGAGGATCTCGAGCAGGTCGCCGGAGAGCATGTAGCCGAGGAGCTCGTGCTCGTTCAGGCACCGCTGGGCCAGGTTGTAGTCGCCCAGAACGCCCGGGACCCGCTTCTCCGGCGGCCCCGCGGCGGCGAAGAGGCCGGCGCTCTCTTCGGGCGCGCCCCGGACGGCCGGGAAGGCGTCGTCGA
>CBDCSU010000003.1:0-12670 GCA_965221775.1 Candidatus Latescibacterota bacterium | reverse complement strand
GCGGTTCAGGTTGATGCGGTATTCGACCGACTCGTCCACGAGGCTGCCCGCCAGGGGGTCGTTCTCACGGGCCTCCTCGGTGCGAAAGACCTGAACCCCTTGCATCAGGTAGTTGCCCAACTCGTCAAAGGCGGGCTTGCGCAGCTCGGACCAGACGCCGCCGGTGTAGGGCCGGTATCCCTGACGGGCGTAGTTGACGTAGCGCCACTCCTCGTGGTTCCACAGCATCTGCGCCGACGCCGGGGCCGGCGGATCCGCCGCCATGGCCAGCAGCAGGACGAGGGAAGCGGCGGTGGACTTCGTCCGACCGAGGGCCATCAGAGGATCCGCCCCTGTACGAAGAACTGGGTGAAATCCCGCACGCTCCCGGCCTCCAGGTTGATCAGCTGCTCACGGCTGCGGCGCAGGCCGACGTTGATGCTGGCGCTGTAGCCGGTATAGCTGCGCCGGGTGTGGAAGGTGAACACGTAGTGCCGGGCGTCGAAGCTGGAGGACCTGGACTCGGCGTGGCGGTAGCGGTGCTTGAAGGGGAACCCTTGCACACCGGTTCGGATTCCGGTGGTCTTGCTGAAGGCGAGGTCGAGGCGCAGGATCGGAAACCACTCCCACGTGTGGCGGTCGGTGATGAGATCGCCGGGGCCGTCCAGGCGCTGCACGAGCAGCTTGGCCATGGGGGTGAAGGTCAGGTGCTCGGAGAATCCGACGGCGTAGTCCGCCTTGCTGACCCAGGTCCAGTCCGTGATGTTGCGGCCCCTGCCCTGCCGGTCGTCCAGACGGCGGTTGACGTCCACCTTGGTGGCATTCACCACGGTCAGGCCGTCCACTCCACTATAGAAGGACTCGGCGTAGACGGTGTTGACGAGGCTGTTGCGCGTCAGCAGCCGGTCGGGATGAATCGCCGTGGCCCGGTTGGTCGCCGACAGGGGCTCCACGACCGTGATGTACGTAGGGTCGGGGATGTCGTCCCTCACCCGTCGAAGGCGGTAGCGCAGGTCCAGGCTGCCGGCGGCGGACATCCGCCACCGATAGCGGGCCTCGGCATAGGAGACCTCGTTGCGGCCGTCCCCGGCCGTCTGGTGAACCTCGTAGCGGCCGAGGCGGGCACCGACCCGGCCGGCTCCGCGATAGCTCCCGAAGACGTGGTAGCCGTCGGTATCCAGCGGATAGGGATAGTCGGGGCGATTGTCGTTCTCACGGCCATCGACGACGCCATTGTTGTTGAAGTCGTCCCCGTAGACGAACTCGTCCGGCTCCACGTAGTACATCAGGAAGGGCTCCACGTAGTCGGCGAACTCGTTGCGGTTGACGTTGGTGTCCGGCTGGCCGTCCTGGTCCGCGTCGAGACCCGGATACACGCCGTAGGTGAAGTCCCCTCCGAAGCCGTAGTCGCTGCTCACCTCGGACAGGAGCGCGTCCACGTCGACGTTGTTCCGCTTGTTGATGATGTACGTGGGGTGCAGGGGATCCCAGTGTTCGTACTCGTCCGGCCACTCGTCGCGGTCGTCGTTGTCCTCCACCATGTGGTAGGCCAGGACCTTGTGGGCGCTGTGCGACCACATGGGCAGGGAGTTGACGTAGTCGGACGGCATGTGATGGATCTCGCCGCCCAGCCGCCAGCCTTCGCCCATGCGGCGCACGCCCTTCAGATACCACGCCGCCGTGCGCTGCCGGAAGTGATCGCCGAAGATCGGGACTTGGTAGTTCGAGGTGTTGTGGACGTACTCGCCTTTCATCTCCACGTCCCACAGGTTGATCTCGATATCGGCGCCGAGATTCGCCAGGCCCGTGGGGAAACCGTAGCGGAGATCGACCCAGCCGAGGTTCGATCCGTCGCGGACGTTGCCCGGCGCCCGGACCACGTTGTGCCAGTCGGACCAGGCCCGGTCGGGCACCTCCACCAGCACGTAGGAGGCGCCCAGGTCGAGGTTGTAGTCGCCCGAGGCCAGCACCCGGAAGTGCAGCTCCTCCGGCTCGGCGGGCGCGTCGAAGCGGAATACGAGCAGGTCGGTGCCGGCCACCTCGGTGCCGCGGCCGTCGACCACGGCGGGGATGCCGCTGCTGTAGAAGCGCCCTCTCCCCGGCTGTACCGGCTTAAGCAACCGGTCCGCCTCCATGGACAGAACCGCCCACGACCCGTTTCTGCGGATGTGAGCCACGTCATCGGCGCGCGCCGAGCCCAGGACCCAGCGCGCCTCGGCCTGGGCCTCCACCCGCCTCCCCCGGGACCACATCTCGACGGCGTACACCAGCGGTCCCACACCGTCCTCGGGACTGTCGTCGCTGACGATGACGAAATAGGAGTCCGCGGGGTTCAGGTCCTTCGGAAAGACGCCGCGGAAATCACCCTTCCTCTGAGTGGTGTCGCGCAGGTGGACATCGGCGTAGGTCGCCCCGAAGGTGGCGATATCGCCCAGCTGGCTCTGCCACCGGCCCCCGTAGAGATAGGTCCCGAAGGGTATGGTCCGGGGAGCCCTTGCGGGCCGGTGGGAGACACGGGATGTGAGGATGGAGATCATGTTGCGGTGCGAGGAGGCGTCCCACCGGATGCCGTCGAAGGTCGCCCGGGCGTGCGACAGGGGTGACAGGTGGGCCTTCAGGCGTTGTCCGAGCATCAGCCGCGTCGACCAGCTGCCATAGTGATCTTTCATGATCACGAGGTTCCGGAACTGTCCGAAGTTCGGGCCCGTGGGGATCCGGGAACTGTCGCCCGGATGCAAGGTCCGGTACTCCTCGATGCGGAGGATCTCGCTGCCGTCGAGCAGGTAGAGCCCGAAGGGGTCGTACCTGGGCTGCTCCCCTCGAATGGGGAAGTTCCGGTAGCTGAGGAAGGAGAGGTTCTCGTAGCGCTCGTCCCAGAAGGGCCGGTACTCGCGCGTCAGGAACTGCTGGTAGCCCCACTCGATGTCCCGGTCGAGGGACTGCCCCCCGGAATCGCCGGCTCCGGCCAGCAGCGCCATGAGGGCTCCCATGCCAACCCTCACGGCCCGCCGGTTGCGCCCCGTGCCCGGCGTGGGAGTCATGCCGATCATCTCAGGTCGCCGGCGGTCAGTAGGCGACGGCCACGGTTCCCACCGAGACTTCGTCACCCGTGTCCAGCTGCACCTCCACGCGGTAGAGATACAGGCCCGGGGGCACCAGCGCCCCCGACCCGTCGCGTCCGTCCCAGTACCCCGGACTCCCGGGGCCGGTTGAGGCGTCCGAGAAGTAGGTGCCTGCCGTCAGCCCCGCCTCGCCCAGACTCGCCACGCGGCGGCCCGAGAGGTCATGGACCTCGACCTTTACCGGCGCGGGGATGTCTACCTTGGACAGCACCATCTCGATGACCGTGAAGTCGTTGATCCCGTCGCCATTCGGCGAGAAGACCGGGGGATTGGGCCGCACCCGGGACAGGACCTCCTGGGGAGCCAGGATGGCCAGCAAGTGCCAGGAGAGGGCCTCCCCCGTCACCTCGTCGAGGTCCGTGTTCTCCTGCACGTTGAGGGGGTTCTCCGAGCCCGGCGAGAACAGGGCGGAGCGGAAGCCGTGGGCCGTGGCGAATGTCGTGGTGCGGAAGGAGATGACCAGTTGGGTATCCTCCCGCAAGGGCTCGTCGAACTCCAGCTGCAGGCTGCGCTGCGTCGACGACCAGGAGCGGACCGATCGAGGCCCCAGTCCCGAGACCGACAGCAACTCCGCCTGGCTCGGGACCTCGATGGCCAGACGCTCCACTCCCTGGGCCTCGTCGCCGAAGCTCAGGTCCAGGGTATAGTGGAACGTCGTATCCACACCGATGCGCGCCGTCTTGGGACTGACGTGAGCCCGCGCCTCGGCGGCGGCCAGGTCCTGGGAACTCTCGATGACGAGCTGGCGGAAGACGGGCGTGCGGGTATCGTCGCGCGTCGACATGCTGACGCGATACTGCAGCAGGCGGGCCGGCTCCGCCGCGGGAAACCAGAGGGTGTCGCCGGGGCCGTCGAAGGTCCGGCTCCAGCCCGCCTCCGGGTCGCCGAAGTCCTCCTGCGTCTGGCCGCTGCGGAACTGCACCGACAGCTGGGTGCGTTCCGGCACCTCGGCCTGCCACCACAGGCGGCCGAGGTTCTTGGCCGTGTCGGCCAATCCGAAATCCAGCGGTTCGGAGACGAAGACTCCCCGGTCGGTATGGCCGGACCCGTAGACCTCCACTTCCGCCACCCTGGGCTGGGTGACGGCATTGATCTCCATGATGACCAGGCGGATGTAGCGAGTCCAGGTAGGCCGGAAATTCACCTCGGTGCTGGCGTACTCGGTGATGCCCCGCAGGACGCCGACCTCCGACCACCGGATCTGATCGTCGCTGATGTGCACCGAGTAACCGCGTAGAGAGTTGTCCTCCAACTCCTGCTCGCTGCGGCCGGGCCGAGTCAGGGCGCGCAAGGTGTGGATGTTGCGCCGCACCTGCAGGTCGAGGCTGGCCGTGAAGTTCAAGGCGTTGACCGGGGGATCCCAGGAGGTGTTCAGATCGCCGTCAACGACCTCGATGCGGTTGGCCGGCGTGCCGACGGCCAGGTTCTGGCCGTCGATCTGCTTCAGACGCAGCCCCCCTTCGGGATGGCCGGAATCGATCCCCCCGGGGAACCCGGCCACGGCGGATCGGGCCCCGGCGGGCAGGCCCTCCACGCCCGCCAGGTCGAAGCTGCCCTTCTGGACCAGGCTCCACTCGAGGTCCTCCGCTTCAACCGTGGTCCAGTCGATGTCGTCCTGGGGCGCATCGCTCCAGTACCAGCTCTGGATGCTGCGGTCCGTCGTGGTATGTACGCCCGCCAGCGTATCGGCGGCGACGACGGACACCATGCCGTGCCCCCCCCCAAGGCCGTGGTTCACGACCCGGACGGCGATGTGGTTGCCGCCGTTGGCCACCTCCACCGGGATCTCGGCGGCCCTCCGGGCTTCCGCGGCGGCTCCGACCGGCTCACCGTTGAACCAGACCTGGAAGCTGTCCACGGCGGCGACGTACAGCGTCCCGGGACGGGCTCCTTCGGCGGCGAAGGTGTTCCGGTAGTGAATCGCCGTTGGCCACCGCTCCAGGTCGACGAGATGATCCTCGGCCTCGACCGCAGTGCCGCAGGCCACGGCCATCACCGCCAATGCGCGGAGCATCCTGGCGAAATCCTTGCTCGGGGTCACGTCCCCCTCCCCCCTGATGATCTGCGAAGCAGCGGGATCGTGCTTCCCGCACCTGGCTCCGGAGTTGCCCGGGGAAGCAAAAAGGTCAGGTAGGTCCAGACCGCATCTATGGGACCTACCTGACCCTTCTACTCTGGACCACTGTGGACAAGGGCTACTTCAGCAGCGTCATCCGTTTCGACTCGACGAAATCGGCTCCGGCGCGGACGGTGTAGAGATACACACCGCTCGACACCAGGCGGCCGTTCATGTCCCGGCCATCCCAGGTCGCCTCGTAGACTCCCGAGCGCATCTGCTCGTCAGCCAGCACCGCCACCTGCTGCCCGGCGGTGTTGTAGACCGCGATATGGACGTGAACGTCGCCGCCCGTCTCGGGTATGGACACCCGGAAGCTGGTCTCCGGGTTGAACGGATTGGGCGCCGCATCGCTCACCCTGAAGGCGCCGGGCACGGCCGCGCCCTCGACCTCGGCCACCGACGTGGTGCCCTCGGAGATGCTGGCCCTGACGATGTCGAAGGGCCACTGCACGGCGCGGTTGCAGCAGACCGGGATATACAACCCGTCGAACTCGCCGCCGCGGTCGATGATGACCACCTCGCCACCGAGATCGGGACCCATGTGAGGCAGATCCAGGCGCAGCAGACCGGAACCATCGGGACCGAAGATGTAGCCCCAGGCCGGGTCGTTGTAGCCGCCGGCTACCGAGATACCGTGGCGCGTGACGCTGATGTCGGTGTTGACCATCTGGTCGACGACCACGATACCGAGGGCCTCGGCCTCTTCGCCCGTGTAGCGGTCGATGAACCCGTCGCCGTTCTGGTTCTGCCAGATGATGTCGCCATCCTGGGTGTACTTCGTCGGGAAGGCCCGCGGCGCCTGCATCCAGTAGGCGCTTACGTAGATCCCCGTGTCGTCCACATCGATGCCGGAGGGCCCCGGCACGTACGGGGCGTCGGGCGTGTCGGTATCCGGACGGGTCTGCACGTACAGGTCCGTCAGGTCCATGACGTTGGCGATGTCACCCGTGGCGCGATCGAACATCACGATCTGGGGCGTGAAGGGCTCCTCGCGGTCCATGTGGCTCATATAGATGAGACCATCGTCGCTGAGCCACTCCTTGGTGTGCTCGGCCATCAGGGCCGCGTCGAAGACACGCTGTTCCCAGACGATGTGGCCGCGATCAGCGAAGCTCTCCTCAGGCGACGTGGAGACGTTGTCGAGGTCGATGTTGACCTTCCAGAAGCCGCCCGGCATGCCGGCGCAGCATCCGTAGTTGCCCACGTACGCCACGTTCGGATCCTGAGGGTCGATCTCGACGAAGGACAGGTCCCACTGGTCCGGGTTCATCTCGGCGTTGATCTCCTTCAGCCGCGGAACCATCCACGGCATCAGGAAGTTCGTGGGCACGTCACCGTTGGCGATCAGATCGACGCCCATCGGGCCCCGCTCGAGCCGCTGCTCGAAGCTGGTGCCGTCCTCCGGATTGGAACCCTGCCCGGCGGTGTTCCACACCACGGGTGGGTCGAAGCGGAAGTCGTAGGCCCGGCTGCTCCACACATAGGAGCCGCGGCCGGTCCAGGTCGGCTTGGAGACGTCGTCCATGGCGATGAGGTAGAAGTCGTAGTTGCCCGGGGCCACCGCAGCGCCGGTGTGGTCCAGGCCGTCCCAGGCGATGGTGTGGGATCCGGCGTTGAAGGACTCCCCGGCGGACAGGGACACCAGGGTGTCGATGCCCGCTGCCCTCAGGGCGGCACCGCCGATGCCGCCCACTCCGAAGGGGTCGCCGCCGTACTGCGGGTTGGCGCCGCTGGTG
The DNA here is from genome assembly GCA_965221775.1 of Candidatus Latescibacterota bacterium. Classification (GTDB taxonomy): domain Bacteria; phylum Latescibacterota; class UBA2968; order UBA8231; family UBA8231; genus UBA8231. The sequence continues at coordinate 5,714 of CBDCSU010000003.1, read as the reverse complement.
TAGACCGCCAGGTAGACCGTAGCCCGCGTGCCGGTGATGGTGAAGGGGATCTCCAGGGTACTGCCGTCGAACTCGTACCCCACGTTCTGGGTGCTGGCGGTCAGCACGACGGGCATGCCGCTGCGCCAGTCCCTCTCCACGGTGAAGTCCGGGTCGCCGTAGTACGTGGTCTGGGCGTAGGCAGGACCGGCGAGAAGGGCGGCCAGGCCCACAGCCGTGAGCCATCGAGATACACGCATGTGCCATTTCCTCCTGCAGGGGGATTGGATGGTCGAGGGTAGCTTGGACGGGGGGGAAAGGTGTGGCCCTGGAAGGCCGGCCAGCTTCGGATCGGGCCGGTCTGCGGAGTCTGGATGAGCGACTCTGTGAGCCTGTCTATTCATCTGGCTCTCGCGGGACTCTGCGGGCCCGTCAGGGGGACATCGGTATTCTATACGACCACATCGAGCGGCAAGTCAAGCCTTTTCTCACCGCTCGGCGGGGGCCTCGCGACGCGGCATTTCCAGGGGTCCAGAGGCTTCTGCGTGGCGTATGCCCTGCTTGGCCCAGTCGGGCAAGGGGCCCACTGAAATCAGCCTCGTGAAGGGATTGACCATGATGCGAGGGAAGTCGCCGTCCGCATCCCAGACCCGCGCCGGGCTCCCCTCCATGGGCCGGCCCGGGTTGGAAGGCCGGCGCAACCCAAGGGTGCGGAAGGCCTGTTCCTCGTCGAAGGGCCCCTCCTCGGGCAACCGGTAGGTGACGTAATTGGTGGTCGAGTCACTGTAGGCGACGAGGACCCGGATGCCGCCGAGGTCGTTCCAGCGCAGGAAGCCGATCCGCGCCGGCGTCTCCTCGATGTGCATGTCCGCAGCCCCCAGGCGGGCCATGAGCGCCTCCGGAGTGCGTCCCATCAGTTCTGTGGGATGCAGCAGCGGACGCTCGGGTTCGCCGCAGCCGGGGAGGGCTGCCATCGCCCAGACCAGGACTCCGGCGGCGACCCTGGCCGCCGCCCTCCCGGAGAAGGCGGGACAGGTCCCTGGGAAGCCCCGGTCCCGGGTGGCGCGCACAGGACATCCTGGGTGAGTCTTTCGGTTTGAGGACGGCATGGAGGGCTCACTCCTGCTATCTGCTTGTGAGGTCCCGGGTATGTCCGGGAGCCCGCGAGTAACTGGATCACGTGGTGACGGGATATAGAATAGATAAGTGCGCTGGAGACGATTCGAAAACAGGGGACCGCCTTCACGATCCGGCCGCCTCCTTCTGGCGCCGCTCGATGGCGCGCAGCAGTTCCGCAGCCCGGGGAAAGGCCGGATCCCTCGCCACGATTTCTTCGAGGAGATGCCTGGCCTCGGCCGGACGCTCGCTGCGCAGGAGGATCACGGCCAGGTGGAACCGGACCTCCTCCGGATCGGCTCCCTTGGCCGGAGCGCGCAACAGGTCCTTCAGCAGCCTCTCCGCCTCCCCCGGACGACCCCGGCTCTCTTCGATTCGGGCCATCTCCAGCCGCGCCTTGCCGTTCCCTGGATGCGACTCCAGGATCCGGCTCAGGGTGTGGACGGCCTCAGCCGTCATCCCGGCGCCGGCGTAGGCCTGGGCCAGGCGCACGCCGTAGGCCGCCGAGTCGGGCTCGATCCGGACCGCTTCGATCAGCGCCGCGATCGAGCCCGGCCAGTCCTGCTGGCGCGCGAGGACCAGACCGAGATCGAAGAGCACCCCCGCGTGCCGGGGATCCAAGGCGCTTGCCACGAGCAGCTGTTCCCTGGCTTCCGACAGCCGGCCGAGGGCGATCAGCCGCGCTGCCAGGGCCCGGCGTGAGAGGAGGTCCCGGGGTTGCCGCTGCACCGCCGCCCGGGCCGCGGTCAGTCCGGCCTCGCCCCGGGCCTCGAGGGACTCGAAGCGGACCAGTACGCTGTCCCCTTCCTCCCTCTGCCCATCCCGGTGGAGGACGCGGCCGAGGCTGTAGAGAGCGTCGGCGTACTCGGGCCGCAGGGCCACCGCCCGTTCGTAAGCCCGGGCCGCCTCGGGGAGCCGTCCGAGCCCCTCGAAAGCCCGGCCCCTGAAGTAGTGTCCCTCGGCATCCTTCGGCGCCGCTGCCACGGACCCGCTCAGATGTTCGAGGGCGGGCTCGAATCGGCCGGCCACGACCAGGGACTTCCCCAGGTAGAGGCGGGTGTCCTGGCGGCCGGTGTCGAGCCTCAAGGCCTCTCCGAAGGCCTCGGCCGCCTCCCCATACCTGGCGGACAGGTACAGGACCCGGCCGAGGTTGTGCCGGTAGAACGGGTCCTGGGGCCACAGGTCGACAGCCGCTCCGCAGTGAGCGAGGGCGCTGTCCAGATCGGCCTGAACCACACGCTCCGGCGATCCGGCGGCGGCGACGGGGGCCCGGTGGGCGTACGCCCCGCAGAGGCTGAGGCGCAGGTCCGCGTAATCCGGCTCCAGGCGCACGGCCCCCGTCAGGGTCTCCACGGCCTCGTCCAGGCGGCCGAGGCGGCGCTGCATATCGCCCAGGTTGTACAGAACCCTCACCTCTTCGGGATGGAACCCGCGGGCCTCCTCCAGAACCTCCAGGGCGGGCCTCAGCCGTCCCCCGGCGGCCAGGGCCGCGGCCAAGTCGCAGCGGTCGTCCGCCGACGCCCGGCCCCGGTCCACCGCAGCCTGCAAGGCCGCGATCGACCCGGCTCCGGCGGCTCCCAGCGGGTAGCGGGCACGGAATCGCTGCTGCCGGTCCGCAGGGCCGGATTCGCAGGCACAGACCGCCGCCCCGACCAGGAGCATGCGGGCCAATGGCAGGCGCGCGGGACTCGCTATCCTTCGGGCCATACCTTACTCAAGGTACCCCGTTGACGTTGCGTCCGGGAGAGCGGATGAGTCCCGCGGCTCGACACATGACCCGATGGCACGAGAAACCCCCTTCCCCGCTCCCTTGATCCTTCCCCTCCTCGTCGCCGCATCGGCCGCCCTGGGCACCCTGACCGCCTGCACCGCCCCGCAGGCCCCGAGGCCGAACATCCTCATCCTCCTCATGGATACGCTGAGGGCGGACCGTCTCGGCTGCTACGGATACGGAAAGTCCACCAGCCCCGTCGTCGACCAGCTGGCGCAGAGGGGAACCCTCTTCACACGTTGCTACGCTCCTTCGGACTACACCCAGGCCTCCACCGCCTCCCTCTTCACCGGCCAATACCCCCTCGCCCACGGGTACGTGAACTCGGACTATGTGCTCGAGGAGGCGAACCTGACCATGGCCGAGATCTTCCGCGACGCCGGCTACACCACGGCGGCCTTCATCGCCAACGGCCTGGCGGGCCGGAAGTACCGGATGGACCAGGGGTTCCACGAGCACTTCGAGAAGAACCGGGCCTCGGCCTTCGAGCTGTCCGAGGCGGCCACGGAGTTCATCGGCAGGCACTCCCGGGAGGGAGACCGCCCCTTCCTGGCGTACCTGCACTTCCTCGACGTCCACGACCCGCACCGGATTCCGGCCGCCGAGTTCAGCCGGATGGCCGACCCCTCCGCCTTCGTCTTCGACATGCAGGACACCCTGCTCCTCGAGACCATGGTGATGCGCGCCTGGTGGTCCACGGTGCAGAAGTGGCGCGGCGAAGGGGAGGACGCGGGCGAAATCGCCCGCTACTTCGAGGACTACTCGGACCTGTACGACTCCTCCATCGCCTACTGGGACGAAGCGGTGGGGGCCATCCTGGAGGCCCTGCGCCGGAACGGGCTGGACCGCAACACGGTGGTCCTGGTCACCTCCGATCACGGCGAGCAGCTGCTGGAGCACGGGTTCTTCGGACACGCCAACTCGGGCTACGACGTGGGCCTGCATGTCCCCCTCGTCCTCTTCGACCCCGCCGAGGACGGCATCGGCCGAAGGGTCTCCCGCCCCGTGAGCCTCATCGACGTGCTCCCCACCCTGCTGGAGCGGGCCGGGATGCCGGTGCCGGAGCAGGTCCAGGGCCGGTCCCTGTGGCCCTTCTCCAGGGCCGCAGGTTCCCCGGTGACGGACGCCCGGCCGATCTACTCGGAGGGCACCTTTTACTCCAACCGGCCGGTGGGCACCCTGATCCAGACCATCCGCGAGGGGAGATGGAAGCTGATTCTCGACAGGCTGCGGGACTCCAAGGAGCTCTACGACCTGAGCCGAGATCCCGGGGAGACCCGGAACCTGCTCGAGACCGAGGCCGACGCGGCCTCCAGGCTCTACGCGGAAATGCAGCGGCACTACAACAGGAACCTGACCATCTTCAACGCCCGGCAGCGGTCGCAGGCCGACCGGACCGCGGAGAAGCTCCGGGAGCTTCGCTCCCTGGGATACGTCACGCCGCCGGGTCCGCGGCGTCACCGCCTCGCGGTCCAGTACTTTCCCATGGCCGGGCCGGCGGTCCACCGGTTCGGCCCCTTTGGAGACGAGGAGGACCTCGGCCGGTTCTCCGATCACCTGGACCTCACCCGGCCGGGGGGGGCCGCCCTCGGACAGATCATCCGGGGCTGCAGCGAGGACCCGGCCCGGGCGGACGGCACCGGCCTCTGGTTCGACCGCCGCTCCACCTTCCTCCTGCACAACGACGGAACCGGGCGCCGCGTCCGCTTCGAGGCCGCCGTCGACCCGGGGGCCCCGGCGGTTCCCAAGGCGGTCCAGGTGGAGTTCAACGACACGCCAGGGCAGGTCTTCCCGGTGGAGGGAACCGGCCGCCTCCGGGTGGAAGCCCCTCTGCCGGACTCCCTGCGCCGGGCGGGGTACTTCTACACCGGGCTGCTCGCCGACAGCCGCTTCGTCCTGCGCGCGGGGCCGTCGCCGCGAACGCACCGCTGGGCGTCCCTCAAGATCCGCAGCGTCCGACTCCTGAAGTAGCGGCTCTCCGGGACCGCCGGGAGAGCCGCATTCCGGCCTCGACAGGATCCTCCTCCCCTCACCCCTCCCGCTTCTGCTGCGCCAGCTGGGCCATGTAGGCCTCGCGGCCCATGATCGTCTTCTTGTAGTGCCACCGCGTGCGCTGCGGATACATCGTCAGCGAGCGGTCCTCCAGGGGCAGGGCGACGGGCACCTGCCCGCGGCGGTGGGACTCGCGCAGGGCGATGGCGATCTCGAGGGCGTGGCGCAGGTCGTCCCCGGTGGTGATCTCCAGCTCCCCGCCCTCCTCGAGGACGCGGATGAAGTCGTCGACGATGGCGCGCATGACGTCGCCGGGGTCGATCCAGCCGGACTCGTCGTATCCGCGGTCGGTGTTGAGCTCCTTCTCGAACCCGGCCTCCACCCTCTCCATGTCGACGAGGCCGGGCCTCTCCAGGTCCTCCGGGGCCAGGCGCAACTGCAGGCCGAGTCCGGTGTTGTTGCGGTTCAGGATCATGCCGCGGGTGCCGATGACCTCGATGCAGCTCAGGGCGAGCTCCTCCACCCCGATGAAGGCCTCCACCCCGTTGGCGAAGCGCACCCAGCCGCCGACGTTGCCGAAGCCGGTGGGGGCGCCGTCGTAGGGGTGCTCGTGGTCGCTGTGGGGATCCTCGGAGGCGCGGCCGATCACCTGCTCCACCGCCGCCCTGGCGGCGAACTTGCGGGTCAGGTTGAGGCCGTGGCAGCCGCCCTGGTTGTTGCTGCCGTGGAGGTTGATGCGGTGGACCCGGCCGATCGTCCCCCCGGAGGCCAGGCCGTAGGCCCGGCGGTAGTCCGGGTGGGAGGAGACCATCACCCCCGCCCCGAGGGGGATGCCGCGGCCGGCGCAGGCCTCGAC
>CBDCSU010000002.1:0-29627 GCA_965221775.1 Candidatus Latescibacterota bacterium | reverse complement strand
ACGGCGTGCTCCACCCGCCCCAGGCGCTCCAGGGTCAGGTTCCGCAGGCTGGTCCGCACCGAGTCGCCCACCACCAGGGCCCCCGCGAGGACGGCCGCGCACACCGCCGCGGCGAGGGCCGTGGCGGCGTGCACCCGCCGGTAGTGGATCAGACTTCGGAGCACCGTCCGTCGCGCAGCTCGAGGACGCGGTCGCAGCGCCGCGCCAGCGCCTCGTTGTGGGTGGCCAGCAGCAGCAGGGCCTCCTCCTCGGCGTGCAGCTCGAAGAGCAGGTCGGCCACGGCCCCGGCCGTGTTCCGGTCGAGGCTGCCCGTGGGCTCGTCGCACAGCAGCAGCCGTGGCCGCCGGATCAGGGCCCGGGCCACCGCCGCGCGCTGGCGCTCGCCGCCGGAGAGCTGTCCCGGCCGGTGCCCGAGGCGGTGGGAGAGGCCGACGCGTTCGATCAGCTCCCGGGCGCGCTCCTCGTCGGTCTCATCGGGGGTGCCGAAGGCGAGGGTGGGGATCAGCACGTTCTCCAGCACGTCGAGCTGCGGCAGCAGATGGTGGTCCTGGAAGACGAAGCCGACCGCGTCGTTGCGGAAGCGGGCCAGCTCCCTCTCTCCGAGGGAGAAGGGGTCGACGCCGTCCACCTCGAGGCCGCCGCCGGTGGGCTCGTCGAGGCTGCCGATCAGGTGCAGGAGGGTGCTCTTGCCCGATCCGGAAGGGCCGGTGACCGCCACCGACGCGCCCGCCTCCACGGTCAGGTCGATCCCGGCGAGGACGGGCACGGCGCCGTCGGCGCCGTCGAAGGACTTGCTCAGCCGGCGCAGGACCAGGGCCGGGGCGCGGGGTTCCTGCGGACCGGACAACTTCAGTTCCCGCGGGCGCGGGTTCGCCTGCGAAGGAGGGCGCGCGGCGAAGGCGGGCAGGGGACCCGCCGGCAGCGCGCAACGCCGCGAGACTCACGCGAGACGGCGCGCGCAGGCATCAGGCCCGTCCGTGCTCCTCGATCCGGGAGGCGAAGACCTCGGGGATCGGGATCGCGGTGAGGGACCCGTCCTCCCCGCACTCGCAGCAGACGGAGGTGATCTCGCCGCGGGCCACGGGCCGGCCGCGGCGGGAGAACTCGACGGCGTAGGTCATCGACTTCTCCCCCTTGCGCTTCACCGTGAGGTGGACCTCGACCTCCTCCTCGAAGCGCACCGGCTCGAGAAACTCGCACGACGCCGCCAGCCGCGGCCAGCCGAGACGGCGGCCCTCCAGCTCCATCTCCACGGACAGGTTCAGGGAGCGCAGGAAGGCGTGCTCGGCCTGCTCCATGAAGACGTAGAAGCGGGAGAAGTGGGCGATGCGGGCCGCGTCCGTGTCCTCGAACTCGATGCGGCGGGTGGTGCGGAACTCGGAGGCCACGGGCTCAGGTGGGACGGTAGAGGGTGACCAGGCAGCCGCCCGCGGCGGCCATCAGCACACCGAGCAGGAAGGGCCAGTTGAGGACGCCGCCGGCGGGCGGGTGCACGGCCATGGCCACCGCGGCGTTGACCACCGGGGCCCCGGCGAAGACCAGGGACATGACCACGGCGGGCGAGCCCCCGGCGCCGAAGGCCAGCAGCACCCCCAGGGCGCCCACGGCGCCCGCCACCCCGGCGAGGGTCGACCAGGTGACGCCGGCGGCGGGCAGGCTCTGCCACTGGGCGCCGTTGATCTTCAGCACGATCAGCGAGCCGAGGACGGCCACCAGCAGGTAGGCGGCGCCGACGAAGAGGAAGGCTTTGAACCGGCCGTTCACGGGATCGGCCATGGCCGTCACGCCGGTGTGCAGCAGCACGCCGTAGGTCCCCCAGAACAGCACGGACATCAGCGCGAAGAGCAGCCACGTCATGGTGAGTTCCTCCTCCTTCGGGTCACCCCGCCAGAAAGCGCTCGTACACGTCGCGGGTGCGCTCCGCCATCACCGCGTCGCCGCGGCTCTCGTGCACGGCCGCGTGGCCCTGGCGCCCGAGGCGCAGGCGCAGGTCCTCGTCCTCGCAGAGCGTCTGCAGGCCGGCTGCCACCGGCTCCGGATCGGCCGCCCCCACCAGCAGCCCGCCGCCGGTGCCCTCCACCAGCTCCGGGAAGGCGCCGTGCCGGGGCTGCACCACGGGCACCCCGTTGGCCAGCGCCTCGAGCACGTACAGCCCCTTGGGCTCGTGGTAGGGGGCCGGCACGGTGAGCGCGTGCAGGCTCCGAAGGAACTCGATCTTGGCAGCCCGGTCCACGCTGCCGCGGTACTCGAAGGCCAGTCCGTCGGCCTCGAGTCCGCTCCTCACCTCCTCGTAGTAGGCCTCGTCCGCCGGGCCCAGCCAGCCGGCCGCCTCCAGGCGCACCGCCTCCGGCCCCAGGCGCTCCGCCAGCAGGCGCAGGGCGCCGGCGGCCACGTGCAGTCCCTTCTCCGGGCAGATGCGGGCCAGGAAGCCGATGCGGAACGGCCCCGGGCCGCGCGCGGCTTCCGGCGGCGGGCCGTGCCCCTCCAGCCGCAGCCCCAGGGGCACCACGTGGAAGCGCTCCCGGGGCACGTCCAGGTAGCCGGCCATGTAGTCGGCGTACGCCGCGCACGGCGACACGAACCCGTCCACGTCGGCGGCGCGTTTCCGCAACTCCTCGCGGGCCTGCGCGCGGTAGGGCTCCACCAGCCGGTCGAGGAAGATCTCCTCCCCCTGCACGGCGCACAGGACCGGCCCTCCGAGACGCCGCTTCAGGGGCCCCGCCAGCCCGGCGAACATGGTGTTGGGCAGCTGCACCAGATCCGGGCGCAGGTCGCGCTCCAGCCAGCGGACCAGCTCCTCCAGCCGGCGGCGCTGGAACCCCTCCTCGCCGCGCAGCACCGAGAGGGTGAGGGCCCCCAGGTCGCGCGCCTCGGTGGAGGCGCCGAAGCGGCCGGCGACCCAGCGCAGCAGGCCCGGCCGGTCGAGGGGCCGCGTCGCCCAGGAGGGCAGGCGCCGCACGACGGCGGACTTCTGCTCCAGGTAGACGTTGATGCCGCCGTAGAACACGCGCTCCAGGCCGACGCTCTCCTCGTCGGTGCGCAGGGGGGTGTACGCCGGCACCAGGGTCGCGTCGACGCCGAGGCGCATCAGGGCCGCGGCCAGAGTGTTGTCGTGGATGCAGCTGCCGCAGTACATGCCGCCGGCGCCGGCGGCGATGCAGGCCACCCTCACGGCGGCTCAGTCCCGGGGGAAGAAGCGGTCGACGACGGCCCGGTCCGGCGGCCGCGTGGCCAGCGACACGAGGATCATGGCGGCCGTCGAGACGGCGAGGATCACGGCCACGGGCATGACGCCGCCGGCCAGGGCATGGTCGGAGCTCTGCCAGCCGCGGCTGAAGAACCAGGTCCACAGGACGATGACGCTGGCGATGGAGGCGAAGGCCCCCCAGGCGGTGCTGCGGCGCCAGAACACGGCGGCCGCCACCACCGGGAAGAGGGAGGCGAAGCCGGTGAACGACCAGACCCCGAGCTGGAAGATCGAGCGGTTCGAGACCTGGGCGATGACGTAGGCGACGACCAGGACGAGGGCCACGAAGAGGCGGCCGTAGAGGACCTGCTGGCCCTCGGACATGCGGTTGTGGAAGCCGTAGTGGCGGACGATGTCCTGGGTGAACATGGTGCCCACCGACAGGGACTGGGAGTCGAGGGAGGACATGACCGCGGCGAAGACCCCGGCCGCCAGCAGGCCGGCCATCACCTCCGGGGCGTGGAGGTCGATGAGGCGCACCAGGATCGAGTTGGCCGCCGGCCCCTGCAGATCGGGGAAGTCGAGACGCCCCGAGACGCCGAGGAGGACGCTGGGCACCCACACGGCGGCGATGCACAGCGGGTAGAGGACCAGGGGCGTGCGGAAGGTGCCGGCGCTGCGCGCCGTGAGCCAGTGCATGAACATGTGCGGGAACATGCCCACCGACAGGGGGATGCAGGTGTAGGTGAGCAGCTTCAGGGGCTTGATGTGGTCGCCCCGCACCAGCAGGTCGGGATGGGACTCGCCGAGGGCGGTCATCACCGCCTGCAGGCCGCCCAGGCGGCTGATGATGACGTAGAACGCGACCCCGCCGAGGATGGTGAAGACCAGGGTCTGGAAGGCGTTGGCCCAGGCGGTGCCGCGGAGGCCGCCGTAGCAGACGTAGGTCATGACCACGGCGCAGACCAGCAGGCCGCCGGCCCACTCCGGCACCTGGCCGCCGGTGATCTGCTGCAGAGTCAGGCCGCCGGCCATGATGCCGATCAGCAGGTAGGGCACCAGCAGGGCCACCAGCACGACGAAGAGCAGCAGCCCGAGCCCGTCCGACTGCCAGCGCTGGCGGAAGAACTGGGCCTGCGTCAGAAAGCCGTGGCGCTTGCCGAGGGCCCACACCCGCGTGCCGACGAAGAAGAACACGCACGGGATGACCAGGGCCGAGGCGGAGGCCATGAGGGCGAAGACGCCGATGCCCTCGTGGTAGGCCTCGCCCGAGGCCCCGAGGATGGCGAAGGCCGTCATGTTGGTCCCGAAGAGGGACATGAGCAGCAGGAAGGGGCCGATGGAGCGGCTGGCCACGAAGTAGTCCTCGCCCGTGCCCCGGAAGAGCCGGTGGCTCAGGGAGCCGACGAGGATCACCAGCCCGAGGTAGACGGCGATGACGGCGAGAGTCATGGCCGCTCCTCCCCCTGCTCGTCCAGGTGCGCCGGCCAGGCCCGGGTCACCAGCAGGTAGAGCACCCCCGAGGCGGCGGCGCAGAAGCCGACGTGGTAGACCAGCCCCGCCGGCAGGCCGGCCACCAGGCGGCCGTCGTTCCACAGCCACAGGTCGTTGTGGAGGAGGTAGAGGATCCCCAGGAGGATGTAGACGAGGTGGCGGGCCCGTGGACTGTCAGTCGCGGGGGCTCTGCGATCCGCCTCGGTGGCGGCCGGTTCGGCCGAAGGCTCTCTGTCGTCGCTCATTCAGTCTCCGTTTCGGTAAGTTCCACGACCTCTGAAATGACATCCGGCAGCTCGGCGAGAGATCCCACCGCCAAGTCGGACTCGTTCGAGGCAGCGCCTCCCACCTTGACCGTCCTCAGCCCGGCCGCACGCGCGGAAGCGAGGGGCTCCTCACCGTCGTCCACCACGATCGCAAGAGAAGGTACGGCTTCCACGGCCTCGAGGATGGCCGGATAGAACCGCGAGTCTCCCTTCTGACAGCCGACCAGATCGGAGCCGAAAGGTCCCCCGACCCGGTCTCTCACGCCCAGCCTGCGCAGCACCGTCTCGACGACGAAGGAGGGGTTCCCCGACGCCATGTGGATCTCGAAGCGGCCGGAGAGTTCCTCGATCGCCTCCGCGGCCCCGGGGAAGAAGCCTTCCGTGTTCTCGAGGATGTGGACCGTTGCCCGCTCCGCAACATCGACCCGCTCCTCGAACGTCTCCGGGGCCGCGACGCCGACGACTCCGCACACCTCCGCGATCCACTCCGCCTCGACCCGGTCCCACCAGCGGGAGAGGTTGAGCCCGCGGAGCCCCGCGTCGCCGCGGAACTCGCGGCAGCCGCGCCTCCACACCTCCTGCCAGACCCTCTCCTGGTGGGCCGCCCACGCCCGGGGATCGCCGCCCAGCAGAGAGGCCAGGGCCGGCCCGCCCAGCCGCGCGGACTCCTCCTCCCAGCGCTCGTTGTCGAGGATGACCCCGTCCACGTCGAGGAGCAGGACGGGGCGAAGGCGGTCCATTCAGGCGGCAGCCGCTGGCATCTCAGGGCGCGGCCTCCCCGCCTTCGGCGGGCAGCCGCCAGCAGGCGAGATGGGTTCTGTCCTTCAGCAAGCAGAGCAGGGCGCTCATGCCCCAATGGGAGTCAGGCGGAATACCCGGGCCATCCGGGCTGCGTGCTCCAGATCACCAACCCTCAGAGCCTCACGAACATCATCGAGCTTGTAGGCGTCCTCCACGGTCAGATAAGGCGGCCATCCCGCCCCCCCTTCGATCAGTTCCACTTCCACCTCCGCAGCATACTCCCCTACACGCAGCAGTTTCGTGGTGGGTTTGCTCATCACGTACGCCTCCTGAGGAAGTGCTCGTCCCAATCCTGTGCGTTGGGGCGATAGGCCGTTACTACGACGGCTGGTGAAGTGTGTCCAGAAGGGATACCCCACACAATGTGTATCGGTTGTCCTGCTCGGTCGTGCTGCAGGACGAGCACGCAGGGGCCCTTGGCGTAGTGGGGGTAATCTTCAACGATAATCGCATCTTCCACCCCTTCAACCACATCCTGCACTCTGATGTCGTCTGCCGCCATTTCATCGTACCCGTGTACCGACACTCTTGCTTCGCCTTGGCGGACCAGTTGAATCACTCTATGGAGCGTTTGGCCGGTCACTCTGTCATCCTGAACCCGGAAGAGCTTCCCCGTTCACCTCAGGGGACAGGTCCTCCGACAGCCTGCAGGCGACGGCCACTGGCTCGAAGATCTCCTGCATCCTCCCTTTGTAAGAGCCGCGGCGCCGTGCCACCACTTCGTCCACCCTGACCCTCTTTCTGTGGCATCTCAGGGAGCGGCCTGCCCGGTCTCGGCGGCGGGCAGCCGCCAGCAGGCGAGATGGGTTCTGTCCTTCACGAGGAACCGCTCGCCGGCCACGGCCGGGTGGGCCCACGTGGGACTCTCGGCCACGCGGTACTCCGCAAGCAGGCTGAACTCCGGCGCCGTTGAGGAGACCACCGCCAGGCGGGCCCCGGTGGTCAGCACCAGCAGGGCGGATCCCAGGTCGACGAGGACGGCGTTGTCGCCCAACTCCCCGGGACCTTCCCAGAGCCTCTCGCCCGTGTCCGCGTCCAGGCAGAACAACCGGCCCCGGTATTTCCTCGTCAATCCGAAGAGGCGGCCCCCGGAGACCACTGGCGAGGCCATGTAGAGCCAGTCCTGCGGGTTGTGCCACAGCTCCCGCGCCTGGAGGCCGGTCCCGTCTCGATCAAAGCGAAGACTCAGGGTGCCTTGCTCCAAGCCCGACAAAGCCACCGTCCCCGGCCCGAGGAGAACGGGCGTGACGATGTTCTGGTCGTACGGAGTGGTGAAGGGGAGGCGCCACAGCTCCTTGCCGGTGGCCGCGTCGAGGGCGAGGCAGAACCGCTCCGACTGGGTCACGAGTACCGGGCCCCCGGCGTCGACCACCAAGGGAGAGGCGTATCCTGGGCCGTCCCCCTCCCAGCGCCAGCGCTCCTCGCCGCTGTCGGCGGCCAGCGCCAGCAGGGCCCCGCGGCCGGGACCGCCCAAGTGAGCGACCACGAGATCTCCGACGACCAGGGGAGAGGTAGCCGTCCCGAAGAGCGGGGCCGTGGCGGGGAAGCGGCCCTCGGAGTCCCAGCGCCACAGCAGCTCTCCGCTGGCCGCGTCGTGGGAGGACAGGATGCCGGTGATGCCCAGGGTGAAGATGCGGCCCCCGGCAACGGCCGGCGTCGACTTGGGGCCCTTGCCGTGCCCCAGGGCCGCCGGGTGCATCTCGTAGGGCGCCGGGTTCGTCTGCCGCCACAGCACCTCGCCCGAGGCCAGGGACAGGCAGGAGAGGGTTTCCAGGTCGTCGAGGCGGGCGTGCACGTACACGCGGTTGCCCACGACGACAGGCCCGGCATGCCCCTCGCCGACCTCGGTGTGCCACTCGCGGCGAAGGCTGTCCGGCCAGGCGGCCGGAGCCTGGAAACCGGGGGCGCGGCCGTCCCGCTCGGGGCCCCGCCACTGGGGCCAGTCCGCGGCCGGGGCGGGAGAGGCGGCGAGGAGACTCGCGGCGATCAGGCAGGCGGCGAGGCCGTTTGTTCCGGGTAGGGTGGGTCTGCGGGTCACGTGGAAGTAACCGGGCCTGGGGAGGCCCTGTCCGACCGGAATGCAGGGCAACGGTGAGAGGAGATGGCCAGCTCAGGCACTTGGAGCGGCCAGGAGGGTGCTTCTACGAGACTTCGCGCCCTTCGGTGTCAGGCCGGCGGTCCCTTCTGGAAGGAGCCCTGGATACAACTCCGTGGATACGCTCTTTCTCTTGGAGCATGGCGCCCAGGCGTTCGAGATCATAGCCGTTCTCGCGAGCGATTTCTTCCTTGATCTTCCACAAGGCGGCCATGACTTCATCCGTCTTCAAGCGGTCCTCCTACCATCTCCTGGGGAGTGCATATCTCGGGACACGGATACCCATGGGTGGCACAGAGCTCTCGAATCCGGGGCTTGATCAGGGCATTGTCGATGTGTCTGAAGTTCCAAGTGAGAAGATAGTCAACGGCGTGTACTACAGATAGAGCGATGTGAAGCGCGTCATCGGCGGCTCGGAGGGGCAACGGACCCGGAGCTATCAGCCTCTCGGCGAACTCGACGACTCGGTCGGACACGACCAGCAAGGGGATCCCCTGGAGAGGCTCCGTCCTGCGTTCCGCCGCTTCCCGATCACCGCGGCTGGCTTCCTCGAGCACCAAGGCCGAAGTGTATAGATCGAATTCTTGGCGACAGTTATTCCACCACCACGCCGTCACCTCCTGCCAGGCCGCAACCAAGGGGCTGGGACTTGGGCGTGCGGTCAGGTAACTGACGATCGACGTCTCCAAGTAGACCGATGCCATATGGGGGCTCAGTCAGCCGATCGCCGATGATGTTGCAGTGTCCTGAGCACAAGGCACCTGCCCTCTCACCTCAACGACATGTCCTCCGGCAGCGGACAACTCCCGCCCATGGGCTCGAAGATCTCGTGCACCCTCTCCTCGTAGAGGTTGCCGCTGAGGATGTCCACCAGACCGCGCTTGCAGTGGGGGTGAGCCTGGAGGAACTCGGCGAAGCTGAACTCCTTGGTGTAGAAAGCGTAGACCAGCTTGCGCACGGCCTCCATGCCGCGGGTGAAGTCGGGTCCGAAGGCGCCCAGGCGCTCGGCGGTGGGCTCGCCGTCGGCCAAGGCCGCGAGGATGGCGTCGGCGGCCATCTCGCCGGACTTCAGCGCGAGCAACACGCCGGAGGAGTAGATGGGGTCGAGGAAGCCGAAGGCGTCGCCCACCAGCACCCAGCCGTCGCCGGCGATGCGGCGGGAACGGTAGGAGAAGTCGCGGGTGACCTTCATGGGCAGCACCTGCCGCGCGGGGGCGAGCCGTTCCTGCAAGGCGGGGCAGGCGGCCAGCTCCTCCTCGAAGACGCGCTGGGGGTTGGGCCGCCCGCCGCGGCGCAGCAGGTAGTCGCGGTCGCCCACGACGCCGACGCTGACGCGGTCGTCGGGCAGGGGGATGTACCAGAACCAGGAGTCCTTCTCGCGGGTGTGCAGGATCAGGGTGGCGCCCTCGTCGATGCCCTCGTCGCGCAGGGCCCCGGAGAAGTGGGTGAAGAGGGAGGCCTTCCTCAGATTCGGCTCGGTCTCGGCCAGCTGCAGCCGGCGCGCCAGCAGGGCGCTCTGGCCGGTGGCGTCGACGGTGACGGCGGCGTCGATCTCGCGCACGGCGCCGCCGGGCTCGCGGACGCGCACGCCCGTGGCCTTCTCGCCGTCGAGGAGCACGTCGAGGACCATGGCGCCCTGCACGATTTCGGCTCCCTTGGCGCGGGCGTTGTCCAGCATCATGGCGTCGAAGTCGCTGCGCAGGACCTGCCAGGTCACGGCGCTCTCGCCGGGGTCGAACTCGGAGAAGTAGAACGGCGCCGAGGCGCGGCCCGAGCCGCCGAAGAACTGGACGCTGTGCTTCCTCGGGAAGGCGCTGGCCCGTAGCTGCTCCAGCAGGCCCAGCCGCCGGAAGGTCCACCATGTCGCCGGCATGAGGGACTCGCCCACCTTGAAGGGGGGCGTGGGCTCCCGCTCCACCAGCAGGACGCTGTACCCGCCCTCGGCCACCAGGGCCGCCACCGTGGCCCCCGCCGGACCGCCGCCGGCGATCACGATGTCGTAGCGGTCCTTCACGAGTCCGCCCTTCGATGGTCGGTGACGCGCCGCGCCTTCAGCTCGAAGCGGGGCAGGCGGCCCGGGTCCACCGCGCTCACCCGCGGCCGCACGGCCAGCTCCTGGTGGGCCGCCGCCGTCAGGGCCTCCACCACGTCGGCGGCTCCCTGGCCCCCGGCGTTCACCTCGACCTCGATCTCCAGCTCGTCCAGATCGCCCGGCCGGCGCACGTGGACGGCGAACTCCTCCACCTCGGGGAAGCGGCGCACCACGTTCTCGATGGCGCCCGGATAGAGGTTGACGCCGCGCACGAGCAGGGCGTCGTCCAAGCGGCCGATGACGCCGCCGTCGAGGCGCCGCCAGTTCCGTCCGCAGGGGCAGGAGTCGGACTGGTGCCAGCGCACGCGGTCGCCGGTGCGGTAGCGGATCACGGGGGAGCCGGTGCGGCCGAGGTTGGTGACCACCAGCTCGCCCTCGTCGGCGGGCCGGTCCGTGCCCGGCTCGAGGATCTCGCAGAGGAACTCGTCCTCGTTGAGGTGCAGGCCGTCCTGCTGCCCGCACTCGAAGCCCCAGGCGCCGACCTCGGTGGCCCCGGCGTGGTCGAAGCAGCGCGCCCCCCAGGCCTGCTCGATGCGCGCCCGCGTGGCCGGCAGAGAGGCTCCCGGCTCGCCGGCGTGGATGGTGGTGCGCACCGCCGTGGCCGCCGGGTCCAGGCCCTGGTGGCGGGCGACGCCGGCCAGGTGCAGGGCGTAGGTGGGCGTGCACACGAGGACGGTGGCGTCGTTGGCGGCCAGGGCCTCCAGGCGCTGCACCGAGGACATGCCGCCGCCGGGGACCGCCATGGCGCCCATGCGGACGGCGGCGTCGAAGGCGGTCCAGAAGCCGATGAAGGGGGCGAAGGAGAAGGCGAAGAAGATGCGGTCCGAGGCGCGCACGTCGGCCCCGCGGTAGACCTCCATCCAGCACCCGGTGAACCAGTCCCAGCCGTCCTGCGTGTCGAGCCAGCGCAGCCGCCGGCCGGTGGTGCCGGAGGTCTGGTGGAGGCGCACGTAGCGTTCGAGGGGCCAGGTGAGGTTGGTGCCGTAGGGAGGGTGCCGGGCCTGGTCGAGGGAGAGCTCCTCCTTGGTGGTGAAGGGCAGTCGCCGGTAGTCGGCCAGGCTCGACACGTCGCCGGGGGAGCGCACGCCGGCGGCGCGCAGCCGCGGGCCGTAGAAGGGGTTGCTCTCCAGCACCTCGGCGAGGAGGCGCCGCAGCCGCGGCAGGGGATCGGTCACGGGGACCGGTCTCCGCCAGGCGAGGAGAGGGCGGTCACCGGGTTGCCGCCGGAGCCGGAGTGCGTCCCGGTGACCACGCTCTCAGCCCGGGGTCAGGTCGACGCAGACGACCTCGCGGTCGTCGCGAACGAAGAGGCGTCCGCCGGCCAGGGTGGGGGCGGTCCAGCAGCGCTTGCCCTCGAGGACCTGGGCGCGGGCCAGCTCCTGGTGGGCCTTCGGGTCGGCCCGCACCAGGGCCAGGGCGCCCCGGTCGGAGAGCACCACGAGCATCTCCCCGGCGCGCATCAGCGTGCCCTCGCCGTATCCCCGGGCCTTCCACGCCTCGGCGCCGGTGGCCGCGGAGATGCACTTGAGGATGGTGCCGTCGAAGCCGTAGAGATGGCCGCCGGCGTAGACGCTGGTGGCCATGCGGTTGGACATGAAGCGAGAGGTCCAGACCGTCTCGGCCTTCCACGCCTCGCCGTCGCGGGTGACCCGGACCAGGGCCGCTCCCTTGTCGTAGCCGCTGGAGATGAACACGCCGTCGGGGGGGATCAGCAGGGGGGTCGTGGCGTGGACGTCGTACGGGGTTTCCCACTCGCGGCGCCACAGCAGGCGGCCGTCGGCCGGGGCCACCGCCACCAGCCCGGTGCGCATGAAGAACACGGCCTGGCGCACGCCCGCCAGGTCGGCGGCCACGGGCGAGCTGTAGCTGCCCGGGTCGCTGTGGGCGCTCCAGACGACCTCGCCGGTGAAGCGGTTCAGGGCGCCCAGGGCGCGGCCCTTGCCGCCCGCCGTCTCCACCAGCAGCAGGTCGCCCTCCACGAGGGGGGACCCGGAGAACCCCCAGCGCGGCATGCCGCCGCCGAAGGTCGAGGGCAGGTCGGCGCTCCACGCCAGCTCCCCCGTGGCGGCGTGCACCGCCACCAGCCGGCCCGTGGCCCCGAGGGCGTACACGTGGCCGCCGGCCACCGAGGGGGTGCTGCGCGGGCCGTTGCCGCCCTGGGGCTCGAAGTACTTGCCCCCCGTGTCGAGGCGCCACAGCTCGCTGCCGTCGCCGGCGTCCAGGCAGAACAGGTACTCGCGCTGGCCCTCCGTCCACAGGGTGAAGGCGCGGCCGCCGGCCACGGCGATGCCGGAGAACCCGTCGCCCGCCGGGCGCCGCCAGAGGACGGCGGGGCCCTCGTCCGGCCACACGGCGACGCTGTCCTCGACGGAACCGCTGCGGTGGGGGCCGAGGAACTGGGGCCAGTCCGCGGCGGGAGGTGGTTCCTCGGCCGGGGCGGCGGCCGCGGCGGCGAGGGCGAGAGCGATCAGCGCGATCCGGTGGAGGGGTGCGCGCGGCGCGGCAGGTCGGTTCACGGTGGGTGACTCCATCAGGTGTATCGTGCGTTCCGGAACTCGGGTGCGTAGAACAGGGGCAGAAGCTGATCGACGCGCAACATCCCTGCCGGCGTCAGCCCCACCTCTTCGGGGGCAGCGGTGAGCATCCCTTCGGCCTCCAGGGTCGCCCAGGCGGACTCGAACTCGGCGAGCACGTCGACGCCGAACTTCTCCCGGAAGCAGGCAGGGCGGATGCTCCCGAGCTTGAGCTGCAGGATCATCTCGCGCACCAGCCGCTGCGCGGCGGTGGTGGGCAGGGCGCGGCCGATGGCCAGGCGGTCCTCGTCGAGGGCCCCTAGGTACTCCTCCCAACGGTCCGCGTTCTGGAAGTGCACGCCCCCCACGTGGGAGATGGAGGAGACGCCGGCGCCGATCATGTCGCTGCCGCGCCACAGGGCGTCGCGGTAGAGGAACTCCGCCGGCCGGCCCTTGCGCACCAGGGTGTAGGCGCTGGTCTGCTCGTACCCGGCGGCGGTCAGGGCCTCGATGGCGTGGGCGTGCCACTCCCGCTTCGTCCGCCAGTCGGCCAGGATCAGCTCCCGCCGCCGGCCCTCGGAGATCGCCTTCGAGTAGAGGGTGTTGTACGGCAGCTCCATCTGGTAGATGGTGATGCTGTCGGCGTCGAGATCGACGGCGCGCTCCACCGTGTCGCGCCAGCTCTCCCAGGTGTCGGAGACCAGGCCGGCCATGAGGTCGACGTTGACCTGGCGGAAGCCGGCGGCGCGGATCCAGGGCATCGACCGGTAGACCTCGCGGCTCACGTGGGCGCGGCCGTTCTCGCGCAGGACCTCGTCGTTCAGGTGCTCCACGCCCAGGCTCAGGCGCGTGACCCCGATCTCGGCGATGGCGGCGACCTTGGCCTCGGTGAGGGTCCCGGGCTCGCACTCGAAGGCGATCTCGCCGGCCTCGTCCCAGGACATGGCGGACTTGGCGCGGGCGGCCAGGGAGCGCAGGTCCCGGGCGCTGATGTAGGAGGGGGTGCCGCCGCCGAAGTAGACGAACCGCAGGGGCCGGCCAGCGATCCGCGACCGCTCGGCGTAGATCTCGATCTCGCGCCCGAGTGCGTCGAGGTAGCGCCGGATCTCGCCGGCGTTGCGGTCCACGTAGACGCGGAAGTAGCAGAACTTGCAGCGCTTGCGGCAGAAGGGGATGTGCAGGTAGAGGCCGAGGTCGGGAGGGGTGGGGCCCGGGGCGGACTGCAGCACCGCCTCGGCGGCGGGCACCTCGTCGGCGCGCCAGAAGGAGTAGGGAGGGTAGTTGGAGACGAAGACGCTGCCCACGTCGGTGTCGGTCAGCATCCGGTCCAGGCGGGTGGTGGCCGGCTCGGGGCGGATCGAGGAAGTGGGAGGGGTCGCGGTCATTCCGTCTCCACGGAAGAGGCGGCGAAGCAGTGGAGGACGCCGTCGGTGTCGCCGATCACCAGCCGGCCGGAGGCCACGGCGGGGGAGGCGGCGAAGGCGGAGGCCCCTTCGAAGGTCCACATCTCCGCGCCCGTGGCAAGATCGAGCCCGTGCAGGCGGCCCCGCATGGAAGCGGCATAGACGCGGGCGCCGGCGATGATGGGGGAGGCGTCGACGCGGCCTCCGGCGGCGAAGACCCACAGGGCCTCCCCGGTATCGGCGTCGATGGCGTGGACCTGGCTGTCGCGGCCCCCGGCGATCACCCGGCCCCCGGCCACGGCGGCCGATGCGTAGAAAGGGAAGCTGCTTCCGGCGGGGCGGTAGCGCCAGACCACCCGCGCGTCCTCCAGGTCGACGGCGACCACCTCGTCGCCGAAGGTGCCGAGGTAGGCGCGCCCTCCGGCCACGGCGGAACTGGCCGCCGCGTAGGTGCCCAGGTCGACGGTGGACAGCTCCTGTCCGGTGGCCAGGTCCAGCCGCCGCAGGACCCCGTCGCAGCCGGCGATGACGGCGGTACGCCCGGCCACGGCCGCGGCGCCGTGGACGTATCCGCCGGTGGCCACGCTCCACAGCCTGCGGCCGTCGGACGCGGAGAGGCAGTACAGGGAGTTGTCGTAGCTGCCCACGATCACGCGGCCCCCGGCCACCGTGGGCGAGGCGGTGACCGCTCCCCCGGCGGTGAAACGCCAGAGCTCTATGCCCGAGGCGGCGTCCACCGCGTGCAGGCGGCCGTCCTCGTCGCCCACGTAGACCACGCCTCCTGCCACTGCGGGGGAGGACTTGATCTCGGCGGCGGCGTCGTACTCCCAGAGGATGCGGCCCTCCGCGAGGCTCACCGCCAGCAGCCGCCCGTCGAGGGTGCCCACGTAGGCCGTGTCGCCGGCGATGGCCGCGGTGGACTCGATCCCGGCGTAGCGTCCGGAGTCGGCGGTGGCGGCGGTGTCGAGGGACCAGGCCAGGCGCAGGGGCTCGCGCAGCGGCGCCGCGGCCTCGCCCGTCAGTTGGGGGTTGCCGCGGAAGGAGGGCCAGTCCGAGGCGGCGGCGCCGGAGGAGGCCGCGATGGCCAGCGCCAGCAGGAGGGCGGCGAACGAGGGTTGGCGAGGACTCGAGATGCCAGCCATTCGGGGAGGAGACCCACCGGGGGTCCGGCGTTCAGGCGCCCGGCGCCTCAATACGCTCCCCCATAGAGCCCCGCACACTCCGCCGCGCCCACCGGCCGCGGGTTGAACCGCGCCGTCTTCTGCTCCGCCGCCTCCGCCGCCAGCGCCTCCAGGCCGTCGGCCGCCACCCCCAGTTCCCGCAGCCGCCGCGGCAGGCAGGCCGCCTCCAGCAGCTCCTCCACGCGCACGGCCAGGGTCTCGGCGGCGTCGGTGCCCGTCTTCGAAGCGGTCCCCGTCCCCGAAGCGTGCAGCAGCCCCGCGTACAGCCCCTCCGCGGCGCCGCCGTTGAAGCGGATCACGTGAGGGAGCATGAGGCCCACGGCGACGCCGTGGGTGACGCCGTGAGCCCGGGTCAGCGGGTTGGCGCAGGCGTGGACGGCGCCGAGCATGGAGTGCTCGATGGAGGTCCCGGCCCAGTGGGCGCCGAGGAGCATCTCGCCGGCGCCGGCACCGGCCGCCGGATCGGCGACCCAGCCCTCGAAGGCGCCGAAGAGAAGGCGGGCGGCTTGGCGGGCGTACAGACGCGAGACGGGATTGGCGTTGGTCGCCGTGAAGCTCTCCACGGCATGGGCGACGGCGTCGATGGCGGCCGCCGCGGCGACCCGGGCAGGCGCCGAGAGGGGCAGCTCCGGGTCGAGGATCACGGTGCGGAAGCGGGCCCCGGGGTCGCCGCAGGCCATCTTGCGGTGGTCGGCCTGGCGCGAGATCAGGGCGAAGCGCTGGGCCTCGCTGCCGGTGCCGGCGGTAGTCGGCACGCCGATGGACGGCAGCATGGGACCGCGGTCGCCGTCGCCCTCCCAGTCCTCCATGGGGCCGCCGTGGCTGAGGAAGAAGTTGATCCCCTTGGCGCAGTCCATGGCGCTGCCCCCGCCGACGCTGACGACGGCCTCCACGGGTCCCTGGCGGCGGGCGGTCTCGGCGCCGGCCTCCACCTGCCCGGTGGTGGGGTTCTCGCCGACGCCGTCGAAGCGGACCACCTCGAGCCCGGCCGCGGCCAGGGAATCGGCGGCCCGGCCGGTGTGTCCGGCCGCCGCCACCCCGGGGTCCGAGACCAGCAGCACCGGTCCGGCCGTCAGGCGGGCGGTCTCGGCGCCCAGCTCGCCGAGGCGGCCGGCGCCGAAGAGGACGCGGGTCCCGCCGTCGAGGTCGAAGGGCCTCACGGCCGTCAGGCGCGGCGTCGGGCGCGCCCGAGGGACCGGCGCCGGTAGAGGTGCTCGAAGAGGTTGCCCTCGTGGGGCTGCTCCCAGGAGATCGCCGTCGTCGGCACCGGCCCGAGGTTCAGGCGGTCGATGCCGGGATGGTCCATGAGCCGGCCCCGCAGGCCGGGGTCCTCGGTCAGGGCGGTGGCCACGAGGGTGGGGCCGATCGCCCCGAGCATGGTGTCGGCGTCGGCTGCCTCCACCACCGAGACGAAGGGGAAGAGGTACTCGGTGTCGGCCAGGGGGTGGGAGGGGTCCTCGCAGTGCACGACCGTGGGCCGCAGGAAGGTGCAGCCGTCGACCTCGACGAGGCGGTCGCCGCCGTGGACCTCGGCCGTCAGGTCGCGGGCGCCGCCGCCGGCCAGGAGCCGGTCGATGTGGGCGGAGATCGCCCGCGCCGTCCGGGGCTCGGGGAAGGCGGCCAGGGCGGCCTCGGGGTCGTGCAGCGGCCTCGGCTCGATTCGCGCCAGGCGCTCTGCGAGGTCCTGGGCCAGGTCGAGGCCGTGGCCGGTGGTCCACACGCCGGAGGCGTTGAGGCAGGAGCGGCCGCCGTTGTCGGCCACCGAGGCGGCGATCAGGTCGAGATGCTCCCCCCAGTCGGTCACGTCCGGCCCGAGCAGGATCTTGCTGCGGCCGGCGCCGTGGATCTCGACGCGGGGATCGCCGCGCCAGGGGTCGACGGTGTCGTCGCCGCCGAAGAGCAGGGAGCGGCCGCAGCGCACCAGGATCTCCACGGCGCCGTCGTGGTCCCCGGGGTAGAAGCCGAAGGCCTCGGGCGGGCACCCGGAGGCGATGAAGGCGCGGGCCAGGCGCAGGGGCGTCCACGGCTCGCGGGCGCCGGGGCGCAGGGCCAGGGGCGTCTTGAGGGGGACCGCGGGCAGCCACAGGGTGTGGACCCCCGGCGAGTTGTTGGGCAGCACCGCGCCCAGGACGTCGGTCCGGCGCCGGTAGCTGATCGTGCGGCCTCCCTCCTCGCCCCAGCCGGCGTCGACGACGGCCAGGTCCAGGCCCCGGGTGAGGCCGTCCAGCACCCGGTCCATCGACTCCAGGACGCCGCCGATCTTGCCGGCGTTGCGCCGCCCCAGGCTCGGGGGCATGCCCGCCGTGGCCGCCAGTTGGGACAGGTAGTCGTCGAAGGACTGGTCCGTCTCGCCGTCCACGGGCAGGCGATCTTGGCGGAAGCGGCGGGCGGCCTCGCCGCACAGGGCCACCAGTTCCCCGGCCGGGATCCGTTCCAGGGCCTGGCGGTTGGCAGCCGCCCCCGCCAGGTCGCGGGCGATCAGGCCCCCGTTGGCGAGGCTCACCTCGGCCGCGGGATCGCCGGTGCGCACGTCGGTCAGCCGCCGCCGCCGGCGGCTGGCGTACTCGCGGCCGGCGCGCAGCACGGGGACGTGCACGAGGCCGCCGGCCATGCTAGTAAACCCCCACGGTGACGCTCTCCTCGAGGGAGGCCAGCAGGCGCAGGTCGCGCACGCCGTCCCAGGGGCAGCTCTCCGTCGGCGGGGCCCGCTCGCCCTCGTCGCGCTCCAGGAAGCGGGGCATGAAGAACTCGCGGGTGAGCGTCGTCAGCAGCACGCGCCCGGTCTCGCCGTAGTCGACGGGGCGCCCGGGGTCGTCGCGATCGACCAGCTCGATCACCGCCCGCGGCTGCGGCGCGTAGTAGGTGATGGCGTAGTCGTCGGCCGGGTCGAAGGGCTTGCACAGGGCCAGCCCCATGAGGGTGTTGCCGTAGGTCGGCACGAAGGCCGCTCCCGGCACCAGCTCCTCGCGGGCGAAGCGGTGGAACTGGGCGTCCATCTCGGTGCCGCCGCAGAACACGCCCCGGATGCCCGCCTTCATCAGGTCGATCTTCTCGCACAGGGCCTCCAGCAGGCGCGGCGTCGCGAAGAGGCAGCGGATCGTGTCGTGGGCGCGGAGGATCTTCAGGGCCTGGTCGACGACATGGGCCTTGTACGCGGCCAGCTCCTGGTGGGCCTGCCGCCGGATCAGGACGTTCACCCAGCGCGGGTCGAGGTCGACGAGGAAGCAGAGGCCGCCGCGCATCTGCGCCAGGTGCTCCACGGCCAGGCGCAGGCGCCGCGGCCCCGACGGCCCCAGCATGAGCCAGTCCCCGCCCCGGGGGAAGCCCTCCTCGGGCAGGCTCTCGGAGAACGCGGCGTAGTCGACCTGGAAGTCGCGGATGTTGATGCGGCTCTTGGGCACGCCGGTGGAGCCGCCGGTCTCGAAGACGAAGACGGGCTCGCCGGCGAACGCTCGCGGCACCCAGCGGCGCACGGGGCCGCCGCGCAGCCACTCGTCCCGGAAGAGGCCGAGGACCTCCAAGTCGGCGTAGCCGCCGATGCGGTCGCGGGGGTCGAAGCCCAGCTCTGCGGCGCGCTCGAGCCAGAAGGGGCAGCCCGTGGCCGGGTCGAAGTGCCAGGCCACGATCTCGCGCACGTGGGCGTCGAGGGCCTGACGGGCGGCGCTCACGCGATCCACCGGACCGCCGGAGTCGGTCACGGCCGCGGCGAGCCCAGGGCGAAGAGGGTGTTGCGCGAGGCCACGTAGAGGATGCCGTCCTCGGCGGCGGGCGTGGTGTACACGGCGCTGCCCATGTTGATCTCGGCGATCACCTCCAGCTCGGGGCCGGCCCGGAAGATCGTCACGTCGCCGTCCTCGTCGCCGATATGGACCTTGCCGTCGGCCACGAAGGGCGAGCCCCAGATGGCGGCGAAGGTGTCGTAGGTCCACTTCTTCTCGCCCGTGGCCGCGTCGAGGCAGTAGACGAAGCCGCTCAGGTCGGCGATGTAGAGCAGGCCGTCGTCGATCGCCGCGGTGGACATGGTGCGGTTGTACTCCTCGCCGCCTAGGTGCCAGACCGCGTGCGAACCGGTCACGTCGCCGCGGCCGGTGCCGTCGATGCACCACAGGTTGCCGCGGCCCTCGCCGTGCTCCGGGTCCTGGCCGACGCCGAGGTAGACGCGGTCGCCGACGATGACCGGCGTCGAGATCAGGTTGTTGCGCGTCCCCCGTCCCCCCAGCTCCCACACCGAGTCCTTGGGGTTGCAGTCGAACTTCCAGATCGGCTCTCCCGTCTCCGGCTCGAAGGAGTAGAGCCAGCCGTCGCCGCCGGGAAACAGGACCTGGGGGCGGCCCCCCATGACGCCGATGGCCGGGTTCGACCACTGGCCGTGGAGGATCCCCAGGCCGGGGGAGGCGTCTTCCCAGACCAGCTCGCCGGTGGACTTGCGCAGGGCGATGAAGGAGGGGGCGAAAGGCGACGGGATGTGGACGTGGCCCTCGTCGACGCCGTTGGAGGTGACGACGAAGAGGAGGTCGCCGAGACCGGCGGGGGAGCAGGTGGCCAGGTTGTGGGGGAAGACGTCGAGCTCCTCGATCATGTCGAAGGACCAGACCAGATCGGCGTCGGCGGGGCCGGTGGAGGCCTCGCCGGTGAGGGGGCCGTCGTTCTCGCCGTCGGCGAAGCCCTCGGTGTCGACGCAGACCACCTGCGCCTGGTTGGAGACGTAGTAGAGGCGGTCGCCGTCGATGTAGGGGGTGGAGCAGATGCCCTGCTGGGGCCAGTCGTTGACGCGGCCGGCGGGCAGCTTGGTGTGCGTCGACTGCCACAGGAAGGCGCCCCCGGGCCGGGCGAAGGCCATGAGCACGCCGCGGTCGCCGGTGAGCCGGGGGTCGCGCAGGCCCTGGTTGTTGGTGCCGATGAAGAGCTTGCCGCCCGCCAGCAGCGGGCCGGCGTAGGTCTGGGAGCCGAGGGGAGCGGACCAGAGCACGCCTTCTCCCGTGGCCACGTCCCACTCGACCGGCAGGTCGACCGCCTCCGAGACCATGTTGCGGGCCCGGGTGTGTCCCCACATCGCCTCTTCGGCGCCCGCGGGAAGGGCGGCGGCGAGGGCGGCCAGAAGGAGCAGGTTCCGTCTATTCATCGATCTCCAGCACCACGTCGTCATAGTGGATCTCGGCGGCCGAGTGGCCGTAGAGGCCGGGCGCGCCCTGGCGGTTCGGCAGCGGGTCGGGGGCCTCGATCGTCCAGGCGGCGGGCTCCGGGTCCCCCCGGCGCCAGACCTTGCCACGCACCACGGCCCCCCCGGCTTCGAGGTCGACGCGCATCTTCATGGTGTACCAGACGCCGCTCTCCCACTCGAAGGGGACGCTCGCCGCCATGCGCAGGTCCGAGGCCCAGGAGCGGACCTGGAGCTGCTGGTGGTTGCCCATCAGGTCGAGGGTGTAGCGCTGGGCGATGAGGCCCATGTCGGGGAGGTTGCGCCGGTGCCGGTCGCCCATCATCGACGCCTGGATGGTGTACCCGCTCAGGTCCGCCGGCCCGAGGTAGACGTTGGAGCGCTGCAGGCCGCGGCGGGCAAAAGGCTTGTACAGCATCTCCTCGCCCTCCACCCGGCGCAGGAGGAACTTGCCGCCCGCCGAGCCGATCCAGTGCCCGGGGACCGGCCGCTCCTCCTCGACGGCGCCGGCCGCTCCGAAGTCGAGGCTCCACGACTTCCGCGTGAGGACGCGCACCCGGGCGCGGGCCGTGAAGCCGCCGGCCGAGAGGGTGACAACACCCCCGTGGTCAGGGCCGGCATCGGCGGTGAACACGCCTTCCCGGAGGCGGCCGGCCAGACCCTCCGTCGACCAGTCTCCCGCCTCGACGGCGCCGGTGACCCGCCCCATGGCATCCACGAGGCGGGCCTCGAAGCGCACGGAACCGCCCGGCTCGACGGTGCTCTCGGCGGGGATCAGCTGCAGGCCCACGGCCTCGCCGGGAGGGGCTTCCGCCGGCGCCGGGGGAGGCCCCGAGCTCTCCACCGGCCCGGGGCCGTTCCCGAGGCAGTACAGACCCTCGTCGGTGGTGAAGTAGACGCGCCCGTGGGCCACGGCGGGCGAGCCGAAGATCTCCGCCGGACCGCCGTCGGCGGCCAGGACCTGGTCGCTGTCGAGCAGCTCGCCGCCGGTCTCCCCCGGCCGCAGGATGTGGAAGCGCCCGTTCACGGTGGTGGCGTAGAGCTTGCCGTCGGCGACCACCGGGGACCCCCGGCCCACGGTGCCGAGGTTGCGGTGCCAGCGCCGCCGGCCGCTGTCGGCGTCGAGGGCGTGGAGGTTGCCGGAGTTGTCGATCACGTAGAGGACGCTGCCGGCCAGGGCCGGCGAGGCGTACCCGCTCAGGGCGTCGTAGCGCCACAACTCGTGGGTCTCGGTCACGTCCCCCCGGCCGCGGGCGTCGATGCAGACGACGCGGCCCATGGTGTTGCCGTCGATGTTCTCCTCGCCGTGGCTGGCGTAGACGCGGTCGCCGCCGACGACCACGGCGGCGTTCAGCCCGCGGCGGCTCAGCCGGAAGCCCCAGAGCTTCTCGCCGGTGGCCAGGCGCATGGCGTAGACCGAGCCGTCGGCGTTGCCGGCGACGATCAGCCGCTCGCCGCCGATCTCGGCGACCACGGGGGTCGAGTAGGTCGTGTCGAGGGGGCGCCCGCCCGGGGCGGAAACCCAGACGACCTCGCCCGTGTGCTTGTCGAAGGCGAAGTAGCGGTCGCGGGGCACGCCGTGGGCGCCCCAGCCGCTGCTGAGGAAGTTGAGGATCACCAGGCCGCCGGCCACGACCGGCGTCTGCACCCGCCCGCCGTACCCGGAGATGCGGCCGAACTCCTCGGTGAGGGAGCGCTCCCACAGCAGCTCGCCGTCGCGGCCGTAGCAGCGCAGCAGCCCCTGCACGCCGTGGACGTAGAGCCGGCCGGTTTCCGGATCGGCCGCCGGGCTGGCCCAACCGACGCGGTTGAAGGGGATGGTCGTGTGGAAGACGTTGAAGCGGTCCTCCCACAGCAGCTCCCCCGTGGCCGCGTCGAAGGCGGCGACCTGCTCCTGCTCGGTGACGTCCTTGCCGGCGCGCCCGGCGATGAAGACCCGTCCGTCGAGCACGACGGGCGTGGAGCGGCCGGTGAAGGCGGCCCTCCAGGCCTGGCCGGCGCCGCCCGGGGTCCAGGACTCGACGAGACCGGTCTCCGCGGCGGTGCCGTTCTGGAAGGGCCCGCGCCAGGCGGGCCAGGCGCACCACCCGGGGGCGGCCAGCAGGAGCGGGCCGAGGGCGGCGAGCAGGAGGGGGCGTGCGGGCGGGATCTTCACGGGGCGGGAAGGTACTCGCGGGGCGGAGTGATGTCAGCTTCCGGGGGCAGTTCGCGGTGTCTCAGGCGGCCGCCCAGCCCTCCGACAAGACCTCCGCCTGCTCCAGGACGGTCTGCGTCGCCTTCTCCTGCTTGTCCGGCGGCGGAGGTTGGCGCGCACGTTCTCGCGCAGGGTCCAGTCGATGGTCACGTTGCTGCGCACGGTCTCGACGAGCTGGTGGGCGATCGCCCTCAGCGTCTCGTCGCCGAGGACCTGCACATAGAAGGCCAGCTCGTCCTCCGACAGTCCCAGCTTGGCCGGGCGGCTCTCGTAGTAGATGGGCACCGTGGCCCCGTCCTCGACGGAACGCTGGATGTCGCAGATGCTGATGTAGTCGCCGAAGACGGCCCGTGTGCTGGCGTCCTGGCGATCTATGGGTGTCCCCGTGAAGCCGACGAAGGAGGCGGGGCAGGGCGTCGCGCATGTGGCGGGCGAGGACCGCCTCGCCGCAGTCGTCGCGTTCGGCCGCGGGCGTGTCCGGGGCGATGTTGGGGTAGGCTGCGGACCAACCGAGGGAGGAGAGCCACGCGAGGGCGGCGGACTCGACATCAGCCTCGGTGAGGGTGGTCAAGGGGATTCCCAAGGACTGACGAGCTCGACATCGAGGCGCTCGAAATCGGCGATGTTGCGGGTGACTATGACCAAGCCGTGGGCCCTGGCTATGCCGGCAACCAGGACATCGCCCATGTCGATAGTGCGTCCGGCGCGGCGTGCCTGCGCCCTGAACTCAGCGGACCACTTCGCCGCCACTCTGTCCATTGACAGTATGCGGTCCTCATACGCCCCCAAGATGGCCGATTGCATCTCTGACAGGCGACTGCGGCGGTTTCCCTGCGGGAGCAGCCGCAGGCCGTACTCCACCTCGTGTACGAGAATAGACGACAGCCATACGTCTTCCTGGTCCGCCAGAAAGCTGACGACCTGCGGGGCGGGAGCGTCCCTCGTCAGCTCCGATACCACGTTGGTATCCAGAAGGTAACCGGTCATTCGTCCTCGTCATCGATGAACGGGGTCTTCCGGTTCGAACTACGGTCCGGCACCTCGAGGTTCGTTCCGCGCGGTACGTTCTCGACCAACCACTGCCCCAATGACTTGCGTGGCTGCGATTTCGCGCGCCAGACGTCGGTGGGCACCACGACGAACGACTTCCGGGTACCGATGCGCTGCGGCCCTTCCGACTCGGCGAGCCGCAGGATTTCAGACAGGCGCGCCTTCGCCTCGGCGACGGTCCAGACGCGGCGGGATTCGGAGACAAGCATGGTTGGTCTCCCTTGAGAAAAGATCGATGTAGTCTACAATAGACCACTACGGTCCACCAGGCAAGCTGGCAAGGGACATCCCGGGGCGATGTCTGTAGTCGGCGACGCCCTTCGAGTCGGGCTCCCTGCCGGCCCTTCGGGATGTGGAAGCCATGTCGGTTGCCTGCGAAAGAGCGGGACCCCATGTCCCGGATCCTATCTTCAGGGATGTGCTGCCGGAGATATTCCGGCACCAACAGCCAGGAGAACCGCCATGCGAAGCCTGATCCCCTGCATCCTGCTGGCCGCCGTCTCCGCCGCCTCCGCTTCGGAGAGCTGGCCCCAGTGGCGCGGCCCCCACCAGAACGGGGTCAGCGCCGCCGCCGGCCTGCCCTCGCAGTGGAGCGCCTCCGAGGGCGTCCTGTGGAAGGCCCCGCTGCCCTCCTGGAGCGGCGGCACCCCCATCGTCTGGGGCGACCGCGTCTTCGTCACCTCGCCTTCGGCGCCGGAGGCCGGGGCGGCGCCCCCGCAGCAGGGCCGCCGGCGCAAGCGCGATCCCGGCGGCGACGACCTGCTGCTGCTGTGCCTGTCGCGGGCCGACGGCAAGGAGCTGTGGCGCGCCGTCCTCGCCGAGGGCAACCGCACCTGGCGCAAGCACAACAACACCTCGCCGTCGCCGGTCACCGACGGGCGGCACGTCTGGGCCGTCACCGGGACCGGGGTGGTCGCCGCCTTCACCATGGAGGGCCAGCCGGTCTGGCGGCGGGACCTGCAGGCCGAGTTCGGGGCCTTCGGCCTCATGTGGGGCTACGCCTCGTCGCCGGCCCTGCACGACGGCCGCCTGATCGTCGAGGTCCTGCACGGGATGCGCACCGACGCCCCGTCGTACCTCGCCGCCTTCGACGGCGCCTCCGGCGAGCTGGCGTGGCGGGTCGAGCGGCCCACGGACGCGCCCGGGGAGTCGCCCGACGCGTACACCACCCCTGCCGTGCTGCGCACCGGCGCCGGCGCGCAGATCGTCATCTCCGGCGGCGACTACCTCACCGGCCACGACCCGGCCTCGGGCCGGGAGCTGTGGCGCGTCGGCGGACTGAACCCGGGGAGGGAGGGCAACTTCCGCATCGTCGGCTCGCCGATCGCCGTGGGCGGCATGGTCTACGCCCAGAGCCGCCGCAAGCCGCTGCTCGCCTTTCGCGTCGGCGAGGGGGGCCGCATCGGCCAGGAGGACCTGGCCTGGCGCTGGGAGGGGGCCGGCGCTCCCGACGTGCCCACCGCCGCCTGCGACGGCACCCACTTCTTCATGGTCGACGACCGTGGCTTGGCCACCGCCCTCGACGCGCGCACCGGCGAGGTGGTGTGGGGGCCGGAGCGCACCGCCCAGGGCCGGGTCAGCGCCTCGCCGGTGGTGGCCGACGGCAAGCTCTACGTGCTCAACGAGGACGGGGTCACCACGGTGCTGGCCGCCGGCGCCGAGTACGGACACCTGGCCACCAACGCCCTCGACGGGTCCTTCACCCTGTCCTCGCCGGCGGTGGCCGGCTCGCAGCTGTTCATCCGCACCGCCACGCACCTGTACTGCATCGACGGGTCCGAAGGGGGCTGAGGCGCCTCGGCACCTTGGTGAGACCGGCGCCGGCCCCTATATTCGAAGGCTCCGCGAGCCGCCGCGCTTACAGGCGGCCGCCAGCCGCCGCCCTTGCTTTTTCTGCCGTCCTTCGGCACCGCCGGGCGGCGGAAAGGACTCCATGAGACTCGCCGTCGACAACCTGGCCAGCAACGCCACCGAGGACGACCTGCGCACCCTCTTCGAGATCTTCGGAAAGGTTGCGGCCGTGGAGATCCAGAGGGACCGGGGCCGGGGCCTGGTGGACATGCCGAGCAAGTCGGCCGCCAGGGAGGCGATCACCAACCTCGACGGCCAGGAGCTCCTGGGCCACGCCCTCGGCATCAGCGAGTTTCAGCCGGGGAAGCGCCCCTTCCGTCCCAAGCGCCGCCGGCGGCGGCGGTAAGACCGCCTCCACCCTCCGGCGCGGCTTCGTCCGGTCCGGCGCCGGAGCGCCTTCCGGTCCGATCTTTGATCCCGAGGAGAGGGAATGCCGTACTACGTATACGTATCGCTCAGCACCGAGGACCGTATCAACGTCTACGCCATGGACCCCGAGACCGGGGCCCTCGACTCGTACGCCATCGTCGCCGCCGGCGCCGGTCCCGGCCCCCTGTGCGTCGACCCTCAGCAGCGGTTTCTGTACGCCGGCCTGCGCGGCGGCCGCCAGGCGGCGGCGTTTCGCCTGGAAAAGGGCAGCGGACGGCTCGCGCCCCTCGGCACGGCGCCGCTGGAGTCGGACCCGTGCTACCTCTCCACCGACGCCAGCGGCCGCTTCCTGTTCACCTCCTACTACCGCGCCGGCATGGCCGCGGTGCATCCGATCCGCCGCGACGGCTCCGTCGGCACGCCGGCGGTGATGAACATCAAGACCGCCGAGCGCGCCC
Source organism: Candidatus Latescibacterota bacterium (assembly GCA_965221775.1). Taxonomy (GTDB): domain Bacteria; phylum Latescibacterota; class UBA2968; order UBA8231; family UBA8231; genus UBA8231. The sequence goes on along the minus strand of CBDCSU010000002.1, from coordinate 3,515 downwards.
ACTCGATCCAGATCGACGCCAGCAACCGTTTCGCCTTCGTGCCCCACACGGCCGGGCCGAACCTGATCTACCAGTTGCGCTTCGACGACAAGACCGGCCGCCTGTCCTCGAACCCGGCGGGCCAGCGGCTCGAGCCGCCTCCGGGGGAGGGGCCGCGTCACTTCTGCTTCCACCCGGTCATGGACGTGGTCTACTTCGTCAACGAGCAGAGCTCCTCGGTCTCGGCGTATGAGCTCGATACCCGCGAGGGGACGCTGACGCGGTTCCAGAACGTGCCGACCCTGCCCACGGGCTTCGAGGGCGAGAACACCGGTGCGGAGATCCGCATCACGCCCACGGGGGAGTACCTCTACGCCTCCAACCGCGGACACGATTCGATCGCCGCCTTCTCCGTCGACGGGTCGACGGGGGCGCTGGAGCCGATCAGCCACACGCCCACCGAGCCGACGCCGCGCTCCTTCACCCTCGATCCCGACGGCGCCTACCTGCTGGCTCTCGGCGAGGGCTCCGGCAAGCTGGCCACCTACCGCATCGACGACGAGACCGGACATCTCTCTCCGCTCGAGGTCCTCCAGGTGGGCAACAGTCCCATCGGGGTCCTGGCCCTCGACCTCGGGACCGCCGAACCCGCCTCGCGGCTGAGCTAGCGGCCCGGCCCCGCCGGGCACCCTCCGTTCCACCGCAGGATCTCTCCGCGGGCCACCTGCCGGACAGATTCGGCCGTGTCCGCCCCGACCGGTTTTTCCCCTTGACCCGGTTCACGGCATAGCTATACGTATGTGCAGCTATCCGGGAGATGGGGTTGAGCTTCGTCCACCTGCACTGCCACTCGTCGTTTTCGTTCCACGCCGGTGTCCCCGGTATTCCCGAAATCGTGGGGAGAGCGAGGGAGCTGGGGATGCCGGCCGTGGGACTTACCGACACCGACCGCATGTCGGGGCTCGTCCTCCACTACGAGGAGTGCCGCCGCCAGGGCCTGCGGCCCGTCCTCGGGGTCGAGCTCACCGAGCCGCGCCGCGGAGAGGTCCTGGCCGCCCGCGCCCGGCGGGGCCTGCCGGCGGACGAAGGCCTCCGCGCCGGCCCCGCCGAGATGTCGCCGCGGGCCGACGGCGCCGGCTCCCACGGGCGCGAGCGCCTCGTCGTGCTGGCCCGCAACGCCCGGGGCTACGCCGACCTGTGCGAGGTGGTCACCCGCCGCCACCTCGAGGCCGACCGCTTCCGTTTCGACGAGGTCTTCGCCCGCGAGTGGCCCGACTTCGCGCTCCTCACCCCCTCGCCCGGGCTCCTCGGTCTCCTGGCCGCCACCCCCAACCGGGGCCGGCTGTACGGCGAGCTGATCGCCAACTCGGCCGCCACCCGCCGCCGCAGCCGCCAGCTCGAGGCCGTCGCCGGGGCCCTGCACCTGCCCCTGGTCGCCCAGAACGACTGCTACTTCCTCGACCCGGGGCAGTGGCCCACGCACCAGCTGCTCACCGCTATCGGCCTCAACTCGACGCTGTCGCGCCTGCGGCCCGGGGAGTGCGCCTCGCCCCAGGCCTGCCTGCGCAGCGCCGGCCAGATGGCGGCGGCCTTTCCGTCGCACCGCCGGGCCCTGGCCAACGCCGAGCGCCTCGCCGAGGAGTGCGGCTCCATCGAGCTGCCCCTGGGCGAGTGGATCCTGCCGCGCGTCGACGTGCCCCCGGGCGAGACCCCGGCCGGCCACCTGGCGCGGCTGGCCTGGGCGGGGCTCGAGCGCAACTACGCCGGCCTCGGCACCCGTGACCGGGCCCGCCGCATCCAGCGCATGGAGCTGGAGACGATCGAGAAGCTCGGCTACCCGTCGTATTTCCTGATCGTCAAGGAGATCCGCGACTGGGCCAACGGCCGCTTCGCCTCCGGCTACCGGCGGCCGGCGGACTGCACGATCCTGCGCGGCAGCGCCGCCAACAGCATCACCTTCTACAACATCGGCGTCTCCGACCTCGATCCGATCCGCCACGACCTCTACTTCCAGCGCTTCCTCAACGAGGACCGCGCCTCGCCGCCCGACGCCGATCTCGACTTCGGCTGGGACGAGCGCGACGAGGTGCAGAAGTTCATCACCCGGCGCTGGGGCGAGGAGCACGTGGCGGTCACCTGCACCACCCTCCACTTCCGCGAGCGCGCCTCCTTCCGCGAGACGGCCAAGGTCCACGGCTACACCGACGACGAGGTCACCCGCATCCTCCGCGGCCGCGGGTCCCGCTCGGCGCGCATCGACGACGCCGGGATCCGCCGCCTGTGGCGGCTCGCCGCCACCATCCGCGGCAAGCCGCGGTTCCTGGGCCAGCACCCGGGGGGCGTGCTGATCACCGACCAGCCCATGCGCCGCCACGTCGCCTGCGAGCGCTCCGGCGGCGACAAGGACCGCGTCATCACCCAGATCGACATGCACAACGGCATCGACGAGCTCGGGCTGATCAAGTTCGACATCCTCGGCAACGGCTCGCTCTCGGTCCTGCGCGACGCCCTGGGGCAGCTGGCCGAGCAGGGCGAGGAGGATCCGGGGGTCTTCGACGTCGACAAGTGCTGCGACGACCCCGCCGTGCGGGACGTCATCCGCAAGGGGCGGACGAGGGGGATCTTCTACATCGAGAGCCCGGCCCAGACGCGGCTGAACAAGAAGGCCCGGGCCGGGACCTTCGAGGAGATCGCCATCACCTCCAGCCTGGTGCGCCCCGCCGGGTCGCGGTACGCCGCCACCTACGTCGAGCGCGAGCGCAAGTCCAAGGCCGGCATCCGGGACTGGGAGTTCGTGCACCCCGCCCTCGAAACGATCCTGGGCCGGACCCACGACGTCTGCGTCTTCCAGGAGGACGTGACCAGGATCTGCCACCAGGTGGCGGGCCTGAGCTTCGCCCAGGCCGACCGCATCCGCAAGATGATGAACTCCCTCCACGAGGGCGCCCCGGCCGAGGAGCAGTGGCGGCGCACGGAGCGCGACTTCCTCGCCGGCTGCATGGGCCACAGCGGCCTCACCGCCGCCCAGGCGCGGGAGCTGTGGGAGCGCGTCAGCTCCTTCACCGGCTTCAGCTTCTGCAAGAGCCACTCGGCCACGTACGCGCAGCTCTCCTTCCAGTGCACGTATCTCAAGGCCCACTACCCGGCGCAGTTCCTCGCCGCCGTGATCAGCAACGGCCACGGGTTCTACCGCCGCGACGTCTATCTCGACGAGGCCCGGCGCTGGGGCTGCCGCATCCTGCCCATCGACATCGGCGACTCGCGCCTGAAATACATCGGCCGCCACGGCCGCATCCGCCCGGGGCTGATGCACGTGCGCGGCGTCCGCCGCGCCGCCCTCGAGGCGGTCGAGGCCGAGCGCCGCGATCACGGCGTCTTCCGCGATCTGGTCGACTTCGTCGAGCGCATGGCCGGCTCCGGCTCCCGCGTCCGCCTCCACAAGGCCGAGATCGAACGGCTGATCCTCGTGGGCGCCTTCGACCGTTTCGGGCTCACCCAGCCCGAGAGCCTGTGGCTCCTCGACGACGCCTTCCCGG
>CBDCSU010000001.1:0-37277 GCA_965221775.1 Candidatus Latescibacterota bacterium | reverse complement strand
CCGCCGCACCCTGGCCGGGTTCCTGGACGGGATCAACGCCGGCGACCGGATCCGCATGGCCGACCCGGCTCATCCCGGCAACGCCGAGGCGGCCGCCGCGGCCGGGCGCTCGATCCGGGCCCGCGGCGCCACGGCCGCCGGCGCCCGGCGGATCGCGGCGCTGGACGGTTGGCCGGGCTCGAGGACCGTGCTGCGCCAAGGCGATCAGCTCGAGATCGGCGGGTTCCTCTACCGCGTGACCGCCGGGGCCGTCTCGTCGAACGCCGGCGGCGCCACCGGCGCCATCGCCTGCTACCCGCCGGTCCTGCGTCCGGGATCCGCGACAACGCCGTGGTCGACCTCACCGCCCCGGCCGGGACCTGGCTGCTGCAGAACAGCTCCGTCACCGACCTGCGCGGCCGCCGCGCCGAGGCCCGCGTCGAGCTGCTCCAGGACGTCGGTATCTGAAATGCCGCGGACCATCCCCGCCGCCATCCTCGCCGCCCTCACCGACGACACCGTCGAGCCGGTGATGCTGATCCGGCTCGGCACCCTGCGCCTGGCCGCCGTCGCCGGCGACGTGTCCGCCGGCGGGCACACCTGGCGCGGCGGCCTGGTCGACGGCGTCGGCGCCGTCATCGAGTCCCTGCGCACCGGCTCGCCCCGCTTCGACGTGAGGGTCACCGCCGCGGACGCCTCCATCCGCCGGCTGTGGGCCACGGACCGGCAGGGGGAGCCGGCCGAGCTGCACCTGACCTGCCTGAACCAGGACGGCGGCACCGTGGCCGCCCCCTTCGAGCTGTGGGCCGGCGAGATCATCGGGACCCACGAGGAGGGGGCCCGCCAGGTCGTGCACTGCGAGTCCGCCCTGGCCCGGCTCGACCGGGCCGCCGGCTGGCGCTTCAGCGACGACTCGCACCAGCAGCGCCACCCCGGCGACCCCTTCTTCGCCTTCGCGGCCCGCATGCCCCACGTGTCCGTCGAGGTCGATACCCGGCGCGTGACCTTCCGCGAGCTGATCCTGCCCGGCGACGTCCCCGAGAACGCCGGCGGAACCCCCACGGGCCGAGGATTGCGGGGGTGAGCGGAATGGGCCGATTCCCCGTCAGAGGCCCGCAGGGCGCCGCTGTGGGCCGCGGGGGGCGCCGGGTCTACGGATACGGGCCCGCCCGGGATCTCGCGCACGTGGACGGTTCCCGGGCGCCGTTTCCGCAGATCCGGGCCTCCGGAGAGGGGCCGTACGCAGAAAGGCCCCCGGGGCTCGTCACCCCGAGGGCCTCCAGGAACGCCGGCGGCGGACGCCTACCAGATGATGCCCATGGGTCAGCCCTCCCGCCGGTGGTGCAGCTCGTCGTCGACCCAGGTCAGCAGCTCGTCGGGCTCGAGGGTCCAGGACTCGGCCCACCCGACGACCATCTCGTCCTTGAGGGCCTGGTACGTCCGCCGCGCGGCGTAGGCCAGGCCCGTCACGTCCAGGACCAGGGCCAGGGCCAGCTGCGCCGGGCCCGATCCGGGGTAGCCCCATTCGAAGCCCGTCGGCGAGTGCTCGTGCAGCGCCAGGGACGGCTTCAGCGGCAGCGGCGTCCCGTCCGGGCGCCAGACCTCGACCTCACCGGACGGCAGCCGGCGCCCGCGGTAGAGGCGCGGGGCCAGCGCGTCGACCCGGGCCTGACGCTCCTGCTCGGACGGCTCGCGCGGCACCGCGCCGCTGCCGAGGCCCTCGCCGGACGCCAGCAGGCGGGCCGCCTTGGCCGCGTGGAACGCCGCCGACTCGGCGGCCAGGATCTGCGCCGGCAGGTCGGCCCGGGTGCAGGGGTGCGCCGGGGAGTCCGGGTGGGCCGTCCCGTTCGCGCGGTCCGGCGTGTCGATCAGCGCGCCGACGAAGCCCCAGGCCCTCGAGGCCGCGACGGCCGCGTCCGTGGCCCGCGCCCGGGCCAGGGTCTTGTCCGGCTCGTCGCCCTCGGTCCAGCGCCTCACGCCGGCCAGGTAGCCCTTGGCCAGCGCCGACGCGGCGTCGGCCGGGAGCCGCTCTACGAAGCAGTCGAGGGGCGGGGGGATGAGAGTGTTCTGGTGCGTGGACATGGTGTCTCCTCGGGAAAGGGTCGGGACCTACCCGCCGGCGATCGGCGAGGGGGTCCGCAGGGACTCGAGGGCCTTCTTGACCTGGGCCGGCCGGGACCCGGCGACGTAGACGCAGACCCGCGCGACGTCGCTCAAGGAGCAGCCGTGGTTGCGGGCCTCCTGCTCCAGGAATTCGTACTGGCCCGTCGTCAGTTGCACGGTGAGCTGGCGGCGATCGCCGCGGCGCTTGGTCATTCAGTCCTCCTGCGGGTGGTGAGTGGTGGACGGGGGCGGGCCGTCGACGAAGCGGCGGACCTGCTGCTTGAAGACGTTGAGGGACCGCGCGCAACGGCGCAGCGCCTCGGCCGACTCCGGGTCCAGGTGGTCGTCGACGGCGGCCAGGTAGTCCTCGACGGGGAACGAGCAGGCGGTGCCGCCGGCGGCCAGCAGGACGCCGGTCACCCTGTTGAAGCGGTCACGGTCCATCGCTCAGCTCCTCCCCAGGTGAGCGGCCGCGGACCGGCGGAACACGCCGACCTTGGCCAGCTCGCGCTCGACCTGGGCCGGCAGCGTCGGCTCCTGACGGAACCCCGAGCCCGCCGGGGTCCGGCCGCCGTGCTGCCAGCAGTAGTCCGACAGCCCGCGGTGGTTCCGGCCGCAACGGTGACCGTCGGCCTTCACCTTCGCGCACTGCTTCAACGGGCGGGGGTGTGGCATGAGCTGTCTCCTCGTTGGAGGGGGAAAAGGGGGCCGCTCCATGGCGGCCGCGACGATGGTAAGTCACCCGTAACTTACCAGTCAAGGGAATTCGGCTGATGGTCGCCTGGATTCCGGTGCTGAAAGAGGTCGGCGTCTCCGTCGGCCTGTCCCTGGCGGTGGGCTACGCCTCGGACCGCCTGGGCGGCAGCCGCGGCCGGCGGCGGGAGGCGCCGACGGCGTCGGGGCCGCTGATCCTGTCGGCCGCCGGCGAGCGCGGCGCCCAGGCCGTGGTCGGGCGCGCCTGGGTCGGCGGGCAGATCAGCTACGGCAACACCCACATCCCCCGCGGCGGCCGCCAGGACGTGTACCTGGCCCTGGCGCTGGCGGCCCACCCGATCGAGGGGTTCGGGCGGCTGCGGCTGGACTCGGACCTGCTCACCGTCCCCTGGGCCGGCGACGGCCCGGGCAACGGCCAGGCCACCCTCGACGAGCCCCTGCCGGGCTCCACGGCCGAGCGCAACGCCGCCTTCAACTCCGGCGCCGTCCACGGCCGCGCGTTCTACGGCGGGGCCTCGCAGGCCGCGTCTCCGGACCTGACCGCCGCCTTCCACGACTGGACGGCGGCGCACGTCGGCGCCGGCGTCGCCTGGGCGCAGCTGAGACTCCGGATCGACGACGACACCCGGCCCGCCTTCGGCCACGGCCTGCCCTCGGGGTTCTTTGTCGAGGTCGACGGCCTGCGCTGCTACGACCCCCGCGCCGATCGGGGCGGGGCCGGCGCCGGCCCCTCGACGGCCGCCTACATCGATCACACCCGAAACCCGGGACTCATCGCCGCGCAGATCCTCCGCGAGGAATGGGGCCTCGACCTGGGCCCGGACCGGATCGACTGGCCCTCGGTGGTGGCCCTGGCCAATCACTGCGACGCCTCCGTCCCCTCGGGCCTGCCCGACGGATCGAGCTTCCTCAACCGCCGGCGCTTCGAATGCGGCGCCGTGCTGGATCTCGAGAACACCCCCACCCGCGAGCATCTCGACCAGGTCCTGGGCGCCGCCCTGGCCACCGCCGTCTACACCGGCCGCCAATGGCGCTTCGTCCCTTTCCAGGCCAAGACGGTGGTGGCCGGGACTTGGGTCCACGAGGACGAGGTGCAGCAGATCTCCAACGAGCCCGGGTACACCGGCGTGCAGGCCAGCTACGGCGGCGCCTCGCTGCCGGACGGGCCGCGGCAGATCGCCCCGGTCCGCAACGCCGGCGCCGAGCCCGGGCGCGACCTGCGCGTCGACCTGCCCGCCGTCCAGGAAGCCTGGCGCGCCGAGCGGATCGCGCGGGGGCTGCTGGCCGCCGAGTCGCAGCGCCTGCAGGTGAGGGCCCGCACCGACGTGCGCGGCCTGCGCCTCGTCGCCGGCGACGCCATCCGGATCAGCTCGAGCCGCTACGGCTGGGCCAACAAGACCTTCCTCGTCGAGCACGCCCAGGCCGCCGCCGACCAAGGCGCCGAGCTGCTGCTGCGCGAGGACGCCGCCAGCGTCTACGCCGACCCGGCCGGCGCCGACTACACCGCGCCCTCGACGCCGGCCACCCCCGCGATCGCGGTGCCGCCCATCCCCGCGGCCCGGAACCTGGTCGCCACCGCCGGGGAAGAGGAGGTCCTGCTCACCTGGGATCCGCCGCAGCCCGAGACGGGCTTCGACGAGTATGTCCTCTACGAATCGGCCACCCGCGACTTCGCGGCCGCGAGGGTCAAGTGGCGGGGCCTGGCCAACTCCGTCGCCATCCAAGCGCCGATCGACGAGGAGCGGTGCTACTGGCTGCGGACCTACCGCCGGGACGTGAACGCCTACGGGGCGCGGATCCCGGCCGGCGCCGGGCAGCCGGGCACCGTCGACTGGTACGAGACCGACCGCTTTGGGCAAAGACTCAACCGCGGGCTTCGCGTGTCGCTGGCCCGGGTTGACGCCAACGACTGGACCTTCGGCGCCCAGCGCATCCCGCCGCCGCCGGCCTCGTCGACCGTCCTGGATGAGCAGGCCCGGACGGTCACCCTCACCTTCGCGCCCACCCTGACCGCGGCCGAGATCAAGGCCCTGATCGACGCGCACCCGCAGCTGAGCGCCGACTACCTGGGCACCGAGGACGGCACCGGCATCTTCGAGGGCCTCACCCCTAGGAGCATCGCGTTCAGCGGGGGGGTGCCGCCCGAGGCCGCGTGCGCCACCGCCGTCCCCTTCGGCGCTGGTCCCAACGCCGCGCAGCGCCCCGCCGGCGCGGCCGGCGGCCGGCAGTGGCTGCGGGCCCGGGCGCCCACCATCCGAGAGCTGATCGCCCACAGCCAAGGCGCCGGCGGCGGCGACGCCTATTGGGTCGTGTCCGCGCTGCGGGCCTCACCGGCCCGGGCCGAAGAAGAAGACACGTCCACCGGCGCCCCCTACCGCGACCCGGCCGTCGCGGATTCCGGCCAGACCACGATCCGCGTCGCCGACTCGGTGCCGGCCCTCGAGCTGTGGGGGTACTGGGACGGGACGGACGGCGACGAGGACGAGATCACCCTCGGCCGGTCCTACATCCGGCTCGAGCGCCTCGACACGCTGCCCGTCGGCACCGTCTCCTTGGTCGAGGTCGCGAACGACTCGGTGCAGCTTACCATCGTCGGGTTCCTGCCCGTCCAGGAAGGCAACGCCCCCGCGGAGCTGGCCCGCTACCTGCTGCAGGACGATACCCGCGTCCTCGAGGACCCCGCTGCGGGCATGCCCTGGGCCGTCGGCGCGATCTCGGCCGTCCCCGTCCCCGGCGAGCGCACCTACCTCCTCAAGCGCCTCCTCGACTTCCCCCTGGCGCAGTTCCCGGCCGGCCTGGCCCGAACCTCCGCGCTCCCGCCGACGGTGACGGCCAACCCGGGCGGGACCGGCCTCTCCAAGCTGACCACCCTCGGCATCGGCAGCGTCAGCTACGCCCTGCCCTCCGGCGGCGGCGGCGGCGGCGGCGTGGCCATCCCGGACCCGGCCAACCAAACCGCCTACGGCATCCCCTCGATCGAAAACATCCCCGCCGCGGCCGAGCGGACCTACGTCCTGCGCCGGCTCCTCGACTTCCCCCTGGCGCAGTTCCCCGCAGGGCTCGCCAGGACGGCCAACATCCCGACGGGGGTCCTGCTGCCGGCGATCACCGCGAGTCAGTCCCCGCGCGTGGTGCAGGTCGCCGCCGGCGCCACGGCGCCCTCCTACGCCCTGCTCGGCAACCTCACCCGCGGCCTCGGCGACGGCGACTTCCCCGCCGTGCTGGCCCGCGCGGCCGACATACCGCCGGCGGTCCCGGCGCCGGCCAGCCAAACCGCCTACGGCATCCCGTCGATCCAGAACATCCCCGCGGCCGCGGAGAGGACCTACGTCCTGCGCAGGCTCCTCGACTTCCCCCTGGCGCAGTTTCCCGCGGGGTTGGCCCGGACCTCCGCGCTCCCGCCGACGGTGACGGCCAACCCGGGCGGGACCGGCCTCTCCAACCTGACCACCCTCGACATCGGGGGGACCGCCTACGCAATCACCGGAGCCCGCGGACCGCGAGGTTTCACCGGCGCCACCGGCCCTCGAGGGGCTACGGGCGCTACCGGAGCCCGCGGACCGCAGGGGATCCAGGGCCCTCGAGGGCCGGCAGGGACTACGGGCGCTACCGGAGCCCGCGGACCGCAGGGGATCCAGGGCCCTCGAGGGCCGGCAGGGACGTCGGTGGGGACGCACACCCACTCGTATCTGCAGTACGCGACATCCCCGGCGCCGGGCTACCGTTCCCAGACCACTGGGGTGAATCAGTAAGGACCCAAAAAAAAGAGGGGAGGGTTTTTTCTCTTGGCGACGACACACAACCACGCGATCCCTGGCCGTTGTTGGATTGCCGTATGGGACACTCTCGGGGAGAGATGGTTCGCATCGGAGTGGCTCGAGTGCAATACGATCTCCACTGTCCCCAACGACACCCAGTACCTAATCCCCCTCTCCGAGTTGCCCGCGGATCTTGCCAGTATGACGTGGCAACACCTGCGCGAGGTTCGGTCCATCGCCGACGACGGAACGAAAGCCTACCGCTGGCGTCGCCCCCTCGATCAGATCATCCAAGCCCTGCACGACGAGGCTCAGGGTCCGGCCTACCAGCTCGCGCCTCAGTTGGTCGACGGCCTCCGCTACGAGGTGGACGACGGCGCCCTCCACGACCTGCACCACGCGGCCCGGGAGGCGCTGGTCCCGCGCCCGTCCTACCTGCGCCACGCGGACGGGGTGACGGTCCACGAGCCGGCCCAGGTGCAACGGGTCGCCCGTCTCGTCGGCGACGAGGTATCCCTGCGGCACCGGGCCCTCAAGGGCCTGTCGGCCGCCTTGGACGCCCACGTGGCCGCGCAGACGACCACGCACTCCGACGGCACCGAGTACCGCACGGACGCGCAGCACGCGGCCCTGGAGGCCCTCACCGCGCAGCAGCTGTGGCGCGAGGCCCGCATGGCGGCCGAGGCGCCGAGCGACACCCGGCTGCGGGACCTGGCCGTCTGGATCGAGGGGACGCGGGCGCCTTTCACCGTCACCTTCGAGCCCGAGGTGACCGAGCACGTCGTCGAGGTCCGCGCCGGTACGACCGAGGTCGCGTTCACGGCGGTACCGTTCAACGAGGGCGCCACGGTCACGCGGCCGGCCTCCGGAGCGCTAACGGCCGGCCAGGACAACCTCTTCACCGTCACCGTGGCCGCGGCCGACAAGACCTCGACCCGAACGTACCAGATCACCGTCCGCTTCAGCGAGCCCGTAGGCCCGCTCGCGGACGAGACCTGACCCCCCCCAACCCCCGTAGGAGGTGGACATGCCACCCGATATCGTCATCACCGACCAGGACATGCGCGACCGGCTCGCGACGTTCGCGCGCGGCGTGAAGGAGGCCACACACCACAAGGCGCAGTGGGACGCGGACAAGGTGTACTGGGACAGCAAGGCCCAGGAGAAGATCGACGCCAGCAAGGAGGTCCCGGAGTCGATCCAGAAGCAGCAGCGCCACGCGGACCGCAACGTCGAGCACGCGACCGAGGCCCTCGCCCGGGCGACCGTGGAGCACGACGAGTTGGAGGAGGCCCTCACCGACGCCGAGGTCATCAAGGCGACGTGAGCGCGGCCGAGGCCCGTTGCGTTACGGGCTTGACGCTCGATCCGGGGGGTCTACCTTGGTCGCCTCGGAGGAGGGCCGTCCGGCGCGGGATCCCCGATTCTCGTGCTGAGGTATCCCCCCTGGAGCTGCGGGTGGGGCCCGCGGTTCTTGCTTCGGCTTCCGGACGCTGCGCCGGCGCCGGCCGCCCTCATCGCCGGCGGCACCCGGCCCTCCTCCCCCTTTTCAAACCCCCGATTTCCCGTCAGAGGCCCGCAGGGCGCCGTTGTGGGCCTCGGCCGGTGCCGGGTCTACGGACCCGGACGTGGCCGAGATCTCGCGCACTTGGCCGGGCTCCGGCGGCCGTTTCCGCGGATCCGGGCCTTCGGCCGTGAGCGACGAGGCCTGCGAGCTGCAGTTGCGGTGTCTGGCGCTGCTGGAGGAGGTCCGCTGGCCGATCGGGGCGATCTGCCCGAGCTGCGGGTCGCAGGACGTGGCGCGCAAACGGGACGGGGGGCGCCTGGGCCGGTGGAATTGCCACGGCTGCCGCCGCTCGTTCAACGTCCTGAACAATACCTTCCTGTCGAAGACGCGGCTGCCGCTGGCGACCTGGTTCACGATGATCGAGCAGGTCGTCGACGAGGACGGCGGGGTCCCCATCCGGGCCCTGGCGCACGACCTCGAGCTGGACCTGCGGACCGCCTGGTCGATGCGCCGGCGGATCCGGGACGCGCTGGCGGCGCCGAACCCGGGGATGTGGCCCGCCGTCGTGGCGAGGATCGAGGAGGGGGGCTGGCTCACCCATGGCGAGGTCCCATGAGATTCTCCGGACGCACCGCTGGCGCCGGTTCCGCCGGCGGGTTCTGGCGGAGGAACCCCTCTGCCGTCTGTGCGCGTCCCGGAACCGCTGGATCGCGGCCGCGGAGCTGCACCACGTCCAGCCCCTGCACAAGCGCCCGGACCTGGCCTTCGCCCGGGACAACGTGATGCCGCTTTGTCGGCCCTGTCACCGAGGCCGGCCGGAGCACGGCCCGCGGCGGCGCCTCGGCGCCGACCGGGACGGCAACCCGCGGCCGCGGACCCCCACCCCCCAGGGCCGGGGCCCGTGAGGTTCCTGCGGGCCGCCTGGGACTGGCTCAAGCCCGAGGAGATCCCCTCGAGGAGGAGACCCCCCATGCCGACGCCGACGACGCCGCCAACGAAGTTCCTCATCTACCGCGACAAGCGAGGTCAGTGGCGCTGGTACCTCCGCGCCCGCAACGGCCGCAAGATCGCCAACGGCGGGCAGGGCTACCGCGACAAGGCCAAGTGCCTGGCCGCCATCGACCTCGTCCGGGGGGCCTCGGCCGCGCCCGTCGAGAAGGCGCCCGTCAAGGAGAAGGGATCGTGACCACCGTCATCGTCGTCGTCGTCGTCGCCGTCCTCGCCGTGGTCTGCTTCTACGCCATGCTGCGGGACTGAGGGTGAGCGGCGAGCACGAGGTCGACGCGTACGCGGCGGCCGTTCTCTGCGGAGAGGTCCTGGCCAACCGCCACGTGCGCGCGGCCGCGCGGCGCCACCAGGAGGACCGGGTGCGCGTCGATATCCGCTTCGACGAGACGCTGGCCGACCATGCCCTGACGTTCTTCCGGCAGGTGTTGAAGGTCCCGGCCGGCCCTCACGCGGGTAAGCCCTTCGAGCCGCTGCCGTGGCATGTGTTCCTGATCGGCTCGCTGTTCGGGTGGGTCAACGTCGGCGACGGGTCCGGCCTGCGGCGCTTCCGGCGCGCCTACGTCGAGACGCCGAAGGGGGCGGGCAAGAGTCCCATCGCCGCGGGGATCGGGCTGTACATGCTGGTCGCGGACATGGAGCCCAAGGTCCAGGGCTACGTCGTGGCGCGCACCGCCGACCAGGGGAAACCGATGTTCCGGGCCGCCGTGGACATGGTGAAGGGCTCCCCCGTCCTGAGCCGGCTGTGCAAGATCCGCGGCGGCCTCGAAGCGGAGTACCAGATCGTCATCCCCGACGGCGGGTTCCTCTGGCGATGGTCGTCGGACCGTCACGCGCGCGGCCGCTCCGGACCGTCGCCGCACGTGGTCCTGGTCGACGAGCTGCACGAGCACGACTCCGGAGCGATGCTCGAGGTAATGAACCTCGGGACCAAGGACCGCCGGCAGCCGCTCACGCTGATAACCACCAACGCCGGGGAGTCGATGGAGACGGCCTGCGGCCGCGAGCACGGCCGCGCCGTCGCGGTCCTGGAAAACCGCACCGTCCTGGACTCGCTCTTCGCGCTGATCTTCAGCGTCGACGACAAGGATGACCCTTGGACGGACGAGGGCTGCTGGCCGAAGGCGCACCCGTCGTTGTCCCTCGGCCTGCCCGGCTACCCCTACCTGCGCGAGCAGACCAACGAGGCCCGCTCGCTGCCGTCGAAGCGGACCCTGGTCGACCGCCTGCTGTGGGGCCGGTGGGGGGGCGGTACGGGGACCTGGATCGAGCCGGAGTCCTGGCGCGCCATCGAGGTCGAGCCGGACGAGGCGCCGTCCGAGGACGTGCTGCGCGAATGCGTGAGCCGGCTGGCCATCGACCTGTCGGTGCGCCGGGACCTCACCGCGGCCGCGCACCTTTGGGAGCTGCCCGACGGCCACCACTACGCCCGGGTCCAGTGCTGGATCCCGAAAGACGGCCTGGCCGAGCGCTCGATCCAGGACGACGTACCGTTCGACGCCTGGGTCGAGGACGGGTATCTCACGGCCTGCGAGGGGCCGGTCATCAACTACGACACGATCGCGCAGTGGATCATCGGCCAGCACGAGAGCTGGCCGCGGCTGCGGGGTTGCGCCTACGACCCGGCCAAGATCGACCGGCTGCGCGCCAGCCTCGAGCGCGAGAACGCGTCCGTCACCTCGGACCCGCGGGCCCTGGGCCGGCAGACCGGGCGGATCGTGCTGCTGCCTCACCCGCAGAGTTGGGTGGGCGGGATGACGAAGCGGGACGAGAACAAGGTCCGGCTGTGGATGCCGCAGTCGATCGAGGACCTGGAGGCGGCCGCGGTGAACCTCACGCTGTCCGTGCTGCGCTCGCCGGTGTTGCGGTGGGCGGCCCTGGGCGCCTCGGTCATCATCGACGACAGCAAGAACCGGCGCTGGACCAAGAGCCGCAGCGGCGTCCTGATCGATCCCATCGTGGCCCTGTCCATGGCCGAGGGCCTGTCCTGCGCGCTGAAGGACGCGCCGGGGGGGATCCCGATGTTCGACGGCTACGCGGACCGCGACGAGGAGGCCGAGACGCCGCCCTGGCTCAAGCCCCTGTGACCGCTGCACAACAAGGCGCCGCCCCCGATATTCAGGGGGCGGCGCCTTTCCCTTTTCCACCCTCTCCGGTGAGGGAGCGAGTAGAGACACCATGGCGGCGGTGAGGCCACCGCCCGCGAAGGTAGCCCAATGGCGGCGGTGAGGCCACCGCCCGCGAAGGTAGCCACGGCCTCGATATCGAGCAATCCGGGGGGGATTTGATCGGTGCCGCCATCCAACATCCTGCGCACCCTGGGCGCCGGGGTCCTGACCTGGGGCGCCGACCTGATGGCCCGCGGCGCCGGCGCGCTCGGCTGGCCGTCGGGGACCCGCTACAAGGAGCGCGGCGACCAGCACTGGATCTTCCCCGGCCGCCCGGACCGCGAGACGGGGACCGACGTGGCCGCGGTGCCGGCGATCTGGGCCGCGGTGACCCTGGTGTCTCAGCTGCTGGCCCGGCTGCCGCACGTGGCCGGCCGGTGGGTCGACGGCTACTGGCAGCCGGACCCGGACCACCCCGTCTCGCGCCTGCTGGCGGACCCGGACCCGGGGCGCATGGACCCTCAGCAGTGGCGCGGCTACTACTACCGCGGCCTCGTGGCCGGCGGCAACGGCTACGCCATCATCCACCGCGACCTGCGCATGCGGCCGGTGCAGCTCGAGCTGGCCGAGGCGGCCCGCGCCGAGTGGGTCGGCCGCGGCGGGGAGCGCACCCGGCAGTATCACCTCTACCCGCTGACCACGTTCCGCGGTCACCTGGTCACGCAGCAGGAGCGCGCGACCCGCTGGCCGGCCTCCGAGGTCCTGGCCGTCCACGGCCCGGGCTTCGACGGCCTGGCGTCGCCGTCGCCGATCGAGGCGGCCGGCCGCGCCCACGTGGAGGTCCTCGGCCGCGCCGTGCAGCATCAGCTGCAACATCTCAAGGGGGTGCAGCTCAAGAACGCGATCGAGACGGCCTGGGAGATGCAGGGCCTCGGCGACGCCGACCGCGGCCGCCTGTACACGGACCTGCGCGAGCAGTGGACCGGGGCCCAAGCCGCCGGCAAGGTCCCGATCCTGCCGCCGGGGTTCCGGCTGGTTCACCCGCAGACGTCGCCGGCGGACCTGCAGATCGTCGAGCTGCTCAAGTGGGGGGTGGAGGACATCGCCCGGATCTTCGGCGTCCCGCCGATGGAGCTGTTCTCCAACCAGGGGGAAACGTCCGGCCGCACCATCGAGGCGCAGAACGCCTGGCTGGAACGGCGGACCCTCTCCGGACACGTCACCCGGATCGAGGCGCAGTACACGCAGCGCCTGTTCACCCGCGAGGCCCGCACCCGCGGGTGGGCCGTGAGACTCCCCCTTGAGCGCGCCCTGCTCGGGTCCCTGTCCGAGGTCGCCAAGTCTGTCGAGCTGCTGGTCACCCGCGGCGGCCTGCTCACCGTCAACGAGGGCCGCGGCCTGATGGGCTACCCGCCGCGGACCGACGGCGATCGCCTGCTGCCGCCCAAGGGCTCGCCGGCGCCGGTGAGACTCGAAGAGGACTAGACCCCCATGGCCCGATCGGCCTTCGGCTACCCGGGGGGGAAGAGCCGCTGCGCCAAGTACCTGCTCCCCGTCTTTCCGCGCCATCGGCACTACGCCGAGGTGTTCTCCGGCGCCGGCCACGTCCTCTTCGCCAAACAGCGGGCCGCCGGCAGCGAGACGCTCAACGACGTCGACGCGGACCTCATCAACTGTCACCGCTTCATCCGCGACGAGCCCGAGCGCCTGATCGAGGCCCTGCGGGACCTGCCCCTCAACCGCGAGCAGTGGCGCTACTTCGCCAAGGTCTTCGAGCCGGAAACGCCGCTGGAACGGGCGATGCGCTGGTACTACCTGGTCCGGGTCTCTTACGGCTGCATGGTCGGCCGAGGGTATCAGGGGTCGAGCGCCAACATCACCGCCAACACGGAACACTGGTGGCCGCGGATCCGGGGCGCGTCCGAGCGCCTGCAGGGGGTGGACCTCACCGTCGGCGACTTCGAGGAGGCCATCGGAAAGGCCCCTAAGGATGCGTTCGCGTTCCTCGACCCCCCTTACGTGGGCTGCGATGTCTACGAGTACAACTTCGAGATCGACGATCACGACCGCTTGGCGGCGTGTCTGAGGCGGCACCGGGACCGGCTGCGGTTCCTGCTCGTCTACGACGCCGACCCGTCCATCGTGGCCCGCTACCGCGGTTGGACGGCCATCCACCACCTGGCCTACCGCTATACCATGACCCGCCCCGGCGGCCGAGACCGTTTCCCGCAGCTGCTGCTGATCCGCAACTACACGCTGCCGCGGCGCCGCTCGAAGCGCTGATCCGCACCGCCGCGCAGACGCGCCACGGCGCCGCGCGCGGCCGCCTGCCCGCGAGCGTAGTAGGCCGGCATGTCCGACGACGTCCAGCGCCCGGCCTGCTGCAGCTCCACCACCGTCGCCCCGCGCTCCACCAGGGACTGCGCCGCGCCCACCCTCAACGAGTGACCGGACACCCGGCCCTCGATCCCCACCTTCCGGGCCCAGTGCTGAACGACCCGGCGCGCCGCCGACGTCGACAGCCGCCGGCCGCACGACCCGGCGTCGGCCGCCTGGTTGACCACGGGACGGAACAGGGCCGCCTCGAGCAGGGACCCCTGGGCCATCCACCCGGCCGCGCACCAGGTCCGGACCGCCTCGAGCGTCTCGGGCCGCAGGTAGAGCAGCGCCGGGCGCCGGCCGGCCGGGTCCGTCTTCGAGCGTGAGATCCTCACAAGCGCGTGACCGCCGGCCTGCGGCTCGACGTCGTCGACGTTGAGCTGGACCGCCTCGCCGATCCGGAGCATCGCGTCAGACCCCACCGCGATCAGGGCCGCGTCGCGCAGGGCCCGCAGACGGAACACTTGCGCGTACCGCTGGATCGGGGAGCGCTCCAGGAGCGAGGCGGCCGTCCGCTGCGCCTCGGCCACCATGGCGTCGGCCTGCTCCCAGGTCAGGCCCAGGACCTGGGACGGCGCGCCGGCGGCCCGGCGCTGCGCCTCGAGCTGACGGTCCGACAGCGGCCCGAAGGCGCTGCGCGCGCCGACCAGGCGCCGCCCGCGGAACCTCACCGCGGCCGCCAGCTGGTTCGCGGCGCCGGCCGGCAGGACGGCCAGGCGCGCCGCCAGGTCCTGGTCGCTCAGCTCGTCGACGGGACGGCCGGCCGCCGCCTCGAGCGCGCCCAGGGCGGCCGCGTAGGCCCGCAGCGTCGCGTCCGCCCGGGCGCCGCCGACCTGGGCCCGCAGCTGGTCGAGGTGAGCCCGGGCTAAGGCTCGGGGGTCATCTCCGGAGAGGTCCTCGCACGCGCCAGCGGGGCCGCGGCCGCGGAGGGGGGTGGGGTCGGACATGAAGGGGGAGTCTCCTGGGCGGCCACGTGGCCGGTGAGGAGGGCGGCTGCATGAAGGGGATGCCAGCAGTGGCCGCAGCCCTCGAGGGCCGGCTGCCGGCAGCGCTTTCCCCGGCGCGTGAGCGCCAGGCACTGACCGTCCGGCGACGGCTCGTCCCCGGGGAAGGGGAGCCGCGTCTGGTACGCCTCAACCCGCATCCCGTCGACCGGACACGTCGTGCAGCTGCTCGGCGGGGATCCCGGTGAGGCCCTCGAAGAACGTCTCGGCCTCGTCCACGAAAGGCAGCAGGGCCTCGGCCAGGCGGCGGATCTTCGACAGGTTGCCGCTCGCGTCCCGGAACAGGGTCGGGTCCAGGATCGGCCCGACCGTCTCGGCCCTGTCGACGCGGGCGAGGAACCCGCGCAGGTCGAAGGTCCCGCAACCGGCCAGCACGGCCAGCTGCAGGAGGCGGTCCTGCACCGCCTTGTATTCGGCGTCGTCCATCGGTGTCTCCTACTCAGCCGCCGGGACGGCGGCCGGAGAAAAGGGGGGCGGTCCGCACGTAATGCCGCGCGAGCTGGCGAAGCCGGCGGGCCATGGCCTCGCGGCCGGGCCGCTCGTCCGCGAGCTGTTCCTGGGTGAGGCCGTGCAGGGGGCCGTAGCGGCCGTCGTCGATGCCGGCGGCGCAGGATATGGCCCGCACCTCCTCGCGCGACGCGGACCGCGTGTCGGCCTCCTCCGCGGCGTGCCGGTGCAGCTCGACGTGACACGTCCGGCACACCGGCACCGCGTCCCCCTCGCGCAGCGCCGTGTTGGCTCGGTGAGTCTCGACGTCGGCCGGGCCGGCGCGGTGCAGCTCCTCGGACAGCTCACCGCACCGGATGCAGGGCGGCCGGCCCCGCGGGCCGCTATGGGACGGCTCCGCGGTCCCCCGATCGATGCCGGTCAGGGTGGGCAGGTTCGGGAACCCCGCGGCCCGCCGGCGCTGGTTCACCTCCTCGAGCGTGAGGCGGTTCGCGTCGACCTGGCGCTGACGCAGCTCCTCGCGCATGGTCGCCTGTTGGACGTGGCGGGGGACCTGCAGCCGGCCGGCCTCGAGGAGGCGGCCGAGGTGATTGGCGCGGACCTCCTGAAGCGCCTTGTGGACGGCGACGCGCTCGTCGTCCGCGTCGAAGGGCTCCACCCGCCAGGACGGCCACCAGCGCCGGCCGCGCAAGATCTCGGGCAGGAACAGCGCCATGCGCTCGAGGTTGTCCTGGGCCTCGCCCGGGCGCGGGTTGGCCACCGCGCGCTGCGCTACCTCGGCGTGAGTCATCGGCACTCCCGAAGGGTCAACGTCCTCGGCCCCGTCAGGCCCGTCGGGCGCCTCCACGCCGTACATCCCCGGGCGCAGGACCTGCAGGCCGCGGACGGCGACGACGCAGCCCGTGGCCGTCTCGTCGCGCGCCAGGCACCCGGACACGAAAACCCAGGCCGGCAGATCGGGGAGGTCGATCGCGTCCGGCAGGTGGAGCAGGAAGCGGCCGCCGCGGGCGCCGTCGACGTGGAGGAACCCGACGAGCGGCGCCATCGACGTCGGCCGGGTGACGTACTCGAGGCGCCCCTGCAGGGCGACCTGGTTCAAGCGGCGGACGTTCACGGCGCCCGTTCCGCCGGCGGGGGGGGGCGGGGCCTTCTGCGAGTCCGGCCGAGGCGGGTAGGGCCCGGGCCGAGGGGGTGGGTGGATCACCTGCCCCCGGCGCCGGACGCGCCGGCGCCACCAGTCGAGGAGACGCCGCTCCCAGGCGGGGCCGCTCACCACACCCCATCCCGCCGGGCCAGGCGCTCGTACCGCTGACAAAGACGGACGTGCGTCTGGCTGATCCAGGTATGCCACGAGAACAACCACCCCCCGGCTTTGTAGAGGGCCCTGCACGCGCACAGGCACACCTGCCTCTCCATCACCCGGCCGAGGCGCCTCACGACAGCAGCTCCCCGCCGCGGCGGCGCGGTTCGATGTCGAGGTAGTCCCCATAGAGGCCCCCGCCGGCGTCGAGAAACACGCCGGCGCCGACGTCGCCGCGATCGGCGGCGCGGTGGGCCTGCAGCAGCACCGCAGCGGCCAGACGGCGATAGGGATCGCCGCCGCCGCGGCGCGGTAGGTAGCCGATGCCCTTGAGCGGCGTCAGTGGCCGACCCCGGTATACCTGGCTCAGATGGGCCCCGCACAGCCCCTTGGAACGGGCCGGATTCGTGCAGCTCGGGGCGGCCGGCCGCCGAGGCGGGGTCAGGGCCGCGGCCAGGTCCTCGACGGCCGCGCGGGCCTCCTCGAGGCGCCGGCGCGCGCCCTCGACCAACACAACATCTTGCGGGGAAACGTCTGCCCGGGCAGCTGAGCTGGCACCAGATCTGGTGGCCGGGCCAAGGCGCGGGTCGCTCTCCCCAGAGCCCACGGGGCGAGGTCTCCCGATCCGCTCACCCCGCAGGTTATCCACCGCACCCCGGCCCGGCCGTTGCCGGCGGACGATCCGCCGGCCGGGACGCGCAGCGCGCCCCGTCGTTGAACCCCAGGGAGGGCCCACGACGCGCGCCGATCGGCGCCGCGGCCGGGAACACGCGCCTGCCACGGTACGCGCGTCCTGGGCGCCGTGCGGCGCCCCCTGGGGGGAATTCGGGGATCCTCACCCCCGGGCCTCCTCGGCCTCACGCCGGCGGCGTTTGGCGGGGGTCTCGATCCCGTACCGCTTGCACAGCTCCAGGAACGACTTGACGGTGATGCCCATCGCGGCCGCGGCGCCGCGGGTGTCGCCGTGCATGCGGGCCACCCGGGCCACCTGCTGGCGGCGCGCCTGCCAGTAGAGGTCGCGGAGGATCCGCCGGCCGAGGCGCTTCACGACGCCGCCTGCACTCGTTCATAGGCGGCGGCCAAGGCCCGGCCCCGTGCGGCCGCGCGTTCCGCCCCCTCGGAGGCGCCGATCCGCGCCATCTCCTCCTTGAAGGCCGGCTCGACGAGCGCCATCGCGAGAAGGGCCAGGGCCTCGGTCCGACACGGCAGGCAGAAATGCGTCACCGGCGGACCTACGTAGCGCCAGCAGTTCGTCCCGCCGTAGCGGACCTTGCCGCAGCTGGCGCAGCGCCATCGGTCAGGCTGGTAGATCCGGGGCCGCTCAGGGGACTCAAGCAGGGCGATCGTCTCGGGGGTCAACGGGAGGGCCTCCATGGTGTAAGGGTGTGGGGCGTGAGGCGACAGCGTCACGGCGGCGGCGGCGACGACGACGTTGCTCCCGGCTTCCTGTGCTCACGAGCGCCCCGGCCATTGCGCCACCCCTTGCGACGGTGCTTCCGGTTGGTGTTTCGGGACCGACTCAAACGGGGCCTCCACGGTGTAAGGGAAAGCGGGCGCTGGTTGCCGGATTCGGCATGTGGAGCGAGGTAATTCCCATTACCTTGCGCCCTTTGGGCACTCTCTGCGGCGGCCGAGGAAGTACCCCCAGGGCAGCCCAAAGGCCACCCCAACGACGAAGGCCACGGCCAGGAACCAGTCAGCGTTCAACGGGAGTACTTCACCGCCACCCCTCACCGCAGGCGATGTTCTGGCGGGTCCAGGCCGGCGCGTCAGGCAGGCGCCGGACCGGGACCCCCTCGTACCGATCGGGGTCCGGTTTCCGGGTCGTTTCAGGAGGGCGGCCGGCCGGCCGCAGGGGCGCCGCCCTATCAGGCGCCTCCCTCCCTGACGGATCATGGCGCGGGCCGGCCGGCCGCCGAGGCGGGGTGAGGGCCGCGGCCAGGTCCTCGACGGCCGCGCGGGCCTCCTCGAGGCGGCGACGCGCGCCCTCGACCAACACAAGATCTTGCGGGAAAACGTCTGCCCGGGCAGCTGAGCTGGCACCAGATCTGGTGGCCGGCGGGAGCGGCGCACTCTCCCCAGGAGTCCTTGCCCGGCTCATTCGCTTACCCGCCGGCCGTTCCGGCGGCCCGAAACGGACCGCCGGCCCGGGCGCAGCGCGCCCGAGGAATCGAGGATCCTCACCGCCGCGCCTCCCGGGCCTCACGCCGGCGGCGTTTGCCGGGGGGCTCGATCCCGAACCTCTTGCACAGCTTCAGGAACGACTTGACGGTGATGCCCATGGCGGCCGCGGCGTCGCCGGTGTCCCGGTACATCCGGGCTGCCCGGGTCACCTGCTCGCGACGGGCCTGCCAGTAGAGGTCGCGGAAGAAGGTCACTCGACGCGCCCCTCCGACCAGGCCGCGGCGATGCGCCCCTGGTTCTCGAGCATGATCCGGTGCAGCTCACGGACCGGCCGCGGCGTGAGCAGGTCGAGGCCCGCGGCGCCGTAGCTCAACCACGCCTCGGCGTAGCGCAGCATCACCGTCGTCCACGCGGCCGCCTGGGGCCCGGTGAACCCGAGGCCCGGGTTCATGCCGATCAAGGCCCACGTGGACGACGAGGGGATCACCTCGGGCGGCAGGAAGCGGCGGCCGAAGGCGGGGTCACGGACCGCGATGACGCAGAGGCCGCGCTCGTCGGTGTGCCGCTGTCCCCAGGTCAGGGCCAGGAAGCGATCCTGCCCGGGCTGGTCCCATATCGCGTGACACTCGAGCGCGGCGCCGTGGACGATCGGACTCGCCCTGCGCAGCGACGCCAGGACCTCGAGCAGCAGGCGCAGGTCGTCGGGGGCCTCTTCGTAGACCGAGATCGGCTGGACGCGCAGGTCCTGGACGACGACCCAGGCAACGCCGGGGGGCAGGTTCATCTCCGGCATCATCGGGCCCCGTCGCGGCGGTTCGCCTTGTCCATGCGGAACCCCGGGCCGCCGGCGGTGACGACGGCCGCCTCGGGTTTGTCCGCGCAGTGGCTGCACAGGTCCGACTCGACCCAGTAGCACTCGCCTTTGTCCTCGTCGAAGCAGGGGTCCAACTCCCAACACCCGCAGACGCGGCAGGTCTGCGCTCCGGCCGGGGCTTTCGGCATAGCGGGCCCTCCTCCCCTCAGTTGGGCGACACCATGGCGCCGTCGATGACGGGCAGGGACATACGGCCGAGGGCCTCGGTCAGCTCCTCGTCGCTGCGGACCTCCGTCTCACGCAGGCCGTCGTCGCCCAGGTGCAGCCAGACGCCGATCATGGCGGCGATCGGGTTGGTCGCGTTCACCGCCGTCTCCCCCCGCAGCAGGGACGGGACGGCGACGGCGCACCAGGGCGGCCGCAGCGCCGCCGGCGTCTCGGCGGGCAGGCTCCCGCCGTCGGGACCGTAGACGCGCTTCCAGGCCCCCCTCGTCCGGCCGCCGAACCCGAAGGCCAGGATCGACCCGTGGCGGACCTGCTGCTTGATTTGGCGGTACCGCCAGACCTGGATCGAGGCCAGGTCCCGGTCATACCCGACGCGGATCTCCTGATCGATCCCGGACCACACCAGCGGCCCGGCCTTGTGATTCTTCAGGGCCCTGGCCATCACCTCAGCGAAGACGCGCAGGCGCCAGTTGGTGAGCACGTCCTGGCGCAGCCGGACCCGCTCGTGGAACGTCAGCTTCCATGGTGAGGAGGGGACGTTCACGCCGGCGACCTCGAGGCCATGGGCAGGCCGGCGCGGGCTGCGGGCGGCGGGGCCCCGTCGCGGCGGGCGGACCCGCCGGCCAGGCCCCATACGCCGGTGAGGTTCGCGCCTTCCCATTGCACGTCGAGCAGTTTGGCCCACCGCAGGTCGGCGCCGGTGAGGTCCGCGCCGCGCAGGTCGGCGCCGATGAGGTCCGCGCCGATCAGGCTGGCGTTGAGCAGGTCGGCCTGGCGTAGGTCGGCGCCGTCGAGTTTCGCCCACCGCAGGACCGCGCCGTCGAGGTGCGCGCCGGCCAGGTTCGCGTGACTCAGCTTCGCGTCGACGAGGCAGGACCGGGTGAGGTGGACGCGGGGCGCCTGCGCCTCGATCAGGATCGCCATGGCCAGGTCACACTCGGACATCCGGGAGCTGTCGAGCCGGGCCCGGTAGAGGTTGCACCAACGCAGGTCGGACCCGGTGAAGAACCGCCGCCGCAGGTCGGCCTCGGTGAGGTCCCGCCCGACGAGGTAGCCGTGCGTCAGGTCCCGGTGGGAAAGGTCGGCGCCTCGCAGGTCACGCAGCGGCATCGGCCCTCGCTCGCTTGCGGCGCTGGCGGATGCGCGCGCTCACCGTCTTGAGGCCGGCGGCCGTCGCCTCGCGAATCACCTCCGCGGCCGGCCAGTTGTCACTCTCGCGCTGGACCTTCTCGATCGCCTCCGCCTGCTCCTCGGTGAACATCACCTGGAACTTGCGGACGTAGTGCTTGCGGCTCCTGGGCATCTGCGGCCCTCCCTTCGGGTGTGTCTTTTAGTAACTCTTTCCGGGCCTGTCAAAGCGCCCGGCGGATTCAGTACCCCCGGCGAGGCGGCCGCGGCAGCCGCGCCCACCCGGCGGATCCAGTACCGGCGGCGGTTCCCACCCGGCGGATCGGGTACCCCCGGCCGGCCCGTCAGGACGGCCGCGCCTCACCCGGCGGATCCAGTACTTGCGGCCGTTACGCTACGACGGATCGAGGAGGGCCGCCGGACCCGGCGCGCCGGTTGACGCGTTTGTCGAATGGGCCCTTGAGGACGCGGCGGGAAACGCGGCGGACCCGGACCCGGCGCCGGTCCCGGACCCGACCAATCACGCCGGTCACTTGGCCGCGGGCCGGCCAGGGTGACCCGCCGGCGCCCGGCCGGCCGGTCCGGGACCCCCCGGCGGACCCCCCCGGGACCCCCCCGGGGACCCTCACCCCCCCCTGCGTCCCAAGGGGGGGGGTGTCCGCTGACACGCCGAGGGGGCCGACAACCCGCGGTAGCGTCGGCATTTTTCTGCCACGTTGAGAATCGCCTTGTGGGCGCATGTGCGCGGGCTCCATTGGAGCGGACCTCGCGATTCGCGCTCCACAGGCCCCCCGAATCGGCCCACAGGTGCCGTTTTCTTCCCGGGTTTCGTGCGCTTCCGGGCCCGATTCGGCTCGTCAGCCCGGCGTCGGTGAGGGCCTCGGCCGCGCGGGGGTGGTATCTTCGATGTTCCGAGGGGGGGCAGTGACAGATCAGACCGAGAAGCCGCGCACCATCGGCAACCCGCCGAAGGCCTGGACGGGCGGTGACCCGAGGCGGGCCTACTGGTCCATGCTCCGGCGCGTCTGGCCGTTCCTCACGTCCACGGACCGGCCCATCGTCATCGAGCTGTGCGAGGCCAAGGCGCAGCAGTGGTCGGCCGTCGAGGCGCTGGAGGCGATCGAGGACGGCCGCTGGAAGGGGGCGGGCGAGATCGTGAGGGCGGAAAGTCAGGGCTACGAGCGACTTATCTCCGCGTCCCGCATCCACGCGCTCAAGTGCCTGCAGCTGCTCGGCGGGGACCCGGATTCGCGCCGGCGGATCAGCTTCGACGCGGTGCCGGACGACGAGGCCGACGCCCTGGCCCTGCTGCAGCGGCCGACGCCGGGGGCGCCGTGAGCGGCCTCTTCGGCCCGCGGATCCGGCTCACCCTCGAGCGGATCGTGAGGACCTCGGGCTCCGGCGTCGGGGACCCCGTCGCCACCTGGGGGCCGCTTCAGCGGACGTCGCCGGCTTCGACCCGGGTGTGGGCGCAGCTGATGCGCCACGCCGGCCGGGACGAGCACGCGGCCGACCAGGTCCTGCAGGTGACCACCCGGACCTGGCGCCTGGTGCGCCTCGAGGCCGGCCTCACCACCCGGGACCGCGTCGTCGACGAGGCCGGCCAGGTCTGGTACCTGCACGACGTGCGCCCGGTGCCGGCCCGCAAGGGGGCCCGGCGCTGCGTGACGCAGATCACCGCGGGGACGGAGCGGCTGGCATGATGGAAGCCCAGGTGCAGACGCGGCTCGAGGGGTTCCCCGACCTGGCGGCCCTGATCAGCGCGCGGGTCTACGCCGACGAGCTGCCCGAGAACACGCCGCTGCCGGCCCTCGACGTGGCCTGGGCCAGCGACGACGCGGGCCCGGCCGAGCCCGGGCTGTCGGGCCCGGACCATCTCGAGCGGCACATCGTCGAGGTGACGGTGTGGGGCGAGACGGCCCTGGAGCGGATGACCGTTTCCAACCAGGTGCAGCTGGCGTTGATTCACTGGCCGGCCGACGACCCCGGGTACAGCGGCCGGATGTGCGACATCGAGAACGCCGGCTACGACGGCGGCAAGGACGAGGAAACGGGCCACTACTGGCGCAGCCTGCGCTTCCGGGTCCTGGCCTCACCATTGCAGGGGAGCTGAAACCATGGCCGTATCCCGCGCCACCTGCTGGATCGGCGGGTGGGACCTTACCGGCGTCGCTTCGAGCGCGCGCCTCGGACTGCGGCGCGCCGAGCTGGACCGGACCGCCGTCTCAGACGACCACACCCGCACCGTCGCCGGGCTGCGCGCCGGGCGCCTCGAGGCGGCCGGGTTCCTGGACGAGCCGGCCGACGACGCGTTGCCCCTGAACTACTACTCGCGCGGCGACGTCGTCGTCATGTCCGTGGTCCCGGACGGCGCCGGCGGCGTCGGCGACAAGGCCCGGGTCTTCGAGGGCCGGATCCAGGAATGGCGGCACACCGGCCGCGTCGGTCAGCTGCGGCAGTGGGACCTGTCGGCGGTAGCGACCGAGAAGGAGGAGCTGCCCGGGCCCGACCCGGTCCTGGCCGGCACCGTCCTCGACCACCGCGATATGGTGACCCCGGCCACGGACCAGCCGTCGAAGACGCTGCCCTTTGAGGGGGTGAAGGCCGACGGGACCTTGTGGGCCGCATTCCACCTGTTCGCCCTGGCCGATCGGACCACCGTCCGGCTCAAGGTGCAGACCCGGACGGGGTCGACCACGTGGACGGACCGTCTCACCTTCGACGCCCAGGGCCCGCCCTTCACGGACCCGACCACCGTCGGCGTGTACGTCAAGACGGCCGCCGGGGCCATCGTGCATAATGAGATCCAGACGTTGTTGACGATCAGCGGGACCAACTCCCCGCACGCCTGCCTCGGCGTCGTCTACGGCGTCGTCTAAACCCCCTCACCCATGGGAGACAAACCATGGCCATCTGGCGTGACGCTTTCGTACAGATCACCCCCGGCGACACCGGCGGCACCGCGAAGGAGGTGTCCGACGCCTGCCGCTCCGTCGAGCTGCGCCTGTCGCGCGCCGAGGTCGACGCGACGACCGTCAAAGACGACCACGAGGTCGTCGAGGCCGGCCTGCAGTCCGGGTCCCTGGCGCTGAGCCTGAAGCAGGACTACAAGGACGACGGGGTCGACGAGGTCCTGTTCGACATCTACAACTCGTCCTCGGGCCGGGCCCGCGTCGAGGTGCGCCCCGCCTCCGGATCGCGATCGGACAGCAACCCGGCCTACCTCGGCACCTGGTCGCTGGTCAGCTACGACCCGGTCACGGCCCGCCCGGGCGCGCTGCGCGAGTCCCCGGTGCAGTTCCGGCCGTACTCGAAGATCGCCCGCCTGACGAGCGGCTGATGGCCGGCAAAAAGGCGGCGGCCGCGGCCGGCCAGGTCCTGGCGGCCGAGGTCCACCCGGTCACCGTCAACGGCATCCCGTTCTGGATCCGTGAGCTGAGCCTGGGCGAGTGGGATGACCTCTACGGGCCGGACGGCGACGACGCGGACGAGAAGAAGGCCGGCGCCGCGCCCCCTCGCCGGGGCCGGCCCTGGATCCTCAAGCTGCTGCGCCTCACCCTCGTCAACGAGGACGGGAGCCCCTGGTCCGGCCAGGACCTGGACACCCTGCCCATGCCCTTCGGCGCGGTCCTGGTCCGTCAGGCCATCCGGATCAACGGCCTCTCCGTCCCGGACGAGACGGTCCGAAAAAACTCGCCCGGCCAGGCGCCCGACTGACCCGGCGCCTGGCCGGTGAGCTGGGCTGGTCCCTGACCCGGACCCGGCGGGAGATCCGCCTGTCCGAGGCCCGCGAGTGGGCCCTGATCTTCGCCGGCGAGGACGAGGCGGCCGAGGACCCCGAAAACTGGCTGGCGGACCGGATCGCGGCCCGGGTGCGCGCCCAGGGCGGCGAAGACGGGGGCGGGGACTGACCCCGGAAACCGCCCACGTCGCCCACAGGCGGCTCCTGTCGCCCGATCGGCCCCCGCCGGCGTCCCGGTAACCGCCCGCCCCCGGCCGCGGGGCGACACGGGGCCCGTGCGCGCCCCGTTGTGGACAACCGTTTTCCACACCCTCGCCCTAGGTAAGTACCTCGGTGCTGCTCAGCAGCAGCAGGGGGTACTCAGGAGTACCTAGTACCCTCTACTGCTTGCAGTTCTCCGCGCGCGTTCCATCTTACCGGGTGTGGATAACCATGTTGATAAGTGTGGAAAACCGGGGATCGGTCCACAATCCCTGGGGAAAACGGGCGATGCATAACTCCCGATCTCGGCGTAATTTCCGGGTTGTCCACCATCCCCAGGGCCCTTTTCGACAGGTTATCCACAATGAGCAGGGCGATGCAGGCGCTGACCCGCGGCGACCCGACCTACCTGATCCCCATCGTCATCGGCCTCGGCCTCCTGGTGGCGGGGCTGTTGACGATCTTCGACGACGAGGCGCCCCCGCCGGACCCGGAGATCGCCGAGCGGGTCGAAGGGTGGGTGAGCGCCCAGGCCGACCTCGTCAGCGCCTACGAAACCGACGGCCGGCTGCCCTTTGACGACGTGCTGCAGGCGGCCGCCGACCGCTACGGTCACGACTGGCGCTGGCTGGCGGCCATCGTGCAGGCCGAGTCCCGGTTCCGGCCGGAGGCGGTGTCGCCGGGAGGGGCCCGCGGGCTGATGCAGCTGACGGGCCCGACGGCGGCCGCCCTCGGCGTCCGTGACCCTCACGACCCGGCCCAGGGGATCGAGGCCGGCGCCCGCTACCTGAAGCAGCTGCGCGAGCAGGTTGACGTGGCCGACGCCGACGACGCGCGCCGGCTGTCCCTGGCCGCGTACAACGGCGGCGCCGGCCACGTGCGCGACGCGCAGCGCCTGGCCAAGGTCCAGGGCTGGCCGTCCGATACCTGGGAGGGGGTAGCCCGGGCCCTGCCGCTGCTCGAGCAGCCCCGCTACCACAAGCGCGCCAAGTTCGGCTACTGCCGCGGCTCGGCCATCGTGGTCTACGTCCTCAAGATCGAGGCCCTGGCCGAGGCCCTGCGGCAGGCCCGTTGAGAGTCCTCGGCGCCAGCGGCGGCCAGGCGCCGCCGAACCCTCACCGCCTGCAGCCCTGGGCCCGGTGGGCCCGCCGCGCGGGCTGCCAGATCCCGGAGCAGACCGTCGTCTCGGTGCGCGCCGCCGGCGCGATGCACGACGACGAGCGGCCCGAGGCGATGGCCGAGGAAGACGGCGCCGACGTCACCGTCCGCATCCAAGGACTCATCGGCTGGTGGTTCGGGTGCGACGCGCAGGCCCTGATCCGCCGCCTCGACTACCTGGCGCCCCTGTCCCGCGTCCGCGTCCTGATCGAGTCCCCGGGCGGCTTCATCGACGACGCCCTGGCGCTGTGGGCCGACCTGCACGGCCGGGCCCGCGACGGCGTCGAGATCGTCACCGAGGGCCGCGGCCTGGTCGCGTCCGCCGCGGTGCTCCCGTTCCTGGCCGGTGAGGAGCGCTGCATGATCGCCGGCTCGCTGATGTTCCTGCACGAGCCCTGGATCGTGCACGGGTTCTATTCGGGGACCCGCGCCGACGTCGCCGAGACGTTGAGCGCGGCCGACAAGGTCCTCGAGGCGGACGCCAAGGCGATCGGTGAGGTCTACGCGCTGCGGACCACGGCCGACGACGAGACGCGGAGCATGTGGCTGACCGAGGACTGCTGGCTCACCGGCGACGAGTCCTGCGAGGCCGGCCTGTGTCACCAGGTCCTGGCCGGCGTCGACGACGACGAGGGCGGTGAGGAGCCGCCCGCCGATCCGGACCCGGAACCCCCGGACCCGGAACCCCGATCCTCGAACGTCATCCGCGGCCGCAGTCTCCTGCGGCTGCGCACCTGATCCCCAGGGAGGAAACCCAAATGCCCAAGCCCAACTTCATGCGGCCCGTGACCTCGGTGGACATCGAGGAGCGGCACCGCTTCTTCGCCGACTACTCGTCGGCGCCGACCGGGGTGCTGACGCGGATGCAGGAGGAGCTGGACGGCCTCCATACCCGCTTCGAGGCCGGTCCCGACGACATCGACCAGAACAACGTCTACGCCGGCACCGCCGAGGAGAAGGTCGCCTCCGCGGTCACCAACCACACCCGCCTGGCCGCGGTCAACGACCTGCTCAAGGCCCGCGAGGAGGAGACGCAGGCCGCCGCCATCGCCAACGGCGAGGGCCCCCAGGGGTCCGAGGGCGAGCAGACGATCCGCGACCTGGTCGAGGCCAGCGTGCAGCAGCGCCTCGAGGCGATGGGTCAGGGCGAGCCGGCCGGGCTGGCCGCCGACTTCCGCGCCGCCGTGGCCGCGTACAACGAGGCCAACGAGGCGACCGCCATCCCCGAGTTCGGGGAGGACTTCATCATGGACGCCCGGCAGAGCAAGCGCGTCCTGGCGGTGAAGTACAACCCGCGGCAGATCCTCGGCCGGTCCGCCGGCGCCACCTTCAGCCGGACCGACGGCTACCCGCCGTTCTCGGTCAGGGATCCCGGCTACGTCGAGGCGCGGTGGCGTCCGCCCAACTTCTGGGACCTGCTCCCGAAGACGACGATCCGCCCGGGCCGGGACAAGGCCATCTTCCTGGTCGAGACCCTCAAGGACGAGGGCGGCAAGGCGGCCGCCACCGCCGAGGACTCGCCCTTCCCCGAGTCCGACCTCGACATGAGCAACACCGAGGTCGACGTGAGGGACATCGGGACCCACGTCCCGGTGACCAAGCAGACGATGGAGGACGGCGACCTCGTCGACTCCTACCTCAACATGCGGGTCCCGGCGCTGGTCATTCAGCGCTCGGACGACCTGTCGCTCACCGGCAGCGGCACCGCCCCCGCCCCCCAAGGGCTGCTCAACGTGTCCGGCCTGCAGGACCAGAACTGGAAGGCGAGCCGCGCCGACCCCTGGGACACGCTGCGCTTCGCGCGCACCAAGGTCCTGACGCCGGGCCGGTCCATGCCGACCGACTACGTCTTCCACCCCACGGTCTGGGACGTCGTCGTCACCGCCAAGAACAACAACGGCTACTACGCCGGCTCGGCGGTGACCGGCTTCGAGGAGAGGGCCCACGGCCTGCCCGTGGTGTTCTCCGAGGTCCTGGACGCCACGACCGGCAAAGGCAAGGTCAACGCCATCTGCGGGTCCTTCCTGCCGATGTGGATCGAGGCCCGGATCGCCCGCGAGATCATGATCGAGTGGGGCTTCATCGACGACGACTTCACCAGGAACCGCATGCGGATCCTGGCCACCATCCGGTGGGCGCTGTGCGTGTACCGGCCGCCCGCCTTCGTCACGATCTCGAACGCCTGACGGCGCTTCGAGCGGGGGGGATACCTGAAGAGGGGGCCGCTGCCCGGGCCTGATAGACCCCGGGGCGAAGACGGCGGCCTCCTCCAGCCCATGGCCACGACACCGGCCGACGTCATCAGCCTCGCGGCGCTGAAGGCGCAGCTCGGGGAGGACGGCACCGAGCACGACGACCTCTTCGAGCGCCTCACCCGCGACGCGGTCCGCAAGGTCCAGCGCGAGACGGGCCTGCCCGTCCTCACGCGCCAGGAGACGTACCGGATCGCGCCGCGGCGGTCCCGCGAGGACCCGCTGCTGATCCGGCGCAACTACATCGTCTCCGTCGTGTCGGTGAAGGGCTGGCGCCCGGCCACGGCGCAGCGCCTGGCGGCCGACCTGGTCATCGGCGACCTCGGCCGTTCCGAGTACCGCGACGGCCACCAGGACCCGCCGGAGCTGTACGAGATCTGGCCGCCGGAGACCGGCTGGCCGGAGGTGAACCGCGAGCCGCGGCTGCTGGTGACGGTGAGCCGCGGCATGGACGACGACGAGGTGGTCGAGACGGTGCCGGCCGTCGTGCAGCTGGTCCGTGAGGCCTGGGACCTCGACGAGGACCCGAAAGGGTCACAGCGGCTGCTGTCTCGCCTCGTCCGGCCGCGCATCGGCGGCGGCGACCTCGACGCCGGCGCCGAGCTGGACGACTCACGCAGGGAGTGGTGACCGATGGACCCTTGGGAAATCCCGTCCTACGCCGACTCGCCGATGGCCTCGGCCCGCCAGCACGAGCGGATCGGCGGCACCGGCGCCTTCGACCGCATCGACGCCACGGCCGACCTGGTCACCTCCAAAGGGGGCCTGCGCGTCACCCTGAAGGCCCCCGCCGGCGACGCCGGCAACGCCTGGGACCTGGTCGCCGTCGAGGGCAACGCGACCGGGGTCGTCGTCGACACCGACGAGGGCCGCGTCACCCTGACCCTGGCCTCCGGCGCCACCGCGGCCGCGGCCAAGGCGGCCCTCGATGCCGACGCGGCCACCAGCGCCGCCTACACCGGCGGGGAGGACGGCACCGGGACGTTTGCCGCCGGGATGCAGGCCGTCGCCTTCCGCGGCGGCCGCGACGCCGGCGACCGCACCCTGCGGCGCGTCTCGAAGGGGGTCCGCGTCGAGAAGGCCGGGTCGCTGGTGTGCCGGCTCGTCGACGACGAGCAGGACCTGGTCATCAACGTCACCGCCGGCGAGCCCCTCGACTTGAGGGTCGCCGTCGTCCGGCAGAGCTCGACGGCCGTCATCGACGCCTGGAGCTGACACCGTGAGCGACGCGCCGACCTGGGTCATCTGGCTGGTGGGTATCGTCTCGGCGGCCGGCGCCGGCGCCCTGCTGCTGCGGGCCGGGGTCGGCGTCATCCGGTCCGCCTGGTATCAGCAGCGCAACCAGCAGCCGGCGGCGGCGCCGGTCTGCCCCGTCGACCCGACCCGCCTCCGGTCCGAGTTCAACTCCTGCCGCGAGAACCGCGAGGCCGCCGCCCTGCAGAACCAGCACCAGTCGCAGCTGCTCGAGGAGATCCTCGTCGAGCTGCGGTCCATCCGCACGCACCAGGGCGAGGCCCGGGCCGACCTGCGGGTCCTGCTCGACCGGCTCGCTCACCAGGACCGGTAAAGGGGAGGAGGGTTTCACCCATGCGATATCGAGCCGTGGCCATCCTGGCCCTGGGCGCCGCCCTGCTGCACTGCGGGGACGCGGGCGAGTCTCCGCTGGCACCGCCTCGGCCGCCCGGGCCCCCGGCGGCGAAGTTGATCCCCTCCGACAGCACGCTCGTGAACACGGCGTCGGCCGACACGGTGCATTTCGATGTCCACTACGACGAGTGGGACAGATCCGACATCGAGGACTGCCGGCGGGCGGGGGGGCGCTGGCTGAACTTCGGCGGCGCCAAGGCCCGGTGCAGCGAGGTGCGCGGTTACCGCCCGGCCTGGCCGGACCGCGACTGCGGGGCCGCCTATGACTACGGGGGCCCGGTGCCGGCCTGGGTGAGTGACTTCTACGCCCGCCATGGGGTCTGTCCGGCGCCGGGCCGGCCCTCGCCGACCCCGCAAATGGCGCCCGGCGCCACCGCGGACGACGCCCTCGACTGCCCGGAGGTGGAGGTACAGGACCCGCCGCCGCGTGACCCTGACCCCGAACGGCCACCGAAGCCACTTGGCTCGCCGCCGGAGGACCCGCCGCCGGAGGAGGAGGTGGAGGTACAGGACCCGCCGCCGCGTGACCCTGACCCCGAACGGCCACCGCCACCGGAGCCGCCACCGCCGACGATGAACGCGACGGCCCACCTGCACACCAGCATCGGTAGCCTCCGCGTCACCCTCACCCGCCCGCCCGGCGCCGCCGGTAACGCCTGGGAGATTGAGACCCAGGAGGGCACGGGCTCGGCATCGTGATCGAGGAGTACTCCACCCGGGTGATCCTCGTCCTGCATCCCCTCCTCACCGCCGCCGAGGTCAAGGCGGCCCTCGACGCCGCTCCGGTCACCCTCGCCCACTTCGACGGCGGGGAGGATGGCACCGGCAGCGTCGTCCTTGGTCAGCGGGTCGCCTTCTGCTGCGGCCGCGACGAGTGAGGAAAACTCACCGAAAGGGGGGACCCCCCCATGCACCTGCTGCTGATCGCCGCCCTGCTCACCCTCACCGCTTGCGGGGACGCACCGCCGCCGGCGGCCCCGGAAGGCTCGGACGAGGCGCCGGCCGACAGCACGGCCGTCGACGGTACCCGGACCGTGCGCCATCTGCCGGGCTGCGTCATCGCCAACCCGGAACAGGACGCGCCCGCCGCGGCCGACGCGGCCGACGGCCAGGACCTGGCCTGCGACTGGGCGCCCGTCGCCTGCCGGACCGCGGAGGCGGTCAACGGCCGCCGGGCCGCCGGCGGGACCTGCGACGGGCAGGAGCAGGCGCCGGCCGAGCCCTTGGCCTGGGCCGCGGACCTGGAGGAGCTGGCGGCGCTGTGGGCCGACAACCCGGAAAGCCTGCAGGGCCATGGCGACTTCGCCGGCCGCGCCGGCCCCTACGTCGGCCGCGGGCAGGGCGCCGGCGAGAACATCTACCTCACCACCGCCGACCCGGACCCGGGCGCGGCCCTGCAGGGCTGGATCGACTCGCCCGGCCACTGCATGAACCTGCACCGGCCCGAGTGGACGGAGACGGGCCTGGCCGTCCGCCCCCACGGGGACTGGACCGTCTTCGTGCAGGTGTTCCGGTCCGCCGCCCCGTGAGGGCGCCTCGGCCGGCGGCGGCCGGCGCTAAGCGCGCGAGGCGGGCGCTTTCGCCGTCCGTTCCGGGGGTGTAGGGTTGCCCGGGTTCGGGTGGGGATGGGGGTTCTGGCGGTCCCGCCGGCGGCCGTCCGGCGGCGACGCGCCGAGCGCGCCCCGCCAGGTCCTGGTCTGGGACACCGTGACCCTGGAATGGGGCGACCTCGAGCTGACCTGGGAGTGACACGATGACCGAAGCGACAAGGGTCAACCTCAAGGCCGCGGCCGTCTCCGGACGCGCCATCGGGCTCGGCGACGTGCTCGTCGCGTTCAGCGCGTCCCGCGACAACGCCGAGGCGCCCGCGGCCGACACGGTGCGCGAGGTCATCGGCCTCTTCTTCGCCAACCCCCCGGCCAGCCTGACCGCGGCCGAGCGCAAGGCCCTGCGCGACCTGATCGGGGCCGGCCGCTACCGCGGCACCTGGGCCGCCGGCGCCTTCGCCGTCGATGAGCTCACGGTCCACAACGCGCGGCTCTACCGCTGCCGGGCGGCGCGCACGTCGGGGGACACCGACGACCCGGCCACGGACACGACGGGATGGGAGTCCCTGACGCCGGCCCGCGCATCAGTGACGGACACGACCCTCTTCAAGGGCGCCTGGTCCGCCGGCGTCTTCGGCGTCGCCGATATCGTCCGCCACGCCGGCGCCTTCTACATCTGCGAGGCGCCGCGCGACGCCGACGACACCGACAACCCGGCCGTCGACACCGCCTCCTGGACGCAGATCGACGCCCTGGGCGGCGGCGGGGCGACGCCCACCATCCTGTCCTTCGACGTGGACGGCGAGCGCCTGGTGCCGATCGGCTCCATCGCGGGTCGGACCTACCTCTACGACGTGGCCGTCTCTCAGCACGGCCTGGCCGCCAGCGCCCGCATCGTCGGTTTCGCCGGCCAGGACGACACCGGCGTCACCCCGGCCGCGGCCGAGGTGCTGGCCGCGGTGAGCGACCTGGTGCACGGCCGCGGCACCCTCACGATCCCCGCCGGCGTGGCCCTGGCCAACGCCGGGGACGCCTACACGCTGCGCCTCGAGGTCTACGGCGCCGGCCAGACCCCGGGCACCGACGCGGCCACCGCCTGGCACGACCATCTCCTCGTGGCCCAGGGCGCCGGCGACCGGGTCACCCTCGGGTACGTCGACGACGACGAAACCGCCGCCGACGTCGACCCGACCGCGCGCGTCATCGCCACCCGCAGCCGCGCCGCCGGAGAGTGGACCGTGGCCGGGATCCCCGACGACGGGCAGTACTACCGCCTGGTCTGGGTGGTCCCCGCCGGCGCCGAGCAGCCCACTCGCTGGGTGCAGTCCTCCCTGGACATCACCCCGAGCATCGAGGCGGCCGTGGCCCGCACCATCAGCGGCGTGGACTACCAGATCTATCTCCTGGCCGCCGCCAACGCCGTCAACAGCTCCATCAACGGCTCCGTCATCGAGGTGAGCTGAACCCATGGCCCCCGTCCTGCCTGAACTGCAGAACCCCATTCGGCCGCCGGCCGGCCTGGAGCCCTCCAGCCGTCAGCCCGCGGCCAACGCCGCCAAGGTGCGCGTCTCCGGCAACGACTTTCCCCCGGCGGGCAATAGCGTCCAGGACTGGATCCGCTATCTCGCCGATCTGACCAAGGATGGGGCTGGATTGGTGCGTCTCCACATGGGGGCGCACTCCACGAACAACCCCCACACTCTGGCAGGGACCGTCGGCGGCGCCGTCGTGCTGCCGGCCTTGGACGGCGGTTTGCTGGTCTTCGAGGTCAGCAGCGGCGGCGCCGCGGACGTGGTCACCCTCGATGTGGGCACCTTCCGCGCCCTGCGGCAAGCCACGGCCCGCAACGTCACCGGCATCCTGCTCTACTCGGACGCGTCTGGCCATATCATCGCCCAGAGCCCGGCCGGTGAGATCTTCATTGTCGAGGTCTGGCTGGTGCGGGGAACCAGCAGCGTGCGAGCGGTCCTCGAACACCTGCTGCCGACCGTGTCGGAGGCCGACGCCGAGGCCGGGACCAGCCAGCTGCGCCGCGCCTGGTCGCCCGAGCGCGTCAAGCAGGCCATCGCCGCCCTGGCCAGCCAGAGCGGTGGCCGCGCCGGGTACAGCTTCTTCGAGAAGTGGGATGAGACCACGACGCCGGCCTTCAAACTGACGGAGGTCAGTACGTCGACCACCGTCGCCGTCGACGCAGACTACACCGAGGAACTCCTCGATGCGGGAACCCAGAGGCTGCGGCCGGGCGATCCTCTGTCGATCGACTACGAGGGCGAACTGGAGATCTCCCCCACCGTCACCTTCAACGTCGGGATGTCGGTGGGGTACCGGCTGTGGGAAGGCGAGGACAAGCAGGTCACGATCTGGCGCGAGGTGTTCTTCTCGCTGCAGCAGAACCGGGAGTCCTCCAAGACGGCCGACGCGTTCTCGCTCGTGACGCCCTTCGGCGTCGGCACCGTCCTGCTGAAGGACGACGGGCAGCCCTACACCGTGACCGCTCAGGACTTCCGCGACGGCTTCCCCGCCAAGATCCTCTTCCGGCTGAGAGGCTACAACCGCAACAACTTCACGCAGCGCGCGGCGGCCACGTTCGTCCACCTGAAATGGGCCCACGTCGGGGTGTCGGTGTCGCAGATCGGGAGGGTAGCCCAAGACCCCCTCGGCGACGCCCTCGAGGAGCGGCAGCTGGCCGACCTGGAGGACCGCACCCGGGCCATCGGCTACGAGGGCTCCCACGCCTGGGTCGACACCACCGACGACGATATCAAGCTGGCAGCCATCACCTCCGACGCCGACATCGCCGCCGGGTATGCCGGCCTCGACTACGACACCATGCCCACGCGCTCGGTGACCCTGACGGCCGACGTGGCCGACCTCGGCCTGGCCTTCGTGCTGCCGGCGGGCCAGGGCCCGGCCGGCCTGCGCATCCAGGTGTTGCGGGACGGCGCGGTGCGCTACACCCTGCCGCTGTCGCACTGGAAGCACCCGTCCTCACCGCCGGCCGTGGACAACTTGCCGGACGGGGCGCGCTTTTACTGGTACGCCCCCGCCGGCGCCGGGCCGGCGCCCATCGGGCTGCTGCGCGACGGGGACATCCTCTCGCTCCAGGCCGCGACGCACACCCCGGTCTGGAACGGGGCCATCCGCCGCCAGGACACGCCCCGGTCCGTGTTCCTCGCCACCAGCGGCGCCGAACGGCGGCTGATGATGGGCTCGGGGAGCAACCTCGACTACATCGGCACCAGCCCCAGTACGTTCAGGGACATTCGCCACGTCCACGATGTGGCGACGGTCCGATTCTCCGGCCACCTCACCGGCGACGTGCTGGAGGGCACCCTCATCCTCGCGCAGGACATCTACGGACAGGCCGTACCGGACAACCTCTTCTTCGAGCTGCGCGACGGCGCCCTGGTGCCGACCAGCAACGGCACCGACACGCTGAACAGCGACTTCCATGCCTACATGGGCAACCAGTCGCGGATGTGGTACTACGAGGACCTCGAACACGCACTGATCTCCGACACGAGCAAGACCCACACGCTGACCGTGCCGTCGGAGCACGTCGATGAGAACATCACGCGGGTGTCGCGGGGCCAGCCCTTCGTCGTCATCTTCGATCTGCCCGACTACAACATCGCCGCCGATGCCTTCAGCGGCCGCGTCATCGTGCAGGAGAACGCCGGCGCGGAGATGGACACCTGGGACGGCAAGTACCAAGTGACCTTCGACCGCGTTGGCGCCGGCACCAATCGCTTCAGCTTGACTCCGGGCAGCGTCCCCGACGGCGCCGACGCAGCCGCCCTGACCGTGGGCAAGATGTTCCCGGCGGGGTCGGTGTTCTACAACGTCGACGACACCGCGAACGCGTCCCACGTCAACGTCAACGGCGATGTCGGGTTCACCGTCCCATACCTGGAGAACCTCCAGCGCCGCATCAGCATTCACCTCGAAGCCGCCGTGGAGCCCGCCGCATGAGGAGTCCCACCGGACCCGCCGGCCCGCCCGGCGTCTGGGACGTGGAGCGGCCGAGGATCGAGGCGCCGCTTGCGGGGGTGACCCTGCCGTGGCGGTCCGCCCTGCGCTGGCAGCTCACCCTGGCCAGCGTCCACCTGGCCCGGCTCGAGATGCGCCTGCTGCACGACGCCTTCCGGCGGCTCCGGCAACAGCGGATCGCGTGGATCGGGGTGCAGCTTTTGGCCGTGCAGGCGGCCGGGTGGGCCGCGTGGCGCTGGCTGTCGAGGCTCAACGAACGCGA
The DNA here is from genome assembly GCA_965221775.1 of Candidatus Latescibacterota bacterium. Lineage (GTDB taxonomy): Bacteria > Latescibacterota > UBA2968 > UBA8231 > UBA8231 > UBA8231. Next base: position 1,883 of record CBDCSU010000001.1, on the reverse strand, counting down.
GGACGACGTCCGCGTTTTGCAGGCCATGGCCGGCGCGGCCGAGTGGTACCGGCTCGCGTACCGGTGGGTCCGGGCCGAGTCCGTCCGCCGCGACGACGAGGAGGGCTCGTGAGGTGCCGATCCGTGCGATGCGGGTGGAAGGGGTCAAGGGGACCCTCGACTCCCTGCTGGCCTTGTCCACCGCCGTCCGTCAGGGCGCCCAAGCCGGGGTCCGCGCCGCCGGCGTCGTCGTGCGCGACGAGGCCCGCGAGGGCGCGCCGGTCAGCGCGGCACCGCGTCGGCGCCGGGGCCGCAGGGCCCGAAGACCGCGCAACCGTCGGGTAGGGCCCAACGTCTACCGGCGCCGCGGGGCGCTGAGGCGAACGATCCGCCGCGCGGCGCCCTCCCGGAACAGGGAGATCCGCAAGGCGCAGAACCGCCTCCATGTCCGGATCTCCTCGGACCGCGCCGTCACCATCGTCTACCCCCTCGTCTTCTACGCGCTGTTTCTCGAGCGAGGCACCCGCCGGCGACGGCGCAAGGGCTCGGGGCGCACCTGGCGCGGGGTGAGGAGGAGGCCGGTGCTGCGGCCGGCCGCCGTCCGGTCCGAGGGCGCAGCCCTGCGGGCCTATCGCGACAAACTGTCTGAGCAGCTGCGCGCCGTGGTGCAGGCCCGCCGCGGAGGAGCCCAACGATGACGCAGGTCACCGGCCGCGTCGCCGACCTCCACATCGACGTCGACACGGACTCGGCTTCGGTCATCTCCGACTTCCGGGCCATGGGCCGCGAGGTCCGGCAGTTCGCGCGGCACACCGAGGCGGCCGCGCAGACCACCTCCCAAGGCGCGCGACGGGCCGGCCGCGACATGGGCGCCCTGCGCGGCGCGTTTGGCGGGGTGGCCCTGCAGGTCCAGGACGTGGCCGTGCAGGCCCAGAGCGGCACCCGGGCCCTGACGATCTTCGCGCAACAGGGGACGCAGATCTTGTCGGTGTTCGGGCCGGCCGGCGCGATCGCCGGCGGCGCGGCCGCTGTCGGTGCCTTGGTCGTGGACGCCCTGCTCAACGCCGAGGACAAGATCTCCGCGGCCGCCGAGGCCGGCGAGCGCCTGGACCGCATCTTCGACGACGCGAAAGACGGGGCCGCCGGCCTCAACGCCGAGATCCAGGCCCTGCGGAACCAGGACCCGATCCGCTTCGACGTGGAGATCGGCCGCGGCCTCGTCGACGTGCAGACGTCCATCGCCGGCGCCCTGGCGCAGCTGCAGCAGGCCGCGGCCGAACCGCTGGACCCCCGCGGCGGGCTGTTCGGGTTCACCCGCGGCCTCGATGACACCTTGGAAGGTCTGCGCGGCCGCCCGGACCTGGCCTCCTTCGAGGACCTGGTCGGCGCTGCCGCGCCGCGCTCCGTCGGCCGCGGCGGCCTGCGCGCGGTGCAGGACGAGCGCCGGCTGTTGACCGACGTCAAGGCCCTGGGCGAGGAGCTGAACATCACCGCCGCGGAAGCCTTCGCGCTCACCCGCGGCCTGCAGCAGCTGGTCGACACCGAGGACACCGGACCCATCCGCGACGTGCTCGAGGTCTTGAGCGGCCGCGCCGTCACCGACGAGGCCGGCCGCGAGCTGGCGCGGATCCTCGGGCTCGTCTCCGACGCCGTGGCCCAGGTCGAGCGCCTCCAGCAGCAGGGCGACGTCCTCGAGCAGGCGCGGCAGCCGCAGGCCCTGCCCGGCGTCGCCGACATCGATGCGGCCATTGCCGCCGCCACCCGGGACCGGCAGATCCGCGAGCGCGTGACCGGCGTCACCGACCCCTTCTTCGGCGGTCCGGCCTTCCCCTCGCCCTTCGCCCCGGGGGAGGAAGCGGCCCTGGCCGACGAGCAGGCCCGCGAGGACGACCGCGCGTCGACGG